>CAVWVF010000008.1:0-879981 GCA_963758335.1 uncultured Alphaproteobacteria bacterium | reverse complement strand
CGTCGATGGACGGATCGGCCGCGGGCTCGCTCGAGCTCGACGACGCGGTCTTCGGTCTCGACCCGCGCGCCGATATCATCGCGCGCATGGTGCGCTGGCAACTCGCCAGACGCCAAGCCGGCGACCACAAGACGCGGGGCCGCGGCGAGATCAACCGCACCGGCAAGAAGATGTACAAGCAGAAGGGCACCGGCGGCGCCCGTCACGGCTCGGGCCGCGTGCCGCAGTTCCGCGGCGGCGGACGCGCGATGGGGCCGGTCGTGCGCAGCCACGCGCATGACCTGCCGAAGAAGGTGCGGGCGCTCGCGCTGCGCCACGCGCTTTCCGCCAAGGTCCGCGCCGGCGGCCTCGTGGTATGGGAGAGCGCCGAACTCGCCGAGGGCAAGACGAAGACGCTGCGCGACTCGTTCGCCAAGACGTCGCTGAAGAACGCCCTCATCGTCGACGGCGCGCAGGTGCACGAGAACTTCGCCCTGGCCGCGCGCAACTTGCCGCAGATCGACGTTCTGCCGGTCCAGGGCGTCAACGTGTATGACATCATGCGCCGCGAGAAGCTCGTGCTGACCAAGGCCGCGGTCGAAGCGCTGGAGGCGCGGTTCAAATGAATAGGGACGCTCGCCACTACGACACGATCGTCGCGCCGGTGATCACCGAGAAGGCGACGCTCGCCTCAGAAAGCAACCAGTTCGTCTTCAAGGTCGCGCGCAACGCCACCAAGCCGCAGATCAAGGAAGCGATCGAGAAACTGTTCGACGTGAAAGTGACCGCGGTCAACACGCTTCTGCGCAAGGGTAAAACCAAGGCCTTTCGTGGCATCCGCGGCCGGCAGCAGGACATGAAGAAGGCGATCGTCACCCTTGCGGACGGCTACCGCATCGACGTGACCACGGGCCTGTGAGGACGTAAAAACCATGGCTCTCAAGACCTACAAGCCGACGACGCCGGGCCTGCGCCAGCTGGCGCTCGTCGATCGCAGCGAACTCCACAAGGGCAAGCCCCTCAAGGCGCTGACCGTCGGCCGGCCCGAGAAGGGCGGCCGCAACAACGCGGGCCGGGTCACCGTGCGTTTCCGTGGCGGCGGCCACAAGCGGTCCTACCGCATCGTCGACTTCAAGCGCCGCAAGCTCGACGTCCCGGCCAAAGTCGAGCGGATCGAATACGATCCGAATCGCACAAGCTTCATCGCGCTGATCAAGTACGCCGACGGCGAGCAGGCCTACATCATCGCCCCGCAGCGACTGGCCGTCGGCGACGAGGTGATCGCCGGCGTGCAGGTCGACGTGAAGCCCGGCAACGCCATGCCGCTCGCCAGCATCCCGGTCGGCACGATCGTCCACAACGTCGAGATGAAGATCGGCAAGGGCGGCGTCATCGCCCGCTCCGCCGGAACCTACGCGCAGATCGTCGGCCGCGACCAGGGCTATGTCTCTCTCCGCCTGAACTCCGGCGAGCAGCGCCTCATTCACGGCCAGTGCTTCGCCTCGGTCGGCGCCGTGTCGAACCCGGACCACATGAACGCCTCGCTCGGCAAGGCGGGCCGCGGCCGCTGGCTCGGCCGTCGCCCGCACAACCGCGGCGTGACCATGAACCCGGTCGATCACCCGCACGGCGGCGGCGAAGGCCGCACTTCGGGCGGCCGCCATCCGGTCACGCCCTGGGGCAAGCCGACCAAGGGCAAGAAGACCAGGTCCAACAAATCCACCGACAAGTTCATCGTCGCGTCGCGGCACGCGCGGAAGAAGAAAGGCTGAGCCATGACGCGCTCGATCTGGAAGGGGCCGTTCGTCGACGGCTATCTCTTGAAGAAGGTCTATGCCGCGCGCGGTTCGGGCCGCTCGGACATCATCAAGATATGGAGCCGCCGCTCGACCATTCTGCCGCAGTTCGTCGGACTGACCTTCGGCGTCTACAACGGCCACAAGCACATTCCCGTGCTCGTGTCGGAGGAGATGATCGGCCACAAGTTCGGCGAGTTCGCGCCTACGCGCACCTTCCACGGCCATTCCGGGGACAAGAAGGCGAAGAGGGCGTAACCGATGTCCAAGCAAGCCAACCCGCGCCGCCTGGCCGACAACGAAGGCAAGGCGACTGTGCGCATGCTGCGGGTGAGCCCGCAAAAGCTCAATCTTCTCGCCCAGCTCATCCGCGGCAAGAAGGTCGCGACCGCGCTCGCCGACCTCGAATTCTCCAACAAGAGGATCTCGACCGAGGTCAGGAAGGCGCTCGAGTCGGCGATCGCCAACGCCGAGAACAATCATGAGCTCGACGTCGACGATCTCGTCGTCGCGCAGGCCTGGGTTGGCAAGGACATGGTGATGAAACGTTTCAGTCCCCGCGCGCGCGGCCGGGCGGGGCGCATCGAAAAGCCGTTGTCCAACATCACGATCGTCGTGCGCGAAGTCACCGCCGACGAAACCAGGGCGGCATAGAGAGGCAACGATGGGTCAGAAGATCAATCCGATAGGGCTGCGCCTCGGCGTCAACCGCACCTGGGACTCGCGCTGGTACTCGAACAAGACCGAGTACGGCAAGCTCCTGCACGAGGACATGCAGATCCGCGACGTGCTGATGAAGGGCCTCAAGCAGGCGGCGATCTCCAAGATCGTCATCGAGCGCCCGCACAGGAAGTGCCGCGTGAACATCCACTCGGCCCGCCCGGGCGTCGTCATCGGCAAGAAGGGCGCGGACATCGACAAGCTGCGCAAGCAGGTGTCGAAGCTGACGAATTCGGAAGTGGCGATCAACATCGTCGAGGTCCGGAAGCCCGAGATCGACGCGACTCTGGTGGCCGAGTTGATCGCCCAACAACTCGAGCGGCGCGTCGCGTTCCGCCGCGCCATGAAGCGCGCGGTCCAGTCGGCAATGAGGCTCGGCGCCCAGGGCATCCGCATCAACTGCTCGGGACGGCTGGGCGGCGCGGAAATCGCCCGCCTCGAATGGTACCGCGAGGGGCGCGTGCCGCTGCATACGCTGCGCGCCGACGTCGACTACGGCATCGCCACCGCTCACACCGCCTACGGCACCTGCGGGATCAAGGTTTGGATCTTCAAGGGCGAGATCCTCGAGCACGACCCGATGGCCCAGGACAAGCGGCAGGCCGAGGCCGACCATTCCTCGGCGCACCGTCCGCGTCGCGAGCCGCGCGAACGCGAGCACGGCCGCGATCGCGAGCATGGCCGCGAAGCGGTCTGAGGCCGAAGCGGAGCAATTGAAAGTCTACGACCATGATGCAGCCCAAGAGAACCAGGTTCCGCAAAGCCTTCAAAGGCCGTATCCACGGCAATGCGAAGGGCGGCTATGCGCTGAATTTCGGCGAGTTCGGCCTGAAGGCGATGGAGCCCGAGCGCGTGACGGCGCGCCAGATCGAGGCGGCCCGCCGCGCGCTGACGCGCCACATGAAGCGCGCCGGCCGCGTCTGGATCCGAGTGTTCCCGGACGTGCCGGTGTCGAAGAAGCCGATCGAAGTCCGCATGGGCAAGGGCAAGGGCGCGCCGGAGCTTTGGATCGCGCGGGTGGCGCCCGGGCGCATCATGTTCGAGGTGGACGGCGTGCCGGAGCAGATCGCGCGAGAAGCGTTCCTGCTGGCCGCGGCCAAGCTCCCGATCAAGACGCGCTTCGTCCAGCGCATTGCGGAATAAGGAGAGCGCGAGATGAAGGGAGCCAGCCGGGTTTCGGATCTGCTCGTCATGACGCCGGACCAGCTCGAGGACGAGGCGCTGAAGCTGAAGAAGGAGCAGTTCAACCTGCGCTTCCAGAAGGCGAGCGGCCAGCTGCAGGACACGGCGCGGGTGCGCGTCGTCCGCCGCGACATCGCGCGCGTGAAGACCATCGCCGCGCAGAAGCGCGCCGCCGCCAAGGCCAAGGACTGAGGATATGCCGAAGAGAATTTTGCGGGGCGTCGTGGTCAGCGACAAGCAGGAAAAGACGCTCGTGGTCAAGGTCGAGCGCCGCTTCACTCACCCGTTGCTGAAGAAGACCGTGCGCCGGTCGAAGAACTACCACGCGCATGTCGAGAACAAGACTCAGAAGGTCGGCGATACGGTCTCGATCCAGGAGACCCGTCCGATCTCGAAGCTCAAGCGCTGGATCGTCATCGATGAGACGGCGCCGCAGACGTGAATTCATCTCGGGGCGACGACGCCCCTTCAGGCGAAGTCCGCCTCCGCTAAGGGGCCGGAAACCGTTCTGACCAGAAAGGCGATCAGGCCATGATACAGATGCAGACCAATCTCGACGTTGCCGACAATTCCGGGGCGCGGCGCGTGATGTGCATCAAGGTTTTGGGCGGATCGAAGCGCCGCTACGCTTCGATCGGCGACATCATCGTCGTGTCCGTCAAGGAGGCGATCCCGCGCGGGCGCGTGAAGAAGGGCGACGTGATGAAGGCGGTCGTCGTGCGCACCGCCAAGGACATCCGCCGCGCCGACGGCTCGGTGATCCGCTTCGATTCGAACGCCGCGGTGCTGATCAACAACCAGTCCGAGCCGGTCGGAACCCGCATCTTCGGGCCGGTGCCGCGCGAACTGCGCGCCAAGAACCACGTCAAGATCATTTCGCTCGCCCCGGAGGTGCTGTGATGGCGGCCAAGATCAAGAAGGGCGACAGGGTCGTGGTCATGGCCGGCCGCGACAAGGGCAAGACCGGCGAGGTCCGCCGGGTGATGCCCGACGAGGGCCGCGCCATCGTCGCAGGCGTCAACATGGTGCGTCGCCACACCAAGCCGAGCGCCAAGACCGAGGGCGGCATCCTGACCAAGGAGTCGCCGATCCATCTGTCGAATTTGGCCATCGCCGATCCCAAGTCCGGCAAGCCTACACGCGTCGGCTTCAAGATTCTCGACGACGGCCGCAAGGTTCGCGTCGCCAAGCGTTCCGGAGACCTGATCGATGGCTGAGGCAAAGCACGAGAAGGGCGCCAAGCCGGCCAAGGGCGACAAACCCGCCCCCCAGAAGGGCGGCAAGGGCGCGCCGCCCGCGGCCGCCGAGGCCAAGGGCGCGAAGGGGCGCAAGGAAGGGGCCGGCGAGGTCGCCGCCGCCGGCGCGGTCAAGGCCGCGCCGAAGGACTATGTCGCGCGGCTGAAGAAGCTGTATCAGGACGAGATCGTGCCGAAGCTCATCAAGGAGTTCGGCTACAAGAACTCGCTGGAAGTGCCTCGGCTCGAGAGGATCGTGCTCAACATGGGCGTCGGCGAGGCCGTCAGCGACACCAAGAAAGTGACGTCGGCTGCTGCCGATCTAGCGCTGATCGCCGGGCAGAAGCCGGTCGTGACGCGCGCCCGCAAGGCGATCTCGACCTTCAAGGTGCGAGAAAACATGCCGATCGGCGCCAAGGTGACGCTGCGCAAGACGCGCATGTACGAGTTCCTCGACCGCCTGGTGACGGTCGCGCTGCCGCGCGTGCGCGACTTCCGCGGCCTCGACCCGAAATCGTTCGACGGGCGCGGGAACTACGCGCTCGGCATCAAGGAACACATCATTTTCCCCGAGATCGACTACGACAAGACCGAAGCCATGCTTGGGCTCGACGTCGTGGTCTGCACGACGGCGAGGACCGACGCGGAAGCGCGGGCCCTGCTGCGTGCGTTCAACTTCCCGTTCCGGCAGTAGGCTGAAAATGGCTCAGACGCGGAAAATTGGAGGCCGTTGATGGCAAAGAAGAGTGCAATTGAGAACAATCTGCGCAAGCAGCGTCTGGCCAAGAAGTTCGCCAGCCGGCGCCGGCGCTTGCTCGACATTGCCAACGACGAGTCGCGGCCGATGGAGGAGCGCTTTGAGGCCCGCCTCAGGCTCGCGGCCCTGCCGCGCAACGGCTCGATCGTGCGCGTGCGCAACCGTTGCGAGGTCACCGGCCGTCCGCGCGGCTTCTATCGCAAGATGAAGATGTCGCGCATCGCCGTGCGCGAACTGGGCAACCGAGGCCTGATCCCGGGTCTTGTCAAGTCGAGCTGGTGAGGAGGCGAGCGTCATGGCTATGAACGATCCCCTCGGCGACATGCTCACCCGCATCCGCAACGCGCAGATGCGCAAGCGCGGCAAGGTGACGACCCCCGGCTCCTCGCTCCGCAAGAAGGTGCTCGACGTGCTGGAGGCGGAAGGCTACATCCGCGGCTACTCCACGACGGACTACGGCAACGGCCGCAGCGAGTTCGAGATCGAGCTCAAGTACTTCGACAACGAGCCGGTGATCCGCAAGATCGAGCGCGTGTCGAAGCCGGGCCGTCGCGTCTATGCGACTGTCGACGCCATGCCGCGCGTCGCCAACGGCCTGGGAGTCGCGATCGTATCGACGCCGAAGGGCGTCATGGCTGACCACGCCGCGCGCGAAAACAACGTCGGCGGTGAAGTCCTCTGCACCGTCTTTTGACGGCGCATCGCGAAGAACGGAATTGAGCCATGTCTCGTATCGGCAAAAAGCGCGTCCTCATTCCCTCCGGCGTCACCGCGAAGCTGGACGGGCAGACGATCGCCGTCAAAGGCGCGAAGGGCGAACTCAAGTTCACTGCGCCTGAGGAGGTGTCGGTCTCGATCGACGGCGGAGCGGTACACGTCAAGCCGCATGGCGAAGACCAGCGCGCCCGCGCGATGTGGGGCATGACGCGCGCCCAGATCGCCAACCTCATCGGCGGCGTCACCCATGGTTTCGAGAAGAAGCTCGAGATCAACGGCGTCGGCTACAAGGCAGCGATTGCGGGCAAGAACCTGCAACTCTCGCTCGGCTACAGCCACGACATCATGTATCCGATCCCCGCCGGAGTGACGATCACCACGCCGAAGCCGACCGAGATCACCGTCGCCGGCATCGACAGGAAGCAGGTCGGCCAGATCGCGGCGGAGATCCGCGCCTTCCGCGGCCCCGAACCCTACAAGGGCAAGGGCGTCAAATACGTCGGGGAGTTCATCTTCCGCAAGCAAGGCAAGAAGAAGTAAGGGGCGCCGCCATGGCCAAGTCGAATACGTCAACGGAGCGGCGCAAGGCGCGCGTTCGCCGCGCGATCATCGCCAAGGGAGGTCGTCCGCGGCTCAGCGTCTTCCGCTCCTCCAAGCAGATCTACGCTCAGGTCATCGACGACGAGCACGGCCGCACGCTCGCGGCCGCCTCCTCGATCGAGAAGGCGATGCGCGAGCAGCTGAAAACCGGCGCGACGGTCGAGGCCGCGCGCATCGTCGGCAAGGAGATCGCCGAGCGGGCGAAGAAAGCCGGGGTCGGGAAGGTCGTCTTCGACCGGGGAGGTTACATGTATCACGGCCGGGTCAAGGCGCTGGCCGAGGGCGCGCGCGAGGGCGGCCTCGAGTTCTGATTGCAATAAGCGAGCGGCGCCGTTCTCGGGCGCGCCGCGATTTTAGTGATGGAAAGAAGCTATGGCGCGTGAAGAAGGCGGCCGCGGCCGCGACCACAAGCACGAGGAACGGGACAGCGAGTTCATCGACCGCCTCGTCCACATCAACCGCGTGGCGAAAGTCGTGAAGGGCGGCCGCCGGTTCGGCTTCGCCGCGCTCGTCGTCGTCGGCGATCAGAAAGGCCGCGTCGGCTTCGGCCACGGCAAGGCGCGGGAAGTGCCGGAAGCGATCCGCAAGGCGACGGAGGCCGCCAAGCGCGGCGTCGTGCGCGTGCCGTTGCGCGAAGGCCGCACGCTGCATCACGACGTCAACGGCCGCCACGGTGCCGGCCGGGTCGTCCTGCGCGCCGCCCCCGCCGGCACCGGGATCATCGCCGGCGGCCCGATGCGAGCGGTGTTCGAGTCGCTCGGCGTGCACGATGTGGTGGCGAAGAGCCAGGGCTCGTCCAACCCCTACAACATGGTCCGCGCCACGTTCGACGCGCTCTCGCGCGAGGACAGCCCGCGGTCCGTCGCGCAGCGGCGCAACCTCAAGGTGTCGACCCTGCAGTCGCGCCGCCAGGGCGTCGAGCCCGACGCCACCGATTCCTGAGGCGGACCGAGAGCCATGAGCACGGACAAGACCATCACGCTGGTGCAGACCGGGAGCGCCATCGGTCGCCCGGGGCCGCAGCGCGAAACCCTGAAAGGTCTCGGCCTCAACCGGATCGGCCGCCGCTCGAGCGTGGCCGACACGCCCGCCAACCGCGGCATGATCGCGAAGGTCGCGCACCTCGTGCGCGTCGTCGACGGGAAGTAGAGATCGCGCCATGAAACTCAACGAGATCAAAGACAACCCCGGCTCGTCCAAGGCGCGCATGCGCGTCGGGCGCGGGATCGGCTCGGGCAAGGGCAAGCAGTCGGGACGCGGCGGCAAGGGCCAGACCGCGCGCTCGGGCGTACGCATCAAGGGCTTCGAGGGAGGGCAGATGCCGCTGCATCGCCGCCTGCCGAAGCGCGGCTTCACCCCGCCGTCGCGGCTCGTCTACAACGAGGTCAATCTCGGCCGGATCCAGAGCGCGATCGACGTGGGCAAGCTCAGCGTCGACGAACCAGTCACGGTCGAAAGCCTTATGAAGGCCGGCGTCGTCACGCATCCGCGCGACGGCGTCAAGATCCTGGGTTCGGGCGAGTTGACGGCCAAGGCGAGCTTCGAGGTCGCCGCGGCCTCGAAGAGCGGGGCCGCGGCGATCGAGAAGGCCGGCGGCGCCCTCAAGACCCTGCGGGAAAAAGCGGCCCCCGCCGCTTCGTGATCGCGCCCTCAGGGGTCGCGATGGCGCGCGCAGAGATCATATGATAGGGGCGTTCTCGCCGCGTTGAAGAAGCGCGGCGAGAACGAGCTTTGTGAACATCCGCGCTTCCCCTGGGAAGCGCCGATCGGAGCGAACCATGGCGTCGGCCGCCGAACAGCTCGCAGCCAATATCAACTGGTCCGCCTTCGCCAAGGCCGACGAGCTGAAGAAGCGCATCTGGTTCACCCTCGGCGCGCTCGTCATCTATCGTCTCGGCACTTACATCCCGCTGCCGGGCATCGACTCGCAGGCGTTTCAGACCGCGTTCCTCGGGCAGAAGCAGGGCGTGCTCGACATGTTCAATATGTTCTCGGGCGGCGCCGTGCAGCGCATGGCGGTGTTCGCCCTGAATATCATGCCCTATATCTCCGCTTCGATCATCATCCAGCTCCTGAGCTCGGTGATGCCCTCGCTCGAGGCGATCAAGAAGGAGGGCGAGCAGGGCCGCAAGGTCCTCAACCAGTACACGCGGTATCTCACCGTCTTGCTGGCGATGTTCCAGGCCTACGGCATCGCGATCGGCCTCGAGGGACGCGCGGGCGTTGTCAGCAATCCGGGCCTTCTGTTCATAATCTCGACGGTCGTGACGCTGACCGGCGGGACGATGTTCCTCGTCTGGCTCGGCGAGCAGATCACCTCGCGCGGCGTCGGCAACGGCTCCTCGCTCATCATCTTCGCCGGCATTGTCGCGCGGTTGCCGCAGGCGATCGTTCAGTTGTTCGAGCTCGGCAGGCAGGGGTCGATTTCGACCGGCCTGGTGCTCGCCGTCATCGTCATGGTGTTCGTCGTCGTCGCCTTCATCGTGTTCATGGAGCGCGCCCAGCGGCGCGTTCCGATCACCTATCCACGACGCCAGGTCGGCAACAAGATGTACGAGGGGCAGAGTTCGTTCCTGCCGCTGAAGCTCAACACTTCGGGCGTCATCCCGCCGATTTTCGCCTCCTCGTTGCTGCTCCTGCCGACGACGGTGGCGAATTTCACCCAGGGGAGCGCGAGCTCCGGAATCCTCTCGACGATCTCGGCCCTGCTCGGGCGGGGCAGTGCGGTCTACCTCATCCTGTACGTCGCCTTGATCGTGTTCTTCGCCTTCTTCTACACAGCGACTGTCTTCAATCCGGCCGACACCGCCGACAACCTGAAGAAGCACGGCGGCTTCATCCCCGGCGTGCGGCCGGGCGAGCGGACGGCGCAGTTCATCGACTACGTCCTGACGCGGATCACCGTGCTCGGCGCAGGCTATCTGTCGCTGATCTGCCTGCTGCCGGAATGGCTTATCTCCTATGCGGCCCTGCCTTTCTATTTCGGCGGCACTTCGCTATTGATCGTGGTCAATGTGACGATGGACACGGTCGCGCAGATTCACGGGCACCTGCAGGCGCAGCAATATGAAAGTCTGATCCGCAGGGCGAGGCTGAAGGGACGGAAGCGATGAGACTGATCCTGCTGGGGCCGCCGGGCGCGGGGAAGGGCACGCAGGCTGCGCGTCTGGTTCGCAATCTGGGCATTCCGCAATTGTCGACCGGCGACATGCTGCGCGCCGCCGTCGCAGCCGGAACGCCAATCGGCCTCAAGGCCAAGGCGGTGATGGAATTGGGCGGGCTGGTGTCGGACGAGATCGTCGTCGGAATCATCAACGAGCGCATCAGCCAGCCGGACGCCATGAAGGGTTTCATTCTCGACGGCTTTCCGCGCACGGTGAAACAGGCCGAAGACCTGGAGGCGATGCTCGCCGCCAAAGACCTCAAGCTAAACGCGGCGATCGAACTGACGGTCGACGCGGAAAAGCTCGTCAACCGTATCGTCAACCGCGCCGCCGAGGCGAAAGCCGCCGGCCAGACGGTGCGCAAGGACGACGATCCCGAAGTGTTCAAGTCGCGTCTCGCGGCTTACGAACGGGACACCGCAGCGGTGACGCCGTTCTATCGTGAGCGCGGCCTCCTGCATCTGGTTGACGGCATGGCGTCGATCGACGAGGTCGCCAAGGCGATCGACGCGGTGTTGTCGGAGGTCGCGCCGGCGTGACCGGCGCGTCCGTCGCTGAAGCGGCGATCGAGCGGCGCGGCGCCGCCGGCGTTATCGTCCTGAACCGGCCGAAGGCGCTCAATGCGCTGACCCTGACGATGGTGCGGCGGATCGCGGCCGCGCTTGACGCGTGGGAGAGCGATCCGAGCGTCGCCCGGATCGTCATCCGCGGCGCGGGCCAGAAGGCGTTCTGCGCCGGCGGCGACATCCGTCATCTCTACGACCTCGGCCGCGCCGGCGACCACGCTGGGCAACTCACCTTCTGGCGCCAGGAATATCAGCTCAATCGACGCATCAGGACCTATCCGAAGCCCGTCGTCGCGCTGATCGACGGCATCGTGATGGGCGGGGGCGTCGGCGTCTCGATCAACGCGTCGCACCGCGTTGCGGGCGAACGTTTCGTTTTCGCCATGCCCGAGGTCGGCATCGGCTTTTTCCCCGACGTCGGGGGAACGTTTTTCCTGCCCCGGCTCGCCCATCATGCCGGAGTTTATTTCGCACTCACCGGCCTTCGAGCCGACGCCGGCGACGCGCTCGCGTTCGGCCTGGCGGACGCCTTCGTTCCGAACGCCGCCTTCGCCGGCCTGGCTCAGGCGTTGGAAGGCGACGCGCCGGTCGAGGCGACGATCGGCCGTTTCGGCAAAGCTCCTCCGCTATCGGTGCTGATGAACGAAGCGGACGGCGTTGACGCCTGCTTCTCGCTCGACAGCCGAAATGCGATCCTGGCCGCGCTCGCCGAGGCGGAGCGCAAGGGCTTCGCCTTCGCCGGGCCGGCCCGCGCGGCGATGCTCGACAAGTCGCCGACGAGCCAGGCGATCGCGCTGAGGCAGATGGCGGTCGGGCCGTCGGTCGATTTCGACGAAGCCTTGCGCATCGAGTACCGGATCGTATCGCGCCTCTGTCGCGGCCGCGACTTCTATGAAGGCGTGCGCGCCGTCATCGTCGACAAGGACAATCGTCCGCAATGGAGCGCGCCGCCGACGGCGGCGGAGGTCGACGCCTATTTCGCGCCGATCGGCGACGACGAACTGGGGTTTGCGGACCGGAGGGTATGAAATACCTGATGCGCCAGACGCGCGACGGCGCGGTGGAACTGGTCGACCGGTCTCCCAAGCCGGTGGACGGCTCGCCCCTCTCGGCCCTCCAGACGGTCGGCTGGGGAACCGCCCTCCTGTGGTACGTGCGCACGCTGGCCTGGGTCTGGGTCGGCAAGGGTCTGTTCAACTGGGCGATCATTCTCGGCGCTTTTCCCGGCCTTGGCGACTTCGCCGCAATGGCGCTGCCGCTCCAGGCGACCATCGTAACCTTCGCCTGCTTCGATCTCCTGGCGGCCGTCGGATTGTGGCTGGCGGCGCCCTGGGGCGGGGCGATCTGGCTTCTCTGCGCGGTGGTCGAAGTGGTTTCACCGTTTTTGGGCCCCGGCGCGGCGGCGATCGGCTATTTCGGCGCGTTGCTCAACGTCGCCCTCATGGGCGGCTACTTTCTGCTGAGCTGGCGGGCAGTGCGCGCGCGCGACTAGAGCGGGATGATTCCAAGTCGACTCGGCTCTGGCGACGCTCCGTTCGAAGGATCGGAGGTTGAGCAATGACGGCGCCATTTCTTAACCCTCGCGGGGAGCGTGCGGCCGGTCGCACGCCCCATTTTTTGGCGATCAGAACGGCGCACCGGGTCGGCTGCCGAACAGGGCGATTCCCCTGTTTAACAGGCTGAAAACAGGAGGAAGCGTGCCCTTTCGGCCGCGCTTCTCGGCATAAAAAACGGTTGATTTGATTGCGAGGGTTACGCGAAGATACTGCGAGCCGGGATCAGGCGCAATAACAGGAGCGGAACAGGGAGCGATTTTGCGCTAATCAGGGCAATAACAGGCGGCGTTTCGACGATATACGCCGGCTAAGCGATAACCCGAAAATCGGCGCGGTGGATCACGCGGAAATTGTCGCTGATTCGGTCGCAGAACCGTTTCCAGCGTTTGGGCACGGTATGCCGGAGGAATTTTATGATCTCCCGGCGGAATTCGTTGAAGGTCTTGTAATCCCGGTTGTGGGTGACGTTTTCGTGCATCAAGCCCCACAACCGTTCGATGGGATCGAGATGGGGACAATAAGGCGGAAGGAAGTGCAGCACGATTTTGCGCCCGGCCGCCGCAAGCCATTCTTTGACGAGGTCAGCCTTGTGATAGCTGGCGTTGTCGACGAAGACGTGGATGAGGCGCATCGCGGTATGCGTGCCCTCGATCTCGCCCAATAGCTTGATGAAGCTCAGCGCGTTGACCTTCTCGACCGCGAGAATCTGCGTCTGGCCGGTTTCGAGATTGATGGCGCCGTGGATGTTCAGCCGGTCACGGCCCGTCGTCTGCTCCACCGCGAGGGCGACGTCCTTGCGGGCCCAGCAGCCAGCCGGCCTCACCTGATGGGTCGGATGAACCGCATCGACGAAGACGACGGCCTCATCGACGCCCATCGTGTTGAGCAGGTTCTCGTATTCGTCGATGAAGGCTTGCTGCTTGGCGTCGTCGAGGGCGCGCGGCACCCGTTCCGGCTTGCGGTAGTCAAAGCCCAAGCGATGCAGCAACGCGATCAGCCCCGAATGGCTATAGCTCAGCCCAAATGAGCGCTTTAGCCAAGCCCCTATCTTCCGGGTGCTGCGGGGGCAATGAGCATCGATCCAATTGCCCAGAGCAATTGCCTGCTCGTCGGTGAGGAGGCTGCTGCCGCCTTCGTGGCCAAAGCTCTTCAGCCCCTCGACGCCACCTCGCTCATAGGCCCGATGCCAATCGCGAACCGTGTCGTCGTCCAGCAACAACGCCGCCGCGACCCGCTCGCAGCTCCAGCCCTGGTCGAGAAGGACGACGGCGTTGGCTCGGCGGGCCACGCGATGCTCCGCAAGTCCATCCCGAGCAAGCCCGGTTAGGGCCCGCCGGTCGTCAGACTGAGAGAAATCCGCCGCGAATCACATCCCCAGACGAATCCTGTTCGTCCGCAACGTCAAGGAGTTTCTCGGCTTCTCAATGAGTCGGGGTATAACAGATCCTATGCGGGTGGACGGCGGCCGGACCCTTGGTAGGCTGATCTTCCACACCAGCATGGAGGCAACCGATGCATTTAATCACCTCCGCGACCGTTGTCGCGACCACCGCCCGCGCGAATGATATCACGCTGTTCGCCTCGCTCGAATTGAGCAAATCGAAATGGGTTGTGACGATCAACAGTCCGGGCAGCGAGAAATTTTCCAGGCATGTGGTCGAGGGTGGGGACGGCGCCGGCCTGCTCGACCTTCTTTCGCGGTCGAGGGCGAAGGCCGAGCAGCGCTATGGCGTGCCGATCAGAGCGATCGTCATTCAGGAGGCGGGATTGGACGGATTTTGGATCCATCGCCTGCTGCTCGCCGAGGGGATCGAGAGCCACGTGGTCGATGCGGCTTCGATTGCGGTCAACCGGCGGCATCGGCGAGCCAAGACCGATGCGATCGACGGCGAGACGCTGTTGCGGACGCTGATGGCGTGGGCTCGCGGCGAGCGGCGGGTCTGCTCCATGGTTCGCGCGCCGAGCCCGGAAGAAGAGGATCGCCGGCGGCTGACCCGCGAGCGCGGCACGCTGCTCAAGGAACGCATTCAGCACACCAATCGGGTCAGGGGCCTGCTCAGCGGCCAAGGCATCCGGGATTACAACCCTTGCGACAGGGAAAGCTCAGGAGAGGAGAATGAACATGAAGTTCTGAAACCTTTCATCGCGATCCAGAGGGTTCAACTCCCTCCCGGCAAAGGTCAGCCAACCAGCCGGAAGCGAGCCTTGCATGGCGTGCGGCGACGCCCGTCGTGAAGCGTAGGCAGCAGGTGCTGAAGCCGCGTGAGTAGCCTCGAAATTTCTATCGCTGGGGCCTTCGCTGTGGGTTGAGCGGGGGCAGCATCGACGACACCGTCAGGGTGAGGATCGTCGGTCCGGCCGGGGTCTTGGACCGGGGCAAAGGCATGGGACGGATCGCCTGGGAACCTGTGAGATCCCGCCTGCGTCCGAGTGAGAGTGTGCCGGCAAATGGGCGGCCGGCTGACCAAATGCCCTGGCCCGGCTGGGTCCTCCAACCATCCGGGAGCGCCGCCAAGGCGAGCACGAAAAGCGGAGGATCGCGCGGACCCCGGAAGCGAAACAGATAAGCGACCGGGGACGCGCAGGCGGGAAGTCGTAGCGCCTTCATAGTACCGCTGACCGCGGGGAACTGGGCTCACCGGGACCCGCGCGAGGGAAGGGGGGCGCCACGGGATGAGAGCCGTTGCCGGGAAACACGGGAGGAGACCTTGGGCTCCGCGAACCTGTCCACGAAACGACAACGGATAGCCGAACTGGCGAGGACGACGGCGGGGACATCATCACCTCCGTGCGCTTCTCGACAGGCGAGTCACGGACGGCGTCCTCTACGCCAACGCGAGCGAAACTCTTCCGTGAAGAACCGGATGCGGGAAAGCTGCACGTCCGGGAGTGTGTCCAGCGAAGGCTGGCATGTTCAGCAGGAGAAAGGCCTGCCGGGGCAAGAGTCAGAAGCCCCGTAGTTTGGATAGCAGGGTGGCGGGAAACCAAGACTCTGAAGCCTATCGACAACGTCTCCCTCGGGAAGACGACGAGTCACCGGGCCGTAACGACAGTGAACGCAAAAGTGGCCTCGAAAGTGCGTAGCCCCGAAGGCCGAGTCCTCACCCGGAGGGCGAAGGCTGCATGGGGAGCCGAAATCTGACCGATGCGGCTCCTTCACTTCGGCGGGGTGGAAGCGACAGCACGGTGGCAAGGACATGCCGAGCAACTGGAGAAGCCTTCCTCGTCCCGGCGCGAAATCGCCGGAGCAGGGTCGATCGTATAACCGGCTCAACCGGGAAGTCGATCGAAGGCGAGAGGGTGACGGATGGGTTCGTAGTAGCGGTGAGGCGGGGTAACGCCCGCGGAGCGAAGGAGCCCTGCTGTTTGTAAAGTCTCCGACCACAAGGAAGGCAAGGACGAGATGACAAATGCGTCCATCGAATTGCAGGACCTGAGGCGGAGAATATACGTCAAGGCGAAGGCCGAGACGTCCTGGAAGTTCCGGGGATTGTACGTCCATGTGCGAGCCCGGAACCGACAGGGCTTCGGCTGGGCGCGGTGGAGTAGGGGATGGCTGTACCAAACTCTGAAGCTGTTCAATGGCTACCGAGTGGTTCGACCAGCGCCGAAAGCCGCTCCGGCAGGATAGGCCCCATAATCCTTGAGGCGAAGCAAACAGGAGAGCGCAGTGCGGGAAATCCGCATGCTGCGTTCGACGAGGCGGGGGCTGGAAACGTGGCACGGCCGAGATGGTGTGACACTCGCAGACGAAAGAGCGAGCCAACAGGGAACACAAACTTCGGCCTAAACCGGCGCGCCAGTCCCCGACCCTACCTGTGAGGGGTGGGGATGGCGACATCCCCACCTACTCGGCGCTTCGGCGCGATCGTTTTGAGCGGCTCGAGGCGCTGCGAACCGGCGACGGCCGCGAGCTGCCGCCGCTGCTGAAGGCGGAAATACGCCGGGAGCTCGATCGGATCGCGCTGGCGACGACGCAACTGGCTGCGGTCGAACGGGCCCGCGACGCGCTCATCCGCACGGAAGCCGAGGAGCGCACCAACCCCGCCGCCCGGCTCCTCGAGCTCAAGGGCTTGGGCCCCGAGTTCGCCTCGCTCCTCTGGCTGGAATCGTTGTTCCGCAGCTTCGCCAACCGCCGCCAGGTGGCGGCTTACGGCGGATTGGCGCCCAGCCCCTGGCAGAGCGGCGGCGTCGAACGGGATCAGGGCATCTCGAAGTCGGGCAACCGCCGCCTGCGCAAGACCATGATCGAGCTGGCCTGGTTCTGGCTGCGTCACCAGCCGGACTCGGCGTTGAGCCGCTGGTTTCGGGCGCGGGTCGGCGCCGCGAAGGGACGGGTCCGCCGGATCGCCATCGTGGCGCTGGCCCGCAAACTGCTCGTCGCCTTGTGGCGCTATGTCACCCAAGGCGTCGTTCCCGAGGGCGCGGTGTTCAAGGCGGCCTGACCCGATGGCTCAATCCTACGCCGACGCTCCAACGATGGCTTAATGACTCAACCCCATTCCAGCGAAGCCGAACGCGACGGCTTCGCCGGATCCGGGCGGGCGGTGACCGCGGCTTTGCCTGGCTGAAACACGCCGTTTAACAGGATGGTCCCCGCCAACCCGAGCCCGACGCCCTCGAGCATGAGGGATTATGGTGCGAGCCCCGACAAGCTCGACCGGATGTGAGGTGATGCGGCCGTCAAGGCTGCATGCGAAAGACGGGCTCACGCTTCGGATCCAAACGCCAAGGAGATGCGCAATGCCAAAATGAATGAGCGCGGCAAAGACCACAGAGGCAGCCAAGAGCGCGCAAGGGCGCGCTCGCTCGTGACAGTGTATCCGGCCGCTGGCGCGTCAAGGTCGCTTCGCTCCCTGCTCCGCTGCGCTTCGCCCCGCTTCGCGGGTGACACGCCAGCGGCCGGCGCAAACGAATGAGCTTGACCCGAAACACCCCATGTGAGGCAAGAGCGATTCCGGATGGCGGAAGCGCGCCGAGGGCTTCGAAAACGGGCTTCGTCGGCGCCCGAAAAGGCTGCCCAGAAAGGATAGAGATTCTGTCCTATCGGCCCAGCCTTCGACGAACGACATCGGTTCCTGGTCGGCTCGACGGACCCGCGTCCCCCCAAAGGCGGCGACGCCGCCTGTCTCAGCGTTGCAGCCATAATCTCGCCGCTAACAATTGTCGCCCTACGGCCGCATTCAACCCGGCTGAAACATGCGGGAGTATCTGCGGGTCCGCGGGCTCGCCCATGCCGTGTTCGGCGGCTGCGACGACATCGCCGACAAATCGCGCCAAATATGGGTCTTGTTCACCACCCCGCCCGAATGGTTTCGGTTGCGGCCCAGAGAACGGGCGCCCGGTCAACAATTGGAGCGGCTCGTGCAACTGGCCCTCTTGCCGCGAAGGAATTCCCTAGCGGATGATCAATGCCGCCGGATTTCGACCCGCTAGACAACCTGGGAAGGTCCTTGCGCACGGCTGGTTTCCGCATCGTCAACGTAAACAAAGTCTGTGATTTAATGGATGTTTACCAGACGCAGAAAACCAACGATTCATCTTGAATTTTAGGCTCGTCTTCACGCCCGGCGGCTACGATTCACTCCATCAGCGGACCGAACAAGAGCTCGGCCACGGAGAGACGAACAGGCGAGTGTGCTATGTTGAACGTAATCAAGACTTAGAATGTCGCCCTTCGCGCGGACCCTGAACTTCGTGTCGCCAACGTTTACCTGGAGACACTGACCATGGTCGAGCGGCTTCACCGCCGGCTGCTCGACGTCGTAAAGGACGAATTCGACCGGCGCGGCCGTTCCGACGTCAACTCCGTGCAGGCGCTTCTGCTCTATAACATCGGCGACAAGGAGCTGACTGCGGGCGAGCTGCGGACCCGGGGCTACTACCTTGGGTCGAACGTCTCCTACAATGTGAAGAAGCTGGTCGAACTGGGCTTTCTCCATCATTCCCGTTCGCGCATCGACCGCCGCTCGGTTCGCATCAGCCTGACCGAGAGGGGTAAGGAAATTCACCGCATCGTCGCCGGCGTGTATGAGAAGCACGTCCGCACGGTCGAGCAGATCGGCGGCATCGCCTGCGAAGATCTCGCCCGCGTCAACCTCTCATTGCAGCGTCTCGAGCGCTACTGGACCGACCAGATCAAGTATCGGCTCTGACAACGGTTTGTTAACCCAAAGCGACCTCACCGATGCGGGGCGTCCGTCAATGGGCGCCCCGATTGCGTTTGGGGTTGTGAGCGGCCATAAAAACGCCCGACTGGATCCTATGGTGGCCGGCGAACAGGGTTGTTTGCCCACGACAAGGCGGGGCGAAGGCGCGCCGGAAGCGCATGCAGGGCGGGGACGCCGATCGACGGGCGGGGTGCAATCCGGTCCTGGGGAGTTTTGAGTTCGATGGCTGACATTTTCGTCTCGCGGCCCTCCCGCCGCGCTCTTCTCGGCGCGGCCGCGCTCGCGGCCTTGACCTTCGCGGGCGCCACGCCGGTCGCCGCGATCGCCGCCGGCAACGGCGACGACCAGGCGGAATGGCCGCAGAGCTACGAGGCCTCTCCGCAAATGGCGGTCGGGCGCGAGTTCGACTCCGATCCTGTCGCCCGCCACGGTCAGCGCGACGGAAGCCGCGATCCAGAAATACTTGGACATCGTCACCAAAGGCGGCTGGGGCCAATTGCCGGCCGGCGCTCCGCTGAAAATCGGCTCGAAGGGCCCGCGGGTGCTAGCGCTGCGCGACCGGCTCGTCGCGTCGGGCGACCTCGATCCGATCGCAGGCGCCGGGCCGGTGTACGATTCCTTCGTTGAGGCGGCGGTGAAGCGCTTCCAGGCCCGCCACGGACTCAGCCAGAGCGGCGTCGTCAACGGGGAAGTGTATACGGAGCTCAACCTGCCCGCCGCGACGCGCCTGCAGCAGCTCGAAACCAACATCGTGCGGCTGAAAGCCTTTTCGGGTGATCTTGGGTCCCGCTTCGTCGTCGTCAATATTCCGGCCGCCTCGGTCGAGACGGTCGAGGGCGTCGTCGTCTATTCCCACCATGCCGCGGGCGTCGGCAAGATCGACCGCCAGTCGCCGATCATGGAGACGCGCGCGACCGAGATCAATTTCAATCCGTTCTGGACCGTGCCGCCTTCGCTGATCAAGAAAGACCTGATCCCGAAAATGAAGGCGGATCCGAACTATCTGACCGAAGAGAAGATCCGCGTGTTCGACAAGGAAGGGCAGGAGGTCTCGCCCTCGTCGATCAACTGGAACACCGACGAGGCGACGCACTACAAATATCGTCAGGACACGGGGGCGGATCTGAACTCACTCGGCTTCGTCCGGATCAATATCCCGAACCCCTACGGCGTCTACATGCACGATACGCCGGAGAAGGGCATTTTCGGCGACGATTTCCGTTTTGTCTCGTCGGGCTGCGTGCGCGTGCAGGACGTGCGCGACTACGTCGCCTGGCTCCTCAAGGACAATCCCGGCTGGGGCCGCGATCAGATCGACGAGGTGATCCGCTCGGGCCAGCGCATCGACGTGAAGCTGACACAGCCGGTCAATGTCTACTGGGTCTACATCACCGCCTGGGCGACGCCCGACGGAATTGTGCAGTTCCGCCCCGACATCTACCAGCGCGACGGCGCCGGCCCTGGCCCGCTCGCCTCGGCCGTCCCGGCCGAGCCGCTCGCGCTGCCGCAGGAATAAGCGGAGCTTCCGCCGCGCTCGGCAGCCCTTCGACCGGTCCCATGGAGCGTCAGCGTTTCGCGAGAGCTCGAAGCGGAGCAAGCCGCATGGCAATGGCCGCCCGGATTGCGCGACTCGCGCGGGCCTGAAAAAAGAGCAATGGCGCGACCGCGAACTTTGATCCACATCAATATGCGGACGCTGGGATCTGCGATGGTCTCCTCGTCAGATTGAGCGAAACCTCCAAGACGTTACCGACGCGGGTTTACGTCTCTCTGAAAGTTCGGGCCGAGGCTGGCATTGTCGCCCCGGCCCGACGCTTTTGTGGGCCTCGGCGCGGCCGCAATCGGCCGGTCCCGACGCCGCGAAGCCTGAATGAGGGCCGCGTCACGCAGACTGGGGCGCGAGACTTCAAATGCCTGGCTCACTCCAGTTCGCCGACATGCTTCTGCGAATAGAGTTGCACGCCGAGGTGGTCGATCAGCGTGAGCTGGGCCTCGAGGAAGTCGATGTGTTTTTCTTCGTCGCTCGTGAGCTCCTCGAAGAGATTCTTGGAGACGCGATCGTTGGCCGTGTCGCAATAGCGCGCCGCCTCGAGGTAGAGTGTGCGGGCGCCCTGTTCCGCCGCGAGATCGCATTCGATGATTTCCTTCACGCCTCTCCCGATCCGCAACTGATCGAGTGACTGCATGTTCGGCTGGCCCTCCAGGAAGAGAATGCGGGCGACCAGCTTGTCCGCGTGCCGCATTTCTTCGATCGATTCCTCGCGCCACGTCTTCGCGAAGCCTTTGTAGCCCCAATTGTCGAGAATCCGGTAGTGCAGCCAGTATTGGTTGACCGCCGCGAGCTCGTGGCGCAGGGCTTTGTTCAGATATTCTAGGACTTGCTGATCGCCGCGCATGGCAACGCTCCCAGGCGCCGGAGCGGAACCTCCAGCCCCGCGCATGACCAAAGGTCGGGCGATGATCGCCGGACCTTTCGCCAGCCTCGCCCATCCCGGCAGTCGTGACAAGAGTGCGTCAGCGCGCCCCCCGGTCGCGGCGATCGCGTCTACGGCATGGCCTGGTCCTCGATCCGCCCGAGGCTCTCCTCGCGCCCGAGCACCGTGAGCACGTCGAAGATGCCGGGCGAGGTCGAACGGCCGGTAAGCGCCGCCCGCAGAGGCTGGGCGACCGAGCCGAGCTTCGCCCCCGACTCTTCGGCGTAGGCGCGTACCACGGCTTCGAGCGCCAGGCCTGACCACTCGCTGACTTGCGTCAGCCTCGGCAGCATCGCGGCGAGATGCGCGCGCCCGCCCTTGGCCAGGATGTCGGCCGCCTTCTCGTCGATCGGCAAAGGCCGCGTCGCGAACAAAAACCCCGCGCCCTCCAAGAGCTCGACCAGCGTCTTGGCCCGCTCCTTCAAGCCCGGGATCGCGGCGCGAAGCTCCGCGCGCTTATGCTCATCGAGCCTCTGCGCCGCCTCCGGCCCGCCGGGCAGATAGGGCAGGGCCGCGATCAGCGCCCGAAAGAGTTCGTCGTCGCTCGAGGCGCGCATGAAATGGCCGTTCATGTTCTCCAGCTTCGCGAAGTCGAAGCGGGAGGGCGAGCGGCCGATCGCCGGCAGATCGAAGGCGGCGATGAGCTCGTCGGCAGTGAAGAACTCCTTGTCGCCCTGGCTCCAGCCGAGCCGCGCGAGGTAGTTCCGCAAGGCGGCGGGCAGGTAGCCCATGGCGCGATAGGCGTCGACCCCGAGCGCGCCGTGGCGCTTGGAGAGTTTTGCGCCGTCCGGCCCGTGGATCAGCGGAATATGGGCCCAGACCGGGACGTCCCAGCCGAGCGCCTGATAGATCTGCGTCTGGCGCGCCGCGTTGGTCAGATGATCGTCGCCGCGGATGACGTGGGTCACGCCCATGTCGTGGTCGTCGACGACGACGGCGAGCATGTAGGTCGGGTTGCCGTCCGAGCGCAGGAGCACGAGATCGTCGAGCTCCTTGTTGGCGAAGACGACCTTGCCTTGCACCTTGTCGTCGATGACGGTCTCGCCCTCCTGCCGGGCGCGCAGCCGGATGACCGGGGCGACGCCGGGGGGCGCCTCGGACGGGTCGCGGTCGCGCCAGCGGCCGTCGTAACGCATGGGCTTGCCCTCGGCTCGCGCCTTCCGGCGCATCTCCTCGAGCTCCTCCTGGCTCGCGTAGCAGCGGTAGGCGGCGCCGCTCGCCAGCATCTGATCGACCACCTCGCGGTGGCGCCAGGCGCGCTCGAACTGGCTCATCGCCTCGCCGTCCCAATGGAGCCCCAGCCAGCTGAGGCCGTCGAGGATGGCGTCGACCGCGGCCTGGGTCGAGCGCTCGCGGTCGGTGTCCTCGATGCGCAGCAGGAACGTGCCGCCGAAGTGTTTGGCGTAGAGCCAGTTGAACAGAGCCGTGCGCGCGCCGCCGATGTGCAAAAACCCGGTCGGGGAGGGGGCGAAGCGGGTGACGATCTGGGGCATGGTCACGCTCGGGTCAACGGGGCGGGAACTGAGGCGCGAGGTCTTGGAGCAGCGCCAATCTGACGCAGGTCACGAACGATTTCAGCGGCTTGCGACTCCGTTTAGCAACCTCCGAAACATCGGCTCCGACGGTTGGGTTCGACACTGAAACTTTTGTGCTGCGACTTAACCTTTTCAATACTTTGGGCAATCCTGCGACTTTCGCGAGACGTCGGAGCCGCGTCGCGTTTTGCCGGCTGTCCCCTTCGCGGCTGCGTCCCCGAAGAGCCGACCATCACCCGCGCCATACGCCCGCCGCCCTCCACGCAGGCTGCGGCCGGTCGAACGGGGCCGCTCGCGCGTACCACCCCTCGGCGGGCAACCGGTCCCTTTGCGGATGGCGGGCCCTGGATTGAGATCGAAATAGAAGCATAGCAGGAGCTCTCTTGTTTGTGCATCATTTGTTCCAGCAAAAAGAGTAAGCTACCGAAAATGAGCGCTGATTTGGCGGTTCGTCCCGCTTTGCCCCCCGCTGGGCGGCCGGTCGCCGGAACGGCGGGCGCAACGAGCGGCGCTGGATTCTTTGCCGGCTCCGGTCCCTGGCTAGCTCGTCTGCGGGATGCTGACAAGGGTGCCGCCGCAATTGTCGTCTGCCAAAGCGAAGTCGCTGGTGACGTAGCTTCCGAGCAACGTCAGCTGCGCCGACAGGCCGCCGTCGACGAAACTGAGGGTTCCGCTGGCAAGGCTTGCGGCCTCGGTGAAAGACAACGTTTCGCCGGATTCATAGGCGAAACCGCCGAGGTCGAACGTGTCGCCGGCGGAGAAGCCGCCAATCGTCGCGTGGAATTCCGGCAGGTCGTAGAGCGTCTGCGGTGGGATTTGGCGCGGCAGCGCTTGGGCGGCACAGACGAACCGATCGCCGAGATCGCCGCCGGCGTCGGCTATCAATCAGAAGGGTCCCTAAGCAAAGCCTTTATGAGACGGTTCGGCATGAGGCCCGGCGCCGTTCGTGCCGCCGACTCGAGTTTCCGAGACGGTGAGATCGATGCGGGAGCGCCTGCGCCCGGCGCATAGTAGGAGGAGCTCGGGCAGAAAAGCTTTAAGCCTGTTTCAAAAGCAGTTCTTCATCCTGAGGCCTTTTGCGGTACGCAAAAGGCCTCGAAGGATGCTCCAGGAGGCGTCGAACGGCGCACCCTGGAACGTCCTTCGAGGCCGCTTCACGGCGCCTCAGGACGAGGACACAGGCTTGTGGGTCAGGCGCTCAGCGCCACGACAAAGCGAGACAAAAAAGCGAGACAAAGCTGCGGCGGCGTATCGCATTCCCTTCGTCTCACCCGGGGTGATAGGTTCGATCGGCGAAAAGCGCGGGAGGCGGCCATGGACTTCGTCTTCATGTTAACCCGCAACGACGCGACGGTCGAGAACGCGCTCGACCTCATCGAGGTCGCGCGGCCGCTCAAGCTCAGGCACATCGGCTTCAAGGACGTCGGCGCCGAGCCCTCGCTTCTCGAGCGCCTGACCGCCGCCATTCGCGAGGCCGGCGCATCTGTGTGGATGGAGGTCGTCTCGACGACGCGCGAGGACGAATTGCGCTCGATCGCGCTTGCCCGCGATCTCGGCGTCGACTGGCTGATGGGCGGCGTGCTGGCCGACGAAGGGTTGCGTATCCTGAAGGCGAGCGCGGTTCGCTATCTGCCGTTCGCGGGCAAGCCGCTCGGCCATCCAACGCGGCTCGGCGGCACGGCGGCAGAGGTGGAGGGGCATTGCCGCGCCTTCGCCCAAAAAGGCTGCGCCGGCGTCGACCTTCTCGCCTATCGGGCGACCGAAGCCGAGCCGCTCGACCTCGTCGCCGCCTGCCGGCGCGGGCTCAGCGACGGGGGCACGCTCGTCGTCGCGGGTTCGATCAATTCGGCCGAGCGCATCGCCGCCATCCGCGCCGCCGGCGCCGACGCCTTCACCATCGGCACCGCGGCGATCGACGCCTCCTACGTGCCGGGCGCGGGGCCGTTGGAGGCGCAGCTCAGGGCGGTTCTCCAAGACTGCCGGGCGGGCTGAGCGGCGGCGCGCGCTTCGGCGTCCCGGTCGAGCCCGAGCCATACCAGCCCTTCGCAAATGGCGTCCGCTGTGGATTCCGTCGATCGCTTGCGGTCGGGACTGTCAACGTCTTGGACGCGACGACGGCGCCTTTTTGGCGAGACCCAAACAAGTGCCGCACCATCCCCGCGGCCTTTCTCGTCGACATTTTGGCTCGGTCCCCGCTTCGCGATGCGGTTCTTTACAAGGGCGTCGACGTCAGCGGCGCTAAGATCGTCGGCGACGTGGATCTCGCCTTCGCGAAGCTCGATCGGCCAATTCGGTTCACGGATAGCCGATTCGAAGGCGCGATATCACTCCGCAATATACGCGCGGAGAGCGTCGTTAATCTTCAGGGTTCGGTAGCGATTGGCGCACTGGACGCGTCCTCCTTTCATTCTGAGAGCAATTTGAACTTAGTGGGAGCGACGATATCCGGGGCGGGCCTCACCCTGGATGACGCCGCAATCTCCGGATTTGTAGATATGACCGGCGTGACCTGCGCCGGCGATTTGTCCGCCGACTCCCTTCAGGTTGGCGGATCGCTGTTCATGCGGTCCGACGACAAGAACAAGGCCAGCTTCCAGAAGGTGATTCTGCGCGGCGCGAGGGTCACGGGAAACATTGAAATGGTCGGCGCGAGCTTCGACGGCAATCTAGACGCCGACTCGCTCCAGGTCGGCGGAATGCTGTTGATGCGGTCCGAGGGCAACAACAAAGGCGTCGGCCGACCGGCTGAGCCCAGAGATCATTCGCCGGCGCCTCGACTACTGGACCCTGATCCTCGGACCGAAGTTCTCAAAGAAGGAGCGCGCCAAGCTCAACCTGTCACGCTTCTACGCCATCTCCCAGATCGAGTACTGCCGCAACTTCAACTTCAGGCGTCACTTTCCCATCCACAAGCTATTCGAGCGCAGCTGCGAACTCGGCCTGTGGCGGCTCAGCGCTGACAAGATCGCCACGATCTTCGGCAAGCGGGTCAGTCGCCGGATGCATGGCAAGCTGGCCACGGTCATCGACCAGATCGAGCACGGCCATCATGTCTTCCGCGCCTACTTCAAGAGCGGCTTCCTCAAACAGTATGAGAAGTTCCTGACCTTTCTGCGCAACGAATTGGTCTCCAACAATCTCACCGACTTCGGCCTGCTTAAGGGGCTCGACCATCTCGATGCGGTGCGGACCACCTTCCAGCTGATCACGGATCGCTTCGCCGGCTTCCAGGCCGAGTGGCTCAACGTGCATGTCGATTTCCCGCTGCTGCAGCGCCTCGCCCATCCGATCACCATCGGCGCGGTGCGTTATCCCGGCCTCAAGATCCACGAGCCGCGCATCATCCGCCTGTTCGAGGTCCTCCTGCATGGCGGTCCTCAGATCGGCGGCTGGACGGCCCGGCAGATCCATCAAGCCGTCCTCGACACCTTCGACCTCTCTGAGAAGACCTACCGCCTGAACCAGCTCCGCTACGACTTGCGCAAGCTCAAGGGACACGGCCTGATCGAGCACGACGGCTCGCGCTACGCCTACCGGCTCTCACCCAAGGGCGTCCAAGTCGCCCTCCTCTTCCTCTTCTTCCACAAGCGCCTGTGCGGCCCCCTCGCCAACAGCCGCTTCCATCACCGGCCGGACCCGCAACACCGTCCAGACAGCCGGCTCGAAGCCGCCTATCACCGCGCCGACACCGCCATCCAACGCGTCGTCGATCTCTTGGCTGCAGCTTGATCGCCCCGCGCCTCAATGACAATGTTCGACTCGTCTTGTCTATGATCCCTCAGGTAAGAATTTAAACGCTTGGTACCCGTCAGGGTACGTCGCAGATGGTGATAGCGGTTGTTCGCCGAACGGCAGGAATGGGCGGATAGCGCGCCTTCCGGGGTCGCCTCGGGAAGGACCGGAGTCCGCGCCATAGCCGTCATTCTGCGCAGCGCGCGGAGCCGCGACAATGGACTAAACCGCTCGCGCGGTAGGTGCGGCCCGGTCCGGGCTGGAGGACGGCGAGAGCTGAAGGACAACGCGAGGTCTCGGGCCTGTCTCAGGATCGTGGGGTTCACAACCCCATGCGAGACAGGAGGTTTCGCGATGCCCGACAAGCCCATCAGCCCAGTGCGCCAGCGCATGATCGACGATATGACGGCGCGCCGGTTCACCGAAGACACCCAGAGGGACTACGTTCGGGCCGTGAGGAACTTCACGGCTTTCCTCGGCCGGTCGCCCGATAAGGCGTCGGCCGAGGACCTTCGCCGATATCAATTGCATCTGGCCAAGCAGCATATCGGCCCGGCGAGCATCAACTCGGCCTGCACGGCGCTGCGGTTCTTCTTCAAGATCACGCTCGAAAAGCCCGACCTCGTCCGGCATCTGGCGCCGGTGCAGCAGCCGCGCAAGGCGCCGGTCGTGCTGAGCCAAGACGAGGTGGCGCGCCTCATCGAAGCCGCCCCCAGCCTGAAGTACAAAGCCGCGCTCAGCGTCGCCTACGGCGCGGGACTGCGGGTGTCCGAGGTCGCGCACCTGAAGGTGCCCGACATCGACAGTCAGCGCATGACGCTGCGGGTGGAGCGAGGCAAGGGACAGCGAGAGCGATATGTGATGCTCTCGCCGCAACTGCTCGAGCTCTTGCGCCAATGGTGGCATGCGGCGCGACCGCCGGTCTGGCTCTTTCCCGGCCAGAACCCGATCAATCCTGTGACTGAGCGTCAGATCAACCGCGCCATGCAGGCCGCGGCGAAGGCGGCGGGCATCTCCAAGCGCGTGTCGCCCCATACCTTGCGGCACAGCTTCGCGACGCATCTGCTCGAGCAGAACGTCGATATTCGCGTGATCCAGGTGTTGCTCGGACACGCCAAGCTCGAGACGACGGCGCTCTACACCCGCGTCGCCGTCAGCACCATCCGCGACGTCGAAAGCCCGCTGGAGCGGCTCGGCCTCAACCTAATAGCGGGACGATCGCCTCCCGCCTGACCACGGCCGCGTGGCGCGGCCCCCAGGTCACAGCCCGGGGGTCGCCGACGTCTTTCGCGCCCATGGGGCGGCATGGCGCAAGGCCAACGCCGGTCACGTCAGCCTCGCCCAGTTGAAGGTGATGTCGGCGATCGAGACCTGCCGGACCTCGGCGCTCGGCGGCCATGTCGAGCGCTGCGAGGACTGCGCGCACACGCGCGTCGCCTACAATTCCTGCCGCAACCGGCATTGCCCGAAGTGTCAGGCTGCGGCGGCGCGGCAATGGCTCGCCGAGCGTGAGGCGGAACTCCTGCCGGTTCCCTACTATCACATCGTCTTCACCTTGCCGGCCGCGATCGGCGCGATCGCGTTCCAGAACAAGGCCGTCGTCTACGACCTCCTGTTCAGGACTGCCGCCGAGACCCTCATAGCCATCGCCGCCGATCCCAAGCATCTGGGCGCGCGCATCGGCCTCACCGCCGTCCTCCACACCTGGGGCTCGGCGATGACCCATCATCCGCACGTCCACGTCATCGTTCCCGGCGGCGGCCTGTCGCTGGACGGGTCGCGCTGGATCGCCTGCAGGCCCGGCTTCTTCGTGCCCGTGCGCGTGCTGTCGCGTCTCTTCCGCCGTCTCTTCCTCGAAGGGCTCGCGGCGCTCAACCAAGCCGGGCGCCTTGCCTTCTTCGGAGAACTCGCCCCGCTCGCCGAAAAGCGCGCCTTCGACGCCGTCCTTGCGCCACTACGCCGCTGCGAATGGGTGATCTACGCCAAGAGGCCGTTCGCCGGACCGCGAGCGGTTCTCGCCTATCTTTCGCGCTACACCCACCGCGTCGCCATTTCCAATTCACGTCTGATCCGGCTCGACGACAAGGGCGTCACCTTCAAATGGAAGGACTATCGCGCCCGCGGCAAGGCGCTTGGCAAAGCCTGGATCAAGCCGATGACGCTCGACGCCGCCGAGTTCATCCGCAGGTTCCTCCTGCACGTGCTGCCGAGCGGCTTCCACCGCATCCGCCACTACGGCTTCTTCGCCAGCCCCGGACGCGCCGGCGCCATCCTCCGCCTGCGTGACCTCATCGCGGCATGCGACGGGACGGCT
Source organism: uncultured Alphaproteobacteria bacterium (assembly GCA_963758335.1). Classification (GTDB taxonomy): domain Bacteria; phylum Pseudomonadota; class Alphaproteobacteria; order Rhizobiales; family Beijerinckiaceae; genus Roseiarcus. Next base: position 851,484 of record CAVWVF010000008.1, on the reverse strand, counting down.
CAGCCCTCCCGCGACGTCGGCGCGGGCGACAAGGCGACCGACCCTGAACCTCCTACAACCCAGGCCTCGTAGGTCTGTCCCTGCTGCGGCGGACGCATGCGCGTCGTCGAGACGTTCGCCCGCGGCGCCAAGCCCCGAAGCTTCACGGCCGAACCCGCCGGAATCGATTCGTCATGACCGCCGCCCCGATCAACGCCCTCATAGACTATTGCTCGCCGACCAAATCTTGCGCCGGCCGGTCCGCCGTCGCGCCGAAGCCGATCGTCGCGGCAAATCTCGCCTCCCTCCGCGCCGCGGAACCGCCATCCGACGTTGACCCGCCAGTCCCGAACGCGATCGCCGCTCTCGCCCAACGCGAAAACACGCCGCCAAGACCACTCGCAGCCGCTCGACCGATCGCCAAATCCCCATAGGCGGCGCCCCTCGCCCATAGCGCCTCTCCGACCCGCGGTTTCCTCCTTTGGAGGCTTTCGGACGCCGGCCCCTAGCCTGCATCCTGCATCTAAGCCCGCGCCAAGGCCGGCGTCCGAAACCCTTCACAGAAGCGGCCGATCCTCGAAGCGCCAATTCGAACAGTGTTGACCTTTTCTGTCCCCAGGGGTAGGCCCGGGTTGGGTCGATAGTTTTTGTGCGAATCTTCCGCCAGCCGGAGGGGCGCGATGAGCGAGACCCGGAAGCTCGCGGCGATTCTGGTTGCGGATGTCGTCGGGTATAGCCGGCTCGCGGAGCGGACGAGGATCGCATCCTCGCGCGCTTGAGAACCCTCCGCAGCGATCTCATCGACCCCACGATCTCGGTTCATCACGGCCGCATCGTCAAGCGCACCGGCGACGGCTCGATCATCGAGTTCAAGAGCGTCGTGGACGCGGTGCGTTGCGCCCTCGAGGTGCAGACTGGCATGGTCGAGCGCAACGCCGGGTTGCCGCCCGAACGTCGCATCGAGTTTCGCGTCGGCGTTCATCTTGGCGACGTTGTCGAGGAAGCGGACGGCGACCTCATGGGCGACGGCGTGAACGTCGCAGCCAGGCTGGAAGGGATTTGCGAGCCGGGTGGGATTTGTCTGTCGGAAGACGCCTACCGGCAGGTCAAGTCGCGGCTCGAGCTTCAGGTGGCGGACCTCGGGCCACAAAGCCTCAAGAACATCGCCGAGCCGGTGCGCGCCTTTCTGCTGCGCCAGGGCGCGCCGGCGACGCAAAAATCGCCCCAAGCCGGGGCGAGGACGCGCGGCGTTCTGCATCGCTGGCCTGCGCTGGCGGCGGCGCTTGCCCTCCTGCTTCTCGCCGCGGGCGCCTTTGCCTGGCGTACGGGCTACGCGCCGCGTTTCATAGCCGCTTCCGTTGACGATAAGCTCGCCAACGCGCCGCGGCTTTCCATCGTCGTGCTGCCGTTCGAGAATTTAAGCGGCGACAAGGAGCAGGACTATTTCGCCGACGCGATCACCGACGACCTGACGACCGACCTCTCGCATATCGCCGCCAGCTTCGTCATCGCCCGCGACACCGCCTTCACTTACAAGGGCAAGGCGATCGACGCGAGGCAGATCGGCAAAGAACTCAGCGTTCGCTACATTCTCGAAGGCAGCGTGCGCCGCGTCGGCGAACAAATCACCGTCAACGCTCAGCTCATCTCGACGGACACCGGGGCACATGTCTGGGCCGACCGGCTCGACGGCGAACGCAGCCGCCTGAGCGAATTGCAAGTGGAGTTCGTCGCGCGTCTCGCCAGTACGCTAGGCGTCGAGTTGATAAAAGCCGAGGGCCTGCGGTCCATTCGCGAGCACACCAAGAACCCCGACGCGGCCGACCTCGCGATGCGCGGATGGGTGGTCTATTACTTGCGGCCGTTAACCCCAGCGACCCGGGCCGAGGCCATCGACGATTTCGAGCGTGCATTGCGGATCGACCCGCAGCAAGAGGAGGCGCTGATCGGCCTGTCGAAAGTGCTTACCGTTAACGTACAATCGGGCTGGAGCGCCCATCCGGCCGAAGACGCTGACCGCGCCGAAGCATTGGCTTCGCACGCGCTCTCGGCGGAACCCGAAAACGCCCTAGCCCACGACGCCAAGGCTAGGACCTTATTTGCGAAGAAGCAATATGACGCAGGGATCGCCGAGGAGGAGGCCGCGATCGCCTTCGACCCGAACCTCGCCACGGCCAACGCCGCAGCCGGTTTCTTCAAGGTGTTTGTCGGCCACGCCGCCGAAGGCTTCTCAGGGCTCGAAAAGGCCTTGCTTCTGAGCCCGCGGGGCGACCATCAGTGGGCGTGGGAATGGTGGATCTGCAAGCTGCATGCGCATCTCGCGCAATGGGATCAGGCGATCGAACGGTGTCGAAAGTCGATCGCCTTGTCACCCACGGAGTTTGCTTATCCTTACCTTGCCGCTGCCTACGCCTGGACAGGCCGCGACGCGGACGCGAGGGCGGCGGTGGCCGAACTGCTGAAGCTGGAGCCGGGTTCCACCGTGCAGCAATGGGCAGATTCCGTGAGAAAAAGTTCGGATGATCCGACTTATCAGCGCGAGTTGCAGCCCATTGTCGAAGGCCTGCGCAAGGCCGGGCTGCCGGAGGGGGAGCAGAGGACGAATTGAATTCAGAATGAATGCTCGGTGGAATGCCGATGGAAATCCGTGACGGCGCGAAATTCAAGACATCTGACACGCCTAAACGCGAATGCGTGCGATGAGATAATAAGATGAAATAATAAGATGAGATAATAAATTGGGAGGAAGAAATGGAACCGAGAGGTAAAGCTGATACGGGACGACGCCAATTTCTCTGCGGTTGTTGTGCTACGCTCACGAGCGTAGGGCTAGGACCCAGGTTTGCCGCCGCTGCAACCGATCCAGTCGTGGTGCCTGTGGAGAGTGCGCCTTTCCATTTCCAGGTATTTGAAAACGATTATGTCAGATTTCTCAACGTTCTTATCCCACCCGGCAAGGTGGGTGCCTATCATCGGCACTCAATCGATTTTGCACAAGTGATCGTAGAGGCGACAGATCGCCTCGAGGCCACGGTTTTGGACAAGCCCATGGGGCTGCTATCGTTGAAGACGGGGCAAGTGCTGTTCGCTGGATACAGCAAGGCTCCGCTCATTCATCAGGTCGCGAATGCGGGGCAAACTTCGTTCCATGTCATGGGGATAGAGATTCTCAATTCACAGCCGGGACGCTTTTCTCCTTCGACGAGGACGGATGTCCCGGCCTACACATCGGTCCTGGATAACGAGCGGGTGCGCGGCTGGCGGCTAATGCTTCAGCCCGGCGAGTCCGCCGCCGCTATCGTACAGACCGCACCTGGGGTACGAATTGTGGTGCAGGGTGGAGATATTGTGGAAATCGCACCGGAAAAACCCGACCATGAACTGTTCGTATGGCAGGCGGCTGGAACGACGAGGGCCGTTCGAAACGTTGGGGCCTCACCAGTCGAATGGGTCGAGTTCGAGTTGAAATGACCAGGGTGATTCGAGCAGACATTAAGAACCCCGCTCCCCGATTTCGAGGTTCAGATTTCAAGCAGTTGGCCGGTGCGAATAAAAGGGGCGAACGTCGCCGTTCACGTTCATCGCGAGTGGCAGGAATTCCCACCACTGCGACCTCCGCCGTCCCGGTCTGGAATGGCCGCTCTACGTCGATTCGCGACGTTCGTTTGCTTGAGACGAGTGTTGCGATGCAGCGCTTTCGGCCCGGCCGCCGCGACCGTCGGCGCCCACGTACCAGGCGACGCCATTCTTGCAGATAAGCACGGATTATTGCGGGTTACAACCCCGTGCCGAGTAGCCACAATCCCGCATCTAATTCGTGAGCACGGGCGAAACGGGCGGTGGAGCGGGCGGATTTCGGCCGCGGCCGCGGGTCGAGGCGGGTACGAGACGAGCATGCTCGCGCTATGGTTGTAGGCGACCGCCCTCCTGCATCGTTGACGAGTCCCGCCCCGATCCTGAGCCTGCGGGGCAGATGGCGTGCCCATTACACGCCCAAGCTCAAGAAGCGGACGGCGCTGCTGGCGAAACTCAAGGACGTGTTCCGGCGTCACCAGTCCCAGCCGGTCGATCGAGTCATCAAGCTGATCAACCCGGTGCTTCGCGGATGGGTGAATTACTTCAGGGCGGGACATTCCAGCGAGTGCTTCGGCTTCGTGAAGGACTGGGTGGAAAAGAAGATCCGGCGCCATATGCTGCGAGCCCGTAAACGACAGGGCTTCGGCTGGACGCGGTGGAGTAGGGACTGGCTGTACGAAACGCTCGGGCTGTTCAACGGCTACCGAGCGGTGCGGTCAGCCCCGAAAGTCGCTCCGGCAGGATAGGTCCCATAAGCCTTGGGGCGAAGCAAGCAGGAGAGCCACAATCCCGCATCTAATTCGTGAGCACGGGCGAAACGGGCGGTGGAGCGGGCGGATTTCGGCCGCGGCCGCGGGTCGAGGCGGGTACGAGACGAGCATGCTCGCGCTATGGTTGTAGGCGACCGCCCTCCTGCATCGTTGACGAGTCCCGCCCCGATCCTGCGGTCACGGCTACGCCGTGGCCGGCCGAGCCCGGCGGCGTTTGCAGGACTGGCGGAAGAAGCCGGGCGATCATCCGCTCGGCGCCGGCTGCAGGGAAAGGATGGCGGCGCGCGCGTCGCGGATCAGGTCGAGAGCGCCTGCCGAAAGTCGCACGATCAGCCGGCGCGCGTGGCGCACGACGCGGCCCGCCAGGGCGATCAGATGAAACCGCATCGCCTTCATGCGCCGCGCCGCCCAATCGCCGCCGAGCACCAGACGCTTCATCATCGCGTTGAGATTGTGGGCGAGAACCATGATCGCCCACCACGCCGCATTGGCCCCGAACAGCCCGCTCGGCAGCCGCCCGCCGGCGAGATCGTCCTTCATCACGGCGTGCGCTTCCTCGCTCTTGCCGCAGCGCTCGCGCTGCCAGCGGATCAGTTCGTCGCCCGCCAGCGTGCGGTTGGTGACGAGGCCGAACAGCTTGTAGCGGCCCAGCGTCGGAAAGCTCATCGTCGGGAAGGGCAATTGCTCGGCATCGCCGAGATCGAGTTCACCCAACGGCTCGCGGATCGCCAGAAAGCGGTAGTCCGGCGCCGTCTTGCTCATGCCCGCCCAGTTCGGCACGTAGCCGACTTCCGCCCATTGCTGGCCGGCGGCGTAGCGCTCGCCATCGACGATCCGATCGAGCGCCTGCCAGGCCGCCTCGGGCAGTTGCGCCACCGCCTGCCTGAACTCCCCGGTCACGTCCGCCCCGATGGCGAATTCGATCACCCCGAAGCGCCGGTTCTTGCCCTCGGCGCAATACTTCAAAAGATCGTGCTGATAGGCGGCCGTATCCGAGCGCAGGTAAAGCTTCCTCACCCCGGCCGGAAGCAGGCGCGCCGCCTCTTCGAGAACGCGACTTCAAGGCCTATCAGCCGCTCAATAGCTGGTGGGCCGAGCAGGGCCTGATCCATTCGGAGTTCCGCGACGGCAACGTGCCGGCGGGGCATGAGCAATTGTGCTTGTAGCAGTACAGCGCCGCCCGCTTGTGCGTCTCAACGAGCGTGGCGTCCATGTCGAGCGTCGCCTGCGCCGCCGGATGCTGCGCCTGAACCGCCTGCAGAAGATCGCCGTTCACCCGCCACAGGCCCGCCACGCCCTCGCTCGACGCCGGGATGAACGCCCGTCCGGCTTCCCGCCGCGCCTCCTCGCCGGCATCGTGAAACCCCGTAAGCCAGCGGCCCGTCGCATGCGGCGAGGGCAGCGTGCGCGACCGCTGCCGCCGCCAGCGCCGCGCCTCGGCCCGCCGCTCCCGCCGAGTGCGCCCGTGTCCGCCGCCCGCACCAGCCGGCACAGACCGCCGTCCGCCTCCAGCCGGTCGAGATCGTCGAGACCCTCGCCCCCGGCAAGGTTCAGCAACACCAGCCCCGACACCATCTGCCGATCGCTCCAGCCTTGGCTGCCGCTCATCGCCACGTGGCGCGCCACCGATTGCTCCAGTCCGGCCGCGCGCCACAGCCCAAATACAGGGGAAGCCCCGCAAGACCGGTCAGTCCCGCCTCGCCCGCCTCGCTTTCGTACTGGAACGGCAAGAGCCCCTGTGTCACCCTCACTCACCTCGTTGGTGATGGCGTTGATTCGCAAATCTCAGCCTATCTCACTGATCACTCAGGACCAACAGGGCACTTCACTTCCTTTGATGCGGAATCAGGGAGAGCGCAGTGCGAGGAAATCCGCATGCTGCGTTCGACGAGGCGGGGGCTGGAAACGCGGCATGGTCGAGATGGTGTGACACTCGCAGACGAAAGAGCGAGCCAACAGGGAACACGAACTTCGACCTAAACCGGCGCGCCAGTCCCCGACCCTACCTGTGAGGGGGGCGCGCAGTAATGCGCGTCCCTACCGCGACAGTCGCAATTCGTTCGAGCGCCGTTGGGATTCAGCTTTCTGCGATGTCAGCGACAACGCCGCAAGCTGTGAGTTTGATCATGTTCTGAAACGCGGTCAAATGGGTATAAATACGGATTGAACTTCGCTGGCACAGGCGGCACATTTTTGGACCTCGGCTTCTCCAATTTAGCGAAAGTTCCGAGGCCGCGCCCAGTTGGGAGAGCGGGGTGTAGCCACTTTCATCGATGAATTGTTTCGAGTTCTATAAGAGAGTGAGGCTCAAGTTGAACAGGATGTTCTTCAGTATTAGGCGGGTACCCACACGCAATTCGATACTAGAATTTCGTAACGCAACTGTCAATACTTTACGGTCAGGATCGCCAGCGCTCATTGAATAGTCCAATTGAGCTATGAGCGCCGCCGGAGCGGTCGCAATAGGGAGGTAGCACGATGAACGATGAGACGATTGCTAGATTCGCACAAAGTCTTCGCGGCCCGGTCATCGGGCGCGGCCATCCGGAATACGAAGAGGCGCGAAAGCTCTACAACGCCATGATCGACAAGCGGCCGCTGCTCATCGCGCGATGCGCCGACGTCGCCGACGTCATCGCGGCGGTGAATTTCGGCCGGGACAACAGGCTCCCGATCGCCATTCGCGGCGGCGGGCACAATGGTCCGGGTCTCGGCAGCGTCAACGACGGCCTGGTCATCGACCTGTCGACGATGAAGGGCGTCAGGGTCGACCCCAAGCAGAAGACGGTGAGAGTGGGACCGGGATGCACCACCGGCGACGTCGACCATGCCACCCACGCCTTCGGTCAGGCCGTGCCCTTCGGGATCATTTCGACCACCGGCGTCGCCGGGCTCACGCTGAGCGGCGGTCACGGTTACCTCAGCCGCCAGTACGGCCTCGCCGTGGACAACTTGATCGAGGCCGATGTGGTTCTAGCAGACGGTAGCTTCGTCACCGCCTCGGAGACCGAGAACGCCGACTTGTTCTGGGCTCTGCGCGGTGGCGGCGGAAACTTCGGTGTCGTGACCAGCTTCTTGTTCCGAACCAACCCGGTGAGCATGGTTTATGGCGGGCCGATCATCTTCGAACTCGCCGACGCGCCCGCCGTGATGAAATGGTTCCGCCAGTTCCAGCCGAAGGCCCCGGAGGAATTCTATGTGTTTCTCGGGCTTCAGGTCGTTCCGCCCGGCGATCCTTTCCCCAAGGAGCATTGGTCGAAGAAGATATGTGCTCTCCTCGTGTCGCACAATGGGCCGCTTGCGGAGGGCGAGAAGGCCGTCGACGCGATCCGCGCGGCTCTGCCGAAGCCGATCATCGACTGGGCCCAACCGATGCCCTACACGGTAATCCAGACGATGTTCGACGCGCTGTATCCGAAAGGTCTGCAAATGTACTGGAAGGGCGACTTCGTGAAGGACCTGCCGGACGCCGCCATCGACGCCCACCTCACGCATGCGGCGAAGGTCCCCAGCGTGCTGTCCGGCATGCACATCTATCCGGTCGACGGCGCGGTCCATCGGCAGAACAAGGACGCGGCCGCGTGGGGCTACCGCGACGCCGCGTGGTCGATGGTGATCCTCGGGGCCGATCCGGATCCGGCCACGGCGCCGGCGCTCAAGCAATGGGCGCAGGACTATTGGGCGGCGGTTCATCCGTTCAATCTGCCGGGTGCCTATGCGAACTTCATGATGGACGACGAGGGCGAGGCGCGGGTCAAGGCCGCCTACGGCGGCGCCTACGACCGGCTCGCGAGCCTGAAGAAGAAATATGACCCGGCGAACCTGTTCCATGTGAACCAGAACATCCGCCCGGCGCCCTGACGCGGGCGAGGAGAACCGAGCGTGCCGATCTTCATGGACCGCCACGACATGCGCGGCATGACGCAACTGGACGTCGCCAAAGCGCACAGCAAGGACCTCGAAGTCCAGGGCCGGTACGGCGTGAGGTACATGGCCTATTGGTTCGACGAAGAACGGGGCGCCGGCTTCTGCCTCGTTCATGCGCCGGACCCGGCGACCGCCGAACGAGTTCATCGTGAGGCGCATGGCGAGATCCCCAACGCCATCATTCCGGTGGATCTGGCTGCGGTCGAGGCGTTCCTCGGCCGCATCGGCGATCCGAGCGCGGCGGGAGGCGGTCCCCCGCCGGCTGTCGATCCCGGGTTGCGCGCGGTCATGTTCACCGACATCGTCGGTTCGACCGAAATGACGGCGCGCCTCGGCGACGCCGCCGCCCTCGAACTGGTGCGGGCGCATGACGCCTTGGTCCGGCGAGGGCTCGAAGCACATGGAGGGCGCGAGGTCAAGCATACCGGCGACGGCATCATGGCCGCGTTCGACAAGGTGATAAGCGCAGTGCGCGCCGCCGCCGACATCCAGCGGCGCTTTGCCGGCTATAATGCCGAGGCGTCGGAGAGCCTCAGCGTTCGGATCGGCATCCATGCCGGCGAACCTGTCGAGGACCGCAACGACCTGTTCGGCGCGACGGTGCAGCTCGCGTCTCGGCTATGCAGCGAGGCGGAAGCCGACGGCATCGTCGTCTCAGGGCTCGTCCGCGAGCTCTGCGAGGAGGATCCTGCGCGCTTCGTGGCTCTTGGCGCGCGGCGGCTGAAGGGCTTTGCGGAAAAGGTCCAAGTGTTCCGCTTTGACTGGCGGAACTGAATCGACGGTCTTGAGGCGGAGGCGCGGGAAGCGCTCCAGCGCGGCCGTTTCGGCTCCAAGCCAACGGGTCGACTTCTTCGCGCCTCATCGCCTTGATGTTGGCGTTGCAAGGCGAGCGCTGATGCCTCAGCAGGCGTTAGATCAGGTCACTGTCCCTGCCGAGGCCTCGCCAGCCCTGTCCTCCTTCTCCCCCTTCGCCACGATGCTGAGCGCCTCGTCCGGAAGAGGCCGCTGCAGCGCGAGCGCGTCGGCGGCGGGCTCGGCCCCGAGCCACAGGTCGACTTCGTCCGGCGTCGTCAGAATGACCGGCATGGCCTTCGGATGAACCGGCGCGACGATCGCGTTCGCCTCGGTCGTCAGGAAGCCGAAGAGCTCAACCGCCGGGGCGCCATCGCCGTCATTCCACCCAAAGCGGATCGAAAGGACCCGATCGATTGCGACTTCGAGATGTACAAATGGCGCCATCTGATCGAAAATTTCTTCTGCAGGCTCAAGGAGTTCCGCAGAATTGCAACGCGCTACGAGAAGACCGACGCAAGCTATAGCGCGATGATCCACCTCGTCGGATCAGCAATCGCTATCCGATGAATGCCCACACGCCCTAATGCGGGCTAGTAGGCACCGGTCGTCCACTTCGCGCAAATGGCGGCCCTTCCCAACGGCGCGGCGAGGTCAAAAAGACCCTAAGCGTGCGATCCACCCATTAGTTACGTTCCACTCATTTGTTATGTCGAGGTCGCGGTGCTCCATCGCACCGCGACCCCACCGGTGGCGACTGCTGGTCACATCAAAATCTATTTCAAATAACCGACGTAGTATATCCCTATGATGCCTTTTGATGCGTCTCGAATAGGCACATACCCCGTAATATAAGGCTTGCCGAGGATGTCAGCTTCTCCATAGAAGGCTTCGTTGTTCTTTCACTTTTCCTTTTGGATCAAGAATGGTTCCGGTCGCTCGCGAACCGTCGTCCTTTTTTACGTTCGTGGCGACGCGGACGTAGTCGTCACCACTCTTTACAAAGATGGTAGCTGTTCCACCCGCTTGCTTCACGACCTCGTCAACGAGATCGAAATTGTTATTCATCTTTGTTGAGCCAAAATAGATAGCAGGCACTTGTTTTCCGGCAACAGTATCCATCCCTTCGATCTTCGGCGGACCTAGTTTGTCCGCCATCGACCGCAAGAGGTCCATCGCCGTCTTCACTTTAGCATCCTGGGCGACGCCATCACTCGGCATAAGTAGACCAGCAACGATAAACGCTGCGCCCACAAGGATCCCGACAACCGATTGTTTCAGGCTCATGAGGTCCCTCCCGAGGAAATTGTCGGCGGAAACGCCACCTACGAAGTCACCCGTTCGCCGACATTCTCCGGATAACCAGGACTCGGCTCGAGTGCTCTTCCCTTCTCTACAATAAATACAAGCCCCTTCAGAGCATCAGCTACGAGTTCGGCTCAAAAGTTTCTCATTTGATCTCCCATGTCGTGTTGTGCGGGATGTCCAGGGCGAAATAGCCGCCGGCGCCCGCGAGCTGAGGCATCGCCTCGCAGGCGAACGGCTCACGCCCCGTGATCCCCTTGTACTTTCCGGTTCCGCCGGTGATGACATGGGTGCCGCAGCTCATTTGCGGCTGTGACTTGTCGAGATCGCGCGTGTCGAAGGTCGAGAAGATCACATCCCCGTCCTTGTCGGTCAGCGCGCAGGCGCCGTCGATGTATTTTTTGCCGCCCGAGTTGACGTTCAGCGCCGCGCATCGCGCCGACATCTTGTCGAGCATCTTCTCGCCCTTCATGTTCTGGGTCGTGCCCACCGCCTCCAAAAGCGTCGCGGTGCCGACCCCGGCGACCTCGAGGCTTTGCACGGGGCGGAAGACGAAATGCGTCACGTAAGGCGTTGTCCCCGACTTCTCGATCGCCTCCGCTCCTTGGACGGCGCTTGGGACAAATGCGAGTAGCAGCGCCGCTCAAACTACCAGAATTATCATCTCACCTTTTTCTCAGAGCAGTCGGATCTCGTCAATCAACTCATCAATGATGCGGGAATGGAAGTTGAAGGTTCTAGCGTGAATGTAGGCGTAATTGCTCACGTCCCTCTTTCGGCTGTCACGGCGGGATGGGGAGCGGGCTACCTTCGAGGGTGAGGCGTATGGCGTCGATGGCGCGGATGCAGCGTCGTCGCGCAGTTTCGATGACGGATCGCAGGTCTGCGTAGAAGGCGGCGCCCCATTCGCTTCGGAAGCCGTTGGTGATTTTTCGATAGACCGCGCCGGGACGTAACGCGCGCTCGGAGCCATTGTTGGTGGCCTCGATCTCCCGATTGGTCATGAAGACGAAGAGATTGCCCCTGATTGCCTTGATGGTTTCCTGAAGTTTTCGCCCCGCCGCGTGGGCGGGCCTGAGGCCCAGGAGGCGGTCGAGCCTGCGATTGAGATCGGCGAGATAGGTTTTCAGGGTGCTGTCGGCCAGCCCGTCGCGCCTCCGCCCGAGGGCACAGGCGCGCTTGAGTAGGCTCTTCAGGCCGGGCGCGAACGTGACCTCGCCTTGATCGATGGCGTATTGGACGTCGCGGATCAGATGCGCGAGACAGAACTGATGCTCGCGCCGAGCCCAGCCGATCTGGCTGCCCAGCCGGTCCGACAGCCAGACGTCCGGCCGCCAGTCGCCCAGGAACTTCTCGACGACTGCCTTGGAGCGGCTGGCCTCGGCCACGAAGGCGGCGCTGTCGCCGTGATGGAACACCCAGAGCCACCAATTGGCCTTGCCCACGCGCATCCCGGTTTCGTCGGACGCCAACGCCGTACCCGACAGCAGACGCTGCTTGATCAGGTTCGTCTGGGCGGCGAAGGGCTTGCGCGCGGCCTCGAGGATGTTGACCAGCGCGCCTTCGCTGATGTCGAGGTCGAACAGGTCTTTCAGCACGTCGCTGAGCCGCGCCATCGGGATGCCTTGCACCGAGCGCAAATAGATCACGAACGCGCGAAGGTTCGGCCCGAATGGCGATCCCGGCTCCAAGCCCTCGGGCGCCGGCGCCTTGAAGCGTCTGGCGCAACACGGGCAGACGCCGCCTCGCAGCGTCACGCGCGTCACGTCGGGCTCGACCTTTGGAATTTCGATCCGGTCGTAGACCTGAACCGCGCTCTGCGCCACGTTCGAGACATCCGCGCCGCAATCCTGGCAGATATGAGCCGAAACGATCCGCTCGCGCGTCGGATTGGGGTGGAGCGGGCGATGCGCCCCGGCGTGCGGATTGGCCTTGGGCCTGGGCTTGGACGGCTCTGACGCCTTTTGGCCTTTCGAGGGCGGAACGCTGGAATTGTCGGGCGTTTTCGGCGGCAGGCCCAGCTTGGCCTCGAGTTCCGCGACCCGAGCCCTAAGCGCGGCGACCTGCGCCATCAATGTGTGGATCAGCGCATCCTTTTGCTCATGCGAGAGCAAAGAAAGGTCGGGTCCGCTGGACATGGACCCGTGGATTCAAATTCGCCGCCCTCGCGCCACCTCTTTCCAACCCCTGAGTCAATTCGCCGCACCTGTCACGCAAAACCAGCCGGGGGTGAGCAATTACATGTAGGCGGAATCATCCTTCAGCTATTCTCCGGCGTGCTCTACAGTGTTCTGGAGGCAATACCTGGTGCCGGGGTTGCGGCGCTGGGCAACGTCATTCAAATGGGCATCAACGTCGGTGTTGCGGCATCCCAATCCACGGGACAAATGTCTCCTAATCCCTTTAACGTAGCGGTCAGCGATCTTTTGAGCTGGACCCCGGATTTAGGACCATTGGCTAAGGTGTGAAATGTCCTGCTCTGTCGCAACCGATGGAGCGAGAAATGACGAAGTCACGCAAGAAGTTTGATGCGGCGTTCAAGGCGAAGATTGCGCTCGAGGCGTTGCGCGAGGATGCGACGGTTCCGGAACTGGCGAAGCGGCACGGGGTGCATCCGAACCAGATTTATGCCTGGAAGAAGCAGGTTCTCGACAATGCGGCGAGCCTGTTCGCGCGCGGGGCGAGCGGTTCGGGCGATGGCGAGGAGGAGCGCGAACGTGAGACGGCCAAGCTTTACGCCAAGATCGGCCAACTGACGGTCGAACGGGATTTCTTGGCCAGGAGGCCAGGTCGATGAGCGCGCCCGATCGAAGAGCGATGGTCGAACGGCCTGGCAAGGACCTGTCGGTGCGCCGCCAATGCGCGCTTGTGGGCGTGGCGCGCTCGGCGGTCTACCGCCCCAAGCCCGTCGCCCGGGCGGACGATCTGGCGGTGATGCGCCGCATCGACGAACTGCATCTCGAACTTCCGTTCTACGGCTCGCGGCGAATGACCTTCGAACTCAATAAGGAAGGCCGTGGGGTCAACCGCAAGCGAGTGCGGCGGCTGATGCGGGTGATGGGGATCGAAGCGCTGGTTCCACGCCCCGGCACGAGCAAAGCCGCGCCCGGGCGCAAGATATACCCCTACCTGCTGCGCGGCCTGAAGATTGTCGAGCCGAACCACGTGTGGGCGGCCGACGTGACCTACATCCCGATGGCGTGCGGCTTCATCTATCTGGTGGCGATCATCGACTGGGCGAGCCGGGCGGTTCTGGCGTGGCGGCTGTCGAACACCAACGATGCGAGCTTCTGCGCGGCGGCGCTGGAGGAGGCGCTGCTTCGGTTCGGAAAGCCGCGGATTTTCAATACCGATCAGGGCTCCACTTTCACCTCCGAGGCTTTCGTCGGCAAGCTCGCGGCGGCCGGCGTCGCGATTTCGATGGACGGACGCGGCCGTTTCATGGACAACATTTTCATCGAACGGCTGTGGCGCTCGATCAAGTATGAAGAAGTGCATCTGAAAGCCTACGCCGATGGCCGCGAGGCGCGGGCCGGCATCAGTTCCTGGATGACCTTTTACAATTTTCGGCGCCCGCACCAGGCGATGAACAATCTGATGCCGATGGCGGTGTGGCGCGCCGGCATGGACAAAATCGAGGCGGCGGCGAGGGCTGTGGATATGCCGCTTCGCTTGGACAACGCAAACGCGTTGCCCACATACCCACAGCAGAAGCAGAAGCAGAAGCAGCAAGAAGCGGCTTGATTCTTGAAGGACAAGGGCAGGCGAGATTACACCTTAAATCCATCCCCTCGTGGTCCCACGAATGGGGTCCAGTTCATTTGGAAAACATTGCTCGGCAACTTCAACGCCCTTCTGGATGCTACAGACACGATGAAGACAGCAATATTGTCCGATTGGGGCAAGCTGCATGCTACCGACACGCTGATCAATTTGCCCCCCGGGCCTGATACACTGGCTTGGCCTGTGGACTTGACCGATCGGGCAATCGCCGCGTCACTGCCAGGTTTCAAAGCATCGGTCATGCAGATGTTGTTGCCTGCGAAGTATCAAATCTACATCTCCAGTCAATACAATGGCCAGCTGATGACCGGAGTATCACCATTGGTACAAAGGTTGGAAGACGCCGGCAATAATTTCACGAACCTATACTGGATCGCCGATTCCACCGATGACAGCGATTATCCCTCGGATCAGGCAATACGGGACGTCTTCGGTTCGAATAATCCGAGTTGGGATTTCTTTCACTCAGCAACTGGCTGGACCTTTGCCCAAACGGTGAAAGCATTGGCGTCCAATCAACTCACAGTGACTGTCTCAAACCAGACCTTCAATCCCTTGAAGGTGGTGCTGACAATGCGGGCAGGCGATCCGAGCGGCGCCACAATTGTCCCTATATGTTGTCCCTACATGAGCTGCAGCCTATGCGGGTCATACAACAAAGACGGACTTTCTATGCAGGTCGATATCTATGATCCTAACGTCTCATCGGATAACCCGGTAGCCTCGTTCGTCGCACACCAGGCTGACGCAAGTTGGAAGGCCCCGGACCCCTGGGTCGACACGCCGAGCCAAAATTCCGGCTATAACCTTGATGCACACCCAATAACCAACCACGGGTCAGCAACCCCGTATGACTCGTACGGCGGAGCGATACAGATGACAGTTTATTATAATCCGCTTTCCAACTGATTCCGGCGATTGACGCCTGTAAAGAGACGGCTAATTACTTGGGTTGAACTAAACCGCTGGCGCGGTGTTTGGGGTTCCCAAGCCGAAACCTTCCTCTTGGCTGGCGAAAGAACGGACTGATACATACGAGACTGACCGTCTAGAAAAGGATTTGATGGGGGTGTGCGTGTAACTCCGCTATGTCGGTATGCGGAAAGCGGAATATTGCCTTGGTTGGCAAGTGTTAAGTTAAGCGAGACCGAGGAGAAGGCCGCCGGCCAGTATTCGCGGCGGATGCGAGCCGCTCGGCAGAGCCCGAGGTGAGAAGGGCATAGACAGCACCGTTGGCGCTCGTCGAGATGGAAAGGGCACCAAGCAGGCTGCGATAGATGTACACGAAGTTCATGTTCTGTTCCTTTCAAAGGTAGGTATGCGGGCCAGGAGCCAGCAATCAAAAGCTCCTGGCCCGCGAGGCCGACTCGGGACGACGATGGACCACGCGAGTCGGGGCGCCGCGCTGACGAACGATGAGGAAGCGACACGGCGCATTAGGCTGAATCAGCCAAAAACTATGACGTCAAAGCAGCCGGCCGCGAGCGTGTCACCCGGCGCCGCCGGACTCAAGACCACGTTGAATCCACTGGTAGTCTTGTCGCTGACGGAGGTGAATGCGGCCTGGGACGGCAGCACGCTGACGGCATAGTTGCTCGGCAACAGACCGTTTCCGTACTGATCCTCGAACGTGACGGCGACAGTTACGGTGTCGCCCTCGCCTGCACCGGCGCCGTTGGCGACATTAGCCAAGGCGGCGAAAGTGTTGACTTGACCTTGCTGTGCTGTTGCTTTGGTTACACCGAAAGACATTGTAAGAGTTCCTTTGTTTTTGAGATTATCCGCCGATCAAGTCGGAGACGTCCGCTTCGGGATCGGCGAGAAGCTGCCGGCGGCCTCGGACCATGAGGCTTGTGCGTTGCCGACGGTGCGATCGACGGGCAGATGTCGCAGCGTCGCCAGATACTCGCCTGGTCTATGACCGCGTTTGGATCGTCGAGCAGCCGCTCGCGGGCTGCCGACCATGGGATCGGCCGACGGCCCACTCATCCGAACAAGCCAGCCAGGGTTTGAGGTAAGGGGGCGGGCCGGAGCCAGCATTCAAAACTCCGACCCGCCGATGACCGGCTCGGGGACGACTTGTTTGGCGACAAGCCAGCCAAACTGGACCACGCCAAGCCGGTTGCGCGCCGCGCGTATCGGACCACAACCCGCGCGGCGAACATTGGGATTGGCGTATGCGCTGCTGATCCGAAACGCCTCACCATGCACGGCCGTGAGATGAGACCGCACGAGTGGGAGGGCAGCCTCGGCGGCGCGCGCAGCGGCACGCTTCGCCTCGACGTCGGCGACGAGCATGCTGAATTCCGGCGCCGCCATGCCGCGCGATAATTCGGCCAAGGCCAGTCCACCATCCGCGATGATTTCGCGCTGTAGAGCCTCGCTGGCGGACGCGGCCGAGCGGATGATGGCTTCGGAGCCGGCCGATCGCTGCCTGCGTCTCAGCGGCCGCCTGTTGGCCTCGGCGAGCCTTTCGGCGAGATCGCGACGAATCGCGTGTTCGGTCGTCTCTGTTTTCGACATTCGAAGGAGTCCTTTGAGGTTCATGGGTCAGACAAAAAAGCCAGTCATTTCAATGGCATATTTGAATCTCAGGCGCTCCGCAAACGTGAGATCGGCGCGCGACAGCGCCTTGTCAACCGTCGCCAGGTCTACCCGCCAGCCGGTTTCGCGGAGTTCCTCTTGCCTGAGCGTCTGGGCCGAGGCTTGCAGAGTGCTCGGAACAACCACACCGAGAGCGACGAGACTTTCGATGATTGCTTTCGCGCTCAGCCTCGACGGGAGGACACGGAGCGGACGCAGCGGAACGGCAACCGACGCATCGATCTTGACGGGATGGTTCGGACGCCCTTGGTTGTATACCGAATTGATTCGGTTGATATGCTCGGCGCTGTTGTCCCAGGTGTCGGCGGGCTTGCGAGCATTGGCCATCCCCGCGTTGATTTTACTGGTCATTTGTGAGTGCTCCTTGCTTGGGGATTTTGGGTTCAGCTTGCCCGCGGATCGCGCGGAGTTGGCGCGCCCGGCGGCCGAGTGCCGCGATTGTCGCTGACCTCGCCGAGCTGATCGCTCCGCAGGGACGCCTCGCCCTCATCAACGGCGAAGCCGCCGACGTTTCCGTCTTCATGCGCAAGAGCGTGTCCGTGCACTATGAACTGATGTTCACGCGGCCGCTGTTTCAGACCGCCGACATCGAGGCCCAGCACAGGCTCTTGAACGAGGTCGCCGATCTGGTTGAGTCCGGGCGTGTCCGCTCCACGATGAGGGAGAACTACGGACGCATTGACGCCGCCAACCTGATGCGGGCGATGGCCTTCCTGAAGTCCGTCGCCGACCTATGCGCCATCGTCGCCAAGATCGAAGGCAAAGGCGCGTCCCTCCGCATCCTCGCGATGAACTTGGACACGGCGACGCCGACCGGCCGGCTCATGTTGAACGTCATCGGAAGCGTGGCGCAAGCTGCTCGATCATCCGCGTCTTGTTGCGCAGATCTGCGCCCTCGAGCGGCGGACGGCGCGCGGCGGCCGGGATAGTATAGACCATCCTCCCGGCGCGGGCTCGCATGACGATCTTGCGAACAGCGCGCTTGCGGCGCTCTGGCTTGCCGGCTCCGGCCCGGGGCCGATGGTCATTAGCGCCGAAGTGATGGCGTGGGCGTCCGTTCCGCGGCGTCGCCTCGATCGGTTTGCGCGCTACTGAAGGAGTTGCAAATGTCCAGATATGTTCCAAGGATGCCAGGGTTGATTTACGACTAGACCGACCGGGGTTCCTTAAGGCTGAGCATTTCTGCGAGGAAATTCATCAACGCATCTTTGCTATCGCGTCAGCTATGATTGTCGATGGTCGTCTTGCCTCGCCAGAGGCGGCGGCGCGCTGCCCGAGAGCGCCAATCTGCTCAGGGCGCTGAGGCACACGCAGTGGACGACCGCAATGCTGAAATAGCGGTCATTCGTCGGCGGTGTTGGCCTCCAAAAGCGGGCAGCTGCCGTCCGAATTTGTGCTATTCTGCATAGCGGCTGAGGGCGCGCCATGGCGGAAACCCGGAAGCTCGCGGTGATCCTGGTTGCGGATATCGTCGGTTACAGCCGCGCCTCGCGCGAGGACGAAGTCGCGGCTAGGGCTTCAGGGTGTCACTGGATCGCCTTCACCCTTAGCGCCTTCCTGAGTGGCGTCTCGGGCACGCTGCTCGCGCACTTTCTCGGGACTGTGCGGGTCGAGACCTACTATCTCGACCTGACCTTCCTATTGATTATCGGCGGCGCGGGCAGCCTCACCGGCGCGGTCGTGGGCGCGCTCGCCATATCGCTGCTCTCCGAGACGCTGCGTGAGGCTGAGGCGGGCTTCGTGATCAGCGGGACTCGCTTCGCCGCGCCGGCCGGGATTGGCGACAGCGTTCTTGCTCTGCTCATGCTCATAATCATTCTCCACCGCCCGAAAGGAATTGCGGGCGGCCGCGAAATCAGCTTTCCTCTGCGGAGGCGGTCGCCGGCCAGACACAACGACATCGCGGCGCCCGAACCC
Source organism: uncultured Alphaproteobacteria bacterium (assembly GCA_963758335.1). Lineage (GTDB taxonomy): Bacteria > Pseudomonadota > Alphaproteobacteria > Rhizobiales > Beijerinckiaceae > Roseiarcus. The sequence continues at coordinate 832,831 of CAVWVF010000008.1, read as the reverse complement.
TCCCCGGACCACGAAAGAGAATAGACCCATGGATGCCGCCCCTCCGCCCCCGAGTGTTGATCCAAGCGCGCTCAGCGACGTCGCCAAGGGCGTCTTTGTCATCGGCGACAGGCGCGTTCCCCTCGTGCCGAATATTGGCGTCGTCGTCGGAGACGACGCAGCGCTGGTCGTCGACACTGGGCGGCGGCCGCTTCGTCGAGCTGCGCGCACCGGGGATGGCGCATACGCGGGGCGATCAGACTGTGCACGTGCCTGACTGCGGAGTCGTCTTCACTGGCGAACTGGTGCAGGAGCGGATGTTCCCGATCTTTCCGTGGTTTCCGCCGGACGACGTCGACATCGACGCGGCGAACTGGGTGCGGGTTCTCGCTAGGCTCGGCGCGGAGGAGCCGCGGATCGTTGTTCCCGGGCATGGCATTCAAGCCGGCCCGGAGATCATCCGGATGGTGCGCGACTACATGATCGATCTCGGTCAAAGGGTGAGATCCCGCCACGAGAAGGGCGAGGATCTCGAGGCGATCGTTGCGTCGCTGGGCCCCGAGGTCCGAAGCGAACACTCCAACTGGAGTCAGCCGGAATGGGTAGATTTCGCCATCCGCTATTTCGCCGCGACCGGCGCGGCACCCGCATGAGCGGAGACGGGCTTGGCTCACGCGCTGATCGCGCTGCATCGTCAGAACGACATCTGCCACCCGGAGGGGAAGATACCTTTTGCGGTCGACCGCGCGGGTTTGGCGGCGACGAATTTCCTGGAGGCGAGTCGCAAAGCGATCGGCCGCGCGCGGCACCTCGGCTTCATGGTCGCGCACGTGCACGTCGCTTTTGCCGCGGACTATTCGGACCTGCCGAGGAACTGCCGCCTTTTCCGGGCGGTCAAGGAGCTTGGCGCGGTCAAGCTCGGCTCCTGGGGCGTCGAACCCTATGAGGGCTTCGAGCCAGCGCCGGATGAGACTCATCTCATCCACAAGGGCAACAGCGCGTTCTTCGGGACAGGACTTTAGGCCATCCTTGAGGCCAAGGCTGTAACCGATCTGACGGTTTGCGGCCTCGCGACGCAATTTTCAGTCGAACATACGGTCCGCGATGCGGCGGATCGCGGTTACCATGTCGCCGTCCTTCGGGACTGCTGCGCCTCGGCAAACTCAGCCGCGGCGGCAGCCGCGTTCGAAGTCATGTCAATGCTGGCCGACCTGGCGGATTTGACCATGTGGCCCTGATGGTCGCGAGCGGCTACAACCGTCTCTGATTAGGGCCGATACGTCGTTCCAGAGCCTCGAACAGCGGGTTCCTGGCGTTGAAGGCTTGTTACGCTGACCCTCTCGGCCCCGTGGGCGAGCAGCCACTCGGCGAGGTCGCAACGCTGATCCCGGAGCAAGCGGGCGACCCCGGTTTCGATGTCGTCCAAGTTCGTTTCGATGCGTCGTCAGAGGTTCGCTTGCGCTCGTCTCTCTCATCCATACCTGACGTGATCACTGCCACGCCATTTGACCATGACGTTCACCACCGCGGCTTTTGACCGAAGCAGCTCATGGCGGTTTGAAGCCTCCTCCTCGCCCGCTTGCTCCGGGATCAGCATGGAAGATACCTGCTTACTGACCACGCTTGCTGCGCGCACAATGCAGGACGAAATCTGCCGGCGGCTTCGGGCGCGAGACTACGCGGACGGCTCCCGGTCATCATGGCGACCGCGCATGGCGAAGAGGCCGAACGGGGCGCGGGCCTTCCCTCGGCGCTGTCGTCTCGAGCGGCAGGATTCGCCCAACTGCGACGTCTGCGATCGCGATCCGCGGCCGCTTCGCTGAAGGGTTTCGGACGCCGGCCCTTTGCGGACGGTTGTGCGAGCACCGGGGCCGGCGTCCGAAAGCCTCGTAAGGAGGAAACCGCGGGTAGGAAAAGGGGCTGTTTGGTCGGGCGCGACCTGTGGGGATTTTGGGGTCGCGGACTGAGCGCTGGTGGAGCTTCGGGAGTTGGTGGCGCGCATTGTTGTCGGTGGGAGCGAAGACGACGGGCTTTTTCGGGGACGAGGATGCGAGGGGCGGGTGTGGGCGCGGCGGTTGGAGAGAGTCTGCGGAGGTCGTGAGGACATCGCGTTCCTGTAACACTGTGGCCGGAAGTTGAGGTGGGGCCGGGAGGACTTAAGGATGGGTTTGTGATGGTGTCTGGTTTGGGACCCTCATGGAGCGCGAGCGGAGTGGCCACGCTCAGGCGGCGCCTGGCGGGTCGAGCCGGTTGACGAGTTTGAGGGTTTCGAAAGACCACACACTAGCAGTGCCGTCCGCGTTTGTATCCTGGATCAGGAACTGCAAGGGCGCATCTGGCCCACGCTGCAGAAAGGCGAAATGCGGGTCGAGCGCGAATACACGGTCGCGTACGCCCGACACGAATTCCAAGGCTCGGGGCGTCTCAGACCAGATGTTCGACTCCGCGGGCGAACTCGTCGCAACTGTCTCGATGCAACGGCCGAACGCGTCAAGAGTTGTCTCGCCTCCGCGTGCGCAGTCCCTCATCATGTCTATGACGGCCCCCTTGTAGATTCGATACCCGGCCGCCAGCGGCGATTGCCTCCGGTCCGAGAATAGCAGCGGATCCCCCAATGCAGCCTCTAGCCGGGGTTTCGTGTATCGCGCCACGTGGGCGTCAATCTCCTCTTCTAAGAGCGAGCCAACAGGGAACACAAACTTCGGCCTAAACCGGCGCGTCAGTCCCCGACCCTACAGACCCGGACGTGCAGCTTTCCCGCGACAACGGATAGCCGAACTGGCGCCTGTCGAGAAGCGCACGGAGGTGATGATGTCCCCGCCGTCGTCCTCGCATGGTGATCTTGATCGACGCCTATAAGCGGCATGACTGGTTGATTGGGGCGGTGGACAAACGGCTTCGGGAGGAGTTCGGCAAGCTGCAGGTTGAGATCAATGACGAGAAGAGCCGCATGGTCGACCTGGAACGAGGCGAGAGCTTCGGGTTTCTGGGCTTTGACTTCCGCTACCTTCGCAGTCTACGCGGAGCGATGCGGCCGCATTACACGCCCAAGCTCAAAAAGCGGACGGCACTGATGCGGGGGCTCAAGGAGGTGTTTCGCCGACACCGGTCGCAACCGATCGAACGGGTGATAAGCCTGATCAATCCGATGCTACGAGGATGGGTGAACTACTTCGCGGTTGGGCACTCCAGCGAGTGTAGGTTGATACAACTCGGGTCGTCCCTCCAAAAGTCGCGTTACCCCTTCTAGAGTACGCTACCATTGAACATGACGACGACCTTCATACGCTTTGGGCAAACTTGCTTGGCCTGCGGGACACGGTAAGAGAGTCGGCCGATCTGCTGCACACATGGGACTTGGAACGCTTGATCGCGAACCTGCGTGGCCGTTATCACTGTGTCTTTCTAGACCTGCCGCCCTCGGTAGCGATCAGTGAAATCCAGGTGGTTGGAAAGATAGTTGATACGGGAGTATTTGTCGTGCAATGGCGCAAGACAAGCCGTTCGGCGGCGATGAACGCAATCGCCGCCACGGTCAAAGCAGCTATTCCAGTCGGGGGAGTTGTGCTCACGCAAGTCGACCTTGCTAGTTATGCTTTGTACGGTTATGACCAGTTCGGTGAATATCACAAAAAAACGTCTGGAGTATGTTCATGCCTGCTGAAGCAAGGGGTACCGTAGATCTGGAGCTGGACAGCGGACGGTGCATTGCAACCGCGATCGTCGCTGGTGGCGATCCGGCGTGGGACGCCCTGGTTGAGGGAACCCCGGGGGGTGATCTGGCTCAAACGACACTGTGGGCGGCATCGCGGCGGCAGCTCGGCTTTCGTTGCCATCGCATTGCCGTGACGCTATCGGATCAGAAGCTGATCGGTGGCTGCATGTTGTACTCCAAGCGGGTGGCGCCGGGCGTATGGCTTGGTTCCATTCCCCGCGGTCCGCTCCTGTTCGTGGATAGTCCCTATGCGCCGTCGACGACAGTGCGCGAGGTCACGGCATTGCGTTACGTTACTCGTGATTCAGCCTCCCGGAGGTGAGTCGAACATCGAAGCGGCGCTTGTGTCAGCCGGATTTCGACTTGGCGTGCACAGCATTGCGCCTGAAGCGACGCTGTCGCTAGACCTTCGCCTCAAGGACGAAGAACTACTTGCCGCTATGAGCTCAGAGCGACGTCGACTTATTCGGAAGGCGTTGCGGGCGCAATTCGAGGTGCGGGAAGAGCAAGATATCGAATTGTTCCACCATCTGCATACTTTGACCGCGAAGCGTCAAGGCTTTGTGCCCGTCGAGTTACGTAATTTGCGCGCGCAATGGGAGACACTCGCACCGAGCGCGAACTGCTTCGTGTTAATTGCCAGGTATGGGGGGCTCGCCGATTGCGGGGCTTTGGCTCACGCGCTTCGCCGGCACCCTCACGGTGAAGCTGGGAGGATGGGATGCGGCAAGTGCGCCCGCAAATGCTAACGAAGCCCTTCACTGGGCGGCTATCCAATGGGCGCGGCGATCGGGGGCCCATACCTACGATTGGGGTGGGTTCGATCGGCGAAGTGCCGAAATGATGATTGGCAAGATGCCGCTCGGCGACGGCTTTCAACAGACGCCGGACTATTTCAAACGGAGCTTTGGCGGCTCGCTAATACTCCTGCCGCGAGCCCGCTTTAAATTTATGCACCGGTTGGTTGATACGGCGATTGGGCCTGTTGCCCACCGCGTTCTCACCAGCCCCATGGCGAGTAAGCTCGCTTCTCGATTTCGCAATGGGTCACGGCTGACTGGGCCAATTGAGGTTGCATTGGGAGGCAAAATGTCTTTGGTATTCTCGACCGTGATTAAGCCCATTTACTTGCATGCGCGATATCTCGGCTCATTATGGGCCGACCACAGGCTTGGCATTACCAGGACCGACGAGCGCTTGGCTCAAGAGTTTAAGTGCGACGTGGGCGAATACAACTACCGCGCCTTGCTGCCGTTCCGAGCCACTCCCTACTTAGCTGCGAAGCGTGTGATGCGTCGCCTCGATATCGGTCCGCACGATGTGCTGCTCGATTTTGGGTGCGGAGCTGGCCGCCTTATCTGCGTCGCAGCGCAGTATCCGTTCTCTCGGATCATCGGCGTCGATGTTGACGCAGACCTTTGTGCAGTGGCAAAGAGGAACGTTGAATCCCTGCGCCGATGCCGCACGCTCCCAGAGGTTGTGTGCGCTGACGCCGCGGCCTATGGGGTTCCCGACGAGGTCACGGTGGTCTTTCTATTCAATCCCTTCCCCGGCTCGATCTTGCAGGCGGCGTTGACGCGGGTTCTCGAATTTTTCGATCGTGCGCCGCGCCGCATGCGTGTCGTATACGCAAATCCGCAGGAGCACGACCTCGTGATGTCAATGCGCCATTTCCGCGACGCAGGACGGTTCTGGATATCGTGGCGGCCAGGGAAGGAGTGGCGCCGTACCCAGGCCGTGCAGTTCTATGAAATCGATCGCGCATCGTTCGAAACGCGACCGCCGCCGCTTTGTTCACGTGCTCATGTTCAAGGTTCTGATCCCGCAAGCGATGCATTCACTGCCGGATGAGCGCTGCGAATATCTGACCAAGCACCGCCTTTCACTCGTGCGCTTTCTTGGGCTTGAACGGGGCGATGCCGTTTCCGAGGCCAATACGATCTGAATACAATTATATACTGTGTTACTATTCTAAACCTGTGCTTCTTTTGCTTGAAAGGAAAATGAAAATGACCTTTAATGTTACAGAGGTTCTTGCGACGTTGGCAGCATTTGGAATTTGTTCAGCTTCGATGCCGGCGATGTTCTAGCTGCGGCGTTTCAGCGGTTTTAATGACGAAAACCGGCAACTCTGTTCGCGGGGCGGGCAAAGTGTTTGGCAGCACTTCCTTCAGCAGATTGGCCGGGTCAAGGCGCGGATTTGCTGGAAACGCGGGCTGGGATGACCGGGCCAGCGGCGACACGCCCGAGCCGTTCGTCTCGCGCGTGCGGTCGGCCGCTCAGCGGGGGATCGGCGTGTCGGTCCTGTGTCCCGGATTAGTTCGAGCCCCTGATCGACGCCGATTCGCCGCGATCAAGAAGGGCTTCGACCGCATTCGCGGCCGCGAGAAGACGAGGGCGATCGAAAGCTGGCTTTCGGGGCGGACGCGGGAGCTCGAACGGCTGGCGGTCGAACTTTACGCGAAGTACCCGCGCAGGCCCTCGGAAAGAGCGACGACGCCGTATTTGGATACGTGAAGCCGTCTGCCCGTCTCGTCGGTGAAAGTGTCCTCGATGTCGCGCGTCGACAGGCCCCGTGTGATACAAAGCAACAAAGGTGGAAAGCTATCGATGACGCGCAGACTGGATTGCCTCGAATTGTGCATCCAAACGTTTTGTGTTTCCTTGGAAAAAACTTGCTGACCCAAGAGATCAGCTCTGACATTGAGAAGATCGACGTCGGGGCATTGGGATTGAAGTTGCAGCACCCGAATATCGCCTTTTTCGAACAAGGCATTGATGTCCACGCCGGGTTCGAATTGGCTATTGGCCCGGCGAAAGCTACGGGCACGTTAGACGGAACAGCAGCAATTGAGATTGGCCCGACTGAGCTACTTATCCTACCGGCGTTTTCATCTGTTCGCATAGTGAATTTGCAGGTTGACGGACAGCCCGCGAATTCGGCTCTTGTGCAGACTGTGAACGCCGCACTCACGGGTACAATTGCCGCGCTGAACGCGGCAATTCAAAGTAAAGTGAATCCGATTCCCCTCAACCTTAGCCCGATCGGGCCTCTCGACGTTGCAGCGCAGCTGCGCGCAGTTCCTGGCGTTGTTCAAGCGGAAGGGCAGGCGATAAATTTGCGCCTCGGCATCGTAAGTGCGGTGCCTCTAATCGACGAGGATGGGGTGGCACTCATAGCTGAACTCGGAGTCAATCCGGAGCCCGCGGTGGCCCGGCCGAAGCGCGCAATGTCGGCCACCGTCTCCGCCCCCGCCAGCGTCGCCGCCAGCATCAAAAGCAGCACCTCGTCGAGCGGATAGGCGACCTTCCCCTTCTGCCGGTAGTCCGGCAAGGCCTCGAAATACGACAGAAAAACCGTCGTCTCCCTCACCGCCCCGGCAGCTGCGTCCCCTTCCGTCATCGACCCATCCTCCGCCCGAATCAGAGGATCACGACAAATTCAGCTCGTCGTCAATTTGTCACGCGAATTTTCAGTCGATTGCCCTGACACCAGGACATTTCTGAGTCCGTTGCAGTCGCGACAAGCAACGCCGAAGATCACATCGTCGTCATGGTTACACTTCAAGGAACGTCTGTAAAACTCACGTTGAAGCCTACACCGGTTGAGGCCCTGTTCGTTGCGCATCCCCAAGTCGCTCTGAACTGCGCTCCTGTTGCGGCCGTCGCCGCCATCGCCAACGCGGTGCAGCCCATCACAGGGGACATGCTCGGTGGAGCGACCAGCGGCAATTTCGAACAGAGCGTTCCGTCTTTCCAGTTCGAAGCTAATGTGCCCACTTTAGAATTGCCGTTGTCTAATGAGACCATTCATCTCAGGCCGTCCGTTGTCGGGCAAATCATACTTTTCGCGACTTCCTAGAGATAAAAACGGTGCCGTCGGCCGAGTGGCCAGTCGTCACGCATGGCTGAGATAGGAAAGACGGCTCTCCTGCCCGTCGCCTTTGCGGAACAGGGCACGCAGCTCGCCGCCGGTCGCGCGTCCAACTCGCGCCTACTCGCGCCCACTCGCGCCCACCAATGGCGTGAAGAACCTGAGCTTACCTTGTAAGGCCAGCCTAGGTGATTACGGCGCATTGAACCGCGAAAGGGCCTGCGCCGTCCCAAGATGTTGGATGCTTCTTCGAGGCGCGCGTCCCGAAAACGAAACGAAACGACTTAAGAACGACAACGACAACGAAACGAAACGAAACGACTTAAAACGACTTAAGAGTTTTTGCGGCGCGAAGCCGATGCAAAAACTCCGTTGGACTGAACGCGGTTGGAGCCGAGGGTTCAGCTTCGGCCTATGGAATTTTCAGTCGGGATTGGTGCGTTGTCGGCGGCTGCGGGGAGCAAGTCGAGGCCTCTGGACGGCGTGTTCGTCGCGATTGCGGCGTTCGAGAGGGTGGCGCGCGGCCGACAGCCTTCGTTTCGCGCTCGCGAGAGATTGGATGCGCCGGGCCAAATGTGTTCGTGGCGTGCCCGAGGCATGCAGGGACGACTTGGTGTTTGTCTCAGGAGACGGGGTTCGCAGGTCATGGTCCTTGGGCCCGCTTCGGGGAAAGCTGGCGGACAAACAGGAGAAGACCCGCGCCACAGCAAGCGCAGACGCGCGGTGCGTCCGGCTTTTCCCGGTGGGCGGACGGATCGGCGGGGTCCGCGCTCATCTTGTCTCGACGCGGCGTCGCCTGACGGTCGAGCAGAAGCAGCAGACGGGCGCGGGCGGCGTCCTCTCGCTTGGCGGGATGCCACAAGCCGAAGTAGCGGACCTTATGCAGGCCCTTGGGTAGGACGTGCTGGAGGAAGCGGCGCATGAACTCCTGCCCGGGGATGCGGCTGGTCCGCCACCGATTGGATTTGCGATGCTTGTGCCGGATGGTGACGGCCTGATCGTCGAGGCCGACGATACGGGCGTTGGTGATCGCTACGCGGAAGACGTAGCGGGCGAGGTAATCGAGCATGGCCTGCTCGCCCTCGCCCCAGGGCGTGCAATGGACGACACAGGGCTTGGACCACGCGGCGTCGGGCAGAACCAGATTGGGACGCCTCTTTTGGAACGCGGCCCTGAGCTTGCCGCGCACGAGCTTGGCCAAGGCCTTGACGGGAACCAGGAAGGCTTGGCGCGCCGGACTCCAATTCCCGCCGTCGTCGGAAACGCCGCCCCCGGTGACCAGGCAGTGGACGTGAGGGTGGTAGAGCAGTTGCTGGGTCCAGGTGTGCAAGACGGCGAGCACGCCGACTGTCGCTCCGACATGGCGTCGGTCGCGGGCAAGTTCGACGATGGCGTCCGCAGCGGCCTTCATCAGCAGGGCGTAGCCGTCACGCTGGTTGGCGCGCAGCGTGTCGCGGAGTTCCTCGGGCACGGTCACGGTGACGTGGAAATAGCGCGTCGGCAGCATCTCGGCCTTACGGGCTGCGAGCCAGCGCTCGGTCTGGTCGGTATGGCATTTGGGACAGCTCCGATTCTTGCAGGAGCGATAGGAGAAGACCTCGGCCGCGCATCGGTCGCAACGCCAGAGGCCGCCTCCGAGAGCCTCGGTGCGGCAGGCTTGGATGTCGATGATGGCGCGCCGATGCGAAGCCGGCATCGACGCGTCATGAGCCGACAGGTAGTCGCCCGCGAAGCGGCGAAAGACGTCCGCGACCTCGATCACGACGGATCGGCCGCGTCAGAGGCCGGTCATCAATGTGTCGAGGATGCCTTTGAGCGAGACGCGGGTGGGTTCGGTGAGATGGGTGTAGATGGCGGTGGTTGCGATGTGGACGTGGCCAAGCAGGATTTGCACGACCCTGGTGTCGACGCCGCTTTCGAGCAACCGCGTCGCATAGCTGTGGCGCAGGGCGTGGGGCGTGACCCGCCGCGTGATCCCTGCTGCGCGGGCGGCGTCCTGGAAGGTGCGGCGCAGCACTTGCTGATTGGCCGGGTTGGCCGCCGGAATGATTAGGGAAGAGCCAGCGTGGATCGCGGTGGGTCTTCCATAGCGCCCGCAGGCTGTCCAGGACCGGTTGTGGCAACGGCACGAGCCGCTCCCTGTCGCCCTTGCCGATGATGCGAAGCCGCAGATTGGCGCGGTCGATGGCGCCGATTTCCAAGGTCGCGGCCTCGCTTATGCGCAAGCCGCAGGCGTACATGAGGGCGAAGCAGGCCTTGTGAACGGGATTCCTCACGCCGCCCAGCAGCGCGCGGACTTGCTCGTCCGACAGGACCTCGGGAAGACGTAGTTGCTTGGGCGGGCGAATTCTTTTTTTTCAAACAGCGCCCAGTCGCGATCGAGCGTCCGGCGGTAGAGGAATTGGATGCCGCCGTGATAGGACTTGAACGTGCCAAGCGCGACGCCGCGATTGCGCAGGCCAAGCAGGTAGCCGCGCACCTCTTCCTCGGTCAGTTGATCCGGCGAACGGCGATAGTGGGCCGCCAGCCGACGCACCGCGTCGATGTAGACGGCCTGCGTTCCAGCCGCCAACCCCGCCGACTTCATGTCTTCAATCATCTGCAATCGCAACGGCGTCATCGAGGTCTCCCTTGGTTCGAGCAAGCCAGCGCGATGGCGCCGACCCCTCGAAGCATATCCTCAACTCAGACGCCGTTTGGCGAGCGACGCCCCTACGGCGAAGCCGTTCAGTCCAACGAAAACGAAGGTTTTTGAGGGACGGCGAGGCGTCGAGTGGATCGCCGCCGAACGCTTCGAAAGCGCCTCTCAAAACTCATTCTTGATTCCTACTATCAAAAGGTCGCGGAACCGCGAGTTTCGAGCGGTGCAGAAGTCAAGAAATCCGCCCCGAGCGAAAACGCGTCGAAAATCGCAAGTTTTGAGAGAGGCGATCACGTGCGCGGCGCGGCGCGATTTGACGGAATGGAGCTTATGCGACTAGCGGTCGTCTTCGACGAGCGGAAGATGAAATGGCCAACACAGGCGATTTTCTCAAGGCGCATCCCTTCTGCTGCTTCTGCGGCGGAACGATACCCGCATCGACGACTGACCACCAGCCAGCCAGAATTATCTTCCCGGATAAACAGCGCCCCAAGGGCTTGGAATTCCCTGCTTGCGCCGATTGCAATCGACAGACGAGCGCCGATGAAGCACTGCTGGCGTTCATTTGTCGGTTCATTTGTCGGTTCACCGGGTCACGTCGGACCAATGCATCGCATGATTTCAATCGGCTTAGAGACATCTTGGCTCGGTCAACCGCTCGTTCCCCGGCCTAACCCAGAGAATGCACGGGCATCGAGTGTGGGTAAGGGAGCGAGGCGTTTTGGTGCGGACTGGCGCGATTGACGTGAACCAACCTGAAGTGAATCTTGGGCTCTGTCGTATAGCCGCGAAGTTGGCGCTTGCGATCTACTACGAAACGCAATCATCCCCTGCGGGCAAAGATTGCTGGATCAACACGCAGTGCACGCACAGCCAGAATGCCGATACGTTCAGGAATGTGAAAAATATCATTAAAGAGATTCCCACCCATGCGACCCTGCAAACGGGTAAGTGGAAGACCAAAGATAGCTTTTTTCTCAAATATCACTACGAAGACGGTCAGCTGTTCTCGGCCGCAATTTTTCACGAGTCCGTGGCTCTGATCGCAAAGTTATGCGAACCGCAAGCGCCGCGCGGAGAGAAATGGCAATTCGTAATGTCGCCCCTGCCCGGCACCGGAATCACCGTTTTGCCTGGTGCATAAATCAAGAATTCCGCTCGCGCGGATTCAGGCCGAAAATCGGCGAGCGCCGGCCGAGACGCGAAAAGACCGCCCGGGGGCGGCCTCACGTTTCTTAAGTCGCGATACGCGAAAGTAGCAGGTTAGGAAAGTGCAATATAGAGTGGTGAGCCCAAAACCACACACAGGTCGCTCGGATATCGCAATTGATCACGCTTGGTTTTCTCAGTTTATCTGACGCCACCGTACTGGCACAGCGAGTGCACTACATCCCGGTAGTCCGTATCCGGGTAGTCCCCCATCGGGGACATCATACCAGAATACGCCTCGTGCAAGGGCGTCGCGCCGTTGTTGTCCTTGGCGTTGACCTCGGCCTTGCTGTCCAGCAGCAATATCAGTCCGCGGTCGTTCGACAATCGCATTTTGAACGGGCGGAGTCCGCCCTGACCAGACGTTCCTATTCATGGCTCCGATCTCGCTGGCGACCGCCCAGCGAGGATTGGGATCGGCGCGAAGGTCGTCGGCCACGCACGCGATGGCGCGTTCCAGATGGCCGCGGACGAGGTTCGCGGAAAGCGCACCTGTGGACGAGTGACTAGGCGTCAGCCGGCTGGGCTAGGTGCTTGGGTCGTCTGTCGACCTCAACGAGCGGGGTGTAGGTTGATTTCCGGCTCATGCTGACCGCGTTCAGTCAAATGCCAACTTGAAGAACGCGGCGGAATTTGCTCGGCAAGAGCGGCGGGCCGTTTTCGCCGGAAGCGGCCAGGGTTCGAAATTTCTGGTAGCCCTGTCCTGTACTGACGGCATCGCGGCGGTGTTCATGTGACTTGGCAACTGGGTTAAATTGCTTGCGGCGAGCGTGGCGAACCACACGGAGTTGCCTTTACCACGTAACACGTGAGCCATAAATATCCAACCGACATATGGTAACAGTAACAACCAGCATCCCATGCCAATCCGTCGAAAGTGCCATGAGGACGGGCCATTATTAAGCTCAAAATGCCCGCGCAAGGGGGAAATGTGGGATCATACGTCCTCGCCTGGCGTCAAGGCTGGGCCGCTGGCGGAAGACTGGAGAGGGGACCATGCCAAAATCCTATGACACCGCAACGGTGGAGCTTGCGATGACTCTAAGCACGCTTGCGTACGTTGATGAGAACAGGATCGCCTCGCAGCAGGAGATGATCGACGAAATCAACGCTGGTCTAGACGAGGCAGGATATAGGTCTTGGGAGGTCGCCTGGGGACCAGCCCTGAACGCAGACCGGAGTAACCTGCTCTACGCCGCGCGGAACAGCGAAACGGGCCAATTGGCGGTCAGCATACGCGGCAGCGATTTCTCGTTCTGGCTCAATTGGCTCGAAGACCTGGCAGTGATTAGACTTGTACCCTATGATCAGTTCGTCCCGACCGCTAGCAAGACCGCGCAGATCGCCTTCGGTACCGCCGTCGGCCTGAGGCAGGTTCTAGGGATGCAGGATGGAACGGAAAGCCTTGAGACATTCCTCACCGCTGCTCCCGAAGGGACGCCGATCCTGATCACAGGACACAGTCTGGGCGGCTGCCTCGCCTCGGCCCTCGCACCATGCGTCGCGGACTGGGTAGGCAACACGTCCACCGTTTTCGTCTATACCATCGCTGCGCCTTCGCCGGGCAACGAGGACTTCGCTTCCTACTACAATGCGCTGTTCAACCAATCAGGACACAGCACGGCCTTCCGATTCTTCAACAGCCTGGATGTGGTGTCCAATGCGTGGGCAAGCCTCAACACTGTCGAGACATACTACCCGCCTCTGGTTCCCTGTCCCTCCGACATCAGCAAAATCATTGACCGCGCCGAAAACGCGGTGGGCGGGAAATACCGTCAGCTTGGGGAGCTTGCGGCGGGTAGCGCAGTCGAACTACCGGGCACAATCATCACGCCGTTTGCTGCGCCCCGAGGCCGAATGGAGCTCAATCCTTTCGAGAATGCGCTTTTTTTGTGGGAGGCCGCTCAACAACATGCCTGCACGACGTACCAAGCGTTGCTGCAGACGCCCTTGATGGTTCCGGCGGTCGGCAAGGTCAAGCGGGCGCTTGCTGCGTTGGAAAGGTAAGGCAGGGGAATTCGCCCCATCGTGCCCCTATTGTGCAGCGGATTTCCACACCAGAACAGTCCCATCTCTTCGGTGCCCTGGTCGGTTCCAGAGGTTTCGACTACGGATCAGCGAATGGCCGCTCCCAACGCATTGCGGCCGTCCCGGGTGTCGGCTTCGAATGGCCGGATTCCGCCCATAGCCGGCGGTCGACGTTGTGACCCGCGAACCCGCCAAAGCAATCTCTCAGAACTCATTCTCGATTACCGCCTCTCATAAGGCGTTTGTGACGGCGCGCGCGCCCTTGAATTTGCAGGTGTTTTTTGTTGCAGAATTCAGGTGCAGAAGTCGGCCTTATGTCCCGCGCTTGAGCGCCTCGGCGTCGGCGGCGTTCGGCAGAACAAAACCGGCCTTTGCGACCCGCACAAGACGTTCGGCGGCGGCCGGCGGATTTTCGAGCAACGCGAGGACGTGCAGAGAATCGCGCTCCGAAAGCGTGGGGCGAGTGGGCCACGCGTTGGAAGGGCGGCGTTGGAGGCGAGCGCGCCGGTTCATCGCGGCGTCACCGTCATTGGGGCTTGGATTAGCTTCAATCCAAGGACCGCTCTCAAGCTTCTTGAAAAGCCAGGTGCTGATTTCCGTACGCAAAGACCGTTGTTCGTGTCCCACAGCCTCAATCAGGCTACAGACCTCCTGGTAGCTCTCATCAAGCGAACGCGGACCTTCCGGTCCAAAGCCGAAGAGCCGGTCCATTGTCCATCTTTCGAGCGCGGCCTTCTCGACCGCGTCCATGACGTCCGGCCTTTCGACAAAAATTAGCCTCTTTCCCAACTCTCGGAGTCGGTCATCTGCCAGTTTGTTCCACGAGGGTTCGGCGAGCGACCCAATCCACATCGTGGAAGGAGCTCAGCAGGGCCGCATCTGCAGAGCTGAGAAACTGTTCATGGATCCTCTGCTCAACGTGAATCCCTTGTGGGCGATCGCTGAAACGCCGGCCTAAGACACGACATGCCCGGGCACGGAAGTCCCGAGATCGGTAGATGAGATCGGCGCGGCTCCGAAACTCGTCGCGATCGGCGTCAGCGTAAGGCGGCGCGAAGCTCGACTCGCTGAACAGGAGCATTGGCTGCTTGTTGCAGGGGACATACCGCAGGGCCTTTCTTTCGGCCGTTCATGACAGAGAGGAGTTCGTCCTCACCCAACGTGAGATATTCGCGAGGGTCGTAGCGGAGGTCGAACGCGCATCCCAGAGAATCCGCTCCAGGCGCGGTCCCACCTCCTGCGAGTGGAATGACGACTGGAGTCGTCCCATAGATTCTTACCTGAGGGATCATAGACAAGACGAGTCGAACATTGTCATTGAGGCGCGGGGCGATCAAGCTGCAGCCAAGAGATCGACGACGCGTTGGATGGCGGTGTCGGCGCGGTGATAGGCGGCTTCGAGCCGGCTGTCTGGACGGTGTTGCGGGTCCGGCCGGTGATGGAAGCGGCTGTTGGCGAGGGGGCCGCACAGGCGCTTGTGGAAGAAGAGGAAGAGGAGGGCGACTTGGACGCCCTTGGGTGAGAGCCGGTAGGCGTAGCGCGAGCCGTCGCGCTCGATCAGGCCGTGTCCCTTGAGCTTGCGCAAGTCGTAGCGGAGCTGGTTCAGGCGGTAGGTCTTCTCAGAGATGTCGAAGGTGTCGAGGACGGCTTGATGGATCTGCCGGGCCGTCCAGCCGCCGATCTGAGGACCGCCATGCAGGAGGACCTCGAACAGGCGGATGATGCGCGGCTCGTGGATCTTGAGGCCGGGATAACGCACCGCGCCGATGGTGATCGGATGGGCGAGGCGCTGCAGCAGCGGGAAATCGACATGCACGTTGAGCCACTCGGCCTGGAAGCCGGCGAAGCGATCCGTGATCAGCTGGAAGGTGGTCCGCACGGCATCGAGATGGTCGAGCCCCTTAAGCAGGCCGAAGTCGGTGAGATTGTTGGAGACCAATTCGTTGTCAATGCCGATTGAATTTTCCCCAAAAGCGCCGCTTGAAAATTCCCCACTTTGTCTTGATCAGTCACGGCCAAAACCACGGGGCGGGACGATTGCGGCGAGGTCGTTGAGATCGAGATCGACGATGGCCTGAAGCGCTTCGGCGGTGGCGCTGTCGCGTTGTCGGGTAGACCGTCGGACCAGGCGGCATACTCGGCCTGCAAGGTGAGCAGTTCGGCGACGATATCGCACCAGCGCTGCGCGCGGCTGCGCCGATCCGTGGGCCGGCGGTAGCTTCTGCTGGGCGAGCTGGCGGGCGCGGTAGCGGGCCTGGCGTTCGGCATCGCTCAGGGCCCTTGGGGTGGCGACCTCTCGGCATGGGGGTGTTCTCCGTGACGTAACGGAATTGTATGGGGATCGGAGTTCACCCGGCGCGCGGCGTCGCCTTGGGCGGCCGGCCGCGTCGGTGTGGCGGCGCTTCGGTGGTGGGCTGGCTGGGGCGCCGTGGCTGTGCCAGCAAATCGGCGTGCTGACGCAGCCGATAACTGGAGCCTTCGATGTGCACCACCACGGCATGGTGCAGCAGCCGGTCGAGCAGTGCAGTTGCGACGACCGGATCGCCGAACACCTCGCCCCATTCGGCAAAGCCACGATTGGAGGTGAGGATCATCGCGCCGCGCTCGTAGCGGGCGTTGACCAGCTGGAAGAACAGATTGCCGGCGCCGGCGCCGAGGCTGAGATAGCCGATCTCGTCGATGATCAGCAGCTGGGCCCGACAGAGATAGCGGATGCGCTCGCGCAACCGGCTCTCGCGGTCGGCGCGGGCGAGATTGTCGATGATGTCGGCGAGCGGGGAGAAGTAGACGCTGCGGCCGGCGCGCACCGCCTCGACCCCGAGCGCCACCGCCAGGTGGCTTTTGCCGGTGCCGGATTGGCCGATCAGATGCACGACCTCGTGGCGGTCGATGAAGTCGAGCTGGGCGAGAGCCAGGATGCGATTGCGGTCGAGCGACGGCTGGAAGGCGAAGTCGAAGCCCGACAGCGTCTTGATCGTGCCGAGGCGGGCCATCTGCAGCGCCGCCTTGATGCGGCGGCTCTCGCGGACGGTGAGCTCCTCGGCGAGCAGCATCTCGATCGCCTCGATGGCGCTGATCTTGCCGCGTTCGATCTGCTGGACGAGATCGCCGAGCGTTTCGAGCGCGCGCGGCATGCGGAGTGCGACCAGGTGGCGGCGGATGCGCTCGATCGGTGCGTCCGACTGGGTCTCGCCTCTCATGGCTGCGGCCCCGCAGCGGCGAGGCGGCGGGCGACGGCGTCGTAGAACGCCAGCGGGCGTGGTGCGACGGTCTCGCCCGCGCGCAAGGCGGGAGCGCCGCCCTGCCGTGGGGTGTGGCTGTTGGCCGGCGGCGGCAGGCTGCGATGCCCGGCGATGATGCGGCGCTGGCCGCGGCCCTCCAGCACCGGATGGACCGCGATCACCCGCGCGTCTTCCAGGATGCGCACCTCGCCGGCGGTGGTGTGCACCTCCACCGGCCGCCGGCGAGTGGCGTTGGGCACGCTGTAGAGATTGCCGCCGATCGAGACCATGCCGTCGCGGGTGATGCGCCGCTCGAGACGCAGCACCGCCTGGAACGTGCCGGCCGGCAGCGGCAGCAGATGCGGGCGTTCCTCGGCAAAGTGTTCGGCGACGACGCGCCGTGTGGTCGCATGCACGCGGGCGTTGGCGACATCGTCCTGCCACTGCCGGAACTGCGCGTTGAGGTCGTCGAGATTTTGGAAGCGGCCGCCGAGGAAGAAGTCCTCCCGCACATAGCGGAATGGACGCTCCACCTTGCCCTTGGTCTTGGCGCGATAGGCGCGGCACGCCTTGGGCAGGAAGCCATGGTGGCGGGCGAAGTCGAGCAGCGTGCGGTTGTAGACGATGTGGCCGGCCTCGGCATCGTCGCCGATCACCGCGGTCTTCATCCGGTCGTAGAGGATCTGCTGCGGCACGCCGCCGAGCGTCTCGAAGGCGGCAATGTGGCAGCGCAGCAGCGTCGGCATGTCCTGGTGCAGCACGAAGCGGCCCCACAGCATCCGGCTGTACCCAAGTACCAGCGAGAACAGCCAGACGATGCGCACGACGCCGGGCTCATCGGCAAACTCGGTATGGAACTGGGCGAAGTCGACTTGCGCTTGCTGCCCCGGCGGCGTCTCGAAGCGCAACTCGAAGGGTGGCGGCACGGCTGGCCGGATCTCGCGCAGCAGGTCGGTCACCGCCGTATAGCCGCCGCGATAGCCGAGCGTGCCGAGTTCGCGATGCAGGCGGCGCCCGGTCAGCTCGGGAACCGCGGCAAGCCGCTCCCGCAGATACGCCTCGAACGGCTGCAGCCGCGTCACTCGGGGCGGCCGGGGACCATAGACCGGCGGCTCGAGGCCGCTGGCAATGACCTTGCGAACGGTCTTGCGGTCCAACCCAGTGCGCCGGGCGATCGTCGACACGTTGGCGCCCTGCCGATGCAGATCGAGGATCATGACAATCTCTCCAAGTCGGATCACCGGCTCCCCCCTCCCTGAGGGGAAAGCATCGGCAACACAGCGCCGCCCAACCGCCCCTGACCGACGGCCTATCTCAGCCTGCCTGGGGAATTTTCAGTCGGCACTTTTGGGGAGTTTTGCAGCGGCACCGACAATTCGTTGCGCAGAAAGGTCAGGAACTTCTCATACTGTTTGAGGAAGCCGCTCTTGAAGTAGGCGCGGAAGACATGATGGCCGTGCTCGATCTGGTCGATGACCGTGGCCAGCTTGCCATGCATCCGGCGACTGACCCGCTTGCCGAAGATCGTGGCGATCTTGTCAGCGCTGAGCCGCCACAGGCCGAGTTCGCAGCTGCGCTCGAATAGCTTGTGGATGGGAAAGTGACGCCTGAAGATGAAGTTGCGGCAGTACTCGATCTGGGAGATGGCGTAGAAGCGTGACAGGTTGAGCTTGGCGCGCTCCTTCTTTGAGAACTTCGGTCCGAGGATCAGGGTCCAGTAGTCGAGGCGCCGGCGAATGATCTCTGGGCTCAGCCGGTCGGCCGACGCCTGCAGCGCCGCTGCATCGTCGACGGCGAGGAAAGCGTTGTCATGCTTGCGGAAGCCGATCCCCGCCCGCTTCAGCTCCTGCTCGATGAAGCTGTGGCCGTTGAGATAGTAGGCGGTCTGGAAAGGGAAGAAGGAAGCCCCGCACAACCATCGGTCCGAGCGCCTCGTCGCGGACATAGAAGTAGTAATGCGTGAAGCGGCTGCGCTGGTGCGCGACGATGCGGTAGTGCGGGTCCTTGGCCGGGTACTTCGGCAGGCTGATGCGGAAGGTCGGCCCTTGCTCCATGCTCTTGAAGATGAAGTAGACACCGTAGGCATTGCGCTTCTCCATGCGGCGCAGCCACCGCAGCACGTGGTCCTCCTTGCGTACCCCCTTCTCGGCCCATTCGATCGGGATCGCGTGATTGCGCGCGTAGGCTTCCACCCAATTCTGGTAATCGGCCGTCCGCTGGCTCAGCGCCTCCTTGCTGACCTCCGCCACCCCGACGATCTCACGGAAGAAGTGGACGACCAGCTCGGGCCGCGACAGCGCCGTCAGATAGCCGCGAATGACAATCCGGTCGAAGCAGTGATAGACGAAGACCAAGAAGTCGCCGAACAGCTTGGTGAACAAATCCATGGCAGCCCCCTCGATACCCGGCAGGGATCGAAAGGCGATCCGGCGTCGACCGGGCAAACAGATGGTGGAGGGGAAGAGCTTTCGCCTCGCCGAGGAGGTCCGCTCCATCCAGCGTCGGGCGGCTGACCGCCATGGGCGCGTCGTCACTGTTGGTCAGCTGGTCCTGTTCTCTACCGAAACCGGCGACGCCTGGCTGCTCGACCCGTCCGATCAACTCGCCGCAAGGCTGGCCCGCGACGGCGACCCGGAACCCGTCCACATCGAAGAAAATGATACCTCCTTCGTCATCGATTGGAAGGGCAACTATCGCATCGAGGGACCCGCCTTCATCTATTCCGATCGCCAGACCCGGCGCGTCTCAACCATCCTCGGATACCCCACGCACCTGCTCGCGCCACCGTCCTGAAATTTCAAATATCTTTGGCTAGAACTCTGTCAGGAAGAAAAAGCCCCGCTCGTTCAGTCGCGCCGTGACCGCGCGCTTGCTGCGCAAGCGCAAGAATTCGTCCCAAAGGGCAGGGGTCGCGGCGCGGATGACTTTGGCGAGGAAAATGGTTGCCTCGACGTCCGCATGCGCGTCATGGGCCTTGGCGTGGGCATATCCGTTCGCTGGCGCCAACGCGTCCAACTTGCGCGATGGCTTGCCCGAAGTTCCGATCGGGATGGTCAACGCCGTCGGAGCGACAATCATGCTTGCATTCACGAGGTTGAGGATGTCGCCTCGCGTATTTCCACTCGTGTTGGTGAGGTAGATGGGTTGGAGCGTCTGGTAGAACGTCTGCCTCAGAAGCTCCTCGTCGAACGACTGGCGACCAATCCGCCAGTCTCCTTGCGATCTGACGCGCCGCCTCATAATGCGTCGGCAGAGCACTGTCCGTAAGAAGACTAGGGCTTACGCCGGTGGCGATCAGTGCGCCTGCGGCTGGTACGACATGCGGCAGCAATCGACAGCGAATCTCGAATCGGTCGAGTTCGCGCATATTGTCGTCCGTCCGGATCGCTGCGAATTGGAGGATTTGATTGAAGGCCGTGTCCGTACCGGTGGTCAAGCCGGTCATCGCGCCTTCGCCCCCCATAGTCTGGTTGTGAGAGCCTCACGCGGCTCCTCCAGGCTAGGCGCAAAGCGCAGGCCAGTGCTTCTGGCCTAACTCTTGAAATTGGAACGTTTAGCTATTTCCAATGGTTAGCCATTTTGCCAAGGGCTCACATCGCAACGGCTCGTGCGAATGGAGCAGAAGAATTCTTGTCAAAAGAGATAAAGAACATTCTGGATCCCTCAGGTGCGTGATGGAGCAAAAATTGGAGTTGGTCGACAGCTGCTCGCGGTGGGCCTCACTCAAAATCCTTGGCGAACCCAAGAACCGCTGGCGACGGCGCTCCGTAGCTCACGATCCTCACGTCGATATCGAACGACGAGAGCAGTTCGAGGCCCCGGCGCATGGCGTTGAGAATCCACTCGTCTTCGTTTCCGAACGCGCCGCCGCCGAGGAGCGTCAGAAGCACAACCTTGGAAGCCCCCCGCCTTGCGTTCAGGACCGCGCTCCAGATTGTCGCTTCATAGGCCGCCTCCAGCACCAGCGATGCGAACGCTCGCCAGTGACGGGCGGACAGATGTGTGTAGGCGATCGGCAACGCGGAGCAGAATGCTTGAGACACGAGCTGCCTGCGCTCGCCGGGCGCGTCGGTCACCTCGACGTCGGTATGGACGCCGATGCATAGCTTTCCCCGCAGACTCTCCAAACCGTCGGCGTGGAGGGTCGCGAGATACGCCGAGATCGCTTCCAGCCCGGCCCGATTACACAGGGCATAGCCGTTGCGCATTTGCCAAAGCGCGTCGACCGGCTTCCGGAGCGCTTCGCTCAGAGCTTCTCCGAGCAGGGCAAGACCGTTCAGCTGGCGTTGCGCTGTTTGACCGACTCCCACCTCGCGCACCACCACCGTGCGCCGACGCCCACCACGCTTGGCCGGTGGGATCAGCGGCTCAACCAGCGCCCACTCCTCGTCAGTCAGATCAGACGGGTAACGCAGCCTGTCGCGGTTGTAGCGGGAGCGGTTCTCGGTCGTCCACATCGCGGCGCCTCTGGCGATTCGGGCGCCACAGAGAGAATCACACGTGATTCCAGCCGATCAACTCGGCTACCGTAACCGATTCAAATGACTCGCGCACCTCCCGGACGGACACTAAGCGATTGAGCCGCGTCGTCACGTCGTACCAGAAGCGCGGGCTGGGATTGCCGATCGAGTCGATCGTGGTGCTGCCCAAGAAGGCGATATGCTTCTGCCTCGGCTTGCCATTGACGCGGACGCTCTCGACCAAGATGGTCTTGAGGCGCGCCCTATCGTCGTTGTGATCACGATGCCAGGGATTGACCGCCTGCGAGCGGTCTTGCTGCCATCGAACGAACATCGCGCTGTAGTGTACCAAAAACGCAAAGTTTGGGAAATTGATACACTACGTCGGGCTGGCCGCCGGGCGTCAGAGGGGCAAGGGCAATGTTCCAATGGCTGCACCGGCTGCGCACAGGGTCCCGGCGCGCCGCCGAGAATGCGAACCGGCTGGCGAAGCGCGGCCAGGGCGAGCCGCCGGCCGAGATCGACCCCCTCGGCGAGCTCGTGCGCATCGTCGGGCCCCGACGATCCTGGGCCTCGGCCTTCGGCCCCGGAGAGCGCGCCCGCGCGGGGGCCGGGGATTTTCCCACGATGGGAAAATCGGACCTTGATCCCCTTTCCCTCGCGCGCGGGGGCCGGGGCCTAGCCGCGCACCAGCCGACGCCACCAAGGACCTTGCGCGCTCGGCCGCCAGCGCGTCGAGCCGATGCGGGCCTAGCTTTCGCTCGCCTCCAGTCGAGCAAGACGCAGGATCACAACGCTATAGTCCTCTCCAGGCCCGCGCATGGCCGCCAGGCGATCGACGACGGCCGCCTCGACGTGGATGAGGCATTGGCCGCCCTGTCGCTGCACGGGCCACGGGGGCGCGCACTGGGGCAACGTCGAGCAGATGGCTTCATAGGCGGCGGGCGTGACGGCGATGCGGATCATTGCGGAACGGGTTCTAGGGGCGCCTAACCGGCGAGGATATGATTGTGCGGGCGAACGAGGGAGAATCCAATCGTTGAATCGAAATATAGCTTCCGATAGCTGGCACTTCGGGTAGTTCAAATTCCAGAGAGTACTCCGGCTTTAGGTTGCCGGGCTCTCTAACGACAAGTATCACATTAACCATTTGGTAGCCCCGCTTTGCGCCCTCGCTGACGAATTTCTCTCTCCTTTGCCCGGCCGTCGGGCGACTTAGGCCACACCACGACGCATAGAAATGCCGCAGCGCGTGAAGGCCGGTGTATTTTGCGTGCCCGTCGACGGTCACGCCGGCCCGGATCATGGCTGGCGCGAGGCCTCGCCTCACGACGGTGGCGTGATGTTCGACGCGCCCCGACTTGCTGGGGAAGACGAGATCGAGATCGCTCATTGGACACGCGAGTTTCCATTCGCGCAAGGCGTTCACGACGATCGGCGAAAGCGGCACGGCCCGCTCGCTGGATTCAGATTTAGGCGAGCCGATGACAAGATACCGATCCGCGCGTTGCCGTACATGCAACTCCCGTTTTGCGACATCGACGTCCTCCCAGCGCAGCCCGCGAAGTTCCGAGGCGCGAAGGCCGGTGAAGATTGCTGTCAGCAGGACGGGCCGCCAGCGGCCTTCCAGCGCCCCTACGATGGCCTTAATCTCCTCGCGGGTAGGGATGTCCACCCCGATTTTGAGCTTGCCGCGCTGACGCCGCTCGGCCTTCCGTTCCTTGCCCGGCCTTCGCCGCGCCCGAAGCTAGCGCACGACGTTACGGGTGACGAGGCCGCGCTCCAGTGCGTCGGAGATCAATGACGACAGCGACACGTGCACCTTGCGCACCATCGCCGCTGAGCGTCCATCGCGCGCCAGCCGATCCTCAAACTCGCGGACCATCGGAGCGCTAAGTTGGGACAGCTTCACTCCGCCGAGATAGGGCGCGATATGCAGCGAAAGTTGCTGGCGATACATGGTGAGCGTCGATCTTTCGAGCCGGTTCCTCTCGCCGGTCGTGATCCACAAGCGCCCAGCTTCGGAAATGGTGATGCTCTGACTGTCGGCCGTATGTGTACCGGCCTGCACTTCCATGTGCGCGGTCGCTGCGAAATTCACCGCGTCCTTCTTCTTGTCGAATGACTTCAGTCGGCGCTTGCCGCCTTCGGACTTGTCGACGTAATCGACGACCCAGGCCTCCTTCTCGACGCCCTTTGAGGTTATCCATGTGCGCTTGCGGACTGACATTGAGTTCGCCTCCTTCAAAGGCCCACTTCGGCGAGGGCGTTCAAGTGCGTCGCCAGCACCGGGCCCGGTATTTGCCAAATCTTGACGTGAAGACGACGCCCCCGCCCCGGAACCCTGCGCGCCAGAAGCTCACAGACCTGCGCGTCATCCATCCACGCGACGCCCTTCAGCGCGTTCAGTACGGGCTTGAGCAGGTTGTCGACGTCGGTGATGACGCTGGAAGGGGGCATCTCCGCGACGACGTGGACGATAACGCTGTCGGTCGTGGGTTTGAGCGTGGGGCATTGTGCGCGCAACGCCTCGGCAATTGTCTCCCGCCCGGAGCCCTGCGGCGATATAAACTCCAATGGGCGATAGCCTCTGGTCAACGGTTCCGGGATCTGACCGGAACCAACGGCCATGACCACACCCGCGAATTTGTCGGCGTCTTTCTTCAAGGCGAAGGTCTTCAGCCGGCGCCTGCCCGACGCGTCCCTGAAATCGACGATCCACTTTTCACGGCGAACGCCGCCTGCTTCCCATGATCGCTTGCGAACTGACACTTGTTGCGACTTCCACGACATAAACGCGACATTGTTGCATTTGTTGCATCTCAGGACTAGCAATGTCAACTGGTTTTTCCTGCTCAGGGACGATCGGCAATCCGCTGACCTTGAGCGTCATCGAGTTCTTCGCCGTGCCCGGCGCGCTTCTCGACGCGGCCCTCTATCCGCTCGGGCTCGACGCGCCGGTCTGGCTCTATGTCGGAGCGGGAATCAAGTTCATTCTATGGGCGGCACGGTTCATCGCCGAGGCGCCCGGCTCGACCGTGCATCTCAGGGCGTTTGCGCCCTACGCCCTGCCGTTCCTCGCCCTCGCGG
Source organism: uncultured Alphaproteobacteria bacterium (assembly GCA_963758335.1). Classification (GTDB taxonomy): domain Bacteria; phylum Pseudomonadota; class Alphaproteobacteria; order Rhizobiales; family Beijerinckiaceae; genus Roseiarcus. The sequence goes on along the minus strand of CAVWVF010000008.1, from coordinate 808,614 downwards.
TGATGAGCGCGACGATCTGGCGGACGTGGACCTTTCGCGCAAGCGCCATTACCGCTCGCGATCGTCGGCCTGATCGGCGCGACGCACGGACCGCGCTACGACGTCTTCGTCGCGCCGTCCGGCGATGAGGTCGCCGTGCGCGACGCCGACGGCCGCCTCGAGATCGTCGGCAAGCGCTTCAACGCCTTCGCCGCAGAACAATGGCTGACCGCCGACGGCGACGGGCGCGAGCCTGTCAGCGCGCGCGATAAGGACGCCCATTGCGACCGGCTCGGCTGCGTCGCCGCCCTGCCGGAGGGCGAATCTTTGAGCATCGTCCTCGACCGGATGGCCTTTGAAGAAGACTGCGCGCGGGCGGAGGTCTTGGTCAGCGCGCTCAGCGCCCCGGCCGGCTGCAAGGCGAAGTTCGTGCTCGACGGGAAGGCGCTCAAGCGGCTCGGCGCGGTCGGCCTGACCTTTGGCGACGAGACCGGCTTTGCGATGACGAGCGACCGCTCGACCGACCAGAACCGCCCCTGGTCGCCCGCGCCGCCCGAGACGCGCGACGACCGCATCGTGCGCCCGGGCCATGCGACGCACGGCGCCGATCCGGCTGATCCGGACGAGCCGCCCGCGGAGGGGCGCTAGGCGAATTGCGGTCGACGGGAGGTTCTTCGTTTCTCCGTTGGTCAAGTTTGAGGCCTCGGTCGCCCTTGCGCGTCAGAACGCGGCGGTGAAGGGGACGGACGTCAAGCCGTCGCCTGAACTCCTGCGACGCGCGCAACGGGCCGTCGACGCCTTCGTCGAGGATCTCGACGCCGAAGAAGTCGCGATCACGCCGGAGGTCGGGCGGCGCGCGCTCGACGCCGGCGCGGCTTACGGCAAAGCCGTCGACCATCCCGCCGATCTCAATTTCGGCGACTGCTTCGCCTATGCTTACGCCAAGCTTTTGGGCGTGCCGCTCATCTATAAAGGCAATGACTTCGCTCACACCGACCTCGCATAAGCGAGCGGGAGAGAGGGGCGGCGCCCTCCCTTCTCCCGCTTGCGGGAGAAGGTGGCGCGAAGCGCCGGATGAGGGGTTCGCGCCGCAAGGCGCGCTTGCGCCTTCGGCGCAAGCCCTCACCCCAGCCCTCTCCCGCAAGCGGGCGAGGGGGCGTCACGGCCCGAACAGCCGCCGATCGAGGGCGACCGGGCTCTCCGGCCCGACCGAAATCAGGGCTGCGGCACGACGTTCGAGTCGCGCCCGCACGTTACGACGGACGGAACGATCAGCAGAGCCGATCTCCGGCTCTTGATCCAATCTCGGCCGAAGGCTTGGGCGACCGAGAGATCGCGCAGGTCGTCCCAGCCTGGATACGAGGCGGGCGTGAACGCCTCGCGGGAAGCGTCGTCGGGGACGACGGCTTCGACACATCGCGCGGCGCTCGGAGGCGACTTCCGATTGGCGTGGACGAGAACCTCGATGAGACAGAGGGCGAAGCTCGTTCCCGTGTAGATTGCGGGAAGGCCGGGAGGATTCCAGCGTTGGCCGAACAGGCGGGCACCCTCGCCGGACCAGACGGGATGGGCGCCGGTGACGATGCTCCAAAGCCTAGCCAAAGATATTTGAAATTTCAGGACGGTGGCGCGAGCAGGTGCGTGGGGTATCCGAGGATGGTTGAGACGCGCCGGGTCTGGCGATCGGAATAGATGAAGGCGGGTCCCTCGATGCGATAGTTGCCCTTCCAATCGATGACGAAGGAGGTATCATTTTCTTCGATGTGGACGGGTTCCGGGTCGCCGTCGCGGGCCAGCCTTGCGGCGAGTTGATCGGACGGGTCGAGCAGCCAGGCGTCGCCGGTTTCGGTAGAGAACAGGACCAGCTGACCAACAGTGACGACGCGCCCATGGCGGTCAGCCGCCCGACGCTGGATGGAGCGGACCTCCTCGGCGAGGCGAAAGCTCTTCCCCTCCACCATCTGTTTGCCCGGTCGACGCCGGATCGCCTTTCGATCCCTGCCGGGTATCGAGGGGGCTGCCATGGATTTGTTCACCAAGCTGTTCGGCGACTTCTTGGTCTTCGTCTATCACTGCTTCGACCGGATTGTCATTCGCGGCTATCTGACGGCGCTGTCGCGGCCCGAGCTGGTCGTCCACTTCTTCCGTGAGATCGTCGGGGTGGCGGAGGTCAGCAAGGAGGCGCTGAGCCAGCGGACGGCCGATTACCAGAATTGGGTGGAAGCCTACGCGCGCAATCACGCGATCCCGATCGAATGGGCCGAGAAGGGGGTACGCAAGGAGGACCACGTGCTGCGGTGGCTGCGCCGCATGGAGAAGCGCAATGCCTACGGTGTCTACTTCATCTTCAAGAGCATGGAGCAAGGGCCGACCTTCCGCATCAGCCTGCCGAAGTACCCGGCCAAGGACCCGCACTACCGCATCGTCGCGCACCAGCGCAGCCGCTTCACGCATTACTACTTCTATGTCCGCGACGAGGCGCTCGGACCGATGGTTGTGCGGGTGGCTTCCTTCTTCCCCTTCCAGACCGCCTACTATCTCAACGGCCACAGCTTCATCGAGCAGGAGCTGAAGCGGGCGGGGATCGGCTTCCGCAAGCATGACAACGCTTTCCTCGCCGTCGACGATGCAGCGGCGCTGCAGGCGTCGGCCGACCGGCTGAGCCCAGAGATCATTCGCCGGCGCCTCGACTACTGGACCCTGATCCTCGGACCGAAGTTCTCAAAGAAGGAGCGCGCCAAGCTCAACCTGTCACGCTTCTACGCCATCTCCCAGATCGAGTACTGCCGCAACTTCATCTTCAGGCGTCACTTTCCCATCCACAAGCTATTCGAGCGCAGCTGCGAACTCGGCCTGTGGCGGCTCAGCGCCGACAAGATCGCCACGATCTTCGGCAAGCGGGTCAGTCGCCGGATGCATGGCAAGCTGGCCACGGTCATCGACCAGATCGAGCACGGCCATCATGTCTTCCGCGCCTACTTCAAGAGCGGCTTCCTCAAACAGTATGAGAAGTTCCTGACCTTTCTGCGCAACGAATTGGTCTCCAACAATCTCACCGACTTCGGCCTGCTTAAGGGGCTCGACCATCTCGATGCGGTGCGGACCACCTTCCAGCTGATCACGGATCGCTTCGCCGGCTTCCAGGCCGAGTGGCTCAACGTGCATGTCGATTTCCCGCTGCTGCAGCGCCTCGCCCATCCGATCACCATCGGCGCGGTGCGTTATCCCGGCCTCAAGATCCACGAGCCGCGCATCATCCGCCTGTTCGAGGTCCTCCTGCATGGCGGTCCTCAGATCGGCGGCTGGACGGCCCGGCAGATCCATCAAGCCGTCCTCGACACCTTCGACCTCTCTGAGAAGACCTACCGCCTGAACCAGCTCCGCTACGACTTGCGCAAGCTCAAGGGACACGGCCTGATCGAGCGCGACGGCTCGCGCTACGCCTACCGGCTCTCACCCAAGGGCGTCCAAGTCGCCCTCCTCTTCCTCTTCTTCCACAAGCGCCTGTGCGGCCCCCTCGCCAACAGCCGCTTCCATCACCGGCCGGACCCGCAACACCGTCCAGACAGCCGGCTCGAAGCCGCCTATCACCGCGCCGACACCGCCATCCAACGCGTCGTCGATCTCTTGGCTGCAGCTTGATCGCCCCGCGCCTCAATGACAATGTTCGACTCGTCTTGTCTATGATCCCTCAGGTAAGAATCTAAGGGGCAACGTCTTTAGAGCGCCAGGCCGAATTCGAGCGCGTTGAGGATCTGCTCGGCGCGGCGGGCGCCGAGATCCGTCTTGGCGACGTCGAGCGGGCTGCGACCTTCGAGCTCGGGATGCGGAGTCGTCATGAATTCGCGCGCCTCGGCCTCCGTGCCGAGGGCGCGGCGGGCGTGCACGAAGATTCGGGCTATGCGTTCCGTGCGCTCGCTCTCCTGGCGCGAGAGCTTCATCTCGCGCCGCTCGAGAGACGTCTTCGGGACGATGCCGCGCTCGAGCGCCGAGGCCTTCGCCTTGTCGCCGCCGGCGATCGCCTCCGCGACCCGCCGCAGGGATTCGCGGGGAAGGCCGCTCTCGACCGCCTTCTCGATGAAAACCGGGGAAGGGGATGGCGCCCGACGGCCTTTGACGTGAGAGACGCGGCTGACAATCAGCAGCGTGTCGCCATCGACGTTGATGAACACCGACGCGCCAGGGCCTCTCTGCCCCTTGCCGTCCTTCGGCCGGTGGACGAAGGCAAGGCCCATGACCTCGGCGACGCCCTTCGCATCGTAATTCGGCAGCATGCCTTCCTCCTCGACCAACTGGGCTGAAATAGAGTCCCACATGGGCGAAATCAAGGATGTCTCAGCGGGATCGCTTCCGGCCCCCGCGTTGTAGCCGCGCTCGGCGGGAGCGCGGCGGCGCGGCCATCGACCGCGCCTACAAATGCCCGAGCGCGAACAAAGGGAAGCCGCCCTGACGGATTGGCCGCCATCGAGGCCCGGCGGGGCATGAGCCGAGTCGCGCCTCGCGGTCACGACGGACGGAACGACCGGCAGAGCCGATCTCCGGCTCTCGGTCCTCCTTGGTGGTAAAAACGATTCACCACGACGGACAGAAGGGACACGAAGGAACGCAAGGACTCTGACCAGGGGGTTGCCAAGGCCGTCCTGACAGGCGACAACTTTGATGGGGACCGACAGGGATTCAGGGCTGGAGGCGGAGGTGACCGAACGAAAAAGGGCGGTGGTCGTCGGCGGTTCACGCGGCATTGGGCTCGCCGTCGCTAAAGCTTTGGCCGCGCGTGGCGAGGCGGTCGTGCTCACCAGCCGCGACAAGGGCCGGGCGGAGGCGGGCGCGCGCGAAGTCGGCGGCGACGCCAAAGGGGTTGCCGTCGAGCTCGCCGCTCCTGAAGGAATCGCCGCGAGCCTCGCCGATCTCGACCATGTGGATCATCTCGTCATCGGGGCGGTCGAGCCGGACCGCAACAACGCCAAGGCTTTCGCCATCTCCGGCGCGCTGCGCATCACGACAATCAAGCTCGTCGGCTATCTCGAGGCGATTCATGCGCTTCTCCCGCGCTTCGCGCCGGAAGGGGCGATCGTTCTGATCGGCGGGCAGGCGTGGGAATACCCTTATCCGGGCGGCACGACGGTCGCGACGGTCAACGGCGGCGTAACGACGATGACGCGGGCGCTTGCGATGGAGCTCGGACCCGTCCGGGTCAACGCCGTGCGTCCGGGCATGGTCGTCGACAGTCCGCGATGGACCGACGCGAAGGAGCTGGCCGACCGCGTCCTGAGCCGCACGCCATCCCGTCATCTGGCCACGATGGCCGATTGCGCGCAAGCGATCCTGTTCCTCTTGAACAATCCTGGAGTAAACGGGGTCAATCTCGTCGTGGATGGCGGGTTCGGGGTCGGCTTGGGCGGCTGACCGGCAAACGGCAACCGCTTTGCAAGGGAGGAGGACGTCATGCGAGGATTGGGCACATTGGCCGTCATTGCCGGGGCTGTCGCGTGGGGGTCCGCGGCGTTCGCCGCCGAGTCTCAGCTCGAGCGCGGCAAGTATCTCGTCACGATCGGCAGTTGCAACGACTGCCATACGCCCGGCTATTTCCTCGGCAAACCGGACTTCGAGCATGCGCTCAGCGGCTCTGAGGTCGGCTTCGGGCTGCCCGGACTCGGCACGTTCGTCGGCCGCAACCTGACGCCCGACAAGGAGACGGGTCTCGGCAATTGGACCGACGACCAGATCATTTCGGCGTTCACCGACGGAGTCCGGCCGGATGGCCGCAAGCTCGCGCCGATAATGCCCTGCCGGAATCTCGCGCATCTCGACCGGGAGGACGCGCTGGCGATCGTCGCCTATCTGCGGAGCCTGCCGCCGGTCAAGAACGCCGTCCCCGGCCCGTTCGGCCCGAAGGAGGTTCCCTCGACCCTGGTGATGACGATCATTCCCGGCGAGGTCTATTCCAAACTGCCCGCGCCGCCGCAGTGAAACCAAAAGGGCGCCGATCGCGTTCAGAATAGGGTAGAAAGGTCGCCCCGGCGCGAATTGGCGCGCCGGCCGTAGAAACGGCCAATGGAGGCGACATGCGGCGCAGAACCCTGGTCGCCGGCGGCGCGCTGGCCGGAGCGGCGGCGCTCGTCGCGAGGCGCGCCGAAGCCGCCGACGCGATGATCGTCCGGCGTTTCGCCGACGCGCTGAGCGCGCATAATCTCGACGCTTTCGCCGCCCTCTTCGCCGAGAACTACGTCAATCATCAGTCGAGCGCCGCGTCGCCCCCGCCGGCCGGGGTGTCGTCCAAGGCCGCGACAGTGGCCTTCTTCGCCGCTCGGCTCAAAGCCCTGCCGGACCTGAGGGTGACGATTGAGACGACGGTCGCCGAGGCCGACAGGGTCGCGGCGAGCTTCGTCTATGAGGGCACGCACGAGGGCCGCTATTACGGTATCGACCCGACCCACAAGCGGCTCTGGTTCACCTCCTGCGACATCTTCCGCGTCGCCGACGGAAAGATCGTCGAGCATTGGGGGATGGGCGACATCGCTGGGATCGTCGCGCAGATGAGGGGATAGAACCGCTGGCGAAACCGGAGCAAATTACCGGGCGCTTCTGTAGACCACTTTCGCTCATTCTTGCGTTTAGAAGATCACAGCATAGGCCCTCGGGCCTTAATCCCAGGCAAGCAGCGCCTGAGCGCTCAGCGAGCGCCTTCTGCACGCCGGCAAGTCGCCCCTGGCGATCTCTGTCACGGTAGGCGGAGCCTTTGATGTCGGCGAAATCATACCCGGCTTGCGCGCCGACAACGAACGACCCAATTTGATAGTCGTAGCCGATGTTGGCGCCGCCAAACGGCCCGGTGTCGCCGAACCCCTTGTTCCACTGGTCGACATAGATGACCGTGCCATCCCATGCGTAGCCGCCTTCAAGAGAGGCGTAGAAGCCGGTCCCGGTCAAAGCCGGCGCGATGATGGGAGCGGGACTGGCGGACGCATAGGCGCTGCCCGAGCAGAGCGCGGCGTCGCCTGCGCAGAGCGAAGCGAAATTGACCGGCATCGAGGTCAGGCTCGCCTGATTGGCGCCGCCGACCATCTTGACCAGCGCGGTCTGACCCGCGTGGTGGAGCTCGACGCAGTCGCAGCGGGCCCCATGCGCGCCGCCCGCGGCCCTCTTGCAATTTCGCTCCTGTTGCTCGAACGTGACCCCCGGCCGTCGCGGGCAGACGAGCGCCCGGCCCTCGACCAGCGTGACGCGGGAATGTGCGCTGCGTGCGTCGATTTCGAGCACGGTACCGCGCACCCCGATCGAGGCGGTCGGCGTCGAGATGATATAGGCTCAGACCCGGACGTGCGGATTTCCCGCATCCGGTTCTTCACGAGAGAGCAAGTGGTGCGGATATGGCAGAAGTGGCTGTCTCGGCGAGATCGCCAAAGCGTCGTCAGATGGACACGCCTCAGCGCAATCCTGAAACGCCATCCTCTGCCTCAAATCAGCTTCGCCGTCGAATCCTCGCCGGTCTTGACGAGTTCGTTGCGATAGACCGGATCTCCGGGATTGAGCGGAGCCGCGGCGCCGGCGAGTTGACGGGAAACGTCGTTGTGGGTCAGAGCGGTCGAACCGATGTTCTGCTGCGCAAGTGCGCCGCCGCCGGCCGTGAGCGCACAATATCCGATGACAGCTAGCAGCAGCCGACGCACGTGAGAAATTGCCCCCGCTCTTTGGCGGAATCACCGCAGCCTTTGGAGAGTTCGACTGACGCTGGGTAAAGTCAAGTTTCTGGCGTCTTTTCGCCGTGGAACGGGCCGATGTGTGCCATGTCGGCAACGACAAAACGGCCGCGCCGAGGCTCGATTCGAAGCCGTCGCGTAACTCTCAAGGCAGCGTCGGTGACGCTCGTGTCATTCCCGCAAAGGCGGGGATCCAGAGCCGCCTGCGCCCTGCGAATCTGTGCGGACATGACAAGAAAGGGCCCCGCGACGCTTAGGGTGTTTCGAATATGCAGAAGAATGGGGCCTTTTCGCCGCCTGGAGAAGCGCGCCCGGCGGGCGCCACCGGCCTCGAGCGGCTTTTCCTGTTCGCGTTTCGCTCTCGCCTGTTCTTCCCCTGTTAAGCGCGAATTCTTCCCCTGTTATCGTCCTATTCTGGCGCGCGGCGATTTCAAGCAATATATTGAAAAATAATGTCTTTCTGCGAAAGAACCGGCCTCGGCGAGGCTCAATTGCCCTGTCACGGAAAAAACAGGCTCCGCGACCGGACGCGGAACGTGGCTGCTCCATTCCGCGAATCAAAAAGGGCGCCCTGAAGGCGCCCCTGAACCGCAAGCCCGCGAAAGCCGGCTTACTTGATCTTCGTCTCCTTGAACTCGACGTGCTTGCGCGCGATCGGGTCGTATTTCTTGAAGGTCAGCTTCTCCGTCTTGGTGCGGGCGTTCTTCTTGGTGACGTAGAAATAGCCCGTGTCGGCGGTCGACAGCAGCTTGATCTTGAGCGAGGCGGCCTTGGCCATATCGTGAGGGTCCCTGAACGATTGGCGCTTAAGGGGCGCCGGAAACGGACAAAGGCCCGCGGAACCCGCGGGCGCTTTGAGGCTTGGAAAATAGTCGAGCCGGGCCGGAAGTCAAGCAGAAGGCGCTTCGCCGGAAGCGACGCCTTCGTGTTCCGTCGTCGTGACTTCTCTCACCACGAAGCCCACCAAGGACCACGAAGTCAGAGCACGAGGCGTTGAATTGGTTGCCTTCCCGACGTCGCTGACCTCAGACCTGCCGCCGGAGGTCCCGGAAGTCATGCAGGCGTTCCTCTTCGCCCTCCTTGTTTGACATGACGTTCGTCGCGCTCGATCGTCCGAGCGTTGGGGCGGGTGAGTCGCCGCAGATCACGGAGAACGTCATGAAGAGCCTCTACGCCGGCCCCGTGTTCAAGATGGCCCGCGACCAGTTCCACGTCATCGCCGACCATCTCGCCATCCCCGAGGACGAGCGCGACCGGCTCCTCTATCCGAAGCGCGCCATCGTGGTCTCCTGCCCGATCCACATGGACGACGGAACGACGCAGGTATTCGCCGGGTATCGGGTGCAGCATCATCTGACGCTCGGCCCCGCCAAGGGGGGCACGCGCTTTGCCGCCAACGTCGACATCGGCGAGATCGCGGCGCTAGCGATCTGGATGAGCTGGAAATGCGCGCTCGCGGACCTGCCCTACGGCGGCGGCAAGGGCGGCGTCGCGGTCGAGCCCCACTCGCTTTCGCTGAATGAGCTCGAAAACCTGTCGCGCCGCTACATGCAGGAGATGATCCCCTTCGTCGGCCCCCGGGTCGACGTGATGGCGCCGGACATGGGCACCAACGAGCAGGTGATGGCCTGGTTCATGGACACCTATTCGATGTACCAGGGCGTCACCGTGCCGGAGATCGTCACCGGCAAGCCGGTCGGCACAGGGGGCACGCTCGGCCGGCGCGAGGCGACCGGCCACGGCGTCGCCTTCCTCGCCTGCCGGGCGATGGAGGCGCTCGAGATCGACCCGATCGGGGCGACCGCGATCGTGCAGGGCTTCGGCAACGTCGGCTCGCATGCCGCGTTGGGGCTGGCGGCGCGCGGCGTCAAGCTCGTCGGCGTCAGCGACCACGGGGCGGCCTATTACGATCCGAAAGGTTTTGACGCGCGGCTGCTGGTTGCCCATGCCAGGAAGGCGGGCTCGCTCGCCGGATGGTCGACCGAGGCCGCGATCGATCCGCCCGCGCTGCTCGAGCAGCCCTGCGACGTGCTCGCGCCCTGCGCGGTCGAGCGGGTGATCGACGGCGAGGTCGCCCGGCGCCTGCGCTGCCGGATCATCGCCGAGGGGGCGAACGGCCCGACCACGCCGGAGGCCGACCGGGTTCTCGCCGAGCGCAACGACGGGATCTTCGTCATCCCCGACATACTCTGCAACGCAGGGGGCGTGGTGGTCAGCTATTTCGAGTGGGTGCAGGACCTGCAGCAGTATTTCTGGTCGAAGGACGAAGTGATGGACCGACTGGAGCGGGCCCTCGACCGCTGCTGGACGATGGTCGTCAACCGCGCCAGACGCGCATGCGTCACGAACCGCACCGCGGCGATGGCGATCGGCGTCGAGCGGGTGATGAAGGCGAAGCAGGCGAGGGGGCTGTTCCCGTGAGGGGGCAGTAGGCAGTAGCCAGTCGGCAGTCGGGGTTGCCTTCGCTTAGATTATGGCGTCGACTGCCTTTCTGCAGAATGACATCAGGAGGAGCGCCATGAAGCGCATGGATCACGGCCGCATCGGCCGGCGAGGAGTCGTGTGCGGAGGAGGGGCCGCCGCCATCGGCGCCGTGCTCGATTCATATTTTGCCGCGCTGAAGCCGGTGCGCGCGCAAGAGGCGGCCGGAACGGTGCCGGAAATCGATCGCCTCGCGGTCCGGGTGCTCGTCGACAGTTACCAGATCGCCGTCGCCCCGAGCTTCAAGCGGGACAATGTGGATGTCGAACGTTTCGGCTGGGCGCTTGGAGATCAGCCGCCGAGCAAGGCGCTGATCAGCGAGTTCGGCCTGTCGCTGCACGCAGAGTCGCGCCGCGGCGACGAGACGCGCAACGTGCTCATCGATTGCGGCTTCACCGCCGAGGCGCTCAACAGCAATCTCGACCTCCTCGGCGTCGATCCGACGCTTCTCGACGCGCTGGTTCTGAGCCACGGACACTACGACCATTTCGGCGGAATGGCCGGATTCCTTAGAGCCGCGCAGGGCAAGCTGAAGCCCGGATTCATCATTGGCGGAGAGGAGTGCTTCTGCGCGCGCCACTGGACCGCCCCGCCCCTCGCAGGCAACTTCGGCGTGCTCGACCGGGCGGCCCTCCAAGCCGCCAATCTGACGGTGACTTCCGCGGAAGCGCCTTCGCTTGTCGCCGATCACGCGCTCACCACCGGCCAGGTGCCGCTGGCCACTTTCGAGAAGGTGCTGTCGCCGAGCAAAATGACGATCGGCGTCAGCGGTGGATTCGGCTGCTATCCCGAAAAGCTTCCCGAAGACGAACGGCAGGGCGGGACGATCCCCGACCAGTGTCATGGGCGGGTTCCATCTCGCCCCGTTCAAGGAGGATTATGTACGGCAGACGATCGCGGGCCTGAAAGAGATCGATCCCGATTAAAATCCCGATGCATTGCACCGGCGAACCCTTCTGGGACTTGGCCCGCGCTGAAATGCCGAACAAACTCTTGCGCGCTTACACCGGCACGCGCTTCGTGTTCGTTGCTTAGCGGAGTGGCGAGCTGCGACGGGGCATAGCGTATGGATTTGGCTTCCCCTATTCGCCACTCCTATTCGCCATTCTCCCTACTGACTCGCCCCCACCGCCTCCGGCCGCACCACCCCGACGATCGGCCCGATCGGCTGGATCTCGTCGTCGCGCTTGAGTTCGGGGGCGTAGAGCGACGAGACCGAGCCGTCGAGGAAAAGGGCGTTTTTGCAACCGAGCCCGTCGCGGAACAGGCGGGCGAACGCGTCGAAGGTGACCGGCTCGTCGGCGATGGCGAACTCGACTGCGCCCGAGTCCGAAATCCCGACGCCGTTGCGGATCTTCTCCGACGTGCCGCTCGGCTGGATCCTGGGATGGATCCTGCCGTCGACGATCAGCATCGGCCCCGATTGGGTGGCGTAGCGCGCGGCCGGCGGCGCTGAAAGGTAACGGCTCGTTTCGGTGACCCCCGCCGCGCCGTCGCCGATCCAGAACACGCCATTCGGCCTCATGTGGAAATTGCTGTTGCCGCCCCCGCGGGTGTCGGCTCCGTGCAGCTTTTGGCCCTTTTCGACATAGAGCCCGACGGGCGACTGGTCTTCCTTGAACATGCCGGCGTTCATAGCGAAGGCGAGCCGCTGGCCCTTGACGCGCAGATCGTCGGCGAGCGCGGCGAGCGAGCCATACGGGCGGCCGTCGGCCCTTTTCCAGAACAGGCGGATGTCTTCTTGGCGAGGGTCGAACGCGCAAACGGTGAACTTCGCGCCGTCGAAGTCCTTGGGAGCGCAGGCGGCGGCGGCCGGCGCGGCGCCGCCGCAAGCGAGGCCAAAGAGAACAGTCAGAGCGGCGAACCCGCTGCGCCGCGTCACGGTGCTCGATCCTTCAACAAGACTCCTGCCGGCCCTCTATGCGCCCGAATCCGCGCGCCGAATTGCTCATCAGCAAGAATAGCCCCGTGCCGCACCTCGCGCCACGCCGCTCTCCGTCGCGTCGAGCGTGCGCGGGCGTGACAGGTTTCTGCGCATGGGCATTATGCGAAATGCGCAGGTCGGCGAGCTCCTTTGCGGAGGCAGCCGGAGTCCCGGAAATTCCCTGCTTTCGCCCGAACAGGGAACTTGAATTCCCTGCTCCGCCGAAAAAATCCCCTGTTCCGCCGCGCAGGGAATTTTTACGCAGCACTTTGAAATCCTTGATTTTTTAGTGACACTTTTCGCCGTTTGTGCCGAAAACGCGACAGATTTGCTGTTTTTCTCCCGTTCGCAGGGAATGGGCTGCGCCGCAGCGCGGGGCGCGGCGGGCGACCCATGCGTCAAGAGAAGGGGCGGCACCCAGGCATTCACAGCACCTTGCCCGGATTCATGATCCCGTTCGGGTCGAGCGCCGCCTTGATCGCGCGCATTAGCGCGAGCGTCGCCGGGTCCTTGGTCCGCGCCATCAGCTCCCGCTTCAGGCGCCCCACTCCGTGCTCGGCGGAGAACGAGCCGCCGAGGCGCGCGACGACCGCGTGCACGACTTCGTTCATCGCGTCCCAGCGTCCGAGAAAAGCCTCCTTGTCGGCGCCGACCGGCTGCGACACGTTGAAATGGATGTTGCCGTCGCCGAGATGGCCGAACGCGACCACGCGAGCGCCGGGTTCGAAAGCCTTCACCGCGCGCGTCGCCTCGGCGATGAGTTTTGGCACGTCGCCGACAGCGACCGAGACGTCGTGCTTGATCGACCCGCCCTCGCGGATCTGCGCCTCCGGAATGCCTTCGCGTAAGCGCCAGAATTCGTTCCGCTGGTCGAGAGAGGCGGCGATCGCCGCGTCCTCGACGACGCCCCGTTCGAACGCCGCCTCGAGCGTGCCGGCGAGCGCCGCGTCGAGGCCATCGGGAATCTGCGACGACGTCTCCATCAGCACGGTCCACGCGTGCTGGCCGGCGAGCGGGGCGCGCGCGAGGCCGTGCTTCACCGTGATGTCGTAGGCCGTGCGCCCGATGAGTTCGAAGCTCGTGATCCCGCCGCCGAAACGCTCGCGCGCCAACGCGAGCAATTGCAGCGCCCGCTCGGGGCTCTCGAGCCCGACGAAGGCGGTTGCGCGCGCCCGCGGATTGGGGAAGAGCCTCAGCGACGCAGCGGTCACGATGCCGAGCGTGCCCTCCGAGCCGACGAACAGGCCCTTGACGTCATAGCCGGTGTTGTCCTTGCGCAGCTTGCTCAGCGCGTTGACGATCCGCCCGTCGGGCAGGACCGCTTCGACGCCGGTGATGAGGTCGTGCGCATTGCCGTAGGCGATGACCATCACGCCGCCGGCGTTAGTCGAGACGTTGCCGCCGATCGTGCAGGTCCCTTCCGCGGCGAGCGACAGCGGAAACAGCCGGTCGGCCGCGAGGGCGGCCGCCTGCGCCTCGGCGAGCGTCACGCCCGCCTCGCAGATCATCACGTCGGCGTGCGGGTCGACCTCGCGGACGCGCTTCAGCCTCTGGGTCGAGAGGATGATCTCTTCGCCGCTTTCGTCCGGCGTCTGGCCGCCGACGAGGCCGGTGTTGCCGCCCTGCGGCACCATGCCGATCCGCGCCTCGTTGCAGAAGGCCGCGACGGCCGCGACTTCCGCAGTCGAGCCGGGGCGAACGAGGGCGAGCGCCTTCCCCTGATAGAGGCCGCGCGGCTCGACCAGCGCGCCGGCGATGAGGGCCGGATCGGTCAGCACGTGGCGTGGGCCGACCATGCCTTGTAAAGCCTCAAGCCTGGCGTCGCGACCTGAGTTCAACCGAGAAGCCTCCGGGCGCGCGGCTTTGCGCGCGGACGGCGAAAGACGGCGGCGATCTCGACATGCGGGGAAAAGCGGAACTGGTCAAGCGGCGCGACGGTCTCCAGGCGAAAGCCGCCCTCGACGAGCAGGCGCGCATCACGGGCGAAGGTCGCGGGGTTGCACGAGACAGCGACGACGAGCGGCAAGGCGCTCGCGGCGAATTCGCGCGCCTGCGCCTCCGCCCCGGCGCGAGGCGGATCGAACAGGGCGCCGTCGAAAGTCGAAAGCTCCTCGGCCCGCATCGGGCGGCGGAAGAGGTCCCGGGTCTCGGCGACGATTTTGCGCAGACGCTCGGCCGCCGCCGCGCCGCGTTCGAGCGCGGCGATCGAGGCCGCGTCGGAATCGGCTGCGAACACCTCGCGCTGCTTGGCGAGGCGGAGGGCGAAAGCGCCCGCGCCGCTGAAGAGATCCGCGACCTTTTTCGCGTCCCTGAACGCTTCTTCGGCGAATTCAGCCAGGCGCTTCTCGGCGGCCTCGGTCGCCTGCAAGAACCCGCCGGGCGGCGGCTTAACGAGCGCCTCGCCGAAGGCGACCCGCGGCGGGCGGGGCTCGATCACGACCGCGCCATGATTGGAGACCCGGGCGAGATCGAGCCGCTCGGCGGTACGCGCGATCTTTCGCATCTCGGTCAATTCCACGGGCCCGGATCCGCGCAGATCGACGTCGAGACCGTCGAGCGTTGCGGTCACGCCGATGTCGAGCGGCTTGCCGAGGCCCCTGAGGTCCCCGGCGAGGGCGCGCGCCGCCTGCACGGCTTCGGCCATTCCAGGCGCGAACAGAGGGCATCCGTCGATGGAGACGATGTCGTGCGAGCGCGCCCGCATGAAGCCGACCTCGTCCGGCCGCCCATGCGGAAAGCGCGCATGGAACGTCGCGCGCCTTCGCCCCGCGCCATGCGCGTCGATCAGCGGCAGAACTTCGGCCTCGACGCGCGCCCGCTTCAGCGCCTCGACCACGAGGCCGCGCTTCCACGCGCGATAGAGGATTTCGGACATGTGCTGGGCCGCGCAGCCGCCGCAACTGCCGAACCAGCGGCAGAAGGGTTTTGCTCGCTCGGGTCTCGCGGTCGAGATCTCGACAAGTTCGGCGCGCCGGCCCGCGAGCCGAACTCGCGCGCGTTCGCCGGGCAGGGCGCCGGGGACAATCGCGCCCGTTTCCCCGACGCCGTCGCCGCGCGCGTCGAGGGCGACGATCGTGAACTCCTCTAACGCTTCAGCCATGGCGCGCCGCCGCGAGAAACTCCCTCGCCCCGGCGCCGCCGAGCACGGGCGAGGGAATGAGGCCGAGGAGGGTCCAGCCCTGCGCCGCGATGCATGCGCTGACGTCGTCGCAGGCCCGCTTCAGCGCCTCTTCGCTTCTGACTCGGCCCTTGACGATCTCGGCCGGGCCGACCTCGAATTGCGCCTTGATCAGGCTGACGAGCCACGCTGGCCGCGCCGCCAACTCGAGGACATACGGCAGAACCAGCCGCTGCGAAATGAAGCTCACGTCGCAGACGATCGCGCCGGGCGGCTCGCCGATCTGGTCCAAGGTAACCGCGCGGGCGTCGAGGCCTTCGTAGGACCGCACGCGCGGATCCGCCGCGAGGCGACGGTCGAACTGCCCGCGGCCGACGTCGACCGCCATCACCATTCTCGCCCCGCGCCTGAGAAGCACGTCGGTGAAGCCTCCGGTCGAGGCGCCGATGTCGAGGCAAGCGATCCCCGCGGGATCGAGGGCGAAGGCGTCGAGCGCAGCGGCGAGCTTCACACCCCCGCGCGAGACGTAAGGGTGGGGCGCCTCGGCTACGATCGCCGCGCCGTCGGCGATTTCTTCCGAGGCTTTGCGCAGCGCGACGCCGCCGACGCGGACGAGCCCCGCCGCGATCGCCGCCTGCGCCCGCGCCCGGCTCGGAAAGACGCTGCGCTCGACGAGAACAATATCCGCGCGCTTGCGCATGGGGGGCATTGGCTCAACGAAAGACAGGAAGTCCGCTCTCTGAACCGTCATTGCGAGGAGCGCAAGCGACGAAGCAATCCAGGGGATCGAAGGGCTGCGGCGGTGCCGGACGCCGCTAGCCGCGGGCTACTCCGGCAGCCGGGCCTGGCGCAGCGCGCCGGCCATCTTCTCGCGATAGGCGGGTTCGAAGCAGGAGATCTTGTAGAACGCGTCGGCCTCCCGGATCGTCATCGTCGGACACATCTTCAGAAGCGCCGCGACATGCGCCTTGGCCCCGTCGATTTGTCTGAGAAACGGCAGGGTGTAGGCGAGATCGAGCTGCGACAGCCAGAACGATTCGAAATACCCATGCTGGAACGCGTCATAGATAGGCCTCGGGATATTCGCTCCGCAGCCAATGCCGCTTCGCCGTCGGCCACCACCAGTCTGGAGAGGCGGACGGCCCCGCCAACTTGATGGCCCTTTCGGCGAGCGTGGTCCCTTCATCCCAGTGACCGGTTCGCTGAAGGGTTTCGGACGCCGGCCCTTTGCAGGCGCGCGGGCTGGGCGCGGGGCCGGCGTCCGAAAGCCTCGTAAGGAGGAAACCGCGGGAAGGAGAGGCGCGGTTTGGCTGGGCGCAACCTATGGGGATTTGATGGTCGCGGACGGATCGCCGATGTGGCGGCGGGGGCGGAAGGCGGCCGGTGTTATTGTCGGGAGCGAACACGACGGGCTTTTTCGGAGGCGAGGATGCGAGCGGCGGGTATGGGCGCGGCGCCTGGAGAGAGTCTGCGGAGGTCGTGAGGACATGGTCGTCCTGCCGCTTGGCGAAGACCACCTTTGCGACAGGGAAAGCTCAGGAGAGGAGAATGAACATGAAGTTCTGAAACCTTTCATCGCGATCCAGAGGGTTCAACTCCCTCCCGGCAAAGGTCAGCCAACCAGCCGGAAGCGAGCCTTGCATGGCGTGCGGCGACGCCCGTCGTGAAGCGTAGGCAGCAGGTGCTGAAGCCGCGTGAGTAGCCTCGAAATTTCTATCGCTGGAGCCTTCGCTGTGGGTTGAGCGGGGGCAGCATCGACGACACCGTCAGGGTGAGGATCGTCGGTCCGGCCGGGGTCTTGGACCGGGGCAAAGGCATGGGACGGATCGCCTGGGAACCTGTGAGATCCCGCCTGCGTCCGAGTGAGAGTGTGCCGGCAAATGGGCGGCCGGCTGACCAAATGCCCTGGCCCGGCTGGGTCCTCCAACCATCCGGGAGCGCCGCCAAGGCGAGCACGAAAAGCGGAGGATCGCGCGGACCCCGGAAGCGAAACAGATAAGCGACCGGGGACGCGCAGGCGGGAAGTCGTAGCGCCTTCATAGTACCGCTGACCGCGGGGAACTGGGCTCACCGGGACCCGCGCGAGGGGAGGGGGGCGCCACGGGATGAGAGCCGTTGCCGGGAAACACGGGAGGAGACCTTGGGCTCCGCGAACCTGTCCACGAAACGACAACGGATAGCCGAACTGGCGAGGACGACGGCGGGGACATCATCACCTCCGTGCGCTTCTCGACAGGCGAGTCACGGACGGCGTCCTCTACGCCAACGCGAGCGAAACTCTCTCGTGAAGAACCGGATGCGGGAAATCCGCACGTCCGGGTGTGTGTCCAGCGAAGGCTGGCATGTTCAGCAGGAGACAGACCTGCCGGGGCAAAAGTCAGGAGCCCCGTAGTTTGGATAGCAGGGTGGCGGGAAACCAAGACTCTGAAGCCTATCGACAACGTCTCCCTCGGGAAGACGACGAGCCGCCGGGCCGTAATGAAAGTAAACGCGAATGTGGCCTCGAAAGTGCGTAGCCCCGAAGGCCGAGCCCACATCTGGAGGGCGAAGGCAGCATGGGGAGCCGAAATCTGACTGAAGCGGCTCCTTCACTTCGGCGGGGTGGAAGCGACAGCACGGTGGCAAGAACATGCCGAGCAACTGGAGAAGCCTTCCTCGCCCCGGCGCGAAATCGCCGGAGCAGGGTAGATCGTATAACCGGCGCAACCGGGAAGTCGATCGAAGGCGAGAGGGTGGCGGTCGGGTCCGTAGTAGCGGCGAAGCGGAGTAATGTCCGTGGAGCAAAGGGGCCCTGCTGCTTGTAGCGTCTCCGGCCATAAGGAAGGCAAGGACGAGATGACAAAGGCGTCCATGGATTTGCAAGACCTGAGGCGGAGAATATACGTCAAGGCGAAGGCTGAGACGTCCTGGCGGTTCTGGGGACTATATGTCCACGTCTGCAAGCTGGACACACTGCGCGAGGCGTACGCGCTGGCCAAGAAGAACGATGGCGCTCCGGGAAGTGACGGAATGACCTTCGCGGCCATCGAGGCGCAAGGCGTAGAGGTTTTCCTCGAGCAGATCGCGGACGAACTGGTCGGGCGCACCTATGCGCCGCTCCCGGCAAGGAAGCAGGAAATCCCGAAGGATGGCGGCAAGGTCCGCGTCCTTTCGATTCCGGCGATCCGCGATCGGGTGGTGCAAGGCGCGCTCAAGCTCATACTGGAACCGATCTTCGAGGCGGACTTCCAACCGGGGTCGTTTGGATACCGTCCACAACGGACAGCCCATGAAGCGGTGGACCGTGTGGCGCGAGCGATCGTTCAGCACAAGACACGCGTCATCGACATCGACCTGAGCAGCTATTTCGACAATGTCCGGCATGATCGGCTGTTGGCGAAGGTGGCCGAGCGGGTGGACGATGGCGACGTGATGCGCCTGCTGAAGGTGATGCTCAAAGCCAACGGCAAACAGGGCGTTCCGCAAGGCGGGGTGATCTCGCCGCTGCTCAGCAACCTCTACCTCACCGAGGTTGACAGGATGCTGGAGCGGGCGAAGGAGGCCACACGCTACGGCAAGTACACCGGCGTCGAATATGCGAGGTTCGCTGACGACCTGGTGATCTTGATCGACGCCCACCCGCGGCACGACTGGCTGATGGCGGCGGTGGAAAAGCGGCTACGCGAGGAACTCGCCGAACTGCAGGTCGAAATCAACGAGGAGAAGAGTTGGATCGTGGACCTATGCCGCGGCGAGAGCTTCGGCTTCCTGGGGTTCGACTTTCGCCGGGTGCGCAGCCTGCGGGGCAGATGGCGTGCCCATTACACGCCCAAGCTCAAGAAGCGGACGGCGCTGCTGGCGAAACTCAAGGACGTGTTCCGGCGTCACCAGTCCCAGCCGGTCGATCGAGTCATCAAGCTGATCAACCCGGTGCTTCGCGGATGGGTGAATTACTTCAGGGCGGGACATTCCAGCGAGTGCTTCGGCTTCGTGAAGGACTGGGTGGAAAAGAAGATCCGGCGCCATATGCTGCGAGCCCGTAAACGACAGGGCTTCGGCTGGACGCGGTGGAGTAGGGACTGGCTGTACGAAACGCTCGGGCTGTTCAACGGCTACCGAGCGGTGCGGTCAGCCCCGAAAGTCGCTCCGGCAGGATAGGTCCCATAAGCCTTGGGGCGAAGCAAGCAGGAGAGCGCAGTGCGAGGAAATCCGCATGCTGCGTTCGACGAGGCGGGGGCTGGAAACGCGGCATGGTCGAGATGGTGTGACACTCGCAGACGAAAGAGCGAGCCAACAGGGAACACGAACTTCGACCTAAACCGGCGCGCCAGTCCCCGACCCTACCTGTGAGGGGTGGGGATGGAAACATCCCCACCTACTCGGCATGCGGAGCGGCGCAAAGGCGCGAGCGCGGCGTGGAAGGCGCGCTGGTCGGAAAGGGGCGCGAGATCGCCACAGAAGGCGAGGCGGCCCGCCGTATGCAGGGCTACGAGGCCTTCAAGGAAGAGGCGGCGGAACAGGCGGGAGAGCACGCGCACGGGCAGGAAGAAGCCGGGCTTGCAGGCGATCCAGCGCCCGCCGTCCGGCGACAGGCCGCCGCCGGGAACGATGACGTGGACGTGCGGATGGTGGGTGAGCGCCGAGCCCCAGGTGTGCAGCACGGCGGTGAGGCCGATGCGCGCGCCCAGATGCTTGGGATCGGCGGCGATGGTGATCAGCGTCTCGGCGGCGGTTCTGAACAACAGGTCATAGACGGCGGCCTTGTTGTGGAACGCGATCGCGCCGATCGCCGCCGGCATCGCGAAGACGACGTGATAATAGGGAACCGGCAGAAGCTCCGCCTCGCGTTCTTCGAGCCATTGCCGCGCCGCCGCGCCCTGGCACTTCGGGCAATGCCGGTTGCGGCAGGAATTGTAGGCGACGCGTTCGTGCGCGCAGTCCTCGCAGCGCTCGACATGGCCGCCGAGCGCGGCGGTGCGACAGGTCTCGATCGCCGACATCACCTTCAGCTGACCGAGACTCACATGGCCGGCGTTGGCCTTGCGCCACGCCGCCCCATGGGCGCGAAAGACGTCGGCGACCCCCGGGCTGTGACCCGGGGGCCGCGTCATGCGGCCGCGGTCAGGCGGGCGGCGATCGGCTCGCGAGGTTGACGCCCAGCCGCTCCAGCGGGCTCTTGATGTCGCGGATCGTGTTGACGGCGACGCGGGTATAGAGCGCGGTCGTCTCCAACTTGGCGTGTCCGAGCAACACCTGGATCACGCGAATATCGACGTTCTGCTCAAGCAGATGCGTGGCGAAGCTGTGCCGCAGCGTATGCGGCGACACGCGCTTGGCGATCCCGGCCGCCTGCGCTGCGGCGCGCACGGCGCGCACCAGTTGGCGAGCCGACATTGGATTGACCGGGTTCTGGCCCGGAAACAGCCAGGCCTGCGGCCGCGCCGCCCACCACCATTCGCGCAACAGTTCGAGCAGTTGCGGCGAGAGCATCACGTAGCGGTCCCGTTGTCCCTTGCCCTGCTCGACCCTGAGCGTCATGCGCTGGCTGGTCCCCGGACTTGATCCGGGGATGTCGGACACCTTCAGGTTCGCGACCTCGGACACCCGCAGGCCTGCGCCGTAGGCGACGCTGAGCGCGGCTTTGTACTTGAGGCCCGGCGCGGCTTCGAGGAGGCGCGCTACTTCCCCCTGGCTCAGCACGACCGGCGCCCTGCGCGGTTGGTTCACGGTCGTCAGATGACGGACGAGGTCGGGCCGTTCGAGCGTCACGTTGAAAAAGAACCGCAGCGCGGCGATGGCGGCGTTGATGGTCGCAACGCCGATCTGCTGCTTGGCCAGATGCACCTGAAAACGGCGAAGGTCCTCGCTTGTCGCCGTGTCCGGCGACCGGCCGAGGAAGGCCGCAAAGGTCCTGACGTGCCGGACGTAATCTTTCTGCACCTTCTCCTTGACACGGCGCGCCGTCATGTCGTCGATCATGCGCTGGCGCAGCGGACTGATGGGCTTGTCGGACATCGCGAAAGCTCCTGTCTCCCGTGGGGTTGAACCCCACGATCTTGAGACAGTCCGAGCCTTCGCCGCGCCTACCGCGCGAGCGGTTTAGTCGTAGCGCAGCATGCGGTCGCGGGCGTCGGATGAGAAACGTACGTCTTTCGCGGACATGATTGCTACTCCCTGGTTTGAGGCAAGGGGAACAGGCGGCTTCAGGCCGCCTTTTTCTTCGCGGCGCTTGCGCCCTCGATCACACCCATGTCGGACTCCTTCATGATCAACAATTCTTCTCCGTCGATCTTGACTTAGGTGCCGGACCATTTTCCAAACAGCACCCGGTCGCCCGCTTTGAGATCGAGCGGCACAAGCTTGCCGCTTTCGTCACGGGCTCCCGGCCCGACGGCGATGACCTCGCCTTCCTGCGGTTTCTCTTTGGTTGTGTCGGGAATGATGATGCCGCCCTTCGTCGGGGATGTCCCGAGGAATGTTGAAAAGGGAGGAGCGGCGTTGCTCGCCTTGAGCCTTTAGGCTCGGGGTGCTGATTCCACGAAAGGAAAGCAACGCCATGAAGAAGCATACCACGTCGACCGCGATTCCCACCTATGCGTTGAAGGCCGAGGCGCTGGCGAGCATGTCGGCGAGCTTTGAACGTTTTTGTCTTGCCGCCGGGCTCGAGACGCTGAGCGAGATGCTGGAGCAGGATGCGACAGCGGCCTGTGGCGAGCGCCACGAGCGGGGTGAGCGACGCCAGGCGCACCGCTGGGGGCGGACCAAGGGCAAGATCGGCTTTCACGGTGGCAAGGTCGAGATCGAGCGTCCACGGGTTCGCGGGCTCGACCCCCCAGTTTATTGCGTGTGCGCCTGATCGAGGAGCTGCTCGGCACGGGTGGCGAAGACCCGGACGTGCAGCTTTCCCGCATCCGGTTCTTCACGGAAGGGCCGAGCGCGTACTGCCGAGTTGGGAGAACGCCGTCAGCGAAGACTTGCTCGGCAAATGGGCGATGAACCAGATGCTGATCAATGTCTCGACGCGGCGTTTCAAGCGTTCGGTCCGACTGCCCGAGGGAGACGTTCCGGCGTCCGACGGAGCGGGGCTGTCGAAGTCGGCGACCTCCCGACGCTTCGTGACGTTGTCGGCGGCGCGGATGAAGGCGTGGATGGAAACCAGGCTTGACGATCTCGATCTGCTGGCGATCCAGATCGACGGCATTCACATGGATGAAGATATGCTCCTCGTCGCGGCGATTGGCGTCGACGCGAACGGCGACAAACATCCGCTCGGCCTCGTCGAGGGCGCGACCGAAAACGCCACGACGGTGCAGGCGCTCATCGACAATCTCGTCGAGCGCGGACTCGATCCAACCGTGCGACGCCTGTTCATCATCGATGGCGCGAAGGCGCTGTCCAAGGCGATCCGCCGCACCTTTGGACGCGATGCGGCGATCCAGCGTTGCCAGATTTACAAGGCGCGCAACATTCTGGAGCGGTTGCCCAAATCGATGCACGCTTCGGTGCGGCGCGTCTTGCGGCAAGCCTGGGAAATGGACGACGCCGAAAAGGCCGAAACGCTCATTCGCAATCTCGCCCGCCGTCTCGAACCGGACTGGAACGGCGTTTCCGCTTCGATCCTGGAAGGGATCGACGAGATGCTCACCGTCACAAGGCTCGGCCTCCCTCGCGAACTGCGCCGCTCGCTCGCTTGCACCAACATCATCGAGAATGTCATGGGCACGGTGCGCAGGGTCTGCCGCAACGTCAAATACTGGCGCTCGCCCTCGATGGCCCTGCGATGGGCCGCCGCCGCCATGCAGGAAGCAACCAAGGGCTTCCGTCGATTGAAGGCATACAAGCATCTGCCGGCTCTGCGCGCTGCTCTTGCAAAGCAAGGCCAACAGCCGCCTTCCGACCAGGCGCTTGTTCAAATCACCGAGGCAGCGTAAATTTCAATGCGCAACGACCGCTTCGACAATTTCAACAGACGGCGGGACATCCCCCCTTCGTCTTTTCCTCTCCTTCAATGCGGCGGATGACGACGCGTTCGTGCAATGGACGGAATTTCATGAGTTTCTCTCCCGGTTGACCCTTTCGATGCCGCCCCCGGGCGAAAAGCCCTGGCGTTCGGCTCGAGTTTAAAGGCCTCGCTAGCGGGCTGGGGGAAGGCGAAGGAGCGCCTGGACCATTTGGCGCTCAACCATGCGAAGGCGCGGGCGGCCACGCACGTCGAGGTCGAGCCGAAAGAAATCGCGGAATGGCGTCTGCACGATTTACGGCGCACGGCGGCGACCCACATGACGCGGCTCGGCGTCGAGCGCCTCGTCGTCAGTAAAATCCTTAACCATGCGGAGGGCGGCGTGACCAAGGGTTATGATCGCCACCGGTATGAAACCGAGAAGCGCCATGCGCTAACCCTTTGGAGTGAACGGCTCCGAGCCATCGTCGAAGGGAGCGACGGCGGAAACGTTGTGTCAATCGCTTCGGGGCGAGGATCGTGACAAGAGAGGAGGCAGCCGCCGCCCTCAGGACCTTCGTTTGCGAGTGCGTCGACAAAAAGTCCACGCCAGGCGCGACGAAAGACGAAGTGCTGAGGCGCAAGGAATTTGAAATAAAATCCCGGCTCGATGGGATTGAGTACATGCTGAGGCACTACATCGAAGGACGAAAAGGCGCGGACGATCGGAATTGTGCGAGGCGCTTGGAAAAAGCAGCCGAACGTTATCTGCGCGAGGTAATTCGTGGGGAGCCCATTTGGTCCTATATGTTGTTCCAGGCGCCCGAAAGATCATTGGGTCTGGAGCAGCCGCCGGTCAAATATTACGGCAGAGAGGCTTGGTTGCCCGAGCACTACGATGCGGTCCTTTCCGCTGGGCTGGTGCGAAGCGCCGCGAACGCCACGGCGGAGGCGCTGAAGAGGGGCAAGCGTCAATCAGACCCGCGTCGGGAGGCTCTCGGACTTGGTCTCGCCTCTGTATTCTCTCAATTGAAAGGCCGGCCGACTTATTCGAAAGAATCGACTTTTGAAAAGCCGGTAGGTGGGTTTAGCCGCTTCGTCCAACTGGCGATTTTGGCGTCACCTCACGCAGAACATCCGCGCGTGACGCAAATCAAGAAAGCCTTCGCCACCTTCGTAAAGGACGCTGCTGAACGACTGGCGGCCGAAGGCACAGATAGGGATAAAAGCCAAATCTAATAGTTGGAGTTGGTCCCTAGAGAGGGCCGGGCCGTAGCGCCAAACATGCTCGCATGAGGGCCGCCGATAACCGGCGCGCCGCAGAGCGAGGCAACGAGAAATGTCACTGGAACACGCCCCTGAGCGGCAGAGGGCCACCGGGGGATTTGGGACGGGCCAACGTAAACTTTGGCGATATAAAGATTTGAAGGCTGCGCAAATCGTCAATAGCCGCATGACGCTGAAGCGCTTGGTCGATAGCGGAAGGCTCGCGCCCGGTCGGCTGATCAGTCCGAACGTTCGCGCCTGGACCGATGAGGAAATTGAGTTGCTCATCTCGACTGCTCCTACAGCCCGCAAGCCCGCCCCACGCCGCGACGAGGTTGCGGCGTGAATGGCCTTCATAAAGCGGTCGAGGGTCGCGGCTGAGACTCCAGCGCGCGACCCTCGCGTCGTCATTCGAGCCGGGCAGCCGAACGGCGGCGACGCTACCGAGGAAACAGGAAAGGCGCAACTTTCGCGCCCGCCGACGCCTAAAGCCGCCGCGCCCGTCGAGCCCGGCAGGGGCCGCCTGTGAACGTCGTCTCCAAAGGCCTCGGCCTCTTGCGCGCCGTGCTCGAGAAGGCCTGCGTCGAAGAGCAGTGCAGTCGCGACAGTCTGACCGTCCTGTCGAAAAACAACGATCCGTACCGGGTGGACACGCCTTCGGGGCATCGCGACGGCGCGTGGCTCGCCGAACAGATCGAGCGAGCGCTCGGACCGTATCGACGGATTCACTTGAGAGGGTTGCACTACCTCCTGGTCTCGCAGGGCAATGTCCGGAAACCCAACGGCGAAATCTACGTCAACAGCGACGCCGACGACGCCTGGCTGGCGCTGGTGCTCAAGGCTGGACGCTGGCTTCAATATATCCCCTTCGAACGCATTTCGGACAACCGAAACGCCGAGCCGATCATCTGGCGCAGCAACGAGCCGATCGGCCAAATTTATAAGAGTTTGGAGGCTTCCGCCTTCGTGTCCTGGGGGGAGATCGCGACCGCGAGCGTCTACTTCAGGGAACCGGAGCCATCGCTCTCCAATTTCAAGCGAGCGCAGCCATACGCCATAACGATCTTTGGCGAAAAGTCATCGCTTGAGAACGTCTTGGCGCCGATCGCCCAGCGCTGTTCGGCCGACCTTTACCTCGGCGCGGGCGAGATCAGCGACACCCTGATGTACCAAATGGCCAAGGACGCCGCCGCAGACGGACGTCCGATGGTTGTCATCTGTTGCTGCGACTTCGATCCGGCCGGCCGGCAGATGCCGGTTTCGATCGGTCGCAAGCTGCAGGCCTTTCGCGACCTGTTCTTTCCGGGGCTGCAATTCGAGGTCGTCCCGACCGCGCTCACGGTCGAGCAGGTCCGCGAGCTCGGATTGCCGAGCACGCCGCTCAAGGAGACGGAGAAGCGCGCGAGCCGCTGGCGGGAAGAATTCGGCGTCGAGCAAACCGAGATCGACGCTTTGGCGACGCTGCGGCCGGATGTGCTGCGTCGGATCGTCGAGCAGGCGCTCGAACCCTATTTCGACTCCAGTTTGGATCGCGGTATCAGGCGCGCACGAGAGTGAGTGGCGGGCTCAGGCGCAAGCCGTCATCGACGCGCACATCGACGCCGAGGCGCTAGACGAGCTTCGGCAGGACGCCGACGCAATCGAGACCGAGATCAACGCACGCGTTCAAGCCCTCAAGGCCGAGATGGACGAACGCGCGGCCGCGATCAATGGACGGCTCAAGAGGATGGTCGCCGGGATCAAATTGCCAAGGATTGCATTGCCTTACGCCGAGCTCGCCGAAAAGTCATGGCAAGCCATCCTAGTCTCTAGCGAATGGACTTGGGCCGACCAAACGCGTGCGTTGAAGGCGAGGAAAACCTACGGCGAGGGGGACGCATGACTGCTCGCCCGGCCATGCCAAACACCGCGATGGCCGCCGCGTTTTTGGCCGCGCTTCTGCGCTGGGCGCGGCGCGAAAAACCGTGGTGGCAAGCTGGTCGCGCTCCCCGCAGGCCGAGTCGACGGCGACGAACTCCGCCAAGTCATCGTGGCGCTCGTCTGCGCCCGCGGCGATCGGGAGCGTCGAGCATGAGCGATCGGCGCGCCGCCTTCGCCCGGCCGCCCGCGGCCAAGACCTCCGCCGAGGTGATCGACGAGCTGCGCCTCGACTTCGTTCATAAGACTGCCGACCGCGCGGCGCTCTTTGCTCGCGGCTTAGCGAACGCGGCGCGGCGGCGCGACAAGCGGGCGACTGTCATCCGTGCGCGCCAATTGTGCTTATGCACCGCCGCGCTCGTCGAGACGTGCGACGAAATCGAGAGGGAGGCGCAGCCGTGAGCGTCTCTTCGGACTTGATTCGGCGCGCCCGCGCCGTCCCGGTCGAGAGCGTCATCGAGAAGCACGGGATCAAACTCCGCGGTCGCGGCGACAGCCGGTGCGGCCCCTGTCCGGCCTGCGGCGGCGTCGACCGTTTCAGCATCAACGTCAGGAAGCAAGTGTTCAACTGCCGCGGCTGCGGCGCCGGCGGCGACGTGATCGCGCTTATTCAATTTCTCGACGGCGTCGGCTTCCTCGAGGCGGTCGAGATTCTGTCCGGCGAGGCGATCAAGCGGCCGACCGAATCCGCCGATCGCGCCGACGACGTCGCCAAGGCGCGCCGGCGATGGGCCGAAGCGATCGACCCGCGCCGGACGATCGTCGAGTCGTATCTGATCGGCCGGGGCCTCGTGCTGGCCGACGAGATCGCCGGCGAAGTCATTCGATTCCATCCACGCTGTCCATGGCGCGACGACGACGGCGCGGTGATCGCTGTCCGGGCGATGGTTTGCGCCATGCGCGACATTCGCACTGACGAGCTCATGGCGGTGTCCTGCCGTCGGCTTTCACCGCAGGGCGAGAAGATCGGCAAGCCGCGATTCCGCGGCGCTGCGGCCGGCGCGGCCATCAAGCTCGACGCCGACGAGAACGTGACGAACGGGCTGCATGTTTGCGAGGGCGCCGAAACCGGCATCGCCGGGCGGATGCTCGATCTTCGCCCGATGTGGGCCCTGGGATCGAAGGGCGCGATCGAGGCCTTCCCCGTCCTGGGCGGGATCGACTGCTTGACGATCCTGGCCGAGCCCGACGCCGAAGCCGCCGTCGAAAAATGCGCTCGCCGCTGGTGGGAGGCCGGGCGCGAAGTGATCATCAACAGGTCGCGCATTGGCAAAGACTTGGCCGACGCCGTGGCGCGCGGCCGGCCATGAACGACGACGCGCCGTTTACCTCAACGCCGTATCGGCCGGCAGGCTCGAAAAGCAACGACGCGGAAGACGCTCCTCCGTGGAGCAAGCCGAAACCGTTGCCCGCCGGTCTCTTGCCGGTCCCTCCATTCGATTTGGCCTTCCTGCCAAAAAGCATCGCGCCTTGGGTCGCCGACATTGCCGAGCGGATGCAGTGTCCGCTCGACTTCGTCGCCGTGCCGGCAATGGTCGCGCTCGGATCCGTGCTCGGCAGGAAGATCGCGATCCATCCCCAGAGGAAGACGGAATGGTGCGAGGTCCCGAATCTCTGGGGCCTCGTCATAGGACCTCCGGGCGCGATGAAGTCGCCCGCGATGAGCGAGGCGATGAAGCCGATCCGGCGGCTCGAGGCGCAGGCGCGAATAAACAACGAGGCAGCGCTGGCGGCCCATGAGCAGGCCGTCGAGGAAAACAAGCTCCGCCGCGAGGTCGCCGCCAAGAGGGCGCGGGAGGCCCTGAAAAAGGACGCAGGCGCCGCGATTCAACTATGCCTTGACGAACCGAAGGAACCGAAAGCCAAGCGCTACATCGTCGACGACGCCACCTATGAGAAGCTCGGCGAGATCCTCGCCGACAACCCGAACGGCGTGCTCGCATTCCGAGACGAAATTGTCTCGCTGCTTAGGACGCTCGATCGCGAGGAGTACGCGGCGGCCAGGGGCTTCTTTCTTGCGGCCTGGGGCGGCATGTCCGGGTACACGTTCGACCGCATCATCCGGGGCACGGTGCATATCGAGGCCGCGTGCGTTTCCCTGTTGGGATCGACCCAACCCGGCAAGGCCGCCGAGTATGTCCACCGCGCTTTGGATGGCGGCGAGGGCGATGACGGCATGATCCAGCGGTTCGGCCTCATGGTCTGGCCGGATCAAACGCCGGAATGGAAAGAGGTCGACCAATTCCCGAACGCCGAAGCCAAGAAAAAGGCGTGGGCGGCGTTCGACGATCTCGACAAGCTCGATTGGGAGAAAGTCGGCGCGCTGAAAGGCCAATACGAGCCAGTCCCGTATCTCAACTTCGACGACGAGGCGCAGGCGCTCTTTTCCGCGTGGCACCGCGAGCTTGAAATGAGCCTTCGCGGAGACGAGCTGTCGCCAGCCCTCAAGGGCCATTTCGCAAAATACCGCAAGCTTGTTCCCGCGCTGGCGCTGGTCAACCATCTGGCGGACGGCGGATACGGCGACGTCCGGGCCGTTCGCGCTCAAGCGCGCCATTTCATTTTCAAAATATCTCGAAGCGCATGCGCGGCGCGCCTACTCGGCCGGCTCGGAAGCGGAGGCGGCGGCGGCGGCGGCGATCCTGTCCCGCATCCGCAAAGGCCTCCTGACGGACGGCTTCTCGGCGCGCGACGCCTACCGCGCGCAATGGTCGAGCCTCGCAAACCCGGAGCACGTCAATGCCGCTCTCGACTTGCTCGTCGATTTTGGCTGGCTTCAAGAAAAGGCGGTCAAGACCGGAGGGCGAGGGCGGCCGAGCGCCGTCTATTTCATCAACCCGAAAGCGGGAAACGAGCGATGACTTTTGGCAGTTTTGTCAGTGACCGCCCTATGCGTGTTTGCGTGTGCGATGGCAAAAAACTATGAGATATCAATACAAATATCCTTAACACTGTAGTTAAATAGTCTAGAATCATGAATCCGCGAGTGCCAAAATAGACGAGAAAACACGCCTAGGGGTAGCTGACAAAACTGACAAAAATGCCGATGTGTTTCACCGCCAACGAAAGGAGAACAGGAAATGAGCAAGCAGATCACGGCCGACAATGGTCCTGAGAAAGGCGGGCCGCTGCGCTGCTTCGTCTGTGCTGGCGCCGATCTCCCGGAGATTCACGTCGGGGCCTATCAGGTGATGCCGGACATGATGCCGGAAGAGTTCGCGGCGCTCAAGGCTGACATCGCGACGCGCGGTGTTATCTCGCCGATCGACATCGACGAGACGGGCGCGATCCTCGACGGGCATAATCGCTACCGCGCTTGGAGCGAACTGCAATGCAACGAGCCGCCGCCCGTCATCGTCCGCTCTGGACTGACCGAGGACGAAAAACGCTCGTTTGCGATCCGCCAGAACATCAAGCGCCGGCACCTGACCCGCGCACAAATGCAGGACCTGATCGAGCGCGAACTGAAGGACCGCCCGGACCGCTCCGATAGGAAGATCGAGGCCGACCTTGGCGTCGATCACAAGACGATTGGACGCCTTCGCCGCGCGCTCAATGCAACTGGAGAAGTTCCCCAGTTGGACGCCACGACCGGGGCCGACGGCCGGGTGCGGAGCAACAAGCGCAAGGCGCGGCCAGATGATGACGACGACGCCGAGAAATGGGCGCGCGCATTCGGAGGACGCGTCGGCGCTGAAGGCCTACCGGCCGACGTAAAGGCGGCCATGTTCGATGCGGGTCTGACCGCCGCCACAACGGTCGTGGTCCAAGGTTTGCCCTTTCTTGAGCCGATCCTTTCTCCTGAGCAAATTAAGGACTGGGATGCGTTCGGCGGGTTGCTCGAAACGAAATTCGGATGGGACAAAGACGCCATCGGCCACCATTTCAGCTGGCTCGTCGAGCACCAGGGCTACAAAACTCCGGACGAATGGCTTGGCGAAGAAGGCGCGCAGCACCGCAAGCGCTGCGGCATGCGTGAGCTGTCCGATGAGTTCAAGCGGGCGGGGCGTGACCTGAAATCCAGCGGGCACGCCTGCGCATCCGCAGATTTTTTCTCGCGGCACCTTCGCAGCCATCCGACGCCTTATCGCGTGGTGTAGCTAATCCGGCGAAGTGGTATTCCTCAACGGTATCAATTGATACGTGCTGCACATCTTGCGGGCTCGGCACCGAAAGCGGATGATGCGGACAACGCAGGGACAACACAAAACCGTTTTCGAAAGTTTTAATGCTGACTTCTGCCGCCATCGTTGATCGTCCGTTGCGTACTCGTTCGAAGGTCACGAACGGTTCGAAGATGATTGCCGGGTTGGACGGCAGGAGCAGCGAGGCGCGACGCTGGCGCGACCTTGTTATCAGCTATGGCGATGACCTCGGCGGCTTCGACAAGTTGACGGAAGCGCAGAAGACGCTGATCGCCCAGGCGGCGACGCTCCAAGTCCAATCCGAGCGGGTACAGGGCGCGGTACTCCGCGGCGACCTTATCGACGTCGAGCAATTGACCCGGCTCGCCAATGCGGCGATGCGCATCTTGTCGAGGCTCGGCATCAGGCGCCGGGCGTCCGATGCGCAGCCATCTCTGCACGAGCATCTCACCAAACGCTCAGCCGAGCGCGCCCGCAAGAGTTTGGGGGCTGAGGTATGACGAGCCCGGCCATCGACATTATCGAGGCTTGTGGCGATCCCGATCTCTTTGCGCGCTGGTTTCGCGATCCGACGACGTGGCGCGGTTGGTTTTGTTTCTTGAAAGTCCTGTTCGGCCTGCCGATCGGCGAGGCGGACTTGGCGTTGTTTCAGCAATGCACGGGCCGGGAGGATCGACCGGCCGGCGGTTTTCACGAAGCGTGGCTTTGCGTCGGACGGCGCGGCGGAAAATCGATCGTGCTCGCTTTGATCGCCGTTTTTCTTGCGACGTTTATCGACTGGCAGCCCTATCTCAGCCCGGGCGAGCGCGGGACCGTGATGGTGATTGCGACCGATCGCCGGCAGTCGAGAGTGATCTTTCGCTATGTGCGCGCGTTCCTCGGCCGCGTGCCAATGCTCGCCGCGCTGGTCGAGCGCGAAACGGCCGAGGCGATCGATCTCAACAATGGCGTGACGATCGAGATCTCGACGGCGAGCTTCCGCACCGTTCGCGGCTATACGCTGATCGCCGCTTTGCTCGATGAAATTGCATTTTGGCGCAGCGACGAGGGCTACGCGAATCCAGATGCCGAGATCGTAGCAGCGATCAGGCCAGCGATGGCCTCGGTCCCTGACGCCATGTTGCTTGCCGCGTCGAGCCCGCACGCCCGCCGCGGCGTGCTGTGGAACACGTTCAGGCGTCATTTCGCGAAGCCGAGTTCCGTGCTGGTTTGGAAGGCCGACACGCGAACGATGAATCCGACGATTCCGCAGGAGGTAATCGACGAGGCGACGGAGGCCGACCCGGCGAGCGCCGCGGCCGAATTCGGCGCGGTGTTCAGGACCGACGTCGAGACCTACGTCTCGCGCGAGGTTGTGGACGCCGCGGTTGTGCCGGGCCGCTACGAGTTGGCGCCTGTCTCCGGGGTTCGCTACCTGGCCACAGTGGACCCGTCGGGCGGCTCGTCGGACTCGATGACGCTGGCGATCGCGCATCGCGAGAAGGACGGCCGCGCCGTGCTCGACGCGGTTCGCGAGCGTCGGCCGCCGTTCAGCCCCGAGGCCGTGACGAGCGAGTTCGCCGAGTTGCTCAAGACCTACCGCGTCGGCAAGGTCGTCGGCGACCGGTTCGGCGGCGAGTGGCCGCGCAAGCGCTTCCGGGCTTTTGGCGTTTCGTATGAGCTAAGCGAGAAGTCCAAGTCCGACATTTACCGCGACGCGCTGCCGGGTCTGAACAGCGGCAAATATGAACTGCTCGATCATCCTCGGCTTGTCGCGCAGATCTGCAGTCTCGAGCGCCGGACCGCCCGCGGCGGCAGGGACTCGATCGATCATCCTCCTGGCGCGAGCTCGCACGACGATCTGGCGAACAGCGCTTTAGCAGGGCTCCTGCTCGCCGGCTCCGGCCTGGGGCCGATGATCATCAGCGACGAAGTTATGGCCTGGGCGAGGACGCCGCGGCGCAGCGTCGCCGACAGATTTTCTCGCTACTGAGAGGAGGAGAGTCAAAGAGCACCTAGGCGTGGTCAACTTTCGTCCCAAGCGTCGACTGGCCCATTATTCGTCTCTATGTGCAACTTTATGTGCAACTTCTTCAGCTTAGCCAGGATAGCCGCAGTGGCCCTACAAGCCGCGGTTTGGACATCGGCCGCTCGGGCTGGCCCCGCAAATACAACGCCACGGGCTCTCGTGGCAGATTGGAAAAATGGGGATCGCGAAATGACCGCGGTCGCCGAAGTCACAGCGAGCGCCTTCGCCAGTGGAATGCCCTGGGCCGGGACGATCGAAGGACACTCTCTCTACTGCCCGCCCCCGATCGGGACGTTCACCGGCAACCAGGCTATGAAGATCGTTGAGAGTTTCATGGTCGATCACCCCGAGACGGCCGACAAAACCTACGGCCTCGCGCTCTCCGCGAGCTTGCGACAGGCGTTTCTCTGCGCGCCCAGTTGAGGGGTCCGCGCCACGTCGCCGACCGCTGGCGCACTTTGCTCGCTCGCTACATAATGTGCACCTCTACAGCGTGACCAAGGGCCAAGCGGCTATTCGCGATCTCTTTCCCGCAAAGCATGATCGCGCGGGCAACCTGCCGCTTTTTCCCGCCATCTTTCCCGACCAACTCGCGCCGATCGTTCGCGTCGGGGCCGATGGCGAGCGCGAGCTTGTCATGGCGCGCTGGGGAATGCCCGGTCCTCCGCAGTTCGGCGGCGCTCCGAACACAAACATCCGCAACGTCAGCAGCCCGCACTGGCGAGGGTGGCTTGGCAAACGGAACCGCTGCATTGTCCCGGCGACGTCGTTTTGCGAATACGCCGACACAAAGCCCCGCAAGACGCCAATGTGGTTCGCGCTCGGCGAGGATAGGCCGCTCTTCGCCTTTGCGGGCCTATGGACGCCGTGGCGCGGCGTGCGCGGTCCCAAGAGCGCGCCCGTCGAGGGGGACCATGAGCTTTTCGGCTTCCTGACGACCGAGGCGAACGCGATCGTCGCGCCGATCCATCCCAAGGCCATGCCGGTTATCCTGACGTCGCCCGCCGAAGTCGACCATTGGCTTGACGCGGACACGCCCGACCCTGGCGTTACAGCGGCCGTTGCCTGATGACGTGCTGCGTATCGTTGCGAGCGGCGAGCGGGAGGACGGCGCCTCGCAGGCAATGGCGCTTCATAACGACGAAGCCCGCGCGCTCCAAATGCTCGACGAGCCGCTTGGCGGCGATCTCCGCCATGATCTCATCGGCGTTGTGGACGCGCTTGCGGCCCTGGAAGCGCAAGGCGAAGGCGAGCGCATCCGCGACGTCTTCGCGGGTGCCGGGGGTAAGGCGTTTGGGTGTGTCGGGCATTCGATCAGATAGGCGATTAACGAGAATGGTAGGAAGAACGGATTCGCTCGACGCTTCGGAAGGAGTTTGATCTCTGCGACGGACGGCCGGAGTTGACGTACACCGGACATTCATCGGCGTCCTGCCGATCGGCTCAATCTGACTTTTGCGACCGCTCGCCTTTGATGAACCTCGCGCTCGCCAGTGTACAGCGTGCGGATCGAGACGGCGTGAGCGGGCCAGTCCATGCGGCCACGAGCGAGATCGCGCTTGCGGCGCTGCCTTGCGTGCCCCCAGAGTTCTGTCGCGCGATATTGTGCGACGCTTGCGCGCGATCGCTACCGTCCCGGATCACAGCGCGCGGCCAGATTGAGCTGCATTGTTAAATTCACAGAACAGTGCTGAAATCGCTCTGAGCGCGGCTTTGCTGGGGCCGGCCGACGCTTGTGCATCATTGCTTTGCGGCCCAGCAGCAAAGGAAACGTCAATGGCGACCTATGTCACGCTCTTCAAGTTCACTGAGCAAGGGCTTCGAAACATCAAAGACACTGTCAAGCGGACCGAGGCTGCGAAGAAGGCCGCGGCCGACATGGGGATCAAAGTAAAGGAAGCCCTGATTCCGCATCAAAGGAAGTGAAGTGCCCTGTTGGTCCTGATTGATCAGTGAGATAGGCTGAGATTTGCGAATCAACGCCATCACCAACGAGGTGAGTGAGGGTGACACAGGGGCTCTTGCCGTTCCAGTACGAAAGCGAGGCGGGCGAGGCGGGACTGACCGGTCTTGCGGGGCTTCCCCTGTATTTGGAGCTGTGGCGCGCGGCCGGACTGGAGCAATCGGTGGCGCGCCACGTGGCGATGAGCGGCAGCCAAGGCTGGAGCGATCGGCAGATGGTGTCGGCGCTGGTGTTGCTGAACCTTGCCGGGGGCGAGGGTCTCGACGATCTCGACCGGCTGGAGGCGGACGGCGGTCTGTGCCGGCTGGTGCGGGCGGCGGACGCGCACGGGCGCACTCGGCGGGAGCGGCGGGCCGAGGCGCGGCGCTGGCGGCGGCAGCGGTCGCGCACGCTGCCCTCGCCGCATGCGACGGGCCGCTGGCTTACGGGGTTTCACGATGCCGGCGAGGAGGCGCGGCGGGAAGCCGGACGGGCGTTCATCCCGGCGTCGAGCGAGGGCGTGGCGGGCCTGTGGCGGGTGAACGGCGATCTTCTGCAGGCGGTTCAGGCGCAGCATCCGGCGGCGCAGGCGACGCTCGACATGGACGCCACGCTCGTTGAGACGCACAAGCGGGCGGCGCTGTACTGCTACAAGCACTTCAAGGCCTATCAGCCGCTCAATAGCTGGTGGGCCGAGCAGGGCCTGATCGTGCATTCGGAGTTCCGCGACGGCAACGTGCCGGCGGGGCATGAGCAATTGCGCGTTCTCGAAGAGGCGGCGCGCCTGCTTCCGGCCGGGGTGAGGAAGCTTTACCTGCGCTCGGATACGGCCGCCTATCAGCACGATCTTTTGAAGTATTGCGCCGAGGGCAAGAACCGGCGCTTCGGGGTGATCGAATTCGCCATCGGGGCGGACGTGACCGGGGAGTTCAGGCAGGCGGTGGCGCAACTGCCCGAGGCGGCCTGGCAGGCGCTCGATCGGATCGTCGATGGCGAGCGCTACGCCGCCGGCCAGCAATGGGCGGAAGTCGGCTACGTGCCGAACTGGGCGGGCATGAGCAAGACGGCGCCGGACTACCGCTTTCTGGCGATCCGCGAGCCGTTGGGTGAACTCGATCTCGGCGATGCCGAGCAATTGCCCTTCCCGACGATGAGCTTTCCGACGCTGGGCCGCTACAAGCTGTTCGGCCTCGTCACCAACCGCACGCTGGCGGGCAACGAACTGATCCGCTGGCAGCGCGAGCGCTGCGGCAAGAGCGAGGAAGCGCACGCCGTGATGAAGGACGATCTCGCCGGCGGGCGGCTGCCGAGCGGGCTGTTCGGGGCCAATGCGGCGTGGTGGGCGATCATGGTTCTCGCCCACAATCTCAACGCGATGATGAAGCGTCTGGTGCTCGGCGGCGATTGGGCGGCGCGGCGCATGAAGGCGATGCGGTTTCATCTGATCGCCCTGGCGGGCCGCGTCGTGCGCCACGCGCGCCGGCTGATCGTGCGACTTTCGGCAGGCGCTCTCGACCTGATCCGCGACGCGCGCGCCGCCATCCTTTCCCTGCAGCCGGCGCCGAGCGGATGATCGCCCGGCTTCTTCCGCCAGTCCTGCAAACGCCGCCGGGCTCGGCCGGCCACGGCGTAGCCGTGACCGCAGGATCGGGGCGGGACTCGTCAACGATGCAGGAGGGCGGTCGCCTACAACCATAGCGCGAGCATGCTCGTCTCGTACCCGCCTCGACCCGCGGCCGCGGCCGAAATCCGCCCGCTCCACCGCCCGTTTCGCCCGTGCTCACGAATTAGATGCGGGATTGTGGGAAGTCCTCTGGCTGGAAGGCGAGTACGATATAGTGGCGATTTCGGAGTCGTCTGACGAGATCGCCTCCGCGGCTTTTCGACTCAGCACTGCGAAGCTCGGCAACGCCCAATCCAGGACGATGCGCGCATTCACGGCGGCGGAGATGGAAAAGATCCTGGCGAAAGTCGCCTAGAGGTTCAAACGAAGCGGCCGCCGACTCGTCCCGACGGCCGTTCTCGTCATTCGTCGCCCGGCCCGAGCATCCGCGTCGCCGTGTCGACGCCGACTTGCTTACCCGTTTTGCGCGCCACGATCAGCACGACGCGCCGCCAGTGCGCGGGCGTCCGGCCGGCGTGAGTCGTCCCGTCCGGCAGGACCACGTCACGCTCGCGCTGGCGGGCCTCAGAATAGGCCTCGCCGCCATGGTCGCGGATGAGCGCCTCGGCGTCGGCTTGCGCCAGCCGTTCGGCCTGTTGGCGGCGTCGGAGCCATTGCAGCGTTGTCGTCCCCGTTGCCTCCGCAGCCCTATCGCTGGACAGCATTTCTAGCACGGCGGACGCAGGGGCGGGTTGACGGACGTCAAATCAGATTGCGCCGCGGTCTACTTCGGTTCAAGCGCTTTGATTGCCGGCTCAAATTCGTCCATCGGCTGCGGATCACAACGCCGCGGAGTTCGGCGGCGTTGAGCGCGTCGAGCACGATTGGGTCCGTGAGGGCGTAGGACGCGAGGTCGATTGAGCGCTTGGCGGTGGCGATGAGAGCCGCGTCGATCGCATCAAGTCGCTCTTCGGGGGAATAGTGGACCTCTTGGGCCAGGGCCAGCGTGACGGCGACAAGGGCGCCTTTTTCTGGAAAGCGATTGGAACGATGGCCGGTCAGGGCAAATACCCACCCTTGTGCGGATTAGGCGCTTTCCGGTCGACCGGATCCACATTGTGGATACCATTGCACATGTCATGCCTGGCGATAGCTCACCGGGATCTCGACCGGTTCGACGAGGCCTGGCGCTGCATCAGCGAGGCGATGACGGCGATCGAGACCACCGGGGAACGATGGTACGAAGCCGAAGTCCTCCGGTTGGCGGCGAGATTGCAATGATGTCGCCGGAACGGGACACGGCGAAGGCGGAAATGTTTTTCGACAGGGCGCTGGCAGTGGCGCGTCAACAGCAGGCGAGGTCTTGGGAACTGCGTGCGGCGATGAGCATGGCGCAGCTGTGGCGTGAACAGGGCCAGCGGGATGCGGCTCGCGATCTTCTCGCTCCGGTCTATGGCTGGTTCACGGAAGGGTTCGACACGCTCGATTTGAAGGAGGCAAAAGCTCTGCTCGACGCGTTGGAGTCATAACTGCGCTTACGGTCGGGAGGGGACCGACGTGGCAAACTTGACGCTGGCGCGTTTCC
This sequence comes from uncultured Alphaproteobacteria bacterium, assembly GCA_963758335.1. GTDB lineage: Bacteria > Pseudomonadota > Alphaproteobacteria > Rhizobiales > Beijerinckiaceae > Roseiarcus. The sequence goes on along the minus strand of CAVWVF010000008.1, from coordinate 771,028 downwards.
TTCATTGAACAACCTCCAAAGGAGTGGCCGCTAACCCCCCAATTGCGACGTCCACGGCCGCGGTCCGCAACGTCCGCTCTACGTCGGGACCTGCCGTCCGCTGTGCGCAAATACCGGTCATTCCCAGACGGCGTGATGAACGGGTCAATCCGACCCTGAGCGGTTATTCACTTTCAAGTTGGCGTTCTGCGCTCGGCGACCACCGGCCTCCCCGGCGTCTGTCTAGGAGACGCAGCGGCGAATGTTTGGACTTGCCAAGAACGCCAAGTCTGGTCAGTCTGAGAGCAACTTGGAATAGGGTCGCCCACGAGGTGACCAAGGGTGCCTCTGCACCCCGACTACTGCCAACGCTACCTTCTAGCGGCGGGTCATCCGCAGGCGGTCGGACAGGTGAGGCTGACCGAGGACGAACGCATAGTTATGCACGCGAGCCTGCTAACGGCGAAGGATTGAGTTCACGGCTCATTGCTTCCGGCTCGTCGCCGCTGCAACCGCCGGGAGTCATGACCCATGTCGGACACGATCGAGAAGGAAGCCCCTTCGTCTCTGGCGCCGCGCGGCATGGCCCATATCCCCGGCGGCGTCTTTCGCATGGGATCGGACCGGCACTATCCAGAGGAAGCCCCGTCCCATCTCGTCAAGGTGGACGGATTCTGGATCGATCGGACTCCGGTGACCAATCGCGAGTTCCGCAAGTTCGTCAACGCCACCGGCTATGTCACTTTCGCCGAGATAGAGCCCGACGCGAAGGACTATCCGGGCGCGCTGCCGCACATGCTGAAGGCCGGATCGCTCGTCTTCACGCCGCCGAAGTCCGCGGTGGACCTCAGCGACTGGAGCCAATGGTGGAATTTCAAGTTCGCCGCCGACTGGCGCCGGCCATTGGGTCCGCGCTCGTCGATCGGCGGGCTCGACGATCACCCTGTCGTTCACGTCGCCTATCGAGATGCGGAAGCCTATGCGGCCTGGGCCGGAAAGGCGCTGCCGACGGAAGCGGAATGGGAATTCGCCGCGCGCGGCGGCCTCGACGGCGCCGAATACGCCTGGGGTGACGAGTTCACGCCCGGCGGAAAGCACATGGCCAACACCTGGCAGGGCGAGTTTCCGCGCGAAAACACCAAGGCGGACGGATGGGCGCGGACTTCGCCCGTCGGCGGCTTCCCCGCCAATGGCTACGGCCTCTACGACATGATCGGCAATGTCTGGGAGTGGACGACGGACTTCTGGTCGTCGCGTCACCCGGCCGATGCGGCCAGACCCTGCTGCGCGCCGCTCAACCCCCGCGGCGGGCGGGAGGAGGAGAGCTACGACCCCTGCCAGCCGCAAATCCGTATTCCGCGCAAGGTGCTGAAGGGCGGCTCGCACCTCTGCGCGCCCAACTATTGCCGCCGCTACCGGCCCGCCGCCCGCCACGCCGAGCCGGTCGACACCTCGACCAGCCACGTCGGGTTCCGCTGCGTCGTGCGCGATTACGCTGATTGCGCAGTCATCGGTGTCGGAGTGTGATCATGGACCTTGATCCAGTCCTGCTGTCGCGGCTGCAGTTTGCCTTCGTCGTCAGCTTCCACATCATCTTTCCCGCCTTCACCATCGGGCTCGCCGCATGGCTCGCGACCCTCGAGGGGACGCGGCTGGCGACCGCCAACCCGGTCTATCGGCGCGTGTTCGACTTCTGGCTGAAGGTGTTTGCGCTCTCGTTCGGCATGGGCGTGGTGACTGGAATTGTCATGGCGTTTCAGTTCGGCACCAACTGGAGCGTGCTGGCGGAGCGGACAGGACCGATCCAGGGGCCGCTGCTCGGCTATGAAGGCTTCACCGCGTTCCTGCTGGAGGCGACGTTCTTCGGCGTGATGCTGCTGGGCCGCGACCGCGCACCGCCATGGTTCTATTTCTTCTCCTGCTGCATGGTTTCTCTTGGAACCATGCTGTCGTCGTTCTGGATCCTCTGCAACAACAGCTGGATGCAGGTCCCGCTGGGCCACGCCATAGTGGACGGCAAATTCGTCCCGGTCGATTGGTGGTCAATCGTCAGCGGTCCGATCGTGGGGGTTCGCTGGCCGCACATGCTGCTGGCCGCCTTCCTGACGACGGGGATGAGCATCATCGCCACCGGCGCCTGGTATCTGTTGCGGGCCGGCAGCCGGCTGAAGCCCGGGTGATGTTGCACTGGGGCCTCGGCCTAGTCGCGGCGATCATACCGGTGCAGATGGTCTTTGGCCACCTGACGGGCGAGTATGTCCTCCATTATCAACCGGCCAAATTCGCCGCGATCGAGGCGCGCTGGACGACGCAGCAGCCCGCAAGCGAGGTGCTGATCGCGATCCCGGACCCGTGGGGGGAACGAAACCTGCTGGCGATCGAGGTGCCGAAGCTCGGCAGCTTCATCGCGTCCGGCACCTGGGACGCAAAAGAATTTGGGCTCGAAGCGTACCCGCGGGAAGACCGCCCGCCGGTGGTCATCCCGTTTTTCGGCTTCCGCCTGATGGTCGGCATGGGCCTGATCATGCTTACGGTTTCCTGGTTCGGAGTTTGGCTGCGCTGGCGCGGAGAGCTGGACACCACGCGCTGGTTCCTGTGGGTGGCGCTCCTGTCGTTTCCCACCGGCTTCGTCGCCGTGCTCTGCGGTGGTTCACCGCGGAGGTCGGCCGTCAGCCGTGGGTCGTCTATGGCCTTCTGCGCACCAAGGACGCGGTGACCCCCTCGCTGGCGACCGGGGATGTCGTGTTTTCGCTGCTCGCCTACATCGCGGTTTACGCGGTGATCTACTCGTTTGGGTTCTATTACATTTTCCGTCTGTTGCGCGACGGGCCGCCCGCGGCGGCGGAGGGGCCGGGCGATTCCACGCTTGCCCGCGTGCCGGCTGTGGCCATGCGCTCGGCGCCAGGCATGGGGGGCTGACGGTCATGGAGCCTTCCGCGCTGGCGCTGTTCTGGGCCGCCGTCATTGCCGGGGCCATCGTGCTGTACGTGGTTCTTGACGGCTTCGATCTGGGGGTGGGAATCCTGTTCGGGACCACCAGGGATATGGCGCTCCGCAAAGAGATGATGGACGCGATCTCCCCATTCTGGGACGGCAACGAGACCTGGCTCGTGGTGGTCGGCGCATCGTTGTTCGCCGCCTTCCCGGTTGTGTACGCCGTATTCCTGCCGGCCTTTTACATCCCTGTGCTGCTGCTTCTGTTCGGGCTGATCTTCCGCGGCGTCGCCTTTGAGTTCCGCTACCGGGGCAGTGCGCACGGATTGTGGGACTGGGGTTTCTTCCTCGGTTCGACGATCGCGGCTTTTGTTCAGGGCGCGGCGGTGGGCGCGATGATCCGCGGCATTCCTGTCGTGGACGGACAGTATGCAGGGGGCCGCTTCGAATGGCTGGCGCCTTTGCCGGTGTTCACCGGCATCGGCCTCGTGCTCGGCTACGCGCTGCTCGGCGCGGACTGGCTGGTGTTGAAGTCCGAGGGCCAATTGCGCGAATGGGCATGGCCGAGGGTGCCTCGCTTGGCCGCCGCCGTGCTGGTGGTGCTGGCGCTGGCGATCGTGGCGTCGATCATCGAGCGGGACCAGGTGATCGGGACCGTGTTTCTTGGCCGCGCTTGGGGTTTGGTCTTTCCGGCGATCGGCCTGGCGGCGATGTACGGCATCTTCGCCGGCGCACGGCGCCGCCGCGACGGTTGGCCGTTCGGCATGATGGTGCTGTTCTTCCTGTCGTCCTTCGCAACCCTCGCGGTGTTGTTCTGGCCCTACATGATTCCGTACTCCGTCACTGTGGGCAGCGCGGCCGCGCCAGCCGCGTCGCTCTCATTCCTCTTCTGGGGCGCGGGACTGTTTGTCCTGCCGGTGATCGCAATCTACACCATTGCCGTCTACTGGGTGTTCCGCGGCAAGTTGCATAGAGGTCAAGCCTTATAAGGAAGACATCTCCAACTAAGTCGCATATCGGACCAAACACAGGGGTTCTCATGAGGCGCGGACACATTCTTATCCTGATTGGGGTCCTCGTCGCGCTCGGCGTGATCGGCGCGGCGGTGGGGGGAGGTCTCTACTACCTTTACCCCGTCCAGGTGTCGACACTTGCCGGAATGACCCGGAATTATTTTATTTCTTGGTCGGCGCCTCCCGGCAATACAACTACGGAATTGAATCCGACTTACAAAGCCGCCGCGGCTGCTGCGCCCTCTCCTACCGCCGCGACGCCACTGCCGAGCGCGGCTTCCGGAGACTGGCCGAACTATAACAGAACCCTGACTTCGGACCGTTACTCTCAACTCGATCAGATTAATACAAAGAACGTCGGCAAGCTGAAGGTTCTGTGCACTTACGACGTCGACGAGTACGCCGCCTTCGAGTCCGGTCTGATCATGGTCGACGGGGCTCTGATCGGAACGACCCAATTCGATATTTTCTCACTCAACCCGGCGACTTGCGCCTTGAATTGGCGAACGCATGAGGACTATCCGCCCGCCCTTCTGCCGGCCAACCGAGGCGCCGCTCACATGGACGGCATGCTTTTTCGCGGCACCCAGGACGGACGGGTGCTGGCCTATGACTTCAAGACCGGCAAGCGAATTTGGGAACAGACGATCGCGGACCCGAAACATGGCGAGTCCGTGCCTGGCGCCCCGATCGCCTCGGACGGCCTCGTCTTCATCGGCAATGCGGGCGGCGACTTCAAGGGCGGCATGGGCCACATGTTCGCGCTGGACGCGAAAACCGGCAAGATCGTCTGGGAGTTCTTTCTGGTTCCCAAGGTCGAGGGCGACACGGTCCGCGGACCGCTGGGCGAGACGCCGCTCGACGCATCGAAGTGGAAAACAGGGCCCGGCATCCCGATCAGCGGCGGCGGGACCTGGACGTCCTACACGCTCGACACGAAAAACGGCCTGCTCTACGTCCCCGGCGGCAACCCGGCGCCCGACTTCGCGATCGGCGTGCGCGAGGGGTCGAATATCTTTGCCGATTTGGTTGTTGTGCTCGACGCCAAAACCGGAAACTACAAGAACCATTTCGCGCTTGTGCTGAAAGACTGGCACGATTGGGACGTGTCCAACCTGCCGATCCTGATTCAAACGATGGGCGGCAAGCAGCTGATGGCGGTCGCGCCGAAAGACGGACTGCTTTACGGCTACGATCTCGCCAACAACAGCCAGCTCTACCGCGTGCCGGTGACTCGCGTCGATAATGTCGACGAATCTTTCTCGACCGGCGCATACGTCCATTTCTGCCCGGGCGCGGTGGGAGGCGCGGAATGGAACAGCCCGTCCTACGATCCCAGGACGAACCTCATCATGGTCGGCGAGGTCGAATGGTGCGACACCGTGACATTGCAGAGCATCGAAAAACTTCGGTCGGTTCCGGTGGGCCAACCATGGGTCGGAATGGCGACACTCAACCCGTTCAACATGTTCGGCAAAGAGAGCCGTTCCGAGGATCACTGGGCCGGATGGGTCTACGCCGTGGACGCCGACACCGGCGCCTGGAAGTGGCGCCTGAACTCCAACTACCCCATAGTCGGCGGCATGACGCCGACGGCCGGTGGCGTCGTGTTCTTCGGCGATATCGGCGGCGACTTCTACGCGCTCAATTCGGCCACAGGCGAGAAGCTCTGGAGCCAGGACCTCGGCGGCGCGATCGCCGGCGGCGTGATCACCTATACTGCGGAGGGCGCGCAAAAGGTCGCTGTGGCGGCCGGCTTCACCATGCTCGCCTGGCCGACCAAGATCGTGAAAGCCAAGGTCGTAATCCTCGGGCTCGACGGCGCCGCCGCGAGCCAATGAGTCCCGGGCCGGGCGAAAGGACGGCGCCATGTTAGCGACGGCGACAAAGAATCAAATTCTATTGGCGCGCGTGGTCGTCGCTCTCATAATCGCGTTCCTGGTCGCCGGCGCGCTTACCTACGGCTTCTCGGCGGAAGTTCGCGAGCGGACGTGGCATGACCTGCTGGAGCGTCCGGACGCGGTGATGCGCTTCCGGTTCATCCTTCAGCCCATCATGGCGGCCATCGCCGCACTGCGCGATGGCGTCGAGGACGCGAGACTTGGGCGATCACCCTATATCTGGACACTCCTGAACAGTGCGTCGGAGCGCAGCGGCCGCCTAGCGGAAGGGGTAATCTCCACGGCCCGGATCCTTCTTTTGGGGCTTTGCATGGACACGGTCTACCAGCTGATCGCCTTCAAGACCTTCTATCCCGCGCAGGCGGTCATCGTTGCGATCGTGCTCGGCTTCATCCCGTACTTGCTGCTGCGCGGCCCGATCCACCGCGTTGTTCGCTGGTGGCGGGGCGGGACGCCGGTGGATGGAAGTCGGTGATGTCCTCAACGCGCGCTGCGACTTTTCCTGATCGATATCAAAACGCCGTCGCGCTCGGCCATGCTGGCCCGCTTCCGTTCGCTGCGGTCGGATCATATGCTCGTCGCCGCCCGCCGAGGAATTGTTCACCGAATTGGACCTGGCTGAAGAGATTTCCTTGGCGGGATTTTGCAGAATCCCCGCAAAGGAAGGCAACAGGCATGGCAAATTCAAGCGCCGACGCAATCCCAGGCCGATTCGAAGTCAGGGCGACAGCGTCAGATCACTTCTCCTGGCTGCGCACGCGGCTCAGCGTCGAGCGAACGATGATGTCGTGGGTCCGCACGGCGACAGCGCTGATCGGCTTCGGATTCACGATCGTCCAGTTTTTCGCTCGCATTCAGGAGACGCCGGGCACCGCCCCCGCGTATTTTCCCCACGCGCCGCGCTACCTCGGCCTTTCGCTGATCTTCTGCGGCGTCATGGCTCTGGTGATTTCGATCTGGGAATACCACTGGGGGCTTCGTTACCTGTGGAGCGGAAACTTTGCGGCAATCGCAGGATTTACAAGGGAGGGAAAGCAAACGCCGCTGCTTGCTGTTGCGATCGTCCTTGCCCTCATCGGGATATTCGCTTTCTTCGCGGTGGTGTTTCGTCTTGTATAGCGGCTAAAGAAGAGGAGGCTCGCCCAAACAGGGAATTCAAAATAGTCAGGTCAACCAAAGGAGCGTCGCATGGCTAAGTCTGACAAACCAAATATCCTCATCATCTGGGGAGACGATATCGGGTACTGGAACATCAGCCGTTACAGCATGGGCATGATGGGCTACCAGACCCCCAACATCGATCGCATTGGGACGGAAGGGGCGACCTTCACCGATTGGTACGGCCAGCAGAGCTGCACGGCCGGCCGCGCGAGCTTCATCACCGGCCAGAACCCGATCCGCACCGGCCTGACCAAAGTCGGCATGCCCGGCGCCACCGTCGGACTTCACGCGGAAGATCCAACCATCGCTGAACTGCTGAAGCCGCTCGGCTACGCCACGGGTCAGTTCGGCAAGAACCATCTGGGCGACCGCGATGAATATCTGCCGTGCGTGCATGGATTCGACGAATTTTTCGGCAATCTCTATCACCTCAACGCCGAGGAAGAGCCGGAACTGCCGGACTATCCCAAGGACCCGGCATTCAAAAAGCAGTTTGGACCGCGCGGCGTGCTCCACTGCCTGGCCGACGGCAAGGGCGGGCAGACGATTACGGACACCGGCCCGTTGACCAAGAAGCGCATGGAGACCATCGACGAGGAGATCACTGCGGGCGCTCTGGCCTGGATGGAGAAGCAGGCCAAGGCGGAGCAGCCATTCTTCCTCTGGTACAATTCGACCGCGATGCATTTCAGGACCCACCTCGCGGCCAAGAACCGCGGCAAGAGCGGGCAGGACGACTACAGCGACCGGATGGTCACCCACGACGAGCAGGTCGGCGAATTGCTCGCCAAGCTCGACCAGCTGGGCATCGCCGACAACACCATCGTCATGTATTCCACCGACAACGGCCCCCAGAACGACACCTGGCCGGACGGCGCCAACACGCCGTTCCGCATGATGAAAGACACCAACTGGGAAGGCGGCTGGCGCGTTCCGGCGTTCATGCGCTGGCCGGGCAAGATCAAGCCCGGTTCGGTCTTCAACGGCATCGGCTCTCACATCGACATGTTCCCGACCTTGCTGGCCGCCGCCGGCGATCCGGACGTGACGCAGAAGCTGCTCAACGGCTGCACGGTCGGAGGCAAGACCTTCAAGGTCCATCTCGACGGCTACAACATGATTCCCTACCTGACCGGCGCGGTGAAGGAGAGCCCCAGAAACGCCATCATGTATTTCAGCGACGACGGCGACGTCATGGCGGTCCGGGTCGGCGACTACAAGTTCAACCTGGCGGTGCAGCGGGCCCTGTCGACGATGGCCTGGGCGGAGCCGTTGGTGAAGCTGAGGCTCCCGCTGATTTTCAACCTGCGCCGCGACCCGTTCGAGCGCGCCGATTTCAACTCCAACGTCTACTTTGATTGGATGGTTGATCACATCCCCCAGCTGTACCTCATGCAGGCGACGGTCGCGGCGCAGATCGAGAACTTCGCCAAGTTCCCGCCGCGCCAGAAGCCGGCGTCGTTCAACCTGGACGCGGTGTTGGCCCAGGTGTCGACTCACGGCGGCCATGTCTGACTTCGACGGCCTCCTGCGAGGATGGCCGCGAGCGGCGCCCGGCGCATTTGCCGGGCGTCGCGCGTGTGTCTCTTCGCAAAAAGGGCAAGTTGCTGGGCGCCCCTGTATACGCGGTCGCTGACCGCGTCGGCCGCGCTCAGCGAGCGCGGCTACATTCCGGGCAGCGAGCGGATACCCTCGGCGGACACAACGTCCGTCGAGGGTACGCAAGATGAGCGCGTTGCGAAGGCGTGGGGCCTACATCCGACTTCCGAGGAGAGCCGAAGTGAAGCGCAGCGAGGAGGTCCGCGACTTCTACGAAAGGATGCCCTATCCGGCCCCGCTCACGAATCTGGACGCACACCGTGACCTCTACAAGAACCCGGACCGTCGCCGAGCCGAGTTCCATCTGATGTGGCCCGCTAAGCAACTGCGGGCAGACCAGGAAATCCTTATCGCTGGATGCGGCACTTCGCAGGCCGCGAGGTACGCGCTTCGCGAGCCCGATGCTCGAATCACGGCGATCGACGTAAGCGACACGAGCCTCCGCCACACCCAAGAGCTTCAGCGCAAGTACAATCTGCAGAATCTCGAACTGCATCAAATCGCGATCGAGCGCGTCCGGGAGATCGGCCGCTCTTTCGACATGGTGGTTTGCACCGGGGTGCTGCATCACTTGCCCGACCCGGACGACGGCCTTCGCGCCCTTCGCGACGTCCTGCGGCCGAGCGGCGCGATGCGCCTGATGGTCTACGCCCGCTACGGGCGGGCTGGAATTTATATGATGCAGGAGTATTGCCGCCTGCTCGAAATTGGCGCGTCGACGACGGATCCGGGAACGCTCCGCGACGCTCTAGAAGCGTTGCCGACGGACCACCCGATCTCAGGCCTGCTGCGCCGCTCGAAGGATTTCTGGCGGCCGGAGGCGATGGCGGACGCACCCCTTCATCCGCAAGATCGCGCCTACACTGTCCCCGAATTGTATGCGTGGCTCGATCGATGCGGCATGGCCTTTGGCCGCTGGATTGAGCAGGCGCCCTACCTAGCCGAATGCGGGATGGTTGCGCGCAGCCCGCACGCCGCGCGCCTCGCCGCGCTGCCCTCCCGCCCGCAGCACGCCGCCGTCGAGCTCTTCCGCGGAACAATGGTGTCGCACGGTTTCATTGCGTACCGCGACGATAGCGGCGATGAGAGCCAACCGATTACTTTTGCTGATGATCGTTGGCGCGACTACATCCCTATCAAATTGCCTTGGACGGTGTGCGTTCGGGAACGTCTGCCCCCCGGCAGTGTCGCGGTGTTGATCAACCAGTCGCACACATTTACGGATCTCATTCTCACAGTCGACTCTTTTGAACACCGGCTGCTTGGCGCCATCGACGGGAACCGAACCCTCGGCGAAATACTGCGACTGGCGTTTCCGGACGGCGATGGCGAGAGTCGAGCCCTGCGTTTCTTCGAGCGCCTTTGGCAATACGACCAAATTGTCTTCGACGCGTCGCGCGCCGCCGTAAACCGCGAATGACTCCCGAGCAAAAACCTGCAAGCGACCGAGATGGCGACCAAGGCGGCCTCCTGGTGCTGGCTGTCTTGGCGCTTATCGTTGGGGCGGTTTCAGGTTTAGTCGGAGCGCTCTTCCTGCTCTTGCTTGAACGGGCGGACAGGTTCCGCGATGCCGTCATCGTCTGGGCGCATTCGAAAGCTTTCGCTGGCTTTTTGGTCGTCAGCATTGCTTGCGCCGCCGGGACGGGGCTAGCGGCTTGGCTGGTCCGCCGCTACTCGCCACAGGCGTCAGGGAGCGGCATCCCACATGTCGAGGCGGTCCTGAACGAGGACCTACCGCAGGCGCCGTTTCGCATCATACCGGTGAAGTTCGTCGGAGGGGTGCTGGCGATCGGTTCGGGGCTGGCGCTCGGCCGCGAAGGCCCGACCGTCCAGATGGCGGCGACCATCGGGCATCTGGTCGGCAAGGAGTTTCGACGCGGCTGGCCCGACTGCAGAGTGCTGCTCGCCGCGGGCGCGGGGGCAGGCCTGGCCACTGCGTTCAACGCGCCGATCGCCGGGGCCATTTTCGTCCTGGAGGAACTGGTGCGGCGATTCGAACTGCGCATCGCGATAGCGGCGCTTGGCGCGTCGGCGACCGCCATGTCCGTGTCCCGCGTGCTCCGCGGCGACGCGGCAGACTTCCATGTCGGAGCGTTGGCCTATGCTGGCGCCGCAACGAGGCCGCTCTACTTTGTCCTCGGGGCGGTCGCCGGGCTCATGGCGATTGTCTATAACCGCTTGCTGCTTGGAACTATTGATATGATCGGTCGACTCGACCGTTGGCCTGTCGAGCTCCATGCGGGTCTCATCGGCGCAGCGGTTGGGATGCTCGCTTGGTTCGCGCCCGCCCTTGTGGGCGGCGGCGATGCAATTACGCAGCGCGCCCTGCTCGGGGTGGATACGCTCGCCATGCTACCCCTCGTTTTCCTGCTCAGGCTCGGGCTCGGCGCCATATCCTATGCGGCCGGGACGCCGGGGGGCCTGTTTGCCCCCATGCTCGTACTGGGCGCCCAATTGGGATTGTTCTTCGGGCAGCTCTGCCAGCTCGTATTTCCGGATCTGAACATCCAGCCTGAAGGATTCGCCGTGGTCGGGATGGCCGCCTTTTTCACCGGTGTCGTCCGCGCCCCGCTGACCGGTATCGTCCTTGTCGTCGAGATGACGGCAAACGTCACAATGCTTTTGCCGATGTTGGGGGCCTGTTTCATGGCCATGCTGGCGCCGACTTTGATGCGCGACCCGCCAATCTACGATTCGTTGCGGGAGCGTACTCTGGAGCGCGAAAGGACACGCCTCAAGCAGGAGGAACGGGTAGCTTCGGGCTTCACCCGCGAGCGCGAGTGATAGCCGCGGACGAGGTTCTGTCTCGCGTGTGGGGTATGCTGATAGGCCAAGAGCGCGCGCCGCTGGCGCAGAGATGGCCGAGACGACCGACTGATCAGGAGGTAGCCGACATGACGCCGTTGGATGTCATGTGGGTCGGCCTGGGTGGTGAGCCAGCGCCTGCGTGAGGCAACGACACGCTGTGAAAGAATGGCTTATCCTTGCCACGATTAAACAAGGCGGGGCTGTCGAAGCAGTGAACGTCAACCAGCGCGGCCCGCATTGCCCATGCGACCGGCGGCTTTCCATCCAACTGCGACGTCCATCGTCGCGATCTGGAATGACCGGTCTACGTCGACTCCGGCCGTCCGGTGTGCGCAAATAGCGGTCATTCGTCCCCCCGCGTGGCGGACGCCAGCCTCGCGCTTTCCATCCTGTTCCTGTATGCTTAGCTGAAAGCATAGAGAGCGTTGCGAATGTCTGGCCGTCTCAGAGAGTTTGCCACTAGTTCGAACGGTGATCGATGGTATCTCGGCCGCAGCGACGAGACGATGCGTCGCATTCGTGGTACACAAGGCGAATCTTCCATCTGGTGGCGCGGTCACTCACATCGAAATTGGACCCTTTCTCAATCGCGGGCCTATTGCCCCCGAGCATGAAGCCCTGTTGCGACTGATTGGTACTCTGGTTGACGGGAACGCTAATGCCTCGCGGCCCTAAAGGCGAGAAACGCCCCACCGAGTGAACGCCCGCGCCGTCATGATCGAGAAGATTGCGACGGGTGAGGTTGAGGAAGCGCGAGAGAATGACGGCAAAGACCGGGTGTGTTTCAGCACCCAGGCGGGACCCCTGAATTCGGTTTCTCCTACATGGACCTGGTAGCGGCCCGCGCCGTCGGCCGCCTGTTCGCCGGCGGCGCGAGATTTCCCAAGATCATTGTCGCCGCGCTCGCGCTCGAGGAACGAGGGATGAGCCTATCGGGCGTGCGGTGGTCACGCATCGACCCTCTCCCGGCGCGTCAGCAGCCGCTTGCCCAGCATGTTCAGGTCCCGAAGCGGAATGCCGATCCATGTCGGACGGTTGCCCGCCTCGTAGCCGATCTCGTAAGCCGCCTTCTCGATCAGGAAGAGCTCGATCAGCGCCTTCGCGTACCGAATGTTGGGGACCCATTTGTGCTGGGCCGCCGCCGCCGCCTTTCGATAGCCCTCGAGGAAACTTGCGGAAGCCGTGGTGACGAAGTGCGCCAGCAGCTCGTCACGGCGGTCCGCTGTCGGCGGACCCGCGGGCGCAGGCTCGCGGGCGATCGTCGCGGCGGCATAATCGAACGATCGCAGGAGACCCGCCACGTCGCGCAGCGGACTGCCCTTGGCCCGTCGTTCCGCAAGCGACTTCGATGGCTCGCCCTCGAAGTCGATCAGGATCGCGTCGTCTCCCGAGACAAGGATCTGGCCGAGATGGAAGTCCCCGTGGAGGCGGGTTCTCAGCGTCCCGACCCCGGCCTCGGCCAGCTCACGGATCTTGTCACCGAGCGGGTCGCGGAGCGTGATCAATTCCTTCGCGGCGGCTTGTTCGGCATCGTCTTTCCAAGCGGTGAATTTTTGGAGAGTCTGCAACGCCCGATCGACCTCCAGTGAGGCCGCTTTCGCCCAAGCCGTCGTTTCATCCGCGTCCACCCGCTCGGGCATGAACGCGGGGTCGTCCGTGGGCTTTGCCAGCACCGCGTGCAGCTCGCCGAGGCGCTTACCTATCACCGCAGCGAACGACTGGTAGGTGGCGATTGCCTCCCTCCCCACTTCGTCTTCGGTCCCAGCGAACGCCCCCGCATGGATGGCGAGCCGGACTTTGTCGAGCGTCCACTGCCATGCGTCGCCCTGGTTGCGTACGAAACGCTCGGCGATCATGAGCGTCTGGGGCGTCCCGTCGCCATCCACGCGCACCATCTCGCCGAACAGCGCCGGGCTATTGGAATAGCCGTGCTCGGTGAGATACCGGGTCATTTCGGTTTGCGGATGCCGTCCGGCCTGGACCCGCCGAATGATCTTCACGACCGCGATCTCGCCGAGGATCAGCGAGGTGTTGGACTGTTCGGCCGAAAGCCGGCGGATCTCCGTGTCCGGCGGCGCGGTCGGAATCTCCTGGCTGGTCGCGAGAAAGCGCACTTCGCCGTCCGCAAGCTTTTCCACGCGTCCTACCGCCAGGCTCGCCAAGACCGCCGCCGGCAGGGCGTCGACAGCAAACGCATCGGTGAGAAAACCCGTCCGCCGGCGCCGGCGCACGCGCGCCAACGCCAGCTGTTGCACGATTGCCGGCGGCTTCTCATCGTCCCAGACAATGCCGGCGGGCAGGAAGTAGCGATCCTGCCGACCATTCGTCGCGACCCCGAACTCGAAGAGCACGAAGAAGTCCCTGGAGCGCCCGCGCATGACGTCTGCGCGCGCGATGCCGATCGAGCGGAGCTTGCGGTCCTTCGCCGCAAACCAGCGGCGCCGCGAGAGGTAGGGGGCGAGAATCTCCTGCTCGATGACGCGCCTTGGCTCGGGCGCCAGCAATTCTCCGATCTCGTTGCGCATCACCAGTGTCACAAGTTCGGGCAGCGCCTCGGACGGCGGCACGCGCCATGCGGGCATCGCCTTATTCTTTGCCAGACTGAACCAGTAGAAAGCATGGTTCGGCAGGGTCAGCAGATAGCTGACCCTGCTCGATCGGCGGGAACACCGAGCCGCTCAGCAGATCGACCGGCATCCTTCCTGCAAACTGCGCAAGATCAAGCTCCACCGCCTGCGCGGCGCGCGAGAGGTTGGAGACGCAGAGAACCGTCTCCTCCCCACCCTCCGCTTCGAATTCCCTGAGAAAAGCAAGAATTTTCCTGTTTCCGGGATCCAGCAGGCGGATTCGTCCCACGTCCGAAGGCGCGGTGGCGCTTCCTGACCGCAAGCATCCGCCGCGTCCAGTTCAGAAGTGAATGCGGATCGCTCGCCTGCGCCTCCACGTTCACCGCCTGGTAGCCGTAGATCGCGTCCATGATCGGCGGCAGCACGAGGCGCGCCGGCTCGGCGCGCGAGAAGCCGCCGATCGAGCGACCATTGCATCGGCGTGCGCACCCCGTCGCGGTCGCCGAGATAGATGTTGTCGCCCATCCCGATTTCGTCGCCGTAATAGATTACCGGCGTGCCCGGCATCGAGAGCAGGAGGCCGTTCATCAGCTCGATCAGCCGCGGGTCACGCTCGAGCAGCGGCGCAAGACGGCGGCGGATGCCGAGGTTGAGCCGCGCCCGGCGGTCGGCGGCATAGGTTTCCCAAAGATAATCGCGCTCCGCGTCGGTCACCATCTCGAGCGTCAGTTCGTCGTGGTTGCGCAGGAAGATCGCCCATTGACAGGCATCGGGAATCTCCGGCGTCTGGCGCAGGATGTCGGTGACCGGAAAACGGTCCTCCTGGGCGATCGCCATGTACATGCGCGGCATCAGCGGGAAGTGGAACGCCATGTGGCACTCGTCGCCGGCGCCGAAATACTCCTGCACGTACTCCGGCCACTGGTTGGCCTCGGCGAGCAACATGCAACCTTGGGCGGTCCGGTCGAGGGCGGCGCGGATGCGCCTGATGATCGCGTGCGTCTCCGGGAGGTTCTCGCAGTCCGTTCCTTCGCGCTCGACCAGGTAAGGAACCGCGTCGAGCCGGAATCCGTCCACGCCGAGATCTAGCCAAAACCGCATCACCCCGAGCACCGCCACGAGCACGCGCGGATTGTCGAAGTTGAGATCCGGCTGGTGGGAATAGAACCGATGCCAGAAATACGCCCCGGCCTCAGGATCGAAGCTCCAGTTCGATTTTTCCGTGTCGGTGAAGATGATCCGCGCATCGGCGTAGCCGCGGTCGTTGTCGGCCCAGACATAGAACCTGCGCCACGCGGATCCCGGCTTGGCGCGACGCGCGCGCTGGAACCAGGGGTGCTGGTCGGAGGTATGGTTGACTACAAGCTCCGTGATCACCCGAAGACCGCGCGCATGCGCCGCGGCGATGAGCCGGCGCATGTCCTGGATCGTGCCGTATTCGGGATGCACGGCGCGGTAGTCGGAGATGTCGTAGCCGTCGTCGCGCCTCGGCGAGGGATAGAAGGGCAGAAGCCAGATCGCGGTCGCCCCCAACTCGGCGATGTAGTCGAGCTTCTCGGTCAGCCCGCGCAGGTCACCGATGCCGTCGTTGTTCGAATCGAAGAACGACTTCACGTGCACCTGATAGAAGACCGCATCCTTGTACCAGAGCGGATCGGCGGCCAGCGGCTGGGTCGCGGGCTTGCGCCGGCTCATGACGCCTGCCCGTAGCGGCGCCCGCCTGGGTTTTCGAGCCGCCAGATGACGAAGGGGAGGTCATTGGGGTCGAGTCGAACCCGCTGGCGCTTGCCGCGAAAGATCAGCGACCGCGCCCGCATCAGATCCTCCGCCCCGATCGCTGCCTCGTCCGGAAGGCCGAAACGCCAGAACGGAATCTCGAGATCCGTTTCGATCGCCCGCCGGGGATCGAGGTTGACGGCGACCAGCAGCGTATTGCGCCCGTCGGGAGTGCTCTTCGCATAATAGAGCACCGCATCGTCGAAGGCGTTCAGGAACTCGAGGCCGCGATGGCTGTGCAGCGCCGGATTGGCGCGGCGGATCTGGTTCAGCCGGCTGATCTCGGCCCTGATATTGCCGGGCCGGTCCCAGTCCCAGGCGCGGATCTCGTATTTCTCGGAATTGTCGTACTCCTCCCGCCCTCGCAGCGCGCGGGACTCGCAAAGCTCGAAGCCGTTGTACATCCCCCACAGCCCCGAGAGCGTGCAGGCGAGCGCGGCGCGGATCAGGAACGCCGGCCGTCCGCCGGTCTGGAGAAAGAAGGGATTGATGTCCGGCGTGTTGACGAAGAGATGCGGGCGGAAGAAATCCGACACCGGCTCATTGGCAAGCTCCGTGAAGTACGAGGTGAGCTCATATTTGGTGTTGCGCCAGGTGAAATACGTATACGATTGCGAGAATCCGACCTTCGCCAGCCGGTACATCATCGTCGGCCGCGTGAACGCCTCGGCAAGAAAGATCACGTCCGGATCGCGCGCACGGATATCGTCGAGCAGCCACTCCCAGAACGGCAGCGGCTTGGTGTGTGGATTGTCTACCCGGAAGATGCGCACCCCCTGGTCGATCCAGAAACGGACGACATCCCGCAGCGCCTCCCAGAGCGCCGGCGCCGCGCCCGGCGCGTAGAACGCGACGTTCACGATGTCCTCATATTTCTTCGGCGGGTTCTCCGCATACCGGATCGTCCCGTCGGGCCCCCCCCTCGAACCACTCCGGATGCTCCCTTACCCACGGGTGGTCCGGTGCGCACTGGATCGCGAAATCAAGCGCAATCTCGATCCCCTGCCCGGAAGCGTCCGCGCAGAGCCGGCGGAAGTCCTCGAGCGTGCCGAGCGCCGGATGGATCGCGTCATGTCCCCCTTCGTCCGAGCCGATCGCATAGGGGCTGCCCGGATCCTCGGGCAGCGCCTTCAGCGCGTTGTTCCGCCCCTTGCGATGGATCCGGCCGATCGGATGGATCGGCGGGAAATAGAGCACGTCGAAGCCCATCTCCCGGATCGCCGGCAGCCGCGCCATCACATCGGCAAACGTGCCGTGGCGGGCCGGATCGCCACTCTGGCTGCGGGGGAAGATCTCGTACCAGTTCGCGAACCGGGCCGCCGGCCGCTCCGCCTCGAGCGGCATCTCCGGTTCGAGCCGCACCAGGAAAGGTCGCGTCCCGCCGGCGCGCATTCGCGCCGCCGCCTCGGGGTTCGCGATCAGCCGCAGCCGTTCTTCCAGCTCGGCCGCCTCCAGTGTCGCGCAAAGCGCGGCGATCGGCCCGTTGGGCTTGCCCGCCGCCGCAGCTAGCAGCGCCATCGCCTCGTCGATTTCGAGTCCTACGGTTGCTCCGGCCGCCCGCTTCTTGGCGATGTCCTCGAGCAGGCTCGCAAAGACGTCGTGCCACGCCTCGACCGTGAAGAAATAGCGTCCGATGCGCTCGAGAGGGAACGCAGCCGCATAGCGGTCGTTGCCGAGGTCCGCCATCGGCATCCGCTCCCACCTGTCCGTGTCGGCCGGCCGCCAGAGGAGATCGGCGGCGAGCTTGCCGTGCCCGTCGCTGATGAAGTCGGCCTCGATTTGCGCCATCTCGCCGGCGATGCCCTTGGCCGCGAACCTGCCGCCCTCGACGACCGGCCGGACCGCCTCGATCGCGATCCTTGGCCGCGTCGCGGCGCGCTCGGCCCCGGCGTGGTGAGCGGGGCGGCGGATCGGCTTCGCCGGCACGAAGCGGAACGCTCGAGCCTTGGCGGGGCCCATTTCGAACGTCCCCCCGGCCGCGATCGGCCCATGGGCGGGCTCGGCCTCGTCGAGCGGAACCAGTGTCCCGCCGGCGCCGCCGATCCCAGGCAGCACCACCTCCGCGGGGAGCGCGCTCGCCTCGTCAGGGTTCGGGTTCAGCGCCAGCACGAACCGAGGCGCCGCCCTGCTGCCGCGGGCGAGCACCGCGACCTCCGCCCCCGGAGCCGAGACCAGCCGCGCCGGCGGCCCGGCGAAGAGCTCGGCCTGCTCTAGCCGGCGCGCGTTGAGGGCGGTGACCTCCGCCTCGAAGCCAGCCTCGAACCCTAGGGTCATCATCCAGAGAGGCGCGTAATGGGCGGCGAGCATGAGCGCCCGCCGCTTTGCGCGCTCCGTCGCCGGGCGAGGTCCGGATGGCGGCTCCGCGAGGGCGATCACCTCGCCGAGCGCTTCGACGCGCGCCGCGTCCTCGTCGATCCATGCCGCGCGAAGATCCCACCAGCAGGATGAGGAGGCCGCGGCGTCGAAGCCGCATTGCGCGAGCGCGGCGACCGCCGCGGGCGTCGCCCCGTAGGTGAAGGCAAGGAACCGCGCACCTCCGCGGTCAGCCGCTTCCATGAAGCGGGCGGCCTCTCGTGCGCGGCCTCGCAGCAAAAGCCGACGACGCCGGCTTCCAGCCAGGGTTCGAGCTCGCCGGCCGGCAGGTCAAGAAGAACGCCGAGCCCGCCTGCCGCGGCGCGTCCGACGTCGCCCGGGCGGCCTCCCGCCAGCGCAATGGCATCGAACCCGAGCGCGTGCGCTCGCGCCAATGATGCGTCATTCGGCAGCTCGCGCGGACTGATACGGGCTATGTTTCTATATCGCAACATCGCAACATCATATCGTCTCAATAACGGCATCGACCCAGGACTTAGAACTCTCGATCCAAACAACGCGACTGCGTTCATAACAGACGTCGCTTTCGAAGGCGCGGGGAATTTCACCGGCACGATGACGCCAATTACGGTGAGCGTTCCCAAACCGTCGACGTGGACTGCGCTTCTAATCGGGTTTGCCGGTCTCGGCTTTGCCGCCTATCGCAAGGGGAGAGTTGGACGGATGGCTGACTCTGTCGACCGATGAACTCTCCCAATCGACTTACGAAAGGCCGCCTTCGAGGTGGCCTGTTTGTGTGAGCCGTAACTCGTGCTGAACCCCAAAACTGCGACGTCCGCCGCCGCGACCCGCGATGGCCGCTTTACGTCGACTCCGGTCGTCTGCCACGCTTGGCGGCCGCGCGATGCAGGGAGCTGACTCAACTGATCGGATGGGCGTTCTGAACCGACCCAGACGCAGCGCCTCCCGCTTGCTTTATGCCGCAGGTTTCAAGCGCCCTATAGACGCTCCCACGTCCGATACCGAGGGCGTTCGCGATCTGCGTCACCGTCCGACCGGCTTTGAAGAGCTCCACCGCTTCGTCCGCCTTTAGCCGCGCTGAGGGCCTCCGCCCGAAGTACCTGTTCTCCGCCTTCGCCTTGGCGATCCCCTCGCGCTGGCGCTCAAGCATCATCTCGCGTTCGAATTGCGCGAAGCCGGCGAAGATGGTGAGAATGAGCTTGCCAGTGGCGCTCTTGGTGTCGACCAGCTCACCGCCGAGGTTGAGAACGCGAAGGCCAGCCCCGCCATCCTCGAAGGCCTCAAGCCGCTTCACGATCTCCCACAGGCCCACCGTCGAACGAGCCAATCGATCGACCTTGGTGACGACAAGCGTGTCGCCGGCGCGCACGTAGTCCAAGGCGCGCTCAAGCTCCGCGCGTTGGGCGATCGATGAGACTTGCTCTTGAAAGATCTTGGTGCATCCGGAGCGAAATCTCCTCTACACCGGCGTCACTCGTGGCAAGCTGCGGTTAGTGGTTCTCGTTCGCCAGAAGAAGGTCATTGCGATCGCAGGTTCGCAACGTATCCGGCCGGCGACTGTGGTCGAAGCTCGATGAGTGGCTTCGCCTCGGCGCTTCGCGCGCATCGTTCGCGTCCTCGGGATCGGGCTGATGCATCGCCGCGCTCATACCACGTTGATCAGCTCCGTCGCTGATCATTACGTGCTGGGTGCCCATGGGGCACTAGACTGTGACCATAACTCGTTGTTGTTCTTCAGTTTTTTATGGGTTTCACCTATTGTGTCCCACACTGGGTCCCACATTGAGAATCGGCGAGCAGCTCAAGGGGGGTTCGTCGGAAGACACAGTATGGACGACGGCTTTGCGCAAATAGCGGTCATCATTCCCGCGTGGTGAACGGTTCAAATTGACCATCCCGCTTCCGAGCCGGTCGCTTCGCGGCGGATTTGGCTTACCGCTTGCAACCGGCATTGTCGGAAGGTGGAGAACCTAGTTCGATCATTGGCAGCCCTGTAGGCGTTCGAGCCGACGGACCGGTGGGAGACCTCCAACCGCCTGCAAGGCGCATGGTCACGCGGCGTCCGCTATGCCACAAAGCGGCCAAGCTGACCTCCTATCTGCGATCGAGGTTCAGCACCAAGCCGGCATGGAGCGGTATCCCTGCGCAGCTCCGGGAGGCGCGGGACGGCCGGGTCGGCGCGAACCTTTCCTGGGATCGAAGGCAAATTTCAGCCGCCAGCCACTGAGAGCGAGCCATGGTCGAACTCACCGTCAACGGCCAAACCCGCAGCGTCGATGCCGATCTCGATACGCCGCTGCTCTATGTGCTGCGCGATCATCTCGAGCTCAACGCCGCCAAATATGGCTGCGGCCTCGGCCAATGCGGCGCCTGCACGGTGATGGTCGACGGCGAGGCAGTATATTCGTGCGTCATGCCGATCCTGCTGCTCGAAGGTCGTAAGGTAACGACGCTCGAGGGGCTGGGCGACATCGAAAAACCGGCGCCGATCCAACAAGCCTTCATCGAGGAACAGGCCGCCCAGTGCGGCTACTGCATCGCCGGCATGATGATGCGCGCCCACGCGCTGCTGCAGAAGAACGTGAAGGCGTCCGATGGAGAGATCCGGCGCGCGCTCGAGCCGCATCTCTGCCGCTGCGGCACGCATATGCGCATCCTGAAAGCCGTGCATCGCGCGGCCGAGCTGATGCAGGCAGCGGCCTCCAAGGGACCGATCTGATGAGCGCGCGCCTCCTTCCAATCTCGCGCCGCTCGCTCATCAAGGGCGCGGGCTCGCTCGTCGTCAGCTTCTCTCTCCCTGTGCGCGTGGGCTTCGCGCAGCAGGCGGGGAGACGCCGGCCGGCGCTGCCACGCCCAAGCTGCCTGACAGTCTCGCCGTCGACCAGGCCGCGCACCGGCTGAACCTGCCAACGGACGAGCTCAAAGCCGAGAACGGGGCCGTGATCGCACCCGATGGGCGCAGTCTCGCTTATGGGGCGCTCGTCGGTGAAACCATCCAGCATGTGCGGGCGCAGCCCGTGTCGAAGCTGCGCGACCCTGCGACGTTCAAGGTCCTGAACACGCCCATGCATCGGGTCGACATCCCTGCCAAGGTCACGGGCGGCGCGGCCTATGTGCAGGACATGAGGCTGCCCGGCATGCTGCATGCCCGCGTCGTGCGCCCACCGAGCTATGGGGCACAACTCAGGTCTGCGGATATCGCGGAGCCGCCAAGACGCCGGGCGTCGTCAAGGTGATCCGCGACGGCAATTTCCTCGCCGTAGTGGCGAAGCGCGAGTTCCAGGCGATCAAGGCCATGCGGATGCTGGCCGCCTCGGTGGAATGGGACGAGACGGCGCAGCTGCCGATCCATGGCAATCTCGCTGACGTCCTCGTCGCTCTACCCTCGCGGGACCTGAAAGTCTTCGACAATCATCAGGATGCCAGGCCCGCTGTAAGAACCCTCGAGGCAAGCTATTCGCGTCCCTATCAGTCGCATGGCTCGATCGGGCCTTCCTGCGCGGTGGCGCAACTCGTGGACGGCGTCGTTTCCGTTTGGACCCATACCCAGGGCGTCTATCCGGACCGGGCCGCGATCGCCGAGATGCTGCGGCTGCCGCCGGACAAGGTACGCTGCATCCATGTGGAAGGCTCGGGCTGCTACGGCCATAACGGCGCCGACGATGCGGCCGGGGACGCGGCTCTGGTCGCCGCGGTCATGCCCGGCACGCCGATCCGCCTGGATGCGCGAGCAGGAACATGCATGGGAGCCTTATGGGCCGGCTATGGTGACGAAGGTCTCGGCCGGGCTCGACGCGATGGGCAAGGTCGCCGACTGGCGCTAGGAAGTGTGGAGCAACACACATTCGATGCGGCCGGGCTCGGCCGGCTCCCTCCTCCCGGCCCAGCATGTGGCCAAACCCTTCCCCCGTGCCGCCACCGCAGCCTTTGCCCCTGCCCGAAGGAGGCGGGGACCGCAACGCCATCCCGCTCTACGTCTTCCCGAATGCGGAGGTGATGCATCATTTCTTGCCGGACATGCCTCTGCGTGTCTCGGCGATGCGCTCGCTCGGCGCCTACATGAATGTTTTCACGATCGAGAGCTTCATGGACGAGCTGGCGTTCGCCGCAAAGACAGATCCGGTCGAGTTCCGCCTGAAGCATCTTGAGGATTCTCGCGCCCGTGAGGTGATCAAGCTTGCCGCCGAGCGCTTCGGCTGGGATAAGAGGGGCAAGCCGGAGAACGGGCTAGGCTACGGCTTCGCCTTCGCACGCTACAAGAACCTTGCCGCCTATTGCGCCATCGCTATGGAGATCGAGACCGAGCGCGAGACCGGCCGCATCCGGGTGAAGCGCGCGGTCTCGGCCGTCGATTCAGGGCAGGTCGTCAATCCCGACGGCGTGCGCAACCAGATCGAGGGCGCGATCCTGCAGTCGTCGAGCTGGACGCTCTATGAGAGCGTCACCTTCGACCAGACGCGCATCAGCTCCGTGGATTGGGCAACATATCCAATTCTGCGCTTCCATAGCGTGCCAGACAGCGTCGAGGTCCACATCGTCGATCGGCCGGGCCTGCCATTCCTCGGCGCTGGCGAGGCTGGGCAGGGGCCCGCCGCCGCCGCAATCGCCAATGCCATCGCCGATGCGACAGGACAACGCTTGCGCGATCTGCCTTTGACGGCCGCCAAGCTCAAGGCGGCGGTCGGCATCTAGCCCGGCTGTGGAGTGCCGATCGAGAGCGAATAAATGGCCAACATAGACTGGCAACCGCTGCCTCCACTCTGGCCGGGCCCTGCGGTTTCGACCGATGTTGGAGGTTTTATGCTGTTGGTCTTCACGGAGGATAACGTCCCGACATGGGAGATCCGGCGCAAAGCCAAAAAGGTCGCCGGTCGCGACGACGATCTGGTCGTTAGCGGCACCGCCGACACATTCGAAGCGGCTAAGGCAGCGGCGCTGTTCGAAGCGACGGCCCGGTCCTCAGAATGACGACATCGTCTAAATAACGATGACACGACAAGCGACGGTCAGTCCCATTCCGACCAAGCCCCTATCGGGCCCTCTGGTGGGCTTGCTGCCGCCGCGCCTGTTAGATGGCAAGGGTCGAGGTGACGGAACGAAGAGGGGTAAGGGGGTCCGCTGCCCGCCCAACTGCGACATCCACCGCCGCGATCCGCAACGGCCGCTTCACGTCGTCTCCGGCCGTCCGCTGCGCGCTAAGACCGGCCATTCGCCGACGGCTTGCCGAACTGGTCAACTCGACCCACAGCGGACCTTGCGGCCCCGGACTAGGAGTTTAGGGGTCAGGAGTTGGCTGGCGGATCGTTCAAGATGTGTCGTTGGTTACCTGCTGCCGATTGCGATCTCATTCCAACGCAGGTGAGATTGAAGTCCGGCCTATTTTCTGCGGTGGTTCGGTTGCTTCCAGCCCATGACAGCCTCTGCGCTCCATTCCGCCGTGCCGAGCTTGGCGATGAAGAAGTCAGCCAGCGCACTTACCTTCGCTGGGCGCGCGCGAGCGGTGGGTGTTACGAAGTACAAGCCGCCTTCGGGCAGGCGCCAGTCGGTCAATATCGGTTCAAGCTGCTTGCCCGGAAAATACTGCGTGGCGATGAATTCAGGCAGTTCGGTTATCGCAAGGCCTGCGAGGACCGTGGGCAACAACGCCTCCACGCTTGTTCCGCGTAAAGCGCCTGTCGGCGTGACCGGGCACTCCTCGCCGTTTTTGTGGGTAAAGCGCCAGACGTCGCGCTTGCTCCTGTTTGCATAGGTGAGGCACTGATGCGCACCAAGGTCATGCGGGTGCTGTGGTCGACCGTAACGCGACAGATAGGTTGGCGATGCCACAACGAACCGGCGTACAGGTGCAACCAGGCGCGCGACAAGCGACGAGTCCTCGAGGATTGCTACGCGAAGGGCCGCGTCGAAGCCGTCGCCGATCAGATCGGCATGGGCGTCCGTGAGATGCAGATCGACGGAGATATCCGGATAGGTTCGAAAGAACTCGGGCAACAGCGGGGCGACCCAGCGGGCGCCGAAGGACAGAGGTGCGGCTAGTTTTACGCGACCGCGCGGTCGGCTCGCGGTCTCACGGGCGAAATCCTCGGCTTCCTCGGCCTCTGCGTAGATTTTCGTTGCCCGTTCGACGAGCATGTGGCCGTAGTCGGTAAGCGCGAGCCGTCGGGAGGTACGATTGAACAGCCGGCCTCCCAGCCGCTCCTCAAGTCGGGTGACCGCGCGAGACACCGTGGCAATGGAGACCCCCATGGTCCTCGCCGCCGCGGCGAATGAGCGTTCTTCGGCGACCTTCGCGAACATCGCGAGTCCTTCAAAATCCGGCAGCTTTGACATCGACAATCCTGCAACGATGACTTTCATCCATTTCTATTTCGAAAAATCGTGTTCCGCCACAGATTTGTCTCGCAGCAAGGAGAGGGATCATGGCGCGCAGACTCGAAGGACAGATCGCCGTCGTCACCGGCGGCACCACCGGCATCGGCCTCGCCACTGCCAAGCGTTTGGCGACGGAGGGCGCGCGGGTCTTCGTGACCGGCCGCCGTCAGGCCGAACTCGACGCCGCCGTTGAGGCGATCGGGCCGAGGGCCACCGGCGTCCAGGCGGACTCCGCCAATCTCAGCGATCTCAATCGGCTCTACGAGCGCGTGAAGACAGAGGCGGGCCGCATCGACGTGCTGTTCGTCAATGCCGGCGGCGGCTCGATGCTGCCGTTGGGGTCGATTACCGAAGAGCAGTACGACGACACGTTCGGCCGCAATGTGAAGGGCGTGCTCTTCACGGTGCAGAAGGCGCTGCCGCTTCTGGTGGACGGCGCCTCGGTGATCCTCACCGCTTCCAACGTCAGCATCAAGGGCACCCCGGCGTTCAGCGTCTATAGCGCCTCGAAAGCCGCGGTGCGCAACTTCGCCCGGAGCTGGACGCTCGATCTGAAGTCTCGCGGCATCCGCGTGAATGTCATTAGCCCCGGGCCGATCAAGACACCGGGCCTCGTCGACCTGGCCGGCCCCGACGCAGCGCAGCAGCAGGGCCTGCTCGACTACATGGCCTCGACCGTCCCGCTCGGGCGGGTCGGTGATCCCGATGACGTCGCCGGCGCCGTCGTCTTCCTCGCTTCCTCGGACGCAAGCTTCATCGCCGGAACCGAACTCTTCGTCGACGGCGGACAAGCCCAGATCTGAGCAGACTGCTCACAACGCGACTGGGGGATGCGCCACGGTCAATAGCCAAGGAGAAATGTTATGAATGACCGTATCCACGAACTGCTTCACCGCAACCTTCAGGAGGTCTTCGGCGAGGGCGACGCGGTGCGTCGCCGCGCGGCGATCGACGAGCTCTATACCGAAGACTGTGTGCTCTATGTGCCGCCCGGCACGTTTGTTGGGCGTGAAGCCCTCGACAAATTTGCTGGTGATCTCCGTGCAACCCACCCGCACTTTGCGTACACGCCGCACGGCGAACCGCAGGCTCTCCACAATGCCGGTCGTCTGGCTTGGGGCTCCGGCCCACGCGGCGAAGCGCCCGAATACACCGGCATGGATGTGATCATCGTTCGCGACGGCAAGATCGCGGCGCTCTACGTCTTCCTCGATTCCATCCCTTCATAGCCGCCACGGCGCTCTCAATGATCGCAAGGTTAATCCCAACGAGAGCGCCATCCGCAAGTTATCCGCAGTTTCCGCCGAAGAGGATTCCGAAGCGATCCTCGGCGTCGCTGCCTGAAGTTCAATCACCAGCAAGGAGCCGTATTATGAACAATGACAATGTGGCCGCTGTTCGTAACGCCTATGCGGTTGCCGAACGGAAAGATCTGGAGGGCTGGATCAGCTTGTTCACGCCCGATGGGGTGTTCGTCGACAATTCGGTGGGTGCGACCTACCGTGGTCGCACGCTCGCCGACCCGGTCCGCAACTACGGCGCGGCGTTTTCCAACATGCACCGCGAGCTATATCACGTCTATGTCGATGGCAACGTCGTCGTGGTGCAACTAGCCCTGCAGGGTACCCACGATGGCCCGCTGCAGCTTCCCTTTGGCGAGCTGCCTGCCACGGGCAAGCAAATGGACGCCCCGTACTGCGACGTGTTCGTGCTCGAAGACGGCAAGATCAAACGCTTCGACTGCTACCCAGAGGGGTCGATCATCTTTGCTCAGCTCGGGGTCTTGAACAACCTCGACGCCGCTTTGAGTCACTGAGGATTCGTGGTTGCCCACTGCAGCGGCATCAGCCTGCGATGCCTTCGAGGCGTCCGAGGCCGCGGTCGGCTACGTCCGCAATACGTCGACTCCGGTCATTTAATCCAAAATTGTCCGGTGTTGAGGGTTCAAGTCAAAGAAGGGGGTGAACGGGGTGAGACAAGTAACGGCCAAAAGCCGGTACGCAAGGGCGCTGGCGGCGGTAAGCGAGTGGTGTCGACGCAATCGGCACCTATCCTTGCGCGATCAGCATGCCCATCTGTCCCAGATGATGCGAGGCCACTATGCCTACTACGGCATATCGGGCAACTCTCGACGCATACGGTGGTTCGCCTGCCAGGTCGTGGTGCAGTGGAAGAAATGGCTGGCGCGACGGCATCGCGGAGGAGGTGCGTTCCAGTGGACCCGCCTCAACGCAATCCTCAAGCGCCATCCGCTTCCAGACTTCCGAGGCGCTCATGAAACCGATCGTCGCTTATATCCGCGTCAGCACAAGCCAACAGGGGCGCTCCGGCCTTGGCATGCGAAGGCAGGCCGAACACGCCGCCGATGGCGTTGGGGCCCGGGCCTCCGCCGCAATGCTCCATGCCGGGCGCCATGAACAACCGGTAGAAAGACCGGAGGTTTTGAACGCCGCCCATCGCGTTTGCGACCGACTTGAAGTAGTCGATCGAGCTTTGCGGCGGGATCGCCGCGTCGTTCCAGCCGTGATACTGGATGAGCTTGCCGCCGGCCGCCTTGAAGGGGGTGAGATCCGGGTCCGTCGCGTCGAGCGCCGCGGAGACCGCCGCGACGGTCCCTCGAGCGCATCCGCCCTGACGCGCGCCGTCGCCTTGCGGGCGCCTGCGCGACCAATGTAGTGATCGTGACCGAAGCTTCGGCGGCGAGGCTTGCTCGGGCCGGCGCGATCTCGCGGAAACCTTAATGAAGAAGACGCATGATACTCCCGGCGCCGCCCGGCTGATTTCGGCGGCGCCGGTCGCGGCCCTCGTCCTGTTCGGCCTCGAGCACGGCGGCCTGCTGCATGCGCAAGACGGCTGGGTCGCGCTCCTCTCCGCCCTGCTCCTGCTCGTCTCGGTCTTCGCCGCCGTTCATCACGCGGAGGTGGTCGCGCTCAAGGTCGGCGAGCCCTTCGGCTCCGTGCTGCTGGCCCTCGCCGTCACCGTGATCGAGACGTCGCTGATCGTCGCCGCCATGCTGTCGGGCGGCGCGGCCGAGACCTCCCTTGCCCGCGACACGGTGTTTTCCGCCGTCGTCATCGTGCTGAACGGCGTCGTCGGCCTCTGCCTGCTGGTCGGCGGCGCGCGCTATCACGAACAGGTCTTTCGCGTCAGAGGGACGGCGTCGGCGCTGAGCGTCCTGGCGACGCTCGCGGTTCTGGCGCTCGTCCTGCCGAATTTCACCCTGGCGAGGCTCGGGCCGCAATACTCGCCGACCCAACTCGTGTTCGTCGGCGCCCTGTCGGTGATCCTCTACGGCGTGTTCGTCTTCGTTCAGTCGGTTCGCCACCGCGACTATTTTCTTCCCGGGACCGGCGGCGGCGGCGGCGACGGCGAGGAGCCAGCCCCGCCTCCGGCCTTGGCGACCGCGGTCAGCGCTTTCATGCTCCTCGTTTCGCTTCTCGCGGTGGTGCTGCTGGCCGAGACCCTGTCGGAGTCGCTCGAACACGCCATCCACGCGGCCGGCCTGCCGCCCTCCTTCCTCGGCGTCGTCATCGCCGCGCTCGTCCTGCTGCCGGAAAGCGTCGCGGCGGTCAAAGCCGCCTACGCCAATCGCGTCCAGACCAGCCTCAATCTCGCGATCGGCTCGGCGCTCGCCAGCATCGGCCTGACCATTCCGGCGGTCGGCGGCCTCTCCCTCTATCTGGGCCGCGAGCTGACGCTCGGCCTCGACGCCGAAGGCATGGCGCTCCTCCTGCTCACCCTGTTCGTCAGCTCGCTCACCCTGGCGACGGGCCGCGCCACGATCCTGCAGGGCGCCGTCCACCTCGTGATCTTCGGCGTGTTCCTGCTGCTCGCGGCCGTTCCGTGAGGCCCGGTCAGCCCTCCTGGATTTGCCGGCACCCAAGCTAAGAAAGAAGCTCGCCAACGCGAGCGATGGCCTGGATTATATCGAGACCGTCTGGGGGCGAGGCTACGCCCTACGAGAACCGACCAAGCAGGCGATCGCAAGCTGACGCAGCGGGGTCAGTCGTAATTACGGTTGCGCTGTCGCCCGGACTCGACCAGGCCGAAACCGTGGACGAGCACGGTCAGCACAATGTGCGGCACGCCCCATAGCCAGTCGTTGGACCAGCCTCCCGCAAGCACCGTTCCCTCTTACCGGCCCGCGATCGCCGCAGACAGGGCGTTCTCCTCAACGCGGGACTTCAATGGCGCGATCGGCGAATGCTTTCACTTTCGCCGTCTGGCACGCCTCGATCAATACCAGCCGGGAACCAGCGGCCCCCAGGCGCCGCCCCAGTCGTTCGCCGCTTCCGCGTTCAGCAAAGCCGTCGTTTCCTGCATTTGCGCAATGTTGTTGGCTGCGCGCAGCTGCTGGTACTGCTGATAGGCGGCGGCATTGCCGACATAGGCGCAATTGCACCCGGCGGCGTCGGCGTAGATGTAGACGCTGCCTTTCTTCCGCTGGGCGTAGGTAATCGTGTTCTGCGGCAGCGCCTGAAGCTTCGCGGCCTTCTGCGGCGTGTCCGCGGCTCCAGAGCCTGAAATCGGAAGCAGTCAGAACTTGATTCCGCAGGCCAATTGTCGGGTCGATGTTCTGCGCCTGCAGGTAGCCGTTCGCAAGACCGCCATAAACGTTCGACAAGGCCACGCCGGCGTAGAGGTGGCGACGCGGCAGCGTTCCGAAGAACTTCAACAGCGTCCGGCAGTTGATCTCGGCACACGCGGCGCCGCTCGGGGCGCCGTCCACCCCATCACCGTAAGGCGCCGTCCACCCCATCACCGTAATCTGCGCCTGTTGCCGCGATGTCACACATTCCGGCGAAGGTGGAAAAACGCAAGATGCGTTATTGACAATACCCAACCGACAACTAATCGGTATATCCCGACGAATACAGCGCTAGGGACGCTGACATTTGCAACAGGCGGGGCACATGAAAAGCGACGCGCAAAATCGCCGCAATCCATTGAAGATTCGATGGCTGGGGGCGGCGGCTGGAGCGATCGCGCTGGCGCCTGTTGGTGCGCACGCTCAGAACGCGCAACCGTCGTTTTCACTTCCAGTCATCGCACCGCCGGCGAACGGACCTCTATATTTCAATCCCCCCCCACCCGTCGTCTCCTGGCTTGACATGGTTTCGGCCACCCAAGCGGCGCAACCGAATTGGATGACGCCGCTCGTGACAGTCACGCCGCGCCTCGAACAAGAGTTGCGGTCTGATTTCTATGACCAGCAAAACGGGACCGGCAGCCAGGGGAACGGCCAACGCATCGTCAATTACGGCGGGCCAGGCGGCTTCAGGGTGGAGTTTATCCCCGCCTGGAACTTGGAAGTCATTTTGGCGGTTCCGCCTTACGAGACCGCCACCGGCCCCAAGGGGGATGCGCAAGGCTGGGGCGATTGGCCAGCTTTTCTAGTCAAGTACCGCTTCCTTTCCGCCAACCAAGAAAACGGCGATTACATCGTTACCGGCTTCTTTCAGATGTCAGACCCGTTGGGCACGCCTGGAAAAATTTCAAACAATGTTCTAACCGCGCAGCCGACTTTCGCTGCAGGCAAAGGCTGGGGTGATTTTGATATTCAGTCGACGGCCAGCGTGCAGATTCCGGTCGCCGCGCGCTCTTCACCGGGCAACACGCCCGAAATGAATATGACGAACTTCGGCGATCCCATACTTTGGAACACCACCTTCCAGTATCATTTCCAGCAGTATTTTTGGCCGGAACTCGAGGTCAACTGCGAGTACTGGCCGAATGGGGAGCACGGCGGCCTCAAGCAAGTCCTGCTCACGCCGGGCATCATATTGGGGCGCTTCAAGATCGGCCAGGACAGCCCGACCCGGCCGGTCAACCTGAACTTCGGCGCCGGATATCAGGTGGCAGTGACGTCAAATCCGGTCATCAAAAACAATTTCGTCGCCACCTTACGGATCACCTTCTAATAGGCTCACCAGCCCAAGCGTTGTCAAAAGGGAAATCCCAAATCTCTTCATTATCGCCCCAATTTCAGCCTCGTAGGCTTGTTTTTCGCTGATAGCCGCTAGTCGCCGCACGTCGTTGGCGCTGGCATCGGAATTAGTTTTCAGACCAGTCGGGCACAGCGTCCGCCTGCTCGCGGATGAGCGGCCGGTTGGCCAGTTCCTTCTTGCGCGCCGCAACGCGCTGGGCGTCGTCTTCGCTCATCTCACCCAGCCGTAACAGCCTGCCCCGATAACGTTGTCGTGGTCGGCCTGCACATCGACCTTTTCGAGGATTGCTCAGCGTTCACTCGCGTTGCGGCCCGCACACTCGCGCCGCACCTATACGTGACCTGCTACACCGAAGGCTTCAGCCATTTTGTTACCTCCATGACTGCTCCGGTTGCTTCCGGCTTGAGCGGTTGCCGGGTGGGGCTCGCACCCACTGGAAAACGCCGCCTTCTCACGGCGCACACGTTAACCGGTCGTTGCGCATCGCGGCGATGGAGGTCGCAGTTAGGGAAATCGCCTGTCGAGGTCACCGGTGGTTAGCACAAAATTGCTCTTGCATTGACGTTATATCTTATTGAATATTTCCGGTTCATCGGACCCAAAATCCTTCCGCGCCCTTCGGAAGGCGCAATCGAGAAGTACGACGACAAAGGGAACGGCAGGTTTGCCCATCCGCGAGATGTCCGGCGAAGCTTCGCCGGAGGATCGGGGACTGCGGGCCGGCAATTGAGTTTAGACGCACGACGCCTCAGGCGCGGCGACAACAGGAGGAAACGACATGTTCCAGCAAGCATTAGACACGATATCCAAGCAGGTGGTCATCCGGCCGAGCTACGGCAACTTCATTGGAGGAAAGTTCGTAGCTCCCGTGGAAGGCCGCTATTTCGACGATCCAAGCCCAATCACCGGCGCGAAGTTGTGTGAGGTCGCGCGTTCATCCGCGGCCGACATCGAGCTCGCGCTCGACGCCGCCCACAAGGCAAAGGACGACTGGGGCAAGACGCCAGTCGCCGACCGATCCCTTCTTCTCAACAAGATCGCCGACAAGATGGCGGCCAACCTCGATCTGCTCGCGCTCGTTGAGACGCTCGACAACGGCAAGCCGATCCGTGAGACGACCTATGCCGACCTGCCACTATGCGTCGACCATTGGCGCTATTACGCCGGCGTCGTGCGCGCGCAGGAAGGCGGAATTTCCGAGATCGACCACGACACCGTCGCCTATCATTTCCATGAGCCGCTGGGCGTCGTCGGCCAGATCATTCCCTGGAACTTCCCGCTGCTGATGGCGGTGTGGAAGCTCGCGCCTGCTCTCGCAGCCGGCAATTGCGTCGTGTTGAAACCAGCCGAACAGACCCCGCTCAGCATTCTCGTGCTCGCCGAACTCATCGCTGACATCCTGCCGCCGGGCGTACTCAACATCGTCAACGGCTTTGGCCTCGAAGCGGGCAAGCCGCTCGCCCAGAGCAAGCGCGTCGCCAAGATCGCATTTACTGGCGAGACGACGACGGGCCGGCTGATTATGCAATACGCCAGCGAGAACATCATTCCGGTGACGCTGGAACTCGGCGGCAAGTCGCCTAATATCTTCTTCGCCGACGTCATGGCCGCGGATGATGAGTTCTTCGACAAGGCGCTCGAAGGCTTCGCGATGTTCGCGCTCAATCAGGGCGAGGTCTGCACCTGTCCGAGCCGGGCGCTGGTGCAGGAATCGATCTACGACAAATTCATGGAGCGCGCCGTCGCCCGCGTGAAGAAGATCAAGCAGGGTCATCCGCTCGACATGACCACCATGATCGGCGCGCAGGCCTCCTCCGACCAGCTCGAGAAGATCCTGTCTTACTTCGACATCGGCGAGCAGGAAGGCGCCGAGGCGCTCACCGGCGGCAAGCGGGCGCACCTGGAGGGAGAGCTGGCCGGCGGCTACTACGTCGAGCCGACGATCCTGGCCGGCAACAACAAGATGCGAGTCTTCCAGGAAGAGATCTTCGGGCCGGTCGTTTCGGTCACGAAGTTCAAGGACGAGGCGGATGCGCTCTCGATTGCAAATGACACGCTCTACGGCCTCGGCGCTGGCGTCTGGTCGCGCAACGGTAATACGGCGTATCGCATGGGCCGTGCGATCCAGGCCGGCCGCGTCTGGACCAATTGCTTCCACGCCTATCCCGCGCATGCGGCGTTCGGCGGGTACAAGGCCTCCGGCATCGGTCGCGAGACGCACAAGATGATGCTCGATCACTATCAGCAGACCAAGAATCTCTTGGTCAGCTATTCCACCAAGGCGCTCGGTTTCTTCTGAGCCTCATCGAATTTGCGGGCGCGAACTGCGGTTCGCGCCTGTTGTCATTCTCACGTCGGATAGGAAGAAATTCATGGTCCCGAGGGTTCTCCTCACGGAAAAGGCCGCCGCACTCATCGCTCGTCTAAGGGCGCAGCACGGTCCGCTGATGTTCCATCAGTCTGGCGGCTGCTGCGATGGCTCAACGCCGATGTGCTTCAAAGCGGGCGAGTTCCGCGTTGGCGCGCAGGACGTCCTCCTCGGCGAAATCGCCAGCTGCGAATTCTACATTGGCGCAGCACAGTTCGAATACTGGCAACATACTCAGCTCATCATTGACGTTGTCCCCGGACGCGACGCTGGCTTCACACTTGAAGCTCCGGAGGGCGTACGTTTTCTGACCCGCAGTCGCGTATTCAGTGACGAGGAGGTTGCTGAACTCGCGTCTGCGGGGCCGCCGGCGCGAGCGGCTTGAGAGTGACTGAAGACCCGGGGAGACGTATTCAACAGGCGGCATTCGCTTTCGTGCGCCATCTGCAACTTGCTGTAGCGTCGAGGGCGACACCATAGCCGACCAACGGAGCCGGTAACCAATCGGCAGATTTCGTCTTAGCGGGCTACAACAGCCAGTCCTTGAACCGCGCGCGCCGCATGGTCGAGATAAGTCCTCCCGGCGCGTGCATGAGGCCCCCGCGATTGGTTTTGCGAAACGGATCAGCCCGCGATCGCCCCCTGCCGCAGGTCTTTGAGGCGCAGGAGCATAGCCAGCGTCCGTTCAAGCTTTCGGTCGAGATGCACCTCGTAGCGGCCGAGCCGCTCAAGCCTATCGGGGTCGAGCGCTTCGCCGAATGCCTGCTCCCGAATCAACGGCCGGTTGGCGAGTTCCTTCTTTCGCGTCTCGAACCAAGGCAGCACGTCGGTCTCCACGAAACGGCGCAGGCCCTCAGCGTCTGCGGTGGCGGGCTCTTCGCCTTCGTCGAGATCCTCGGGGTCGCGGGCGAGCGTGTCGGCCCACCAGACCTGCGTGTCTTCACGCAACGCGGCGAGCGCCGCTTCGTAGCGGTCGTTGCGGCGCGACGCGAGCAGGTCGAGTGCGCGGCGGGTCATGGCCTCGTCGTCTTGCATCTCGCGGATATCGTCCTCGATGTCTGCTGCCTTGGCCCGAATGGCATCAACCACGCGCTCGGAAGAGCTGGTGACGTCAAGATGCACCAGCGCTACCTTCACAGTCTCGCGGTAGGAGGCCAGAGTACCGTCCAGCCCCCGCCGATGGGCGGCAGCTTCGGCCAAGCGTAGCCGGCGCTTGCGCCACAGAATGCCAGCCAGTTCCTCAACCAGATGCTCCTCTGTCGGTCCCCGCGGAGCGTGCTCGGCGACGAGCGCCTCAACGAGGGTACGGTACTCGTCCGCGTCCTCCCAGGGCAGCACGGTGTAGCGCGAAAGCACCCCGTGGCGCAGCGCGTTGAAGCGGGTGATCTCGGTGCCGCCGGTCTCTGGCGGCAAAGCGGGCTTGGTCACGGTCATTGCCAGAAACTCCTCTTGCGGCTGGGCCTGTTGCGCTTGGGTTTGTCGATCCGCGCCCGCAGCCGCCCGGCTTGAAGCGTGAAGGCTTCGTCCGCACGCATCTCGGCGTCGAAGGCTTGCTCGCACAGGCGTTCGTAAGTGCGACGCCACATCCTCTTCGGCTTCGGCGGAAAGGGGGCGGCCATACCTGGCTCGCCACCGAGGCGCTGCCTAATCTTATTTGCGCGTCGCATCGTTCGGTCCCATGCCGCTTCGCTCTGGCTGGCGTGCGCGAGGCGGTAGCAGTGCTGACAAAGGAAATAGCGCCCCGGTCCGTACAGCTTGGAGACCCGACGCCCACAGACGATCCCGTTCACCACACCAGGACAGATGAAATACGGCCGCGCCCCACCGAACCGGCAGGGCAAGTGGACGATGCGGACGGTCTCGGCCACGTCCTCCCACTCGCCGTCCTCGATGTCTGCTGCCTTGGCCCGAATGGCATCAACCACGCGCTCGGAAGAGCTGGTGACGTCAAGATGCACCAGCGCTACCTTCACAGTCTCGCGGTAGGAGGCCAGAGTATACCGTCCAGCCCCCGCCGATGGGCGGCAGCTTCGGCCAAGCGTAGCCGGCGCTTGCGCCACAGAATGCCAGCCAGTTCCTCAACCAGATGCTCCTCTGTCGGTCCCCGCGGAGCGTGCTCGGCGACGAGCGCCTCAACGAGGGTACGGTACTCGTCCGCGTCCTCCCAGGGCAGCACGGTGTAGCGCGAAAGCACCCCGTGGCGCAGCGCGTTGAAGCGGGTGATCTCGGTGCCGCCGGTCTCTGGCGGCAAAGCGGGCTTGGTCACGGTCATTGCCAGAAACTCCTCTTGCGGCTGGGCCTGTTGCGCTTGGGTTTGTCGATCCGCGCCCGCAGCCGCCCGGCTTGAAGCGTGAAGGCTTCGTCCGCACGCATCTCGGCGTCGAAGGCTTGCTCGCACAGGCGGCACGGTCAGCAAGGCTTCAGGTCACAGCGCGCTACCATCCAGCGGCGTTTCAGAGGACTTCTTCGGCTACACTGCCCTCGAAGGAGGCCCACACGACGGCGGTTCGGCCAGCTCGACCTTGAGCGTGGTTGTGACAGCACCCGGCCTGACATATGTCGCCGCACCCGTCGGAGGCTCGGTCACTCAATCCAACGGCGGTCACTATGCAGTCCTTGACGGCACCGCAGGCAACGCCACCCTCAATGCGGCGAACGGAATTGGCGCTGCGCTGGTTGGAGGCAACGGTGACACGCTGAACGGGGCCAACAGCGGCAAAGACACTTTCGTGTTTATGGGCGACTTCGGCCAGGACACAGTCAACAACTACATTGGGAAGGCAAATGGCAACTTCGACGTCATTCAGCTTTCCAAATCTGACTTTACGAGCCTCATGGCAGTCCAAAGCGCCGCCACGCAAGCAGCCGGCAGCTCCAACACCATCATCACTGACCCTATCAATCACGACACGATAACGTTGGCCGGCGTTAGCCTTTCCTCGCTGCATTTTAACGCAGGTCATTTCCTGTTGGTGTGAAAACAGGCGGGCGGCTCCGTCGCTGTGGTCACACGGGAAGTGGCGGCAACTGATGCCGCCACATCCTTCGTCGCCGCGACCGCGCAGGCGACAGCCAAGAACGAACGCACCATCGCATCCCACAGACCCCGAGCGGGGTCTGCAACGGCACTAAGTGAGTGACCGTCATCAAACTGGACGCCGGGCGTCCACATTCCGGATCTTGCTTTAGATTGACGATCGCGAGCCGAGAGATCCGCAACGCCGCATAGCCGGCGCAATGAGGGACGGCATCGCATCTGGCCGGGCATGAGCTGATGGAACGCAAAATCGGCTTCCGCGTGCTAACCGGCCAAGGAGCCAACATCGACACCACGGCCGCCAGCGGCCGGCTGGTGTTCGGGATATTCGCCGCGCTGGCGGAATTCGAGCGGGAGCTGATCCGCGAGAGAACGATCGCAGGGCTTTCATCGGCGCGGGCGCGCGGTCGCAATGGTGGCCGACCCTACACGATGACGCGGGCCAAGCTCCGTCTGGCGCAAGCAGCGATGGCCGAGCGTGACACCAAGGTCGGCGACCTGTGCAAGGAATTAAGCGCCGTTCCTGAAGCCCCGGGCCGCGTCCTTATTTCAAATCTCGTCCATCAAGACGAGGATCGCCGGCGGCCCTAACCGATGTTCTCCTCTGCGCCGCGAGCGGCGCCTCGCAACGACCCAAAAATCGCTGCGATTCTGACCTCGGATGAGTCGTCGTGGAGCCGGACCAGGAGCTCAACGCGGTCTTGCGGGCGATCGATCAGGCCCGGGGGGGAGCCCGAGGTGCTGGGCGTCATCACTGAGCACTCCATTGCCCAATTTGCCTACGCCACCGCCAGGTTGTCTAAATGATTGACAGGCCGCCTGGAGGGGCGTCTTGCCCAGCCGAACGTGCTGCCTAGGAGACCGGCTTGAGCGCAGACCTGAGTTCGTCCGCGGCCCCGGCCCAACCCGCTCCGTCACGATGGGGCCCCTTCGGCTATGCCGCGTTCACGGTTATATGGACCGCGAGCGTCCTGTCGAATATCGGCACCGCCATGTTCGACACCGCGTCCGGCTGGCTGATCACCAGCCTCGACGCGAACCCAATGACAGTGTCCCTGGTCCAAGTCGCGGTCAGCTTCCCCCTGTTCCTGTTTACCCTGCCGGCCGGCGCCTTGGCGGACGTCATCGATTCCCGGCGGTTGCTGATCGCGGTCGAACTCGCGATTCTGGCGGTCTCCGTGATTTTCGCTGGCCTTGTGTCGCTGAACCTAGCCACGCCGGCGCTTTTGCTGGCGACGACCTTCCTGCTCGGCGTGGGCGGAGCGCTGACCTCGCCCGCCTGGGGGGCGACGACTCCGCTCCTCGTGCCCAAGGAGGATCTCGACAGCGCGACGGCCCTGAACGGCGTCGGCTTCAATGTCGGGCGCGCCGCCGGACCGGCGCTCGGCGGTCTGGTCATTGCGGCGCTCGGAATCGCCGTCCCCTTCTGGGTCTTCGCCGCCAGCAACGCGGCGATCATCGCGGCCCTGATCTGGTGGCGGAAGCCGCGGACAGCTTCTGAGAGCCTGCCCGCAGAACGTCTGGTCAGCGCGGTCCGCGCGGGCGTCCGCCATGCCGTCAACAATGAATGGCTGCGCGCGACGCTGATGCGCGTCATCGCGTTCTTTCCCCCCGCTAGCGCCTATCTGGCTCTGCTGCCGCTCCTCGCCCGGCATCAGATATCCGGGGGACCGCAAACTTATGGCATTCTTCTCGGGGCGATCGGAATCGGCGCCGTCGGGGGATCGCTGGCGCTGAGATGGCTGAAGGACGAACTCGGTCCGGACCGCCTCGTCGCGGCGGGGTCTCTCGGGGTCGCAGTCGCGCTCGTCCTGTTCGGGCTCGCAAACGAGCCCATTGTGGCGATATGCGCGTGCCTCCTGGGCGGTGCGTCATGGACCATCGTGCTGACGAAGCTCTATGTGTCGGCGCAGCTTGCGCTGCCGGACTGGGCGCGAGGCCGCGGGCTTGCGGTATTCCTCACCTTCATCTTCGGCGCGACCACAATCGGCAGCGCGGTCTGGGGGAAACTCTCCGCGATCGAGGGGCTGCCGATCGCCTACTTCGTCGCAGCCGCCGGCGTGCTTCTCGGCATTCCGCTGACCTGGCGCTGGAAACTTCAGACCGGCGTCGGGATCGATTTCTCCCCCGCGGCGCACTGGCGTGCGCCCACAATTCCGCGGAAGGTCGAGAACAACAGGGGGCCGGTCCTCGTGGTGGTGGAATACCGCGTCGACGCCGCCAATCAGGCCGAGTTCCTCGGCGCAGTCGACGAACTGGGACACGCGCGAAGGCGGGACGGAGCCTACGCCTGGGGCGTTTATGAAGACGTCGGCGACGCCGGGCGCTTCCTGGAGACATTCACTGTGGAATCCTGGCTCGAACTCATGCATCTGCGCGAGCGGGTGAGCAACGCCGACGAAATAATCATCAACCGGGTTCGCCACCTGCTGGCCGAGGCGCCGCGCATTACACTTTGCGTATCCTCGGAGCGACCTCACCGGACGTGGAAAAAGTATGGCGGCGCGAGTGACGGTAACCCCCCAGCTGCGATGTCCACCGTCGCGACCTGAACGGCAGCTTCACGTCGACTCCGGCCGTCCGCGGCGCTCGGGCTTCCCGCTCAGATTGCATCCACCGAATACGACTGGCCGCGCGGTCGGATCGTCACGAAAGACCGGCCGGGCGCTTCGTCATCTACCCCGACTCGGCACCGCCGCACAAAATGCTGTCGGCGCGGGCGGCGGCCGGCGTGCACAGGGCGACGATGAGCGCGCTCATCGCAATTTTCGTCTTCGTCATTTTTCAGTTCTTGGCGGCCTCGCGCCGCGCCTTTCAAGCGCCGCCGTGGTCTGCAACAAGAGTGTTTCCTATAAGATTGGCTTGACCCAAGACGCCCCGCCACAAGTCATCGTCTGGACCAAGTGCGACGAATAGGAGAACAGGATGATCAGACTCATTGGTCCGTGGTTGGTGGGGTGCGCCCTGTGCGTCACGCCAGTCGCGGCAGACGAAGACGTGTATGACGGCCCCACGGCCATCCAGCCGCTGACCGTGACGCCGCAGCCGCAGCACTCCGCCCCGCCCAACACTGTCTGCGACTTCGAGCATCAGTGCTACCCGGAGAAGGGCGGACCCATGGTCCCAGCTCCTGTGGCTCCCCCAGTCGTGGCAGTTAAGCCCATCGCTCCCCGGCCCCCAGCAGCTAACTCCACCCCCGACGAGCCCATCGTCGCGACGTGGCGCGACTGCATGGGTCAGGCCCTGCAGAACTACGAGCATTCGCACAACCTCCATGCCTTGCAGGTGGCGACGGGGAGCTGTCAGGTGCGGTTGGAGGAGCAGGGTGGTGAGAACTACGCCGGGGCGGAACCCCCGGTCCCGCTGGCGTCACCCTCACAGCTGGGCGGCCGACGGAATCTCGGGTGCGGCTGGTGGCCCATCGGCAGCGATGCCGACCGCGACTGTGCGGCGGGGGGTCGTCGCTTCTGACGACCGCAAGCGGGACGCCGCCCAACTGCGAGCTCCGCGGCCGCGGTTGGCAACTACCGCTCAACGACGACTCCGGCCGTCTGCGGCGCAAAGACGCTGCGATGGTGTAAATGACGACAAATGCACCAACGGTTATCCGGCGATTGAAGATATGATCTCGGCCGAAGACCCCCTATTGGATCGCGTCGTTCCGCATCTGGTGGAGGTTTACGAAATTCCCGGCACTGGATAGCGCCGACACATGGTCTTCACTTCCGCCCGTAGCGCCTCGATTGCTGGCGCATCATCATGACGACGCAGCGTCCTGACGATCCACTGCGCGACTGTCATCATGTCCTCCTCGCTCATTCCGCGCGTAGTGCAGGCTGGAGTGCCGAGGCGCAGCCCGCTGGGGCGCTGGGGCGGGCGCGGATCGTCGGGGATGATCTGCTTGTTCGCCGTGACGCCGATGGCGTCGAGGGCCTCTTCGGCGGCACGCCCATCGAGACCAAAACTCGCCATCGTATCGATCACAAGCAAATGGTTGTCGCTGCCGCCGGTGATCAGTGTCACGCCTTCTGCGAGAAGCGCCGTGGCCAATGCCCTTGAATTGCGCAGAGTTGCGCGCGCGTATTCGACGAACTTAGGCTCCGCCGCCTTCTTGAAGGTGATTGCCGCGCCGGCAATGACGTTCATATGCGGGCCGCCCTGAAGACCCGGGAAAACTGAGCTGTCGATCTTCTTCGCGTAGGCCGCCTTGCTCAGAATCAGCCCGGGAGCGGCGGGGCTCGGGCTGCAGATGAGCTGAGCGGGTTCGCGCTAAGGTTGCGGGCGGCTAGCCTCCTGCATCGTTGACGAGTCCTGCTCGGGCCGTGCGGTCACGACGCCGCGGTGACCGGCCGCGCCCGGCGTTGTCGGCAGATCTGGCGGAAGGGGCGGGGCGATATCATCCGCTCGGCGCCGGGTGCAGGGCAAGGATGGCGGCGCGCACGTCGCGGATCAGATCGAGGGCGGCTGCGCGGCGTTCCACATCCGCTCAAAGTGTGCGCCGAACTTCGATGGCCGCGCCGCGCCGAGGATCAATGGCAAAACGAGCAAGCCGAGCCAGGACCCGAGCAGCAAGGGCATGCCGATCATGTAGACGCTCGCGCCCGAATACATGGGGTGGCGCACAATCGCGTAGGGACCGGTGCTGATGACGCGTTGCTGACGCTCGTTTTGTTTGAGTAGGCTTGGGCACGACGTGCCGTGGACGAAGGCGTGAGGTCTTGTCCGAGAGCCGGACGCGGGAAATCCGCACGCTTCGTCGCCCGAGTTTGTGCTTGGATCGCAACCACCGACGCAACCGCACGGCTGTGTAAGCGTCGAGCGCCCGATACGCCTTGCTGACGGTTCCTACCCGAAAGTAGTTCGCCCATCCGCGCAGCGTGCGGTTCACTTTACT
This sequence comes from uncultured Alphaproteobacteria bacterium, assembly GCA_963758335.1. Classification (GTDB taxonomy): domain Bacteria; phylum Pseudomonadota; class Alphaproteobacteria; order Rhizobiales; family Beijerinckiaceae; genus Roseiarcus. Next base: position 730,337 of record CAVWVF010000008.1, on the reverse strand, counting down.
GACCAGTGTTGTGGTCTCTCGGGTCGCCGCGCTCAGCGGCGGCTGCACCACCCCGCAACAGATGAGGGCGACGCCCGCCCCCTCCAGTTGTTCATAATATCCCGCGGACACGCGCGCCGGCTGCGCATAGGGGACGGCATGCAGGATGCCCTCCGCCTTGGCCTGCGCCAATTTCTGGTTGACGTCGACGAGGACGATTTCGCTCGCCGCGCCGGTCATGACCGCGGCAAAGGCGGAGCTAACACCGGACCCAGGTAAACTTCGCGCACGAGTGCGTCCGCAAGCACCGCCATCTCGCTCGCCTCGGCGCTCTCGCTTTTGATTGCCGCTCCCCAACGCTTGCGATAGACAGACGAAGCCGCGCATCCTCGCCCTGCAGCTGCCGCCGGGAACGAGTGCTCTATGATCCGCCGTCGGCCAACAGCGGAGCCCACATGCAACGCGAGAAATTGATCTTCGTCGGCACTTGCGATCTTGCGGGCCATGTTCGCGGCAAGGGTTTCCCGGCGAGCGAGCTTGAGCCGAGACTGCGCAAGGGTGTCGGGCTGACGGGTGCCAACATCACCATGTCGGCGTTCGGGCCGATCCACGTCTCGCCGTTTGGCACCGAGGGCGATCTGATGCTGGTGCCGGATCCGTCGACCGAGGTGCATGTGCCGTTCGGTGACGGCGCTCCGGAATATTTCTACCTGGGCGACCGAGGGTAAATCCTGGGATTTCTGCCCGCGGCAGTTCCTTCGTCGCGCCCCCCGCAACGCTCAGCGAGGCGCTTACGGCGCTGGAGCAGGACCCGGCGGCGCCTGCTCGCCGCATATCTTCAGATGAAGCGCGCCGAGGTCGCAGCCCTGGACGGGCTGAGCGCCGAAGCAATCTGCGCCCGTTACGCGGATGCGTATTGATGCAGGCAACTGACGCGGCATTGCTTGCGGCCGACGAGCCTGCGCCAGTGCGCTTGCTCCGGCCCGAGGCCCGCTCGCCCTTCTTCCTCACCGCCGATCACGCCGGCCGGCTGATTCCGGCCCGGCTCGGCCCGCTTGGTCTCGATGAAACCGAACGTGTGCGCCATACCGCCTGGGACATTGGCATCGCGGGCGTGACCGAGCGTCTGAGCGAGGCGCTCGATGCCACCGCGGTGTTGCAGCCTTATTCGCGCCTCGTGATCGACTGCAATCGCGATCCGACGGCTGCCGACTCGATTCCCGAAGTGAGCGAGGCAACCGCCATTCCAGGCAATCGCGCCCTGAGCGCGGCGAAGCGCAAGGCACGCCGGGAGGCGATCTTTGACCTCTATAATGGGGCAATGGGGCGATCGCCGCCTTGCTAGATCGGCGCAGGATGGCGGCGCAGACGACCGTGCGCCGCGAGCTCGCCTATGCCGAAATCGAAATTCGCCAGGACCTGATCACCGCGGAAGCAGGTCAGGCCGAATGGGCCGCGCGCCTGGGCCGCCTGCTGCCAGAGGCCATGAGGCGGCTGGAGGAGGAAGATGCTGGGCCGTGAGGTCGAAATTGATCCGGCGCATGCCGCGCTGTTGTTCATCGACGTGCAGAACTACACCGCTCGCCCTGATGGCGGCGAATACCGCGAGATGGACCCATCGGAAATGGAGGAACGTTATACCTACTTCTTCCGGCGCATGGAGTTTGTTGCGGTACCGAACATGCGGAAGCTGCAGAGCGCATGCCGGGCCGGCGGCATTGAGATAATGTATACGGTTATTGAGAGCCTGACGCAGGACGGGCGGGACCGCAGCCTGGACTACAAGATCAGCGGTCTTCACGTCCCGCGCGGCTCGTGGGACGCCGCGGTGCTGGAGGCGATCGCGCCGCTACCGGACGAGATTATCATTCCCAAGACGTCATCCTCACCCTTCGTCTCGACGAATATCGACTATGTACTGCGCAATCTCGGCGTGCGCTCGCTCATCATCGCCGGGATACTTACGGAGCAATGTATCGACTCGGCCGTTCGCGACGCGTGCGACCTTGGCTACCTCGTCACCGTCGCGACCGACGCCTGCGCGACCCACAGCCAAGAGCGGCACGATTGGTCGCTGCGTAACAACCGCGGCTATGCGCGCCAGCGCACGACCGATGAGCTGCTGGCCGAGATCAAGCGGCTGACTGGGGCCCGCCGCGCGCTCGGTTAGGATTCCGCTACTGATAGATCGCCCCGGTCCATGCCCTTCTTACCGCCCTTGTAGGGCTGGCCTTCGATCGCTCCGATAATCCACTTCTGGAATCCATGCTTGTCTTTGGCGGCCTTCGCCGCCTATGTCGTCGATCCCGACGGCTATTGGCTCGAAGCCCTCCATCTCGGAGCGTGACGATGGCGACCCCGGTCAACTCTCGAAACAACCGCCTCCCCCGAGGACGCATGGGCCGCCATCCGCGACGTCGGCGCGCTGCACACGCGGCTCGCGCCGGGCTTCGTCGCCGACACACGCCTCGAGCCCGGCGCCCGCGTCGTGACTTTCGCGAACGGGATGGTCGTGCGGGAGCCGATCGTCACGATCGACGACGTCAAGCCTCGGCTCGCGGCGCTGATCGAGCAGGGAACGCGGGCGATGAAGCGGGCGCTCGACGCGCTGGCGAAATAAAGGGGGCGACGGCAGACAGGCCGCCTCGAGCCTCGCGAGCGCGCCGCCGTGCTGAGCCAGCAGCTTCGCGGCGAGCCGATCGCGCTCGGTGTGCAGAGTCTCGAAAGCGGCGCGATAGGTCTGAAAGCGCTCAGGCTCGCGATCGGGCGGGAAGCTCCTAACCCGTCTTCGCGGATTGGGCTGTTTTTCGAATTCCTGGGTCAATAAAATCAATAACTTGACCTAAAAGGTCTTCACTACAAGACAGCTTCAGAGGGGGGCCGCAAAGGTGCAGTTTCGACGACAGCAAGGCTGGTAAAGCAAAGCTCAAGCGTCCGAGCGGAATATAAATATCGACAGTGACACGATTCGTGGTGCTTTGGAATCTGAGTTGAGTCTAGTTGGTCTTCACTACAGCGGGTTTTCGGCTGGTTCTGTGCAATCGACGCAAGCAAAGTCAAATACTTGGCCAGCGCAAAAGGTCAAAAAATGCCTTGTGACCGGTCGAATCCGCGAAGTCGGGCTAACCAGCGCGAGATAGCGCCGCTTGATCTCGTCGTCGCTGGCGTCCTCGTCGACGCCGAGGATGAAAAAGGGGTCGGTCGCCATGGGCTCTCCGCGGGGCGGCGCTCAGAACGGGGGATGCGCGTCGCCGAGGGCCGCGGCAATCATGGTCTTGGCCACCATTTCGAGGACTTGGCGCGGCACGGCGCCGCCGAGCGGCAGCTTGCCGAGCCGGTCGGCGAGAGTCGAGATGGCGGCCTCCCGTCCGCGCGCCCGCGCGAGCCTCGCGACTTCGTGCCGCGGAACGGCGTCCAGGAAAGTCCTGAGTACATCCTCAAGCATATCGAGGCTCTCGGCTTCCTCTTTCGCCTCACGCCGCCGCGCCCGCCGCTTCGCGCCGGGGTCGTCGCCCGAGCTGTCGAGATAGCGGTCGATGCGGCTGCGGCCGAGCCGATCCTCCGCGATCGCGCGCGACCCGCAGATCTCGTCGATGTCCGCCTCCTCGGCGAGCGTCATCCGATTCGGGTCGTTCCGCGTGCGGGCGGCGATCTCGTAGAATTGCCAGAAGCGCTCATTCGGCTCGCGCCGCCTGCCAGCGGCGGCGAATTCGCGCATCACGTCGTAGAGCTGCACGCGCAGGAGCGCGTCGGCGACGGCATGGAACTCCGCCGCCGACAGCTCGGCGCGCGTTGCCTGTCTGATCCAGTTCCCGAACTTCCAGCCGGGCTCGTACGTCGCCTTCGGGTCGGCCCGGACGTCCTACGCCGAGAGGAGGGCGGCGATGGCGACGATCTCCGGCTTCGCGGGCGCCCCTCGCAGGGCGCGCGCGAGCTCCTCGCCGACCGGCGCCGCCGGCGCTCCTGCGGCCGCGCCATCAGGGCGTCCTGAAGGGCTGCGCGGAACCAGCCGACCGCTCCGCCGCCAGCGAGATCCACCCCTTTCGGGCGATCGCACTCACTGCGATTTTGGCAGTTTGGTCGATCGTATATTTGATCGGCCCCACAACGCCAAGCTCGAGCGCGCAGACGCTCCGGTTCACGCTAAGCTTTCGTGATCTGAATCCGCAACTCGGCTTTACCGTGAAGATCACCCTTGTCCAGCGCCGTGACTTCGCCAGCTCCACAGTCATTTGGGAAACGGATTTTCGCTTGGCCGGGGTAATCGCTGCCCGAGAGTCTCCAGCCCAGACATCGCATTCGGGATGCGCACCAAGCCATCGTCGTAGAGGCTGAACAGGCCTTCGCTGAAGCGACGGTAGGCCTCCGAGGCCTCGCGCTGGTTGTCGAGAGAGTTGAAGTCCTGCTCGAGACCCGAGTTGGTGGAGACACGCGTGTAGACGCTCGTCCGCGAACGCTATGACGATGGCGGCTTTTCGGGAGGTCCGGCGCTCCAAAAGCTGTATCGTGATGGCGTGATTGGACCACTCGCCCCGGTCCTATGTGCATTCTGGACGACATCTTCCTTTGATTTGAATGCTAGCCAAAGATATTTGAAATTTCAGGACGGTGGCGCGAGCAGGTGCGTGGGGTATCCGAGGATGGTTGAGACGCGCCGGGTCTGGCGATCGGAATAGATGAAGGCGGGTCCCTCGATGCGATAGTTGCCCTTCCAATCGATGACGAAGGAGGTATCATTTTCTTCGATGTGGACGGGTTCCGGGTCGCCGTCGCGGGCCAGCCTTGCGGCGAGTTGATCGGACGGGTCGAGCAGCCAGGCGTCGCCGGTTTCGGTAGAGAACAGGACCAGCTGACCAACAGTGACGACGCGCCCATGGCGGTCAGCCGCCCGACGCTGGATGGAGCGGACCTCCTCGGCGAGGCGAAAGCTCTTCCCCTCCACCATCTGTTTGCCCGGTCGACGCCGGATCGCCTTTCGATCCCTGCCGGGCATCGAGGGGGCTGCCATGGATTTGTTCACCAAGCTGTTCGGCGACTTCTTGGTCTTCGTCTATCACTGCTTCGACCGGATTGTCATTCGCGGCTATCTGACGGCGCTGTCGCGGCCCGAGCTGGTCGTCCACTTCTTCCGTGAGATCGTCGGGGTGGCGGAGGTCAGCAAGGAGGCGCTGAGCCAGCGGACGGCCGATTACCAGAATTGGGTGGAAGCCTACGCGCGCAATCACGCGATCCCGATCGAATGGGCCGAGAAGGGGGTACGCAAGGAGGACCACGTGCTGCGGTGGCTGCGCCGCATGGAGAAGCGCAATGCCTACGGTGTCTACTTCATCTTCAAGAGCATGGAGCAAGGGCCGACCTTCCGCATCAGCCTGCCGAAGTACCCGGCCAAGGACCCGCACTACCGCATCGTCGCGCACCAGCGCAGCCGCTTCACGCATTACTACTTCTATGTCCGCGACGAGGCGCTCGGACCGATGGTTGTGCGGGTGGCTTCCTTCTTCCCCTTCCAGACCGCCTACTATCTCAACGGCCACAGCTTCATCGAGCAGGAGCTGAAGCGGGCGGGGATCGGCTTCCGCAAGGATGACAACGCTTTCCTCGCCGTCGACGATGCAGCGGCGCTGCAGGCGTCGGCCGACCGGCTGAGCCCAGAGATCATTCGCCGGCGCCTCGACTACTGGACCCTGATCCTCGGACCGAAGTTCTCAAAGAAGGAGCGCGCCAAGCTCAACCTGTCACGCTTCTACGCCATCTCCCAGATCGAGTACTGCCGCAACTTCATCTTCAGGCGTCACTTTCCCATCCACAAGCTATTCGAGCGCAGCTGCGAACTCGGCCTGTGGCGGCTCAGCGCCGACAAGATCGCCACGATCTTCGGCAAGCGGGTCAGTCGCCGGATGCATGGCAAGCTGGCCACGGTCATCGACCAGATCGAGCACGGCCATCATGTCTTCCGCGCCTACTTCAAGAGCGGCTTCCTCAAACAGTATGAGAAGTTCCTGACCTTTCTGCGCAACGAATTGGTCTCCAACAATCTCACCGACTTCGGCCTGCTTAAGGGGCTCGACCATCTCGATGCCGTGCGGACCACCTTCCAGCTGATCACGGATCGCTTCGCCGGCTTCCAGGCCGAGTAGCTCAACGTGCATGTCGATTTCCCGCTGCTGCAGCGCCTCGCCCATCCGATCACGATCGGCGCGGTGCGTTATCCCGGCCTCAAGATCCACGAGCCGCGCATCATCCGCCTGTTCGAGGTCCTCCTGCATGGCGGTCCTCAGATCGGCGGCTGGACGGCCCGGCAGATCCATCAAGCCGTCCTCGACACCTTCGACCTCTCTGAGAAGACCTACCGCCTGAACCAGCTCCGCTACGACTTGCGCAAGCTCAAGGGACACGGCCTGATCGAGCGCGACGGCTCGCGCTACGCCTACCGGCTCTCACCCAAGGGCGTCCAAGTCGCCCTCCTCTTCCTCTTCTTCCACAAGCGCCTGTGCGGCCCCCTCGCCAACAGCCGCTTCCATCACCGGCCGGACCCGCAACACCGTCCAGACAGCCGGCTCGAAGCCGCCTATCACCGCGCCGACACCGCCATCCAACGCGTCGTCGATCTCTTGGCTGCAGCTTGATCGCCCCGCGCCTCAATGACAATGTTCGACTCGTCTTGTCTATGATCCCTCAGGTAAGAATTTAATTAGCGCGAAATGGGGCGGTTGGTTCCCGGCTCTGTTCGTCGGCTACCAGGAAAGCCGTCATTGTCGGACGATGATCAATGGCCGTTGTGCGCAAATAGCGGCCGTTCGCCGACGGGTTGGCGTACAGGTCAATTCGACCAAGGCCGCCTGTCGATCGCAGCGAAATTCTTCAAGCCACCGCAGCTCCAGTTCGAAACGCCGATCGGCGGAAACGATGGAATATTTCGGCGATGAAAGGCGGCGCCGACTTCGGCGTACGTCGTCATCCGACAGAAAAGAGCCGCCACTCTCCCGGCACCCCCTTCAGGAGGGCGGCGCCGTGATCGCGAAAGCTCAAGCCGGAGCCGGCGACCAAGTCCTTGACCGTGCTTGATACCAGCACCTCCCTAGGCGCCGCCAGCGCCGCGATGCGAGCGCCGATATGGACCGCGATCCCACCCATATCGTCGCCCATGATCTCGCACTCTCCAGTGTGAAGGCCAGCGCGGACCTCGAGTCCCAGCGACTGCATCCCCTGTGACACTGCGCAAGCGCAGCGGACAGCCCGAGCGGGACCGTCGAAGGCGACGAAAAACCCATCGCCGGCTGTCTTAATCTCGCGACCACGAAATCGAGCGAGTTCGCGGCGAACCACTCCGTTGTGGCCATCGAGAAGATCGCGCCAACGGCGGTCGCCAAGCGCGGCCGCTTTTTCCGTCGCGCCGACGATGTCCGTGAAGAGCACTGTAGCGAGAACGCGGTCGGGCTCGACGGCGTGACGGACGCCCGTCAGAAACTCCTCGATCTCTCCGAGGATCGCGTCCGAGTCACTGAGCCATGGAAGGTGGTCCTCCCCAGGCAATTCGACGAGCCGCGCCCCCGGAATCCGCTCCGCCATATATCGGCTCGCGCCGATGGGTATTGTCGCATCGCGCACGCTATGGAGCAGCAATGTCGGGACACGGATCGCGGGAAGGATGTGCCGAATATCAATTTCGTCGTTCATTGCGACGAGCGCCATCACCGCGGCGGGACTCGCGCCCATTCTGAGCAGCCGGCCCCACCACTGCGAGAATTGCTCGTCCCCGACCATGCTAGGCGCGCGCGCGGCGAGGCCGAAGGTTCCGCCCCATTCGCGTCGCATCTGCTCGATCCACGCCCGGCGCTCTTGTTCAGTCGGCCCCCAAGGAAAGTCGGGCGTCTTAATCCTCCGCGGGAAGCCGCCGTGCATGATCAGCGCCGATACGCGTGAGGGATAGGTGGCGCTGAAAAGCGCGCACATCGGACCTCCCTCCGACACGCCAAAAAGCGCCGCCCGCTCCGAAGCCACCGCGTCCATCACGGCGCGCACGTCGTCCATGCGCACCTCAAGGCTGGGCAAGTCCGTGACCCGATCGGAAAGACCCGTGCCGCGCTTGTCGAACAGAATAAGGCGTGAAAACGAAGCGAGCCGCGTCAGGAAGCGCACCAGCGTCGGTTCTTCCCAAAACACCTCGATGTTCGAGACCCATCCCATCACGAACACGAGGTCTCTCGGTCCGTCGCCCAGGACCTGGTAGGCGATGTTGACGCCGCCGCTGTCGGCGTAACGGGTTTCCGGTTGCACGGGCCAACCCCCAATAGAAGTGGCGCGGCAGTTATACGCCTATTCGCGCTGGTGCGCGCCGCCCTTTACGCGGTCCGAAGATGGCCGGGGCCTACTCGGTCGACGAGGAACGACAACGATTCCGTGGTTTTCATTCGGGCGGCCGTGATTTCCTTGGTGGCCGGAGAATCGTGCCAAGCCTTCGCTTTTTCAATGTTGTCGAAGGCGATCATGACGAAGCGCTGCGGTGAAGGCCCTTCGAGGCTGGTGATGTTTTCGTCCGCACCACGTAGCGACCGCCAGCGGCCGCAAGACAGGCGGGCGAGGCTTTTTCGAGAACGCCCGCCTTGAAGGCGTCAGCGTCCTTCATGCTCTGAATGGCGACGACGACGTAAGCAGGCGGTTTAGCCTACGCGTGCAGTCCTGCGACGGCGGCCGCGCCGACTGCAATACCGGCCGAAACGGCTATCGCGAGACTCAATCGAGTATCTATGTGCGTTCCTCCCTCAAGGCGGTATTACGGCGACGCCCAACTGAACCCCGATATCATCCCTGCGGCTTGGCTCGCTTCGTTTCGGCGCAGATTGCGGCCGGTGGAGGCGGCAAGGCGTCGGGGTTCCGATGACGCGTTACTCAACCTCCATACTCGGCGGTCGGGGTCGAGTACAGTATCACCGTGTGCGCCGTGACGGCGCGTTTCTCTAGCGCAGTTGTCCCCGAGGCGGGCGCATCATGAAGCGGCGGATCGCAACTCTCATTGCTGGCGGCTTTCTCGCGCTCGCCGCCGCGCTGGCGGCAAGCCCGGGGCTCGCGGCGCAGGACTATCCTCCCGGCTTCTTCGAAAACTCGCCCGTCGTTCCTTCTGGACCACGAGACGCAACCACTCCGTCTCAACCGCCGGACGCTGCCGATCCTTTCGGACCTCCGGACGCAGTCGACCCGCTGGACGATTATTGCGATGTGCTCGCCTCCGGCACTTTTCGCAGTCTGGCGGAGGTCAAGCGGGCGCGCGCCCATTGCGATCATCTTCATCGCGCCGCGCCGCTGTCGCCGCCCGCCAAGTGATTGGCGTATATGTCGACGGGCAAGCTCACGAGCCGGTTAACCGAGCGCCGCTCTCTCTGCAAACTGGTGCGCCATTACGCGCGCAAGAAACCTCCTAGGGCGCCGCAACGTCTCTTTGGGTCGACGATTGATTGCGGCGTCCCCGCCGAGCCGTGCGGCGGTCAAGAAGATGTCCGCCGCGAGATAGTCCCGCCCGCGCTCCTTGGACTCGGCGTCCATCGCCCTCCTCGCGCCGCTAGATGACCAGCTTGATGATTGTCCGCGCGCAGCCTTTCGCGTGGCTAACGTAACTCAAACACGAGAACGGCCAGCGCCTACGCCAAATGGCGCGCCGGTTCTTCGTTGGCAGTCAAGACAATGACAGGCGACAACCAATTTTGATGGTTCTGGAAGCGTTAGTGTGAGAGCGCCGCAACTGCATCGGGCATCAGCCATTGGAAAACCCTCCGTTTTCTGAAGCGAGATCGCGTTGAGATTTCAAACTGGAGGGGGGAAACGAAATCCGGCGAACGTTGTCCGAAACGTTGTCCAGACCGAGCGGAATGCTAATTTTTAACTGCAGGAGCTCTGGAGAAGTCATTGATTTTAATGGTGCCAGGGGCGGAATTGAATATCTCAGTTACGCTATTGATACATAATATAATTATTTGCGAGATATCCGACAAAGCCAACATGAAGGCCAACACTCGTCGGCCACGGCTTCGCTGCGGGGTCGGCACTGTCGCTCATGCAAGCTGGATCATGCTTGGCCACTCTCCTCTGTGGAAAACCTGTGGAAAACGGCTCAAATGGCCAGGCAACAAGAGGATTAAACCGAGCCACGCAGATTTCCAGCGGGTGTGGATAAGGGGGATAAGTCAGCAAAAGTTTCCAGCGTCGGTTGCAACGGGAATCTCGCCCGTGGCATTCTGCCGGTCGTGGCAAGGTGCGAATGAACCTCGCTGCACCGGCGAAAAAGAAAGAGCCGCAACGCCTGCCAGCGATGCGACTCTTGGCGGGGTTAAATCCGCGCTCTGATAGGAGCGGATCAACCCTAGCAGCGTTGGCGACGTTTTCAACTGAAAAGTCGCCCTCGGCGCCGTCACACAAACGGATTGGGGTTGAAATGCACAAACTCGATACTGCAAACGAGACGAAGAACAAGCACGATCTTCCGCAAACCGGCTTCGTCCGGCTCGATTCGATTATTGCCCCGCGCGGTCCGATCCCGGTTGGGCGCTCGACGTGGTGGGCAGGCGTCAAGACTGGGCGCTTTCCAAAGCCAGTAAAGCTCGGGCCACGCACGACCGCCTGGCGGGTCCAGGACATCCGCGATCTGATCGAAAAGGTGGGCTAACGATGACGGGGCGGCCCAGCGGCCGCCGCGTCATAATCCATCCTGACACTCCGGTAAGCGACGCCGCCGACGCTCTCGGCGCGCATAAGCATACCGTGAGCCGGTGGATCGCGGCTGGCCTTCTCACATCTGACGCTCAGCGTCCTCATCCTCTTCGGGGCATTGACCTTTGCGGGCCCGCAAGCGCCCGTGAACGGGTGCCGCAACCCCGCTGGTCGGACGCCAGCCTCCGGGTGACCGCTGAAGCCATCGCCAAGGCCCTTGGCGGCCGTAAGGCAGGCAGCGGCTGGATGGCTTGCTGTCCGGCGCACGAAGATCGCAACCCGAGTCTTTCAATCCGCGCCGCGAAGGACGGCAAAGCTCTCGTGCGGTGCCATGCCGGATGCGATCAGAAGGAGGTGATCACTGCCCTTCGCGCGCGCGGCCTTTGGGAGATTAACAGGAGGGCTACAGGCCCACTTGCTCGCGATTGTCGCCATTCGGTTCGCAACGAACCTGATCTCGAAGTGTTGAAACGCACCGGGGCGGCCCTTGAGATCTGGCAGGCTTCACAACCGGCCGATGGAACCCGCGCTGAAGACTATCTGCGCTTGCGCGGCATCAACCCCCCGGTCCGGGCCGCCCTGCGTTTTCATCCCCGCCTAAAGCACCCCTCGGGCAGTGTCTGGCCCGGGATGGTAGCGCTGGTGACGCTCGGTGACACAGGAGCGCCGGTTGCCATCCATCGGACGTTTCTCGCCTTCAACGGACAAGGCAAGGCGCCGCTCGATCCGGCGAAAATGATGCTCGGCCCCTGTCGCGGCGGCGTTGTGCGCCTGGGTCCGCCAGCCGGCCCGCTGATGGTCGGCGAGGGGATCGAGACCTGCCTCGCCGCGATGCAGGCGACGGGCAATTCAGCCTGGGCCGCTCTTTCGACCTCGGGACTGCGCTCTCTCGAACTGCCGAGCGATTTGGTTGACGTGATTGTCCTGGCCGACGGCGACGAAGCCGGCGAAGCAGCGGCGCTTCATTGCGCCTCGCGCTGGAAGCTCCAGGGCCGTCGCGTGCGCATCGCCCGGCCACCACACGGAATGGATTTCAACGACATACTGATGGGCCGCGCGCCCCGCATCGAGACGGTTTCGCCATGACAGACAGTATCGAGAACGAGACCAAGATCGCGGAGGTCATCGACGAGGCCGAGGACATTCGCGACCCACTGGATGGGTTGGTCGAGCAAGTGAGAGCCGATCCCGGCGCCGCCTTCACGCCCGACGTGTTGGAGCGGCTCGCGGCGCTGAAGAACGAGGACCGCGCCGCATTCGAGCTGTTGCGCTCGAGTCTCAAGAAGTCCGGTTGCCGCGTCGCGGCGCTCGACAAAGCCATCGCCGAGCAAAGCGGGGATGCGGGCGGGCGGGGACCGACCCAGGCCGACATCCTGATCGACCTCGCCCAAGCTGCCGAATTGTTCCACAGCCCCGACGGAACCGGTTTTGCGGACCTGGACATCAACTGGCATCGCGAAACTTGGCCGATCCGCGCCAAGGGGTTTCGCCGCTGGCTGACCCGCCGCTTCTACGAGGAGACGGGCGGCGCACCGAGCTCGGAGGCGCTGCAAGCGGCGCTGAACGTGATCGAGGCCAAGGCGCATTTCGGCGCGCCAGAGCGCATCGTACATGTCCGCGTTGGCGGGCTGGATGGACGGCTCTACCTCGATCTCGGCGACCAAGCGTGGCGGGCAGTCGAGATCGATGCCACGGCGTGGCGCGTCGTCGACAATCCGCCGGTCCGCTTTCGCCGCGCATCCGGCATGCAACCCTTGCCGATGCCCGTCTGGGGCGGGTCGGTCGAGACGTTGCGCTCCTTCCTGAACGTTCAGTCCGAAGCTGAATTCGTGCTTGCGGTGGCCTGGATGCTGGCCTGCCTGCGCAATCACGGTCCCTATCCGGTCCTCGTGCTGTCGGGAGAGCAGGGATCCGCGAAAAGCACCTTCTCGGCGATCCTGCGGGCGCTGCTTGATCCCAATACGGCGCCGCTGCGCGCCCTGCCGCGCGAGGACCGCGACCTATTCATTGCCGCTAGCAATGGCCATCTGCTGGCCTTCGACAACGTGTCGGGCCTGCCGGCGTGGATATCCGACACGCTGTGCCGCCTCGCCACCGGCGGTGGCTTCGCGGTGCGCCAGCTTTACACGGACCAGGACGAGATGCTGTTCGACGCCTCGCGGCCCGTGATCCTCAACGGCATCGAGGACATCGTTACCCGGCCCGACTTGGCCGATCGCGCCGTCTTTCTGACGCTGGAAGCGATCCCCGAGGAACGCCGCCGGCCGGAGGCCAAACTCTGGGCCGCGTTCGAGACCGAGCGCCCGCGCATCCTGGGCGTACTGCTTGACGCCGTGGTTGAGGGCCTGAAGCAGCTGCCCGAGACCCATCTCCCGAAGCTGCCGCGCATGGCCGACTTCGCGCTGTGGGCGACCGCCTGCGAAACTGCGCTCTGGCCTGCGGGCACCTTCTGGTCCGCCTATTGCGGCAATCGCGATGAGGCGGTCGAGGGGGTGATCGACGACGATCCGATCGCCGTCGCCGTGCGCGCCATCATGGCGATGCGGACGGAGTGGACGGGAACCGCCTCGGAGCTTCTGGCCGCCCTTGGGGGAATGGCCGGCGAGCGCGTCGCGAAGTCCAAGTCCTGGCCCGATAGCCCGAGGGCGCTGGCAGGCCGGCTGCGGCGGGCGGCGACCTTCCTGCGCAAGATCGGTATCAAGATCGGCTTTGAACGCGAAGGCCGTGCGCGGACGCGGATCATCCACATCGCCACGACCGAGAAGCCGATCGCGCCAGAAACCGAGGGGGCGCAACCGTCCGCATCGTCCGCACCGTCCTCGCCTTCTGAGAAGCTCAATTGGCCCAACGGTTTCGCAGCGCCGGGCATGCGGACGGTCGGCGATCCTGCGGACGGTCCGAACGGCGGCGTCAGCTCAACCGTCCGCGCCAACGCCATGAAAACCCACGATGAGACCGATGCGGACGGTGCGGACGGAAACCTCCCGCCCCAATCTGCGCCGAAAAAAGCGGGCTGGATCGCACGGCTATGAGCGCGGTTCAGGCCATGAAGGCGGCCCGCGCCGTAGGCGTTCGGCTCGGGATCGACGGCGAGGCCCTCACGCTGGGGGCGGACGAAGCACCGCCGCCCGGGGTGATCGATCTCCTGGCGCGTCACAAGACCGGCGTGATCGCACTTCTTCGCATGGGGCGCGACGGCTGGTCGGGCGAGGACTGGCGAGCCTCCTTCGACGAGCGGGCGGGCATCGCCGAGTTCGACGGGGGGCTGCCACGCGAACAGGCCGAAGCCCGCGCCTACGCTTGCTGCGTCGCCGAGTGGCTCAACCGCAATCCGGTGCGGTCGCCGCCCGGCAGCTGCCTTCGCTGCGGCGAAGCTGAGTTCGGCCACGACCCGCTGCTGCCGTTCGGAACCGATTCCACCGGCCATGCGTGGCTGCATTCGCACTGCTGGTCGGCTTGGCATGCCGCCAGACAGGCCGAGGCCGTTGCCGCCTTGGAGGCAATGGGGATCGCGATACCCGCCAGGTTTCCAAACGATTTCGATAAAAATGGAGGCGCGTGATGGGCGGCTTCGGATCGGGACGACCGACCGGCTCAGGTCGCAACAAGGTGGAAGCCTGCCGTTCAATCGACGCGAACCGGCTGCATCGCGAGGGCTGCCTGCGGTCCGGCTGGATGGGCAGCTGCCAATGGATGCGCGACGGCGAAACGGTCACCCCGACCAATCTGCGCGCCGAGCATGATCGGCTGCATCTCACCTATCGCGTGCGCATCGGCGGGGGTGAATGGGAGGACGTCAACGAGACCGTCCGCATCGTCCGCATGCCTTGCCGCTTCGGCGGAGCTCGGCCCTATTTCGTCTGCCCCGGCGTCGTGAACGGGACCGCCTGCGGCCGGCGCGTCGCCAAGCTGTACGGGCCGGGGCGCTATTTTCTTTGCCGGCATTGCTATCACCTAGCGCACGCCAGCCAGAGCGAGGATGCCCAGAGGCGCTCGACGCGCCGCGCGAACAAGATCAGGCAACGCCTCGGCGGCAATGCCGGAACAGCCTCGCCGTTTCCGCCGAAACCGAAGGGGATGTGGCGGCGAACCTATGAGCGCCTGCGCGAACAAGCCTTCGACGCCGAGGAGCGCGCCGATGAAGCGCTCTTGCTTTACGTCGCACGTCTGCTGGCGTGGACCCACAACCGCAAGAACAACAACCGCAAAGGTAAAAGGAGCTTTTGGAAATGAACGAGACCAAGTCCAAGCTGCCGATCAAGATCGGCGGCACCGAGATCACCCGCTTCAACGCGCTGCGCCATGGCGTCTTGTCGCGCTACACCGTGCTGCCCTGGGAGGACGCGGCTGAATATCGCGACCTGGTCGCGTCGCTCGTCGCCGAGCACGCCCCGCAGGGGCCGACCGAGGAGCATCTGGTTGAGGAACTGGCCGGCATTCTTTGGCGCAAGCGCCGCTTGCGCTTGGCCGAGGCCGCCGCCCATCGGCACGGGCTTGAAGATGCGCTTTCGCAATCGCACCGCACCGCGAAGAGGGCGGTCGTGCATATTGACGCTGCCGACGGATCTGAGGACGTCGCCGAAGCCATCCGCGCCACTGCAGCCGACACTGAAGACGCCGTCCGGGACATGCAGGAGGACGAGGCCATGACCCGCCAAGCTCTCGACCTGCTCAACTCGCGCCGCAACGACCCCTACGAGGCCGCGACCGCGGCGCTGCGCGAGGACACGCAGCAATGGTGGGCCGACTCGCTAGCCCGCGACCCCGCGGAGCTGGAAGAGGACGAGGAACCGTTCACCGCCGACGCCGAGGGACTGCGTCGCTTTTTGGAGGGCAACGTGCTGCCGTGGTTCGAGGTGCGCAAGAAGGAACTGGCGAACCGGCCGCTCATCCGCGAGCAGGCGTTCGGTGAGTCGCTCGATCCCGACAAGCTGGAGCGGCTCGGCCGCTACGAGGTCCATCTCGACCGCAAACTCGAACGGACGCTGGCCATGTTGCTGCGCCTCAAGGACCTGCGGCAGGGGACGATCGCGGGCTGATCCGTTTCGCAAAACCAATGGCGATGGCCTCATGCACGCGCCGGGAGGACTTCTCTCGGCCATGCGGCGCGCGCGGTTCACGGACCACCTGTTGTAGCCCGCTAAGACGAAATCTGCCGATTGATGGAAGGCAAGACGGGACCCTCAGCCGTCAATCGGCGTATGTTCTCACCACCGCGCAAATCTCACACCACCCGGTAAATTCCGCAGAATCTACGACTATCAACCCAAAGGAGAACGTCCAGTGACGCACGCCATTCGTTTTCACAAGACTGGGAGTCCCGAAGTGCTGCAATGGGAGGAAGTCCAGGTCGGCAGGC
The DNA here is from genome assembly GCA_963758335.1 of uncultured Alphaproteobacteria bacterium. Lineage (GTDB taxonomy): Bacteria > Pseudomonadota > Alphaproteobacteria > Rhizobiales > Beijerinckiaceae > Roseiarcus. The sequence goes on along the minus strand of CAVWVF010000008.1, from coordinate 714,298 downwards.
CCGGACCCGGCGAAGCGCACGTGCGCAACACCGCCGTCGGCCTCAATTACGTCGATACCTATTTCCGCTCCGGCCTTTATCCCACGCCGCTACCGAGCGGGCTCGGCGCCGAAGGCGCCGGCGTCGTCGAGGAAGTCGGTCCTGGCGTCATCGACATCAAGCCTGGCGATCGCGTCGCCTACGGCAACGGACCTCAGGGCGCTTATTCCGAAGCGAGGGTTATGCCCGCCGACCGCCTGGTTGTCCTGCCGGATGGCGTCAGCGATCAACAGGGCGCCGCGATGATGCTCAAGACGAGCTTGCCGCTTTCGTCACGGGCTCCCGGCCCGACGGCGATCACCTCGCCTTCCTGGGGCTTTTCCTTGGCGGTGTCGGGAATGATGATGCCACCCTTCGTCTTGTCCTCTCCTTCGATGCGGCGGACGACGACGCGGTCGTGCAATGGACGGAATTTCATGAGTTTCGCTCCCGGTTGACCTGCGATGCCGGCCTCGGCGACATGCCCTGACATTCGGCTCGGGTCTCAAACGCGCAGTAGATAGCCGGTGCTAGCACTCGTTGCAAGAGAGTGCCAAACCTTCACCCGAACACGATTGAATTGAAGCGCGCCGCCTCGCGGTTCTGGAGACCCGCAAAGACGGCGCGCTCGACGACGGCAATGCGCAAAGAGCGGTCATTCGCCGACGAGCAAAACCGACCCGAAGCGCTCCCAAGGTGATCGATGGGCCAAGACCAATGCACTGCGCTACCGTCTGCGACGATTCTGTAGCAGACTTCGAGCCGAAGGGACCGAGGAAATCCCGGGCGTAGACCTTGCAGGCCTTCACTGTGACGCGGGGTGGCTCGGCCGAGTCAGGCCGCCGGGCGGATGTTCTGGTTCACATGGAAGAGGTTGCTCGGGTCGTACTTTCTCTTCAGGCTCGCGAGCCGGTCGTAGTTGCCGCCATAGGCGGCCCTGACCCGCGCCTCGCCCTCGTCGTCCATCATGAAGTTTGCATAGCCGCCGGGGAGATTGAACGGATGAACGGCCGACCAATAGTCGTGCGCCCATTTCTTCATTGCCGGGGCCTTCATCGGATCCGGATCGACTCCGACGATAACCAGCGACCACATCGCATCGCGGCGATTCCAGGCGATCGCGTCCGGCTTCCTGCGATGGACTGCGCCGTCGATCGGATAGAGGTGCATACAGGAAACCGCGCTTGGCAGCTTGGCGGCGTGGGCGAGATGCGCGTCGATTGCCGCATCTGGCAATGTCTTCACGAAATCGCCCTTCCAGTACCATTGAAGACCCTTCGGGTAGAGTCCGTCGAACATCGATTGCAGCGCCGGATAGGCCATCGGGCCGGCCCAATCGATGATCGGCTTCGGCAACGTTGCGCGGATGGCGTTGACGGCCTTCTCGCCCTCCGCCGTCGATCCATTGTGCGAGACAAGCAGCACGCAGATCTTCTTGTTCCAGTGCTCCTTCGGGAAGGGATCGCCCGCGGGAACCACCTGAAGTCCAAGGAAGATGTAGAATTCGTCCGGCGCGGTTGCCTGGAACTCTCGATACCAGCGCAACACGGCGGCGGCCTCAGAAAGATCGAAGATGATCGGCCCGCCATAAATCATGGCCGCCGGATGGGTGTGGAAGAGAAAGCTGGTGACGACGCCGAAGTTTCCGCCGCCGCCGCGCAGCGCCCAGAGCAAGTCGGCGTCCTCCGTCTCGGAAGCGGTGACAAAGCGGCCGTCGGCCAGAACCACGTCGGCCTCGATCAAGTTGTCCACGGCAAGGCCGTACTGCCGGCTGAGATAACCGTGACCGCCGCTCAGCGTGAGGCCGGCAACGCCGGTCGTCGAGACGATCCCGAAGGGGACCGCTTGACCGAACGCATGGGTGGCGTGATCGACGTCGCCGGTCGTGCAGCCCGGGCCCACCCTCACCGTCTTCCGCTTGGGGTCGACCCTGACGCCCTTCATCGTCGACAGGTCGATGACCAAGCCGTCATTGACGCTGCCGAGGCCGGGACCATTGTGCCCGCCGCCGCGAATAGCGATGGGGAGCTTGTTGTCCCGGCCGAAATTCACCGCCGCCATGACATCGGCGACGTCCGCGCATCGGGCGATGAGCAAAGGCCGCTTGTCGATCATGGCGTTGTAGAGCTTTCGCGCCTCTTCGTATTCCAAATTCTCGCGCCCGATAATCGGGCCGCGAAGGCTCTGTGCGAATTTGGCAATGGCCTCGTCGTTCATGACGCTCTCCTGAGAAAAACACCAATACGACTGCAGCGAGGCTAGATTCTCGATATGGCGCTAGCCGAACATGTTGGGGCCGATTTCTCCCCCAATTTCGATGATGGCATCGGCCGGTATGTTGTTGCGGCGCGCCGCGGCGCGGATCGCCTCCGGATTCGGCGCTTCATAGAGGCAATAGGTCTTCTTCTTGTCGGCGCTGAGGAAGGAGAATATCCATGTCACGCCCTCCTCGCCGTTGATCCGTTTGACGCCCTCGACGCCGTCTTTCGTCAGAACCAGCTGCTCGGCAAAGCTCCGTTCGATAATGTAGCGCGGCATATTGTTTTCTCCCTTAAGACATTCCGTGGGCGACCCAGTCCCCTCGAAGATCAATGGATCTTGGGCTGAAGTCGCCGCTTCAGCAGCACCATATCCAGTTCGGCGGCGATTTCCCAAGCCTCATTCGCCAACACTTCCGCACGTTCACTATCGCCCCTCCGGCCGCGGCGTCTAAGAAGCCCCGCGTACTCGGCCTTTGTATGGGCCAGCCATGTGCGCGCCCCGATGAGTTGATTTATCTCCAGCGCATGTTCGAAATGCGCTTCCGCCTTATCGAACTCGCCAAGCGTCGCGGCGAGCATTCCGAGATAGCGGCTCGCGGCACCGTAACACACCGTTACGATTCCGGCGGTGATCGTCATGTGTCGGTACGCCGACATCAATTCGTAAAGGCGGGCGGCGGCGTCGCTATCGTCCAGCAGCGCAGCGACTTCCGCGACGTAGGCGAGCGAAGCACTGCGCTTTGCCTCGAACGGCATGTCGAAGCCGGTTTCGGCCAACTCGCGCAAACGCCGCCGCGCCGGCTCCTCGAAGCCGAGGTCGGCCGCGATCAGCGCAAAGCCGGGCAGCCACGCTTTCTCATCCGGATTTTCGTCGATGAGGCGTTTGATGACGGGCGCCACCTCTGTGAGTTGTCCCTGCTCGCGGCGAATCGCGAACATCTGGACGCCGTAGACGCCTTCGACCTGCTCGCCCAGAGTCACGCGCCCCAGCTTCAAACCCTCCGTTGCAAAGTTTTCAGCCGCGGCGAAGTTCCCATCGAGAATCGCCAGCATCGCCGCGCCGTGGCGCGAAATCCACTGGAGGCTGAGACGCTGGCGGACTTCGCCCAGTTCAGTCAGTGCGGCGAGCGATTGGTTGAGGCCGGCGCGATCGCCAAGCTCCGCTGAAACATAGGCAGCTATGGAAATCGCCCGCCCCTTCATCTCGTCATCACTGACGCTTCGCGAAAGCTCGACCAGCTCGCTTGCCTCCAACAGCCGGCTTTGCGCGTCGCTCAATGAGCCGACCAGCCTCGGGACCAGGAAGCGATTGACGAGAAGGGTGAACAGGGAGCGACGGTCACCCAATCGTCGCGCCAGCTCGGTTCCCCGTCTGTCGAAACTCTCGCTCTTCTGCAAATCGCCGAGAAGCAGGTGCGCTCGCGCGAGCCGAGACAGAATCACGCAACGTTGCTTGTCGTCGTCACGGGCGATCTTGGCTTCCACTTCTGTGAGGAGCGCGACGGACCGGTCGAGCGGCACGCCGAGAAGGAACTGCGCGGTATCGTAACCGAGCGCGACTTGCACGAAACTCTCGATGTCGTTCGCTTGGCGAGCTTGCTCGGCAGCCGTAAGGTAGTGCGTCGTGGCTATATTGAACCGCCCTACTTCGTTGAGAGCCTCGGCAAGCCGAAGTCGCGCGGCAAGCGTTTCAATGCTCCGCTCCGGCCCGTCCGGAAGCTTCTCAGCGAGGGCGAGCGCGTTCGAGAAGTGATCGGTCGCCTCGTAATTGGCTGAACGCTCCAGCGCCCTTTCTCCTGCTTTCATCCAATAGGGCAACGCTAGATCGTCGCGCCGGCCCTCGGTATAGTGGCGCGCGACCAGCTCCGGCTGGGTGGCGGCGATATCCGGATGCGATTGGACGATCGCGTCGGCGATCGCGTGGTGAAAGTGGACTCGCTTGCGGGTCAGCAGGGATTGGTAGGCGGCGTCCTGGATCAAGGCGTGGCGAAAGAGCAGGGATTGTTGCGACGTCCCCCCCATCACTACGAGCTGCGCCGTCAGAAGCTGACGTAGCGCGTCGTCGAGGATCGGCGCTACGAGCGCGGCGACCTGGGCTAGGAGGTCGCGGTCGAATTCCCGCCCGATGACGGCGGCGACTTGCGCGACCTCCTTTGAGGTCGCCGACAAGCGGTCGAGCCGGGCCATCAGCGAGCCCTGCAGGCTGTCGGGAATCTCGATGTCTTCGTTCGCATCGGCGCCGCTCTCGAGGATCGAACGGGTCAGCTCCTCGACGAAAAGCGGCACGCCGTCGGTCCGTTCGGCGATCCGGTCGACGAGACGATCGGAGACCGCGCCGAGGATCGATCGGATGAACAGGCGTATCTGCTGGTTGGTCAGGCGGCCGACGGCCACGTTGGTCACGTGCGAGAGGCCCTTTGCCCAATCAGGCGACCAGTCGGGACGGTGGGTCAGCAGCACGTAAATGGGTGCCCCATGGATCCGCAAAACGATGTCCCGCAGAAGCTCGTTGGTCGACGGGTCGACCCAATGCGCATCCTCGACCGCGAGCAGTACGGGAGCTCGCTTCGCAGCGAGGAGGGCGCGATTGGCGAGCGTCCGTAGGGTCAGTTCCTTGCGTTGCTGAGCTGAAAGATCGGCCAGTTTGGAGGCGTGGCCCAAATCCAGCGACAGGAGCTCGTCATAGACCGGCCGCACGTCGGCCAGGGATTCCCCATATCGCGCGAGCAGGCGGTCGAGCTTTTCGGCGCGCGTCGCCGCATCGTCATCCGCAGCAAGGCCAACCGATCAACTCAGCCGCTGGATCAACGGATAAAGCGCCGAAGTCGTATGATAGGGCGAGCATTGCAGGCGAATGGACTCGTGCGGCTCATCCTGCACACGCTCCATCAGCGCTTCCAGCAAGCGGGACTTTCCTATCCCCGCCTCCCCGCTCACAAACACCGCCTGGCCCTGGCCGCTCTTGGCGAGTTCCCACCGGTCGAGGAGGATGCCGATTTCGCTGTTGCGCCCGACGAATTGCGAGAGCGATTTGCCCCGCGTCGCGTGAAAGCGGCTTTCGACCTCGCGCTCGCTGGCGACCCGGAACACCGGCACGCGATGCGGGAAGCCTTTGAGCTCGCGGGCACCGAGGGCCTCGAATTCGAAAGCGTGGCCGGCGAGGCGCCGGGTATTGTTCGCGATCAGGATCTGCCCCGGCTCGGCGGCGCCCTGAAGGCGTGCAGCGAGGTTGGGAGTCTCGCCCGCCACCTGACCACGGTCGAGCACGCCGCCTCCCGCAAGATCGCCGACGACCACGCGGCCGCTCGCGATGCCGACGCGCGATTGAAGCGGCGATCCAGCGGGCGTCCTGAGGCTCCCGACCCCCGCAATTGCCGCAAGACCCGCGCGGATTGCGCGCTCGGCGTGATCTTCATACGCCATCGGCCATCCGAAATACGCCAGCACGCCGTCGCCAAGAAACTTCGCCACGTAGCCGCCAAACCGCTTCACCGCGCTTGCGACAGTTTCATGGTAGGCGCTGATGAGGTCGTGCATCTCTTCCGCATTGAGGCGCGCCGATAAGCCCGTGGATTCGACCATGTCGCAGAAGAGGACGCTGAGCAGCCTGAGGTCGGGACCGGCCTCGCCCGCAGGCTTCCCGCCGGGTTCTGGCGGCGGATCAGCGATTGGGGAGCGCTGCTCCAGCTTTTTCTTGAATTCGGTTTCGTCAGGTTCGGCATGGCGCAACTCGGCGATAGCCGCAAGCATGACCTTGCGGTGACCGAGCGAGACGCCGAGTTCCTGCAAGTCGGCGCCATTCAGGTGCGGCAGGGCGCGGAGGTCGACGTCGTTTTCGGCAAAGATCTTTGAATATTTGCCTAAATCGAGACCGTTCAGCCAATCCTCAATTGATGGCATGCTCGGCTCCGCTTCCTCCACTTCGGTTTGACTGGAACCCTCGGATTCGCTGCCTTGGCTATTAGGGGCTTGCTCGAACGGTGGAAAGTATCAGATCCGCGTAGGGCTGTCTCGTTTTAGCCTTGCGTGGGCGCCGCAAGCGGCCTTCCCGCCTTGCCTAGATCGCCAGCGTGCCGCCCCAGGCGACCAATACGACCCCCGCCACGCGGCCGAGCCAGTGGCCGAGCGGGATGGTCTTCTCCAGCAGCACGAAGACCGCAAGGCCGGCGATCCAATACAGGTTCATCACCCCCCCGAAGAAGAGAAGCACCATCAGGAACCAGCAACAGCCAAGGCAAAAGGCTCCGTGCTCCAGCCCCATGCGCAACGCGCCCAGCCGGCCTGACCGCCAGCTACCGAGAAGGAAGCCGAGGGGCGTGCGGCAGTGGCGCAAGCATACGGCCTTGAGCGGCGTGAACTGCGACAAGCCGGCGGCGATCAGGATGCCAGCGCCGAGCCAATGGTTGGTCGTCACCAGCATTGGCGACAGCAGTCGGGCCGACTCCAGACCCCACTGCAGCGCAGTGGCGACGACGCAGAAGCCGCCCCAGACGAGCAGGTATGCGGCAGCGAACAAGGCGATCGGTACCAGCGGTGCGCCTGCCGCCTTGTCCTTGCGGTTGACGCGGGCGAACAGGAGGAGCATCGGAGCGGCGCTGGGCAGCATCATCGCCACCATCATGACCCACCACATGGCGAAGATCAGCACCGCGTAGGCTAGCGTCCACACCGCCGGCCGCATCAGCCAACCATCCATTCCGGCCATTGCGGTCATCTCGACCGCACTCATCTCCATACCGGCGCCGGTCACAAGCCAGCCCCATGCCATGACGAGGACCGCCACTAGTCCTGCGACCATCACCATCCGGTCGCGCCTTAGCACCGCTTCTAGCGAGCCTGCCTCCATGGCCGCCGTCGACCCTAAGGCCTACCGAACTTCTGCTTGTACTCTTGGTAGCTGTGCACCTGGCCGTTCGGCCCCCAAGCGACATTCGCCATCGAGCTATGCCGGCGGTTCAAATCGAACTTGACCGGGCCGATGCCCTTGGCGAAGCCGGCGACATTCTCGGCCTCGTGAAACACCCAGCCGTTCGGTATCACAGTAATCATCTGATGCTCCCTGTCGGTAACAGGGTTGCGGATCGACTCGCTATGCGCGCGCACTACCTCCGGCACCTCGATGCGCGCGCTTCGCTTGTCCAGGTCCCAATCGAAGGTGATCGGTGCGAACAGCGGTTCCTTGATCGTTTCGATGATGACAGAGAAGATCTGGAACATGGTGCCGACCGGCTGGTCCTTGCCGGACAGGATATAGAATATCGCTTCCTTCTGCGCATCGTTGGCGCGCTCGTCGACAATCGGATGCATTACCCCCTGGCCGTGATGAATGGCGCGAGGGAAGTAGAAGGTTGCGACGACCGACAGGCCATCGAGCGACACGGCATCGCAATGTCCCTTGTCGATTTTGAAGGCAACCAAGCCAGTGCAATGGCCGTGGGTCGGGTCGGCCATCGACTCGCACGGGCAACCGAGGTCGCAGCTGCAATACTCGATGTACCTGCCTTCGATCAGCCAATCGCGGGCCATGTCAATTCCTCCCATGAATGCATCGGACGGCGGACATTGCACCCACAGCCGCCCAATGATTTGAGTTGAAGCTGCGCCTAAAGATGGGGTTTAGCAAGCCGGTGTCTGGCACCGCGAGCCGGATGGCCCCGACGCCATCTTCGCTCTTCCCTTGAGAAGTCCGTCCCCCTCCACTTCAACCCTCGCGATCTCCAATGGCCGCTTTACGTCGACTCCGGTCGTCCGGTGAGCGTCGACTCCGGTCGTCTGCCACGCTTGGCGGCCGCGCGATGCAGGGAGCTGACTCAACTGATCGGATGGGCGTTCTGAACCGACCCAGACGCAGCGCCTGCCGCTTGCTTTATGCCGCATGCTTCAAGCGCCCTATAGACGCTCCCACGTCCGATACCAAGGGCGCTCGCGATCTGCGTCACCGTTCGACCCGCCTTGAAGAGCTTCACCGCTTCGTCCGCCTTTAGCCGAGCTGAGGGCCTCCGCCCCAAGTACCTGTTCTCTACCTTCGCCTTGGCGATCCCTTCTCGCTGACGCTCAAGCATCATCTCGCGTTCGAACTGCGCGAAGCCGGCGAAGATTGTAAGGATGAGCTTGCCTGTCGCGCTCTTGGTGTCGACCGTCTCGCCACCGAGATTGAGCACGCGAAGCCCCGCCCCGCCATCCTCGACAGCCTCAAGCCGCTTCACGATCTCCCACAGGCCAACGGTGGAGCGGGCCAAGCGGTCGACCTTGGTGATGACGAGCGTGTCGCCGCCGCGCACGTAGTCTAAGGCGCGCTCGAGCTCGGCGCGTTCGGCGATCGATGAGATCTGCTCTTGGAATATCTTGGTGCAGCCGGCAGCCTGAAGGTCGCGGATCTGGGCCTGGAGCCCCGCCTCCTGTTCGGTGGTGGAGGTGCGGGCATATCCGACCAGAAGGCCATTGCGTTGCGAGTTTGGCATATGCGATTCCTCTAGGCTCTGCGTCCATAAAGCCTAGAGTTATGAGTTGAGACTGTCCAAATGTCAATACTGTCCTTTTGGACGCTACAGGCGCGCTCCTGTGGACACGTCCGTTTGGGCCGCTGATCGACGGGGATCGCGGGATGGTATAGGGCGTGCAGAGCATTCGGTCCGCCAATAGCTGATTGGTGACGTGGGGGCCGTAGAAGTCGCTCGTGCGAGATGCGGGATGCCGTGCCACACATTTCTGTCCATGCTGCCTGGCTTGCTGTCCGTCCGTCCAATCGCGCTTGAGATGCACCAGACCGGGCGGGCGCTCCGCCTTTGACCCGAACGCGCCCCGCTCGCCTCACAAGACGACCGAAACCGGTCTCAGAGAGTGCGTATACTGGTGCAATGTCTGCCGACGCTTCTTCGATTGGTGCGAGCGCAAAGGCCTCGACGAGCTCGTCGCGATCGAGCCGATGCACGTCGCGGCCCACATCCGCGCGCTCGGCAAGGATTTCGAGAAGCCGACGGTCAACCACCACCTCGCGGCAATCCGCATGCTGTTCGCCCGCGGCGTCCCGCGCCCCGCGCCCGTTGGATTGCGCCGCTGGACCCCCTCCAGCGTATTTTTTTCCGGCGCGGATTGCGACGGCAAATTTGCGTCCTCACCGTCCGCGGCGGTCCCGACACAGAGTCTCAATGGGTTGGCGCGGACGGTCGGAAGTGTTCGCGGCCGCTACCGTCCGCATCATTGGCGACCGTCCGCAGGTACGACGCGGCGCATTGGATTTCGGCATCGGCGTCATTTCGTACGCACCGATCGTCCACTCGCTAGCCTCCGAGGTGGCCCACCCATTTAGCCTGGCCTTTGCTTTGGATCATCGGACTTGGCTGCACCAGTATCGGCGCGAGGTGACCGAAACCCGCGAGGGAGCCGAAGCCGACGTGCGTTTCTCCAGCGAGCAAGGGCTGCAAATGTTTATGGCGCATGGCGCCCTCCTGCACGGATGGGCACTGGCCGGAGAGGGCGATGGCGCCGCGGGAATCGTAATGATGCGGCAGGGTCTCGAGCTCCATGCGTCGACCGGAGTGATCGTGTCACGGCCCTATTGGCTCTACCTCCTCGCCTGGGCGCGCGGGCATAACGGAGACACCGAGGACGGCCTGCGTCTTCTGGACAAGGCATCGACGTTCATCCGCGACCAGCACTTGTGGGACGCGGAATTGCATCGCTTAAGAGGGGAGTTTCTGCTGCTCACCGGTGCGCCGAGGGCCTGAGAGCCGTTACCGGGAAACACGGGAGGAGACCTTGGGCTCCGCGAACCTGTCGACGAAGCGAGCGATCCCGTCTCGCAGGCGGAGATCTGAGTCCGTCCAGATTTGGCAGGTCAATTTACCGACTAAACTCGCGTGTGAACCGTCTGCACATTTAGCCAGCGGCTGGCCGTCGCTTTGCCGTTCCAATCGCGAACACAGACACCGGACGTCTCTGGCGCTGACGGAGGCGGGGGGCTCGTTTGCGGCTCGTTGACCATGGCCAAGCTATCCTGCATATCGGTCGAGGCGCTGGCGCACCTCCGCAACGGGCAACCGGCAACGGGGGTGAGTCGAGAGTGCGGTCAGCCCGGCGTGTAGTCGCGGCAACGGGACAAGGCCGTTTTCGAACTGGTCGCAAATCCAAAGGATCCCGTGAAACTCCACGCGGCATTCGACGGCTAGACGACGAAGGCCGCCGTCACCAGTCAACAGCGGCCAACCTCGGCACTCAGCAATGGCGAAGGCAAACGTGTCAGGCGTCGAAAGCTCTTTTCGTTCACGTCGCACTGTCGTGGCTCGCGTCAACTCGATTGCCGTGAGCTCCTCTATCCGTAGTCCGAGGGCCACGAGGCGATCTCCCAAGGGGCCGGCGAGCTCGCGACGGAACAACAGGTCAGGCACCGCAAATTCAAAGGGGAGGCGAAAAAGTTCGTCCAGCAGCGTTCCCCGCTCCAGGTCGATGATGACCGAGGCGTCGGAAACGAGGACCGCCACTGGACTATGCCGCCACCTGGTCGAGACGCGCGTCGAGCTCGCGGGCGGAGATGCCAAGCAGCTCGGCCGCGCGCGCCTCCCCAATCACCCCTTCGGCCAGCGCCCGGTAGCACAGGCGCTCGAACCGCTTGGGTTCCTCCAGTTCGGGCTTCATCGTCGCCGGCTCCGCAAACGGGGCGGTTCTCCAGCCTCGGTCCGCGAAAATCCGGAAGAGCTTTGAACAAGCTGCTTGGTTGATAATACCCAAGTCCTTGCACCGGTACGCGAGCGCCTGGATGCTGACGCCGAAGCGCTCCTTGAGCGCGACCAGCTCTCCTAAGCTCAGCGACGACCGGTTTGCGCCGACCTCCGCGCGCAGAACATCCGCAGGCACCAGGAACGCGCCGGCGAATCGATGCGCGGCCTTTTCCTCGTCAACGCCGGGCGCCACGTTCAGGACCATATGGCCAAGCTCGTGGGCAAGGTTGAAGCGTTTTCGCTCCGACCAGGTGCTGCGTTTGATGACGATCACACGGGCGGCATCTCGACCCCGCCGCCGAACCTTGGCCGCCAGGCCGTCGATGTCGTCCAGATCGAGCGACATCACCTTAACGCCACGCTCTTCAAGAAGCTCCGCGAGCTGGGGAATCGGCTCATTGCCCAGCCCCCAGTCGTCACGAACAGACCGGGCGGCGTCCTCGGCGTCGCGGAGGTCCGCAACGGGATGGGGCGCGCTGCGGGGCTGCTCCCAGTCCACGCTACGCAGCTGCAGCAGGTCCTCGACCGCCAGATAGCGCTCCAGCATGTGGATCGTGCGGGCTTCGAGGGTCGCTTCCTCCCGAGCCGACGACCCCGCCTTCTTTCGAAAGTCCACGCCCTCCAGGGCGATCTCGTCCTCGGAGAGGAGGTAGTCCTCCGTCACGCCGAGGGCGTCGGCGAGCGCGATCAGCGCGCGCGACCCGGGCATGTCCTCGTCGCGCTCATACTTGCCAATGGCCTGGGCGGATACCACCCCGCCCATCGCCTCTGCCAAGCCGCGGAGGGACAGTCCGGCCGCGGCGCGCGCGACCTTGATCCTATGTCCAATCATCGTCCACCGCCTGCTCGCTTCGGTTTACATATGGCTAATATAGTGATGTTTTTGTAAACTTACACCCTTGAAAACGGCCGCTGAGGCTTCATATTGTGACTTGAGGGCTGGAAATTTCGCCAGTCTGTAAACCAAGCGGCTCGGGGATTATGGCCGCGGCGTCGTCCGATCGAAGGACACCGGCTGTTCGCCCGATGATTGAAGGGGGGCGCCAGATGGCGTTGAGCAATACAGAGATTCGCTACTACGACGGCAACGTTCTGCGCCTGCCCGCGGACAAGCGGAAGGAGTACCACGCCCAGGTCGACCGTCTGATCACCGAGTTGTGCAAACACGTTCGGGACAAGGCCGAGATCAAGATCACCAAGGTCGTCAAAGCTGGATCGTTCGCCAAATATACGATCCTGCGGAAGACCTCCGTGGACCCCGTGGATGTCGACGTCGTGTTTTACATCTCGGGCCGGGATATCAACCACGAAACGCTGAAGAGCATAAATGATCTGATCTACGCCTTGCTGATCAAGCTCTACCCGACCAAGTCGGTCGAGGATTTCGAGATCCAGCGCAAGGCGGCGACTGTCTCCTTCGTCGCCAGCGGTCTCAGCGTGGACATCGTCCCGGTGATCGAGGACCCAAACCAACCTGGCTACGGCTGGCAGTTCGACATCCATGACGGGTCGGCCATTCAGACCTGCGCGCCATGCCAGATCAAGTTCGTCCGCGACCGCAAGAACCAGGATCCGGACTTCCGCACCCTCGTGCGGATGGCCAAGAAGTGGCGCAACCACGCCGAACTCAAGCCGTTCAAGTCCTTCGTCATCGAACTGATCATGGCCCATGTCCTGGCCGAGCAGGGCGCCCCCGGCACGATCGAGCAGCGGTTCCGCAACTTCCTGCTCTATATCGCCCAGTCGGGTCTGAAGGACGAGATTCGGTTTCCCGAGAACGTGGCGCCCTTCACAACATTCACCGACCCGGTGGTGATTCTCGACCCGGTCTACAGTCGCAACAACGTCGCCAGTCTCATCACCGAAACCGAGCGGCTGGAGATCGTAGCGGCGGCGACGGAGGCGTGGGAGACGGCGAATTTCGCTTCGGCCGACAACGATAACGACGTCTGGAAGGAAATCTTCGGACCTCGCTTCAAGACGGGGGACTAGCGATGACCCAGACGCGCACCGCATCAGCCACGGCGACCTACACCGTCCTCGATATCGAGAAGGTGGTTCGGCGGATGAAGGCCGACCTCGTCATGATCGCCGACAGCACCGGCGGGTGGACCCCGGAAAAGGCTGGTCACTATGCGCACGATGTCGAAGTCCTCGCCACGGCCGGCTACCTCAAGTACGTCGATGTCACCCTGCTGAGCCACGGCATCGAGGTGAAGGCCACACGCTTTGATGTCGATACCGACGCTGCCGGGCTGACCTGCAGCCGACCCGGCGGGGTGCTCTGGCCGAAGGTGCCCGGTCCCTTCCTTCGGATCGTTCTGGGATACACCGACGACTACACAGCGGCCGCGAGGGCGGCGACCAAGGGGCAGCTAAAGATCAACTGGTCGCCCACCGACGCGGACACCAGTCACAGCGCTCTGAGATCGGCCGGGAGGCGCGACTACGTCAGCAACGCCTACGGAATGCAGCGAAGGGATTGGGCCGCGTGAGCGAAACCTCGATCTTTTACAGCGAAACCCCTCTCGCCGACGAGGCGCTGGCGCGACGCGAAAAGACGCTCCTAGGCTTCGACGCGCGCTACGACCGCGTTCACGACCAGCTTCAGCTGCTGCTGAACGTCGGGCAGCTGGCCAGCTGGAACCGGCAACACCACGGCGGGCGCCTGGCGCTGTGCGACATCGTCGCCGAGCAGTACCCACTGGTCATCTTTCACGGCGACGTCGGGACCGGGAAGACGGCTACGGCCGAGTGCATGGCCAATCGCCTAATCGCCGAGGCGCGAAGCGAAGATTCGGTCCTATTCAAGTTGAGCAACCGGGTGCGCGGCACCGGCATGGTCGGCGAGATGGGCACCCTGATCGCCGAAGCCTTCAAGAAGGTAGTGGCGTCAGCCGGCAAGCACCGCCGCGCCATCCTGATCATCGATGAAGGCGATAGCCTGGCGGCGGCGCGTTCGCAGCAGCATAGCCACCACGAGGACAAGGTGGCGGTGAACACCCTGATCCAGTGCGTCGACGATCTGCGCCAGTACGGCGGCCGGATCGTCGTCTTCCTTTGCACCAATCGCCTGTCGGTGGTCGACCCCGCCCTCCAGCGGCGTGCGGCGATCGTGGAGGAGTTCTGCCGGCCGTCAGACGAAGAACGGCGCCAGCTGCTGGCAATGGATCTGGACGCCCTGTCGCTGAGCGCTGCGCAGATCGGTCAGCTGGTGACCGCAACGGGCCCGCGGCCTGGCCTGCCGGGCTGGACCTATTCCGACATCCGCACGCGCCTGTATCCCGCGGCGCTGGCCAAAGCCTACCCCGACAGCGCCCTGCGGTTCGAGCACCTCCGCGGCGTGGCGAGTGCCCTCAAGGCCTCGCCGGTCCTGGAGGATCGCTGATGGCGCGATCGCCGCTCCACGGTCGCCGGATCCATATCGCCGGCAGCGTCGTCGAGGACGTGGCGGTCGCCACGGGGGATGACGTCAGGCGGGCGCGCGAATTGGTCGTCGAGATGGTGAAGGTGCTAGTACGCCACGGCGCCAACTTCGTCGTGCCCGTGGACGCCGAACCCAAACGACGAGCCGACGGCCTGCCGATCTGTTTCGACTGGCTGATCTGGCAGACCCTGCGGGACAACCTTACGCACCGGCCCGCAGGCGTTCCCGGGCCTATGGCGATTGCGGTCCAGCACCACAAAAGCGAGGACCAGATCCCGGCGGAGTTTGTCGATCTGTGGGACGACCTGTGCGGCAATCTTGCCCTCGTGCAAATCGAGAACGCGGCCCACTGGAACATGGCCAGCAAGCGGATGGAGGCGCAGGCGCGCTCCGGCGACATTCTCGTGGCCTTGGGCGGAACAGAGGGTGTGCTGTTCCTGGCCAACCTGTATCACGACGCGGACAAGCCGATTGTCCCGTTGAACCTGCCGCTTTGCCCCGAGACCACAGGCGCTCGCCGCCTCTATAATTTCGGGCTTGCGAGCCACCAGACGCGGCGGCTGTTCCAGGTCGCGGGCGACGGTGACGCGCACCACTGGCTGAATCGCATCCGCTTTCCGGCCCGTCAGGGGACCGCGGACCGAGTTGTGAACCTGATTGAACTTCTCGAATCTCTTGAGCCGCCGCGGGCGTTCGCCGTGCGGATGCTGAATCCGGCGCTGCCCGAATACGCCGCCGTCCAGGACTTCTTCGACGTCGTGGTGCAGCCTGTGATCGAGGGCGAGTTGGGCTACCGACTGGTCGTGGTCGACGGCCGTCAAGCCTATGATCACGCGCGCATCGACGAGGAGATTTTCGCTAAGCTGCATCGCAGCAGCGTGGTCCTCGCTGACATTACCGGCGCCCGGCCTAACTGCTTCTTGGAGCTCGGTTATGCGCTGGGGCGAGGGCTGCCGACCATGGTCATGGCACGGCAGGGCGGCAGCCTGCCGTTTGACATCACGACCCTGTCCGGCCTGCACTGGGCGACCACCGGTACAGCCGAAGACCGCCGGCGCGCGTTTCGTGAGCATTGGAAGGCGATCCGCAACCGGCCGCCGCTCGTTCCTGCGGAACCGCTTATCTCATGAGCCAGAAGCCGGAGATCTACGTTTCGGTAGATGTGGAAACGGCCGGACCCATTCCGGGCGAGTACAGCCTGCTGTCGATCGGCGCCTGTGACATCGACGATGAGTCCCGTTCGTTCAGCATCGAATTGAAGCCGATCAACAGCAACGCCGATCCCAAGGCGCTAAAGGTTACGGGCCTGTCTCTCACGGACCTGGCCGAACGCGGCGTGGACCCGGCGGCGGCCATGGCGGCTTTCGCGGCCTGGGCCAACGGACTGGCTGGCGACGACCGCGCCCTCGTCTTTGTCGGTTTCAACGCGCCGTTTGACTGGTCGTTCGTGAACTACTATTTTCACCGGTTCACCGGTGGCAATCCTTTTGGCCTCGCCGCGCTGGATATCAAGGCTCTGTATATGGGAGCCACGGGTAGCAGCTGGGCCGACACGCGGTCGAGCCAGATTGCCAAGCATTTCGCGCCCAAGCGCCACAGCGACCACGACGCGCTCCATGACGCAAAATACCAGGCGGAGCTGTTCAGGCTGGTCCGTGCGCTCGGCCGCAAGGGCGCTGGCGCGTTCGCGCACACGCAATGTGGGCGGGGGAGGTGAAGCGATGACATCCGTGGCGCCTGCCAAGTTACCGTCCGCGCTCTACAAGTATGTTGGAATCGACGGCCTGCGGCGCATCCTCGACGGCTTCATCCGGTTCACCCAGCCGAGCGCGTTCAACGACCCTTTCGAGCTGCTGCCCGAGATCATCGTACCAAACGATGCACCGGAGCGGCAGATCAGCGTGTCCTTCGACATTCTGGCGGCCCGCGGCGCCGCGCCCGATAGCGAGATGGAGGCGATTCCCGAGGGTTGCAGGTCGAACGACGCGATGTCTCGGGATATCGTCCAGCAGCTCAATCAGCTCGTCGGCGTCCTCAGCCTATCGAGGGTCCGCAACTCGCTTCTGATGTGGTCCCACTACCCGGATTAATACGCCGGCGCGGTGGTGGAGTTCGACGGATCGCACGAATTCTTCACCGGCCAGATCGACATCGACTATCGGCCGACCCGCCCGAGGCGCCACGTCGACGCCTATCTGACGGGCGCGCCCATTCCCGTGGCCGAGCTGTGCGCCAAGTCCGATCAATGGGCCTATGAGCAGGAGGTCAGGATCGTCCGCGCGCTCGCCGACTGCCAGCCTACAGTGCATGTCCTGCGGAGCTTCCCGATCTTCGTTCAGCCGATCCCGGCGGGCGCCATCAAGTCGGCGCCCGGCCGCCCTTGAATGGCTCAAGGGTCTGCACGACAACGCGACAATCTTCGATGACGACGAGGGCGTCGTCGCCGCGGTCGATCGGGGCGCGGCCGCAACCGGGATCATCAACAATTACTGCGACGCCGGCGATGGCTGCCGCGTTGTTGGGGTCGATCGCGAGCGCTTGTTCGTACAAGGCTCGCGCCGCATTGTTCTTGTCCTTGCCGGGGTTATGAGCCTGCTCATAGACGAGCGCCGCACCGCGCATGACGAGATCGTTCGCATCCGGACTGGTCGAGCGGGCGCCCTTGGCCGCTTCCGCCTTGAGCAATTCCAAGCCCAAGGTGTTGCCAGCCGCGCGACCACCT
This sequence comes from uncultured Alphaproteobacteria bacterium, assembly GCA_963758335.1. Lineage (GTDB taxonomy): Bacteria > Pseudomonadota > Alphaproteobacteria > Rhizobiales > Beijerinckiaceae > Roseiarcus. The sequence continues at coordinate 697,153 of CAVWVF010000008.1, read as the reverse complement.
CATCCTGCAGCTTGAACAGGCCAGCCGCGTCTTCCTCGAATCGCTCGGCCCACAGATGCGCGCCGGATTCCGCGTCGACAAGCTGCGCGTTGACCCGCACCCAATTCTGGTCGCGCTGGACCGATTCCGTCGGCACATGTTGTGGAGGTTCGGATGGTTCGGCAACATTGGCCTCGACAAGAGCATCGATGAAGCGATCGAGGCAAAACCTCTTATAAGTGCGTGTGTTGAGATGCATGCCATCGAGAGCAGCGCGCACCTTTGCAAGTGTATGGCCGATGAGCTCTCCCGGTTCGAAGTCCGCGCCGAGAGACCTCCTGGCAAAGCAGGGACGCCGATCCGCCGTGGATTCGCAGCGTGCCGCTCGTGTAGCCCTGATCGCTCAGGTTCTTCAGGAATCGTTCACGATGCGGCTGCAGCCATTCTGCCGGTATCGCCATCGTCTGTGTCTTGCGCTTCGTCATGGTCGTCCTCTCCGTTGGATGGAGATACGGACCTATCGGTGCGCACGACCGGCGCGAAATCGGCGGCGTACTGGCCTGTGGGTAACCTCGGATTATTCCGATGCAGTCAGGTACGGATGACTGCGGCACAGGTCTTCTGCGAACCTACGCGGCATAATCCGGAAGGCGGCATAATGGATCAGTTCATGGACCTGGAGGATAGCTGGTCGAGGCGGCCGGAAAGAGTTTAGATCCTGGCGCAATGAGGGACAGAGTGTGGGACCGCCTCTCACGTTCGCGCTCGCTTGTCGTGGGTTGCAACCCCTGAGCAGCTCGCCACGGCGCAAGACTCAATTCTTGCCACTACTTTTCTGCTCTTGCCACTACTTTTCTGGCCAAGGTGGCTGGCGATGGTACGGATGAATGACGGAAATCCCAACGTTGAAGAGGACGACGGTGTCGACGAAGGGGATCATTCGAGACGGCGGGCCCGTCCGCGTTGCTGTAACCTTAATGGACAGCCTGGGCCGAGCCCGCCAAACTTTCTCGAGCCACCGGGTGCCACCTGATCAATGCGCCCCCGCGTCCGGCTCAATTCGCTCCCTTGAGCGTGCGCCGTGCGCCACGTGATCAATTCGTGAGCGGCCGCGATCTCCCTGAGATGTCGATCGCGCTTGGGCCCGGATTCGCCCGAAAGGCGAACAAGCAACCTGCGCTTCTCGGCGCGGATCGCCAGGTGAGACCCTAGTTCTGCGAATTGACCCAGATCAATGACTGCCCGCTGCGATCTGCGACTATCGCCACGTTAGATTGGGCGCAACGCAACCTTCAAGACGTCGTCGACGCGGGTTGATCGCTAACACGCTGTGCTAACGGGGTGTGACGCCCATCACAGACAATTGGTGGGTATTGTTCTAGAAAAGGTTGAGGATTTGAACAAAAGCTTGGGTGGAGCTTCGCGGGCCTGTGAGAGGTGCATTGCTGGCTACCCTTTAACCAGAGCTTGGTCGGCTACTTCTGGCTCGCGCGCGGCGCCGAGGAGGCCCGATCCGACAGAAATTTTGAGGGAAGGATGGGATGAGTGAACGGAAATGTCCGCGCCGAGGATTTTCTTCAGCTACGCCAGCGAAGACAAATTCTGGGTTGAAGCGTTCCAGAGATCCACGGGCTTTGGGAACGTGGGTGTCGTGCGCGTCCTAGACTATGCGGCCGAAGAGGCCGGTTACGGTGGCCTCGGCGAAAAGCTGAACGAGCAGATCGAAGGCTCCGCGGTCGTCATTGCGTTTGTTTCGGCGAATTATTGCAAGAAGCAGTGGACGGTCGCCGAGTGGGAGGAGGCGCTGACCGAGGTCCAGCGACGGCGTCTCCTCTTCGTTCCGCTTATGCTCGACGCGGATGCGGTCACATGGTGGCGGAACCTTCGAAAGCAGGGGAAACTCACCGCGCTGTCGCGCGACTACGCCTATGTGAGCTTTTTCGACGCGGCCGGCAGACTGCTCCACATCCGACCGGAGGACACCCAGGTCAACGGCAAGATCGCTCGGCTGGCCCAACAGATCCGGGAGGATCTCGAGACCCCGCGCGTGGAGGAGGAACCGGTTCCGGCGCTGCGGAACTCGTGTCCGACGGCCGCCGCCGACGAGGCGGAACTGGTTGTTCTCGGACATCCGACAGCTGCGCTGCCGCAGGAGATGGCTGAGCCGATCCGAAAACTGTGTGAGGGGCTAAGGGGCCGCGGCTTCCGGATGCAAACGTGGCGCGACGGATGGCGAAGGAAGGCAGATGCAAGAGGCCAGGTCGGCTCGGCTGGAAACGCAATCTTCGTCCAGCCCGTCGCCGAGGGCGAGGCGCCTGACCTCGCCGCCAACCCTAGCGTCATCGCAAAGGATCTCGACGCCGCGGGCTGCCCGAACGCCACGGTCGCGCTCTGGCTGCCGAGCGGCTTCAGCGATCGCGAATTCGAGGCGGCGGCCGAGCGGGCGGCCGGCTCGAGAGCGTTTCCCGCCCTAAGGGCCGGCTCAGCCGAGGCTTTGGCGGACTGGCTTCAAGGCTTTATGACGCCGGACGCCTCGCGCAACGAAACGAGAATTCAGATCGAGACTGTCGGCCTGTTGGGCGACCGCGGGCCCGAGTTGATCGGGCCGATGAACATCATCGACCAGCTGAAGAGCGAAATCACGAGCATCGCCTCGAAGTTCGTCGACAACCCCCAGCCGACTCCCCCTCCATGGGAATTCTTTGGCGAACAGTTCAGCGAGCATCTCAAGAGGCTTCGTGGCAACCGGACGATTGTCGCCATCCACGATCTCGACGTCGCCCCCGGCCCCAACAGCTCGATCGAGAAGCAGTTGCAGGCCCGGTTCGACGAGATCCTGGAGGCGGTGGAGAAGGAGCAGAGGGAGCGCGCCCGGGCGGGCAAGCCCCCGCTGAACGCGTTTCTGGCCGCGCTCCTGGTCCGCACCGCCGGCGCGCTGCCATTCAACGAATATCCCTATGACGGTCGCTACTGGCAGTGGCGGCTGTTGGGATTTGCGCCGCCGAACGGCGCGGGAGAGGACGCGCCTCTGAAGGCCAATCCGGACTCTCTCGCCGTGTTCAAGTCGAAGCTCTATTCGTGGGCGCATTCGAAGACGCAGACGCTTCAATGACGATCGCGCCGGAATTCCCGCCGGGCGACGAGCTGGAAGTTCTCGTGGGCAACATGAGGCGAATGGTCGCCGCGTACCGCCTGCGGCTCGCTAGGCGCGCCGGCGCTCTGGGAGCGAAGCCGCCGCTGTTTGACGGCAAGCTCATCTCGATCGACGAAGAAGAAAAATCGCTCCTCGGCGAGGACACTCGCCGGATCGCGCCCTATCCCTATCCCGGGCTTCGATCCTTCGACCCCGGAGAGGGCGAATTCTTCTTCGGCCGAGCGCGCAATGTCCAAGCGGTGCGCGACCTTCTCGCCAGGAACCAAGTCATCGCCGTCCTCGGGGGCTCTGGATCGGGAAAATCGTCGCTGTTGCGCGCCGGGCTGCTTCCCTTCCTCAACACCAAGCAGCGCATCCAGGGCCGTTATGGCAACTGGTACAGCATGGAATTCCGGCCGCGCAGGGCGCCGCTCGGCGAACTTGCGGCCGCCTTTGCGGAGCAGCTGATGCTGCCACTCCTGCGGATGAGCGAGACGGCAGGCGCTTCGGAATTGGCGCGGGAGCTCGGCTTTCCTTCCGATCTCGCCTTGAACGGCGAGAACGCGGCCGCTTGGCTGCGCGAGCATTTCCAGGAGCAGTTCGCTGACGCGAGCAGGAAGGGCCGGAAGACGGTCCTGGGCACGTTCGGCGATCTCGCCGGGCGGATGCTCGACAAGGCCGACAATGTCGTCACCGGGGGCCGGCGCCTTTCCGAGCCCAGCCTGATCCTGCTCGTCGACCAGCTCGAGGAAGTGTTCCGCCCAGAGGTCGCCTCGGACCAGCGCGAGGCGCTGCTGAACCTCATCGTCGACCTCCACGCTTCAGCGAAGAAGCGGAAGAGCGGCGTTTTTCTCGCGTTGACGATGCGGAGCGAGGAACTGTATCGATGCGCAGAGCATCACGGTCTTTCCGACGTCGTCGTTGGAAGCGGCTACCAACTGGAGCTTCTCGATCCGGCCGACCCCGAGGACAGGGCGGATCTGAGGCTTGCGATCATCAAGCCCGCGCGCAATGTCTTTGCGGATTGGGGCCTGCGGGGTCTCCTCGAACGGAAGAATGGCGACGCCTCGGAAATCTGCGGGAACGAGGACGCGCCGTTTTCGCCCGGCATGCCGGACCTGCTCCTCGCTGCCGCCGCCCGGCTGTTCAAGGAGCTCGAGCACCGGCCGGACCAATTGCCTCTTTTTCAGCACGCCCTCCAGGCGACCTGGCATTCAGCGATGAAGCGGTGGTCCCACGGGGTCTCGCGCCTGGAGGACCTGCAAATCACTCGCCAGGACCTGCCGGGATATCACGGCGACGACGAGGCCCCCGACCTCGGCGAATGCCTTAATCTGCGCGCCGACGACGCCTGCGGCGAGGCGGTGGGCCGCTTCGCGGCCGGCGCCGGCGCCGGCACGCCGAGGGAGATCGGCGAAGAGGCGCTCAGAGCGGCGTTCCGGGCGCTCGCCCGTCGTGACGATAACGGCAACTGGGCGCGGCAATTCGCCGGGCGTTCTGACATCACAGTGTTTTTGGACGCGGACCCGAATTTCGCGCTTGCGCGGATTCCGGATGCGGCGCGATGGAGCGCGCTGCAGAACGCCTTGAATTCGTTTCTTCTGCGCGGCTACCTGAATGGCGGAGGGACGCGCGACTACGACATCAGCCATGAGGCGTTGATCCGCAACTGGCGAAAATTCCAGGTGTGGCTCCGGGATCCGCAGGAGGTCGCCTATTGTCTGGGGCGCGTTCTCAAGGAAGTCGAGGAGCCGGACAAGTTCGCCCGTCTCAGCGATGAGGCGAAGGCGGCCCTCATTCCGCCGAACGTCGCTGGCCGAGTGGCGATGGTCGCTGCCACGGGCCAACTGCCGAGCCGCTGGGGGGAGGATCAGATTGCCCCGATCCTGCGGAATTTGCCGATGCGAGCGCGTTGGGGAGACACGCCTTCGGCCGCCCTCCAGAAAGTCCTTGCCCTCGCCAAGATGGCGGATGGCGCGCGCAGGAGGGCGCACTGGAGGAGGCGCGCAAAGCAGCTCGTCGGAGGGGTTGCTGTGCTGGCGGTCGCCGCGCTTGGCGGCTTTGTGTATCGGGACATGAAGACAAAGATCGCGGCGCAGAAGCTTGTGGACATGATCACAGTGCAAGCCCGCGACGCCTTGTGGTCGGACGGACCGGCGACCGCGATTATGATCGCCAGCCAAGTCCGGGACGTTGGCCTCTCGGAGATGCCGGAGGCCGAGCGCCTGCTGCTGACGAGCCTGCACCAACTGCGGGAGGAAAGAATTCTCGCAGGGGGCCACGCGCAGATGGTGAACGGCGTCTCCTATTCCCCGAGAGGAGACACCCTCGTCTCCTCCGACCCGCAAAGCCTCCTCTTCTTCAACGTGCAGGACGGCATGCCGATCGACCGGATCGGGTTGCCGTATCTGCAGTCGAAGAGCCAGAGCGAGCCGTCAACGTCGACGAGCGCGAGCCGGAGGTTCGAGGGGCCGATCTTGAGCGCGCTGTGGAGTCCGGGTGGGAAGTGGATCGCTGTCGCCTCTCGCGATCAGACGCTGCTTTTCGCGCCCTGCTCGCGCGAGGAGCTTCGACCTCGGTTCGCCGCCTGCGAAGGGCGCGACGAGGACGTCGTTGAGCTGCTCGGCGACGACGCGCATCGGACTGGCGCGGCGCAGTTCAGCGCCGACGAACGTTGGATGGCGACCGGCGGGTTCGGGACCTCGGTCAAGCTCTGGAACGTCGCGACGACGCCGGTCCAAAAGCAGCAAGCGTTCGACGGCGCCATCTCGTGGCCGAACGCCTTCGCGATCACGCCGGATGGGCAACTCATCGCGGCGGGACTCGGTCAAACGAAGGGCGAGATCGCAGTCTTCGATTCGTCGTCGGGCGAGACCATCGCGAGGCTCGGCGTCGGCGATTCCCCGCACGGCAATTTTACCGCGCTTGCGTTCAACCCGAACGATCCAGGGATGCTCGTGGCGTCTTCGGCGGACGGCAAGGTTTTCCTCTGGGAAGACTGGCGGAAAAATCCTCAATCGCCGACAGAGCTCGAAGGCGCCCGCGGGACCGCTTTCCAGATCGCCTTCAGCCCGGATGGCGGCTATCTGGTCAGCACAAGCGATGTCGGCGTCCTGCGGCTGTGGGTGCCGGGGCCCCAGTCCCATTGGCGGCAGGTCGGGGAATTGCGCGGGCACAAGGGTGCGGTATGGACGATCGCGATCAGTCCCGACGGAAGCCGCATCGCGTCGGGCGCGGCTGATGGCTCCATCATCCAGTGGAATCGCCATTCCGCCTTCCACCTCGACGACAAACTCGGAAGCGTGGCCGAATCTTCGCCGGGCGCGTCGCCGACGCTGGACCCGGCGGCCTGCGCGAGGAACTTCAAGCTGCCGCGCGATTTCGAGGCGCCGGCGGCATGCGTCCAAAGCCCGAACGGCCGGCTCGTCGTCGCCGCTGGCGATGGCCGGATTGGCGTTTTTGACCAGAGCGGCGGGGAGGTCGTCAAGGTCGACGACTACCGGGTCCCGTCCGCCGTCGCGTCGGTCAAACTCGCGGGCGACCGGCTCATCGTCGCGACACGTTCCGGAGCGCGGACGGAGTGGCCCTTCTTTGACAACCTCGACGCGCTCATCGACTATGCCCTCTCCCGTCTCCCCTATGAGCGAGCGAGCCGAGTGACGTTGCCGAAGGACCTCTTGTGCCGCGTCGACGATCGCGCCGAAGGCTGCAAAGAGATGATGCCATCCTTCGTCGAGCTGCCTTGATCGGTAATCACTGACGGTTGGCGATATCCGATTGCGGTTGCAGATGCTGGTGCCGCTACGGGCTCCCCACCGACTATACTGTCATCTCGACTTTACCTGCTTCTCAAATAGGTCGCCGGCCTCACCGCTTGCGCCCCCGCGCAGCGGGCCGGAGCGCAGCGACTTCGTGCTGTGGCGCAACCCGCGCCTCCAGCCGAAGACCGCTTTCTCGCGCTTCCCGCCCGTTCATTGGGCCGATCCTGAAGGGCAGCAAAGGGTCGATTTTAGCCGTTCGCCAAGCCGTCGCTGAATGGCCGCTTCTTGCGCATTCCCGCCGTCCACTGCGTCCCGACGCTCGCTCGGTCCGCGTCGCTTCTAGGCCAGGGTCATACTCGACCCGAACCGCCCAAAGCCCCGCGAGGGCGACACAGCGCAATCGATCTCGAGCGAACTCGATGTGCGCACGGCGGCAAGATTGCCCGGGACCCCGAACATTGACGTCGGCGCTGCGGTCGAACTTGCCCTTGGGCGCCGAAAGCGCGACAGCGAGCGGGAGACGCGGACTACCGCCGCTAGGGCCGGCTACGGGACGCTCGATTGTCACACGCGAAGCAGAGGCGTCGAGGGGATGATCTTGTCGCGCCTCTTCAATTCATCGAGCCTGTCAGCCCACCACTGCATCATTTTGACCCGCTCGTCCCAAAACTCAGCCCGCGCATAGGCGCGGCGGACGGCGTTGCCCTCAACATGGGCGAGCTGCGCTTCAATAGCGTCCGGGTTCCATAAGCCGCATTCGTTCAGGATCGACGACGCGGCTGCGCGGAAGCCGTGGGCAGTCATTTCGTCCTTCGTATAGCCAAGGCGTCGCAACGCGGCGTTGAGGGTGTTTTCTGAAAGGGGCCGCCCTCGTCCGCGCGCGCCGGGCAATATCAGATCGGCTGTGCCCGTGATTGCGCCCAAGTTCTTGAGAGCAGTGATGGTCTGTCGCGCGAGGGGAATGCGATGCGGTCGGCGCATCTTCATGCGCTCACCGGGAATTGTCCAAACGGCCTTGTCGAGTTCAATCTCAGACCACTTCGCACCCCGCAACTCGCCCGGTCGGACGAAGGTAAGGGCTAGCAATTGCAGTCCGCCCCGCACTTCTGGCATCCCGCTATGACCGTCGATCGCTCGCAACAGTTCTCCGAGTGCTGTTGGTTCGATAATTGCCGCGCGGTGACGCACGGTCGGGGCGATCAACGCGCCGCGCAATGCTCCGGTCGGATCATTCGATGCGCGCCCGGTGGCGACGGCGAAGCGGAATACGGAGCCGATGATAGCGCGCAGGCGGCGGGCGGTTTCAAGCCTGTCACGAGCCTCGACGCCACGCAGCACCTGCAATACCTCGGGCGCCTCAACGGGATCGGCCGGGCACCGATGGCGGGCTTGGCGAGGCCGAACAGCCATTCCATCTTACTTAGCGTCGCCGGAGATTTGCCCTCGCGTCGTTTCTGCGCAAGCAACTCGTCGGCGATTGCCGCAAAGGTGTTGGAGTTTTGCGCCGTTGCGGTGAGCTTGGCGAGGCGCTTCTGCTGGCTTGGATCGATACCGGCGTCTAGCTGCCGCTTGGCTTCATCGCGGCGCATCCGAGCATCCTTTAGTGAAACCCGGGGGTAGGGGCCGATCGCCAGCTTCCGTTGCTTGCCGCCGAATTGGTAGGCAAGATTCCAAAGTTTCGCGCCCGACGGCGTCACCCAAAGCTGGAGACCCTGGCCGTCGGACAGTTTCAGGACCCGTCCGGCGGGCGTGCTGGAGTTACGAATTTGCGTATCAGTCAGCGGCATCTTGTTGGCCTCAGCGTAATGTGTTCGCCTTTGAGGCCAGCAATGAGGCCAACAAAATGGCTGGCTGTCAACGGATCTCGTCGGACCATCTTGGACAAAAGATCCGCCCACTCCGTTGACTTTCAACGGCTTCCTGGACGTTCTAAGATTTTTTTGGATGCTGAGATGGTGCCCAGGGGCGGAATTGAACCACCGACACTGCGATTTTCAGTCGCATGCTCTACCAACTGAGCTACCTGGGCCCTCATGCGGCGAAAGCCGGCGCGCATGCGGATCGCGAGCTTATAGGCGCCGGGCGGCGGGTTGTCCAGAGCGGGCGCGACGCGATTGCGTCTCGACCTGGCGGCCGGCGTCCGTCGGCGAGCCGCCATGAATCCGCCGCACTCGGCCCGGCATACCGGGGCCGGCGAATCCCGTTTTCTAAAAGTTGGCCTATGCCCCTCGTCGCTCGCATCTGCGCCGTCTCCGCCGCCTGCGCCGCAGGGCTCTTCCTGCAATCCGCCTCCGCCGCGGACCTGCCCAACGCCCCGTCGAGCTACCCCGCGCTGACGACGAACCCGGGCGAGCCCGCCTGGAATCCCTGGTCGGGGCTTTACGTCGGCACGGGGATCTCGGCCTGGGGCGGCAAGGGGGTCAGGGGCGGTGTCGGGGGCGAGGGTTATCTCGGCTACGACCATGCGTTCGACAACGGCGTCGTCGTCGGGGTCCGGGCTTCGAGCGGCTACGAGCCCTTGCTCTGGGCGACGCCGAACGGATTCTCGCAATTCACCGGGACCGCCTTCGCCGGCGGCTCGGCGGTCGTCGGCTATCAGATGGGGCAAGTGACCCCTTATGTGATCGCGGGCGTCGACCTCGCCCGTCCGACCCGTTTCGGCTCCTTCAGTTCGCTCGACAACGTCAACGCCGTCTTTTCGGGGCCCGGGGCGGTCCAGGCCGTCGGCACGCTCGGGGTCGGCGTCAATTACCGGGTCAACAACAACTTCAGTTTCGGCGTCGAGGCGATCGTGCACCCGAACTCGGCCGGCCCCTTGGGCTGGCCCTATTAGGCGGGCCGGTTGCTTTCGCATGGGCTGCGGGCTAGGCCGCCGCGTTTTCGAATGACCCTCGTGCCCGAACTGTCACGCCGCGCGCTCATCGCCAGCGTCGTCGCCGCCTCGGGCGCCCGCTTCATCGCCCATGCGGCGGCCCAGACCGACGCGCCGCCGTTCGGCTACCAGGATGTCGTCAAGCGCGCGCGCGATCTCGCCGCGGCGCCCTACGACGCCACCATTCCGCCGCTGCCGGACGGCCTCGCCAACCTCGACTTCGACGCCTGGCGCGACATCCGCTTCAAGTCGGACAAGGCGCTGCTCGGGCAGCAGGTCAACGCCAATTTCCGCCTCGAGCTCTTTCATCTCGGCCATCTCTACAAGCGGCCCGTCGTCATCAACGTGCTGCGCGACGGCATCCCGGCGCCGATCCCCTATGCGCCGAACCTGTTCGACTACGGCCGCACCAAGGTCGCGGGGAACTTGCCGGTCAACATCGGCTTCGCCGGCTTCCGCCTGCGCTTTCCCGTGAACGCCCCGCACGTGTGGGACGAGGTCGTGTCGTTCCTCGGGGCGAGCTATTTCCGCTTTCTCGGTCGCGGGCAACGCTACGGCCTGTCGGCGCGGGGGCTGGCGATCGGCGCGGGCCCCGGGCTCAACGAGGAGTTCCCCTTTTTCCGCGAGTTCTGGATGGACACCCCGGACCCGACGGCCGACCACATCGTCATCTATGCGCTGCTCGACGGTGACTCGGCGACCGGCGCCTTCTGCTTCGACCTCGTGCCCGGCCAGGAGACCTATATCGAGGCGAATGTCACCCTCTTCGCCCGCAAGGCCGTTCCGGCGCTGGGGTTTGCGCCCTCGTCCTCGATGTTCTTCGTCGGCAAGAACGACCATCGCCTCGCCGACGACTTCCGCGGCGAATTGCACGATTCCGACGGGCTCCTCATGCACACCGGGGCCGGCGAATGGATCTGGCGCCCACTCAGCAATCCGGTCACGCCCTCGGTCTCGGTCTTCCTCGACCAGAATCCGCGCGGCTTCGGGCTTCTGCAGCGCGACCGCAATTTCTCCAGCTATCAGGACCTCGAGCTCGCCTACGAGCTGAGGCCGAGCTACTGGATCGAGCCGCGCGAGGGCTGGGGCGAGGGCAGGGTGGAGCTTCTGGAGCTGCCGACCAGCGACGAGACCAACGACAACATCGTCGCCGCCTGGGCGCCGAAGAATGGGCTCGACGCTGGGAAGTCGCTGACCTATGGCTATCGAATCACCGCGCTGACGCTGGACCAGACGCTGACCCCGGCCGGCCGCACGGTCGGCACCTTCCGCGTGGCGCCGCGGGCGCTCGGCGCGGCGGAGTCGCCCCCGCCCGGGGCGACGCGGTTCCTGATCGACTTCTCCGGCGGCGACCTCTCCTACTATATGAGCGACCCCTCGCTGGTGGAGACGATCGCCACCGCCTCGAACGGGCGAATCTTACGCACCTTCCTCACCCCCAACGCCCACACCCGCGGTTTCCGCGCCGGCGTGGACGTCGCGGTCGAGCCGGGACAGAGCACGGATCTGCGCGTCTTCCTGCGCGCCGGGACCAAGGCGCTGACCGAGACCTGGACCTTTCCCTGGCGGGGGTGAGCTCGCGCGCCCTCGGCTCGGTGGACCCCTTGAAGCAAGCCCTCGTGGAGCGCGTCGATCCCGGCCGCCGGCCAGGAACCTGCTGCAGGCGAAGCAAAAAAGGAACACCGCAAGGTCGCAGAAACGACACGGAATCAACCTCCGATAACCACTCCTGCGACCTTGGCCTTGCTGCGCTTCGCGATGCCTAAGGGATTGGCGAGGCCCGTTGACCTCGTTGATTGAAGGAGGTGAAAGCCATGGAGAATCCGCCACATCCCGGCAGAATGGTGGGCGACATCATCGCGGAGATCGGCCTGTCGATCATGGACGCCGCGAACGGCATTGGCGTCACGCGGCAGCAGCTCCATAACCTCATCGCCGGCCGCAGCGCCGTTTCGCCCGAGATGGCGTATCCGCTGGAAAAAGCTCTCGGCAGTACAGGCCGACGCCTGGTTGCGGCTGCAGGCCAACTACGACTTGGCCCGGGTCCGCCCGCCCGCTCTGCGTCGATAAAGGTGTCCCGCCTGTCGCCAGAGGCGGCGTAGCGGGTTGCGCCGTCCGCGTGTGCGGCCAGCGCGGCGGCGCAATAAAGCAGAGGTTTGGCGACTCCGATCACGTCAGACGCGCGCCGCACGTGGTAACGCCTGCTCACAGAGGGCTGCCAAGCGGCCCTGAAGGAGAGCGCTGGAGGAAAGCGTGGCAAGCGGTTTGTATCTGTTGCGGGATGGCCAAGTGTTGGTTGCCTACGGCGAGCGTCGAGTTCCAATTTCCCGGGAGCAGTACAGAGCAAACGGCTATAGGCCGCCGGTTGAGAAGCTTCCGGCTGAAGCCCCGCCCAGGGCCGGCAAAAAGCTTGCCCATGCCGGGGCTCTGAAAGCCAGCGGCGCCTGATCAACGATTCCGCCCGCGGCAGGATCACCCGGGTGCTTGGACCCCGTCGCCCGGGCGGCGCGCAAGAGGCTAGGCTGGCGCGCGTAGCCGATTCTCGCTGCGGGCGGCGGTTGGCGAATGGCCGGTCCAGGGCTCTCGTACCCCAATTGCCATGCGGCCTGCGCCACCGTGATCCACCCTTCCTTGAGGTACTCATGGGCAAGGCTGCGGCGTAATTGATCAACGATCTCGATGAAGGTCGTGCCTTCGGAGGATAGCCTGCGCGACAGCGTTCTGGCGCTGAGAGCCAGCGCCCTGGCGACCGTTTCCAGCCGAACTTGACCGAGCGGCAGCAGGCGCTGGACCTCGTTTTCAACCGAAGAGCGGACCGAGCCGATCGGCCTGCCGCGCGCTCTTGCCGCCGCTTCGCCCATAGGCCGCAGCAACTTCAGCAAATGTGGGTCTTCGGTAAAGAGCGGGAGGGCGAGCGTGTCGTTCGAAAACACCAGTCGGCCGAACGGCGCGCCGAACTCGACCGGGCAGCCATAGAAGCGTCGGAATTGCGGCACGTCGACATTGCGAAAATGCGGGCACGCGACTTGGACTGGACGGACGTCGGGGCCTGTCATTCCTCGACAAGCCTTGATGATCATCCCGACCCAGAACTCGGTATTTTGCCTGACGCGCTGCTGCGATACCCCGACGAAGTTGAACTCCACGGTAACGCCGTCCGGCTGACGGACCAGCCTCAACCGCAAGCTTTCGTTGACGAGGCGGGAGTAGCGCAAAAAAAGCGGCACCGCCTCGCGGAGATTTTTGGCGGCCGACGCGATGTAGAACAGCAGCCCGATCTCGCGCGGATTTGCTTGCTCGGCGAGGTGAAGTCCAAAAGCCGGATCGCCCGTCGCTTCGGCGGCGTATTCGAGAAAATCGCCCTGACCGGCCGCCGGAACACGAACCTGTGGATCGTCGAAGTCGTATCCGGATAGGCCTGCTCGACGCAACAACGGTTCAGCGGTCATGTTCAATTTCCGTAGAGCCGCAATTGCACAGTTGATGGCGAAACCCGTCACTGTCGGCGCATGCCGTGTGGTTCGCTGAATCACTGCTTCCCCCCAGAACGCGGTAGTTAACCTCGGTTCCCGGCACAAAAGCAAGACCGGCGATCGGAAATGCGAAAATTATCAATTTCGCAGCGTCAGGCTCACCCGCGCAGTCGGGGGTCGATGTTGGACGCCGGAAGCAAGGAGCAAAAGACGAAGGCCGCCCCGAGGGGCGACCTTCGCAAGAGCTGAACATTGGCGCGGTGACGCCGAGGCGGGCGCCAAAGCGCCGACGCTCACATCACCACCAGCCGGGACCCCAGCCGCGGTCCCACGGACCCCAGCCGCCGCGGTCCCACGGGCCCCAGCCGTCGCGATCCCAGCCGCGACCCCAGCCGTTGCCGAACAGGTCGCCGAGGCCGCTGAAGTCGAAGCTGCCGCTGGCGTGGCCGCGTCCATGGCCGCGTCCGTAACCGTAGCCGTCGTAGTAGGGATCATACCAGCCGCGATAGGGGTAGCCGTAGCCATATCCATAGGGGCCATAGCCGCCGTAGGGGGTAGCCGTAGCCGCGGTACGGATAGCCGTAGCCGCCGGCATACGGATAGCCATAGCCGTAGCCGCCGTATGCGGGCGGGGGCGGAGGCGGCGCAGGCGGCTCCTTGGCCCAGGCGGGCACGTTGGGTCGTTCATGCCCCATTCATCGTCCTCGCCGGCGGGCTTGGGCGGGTTGGCCTGAGCCGGCGCTGCCGGCTTGGCGGGGGCCGACGCGCCCGCCTGCGGCGCAGCCGGCGCCGCCTGCTGCTGGGCGACTGCAGCCGTCGCCAGAAGGCCCGACGCGGCGGCACACGCGATCAAACTCAATCCTCGCAAAATCGGTTCACGAATGACGCTCTCCCTGTCTTTTCTGGCAGGGCCGCGACCTTCGTCTTGGGCGGATGCACTCGGTCCTCGTCCCCTGCCTGGAGCCGAAAAAAGCAACCCCGCGGGCGTGGGAAATGGGACAAATTGTCACATTCGAATTTTAAAATGTTATAGGGCAGGTGGCGACGTCCTTGCCGGAGCCGCGAGTTCGACTAACCTTAAGCGGTATGGTCCGGTTCTCGCACCAGCCGCCGCCCGACGCCGAGCTTCGCAAGGCGGCCGCGCCCGTCGCTGCCTACGAAATCCGCCGGCTGCCCGCCTACGACGCGGTCTTTTACGACAACGCCCGCGCCGGCATGGCCGAGATCGGCGAGACGATCGTGCCGCCGCGGGAGGCGCGGGCCTTCGATGTTCCGGCCGGGCATGTCTTTCGCATCATCAGCGTCGAGGGGCCACAGGTCGGCGATCTCAATCTTTGGAACGCCGCCAATCTTTCCGAGCGCTTCTTCAGCGGCAAGACTCGCGCGCTGCACGCGACCCATGTGAGCACGGGCGACCGCCTGTGGAGCACGCTGCCTTGCCTGAGGCCGATGGCGACGATCACCCACGACACGCTCGACTGGTACGGTTTCGACGCCGACGGCGCCGGTGTTCATGACGTGATCGGCACGCGCTGCGATCCTTATACGAATAGGCTGCTGACCGGCGTCGACTATCACCATTGCTGTCACTCGAATCTGACGCGCGCATTGGCGGCCCGGCGGAAGCTGCCGTTCGACCGGGCCGAGCCCTACATTCACGACGTGCTGAACGTCTTCATGTGCACCGGTTTCACCCATGACGAACATCGTTACTTCATGAAGGCGAGCCCGGTTCGGCCGGGCGATGTCATCGAGTTTTTCGCCGAGATCGACCTGATCGGCGCGCTGTCGGCGTGCCCGGGCGGAGATTGCGGCGCGAGCCATTCGAGCGACGAAGCGCGCTGCCATCCGCTGAAGGTCGAGGTCTACCGTCCGCGCGCCGACGCGCTGCGGGGCTGGAGACCGCCGCCGGTCAGCCCCTATCAGGCCCGCGGTCCCCGAGACGACTCGCGGATTTGACCCCTTATTCATGCGACCGCCGCCGGGCGCGTTCCTGCGACTTGAGCGCTTCCGTCTCGCGGTCGCGCGGCGGCGCCGCGCTGCTGAGGGAAGAGATCAACTTGCGGGCCGCTCCGCGACCTCGTCGACTGCGCGGTCGAAGGCCTCGGCGTTGGCGCGCGAGGGCTTCGAGAAGCCGCTCACCTTGCGCACGAACTGCAGCGCGGAGGCGCGGATTTCTTCCTCGCTGGCGGGAGGGTCGAAATTGAACAGCGGGCGAATGCTGCGGCACATGAGCTGCTCCTCGAGTTGCCGGACCGGAACTATTGCGTCAGTTCGAATCGCGCCGTGACGGAGACGGTCAGGCGGTCCTCGCCCGCCTCGATCGGCGTCGGAGGCGTGGCGGCGCTCTGCGCGGTGGCGCGCCTCTCGAATTGCAAAGGCTGCGCGCCGGTCTGTTCGCTGAGCTGCATCAGCCGGCCGACCCTGGCGCCGCCGGCGCTGGCGTAGATTTCGGCCTTGCGCTTCGCGTCGGCGACCGCGAGAGGCCGGGCCTTGTCGATGAGCGCGCTCGGGTCGTTCTCGCCATAGGCGACGCCGAACATCGCATTGGCGCCGGCTCCGACCGCCTTGTCGATCAGCGCGCCGAGGCGGGAAATGTCGCGCGCGGTCACCGTCACCATGTCGTTGACGGCGTATCCGACGATCGATTGCTCGGTCGGGGAGGGGGAATGGGGGTTGGAGAATTGCGGCGTGATCGAGAGGCTCGAGGTCTGAATGTCGGTTGCGGAGACTCCCTCGCCCCTGATCAGCGAGATCAGCGAATTCACGGCCTTGGCGTTGGCCGCCATCGCCGCGCGCACATCCCTTCCTGTCGTCGTCACGCCGAGCGTCACTCTGGCGAAATCGGGCTGAACGTCGACGCTGGCTTCGCCGCTGACCTCGACCCAGCGCTCCTGGGTGATGTCGATGAGGCGCGGTTCGACGCGTTGCGCGGACGCGCCGATCGACGCCAGGACCGATGCGGCGATGCACAAGAGCGGCAGATAGCGCATGATTCTCTCCTTGTCGTCACCCGCGCTCAAAAGGGCCGTCCGCGCCCTATCGTTCGGGCCCCGGCTTGGTCTCCGATCCGCGAACCCGGTAGCGGAAGTCGCAGTGGCTCGCGCCGCCCATGATCGTCTGGGTGCGGGTCAGCGAAATGCGCGGATCGTAGCCTTCGCAGAACGCGCCGTCGCGGCGGCACGAGAGGAGGTCGCCGATCTCGCCGAGGCCCATGGCGCGGTAGGCCTCGGCGTAGCGGCAGCGCGTGACGTTGAAATCGAGCACGCCCGGCGCGTTGGCCAAAACCTCGATCGTCAGGGCGTCGTCCTTCGTCCAGAGGCGCAGGATCGACTTGAAGCTTTCGAGGTCGGCGCCGCCGGGCGCGCGCTGGGCCATCTCGGCGCCGGCGGCCACCGCCGCGCGGCGGATGGCTTTGCCCAGGACTTCCCGCGCGCGCTCCTCGCCGAACGCTTTGCGCATCTCGTCGTAGATCGGCGCGATGACCGCCGCCTCGATCTTCCGGCGCGCGAGAACGCCGAGTTCGTCCCCTGGTTCCTTCTTGTCCATTCGGGCCCCTCGGTTCAGGCATGGCTCCGCACCGCACAGAACTGGTCGCGCGCAGGCCTTTTCAAGAGCTTAGGCGCCAAAATCGTAATCGGGGCAAATTTCCGGGCGGAAGGGGGGAGTCAAGCGTCGGAAAGTATGATTTAAGCTGGGGATGTCCGTTGATTTGGGTGATCCGCTTGAGCGCATGACGCCGGCCGAGCTCATCGGCCTGGTTCGCACTTTGATTGGCGAATTGATTGGCGAAGTGACCCGCTTTCAGGCGGAGTACGAGAAGGTGAGCGGGGCGTTGGCCAAGCTGAGGGTCGAGCATCAGGCGGTCAAGGACGAACTGGCGCGATTGAAGAAACTGCCGCCGCGGCCGCCGCAGAAACCCTCGGGGATGGACAAGGCGACGGACCGACCGGATTCGCAAGCGAACGCGCCCAAGGGCGGGCGGTCGACGCAGCGGCGCGGCAGCAACCTGGACAAGCTGACGGTCACGCAAACCATCGAGGTGAAGGTCGACGCGCCAGCGGGTTCCCGCCACAAGGGCTACGAAGAGATCGTCGTTCAGGACTTGGTTCTGAATCCTTTGGTGACCCGCTATCGGCGCGAGCGCTGGCAAACGCCGGATGGGAAGACTCTGATCGCGCCGCTCGATCCCGGGATCGTCGGTGGCTATGGCCCGCATCTTCAGCGCCTGATCTTGATGCTGCACTTTCAGGGACAGATGACCTGCGAGCGGATTCTGGCGCTGCTGAACGGCGTCGGCGTGGTGATTTCGAAACGCCAGGTGGTGCGCCTGCTGGCCGCCAGGCTCGAGACGTTCCGCGCTGAGGACGCCGAGGTGCTGAAGACCGGATTGAGCAGCGCTTCCTTCGTCACGGTCGACGACACCGGCGCCCGCCATCGAGGCAAGAGCGGCGTGACGACCCAGATCGGTTCCGACAGCTTCACCACGTTTCGAACCGGCCCGAGCAAGTCCCGCCTGGCGTTCCTGCGCAATCTCCTGGGCGGCGCGGCCTCTTACGTGGTCAACGAGGCGGCGCTCGTCTACATGCGGGCTTGCAATCTGAGCCTCAGCCTCATCGACACGCTCGCGGGCCATCCGACGCGGCTTTTTGCGTCTCACGAAGACTGGACGAGCCATCTGAACGCGCTCGGATTCGCCGATCTCAGGATCACCCCCGATCCGGTGCGGGTCGCCAGCGAGGGTGCTCTGTGGGGCGCCGTTCGCGAGCAAGGCCTGCTCGGCCAAGCCATCGTCGTGTCAGACGGCGCCGGCCAGTTCCGCGTCGGCGAACACGCCTTGTGCTGGGTGCACGCCGAACGCCTGGTCCACAAGCTCATCCCCGCCAACGACAAGCAGCGCAACGCGATCGAGGTCGCACGGCGCATGATCTGGTGGTTCTATCGCGCCTTAAAAGAATACAAGCTCGCCCCGAGCCTCGAGAAAGCCGAGCGTTTGCGGGCGCAGTTCGACCGCATCTTCAACCGCTCCAGAACCGGCTACGCCACCCTCGACAGCCTGCTCAGGCGCCTCTTTCGCCTCAAGGACGATCTCTTGCGCGTCCTCGACCATCCCCATATTCCGCTGCACACCAACGCCTCGGAAAACGACATCCGCGTCTTCGTCACCAAGCGCAAAATCTCCGGCGGGACCCTCAGCGACAGAGGCCGCGACGCCCGCGACGTCATGCTCGGGCTCGCCAAGACCTGCAGGAAGCTCAAAATCCCCTTCTTCGACTATCTCGGCGCTCGCCTCGCCATTCCAGGCCCCGAAATCCCCGATCTCGCAACTCTCGTCAGGCCCGCCCCAAGCTAACGCCGCCCGGAAATTCGCCCCGGTTACCCGAAATCTGTCCCTTTCGCGTCCCGGCTTGAAACCGCGCTCGACCAGCCCTGACGTTGGCGCCCTGCGCAGACTGGGAGTGCGTATTTCATTTCAAATGGTTATCCGCGAAATTTCGAAATTTCAATTCTTGCGGGAGCCTTCGCCGGGTCGCTTGCGCCGGCTTTCCACCACCGGTCAGGGCGCCATTTCGTTCCGCGGATTCAATTTTTTTCAAGCCTTTGCAACAGCATTTCCAGCCAACTCGTCTTTGCCGTCAGGCCGCCTCGCGCCACGTTCCCCGAGCCCGAAGCGCCCGGCATTTCCCACTTGGCCTTCACGACGCGCGTCGTGCGTCGTCGTTCAGGCGATCGGCAGCAAGCGGCGTCGGACGCAAAGGCTTCGATAGGGTTGAACACTTGACGTTGACCTTGGGAGAACAAACATAGAACATTTTCGCGACCTTGGCAAGAGAATTCCATATTGTCGGTTTTCTTCAGCGGGAGGCGGTTGCGCAGGAGCCTCGACCGCTTTCCGGCTTCGCCTTCCTCGCCGCGAACGGTTACAGGCTCTACGCGCGCGACAGGGCGCAGCCTATGACGATCAGGACCGGCGCTAGCCGCCCTCGAGGTCGTCGATCAGCGCGCTCGGATTGGTTTCGGTGATGCTGGCTTTCTCATCAGGCTAAAATGGCCTGTCCTGGAGAAGCCAATCAAGGCCCGTCGTCTTTAGGCGCGGGGCGATCTCCGGCAAATCGCCGTCGCTTATCCATGCCGGCCTCCCGCATGCCGGCGCCTATGTCGCGCCGGGAGTG
This sequence comes from uncultured Alphaproteobacteria bacterium, assembly GCA_963758335.1. Classification (GTDB taxonomy): domain Bacteria; phylum Pseudomonadota; class Alphaproteobacteria; order Rhizobiales; family Beijerinckiaceae; genus Roseiarcus. The sequence continues at coordinate 677,762 of CAVWVF010000008.1, read as the reverse complement.
GAGCACTCGCCAGATGTCGATGTGGTCGTCACGTTCGACGTAGAACACGAGATAGGGATAATTCTTCAGCACCCGGTATGGCGAGCGTGTGCGCGTAACGAGGAGACCCGGCAGAGGGACGTTCGGCGATCGTCCGATAAGCGGATTGAAGCGCGTCGATGAAGCCAAGCGCAATGTCGGGGCCGGCCTCGCGAATGGACAAGTCGATCGCCGCTTCGACGTCTCGACGGGCGAGCTCCCGCGGGACGACCGGCTTCCGGCTCACTTTGCTCCGGCTCGGCGGACCCGCTCCCTGAGGCCGGTGAAATAGGCCTCATCGGCATTCGCGGTCGCCGGCGATGCGGCGCCGTCGAGCAACAGATCGGGCAGACGCTGCCGATCCTGGTCGGCGCGGATCGGCTCGCGGACGTCTTCGCTGCTCGTGCCGTAGCCGCGCTCATCGACAAGGACTTGAGCGAAACCGGCAGCGAGATGTTCATCGTGCTCATGCGCGAAGACATAGGCCGGATGGCAAAAATTGGCAAGCCGCGGAACCTTCCCGGTACTGGAACGTCCGTTGCGACAGGTTCGAAGTCACGCCCGTAGAGCGTCCCGTTCCGTTTGCTTGCCATGATGTAGACGCATGGCGCGCGGGACATGGGGGCTCCTTACCGATCAACCGTCATTGCGAGCCGAAGGCGAAGCAATCCACCGCGTGGCGCGCGAGACGTAGATTGCTTCGGCCCTGCGGGCCTCGCAATGACGGCGAACGGCGGACCCGTCATTGCGAGGCGCGCAGCGACGAAGCAATCCAAGACCGCAGGGCGCGAAGGCATGGATTGCGTCGCCGTCGGCTCGCAATGACGGTGAAGGCGCCGATCGCTGGCGGATCGCTCAGCCGACGTATGGCGCAATCGCGTTCTTCAACGTCTCGGCGCCGGTTGTGCGAGCCAACCGGAAAAACCGCCCGTTCGTCGCGCAACACCACTTCGGCGACGCGCCCTGCGACCATGCCGATGCCGTACTGACTCGCGCCGATGCCCTCGATGATGGTGATGTTCGCAAAGCGAACGTCGTGCTCGACCGCCTGGCGAAACGCATCGAATTCGATCCGCCGCTCGGTGAGCATGTCTTGCACCCTCATTCCGCCGACGCGCGCCGAAGACCAAAGGAACACGCTCGAAGTGCCGTGCTCGCCGACGACGTAGGCGTCGACGCACGCCGTGCTCACGCCGAGCCGCTCCGCGAGGTGCACCCGAAAGCGCAGACTGTCGAGATAGGTGCTGGTGCTCAGCACGCGCTCGTGACCCGCGAGCCGCCGGGTGATCTCGACCAGCGGCTCGGGCGGGTCCGTCGCGACCAGGATGACGGCCTCGGGCGCCACTCTAGCCAAGCGCGGCACGATGTCCTCGAACACTTTCACATTGGGCGCCAGCAGTCTTAGCCGCCCGCTAGGGTCGTTGCGGTCGGTCGCGCCCCCGGCCTTTTCGTTCACCCCGGCGGCGATGATCGCCAAATGCGCGCCCGCGAGGTCCTCGTAGTCCCCCTCGGCGATCCTCACCAGCGGGGAAAGCGGCACCCCATAGTGCATGTCGATCGCCACCGCCTTGGCGCGCGCAGGGTCGCGGTCGATCAACATCAGGTCGCGAGCGCGCGCCCTCAGAGCGATCGCCATAGCCGTTGCGGCGCCGACCGCGCCGACGCCGATGATGCCGACTTTCATATCGCGCTCCTTTGCCGCTGATACGGGTATTCCCAACAGCAGAGAGCCAATAGCACCGCGGCCATTGGGATCCAGACGAGCCACCCCAAGTAGCGCGAGACCATGATCGCCGCGAGCGCAGCCCCGCCGAGGTAGGCGGCGAAGGTCGCGATATGCACCTTCGTGCTCGCGGGCAGTCCCGACGGATTGGCATGACCAGCGAGATTTGCGGTGATGGACATCACCATGCTGATCAACGCGCTGGTGAAGACGATGGTGCTGATGCCGGAGACATTGATGTGGCGGGCGGCCACGCCCTGGATGCCCATGCCCACGGCAGAGAGCAGAATGACGGAATAAAGCGCCAGGCCCTGGAGCGGATCGGGACTGACGCTCCACAGCGCCGCGCAGCCGCCGAGCAAGACGATTTCCGTCAACAGCAAGGTGCGGAGCCGACGCGACGTGTTCTCATGCGCTGCTCCGGGGACAGGCGTCAGCGTCGCGAGCGAAGCGCCCAGCATGAAGCCGACAAGAGCTGTCAGCGCGCGCGACGCGGGGAGCATCTCGCCGCGCGCGAGCGCGATCGCGAGCAGCGCGGAATTGCCGGTCATGGCCGAAGTGAAGACACCGCCCAGCTTGACGAAGCTCATGACATCGGTGCAGCCCGACGCCAGCGACAGCCATGCCAAGCCGAGCGAGGCGCGGCTGATAGGTCCCGCGCCGGAACCGGCGACAACGCTTTCGGTGCTCGCCACGGCGGCCGCCTCCGAACGTGCAAATCGAAATTAACGCGGCCAAGCGGTCCGGTCCAGCGCGAAGGGCGCGTGACCGGGCTCTGCCGTCATGTATGGACGGCGAGATCCGGTCTCACGCACGAATTGGCGTGCGTACCTCGACGTCATGACGCATCAAAGAATGGATAAATTCGAGTCCGCGGACCGCAATCGGCGTAGACAAACTGGACTGTTTTAAGATTCTAATATTCGCATATGACGCCAGAAGAAACGTCAACCAAGCGATGAGTGTGAACCGGCGCTCCAGACGACGCGACGGACCCGGCTCCCGCCCTTGGTTAACATATCATGAAAAACGAATATAATGAAATCGAGTTTTCGAGGAACGTCGTCTCAAGGGAGACAACCGCCAGAGGCGGAGCGTTGCCCTGATTGGAGGCGGCGCAAGAGGCGATGGAGATCCTGCGGGGCGCGCAGGAAAAGTACCTTGCGAATGGGAGGGCGACGGCGTGTGCGAACTCTTTGCGGTGTCGAGCCGCGCGCCGACCGGCATTTCCTTATCGATGCGACGGCTTGCGAGGCGCGGCTCCCCCGGCGGCAAGCTGGCCGATGGCTGGGGTGTCGCCTGCTACGACGGCTTCGACGTCCGATTGCTGCGAGAACCCGAACCGGCAGGCCAAAGCAGCTTTCTTGAGCACGTCGTTGACGCCGGACGACCGCATAGCCGAATTGTGATTGCGCATATCCGTCACGCGACGCAGGGCAGGATCGCTCTCGCGAACACCCAGCCTCTGATCCGTGAATTGGGCGGGCGAATCCATGTCTTCGCGCACAACGGCATGCTGTCAGGCATCGAAGGGACGATGCTGATGAAATTTGTAAGATTTCTTAGAAGATCACCGTCCGGCTTTTCCCCCTTTTCTTCCTCGAACGCCTTGACAAGCTTATCGCGTATTTCATGAACGGCCTCGACCCGTCGGGAGATGGTGAGCAGAGGACCATAGAATTCCTCTATTTGACGTTCCAGATGGCGTCTACGGATCTCCTCTCTCCGCGCTTTTGCATCTCGTCGATTGGCCGCGTCGCTGCTCAGAGCCGCCCCGGTGATACTGCCAGCTAAGGCAAGCAGACCGACTATGATAGTGTTGCCGTTGCCATTGCCAAATCCATCTGCGTCCTCCTTTACGCACACATTCTAGCAGCGTGTCGGACTGAACCTTTGCCGCTGAACGCCGAGAACGATAACGGCTGCTTCGAGCTTCCGCCAGACCGAGCGATTGCGCCGGATTGCGCGGTGATGTCTGCATTTGACTGGTTATCGTCTGCTTTTCACCGCGCCGGACCTCGCTGGGCCTGGTCAAGCGCCTTCTCGCAGATCTGGCCGTAGAGAGCGCCTTCCTTGAATCCGAGGTCGGCGACGGAGAGAACCACCAAGTTCACGTCGGTTTCTTCGCTGACGCAAGTGCATGCTGGCTTGCCGAACAAGTCGTTCACCCAGGCGCCGCTGAGATGCTTACCTGCCTCGAGCGCCGTGCGGTACCCGTCAGCGGTCTTATAGACGCCGAGTTTCACGGTCTTCCAGATCGGAAACTCGCGCGGCTGCGCCTCGACGACCGTCAGTTTGCCGCGCAGGAAGCGCTGCACGCCCGCCTCGCCGCCGAGCCTCTTCACGATTGCGTTAAGCTGACCGGCGGTAAGATTTGCCGCTGCGAAGTCCATTTAACCTAAATTCGGCAGTTGGCTCTGATCGTCGCCCATGAAGCGGGGGCGGTTCAATCTGCGGTTGCGTCAAGATGGACATAGGCACGGTGGCGCGCGCGGGGCGCGGCCTTTGAGGAAGGCTTGAAAGGCGCGGGAGAGGATTTCGCGCCAGCGCTGCCAGGGCGTCAACTGCTCCGCATTTGTGACCAACCGCCTCAGGAATCGGGCTACCGCTCGAAGCGCCTTTGCGGCGGGAACGGACTTGGCGTGCGTGCTGGCGATCTTGATCGTCGTTTGTCGCGCATGGCGCACCCGTTGGGCGATGGCGTGCAACAACAACGGTCGGCTCGTGATCGCCTCTCGGTGACGATCCGGCTCGGCCAAGCGCGTGAAGATGTTCCACCAATCATAAAACAACGCCACGAGGCGGGCCGCCAGACGACAGCGCGCCAGGTCATGAGTGACGAAGCCGCCCCAGCCCCACTGGTTCTTCAACTCGTCGAAAACATTCTCTCCATCGCCGCGGTCGCGATAGAGCTGGCCAAAGCTTTCCAGAGCCTCGACGAGCGTGGTCGCGAGAACCTGATATTCCCACATCTCCTCGCTCGGGCCGATGTCGGGGAAGGCGAGCTGAGGCGGTCCATCCTCGTCCATCGCGGGCCTCGCCAGCGCGCCTTTCACGCGCCGCCGCAAGACGACGGCGCGCCGTTGTCGGCTCCAGCCCTGCAATCGAATCTCGGTCTCTTTGGCTTGCCAACCTTGACCCGAATCGGCCCAATCGCTCTGCCGCGAAAGACGCTCGATCGCGCGTTTGACATTGGCGGTCAGCCGTAACTTGAACAAATACGGCAAAGCGCGCCGCTCGGCTTCGCCCATGATCCCCTCATTGCCGAAGCCCTTGTCGCCGCGCAAAAGAGAAGGCCAACAATCGCGGGGCGTTCGATCCAACAACGCCCACAGGCCAGGCGCGCTGTGATTGGAAGTGTGCTCGTCGCCCGCGCTCACATCCACGTCGAGAACCAATCGCGTCCCCGCCATCGAATAGGTGTGATAGCAGTGGCTAGGCCGTCCAGGCTTCTTGGGATTGTAGCCGACCACCGCTCCTTCCTGATGGCCGTAGAGCGGCTTCACCGTCGTATCGACGTCGAGTATCCACGCCTCGCTCAAAAGCGGCTCCACGCAATGGTCGAGATGACCTCGTATCCAGTTGGCGCCCGCTTCTTCCTCGATCGCCGCGAACGCCCGCCGAACCGTGTCCTCGCTGACGATCTTGCTCATGTCGAGAAGCTCGGGCAACACGCCGTCGCCTCGCAGCGCCGCGATATGCGCGTAGCGCTTGTGCCCGGCCAACATCGACAACATCGCCGTCCCCAGCACGTCGCGCTTCTTGGGCGCGTTCGGGCTCGTGTAACGCAGCGGGCAATCCGCCACGAACGCCTCGAACAGCCCCGCAGTCTTCAGAAAATCGATGAAGAACGGCAATTGCCCGAGCGGCGTAAACGCCGCTTCATGGTCAAACTCGACCCGAACCGAACCGGCGAAACTGTCGACCACCACGCCCATGCCCGAGGCGTCGGGTTCAACCGCAGATTGTTCACCCGACGGGTGAGCCCCAAAGCGCGCTAAATCTTCTCCCATGCATATGAAAATGAATGATTCTCGGCCCGCGGAAAACACCTAAACCGCCGAATTTAAATTCTTACCTGAGGGATCATCGACAAGACGAGTCGAACATTGTCATTGGGGCGCGGCGCGATCAAGCTGCAGCCAAGAGATCGACGACGCGTTGGATGGCGGTGTCGGCGCGGTGATAGGCGGCTTCGAGCCGGCTGTCTGGACGGTGTTGCGGGTCCGGCCGGTGATGGAAGCGGCTGTTGGCGAGGGGGCCGCACAGGCGCTTGTGGAAGAAGAGGAAGAGGAGGGCGACTTGGACGCCCTTGGGTGAGAGCCGGTAGGCGTAGCGCGAGCCGTCGCGCTCGATCAGGCCGTGTCCCTTGAGCTTGCGCAAGTCGTAGCGGAGCTGGTTCAGGCGGTAGGTCTTCTCAGAGAGGTCGAAGGTGTCGAGGACGGCTTGATGGATCTGCCGGGCCGTCCAGCCGCCGATCCGAGGACCGCCATGCAGGAGGACCTCGAACAGGCGGATGATGCGCGGCTCGTGGATCTTGAGGCCGGGATAACGCACCGCGCCGATAGTGATCGGATGGGCGAGGCGCTGCAGCAGCGGGAAATCGACATGCACGTTGAGCCACTCGGCCTGGAAGCCGGCGAAGCGATCCGTGATCAGCTGGAAGGTGGTCCGCACGGCATCGAGATGGTCGAGCCCCTTAAGCAGGCCGAAGTCGGTGAGATTGTTGGAGACCAATTCGTTGCGCAGAAAGGTCAGGAACTTCTCATACTGTTTGAGGAAGCCGCTCTTGAAGTAGGCGCGGAAGACATGATGGCCGTGCTCGATCTGGTCGATGACCGTGGCCAGCTTGCCGTGCATCCGGCGACTGACCCGCTTGCCGAAGATCGTGGCGATCTTGTCGGCGCTGAGCCGCCACAGGCCGAGTTCGCAGCTGCGCTCGAATAGCTTGTGGATGGGAAAGCGACGCCTGAAGATGAAGTTGCGGCAGTACTCGATCTGGGAGATGGCGTAGAAGCGTGACAGGTTGAGCTTGGCGCGCTCCTTCTTTGAGAATTTCGGTCCGATGATCAGGGTCCAGTAGTCGAGGCGGCGGCGAATGATCTCTGGGCTCAGCCGGTCGGCCGACGCCTGCAGCGCCGCTGCATCGTCGACGGCGAGGAAAGCGTTGTCATGCTTGCGGAAGCCGATCCCCGCCCGCTTCAGCTCCTGCTCGATGAAGCTGTGGCCGTTGAGATAGTAGGCGGTCTGGAAAGGGAAGAAGGAAGCCACCCGCACAACCATCGGTCCGAGCGCCTCGTCGCGGACATAGAAGTAGTAATGCGTGAAGCGGCTGCGCTGGTGCGCGACGATGCGGTAGTGCGGGTCCTTGGCCGGGTACTTCGGCAGGCTGATGCGGAAGGTCGGCCCTTGCTCCATGCTCTTGAAGATGAACGTAGGCATTGCGCTTCTCCATGCGGCGCAGCCACCGCAGCACGTGGTCCTCCTTGCGTACCCCCTTCTCGGCCCATTCGATCGGGATCGCGTGATTGCGCGCGTAGGCTTCCACCCAATTCTGGTAATCGGCCGTCCGCTGGCTCAGCGCCTCCTTGCTGACCTCCGCCACCCCGACGATCTCACGGAAGAAGTGGACGACCAGCTCGGGCCGCGACAGCGCCGTCAGATAGCCGCGAATGACAATCCGGTCGAAGCAGTGATAGACGAAGACCAAGAAGTCGCCGAACAGCTTGGTGAACAAATCCATGGCAGCCCCCTCGATACCCGGCAGGGATCGAAAGGCGATCCGGCGTCGACCGGGCAAACAGATGGTGGAGGGGAAGAGCTTTCGCCTCGCCGAGGAGGTCCGCTCCATCCAGCGCCGGGCGGCTGACCGCCATGGGCGCGTCGTCACTGTTGGTCAGCTGGTCCTGTTCTCTACCGAAACCGGCGACGCCTGGCTGCTCGACCCGTCCGATCAACTCGCCGCAAGGCTGGCCCGCGACGGCGACCCGGAACCCGTCCACATCGAAGAAAACGATACCTCCTTCGTCATCGATTGGAAGGGCAACTATCGCATCGAGGGACCCGCCTTCATCTATTCCGATCGCCAGACCCGGCGCGTCTCAACCATCCTCGGATACCCCACGCACCTGCTCGCGCCACCGTCCTGAAATTTCAAATATCTTTGGCTAGGTTTATGCCCTCCTTGGGCTGACGCGCCCTTTGGAATATCCTCTCATCCGAGGCGGAACCCGACTGCGGAAGCCATAGCCGGTAAACACCGAGCATCAGCGCCTTTTGGATATGACCGCCGCCGCAAACCGCGAATGCTATACTGCGTGTAGCTATGTCAATGTGACATAATGTTTCAGGGGGACCTGAAGGGCCGCTTCGGTGAAGGGCTTCGGACGCCGGCCCCAGAACCCCCTACGACCGTACCGCAAAGGGCCGGCGTCCGAACCCTTCCCCCTATCAGTCAGGCGCCGAGCGTTTGATTTTGACCGCTTGAAGCATGCGCCGGGTCGACGGGCGCGCCGGGGCGGGGTTTGGCTAATTACGCTCTCCTGAGAAACTGATAGTGATTAAGGCGCCACCGAGCTGGAAGAAGTCGCCGCCCACCCTTGCCAACGAGGCGCTATTGCCCCAAAGACCCGCACACAGGACAACGAGAGAAAATCGCGACAGGTGCGCAACAACCCCATGGTACAGGTCGGCCGGGGGCCGCTCGCGGCAAAGTTTGGCGCGAGGCTGCCGCTCGCGCTGATCGCCGGTCCTTGTCAAATGGAAAGCCGCTCGCATGCGCTCGAGACCGCAGCGGCGCTCAAGGAGATTTCTGCGCGGCGGTCGATCGGGCTCGTCTACAAAACCTCGTTCGACAAGGCCAACCGGACTTCTGGTTCCGGCGCGCGTGGGCTCGGCCTCGACGCGGCGTTGTCGGTCTTCGCCGAAATCCGGGAGACGCTCGGCCTGCCGGTCATCACTGACGTGCATGAGAGCGCCCAGTGCGCGCACGTGGCCGAGGTCGTCGACGCGCTACAAATTCCCGCTTTTCTGTGCCGCCAGACCGATCTTCTCATCGCCGCGGCGCGCACGGGGCGCGCGGTCAACGTCAAGAAGGGGCAGTTCCTCGCGCCCTGGGACATGAAGAACGTGGTCGGAAAGCTCGACGCGGCGGGAGCGGCCGACGTTCTGGTGACCGAGCGCGGCGTGAGCTTCGGCTACAACACGCTGGTTTCGGATATGCGCGCGCTGCCGATCCTGGCGCGCGAGACCGGCGCTCCGGTCATCTTCGATGCGACCCATTCGGTGCAGCAGCCGGGCGGGCAGGGGACGTCGTCCGCGGGCGCGCGCGAGTTCGTCGCGGTGCTCGCGCGGGCGGCGGTGGCGGTCGGCGTCGCCGGCGTGTTCATCGAGACCCACCCGGACCCCGACCATGCCCCGTCGGACGGGCCGAACATGGTCCCGCTCAAGGATTTTGAGGCGCTCGTCGCCGAACTGCAGGACTTCGACCTATTGGCGAAACGAATAATCGCGTCAGCCTAAGCAAGTTCAGTTGCTCGCGCCGAGGAATGCTCTGTTGACGAGCGACACAGCGCACCGCCAAGGGCACGAAGATCCACAAAGAACGGCGGCTCCTTTGTGCGCTTGGTGAACTTGGTGGTGAATTTCTCGGTACGTGGCCCATCACCCGGCCGACGCGGCTAGCGGCGCGTCTACAGTGGCGCCCGTCGGTCTGCCCCACGAAAAGCGCGCTTGTCATATGACAGTCGCGCGCGAGAGATATTTCTACACTAGGGCGTGTCCGATTCCCATCATGGATAAGTATCTCTTCAGCTACGCGACCGCGAGCGATCCGCCTTTGAAGCGCGGCATCATCCGTCTCGTCGAGAAGGCGACCGGACAGCCGAAGCTGAAGCGGATGTATCTTCACAATCAGCGGTTTCCCCGCCCGGACGAGAGCTTCTGGCAGGCTGCGGTGCGCTCGCTGGCGCTCGACGTCCGCTACGACCACAACGCGCTGATGGCGATCCCGAAGACTGGCCCGGTCGTGGTGGTGGCCAATCATCCTTACGGCGTGCTGGACGGCATCGTCATTTCATGGCTCGTCAGCAAGGTTCGGTCGGACTTCGTCGTGCTGACCAACGCCGTGCTGATGCGGGCGCCGGAGGTGCAAAACTTCATCCTGCCGATCGACTTCAGCGAAACCGAAGAGGCGCAGCGGACCAATCTCGCGACGCGGGCGGCTGCGCGCGCGCAGCTCGAGCGGGGAGTGGTCGTCGCGTTCCCTGCCGGCGCCGTCTCGACAGCGCCCGACAAGCTCGGCCGGAAGCCGGCGGTGGACGCGCGCTGGCAGCCGTTCGTGTCGCAGCTCATCCAGCGCTCGAAGGCGGTCGTCGTCCCGGTCTGGTTCGGCGGACAGAACAGCCGTCTCTTCCAGATCGCCAGCCACCTCAGCTACACCCTGCGCATCTCGCTGATCTTCCGTGAGGTCAGGTCTCGCATCGGGACCTCTCTGCCGGTCGCGATCGGCGCGCCCATTCCCTTCGCCGCCATCGCCGAGGTCAAGGACCGGCAGGCGCTGGCGGACGACCTTCGCGCGCGCGTCTATGCGCTTTCGAGGCTGGCGCCGCCGGTCGGCGCCAAGCCGCCGGGCGCGGGCCGCCGGTTGCTGCGGCCCGTGATGCGAGCGGCCTGAAAAGGCCGGCGGGCGGGGTCCGTCCGGGAGGCTAGATATGCGACTTTCGCATGAGCTTGGCCCGTATTGAGCGGGCCAGCCGCGCTTTTTGCCGCCGACGCGGATGCTCCCTGTTTTCGCTTTTCCGCCGCCTGTTATCTCCCTGTTACGTGCGAATTGTCTCCCTGATAATTTCTTGATGCGCACGCGCAGGAGTTTTGTATACGCTTTTGGAATCCAACGGATTTTCGCGGTGAAGCGGTGCCGAAAACGCCGATTTTGTCTGTTTTCTCCCTGTTTAACAGGGAGACTTTCCTGTTTTTCAGGGAGCATGGGCAGCCCGCGATGATGCGCCTGACGCATGGCGACCCCGCGATGACGAGGAGACCGTTGCTCGATCACCCCCGTCCGCGATAGGACGCCACCCCTTGGTCGGGGACCCAGACGCCGTCGGGAAGCTTGCCGCTCTGCCAGAACACGTCGATCGGCATTCCTCCGCGCGGGAACCAGTAGCCGCCGATCCGGAGCCAGCGGGGCTTCAAGAGCCCGACCAGATCCTTGCCGATGCGCACCGTGCAATCCTCATGAAAAGCGCCATGGTTGCGGAAGCTCATGAGATAAAGCTTCAGCGACTTCGACTCCACGATCCATTTGTCCGGCGCGTAGTCGATGACGAAGTGGGCGAAATCGGGCTGGCCCGTCACCGGACAGAGCGACGTGAATTCGGGCGCGGTGAAGCGCGCGACGAAATCCGTGTCGGCATGCGGGTTCGGGGCCCGGTCGAGAATCTTCGCGTCCGGCGCCTCGGGAATGCGCGAGGGTTTTCCGAGGTGGGCGAAGACAGGGGCGGCTTTCTTGCTCATCGGCCCCATTAGACCGGCGAGCGCTCCCGCCGGCAAGGTTTTGACGCGCTCCCATCCGGTGAGGACGGGTCGGGGCGGGGGAAGATTGGGGTGAGGGCCGGTGGCGGGGGTGACGCGGGCCTACTTCAGCCGCCCGGCGGTGAACCCCGCCGAGATATAGCCGCTCAGCCTCACGCAAACGCCGTTCGCCGCCAGAACGCCCGGCGAACCGGCGACATCGCAGTGCTTGGCCGCATCGGGATGCTTCGGTTTCTTGATCTGGGACGGCAGCTCGGCCGCCGAGAGGGCGGCGGGAAGCGCAAGGAATGTCAAGATGGCGACCGCAATCGGACGGAAGGTCATCATCGGGACTCCTTTCGGTCATTTCCGCAGGTTATGAGGCGCCGGGCCGGCGGTTGCAACGCGGGCTTGCGAGTCGGAACGCGGGCTTGCGAGTCGGGATGCAATCCGCGAGGAATGGGGCGACAGCTGAATGGGGGAGCGCGCGCAAGGCATGGAAACGAGCCCCGCTGTTGCGCGGCGACCGCTCGGGCAGGCGCTGCCGTCGGCGGCGGGCCCGGCGCTCGTCGCCCTTGCCATCTATGCGGCGGTCGCGGCGCGGCAGCCTGTTCTCGCGGCGGTCGCCGGCGCAGGCGGTCTCGCTCTCTTGCGTATGGGGTTCGCCCAGCGACCGTACTCCAGCGCGCTGATCGCCATTGACGCGGCAGCATTTGCGCTGTTCGCGTTTCTGCGCAACGACGGGATCGGTTTCTGGCAATTGCCGGGACCGTGGGCCGACGCGTTTCGCTTCAACCTCCCTTCGGCCGCGATCGCCCTGATCGTCTACGCCGGCGCCTCGGTCATGGCCCTGATCGGCGGCTTCCGCGGGCTTCGGCTGGTCGAGGCCGCGAGCCTGATCGCAGTCCCCTTCCTGTTCAACCTCCTCGTGACCGTCGAGGCCGACTGGCACATGGCCGGGATCGGCGCCTTCGTGACCGCGCATGCGCAGCTCCCGTTCCCGTTTCAGGTCGCGATCGGCCGGGCGCTCACGCTGTGGTTCCTCGGCGAGGCGATGCTGACCCTGATCACCCTCGTGAGCGTCAACCGGCTGCCGCGCTCGGCGCGCACGCACGCGCTTTTCGCCACAAGCGGCGTGATCGCCGCGGCGACGCCGCTCGTCGCCAACGCGGCGCAACTGGTGGTTCAGCCGCTGGCCGCGATCGTTTTTTCCAGCCTGTGCGCAGCGCTCGCTGAGGGCGGGCTCTGGGCGATCGTTTATCTGATGACGGGAATCGCGCTCGATTGGCTGGCCGGCCGGCCGCCGCGTTTCGACGCCGCATGGAACCACTGGCGCACGGGTCTCGTCAAAGGGGCGATCTACGGCGCCTTGTTCATGGGGTTCATTCTCGTCGCTGCGCTTGTCCTCCGCGCTCCGGGGGCCGCGGCGGCGCTGAGCCATTACGCGTTCATCGCCGGGCCGCTCTTCGGCGCGCTGCTCTTTCCACTCGGCATGACCGTCGTCGGCAGCGCCGACGGAACGCCGCCGTTCGTCGGCCGTCTCGAGGCGGCCTATCGCGATCCGCGCGCTCCGGCGCGCGGCGTCGTCGCCGGACTGGGCCTGGCCCTCGCCTACGGGGCCGATCTCGCCGCCTCCGGCGGTGGCGCACGGTTTCTCGCGATGTTCGCGGTCGGGGCGCTGTCCTACGGGGGCGTCGACCTCGGCTTCGACGCCGCGAGCGTCGCGCTCGGCGAGCGGAAGAGGCTGCAGAGCTGGCGGCTCTATGCGCTGGGCCTCGCGCTGGGCGGCGTCGTCGCGGGGGCGCTCGGATGGTACTTCGATTCCGCCCAGCTTCAGGTCGTCATCGCCAAGTTCTTGGCCTACGCCGACGTCGACTATCGCCAGAGCGGCCGGGCGCTCGGGGATTTCACCACCTATCCAATCTTCAACAAATACGGCACGGTCAACCTCGGCCAGGTCGCCGGCGGCGTGAGGCTCTTCTGGGCGGAGTCGGTCGGGGGAGTCATCAACTGGTCGCTCGCGGCTCCCTTGTTCTCGGTCAACTATGTGCTGCTGGACGCGGCCTTGCAGCGAAGCCTGCGGCCGATCAAAACTCTCGTCAGCCCGGAAGGGGTCGAACGCGTGGTCGAGCAGGGCGTGCGCGTGTTGCGCTGGGGCCTGTGGATGGCCCCAATCATCAACTCGTTCCTGCGCCAGTCGCCTGACCCGAGCTGGTACAACCAGGATGGCGCCGTCCGGACGCTCGTCGCCACCGGCGCCGACCTCACTCAAAGCCCGAACGACTTCCGCCGTTTCAGCCTCGTCCTGTTTCTCGGCCTGCTCGCCTATGACTGGTTGCGCATCCTCATCTGGTTCGACCACATGGGCCTCAGGGTCGCGAGCCTCGTCAATCTGTCGTTTCTCGGCGGCGACCGCGCCGACGAAGCCGCCGCGCGGTTTGTCGGCCACAACGGCCGGACTCGCGCAATCCCCGACGGAATCCGCCGGTTTGGCACCTGGGCGCCCCTGTTGATCCCGTTCTACATTCCGCGCGGCGGGGAGTGGGACCAGGCGTGGACGGGGGCCGAGACGCTCGCCCGCGGCGGCGCGCCCAGGCCCGAGCCTGTGCGGACGCTCGCCTATGCCTATGCCGCGGCCATCGCCGTCTTCGCCGCGGGCGCGCTTGCGGGGGTCGCCCGGGCGCGCCGAAGAAAAGGGCCGTCGTCCCCATGGGTCGCCGGCGCGCCCCGCGAACTGGCGCGTCGGCCGGAGAAATATGTTTTCAACAACGGCGCCGTCGGGGTGGAGCTCATGCGCGACGGGCGCGGCGCCGCGTTCGTGATGGGCGCCGACCGCGGCGGCGGCCCGATCGACTTCATCCGCCGCCCGATCGACCCTCTGCAGGCGCGCGGCCATTTCTTCTACCTCAGCGAAGAGGGCGAGGAGCCGTGGTCGATCGGCTTCGAGCCGGCCCGGCGCACGGGCGACTATCGGATCGAAGAGTCGGGCTTCAATCGCCTGGCGGTCATCCACACGCTGAACGGCGTCGAGGCGCGCATGGAGGTCGGTCCCGACGAGGGGCAGACTGCTGTCCTGAGCTGGCGAATCTGCATATCCGACAAGTCCGGCAAGGCCCGTCGGTTGTGGCTGACCAGCTTCTGCGAGATCGCCGGCCACGAAACGGAAGCCTATGCGCGGGACCTCGATTTCGCCGGCATGCATGTCGAGACCGTGTTCGTCCGCGCGCTCAATGCGATTTTCGCCCGCAACCGGCTCTTGCGTTCGGCGCGTGCGGATCGCGGCGAGACGTCGTTCTTCGCCGTCGGCCCCGGCGCGGGCGCCGAACTCGTGGGCTACGAGGATTCGCGCACCCGTTTCCTCGGCGAAGGATCGCTCATGCGGCCGACCGGTTGCCGGCCCTGGCGCTGGCGAAAGCTCGACGACGAAGGCAAGCTCTGGCCGTTCGACCCGGCCGCCAGCTTCACGCTCGAATTGAGGCTCGAGCCGAACGGCGCGGCGGAGGCCGAGTTCGTCGTCGGGCGCGCCGACAACGCGGTCTGGGCGAGCGAGCTTGTCGCCCGGCGGCTCGGCAAGCCGCCGCTCGCCGAGCCTGAATTGCTGGTCCGTTTCTACGAGACCCGCGCTCTCGAGCCCTCTCACGCTCTGCCGACCCGCTGGCCGTTCGCGATCTCACAGGACGGCAAGCGGCTCGATCTGACCCATCGCACCCCGCGGCCATGGGCGCATGTGATGGCCAACGAACTCGGCATGGCGACGATGGTCTCGAACGACGGCGAAATCTTTTCCGCCTTCGGCAACGCACGCCAGAACGGCCTCACCGCCTTCCGCTTCGACAGCGCGACGGTCGTGCAGCCGGGTCAAGTCGTTTATCTGCGCGACCTCGACTCCGGGGAGACGGACGCGCCCGGCTTTGCGCCGTTTCACAGAGAAGACGCGATCCACGAGGTCATTTACGAACCGGGGGTCGCGACGTTCCTGAAGAGGCGTGGCGATCTTTCCCTGGAATATGTGACGTTCGCTCCCCCGATCGGGCCGTGCGACGTTCGGTTGCTGAAGCTGCGCAACCACGGTTCGCTGACGAAGCGCCTGCGCGTCGTTCCGTTCTTCGATCTCGCGCTCGAAGAAAGCCCCAATGAGAGCGTCGACAAGATCCGTGACGGGACGATCGGATCGACGCTCGTCTTTCAAAATCCCCGCAACGATTTCGAGCGCGGCTTCGCCTTCGCCGCAACCAGCCTCGACGCGCCCGCGACCGAGACGGTCCGCGCGCGCTTTTTCGGCGGCCCTGGACGCGACATTCATTCGCCGGCGATGGTCGAAACGGGTTTCGCCGACGGCGCAGCTCGCGACGACGGTCGGCGCGTGGCGGCGTTCTGCGGCGAAATATCGATTCCGCCGGGGGGCGAGGAGAAAATCGCCATCGTGTTCGGCCAGGCGCCGAGCCGCCCCGAGGCGCTGTCGGCTGCTTGGCGCGCATCGGTCGCGGATGCGGAGGCCGATCTCGCGGCGACGCGCGCCTCCTGGGCGGAGCGGCTCGGCAAGGTCGAGGTCCGCACCAACCGGCCGGACTTCGATCGGCTGGTCAATACGTGGCTGCCCTATCAACTCTACGCGTCGCGGCTCTGGGGTCGCCTCGGACCGAACCAGCGCGGCGGCGCGACGGGATATCGCGACCAGTTGCAGGACGTGATTCCGCTCATCCTGCTTGAGCCGCGCCTGGCGCGCGCACAGATCGTGCTGCACGCCAGCCAGCAATTTCGCGAAGGCGACGTGCTCAAATGGTGGCACCGTGCGCCCGACGGCGGCACGGGCCTCGGCCAACGCACCAAGGCGAGCGATCCCCATCTCTGGCTGCCCTATGTGCTGGCGCGCTATGTGCGCCAGCAGGGCGATACGAGCATCCTCGACGTGACGACCCCCTATCTCGAGGGCGAGGCGGTTCCCGAAAACGAGGAGACCTGGATCGTCATTCCCC
Source organism: uncultured Alphaproteobacteria bacterium (assembly GCA_963758335.1). GTDB lineage: Bacteria > Pseudomonadota > Alphaproteobacteria > Rhizobiales > Beijerinckiaceae > Roseiarcus. Next base: position 661,532 of record CAVWVF010000008.1, on the reverse strand, counting down.
GCGTCTCGCGGGAGACGGCGACCGTCTACGAGCACGCGCGCCTCGCCATCGCGTTCACGCTCGACCATATCGGCAAGAACGGCCTGCCGTTGCTCCGCGCGGGCGACTGGAACGACGGAATCGACGTGCTCGGCCGCCGCGAGATCGGCACCGGCGTCTGGATGGGCTTCTTTCTCGCCAACGTGCTCGACGGCTTCATCCCGCTCGCGCTCTTGAAAGGCGACGAGGGTTTCGCGGCGCGATGCAAGGAGGCGCTCAAGGCGCAGCGGGCGGCGCTCGAGGTCGGCTGGCAGGGCGACCATTACGCGCTCGACTTCGCCGACGATGGACGGCCGGTCGCGATGGCCAATGCAATGACGACCGGCTGGGCGGCCTATTCGGGGGCCTGCGACGATAGCCGCGCGCTTGCGGCGATCGAGGGAGGCCTGAAGGCGATCGAACGGGCGAACCGCGTGCTGCTCCTGGAGACGCCGTTCTACGAACATTCAGAGCCGTACCCCGGCCGGATCGCGGACTATCCTCCAGGCGTTCGGGAGAACGGCGGTCAGTACAGCCACGGGGCGTCTTGGATCGTGGACGGCTTCGTCCGCCTCGCCGAACGGGCCCGAGCCAGAGGCGATGACAAGCTCGCCCTGCGCCTCAGCGCGCGGGCCTTCGAGATCTTCGAGAAGATTTCGCCGCTGAAGAAGACTGAGCCCGAGCAGATTGCGGTCTACGGGCTCATTCCGATTCAGCAGCCCGCCGACATTTACGACGGGTGGGGCCACGGCGGGCGAGGGGGCTGGTCGTGGTACACCGGCTCCGCCGCGCGCATGCTCTCGGCCGCTTACGCCCTTCTCGGGATCGTGCAGACCGATGGCAGGACCGACGTTCGGGAGGACCTTTTCGAGCCGAAAGGGGAGTTGCGGGTCGAGTTGCTGCGGGTCGGAGATCGGCTGTGGCGTCGCTGAGGCGAAAGCCGATCGAGCCGGGCGCTTACAGTGTTTGCCGCGGCTTGACGACCGCGCTCATGAAACTTTTCGTCGCAGGGCAGGTCAAAACGTTGCAGGAACCGGTCAATAAGCAGGCATGCGCGTTGCGGCAGAGCGCGGTTTCTGGCATGTGAGGCGCGCACAATCGGGGCGGGCACGCGCCCGCCGGACATCAGGGGGCTGAACGCCATGCTCATGGGTTTGATCATTCTGTGTGGACTGCTGTCGATCGTTTACGGCGTCTACACGGTCAATAGCGTGATGGCGGCCGACCCCGGCAGTCAGCGGATGCAGGAAATCTCGGGCGCCGTGCGCGAGGGCGCGCAAGCCTATCTCAAGCGGCAATACACCACCATCGGCGGTGTCGGCGTCGTCGTGTTCGTCATCCTCGGGCTCCTGCTCTCCTGGACGGTGGCAATCGGTTTTGCGATCGGCGCAATTCTCTCGGGCGCCGCAGGTTTCATCGGCATGAACGTCTCGGTGCGCGCCAACGTGCGCACGGCCCAGGCGGCGACGAAATCGCTCGCCGGCGGCCTCGACATCGCTTACCGATCGGGCGCGGTGACCGGCCTTCTGGTCGCCGGCCTGGCGCTGCTCGGCGTCTCCTGCTATTTCGCCCTTCTGACTGGCGTGCTCGGCCACGGACCCGCCGACCGCGTCACCATCGACGCGCTGGTCGCGCTCGGCTTCGGGGGCTCGCTGATCTCGATCTTCGCCCGTCTCGGCGGCGGCATTTTCACCAAGAGCGCCGACGTCGGCGCCGATCTCGTCGGCAAGGTCGAGGCCGGAATACCTGAGGACGATCCGCGCAACCCGGCGACCATCGCCGACAACGTCGGTGACAACGTCGGCGACTGCGCCGGGATGGCCGCCGACCTGTTTGAGACCTATGCGGTGACGGTGGTCGCCACCATGGTCCTCGCCTCGATCTTCTTCGAAGGGACGCCCGCCCTTGTTCCGACCATGATGTATCCGCTGGCGATCGGCGCCGCCTGCATCGTGACCTCGATCATCGGGACGTTCTTCGTCAGGCTCGGCGCCAATAACTCGATCATGGGCGCCCTCTACAAGGGCGTCGTCGCCACAGCCGTGCTGTCGATCCTGGGCCTCGCGGTCGCGACCCAGTTCGTCATCGGTTGGGGCGAGGTCGGCACGGTCGCCGGCAAGGCGGTCGTCGGCGCGAATCTCTTCGTCTGCGGCCTGATCGGGCTCGTCGTGACGGGCCTGATCATCGTAATCACCGATTACTACACCGGGACCGGCAAGCGCCCGGTGTTGTCGATCGCGCAAGCTTCGGTCACCGGCCATGGCACCAACGTGATCCAGGGGCTGGCGGTCTCGCTCGAATCGACGGCGCTGCCGGCGCTGGTCATCATCGCGGGCATCGTCTCGAGCTATCAGCTCGCCGGCCTCTTCGGCATCGCGATCGCGGTCACCGCCATGCTCGGCCTCGCCGGCATGATCGTCGCGCTCGACGCCTTCGGCCCGGTCACCGACAACGCCGGCGGCATCGCGGAAATGGCGGGTTTGCCCAAGGAGGTGCGCCAGTCGACCGACGCCCTCGACGCCGTCGGCAACACGACCAAGGCGGTCACCAAGGGCTACGCGATCGGCTCGGCGGGCCTCGGCGCGCTGGTTCTCTTTGCCGCCTACACCAACGACATCAAGCACTTCACCGCGATCGGCGCGCCCTATTTCAAGGACGTCGGGACGGTCTCGTTCGACCTTTCCGGTCCCTATGTGGTCGCCGGGCTCATTTTCGGCGGCATGATTCCCTATCTCTTCAGCGGCATCGCGATGACCGCGGTCGGCCGGGCGGCGGGATCGGTGGTGCTGGAAGTGCGGCGTCAGTTCAAGGAGATGCCCGGCATCATGGAGGGCAAGCAGCGTCCGGACTACGGCCGCGCGGTCGACATGCTGACCCGGTCGGCGATCCGCGAGATGATCGTCCCCTCGCTCCTGCCGGTCCTCGCGCCCTTCGTCGTCTATTTCGTCGCGCTGTGGATCTCGGGCTCGAAGGCCGACGCCTTCGCCGCGCTCGGCGCCTCGCTGCTCGGCGTCATCGTCAACGGCCTGTTCGTCGCGATTTCGATGACCTCGGGCGGCGGGGCCTGGGACAACGCCAAGAAGACCATCGAGGAGGGCTTCATCGACAAGGACGGGGTCAAGTGGGTGAAGGGCTCGGAGGCCCACAAGGCCGCAGTGACCGGCGACACCGTCGGCGATCCCTACAAGGACACGGCCGGCCCCGCCGTCAACCCGGCGATCAAGATCACCAACATCGTGGCGCTGCTCTTGCTGGCGATCCTGGCGCACTAAGCAATTGGTACTTCGAACTCCTTGCGAGCCGGCCCCATTTGGGCCGGCTCGTGCATTTCTAGGAAGATCTGGACGGCGGCTTCAGAGAGAATTTACGCGCTTCGATTGATTATGGCTTGAACTTCTTTGGAGGCGCGTATGGAAAGCGGTAGGGCCTGGACGGAAGATTATTACGATGCAATGACGCATTACGCATGGGCGCCGGACGAGCTGGACCACCTCAGCGACCCGCGCCGCGCTGACAAGGGGCGACCGAGTCCGTACCAAACCGTCAAGCGTCTTCGACGGTTTTCCGTTTATCACCTCCTCGGGTTCTTTTTCTCACTGGCGCCGTCGCGGTTTGTCGTCGAACTTTTCGAATTGTATGGCGGCGTCGAAGCGTCAGGAAGCGTTGCCTATCTCGGCCGCGATTTTGAGCGGCGGCTTCAAATCGACTCCATCACCCAACCGGATTTTGTTTTTGAAAATGAGCGCGTATTCCTCACAATCGAAACAAAAATCAATTCGAAGTCATCGATCGAACAGTTGCAGAAATACGCGTACCTTCACGCGTTCATGCAGGACCGCAAACCGAGGCGTCAGCACGGACTTCTGTATTTGACCCCTTACAAGACCGAATCCCTGTTTCGGGAACGCCTTGCGTCGATCGGGGAGGCCAGACGTCGTGCAGCCAACGATCTGCGTTCATGCGGCGCCGCGAAGCAAACCATCAAGACGATCGAGCGGTCGAAAGCCCCAGGACTGCTCGACGACGCTGAGTTGTTCAGGATCGGGCATTGTTCGTTTGGAGAGTTCGGGGAACTGGTATTCCGTTATGGCGACGCAGCCAATAAGCAGTCCGTCGAGCATCGATTGTACAATGGGTTGCTGGAAGAGCTAAGCAAGAGGCGACTCGCGCCCAACGCTCGATGAAGCTGATCTGTCTCAACACGTGGGGAGGGCGCGCAGGCGCCGAAAGGCTGCTCGCCTTCCTTGCGTCGCACCGCGACGCGGATTTCGTCTGCCTGCAGGAGGTGTGGTCGGCGCCTTACGAGAACCTTGAGGGGGTTCCCGCGGGCGGGTCGGCCATCGCCCACGCCAAGATCATGGTCTACGGCAAGCAGGAGATCAGCGCGCTGCTCGGCGGCCACGCGGCCTTCTTCCCGCCGCGGCTCCAGAGCGGGATGATTTTGGCTTTGCGAGACCCCCCGCAAGTCCGAGACGATAACAACGACGCCGAACCTTCGCTCGTTCGACTCGAGCGCGAAACGAGTCCGCTCTCACGCCCGGTCTTTGTGCAGACCCGGCAAATAATATCAGCATCCAGAACCACAGTACGAGCATCGATGACCGGCGAATTGAATGCACGTTTGGCCCTCTAGAGCGTGATGCGATCGGGTTGAACCGCCGTCACGGCGGGGAGCGGCTTCCCACGCCTGGCTTGGGGACGGGCGGGCGCCCGTCGAGCTGGACGCATCCGGCGATCAGGAACCGATGTCGTTGTCGAAGGCCGGGCGAAAGGATAGAATCTCTATCCTTTCGGGTGCCTTTCCGGGCGCCCGGCGAGGCCGCCGGCGAACCGGTTTTGAAGCCCCCGGCGCACTTCCGCCGTCCGGAATCGGTCTTGCCTCACATGGGGTGTTTCGGGTCAAGCTCATTCGTTTGCGCCGGCCGCTGGCGGGTCACCCGCGAAGCGGGGCGAAGCGCAGCGGAGCAGGGAGCGAAGCGACCTTGACGCGCCAGCGGCCGGATACACTGTCACGAGCGAGCGCGCCCTTGCGCGCTCTTGGCTGCCTCTGTGGTCTTTGCCGCGCTCATTCATTTTGGCATTGCGCATCTCCTTTGGCGTTTGGATCCGAAGCGTGAGCCCGTCTTTCGCATGCAGCCTTGACGGCCGCATCACCTCACATCCGGTCGAGCTTGTCGGGGCTCGCACCATAATCCCTCATGCTCGAGGGCGTCGGGCTCGGGTTGGCGGGGACCATCCTGTTAAACGGCGTGTTTCAGCCAGGCAAAGCCGCGGTCACCGCCCGCCCGGATCCGGCGAAGCCGTCGCGTTCGGCTTCGCTGGAATGGGGTTGAGTCATTAAGCCATCGTTGGAGCGTCGGCGTAGGATTGAGCCATCGGGTCAGGCCGCCTTGAACACCGCGCCCTCGGGAACGACGCCTTGGGTGACATAGCGCCACAAGGCGACGAGCAGTTTGCGGGCCAGCGCCACGATGGCGATCCGGCGGACCCGTCCCTTCGCGGCGCCGACCCGCGCCCGAAACCAGCGGCTCAACGCCGAGTCCGGCTGGTGACGCAGCCAGAACCAGGCCAGCTCGATCATGGTCTTGCGCAGGCGGCGGTTGCCCGACTTCGAGATGCCTTGATCCCGTTCGACGCCGCCGCTCTGCCAGGGGCTGGGCGCCAATCCGCCGTAAGCCGCCACCTGGCGGCGGTTGGCGAAGCTGCGGAACAACGCTTCCAGCCAGAGGAGCGAGGCGAACTCGGGGCCCAAGCCCTTGAGCTCGAGGAGCCGGGCGGCGGGGTTGGTGCGCTCCTCGGCTTCCGTGCGGATGAGCGCGTCGCGGGCCCGTTCGACCGCAGCCAGTTGCGTCGTCGCCAGCGCGATCCGATCGAGCTCCCGGCGTATTTCCGCCTTCAGCAGCGGCGGCAGCTCGCGGCCGTCGCCGGTTCGCAGCGCCTCGAGCCGCTCAAAACGATCGTGCCGAAGCGGGTTGTAATCCCGGATGCCTTGGCCGCTGAGCAGGCCCCTGACCCGATTGGTGTGCTGAATGCGATCCTTGAGCAGCGTGCCGCGCTCGCGGGTCAGCCGCCGGCGATCCTCTTCTTCCGGGCTCGGCGCGCGAACCATGGAGCAGACCCGCCGCTCGCCGCGAGCCCACGCCATCAGCGTCCGCAACAGCGTCTCGCCGTCGATCGCATCGGTCTTGACTTGCCGATGCCGCCGGTTGACCGCAATCGAAGCCGCATCGACCACGTGGCTCTCGATCCCCTCGGCGAGCAGCAGGCGATGGATCCAAAATCCGTCCAATCCCCGCCTCCTGAATGACGATCGCTTTGATCGGCACGCCATAGCGCTGCTCGGCCTTCGCCCTCGACCGCCAAAGAAGGTCGAGCAGGCCGGCGCCGTCCCCACCCTCGACCACAGGGTGGCGGGAAACCAAGACTCTGAAGCCTATCGACAACGTCTCCCTCGGGAAGACGACGAGCCGCCGGGCCGTAATGAAAGTAAACGCGAATGTGGCCTCGAAAGTGCGTAGCCCCGAAGGCCGAGCCCACATCTGGAGGGCGAAGGCAGCATGGGGAGCCGAAATCTGACTGAAGCGGCTCCTTCACTTCGGCGGGGTGGAAGCGACAGCACGGTGGCAAGAACATGCCGAGCAACTGGAGAAGCCTTCCTCGCCCCGGCGCGAAATCGCCGGAGCAGGGTAGATCGTATAACCGGCGCAACCGGGAAGTCGATCGAAGGCGAGAGGGTGGCGGTCGGGTCCGTAGTAGCGGCGAAGCGGAGTAATGTCCGTGGAGCAAAGGGGCCCTGCTGCTTGTAGCGTCTCCGGCCATAAGGAAGGCAAGGACGAGATGACAAAGGCGTCCATGGATTTGCAAGACCTGAGGCGGAGAATATACGTCAAGGCGAAGGCTGAGACGTCCTGGCGGTTCTGGGGACTATATGTCCACGTCTGCAAGCTGGACACACTGCGCGAGGCGTACGCGCTGGCCAAGAAGAACGATGGCGCTCCGGGAAGTGACGGAATGACCTTCGCGGCCATCGAGGCGCAAGGCGTAGAGGTTTTCCTCGAGCAGATCGCGGACGAACTGGTCGGGCGCACCTATGCGCCGCTCCCGGCAAGGAAGCAGGAAATCCCGAAGGATGGCGGCAAGGTCCGCGTCCTTTCGATTCCGGCGATCCGCGATCGGGTGGTGCAAGGCGCGCTCAAGCTCATACTGGAACCGATCTTCGAGGCGGACTTCCAACCGGGGTCGTTTGGATACCGTCCACAACGGACAGCCCATGAAGCGGTGGACCGTGTGGCGCGAGCGATCGTTCAGCACAAGACACGCGTCATCGACATCGACCTGAGCAGCTATTTCGACAATGTCCGGCATGATCGGCTGTTGGCGAAGGTGGCCGAGCGGGTGGACGATGGCGACGTGATGCGCCTGCTGAAGGTGATGCTCAAAGCCAACGGCAAACAGGGCGTTCCGCAAGGCGGGGTGATCTCGCCGCTGCTCAGCAACCTCTACCTCACCGAGGTTGACAGGATGCTGGAGCGGGCGAAGGAGGCCACACGCTACGGCAAGTACACCGGCGTCGAATATGCGAGGTTCGCTGACGACCTGGTGATCTTGATCGACGCCCACCCGCGGCACGACTGGCTGATGGCGGCGGTGGAAAAGCGGCTACGCGAGGAACTCGCCGAACTGCAGGTCGAAATCAACGAGGAGAAGAGTCGGATCGTGGACCTATGCCGCGGCGAGAGCTTCGGCTTCCTGGGGTTCGACTTTCGCCGGGTGCGCAGCCTGCGGGGCAGATGGCGTGCCCATTACACGCCCAAGCTCAAGAAGCGGACGGCGCTGCTGGCGAAACTCAAGGACGTGTTCCGGCGTCACCAGTCCCAGCCGGTCGATCAAGTCATCAAGCTGATCAACCCGGTGCTTCGCGGATGGGTGAATTACTTCAGGGCGGGACATTCCAGCGAGTGCTTCGGCTTCGTGAAGGACTGGGTGGAAAAGAAGATCCGGCGCCATATGCTGCGAGCCCGTAAACGACAGGGCTTCGGCTGGACGCGGTGGAGTAGGGACTGGCTGTACGAAACGCTCGGGCTGTTCAACGGCTACCGAGCGGTGCGGTCAGCCCCGAAAGTCGCTCCGGCAGGATAGGTCCCATAAGCCTTGGGGCGAAGCAAGCAGGAGAGCGCAGTGCGAGGAAATCCGCATGCTGCGTTCGACGAGGCGGGGGCTGGAAACGCGGCATGGTCGAGATGGTGTGACACTCGCAGACGAAAGAGCGAGCCAACAGGGAACACGAACTTCGACCTAAACCGGCGCGCCAGTCCCCGACCCTACCTGTGAGGGGTGGGGATGGCAACATCCCCACCTACTCGGCATTTCGATTCGCTCTTATTGCGAACCCTGTTAAAAAATGAGAGAGTTGGGCCAGGCTTCGAGGGCTGCGTGAGATGGACACTGCGGCGTTTGCGACTTGGCTTGGCGGGATTGGGCTTTTGGACCCGGTGCAATGTCATTCGGCATGGAATAAGGACCCCGTTTTCGGGGTGATCGGCATCCAATCGGGACCCCGGGGATAAGGGTCCACACAGGCCTCCTGATTTCTTAGGAGGCCGAGTTCGAGATGCTGATTGTGGAGACGATAGCCAAAATTCGTCTAGCGTATTTTTCGCGAAAGATGACGATCAAGGCGATCTGCCGCGATTTGCGTGTTTCGCGCAAAGTGGTTCGGAAGGTCATCCGATCGCAGGCGACAGAGTTCCATTATGAGCGGGACGTCCAACCCCAGCCGAAGATCGGGCTTTGGCGCGATCGGCTTGATTTATTGCTTTTGGAGAATGACGGAAAGCCGGCGCGCGAGCGGTTGACGCTCATTCGGGTCTTCGAGGAGTTGCGGGGGCTTGGCTATGAGGGCGGTTACGACGCGGTTCGCCGTTACGCCCGGACCTGGAGCAAGCAACACGCGGGCGAGACGGCGAACGCCTATGTGCCGCTGACGTTCGCGCCGGGCGAGGCATATCAGTTCGACTGGAGCCACGAGATCGTTGTGATGGACGGGGTGACGACGATCGTGAAGGTCGCGCACGTCCGCCTTTGCCACAGCCGCATGATGCTCGCGCGCGCCTATCCGCGCGAGACGCAGGAGATGGTGTTCGACGCCCACGAGCGGGCGTTCGCGTTCTTCAGGGGCGCCTGCACGCGCGGCATCTACGACAACATGAAGACGGCGGTGGAGACGATCTTCGTCGGCAAGGACCGGCAATACAATCGCCGCTTCCTCCAGATGTGCTCGCACCATCTTGTCGAGCCCGTCGCCTGCACGCCAGCGTCGGGCTGGGAGAAAGGTCAGGTCGAGAACCAGGTGGGTCTCGTTCGCGAGCGCTTCTTCACGCCGCGCTTGCGAGTCAAGAGCTATGACGAGCTGAACGCCTGGCTGATGGACAAAAGCATCGCCTGGGCCAAGGCGCATCCCCATCCTGAACGGCCTGACAGGACGATCTGGGAGGTCTTCGAGGAAGAGCGTCCCAAGCTCATTCCCTATCGCGGCCGCTTCGACGGATTCCATGAGTTGCCGGCCTCGGTGTCCAAGACCTGCCTGGTGCGGTTCGACAACAATAAATACTCGGTGAGCGCCAGCGCGGTTGGCCGCCCGGTCGAAATCCACGCCTACGCCGATCGCGTCGTGATCCGCCAGGACGGGCGCATCGTCGCGGAACATCCGCGGTGTTACGGGCGTGGCGAGACGATCTACGATCCCTGGCATTACGTGCCGGTTCTGGCGCGCAAGCCGGGCGCTCTGCGCAACGGCGCCCCGTTCAAGGACTGGGTGCTGCCGACGGCGCTGGACCGCGTGCGGCGCAAGCTTGCCGGGTCCGACGACGGCGACCGGCAGATGGTCAAAATCCTCGCCGCCGTGCTCACCGATGGATTGCTTGCGGTGGAGGCCGCCTGCCTTCAGGCGCTGTCCGAGGGCGTCCATTCGGCCGACGTCGTCATCAACATCCTCGCGCGTCAGCGCGATCCCGGACCGGCGGCGACGATCATGACGCCCGACGCTTTGCGGCTCTGCCACACGCCCGTCGCCGACTGCGCCCGATACGATCAACTCAGGAGCGCCTAACCCATGGAAAGAACCGAAGTCCTCGACATGATGAGCAGCCTCAAGCTCTACGGGATGAGGAGCGCCTACGACGAGACGCTGACCACGGCGCTCAAGCGCAAGCATGAGCCGCAGCGCTTCGTCGGCGATCTCCTGAAAGCCGAGATCTCAGAGAAGCAGGCGCGCTCGATCAAGTACCAGCTCACCGTCGCCAAGCTGCCGCTGGCCAAGGACGTCGACGACTTCGCGTTCAAGAACACGCCGATCAACGAGGCTCTCGTGCGCGACCTCGCCGCCGGCGGCTTCATCGCCCAGCAGCGCAATGTCGTCCTGGTCGGGGGAACCGGCACCGGCAAGACGCATCTGGCCATCGCCATCGCGCGAAGCTGCATCCGAGCCGGATCGCGCGGGCGCTTCTTCACCACCATCGATCTCGTCAATCAGCTCGAGGCTCAAGCGCGCGCTGGCCGCCAGGGACGGCTCGCCGATTATCTCACGCGCCTCGACTTCGTCATCCTCGACGAACTCGGCTATCTCCCCTTCGCCCAGGCCGGCGGGCAGTTGCTGTTCCATCTCATCAGCCGTCTCTATGAGCGCACCTCGATCATCGTCACGACCAACCTCGCCTTCGGCGAATGGCCGAGCGTCTTCGGCGATCCGAAAATGACGACCGCGCTGCTCGACCGCCTCACCCATCACTGCGACATCGTCGAGACCGGCAACGAAAGCTGGCGCTTCAAAAACCGCGCCTGAGCTGCCCCGCACCAACCGGGTTTCGTGACGTAACGATTGGGAGTGGCCCCATGCCGCGCAAGCCGATCGGCGAGAAAGCCATGACCGACGCCGAGCGCCAGGCCCGTTACCGCGTCGCGCGCGCGGCCGATGCGCCGGTGATCCGCACCCGTCGCCCGGCCGACCATCGCAGTCGCGCCCGGCGTTGGCAGGACGCCGTCGCCCAGCTCAGCGAGCTGCAAGCGCAGTATGCCGATTGGCTCGAAGCGCTGCCGGCCAACCAACACGACAGCGCGCTGGCCGAGGCCCTCCAGGCTATCTGCGAACTCGATCTCTCCGAACTCGAGAGCGTGGCGCCCCCACGCGGCTTCGGACGCGACTGACCTTCCAGCGACGAACGCTCAAGACAAGCCAACGTGTCGCTCCGAGCGGTTCCCAGACGCCTGGCCTCACCACCGGCGCTACCCCGCCCGCGGTTCACCCCCGGGGGCCCACAGGTACCCCCCGCGCTACGCTCCGCCAGCCGCGCGGAGGGCGCGTCGCTACGCGCGGGTCCCCCCTATGGACTCCGGGGATGAACCGCTCCCGATGATCAAGAGGGGTCCTTTTTCCATGCCGATGGGGGGTCCCTTTTCGACGCCGATTGACAGTGCAACGCGCCGAGGCGTTCCGCAAATTGGCGCTGGCCGAAGCGGACGATCCGATCGACCCCTCGGCTGATCCTGTCGGCGCCGCCGTGCTGCCGCGCCTGAGGAAGACCTGTTGTCGAAGGTCGGGCGGGGTCGGATTGGTCGCTTTGGCTGTCCGCACTGCGGTGGGGATGAGATTCATCCCTGGGGCAAGGCTGGCGGCAAGCCTCGGTACCGCTGCACGAGCTGCCGGAAGACATTCAACCCGCTGACCGGGACGCCGTTGGCCGGCTTGCATCACCAGGATCGCTGGTCTGACCAGGCGCGGGCGCTGATCGCCGGCGAGACGGTCGCGAAGGCCGCGGAACGCTGCAAGGTGGCCTACACCACCGCGTTCCGGTGGAGACATCGGTTCCTGTCCGCGCTCAATCTCGACAAGCCGCTGCGCCTGTCCGGGATCGTCGAGGCGGACGAGACCTTCATCCTCGAATCCTTCAAGGGCAAACGCCGGGATCTGCCGAGAGCCTCGCGCAAGCGGGGCGGCAAGGCCGCCAAGCGGGGTCTGTCGGCGGAGCAGATCCCAGTCATCGTCGCCCGCGACCGCACCGGCGCGACCATCGATGCCGTCCTGCCGCGGCTCGACGCCGTTAGCATCACGGGCGCGCTCGGGCAGGTCATTACCGGGCCGGCCGAACTTTGCTGCGATGGAGGTGCGGCGATCACCGCATTCGCTCGGCGCGCCCGGGTCAAGGTCCATGTCTTGCCCGCACCCGGCACGCCCAAGCCGGTACCACGGCCGGCTGAAGGAGTGGATGCGGCGCTTCCATGGCGTCGCCACCAAGAACCTCCCGAGCTATCTGAGCTGGCGGCGAACGATCGAGGCCCTCTCAACAAACTCCGTCCCGGACGCCTGGATCATGGGCGCCGCCGGATTGGGTCCATATCAACAGCGCTCAGAATAAGAGCGTTTCGATTTGCTCAATTCGAGCGAGGCGAACAGCGTGATATCATTCGCGCGGGCGGTGGTCGCGACAACGGTCGCGAAGGTGATTAAATGCATCGGTTGCCTCCATGCTGGTGTGGAAGATCAGCCTACCAAGGGTCCGGCCGCCGTCCACCCGCATAGGATCTGTTATCGCCAAAGCGCCGCGTGTTCTTGCCCTGATAAGGGCAAAACCGCTCCCTGTTACGCTCCTGTTTTTGCGCCTGATCACGGCGCGCAGCATCTTCGCGTAAACCATTGTAATTAGACGTTTTTTCTGCTACGAAAAGGCGGCCGAAGCGACGCGATTCCCCCTGTTGTTTGCCTGTTTATCAGGGGAATCGCCCTGTTCGGCAGGCGACCCGGGCCGCCGTTCTGACCGCCAAAGGCGGGGGTCCGCGACCGGTCGCAGGCTCCTCGCGAGAGTTAAGAAATGGCGCCGTCATCGCTCAACCGCCGGTCCTCCGAACGGAGCGGCGCCAGAGCTGAGTCGACTTGAAATCATCCCGCTCGGTGGAGGGGAGCGACCTGACTTCTCCGGCTTAAAGACTTAAAGACCTAGCCTCCGCATCGCGCGGCGCCGCAGCAAATCGGCGTGCCGAGCTCGCCTGATCGCCTGCCTCGGCATGCGCCTCGTGCTCATCGAGGTGACGGGCATGTTCCTTGCTTTGGTTCGATGACCGGCCGGCTGGTGGGGAGCGGAGCATGTCGAACGCGGACTTCGGGCTGACGCGATCCGAACGATCATTCCCGAACGCCGGCGTCAAAGAATGACGAATACGATCGAGGTCGCGGCCGAGCCCTACGCCTTCACGCTGAGCCCCGAGCATTGCGCACTGTTGATCATCGATATGCAGAGGGATTTCCTGGAGCCCGGCGGCTTCGGCGAAATGCTCGGCAACGACGTTGCGCAGCTGCGCCGGACAATCGAGCCGAATCGTCGGCTCCTGGCGGCCTGGCGCGCCGCCGGTCTTCCTGCCCTTCATACGCGGGAAGGCCATCGGCCCGACCTGTTCGATTTGCCGCCGTCGAAGAAAATTCGGGGCCGCAGTGCGACCTGCATCGGCGATGCAGGCCCCATGGGCCGTATTCTCGTGCGCGGCGAGGCTGGTCACGACATCATTCCGGAGCTTTATCCCGCGCCTGGCGAACCGGTCATCGACAAGCCCGGCAAAGGCGCGTTCTACGCGACCGATCTCCACGCCATTCTGCAGCACCGCGGCGTCAAGCAACTCGTCGTCACCGGCGTGACGACCGAGGTCTGCGTCAACACCACGGTGCGGGAGGCTAACGACCGAGGATACGACTGCCTCGTCCTCGAAGACTGCGTCGGCTCCTACTTTCCCGAATTCCACGCCATGGGCCTGAAGATGATCAAGGCTCAAGGAGGAATCTTCGGCTGGGTGTCGAACTCTGACGGAGTGATCGCGGCGCTGGGCGGGTTGAACGGCCCCAACTGAGCGCAGGACAAAAGGAGCGGAGCGATGCAAAATTCGGCCATTAGCGCAGGACGCCGGGAGCGGCTTTGGGTTCCCGGCGATTGGAACGCCTTCTTCGGGTTCGGGACGAATATTCTGGTCAATGTCCTCGTCCTGACCGGGCTCCTTCGGTTCGTGCTGAAGATGCCCAACTCTCTCGTATTCGGCCGGATTCTCCCCGCCACGGGGCTGATGCTGTTCCTCAGTACGGCGTATTACGCCTACCTCGCTTATCGGGTCGCAAGGAGAACCGGCCGAACCGACGTGTGCGCATTGCCGTCCGGCATCAGCGTGCCGCACATGTTCGTCGTCACCTTTGTGGTCATGCTTCCCATTCTGGCCAAGACCAACGACCCGGTGCAGGCGTGGGAGGCCGGCCTGACCTGGGTGTTTGTCCAGAGCTTCGTGCTCATGGCCGGCGGGTTCATTGCGCCGGTGATCCGCAGGATCACGCCGCGGGCGGCGCTGCTCGGCTCCCTTGCCGGCATTTCCATCACCTTCATTTCCATGCGGCCGGGGCTCTTGATATTCGAGACCCCCCTGATCGGCCTCGTCTGCTTCGCCGTCATTCTCGCCAATTGGTTCGGCGGCGCGCGCTACTATCAAGGCGTGCCCGGCGGCTTGATCGCCATTGCGGCAGGCACGATCATCGCCTGGGGGTCGAATATCTTCGGGCTCGGCTATGGCGGCCTGACCCTGACGGCGGTCGGCGACGCCGTATCGCATTTCGGCTTCTCGTTTCCACTGCCCGCCGTGGGGCACGTTTTTTCCGGCTTCAGGTGGCTCGGCGTCATCCTTGTCACCGCGATTCCCTTCGGCATTTACGATCTCGTCGAAGCAATGGACAACGTCGAGAGCGCCGCTGCGGCCGGCGATTCGTTTCCGACGACGCAGGTGCTGACCGCCGACGGCGTCGTCAGCCTGATCGGCTGCCTTCTCGGCAACCCGTTCATCAATGCCGTCTATATCGGCCATCCGGGCTGGAAGGCGATGGGCGGTCGCATCGGCTATTCGGCCGCAACCGGCGTGATGGTTCTGGTGCTGACGTGGCTCGGCATCGCCGCGCTGGTCAGCAGCCTGATCCCGGTGGTCGCGATCCTGCCGATCCTGCTCTACATCGGCATGCTGATCGGCTCCCAGGCCTTTCAGGAGACCCCGAAGAGTCACGCGCCGGCGATTATTCTGGCGATGCTGCCGCAGATCGCGGCCTGGGGCAAAACCATGATCGACAGCGCGCTCGGTGCCGCAGGGACCAACGCCGCCGCCGTCGGCTTCGACAAGCTCGGCAACGCCGGCGTGCTCTATCATGGCCTTGCGACGTTCGGCGGCGGCGCGACCCTCGCCGGCATCATCTTGGGCGCGGTAACAGTCTTCATTATCGAACGCCAACTCAACAAGGCCGGCTGGTTTGCGCTCGCCGGCGCAATCCTCACTTTCTTCGGATTCATCCACGGCGAGGAAATCGGGTTTGGCCAATCGCCTGTGGTTGCGCTCGGCTACTTCGGCGTCGCAGTCATGCTGTTGGGCTTCGCGAAATTCGCCCACGTCTCGCCAGCCGAACCGAGCGAGGTGCACGGGCGCAGCGAGGTACAGCCTGCGGAATAGAAACTGCCCGACCCTTGTCGGAGAGGCCTCAGCGAGCCGGACGGTCCGTCAGCTCGTTGGCGCCGTTAAAAACGTCCTGGCGGCGCCGGCGAGGCGCCGTAGCTAGACTAGCTGAACCGGAAAAGTCCGGCCATGATGTTGCGCAAGAAGTCGGGCTCCTGGCCGCCGGTCGGGGTGGTGCGGGAGACGTAGTCGAACACCTTGCCGTCCTGCATGCCGTAGTTGGCGATGCGCGAGACCTTGCCGCCCTTGTCGAAATAGATCGCCAGCACGTGCTGGTCGGTCGTCTGGACGGGCATGAACGCGAGAGCCTGATGCATCTTCTGGCCGATGTAGTACCAAGCGTCGCCGCCGACGGTCGAGGTCGTCGAAGGGGTTCCCAGCGTGGCCAGGGCCTGCTCTTTGGTCGTGGAGCCGATTTTGATCTGCGACAGCGTTTCCTGATCGACCTGATAGCCGCGATCGAAGTCGCCGTCATATCCGAGGCATCCGCCGAGCGCCGTCCCCAACGCCAAAGCCCCGGCGAGCGCGAATCCACGCGCGGCGCGAATATAGCCTCCCGGCTTTCTACCCATTCAACCTCTCCGCTCGTCGAGCCTTTTTTGCTTGCCAGTTCGACCGCGGATGCCTAACCCGGGCGGCTGAACAAATGCAAGACGCCGCAGGAATATGCTGCGGCCGGTCAAGGCGCGTCTGATGGTTTTCGCCCGGTGGCGCGCGCGGCGCGCCAGCAAAGCCCTCATCGAGCAACTTCGCGGCGAGATCGTGGCGGCCGCCCGCAGGCCGGATCTGTACGAATTGCTTGGCGCGCCCGACCGGATCGACGGGCGATTCGAGCTCCTGACTCTGCATGTCGGGCTGGTCCTGCGACGGCTCGTTGCAATCGGCGGCCTCGGACACGACATAGCGCAGGATCTCGTCAACAGCGTCTTTCTCCATTTCGACGATACGTTGCGCGAGATGGCGTTGAGCGACGTGACGGTCTCGAAGCGACTGAAGGCGATCAAGGAGGCGTTTTACGGCCGGAACGCCGCCTACGCCGCCGCACTCGATTCGGGGTCGCGGCCAGATCTGGAGGCGGCGCTCGCGCGCAATGTCTATGGGGCGCCGAACGGCGCGCCACGGGCCGGCGCTCTCGCCGATTACGTCGCCGCCGTCGCCGCGGCGGTGGCCGAGACGCCGCTCGAAACCTTCGCGACCGGCCGCTTTCGCTTCCCGGAAGGCCCGATCGCATCCGGAGGATAAAATGCACGAACAACCCTTCAGCCGGGTGGTGCGGGTCGACTCGCTGCCGAAGGAAGGCCAGACGGTCACGATCGAAGCCAACGCCGCGGAGCGCAAAGCGCTGGCGGCCTTCCTGAAGCTGCCCTCAATCGAGGCGCTCGGCGCCTCGCTGGCGCTCATGCGTTCGGGGAGCGGCGGCGTCCGGGTGACCGGCGCGGTTCACGCCGAACTGACCCAGGTCTGCGTCGTATCGCTCGAACCCTTTCCCGCGACAATCGACGAGGAGATCGACCTCCGCTTCGCTCCGCGCGCCGACGATGGGGCGGCGCGCAGAGCGGCTGCGGAGCCGCAGACGTTCTCGATGACGGAGGAGGGCGAACCCGATCCGATCGTCGACGGCAAGATCGATCTCGGCGCGCTGGCGGCGGAGTTCTTCGCCCTCGGCCTCGATCCCTATCCGCGCAAGCCGGGCGTCTCGTTCGAATCGCCGCAAGAGCCCGAGGCGAGCGTCTCGCCATTCTCGGCGCTCGCCTCCCGAGCGCATAAAAAGCCCGGCTGAGCGCCCGGACGGTCCGGCGCTCAAAATCCGCCAGGCGCCCGCCCGATCCAGGGGCGGGCTTTCTCCAACTGCGCGCTGAGGCGAAAGAGCGTCGCCTCGTCGCCCCAGCGGGCGGCGAACTGCATTCCGACGGGCAGGCCCGCCTCGCCCCAATGCAGCGGCAGGGAGACCGCAGGCTGTCCGTTCACGTTGAAGAGCGCGGTATAGGGAAAGAACCCGAAGGACTTTTCGGCGAGCGTCCGCACCAGCCCGCTGGCGCGCATGAGCCACCCGGCGCCGAGCCCGACGATCGCGGACAGCGCGACCTTCTCGGCCGCCGTCGGCTGAAGCGCGCCGATCGGAATGGGCGGCGAGGCGAGAGTTGGCGTCAGCAGGACGTCATAGCGCTCGAAGAATGCTCCAGCGCCTCTTGCCCATTTTTGCAGATAACGCGCCGCGAGCGCATAGTCGGTCGCGCTCCAGGATCGTCCGAGCAGGCCGATCACGGCGGTCGGGCGCTCGACATCGCGCGCGCCGACCTTGCTGCCGAGCAGGCGGCCGGTCTCCTCGACGTCCGCGCCTGTCTCGCCGGCGAGGATGGTCAGATAGGCCATCAGCCACGGGTCGCGGTCGATCGGCGGCTCGGCTTCCTCGACCTCATGCCCGAGCTCGCGCAAGAGGGACGCGGTCGATTCGACGCCCCTCACGCATTCCGAATCGACCGACCGGGCGAGGAATGGTTTGGTCGTCACGGCAATGCGCAGTCTGCCCGGCGGCGTCGAGACTTCGTCCAGGTAGGGCCGCGCGGGCGGCGCGATGGCGTAGGGCGCGCCGACCTCGGCGCCTTGCGTGGCGTCGTCGAGCAGGGCGGCGCTGTCGCGCACCGATCGGGTGACCGCGTGGGCGATCGAAAATCCGCGCCAGGCTTCGCCGCGTTCAGGGCCGGAAGGCGTCCTCCCGCGTGTCGGCTTGAGGCCGACGAGGCCGCAGCAGGAGGCTGGAACGCGGATCGAGCCTCCGCCGTCGGTGGCGTGCGCCATCGGCGTCAGCCGCGCCGCCACCGCCGCGGCCGACCCGCCGCTGGATCCGCCCGGCGTCCGAGACAGATCATACGGATTGTGCGCCGGCCCGAACGCTTCGGGCTCCGTCACCGGAGCGAGGCCGAACTCGGGCGTATTGGTCTTGCCGATGACGATGAGCCCCGCGTCGGTAGCGTCTGACCAGTTCGTCGTCATAGGCTCGGGGGAGAGTCTTGAGCCGGCGATTGCCCTGGCTCGTCGGCGCCGAAGCGAGCGATGCGCCGAGGTCCTTCAGCAGAAAGGGAGTTCCGGCGAACCGCCCCGAGACGGGCGCGTCGGCCTGAGAACGCGCCATGTCGTAGAGCTTGGTCACGACGGCGTTGAGCCTGGGATTGGCCGCCTCGATACGCGCGATCGCCGCCTCGACCAGTTCGCGCGGATGAACCGCGCCCTTGCCGACGAGTTCGGCGAGGCCCAGCGCGTCATAGTCCCCGTATTCGGCGAAGCCTCCCATGGCGGTTCCTCCCGAGGGACTAGGCGTTGGTTCACAGAAGGGCAACAGAAACGCCATGGTTCGGCCCGTCAAGGCGATTTTCCGTGGAATGGAGGCCGCTCCCCGGCTTGATCGGCGTTGCCTTGCGCGGCGGAGACGCTATTGTCCCGGCGCGCCGGGCGCCGCACCGGCAGGGCCGGGGCGCGTTCGGACGAGGGAATGGCGAGCGACATCCGCATAGCGCTTGACGCGATGGGGGGCGACAGCGGCCCCACCGTCGTCGTGCCCGGCGCGGCGATCGCGCTCGAGCGCCGGCCGGATCTCCGCTTTTTGATCTATGGCGACGAGGCCGCGGTGGCCCCGCTGCTCGCCGCGCGTCCCAAACTCGCCGAACGGTCGCGCGTCTTTCACGCCAGCGTCGCGGTCAAGATGACCGACAAGCCGAGCCAGGCCCTGCGGACGGGGAGGCGGGTGTCGTCGATGTGGCAGGCGATCGAGGCGGTCAAGAGCCGGGAAGCCGACTGCGCCGTCTCGGCCGGCAACACCGGCGCCCTCATGGCGATGGCGAAGTTTTGCCTGCACACGATGGCGCCGATCGATCGGCCGGCGATCGCGGCGCTGTGGCCGACGCTGCGGGGCGAATTGATCGTCCTCGACGTCGGGGCGACGATCGGCGGCGACGAACAGCATCTCGTCGATCTTGCGGTGATGGGCGCGGCGATGGCGCGCATCGTGTTCGACATCGACAGCCCGACGATCGGGCTCCTCAATATCGGGGTCGAGGAGATCAAGGGCCTCGAGCAGGTCAAGGCGGCGGGCCGGATCCTGCGCGACGCCAATCTGCCCAACATGCGCTATCAGGGGTTCGTCGAGGGCGACGATCTCGGCAAGGGCGCGGTCGACGTGTTCGTCACCGAGGGCTTCACCGGCAACATCGCGCTGAAGACCGCCGAGGGCACCGCCAGACAGGTCGGCCAGTACGTGCGCGACGCGATGGGCCACAGCCTCATGTCGCGCATCGGCTTCCTGTTCGCCCGCAAGGCCTTGACGGCGTTGCGCGAAAAAATGAGCCCGCGGGCGAGCGGGGGCGTGTTTCTCGGGCTTGACGGCGTCGTCATCAAGGCCCATGGCGGCGCCGACGCCGACAGCTACGCCGGCGCCATCGAGCTGGGCTACGACATGGTCCGCCAGGAACTGCTCGCCAAGATTCGTGACATGATCGATTTCGCCAACGCGGACCGCCCGGCCGCCGCCCCCTCGCAGGCCGCCGAGCCCTGAACCGGAACCCCATGACAGCCATTCTTCGTTCCTGCGTGCGCGGCGTCGGCGCCGCCCTTCCGGCCCGCATTGTGACCAATGACGAACTCGCGCGGTCCGTCGACACGTCGGACGCCTGGATCCAACAGCGGACCGGCATCAAACAGCGCTACGTGGCGGGCGAGGGCGAGACCACCTCGACCCTGGCGACACGGGCGGGGGAGGCGGCGCTGTGCTACGCAGGCCTCGCGGCCGCCGACATCGACCTCGTCATCGTGGCGACCTCGACGCCCGACTTGACCTTTCCCGCGGTCGCCACCCAGGTCCAGGCAAATCTGGGCATCGTCGAGGGCGCGGCGTTCGACCTGCAGGCGGTCTGCACCGGCTTCGTCTACGCCATCGCGACGGCGGACAAGTTCCTCATCTCAGGGTCGCACAAGCGGGCGCTGGTGATCGGGGCGGAGACGTTCTCCCGCATCCTCGACTGGAGCGACCGCTCGACTTGCGTGCTGTTCGGCGACGGGGCGGGCGCGATCGTGCTGGAAGCGCGGGAGAGCGACGGCTCGGCCGAGCAGCCTGGCGTGATCGCCGCGCGGCTCAGGTCGGACGGGCGCCACCGCGCCAAGCTCTATGTCGACGGCGGCCCCTCGACGACGAAGACGGTCGGCTGCCTGCGCATGGAGGGCAAGGAGGTGTACCGCTTCGCCGTCGGCATGATGGCGGACGTCATCCAGGGCTGCCTCGTCGACGCAGGGGTCTCCGCCGACGCGATCAACTGGTTCGTGCCGCATCAGGCCAACCGCCGCATCATCGACGCCACGGCGGAGAAGCTCGGCATTCCGGGAGACAGGGTGGTCGTCACCGTCGACCTGCACGGCAACACCTCCGCCGCCTCGATCCCGCTCGCGCTCGCCGTCGCCGTCAAGGACGGGCGGATCAGACGAGGCGACCTCGTCATGATCCAGGGGATGGGCGGCGGCTTCACCTGGGGCGCGGCGCTGATCCGCTGGTAGGGCGCCGGGTTTTGTCCGCGGCCAAGCGATTTCAGGACGTTAGGCGCCTTTTTCTGTCGCTTTGAAGGGGGCGGCGCGGCGCTATCCAGGCGCGTTCTTTTGTTTTCTCAGTATGTTCTTTGGCGTTCTTTCAGTGCGACATTAATGTCGGTTTTCTTCCGATTATCATCAATGTTTCATGACTTTTCAGGCTGATGCGTATGATTATTGAAGCGGAAGTTGAGTTGCGGTTGCTCGGCTCGTCGTCGACGGATGTCGGACAGGGCAGACGCGCGGAAGCGGCCCCTCGCAGGCGGCCGCGGTTGGGAGAAAGCCCGTCCTCTCGAGCTACGGCGTGAGGACGACGCGGCCGCGAACGCGGCCGGCGCGGAGGTCGTCCAGCGACTGCTGAGCCGCGTCGAGCGGTCGCAGCTCGAGCGGGACCGCTTTCAGTCGGCCCTCGCGGGCGAGAGCGAGCAATTCCCGCAACTCCGGCAGCGAGCCGACGGCCACGCCTATAACGCCGACGGCGCGAAGCGGCAGCGTGGGGAGCGGAATTTCGATCGAGCCGCCGAACAGGCCGACGACATACATGCGCCCTCCCTTGCGCAGCAAAGCGAGGCCGAAACCGGCGGTAGTCTCCGCGCCGACGAAGTCGATGGCGGCGGAAAAGCCGCCGGTCTCCTTCCGCATTCCGCAGTCAAGGCCGGTCTCCAAACTGCCGAGGTGGAGCTTCGCAGTTATAAGCTCACGGAATTTCTTCGGCGCGACCGATATAAACCTTACCTCTTCCGGTAATTGAATGTGCGGCGGCGAGATTTCGATCCAGCGCCAGCGCATGTTCACATTCGGCGATGCCCTCCGCAACGCGGTTGGTCAATATGTCGACAAGTCCCAACCACACATGGCCATGCGCATGGTCCGGAACCGACGACAAAGCTTTGGTTAGCTTCACTTCGGCCGCCGCGAAGGCCGCCCTGGGATCGGTCACAAAGGCATATACGCCCTCGCGCACGTCCGCGCGCGCCGATTCGATGAGCGCGTCGACATTGTCGGGATCGATGGCGAGCGCGCGATCGAAAAAGTTGCGCGCTCGCGCAACCAGGCGCGCGGCGATTTCGTCCTGCATGTCGAAGAGATCGGCGAGCGGCTTGTCGAACCGCTCGGCCCACAGATGATTGCCCGTCTCAGCGTCGATGAGTTGCACGTTGACGCGCATGCGGGTGCCGGCGCGCTGAACGCTGCCCTCGAGGACATAGCGGACGTTCAATTCGCGCCCAATCGTCTTCACGTCGAGCGGCTTGCCTTTGTACGTGAAGGCCGTATTCCGGGCGATCACCACCGCGCCACGTATTCGTGAAAGGTCGGTGGTGAGGCTCTCCGTGACCCCGTCGACGAAATGCTCCTGCTCGGGATCGCCTCCGATATTGGCGAACGGCAAGACGACGATCGAGAGGCGCGGCGGGGCGAATTTCTTGGGCGCCGGGGCCGGCGCGGGCTTCGCGTGGGCGGGCGCGCCGACGTCAAGTGAATAGACGCGGATCGGCTCGGCGATATTCTTGAGGTTTTGATGCCCGAGGTCGCGGACAGCGAGATGGAGCCGCCCTTTCACCTGGCGATAGGCGTCCTCGGACAGACAGATCGCTCCGGGCTCGCAAATGCCTTCAAGGCGCGCGGCGATGTTGACGCCGTCGCCCATCAGATCACCGTCGCTCTCCTCCGCGACATCCCCGAGGTGAATGCCCACCCGGAACTCGATGCGGCGCTCTTCCGGCACGCCCGCATTGCGTTCGATGAGCCCGTTCTTCACTTCGATCGCGCAGCGCACGGCATCCACCACGCCGCGGAACTCGATGAGGCTGCCGTCGCCGGTGCGCTTGACGATGCGCGCCATGGCGGGAACGCGGAAGATCGCGGCGATTCTGGTCGCGGACGTGGTCGGCTACAGCCGGCTCGCCGGCGCCGCCGAGGATCGCACGCTGTCGCGGCTCCGGGGCTTACGGAGCGATCTGATCGATCCCGCCATCGACGCGCATCACGGGCGCAAGAGGCGCCTCAGGACGAGGGCGGTTTTCTACGATTGAAATGACGCTTGCCCGCTCTCCATCAAAACGCGCGTCTCCCGCCCGCATTTGTGCTATTCTGCCCGTCGCATGAGGACGCAGCAAGAGGCCTCGAAGGACGCTTTGGTTAGGCGTTCCTCGTCGGACCCCGCCTCGGACGCAGCTCCTATACGGGGATCACGCGGCGCTCGGTGGACGAGCGAGTGAGCGAGCACGCGCAAGGGCTGATCACGGGCTGCTACACCTCCACGCGCCCCCCCCCCCCGTGACCCTGGTCTTCGCCGAGCATTACGAAAGGATCGCCGATGCGGTCGCCGCGGGGCGGCGGATCAAGGGGTGGTCGCACGCCAAGAAGGAAGCCTATATGCGCGGGGATTTCGAGGCGCTCCCGGCGTTGGCGCGCATTGGAGGATGTCGATCGTTGCGCCGTTCAATTTTTTGGCTCCGTGACGAAGGGCGCCGCGGCGACGATACGGCGCCTTGGCGCCGTCCGATAGGCTCGCTCCCGTCCGCATCCCCTGGACCGTCCTTCGAGGCCGCTTCGCGGCGCCTCAGGACGAGGTCGGTTGATCTGCGTGCGAATGCGTGGCTGGAGGCGCTCGGCGCTCACTCCTCGGGCAGCCCGGCGTGTCGGACGCCTTCGAACCCGGCCGGAAGATTGGGCGTGTGCCCGGTCATCCATTTGACCGCCCGACGCCGGTCCTGATCAAGTTGGTTGCGCCAGCGGCCATATGTGTATAAAGGTACAAATGTATACACATCACCGGGACCAGCTGCGATGCGGACCAACATCGAAATCGACGATGAGTTGTTGTCCGAGGCCATGGCGGCGGCGGGGTTGCCGACCAAGCGAGCGACGGTCGAGGAGGGCTTGCGGCTCCTGGTTCGGGTGCGCAGGCAGGCCGCGGCGTTGGCGGACCTCAAGGGGTTGGGTTGGGAAGGCGACCTCGATGAGATGCGTCAGCGCCGATGAGATGCGTCAGCGCCGTTCGCCGGGCCGACGGTGATTCTCGTCGACAGCTCCGTCTGGATCTCGCATCTGCGCGGCCATCGAACGCAGGCGACCGCCAAGCTGGAAGCCGCGGCCGCGCGGGAACCGCTGCTGGTCGGCGATCTCATTCTGCTCGAAGTCCTCCAGGGCGCCAGGGACGAGGCCCACGCCATGCGCATTGAACGCGGATTGCGTTCTTATGCGGTCGTGCCGCTCCTGAATCCCGATCTTGCTCCCTGCGCAGCCCGCAACTATCGCAAGTTGCGGGATTTGGGCGTAACGATCCGCAAGACCGCCGACATTATCATCGGCACGTTCTGCATCGAACATCGCCATTCGTTGCTCCACGACGACCGCGACTTTGCGCCCATGGAGGAGCATCTTGGTCTAAATGTCGTGTGAAGCGTCGCAGTCGCCGATAGTTTTCCCCGGACGGCCGCAAGGAGGGCGGCGCCAACAACCACCCGCGTCGGACAAAGCGCGCCCCTTGAATGATCGCAGCGGCCGGGGGACATTCGCGCATGGATCCTTTGGCCATCTGGCGCTTGGCTCGCGGTCGGGTCCGCGCCTTGAGACCCCAATTGCGCTTCTGCCTGCGCATGACGGTCGCCGCCCTGCTGGCTTTCGCTATCGTCGAGTTTTTCGCCTTTCCGTTTCACGGACTATGGACGGTGCTGACCGCCGTGGTCGTCACACAGGTGAGCGTCGGCGGATCGGTTCGAGCGACGATCGAATACATGATCGGGACTCTCGGCGGGGCCATTTACGCCGCCGCGATCGGCGTGCTCATTCCCCATGCGAGCGCGGTCGCGCAGGCTCTCGTTCTCGCGCTTGCGATCGCCCCGTTGGCGCTTGCGGCGGCGATCAATCCGAGCTTTCGGGTGGCGCCGTTTTCCGCCGTGATCGTGCTCCTGATCGGAGGAGAGCTCGGCGAGAGCCCCATCGTGTCGGCGGTCACGCGCGTCTTGGAGGTCGCCCTCGGCGGCCTCGTCGCGATCGCCGTCTCCGTGCTGGTCTTCCCCGAACGAGCGCACGGACTGGGACTGGAGGCGGCGGCCAAAATTCTCAGACAAATGGCGGATCTCGTCCCGATGCTGCTCTCGGGGTTCACGCAAAAAATTGACGCCGCCGAAATTTTGGGTCGCCAAGGCGATCTGGGCCAGGCGGTGACCGCGCTTCAGGCGATTGCGGCCGAGGCGCGGCGCGAGCGCATGGTCCCCTACGCGCGCGAACCGGATGCGGCGCCGCTTTCGCGAACCGTGCTGAGGCTCAGACACGATCTCGTCATCCTCGGGCGCGCGGCGGCCGAGCCGCTCACTGGCGCCATTGCGCGGCGTCTCGGTCCGCCGCTTCAGCCCGTGGGCGCAGCCGCGAGCGAATTTTTGCTTCTGAGCGCAACCGCGCTCGCTCATGGCCGCGATGCGCCGTCGCTCGAGCCGGTGGAGGCGGCGCTCAAGGCCTTCGACGCCGAGGTCGCCGCGCTTCGCAGCGAGGGTTTGACGCGCCCGCTTTCAACCGGCGAGGTCGAGCGCCTGTTCGCCGTCGGCTTCGGGCTCGAGCAGATGCGCCAGAATTTTGCCGATCTTGCGGGGCGCCTGGGGGAATTCGCGCGCGGCGCCGGGGTGGGAAGCCGGTCGTGAGCGATTGCGGCTTCTCAAGGACCGACTTCTTGCTCGGGATCCTTCCGGCGAGATGAACCGCGGACGGCAAATGAATCCGTCGGCGCGCGGTTTTGTTAGCAATGGGTTAACCAGACGTCGCTATCTTGACGGAACCTTCGGCGCGAAGGATCCGAATCGAAGTCTGTTCCGTCGCGGGTCGCCGCCCGGTCGTCCGCTCTGGGAAGGTTGGAATAAAGCCCTTTTCGGCCGTTTGCGGACCAAGTCTTGTGGAAACGACGCTTGATTGAAGCCCTCACACGCATTCGCAATTCTGCGCCTTTGCTGGGGCCGGCGGGCCGCGGGACCGCGCGCCTCCTGAGGGAACGGATCGTGGCCGCGCCCAGGTGGATTTACCTCGGCGCAGGCCTGGCGGCGCTCGTCGGGGGAATCGGCGGCAATGCGCTTCTCATGCAGGTCGGCCGGCATCCGGGGCCGCTGTTCGGCCCGGCGACTCCCGATCCCCTGCCGGTTTCCGCGAATGCGGCCCCGGCTTCGGCGGCCGTCGAGCCGGTCGCCCCGCATGCGCCCCCGACTCTCGTCTCTGCGCCGAATACGGCCCCGGCCGCCGCGCCCCCCGCGGCCGGGCGATCGCGCGCGACCCAAACGCCTTCGCCTGATACGACGTCCGCCATTGCGCCCGCTGCGCAGGACAAAGAGCGCCTATCCCCGGCGCCGTCGGCGCCCCGCGGCCCGGACCCCGGCGAACGGCAGTCCGGCGCGCGCGCGCCCGATGAGATCGGCGCGCTTTTGCGCGGCAAGCCCGTCGACGACGGATCGCGTCTCATCCGCGCCGCCCGGATCGCGCTCGCGAAGCTCGGATACGCGGTCAAGCCCGACGGCGCCGAAGACGGCGCCACCCGGCGCGCTCTTCGTCATTTTGAACGGGCGCATGGGTTGGCCCCGACGACTGAAATCAGCTCGGAACTCGTCAAACAACTCACTGCGGCGGCCCGGGCGGGAGGCTGACGCCTGAGCCTCCTCCTGGCGATCGGCGTCGCCCGCCCGCGCCGATATTCTCATCCGGCTGAATGTTCGAATCGCTCGAACCGGTACGCCAGTTCCGGGCCGCCGTCGCCCTCATACGCCAGCTCGGCGACGAGCAGCGCGAAAGGCTCGGTCAAGCGGGCGATCCGCAAGGGTCCGGCATCCACCGGATCGAAACCCGCGTCGCGGATGAGCTCGGCGGCGACCGCCTTGCTGCCGGAATCGTCCCCGCAATAGACGAGGCTGGGCCTCGGCGCCTTTTGTCGCGCTTCGAACACGCCGAACAGCACTTCGCTCGGCACGGTGTTGAAGGCTGAGACCACCCGAGCCTTGGGGACCATCTTCGCCAGCTCCTCCGCGCCCGACGACATATGGGCGACGACGAGTTCGGTGTTCTCCGCGTTCATCGGCAACGAGCAGCTCACGATGACCTTGCCCGTGAGGTCGCCCGTCTCACTCAGCACGTCCTCGAATCGCGACCAATGCACGGCGAGCATGAGGGCATCCGCGTGCTTCGCCGCTTCGCCAGGCGCGCCGGCGCGGGCGTTTCCACCCGCCTCCCGCGCGAGCCTCTTGAGCTTCCCCTCGCTGCGCGCGTAGCTGAACACGACCTCGTGCCCTGCGCGCGCGAAGATTGTTCCGAGCTTGCCGCCCATCAAACCCGAACCCAGAACGCCAATGCGCACGACCTTATCCTCCGAGCACGCCTACAGCTCCTGGCGGGTGGGCCGGAACAAGATCTCATTGACGTCGACCTCTTCCGGCTGGCTGATGGCGAAGGCGACCGCCCGCGCGAAAGAGTTGGCGGGGATCGCGAACGCCTCATAGAAGTTGTGGATGTTCTCGGCGACGTCCGGCTCGGTGATCGAGTCCGGCAGCTCCGTGGCGACCGCGCCCGGCGAATAATGGTCGTGCGAATGTTGTAGGGCTTCACTTCGATGCGCAGCCCTTCGGACAGCGCTCGCACCGCATGCTTGGTCGCGGCATAGACCGCGCCTGCGTAGGTGACCTTATGGCCGGCCACGGAGGAGACATTGATGATGTGCCCGGCTTTCTGCCGCTTCATATGCGGCAGCGCCGCGCCGATGCCGTACAGCACCCCCTTGATGTTGACGTCGATCGTCCGGTTCCAGTCGTCGATCTTGAGGCCCTCGAGGGGCGAGTGCGGCATCAGGCCGGCGTTGTTGATCATGACGTCGATGCGCCCGTAGGTCTCGACCGCCGCGTCGACCAATCTCTTGACGTCGTCGTAGCAGGTGACGTCGGTCACGACGGCGAGCGCCTTGCCGCCCAGGGCGCTCAGCGCGCCCGCCAAGGACTGGATACGATCGATGCGCCGTGCGCCCAGCACGACGCTTGCGCCCTCGGCAGACAGAAGCCGGGCGGCCGCTTCGCCGAGCCCGCTGCTCGCGCCCGTGATGGCGACGACTTTGCCTTCGATGGCGTTGCTCATGGGTCTGGCCTCCTGGGCGTTTGTAGACGCGGTCGTTGACCGCGTCGGCCGCGGCCTTTGTAGACGCGGTCGTTGACGTCGTTGACCGCGTCCGCCGCGCTCAGCGAGCGCGGCTACAGGCGGTCATCGACCGGTCAATTGCTCGAGCGCTTCGGGGTACCGCGCCCCCTGCACTTCGATCTTGGAAGCGGCGCGCTCGATCTCGCGGAGATCGTCCGCCGTCAGCTCTATCGTCGCCGCGCCGATGTTCTCCTCCAGGCGATTGAGCTTGGTCGTGCCGGGGATCGGCACGATCCACGGCTTCTGCGCAAGGACCCAGGCGAGCGCGATCTGGGCGGGGGTCGCGTTCTTCTTCGCGGCGATCCTGCCGATGAGATCGACCAGCGCCTGGTTCGCCTTGCGCGCCTCGGGCGTGAAGCGCGGCAACTTGTTGCGGAAGTCCGTGCTGTCGAAGGTCGTGCCGGCGTCGATTTTGCCCGTCAGGAACCCCTTGCCGAGCGGGCTGTATGCGACGAGGCCGATCCCGAGTTCTTCGAGCGCGGGAAACGCTTCCGCTTCGTGCTTGCGCGTCCACAGCGAATATTCGTTCTGCACCGCGGTAACCGGCTGGACGGCGTGGGCGCGACGGATCGTCCGGACGCCGGCCTCGGAGAGGCCGAAGTGCTTCACCTTGCCCGCGCGGATCAGGTCCTTGACCGCCCCAGCCACCTCCTCGATCGGCACGTCCGGATCGACCCGATGCTGGTAGAAGAGGTCGATCACATCGGTTCGCAATCGCTTGAGCGAGGCCTCGGCGACCGCTTTGATGTGCTCCGGCCGGCTGTTCAGTCCAGCCCAGCCCGGCCCGCCCTTGGGATCGAGCGCGAATCCGAACTTGGTGGCGATTGCCACTTTGTCGCGCACCGGCGCGAGGGCTTCGCCGACCAGCTCCTCGTTGGTGAACGGGCCATAGACTTCGGCCGTGTCGAAGAACTTGACGCCCCGATCCACCGCTGTGCGGATGAGCGAGATCATCTCCTGCTTGTCGGCGGGAGGGCCGTAGGAAAAGCTCATCCCCATACAGCCGAGCCCGAGGGCCGAGACTTCCAGGCCGCTCTTACCAAGTTGGCGCTTCTGCATCGCTATTCTCCTTGTTCGTGGTCGCGAGGGTCAGGCCCCGTATTGCTCGTCGCTGACCTTCTCCAGCCAGTCGACGGCCTTGCCGTCGAGCGCCTCCTGAATGGCGATGTGGGTCATCGCCGTAGTCGGGGAGGCGCCGTGCCAGTGCTTCTCGCCGGGCTCGAACCAGACCACGTCGCCCGGCCTGATCTCCTCGACTAGGCCGCCTTGGCGTTGCACGCGACCGCAGCCTGCCGTGACGATGAGGATCTGGCCGAGCGGATGCGTGTGCCATGCTGTGCGGGCGCCGGGCTCGAAGGTGACCGCATTGCCGGCCGCGCGGGCCGGCGCCGTCGCCGGGAACAAAGGGTCGATGCGCACCGCGCCAGTGAACCAGTCCGCCGGTCCCTTGGCCGACGGCTGCGAACCGCTTCGTTTAATCTCCATTCTTCCTTCCCTCCGATTTGCCAGGGCGGCGAGCCCGCTGGCGACCACGCCTCGCCGCCGTCTCGCGCTCAGGAATTTAGAGCGCGCGAGGACGCCCGATTAGGTGGTAGAACGCGCATGGGCCCATGAGTTGCATTCATGAATGCTTCCGGAAACCTGAACGACGTCCTCGCGTTCCTCGCTGTGGCGAGGGAGCGGAGCTTCACCAGGGCGGCGGCGAAACTCGGCGTGTCGCAGTCGGCGCTGAGCCACACGATCCGCGGGCTCGAGGCGCGCCTCGGGCTCCGGCTGTTGGCCCGCACCACGCGCAGCGTCGCCCCGACCGCAGCGGGCGAACGCCTGCTTCGCAGCGTCGGCCCGCGGCTCGACGAGATCGACGCCGAACTGGCGGCGCTGAGCGAACTGCGCGAGAAACCGGCCGGGACCGTTCGGATAACGGCGGGCGAGCACCCGGCCGAGACGGTCCTCTGGCCGGCCTTGGCGAAGCTGTTGCCGGACTACCCCGACATCAAGGTAGAGATCGTCGTCGACTATGGCCTCACCGACATCGTCGCGGAGCGTTTCGACGCCGGGGTCCGCCTCGGCGAGCAGGTGGCCAAGGACATGATCGCCGTGCGCATCGGACCGGACATGCGCATGGCGGTCGTCGGCGCGCCTTCCTATTTCGCCAGACGCAAGGCCCCGCAAACCCCGCAGGATCTGACCGCCCACGACTGCATCAACATCCGCCTGCCGACTTATGGCGGGCTCTACGCATGGGAATTCGAAAAAGGCGGGCGAGAGCTGAAGGTCCGGGTCGAGGGGCAGCTGGTGTTCAACGATATCGCCCTCAGGCTGAACGCCGCTTTGGCCGGATTCGGCCTGGCGTATCTCCCCGAGGACCAAGTGCAGAGCCATCTTGCTGAGGGCCGGCTCATCCGGGTGCTCGCCGACTGGCGCCCCGCCTTCTCAGGCTACCACCTCTACTACCCGAGCCGGCGGCAACATTCGCCCGCCTTCGCGCTGCTGATCGAAGCGCTGCGGTATCGAGGCTAGTGAGGTTGTGTAAGGCAGATTAGCCCAAAGGCGCAATCCGCCGTTTGCCATGCGACGCAACACGCTTCGCGATCGCGCCCTGCGCGTGTTAGATTCTTACCTGAGGGATCATCGACAAGACGAGTTGAACATTGTCATTGGGGCGCGGCGCGATCAAGCTGCAGCCAAGAGATCGACGACGCGTTGGATGGCGGTGTCGGCGCGGTGATAGGCGGCTTCGAGCCGGCTGTCTGGACGGTGTTGCGGGTCCGGCCGGTGATGGAAGCGGCTGTTGGCGAGGGGGCCGCACAGGCGCTTGTGGAAGAAGAGGAAGAGGAGGGCGACTTGGACGCCCTTGGGTGAGAGCCGGTAGGCGTAGCGCGAGCCGTCGCGCTCGATCAGGCCGTGTCCCTTGAGCTTGCGCAAGTCGTAGCGGAGCTGGTTCAGGCGGTAGGTCTTCTCAGAGAGGTCGAAGGTGTCGAGGACGGCTTGATGGATCTGCCGGGCCGTCCAGCCGCCGATCTGAGGACCGCCATGCAGGAGGACCTCGAACAGGCGGATGATGCGCGGCTCGTGGATCTTGAGGCCGGGATAACGCACCGCGCAGATAGTGATCGGATGGGCGAGGCGCTGCAGCAGCGGGAAATCGACATGCACGTTGAGCCACTCGGCCTGGAAGCCGGCGAAGCGATCAGTGATCAGCTGGAAGGTGGTCCGCACCGCATCGAGATGGTCGAGCCCCTTAAGCAGGCCGAAGTCGGTGAGGTTGTTGGAGCACAGTTCGTTGCGCAGGAACGTCGCGAACTTCTCGTATTGCTTGAGGAAGGCATTCTTGAAGTAGGCCCGGTAGACATGATGGCCGTGGGCAATGCGCTCGATCACGCCGGCAAGCTTGCCGCGGTGGCGGCGGGACAGGCGGGTGCCGAAGATCGTCGCCATTTTGTCGGCGGTCAGCCGCCACAGGGCGAGTTCACAACTGCGCTCGAACAGCTTGTGGATCGGGAAGTTCCGCTTGAAGATGAAGTTGCGGCAATACTCGATCTGCGTGATGGCATAGAAGCGCGACAGGTTGATCGCTTTGCGCTCCTTGGCGGAGAATTTCGGCCCGACGATCAGAGTCCAGTAGTCGAGCCGCTCGCGAATGATCTGCGGGCTCAGCCGGTCGGCGGCAGCCTGCAGCGCGGCGAGATCGTCCACCGCCAGGAAGTCGTTGTCGGTCTTGCGGAAGCCGATCTGCGCCCGGGCAAGTTCCTGTTCGATGAAGCTGTGGCCATTGAGGTAATAGGTGGTCTGGAACGGAAAGAACGAGGCTACCCGGATCACCATCGGCCCGCGCACTTCGTCGCGGATGTAGAAGTAATAATGCGTGAAGCGGCTGCGCTGGTGCGCCAGGATGCGGTAGTTCGGGTCGGCGGTGGGATACTTCGGTACCGTGATGCGGAAGGTTGAACCCTGCTCCATGCTCTTGAAGATGAAGTAGACGCCGTAGCGATCGGCCCTGCTCATGCGGCGCAGCCTAGCGCAGCCAGGGCAGCACGTGGTCTTCCTTGCGCACTCCCTTCTCGGCCCATTCAATCGGAAGCCCATGATTGTGGGCATAGGCTTCGACCCAGTTCTGGTAATCCGCGGTGCGGCGGCTCAACACCTCCTTATCCACCGCCGCAACGCCGACGACCTGACGAAAGAAGTGCACCACCTGCTCGGGCCGCGACAGGGCGCTCAGATAACCGTGAATGACAATCCGGTCGAAGCAGTGATAGACGAAGACCAAGAAGTCACCGAACAGCTTGGTGAACAAATCCATGGCAGCCCCCTCGGTACCCGGCAGGGTTCGAAAGGCGATCCGGCGTCGACCGGGCAAACAGATGGTGGAGGGGAAGAGCTTTCGCCTCGCCGACGAGGTCCGCTACATCCAGCGCCGGGCTGCTGACCGCCATGGGCGCGTCGTCACTGTTGGTCAGCTTGTCCTGTTGTCTACCGAAACCGGCGACGCCTGGCTGCTCGACCCGTCCGATCAACTCGCCGCAAGGCTGGCCCGCGACGGCGACCCCGAACCCGTCCACATCGAAGAAAACGATACCTCCTTCGTCATCGATTGGAAGGGCAACTATCGCATCGAGGGACCCGCCTTCATCTATTCCGATCGCCAGACCCGGCGCGTCTCAACCATCCTCGGATACCCCACGCACCTGCTCGCGCCACCGTCCTGAAATTTCAAATCTCTTTGGCTAGTCTTACCTGAGGGATCATAGACAAGACGAGTCGAACATTGTCATTGAGGCGCGGGGCGATCAAGCTGCAGCCAAGAGATCGACGACGCGTTGGATGGCGGTGTCGGCGCGGTGATAGGCGGCTTCGAGCCGGCTGTCTGGACGGTGTTGCGGGTCCGGCCGGTTGAACTGGACCCCATTCGTGGGACCACGAGGGGATGGATTTAAGGTGTAATCTCGCCTGCCCTTGTCCTTCAAGAATCAAGCCGCTTCTTGCTGCTTCTGCTTCTGCTTCTGCTTCTGCTTCTGCTTCTGCTGTGGGTATGTGGGCAACGCGTTTGCGTTGTCCAAGCGAAGCGGCATATCCACAGCCCTCGCCGCCGCCTCGATTTTGTCCATGCCGGCGCGCCACACCGCCATCGGCATCAGATTGTTCATCGCCTGGTGCGGGCGCCGAAAATTGTAAAAGGTCATCCAGGAACTGATGCCGGCCCGCGCCTCGCGGCCATCGGCGTAGGCTTTCAGATGCACTTCTTCATACTTGATCGAGCGCCACAGCCGTTCGATGAAAATGTTGTCCATGAAACGGCCGCGTCCGTCCATCGAAATCGCGACGCCGGCCGCCGCGAGCTTGCCGACGAAAGCCTCGGAGGTGAAAGTGGAGCCCTGATCGGTATTGAAAATCCGCGGCTTTCCGAACCGAAGCAGCGCCTCCTCCAGCGCCGCCGCGCAGAAGCTCGCATCGTTGGTGTTCGACAGCCGCACGCCAGAACCGCCCGGCTCGCCCAGTCGATGATCGCCACCAGATAGATGAAGCCGCACGCCATCGGGATGTAGGTCACGTCGGCCGCCCACACGTGGTTCGGCTCGACAATCTTCAGGCCGCGCAGCAGGTAGGGGTATATCTTGCGCCCGGGCGCGGCTTTGCTCGTGCCGGGGCGTGGAACCAGCGCTTCGATCCCCATCACCCGCATCAGCCGCCGCACTCGCTTGCGGTTGACCCCACGGCCTTCCTTGTTGAGTTCGAAGGTCATTCGCCGCGAGCCGTAGAACGGAAGTTCGAGATGCAGTTCGTCGATGCGGCGCATCACTGCCAGATCGTCCGCCCGGGCGACGGGCTTGGGGCGGTAGACCGCCGAGCGCGCCACGCCCACAAGCGCGCGTTGGCGGCGCACCGACAGGTCCTTGCCAGGCCGTTCGACCATCGCTCTTCGATCGGGCGCGCTCATCGACCTGGCCTCCTGGCCAAGAAATCCCGTTCGACCGTCAGTTGGCCGATCTTGGCGTAAAGCTTGGCCGTCTCACGTTCGCGCTCCTCCTCGCCATCGCCCGAACCGCTCGCCCCGCGCGCGAACAGGCTCGCCGCATTGTCGAGAACCTGCTTCTTCCAGGCATAAATCTGGTTCGGATGCACCCCGTGCCGCTTCGCCAGTTCCGGAACCGTCGCATCCTCGCGCAACGCCTCGAGCGCAATCTTCGCCTTGAACGCCGCATCAAACTTCTTGCGTGACTTCGTCATTTCTCGCTCCATCGGTTGCGACAGAGCAGGACATTTCACACCTTAGCCAATGGTCCTAAATCCGGGGTCCAGCTCAGGTGATGGAAGCGGCTGTTGGCGAGGGGGCCGCACAGGCGCTTGTGGAAGAAGAGGAAGAGGAGGGCGACTTGGACGCCCTTGGGTGAGAGCCGGTAGGCGTAGCGCGAGCCGTCGCGCTCGATCAGGCCGTGTCCTTTGAGCTTGCGCAAGTCGTAGCGGAGCTGGTTCAGGCGGTAGGTCTTCTCAGAGAGGTCGAAGGTGTCGAGGACGGCTTGATGGATCTGCCGGGCCGTCCAGCCGCCGATCTGAGGACCGCCATGCAGGAGGACCTCGAACAGGCGGATGATGCGCGGCTCGTGGATCTTGAGGCCGGGATAACGCACCGCGCCGATGGTGATCGGATGGGCGAGGCGCTGCAGCAGCGGGAAATCGACATGCACGTTGAGCCACTCGGCCTGGAAGCCGGCGAAGCGATCCGTGATCAGCTGGAAGGTGGTCCGCACCGCATCGAGATGGTCGAGCCCCTTAAGCAGGCCGAAGTCGGTGAGATTGTTGGAGACCAATTCGTTGCGCAGAAAGGTCAGGAACTTCTCATACTGTTTGAGGAAGCCGCTCTTGAAGTAGGCGCGGAAGACATGATGGCCGTGCTCGATCTGGTCGATGACCGTGGCCAGCTTGCCATGCATCCGGCGACTGACCCGCTTGCCGAAGATCGTGGCGATCTTGTCAGCGCTGAGCCGCCACAGGCCGAGTTCGCAGCTGCGCTCGAATAGCTTGTGGATGGGAAAGTGACGCCTGAAGATGAAGTTGCGGCAGTACTCGATCTGGGAGATGGCGTAGAAGCGTGACAGGTTGAGCTTGGCGCGCTCCTTCTTTGAGAACTTCGGTCCGAGGATCAGGGTCCAGTAGTCGAGGCGTCAGCCGGTCGGCCGATGCCTGTAGCGCCGCGACGTCGTCGACGGCGAGGAAAGCGTTGTCCTCCTTGCGGAAGCCGATCCCCGCCCGCTTCAGCTCCTGCTCGATGAAGCTGTGGCCGTTGAGATAGTAGGCGGTCTGGAAAGGGAAGAAGGAAGCCACCCGCACAACCATCGGTCCGAGCGCCTCGTCGCGGACATAGAAGTAGTAATGCGTGAAGCGGCTGCGCTGGTGCGCGACGATGCGGTAGTGCGGGTCCTTGGCCGGGTACTTCGGCAGGCTGATGCGGAAGGTCGGCCCTTGCTCCATGCTCTTGAAGATGAAGTAGACACCGTAGGCATTGCGCTTCTCCATGCGGCGCAGCCACCGCAGCACGTGGTCCTCCTTGCGTACCCCCTTCTCGGCCCATTCGATCGGGATCGCGTGATTGCGCGCGTAGGCTTCCACCCAATTCTGGTAATCGGCCGTCCGCTGGCTCAGCGCCTCCTTGCTGACCTCCGCCACCCCGACGATCTCACGGAAGAAGTGGACGACCAGCTCGGGCCGCGACAGCGCCGTCAGATAGCCGCGAATGACAATCCGGTCGAAGCAGTGATAGACGAAGACCAAGAAGTCACCGAACAGCTTGGTGAACAAATCCATGGCAGCCCCCTCGATACCCGGCAGGGATCGAAAGGCGATCCGGCGCTCACGCCGAATTATAGCTGCGCTACGTCATGTTAATTATGTAGAGTCCCGGATTAGCGAACTTGGTATTTTGGCTTGCGCGGGATGAAGAGACAAAAGGGCTAGTCGCCAGCGTCATTGAATCTGTGGTGTTTTTCTGAATCTCTGTCGCGGCGATGCGGCGATGGAGGTGATTCGTGGCGGGCAGGGAGATTTCGGTCAAGAAATATGTGGTGAAGTTGAGCGCCGAGGAGCGCGAACGGCTGGAGGCGATGATCTGCGCGGGCAAGCATCCGGCGCAGTCGCTGACGAAGGCGCGCATCCTGTTGAAGGCGGACGTGTCGGAGGCGGGCGAAGGTTGGAGCGACAGCGCGATCTCGGCGGCGTTGGACACCAGCATCAACAATATCGGCCGCACCCGGCGTCGACTGGTCGAAGAAGGGATCGCGGCGGCGCTGACCCGCAAACACAATCCGAACTCCGCCCGGCCGCGGATTTTCGACGGGGCGGCGGAGGCGAAATTGCTCGCTCTGACCTGCTCGCCGGCGCCCGAGGGGTTCGCGCGTTGGAGTTTGCGCCTGCTCGAGGAGAAGGTCGTCGAATTGAACATCGTCGAGAAGGCCAGCGACAACACGATCGGAAGGACTCTAAAAAAAACGTCCTCAAGCCCCACCGCAATCGGCAATGGGTGATTCCGCCGGACGCCAACGCCGGCTTCGTCGCCGCCATGGAAGACGTGCTGGAAACTTACCAGAAGCCGCGCGATTCCGATCGCCCCCTCGTCTGTCTGGATGAATCCTCCAAGCAGTTGATCGTCGAGACGCGCGCTCCGATTCCGGCCACACCCGGACGAGCCGTCCGGCACGATTACGAATACGAGCGAAACGGCGTAGCCAATATATTCATGATTTTCGCGCCGCTGGAGGGCTGGCGCCGCGTCAAGGTCACCGACCGCCACGCCGCCGCCGATTACGCGCAGGTGCTCAAGGAACTGTCCGACGTGCATTTTCCCGACGCCGAACAGATCAGGCTGGTCCAAGACAATCTGAGCACGCACACGCCCGCCTCGCTCTACGCGGCCTTTCCCGCGCCAGAAGCGCGCCGCCTCGCCAAACGGTTCGAATGGCACTACACCCCCAAACACGGAAGTTGGCTCGACATGGCCGAATCCGAACTCGGCGTCCTGACGAGCCAATGTCTGAGCCGCCGCATTCCGGACAAGCCGACCCTCGAAAAACAAGTCGCCGCCTGGGAGGACCATCGCAACAAGCATCACGCAAAGGCCAACTGGCAATTCACCACAGACGACGCCCGCGTGAAGCTCAAGAGGCTCTACCCCTCATTTTGAATGACTCGGGCGACTAGCCAAACATATTTGAAATTTTCCGATCATTCTTGCGGCGCGAGCAGGTCAGTCGGGTAACCGAGCACGGTTGTAATGCGGCCGGAGTCGCGATCCGTGTAGACGAAGGCTGGACCTTCGATGCGGTAGTGTCCCTTCCAGTCGATCGCAAAGGAAGTGTCGGTTTCTTCGATGTGGAACGGTTCAGGGTCGCCCTGGCTGCCGCGGCGGAGCGCGAGACGGTCGTCGCGGTCGATGAGCCATGCATCGCCGGTTTCGCTGGAGAATAGCACAAGTTCACCGATGGTGACGACGCGGCCATCGTGATCGGCGGCGCGGCGCTGGATGTAGCGGATCTCGTCGGCTAGGTGGAAGCTTGCACCATCGACCAGGCGTTGGCCTTCGCCGTAGCGGCCTGAGCCGCGGTTGCTTGCGCGCCGCGCTTTTCGGGGCATCGCGGGGCTTGCCATGGACGCCTTCATCCAGCTGTTCGGCAATCTCTTGGTTTTTGTTTATCACTGCTTCGATCGCATTGTCATTCACGGTTATCTGAGCGCCCTGTCGCGGCCCGAGCAGGTGGTGCACTTCTTTCGTCAGGTCGTCGGCGTTGCGGCGGTGGATAAGGAGGTGCTGAGCCGCCGCACCGCCGATTACCAGAACTGGGTCGAAGCCTATGCCCACAATCATGGGCTTCCGATTGAATGGGCCGAGAAGGGAGTGCGCAAGGAAGACCACGTGCTGCCCTGGCTGCGCCGCATGAGCAGGGCCAATCGCTACGGCGTCTACTTCATCTTCAAGAGCATGGAGCAGGGTTCAACCTTCCGCATCACGGTACCGAAGTATCCCACCGCCGACCCGAACTACCGCATCCTGGCGCACCAGCGCAGCCGCTTCACGCATTATTACTTCTACATCCGCGACGAAGGGCTCGGGCCGATGGTGATCCGGGTAGCCTCGTTCTTTCCGTTCCAGACCACCGATTACCTCAATGGCCACAGCTTCATCGAACAGGAACTTGCCCGGGCGCAGATCGGCTTCCGTAAGACCGACAACGCTTTCCTCGCCGTCGACGACGTCGCGGCGCTGCAGGCATCGGCCGACCGGCTGAGCCCAGAGATCATCCGCCGCCGCCTCGACTACTGGACCCTGATCATCGGACCGAAATTCTCAAAGAAGGAGCGCGCCAAGCTCAACCTGTCACGCTTCTACGCCATCTCCCAGATCGAGTACTGCCGCAACTTCATCTTCAGGCGTCGCTTTCCCATCCACAAGCTATTCGAGCGCAGCTGCGAACTCGGCCTGTGGCGGCTCAGTGCTGACAAGATCGCCACGATCTTCGGCAAGCGGGTCAGTCGCCGGATGCACGGCAAGCTGGCCACCGTCATCGACCAGATCGAGCACGGCCATCATGTCTTCCGCGCCTACTTCAAGAGCGGCTTCCTCAAACAGTATGAGAAGTTCCTGACCTTTCTGCGCAACGAATTGGTCTCCAACAATCTCGCCGACTTCGGCCTGCGCAAGGGGCTCGACCATCTCGATGCCGTGCGGACCACCTTCCAGCTGATCACTGATCGCTTCGCCGGCTTCCAGGCCGAGTGGCTCAACGTGCATGTCGATTTCCCGCTGCTGCAGCGCCTCGCCCATCCGATCACGATCGGCGCGGTGCGTTATCCCGGCCTCAAGATCCACGAGCCGCGCATCATCCGCCTGTTCGAGGTCCTCCTGCATGGCGGTCCTCAGATCGGCGGCTGGACGGCCCGGCAGATCCATCAGGCCGTCCTCGACACCTTCGACCTCTCTGAGAAGACCTACCGCCTGAACCAGCTCCGCTACGACTTGCGCAAGCTCAAGGGACACGGCCTGATCGAGCGCGACGGCTCGCGCTACGCCTACCGGCTCTCACCCAAGGGCGTCCAAGTCGCCCTCCTCTTCCTCTTCTTCCACAAGCGCCTGTGCGGCCCCCTCGCCAACAGCCGCTTCCATCACCGGCCGGACCCGCAACACCGTCCAGACAGCCGGCTCGAAGCCGCCTATCACCGCGCCGACACCGCCATCCAACGCGTCGTCGATCTCTTGGCTGCAGCTTGATCGCGCCGCGCCTCAATGACAATGTTCGACTCGTCTTGTCTATGATCCCTCAGGTAAGAATCTAGCCAAAGAGATTTGAAATTTCAGGACGGTGGCGCGAGCAGGTGCGTGGGGTATCCGAGGATGGTTGAGACGCGCCGGGTCTGGCGATCGGAATAGATGAAGGCGGGTCCCTCGATGCGATAGTTGCCCTTCCAATCGATGACGAAGGAGGTATCGTTTTCTTCGATGTGGACGGGTTCGGGGTCGCCGTCGCGGGCCAGCCTTGCGGCGAGTTGATCGGACGGGTCGAGCAGCCAGGCGTCGCCGGTTTCGGTAGACAACAGGACAAGCTGACCAACAGTGACGACGCGCCCATGGCGGTCAGCAGCCCGGCGCTGGATGTAGCGGACCTCGTCGGCGAGGCGAAAGCTCTTCCCCTCCACCATCTGTTTGCCCGGTCGACGCCGGATCGCCTTTCGAACCCTGCCGGGTACCGAGGGGGCTGCCATGGATTTGTTCACCAAGCTGTTCGGTGACTTCTTGGTCTTCGTCTATCACTGCTTCGACCGGATTGTCATTCACGGTTATCTGAGCGCCCTGTCGCGGCCCGAGCAGGTGGTGCACTTCTTTCGTCAGGTCGTCGGCGTTGCGGCGGTGGATAAGGAGGTGTTGAGCCGCCGCACCGCGGATTACCAGAACTGGGTCGAAGCCTATGCCCACAATCATGGGCTTCCGATTGAATGGGCCGAGAAGGGAGTGCGCAAGGAAGACCACGTGCTGCCCTGGCTGCGCTAGGCTGCGCCGCATGAGCAGGGCCGATCGCTACGGCGTCTACTTCATCTTCAAGAGCATGGAGCAGGGTTCAACCTTCCGCATCACGGTACCGAAGTATCCCACCGCCGACCCGAACTACCGCATCCTGGCGCACCAGCGCAGCCGCTTCACGCATTATTACTTCTACATCCGCGACGAAGTGCGCGGGCCGATGGTGATCCGGGTAGCCTCGTTCTTTCCGTTCCAGACCACCTATTACCTCAATGGCCACAGCTTCATCGAACAGGAACTTGCCCGGGCGCAGATCGGCTTCCGCAAGACCGACAACGACTTCCTGGCGGTGGACGATCTCGCCGCGCTGCAGGCTGCCGCCGACCGGCTGAGCCCGCAGATCATTCGCGAGCGGCTCGACTACTGGACTCTGATCGTCGGGCCGAAATTCTCCGCCAAGGAGCGCAAAGCGATCAACCTGTCGCGCTTCTATGCCATCACGCAGATCGAGTATTGCCGCAACTTCATCTTCAAGCGGAACTTCCCGATCCACAAGCTGTTCGAGCGCAGTTGTGAACTCGCCCTGTGGCGGCTGACCGCCGACAAAATGGCGACGATCTTCGGCACCCGCCTGTCCCGCCGCCACCGCGGCAAGCTTGCCGGCGTGATCGAGCGCATTGCCCACGGCCATCATGTCTACCGGGCCTACTTCAAGAATGCCTTCCTCAAGCAATACGAGAAGTTCGCGACGTTCCTGCGCAACGAACTGTGCTCCAACAACCTCACCGACTTCGGCCTGCTTAAGGGGCTCGACCATCTCGATGCGGTGCGGACCACCTTCCAGCTGATCACTGATCGCTTCGCCGGCTTCCAGGCCGAGTGGCTCAACGTGCATGTCGATTTCCCGCTGCTGCAGCGCCTCGCCCATCCGATCACTATCGGCGCGGTGCGTTATCCCGGCCTCAAGATCCACGAGCCGCGCATCATCCGCCTGTTCGAGGTCCTCCTGCATGGCGGTCCTCAGATCGGCGGCTGGACGGCCCGGCAGATCCATCAAGCCGTCCTCGACACCTTCGACCTCTCTGAGAAGACCTACCGCCTGAACCAGCTCCGCTACGACTTGCGCAAGCTCAAGGGACACGGCCTGATCGAGCGCGACGGCTCGCGCTACGCCTACCGGCTCTCACCCAAGGGCGTCCAAGTCGCCCTCCTCTTCCTCTTCTTCCACAAGCGCCTGTGCGGCCCCCTCGCCAACAGCCGCTTCCATCACCGGCCGGACCCGCAACACCGTCCAGACAGCCGGCTCGAAGCCGCCTATCACCGCGCCGACACCGCCATCCAACGCGTCGTCGATCTCTTGGCTGCAGCTTGATCGCGCCGCGCCCCAATGACAATGTTCGACTCGTCTTGTCTATGATCCCTCAGGTAAGAATCTAAGGAGGTTCGCGATTGGGCCGGGTTCAAATCCCGGCGTACCACTCGTAGCCGCGATCTTCCCAGTAGCCGCCGCGGCCGAGCCCGAGCCCGGCGAAGCTTGCGATCGCCTCGATCCGCATGACGTATTTGGCCATCTTGTAGCCGAGCTGGCGCTCGAGCCTGAGCCTCAGCGGCGCGCCGTGCTCGACCGAGAGCGGGGCGTAGTTCATCTCGTAGGCGAGGATGGTCTGCGGATGAAAGGCGTCGACGAGGTCGATCGTCTCGTAATAACGGTCATTGTCGTCGGGCGGGTCGTCGAGTGAGTTGGCGCAGAAGAAGGCGATCAACCGCGCCTGCGGCTTCAGCCCCGCCGCCGTGAGCAGCGCGGAGAGCTTTGCGCCTTTCCACTGGCCGATGCAGCTCCAGCCCTCGACGCAGTCGTGGCGGGTGATCTGCGAGCGCGACGGCAGCGCGCGCAGGTCCGCGAGCGAGAGCTTCATCGGGCGTTCGACGAGGCCGCCGACCTCGAGCCTCCAGTCGGCGAACCCGCTTTGGCGCAGGGTGACATAGCCCGGATCGTCCGGATCGATCGAGCCGTTCGGCTTGAAATACCGGGTGATCGCGCCGGGCGGATACTCGCGCGCGAGCGCGAGGCGCGGCGCGAGCAGGACGCGCTGCGCCGCTTCGGTCAGGACCTCGGCCCTGTCGAGGACGTTCATCACCCGGGGCGAGCGCGAATCGAGGCTGCATCCGGAAAGCGGCATGAGCCCGGCCGCCGCAAGGCCGCGCAGGATCGAGCGGCGGCTCACGAGAAGGGCCCGGCTCATCTTGTCTCCTCCGGAATGCGGTAGCGGCCAGTGATCATCGAGCGCATGTTGTTGAAGACGCCGGACAGCAGCACCATCACGATATG
This sequence comes from uncultured Alphaproteobacteria bacterium, assembly GCA_963758335.1. Lineage (GTDB taxonomy): Bacteria > Pseudomonadota > Alphaproteobacteria > Rhizobiales > Beijerinckiaceae > Roseiarcus. The sequence continues at coordinate 618,933 of CAVWVF010000008.1, read as the reverse complement.
CACGGCGACGAAGGCGACGAGGCCGGCCGCCAGGACGAAATGCACGGTCCGCGCCGACTGGCGTCCGTGGAACAGCGGAACCAGCCAGGGAAAGGCGGCGTCCATTGCCGGCGACATCGTCAGCCCCGCCAGCACGAGCACGGGAAAGGCGACCACGACGCCGAGATAAGCGAGCTTCTGCAGCACGTTGTAGCGGAGCGCCGCGTCCCCCTTGGGAAAGCGCAGGCGCGCGTGATCGAGGACTGTGCGCGGGATCGCCCTGAGATCGGCGGTGGTCGGCAGGAGATCGCCGAGATGGCGCCCGATGAGGAGGTTGGCGACATAGACGAGCCCGTTGAGGACGAGCAGCCAGGCGAAGAAGAAGTGCCAGCGCCTTCCCATCGCCAGATCCTGTTCGGCCGGGAGCGTCGCCCAGGACGGAAATCCGCGCTCCTCCATCTCGCCGTCGGGGCCCGGCGAGGCGCCGAATAGACCGGTCGTGTCGAACGATCGCCCGAACAGCGTCGTCACGCCGGACAGGTCGCCGTCGGGGCTCTCGCGGGCCGAGAAGGAGAAGAACGGGTGCTTGAATTGGGTCGCCGCGCCCCAGCTCAGCGCCGGACGGGCGTTGAAGATCTGCAGCCCGCTCATCAGCAGCATGAGGAAGCAGAGCGCGTTGACCCAATGGCAGACGCGCACCAGAGCCGAATGCCGGACGACGACGCGCGGGACGGCGACCGGCCGCGCCGAGGATGTCGAGGGGACGGACGCCATGGCGATGGTCTCCGCAAAGAGCGGCGCTCACACCGGCTACGGACGCGTGGGGGCGAAAGTTTCGCGTGGGGCAGGCTTACGCACGCATTGGCGATTTTTTTAGGCATGGCGGTGAAATTCCCCGCGGGCGGCGCGCTGCGAGGTCCCGTCGATCATCGGCTTGGGCCTCGCCGCCTTCGAGCCGCCTTCGCGGTTTCGCCTTGACGGATCGCACCGAATCGATGGAACGCCGGTCCCCAGGTCGACATTGTTTCTCGGCCAAGGCGGGAGGAACCCCGGGGATGGTCGATGATCGGCGTCAGCCTTCGTTGAGCGCCACGGAGCGCGGGAGCGGGGTCGGCGATAGGCGGCACGCTCCCGAGGACCCGAGCCCATCGTTCGGCGTCCAGGTTGAGATCCATCCGCCGATCGGGGTTGGAGAAACGAAGCGGGGCGACCTGAACAGGCTGTTGGCCCTGCTGGTCGCTGTTACGCTCGGCTGCGGCGTCGCCGCCGGAGTAACCGTCAACCTCGCGCCCGCCTACGCAGACGCTTCCGGCGACGGTTATTAGCGCGTGGCGCGATTCGTCATCGCGAGGAGCGAAGCGACGCGGCGATCCAGAAGCCGCGCCAATAGGGCGTTTTTTGAAAGAACGCCCGTCTCTCGACCGGCTATATCCTTCATCCGGCGGATCGCTTCGCTTCGCTCGCGATGACGGCCTCCTGGCGATTCGTCATCGCGACCCGTAGGCTTTCTTAAAGAACGCCCATCTCTCGATGGGCTGTGTCCTTCATCCGGTGGATCGCTTTGCTCGCGATGACGGCTTTGGTGGTCCAACCCTAAGGCGTTAGCGGGCCGAACGCTGTGCGGCGACCGGCTAGCTCGCCACAAACAACAGCGAGCGCGGGCTCGTCTCGAGCAGATGGTTGGCCGTTTCGCCGAACAGCATCGCATCGCTCGGTCGAATGGTTACGCCGAGGACGATGAGCGTCGCGCCCGCCCGCGCCGCTTCGGAGAGAATCGCCTCCTGCCAGTTGCCCGAGGAGCGGCTCCGCACTCGAATTGGCTGATTGCGCTGGTCTGCGATCTCGACGACTTCCTTCAGCGCGGCCTGCTCGTTGCTGCTGGCGAGCGCGCGCCGACGCCCCCGGTGAGCCGACGCGCCGGCCGGCGAAGAAACGAAAAGAATTTCGAGATCGGAAGCCGACGCATGCGCCAGTTCGATTGCGACCTCGGCCGCGCGACGGGCGTTTGGCGCGCCGGTGACCAGCGCGAGAATTCTCAGCGGGGCCCCGAGGGGATCGCGTTTGTGAACGCCGCGCGCGACGGAGACGGCGACAGGTCCCTTGAACGAACGGGCGGAGGCTGCGATCTCCGGATTGAAGCCGCCCGCCGGCATCTGAGCGGGATCGAGCCCGATCAGGAGAAAATCGTAACCCTTTGGCGCTTCCTCGGACAGCGCCTGTTCGGCCCCAAGTCCGCTCGCTCGCGCCTTCACGGCGACGCTCGGCGTTTCCGGCGCATCGGATCGGCGTTTCCGGCGCATCGGAAATGCGCGATTCGCGCGCCCGATCGGCGGCGCTCCTCAGGTCGGAGGCGATTTCGCCCTCGACTGCGCTCTGACCGCGCCTGGCGGAGTGCGACTGAACGTGCAGCACGGTGGTCGGCTTGCCCCGCGCTCCGGCCAGAAGGCCGACCAGGCGCGAGGCGAGACGGCCATTCGGATGATCGCTCGCAGCGACGAGAAACCGGTCCATATTGGCGACGAAGCCGTTGGCCTCGAAGGCTTCTTTCTCGAGCCGCGCCTTCTCCTCGGGTCTCAGCGGCGTTCGAGCGAGCGCCCAGCGCAGCGCCGGCGGCGTCGCGCAGGTCGTCAGCACCGCCATCGTGACGATCATGGAATAGAGGTTCGACGCAAGCCCTTGAAAACATTGCTTTTACATAAAACTAACGTTTGGAAATCCTTCCGGAAAATTTGGTTTTCCTTCCGCTGCGCTTGGAAAGCCTTCCGGATAATTTGGATTTTCTTCCGGGCGGGACTGGCGACGACCGTGGGCCGCCTACGCCGCCGCCGAGTCGCGTCCGTCCCCCCGCGTTCGCCCGGCGACCGGCGGCGCGCCTAAACGCCGAGCACACTTGCGAGCTCGGCGCGCATCACCGTGGGATCGGCGTCGACGCCGGTCCAGTACTTGATCCCGATCACGCCCTGGTTCACCAGCATGCCCAGCCCGTCCAGCGTCCGGCAACCGCGCTCGGCGGCGCCGCGCAGGAAGAGGGTGTGAGGCGGGTTCGGGATGAGGTCGGCCGCGACCATCGAGGGGGCGAGCGAGTCGACGTCGAGATCGAGCCGCCCGTCGATGTCCGGATAGAGGCCGATCGAGGTCGCGTTGATGACGATGTCCGCGTCCTTCGGCACGCGGAATGCCTTCGGCCAGGGTGTGAATTCGGCCTTCGTCTTGGTCCTGCCCTTTAGAAGCTCGACCAGCGGCTCCGCCCGGTCGCGGCCGCGGTTCACGACTGTCGCGCCGGCCGGTTCGACGACGGTGCGCACCGCGGCGACGAATCCGCGGCCGTCGGTGTTCTCTCCGACGAGCTCGTCCCCGCGCCGCACGACCGTGTTGACCGCGCCGATCAACGCGGCCGATTCGCCGAGCCCGTCCAGATGGTCGATCACAGCCACCTTGTGCGGAAGCGAGCAATTGAACCCGACCCAACCCATCGCGCGGGCGCCGCGGACCGCGTCGGCGAGCAGCTCCGGCGGCACCTCGCAATTGATGTAGCGCCCGCGACGCCATGGTGGCGATAGGCCGCTTCGACCATCGCAACCGTCGGATTCTCGGCCGCCGGCATGGCGAAGCACCCGGTCAGCATCGGTAGGAAATTGACGGTCAATGGGGCCTCCCGAGGACGTGTCGACGCACCATCTCCCTGACGCCGGCTCATGTCACGAAAGTGATCGCCGCCGCCCGGCGTCAAACGGCGGAGAGGGGCGTCGCGACCTGTTCGAGCGGCTTGCGTTCGGCCGGGATGGCGAAGCGGGCGGCGACGTAGGAGGCCACGAACATCAGCGCGGCGGCGAAGGCGTACCCGGCGAAGACGCTCTGCCGCGAACCGCTCTCGATCAGCTTGCCGAATACGATGGGCGCCGCGACGCCGCCGAGGCCGGTGCCGAGAGCGTAGAAGACGGCGATCGTCAGCGCGCGGATTTCGATGGGGAAGGTTTCGCTGACCGTGAGATAGGCCGCGCTCGCCGCGGGCGAGGCGACGAAGAAGACGAGCATCCAGGCGACGGTCTGCGCGACGGCGGTGAGAAGATCGCGCTCGAACAGCGCGCCGACGGCGACCAGCAGGAGCCCCGAGAGTGCGTAGGTGGCGGAGATCATCAGCCGGCGGCCGTGCGTGTCGAACAGCGGGCCGAGCACGACCGGTCCGAGAAAATTGCCGGCGGCGAAGGGCAGGATGTACCAGCCCACGTCGCCCGCGCTCACGCCGTAGAACTTGGTCAGCACCAGCGCATAGGTGAAGAAGATCGCGTTGTAGAAGAAGGCCTGCGCCGCCATGAGCGTCAGGCCGACGAAGGCGCGCAGCCGGAAGCGGTTGATGAGCGTGTCGAACACTTCGGCGAGCGGCGTATGCGTCCGCGAGCGCAGCCGGATGGCCGCGTTCTCGGGGACCGGAAATAATTGAACGCCGATGTCGACGAACCGCTTTTCGATGCCGGCGACGACCGCTTCGCCCTCGGCCTCGCGGCCATGGATCGCGAGCCACCGCGGGCTCTCCGGAATCCACATGCGCATCGCAAAGACGACGACGCCGAGGGCCGCGCCGGTGAGGAAGGCGAGACGCCAGCCGAGTTCGAGGCTGACCATGTTGGGGAGGGCGGCGGCGACGAGGGCGCCGAGCGCCGCGCCGACCCAGAAGCTGCCGTTGATCATCAGGTCGAGCCGGCCGCGATAGCGGGCGGGGATCAGTTCCTGGATGGTCGAATTGATCGCGGCGTATTCGCCGCCGATGCCGGCTCCGGTCAGGAAACGGAACAGGAAGAACGTCAGTCCGTTCCACGCGAGGCCGGTGAGCGCGGTCGCGGTCAGATAGACGGCGATGGTGGTGAAGAACAGCTTCTTTCGCCCGAGCCGGTCAGTCAGCCAGCCGAAAAAGAGCGCGCCGAGCACGGCGCCGGACAGATAGGCGCTCCCGGCGGCGCCGACCTCGGCGTCGGAGAATTTTAGCGCGGGACTGAGTTTCAGGGCGCCGGCGACCGATCCCGCCAGCGTCACCTCGAGCCCGTCGAGGATCCAGGTGATGCCGAGCGCTGCGACGACGAGGACATGGAAACGGCCCCAGGGCAGGCGCTCGAGCCGGGCCGGAATAAGCGTCGTGACGACGCGCGCGTCGGAATTGGCGCCTCCGGGGGGCGGGGAATTCTCGATCGAAGCCGGACGCGACACCGCGCTACGGTCTCGGCCGAGGGGCGACCCGCATGTCGCGCATCCCGGCGATGAAATCGGGAGCCAACCGGCCGATCTGCGGAATGTCGCGTCTCCTCTCTTCCCGCTTCCCGATCATTCTCGCTCGCCAAAGCGGTGGAATTACGGTGGATTAGTCAGTGGCGCACGGGCGGGAACAGGGAGTTGCACTCCGGCGTTGATAACGTCGTTGCGGGGGGACGGGCCGCCATCCGGCGGGCTTCGGAGGGTGGGCAGGCGCCCACCAGGATCCCCCAGTTGGACAACCGCGGGGCCTCCGCCCGCGGACAAAGCTACTTGGAGATCAGGAATATGAGACACACACTGACGGCGCTACTCTCCGCCGCATCGATCGTCGCCTTCGCCGGCGTCATTCCGGCCGCGGCGCAGGTCCCCACTATCCCTTCGGCGACCGGCGCGCCGCTTTATAGTTACCATCACACCGGGCCTGTGCCGGCGCCCGGCGGGGAATGCCAGATCATCGCCGGCAACCGGGTCTGCTTCGCGGCTCCGGTGTATGGGTGGGGTTACGGCCCTGGGCCCTATGGCTATGCCCCAGGCGGGCCGGCGGTCGCCGCCCCGTTCAACGCGGCAGGCGGCCTGTTCGCCGCGCCGTTCGCCGCAGCCGGCACCCTGGCGACGGCGCCCGTCGCCGCGACCGGAGCCGTGGTGGGTGCACCGGTCGCCGCGGTTGGCCACACTGTCGCCCGGCGGACCGGCACGCCCCCCTACAGTTACGAAAGCCGCGTCGCGCCGGGGCCTGCCCCCGTCGGGTCGTGCGACATCGTCGCGGGCAACCGCGTCTGCCCGTAACATTCCCAGGCGTCTGTCGAGCCCCTTTAGGGCGTAAACCGCGAGACGACAGCGGGCGGCGCCGAGCCGCCGCCCGCCTACGGAGCCGCTCACAGAGCTGCGTTCGTTCCCAATCCGCGCCTTGCGGGGGCGACCTGGGCCATACGAGCGAGTGGCGATCCCGCGACCGCAGCGGAACGAAAAACCTCGGAATACGTTGCTTCGCCAGACCGAAGATGGGTCAAGCGCGAGATTCGACTGGCTGTGATAGACGAGGTCGCCACGCGGACTTCGGACCAGGCCCGCTTGCGGACACAGTTGATTGGAGATCACGACAGTGAGGCAGACATTGACGACGCTGCTTTCCGCCGCGTCGATCTGCGCCTTCGCCTGCGCCATTCCGACGGCCGCGTGGGCCATGGGCGGCGGCGATGCGAACGCGGAGGCGGACCAGGCGCAACTCCACCCATGGTCGCCAAACCAGACGCCTGATTGGACTCCGTACGGCGTTCCGATGGGCGAGGTCTACGAGGGCGTTCCGGCGTACGCGTATGTCCCGCCGGTGTACGTGTATGTTCCGCCGGGGGTTGTAGCGCCGGTGATTGTCCCGGTTACGCCCTGATCACCGGCAACCGCGTCCGCACGTGGCGGCGTCTCGGTCGCCCGATCGACGCCGCGCAGGCTTCGAAGAAGGTCCTTGAACAAACGCCGCCATAAGTTGGGGCGGCGGAAGCCCGCCCCGCATCGCGAGGTGGGGGATGGCTTTTGGCGCTGAGCGTCTGGCGCGAAAAACTGCTGAGGGAACGAAAAACTTCGAAACTCGTTCTTTTCCTGGACCGGAGACGCGCCAGCCGGTTGCGGCGGGCGTGTGCGTGGGGGTTGCCCGCACTTGGTGCAGCCCGAAAGGAGGGCGTCATGAGACCGGCAGTGTTGTTTAGCGCGGCCCTTTCGACCGCATTGCTTTCGGCGTCTGGCGCCAATGCACAAAACGCCGACGCCGGCGTTTTCGAAAAATGGCTCAGCCAGGACTTGCCGCAGTGCGTGCCGGTGTCCGAGTTCAAGGCAGTGTCGACTGTGACCGACCTCACGCCGGCGCAGTTCCAGTTCGTGCGAGCGCTGTACGTCGCCCTGCCGCCGGTTTCTCGCAAATTGCCGCCCGGCGATCATGCCGTCATGGCGAGCGCAGGAGGGGCGGTGATGCTGGCGCTTGTCGACGGCGTGGAGGCCTGCGCGCGCTTTCTTGCCCCGGACTTCATTCAGGCGATGCTGATTCAGGTCGGTCAGGGGCAGAACGAACACCTCGGCACGCCGGCGAGCTGGCATCGCCCGCTTGACTGACTCCGGAGGGCGGTCTTGGCCATCCTGGCGCCTCGACGCCGCCGTTCGACCTCGGGTCAAGGAGGGGGCGAACCAACATCGCGAAAGTCGTCGCGCTCCGAAGCGCTCCGAAGCCGTGCAAACTCCGTTTGATTCCGCGCCGCGTATCGTTTCATAGAAAAGCGCGGGGGTGTGGGCATCGGCAGGCGGGAGAGCGCGTAGTGATCACGCAATTGCTCCTGGACCTTGTTCGCCGCTCGGGCGACGCCTATCGCGACTGAGCCATGGCCAGCTACAGCCGCTTCATGACCGCTGCGGCATGGGTGGCCGGCCTGGCGGCCTCGGCAGCGGCGGCCGGCGCGCCTTGTGGGGATCGGACGGGCGTTTCGTCCACCCGCGCAGATGCCGCGCTCGAACGAATGACGCAGTCTGAGAAACTGTCCCTCGTGCATGGCGTCCTCGGCGCGCCATGGGGTGGCGAACCGAAACCGGAAGGCGCGATCGGTTCGGCAGGCTACGTGTCCGGAATCCCGCGGCTCGGCATCCCCGCGCTGCAGGAGACCGACGCCGAACTCGGCGTCGCCAATCCAGGAAACATCCGGCACGGCGACACCGCGACGGCCATGCCGTCCGATCTCGCGCTGGCTTCGACCTGGGACCTTCCGCTAGCGCGGCGGCAAGGCGAAGCGGTCGGGGCCGAAGCCAGGGCCAGGGGCTTCAATGTCCTGCTCGGGGGCGCGGTGAACCTGATCCGGGAGCCGCGCGGCGGGCGCAGCTTCGAGTATTTCTCCGAAGATCCGTTGGTCGCGGGCCTCATGGCGGGGGCGGCGATCGCCGGAGCGCAGAGCCGTCACATCATTTCGACGATCAAGCACTTCGCCTTGAACGACCAGGAGACGGACCGGGTCGTTCTCGACGCCCGGATCAATCCGGCGGCGTCGCGCGAGTCGGACCTTTTGGCTTTCGAGATCGGAATTGAACGAGGCAGTCCAGGCGCCGTCATGTGCGCCTACAACCAGGCCAACCGCGCCTATTCCTGCGAAAACGACTGGCTCCTGAATCGGGTCCTGAAGGGCGACTGGCGCTATCCCGGGTTCGTCATGTCCGACTGGGGCGCCGTTCATTCGACGGTCCGCTCCGCTCTCGCCGGCCTCGATCAGGAATTGGGCGAGCAGCTCGATGCGCGGAACTTTTTCGCTGGCCTTGGGCGCGGGGTGGCTAGGGGCGAAATCCCGCCGGCGCGTCTCGACGACATGGCGCGACGGATTCTGACATCGATCTTCGCCTGCGGACTTGCGGACGACGCCATCGCCTCCGACCCTGCCGACCTTGCTTCGAGCGACGCAACGGCGCTCGCCATCGAACAAGAAGGCGCGATCCTCTTGCGCAACGAAAGCCTGCTGCCGTTATCGGCGGATGCGCGCCGCATCCTGGTGGTCGGCGCGCATGCCGACCGGGGCGTTCCCTCCGGCGGCGGCTCGTCGCAGGTGGTCCCGCGCGGCGGGATCGCGCTCAAACAGCCCGAGGGGAAAGATCGGGCGATGATCTTCGATCCGTCTTCGCCGCTGGATGCGATCCGCCGACAGTTCCCGAGCGCGCGCATCGACTACGACGCCGGCCGCAATCCGGCGCGCGCGGCGAGGGCCGCGGCCGGCGCCGACGCGGTGGTCGTGTTCGCCGACCAGTATTTGACAGAGTTGGCCGACGCGCCGAATTTGAGACTGCCCGGCGGGCAGGACAGGCTCATCGAGCGGGTCGCACGGGCCAATTCTCATACGGCAGTCGTGCTCGAGACAGGCGGGCCGGTTCTCATGCCCTGGCTCAGTCTGACGGCCGCCGTCATCGAAGCCTGGTATCCCGGCCAGAAGGGCGGCGAGGCGATCGCAAAGATCCTTTCCGGCGCGGCCAATCCCTCCGGACGGCTGCCGGTCACGTTCCCGGCGAGCGAAGCGCAATTGCCGCATCGCAAGATCCAGGGCGATCCGTATGGTGCGCCGGACGGACCGCTCGGGCGGGGCCGCCGCTACGGCAGGATTTTTGACGCCGACTACAGCGAAGGCGCCGCGGTCGGCTACAAATGGTTTCTTGAGCGCGGCGAGCGGCCGCTGTTTCCGTTCGGATTCGGACTGTCCTATACGACGTTCGAGCTCAGCGGCCTCACGGTGAGCGTCGACGGCGTCAAAGCGGCGGCGAGCGTGACTGTCCGGAACACGGGGCTCAGGGCAGGGGCTGCGACCCCGCAGCTCTATCTGTCCGGACAAGAGGGCGCCGGAATTCCGCTGCGGCTGGCGGGTTGGACCCGCATCGATCTCGCGCCCGGCGAGGAACGTCGGGTGACGATCCCCGTCGACCCGCGTCTGCTCGCGACCTTCGACGAGGCCGCGCGCCGCTGGCGGATCGCCGGCGGCCGCTATCGAATGACGGCTGGCCTCGACGTCGCGCGCCGCGATCTCGCGGCGAGTTTTGCGCTCGAAGCAGCGGAGCTGCCGCCGTAACCCTACTGCTTCGTCGGGTCGTCGGCCGGGTTGACGTAGACGGTCTGACGGCCTGGCGGCTGATGTTCGGGCGGCGGCGCTTGCCTAAATCCGCCAAGGCGAGGCGAGTCCGCCGCTACCACGCGTCGAACGTGCGCGTCACACACCTGAGAAAAGCCGCGCGCCGGGGCGCGGTCGAGAAGTTCATGTCATAGAGGGGGAGATATTCGAATCGGCCAGACTGGTCGATGAGCGCGCCGATGTTGTCGCGCACGAAACGGCGCGCCGGGTCCTGCTTTTTCGCCACATCCGATCGGCTTTCGCCATACGTGCACACCGCCGCCATCCGCTTGAGGTTTTGGAGATTGGGGTGAAACAAGCCGTTTTCGTCGATGACGGTGGAGACGCCCGGCAGGAACACGCGCTGGAAATAGCCCTGCATGATCGCGGGCAGGCCGTCGAACCAGACCGGAAAGACCAGCACCAGCGCTTCCGCGGCGCGCAGGCGCTCAACATAGGTCTCGACCTCCTGCGTGTTCCGCTTCGTGTCGACATAGCTCCGCATCTGGTCGGGCGACAGGACGGGATCGAACTTTTCGACGTAGAGATCGCAATCATCGACCGCGTGTCCGCCCGCGCGCAGCGTTTCGACCGCTCGCGCATGCGCCGCCGAGAGGAAGCTCGTTTCGAGCGGATGGGCGTAGACGACCAGAACGCGCAAAGCCTCACACTCCTGCCGCGACGTCACGCCACCTGCGTCGCGAGGGCTGACGCTCGGCGGCGACGAGGAACTCGATGTGCGGCGGCCTGATCAGCATCTCGCTGATTTCGTCTTCGAGCACGCGGTCTTCGTTTGTGACGCGTTCGCGCAGATGCATGAGCTCGAGCCAAGATTTCGATCAAGTAACCCTCCTCGAAGCGACCGAACTCTCCCATGTCCTCGAAGATGCCCCAGGCGAAGGCGCCGTCTCGCTTCCGCTCCTGGCCGAGCTCATCGATAGCGCGGAGGAAGCGTTCTCGATCCTTGGGGTCGATCCAATATTCGATCTTGACAAGGACCGGGCCGCGATCGTCCGCAATGTCCAGAGTCGCCTCCGGGCGCCTCCAGTGCAGAGACGGCGACAGGTCGACAGCCTCGGCTCGCTGCAGTTTCCACGGCCAGGAGAGCGGAATGCCGGCAAGAATGCCGGCCGCCGCCACAAGCAGGGCTTGTCCCAGCCCGATCATGCCGGCGATCTGACCCCATGCGGCGCTGCTCAGGGTCACCGCGCCGAAGATCACCGTCAAAAATACAGCGAGCCCGCGCCCCCGCACCCAGTCAGGCAAAACGCTCTGCGCGGACATGTACAGGCTCGTCAGAATGACCACCCAGGCTGCTCCGGCGCAAACGCAGGCGGCGAGGACGACGGCGAATTCACGGTTCCAGCCGAACAGGCCGAGAGCCGCCGCGGTGCCGACCGTTCCCAGGACGACCATCCAGTCGAGGTTGATCCTGTCGCGCAGGAATTGATGTCCGAAGGAGCCGAAAATCGCGCCCGCGCTGATTGCGCTCAGCAGCACGCCGTAGTGTTCGGCCCCTGCACCGGTCCGCCGCGCAATCAGCGGAAGCAGGCCCCAATAGGCGGCTGCGAAGGGATAGATCGCCAAAGTGCGCACGAGCGTCGCCCGCAATAGGCGGTTGTTCGCGGCGTGCCTGAGGCCGACCCGGACCGCGCTGTTCAGGCGCTCCGCCGGCAGGGAAGCTGTTTCCTTTCCTGGAGCCCTCAACCAGAGGAGAGCGGCGATCACCCCGAGATTGGCGGCGACGAACGCCCAGAACGGAGTTGACATCCCGAAGTTGACGATCGCGAAGCCGCCGAGGGCGGGGCCGACCGTGCGGCTCAGGTTGTAGGCGACGCCGTTGGCGGCGATCGCTTCGGGCAGGTCGGATTTCGGGACCAGGCTCGGAAGGATCGACAACCAGGCCGGCAAGTTCAGCGCCCAGGCGGCGCTGAGCAGGAAGGTCGTCAGGAGCAACAGGGCCGGAGAGGCAAGGTCGAACGAGACCAGCCCGGCGAAGACGGCGAGCCCCGCCGCAACTGCGCACGACACCGCCAGAATGAGCCGCCGGGGGTCGACGATGTCAGCGATGGCCCCCGCGGGAAGCGTGAACAGGAACATCGGCAGGTTCGCCGCGGTGTGCACCAGTGAAACGTCGAACGGATTCAGGTCGAGCGTGGTCATCAACCAACCCGACGCGGTGTCGTACATCGCGATGCCGACGAGGGCGATCGTGCCCGCCGCCCACATGACCGCGAAAGCCGGGTGGGCGAAGGCGCCAAGCCAGGTCTTTCGATTCGGCGATAAGCCTTGCGGGGAAGACTGCTCCATGCCCTTTTTGCGGCCTCTGTCGTCCTGTCAGCGCGACGCTAGGACGCAACGACGCACGCGCGAGAGAAGATCTCGAGTATCGCCGAACGCCCATTCGTGCAGTCGGCCGTGGCTGAAAGCGCCCGCGACGACAAGGTCGGTTCGCAAATCCTCGGCCATCGCTGTCAGGCGGGCGCAATCGGAGCCGCGAGCGACCTCGGCCGAGCAATTTGCCTCGACGCCGTGCCGCGCCAGCCAATCGCCGACGTCCCCGAGACGCCGCCGGGAATCCTCGATCGCCGAGGCCTCGACGATTTCAATGACGTCGACGCGCTTCGTCGCCTTCAGCAACGGCAATGCATCCGCCACAGCCCGGCGCGTCTCCCGCGTTTCCTTCCAGGAGACGAGCGCCTGATCAAACCCGAGGCCGGTCGCTTCGGAGGGCGCCGCAAGCACGGGCCGGCCGAGAGATTTGAGGAGATCGCCGATCTCGGCCTGGCCGGACGGCGAGAGGAATTTGTCGTGGCCATCAATGGGGGCGATGACGAGGTCTGCGATGCGCGCTTCTTTGACGACGTGCTCGTAGGTCGGGCCAAAGGTCATCTGCGTGCGCCACTCGAGCTTGTCGAGGCTCGCCAAAGCCTTACGAAACTCGTCTTCGGCGGCCGCGGCAAGCTCTGCGAATTTGCGCAGATCGTGCTGGTGGGGCTCGCAGGGCCCTGCGCCCCTGATGCACGCGGCGTGCGTCGAGATCTGCTTGGCGGCGATTCCGATGACCGTCGAGCCGAAGCGCGCGGCAACATCCCGAGCAACCGCCAGCAGGCCCGCGTTCGGGCGACCCACCCGCATGCACACCATCAGTGTGGCGAACGACAAGGATTCCTCCGCGAAAGCGAGAGCATGGCGAACGGCTACCGAGCAATCCCCTTCTCCTGTAAGGCCCGAAAAGCAGAAAGGACTCTGTCTCGTTGGTTCGCGTCCTGAACATAGATATCGGTTCTGGCGCTGAGCGAAGGCTTTCCGTCCCAAACAGCGTGGATGCAAGCCGCGCCGACGCATTGGAACAAAACGCCCAGCGCCTTTTCGCCTTTTTCGGATTCATCGTCGGTCGTTTCGGGGGAAATCGTGACGTCGTCGACCGCGAACTGGGCTTGGTGCGTTCCCTGAGAGACGAGCGCGCCATGGCGATAGTCGTCGGCCGATTCATCGAACGACACGACGACGCCACCGCCTTCGGCTCGCGGGAACGCGATCGTTCTGATCAGCCAGCGCCTATCGTAGTCTGTGGCGGGCGTGCGATACTTGGGATTGGCGGCGGTCGCAGCGGGAAGAGTGTCCGACAGAAACGCCTCCCCATCCGTCTGGGACGCGAATTCTGCAGCAGAGTTATCGGCCATTTGGACCTCCATGGACGCTTCGGCCCTCGAAGGCGTCGAAAGCCTTGCGGCTAAACTCGCCGCGAGCGTTATAGCGATCATCGTCTTCAAGCGCATGGACCACGCCTCCCCAAAAGACCCTGGCCTGCGTGACAGAGCCTGCCCGGCGCCCAGGCCCGGACAAATTAGTCTAGGTCGCTTGCGCGGTATATAGATGCGCGTGCGCCGCCCGCCACCTGCGGTGAGCGCGGAAGCGACCTTGGGCGCTCAGGGTCGGGTCTCGCCTTGAATCTCATGGCCTCCTCCGCCATCTACCGTCTCGAGCGCCGCCCGACCGGCGGCCCGGCGGAGCCGACTTGTCCAGCGAGTCCATCATAAGGTCGGACCCGTCCGCGAGCGCGGGATCGCGTTGGGGCGTCTTTGGAAATCTGGCCTTTACCGTCATCCTGATTGCGAGCTCCGTGTCGAACGTCGGCATTGCGATGTTCGACACCTCGACCAGCTGGCTGATGACCAGCCTCAATCCCGACCCGATGATGGTGTCGGCGGTCCAGATCGCGACCTCCTTGCCGATGTTCCTGCTCACCTTGCCTGCCGGCGCATTGGCGGACATCGTGGATGCGCGGCGCCTGCTTCTCGGTGCGCAACTCGCGGTCAGCGCCATCGCCATCGTGTTCGCAACAATCGTATCCTTGCGTCTGGCGACGCCCGCCGGCCTTCTCGCGACAACCTTCGGCCTGGGAGCAGCCGGCGCGCTCGCTGCGCCCGGGTGGTTGCTCGTCACGCCGATGCTCGTGCCCAAGGACGATCTCGACAGCGCCATCGCCATCAACAACACCAGCTACAACCTCAGCCGCGCGATCGGTCCGGCGCTCGGAGGATTCACGATCGCCGCGATCAGCATCGATTTTCCTTTCTGGTGCTATTGTATCGGCAATCTCGTGCTTGCCGCTGCAGTGCTGTGGTGGCGCGCGCCGCGGCGGATCCAGGAGACGCTGCCGGCCGAGCGCCTTGCCAGCGCCGTCAGGACCGGGCTCCGCTACGTTCGCCACAACCGCGCAATGGACGCGACGCTGATCCGCGCCGTCGCCTTCTTCCTGTTCGCTAGCGCATACTGGGCCCTTCTTCCGCTGGTCGCGCGTACGCAGTTGCACAACGGGCCGGCGATCTACGGCGTGCTTTTCGGCACGATCGGGTTGGGGTCGATCATCGGATCGTTCGGACTCAATTGGCTGAAGGAGCGCCTCGGTCCCGATCGCCTCGCAATTCTGGCGAGCGCCGGCACGGTCGCCGCGCTTGCGATGTACGGGGTGGCGAGGGAGCCGGTCCTGGCGACGGCGGCGAGCATCGTCGCCGGGGCGAGTTGGATCATCATGATGACGACGCTGTTCGTTTCGGCGCAGGTCGCGCTTCCGGAGTGGGTGCGGGGGCGCGGGCTCGCAATCCTTCTGACGGCCTTTTTCGGCGCGATGACGCTCGGTAGCGCAATCTGGGGCAAGATTGCGAGCCTCGAAGGGTTGTCGACAACCCTCTACGCCGCCGCCGCCGGGGCGTTCCTCGGGATGATCGTCACCCGGCGCTGGAAGCTGCAGACCGCAGCGGCGCTCGACCTGTCGCCCTCCTTGCACTGGCGCACGCCGGTCTTCGCCCAGCGGGTCGACGACGATCAGGGGCCGATACTGGTCACCATCGAATATAGGATCGACCCGGAAGACAGGGCGCCGTTCCTTGCCGCGATGCGGGAAATCGGCCTGGAGCGGAAGCGCGACGGCGCCTACGCCTGGAACATATTCGAGGACACGGCGAACATCGGCAGGGTCGTCGAAATCTTCCTGATCCAATCGTTGCTCGAACTGAGACATTTGCGCGCGCGCGTGACCAATGCCGACCGGATGATCGAGGAAGCGGCGCACCGATATTTGAAGGAGCGGCCAAAGCCGACCTTTCTCGTCGCGCCGAAGCGAAGCCGGCAGCAGCGGCGCAAGCTGGCCCCGCTCGCCGCCGCGCCGGCGGCGAAATAAATCGCGCGCTTTGGCGCGGGCGCAAGGGCCAAGCACGATCGCGCAGCGCGAGTCTGGATAAGGAGCGGCAGGACTACAGGGCGGTCTGCGCCGACTGCCGGCAGATCGATTTAGTCTAGGTGGCGGGCGGGTGCCGGCCCTGCCCATTGTGGCCCGCTCCCGACTAGCTCAGCTCGCCGAGGAGGGCTTGTACCTGCCGCACAACGAGGTCGTCGAAATCTTCGAGCCAGTTGCAAAATTATTTGGAACGCCTCTCATAACCCCTCACAAAACGAGGCAATGTATTTAGAATCCACCCGACGGTTGTCAAGGCGATATTCTTAATTATTCCGCTTTTACTGTGAGAAATATTTCAGTATAGTGTCGATTCTATCGTCCTAAACCATAGCAACAGCAATGACCGACGATCCTCTCGACGCTATGAAAGCGCGCTGGAACCACATCCAGGGCTATCTGTTTCCTTGGCTTCGCGAGGAAGTCGACCCGATGACCGAAGCGCTCGGGCGGCTCGTCACGACCCTCGACGTGATCGGCAATGGGGTGGAAGGGGAGGAGCATCGTGCCGAAAGCGGCCACCCAAGGCGATCACGCGAGCAAGCCATCTCAACGCCATTCCGGTCCGCTCGAAGAGGCGGATAGAGGAACAATCCACATTCTCGAGCTGCCTGAGACCCCGGCGATGAGCGTCGAAATGCTTCCCGCTCGATCTGGAGAATGGTTCCAGCGCATGCAAAAGGAAGCGATCGGCATATTGCGTCGCCTTGTCGAGGCCTTCGTTCCCGAACCGCCCCGAGGCGCCGGCCGCCCGCCTGGCGATCGCCGCGCCCTCGCCAGGGCTTTCGTCGCCAAGGCGGTGCTGGGCGTTCCTACCACCACCGCTCTGATCGAGCGCCTCGAGGTCGACAAGTCGCTGCGTCGCATTCTCGGTTGGGAACGACGCTCGCAAGTGCCATCGGAAGCTACCTTTTCCCGCGCCTTCGCGGAGTTTGCGCAGGGCGATCTGCCCGACAAGATGCACGCGGCGCTGATCGAGCGCTCGCTCGGCGGGCGCATCGTCGGCGTGATCGCGCGCGACGCGACCGAGATCGAGGCGCGCGAGAAGCCGGTCAAGACGGAGCCGAACGACAATAAGGGGGATCCGCCGCCGCCCGATGGCGTTCAGCCGACGCGCAAGCGCGGACGCCCGCGCAAGGACGAGGAACGGCCAAAACCCGAGCCGACGCGCCTCGAACGGCAGACCACGCAGAACCTCGATCAGATGCTCGCCGATCTGCCCACCGCGTGCGATGTCGGCTCCAAGAAGAACAGCAAGGGCTACAAGGAAACCTGGATCGGCTACAAACTGCATCTGGATGTCGCCTGCGGCCAAATCCCGGTCTCCTGCGGACTGACCTCGGCTTCCGTCCACGACAGTCAGGTCGCCATTCCCTTGATGACCATGACCGGCGCCCGCGTCTCCTATCTCTACGATCTAATGGATGCGGCCTACGACGCCGCCGCCATCCATGACCACAGCAAGGCGCTCGGCCATGCGCCGATCATCAATCGCAACTTTCGCGCCCAGCACGAAGCCAAGGCCGAATGGGCCAAAGAAGTCGAGCGCATGAAACTCATCCATATGCCCGATCCGGACGACGTCATTTTTAATTTTCGCACCCTGGCCGAACGCGTCAACGCCCGACTGAAGGATGAATTCGGCGCACGGTCCGTGCGCGTGCGCGGCGCGATCAAGGTCAAATGCCACCTCATGTTCGGCGTGGTGGCGCTCGCGGTCGATCAAATACTCCGCGTCACGCAGCTCAGGCCCGCGCCGGCCTGAGCGCCGGCCCCTCCGCCCCGCGAACACAGGGAAAATTCGCCGCGTTCGATGAATTTTGCAAGAGGCTCCTTCGATAAAGCCATCAAGGTCTCCCGCTAGAACCTGGCATGCGGCCTGAGGCTTACCGTTGCCCGCATAGAGCTGGCCGAGATCGCGGGCCGAACAGAGCTCGGCGTATTTCTCGCCATGCGCGCGCTTGCAAGATTGATCGTTCGAGCCAGTGCTCCGGCGCGAGACCACCCGGATCCGCTCGATGTTCGGCAAGCATGGCGTAAAGCCGATAGAACTCTGGCTTCACCCAATTTTGGTGGGAAGCTTCCGCGAGTTGGCTTGCTTCGCCGAGCAGCTCTGCCGCCAACGTAAACTCGTCGGCAGCGATCAGCATTTCGGCGGCAAGTTTCCAGAAGAACGGCGTCTGTAGCTGCCACGTACCCTCCCTGTGGCGTGCAACGATCACAAGCGGCTCGGAAACGACGACCAGTTCGTTCGTGGCTTTCATCGCCCCCCAGCGCGTAAACAAATCGCCGACATGGCGCCATTGCACGATGTCGCGCTGTTCACATAGCTCGGAGAAGATCCGAGTAGTTCTCTGAAGGGAAGCCAGGTTCGACGTCATCGCCTCCGAGAGCAACCGGTGCATGACCGGTGTCGCCCGCCACCTGCTCCGCCTCGTCGTGCAGGCGCCAGCCGTCGATGAGGGCGCCGCGCCTCAATTTCAAATGACCTGCAAGAACGAGAGCGGCGGCATGGTGATCGAAATCCGCGTCTGGACGGTGCGCACTGCGCGTCGAGCGGCCGGCGGTCGAAAGGGCCATATCGAGATGCCACTGCGCCGTCTCAAGATCACCAACCCACAAAAGGCCAGAGCCTAGGAAGCGATGTCCGGCCATTAGCGTCGCATCGTCGCGAATGTCGGTGCCAATCTGAACAATCCGAGAAGCCAGCCGCATCGCCGCTTCGATCTCGCCGGACGAGGAGTAGTAGGATGCTTCGGCGAAGAGAGCCGGCAGCGCTCGGTCTATTGTGCCGAACTCCTCGCATAGTCCAATCGCGCGCCGAGCCACCTCCCGGGTGCGTTCCGACGCCATTCGAATCGCCATCAACACTGGCACCAGCGCCAGATGTACCTCGAGCTCCAGTCGGAGAGAGGAAGGCTCTTCGGGAAGTTCGCCGATTGCGGCCAGGGCCCGATCGAGCAACCGCGCCGCCTCGACATGGGCCCCGCGACGCGAGTTGTTGCGTCCCGCCGCGAGCCAGTACATGGCGGCTTTAGTCGGCGCCTTCGCTTCGGCATGATGGTGCGCCAACAGCTCTGGCTGAGTTTGCGCGATATCGCCGAAATGCTGCTCCAGGGCCGCGGCGATCCGTGCGTGCAGCGCCTGGCGCGCGCCGCGGAGCAGCGTGCCATACGCGGCATCCTGCACCAACGCGTGCTTGAATGTGTAAGTCGCTTCCGGAGGAATGCCGCGACGCGAAATGAGGCCTGCAACGATCAGCCAGTCGACGGCGGTCTGCAGCTCCACCTCGTTGCAGTCGGCAACGCGTGACAGCAGGCGGTGCGGGAATTCCCGGCCGATTGCCGCGCCGACCTGGGCGATCTGGCGGGTTGGAGCGAGCCGGTCGAGACGCGCCAACAACGACGCTTGCAGGCTCGATGGAATGGCTGCCGAGGGAAGTGGTCCATCGAGCCCGTATCGCCCGTCCGCTTCGTGAAGGACACCGCTCTCCAATACCGTCCGCGTCAGCTCTTCGATGAAGAGGGGCACGCCGTCGGTTCGCCGCACGATCTGATCGCGGATTGCAGATGGCAATGGCTTGCCGTCCGCGACCCGTTGCACCAACTCCGCGGTATCGCGTGCGTCGAGACGGTTGAGCATCACGACCGTGACGTGGGGTTCGCCGGCCCACCGCAGCTGAAATTCCGGGCGGAACGTCACAATCAGAGCGCTGAGAGCCCACAGATGCGCTCGATTGCCAGGCTCAGAAATTCGATCGAGGTCGGATCGCTCCAATGGGCGTCTTCGAAAACCATCAGCACGGGCACGCCGGCCGCGAGTTGCTCGATCTGTCGAAGGAACGCCAGCAGGCTTCGTTCCTTGACGCGCTCCGGGCCGAGTTCGGTTGATAGCCCGCCATTGTCCGTCGGCAGCGAGAGCAACCCGGCAAACAGGCTGATCTCATCGTATGGGGTAGCGCTGCGCGCGAGCACGGCCCGCAGCTTTTCGAGCTTGCCGCCCGGCGTATCGTCGCGGCCGATTCTGGCGGCGTGTTCGAGTTGGCTGACCAGCGGATATAGCGCGGTGTCGGAATGATGGGGCGAGCAGAAATATCTCAGCGGGATGTGCGGTTCGCCCCGCAACCGATCCTGCAGAGCAACGGTAATGCGGGATTTCCCTAGGCCGGGCTCGCCGGAGATCAGGACGACCTGTCCGGCCCCGGCCTTGGCACGTTCCCAGCGCCGCAGCAACAGTTCGAGTTCCTCTTCGCGGCCGACGCGGACGTTCACGGCCGTGGGCTTCAGCATGAGTGGGCGCTTTGTGCAATACCTGCCGTTGCTGTCGCCGGAGCGCGTGGACGGGATAGTGAGCGTCGCGGGCTGTCCGGCATCGGCGAAGGAACTGCCTGAGGAGCTGATCGTGGACTGGGTCGCGCGTGCCGGCGATCGCGAAAAGCTGCGCGAGATCCCGATGATGTTCGCGGTCAAGCCCGACCTTACGTTGGTCGACGAGTGGGCCGATGACGGGGATGTCCCGAGGAATGTTGAAAAGGGAGGAGCGGCGTTGCTCGCCTTGAGCCTTTAGGCTCGGGGTGCTGATTCCACGAAAGGAAAGCAACGCCATGAAGAAGCATACCACGTCGACCGCGATTCCCACCTATGCGTTGAAGGCCGAGGCGGCGAGCATGTCGGCGAGCTTTGAACGCTTTTGTCTTGCCGCCGGGCTCGAGACGCTGAGCGAGATGCTGGAGCAGGATGCGACAGCGGCCTGTGGCGAGCGCCACGAGCGGGGTGAGCGACGCCAGGCGCACCGCTGGGGGCGGACCAAGGGCAAGATCGGCTTTCACGGTGGCAAGGTCGAGATCGAGCGTCCACGGGTTCGCGGGCTCGACGGGGCCGAGCGCGTACTGCCGAGTTGGGAGAACGCCGTCAGCGAAGACTTGCTCGGCAAATGGGCGATGAACCAGATGCTGATCAATGTCTCGACACGGCGTTTCAAGCGTTCGGTCCGACTGCCCGAGGGAGACGTTCCGGCGTCCGACGGAGCGGGGCTGTCGAAGTCGGCGACCTCCCGACGCTTCGTGACGTTGTCGGCGGCGCGGATGAAGGCGTGGATGGAAACCAGGCTTGACGATCTCGATCTGCTGGCGATCCAGATCGACGGCATTCACATGGATGAAGATATGCTCCTCGTCGCGGCGATTGGCGTCGACGCGAACGGCGACAAACATCCGCTCGGCCTCGTCGAGGGCGCGACCGAAAACGCCACGACGGTGCAGGCGCTCATCGACAATCTCGTCGAGCGCGGACTCGATCCAACCGTGCGACGCCTGTTCATCATCGATGGCGCGAAGGCGCTGTCCAAGGCGATCCGCCGCACCTTTGGACGCGATGCGGCGATCCAGCGTTGCCAGATTCACAAGGCGCGCAACATTCTGGAGCGGTTGCCCAAATCGATGCACGCTTCGGTGCGGCGCGTCTTGCGGCAAGCCTGGGAAATGGACGACGCCGAAAAGGCCGAAACGCTCATTCGCAATCTCGCCCGCCGTCTCGAACCGGACTGGAACGGCGTTTCCGCTTCGATCCTGGAAGGGATCGACGAGATGCTCACCGTCACAAGGCTCGGCCTCCCTCGCGAACTGCGCCGCTCGCTCGCTTGCACCAACATCATCGAGAATGTCATGGGCACGGTGCGCAGGGTCTGCCGCAACGTCAAATACTGGCGCTCGCCCTCGATGGCCCTGCGATGGGCCGCCGCCGCCATGCAGGAAGCAACCAAGGGCTTCCGTCGATTGAAGGCATACAAGCATCTGCCGGCTCTGCGCGCTGCTCTTGCAAAGCAAGGCCAACAGCCGCCTTCCGACCAGGCGCTTGTTCAAATCACCGAGGCTGCGTAAATTTCAATGCGCAACGACCGCTTCGACAATTTCAACAGACGGCGGGACATCCCCCCGATGACGCCGTCAAGGCGTCACGCTACGCGCTGGAGGCCACCCTCCGTATGCTATTGACCTCCTTCGAGGAACAGATCGCGCATCGGGTCCCCGGCGACACCGACCATGGTTTCGGCCGGCAAGGCGGACGGGCTGCTCGGTCCTCCCGTGCAAAAGGCGATCGCCGCGCATTATCCGGGGAGCCGGGTCGTCGAGTTTGACTGCGCTCATGAATTTCTGGTCGAGGTACCGAGCGGGACGGCCCAGCGGGTGGCCGAGTTCGTTGCCGCGCTGCCGCCCTGAACTGCGGTCAACCGAAGAAAGACCCATATAATCGAAACTACATACCGCGATCGCAATCCCAGCGGGTTATCGCACCCGGCTCTGCTAATTAGAGCAGGATGGATTTAAGAAGGATGTTCCATTAGCCGGCGTTGGCGAAGGAGTTGGCGCATTCCTGGGAGGTGTAGGTTCCGAGGAGTTGGCCGGCAACCGACGAAAGGAGATTGTACTACGAATTGAAGACATGCCCGGAAATCGCGCAATAACTTCCCTGTTCTTCGTGCGAAAGCTCCCTGTTCTCGTGCAAAGGCTCCCTGTTCCGCGAAATGAAACTCCCTGTTTCTTTACCGGGAGCGGCCGTCGCACGACCGCCTCGGCCGATCTCCGCGGCGGGCCGGCGCCACGGCGGCGCCGGTCGGCGCCGCGCCTGTTACGCCCGCAGGCGGCTGTGAAAATTCTTGGCGGAAGTCATATTCTGTGCTATGTTTGTTCCGCAGGCCGTCCCAGGGAGAGCGTCATGAGCAACAAAACTTCCATCCTTCGAGGCCCGCTTCGCGGAGTCCTCGAGCCGTGAGGGGCTTGCGAACAAGAGCCGGCTCTTGTAATCGGGGCAAATTTCCGGGCGGAAGGGGGGAGTCAAGCGTCGGAAAGTATGATTCAAGCTGGGGATGTCCGTTGATTTGGGTGATCCGCTTGAGCGCATGACGCCGGCCGAGCTCATCGGCCTGGTTCGCACTTTGATTGGCGAATTGATTGGCGAAGTGACCCGCTTTCAGGCGGAGTACGAGAAGGTGAGCGGGGCGTTGGCCAAGCTGAGGGTCGAGCATCAGGCGGTCAAGGACGAACTGGCGCGATTGAAGAAACTGCCGCCGCGGCCGCCGCAGAAACCCTCGGGGATGGACAAGGCGACGGACCGACCGGATTCGCAAGCGAACGCGCCCAAGGGCGGGCGGTCGACGCAGCGGCGCGGCAGCAACCTGGACAAGCTGACGGTCACGCAAACCATCGAGGTGAAGGTCGACGCGCCAGCGGGTTCCCGCCACAAGGGCTACGAAGAGATCGTCGTTCAGGACTTGGTTCTGAATCCTTTGGTGACCCGCTATCGGCGCGAGCGCTGGCAAACGCCGGATGGGAAGACTCTGATCGCGCCGCTCGATCCCGGGATCGTCGGTGGCTATGGCCCGCATCTTCAGCGCCTGATCTTGATGCTGCACTTTCAGGGACAGATGACCTGCGAGCGGATTCTGGCGCTGCTGAACGGCGTCGGCGTGGTGATTTCGAAACGCCAGGTGGTGCGCCTGCTGGCCGCCAGGCTCGAGACGTTCCGCGCTGAGGACGCCGAGGTGCTGAAGACCGGATTGAGCAGCGCTTCCTTCGTCACGGTCGACGACACCGGCGCCCGCCATCGAGGCAAGAGCGGCGTGACGACCCAGATCGGTTCCGACAGCTTCACCACGTTTCGAACCGGCCCGAGCAAGTCCCGCCTGGCGTTCCTGCGCAATCTCCTGGGCGGCGCGGCCTCTTACGTGGTCAACGAGGCGGCGCTCGTCTACATGCGGGCTTGCAATCTGAGCCTCAGCCTCATCGACACGCTCGCGGGCCATCCGACGCGGCTTTTTGCGTCTCACGAAGACTGGACGAGCCATCTGAACGCGCTCGGATTCGCCGATCTCAGGATCACCCCCGATCCGGTGCGGGTCGCCAGCGAGGGTGCTCTGTGGGGCGCCGTTCGCGAGCAAGGCCTGCTCGGCCAAGCCATCGTCGCGTGTCAGACGGCGCCGGCCAGTTCCGCGTCGGCGAACACGCCTTGTGCTGGGTGCACGCCGAACGCCTGGTCCACAAGCTCATCCCCGCCAACGACAAGCAGCGCAACGCGATCGAGGTCGCACGGCGCATGATCTGGTGGTTCTATCGCGCCTTAAAAGAATACAAGCTCGCCCCGAGCCTCGAGAAAGCCGAGCGTTTGCGGGCGCAGTTCGACCGCATCTTCAACCGCTCCAGAACCGGCTACGCCACCCTCGACAGCCTGCTCAGGCGCCTCTTTCGCCTCAAGGACGATCTCTTGCGCGTCCTCGACCATCCCCATATTCCGCTGCACACCAACGCCTCGGAAAACGACATCCGCGTCTTCGTCACCAAGCGCAAAATCTCCGGCGGGACCCTCAGCGACAGAGGCCGCGACGCCCGCGACGTCATGCTCGGGCTCGCCAAGACCTGCAGGAAGCTCAAAATCCCCTTCTTCGACTATCTCGGCGCTCGCCTCGCCATTCCAGGCCCCGAAATCCCCGATCTCGCAACTCTCGTCAGGCCCGCCCCAAGCTAACGCCGCCCGGAAATTCGCCCCGGTTACCGGCTCTTGCTCTAACCCTTTGAAAACGCCCAAAACGGCAATGGGCAGGCCTTGTAGCGAGTTGGCATGAATGCGCGGTCGGCGCCCCGTCCGTTTGGCGTCGGCGCCTCGGTTTCTTGGGTTCTTGGCCGCGATGACGGCGGCGGTTCAACCTGATCGCATCACGCTCTAAGCGCTCCTCGCTGACGCGGCAGCGCGCTCTTCGCAAGCGGCGATCGGACCGGCCATCAGGCGGCGGACTTCGCTCTCGTCGGCGGTGCGGCTGAAGCGATCGAGAGCCCCTGCTCGTCGGAAGCATTCGTGGAGGTAGGAGCCGGCAGGCGGGCAAATGCTGAGATCGTAGTGGCTCCACCGGATCGCTTCACTCCAAAGATGCAGAAGCGTCGCGCCGTCGACGATCTCTTCGACGCGGTCCCGATAGCTCGGCAGGAACGGCTTCCAGAATTGCTCGGGCTCGATCGGGTAGCAGACATGCGGGTGGAGCGCCTTGTCATAGACCCCGTGTTTCTTGAGGACGGGCGTCAACAGAAAAGGGCCGATCGCTCCCCATTTCTGGTTCACGTCGATCACGCTTTCGGCCGCTGCGACGAGTTCCGCCAGCGCCGGGTCGGACGGGGGCAGCCGGAGAACCGCGTTGTTGACGAGCAGCGTGCTGACCGCGTCAGCCTGGCGGCAAAAGACATAGGGCTCTCTTGTGAACGAGGGCTTTGTCAGGCAGACGAAGTCGGCGTCGACCCAGCAGCAGCCGGTTTCCCGGATCATCCGGTAGCGAAACATGTCCGCGAAGGCCGCGACCGAGGGCCTGCCGTCGACGATGTACCGACGGACTTGCGATTCATCGGGGCAGACAGATCGCGCGTCCTGGAGGCGGACGCCGGGCGGAACTTCGAGGCGATCGTCGTAGCTGTAGAGCCGAATGTTGGCGTCCGCCTGGGGAAATGAGGCCAGGCAGCCATATGCGAACGGATTGAGCGGACCCCCGTGCCAGAAGGAGGCGAATTGGCAGCCCATGTTCATGCGAAAGACGCCTTCGTTGCGGGAGAGGCTTCGTTCATTCGATTCGCGCCAGGACATTGCGTCCGACTTCTTCCCAGTCGCCGAAAAACGTCTCGGTGGTCAAATCCCCGCGCGCGACGAACTCGCAGTAAATGTCGAAGATCCAACTCGCGTGGACATCGTCGAGCAGCAGATGCCGGCCCTTGAGGCCTTGGCCCATCCGGATGCTGTGCGTCATGTCCGAAAGGCAGACTTCACTGGTATGGCCGCCATCTACGTGGATAATATCAAAGTTGAGTTCGCCGCGCCGGTCCGCCAGCCAAGGCAGGACCTCACGCGAGTCGCCAGGGAAGAGATGCACGCGACCCGGGAATTCGCCCTTGAGGAAGTCGACGCATTCGACCGTGTAGCTGTGGGTCAGGATATCGACCCCGTAATATTCGAGCCGGGGGTTCGACGAGAGGGCGAGCAAGGCGCCGTGTCCGGCGTTGACCCCGACCTCGAGGAGCCGTTCCTTGAATCTTACCGCCCGCCACACGTTTCGGCGGGTGGCGGCAAGATCCTCGGCCGGTGGAGTTAGGGCGAACCGGTCATCCAGATCCGAATAGAAGATGTTGCCTTCCAGGCGCTCCCCGCTCTGCCGGACGATCGCATTGATCCGCCGTAACCGTTCGAGGAAACCCTCGGAAAAGACTTCGACGAGCGTATCGCGGCGGATCGTGTAGTCCGGGATTTCCGAGGCCGGCACAGGCTTGCCCGGAATCATCTTGCGGCCGTTCATGATAGTCGACGTTCCGGCGTTCACGCGTTCCAGCCGCGTCTAAGCCATATGGGCGCCGATGAACACCTCTTCCCGGTCGCTTCGTTCGGCTTGAGCGCGCCAAAACCGCCAACTAGGGTGCATTCGCAACAGGTCGGAGAGGCTCATGCATTCGTTGGCGTTCGCGATCGGGGTGGCTGTTCTCGCGTTCTGCGCCGGCATAATCGGCCTGAGGTTGCACGACTGGCTTCCCGAACGGCACGCGCCCGACCGGGCCCGCGAAATGATCGGGGCGATGACCGGCCTGCTCGGTCTCCTGCTAGCGCTGGTTCTCGGAACGCTGGTCGGTTCCCGCTGCACGCTTTACGCGACCCAGAAATCGGAACTCGAGACGCTCGCCGCTCGCACGCTGCAGCTCGATTCAGCTCTAGAGGCCTATGGCCCGGAGACGAAACCCGCGCGCGACGGCCTTCACAATGCGGTCAAGCAGAGTTTCGACAAGATTTGGGGTGGAGCAGCCGCGGATCTCGACGACATGAACGTCAAGTCCGTGGTCGCCGGCTCGAAGATCATGGACGGATTCCTGCTGTCGCTGACTCCGAAGACCGATGCGCAGAAGCAACTACTGGCGACCGCGAATCTCGCCGGGCAGATCGCGCAGACGCGCATTTTAAGGATGCTGCAACTCGCCGGCGGCATTTCCTGGCCGATGGTCGCGATCGTCGTAGGCTGGTCGCTTTTGCTTTTCTGCGGCTATGGCCTAGTGTCCCCGGTCAACGCAACCGTCGTCACGACGCTGGCGCTCGGCGCGGTCGCTGTCACCAGCGCCATCCAGGCGCTCGGCGCCTAGAGGATCCCAGGGCCGGCTCATGCGCGGACCGTTTCGCATCGAGGCCTACGCCATCGCCTCGGCCGACGGAATGATCGCCAACTCGACCGGCCGCATGCCGACCTCGCTCGAACTGGAGGCCGACCGGCGCAACTTCGAGCAGGGCCTGGATCGCGCCAGCGTCTTGGCGCACGGACGCAAGTCCCATGAAGGGCAACCGAAATCGCCGTACAGGCGCCGGCTCATTCTGACGCGGCGCATCCCCTCATTGGCGCTGGTCCCCGACAATGCGAACGCCCGACTTTGGAACCCGGCCGGGGCATCGCTTGAACAGGCGTGCGCAGCGGTCGGCTGCAGCGCCGGCACGATCGTGGTCATCGGAGGTCCGGAAGTCTACAGCTTCTTCTTGCAAATAGGGTACGATGACTTCCGCTTGTCCAGGGCCGTCAAGGTTCGCTTGCCCGGCGGCCTCCCCCTTTTCTCCGAAGGGCGGCTTGGCCGAACTCCAGAACAGGTTCTTTCGGGCGCAGGACTGAAGGCGGGGCCCACTCAATGGCTTGACGCGGACGTCACGCTCGTCGAATGGACGCCGTCCGGATAAGTTCGTCGGCGCGGGAGCCGCGGTCGCGCTAGGCCCTTCGTGAATAGCGGCGTAGCCGGCGGCGTGTCTTTCGTCCGGAAAGAGTCTATGGATGCGCCCATGACAGAGCCAGCGCGCAAAAGCGCTTCCTTCCGTGCGCTCCTTCCCCTGTTGGCGTACGGCCTCCGCTACAAAGGCCGGGCGATCGCTGCCCTCGCGGCGCTGATGGCGTCTGCCGCCGCGACCCTGGCGGTTCCCTTCGCCCTCCGCCGCATGATCGACTTCGGCTTCTCCAAGGACAGCGGCGGAACTATCGACGTCTATTTTCTGGCGATGGGCATGGTTGTGCTCGTCATCGCGATCGCGGCGGCGATCCGGTACTATCTGGTCGCCACGCTCGGCGAACGGGTGGTCGCGGACCTTCGCCGCGACGTGTTCGCCCACCTGACGAGTCTCGACGCATCCTTTTACGACGGGGCGCGGACAGGGGAGCTTGTTTCGCGGCTGACCGCGGACACGACCCAGATCAAGGCCGCCTTCGGTTCATCGGCCTCGATCGCGCTGCGCAATTTCATCATGTTCGTCGGCTCGACAGCCCTGATGGTCTACACCAGCCCGAAGCTTTCGGCGCTGGTGCTCCTGGCGATTCCGGTGATTGCGGCGCCGCTGATTGCGTCTGGGCGGGTCGTCCGCCGGCGCTCCCGCCATGCGCAGGATACCCTTGCCGATGCGACCGCGTTTGCGTCCGAGAGCCTCGGCGGGGTGCGCACGATGCAGGCGTTCGGCGCAGAGGCCGGCAGCAGAGCGCATTTCGCCAGTGCGGTTAACGGGGCTTATGACGCGGCGCGCGAAGCCGCCGCCACACGGGCGATCTTGATCGCGGTCGCCGTCTCGCTCGCATTTTGCAGCGTCGTCGTTGTGCTTTGGCTCGGCGCCCACGACGTACTGGCGGGGCGGATGAGCGCCGGCCTCCTGTCGCAATTCGTGCTCTTCGCCGTGCTCGGGGCGACGTCGCTCGGCGAACTGTCGCAAGTCTGGAGCGAAGCGGCTGCGGCGGCAGGCGCGGCGGGCCGGATCACCGAGCTTCTGGCGGTCAAACCACGCATCGTCGCGCCGGCGAGGCCTGTCGCCATGCTAGTGCCGCCGCGGGGGGCCATTGAATTCGACCAAGTGAGCTTCGCCTACGAGGGCGCGCCGGACGCGCCTGTGATCGACAATCTGAGTTTCACCGTTGCTCCGGGAGAACGGGTCGCGATCGTCGGCGCCTCCGGGGCGGGCAAGTCGACCGTGTTTCAGCTCATCATGCGCTTCTACGATTGTCAGGAAGGGAGGGTGATGATCGACGGGGTCGACGTTAAGACCGTCGATCCCGGGGACCTGCGCAAGCGGATCGCCCCGGTGCCTCAGGAGGCGTCGATCTTCGGCGGCACGGTGTCGGAAAACATCGCCTACGGGCGCGAAGGGGCGAGCGAGTTGGCAATCGAGGCGGCCGCTCGTCGCGCGGCTGCCGACGGCTTCATCAGCGACCTCGACAAAGGCTATAAGACCCAGCTCGGCGAGCGGGGCGTGACCCTGTCCGGAGGGCAAAGGCAACGACTGGCGATCGCGCGGGCTATTCTCAAAGATGCGCCGATCCTGCTGCTCGACGAGGCGACATCGGCGCTCGACGCGCACAACGAGGCGCAGGTGCAGGCTGCGCTTGACGATGTCATGAGCGGCCGCACGACGCTGGTGATCGCTCACCGCCTCGCGACGGTTCTCAAGGCGGACCGCATTCTGGTGATGGAAGCGGGCCGAATTGTCGAGGAAGGCGATCACGCTTCGCTGGTGGCGAAGGGGGGCGTCTATGCGCGTCTCGCGCGCCTTCAATTCGGGTCGGGCGCATCCGCTCTGGAAGCGCACGTTTGACGAATTGTCTCATTCACGGCGCGATTGCGCCTCATATCCATGAAAGGACACCCGCTTCCGCGGAGCAACCCGCGCGCTTGACATTGAATTGCGTCGTCGTGTCATTTTGCCGCAGTCGACGCCGCAGGCAGTATGCCGTCCGGCTCGGCTGACCAACCAAGAGTAGTCCGGCGCCAAGCGTAGCGAAATTCGGTGACCGCCCGGAGATCGGGCGAATAGCCCGGGAACGGGGTGAGGGCAGGGTGACGGTTCGGATCGGCGCATTTGCAGGCAGACGCGACTCGGGGACCGGCGCCGGCCAAGCCATTCGTGGCGGCGTCGTCGATCACCTGGTTCTTCTCAAGCCTCGCGTGATGTCGCTCGTTGTGTTCACCGGGGCGGTTGGATTCGTGCTGGCCCCCGGACACGTGGATTGGCTCAAGCTTGTCGCCGCGCTTTCGGCAATGGCGGCCGGCGCCGGCGCGTGCGGCGCGCTCAACATGTGGTGGGACGCCGACATCGACGCCAACATGGCGCGCACCGCGATGCGCCCGATCCCGCGCGGCGCGGTGCCCGCGCGCCAAGCGCTAGCGATCGGCGTGTTGCTGTCGATCGTGTCGGTGGGGGCGCTCGGCATGCAGGTCAACTGGCTGGCCTCGGCGCTTCTGGCGCTGACCATCGCGATCTACATCCCGCTCTACACCATGGTTCTGAAGCGCCGGACGCCACTCAACATCGTGATCGGCGGCGCAGCCGGCGCGTTGCCGCCGGTGATCGGATGGGCGGCGGCGGCCAACTCACTGTCGGGTGGGCCGCTCGGACTCTTTCTATTCATCTTTCTGTGGACGCCGCCGCACTTCTGGGCGCTGGCGCTTTGCCGCAGCGGCGACTACGAGCGGGTCGGCGTGCCGATGCTACCCAATGTGGCCGGTCACGTCGAGACCTGCCGGCAGATCGTGATCTATTCGCTGCTGCTCGTTCCGGCGTCATTCGGGGCGCTCGCCATACCTGGCGTCGGGGTCTTTTACGGAGCAGTCGCCGCCGCATGCAACGCCGTCCTGCTCTGGCGGGCCTTCGCGCTCTATCGACTGCGCATTGGCGCGGAGTTGCTGCGGCGCAAGGCGGCGATGGCGTTGTTCGGATATTCGATTCTGTACATGTTCGTGCTGTTCGCGGCGCTGCTCGCTCAGGTGATCGCGAGATGAAACGCGACGCGCGATACCGGTCGTTTGCGTTGTCCCGATGAATGATCCCGACATGCCAAATATCGGCCCGGCGCCGAGGCGGGCAAATGGATTGTGCTTGCTCTCCTCGCGGCGCTCGCGGCTTTCATGTATGCCAGCATCATGATCAAGGTCATGAAATACGGGTTCTGACGCGCCATGATCGCCATTCACGATCTGCCGCATGTGCTCGCGGCCATCAACGCCGCGACAATTGTGGCGCTCATCTACGCCTATAGCCGCATCAGGGCCCGCGATCGCGAGGGGCACCGCCGGACGATGACGGTCGCGATCGGGCTCGGCGTCGCGTTCCTCGTGGTCTATCTGGTCTATCATGCCTCGGCGGGCCTGGCGAAATTCGGCGGCTACGGCCCGATCCGGTTGCTCTACTTCACGTTGCTCGCCGTTCATGTCGTCCTGGCGTTCGTGGTCGCAGTCCTCGTACCGCTGACGTTCTTCAACGCGATGAAGCAGCGTTTCGCGACGCACAAGCGTCTCGCCCGCGTGACGCTGCCGCTGTGGCTGTTCGTCGCCGCGTCCGGCCTCGTCGTCTATCTGATGGCGGTCCATCTCTATCCGGCAGCCGCGAGCTGACGCCGATGAGCGGCGCGGCGCAATCGCCTTCTCGGGTGGTCGGGCTCAATGCGGCCGCGCCGGCCGCCGGCGCGCTGGGACGCGAGCTCGTCGGCTGGGCGTGGCTCGCGGTCGGCGCGCTGGCGGTGGCGGGCGTCTTCGCCCTGCTGCTGGCGCTGTCGCGGGTGCCGGGCATGGACCGGGCGCCGTTCTGGCCGATCGGGTTCTTCTACAAGGGCCTGGTGATCCATGTCGTGTTCTCCCTGGTCATCTGGCTCATGGGCGTGTTCGCCTTTCTAGTCACGGTCGCGACGCAGAGGGCAAGCGGCGACAGTCCGCGCGCCGCGCCGCTCGGCCGCATCGGGCAGGGGGTCGCGCTGATCGCCTTCCCCTTCTTGTTCGCGCCGGCGTTCTTCGACGCGACCCAGCCGGAACTCACCAACTACATCCCGCTCATCCGCCATCCGGCCTACGATCTCGGCCTCCTCCTGCTGGCGGTCGGCATGCTCGCGCCGGTGATCCGCCTCTTCGTCAACCTGCCCGGCCGGAGGGGCCCGCTGTCGGCGCTGACCCTCGCGATGTCCGTAGGCGGCTTCGTCTATCTGCTGGCGCTGGTCTCGTTCGGCGTCGCCGGGATCCTGCTCGCCCGGCGGGGCGACCTCATGTCCTCGCGTGAGCTTCTGTTCTGGGGCGGCGGGCATCTGATGCAGTTCGTCTATGCGATCGTGCTCCTGACCAACTGGCGGATCCTCGCCCGGCGCAGCCTCGGCGCGACGGCGGTCGACGACGCCCTATTCTGCATCGCCGTCGCGATCATCGGCGCGCTGGCGATCGCCGGGCCAGTGTTCTACGCGGCCTTCGACGCCTTCTCGGAGGCGCAGCACGAGGCGTTCCGCCTGCTGCAGTTCGGCGTCGCGCTTCCGAGCCTCCTCGTCGCCGTTCCGCTCCTCGCCGCCGCCCGTCGCGTCGGGCCGCCCGCGCGATGGCCGTGGCGGGACCCCGCCTTCTTCACCCTCGCGATGTCGCTTTCGCTCTTCGCCCTCGGCGGCCTGATGGGTCTCCTCATCTCGGGCTCGGACACCCGCACGCCGGCCCACTACCACGCGGTCATCACGGCGGTCAGCGTGTCGGGCGCGGGCATGCTGCTCACCTTCGGGATCGACGAGCTCGGCCTCGCCCCGGTTTCGGCGCGGGCGACGCGGGCGCTGATCGCCCTCTACGGCGGCGGGCAGTTCGTCGCCTCGATCGGCATGTTCGTCGCCGGCGGCTATGGGGCGGCGCGCAAGACGCCGACTGGAGTTGGCTCGCTCGATGCGGTCGCCGCCGCCGGCATGGCGGTGCACGGGATCGCCTCGATCTTCACCATCCTCGGCGGGGCGTCCTTCGTCGTCGTCGCCGTCCGGGCGCTCCTCCTCCGGCCGAAGATCGTCCGGGCGAACGCGTAACCCGCATGGCCGTGGCCTCGGGCAGGGTGACGAACTGGGCCACGCTTCCGGGCCTCGCGATCGTCGGGCTCTTCGCCTTGGCCGGTCTGCAGGTGCTCCGTCCGGCTCCGAGCGCCGGCATGGTCGAGCTCCCGAACAGGGAGCCGGCGAGGCTCAGCCCCTTCTTCGACGAAGCCGGCAAGGCCGTGTCGGTCGAATCGTTTCGCGGCAAGACCGTGATCCTCAATCTCTTGGGCACCGTGGTGCGTCCCCTGCCTCGAGGAGATGCCCGCGCTCGACCGGCTGGCGGCGCGGCTGCCGGAGAAGGACTTCGCCGTCATCGCGGTGTCGAAGGACCCGATCGGCCCCTCGCCGTCGAAGGCCGTGTTCGACAAAATGGCGCTGAAGCGCCTCAGGCTCTATCTCGACCCGGATGGCAAGCTCGGGTGGGAAGTGGGCGCGCGCGGCTTCCCGACGACCCTGATCCTCGGCGCCGACGGCGCGCCGCTCGCCTACCGGGAGGGCGCGGCGGACTGGGACAGCGACGCCATGATCGCGAGACTCGACAAGCTCGCAGGGCGCACGCGGAGGGCGGAACAGGGGTCTCGAGCGGGCGCGATGTCCACGCCGCGCCGGCCTTGAGAAAATCGGCCTTATCGCCGATTTAGCGCCAGTTTAGCGTCGGCCCTCAACGATTTCAGCGACTTGCTACCCCGTTTAGCGTCGCCGTGAAAATTGGCCTCCGACGGTCGGGCTCGACCCGGCTACGCCAGGCCGTAGGTACAAAACTATAATGTAAATATGTTATATGATGCTAACGAGCGGAGCCTTACTCCTCCTCTGACGCGACCGCCTTCGGTGCGCGGATCGCGCATATGGCGCATCGGAGAGAGAAGCGCGCCGGAAGCGTCGATGTAGGCGTAGTCGCAGCCCCAGCTGTCGACTCCGATCAATGCCGGCGCCGAACCGATGCGCGGGCCGGCCCGGCGCAAGCCAACCGCCGATCCGCACAGGGCCGTTTGGAAAGCGGTGCAATTCCTCGGCGCGCAGGCGGCCCTGCTCGAGCCACCCCAGACAGGTCCGCCCGCCCGAACTGCCAAGATCGAACACGATCAGATAGGGACTTTCCCGGCCCTGGTTCATTTCCGCGCTCCGCGCCGCCGCGCGAGATTTGTCTGAAGCGTCGGAAGACCCACCCCGCCAACGGCTTCATCCGGCAAACAGTAGCGCGCCGCCGTTCGGCGGTAAACCGTCAAGGAAGCCTGAATTTGTCTTCTTCGGCGAGCTGGGCGAGTGATTCGACAAACGTACAGGCTACGAACCGGAAAGGTTCGCACGGATATCTTCTTGACGTGCTCGAGGAGACGCCGGTCATGACAGGCCAAGCATTGGAAAGCGCTTCAGCCGCTTCAGCCCCCACACTCGATGCCGGCCGTCGAATTCCGACCTTGGACGGGCTGCGCGGTACAGCAGCCATCATGGTGGTCCTGTCCCATTATTTCGGCGAGTTGCAGCACGGCATCCGTGCCGCGATGTTTGGCTGGATCGGGGTGGATATCTTCTTTGTGCTAAGCGGTTTTCTGATCGGCAAGCTAATCTTGGACCGAGAGCACCATAGCAATTTCTTCACCGTCTTCTATGCGCGCCGGTTTTTCCGGATCATTCCTCCTTACGTGTTGACCCTTATCGCCGTAACAGCGCTGCTTAACTTGCTCCCTTACGCGTGGACTGACTCCCAGGTCCGGTTTCGCCTTTGGTCCTATCTAGCCTTCGTCCAAGGCTTCTTCATGATGACCACACAAACGATCGGCGCCCATTGGCTCGGGCCAACCTGGACATTGGCGGTGGAGGAGCATTTCTACCTATTGGCGCCGGCAGCGCATCGTTGGTGTTCGACAGCCGCACGCCAGAACCGCCCGGCTCGCCCAGTCGATGATCGCCACCAGATAGATGAAGCCGCACGCCATCGGGATGTAGGTCACGTCGGCCGCCCACACGTAGTTCGGCTCGACAATCTTCAGGCCGCGCAGCAGGTAGGGGTATATCTTGCGCCCGGGCGCGGCTTTGCTCGTGCCGGGGCGTGGAACCAGCGCTTCGATCCCCATCACCCGCATCAGCCGCCGCACTCGCTTGCGGTTGACCCCACGGCCTTCCTTGTTGAGTTCGAAGGTCATTCGCCGCGAGCCGTAGAACGGAAGTTCGAGATGCAGTTCGTCGATGCGGCGCATCACCGCCAGATCGTCCGCCCGGGCGACGGGCTTGGGGCGGTAGACCGCCGAGCGCGCCACGCCCACAAGCGCGCGTTGGCGGCGCACCGACAGGTCCTTGCCAGGCCGTTCGACCATCGCTCTTCGATCGGGCGCGCTCATCGACCTGGCCTCCTGGCCAAGAAATCCCGTTCGACCGTCGGTTGGCCGATCTTGGCGTAAAGCTTGGCCGTCTCACGTTCGCGCTCCTCCTCGCCATCGCCCGAACCGCTCGCCCCGCGCGCGAACAGGCTCGCCGCATTGTCGAGAACCTGCTTCTTCCAGGCATAAATCTGGTTCGGATGCACCCCGTGCCGCTTCGCCAGTTCCGGAACCGTCGCATCCTCGCGCAACGCCTCGAGCGCAATCTTCGCCTTGAACGCCGCATCAAACTTCTTGCGTGACTTCGTCATTTCTCGCTCCATCGGTTGCGACAGAGCAGGACATTTCACACCTTAGCCAATGGTCCTAAATCCGGGGTCCAGCTCAACGCCTACCGGCTCTCACCCAAGGGCGTCCAAGTCGCCCTCCTCTTCCTCTTCTTCCACAAGCGCCTTTGCGGCCCCCTCGCCAACAGCCGCTTCCATCACCGGCCGGACCCGCAACACCGTCCAGACAGCCGGCTCGAAGCCGCCTATCACCGCGCCGACACCGCCATCCAACGCGTCGTCGATCTCTTGGCTGCAGCTTGATCGCCCCGCGCCTCAATGACAATGTTCGACTCGTCTTGTCTATGATCCCTCAGGTAAGAATCTAAACCGCTCGCGCGGTAGGGGCGGCCCGGTCCGGGCTGGAGGACGGCGAGAGCTGAAGGACAACGCGAGGTCTCGGGCCTGTCTCAGGATCGTGGGGTTCACAACCCCATGCGAGACAGGAGGTTTCGCGATGCCCGACAAGCCCATCAGCCCAGTGCGCCAGCGCATGATCGACGATATGACGGCGCGCCGGTTCACCGAAGACACCCAGAGGGACTACGTTCGGGCCGTGAGGAACTTCACGGCTTTCCTCGGCCGGTCGCCCGATAAGGCGTCGGCCGAGGACCTTCGCCGATATCAATTGCATCTGGCCAAGCAGCATATCGGCCCGGCGAGCATCAACTCGGCCTGCACGGCGCTGCGGTTCTTCTTCAAGATCACGCTCGAAAAGCCCGACCTCGTCCGGCATCTGGCGCCGGTGCAGCAGCCGCGCAAGGCGCCGGTCGTGCTGAGCCAAGACGAGGTGGCGCGCCTCATCGAAGCCGCCCCCAGCCTGAAGTACAAAGCCGCGCTCAGCGTCGCCTACGGCGCGGGACTGCGGGTGTCCGAGGTCGCGCACCTGAAGGTGCCCGACATCGACAGTCAGCGCATGACGCTGCGGGTGGAGCGAGGCAAGGGACAGCGAGAGCGATATGTGATGCTCTCGCCGCAACTGCTCGAGCTCTTGCGCCAATGGTGGCATGCGGCGCGACCGCCGGTCTGGCTCTTTCCCGGCCAGAACCCGATCAATCCTGTGACTGAGCGTCAGATCAACCGCGCCATGCAGGCCGCGGCGAAGGCGGCGGGCATCTCCAAGCGCGTGTCGCCCCATACCTTGCGGCACAGCTTCGCGACGCATCTGCTCGAGCAGAACGTCGATATTCGCGTGATCCAGGTGTTGCTCGGACACGCCAAGCTCGAGACGACGGCGCTCTACACCCGCGTCGCCGTCAGCACCATCCGCGACGTCGAAAGCCCGCTGGAGCGGCTCGGCCTCAACCTAATAGCGGGACGATCGCCTCCCGCCTGACCACGGCCGCGTGGCGCGGCCCCCAGGTCACAGCCCGGGGGTCGCCGACGTCTTTCGCGCCCATGGGGCGGCATGGCGCAAGGCCAACGCCGGTCACGTCAGCCTCGCCCAGTTGAAGGTGATGTCGGCGATCGAGACCTGCCGGACCTCGGCGCTCGGCGGCCATGTCGAGCGCTGCGAGGACTGCGCGCACACGCGCGTCGCCTACAATTCCTGCCGCAACCGGCATTGCCCGAAGTGTCAGGCTGCGGCGGCGCGGCAATGGCTCGCCGAGCGTGAGGCGGAACTCCTGCCGGTTCCCTACTATCACATCGTCTTCACCTTGCCGGCCGCGATCGGCGCGATCGCGTTCCAGAACAAGGCCGTCGTCTACGACCTCCTGTTCAGGACTGCCGCCGAGACCCTCATAGCCATCGCCGCCGATCCCAAGCATCTGGGCGCGCGCATCGGCCTCACCGCCGTCCTCCACACCTGGGGCTCGGCGATGACCCATTCCGCACGTCCACGTCATCGTTCCCCGGCGGCGGCCTGTCGCTGGACGGGTCGCGCTGGATCGCCTGCAGGCCCGGCTTCTTCGTGCCCGTGCGCGTGCTGTCGCGTCTCTTCCGCCGTCTCTTCCTCGAAGGGCTCGCGGCGCTCAACCAAGCCGGGCGCCTTGCCTTCTTCGGAGAACTCGCCCCGCTCGCCGAAAAGCGCGCCTTCGACGCCGTCCTTGCGCCACTACGCCGCTGCGAATGGGTGATCTACGCCAAGAGGCCGTTCGCCGGACCGCGAGCGGTTCTCGCCTATCTTTCGCGCTACACCCACCGCGTCGCCATTTCCAATTCACGTCTGATCCGGCTCGACGACAAGGGCGTCACCTTCAAATGGAAGGACTATCGCGCCCGCGGCAAGGCGCCTGGCAAAGCCTGGATCAAGCCGATGACGCTCGACGCCGCCGAGTTCATCCGCAGGTTCCTCCTGCACGTGCTGCCGAGCGGCTTCCACCGCATCCGCCACTACGGCTTCTTCGCCAGCCCCGGACGCGCCGGCGCCATCCTCCGCCTGCGTGACCTCATCGCGGCATGCGACGGGACGGCTCAGCCCTCCCGCGACGTCGGCGCGGGCGACAAGGCGACCGACCCTGAACCTCCTACAACCCAGGCCTCGTCCAAGGTCTGTCCCTGCTGCGGCGGACGCATGCGCGTCGTCGAGACGTTCGCCCGCGGCGCCAAGCCCCGAAGCTTCACGGCCGAACCCGCCGGAATCGATTCGTCATGACCGCCGCCCCGATCAACGCCCTCATAGACTATTGCTCGCCGACCAAATCTTGCGCCGGCCGGTCCGCCGTCGCGCCGAAGCCGATCGTCGCGGCAAATCTCGCCTCCCTCCGCGCCGCGGAACCGTTGGGCGAGAGCGGCGATCGCGTTCGGGACTGGCGGGTCAACGTCGGATGGCGCGAAAACACGCCGCCAAGACCACTCGCAGCCGCTCGACCGATCGCCAAATCCCCATAGGCGGCGCCCCTCGCCCATAGCGCCTCTCCGACCCGCGGTTTCCTCCTTTGGAGGCTTTCGGACGCCGGCCCCTAGCCTGCATCCTGCATCTAAGCCCGCGCCAAGGACGGCGTCCGAAACCCTTCACAGAAGCGGTCGTTCGCAAATTGATTCAGGCAGATTCCGGCTGTCTTTTGTGCAAGTGTGCCGACAGCCGGAGGGACGCGATGGGCGAGACCCGGAAGCTCGCAGCAAGATGGCCGGTCACCCTGACCCGCGCGTTTATTGTCCACGAATAACGCCGGTGCGCCTCGCCGAGCGCGCGCCCGAGCGCCTCCGCGCGGTCGGGGACGAGAATGAGATGAACGTGGTTGGGCGTCAGACAATTTGCAAAAGACCGCCACATCCGTGCTTGCGGCATTGGCTCGCCAGGAGATCGCGATAAAGCGCGTAGTCGTCCTCGCCGAAGAACACGCGCTCGCGCCGGGCGCCGCGCTCACGTGACATGATGGGGAAGGCCAGGGACGACGATATCGGGCGATGCGAGCCATATTGATCCTCGGGCGATATGCTGTGAAGATGATGGCTTTGATTGGGGGTTGAGTAAACCGTCAATGTAATACCAGCGGGCCATTTGATTTCCTTTGATTTTTTTTCAAAAATTCAAATCTTGGTCACTCCTCGAAGCTCCGAACCGTAGGATTGCCGCCCTCGTTCGTGGGTAGAGATGACACAGGACATGATCGAGACTGACCCGCTAGGTCAGGCGCACCATTTGCGAAGGTCGCTTTTCCGGTGAGCAGCCGCCGCAATCCTCAGCCCGGCAGGGCACGCACGGCAATTGACAGCAGTTTCCGCGGATCGGCACTTGGCCCGGCGAAGAGCCGAAATTCCCCCGGCTCCAGAATTGGCTTCAGATCGCCCCCAGGAAAGGAAAGCGCCGCGGCAGGAAGCGTAAAAGAAATGGTTTTGGCTTCGCCGGAGCGCAATGCAAGCTTGGCCATGTCCTTGAGTTCGAGCAGCGGGCGCGCCACGCTCGCTACCAAGTCCCGAGCGAACAAAAAGACCGTCTCTTCTCCGGCAACAGGACCCTTATTGATTACATCCACCTCAATCGTCAAATCGCTGCCGGGTTTGAAATCGGGGTGCTTCGGACGCAATTCGGATATGGCAAAGTCGCTGTAGCTTAAGCCATGTCCAAAGAAAAACAACGGCTCGACCGGCATGTCGAGGTATTTGCTCGTATAGTGGTCATTAGGATCGGCGGGCCTACTGGTTGGCCACGAGGAGAAGAAAATCGGCACTTGGCCGATACTGCGCGGCCAAGTGACGGGAAGCCGTCCGGTGGGATTGAATTTCCCCGACAAAACGTCTGCAACGGCGTTGCCGGCCTCCACACCAAGGAACCATGTGGCAACGACGGCCCTGGCCTTCTCAATGATTGAGGTGATCATGAGCGGCCGCCCGGAGGAGATTAGCACAACGACAGGCTTGTCAAGATCAAAGATCGCATCAGCAAGCGCGGCCTGAGCGCCGGGAAGACCCGGGTTCCCCCTGCTCGCTGCTTCGCCGCTCATATTCGCAGCCTCGCCAAGGCACAAAACGACAAGATCGGCGCCACGACAACCGTCTCGCGCGTCGGGGATGCCCGACGTATCAGTGATAGCTATCCCCTCCACGCCCGGCGCATAGGCAATCTCGGCACTAGGCAGCGCGGCGGCGAGGCCCTCGCGGATAGTGACCGCATCAGCGGGATCTCCGGCAAGCGCCCACGGCCCCAGCATCTCCGCGCGGGCGTCAGCGAGAGGGCCGACGAGGGCAATGCGGCGCAAGCCTGGCGAAAGTGGTAACACATGATCGTTGGTGAGCAAAACGATGGAACGCCGAGCAAGCTCGCGTGCCAGCTCACGGCGATCCTTGTGATCGGAGGCCGCGGCTGCTTGGACGGTTCCTCTCCGGTAAGGATCGAAAAGGCCGAGCCGCTCCTTGAGCGTCAGCACACGCCGTACCGCAGTATCGATCATCCCGATTGAAACAAGACCCCGCTCGAGCGCCACGGGCAAGCCGCGGGAGTAGGCGCCGCCCACCACGTCGATATCGACCCCGGCGTTCAGCGCTTTCGCGGCCGCTTCGGCAACATCGTTGGCTACGCCGTGCTGGAGCAGTTCCGCGATCGCGCTATAGTCGCTGACGATCACGCCATCGAAACCTTGCTTCTCGCGTAACCAGCCACGGAGCAACGGAACATGGATGGTCATCGGGATGCCGGCGACGTTGTTGAATGCGGGCATGATGGCGGCGCAGCCGGCGGCGACGGCAGCCGCAAAGGGAGGCAAATAGACCTCATGCAGAAGACGTTCGGAGACATCGGCGGGAGCGTACTCGCGCCCGGCCTGCACGGCGCCATAGGCGCCGAAATGTTTGGCCGTGGCGGCAAGCGCGCCCGCCCCGGCTAACCCTTCTGGCGAATTAGCCCGCTGAAAACCGCGCACCTTGGCCTCGGCGAATCGCGCACCAACCCACGGGTCTTCGCCCGGGCTCTCGGCGATCCGCCCCCAGCGCGGATCGCGCGCAATGTCGAGCATCGGCGCAAAGGCCAAAGCGACGCCGTCGGCTGCCGCCTCAGCTGCAGCCTCGCGAGCGCTGCGTTCCCATAACTTAGGATCGAATGCAGCCGTCTCGGCGAGGGGAATCGGGAAGACGGTTCTGTGCCCATGCAGCACATCTAGTCCGATCAAGAGCGGAATCTTAAGTCTTGTCTCCCCCACCGCGA
Organism: uncultured Alphaproteobacteria bacterium; assembly: GCA_963758335.1. GTDB lineage: Bacteria > Pseudomonadota > Alphaproteobacteria > Rhizobiales > Beijerinckiaceae > Roseiarcus. The sequence continues at coordinate 578,275 of CAVWVF010000008.1, read as the reverse complement.
CTTTCTGTAGGCGATGCACTTCCTCCGCTCCCCAAACGTTGAGGAGGCCGCCCACACGCCCGGCGCGAATGCCCTCGGTGGCATCTTTAGCCAGGACTGGCCCGGTGACGGCAAGCTTAGCTGCCACCATATTGAGCTGGCCAATCTTCTCCTCCAACGTCATCGCCGCGAGGAGCTTGTCGATGCTCGTCATTGGCTAACATGGCCTCCTGGAGTGGTCAGCGTCGAAACTCTTTGCACAGTGCTCTTCCGCGATTGTAGTAGCACACCAAGAAAACGATTAATAGTGGCCCTGCATAGTATTTATAGGTTGTGCCGAGTAAGATTATAGAATTTTGTGAATGGAAGAGAGAAGGCACACACAACAGCATACCCGAACGAAATAAGACTGCCTCAGCAAGGATCTTTCTAGCGCGAGTGTTTGGCCCTGAAACGTCTTCGATTTCTTTTACAATGAAGCCCAGCTGCTCATTAAGCCAAGGAGCCGGCTTCAGCCAACTGTGCCTGCATACCCAGCCCCATTTACCCTACAATACTTTGTTATTTTCTCTAAACAGAATTGTGCGATACAGTTCTTTAAGCCAACGGAAAATAGAACTGCCTGCGATGTCTATCGTGACTCCAATGAGATAAGCAAAAAGAATGATACCAGAGCCTGGATCGAAAAAGGCTTACTCCTGAGCAATATTCGGAGAAATATAAAAGAATCACGGTGGTGCCCGGAACAATCCTGGCTATTATGTCAAAATAGACCTCCGGCACTAGGGCGAGTAAGGTCCCTGCTGCTTTGTCGCCGTTTTCTTCATTTTGAGCGCCAACAATACGACTCCAATTCTGGTTTGAAAGTCGCAGTCTCCTGCGTGAACTTTGGCCGACCTCTTGCGAATGGGGATCGAACCATGCTTGTCCGGTTGAGGCATACACCCCCCAGGGGTAGTGTTTGTCTGTGAGTTGGGCCTGAACCCGCTGGCGATCGGCGCGATGCCCTGGACGCGATTGCCTGAAAGGGGGCTGCGGGCATGAAAGCGCCCACGCTGATTCGCTAGCGACGCAAAGGCGCCGACCTATGCCCAGCTTTATTCCGGCGACTGGAATCACCCTACATCTAGTGGGTGTTAACAGATCCTATGCGGGTGGACGGCGGCCGGACCCTTGGTAGGCTGATCTTCCACACCAGCATGGAGGCAACCGATGCATTTAATCACCTCCGCGACCGTTGTCGCGACCACCGCCCGCGCGAATGATATCACGCTGTTCGCCTCGCTCGAATTGAGCAAATCGAAATGGGTTGTGACGATCAACAGTCCGGGCAGCGAGAAATTTTCCAGGCATGTGGTCGAGGGTGGGGACGGCGCCGGCCTGCTCGACCTTCTTTCGCGGTCGAGGGCGAAGGCCGAGCAGCGCTATGGCGTGCCGATCAGAGCGATCGTCATTCAGGAGGCGGGATTGGACGGATTTTGGATCCATCGCCTGCTGCTCGCCGAGGGGATCGAGAGCCACGTGGTCGATGCGGCTTCGATTGCGGTCGACCGGCGGCATCGGCGAGCCAAGACCGATGCGATCGACGGCGAGACGCTGTTGCGGACGCTGATGGCGTGGGCTCGCGGCGAGCGGCGGGTCTGCTCCATGGTTCGCGCGCCGAGCCCGGAAGAAGAGGATCGCCGGCGGCTGACGCGCGAGCGCGGCACGCTGCTCAAGGAACGCATTCAGCACACCAATCGGGTCAAGGGCCTGCTCAGCGGCCAAGGCATCCGGGGTTACAACCCGCTTCGGCGCGATCGTTTTGAGCGGCTCGAGGCGCTGCGAACCGGCGACGGCCGCGAGCTGCCGCCGCTGCTGAAGGCGGAAATACGCCGGGAGCTCGATCGGATCGCGCTGGCGACGACGCAACTGGCTGCGGTCGAACGGGCCCGCGACGCGCTCATCCGCACGGAAGCCGAGGAGCGCACCAACCCCGCCGCCCGGCTCCTCGAGCTCAAGGGCTTGGGCCCCGAGTTCGCCTCGCTCCTCTGGCTGGAAGCGTTGTTCCGCAGCTTCGCCAACCGCCGCCAGGTGGCGGCTTACGGCGGATTGGCGCCCAGCCCCTGGCAGAGCGGCGGCGTCGAACGGGATCAAGGCATCTCGAAGTCGGGCAACCGCCGCCTGCGCAAGACCATGATCGAGCTGGCCTGGTTCTGGCTGCGTCACCAGCCGGACTCGGCGTTGAGCCGCTGGTTTCGGGCGCGGGTCGGCGCCGCGAAGGGACGGGTCCGCCGGATCGCCATCGTGGCGCTGGCCCGCAAACTGCTCGTCGCCTTGTGGCGCTATGTCACCCAAGGCGTCGTTCCCGAGGGCGCGGTGTTCAAGGCGGCCTGACCCGATGGCTCAATCCTACGCCGACGCTCCAACGATGGCTTAATGACTCAACCCCATTCCAGCGAAGCCGAACGCGACGGCTTCGCCGGATCCGGGCGGGCGGTGACCGCGGCTTTGCCTGGCTGAAACACGCCGTTTAACAGGATGGTCCCCGCCAACCCGAGCCCGACGCCCTCGAGCATGAGGGATTATGGTGCGAGCCCCGACAAGCTCGACCGGATGTGAGGTGATGCGGCCGTCAAGGCTGCATGCGAAAGACGGGCTCACGCTTCGGATCCAAACGCCAAAGGAGATGCGCAATGCCAAAATGAATGAGCGCGGCAAAGACCACAGAGGCAGCCAAGAGCGCGCAAGGGCGCGCTCGCTCGTGACAGTGTATCCGGCCGCTGGCGCGTCAAGGTCGCTTCGCTCCCTGCTCCGCTGCGCTTCGCCCCGCTTCGCGGGTGACACGCCAGCGGCCGGCGCAAACGAATGAGCTTGACCCGAAACACCCCATGTGAGGATAGGCGTGGATCGAAGAGAATCCTGCCCTCGTTCCGACGATGCAGAGGGAATTGCAGTGTTCGCCATAACGGCCGCATACATCAAGGCTCCGCTTGAAGTGGCGGTTTATATTTCAGCCATCATTTCGCTTCCAAATTCGTGGCGGGCAGGGGCTGATATTCGATCGAAGCGATCATCAAAAAGCTCGTACCGGTAGGAGCCGGTGCGCCTGTGATCGTTTGCTCTTTTCGCATCCGGACTTGACGCGCGTTGGTAGGCTCCAAAGGCTCCATCCTCGCTGAATTTTCGGCCGTTGGCGGTTCCTTGTCTGCCTCAATCCGACATTCGCCGGATGCCGCCTCTCATGACGGCCAATATGGCCGGTATTGGCGATTGTCTCAAGCGGGTTGCCGGTTCCATAGCGCCCCGACGCGCTCGAGGCGTCAGGAACGGCCGTCGCGCGGTTCCGATCCCAATCGTCGCTAGGCGGTCGCCCACGAGATCGGAGCATGAATAGGGCGGAATCCGGGCCTTCCCGGGCAGACCTTGTAGGCCCGCTTCCCGCCCATCTGTGACATTCCACTCACCGCGAACCGGGCCAGGGGATCCTGGGGTCGCTCGGCTAGCCCTTCACCAGGATCGCCAGCTTCTCGGCGACGGGGCGGATTGACTCCAGCGCCAAGCTGGGTCGCTTTCCGCCGGCTACAGGCTGCGTCACGAAACGGCAACCCACCCATTTCTCCTCGCGTCAGAGCAACCCGCCGCGCCGCCGCACACGAGAACTCCGATTCGATGACTGGCGAACCAGCAGCATCATGCCGTCAACGATTTCCCCTTGACCCATGCAACTTGCGCATAGCGTAGGTGGGTGCGTCATGAAACGGCACACCTCGCCCTTTTCCCCGCCTCCCGCCTCCCGAACGGGAGAAGGGGGGCGCGCGGGGGAAGGGCCCGACGGTTGCCGTGCTCACGTTACGTGGTGCAGCAGATCGGGAATGACGACCCGCGCGAGTCGGGCCATGCCGGCTACGTCCATAAAATGCACTGTCACGGGAACTCGTGGACTCATAACCAGTAGCTGACAGTGGCGTGATCTCGGCGCCATTCGTGACCTGACGCGATCTGAAATCGATGTTATCATGACAATGCGACAGCCTTCGAGTTGGGAGGCCATATGCTCCACAGCGTTCGAGCACTCCTGGTGGCTTCGGCATCCCTTTGGGCCTTTGGGTGATGATTGCCGCGGCTCAGAACTACCCTCAGTCGGACGAGGGATCGGCGGTCGGCGAGGTCAATTTCGTTGTTTCCTGTAGCTTGCCGGCGCAGCAGAAGTTCAATCACGCCGTCGCGATCCTGCACTCTTTTTGGTACGAGGAGGCGGAGAGCGCTTTTGCCGATGTGATTAAGACCGATCCCTCCTGTGCGATGGGCTACTGGGGGATCGCCATTAGAAATTGGCATCCCCTTTGGTACCAACCCACCGCTGCGGAGCTCAGTACGGGGTCGAAAGCCGTTGCCGCTGCTGAGGCGCTCGGAGGACGGACCGCCCGCGAGCGCGATTACGTCGACGCCATTTCCGCCTTCTATCGGGACAGCGAAACGTTAGACCACCACACACGGGCCGTCGCCTATGAGAAGGCGATGGAGAAGGTCCACCAGCGGTATCCCGATGACCGAGAGGCCGCAATCTTCTATGCACTTTCGTTGAACGCGACGGCCTCGCCGTCAGACAAGACCTTCTCGAACCAAAAGAAAGCCGCTCAGATCTTGAATGAGATCTTCACTGAGCAGCCGAACCACCCGGGCGTAGCCCACTATCTCATTCACAGCTACGATTCTGCGCCGCTTGCCGCCCTGGGGCTGCCAGCCGCGATCTGCTATTCGAAGATTGCGCCGTCCGTGCCTCATGCGCTTCACATGCCGTCGCATATCTTCACCCGACTAGGCAAATGGCAGGATTCGATCGACGCGAACCGTCAATCGCTGGCCGCGGCCCAAGATTACTCGCTCCGTCGCTGGGGCGAGGGCGTCGCGTGGGACCAGTCGCTCCACGGTATGGATTATCTCGAATACGCCTATTTGCAGCTTCGGCAGGATCATGCCGCCAAGCAGCTCGTCGACGACGTCAACGCCTTTCGCGAAGCGACGCCGCCGACGCTCCCCGCCGCTTACGCAATGGCGGCCATTCCGGCGCGCTACGCCGTGGAGCGAAGGGATTGGCCCCTGGCGGCGAACCTTTCCCTTCCACCGGCGGCAATTGCTTGGTCCAGTTTTCCTGGACAAAGGCCATGATCTCATATGCTCGAGCGCTTGGTGCGGCTCAGACGGGCGATGTCGCCGGCGCCCGAACGGAGATTGAGCGACTGCAATCGGCCCATGACGCTCTCGTAGCGCGCAACAAGTACTGGGCCGACCAAATTGAGGTCCAGCGTTTGGCGGCGACTTCCATGCTCTCGCATGCACAAGGTCAGGATGAGGAAGCGCTGGCCGAGTTGACGCAAGCGAGCGACCTTGAGGCGTCAATGGACAAGCACCCCGTGACTCCGGGAAGCATTATGCCGACTCGCGAGCTTCTTGGAGACTTGTTTCTGGAGCTCAATCGCCCCGCGCAAGCCTTGAGAGCCTATGAGCAAACGCTTGCGACGGACCCGAACCGCCTCCGTAGTGTGTAGGGCGCCGCGAAGGCCTCTGCCTCGGCAGGAGATGCCGCGACAGCAAGAGCTTACTGCAAACAGCTCGTCCTCTTGGAGGGTCATGCAGACGGCGATACTCCAGAATTGCATGAGGCGAAGGCCTACTTGGGGGAACAATAGAACGGATCCAGGGGCGGAATTCTCCTGGCTCCTTTCTGGCCCGGACATCGCAAAAGGGCGGCAGTTTCATTGGCGGCTTATCCGTCTATCGCTTGGCGCCGGCGCGAGAGAGGGTGCCTGATCCAAGGCGCGCCTCGTCCCCGCAGTGGAGCATCAAGGCGCAAAGGTCATATCGAACGCCTCCCACTCTGTGCACGCGTCGCCTGCCTTCACAGATCGACCCGCCGCCACGATTCGTCGCGGCTCTCGGCTATGGCGACGCCGAGCAGGGCCGTCCCCATGACGGAAGGGGCTCACCCCACCAGATTCGTGATTTTTCTTGCCGATCCTTGATGTTCATGTTATGTTCTATCGTTTGATAAACCGCCGTCATTGGCGGGATGGAAAGCGAGGCTGGCATGGAAGGGACTGGCGGCAAGGGCAGGCGGCGGCTCAACGTCTATGGCAGGACGATACGGCATGGGCGGATTTTCGCGCGGATGCGCTAGGGTTGGGCTTACGACGAGATCGCGCGCGAGGAAGGGCTGACCACAGAACGCATCCGGCAGATCGTGTCGGAAGTGTTGCAGAAGCGCAAGGTCGACACCGGCGCCGACCACGCTAAGCTGCAATTGGCGCGCCTCGAGCGGGTGATGTACTTCACGGCTGAGGCGCTCGCCCGGGGCGAACTGGGCGTCGGCCCCCTTTATCTGAAGGCGCTCGACCGGCTCGACCGCTACCAGAAAGTCGCCGGCGCCGCCGCCGACTATGACGACGAGGCGCGCCAGCTTTTGCTCGCCAAGCTGAACCGCATCGCCGAGCGATTGGGGCACGACAAGATCCTGGCCGAGAATGCGAAGATCTTGGCCGAGCACGAGGCGAACGAGCGATCTCATGCGGAACAGGGCTGGGCGGTGGCGCCTGCGCCGTCACCCTGAGGAGCCCGCAACGCGGGTGTCTCGAAGGGCGAGGGCGCCTGTTTGGTCGCGCTCGGATAAGCTCGGGAATCACCTTCTTGACTTGGATTGTTGGATTGCTTGTAACCCGTTGAAAAGCCCAGATCGGACGAAGGAATCCAAGACTATCCAAAGCCCGTTTTCTTGGTCTGGCTTGGTTTGGCTTTGGCGGTATTTGGCCTGAGGCTCCCAACGGAGGCGATCGGGATGGCCTTCGGCCAGCTACGGCGCCAGCGCGCGCTCCATCCGCGTCGCCTTCCAGTGCCAGATCGCGACGCCGAACAGGACGAGCGCGGTCGCCTGATGGGCGAGGGCGATAGGGATCGGCACGGACAAGAGCAGCGTCGCGACGCCGAGGCCGACCTGAACTAACGCCACGCCGGCGAGCAGCGCGGCGCGACCGGCAAGCGCCGGCGGCGCCGAGCGCAGAGCCACAATCCCCTGGACGAGCGTGAAGGCGAGGACGGCGTAGGCGACCGTCCGGTGATCGAATTGCGCGGTCGCCGGATCGTCGAGCATCGAGCGCAGCGAGCCGAAGGCCTCGCCGGGAATCCAGCTCGAACCCATCATCGGCCAGGTGTTGTAGATGAGCCCCGCGCGCAGGCCCGCGACCAGCGCGCCGAGGCCGAGCTGGACATAGACGAGAGCCGCGAAGCCCGCCGCTGACAGACCAAAGGCGCGCGGGGCGGGCGCGCGCTCCCGTTCGCTCAGGCCCGTCGCGGCGTAGATCAGCGCGCCGAAGGTCGCGGCGGCGATCAGAAGATGCAGCGCCAGGCGCTCCTGCGCGACCTCGGTGCGCTCGCTGAGGCCCGAGCTCACCATCCACCAGCCGACGATCGGCTCGAGAGCCAGAAGCCCGGTCGCGACCGCGACCTGTCGCCCGAGCGCGTCCTTGAACTCGCCGCGCATCCAGAACCAGAGCGCCGGCAGGATGAACGCCGCGCCGACGATGCGCGCAAGCAGCCGATGGCTCCATTCCCACCAGAAGATGGTCTTGAAGCCGTCCAACGTCATGTCGGGATTGAGCCGGGCGTATTGCGGGATCTGCTTGTAGCGCTCGAACTCCGCCTGCCAGTCCGCCGCATTCAGGGGCGGCATGACCCCGGTGACCGGCTTCCACTGGGTGATGGAGAGGCCCGATTCGGTGAGCCGCGTCGCCCCGCCGACCAGCACCATGGCGAAGACGAGCGCGGCGACGGCCGCGAGCCACACGCGGACGCTCGCGCGAGCGCTGAGCCGCAAGGGCTTGGCGCTTGTGCGCAAAAGGTTGATCGAGGCCATCGGGTCCGACGTTTAAGTTGGTCGGCGCGGATTATCCGGCGCCGGGCCCGATGCGCGCAACCCCAGCAAGTCTATCCCCTCCATGTAGCGCGCGTAGCGGGGAAAGGGGCTCGAAGGGCTCGCCGGGAACGCGTTGGGTTCGTTTTCGAAAGCCTTCGCGAAAGCGTTTACGGTCGTCGGCAATTTCCTTCGCGACATAGGCTGCATCATCGCAGAATCCCGACTTGGCGTTGTGAAGCCAAGGAAGGCCGATGAAGTATAAGCCGGGGTAGGCTGTCACGCCGCGCCTCTGAACAGGATATCCGTCGCCATCGAAGATCGGCAGCCTGACCATGGAAAAATCGAACTCATAGCTGGTCGCCCAGATTACGTTGGTGATGCCGGCGGCTTCGAGATCGAGCTCCGTGAGCACCGGTTGCTCGAAGCCGTCGCGCAAGTTCGGCAGCCTCTTTTGCGGCGCCGTCACTCCCGTCTCGGCGACATACGCATCGACGGTCCTGACGAAATCAGCCTCGAATTGATCAGCCGCCGCCAGATTCTGGCGAAGATCGCGGGCGAAGAGGAGCTTGCCGTCCTTGACGCCTTGCAGATGCCCGACCAGGGTGACGCCGTCGCGCGCAAATTGATGCAGGTTGAGGGTGTGGCCGCCTCTGGTTCCCGAGATGTGCGGTTTCCCTTCGAATTTGGCCTTTGGCGACGGAAGTTGATCAACGGTCCGATCATAGACGCCAAGCTTTTCCTGCCACCAGTTCGCATCCTTGCCGCGATATCGGCGCGGTGTGCGTGCGGCGCGACCCACGGCGAGGTAGACCTTCCTGCCGGCTTCATTGAGCTCTTCCGTGATCTGGGCGCCGGATTGCGCGCTGCCGACCACCAGCACAGCCCCGGGCAGGAGCTCCCGCGGGTTGCGATAGGCATCGGAATGCACCTGCTTGATTGAGGCTGGAAAATCGGCGCTGAAGGCGGGGACCTTCGGCTTCTGGTAGAGGCCCGTGGCGACGATGACGTTGCGCGCCCGAATCTTGTCGCCACCCTCGGCCGTGACGAGATATTCGCCGCTCAGCGGATCGCGCTCGACGCGGCTGACGCGCGTGCGAAACTGGACGGGCAGGCGGAAACGCCGGGTGTAGTTTTCGAGATAGGCGACGATTTCCTCCCGGGACATGAAACCGTCCGGATCGCCGCTATCATGTTCCGAGCCCGGAAGCTCGGACTGCCAGTTGGGCGTGTTCAGCGTGAACGAATCCCAACGATGGTTGCGCCACGCAGCGGCAGGCGCATCCGCTTGCTCGAGGACGACATGCTCTCGACCTTGGCGGGTCAGGTAGTAGCTGACTGACAGCCCGGCCTGACCGCCCCCGATGACGACAGTATCTATGCGATTGGTAGCCATTGCTGTTCTCCTCTCGGCCACATCGGCTGCGCCGCGCCGGGCGCTGGTCTCGTTGGCCGCAGCGGAGTTAGTCCAGCAGAGCGGGTGGGATAATCGGCGATGTGCTACGTTCACTCCCAAACGATGCTTCGGAGTGCGGCAATGGATCGGCTCACGAGCATGGCGGTGTTCAAGCGTGCGGTGGACGATGGCAGCTTCGCCGCTGCGGCTAGGCATTTCGGCATTTCGCCGGAGATGGCGGGCGCCCACGTGCGCTCACTTGAGACCCGGCTTGGGGTGCGGCTGCTGAATCGAACCACTCGGCGTTTGAGCCTTACGGAGGCGGGCGCCGGCTACTACGCGCGTTGTGCAAGCATCCTTGCCGATATAGACGAGGCCGAAGCGGAGGCGAACTCACTACAAAGAGCGCCGCGCGGCCTCTTACGAATCGCAACCCCGGTCACTTTCGGCGTCAAGCACATCGGTCCAGCGATCAGCGACTACATCACGCGATACCCGGAAGTCGCCGTTGATGTCGCTGTCTCGGATCGCTTCGTCAATCTGATCGAGGAAGGGATCGACCTGGCGATTCGTATCGGCGAACTGCAGGAATCGACCCTGATCGCCCGGCGGCTACCTCGTCCTGTGCGCGTCTCCGGCCTACCTGCATCGCGCAGGCCGGCCCGAGACGCCCGGCGATCTCCCTCGACACTCTTGCCTCCTTTACACCGAGGCGGGGGCTCCAACGAAATGGCGCTTCGAGGGTCCGGAAAAGCAAAGCGAGACGGTGAACGTCTCCGGCCGCATTTGCGCGTCCAACGCCGACCTCGTTCGCCAGTTGGCCATTGCCGGGCACGGCATTATCCTCGCGCCGAGCTTCTCCGTGGGGATGGATATCTCGGAAGGCCCGCTCACCGCGCTCTTGACAGACTGGCGCCCACGCGAATTGCCGATCCACGCGCTCTATCCGCATCGGTTGCTGTTGTCGGCCAAGGTTCGCAGTTTCGTCGATTTTCTCGCCCAGCGCTTCGGACCCGATCCCGAGTGGGAGCAGTGGCGTCAGAGCGCCCAACGGAGCGAGGCCAGTTCGTGACGTTGGCGACAAACTCGAGAACTATCCGTCTCGCCCTGTCCTGAACAACAGCTTTCCCCCTTACCTAACGAAGTCGACTCGCCCGCGTCGACCCCGGATGGGCGTGGAGAGCAGGGATGGCTCGATGCAGGTTCGGGGTTGACGCTCATGCGATCCGACTCGGAGGGCGTCGAACGCACTTCGCGCGGTTGCGCAAAGGACCAGTTCGCGCCAATCTGAGACTCAAGTCTCCGATCATCGGAGATGTCGAATGAAAAATCGAGGAGGAACGACCATGACGGCGCGTCCCGACCCTACCTTTCACGCCTCCGCGAAGCTGGCGATGCAGGCTCCGCCGGAAAAGCTCGCCTATACCGTGATGCTCAGCCCTGATTTCTCTCGAGGCGACGCGCTCGCCGTCGTCGACGTCGATCCCGCCTCGGCGTCGTTCGGCAAAATCGTTCACACGGTGATCATGCCCAACAAAGGCGACGAGTTTCACCATTTCGGGTGGAACGCCTGCTCGTCGGCGCTGTCGCCGCTTGTCGGCCACGCCTTCGTCGAGCGGCGCTATCTGATCATTCCGGGCATCCGATCCTCGCGCATCTACGTGATCGACACCAAGCCCGATCCGAAGGGGGCGCGGATTCACAAGATCATCGAGCCGGAGGAAGTCTTCGCCAAGACCGGCTATTCGCGGCCTCACACCATCCATTGCGGGCCGGAGGGCATTTATGTCTCGACGCTCGGGGGCGGGGGCAAAGACGGCACCAACGGCCCCCCTGGCGTCTTCATCATGGATTGCGAAAACTTCGATGTGATCGGTCGTTACGAATTGGACCGCGGCGTGCAGGACAAGCACTACGACTTCTGGTGGAACCTGCCGCGCGACTACATGGTCTCGAGCGAATGGGGGCTGCCGCCCCAGTTCGAGAACGGCCTCGTGCCGGAAGACCTGTTGTCCAACAAGTATGGACACAGGCTACACTTCTGGAACTTGCGCGAACGCAGGAACGTGCAGACCATCGACCTCGGCGCCAACCATCAGATGGCGCTGGAAGTGCGCCACGCCCATGACCCGATCAAGGAATACGGTTTCGTCGGAGTCGTGGTGGACACCGCCAACCTCGAGGCCTCGATCTGGACGTGGTGGCGCGAAGGCGGCGCCTTCCATTGCCGGAAGACCGCGACCATTCCGCCCGAGCCGGCCTCGAAAGATCGGCTGCCGCCGCTATTGCAGGGTTTTGAAGCCGTGCCGCCACTGCTGAGCGACATCGACCTGTCGCTCGACGACCGCTTCCTTTATGCGTCGTGCTGGGGCACGGGCGAGATGCGCCAATACGATGTGTCCGACCCGATGGCGCCGAAGCTTGCCGGCTCCGTTCATATCGGGGGAATCACGCGCAAGACGCCTCACCCCGGCGGCGGCAATTATCGCGGCGGTCCGCAAATGGTCGAGATCAGCCGCGACGGCAAACGCGTCTACTGGACCAACTCGCTCTACTCGACCTGGGACAACCAGTTCTATCCGGACGGCGTTCCCGCCGCGATGGTGAAGGCCGACGTCGGCGACAACGGCGGCCTCACCCTGGACAGGAGCTTCTATGTCGAGTTCCCGAACGGCTACCGGTCGCACCAGATCCGTCTCGACGGCGGCGACTGCTCGTCGGACTCTTTCTGTTATCCGTCCGTGTGAGCGCTCCGACGGCTGACTGGACGCAGACCGGCCTCTGGCTCATGGTCGTCGCCAGCGGCGTCTATCACGGCGTCAATCCCGGGATGGGCTGGCCGCTGGCGGTTTCCGCTGGCCTCATGGGCCGGGGGCGGCGCGACCTGATCGCGTCGTTCGCGCCGCTCGGTCTCGGGCACTTCCTGGCGATGGCCGGCATCCTCCTGCCTTTCGCCGCCATGACGGCCCTTATCGCCTGGCGGGACGAAATTCGCATCGGCGCCGGGCTATTGGTCATTGCGGCCGGCCTCGCCCTGTTGATCTACCCGCGCCATCCGCGGTTCCTGGCGCGAATCAAGCCGACCCAACTGGCGCTGTGGTCGTTCGCCGTCGCGACCGCCCACGGCGCAGGCCTGATGTTGCTGCCGATCTATCTCGGCATCTGCAGTGCGCGCGAACCGGACATCGGCCATCAGGCGGCCGCCGTGCTCATGCGCGGAAACCTCTCGACGGCGATCGCCGTCTCGGCCGTCCATGCGGCGGCGATGGTCGTCACCGGCGGAATTGTCGCCTACGCCGTGCATGAATGGCTGGGATTGCGATTCATCTCGAAGAGTTGGTTCAAGCTCGACGTCGTCTGGGCGTTGAGCCTCATTCTCGTCGGCGCGGTCGGCGTGACGAGCGCGGCGATCGCCCGCGCTTCATCGGCGATCTTTTAAAGGCCGGCCGCGCTCGGTCATACAGTTCGCCGCCCTTCTCCCCTTGCGGGAGAAGGTGTCGCCGAAGGCGACGGATGAGGGTCCGCGCCGCAAGGCGAGCGGCGCCACAGCGCTGGCGCGCCGACCCCTCACCCCGGCCCTCTCCCGCAAGGGGAGAGGGGATCGCTCCGGCGGAGCGTCCTAATCGATCACCCGTCGGTACAGGTGCCAGGTTGTGTGGCCGAGCACCGGGAAGATGACCAGGAGCGCGACGAATAGGGTCACGAACGAAACCGCGAGATCCATGCCGATCACCGCCGCCCAGGCGAGCATCGTGCGCGGATTGGCCAACACCGCCCGTACGCTGGTCGTCATCGCGGTGACGAAGTCGACGTCGCGGTCGACGACCAGCGGCGGCGACACGGCGGTGAAGGAGAAGACCATCAGCGCGATGATCGCCCCGACCCCGTTGCCGACCAGGAGGAACGTCAGGCCGTAGGGCGTGGTGAAGACGTTGGTGAAGAGTTCCGCCAGCGAGGGAACCTTAACCCCGTAAAACACGAGAAACAGAAAGACCGCGAGATCGAACCAGATGATGAGGGTGAACAGGCTGACGAGGGCGAGCCAACCGAGGTCCTTGCCCGCGCGGTTCCAAACGGCGCCGAACACTGCCGACCACGACAGTGGTTCGCCGCTTTCGAGCCGGCGCGAGATTTCGTAAGTCCCCGCCGCGCCGAAGGGGGAGAGCAGGGCGAAGCCCATCATGAACGGATAGGCGAGATAGTAATAGCCGAGCGCGAAGGCGATCCAGAGGATGAGCCATCCGCCGACGGCGTAGACCGCGCCGAAGAACAGGCCGTATTTCGGCGCACGGCTGAAATCCTTGACGCCCTTTGCGATGCATTCCAGCAGATCGGCGATGTCGATCTCGCGGATATTGAGCGGGGCCTTGCCGGCGTCCGGAGCGTGCGCGCCGGCCGGCGACGGCCCGGCATCGATCACAATCGCCATTCGTTCACTCCCTGCCTTCGTCTTTCTTTCCAGCGCCTCTTTGTGAGCTTCCGGCGATTGGATCACGTTCGACGCCGGCAAGCAACGCTTTCTGTCGGGTCATCGGCCGGCGCGATGACGCAGCGACGGGGGCTTAAGCCTTGCGAGGCGCGCATCGGCACCTTGCGGCGAAAAACATTGCCGATTTGCCCGCTTTGTGGCATTGAGCCGGCATCCCCAACAATCAATCGGAACGCGATGTCCTTTCTGAATGGTAACAGCTTCGCTGACCGCCAGGCGGCCGCCGCCAAGGCGCGGAAGGCGATGGCTGAGAAATTTCTGGCCAAGACCAAGTATGACCCGAACAATCCGGCTGTGATCGAGCGCGAGGCCAAGCGCAAGGCGATCCTCGAGGCGCGCGCGGTGCGCGAGGTCGAGCGCGCCAAGCGCAGGGCCGAGGAGGCCGCCGCCGAAGCCGCCCGAAAGGCGGCCGACGAAGCCGCCCGTCAGGAGCAGCTGCGGCTCGAGGCGCTGGCCCGCGAGGCCGAGGCGCAGCGTGGGCGGGAAGAGCAGGAGCGGCTCGACTACGAGAAGAAGCTCGAGCGCGACGCCCGCTACGCCGCCCGCAAGGAGCGCAAGAAGAAGAGGAAATCCGCGGCGGAGCGGTGGGGCTGAACGATCGTGCTTCGTTGATCCGGGGCCGGAACTCGGGCACAAAGACCGTCGGAGCTCCAAACCCCGAGAGCGGAGCGAGGAGGCGATGACAAAACCGCTGCGCTTGGGCGTCGCCGGCCTCGGCGTGGTCGGAACGAGCCTCGTTCAGCTTCTGCAACGGCAGCGCGGCGGATTGCTCGCGCGGGCAGGGCGCGAGTGCGTTCTTGCGGCCTACAGCGCCCGCCATAACCGCGAGCGCGGCCTCGATCTCGGCGACGCGCGCTTTTTCGAGAATGCCGCGGCGATGGCCACCTCCGCCGAAATCGACGTCTTCGTCGAACTGATCGGCGGCGCCGACGGCATCGCATTCGAAGCGGTCAAGGCGGCGCTGGCGCGCGGCCTGCCGGTCGTCACCGCCAACAAGGTGATGCTCGCCGCACACGGGCTGCGGCTGGCGGCGCTGTCCGAGACGCATGGGGCGCCGCTCTTTTTCGAAGCGGCGGTCGGCGGCGGCATTCCCGTGATCAAGACCCTGCGCGAGAGTTTGGCCGGCAATGCGATCAGGCGCGTTTCCGGCATCCTCAACGGCACCTGCAACTACATCCTGTCCCGGATGGAGACCGACGACCTGCCGTTCGACGTCTGCCTCGCCGAGGCGAAGCGCCTCGGCTACGCCGAGGGGGATCCCACGTTCGATATCGGCGGCTTCGACACGGCGCACAAGCTCGCCATCCTCGCTTCGCTGGCCTTCGGCTCCAAGATCGACGCGGCAGCGGTCTCGGTCGAGGGCATCGAGTTCGATCACGCTCGCCGATCTCGCCGCGGCCGACGAGCTCGGCTTCCGCATCAAGCTGCTCGGCGTCGCGGAACGCACGCCGCACGGCGTCGAGCAGCGCGTCCATCCGACGATGGTGTCGAAAACCGCGCCGCTCGCTCAGACGATGGGCGTGCTCAACGCGGTGTCGATCGACGGCGACGCGGTCGGCGAACTCACCTTGGTCGGTCCGGGGGCGGGCGGGGACGCGACCGCTTCGGCGGTTGCCGCCGACGTCATCGACATCGCCAGAGGAGCGCGTCTGCCTGCGTTCGGGCGGCCGACGGCGTCGCTGGTCGACGCCGACCGCGTGCCGATGCAGCGCCACGAGGGCGGCTATTACGTCCGCCTCGCGGTGGTCGACCGGCCGGGCGCCATGGGCGCGATCGCCGCCCGGATGGGCGAGCGGATGATCTCGCTCGAGGCGATCATGCAGAAACGCGCTCCGAAGGAGGCGGCCGCGGCCGGGGTCGTGCCGGTCGTGCTGATGACCCACGGCACGACCGAAGCGTCCATCCGCGACGCTCTCGCCCACGCGGTCGCGGACGGCGTCGTGCGGGAGAAGCCGCAGGTGATTCGAATCGAGCGCGAGCCGGCTTGAGCCCCGCCGTCGCCAAATCGCGCCTTTTGGCGTCCGTGTCGCCCGGCGTCGTCGAGGATCGACGCATGCGTGTCCTGGCGATCGCGCTGATGTGCGGCGCCACGCTCTGCTTCACCGGGCTCGACACGTCCTCCAAATGGCTCGGGCCGCGTCTTCCGGCGCTGCACGCTGATCGGCGCGGCGCTGGTGGTCGCCTGCGGGGCGTGGCTCGCGCTGCGCGAGCGGGCAGGGGCGCGACTGGCGCCGCTCGCAATCGAGCAGCGGCGTGCCGGGTGAAACCCGCGCGGCGGCGCGCCTTCCGTAACCTCTGCGATTTGGTGAGACATGCGGCGCCGGCGCCAAGCGCATACGGCGCCGGCGCCAACTCCATGCCAACTTTTTGCAACCCCCGTCCATTGCCGTTTTGAGCGTTTTCAATGGGTTAGCGCAGACAGGAGTAACCGGGGCGAATTTCCGGGCGGCGTTAGCTTGGGGCGGGCCTGACGAGAGTTGCGAGATCGGGGATTTCGGGGCCTGGAATGGCGAGGCGAGCGCCGAGATAGTCGAAGAAGGGGATTTTGAGCTTCCTGGAGGTCTTGGCGAGCCCGAGCATGACGTCGCGGGCGTCGCGGCCTCTGTCGCTGAGGGTCCCGCCGGAGATTTTGCGCTTGGTGACGAAGACGCGGATGTCGTTTTCCGAGGCGTTGGTGTGCAGCGGAATATGGGGATGGTCGAGGACGCGCAAGAGATCGTCCTTGAGGCGAAAGAGGCGCCTGAGCAGGCTGTCGAGGGTGGCGTAGCCGGTTCTGGAGCGGTTGAAGATGCGGTCGAACTGCGCCCGCAAACGCTCGGCTTTCTCGAGGCTCGGGGCGAGCTTGTATTCTTTTAAGGCGCGATAGAACCACCAGATCATGCGCCGTGCGACCTCGATCGCGTTGCGCTGCTTGTCGTTGGCGGGGATGAGCTTGTGGACCAGGCGTTCGGCGTGCACCCAGCACAAGGCGTGTTCGCCGACGCGGAACTGGCCGGCGCCGTCTGACACGACGATGGCTTGGCCGAGCAGGCCTTGCTCGCGAACGGCGCCCCACAGAGCACCCTCGCTGGCGACCCGCACCGGATCGGGGGTGATCCTGAGATCGGCGAATCCGAGCGCGTTCAGATGGCTCGTCCAGTCTTCGTGAGACGCAAAAAGCCGCGTCGGATGGCCCGCGAGCGTGTCGATGAGGCTGAGGCTCAGATTGCAAGCCCGCATGTAGACGAGCGCCGCCTCGTTGACCACGTAAGAGGCCGCGCCGCCCAGGAGATTGCGCAGGAACGCCAGGCGGGACTTGCTCGGGCCGGTTCGAAACGTGGTGAAGCTGTCGGAACCGATCTGGGTCGTCACGCCGCTCTTGCCTCGATGGCGGGCGCCGGTGTCGTCGACCGTGACGAAGGAAGCGCTGCTCAATCCGGTCTTCAGCACCTCGGCGTCCTCAGCGCGGAACGTCTCGAGCCTGGCGGCCAGCAGGCGCACCACCTGGCGTTTCGAAATCACCACGCCGACGCCGTTCAGCAGCGCCAGAATCCGCTCGCAGGTCATCTGTCCCTGAAAGTGCAGCATCAAGATCAGGCGCTGAAGATGCGGGCCATAGCCACCGACGATCCCGGGATCGAGCGGCGCGATCAGAGTCTTCCCATCCGGCGTTTGCCAGCGCTCGCGCCGATAGCGGGTCACCAAAGGATTCAGAACCAAGTCCTGAACGACGATCTCTTCGTAGCCCTTGTGGCGGGAACCCGCTGGCGCGTCGACCTTCACCTCGATGGTTTGCGTGACCGTCAGCTTGTCCAGGTTGCTGCCGCGCCGCTGCGTCGACCGCGGCGGCCGCGGCGGCAGTTTCTTCAATCGCGCCAGTTCGTCCTTGACCGCCTGATGCTCGACCCTCAGCTTGGCCAACGCCCCGCTCACCTTCTCGTACTCCGCCTGAAAGCGGGTCACTTCGCCAATCAAAGTGCGAACCAGGCCGATGAGCTCGGCCGGCGTCATGCGCTCAAGCGGATCACCCGAATCAACGGACATCCCCAGCTTGAATCATACTTTCCGACGCTTGACTCCCCCCTTCCGCCCGGAAATTTGCCCCGATTACAGACAGGAGACAGGGCCGCTTTTTGTAACTCCCGCTCAAGGAGCGCGTGAAGCCGCGAGCTTGACCGAGGGGGACGTCCCGAAGAGCCTGCTCTCCGCGAAGGGGGGTCGAAGCGCGCTCGCCGACCGTACCGGCCGACGCTGCCCGAAGGAGAGGAGCCTGGACCAGTCTCCATCGCGTCCGGTGATTTCAAAGACGCGGGCAAGCGCGCGCCAAGTCCGCCGCCTGAAGCTTCCGAAGCCCCGAAAACCCCTTCCATTTCCTTCAATTTCCTTCCGCGCATCGAGGTTTGTCAATGGGTTGCGCGCCCTGCCGGTCCAAAAAAAAATCCATCGCCCTTTTCCCCCCAAGCGCGCTATCGGGGCCGGGCGCGAGGAGGATGATCTAAAACCATGCCTTTCATTTGCATTTATCCTCTCTGACCAATTCCATGCGTGCGACTGGCGGGGCGAGAGCCAAACTCCCAAGCCCACCTTGGGAGTTACCGCTTTTTTCCGTTGCGCATTCCGCATCGATCGCTTCGGCGCTATTCCGAGCGGCGCTCCGGTCCAACGCGCGCACGATCCGCCGCAGCCTTTCGCGCGACAGGCCCCGCTTCGCCGCGATGTCCTTATCGCTCGCGCCCTCCTGCAGGCGGGGGAGAGCAGTCGCGCGGGCGGATGGGGTTCTGGCGGATCGGTCATTCGGCGCCTTTCCTCGGGAAGAACATATACAGAACAAAGGACGTTCGTCAACACTTTTCACGACTCAGGCTGGAGACGCCCGCCGCGAGCTCCAGCCGGCTTCGCGCCGAAGGGGAAATATGGGCGCACCAGAACGGGCGCCGACAGGGCGACGCCGCAGCGCGCCAGCGTCGCGCCAGGAGTCCGAAGACGGCGGCGGAGCATCGGTCTCGTCCAAAGAACAGGGAAGCTTATCTTGTGGAACAGGGAAGCGATTCCGCAAGAACAGGAAACGTTTGCGCAAGAACAGCGAACGCTCGGCGTCCTTTGCGAAGCCTGCGCCGGGAGGCCAGGGAGGCGCGGAGATCAAGGGGCCGCGTTAAGGCCACGGCCAAGAGGGTCAATATCGAACGCGTCCGACCGGTTCAAATCTGAGGCTGCCCGTCAGGGTACGTCGCTGATGGGCGGGAAGCGGGCCTTCCCGGGCGACGCCTGTAGGCCCGGAATCCGCCCGAAGGAGGCATTCACCAGAATTCCAGCAAGCGGTCGTCTCCGGAGGTGCGTCGCCGACCACAGCGACAAGGTCGGGTCGAAGCATATCTATTGACAGCGGGATATCAGTAACCCCGCTGGTACCTCGCCACGTTCTGACGAGAAAGCGGATCAGGAAGAAGAGGGCGACGAACCATGCGATCAGCAGCAGCGGATTGCCGTTCTCCTTGATCAGGCCGATGCCGCAGGCGGGCCAGAGGATGAAGAAGAGGCCGATGAGCGCACGGATCTCACGGACGATCCGCCCGCCGAAGTAGTTGAACACGAAAGTCCAGAAGCCGATCTTGAACCCCACCTCGCCCGCGTTGTTCAAGTACACGGGCTGGGGTTCGGGCGGCTGCCGCCGATGGATAGTCTGTGACATGTGCATATTCCTGCTCCAGTAGGTTCAAGTGTTGACTTAGCAGCCGCACCGTCGTCTTGTGCCGGTCTTGCTCCGTGGTGCCCTTGCGATGCTCCGGAATCTGGAGGCGGTGATGGGCGATCAGCATCTCGTAGGCTTTCTTGATCTTGAGCTTCTCTTCGGGTGTCATCATTTACTCCCCGCCAGTAGTTGACCCCCATCAGGACGTCCTTGGCCCGATTGATCCTGGCGGCCTGGGCGGTCGAACCACCGTGGTCGGGGTGGAACTTCTTGATCAGCGTATGATGGGCATGAATGATCTCGGCCTCACTCGCCCCCAGGGCCAGGCCCAGTACTTCAAAGGCCTCGGAACGCGTCATGAAGCCAGTGGACGACTGCTCCGGATCCGGTTCGGGCTCAGGCTCGGGCTCCGAGTGCCAATCCGCTGCCCCCTCGAAGTGCGCCGTACTACGAAAAGCTGGCCCCGGTTCCGACCACGGCTTCAGTGTCGGCTGCGGTTCTGGCTCCCCTTCCGGGCCGGGCCGAGATCGCAGGTACCTGATGGTCGCCCAGCCGGCCGTGAAGCCCATGATCACCATCTGCATGATCCGTACTGGCTCAACTCCCTCGAGGGTAATCCCTATCAGGAACACCCCTACTGCTACGAGGAGACCAATTAGGATCGCCCGTCCTTCTGGGGCCGGGGGTTGCTGCTGGCTCCTCTCCGCACCCCTCGGCGTCCGGTCTTCCCACGCCCGGTTGTTCCAGACGAAGTAGCTACCGCTGGAGCCGTGATACTCCCACGTCTGGCCGTTCTGGGAGTAGGTGCCCCACTCGTAACCGTTCCAGACCTGCCTGCCAGCGAGGTGTGAGAACGGGAGCGGACCCTCCCACGTCTGGCCGTTCCAGACCAACACGCCCTCGGCATCGTGATGCTCCCACGTCTGGCCGTTTCGGACATACTCTCCCCGGCCACCGGACGACTGTCCGCTCGGTGACACGAAGATCGGCGTGCCGTTGGAGTAGTACCTGTCATCCCCTTCGTAGGGAGAGCAGTACTCGTGGTCCGCATGCGACCTATAGGAATAGGCCGCCGCCGCTGCTGCCGCCGCCCGCTCTTCCCGTGCCCACTGTTCCTGCTGTCGGCGAGCGCGTTGCTCTGCGAACTGTCGCTCCGCGCGAGCCCGAGCGTCCTCGGCCCGCTCCCGCATCTGCCGCATCCGCTCAGCATACTCGGCATGTTGCCGCCGACTACGTTCTCTTGCCCGTTCGTTCGGGTCATTATAGTACGGCATAACTCAAAGTAACTCCTCGAATCGGAACTTGGGTCCCGGCGAGTAGAACTCCATAGTGATGGTCGTCGTGAGTGTCCAAATACGAAAGGTGTGTATGAATATTATGATCCGTGTATGGGTGACGGTCAGTTTTTCTCCTAACCGGCGCCCTTTCCAATCTCCGGTACCAAGCCGAGGACAAATCGTTAGCGTTCCGCTCTCTAGCGGGCGCTACATCGTACGCGCGGTCTCCATTCGCCCAAATCATTGTAGCAAACTCGATTGAGGCACGTTCTTGACGCCTAAACTCGAATATGCCCTTGAGAAGCAATGCCATCCCCAAGAATAACAGCTGCTTGAGTGCGTCGGAAGATTATTACCAATTCTAAAATTGTACAAGACGTCACGCTGACGCAGCAGGCGCCAACACTGGACTGAAATGTCGTTCCCGGTCCCGCTACGGTATAGGCTGCGTGTCAATCGGCTTCGAAAACTGCCCCGGGATTGGAGTCCAAAATTGACCCGCCTCGGGACTTGCGCGGACGATCAGCGCTCGCCCCGGTGGGCACGGTCGAGTTGCGCATCCCGAAGCTCCGCAAGGGCTCGTACTATCCGTTCTTTCTCGAGTCGCGGCGGATGGCCGAGAAGGCGCTGACCGCGGTCATCCAGGAGGCCTACATCCAGGGCGTTTCGACCCGGTCGGTCGACGACCTGGTCAAGGCGATGGGCGGGACCGGCGTTTCGAGGAGCCAAGTCAGCCGCCTGTGCGCGGAGATCGACGACAAGGTCAAAGCCTTCCTCGACCGGCCGCTCGAAGGCGACTGGCCCTACGTCTGGCTCGACGCGACCTACGTGAAGGTGCGCCCCAAGCTCGCCGGCTTCATGGACGAGGCCGAGGACGACGTGCTCGCCCACAGACCTTTCCGGCCAACCATTTGTCGAAAATCCACTCGACCAACGGCCTCGAACGGGTCAACGCCGAGGTCAAGCGCCGCACCGACGTCGTCGGCATCTTCCCCGACGAGGACTCCATCGTCAGGCTCGTCGGAGCCATACTGCTCGAACAGAACGACGAGTGGGCCGTCCAGCGCGCCCGCTACATGACGCTGGAAACCATGGCCACCTTGAGCCACGATCCCGTCGTCGGCGCGACCGTCGTGACGCTCATGCTCGCGCCGCTGCTCACGCCGTTGCCGAGATTCGCCGCCGCCGACGCAGCGAAAGTGATCGGGCTCGCGCTCGCGACCGGCAGTCTGTGGTGGGGAGCGTCCATGGCCGGCCTGATGTGGGCGACCATGCGCTTGACGCGGCGCGCGTCGCGATTCTCTTGATGACGGAAGTTCTCGCCGGCGCCCTGTCCGCACCTTTCCTCGCCAATGAGCAACTGCGGAATTTCGAGATGCTGGGCGGCGCTCTGGTCATTTGTGCGGGGGTGCTCGAAATATGGCCGGTGCGGTATTCCGACCCGGACGCGCTTACCGTGTGAATAGGCGACAGCGACAGGAACGGCGGGTTGTGGCGCATTCCGGCCCGTCGTTGGACCGAACTTGAAGGGCAGGAACGGCTCGATTCCGGCCCTCCAGCCCCCGATCCAGCGGATATAAGCCTCGGATTCGAACCACTGGAATGGACGCGACGGAGCCAACGCGAGGAGGAGACGATGTCCGATCAGGCGCCGCAGATCGAGGGACTGCTCGAGACGTCGCTCTACGCGCGCGACCTCGGGCGCACTGCCGCCTTCTACCGCGATCTGTTCGGCTTCAAGGCGCTGGTCGACAGTCCGCGACTCGTCGCTTTCGAGGTCGCGGCGAGGCACGTGCTGCTGGTCTTCCAGTCGGGCGCGACCGAGGACGACGTCCAAGACGCTCGCGGGACCATCCCGGGCCACGACGGGCGCGGGCGCCTTCATCTCGCCCTGTCGATCGCCGCAGCCGATTACGAGGCCTGGCGCAGGCGGCTCGGCGAGCGCGGCATCGCGATCGCCGGCGAATACCGCTGGCCGCGCGGCGGAACGAGCCTCTATTTCCGCGATCCGGACGGGGCGCTGGTCGAGCTGGCGACCCCCGGGCTCTGGTGGTGAAATGACGGCGGCGGAACGCTGAAAGGATTCCAAGTATTCTTGGCTCTTTGCAGCCTTCGGACAAGCGGAGAGCCAGTCGTTAGTGAACAGGCCACAATGTTCCCCGCTTCCCGCACACGGTAAAGTGAAGCTTCGATGCCTGCCTTTCCCGACTGTGGTCCCATTTCCGACGCGCTTTCGCCGATCTCCCGGCTAAAATAGTGAAGATCAGCTTTGCCGCTCGAGGTCGAGCCCTCGCGGCAACGCGCCAGTCGGGCGCGGAAACGTCGACGCCTGTCGAACTCGGGAGCTGACCCCTTAGCCTCACGTTCGCCTGGGCGCCGACAATTTCCCGACCCGACGCACGGAAAGGGAGAGCATCATGCGTCCAGCATTGACGAAAGTCGTCGCAGCGTCGCTTGCGGCGCTGCTGGCCGGAGCTACCGCGACAACCTCCGAGGCCGCCCACTGGCACGGCGGGGGCTGGCATGGCGGCGGCAGGGGCTGGCATGGCGGCGGCGGGGGCTGGCATGGCGGCGGATGGCACCACGGCTGGGGCGGTTGGGGCCCCGGCGTCGTCGGCGGCCTTGCGGCCGGCGCCATCATCGGCGGCGCGCTGGCGGCGCCCTACGCCTACGGGTACGGCGGCTATTACCAGGATCAGCCGATCTACAGCCCGAACGGCGTCTACCTCGGCAGCCAGCTCGTGAACATCTGCTGATAAGCAGACCCCGTGAACGTCGAGCCGGCAAGACGGCCTCTCCGATGTGGAGAGGCCGTCCTGCTGTCAGTCGATCTCCGCCAGCACCGCCGACAGAGGGTCCGCGTGCACGCGCACCGGCCCGGTGAACGGATGATCGATCGAAATGATCACCACCAGGCCGAGCGTCACCAGAATCGATAGGACGCCGGTCATGGAGATCTGCGCCGGCAGGTTTTCGCTGCCGAAGAACAGGGTGAAGCCCACAGTGAGAAGCGCGCCGGCGAACAGGGCGGCCCAGACGACTCCTGGCACGAGGCCGGTGGCGAGGTGGAGGCGGATCCGGCGGGAAGATGTGACATTGTCGAGCTGGGTGAAGACTTCGGCCATGTCGGCCGTCTCCCTCGTTCCCGCGCGGCTGAGGACCAAGGCGGCGTCGTAGACGGCGTTGAGCGCGCGCGTCGTCGTCGGGCTCTCGGATTCGCGCGCCATTGCGGGCCACTCGTCGCGGATCGCCGTGGTCGCATAGTTGGCGACGGCCGTCCGGAGGGCGACCGCCTGCGGCTCCTGGCCCTCCGCGTAGCGAAAAAGCGCGGCGATCGAGGCGGCCTCCTGATCGACGGCGTTCTCCGCGGCGCTGAACTTCTCCCACACCACGATGACCGTGAAAGCGAGCAGCACGGCGTAGATCACGCCGACGGTCGCGAACTTGAAGCCCGCGATCTCGTTGTTCTGGACGAGCCGCTCGACGCCGACCCACTTGTGGATCAGCGCCTGGGCGACCATCGCGACCGCCGTCGGAAGGACGACCAGGAGCGTGATCAGCGCCCAAAGCGGCAGACTTGCCAGAAAATACGACACCCCCGGTCTTCCCCTTTTCCAGCCGGCTACGGCGAGGGCGCCGCCTCGCGCCCCTCCGCGCACCGCCGGCACAGGCCTTGCGCCTCCGCCACCACTCGCCGGAGGGCGAAGCCCGCGGCCGCCGCCGAGCCCGCGATCGCGCGCATGACCTCCAAATCCTCGATCTCCTCGCTCCGCCCGCACGACTCGCAGATGAGCAGCATGCCGTGATGGGCATGGCCGAGATGCTCGCAGGGCGCGTAGGCGTTGAGGCTCTCGATCTTGTGCACGAAGCCATGCTCGATGAAGAAGCCCAGCGCCCGATAGACCGTCGGCGGGGCGACCTGCTTCATCTCACGCCGGGAGAGCTCCTCCAGGATCGCATAGGCGCCGAGCGGGGCGGCGCTGTCGCTGAATATGTCGAGCACTCGCCGGCGCAGCGGCGTCAGATGGAAGCCCTGACGCAGGCAGGCGAGCTCAACCCCAGCCGCCCAGGTCGCCGGATCATGTGCGCAACCGCAAGCGTTCGCCATCTTCACCTTCGTGTTTATTCGTGTCCTTCGTGTCCCTCGTGGTGAAAAATCTCTTACCACGAAGTTGGCATCGACGGTGTGGACCCCCGGAGATGAAACGGTAATCTCGGCTATGCCGTACAGCTAACACCAATCGCAACATGATCGATCGAGCGTAGTTTCTTTTTTAGCACACGAAGGCCGACCGACGGGCGATCGGGGGTTGCGGTCTGCATTGTTATAACATAACACTCGCCCGGCGAACGCCAGCTCTGCTCAGGGAGACAATTCGCATGACCAAGACCCTCACCTTTTTCGCGGCCGCGGCGGTCTGGGCTCTCACCGCGCCGGCCTTCGCCGACCCGGTCAAGGTCGTGGCGGCCGAAAACTTCTACGGCGACCTCGCGAGCCAGATCGGCGGGGCGAACGTCGCGGTGACCAGCATTCTCAGCAGTCCGGATCAGGATCCGCACCTCTTCGAGGCGAGTCCGGACACCGCGAAGGCGCTGACCGACGCCAAGGTCGTCATCGTCAACGGGGTCGACTACGACCCGTGGATGGAAAAGCTGCTCAAGGCCCATAAGGCACAAGGCCGCAAGGAGATCGTGGTTGGGGCGCTAGTCGGCCACAAGGCTGGCGACAATCCTCATCTCTGGTACGATCCGGCCTATATGAAGGCCGCCGCAAAGGCGCTCGTCGCCGATTTCATCGCTGTCGACCCGGCGCATAAGGCGGATTACGAACAGGGACAGGCGAAATTTCTCGACTCGCTAAAGCCCCTGGGCGGCAAGATCGCCGCCATGCGCAAGTCCTACGCCGGCCAGCCGGTCACCGCATCCGAGCCGGTGTTCGGCTATCAGGCGGGCCTCATCGGCCTCAAGGTGCATAACGAGAAATTCGCGCTCGCGGTGATGAACAACGCCGAGCCGACCGCCTCCGAAGTGGCCGCCTTCGAGAACGACCTCAAGGGCCACAAGGTGAAGGTGATGCTTTATAACGCGCAGGCCAGCGAGCCTGCGGTGCAGCGGCTGGTGCAGATGGCCAAGGACAATGGCGTTCCGGTCGTCGGCGTCTCCGAGACCGAGCCGCCGGACGCGACCTACCAGACCTGGATGCTCGGGCAGTTGAACGCGCTCGACAAGGCGCTCGGCCCGACCCAGTGAGCGCGCTCCGCTTCGACAGCGCGACGATCAGGCTCTGCCGCCGGGACATCCTCTCGGCGGCGAGCTTCGTCGTTCACGACGGCGAGTTCATCGGCATGCTGGGGGCGAACGGGGCCGGGAAGACGACGCTCATGCGCGCCGCCCTCGGGCTGGTTCCCGTCGCTTCCGGTGACGTCCGCGTGTTCGACAGGCCGGTCAGCCGCGGCAATCCCGCGATCGGCTACATGCCGCAGAACCGCGGCCAAGTCGCGGGCCTGAGGCTCACCGGCTGGGACGTCGTCGCCAGCGCCGCGATCGGCCGCCGCTTCGGCTTCGCCCGGCTCGACAAGGCGACGCGCCGCGAGATCGACTGGGCGCTCGACGAGGTCGGCGCGCGCGATCTCGCCCGGCGCTCGATCGGCGAGCTCTCGGGCGGCGAACGGCAGCGGGTGCTCTTGAGCCAGGCGCTGCTCGGCCGGCCGCGCCTGCTCTTGCTCGACGAGCCGCTGATCTCGCTCGATCCGGCGCATCAGAAGAGCGTGGTCGAGATCGCCCGGCGCGTCTGCGACGACCTCAAGGTCGCGATCCTGTTCAGCGCGCACGAGCTCAATCCGCTCGTCAACGCGATCGACCGGGTGCTCTATCTCGGCGCGGGAAGGGCGGTGATCGGACCGGTCGAGGAGGTCGTCACCGGCCCGGTGCTGTCGCGCCTCTACGGGACCGAGATCGAGGTTTTGCGGGCGAAAGACCGCTATTTCGTGATGGCCGGCGACGTCGACGTCGAGCGCGAGGCCCACCGCCACGATGAGAGCGGCCATTCGCACGATCACGACGGTGCCCGTGTTTGAATACGATTTCATGCGCACGGCCTTCGCGGCGTCCGGCATCGCGGCCGTGCTCGCCGGAACGGTCGGGTTCTTCCTCGTCCTGCGCGGACAGACTTTCGCCGGCCACGCGCTCTCCCATGTCGGCTTCACCGGCGCGACGGGCGCGATCCTCGTCGGCCTCTCGCCGTTCGCCGGGCTGGTCGGCTTCACCCTGGTGACGGGCGTCGGCATGGGCCTGTTCGGCGAAAAGCTCGCCGAGCGCGACGTGGCGATCGGCATGATGCTGTCGCTCGCGCTCGGCCTCGGGCTCCTCTTTCTGCACTTCTACACCGCGGCGGCGACGTCGGCGGCGGCGCTCTTGTTCGGCAACGTGCTCGGCGTCGACTCGTCGGCGCTCCTGCAGCTCTTTCTGCTTGCGGTCGTGAGTCTCGCGGCGCTGGCGCTGATCGGCCGGCCGCTCGTCTTCGCCTCCCTCCAGGCGGAGCTTGCCGAGGCGCGCGGCGTGCCGCTGCGCTTCGTCGCCGCGGCGTTCCTCGCGATCGTGGCGGTCGCGGTCGCCGAATGCGCCCAGATCGTCGGCGTGCTTCTGGTGTTCACGCTGATGGTCGGCCCGGCGGCGGCGGCGATGAACCTTACCCGCCGCCTGCCGCTCGCCGTCGCGCTCTCGGCGGCGCTGGCGCTCGCAGAAGCCTGGGGAGGACTGACGCTCGCCTACTATACCGACTGGCCGACGAGCTTCTGGATCACCGCGCTCTCTGGCATGGTGTTCTTCGCCGGGATGGCGGCGAGGCGATTCGCGGGGTAGGGGCGGGGAACACCCTCATCCGGCGCTTCGCGCCACCTTCTCCCGCGCGCGGGAGAAGGATTCGCTTCCTCTCCCGCTTGCGGGAGAGGGCCGGGGTGAGGGCGAGCAGCGTTGACAGTCTCGGGCTATTTTCTCGATGTCGAAGCCTCGGCGCTCGGGCGGCCGTGGCGGCCGCGGCTCGACGATGCGGGCGAGACGCGGGCGCTCGCCATCGCCCAGGTCGGCGGGCACGACGAGCTCCTCGCCCGGGTGCTGGCGGGGCGGGGCGTCGCCCCGGAGACGGTCGAACGCTACCTCGAGCCAACGCTCCGCGACCTGATGCCCGACCCCTTCCTCATGCGCGACATGGAGGCGGCGACCCATCGCCTCGCCCGCGCCGTTGAGCGGGGCGAGCGCGTCGCGATATTCGGCGATTACGACGTCGACGGCGCCTGCAGCGCGGCGCTGCTTAGCGAATATCTCACCGCCTGCGGCTCAGAGACGATCGTCCATATCCCCGACCGCGTCACCGAAGGTTACGGCCCCAACGCCGAGGCGATCGCGAACTTCGCCGCGCGTGGCGCAAAGCTCATGGTTGCCGTCGACTGCGGGGCGGTGAGCCACGAGCCGTTCGAGCATGCCGCCCGGCTCGGACTCGACGTGATCGTGTTCGATCATCACCAGGCGCCCGAGACGCTGCCGAGGGCGCTCGCCCTCGTCGATCCGAACCGGGCGGACGACCTTTCGGGCCTCGGCCATCTCTCCGCCGCGGGCGTCGTCTTCATGGCCCTGGTCGCGCTGAACCGGGCGCTGCGCCAAGCGGGCTTCTGGAACGGGCGGAAGGCGCCGGACCTCCTCGCCGCGCTCGATCTGGTCGCGCTCGCGACCGTCGCCGACGTCGTGCCGCTGGCGGGGCTCAACCGCGCCTTCGTCGTCAAGGGTCTGCAGGTGATGCGCCAGCGCGGCCGCCCCGGCCTCGCGGCTCTGTTCGACGTCGCCGGGGCCGACGGGCCGCCCAGGCCCTATCATCTCGGCTTCATCGTCGGGCCGCGCATCAACGCGGGCGGGCGGATCGGCGACGCGGCGCTCGGGGCGCGGCTGCTCACAACAACGGACGACCTCGAGGCGCGGCAAATCGCCGCCGAGCTCGACCGGCTGAACCGCGCCCGCCAGCAGATCGAGATCGTGGCCCTGGCGGAGGCCGAGGCCGAGGCGCTGGCCTCGCTCGGCCTCGAGGAGCGGGGCGCGACTCTGGTGGTGGCGGGCGAGAACTGGCCGGCGGGGGTGGTCGGCATCCTCGCCGCGCGGCTGAAGGAGCGGTTCGACCGCCCGGCCTTCGCGCTGACCTTCGTCGGTCGACATGCGGCCGGATCGGGACGCTCGATCGCCGGCGTCGACCTCGGCAGGGCGGTGCGCGCCGCGGTCGAGGCGGGCCTTCTCGTCAAGGGCGGCGGCCACGCCATGGCGGCGGGCGTGACGGTCGAGAAACAAAGGCTCGGCGAATGGCGGGCCTTCCTCGAGGAAAAGCTCGCTGAGCAGGTCGCGCGCTCGCGCGCCGGGGCGAGCCTCGCCGTCGACGCGGCGATGACGGCCGCCGCCGCGACGCCCGACCTCGCCCATAAACTCGAGGCGGCCGGCCCCTACGGCTCCGGCAACCCCGAGCCGGTGTTCGTCCTGCCGCGCCATCGTCTCACCGACGTCATGCCGGTCGGCGCCGACCATCTCCGGCTGCGGGCGGCCGCCGGCGACGGCTCGACGGTTGAGGCGATCGCCTTCCGCTCGGTCGGCAAGAAACTCGGCGACGCGCTGGCCCGGCTCAAGGGCGCACCGGTCCACCTCGCCGGCACGCTCTCGGTCAACCGCTACGGCGGCCGGGAGCGGGCACAGCTCAGAATTGTCGACGTGGCGGAGGTCTTGCGGTGAGGGGCGGCAATCGACGCCCCATGTGCAGGGAAATTCCCTGCCAGCAGCGAACTAGCAGGGAATCCGCTCGCTTTTGGCGAACATACGACCTGAGAACCGTTGGATTCCAGGACCTTGCAGCAAAATTCCCTGCGCCGGCGAGCAGGGAATTTTTTCAGCGGAGTAGGGAACGTGCAGGGAATTTATTGTCGAGAGCAGGGAATTCGGCGACGGCGCGGTCGAGCGCCTCGTGGGCGTCGGCGCCCGTATCGGGCAAGTTGCTCCAGCGCCACGTGAAAGTCGCGTCTCTACCTCTTGTATTTACAAGCACATTATTCAGTCCGCTCAGCTTGGGTCGATAGTTTGGATGCTCGCGTTTGATGTTGAGGGCGAACAGGCGGGCGAGCGCGTCCCGCGTCGCAAGTCCTCGGGCCAGCCGTACGTGGCGGCAACGGCGAGATTCAGAAGTCCGAGACGCCGACGGCATCTTTACCTTCGAGGATACCAAAGCTCAACGTGCCCCGCAGACGCGCCGCGCGCGGTTTCGGCCGACGCAGGCCGATAGACTTTGGCGATGAACGGCGGCTTGTGCTGGGCGAGGAAGCGCTCCACGCGCGGCAGGGTCGCGACGAACGCCCGAGCGAGTTCCGGAAATGACGCTGCGCCGACGATCACCAACAAGGCGACGCCGTGCCGCATGACGGCGTCACGTTCGTTCGGCTTGTAACGGATGCGACGATCATGGGTGAGCGCGATCCAGCCGCGCTTGCCGACCGCCTCCAGCCATGCCTCATCCGGCGCATCTGGCGCAAAATGATCTGCATGGCGCTCGACCGTCAGGCCGCTCGACCGGAGAATGTCGGGAAAGCGCCTGCCGAGATCACGATCGGTGAAATAGACAAACCTCACGCCGCCCGCTCATAGAGAGCGGCCTGTTCGATTTCCGCGGGGCCGAGATCGTAGTCCGCAGCGATGTCTTTGATAGTTTCCCCCGCGTCGATCCGCTCCGCGATGGTCGAAGTAGAAATGCCCCTCCGAAGCACCACCGGCCTCCCGAAAGCGATGCGCGGATCAATGGCGATCAACCGCTCCTCGCTCGGCGCAACTGCGGAGACGAACGGATAGAGCCGAACGGGAAATTTGCACTCGTCCCATTCGACCCGCTTGAGATGCTCTTCGAGGAGCTTGCGCATGGCGAGTTGGCCGGACGCTGAAAGCTCGATCAGCTCGCCATAACGGTCGAGGAAGAGCCTGCCGGCGTCTGCGCGCAATTCGGGTCGGAAGAGCAGTCGCTCGATCCCAAGCGCCCTTTGCGCGTAAGCAAGGGCGCTCCGCAGCGCTTTGACCGAAATCCCATGCTCTGTCCTTAGCGACCTTAGAACATGCGCCTCGATCAGGTTCGAGAAAGAAAGCAAAGGCGGCTGCGACGAGGCTGGCCGGATCAGCGGAGGAAATTGGCCGCCGCCTTCGCTCGTCGGGTATTGGCGGCCGAGCACCCACGCCCGCAGCGTCGCCGCGGGCAGCCGCGTATACCGGGCGGCCTCGGCGAGCGTATAGGCGGCGGCGTCACGATTGCCCGCAACCGTCTTCTGATGCCTGACGCTCATAAAAGAATTCTAGCGGAGCCGAGTGAGTTTGTCATTTCGCCCTTGGCCTATGTCGCCAGGTCGAAGCCTGCGCTGGCGGCCCTGCCTACCGCGCCTTCGCCCGCTCGAGATTGAGCGCGAGGAGGCGGGCGAGGGCGTCCTCGGTCGCAATGTCCTCCGGCCAGCCGTAGGCGGCGGCGACGGCGCGGTCGAGCGCCTCGTGGGCGTCGGCGAGCCAGCGCGGGCGCTGGTTATAGAGGTTGGTCAGCGTCCGTTCCTTGAGCTTGACGGCCGCCTCGGCCGTCTTCGGCATGATCCGATCGGGATAGCGCCTCGGCGCCTCGCCCGGTGCGGCGGTCGGGATGATTTCGGGCACGATGTCGATGAGATCGGGCGGGTTGAGCCAGGCGCGCCGCAGTTCGTCGAGGCGCTTCGCAGCCGCGGCGATGCGGACCGCGCGGGGGTCAGCCGTGTAGTCCGCGCCCAGAATGTTCGGCGACAGGCCCTCGGGAAAGGGGAAGGTTTCGAAGGTCGTGCTGGTCGTGTAGCGCGGGCGATCCTCAAGGCTAGTTCCTAACCTGAGTGACCAAACTTCGTGAAAGCGACTGTGAAGAACGCCGAACGTAGTATCATCGTCACGCGCAATAATGATCAAATTCTTGTCAGGAAGCACCGGATATCGAAGCCAAACAAATGGCCGATGCTGGGAAGTTTCTGTTGTGACCATATAACGTGCGAGTTGTTCAATCTTCGCTCGCATTTTTGGGCGCGGCCTATGAGGCTCCCACCACGATTTGTTTTGGCCTGGAGTGTTTTTTCGATATTCGGCAAATGAGACAGGCGGCTGCCCCTCTTCCACAACATAAGTGGACTGGCGGAGATATTCGAAGGGCGCCTCATACAGCGCCGCCTCGGACTCGCTCAATCTACGCGGGAAATCAATTACCCAACGTTCGCGAGGCCGACCGGTTACGTCGTCTCCATTCCAATACGGGCACAATATCGCGCTGTTTGGTCTCCGGTTTGGGTTGCATGGAAGCTGTAGCCACTCCATGGCGACCGTGCGGGCTACGTCGTGAGGGCCAGTTAGCTGAATGCCGAGAAATGAGGAACGCCTGTTTTCTTGCAGTTTGCGAGAGGTAGTAAGGTCAAGGCCCGTTGTAAGGTCGCTATTGATTTTCGGAACACGTGCACCGTCGAGGTGCAGTTCCGCTGGCCGATCGGTTTTCTTGCCAAAGCAAATCAGTGAGACCTCAACGTTGGCACCCTCGATGGTCCAGGGCTGCTCACTCCATGCATCATACACGGCAAGGTCGCGCACGATCGCGTCCAATACTGGGGGACGACCGGCTCAACGATCATCATGATCTTTTCGGGGTCGGTGTAATGCGCGCCGATCTGCGCCCGCTTGTCCGGATCGAGGAAGCGCTCGAACAACGTGCCGAAGATCGTCGGGTCGATCAGGCTCCAGTCGAGGCCGGCGGCGGCGAACAGGAGGCCGATCTCGTTGTGCCGCAGTTCGAGCGGCGGCCGTCCGTCGAACAGGCCGCCGTTGAATTTGAGAATGTCCTCCAGATCGAAGTCGCCGCCCTCCGCCATGTCGTCGAACAGGCGGGCAAGAAAGGCTTTCGGCGGCCTGCAACAGCTTCTTCCACAGGCCGTTCGGCAGGAGCTTCACGCTGTCGGCGAAGAAGCAGAAGACGAGCTGGTTGACGAAATGCGCCACCGCCTCGCGGTCGGGGTTGCGGTGCTGCAACGAGTCGGAGATCGTCTGGAACTTGTCGGCCGCCTCCTTGGTCAGCTTGTCGCGCGTGCGGCGGGAGCGCAGCTCCTCCGGGTTGTGAAAGACGGCGCGCAGGCGGGCGAGATTGACCGGCTCCGCGAGGTCTTCGAGGTCGAATTCGTATTTCGCCGGTACTTCGTTGGTCCAGCGCGTCTCGATGCGGAAGATGTGCGTGTCGCACGCGACGTGCAGCGGCGGATTTTCGAGCGCCGCGGCATAGCGCGTCAGCTGTTCGAGCGCCTTGTCGAGATCGCGTTTTCTCTTCTTGTATTCCCAGGCGAAATAGTCTTTCTTCCAAACGTCCGCCCAGCCCTCGCCACCGCCGGTCTTGGGTACCCCCTTCTCGAACGTGAAATGATCGCCGACCGGATCGTCCTCCGCCGGGGTCGGGTGATCGAAGAGCCGGCAGAGGTCGATAAAGTGCTCCTGCGCCGTCGCGCGCTCGGTCAGCGCCACCGGCTTCCATTTGCGGATGAAATCTTGCGGCGTCATTGGGAAGGGTAGAATCTTGGCGAAGCGTCAGTCCGCTTAGCACGAGTCGGCGGAAGCAAAGGAAGCTCCGCGCCGCGATCCAAAGGAAAAAGGCTTAGCCGCTTCACCTCCGGGGCCCCGCCGGCGGCGTGGCCCGCTTCCAGGTCATGTCGGCCACGATCAGCGCTTCGGGGCTCTTTTCGCTCGTATCGGGCGTCACGTCCGGATCGAAGCCGGATGGGCCAGAACATCGGTCTGGCCGAAGTTGCCTCCTTTGAACAGCAGCGGCACCCGCATTACGGCCGAAACCGCATAGGCCAGGCAATCGCCGAAATTGAGCTTTGCCGGATGCCCGCTAGCTTTGCCGAATGTCACGAACGCTCTCGACGCCACGTCCGCCATGTCGCGGGTGAAGGGTATGACCGAGACGTCCTCGCCATCGATGAATTGTTCCAGCCAGCGCGAGGTCCGGCCGGCCAGATTGCTCGCGCACCAGAGGCGCGTCTCGACCAGCGTCGGCGCGCCGACGGCGCATTTCTCGGAGGCCAGAAGATCGATCAGTCGCTCCGACTCCTGCTCGTCCTTGATGATGCCGACGAGAACCGAGCTGTCGAGCACGATCATTTCGGCAGGCCCGTCGCCGCGTCATAGAAAGCCTCGATCGGGATTTCGGGCTCGGCCATGCCCCGCTCGCGATCCTCGCGAAGCAGCCGCCGCCAGCGACCGACGCGCCTGGATCGGGCGAGCGATCGACGGGCTGGGCGATATTGTCTCAACGCTTCGAGCACGACCTCGCTGATCGTCCTGCCGGTCTGCCGCGCAAGCGCGCGAGCGAGATCCGCGGCTTCGGCATTGCGGATATGCACCTGATCCTTCATGTCGGTCGGTTCTGTGAACGGCGCTGGCGCATGGTACATATGTACTTCCGTGCTTCCTCTCCCGCAATAGCGGCCGAATCTGCCTGCGGGCAGGGCGTGCGATCACAGACCGTCCTCGATTTCGGGCCTCGTCGTCGAGCGCTGCCTGGCCAAGCGAAGGAAGGCGTTATACGGGACGCGCAGCCGTTGTGGCGGCCGTCAGCCTTCCTCGCCGCGGCGCGCAAAGCACGGAAGAGATCACGACGGCGCCCGAGATTCCGCCACGGCTTGCTCGAGGTACTCGGCGAAGACGCGAGCCTTTTGCGAAGGCCGCCGGCCCGCGGGGAATACGACGAAGGCGACGATCGGATCGAGCGCGTAGTCGGCAAGCACTTCTGCGAGCGCCCCGGATGCGAGCTCCTCCGCACACATCCAGCTCGACGCGACGGCGACGCCGAGGCCGGCCAAGGCGCAGGCGACGACGCCCGCCGCCGACCGCGCGTGGACTCTCGGCTCGACGGGCGCGACCTCGATCCGGCCGTCCCGACGCGCGGCCCAGCTCTGTTCGCCGGGCGCGGCGGGACCGCCGCCGATCAGATCATGCTCGGCAAGGTCGGCGAGGCTTTTTGGCGCGCCCCGCCGTGCGAGATAGGACGGGGCGGCGACGAAGAGACGCCTTGCGCTTTCGAGCTTGCGCGCCACGAAGCTCGAGTCCGGCTGGTCGCCGACCCTGAGCGCGAGGTCGGCGTCTTCGGCGATCAGGTTCTCGTAGCGGTCCGACATCATCAGATCGATCTTGAGCAGCGGGCGCCGCTCGAGGAAAGCGGGAAGAAGCGGCGCGATCCGCCGCGCGCCGTAGGTCGAGGGCAGCGCGACGCGCACCACGCCCGAAAGCCGGTCGGCGCCGCGCGCGGCGTTCTCGGCGTCCTCGACGGCGGCGAGGGCGTTGCGCGCCGGGGCGAGCAGCGCGTCGCCCGCGTCGGTGGCGGAAAGCTCCCGCGTCGTCCTGGCGACGAGCTTGACGCCCAACCGCTCCTCCAGAGCGGCGATCGCTCGCGAAGCCGAAGGCTGAGTCAGGCCGAACTCGCGGGCCGCTCTTGAAAAGCTCCCGGTCTCGACGGTCCGAACGAAGAGGGCCAGTTGCTGGAGTCGATCGTTCATACGCTTACCGCATTTATCTTATACCGATCTCCCCGCTAGTCGCCACTTTTTGCATGACCTAACTCTTCGGACGGATCAGAGCTAAGGAGCGCAACCATGGGCGAGTTGTCCGGAAAAGTCGCAGTCGTCACCGGGGCGTCGAAGGGGATCGGCGCAGCCATCGCGCGAGCCTTCGCCAAAGCGGGGGCGGCGGTGGCGGTCAATTACGCTTCGAACAAGGCGGACGCCGATCGAGTGGTCGGCGAGATCGTCCAAGCCGGCGGCAAAGCGGTCGCGATCCAGGCGGATGTCGCCAAGCGCGCCGACGTTCAACGTCTGTTTGCGGAGAGCGCAGAGAGGCTAGGCCGGCCCAATATCCTCGTCAACAACGCGGGCGTGTACGCCATGGGGCCGCTCGAGGCGGTGACCGAAGAGGATTTCCATCGCCAGTTCAACACCAACGTGCTCGGCGCGATCCTCGCCACCCAGGAGGCCGTCAAGACTTTTGACGGCGCGGGCGGCAGCGTGATCAACTTCAGCACTATCTGGAGCACGAACCCCGTGCCGAATTCTCTCGTCTATTCCGCTTCGAAGAGCGCGATCGACGCCATCACGCGCACGCTCGCCGTCGAGCTTGCCGGGAAGGGCATCCGGGTCAACGCCATCGCGCCCGGCCCGACCGAGACCGAAGGTTTAGCGGCGTTCGGCGTCACCGCCGAGACGGCGAAAGCAATGGGCTTCACGCTCCCGATGGGCCGGCTCGGCCAGCCTGACGACATCGCCCGCGTGGCGCTCTTTCTCGCCTCCGAACAATCCGCCTGGGTGACCGGGGAGCGCATTTCGGTCTCCGGCGGCGAAAGGTAGGGGAGCCGGGGCAGGCTTTCAAGGCGCGTCGCTCGCGCCGCTCCCAGGCGAGGAGTTTGGCGAAGGTGGCAAAACGGGACCTTGAGAAGATATCCGTGAGCTTGATCGTCAACGGTCAAGCACGAGCGCTAACTGTTGAGCCGCGCATGACGCTGCTGGATGCCTTGCGCGAAGAGCTAGCGCTCACGGGCACAAAGAAGGGATGCGACCGCGGCGAGTGCGGCGCATGCACCGTGCATGTCGATGGGCGCCGCGTTCTGTCCTGCATGACGCTGGCGGCAATGCAGGACGGCAAGAGGATCACGACGGTCGAAGGGCTGGAGCGGAACGGAGAACTTCATCCAGTCCAGACGGCGTTCATCGAACACGATGGGTTCCAATGCGGCTTCTGCACGTCCGGGCAGATCATGTCCGCCGTGGCCATGATCGAAGAGGCGAAAGCAGGCTGGCCAAGCGCCGCCACGAATGACGTGCGCAGACCGTTCACTCTGGCAGATCTTTCGAAAACGGAGATTCGTGAGCGGATGAGCGGCAATCTCTGCCGTTGCGCTTGCTATCCTAATATCGTCGACGCAGTCGCCGAGAGCGCCGAGAGGAACTGAGCCATGCATTCCTTCGCGCTATCGAGAGCCGATGATCCAATGAAGGCGATTGCGGCGCACGCCCACGACCCGCATCTGGCGTTCATTGCTGGGGGCACCGACCTGATCGGGCTGATAAAGGACCGCGCGACGCTTCCCGAGCGTCTCCTGGACATCAACCATTTGCCGGACATGGCGCAGATCGAAGCGCCAGTGGACGGCGGGCTCCGCATTGGCGCACTCGCACACATGAGCGACGTGGCCGCAGATATGGAGGTTCGTCGGCGCTTTCCCGTCATCGCCGAAGCGCTGCTGTTTGCCGCGTCCGGTCAACTCCGCAACATGGCGACGATCGGCGGCAATATCGTGCAGCGCACTCGCTGCGCCTATTTCCGAGACGAGGATGATCTCCCCTGTAACAAGCGACGGCCGGGATCCGGCTGCTCCGCCCTCCACGGCCTCAACCGTAATCACGCTATCTTTGGATGGTCCGACGCCTGCGTCGCAACCAACCCCTCCGACTTGGCGGTGGCGCTTGCCGCCTTGGATGCGGTTGTCATCGTCCGCGGGCCAACAGGGCGGCGATCGATCCAGTTCACCGACTTTCATCGCCTGCCCGGCAGCACGCCGGAACGCGACAACGTCCTGGAGCGAGGTGAGCTGATCGTGGCCATCGAAGCGCCCGCGCGGCCAGAGGGTCGCGCGTCGCACTACCTCAAGGTCCGCGACCGCCAGTCCTACGAATTCGCGCTGGTATCCGTGGCGGCGGCAGTGGCGACCAACGACAGGCGCATTCGGTCCGCGAGGCTGGCCTTGGGCGGAGTCGCGCACAAGCCTTGGCGCCTCACGGCCACAGAAAGCGCGTTGCGCGGCGCCTCCCTGGACGACAGCGATGCGCTCAAGTCGGCGATCGCCGAGTCCTTCGCGGATGCTCGCCCGCTCGCCCACAACGCCTTCAAGGTCGAACTTGCTCAGCGCGTCGCTCTGCGCGCGTTGCAAACCGCGGGAGCGCGCGCATGAATGCGATCGGACAACCGATCTCGCGAGTCGACGGCCGGCGTAAGGTGACCGGCGACGCCCGGTATACCGGCGATATTTCGGTTCCAGGCGCCGCCCACGCCGCGATCGTTCACAGCACCATCGCCAACGGACGGATCGTATCGATCGATACGACAGCCGCCGGACGGGCCCCTGGCGTGCTCATCGTGCTCACTCACCACAACATGCCGCGCATGAACCCCGCGCCGTGGAGCCATCTGCGACCGCAGGGACAGACCTACCTGCCGCTTCAGGACGAAAAGGTCCAGTATGCCGGCCAGCCTGTCGCGATGGTCGTCGCCGAGACGCTCGATCAGGCGGCGTACGCAGGCACGCTGATCGACATCGAGTACGAGGTCGACCGGCCCGTCGTGTTTAGGCAGGAGATGGCGAGGAAGGCGGTCGAGCCCCCGCAGCGCATGTGGCCGCTCTCTTCATCGGTCGGGGATGCCGACAAGGCGATCGCGGACGCCGCGGTCAACATCGAGCGGGTTTACACGATGCCGGACCGCCATCACAACCCGATGGAGCCGCACGCGACCCTGGCGGTCTGGGACGACGATGGCGCGCTGACGCTTTACGACTCGACTCAAATGGTCGTCGGCACGAGGAAGCTGGTTTCGCTCGTGCTTGGTCTTCCGGAGGAGAAGATCAACGTCGTGTGCGAGTTCCTCGGCGGGGGGTTCGGCGGTAAGTCCTGGTCATGGCCGCACACGTTGCTGGCCGCGCTCGCCGCGAAGGCGACGAACCGGCCGGTCCGCGTGCAGCTGACCCGTGCGCAGATGTACTCGATGGCAGGCCACCAGGCGGCGACCGTACAGACAATCGCCCTGGGCGCCGACCGTGACGGCAAATTGACCGCCATCCGCCACGACAGCGTCAATCCGACGTCGTTGTTCGACGGCTACGTCGAATATGCGGCTATGGCCAGCCGCCACCTGTGGCGCGCCAGCGGCGGGATCTCCACGAGCCACAGGGTCGTCCACGTAAACCGCAACACGCCCGTCGTGCTGCGGGCGCCCATGGAGGCGCAAGGCCATTTCGCCCTCGAGAGCGCGATGGACGAGCTGGCGTACGCCACCGGCGTCGATCCGGTCGAACTGCGCCTGCGCAACGACACCGAGACGGATCCGTACAGCGGCCGCCCCTTCTCCACGCGCGCTCTTCGCGAGTGCGTGACCAAGGGAGCGGCGCGCTTCGGCTGGGACAAGCGCGTCCACGAGCCTCGGTCGATGCGCGACGGACGATATCTCATCGCTCAGGGCATGGCGGCGGCGATCTTCACCCACTGGCGATGGCCCGGAAAGGGGCGGGTCACGCTGAACGGCGACGGCTCGGCGCTCGTCGAAGCCGCCGCACACGACATCGGGACCGGCACCTACACGGTCATGGCGCAGGTCGCCGCCGACGCGCTCGGCCTGACGCCTGACAGAGTGGCGGTGCGGCTCGGGGACACACGGCTGCCGGAGTCACACCCCGCCATCGGATCAGCCACTACGGCCAACGCAACAGCCGCCGTCATGCTGGCGGCGCGGGCAGCACGCGAGAAGGCGGTCGAACTGGCGCTCACGGGCCGCGATGCGCCCTTTGCAGGCGCCGCGCCCGGCGACGTGGTCGTCGCCGGCGGCACGCTCTCGCTGGCGAGAACGAATCTGAACATCACCTATGCCGAACTGCTCGCCCGCAACGGGTCCCCCAGCCTCGTGGGGGACGGCTCCTACGACCCGGTCGAGGAAGTGAACGGCCCGAAGGCGATCTTCAGCTTCTCCGCCGTCTTTGCTGAGGTGCACGTCGATCCTGACCTCTGACTCGCGCGCCTGAATCGCTTCGTCGGCGCCTATGACGCCGGACGGATCATCAATCCTAAGACAGCGCGCAGCCAGGCGATCGGCGGCATCATCTGGGGTGTGGGCCAAGCCCTGCTGGAGCAATCGGAGACTGATCCATCGCTGGGCCGCTTCATAAACCGCAACTACTCCGGCTACCTGGTGCCAACCAATGCCGACATCCCGGAGCTCGATGTCCTATTCGTGGGCGACTTCGATGAAGAAGCAAGCCCGCTCGGCGCGAAGGGGCTTGGCGAGCTTACGGCCGTGTCGGTAGCGCCCGCCATTGCTAATGCGGTCTATCACGCGACCGGCAAGCGCGTGCGCGATCTGCCGATCACCGTGGAGAAGCTGTTGTGAGACAAACTCCGCCACCCACCGGTCAACACGCTCTGGTCGTGATCAAGCACAACCACGATCGAAAACTTGGCGAACGCACGATGACTGGCGTCTTCCCATTCAAATGACGCCGTACGAGAACATCCTTGCGGGGCGGCGCGACCAGGCTCTTCCCGTACTCAGCGAGGCTGACATCTCGCGCATCGAACGATTCGGCGAACGTCGGCAATACCGACGCGGCGAGCGGCTGTTCGCGGCGGGAGAGCGGGCGCCCGGCAT
Organism: uncultured Alphaproteobacteria bacterium; assembly: GCA_963758335.1. Taxonomy (GTDB): domain Bacteria; phylum Pseudomonadota; class Alphaproteobacteria; order Rhizobiales; family Beijerinckiaceae; genus Roseiarcus. The sequence goes on along the minus strand of CAVWVF010000008.1, from coordinate 538,075 downwards.
ATTCGTGGTGCTGAAAGGCGCGTTGACAATGAGTCTGCGCGACGGCCTCGGCCGCGCGACGCCAGTCGTGCGCCATGGACCGGGACAATTCACCGGCGAGGTCGCTCAGCTCTCCAGTGGCGTCGCGCTGGTCGATGCGGTAGCGGATGATGATGTCGAAGCGCTGCTGATCCCGGCCGATCGGATTCGTGCGCTGATCGTTGCGGAAGCCGAACTGGGCGAACGGATCGTCCGCGCGTTGATCCTGCGCCGGATCGCCCATATCGAATCCGGTGGCAGCGGGCCTGTGTTGATTGGCGATTTGCAATCTCCGGATATGCTGCGCCTGGAGAATTTTCTCCGACGCAACGGCCAGCCGCATCATGCCGTCGACCCGTCCCAGGACGAAGCTGCCGCCTCGCTGTTGGCGCAATATGGCGCCGGCCCCCGGGATGTGCTGATCGCGTGTCCGAACGGCTCGATGCTGCTCACGCCTTCGGAAGACTCGCTTGCGCGGTGTCTCGGCATGCTTGATACGCTCGAGCACGAGGAGTTGTTCGATGTCGCGGTGGTCGGGGCGGGGCCTTCCGGCCTTGCCACAGCTGTGTACGCGGCGTCGGAGGGACTGCGGGTCATTGTTATCGAGTGCCGCTCGTTCGGGGGCCAAGCCGGCGCGAGCGCTCGCATCGAGAACTATCTCGGCATTCCGACCGGCATCTCTGGCCAGGCGCTCGCCGGTCGTGCGTTCGTCCAGGCGGAAAAGTTCGGCGCGCAAATGCTGATACCAGCCCAGGCAGCATCGCTCGATTGTACCAAGACGGGGCGTGATCGCGAGCTGAGGCTGAAGCTTAAGGACGGCCGCACGCTGCGATCCCACACGGTTGTCGTTGCGAGCGGCGCGCGTTATCGCCGTCCCGCAGCGCCAAGACTTGCGGAGTTCGAAGGTCGCGGGATCTGGTACTGGGCCTCGCCGCTCGAAGCAAAGCTGTGCGCCGGTGAGGAGGTCGCGATCATTGGCGGCGGCAACTCCGCCGGACAAGCGGCGGTGTTCCTCTCCAGTCATGCGTCAAGGGTTCACATGCTGACACGGGGCGAAGGTTTGGCGGCGACCATGTCGCGCTATCTGATCGATCGCATTGCGGCGACGCCCTCGATCGAGCTTCACCCGAACACGGACGTTTCGCGGCTTTGCGGTGATTCGGCGGGCAGGCTTGCATCCATTTCGTGGCGCGACAAACGCACCGGCATTGAGACGACGCACCGGATGCGGAACCTGTTTGTATTCATTGGCGCTGATCCGGAAACCGACTGGCTCGGCAGCTGTGGGATCAAGCTCGATGCACACGGATTCGTCGTCACTGGAGCGCCCGTCCAAACTGCTGAAGGGCTGGCGCCCGCCGCTCTCGAATCAAGCGTGCCTGGCGTGTATGCAGTGGGTGACGTGCGGTCGGGATCGGTAAAGCGCGTTGGCGGCGCAATCGGCGAAGGCGCCGCGGCGGTGCTCGCGTGGAGCCTCGCCAAGTCCGGCAAGAAGGTCGCCGTCGTCGAGCGCCGCTGGGTCGGCGGCTCGTGCCCCGCGGTCGCCTGCATGCCGTCCAAGAACGAGCTGTGGAGCGCGCGAGTGGCCCATATCGTCCGGAACGCCGCGGATTTCGGCACGCTGACCGGCCCGGCCAGGACCGACATGCGCAAGGTCCTGAGCCGCAAGCAGGACATGGTCGAGCACGAGATCACGATTCACCTCGAGGCCTACAAGGAGAGCGGCGCGGAACTCATCATGGGGAGCGGACGCTTCGTCGGCCCGAAGACCATCGAGGTCGCGCTGAACGACGGCGGCGTCCGCGCGCTTGCCGGCGCCGAAGTCGTCCTCAACCTCGGCTCGCACGCCGCCATTCCGGACGTTCCCGGCCTCGAGGCGGCCCGCCCGCTCACCCACATCGAGGCGCTCGAGCTCGATTACTTGCCGTCGCATCTCATTGTGCTCGGCGGCGGCTACGTCGGAATCGAGACGGCCCAGACGTTCCGCCGTTTAGGCAGCCGCGTGACGATCATCGAGCCTGGCCGCCAGCCCATGGGACGTGAAGACCGCGACGTCGCACAAGAGATCCAGGCCATTTTGACTGGCGAAGGCGTCGAGGTCGTACTGAACGCCGACCCCGCGAGCGTTCATGGCCTTTCCGGCGACGTGGTGGCCGTCACAGTCCGGACGGCGGAAGGAGAGCGGACGATCGAGGGCAGCGACTTGCTGGTGGCGGTCGGCCGCGTCCCGAACACCGCCGATATCGGTCTCGACAAGACCGGCGTGGAATTGGATCGGCGCGGCTTCGTCCGCGTCAACGAGCGCCTCGAGACGACCGCTCCGGGCGTCTGGGCGATCGGCGAGTGCGCCGGCAGTCCCCAGTTCACGCATATTTCGGTCGACGACTTCAGGATCGTTTCGGACAATATGGCCGGCGGCAATCGCAGGACCGACGACCGGCAGGTTCCCTACGTAATGTTCACCGATCCGCCGTTGGCGCGCGTCGGCCTTTCCGAAGGCGAAGCGCAACGTCAAGGCGTCCCGGTGCGGGTCGGGCGGCTGCCGATGAGCCAGGTCCTGCGCACCGAGGCGACCAGCGAGAAACAGGGCTTCATGAAGGCGGTCGTCAGCGCGAGCGACGATCGCATCCTGGGCTTCACCATGATCGGCTCCGAGGCAGGCGAAGTGTTGGCGGCCGTCCAGACCGCGATGCTGGCTGAGCTTCCGTATACCAAGCTTCGCGACGCCGTCTTCTCGCACCTGACCATGGCCGAAGGCTTCGGCCCGCTTTTCGCAAGCATCCCGGCCCGATCAGCCTGATATCCAAATCAGGAACCGGACGGCGCCGTCATTCATATCGGACCTCGTGGCCGCCCCGGCGGGCGAGCTCTTGCGCCGGATAATTCTCGCCGATCGAATAGGCACAGATGCGGGAGAGGTGGGAATAGGGCAGGCCGGTCTCCTTCGCCCAGGCGTTGAACTGCTCCTGCACGAGCCCCAAGTCGCGCTTCGACTTGACCTCCTCGGCGACGTCGAGACCGGCGTCGCGCAGGCATGCGACGACGTCCTTCGACGCAACGAAGCCGTCCCAGCCGAGAAAGCGGAGCAACATCTGGCCGGTGTTTCCGCCGAGCCGGTCGCCGCGCTTCGCCAAAGCTCGAGCAGGCCCACCTCGTCGGAGGACGGCCAGTCGGCGAGGAAAGCGCCGAAGCTTCCGTGCTCCTTGGCGAAGTGCCGGACGAATTTTGCGTTGGCCCTGACGGAAAAGATCTTCGCGGCGTTGCGCACGATGCGCGCGTCCTTGGTCAGCCCCTCCCAGAACTCGTCCGGCTCGAAGGAGAGGCGGGCGGGCTCGAAGCCGAGGAAAGCCTCCTCGAACCCGGGCCATTTCGCCTCGATGACGCTCCAGGCGAAGAGGCGCTCGAGCGCCGCTGCGCCGCCCTTGCGCTGTTCGGCCCGCGCGCGAATGGCTTCAAATGAAATCACGCTTCGGCTCCCTCTTCTTGTCCAAATTAGGCGCACCGGAAGGCGAGCGAGGACATCTTATCAGTCACCCGCTCACGCGGAACGTGGCGACCGGTTCGCGATGGGGGAGGATTGGCAAAAGTTGCCAAAGTCGCTATCTTTCGCCCGAATTAAGAGGTTAAGCCGATGCCGACCCGCAATATCAGCCTGACGGCCGAGCAGGACGCCTTCATTGACGAGGTTCTGAAGGCGGGGGAGTACCGCAACGCCAGCGAGGCGATGCGCGACGCAATCTGCGCGCTGCAACAGCGCCGCGCCGAGGAAGCGCTCAAGCTCGAAAAGCTGCGCCTCTCCATCAAGGCCGGCGTCGCGGCCCTTGATCGAGGGGAATATACAGAGGTCGAGGACGAGGGCCTCGACGCCTATCTCGACAATCTCGCCCCGCCGACGAGTCCTTGATCTCGCATGTCGCGATACCGGCTTTCCGAGCCGGCCAAGGCCGATATCGCCGCGATCCTGAGAAAGAGCGAAGGGCTTCACGGGAAAGAAGCCCGCATCCGCTATCGCGCGCTCCTGACAGCCGCGATGCGGCGCGTCGCGGCCGACCCGGAGGGGCTTTTGACTTCCGCTCGCCCCGAGCTCGCTCCGGGCGTTCGCAGCTTCCACATCCACCACAGCCGCGACGAGAGCCGCGAGGCGCCCGTCGTGAACCCGACGCATAGGATCTTCTACCGCGTCGTTTGGCCGGGCGTCGTCGAAATCGTTCGCGTTCTGCACGACCGCATGGAGCCGAGACGGCATATTGGCGCAAGAAATGGACTACGATAGAGCGTCGCCCCTCGCCGTAACACACCCGCGGACGAGCGACCGCCGCCGATAAAGGACCGCTGCTCCGATCGTGTTCACACAGACTGCGGAGCCTTCGCCGCCTTTCGCGCGGAGGCGCAGGCTTCGATGATCAGCCGGGCGAAAGTTTTCGGGTCGTCCTCCTGGATGAAGTGGCCGCCGCACAAGACCGCATGCGGCTGGCCGCGCGCGCCGGGAATTTTTTGCGCGGCTCGCGGTCGAAGCCCCTCGTGATGGGGTCGCCGTCGCTGAAGCAGGTGACAAACGGCTTCTCCCAAGCCTCGAAGACTTTCCAGGCTCGCCGGTTCGCCTCCGAGGCCGGGTCGTCCGGGCGAATGGGGACGAGCGAGGGAAAAACGCGCGCGCCGGCCGTGTACGCGCTCGACGGGAAGGGGACGTCGTAGGCGGCCCGCTCGGCCCGGCCGAGCTTTCGCTTTGTGCCGGTCGCGACGATGCGGCCGATCGGAAACCAGGGGCTCATGGTCGAGAACGTGCGCCAGACATTGAAGGCGAGCGAGATGCCATGGTCGCCGGTCGGCAGGCCGCCGTTGGACAGGAGGATCCGGTCGAAGCGGTGAGGGTGCTCCGCCGCCAGACGCAGGCCGATCAGCGAGCCCCAGTCCTGGCAGGCGAGGGTGACGCCCTTAAAGTCCAAGGCCTCGATCCAGGCGAGAATCCACGCGACATGGGCCGCGTAGCTATAAGCGCCCCGTTCGGCCGGCTTGTCGGACTTGCCGAAGCCGATGAGGTCGGGCGGCAAGACGCGCAGTCCCGCCGCCGCGACCAGCGGTATCATGTGCCGCCAGAGGTAGGACCACGTCGGCTCGCCGTGCAGCATCATCACGACCGGACCGTCCTTCGGGCCTTCGTCGACATAATGGAGCCGAAGGTTCGGCGCGACGTCGAGGTAGTGGGGCGCGAAAGGATAGCCGGGAAGATCGGCTTCGGCGGCCGGAGGCGGCCGAGCCCACCGCGCCGCTCTTGCGCTGTTCGGCGCGGGCGCGGATGACTTCGAAGGAGATCACGCTTCGGCTCCCCCTCCACGACCCGCCGGCAACGCTTCCCGCCGACTTCCGGTCGCCCGCGTTCAGGTTTTGCAGATATGTCCGAACGTGTTGTCCTGGCCAAGCGGTTCAAGGTGGGGGGTGCAGGCGAGTGTCGAGGGCGAACGGCTCCTGCGCTAAGGACCCGTAAAGGCCTCGGGCCACGGCTGGATCGAAGATCACATTCCAACTGTGGGACGAGAACGCGCTCGGAATGAGGATGAATGGATGCGCCCGCAGCAAAGCGTCACCGAATGCTTGCTGGCCGGCGCCGACCGCACCTGGCCTCAACCAGTTGGGATTGGGGACATCCACCGCATAGACCACGCGCACTCGGCTGGCGTCCGTAATCTGCGCCGACGTCAGAACATGGGGAACGGTGTCGAGTGTCTTGAAGGTCGTATGCACGGCCACCTCCAAGATGGCCGTGGCGGGATCCAATGATGCATAGACGACGCGAGCCCCGCGAGAATTCCATCGGCCGCCCACACGGTAACTGCCTTCGCCACTGTCCCACGTGGCTCCGAACTTCGCGAAATCGAGCCTCCAGAAGACGAGTTCGCCGCCACCGAGGGGCGGCGGCAGCGGCGTCACGTATAGACGCCGTATTCGAGCCGCGTCAGATGATCTTCAATGGACTCGACGCCTGCGGGTGTCGACAGAAGGTCGATCGGCTTACGTTGGTCGAGCGCCATCGCCGGACGTTCCATCCATTCTTCGGCTTCAGCCTGAGATCCGAAAAGATCGATGGCCCGGCCAAGGATCTCGGCGAACTTCCACGTTCGACCGCTCTGCTCGCGGCTTAGCGGTTTGTCGGGCGCATCCTTGCGGCGCTGATAGGTCCTAAAGCTGATGCCGACTGCCTTCTCCATAGTGTTGTAGCGAGGCGCATGCAAAATGGCGACGTAAGTCACCAGATGCTTGAGTGCGTGGCCTGGCAGACCTTTCTGAAGCAAGTCATGAACTTCCAAGCGGCTATGGACCGAGCGATGTAAGGTGCGTTGTCCGCCCAGCAGTTGGACAGTCCGATTGATGTCAGCATCTTCATTGGAGCGGCTTTCGGGCGGCATCGGAGATCCCGTCAGGTGTCGTCGATAAAGTGACATCTGACGCCCTCTGTTTCAAGCCCGCTGCAGGCTCAATACCTTTCTTGATAGCGAGCATCCAAATCAATTTGGACAATCTGCAGGTGTAATTTATCGCCGGATGGAGTCCACTCCACGAAGTGGGGACCCTGAATACCGCAACGAAGACAGGCGCAATTGGGGCTCAGGTCACACGCGGTGATAACTGAAACCTGGAACGTGAAGGTGACCGCATGGCCATCGCCGACCTGGTTTATGAACAAACCAAGAAGCTCCCCGAACACCTCGCCCGGGAGGTGCTCGACGGCAAGAACGCGAGCCCGACCGCGATCTGATCAGGGCGCAAGAATCCGCGCTGAAGGCGGTTTGGGACAACCCCGAGGATCAGGCGTGGGATCGTGTTTGAACGAGGCGACCTCGCTTGAACGAGGCGACCTCGTTCTGATTCTCTCTCTCCCTTCTCGGATCTGTCAGCGGCCAAGAAGCGCCCCGCGTAGCCGTCGCGGCGCAGGATGCTAGCTAGGTAAGCGAAAGCTGGGTGAGACCATGGCGCCTTTGTCGAGGCCCCGGTTATGGGCCGGGGCATTTACGGGCTTCTACAATCCGGGGGTCGAGGAGGTCAGGGACCCGTCTCGTGCTTTCTCTACGCGGCGCGCAGCGTCATTCTGGTCATTTCCGCCCAGGCGGCGGTCACCGCCGGCCTGCTTGCGGCCGACGCGGGGCGCTTCGCCTTGCCCGAGTTTCTCGGCGTGCTGATCGGCTTCGTCGTGGCGCACATGATCAGCAACCTCAGCAACGACTATTTCGGCCTCAAGCGCGGGCACGACACGCCCGATTCGCCGCGCATGCGCTACACCATCCACCCGCTCGCGAGCGGCGTTCTCGACAGCCGCACGCTCGTGACCGGGCTTGCGATTCTCGGCGCCGTCGGCGTCGCGATCGCCGTCGCCTTGATCGTCGAGCGCGGCTGGCCGGCCGCCGCCTTCGCCGGCGCCGGGTCGCCCTTCTCCTCCTCTACGACGCCGCGCCGATCCCGCTCAAAAGCATCGGCCTCGGCGAATTCGCCACGTTCCTCGTCTGGGGCCCGCTGATGATCGGCGGCGGCTATGCGGTGATCACAGGCGAGTTCGCCGCCGGCGCGTTCGCCGCATCGATCCCCTATGGCCTCGGGGTCATGAGCATCCTGACGGGCAAGCACATCGACCAGATGGCCTTCGACTCCGGCCGGGGCATCCATACGCTGCCGGTCGTGATCGGCGAGCGGGCCGCAAGGGGTCTCACCGCCGGCGCGATCGTGGCGATGTACGCAATCGTCGCGGCGCTGATTGGCGCAGGCGCGCTGACGCCCTTCGCCGCTGCGGTTGTCGTCGCGCTGCCGAGGGTCTGGCGCCCGATCGGCGTCCTGGATCGGCCGCGCCCGGCGGCGCCGCCGCCCGGCTACGTCGGGTGGCCGCTTTGGCATCATCGCGCCTGCCTCGTCCACAACCGGCTGTTTGGCTGGGCCTATATCTTCGGCCTCGGGGCCGGCGCGATCTTCCGAGTTGCGATGCACTGACGCGCGCAAGGCCAGCCGCGACGTGCTTGGCGGCGCCGCTGCACACGTCAAACCCGATTGTTTCGATCCATCATGCGACGTCGGCGAGGAGCGCTCTCCCCGCTGTCGATTTCCGCCCGGGGTCGTCGCGGGCGCCGGCTACTCGCCTTCCGCCCCGATCGCATACGCGGTCTCGCCGTGAACCGCGTCGTCTCCGACCTTCAGGGTCGCCTCATCCATCCGCAGCGGCACCACGAACGAGATGACCTTGAGGATGATGTAAGTCGCGATCGCATTGTAGACGATGATGAACGCCGCACCATAGAACTGCAGCGCGAGTTGGTACGCGTTGCCGAAGAACAAGCCTGTGACGTTGACGCCGGGAGCCTCCTTGTCCGTCCCGATGTATTGAAGCATGCCGGGATTGCCGAGCAAGCCCACCATCAGCCCGCCGGTAAAGCCGGCGACGCCGTGAGTTGAGAACACGCTCAGCGTGTCGTCGACGTTCTTCATGAAGTTGGTCTTTTGCAGCCAGTTCATGCTGGCCCACGGAATGATGCCGGCGGCGATGCCGATGATGATCGCGCCCCACCCGTCCACATAACCGGCGGCGGGCGTGATCGCCACCAAGCCCGCGATCATGCCGTTGACCGCGCCGAGCACCGAGGGCTTGCCGTAGGCCCACTTGTCCAACAGCGTCCACACCAGAAGGCCGACCGCGGTCGCCGTATTGGTGTTGAGCACAGCAGCGCCCGCGTCCGCGTTGGCGAAGTAGGGGTCGCCGCCGTTGAACCCGTTCCAGCCCAGCCACAGGATCCCAGCGCCGGCCAGCGTAATCAACAGGCTGTTGGGCGGGAAATGATCGCGATCGGCCTGAAGCCGCGGACCGACCATCCAGGCGGCGACGAACCCCGAGGTTCCCGCGGCGAGATGGATCACGTAGCCGCCCGAGAAGTCCGCCACCCCCAAGCCGGCGAGCCAGCCGCCGCCCCACAGGCTGTACGCCCCGACCGTGTACACGAGAGTCATCCAGACAGGGCAGAAGATCATCCACGCCGTGAAGTTCATCCGACCGAGAACGGAGCCGGCGAGGATGATGACGGTGATGGCGGCGAACACGAACTGGAAAAAGATCAGGGTCGCCATCGGAAAGGCGAGGGGCGGCATGCCGGACGCCGCCGCGGGAACTATGGCCTGGCCTGTGGTGAACACCGCAGATGTCGCCAAGCCTGGCTTGCCCAAGAACGGAAACCATTCCGGCCCGAACGCCATGTTGTAGTCGAAGAGAACCCAGACGACGAGGACCGAAGCAAAGGCGTACATCGACATGAAGGCGGAGTTGAGCGCCCATTTCTTCTTGACGATGCCGCCGTAAAGCACCGTCAGCCCCGGAATGCTTTGGAGGCCGACGAACGTTGCAGCCGCGAGCTGCCAAGCATTGTCTCCGGTGTCCAGCCATTGCGGTGAAGCTACGAGCGCCATGTTCACTCCTCGTCAATGATCGATATTGACTTCCTTAACTAAAGCGGTGAATCAGCCTGCGAGCTGACGACTTGATTTTTCAAGCAGAGAGCAAAAAATGCGCCAGCAAGAGCTATGCCGTCAGCGCGGCTGTTTTGCTTATAATTTCCTGACGCCATCGCCTATGAAACATGCGCTTCCTGATAGAGGAACGGCACATTGAACAACGTTTGGGCAAATAGCGGAGGCTTCGCTTTCGCCGAGATGAATTGAGCCCACGCGATATCCGCCCTGACTTACATGCAAGCGGGAGTCGGCTCGTGATCAGGGTGACGCAGCCGACGTCCCCGACCGCGGTTCGAGCGGCGGCGCTCGCGGTCGCCGTTTTCGCCTCTCGGGCGCAAGCGGGCGAGATCGCCGTCACCTGCACCAATCCGTCAAGCGGCGCGAGCTGGCGGATTGCGATCGACGCCGATCGAGGGACGGTCGACTCCAATCCGGCCCGCATGACCGACACGGAGATTTCATGGCGCGACGCAAAGGACGGTTGGCGCTACACGCTCGATCGCAAAACGGGCAAACTCACGGTCGTTCTGGCGTCGGCGACCGGCGGAAATTTCCTCTACGACCAATGCGAGCTGGCGAAGTGACGTCGCGAACCCGAGATCAGCGCAGGCGGGGCCGTCACGCCCGCCGCTGACGGGGCGGAGCCGGAGCGATTTCCATGACGGTGGGCAATGCCGGCGTGAGGGCGAGCGTCGGATTTGCCTCTCAGAGAGGGCCGCGCAGACAGAACGAGGATTTCGCCGCCGCAGTCGTCGGCGCGGATTTGCTCGAACCGCGCCGGGAGGTGGTGGCGGCGATCGCCGACGGAGTTGGCGGCGCCAAGGGCGGCCGTGTCGCCGCCGAAACCGCCGTGCGCGGCTTTCTCGACGGATTTTGGGACTTGCCCGAGACGATGGAGGTGCGCCGCGCGGCGGCTCGGGTCGTCAATGCGCTCAACGGATGGATCTATGGTCTCGGCCGCCAGGATCCCGAGCTCGCGGGGATGGCGTGCACGTTTACCGCGCTCGTGCTGCGCGGCCGCGTCGCCCACCTCGTTCACCTCGGCGACACAAGGTGCTACCGCTTGAGGCGCGACCATCTGACCTGCCTCACCGCCGATCACGCGCGCGAGCGTGGTCCCGGGCAATCCCGCGTGCTCACGCGCGCGCTCGGCGCCGAGGCGGAAGCGCGCCTCGACTACGCGGCCCAGCCGGTCGCCCTGCACGACCGCTTTCTCTTGTGCAGCGACGGGGTGCACGGGGTCTTGACCGACGAAAGCATCGGCGAGGCGTTGCGCGAGCGCTCGGCTCCCGAGGCTGCCGCCCGTGCGCTCGTGGCCGCCGCCCTCGATTCCGGCAGCGCCGACAATTGCACCGCCCTGGTGCTGGACGTGGTCGGATTGCCGACGGCGGTCTCGGCCGACGTCGGCGGCGCGCTCATGCGCCTTCCGGTGATCTCGACGCCGGTCTTGGGAGAGACGATCGACGGCTACGTCCTGAAGGCATTGCTCTCCGAGGGCCGGTACAGCCGGCTTTTCGCCGCTGTCGACGAGGTCGAGGGAGGCGAGGTCGCGTTGAAGTTTCCCAAGCCTCAGATCGCCGCCGTCGTTACCCATCACGCGGCTTTCGTGCGCGAAGCCTGGGTCGGCGCGCGGGTGGAGAGCCCATGGATCGGGCATGTCGTCGAACTGCCGCCGGGGCGGCAGACCTGCCTCTACACCGTCATGCCCCTTTATCAGGGCGAACTTCTGGAGACGCGCCTGACGCGCCGTCCCGCGCTCGGTCTGGAGGAAGGGCGCGCTATCGCCCTCGGCCTCGCCAGAGGCGCAGCGGCGCTGCATCGCGCCGGCATCATCCATCGCGACATCAAGCCCGACAATGTCATCCTCGAAGGCGGGGGATCGCTGAAACTGCTCGATCTTGGAGTTGCGCGCGTCCCCGGATGGGAGGACTCTCCGCCTGCGGAAATTCCGGGCGCCCCGGGCTATGCGGCGCCGGAAATGTTCGAAGGCGAACCCGGCAACGAGGCGACCGACATCTACGCGTTGGGCGTCACGATGTTTCGCGCGTTTACCGGCGAATTCCCTTACGGGGCCGCCGACGCCGCCGGCCCGACCCGCCGCGACCGGCCGAGGAAGCTCACCGAGTTGCGCCCCGATCTACCTGCGTGGCTGGAGGGCGTCCTCGCCCGAGCGATCGCGGTCGATCCCCGTGAACGGTTTCACGACGTCATGGAATTTGCGCTGGAAATGGAGGCCGGACCGGCAAGGGCGCCGGAGGCCGTCCGCCGTCCGCAGACGCTCTTGGAGCGCGCCCCGGTGCAATTCTGGCAAGGGGTCGCCGCGCTGCTCGGGCTCGCCCTCCTTCTGTCGCTGCTGCGGCGCTAGGGCGGCCGACAAAGCGAAGACTTCGCGGACGGGCCTTACGGCCTTCCCGCGCCCTCGAACACGATTTGGTCCGCCCATTTGTGCGCCGCCTCGCGCTGAGCTGCGGTGCGCACCGTCCACGTCATGACCGGCAGGCCGTAAAGCTCCTTTTCGAAGAATGGCGTCTTGTGCGGCAGGTCGTTGACGTTCCACGACAGGAAGTCGGGCTCGCTGCGGCCGCGGTGGTCGAAGTTTTCGCATTCGCGCTTCTGCTCTTCCGTCAGAAAGTCCCAGCCCGGGCCGTCGTAGGACGCCTCGGCGACAATTCCGACGGGGCAGGGGCGCCCGGCGGCCCGAGCCGCGGCCAGCGAAGGCGGAGATAGGCGACGAGGTCCGGGTCGAAGCTCTTGAAGGCGAGCGGGCCATCGTATGAGGCGGCGAGCGCGGCGATCCGGTCGGCGATCCGCCAGTCGTGGTCGAACCGGCTCTTCAGTTCGCAGATGACCGGCGTCCGCCCGGCGACGAGGCCGAGGAATTTTGCGAAGGTCGGCGGGGGCTCGCCTGCGCCCCGGATGCAGGCCTCGGCGATTTCCGCCGCGCTCTTGTCGATTAGCGCGCCCTTCCTATCGGTCAGGCGGTCGAGCGCGTCATCGTGAAAGACGAACACCTGGCCGTCGGCGCTCATCTGGACGTCGCATTCGATGGCGAAGCCCGCCTCGATCGCGGCCCGGGCCGCGCCGAGCGTGTTCTCGATCACCCCCCGCGCGGCGTCGTGCAGGCCGCGATGGGCGATCGGACGTTCGGTCAGCCAGGCGGGCGCGTTCAGCGTCTTCAAGGCGAAATCTCGAACACCGCTTCGACCTCGGCCAGCGCGTTCAACGGCAGGTGCGCCACGCCGACCGTGGTGCGGGCGTGGCGGCCCCGCTCGCCGAACACTTCCGCCATCAGGTCCGAGGCGCCGTTCATCGCCTGCGGCAGAGCGTCGAAGGACGAGGCGACATTGAAGAAGCCGCCGAGCCGCGCCACCCGGACGACCCTGTCCAGACCGCCGAGCGCGGCCTGCGCCTGGGCGAGGATGTTGATCGCGCAGCGCTGCGCCGCCTCGCGCGCCGGCTCGATCGGCGAATCCGGGCCGAGTTTGCCCTTGTGGCGATCCTCGAGCGTCCCGTCCGGCCCGAGCGGTAGCTGGCCGGAAACGAAGAGCAGCGCCGGCCCGCCCGGCGCAATGCCGCCGGCCGTGACCGTCGGGACGTAATTCGCGACCGGGGCGGCGGGCTTCGGCAGCACGATTCCAAGCTCGGAGAGGCGTTTGGCGATTGGGCTCATGGCGAAACCCCGGGTTTCGCGGCCATCCTGTGGAGGGGAGGCGCGAGTTTCAAGACAAAACCCAAAGGTCGAAGCTCGGGCCTTGCATCGGTAGCCAGGAGCATATGGCGGCGCGGCGTTCGCCGCGCATCCCGGCGAAAGGGCCGAGGGCAAGCTTGTTTTTGCCCTTGCCCGCGCTTACCTTTGCACGCAACGAGGATCGCGCCGCCGGAACAGAGCGCCGGGCGGCGCCATCGCTTTCGGGAAAGCGGCCATGGGTAGCTTCAGCATTTGGCACTGGATGTTGTTTGGCGCGGTGGCGCTCCTCTTGTTCGGCGGCAAAGGCAAGATCTCTGACATCATGGGCGACGTCGCCAAGGGGGTGAAATCGTTCAAGAAAGGTCTCGCCGACGACGACGAGAAGCCCGCCGAGCCGGCGCAGAATGCGCCGCGCTCGATCGAGAACCGGGTCGGCGTCGACGCCAACGACGTCCACAAGGTCGGCTGAGCGCGTCCTTTCGGACGCTTAATAACAGGGGGAAACGCCTCCGCGCGCTCCCGACGCTCGTTTGGCCGGATCCTCGATGTTCGACTTCGACATAGGCAAGCTGATGGTGGTCGCGATCGTCGCGCTCGCGGTGATCCCGCCAAAGGATTTGCCGCGCGTCATGCGCACGGTCGGGCAGGTGGTCGGGAAGATGCGCCGCATGGCGGCCGAATTCCAAGGCCAGTTCATGGACGCGATGCGCGAGGCGGACCTGGAGAACGTCCGCAAGGAGCTCGAGGCGCTCAACGAAAAGGCGAAGGTCGACGCCTCCTTCGATCCCGCCGGGATGATCCGCGACGAGGTGACGAAGGCGGCGGCTCCGCACGACGTCGGCACGTCCGAAGTCGCGCTGAACCCGCCTGAGCCGGCCCCGCCGCCCGAAGCGCCGGCCAGGATCGAGGCGGAGCTGGAAAACGTCCGCAAGGAGCTCGAGGCGCTCAACGAGAAGGCGAAGGCCGGCGCCCCGGTCGACGTCGCGGCGATGATCCGCGAGGAAGCGACGAAGGCTCTGTCGCACGACGTCGGGACGTCCGAGGTCGCGCTGAACGCCGCGGCTGCGCCGCCGCATGAGACTGCCGAGGCGGCCGCCGCCAAGCAGAGCGCCGCGGAATGAGCCAGGAGGACATCGACGCCACGAAGGCGCCGTTGATGGACCACCTGATCGAGCTGCGCGCCCGGCTGATCCGATCGCTCTACGCTTTCTTCGCCGCCTTCCTCGTCTGCTTCTATTTCTCCCGCACGATCTACAACGTGCTGACCGAGCCCTATGTGCGAGTGGTCGGGGCGGAGAAGGCGACGCTGATCGCCACCCACTTCCTCGAGCAGTTCTACACCAACATCCGCCTGAGCATGTTCGGCGCGGGCGTGATCGCCTTCCCGGTCATCGCCGTCCAGCTCTACAAGTTCATCGCGCCGGGGCTCTACAAGCACGAGCGCCAGGCGTTCCGGCCGTATCTGATCGCCACTCCGATCTTCTTCCTGTTCGGCGCGCTGCTCGTCTACTTCGTGGTGATGCCGCTGCTCATCCGCTTCTCGGTGTCGCTGCAGCAGGTCAATACGCCGGGCGAGGCGACGATCGAGCTTCTGCCGAAGGTGAGCGAATACCTCTCGCTCATCATGACGCTGATCTTCGCCTTCGGCATCGCCTTCCAACTGCCTGTGATCCTGACGCTTTTGGGCCATGTCGGGATCATCGACTCGGCCTATCTCATCCGGATGCGCCGCTACGCGATCGTGACTGTGGTCGGGATCGCTGCGATCCTGACGCCGCCCGACCTGATCAGCATGACCTCGCTCGCCCTGCCGATGCTCGCGCTCTACGAGGGCTCGGTGATCGCGGTGAAGTGGGTCGAGAAGAAGCGCGCGGACGCCGATGCGGCGGCGACAAAGGGCGGGACATAAGTCGCCCGACCTTGCTCCGCATCCGCGAAAGGGAAGCCTAAGCCCGCCGAGCGGGGGGAGGTTGAGATGCAGCTCGACCCGCCGCATGCGCGCGTCGGGATCGCTGATGAGCACGCCATGGCCGATGACGGTAGCGTGATAGTCGATCACGGCGCGCCGCAACCCGACGATCCGGTCGCTCAACTCTTTGCGCCTGGACAGCAGATCGGAAGCGACGTCGGCGCGCAGCGAATGCATGTCGGATTTCAGTTCCGATCGCAGCGCCTGCAAATCCGACTTCGTCGCGAAGTCTGCGCGCATCTCGCCGAGCTCGCCGTGCATCTCGCCGAGTTCCGCGCGCATCTCGCGCAGCATCCTGAGAATCAGGCTTTCAGGCTTTCGCTCATTGCGGAGACATACCAGCTTTGTCGCACGGCGAGCAATCCCACTCTCCCAGGGCGTCTGTTTGTGCCCGATACGAGCGGAGCAGCGGGAGTGACGAAGCGCGGTTCGACGGCGTCACCACGAAATTCGGCCGCCTGTTCGGTCGGCGGCCTCGGCCCGCTCCATCTTGACCCCGCGCGACACCCTGGCGGCGGTCAGCGTCGCAATCGTCTGGGGCCTGACCTTCATCGCCGTCAAGGTCGGCGTGGCGGAAACCTCGCCGCTGATGCTCTCGGCGCTGCGGTTCGCCTTCGCCGCGTTTCCGGCGCTCCTTTTCGTCGCGCCGCCCAAGGCGCCGCCCTGGAAGGTCGCCGTTTACGGCCTCCTGCTCGGCGTCGGACAGTTCGGTCTCTTGTTCATCGCGATCCAAGCAGGCTTTCCGGTCGGGCTCGCCTCGCTCGTCATCCAGGCGCAGGCGTTTTTCACCGTCGTGCCGGCGTGGCTCTTGCCGAGCGAGTGGCCGCGACGGACGCAGATCGTGGGCGGGCTCGTCGCCGGTCGTCGGCATGATCGCGGGCGCAGTCGTGTTCGGCGAGCCTTCCACGCCGGTTGAGCTTGTCGGCGGCGTTCTGGTAATGGCGGGCCTCGCCCTCAACGTATTCGGCGACCGGGCGCTGCGCCGCGCGCCCGCTCTCAGGTGATTTCCATGCACGATATCAAAGCGATCCGCGACAATCCTGAAGCGTTTGACGCAGGCCTTGCACGGCGCAGGCTGCCGCCACGCGCGGAATCGCTGATCGCGCTTGACGAGCGTCGCCGCGCCGCCATCCTCGATCTGCAGCGCGCGCAGGAGCGACGCAACGCCGCTTCAAAACAAGTCGGCCTGGCGATGGCGCGCAAAGATCCCGTCGCGGCCGACGATTTTCGCGCCGAGGTCGCCGCGCTCAAGGCGACGCTGCCGCAGCTGGAGGCCGCCGAGCGGGAGGCGACAAAAACGCTCGACGACGCACTCGCCGAGATCCCCAACCTGCCGTTCGACGACGTCCCCGACGGCAAGGACGAAAACGACAATGTCGAGGTCCGCCGCCATGGCGCGCCGCCGGAGTTTCCAGAGGGGTTCACGCCGAAGGAGCATTTCGAGATCGGCGAGGTTTTGGGCCTGATGGACTTCGACGTCGCCGCCAAACTTTCGGGGGCGCGGTTCGTCGTGCTGAAGGGGGCGCTCGCGCGGCTCTCGCGCGCGCTCGAGCAGTTCATGCTGGACCTGCACACGGTCGAGCACGGCTATCAGGAGATCGAGCCGCCGGTGCTGGTGCGCGACGACGCCATGTTCGGCACGGCGCAATTGCCGAAATTCCGCGAGGACCAGTTCGCAGCGCTACGCTACGCGGATCAACAAGAACAATTTAGCAGCGCTTTCGACTTTTGGGGGCGTCGAGACGACCTGACAGCACCCCTGACTGACGGTGAAAAAGGCGATTTTCAATCGACTCTCAAAGTGCCTTACTGGCTCATCCCGACCGCGGAAGTGCCGATGACCAACCTCGTGCGCGAGAGCGTCGTCGACGAGAGGACGCTGCCGCTGCGCTTCACCGCCGGCACGCTCTGCTTCCGGGCCGAGGCGGGGTCCGCGGGCAAGGACACGCGCGGCATGATCCGCCAGCACCAGTTCAAGAAGATCGAGCTCGTCTCGATCACCACGCCCGAGCAGGCGCGCGACGAGCACGAGCGGATGACGGCCTGCGCCGAAGAGGTGCTGAAGCGGCTCGGCCTCCATTTCCGCACCGTCGTTCTGTGCACCGGCGACATGGGCTTCGCCTCTCGAAAAACCTACGACATCGAGGTGTGGCTGCCGGGACAGGGGCGGTTCCGCGAGATTTCCTCCTGCTCGGTCTGCGGTGACTTTCAGGCGCGGCGGATGAACGCGCGCTCGAAGGCGGCCGACGCCAAGTCGACCCGCTTCGTCCATACGCTGAACGGCTCCGGCGTCGCCGTCGGCCGGGCGCTGGTCGCGGTCATGGAGAACTACCAAGAGCCCGACGGCTCGATCGCGATCCCCGAAGTCCTGCGGCCCTACATGGGCGGGCTCAAGCGGATCGAGGCGAGGGAGTAGCGTTCGCTGCCCGCGCGCGGCGCCAATCCCCGCTGATGGGCCGCGCCGAGCGCTTGAGCGCGCCCGCGCGCGCACTTACATAACGGAGGCCACGCGTCCCGTGGCCGTGGCGACATTGCGTCGAGTTCGCGCGTCGACCGCCACGCGGCGTTTTGTCACACCGTCGCCAAAGTCGGGTGTTCGATAGGGCGCTCGCGCGACCCGCGTCGCAGGCGATGGCCTCGGCGGATCGTATTCATTCGATGAGACGAACGCTGCCAAACCGATTCGGGTCATGAGGATCGCCCAGATTGCGCCGTTGATCGAGAGCGTTCCGCCCAAGCTCTACGGGGGCACAGAGCGGATCGTCTCGTATCTGACCGAAGAACTGGTGCGGCAGGGGCACGAGGTCGCCCTGTTCGCGAGCGGCGACTCCTGCACCACCGCGGAACTCGTCGCCTGCGCCCCGAAGGCGCTGAGGCTGGCGAAGGTGCGCGAACCGCTGCCCTACCAGGTCTTGCAGCTCGAGAGAGTCCGCCGACGCGTCGACGATTTCGACGTTCTGCACTTTCAGACCGACCACCTGCACTTTCCGCTGGTCCGTCACTTGGGCTGCGCCGCCGTGACGACGGCCCATGGCCGGCTCGATCTCCCCGATTACCAAGACCTCTTCGCGGAATTCCCGGACATGGCGCTGGTTTCAGTTTCCGACGATCAGCGGAAACCTTTGGCTGCCGCGCGATGGACCGCGACGGTTCCTCACGGCCTGCCGGCGAACCTCTATTCGTTCTCGCCGGACGGAGCGGACGGGTATCTGGCGTTTCTCGGCCGCATCAGCCCGGAAAAGCGCCCGGACCGCGCCATCGAGATCGCCAGGCGCGCCGGCGTGGAGCTCAAGATCGCGGCCAAAGTCGACAGGGTCGACCAGACCTATTTCGAAGAGGTGATCCGCCCTCTGCTGCGGGATCCCCAAATCGATTACGTCGGCGAAATCAATGAAAGGCAAAAGCAGGCTTTCCTCGCCGAGGCGAGGGCGCTGCTCTTTCCGATCGATTGGCCCGAGCCTTTCGGTCTGGTCCAGATCGAGGCGATGGCCTGCGGAACCCCGGTCATCGCGTGGCGCAGAGGCTCTGTGCCCGAGGTCGTCGAGCACGGTGTGACCGGCTTCATCGTCGACAGCATCGATGAAGCGGTCGCGGCGGTCGAAAAGGTCGGTTCGCTCAGCCGAGAGGCCGTGCGCCGCCGGTTCGAGGAGCGCTTCTCTGTCGAGCGCACAGCCCGCGATTATGTTCGGGTGTACGAATCCATTGCCGGCGAACCCATCGTCCTTCCCGGTGGCGCACGAGCCGGCGCAGAGCCTTGGATTCTCCGCCCGACGACGCTGGCAAGATCCGACCGACGGCCGCCGCGGCCCGGCGCAGCGCGCGGCTCCGAGGAGATTTCGCCGTGACGCCAGGAGGAGATTCATGAGGAGACGGATCTCGGCCACGGCGCTCGCGACGGCGCTGTGCGGCCTTATCGCGGCGCCTTCGCTCGCGCAGAACGCGGAGCCGGCGCCGGCCGCAGCCGCGCCCGCAAAGCCCAAGCCGAAGACGCCGGCGGGCGCGCCCACAGTCACGGTGACGGTGGCGAACTCGCGCAAGGCCGATCTCGTCCAGCTGCAGGCGGCCGAGAGCGGCTCGGCAAACTGGAAGAAAGTGCTCGGCGCGGTGAAAGCCGGCAAGCAGGCGTC
Organism: uncultured Alphaproteobacteria bacterium; assembly: GCA_963758335.1. GTDB lineage: Bacteria > Pseudomonadota > Alphaproteobacteria > Rhizobiales > Beijerinckiaceae > Roseiarcus. The sequence goes on along the minus strand of CAVWVF010000008.1, from coordinate 518,793 downwards.
GGCTTCGGCTAAAGTACCGCAGGGCGCGAATTGCCGCGTGGACCTGCACGGGACCTTCGCCGACGGTCAGTCGATGGATGCGTCCGACGTCGACGTCTGCACGCAAAAGACGCTCAACCTGTCCGAGTGAACGCGCTGGAGGGCTATAATGATAGGAGCCCGCGCGAGCCGTGCCTCCGCCGCCGCGCGCGCTGGCCGCGGCAGCCGAACAGCCGGATCCGAACCGTTCCTGCCCTACAAGATCGGTCCTATGAAGGGGGGATGCGCCAGGAGCGAGGAGGGTTCGCTGCTCACAGCTTGTAGCCGAACTGCCGAAGCAGATTCTTCCGCCATGCGACGTCATCCTCGCCCTCGATCCCCTTCGGGGAAAGCCCGTCGATTACGCCGAGCAATCCTCTTCCCTGGTCGGTCTCGGCCACCACCACCTCGACCGGATTCGCAGTCGCGCAGAAGATCCGGCAGACCTCCGGCACCATTTTGATCGCGTTCAGGACGTTGACCGGGTAATAGCCTTCGCCAAGGAAGACGACGAAGCAATGCCCAGCGCCGAGCGCCATCGCGTTCTTCTGAGCAAGCTGAACCATCGCGGCATCAGTGCCGGAGCTTCGCACCAGGCATTTGCCGGAAGCCTCGCAGAAGGCGAGCCCAAACTTGATTCCCGGCACGGCGCCGACCAGGGTCTCGTGGATGTCTTCGACGGACTTGATGAAATGCGTCTGTCCGAGGATGAAATTCGTCGCGTCCGGCTTGTCGATCCGGATCGTAGTGAGCTGCATGGCCATCTCCTTGCGCCCGCGATGGACGAATGTCGTAGTTTTTCAATGAACTTCTTCCGACAAAATGGGAAGCTGTTCACCGCCATCCGCCGCATGGTGGATTATAACCTCAGCCGATTAGGGAGTCCTCGGTCGCGGCCGCAACATGAATAAGCGTTTGGCTATTGGCGATGCACCTACGAGTGCAATTGCGCCTTACAAGCGAAGACGCACCGTCCTGATGGCGGGGCACAACGACTGCGATACGCCCGTCGCGACGTTCCGCTGGGGCGTCGCTCGGCGCCTGCCTCGGGCGGATAGTGACCGATCACCGAACGGCAGGAGCGGGCGGACTTCCAGCCTTCCCTGGCAGCCCTTGTAGGCCCGGTGTCCGCGCCGGACTGGACAGGTTCACAGCGCTACGGCCGTTCCTGGCGCCTCGAGCGCGTCGACCGGCAACCCGCTTGAGAACATCGCCAATACCGGCCATATTGGCCGTCGTCAGAGGCCGCATCCCGGCGAATGTCGGCTCAAGGAACGGGCATGGCCAATTCCGAGGACATCACCCGCTTTACCGCCGTCGATCACACGCAGGAGCCGGATTTTTCCGGCGCTTTCTCGATGAGGGCAACAAGAACCCTGACATTGTTTCGAGCAAACCCATCATTCTCTCCGGGCTCAGGCTGACCGGCGGGGAAAGAGTCCTCGATCTCGGATGCGGGCTCGGCGACGATACGTTCGAGATCGCGCGAGTGGTCGGCAGCCGAGGTCGAGCGGTCGGGGTCGACGTAAACGAAACCATGATCCTCGAGGCGCGCCGGCGCGCCGCGTCGCTCGATTTGGCCGTGGAATTCGAGGTCGGCGACGCCCAGGCGCTTCGTTTCGACGATGGGGCCTTCGACGCCTGCCGGACCGAACGGATGCTCATGCATGTTCCAGACGCGGAGCGCGCTTTCGCCGAAATGGCGCGCGTCGTCTGTCGCGGGGGCCGGCTTTCGGTGTTCGATTTCGACTGGGAGACCCAGATCGTCGACAGCCCCTATCCGGAGACGACCCGGCTGATCACGCGCTGGTGGGCCCATCTGCGCGAGGCGCACCAAACAGAAACGTTCTTTTACGCCTTCACCGCGCTGATCGTAGCCGGAGTGAAGCGCTGAGACGAGACTGCAAGCGTCACGGTAATCCGCCTGTGTGCCGGTTCCCGCCGGCAGCTACGTGCGCCGCGTCGCCTTAACGCCGCATTACGACGGGGTGATCCGCAGCCACAACGAGCCGGCAGTGATCGCGATCTGCGGCATCGGACCCGTCAACTTCACCCTCAACGACCCATCGAAGCCGCCGTGGCGGGAAGTGTGACAGCGAGGCGGCGCCGACTTCGGCGTACGTCGTCATCCAACGGAAAAGAGCCGCCACTCTCCCGGCACCCCCTTCAGGAGGGCGGCGCCGTGATCGCGAAAGCTCAAGCCGGAGCCGGCAACCAAATCCTTGACCGTGCTTGATACCAGCACCTCCCTAGGCGCCGCCAGCGCCGCGATGCGAGCGCCGATATGGACCGCGATCCCACCCATATCGTCGCCCATGATCTCGCACTCTCCAGTGTGAAGGCCAGCGCGGACCTCGAGTCCCAGCGACTGCATCCCCTGTGGCGCAGCGGACAGCCCGAGCGGGACCGTCGAAGGCGGCGAAAAACCCATCGCCGGCTGTCTTGATCTCGCGACCACGAAATCGAGCGAGTTCGCGGCGAACCACTCCGTTGTGGCCATCGAGAAGATCGCGCCAACGGCGGTCGCCAAGCGCGGCCGCTTTTTCCGTCGCGCCGACGATGTCCGTGAAGAGCACTGTAGCGAGAACGCGGTCGGGCTCGACGGCGTGACGGACGCCCGTCAGAAACTCCTCGATCTCTCCGAGGATCGCGTCCGAGTCACTGAGCCATGGAAGGTGGTCCTCCCCAGGCAATTCGACGAGCCGCGCCCCCGGAATCCGCTCCGCCATATATCGGCTCGCGCCGATGGGTATTGTCGCGTCGCGCACGCTATGGAGCAGCAATGTCGGGACACGGATCGCAGGAAGGATGTGCCGAATATCAATTTCGTCGTTCATTGCGACGAGCGCGATCACCGCGGCGGGACTCGCGCCCATTCTGAGCAGCCGGCCCCACCACTGCGAGAATCGTTCGTCCCCGACCATGCTAGGCGCGCGCGGCGAGGCCGAAGGTTCCGCCCCATTCGCGTCGCATTTGCTCGATCCACGCCTGGCGCTCTTCTTTAGTCGGCCCCCAAGGAAAGTCGGGCGTCTTAATCCTCCGCGGAAAGCCGCAATGCATGATGAGCGCCGAGACGCGCGAGGGATAGGTGGCGCTGAAAAGCGCGCACATCGGACCTCCCTCCGACACGCCGAAAAGCGCCGCCCGCTCCGAAGCCACCGCGTCCATCACGGCGCGCACGTCGTCCATGCGCACCTCAAGGCTGGGCAAGTCCGTGACCCGATCGGAAAGACCCGTGCCGCGCTTGTCGAACAGAATAAGGCGTGAAAACGAAGCAAGCCGAGTCAGGAAGCGCGCCAGCGTCGGTTCTTCCCAAAACACCTCGACGTTCGAGACCCATCCCATCACGAACACGAGGTCTCGCGGTCCGTCGCCCAGGACCTGGTAGGCGATGTTGACGCCGCCACTGTCGGCGTAGCGGGTTTCCGGTTGCACGGGCCAACACTCAATGGAAGTGGCGCGGCAGTTTATACGCCTATTCGCGGTGGTGCGCACCGCCCTTCACGCGGTCCGAAGATGGCCGGGGACAAAGGATTCCGGCAACAGTTCGGGATAACGGTGACACATGCTTGTTTGTGTTATTACTTTTTCGACCGCCAAAAAGACGATCGCCGACACGAGAATCGCCCGCAGCGGCGCTGCGGGACAGATGCAAGCGTCACGGTAATCCAAGCGTCACGGTAATCCGAAGAAAGACTACCGGCTCGAAGCCTTAGCGGCAAAGCTGCCGTCGTGCAGGACGAATTGCGCAGCACCTATCAGAAGTCGAAGATTGGCGACGACCTGTAGCGCAACCCGCGGGCGCCATTTTTGCTAATGGTGGCTCAACCCTTGAAAACGCAAAATATCAAGTTATATCAAATTAATATTGTGCAAAATTGAAGTCCTACATGAGACTCGCGAACGGAGGCTGTCTCCCTTGAGCGCCTGACGCGTTCGGCCGGCGCATCCGCGCGAGTTCCTCCCTGTTCATGAGCAAATGTCGCCTGTTCCGGCGAAAACATCTCCCTGTTCTTCATGACGGAGCTCCCTGCTCTTTGCAGCGGGGCTGCGGCGGCCGCGCCCGAGCCCTACATATTGGGGGTTCGAAGCCGCCGTGGCCATACCATCTCCGGGCGCGGATTCAATCTTTTCAAGCCATTGCGGCGCCATTTCCGGGCGGATTCGCTGCGCGGGCAGACGCCGCGGGGCGCGTCGAGCGATGGATGTCCGGACGTCGGTGAAACCATTTTCGTCTCTCGGGCCGTCATTATCATCGCTGATCTGTTCAATCGCTCAGGCGCCGGTTACCGGTTTCTGCAAGCTCTCCGAGCGACCCATGCGCCGCTGCGTTCCGGCGGCAATCGGCCGTCGCGGGCGTCGCCTCCCATTCAAAGACTGGATTACAATGTAGCACATCTTCCGCGCCCTAGAAAGACAATGTTTTCTGTGTTGGCTGTTTTTATAATGATTGCAATATGTTCAACGTATAAGTTACGGAAGACGACGATCGGGGAGCCGGCGCGACGGAAACCCGCTTGAAGCCGTCGCCTGCGCCCCGATCGTCACTGGCCTCGAAGGGTTCTGCGGGACCCTTCTCACATCGGCCAGATCGGGCGCACCTCGATTGCGCCGCGCGAAGCGCCGGGGCAGCGCGCCGCCCAGCCGATGGCGGCGTCGAGATCGGCGGCCTCGACGAGATAGTAGCCGCCAAGCTGTTCCTTGACCTCCGCGTAAGGGCCGTTGAGAACCTGGGTCTTGCCGTTCTGCACCCGGACGGTGGTCGCGGTCGAACTCGGCCGCAGGCGCTCGCCGCCGACCCAGGCGCCTGCTTCTTTCATCGCCTTCGTATAGGCGCCGTAGGCGGAGAGCATGGCCCCGATGTCCAGGTATTGCATCGCTTGGGCTCCATTCAGAATGGCGCGGCCAATGCGCCGCGCTCGATGCAAAGACGATTGAGGTTCGGCCGTTTCGACAACGACGCAGAGAAAGTTTGCACTCCCGATCAGAAAATCAAATGGCAGTTTGAAAACTGCACCTGCGTCACACCATCGCCATCGGACTGCGGTAGGGGTAGCAAGGTCCCTCACGGAAGGACCCTCCATAAACGATTGTCGAAAACTCGGTCCTTCACCGGGCGGCGTGAGAGTTTTCGCCAGCTCCTAGCGAGGTAGCCGATGCAACTTTATCAGTTCGAGGTGCTTAGAGTTTGTCCGGGAACATCATGCGGGATTGCATAGCTTTCGCAGCATGAGGCGAATGGAGGCGAGGCGCAAGAAGGCGAGGGCCTTGCGGTTGAGGCATTCCCGATCCTTGGCCAGTCTGCGGCAGCGACCGAGCCAGGCGAGGGTGCGTTCGACGATCCAGCGCTTGGGCAGGGTGACGAAGCCTTTAGCCTGATCCGATCGTTTGACGATCTCGACGTTGACGCGCGCCAGAATGCGTTTCATCGCGTTCTGGAATACTGGCCCTTGATAGCCGGCGTCGGCATACAGCTTGACCAGGAACGGAAAGGCGCTGAACAGGCTCGCCATCAGCAGCGCGCCGCCGTCGCGGTCCTGGACGTCGGCGGCGTGGACAATGGCATGCATCAGCAGACCTTGGGTGTCGACCAGGACATGCCGCTTCTTGCCCTTGATCTTCTTGCCCGCATCGTAGCCGGGCGGATCGATGCAGGCCCCCCTTTTTCCGCGCTCTTGACGCTCTGGCTGTCGATGATGGCGGCGGTCGGGCTCGCTTCGCGCGAGGCGGCTTGGCGACAGCGCAGGTAAAGCGCGTCGTGGATGCGATCGAGCGTGCCGTCCCAGCTCCACAGATCGAAATAATCGTAGACCGTCATCCCAGCACGAACCGGCGCATGTAAATATTGGCCAGCAGCGGTGAGAGGGGTGAGCCTCGCGGTTCTGATCCGCAATCGCATAAAATAAAGCGACGGGAACGATCGGCCTCGATAGAGATTGGAGTGAGGGCGGATAGCCGAGACACGGTTGTGCCTAAGCCGGCGGATCGAACGCAGTTCCGTCGCAGTGACGTCGCAACGCGCGAGGCAAATTCACACCGGGGGGACCAGGGGCGACGTTCGGACGGGAAAGTGAAGCGGAGATGCGGCTGAAGGCTTCAAGAGGCGGGCCCATGTCGACAGCGCCACAGACAGGACGGAGGACCGAGATGGGGGGGACGACGGTCCGGTCCCGACACCGGTCGGAGATTGAAGAATTATCGCCCGCCGCGCGCCGCAAGGCGCTTCGGGACGCCGAGGACCGATGCGCGCGGCTCGAGGCGGAGCGCGTCCGGCTCGAGGCGATCCTGGAAGGATCGCGGGACGCAATCTGGAGCTGGAACACGGACGGGATCATCGTCGGGTGGAACGCGGCGGCGGAGAAGCTCCTCGGTTACCAGGCCGATGAGATCGTCGGGCAGTCGCTCCTCAAGCTCGTTCGTCCCGAACGGCATGACATCGCCCGCGCCGTCATCGCGTCCGTCAACAAGGGCGCGTGGTACGAGCAGCACGAAACCGAGAGGGTCCGGAAGGACGGCAGCCTCGTCGACGTCGAGTTGACGGTCTCGCCGATCGCCGACGCCAAGGGACGCATCGTCGGCGCGTCCAGCGTCTGTCGCGAGATCACGGAGAGGAAGCAGTTTCAGGCCTCTCTCTCCAAGCGAATGGGCGAACTGACCACCCTCTTTCGATTCACCGAGAGGCTGCACGGCGCAAAATCCGTCGACGCCGTTTATTCTGCCGCGCTCGACGCCATCGAAGACGCGCTCGGCTGCGATCGGGCGTCGGTGCTGTTGTTCGACGCCGCCGGCGTCATGCGCTTCGTCGCATGGCGCGGCCTGTCGGACGCCTATCGGAAAGCGGTCGACGGCCACTCTCCCTGGCGGCCCGACACAAAAACGCTCGCGCCGATCTGCATCGGCGACATCGATCTCGCGGACGGACCGGATTGGCTGAAGGAGACGGTCAAGGCGGAAGGGATCCGGGCGCTCGCCTTCATCCCGCTGATCGCCGGGGGCCGGCTGATCGGCAAGTTCATGACCTACTACCCGGAGGCGCACGCCTTCTCCGAGGACGAGATGGGTCTGGCGAATACGATCGCGCGCCAGCTCGCCCTCGCGGTCGTCCACCAATCCGGCGCGGAAGAGCTCCGCCAATCCGAACAACGCTTCCGGCTCATGTCGGAGCATGCGCCTGTCATGATCTGGATGAGCGACGCCCAAAACGACTCCCTGCACCTCAACCGGATGCTGCGGGATTTCTGGGGAGTCGACGAGACCGACATTCCGACCTTCGACTGGCGCGCCACGATGCATCCGGAGGACGCCGAGCGGATCGACCAAAGCATGAGGGAGGCGATGAAGGATCGCGCTCCAGTAACAGTCAAGGGGCGTTACCTGGACGCGAATGGCGCTTACCGCGTCTTGAACACCAACGCCCGGCCGCGCTTTTCGGCGAAGGGCGAATTTGTCGGCATGATCGGCGTCAACGTCGACGTCACGGAACGCGAGGAGGCGGAAGCCAAGCGGGAACTCTTGATCGCGGAACTCAATCACCGGGTCAAGAACACGCTCTCCGTCGTGCAGAGCATCGCGCACCAGACATTCAGCGAGACGGAGACGCTCGACGCCCGAAACGCGTTCGAGGGCCGCCTGGTCGCTCTGGCGCTGGCGCACAACCTCCTCACCCAACTCAACTGGGAGCACGCCGCGCTCGCGCAGATCGCGCGGGTCATCCTCAACGTCACCGAAGACGGCTCGGGACGGATCCGAGTCTCGGGACCGCCGGTGCTGCTGCCGCCCAAGGAAGCGCTCGCCGTCACCATGGCGCTGCATGAGCTTTCCACCAACGCGATGAAATACGGCGCATTGTCCAACAAAGACGGCCAGGTCGACGTCGAATGGAGCCGAATTGCGGGTCCGCGCCTCAAGCTGGCGTGGCGGGAAAGCGGCGGCCCTCGCGTGTCGCCGCCGAAGCGTCGGGGATTCGGTTCGCGCCTGCTCGAACGGTCGCTGGCTTCGGATCTCGACGGCGAGGTGCAGCTCGCGTTCGAACCGTCCGGGCTCATCTGCCTGATCGAGGCGCCGCTTGCGACGGACCGGAGCGCGCATCGATGAGCGCGCTTGCCGGCAAGCGGGTCCTCGTCGTCGAGGACGAGGCGATCATCGCCGACCTGATCGAGGACATGCTGACCGAGCTCGGCGCCGTCGTCGTCGGTCCCGCCGGCACTCTGGCGAAGGGCGTCGAACTCGCAGCGCGCGAGCCGATCGACGCGGCGATGCTCGACGTGAACATCCGGTCGGAGAGAATTGACCCGGTGGTCGCAACGCTGCGGGGCAGGGGCGTTCCTTTCGTCCTTTCGACCGGGTACGGGGCCGCCGCCGCGGCCGGGATGGACGGCGCGCCCGTCGTCGAGAAGCCGTTCACGCGCGACCGGGTCGAGGGCGCGCTGACGACCGCGCTCAAGGCGGCAGCGCCGCCGAAAATGCGCTAAGGATACCCGCCACTACAAATGAATTGGTTCAGGGTCAGAGGCATGTGGCGATGTGAACTCGGGGCGGCGGGATTCCTGGCGCGGCGATGTCGCGATATGCGGATCGGCATGATCGATTGCCAAGCGATTCGCAAACGTTGGGAGACCGTCGGCTCGAAGCTTGACGAACGCGGTCGGCGGGTGTTCGCGGCCGGGGAGGTGCGGGCGGCGGGATGGGGCGGACTGGAGGCGGTCTCAAAAGATCACGGGTCTGGCGCGCTCGACCATCGGCCGCGGCCTGAAGGATCTCGACGCTGCGCCCCTGCCGAAAGGCCGGGTTCGCCGCAAGGGTGGCGGCCGGCGAGCCTTGTCGAGCCGGGACCCGACGCTGATCGACGATCTGCGGCGCATTGTCGAGCCGGCCACGCTTGGGTGTCCCGTGCGGCCGTTGCTATGGGTCTCGAAGAGCCACGACAAGCTGGCTGTCGCCTTGCAGGGGATGGGTCACAGGATCAGCGCCAACAGCGTGCGCAGACTGTTGCCGGCGCTCGGCTACAGCCGGCAATCGAACCGCAAGGCGGACGAGGGCTCGAAGCATCCCGACCGCGACGCGCAGTTCGAACACATCAACGCCAAGGTGATTGCGGCGCAGGCTGCGGACCAGCCCGTCATCTCGGTGGACACGAAGAAGAAGGGTGTGCTGCAGAGGCACGAAAGGAGTTCGCTATGAACTAGATCGTACCGTACAGCTGCGTAAAAGATGATGGCAGGCCCATCGGGATCGGCTTTCAGGAGCAGGTCTCAAACCGGTCCGAGCTGCTGCGTTCCAGAACGTGGTGGTGAGCGTCGGAAGAAAAGTCCCAGGCGAGACCTGGGGCAGGTGAGTGTCCAAAAGGCGAGCGCAAGCAAACCCACCGATGACGCGTCGTTAAGGTGTCAAGTGTCGTCAAAATCAGGGGCGCTTTTTTCTCCTGAGATGAGTCCGCGGGGAGCCTGATGACCGAGCGGACGGCGGCCGGCGTATAGGGGGCGCGAGTTGGACACAGGCTTTTGCGCGGAACTGCAGGAACCAGTTTCCTGATGCCAAGGGAGAAGCACAAGCGGCCAAAACCGCGAGGCGAGAGTACCGAAGCAGGGGACTGGGGCGGATCGCCCTGTAGTAGCGATGAAGGCCCTGTAATGGGGCTGGAGCGAAGGGGGCGGGTCAGGTGGGCGTGTCTTGCGAAACAACTGGATGACAGGATGACGTCGATAGACACGCCAGACAAGCCGTTCAAGATCGAGAAACGGCAAGTGTACGAAGCGTATAAAGCGGTCAAATCCAACAAAGGTGCGGCCGGCGTGGATGGGCAGACGATCGAGCAATTCGATGCCGATCTGGAGGGCAACCTCTACAAGGTCTGGAACCGGATGAGCTCGGGCAGCTACTTTCCACCGCCGGTTCGTGCTGTCACCATTCCCAAAAAGAGTGGCGGCGAGAGGATTTTAGGTGTGCCCACGGTCGGCGATCGAATTGCGCAGATGGTGGTCAAACAGCTGATTGAGCCGGATCTGGATTCCATTTTCCTGCCAGACTCCTACGGCTACAGACCGAGAAAATCGGCTCTGGATGCGGTCGGGGTCACGCGAGAGCGGTGCTGGAAATACGATTGGGTTCTAGAGTTCGACATAAGAGGCCTGTTTGATAATCTTCCGCATGATCTGCTTCTAAAGGCGGTTCGGAAGCATGTGAAGTGTAAATGGGCGTTACTCTACATCGAAAGATGGTTGACAGCGTCGATGGAGAAGGACGGAATACTTATAGAGCGAACCCGCGGTACCCCGCAAGGGGGCGTGATTAGCCCTGTACTTTCCAATCTTTTCCTGCACTATGCTTTTGACCTCTGGATGACGCGGACACACCACGACCTCCCATGGTGTCGGTATGCGGACGACGGGCTGGTACACTGCCGCAGTGAGCTGGAAGCGGAGACCCTCAAGGTCGAACTTCAAGCCCGCCTGGCAGAATGCGGCCTAGAGATGCATCCCACCAAATCCAAGATCGTCTATTGCAAGGATGGCAAGCGCCAAGGGAGGTACCCGAACGTCACGTTTGACTTCCTCGGATACCAATTCCGACCACGAGTGGTCAGAAGTTCTCGGAACAACGAAATGTTCTGCAGCTTCACCCCCGCGGTCAGCCCCTCGGCGCTGAAAGCCATGCGATCGACGGTCCGGGACTTGAACATCCGGCAACTGACCCAGCGCTCGCTCGACGACATCGCCAAGAAGCTCAATCCGCTCCTACGGGGGTGGATCGGCTACTATGGGCGCTACAACCGCGCAGCGCTGGAGACCATGCTCCGACACGTCAATCTGACACTCGTGTGCTGGACGATGCGGAAGTTCAAGCGCTTCCAGGGACGCAAGGTTGGGGCTGCCCGTTTCCTTGAGAAGCTGGTTCAGACCCACCCCGCCCTCTTCGAACACTGGCGTATCGGCATGATCGGCGCGTTCGCCTGATGGGAGCGGTGTGAGGTGAGAGTCTCACGCACCGTTCTACGAGAGGCTGGCGGTGAAATCCCACCGGCCTACTCACCAGCTGATCGGCAACTATCGCAACGGCGGTACTGACTATCGGCCCAAGGGCGATCCGCGACGCGTGAAGGTGCACGACTTCGAGGACAACGAACTCGGCAAGGTGGTTCCCTATGGCGTGTACGATGTAGGCGCCAATGCCGGCTGGGTCAGCGTCGGGATCACGAGCGATACGGCAGAGTTCGCCGTCGCCTCGATCCGGCAATGGCTGAACCGCATGGGGCGCAAGCGCTATCCGGATGCGCGTGAGCTGACGATCACAGCCGACTGCGGCGGCTCGAATGGCGCACGCGTCAGGCTGTGGAAGATCGAGCTGCAGAGGTTCGCCGACGAGACCGGGCTCGTGCTCAACGTCCACCATTATCCGCCGGGCACATCGAAGTGGAACCGGATCGAGCACCGTCTGTTCTGCCACATCACGCAGACCTGGCGCGGCCGGCCGCTCACGGATCGCATGGCTGTCGTCGAGCTGATCGCAGCGACGACAACCAAGGCTGGCCTGAAAATCGAGAGCGCGCTGGACACGCGCGCTTACGAAAAGGGCATCAAGGTCAGCGATGCCCAGATGAAGGCGCTCGACATTCAAGGTGACCCGTTCCATCCTGAATGGAACTACACCATCCGCCCGCGAGCAGGCGCCAATCGCAGCGGTTAATGTGGCGGATGTCCTAACTGGGCCAGAAAAAGCTCTATCTTGAGCGCTTCGCAATTGCGGCTCGTCATCGCGACGCGAAGGCGCCCACCGACCTCGTCCTGAGGCGCTCTTGCGCAGCAAGAGCCTCGAAGGACGCTCCAGAGCCTGCGGTCGCCCCCCGCAGCGCTCACGCGCCCCGCATCCAGCTGAAATCGTCCTTCGAGGCCGCTTCGCGGCGCCTCAGGACGAGGTCTATTTCTCGGGCCGCCGTCACGCCCGGGCGAGCAGACGTCGCGGCGCGAGCCAGAAGGGCGGCAGACGAGAGCGGCGTGGACGAGAGCGGCAGAATCGAATCCCGGATCGAGACGCCGATTTCGTCGCGCATGAACCGGCGGCGCGCCTCGATCCGCTCGAACGCCTCCGATGGCGATGGCGCGGCTCGGCTCCCAATGTGGCGTCGGTCCGGGCGGAGAGCCCGCCCCGGAAGCCGAATGGGTCGAGCCCGAGCCCCGGGCCGGTTCAGGGGACGAAGTTGCTCTGCCCCGGCCCGGTCAAGTCGTAGACGTTTTCCTTGTCGTCCTGGATGAGACCGGCCGAGCCGCCCTTCGGCTCGAGAACCAGCTCTTTCTTGAGCACGGCGGTGCGGAACTTCCAGCCCTGCGGCAGCTTGAGGACGTCGCCGAGGGAATCGAGCTTGTCGATCGTCAGGCCTGGAATGTCCTTGTCCGTGTAGGACACCATCGCCCAGGTTCTTCCCTTGGGATCGTCGAGCAGATAGGCCTGCGATCCCTTCTTGAATCCTTCGATCGAGGTTCTCGCAACGAACGCGGCGCGATATGCCTGGGAGGCCGGCTTGGCGGAGGCCGCCTTGGCAGAGGCCGGCTTGGCCGAGAGCTCGCTCGCGGGCGCCTGACTGTTCCCCATCCACGCCGCGTCGAGCCCGCCGAAGTTGCGCACGGCGCCGACCCGGTCGACGAGCCAGTCGATCGTCCAGTAGCGTGGAGGGCTCGTCGTCGCGACGAGCGCCTGGTACTGTTTGGCGATCTTCCTCGGGTCCAGCCTGTCGACCAGCGACTTCGGCGCCGAATCGGACGAATTGTCGGCGCCGTTGAGGCCAGTCGTATTATAGACGCTCACGTAAGGGATTTTTTTCAGCGCGTCCTTGGCGAAGAGATCGATCTCTTCATAGCGGGCGCCGCGCAGGTTGTCGTATCTCCGTTGTTCGGCGCCGGCGCAATCGTCGGGCAACTGGCTGAAAAACTTGCACGTTGGGCCGGCCCTCGCGGGAACGACCTCCCGGCCGCCCACCAGTCCCAACCCCAAGGCGAGCCCGCAAAGCGTGATCCGGGCGATGCGGGTCCTGACCGTCGGCATGTCCTCCTCCGCAGACGCCGTCCGAGCATGTGTGGCGGCGCTTCCCAGCACGGCGATGCTATTGCGGAACGCGCTGGTTCCGCAACTCGCGGCGCCTAGCTTCGCCGACTCGGCGAAGCGACGGCGCAAGTGCTAACATCGCCCCATGACGTCCCATCTGGACCATGAGAGCAAAGCCCCCGGGTCGGCGAGGCTCGCGGGCGCCGCCGAACGCGGGATCGGCCGATCGGTCTTTCTCCGCGCCGCCACACGGCAATCCGGCCTGTTCGTCGCATATTTGCTGAGTGGGTTCGTTGTCGGACTCACCTATCGCTATCTGTTCGATCCGCCCGCCCAACGAGACCTCGCGAACTATCTTCGAAGCGGACTTCACGGGGTCGGCTTTGCCGGGACGATCTGGGCGGTGCAAACGGCGCTTGGCGCGCGCTCCCGTCTCGGCGCCGCGCTGCGGCGTCTGCCGCTCGCAACCGACGTCCTCCTCCGGTTGCTCGTCATGACCGCCGCGCTGACCCTGGTCGGCGCCGTGTTGCAACTCGTGCTCTACCGGAGCGTCGTCGAAAGCTGGATCGCGCTCGAGCTGCCGGTGATTGTCGCGGCAAGCTTCGCCATCTCCACGATCGTCAGCGTGACGACCGAGATTCAGCGCCTGATCGGCGGCCCGCTTCTGACTAGCGTTCTCCTCGGGACCTATCATCGGCCGACCCGCCGGCGGCTGATCGTGATGTTCCTCGACCTCGCCCATTCGACGCGTCTCGCCGAGGCGATGGGCGAGCTTCGGGTCCACGATCTCATCACCCGGTTCTTCTTCGACATCGACGAGCCGATCGGCGACTTCGGCGGCGCCGTGCACGCCTATGTTGGCGACGAGGTGATCGTCAGCTGGCCGGTGACGGACGATTCTGCGCGCAACGCGCGGTGCGTGGCGTGCTTCTTTGCGATCGAACGCAAGATCGAAAACCTCGCGCCCGGCTACGAGGCGCAGTTCGGCATCGTTCCGGCCTTCCGCGCCGGAATCCACGCCGGGCCCGTCATCGTCAGCGAATGCGGCGACGCCAAGCGCCAGCTCGCCTATTTCGGCGACACGATGAACGTCGCGGCGCGGCTCTGCGAATATTGCAAGGCGATCAACCGCCGCCTCGTCGTTTCAGGCGAGCTTCTTCGGCTCATGCAGGTCCCGGACGCGTTGGAGGTCGGCGAGGGGAAGAGCATCGCGGCGCGCGGCCGTCAGCAGCCGGTCGAGGCGCATGTGGTCGAAGCGCGTTCTCAGGCCTCGCCCTGAGGCGCCGCGAAGCGGCCTCGAAAGCCTGCCCTGAGCTCGGCGAAGGGGACGATTCCAGCTGGACACGGGCGTATGAGCGCTGCGACGCCGATGGCGCTCTCTGGAGCGTCCTTCGAGGCTCTTGCTGCGCAAGAGCGCCTCAGGACGAGGGCGGTGGCGTGCGAGGTCAGGCCTCCATTCTGAGCACGACGCGGAAGCGCGCCTTGCCGCTCATCATCCGCTGATAGGCCTCCTGCGCTCTTTCGAGCGGGTAGATCTCGTTCATCGAGGCGACCTTGTTGCGCAGGCTGAACATGAGCGTGTCTTCCGAATCCCTGGCGATCCCCGAATACCAGCCTTTCACGGCGGCGCTCTTCTGAATGAGATCGAGCGAATTGACGGTCAGCGGGCCGACCGCGCCGATCACCATCAGGACGCCGTTCGGGCCGAGGCCCCCGGCGATCGCCTGCATGGCTTCGCCGTTGGTGACGGTGGCGAGAATCGCCTTGGCGCCGCCCATCGCCTGCAACGCCTTGGCCGGATCCTCGGCGGCGCTGTCGATATAGTCGCTCGCGCCAAGGCTCAGCGCGAGCTCCTCCTTGTCGCGTCCGCGATTGACCGCCACGGTGCGGAAGCCCTGGCGCGCCGCGAACTGGACGCCGAGATGGCCGAGCCCGCCCACGCCATGGATCGCGACGAGGTCGCCCGGTCCGGCGCCGGTGTGGCGCAGGGCGTTGAAGGTGGTGACGCCGGCGCACAGCAGAGGCGCCGACTCGACCGCGTCGAGCTCGTCCGGCACATGCGCGACCGCCGAGGCGTGGGCGATCAGATGCGTGTCGTAGCCGCCGTCGCGGGTGATCCCGGTCACCTCGTGCACGTTCTCGCAGGCAAAAGCGGCGTCGCGCCGGCAACGGCCGCAATAGCCGCAAGAGCCGCCGAACCAGCCGACGCCCGCGCGCGCCCCCACCGCCCAGCCTTGGACGCCCTCGCCGAGCGCGTCGACCACCCCGATCACCTCGTGGCCAGGAATGCGGGGATATCGGATGCCCGGCATGAGGCCCTGGACCGTCAGCACATCGCTGTGGCAGACGCCGCAGGCCTGGACGCGAATGCGCATCTCCTCGCGGTCAGGCAGCGGAAGGTCGCGCTCCTCCGCTTGCAGCGATCCGCCGGCCTTTTGAACGACCATCGCGCGCATCTTCGTCATGTCGGAATCTCCTTCGATCGACGAGGACGCGAGCGTGAGCCCGGCTTGAGGCGAAGGTGGGGCAGCTGACCTCGTCCTGAGGCGCTCTTGCGAGGCAAGAGCCTCGAAGGACGAATCCAGAAAAAGCCGACTTGGGCGACGCGGCGGCCGGCTGCGCTTCCTGGAGCGTCCTTCGAGACGCCCGCTGTCGCGGGCTCCTCAGGACGAGGCAGGGGAACACGCTCCCCCGCGACCAGCCTCGGCTTCGCTCCGGCCCGCCTCTCGCCTTTATGATAGCTGGCCAAGCTGAGGAGCGGTCACCGGATCGGCGGGGCGTACTGGATGCCGCCGGCGTTCCACAATTGATTGAGGCCGCGTGGGATGGCGAGCGGCGTTTTCGCGCCGAGATTGCGGTCGAAGACTTCGCCGTAGTTGCCGACGGACCTGATGACGTTCGCCGACCAGGCGTTGGTCAGGCCGATCTCTTCGCCGAAGTCGCCGGCGGTTCCCACGAGGCGCATCACCTCGGGCTTCTGCGATTTCAGCGCCTGACCGATATTCTTGGAAGTGACGCCGAGCTCCTCGGCGTCGAGCATGGCGAAATGAACCCATTTGACGATCTCGACCCACTGGAGGTCGCCCTGTCGCACCACCGGCCCCAGGGGCTCCTTGGAAATCACGTCCGGGAGAATGACGTGATCGCGGGGCTTCGCGAGGCGCAGGCGCAAGGCGTAGAGCTGCGACAGATCGCTGGTCAGGACGGAGCAAGCCCGTGAATCGTAGTTCTTGATCGATTCGTCGGTGGTCGAAGAGACGACTTTTTGAAACGTCATCCCGTTCGTGACGAAGAAGTCGGCGAGGTTGTCGATCGTCGTGGTCCCGCTCTGCACGCAGATTTTTGCGCCGTCGAGCTCCAACGCGGAGGTGACATGCAATGCGCGGGGGACCAGGAATCCCTGCCCGTCGTAGTAGGTGACGCCGACGAAGGTGAGCCCGTACTCGGTTTCGCGCCTCATCGTCCAGGTCGAGTTGCGCGACAGGACGTCGATCTTCCCGTCCTTCAGCGCCTGAAATCGCGCATCCGCCGAAAGGGGCACGAGCTGCACCTTGTTCGGATCGCCGAATATGGCGGCGGCGAGCGCCCGGCAGAAGTCGACGTCGAAGCCGGACCACGCGCCGCGCTCGTCGACAAACGAGAAGCCCGGCAATCCCTCGTTGACGCCGCAGATCAGCGCGCCGCGCGCCTTGACTTGCAGCAGCGTCGGCGAGGATGCGCGCGCCGATCCGCCGGCCATCGCAACGACAAGGGCCAGGAGGGCCAACCGAAGGACCGCCTGACCGAACGACCTATTGTGCAATCGGGCCATGCCGCCTCTCGCGTCGTGGGAAGACTAGCGAAAAGTGCGCGGCATGGCGAACGGGGAGGCCGAAAGTCGCAGGTAACAGCGGGAAAAACAGCGGATTTTCCGTTTTGCGCCCCCAATCGGGGACGCATAGCTTCGGAAAAATTAGGAATTCCAAGTTCTTGCTTGAAAATCGCCACCGCAAACGGAACAGCGAGTCAATTCCGCGTAACAGCGTTTGTCGGTCCGCTGGAGCTCCGCTGCGCCATCGAACCCGCAGCTTGCGGCGCGGGCGAAGTCGGCGAGCCCGCCGGCGGCGCGCTCCGTCATGCGTGCTCAGGCGGCGCGGC
This sequence comes from uncultured Alphaproteobacteria bacterium, assembly GCA_963758335.1. Classification (GTDB taxonomy): domain Bacteria; phylum Pseudomonadota; class Alphaproteobacteria; order Rhizobiales; family Beijerinckiaceae; genus Roseiarcus. The sequence continues at coordinate 501,603 of CAVWVF010000008.1, read as the reverse complement.
GCAGGGTCATTTCCGCCAGGGTGGCCCGGCCGCGCTCGGTCAGGCAATAAGAGGCGCGATACTGATCTCCCGTCTTCGTCACCAGCCCCTTGCGCTTCAGATATTGCATGAGCGCGTTCATGGGATTGTCCGGTATTTTCATCAGATCCTTCAGGTCCCTGATCCGCAGCCCGCCGGCCTCGGCTATCGCCTGAAGCACGGCATGGTTGCGGTCCGATCGCACCAGCAGGGGCGGGGGCGGCGCCAGTCGGACGGACGGAACGTATTGAGGATGGTCGAGCCCCTCCGCAGTAGTCCGGTAAGCCAGGCCGCGCGGCGATCCCTCGACTGCCTCGGCGAATCCAGCGGCGGTCAGCTTCGCAAGGAGCCTCTCGACGTCGTCCTCGGGCAACCCCGCCGCGACTCTCAGTCTTTTGGGGTCGGTCGTGTGGTCTCGAGGAAGCGCCGAAAGCACGCGTTCCTCGTCGCGAGACAGGATCGGGCTCTCGTCGTCCGCGCGCTTGATCAACCAGGATGGGTGGTCCGGGTCGCCGAAGGCCACGCGTCCCTGGGCGTGCAGCTTGATGACCAACTGTCGAACTCTCTCCGGCGTGAGCCCCAGCTCCCGCGCGAGCGCGCGGCCGCGCTTTGGCCGATCCAGCAATTCGAACAGACGATCGGCGCTCGATCCGGGCGGCCGGCCTCTGTATTCGGGTTTCTCGGGCACGGTCTCAAACTCGCAGGTCTGGCCGCGCGCGGTGGCGGTCCAGAGTTCTCGAATCGCGCCTGACGAGCCCCAGCTCCTCGAGCTTGCGAAGGGCGCCCAACGTCTTTGTGATGTCGAGCTTCGCCGCAATCGCGATCCTTCCCTCGGAGAAGCCGAGACTGCGCAGGACCATGAGGCAGTCGGCCTGCGGCTTGGTCAGGGTGAGGACGCGTTCAGCCTCGCTCGTCATCGAAGACCTCCTCGTGCTGATTCGGGCGGTCGTCATATCAGCTTCCCGGCGACGCCGTTCGCTACCCGCAGCAGCGTCAATCCACAGAATCTTTGCCGCTTTCGGCCGAGACGGGCGCCGGGAGGACTTCCGCATGCGGTTCTTGCGCGAAAGCTTTCACCAGAAGCTCATGGCTTGCAGTCACGAGGCCGCTTTTCCCCTTCGAACTCCAGAGCGAAGCTCTCCGTCATCACCTTTCGCCGTTGATCCAAGCCGGACCTAATTAATTACTTGAAGGCCGCGACAACCATGGCGACAAGCGTATCAGGATCGGCCGTGATTCCCTGGGCTCCACGAGAGATCGCTAGGTCAAAATTTCTTGCTGCATATGCACTCGTATAGAGGAAATATGGAGTCGTGATCCCGGCGTTGCGAAACTTCGTGAGAAGTGTGTACCCCGCTTGCCGATCGTCAGGTCTTGCAACGTCTGAAATGATCACGGCAAAGGGCCCGTCCTCGAAAATCTTGCGCTCTGCGTCTGCGGTACTCAATGCACGAGTGAATTGCGCGCCGTAGATTTCGAGCGCCTTTCTCTCCCAAACATTGCTCTCTGGCCTATCATCAACCCATAAGATATTACGTGTGGCCAGTGTCTCTCGCTGAACGACACCGGAACTAACCAAACCTGGATTATACGAGGCAAGAAGTGAGTTGATATCACGCTGCGGAGTAACTCTCTCCAGATTGCCGGTGGCGCGTGTATTCCGAGATCGAACCCGCTCAATTGCCTTCGTAACGTCGCCTGCCAAAGTTAGCATCGCCTTTCGTGCTGCCGGATCATCAAGCGGTGTGTTGGCCATCTGTCGCCAGTCGGCTCTCTGCCGTTTAGCCAATTTCTTGGCCAACGGGTCTTTGTTTCTTCGTCTTTTTCGATCTTAGGAGAGTCGACAAAATAAATTGGCAATATCAAGTTGTCGACACCAAGTGTCTTTTCGTGTTGCAAAAACAAATCAACTTCATACCGACAAGGTTCACTGTTGAATAGCAATGGCGTCATCATAGGTACCAAGAAACTAAAATCATTGATGACATCTTGGACTTTCTTTTGCCACTTCTCGCCAATTACGATACCATCGATATCCTGAAATATCTGATACCCAGTTTGCCCCGTCACAACTTGTACGGCATCCTCAAGTCTTTCACGAAATGAGGAAATATATCCACCAAAAAATTTGTCATCCTTTCTCGTATAGCTGAGAAATGCTATTTCTGTCATAGTCGTGCTCCGAAAACCGATTTAACGAGTGTCGTAGTCTATTAGAGTTTGTCCGGAAACATTATGTGGGATTGCATAGTTTTCGCAGCATGAGGCGGATGGAGGCGAGGTGGAGGAAGGCGAGCGCCTTGCGATTGAGGCATTCCCAATCCTTGGCCAGCCTTCGGCAGCGGCCGAGCCAGGCAAGCGTGCGTTCGCCGATCCAGCGCTTGGGCAGCACGACGAAGGCCTTGGCCTGATCCGACCGCTTAACGATCTCGACCTTCACGCCCTCGCGAATTCGTTCCATCGCCGTCTTGAATTGCGGCCCCTGATAGGCTCCGTCGGCAAAGAGCCTGCTCAGGAAGGGGAAGGCGCCGAACAAGGTCGCCATCAGCGTCGCGCCGCCGTCGCGGTCCTGGATGTCGGCGGCGTGGACGATCGCGTGCATCAACAGGCCTTGCGTGTCGACCAGGATGTGGCGCTTCTTGCCGTTGATCTTCTTGCCCGCGTCGTAGCCCGCTGGGTCGATGCAGGCCCCCCTTTTTCTGCGCTCTTGACGCTCTGGCTGTCGATGATCGCGGCGGTGGGGCTCGCCTCGCGCCCAGCCGCCTCGCGGCACTTCACGTAGAGAGCTTCGTGGATTCGCCCGAGCGTGCCATCCCAATTCCAGCGGTCGAAATAATCGTAGAGTGTCGACCGCGCCGGCAAGTCCTTGGGGATGGCGCGCCATTGGCAGCCGGTGCTCAGGATGTACATCAGGCCGTTGACGACCTCGCGCTCGTCGACATGGCGTCGGTTGCCGCCCGCTTGGCCGGCGGAATGAGCGGCGCGACATGGGCCCATTCCGCGTCGCTGAGATCGCTCGGATAGCGCAATTGACTGCGGTCGTAGCGAGCGCGGTTTGCGTTGGTCCACATCGGCGACCCCTCCCATCAGCGATTCGGGCCGCCTTTCTTAAATCATAAGCGATTCCAACGATTCGTTAACTTCCCGGACGGGCTCTTAGAGCAATCAAGTCACGCCCTCCGGAGCTTCTCCGCCGCGCGCGGGGCGAAATAGGTCAGGACCCCGTCGGCGCCGGCGCGCTTGAAGGCGATCAGGCTCTCCATCATCGCCTTGTCGCCGTCGATCCAGCCGTTCAAGGCGGCCGCCATGATCATCGAATATTCGCCGCTCACCTGATAGGCGAAGGTCGGGGCGCCGAACTCGTCCTTCACCCGGCGGATGACGTCGAGATAGGGCATGCCGGGCTTGACCATCACCATGTCGGCGCCCTCGTCGAGGTCGAGCGCGACCTCGCGCAGCGCCTCGTCGCTGTTGGCCGGGTCCATCTGATAGGTGCGCTTGTCGCCTTTGAGCGCGCCGGCGGAGCCCAGCGCGTCGCGGAACGGCCCGTAAAAGGCGGAGGCGTATTTCGCCGCGTAAGCCAGGATCTGCACGTCGAGGAAGCCCTCTTGGTCGAGCGCCTCGCGGATGGCGCCGACCCGCCCGTCCATCATGTCGGAAGGCGCGATGACGTCGGCGCCGGCGCGCGCCTGGTTGAGCGACTGGCGGACCAGCGCCGCGACCGTCTCGTCGTTGAGGATGCGCAAGCCGCCCGCCTCTTCGCGCACGAGGCCGTCGTGGCCGTGGCTGGTGTAGGGGTCGAGCGCGACGTCGGTGACGAGGCCCAGTTGCGGGAACTCCTTCTTGATCGCCCGGCAGGCCTTGCAGACGAGATTGCTCTCGTTGAACGCCTCGGAGCCGTGCTCGTCCTTGAGATGCGGCTCGGTCGCGGGGAAGAAGGCGATCGCCGGAATGTCGAGCCTTAAAGCCCGCTCGGCTTCGCGCAAAGCCTCATCGACGCTGAGCCGCTCGATCCCGGGCATCGCGGCGACGGGAACGCGCGCCTTCTTCCCCTCGATGAGGAAGAGCGGCCAGATGAGGTCGCTCACCGTCAGTACATGCTCCTGGACCAGCCGCCGCGCCCATTCCGCCTTGCGGTTGCGGCGCGGCCTGTGGGCGATGTCGAGCCGATGCGGCTCGGAGATGCGAGACGGCTTGTTCATGGGGCAGGGCTCCTTCGAGCCCCGATTATACGCCCGCGGGCGCAAAGATCGTGCCCGATGTATGAGAGCCTGATGGTTCATGCAGGCGTCGGGGCGAGAGGCTCGGCGGCGAAGCGGGCAGCCATGCCGCCTTCGCCAACCGCCGGTGATCAAGACCAGGTCGAATACGCCGCGCGACCGGTGGAGATTTTGGCCCCGCATGAATCGGGGCTAGTATCGCGCCGCCGACCTGCCATGCCGACCAGCGACTGTCGCGGCCGCCCCGAAGCAGCTCGAGGGAGTTCGATCCATGTCTCTCCCACGCGACGCCATGCTGTTGCGCGTCTTTGTCGGCGAGGACGCCAAGTTTCATCATCGGCCGCTTTACGAGGCGATCGTCCTCAGGGCGCGTGAAGTTCATCTCGCGGGCGCGACCGTGCTGCGCGGACCGATGGGCTTCGGTCATTCGACTAGGCTCCACACCACGAAAATCCTGCGTCTCTCCGAGAATTTGCCGCTGGTGATCGAGATCGTCGACACCGAGGACAAGATTAAAGCGTTTCTGTCGGTTCTCGATTCCATGATGTCGAGCGGACTTGTGACCTTGGAAAAGGTCCAAGTGCTGCAGTATGGCGAGCACGTGAAACACGAGCCGGCCTGAGCCCCGCGCGCCCGGCGGAAGCTCCGCTCACCGCTCGAGTCATCCACAGCTCCGGCGCCATCAACTCGTGCGTCACCAACAGGCGCCGGCTTCGCTATTGACAAGTTACCACCGCAACACCATCCTGCCTGCATAAGGCGATGGAGTTCGCCTCTTAACCGCCCATAGGGCTGATGACTCCTCCCAAACGTCTGCGGACTGCAGGAGGAGTTTACGTGAGAAGCCTCCAACGATCGAGCGCGCCCCGCCCGACCCCGGCGTTCGTCGCCGGTCGCCCGTTGCGCCCGGGGCGCTTGCGATGACCGCCCGGGACATCCTGCTTCAGATCGCCCAAGTCCTGACGGTGCTGATTTTGTCGCCCCTGATCCAGGGCGTCATCGTCCAGTTCGAAGAGCGCGTGCAGCGCTCCCGGGGGCCGGGCGTTTTCCAGCCCTACCGCGACCTTTGGAAGCTCTTCCATAAGCAGATCGTCGTGCCGCAGACGGCGTCGTGGCTGTTCTGGGTGACGCCCGTCGTGGCGTTCACCTGCATGCTCACCGTACCAATCTTGATCCCGGTGCTGACCAACTTTCCGTTGCCCGAATCCGACATGGGCGACATCCTGGGCGGCGGCCTCATCCTGACGCTGGGATCGTTCATGATCATCCTGGCCGGCCTCGATTCGTCGAGCGCCTACGGCGGGATCGGATCCAGCCGGGCAGTGATGGTTTCCATCCTCGCGGAGCCGACCCTGATCGTCGTGTTCGTCGGCATCACGCTGCTCGCGAAGGCGATGCTGCCCTTCGTCGTGAACCATCTCCTCGTGTCGAGCTGGCCGGTCTATTGGAGCCCGGCGCACTTATTCCTCGTCGCGGCGTTCTTCATTCTGCTGCTGGTCGAGACCGACCGCATGCCGATCCACTCGAGCACTCATATCGAAGTCTACATGATCGACGAGGCGCGAATTCTCGAATACTCCGGACCCTTGCTCGCTCTTCTGAAATGGGCCTCGGCGATGAAGCAGTTCATTCTGTACACGATCTTTTGCAACGTGCTCATTTTCCCCTGGGGCTTATCGGTCGAAGGCACGGCGATTGGCGCCTTGGGGGCGGCGGTGGGACTGATCGTCAAGTTCGTGATCGTCGCCTGTCTGATCGTCTTCGTCGAGACCGCCCAGTCCCGCCTGCGCTTCTATCGCTACCAGGAGCCGCTCGCCGCTTCGTTTCTCTTGGCGGTTCTGTCCATTGTCGGAACGCAATTGAGCTAGCGCCATGCTTATCCAGCATCTCGATCCGCTCGCCTCTTCGCTGTTCAGCCTTATGGCGATCGCCAGCCTGCTGCTGTCTTTCGTGATGCTCGGCTCACGATGGCTCAAGAACTATCTTTACGCATTCGCCGCGGAGTCTTGGATCATCGCCTCGCTTTCGGCTGCGGTCGGCTTCTACGGCGGCTATCCGGAACTCTACTTGATTGCGATTCTGACATTGCTCTTCCGCGGTCTCATGCTGCCCTACCTGATCTGGCGAATCATCCGCCGCCTCAATGTCGAGCGCGAGATCCACGAGATTCTTCAACCGAGCACCGGTCTCGTTGTCGGCTCCTTCTGCGTCATGTTCGCGTTATCGGTTTCCTTCAGGGTCGCCGCCGAAATCCATCTCGAGCTGACGGTGGCCGTGCTGGCGCTGACCGTCATGCTTTCGATGGAGCTCATCGGATTCCTGATGCTCGCCGTTCGACACGAGGCGGTCAGCCAGATCCTGGGACTGCTGGTGCTCGAGAACGGCATCTTTCTCGGCTCGCAGATTCTCGTCCCCGGAATGCCGCTGTTGATCGAGCTGGTCATACTCTTCGACCTTCTGATCATCGTCGCATGCTTCGGCGTCCTCGTCCGCTACCTGCTCGCGCATGTCGGCACGACGAGCGCTCTCGAGCTCAACAGGCTCGTGGGCTGATGACGGGCGGTCTAATCCTTGCGCTCTCGCTGGCGCCGCTGATCGCGCTGATCGGGTGTCTCGTGGCGCGCAGCGCCCGAGTCTGCGAGGGTCTGAATGTCGTCGCCAGCGCGGTGTCGTTCGGCTGCGCGCTCCCGCTCCCGTTCCTCGTCGGCGGAGCGCCGACGCTGTTCTGGGGCGATTACATCATCATCGACCGCGCGTCCGCTTGGGTCGTCCTGTGCACCGCGATCGTCTACTTCCTCACGTCGATCTATGCCGTCGGCTACATGCGACTGCTGAAGGAGGACGACCGTCTCTTTCGCTTTTACGCCTTGTTCGCAGGGTTCGGGCTCACCACTCTGGTCGGGCCGCTGATGAACAGCGTCGGCATCTATTGGATTGCGATCGAACTCACGACGTTGGTGAGCACCTTCCTGGTCGCCTTCGAAAGAGCGGCTGAGAGTATGGAAGCGGCCTGGAAATACATCATGGTTGTTTCCGCCGGCATCAGCCTCGCGCTTCTCGGCACGGTGCTTTTCTATTGGAGCGGCAGTTTCGTCCTCGGCCCGACCTACCAGATGACTTGGCCGGTGCTGGCGTCTGCGGCGCCGAAAATGAATCCGGTGCTCGTGACGCTCGCGTTCGTGCTGGTGCTCGTCGGCTACGGAACCAAGGTGGGGCTGGCGCCCATGCACAGCTGGCTGCCGGACGCCCACAGCGAAAGCCCGGCGCCGGTTTCCGCGATGCTCTCGGGCGCGCTCCTCAACACCGCCATGCTCGGGATTGTCCGCTTCCTGGCCATCACGCGATCGGCCGACGTCGGCCAACTGCCCCAGATGGCTCTCACTGCGTTTGGAGCGCTTTCCCTCTTGGTCGGCGCGCTGTTCATCGTCCGCCAGGACGGCATAAAGCGCCTGATGGCCTATTCGAGCGTAGAGCACATGGGGGTCGTCGCGCTCGGGTTCGGTTTCGGCGGCGCGCTCGGCGTCGCCGGCGCGCTCTACCACATGTTGAATCACTCGCTCAACAAATCCCTCATGTTCTTCGGTGCGGGAAACATGATGCGCGCCTACGGAACGAAGCAAATCCTTCAAATCAACGGAGTGGGACACCACTTCCCCGTTCAGGGAGCGCTGTGGCTCGCTGGAGCCGTTGCGATTACCGGAGCGCCCCCCTTCGGCTTGTTTCTGAGCGAGTTCACGATCATGCGCGCCGGCCTGAAGCCGTCCTTCTCCTGGGCGGTCTGCGTCATGGCGACGCTTCTCATCGTGATCTTCATCGGGTTCCTGAACCATTTCCGTAGCATGTACTATGCCGCCGCCCCCGCCGCGCATGAGCCGGTCGGAAGGGTGAGCGCTTGGTGCGCCGTGCCGATGTGGTTGGCCCTGAGCCCGCTCTTGGTCTTCGGCCTTTGGTGGCCGACGGGCATCTGGTCCTACTTGACCTCGATTGCGGCCTCTCTCTCCCCGGCGGCACCATGACCGTTGCCTCAAAGCGGCCGCAGTCAGGGTGGAGGTCCTTCCCATCGAACCGGACGATCTGCCTCGAGCGGTCACCCAGGTGATCAGCGGCGGCGGCCGCATGCAGATGGCTTACGCCTGGCGCACGTCCGCCGGCGAATTGGAACTTCGCTATCTCGGAAGCAGGGCGCAGAGGGAAGATTTTTTCATGTGGCGGTGCGTCCCGCGTGCGCCCGTCCCCAGCGTCGCCCTGATCAGCCCGCTTCTGGGATGGTACGAGCGGGAGATGTCCGATCTTTTCGGCGTCGCGTTCAGCGGACAGCCCGACTCCCACAGACTGGTCCTGCACGAGGGCGCGCATCCTTCTGCGCTCCCCTTCGATCCGGCCTATCCGTTGGATGCGATGATGCCGTTCGCGCCCGCCGAAGGCGGACTTCCGGAGATCGAGAGCGCCGACGTTCAGCGCTTGCCCTTCGGACCGGTGCGGGCCGACGTCGTCGAATCCGTAGAACTGATCTTCTTTTACGTCGGCGAACACATCCTTCATCTGCACCCGCAGCTCTTCTTCATACATCGCGGGATGGAGAAGCGCTTCGAGGGGCGCTCGCTGACGGATGGGGTTGTGCTCGCGGAACGGGTCTCCGGGGTGGGCAGCTTCGCGCACGCGTTGGCGTTCTGCCAGGCCGTCGAGCAGGCCGCCGGCTGCGCCGTGCCGCCGCGCGCCAGGATGCTTCGGTCCCTCCTTGCAGAACTCGAGCGGCTCTACAATCATCTTCACTATCTCGGGCATCTCGCGAGCACGACGACGCTCAAGGTTGGGGAGGCCGAAGGCAAGCTTCTCGAAGAGCGCGCAAAGCAGCTCAACGGGCGCCTCACCGGCAGCCGCTTCCTACGCAGCCTGCTGATTCCAGGCGGCTTGCGGCGCGACCTGAATCCCAATCCTTGGCTGAGCAGCGACCTCGAAAGTCTACGCAGTGAGATCGCGACCTATGTCGAGATGCTGGAGAACACGAACAGTCACCTCGACCGCCTGATCACGACCGGCGTGCTGTCCCACGAGGTCGCTTTCGATCAGGGGGCGACCGGCCCGATCCAACGCGCCTCCGGCTTCGACCGCGATCTGCGTCGAGACCACCCTTACGCGGCCTACGAGCAATTGCCATTGGAAATTCCCGTACGCACGACCGGGGACGCGCACGCTCGCGCGCAAGTCCGGATAGCCGAAATCGACGCCAGCATCGGAATCATCGAGCGCGTGCTGCTTCTTCTCACCGATGGTTCGGTCTTATCGGAGTGCGTTCCGGCCGCAGCCTCGGAAGGGTTGGGATGGGCCGAGTCCCCACGCGGCTCGCTCTTTTACGCCGTCCACTTCGGACACGACGGCAGGCTCGCCCGCGTCAAGATCAAGTCGCCGTCGTTCTCGAACTGGCGGGTTTTCCCCTTCACCGTCCACGACAGCAACATGATGGATTACGCGATCAACGAGGCGAGCTTCGGCCTCACCGTCGCCGGGTGCGATCGCTAGGAGGCCGCATGCCGTTCTGGACGCTTTTCGGATTGCGAACGGGGAAGGCGACGACCGCCTGGCCGGAACAAGACAAAAGCGCGGGCCAGGAGGGCGTCCTCGGCATGCCGCGGTTCGATCCGATCGCGTGCGATCCATCCTGCGAGGAATGTGCCGCCGTTTGTCCATCGGGCGCGATCACGGTTGAAGGGGCGAAGACCGGAGACCCGCGACTCGCGGTGGACTATGGCCGCTGCGTCGCTTGCCAATTGTGCGTCGAGGCCTGCCCGTCAGGCGCCGCTGAGGCCTCGTTCGACTGGGCGTTCGGCGTTCGGAACCGTGATGATCTGGTGCTCTCCGGCGACCCGAACAGGCGGCGAAAGGAGCGCAACGGCGCGCCTTCCCGCGCCGGGTTCAGGCGGAGCCTCCACATTCGGCACGTCGACGCGGGGTCGTGCAACGGCTGTGAATTGGAGCTGCAGGCGCTCAACAATCCCTTCTACAACCTGCACCGGTTCGGAATCTTCTTCACACCCTCGCCGCGTTTTGCCGATCTTCTCCTGGTGACCGGACCGGTGACCTACGCGATGCGCGAGCCTTTGTGCCGGACCTACGAGGCCATGCCGGCGCCGCGATGGGTCATGGCGGTCGGCGCTTGTGCCGTTTCAGGCGGCGTCGCCGGCGGCGGCTACGCCTGCGGCAATGGACTGGATGAGGTCTTGCCGGTCGATCTTTACCTGCCGGGCTGCCCACCCAACCCGGCGGCCATGATTCAGGCCTTCCTCATGTTCCTGAATCGGATGCCGCAGCGCGTCAAGGGAGGGCGCTTTGTCGAATAGCTTCTTGGCGATTGGCGTGGTCGCCTGGATTACCGCAGGCGCTGTGGCCTTAACGGGTCGCGCGCCTGAGCTCGCTCGCTGGTTGCTCGCGTTTGGCGGGATTGCGATCCTCGGCCTGGCGCTCGAGACGCTGCCCTTCGCCTCCCGCGCACTCGTCTTGCCGTTGGGAATGGGATCTTCGTCGTTCAACCTTTCTCCCGACGCTCTCTGGCTCATGGGGTTCGGAATGCCGGCGGCGATCTTGGCGGGGTGGCTCGGAAGCCCGACCAAGCTTAAATCAGCCTGGATCTTCGGCGCTGCGTTGAGTTTGATCGGCGCCGTCGGCGTATTCGGGTTGCAGGACGCGGTGAGCTTCCTCATCGCATGGGAGGTCATGAGCCTCGGCGGCGCGCTCATGATTCTGGGGGAGGATCTCGCGCGCGATCGAGGGCAGCCGGTTCTTTTCATGCTGGGCCTGCTCGAGGCCGGCGCCGTTGCGCTGATCCTCGCCTTTCTCATCCTGGCGGGCCACGCGGGCAGCATTTCGTTCAGCGACTTTGGCAACGCGGCGTCGACGATGCCGCGAAGCGAACAACTCTTCGTCGGGCTTCTGCTCCTCATCGGGTTTGGCGCGAAGCTGGGGCTGTTGCCTTTCTACGAGTGGTTTCCAGGCGCCTACGGCGCAGGGAGCGGCGCCACCGGCGCGCTTCTGTCGGGGGTTGTTCTGAACGCCGCATTCTTCGCGCTCGGCCGCGGACTCATCGTCTGGCTGCCGGTCGATCACGCGCTTCCGGTCTCCTCCGCCGGAATCTTCGTCGTCGCCATAGCGGTGCTGAGCGCCATTCTCACCGCTCTTTACGCGTTCCAACAGGATGGTTGGCGCGAGCTGTTGAGCCTTTCCTCGGCGGAAAACGGATCGATCGCAGTCTGCCTCTTGGGCGCGTGCTTGATGTTTCGTCGGGACGGTCTGATGGACCTCGCCGGGCTCGCCTGGACCGTGGCCCTTCTTCATCGCGCCGGGCACGCGCTCGCCAAGGGAACGATGTTTCTTACGGCCGACGGGGTCTATCGAAAAGTCGGGGACTATGATTTGGTGCAGCGCGGGATCCTTCGCGACAGCTCATGGGTCTTCGGCGTCGGGGCGCTTTTTGCGGCTATGAGCCTGTCCGCGATGCCCCCGCAGGCCGGCTTCGTCAGCGAATGGTATCTGTTCCAGACGTTCTTCCAGGGATTCCGCCTCTCGAGCCTGGCGAGCCGGCTGACGGCGGCCCTCGCGGGGGCCGGGCTCGCGCTCACGGCGGCGATCGCCTTCGCCACTTTCATCAAAGTCTTCGGCATCGGGCTGCTCGGGCGCAAGGAGCATAATGGCTCCGGGATCCCCGCTTCGAACCAAGTTGCCGTCGGCCTGCTCGGAGCGCTGGTGCTCGCGCTCGCCGTCGGCATGCCGGTTTGGCTCATGAGCTTGGAGCCTATCGTCTCGGCGACTTTCGGCGCCCCCGCCGCGGCACAGATGCATGACGGATGGCTTCTCGTTCCGCTGACGGCCAAGTTCGCCTTCATTTCGCCGAGCAAGCTCGTCATCGCCATGCCGCTCTTGGCGTTGATACCCACCGCCTTGCTGCTCGCATCGAGGCGCAACGCCGTAAGGATCGCGCCCGTTTGGTACGGTGGGCGCGAACAGGATCCGCGGCGCGCGGCCACGACGGCGCTCACCTTCTCGAACGCACTGCGGACATTCTACAGCTTCGTCTATCGCCCGACTGTGGAGACGGAGCGGGTGTTGGCCGCGGAAGGAAACGGCCAACCGTATTTCACCCGCCGGCTCGTGTTCACCCACGACGTCGCCCCGATTTTCGGCCCCTATCTCTTCGCGCCGCTCGAGAGGCTCGTGTCCGCGCTGGCTGGCGAACTCCGGATCATCCAGTCCGGGCGCCTCAACGTCTATCTCGCTTTGATCGGCGCGCTGCTGCTCGGCATCCTCATCATCGCGCTCATTTGAACAGCCGCGAGGCCGAAGGTGAATGTAGCGGAGTCTAACCCATGACGCTTCCGCGCGACGCCATGCTTCTACGCGTTTTCATCGGCGAGGACGACAAAACCCGCGAACGCCGCCCGCTCTATGAGGCGATCGTCATGAAAGCCCGTGACGCTCATCTGGCGGGCGGAACCGTGCTGCGCGGGCCGATGGGCTTCGGCCACACGAGCCGGCTCCACACCACCAAGATCCTGAGGCTTTCCGAGGATCTGCCGCTCGTGATCGAGATCGTCGACACCGAGGAGAAGATCATGGCGTTCCTGCCGACGCTCGACGAGATGATGCCGAGCGGGCTCGTCACCTTGGAAAAGGTCCAGGTTCTGCAATACGGCGAGCATGTGAAGCATGAGCCGGCCTGAGATCGATCTGGGCACCAGACGCTCTCGTGACGGCCTTCGCGACGGGCGCAAGGCCTCTCTACCCGCACTCGTCGCCGCGGCCAAAGCGTCGATCGCCGACCCGAGCCCGGTGGAGCGCGCGATCTTGGCGAGGCTCGACGAGGCGCTCGCTCGAACTGAGGAAGGTCGGCTTCGCGTCGCCATGCTCGGCCAATTCAAACGGGGGAAGAGCACGTTGTTGAACGCGCTTCTCGGAGTCCCCCTCCTGCCAACCTGGATCACGCCCGTGACCGCAATCCCGACCTACGTGAATGCGGCGAGGAGCCCGTTGCTTCGGATCGAATTCGAAGGCTTACGTAAGCCGCTCGAGTTGCGAGATGCGTCGGAATTTTCAAGCGTCCTCGCGAGGTACGTGGCGGAGTCGGAGAACGCGGGCAACCGGGAGCAGGTTCGAAGCGTCAAGATCGCGCTCAATTCGGCGACCTTCAGCGATCGGGTCGTCTTCGTCGATACGCCGGGGGTCGGATCGACTTTCCTGCACAATTCCCGCACCGCGGAGGCCGTCCTCGGCGATTGCGACGTCGGCATATTCGTGCTTTCTCCGGATCCCCCGAGCGGCGCTTTCGATCGTTGCGCTGGTAAGCGAGCGCGCGCATCCGGTCTTGAAGGAGACGGGCTTTCTCGGCGCCTTCCGGTTGCTGCCGCCTTCCTACCGGCGGTATTTGGCCGGCGTCTTCGTCTTCGGACCGGACGTGCAGCTTTCCCGCATCCGGTTCTTCACGGAAGAGTTTCGCTCGCGTTGGCGTGCGGCGATTTCTCCCACACGATGCTGATCCTTTACGCCGTGCAGGCGCTGACGCCTCGCTATGGTCAGGGCGCCGGGGCGATTGCGATCGAGCTCTATGCGCTGCACAACGTTCTCTACGCCGTCGGCTCCTACCCCGTGGGCGCGCTGGCCGACCGCTACGGCAAGCGCCCGTTCCTGCTAGCGGCTTACTCGCTCGCGGCGGCGATGAATCTCATTCTGATCGTCGCCGCGCCGTCGACTGTCACGCTCGTCGTCGTCTTCGTCCTGGCCGGGGCGGCCTATGCGCTTCAGCAGTCGCTCGAACGGGCGATTGCGGCGGACCTCACGCCGGTCGAAGTCAGGAGCACCGGTTTCGGCGTGCTGGCCGCCGCCAGCGGGGTCGGCGATCTCGTGTCGAGCGCGATCGTCGGAACATTGTGGACCGCGGTTTCGCCCCAAGTCGGTTTCGCCTATGCGCTCGTCATGAGCGTCGTCGGCGCAATCGTCACGCGCACGGCGCTTCGCGCCGTCGGTCGTCCTTAATTCGTCTTGACAGCGGCGCATGTCATTGCCTCGCCGAGACCAGTCGAGTAGACGTCCACGCCTCCGATGATTAACATTCCCCTCAAACCGCGACTGCGCCAAATCGTGGCCGCCTTTCTTGCTGGTCCTGCTGTCGGGGCGGCGTTCTTTGGGTCTCTCCAGCTAACGGGGAACTTCAATGCCGTCGTGCCTGGAGAATTCTATCGATCAGCGCAACCGACCTCCGCTCAGATGTCACAATTCGTCACCGCTTACAAAATAAGGACGGTCATCAATCTGCGCGGCGAAAACAAAGGACAGCCCTGGTACGACGCGGAAGTGAAGGAGTCCGATCGCCTCAAGATTGCCCACGTCGACTTTGGCATATCTGCGCGACACGAACTGACGCAGGCTCAGGCGATTGCTTTGATCGCCCTCATGGAAAGAGCCGCAAAGCCTCTCTTGATCCACTGCAAGGACGGCGCCGACCGGACGGGGCTCGCCTCGGCCCTGTACCTGGCTGTCGTTAAAAAGGTAGAACCAAAGGTGGCTGAAGCGCAGCTTTCGCTTCGCTACGGACACATTTCATTGCCCTTTGTTCCGGAATACGCGATGGAGCGGTCTTTCGAGGCGCTCGAGCCCTCCCTGGCGGCGTCTTCGGCGATTGCTCCTCGGCCGCGCAGCGCGCCGGATTGAAGTCCGCCGGGTGGATGAACGACAGGCGCGTTCGGTTCGAGAGCGCGTCTTACGCGCGCCGAAGTCGGATCAGACTTTCGTCGCGGGCGCTTTCCGCTTACCCTCCGGTGTTTCCCTATGCGGCGCAATCCACTTGAGCACGTCATTCGGCTTGCCTCGGATGAGCTTGAGCCATTTGGCGCTGTGCACGGTCGTTCCCTGCGCCGAACGCCAGAACTCCGTCACGATGAACACTTCCCAGGCCCCCTCGGGTCCGCCTCTTGCGCGCAAGTTGAGGATGTCGAGATCGAAGCTGTAGACGGGCGGACTGTATCCGTGCCTTTCCCGTCGGCAGTCGACGCCCTTCGCGCTCCATTCCGTACGGCCGATGACCTTGTCTTCGACAAGGCGCTCGAGATCTTGGATCACCAGAGCGCGGGACAATCGCAGCATTCGAAGGCGCCTCAAATGTTGGGCGACCAATCGCCTTGAAATGGGGCGCGAACGCAGCCGGTCACCCATGTTCATTTGATCTGAGTTGCAGGCCCTGGTCCACGCAAATCCCCCCGAGCTCCGTCGACATCAAGTCGTTCCGGCGTTGACAAAATCAAAGCGCGCGCTAACTCTTCATTCAGGCGATGGAGTTCGCCTTTAAGCGCCTTTGCGGGCTGATGACTCCTCCAAACGTCTTGTCGCGAGGCGGAGGAGTGCAAGTGTCTCAGGGCGACATCTCGCTGCCCTCTTCGACTGCGACCGAAAGGTCCGCAGCCCCTTGCGCCGCTGTCGCTCGCGAGCATTTTCTTGCGACTGGCGAGGCCCCGGCCGTTTTCCGCAGCGTCCTGACCCCGCCGTCCGACCGCGAGGACCCGACGGAGCCGTCGGAGGGGCCCGCGTTCTTCCGCGACCTCAATCTCGACCAGATCATCGCATCGATCAATTTGGGCAAGCAAGAATACAACCTGGCGCCGTTCTTCAATCGGCCTTTGAAAACGGTCGAAGCCATCGAGTACCGCCAGGAGGTGATGCGGGACCTCGAGGACAGATCTCGCTTCGACGCCGTCAACGACTTCGCAAGTTCAATGCGATCGGTTCGAGATCATGTCGCTCAGGCGGCGAAACTATACTATAAGCGCCAGAAGCAGGCATGGTCGCTCGACGCCATCGAGCTCTATGGCAAGGCCGTTCAGCAATTGCTTTCTGCGTTGCGCGCCTCGCCGCCCGGCTCGGCCGGTCTTACGGGTTTCCTCGCCTATCTCGAGGCCTACGTGGCGTCGCCGCCGTTTCAAGAGCTCATGCGGGACGCGGCGGCGCTCAAGGCTGCTCTGGCCTCGATCCGCTACAATTTGTTGATCGGAACCGGCTCCGTCACCGTCTCGGCCTATCGCGACGAGGCGGACTACGGCGCCGAGATCCAGTCCGACTTCGAAAAGTTCCGGCAGGGGGCGGCCGCCGACCACGTTTTCAAGTTCCCCGACTTCGCGCAGATGAACCATATCGAGGCCGGCGTTCTCGATCGTGTCGCCCGCCTTTTCCCCGAAACGTTCGTCGAGCTCGAGAGCTTCATCGAACGAAGCGCCAACTTCGTCGATCCGACGATCGCCAGGTTCGACCGAGAAATCCATTTCTACGTCGCCTATCTCACGCATATGCGCCGCATCAACGGCGCCGGCCTCCCGTTCTGCTATCCAAGGGCGTTGGCCGAGAGCAAGGAGGAGCGCGCATCCGAGTGCTATGATCTCGCCCTGGCCAACGCCCTGATTGATCAGAAACATCCGATCGTCATGAACGATTATCACCTCGATGGACGGGAACGGATCGTTATCGTCTCCGGGCCCAATCAGGGCGGAAAGACGACGTTCGCTCGCACCTTCGGCCAATTGCACTACCTGGCGGCGCTCGGCTGTCCGGTTCCCGCGAGCGGCGCCAGGCTCTTCCTGTTCGATCGATTGTTCACCCACTTCGAGAAAGAGGAAGACATTCACAACCTCCGCGGAAAGCTGCACGACGACCTGCACCGCCTCTACGAAACGCTGTCCGCGGCGACTCCCGCCAGCATCATCATCCTCAACGAGGTCTTCAATTCGACCAGCCTCGAGGACGCGGTCTTCCTCAGCTCGGAAGTCCTCAGAAGGATCATCGAGCTGGACGCGATCTGCATCTGCGTGACCTTTCTCGACGAGCTCGCGGCGCTCAGCAAGACCACGGTCAGCATGGCGAGCAACGTCAAGCCGGGGGACCTCGCAGAGCGCACCTTCAAGGTTACGCGGCGTCCGCCGGACGGGCTCGCTTACGCGCTCTCGGTCGCAGAGAAATATCGCCTCACCTACCCCCAGTTGCGGGAGAGGCTCGAGCCATGAAAGCCTTTCTCCTACACCGGGATCGCGATTTCGATCTCGAGCGCCCTTTGCTGGCGAACGAAAGCGACCTCTGCCGAGACCTGGAGCTCGACACGCTGTTCCAGGCCATGGCGGCCAACGACGAGCTTGTTTTCGATGTCGCGAAGAAGGCCATATTGGCGGCGCTGTCCAACGACATCGCGACGATCAAATACCGGCAGGACGCGCTGAAGGACTGCCTCAGCAACCCGGACGTTGTCCGCCAGCTCTACGGCCTTGCGGGAGAAGTATTCCGGCGGCTGAAGAAATTATGGCCCCGCTATCGGGAATATCCGACCGGCTTGCTCGACGACTCCGTATCGCGCATGCAAATCCTCATGGAGGTGCTGAAACAAGTCCGCGGTCTGGCCGACCGGCACTCGGTCGATTTCCGGTCGGAGGCGTTCTCGAACCTGTTCGCGACGCTCCAGCGCGAGCTCGACGACGATTATTTCAAGCTCGTGGACAGACAGCTCAAGCGGTTGAAGTTCCGTGACGGCGTTCTGACGAGCGCGGGGCTGGGAAAGGGACTGAAGGGCGAGAACTACATCCTGCGCCGTCCGCTCGAGCCCGGAGACTGGTTTGCCCGATTCAGGCGCGCCGTGGAGAAAGCCGTCTCTCGGCGGCCTCCCGACGCCTACACCCTCTATCTGGCTCCAAGGGATGAGCAAGGCGCCAGGGCCATGTCGGAGCTCATGGACCGCGGCCTCGGCCTCGCGGCCGACGCCCTCGCCAAGAGCGCCGAGCACGTCCAGAGCTTCTTCAGGATGCTGCAAAGGGAATTGGCGTTCTACGTCGGCTGTCTCAACCTCCACGAACGGCTTCTCGAGCTGCGGGCGCCGTTCATCTTTCCCGAACCGAGCAGCTCGGTCGCTCCCCGCTTTTCAAGCCGGGAGCTCTACGACATCTGCCTCGCATTGAGCATGAACGGGCGCCCGGTCGGCAACGACGTCGCGGCGGACGGCAAGAGCCTGATCATTGTCACGGGCGCCAATCAGGGCGGCAAGACCACTTTCCTGCGCAGTCTCGGGCTCGCTCAATTGATGATGCAATGCGGCATGTTCGCGCCGGCCGCGCGCCTGAGCATCAACATTGTCGATGGGCTCTTCACGCATTTCAAGCGCGAGGAGGACACGACGATGAAAAGCGGCAAGTTCGACGAGGAGCTCAGCCGCATGAACCGAATCGTCCAAATCCTCACGCCCCACCCGCTGATCCTGTTCAACGAATCATTCGCGGCGACCAACGAGCGGGAGGGATCGGAGATCGCGCGGCAGATCGTGTCCGCGCTTCTCGAACGGGCGCCCAAAATCGTGTTCGTCAGCCATCAGTTCGACTTCACGCACAGCTTCTACGAGAAGCGGCTCGAATCGGCGCTTTTCCTGCGGGCCGACCGGTTGGACGATGGCCACAGAACCTTCAAACTGATAGAGGGAGAACCTCTCAGCACGAGTTTCGGCGAGGACGTCTACCGGGAGATTTTCTTGGCCGAAGCAGACGCGCAGAGGGAAGCGGCCTGCGGAGCGAGAATTATGCGCGAAGACTATCGGGGGCCCGGGGGACAAGATTGATCCGGCGTAATGACTTGCGCCCCGGTTCCGGCAACATCGCGAAGGGAAATTCAAGGAGCCTCTCATGACAAGGATCACGGCAGTTCAGGCGCTCGAAATCCTCGACTCTCGAGGCAATCCGACGGTTCGGGTGAGCGTTGGCCTCGACGACGGAACGCTCGCGACGTCCTCCGTTCCGTCCGGTGCGTCCACGGGCGAGAACGAGGCGGTCGAGCTTCGCGACGGCGACAAGGGCCGCTACGGCGGCAAGGGCGTGCTGAAGGCGGTCGCGAATGTCGTCGAGAAGATCGCGCCCAAGGTGATCGGCATGGATCCGGCCCGCCAGGCGGAGATCGACGGGTTGATGATTGGGCTCGACAGGACGCCGAACAAGAGCGCGCTCGGCGCCAACGCGATGCTCGGCGTGTCGATGGCGGTCGCCCGCGCCGCGGCCCAGGCGGCCAAGCTGCCGCTCTACGCCTATCTCGGCGGAGTCGGCGCGACCCGCTTGCCGGTGCCGATGATGAATATCGTCAACGGCGGCAAGCATGCGGAAAACTCGGTCGACTTCCAGGAATTCATGGTGATGCCGGTCGGCGCGCCGAGCTTCGCCGAAGCCCTGCGCTATGGGGCGGAGACGTTCCACGCGCTCGCCAAGCTCTTGAAGGGCAAGGGCTACGCGACTTCGGTCGGCGACGAGGGCGGCTTCGCCCCCAATCTCGGCAGCAACGAGGAAGCCTGCGAACTGATCGTCCAGGCGATCGAGGCGGGGGGTTACAAGCCGGGCAAGGATATCGCCATCGCGCTCGATCCGGCGGCCAGTTCTTTCTATGCCGGCGGCGCCTACGATCTCGCCAAGTCGAAGGGCGGACGAAAGACTAGCGACGAGATGATCGCGCTCTATCAGAAGTGGATCGACACCTTCCCGATCGTGTCGATCGAGGACGGCCTCGATGAGAACGACTGGCAGGGCTTCGCGCGTCAGACAGCCCAGCAGGGCGAGCGCATCCAGATTGTCGGCGACGACATTTTCGTCACCAACCCCGCTTTCATCAGGCGCGGCGTCAAGGAAAAGACCGCGAACGCCGTGCTCATCAAGCTCAATCAGATCGGCACCGTCACCGAGACGGTCGAGGCCATCGCGCTCTGCCGCAAGGCGGGATGGAACTATGTCGTTTCGCACCGTTCGGGCGAAACCGAGGACGCCTTTCTCGCTGACTTCACCGTCGCGATGGGCGGCGGCCAGATTAAGACCGGATCGGCGAGCCGCAGCGAGCGCATCGCCAAATACAATCGCCTGCTCGAGATCGAGGCGGAGCTCGGCCAGGCGGCCAGGTTCGAGTCGCCGTTCGCGACCAAGGGGACGTGAGGGCTCGCCGAGCGCCGGGCTCGCCCCAACAGAGGGGCGGCCGGCCGCCGGGGCAGGGCGCCTTGGCGCCCAAGCCTGGACGCGCGCCACCGCCAAAGAGCCTAAGGCGGGGAGCCGCATTCGGGAGACCCACAGGTCGAGTTCCGCGGAGCGCGCCAGGCCGCGAGGGTTTTCCTTGTTATACAGCGAAAAAACAGCGCGCCAGCGGTCTCGATCTATGGCGAAAAGCCGTTTCGTTCCAAGGCCGTGTGCGAAAACTTCCTGTGCGCTCCGAACAGGGTAGAGTCGAGGAAGGGCGCGGTTGCTTGGCCATGTGGCGTCGCCCCGTTTCTCTTCCGCGGCTCATCAAACCGGACGTGCCCGACTAAGGCATCCGGCTTTCTGACTGATTTCGTCGTAGGGCTCACGGCGGCGGTCCAACTTGCACGCGGTGTAGACGCTGCACGCCGAGTTTCCCGAATACGTCAGCATAGGGGAATCGTCGGGCGCCGCGCCCTGGCGCCTTGTGCCGTCGAGCGAGGAAGTGCCTGACGCGGTCATGGACATGGTGATCGAGGGCCCGATACGCCGACAAGCGCGCGCCATAGCCGAAATACGCAGACCAACCGATCAAAAGCCGGTTCAGTCGGCCGCGCACCTCGGGCCATGGCCCTTTGTCGCCGGGCCTCAGGAGATCGCCGATCTTGGTCTTGATCCGCTGAACGCTCTTCTTGGATGGGCTTGCGCCCGGATACCAATGGCCGTCTTTCCAGTCGCGGTGCGGGCCGAATGTGTAACCAAGGAAATCGAAGCTCATTCCGAGCGTCTCTCACCGAGGTTTTCGCCTCGTTGAGCGTCAGCCCGAGCTTCGTCATCACCGCTTTCGTCCATGCCAGAGCCTCCTCCGCGCAGCCGCGGCTGAGGATGACGAAGTCGTCGGCGTAAGAGACGACGTGAGCCCGGAATGCTTCGCAGCGTCGGGTGAGACGCCAATGCTTCAGGAAGCGGTTCATGTAGATGTTGGCGAGCAAGGGGCTCGCGACCCCGCCTTGCGGCGTGCCGCGCTTGCTGTTCTTGCCGCCGCTCATGCGCCGCGTCCCGTCGCCGTCCCGTTCCTCGACCGGCGCTTTAAGCCACACCCCCGGGCTCTTGACCCGGGGGCACAGCGCATGCCGGTCGACGATGCGGCGGGCCACCGATTTGAGGAGGTCCGCGTGCGGAATCGTGTCGAAATATTTCGACAAATCGGCGTCTACCACGTCGGTGTAGCCCCGGCGGATCAGCCGGTGCGTTTCCTTGACCGCATCGACCGCGCTGCGGCGCGGGCGATAGCCAAAGGCGTTGTCCTCGAAGTCCGCCTCGAAGATCGGCTCCAGCACGATCTTGACGGCGGTCTGAACCACCCGATCCCGGATCGTCGGGATGCCGAGGGGACGTTCGCCGCCCCCCGGCGTCGGGATCGTCGCCCGCCGCACCGGACCGGCCCGATACGTCTTCGAGACGAGTTCCTCGCGCAAGCCCTGTCATTCGGCATGGAATAAGGACCCCGTTTTCGGGGTGATCGGCATCCAATCGGGACCCCGGGGATAAGGGTCCACACAGGCCTCCTGATTTCTTAGGAGGCCGAGTTCGAGATGCTGATTGTGGAGACGATAGCCAAAATTCGTCTAGCGTATTTTTCGCGAAAGATGACGATCAAGGCGATCTGCCGCGATTTGCGTGTTTCGCGCAAAGTGGTTCGGAAGGTCATCCGATCGCAGGCGACAGAGTTCCATTATGAGCGGGACGTCCAACCCCAGCCGAAGATCGGGCCTTGGCGCGATCGGCTTGATTCATTGCTTTTGGAGAATGACGGAAAGCCGGCGCGCGAGCGGTTGACGCTCATTCGGGTCTTCGAGGAGTTGCGGGGGCTTGGCTATGAGGGCGGTTACGACGCGGTTCGCCGTTACGCCCGGACCTGGAGCAAGCAACACGCGGGCGAGACGGCGAACGCCTATGTGCCGCTGACGTTCGCGCCGGGCGAGGCATATCAGTTCGACTGGAGCCACGAGATCGTTGTGATGGACGGGGTGACGACGATCGTGAAGGTCGCGCACGTCCGCCTTTGCCACAGCCGCATGATGCTCGCGCGCGCCTATCCGCGCGAGACGCAGGAGATGGTGTTCGACGCCCACGAGCGGGCGTTCGCGTTCTTCAGGGGCGCCTGCACGCGCGGCATCTACGACAACATGAAGACGGCGGTGGAGACGATCTTCGTCGGCAAGGACCGGCAATACAATCGCCGCTTCCTCCAGATGTGCTCGCACCATCTTGTCGAGCCCGTCGCCTGCACGCCAGCGTCGGGCTGGGAGAAAGGTCAGGTCGAGAACCAGGTGGGTCTCGTTCGCGAGCGCTTCTTCACGCCGCGCTTGCGAGTCAAGAGCTATGACGAGCTGAACGCCTGGCTGATGGACAAAAGCATCGCCTGGGCCAAGGCGCATCCCCATCCTGAACGGCCTGACAGGACGATCTGGGAGGTCTTCGAGGAAGAGCGTCCCAAGCTCATTCCCTATCGCGGCCGCTTCGACGGATTCCATGAGTCGCCGGCCTCGGTGTCCAAGACCTGCCTGGTGCGGTTCGACAACAATAAATACTCGGTGAGCGCCAGCGCGGTTGGCCGCCCGGTCGAAATCCACGCCTACGCCGATCGCGTCGTGATCCGCCAGGACGGGCGCATCGTCGCGGAACATCCGCGGTGTTACGGGCGTGGCGAGACGATCTACGATCCCTGGCATTACGTGCCGGTTCTGGCGCGCAAGCCGGGCGCTCTGCGCAACGGCGCCCCGTTCAAGGACTGGGTGCTGCCGACGGCGCTGGACCGCGTGCGGCGCAAGCTTGCCGGGTCCGACGACGGCGACCGGCAGATGGTCAAAATCCTCGCCGCCGTGCTCACCGATGGATTGCTTGCGGTGGAGGCCGCCTGCCTTCAGGCGCTGTCCGAGGGCGTCCATTCGGCCGACGTCGTCATCAACATCCTCGCGCGTCAGCGCGATCCCGGACCGGCGGCGACGATCATGACGCCCGACGCTTTGCGGCTCTGCCACACGCCCGTCGCCGACTGCGCCCGATACGATCAACTCAGGAGCGCCTAACCCATGGAAAGAACCGAAGTCCTCGACATGATGAGCAGCCTCAAGCTCTACGGGATGAGGAGCGCCTACGACGAGACGCTGACCACGGCGCTCAAGCGCAAGCATGAGCCGCAGCGCTTCGTCGGCGATCTCCTGAAAGCCGAGATCTCAGAGAAGCAGGCGCGCTCGATCAAGTACCAGCTCACCGTCGCCAAGCTGCCGCTGGCCAAGGACGTCGACGACTTCGCGTTCAAGAACACGCCGATCAACGAGGCTCTCGTGCGCGACCTCGCCGCCGGCGGCTTCATCGCCCAGCAGCGCAATGTCGTCCTGGTCGGGGGAACCGGCACCGGCAAGACGCATCTGGCCATCGCCATCGCGCGAAGCTGCATCCGAGCCGGATCGCGCGGGCGCTTCTTCACCACCATCGATCTCGTCAATCAGCTCGAGGCTCAAGCGCGCGCTGGCCGCCAGGGACGGCTCGCCGATTATCTCACGCGCCTCGACTTCGTCATCCTCGACGAACTCGGCTATCTCCCCTTCGCCCAGGCCGGCGGGCAGTTGCTGTTCCATCTCATCAGCCGTCTCTATGAGCGCACCTCGATCATCGTCACGACCAACCTCGCCTTCGGCGAATGGCCGAGCGTCTTCGGCGATCCGAAAATGACGACCGCGCTGCTCGACCGCCTCACCCATCACTGCGACATCGTCGAGACCGGCAACGAAAGCTGGCGCTTCAAAAACCGCGCCTGAGCTGCCCCGCACCAACCGGGTTTCGTGACGTAACGATTGGGAGTGGCCCCATGCCGCGCAAGCCGATCGGCGAGAAAGCCATGACCGACGCCGAGCGCCAGGCCCGTTACCGCGTCGCGCGCGCGGCCGATGCGCCGGTGATCCGCACCCGTCGCCCGGCCGACCATCGCAGTCGCGCCCGGCGTTGGCAGGACGCCGTCGCCCAGCTCAGCGAGCTGCAAGCGCAGTATGCCGATTGGCTCGAAGCGCTGCCGGCCAACCAACACGACAGCGCGCTGGCCGAGGCCCTCCAGGCTATCTGCGAACTCGATCTCTCCGAACTCGAGAGCGTGGCGCCCCCACGCGGCTTCGGACGCGACTGACCTTCCAGCGACGAACGCTCAAGACAAGCCAACGTGTCGCTCCGAGCGGTTCCCAGACGCCTGGCCTCACCACCGGCGCTACCCCGCCCGCGGTTCACCCCCGGGGGCCCACAGGTACCCCCCGCGCTACGCTCCGCCAGCCGCGCGGAGGGCGCGTCGCTACGCGCGGGTCCCCCCTATGGACTCCGGGGATGAACCGCTCCCGATGATCAAGAGGGGTCCTTTTTCCATGCCGATGGGGGGTCCCTTTTCGACGCCGATTGACACAAGCCCGCCAGCCATGCCTCCACCCCCAAAGCGTCAATCTGGGCAAAGGTCGTCCCGTCCACGCCCGGCGCGCCCGCATTGGCGCGGGCCAGCGCGTAGGCGTGCCGAAGGATGTCCTCGCGGCAGATCTTGTCGTAGAGGATGTAGAAGCGGAAAGCGGGCTCCGCCTTCGCCTTACAATAGAGCTTTCTCTGAAGGTTCCTGATCTTTCCGGGCGTTTCGAGGCTCATCGCCAATCACCCCCTCCTCGCCGTCTTCGAAAGCACATCAGAAGCCAGGGCCCTTTCCTCCGCCGGAATTACCCGGCCTCGACGGTCGTACGACCCTGTCCGACTCCCGCACGGTCCGCCGCCACAACACACGGCCCGCTGGATCGCTCAACCGCCCAAGGCGGCCTTTGTCACGAGGCTCCGGCCCGGCCAGTCGCCCAGCCAGACCCTCGTCAGCTACCAGATCCCTCGGTCCGCCGGCGGCGGGTCGATCGCAATCGACAACTCTCTGGGTGGAATCTTCCTCCACTGGTGACCCGCGCCTTCGGAGCGCACAGAACAACAGGGGAATAAATCGGCGATAACAGCCAACCAGCGCCCGCGGGCGCGCCATTATGGGTGAAAATGGTGGCGGGCCGGGCCGTTTTGTCCGAGCCTGGCGGGCTGCCTCGGCCTGCTGGAGGCTCTGGCGGCGCTGCACCAGGCGCACCGCATCGAGCCCGCGCGGCGATTTTGCGCTGCCGGGGCGATTCCAATCGTCTCGGCTATGGGCTCATGCTCTGCTATCTCAACTATCCCGTCGGGGAACATTTCCGCTCCCCTCCCTTGAGCTCTGCGCGCTATCCGAGCTCCGGGATCGGCTGCTGCGCGGCGACCGTGGTGAGGCTGACAATCCCTGCGGTGGTTCGCGACCCCGAATAACAGTCCGGCCCGCGCCGCATAGAGGTACCATTCTTTGTCGCCCTCGGAAACGGGGAGCACGCGTAGCAGTGTCTCGAGCGTACCTGCGGCGTCACGGTCGCCTTCCGACAGAAGGAGGCGAGGATGCGAGCGCTCACCGAGCGGTGTTGGACCAAGGGCAGCTACCTCAAAGACAAGTTCCACCGTCTCAAGGCCCGCCGCGGCGCATGCGCGCGGCCCTGGCCATCGCTCACAAAATCCTGGTTGCCGCCTATCACATGCTCGCCAAGGGCGTCGCCTATCATGAACTCGGAGAAGCCTATCTCGATCAAATCCGACAGACCCGCACCGTCGCCAACCTGAAGCGCCGCATCGAACTGACCCGTTTTTCGTGGCAGGAAAGGAACAGGGAGAGAGTGTGCCGGAACAGGAAAACCGGCGCAGAGCGTCTGACGAAGTTTTTCGCGGCAAGATTGCCTATTGTATATTCTGGAAAATAGAACATACGGGTTACCTTTGGAGCTTAGCGATGAGCATCCGCACCGCAGGGACTTGGCAGCCGCCGTCGGTATTCACCACGACAGTTCGCCAAATATCGTCGGAGCCAGCTCGGACATCGTCGGATGGATCGGCGGCGCGCGCAGCGCGCAGCGCCGCACGGGACACCGCCCGGAGCCTTCGGCGAATTCGAGCGTTCATGACGGCGCCCCGATTGCGGCGTATGAAGCCACAAGACCCCCACCGGGACAGATCCGTCCGCAAGGAAAGAAAAACTATGCTCAAGACAATCGTCCTGATCGGCCTTGGCGCCGCCCTCGCCCTCCCGCCTGTCGCGGCCGGCGCGCAGACTGGATACGGCGTCAGCAACAGCGCTCCGTCTACGACGACTTTCGATCGGTCGTGGAATCACTTCAACGAAAGCAAGGAACGGGCGAGAGCCGGCGCGGCGTATGTCCGCCGCCATGGCGAAGCCTGGTACTATCATAACCACCACCATTACCATCCGTGAACGGTCGCGATGGGGACGGGCCACGCTAAGCCTGCCGCCTGGCCCGCCGCCGTCGCGCCGCCACGAGGGCTGCCGCTGATCAGTCAAGCGCCGCTGGGCGCGCCCGAGCCATTCGTCGCGGTCCTGCCGCAGTTTAGGTTAACATTAACTTCAGACGCCAAACCTTTGAGTCCATTATTCGACGGCGAGCGCGACGAGGGCCAGGCCGTTTCAGCGTTGCGGACGGCGCCGACGCCGGTGCTGGGGGCGTTGCATATTGTCCCCTTGGGACGTTGCTCGGACTGTCCCGGCAGAAACACGCCGAAGAGTTCGGACGGGTCGATTGCGACGTCAGAGCCACGACAAATCGTTGCGGCCCTGGAACCTGAAAAAGGGCGCGGAGGGGGCGAATGAAGGGTCCCCCGACCGCGATAGAACTCCCTGCTATATCAGCGTTTTATACCATTCGAGACGCCGTCCACCGTTCGGCTTGTCGGTTGACCCTTGTCTTGTGAAAGATGTTTTCCAGGTGGGTCTTGGCGGTCGTCGTCGCGATCCCGAAGGCAACCGCCGTTTCCACCAAGCTGCAGCCAGCGAGGAGAGCTTTCGAGCAGGCACTTCTCGGCGGACGTGAGCCCGAAGGCCGCAGATCCCACGAACACGGCAGCGACAGCCCCAAGCGCCAGCTGAGTGCGCGGTTTGCCGCCGCCCAAAGGCAGAACATGGGCGAACAGCGTCACGTCTTCGTTGAGGCGGACAGCAAGGCCAGTCTTGCCAAGCTCGGTCTCGTCCTCTGCCGCAAGCCTGATCATGCAGCGCAACTTCTTGGCCGATGCCGGCGCCTTTGCTTGCAAGACGCCGCGGACGGCGAGAATCGCGTCGCCCTCGCGCAACATCCGCTCGGCCGCACTGTTTGCGCGCAGAATGGCGCCGCTCTGACTGGTCAGCACCACCCCGCATTTGAGCACGTCCAGCGCCTCGGCCATCCTTTGCTGCTCGATGGCGCGCGCGTTTCGTCCAATGGATGTTGTCGAACGAAATTGCTCATATGGGCGATGACTTCAGGAACGTGTCTTGCCCGCTCTTCCTCGCTCTTCCAGCTGTTTTCGGTCCAATCCGACATCCCTTGGCGACCAATATGCGCCCGTGTCGATGGTCGATCAGCGTCAATCCTGCGTTGTGGCCGCCGAACACATCTCTGAGATCGCTCAGGGTTTGGTCCCAGTGGTCGGGATCGAGCGCGCAATCGTAAATCGAGCCGATCAGCGCCGAAAGGGCCTGGGACCAAATATGCTCCGGCATGGGTCCCCTCCACCCGCTGCGGAATATGCCACGGTATCACGTTTTTGTGAAGACCTCCTACAAACGTAGGATGTGCCGCGGCTCGTACCATGCCATTCTTAAGACGACCATGGCAGCGGCACATGGTCGTTACCAGGCGGCGCGGGGCGCCGCTGGGAACGATCTCCGCGGAGGCCGTCGCCGGAGCCAAACTCGCCGCCTCCCATGGCGGCTTCGTCTCGCCCTCGACTTTTTTCAAGCTGCTTACAGTGCGGCGCGAATAAGCGGAGAACGACCCTTCCCTGAGCGGGCAGCACCACAAAATCATGAAGGTTGTAATAGCAACCAACGTGGCACTACATTTTGCCAAACAGTTCTGACCGACCTCAATAATAATCAGTATGTTATGGGCGCGAGGCCCTGTTTACTGATCAAGTACGGTCTCGGTCGTCGGCGACGCGGAGCCGAAGGTCCCCTTTTCACCGGATCAAGCCAGATAGACACAAAAGCGGCCATCTGGCGCGCTCTAAGATCAGCCGCCCGATCGTTCTGCAGTATAAGGAGAACGGCTTCTGGCTTCTGGCTTCTGCTAAGGATGTCAGCCGAGCGGTCCCCAGACGAGTCTTTCCCGAGACAGTCGGATGAAAAGGAAAGAAACCCTTCCACGCTCTGACATGAGCGGATCCGTCACCAACGGAATGCATAAGGAAACCCGGCAAAATCCGCTGCCCGCGCCCGAGGAGGTCGTGCGACTGTTGCGTGCTTTCCTGAAGATCCGGACCGAGCGGCGACGGAACGCCGTTCTGCAGCTGGTCGAACGCCTAGCGAAAATGGAGCCTTGACGGAGGAGCCTCGCAACCGCCAGCGGCCCTGCCGCGTTCATGAGGAGCGGGCGGCTTCAGGAGAGGATGTCATGGTTCGGGAAAACGAGACGCCCGCGGATTTGTCCGCGGCCGCGACGAAAGCCGGCGAAAAGGTCATGAAGGAAGCGGCGGCGCAAGCCGAGATTGCGGGCAGGGGCCGCGAGCGGCGCCTTCGAGGCGTCAATGAAGGCCATGCAGGACTACCAGACGAAGCTCGTCCAGATCTTTCAGGCCAATGCGGAGGCGAACCTCCAACTCGCGCAGAAGCTGATTCAGGCCCGGTCGCCGACGGACTTCATCGAGACGATGACCACGCATATGCGCGAGCGCGCCGCCTTCATGACCGAGCAGGCCAAGGAACTCGCCGCGCTCGGCCAGGAGGCGACGCGAAGCGCCGTAGACGCGCTCGTTCACCCGAAACGATGAGCATCATCGTTCGACGAGCAGCGGCGGCAAAAGCGGCGCGGCTTACGCGCGCCGCGGCGGCGCAATGTGATTGACAATCGACATGCTGGGTGCATATGCACCCAGCATGTCGCGGGATGCGATCGATTTCGTGCTGTGTCGGCAATGCGCCTGCGCCCCGCTCGCCGGGCGAGCCGGGAGCTGACCCGCTTCTTCGACGATGCAATGCGTGAGACGGGCTTGCGGGTTCCGTAATTCAGCGTTCTTGCGACCCTTGTCCAGACCGGTCCGATCGCCGCGGCGCGGCTCGCGGTTCCCCTCGGGCTGGATGGGACGACGCTGACCCGCAATCTGCGCCCGTTGCCGCGCGACGAACTCGTGCGCTTCGAGGACGATTCTGATCGGCGCGTTCGCAAGATCGCGATCGCTCCGCGGGGCGAGGCCGCGGATTGTAATAATAATGTAACAGTTCAGGCGGCCGCGCCGCCCTCGAGACGTTCATTCGGTCGGGAAGAAAAGGGGGAATGTCGAATGAGAAAGCGCGTCTTGGTTGTCGCGCAGGAAATGGCGCTGCGCGCCAAAATTGCGCGGCTATTGCAGTCAGCTGGCTACGCCGTCGAGGTCGCCGCGAGCGAGAAGCGGGCGCTCGAGCTCGTTGCGAACGGAAAGATCGAGGCGGCGATCGCAGCGGCAAGCTCCGACCTGGCTGGCTTGGCGTTCGCGCGCGAGCTCAGCGACAGAGTTCCGCGAGTTATCGTGCTGGCGGAGCGGCCGGAGGACATTGCCAGACTGGGCCGCTCGCTTCCCGGAACGAATGCCTCTCTTTCGCAACCATTGGACGAGCAGCAGCTTCTCGATCGCCTCGCCCAAGCGATGACGTCTCCGGGGGGCAACCTGACAGCGTCAACTGCTGCCGATCTGCGCATCGGGGGCTGCAGGCTCGACCCGGCCGGCCGCACGTTCGTCCACCCTGACGGGCGCGAAGTACCCCTGACCCGCGCGGAGTTATCGCTGCTGGCGGCACTCGCACGCAACCCCGGCCGGGTGCTGTCGCGCGACCAATTGAGCCACGCGATTGCCGGGCGCGACGCGGAGCCGTATGGCCGAAGCATCGACATGCATATCGGCCGGCTGCGATCCAAGATCGAGTCCGATCCGAAGGCGCCACGATTCCTCCTCACCGTGTCAGGCGCCGGTTACAAATTCGCCGCAGACCCCCAGGCTGTCGAAAGAAATCGCGAATTGACGGCAGACATCGACCTTGAGTCGACCGGGGTCAATGGGCTCGGACCCTCAGGCGCGGCGCCAGACCGAGCGCATAGTCCCGGGATCATCATGCCGCGTTCCCACTCGGAGAGGCGTCAGCTGACTGTGTTGTCCTGTGAGCTCGTGGGTTCGACGGCATTCGCAGCCAACGCCGACCCCGAGGACATGGTTCGCGTCGTCCGGAGTTTCCAAGCCGCTTGCGCCGCCATCACCGCACAAATGGGTGGAAGTATTGCCGGATTGATGGGTCACGAAATTCTCGCGTTGTTTGGGTATCCCAAAGCTCACGAGGACGATGCTGAACGCGCCGTGCACGCGGGACTCGATCTTATGGCAAAGGCGGGCGAGCTGTGGCCCTCCGGCAAGCCCGTGGGGGTCCGAATCGGAATTGCTACCGGCGTGGTCGTGGTCGCCGACCAGAACGCGGTCGGAGAACCCGCGACCATTGCCCCTCGTTTGCGCAACATAGCTCCCCCGAACTCAGTCATCGTTAGCGCGAGCACGCGCAAACTCCTTGGTCGTGCATTCGATTGCGAGGGTCCTGATTTGTATGAACTTGCCGGGGTTCCCGAGAAGGTCGCTGCCTGCCGGGTCACCGGAAAGCGAGCCGTTGAGAGCCGGTTCAGCTCCATGCGGCGGGCGAGACTTACAAATTTCGTCGGTCGGCAGCATGAATTGCAGCAGTTGGTGGCCAGTTGGCAGCTGGCCGAAGCTGCCAAAGGCCAAGTCGCGCTTCTCTGCGGTGAAGCCGGGATCGGTAAGTCGCGCGTCTGCGAGGTCTTGTTGGACCGCATCGCCGAAGAGCCGCATATCACGATCCGGTATCAATGCTCGCCGCACCATGGCAACAGCCCGTTTTATCCGGTCATCGACCAGCTCGAGCACGCGGCGCGTTTCGAGCGAGAGGATGCGCCGGACGTCAAGCTCAAGAAGCTGGAAACCGCGCTCACTGAAGCCGGCACGCCAACTCCGGCTGACATCAGATCCTACGCTGCACTTCTGTCGATCCCGACTGGCGAAGGTCCAGCGCCAGGGGTGACGCCACAACGTCAGAAGGAGCTCACGATCGCCGCGCTGATCCGGCAAGTTCTCGGTCTTGCGCGCAAGGCGCCGGTGGTTGTCGTCGTTGAAGACGTGCACTGGGCCGATTCCAGCACCCTCGAGCTGGTCAGCCGAATCATCGCATCGATTAGGACGGCGTGAGTATTGGTCTTGATAAGTTTCAGGCCGGAGTTCTTCCCGCAATGGCTCGATGAACCGCACGTGACCACGCTGCGGCTCGATCGACTTGGGCGTGAACAGACTGAGTCCATCATCTTTGACGTCGCCGGGCGCAAGGGCTTACCCCCTGAAATTGACGCGCAGATCATCAGCAAGACGGATGGAGTTCCCTTGTTCGTCGAGGAGCTCACCAAGACGGTCTTGGAACGGGAGTGCTTCAAGATGTCGGTGACCGGTATGTCACCGTCGGGCCGCGGCAGCCATTGACAATTCCGGTGACGTTGCTCAACTCGTTGACGGCGCGTCTTGATAGGCTCGGCCCGGCGAAGGAGATCGCCCAGATTGGCGCTGCCATCGGTCGCGAATTCCCCTATCGGCTGCTGGCGGTGTTCGCGCCCATATCAGAAATGTTCCTGCACGCTGCTCTTGCCCAGATCGCCGCTCCCGAGTTGATATTCGTCCGGGGCGAACCGCCGGATTCGACCTATGTCTTCAAACATGCGCTGGTTCAGGACGCAGCATACGGCACCTTGCTTCGGAGCAAACGGCGGCAACTTCATTCCCGGATCGCGGATGCGCTCGAGGAAGGGTTCCCCGAGACAGTCGAGACCCAGCCGGAGTTGGTGGCGCATCACCTCATCCAGGCCGGGCGCACCGAGCGGGCCATCGACTACTTGCGAAAGGCTGGGCAGCGGACGATCGAGCGTTCAGCTAATGCGGAGGCCCTCGAGCACCTCACCCGAGCGCTCGAGTTGTTGCAATCGCGGCCCAAGGGTCCGGCGCGAACACGTGCGTCGTTCGGGCTCGAGGTGATGCTCAGTCACGCTATGATCGCCCGCCACGGCTACGCGGCGCGCGAGACCGTGGGAAGTCCTGCTCCGAGCGAAGGCGCACGTTGACGATTCGACCGATCCCTCACAGAAGTTGGCCATCCTCTATGGCATATGGGCATGCCACTATGTCGGAGGCGAAGTCGCCAAGCAGACGGACGCCGCGGAGTTCCTTGCCGAGGCCAAGCGACATAATGCCACCGCGGCGCTGTGTGTTGCGCATCGGATAGTGGGCACCACTTATGTGACGAAAGGGGACTTCGCGGCCGGACTGCGTCATCTCGAGCGAGCGCGAGCGCTCTACGATCCGAAGCAGCACGCTCAGTTGCAGTACCAATATGGCCAGGATCTAGGCGCGGCCGCATTGTGCTATCTGAGCTGGGCTTTGTGGCATCTCGGATATGTTGACCAGGCGTCGGAGGTCGCAGCCGAGGCAGTGAAACGTGCGGAGGAACTGTCCCATCCGCATACGCTGGCGTACACAATTTGCCATGCCCGCGGCATGATCGACATATTTCGACGCAGCTCGGAGGACATGCGATTCTATGCCGGCTCGGTCGTCTCGCTCTGCAACGAGCACGGGTTATTACATTGGGTGGCCTGCGGTCGCATTCTCGAGGGCTGGGCCGACACGTGCCGGGGGGACTTAGATCAAGGGATCGAGGCACTTCACGCAGGTGTGGCCGCGTGGCGAAAGGCGGGAGCGCGGCTGTGGGTACCGATCTTTCTCGCGCTGGAAGCCAAGGCCCACGCCAAAGGCGGTCGCAGTGACGCTTCGCTACGTGCGATCGAGCAGGCTATCGCCATTTCCGAGGAGACCGGCGAGCGCTGGTGCATCGCCGAGGTGCTGCGCATCAAGGCTGGCTTGCTAATGGCGACCGACCGCGCATGCAATCAAACCGAGACTTTGCTCGTCAAGAGCCTCGCGATTGCCCGACATCAACAGGCGCGTTGCTGGGAGCTGCGCACGGCCTGTGATCTTGCCAAGCTCTGGCAAGGCAAAGGTCGCGGAAAGGAGGCGCTCCAGTTGTTGCAGTCAATCTACGCTCAATTCACAGAAGGCTTCGACACTGCGGATTTGAGGCACGCCAAATTGGTTATGGATAGCCTGAAGCCAGGGCCTGATTCTCCGTAGTTTGCAAAGACTTCGGGAGATTCGCGACGCTGCCGCATCCGACCGCAACGTCGCGAACGTCAACGAGGCCTTGCGGGCGCGGACTGATTACCTCCAGACGCGCGTGGCTCGTAGCCGAAGCAATCGGGCGTGGGCGTCGCTTTCGACGAGGAAGCGCAAGTCGCGCGATTGGCTTGAATTGCGCTCCGCCCGGTTGTCGGTTCGGCAGGCTGAAGAAAGTGCCACAGTGCGGCGACTGTGGGGGCCTCCCGGCCCCGCCCGGCGGTACCCACTACTCGGAGACAATCAGCGGTGATGCAGATGAAGTAGTGCTTTCCGCCTACCGGACACGCATTGGTTCGAGATCAAGCAGCCTGAATGCGGCCTCCTGCAATTTGGTTGGTTTGGTGCCGAGGTGGTCGACGAGATCGGCGAACTGTATGATAGGCTGCCCGTCGGCTGAACGCTTGGTGGCCTTCTCTTGGACTTGACGGCATCCGACCGCTCGGCGCGGGCGGCGGCAAGCTCGGTGTCATGGCAGAGCAGCGGCGCCAGACGCAGATGCCATTCGACGTGATAGGCGAGAGCTGAAGCCATACATCGTGGGATGGCGACTTCCCTAAACAGGCCACGGGGGCGCTCGTCGCCGTCAAAAAACCCCGGGCGGCATTATTCCGTTCCGGTGGGCGGCATCATCTCCTTTGGGTGGGCGACATCATTCCGTTACGACGGGCGACATCATCTCGTTTTGGTGGGCGGCTTCGCCAGGAATCAGCAGGTCGAGGTCTCGCCGATTTTCTTGTCAGTCCGCGCGGCGGTGATCGCAGCGACGGAACGCAGGCCCGCCCATTGCCGATGCCGCTCGGCGAGCCAAGCCGCGTCGCCTGCTCGGGCCTGGCGCTCCTCGATCCGCCCATGCCCCGGAATTGCTGCGCCGGCACTCAAGGCAGGTCGAAGCCAGCGCTGGATGGGCGAAGAAGTCCGCAACGTCGAGGTAGAGAGAGCCCTGGTTCTCCTTCAGCGCGAGAACATAATCAGCGTCATTGGCGACGATTTTCCTTGCGATGGCCTTTTGCGTACCGATCGCGTCGATGGTGACGATGGCGCCTTCGATCGCCAGCAGGTCGAGAAGTTCTAAGGCGTCGTCCGACAGGCGGCTTTGGTCGCTTTAACCCGTTTGCCACGCCGTCGGGGAATGACCGCTCTTTAGCGCATGGACTAGACCGCTCGCGCGGTAGGCGCGGCGAGGGCTGGGACTGTCTCAAGATCGTGGGGTTCTTAAACCTGCGAGACAGGAGCTTTCGCGATGCTCGAGAAGCCCATCAGTTCATTGCGCCAGCGCATGATCGACGACATGACGGCGCGCCGGTTCAGGGAGAAGGTGCAGAAAGATTACGTCCGGCACGTCAGGACCTTTGCGGCCTTCCTCGGCCGGTCGCCGGACACCGCCACGAGCGAGGACCTTCGCCGTTTTCAGGTGCATCTGGCCAAGCAGCAGATCGGCGTTGCGACCATCAACGCCGCCATCGCCGCGCTCCGGTTTTTTTTCAACGTGACGCTCGAACGCCCCGACCTTGTCCGTCATCTGACGACCGTGAACACACCGCGTAAGGCGCCGGTCGTGTTGACCCAGGAGGAGGTGGCGCGTCTCCTCCAAGCCGCGCCCGGCCTCAAGTACAAGGCCGCGCTCAGCGTCGCCTACGGCGCGGGCCTGCGCGTGTCCGAGGTCGTGGCGCTGAAGGTGTCCGACATCGACAGCGAGCGCATGACATTGCGGGTCGAGCAGGGCAAGGGGCAGCGGGATCGCTACGTCATGCTCTCGCCGCAAATGCTCGAACTGTTGCGGGAGTGGTGGCGCGCGGCGCGGCCTCAGGCTTGGCTGTTTCCCGGCCAGAACCCGGTCAACCCGATGACCGCCCGTCAACTCAACCGCGCCGTGCACGCCGCCAAGAATCTCGCGGGCATCTCCAAGCGCGTCTCGCCGCACACCTTGCGGCACAGCTTCGCCACCCATCTGCTCGAGCAGAATGTCGACATTCGCGTGATCCAGGTCCTGCTCGGACACGCCAAGCTGGAGACGACCGCGCTCTACACCCGCGTCGCCGTCAACACGATCCGCGACATCAAGAGCCCGCTGGAGCGGCTGGGCCTCAACCTCGCGAGCCGATCGCCGCCCGCCTGACGGCCAGCGCGTGGCGCGGCCTCGCCTGGAGGTCGCCGACATCTTTCGAGCCCATGGGGCGGCGTGGCGCAAAGCCAACGCCGGCCACGTCGGCCTCGGTCCCTTGAAGGTCATGTGGGCGATCGAGAGCTGCCGAACCTCGGCGCTCGGCGGACACGTCGAGCGCTGCGAGGACTGCGCGCACGAACGCGTCGCCTACAACTCCTGCCGCAACCGCCACTGCCCAAAGTGTCAGGGCGCGGCGGCGCGGCAATGGCTCGCCGAGCGCGAAGCCGAACTCCTGCCGGTCCCCTACTATCATGTCGTCTTCACCCTGCCGGCCTCGATCGGCGCCCTGGCGTTCCACAACAAGGCCGTCGTCTATGACCTGTTGTTCAGGGCCGCCGCCGAGACGCTGACGACGATCGCCGCCGATCCCAAGCATCTGGGCGCGCGCATCGGCCTCACCGCCGTTCTGCACACCTGGGGTTCGGCGCTGACCCATCATCCGCATGTCCACGTCATCGTTCCCGGCGGCGGCCTGTCGCCGGACGGGTCGCGCTGGATCGCATGCAAGCCTGGCTTCTTCCTGCCGGTGCGCGTGCTCTCCCGCCTGTTCCGCCGCCTCTTCCTCGAAGGCCTCGCCGCGCTCAACCAGGCCGGCCGCCTGGCCTTCTTCGGGGATCTGGCGCCGCTCGCCGACAAACACGCCTTCGACGCCGCGCTCGCGCCTTTGCGCCGCTCCGCGTGCCGAGTAGGTGGGGATGTTGCCATCCCCACCCCTCACAGACCCGGACGTGCAGGTTTCCCGCATCCGGTTCTTCACGGGAGAGTTTCGCTCGCGTTGGCGTAAAGGCGGTGGACGATCCGCGCCGGTGGAAGCGGAAGGCGCTTGAGGATCGCGTTGA
This sequence comes from uncultured Alphaproteobacteria bacterium, assembly GCA_963758335.1. GTDB lineage: Bacteria > Pseudomonadota > Alphaproteobacteria > Rhizobiales > Beijerinckiaceae > Roseiarcus. The sequence goes on along the minus strand of CAVWVF010000008.1, from coordinate 464,999 downwards.
GGCGGGTCCAGTGGAACGCGCCTCCTCCACGATGCCGTCGCGCCAGCCATTTCTTCCACAGCACCACGACCTGGCAGGCGAACCATCGTATGCGTCGAGAGTTGCCCGATATGCCGTAGTAGGCATAGTGGCCTCGCATCATCTGGGACAGATGGGCATGCTGATCGCGCAGGGATCGATGCCGATTGCGTCGGCACCAATCCCTTACTGCCGCCAGCGCCCGTGCGTACCGGCTTTTGGCCGTCACTTGCCTCACCCCGTTCACCCCCTTCTTTGACTTGGCCCAGATATGGGAGAAGCCGAGGAAGTTGAACGTGGCGCTGTCCGTATCCGGATGGCGTACGCCCTCCGGCCGATGAAAGCGAAAGTCGACGAGGTGCGTCTTGTCCGGGTGGAGCGTCAGCCCGTACCGTGCAAGCCGCTTTCCCAGCACGTCCATGACCCGCTTGGCGTCGTCGAGACTCTCGAACGCCATCACGCGTCGAGTAGCGGAGGGGAATTTCACCCCTCCGCCCTCACAGAACCGGACGTGAGAACTCTCGCCTCATCCGGCTCCTACACTCCAGCCTCCGGCCGCACGCCGAGCTGCCACAGGACGAACAGATTGGGGTCCCGCCGCGCGATGCGCCCCAGCCAGTGCATGGATGCGCGTTCCCGTCGCTTGAACCGCTTGAACTTCCGTCGCGCCCATCGAGCGAGAGCCGCGTTGAGATGGCGGAGCACCTGAACATAGTACCGTCCGAAGTAGGGCCTGTCCTCAGTTAGCCCGACTTTCCCAACTGGCGGAGTAAGAGCGCCGCAAATGCCCATAGAATGGGGGGTCGGGCGAAAAAGTCTTCACTACACGGGGTGGGCAGGCGCCCGAGATATGGCCGGCGGCGGTGATCCGTGGTGGGGGTTGCGGGGGCAGCTCGAGGTTGAGCTGCCTGACCAAGAGCTTCTGGTCGGCGTTGAGTTCGGTATGGCGGCTGAGCACGAGCGTGCGGCCGTCGGTGGTGGGGAAGTGAACGTCGAGCATCTGCACGGCGGCGAACTTGTCCAAGACGGCCCTCGGCGTGAGGCCGTTCGCCAGCGGCTTGAGCATCGCGCGCAGGGTGACGTGGAGACAATAGGCGAGGAAAGCGACGAAGATGTGCGCTTCGCCGCGCTCGATCAGTTGATGGTGGATCGGACGCAGTTGCAGATCGTCCTTGAGGGTCTTGAACGCGGCCTCGACCTCGGTGAGCTGGATATAGAATCGCCACATCTCGGCCGGCTCGCGTCCGCATAGATTGGTGCGCAGCAGATAGCGGCCTTCGCGCCGTCGCACGCTGCGCACCTTGTCGCGGTCGAGCGCATAGGTGAACGTGGCGATACGCGGGTCGACTTCGACGTCGACGATGCGCCAGGCGGCCGGCGCCTTGGCGCGCGCCGCGCCGAGCTTCATCAGCAATTCCTCGCGGGTCAGGCTCATGGCGGAAAGCTCTTTGAGCCGCGCCCACAGCCATTTCAGCTTGCGCCGGCGCATGGCGCGCTCCTTGGCGATGCGCGCGCTGCTGCGCGCCAGCACGTAGAGCTCCTCTTCTTGCCGGAATGCCGCGGTCCATCACCCAGATGCGCTGCGCCTTGCCGTACTGCGCCTCGATCTTCTCGAGGAAGCCGCGCAGCGCCAGCAGCTTGACATCGACGCCTTCGCGCACGGCCTGCCAAGGCCGGGCGAGCAGCGCCTTCTCCATTTTCGTGAGCCGGCCCTTGGGCGTGCCGACCAGATACGAGATCGGCGGATCGGCCTGGCGCATCTCGCGCAGCACCTCCTCGGTCGGGCGCGTTGGCAGGATCTGTTCGGCGCCAAGTTCGAGGTTCTGCTGTACGATCTGACGAGCACCGATTTCGAGTCCGATCCGCCGGACAACGACGCCGACAAACGTCGGCACGGCTACAGCCGCGACAAGCGCAGCGACTGCGTGCAGGTGGTCATCGCCCTGATCGTGACGCCCGAGGGCTTGCCGCTGGCCTACGAGGTGCTCCCCGGCAACACCGCCGACAACGCCACGATGGATCGGGGTGGATTGCGGGATGATGAGTGGGATCGGATTAAGGATTTTCTTCCTGGGCGTGAGGGCTATGTCGGCGGCACGGCGCCAGACAATCGGCGATTTGTCGACGCGGTTCTCTACCGCTATCGGACGGGCATTCCCTGGCGCGATTTGCCGGCGCATTTTGGTTCCTGGAAAAGCACGCACCAACGCTTCAGCCGATGGTGCAAGAGCGGTGTTTTCGATCGCGTTCTGAAGCACTTGGCCGTCGAGGCCGACGCCGAATACGTGATGATCGACGCCACGATCGTGCGCGCGCATCAACACAGCGCCGGGGCGCGAAAAAAAGGGCGAGGACCAGGCCATCGGACGTTCCCGGGGCGGCCTGACAACCAAAATCCATGCTCTCGCCGACGCCTTGGGCAATCCGATCAAACTTATTCTGACGGCGGGGCACGTCCACGACGTTCGCACTGCGCCGCAACTGCTCGAAGGCGTCGCTTGCGGCGCGCTGCTCGGCGACAAGGCTTACGATGCAGACGCCCTGATCGGACGGCTGCGGGACGCGGGTATCATTGTCATTCCGCCAAAGAGCAATCGCAAAGAAAAGAGGGAATGCGACTTCACTCTCTACAAAGAGCGCAACTTGATCGAGCGCTTCTTCGGAAAACTCAAGCAATTCCGGGCAATAGCGACACGATACGATAAGCTCGCCAGAAACTTCCTCGGCGCAATCCGCTTGGTCGCCGCCGTTATCCAGCTCAACTGAGGACACGCCCTAGTTCAGCCAGCCCCGCACCACGGGGTTGGTGAGGCGAGCCAAGTCCTCCAGGCGCTGGTTGTTTCTGGTGGACGCCATTCACCACTCACGAATGGTTTGTCGGATCGCCTTGGCGGCCTTGTTGCTGATCGCCGGCAAGAAGCTGATGAAATGCTTCCCCCACCGATTTTTCGCGCGTCGAGGTTGGAAGGAGTAGCCGAGGAAGTCGAACTTCACATGCTCGTACCGCCCCGGCCGGTCATCGTCCTTGCAGTAGACGATCCTGGTCTTCTCAGGATGAAGCTCCAGGCCGCAGTCTGCAAACCGACCCCGGATGGCTTCCAGCACGGATCGGGCTTCCTCCTCGCTCCTGCAGTGGACGATGGCGTCGTCCGCGAATCGTTCGAACCGAATGCTCGGATACTCTCGATGCATCCACAGATCGAACGCATAGTGCAGGAACAGATTGGCAAGCAGCGGACTGACGACGCCCCCTTGCGGGGTCCCCTTCGTCCGCTCCATGAGAGTCCCATCCGGACGCTCGACAGGGGCGCGCAGCCACCGTCCAACATACAGACGGACCCAGGCAAGATCCGTGTGGTGCGCCACGGCGCGTTCGACGAGGTCATGTGGAATGGAATCAAAAAAGGTCCCAGCAGCGTTTCCGCGCCGCCCCGACTGCGTCAAGCGCAGAACGGCCGGGCCGATAGCCGTAGGAGTCAGGGTGAAACCGAGGTTCCACCAGCGGCTCCAGCACCATCTTCACGACTGCCTGCGCCACGCGATCGGAAACGGTGGGAATGCCGAGAGGGCGCTTGCCGCCGTTGTCCTTCGGTATCTCGACGAGCCGCACAGGCGGCGGATGATACGAACCCGACGACATTCGATTCCAGACCTTGTACAGGTTGCCCTTCAGGTTCTGTTCGTATGCCGCCAGGGACACCCCATCCACGCCCGCAGCACCGCGGTTCGCCTTCACCCGCTGGTAGGCTTCCCAAACGAGTTGCTTCGGAATGTCATAAGGCTTCGCCTCAGACACCGGCTCCTCCCCTCTCGATTGGCGTGCGCCTTCGGCCAGAGTGTCGGGTCCCTTCGCTCCGCCCGCATTGCCAGGCTTCTTCGCTACTACGAACCCGTCCGTCCCTGCGCCCCGCATCGGTACTCGGCTCCTTACGGTTCTGCCGCTTGGAGGTCTCCCTTGGCATCGAGGCGCCAGGCTCCCACGTTCCGCACAAGAGCCTCTCGCTGGTCTCACGCCGTCTTCATGCCGGTCGCCGCTCGGCCAGTCGGCAGGCTCCCTCCGAGCTTCGTCCCAGGCCAACAACTGGAGCCTTTGGTTTCGGCGACATTCCAACGCTTTCGACACGTCATCAACGGTTCACTCGCGTTCGTCTTACCAGCGCACACCTGACGGGTTATCCCGCCTTTTCCGCAACGCTCACCACCCCGGCCGTTATCCGGCGCAGCTTGCGGTGGTTTGGACCCTGATCCTGCAATCCGAGTCCGAGGGGCCAACCCTCATCTCTTGTGCAGCAAGGCTGCTTGAAGTTGGCTTCCGTTACATCAGAGCCTCCTCTTCGCGCCGTCGTGGCGCACTGTCATCAGCGTACCGCACGAGGATGCTGTTCCCTTTGAGGCGCACGCGCACGTCCCGCTCGAACCATTCATCCAGCACATGGTGCAGGTAGATGTTTGCGAGCAGAGGCGAGACGACGCCACCTTGCGGGGTGCCCTCGGTCGTGCGCTGAAGGAGGCCGTGTTCGAGCACGCCAGCCTTCAGCCATTTGTCGATCATCCGGCGAATGACGCCGTCCGTGACTCGCCTGTCGAGAAACGCACGGAGGTGATGATGTTGGATCGTGTCGTAGTATTTGGAGATATCGACATCCAACACCCAGCGCAGCCCTTGTCGGCCCATGAAGGCCAAACGCAACGCACTCAGGGCCTGATGCGCCGACCGCCCTGGTCGGAAGCCGAATGAGCAAGACAGAAACTCCTGCTCATAGATCGGCTCCAGCACCATGACGATCGCTCGCTGTGCCACCTTGTCCTCGAACGTCGGAATGCCGAGCGGCCGCTCCGAGCCATCCGCCTTCGGAATGTAGACCCGACGCACCGGCGGAGCGACATAGCGGCCGGACTTGATGCGCTCCAGGAGAGCCAAAAGGTTGACCTCCAGGTTCGCCTCGTACTGCGCCGCCGTCACACCGTCGATGCCAGATGCTCCATCCTTGCGCGTCAGCCGGTACGCCTCTCGCATCCATTCCAGGTCGATGACATGGCGAAGCGTGGACAAAGCTGTCCCCGCCTTCGTCCTCGCCAGTTCGGCTATCCGTTGTCGTTTCGTGGACAGGTTCGCGGAGCCCAAGGTCTCCTCCCGTGTTTCCCGGCAACGGCTCTCATCCCGTGGCGCCCCCTTCCCTCGCGCGGGGCCCGGTGAGCCCAGTTCCCCGCGGTCAGCGGTACTATGGAGGCGCTACGACTTCCCGCCCACGCATCCCCGGTCGCTTATCTGTTTCGCTTCCGGGGTCCGCGCGATCCTCCGCTCTTCGTGCTCGCCTTGGCGGCGCTCCCGGATGATTGGAGGACCCATCCGGGCCAGGGCATTTGGTCAGCCGGCCGCCCACTTGCCGGCACACTGTCACGTGGACGCGGGCGGGACCTCACAGGTTCCCAGGCGATCCGTCCCATGCCTTTGCCCCGGTCCAAGACCCCGGCCGGACCGACGATCCTCACCCTGACGGTGTCGTCGATGCTGCCCCCGCTCAACCCACAGCGAAGGCTCCAGCGATCATAATTTCGAGGCTACTCACGCGGCTTCAGCACCTGCTGCCTACGCTTCACGACGGACGTCGCCGCACGCCATGCAAGGCTCGCTTCCGGCTGGTTGGCTGACCTTTACCGGGAGGGAGTTGAACCCTCTGGATCGCAATGAAAGGTTTCAGAACTTCATGTTCATTCTCCTCTCCTGAGCTTTCCCTGTCGCAAGGGTGGTCTACGCCAAGCGACCCTTCGCCGGGCCCCAGGCGGTGCTCGCTTACCTCGCCCGCTACACCCACCGCATCGCAATCTCCAACTCCCGGCTCGTCGCGCTCGACGAGGCCGGCGTGACCTTCAAATGGAAGGACTACCGGATCAAAGGCCGCGACCGGCTCAAGACCATGACGCTCGACGCCGCCGAGTTCATCCGCCGCTTTCTTCTGCACGTCCTGCCGAGCGGCTTCCACCGCATCCGCCATTACGGGCTATTCGCCAGCGCCGTTCGAGCCCTCAACATCGAGCGCGCGCCATTTGCTGGCCGCGCCCGAGGCCTTGCCCGAGCCCTCGCGCGCCGAGGCGGACAGCGAGGCCGAAACACCTTCCCCTTCGCGCCCATGCCCCTGTTGCGGCGGCCGGATGATCATCGTCGAAACGTTCGAAGGCGCGCGGCCCTGCGCGTTCTTCACCGCCGAGCCGGATCAGGATCGACACCTCATGATCGCGATCGCCGTCCTCCCTGCCTCGCAACACCGCTCAGCGTCAGTTCCGGCCGCGCGTCGGACCAGACGAGCCCTGTCCTCACAACGTCCGCCGACCTTTTCCAAGCGCCGCGCTCACGCCAGGCCCTCGTATGATCGCGATCGAAAAAGCTCGTCATCTTCGCTCCCACCGATAACACTGGACGCCTCCGGCCCCCGCAGCCACACGTGCGATCCCTCCGCGATCTTCAAATCCCCATAGGTCCCGCCCAGCCAAACCGCCCCCCTCCTCCCCGCGGTTTCCTCCTTACGAGGCTTTCGAACGCCGGCCCCCCGTCGGGCCACCCGCGTCTGCAAAGGGCCGGCGTCCGAAACCCTTCAGCATTGCCGCCACTGCGTCGTTTCCGAAAGGCAGAAATCCGCCCTTTCGCGACATCCGGGCTCGGGCGGCAAGCGCTCGGCGCTCGGCAACGAACCGCCGGTCGCGTTCGAAGCCGAACTCCGCCGGGACAACCGAAACCGGGCAAATCAGGACATAGATTCTTACAAGACGAGTCGAACATTGTCATTGAGGCGCGGCGCGATCAAGCTGCAGCCAAGAGATCGACGACGCGTTGGATGGCGGTGTCGGCGCGGTGATAGGCGGCTTCGAGCCGGCTGTCTGGACGGTGTTGCGGGTCCGGCCGGTGATGGAAGCGGCTGTTGGCGAGGGGGCCGCACAGGCGCTTGTGGAAGAAGAGGAAGAGGAGGGCGACTTGGACGCCCTTGGGTGAGAGCCGGTAGGCGTAGCGCGAGCCGTCGCGCTCGATCAGGCCGTGTCCCTTGAGCTTGCGCAAGTCGTAGCGGAGCTGGTTCAGGCGGTAGGTCTTCTCAGAGAGGTCGAAGGTGTCGAGGACGGCTTGATGGATCTGCCGGGCCGTCCAGCCGCCGATCTGAGGACCGCCATGCAGGAGGACCTCGAACAGGCGGATGATGCGCGGCTCGTGGATCTTGAGGCCGGGATAACGCACCGCGCCGATGGTGATCGGATGGGCGAGGCGCTGCAGCAGCGGGAAATCGACATGCACGTTGAGCCACTCGGCCTGGAAGCCGGCGAAGCGATCCGTGATCAGCTGGAAGGTGGTCCGCACGGCATCGAGATGGTCGAGCCCCTTAAGCAGGCCGAAGTCGGTGAGATTGTTGGAGACCAATTCGTTGCGCAGAAAGGTCAGGAACTTCTCATACTGTTTGAGGAAGCCGCTCTTGAAGTAGGCGCGGAAGACATGATGGCCGTGCTCGATCTGGTCGATGACCGTGGCCAGCTTGCCATGCATCCGGCGACTGACCCGCTTGCCGAAGATCGTGGCGATCTTGTCGGCGCTGAGCCGCCACAGGCCGAGTTCGCAGCTGCGCTCGAATAGCTTGTGGATGGGAAAGTGACGCCTGAAGATGAAGTTGCGGCAGTACTCGATCTGGGAGATGGCGTAGAAGCGTGACAGGTTGAGCTTGGCGCGCTCCTTCTTTGAGAACTTCGGTCCGAGGATCAGGGTCCAGTAGTCGAGGCGCCGGCGAATGATCTCTGGGCTCAGCCGGTCGGCCGACGCCTGCAGCGCCGCTGCATCGTCGACGGCGAGGAAAGCGTTGTCATGCTTGCGGAAGCCGATCCCCGCCCGCTTCAGCTCCTGCTCGATGAAGCTGTGGCCGTTGAGATAGTAGGCGGTCTGGAAAGGGAAGAAGGAAGCCACCCGCACAACCATCGGTCCGAGCGCCTCGTCGCGGACATAGAAGTAGTAATGCGTGAAGCGGCTGCGCTGGTGCGCGACGATGCGGTAGTGCGGGTCCTTGGCCGGGTACTTCGGCAGGCTGATGCGGAAGGTCGGCCCTTGCTCCATGCTCTTGAAGATGAAGTAGACACCGTAGGCATTGCGCTTCTCCATGCGGCGCAGCCAGGGCAGCACGTGGTCCTCCTTGCGTGCCCCCTTCTCGGCCCATTCGATCGGGATCGCGTGATTGCGCGCGTAGGCTTCCACCCAATTCTGGTAATCGGCCGTCCGCTGGCTCAGCGCCTCCTTGCTGACCTCCGCCACCCCGACGATCTCACGGAAGAAGTGGACGACCAGCTCGGGCCGCGACAGCGCCGTCAGATACCCGCGAATGACAATCCGGTCGAAGCAGTGATAGACGAAGACCAAGAAGTCGCCGAACAGCTTGGTGAACAAATCCATGGCAGCCCCCTCGATACCCGGCAGGGATCGAAAGGCGATCCGGCGTCGACCGGGCAAACAGATGGTGGAGGGGAAGAGCTTTCGCCTCGCCGAGGAGGTCCGCTACATCCAGCGCCGGGCGGCTGACCGCCATGGGCGCGTCGTCACTGTTGGTCAGCTGGTCCTGTTCTCTACCGAAACCGGCGACGCCTGGCTGCTCGACCCGTCCGATCAACTCGCCGCAAGGCTGGCCCGCGACGGCGACCCGGAACCCGTCCACATCGAAGAAAATGATACCTCCTTCGTCATCGATTGGAAGGGCAACTATCGCATCGAGGGACCCGCCTTCATCTATTCCGATCGCCAGACCCGGCGCGTCTCAACCATCCTCGGATACCCCACGCACCTGCTCGCGCCACCGTCCTGAAATTTCAAATATCTTTGGCTAGGGTTGTCACCGAAGTAGCCGTGTCTCAGCGATGGTCCAAAATTCCCTGCGAATTCCTGATGCGCGCGAAAAAATTCCGTGCTCCCGCGCGCAGGGAATTTTCGCGCAACCCTCTTTAATCTTTGGCCTTTCCGGGCCGATTTCCGCCATTTCGGGCCGAAAAACGCGAAATTCCCTGCTCTTTTCCCTGCTGGCAGGGAATTCAGCCCCCGCCTGCCCGGCTCCGGATCGCCTTGAACATGGCGAAGGGCGTCGCCGGCATGTCGATGTGGTCGATCCCGTAGGCGCGCCAGAGGGCGTCGGCGGCGGCGTTCATGACGGCCGGGGTCGAGCCGATGGTTCCCGCTTCGCCCGCGCCCTTGAGCCCCATCGGATTGGTCGTCGAGGGGACGTTGCGCGTCTCGAAGGCGAAGTTCGGCAGGTCGTCGGCGCGCGGCAGGGTGTAGTCCATGAGGCTCGCCGTCAGGAGCTGGCCCTCCGCGTCGTAGACGGCGCCCTCCATCAGCGCCTGGCCGGCGCCCTGGGCGATCCCGCCGTGGACCTGGCCCTCGAGCAGCAGGGGATTGAGGGTGACGCCGAAGTCGTCGACGACCGTGTAGCGCTCGATGCGCGTCCGCCCCGTTTCGGGGTCGATCTCGACCTCGCAGATATGCGTTCCATTGGGATAAGTCGCCTGCGGCGGCTCGAAGCTGTCGATCGCGGTCCGCCTCTCTGGTGTAGCGGCCGGCAGCGTGGCGAGCTCCTCGTAGGAAATGGACCGGTCGGTGCCGGCGATGCGGATGCGCCCATCGACGATTTCGAGGTCCCGAGCCGAGGCTTCGAGCTTGTCGGCGGCGAGATCCTTCAGCGTGGCGGCGAGCTTGCGCGTCGCGCGGTCGACCATGACGGCGCCGACGGGAATCGAGCGTGAGCCCCCGGTGCCTGCGCCGCTCGCGACGCGGTCGGTATCGCCCTGCACGACCTTCACCCGCGATAGCGGGACGTCGAGATATTCGGAGACCACCTGGGCGTAGGCCGTCGCATGTCCCTGTCCGTTCGACTGCGTGCCGACGAGCACGGTGAAGTCGCCCGACGTCTCGAGGACGACGGCGCCCGTCTCAGGGTTGTCCCAGGCGGTGCATTCGATGTAGCTCGACATGCCGACGCCCCGAATGAAGCCGTGCGAACGCGACTCCTCGAGGCGCCCGGCGAAACCCGCGAGGTCGGCGTTCTCGACGCAGGCCCTGAGCGTCCCCTCGAAGTCGCCGACGTCGTAAGTGCGGTCGGTCGGGGTCCGGTAGGGCATCTGCGACGCCCTGACGAGATTGCGCGCGCGGATTTCCTCGGGCGCGAGCCCGAGCGCCCGCGCGCAGCGGTCGACCAGGCGCTCGAGCACGTAGGCCGCCTCCGGCCGCCCCGCGCCGCGATAGGCGTCGACGGGCACGGTGTGGGTATAGACGCCGCGCACGCGCGCATGGAGCGCGCCGATGTCGTAAGGCCCGGTCGCCATCGAGGCGCCGAGCCAGGGGATATAGGGCGCGAACTGCGACAGGTAAGCGCCGAGGTTGCCGAGGATGTCGACCTTGAGCGCGAGAAACCGCCCCGCCTCGTCGAGCGCCATCTCAGCGACGGTCACGTTGTCCCGCCCCTGCGTGTCGCCGACGAAGTGTTCGCCGCGGTCGGCGCTCCAGACGACTGGACGGCCGAGCCGCTTCGCCGCCTCCAGCAGAAGCGGATATTCGCGAAAGACGAAGGTTTTCGTGCCGAAGCCGCCGCCGACGTCGTTGGTTGTCACCCTGAGCTTGTCCTTCTTGATCTTGAGGATGTCGCGGGCGATCGTTCTTTGAATGCCGTGGACGCCCTGGCTTCCGACATGCAGCGTCAAGCGGCCGCTCTTCGAATCGTATTCGGCGACGGCGGCGCGGGTTTCGAGGAAGTTGGCGACCACGCGCGGATTCACGACCTTGACTCTGACGACATGAGCCGCCCTGGCGAATGCGGCCTCGGTTTGCGCCATGTCGCCGATCTCGTGGTCGTAGGCGAGGTTGCCCGGCGCGCCGGCATAGACCTGAGGAGCGCCGTCCTCGATCGCCGTCTCCACATCCACGACAGCCGGCCGGGCCTCCCAATCGACGGCGACCGCCTCGGCGGCGTCGCGCGCCTGCCAGGGCGTGTCCGCCACTACCATCGCAACGATGTCGCCGACGTGCTGCACGACGCCGTCGGCCATCACCGGATAGGGCTTGGGAGGCGTCAGCGAGCCGTCCGTGTTCTTCACCTTGGCGAGGCAGGGCAGCCCGCCCATCGCCGCAAAGTCGCTCGCGACGAAAACGTCGTGCACGCCCGGCAGGGCGCGCGCGGCGTCGAGGTCGGTCACGGCGAACTTGGCGTGAGCGTGCGGGCTGCGAAGGAAGGCGGCGTACAGCGCGCCTTGCGGCGTGTAGTCTGAGGCGAAGGCGCCCTGCCCCTTCACCAGGCGAACGTCCTCGACGCGCTTGACGGGCTGGCCGACGCCGAACTTCACCGCTGCCATGGCTCTCTCCATCGTCGAATTTCGTCACCGGACCCGCACGAGCCCGTGAGATCGTTGGCAAGCGCCGACGGCGCATCAGCAAATCTGCTCGGGACGCTCGCGGTCGAGGTCGAGCGCCGATGAACGAACCCAAGGCTGACGGTCCCCGCGCGCATAGCACAAGTGAAAGTCAAAAGCTTCTGTCGGCGGCGACGCTCACCCGGCCGCTTCCTCCCTCCAGCGCCGCACGATCGCCGTCTCCGGCGTCTCTTCGGATGTGATCGCACGGTGGCCGAGGGCGATCTCGCCGGAAGCGCCGTCGAGCGCGATCCAGTCGCCCTCGCGGATGGTCCTTCCGTCGAGGCTCGCGGAGCCCTGGCGTTCGTCGATGGCGAGCGCTCGGCAGCCGACGAGGCAGACCTTGCCCATCTGCCGGGCGACGACGGCGGCATGGGCGGTCCGCCCGCCGACCGCCGTCAAGATGCCGTCCGCGACGGCGAATCCGCCAACGTCTTCGGTCGACGTGTCGCGGCGGACGAGGATCGCGGGCTCCCCGCGCGCCGTGGTCTCCTTCGCCCGCTCGGCGGTAAAAGAGACGCGGCCGCAAACGACGCCGGGAGAGGCGACGACGGCTTTCGCGGCCGGCTCCGCCGGTTCGACGAAGCGCGACGCGCGCGACGCGGCGAGGTCGACGTCCGCCACCCGCGCGAGCGCTTCGTTTCGGCTGATTACGCCCTCTCCGACGAGATCGACCGCGATTTTGAGGGCCGCGCGCGGGGTGCGTTTGGCCGTGCGGGTCTGCAGGAACCAAAGCCCACCGCGCTCGACGGTGAACTCGATGTCCTGCACGTCGCGGCAGGCGGCCTCGAGCGAGCGGGCGCCCTCTTCGAGCTGTCGCGCGACGTCCGGCATGCGCCGGGCGAGCAAGGCCGCATCGCCCGGTGAGCGCCGGCCGGACACGACGTCCTCCCCCTGCGCGTCGGCGAGGAAGTCGACGTAGAGCCCCTTCGCCCCCGTCGCAGGGTCGCGCGAGAACGCGACGCCCGCCCCAAAATCGCCGCCCGAATTGCCGAACGCCATCGCCTGGACCGTGACGGCCGTGCCGGCGAGGCCGGTCAGCGAATTGAGCCGCCGGTATTCCTTCGCCCGGGCGCTTTCCCACGACCTGTAGACCGCCTGGGCCGCCTCGGCGATCTGGTCGATCGGATCGAACGGCGGCGCGCGGCCGAGACGGGCGGCGAGCGCCAGAAACTCGTCGGTCAACCGCTCGAGCGCCTCGGAATCGAGCTCCGCCTCGTTGCCGACGCCTTCGGCGGCGATCATCTGGGCGAGCAGGCCGGCGAAGCCGCAGGGCACGGCGCCGCCAACCACTTCCGCATAGGAGTGGATGAACCGCCTATAACTGTCGTAGGCCATGCGCGGATTGCCGGTCATGCGGATGAGGCCGCGGACGCTCAAAGCGTTGATGCCGACGTTGAGGACGGTGTCGAGCATGCCGGGCATCGACTTTAGCGGGGGGCCAATATGGTGGCGAAGGTCGAGATCGTCGAAAGGCTCGGCGAAAGCGCGGTGCTGCTTCCCGCCCTGATCGAGCAGGGGCTGGCGGCGAACGATCGCCTGAAGATCCGCTTGACCATGCTTAATCCGATCCGGGCTTCCGCTCCGCGAGCTCGCTGCGCCAGTAGCGCTCCGTCTTGACCAGCGAACGCCACGCCTTCGCCAGCGCCCGCTCGTCGCCGACGCTCGCCCGCCCGCACCAGCCGGCCGCGGCTCCCGCCGCAAACGCGAACTCGGGGCTCGCGCGGCTGTCGAGCTCCTTGATCAGGCGCAAGGCGATCGCTGCGTCGTTGAGTTCGCCGAGCCGATCCTGCAGCGTCGCGGCCTTGTGCGCATAGCGTTCGGCCGCTGACGCCGGATGAAAAAGACCGCCGAAAAAGTCCGTCGTGTAGCGCATGTGCTTCAATGCAATGCGCAGCGCGTGGCGCGCCTCCGGGGTGAGCGATCGGAAATGCCGGCCGCGCTTGCGAACTTTCCGATCCAGCCGATCGAGGCTCGTCGCGGCGAAGCCGCCGACCGGCTCCGCGAGCCGACCAAGGCGGTCGTCATCCGCCCCGCTCCGCCATCCGCGCTCCGCCGCGAGACGCTCGAGGACGAGGGCGAAGCGCGTCGTCGCCTCGTCGCCAGAGAGCCGGAGCACGGCCGCGCGGCCGGCGTCCGCCCTGGCCTCGGCCGCCCGCAGAAGGCCATGCAAGCCGGGCTCGTCGGCGAAGCGCGGCAGAAGATCGCGGCGAAGCGTCCCGACGAACACGTCCCAGTCGCGCGCCTCGCCGAGGACTGCGGCGATCCGTCTCGAACTCGGCCCGCAGGTCCTCGAACCCGGCGCAGGGAAAGGCGCGGTTGAACAAGCCGAGCGCGGACCGCAGCCTGCGCATGGCGACGCGCATCTGATGGACGGCTTCGACGCCGTCGCCGGACGCGAGCGCCGGCAGGTTGCCGAGGAACTGGCTCAGGCAATTGTGCAGCAGCGCGCCGATCGCATCGTCGAGCGGCGTCTCCGACGTCAGCGACGGGGGACGCGCGCGGACCGGCGCCGGCGGCTCGGGCGATAGGAGGCGCCTGGCGCGCTCGGCCTTGCTCTCGACGCAGAGCCTGACGGGAAGCGCCGCGATGACCCGAAGACCGTAGGCGAACAGCGCCGCTGGCGGGCCGGATTTCAGCTCGAGCTCGATTTCGCGGAGCGGCTCGCGTCGTTCGCCGGCGAAGAGGAAGCCGGAATCGAGCGCAACCTCGAAGGCCGCTCCCCCGAATTCGACCGTCCTCGTCGTTCGGCGGACGTCGGAGCCGAACTTCGCCTTTAGACCCTTGCCGCCGATGATCTCGGCGAGATCGCGTGCGGTCGCCGCGTCGAACAGCGCGAGGTCCGGCTCGGGCGACGGCGACTTCACTTCCTGTTCGTCGCGCTCGAACGCGCCGCGATCGGAATCAGGGGCGCGCTTGAGGCCGAGAACGCAGGCCCCGTCCTCGTGCCGGACGCGCAGCCAAATCCCCGAGCGCGCCAGGTCGCCGTCCTCGGTGTCGAAATAAACGCTTTCCAGCCGCGGGGAAGAGCGCTGCTCCGGACCGCCAAGAAGGGGAAGCACCTGGGCTGCGTCGAAGGTCTGCGGGTCGGTGACGAATTTCAGCTCCCGCTCGACCCCCGGCGTCGCCGGCGCCTTCCGCCTGATCGAATGAAACGCGCGCGTCATCACGATCCTATCCGCGCACGATGCGCCAAAAACGGCGCCGGTCGCAAGCTTTGCGCTGCACTTTAGGCGATCGGCGCTGACCGCGCTTGAGCGAAATCAAAGCGCGCGCGAGCCTTGACCGATGCCGATTTTGATGATCGCGGACGCTCGTTTACCGGGCGGTAAAAGCTGTTGACGTCTCTCTGCAACCACGCGAGTTGTATTTACGTTACGTTACCTTCGCCGACTCTTGGCTGGGCGGCTCGGGTTTTTGCCAAGAAGGGTGTCGTCGATCACCTGGAGAGGATTGGGGAATGGGGAATCTCAAATATCTCTTGGGCGCAGCGATCGCAACGCTGGGAATCATTTCGATCGCGGCCGCCCGGGCCGAAGTTGTCACCGTCACGGCCTGGGGCGGTCATGGCCACTTTTCGCCGGAGACCGGCGCCAATAGGGCCGAGGATCCAAGTCCGGGCGGCGGCGCGGTGGCGTCGTTCACCTACAGCGGCCCGATCGCATCGGCGAATAGGGGCGGCGGTCATAACATCGACGGCGCCGACGCGAACAGGCTGCCAACAGAGCGGGTCTTCGGCGTCGAGCTTCCCGAGGTTTCGACCTGGGTGATGATCGGCCTGGGCTTCGCTGGCCTCGGTTTCGCCGCATTCCGGTCCCCGCGCAAGCGCCGGGCGGACCTGTTCTCCTGATTAAAGACGGGAGAGGCCGCCTCGGGCGACCCTTTCCGAGGTCAACCCGCCGCTGCAGGCTTTGGGTTCGCGCGTTTTGCTCCTCGCGCAAGAACCCTGACGTCCTCGGCCTCGTGATACCGGGGACAAACTTCAGCGGCCGCCTTTGGGCGGCCTTTTCTTGTTTGACGTCGCTCCTTCGGCGCCCCCGCTCGACGGTCGCGCGACAATACGCAGGTCCGTCGATCGCCCGCACATTCGAAATAGCGACGGCGGCGAACACGGGTCCAGCCGTTGCACGCGAGAAGCCGCCTTGCGGCCGGCCTCTCTTGTTGCGCCCTCCACCCGGGCCTAAGCGCGAGCGCCCGCCAGCGAAGCGACGACGTGCCGCTCGATCTCCCACACCGGCTGGTTGGTGAAGTCCCGATTGATCTCGAGCACGATCCGCGCCTTCACGTCCGGGTGAAGCGCATCGCGCAGGTCGGCGAGGGTGCGCGGCGGGGCCGCGACGACGAGCGCCGGCGCGCCGCGCGCGCGAATCAGGCGCTCGAGCGCCTCTGAGACGCGCTCGGCGAATCGATGCTCTTCGATCTCATGCCAATCGGTCGGCTCCATCGCGCTGCGTCGCGTCGTATGGGCGCTGGCGAAGTTGCGGCCGGGCTTGTCGCTCCCCTGATCGCGCGTCATCGGATTGTCATCGACGAAAACATCCTCGGTGACGAAATTCGCGAATATCTCGTCGCCGTCGTTGCGCAGGAACAGCGCCTTGCGTCCGTCCCCGACAAAGACGATCGCGTCATGAGGAATGTTGCGCTTGCGCATGATGGACTCCTCCAGGGCGAATCCCGCCGCCCGGCGGGCGGCTTCGGGAGTGGAACTGATTATCATGTCGGTATCACGCCGGGTGTCCGCAAGATTTGCGCTCGCGCAAATCACGGCTCTTTCCTGCCCGCCCGGCTCAGACGCGCGGCGACAGCTGCGGCGTCCGCCTCAAGCCGTTTGGATACGTTCACGGGATAGGGCTTCGCCGCCTTGTCCAGAGCGCGCAGCGAGGGCGGAAGGGCCGCCATCATCGCCGCGCTCCGGTTCGTGAGCTCGGACAGCTTAGCGCGTGTCTTGACCCGCCTGCCGCTCGCCATCGCCAGCTCGAGAAGCGGCGCACCTTCGAGCGTCTCGTCCCGCCGGCCGACAACGTCGCCGATCGCGATTCCATTAGACATCTGACGGAAGACCTGCTTGGGGCCCGGCAGCGTCCCCTTGCGCGCGGAGAGCTTCATCCGCCCGCTGCCGGCGTATTCCGTCAGTTTGTAGGCGATGTCGAGCGCCGGCGCGTCCGCCGAGACGCTCATCTCCGTGCCGACGCCGAACACGTCGATCGGCGCGCCGGCTTTGACCAGCGCATCGATACGCATCTCATTGAGGCCACCGCTGGCGACGATCTTCAAGCGCCGGAGGCCGGCGTCGTCCAGCCATGGTTCCCGTGACAGGGATTCCGTAACGCGCCCCCGCGGCCAGCAGCGAGGTGCCCGAAACGCCGGCAATGGCGAAGGCCCGGGCGCCTTTAAGCGCCGCATCCAGCCCCTGCGCCCGCCTTGAGCCGAAATCGACCACCGGACGCCCCGCCGAGGCCTTGACGACGCGGGAAGCCTTCGACGCCAGAACCGTTTGCAGGCTGATCTGATTGGCAACCAGCGTTTCGACCACCTGCGCCTGCCCGATCGGGGCCGTGACTTCGAGGATCGGCTCGCCCGGGAACACCGGCGCGCCCTCCGGAACCGCGAACACCTCGCCGGCGAAGCGAAAGTCCGGCAGCGCCTTCATCAGGCTTCCGGGAAGCATGCCGAGTGCATGCAAGTAGGCTATATCGTCTTCGTGGAAGCGAAAACCTTCGAGCTCGTCCAGAAGATCGTCGAGGCCGCAGGCGATGAGGAAGTTGCGGCTCGCCGGCAACTCGCGAACGAAAAGGCCGAACGTTGCGAGCGCCTCCATGCCGCGGACGCCGTAGGCGCCCAGCATCGTCAGTTCGTAGAGATCGGCGAAGAGAGCAGGGGATTCGCGCCGCCGGTCGCCTGTTGATGCATTCATTGCACGCCGCGTCATTGCCCTTATGGATTTGCCGCTCTATCTCTAGCAAACGCAAGGCCCGCGGCGGAGTCCCGCTCTGGCTTTTGCCCGACTTGGAGAACCAGGTCGCCTAGCCGCGAACCGGCTCGCCGCTCGGCGTTCAGGTCTAACGCGTGGATGTCGCTGGCCTGAGACCAATCGCCTCGGTAATTTGCGTCGGATCAATGACCGCCGCGGCTTGTCGTCGTAGGAAGCAAACGATGGGGGAGCGGCGCAAGCAGTTCGGATTCGCGCCTGGCGGCGCGCGAGAGTGGTGGAGTTCGTGAAAATGGGCGACACTCGAGTGCCAGCATTGGATCACACGGTCCAGCAGACAAACATCTGGCTCAAGACGCTCGGCGAGGAGCTGCACGTCGAGGACAGGCATGTCGCCTACGTCGCGCTTCGCGCCGTGCTTCACGTCTTGCGCGACCGCCTGACCCCGGAGCAGGCCGTGCATCTGGGAGCGCAGCTGCCGCTCCTGGTTCGCGGGCTCTACTATGACGGCTGGCGCCTGGCGGCTAAACCCGCCAACGAACGCCAGCCCGCCGAGTTCGCGGCCCTGGTCGCCGCCCAGATGCCGCCGCAGTTCGCGCATGACGCCTTGCGCGTGACCAAGGCCGTTTTCGCCCTCCTGGCGAAGGAGCTCGATCACGGGGAAATCGCCAAGATCGTTGCGACTTTGCCGGCTCCGTTGCGCAGCTTGTGGCCCTCGAAGTCGGCCTGAGCCAAGTCGCCGATGGAGAGGACGATGCGAATCGACGCAACCGAATTCGGCGCGATCACCGTCAACGGGAAGACTTACGAGCACGATGTGATCATCCGCCTGTCCGGCGGGGTGGAGAAGCGGCGAAAGCGGCTTTCGAAGGAGCAGTACGGGACCTCGCACGTCATTTCGAAGGCGGAAGCGAAGTTCGTGTTCGAGAAGGGTTGCGACCTGCTGATCGTCGGGACCGGCCAGGACGGCAACGTCAGCCTGTTGCCGGAGGCGAGCGCCTATTTCTCCAAGAAAGACTGTCGGGTCGTGGCGCAGCGCACCCCCGAGGCCATCCTGACGTTCAATCGGTCGCGTGACAGGAAGGTCGCCCTCATGCACGTCACCTGCTGAGGCGAACTCCCCCACGCATCCTGGGCGACTCCGCCAGGGGCCGCCCGGGACGTCCGCGGCCGTCTATGGGAGATGATGCTTGCCGACGAGGCGGACCGTGCTTGCTTGCGGGCCCTTCACGCCCTCATCCTCGACGAAGCGGACTTCCGAGCCGACGGTCAGGCGGTCGAAGGCCCCATTGAGCACCGCATTGCGGTGAAAATAGATCTCTCGACCGTCCGGCGTTTCGATGAAGCCGCAATCGCCGCCCCCGAGAAACTTCGCCACGCGGCCGTGGCTTTCAACGGGATGCCATGATCGCCCACCACGCCGCATTGGCCCCGAACAGCCCGCTCGGCAGCCGCCCGCCGGCGAGATCGTCCTTCATCACGGCGTGCGCTTCCTCGCTCTTGCCGCAGCGCTCGCGCTGCCAGCGGATCAGTTCGTCGCCCGCCAGCGTGCGGTTGGTGACGAGGCCGAACAGCTTGTAGCGGCCCAGCGTCGGAAAGCTCATCGTCGGGAAGGGCAATTGCTCGGCATCGCCGAGATCGAGTTCACCCAACGGCTCGCGGATCGCCACAAAGCGGTAGTCCGGCGCCGTCTTGCTCATGCCCGCCCAGTTCGGCACGTAGCCGACTTCCGCCCATTGCTGGCCGGCGGCGTAGCGCTCGCCATCGACGATCCGATCGAACGCCTGCCAGGCCGCCTCGGGCAGTTGCGCCACCGCCTGCCTGAACTCCCCGGTCACGTCCGCCCCGATGGCGAATTCGATCACCCCGAAGCGCCGGTTCTTGCCCTCGGCGCAATACTTCAAAAGATCGTGCTGATAGGCGGCCGTATCCGAGCGCAGGTAAAGCTTCCTCACCCCGGCCGGAAGCAGGCGCGCCGCCTCTTCGAGAACGCGCAATTGCTCATGCCCCGCCGGCACGTTGCCGTCGCGGAACTCCGAATGCACGATCAGGCCCTGCTCGGCCCACCAGCTATTGAGCGGCTGATAGGCCTTGAAGTGCTTGTAGCAGTACAGCGCCGCCCGCTTGTGCGTCTCAACGAGCGTGGCGTCCATGTCGAGCGTCGCCTGCGCCGCCGGATGCTGCGCCTGAACCGCCTGCAGAAGATCGCCGTTCACCCGCCACAGGCCCGCCACGCCCTCGCTCGACGCCGGGATGAACGCCCGTCCGGCTTCCCGCCGCGCCTCCTCGCCGGCATCGTGAAACCCCGTAAGCCAGCGGCCCGTCGCATGCGGCGAGGGCAGCGTGCGCGACCGCTGCCGCCGCCAGCGCCGCGCCTCGGCCCGCCGCTCCCGCCGAGTGCGCCCGTGCGCGTCCGCCGCCCGCACCAGCCGGCACAGACCGCCGTCCGCCTCCAGCCGGTCGAGATCGTCGAGACCCTCGCCCCCGGCAAGGTTCAGCAACACCAGCCCCGACACCATCTGCCGATCGCTCCAGCCTTGGCTGCCGCTCATCGCCACGTGGCGCGCCACCGATTGCTCCAGTCCGGCCGCGCGCCACAGCTCCAAATACAGGGGAAGCCCCGCAAGACCGGTCAGTCCCGCCTCGCCCGCCTCGCTTTCGTACTGGAACGGCAAGAGCCCCTGTGTCACCCTCACTCACCTCGTTGGTGATGGCGTTGATTCGCAAATCTCAGCCTATCTCACTGATCAATCAGGACCAACAGGGCACTTCACTTCCTTTGATGCGGAATCAGGGGATGCTCCTTGACTTGACCGCGCATCTCGCGCTGGGCCTCCTCGATCTGGCGCACCGCGGCGTCGAAGGCCTCCCTGATCGCGACCCGAGGGTGCTCGCGCTCGGGGGCATCGCCGCGCCGCCTGTCGACGACCACGTCCTTATGCCCCGGCATGGCGATGCGAAGCTGAACGTGAAACGGATCCCCGGTCCGGTGACGGGTTTGCGGCCCGTTGACAACCACATGACAACTCGTGATGCGAGGACCGAATTTTTCGAGGCGTTGCGCCTGCGCAGCGATCTCGGATCGGATCTCTTCCGACGGCTCGCACTGCCGGAAGGCGATGTCGAGCGAAGTCTGCATTATCATCCTCCTGCGCCGAAGCGGCTTCGGCCTTCGCCGGGCCTACTCGCCACAAACGCGAATGATAGGCCTACGGTTGCCGGGCGACTTGCGCCGGATCAACCGCGCCTCGCCCAATTGCCGACGCGTGCTTCTCACGCCGAGGCGTAGGTCGGCAGCCAGCCGCCGGGCGGCGCCAGGTCCAGCCGGTCCGGCCGCCGCGACGCGCGTCCCGACAGAAGAACGATTTCGCCTCGGTAGGCCCAGACGCGCAGGTCCGTCCAGAGATCGGCGCCGCCGACCCGGGTGACCGGCTTGGCGATTCGCTTCTGGGCGACATAGAGATCGCCCTGCCTCATGAGCCGGCGCAACCGCGCCCGACCGACCGCGACGCTGTCGAGGATGCCGCGGCTCGCATATCCGCGCCGTGGCTTGAAGACGAAGTCCGCCTAGGCCAGCATGTCTAGACTGCCCTCGTTCAGGACATGCGTCTCGGGAACATGGGCGCTCAGGATTCTTCGCTCGCCCGGCTCGATTCCGAGCTCGCCGTCCCGATCGGGCGACGACATCCACGCCATCAGCCCCTTGTCGCTACGGACGGCGTAAGTGAAGGGATTCGGCGCGGCGTAGAGTCCGCCGCTCTGGTAGGCCTTTCGCAACGCCGCGAAGGCGTCGGAGCGCCAGAAGAAGTCGGTCGAACGGTTGACAACCAGGGCGACCAGCCGCCCGCCGAACGTCAGCCGTCCGCCGTCCGACCGCGTCTCCGAGGCCGACCCGATCGCGGCCGGCCAACCCCGCTCGCCAATGAGGTCGCACAACAGCCTGTGCTCGCAGCGGAACTTGCCGCTCCGCAACGACTGCGCGTCGTCAAGGACGAAGACGAGTCCGGCCGGGCGCGTGCCGAAGAACGCTTGCGCCTCGCGCTCGAGGAGCCCGGCGATCGTCGCGCGGAAGGCCGAAATCGAAGCGGGCGGCGCGATCCCCCGCTCTCGCTCGAGCTCCGCCAATTCGTAGAAAAGCGCATTGATGATCGAGGCGAACAGGAAGCCGGAGCCGTTATCGTTGAATTCGATGAGCTGAAATCCGCCCTCCGGCGGCAGATGGAAATCCCAGGCGCTGAAGAAAGAGACCTCGCGCCTACGCGCTTGCGCGATCGCCGGCGCGTCGAAGAGCGCCGCCGTGCGCCACGCCTCGCGCCCGGTCACTCTGTCGAAGACGCGGATGAAGCCCGCGATTTCGGCGAGGAGACTGGCGGATACGACCAGCGGTTGGCGCGCGACCGAAAAACCCTCTGGCAGTCCGGCATTGCCGAGGGCCGCGAGGAGGCGGTCAGATGGAAAGGAATCGATGGTCAACGCTCGCCCTTTCCCGAGCGGTCCGCGCCGCTCTGTCACGCACGTCCGCCCGACGCCGGACTCTCTGGCGAAACCACGGCCGGCGACCTACATCAAGACCCTGTCCGGAAATGGAGGGAACACGATGGCTGAAGCGGCGGCGCTCTGGGATCTGTTGCGGCAGGCGGCCGAGCCTTCTGTCGCGGAGGCTTTGAAGACCGCGGTTGAAGGCGAGTCCGACCGCGCGCTGAACCGGATCAACCCGCTCGCCTTCGCCGCCGAGCGCGAACTCAACGAAGAGGCGACGATCGGCGCACTCGTCCATGCCGCGCGGCTCGGGATCTTCGACATGTCCTGGAACATGCTCTGCCCGGGCTGCGGCGGGGTGCTCGAATCGGGCGCGGCGCTGAAATCGCTCAATCGCGACCACTATTTCTGCGCGTTCTGCGTGCAGGATAACGAGCCGACCCTCGACCAGCTCGTCGAAGTCACTTTCACGGTCAATCCGAGAATCCGGCGCATCGCCGCGCACAATCCTGAGTCCCTAGCCCTCGCCGAATACATGCGCCAGATCTTCTGGAGCTCCGGCGCCATCGTTCCCGAGGATGTTGAGAGCGCAATCCAGAAGGTCACGCTCGACCTGATGGAGCTTCAGCCGGGCGAAAGGGCCGCGATGTCGCTCGCGCTGCCGAAGGGGCTCGTCATCGCTTTCGATCCGGTCACCCACTCGACGCTTTTCCTCGAAGTCGCCGGCGAGGACACCAGCGATCGACGCAGCCTTTCGGTCGTCCTGGCGGACGCGCACGCGCATTTCGGCTCAACGAAGCTTCAGCCCGGACCGGCGCGCATCACCTTCGAAAACAAATCCGGCCAGCGAACGCTTCCGGGCTTGTGGGTCCACAGCCCAGAGTTGGACAACCTTTCCAACCGCCGCCGGCCGCACCTGACCGCGACCCGGCTCCTCAGCAACCAGACGTTCCACGTGCTCTATCGCAGCAGCACGTTCGATCCGGAGCAGCGCTTCAAGATCACCAGCCTCACCATCCTCTTCACCGACCTCAGGGGCTCGACCGCGCTCTACGACCGGGTCGGCGACCTCGCCGCGTTCGATCTCGTGCGCAGCCATTTCGGCGAGCTCATCGCCGCGGTCGCGGCCGAGGGCGGCGCGGTGGTGAAGACGATCGGCGACGCGGTGATGGCGACCTTCCCGACCCCCGACCGCGCGCTGCGCTCGGCGATGCGGATGCGCGAGGCCATGCGCAAGATCAACGATCAGCGCGGCAGCGAGGATCTTGCCCTCAACATCGGCATGCACGAGGGGCCATGCCTGGCGGTGATGCTCGACGAGCGGCAGGATTATTTCGGCCAGACCGTCAACATCGCGTCGCGCGTGCAGGACCTCGCCGAGCCGAGCGCGATCCTGGCGACCAAGCCGGTCGTCGACAACGCGGAAGTAGCCCGCCTCGTCGGCGACGCGCGCTACCGCACGACATCAAGGCATATGTCGCTGCGCGGCGTCAGCGAGGGGTTCGAGATCTACGAGATTCGCGAGCGGGAGCAAGCCGCCCAGGCGGCGTAACCCGCTGGCGCCCGGCAGACCGAACGTCTGATACGCATTCCGGTCGAATGCCCGCAGACCCCTGTCCCGCAAGGCGCGCAAGGGGAGAGAGGGTCGCGGGCCGAGTTGCGCTTCAGCTGCCCTTGGGCTGCGAGAGCGAGTCCATCGCCTTTTTCGCCGCCTCCTGGCCGAGCGTGGCGAGTTCCTTGGCCTGATCGCTGATCGCGGCGGCGCGTTCACGCATATGCGAGCTCACCGTCTCGATGTAGTCCGACGGCGACCGGGTCGTCATCAGCTTCTGCGCGAGGGCGATGTTGGCCTCGGCGTTCGTCTGAAAGAACTGCAGAAGCTTGGTCTGATAGTCTTGCACCGCCTTCAACGAGCCGGCGAAGGCGCCGCCATAGACATTGGCGGCGCTCGCGAGCTGCGCCGCCACGCTCTCGCCGATCTTGGCCGCAGCGGCGGCCGGGTTGTCACTTTCCGTAGCCATGGGTCACCTCCATTCGCAAACGTCGAAAGGATTTCGATTTCCGTCAGGCGCGCTCGACGCACATTGCCACGCCCATGCCGCCCCCGACGCAGAGGGTGGCCAGTCCCTTCTTCACGTCGCGCTTCTGCATCTCGTTCAGCAGGGTGATCAGAATGCGCGCGCCCGAGGCGCCGATCGGATGGCCGAGCGCGATCGCGCCGCCATTGACGTTCACTCTCTTCGTGTCCCAGCCGAGGTCCTTGTTGACCGCCACCGCCTGCGCGGCGAAGGCTTCGTTGGCCTCGATGAGGTCGAGATCGCCGATCTTCCACCCGGCGCGGGCGAGCGCCTTGCGCGTGGCCGGAATCGGCCCCGTCCCCATGATGGCGGGATCGACGCCCGCGGTGGCGAAGGACGCGATGCGGGCGAGCGGCTTCAAGCCCCGCTTCGCCGCTTCGGCGCCGGACATCACCACCAGCACGGCCGCGCCGTCGTTGATGCCGGAGGCGTTGCCCGCGGTCACCGTCCCCTCCTTCGAGAAGGCCGGACGGAGCTTCCGCAACCCCTCGATGGTGGCGTCGTGGCGGATGAACTCGTCGTCGGAGACGACGACGTCGCCCTTCTTGGTCTTCACCGTCACCGGGACGATCTCGTCCTTGAACCGCCCGGACTTCTGGGCCGCGCTGGCCTTGAGCTGCGAACCCAAGGCGAACTCGTCCTGCTGCTCGCGGGTGATCTGGAACTTGGTCGCCACGTTCTCCGCGGTGACGCCCATGTGGTAGCCTTGGAAGGCGTCCCACAGCCCGTCCCTCAGCATCGTGTCGACGAACTCCATCGCGCCCATCTTCACGCCGTTGCGCAGATGCGCCGCATGCGGGGCGGCGCTCATGCTCTCCATGCCGCCGGCGGCGACGATATTGCTTTCGCCGGTGCGGATCTGCTGAGCCGCCAACGCCACCGTGCGCAGGCCGGAGCCGCAGAGCTGGTTGACGCCGAAGGCGGTCTTCTCGTCCGGCATGCCGGCGGCGCGCGCGGCCTGGCGGGCCGGACCCATGCCCTGGCCGGCGGCCAGGATCTGGCCGAGGATCAGCTCGTCCACCTCGCCGGGCGCAACGCCCGCGCGTTCGAACGCGCCCTTGACCGCAACGGTGGCCAGTTCATGGGCGGAGAACGTGCTCAGCGCCCCATTGAAGTTCCCGACCGGCGTGCGAGCCGCGGATACGATAACGATGTCTTCCATGATCTTCCTCTCTCTCCCTTGGGATGCGCATTCATGACACGATTGGCAGGCCGCCGTCGACAGAGATATTGTCGCAGGACACGCCCGACGAGGCCACAGGACCTCGGAAAGCTTATCACGCGGCCGATCTCGGCGATATCGCCAAACGCCGGCCGCCCGGTGGTGCGCGATCCTCCGCGACTTCGTCGAAATGATAGATGCCGCTCGCCGCGCGCGTCTTCAAGAGGCCGGCCGACCCGCCCGACGCGCGGACGCCTCATTGGGCCCAGTCCAGGCAGGAGCCTACCCAGGTGTAGTAATCGATCGTGGCGTGGGGCGGCATCGTGTCCGTCCACTGCACGCCGAACCACGGCCCCACGCGCATCTCTGTCCCGTAGAACATCTCCTGAACGCCGGTGCGAGTGTCCGTCCAGAAGACGCTGAAGCCGTTGGCCGATCCGTCCAGACCGAACTAATCGCCGATGAAGGTCGTCGATGGGTCGCCATGCGACCACGGCGCGTCGACAGTCGGGTTCCAGGCGCGATCCGTGACCGTTTGGCAACTCAAGAAGCTGACGCCATTGTTCGTCGACTGCGCGAGGCAGACGTCGATGAGGGGCGGTCCGCCGGACCATTTCGGCCCGAATTCATAGAAGGCGCAACCGAAGTGGCCGTTCGGCAAGGCGGCGACCTGCGGGTGGAAGTCATGCTGGTTGGCCGCCGCGGCGAGACCACCAGTCAGGAGCGGCTGGCCGGACGGCGCGTTCATCCAAGTTGTGCCGTGGTCGTGCGAATAGGCGGTGTAGATGCGCGCGACCCCCTCGCGTTAGTCCGCCCACGCGACCACCAACGCGCCGCCCGCCCCGGCCGCGCAGGCGGCCATCGTCGTCACGCGGAAGCAACTCGGGAAATCCGCCAGGCGCCGACAATGGCGGGCTCGTCAGCGGCGTGATGCCGCTGACGGCGGCGACTGGCGCCGAAAAACTTGCTCCGCCGTTGGTGGATTTGACGAACACGATGTCCAAACCGGCGACCCAAACGACATAGACCGTTCCGTCGGCGGCCACGGACACCTGGGGCGCAAAAGAGTTGACGCCGAGCGAGGCCCCCGGCCCCTGGCCCGCGGTTTCCCGTCCAGGTCACGCCGTTGTCGGCGCTGCGCGCAAGAGCGCAAACGCCGGCGTTGAGGTCATCCCAAACCACATAGACGTTGCCGTAGTGCGGGCTTGCCGGGTGGTAGTCGCCGCCCGTCCACTGCTTGTCGTCGCCCGGGCTTCGGGCGTCGTAACCTTCGCCAAGGTCGCGTCCTGCGCCCGTTTCCAAAGCGGGAATGCGCTACAATGGTTTCGTTACGTGGGTGAGCTATTGTTCACACATAGCATTTGTGGAAAATATTGCGCTTGCGCACCGCCGGCTAGTCCATGACGGCAAGGAATTATCCGATGACGGAGTCAGAAGAAATGGAGGACATAAAGCGTTCTCTTGATATAATTAGGAAAAGGGCGGGCGCGCTGGAAGACGACCTGCTTAATTTCCTCTTGGATATGACAATATTGTATGCGTCACGGAAAATCACCTCAGCGACCGATGAGCCAACGACACTGACGATGTGCATAATTAGAACTTTAGAACTTGAACGGAATAACTCTTCAACTCTTCGACCCTCGACTTCCCAAGCTCGGCGACCAAGGTAACGATTGTCTGCCGAATGACAGGATTTCGGATGCCCAAGAATGCTTGAACGAGATGCAATCCTTCGTCCGGGATCGCTGATGAGGCGGACAGCAAAGGTCCGTCGCGTAGCCTGTCTGACGGATCCGTCCCATTCCGGCGGTTGGATCCGCGTTATACGGATAGGGGACGCCTATCGACAACGCGACTTCGATTTCGCCGCCCGGACTGGCGCTTCTTGCGCCGAGCACGTCATGCACAGATCAGAGCAGCCTATACTCGCGGGGTTGTAGTGTGGGTTGCGAGACGGTCCACGGAAGCGGGCCGACGCTTGCGCTGTGTGCGATCAAAGGCGGCTGAGATCGCCAGGGCCGCTTAAGAGGATAGTGGTGGACCGTGCGGCCAAGGCAGGCGTTCGAGCTTTGACGCATCCTTCATTGTCGCGGCGGATGTGCCGCGGCCCAAAATCCGAAGGGAGCGAACATTGATAGATGTGGAATCGATGTCGCCCGCATGAGCGTGTCAGCCGTCATCGCATTGCCGCGCGATCGGCATGGTGAAGCGACGGCGTGCAAGATGGCGCGGCTCGAGCGACTGAAAGCCCGCCGCGCGCGTTCTCGCAAACGGTTCGGCTTCTGGACTGCAGTGGCGACTGAAATGCAGCAGGGACGCTTGGGCTGCGAGCCGGCGCAGAACTCGAACTGGGCGTCCCGATCAGCGCGATCTACGCTTACCGAGTGACCCAACCGGTCGCGGATGATTGCATAGAAGGCGCGCGACTGCAGGGCGTGCTGGAATAATTCAGCAAATGGAAATCGCTGCTGGCAACGCTGGCGGCAGACTATCGGTACCGCGCTGCGGTCGGCCGCTTTCCCCAAAAGCACTTCGTGCTTTGGCGCTTTTTGGACGCCGGCCGCCTGAGTGCGAGGCGCCTCTCGTCATGCCGGCGTCCAAAAACCTGCACAAACAGCGACGTCCGCCGTCGTGATCCGCAAAGACCGCTCAACATCGACTCCGGTCACATTCCGGTCGCGAAAGCAGCTTCTTGTCCGCCTCTCCCGACTTGAGCAACCCTCAACGCGCGTCGCGACGGGTGTGTTCGAGCAGTCAATGTGGACGCGCGTAACCGCTGCGCTAGGCGGCGGATTCGTATTCGGGTCGAGGCGTTTGGACGAGAATCTCGTTCGCCAGACCCCTTGCGTTCGCCTCAGGGACGAGGCCGTCGATGAACAGGGAGGACAGGCCATGAACCAAGCCCCATGCCGCCATCCCCGCCGCACGATCCTCGAACGGCCCCTCATCGGCGCTGACCTCGACGCGCCGAAGCAAATTGAACACCGCGTTCGCGGCCTCATTCAGCTCCGGGTATTTTGCTCGCTCGACCAAAATGGGTCCGAACATCAGGCGAAAGAGGCCACGCTTCTGCAAAGCGAAATCGACATAAGCGAGACCGACTGCTCGGAGCGGATCGTTGTCGGTCGCGCCCGTCTCCATCGCTGCGGCGAGTTCTCTGAAGCCTTCCGCGGCGACCGACGCAAGGAGATCCTCCTTGTTGTTGAAATGTCGATACGCGGCTGTTGCAGACACTCCAACGCGGCGGGAGGTCTCCCGCAAGCCAACGGCATCTGCGCCGGATTCGTCCAGGATGGCCCGAGCTGCCGCGCGCAGGGCGTTCGGTAGATTGCTATGATGATAGCGACGTCGCGGCGTATCAATTGGGCCTTCCATATCGAAACCCCTTCCCGGACAAATCGCTCCGAAGACTCGCGTTTTTTCGAATTCGTTCTACGAGAGCACTCGTTCACAAAAATGGCCCTTTCCTGTCAGGAAAACGGCCGTATTGCGACTCTCTCTAAGGCCAGAGCAGAATGAGCTCGGGTGTGTCCCAATTGCTACGATGTGAGCGTGAGGCGATTCGCGATTGGGGTTCCGGATGGATGAACGAAGGGGCCGACCAGAACGCGATCCGGCGCGGATGTTCGCGCTCAAGGGCCCTTGAGTGGCTAAGGTCTCTCCGAAATAAGCGTCGATGCTCCAAGCGCCGCGTCCGCGGTTGGGTTCGTCGCCGACGTAGGCTGGCCCCGCGAGGCGTCTCATTCCGCATACTCGATCTTGGTGGGCGCGAAGTTCATTCCGCATTCAGAGGTGACGGTCGGATAGTACATCGCGGCTCCTCCGCTCGGCCCTGCGCCGTCGTCTGGTGGCCTTCGATGCTTGGCGTGAGGGGCCGTCTGATGACCGAACATTTCGACCAACGAGCAATTTGACGAGCCGCCTTCATCCTCAGGATCGCGGATCACTATTCCCGGAACTCGACGCCGCGCTCGCCGCCGCCCCGACGGGCAATCCCACACAGTCTCGAGGAAGCTGGCGCCGACGTGGACGCGCGGTGGGCGCTTGTTGAGGCGCTTGACGTAGCAGTCGCGATTTCGCGCAACCGCGCCTCACCCTCAAATTGATTGGCTGTTGGGCCGGCGAGCTACCCTCACTGCGCGTCCACGGCCGCGATCCGAATGACCGCTTCACGTCAACTCCGGCCGTCTGCTCCGCGCAAATACCGGTCGTTCGCCGAGGGCTCGGCGAACGGGTTAAGTCGACCCGAAGCGAAAGTTCCCATTGGCGCAGCGTTCGATGGTGATGAGGATGTCCGCGACGGAGGCCACGTCCCGCGGCACCATGTGCACGACCTTGGCCGGAATTGACGACGACCGCGGAGGTCGTGGCCGTGGCGCGCCTCAGACGCGCGCGGGCAAATCGGCGAAGCGGCGACGACCGGCGGCGACGTCGTCGAGTTCGGCGAGTTCTTCGTCGCGGCGGTGATATCCGCAATCCGCGATGAGCTTGCGCGCCGCGTCGAGCTGTTTGCGCGCTTCCTCCGCGAGCCGAGTCACCTCGGCCGCGTCGGGCAGAGCGGGCGACGGCGGGGGGCGGCCCTCATCGACGAGGCCGTTCAGCGGCGCGAAGGCTTCGCGCCGAGCCAGCGCGAGCCGCGCGCGCTCAAGCGCAAGATCGCAGAAGTGGAGACGCATTGGGCCAAGCGTGGCGGTTTCGTCAACCTCGTCGAGATCGCGCCACGCACCGTCCCAGTCGCCGACGGCGCGGCGGAAGGCTGCGCGGGCCAGTACGCCGCGCGCAACCCACACACGTTCGCCGGAGGCGCGCAGGACTTCGACCGCCTCATCAAGCATCGCGTCGGCGGCGCGTGCGGCTTCGCTTGCGGTCTCAAAGGAAGGGGCGCGTCCACCCTTTGGCGATGCCAGTGCGAGAAGGGCGCGACCGAGGGCCAATTTAGTCTGTGCGAGATCGACCAAATTGCGATATTGGCGCGCATCCGGCAAGTTCCGCGCCGCCCGATCACGCGCCTCGGCGGCCTTCTCCTGCGTCAGTAGTAGATCCCAATAACAATATCCTGGAACGCCAAACAGTAATGGGAATTGCGGCTGCCGCTCTCCCTGCCGGCCCTCGGCGTCGGCGAATAGACCCTCCGCTTTTTTCAACTCGCCGGCGGCGTGAAGCGCGTCGGCGTAGGTTGTTAGATTGTGTATCTTCTGCAATGCATTGCCAGCGCAGTCCGCAAGAGTGACCGATTTTTTCGCTGTCACTTTGGCGGCGTCGACGTCACCAACAACCAGTTCCGTTTGGCTCAGATTTGAGGCGGCAACTGCCGCCCATGTCCAACTTTGCATGGCTTCATACATGCGTAGAGCCGCGCGCATCGGCGGCAGCGCTTCCCGGAGACGCCCCTGCGCACGCAACCCGACGCTGGCTTCTCCAAGGACAAAAACCCGGCCTTGCGGCGTCAGGATGTCGACTGGCGTTTCATAAAGCCTGTCGAAAAACAAGGAGATAGTCGCGAGATTGCTGCCGGTAGCCCCCAATTTGTGGTTCCCGTTCGAGGATCGACGCAAGCTGAGCTACTGGTCTGACGTCTCGACCGCGGTTCCCCATCCGGGCGGCCTCATCGAAACCGAGGAGCAGCGCGAGGAGATCTTCCGCGAGTGCCTCGGGTATTTCATGAATCTGTGGAACGAACGGGTCAACGCGGAGCCGCGTTCTGACCTCATTTCCATGCTCGCGCACGGCGAGGCGACCCGAAACATGAGCGCGCGCGAATTTCTCGGCAACATCGTCCTTCTGATCGTCGGCGGCAACGACACGACACGCAATTCGATGAGTGGGGGCGTGCTGTTCCTGAGCCAGAATCCCGGCGAGTTCGCCAAGCTGCGCGCAAAGCCCGAGTTGATCGATTCCATGGTTCCGGAAATCATCCGCTACCAGACCCCGATCGCCTATATGCGCCGCGCGCTCGAGGACGCGGAGATCGGCGGCCAAGCCATTCGCAAGGGCGACAAGATCGCCATGTGGTACATCTCCGGCAATCGCGACGAAGAGGCGATCGACGATCCCGATCGCTTTATCGTCGACCGTCCCCGCCCGCGCCAGCATCTCTCGTTCGGTTTCGGCATTCACCGCTGCGTCGGCAAGAGCCTCGCGGAGATGCAATTGAAGATCCTGTGGGAGGAAATCCTGCAGCGCTTCTGGAAGATCGAGGCCGTCGGCGAGCCGAAACGGGTCTATTCGTCCTTCGTGCACGGCTTCACGGAGTTGCCGGTGCGCATTTCCGTCCCTGCATGACGGAGCCGGCGCCCGGCCACAGGCAGGGCCGCAGGCGATGCTCCAAAAGTTCGTCCTGCGCGGGCGCGCGTCGGGACTTCGATTCAGTGACACTTGCAGGACTGCGACAACGTGGTGGCGACCGCAGACCCGCACCGAGCTTTCCCCGACCGTTGGAGACCCAACGTACGCGTCCGAGAGGCGCCGCCTTGTGAGGTTGGGGGATCGGCGTAGGACCTGTGGCTAGCACGACGTTAGCCACATGGCCATGGATCGGAATGAGGTTATCACGTCGGTCGAACGCCGCCGGCGCTGGAGCGCGGCGGAGAAGGCTCGGCTCGTCGCGGCGATGGACGAGCCGGGTGCCGTGGTGACCGAGGTGGCGCGCAGCGCAGGGGTCGAGGCGAGTCTTCTGTATCGCTGGCGGCGGCAGTTTGCGGCGGAACAAGAGACTGCGGCGTGTGGGACCATGCAAATCCGCTCCACTCCGCACCTTCGCAAAACGCCATCCAGACATGAAAGTGGTCCATACCGAGGGCCGCGAGATTGGCCAGATCTATGTCCCTTTCGTCAACTGGGCGCTGGCCGCCGGCACGCTCACGGCCGTGATCGGCTTCCGCTCGTCGGACGCGCTGGCCGGCGCGTTCGGCATCGCTGTGTCGCTCTTGATGGTGATCACCACGCTTATGGCGACCTTCGTTGCGCTGCACTGGAAGCACAATCCGCTGATCAACGGCAGCCTTCTCGCGCTCGACCTGCTCTTCTTCGCCTCGACCTCGACCAAGCTCTTCGACGGCGGCTGGTTCCCGCTGCTGATCGCCTTCGTCATCTCGTTCCTCATGCTGACCTGGCGCAAGGGCGAGGAGGTCATGGACGCGGTTCGGCTGGAGATTCGCCAGCCTATACCGGTCATGAGACGATCATCCCCTCCGGGCGCCGCCCCGGCTTGCCCCGATGGCGCGAGGCGATCTTCGCCTTCATGCACCACAACGCCCAGCGTCCGGGCGCCTACTTCAAGATTCCGGGCGCGCAAATCATGGAGATCGGCGTCGAATTCGAGATTTGAGCACGCGCGACGCGCCGTTGGATTCGGGAGTGGGGGATGTCCTTTGACAGACCGGACGACCAGAGCGCCTCCGTCGCAGCAGGGCGGTTGGATCAGTAGCTGGGGGAACCTTCGATACCGCGCATCTCGACGACGACAATGCGCAAAACAGCGGTCGTTCGCCGACGACGTGGCGAACGGGCACAATCGACCCAAATGCCCTCTCCAGAGGAATCAACTCTGCTTCGTATTGAAGTCCGCGGCCGTGCTGGATGCGGGCGGGCGCGCCAGGCGCAGCGCCTAAGGCTGAGCGGAAGCGAGCCGCCAACTATGCCACGGACAGTCTCGCGGCCGCCGCGCGCGCGCCCTCTAGCCGCCCTGGCAGAAGTTTTGCGTAGCGCGCTCGCGACATCGCCAACGCCTCGGCCGTCGCGGTCTCCGGCCGACCCGAGTTCGAATGGCGGCGCGGGGGCATATTCGATATTGAGCTGCACGGTCTGCGCGAGCGCTTCGCCTGAGAGCTCCGCCGCGACGACTAGTTCAGCGTTTCTGAAGTTCGAATCATATCTGTCGCCTCATCGAGCCCGAGCGCCTCGCCTTCGCGGATCAGCGCTTCGAGCCGCTCGGGACGGCCTCCGCGCTGCGAGGCCAAAAGGATGCGGCGACCGCTGTTCTGTCGCGCCAGACTGCCTGTTCTCTCGAATCAATTCCCTGTTCACCCGAAAAAACTTCCTGTTCCCGATCGCCGTCTCCCTGATTCCTCTTGCCGCAATGCGCGCCGTGCGGCCGGATGATGACGCCGTTGCGCTTGCTTGCGGCAGCGGCGGCGCCCACCGGAGGAATTGCGCTCTTGCTGGGACGGCGGAGGGCGTCGGCAAAATTTTCTGCGGCGTCTTCTTGCGGATTATCAAATATTCTGGTACAAATAGAGAACAGAACGCCGGATCGCCCGAATTTCGAGCCGAGGAGATATAACCCATGTACAGTGTCTATCGCGCGTCGGGGCAGGCGCGAATTTTCTCCGCTTGCGACGGCCAAGCCCTTGAAAAGGCTCAAAACGGCAATGGGCGGCTCTTGTAAGAGTTCGGGCTCGGCGCCGCATCCTCTTGGGGTCGGCGCCGCATGATCTTGGGGGCGGAGCCGCAACCCTCCGGGAATTGGCGCCGCTTTTGCTTTTTTGTCCAGACCGCGCCTGGCGCAGGCTTCCGAGAAGCGTCTGCCCGTCTCTCGGGAATCCAATGCAATATGCGCAGAATCAAGGAATTGCTGTACTAGGAGCCTGTCCGAGAAATAGCGGATTTCAGTGGCGGCGTTGGCGCGAATTGGATTTTGTTTGCTTATGAGCAAGACTTTCCGCCCTTGGACGATCGATCAGCCGCTGTTGTTGCCGCCGAGCGTGCCGGATTTTGTCGGCGAGGACCACTTGGCTCGCTTTGTTTTGGCGCTTGTGCTCGAGCCTCTCGACCTTCGTGAGATCGAAGCCGGTTACGCGAGCGAGCGCGGGCAGCCGCCGTTTGACCCGGCGATGATGACGGGGCTGTTGCTTTACGCCTATTGCAACGGCGTCTACTCGTCGCGCCGGATCGCCAAGGCGGCGCGCGAGCGGGTCGACTTCATGAGCATTGTCGGGCTCGATCCGCCGGATTTTCGCACCGTCTCCGACTTCCGCAAGCGCCACTTGAAGGCGCTCGCCGGCCTGTTCGGGCAGGTTCTCAAGCTGTGCGAACAGGCGGGGTTGGCGAAGCTCGGCCATGTCGCGCTCGACGGAACCAAGATCAAGGCGAACGCCTCCAAGCACAAGGCGATGAGCTACGAGCGCATGGACAAGCGTGCGGCGGAGCTCGAGGCAGAGGTTGAGCGATGGCTGAGCGCCGCCGAGGCTGCGGACGCCGAGGAGGACAAGGCCTTTGGCCGCGACAAGAGCGGCGAGGAGCTGCCGAAGTGGGTCGCCGACAAGAAGAGACGCGCCGAGAAGATCCGGGCGGCGAAGGCCGAATTGGAGGCCGAGGCGAAAGCGGCCGCGGCGGCCAAGGCCCAAGCGCAGGCTGAGGCCGAGGAACGGCGAAAGACAGAAGGCCGCAAGAAACCGGGAAAGCCCGCCGCCCCGCCATCCGCCGAGCCCGATCCCAAAGCACAGAAGAATTTCACCGATCCCGAAAGCCGCATCATGAAAACCAAGGACGGCTTCATCCAGGGCTACAATGCGCAGGCGGCGGTCGACGCGACGGCCCAGGTGATCGTCGCCCACGGGCTCGACGCGAAGCAGAGCGATCAGCACCAATTGACGCCGATGGCCGAGGCGATCGAAGCCAATCTGGGCAAGAAGCCCACGCAACTGTCGGCTGACGCCGGCTATTGCTCCGACGCCAACCTTGCGGCGCTGGAGCAACGCGAGATCGACGCCTATAACGCGCCGGGGCGGGCCAAGCATGCCGGGGAAGGAGAAGGCGGCGGCGCGCGCGTCGCCGCCATGCGCGAAAAAATCAGGGCCGGCGGGCACGCCAGCCCCTACCGCCTAAGAAAGCAGCTGCCCGAGCCGGTGTTCGGACAGATCAAGCAAGCGCGCAGCTTCCGTCAGTTCCTCTTGCGCGGCGTCGAGAAGGTCGCCAACGAATGGGGCCTCGTCTGCCTCGCCCACAACATCCTGAAGCTCGCTCAGGGGCGGACTCCGCCCCTGGCCGCACTCGCAACGGGGTGAGCTTCGCCACCCCGGAAACGGGCAACCAAGGATGGCGGGAAAGCTTCCGCCTTTACATCAAATCGGATGTGCGCATCTGCTGCATCCGGCTCTCCGACCGGCGTCGGCGGTTCAAATCCCATCGCGCCGGGATTAAGCAGACAGGCTCCTAGGGCGAAGTCGATGCCCGCCGTGACCCCGCCGCCCGTGATGACATTGCCGTCGCGCACGACCCGCCGCGCGTCCGGGATGGCGCCGAACAGCGGCAGCATATCGCGCCAGGCCCAGTGGCAGGCGGCGCGCTTTCCTTTCAATAGCCCCGCCGCCCCCAGCACAAGCGAGCCCGTGCAGACGGAGGTCAGATAATGCGCGCCCGCCGCCAGCCGCTTGAACTCGGCCATGAACGCGAGATCGTTGATCACGTCGGTCGACGCGAGGCCACCGGGGATGAACAGTAGGTCGCAGCGCGCGATATCGGCCATGCGCTTCGTCCCCGCGAAGGTGAGCCGGTCGTCGCTCTCTATCGGCCCCCCGGCCTCCGAGGCGACGATGACTTCGGCGCCCGGAATGCGCGAGAAAATCGTATGTGGCCCGGTGAAATCGAGCTGCGTTAGGCCGGGATAGAGGGCTTCGACAACGATAAACGGCGCATCGGCCATGGCGGCAGCCCCCAATTAGAGCTCGCAGAGCCGGCATTCGCCGGATGACAGCTCCACTCCAACTGAGACTGTATGCACCGGACCGCTTTGACAAGAACGATGCCGTTGAGACCCCGCCATGGGGATGAGTTTCGAGTCGGGCTGGCTTGTCGCGCGCGCCGAGAGTTCTTTCATACCGGTGGCGGCAACGCGCAAATAGCGGCCTCTTCCGTGAAGAACCGGATGCGGGAAAGCTGCACGTCCGGGTGAGAGCCGTTGCCGGGAAACACGGGAGGAGACCTTGGGCTCCGCGAACCTGTCCACGAAACGACAACGGATAGCCGAACTGGCGAGGACGACGGCGGGGACATCATCACCTCCGTGCGCTTCTCGACAGGCGAGTCACGAGCGAAACTCTCCCGTGAAGAACCGGATGCGGGAAATCCGCACGTCCGGGTCCATTCACCGACGGCGTGGGAATGGGTCAAATCGATCCTATGGACACCTCGTCTCCGTGAGACCATCATCGAGCTTGGGTGGTCCAAGGAAACGATGATGGATGTCGCGGTTTGGCTGCGGGGCCTGGGTCTCGAGCAGTACCAAACGCTATTTCGCGAGAATGACATCGACGCCGAGGACGGACGGTGACCTCGAAAAGATCGGCGTGTGTTTAGGGCACCGCAAGCGACTGCTGAAGGCCGCCGCAGCGCTCTCCGGCCCCGCGCCCCCGCTTCAAGCTGCCGCCACTCTGATTTCGCCAGTAGCCGACGCCGCGGAGCGCCGCCAGCTCACGGTCATGTTTTGCGATCTTGTCGGCTCGACCGCGCTTTCCGGGCGGCTCGATCCCGAGGACTTACGGGGGATCATCGGCGCCTATCATCGCTGCTGCGCGGGTTGGATCGAGCGTAACGGCGGTTTCGTCGCCAAATATATGGGCGACGGCGTGCTCGCCTATTTCGGCTATCCTCAGGCGCACGAACATGACGCGGAACGCGCCGTTCAGGCGGGATTGGCCATTGTGGAGGCGGCGCCGAAACTCGTCACCGCGGCTGGCTCGCCCCTGCACGTGAGAATCGGGATCGCGACCGGGCTCGTCGTCGTCGGCGATCTCGTCGGATCGGGGGAAGCGCGGGAGCGCGGCATCGTCGGCGAGACGCCCAACCTCGCGGCGCGCCTGCAAGGCATCGCCGAGCCGAACATGGTGGTGATCGCCGAGGGGACGCGAAAACTGCTCGGCAATCTGTTCGAGCTTGAGGACCTCGGCGCCAAAGACCTCAAGGGCATCGCCGGTCAGCTGCGGGCCTATGCGGCGCTGTGGACGGGTTCGGCGGAAGGCCGCTTCGAGGCGCTGCATTCGAGCGGCCTGACTGCGCTGGTCGGGCGGGAAGAAGAATTCGAACTGCTGCGGCGGGTCTGGGCGACAGCAAAGTCCGGCGAAGGCCAGGTGGCGCTCCTTTCCGGCGAGGCCGGCATCGGCAAGTCGCGGCTGACGGCGGCGCTGCTGGAAGCCGTTGCTCCCGAGCCGCATACACGTTTGCGCTATTTCTGCTCCCCGCAGCACACCGACAGTGCGTTTCATCCAATCATCGGCCAGATGGAACGTGCTGCTGGACTGGCGCACGATGACCCGCCGCGCGCGAAGCTCGACAAGCTCGATGCGCTCCTGCGACAGTCTTCGACGTCGGCTGAAGACTCCGCGCTCCTCGCCGAAATGTTGTCGCTGCCGAACGATGGGCGCTATCCGGTGCTGGAGCTCGCCCCGCGGCAGCGGCGGCAAAGAACAATGGACGCGCTCATCAGGCAACTGGAAATCCTGTCAAGCTCTGCTCCGGTGCTGATGGTCTTCGAGGATGCACATTGGGCGGACCCCACGAGCCTGGAACTGTTGGGTCGGCTGGTGAGCAATATTGTGAGCCATCGCGTACTGCTGATTGTGACCTTCCGGCCTGAATTCGAGCCGCCTTGGATCGAACAGGCGCACATCACAACCGTCACCCTCACTCGGCTGGCGCCAACTCAAGTCGAAGTCATGATAGACCAGATCATCGGCAACAATCCGCTGCCCGCGACCATCCGCCAGGACATCATCGAGCGCACAGACGGGGTTCCGCTGTTCGTGGAAGAGATGACAAAAGCGGTGCTGGAGACGGCGTCCGAGGATAAGGCCCGGCGGACCGCGGCTTTGGTTCCCTCTCCGACGATGGCCGTCCCCCCGAGTTTGCATGCATCGCTGATGGCGCGGCTTGACCGACTGGGCCCCGCCAAAGAACTCGCGCAGATCGGGGCGGCTATCGGCCGAGAATTCTCCCACGAGCTCCTGGCTGCAGTGGCGTGCAGGCCGGAGGCGAAACTGGAAATGCAGCTCAACGGACTCATTCGAGCGGGGCTGCTATTCCAGCAAGGCGTGCCGCCAGACGCAATTTATTTGTTCAAACATGCCCTAGTGCAAGACGCGGCTTATGGCCTTCTGCTGCGCGAGCCGAGACGCCACCTTCATGCTCGAATTGCCGAAGCCCTCGAGAGCAAGTTCAACGAGATCGCCGAGAACAAGCCCGAGCTGCTAGCGCGTCACTGCGCCGAGGCGGGTGAGATCGAAAGAGCGGCGGCGCTTTGGGGGAAAGCCGGGCGGCGATCGGCGCAGCGTTCGGCCCTGGTCGAAGCCGCGGAACAGCTCAGACGCGCGCTCGACCTGATCGCGACCTTGCCAAGCACACCCGCACTGCGCCGCGATGAGATCAAGCTTCAGGTGGAGCTTATAACCCCGCTCCTACATGTCCGCGGGTACGCGGCGCCGGAAACGAGAGCAGCGGTCGAGCGCGCGCGCCTCTTGATCGAACAATCCGAGGCTCTCGGAGAGCCTTCTGAAGATCCGCTGTTGTTGTTCTCCGTCCTTTACGGCTTGTGGGTCGCGAACCTCGTCGCGTTCAACGGTGACGTGATGTGTGAGCTTGCCATCCAATTTCTGGCGCTGGCGGAAAGACAGAGCGCGACGGGTCCGCTCATGGTCGCGCATCGCCTCATAGGTCTGTCCCTGCTCCATACTGGGGATATCGCAGAGGGGCGAGCGCATCTCGATCGAGCGATCGCGCTCTACGATCCTGCCGGACATCGTGATCTAGCGACGCGCTTCGGGCAAC
Organism: uncultured Alphaproteobacteria bacterium; assembly: GCA_963758335.1. Classification (GTDB taxonomy): domain Bacteria; phylum Pseudomonadota; class Alphaproteobacteria; order Rhizobiales; family Beijerinckiaceae; genus Roseiarcus. Next base: position 426,157 of record CAVWVF010000008.1, on the reverse strand, counting down.
ACGTCGGCGCCTCGATTTTGGCCTGGAAATCGATGGCTGTGTTGCTGCTCGGCTATCCCGAGGCCGCACTCGCGGACACTGAGGAGGCGCTCAAAATTGCGCGTGATAGCGCTCACTCAGCAACATTGACCTACGTGCTGAACTTCAGCGTTTTCCAGCACGCCTATTGCGGTCATTTCGCGGAGGCAAATGCGCTCATCGATGAATTCAACATATTAAAGGATCAGATCGGGTCGGTATTCTGGGGCGGATGGGGGTTGGCGCAAAGAGGTTGCGTATCGGCCCTGACCGGAAGAGCCGCGGAAGCGGTTCAAAACATCGCGTCCGGCATCGCGGCAATTCGGTCGACAGGAAACACGATGTGGACGCCTCTGTTTTCGTCATATCTGGCGCTGGCCAACGCGGAAATCGGTCAATTCAATCAGGCCTGGGCCAACATTCGCCAAGCGATGACCGCGGTGGAGACAACGAAGGAGAGCTGGTGCGAGGCCGAGATCAATCGCATTGCCGGAGAGATTTTATTGCTTTCGCCGGAGCCCGATGCGGCCAAGGCGGAGACTTATTTCGCGCGTGCGCTTGAGGTTGCGCGGAAGCAACAGACAAAATCGTGGGAACTCCGGGCGGCGATGAGCATGGCGCGGCTCTTGCGGGCTCAGGGTAGGCGGCAGCATGCCCGCGAAATTCTAGCCAAAGATATTTGAAATTTCAGGACGGTGGCGCGAGCAGGTGCGTGGGGTATCCGAGGATGGTTGAGACGCGCCGGGTCTGGCGATCGGAATAGATGAAGGCGGGTCCCTCGATGCGATAGTTGCCCTTCCAATCGATGACGAAGGAGGTATCATTTTCTTCGATGTGGACGGGTTCCGGGTCGCCGTCGCGGGCCAGCCTTGCGGCGAGTTGATCGGACGGGTCGAGCAGCCAGGCGTCGCCGGTTTCGGTAGAGAACAGGACCAGCTGACCAACAGTGACGACGCGCCCATGGCGGTCAGCCGCCCGACGCTGGATGTAGCGGACCTCGTCGGCGAGGCGAAAGCTCTTCCCCTCCACCATCTGTTTGCCCGGTCGACGCCGGATCGCCTTTCGATCCCTGCCGGGTATCGAGGGGGCTGCCATGGATTTGTTCACCAAGCTGTTCGGCGACTTCTTGGTCTTCGTCTATCACTGCTTCGACCGGATTGTCATTCGCGGCTATCTGACGGCGCTGTCGCGGCCCGAGCTGGTCGTCCACTTCTTCCGTGAGATCGTCGGGGTGGCGGAGGTCAGCAAGGAGGCGCTGAGCCAGCGGACGGCCGATTACCAGAATTGGGTGGAAGCCTACGCGCGCAATCACGCGATCCCGATCGAATGGGCCGAGAAGGGGGCACGCAAGGAGGACCACGTGCTGCCCTGGCTGCGCCGCATGGAGAAGCGCAATGCCTACGGTGTCTACTTCATCTTCAAGAGCATGGAGCAAGGGCCGACCTTCCGCATCAGCCTGCCGAAGTACCCGGCCAAGGACCCGCACTACCGCATCGTCGCGCACCAGCGCAGCCGCTTCACGCATTACTACTTCTATGTCCGCGACGAGGCGCTCGGACCGATGGTTGTGCGGGTGGCTTCCTTCTTCCCTTTCCAGACCGCCTACTATCTCAACGGCCACAGCTTCATCGAGCAGGAGCTGAAGCGGGCGGGGATCGGCTTCCGCAAGCATGACAACGCTTTCCTCGCCGTCGACGATGCAGCGGCGCTGCAGGCGTCGGCCGACCGGCTGAGCCCAGAGATCATTCGCCGCCGCCTCGACTACTGGACCCTGATCCTCGGACCGAAGTTCTCAAAGAAGGAGCGCGCCAAGCTCAACCTGTCACGCTTCTACGCCATCTCCCAGATCGAGTACTGCCGCAACTTCATCTTCAGGCGTCACTTTCCCATCCACAAGCTATTCGAGCGCAGCTGCGAACTCGGCCTGTGGCGGCTCAGCGCCGACAAGATCGCCACGATCTTCGGCAAGCGGGTCAGTCGCCGGATGCATGGCAAGCTGGCCACGGTCATCGACCAGATCGAGCACGGCCATCATGTCTTCCGCGCCTACTTCAAGAGCGGCTTCCTCAAACAGTATGAGAAGTTCCTGACCTTTCTGCGCAACGAATTGGTCTCCAACAATCTCACCGACTTCGGCCTGCTTAAGGGGCTCGACCATCTCGATGCCGTGCGGACCACCTTCCAGCTGATCACGGATCGCTTCGCCGGCTTCCAGGCCGAGTGGCTCAACGTGCATGTCGATTTCCCGCTGCTGCAGCGCCTCGCCCATCCGATCACGATCGGCGCGGTGCGTTATCCCGGCCTCAAGATCCACGAGCCGCGCATCATCCGCCTGTTCGAGGTCCTCCTGCATGGCGGTCCTCAGATCGGCGGCTGGACGGCCCGGCAGATCCATCAAGCCGTCCTCGACACCTTCGACCTCTCTGAGAAGACCTACCGCCTGAACCAGCTCCGCTACGACTTGCGCAAGCTCAAGGGACACGGCCTGATCGAGCGCGACGGCTCGCGCTACGCCTACCGGCTCTCACCCAAGGGCGTCCAAGTCGCCCTCCTCTTCCTCTTCTTCCACAAGCGCCTGTGCGGCCCCCTCGCCAACAGCCGCTTCCATCACCGGCCGGACCCGCAACACCGTCCAGACAGCCGGCTCGAAGCCGCCTATCACCGCGCCGACACCGCCATCCAACGCGTCGTCGATCTCTTGGCTGCAGCTTGATCGCGCCGCGCCCCAATGACAATGTTCGACTCGTCTTGTCTATGATCCCTCAGGTAAGAATTTAACTCCTGTCTATGGCTGGTTCACCCAGGGCTTCGACACGCTCGACCTGAAGCAGGCAAAGACATTGCTCGACGAACTGACGCAATGAGCCGCTGGTATTTGCAGGAGAACGGGCGGGGCGCCCTCCTGGCGCCGGCTGCGGGGGGCTTACGCTTGGCCTTGTCTGTGACTCGACGAACCGAAGGACTGCGGGGCGAAGCCGATGGATCAAGGCGCAATCTCGAAGGCAATAGATGTGGCTGGCGCCGCCCGAGCAGAGCTGACCGTAATCCCGCGCCTCTTTCACGTTCTGCCCCGTGAAGGCGCGCCACTGCTCGTCGAAATGGGTGCAGCGCCCTGTCGGATCGGTCGTCGAAACGATGACCCAAAACTGATCGGCGAAGCCGCTCATGCGCCCCCGCGTTTCTGAGAATGCCGACCAACCTCAAGTGTTAGCCGGACGCAGAGAAAAGTCACGAGGACAAAATGACGCTCTGCCGCAAATTCCCAAATCAAGCGCAGGATGCCGGCGAACAGATGTCTCGGGACAGCGACCCCAGCTATCGCGAAAGCAACCAAATCACCATTGCTGACGCTAGACGCGGACGGCCGCTTCACGTCGACTCCGGCCGTCCGCTTCGCGTCGACAACGGCCCCCCGGACGGCGGGGAAAGCTTTGTCGACCTCAAGTTTGCTCCAGGTCGCCCCTCGGCGTCACTCCGGCTCGAGCTCGCGTCGGGCGGATTTGCGCTCTCCGCCGATCGCGGCGAGGTACTGGTCCTTGGTGATCTGGATATGGTCGACGGAGATCTGCGCCAGCGCCCAGGAATCCGAGCCGGACAGCAACTCGATCATGATCCGGTGCTGGGTTCGGGATTTTTCCAGATTCTTGGGATTGGCGAAGGCCGCGCCCCGGACGGCGTAGGTCAGATCCATGTAAGTCTTGATCAGCGAGACGAGGAGATCGTTGTTGCACAATCGAAAGAGCTCGGTGTGAAACCGGTCGTTAAATTCGTGCATGCGCTGAAAATCTCCGGCCGCGATGGCGGAATTGAACGCCTCGTTGACCCGCTCGAGCCTCTGAATGGTCGCGGCCTCCGCCGGCAGCGGGATGCGAAGCGCCGCCTGGCGCTGCAGGATTTCGCGGATCTCGTAGATCTGCCGCACTTCGTCGACCGAGAAGCGGCGCACCGACGCGCCCTTGTTCCGCTCCTTGACGATGATTCCCGCCCGAACGAGACGCACAAGCGCTTCGCGAACGTGATGGCGCGAAGCGCCGAACCGCTCGGCGAGGTCTTCCTCGTGAAGCTTTTCGCCGGGCCGCAGACGGCCGCCGAAGATGTCCTGCTCGATCGCGCGGGCGATCAGTTCGGCCGCCGGATCCGGTTGGTCCTTGGACCCGAGCGCCAGCTGAGAATTGGTGAGGTCGGTCATTTGCGACAACCAGCGATCGTCGACGATTGTATATAAAGATGGCTCAATTAGCGTTTGATTGACACGCCTGTTTGTGCTACGATTTATTATGGATTGACAGGGGTTTGCGATGGATCAGGGGATGTTTCGAGCGTGGCTGGCGGAGATCGACGGTCTGACGGCGAAGCAGCGCCAAGAGCTCGAGGCGGTGCTGGCCGGCCGGCAGCCCAGAGCGGCGGTGGCGGCGGCGATCGAGGAGCGCTTGGGCGAGGCGCGTCGCTGTCCGCACTGCAGCGGGGCGTCGGTGGGCGGGGGCCAAGCCGACGGCCTGCGCCGTTTCCGCTGCAAGGATTGCCGCAGAAGCTTCAACGCGCTGACCGGAACGCCGCTGGCCCAATTGCGCAAGAAGGAACGCTGGCTTGATTTTGGTCAGTCGTTGAGCGAGGGCGAGACGGTGGCCGCCTCGGCCGAGCGGTGCGGGGTGGCTGTGAGCACGGCGTTCCGCTGGCGACATCGCTTCCTGCGCGCCGCCAAGAACCCCACGCGCCTGTTGAGCGGCATCGTCGAAGTCGATGAAACCTACATATTATCAAGCCGTAAGGGCGAGCGTCGCCTCGGGCGCAAGGCTCGCAGGCGGGGCGGAAAGGCAGCCAAGCGCGGCCTTTCGGACGAACAGACGCCGATCCTAGTGGCCGCCGACCGGAGCGGCGCCACCATCAGCGCCGTCCTCTCGGCCGTGACCGTCCAGACCATCAAGCCGGTGCTGGCGCCCGTTCTGGGTAAGGACGCCTTGCTCGTCACCGACGGCAATAACGTCTACCCGCCTTGCGCCGCCGCCCTCGGCGTCAGCCATGAAGCGCTCAACCAGTCGAACGGCGAACGTGTCCGCGGCGAATTACACATCCAGACCGTCAACAGTCGCCACGAGAGCCTCAAAACCTTCCTGCGCCCCCATCGCGGCATCGCCACAAAATACCTCGACAGCTACCTCAGGTGGTTCCACCTCGCCGGCCTCAAGCACAATCCCACGCCCCGAACATGCCTCAATGCCGCCATCGGCGGAGGAGCTCAAATGGCCATGTCAACCTAACGCGAATTGAGCCATAAAGATTTCCAAATCACTCCGAATAACCCATATATCACAGGGATCGAGCCGTTAGCGCAAAAAAGATTGTTGACAATCCGTCTGGACCTGCTAGTGTGACGAACCTCGGAGCTTAGCTTTCGGGGACCCTCGTGAGCGCTGAGCCTCTCCATTCCGACCCCCCGGCGTCGCATGCCGGCGAGAGTTCGGTTCGCTCCGCGCCATCGCGATGCGCTTCGGGGCCACGCGCGCGGTCGACGGCATCGACCTCGATCTGAACGGGGCCGAGGTTCATGGCCTGATCGGCGAGAATGGCGCCGGCAAGTCGACGCTGATGCGCGTGCTCGCCGGCTTCTTCGACGATTACGAAGGCGCGATCTCGATCGACGGCCGCCGTGTCGACATCGCGAGCCCCGCGCACGCCCGCCGCGAAGGGATCGCGCTCGTTCATCAGGAGCTGAGCCTTCTTCCCGAGTTCACCATCGCCGAAAACGTCTTTCTCGGGCGGGAGCCGCGCGGACGCGTTCCCGGCGCGGTCAGCTTTCCGCAGATGAACCGGGAGGCGCGGGCCGCGCTCCTCGGGTGCGGCGTCGACCTGCCGCCGACCGCCAAGGTCGGGAACCTCAGCATCGCCCAGAGGCAACTCGTGGAGATCGTGAAGGGGGTGGCTTTCGCGCCGCGTGTGCTGATTCTCGATGAGCCGACGTCTTCGCTGACAATAAGCGAGGTGCGCGAGCTCTTTGTGGTCGTTCGCCGGCTTGCCGCGCGAGGCGCGGCGATCGTCTACATCTCGCACAAGCTCGATGAAGTCTGCGCGATCGCCGACCGCATAACTGTCATGCGCGACGGCCGCAAGGTGGCGACCGCCGCGACAAGCGAGTGGACGGAGCAGGGCCTCGTCCGCGCTATGGTCGGGCGCGACCTGTCCTCGCTCTTCCCGCATGCGCCCGCAACGCCCGGCGCAACGCGGCTTGAGGACCGCGATCTGCGCCGCGAGGGGGCGTTCGGTCCGGTCACCTTCGCCCTGCGCGCGGGCGAGATCGTTGGGCTGTATGGCATAGTCGGCGCGGGACGGTCCGAGCTCGCCGAGGCGCTGTTCGGTCTCGCGCCGGCGGATGAAGGCGAAATCCTCATCGACGGGCAGACGTCAGCGATCCGTTCGGCGGGAGCTGCGCTCAAGGCGGGCGTCGCCCTGGTTCCGGAGGACCGGCTTCGGATGGGGCTCGCGACGATGCTGTCGATCTCCACGAACATGTCCTTGAGCGCTTTGGCCTCGCTCACGACGCTCGGCTTCGTCAACCGCGCCGCGGAGAAGACCGAGGTTCTCGGCCTGTTGAAGCGGTTGCTCGTACGGGCTCGCGGGCCCTTACAGGAGGTCGGTTCCCTCTCCGGCGGCAACGAGCAGAAGGTCGTACTCGGTCGGTCGCTGATGCCCGGACCGAAGATCCTGATCCTCGACGAGCCGACGCGCGGCATCGACGTCGTCGCGAAAGCCGAAGTACACCGCGTCATCGAAGGTCTGGCGCGCGAGGGGCTCTGCGTTCTCCTCATTTCTTCGGAACTGAGTGAGATCATGGGGATGTGCGACCGCATCCTCGTGATGCGCGAAGGCAGGCTCGTCGGCGAAGCGACTCGCGAGCGGGCGACCGAGGAGTCTCTGGTCGGGCTCGCAGCGGGAGCGCGCCATGTCGGATGACGCGGCCGCCGGCCCGAACCGGATCTCCGGCTTCAGCCTCCCGATGCTCAGGGACTACGGCATCTATTTCGCGCTGATCGCGCTCATCGCCTATTTCTCGTTGCGCGTGGAGGAATTCCGCACCTGGGACAATGCGGCGCTGATCCTCCTGCAGGTGTCGGTCATCGGCATCATCGCGATCGGGATGACGTTCACCATTATCACCGCCGGCATCGACCTGTCGGTCGGCTCGCTACTGGCGATCGCCGGAACCGTTTCGGGGCAGTTCGCTCAGAGGGATCCGACGCCGGCCAACGTCGCTTGCGCTTTCTTCCTCCCGATCGTCGTCGGGGTGCTCGGCGGAGCGCTGAACGGCGCGGTGATCGCGGGCGCCGGGGTCAATCCCCTGATCGTCACTCTCGGGACTCTCACCGCATTCCGCGGCTTTGTTGTCTGGTACAGGGTCAATCCGATCTACGATCTGCAGCCCTACTATCGCGTGGTCGGTCAGGGATCGCTGCTGTTGGGCGTTCCCGTCCCCGTGATCGTCCTGGCGCTTGTCGCCGGCACGGCCTCGCTGGTTCTCGGCTACAGCCGGTTCGGCCGCTATGTCTACGCCGTCGGCGGCAACCGGGAAGCGGCGCGGCGCGCTGATCATGGGCGTTCTCTTCAACGGCTTCGTCATGCTCGACGTGTCGCAGCCGATCCAGCAGATGTCGGTCGGCATCATCATCATCGTTTCCGTCTGGCTTGACGGCGTCCTGCGCAAGCGGCGCAGGATGAGGATTTACGGGTGGTGAGGCCGCCCTGAACGCCCAGGAAGGACGATCGTGTCCGTTCTTGTTGAATTGAGGGAGGATCCGAAAATGAGGAAGCGTTTCATCTCGACAGCCGTCATCATCGGCGCCGCTCTCGCGGCCGGGGCGAGCGGAGCACGCGCGCAGGAGAAGATGACGATCGGAATCTCGTACCAGAATCTCGCCTTTCCCTATGTCGCTGCGCTGCAGAAGGCGGCCCAGAACGCCTGCAAGGCGCTCGACGTCAACTGCGTCGAGGCCGACGCCGTGAATGACACCAACAAGGAGCTCAACAACGTCGAAAGCATGCTTTCGAAAGGCGTCAACTGCCCGGCTTTCGAGGCGGCGAGTCTCGACGCTTCGGTGGCCTCGATCCAGGCGGCGAACAAGAAGGGCGTGCCTGTCGTCCAGTTCAACGGCAAGGCGAGCGGGGGCGACTATGTGACCTTCGTCGGATCGGCTCAGACCGATTCCGGCGTCAAGCTCGGCCAGTTCCTCGAAGGGGTCTACAAGAAGTCCGGCAAGGACAAGCTTCGCGGAATCTACCTGCGCGGCGTCGCCGGCCAGATCACCGACATCGCGCGCAACGACGGGATGAAGAACTATTTGAACAGCGCCGGCCTCGGCGGAAAGATCGAGTTCGTCGAACAATTCGCCGACTATGATCGCGGCAAGGGGCAGGCCGTGACGGAGAGCCTTCTCACCAAGAACAAGAACTACGATTTCATCGTCGCGAACAACGACGACATGATCCTCGGCGCCCTGCAGACAGCGAAGCAGTTCGGGCTCAAGATTCCGATGGCCGGGGTCGACGGACTTCCGGAAACGCTGTCCGCGATCAAGAAGGGCGAGCTCGCGGCGACCGTGTTTCAGGATCCGGAGGGGCAGGGCGGCGGCAGCGTCTGGGGCTGCTATCTGGCGGTCAAGGACGTGAGGCTGCCGAAAGACCTGCTCATTCCCTTCACGCTGGTCACGCCGGCCAACGTCGACAACTTCGTCGCGATCGCCAACCGCGTCTACGTGAAGTGAGCCGGATCGGCGTCGGCGGCGTCGTCTGCCGCGCCGAAACGCTTTCGAGATCAACAGGGAGCCGGTCATGGACATCCGTTCGATCGAAGACGTTCCGGCGTCGCCGGAGCATCAAGGCACGGTGCCGGTGTGGTGGCTGTTCAAGCCGCGCGAAATGCGCGACGAGACGCTCGGCGGGCATCTCGAACTGGTGAGCGAATTCGAGGTCATGGGCGGCGGCGAGGTCCATCCCCACCATCATCCGACCTTCGAATTCTACTACGTTCTGTCGGGTCGCGGGGTGATGGCCATCGATAACGAGACGCGGGAGATCCGCCAGGGCGACCTCGTGAAGATTCCGCCGAACGCCATCCACAGTCTTAAGCCCGTCAGCCCCAACGCATCGATCCGGTGCCTTGCCTTTGCGGTCGCGGTGAAGGACGCGCCGCCGATCGACTATTCGTCCGCGTAACACGCCAGGGAAGGACCGATGACGCAGACACTGTACGCGGGCATGGCCGGCGACACGGACGAGGGACGTTTCGTCAGCGCCGGGCTCTATCGGAGGGCGGACGACGGCGCGTGGGAACGATCGACGGATCCTTCGGCGCGCCGCCGGAAGTCCGCGCGATCCTGACCGATCCGCGGCGGCCGGAGCGCGTGCTGATCGCATGCGAGAGCGGGATCTTCCTGAGCGACGACCGCGGCGGGAGCTGGCGAAGGCTTCCTGCGCCCGCGCCCGAGCTCGCGGTCTGGTCGCTCGTGCGCGATCCGAGCGACGCCGACGTCATCTTCGCCGGATACGAGCCGGCGGCGCTCTTTCGTAGCGCGGACGACGGCGGGAGCTGGACGAGAATGGCGCTGCCCGCATCCTATCCCGCCGTGACCGCCGGGCCGGACATGCCGAAGCGGATAACCGGCATCGCGGTCGGCGGCGCCGGCTCCGACATCTATCTCAGTCTCGAGATCGGCGGCCTTCTCAGAAGCATCGACGGGGGAAAGACATGGAGCGGGGCGATCGACGGCCTCTATGTCGTCGAGGACGCGGTCGACTTGCACGGCGTCGCCATCAGCCCCTCGCGGCCGACGCGCGTGACCGTGACAACCCGCGTCGGGACGTTCAGGAGCGAAGACCGCGGGGAGAATTGGCGAAAGCTGCCGGTTCCCGCGCTGCGCGAGAAGGGCTCCCGCGCGATCGGCTATGCGCCGGGTGAGCCGGACACGATCCTGATCGGGGCCGGCAACGACTTCGACGGCGACAAGGGCGCGCTGTTCATGAGCCGCGACGACGGCGCGACGTGGGGCGCGGCCGCGCTGCCCGGCCGGCTGAAGAGCACGGTCTTCGCCATCGCGACCAACCCGCGCCTGCCACGCCAGATCCATTGCGCGAGCAAGAACGGCGGCGTCTTTTCCTCGACCGATTGGGGAGAGTCGTGGCGCTATTTTCCTCTTCCTCGCGGCGCAGGCCATGTCTTCTCTCTCGGGCTCGGCTGAGGAGACGCGCCGATGGCCAACGTCTTCAAGGACAAGCTGAAGCGGGACGAAGTGGTCGTCGTCCTCAATCCGGACCATCCCTAGCCGTCACTGACGGAGTTCGTCGCGGGCCTCGGCTTCGACGGGGTCTTCATCGATTGCGAGCACGGCGTCGCGACGGTCGAAGGGGTGCAGGATATGTGCCGCGCGGCGCGCGCGGCAGGCGTCCAGTCGATCGTCCGGCCCGAAAGCGCCGCGCCGTTCCTCATCACCCGCTATCTGGACGCAGGCGCGGGCGGCATCATGGTGCCGCATGTCGAGACGGCGGCGGCGGCCCGCCAGATTGTCGAAACGGTGCGCTACGCCCGCCCCAAAGATCACGAGGACAAGGTCATCGTTGCGATGATCGAATCCCTCGAGGCCGTCGCCAATCTGCCCGAGCTCCTGACGGTCGAGGGAATCGACGTCTTCTTCATCGGGCCCAACGATCTGTCCCATTCGATGGGCTACGCCGCGCAGATGCATCATCCGGAGGTGAAGGCGATGGTGAAGACGGCGAGCGCGTCGATCCGCGCCGCAGGCAAAACCCCGGGCACGCACGTCGTCAGCCAGACCGTGACGGAGTTCGTCGCGGCAGGCTGCCGTTTTCTCTACGAGCACGCAAACAGCTTCATCGTCGCCGGCGCAAGCGACTTCAAGCGTCGCGTGGCCGAATCCGGCGCAGGCGCGCCTGCATGATCCGGCGCCTTCACGTCGCCTCGGCCGGCTGACGAGCGGGGCGCCGGCAGTGAAGCGCCCGACACGGGTCAATTGGAGCGGTAAGCGCGCGACCCGGCTGAACAGACGGGATCGAGCATGCTTTCGGCCGAGGCGCGGCCGAACCCTCCGGCGTACGAGACGAGGATCATCGATTCCTCGCTTTCGGCGATCCGGAGCTCGGTGACGAGGATCGTCATTCGCGCCAGGTTCGTCTTTCCGCCCATCGCTGCGGCCGCAAGGCGAAGCGGCTCGATGTCCTGAGGGTCCGCCCGCCCGGTCCGCAGCGCCCACAGCGACGAGCCCGCAGTGGCGACGCCGACGCGCGTCCAGGCGCCGACCGGCAGCTTGGGAGCGATGGCGGGCAGCCACCGCTTGACGGCTGGCGCCAGGCAACCGAGGTGGATGTGAAATTGGTCCTGGCTGCGGGTGAGCGCGGAATTGACTGCGAGCGCAAAATCGTCCGGCGCAGGGGGTTGGCCGCCGGGCCCTTTGAGGAGCGGCCGCGCGCGCCAGGCGGCGGCAAAATAGTTCGGCGCCTCGCGCGACCGCAGCCACGGGTCCTCGATCCCGGCCACCTTGCGCGTCGGCGCCAGAATTGTGTCCGGCGGACCGAGAGGGTCGCGCAAAATAACGTATCCTCGCTCTTCGCCGCCGTTCAGATCGACCAGCAGGCAGGGAAATGCGGCCCCGACCAGCCTGAAATCGGCGACGCAGGCCTGGACGGTCAGCCACAGGGCCTGGCGCGCCGGCGCCCTGGCGAGCGAGCCGGGCGGCGAGAGCGCCAGACCGCAAGCGACCAAGCCGATGGCGAAGTTAACCAGGACGTTGCGCAATGTCTCGCTCCCGGCGCGCCAGAACCCATCGGTTCGACGGGTCGAGCGATGCGAATCGAACCACGAGCCGGCAGCCGCGTCCGGCGAGATCCGATCATCTCGTTTCCACGCGGCGCGGTCAAACATGGGCCAGGATTTCAGCCTAGCGAGGCCGCGTCAACCCTCAGGAGCCGAAAGCGGCGGGCCCCATGAAAGCAACGCGTAGGGAGATTCTCGTTCTTGCGGCGGCCTCGCTCGCCTTCGGGGCGCGGCCGGCCAGCGCTCAGTCGGAGTTTCAGCTGCGCGGCCAGGGCTCGGGCGAAGCGGACCGGCCGGCTTTCGAGGAGGTGTGGGAGCTGGTGCGCGACCGGTTCTATGATCCGCACCTAAATGGGCTCGACTGGCAGGCGATGCGTGAGCGCTATCGGCCGCAAGCCGAGGCGGCGCGCTCGCCGGAAGAGCTGGCCGCGGTCGTCAATGCGATGCTCGCGATGCTCGACGCCTCCCACACGCGCTATTACACGCTCGACGATCCGGCCTATTACCAGCTCGCCGACATTTTCTCGGGCGCCCTCGAGCACCGAGGGCTTCGGCATGTCTTTCCGAACGGCGAGGTGACCTATCCCGGCATAGGGGTCTTCACTCAGGCCGACGACCAGGGGCGGACCTTCGTAACCGGGGTGATCGAGGGTGCCCCTGCGCATAAGGCGGGTCTCCTGCTCGGTGACGAGATCTTGTCGGCGGACGACCGCCCGTTCCGGCCCGTCGGATCTTTCCGCGGCAAGGTCGGCGCGCCTGTGTCGCTGTCGATCCGGCGGACGCGCGACGGATCGCCGACGGCGATCGGCGTCGTCGCGACCGATCTCCATCCGAACGCCATGTTCCTGAATGGCCTGAAAGCCTCCGCCCGCGTCATTAACGCCGGCGCAAACGCTCGCATCGGCTACGTGCACGTATGGTCCTACGCAGGCCGACAATATCAGGGCGCGCTCGAGGAGATGATCGCCGAGGGCCCGCTCAGCGACGCCGACGCGCTGATCTGGGACCTGCGTGACGGCTGGGGCGGCGCGCAGCCGCAATATCTCGATCTGTTCAATCCGCATTCGCCGACCATGAAGGTGACGGCGAGGGACGGCGAGACCGGCCTCGTCGGGGTGAAGTGGCGCAAGCCGGTGGCCGCGCTGATCAACGGAGGCACGCGGAGCGGCAAAGAGGTGCTGGCCTACGGCTTCAAGGAATACCGCCTCGGCGAACTCATCGGCAGCCGCACGGAAGGCGCGGTGCTCGCCGCCACCGCGTTCCTCATCGACGACGAGGGCCTGTTGCTGCTCGCGGTCGAGGACGTCGTCGTCGACGGCCGGCGGCTCGAGGGGGCCGGCGTCGAGCCGACCATCGAGGTCGCGTTCGATTCCCGCTACGCGGCCGGCGCCGATCCGCAGCTCGAGCGCGCCGTCCAGGTCTTGTCGCGCAGCTGAGGCGGGATCGCCGGCGCCCCGGCGGCAAAGGGCGGTGCGCGCAGGGCAGGGGACGTTCGCGCTCTCGGATTGTGCAGAGCAACATTTTATGTTGCAATGCAGCAAATCCTGTTATAGGCCTGCCGCCTATCAGGGAGGACTCGCTCGACGCCAACAGGTCGATGGAGAACCCGATGCAGCATTTTCATGTTGGAAACCTCGACAAGATCCAAGACGCGCCGCCGAACGCCTGGGTGACCGTGCACGCCAATGATTTCGTGACCTTCAGCGAACTCGCGCGGCGTGGATTTCACCTCATCGACATGAGGGGCGAGATTTGGACGATGCGCCGCGCAGGCTAGCCGCGCTCGGGACAAGGCCCGGCGCGGCCGTCCTGGTTCGAGCGCTAGGACGCCCTTTCCGTCAGCGACGCCCCGAGCTTGTCCAGCAAGAAGCCGGTGCCGCGCTCGCGCGAGCCGCCGTCATCGTAGCCGTCGAGGAAGGCGCCCTGTTCCGTCACTTTCAGGGTCGCGCGGTCGGGGCCGGCCGCCTTGATTTGCATGGTGGCGAGCGAGACAGAAATCTTCTTCTCGTCGAGATGCATTTCATAAGTGTAGACGATGCGCTCGTTGGGGACGATGTCGTGATAGATCGCGTCGAAGGTCGAGACGACGCCGCTCTCCCAGCGCCCCGCGAGGCGCTCGCGGCCGCCGACGCGAAAATCCATGGCTCGTTCGATCTGCCGCCACTGGCCCTCCGTGCCGCCGAACCATTTCGCCTTGGCCGCCTCGTCCGACAGGGCCCGGTAGACGCGTTCGACCGGCGCGTCATAGGTTCGCTCGAGCGTGAAGGCGGAATGGACGACGGAGCGCGCGGTGTCGAGGCTGGTGAGCATGCGCCGAACCTCCGCGGAAAGATGGTCGAGCGTCTGGGCCCAGCCTTGCGGCGCGCCCTGAGCCATCCAGGCCGCCTCCGGATCGATGACCGTGTAGGTCTGGGTGACGTCGAGCTGCGTTCCGCCGAGCGCGTCGGCGAAGCGGGCTTCGGTGAAGGCGCGGAAGAGCGCGTGACCCTTGGCGTCCTCGACGACGAGGTCGAGCGCGAGCCGGTCGAAGCGCGCGACCTCGACGAAGGTTCCGCGCGTCCAATGCTCGACGCCGTCGGGGGCCCGCATCAGGGCCCGGAAGGCGCCGCCGACCCGCATGTCGACGGTCGCCTGCGGCACGGTGAAGCCGGTCGGCGCGAACCAGCGCTTGACGTGCTCGGCCGAGCTCCAAGCCTTGAAAACGAGCTCGCGCGGGGCGTGCAGAATGCGCGAGACGCGTACCGGCGGCAGATCGAGGGGCGGGTTCGTTTCAGCTGTCTTGGCCATCGGAGGCTCCTTCTCTCTTGAGGGTTGCGAGATAGTCCCCCAGCCGGTCGAGACGGCGCTCCCATTCGCTCCGCTTGTCGTTGATCCATCGCTCGGCGAGGCTCAGCGCGTCGGGATCGACGCGGCAGGTCCTGACCCGCCCGGATTTCTGAGACCGCACGAGCCCTGACGCCTCGAGCACCGCGAGATGCTGCATCACCGCCGGCAGCGACATCGCGAGCGGCCGGGCGAGGTCGCTGACCGAAGCCGGCCCCCGCGCGAGCCGCTCGACCATCGCCCGCCGCGTCGGATCGGCGAGGGCCTGGAAGGCGAGATCGAGCGCTGCCGAATGGTTAAGCATATGCTTTAGTATCACGGCGCAAACAGTAAAGCAAGGGCTTTAGTTTCCGCCGTCGCATTTTCTCGATGAAATCGACAAGTCGGGACGAGGGTCCTCCGGGCTCTTACATCTGGGGCTTGGCCTTCATCGCCCGCGCCCAGAGCGCCTCCTCCATGCGCTCGGCGATCTCGCGGAGATAGGGGTTGCGAGCCTCGCGGCCGGCGCGGCCGGCGTCGAGGTCGCTCTGGAATCCGTCGCGCTGCGGCCAGTGCTCCGAAAGCAGCTCGAAGCCCGCATCCTCGATGGTTTCGACCGCCCGACTGAACTGGGTCTCCGACCGGCCGACCTTCGACAGCACGACGACGAGCCGCCCCTCGGCGCCGCGCCGGGCGAGCCTTCGGGCGAGGTTGAGGGTCGGCCTCAGGTCGTCCTGCGACACGCCGGTCGGCAGGAAAACGACGTTGGAAATCTCGGCGATCTCGGTCGAGAGGTCGTCGGCGAGGCCGCGCGTGTCGGCGACGATGAAATCGAAGCCGTTGTCCTTGCGCAGTTTCTTGAGGCTCTTGAAGGCGCGCGCGTCGATCTCGGGCTCGATGCTGGCGCGCATGCGCAAGGCGCCCCATTCGACGCAGGTCAGCTGATCGAGGTCGAAGTCGGCGAGCAGCGTCTTGCGGCCGCGATGGATGGCGCCGAGCGCCAGGACGCGCGCCAATGTGCTTTTTCCCACCCCGCCCTTCTGGCTGACGAAGGCCGCGGTGGTCGGAACTTTGCTCATGCCTGAACTCCAAGCGCTGCGGCTGACGCCGAGCAAGCGCTTGAGCAAGGCCGGGCCGCGTGAGTCTTTTCCGCGCATGCTAGCCGTGCGCGCCGCGATGGCAAGCGGGGTCAACGAATTGACGACAGATTTGTGACGCGTTCGCCGCGCTCGGGAACGCGTCCGTTTCGGGCGAGTTTCTGCGCCATGCGCGGGAGCAGGGCGGCGCGGGGGAATATGGCGTCTGTGAACATCGTCTCTGAAGCGGCCATCGCGCTCTGGCGCCTGCAGAATTTCTTCTCGACATTCGATCGAATCAACGCGGCGCATCGCGTCGCGTAAACGCGAATCCGGAACTGATTTCTGTGATTTGTCGAGAGTCTTGAACAGGGGCTTCAAACCACAGTCGAGGACAACATGGCTTATCCGCAATCGACCCTAGAGGAGATCATCGACAGCGAGCGCGCCATGCTTCTCGACGCCCCAGCCCGTTATGGGCAGCACTACACGCATGCGCGCGCTGCGACGATGTACCTGTCCTTATGCATCGTCAGCATCGAATTCGACCGCGCGGACATGTTTGGTCGCTTATTCTCGCTGATGAAGGGGTCACCACACGATCTGTTAAAAATCGCACGCTAAGCCGACAATCGAATGAAATCAGCGGGTTAAAAAGCAAGGCATTTGCGTATCGCGGCGGCCTTCTGAGGACACGTCATCGGAATTTCCCTTTCCAACCCCTCCCCGACACCGCTGCCAGGGGCGGCACGGACGAGCCCAACCTGTTAGCGTGCAGTTTCGAGCAAATCGTGTACGGACCCCAAGTGGCAAGGGATCACGCGAACCGCATGGCTACATCGCGCGGCGTTCGATGCGCGCCTTGCGCGGGAACGCCCCTATTTCACACGTTTCACGAAGGCGGCGAGGTCACCCAAGCGATGCTGCCAGAACAAGGCAACATGCTTGTGATTCTGAACGTCCTCGCAGTTCGCGGGGCTAAAAACTCCGCTCAAAACGGCCGCCGGCAACACCTGCGCGTCGCCCAGCTCTCGGTACCACGTCGAGGCCTTGCCGCCGGTGTCGTGAACACGCTTGTAAGGAATTCACGGACGAATTGGACACCTTGCACTCAATCGGCATTACGCGCTCGTCGCGTAGCCTGACAACGACGTCGGCGCGCGGCGGCAACCGAATTCGCCCATAACGCCGACGCTGCCGCGCGCCGTGGTTGCTTCCTGGTGATCATCCTTTCCCGCCGGGAGGCCCGCTGTATCCCATATTGTTGAATTGCGCCTTCTGTTCGTCGCTCAGCGACGCATAGAAGGTAGCGAGTGTCGGACGCAGGCTTTTAACCGCCCGCACCATTGCATCCAGTTGAGCAGTCATCTCGTCGAGCCGCGCCACGAGTGACTCCGCCACTTGCCTCGGGCAGGACGCGCGCAACTCATCGGCGGCTTTCGCTGACGCCTGCTTGAGGTCCTCCAAAGCGCTCTCCTGCGGCCCGGTCGGCTTGACGATTTCCTGAATGCGTTGCGACGGCAGCCTGGTGAAGTTGGTGGCTTGGTCGCCGCACAGCGAGGCGAGCGCGGTGGCTCCCGACGAGCCGCTGGCTGCCGTCCCGCGTCCGTATCGAGCCTCCTTTGCTCCAATCGCATCCAAGCGCTGCCTCTGCTCATCGCTCAGCGATTCGTACAAGTTTACGAGCGGAGGACGTACGGTTTCGATCGCTTGTATCGTCGCCTCGAGGCGTCTTTCGACAGCGTCGAGCCGCGCGAGCGGCGTGAGCGGAGGTTCGCTTGGACATGAGGCGTTGAGGATCGCGCTCGCTTTTGACGACGCGGCGGCAAGGTCATCAAGGAAAGTGATCTGCTCCCCAGTCGGATGGATCGCTTGGCGGATCAGGTCGATTGGAAAGCTGGTCACTCCCGGGGCGAACCCGCCGCAGCTCTGCGTCACATCGGGCGGAATCTGCGTCACATCGGGCGGAATTTGATTCGCGCGCGTGGCATAGCGGTCATTTCCGCTGCCCGTGGCATAGCCGTATATGTTGGACAGACCATTATAGCCGTTATAGCCGTAAGCGGGGACATAGGGTCCGTAGTCATAATCGAGTGCAGTACCGTAGGACCAGAACGGGTAATAATAGTCGTACGGCCAAAGCGCGTACGAGAAGAGGTCTCCTAAAAGAAACGGCCAAAACACCGGTCCGACCCAGCCACCCCAACCTCCCCAGCCGCCGCCCCAGCCGCCACCCCTACCATTCCCGGCAAAGCCATTCCATCCTCCCTGCGTGCCGAAAGCGTTGCCGTTCAAACCACTGCGGCCACCAAACTGCCGGCCCCCAGCAAATTGGTTGCGTCCACCGAAGCGGCCTCCACCGAAGCGGCCTCCACCGAAGCGGCCTCCACCGAAGCGGCCGCCGCCGAAATGGCTTCCGCCGAAATGACCGCCGCCGAAATGGCCTCCGGCGAAATGACGGCCGCCGAAATGGCCTCCGCCGAAATGACCGCCGCCGAAATGGCCTCCGCCGAAATGACCGCCGCCGAAATGACCGCCGCCGAAATTGGCCGCCGCCGAAATGGCCGCCGCCGAAATGGCCGCCGCCGAAATGACCGCCGCCGAAATGACCGCCGCCGAAATGACCGCCGCCGAAATGACCACCGCCGAAATGACCGCCGCCGAAATGAACTGCCCGTGAACCAACGGTCGTGAAAGGCAATGCCCCGAGCCCAATGCTAGCCAAAGATATTTGAAATTTCAGGACGGTGGCGCGAGCAGGTGCGTGGGGTATCCGAGGATGGTTGAGACGCGCCGGTCTGGCGATCGGAATAGATGAAGGCGGGTCCCTCGATGCGATAGTTGCCCTTCCAATCGATGACGAAGGAGGTATCGTTTTGTTCGATGTGGACGGGTTCGGGGTCGCCGTCGCGGGCCAGCCTTGCGGCGAGTTGATCGGACGGGTCGAGCAGCCAGGCGTCGCCGGTTTCGGTAGAGAACAGGACAAGCTGACCAACAGTGACGACGCGCCCATGGCGGTCAGCAGCCCGGCGCTGGATGTAGCGGACCTCGTCGGCGAGGCGAAAGCTCTTCCCCTCCACCATCTGTTTGCCCGGTCGACGCCGGATCGCCTTTCGATCCCTGCCGGGTATCGAGGGGGCTGCCATGGATTTGTTCACCAAGCTGTTCGGCGACTTCTTGGTCTTCGTCTATCACTGCTTCGACCGGATTGTCATTCGCGGCTATCTGACGGCGCTGTCGCGGCCCGAGCTGGTCGTCCACTTCTTCCGTGAGATCGTCGGGGTGGCGGAGGTCAGCAAGGAGGCGCTGAGCCAGCGGACGGCCGATTACCAGAATTGGGTGGAAGCCTACGCGCGCAATCACGCGATCCCGATCGAATGGGCCGAGAAGGGGGTACGCAAGGAGGACCACGTGCTGCGGTGGCTGCGCCGCATGGAGAAGCGCAATGCCTACGGTGTCTACTTCATCTTCAAGAGCATGGAGCAAGGGCCGACCTTCCGCATCAGCCTGCCGAAGTACCCGGCCAAGGACCCGCACTACCGCATCGTCGCGCACCAGCGCAGCCGCTTCACGCATTACTACTTCTATGTCCGCGACGAGGCGCTCGGACCGATGGTTGTGCGGGTGGCTTCCTTCT
Source organism: uncultured Alphaproteobacteria bacterium (assembly GCA_963758335.1). Lineage (GTDB taxonomy): Bacteria > Pseudomonadota > Alphaproteobacteria > Rhizobiales > Beijerinckiaceae > Roseiarcus. The sequence goes on along the minus strand of CAVWVF010000008.1, from coordinate 406,809 downwards.
TCCCTTTCCAGACCGCCTACTATCTCAACGGCCACAGCTTCATCGAGCAGGAGCTGAAGCGGGCGGGGATCGGCTTCCGCAAGCATGACAACGCTTTCCTCGCCGTCGACGATGCAGCGGCGCTGCAGGCGTCGGCCGACCGGCTGAGCCCAGAGATCATTCGCCGCCGCCTCGACTACTGGACCCTGATCCTCGGACCGAAATTCTCAAAGAAGGAGCGCGCCAAGCTCAACCTGTCACGCTTCTACGCCATCTCCCAGATCGAGTACTGCCGCAACTTCATCTTCAGGCGTCGCTTTCCCATCCACAAGCTATTCGAGCGCAGCTGCGAACTCGGCCTGTGGCGGCTCAGCGCCGACAAGATCGCCACGATCTTCGGCAAGCGGGTCAGTCGCCGGATGCATGGCAAGCTGGCCACGGTCATCGACCAGATCGAGCACGGCCATCATGTCTTCCGCGCCTACTTCAAGAGCGGCTTCCTCAAACAGTATGAGAAGTTCCTGACCTTTCTGCGCAACGAATTGGTCTCCAACAATCTCACCGACTTCGGCCTGCTTAAGGGGCTCGACCATCTCGATGCCGTGCGGACCACCTTCCAGCTGATCACGGATCGCTTCGCCGGCTTCCAGGCCGAGTGGCTCAACGTGCATGTCGATTTCCCGCTGCTGCAGCGCCTCGCCCATCCGATCACGATCGGCGCGGTGCGTTATCCCGGCCTCAAGATCCACGAGCCGCGCATCATCCGCCTGTTCGAGGTCCTCCTGCATGGCGGTCCTCAGATCGGCGGCTGGACGGCCCGGCAGATCCATCAAGCCGTCCTCGACACCTTCGACCTCTCTGAGAAGACCTACCGCCTGAACCAGCTCCGCTACGACTTGCGCAAGCTCAAGGGACACGGCCTGATCGAGCGCGACGGCTCGCGCTACGCCTACCGGCTCTCACCCAAGGGCGTCCAAGTCGCCCTCCTCTTCCTCTTCTTCCACAAGCGCCTGTGCGGCCCCCTCGCCAACAGCCGCTTCCATCACCGGCCGGACCCGCAACACCGTCCAGACAGCCGGCTCGAAGCCGCCTATCACCGCGCCGACACCGCCATCCAACGCGTCGTCGATCTCTTGGCTGCAGCTTGATCGCCCCGCGCCTCAATGACAATGTTCGACTCGTCTTGTCTATGATCCCTCAGGTAAGAATCTAATTGCTAGAATGAGAGCCAGATTAGGTTTCATGGGCTCCTCCCTGCGGGAACCCGCAGGAACCCGGCGTCGGAAGTCAATTCGAACAACGCGTGAAACGGACATATCGTTCCATGCCCGTCGTTCCATGCCCGTGACTGCGGGCGGGCGTCCTCCATCGAGCCGAACGGATCGTCGATCAGCGCATCGTCAGCGGAGCCGCGAAATCGTGCTGACGCTTACGCCGTAGCTCTTGGCGAGGTCGCGCGTCGGCGCCTTTGGCGAGGCGCTGCCGCGCCTCCTTGATCTGGTGCGGGGTGAGCTTCGGCTTACGCCCCATCCTGACGCCCTTGGCGCGGGCAACCTGTCGGCCTTCGTGGGTGCGCTTGATGATCCGCAAGCGCGTTCGTCCTCGGCCATTGCCGACATCAGCGCCATGAAACCGCGCCCCCATAGGGGTGGTGAGGTCGATATAGCCGCGGTCGAGCACCTTGATCGCGGCTCCGGCGTCGATCTCCGCTTTGATGATCTGCAAACCGTCCCACATCGAGCGCGTCGCCCTGTCCCATTCGGCAATCACAAGCTCGTCGCCGGTGTCGAGGTCATCGAGGGCGCGGGCAAGCTCTGGCCGTCCGGCCATGCTCTTGCCAGACGCTTTATCGGAATAGACCACGGCGCGACCGAGGCGCTTGAGCGCCTTGGTCTGACGCGCGAGGTCTTGTTGCTGTGTGCTGACTCGCGCGTAGCCGACGAGCCGTTTTGCGGATTTCGTTTCGAGACTCATTTATGACGAGGCTAAGCGTTTGATTTATCGAAGGCAAGAAGCCTCGTCATAATTCTTGATTGGCATCGGAGGACACAAACGTTGGTCGCGACGAGGCTAGGCCCTTCATTTTCGTCGCGTAGTCCGTAAGGTTATTCTGCGACGCCAGACATTACACTTCCTTGAATTGTAACTATGCATTGACTGCAACCAGAAACCGATGCCCTGTCAGGTCTCGGAGCGCGCGAAACGTCAACGAATACCGTTCCGCCGCCTTCTATGTCGTGTATAAACCCCTGTCCAGCCAGCTCTAAATATATTCCCCTGACTGATATCTTGTGGCCTATTATAGATTTCCAATCCAGATATACATCGTTCGGATTCATGATCTGATATTCATCGGTGTTACGACTATACTTATTTGACATCGCGCTATCGAAGCATTTAAGCCGCTCGGAATCATTTTTTATCAAGCGACAATCGTCGGCATTGTTGTCCGCCGCCGCCGCTGCGCTTGCAAAAATAAACGTTATATAAATTACTGCTGCGTAACTACGCATTCGACCGCTCCCTATCTTGGCTGCATCTCCAGAACACCGCTATTGTCAAACGTCCAGAGTATTCGCCGTCCGCGCGGCGGGCAAATAGCGATAGAGCGCCGCGGGGGACACCCCGACGCGCTCCGCGACCTCGGCAACCGTAATATCGGGGTTCGCAAGCAGCGTGGTCGCAACATCAAGATCGTCGTCGGTCAGTTTCGCCGGTCGGCCTCCTGTGCGTCCTGCCCGCCTCGCGGCGGCTAGTCCTGCTTGGGTTCGTTCGCGGATCAGGCTTCGCTCGAACTCCGCGAGTGCGCCGAACATGTGAAACACAAGCCGTCCTTGTGGCGTCGTCGTATCGAGCGCTTCCGTGAGGCTCCGAAACCCGATGTTTCTCAACCGGAGCGTTTCCAGCGTCTCGATCAACTGCTTCATGGAACGCGCTAGGCGGTCCAGCTTCCAAACGACGACAGTGTCGCCCGCTCGCGCGAATTCGAGCGCGTCGCGTAGGGCGGGTCGATCCAACACCGCTCCGGACACCTGCTCAACGAAAAGCTTCGTGCATCCGGCCTCTGTCAGCGCGTCTCGCTGCAAGGCCAAATTCTGGTCGAGCGTCGAAACTCGCGCATAGCCAATGAGAACGCCCTTCGGATGTATCTCGCCGTCCGAACGCGGCGACGGCGGACGACGCGGCTTCTTCAGCGCGGGGCGGCGGACGCGCTCGACTCGTGCGACCGTGGCCGCACGTCGGGATTTCTTCTGAGTCATGTCTATCTCTCGAAACTCGCCCGTATAATGCCCTTTTGGAATGCGCGGAATTTTAGATTCTTACCTGAGGGATCATAGACAAGACGAGTCGAACATTGTCATTGAGGCGCGGGGCGATCAAGCTGCAGCCAAGAGATCGACGACGCGTTGGATGGCGGTGTCGGCGCGGTGATAGGCGGCTTCGAGCCGGCTGTCTGGACGGTGTTGCGGGTCCGGCCGGTGATGGAAGCGGCTGTTGGCGAGGGGGCCGCACAGGCGCTTGTGGAAGAAGAGGAAGAGGAGGGCGACTTGGACGCCCTTGGGTGAGAGCCGGTAGGCGTAGCGCGAGCCGTCGCGCTCGATCAGGCCGTGTCCCTTGAGCTTGCGCAAGTCGTAGCGGAGCTGGTTCAGGCGGTAGGTCTTCTCAGAGAGGTCGAAGGTGTCGAGGACGGCTTGATGGATCTGCCGGGCCGTCCAGCCGCCGATCTGAGGACCGCCATGCAGGAGGACCTCGAACAGGCGGATGATGCGCGGCTCGTGGATCTTGAGGCCGGGATAACGCACCGCGCCGATGGTGATCGGATGGGCGAGGCGCTGCAGCAGCGGGAAATCGACATGCACGTTGAGCCACTCGGCCTGGAAGCCGGCGAAGCGATCCGTGATCAGCTGGAAGGTGGTCCGCACGGCATCGAGATGGTCGAGCCCCTTAAGCAGGCCGAAGTCGGCGAGATTGTTGGAGACCAATTCGTTGCGCAGAAAGGTCAGGAACTTCTCATACTGTTTGAGGAAGCCGCTCTTGAAGTAGGCGCGGAAGACATGATGGCCGTGCTCGATCTGGTCGATGACCGTGGCCAGCTTGCCATGCATCCGGCGACTGACCCGCTTGCCGAAGATCGTGGCGATCTTGTCGGCGCTGAGCCGCCACAGGCCGAGTTCGCAGCTGCGCTCGAATAGCTTGTGGATGGGAAAGTGACGCCTGAAGATGAAGTTGCGGCAGTACTCGATCTGGGAGATGGCGTAGAAGCGTACCCCCTTCTCGGCCCATTCGATCGGGATCGCGTGATTGCCGCATCAGCCTGCCGAAGTACCCGGCCAAGGACCCGCACTACCGCATCGTCGCGCACCAGCGCAGCCGGTCGGCCCTTGCTCCATGCTCTTGAAGATGAAGTAGACACCGTAGGCATTGCGCTTCTCCATGCGGCGCAAGGAGGACCACGTGCTGCGGTGGCTGCGCGCGTAGGCTTCCACCCAATTCTGGTAATCGGCCGTCCGCTGGCTCAGCGCCTCCTTGCTGACCTCCGCCACCCCGACGATCTCACGGAAGAAGTGGACGACCAGCTCGGGCCGCGACAGCGCCGTCAGATAGCCGCGAATGACAATCCGGTCGAAGCAGTGATAGACGAAGACCAAGAAGTCGCCGAACAGCTTGGTGAACAAATCCATGGCAGCCCCCTCGATACCCGGCAGGGATCGAAAGGCGATCCGGCGTCGACCGGGCAAACAGATGGTGGAGGGGAAGAGCTTTCGCCTCGCCGACGAGGTCCGCTCCATCCAGCGCCGGGCTGCTGACCGCCATGGGCGCGTCGTCACTGTTGGTCAGCTTGTCCTGTTCTCTACCGAAACCGGCGACGCCTGGCTGCTCGACCCGTCCGATCAACTCGCCGCAAGGCTGGCCCGCGACGGCGACCCCGAACCCGTCCACATCGAACAAAACGATACCTCCTTCGTCATCGATTGGAAGGGCAACTATCGCATCGAGGGACCCGCCTTCATCTATTCCGATCGCCAGACCGGCGCGTCTCAACCATCCTCGGATACCCCACGCACCTGCTCGCGCCACCGTCCTGAAATTTCAAATATCTTTGGCTAGAGTTTTGCGGGCGTCCACCCTGCCGCATCGCCTCTTTCGGCGAGCGGCCGAGCTTCGTCGCCCTCGACGAGGGGCATCAGGGTCTGGTCAACTCCGCGTCGGTAAATGCCCACGCGCCGGTAAATCCAGTGTCCCAATCGTAACCCTTATCCCCCGCAAAACGTCTGAATGGCATTCTGCAGTGCCTGCACGTTGGGGAACCCCAGAGCTGCGGCTGCGGCAGTAAGCCCTCCAACAATACCAAACTGGTTAACCAACGCTGAAACGCTTTTGCCATAACAGTCCGCCTTCCCCGGCGTCCCAGCAAACGTATGCCGAGCGTCGCATTAAGCGTTCTGGCGCAAGTCGAGACAGCAGCACAATTAGTGGCACCAGGCTCGTCGCTATTTCAAATGGGTGAATTAGCGAGCACGTCACCGGCGATGAGGTAGACGATGGCTTTGAGGTTTCGTTTGGTTCGGTAGCCCTTGAGCTGGACCCCGGATTTAGGACCATTGGCTAAGGTGTGAAATGTCCTGCTCTGTCGCAACCGATGGAGCGAGAAATGACGAAGTCACGCAAGAAGTTTGATGCGGCGTTCAAGGCGAAGATTGCGCTCGAGGCGTTGCGCGAGGATGCGACGGTTCCGGAACTGGCGAAGCGGCACGGGGTGCATCCGAACCAGATTTATGCCTGGAAGAAGCAGGTTCTCGACAATGCGGCGAGCCTGTTCGCGCGCGGGGCGAGCGGTTCGGGCGATGGCGAGGAGGAGCGCGAACGTGAGACGGCCAAGCTTTACGCCAAGATCGGCCAACTGACGGTCGAACGGGATTTCTTGGCCAGGAGGCCAGGTCGATGAGCGCGCCCGATCGAAGAGCGATGGTCGAACGGCCTGGCAAGGACCTGTCGGTGCGCCGCCAATGCGCGCTTGTGGGCGTGGCGCGCTCGGCGGTCTACCGCCCCAAGCCCGTCGCCCGGGCGGACGATCTGGCGGTGATGCGCCGCATCGACGAACTGCATCTCGAACTTCCGTTCTACGGCTCGCGGCGAATGACCTTCGAACTCAACAAGGAAGGCCGTGGGGTCAACCGCAAGCGAGTGCGGCGGCTGATGCGGGTGATGGGGATCGAAGCGCTGGTTCCACGCCCCGGCACGAGCAAAGCCGCGCCCGGGCGCAAGATATACCCCTACCTGCTGCGCGGCCTGAAGATTGTCGAGCCGAACCACGTGTGGGCGGCCGACGTGACCTACATCCCGATGGCGTGCGGCTTCATCTATCTGGTGGCGATCATCGACTGGGCGAGCCGGGCGGTTCTGGCGTGGCGGCTGTCGAACACCAACGATGCGAGCTTCTGCGCGGCGGCGCTGGAGGAGGCGCTGCTTCGGTTCGGAAAGCCGCGGATTTTCAATACCGATCAGGGCTCCACTTTCACCTCCGAGGCTTTCGTCGGCAAGCTCGCGGCGGCCGGCGTCGCGATTTCGATGGACGGACGCGGCCGTTTCATGGACAACATTTTCATCGAACGGCTGTGGCGCTCGATCAAGTATGAAGAAGTGCATCTGAAAGCCTACGCCGATGGCCGCGAGGCGCGGGCCGGCATCAGTTCCTGGATGACCTTTTACAATTTTCGGCGCCCGCACCAGGCGATGAACAATCTGATGCCGATGGCGGTGTGGCGCGCCGGCATGGACAAAATCGAGGCGGCGGCGAGGGCTGTGGATATGCCGCTTCGCTTGGACAACGCAAACGCGTTGCCCACATACCCACAGCAGAAGCAGAAGCAGAAGCAGCAAGAAGCGGCTTGATTCTTGAAGGACAAGGGCAGGCGAGATTACACCTTAAATCCATCCCCTCGTGGTCCCACGAATGGGGTCCAGTTCACTGGCACCAGCCCCAAACTAAGAATAGTTAACTGGAATGCTAACAAACCAATTACCGATATATCCATCTTTGCTCGAAGTAATTATCGTCAACCCACTAGCTAGGGGAGATGACCAGGCTCCTGTCCCGGCAAAGAAAACTATGTCACTCAGTGAATTAAATGGACCTGGCGAAGGGGCGGGTATTCCCGGTCCAGTGATCGTAAACCCAAACTGCCATGAGCCGCCGCCCGGGGGTCCGGAAGTCCCACTTGCCGACGAACTAAAGGTGATCGTTATATTTTGGAGGACTCCGTTAGTCGGGTTGAATTGTGGAAGGCTGAAATTAAACTGCCCGGCACTGTTCGGAGGACCAAAATTGCTCAGATTCTCGTTATAGGAAATCTGAGACGCGGCGGAGGCAATCTGCGAATTGCAGATTGCAGCAAGTGCAAGGCTCAGTGACAAGGTACACAGCAACCGACAGACCTTTGACATTAGAGTCTCCTCTCGTACCCAGAATCATAAATCAAAGCTGTTCATGCGCGCGCGGCCTCAATCGCCCAAGGTGGCAAGGTCGCACACCACGGCTCTGTTGCATTGGCGAGCCTGAGGCACAATTTGCCCCCCCGTCTCGCTGTATCAAGCTGCGAGACGGAATTGCCGGTTCACAAAATGCACTTCTCCCGATCGAGCCGGATTCGAGCATGCGACACTGCCGCTTGCGGATCATGCGGATGACCTCGGAACCTTCGAGACCGATAGTCGCATAAGGTCGTTTTATGGAACCGAAGGCCGCCTCCGGGCGGCCTTCGCGCGTCGCCCGCACGCTCTCAAAAGCCGCCGATTTTCGGCCTGAATCCGCGCGTGCAGAATTCTTGATTGATTTTTGCGCTGGCGGCTTGCACAAAGCTACGCCGCGCACTCGGCCAACAAAGTCGTGGACGTGAGTCGGCGCGGCCCGGCGCTGAGGCAGATCGGGTGGGCCCGTCAGCAATGAAGCAACATCGTCACCGGACTGTTAGCGTAGGGTAGGGCCGCCTCAATGCGCATGTTTCACGGTTCCAAGTTGAAGACTGAACGTCCGCGTTCCCACATTGACGCTCTCGCGACTGAAGTTTCTAGCTTTTCGCTCAGTTCGCCCTGTTACCTCGTCTTTGACGATGATAGCGACCCGGAGTTCAAGGTCCTCAAGCTGAAAAGAACCAGTCCCATTCCCGAAAACGTTTTTTTAAGGCTCAATTCGCGTTAGGTTGACATGGCCATTTGAGCTCCTCCGCCGATGGCGGCATTGAGGCATGTTCGGGGCGTGGGATTGTGCTTGAGGCCGGCGAGGTGGAACCACCTGAGGTAGCTGTCGAGGTATTTTGTGGCGATGCCGCGATGGGGGCGCAGGAAGGTTTTGAGGCTCTCGTGGCGACTGTTGACGGTCTGGATGTGTAATTCGCCGCGGACACGTTCGCCGTTCGACTGGTTGAGCGCTTCATGGCTGACGCCGAGGGCGGCGGCGCAAGGCGGGTAGACGTTATTGCCGTCGGTGACGAGCAAGGCGTCCTTACCCAGAACGGGCGCCAGCACCGGCTTGATGGTCTGGACGGTCACGGCCGAGAGGACGGCGCTGATGGTGGCGCCGCTCCGGTCGGCGGCCACTAGGATCGGCGTCTGTTCGTCCGAAAGGCCGCGCTTGGCTGCCTTTCCGCCCCGCCTGCGAGCCTTGCGCCCGAGGCGACGCTCGCCCTTACGGCTTGATAATATGTAGGTTTCATCGACTTCGACGATGCCGCTCAACAGGCGCGTGGGGTTCTTGGCGGCGCGCAGGAAGCGATGTCGCCAGCGGAACGCCGTGCTCACAGCCACCCCGCACCGCTCGGCCGAGGCGGCCACCGTCTCGCCCTCGCTCAACGACTGACCAAAATCAAGCCAGCGTTCCTTCTTGCGCAATTGGGCCAGCGGCGTTCCGGTCAGCGCGTTGAAGCTTCTGCGGCAATCCTTGCAGCGGAAACGGCGCAGGCCGTCGGCTTGGCCCCCGCCCACCGACGCCCCGCTGCAGTGCGGACAGCGACGCGCCTCGCCCAAGCGCTCCTCGATCGCCGCCGCCACCGCCGCTCTGGGCTGCCGGCCGGCCAGCACCGCCTCGAGCTCTTGGCGCTGCTTCGCCGTCAGACCGTCGATCTCCGCCAGCCACGCTCGAAACATCCCCTGATCCATCGCAAACCCCTGTCAATCCATAATAAATCGTAGCACAAACAGGCGTGTCAATCAAACGCTAATTGAGCCTTTTTTAATTATTGCTGACGCCGTTCACAACCTTAGATCGGCATTGGACCACTTAGCATACGAACTGGTGGAAATAGAGACTTCGAAGACAGGGAAGAACTTGCCGGAAAACTTGTTGCAAAACATCCAATTTCCTATCGCGAAAGACAGTAACGGTGTCACCGACGCAATTAAATCCAAACAGTTTAACAAAGCAGGCAAACAGGTCGAAAATGCCTTGCGGGCGTTGCGACCGTATCGCGGAGGAAATGACGGCCTGTGCGCGCTTCACGATTTGGATCGTATCGACAAGCACCGACTCATTATTCCGGTGATCGAAGCAACTACATCTTCTTTTTCAACGATCACCGATTCCGCGCCAGATGGCGGAACATATACACTCCTAATTGACGCCGATCAGCCGATCGAGTTTGACAAAGCGCTTTTGAGAATCCCATCAAACTCCTTTGCCGCGCGCGGATCGTTCCCACCAATTTCAATTGATGTAGGGCTTCCTATAGAACCGTTCAAAGGGGTGCGTGTTGTGGACTGGCTCAGGGAAATGGCGAATTATCTTGACGGGGTGATCGCCGCTTTCGAGTCGCTCCTCGGAGGAAAAGCCTTCAAACCGCCTGATCCGATTATTCCGATTAGCAAGAAGCTGATCGTGAAGTAGGCGTAGCGGCTGGCGATTCCGAAGACGGCGCGGCGAAGGATATTTCCGGCCCGTCGTCGGACTTGAACGGCAGGAACGGGTGGAGTGAACTGGACCCCATTCGTGGGACCACGAGGGGATGGATTTAAGGTGTAATCTCGCCTGCCCTTGTCCTTCAAGAATCAAGCCGCTTCTTGCTGCTTCTGCTTCTGCTGTGGGTATGTGGGCAACGCGTTTGCGTTGTCCAAGCGAAGCGGCATATCCACAGCCCTCGCCGCCGCCTCGATTTTGTCCATGCCGGCGCGCCACACCGCCATCGGCATCAGATTGTTCATCGCCTGGTGCGGGCGCCGAAAATTGTAAAAGGTCATCCAGGAACTGATGCCGGCCCGCGCCTCGCGGCCATCGGCGTAGGCTTTCAGATGCACTTCTTCATACTTGATCGAGCGCCACAGCCGTTCGATGAAAATGTTGTCCATGAAACGGCCGCGTCCGTCCATCGAAATCGCGACGCCGGCCGCCGCGAGCTTGCCGACGAAAGCCTCGGAGGTGAAAGTGGAGCCCTGATCGGTATTGAAAATCCGCGGCTTTCCGAACCGAAGCAGCGCCTCCTCCAGCGCCGCCGCGCAGAAGCTCGCATCGTTGGTGTTCGACAGCCGCACGCCAGAACCGCCCGGCTCGCCCAGTCGATGATCGCCACCAGATAGATGAAGCCGCACGCCATCGGGATGTAGGTCACGTCGGCCGCCCACACGTAGTTCGGCTCGACAATCTTCAGGCCGCGCAGCAGGTAGGGGTATATCTTGCGCCCGGGCGCGGCTTTGCTCGTGCCGGGGCGTGGAACCAGCGCTTCGATCCCCATCACCCGCATCAGCCGCCGCACTCGCTTGCGGTTGACCCCACGGCCTTCCTTGTTGAGTTCGAAGGTCATTCGCCGCGAGCCGTAGAACGGAAGTTCGAGATGCAGTTCGTCGATGCGGCGCATCACCGCCAGATCGTCCGCCCGGGCGACGGGCTTGGGGCGGTAGACCGCCGAGCGCGCCACGCCCACAAGCGCGCGTTGGCGGCGCACCGACAGGTCCTTGCCAGGCCGTTCGACCATCGCTCTTCGATCGGGCGCGCTCATCGACCTGGCCTCCTGGCCAAGAAATCCCGTTCGACCGTCGGTTGGCCGATCTTGGCGTAAAGCTTGGCCGTCTCACGTTCGCGCTCCTCCTCGCCATCGCCCGAACCGCTCGCCCCGCGCGCGAACAGGCTCGCCGCATTGTCGAGAACCTGCTTCTTCCAGGCATAAATCTGGTTCGGATGCACCCCGTGCCGCTTCGCCAGTTCCGGAACCGTCGCATCCTCGCGCAACGCCTCGAGCGCAATCTTCGCCTTGAACGCCGCATCAAACTTCTTGCGTGACTTCGTCATTTCTCGCTCCATCGGTTGCGACAGAGCAGGACATTTCACACCTTAGCCAATGGTCCTAAATCCGGGGTCCAGCTCAAAGACTACGAAAAGCTCTATTGGTACCTCTTCGAAAAATGCGTCGACGATTGGCGAGCGTCATTCACAAAAAATGCGCGTCCCGACGCGCAGCTTCTCCGGGTTTACTGGTACGTCGTCGGGGCAATTGACGAGTGGGATTTGGCCGATCCGAAGGCGCAAGCGCACCTGAGGAAACAATTCGAAAATGACAGAGATGTTCGCGCCGAGTGGTCGAAGGCCGCCAGCCAATCGCTACAAAACCAGAGCAAGCCGCAAACTCAGCAAGCTGTCTTGGAGGAGGCGTGGGCGCTATGCTTCCGAGACTTTCAGTCTTGGTACGAAGGCAAGAAGCAAAATCTAGATGGCATGAACCAATTCCACTACGCCGTGGCCGCATCAACGGACTTTATTGAGGTCAGGAAGGTCGGCCATTGGAAGGTGAACTTCCTCGATGAAAAAGGCGTCGACACAAGCTTCGCGGTCGATATGGTAACGATGTTATCAGCCTACGACGTGGCCTTGTTGATCTCCGGAGACGCAGACAGCATTCCGTCCGTCAACTATGTCAAGAACTCGGGACGCCATGTGGGAGCCGTCGAGTTCCTGAAGGGCTATCCGCCAGAGGATCGCGCGAAGAACGTGTCCGCGAAACTCAAGGTCGCCGCTGATTTCGTGACGCCGATTTATGAAATGGATCTCGTAAGAGAGGGCATCGGTCAGAAGCCGTGAAGAGACTCTGAGTCTCTCAAAACCCCTCTATTTTCGGCCTAAAATCGCTGTTGCAAATATCTTGACTTTTGCGCGGTGCGCACAGACAGCGCGGCGCTATGTTGCTATGCGTCATCTCTTGTAATTTCACCACTCCGGATTGCTGCGGCCATGCCCTCAAGCATGCTCGCTGCGTCATCCGCTTCGCAGCTTGAAAGGAGCAAAGTGGCTCCAACTGAAAGGAGCGTCTGCACAGTAATTTCAGTGGAAACACCGCGTTTTTCGCATCTCTTCACGGCGTCAGTAAGAGCCTTCGCAGCAAAATCGTGCTGCGCCTCTTCGGATTTTACAGAGTGCTTCATTCGGTTCCAATCATATCACCCGCAACAGCAGTCCCAGCTCCCGGGTCGACGTAGCTGAGCGGCGGCGTCCGACACAAGCCGCATAGCTCCATTCTGTCAAACTGCACGGCGACGCCGCGCGGCAGGAGGCGGTGCGCTTCGCGCCTCCTAAAACCCTTCCCTTTGTGCGCGGCGCCGTCTTTTTGATGGTTCTCTCAAAACCTGCCGTTTTCGAGCCGTTTTCGCGTGGTGCGAAATTCTTGCAGACGGTGCGAAAACTCCGCGCACTTTAGGCGCTGCCCGATTTTCGGGGCCTATGACCGCGCAGAGCAGAAAAAAACGCCAAAATTCGAGTTTTCGCACCGTCTGCTTGATTTCTGCACCATCGCGAGTGTCCGCTCGGGGGTCGAAACCCGCCGTCTTCACTCAATCGCTTGAGTTGACCGCCCTCCCTCTCCCCTTTCGCCACGATCCGCAGAGCAGCTTCAGGTAGCGGGCGCTGCAACTCTCGCGGAACCGGGCCTCAGCGGTCCGCGGGCCCTAACCGTCGAGCGCCGCGGCGATTCGGGAGGGGGCCGCGCGCGCCCGGATTCAGCGGTCGATCGTGGCCATGATCCATTCGGGGTAGCGCGGCCCGGAGATCTTGCCCGGCCGCAGCGCCTCGTCGAGCGCCTGCATCTCGTCGGCGTCGAGCCGGAACGATTCCGCGGTGACGTTCTCTTCCAGATAGCGACGCCGCTTCGTGCCGGGGATCGGCACGATGTCGTCACCCTTGTGCAAGAGCCAGGCGAGCGCGATCTGGCCCGGCCTGGCGCTCTTGGCCGCCGCGACTTCGCGCACGATGGCGGCGGCCTGCATGTTGGCGTCGAAATTGTCGCCCTGGTAGCGCGGATCGTTTCGTCGGTAATCGCCCTCGGGGTAGTCCTCCGCCCGTTTGACCTCGCCGGTCAGGAAGCCCGCGGCCGAGCGGCGAGAAGGGCACGAGACCAATGCCCAGCTCGCGCAGGACGGGCAAAATATCGGCTTCGAGATTGCGCTCTTACAGCGAATACTCGCTCTGCAGCGCCGAGACCGGATGCTCGGCATGGGCGCGGCGGACGTTGGCCGCGCCCGCCTCCGACAGCCCGAAGAACAAAACCTTGCCCTCCCGGACAAGATCGCCGACCGTGCCGGCGACCTCCTCGATCGGCACGGCCGGGTCGACGCGGTGCTGGTAGAGAAGGTCGATATGGTCGGTCCCGAGCCGACGGAGCGAACCCTCCACCGCCGCCCGGATCGTCTTCGGCCGGCTGTCCCGCTCGGCGCCGACCTGCCGGCCGCCCTCGATACGGAAGCCGAACTTGGTCGCGATGGTCACCTCATCGCGCTTGCCTTTGAGCGCGCGGCCGATGAGCTCCTCGTTGGCGAAGGGGCCGTAGACCTCGGCCGTATCGAAGAACGTGCAGCCGAGGTCGATCGCGCGATGGACGGTCGCGATCGATTCCGCCTCGTCCGCCGGGCCGTAGGACTGGCTCATCCCCATGCAGCCGAGGCCGATCGCCGAGACTTCCAGCCCCTGACGCCCGAGTTTGCGTCTGCTCAAAGTCATGAAACGTCCCTCTCGGCGCCGACGTTAGCGCGAATGCGGCTCGAGTCGAACCCCCGTGGTGAGCAAAACGAGGGGGATTGGTGCGTTCTTTATGGTAATTCAATTTCACCACAAAGGACACAAGGGGGCACGAAGGTGGGGCATGCTCCAATTCCGGCCCGTGCGGAAGCCGCCGCACGGCAATGCATTGATGCGGCCTTCCAAATACATAAGGCGCTCGGCCCGGGGTTGCTCGAATTGGCCTACGAGCATTGCCTCGCGCACGAGCTTGCGCGCAGAGGCGTCGATGTTCAGCGGCAACTCGCGCTGCCGATCCTCTACGAGGGGGAACGGCTGGACGCCGGCTATCGGCTAGACCTTGTCGTCGATGGCTCTGTCATCGTCGAGGTCAAGTCCGTCGACGCGCTCGCGCCGATCCACGACGCGCAAGTCCTGACTTATCTGAAGCTTTCCGGCCTCCGCCTCGGTCTTCTGATCAACTTCAACGTGGTTCTCCTCAAACAAGGACTGAAGCGCCTTGTGCTCTGACTTCGTGGTCCTTCGTGTGCTTTGTGGTGAAGAGAAAGACGAAGAGTGAAGCGGCGAAGCAATTGAGGAGCACAACGACGCCGGAGCCCGCGATCAGCCGAAATCCTCCATCTCGAACAGTTCGCGGATCTCGATCTCGGATGGGCCCGGCATCGGGTTGGGGCAGCGCTTGACCCAGTCGATCGCCTCGTCGAGGTCTTTGACCTTCCATATCCAGTAGCCCGCGGCGAGTTCGCCGACGTTTCCGAACGGGCCTTTGGTCACCGTGCGGTCCTTACCCGAAAAGGCGACCCGCGCGCCCTTGCTGCTCGCCTTGAGGCCGCCGGCGTCGACGAAGATCCCCGCGTCGATCAGCGACTGATTGAACGCTCCCATCTCGGCGATGAGTTCGGCGCTCGGCATGACGCCGGCCTCGGAGTCTGGAGTGGCTTTGACGATGACCATGACGCGCATTCTTGGTTCTCCGATAGGGTTGGAGGGTCGCCTCATCTGGCGTGGCCGGAAGGCGCCGTCATTGCGAGGCGAAGCCGAAGCAATCCAGCGTCTCGCCCCGGCGGATGGATTGCTTCCCCTTCACTGCGCTGGGGGTCGCAATGACGGCGGCCGTTCAGGCGGCGTACTCGAGCTGCGGATACCAGTCCGCGCCGCGTCCTTCCGGCGTCAGGTCCAGCACTATCCATAACGGGGCTGGGTCGGGCGCGCCGCGCGGGTCCTGGCCGGGGTCCGCGGTCGAGCCGGTCATCTCCCGCCGACCAGAAGTGGCGGACCGTCCCGTCCCGGCGCGTGAACACGTTGAGGGCCGGAATGTCCGAGCCGTCGGGGGCGACGCCGAAATACTCGCGCGAATAGGCGCCGTTGAGGTCGCTGAAGAGACGCAGGTTCTTCCAGCCGCGCTCGCGCTTCCAAGCGATCAGGCGCTCGATCGGCGAGCGGGCGACGACGGCGAGCGCAACCTTCTGGCCGATGTCCGCCGCATTGCCCTCCCACGCGCCGAGGAGGTTGGTGCACATCGGGCACGGGCGAGCGCGCTCAGCCCCGAACATGTAACTGTAGATCACCAGCGTCTGCTTATCGCCGAACAGGCCGGCCAGGTCGGTCGGACCGTCCTCGCCCTCGAAACGATAGTCGCCGACGACCGGACCGCCCGGGGGCAGCGCCCGGCGCTGCGCCGCGACGCGCTCGATGTGGCGGCGCAACTCGATCTCCTCTGCGAGCAGCGCCGTGCGGGCGGCGCGATACTCGGGGCTTTCGTTGGGCATGCGCACCGGATTGGCGCGCGCAAGTTCGATGGTAGGGGGGAGCGCTTGGGCGTTGACGTTCATGGGATCGGTCTCCCTTGACATTGATTGAGGGTCGGCCACGGAACTCGGCCGTTGAAGCGGGCAGGGCGCATTCCTGCGCCCCGCGACGCCATCACCTCTCTGGCGCGACCAGCGCGAACATCGCGCCCTGGGGATCCGTCCCGTGGACGATCCAGCGACCGGTGGGGACTTGCATCGGCCCGTTGACGATCCGGCCGCCGCCGCCCTTCACGCGGTCCGTCGCCGCGTCGATCGCCTCGACGTTGAAGTAGTAGAGCCAGAACGGCGCAGGCGTTTGCGGCGTCTTGGTCATCATGCCGCCGGCCTGGCCGCTCTTCGTGTTGAAGAGCTGGTACTTGCCCATCGCGCCCATATCCATCGCCTCGCCCTTCGTCCAGCCGAAGAGCCCCGAATAGAAGGCGAAGGCCTGTTCGCCGTCGCCGGCGTGCAGCTCATGCCAGCCGATATGGCCGGGCGCCGACTGATCCTGCGCCGGCGCCTCGCTGCTGTTTCCCTTGAACAGCAGGAATCCCGCGCCGTGCGGATCGCCGGCGACCGCAAACGTCCCGACATTGGGAATCTCGGTCGCCGGCCGATGGATTTTTCCGCCCGCGGCCGTCACCTTGTCGGCGTAAGCCCTGACGTCGTCGACGGCGATATAGCCCATCCAGGCGGGCTGCACGCCTTTGGCCTCCGCCGGGATCGGCATCAGGCCGCCGATCATCGCAGAGCCGGCCTTCAAGAGGGTGTAGCGCTGGTCGTTCATCGTGTTGGGGGCGAGCGTCCAGCCGACGACTTTCGTATAGAAGGCTTCTGCGCCGGTGAGGTCGTTGGACATCTGGTCGTACCAGACGAACGAACCCAAGAGATTCGACGGATTGGTCATTCACGTTCCTCCTTCACTTGGCCTCATAGGCCTGTTGCAAACGGGCGACGTCGAGCTTCTTCATCGGCTTGACCGCGCGCATGACGCGCTCGATGGCGGCCGCGTCGCCGCTCTGCATGATGCGCGGGATGACGCTCGGCACGATCTGCCACGACACGCCGAACCTGTCGGTCAGCCAGCCGCACTGGCGGGGCTTTCCGCCCTCGCCGAGCCGTTCCCAAAGCCGGTCGACCTCCGCCTGGTCGGCGCAGTCGACGATCAGCGAAATCGCCGGGGTGAAGGCGAATTGCGGGCCACCGTTGAGCGCGAGGAATCGCTGTTCCTCGATCTCGAACAGGATGGTCATCACCGCGCCCTTGGGACCGGGGCCGGCCTCGCCGTAGCGCGCGGTCGAGACGATGCGACTGTTGCCGAAGACCGAGAGGTAATGTGCGACCGCCTCTTCGGCTTTGAAATCGAACCACAGGCAGGGCGTGATCTTCTGTTCGCTCATGACGCGCGGCTCCCGTCGCTGACGGGCAACAGCCCCTCGAAATAGCGCTTCAGATGATCCAGACAGTCGGCGGCGACTCTTGGGCCGTGCCTGGCCTTGGCGAGGATGAAGGCGCCCTGCAGCACCGCCTGGGAAAACAATGCGGCGCTCTCCGGGTTCCACCCGGCCTCGGGCGCGTAGAGCGCTTTCGCCTCTGCGATGTCGGCCCCGAGCCGCGCGGCGTGCTCGCCGATGTAGCGGTCGCAGGCCTGGCGGATGGCGGGATGCGTGTCGTAGGCCTCCTGCACCATCGTGCCGAGCAGGCAGGTGAACTGCGGCAGGTCGCCCTGAAGGATCGCCCGGCGGAAATCGACATAGCCGAGCACGCGGTCGCGCGGGTCGGCGAGACGCGTGTAGGGGGCTGCATCGAAGATCGCGTCGGCGCGGGCGGCGAAATGCGCCGCGGCGGCGACCGCGCAGGCCTCTTTGCTGGCGAAATGGTGGAAGAAAGCGCCCTTGGTGAGCCCGGCCTCGGCGCAGATGTCCTCGACGCGGGCGGCCGAGTAGCCCTTGGAGCGGATCACGTGGACAGTCGCGTCGAGCAGCTTTTCTGCCGACGCCTCGGCGGCGGCGGCCTTGGCTGACGCCTGTTTACGGGAATTTGTCGGAGCGGCCGCATCTGTCGATTTCATGAGCGATTTATACCGACTGGTTGGTATCATGTCAAGGGGACCATCAACAGCATTCTGGGATCGTCGTCACCTGTGCAGTGGCGACCCGCGTTATTGCGGCGTCGCTTCGCGCTGGGAGGGCGAGCGCTCGCCGTGCGGACGAGCCGGCGGTCAGGAACCGATGCCGTTCGTCGAAGGTTGGGCGAAAGGATAAGGATAGAGTATCTATCCCTTTCTGGGCGCCGGCGAGGCCGCCGGCGAACCGGTTTTCGAAGCCTCCGGCGCGCTTCCGCCGCCCGGAATTGCTCTTGCCTCACATGGGGTGTTTCGGGTCAAGCTCATTCGTTTGCACCGGCCGCTGGCGTGTCACCCGCGAAGCGGGGCGAAGCGCAGCGGAGCAGGGAGCGAAGCGACCTTGACGCGCCAGCGGCCGGATACACTGTCACGAGCGAGCGCGCCCTTGCGCGCTCTTGGCTGCCTCTGTGGTCTTTGCCGCGCTCATTCATTTTGGCATTGCGCATCTCCTTTGGCGTTTGGATGTCATTCGGCATGGAATAAGGACCCCGTTTTCGGGGTGATCGGCATCCAATCGGGACCCCGGGGATAAGGGTCCACACAGGCCTCCTGATTTCTTAGGAGGCCGAGTTCGAGATGCTGATTGTGGAGACGATAGCCAAAATTCGTCTAGCGTATTTTTCGCGAAAGATGACGATCAAGGCGATCTGCCGCGATTTGCGTGTTTCGCGCAAAGTGGTTCGGAAGGTCATCCGATCGCAGGCGACAGAGTTCCATTATGAGCGGGACGTCCAACCCCAGCCGAAGATCGGGCCTTGGCGCGATCGGCTTGATTCATTGCTTTTGGAGAATGACGGAAAGCCGGCGCGCGAGCGGTTGACGCTCATTCGGGTCTTCGAGGAGTTGCGGGGGCTTGGCTATGAGGGCGGTTACGACGCGGTTCGCCGTTACGCCCGGACCTGGAGCAAGCAACACGCGGGCGAGACGGCGAACGCCTATGTGCCGCTGACGTTCGCGCCGGGCGAGGCATATCAGTTCGACTGGAGCCACGAGATCGTTGTGATGGACGGGGTGACGACGATCGTGAAGGTCGCGCACGTCCGCCTTTGCCACAGCCGCATGATGCTCGCGCGCGCCTATCCGCGCGAGACGCAGGAGATGGTGTTCGACGCCCACGAGCGGGCGTTCGCGTTCTTCAGGGGCGCCTGCACGCGCGGCATCTACGACAACATGAAGACGGCGGTGGAGACGATCTTCGTCGGCAAGGACCGGCAATACAATCGCCGCTTCCTCCAGATGTGCTCGCACCATCTTGTCGAGCCCGTCGCCTGCACGCCAGCGTCGGGCTGGGAGAAAGGTCAGGTCGAGAACCAGGTGGGTCTCGTTCGCGAGCGCTTCTTCACGCCGCGCTTGCGAGTCAAGAGCTATGACGAGCTGAACGCCTGGCTGATGGACAAAAGCATCGCCTGGGCCAAGGCGCATCCCCATCCTGAACGGCCTGACAGGACGATCTGGGAGGTCTTCGAGGAAGAGCGTCCCAAGCTCATTCCCTATCGCGGCCGCTTCGACGGATTCCATGAGTTGCCGGCCTCGGTGTCCAAGACCTGCCTGGTGCGGTTCGACAACAATAAATACTCGGTGAGCGCCAGCGCGGTTGGCCGCCCGGTCGAAATCCACGCCTACGCCGATCGCGTCGTGATCCGCCAGGACGGGCGCATCGTCGCGGAACATCCGCGGTGTTACGGGCGTGGCGAGACGATCTACGATCCCTGGCATTACGTGCCGGTTCTGGCGCGCAAGCCGGGCGCTCTGCGCAACGGCGCCCCGTTCAAGGACTGGGTGCTGCCGACGGCGCTGGACCGCGTGCGGCGCAAGCTTGCCGGGTCCGACGACGGCGACCGGCAGATGGTCAAAATCCTCGCCGCCGTGCTCACCGATGGATTGCTTGCGGTGGAGGCCGCCTGCCTTCAGGCGCTGTCCGAGGGCGTCCATTCGGCCGACGTCGTCATCAACATCCTCGCGCGTCAGCGCGATCCCGGACCGGCGGCGACGATCATGACGCCCGACGCTTTGCGGCTCTGCCACACGCCCGTCGCCGACTGCGCCCGATACGATCAACTCAGGAGCGCCTAACCCATGGAAAGAACCGAAGTCCTCGACATGATGAGCAGCCTCAAGCTCTACGGGATGAGGAGCGCCTACGACGAGACGCTGACCACGGCGCTCAAGCGCAAGCATGAGCCGCAGCGCTTCGTCGGCGATCTCCTGAAAGCCGAGATCTCAGAGAAGCAGGCGCGCTCGATCAAGTACCAGCTCACCGTCGCCAAGCTGCCGCTGGCCAAGGACGTCGACGACTTCGCGTTCAAGAACACGCCGATCAACGAGGCTCTCGTGCGCGACCTCGCCGCCGGCGGCTTCATCGCCCAGCAGCGCAATGTCGTCCTGGTCGGGGGAACCGGCACCGGCAAGACGCATCTGGCCATCGCCATCGCGCGAAGCTGCATCCGAGCCGGATCGCGCGGGCGCTTCTTCACCACCATCGATCTCGTCAATCAGCTCGAGGCTCAAGCGCGCGCTGGCCGCCAGGGACGGCTCGCCGATTATCTCACGCGCCTCGACTTCGTCATCCTCGACGAACTCGGCTATCTCCCCTTCGCCCAGGCCGGCGGGCAGTTGCTGTTCCATCTCATCAGCCGTCTCTATGAGCGCACCTCGATCATCGTCACGACCAACCTCGCCTTCGGCGAATGGCCGAGCGTCTTCGGCGATCCGAAAATGACGACCGCGCTGCTCGACCGCCTCACCCATCACTGCGACATCGTCGAGACCGGCAACGAAAGCTGGCGCTTCAAAAACCGCGCCTGAGCTGCCCCGCACCAACCGGGTTTCGTGACGTAACGATTGGGAGTGGCCCCATGCCGCGCAAGCCGATCGGCGAGAAAGCCATGACCGACGCCGAGCGCCAGGCCCGTTACCGCGTCGCGCGCGCGGCCGATGCGCCGGTGATCCGCACCCGTCGCCCGGCCGACCATCGCAGTCGCGCCCGGCGTTGGCAGGACGCCGTCGCCCAGCTCAGCGAGCTGCAAGCGCAGTATGCCGATTGGCTCGAAGCGCTGCCGGCCAACCAACACGACAGCGCGCTGGCCGAGGCCCTCCAGGCTATCTGCGAACTCGATCTCTCCGAACTCGAGAGCGTGGCGCCCCCACGCGGCTTCGGACGCGACTGACCTTCCAGCGACGAACGCTCAAGACAAGCCAACGTGTCGCTCCGAGCGGTTCCCAGACGCCTGGCCTCACCACCGGCGCTACCCCGCCCGCGGTTCACCCCCGGGGGCCCACAGGTACCCCCCGCGCTACGCTCCGCCAGCCGCGCGGAGGGCGCGTCGCTACGCGCGGGTCCCCCCTATGGACTCCGGGGATGAACCGCTCCCGATGATCAAGAGGGGTCCTTTTTCCATGCCGATGGGGGGTCCCTTTTCGACGCCGATTGACAGTTTGGATCCGAAGCGTGAGCCCGTCTTTCGCATGCAGCCTTGACGGCCGCATCACCTCACATCCGGTCGAGCTTGTCGGGGCTCGCACCATAATCCCTCATGCTCGAGGGCGTCGGGCTCGGGTTGGCGGGGACCATCCTGTTAAACGGCGTGTTTCAGCCAGGCAAAGCCGCGGTCACCGCCCGCCCGGATCCGGCGAAGCCGTCGCGTTCGGCTTCGCTGGAATGGGGTTGAGTTGTTAAGCCATCGTTGGAGCGTCGGCGTAGGATTGAGCCATCGGGTCAGGTCGCCTTGAACACCGCGCCCTCGGGAACGACGCCTTGGGTGACATAGCGCCACAAGGCGACGAGCAGTTTGCGGGCCAGCGCCACGATGGCGATCCGGCGGACCCGTCCCTTCGCGGCGCCGACCCGCGCCCGAAACCAGCGGCTCAACGCCGAGTCCGGCTGGTGACGCAGCCAGAACCAGGCCAGCTCGATCATGGTCTTGCGCAGGCGGCGGTTGCCCGACTTCGAGATGCCTTGATCCCGTTCGACGCCGCCGCTCTGCCAGGGGCTGGGCGCCAATCCGCCGTAAGCCGCCACCTGGCGGCGGTTGGCGAAGCTGCGGAACAACAATTCCAGCCAGAGGAGCGAGGCGAACTCGGGGCCCAAGCCCTTGAGCTCGAGGAGCCGGGCGGCGGGGTTGGTGCGCTCCTCGGCTTCCGTGCGGATGAGCGCGTCGCGGGCCCGTTCGACCGCAGCCAGTTGCGTCGTCGCCAGCGCGATCCGATCGAGCTCCCGGCGTATTTCCGCCTTCAGCAGCGGCGGCAGCTCGCGGCCGTCGCCGGTTCGCAGCGCCTCGAGCCGCTCAAAACGATCGCGCCGAAGCGCCGAGTAGGTGGGGATGTCGCCATCCCCACCCCTCACAGGTAGGGTCGGGGACTGGCGCGCCGGTTTAGGTCGAAGTTCGTGTTCCCTGTTGGCTCGCTCTTTCGTCTGCGAGTGTCACACCATCTCGACCATGCCGCGTTTCCAGCCCCCGCCTCGTCGAACGCAGCATGCGGATTTCCTCGCACTGCGCTCTCCTGCTTGCTTCGCCCCAAGGCTTATGGGACCTATCCTGCCGGAGCGACTTTCGGGGCTGACCGCACCGCTCGGTAGCCGTTGAACAGCCCGAGCGTTTCGTACAGCCAGTCCCTACTCCACCGCGTCCAGCCGAAGCCCTGTCGTTTACGGGCTCGCAGCATATGGCGCCGGATCTTCTTTTCCACCCAGTCCTTCACGAAGCCGAAGCACTCGCTGGAATGTCCCGCCCTGAAGTAATTCACCCATCCGCGAAGCACCGGGTTGATCAGCTTGATGACTCGATCGACCGGCTGGGACTGGTGACGCCGGAACACGTCCTTGAGTTTCGCCAGCAGCGCCGTCCGCTTCTTGAGCTTGGGCGTGTAATGGGCACGCCATCTGCCCCGCAGGCTGCGCACCCGGCGAAAGTCGAACCCCAGGAAGCCGAAGCTCTCGCCGCGGCATAGGTCCACGATCCAACTCTTCTCCTCGTTGATTTCGACCTGCAGTTCGGCGAGTTCCTCGCGTAGCCGCTTTTCCACCGCCGCCATCAGCCAGTCGTGCCGCGGGTGGGCGTCGATCAAGATCACCAGGTCGTCAGCGAACCTCGCATATTCGACGCCGGTGTACTTGCCGTAGCGTGTGGCCTCCTTCGCCCGCTCCAGCATCCTGTCAACCTCGGTGAGGTAGAGGTTGCTGAGCAGCGGCGAGATCACCCCGCCTTGCGGAACGCCCTGTTTGCCGTTGGCTTTGAGCATCACCTTCAGCAGGCGCATCACGTCGCCATCGTCCACCCGCTCGGCCACCTTCGCCAACAGCCGATCATGCCGGACATTGTCGAAATAGCTGCTCAGGTCGATGTCGATGACGCGTGTCTTGTGCTGAACGATCGCTCGCGCCACACGGTCCACCGCTTCATGGGCTGTCCGTTGTGGACGGTATCCAAACGACCCCGGTTGGAAGTCCGCCTCGAAGATCGGTTCCAGTATGAGCTTGAGCGCGCCTTGCACCACCCGATCGCGGATCGCCGGAATCGAAAGGACGCGGACCTTGCCGCCATCCTTCGGGATTTCCTGCTTCCTTGCCGGGAGCGGCGCATAGGTGCGCCCGACCAGTTCGTCCGCGATCTGCTCGAGGAAAACCTCTACGCCTTGCGCCTCGATGGCCGCGAAGGTCATTCCGTCACTTCCCGGAGCGCCATCGTTCTTCTTGGCCAGCGCGTACGCCTCGCGCAGTGTGTCCAGCTTGCAGACGTGGACATATAGTCCCCAGAACCGCCAGGACGTCTCAGCCTTCGCCTTGACGTATATTCTCCGCCTCAGGTCTTGCAAATCCATGGACGCCTTTGTCATCTCGTCCTTGCCTTCCTTATGGCCGGAGACGCTACAAGCAGCAGGGCCCCTTTGCTCCACGGACATTACTCCGCTTCGCCGCTACTACGGACCCGACCGCCACCCTCTCGCCTTCGATCGACTTCCCGGTTGCGCCGGTTATACGATCTACCCTGCTCCGGCGATTTCGCGCCGGGGCGAGGAAGGCTTCTCCAGTTGCTCGGCATGTTCTTGCCACCGTGCTGTCGCTTCCACCCCGCCGAAGTGAAGGAGCCGCTTCAGTCAGATTTCGGCTCCCCATGCTGCCTTCGCCCTCCAGATGTGGGCTCGGCCTTCGGGGCTACGCACTTTCGAGGCCACATTCGCGTTTACTTTCATTACGGCCCGGCGGCTCGTCGTCTTCCCGAGGGAGACGTTGTCGATAGGCTTCAGAGTCTTGGTTTCCCGCCACCCTGCTATCCAAACTACGGGGCTCCTGACTTTTGCCCCGGCAGGTCTGTCTCCTGCTGAACATGCCAGCCTTCGCTGGACACACACCCGGACGTGCAGCTTTCCCGCATCCGGTTCTTCACGGAAGAGTTTCGCTCGCGTTGGCGTAGAGGACGCCGTCCGTGACTCGCCTGTCGAGAAGCGCACGGAGGTGATGATGTCCCCGCCGTCGTCCTCGCCAGTTCGGCTATCCGTTGTCGTTTCGTGGACAGGTTCGCGGAGCCCAAGGTCTCCTCCCGTGTTTCCCGGCAACGGCTCTCATCCCGTGGCGCCCCCCTTCCCTCGCGCGGGTCCCGGTGAGCCCAGTTCCCCGCGGTCAGCGGTACTATGAAGGCGCTACGACTTCCCGCCTGCGCGTCCCCGGTCGCTTATCTGTTTCGCTTCCGGGGTCCGCGCGATCCTCCGCTTTTCGTGCTCGCCTTGGCGGCGCTCCCGGATGGTTGGAGGACCCAGCCGGGCCAGGGCATTTGGTCAGCCGGCCGCCCATTTGCCGGCACACTCTCACTCGGACGCAGGCGGGATCTCACAGGTTGCCAGGCGATCCGTCCCATGCCTTTGCCCCGGTCCAAGACCCCGGCCGGACCGACGATCCTCACCCTGACGGTGTCGTCGATGCTGCCCCCGCTCAACCCACAGCGAAGGCTCCAGCGATAGAAATTTCGAGGCTACTCACGCGGCTTCAGCACCTGCTGCCTACGCTTCACGACGGGCGTCGCCGCACGCCATGCAAGGCTCGCTTCCGGCTGGTTGGCTGACCTTTGCCGGGAGGGAGTTGAACCCTCTGGATCGCGATGAAAGGTTTCAGAACTTCATGTTCATTCTCCTCTCCTGAGCTTTCCCTGTCGCAAGGGTTGTAATCCCGGATGCCTTGGCCGCTGAGCAGGCCCCTGACCCGATTGGTGTGCTGAATGCGTTCCTTGAGCAGCGTGCCGCGCTCGCGGGTCAGCCGCCGGCGATCCTCTTCTTCCGGGCTCGGCGCGCGAACCATGGAGCAGACCCGCCGCTCGCCGCGAGCCCACGCCATCAGCGTCCGCAACAGCGTCTCGCCGTCGATCGCATCGGTCTTGGCTCGCCGATGCCGCCGGTTGACCGCAATCGAAGCCGCATCGACCACGTGGCTCTCGATCCCCTCGGCGAGCAGCAGGCGATGGATCCAAAATCCGTCCAATCCCGCCTCCTGAATGACGATCGCTCTGATCGGCACGCCATAGCGCTGCTCGGCCTTCGCCCTCGACCGCGAAAGAAGGTCGAGCAGGCCGGCGCCGTCCCCACCCTCGACCACATGCCTGGAAAATCTCTCGCTGCCCGGACTGTTGATCGTCACAACCCTTGCGACAGGGAAAGCTCAGGAGAGGAGAATGAACATGAAGTTCTGAAACCTTTCATCGCGATCCAGAGGGTTCAACTCCCTCCCGGCAAAGGTCAGCCAACCAGCCGGAAGCGAGCCTTGCATGGCGTGCGGCGACGCCCGTCGTGAAGCGTAGGCAGCAGGTGCCGAAGCCGCGTGAGTAGCCTCGAAATTTCGATCGCTGGAGCCTTCGCTGTGGGTTGAGCGGGGGCAGCATCGACGACACCGTCAGGGTGAGGATCGTCGGTCCGGCCGGGGTCTTGGACCGGGGCAAAGGCATGGGACGGATCGCCTGGCAACCTGTGAGATCCCGCCTGCGTCCGGGTGAGAGTGTGCCGGCAAATGGGCGGCCGGCTGACCAAATGCCCTGGCCCGGCTGGGTCCTCCAACCATCCGGGAGCGCCGCCAAGGCGAGCACGAAAAGCGGAGGATCGCGCGGACCCCGGAAGCGAAACAGATAAGCGACCGGGGATGCGTGGGCGGGAAGTCGTAGCGCCTTCATAGTACCGCTGACCGCGGGGAACTGGGCTCACCGGGACCCGCGCGAGGGAAGGGGGGCGCCACGGGATGAGAGCCGTTGCCGGGAAACACGGGAGGAGACCTTGGGCTCCGCGAACCTGTCCACGAAACGACAACGGATAGCCGAACTGGCGAGGACGAAGGCGGGGACATCATCACCTCCGTGCGCTTCTCGACAGGCGAGTCACGGACGGCGTCCTCTACGCCAACGCGAGCGAAACTCTTCCGTGAAGAACCGGATGCGGGAAATCCGCACGTCCGGGTGTGTGTCCAGCGAAGGCTGGCATGTTCAGCAGGAGACAGACCTGCCGGGGCAAAAGTCAGGAGCCCCGTAGTTTGGATAGCAGGGTGGCGGGAAACCAAGACTCTGAAGCCTATCGACAACGTCTCCCTCGGGAAGACGACGAGCCGCCGGGCCGTAATGAAAGTAAACGCGAATGTGGCCTCGAAAGTGCGTAGCCCCGAAGGCCGAGCCCACATCTGGAGGGCGAAGGCAGCATGGGGAGCCGAAATCTGACTGAAGCGGCTCCTTCACTTCGGCGGGGTGGAAGCGACAGCACGGTGGCAAGAACATGCCGAGCAACTGGAGAAGCCTTCCTCGCCCCGGCGCGAAATCGCCGGAGCAGGGTAGATCGTATAACCGGCGCAACCGGGAAGTCGATCGAAGGCGAGAGGGTGGCGGTCGGGTCCGTAGTAGCGGCGAAGCGGAGTAATGTCCGTGGAGCAAAGGGGCCCTGCTGCTTGTAGCGTCTCCGGCCATAAGGAAGGCAAGGACGAGATGACAAAGGCGTCCATGGATTTGCAAGACCTGAGGCGGAGAATATACGTCAAGGCGAAGGCTGAGACGTCCTGGCGGTTCTGGGGACTATATGTCCACGTCTGCAAGCTGGACACACTGCGCGAGGCGTACGCGCTGGCCAAGAAGAACGATGGCGCTCCGGGAAGTGACGGAATGACCTTCGCGGCCATCGAGGCGCAAGGCGTAGAGGTTTTCCTCGAGCAGATCGCGGACGAACTGGTCGGGCGCACCTATGCGCCGCTCCCGGCAAGGAAGCAGGAAATCCCGAAGGATGGCGGCAAGGTCCGCGTCCTTTCGATTCCGGCGATCCGCGATCGGGTGGTGCAAGGCGCGCTCAAGCTCATACTGGAACCGATCTTCGAGGCGGACTTCCAACCGGGGTCGTTTGGATACCGTCCACAACGGACAGCCCATGAAGCGGTGGACCGTGTGGCGCGAGCGATCGTTCAGCACAAGACACGCGTCATCGACATCGACCTGAGCAGCTATTTCGACAATGTCCGGCATGATCGGCTGTTGGCGAAGGTGGCCGAGCGGGTGGACGATGGCGACGTGATGCGCCTGCTGAAGGTGATGCTCAAAGCCAACGGCAAACAGGGCGTTCCGCAAGGCGGGGTGATCTCGCCGCTGCTCAGCAACCTCTACCTCACCGAGGTTGACAGGATGCTGGAGCGGGCGAAGGAGGCCACACGCTACGGCAAGTACACCGGCGTCGAATATGCGAGGTTCGCTGACGACCTGGTGATCTTGATCGACGCCCACCCGCGGCACGACTGGCTGATGGCGGCGGTGGAAAAGCGGCTACGCGAGGAACTCGCCGAACTGCAGGTCGAAATCAACGAGGAGAAGAGTCGGATCGTGGACCTATGCCGCGGCGAGAGCTTCGGCTTCCTGGGGTTCGACTTTCGCCGGGTGCGCAGCCTGCGGGGCAGATGGCGTGCCCATTACACGCCCAAGCTCAAGAAGCGGACGGCGCTGCTGGCGAAACTCAAGGACGTGTTCCGGCGTCACCAGTCCCAGCCGGTCGATCGAGTCATCAAGCTGATCAACCCGGTGCTTCGCGGATGGGTGAATTACTTCAGGGCGGGACATTCCAGCGAGTGCTTCGGCTTCGTGAAGGACTGGGTGGAAAAGAAGATCCGGCGCCATATGCTGCGAGCCCGTAAACGACAGGGCTTCGGCTGGACGCGGTGGAGTAGGGACTGGCTGTACGAAACGCTCGGGCTGTTCAACGGCTACCGAGCGGTGCGGTCAGCCCCGAAAGTCGCTCCGGGCTCCGGCAGGATAGGTCCCATAAGCCTTGGGGCGAAGCAAGCAGGAGAGCGCAGTGCGAGGAAATCCGCATGCTGCGTTCGACGAGGCGGGGGCTGGAAACGCGGCATGGTCGAGATGGTGTGACACTCGCAGACGAAAGAGCGAGCCAACAGGGAACACGAACTTCGACCTAAACCGGCGCGCCAGTCCCCGACCCTACCTGTGAGGGGTGGGGATGGCAACATCCCCACCTACTCGGCATTTCGATTTGCTCAATTCGAGCGAGGCGAACAGCGTGATATCATTCGCGCGGGCGGTGGTCGCGACAACGGTCGCGAAGGTGATTAAATGCATCGGTTGCCTCCATGCTGGTGTGGAAGATCAGCCTACCAAGGGTCCGGCCGCCGTCCACCCGCATAGGATCTGTTATCGCCAAAGCGCCGCGTGTTCTTGCCCTGATAAGGGCAAAACCGTCCCCTGTTCCGCTCCTGTTACCGCGCCTGATCGAGACGCTCAGCTTTTTCATGTAAACCATTACAATCAGACGAATTTCCTGTCGAGAAGCGCGGCCAAAGGGGCGCGGTTCCCCCTGTTTTCTGCCTCACATGGGGTGTTTCGGGTCAAGCTCATTCGTTTGCGCCGGCCGCTGGCGGGTCACCCGCGAAGCGGGGCGAAGCGCAGCGGAGCAGGGAGCGAAGCGACCTTGACGCGCCAGCGGCCGGATACACTGTCACGAGCGAGCGCGCCCTTGCGCGCTCTTGGCTGCCTCTGTGGTCTTTGCCGCGCTCATTCATTTTGGCATTGCGCATCTCCTTGGCGTTTGGATCCGAAGCGTGAGCCCGTCTTTCTTGACGGCCGCATCACCTCACATCCGGTCGAGCTTGTCGGGGCTCGGACCATAATCCCTCATGCTCGAGGGCGTCGGGCTCGGGTTGGCGGGGACCATCCTCACATGGGGTGTTTCGGGTCAAGCTCATTCGTTTGCGCCGGCCGCTGGCGGGTCACCCGCGAAGCGGGGCGAAGCGCAGCGGAGCAGGGAGCGAAGCGACCTTGACGCGCCAGCGGCCGGGATACACTGTCACGAGCGAGCGCGCCCTTGCGCGCTCTTGGCTGCCTCTGTGGTCTTTGCCGCGCTCATTCATTTTGGGGCATTGCGCATCTCCTTGGCGTTTGGATCCGAAGCGTGAGCCCGTCTTTCGCATGCAGCCTTGACGGCCGCATCACCTCACATCCGGTCGAGCTTGTCGGGGCTCGGACCATAATCCCTCATGCTCGAGGGCGTCGGGCTCGGGTTGGCGGGGACCATCCTGTTAAACGGCGTGTTTCAGCCAGGCAAAGCCGCGGTCACCGCCCGCCCGGATCCGGCGAAGCCGTCGCGTTCGGCTTCGCTGGAATGGGGTTGAGTCATTAAGCCATCGTTGGAGCGTCGGCGTAGGATTGAGCCATCGGGTCAGGCCGCCTTGAACACCGCGCCCTCGGGAACGACGCCTTGGGTGACATAGCGCCACAAGGCGACGAGCAGTTTGCGGGCCAGCGCCACGATGGCGATCCGGCGGACCCGTCCCTTCGCGGCGCCGACCCGCGCCCGAAACCAGCGGCTCAACGCCGAGTCCGGCTGGTGACGCAGCCAGAACCAGGCCAGCTCGATCATGGTCTTGCGCAGGCGGCGGTTGCCCGACTTCGAGATGCCCTGATCCCGTTCGACGCCGCCGCTCTGCCAGGGGCTGGGCGCCAATCCGCCGTAAGCCGCCACCTGGCGGCGGTTGGCGAAGCTGCGGAACAACGATTCCAGCCAGAGGAGCGAGGCGAACTCGGGGCCCAAGCCCTTGAGCTCGAGGAGCCGGGCGGCGGGGTTGGTGCGCTCCTCGGCTTCCGTGCGGATGAGCGCGTCGCGGGCCCGTTCGACCGCAGCCAGTTGCGTCGTCGCCAGCGCGATCCGATCGAGCTCCCGGCGTATTTCCGCCTTCAGCAGCGGCGGCAGCTCGCGGCCGTCGCCGGTTCGCAGCGCCTCGAGCCGCTCAAAACGATCGCGCCGAAGCGGGTTGTAATCCCGGATGCCTTGGCCGCTGAGCAGGCCCCTGACCCGATTGGTGTGCTGAATGCGTTCCTTGAGCAGCGTGCCGCGCTCGCGGGTCAGCCGCCGGCGATCCTCTTCTTCCGGGCTCGGCGCGCGAACCATGGAGCAGACCCGCCGCTCGCCGCGAGCCCACGCCATCAGCGTCCGCAACAGCGTCTCGCCGTCGATCGCATCGGTCTTGGCTCGCCGATGCCGCCGGTTGACCGCAATCGAAGCCGCATCGACCACGTGGCTCTCGATCCCCTCGGCGAGCAGCAGGCGATGGATCCAAAATCCGTCCAATCCCGCCTCCTGAATGACGATCGCTCTGATCGGCACGCCATAGCGCTGCTCGGCCTTCGCCCTCGACCGCGAAAGAAGGTCGAGCAGGCCGGCGCCGTCCCCACCCTCGACCACATGCCTGGAAAATTTCTCGCTGCCCGGACTGTTGATCGTCACAACCCATTTCGATTTGCTCAATTCGAGCGAGGCGAACAGCGTGATATCATTCGCGCGGGCGGTGGTCGCTACAACGGTCGCGGAGGTGATTAAATGCATCGGTTGCCTCCATGCTGGTGTGGAAGATCAGCCTACCAAGGGTCCGGCCGCCGTCCACCCGCATAGGATCTGTTATCGCCGAAACGCCGCCTGTTATCGCCCTGTTAAGGGCAAAATCGCCCCTGTTACGCCCCTGTTATTTCGCCTGATCCCGGCGCTCAGCGTTTTCGCGTAAACAATTGCAATCAAACCATTTTCCTGCTGAGAGACGCAGCCGAAGGGCGCGATTCCCCCTGATCTTTGCCTGTTAAACAGGGGAATCACCCTGTTCGGCAGGCGACTCGGGCCGCCGTTCTGATCGCCAAAGGCGGGGGGCCGCGACCGGTCGCAGGCCCCTCGCGAGGGTTAAGAAATGGCGCCGTCATCGCTCGACGGCCGGTCCTCCGAACGGAGCGGCGCTGGAGCTGAATCGACCTATCGGCCCGAGTGGGCGGCCGACGGACTTCCGCTCCGTATTCACCGCTTGGGGGCCAGCACCGCGAACATCGCGCCCTCAGGATCGTGCGCCTGCACGATCCATTGCCCGCCGGGCACCTCTTGCGGACCGTTGATGATCCGGCCGCCGCGCGCCTTGATCCGTTCGGCCGCCGCGTCCGCGCCCTCGACGTTGAAATAGTAGAGCCAGAACGCCACCGGCGTCTGCGGCGTGCGGGTCATGATGCCCCCATGCTCGCCGTGCCGGGTGTTGAACAGGTGGTAGACGCCGATCGGCCCCATGTCGAACTCGCCCTCCTTGTTCCAGCCGAAGAAATCGGAATAGAAGGCGAAGGCCTTGGCGCCGTCGTCGGCGTGCAGCTCGTGCCAGCCGACTGTGCCGGGCGTGTCCGGCGCAGGGGGCGGCGGCGGATTGCCGTCCGAGTCACGGAAGAGCATGAAGGTTCCGCCGTAGGGATCGGCGATCACGGCGAAGCGGCCGACGCCTGGAATGTCGGAAGGCGCCTTGAACACCTTTCCGCCCGCCGCCATCAGCTTCGGCAGCGCGGCGTCGACGTCTTCGACCCAGATATAGCCCATCCATGAGGGCTTTGCGCCCATCGCCTTGGCGTCGGCGGGAATGTTCATCATTCCCGCAACCGGCGTCCCCCCGGCCGAGGCCACCTGGTATTCGAAGTCCGCCATCCCGCTGTCCTGCGCGGTCCAGCCGAGGACATGGGAATAGAAATCGACCGCCGCCTCGAGGTCGTCCCCCATATATTCGTACCAGACGAATTTTCCGATCGGCGTAGACATGTAGCGTTCCTCCTCGAGATTGGCGAGGGGACGTTAGCGCTCCGGAACGAAAAGATTAAGACGGCGGAGTCGCCTGGCCGGACCGCGCCCGCACATAAGCCCGCTCGCCGCCGCGAGGGCTCGACCAGACTTCGATCAATACGCCGGACTTCGGATCCACGAAGCGTTCGCCGGTGAACGTCCAGTCCCTGCCCGGCGGCGCCTCGAGGGGCTGCCACTTGTAGCCGCCGGACCGGAACAGGAGCCAGATCAGAACCAGCGCGGCGGGGACGAGGATCCACAACGATAAGGCGAGGCAGCCGGTCACGTGGCGGGTTCGATCACGGCCGCAGTGCCGTAAGCCACGATCTCGCTCATCGTATTGCCGATTTCGGCGCTGTCGTAGCGCATCATCAGGACCGCGTTCGCGCCCATCGCGGTCGCATTCTGGACGAGCCGGTCGAGGGCGTGGCGGCGCGCCTCCTCGAGGAGCTGGGTATACTCGTGGATCTCTCCGCCCACGATGGAGCGCAGGCCGGCCATCACGTTGCCGCCAAGGCCCCTGCTGCGGACGACGACGCCGAAACACTGTCCGAGCGTCTGCACGGTCCGATGCCCGGCGACGTTTTCAGTCGTGGCGACGATCATTGCGACCCCCGAGGTTTCCGTGCCGGCCCCGGCGACGAGGCGCTTTCGCCGGAACCTATAAAACGAGAGCGTTTCCAAAGCGATAATAACGAGCTTTTCTGCGGACTCTCCCCAACGCTTCGACGCAAGCGGGACCGTTTATTCAACCGATGCGCGCGTCTTGCGCCGCCGCGCCGGCCCGCAAATCGTCGCGACAGCGTCGTCCACGACCGGCTCGATCTCCGCGCGGGGCACGCGGGCGCGGGCGCGGATCGAGAGCGTGTGGACCGTCGCCGACGCCAGGCGCGCGAGCCGTTTGGGGTTGGCGGAGGCGGGCAGTTCGCCGGCTTCGCGCGCGGCCGCGAACAGCCGCTCGAAGGCGCGGTCGCTGTTGTCGATCGCCTCGGCGACCATCGCCCGGATATTTGGATCGGCGACTGCGTCGGAGGAGGCGCTGAGCACGGTGAAGCAGCCGCGCGGCCCCTCCTCGCCGCTGAGATAGAGATCGAGCGCCGCGAGAAGGATGCGCCTCAGCTTGTCGGCGAGCGGCGCGCTTTCCGCTAACAACGGCGCGAATTTTTCCCGTACATGCTCGCGATAGCGGCGATAGGCCTGGATATAGAGCGCCCGCTTGTCGCCGAACGCGCCGTACAGGCTCGGCCGGTTGAGCCCCGTCGCCGCGCTGAGCTCGTCGAGCGAGGTCGCGGCGAAACCGTCTTTCCAGAAGACGTCCATCGCCCGGGCCAAAGCCGCGTCGGGTTCGAAGGCGCGCGGGCGGCCGCGCCGGCGCGGCGGATTCTTGGGCTCGGGGGGCGGGCGCGCTGATTTTTGTACCATTTCGGATAAAACTCTTGACACCGTCCATTATATGCGAAACAGTATATAAATAGACAAGGAGGATCGCATGGAGCTGTTCTTTTCCCCGCTCGCCTGCTCGATGTCGTCGCGGATCGCGCTCGCCGAGGCAGGCGCCAGGGTCACTCTAATGGAGGTCGATCCGCACACGAAGCGCGTGCTCGCCACCGGCGAGGACTATCGCGCCGTGGTCAACCCGCTCGGCTACGTGCCGGCGCGCTGAGGCTCGACGACGGGACCGTGCTTACCGAAAACGCCGCCATTCTGCAGTATCTCGCCGACGCCTTCCCCGAGGCGAAACTCGCTCCCCCCGAGTCCGATCGCCTGGGGCGGCCAATGCTGCGCCAGTGGCTGAGCTTCATCGGAACCGAGGTTCACAAGGCATTGATGGCGCCGCTCGTTACCCGCGAGGCGCCGTCCGAGGGGAAAGCGTGGGTCGTCGCCAAATACGCCTCGCGCCTCGCCTATCTCGACGACAAGCTCGCGGGGCGGGACTTCCTGCTCGAAAACTTCAGCGTCGCCGACGCCTATCTGGCGACGGTGCTCAACTGGACCCAGGCGACGCCGGAAATCGACCTTGCGCTCTATCCGAACGTCAAGGCCTATCTCGATCGCATGCGCGCCAAGCCCAGCGTCGCCGCCGCGCTGGCGGAGGAGGTTCCGCTGTTCCGGGCGCAGATCGCGCGCCAGAAGGCGGCCTAGCGAGGAGCGGCACGGTCAGTCGCGCCGCTTGCGCGGTCGGTTTGTCGCGCGACGTAAGATCGATGCCCGGCGCGTCGAAGAGATCGCCCCAGACCGCGCTGCTGGGGACGATCGCCGGCGGGGTGGCGCAAAAGAGGCGCCTCCTTCGCTCGTCCGGGAAATGCGACCTCAATGGCAGAGGCGCCGCCGGCGACAATTTGGCGCCATCGCTCGATTCCCGACCTTAGTTGAGCTGCGAACGGCAGACACGCGGCCTTTTTTGGCCGGTTCTCCCGGATGAAGAACTTTCGGCCGAGTCCGTTCTACCAATCACCATCGTCCGTTCTACCCATCGCCATCGAAAGGATTGAAAACATCGACCCCTTCAAAGTCTCTCTCGTTCCCCGTGGCCACGATGCATTCGTTCGCCCTGGCGACGGCGGCGACCATCAT
Source organism: uncultured Alphaproteobacteria bacterium (assembly GCA_963758335.1). Classification (GTDB taxonomy): domain Bacteria; phylum Pseudomonadota; class Alphaproteobacteria; order Rhizobiales; family Beijerinckiaceae; genus Roseiarcus. Next base: position 372,269 of record CAVWVF010000008.1, on the reverse strand, counting down.
GTCGATCGCGCTGCGAGGACGACCTTTCCTGTCGCCTATCGCCATGAGTTCTGCCCATTCAAGCGCCGCTTTCGAGTCGAAGGAGAGGATGCGTCCGGCAAAAAGCGCCTCCGGCCCGTCGGCGCCGAGAAACCAGGCTTCCAGCGCTCTGCGTTTGCGGCCGTTCGGCAAGGCAAGAATACCGCGCCGGATTTCCGCGAGCGTCAATGAGGCGATGAATAGCCGCTGGTCGTCTTGCGCCGCCAGCCAGTCGACGACGCGCTGCGACGGCGCCGGCTTCGTGACCTCGCTGACGATATTCGTATCAAGAAGGTAGTTGGTCACATCGAGACTTTTCGTCCATCGATGCGCGGCCTTTCGAATACGACGTCGGCCCCGACCAGCGGCGAACGGCGCAATGCCGCAAGCACGCCTCCCTTTTTCGCCGGTTCCGGCGCGATCGAACGTCGAAGCGCATCCCGAAGCGCCGAGGCCTGAGGCCCCTCGCTCATGAGACACTTCGCCACGGATCGGATCAGATCACGATCGGCGTCGAGCCCGAGCACTTCGAACCGCGCAATGCCGCGCCGGGCGAGGCGGTCCCGATACGCGTTCACGGCGTTCTTCTGCGCAGAGCCGGTCATGCAAACCCTCACGTGATAACCAGTTATATATCCTGAAAAACGCCGACCCACAAGCCGAAGGGCCCCGCTGCTCCTCCGCGCTGACTTGGCTCCCTTCTTCGCCAGCATCCGCTCGAGCAGCAAGCGGAGGGCGGGTGTGCGACCTCGCGCCGACCGCGTATGCTCTCGTCAGGCCAAAGGCCAAGTCGAGGGAGAACGCTCAATGCTGAACCGCCGTCGCTTTCTCCATGGGACCGCCGCACTCGCCTTCGCCGGTCTTCACCGAATGGCTTTCGCCGAGGAGCAATCGGTCGTTCCGATCGTCTTCGTGCATGGCGACAGCGATCTGGCCGCGACCTGGGAGACACAGATCTGGCGGTTCGAGAGCAACGGCTATCCGAGAAACCGGCTCGTTGCGATCAGTTTCACCGACCCGCAGGCGCGCGACGACGATGGGGTCGCGCAGCCTAACCGCTCTTCGACGCAGGACCAGTTGCGCGGGCTGACCGCATTCATCGACGGCGTCAAAGCGCAAAGCGGCGCGCCGAAGGTGGCGAGCGTGGCGCTGTCGCGGGGCGGTTATGCGACGCGCGGTTTCGTCGCGGCCAATCCGGCGAGTGTCACCCACGCGGTCCTAGGCGGCACGCCCAATCACGGCGGTTTTTCAATCCACGAGCGTGCGCGGCCGTCCGGCCAAGCCATTGTTATCCCACAACCGAGTCCTTTGCCGTCCTCCCTTGTGCGCCGGCGTGTCCATAGTTATATTGGACATGAACTGGACAGGACGCCCGCCAATGACCCGTCACGCCAATCTCACCACGCCTGCCGTCCGCTCGAAGTTGAAGGTCCGCGCCGCGCCACACTACGCCACGCAGATTGGCGAAGGCCTGCATCTCGGCTATCGCCGCATGAAAGGCGCCGGCCGCTGGGTCGCACGTTTTTACGCCGGCGACGAGCAATACCGCGCTACGGCGTTCGCCAGCGCCGACGATCTCGAGCCGGCGAACGGCGCCGCGGTCCTGTCATATAGCCAGGCGTGCGACCGGGCCCGCGAGCTCTCAAAGGCGCGCGCCGAGCGCGAGCGGCTGGAGGCGGCCGGACCGCCGCTCACCGTCGAGCGGGCCATTGCAGAATATGCTGACGGGCGAGAGGCGCGCTGGGTCCCGCTCGGCGGGCCGAGACGTGACGCACGGACACGGCTTACTCGGCATGTCCTCGCCGACGGGAAGCTCGCCGCGACGCCGCTCAGCGATCTGACGATCAATCAGCTCTCCATATGGCGCGCGGGCGCCGCCGAGCGCGTGACGCATGATTTGCGAGCGGCGTTGAACGCCAGCGCCAAGCGCTATCGCGACCGGCTGCCACCCGACTTCCCGAACACCATAAAGGCCGGCTTAGGCAGCCCCGGAACCGCGCCAGCGATCGCCCGGGAGGCGCAGACGCTGCCCGACGCTGACATCCGCCGCCTGATTGCGGTGTCGATGGAGATCGACGACGAGGGCAGTTGGGACGGCGGCTTCGCCCGTCTCACGCTCGTAATGGCGGCGACCGGCGCAAGATTTTCTCAGCTTGTCCGCATGACGGCCGGCGACGTCTTGCCCGCCCAGCGGAGGTTCATGATTCCGACGGCGCGCAAAGGACGCGGCGCCAAGAGGCTGTCCCATGTCGGCGTGCCTGTCGGGCAGGACGTCCTTGACGCGCTCAAGCCGGCGACGAACGGGCGCAAGGGCCACGAGATGCTTTTCCTTCGGCCAGATTTGCGTCCGATCGGCGTAGGAAAATGGGAGCGAGGCGACAAGCCTCGCCCATGGGCCTCGCCGGCCGAATTTGCCCGGCCATGGGCGCTCGTCGTCGCCCGTGCGGATCTGCCCGCCAATCTGACGCCATACAGCTTGAGGCATTCGAGCATTCTGCGCGGCCTTCGCGCCGGCCTGCCTACGCGTCTCGTTGCGCAACTACACGACACATCGAGCGTGATGATCGAGAGAAATTACTCGCACCACATTTCCGATGCGTTGAGCGAATTGGCCGAGCGGGCGATCGTCCCGCTGGCGCCGACTCCAGTCACGCCGATCGTCGCGGCGGTGCGGTGATGGTCAGCAAGCCGACGGGCCGGAAGCGAGGAAGACCGAGGAAACCCATTCCCCTACGCCTGAACCGCGACCGCGGCCGGCCGAGGGTTACGCTCGCCAATGACCCGTACAGATGGCAACTGGCGGTATTGGAATACGACGCTTTGAAACTTATCGCGGCCACGGGATGCGGCGTGATGGCGGCGCACGAAACGCTCGCCACTTGGAGGCACGGGAAAATTGAGAGGACGCCGGAAAATCTCGCCAAGTTCGCAAACGGTCAGCCCTATTCGGTTTGGATGCCGGAGCACAAGAAATTCAGGATCTCGTCGGACGATACTTTTACGGAGCGACAGAGGGACGGCTGGCCGTGGCGCAACAAGAATCCGTTTCGGCCAATCGCCGACCAACTGCGAAAAAAGCTTGCGCGCTACCGAAAACAGGACGGCGCCCGCCTCGACATCATGGTTCAGATCTGGGGATTGTGTCTTTCCGGCCCTCCTGAGGCGGTTAACGAGGCTCGCCGGCTCGCCGCATCGATCGGCGAAGGCGAGCATTTCGAAAACGAGATGCGCCCGATTTGCTTCCCGTGAAACGGGTGCCCGATTTTTCGGGGATTAAATAGCCAACCCAGGGCTACCGCCTTTCATGCTCTTGTCTGTTCGCACTCAGACAGGAGCAAATACAGATGTCCCGCCTTGACGAAATGGTGTTGCTGCGGGCCGTGCCGGAGTTGTCGCTCGAAGCGGAGCTAGCGCGGCGCCGCGCCGGGGGCCGTCGCGAAAAACAGCCCCGACTATCGCAAATGGCGGCCGAGGCCGTTCGCCAAGGGCCGATGATCGCGTCCACCGAAGACCTTGCCGCGTACTCAATTGAAGATTTTTGTCGCGCACATTCGATAAGCCGCAGTGCCCTGTATTCGCAATGAAATCAGGGTACAGGCCCGCGATTTTTCAAAGTCGGAACCCTGCGGCGAATTTCCCGTCAAGCGGCCCTCGATTGGATCGCGCGGCTTGAGCAAATGATCGTCCAGACGGCGCCCAGCGATGACGAAGCCAAGGCGCTGGCGCGCGAATCCGTGGAGGCGTGAGAGGGAAAAGGGGGCCCGGCGGCTTTTGCGACGACGCCGGAGCCCGTGAAGGCGTAAGACAATCCAACAACACCGGGATTGCCAGTACACCTTCCAAGCAAAATTGTCCACCATGGCCGTCACGTCGCATGTTCGGCGCCTGGACGCTGCTCGGCTTCGATGTGACCGGCAAGCGCGCGCACTGCGTTTGCATCTGCGGCTCGACCGCGGTCATCTCCACCGAGGCGCTGAAGGCCGGCGATAGCCGCGGCTGCGGCTGCAACGCTTCATCTCGATCGAGGGCTGCGCCGGCTGAACGCCGGTTCGCGAGCGAGCTCGCTTCCGCTGAAGCGCGCGGCGCTCGCAAGCGCCGATGGGGAGGCGATGGGTCATGATCGCCGCACTCGACCCCGATCTCGCCCTTGAGCGCGCCATCACCGACGGCGCCATCGCGGCGTTGCGCCGCCGCGCCGAGACAATCCGCAAGCGCGCCAGTATCAGCGTGATCGTGCTCGACGGCTACCAGCCGGTCGTCGTCGTCCTCACGAGCGAAAGCGCCCACGCCTACCGAACCGCTCGTGACTTCGACGCGATCGCCTCCGAGCTCGAAATGGAGGGCGCATGAGCGCCCGCCTCGACCAGCATGGGCCGGCGACGCGCGAAGCGGAGCGCCGCCGCCGGCTCTGGCGCGCGCGCCCGCGAGCTCAATGCGACGCGCGACTCGCGCATCGGCGAGCCCTCGACGCGCGCGGCTTCATCAGCGCGGCGGACGACATCGCCGCCGACCCCGCCCAATTCGAGGCGCTCGAGGCCCTCGCCGCCAAGGCCGCGGCAATCTGGGCGGCGATCGGCGATCAGGCCAACCAGGGCGATTTCGACGCGATTAACGACGGTCTCAAGAGGGCGAAGATCCTCGCCGAGGCGGTCGCCCTCATGATCGGAGATCTCGCATGAGCGAAGCCGACGCCGAGCGGGGCCGCCTCAAGAGCGCATGGCCGGACGAGTTCGCCGACGGCGCGCGCTGCGCATTCCTCCGCCGCTTCGATGGCGAGCGCGAGAGAGGCGATTATCCGAGGGGCTTTCATCGCTGGCCGCTTGAACGGCGCAACGCTTGGTATGCCGGTTACAATCTAGGCCTCATCGACCGTCGGCGCGCGGAAAATGCCGATGCTTAGAGCGGAATCCGATCATCCTGTATCGTGCTCATAACCACAGGATTGGAAGTAATTTGTACATTGCGAGGGCTTGAAGATTTCGGCGCAGGTTTCGAGGGCGCGCATGAGGCCCGCGACGGTCCGTTCGGCGATTTTGCGCAGGAAGGCTTTGAGCTTGGAGAAGGCTTTTTCGATGGGGTTCATATCAGGACTGTAGGCTGGGAGATATCGCAACTCCGCGCCCGCCGCCTTGATGAGTTGCTCGACCCGCGGCCCCTTGTGAGCCGGGAGATTGTCCATGACGACGATCTCGCCGGGCGAGAGCGTGGGGACGAGGCATGTCTCCAGCCAATCCTCGAACAGGGCGGCGTTGATCGGTCCATCGAAAGTCTTTGCCGCCGTCAGGCCGCGAAGGCGAAGGCCGGCGACCAAAGTCACCGTTTTGTAGTGACTGTGCGGGATGGCCGCCCGCAAGCGGCGCCCGCGCCGGCAACGTCCGCCTTTGCGCGCGAGATTGGTGGAGGCTCCGGTCTCGTCAACGAAAACGAGTTTCGTCGGATCGAGATCGAGCTGCCCCGCGAACCATTCCCGGCGTCGACTTTGCACGTCCGCGCGTTGTTGTTCCTCGGCATGCGCTGTTTTTTTTAAAGGTGATCTCGTGACGGTCGAAGAAACGCCACAGCACAGAGACCGCAAAGCGCTCGCCGCAATTGGCGATCAGCCGCTCCTGGATCTCGAGCAGTCCGGGCTGCGCCGGATCAGGCCCAACAGATAGTCGCGATGCGCCTCGATCCGGCCGGAGCGTCGGTCGCCGCCAGAAGGCGCCGGCGAAATCTCGCCCGTGGTTTGGAACCGCTTCACCCAGCGCACTGCGCTCGCTATGCTCACTTTGAAATGCGCGGCCGCCTGATTGCGCGACAACCCGCCCAAGACCACCGCCTCAACCACGCGCTCGCGAAGATCGTTGGAAAGACCCATCCCCGCCGCCCCCATTCTCGCAGCGTGAATGACGAAGCAGAAATTAACCGATTCGGGAATCCCCCAACCAATTCAATCCGTTCGGATACCGCTCTAAAAAACCGGATTATCTGACTGACAAAGATCTGGAAGACTTCCAAGCCAAGCGACGCGGCGACTCGGGCGATTGGACCAAAACCATCCAGCAGGAGGGCGAGAAGGTCGAGCAGCCCGGCAAGGATCAAGACCCGAAAGTCGAGCCGTTGCCGCTGCCGCCGAGCGGAATCCCGCCATTCAGCGACGAAGCATTGGCGCTGTGCTTCGCCGAGCGCCATGCAGGGGATCTTCGATTCGTCGCAGGCTGGGGCAAATGGTTGTCGTGGGCCGAAACGCATTGGCGAATCGACGACACCCTGCACGCCTTCGATCTCGCCCGCCAGATTGCCCGCGAGGCGGCGGCGGAGTGCAACACCAAGGCGCGCAAGCAGATCGCAAGCGCAAAGACCGTCGCCGCAATCGAGCGCCTGGCGAAGGCCGACCGCCGGCTCGCCGCAACGATCGAGCAATGGGACGCCGATCCGTGGCTTCTCAATACGCCCGGCGGCGTGGTTGACCTGCGGACCGGCCAGCTGCGGCCGCACCGGCCCAGCGATTACATGACCAAGATGACGACGGTCGGCCCGGGCGGCGATTGCCCGCGCTTCCTCGCCTTCCTCGATCGGATCATGGGCGGCGACGCGGCGCTGATCGCGTATCTTCAGCGCGTCTTCGGATATTGCCTGACCGGCGACACGAGCGAACAGACGATCTTCTTCAATTACGGCACCGGCCAAAACGGCAAGGGCGTGCTGATGTCGACCGTGGCGGGCATTCTCGCCGGCTATTGCACCGCCACGCCGATCGAGACGTTCACCGAGAGCAAGAACGACAGGCATCCAACCGAGCTTGCGCGTCTTTGCGGCGCCCGTCTCGTCACCGCCACCGAGACCGAGGCCGGACGGCATTGGGCGGAAAGCCGCCTCAAAGAACTGACCGGAGGCGAGAAAGTCCCCGCGCGCTTCATGCACAAGGACTTCTTCGAATACCTGCCGGCCTTCAAGCCCGTCATTTCCGGCAACCACAAGCCGCGCCTGCGCAGCGTCGACGTCGCGATGCGCCGCCGGGTCGCCATGATCCCGTTCGCTGTGACCATCCCGGAGGAGGAACGCGACCCGCACTTCGCCGAAAAGCTCAAGGCCGAATGGCCGGGCATCCTGCAATTGATGATCAACGGCTGCCTCGACTGGCGGAAAAAGCGCGGCCTCTTACCGCCCGAGGCGGTCACCAAGGCCACCAACGCCCACTTCGCCGGTGAAGACGCAACGCCGACTGGATCGCCGATCGCTGCGAGGTCATCGCCGGCTTCTGGTCGCGTTCATCCGACCTCTTCGCCTCATGGCGCAATTATGCGGAAAAGGCCGCGCTGCATGTCGGCGACACCAAATGTTTCCGTGAGGAAATGGAACGGCTTGGCTTTCCGCACAAGCACAACATGACAGGCAATTTCTACGTCGGCCTGCGCGTCCGCCAAGACCCGCCGGAAGATCGAGGCTGAACATGCAGTAGAAATCGGCAAACGCAAGGCGACCTGACTGCCAGCCGGAATTCAGCAAGCGTCGGTCGGCGGCGAACGATTTTTACAAATCGCGGAGACCAAGCCGTTGACGAGACGGCACAAATTGACGCGAGTACCCTTCCAGGTCTCGCGGCTGATGGAATTCTGCAGCCTGCGCGAGCTGCAGAACCAGACGGGCCATGACGTCTCGGATTGGCCGGAGGTCGTGCTGAAGGAATTGCTCGATAATTCGCTCGACGCCGCCGAGGAGGCGGAGGTCGCGCCTGTCATCAGGGTCTCAGTCAGCCCGAAGACGGGGACCATCGTGATCGAGGATAACGGTCCCGGGATTCCCGAGGAAACGATCCGCGGAGTTTGCGATTACACGATCCGCGTCTCTTCGCGCGAGGCCTACGTGAGCCCGGCGAGAGGCGCGCAAGGCAATGCGTTGAAGACGATCCTCGCCATGGGCTACGTCCTTGATCGCGAGAGACTGCAGGATTCAGAGGACGCCGCGGCGACTGGCCGAACCGTCATCGAGACCGTGGGCATCGCGCACGAGATCGTCTTCGCGGTCGACCACGTCACCAACGAACCTCGCATCACGCGCACGATCGCGCCATCGCCGGTCGCTACCGGCACGCGGATTACGATCAATTGGCCGCAACGCGTCGACCACTATTATGGGTCCTTGCTCCAAAGGTCCGAGCAAACCTTCAAGGCGCTCGCTGAAAGTTACGCTTGGTTCAACCCGCGCCTCAGCTTGCACGGCGCGTGGGACGGCGCCGATTTCGTCAACGTCGAGGCGACGAACCCCGACTGGACGAAATGGCGCCCCAGCGATCCGACCAGCCCGCATTGGTACACCGAGACACGGCTCCAGCGGCTATTTGTCGGCGCATGTCGCGCGTGACCGGCATCTTGGGCAAGACCGGCCCGTGCGCGAGTTCATCGCTGAGTTTCGCGGCCTGAGCGGCACACAAAAACAGAAGGCGATCCTCGCTGAGATCGGCGCCTCGCGGCTCTCCCTGCGCAGCTTCTTTGGAGAGCATAAGGTCAATCGAACTGGAATTGGCCAACTGCTCGCGGCGATGAAGCGCCATTCGGCGCCGGTCCCGCCGAAGCATCTGGGCGTCATCGGCCGGGAGCACTTCAAGGCGCGCGTCCTAGCCGCCGGCGGGGCCGAAGAGACATTCAAGTATGCGCGGCGGACCGGGGTCGAGAAGGACATTCCCTACGTCGTCGAAAGCGCCTTCGGGCTGCGTCAGTCGGCCCTCGATGGGAACCCCGTTCAGCGGTTCGCTGCGCAGCGCCTAATCGTCACGTGCGCCAACTGGTCGGTCGGAATCCATAATCCGTTTCGCAGGTTCGGACGGACCGGCGAAGGCCTGGAAAGCACGCTCGCCACGGTGCGGGCGAACTCCAGCCAACCGGTGATCATGGCCCTGCACCTGGCGTCGGCGCACATCCAATACGCGGACCGTGGCAAGTCATCGATCATCATCGACGGAGACGTGGAGCCCATGGATGTCTAAGAAGCCGAAGCCGAACCCTCGCAACCTCGCCGAGGCGCTGACTTCCGTCGTCAAAGAGGCGACCGGCAAGTGGACGGCGACCAAAAAATCCGAGGAGAGGCACCCGAGCTACGTCAGCTATCGGAGGACGCGCATGACGGCGGGGCGCGGATTGTCGTACAAGGACGCCGCGGCCCAGGTGATGGAGGAGGCCTATCTTGCCGCCTCGGCCAACGGCACGTTGCCCGCTACCGCTCGGCAGGTGATGTACGCCGCGCGGCCCAACATCGAGGCGCTGACCGGCAAGCCGCTCGACGACCAATATTTCTGCCAAACGCTTCTGCCGGACTACATGGAGGAGGAGGGCGTCGATTGGGACGTCGTCTTCGACGCGCGCGGGCACTTCACCGAGCCGCACGGTGGCGAGGTCGTCAATCTCGGCACCCTCGGCGTTCGCGCCTACCTCGACGAGGTCCGAGAGGCGAAGTTCAGGCAAGCAAAGCTGAGATCCGCCCGCGTCAGCACGTTCGGACCGGAGTTCAGTTTCGGCGGGGTTGTGTTCGTCGAAAAGGAAGGGTTTCAACCGCTGTTCGAGCGGGTCAAGCTGGCCGAGCGCCACGACATCGCGATCATGTCGACCAAGGGCGTCTCGGTCACCGCCGCGCGATTACTCGTCGATCGGATGTGCAGCGACCATGACATCCCGCTCATGGTTCTCCATGACTTCGACGTCGCCGGCTTCACCATTCTGGACACACTGCGGCGCGATACCCGGCGCTATCAATTCGAGGGCGACATTACGGTCATCGACCTCGGACTGCGGCTGACCGACGTCCAGGCGATGGGCCTCAGGCCCGAAGCCGCCGCAAGCTCCAAAAGCAGCCCCGAGAAGATCCGCGCCCGGCTGAGCAACTGCGGCGCAACCCCCGATGAGTGCGAGTTCCTGGTGCGTCAGCGGGTTGAACTGAATGCGATGACCAGCGAACAGCTCGTAGCCTTCATCGAGCGCAAGCTGACCGAACACGGCATCAGGAAGATCATCCCGCCGAAGTCGGCGCTCGACGAGACCTATCGAATCTTCGAACGCGGCCAGCGCCTCGAGGAAGCGTTCGACCAGGCGGAGGAGGACCTCGTCGAGACCGCGACGCCGGTCCCGCACGACATCGAGCAACAGGTCACCGAAATCTTGAAGAACCGGCCAACGCTCCGTTGGGACGACGCCGTCGAGGAAATGCTGGGGCACAGCAAAGATGATGATGACGACCGGGAAGACGATGAGAACCCGTGACCAATCCCGTAGGACTCAGGCGATCCGTCTCGCCCATGACGGCAAATGACGGCACTTCCATAAACCCCCGTTCATGCGCGCGCGCGACGTGCCTTTACAGCACAGCCGTCATCTGCCGTCATGCCACCGACAAAACGCCAAACGATGGACTGGAGATATCGGAAAACAGAACCGCCGCCGCTTCGCTTTTCCTTCGCCGGCTGCTCCCAAATCCGCGGGGCCGCGCCGCGCGTTCGCCCCGCTAAGGCGTGAGAAAGCACGCGGGCGGATGCAGAAAGACGAGTGCGCATAATGACATAGGGGCCGGGGCCGCGTATCATGTCCGATATCTGTTCAATGCCGTGTGCGAGTGGCGCGGTTTTCGAGGCCGACTTGATGGAAAGTGTCGCGTCGTCGTGACCCGTCCGAGCAAACTTCGATCGGCGGTCACCAATAAGCCGTTCGTCCTGGCGGGCGTCGACGGGCGTTCCTCGACTGGGCGGCGGTTTCGTGACGTCGTCGACGGCCTCATTGCCGAGTTCGGGACCGCCGATATTGACCGGGTGCGCGAACTTGCCGCGCTGATGGTGACGCGGGAGGCGAGTCAGGCCGCGGCTGTCAAAGGCGACGCTGAGGCTTGCGAGACCCTCGTGCGCCTGAGCAACTTGATCTCCAGGCGTGAGAAGGAATTGGGGCGCGTGGCCAGCCGCAACAAGCCTGCGTCTGGCAGGCCGAGCCTGCGGGATCATCTGAACGGCCGTTACGGGGGTGCGGCATGACAGATTTTACTGCATCCGCTTGTCTGCTGCTAAGCGCAGGCATAACAACGGCTTACGGCTTCATGTTGCGGCCATGCCGCCTCGACGAAGGGCGCGGAAAAGTTTCAACCGGCTTGAAACATTTGTTGGACCGGCTGGAGCTGGCGAAGGTCGAGCGGGCGCATCCTGGGCCGCCTGGGAAGGAAGTTTACGTCAGCCGGGCTGACGCAATTGGCAACCTGCCATGAGGCTCGATCGGGCGTCTCTCCTCGTCGTGTTCGCCAAGCCCGGCCGCGTTGTCGCGGCCAACGTGTTCGACAGCGTGGGGCTTATGGCGAGGCTCAGGGCGGCCGATGACCATCCTCGAGACGCCCGCCAGCGACCGCCTGTGTTGGACGGCGGCCCCTTCCGCTCGATCGCCGATGTGGGGGGCTCGCCATGAGCATCGGCGGCCGCCCTCTCATCTCGTTGCGCAAGGCGCTGGCCGATCCGGATCTGCTCGCCGGCGTGCTTCCCGGCGACAGCTGGCGGGCATGGCGCATCCTGCTCATCGCCGCCATGGGCGAGCCGCTCGACGACGAGGAGCGCGCCATCTTCAAACGCCTCACGGATCGTGAGAGCGAGCCGCTGGAGCGGATCGAGGAGCTCTGGTGCATCATTGGCCGCAGGGGCGGCAAGAGCCGAGCCATGGCCGCGCTCAGCGTCTACCTCGCACGCCTCGTCGATTACACCGGCGTGCTCGCGGTCGGCGAGAGGCCGATCGTCTTGTGCCTGGCGCAGAATGCGGTTCAGGCTCGGATTGTTCTGGGTTACGCGGTTGGCGTCATCCGATCGGTCCCTATGTTGAGCGAGCTTGTGAAATCCGAGGCGACCGAAACGGTCGTGTTGACGACCGGCGTCGTGCTCGAGGTTCGGCCGGCGTCGTTCCGCGCCTTGCGCGGCTCGACCTTCCTGGCCTGCGTTTGCGACGAGGCGGCGTTCTGGCTGGGCGAAGAGGACGACAGCCGCAATCCCTTGCCTGAAATCCTGGATGCCATCCGGCCGGGCCTGGCGACGACTTCGGGCCCGTTGATCGTGATCTCTTCGCCCTACGCGCGGCGCGGCGAAGTCTGGGAGATGTGGAAGCGCCACTTTGGCGAGAAGGGCGACAAGCGTGTCCTGGTGGCGCGCGGCGCGTCGAGGGATCTCAATCCGTCACTTCCGCAATCGGTCATCGACCGGGCGATGGAGCGGGATCCGGCGTCCGCGTCCGCTGAGTATCTGGCCAACTTCCGCACCGACATCGAGAGCTTCGTCAGCCGGGAGGCGGTCGAGGCGTGCGTCGAGGTCGGGTGTTTCGAGCGGCTGCCGCTTTTGGGCGTCGGCTACAAGGCGTTCGTCGATCCATCGGGCGGGTCGGTTGATGGTTTCGCTATGGCGATCAGTCATCGCGCCCACGACGGCCGCATCGTGCTCGACGTCATCAGGGAGCGTCAGCCGCCTTTCTCGCCTGCCGAGGTGGTGGAGGAGTTTGCCGCGGTCATGAAGCGTTATCGCTGTGGCGTGGTGGTCGGCGACCGGTACGGCGGCGAGTTTCCGCGCGAGCTCTTCATGAAGCGCGGCGTATCGTATCAGCCGGCGGAGCGGACCAAGTCCGAGTTTTACCAGGAGCTTTTGCCGCTGATCAACAGCCGGCGGGCCGATCTCTTGGACGACCGGAAGACGATCGGGCAGCTGGTTGGCCTGGAGCGTCGGGTGAGCCGCGCCGGCAAGGACTCGATCGATCACGCTCCGGGCGCGCACGACGACCGGATCAACGCCGTCGCGGGTTCGCTGGTTCTGGCGGCGACGGGGGGTGGCTCGCTCGACATCCCAAAAGAGGTCATGGATTGGGCTAGGCGGCCGCGGCGCCGCTACGGGTGAGAAGAGGAGAGGCAAATGGCGAGAATCGATGCAATCTGTCACGGGCCGGGCACTTATCCGATCCCAAGGGGGAGGCGTGCGGAGTACATGGAAGTGTTTGATCGCAACGGCCGCGTAAGAGGTTCGCTTGTTGTCGATCAGGGGCAGGAGACCTCGACGAATATCGGCATGCCGAGTTGGTCGCTGAGCATGTCCGGACCGCCAGGCGCGCCGCAGAACGCAACGGGCGAAAACACGACGAAGAATGTTGGCGATCGGGATACCGACGATCTGGGGGACGCGCTGTCGGCTCGGGTTCGACGACGAAGCGGACGACCGCTCTGCGCAAATAGCGGTCGTTCCATAGGTCACCCAACGCAGGCAAATGGACGCGCGGTTTGCCTCGATACTCCTCAAGGCCGTCGTGGATCGGAGCGCGAACTGCTGAACCGGCCTGCGGCTGCAAGGCGACTCGGGCGCGATTTCGGCCTATGCGGCACGGTGGTGGTGCTGCCTGTAATGGCGTCGAACGGGCGGCGACATGCCCACGTAGACAACGATCGGTTTTGAATAGACCGGCGGCTGGTGCGGGACGTGGAAGGCGTCGCCGAGAAGGAGTTGCAAGGTGTGACGCCCCTTCGAGAGGGTTACGGTCGCCTCGGTCTGGCCCCCACCAAAATGCAAGTGGTTTTCATCGTTCGGGATCGGCTGGTCCGGTGGCGGCAGCGGCGCGTCGATTAGGGGGTGGTGATGGCCGGATTTCAGCTTGTCGACGCCCGGCTGGAGCGACGCCCATCCCCTCTAGTCCGAACCGAACCGGGAAAGTGGTCGGCGCATACGCCCCGGTCTCGGAGGAAAAGATCAGGGCTCCTGGCGGAGAGGGATGGCGTGCCCCAGGCGTAGGGGCTGCTGCCAGCGGTGATTCCACGACCGTCACGTATCCGAATAAACAGGCGGACTATGCGGTATGTGGTCCGCGTCCCCCAGCAGGAGTTGCAACGTGTGCGGCCCTGGCGGCAATGAAAGCTCAACCTCTGTCTGACCGCCGCCAAAGTGAAGATGGTTTTCATCGTTTGGGATCGGCTGATCGAGCGGCGGCAGCTCCGTATCAATCAAAAGGTGGTGATGGCCCGAATTGGCTCCTTGTGCCCGCAGGCGCCACGCCCATTCCATGCAGCCCGAAAATGAAGCGTCGTCTTGGGGCCGATAGTGGCGCCATCCTTGAGGTCGACGAACTCGACCTTGGAGGTGACGGAGTTGGCCCGTCGGCGGGTGTGGATTGAGAAAATGCGTCCGAGACGAAAAGAACGGCTGCGATCTGGGCGATCGTCGCCCATGCGCTCAGCTTCATGCCGACCTCCAACCTATCTCGGCCCCGCGCGGGAGCATCATGGACTGCTCACGCGACCCCATGCGAGGACTCGGCTCTCCGTGGTGATTACCTGTAGGCTGAGTATATTGGGATCGTTACCCGGAGCCCTACGATTGTAAAGTGTCGCTAAAGCCTTGTCCCAGATCGGGCGTTATGCAGCCGTTGCTGGGCTCACGAATTGTCAGGGTGGGAGCGCGCCGTGCCAAGCTTGTTCAGGGGTCATTTTTCCTGGGCTCTCCCAGCATTAGTCGGCGCCGGATTGTCGGTCAGCACGATCGAATTGTCATGCGCCGCGGCGTCCGATACGCCGCGCCCTGCCGTAGAGGTCGTTCGCGATTGCCCCGACTGCTTGGACCTTGTCATCGTCCCGGCCGGCGAGTTCGACATGGGCTCAACCGCAAAGCCGCTCGAGCAGCCTGTTCACCCCGTCCGCATCCAGAGGAGCTTCGCCATAGGTCGCCGCGAGGTGACTTTCGCCGAATGGGACAAGTGCGTCGCCGGGGGCGGCTGCAAGTATACTCCGCCGGATCAGGGTTGGGGACGCGGCGATCGTCCGGTGACGAACGTCAGTTGGGACGATGCGAAGGAGTTCACCGCGTGGCTGTCAAAGACGACTGGAAAGCCCTATCGGCTTCCGACCGAGGCAGAGTGGGAATATGCGGCGCGAGGCGGATCGACAACCCCCTACTGGTGGGGCAATGACGTCGGGACAGGAAACGCCCAGTGCATGGAATGCGGCGGACGTGACGTCGGCAAGACCGCGCCTGTGGGCTCGTTCCGGCCGAACGGCTTTGAACTGTACGATATGGGCGGGAACGCAGCCGAGTGGGTCGAGGATTGCTGGAACCTCTCGTACCGAGGGGCGCCGACAGACTGGTCCGCGTGGACGAGCGGCGATTGCTCTCATCGCGTTCTCAGGGGAGGTTCCTTCGCCGACAACGCGAGCGCCGTGCGCCCCTCGGCGCGCTTTCGCTACGATGAAGACGTCCGGTATTACGCCAATGGTTTTCGGATCGCGCGCGACGCGCCTGATTACAAACCGCCACAAGCTCCCGCGCCGGCTTCCCCCGCCGGTTCTGCTTCGACGGCAGGCGCTCCGCCGCCGACGCCCATTGCCTTTGAGGACGCCATCCTGAAGGCGGCCAATGATCTCTTCACAAAAGCCGACCTGGAAGGCGAGCCCGCCAAGGTCACGCTGGTCATCGACCCCCTGATTGACGGGCTCACGGGCGCGCGGTCCAACGCGACTCTGTTTGAGCAAAAGCGTATCATCGGCACCTTCACCTCCGTCAACAACGCGGGCGCCGCGATCGGCCCACGCGACGCGTATCAGATTTGTCTCGCGCTCGCGGACCTCAACGCCAAGAAGATCATTTCAAAGGGCGTCGCGCGGGCGCTGCCGGACGGCGTTGACCCGACGCCAACTCCTTTCTTCGCTGACAGACCCGTATTCCTCAGGGATCCTTCAACGATCGCCTACATCAAGAGTTGTCAGGCCACCAAACCGGGCGATGCGATCAGTCAAGTCTACGCGGATAGAATTTTCGTGGCTTCCCTGATCGATCAAGCCACCGAAGCCTATAACGCCAAGCGTTATAGAGACGCTCTCGACCTCTACCGCAGTGCGCTTCAAACTCCGGGCGGAGAACAATCTCGCGTGCTTAACGGAATCTATCTCGCGAACGAAGCCCTTCATCGCCACGATGACGCTGTCGAAGCATTCGGCAAGATCATTGACTTCGGACTGAAGAACGACAAGCTTGCGATCAATTTTCTCTTCCAGCCGGGCTCGACCATATTCGTCTCGGATCCGAGGATCAGAGCGCAATATGATTCCTGGCTCGCGACAATTGCTAAACGCACTGTGTCCTTTAATTCATGCCTCGAGATTGTGGGCCATACCAGCGCAACTGGCATTCCTGCCCTGAACGATCAGCTATCAGTTTTGCGTGCTCAATACGTCAAGGATCGGCTCGAGGCTGAAGACAGTACGCTGCGCGATCGGTTGATCGCGACCGGCAAAGGATCGCGAGAGCTTATCGTCGGGACTGGGAGAGACGACGCCAGCGACGCGCTCGACCGGAGGGTCGAGTTCGATGTCATCAAGTGCGAGGGCTGAGAGCTACCGCTCAAGATCTCTTGCGACGCGGAAGCCCAAATCGTCGTAACAATTCTTGATGATCGCCTTGGCGCGGACAGCCGCTCGCAACGACGACGCGGAGCTGGACCATGACCCGCCCCGCACCGTTCGCGCCACGCAAAGGTCTGTGATTGGAGCCGAGCCATCGGACGACGCTGTCAAGTAGTCCTCGCGATGGCAATCGGCAGTCCATTCCCAAACGTTCCCCAGAAGATCAGTTAGGCCGAAAGGGTTGGCTGGGAACGAGCCGACGGGCGCCGTGTAGACGTAGCCGTCCGTGCAGTCCAAGTAGTCGATCTCGCTCGGCAGTCCCACGCGCTTCGCCGACTGATCCGCTCCATTGACGAATTTGCACAAATCGGACCGGTCGTCGCCAAACCCATAGCGCGATGCGCTTCCAGCTCGCGCGGCGTATTCCTATTCAGCTTCGGAAGGAAGCCGGTACGTTTTGCCGGTCGTGCGCGACAACCATTCGGCGTAAGCCATCGCGTCCAACCAGTTGACGCATACTGCGGGATGAACCCCAGTCTGACCAAAACAGGGATTGCGGAATCGGCTCGCTCCTGCATGAGGGAATATTCGAGTGTGTGGTAGCTATTGCCGAACGTGTAATGAGACGCAGCAACAAAAGCCTCGAGCTGATCTCTGGTCACAGGGGTCCGCGCGAGAGCGAAGCGCCGACAGTTGCCGGTTGCGACCGCTAATTTCGAAAGGGTTTGATGCCATGACAGACGACGAACGGAAGATCGCGGAGGCAATAGCGCGTGCGTTAGAGACGTTGTCAGAGAGGCTCTCTAGAGAGTTATCGGACGCAATCAACCAGATGGCGCACCAGATTGGACGAGCGCAGCAGCAGCAATTGGAAATCATCGACCTCGTTGGTAGGCAGGCCGAAGCAATGAGCGCTCGCGCGAAGATCCGGGACGACGACTCTGAGCGCCACAACGAATACGCTCGCGCTATCGAGCAACTATTGCGGGGCCAGATGAAGATTGCCCAATTCACCGACGGCCTTGCCACACAATACGGCAACTCTTCAAGGCGCTGTCGAACCGCCTGGACGCTGTGGAAAAGGAGGCGTTCGGTCCGAGTTACAACCAGGAGCCGTCGACGCCGCCTCTCAACTGAAAAGTGCGAGACTCTCGAGAGGAGATTGGTCATCAGGGAAAACCAAGGCGCTGACATTCGTCGAACGCGGTGGGTTTCAGCAGGGAGGGATGATCACGCAGTAGATGGCGGGAACGCGCAAACAGCGGACATTCCGCCAGCAAGCGGCCCCAGACGCAAGCCAAGTGCTTGCCGCCAAGGGAAGGACAGGGGCAGAAATGGCGGCGGCGAGAGGGACGGAGATCGAACGCTTGGTTTGACATCGTCCAGTTGGCGAACTTCTGGCGAATAGAAGCCTCGACCTCCGGAAGTGGGTGGGTTATCGTTTCTGACGCGAGCTTCGAAATCGGGGTCGCTGACGTAGCAACGTCAATCCTGGTCTTCGCCGCGTCATTCCGCGTCAACACGCTCGTGAGGACCGAAACACACCACAACGCCACAGACCGGCGCTTCTTTCGCGCCTGCTAGAGGTGGCGGCGCGCCCCGTGATGTCTTCGAACCGGCGGCGACATGCCGACGTAAACGACGATCGGGGCGGAATAGACCGGCGGCTGGTGCGGCAGGTGAAACGCGTCGCCCAGAAGGAGTTGCAGGGTGTGACGCCCTCTCGCCAAGGTGACCGTCGCTTCGGTCTGGCCTCCGCCGAAGTGCAAGTGGTTCTCGTCGTTAGGAATCGGCTGACCGAGCGGCGGCAAGGGCGCGTCGATCAGAAGGTGGTGATGCCCCGAGTTCGGCTTGTCTAATCCGGCCGGGGCGACGCCCATCTTCTCGAGTCCGAACTGGACCACGAACGTGGTCGGCACGTACGCGCCGTTCGCGGGCGAAATGATGTAGACGCGGGCGCCAGGAGGCGAGGGATGGCGGGTGAGAGCGGCCGAGGCCGGCGCCGCCGTCGAATCGACCACCGTCACATGAATCTTGTCCGAATAGACAGGAGGATTGTGCGGGATGTGGTCGGCGTCGCCAAGCAGCAACTGCAGCGTATGCGGTCCCGGCAGCAGCGACAGATCGACCTCCGTCTGGCCGCCGCCGAAGTGGAGATGATTCTCGTCGTTCGGGATTGGCTGATCAAGTGGCGGGAGGTCCGTATCGACCAACAGATGATGATGGCCCGAATTGGGCCTCTTCGTTCCCGCCGGCGCGACGCCCATGCCCCGCAGCCCGAAGTGGACCGTCGTCTTGGGGCCGATGATCGCGCCGTCCTTGAGGTCGATGAATTCGACCTTCGCGCCCGGAGGCGACGGCGTAGGCCCGCCCGTCGGGGCCGACTGGGAAAAGGCGCTCGACGAGGCGACAAAGCCTGCAGTCAGCGCGATTATCGCCCACGCGGTCAGCTTCATGCCCCTCTCCCCAATCGCCGTCAGACCAGCTCGAGAATGCTTACGCGACCCTTGTCCAAGAATGCGGTTGTCCGCGCCCCGAGGCCATACGCGTTAGACGATTTGTTATTCCGAACGATGCGCTTGTAAAGGGCCCACCGGCGGCTAAAGGGCGGACAGGCGGCGCCCGGTACGCCGTTGTTCCTTTGCGCTTCTTGTTGGAAGTCAGGTTACTTGCTATTCTGGATCATCTGTCTTGAATTTGTTTGATAATCCCTGGGGACCGGGCGCCGTGCCAAGCCGGTTGAGGATTGGACTGTGTCGGATCGTCGCGGCTCTCGCAAGCGCCGGACTTCTGGCGTGTGCGTTCGGATCGTCATTCGCGGCAGCCGCCGGGGATGCTCGTCGTCCCGGCGAGGTCTTTCGCGATTGCCCGGAATGCGCGGAGCTCGTTGTCCTTCCCTCGGGGGAGCTCGACATGGGCTCGAACGCGAAGCCGACCGAGCAGCCCATTCATCACGTTCGGATCCAAAAGAGTTTCGCCATTGGCGTTCGCCCGGTGACTTTCGCCGAATGGGACCAATGCGTCGCCGCGGGTGGCTGCACATTCAGTCCCCCGGACCAGGGCTGGGGCCGCGGCGATCGTCCGGTGACGAACGTCAGTTGGGACGACGTCAAGGAGTATCTTGCGTGGCTCTCGAAGACGACCCGCAAGTCATATCGGCTGCCGACCGAGTCGGAATGGGAATATGCGGCCCGGGCCGGCTCCAAGACCGCTTACTGGTGGGGCGAGGACGTGGGAGCGGGAAAGGCCCAATGCGCGGATTGCCGCGCGAGCGAGAGCGGCAAGACTTCGCCCGCAGGCTCCTTCCGACCGAACGCTTTCGGACTGTACGACACCGCGGGGAACGTCGCCGAGTGGGTGGAGGATTGCTGGAGCCCATCCTATCGCGGCGCGCCCAATGACGGCTCGGCCTGGACGGGCAGCGATTGCTCACTCCGGGTTCTGAGGGGAGGCTCGTTCGCGGACAAGGCGGTCGCCCTGCGTTCCGCGGCGCGGTTTCGCTACGATCACGACGTGAGGTACTACGCCAACGGTTTTCGGGTTGCGCGGGACGTCGCGGCACCCGATCAGAGCGCGAGCCCGGCGCCGGCCCAACCCCCAGTCACCGTTGGTCCCGCCCCAACTCCTGCTCCTTCGCCGAAGGCGCCCGTGGCCTTCGAGGAAGCCGTCGTGAGGGCGGCAAACGACCTTTTCACAAAGGCCGATATGGAGGGCCAGCCCGCCAAGGTCCCGTTGGTCATCGATCCGGTGATCGACGGCGTCACTGGCGTGCGAACCAACGCGACGGTGTCCGAAGAAAAACGGATCGTCAAATTGGTCGGGGAGAACTTTCCGCGATTTGAAATTGCTCCCTTCACAGCGCAGTCGATCGCAAAGTCTCCCCTTCTTCTCATCGGCACGTTGACCGCCCTGAACAGTGCTAGCGAGACGACGAGCGGCCCGCGCGACACGTACCGGATTTGTCTTACGCTGGCGAACCTGGCGACCGGAAAGGTCATTTCGAAGGGCGTCGGCTGGGCGACGCCAAAGAGCGTCGACCTGACGCCGACCCCGTTTTTTGCCGACAGCCCGGCCTACGTGAAGGACGCCTCGACCGACAGCTATATCGACACATGTCATTCGACCAAAGTGGGCGATCCGATCAACCCAGTCTACGCGGATCGAATCCTGGCCGCCTCCCTCGTCAATGAAGCCATTGAGGCCTATGACGGCAAACGCTACAGGGATGCTCTCGACCTCTATCGCAGCGCGCTGCGTATTCCTGGGGGAGAGCAACTTCGCGTGCTCAATGGACTCTATCTCGCAAACCTGGCTCTTCACCGCCAAAAGGACGCAGTCGAGGCCTTCGAAAAGATTGTCGACTTCGGTTTCAAGGGGGATCAGTTGGCGGTCAAATTCCTGTTCGAGCCAGGTTCGACCATTTTCGTTTCCGATCCGAGGATACGAGAGCAATACGATTTCTGGCTCTCGACGATTGCTCAACGCACTGTCTCCCTCAGATCGTGCCTCGAAATCGTGGGCCATACCAGCGCAACCGGCATTCCTGCGGTCAACGATCAGTTGTCGGTCTTGCGCGCTCAATATGTTAAAGACCGGCTCGAGGCCGAAGATGGTTCGTTGCGGGAGCGGATGATTGCGACCGGCAAGGGATCGCGAGAGCTGATCGTTGGCACGGGGCGGGACGACGCCAGCGACGCGCTCGACCGGCGGGTCGAATTCGACGTCATCAACTGCGGAGGTTGAGCCCTACGGTTCGAGTTCCCTCACGACCCGGAACCCGACGTCATCGTAGCGATTGTTGACCATCGCCTTGCTCCGGACGGCTGTTCTAAGCAATGCCGCGGGGCTGGACCATGATCCGCCGCGCACCGCCCTCTCCACGCAAAGGTTTGCTGCGCGAGTGGAGCTGTCCGACGATCCGGTCCTATAATCATCGTGATAACATTCGGCCGTCCACTCCCAGACATTGCCCAGGAGATCGGACAGGCCGAATGCGTTGGGCGGGAATGCGCCGACGGGGGCTGTGTAGGCATAGCCGTCCGTGCAATCAAGGAAGTTCAGATTGCCCGGAAGGCCGGCCCGCTTGGCCGATTGATCCGCTCCGTTGACGAACCTGCACAAGTCGGACGCGACGTCCGTAGACCCAAATCGCAATTCGCTTCCTGCCCGGGCAGCGTATTCGTACTCGGCTTCTGAGGGAAGGCGGTAAGTCTTGCCGGTCGTGCGGGACAGCCATTCCGCATAAGCCGTCGCATCCAACCAACTGACGCAGACCGCGGGATGGTCGCCCGCCTGGGCAAAACCGGGATCGCGGAAGGAGCGACCGTCGCGCTCTTGCGGTTCGCCGTTCTCGAGCGTGTAGCAGCGTTCGTCGATCGGGCGCCGAGAAGCCGCAACGAAGGCCTCGAACTCGTCTCTCGTGACCTCATGGCGCGCCATAGCGAAACGCTCGTGGATGAAAACGCGATGCTGCGGACCCTCGTTCGGGAAGGCGTCGCCCTTCTGGATGTCGATCGCGCTCGACCCCATCGTGAATGCGCCTGACGGCATAACCGTCATCTCCGGGCAATCCCCGCATTCCTTGAAGACGTCCTTTGCCCCAAGTGCTCGTTCGCGCAGTGGCGTCAACGTCTCAACGGTTATAGGTATCGGAAGAACGGGTGTCGAATTTGCCGTAACGGGCGACGCCGGCGAATTGGATGCCTTAGGTTTCGATGATGCGTTTGCGGCGTCCGCGGAGCCGGTCAGCATAGGCGGGGACGCGGGCGTCTGCTTCTCAGAGGGTTTCGGTTCCGGCGATGGCGGCGGTTGGGCTGGCAAACTTGAGGGGACGGCAACGGTCGACGGCGCGGTCGCTGCGGCGTTGTTTTCCTTCGCCGCGTTGGTGGCATGCTCGGCCGGTGAGACGGTGCTTGGCGTTGGCGTCGAGGCAGGGGGAATCGCATGTGTCTTTTTGTCTGTCGGCTGCAACGTCGCGCTCGGCTCGACCACGACCGACTGGCGTCTCGAACCGTGCTCGACGAGGAGTATCCCAGCCCCTACTGCGACCGCACCCGTGACCGCTCCGACGATTAGTCGCCTCCGCACGCTGTGTCGCGGACCCGGCGCCTCGAACGTGTACCCCGAGACCGAGCCGGGCGATCGCTCGACGACAGGATCTGCCGCATAGCCAGCTGACCCCGCTGCCATTACGCTCGGTCGCTTCCCCGCCTCTTCGGAAGCGTGCAGCTTCTCCCGCTCCTCGACCGGTTGCCGTTCGCGGTGCTCTTCATCGGCTCCGCGCGCCGCCTCGGCCTCGGCAAGGCGCCGGGAATGCTCCGCCTTTTCCGCCGCCTCGGTAGCCTCACGTCTCTCGCGTTCCGCCCGCGCGCGACGTTCAGCTTCGGCCGCTTCCCGGGCGCGTCGTTCCTCTTCCGCCCGTTGCGTTTCAGCCTCCGCGAGCCGCCGGGCCTCCTCCGCCTTTTCCGCCGCTTCTGCGGCTTCCCGTTTCTCCTGCTGCTCCTTTGCCGCTCGTTCGGCCTCAGCCGCTTCGGCCGCGCGCCGTTCCTCGTCTGCCCGCTGCGCCTCAGCCTGGGCAACGCGCTGCGCCTCCTCCGCCTTTTCCGCCGCTTCTGCGGCTTCCCGTTTCTCCTGCTGCTCCTTTGCCGCTCGTTCGGCCTCAGCCGCTTCGGCCGCGCGCCGTTCCTCGTCTGCCCGCTGCGCCTCAGCCTGGGCAACGCGCTGCGCCTCCTCCGCCTTTCGGGCTGTCTCGGCGGCTTCCCGTTTCTCCTGCTCCTGGTGCGCCGCGCGTTCGGCCTCAACCGCTTCGCGCTGGCGAAGCTCCTCTTCGAGCAACGCGAGCGCACGGGTCAATCTCTCGACATCGGAATCGAAGCGGGTGTGTGAGATCTCGATCCCTTGCCGGCGGACCAGCTTCTTCAGGCTGTCCGGCAGGTTGTCGGGCTGCGGCATCGGCGCGCCGTCGACGAGGACGGGGATGACGCGGATCTTGCGCTCGAGCGCCGTTTGGATCTCGATGCGAACGAAATCATTCGGATCATCGAGGCGCCGACGATTGTAGACGTCAGCGCTCGAAACCCAGTTCTTGCCGATCACCGCGATCAGTGCGTCGCACTTGCCGACGCGCTCGGAGAGGATGTCGACGAAATCGAGACCCACTGGGATGTTGTCGACGTCAAAAAAGACGCTATCGCGTCCAAGCTTGTTCGTTAGGCGATCGTAAATCAGCCGCGCGAAACCGGCCAAATCCTCTCGGCGATAGCAGATGAAGACGCCACCCAACACGTTCGATATCCTCGCGCCTAAAGGGAAATTAGCGCGAATCGGACCTCCCCTCAAACTATTGCGGGTTTTTGGGACGCGCTGTGACGCCCGTCACAAACCGTCGCAAGCGAACCGAGGCCCTCGCAACGCCGATCGGTCCTCATTCTTCACAGTCCGTCGCGCCGCGCGCGTCCGCCCTAGCTAGGGAGGATGGCGCGAAATCCAATTCAAATTTGCCTCCGACGTCACGCTAGCAGCGCGGAACCGGTGTCATCTGAGACGTCCCCTGCCGCGATCTTGCGATGACCGCTTTACGTCAACTCCGGCCGTCCGTGGCCCAAGAACGCTGTAATGGTGCAGATTCGGACGAACGCACTATCTGGCTCTGGATGTAGGGCGTGGCATGAGCCCCTCGGTGGCGAAGCGTTTCGCGAAAAACGACTTGCTGATCCATAGCGGCTTGGCACCCGGCAATGTCAGTTTCTCTCGTTGGCACCATCTGATCAGCGTTCCGACGTCGCTGACGCCATCCTGGAAGCGTCATTCACAGCGCCTATCGCATCGACCTTGCCGGCGAGAGTTTGCGCAAACGGCGGTCCTCGACATGAAACCGACGTGCGCGCGACGGTTCGCCCAGGACGCTTCCCGAATCCGAAAGAACCGCGATATCGTCGCGCGTCTGCCTAGCTTAGCTAGCCGCCAAGCAAGTCCCCGAACAACTCCCAACTTGAGCCATTGAACGAGGCAAGTTGCATTTGTCGTATCGGATGGTAGTTGCTCGCAGAAGTTCCGACTTTCACTCCCGGCAATAACATCGGTAATTCGAGGCCATTAATATTGGCGGCTTGATACATGATGTTCTTACGCGATAGGTCGGCGCCGCACTGCTCGAGCACGTGCACCAAAGTCGCGGCCACGCCAAAACCCTTTACCACCCTTGCGTCGTCTTGCTCATCTCTTAACATGTATTTTGTGGTGAACGCGGAATATTGAATGAAACCGGCATCGTCCCTCCAGCGCGCGTCAGTCGGATCCTTGTCGTAGACGGCGGTGATTGCCCCTTTTAATTTCTCGCGTCCCGTCGGCGTCATCGTCGAGGAGATGGACTGCGAAACGCCCGTTACGTATCGAATTGGCGTCCAACCAATATCGAAGGCTTTGTTAATCGCTCTTATTGTGTTTCGTGTTGATACGGTCCGAGTCCGGCAGCGGCGGCGATCCAGGGAGCCGGGCCGCCATCGGCGGGCATGGCTTCGAGGGTTCGGCGCCAACTCAGGTACGTGGGAAGGTTTTCGGTGGCGACGCCGTGGAAGCGTCGCATCCACTCTTTGAGGCGTCCGTGGTAGGCGTTGACGTTGTTTATATGGAACTGCGATTCTTCGGGCTTGGGGTTGCCGGGCGCGGGTAGGACATGGACTTTGAGCTTGGCCCGCTTGGCGAAAGCGGTGATGGCCGAGCCGCCGTCGCAGCAGAAATCGGTTGAAGGCGGAATTCGTTCGCCGAACGCTTCTTTTAGGCTGGCGGCGTCGAGGCGGGACAGGACGGCGTCGAACGTGGCGCCGCTGCGGTCGCGAGCCACGACGACGGGAATCTGCTCGGCCGAGAGGCCGCGCTTGGCGGCTTTGCCGCCGCGGCGGCGCGCGGGCCTGGCGAGGCCGCCCCCGACCCTTTAAGGACTCGAGTATGAATGTTTCATCGGCCTCGACGATGCCCGAAAGGCTCTTGGGTTTGTCGAGGTTGAGAGCGGCGAGAAACCGATGCCGCCATCGGAAGGCGGTGCTCGGGTGGATCTGGCAGCGGTCGGCCGCCTTGGCGAGGCTCTCCCCTTCGATCAGGGCTCGCGCCTGATCGAACCAGCGATCCTTGTTGTGCAGGCCGGCCACCGGAGTGCCGGTGAACGGATTGAAAGTCCTGCGGCATTCCACGCAGCGATAGCGCGGCAAACCTCTCGCCTCACCCCAGGGCCGGACATCGAGCGCGCCGCAGCGCGGACATCCCGTCCGCGAATAACGCTCCTTTGCGATTTCCCGGAAAATATCGCGCTCGCCCGATGCGGAAAGCGTCGCCGCAACCGCATCGCTGCGCTCCTCGGCCCTCTTCGCGTCCCCCGCCGCAGACCTCGGTTCGCAGATCTCGACGCCCTCCTCACAGGGATCGTCAGCTTCCGCGAGCGCGAGCTCGCGAAACACGACACGGCGCTGCGCCGCACTCAACGACGACAGCGCGGCCAGCCATCCCGCGAAATCCGACGGCTTCATCTTCGCCCCCAAAGCCCAGAGCCTTTATCGCTCATGTCAACACACATTGCAATAAGAGCGTTGTTAATTGCCTGCTCCGCGAGTTCTTGAATTGCGACGATGAGGAACGTGTCAGCTCCCGCCCGCCGAAGGGTCACGACCTGGGAATCGATCGTCCGGTCCCAGTATTCATACGTGGCTGTTTCGACAATCATTCGGGCATGCTTGGCGCCGAGTCCCTCTTGCAGCCCAACCATATAATCTCTGCCGAAGCTGTCGTCTTGGTAGAGCACTCCGATCTTGGCGTTCGGCTTCGTGGCGAGCATATGTTTGCCGAAAATCGCCGCCTCCGTCTGAAAGCTTGGCTGCCATCCCATCGTCCAGGGAAAGCGCTCCTGGTCGCCGAACATTTCGCCGCCGCTGGCGACGAAAAGCTGCGGAATCTCATTCATGTTGAGGTAGGGCCGGATCGCGCCGTTGGTCCAAGTGCCCAAACTGTTGAAAATGAAAGCGACTCCCTCATGCTCCACCAGTCGGCGGGTTTGCTCGAAGGTCTTGGCCGGGTTGTATTCGTCGTCTAGGCTTATGAGACGGATTTTGCGTCCGTTCACACCTCCTGATTCATTGATCATCGCGAAATAGGCGGCGTCCGTTTTGCCTATCAAGCCATAGGCCGACAAGGGCCCACTATAGGGCATGGTTTGGCCAATCTTGATTTCAGTTTCCGTGACCCCAGGCGCATTGTCCGCGCAGGCCGGCCAAGCGCCGCACGCCAAAGTGGCGACACTGGCGGCGCTCGATTGGAGAAAAGCGCGACGCGACCCCATGGCTGCCTCGATCTTACCGACATTCGCCAGATGACAGCCTTATCGTTGCTGAGACTCTATTGAACATCGGAGGTTACGCGCTCAGGCGGCCTGTGCATTGATCGAGATCAACGCGCCTCAGTCTTTTGCTGACGACCAGGGCGGGCAGAGCAAAGGGCCGGACAAAAAAGCGGGCCGCTGAAGTCAACCAGCGGCCCGCTAAGTCGTCATCTTCGGCTCCGGCTTGCCCCCTCAACATCATCGGCTCGCCGATCGCAGCATCGCAGATCGTAGAGGGCGTGCAACCGACGACTTGTTCAGCAGGTGCGCCGGTTCCGCTCTATCCTGGCCCATGCCAAGGGATGGCGCGCTGACCCTGTCTGACGTTCGCAGCTCGACCCTGTCGATCGTGTGCGAACCGTGCGGCATGTGCGGGGTCTACAACGTGGCGCGCCTCATGGCGCGGCACGGCGATGCCCAGCTGCCCGAACTGCTGCAGACGCTCACCAACTGCCCGAAGGCGCACTCGGCCAACATTCACGACCGCTGTAAGGCAGTCTATTCGGGGCTGCGCTTCTAGCAGCCTGTCGGACTCAGGGCGCTTCTGAGTAATCGGGGCAAATTTCCGGGCGGAAGGGGGGAGTCAAGCGTCGGAAAGTATGATTCAAGCTGGGGATGTCCGTTGATTCGGGTGATCCGCTTGAGCGCATGACGCCGGCCGAGCTCATCGGCCTGGTTCGCACTTTGATTGGCGAATTGATTGGCGAAGTGACCCGCTTTCAGGCGGAGTACGAGAAGGTGAGCGGGGCGTTGGCCAAGCTGAGGGTCGAGCATCAGGCGGTCAAGGACGAACTGGCGCGATTGAAGAAACTGCCGCCGCGGCCGCCGCAGAAACCCTCGGGGATGGACAAGGCGACGGACCGACCGGATTCGCAAGCGAACGCGCCCAAGGGCGGGCGGTCGACGCAGCGGCGCGGCAGCAACCTGGACAAGCTGACGGTCACGCAAACCATCGAGGTGAAGGTCGACGCGCCAGCGGGTTCCCGCCACAAGGGCTACGAAGAGATCGTCGTTCAGGACTTGGTTCTGAATCCTTTGGTGACCCGCTATCGGCGCGAGCGCTGGCAAACGCCGGATGGGAAGACTCTGATCGCGCCGCTCGATCCCGGGATCGTCGGTGGCTATGGCCCGCATCTTCAGCGCCTGATCTTGATGCTGCACTTTCAGGGACAGATGACCTGCGAGCGGATTCTGGCGCTGCTGAACGGCGTCGGCGTGGTGATTTCGAAACGCCAGGTGGTGCGCCTGCTGGCCGCCAGGCTCGAGACGTTCCGCGCTGAGGACGCCGA
This sequence comes from uncultured Alphaproteobacteria bacterium, assembly GCA_963758335.1. Lineage (GTDB taxonomy): Bacteria > Pseudomonadota > Alphaproteobacteria > Rhizobiales > Beijerinckiaceae > Roseiarcus. Next base: position 344,243 of record CAVWVF010000008.1, on the reverse strand, counting down.
GGTGCTGAAGACCGGATTGAGCAGCGCTTCCTTCGTCACGGTCGACGACACCGGCGCCCGCCATCGAGGCAAGAGCGGCGTGACGACCCAGATCGGTTCCGACAGCTTCACCACGTTTCGAACCGGCCCGAGCAAGTCCCGCCTGGCGTTCCTGCGCAATCTCCTGGGCGGCGCGGCCTCTTACGTGGTCAACGAGGCGGCGCTCGTCTACATGCGGGCTTGCAATCTGAGCCTCAGCCTCATCGACACGCTCGCGGGCCATCCGACGCGGCTTTTTGCGTCTCACGAAGACTGGACGAGCCATCTGAACGCGCTCGGATTCGCCGATCTCAGGATCACCCCCGATCCGGTGCGGGTCGCCAGCGAGGGTGCTCTGTGGGGCGCCGTTCGCGAGCAAGGCCTGCTCGGCCAAGCCATCGTCGTGTCAGACGGCGCCGGCCAGTTCCGCGTCGGCGAACACGCCTTGTGCTGGGTGCACGCCGAACGCCTGGTCCACAAGCTCATCCCCGCCAACGACAAGCAGCGCAACGCGATCGAGGTCGCACGGCGCATGATCTGGTGGTTCTATCGCGCCTTAAAAGAATACAAGCTCGCCCCGAGCATCGAGAAAGCCGAGCGTTTGCGGGCGCAGTTCGACCGCATCTTCAACCGCTCCAGAACCGGCTACGCCACCCTCGACAGCCTGCTCAGGCGCCTCTTTCGCCTCAAGGACGATCTCTTGCGCGTCCTCGACCATCCCCATATTCCGCTGCACACCAACGCCTCGGAAAACGACATCCGCGTCTTCGTCACCAAGCGCAAAATCTCCGGCGGGACCCTCAGCGACAGAGGCCGCGACGCCCGCGACGTCATGCTCGGGCTCGCCAAGACCTGCAGGAAGCTCAAAATCCCCTTCTTCGACTATCTCGGCGCTCGCCTCGCCATTCCAGGCCCCGAAATCCCCGATCTCGCAACTCTCGTCAGGCCCGCCCCAAGCTAACGCCGCCCGGAAATTCGCCCCGGTTACGCTTCTGATCGCTAACATATTGATATCATTGTAGTTTAGTTGCAATGCAATCAATGACTTAACGTTTAAGTCCGACAGGCTGCTAGCCGACGATCCGCCGCCACCACGGCTTGGCGCGCTCTTCCGCGAGCGCAGAAAATTCGGAAATGGTCCGCTCCGCCTTGGCAGTCTCATGCGCGCTCGCGCGTCGGCGGCGGCCGTCCGTACCTTCTCGTCGGCGAGTTGGGCCTTAAGCCACTCGCGTTGCATCCGCTGCGCCTCGGCGATCTGTGGGCAACTTGATCTCGGGGCTCTCAGCCACGAACCGCGACTATGAATAGACGCGGATAGGCTAGCAGGACTTTGCCATCCGGCTGCGCAGGATAGGCGTCGCGAAGCCCGTCACGGTAGCGGCCGAGAAAGGCGCAACGCTCATCGTCGGAGAGAAGCTCCAAGAAAGGGTGCAGCTCGGAACCTGCGAACCAGTCGGCGATCTCTTCCGGCCCGTCGAACATAAGGACGTAGGTCGTCATCCACATGTCGATCCGTGAAGCGACCGGCCGCAGCCAGGCGTAGTAGTCCTCGAACTCGGCGATCACGGGCTGGGTCTTGGCGACCGGCACCAGTCGCGACGACCAAGGCCCCTCGGCCGCGACCATCCGCATGAGCGCATGCGAGGATTCGCGCGCCGTCGAGGGCATCTGCGCGGCAAAAACACCGCCTGGCGCGAGCGTCGCAGCGAGGCGGGGGAAGAGCGCATGGTGGTCGGAGAGGAAGTCCAAGGCGGCGTTGGCGAAAATTAGGTTGGGCGGTTCCGTGGGCACCCAATCGAGGATGTTCTGCTGAACGAACCGTGCTCGTGGCGCGCGCGTCCGCGCGTGGTCCAGCATCGCCTCGGACGTGTCGAGGCCGGTGATGTCAGCGTCGGGGAAGCGGCGCGACAAGAGTTCGGCGCTGTTGCCGGGTCCACAGCCCAGATCGTAAACGAGCCGCGCCGAAGCCAGCGGAACGCGCGCCAGAAGGTCGCGCGCCGCGAGCATCCGCTCGTCCTCGAACCTCATATAGAGGCTTGGGTTCCAGTCGCTCGCGGGTTGGACCTGAACGGAGACGCGCGGATTCATTACGGCAAGAGCGGGTTAGGGAGACGGCCCCTTAGATTAGTCTATTGATTACGTCAAAGAGGTGAGACCGCGCGCCCCGCGCAGTGGGACCTCGGCCAGCGTGGCAGATCGCAGCGCCCGCGCATTCCGCTATGTCCGCTGTGCGCAAGAAGCGGCCATTCAGCGACGGCTTGGCGAACGGCTAAAATCGACCCTGAGCACCCCTTCGAGGTTGGTCCTATGAACAGGCGGTTTGCGCCACATTGCGGTCGAAGGCCGAACGCGACGGATGCACAGGAGCGGACCTAAGTCGCTTTCTTCCAAAATCCCGTTACGACCCGAACTCGGGCCATTTCGCGGCTTCGAGCTGGCCCTTGATCGTATCGATCTCGAGCTTGTCCTCTTCGACGTGGCGCGTCCATAACGCGCCGGCCCCGGCCTTGAGCCCATCGACAACGGGTTCGACGGCGCCCTTCGCAAGGTCCTCCACGACGCCCTTCGATCCGCCCGAGGCCGCGGAGGCGGCGACCGCCGCGTCGCACACCTCTTTCAGCCCTTTTCCCGCGCGTTCGAGGTTCGCCTGAAGCGGCGGCAGCTTCTCGGGCTTGTAGCCCTCGACGAGCCCCACGGCGAACCCGGCGATCACCCCGTCGGAGGCGGCCTTGGCCGCGCCATAGGCGATCCGGCCTTTGCGGATCGCGGCCGCGTCGCCGCTGTCCTTCAAAAGCCCGACGCAGGCTTCGGCTTGAGAGCGCTCCTCGTTCAGCCGGTCGATCGTCTCCGGCCAGCCGACCGTCGGCTGGGCGGCCGCGGATGCCGCAATGACCATCGCCAAAACGGAGGGAATTCCGGGTTTGGTCATGGATGCGCCCGCGCCACCGCGATCGGAAAATCGGGGACGAGGACCGGCCGGTTCATCACCGGGTGCTGCCGGCCTTCGGTCATCGCCTTCACATGGTCCTCGACATAGAGGTCGAGCATGTCGGTCGTGATCCGCCCGCTCGGGTCGATCGACGCCCTGCCCTCGCCGATCGCCTCGATCAGCGCCTTGGCGAAGGCGCCGTGCCTGTCCCATTTCTCGTCCTCCTTGGCGAGCTCCGTGCCGGTCGAGGCGGCGAACACGACCACGCCCGAACCCGCCGTCGAAAAGTCGTTGACGAACTTGTTCATGTCCGGGGTCGTGTCCGTCGCCTTGTAGCCGACCGTCATCGCCGCCCCGGAATGGCAGGCGTCGACGAACAGCACCTTCTTTCCGGGGATCTTGGCGACGAGATCGAGAAGAACGTCAATTTAGATCGCGGTCGTGTGGAGTCGCGTGACGTCCGCTTCCCGCGTCAGGAACCAGAACTTCTGCGTCGGGTCGAGGAAGCCGTGGCCGGACAGGAACACGACCGCAAGGTCACGGTTGGTCGCCTCGCGCTGAAGCCAATAGAGCCCGTTCTCGACATTGAAGAGGGTCGGATCGGCGTCGGGCCGGCCCCGGTCGTTGATGATCTTGACCTGCACGTCGGCGTAGAGCCCGCCCTTCTGCGCCAGCAGCGCCTTGGCGAGATCGTCGGCGTCGTGGGCGCTGTAATGAATGTTGTTATAGTCGGGATTGTCGTAGCCGGTGACCCCGACCAGCAGCGCGTAAAGCTTTGGCTTCAGGAGATCGGCGGTCGTCGGTCCGTCGTAGACGAGGCCCACTTTGACTGGGGCGCTGGGTAGATCGCCGGAGTAGGCGATCACGGACACTTCCGTAGTCTTCCTTGGCAACGTGACGACCACGCGGCCTTGGGCCCGGCGAGCGCTGGTCGTCTCGAACCCGGCCACGGGAACCGGCTGGCCGTCGGCGAGCGCCTCCAGGCGATCGATCGGCAGGCCCGACGACGAGCGCAGGGCGTAGGCGACTTCGACCGAGTCGCCGGAGAAATGGGCGCCGCCGGTCGGCGACATGATCGCGACGACCGGTGGGAGCGCTGCGCCAAGGGGCTTTGCCGGGACCGCGCGATCGGCCGACTGGTTCGCCTCCCGAACCGCCTCGGCTTCGTCGCGCGTCTTGAGCACGAGCTTGACGATGTCGGGGCGGTTGTATTCGGCGCGGAATTGCGAGGCGGGGAAGAAATCGGCCTCCTGCGTCCAGCCGCGGTTGACGTGCCAGCCGATCAGGTCCTCGCCGCCGGCGGAGGCCATGTAATAGCCGGACGGCGTCCACGCGACCCATTTGCGGCTCTGCGGCTCGACGAACAAGGCGAGCAGTTCCGCGCCGTCGCTCCAGCGCAGCCAGCGGATGGTGCCGTCGACGTAGGCGACGGCGAGGATTGCGCCGTCGGACGAGAAATCGACGCCGTAGGCCACGCCCGGGCCGGGTCGGCTCCAGCGCTCCTTGCCCTTCGGGTCATAGGCGCGTAGCCACCACTCGGTTCCGAGGGCGAAGCCGGACGCGTCGGGCTTGATCGCAAGAGCGCGGGACGTCTCGTAATCATCGAGCGCGAGCTTCGCGCCCTTGAATTTCGGCGCATAGTCGTTCTTCCAGTCCGTCACCGGGAGGCCGTCGACTTTCGCCGTGAGGAATTTCGGCGGAAGAGTTGGCGAATCCGTAAGCGACGCCGCGGCGAGATCGAAGAGGACGGGCTTCTCATCCCCTTCGCCCAACCCAAAGCGCACCAAGGCGGCGTCGGGCGAGAGCGCGAACGCCGATCCGACCTTTTCGCGCATGTCGGCCGTGTGCGGACCCTGAAGAGTCTTCGCGACGCCCTGTGCGGAGAGGACCCCTAATAAGGGGTCCTGCGCTCCGAAGGCGAAGCCGTCGCCGCAGGGTTGTACGTCCATGATTGTGTTGTCGCTCGTGCCGACGTCCTCGCCTTTGCGCCGGCCGGCCGCGGCGAACCGGCGCAGGAAGACGCGCCATTCACCCTGGTATTGCGCTGTCGCTGTCCCGCCCGCGACGAGCGTCGCGCCGTCGCGCGACCAGGCGACGCTTGAAAGGTCGCCGTCGGTCAAATCACTCGTCTGCGCCTTGGCGATCGGCGCCAAGGTCTTCGCGTCGAGGATCGACACCGGCGTCGCGTCACCGTAGCCGATCGCGACCCGCCGGCCCGAGGGGTCGATCGCGACGCCATAGGGCTCCTTGCCGTCGGGCGCGGCGCGCTTCACCGTCAGCTTGAGGTCGGGCCCATAGCGCCGCAATTCGCCGTCTTCGCTCGACGCGATCAGCCCGCCGTCGGGCGCGAAGGCGAGGCCGTAGACGTCGGCGCCGAAGTCGCGATCGGCGAGCAGCTCCGCGCCTGTCGCGCTGTCGAGCACGCGCACGCCGTTCTTGCCCCCCAATCCGACGGCGATGCGCCGCCCGTCGGCGGAGAACGCTACATGATTGATATTGGCTCAATTAGCGTTTGATTGACACGCCTGTTTGTGCTACGATTTATTATGGATTGACAGGGGTTTGCGATGGATCAGGGGATGTTTCGAGCGTGGCTGGCGGAGATCGACGGTCTGACGGCGAAGCAGCGCCAAGAGCTCGAGGCGGTGCTGGCCGGCCGGCAGCCCAGAGCGGCGGTGGCGGCGGCGATCGAGGAGCGCTTGGGCGAGGCGCGTCGCTGTCCGCACTGCAGCGGGGCGTCGGTGGGCGGGGGCCAAGCCGACGGCCTGCGCCGTTTCCGCTGCAAGGATTGCCGCAGAAGCTTCAACGCGCTGACCGGAACGCCGCTGGCCCAATTGCGCAAGAAGGAACGCTGGCTTGATTTTGGTCAGTCGTTGAGCGAGGGCGAGACGGTGGCCGCCTCGGCCGAGCGGTGCGGGGTGGCTGTGAGCACGGCGTTCCGCTGGCGACATCGCTTCCTGCGCGCCGCCAAGAACCCCACGCGCCTGTTGAGCGGCATCGTCGAAGTCGATGAAACCTACATATTATCAAGCCGTAAGGGCGAGCGTCGCCTCGGGCGCAAGGCTCGCAGGCGGGGCGGAAAGGCAGCCAAGCGCGGCCTTTCGGACGAACAGACGCCGATCCTAGTGGCCGCCGACCGGAGCGGCGCCACCATCAGCGCCGTCCTCTCGGCCGTGACCGTCCAGACCATCAAGCCGGTGCTGGCGCCCGTTCTGGGTAAGGACGCCTTGCTCGTCACCGACGGCAATAACGTCTACCCGCCTTGCGCCGCCGCCCTCGGCGTCAGCCATGAAGCGCTCAACCAGTCGAACGGCGAACGTGTCCGCGGCGAATTACACATCCAGACCGTCAACAGTCGCCACGAGAGCCTCAAAACCTTCCTGCGCCCCCATCGCGGCATCGCCACAAAATACCTCGACAGCTACCTCAGGTGGTTCCACCTCGCCGGCCTCAAGCACAATCCCACGCCCCGAACATGCCTCAATGCCGCCATCGGCGGAGGAGCTCAAATGGCCATGTCAACCTAACGCGAATTGAGCCTTGATATTTGAGCCCATCTGATAGCGCCGTATCGACTTCTTGGTCAGGTCCATGACAGTCAGGCTGCTATTCCCCCCGCCGAATCGCCCCATCCGCCGGCGGCGAGGAGGCGCCCGTCCGGCGACAGCGCCGTTGCATAGACCTTGCCGGCGTCCCCGTCGCCGATCGGCAGGCGGATGACGCGCTTGGGCTTGCCGTCGGGCAGCGACCAGAGCCGCACCGTCTTGTCGTCGGAAGCGGTCGCGAGCAGCGAGCACGAGGCGTCGACGCCGATGCGCTTGATGGCCGCCGTGTGCATGCCGGTCTCGATGCGCAGGAACGGCCGCTGGTCGGGGCAGGTCTGGCGAAGATAAAAATGGCTTCATGCTTTGCATTGATGGCCTAGATCGCACTAAAGGTCTTGATCTTCTAATACATACTCAGGGCGGCGACGGTGCCTACAGAGTCCCTCGTTCATTACCTGAGAGAAATGTTCGGAACGAACATTCGCGCTTTCGTCCCGCAGATTGCAATGTCGGCAGGAACAATTTTGGCGCTCTCTTGTAAAGAAATTTACATGGGAAAGCATTCGAACCTTGGCCCTGTGCATCCACAAATAAATTGGCTGCCAGCTTACGGGGTACTTGCTGAGGTGGAGCGCGCCTACAACGAGATAGCGAACGATAACGCCCGGTCCTATGTGTGGCATCCGATATTGAGTGCCTACAGCCCATCTTTTATACAAAGATGCCATTGGGCCAAAGAGGCGGCGCGGGAAATGGTTACTGGGTTCTTGAAGTCAAACATGTTCTCGGCATTACCCTCAACTGAAGCTGCTGCAAGATCAGATAAAGTATTCGATTATCTCGCTGAGCTTAGCAGCAACAAAGGGCACGATAAGCACTTACATCATAAAGAGTGCGAGGATATCGGATTAACAATCAGAATGCTTGAGGCCAAAGACAAAAGGCATTGCAAGATTTAACTTTGACTATTAATCATTGCTATATGTTTATATTTTCAAATACTCCTGCACTGAAAGTAATAGAAAATCACACGGGCCAACGCTGGGTGAAAGTAATTCAGGTTGTTCCGCCGCAAATGCAGGTGAATCTTCCTCAACATATGATTGACGCATTGAATGCGGAGCTACTTGCTACGCGCGGCCCATAGCGTTGGAGTGCGCACGATTTCCGGCATCGGACGTTAATCGAAATGACGGGCCTGGGGATTATCAATTGGCTGCGCCGCTGGCGCGAGGCGAACCGGCGCGCCGCCGAGGACGAGGCCCGGCTGGCGAAAGGGTCCGGGCGAGCCCATGGCGGAGATCGACCCGCTCGCCGAGCTCGTGCGCATCGTCGGCCCGCAATCCGACGATCCCGGTCCTCGACCATCGGCCCGCAGGGCGCGCCCGCGTCGCCGCTAGCCGCTAAAGGGCTTTCCGTGTGCGGCGCTCATCTTAGTGGAAGAGGGGTCAAGCCGAGATCAGGAACGTTCGCTATTAGCCACGAAATATAGGCGCGCACATCTTTGGCAGTTAGAACGCGGCCGCGACGAAGCGGCAGGTCTTCGCTGTTTACCTGATCTGCGACCGCACGGCACGTTGGAAGCAGCTTCGCCCAACGGGCAACTTCCCTGCACACGGTATTCGGATTTTCTGGGAACGTTGTCGGCATTTGGAATCTCCTTGTTGTGAGCCTAGGGCCGTCGCGCGCCCGCGGCGCTCATTTTCCAAGCGTTCGACGCGGAACCCGGCCGGGAGCTAGCTCCCGCTCGCCTCCAATTCGACGAGCGGCATGATCACGTCGCTATAGTCCTCTCCCGGCCCTCGCATGGCCTGCAGGCGCTCGACGACGGCCGGCTAGGCAACGGCCGACTTGGCGCTGGACGGGCCACAGGGGCACGCCATTGGGGCAACGGTTAGGCGGCGGCCCGCTCGCGACGAGAGGCTGCGAAATGTACGGACGTCCTTACATTTGCCGCCCCATTGGAATACGCTAAAGGGGCCCGCCGGCGACTCGGCGGTGTTGTGGCGCGTCCCTGCGCGTGCGTCGCTGTGCATTGCGCAGAAATTGGACATGCTGACTTAAGCCGCTGATATCATTATAGCGACGCCGAGATGCCCACGCCCAATTACGGCGTCTTCGCCATCGATGCACTGCTCGACAGCGAATACAACGGCCGAGGTCCGTTCCTGAAGAAGCTCAATGCGGGCGACAGCGAAGTGACGCCGGGCGTGCCGTTCATGATGCTGCGCAGCGACGGCTTCGACCTCTATGCGCAGCCCGACGGCGGAATTGTTTTCGGCAAACCGGGCATGCCGCTCAACGTGACCGCCGACGGACCGGCGCTCAAGGGCGCGACCAACATCCTGCTCGGCGACGTCGATCATCGCGAGACGGCGTTGAGCCCGGTCGCTTTCGCCCAGATCCACAAATTCATCACCGGCCGCGCGCCGGCGCGCATCGCGATCACCCCCGAGGCGGAAGTCACCCTGAACGGGCGCGTCACAGGCGTCGTCAACGGCACGCCGACCAACCGGCCAGTTGAAGGCGCGCGGGTCGAAATCTATCGCGTCTCCGCCGAGACCGGCGAGCGGCAGGGCGGCGCCGCGCTCGCCAAGACGACCGGCGCCGACGGCGTCTGGGGGCCGGCGACGTTCGACGCGGCGACACCGCTCGAATTCGTCGTGGCCGCGCCCGGCGCGCCGATCACACACATCTATCGCTCGCCCTTGCCGCGCTCGTTCGACAAGCTCGATCTGAGGCCCGCCGCCCCAGGCAAAGACGACGCCGGCGCGGCGGCATTGGTGCGGATGGACCGTCCTCGCGGCTATTTCGGCCTGCCGCGCGACATCGTGCTGCTCGACGGCAAGGAGCCCGCCGACATCCCGCACGGCGTGCCCGCCGTCTGGCACACGACGCTGAGGCTGGCGGCGGTCGAGGGCCGGCCGATCATCGGCGACGTTCAACGAGGAGCGGATCGTCGCCCGAGCCCGGCCGGCCAAGGACGGCCACATGACGATTTTGGGGCTGACGGGCTGAGGCATTCACGGCCCTGGCGCGTTTCGTCGTCTCCCGCCTATCCCCAGTCGTCGCACCTCAAGCCGTCGACGCGATTGAACTCGCCGCGATTGCCGGTGACGACGATCAGCCCGCGGCTGCGCGCATGGCCGGCGATCAAGGCGTCGTAGCCGCCGATGGATCGCCCCCGTCGCTCGAGCGTCGCGCGAATGTCGGCGGCGTGATAGGCCGCGGCGGCGTCATAGGCGAGGACTTCGACCCGCGACGCGAAGTTCTCGACTTCGCGGCGATTGGCCTGAGGGCGCGACGATTTCGCCGCGCCGTGAAGCAACTCAGTCAGCACGATGGTCGAAAGCGCGAGAGCGTCGGCCTCTTGATTGAAGCGCTCGCGCAGCGACGGCGGGCGCTCGCGAGGGCTCGCGAATGCCGGAAAACGAATGGATATTGCTTGCGCGGGCGTGGCTTGCGCTGGCGACGGCGCGCATTGGCGCGCGTGACGCGGCGCAGCACGCGGCGCACCGTCTTCAACGCGCATGGGAAGAGGGCGCTCTTCACCTTCGCGGCGTCCCTCACGCCATTCCCCAAACGCGCGAGCCTGTCGAAATTCCGGCCTGGGAAGCCGGCCGCCTCCGGCTCGACTGTCCCCGCTCGCGTTTGGGAAGGCCGCGGCTCTGGGACTACCATAGCGTGCAAGTGAGAAAAGCCGACGTTGAGCGGCTGGCGCGAGAAGCCGGGGGAAACAGGGCGGGTGCCGAAACCCAGGCGCAGGCCGCGCCGCCGGACGAGGTCGCGGTGGCCCCTGACGCTGGGGGAAACAGGGCGGGTGCCGAAACCCAGGTGCAGGCCGCGCCGCCGGACGAGGTCGCGGTGGCCCCTGACGCTAACGAAGCCGACACGAAGCCGCAGGCGGCGGCCGAAACCCAGGCGCAGGCCGCGCCGCCGGACGAGGGCGCGGTGGCCCCTGACGCTCACGAAGCCGACACGAAGCCGCAGGCGGCGGCCCCCTACGTTCAGGAAGCCGGCAAGCTGGCGCGGGCGGTAGCGTGGTGGCTGCGACACCTCTTTCCCGACGGACGGCCGGCCATGCGGCTTGAAGAGCTTGCGGCGCTCGTGCGCAAAGAAGCCGGCAAGAGGCTTGGGGATTTCGGGCTAACGACGCTGAAACGCGCCATTCGACTGGCGTGGCCGCCGGGCCAGACTGGGCCAGACCGGGCCAAACCGGGCCAGCCTTCGCGCTGAAACGAGCCAAGTAGGCCAGACCGGGCCAAGTTGGGCCGCGCGAGGCCGCCGGTATTTGCGCGCCTAAACCGGGGGAGTATTTGGAAGATCGCTGGCGACAACCCGAAATTCGCGGGGCCGTCGGGAGAAGCGGTCAAATGTCCAAAAATCTTCAGATACCGGAACGGCGCGCGTTCTCGATACGCGAGACGGAACGCGCCACTAATCTTTCACGCGCAACGATCTATCGGCTGATTGCCGCCGGCAAACTCACGACCGTGAAAGTCGGTGCTCGGCGGCTTGTTCCAGTCGCCGCTATCGACGCCCATCTTCGGGAGGGCGCGAAATGAGCCAGCCCCCTGTCGGGGTCGTGCGGATCTTCAACGCTAATTGAGGATCGCCGCAATGTTCCCGAGATCACGCAAAACCAGCCGTTTCGGAAATCGCTCCAACGAGAGCGAGCGTCGAGGATTCGACCCGGAGCGCCTACCGACTGGGGAAGAATATTTCTCGGGGATCTTTGGCCCCGTCCGCTTCAACGGCAATGGATGGGCGCTAGTCCGGTGCTGCTTCCATTGGCCGGATAGGCATCCGTCGCTGAGTATTCACAGCGACGGCGGCTTCACGTGTCACGCCTGCGGCGTGAAAGGCGGGAGCGTCATCGATTTCGAGATGCTCCACTCGGGAACCGACTTCAAGACCGCCGCGCGCGATCTCGGAGCATGGCGATGACGACATGCTTCCCCATTCTCGAGAGCGCCATCGAGTGCGCGCGGCTGGGCCTCTCCGTCCACTTCCAGAAGGGCAAGAACGCCTTTGAACCGGGGTGGAACTCAGGTCCACCTAAGACAGAAGCGCAGCTCCAGCGGGACTACCAAGTCGGCTGGAATATTGGGTTTCAGACTGGCCATCGCTCCAAGCTCAATGGCCTGCCGGTCGGCGTGCTTGACCCCGACCTCCGAAGCAACGAACCAAGGCACGCAGCCGAAATGGATGCTGCCGTCAGGGAGCTTGTCGGTGGCATGGAGCCCACCGTGTGGACAGGGTCAGGCGGCTCGCATTTCTATTTTGTCATGGACGGCAAAAGTCTGCCGACAAGGACCCTCGTACTCCGGCAATCGAAAGACGAGGTCGAGTGGCAGGAAGATGGAAAGACGAAGAAGGGCCCTGCATGGAGGATCGAGTTCCTGTGGGCCGGGCATGCTTGCACACTACCGCCCTCGATCCACCCTGTTACGGGTGAACCCTACGCGTGGCTTAATGGCGGGTTGAGCAAGATCGCGCCTCCGCCTGATACGCTCCTGAAAGTCCTGCAGGCTGCCGAGCCCATGAACCGTCCGGCCGGCTGGCCAAAGCGGGAGCCGATTGTCGGCGAGTTGAAGCCGGTCAAGCCGTTCGATCCAATTCTGCTTCCCGACGGGCTGCAGCCTTGGGTCATGGACGAGGCCAGGCGAATGCCGTGTCCGCCCGACTTCGTCGCGGCGACGGTGATCGTTGCGCTCTCGATACTCATCGGCGCTCGATGCGCCATCAAGCCGAAGCCGAACGATACTTGGTTGGTCGTGCCGAATTTGTGGGGCGGCATCGTGGGCGACCCCTCGGCCAAGAAGACTCCAGCAGCCAATGCAGCGATGAAACCGCTGGATCGATTGATCGCGATTGCCCAGAAAATCTTCGAAGACGACATGCGCCGCCATCAGGTGGAGGAGTTTGCTCACGAGGCACGCGTCAACGCTCTCAAAGACAAGCTCAAGACCGCGGCAAAGGACAGGAGCAAAGGCGACCCAGCGATCATCGCGGGTGAGTTGCAGGCGCTCCTCGATCAAGCCCCCCAAAAGCCTATGCTGCGGAGGTTCAAGACCAACGACCCGACGGTCGAGAGCCTTGGAGAACTACTCCGCGACAACCCCCGCGGGCTCCTGGTCTTCCGTGACGAAATCGTGGGGCTGTTAGCGTCATGGGAAAAGGACGGCCGAGAAGGCGATCGCGCATTCTATCTCGAGTCCTACAACGGAAATGCGTCGTTTGACGTCGATCGTATCGGACGCGGGCACGTCCATATCCTGAACCTCTGCGCCTCGCTGTTTGGCGGCATTCAGCCAGACAAGCTGGCCGGCTACCTGCGGATGACGACGAGGTCGCTCGACAACGACGGTCTGTTCCAGCGGTTTCAACTGTTGGTCTTTCCGGACCCGCAGCTCTGGGAATGGCGTGACGAGGCTCCGGACAAATATGCCCGGGATCGGGCCTACGAGACGTTCGAGCAGCTCGCCAACTTCAATCCCGTGCATTGGGGCGCGATTGCGAAGGGGGAACACGACAAGTTCGACACCTTCCTGTTTAGTGACGAGGCTCAGAAGGTCTTCATCGAATGGTCGACCGATCTCTACCGGGAGAAGATCGGGAACGAGGATGACGCCATCATCCGCCAGCACCTCGCGAAGTATGACAGCCTTTTCTGCTCGCTGGCGCTCATTTTCCATCTGACTGAGTGCGCGGCGCATGGCCTCATAGGTCCGGTGTCAAAGCAGTCGGCTATCCGCGCGGCGGCGTGGTGCGACTATCTCGAGAGCCATGCGCGCCGCTGTTACGGACTGCTTCGAGACGCCGGCCTCCGGGCGGCCAAAATGCTCGCCAGGAAGCTCGAACGCGGGGACCTGAAAATAGGCTTCACCGCATATGACGTCCGCCGTCATCAATGCTCCAACCTGCAGACCCCCGGCGAAGTTGAGTCCGCTCTCGACTGGCTCGACGATTCAGGCTGGATCCGCCGAATGCCACCGCCGGCAGGTCAAAGCCGGGGCGGCCGGCCAACTGTCCGCTACGAGATCCACCCCGACCTCCCGTTGGAGGCCGGCAAATGATCGACTGGCTCGAGGTCGCGCGCCGTGAACTTTCGTCTGACCGAGGCGAGGTTTCCGAAGTTTTCACAGTAGGCGGACCTAAGGATCCTGAAAAATCGGGATCACCGGAGACCTCGGATGAAGAGTTTCGCACAGACGATCCCGTTTCGGAAAAACGCGATCTCGAAAATCCATCCATGTCCAAGGACGAAACTGCGAAAACTGCGCAAAAAGGGGTTTCCGCAGTTTTCACGGCGGATAGAACTAGGAATCCTGAAAAATCGAGGTCACTGGAGATGTCGGCTAGCCGGTCTCCTGCAGACGATCCTGTCTCGGAAAAGTGCGACCTCGAAAATCTGTCAACCTTAGAGGACGGAACTGCGAAAACGGCGGAAAGGGGGGTTTCCGATGTTTTCGCAGTAGGTGCACCCGAGGGTTTGCGCGAATTTGCTTCTGGACGTGAGCCTGTCGAATTGGCCGGGGTTCCACCTTCAGGCTCCCAAATATCTGAAGAAACCTTAGGCGAAGCACCGCGAAAACTGCGGAAACCCTCCGACGAAGCGGTCCGCTGGTGTCGACGGTTCGAGGACCAGATCATCGTCGTGCAGCGCGCGCGCAATCTGCCGCAAGCTGAGGCCCAGCGCGCCGCTTTCGACAGCGTCCTCGTCGAGATCCTCGACTGCGCCCATCCCAATACGCCGGTCGGCAACTGCGCGTGGTGCGGCCAGCCGGAGACGCCCGGCGGAGTCTTGCTGCCGATCGGGGTGGGCGCACGCCATGCCTGGCTGCACTCGGGCTGCTGGGCCCCGTGGCGCGAGGGCCGGCGCAAGGCCGCCGAAAAGGCGCTGGCGATCATGGGGATCGTCGAGCCTGCGCCGTGACCGATGCCTGCCCCCTTCTGGAGCCCATCGAAGCTTTGAGGCCGCCCGACGTATCCGACGACCGATGGCAGACGCGGTCGACGACGACGATTCCAACCGACCTCAAGGACAGCAAGACCATGAGACCCGACAAGGGCAAAGACACGTTCGCGCGGAAGGTCTTCCGCTCTTCGCGTCTCGCCGAATTCGCCACCCGTTCCGAACTGATCCGGCAGACCGGCCACCCGGCGGAGGACTGGCCGCTCGTCATCGTCAAGGAGCTTGCCGACAACGCGCTCGACGCGGCGGAAGGAGCGGGGATCGCGCCCGAGATCGAGATCGTCGTCGCCGCGGACGCCATCGCGGTCAGCGACCGTGGTCCTGGCATCGCGCCCGCCACTGTCGAATTGCTGATCGACTATTCGGTCAAGACGTCGAGCCGCGCCGCCTACGTCAGCCCGACGCGCGGCGCACAGGGCAACGCGCTTCAGACCATCCTCGCCATGCCGTTCGTCCTCGCCCAAGGGCAGCAAGGCGAGGTCCTGATCGAGAGCCAAGGGATCGCCCACACGGTTCGCTTCGCCGTCGACCCGGTGCGGCAGACGCCGGTCGTCAGCCGCCTTGTCGAGCCGTCCGAGGTAAAAAACGGCGCTCGCATCACAGTGCGCTGGCCCGATTCAGCTAGCTCGATTCTCGCCGACGCCAGGAGCGAATTTTTATCGCTCGTCTTGACCTACGTCTGGCTCAACCCGCACCTGACGCTTTCGGCGCAATTTCTCGCCTCCGAGCGTTTTCACTGGGAGGCGACCGATCCCGGCTGGACGAAGTTTCGGCCAGATTTGCCGACGAGCCCGCACTGGTACAGCGTCGAGCGTCTGAAGGGACTCATGGCGGCCGAGATCGCGTTCGCCGAGGATCACGGGACCGCCTGCCCGAGCGTGCGCGACTTCATCGCCGAGTTTCGCGGCCTCAAGGGCACGAAGAAGGCGAAGGACATCTGCGAGGAGATCGGCGTCGCAGAACGGGCGAGCCTCAAGGATTTTTACGCGCAGGGAACCGGCGCGATCGCGTGGCTGCTTTCGGCGATGCGGGAACTGTCGCAGCCTGTGAAGCCCCGCGATCTCGGCGTCGTCGGCCGCGACCATCTTCTGGCGCGCTTCACTGAATCCGGCGCTGACCCAGAGACGTTCGTCTACCGCTTCGCTGCTGTCGAGCGCGACGGCCCGCCGTTCTTCATCGAGGCCGCGTTCGCTTACCGGGGCGACGACGATGAGGACGGCGCGGACATCATCGAGGGCTTCAACTTCACCCCGGCCGTGGGCGGTTCGCCGTTCCGGCTCGAAGGCCATCTGGCCGACGCTCGCGTTCAGGATTACGACCCGGTCATCGCTTTCGTTCACCTGACCTCGCCGGGGCTCGATTTTCTCGACCGCGGAAAGGCGCAGGTCGCTCTGCCTGCCGCGGTCGCCGGGCAGATCGTCGACCTCGTCAAGGGCGTCACCGGCAAGTGGACGAAGCAGAAGCGGGCCGAGATTCGTGATGCGCAGGCGCGGACGCGGCGCTGGCGTGCGATGACCCGGCGCGACCGGCCGACAACGATCAAGGAAGCGGCCTATGCGGTGATGGCGGCGTCCTACATGGCGGCGAGCGCGAACGATACGCTTCCCGCCAACCCGCGCCAGATTTATTACGCGGCGCGCGGCCCCATCCTCGCAATGACCGGCCAATCGGCGCTCAACAGCCAGTATTTCTCGCAGACGCTGCTGGTCGATTACGTCGAAGAGCAGGGCGTCGATTGGGACATCGTGTGGGACGATAGGGGCCATTTCCGCGAGCCGCACACCGACCGCGAGATCGGGTTGGGCACGCTCGCGGTGCGGGACTATGTCGGCGACCTTCGCGACCCGGAGATCAAGGCCGCCGAGATCGCCGCCGCCGCCATTTTGACCCTCGGCCCGGCGGGCCGCTACGGGGCCGTGCTGTTCATTGAGAAGGAAGGCTTCACGCCGGTCCTTGAAGCGGCGCGCATTCCCGAGCGGTTCGACATCGCGCCGATGAGCACCAAGGGCATGAGCGTCACGGCGGCGCGTCTGCTGATCGATGAACTCTGCGGGCGCCTCGGCCTCAGGCTCTTCGTCTTGCACGATTTCGGCATCGCCGGTTTCTCGATCAAGAAGACCCTGACAGCGGACAGCCGCCGCTACAAGTTCAAGCCCGAGATCATCGACCCCATTGATCTCGGGCTGCGACTCGCCGACGTGGAGCGGCTCAGCCTCGAATCCGAGAGCGTCGCCATCGACAGGGACGAGGACGCGCTCGCCCGTCGCCTGCGCATCAACGGCGCGCTCGACCCGGAGATCGGATTCTTGCTTTCCGGCCGCCGGGTCGAACTGAACGCCATGACCTCGGACGTGTTCGTCCGCTTCGTCGAGGATGGCCTCAGCGCGCATGGCGTGACGAAGGTGGTGCCGACGACGGCGACGCTCGCCGAGACGTATGCGGCG
The DNA here is from genome assembly GCA_963758335.1 of uncultured Alphaproteobacteria bacterium. Taxonomy (GTDB): domain Bacteria; phylum Pseudomonadota; class Alphaproteobacteria; order Rhizobiales; family Beijerinckiaceae; genus Roseiarcus. The sequence continues at coordinate 327,329 of CAVWVF010000008.1, read as the reverse complement.
GTTCGGCGCGGGGCGATGGCCAGACGGGCGCTCCAAGCTGAACTGGCGCGGCTGAACGGCGCAATTATCGAGACGCCAGCCGACCTTGAGCAACGGGTGCGCGATCATCTCGCCGCGCGTCCTGAAGAGACGTGGGACGCCGCCATCAGGGCCGTCGGCGAAGCTGACGAGGCCGCGTGATCGCGAGTTTCGATACCGCTTGAGCATACGAGGAACTGCCGGCTCACGACCCCGAGCGGATGAAGGGGCAAAGCGAGCCCTGCTGGACACCCTTCCCAATCTCGACGATCATCGTTTCGAGGACGGGTGTAGGACCATGGACGTTGGGTCTTGGCTACGAAGCCTCGGTCTCGGACAATACGAGGCGGCGTTCCGCGACAACGAAATCGACGCCGAGGTGCTGCCGAAGCTGACGATCGAGGATCTCAAGGATCTCGGCGTCGCCGTCGTTGGCCACCGGCGGAAAATCATGTCCGCGATCGAGGAACTCAACGCCGAGTCCGTCGCCCGAACTGACGCCATGAAGGCGCTTTCGACGCAAGCTGCCCTCCCGGTTAGCGCCGGTCCTGATGGAGCCGAGCGCCGCCCGATCACGATCCTGTTTTGCGATCTTGTCGGCTCGACGAGCCTCGCCGCGAAGCTGGACGCCGAAGATTGGCGCAACCTCGTCAACGCCTATCTCGACGAGGCTTCGGCGGCGGTGACCAATCTAGGCGGCCATGTCTTGAAGAAGCTCGGCGACGGGCTGATGGCTCTCTTCGGCTATCCGCAAGCGCAGGAGAACGACGCCGAGCGCGCCGTGAGGGCCGCGCTGGCCATTCAGCGCGCACTTGGGGAGCTCAATGCGAGAAACGCCGCGAGGGGCGCGCCGGAGCTTTCCGCGCGCATCGGCATCGAAACCGGTCCCGTCGTCGTCGACGCCACGGGCGAGGTGTTCGGTGAAGCGCCGAACGTTGCGGCGCGGGTCCAAGCAGCTGCTGAGCCAGGGTCGATCCTGGTCACGGGAAGCGTGCAGCGCCAGGTGGCTGGGCTCTTCGTCGTTGAGGAGAAGGGCGCGCACGAGTTGAAGGGACTCGCCCAGCCCCTGTCGCTTTATCGAGTTGTTCGCGCCAGCGGCGGCGGCCGAAGAGGCGGCGCGAGGACGCTAACGCCTTTCGTTGGCCGCGAGGAGGAATTGGGCGTGCTCGCGCGCCGCTGGGAGCGTACGGGGGCAGGCGAAGGCCAGCTCGTGCTGATCGTCGGCGAACCGGGGCTCGGCAAGTCGCGGCTGATCGACGAATTCCACACGCGGCTCGCAGAAACGCCGCACACCTGGGTCGAATGGAGCGCCTCGCAGCTTTTGCAGAACACGCCGCTCCACCCAATCGTCGAATGGGGCCGGCAGCGTTTTGGCCTGGATGCTCCTGCCGAACAGCGCCTCGCCGACCTCAAAGACACGTTGCGCTTGATCGGCCTCGACGCAGCCGAACATGCGCCTCTACTCGCATCGCTCGTGGACATCCCGCTGCCGCCGGGCCGCGCGGCCAATTTCCCGCCGGAAGAATTGCGGCGAAGGCAACTGGCGGCAATGACCGCTTGGGTTCTTGCTGGGGCGCGGTCTCAGCCGGTTGTCCTCGCCTTCGAAGACCTGCACTGGGCCGACCCGACGTCGCTCGACCTCTTGCGCGCTTTATCCGACCGCGGCGCGCAAGCGCCGCTGCTCCTCTTGGCTACAACTCGTCCTGAGTTCCGCCCGCCTTGGAGTCTGCGCTCTCACCACAGTTTGATTTCTCTTTCCCCGCTGGATCGCGCCGGCGTCGCGCGCATGATCGGCGAGATCTCGGCCAGCCATGCGCTTTCCAAGGAGGTGATCGAGGGGGTCAGCGCGCGCACCGGCGGCGTGCCGTTGTTCGTAGAGGAAGTCACGCGCCTGCTTCTTGAACGCGGCGAGCAGGGCGGTGTTCAGGCCATCCCGCCGACCTTGCAGCAGTCCCTTGCTGCGCGCCTCGATCGTCTAGGTCCGGCGCGTGAGGTGGTGCAGATCGGCGCGGTCCTTGGACGTGATTTCGCCTATGCGCTGCTGCGCGACGTCGCCGAAATTGATGAGCCGGCGCTTCAAGCATCATTGGATCGGCTTGCCGACGCCGACCTGCTGTTTGTCGAGGGCGCTCCGCCTGAGGCCAGTTATCGATTCAAGCATGCGCTGATCCAGGATGCCGCCTACGACAGCCTGCTCAAGAGCCGCCGACAGGCGCTGCACCGCCGCGCGGCCGAGGTGCTGGTCGAAGCCAAGGCCCAGTCTGAGGCGATCGCACATCATTTCACCCAGGCCGGGCTCGACGACCTTGCGATTGAGTGGTGGGGCAAGGCGGGCGACCAGGCTTTGCGCCGCTCGGCCTTCCAGGAGGCGATCGCCCATCTCGGCAAGGCGATCGCAATGGCGGACGGGGCGCGCCCGACGACGCGGCGGGCGACAGGCGGCCCGGCCGCTCCGAGCCGGGGAGTGACGCAGTTGCGCGTCGCCTATGGCAACGCGCTGATCGCTGCGCGCGGCCAGGGCGCGGCGGAAACGACGGAAGCCTTCGCTAGCGCCCGCGAGTTGGCTTATGGCGAAAAGGACGCTCCCGAACGATTGGCGGCCGACTACGGTCTGTGGGCCAGCAGCTACGTGCGTGGAGAGTTGCCATCGATGCGGGCGCACGCAGCGGCCTTCCTTAGCGACGTCGAGGCGGGGCCCGATTCGCCCGAAGCCGGCGTCGCGCATCGCGCCGCCGGGCTCACATGCTGGTTTGCCGGCGAGTATCGCGAGGCGCGGGATCACCTGGTACGCGCCCTCGCCTTGTTCCAGCCCGGCCGCGATGATGATCTGGCTTTTCGCTTCGGGCAGGACCAAGGCGTCGCCGCGATGGGCTATCTGGCGATTGCGTCATGGCCTCTCGGCGAGGTCGATCGTGCGATTTCGCTCATCGACCGCATGCAGACGCGGGTCGCGGGCCTGACCCATGTCGGCACGCTCGCGTTTGGAAGAACACTCGCGGCCATATTCGAATTGACGCGCCGCGACGATGCGCGCGCCGCACCGAACGCCTTTGAACTCGCCCGGCTCGCGCGTGAGCATGACCTGCCCATGTATCGTGCGCTCGGCGTATTTCTCGAGGGATGGGCGACCGCCGCGAGCGGCGCGCCCGGCGGCGGGCTCGAGGACATGCGTCGCGGCGTCGACCTGCTGCGCGAACTGAACTATGTCTTGTTCGACGGGCTATTGAAGATCGCGCTGGCCGAGGCGGAAGCGCGGGCGGGCGGTCCGGCACGCGCCATCGCAATCCTCGACGAAGCGCTGGCGACGTGCGACCGCCTGGGCTCTCGCGCGTTCGAAGCGGAACTGCATCGGGCGCGCGGCGAAATCCTCCTCAAGCGCGACCCCGCCAACCCCGCGCCGGCGGAAGACGCCTTCCTGACCGCCATCGCCATCGCGAAGCAGCAAGCCACGCGCAGCTTCGAACTGCGCGCCGCGCTCGCGCTCGCAAAACTCTACCGCGCGACCGGCCGCGACGCCGACGCGCATGCCGCGCTAGCGCCGGCGCTCGAAGGCTTTGCGCCTACTCCGGAGTTGCCGGAAATCGCCGAGGCGCAGGCGCTGCTCGCGGCGCTGGCGGAGATGGAGGAGGTCAAGTCCGCGGAGGGGCAACGACAACGCCGGCTGCATCTGCAAACGGCCTACGGCCAAGCCATGATGTATTCCAAAGGGTTCGCCGCCGAGGAGACCAAAGCCGCTTTCGCGCGGGCCGCCGAATTTGCGGGGCCGGCCGAGGACGCTTCTACACGCCTCGTCGCCTATTACGCGCAGTGCTTGAGAGGCATGGTGCGTGGCGATTATGGCCAGGCGAGAGGAATTGCCGAGACCTTTCTGCGGGAGGCCGAGGCGGAAGAGCGCGCTACGGAAGCTGCCGCCGCTCGTCGCATGCTCGGCCTCACTTTGCTCTACCAGGGCGAGCTGAAAGCGGCACGATCCGTCCTCGAACGCGCGTTGGACGACACCGTCTCTCAACGGAATGGAGAGACGCAGTTCCTGTTCGACTGGGACACAGTTGCAGATGGTGAAGCGAGCGCAGCGGCCTACCTCGCATTGACGGAATGGCATCTGGGTGAGCCTGAGCGCGCGCGGCAGCTGATTCAGCGGGCAATCCGTCGCGCCGACAAGTTGGGCCATGTCGGAACAGTCGCCAATGTCCTTTTCTTTAGAACCGTGCTCGAAGGTCGCCGCGAAGACGCCTTGGCTACGCAGCGGGTTACAGAGGACTTGCTCAGACTGACGGAAGAGCACGGCATGGAGTTTTACGCCGCCAATGGCGAAGTCTATTCGGCCTGGGCGCGCTTTCGACTTTCTTTCCCGCATGCCGACGCCGGCGAGCTCCGGCAGGCGATCGCGGACTACGCCAAGCAGGGCAACAAGATGGCGGTGCCGTACTTCCTCGGGCTGCTGGTGGCGTGCGAGGCGGATGCTCAAAACCTCGACGCCGCCTTCTCGACGATCAAAGAGGCGTTGACTTAAGCGGCCGAGACGGGCCAGCGCGGTACCGAAGCCTTCCTGCATCGCGTTCGCGGCGACATCCTGCTCAAGCGCGATCCCGCGGATCCCGCGCTTGCGGAAGACGCTTATAAGACCGCCATCGCCATTGCGAAGGAGCAGGGTGCGCGGAGCTACCAGCTGATCGCATCTCTTGGGCTAGCCAAGCTTTATCAATCGACCGACCGCGCATCCGATGCATGCGCCGTTCTCGCGCCTGCCCTCGAAGGGTTTTCGCCGACGCACGAAATGCCGGAGATCGCTGAGGCGCAGACGCTGTTGGTGGGTATCGAGGCCGGCGCGCATGTGAGGCACGAATAATCAAGGGTGCGTCATGGGGGAAACGCGTAAAATCGCAGCGATCCTGGTCGCGGATATTGTCGGCTACAGCCGGCTCGCGGGGACGGATGAGGATCGGACACTGTCGCGGCTGCGGGGGCTGCGCAGCGATCTGATCGATCCGGCCATCGCCGCCCATCACGGTCAAGCGAACTGGAGATGCAAGCCTCATCGAGTTCCGCAGCGTGGTCGACGCCGCGCGCTGCGCCATCGAGCTGCAGAACGGAATGATCGAGCGCAATTCCGGCCTGCCGCCCGAGCGCCGCATCGAGTTCCGCGTCGGCATTCATCTCGGCGACGTGGTCGAGGAGAGTGACGGCGATCTGATGGGCGACGGGGTAAACGTCGCAGCGCGGCTCGAAGGGATTTGCGAGCCGGGAGCGATTTGCCTCTCCGAGGATGCCTACCGGCAAGTCAAGTCGCGGCCCGAACTTCAAGTCGCGGATCTCGGCCCGCAGAACCTCAAGAACATCGCCGAGCCGGTGCACGCCTACTTGCTGCGCCAGGGCGCGCCTGCATCGGTGAAATCCTCTAAGCACTCGACGAACAGGCGTCGCTCGATCTATGCGCTCGCCGCCGCGCTCGCTGTCGCGTTTGTGGCGGCGGGCGGATACACTTGGCATGCGGGGTTCGCGCCGCGGCTGCTGCGCGCTTCTGTTGCCGACGACAGAATTGCTACAGCGCCGCGCCTCTCCATCGTCGTCCTGCCGTTCGAGAATCTAAGCGGCGACAAGGAACAGGACTATTTCGCTGACGGGATCACCGACGACCTGACGACGGCTTCCGGGGGGTTGAGACCGCCCTTCGGCTGAGCCCGCGCGATCTCAGTGCGCCGACGTGGCAATTCTACATGTGCCACCTGCACACCCACCTTGCCCAGTGGGAAAAGGCGATCGAATGGTGCAACAAGGCGCACGCAGGCGCGCCTCAGCTTTGGTACGCGCTTGTCGACCTCGCCGCAGCCAACGCCTGGGCAGGCCACGACAAGGAGGCGAAAGAGGCGGCGGCGCAACTGCAGAAAATCTATCCCGGCTTCAACGTGCAACAATGGGCGGAGCGGGGATATACTTGGACGGACGATACGACCTTCAAAGCGCAATTCGACCGCATCACAGATGGCCTGCGCAAGGCGGGGCTGCCGGAGGAGTGAGCGCCGGGCAACGCGGGGCCGCACTGCCTGAGCGAATGGTGGCTTTCCCCAAAGCAGTCACCAGCGTAATCACGCAAGGGGGCCTGCAAGACGCCGCAGGGCTTGTGCGGTCAGCCGCGCGGCCTCAGCCTTGAGCTTGAGCGTTTCAAGGGCGGCTGCAGCCTTGTCCCGCTCGTCTTCCTCAGCCGTCCACCATCGGAAGACTATCTGACGCGGCGGTTGGTTGGCGTTGGTGTTCCAGCACCGTGAACCTCGCCCGCGGGGCGTCGTCGAACCAAGCAAGGCCAAGGGAAGCTGTTGACGCGGTCGCTGAAAATACGCCCTTAACGGTGCAAACAATCAGCGGTGCGCGCTTGTTCTATTGTTTGCTGTAAATTATCGCAGGGTCATGCCAGGATCGGGTGGGTGTCGTCCACGGTCTGGAAGAGGCCGGCGGCGGGGAGGGGGTTTGCGCCTGGCCAAGGGGCGGCGGCGAAGATCGATCAGAAGGGCCAAAAAAGGGCTCAGCACGGCCGTCCGCGGTTTTTTGGCGAGAAGGGTATCAGGCACCTCGTCCGAGGCAGTTTGGCGGCTAAGAGGAGTTCTCTACGCGGGACGGCTGATGCTTGAGCAACGGACCGGCGGGTTCAGGCTCGCCGTGGATCAGCGGCGGCCGCGGGTCGGGCGACGAATGCCAGGCGGCCACAAGCTGGCGGCTGGGGCGGGCATCGGCGCGGGCCAGGGGCGCTCGACTATGGCTTCGTCCCGCCACTCCCGCTCCCCCTCAAAGGCGAATTCCCGTTCCCGTTCGAAGTTGCGCTCAGCGGCGGCTTCTTGTTCGAGAGCGAGGCGGGCGTCCTCGGCGGCGGCGGAGGGATTGGGGCCGCGAGGGCGGCGAGCCGCTGGCGTCAAAACGGCAATCACATTGGCTAGCGGATGATTGCGGGCCACGGCGTCAGCGAGAAGCTTGTCGGCCCCCCATTGCCGACGGCTGGCGCGCGGACTGTCGAGAGCGCGAATGACCTCGTCCTGGACGGCGAAGAGGAACAACTCGATCCGCTCGTGCGCCCACGCCAAAAGCCTCGGATTGTGCCGCGTCCGCTGACGAAGGGCAGGCGGCGGCACCTCGAGGTCCTTGGCGGTCTGGATGATATCGCCAAAGCGCCGGGATAAGGCGCGCGACACCGTCTCGAAGCTTCACACCTGGAAATCGGCCGGGGGCATTAGGCGGGCTTCCTACGAGGCCCCGCGCGGTGGCCGCGGAGACGGCAAAGTCCCGGGCGGGGGGGGGTACCCCGACAAGGCCGACTTGGGCGTCCTGCACGTCTACGGCACCAGCCGGAGTTGAGCCGGGTCAGCGCGCCCTCGGTCCATTCGAACCCTTCATCCCGCCTAGAGCTGGTTGCAGCCCTTTGATTTCGTGTTGGTTTATTTTCGAGATTTGGGCTGTTGGCTAAAGGGGTAGCTTTATCCCGCCTAACGCACACCAAACGGCCGTCAGCAGCAGCCCGCCTCGGCCTCGACGCAGCGGAACTTCTCGATCACCCGCCCGCGCAAATCCGGCTCGACCGTGCACTCGAGCAGACCCCGGTCGAAATGTAGGGATCGGTAGGCCTTGGCCCGGCAAAAATCACAAAAGCGGCGACCGACTTTTGCGTCGTCACCGGCGGCAGATTCAGCGCGCAGCTCGCAAAGCGCGCGCCCGGCCACTCCCTCGTGAACAAGATCGACGACGCGCGCCGCGGCGGCGATTTGCAGACGCTGGTCGGGCCGATCGAGAAGGCCGTATGCGCGATCGAGCGAATCCTACAGAAACAAATCGAGCACTACGGGAGCGCCCGGACCCAGCCCGAGCAACTCGGCCATCGGGAGCAGCGGATAGATCAGCGGCGCGGTCGCGTTCGGCACATAGTTGAACGGATTCGGCTTGCCCCTGCCCTGATTGAGCGAACCCAGCATCAAATTCTTGATCAATTCGCCCGTGCGCTGCTCGGGGTTCAGCAAAAATTGGCCGGTCAGAGCCGGATAGGCGTCGGTGATCGCCCCCCGGGCGGCGGCGCGCTGCGCCAGACCCCGCCCCGCATGAAGCGCGGCAAGGCCGGCGGCTCCGCCGACCGCGGTCGGGATGTGGCCGGTGACGCCGAGTCCGCTAAGAGCGCCGCCGGCCAGTGCGTGCATTCCCCAGCCAGCGGGTCCAGGCAGGCCCTCGCGAGTTCGAGCGCGCGACGCCCAGCATCGCGTCTCTGGCCTCCGGCGTCGGGTAGAACTGCGGATTGTCCAACAGCTCCTTTTTTCGCCGCGCGGTGCCGGGAGGGCCAATCGCCCCGGCCCACGGCGCAGTTTGGAGACGCCTATGGCGGTCGCTCCGTCGGCCAATTGACCGCTATTTGCGCGACGCGGAAGGCCGGAGTTGACGTGAAGCGGACATAGCGGATCTGGATAGGGATGTTGCAATTGGGCGGAGGGCGAAGCACTTCTGAACCCTATTTTCCGCACCGGATAATCCATTGATTCCGTTCGGCGCAAAAAATCACGATTTTTACACACACAATAACGCGCTTCCGAGCCACACTTTTTCCTGCTGAGTGTCGGAATATACGAACCGTAGCGCCGCTTCCCCTATGGCAAATCCCGTCAGTATTGCTCGATCATATCCCAGCGGACGAAAGTCTGTGACAATACCTTTGCCGAGTGTCTCGATGGGAACGTGAGGTGAATATACGTTCGCTCTGATAGTTATTGTAGCACAGAGGTTGTCTGCATCCACGGTACTTCGAATAAACCCACGTACTATTTCTGTTTTGGCAATTTTTAAAGAAGATGAAAATGTTTCCGGCCATTTTGCTCTGACAGATGACAATAGAGTGCTTTCGTCGAGTTCGATCAAATTTCAACGATAGATATGCATCGTTTGATTTAGACCGAATCTCTATTTTCTTCCCTTGTGTGGAGCACGTCAGATCACCCAAGCTCGGCAGGTTTGGGACAATGTCATTTTCTACAATCTCACAAATAAGATTGTTCGTCCTGTTATAAATGGCGGCATTGACGGCTAGGTATCCATTCTCCATAAGGCAAAGCGAAAACACATTCTTTCCGTCCACTCTAAAAGAAAAAAGCTTGCCTTTGTGGGTAACGAAGTAATTCCCGCCGAAGGAAATGAAAGCACTGGTTACGTTCCACGGTAGCTGCCCTTTCGGTGGATCAATTGGAGGCTTTTCCTTTAATTTCCGGAGATAGTCAGTCGGATAATTTCCTCCATCTGCGAAATTATGATGCTCTGAACACAGAGCAATCATCCCCGATTTATTGTGAAGGTGCGCGGGCTCCCACGGTGGGTCAAAATGATGGTACGTTAAGAAAGGAGAACGACAAATAGGACAACCGAAATTCATCTCTCTGCGAAGGCGGTCGCGAACATCTTTAGGCGGCGTTCGTTTAGATTGTTCAAATTGCATCGGCTCTCAACACGTCAGGAGACACGTTCCCGCATGGCCGCAAGGGGCATAATCCTTGGGTAGCTTGCGCAGGGAACGGCAGCGGCTCCTCGCTGAAAGGAGTGGGTAAGTCGGAATTTGGGGGCGGGTGAGCGATCGCTCAGGGGAGATCGCGTTTAGCCTGAGGGGATGCAGGACACCGATCTTTTCCAGTTGGCCCTTGGTCTTTCGTCGCCGTGGACGGTGACGCGGAGCGAGTTCGACGCGGCGGACGGCCGGCTTGATTTGTACGTGGATTTTCCGCGGGGGAGCCGGTTCGCCTGCGCGCAGTGCGGGCGCGAGGGCTGCGCGGTCCACGACACGAAAGACGAGACCTGGCGGCATCTGGATTTCTTCCTGCACCGCACGCTGTTGCACGCGCGTATGCCGAGGGTGACGTGTCCGCAGTGCGGCGTGCGCAAGGTGGCGACGCCGTGGGCGCGCGCGGGATCGGGCTTCACGCTGTTGTTTGAGGCCTTCGTGCTGACTCTGGCCAAGGCGATGCCGAACGCCAATGCGGCGAGGTTGCTCGGCGAGCACGACACGCGCTTGTGGCGCATCGTCGAGCATTATGTCTGGCGGGCGGTGGAGAAGCTGGATTTGTCGGAGGTGAGGCGCATCGCCGCCGACGAGACCTCGGCGCGGCGCGGCCACGATTACATCAGCCTGTTCGTCGACATGGCGCGCCGCAAGGTCGTCTACGTCGCCGACGGCAAGGACGCGGCGACCGTGAAGGAATTCGCCGATTTCCTCGAGGCGCATGGCGGCAAGCGCGAGGCGGTGACCGACGCCAGCATCGACATGGGGGCTGCCTTCGAGGCGGGGATCAAGGAGAACTTCCCGAACGCCGAGATCACCTTCGACAAATTTCACGTCGTCAAGCTCGCCAACGACGCGGTCGACCAGGTGCGGCGCGAAGAGGCGAAAAACAACTTCCAGATCAAGGGCCGGCGCTACATCTTCCTCAAAAACGTCGACCATCTGACGTTGGAGGAAAAGGAGGCGCTGTCGCGGTTGGAAGCGCAGAACCTGGACACGATCCAGGCAATGCAGATCCGCATGAACCTGCAACAGCTGTTCACGATGAGCGCCCGATCGGCTCGGCGCTTCCTCGACCGCTGGAACGCCTGGGTCGAGGTGTGCGACCTCGGGCCGATGAAGAAGCTGGCCAAGACGATCATGGCCAAGTCCGAAGGCGTCCTCAGATCGATCGCCACCGGCCTGTCCAACGGCGTCCTGGAGGCGATCAACGGCAACGTCCAGGCCGCCAAGCGCAAGGCCAAAGGCTACCGAACCAAACGAAACCTCAAAGCCATCGTCTACCTCATCGCCGGCGACGTGCTCGCTAATTCACCCATTTGAAATAGCGACGAGCCACGGCAGCTACCGACTCCTTCAGCTGAAGACCGCTTTCTCGCGCTCCCCGCCGTTCATACGGCCGATCTTGTACGTCCGCAAAGGGTCGTTTTGCGTTCGCGAGCGTCCCGGAACGACCGCTGTTTGCGCACAGCGGCCGGCCGGAGTTGCAGACCGCGGACTTGGACGCCTCAATTGGGCGGATAGCGCACCTACAGGGGTCGCCTCGGGAAGGACCGGAGTCCGCGCCAAAGCCGCCGTTCCATTGCGAGCGCGGAGTGTACGGGAACAGACCGTAACTATTCATATGCTCCTGTCTTTTGGACGACCGCCTAGCGACGATTGGGATCGGCGATAGTCGTCGGCCACGCTAAGACGCCGCGACAATCGACGCGATGTAGGCGCCGGCCGGTCTATGCGACGAAGGATGACGGCAAAACCGCGCCTACAAGGCGACCTAGCCACGGCGCGCGCTTCGAGCGGCACCTGTTCAACTCGCTGTTCGCCACCGAAGACCAGAAGGAGGGCATGCGCACCTTCGTCGAGAGGCGAGGCGAGGTTCAAGAACCAGTGGTGGAGATGCCGGTCACCCGCCGCTTCTTACAAGTTACTGGTAAATTAGATCTTGGAATAGCCTTTCCTCCAAAGCAAACCATCGACCGAATCCTGGAATTCCTTTTTCCTCAATACTTGCAATCTTGTCATCTACCGTCCGTTCATTGTTACCGTTTCTTACAGCATTGTTTACCATAGAATCCAAGTCGCCTTTATACTTATCATCTGTACAATAATTAAATAATGGTGACGAATCCGAAAAGAACAGGTTCAGTTCAGCAAAGGAGCGGAGCCGACTTTCTGCAATCGCCGCCCTGGCTTTCAGTCCGGGAACGACATGCTCGAGTTTGTCGAGATTGGCGTCAATCCAGTCGTAAGCCTTTTCTCTCGCATCGTTCGAAGAACCTATTTCTGCAAATGAGCTCGCCACCAATGCATTGCGGGCGGCCTCAGGGTACGCCGCCGCGAGAGATGGATTTGCGGAGAAAGCTGCGCCAAGAACTTCAGCCACACTACCGGCAATCCTGATTGCATCCGATGATACGATCAGAGCGGAGAATTCGGCGTAAAAATCGTCAGTTATTCCTATGAGGCAAGCATTTCCACTCTTGACCGCGATGGCTTTCGCCTGCCCGTAAAAACGCTTGGCCATGGCTTGGGACATCGCAGCCGCAGAAGGTCCAAAAGTATAATTCCCGTCGTCGCCTACAACTAACGCGGTGGCAGCTTGCACTTTTGGGCTTTCGGGATCAGGCCCAAACCACTTGGCACCGTTTGCTTTGGCCCAGCGCAACAGAGCGAAAACTTCAGCAAATTCGTTTGCGCGAGCGAAAGGGTCGGAAACTTGTATCAGAACCGGAATGATAGGGTATATCGGGATCGTATTCTCACGCCTTGGATGATCACCGTCAAAAGATAGCAGCGTTATGTACGCGGTGCTTCGTAGTTCTGGCTTTGCGTCAGGAGCGTCAGATTCCATCCTTCGCACAGAGACCACTCTGGTTTCGTCGGCGTTGATTTCCAATTTAACGTCAGTGAACTTGTACTGCCCCAGTGCACCGAATTTCCCCCCAAGAATATCACTCAGCAAATCGGCTTGCTGCTTACTCATTCCGCTGTCAGCCACTTGCCTTACAAATTGTTCGGCGATCATCGGCAGGGTATCCAGCACCATCATCGAATGGCCCAGTCTAGTAGCGACAAAATCAGGATGGACCACAAATGACAGACCCATCATTTTATCGTTGTCGCTATCAGGGGAGTCGACAACGAATTGTCCTGTGAATCCGACGAGCCCCAATGCATTGTCGTTTCGATCGGGATGCCCGATCGTAACCGCCTTGGCGGCCGCTACCGCGTCCGCTCGCACGAAATGGGACATGAGCGTTTGGCCGTCCTTCAGCCTGAAAATGAGCCTGCCCCATTGTTCCGAAACGTCTGGAGACGTCGGCGCTGGCGCAACGCCGCCGCTCAACCACGAGACGCCAATGACGCTCGGCAAGCTGGCAGGCGCACTGACCTCATTTCCGAAAACGACCCCGCCGAATCCCCGAACGCGCATCACCATCCGCTCATAACTCCAGATCTTTCCTCCCGAGGTCGGATACATCGTTCGCTCGAATGCTCGATAAGAGTCCTCGGCAAACGCGCGCGCTGGCGGCTTGCTGGAGGGACCGCCGGGAAGCCCCGCCGGCGGCAAGGGTCCCGCGCCTCCGGTCGGGGGCGGACCGGACGGATTGGGCCGTATCAAAGGGGGGCCACCGTTAAACACGGGCTGCAAAGCGTCATGCACCGCTTTTGAAACTTGGTCGGTCACATTGCCGAGATCAGCATCCCGGGCTGCAGGTGAAACAGGATGAAATTTGCCGCTTAATTCGGGTTCAAGGGCTATCGCCGGGTTGTCCATATGAACAACGTCGATGAGGCGTGAGACCTTTTCCTGATCGGTCGGTGGCGGAGACTTCAACTTCACGGCTGCCTCGAACGCCGCTTCGTCCGTCGGTTGCTCCCGCAGGATTTCAAACGACTCGTCTTCCGACAGGGTGCAGCATCGTTCGAACAGGTATGGCTTGTATACTCTTTCTGTATATTGGCTTACTATCCTAGCTAATTAGAGCGGAATCCGATCATCCTGTATCGTGCTCATAACCACAGGATTTGAAGTAATTTGTACATTGCGAGGGCTTGAAGATTTCGGCGCAGGTTTCGAGGGCGCGCATGAGGCCCGCGACGGTCCGTTCGGCGATTTTGCGCAGGAAGGCTTTGAGCTTGGAGAAGGCTTTTTCGATGGGGTTCATATCAGGACTGTAGGCTGGGAGATATCGCAACTCCGCGCCCGCCGCCTTGATGAGTTGCTCGACCCGCGGCCCCTTGTGAGCCGGGAGATTGTCCATGACGACGATCTCGCCGGGCGAGAGCGTGGGGACGAGGCATGTCTCCAGCCAATCCTCGAACAGGGCGGCGTTGATCGGTCCATCGAAAGTCTTTGCCGCCGTCAGGCCGCGAAGGCGAAGGCCGGCGACCAAAGTCACCGTTTTGTAGTGACTGTGCGGGGTGGCCGCCCGCAAGCGGCGCCCGCGCCGGCAACGTCCGCCTTTGCGCGCGAGATTGGTGGAGGCTCCGGTCTCGTCAACGAAAACGAGTTTCGTCGGATCGAGATCGAGCTGCCCCGCGAACCATTCCCGGCGTCGACTTTGCACGTCCGCGCGTTGTTGTTCCTCGGCATGCGCTGTTTTTTTTAAAGGTGATCTCGTGACGGTCGAAGAAACGCCACAGCACAGAGACCGCAAAGCGCTCGCCGCAATTGGCGATCAGCCGCTCCTGGATCTCGAGCAGCGTCATGTCCGGGCTGCGCCGGATCAGGCCCAACAGATAGTCGCGATGCGCCTCGATCCGGCCGGAGCGTCGGTCGCCGCCAGAAGGCGCCGGCGAAATCTCGCCCGTGGTTTGGAACCGCTTCACCCAGCGCACTGCGCTCGCTATGCTCACTTTGAAATGCGCGGCCGCCTGATTGCGCGACAACCCGCCCAAGACCACCGCCTCAACCACGCGCTCGCGAAGATCGTTGGAAAGACCCATCCCCGCCGCCCCCATTCTCGCAGCGTGAATGACGAAGCAGAAATTAACCGATTCGGGAATCCCCCAACCGATTCAATCCGTTCGGATACCGCTCTAGCTGTTTGGCTTCGGGCGGCAGAGGCGCCTTGAGTTGCTCAGGTGTCGGCACCGCAAAGGTCCAGGGTTCGATGGCCTCTTTGACGGGGGTGCCGCTCGTCTCGGGAAATACGTCCGCCAAGGACGGCTCGTACCGTATCGCATCGGTATGATTTGCAGCCAGGAGCCTCGCGAACTTATTGAGAAATTCTCTGCCGCCGCCCCGATGCGATGCTTCTGCTGAAACATAGGCCGTCTCGAGCATCCTGACATTTGGCCACAAGTCCCAGTGGCTCCACGACGCGGGCGCGTTCTTCGGCGGAAAACCGAGTTGAACCAGAAGGGCTCTCATAACCGCGTCTTGGCTATGCAAAGCGTCGGCCAAGCCCTGCAGCCTCGCACGACTCTCGTCCGAGATCTTGGTTGCTTCCGCCCAGCCCTGTGTCGGTGAAGCGGTCTGACCGAGGACGAGTAAGATTCCCAAGACAAAATAAACAAGGCTCAATTAGCGTTAGATCGACACGCCTGTTTGTGCTACGATTTATTATGGATTGACAGGGGTTTGCGATGGATCAGGGGATGTTTCGAGCGTGGCTGGCGGAGATCGACGGTCTGACGGCGAAGCAGCGCCAAGAGCTCGAGGCGGTGCTGGCCGGCCGGCAGCCCAGAGCGGCGGTGGCGGCGGTGATCGAGGAGCGCTTGGGCGAGGCGCGTCGCTGCCCGCTCTGCAGCGGGGCGTCGGTGGGCGGGGGCCAAGCCGACGGCCTGCGCCGTTTCCGCTGCAAGGATTGCCGCAGAAGCTTCAACGCGCTGACCGGAACGCCGCTGGCCCAATTGCGCAAGAAGGAACGCTGGCTTGATTTTGGTCAGTCGTTGAGCGAGGGCGAGACGGTGGCCGCCTCGGCCGAGCGGTGCGGGGTGGCTGTGAGCACGGCGTTCCGCTGGCGACATCGCTTCCTGCGCGCCGCCAAGAACCCCACGCGCCTGTTGAGCGGCATCGTCGAAGTCGATGAAACCTACATATTATCAAGCCGTAAGGGCGAGCGTCGCCTCGGGCGCAAGGCTCGCAGGCGGGGCGGAAAGGCAGCCAAGCGCGGCCTTTCGGACGAACAGACGCCGATCCTAGTGGCCGCCGACCGGAGCGGCGCCACCATCAGCGCCGTCCTCTCGGCCGTGACCGTCCAGACCATCAAGCCGGTGCTGGCGCCCGTTCTGGGTAAGGACGCCTTGCTCGTCACCGACGGCAATAACGTCTACCCGCCTTGCGCCGCCGCCCTCGGCGTCAGCCATGAAGCGCTCAACCAGTCGAACGGCGAACGTGTCCGCGGCGAATTACACATCCAGACCGTCAACAGTCGCCACGAGAGCCTCAAAACCTTCCTGCGCCCCCATCGCGGCATCGCCACAAAATACCTCGACAGCTACCTCAGGTGGTTCCACCTCGCCGGCCTCAAGCACAATCCCACGCCCCGAACATGCCTCAATGCCGCCATCGGCGGAGGAGCTCAAATGGCCATGTCAACCTAACGCGAATTGAGCCATAAACAATGAGCCGCCGGAACCGGGTCATGCTGCCCTCCTATGAGATTGGCCATGCCCTAAGCGTTGCGAGCAGGTTCCAAAGCTCCGTTTCATTTCCGACGAACGCGTTCGGGGGAGCTTCATAGACGAGCGCGGCAATCATGCGCGGCCCGCGCGCCGCCGCCTGAGTAAACGCGGCGAGCCAGTAGTTTACGAGACCGGCGTCAGGATTTGGTAACCCTATCAGCGTAACAAGTCGTGGAGTGATCGTCGGCTCGATCGTTCTTCGTATATTGTTAGCCGACATGACAACAGTTACGCTATCAGATACTGTAAGTTCGTAGAACGAGCTTATTATGCTTGTCGGAACTACAGCTAGTGGTACTAAAGGTCCAGGCGGAAACGCGCCGACTAGTTCGATTTTCTGTGCTTTTGTCAGGTCGGCAGCGGGCATTGTCAGACCGGCCAGGCGCCAGTCGGAGTGCGCTTTGTGGAATTCCGCTTGCCGCTCGGTGATAAAAGGATAGCAGCTGAGAATTGTCCGGATAGGGATAGCCAATCCGCCAGAAGCGTTGGCCTCGTTCAATGTCTTGATCACAATGCCGCAAACCGCACCACTTCGGAAGTTCAAAAGCGGCGCACCGCTCATTCCCGGCACGATTTGGCCGCCCTTGAACTTGATTAGGCTTTGCTCTCCGCCATCGGACTCCAGGCGAACCCGCCGCTCGCCCTCGATTTCGCCAATCACGGGTTCGAGTCGGATTTCACCCTGCTTGCTGACATACCCTTGCGTCCAGACCGGGTCCATGGGCTCGGCCGCAGCGCCAAAAAGAATGCACGGGTGGTTGATGGACGGCAATTTGACCAGGGCGAGATCGTTGCGTGCGCCTGGCCATATCTGCTCCGGCACGCAATCCCAGGCTACCGACTTGGACTCGACGTTGTAGTGCTGGGGGGCTCCGCCGGGCGGAGGATCAACAACGTGGGCGCAAGTCAAAAGGAAGGAAGGCGCAACAAAAAATCCCGTACCAACGCGCTGTCGGCCGCCCTTTTCAACGAGTTCGGGCTATACACTCCTCGGCGCGTTCCTGAAATCTTCATGCAGGCCCCCGAGAACCGTTGTTAGATGCGCCCGTGTGGCCCTCCCAGTGCAGTGCGATTTTCAGGTTCGCTGTGCCGGACCCTTTCACGATGAGCG
Source organism: uncultured Alphaproteobacteria bacterium (assembly GCA_963758335.1). GTDB lineage: Bacteria > Pseudomonadota > Alphaproteobacteria > Rhizobiales > Beijerinckiaceae > Roseiarcus. The sequence goes on along the minus strand of CAVWVF010000008.1, from coordinate 310,056 downwards.
CGGTCAATTGACCGGCCTCCACTCCAACCTCAACGCCGAATTCAACTGACCCTTTCGACGGCCCAACTCGCTGCTTGGCCCATAAGAGCCGGCGAAGGTCGGCAGAGCCGACGCCCAATTCGCTCGCCGCCTCACTGACATTGATCGCATGCCGGCTGAGAGTTTCGACGACAATGTCGGGGTCCAAGCGAGCGACAATGTCGGGAACAGCGGGCGGATGGCGGAAAGCGGTTACGCTCACTTGCCCAGATCCTTCTCGAACTGCGCGATCTTCGCCCGGCGAGCAACCAGGAGGGTGCGCTTGAGGCTCAGCTCCAGTTTCGCCCGGCGGTCGAGCATGCGCTGGCCCGAACGAGGGGAAAGGCGAGCGGGGGTGGTGGAGTTCAGGCGGGCGATGAGGCGGGGAGCGAGCCAGAGGGCGCGCTTCTCGGTGGACATGAGCTGGATCTTGGGACGAAGGCCGCGCTCGCCGAGACACCGGCGGCAGGCGATGGAGCCCTCGTACAAGCGAAGGTCTGGCACCGGCGGCCGCAACGGCAGACGAAGAAGGATCAGCTGCCGCCGCTGGGCCAGCGGAACAGCGACAGCTCGACATTGAAGGAAACATCGCTGTCGGGGAAGCGGACGTTCGCGACGGTGGTGTCGGCGGTGATCTCGCCGAGGGCGCGCATGCGCGACACCTTGACGAACGGAAGGTCATCAATGGCGAGCTTCATGGAGGGGGTGATAACGCGGCTGAGGCGGGGAGGCCAGACGAGGGATTATGCTGGTACGTTGTGTATAATTCTGTGGGTTTATTCCGGGGTGGGCGGGACTCGGCCGCAGTCACAACAGACCCGGAGGGTAGGGGGGGTCTTCAATTCCTGCCAATTACGGATCGGCCTCGACCCAAGCCGACGTCGCCGCGCTCGCGCTGACCAGCTCGCGCATTGAGCAGGCATCGCAAATGAATGCTTTCGCACACGCTGTTGACCATGACCATCTGGCCACACGGCGGCGCGGGATCTCCTCACTTCACAAACGATGGTCACGCTGCGGCCGCGCCGCGTGCGTGGCATGCCTCTGACGGTTCATCACGTGACCGCGTTTCTAGATGCGTGCGCCGACGCTCGGCGCCAACGTCATTGCTCAACGATATCAATGATAGGCGGATGACGCCGCAGCGCCGTGACGCTCTGTGCCAGACTTCGTTCTTTCCGAAAGCAAAACGAGCCGGCCAAAAGCGTGAGCCTTCCGACTATCTGCCGCAGTGCGACCTTCCAATGCCGGTGCACGAATTCCAAGTCCCCAACCAATCATTGGGGGGCTGCTATACGCCTTCAGGCAGCAATTCGGCGCCGCAGAACCGGCCAGCCTCCGATGCTTTTCCGTTCGCAGGCGCCTGACCCCCCTCAACGGCGCCAATCCGCACAATCCGCAGCCGCGGCCATGGGATAACCGGCCAGACGGAATAGGCGGCAAACAGGCGCCGGTGACCGGCAGCGTCCACAAGGCGGCGACGGGCGAGATCGCCGTCATCGTCGGCGGCGAAGCGTCGGTGTTCGAGCGTCACCGCATCGCGCTCGAGGCGCTAGGCACGCCTCATCAATTCTGTCTTGCCGTCCGCTAGCCTCCGTGTCGTAGCAGTCCCGCGGCGCGGCCTGGAAGCGCGCCAGAGCCATCAGGCGCTCGGGTTATTGGCGTGGAATTGCGCACATGAAATCGAGCGCCTGTTGATTGAGGGAAGCTGGAGGGAGGCCAGGGACAGCCTCCTTCCCTTGGGGCGGCCCGCGCCAGGGAGAGCGCGGGCCGACTATACGCGCCACGCCCCTCTTAGGGGGACGCCGAAAGCGCGGCGCGCGGCGTGATAATGCCAGAGGGGCGCGAATAAAAAGTTAGCGCGCCGCGCCGCCTAGAAAGGACGCATCCGTAAATTTAGAAATTTAGCTGCTAACCAATTGATGTTGTTACCGTCAATCGCTCGATCGCGGCCATATCGCAACACTATCGCCCGCGGGCGTCCTGGAGGCTCCTGAGGGCCTTCAGGATCGACGTAGAGCCAGGACGTCCCGCGCAGGACACCCGTTTCTGGATGGCGCGGTGGCCACTTGACCATAACCCTGGTCCTAGGCCGGGACGTGGTAACGCTACGAGGCATTCTAATCGAGATCGAGCTATGACGTCGCCCTCACCGGTCATGCCGCACGGCGCCGTCATCCGAACCCGAGCGCCCGACGAGCCTCCGCTTGCCACTCATCGCGACAGGCCCGATGTAACCGGGCCCGATTGCCGTCGCCGACGACCTCGACCCACTCGGCGCCGACAACAAGCTGCCGGCGGCAGCGGAGGCAGGATTGGGGCGGCCACGAAATGACGCGCTGAGAAATCCAAAGGTCGACGCGAGCGCGCTCGACCCGAAGGGCGGCGCCGTCCTTCGGTTCAGCAGGCCCGGGCGCCGGCGCGACAGCGGCCGGCTCAACGACAACAGGCTCGACACGATGATCGACGCTATGATCGAGTTGGTGATCAATCAGCTCCGGCGCCGTCGCCAGATGACCCTCGAGACAATCGCCGGCGCCACGTTCGCCGCCATAACGGGGAACCTCGAAAGTCTGCCCGTCGCGCTCAAACGTCTCCGTCTCACGATCTTCGGAGGAATCGCCCCAACTGATGGTGATGTGCTGCGGCTCCCGTTCGCCAAGACTAACCTCAAGACTGGCCGCCGAGGCCGCGACCGCATAGCCTCTCTTCGCCGCGCGATGAACGTTGCGCAAAAAGAACATCGAAACGGCGTCGCGCCTTCTCGGATCGTCGCAATGCAAAGCTTCGTGCAGATTGGCCTCGCAATCGTCTAACCGCAGCTCGACGGCTTCCAACGCGGCGTCCGCCAGACGACTTAGGGCCGCAGTCACAACGAACCCCCGGGATGGGGAGGGGGTAAACGATCCTGCCAATAGGAAATCCGGCCTCGCCCTCTCGGCCGCGTCATCCGGACTCGGACGCGAATGCATTCGTTCGTGCGCACCCATCATCCCGATGCATCGACAGCACCAGCAAAGGTGAACCAATTGCCTGAATTCAGGCAATGATATCAGGCACCACACAAGACTCTTTTGTTGCAATGGTGTTGCGACATCGGCCTGTTTCAGGTGCTTACCGCAAGTTATTGATATCTCTCACCGAATATCTACATAGCCCAAGGATCGCACCCGAGGAAGCAGACCCGCACTATCGAATCCATCAAGCTGGGATTTTAAGCCGACGGGGGTGCGAAAGCCCCAAAGCAGTACGGTCGAGCGGCTAGTTCCACACGCGGCTCGCGGAGACGCCGCACATATGATGAGGACCGCGTGCGCGACGCGGGACGGCCGCCGCCAGCCGTGTGATTCGGCCGTCCAGCCCCGGGCCGCGATGCCCTGCGGGGCTTTTCGATCGAGGGGAGGCCAAAAAACGGGTCCCCTCAAAAAGACGACGGCCGTCCACGGCCTTCCTAGAGGCTCCTAAAGGCATTGCAATCGAGCCCCATCAAACCCGCGATCGCGCTCCTGGCCGCCCTCACCGGCCCAGCTGCGGCGGCGCCGGACGCGCATCCGCCAGAGATCCATTTTGCGCCCGAGGAGCCCCTCGACCGGATCGACGTCGCGCTCGTCGCCGCGGCGGCGCACAGAATCGACCTCGCCTCCTACGCGCTCACCGATCGTATCGTCATCGACGCCCTGGTCGGCGGCGAAGAACCGCGGTGTCGCCGTCAGGATCGTCCTCGACCCGCGCGAGCGGCACGATTTTGTCCGCCTGGGCGATCTGGCCGATACAGTCGGTGATGCGGGGCGGGGCCCTCATGCACCTGAAGCCGTTCGAGATCGACGGCGCTCTTCTGCGCAAAGAATCGGCCAACTTCAGTTTCAGCGGCGACGTAAACGGCAAAGCCTGGTCGAGGCTAACCCTACCCGAGAGGCCGACTTGTGCGTCCTGGCCGTACACGGCGACTTAGGATGAGGCGGGATGAGGCGTTTGCGGGCGTTCGGCATAAGGGGAGTATAGCCGACATTTGAGAACGAATAAAGAACAGTTGGGCCTCGACGCCGCTTTCAAGACGCTGTTAGGTCGCCCAGATGTGCAATCCCTAGCGGCCCTCCGCGAAATCTTCCGCATGACGAATGACAGCACGCGGAATCAACCGCTGCCCGGAAGGATTGTGAAGCAATATTTTAGCAGCAATCATTGCTTCAATTTGATTTAGTCCGAGAGTTGTCAGCCTCAATGTGAACTTGGGTCCGTTTTCAAACCAGCCTTCACATAGTCCATACTCGATGCCGCCTACAATTTCGTCTGTGGACCAGTTCCTTTTGTTCGATAAGGCCACAATTACATTTGCCGTAATGCAATGTCCCGCGGCAGAACGCTGAGTTTTAAAAATATTTAGTATTTCTCGTGCAACTTTTAAGTGCGAGACTGCTAAGGCCATAGCGTCCTCCACTTTCTCCGACGTTAGTCGCGAGCTTCTACACAAGCAGAGGCGACGTCAAGACGACAACGAGCCGATAAGGGACTTCATCCGGGAGGTCCTGGCGGAGAACGGCTACTGCGCCGAGACCTACGCGTCAGCACTTGATTTTCTGGCGGCCGTAGACCGGGGCGTGAGCGGCTGCATCGTGACGGATGTTCGCATGAACGGCATGAGCGGCATTGACCTCCTGGCCAAGCTTTCTGAGGCGGGGCTGCGTCTGCCAGCAACGTGATCACCGGGCATGCCAACGTCCAGTTGGCCGTTCAGGCTATGAAACTCGGCGCTGTCGATTTGCTGGAGAAGCCGTTCCACACAGACGACCTCGTCGCTGCCATCCGAAGCGCGCTTCCGTGGAGCGGCGCAACGCTACCCAGAGATGTTCGGCGCCATCAGGAATTGCCAGGAGCCGACCGGTTGACTTATCGTGAGATCGAGGTTTTTCGCCTCGTAGTTTCTGGATTGACGAATAAGTCAATTGCCCGCGAGATGGGAATCAGCGACAGGACCGTTGAAGCTCACAGAGCCCAAGTGATGAGAAAGACAGGAGCAAAAAACTTGGTTGATCTCCATCGTTTATGGCGCACCTAAACTTTCAAACTTTAGGATAGCTCGCAAGGCGCGCGACCGGGACGATGAGAATCTCTTCAGGTCATGCGCGATTCGCCCGAAGGCTCGATAGGCGACTGGGCGACAGCGGTCGGCAAGTGGCGAACTTCGGTCGTGACGGCTCTGCATCGCCTGTGCGACGCCGGCCTGGCTGCGTCGGAGTCCCATCGGCCACCCTGGGGAGGGAGGGGGCTTCAAGCGTTCTGGAGAATTGGAGCCGGTTTGCGTGGTCGTCCCCGCCCGCGCCGCACCATATCGGCCGCGTTATCCCAAGCCGTTCCAGCATATAGATGGGCTGGGTCGACGCACGAAGGAACGTCGCAATGGTGGAGTATGTAGAGACCGTCAGGAATCGGACCATTGGCAACTTCGTAGGCCGCGCGGTGGGTGGTAATGCGCTTGCCTTTGAAACTGATCTGACCATGACCAAAGATAGTTACCGAACCAAGCCAGAGCTGGCACCCTGAGTTCGGCTCCGGCATGGAATTGTTCTCCAGTCGCTCAAGAAGAGTTGGTGCAAGCCGCTGGCTTCGCTGAGGCCGCCGAGGATGAGGATCTCGGCGAGAGAGCGCAAATTCAGCCTGAGCAGCAAGCCAATCAGCATGTCTAGCCAAGCGAAGAGGAGTCTTACGCCTATGATTGCGTTTCTTTTCAACTTTCTTTCTACAATATTCACTACAATATATTTTGTCTTTCTTTCCGTCGACTGAGGACTGGCAACGGAGGCATGTTTTCATGCCCCCGGCATAAGGGGGTAACCGTAGCTTCCAGAAGCTGGATCAACCTTCGGTCAAAGCGCAACATCTCTGCCCTCCACTACGTTAGCTAATAGATAACTATTTGGTAATGTAGAATAGAATAGGGTCTTGGCGAGCGCGCTACCACCCCCGACCCGGGCTCTCATCAAGGCCCCTATAGGGGAGGGGGTTTCACGTTGGCCTTCCTGCGCGCATGATGGCTGCAGACCAATGAACCAGCTGCGCTTCCAACGAACGTGACGCCGCGCGCTATGTGTTCGACCAGGTCGACCGCTATAGGCGCGATCGCCGTCACGGCTGGTATTCAACCCTGGCCATCGAACTCGAAGGCCCCGGCATCCGCCGCACTTGGGACCGCGTCGACGTCATCGACTACAGGAGCTGACCCGCCGCCGAGCCGAGCTTCAAAACTCGGCTCCACGGTGCGCCAAGACCGCGCGCCCAGCCAGGGCAAGCTGAGTGACCGCAAAGCCGTCGAGGCTTCGCCCTGGCGACAAGGAGGACATCATGAGCCGCAAAGCAGACGCCGAACTGAAAGTCGCGCTGCAAGCCGCTGACGATTGGTACGACGAGTCGCTCGCCGCACTGCCTCACGGCCACACATGGCGCGATGTCGATCAGCTCGCCGTCGAACGCTGCAAGCGCGCCGGCGCTGCCTACGAAGCTCACAGGCGCGCTGAAATCGAGTTCCAGCGCCTCGTCGAGGAGGATCAGTCATGATTCACCGTTGCACATTCCGATCGACCGAAGACCCGGACAAAGATGGCTGGGCGTGGATCTGGATCTCCGTGGTGGACAAAGAGGGCTTCTACTGCAAGCCGCACGCGGACGCGTTGGATGAGTTAGCCAAGTCGGGCCAACTTGATGCTGTGTTGTCAGGCGAAACGGTGCGCCAAAGCCGACGCGCCCAAAAAAGGAAACCTCGAAATGAATGACAACATTGATTACTTCACACTTGAAATCCGACGCGATGAGAAAGAGGCGGAGAAGCTGCTTATCGCCGAGGGCATGTCGGCAGAGGAAGCCAGTGCCTTCGCCAAAGGCGTGACTGCCGGCCTCGCGCGATGCGATGAAGCGGAATTGGAACTGGTTGACGGCTGGACAGCAATCAAAGAGCCTAACGCCAGGATCGAAGCGACCGTCGTCGATATCGTGGCGGACGCTCTGTCACTAAGCCCAGAACAACGCGCCTATGCGCTAGGGTTCGTCAGCGGCGTTCGAAGGCACCTGCGCTACATAGATGCCTAGGCCCGCTCAGGCGAACGGGTCGTCTTTGCGACTTGACCGATCACTGCGCACCGGCGCGCAGTGATCGTGAGCTGCTCGCCCGGGCGCTGACCTACGCTCGATATCGAGCAATGGTTTGCAAATAGGCGCCGGCGCCTGTTTGCAGCGTTCGCCCGGGGGCGGACCCTTCTGTTCAATGCGCACTGGCGCGCATTGCAAAAGGTTCAAGTCGCACATGTGCGTCTTGATCTGGTCAGCGCCCGCGGGCGAGTGGCATCCGGCACTGGTGCCGGTTGCCAGGTCATGCACCGGTGCACGACCTCGATCACTCCGCACCAGCGCGGAGTGATCGTCCGCGGACGAGCGCCGCCCCGAGGCGAAGCTCGAGAACCTTCGCGCCCGAGCGATAAGGTCTCGCAAAAGAGGTATCGGCACCAGCGCCGATACCTGGAGGGTTCGCCCCGGGACGGGCACCAACAGCGTCAGAGCAGCTACGCGCTGGTGCGGAGCTGCTCATTTCCTGATCATTCCGCCCCCGGGCGAAATGGTCGCGTCCCGGGGCGCGATCTGAAACCTAGCTCGGTATCGAGCAAGGTCTCTCAAACCGGGCTGTGCCGCCGCAGAGCGAAGCTCGCCGGACACCAGAATCGATCGTAGCATTGACGACTTTGCCCCAGGACGCCCGATTGGCGAACTGCCGGTAAATCACCCTACCTAGATCGCGCAACACCGGTCCTTGGCCATCCTTGCGTCATCAGCCAAAACCTCGAACGTCGCAACATGACCCTAAGTCAGCGCGGCCTCGCAGGAGCAAGGTTGGTGAATATGCGTCAGGGCGAACGGACTGACTTGGAACCTTTCGCCAAAAGGCGAAAGGTCTCCCAGGCTGAGCTCGCCCCGCAGGCGAGCCCGTCGGTCTTGACCTGCCACAGGCTGCCGTTTCCGCGCAGCGTGCGCCCCTCCATCTCGTAGGCTTCAATGAGGTCCTTGGCCCGCAGGCGCGCGAGCGCCCGGGAGACCGTCACTCGCTGCGCCGGCGTTGGCTCGATCATGCCGAGGCGCTCAAGGATCGCCCCTGTCGTCGCCATCTTGCCGTCCGCGAGCGTGTCGAGGATGGCCTCTTGCGTGCCGGAGTTGCGGGGCGCGGCCGGATGGCGAGGCGCGAGCTTGATCGGGGGAAGCTCGTTGTTGTTGAAGGCGCGCAGCTCGCATCCGCGCTCGGAGTAGAGCATCTCCTTGAAGCCGGCGGAGTCCTGGACCGCCATCAGGGCGTCGCGCTCATTCTCCGTGGCCTGGATTCTACGCAGGCGAGCGACCTCCGCGACGATCTCGCGCGCCTTGGTCGTCCTTTGCTGACGTGCAACTCTTGCTTCGTTTCGCTTGCTCATGGTGGTGTTCATTCAGTTAATGATGATTATTAACCATTTGGTCACCAATGTCAAGGACTATTTCGCTCAATCGCTGATAGTCAGACAGATGCTCTGGTCATTTTAGCTGAAGCTAATAGTTTGATACTGTTGAGTAATTTACTTTCGCCGGCCGATGGGTAGCTGCTCGGGGTAACGCAGGGGTTAACAACCTCGGCTATCAAGACGCCCCTGGCGTGTCCTTATCGGAAGCCGGTGCCTCGTGCTCGATGAGCTTGCTGTCGTCAGACGTTTCATCTTCGCCAATCCAGCTAAGCACGATCCGCCCCGCCGATGGGATGGCGCTCATGTCGACTGAGGCGCTCGCCGAGGTAATCCAGCCTCTTCGTCTTGCTTTCAACGAGTTCCTAATGGTGAACATTGAAGCCGCATCGCGTCGACGGGAATCGTCTGACTTCAGCGCCTCGTAAATGTTCTTCTCGGCCAGATCTAATCTGTGTTCCTCCATCTCTGCTGCCGCGTCGACCAAATGAGGCCGCGCCCAGAGTAACCGTCTAAGATTGGCTGGAGCAACGCCAAGTTCTCCCGCAGCATCAGTAACATTGATCGCGTGACGAGAAAGAACTTCTACAACAACGTCAGCGTCGAGATGAGAGACAGTATCAGGAACACTCATAACTTTCCCAGATCCTTCTCAAACTGCGCGATCTTCGCTTTTCTCGCGACAATGAGCGAACGCCTCCGCATAGCCTCGAAATAAGAGCGCCTATCGAGCATCCGGCCACCGCGCGGATGAAGACGCGCTGGCGTGTTAAATTCTTACCTGAGGGATCATAGACAAGACGAGTTGAACATTGTCATTGAGGCGCGGGGCGATCAAGCTGCAGCCAAGAGATCGACGACGCGTTGGATGGCGGTGTCGGCGCGGTGATAGGCGGCTTCGAGCCGGCTGTCTGGACGGTGTTGCGGGTCCGGCCGGTGATGGAAGCGGCTGTTGGCGAGGGGGCCGCACAGGCGCTTGTGGAAGAAGAGGAAGAGGAGGGCGACTTGGACGCCCTTGGGTGAGAGCCGGTAGGCGTAGCGCGAGCCGTCGCGCTCGATCAGGCCGTGTCCCTTGAGCTTGCGCAAGTCGTAGCGGAGCTGGTTCAGGCGGTAGGTCTTCTCAGAGAGGTCGAAGGTGTCGAGGACGGCTTGATGGATCTGCCGGGCCGTCCAGCCGCCGATCTGAGGACCGCCATGCAGGAGGACCTCGAACAGGCGGATGATGCGCGGCTCGTGGATCTTGAGGCCGGGATAACGCACCGCGCCGATGGTGATCGGATGGGCGAGGCGCTGCAGCAGCGGGAAATCGACATGCACGTTGAGCCACTCGGCCTGGAAGCCGGCGAAGCGATCCGTGATCAGCTGGAAGGTGGTCCGCACGGCATCGAGATGGTCGAGCCCCTTAAGCAGGCCGAAGTCGGTGAGATTGTTGGAGACCAATTCGTTGCGCAGAAAGGTCAGGAACTTCTCATACTGTTTGAGGAAGCCGCTCTTGAAGTAGGCGCGGAAGACATGATGGCCGTGCTCGATCTGGTCGATGACCGTGGCCAGCTTGCCATGCATCCGGCGACTGACCCGCTTGCCGAAGATCGTGGCGATCTTGTCGGCGCTGAGCCGCCACAGGCCGAGTTCGCAGCTGCGCTCGAATAGCTTGTGGATGGGAAAGTGACGCCTGAAGATGAAGTTGCGGCAGTACTCGATCTGGGAGATGGCGTAGAAGCGTGACAGGTTGAGCTTGGCGCGCTCCTTCTTTGAGAACTTCGGTCCGAGGATCAGGGTCCAGTAGTCGAGGCGCCGGCGAATGATCTCTGGGCTCAGCCGGTCGGCCGACGCCTGCAGCGCCGCTGCATCGTCGACGGCGAGGAAAGCGTTGTCATGCTTGCGGAAGCCGATCCCCGCCCGCTTCAGCTCCTGCTCGATGAAGCTGTGGCCGTTGAGATAGTAGGCGGTCTGGAAAGGGAAGAAGGAAGCCACCCGCACAACCATCGGTCCGAGCACCTCGTCGCGGACATAGAAGTAGTAATGCGTGAAGCGGCTGCGCTGGTGCGCGACGATGCGGTAGTGCGGGTCCTTGGCCGGGTACTTCGGCAGGCTGATGCGGAAGGTCGGCCCTTGCTCCATGCTCTTGAAGATGAAGTAGACACCGTAGGCATTGCGCTTCTCCATGCGGCGCAGCCACCGCAGCACGTGGTCCTCCTTGCGTACCCCCTTCTCGGCCCATTCGATCGGGATCGCGTGATTGCGCGCGTAGGCTTCCACCCAATTCTGGTAATCGGCCGTCCGCTGGCTCAGCGCCTCCTTGCTGACCTCCGCCACCCCGACGATCTCACGGAAGAAGTGGACGACCAGCTCGGGCCGCGACAGCGCCGTCAGATAGCCGCGAATGACAATCCGGTCGAAGCAGTGATAGACGAAGACCAAGAAGTCGCCGAACAGCTTGGTGAACAAATCCATGGCAGCCCCCTCGATACCCGGCAGGGATCGAAAGGCGATCCGGCGTCGACCGGGCAAACAGATGGTGGAGGGGAAGAGCTTTCGCCTCGCCGAGGAGGTCCGCTCCATCCAGCGTCGGGCGGCTGACCGCCATGGGCGCGTCGTCACTGTTGGTCAGCTGGTCCTGTTCTCTACCGAAACCGGCGACGCCTGGCTGCTCGACCCGTCCGATCAACTCGCCGCAAGGCTGGCCCGCGACGGCGACCCGGAACCCGTCCACATCGAAGAAAATGATACCTCCTTCGTCATCGATTGGAAGGGCAACTATCGCATCGAGGGACCCGCCTTCATCTATTCCGATCGCCAGACCCGGCGCGTCTCAACCATCCTCGGATACCCCACGCACCTGCTCGCGCCACCGTCCTGAAATTTCAAATATCTTTGACTAGAGTTAAGGCGAGCGAGAATCCGCGGCGCATGATAGGCGGCGCGGTTCTCGTGGCAAATCAACTCCACGCGACTGCGAAGACCGCGCTCCCCTAAGCACCGGGCGCACGTAAGACCGCCCTCGAACAGGCGCAGGATCCGGGCTCGCCGGCCGCAGGGACAGACGAAAAAACTCCAGCTGCCGCCGTTGGGGAACTGCCGCAGATATAACCCGACATTGAAGGAAACCTCGCCGAATGAAACGTTCACGACCTTCATCTCCGGCGTAATCTCGCCAGAGGCCCGCATTCGGGACACCGAACGAAACGGCAAATCGTCGATCGCGGTCTTCATGCGTCCACGAAATAGACCATACTGTACAGGTGTGTCCAGAGACCTGAGCTCCGACGGCGCGCCACCGATCTGAACCGGCCCCGACCATGACAGACCCCATGAACCGGCCCCGACCATCCCCCGGGGGGTGGGGGCAAACGCGATCGGCCGGCGTCGAACGGGCCCCTCAGTTTTCGGACGCCCCAGAGGAACCTTGCCGCACGCCACCGCCGAGGACCGCTTCCGTGGGACTTCCAACGCCGCTTCCGGCCCGGAAGCAGGGTGCAAGCAGGCGCACGAGCTAGGGCCGATACTAGGGCCGGCTCGGCAACTCGCTACGGTTTCCTTGTTCTTTCAATGGCGTGATGAGGACAATTGGCGGATGCGGTGGAAGCCGCTCGGCAGCACGTGCAGGAGGAACCTGCGGATGAACTCGGCGGCGTCGAGCGTCATCGGCTTGATCCAGGCTTTGCCAGGCGCCTTGCCGCGGGCGCGATAGTCCTTCCATTTGAAGGTGACGCCCTTGTCGTCGAGCCGGATCAGACGTGAATTGGAAATGGCGACGCGGTGGGTGTAGCGCGAAAGATAGGCGAGAACCGCTCGCGGTCCGGCGAACGGCCTCTTGGCGTAGATCACCCATTCGCAGCGGCGTAGTGGCGCAAGGACGGCGTCGAAGGCGCGCTTTTCGGCGAGCGGGGCGAGTTCTCCGAAGAAGGCAAGGCGCCCGGCTTGGTTGAGCGCCGCGAGCCCTTCGAGGAAGAGACGGCGGAAGAGACGCGACAGCACGCGCACGGGCACGAAGAAGCCGGGCCTGCAGGCGATCCAGCGCGACCCGTCCAGCGACAGGCCGCCGCCGGGAACGATGACGTGGACGTGCGGATGATGGGTCATCGCCGAGCCCCAGGTGTGGAGGACGGCGGTGAGGCCGATGCGCGCGCCCAGATGCTTGGGATCGGCGGCGATGGCTATGAGGGTCTCGGCGGCAGTCCTGAACAGGAGGTCGTAGACGACGGCCTTGTTCTGGAACGCGATCGCGCCGATCGCGGCCGGCAAGGTGAAGACGATGTGATAGTAGGGAACCGGCAGGAGTTCCGCCTCACGCTCGGCGAGCCATTGCCGCGCCGCCGCAGCCTGACACTTCGGGCAATGCCGGTTGCGGCAGGAATTGTAGGCGACGCGCGTGTGCGCGCAGTCCTCGCAGCGCTCGACATGGCCGCCGAGCGCCGAGGTCCGGCAGGTCTCGATCGCCGACATCACCTTCAACTGGGCGAGGCTGACGTGACCGGCGTTGGCCTTGCGCCATGCCGCCCCATGGGCGCGAAAGACGTCGGCGACCCCCGGGCTGTGACCTGGGGGCCGCGCCACGCGGCCGTGGTCAGGCGGGAGGCGATCGTCCCGCTATTAGGTTGAGGCCGAGCCGCTCCAGCGGGCTTTCGACGTCGCGGATGGTGCTGACGGCGACGCGGGTGTAGAGCGCCGTCGTCTCGAGCTTGGCGTGTCCGAGCAACACCTGGATCACGCGAATATCCGCGCGAGCGGTTTAGTCCGTTGGCCGGAATCGGAGCGCGCGTCTCGACGATCAACTGCTTGGAGGATTCATCCAGACAGACGAGGGGGCGATCGGGATCGCGCGGCTTCTGGTAAGTTTCCAGCACGTCTTCGAAGGCGGCGACGAAGCCGGCGTTGGCGTCCGGCGGGATCACCCATTGCCGATTGCGGTGGGGCTTGAGGACGTTTTTTTAGAGTCCTTCCGATCGTGTTGTCGCTGGCCTTCTCGACGATGTTCAATTCGACGACCTTCTCCTCGAGCAGGCGCAAACTCCAACGCGCGAACCCCTCGGGCGCCGGCGAGCAGGTCAGAGCGATCAATTTCGCCTCCGCCGCCCCGTCGAAAATCCGCGGCCGGGCGGAGTTCGGATTGTGTTTGCGGGTCAGCGCCGCCGCGATCCCTTCTTCGACAAGTCGACGCCGGGTGCGGCCGATATTGTTGATGCTGGTGTCCAACGCCGCCGAGATCGCGCTGTCGCTCCAACCTTCGCCCGCCTCCGACACGTCCGCCTTCAACAGGATGCGCGCCTTCGTCAGCGACTGTGCCGGATGCTTGCCCGCGCAAATCATCGCGCGCTCCTCGGCGCTCAACTTCACCACATATTTCTTGACCGAAATCTCCCTGCCCGCCACGAATCACCTCCATCGCCGCATCGCCGCGACAGAGATTCAGAAAAACACCACAGATTCAATGACGCTGGCGACTAGACCGCTCCGGATCGTCCGACGCCTGGTCCGTTTGCGGCGTCGCCCTGCGGCAGGACGCGGACGAATCAACGCCGTCGATGAGTTCCCCGGCCAGTTGCGCGACTTTCATTGCGACGCGGCTCCAATCCGTCGCGATCGCGTCGGAACTCGCCTGTCGTTCTCTTCGACGAGCCTCGGAATACGCGCCCACGCCGAATTCACTGATCAAAGCCGCCGCTTCGCAGTCAGGGCAGCCAATCGTCGCTCGCGCGCGCCGCAGCCGCAACGACATGCTCGCCCCCTACGATCTACGTTTGTCGCGATCCGGCGCGCCGGAAAGTCAGGATACGCTGGTTTGGATCGTAAAAAACGTGCCCCTAAAAGCTTGGCGCAAGCAATTGGGGATTCTACGTAAATGCAATTTCACGCGGCGCTCCAGGGCTTGTCGAGCGACCGCCCGGAGATCAAAACCGCCGCGCGAATGCGGCGCTTTCGGCTTCAGAGCGCTATGTTCGATTGGGAACAATAGAGGTTGACAAAGGTTAACGTCTGGACTAGACGTTAATCTGAGGTTCATATCAGATCTGGTCTATTGACTTGCATCGTATGCTGCCGGTGACCTTGATCTCCGTTGGCATGGCGTAGTAACTTCGAAGTATAACCGAATGTTGGACTAGTCGGCACCATGGCATGGAATGAGATATTTTCGGTGGATGCGTCGGATACTGCTGCCAACAGTAATTTCGACCCGGCGCAGGATTCCTCGAGGCCAGCTCCTGAAGATGGTGCTCGCCTGTTGCGTGCCTTCGTAAATATCAGACAGCCCGCTCTGCGCGACGCGATCATCGAACTCGTTACGAGCATGTCCGAAGCTGACGACTATGAATATAGCGTTCAACGGACGATCTGAAAATCCTGCGACAGCTTTCGCTCGTAAGTTCCGTCATCGCGCTCTAGGGCGAGTGGAACGATTGTTTCGAGGCTGTTCTTTGTCGAGCGAGCCTTGGCGTTCGCTTCTATAATTGCGATGTCGATAAGATAGAGCAGAAATCCGTCATCGGCGTGCTCAGCCATCCTACGGACTCTGGTCAGTTCTATTTCAATCAATTCAAGCATTACTGCCCCCGGGTAGGCGCGGCACGCATGGCACATATGCGAAGAACGTAAACACTAGCCAAAGATATTTGAAATTTCAGGACGGTGGCGCGAGCAGGTGCGTGGGGTATCCGAGGATGGTTGAGACGCGCCGGGTCTGGCGATCGGAATAGATGAAGGCGGGTCCCTCGATGCGATAGTTGCCCTTCCAATCGATGACGAAGGAGGTATCATTTTCTTCGATGTGGACGGGTTCCGGGTCGCCGTCGCGGGCCAGCCTTGCGGCGAGTTGATCGGACGGGTCGAGCAGCCAGGCGTCGCCGGTTTCGGTAGAGAACAGGACCAGCTGACCAACAGTGACGACGCGCCCATGGCGGTCAGCCGCCCGACGCTGGATGGAGCGGACCTCGTCGGCGAGGCGAAAGCTCTTCCCCTCCACCATCTTTTTGCCCGGTCGACGCCGGATCGCCTTTCGATCCCTGCCGGGTATCGAGGGGGCTGCCATGGATTTGTTCACCAAGCTGTTCGGCGACTTCTTGGTCTTCGTCTATCACTGCTTCGACCGGATTGTCATTCGCGGCTATCTGACGGCGCTGTCGCGGCCCGAGCTGGTCGTCCACTTCTTCCGTGAGATCGTCGGGGTGGCGGAGGTCAGCAAGGAGGCGCTGAGCCAGCGGACGGCCGATTACCAGAATTGGGTGGAAGCCTACGCGCGCAATCACGCGATCCCGATCGAATGGGCCGAGAAGGGGGTACGCAAGGAGGACCACGTGCTGCGGTGGCTGCGCCGCATGGAGAAGCGCAATGCCTACGGTGTCTACTTCATCTTCAAGAGCATGGAGCAAGGGCCGACCTTCCGCATCAGCCTGCCGAAGTACCCGGCCAAGGACCCGCACTACCGCATCGTCGCGCACCAGCGCAGCCGCTTCACGCATTACTACTTCTATGTCCGCGACGAGGCGCTCGGACCGATGGTTGTGCGGGTGGCTTCCTTCTTCCCTTTCCAGACCGCCTACTATCTCAACGGCTACAGCTTCATCGAGCAGGAGCTGAAGCGGGCGGGGATCGGCTTCCGCAAGCATGACAACGCTTTCCTCGCCGTCGACGATGCAGCGGCGCTGCAGGCGTCGGCCGACCGGCTGAGCCCAGAGATCATTCGCCGGCGCCTCGACTACTGGACCCTGATCCTCGGACCGAAGTTCTCAAAGAAGGAGCGCGCCAAGCTCAACCTGTCACGCTTCTACGCCATCTCCCAGATCGAGTACTGCCGCAACTTCATCTTCAGGCGTCACTTTCCCATCCACAAGCTATTCGAGCGCAGCTGCGAACTCGGCCTGAGCTGGACCCCGGATTTAGGACCATTGGCTAAGGTGTGAATTGTCCTGCTCTGTCGCAACCGATGGAGCGAGAAATGACGAAGTCACGCAAGAAGTTTGATGCGGCGTTCAAGGCGAAGATTGCGCTCGAGGCGTTGCGCGAGGATGCGACGGTTCCGGAACTGGCGAAGCGGCACGGGGTGCATCCGAACCAGATTTATGCCTGGAAGAAGCAGGTTCTCGACAATGCGGCGAGCCTGTTCGCGCGCGGGGCGAGCGGTTCGGGCGATGGCGAGGAGGAGCGCGAACGTGAGACGGCCAAGCTTTACGCCAAGATCGGCCAACTGACGGTCGAACGGGATTTCTTGGCCAGGAGGCCAGGTCGATGAGCGCGCCCGATCGAAGAGCGATGGTCGAACGGCCTGGCAAGGACCTGTCGGTGCGCCGCCAACGCGCGCTTGTGGGCGTGGCGCGCTCGGCGGTCTACCGCCCCAAGCCCGTCGCCCGGGCGGACGATCTGGCGGTGATGCGCCGCATCGACGAACTGCATCTCGAACTTCCGTTCTACGGCTCGCGGCGAATGACCTTCGAACTCAACAAGGAAGGCCGTGGGGTCAACCGCAAGCGAGTGCGGCGGCTGATGCGGGTGATGGGGATCGAAGCGCTGGTTCCACGCCCCGGCACGAGCAAAGCCGCGCCCGGGCGCAAGATATACCCCTACCTGCTGCGCGGCCTGAAGATTGTCGAGCCGAACCACGTGTGGGCGGCCGACGTGACCTACATCCCGATGGCGTGCGGCTTCATCTATCTGGTGGCGATCATCGACTGGGCGAGCCGGGCGGTTCTGGCGTGGCGGCTGTCGAACACCAACGATGCGAGCTTCTGCGCGGCGGCGCTGGAGGAGGCGCTGCTTCGGTTCGGAAAGCCGCGGATTTTCAATACCGATCAGGGCTCCACTTTCACCTCCGAGGCTTTCGTCGGCAAGCTCGCGGCGGCCGGCGTCGCGATTTCGATGGACGGACGCGGCCGTTTCATGGACAACATTTTCATCGAACGGCTGTGGCGCTCGATCAAGTATGAAGAAGCGCATCTGAAAGCCTACGCCGATGGCCGCGAGGCGCGGGCCGGCATCAGTTCCTGGATGACCTTTTACAATTTTCGGCGCCCGCACCAGGCGATGAACAATCTGATGCCGATGGCGGTGTGGCGCGCCGGCATGGACAAAATCGAGGCGGCGGCGAGGGCTGTGGATATGCCGCTTCGCTTGGACAACGCAAACGCGTTGCCCACATACCCACAGCAGAAGCAGAAGCAGAAGCAGCAAGAAGCGGCTTGATTCTTGAAGGACAAGGGCAGGCGAGATTACACCTTAAATCCATCCCCTCGTGGTCCCACGAATGGGGTCCAGTTCAGGATTGGTTCGAAATTAGGATCAGCCTTTTCACTCAACGTGGCGTCGTGATCCGTTTCGCCGTCTAACTCGTAGGTGGACCACCGATGATCGAACTGGTGGATCATCTTGGCTTCATAAAGCGGAACATAGCGCTCGCCCGGGGGCGACGAGCCACCCTGAAGGTCGAGGGCCGAGGCGTCGCGCCCGCCCACGAGGTCGAAGGCCCGCTGGCGGGGGCTGAGGCCACGCGCGACCCAATCAACCCCGTCGGGCTCAAACCCCGCCGCGCGCAACTGCGTCGCCGTGCGGAACAGGCCACTGTCCGAGGTAAGGTTGAACAAACCCTGGCGAAACTCGACGCCCCACGGATTGCCGTCCTTTTGTCTCATCGATCAACACAGGAACCCGCTCGTAAATCTTCGCAGTCAGTTCCGCGTCGGCACGGGAGCGGAAGACGGGCGCGGTCTTGGTGTTTGGATTGATGGCGGCGATTTCGGCTTCCGAAAGCGTAAATTTCCGAGCTTCTAGCTGGAGTTCGTCAAGAGTTTTCAAATCGAAGGCGAACTCAGCATCTCCGTTCGATTTCCCGAGGGTCAAGAGACAAAATGACTTTCTGTCGTCGGTCCCCTTGAACCAGCCACGCACCTCGTAGAAACTAAAGAGTGAAGCAACGCGCCTTGACTTGATTGCATCGGTGAAAAAAGGAGCGGTAGTCGCGTCGGTCGCGATGCCCGTAGGAACAATGACGCCCGCTCGGCCGCTCGGCCCCGCCAGTCTGCGAGAACAATTCGGCGAACAGCGCGTAGGTGTTCACTTTGCCGCGAGCGGTCAGATCGAAACGACCCGATGCCCGGGCGAACACATTACCCGCCTCGGACGCGCGCTTGTCGGCGATGTATGTGGCGAAGGTTTCAGGTCGTTCCTTTTCGAGCGCAGCAATCGCGCGCTTCCTTGCCGCGCCCGAAAGCTCGGCAACTTCCGGCGCGCGCTGTGCAAAATACTCTTCCTCGCTGAGTTGCACGACTTCCCACGGCGGATTGCCGAGAACGACGTCAACCCCCCCGGCTGCCAATGCTTCTGGGAATTCGAGCGGCCAGTGGAACCCCCTCGCCGCTCCGGCCAAATTCTGCGCGCGCCCGATCAGCGGGCCGTAAACTTGCTGGCCTGAAAGCTCCGCCCAAACATGGCCCGTCGTCGGGATCGTGACCGTATTGCGGTTGGCGGGCACGCCGCCGGTCTTGGGCGTCAAGAACGCCGCGACATAGAGATCGGCGGCCACGCCCCAGCGCCAGCGCTTCGGATCGGCCTCGGCCGCGCGCAGGCGCCGCTGCTTTTCGCCGATTTCGTCGACGCTGTCCTCGGGCAAAGCGCGCAGCGCGCGAAAGGCGTCCGCAAGCGGCGGCGGCGGGGCAGGCGACCAAGACCCCTGTCGCCATAGTCGAGTGCGCCCTGGCCGGCCTTCTCCGCGCGATTGCGCGCCTTGAAATGCCGGGCGGTCTCTGGGTCGTCGCCATGAGCGGCTTGTAAGCCTCGTCCGGCACGCCCAGGCGAAGCGCTTCGAGATCGAACACGCCAAGCAGCGCGTCGCCGCAGCGGATGTTGGCGTCCAAGAAGCCGAGCGGTTTGCCCGGCTCGATGGTCTCGATCCACAGCGCGACTTTCGTCAGCTCGACCGCCATCGGATTGCGGTCGACGCCGTAGAGGCATTGGCGCGCGACGTCGCGCAGGGCATGGTGGTTATCCATCGCCGACCAAACGCCGCCGCCGCGCAGACGCGCGACCCGCGAGGCGATGCGCTGTGCCGCCGCGAGCAGAAAATGGCCGGAGCCGCAGGCCGGATCGATCACGCGCAGCGCGAGCAACGCGTCGACGGGGTTTTCCGACTCGCCCTCCGCGCGATCGAGCACGGGATCGAGTGCGGAGTTGAGGAGCGCCTGAACGAGACTGTCCGGCGTGTAGTAGCTTCCGGTCGTCTTGCGCGCGTGGCCCTGCGCCTCTAACCCCTCCGCGAACGTGAACTTGCGGCCATCGTCGGCGATGCGCGGCGTCAGCTCCAGCAGGCTCTCGTAGACGGAGCCCAGCTCCTCCGTCTGCATGTCGCGCCAGTTGACCGGCGTCAGCGCCGAGTTGTCCTTGAGCCAAGCGAGGCGATAGATGGCCTCCATCAGCGCGCGGTTGGGTAGGCGCGCCGCGTTGAGATCGCGTGTGAATTCGGCCAGGAACAGGCCGCCGAGGCCGGGGAGCCCGAGCCGCTTCTCGCCGCGCGCAAGCGCGAGGAAGACGATTTGCAAGCCCTCCCACTTGTCGACGTGTCTATCCCAAGCGGAGCGCCGTATCGCCTGCGCCCGCAGGGTGGCGAGCGAATAGCCCTCGGCGTAGAGGCGACGCGCGGCCAAGGTCGCCTCGGGCGAATGCAGCAGCTCGCGGTCCTCGGCGACGGCGAGGAAGATCAGGCGATAGATGAGCCGCAGCAACTGGCCGAAGAAGTCGCCGAGCGCGAGTTCCCCCCGACGACGCGCTCGCGAAGCACTGGGTTCTCGTTCAGAAACCCGTTGCCGAGCGCTTTCAGCGCCTCCTCTACGCCGTCGCGGAGCCGATCGCGCGCAGCAAGCCCTTCCTTGCTCGCCGTCTCGCGCCAGCGCTCAAGGGCGCAATCGGTCGTCGGCGCGCCGGCCGCGCCGAAGCGACTTGCGTGGATAAGCAGCCAGAGCGCGGCGAAATCCGCAAAGCCGTCAGCCTCAAAAATCTGCCTCAGGTCGGCCTCTATGTAGGCGGGGCGCGTGAGGCTGGTGTTGACGCGCATGAGCCGCAGACGCTCGCCGTTGCAGCAGAGGCCCCGCAGGGCCTCGTCGCTCGCATTGAGCCAGTCCTGCAGCGCGAGCGCAGGTGATCGGCGGCGGCCGTCCAGGGCGAGTTCCGGCGCGGCGCGATCGAGATCGTTTGAGGGTTTCGTCGCGACGATCGGCGCGCGGCCCGAGAGCGCCCGCGAGGTGACGGTCAGCATCCGCCCGCCGTGCTCGCGCGAAGCAGGAGTTCCGAAGTCTGCGAACCCGAAGACGTCGCCCAGCAGGGACTCGACAAACGCCTTCGTCGCCGTCGTCGAAGGTTGGTCGAGGTTGGCG
The DNA here is from genome assembly GCA_963758335.1 of uncultured Alphaproteobacteria bacterium. GTDB lineage: Bacteria > Pseudomonadota > Alphaproteobacteria > Rhizobiales > Beijerinckiaceae > Roseiarcus. The sequence continues at coordinate 289,217 of CAVWVF010000008.1, read as the reverse complement.
AAATCGCGGAATTGGGCCTGGCCGATACGAAAATAGCGCGCGATCTCGTCGCGCAGCGTCAGGCCCTTCGGGACGTGATAGCTCGCGTCAGTCTGGCCATCGGCCTGGGATGCGGCGATCTTCGCGAGCATCGCCGGCGCGATCAGCGCGCCTTCGATTGTGATCGCGTCGAAGACCGGGGCGGCGGGGCGTGCGCGGCGCGACATTTCAGCCCACAGCCGGAACGATAACAAAGGGGCCGACAATGTCGGGCGGCAAAACTGCTTCGACGCTGACGCGGGGAACATTGACGCCCGTCGCCCGCACGCGCGCATGGTCTTGCGCGAGTGTCTCGGCCCGCGCCTGCTCGAATTCGGCGATGACACCGGCCTGCACCGTTATGCGGCGCAAGGCGTCGCTTAACAGTCTCTCTCGGGCCACCGGGGCGAGATCGTGCGACGCGGGGGCCTCCAACAGCGCGCGTGCTTCCTCGCCCGTCGCGGCCGCCATCCCGTCCGGCCCAAGGCTCAGCGCGTTGGCCTCCTCGACGAGCAGCAGCTTCTCTCGGCGGCCGTGGACCGTCAGTTTGAAGCGTAGGCGGAGCAACGCCAGCGTGGTCACGAATTGCACCGCCGGGGACGGCCAGGCTCCCGCCCGGCCGAGCTTGTCCTGGCTGGCGCGGTCGAGAGCGCCCTCCAGCAGGGCCTCCGCCAGCACGGAAGGCAGCGGGTGGTTTCGCGTCGCGACTTCGGCCCCGGCGGGCGGCGGCTCGTCGAAGGCGACCCGGATGGTCCCTTCGAGGTCCCGCGCCGACAGCCGTTCGACGAGCGCCTTCGGCAGGTGGGCGAGATGCGCCTTAAACACGCCATTCCCCGCTTCAAGGGGCGCGTTGAACCTCGCCATTGCGCGGCCGAGGAAACGCTGCACTTCGCTTGGCGATCCTAGCAGGTCCCGCCATCGTCGCCATTCCGGCGCGACCTCCTCCGGCTTGATCGCATTCTGCGCGAAACGCGCCCTTGAACGCTTCTCGCCTTCCTCGGCGTCCCGCCAGCGCGTGTCCATCGCGGCGACATCCGTCCCGAAGTCGAAAGTCAGCTGCTGATGCGAATGAGTTTTCTTCCGCAGCAGAACCGCGTTCATCAAAGCGCCCGTGACCGCGCCGCGCTCTTCAGGCAGCGGGACGGTGACGCCCGTCGCGTCCCGGATCGCCTTCGCTTTTCGCAGGATGACGTCGAGAACCGCGCCGTCGATCGCGCTGTCAGGGGAGTAGAGCAGCGCGGAGCGAACGACCCGCGCTCGCTGGCCAAATCGATCGACGCGGCCTTCTCGCTGCTGGTGCCGGGTAGGGTTCCAGGAGAGATCGTAGTGGACGACGGAATCGAAGAGCTCCTGCAAGTTGACGCCTTCTGAGAGGCAATCGGTCGCGACGAGAAGCCGCTGCCCGGACTCGCCCAACGCCTCCACGCGCGCCCGCCGTTCCTCAGCCGGCAGCGCGCCGGTCACCGCTTCGATCCGCAGCTTGGGGAAGACCTTGCGCAGGCCCTCCGCCACGTGCGCCGCCGTCGCGATGAACCGGCAGAAAACCACCGGATTTGCACCCTGCCTTATGAGCGGCGTCAGCAGCGCGATGAGCGCATTGAGCTTCGGATCGCTCGCTGACACGAGTTGGTCGGCTTCCCCCAATTCCGCATCAAGGAAAGTGAAGTGGGAGTTGGTCCTGTTTGATCAGGGAGATAGGCTGAGATTTGCGAATCAACGCCATCACCAACGAGGTGACTGCAGGATCTTCTCAAGTATTGCGCCGAGGGCAAGAACGAGCGCTTCGGGGTGATCGAATTCGCCGTCGGGGCGGACGTGACGGGGGAGTTCAAGCAAGCTGCGGCGGAACTGCCCGAGTCGGCCTGGCGGCCGCTCGATCGGATCGTCGACGGCGAGCGCTATGCCGGCGATCAGCAATGGGCGGAAGTCGGCTACGTGCCGAATTGGGCAGCCATGAGCAAGAGAGCGCCGGACTACCGCTTCCTGGCGATCCGCGAGCCGTTGTGCGAGCTCGATCTCGGCGATGCGGAGCAGTTGCCCTTTCCGACGATGAGCTTCGGGACGCCGGGCCGCTACAAGCTGTTCGGCCTCGTCACCAACCGCACACTGCCCGGCGACGACGTGATCCGCTGGCAGCGCGAGCGCTGCGGCAAGAGCGAGGAAGCGCATGCGGTGATGAAGGACGATCTCGCCGGCGGACGGCTGCCGAGCGGACTGTTCGGGGCCAATGCGGCGTGGTGGGCGATCATGGTCCTCGCCCACAATCTCAACGCGCTGATGAAGCATCGGGTGCTCGGCGGCGATTGGGCGGCGCGGCGCATGAAGGCGATGCGGTTTCATCTGATCGCCCTGCCGGGCCGGGTCGTGCGCCACGCGCGCCGGCTGATCGTGCGGCTTTCGGCCGGCGCTCTCGATCTGATCCGCGACGTGCGCGCCGCCATCCTTGCCCTGCACCCGGCGCCGAGCGGATGATCGCCCCACCCCTTCCGCCAGATCTGCCGACAACGCCGGGCGCGGCCGGTCACGGCGGCGTCGTGACCGCACGGCCCGGGCAGGACTCGTCAACGATGCAGGAGGCTAGCCGCCCACAACTATAGCGCGAACCCGCTCATCTCATCTGCAGCCCGAGCCCCGCCGCTCCCGAAAATCCGCCCGCCCCGCGGCTCGCTTCACCCGTGCTCACCAATTAGTTGCGGCATCCTGGTTCCTCGACCAGTTTGACAAGCGCCTCATCGGCAAGTTCGACGCCGGAGGCGGGCTCGACGTCGACGGCGTCCGACTCCTCGCCGTCGTCATCGAACACTTGCTCTTCAAGCCGGTCCGGGTCGGCCGCCAGGCGATTACGCAGGGCGCTCACTGCCGCCGCAGGCGACGACCCGACGCATCGCATGAGCGCCAGCGTGCCCCAGAACGCCAGCCTCCGGCTGCGCAGTTCGCTGCCTGCGCGGTCGACCACGCCAAGGCAATAGTCGAGGACAGCGTCGTGAAAGGCGCGATGATTGGCGTCGAACAGATAGGATTTTTCAGCCGCTTCGTGGCGCGGGAAAACCCGGTCCTCGCCCCAGTCGCGCCCTACAATGTCGGCGCGCCGGCGTTGCACGAAGTGGCGCGCCAGACGGATACGAAAACTCTCCTCTTCGAGCGCGCCAACGGCAAACGAGGGGTCGAGAAGACCCAGCAACCGGTCGAACGCCTGCTCATCGCCGCTGTGAGGCGTGGCCGTCAAAAGCACCATGTGGCGGGACGAGTCCTCGGCCAGGGAGCTCAAGAGGTCGAACCGTTGTTGCCTGCCGCGATGCGTGCCAACGCAAGCATGGGCTTCGTCGACGACGACCACCGCCGGGCAAGCGCGGGCGAAACTCTCACGGCGTCGGTCGCTCTTGATGTAGTCGAGACTGACGACCGTGTAGGGATGGGCGTCGAAAAGGGTTTGCGAAATCGTCAAGCCGCGCTCCAGTCGGGGAGCCGAAGTTGCGGTTACCGACCGCGTCGAGGTCGAACTTCGACGTGAGTTCCCCTGTCCACTGTTCGACAAGGTGGGGAGGGCACAAAACGGCGAAACGCTCGATCTCGCCCCGATCCACCAACTCGCGAAGGATAAGGCCCGCCTCGATCGTTTTGCCTATGCCGACGTCATCGGCGACGAGGAGCCTGACCGTCGGCAAGCGCAACGCCATGAGCAGCGGCACGAGCTGGTAGGCCCGAGGCTCAATTCCAAGGCGTCCTGCCGCGCGAAATGGGCCAGCGCCCCGGCGCATCGACAGGTGCAGGGCGTCGGATAGCAACCGCGCGCCGTCCTGCGTCGCGATATCGGAGACTTCTGGGGGATCGAAGCGGGCCGGCCGGACGTTTCGGCGGGTTCTGTCTCGACATTGTCGATACGCAGAACGTTGAGGATCGGCTGCACGCCAGCGATCGAGTCCCCGCAGGCCATGCACCGTTCCGTCTCCTGTTTGTGCGCAGACCCACAATTGTCGCAGACGAACAACCTTTCGGTCGCCAGCTGACCCTCGGGAAGATTGGACGGCAACCGAGCCTTGTTGACGCGGTAGGCTCGGCCCTCGTGATATATGAGGCTGCGAGGTCCAAATTCCGCGATCGCGAGAAAGCGCGCGCGTTGCAGGTACGCCGCATTGCCGCCCTGGTATCCGCCCGAGGGGATGAATGCGTACAGCGGCAGTCGGGGAAAATTGTACCCGGGCAAGAAGCCCTCGGTCGCGAGATAGCGATACGAAAAGAAATCCGTGTTCCCGGACGAATTTCCACGCTCGAGGAGCATGATTTGCTCTTGAGCCTGGACCTGACGCGTCTTGGCCTCCCGTCTCTCGTCGGCGGGCAAGATCCGCCGCCCACGGCGCGCGATCGGCCAACTCGGCGCTCACACTGTCAAGAACGCGCTCCATCGCCGCCCCGCTCGGTCTGTCTGCTCTTTTGGCGTCAGACTACTGGAGATGTCCGGCCGGATGCTCAAAGGCGTCGGTAAGCTCCAGGATATTCGGTATGGCGGACGGCAACTCGACTCCCGCCTCGGCCAACCAAACGGCGTTCGGGTGGGCTTCGATCAAGTCTCGATTTGCAAGCTCAAGGGCGGGCGGCCGCACCACGCCTCGCACCATAGCGATCGGCTGGTTGAAGTAATATTGGTCGTGCGGGCCTTGAGCCGAGCAATAGGTCACCCGAGCGCGGCCTGCCCCGAGCGACCGGCTCGGCCGCTGCGCTGGGCATAATTTGCAGGCGTAGGCGGCACATTCCGCATATAAACGGCGTTCAGGGCGGAGATGTCGACGCCAAGCTCCATCGTCGGCGAGCAGAAGAGTACCGGGAGGAATTCGTCCGGCTCGCCCGCCTGACGCATTTCAGTCGTCTTCGCCGCTAACGACTCTTGATCGTCGTCTCCCCAGCGAAAACGCCATTCGCGCCACTCACGGCGATCCTTATCCACCTGAGCGGTGTGCTCTCGCCCCTCGAAGCCAAATAACCCTTCTCCGCCTGCTGTGAGCAAATCCGTGAGCGTCTCGTAGAGCTGGGTGAAATACGCATTCGGTTTTCGACCGTCAGCGCGTCCGGTGCCCGCGACGAACCGCACTGCGTCTGCGGCCAGCCGCCAACCAGGGCGCTCGAATGCGGTTTGGACCGAGCGCACGATGCCGTAGCGCGCGGCCGCGTCGAGCATGGACTTGAGAATGGAGGTGTATTCGTCGGGCGCGAGTTTCCGACCCCACATAGCGGCGCGGTTCAATTTCTTCGCCAACGCGCTCCGCGACCCCGCGCGAAGGACGAGAGGCTCGCCTTGAAGCCCAGCCTCCTCACGCTTGGGCGCGTCGATCATCAACGCCGAAGCCGTCCGTTTTCGCTCTTGCAGTCCGATCGTCCACGGCTCTCGCAAACTTTGCCGGGATGCGTTGCCGATCTCCTCAAGGACCGAATTGTCCAGGACTTCGGTCGAAACGGCCAACCCAGTCCGCATCGCGTCGAAAAGGATGCTGTAAGCCTTCCGACGGTTGGCTGGGGACGCGTCCCGCAATTCCCGCCGCGCAGGGGCGAACTCTTCTTGATCGGCGGCCAGGTCGTCGAGCGACAGATAGCGCGCGTCTATCAGCCCCAGTTCTTCGAGATTTGGATTTGTGTAGCGCCACCCGCGCCGCTGATCCGACCACACTCGATACCAGAGCACTTTCGCGATCGCCTTTTCGGCGTTGAGCTGGGCGACGCCCTTGACGTCGGGATCGAGCATCCATTCGAGGCGGCGCGGCGGGTTTTGCGCTTTGAAGCCAAGGGTCTCCTGTACTCGCGCGCCGATGTCTTGGTCGCCAAGTCCCTCAGAACCGGCTTTGCGCAACGCCGCCAGCGTCGCCGCGCGGAGCAATGAAACGAAGATGAAGTCATTGAAGTGTCCCGCTTGGAGCGCGGCGTCCTGGCGGTTATCTGTAAAGGCAAGAAGCTTCCGCTTGTCGTCGGGATTGCGAGCCTCCGCTCGGTTCAGCCATCGCAATGCGCTGGACACCAGCAAGGTCGTCGCTGAACTCCGGCCCTCGGCCGAGAGAGTGGCCAGCTTGTTGAACTCGCGAGCCTGCCCCGCCGGCATCTCACCGCAATTCAAGCAGAACCCGAATTTTCCAGGAATGAACCAGCAAGGACGACCGCCGCCGGCGACACCGCCGTCGGGAGCCACTTCGAGCCGTCTAGGAACGTTCTTTCTCTTGTCGGCCTTGAGCCGAGGGCCATTCGGCCCTTCTTCTTGCCACTCCTCCGGGAAGTCGGCCGGTGACCAGGCAAAAGTGAATTGTTCGTCCTGCGCCGGCTCCGGCATCAAGTAGCCCGCGATCTCGTCGGGGTCGGGGTCGGGCAACGGCTCGTCGTCGATAGACCGGGGTAGAACCTGGGTCGCGCCGCCTGCCGCCGTCAAAGTCACGGAGTGATACTCCTGGCCGCAGGCGCGGCAGAAATATGTCGGGTAGAGGCGCGCCTCCGGGTCCTCTGGATCAAACCGTTGACCGTCGAGCGACAAGCGTCGTTGACCCTCTGGCCGCAGGGTCGCATACGCGTGGCCGGCTCCAGAAATGAACCGGTGCAGCTTAGAGGCAAGAAAAGAACTTTCGCCGTCGCCGCCGCGCTCAGTCTCGGGGCGGCTCATGAGCGTCAGCATGGATTGTAGTTTAGCCTCGCATAGCTCGGCCGGCTTTCCCGTCTCCTCGCCCAACTGCCGAGCAGCGTCAGCGAGAGTCGTGGGCGCAAGCCGGGTGAGTCTCTGGGCATCCTTCAGCCCGAGCCGAAGCTCTATCCAGACCGCTAACGGATGCCGGCGTAGCCGATTGTCGTCGAGCAAGTCGGGGATTTCGGCGTCCACGATCTCGGCGAGCTTGTCACTCAGATCGGCGAGACGCAGCGTCGGGTCGGTCGCTCGGCGCAAACTCTCGTCGATGACTGCATCCGAGCCAATCTGCGCGCCAAAGAGACGTGACGCCACGGGGGCGACAGCTGCCGCGCGGTCGCCCTCGCCTTCCTCGCTCGACATTGTCGCTGAAGTGCCAATGCAGATCGGCGACTTCGTTCGGCAAAGCCTATCGCGAACCCGCCTCACGAGCATCGCGACGTCCGCACCCTGACGACCGCGATATGTGTGGAGCTCGTCCAGAACCAAGAAATCCAGGTCAATGGCGCTATTGATAATCTCTCGATCTCGCTCGCCTTGCCTCGTCATGAGGAATTCGAGCATCATGAAGTTTGTGAGCAGGATGTCCGGCTTTCTCGCTCGGATGCGGTCGCGTTCGTCGTCGCGCTCTTCGCCGGTATACCGCGCGCAGGTTGGTAACAGAGCCTCGGGCAGCCCGCTTTGATCCAGGAATTTCGTGATCTCATTGATTTGGCTGTTGGCCAATGCGTTCATTGGGTAAACGATTATGGCCTTGGTGCGAGGTGGCTCGCCCGCGAGTTCGAGCGCGCATTGCGCGGTCAATGATCGGCACAAAGAAACATAGCGACTTTCCCGAACCGGTTCCCGTTGTGACCACGAAGCTCTGTCCGGCGGCGGCCTTTGAAATTGCCTGGGCTTGATGGCGATAGAGTTCGAGCGCCTGGCCCTCGATCCTGAAGATGCGCCAGTCTCGGCGCATAACGTGCCGTCCGCGACGAGCTCCTCTATACTTGCGCCGCGTTCAAAGTGCGGGTTGACCGTAATCAGGGCTTCCGGCCAAAATCTGCCGGTCGCATAGATCGCATCGATTTGTTGCCGGAGGTCCGGTGCGCGTATCTCGGTGAAAGACCTTGCGAACTTTTCGTAGTCGGTGACCAGAGCCCGATCGAGATCGAAGACGTTCAATTCGGCCCCCTAATCGCCCGAGCGATGCGTCGGTATGAAAGCGAGTTGGTCGCTAGTCCATCGATCGAATGTAGCTTCCGAGGGCGCTCTAACTAATGCAAAGGTTTCGGAAGAGCCGGCTGGTTCCATGGCGCAGTTCGCCCGTTCCTGTCCCTCGTCGGTCCGCTCAGATGGGGTCAGGACGGGCTTCAGCAGCCCAGCGACGGGCGTTCGGCGTGATCGGGCGAAAATCCTTCTGGTGAGGCTATAGACGTCCTGGAAGCCAAGCATAGTCACTCCATCGGTAGCCCATGCACGTTTCGATAGCGTCAAACACCTGCTTCTCGGGAATGCCGTCTCAGCGGCGACCGACAATTCGACGCCATTGAACTGGAGCGTCTCGCGTCTCGCGCAATTCTGTGCAAATCGCCGACATGATGCGAGCGACTTTCGCGCTGTCTCGCCCGACGTAGCTGTTGTAGCCGGGATAGCCGGCCGTTGGCGGTCGCTGAGGCGCAGCGCAGCCAGCCGTCCTGCATGCAGTGGAGGCGTTGGCACGTTCAAAGTGGACGGCGCGAAGAGTACCCGACCTCAGCCATCCCCTCATTTTTCGTCGCAGGCAATTTGCAACCTCAGATACGTATCTTGATCGCGAGATACTCGTCTTGCGAGTCTTGCGGCACCGGATTTTGCGTCGCGATCATCGCTGATGAGGGCGCGTCATTCCAAAAGCCGCGTTTTCGTTGGGGTTGTCCCGAGGAATGTTGAAAAGGGAGGAGCGGCGTTGCTCGCCTTGAGCCTTTAGGCTCGGGGTGCTGATTCCACGAAAGGAAAGCAACGCCATGAAGAAGCATACCACGTCGACCGCAATTCCCACGTATGCGTTGAAGGCCGAGGCGCTGGCGAGCATGTCGGCGAGTTTTGAACGCTTTTGCCTTGCCGCCGGGCTCGAGACGTTGAGCGAGATGCTGGAGCAGGATGCGACGGCAGCCTGTGGCGAGCGCCACGAGCGGGGTGAGCGGCGCCAGGCGCACCGCTGGGGGCGGACCAAGGGCAAGATCGGCTTTCACGGTGGCAAGGTCGAGATCGAGCGCCCGCGGGTTCGCGGGCTCGACGGGGCCGAGCGCGTACTGCCGAGTTGGGAGAACGCCGTCAGCGAAGACTTGCTCGGCAAATGGGCGATGAACCAGATGCTGATCAACGTCTCGACGCGACGTTTCAAGCGTTCGGTCCGGTTGCCCGAGGGAGACGTTCCGGCGTCCGACGGAGCGGGGCTGTCGAAGTCGGCGACCTCCCGCCGCTTCGTGGCGTTGTCGGCGGCGCGCATGAAGGCGTGGATGGAAAACCAGGCTTGACGACCTCGATCTGCTGGCGATCCAGATCGACGGCATTCACATGGATGAAGATATGCTCCTCGTCGCGGCGATTGGCGTCGACGCGAACGGCGACAAACATCCGCTCGGCCTCGTCGAGGGCGCGACCGAAAACGCCACGACGGTGCAGGCGCTCATCGACAATCTCGTCGAGCGCGGACTCGATCCAACCGTGCGACGCCTGTTCATCATCGATGGCGCGAAGGCGCTGTCCAAGGCGATCCGCCGCACCTTTGGACGCGATACGGCGATCCAGCGTTGCCAGATTCACAAGGCGCGCAACATTCTGGAGCGGTTGCCCAAATCGATGCACGCTTCGGTGCGGCGCGTCTTGCGGCAAGCTTGGGAAATGGACGACGCCGAAAGGGCCGAAGCGCTCATTCGCAATCTCGCCCGCCGTCTCGAACGGGACTGGAACGGCGTTTCCGCTTCGATCCTGGAAGGGATCGACGAGATGCTCACTGTCGCGCGGCTCGGCCTCCCTCGCGAACTGCGCCGCTCGCTCGCCTGCACCAACATCATCGAGAATGTCATGGGCACGGTGCGCAGGGTCTGCCGCAACGTCAAATACTGGCGCTCGCCCGCGATGGCCCTGCGATGGGCCGCCGCCGCCATGCAAGAAGCAACCAAGGGCTTCCGTCGATTGAAGGCATACAAGCATCTGCCGGCTCTTCGCGCTGCTCTTGCAAAGCAAGGCCAGCAGCCGCCTTCCGACGAGGCGCTTGCTCAAATCACCGAGGCTGCGTAAATTTCAATGCGCAACGACCGCTTCGAGAATTTCAACAGACGGCGGGACATCCCCTTTTCGTTCCCTTGATCTCACGTTGAAGGGCCAAAAAGTGCCGAAATCAGGCCATTTTTAAAATGAGGGGATTCATGAGGTACGCGACATGCCCTGGTTAAATGTCAGAGAAGAGGCGATCGTTTGCTTTGACGCCGAACCGATCTAAGAGAGTTGCCGCGTTCACCCGCGAGTCGCTTCCTCCAAAATCCGATCTGGGTGCCAAACCTGTTCGGCCAAGCTTGCTATAGCTTTCTCGCGTTCCTCTAGATCGGTTCGGCCAAATGTCGAATGTGCCTTGAAGGGCACCCCGCGCTCTTCAATCACGCGTATCAGGCCGGGATTGTTGACGTACGCGTTCTCACACAGCGTTCGCGCCAGCGAATTCTGCCCGAGGTAGTGTTTGGATTTTTCAGCGAACTTCATGCCGCCATAACTGCGATTAAAGCTTTTCGGCAAGAGCAAAAGTGCGCCGATGCGATTTCGTTGCTCATAAAATTCGGCCTCGCTCGGGTATTCGCCTTTGTATCGCTCATACTGGTCCTCGATGATATGCTCGACATCATAGCCTTGGGGACCAGCAGTCTCAGCCATCCCCTCATTTTTCGTCGCAGGCAATTTTGCAACCTCAGATACGTATCTTGATCCCGAGATACTCGTCTTGCGAGTTTTGCGGCACCGGATTTTGCGTCGCGATTATCGCTGATGAGGGCGCGTCATTCCAAAAAGCGGCGTTCTCGTTCCCACGTTGAAGGGCCAAAAAGTGCCGAAATCAGGCCATTTTTCAAATGAGGGGATTCATGAGACCAGCAGTAGTCAGATAACCAACCAGACTGCCTGCATGGCCGACCTGCTGGTCAAGCCAATTCGTCATGCGAGCAAGGAACCGTCGCACTGTTTTCTTGTTTACCGTATTGAGCCCGAACCGCATGGTAGAGATGAACGGCATTGGCTCTGCGTCAAGTTTAGCCTTTAGCAGGTGGGCGACCGTGCTCGCGTCTTGTCCTCGCACTTCCTTAAGGACAAGAAACATTGCGTATTGCAAGGTGTTATAGTCTATGCTGCTGCCACTCCATACGCGTCGGGCGATAAGAATGTCGATGTATGTTGCGGCCGTCATTGCCTTGCGCCACGCCACGTCGTCGCTGTCGGAAGTTCCGATCGGGGCGAGCATAACGGGATATTGCAGCGTGAAATTTGCCAACGTGTTGCAATAGATAGCCTCGCGTGCAGGGTCGTATTGCCGCGCCGCAAACCCGGTGCTTCGCGGATGGGTGAATTACTTCAGGGCGTTACATTCCAGCGAGTGCTTCGGCTTCGTGAAGGACTGGGTGGAAAAGAAGATCCGGCGCCATATGCTGCGAGCCCGTAAACGACAGGGCTTCGGCTGGACGCGGTGGAGTAGGGACTGGCTGTACGAAACGCTCGGGCTGTTCAACGGCTACCGAGCGGTGCGGTCAGCCCCGCGCGATTTGGGCTCACGCTCCATCCCGACAAGACACGCCTCGTCGATTTCCGCCCACAAATGACAGAGGAACCTGGCAAAATTCTCAGGGAACGGCGTTTTGTCCCTAGTCAAACCTAGGCGATCACCGTTATCGCGGACCCACCGATGGAATTCTGTGCCAATCAGGTCGAAATCTTGCGGTTTAGCGCCTGCCTCTCTTGGGCGGATACTATCTGCGTGTCGGGCTCGAAGCCAACTCTTGATGGCATCGGACTCCTCGTCCTTGCCAACCCGAAGAAGCTCGTCAATACGTCCCTTCCAAATGGTATTTAGCCGTTTCTTTGTATCGTCATTGCCGGAATTCGATAGAAGGTGACTTTTCAGCATAACAGTTGGCGAGAGTGGCAATCCCCGATCGTTCATCGTTTCAAAAATCGCATAGCCGTCATCGTCTGAAGGTGCCCTTATCTCGACAAGGTAGACCCTTTCGATGAGCCAATCGGCAAACATTGCCCGAGCGTTTTCGGCGATCTCGGTGGGAATTTGTTCCTGAATGTCCTCAAAGCGATCAAGAATGTTGCGGACGCTTTCAGCCGCGTTGTCCCTGTTGTATGGCTCCTGCTTGTAAAGTGCATCCATTGCGCCTGTACGCTCTGGAACTTCGAGATTGTATGCGGCTCGTCGCTATTTCAAATGGGTGAATTAGCGAGCACGTCACCGGCGATGAGGTAGACGATGGCTTTGAGGTTTCGTTTGGTTCGGTAGCCCTTGGCCTTGCGCTTGGCGGCCTGGACATTGCCGTTGATCGCCTCCAGAACGCCATTGGAAAGGCCGGTGGCGATCGATCTGAGGATGCCTTCCGACTTCGCCGTGATCGTCTTGGCCAGCTTCTTCATCGGCGCGAGGTCGCAGACTTGAACCCAGGCGTTCCAGCGGTCGAGGAAACGCCGAGCCGATTTGACGCTCATCGTGAACAGCTGTTGCAGGTTCATGCGGATCTGCATCGCTTGGATCGTGTCGAGGTTCTGCGCTTCCAACCGAGAGAGCGCCTCCTTTTCCTCCTGCGTCAGACGATCGACGTTCTTCAGGAAGATGTAGCGCCGGCCCTTGATCTGGAAGTTGTTCCGCGCCTCCTCGCGCCGCACCTGGTCGACGGCCTCGTTGGCGAGTTTGATGACGTGAAATTTGTCGAACGTGATCTCAGCGTTCGGGAAGTTCTCTTTGATCCCCGCCTCGAATGCAGCCCCCATGTCGATGCTGGCGTCGGTCACCGCTTCGCGCCGGCCGCCATGCGCCTCGAGGAAATCCGCGAATTCCTTCACGGTCGCCGCGTCCTTGCCGTCGGCGACGTAGACGACCTTGCGCCGCGCCATGTCAACGAACAGGCTGATGTAGTCGTGGCCGCGCCGCGCCGAAGTCTCGTCGGCGGCGATGCGCCGCACCAGCGACAAATCCAGCTTCTCCACCGCCCGCCAGACGTAGTGTTCGACGATGCGCTGTCAATCGGCGTCGAAAAGGGACCCCCCATCGGCATGGAAAAAGGACCCCTCTTGATCATCGGGAGCGGTTCATCCCCGGAGTCCATAGGGGGGACCCGCGCGTAGCGACGCGCCCTCCGCGCGGCTGGCGGAGCGTAGCGCGGGGGGTACCTGTGGGCCCCCGGGGGTGAACCGCGGGCGGGGTAGCGCCGGTGGTGAGGCCAGGCGTCTGGGAACCGCTCGGAGCGACACGTTGGCTTGTCTTGAGCGTTCGTCGCTGGAAGGTCAGTCGCGTCCGAAGCCGCGTGGGGGCGCCACGCTCTCGAGTTCGGAGAGATCGAGTTCGCAGATAGCCTGGAGGGCCTCGGCCAGCGCGCTGTCGTGTTGGTTGGCCGGCAGCGCTTCGAGCCAATCGGCATACTGCGCTTGCAGCTCGCTGAGCTGGGCGACGGCGTCCTGCCAACGCCGGGCGCGACTGCGATGGTCGGCCGGGCGACGGGTGCGGATCACCGGCGCATCGGCCGCGCGCGCGACGCGGTAACGGGCCTGGCGCTCGGCGTCGGTCATGGCTTTCTCGCCGATCGGCTTGCGCGGCATGGGGCCACTCCCAATCGTTACGTCACGAAACCCGGTTGGTGCGGGGCAGCTCAGGCGCGGTTTTTGAAGCGCCAGCTTTCGTTGCCGGTCTCGACGATGTCGCAGTGATGGGTGAGGCGGTCGAGCAGCGCGGTCGTCATTTTCGGATCGCCGAAGACGCTCGGCCATTCGCCGAAGGCGAGGTTGGTCGTGACGATGATCGAGGTGCGCTCATAGAGACGGCTGATGAGATGGAACAGCAACTGCCCGCCGGCCTGGGCGAAGGGGAGATAGCCGAGTTCGTCGAGGATGACGAAGTCGAGGCGCGTGAGATAATCGGCGAGCCGTCCCTGGCGGCCAGCGCGCGCTTGAGCCTCGAGCTGATTGACGAGATCGATGGTGGTGAAGAAGCGCCCGCGCGATCCGGCTCGGATGCAGCTTCGCGCGATGGCGATGGCCAGATGCGTCTTGCCGGTGCCGGTTCCCCCGACCAGGACGACATTGCGCTGCTGGGCGATGAAGCCGCCGGCGGCGAGGTCGCGCACGAGAGCCTCGTTGATCGGCGTGTTCTTGAACGCGAAGTCGTCGACGTCCTTGGCCAGCGGCAGCTTGGCGACGGTGAGCTGGTACTTGATCGAGCGCGCCTGCTTCTCTGAGATCTCGGCTTTCAGGAGATCGCCGACGAAGCGCTGCGGCTCATGCTTGCGCTTGAGCGCCGTGGTCAGCGTCTCGTCGTAGGCGCTCCTCATCCCGTAGAGCTTGAGGCTGCTCATCATGTCGAGGACTTCGGTTCTTTCCATGGGTTAGGCGCTCCTGAGTTGATCGTATCGGGCGCAGTCGGCGACGGGCGTGTGGCAGAGCCGCAAAGCGTCGGGCGTCATGATCGTCGCCGCCGGTCCGGGATCGCGCTGACGCGCGAGGATGTTGATGACGACGTCGGCCGAATGGACGCCCTCGGACAGCGCCTGAAGGCAGGCGGCCTCCACCGCAAGCAATCCATCGGTGAGCACGGCGGCGAGGATTTTGACCATCTGCCGGTCGCCGTCGTCGGACCCGGCAAGCTTGCGCCGCACGCGGTCCAGCGCCGTCGGCAGCACCCAGTCCTTGAACGGGGCGCCGTTGCGCAGAGCGCCCGGCTTGCGCGCCAGAACCGGCACGTAATGCCAGGGATCGTAGATCGTCTCGCCACGCCCGTAACACCGCGGATGTTCCGCGACGATGCGCCCGTCCTGGCGGATCACGACGCGATCGGCGTAGGCGTGGATTTCGACCGGGCGGCCAACCGCGCTGGCGCTCACCGAGTATTTATTGTTGTCGAACCGCACCAGGCAGGTCTTGGACACCGAGGCCGGCGACTCATGGAATCCGTCGAAGCGGCCGCGATAGGGAATGAGCTTGGGACGCTCTTCCTCGAAGACCTCCCAGATCGTCCTGTCAGGCCGTTCAGGATGGGGATGCGCCTTGGCCCAGGCGATGCTTTTGTCCATCAGCCAGGCGTTCAGCTCGTCATAGCTCTTGACTCGCAAGCGCGGCGTGAAGAAGCGCTCGCGAACGAGACCCACCTGGTTCTCGACCTGACCTTTCTCCCAGCCCGACGCTGGCGTGCAGGCGACGGGCTCGACAAGATGGTGCGAGCACATCTGGAGGAAGCGGCGATTGTATTGCCGGTCCTTGCCGACGAAGATCGTCTCCACCGCCGTCTTCATGTTGTCGTAGATGCCGCGCGTGCAGGCGCCCCTGAAGAACGCGAACGCCCGCTCGTGGGCGTCGAACACCATCTCCTGCGTCTCGCGCGGATAGGCGCGCGCGAGCATCATGCGGCTGTGGCAAAGGCGGACGTGCGCGACCTTCACGATCGTCGTCACCCCGTCCATCACAACGATCTCGTGGCTCCAGTCGAACTGATATGCCTCGCCCGGCGCGAACGTCAGCGGCACATAGGCGTTCGCCGTCTCGCCCGCGTGTTGCTTGCTCCAGGTCCGGGCGTAACGGCGAACCGCGTCGTAACCGCCCTCATAGCCAAGCCCCCGCAACTCCTCGAAGACCCGAATGAGCGTCAACCGCTCGCGCGCCGGCTTTCCGTCATTCTCCAAAAGCAATGAATCAAGCCGATCGCGCCAAGGCCCGATCTTCGGCTGGGGTTGGACGTCCCGCTCATAATGGAACTCTGTCGCCTGCGATCGGATGACCTTCCGAACCACTTTGCGCGAAACACGCAAATCGCGGCAGATCGCCTTGATCGTCATCTTTCGCGAAAAATACGCTAGACGAATTTTGGCTATCGTCTCCACAATCAGCATCTCGAACTCGGCCTCCTAAGAAATCAGGAGGCCTGTGTGGACCCTTATCCCCGGGGTCCCGATTGGATGCCGATCACCCCGAAAACGGGGTCCTTATTCCATGCCGAATGACAGATGCGCCACAAGCGCGTGTCGTGCTCGCCGAGCCGCTCGGCCGCATTGGCGATCGGCATCGTCTTGGCCAGCGCCAGCACATAGGCCTCGAACAGCAACGTGAAACCCGATCCCGCGCGAGCCCACGGCGTCGCCACCTTGCGCACGCCGCACTGCGGACACGTCACCCTCGGCGTGCGCGCATGCAACAGCGTGCGATGCTGGAAGAAATCCAGATGCCGCCAGGTCTCCTCCTTCGTGTCATGAACCGCGCAGTCCTCGCGCCCACACTGCGCACAGGCGAACCGACTCCCCCGCGGAAAATCCACGCATAAATCGAGCCGACCGTCCACCGCGTCGAACTCGCTGCGCGTCACCATCCACGGCGACGCAAGACCAAGGGCCAACTGGAAAAGATCGGTGTCCTGCATCCCCTCAGGCTAAACGCGATCCCCCCTGAGCGATCGCTAACCCGCCCCCAAATTCCGACTTACCCACTCCTTTCAGCGAGGAGCCTTGTATGCATTCGATCCATATTGCCTCGTAAATATAAGGTCCGCAATTTATTTGCGGTCATCTTCCTCTTTAAGGCCGTGGAGAACCCAAATGAGAAGAATGGAGAGCGATGTCAGCCTCTGTTGACTGTCGATGACACTCGCCTTGCCCCCCTCACTTGAGACAATTATCGAGCCAAGAAAATAGGTAGGGTATTTTGCCACCTCTCCACGCCCGTGCGCTGGCTTCCACACAGACAAGAAGCGGGCGGAAAGGTCACTGATCAACTCCCCCATTTGCTTTGATTGCCAACGATATTCGCGCTGGAAATAGTCAATTGTATATTTCTTTCCCCCAAGAAGCTCGCGAACGTTCCGGGCCTTTGCATCAATCGTGGTCATGGCTCAATTCTCCCAGGCCAGCGTACTTAGCCATTCGGCCCGACCGCTGCATTGCGTTTAGGTGGACGGCGACCTGCTTGGGGGGTGGGGAACGTCGCGCAACACCAAGGACGTCAGTTCTTGCGACGCGCTTGCTGGTCGCACAAATATCCGCTGCTCTTCTTCGAGCGTCAAGGCCGTCACAAGATCGCCAGCCGGCGCTTTTGGGCCCATATCCAATCTCTGAAATCACCTTGGCCCGGCAAGCTGGCGCAAGGCGTTTGCGTGCCCGAGTAGTCGATGCCGACGTAGCGGGCGAACTTGGCGACGTGCCCTGTGTTCATTTACCAAGCATACCCCGAGCGGGGCCAATTTTGCGATGAACACTTCGCCCCCGGCTGGCCGCCCACGGACGGATAAATCGCCCCGCGTCGTCCCGATGGCGACGCGATCGAGCAGGGCCACCGCCCGCGACCTTCGCACGGCGTCACGGGAAGTTCATTGTCAGGGCTGTGGCGGCTGAGCGAAGTTCTCAATGAGCCTCTTCGCCGCGCACGAGACCGCAATCACTTGCGCAAGAGGCAACACTTATTCCACGCGCCCCACAACGTAGCGCCAACCACGGCTACGGCGCTTGCCGGTCCGACTGAAATGAAGCCCAAGGCCGGGCAGGTTCTTCAACGCCCGCCGCACGCTCACCGCGTGTTTGCGTTCGATCGGTTCATCGGGAAAGGCGATTTCCGCCAATTCCTCGACCGTGAAGCGCCGCTCCGGCTCAATCTGGAAAGCCGCGATTAACTTGCGCTGCACGATGCCCGCTCCAGGGCTCATGCTCAGCCATCCCCTCATTTTTCGTCGCAGGCAATTTTGCAACCTCAGATACGTATCTTGATCCCGAGATACTCGTCTTGCGAGTCTTGCGGCACCGGATTTTGCGTCGCGATTATCGCTGATGAGGGCGCGTCATTCCATAAGCGGCGTTTTCGTTCCCCTGATCTCACGTTGAAGGGCCAAAAAGTGCCGAAATCAGGCCATTTTTCAAATGAGGGGATTCATGAGGGGCTCATGAGTTCCCCTGCTTCGACTTGGTCGTGAAGTCCGGTACTCCCGGTTCCTGTCCGATCAAGATTGCTTTTATGTCTGCGATTGCGCTTGTGAGCAGCCGGACCTGATCCCGAAGGTCGGCAATGTTCGCGTCGAGGTTGTTCGCGGTGACGGCGGCGGCGGGCCTCTCAGCATCCAGAAGCGAGTTTTCAAGCCTACTTACGATCTCGGCGTTCATGGTGCGCTTGTTCACCCGTGCCACTGCCCCAATCTTGTCGCGCATCCCCTCAGGCAGTCGGAGAACGAACTTGTCGAGGGCGTGCACGGGAAGTTCAGACGGCATTTTTCACCCTATTGATGGCCTAGGGCCACTTTTTCATTGACAAGAAGATGGCCGAGGGCCATAAACTAGCCCGTCTCGACGGGGTGCGTCAACATGAACGGTCGGAATTTGCCCAAGATAATGGTCCGTCTCCCGCGAGACGTGAAGACCTGGCTTGCCGAGCAGGCGGCGGAGAACGCCAGCTCTCAGACCAGCGAAATTGTCCGCGCCGTGCGCGAGCGCATGGTTCGCCAGCAGTCGGAAGCGAACCACCGCTTGGCTGCGCCGTCGAACCCGAACGAGAAGCCGACCAGCGGTAGGGATTTTTGACATGGCGTCGATACAAAGCGGCCCGTTCCGCATCATCCCCGCCAGCGAAAGGCTGGGCCTATCCAGAGACGAAGCCGCTGAATACGTCGGCGTCGGCACGACATTGTTCGACCAAATGGTCAAGGATGGACGTATGCCCGCGCCGAAGCTGATCAACAGTCGAAAGGTCTGGATGCGGCCTAAGATCGAGAAGGCGTTTGCAGATTTGCCTGAAGAAGGCGAAGTCGGACAACTCGGCAGTCCCTGGACGAACTGCGCGTGAGCTGACCCATGCGGATCGACCTCCCTTACCTGATGCAGGACGTGGACCGGCACGGCAACATCCGCCTCTACGTGCGCCGCAAGAACGTCGGCAAGGTGCGGCTCAAGCTGCCCCCCGGCGCTCCCGGCTTCATGGCCGAGTATAAGGTCGCCCTCGACCGTCTGAGCGCCGGCAAGGTGGCCCCAGCGTCCGCACAACCGCGCGCCGGCACGCTCGGATGGCTCGTGGCCGAGTACGAGAAGTCATTCCAGTTCACTCGGCTCGATCAGCGCCAGCGGCGCGGCCGGCACTTGATCTTGGAGGCCGCCCTCAACGAGCCGCCCAAGCCCGGCTCGAAGTACCGGTTCCGCGACTGCCCGCTTGCCGAGTTCACGGCTGAGCACGTCCGGCTCATACGCAACCGCAAGGAAGCGGCCCCGTCGGTCGCCAATCACCGGGTCATGTACCTTCGAATGGCGCTGACATGGGGCTGCGAAGAAAGGAGCGAACACGTGAAACGAAACGTGGCCGCCGACGTCAAGCCGCTCAAATACGTCAAGGAAGGGTTCCACACGTGGACCCGCGAGGGGAGGTCGCCAAGTTCGAGGCGCGGCATCCGATGGGCAGCAAGGCGCGGCTGGCGCTCGCCATCATGCTCTACACGGGCATGAGGCGGTCCGACGCGGTCACCGTTGGCCCGGAGCACGTCAAGGACGGATGGCTCACCTTCACCCCGAGCAAGACGAGCGGGGTCACCGGCAAGACCTTGCAGCTCCCCGTGCTCAAGCCGCTCCAAGACGTCCTCGACGCGACCCCGCTGGGCGAGAAGACGTTCCTTGAGACCGGGTTCGGAAAGCCCTTTGCGGCGGCCGGCTTCGGCAATTGGTTTCGGGACCGCTGCAACGAGGCGGGCCTACTGGGTTGTGCAGCGCGCACGGCCTCCGTAAGGCCGGGGCCAAGATCGCCGCCGAGAACGGCGCGACCGAGAAGCAACTGATGGCGATCTTCGGCTGGGACAGCCCGGCGCTGGCGGCGCACTACAGCAAAATGGCGAGCCAGAAGAAGCTCGCCGGCGACGCGATGCACTTGCTGATCGACGCGGAGTAAAGGCGGCAGGTGCCCCACCGCCGTTTCGGTCGGTGCCCCACCAATAGAAAAACCAAGCACTTAGAAGATGTTTGGTCGGAGTGAGAGGATTTGAACCTCCGGCCCCCTCGTCCCGAACGAGGTGCGCTACCAGGCTGCGCTACACTCCGACTTCGGCCCGCTGAACGCGGCCAGAGCGGCCTTATAGGCGCGTCGTTTCTCTCGTGCAAGCTCCGCAGAACGACTGTCCGGCAAAACGACAATTCGGCGGCAAAAGAATGGTCGGCCTTGTCACCCGCGGCGCGCGAGGGCTACAGTCCGAACACGCGATGACGATCGAGGCCGCCGGCGAAGTCGAGCGGCCACAGGCTAAAAGCCGTTGTTGCGACCCGGCGAGGAGCGGCCCATGTCCCTTCGTCTCACCCTGTCCATTCGTCTGAAAATGCTTGGCCTCGCTGCGGCGCTCGCCGCCGCGGCCGGCGCGGCGAAAGCCGACGATCTCAAGATCGCCCTCATCCGCGGCCTCACCGGCCCGCTGCAGGCCTACGCCAAGCAGACCGAAACCGGCTTCATGATGGGCCTCGAGTACGCGGCCAAGGGGACGATGGAGGTCGACGGGCGCAAGATCGTCGTCATCACCAAGGACGACCAGTCGAAGCCCGACCTCGCCAAGACCGCGCTCGCCGAGGCCTATGAGGACGACGGCGCCGACATCGCCGTCGGCACGACCTCGTCCGCTGCGGCGATCGCCATGCTGCCGGTCGCCGAGGAGCACAAGAAGATCCTCATCGTCGAGCCTGCGGTCGCCGACGAGATCACCGGCTCGAAATGGAACCGCTACATCTTCCGCACCGCGCGCAATTCCTCGCAGGACGCGATTTCCAACGCGGTCGCGATCGGCAAGCCGGGCGAGCACGTGGCGACGCTGGCGCAAGATTACGCCTTCGGCCGCGACGGGGTCGCCGCGTTCAAGGAGGCGCTCGCCAAGACCGGCGCGACGCTGGACGCCGAGGAATACGTGCCGATGAACACGACCGATTTCACCGCGCCCGCCCAGCGCCTGTTCGACGCGCTGAAGGACAAGCAGGGCCGCAAGATCATCTGGATCATCTGGGCGGGCGGGGGCAATCCGCTCGACAAGCTCGCCGATCTCGATCCCGGCCGGTACGGCATCGAGCTTTCGACCGGCGGCAACATCCTGCCCGCTCTCGCCGCCTACAAGCGCTTCCCCGGCCTCGAAGGCGCAACCTATTACTATTACGGCATTCCAAAAAACCCGATCAACGACTGGCTTGTCGCCGAGCACGAGAAGCGTTTCCACGCGCCGCAGGACTTCTTCACCGCGGGCGGATTTGCCGCCGCGATGGCGGTGGTCGCTGCGGTCGAAAAGGCGAAATCGACCGACACGGAGAAGCTCATCTCGGCGATGGAAGGGATGTCGTTCGAGACGCCAAGGGCAAGATGATCTTTCGCAAGGAGGATCACCAGGCGCTGCAGTCGATGTACGCCTTCAAGATCAAGGTCGACCCGAACGTCGCGTGGGGCATCCCCGAGCTCACCCGCGAGCTCAAGATCGAGGACATGGACATCCCGATCCGCAACAAGCGATGACCCCGTCGCTCGAGACGCGCGGCCTGACCATCCGCTTCGGCGGCCATGTCGCGGTCGATCACGTCTCCTGCGTCTTCTATCCCGGCGAGCTCACCGCCATCGTCGGACCGAACGGCGCGGGTAAGACGACCTATTTCAACCTGATGTCCGGGCGATTGCGCGCTTCCGAGGGGAACGTGCTGATCGAGGGGCGGGACGTGACGGGCTTGAGCGCGCCGCAGCGCACGCGGCTGGGGCTCGGGCGCGCGTTCCAGCTCACCAATCTCTTTCCCCGCCTTTCCGTCGCCGAAAACGTGCGGCTTGCGGTGCAGGCGCGCGCCGGCGTGCATTACGACATGCGCCGGCCGTGGCGGGCGGGCAGGGACCTCGTCCGCCGCGCCGACGCGGTGCTCGACTCGGTCGGCCTTTCCGGCAGGCGCGACGCGCTCGCCTCGGCGCTGCCGCACGGAGACCAGCGCAAGCTCGAAGTCGCAATGATGATGGCGCTCGAGCCGAAGGTCTATATGTTCGACGAGCCGACGGCGGGCATGAGCGTCGACGAGGTTCCGGTGGTGCTCGATCTCATCGCGCGGCTGAAGACCGACAAGATGAAGACGATCCTGCTCGTCGAGCACAAGATGGACGTCGTGCGCTCGCTCGCCGACCGCATCATCGTCCTGACCAACGGCCAGCTCGCCGCGGACGGCGATCCGGCGACGGTGATCGCCTCGCCGGTCGTTCAGGAGGCCTATCTCGGAATCGCCCCGGAGAAGGCGACATGAGCGCCGGCCTCACGCTTGCGGGGGTGCACACCCACATCGGCCGCTATCACATCCTGCAGGGCGTCGACTTCGACGCCCCGGCGGGCAAGACGACGATGCTGCTCGGCCGCAACGGCGCCGGCAAGACGACGGCGCTGCGCACGGTCATGGGGCTGTGGCGCGCCTCGAAGGGGCGCATCGCGCTCGGGCAAACGCCGCTCGAGGGCCTCGCGGCGAACGACGTGGCGCGCCTCGGCGTCGGCTACGCGCCGGAGACAATGGCGGTGTTCTCGGATCTCTCGGTCAAGGAGAACCTCGTGCTCGGCGCGCGCGAAGGGCCGCTCGACGAGAAGCGCCTGACGTGGATCTTTGGTTTCTTCCCGGCCTTGAGGAAATTCTGGCTGTCGCGCGCGGGCGCGCTGTCCGGCGGGCAGAAGCAGATGCTGTCGATCGCGCGCGCCATCGTCGAGCCGCGCAAACTGCTCTTGATCGACGAGCCGACCAAGGGCCTCGCGCCCGCGATCGTCGGCTCGCTGATCGAATGCCTCGAGGAGATCAAGGCGACCGGGGTGACGATCCTGCTCGTCGAGCAGAATTTCCGCGTCGCGGTCGAGGTCGGCGACGAGGTTCGGGTGATGGACACAACGGCCGCATCGTGCACCGCGGCGCCATGGCGGACCTCGCCGCCGACCAGCCCTTGCAGAACCTCCTGCTCGGCCTCAGCCTGGATTCGC
Source organism: uncultured Alphaproteobacteria bacterium (assembly GCA_963758335.1). GTDB lineage: Bacteria > Pseudomonadota > Alphaproteobacteria > Rhizobiales > Beijerinckiaceae > Roseiarcus. Next base: position 266,370 of record CAVWVF010000008.1, on the reverse strand, counting down.
ACCAATGAGCGCGCTCGACGTCGGCGCCGCCCTGCCGCGGCGCAGAGTGGAGATCATCCGGGCCCTGACGCCGGTCATCGTCGCTCTCATCGCGGCGCCCCTCATCGGCTCATCCTCGACCTTCCTGACCCTGACCGCGGCGGGGATCGCGATGGGCATGATGATCTTCACCATGGCCTCGGGGCTCACCCTCGTCTTCGGCATGATGGACGTGTTGAACTTCGGCCACGGCGCCTTCATCGCGCTCGGCGCCTATGTCGCGACCCTCGCGCTGCTGCCGCTCGCGAGCTGGTCGGGCGCGGATTCGGTCGGGCTCAATCTCGCCGGCTTCGTCCTCGCCGTCGTTGCGGCGGCGCTCGTCTGCAGCCTGTTCGGATGGCTCTTCGAGCGGCTGATCGTGAAACCGGTCTACGGCCAGCATCTGCGCCAGATTCTCGCAACGATCGGCGGCTCGATCATCGCCGAGCAGCTGCTCTACGCCCTGTTTGGGCCGGATCAGATCCCGCTCGGCTTGCCGAAAACCTTGGAAGGCTCGTTCGTGTTCGGCGAGGCGGCGGTCGAGAAATACCGCGTGCTGGCGACGCTGGTCGGCCTTGCGGTGTTCGCCGGTGAAATGCCATCCGGGCCGGCGTCGAGAACCGCGAGATGGTCGAGGCGCTCGGCTACCGCATCGACCGCCTGTTCGTCGGCGTGTTCATGGCGGGCTCGGCGCTGGCCGGCCTCGGCGGCGCGATGATGGCCCTCTACCGCGGCCAGGCTCACGCCACGATCGGCGGCGAGTTCCTGGTGCTCTGCTTCATCGTCATCATCATCGGCGGCTTGGGCTCGGTCGGCGGCTCCTTCGTCGCCTCGATCCTCGTTGCGCTCATCGCCTACGCCGGCTTCCTCGCGCCGAAGCTCGCGCTTGTGTCGAACATCCTGGCGATGGTCGTCGTGCTCCTCTGGCGCCCGCGCGGCCTTTATCCGGTGAGCGGACGATGAAGCTCCTTTCCGACGATCCGCCGCGCGGCCGGGCGCTGCAAGTTATCATCGTCCTCTGGCGCTGGCGCCCTTCCTCTTTCCCGGCGTCAAGGCGCTCAACACGGCGGCCAAGACCTGCGTGATGATCCTGCTCGTCGCCTCCTACGACGTGCTTCTCGGCTACGCCGGCATCGTCTCGTTCGCGCATGTGATGTTCTTCGGCGTCGGCGCCTATGGCGTCGGCCTCGCCCTCTACGGGCTCGGGGCGAGCTGGCTCGCGCTCGCCGCGGGGCTATTCGTAGCCTTCGCGCTCTCGCTCGCCTTGGCGCTGGCGATCGGCCTCTTCTCGTTGCGGGTGCAGGCGATCTTCTTCGCCATGGTGACGCTCGCGGTCGCCTACGCCTTCAACGTTCTCGCCTCGCAGACTGTCGTGGCTGACGGGCGGGGAGGACGGGCGCTCCTTCAAGGTCCCGCTCGCTTTGCAGCCGGGCTTCAAGTGGCTCGACCACCCGATCCTCGGCGTGCAGGCGAGCGGCAAGCTTCTCGCCTATTATCTCGTGTTCGCCGTCGTCGTCGTCGCCTTCCTCGTGCTTCTCAGGGTGGTCAACTCGCCGTTCGGGCGGGTCCTGCAGGCGATCCGGGAGAACCCGTTCCGCGCCGAGGCGCTGGGCTACCGCACGGTGTTCCACCGGACGCTGGCAACCTGCATCTCGGCGCTCGGCGCGACGCTCGCCGGCGCTCTGAGCGCGCTCTGGCTGCGCTACGTCGGACCGGACACGGCGCTCTCCTTCTCGATCCAGGTCGACGTGCTGGTCATGGTCGTGGTCGGCGGCATGGGCTCGCTCTATGGCGCGATCGTCGGGCGGCCCTCTTCGTCTTCGCCGAAAGCTATCTGCAGGACGTGATGGGCGCGCTGTCGCATCTCGCCGCCGACGCGCGGCTGCCGCTCCTGCCGGCCCTCTTCCACCCCGACCGCTGGCTCCTCTGGCTCGGCCTCGCCTTCGTGCTGGCCGTCTATTTCGCCCCGCTGGGTATCGTCGGGGCGCTGAAGCCGGTGGAGGGAAAGATGAAGTAAAGCCTGCCGAGCAGCCTGCCCTGGTCACTCAAGCGGCGAAGCTGCCGCTGACGCGAAATGAGGCTCCTGAGAATCCGCTCGCGATCGAGTGAATTCAACGCGCTAAGTGCTTTTTTCGTAATCGGGGCAAATTTCCGGGCGGAAGGGGGGAGTCAAGCGTCGGAAAGTATGATTCAAGCTGGGGATGTCCGTTGATTCGGGTGATCCGCTTGAGCGCATGACGCCGGCCGAGCTCATCGGCCTGGTTCGCACTTTGATTGGCGAAGTGACCCGCTTTCAGGCGGAGTACGAGAAGGTGAGCGGGGCGTTGGCCAAGCTGAGGGTCGAGCATCAGGCGGTCAAGGACGAACTGGCGCGATTGAAGAAACTGCCGCCGCGGCCGCCGCAGAAACCCTCGGGGATGGACAAGGCGACGGACCGACCGGATTCGCAAGCGAACGCGCCCAAGGGCGGGCGGTCGACGCAGCGGCGCGGCAGCAACCTGGACAAGCTGACGGTCACGCAAACCATCGAGGTGAAGGTCGACGCGCCAGCGGGTTCCCGCCACAAGGGCTACGAAGAGAGGCTCCTCGCTGAAAGGAGTGGGTAAGTCGGAATTTGGGGGCGGGTGAGCGATCGCTCAGGGGAGATCGCGTTTAGCCTGAGGGGATGCAGGACACCGATCTTTTCCAGTTGGCCCTTGGTCTTTCGTCGCCGTGGACGGTGACGCGGAGCGAGTTCGACGCGGCGGACGGCCGGCTTGATTTGTACGTGGATTTTCCGCGGGGGAGCCGGTTCGCCTGCGCGCAGTGCGGGCGCGAGGGCTGCGCGGTCCACGACACGAAAGACGAGACCTGGCGGCATCTGGATTTCTTCCTGCACCGCACGCTGTTGCACGCGCGTATGCCGAGGGTGACGTGTCCGCAGTGCGGCGTGCGCAAGGTGGCGACGCCGTGGGCGCGCGCGGGATCGGGCTTCACGCTGTTGTTTGAGGCCTTCGTGCTGACTCTGGCCAAGGCGATGCCGATCGCCAATGCGGCGAGGTTGCTCGGCGAGCACGACACGCGCTTGTGGCGCATCGTCGAGCATTATGTCTGGCGGGCGGTGGAGAAGCTGGATTTGTCGGAGGTGAGGCGCATCGCCGCCGACGAGACCTCGGCGCGGCGCGGCCACGATTACATCAGCCTGTTCGTCGACATGGCGCGCCGCAAGGTCGTCTACGTCGCCGACGGCAAGGACGCGGCGACCGTGAAGGAATTCGCCGATTTCCTCGAGGCGCATGGCGGCAAGCGCGAGGCGGTGACCGACGCCAGCATCGACATGGGGGCTGCCTTCGAGGCGGGGATCAAGGAGAACTTCCCGAACGCCGAGATCACCTTCGACAAATTTCACGTCGTCAAGCTCGCCAACGACGCGGTCGACCAGGTGCGGCGCGAAGAGGCGAAAAACAACTTCCAGATCAAGGGCCGGCGCTACATCTTCCTCAAAAACGTCGACCATCTGACGTTGGAGGAAAAGGAGGCGCTGTCGCGGTTGGAAGCGCAGAACCTGGACACGATCCAGGCAATGCAGATCCGCATGAACCTGCAACAGCTGTTCACGATGAGCGCCCGATCGGCTCGGCGCTTCCTCGACCGCTGGAACGCCTGGGTCGAGGTGTGCGACCTCGGGCCGATGAAGAAGCTGGCCAAGACGATCATGGCCAAGTCCGAAGGCGTCCTCAGATCGATCGCCACCGGCCTGTCCAACGGCGTCCTGGAGGCGATCAACGGCAACGTCCAGGCCGCCAAGCGCAAGGCCAAAGGCTACCGAACCAAACGAAACCTCAAAGCCATCGTCTACCTCATCGCCGGCGACGTGCTCGCTAATTCACCCATTTGAAATAGCGACGAGCCCGAAGAGATCGTCGTTCAGGACTTGGTTCTGAATCCTTTGGTGACCCGCTATCGGCGCGAGCGCTGGCAAACGCCGGATGGGAAGACTCTGATCGCGCCGCTCGATCCCGGGATCGTCGGTGGCTATGGCCCGCATCTTCAGCGCCTGATCTTGATGCTGCACTTTCAGGGACAGATGACCTGCGAGCGGATTCTGGCGCTGCTGAACGGCGTCGGCGTGGTGATTTCGAAACGCCAGGTGGTGCGCCTGCTGGCCGCCAAGCTCGAGACGTTCCGCGCTGAGGACGCCGAGGTGCTGAAGACCGGATTGAGCAGCGCTTCCTTCGTCACGGTCGACGACACCGGCGCCCGCCATCGAGGCAAGAGCGGCGTGACGACCCAGATCGGTTCCGACAGCTTCACCACGTTTCGAACCGGCCCGAGCAAGTCCCGCCTGGCGTTCCTGCGCAATCTCCTGGGCGGCGCGGCCTCTTACGTGGTCAACGAGGCGGCGCTCGTCTACATGCGGGCTTGCAATCTGAGCCTCAGCCTCATCGACACGCTCGCGGGCCATCCGACGCGGCTTTTTGCGTCTCACGAAGACTGGACGAGCCATCTGAACGCGCTCGGATTCGCCGATCTCAGGATCACCCCCGATCCGGTGCGGGTCGCCAGCGAGGGTGCTCTGTGGGGCGCCGTTCGCGAGCAAGGCCTGCTCGGCCAAGCCATCGTCGTGTCAGACGGCGCCGGCCAGTTCCGCGTCGGCGAACACGCCTTGTGCTGGGTGCACGCCGAACGCCTGGTCCACAAGCTCATCCCCGCCAACGACAAGCAGCGCAACGCGATCGAGGTCGCACGGCGCATGATCTGGTGGTTCTATCGCGCCTTAAAAGAATACAAGCTCGCCCCGAGCCTCGAGAAAGCCGAGCGTTTGCGGGCGCAGTTCGACCGCATCTTCAACCGCTCCAGAACCGGCTACGCCACCCTCGACAGCCTGCTCAGGCGCCTCTTTCGCCTCAAGGACGATCTCTTGCGCGTCCTCGACCATCCCCATATTCCGCTGCACACCAACGCCTCGGAAAACGACATCCGCGTCTTCGTCACCAAGCGCAAAATCTCCGGCGGGACCCTCAGCGACAGAGGCCGCGACGCCCGCGACGTCATGCTCGGGCTCGCCAAGACCTGCAGGAAGCTCAAAATCCCCTTCTTCGACTATCTCGGCGCTCGCCTCGCCATTCCAGGCCCCGAAATCCCCGATCTCGCAACTCTCGTCAGGCCCGCCCCAAGCTAACGCCGCCCGGAAATTCGCCCCGGTTACCTTTTTTCTGCAACTTTGGGCCGCTGGCGGCCCGCTGCCGAGCGAATGTCGTTCGCTGCTCGACCACCCGGCGAGAGCCGACCGAAATTGTTCGGGACGACGGTCATGGCGCTACCAGTACCAGATCTTGGGTGTCCAAGGCTGCCGAGGCCATACCAATTCCGGGCGCGGATCCAACCCTTTCAAGCCTTTGCGGCGCCATTTTCGGGCAAGCCAGCTTTTCCGTCAGGCTCTCCCGCGCGGCGATCGAAAGGTCGCGGTCCAAGAGAGCGACGACGGCTCTTGCCGCCGCGCCTTCGCCAGAGCGCGGCACGCGCCGCGCCTCGACCAATCGGCTGCAAGCGGCGGCGGGAATGGCTTCGACGGAACAGAACATTCGGCGTTCAGGGCGGCGGCGATGGAACAAACATAGAACGACTTCTTATCCTTGTCAAGAAATCGTTGGAGAACGACACTGGTTTCCACTGCAATCCCAAAGACGCCGGTTTCCACTGCGATCCCAAAAACGAAGGCGCCGCGCAACTCGAGAACTTTTCCCGTTGATTGATTGAATTGCGTGATTCGCCTGGGCGTTCGGAGCCAACGCCCGGGGGCGGGCCGGGTGGGCGGCGGCGATCGGGCGGGAGGAGGGGGACTTCGCCATGCTTCCGGTTCTGATCCGGCCGGCGGCCGCGGACAACCTGTTCCCGCCATAGATTTCGTGCAGGTGCCTCCGTCCAATTCGGGACGCGAATTTGACGAGGGCCAAATGACTCCGGAAACCGGATTCAGGGCGATAGTCGTCGCCGCGCTCTGCTTCGCGACGATCTGGGCGAGCGCGCGCATCCTGATCCGCCTGGGCTTCTCGCCGTGGTGGGCGGCGATCAGCTGGCTGATGCCGATCAACATCATTGGCCTTGTTGTCGTGGCCATCGTGCGATGGCCCGTAAGCGACGGGACGAGCGAATAGGCTCTCGCCCTTGTGAAGCCGCCCGCCCCATACCACGTTACCTCGGCGTAGCCGCTCCTTCCGGAGCGCGGTCGCCCTAAGGAGAAAATCCATGAAAGTCGGCGTCATCGGTTCGGGCGTGGTCGGTCAGACTCTCGGCGCGGGGTTCTTGAAGCACGGGGACGAGGTCGCGATGGGCACGCGCGATCCGGCGAAACTCGAGGAATGGGCGGCGAAGAATCCTAGCGCTGAAGTCAAGTCCATGCGCGACGCCGCCGCCTTCGGCGAGGTCGTCGTGCTGGCGGTGGCGGGCGAGGCCGCGCTCGAAGCGCTCAATCAGGCCGGCGCCGCGGCGCTCGACGGCAAGCCGGTTATCGACGCCTGCAACCCGATCGGCGGCGGGCCGCCGGTCAACGGCGTGCTGTCCTTCTTCACCACGCTCAAGGATTCGCTGATGGAGCGGCTGCAAAAGGCCTATCCGGGCGCCCATTTCGTCAAGGCGTTCAACTCGGTTGGCAATGGGCAGATGGTCAATCCGCATTTCGCCGGCGGCCGTCCGACGATGTTCATCTGCGGAAATAATGACGGCGCCAAGCGGGTCGTGTCCCAGATTCTCGACCAGTTCGGCTGGGATGCCGAGGACATGGGCGCGGTCGAGGCGGCGCGCGCGATCGAGCCGCTCTGCATGCTCTGGTGCATCCCCGGCGTCGGCAAGGGCGACTGGTCGCCGCACGCGTTCAAGCTGTTGCGGTAGGGAGGAGAAGGCCGGGGCAGTCGGATCGATAGGCGGGGAGCGACCGCTCAAGCCTCACTCGGTTCCATAATCCCCGATCCGCGAAAGCCACGGATCGTCTTGCGGCGAGCTTTCGCGGCTCAGCAGCCGTCGCCCTGGCGCCTGGTGGCGCTTCCTCACGCGTTCGGAGGAGGATACCGTGATTCACTCTCATCCTTCGGCGAGTGGCGACGAGCTATGGCGCTTGTTTCGAAAAAGGAGACCGTCGTTCGCTCGTCGTATCGACATCAACGGCCCGTGCCAACGGCGTCGGCTTGCCCAAAACACGAATACGGAGAAGATTCTGCTCGGTGAAGGACGCGATCTGCGGAATGCCGGCCAAGGTTTTGCTTTGGCTAAGGGCACGACGGCGCTAGCGTGCAGTCTCGTTGCGAAAAGGAGGTGAGCGCCATGTCGACCTATATCGCACTTGCAAACTGGACGCCCGAAGGCATCAGGGCGGTTGGGAATGCGGCCGATCGCTTGGACGCAGTCAAGAAACTGATGGCGGACATGGACTGCCATTACCATTCCATCCACATAACCATGGGCGAATACGATCTTGTCCTGATCTATGACGCGCCCGACGACGCCGTCGCCGCGCGTCTGACGCTGCAGATCGCCAAGAAAGGCTTCGTGCGAACCAAGACGATGAAGGCGTTCCCCGAGCAGGCCTTCCGCGAGATCGTCAAGTCGATGGCTTAGCCAGGTCCGGGAACGGCACGCCCATCAGCGCCGCCGAGACCTCGAACAGGCGTGCGGCGATAGCGGGGCCGCGCGCCTTGGAGCCGCATAGGCTGGGCCAAGCGGCGCGTCTCTATAAATGTCGAAGTATCGGACGCTTGGCCGCGCCAGCCCTCGTCGCCGCGGTCAAAGACGCTGACGAGATTGTTCCGAAACAAGGACTTTGAGGGTCCGCTACGTCTCTGGCGTGAGAGGCGCCTTCGCAACGACGCTTTCGGCGCTTTGGGTGCGGCTCCGCTTCATAACAGCCCTCCCAGAGCCGGCTGCCCGTCGTTTCGAACCCGCGCATCAGGATCGTCGGGACCCGGATCAGGGGAAATTCGTAGACGACCGGCTGGGTGTAGATCATGTCGTCGATCAGCCCGGCGTTGCGGGAGCGAAGCGCGGTCAATCGCGTGGGCAACGTCAGAGTGAGGGGATGCGCGAGTCTGGATCGCTACGCTCAGACCCGGGGGTCCTCACAATGACGTATCGCGGCGGCTCTCGTCGTCGCGAGCCGTCAGCGCAGAACCCGCCCGAGCGCGCCGAGAAGCGCTTCGTTGAACCGGTCGGGATCCTGGATCTGAGGGCGTGGCCCGCCTCGGGGAATTCGATCAGCTCGACCCCGGGAATGGCGGCTTTCGTCTTCTCGGCGAGCTCCGGGTAATGGCCGAGGCGCGCGCGCACGTCCGGCGGCGAAAAACCCTTGCCGATCGCCGTCGTGTCCTTGTCGCCGATCACTGACCGTCGACCAGTGGATCGAACGGGAGAAGGGCGTGACCACCGAGCGCCTGCGCGCCTACGAACAGTCGACCTACTATGCCGGAGAGTGGCGGCCCGAATACGACCGCTGGGTCACGATGCTCGCCGGGCTCGCGCAAGGGCCTGGCCGCGACACGGCGGAACGCCGAGCGCCTTCCAGTCCTCGAGCCCGATCGGATCGACGAGAACGAGCGCGGATGTCTCGTCCGGGTACATGAGCGCGTAGCGCGCCGCGAGCATGCCGCCGGTCGACTGCCCGATGACGATGGCGTTCTTTACGCCGAGCGATGCGATGAGCGCATGGGTGTTCTCCGCCAGCGCCTGGAAGCTGTATTGATAGCGCTCGGGCTTGGTCGACTTGCAGAAGCCGATCTGGTCCGGCGCGATCACCCGATAGCCCCTGCCGCTCAGCGCCCTGATCGTCTGCTCCCAGGTCGCCGAGCAGAAATTCTTGCCGTGCAGGACGACGGCCGTCCTGCCGTTCGGCGTCGCCTCCGCTACGTCCATGTAGCGCATGGTCATAGCCTCGCCCTGTGACGAGAAGGCGAAATCACGCACGGGCCAGGGATAGTCGAAGCCCTGCAACTCGGGCCCGTAGCTCGGCTGCTCGGCAGAGGCCGGAAGCCCGAACAGGCATGCGCCTGCGAGAAGGCATGCGCACAGGATCGACCGCTCGAGGGCGCGTGCGGGAGAAGGGGTCACCCGCTGCTCACGCGCCACGCGCAAGGTTTTGATGAACGAGCTGGGCCGCCGCAATGTCCTCCACGGCCAGGCCCAGGGACTTGAACACGGATGTCGCGCCGGCGAGCGGCATCGGCTTGGCGCCGGAGAACAATTCGCCGGCTTCGGCGTAGATCGGCGCTCCCGAAAGGATCACGTCGCCCGATTCCCTCAGCGCCGCTTCCCGCGAGTTGACGACGAGCACGGACGACGTCATGAGCGCGTCGTCGAGCTCCCGCCAGTTCGGCCGAGCCGCCCCGACCGCGTTGACATGCGCGCCGGGCTTGACCCATTCGCCGCGAAGCACGGGTTCCTGCGCATTCGTCGCGGTCACGATCACGTCCGCGTCCTCGACCGCCGCGCGAACCTCGTCGACTGCGATTGCGCCGTGTTCGGAGGCGAAGCGCCGCGCGCGGTCGGGCGTTCTGCTCCAGACTCTCGCCTGGTCGAAATTGCGCACCCGCTTGAGCGCGGCGAGATGGGCGCCCGCCTGGACGCCGCCGCCGATGAGCGCCAGAACGCGGGCGTCGGGGCGCGCCAGCCGTCGGGTCACCGCCGCCGACACCGCCGCCGTGCGCATTTCCGTGATGAGCGTGCCGTCCATCGCCGCCATGGGCTCGCCGGTGTCGGGGCGCATGAGGACGATCATCGCGTGATGGGTGGCGACGCCCTTTCCGGCGTTGGCCGGATAGAAGCTGACGAGCTTGAGGCCCATCGCTCCCTCGGCGACCGCCGGCATGACGCCGAGATACCGCTGGCCCTCCTCGATCGTGAGAACGCTGCGCACCGGCTGAAGAACCTTGCCCGAGGAGAACTCCCCGAGGGCGGTCTCCATCGCGTCGATGAGCGGGTCCCATTGGAGGACGGCGCGGACGCCCGCTTCGTCGATGTAGGCGGGAGCGCCGATCATCGCAGCGATGCGTTGATCGCCTCGAGCGCCTTCGAGCCGGGGCAAAGCTCGGCCTCGGTGAGCTCGTTCAGCGGGCGCAGCGTCGTGTTCATCGTGTCGTGCAGCTCCTCGGCCCCGCGGTCGAGGTAGAGGAGGCCGGTCGGGATCTCGCCGGTCTCGCGGCAGCGCCCCAGCATCGTCAGGGCGGCGGCGCGGTCGCCGAGATCGTGGGTTGCGTCGAGCTTGCGCAGAAAGATGGTCGCGCCGTCGTGCAGGGTCACGGAATGGGCCGCGCCCTCGGCGTAGTCGATCTCGATCGGCTCCCGGCCGGTGATGAAGTCGAGCGCGTTGACCGCGATGTTGTGCTCGCGCACATAGTCGAAGCTCTTGGTCGAGCCCTCGTGATTGTTGAAGGTGACGCAGGGCGAGATGACGTCGATGAACGCCGCGCCGCGATGCTCGAACGCCGCCTTGATGAGCGGCACAAGCTGCGCCTTGTCGCCGGAAAAGCTGCGCGCGACGAAGGTCGCGCCGAGCTGGATCGCCACGCCGACGAGGTCGATCGGCTCGTCGCGCGCGCCGCCGCCTTTCTTGCTCTTCGAGCCGCGGTCGGCGGTGGCGGAGAACTGCCCTTTGGTCAGGCCATACACGCCGTTATTTTCGACGATATAGACCATGTTGACGCCGCGCCGCATCACGTGGGCGAACTGCCCGAACCCGATCGAGGCGGTGTCGCCGTCGCCGGAAATGCCGAGATAGATGAGATCGCGGTTCGCGAGATTGGCGCCGGTCAAGACCGAAGGCATTCGGCCGTGCACCGAGTTGAAGCCGTGGCTCTGGCCGAGCATGTAGGTCGGCGTCTTCGACGAGCAGCCGATGCCGCTGAGCTTCGCGATGCGGTGCGGCGGCAGGGCGAGCTCGAAGCAGGCGTGAAGGATCGCCGCGGTGATCGAGTCGTGACCGCAGCCGGCGCAGAGCGTCGACATCGCGCCTTCGTAGTCGCGGCGGGTGAAGCCGAGCGCGTTGACCGCGATCGAGGGATGGTGAAACTTCGGTTTGGCGAGGTAGGTCATTCAGCGGCCTCGAGAGGTAGCGGGGCGGCCGGCTCCCGCAAGCGCGCGGCGATTTCACGAAAGATGTAGCGGGCTGATGTCGGCATGCCGTTGTAGTGGAGGATCGGCGTCCAGCGGTCCGTCGCGACGCCGAGATCGGTCGAAATGAGCGTGCGCATCTGCGCATCGCGATTCTGCTCGACGACGAAAATCTGATCATGGCCGTCGATGAATTGGGCGACCTCGTGCGCGAGCGGAAACGCGCGAATGCGCAGGGCGTCCACGTATACGCCCTCGCTTTCCAGCATCTGTTGGGCCTCGTCGATGGGCGCGGCGGTCGATCCGTAGTACAGAACGCCAATTCGCGTCGGCTTCGCCGCCCGCCTGAGGACCGGCCGCGGCAGCAGGTCGCGCGCGGTCTCAAATTTGTGCTCGAGCCGCTCCATGTTGTCGATATAGGGCAGGCCTTCCTCGGTATAGCGCGCGAAGCGATCACGGCTGGTGCCGCGCGTGAAATAGGCGCCGCGCGTCGGATGGCCGCCGGGAAGCGTCCGATAGGGAATTCCGTCGCCGTCGACGTCATCGTAGCGGCCGAAGTTCGGCGCCTTTTCCAGTTCCTCGAACGAAAGAACCTTGCCGCGGTCGTAAGTCCGGGCGTCATCCCATTTGAACGGCGCGCTGAGATGCGAATTCATGCCGATGTCGAGGTCGAGCAAGACAAAAACGACCGTTTGCAGCCGCTCGGCGAGATCGAACGCGTCCGCGGCGAATTCGAACGCCTCGTTCGGGCCGTCGGGAATGAGCAGCACGTGCTTGGTGTCGCCGTGCGAGGCGAAGGCGCAGGACAGGAGATCCGACTGCTGGGTCCGAGTTCGGCATGCCGGTCGACGGGCCGCCGCGCTGCACGTCGAACACGACCACCGGAATCTCGGCGAAATAGGCGAGGCCGAAGAATTCCTGCATCAGCGAAATCCCGGGCCCTGACGTCGCAGTGAAGGCGCGCGCGCCGTTCCAGCCGGCGCCGATCGCGATTCCGATAGCGGCGATCTCGTCCTCGGCCTGCAGGATGGCGTAGTTCTTCTTGCCCGTAGCGTCGGTGCGATAGCGCGCGCACTGGCGCTCGAACGCCTCCGCGAGCGACGTGGACGGCGTGATCGGATACCACGCGCAAACGGTCGCGCCGCCGTAGACCGCCCCGAGCGCGGCGGCGAAATTGCCTTCGACGAGAATCCGATCGCCGACCGCATTGCTGCGCCGGACGCGAACGCCGAGCGGGCAGGCGAAGCGCGACATCGCCTCGCCGTGGCCGATGCGCAGCGCCCGCTGGTTGGCTTCGATGAGCTTGTCCTTGCCCTTGAACCGTTCCACGGCCAGCGTCTCCATGACGCCGAGGTCGATGTCGAGGAGCGCGGCGAGCGCGCCGACATAGACCATGTTGCGGTAGAGCTGGCGCTGCCTCGGCTCCGAATATTGGGAGGCGCAGATTTCGGTGAGCGGCATCCCGAGCGCCACGATATCGTCGCGTATCGTCGACGGCGGGAGCGGTCGGGTTGAATCGTAGAAGAGGTAGCCGCCGGACTCGAGCGCAGCCACGTCCCGCGCAAAGGTCTGCGCGTTCATCGCGACGAGAATGTCGGCGCCGCCGCGCGCTCCGAGCCACCCTTGCTCGCTCACCCGCACCTCATACCAGGTCGGCAGGCCCTGGATGTTGGAGGGGAAGATGTTGCGCGGCGCGATCGGCACGCCCATGCGCAGAATCGACCGCGCGAACAGGAGATTGGCGCTGGCCGAGCCCGAGCCATTCACATTGGCAAAGCGAATGACGAAATCGTTTACCGCCTCGATTGGCATGCCTGCCCCGCTTGAGCCATTTCGATGGTGAATTTCTGCATGTCCCATGCGCCGGTCGGACAGCGCTCGGCGCACAGGCCACAGTGGAGACAGAGGTCCTCGTCCTTAACCATGACTCGCTGGCTCTTGACCGGCTCGGACACGAGAATGGCCTGATCGAGATTGTTCGCCGGCGCGCTGAGCGACAGGCGCAATTCGTCCTCGGGCGCGTTCGGCACGAAGGAAATGCAATCGATCGGGCAGATGTCGACGCAAGCGTCACACTCGATGCAGGCGGGCGCCGAGAAGACGGTCTGGACGTCGCAGTTGAGGCAGCGGCCCGCTTCGCCGAGCGCCTGCTCGTCGGTGAAGCCGAGCTCGACTTCGGTGCGCAGGTTCCTCAGCGCCGCCGCCCGCTCGACGTGCGGTACGGCGAAGCGGCGGTCGAGCGTGATCGCGCTGTCGTAGGACCAATCGTGAATGCCCATCTTCTGGCTGATGAGATTGGTCGTCGGCGGAGGCCGGACGCGCGGGTCCTCGCCCCGGCAATAGGCGTCGATCGAGATCGCCGCCTCGTGGCCGTGCGCGACCGCCGTGATGATGTTCTTCGGGCCGAAGGCTGCGTCGCCGCCGAAGAAGACGTGGGGCAGGCTCGACTGGAAGGTGACCGGATCGACCGTCGGCATTCCATTGCGATTGAAGGCGATCCCGAGGTCGGTCTCGATCCAGGGAAACGCGTTCTCCTGCCCGACCGCGACGAGAACGTCGTCGCAGGCGATGTGGACGTCGGGCTCGCCGGTAGGAACCAGTACGCGCCGGCCGCGCTCGTCCTTCTCGGCCTTCACCTTTTCGAACGCGACGCCGGTCAGGCGGCCTCGTTCGTGCGTAATGGCCTTGGGCACGAGGTAATTGAGGATTTCGACGCCTTCGTGGATCGCGTCCTCCTTCTCCCACGGCGAGGCCTTCATTTCGGCGTAACCGGAGCGCACCACGACCTTGACCTCTGCCCCGCCGAGGCGGCGCGAGGTGCGGCAGCAATCCATCGCGGTGTTGCCGCCGCCCAGCACCACCACTCGCCGGCCGATCGAATGGGTGTGGCCGAAGTACACGCTGGCGAGCCACTCGATGCCGATGCGGACGTTGTTCGCGGCTTCCTTGCGGCCCGGAATGTCGAGATCGCGCCCGCGCGGCGCGCCGCAACCGACGAAGATCGCGTCGTAGCCTTGGCCGAGCAGCGCCTTGAGGCTGTTGATGCGTCGCCCGGCGACGAACCGGCCGCCGGTCGAGAGCGCGTACCCGACCTCTTCGTCGATCACTTCGTCGGGCAGGCGGAATTTCGGGATCTGGCTGCGCATCATGCCGCCGGCGCGCGAATCGGAATCGAACACGACGACCTCGTAGCCGATCGCCGCCAGATCCCGCGCGACCGTCAGCGACGCCGGCCCCGCGCCGACGCAGGCTACTCGCTTGCCGTTCAGCGTCGCCGCGGCCTTCGGGAGAAGGGCTTCGATGTCCTGCTTCCGGTCCGCCGCGACCCGCTTCAGCCGGCAGATGGCGACCGGCTGTTCCTCGAGGCGCCCCCGCCGGCAGGCGGGCTCGCAAGGGCGGTCGCAGGTGCGGCCGAGGATGCCGGGAAAGACGTTCGACTTCCAGTTGATCAAATAGGCGCCGTTGTAGTCGCCTTGCGCGATCCGCCGAATGTATTCCGGGACGGGCGTGTGGGCCGGGCAGGCCCACTGGCAGTCGACGACCTTATGGAAGTAGTCTGGATTGGCGATGTCGGTCGCGCGCACTACGCAATGTCCTCCCCGCCTCCCGCTTGGCCGGAGTTGATGGGAGCCGACGTCATAACACCGCTTTGGGGCCGAATGTTCAAAAAATCGGCATTAAATTCGACACAAGCTGGTGACTTGGTTTATTTCACGCCTGACGGAAACAGGTCAAGCGCGAGGGCGGGGAACGAATGAGGTCAGCAGCCCTCGTCCGCCCCTTCCTTCTTCGCCTCGTTCGGCATAGATAGCCCGCCACCCCCTTCCATTCGCGCCGGTCCGGCGCCGGAGACCATTATGCCCAAGCCGCGTACGTTGTATGACAAGATCTGGGACGACCATGTCATCGAGACGGCGGGCGGCTCGAGCCTCATCTACATCGATCGCCATCTCGTCCACGAGGTGACGAGCCCGCAGGCCTTCGAAGGCCTGCGCTTGGCGGGGCGGCGGGTGCGGGCGCCGGAAAAAACGCTCGCCGTCGTCGACCACAACATCCAGACGACCGACCGCAGCAAGGGCATCGCCGATCCCGAGAGCCGGCTGCAGGTCGAGACGCTGGCGGCGAACGCGCGCGAATTCGGCATCGAATATTTCAACGAGTTCGACCGCCGGCAGGGCATCGTGCACATCATCGGGCCGGAGCAGGGCTTCACCTTGCCCGGAACGACGATCGTCTGCGGCGACAGCCACACCTCGACCCATGGCGCCTTCGGCGCGCTCGCCCACGGCATCGGCACCTCCGAGGTCGAGCACGTGCTGGCGACCCAGACCCTGATCCAGACCAAGGCCAAGAACATGCGGGTCAAGGTCGACGGCGCGCTGCCCGAAGGCGTCACCGCGAAGGACATCATTCTCTCGATCATCGGCACAATCGGCGCGAATGGCGGCGCCGGCCACGTCATCGAATATTGGGGCTCCGCGATCGAGGCGCTCTCGATGGAAGGCCGCATGACGGTGTGCAACATGTCGATCGAGGGCGGCGCGCGGGCCGGCATGGTCGCACCCGACGACAAGACCTACGAATTCTTAAAGGACCGCCCGAAGGCGCCGAAGGGCGCCCTGTGGGATCAGGCGCGCGCCTATTGGGAGACTCTGCGCACCGACGAGGGCGCCGAGTTCGACGCCGAGGTCAGGCTCAACGCCGCCGAGCTGCCGCCGGTCGTCACTTGGGGCACGAGCCCGCAGGACGTCGCCTCGATCCTCGGGACTGTGCCGCGCGTCTCCGACGGCCCGACCGAGCAGAAGCGCGCCTCGATCAAACGCGCGCTGGACTACATGGGCCTTAAGGGCGGCGAGAGGATCACCGACCTCGCGATCGACCGGGTCTTCATCGGCTCCTGCACCAACGGCCGCATCGAGGATCTGCGCGCCGCGGCGAAGATCATTCAAGGGCGCATGGTTTCAGAGCGGGTCAACGCGATGGTCGTGCCGGGGTCGGGGCTCGTCAAGGCGCAGGCCGAGGCGGAGGGGCTCGACAAGATCTTCCTCGCCGCCGGCTTCGAGTGGCGCGAGCCCGGCTGCTCGATGTGCCTCGCGATGAACCCGGACAAGCTTCTGCCTGGCGAGGGCTGCGCCTCGACCTCGAACCGCAATTTCGAGGGCCGCCAGGGTTACAAGGGCCGCACCCACCTCGTCTCGCCGGCCATGGCGGCCGCGGCCGCGGTCGCCGGACGTTTCGTCGACGTCAGAGAGTGGCGGTAGCCCCGCCGGGCGCGGGAAGCCCCGGTAGTCGCTTGCGAGCCTATCCCAATTGCGGGATGACCGAATGGCGCCGAAAATTGGGGTAGTGTCTCAGTTTGAAATTTAAGGCTCTTGACCTCAGCCCAGTGGTCAGAATCTGATCCTTGGCGCGCGGTCGGATCGGCCCCTGGACGGCCGGAATCGACCCATTGCAGACCTTGCCCTTAGTGCAGTTTTACAGTTCGGCGGACCAGTCAGTGTTGCCAGCAAGCCTCAGCTCTGAAACAACCGCGAATTGTGATTTCGGCCGCGGGATGGACGGAGCAACGGATTATCGAATTAGATCCAGCTGGTTCTTGGCTCGAATTGCTCACTCTTCAATAATAAAGCGTGGTTCTAGTCG
Source organism: uncultured Alphaproteobacteria bacterium (assembly GCA_963758335.1). Taxonomy (GTDB): domain Bacteria; phylum Pseudomonadota; class Alphaproteobacteria; order Rhizobiales; family Beijerinckiaceae; genus Roseiarcus. The sequence goes on along the minus strand of CAVWVF010000008.1, from coordinate 249,636 downwards.
AGCAGCTGCACCCGACAATCGCAAAAAATCCGGCTCCGCCAAACCCGCGCGCCGCCGCGCAGAACCCCCTGAGCGGCCGTCCGCTGAGGCAGGCGCAGCGCTCAGTCGGAAGAATACGGTACTCGCAGCCCGTGGCCCTCTTTGAGGTGGCCGACTACAACCCAGTACACTGGCGAGTTCACAATCGCGAATAGTCGAATCTGCACGACCAAATAGGTAATCGGAGGCGCAAGTCGAGTAGCGTTGCCGGGATCGGGCTGAAAGGCCAAGCCAAGCTGGTGCAGCGTATTTGTGATATTGCCCGGCGGTTCTTCGACAATTGGTGTGCCGACGTAATGGGAAAGGTGGAACGGCCGTCTCCCTATGATGATGCCCTCCAGATAGGGCTCGAATTCGCTTTTTGCTGACGCCATGGCAAAAGCATGTGCAACCTTGCAAAGCATCCGCCCGAATGGCTCCATATCAAAGCCACGCGTAAGGTTTACTTTGCCGCCGAGTGCCTGAAGGCGCGCATTGAGGTCCGGCACGAAATTGATGATTTGAATCCGGCCAGCGAAAGCCTCTGATTTTTGCCAGCCTAAAAGAATCCCCGGGGGACCAAAGAGCGGCATGAAAAGAACAGCCGGATGTGCTTCGAGAGGCACCATTTCCTCTTGAATGCCGCCGCCGCGGCTCCTCGCTGAAAGGAGTGGGTAAGTCGGAATTTGGGGGCGGGTTAGCGATCGCTCAGGGGGGATCGCGTTTAGCCTGAGGGGATGCAGGACACCGATCTTTTCCAGTTGGCCCTTGGTCTTGCGTCGCCGTGGATGGTGACGCGCAGCGAGTTTGACGCGGTGGACGGTCGGCTCGATTTATGCGTGGATTTTCCGCGGGGGAGTCGGTTCGCCTGTGCGCAGTGTGGGCGCGAGGACTGCGCGGTTCATGACACGAAGGAGGAGACCTGGCGGCATCTGGATTTCTTCCAGCATCGCACGCTGTTGCATGCGCGCACGCCGAGGGTGACGTGTCCGCAGTGCGGCGTGCGCAAGGTGGCGACGCCGTGGGCTCGCGCGGGATCGGGTTTCACGTTGCTGTTCGAGGCCTATGTGCTGGCGCTGGCCAAGACGATGCCGATCGCCAATGCGGCCGAGCGGCTCGGCGAGCACGACACGCGCTTGTGGCGCATCGTCGAACACTACGTCTGGCGGGCGGTGGAGAAGCTGGATTTGTCGCTGGTGCGGCGCATCGCCGCCGACGAGACTTCGGCGCGGCGCGGCCACGACTACATCAGCCTGTTCGTTGACATGGCGCGGCGCAAGGTCGTCTACGTCGCCGACGGCAAGGACGCGGCGACCGTGAAGGAATTCGCGGATTTCCTCGAGGCGCATGGCGGCCGGCGCGAAGCGGTGACCGACGCCAGCATCGACATGGGGGCTGCATTCGAGGCGGGGATCAAAGAGAACTTCCCGAACGCTGAGATCACGTTCGACAAATTTCACGTCATCAAACTCGCCAACGAGGCCGTCGACCAGGTGCGGCGCGAGGAGGCGCGGAACAACTTCCAGATCAAGGGCCGGCGCTACATCTTCCTGAAGAACGTCGATCGTCTGACGCAGGAGGAAAAGGAGGCGCTCTCTCGGTTGGAAGCGCAGAACCTCGACACGATCCAAGCGATGCAGATCCGCATGAACCTGCAACAGCTGTTCACGATGAGCGTCAAATCGGCTCGGCGTTTCCTCGACCGCTGGAACGCCTGGGTTCAAGTCTGCGACCTCGCGCCGACGAAGAAGCTGGCCAAGACGATCACGGCGAAGTCGCAAGGCATCCTCAGATCGATCGCCACCGGCCTTTCCAATGGCGTTCTGGAGGCGATCAACGGCAATGTCCAGGCCGCCAAGCGCAAGGCCAAGGGCTACCGAACCAAACGAAACCTCAAAGCCATCGTCTACCTCATCGCCGGTGACGTGCTCGCTAATTCACCCATTTGAAATAGCGACGAGCCGCCGCGATCAACCAAAACAGTCGGATGTAGCGGCCGTTTTCGTTTCTTGCCACGAATGCCGAAGTGTCTGCGCGTGTCGCCGAACATCCGACCTATTACGTGGCCCTCGAATGCGTGGGTCTGACGCGCGCAATCGCGGCAACTCGCGGCGGGTATACCCACCTCGCTCCAAGCCCCTCAGGGATAATGTGCTCCTCTGTTAACCTGACATCCGGCGGCTTTCTGTGGCAAAAAATGCACTCGTTCGCGGGATCGAATTCCCGGCGGATCGCCTGCACCTCGAATGTCGGGCCTTTTGCCACTGGGGTTACTTCCGCTGGAAAGCAAGTCTACTGTGCTCAGCCCCGATCTCAAGGGCCGCGAGATCATGAGCCCATTTGAGCGGTTCCTACGGACAACCCCGACATGACTGAAAAGCCTTACGGAGACGCCATGGCGGCGACCCTCATTCGGGCGTTTCCATGCCGAGGGCTATAAGCCAACGGACTAAACCGCTCGCGCGGTAGGGGCGGCCCGGTCCGGGCTGGAGGACGGCGAGAGCTGAAGGACAACGCGAGGTCTCGGGCCTGTCTCAGGATCGTGGGGTTCACAACCCCATGCGAGACAGGAGGTTTCGCGATGCCCGACAAGCCCATCAGCCCAGTGCGCCAGCGCATGATCGACGATATGACGGCGCGCCGGTTCACCGAAGACACCCAGAGGGACTACGTTCGGGCCGTGAGGAACTTCACGGCTTTCCTCGGCCGGTCGCCCGATAAGGCGTCGGCCGAGGACCTTCGCCGATATCAATTGCATCTGGCCAAGCAGCATATCGGCCCGGCGAGCATCAACTCGGCCTGCACGGCGCTGCGGTTCTTCTTCAAGATCACGCTCGAAAAGCCCGACCTCGTCCGGCATCTGGCGCCGGTGCAGCAGCCGCGCAAGGCGCCGGTCGTGCTGAGCCAAGACGAGGTGGCGCGCCTCATCGAAGCCGCCCCCAGCCTGAAGTACAAAGCCGCGCTCAGCGTCGCCTACGGCGCGGGACTGCGGGTGTCCGAGGTCGCGCACCTGAAGGTGCCCGACATCGACAGTCAGCGCATGACGCTGCGGGTGGAGCGAGGCAAGGGACAGCGAGAGCGATATGTGATGCTCTCGCCGCAACTGCTCGAGCTCTTGCGCCAATGGTGGCATGCGGCGCGACCGCCGGTCTGGCTCTTTCCCGGCCAGAACCCGATCAATCCTGTGACTGAGCGTCAGATCAACCGCGCCATGCAGGCCGCGGCGAAGGCGGCGGGCATCTCCAAGCGCGTGTCGCCCCATACCTTGCGGCACAGCTTCGCGACGCATCTGCTCGAGCAGAACGTCGATATTCGCGTGATCCAGGTGTTGCTCGGACACGCCAAGCTCGAGACGACGGCGCTCTACACCCGCGTCGCCGTCAGCACCATCCGCGACGTCGAAAGCCCGCTGGAGCGGCTCGGCCTCAACCTAATAGCGGGACGATCGCCTCCCGCCTGACCACGGCCGCGTGGCGCGGCCCCCAGGTCACAGCCCGGGGGTCGCCGACGTCTTTCGCGCCCATGGGGCGGCATGGCGCAAGGCCAACGCCGGTCACGTCAGCCTCGCCCAGTTGAAGGTGATGTCGGCGATCGAGACCTGCCGGACCTCGGCGCTCGGCGGCCATGTCGAGCGCTGCGAGGACTGCGCGCACACGCGCGTCGCCTACAATTCCTGCCGCAACCGGCATTGCCCGAAGTGTCAGGCTGCGGCGGCGCGGCAATGGCTCGCCGAGCGTGAGGCGGAACTCCTGCCGGTTCCCTACTATCACATCGTCTTCACCTTGCCGGCCGCGATCGGCGCGATCGCGTTCCAGAACAAGGCCGTCGTCTACGACCTCCTGTTCAGGACTGCCGCCGAGACCCTCATAGCCATCGCCGCCGATCCCAAGCATCTGGGCGCGCGCATCGGCCTCACCGCCGTCCTCCACACCTGGGGCTCGGCGATGACCCATCATCCGCACGTCCACGTCATCGTTCCCGGCGGCGGCCTGTCGCTGGACGGGTCGCGCTGGATCGCCTGCAGGCCCGGCTTCTTCGTGCCCGTGCGCGTGCTGTCGCGTCTCTTCCGCCGTCTCTTCCTCGAAGGGCTCGCGGCGCTCAACCAAGCCGGGCGCCTTGCCTTCTTCGGAGAACTCGCCCCGCTCGCCGAAAAGCGCGCCTTCGACGCCGTCCTTGCGCCACTACGCCGCTGCGAATGGGTGATCTACGCCAAGAGGCCGTTCGCCGGACCGCGAGCGGTTCTCGCCTATCTTTCGCGCTACACCCACCGCGTCGCCATTTCCAATTCACGTCTGATCCGGCTCGACGACAAGGGCGTCACCTTCAAATGGAAGGACTATCGCGCCCGCGGCAAGGCGCCTGGCAAAGCCTGGATCAAGCCGATGACGCTCGACGCCGCCGAGTTCATCCGCAGGTTCCTCCTGCACGTGCTGCCGAGCGGCTTCCACCGCATCCGCCACTACGGCTTCTTCGCCAGCCCCGGACGCGCCGGCGCCATCCTCCGCCTGCGTGACCTCATCGCGGCATGCGACGGGACGGCTCAGCCCTCCCGCGACGTCGGCGCGGGCGACAAGGCGACCGACCCTGAACCTCCTACAACCCAGGCCTCGTCCAAGGTCTGTCCCTGCTGCGGCGGACGCATGCGCGTCGTCGAGACGTTCGCCCGCGGCGCCAAGCCCCGAAGCTTCACGGCCGAACCCGCCGGAATCGATTCGTCATGACCGCCGCCCCGATCAACGCCCTCATAGACTATTGCTCGCCGACCAAATCTTGCGCCGGCCGGTCCCCCGTCGCGCCGAAGCCGATCGTCGCGGCAAATCTCGCCTCCCTCCGCGCCGCGGAACCGCCATCCGACGTTGACCCGCCAGTCCCGAACGCGATCGCCGCTCTCGCCCAACGCGAAAACACGCCGCCAAGACCACTCGCAGCCGCTCGACCGATCGCCAAATCCCCATAGGCGGCGCCCCTCGCCCATAGCGCCTCTCCGACCCGCGGCTTCCTCCTTTGGAGGCTTTCGGACGCCGGCCCCTAGCCTGCATCCTGCATCTAAGCCCGCGCCAAGGCCGGCGTCCGAAACCCTTCACAACTTGCGACAAAACCATTGGCAGGTCGGAAATCCGATACCGCTGTCAGCCGCGGGCAGCCGACGCGTCAAAAATCGAAATGAGGCTGGAGGGATGTTAGAACCGGACATGGCGAGGTGACTCGGGATCGCTGAGGCTTGTCCTTTGATATGGCTTCCCACTCCAGTTCAAGTTAAACAGGTCCATAACGAACTCGTTGCTGTTTTTGCGCAGGACAAGGACCCCATTTCGCCGTCCGGCGTTAGATCCGAGGACCTGCTCGTCTCAGCCTGCCAAAGGCCAAATGTCGCACTCGGTTCAACCGAAAAATACACAACAGTTTTCAGCAAGGCAGCGGCACTATTTCACTCGCTGACGAAGAACCATCCCTTTCACAACGGGAACAAGCGCACCGCGCTTGTGGCCCTTTTGTCCATGCTGCAACGCAACGGCTACCAATTAGATGGGACCGTCTCAGATGATGACGTGTATGAACTAGTGTTGTCGGTGACCGCGGACACCTTTCCGGCACGGAACCACGGTCGGTCAACCGATCAGGTCGTTGAGCAATTGGCCTCTTGGCTCCGTATTAGATCCGACCGAAAGGATCCTAAAGTCAGCTCAATGGGTCTAAGAGATTTCGTTTCCTGTTGTGAGCAGGCGGGTGCCCAAACAAGAACGGTCAAGGGTGGAGCAGTATTGATTCGAAATGGCCGGAGAAGCATCAGAATTAGCAGATCTACGCCGCGGTTGCATGGGCATGCAATAGTTAAATACCTTTCCACGCTCGGTCTGCCTGCCATCGGTCTCAGCCCTAGTGAATTTCAAAAAGGAGCGTCGCCGGAGCGACAACAGATATACAGGTTCATTGCCGCGCTCCGACGACTCTCTAAATCCTAGTCTGTTCTGTCAGAGCAGGGAGCAACCGCTCAGTTATCAGAGCGCTGGCAGACGCAAAAGCGCACGCGTGCCGCTTACGCGGGTTCTCGAGTCATTCTCGATTCCAGCCTCTCAAAATCCTCGGAATCCGCCGAGTTTGGAGCCATAAGAAATTAGGTGTCGAAGGACCGCTTCCCGCCCTTTCCCGCCTTTCGGTGAAGGACGGATCGGCGCGGCTCTGGGCGTGGCCCAATTCGGCACACCCACCCGTCGGCGAAGCCCTGGAAGGGGCAGGGCCCCAGTGCTCTGGAGATCGTCGCGGACTATGCCGGGAAGCGTATTCCGCCATCTATACCGTGCGATTTCAGGAAGTCGCCTATATGCTGCACGCGTTTCAGAAGTCGCCGAAGGGCCGCAAGACGGCGCTTACGGACGTTGAGCTTGTCGAAAGGCGCCTGAGAGTCGTGCAGCAGGATTACGAGGCTCGCTATGGGAAACCCAGGCCCTAGTCGCTCGAGAAAGTCGGAGGAGGCCATCACCCGAGGAACCGGCACTGTCTTCGCGGATCTCGGTTATCCCGATGCGGAGGAGCGGCAGACGAGACTGCGGCTCGCCTACGCCAACAACGTGATCATTGCCTCGCAGCGGTTGAACCAGAGCGATGCAGCGATTCGACTGGGCGTTGCACAGCCGAAGATTTCGGCGCTCGCCCACTACAAGCTCGAAGGCTTTTCCGTCGAGCGTCTAATGACCTTCCTGACTGCGCTCGATCGGGACGCGGAAATCACCATCCGTAAGAAGCCGCGCTCGCGAGCCGGCCGCGTCCTCGTCGTGGCGGCCTGAGTCTTCGCAGGGGGCCAGAGCATGAAAGTCGGCGATCTCCTCATCGACGAGAGCGAGATCGTCGAGACTTTCGTGCGCGCCTCCGGTCCCGGCGGGCAGAACGTCAACAAGGTCGCGAGCGCGGTCGAACTGCGCTTCGACGCGCGCAGGAGCCCGAGTTTGCCGGACGACGTCGCTGCTCGCCTCATCAAGCTCGCGGGCTCGCGCGCGACCCAGGAGGGCGTCGTCGTCATCTTCGCACAGAGGTTCGCGAGCCAGGCGCGCAACCGCGAGGACGCGCGCGCCCGCCTCGCTTCGCTGACCATGAAGGCGCAGGAGCGGGAGAAGCCCCGCCGCCCGACCAAGCCGCCGCCCGCCTCCCGGACGCGCCGCCTCGACGAAAAGAGCCGGCGCGGGGCGCTCAAGGCGCTGAGAGGCAAGGCGGGCGCCGACTGAATCCGCGCGTTGCCGGTTCGAACTTGCCGCCTCGGACGTTTGCCCTATTCTCGCCGCCGGTCGCCAGCGCTCGCGTACAGGGGAGCGGTCAAATGCAGTTTGACTGCGAAATCGTCGTCGACGCCGCCAACGAACTCGGCGAAGGCGTGCTCTGGTCGCCCGCCCACGGCGAGGTTCAATGGACCGACATTTTTGGCCGACGCTTCTGGGCGCACAGGCCTTCGGACGGCCAGACCCGATGCGTGCCGCTGCCAGACCGCCTCGCCTGCTTCGCGCCGCTCGCCGGCAAAGCCCGCCAGCAAAGCTCGCCAGGATGCGCATCCCGGCGGGCTCGAGGTGTTCGACCTCGAAACCGGGAAGCGGCGGCTGCTTGCCGCGATCGAAGGGGACCGCCCAACGACCCGGGTCAACGATGGCCGGCTCGATCGTCGGGGGCGGCTCGTGTTCGGCACTATGGACGAGGACCCGGGCGGCGCGCGCCCGCTTGGCCAGATCTGGAGCTTTGGCGACCGCGGCGCCCGCGTGCTGGCCTCGGGGGTGCGCATCGCGAACTCGATCGCCTTTTCGCCCGACGGACGCCGCATGTATTTCGCCGACACGCCCGAGAAGCGAATCCGTGTCTACGACTACGACCTCGACAGCGGCGTTCCCTCCGCCGAGCGCGTCTTCGCGACGATCGAGGGCCCCGGCTTTCCCGATGGATCGACCGTCGACGCCGACGGATGCCTCTGGAACGCCGAGTGGGGCGGCGGACGGGTCGTGCGCTATGCGCCCGACGGCCGGGCCGACCGCGTCCTGCCGCTGCCGGCGTCGCAGGTCACGTGCTGCCCCTTCGGCGGCGCCCGTCTCGACCGGCTGTTCGTGACGACCGCCCGGACGGGCCTCGCCCCGTCGATGCTCGCCGCCGAGCCTCACGCCGGCGCGCTGTTCGCCTTCGACGTCGGGGTCAGCGGGCTTGCCGACGCGCCTTTCGACGCGAAGCTCTGAACGCGCGCCCCGACGCCCGCTCGAGCGCCTTTCCACAAAGTCACTCCGATGCTATGAATCCGAGAGGACCGCGTTCTCGCCGTCGGCGCGAAATTCCCTGCTCCAGGCAAAAAATTCCCTGCACATTCCCTGCTCGGCGCAAAAAAATTCCCTGCTCGAATGCGCAGGGAATTTTGCCGCAAGACCCTCGAATCCAAGGACTTTTCGGCGCGCTTCTTCCGGAAAAAGGGCCAGTTCCCTGCGAATTCCCTGCGCGCAGGGAATTTCCCTGGCCCGCGGGCCGCCCCACCGGGCTCAAGTCGGGCGACAAAGTCTTCGTCTGGGGACTGAAGGGTCAGGGCGGCGACCGCGGCCAGCGCACCGTCGGCGTGATCGACGCGTTCGAGAAGGCCGGCGCCAAGGTCATCTATCAGGAGATCGACACGGCGACCAACGCCGATCCGAACGCGGGCGCGGCGACGTTCGTCGGCGCGATGAAGGCCAATCCGAACATCAAGATCGTCGTCACGGTTCACGGCGGCCTGACGTCGAACGTCGGCGTCTTTGCGCGCGCGGCGTCGCTGAAGCCGGGCCAGGTGTATTTCGCCGGCTTCGACATGTCGCCGAACACCGCGCAGGCGATCAAGGCGGGCTTCCAGAACCTCGTCATCGATCAGCAGCCGTTCCTGCAAGGCTACCTGCCGATTCTCAACATCTGCCTGACCAAAAAGTTCGGCTTCTCGGGTCTCGACGTAAACACGGCCGGCGCCTTCGTCGATTCCTCCAACGTCGACGCGGTCGCGCCGCTCGCGGCCAAGGAAATCCGCTGAGGCTGGAGTGTGTGGCTCGCCCCCGCCCCGACCCCCCTCCCGCATAGGGCGTCGAAAGACGCCCGTTTCTCGACGGGCTATGCGGGCGAGGGGCTTCAGCGCGCTCGCATCTGCGCGCCACTGACCGACGAGCAGCCGGAAGCCATGAAAATCACCGCCGTCAAGACCGTCGTCGTCAACGCGAAGCTGCGCAACTGGGTGTTCGTCCGGGTCGAGACGGACGAGCCGGGTCTCTACGGACTCGGCGAGGCGACGCTCGAATTCCAGACCCGCGCCGTCGTCGGCGCGATCGAGGATCTCGCGCCGCTGGTCGTCGGCGGGGACCCGATGCGCACCGAGCATCTCTGGCAGGCGATGTATCGCTATCCCTTCTTCAAGGGCGGGATCGTGACGATGTCGGCTTTGTCGGGCATCGACCAGGCTCTGCATGATCTCAAGGCGAAGACCCTCGGGGTCCCGCTCTGGCAATTGCTCGGCGGCCTCTCGCGCGATCGGCTGCGCATGTACGATCATCTGGGCGGCGGCGACTCGACGGCCGTATACGAGTCCGCGGCTGCGGACTCTTTCGCGGAAAAGGCGGCGCGGTCGCGCGCGGACGGTTTCACCGCGGTCAAGATTCTGGCGGTCGGCAAGACCGCGCCGCTCGACGGACTGGCTGCGCTCGAGGGCGCCGAGCGGTTGATGGCCGCGGCGCGCAAGGGCGCGGGCGACGATATGGACATCATGGTCGATCTGCATGGGCGCGCCAGCGCCGCCATGGCGATCCAGTATGCGCGCGTGCTCGAGCCCTATCGCCCGTTCTTTCTCGAGGAGCCCTGCCAGCCCGAAGATCCGGACGGCATCGCCCGCGTCGCCCGCGCGACGCCGATCCCGATCGCCGCCGGCGAACGGCTCACCCATCGGCGTGAGTTCCTGCCGCTCCTGCAAGCGCAGGCGATCGCCGTCGCCCAGCCCGACGTGTGCCACGCCGGCGGGCTCACCGAGGTCAGGCGCATCGCCGGCCTCTGCGATACGTTCGGCATCAGCATGGCGCCGCACAATCCGCTGGGTCCGGTCGCCACGATGGTCAATATCCATCTCGGCTTCGCCCTGCCGAACTTTCTCATTCAGGAAGTCATGCGCGCCGACGAGGTGGTTTCCGGCGTCGCGCCGATCGTCGGCGGCTATGTCGAACCGAGCCTGGCGCCGGGGATCGGCGTCGACATCGACTTGGCCGCCGCCGCCAAACATCCATACGCCGAGGCGCCGCCGGTCCGGTGGCGCCACCACGACGGCGCCGTCGCGGACTGGTAGCTCGACCATGGCGGGACGCATCGAAGGCCAGCATGTGTTGGTGACCGGCGGGGCTCGCGGCATCGGCGCGGCGATCGTCGAGAAGGCGCTGATCGAGGGCGCGCGCGTTTCGATCATCGACATCGAGGAGCGGGCGGGACGAGACCTCGTCGCGGCGCTCGGCGCGGACAAGCGCGCCGTCTTCCGCAAAGGCGACGTGCGGCGCGCACGCGACATCGCCGAGGCGCTGAAGGCGGCGACTCGCGCCTTCGGCCCCGTGACCGGCCTGGTCAACAACGCCGGGCGCAACGTCTACGCCGATCCCGTCGCGATGACGGAGGATGAGTGGGAGGACGTGTTCGCGATCGATCTGAAAGCCGCCTGGCTCGTCGCGCGCGGGGTCCTGCCGGAAATGAAAGCCGCAAAGAAAGGCGCGATCGTCAACATCGCCTCGCCTCATGCGGAAATGACCTATCCCGGCATGTTTCCCTACGCGGCGGCGAAGTCCGGGCTCGTCGGCCTGACGCGCTCGCTGGCGCTCGAAGTCGGTCCCGACGGGATCCGGGTCAATGCGCTCTCCGGGCTATGTCGAGACCGCTCTGGTCACCGAGTTTTTCGCGCGCAAAGATCCGAGTTTGCGCGAGAAAGTCCTCGCGGCCCATCCGCTCGGGCGGATGGCGAAGCCTGCCGACATCGCGAATTGCGCGGTGTTTCTGCTGTCGGACGAGGCCGCCTTCGTCACCGGGGCGAACTGGCGCGTCGACGGGGGGTTGAGCGCGCGATTTGCCGGCTGAGCGGCAAGTCCGCGCTCAGCTTGCGAAACCCGGCGAACTCGGCCGCATCGTGCGAGCAGATGAGCCTGATTTCGCTCGCGTGCTTCTGCGCGAGGGCGCGCAGCCGTTCCCGGTTGGCGAGGCGCGCCCGCCTGTCCGCGTTGACGAGCGATTCGAACAGCTTGAGCGCGATTTGCGCCCTGCCGGCCGCCGGCGTGATCTCGGCGTGGTGGAAATACGCGTCCCCGCAATGGAGGAGCCAGCCGTCGGTGATCGAGACGGCGACGCCGCAGTGGCCGCGCGAATGGCCGGGCAGGGGGATCATGAGCACGTCGTCGCGCGCGTCCGGCAGCGCACGGACGCTGTCGAATCCGAACCATTTGTCCCCGCCCGGCTCGACCGGGGCCCAGTTCGCGACGGCGGAGAGCTGCGCCGGGCGGTAACGCAAGCGCTCTCTCCAGGTCGGGTCCTTGGCCGCGCGCAGTTCGGCGCCGAACACGTGCACGGTCGCGGCCGGGAAATCCGCAAGCCCGCCGGCGTGGTCGAGGTCGAGATGGGTCGGCACGATGTGGCGCACGTCGGCCACGCTGAAGCCGAGGTCGGCGACCTGGCGCAGCGCCGTCTCGGCGATCCGCAGCCGCGGGCGGGCCGCCGCCCTGAACAAGCGTCCGAGCCGCTTCGGATCGCCGATGTCCTCGACCCCGAGCCCGCTGTCGACCAGGATGAGCCCGTCCCCGCTCTCGATGAGGAGGCAATGGCAGCACATCGCCCCGCCGATCAGGCTTGCTCCCACCGGACACATCGCCCCGCAATTGAGATGATGAATTTTCATTGACCACTTTCTTAGCCCGGCATCGCCGGCCGGCCTAGCGCAATCCCCGGGGCGGCTCTTTTGCGGCTTGCGGCCGCTTTAGAGCCGGTTTAGCGCCGGGGGCCTTCAGTTTCAGAGGCTTGCGACCCCGTTTAGGGTCGGCCCGAAATTCTGCGCCATGGGCCGCCGACACAGACTAATAATAAACAAGTCATAATAGTATTTTTTGATCCGGGAGGCGCGAGGGTTCGCCGTCTCCCTGCGGTAGCCCGCAAGCAGAAGGGACAAGCGACGACAGGCCGATCAACGCAATAGCGACTCGCGTCAGGCGCTATCGGCTCGGGCGGAGCGCCTGATCGACGGTCTCTGCGCAAGTTGCGATCGCCGCTTGCGCGGCCATCAGCGAAAGTTCCGCCCCGCCGGCATCGCGCGTCTCGCCTCGATGATTTCTGAGGCGAGTTCGCCCGGCGCGCGCGGGGCGTCGAGGCGCGGCGTCTGGGCGAATCGATGGTCCTGCCGCTTTTGCGCCATCGTCAATTGCGGCCGGCGCGCCTCATCGGCGCGGGCCGTCGCCTCGATCTGGCCGCCGGCCTCCGAGAGCAAGCCGAGCCAGGGCGTGAGGTCCTCCATGCGGTCGGCGACGATGTGGATGACGCCCTGCTCGCTCTGCAGCTTGCCTGTCACGGCGACGAAGCGCGCGCCGAGCACGATCGCGCGCAGGCGCTCGAACGCCTTCGGCCAGACGATGACGTTGGCGACGCCCGCCTCGTCCTCGAGCGTCATGAAGATGACGCCCTTGGCGGTGCCGGGCCGCTGGCGCACCAGCACGAGGCCCGCGACCGTCACTCGCTCGCCGTTCTTGACCGAGACGAGCGCGTCGGAGCGCAAAATTCCTTGCGCGACAAGGCGCGCGCGCATGAACGAGGTCGGATGGGCCTTGAGCGAGAGAGACAGGCGCCGGTAGTCCTCGACCACATGCGCGCCGAGCGGCATCGGCGGCAATTTGGCGTCTGGCTCCGTCTCGCGCTCCGGCCGCGAGGCGGCGAACAGCGGTAGGTCGTCCTGGTCGCCGACCCGGTCGAGTCCGCGCACCGCCCATAAGGCCTGGCGCCGGTCGAGGCCGAGCGAGCGGAAGGCGTCGGCGTCGGCGAGCTTTTCCAGAACTGCGGGCGAAAGGCCGCTCCTGAGCCAGAGGTCGCGCACGGAATCATAAGCCTCCCCCCGCCGCTCGACGAGACGGCGCATGTCGTCCTCCCTGACGCCGACGATCTGCCTTAAGCCGAGCCGCACGGCATGGGTCGCGCGGATGTGGGACGCCATCGAAGCGTGGCGGGGGTGAATCCCTAATCCCCTCTCCCCTTGCGGGAGGGGGGCAGGGGTGAGGGGTCGGGCGCCGTCAGGCGCCTCGTCATTACGCGCCTCACGGCGCGGACCCCTCATCCGGCCCTTCGGGCCACCTTCCCCCGCAAGGGGGGAACGGGTTTCAGCCTCCAGCGTGCAGTCCCAGTCCGAAAAATTCACGTCGACCTCGCGCACCTCGACCCCGTGCTCGCGCGCGTCGCGCACGAGCTGGGCGGGCGCGTAGAAGCCGAGCGGCTGGGAATTGAGCATCGCGGCGGCGAAGACGTCGGGGTAGCGGCATTTCAGCCAGCATGAGGCGTAGACCAGGAGCGCGAAGCTCGCCGCATGGCTCTCGGGAAAGCCGTATTCGCCGAACCCCTCGATCTGGCGGAAGCAGCGCTCGGCGAAATCGCGGTCGTAGCCCTTGGCCGCCATGCCCTCGATCATCTTCTCCTCGAAGGTCTGGATCGTGCCGACCCGGCGGAAGGTCGCCATGGCGCGGCGCAGCCGGTCGGCCTCCGAGGGCGTGAAGCCGGCGGCGACGATGGCGATCTTCATCGCCTGCTCCTGGAAGAGCGGCACGCCGAGCGTCTTCTTCAACACCGCCTCGAGCTCCCGCGAGGGATAGACGACGTCCTCGAGCCCCTGCCGGCGGCGCAGATAAGGGTGAACCATGTTGCCCTGGATCGGGCCAGGCCGCACGATCGCCACCTCGATCACGAGATCGTAGAATTTTTCTGGACGAAGCCGCGGCAGCATCGACATCTGCGCCCTGCTCTCGATCTGGAAGACGCCGATCGTGTCGGCGCGCTGGATCATGGCGTAGACGCAAGCCTCCTCGGGCGGGATGGTCGCGAGCGTCAGCCGCTCGCCGTAATGTTTGCCGAGCAGGCCGAGGCCCTTCGACAGCGCCGTCAGCATGCCGAGCGCGAGCACGTCGATCTTGAGGAGGCCGAGCGCGTCGAGATCGTCCTTGTCCCATTCGATGGTGGTGCGGTCCTCCATCGCCGCGTTCATGACGGGAACGACCTCGTCGAGCCGGTCGCGGGTGATGACGAAGCCGCCGCTGTGCTGGGTGAGGTGGCGCGGAAAGCCGGTCAATTCGCCCGCCATCTCGAGCGCGAGTTTGAGCGTCGGATCGGCGGGGTCGAGCCCGGCGGCGCGCGCGCCCTCCTCGCCGATCGGCGTCGAGCCGTGGCCCCAGGCGGTCCCGTTCAGCGCCGTGATCACGTCGTAGGAGAGGCCGAACACTTTTGCCGTCTCGCGGATCGCCGAGCGGGTGCGGTAGGTGGTCACCGCGGCGGCGAGCCCCGCCCGCTCGCGCCCGTAGCGCCGATAGATGTACTGGATCACCTCCTCGCGCCGCTCGTGCTCGAAATCGACGTCGATGTCCGGTGGCTCGTTGCGCTCGGGCGAAACGAAGCGCTCGAACAGAAGGTCGAAGCGGGCCGGATCGACCTCGGAGATCCCGAGACAGAAGCAGACCGCCGAATTGGCCGCCGAGCCGCGGCCCTGGCACAAGATTCCGCGCGAGCGGGCGAAGCGCACGATGTCGTGCACGGTGAGGAAATAGGGCGCGTAGTCGAGCGAGGCGATGAGGGCGAGCTCGTGCTTCAGCGCCTCGCGCGTCCGCTCGGGCACGCCCCCGGGATAGCGCGCCTTGGCGCCTTCGAGCGCGAAGGCCTCGAGCGCGGCCTGGGGGTCGGGAAAGCCCTCGCGCAGCTCTTCCGGATAGCAGTGCGCCAGCTCGTCGAGGCTGAAGGCGAGGCCGTCGAGGAAGCGGATCGTCTCCTCGACCGCCTCCGGCGCCTCGGCGAACAGCCGCGCCATTTCGCGGGGCGACTTCAGATGGCGCTCGGCGTTGGCCTGGGTCAGGCGGCCGGCGGCTTCGAGCGTCGTCTTCTCGCGGATGCAGGCGACGACGTCGGCGAGCGCGCGCCGCTCGGGCGCATGCATCAGCGCGTCGTTGGTCGCAAGGAGCGGCGCGCCGGTTTTCTTCGCCAGCGCCGCCGCCCTTGCGAGCGCGCCGCGCATGTCCGCGCCGTAAGCGAGGCGCGCGCCGATCCACAGGCGTTTGCCGAAGGCTTCGCGCAGGCGGAGCAGCATTCCCCTCTCCCCTAGTGGGAGAGGGGTCAGGGGTGAGGGGTCGCGCGACGCCAGTCGCGCGCCTTGCGGCGCGGACCCCTCATCCGGCGCTTCGCGCCACCTTCTCCCGCAAGGGGAGAAGAGGGGAAGCGCCACGATCTGCAATCCCTCCCCATGCTCCAGCAGGTCCTCGAGCCTGAGCCGGCACTCGCCCTTCGGCGCGCGCAAATTTCCCGCCGTGAGAATCCGGCAGAGCCGGCCGTAGGCCGCGCGGTCCTTCGGATAGGCGAGGATGTCCGGCGTTCCGTCGTCGAAGGCGAGGCGCGCGCCCGGAACGACGCCCGCGAGCGCCGCCCTGTTTTCGCGGCCGAAGACATGCGCGCGCACGACGCCGGCGAGCGTGTTGCGGTCGGCGATCCCGATCCCGGCGAGCCCGAGTTCGGCTGCGCGCGCGACCATCTCTTCCGGATGCGAGGCCCCGCGCAAGAACGAAAAATTCGTCATCGCCGCCAGTTCGGCGAAGCGCGGCTCGAGGCGGATCACGGCAAGCCCTCATCCGGCGCTTCGCGCCACCTTCTCCCGCAAGCAGGAGAAGGGATTCGCCCCCTCTCCCGCAAAGCCCGTCGAGAGACGGGCGCCTTTCGACGCCCTATGCGGGAGAGGGCTGGGGTGAGGGCAAGCGTCCGCCTCACCATGGCAGGCCGCATGTCGCCGCGATCGTCGCGAGCACGCTTTCGCGCGCCGTCAGAACATCGCGATTGCTGAAGCGCAAGATCGTGTAGCCTTCCCGGGCGAGCCACGCGTCGCGAACGGCGTCGCGCCCGCTCTCGGCGTGCTGCGATCCGTCCGCCTCAACGACGAGCCGGTGAGCGACGCAGAGAAAGTCGACGATGTAGGGGCCGGCCGGCGCCTGACGGCGAAACTTGAGCGCATGCATTCTCCGATCGCGCAGGGCGTACCAGAGGCGCCGTTCCGCGTCGGTCGGCTCGGCGCGCATCGCGCGAGCGCGCGACTTGGCGGAAATGGGAATGTCGTCGCGCATGCCAGCCTCCTCTCCTTGCCCTCATCCGGCCGGCTTCGCCGGCCACCTTCTCCCGCAAAGCGGGAGAAGGGATTCACCCGAACACCCCGTGCACGAACCATTTCGCCCGCTCCGTCTCTTTTCCCCAGAGGCCCTCGCGGTAGAGCCAGAAGCGGCGGCCATGGGAATCCTCGGCGCGGAAATAGTCGCGCGTCGGCGCGTCGGGGCGGCGCCACCAGGGGGCGGCGATGCGCTCGGGACCCTCGATGGCGGCGACGTCGTGCTGGACGCGCCGCCAGCGGAAGCGGAGCGGCGGTCCGTCCGGCACTTCGGCGAGCGCGTCGATCGGCTCGGGGCGGGCGAAGAGCCGCAACGGCCGCGCCGGCGCGCCTCGTTCGCCCTCATCCGGCCGGCTTCGCCGGCCACCTTCTCCCGCAAGCGGGAGAAGGGTCGGCCTACGCGCGTCTCCGAGCGCCGCCGGGACCGCCCGCTCGGCCTCTTCGGGCAGATGCGCTTCGACGAGCGCGCGCCGCGTCACCGCGCGCTGGCCGAGCCTCGCGCTCAGGCGGTCGATAAGATCGGCGAGCGCGCGGGCCCGCTCGGCCTCATGCGTCCGCTCGAGCTGGCCTTGAGAGGGCGCGAGCGGCTCGGCCGCGAGACAGGAGAGGCGCACGAGGTCGACGCCGAAGCCCGCGTCGATCGCCTCCTCGTCAGGGCTCGCGAGCTTCTCGGCGAACAGGCGGAGAAGAGCGCGCGCTTCGTTGAGCGGCCGGGAGGCGCCGACCCGGATGCGGCGCACGTCGCCGTCGACGCGATAGAGGCTGAGTTCGATCCGCCTCGCCCCCTTCGCCTGCCGCTCGAGCAGCACGACGAGATCGTCGGCGAGTTTTCGCAAGCTCGCCTCGATCGCCTCGACCGTCTGCACGGGCGAAGAAAACCGCCGCTCGGCGCAGAAATCGGGCGCGGCGAAGCGCGGCGCGATCGACGAGCGCTCGAGGCCCCTCAGCGCGTCGAGCTGCACCATCGGCAGGGCGCCGAACCGCGCCGTGATCGGGGCGCGCGGACGAAGCGCGATGTCGCCGACGCGCTTGAGGCCCGCCCGCGCCATGTCGGCAATGGTTTTTTCGTCGAGGCCGAGGGCGGCGAGCGGCAGGTCGAAAAAGAGTTTTGCGAAGGCCTTGTCGCTCAGATCCTCGGACGCGATCTTTTGACTCGAAAAGCGCGCCAGAGCCCAGGCGGCGCGCGGATTGCCGGCGACGCCGCCTGCCGCGGCGACACCCAGCGCGGCGAGGCGGCCGACGCAAGCCTCCATCAGCGCCTGTTCGCCGCCGAACAGATGCGCCACGCCCGACACGTCGAGCATCAGGCCGTCGCGCCCATCGAGGGCGGCGAGCGGGGTGAAGCGCGAGCACCAGTCGCACAAACGCTCGAGAAGCCGCGCCTCTTCCGCCGGGTTCGCCTCGACCGCGACGAGGGCGGGATGGCGCGCGCGCGCGTCCGCCAGCGAGAGGCTGGCCGTCAGGCCGAGTTTTGCGGCGTTGGCGTCGACGCAGACGAGCCGCTCGGCGTTATTGACCCTGGCGACCGCCGCGAGCGGCGCCGCCCGGTCAATGGCGTTGAGCCGCCGGGCGCGGTCCGTCGCCAGACGCGGCAGCCAGAGAGAGAGAAATCGCCGGGTCGTCAAAAGTCCTCTCCTCGCTTCGCCATTCGAGACGCACCACGCGCGTTGCGTCGGCCTGTAGCCGCGATCGCTGATCGCGGCGGACGCGGTCATCGACCGCGTCTACAGAGGCGCGGCCAACGCGGTCATCGGGCGCCTGTAGCCGCGCTCGCTGAGCGCGGCCGACGCGGTCATCGACCGCGTCCACAGCGGCGCGGCCGACGCCCCCGGGGTCGAGCCCGGGAGCATCGACCGCGTCACCAGAGGCGTTGAGGCGCGCCTTGACGAGCCGCGCCCCGCAGGCGAAGGGGCCGGGCAGGTCCCGGCCGGCCGCCGCGGGAATCCACGCGCTAGGCTGAGCGGCGATCTCGAACCGCGTCTCGGCCGCGCTCGACAGCCTGTCCGCCTGGCCATAGGCGCTCGCCAGCACGATGAGCGCCGGCGCGCCCCCCTTTCGCGCGGCGATGAGCAGGCGGCGGGAGGCGGCGAGGCTGTAGCCCTTGAGGCTCCAGATCTCGCCGACGACAACGGCCGGCGCGCCGGATTTCAGCGCCTCCTCCATCGCCCAGAAGGCCGCCTCGGCGTCGGGCGCCTGGACGAAGACGAGGCGGTTCAGGGGGAGCCCGTGCGCGATAAGGCCCGGCCCGTAGAGCGCGCCCAATTCGCGCTCGGCGAAGGCTTCGCCGACGAAGAGCGCGGCCGACGGCCGCCGGATCAGGAAGCGCGCGGCGAGCGCGAGCGCGAAGGCCGTCGCCGCGGCCCCGTCCGCCGGCTCGGCCGGGGCGATCTCATGCAGGGCGTCGTTGGCCAAGCCTCCGCCGATGGCCGGATCGAGCGCACGCGTCAGCGGGAGGCGCCGCGCGGCGATGTAGCCGCGCTCGCTGCCCCCGGGCCTG
Organism: uncultured Alphaproteobacteria bacterium; assembly: GCA_963758335.1. Taxonomy (GTDB): domain Bacteria; phylum Pseudomonadota; class Alphaproteobacteria; order Rhizobiales; family Beijerinckiaceae; genus Roseiarcus. The sequence goes on along the minus strand of CAVWVF010000008.1, from coordinate 230,743 downwards.
ACCCGGGGGGCGGCCGCGCCTCGTCCCGCCCCCTCGATCTCCGCGACGGCGCGCCGCAAACGCGCCATCTCCGCCCTGCCGCCCGGCGACATTCGGTTTGCCCTTTTGTTCGATCTTTGTTCTTCTTTTGAACCTGGACGGGGCGAGAGTCAAGGGAGGGATGATACCGACCTGGACACTTCACTCGTGAAGCTCCTCCAACCGCGCCAACAAATCCGGCACAGCTGCCTGAAGGGTATCCCACCATGGGCGATCCGATTCCGCATGCCCCTCATGTCGCGCCAGGGAATCGCCTGATGCGCACCGGCGAAATCGCCGTACTGGTCCATGATCCTGGCCGCGGCCTCGCCGATGATGACGAGGCTCATGACGACCGCCAGCTGGGTTCGCTTGTCGACAAGGAAGTCATCCTTGCTCATGCCCTCGACAAAGCGCCGCGCATCCTCCGTGGCCGTCCGCATCTGATCGAGATAGTCGCCAAGCCTGCTTTCGGTCATATCGGCTTGGCCGTGGCTAATTAGCACCCTCTCCCGCAGCTTCGGCGGTAGATCGTCTGGGGTTACGAGATCCACTCGCACGCCGAGCAGCGTCCTCATGCAGCGCGCCGAGGTCGAACAAGGTCGCGCCGGGCGGCGCGTCGACGAGAATGTCGAGGTCGCTTCCCCCCTCGTCGCCGCCCGAAAGCGCCGAACCAAACACGCGCGGATTGGCCGAGCGAAACCCTCCGGCCGCTTCGCGAACCGCGTCTCGATGAAGTCTGAGGGCGACCGACCGCTTCACGCGAAGTTTCTCAACGACGACGTCTCGAGAATGGCGCGCAAACTCGCCAAAATCAAACAGCCGGCAACGCGGGAGCCTGACTCGCTTCCTGTTCATTCGCCCGGCTGGCGAAGCCGCGGCTCGTCACCCAGCGCGCCGCGGCCGGTCCATCCGCGAAGCGACGGCTCGGGCCGCTCACGGTTGCCCGGTCACGATACGTCCCGTGTCGCGCGCGACCTGACCGAAGGCGCGGCCGGTCGCATGGACGCCACTGTCGACCGCGTATCCGACGCCGCGGGCGCCGCGGTCGAGCGCATAGCCGGTCGCTCGGGCGCCGCGCGCGATTGCGATTCCGGTGCCGTGCGCGCCCTCGGCGAACGCTTGGCCGATACAGTCGAGGCCCTCGCACGCGGATGCGCGGTCGGCCCCCGCGACGAGGGCGACGAGACCGATCGCTCCGATCACGCCTAGCGTCCAAAGCCGACTGCCTCGCGATGCTGGCCGCGCGGTCAGCCGGTCAGACCGAGCAAGCCTGCGCGCTGCGGTGACCAGTTTCCATATCCATCCACAGTCACACGCCCATCACATCCCTCGCGTAAGATCGTCCTTGCCAGGACCTTCAACGATGAACGATCCTGCCGCGGCCGAGCGGGCGTCGCGGACGTTCGGCGATAAGACAGGCCAGGCACAGGGAGGAACGACATGCGTCAGATCGTGGCGGGCGTCGCCGTCATCTCGCTCATTGCTCTCGCGGGATGCGCCAAGGGCGACAAAGGCGATCCGGGCCAGCCGGGGCCGAAGGGCGAGGCCGGCCCCGCCGGGCCCGCTGGCCCTCCGGGACCAAAAGGCGAAATCGGGCCTGCCGGTCCGCCCGGGCCGAAAGGAGAGGTCGGCGCCGCGGGCCCGCCGGGGCCTCCCGGCCCGAAGGGCGAAGTCGGACCGCCAGGCCCGCCCGGGCCGAAGGAAGTCGGCGCCGCAGGTCCGCCGGGCCCGAAGGGCGAAGCAGGGCCGCCGGGCCCCAATGGAGACGCCGGACCGCCCGGACCGACCGGGCCGAAAGGCGACCCGGGCGCGACCGGCGTCATCGGCATGCAGGGGCCGAAGGGCGACGCGGGCCCGCCGGGGCCGGCCGGCGCCCAGGGCGGCAAGGGCGATCCGGGCCCGGCGGGCCCGCCGGGACAGCCGGGACCGAAAGGCGACGCCGGTCCGCCGGGACCGCCCGGATCGCAAGGCCCCAAGGGCGAGGCCGGGCCGCCGGGACCGCAAGGCCCCGCCGGCCAAGCCGCTGCTCAGGGCGCCCGCATCCGGGTCGTGGTCGGTGAGACGAAAGCCGCCTGCGACGCGAGCGAAATCATGATCAGCGCCTATTGCGCCGGCGCCAACGCGACGACGCGGACGGACGGAACGACGGGCGCCGAATGCGACGGCGACCCCAACGCCAAGGCGGTCGTGGCCTGCGCAGCCAAGTGATATCCGTTTTTCGGCCAGCCGCGTCTCCCCTCTCCCCTTGCGGGCCCCTTGCGGAAGAGGGGTTGGGGGTGAGGGGTTCGCGTCGTCAGGCGCGGTTGGGCAAGGCGCCTGACGGCGCCGGACCCCTCATCCGGCGCTTCGCGCCACCTTCTCCCGCAAGGGGAGAAGGGGAGAAGGGGAGAAGGGGGCTCAAGCGAAGCAATCAACCGGAAATCGTATGAAACGAGCGCAGCCCCCTTCCCCCAGCAGAGCTTCCGGAGAGCTGGGGGAGGGAAGCGCCCAATGATCGACTTGTGTGAATGCAGCAGCGTCCAAGCGCTTCAGGTCAACGAGCAGGCCCGCCGCCACGCGAAGCGTGGTGGAGGGGGCAAGCAAACCGTTCTTAACCGGAGCGATCGCCCCGGGTTAGCGGCGGTCGACTGCCTCTCCGAGCCGCCGGGCAGCCTACTTTCGCGTCTTAGCGCGCGGGTCGCCCTTCGGCGTCGAGGCTCCCGCCGAGGTCCACCCCGTCCAGGACAGGTCCGCCGCGCCCTCTGTGACCGGCTCGGACCCGACAAGCTCCAGATTGTCTTCAGTCGCCACCCGTTCGTAGTTTTCAGCGTCGCTGCGGAGGCGATATTGTAAGAGATTGTCCCGTGCGGGCAGCGTGCGGGTGATGCGGAACACTTCGTCCGTCTTGGGAAAGACGCCGCTCCTGCTTCTCATGCGAACGATCTGTCCGACCGAAAACTGGTGAACTGCGCCCTCCAGCGTTGGAATGCGCGTGTGAGCGGGGCCTCGAATACTCATACTCTCGTGTTCCTTCTCTCGTGGTTCTTGCCAAGCCGGCTTGGCCATCGGCCGCGTCGAGAGAGTCCCGGCCGATGTCGCCGGACGATGAAGGCGTCGATGCGCCAAGGAATGGTCGCTGAGGCCCGCTGTCTCCTCCAGCGCGCCGGACCAAGCCCATCTTAATCCAAACTCCTGGGAAATGCAGCGGGTTCGTAACGCCCGTGAAGCTGATTGTCGACAACGCCTTGTCGCCAATCGTTGCAGAAGGGTTGCGGCAGCGCTGACACGACGCGGTCCATGTCCGCGACTATGGCTTGCAGGCGGCAGATGACGAAACGATCTTTCTACGCGCCCGCGAGGAAGGCAGGGTCATTGTCTCGGCGGATACGGATTTTGGAACGTTGCTGACGCTCGCCGGGCAAGATACTCCTTCGGTCATCTCGTTCCGGGGCGCGACGACTCGAACGCCGACGCGGCAGCTCGCCCTGCTCTCGGAGAATCTGCCCGCGTTGGAGGACTCGCTGCGTCGCGGCTCGATCGTCGTGATCGAAGAGGCGCGCATTTCGCTCATTGCCCGTCGGCAAGGACGCCTGATACCGGGTGTCATTGGCCCGCGCGCCGTCCCCCCCTAGAACAGAGGCCCCGAAGCGTAAAGGCGTCCGGCGAAACTCAGACCTATCTCACGAGAGTTCGCGGCGTTGGAGCTCGGACATAGGCCAGCCGCGGCGTCCAGTTCGCCGGCGTCACACTGCCCCGCAAGCCCCCGCGCGGCGGGTCGTCGTTCTTCGGCGGGAACATGACCGCGGCGGCGCAGACGAGGCCGCCGAAGGACGACATGAAGCCGACGTAGAGCAGGAAGATCGCCGGAGCGCCGAGGCCGCTGTCGTGAATGAGCGGCCAAATCCCGAACGGATCGAAGACGAGGAGCGCGGTCGTGCACAGGGCGCCGCCGAGCGCGCCGAGCACCCAGTGGAAAATCATGTAACGGACGAGAGGATCAATCCCCTTCGCCGGCGCCTTTCCAAAGGCGCGCGGGGGTCCGCCGCCGACCGTCTCGAAATCCGCCACCGAGAACCTCCGTGTTTCCGCCCACGCGACCTTCTCGACGCTCATCCTAGCGCCGGGACCGCTTCGGTCAAACCGCCGCGGGCGCGGCAAATCGGCGCGGGGCCTCAGGGGCCGCGCTTCAGCGCGTCGGCCAGGCGCGTCGTCGCCGAGCCGGGGGCGAGCGGCGTCGGCTGGCTTTCGTGGGGCGCCCAACCGCTGAGCCATAAGATGTCGAAGGTCGCGCGCAGCCGTCCGTCCGGATCGGAGAACCGCTCCGCGTAAACCGCCGCCGCGCGCAAGAGAATATCGCGCCGCAGCGGCTTGCGGTTGCGCGCTTCGAGCGCATTGGCGCCGCCGAAGGCGCGCAGATCGCTCATCAGCGAAAAGACGTCGGCGTAGCGGACGGTCGCCCGGTCGAGGTCGACCACCGGCAGGGCGAGGCCCGCCCTCTGTATGAGCGAGCCCAGCGCACGCACGTCGACGAACGGGGCCACCCGCGGCGACGCGCCGCCGAGAATTTCGCACTCGGCGATCGTAAAACTCTGCCGGAGCTCGGTCAGCGTGTCGCCGCCGACCAGCGCCGCGACGAGGAGGCCGTCGGGCTTCAACGCCCGGCGGATCTGGATGAGCGCCCCCGGCAGATCGTTGACGGTCTGCAGGGCGAGCAGCGACACGGCGAGGTCGAGGCGGCCGTCCGCCGCCGGAAGGCGCTCGAGGTCGCCGACCGCGCCGAGGAAATCGCCGCCGCCCAGGCTCGCCAGAGTCGGCGCGAGCCGGACGACGCAATCGACCTGGCCGCCGGCCGCCAGCGCCGCGGCGGCGTGCGGTCCGGGCGAGCAAAAATCCGCCGCGAGGGCGAAGCGCCGCTTGACCAGCGCCAGACGCTCAGCCAGCTCCTCGGCGGCGCGGGCGATGAGGAAGTCGGCCCCGTCTCCCGGACGGGCGCGCGCCCACGCGCGATCGAGCCGGCGATGGACGAGCGCGCGGTCGAAGATTCTTGGCGGCGTGGCGGGCATGCGTTCGCCTTATGCGCCAGCCGTGGCCCTCGCGCAAAGCCCGGCTTCGCGCTAACATCCGTCCCATGCAGGCAGATTTCGCGTCAGACGCAGTGGCCGCGGCGCCGCCCTGGACGAGGCGCGCCGCCGCGCTCGCCTCGCGTTTCGCTAAGGCGGCGGTCGACGCGCTCTATCCGCCGACCTGCCTCGCCTGCCGCGCCCCGACGGAAGCGCACGGCGCGCTCTGCCCGCGCTGCTGGAGCGCCATGCGCTTCATCGAGCGCCCGTTCTGCGAGCGCCTCGGCACGCCATTCGAGCAGGACCTCGGCGAGGGGCTCCTCTCGCCGCAGGCGATCGCCGACCCGCCGGTCTTCGCCCGCGCCCGGGCCGTCGCCCGGTTCGAGGACGGTCCGGCGCGCAAGCTCGCCCATCGGCTCAAATATTCCGACCGGGCGGAGCTCGCCAGGCCGATCGCCCGCTGGATGGCGCGGGCCGGCGCCGACATCCTCGGCGACGCCGATCTGATTGCGCCCGTTCCGCTCCATCCCATGAGGCTTTGGCGCCGGCGGTTCAACCAGGCGGCCCTGCTCGCAAGGGAAGTTTCGCGCGAGACCGGCAAGCGCTGCGACGTCGGCGCGCTCCGGCGCGTCAAAGCGACGCAGAGCCAAGTCGGCTTGAGCCGCGCGCAGCCGGCCGAAAACGTTCAAGGCGCGTTTCGGGTCGCCGACGGGGCGGCGGTCAGGGGATTGAACGTCGTGCTGATCGACGACGTGCTGACCTCGTGCGCGACCGTCAACGCCGCTGCGAGGGTCCTCCTGCGGGCGGGGGCGAACCGCGTTGACGTGCTGGTCTTCGCCCGGGTTGTTACAGGAACGTGACTGCCCATATAGTGGCGGTAAGTCACACCTTCGCGCTGGGGGGTTTTTTCGCCGTGCATCCGGTCGTCATCTATACCAAATCGACATGTCTATACTGCCACGCCGCCAAGGCCCTGCTGCGGCAGAAGGGCGTGCCGTTCGAGGAGATCAGCGTCGACGGCGATCGCGTCGCGCAGATGGCGATGGCGGCGAAGGCGGACGGGCGCTCGACGGTGCCGCAGATCTTCATCGGCGGAACGCACGTCGGCGGATGCGACGACCTCCACGATCTCGATGTGGCGGGCGAACTGGATGGGTTGCTTGCGAGCTGACGGATGATCAGATACGCGCTCGGCTGCGCCGAGGGACATGAATTCGAGAGCTGGTTTTCCGACAGCGCGGCCTACGAAAAGCTGCGCAAGCGCGGATTGGTGGCCTGTCCCGAATGCGGCTCGACCCAGGTCGACAAGGCGATCATGGCGCCGGCGGTCGTCGGGGCCGAGCGCGCCGTGGTCGAGAAGCCCGCCGAGGTTCTGGTCGACGACAAGCGCCCCCACGTTCGCGAGATGGTCGCGCGCCTGCGCCGCGAGATCGAGGCCAACACCGTCGATGTGGGCGCGCGATTCCCGGAGCTGGCGCGCGCGATCCATCAGGGCGACGAGCCCGAACGGGCGATCCGCGGTCAGGCGAGCCCCGACGAAGCCAAGGCGCTGATCGAGGAGGGCATCGGCGTCATGCCCGTGCCGATGCTGGCGGACGAGTTCAACTGAGCGCCGGCCTTTAAATTCTTACCTGAGGGATCATAGACAAGACGAGTCGAACATTGTCATTGAGGCGCGGGGCGATCAAGCTGCAGCCAAGAGATCGACGACGCGTTGGATGGCGGTGTCGGCGCGGTGATAGGCGGCTTCGAGCCGGCTGTCTGGACGGTGTTGCGGGTCCGGCCGGTGATGGAAGCGGCTGTTGGCGAGGGGGCCGCACAGGCGCTTGTGGAAGAAGAGGAAGAGGAGGGCGACTTGGACGCCCTTGGGTGAGAGCCGGTAGGCGTAGCGCGAGCCGTCGCGCTCGATCAGGCCGTGTCCTTTGAGCTTGCGCAAGTCGTAGCGGAGCTGGTTCAGGCGGTAGGTCTTCTCAGAGAGGTCGAAGGTGTCGAGGACGGCTTGATGGATCTGCCGGGCCGTCCAGCCGCCGATCTGAGGACCGCCATGCAGGAGGACCTCGAACAGGCGGATGATGCGCGGCTCGTGGATCTTGAGGCCGGGATAACGCACCGCGCCGATGGTGATCGGATGGGCGAGGCGCTGCAGCAGCGGGAAATCGACATGCACGTTGAGCCACTCGGCCTGGAAGCCGGCGAAGCGATCCGTGATCAGCTGGAAGGTGGTCCGCACGGCATCGAGATGGTCGAGCCCCTTAAGCAGGCCGAAGTCGGTGAGATTGTTGGAGACCAATTCGTTGCGCAGAAAGGTCAGGAACTTCTCATACTGTTTGAGGAAGCCGCTCTTGAAGTAGGCGCGGAAGACATGATGGCCGTGCTCGATCTGGTCGATGACCGTGGCCAGCTTGCCATGCATCCGGCGACTGACCCGCTTGCCGAAGATCGTGGCGATCTTGTCAGCGCTGAGCCGCCACAGGCCGAGTTCGCAGCTGCGCTCGAATAGCTTGTGGATGGGAAAGTGACGCCTGAAGATGAAGTTGCGGCAGTACTCGATCTGGGAGATGGCGTAGAAGCGTGACAGGTTGAGCTTGGCGCGCTCCTTCTTTGAGAACTTCGGTCCGAGGATCAGGGTCCAGTAGTCGAGGCGCCGGCGAATGATCTCTGGGCTCAGCCGGTCGGCCGACGCCTGCAGCGCCGCTGCATCGTCGACGGCGAGGAAAGCGTTGTCATGCTTGCGGAAGCCGATCCCCGCCCGCTTCAGCTCCTGCTCGATGAAGCTGTGGCCGTTGAGATAGTAGGCGGTCTGGAAAGGGAAGAAGGAAGCCACCCGCACAACCATCGGTCCGAGCGCCTCGTCGCGGACATAGAAGTAGTAATGCGTGAAGCGGCTGCGCTGGTGCGCGACGATGCGGTAGTGCGGGTCCTTGGCCGGGTACTTCGGCAGGCTGATGCGGAAGGTCGGCCCTTGCTCCATGCTCTTGAAGATGAAGTAGACACCGTAGGCATTGCGCTTCTCCATGCGGCGCAGCCACCGCAGCACGTGGTCCTCCTTGCGTACCCCCTTCTCGGCCCATTCGATCGGGATCGCGTGATTGCGCGCGTAGGCTTCCACCCAATTCTGGTAATCGGCCGTCCGCTGGCTCAGCGCCTCCTTGCTGACCTCCGCCACCCCGACAATCTCACGGAAGAAGTGGACGACCAGCTCGGGCCGCGACAGCGCCGTCAGATAGCCGCGAATGACAATCCGGTCGAAGCAGTGATAGACGAAGACCAAGAAGTCGCCGAACAGCTTGGTGACCAAATCCATGGCAGCCCCCTCGATACCCGGCAGGGATCGAAAGGCGATCCGGCGTCGACCGGGCAAACAGATGGTGGAGGGGAAGAGCTTTCGCCTCGTCGAGGAGGTCCGCTCCATCCAGCGTCGGGCGGCTGACCGCCATGGGCGCGTCGTCACTGTTGGTCAGCTGGTCCTGTTCTCTACCGAAACCGGCGACGCCTGGCTGCTCGACCCGTCCGATCAACTCGCCGCAAGGCTGGCCCGCGACGGCGACCCGGAACCCGTCCACATCGAAGAAAATGATACCTCCTTCGTCATCGATTGGAAGGGCAACTATCGCATCGAGGGACCCGCCTTCATCTATTCCGATCGCCAGACCCGGCGCGTCTCAACCATCCTCGGATACCCCACGCACCTGCTCGCGCCACCGTCCTGAAATTTCAAATATCTTTGGCTAGCGCTTATCCCGCTACTTCTCGTCCACCCGGAATTCCGACGCCTCGATCACGGTCGTCCCGATCATGGTCCTTGCCGAGACCCGGAAGGGGATCAGCACGTGGTCGCGCGCGATCGGCGCGAGCCAGACTTCGAGATCCTTGTTGTCGGCCATGAATTTGGTCGCCGGCCGGTTGCGGCTATGGCCCGCGATCGGCACGTAGCGGGCGGCGCAGACCGCTACTGGGCCGTCGTAGCCCTTGGCCTTGGCGATGCGTTCGCCGACGTAGGTGAGATCGATGTCGAACCGGGTGTAGCCGTCGAAGATCGGAATCTTGCGGTTGCAGGCGGCGGGCGAGACCATCGGTCCCGAGGCTGGGGCGGGAAAGACGACGGCGCCGACCGGATCGACGACATTCTGCTCGTCATGGGGGCCGAGCGGCACGCGGTCGGGCTTGTCCTCGAACGGCGGGGCGATGTCGACGCCGGTCACCGCATTGCCGGCGATCGCCATGCGGATGGTCCGGGTCATTTGCGAACTGGCCGCGATGGTCGCGAACGTGGCCGGCGAGACATGGCCCCCGACGATCGAACCCTGACCGGCCGAAGCGCCGCGGGCGTTGGCGAAGAGCCTCGCGAGGCCCGTCAGCTTGGCGTCGGCGCGAATTGAATAGCTGGTCGGGCTGAGCTCCGCGTTGAGATTGGCCGCGCCGATCGGCAGGCCGATGAGGGAGACGCGATAGCTCGCGTGCAGCACGTCGGCGCGGGCGCCGACGGAAAGCCCGAGCGCGGCGGCGACAACGGCGGCGGCGAACATCAGGCGCGCCCACGAAGATCGCTGCGTCATCGACTTAAAGCTCCCGGGTCCGATTCTCGGCGCGGATTGTACCGCGATTGGCCTGAAATTCCGGCGCAAGTCCGCCGACTTGGAGGCCGAAACCGGCGCGAGCAAAAAAGTTCTTAAGGCCTCATGTCAAGATCTTGCGGTTTGCATAGGCGCGGCTCTAACATCACTTTCATGGTCGAAACGGTCATCTCCATTCGCCCCGCGCGACCGGGCGACGAAAGCGGCATCGCCTCGGTGCACGACTCCGCCTGGCGCGAAGCCTATCGCGGCGTCATCCCGGGCCGGGAGCTCGAGCGGATGATCGCCCGGCGTGGCCCGGCCTGGTGGCGGACGGCGATCCAACGCCGTACGCCCCTCCTGGTGCTCGAATTCGACGAGGCGGTGGTCGGCTACGTCAGCTACGGGCGCAATCGCGTGCCGGCTCTCGGTTTCGGCGGCGAAATCTTCGAGCTCTATCTCGCGCCGGAATGTCAGGGCTGCGGTTTCGGGCGGCGTATGTTCGAGGCGGCGCGCAAGGATCTCGCCGGTCACGGATACGGCACGTTGGTCGTCTGGGCGCTCGCCGACAACGAGCGGGCGCTCGGCTTTTACCGCCGGCTCGGCGGCCGCATCGTGCGGCGCGCGCATGAGACTTTCGGCGGTCAAGAACGCCAGCGCGTCGCTTTCGGCTTTGGCTGAGCCGCCGCTGCTCCTATAAGGCGGAACGACGCCGCCGGCCGATTCCGGGCCGAAGGGCGGTGACAACGCGGAGCGACGACCTTGAACTTGAACGCTGTCCGGACCGGCGAGAATGCGCCGCATGACGTCAACGTCGTGATCGAGGTGCCGATCGGCGGCGAGCCGATCAAGTACGAGATGGACAAGGAAAGCGGCGCGCTGGTGGTCGACCGCTTCCTCTATACGTCGATGCGCTATCCCGGCAATTACGGCTTCATCCCGCACACGCTGTCGGAGGACGGCGATCCGTGTGACGTCATCGTCGCCAACACTCGGCGATCGCGCCCGGCGCGATCATGAGTTGCAAGATCGTCGGCGTGCTACTTATGGAAGACGAGCACGGCGGCGACGAGAAGCTGCTCGCGGTCCCGTCGGCCAAGCTGACCCAGCGCTACGCGCATATCGAAAACTATTCCGATCTGCCGGAGATCACCTTGCGCCAGATCGAGCATTTTTTCGGCCATTACAAGGATCTCGAGCCCAACAAGTGGGTCAAGATCATTCGCTGGGGCGACGCCGAAGAGGCGCGCAAGCTCGTCATGGAAGGCGTCGAACGCGCCCGGGCGGCGAAGGGCTAACGACGCCGGACGACGAGCGGCGGTAGCGTCAAGACCCCTCATTCGGCCGCTGTATGCCGTCATCCGGCCGCGCTGCGCGGCCACCTTCTCCCGCAAGCGGGAGAAGGGTAACGCCCCCTCTCCGCTCGCGGGAGAGGTCCGGGGTGAGGGCTCTACGAGCGGCCCCGGTTTTCCGCCAGCCGAACCATCGCGTCGAAAAACATCTTGCGGAAACGTTCGGCGTCGACCGTGACGGCGACCTCGCTGTTGGCGAGACGGGCCCAGTTTTCGCGCCAGTCGGCGATCGTCGCGCCGATCGTGAGACGCCCGGCCGTCTCGACGTCGACGGCCACCCGGCGCGTCGCGACCAGCGTCGGGTCGAGGGCGACGGCGAGCGCCAGCGGGTCGTGCATGATGAGGATCCGCTTCCCGCTGCGCTTCTCCATCCTGTCGAAATAATGGCGTGAGGCGTCCTCGATAAAGCGGGTCAGCGCCGGGGCGAGCGGCTGTCCGGCCGCGCGGGTCGCGAGCGCGGCGAGGTCGGTCGAGTCGAAGCTCGTCTTGTGCGTGACGTCGAGCCCGATCGCCACCACCGGCGTTCCGCCCGGGCCGCCGAAGGCGCGGAAGACGATGCGCGCGGCCTCCGGATCGTGCCAGATGTTAAATTCCGCGCATGGCGTGACGTTGCCCGGCTCGCGGTAGGCGCCGCCCATGATGACGAACCGCTTGAGGAGGCGGGGAAGCTCGGGCTCGCGCATGACCGCGAGCGCGATGTTGGTCAGGGGTCCGGTCGCGACGAGGATGAGCCGTCCCGCATGCGCATGAGCGGCGCCGACGATGGCGTCGACGGCGTGAGCGACGTGCGCGGGCTCGGGCGGCTCCGGCAGGACCGCATAGCCGAGGCCGGTTTCGCCATGAACCGCTCTCGCGTCGGCCGCGAAGTTGGAGAGCGGCGTCCCGGCTCCCGGCCAGACGGGAATGTCGCTCCGTCCCGCCAGCGCCAGGACCGCGCGGGTGTTGCGGGTCGCATCCTGGAGGCTGACGTTGCCGACCGTCGTGGACACGCCGAGGACATGCGCATGCGGCTCGGCGCAGGCGTAGAGCAGCGCCAGCGCGTCGTCGATTCCGGTGTCGACGTCGATGACGAGAAACTCTGTTTGCTGGGGCATGGAAGGCATTCTTCAGCGGGTTCGCGTCGCGCCGCCCGTGATCTCGGTCAATCTCGCCGCGTTATTCTGGCGCCGGGCGCGAACCGGCGTCAAACGGCGCTCTCTTTCCGCCAAATTTGCGGCTATGGTTCGGGTTCTTAGACGAGGCCCGAACCGCGGGCGGACACGCTCCATGATTGTCGATTGGGACGACGCCTACGCCACCGCGTCTTATATCGCCGAAGCCGATTTGTTCCCCAAGATCTGGGCGGCGCGGGCGGCGGAGTTTTGCTCGGTGCGCCGGGCCGCGGGGCGCGCCGAGCTCGGCCTCGCCTATGGCGGGAGCAAACGCGAGCGGCTCGACCTGTTCCACCCGGACGGCGCCGCGAAGGGCCTCGCCGTCATCGTCCACGGCGGCTACTGGATGCGGTTCGACAGGTCGTTCTGGTCGCATCTCGCAGAGGGGGCGATGCGGCGCGGATGGAGCGTCGCCGTGCCGAGCCATGGTCTGGCGCCCGAGGTCCGCCTCCGCGACATCGCGCGCCAGATCGCCCGCGCGATTGGCTTCGCGGCGTCTCGGGTTCCCGGACCGATCGTACTCGCCGGGCATTGCTCCGGCGGCCAGCTCGCCGCGCGAATGGGGTGCATCGACGGTCCGCTCGCCGAAGCCGAACGGAGGCGGCTCGAGCGCATCGTCGCGATCGGCGGGTTCTTCGACCTTCGCCCTCTCCTGAAGACTCGCCTGAACGAGACGCTGCGCCTCGACGAGCAGGAAGCCGCGGCCGAAAGCCCGGCGCTGGCGACGCCCTGGCCGGGCCTTGCGCTGATCGCCTGGGTCGGGGCCGACGAGCGGCCGGAGTTCTTGCGCCAGAGCGAACTCATCGCCAACATCTGGACCGGCCTCGGCGCGACGACGAAATGCGTGCGCGCGCCGCAGCGCAACCACTACGACGTCGTCTCGGATCTCTCCGACCCCGAATTGGCGCTGACCGCCGTTTTCGCCCCGTGAGTCGGCACGGCAGCGAGAAACCCCCGCCGCGCCTTGCCGAGCCAGCGCATCGCCAGGAGGACGGCGACGACGGCGAGGCCGGTCGCAAGCCCGATCCAGACGCCGACCCCGCCGAGCGGGGTGGCGAAGCCGAGCGCGACGCCGACGGGGGCGCCGATCGCCCAATAGCCGACGATCGCGATGGCGAGCGGCCAGCGCGAGTCGTGCAGGCCGCGCAGCATGCCGCGAGCGTCGTCTGGCTCGCGTCGAAGATCTGGAAGATCGCGGCGATCCTCAACAAGGCGACGGCGATCTCGACGGCGTCCGCGTTCTGCGGCGCGTCGACCGCCATGAAGGGCGCGATGAGCAGGCGCGGCGCGCCGATCATCGTCGCGGCGGAGAGCAGGCCGAACGCGACGGTGAGGCCGAACGCGGATGAGCCGGCGCGCCCAATGGCGAGTGGGTCGCGCGCGCCAAAAGCGTGGCCGACTCGGACCGTCGCCGCCTGTCCGAGGCCGAGCGGAACCATGAAGGCGAGCGAGGCGATCTGGAGCGCGATCGTATGCGCCTCGAGCGTCGCCCGGCCGATCAGCCCCATGACCAGCGTCGCGGCGGAGAAGACGCCGACCTCGGCGGCAATCATCGCCCCGATCGGCAGGCCGAGGCGCCAGAGCGCGAGAAACTCGCGCCGAGCGGGCCGCCAGGGGAGCGCGAAGAGCCGCAAGGCCCGCATGCGCGGGTCGATCAGCGAAAAGGCGACGAGGAGCGCGAGCATCAGCGTCTGCGCGAGCGTGGTCGCCACGCCCGAGCCGATGATCCCGAGCGCGGGCATGCCGAACTTGCCGAAGATCAGCGCGTAATTGGCGAGCGCGTTGAGGCGACCGCAATCAGGCCGACGACCAGGGCAGGGCGCGGACGCTCGAGCGCGGCGAAGACCGAGCGGGCGGCGAAGAACATCAGGTTCGGCGCCAGACCCCACTGAAAGCCGCGCATGTAGATTCCGGCGTCGCGCGCGAGATCGGGCGGCTCGCCGATCGCGGTCAGGATCGACGCCGTCTGCGACAGCCCGATCCAGGCGACGATGCTGATGATGAGGGCCGAGAGCAGCGCCTGATGGGTCGCGCGCCTCAGCGCCGCCGGGTCCTCGCCGGCGCCGATCTTCGCGGCGGAGATCGGCGAGAGCGCCGCGACCACGCCGATGCCGATGAGGAACGGCGGCTGATAAAGATAGAATCCGAGGGCGCCGGCGGCGAGCGCGTGCGAGGACAGCCAGCCGAGCATCATGAAGTCGGTCGCCGTCATCACGTTGACGGCGACGTTGGCGAGAACGAGCGGCCAGCTCAGGGCCAGGGTGGCGGCGAGCTCGCGCTTGAGCGAACCGGCGCCGGCGCGGGCTCTGGCCGTTGGCGGCATGGCGGACATGGACAGCTTTTTGGCTGGAGAAAGGGCTCGCGTGGCAGGGCAATCGCTCAGATTAAGGTGGTTTTACCTTCCCCCTCCACCACGCTTCGCGTGGTCCCCCTCCCGCGCGCTTTGCAAGCGCAGGGGAGGAGAAGGCCGGCGCCTGGCCTTATCCTCCCCCATGGAGCGTTAGCGGAATGGGGAAGGGCGACCGCCCCATAGCCCGCCGAAAGACGGGCGGCGTAAACGACGCCCTAGGGGTGCGGGCGCCGGGCCATGTTCGTCAACCTGAAGTGATCCCCTGGCGTCGGGTGGTAGCGGATGCGCCGCGCAACAGCAATGCGGAGCGCCCCATGCAATTTCGCTGGCGGCCGCCTAAATGGGCATGGGCCGGGCGAAAGGCGCCACGGGGGGAAGGAGCGTTGGGAATGATCGAGCTTTACACCTGGGGGACGCCGAACGGACGCAAGGCGTCGATCATGCTCGAGGAGGTCGGGCTGCCCTATGCGGTCCATCCGGTCAACATCGGCAGGCAGGAGCAGTTCGACCCGGCGTTTTTGAAGATTTCGCCCAACGCCAAGATCCCGGCGATCGTCGATCCCGACGGGCCCGGCGGGCCGCTCTCGGTGTTCGAGAGCGCGGCGATCCTCATCTATCTCGCCGAGAAGACCGGCCGCCTGCTCGCGAGCCACGGCCCGCAACGCTACAGGGCGCTCGAGTGGGTCAGCTGGCAAATTGGCGGCATCGGCCCGTTTTTCGGCCAGCTCGGCTTCTTCGCCATCCGCTCGACGGAGAAATCGGCGTTGGCGATCGAGCGCTTCACCGAGGAGTGCGGGCGGCTCATCAACGTGATGGAGCGCCGGCTCGTGGAGAACGCCTATCTCGCGGGCGACGACTACACCATCGCCGACATCGCCGCCTATCCATGGACGTTCGCCGGCACGACATCCGTCAAGCCCGTGCTCGGCCCGATCATCGAGGCGTCGCCGTCGGTGACCCGCTGGCTGGCGGCGATCGGCGGGCGCGAGGCGGTCAAGCGCGGCATGGCGGTCCCGAAGGCGTGAGGGGACGTCGGACTCGGGTAATTTCGTCACGACACGATCAAGCCGCCATCGACGTTGATCGTCTGACCGGTGATATAGGCGGCGTCGTCGCTGGCGAGGAAAGTGACGAGGCCCGCGACGTCTTCGCCCGTCCCCGCCCGGGCCATCGGCGGCGACCGTCTCGGCCGCCTCCCGCAGGCCCCTCGCGCCGCGGTTCTTTCGACATGCCAAGGGCCTCAAGCCGCGCGCGGCGCGGGGCGCCCGGCATGGTTCCTCGTCTTGATGGAGACTTCCACCTCGACATCCGCATCGAGCTTGCCGAGAATCGCGATCATGCGGTGGAGCGTGAAGCACCGCAGTTGCGCGTTGCGCATGCGCGAGAACTCGGAATGCGAGACGCCGGTCAGCTTCTCGGCGTCGCGCGTCGAGAGATTCCGGGCGTCGAGGTTGCGAACGATCGCCGCGGCGACGAACGCCCGCGCCTGCTCGAGGCCGGCGTTCGGACGGCCGATGTCGTGGTAGACGTTGCCGCTGCCGCGCACGAGTTCGAAGTCGTCGGTCATTGCAGCGCCTCCCTCAATCGTCTCAGCCGCTCGCGGATGACCACGATTTCCGCCTGGGGGTCTTGACGCCCGACTTGGATTTTTTCTGGAAAGCGTGGATCACCCGATACCACCGCAATACCCGACTGGCTCGACCTGTGCGAGGCGCTCAACCAGTAAACGCCGCACTCGTCATTGCGAGCGGAGCGAAGCAATCCAGCCTCGGCGCGGGGCTGCGCCGGAGGCGAGTTCGGCTCGAGCCGCGCGTCGCGCCGCTGACCCCCGTTAAGCGTCGCAACCCGCTGCAACGCCGCCCTTGGCACGTTTGTGCCGCCCGGCTCGCTGCGCGACCGCTGGATTGCTTCGCTCCGCTCGCAATGACGGCCCAGGGCTGAGTCTCGTCGCGCCGCGCGGCTTTTTCGACCTGTCTAAATCCTCAAGCCGCCCGTGGGGCAGGCGCCTGTCCCGCGGGAGAAGCCATAGCAGGAACTGATAACGCGCCTCGAGCGCGGCGCCCGTGCGCTTCGAATTGTCCGTCATTGCAAACCATGCTCGCGAAAAATCTGCGGCCGGAGTCGCCGAGCAGCGCAAGATTTTCGAGCGCGAAACGCCGATCGGGCGGATGGCGACGGTCGAGGAGATGGTCGGCCCCGCGATCTTCCTCCTGAGCCCCGCGGCCTCCTTCGTCACCGGCGTCGAGCCGGTTCGCTCGACGAGGCGACGGGCCGTTCGAGCTGACGTCGCCTTCAGCCAAAGCCCTTGGGGTTTGTCAGGTAGGCTTGGCCGCGCTGCGCCAGACGATCGGGGTCCGACATTCCCGGCCTTTTCTACTCCCGTAGCTTAGTTCCTCAATTCCAGCTGACCGTATCGTTCAGAGAGAACGGCCCAGAAGACGGCACGGTCAGCGACCGGTTGCCGTTGCAGTTGCTGCTGTCCGGGTAGCATTCCCAGGTGACGCTGCCGTCCGGATTCTTTCGGTAATATTTGTATTGAATGGCGCTGCCGGCGGCGAGGTTGATCGCATTCTTCCACACCGGATAGCTCGCCGAGTCGACAGGAAGGCCGAGGTTCGTGTTCCAATTGCCGAGCGCGCCCGTGTCGCCTGTCACATACATGTACTGGCCCCACTGCGTCGTTGCATTGACATTGATATCGACCTCGATCTGGCCGCGCGCCGGCGTCAAAACGCAGGCGTAGTACCTCGAGCAGACAGCCTGCGGGATATCGAGCACCTTGCCGGCGGCGATATCAGCCAGCAGATTGATGTATTCCCCCTGCGCCCAATTGACCGGCTCCATGGAGCCGGTGACGCCGCCGGGCGTCTGGCCGGGAGGAACAGCCACGGTCCAGCCGGAAGGGGTGTCAGCGTCGGCGGGCAGGGTGGCGGTCGGGCTCCAAATCTGCTCGGAGATGAAGCCCTGAGGCGTCGAGAAGGCCTTCAACGCCGCCAAGTAAGGCGCCCCGGCGGCGCCGTTTCCCGTCGCCGCGATCGCATAATTGCCGCGCTCGGCGTCGAAGATCGGCCACAACCTGCCGCGGCCCTGCACGCCGTCCTGGAAAGGACCGCCGGCGTTGGTTTCCCCGTAGCCGTCAAAATTATAGCGGAACCAGGCCGGGTAGGCGCTCGCGCCGATCGTCTGCTCGATGACGTTGTCATAGGCGGCAAGACTGCTCGTGATGGTCGGGTCGTTCGGCCGTTTGACGCCCATTCGGACGAGCTCGAGAAACCCGCCGTCGATGATGTCGATCGCTCGATGGGGCCCCCCATTATTGTTGATATTGATCATCATACTCGGATTCGGATTGCTGGTCGGATTCCAGCCGCCGGGCGGCGAGGCGCCTTGAGCAGGGGACGTGTTTATGCGCATATACATCGAGGCGCCATTGCAATTCCAATTGACGTTTGGGCAGCCCTGGCTGGTATAGGTCCAGCCGGTCACGTTCTGCTGCCAATAGTCCGCGGCGTTGAGCCAGTTCGCCGCATCCGCGGCATCGTTGTTTTCGAGGGCGATCTGCGCGGCGTCGACCAGCCCGGCGATTTCGGCGGCTATGGTTGACGGCGAATAGCCGCTGGTTTCCTCCCAGCGTTCCTGCTCGGTCCATGGGCCGTTGTGGAAGATATAGTTCGCGATGACCTTGAGCTGCGGCCACAACGGATCGTAGACCGTGGGACCCAGGCGGTAGGCCAGAATGATCGGCATCGCCTGTTCATCCATTTGCACGCGGTTTCTATAGGGGGTCCCGCTTACGAAGGCGTTTTGCGGGAAGCGGCCGCCGGCGGGGTTTATATCGTTGTTGAAAAGCCAGGTCACTGCGCTGGCGGCGGATGCGCTATCTCCGGCCGTGATGAGAGCGTTGGCGAATTTGAACATGTCGCGCGACCAGACGAGGTGGTAGCCCAAGTTTTCGTCGCCTGAGGCGAAACCCCAAGGAGTCCCGATCCCGGCGATCATCGCGCCGTTGCTCTTGTCCTGCATGGTCTTGAGCGTCATCGCCGACAGATAGTACTGGTCGTCGGCCATCCCGTTCTGGGTGCTGAGCCCGGCGGCGTAGCTGTGCCAGGCGTTGTCATAGAGGCTCTGCTGGGTGGAGACATCCTCGCCGAGCGTGTTGCTGACGGCGGCGATGGCGTCGGCCTGCGTCGCTCCGAAGCCGACAGCCACTGTGAAGGTGATGCTGGTTGACAAATTGCCCGCAGTGTTGAGCCAGCCCATCTGGGCGACATTGCCGTTTGGCGCGGAGTTATAGGCCCACCGCATGGTAAAGGGGTTCGGATTGTTCACATAGAGATCCTGCCAGCCGTCGTTCACTCCGGTATAGCCGTTCGACACCATGGTGACGTTGTTCTGCACGTTCCAGGCGAGCGAAGCGCCCAAAGCGGAGAATTCGGAGCCGTCGCCGCTGCTGGCGATCAAATAGGTGCTTCCGCCCGAGACCGCCGTCATCGCGCTGTTGTTCGCCGCGACGTTCTTGAGATATGGCTTGTAGAGAAGATAAAGGTTGAAATCCCCGACCGTCTTGCCGTTGAGAGCCTCGAAAGTTGTCTGCTGAATCAACGTGTTGTTCGAAGGATCGGCGAAGATCGACTTGGTTATCCGCCAATTGTGGCCGGCGTTGCCGATCACCGCCTGCCAGCGCATGGATCTGGGGTCGGGTCGGGTGACCGTCCAGCTTTGATTCTTCTCCTCGTCGAGAAAGGTCCTGGCAGTGCCGCCGACCAAAAATTCCATGTTCGATGCGGCTAACGTGTCGACGGTCGGATAGTAGATCTCCGATACGTTCCCTCTGAACCCGGTGAAGTAGACGGAGGAGCTGGCGGAATTCACCGCTGTTCCGACCATCGATTTCTGGGAGTAGTCGTGAACCGGGGCCAGGCCGCAGCAGTCCGGCGCGGCGCCCGTCGTTTGCGCGACGCCCGCGCCGGTCCCGTGGCTCATCGCCAAACAGACGCCAAGGCCAAGCGTTGTAATGAGCCTCATGCGCTTTCCCCGTCGAGAGGCCAAAGGTCTCGTCATGTATACCAAATGCCAGGGGCTTCGCCCCTGGACCCCAGGGGGCAAAGAGATCAAGATTTAAGGGGTAAGCGTCCGGGCGACCCGGAAGCCGAGGAGGTCGTTCCGGAGGACGGTGACGACCCCGCCGCGGTACGCCGAGCGGAGGACCCCCGGAACGTCGAACCAGGAACCGCCGCGGACGACGCGGCGTCTGCAATCGCCGCTCGTCCATGGCGTGCTGTCGGCCGGCGCGCCTTGGTACTCGTGCCAGCAATCCTCCGTCCACTCCCAGACGTTGCCGACCATGTCGTAGAGACCAAAAGCGTTCGCGGCGAATGAGCCGACGGGCGCCGTTTTCATTCCATCCCATTGGCTGCCGCAGCCGTCGCAATTGGCCATGGGCTTGCCGTTCAGCTTGATTTCGTCGCCCCAGGGATAGGCCGTCCGGGTCCCGGCGCGCGCCGCAAATTCGTACTCGGCCTCGGAAAGCAGCCGATACGCCTTGCCGGTGATCCTGGCGAGCCATTTGACATAAGCCTGCGCGTCGTCCCAGCTCACGTTGATCACCGGCCGCCGGCCGCGCCCCCAACCGCTATCGCTCACGTCCGAACGGCAACCGCCATGGGCGGCGCAGGCGTCCCACTCGTCGAACGTCAGCGCGAACTTCGCCAACGCGAAGGGCTTTGCGATCGTCACCTCTTGCGCCGGGCGCTCGTGGTCAAAGCCTTGACCCGCGGGCGAGCCCATCAGGAAACGCCCCGCCGGCACGACGATCATTTCCGGACCATCGGCGCACTCCTTGAAGGAGTTGCCGGCCTCGAGAGCGCGCTCCTGCGTTGCCGTGAGGGCGGTCACGTTCGCCAGCGCACGACTTTCTTCCTTTTCCCGCGCCGGCGCGGGGGCGGTCACGGTCGTCGGCGCACGAGTTTCTAGGTGACGCTCGGCCTCCAACTGGCCGAGCTCTTCCGGTGAGGTCCAGGGCTCCCGCAGAGTCTCCGCGATCTTCCCGCAAAAGCGATCGATCGCTTTCCTGAAGGCGGGCGTATTGACGGACACGTTGCGGTAGCCGCGCCAGTCGACATATTGGCGTTTGGCGACGATCGACACACCGGATCGTCCCGCCACTTCGCCTCGTCCAGCAAGGCGGGAACCAGAATGTAGTGGATCGGGAAGACGAGATCGTTGCGGCCCAGCGCGCGCTCTCGCACGAGGAACAATTCGAACTCGAACTTGCAATGCTTGCTGGTGACGGCGCGCGGCGTGACAATCGGGATGAAGAACACGGCCTCCTCGACCGCCTCCGCAATTTGCGATTCCCACATCTTGCCGGGAGCGATGGCTTCCTGGTCCTGCCACAGGCGGAAATTCCACTTGGTGCGCCCAAGCTGCGCGCTGAGGTCGCGCTGGATGGCGTCGCGTAAGGCCGAGAGCGAACGCCGGAACGCCTCGTCGTCCTCGCGCGAATAGCTGAAGAAGCCGACGAGTTCGGGAAGTTGCGCTAGCGACGCCATCGAGCGCTCCGGTCACCGCGCCCGACAATAGCATGCCGGCCTCGCGGAAAAAGGCCGGCGACGAGCCGCCTGCGTCCGACGGGGTGATCTTGATCAGATCCAATGTCTTGACATGCGGGCACGAGCAGAATGCTGGCATTCCCTTCGGCGGTCTTCTCCGCGAGTTGCGCGGCCCAGGCGCCGCCGGCGGGCAAGCCGAGAGCGAACTTGTGGCTTTTCGGATATTTCTCTACCGCTGGGAGAAGCTGGACGAGGAACTGATAGTGCGCCTCGTCCGCGACGCCCGTGCGCTTCGGATTGTCCGCCATTCCAGCCATGGGGCAGTCGGGAGGGGCGCGTCATGGCCGCCCCCGGACTGTGATCCGGGGGTAGCCCGGCCATCCACGTCTTTGTCAGCGCCTTCGGCGTAAGAATATGGTAAACTATGCGCGGCGGCTGGGTCTACATAGTCACGAACCGTCCAAACGGCACGCTCTATACTGGCGTGACCTCCAATATCGCGCGGCGCGCCTATGAGCATCGCCAGGGCCTTATCAAGGGTTTCAGTAATCGGGGCAAATTTCCGGGCGGAAGGGGGGAGTCAAGCGTCGGAAAGTATGATTCAAGCTGGGGATGTCCGTTGATTTGGGTGATCCGCTTGAGCGCATGACGCCGGCCGAGCTCATCGGCCTGGTTCGCACTTTGATTGGCGAAGTGACCCGCTTTCAGGCGGAGTACGAGAAGGTGAGCGGGGCGTTGGCCAAGCTGAGGGTCGAGCATCAGGCGGTCAAGGACGAACTGGCGCGATTGAAGAAACTGCCGCCGCGGCCGCCGCAGAAACCCTCCTGGGCGGCGCGGCCTCTTACGTGGTCAACGAGGCGGCGCTCGTCTACATGCGGGCTTGCAATCTGAGCCTCAGCCTCATCGACACGCTCGCGGGCCATCCGACGCGGCTTTTTGCGTCTCACGAAGACTGGACGAGCCATCTGAACGCGCTCGGATTCGCCGATCTCAGGATCACCCCCGATCCGGTGCGGGTCGCCAGCGAGGGTGCTCTGTGGGGCGCCGTTCGCGAGCAAGGCCTGCTCGGCCAAGCCATCGTCGTGTCAGACGGCGCCGGCCAGTTCCGCGTCGGCGAACACGCCTTGTGCTGGGTGCACGCCGAACGCCTGGTCCACAAGCTCATCCCCGCCAACGACAAGCAGCGCAACGCGATCGAGGTCGCACGGCGCATGATCTGGTGGTTCTATCGCGCCTTAAAAGAATACAAGCTCGCCCCGAGCCTCGAGAAAGCCGAGCGTTTGCGGGCGCAGTTCGACCGCATCTTCAACCGCTCCAGAACCGGCTACGCCACCCTCGACAGCCTGCTCAGGCGCCTCTTTCGCCTCAAGGACGATCTCTTGCGCGTCCTCGACCATCCCCATATTCCGCTGCACACCAACGCCTCGGAAAACGACATCCGCGTCTTCGTCACCAAGCGCAAAATCTCCGGCGGGACCCTCAGCGACAGAGGCCGCGACGCCCGCGACGTCATGCTCGGGCTCGCCAAGACCTGCAGGAAGCTCAAAATCCCCTTCTTCGACTATCTCGGCGCTCGCCTCGCCATTCCAGGCCCCGAAATCCCCGATCTCGCAACTCTCGTCAGGCCCGCCCCAAGCTAACGCCGCCCGGAAATTCGCCCCGGTTACGTCCCTCTGTAATCGGGGCAAATTTCCGGGCGGAAGGGGGGAGTCAAGCGTCGGAAAGTATGATTTAAGCTGGGGATGTCCGTTGATTTGGGTGATCCGCTTGAGCGCATGACGCCGGCCGAGCTCATCGGCCTGGTTCGCACTTTGATTGGCGAAGTGACCCGCTTTCAGGCGGAGTACGAGAAGGTGAGCGGGGCGTTGGCCAAGCTGAGGGTCGAGCATCAGGCGGTCAAGGACGAACTGGCGCGATTGAAGAAACTGCCGCCGCGGCCGCCGCAGAAACCCTCGGGGATGGACAAGGCGACGGACCGACCGGATTCGCAAGCGAACGCGCCCAAGGGCGGGCGGTCGACGCAGCGGCGCGGCAGCAACCTGGACAAGCTGACGGTCACGCAAACCATCGAGGTGAAGGTCGACGCGCCATCGGGTTCCCGCCACAAGGGCTACGAAGAGATCGTCGTTCAGGACTTGGTTCTGAATCCTTTGGTGACCCGCTATCGGCGCGAGCGCTGGCAAACGCCGGATGGGAAGACTCTGATCGCGCCGCTCGATCCCGGGATCGTCGGTGGCTATGGCCCGCATCTTCAGCGCCTGATCTTGATGCTGCACTTTCAGGGACAGATGACCTGCGAGCGGATTCTGGCGCTGCTGAACGGCGTCGGCGTGGTGATTTCGAAACGCCAGGTGGTGCGCCTGCTGGCCGCCAAGCTCGAGACGTTCCGCGCTGAGGACGCCGAGGTGCTGAAGACCGGATTGAGCAGCGCTTCCTTCGTCACGGTCGACGACACCGGCGCCCGCCATCGAGGCAAGAGCGGCGTGACGACCCAGATCGGTTCCGACAGCTTCACCACGTTTCGAACCGGCCCGAGCAAGTCCCGCCTGGCGTTCCTGCGCAATCTCCTGGGCGGCGCGGCCTCTTACGTGGTCAACGAGGCGGCGCTCGTCTACATGCGGGCTTGCAATCTGAGCCTCAGCCTCATCGACACGCTCGCGGGCCATCCGACGCGGCTTTTTGCGTCTCACGAAGACTGGACGAGCCATCTGAACGCGCTCGGATTCGCCGATCTCAGGATCACCCCCGATCCGGTGCGGGTCGCCAGCGAGGGTGCTCTGTGGGGCGCCGTTCGCGAGCAAGGCCTGCTCGGCCAAGCCATCGTCGTGTCAGACGGCGCCGGCCAGTTCCGCGTCGGCGAACACGCCTTGTGCTGGGTGCACGCCGAACGCCTGGTCCACAAGCTCATCCCCGCCAACGACAAGCAGCGCAACGCGATCGAGGTCGCACGGCGCATGATCTGGTGGTTCTATCGCGCCTTAAAAGAATACAAGCTCGCCCCGAGCCTCGAGAAAGCCGAGCGTTTGCGGGCGCAGTTCGACCGCATCTTCAACCGCTCCAGAACCGGCTACGCCACCCTCGACAGCCTGCTCAGGCGCCTCTTTCGCCTCAAGGACGATCTCTTGCGCGTCCTCGACCATCCCCATATTCCGCTGCACACCAACGCCTCGGAAAACGACATCCGCGTCTTCGTCACCAAGCGCAAAATCTCCGGCGGGACCCTCAGCGACAGAGGCCGCGACGCCCGCGACGTCATGCTCGGGCTCGCCAAGACCTGCAGGAAGCTCAAAATCCCCTTCTTCGACTATCTCGGCGCTCGCCTCGCCATTCCAGGCCCCGAAATCCCCGATCTCGCAACCCTCGTCAGGCCCGCCCCAAGCTAACGCCGCCCGGAAATTCGCCCCGGTTACGTCCCTCTGCGCTAAACCATTGAAAAGGCTCAAAATGGCAATGGGCAAGCCTTGCAACGAGTTGGCATGGATGCGCGGTCGGCGCCGCCTCGGCTTGGCGCCGGCGCCTCGGCTTCTTGGCCGGCGCGATGCGTTTCGCTGGACCGGCCCCGCGCCGTTTGGGGCGCGCGCTCTTGGCGAGCTCGTCGGGTCGGCGCGAACGGCAAAGGGCAGGGTGGTCTCGGGTCGGCTGGAAATGCTGCCGCAAAGCGTTGAAAACGCTTAATTCCGGAATGAAAATGGTTGCCCCGACTGTCGGGCGCTTGTCGGCCGCGCCTCCCCGCGCGCTTGTGGGAGACCGGCCGGGCGCGCGCCTCTCAGTGCTGCAGCGCCTTGACGATGGCGTCGGTCATCTTCTTGGCGTCGCCGAACAGCATCAGCGTGTTGTCGCGGAAGAAGAGCTCGTTCTCGACGCCGGCGTAACCCGAGCCCATGCCGCGCTTGACGAACAGCACCGTCTTCGCCTTGTCGACGTCGAGGATCGGCATGCCGTAGATCGGCGACTTCGGGTCGGTCTTGGCGGCCGGGTTCGTGATGTCGTTGGCGCCGATCACGTAGGCGACGTCGGCCTGGGGGAACTCGTTGTTGATGTCGTCGAGTTCGAACACTTCGTCGTAGGGCACGTTCGCCTCGGCGAGCAGCACGTTCATGTGGCCCGGCATGCGGCCCGCGACCGGATGGATCGCGTATTTGACCTCGACGCCCTCCTTCTTGAGGAGGTCGGCCATCTCGCGCAACGAGTGTTGCGCCTGCGCGACCGCCATGCCGTAGCCGGGCACGATGATGATCTTCGAGGCGTTCTTCATCATGTAGGCCGCGTCCTCGGCGGAACCCTGCTTGACGGGCCTCGTCTCCTTGCCGGCCTTCGCCGCCACCTCGCCGCCGAAGCCGCCGAGGATGACGGCGACGAACGAGCGGTTCATGCCCTTGCACATGATGTAGGATAGGATCGCGCCCGACGAGCCGACGAGGGCGCCGGTGATGATGAGGGCGAGGTTGCCGAGGGTGAAGCCGATGCCCGCCGCCGCCCAGCCGGAATAGGAGTTCAGCATCGAGATGACGACCGGCATGTCGGCGCCGCCGATCGGGATGATGAGCAGGACGCCGAGCGCGAGCGAGACGAGCGCGATCAGCCAGAACAGGACGGCCGACTGGGTGGCGTAGAAGATCGCGATCAGGACGATCAGGGCGACCCCGAGGCCGCCGTTGACGACGTGCCGCTGCGGCAGAAGGATCGGCGCGCCGGACATGCGCCCGTCGAGCTTGAGGAAGGCGATGATCGACCCGGTGAAGGTGACCGCCCCGATGGCCTGGCCGAGCGACATTTCGATGATGCTCGCCGGGTGGATGCCCAGGCCCTCGGCGATGCCGAACGCGTCGGGCGCATAGAGCGCGCCGGCGGCGACGAGCACGGCCGCGAGGCCGACCAGCGAGTGGAACATCGCCACCAGCTGCGGCATCGCCGTCATCTTGATGGTGCGGGCGCGCCAGACGCCGAGGCTGCCGCCGATCGCGATTGCGACAACGATCAAGAGCCAGGAGATCGCGCCGGACGGCGGCTTCAAGGCCAGCGTGGTCACGACCGCGATCGCCATGCCGATCATGCCGAAGCGGTTGCCCTGGCGCGAGGATGCGGGCGACGAGAGGCCGCGCAAGGCCAGGATGAACAGGATGCCGGCGACGAGATAGAGGAGGGCGGCGAGGTTGGCGTTCACGGTCCGTCAGCCCTTCTTCTTGTACATCGCGAGCATGCGCTCGGTGACCCAGAAACCGCCGAAAATGTTGACCGAGGCGAGAGTGAGCGCGACGAAGCCGACCACGCGCGCGAACGTCGAGCCGCTGTCGACCACGGCGACGCCGACCGAGAGCAGCGCGCCGACCACGATGACCGAGGAGATGGCGTTGGTCTCGGACATCAGCGGCGTGTGCAAGGCCGGCGTCACCGACCAGACCACGTAGTAGCCGACGAAGACGGCGAGGGCGAAGATCGCCAGCCGGAACACGAACGGGTCGATCGCGCCGCCCGACGCCGCATGCCCCGCCGCGGCGAGCTGGTCGCCATAGGTCTGCACGGATTGGGCCGCTTGCTGCGCAGCGTCGGCGGCGGCTCTGAGTTTGGCGATTGCGGCGTCGAGATTGTCCATCCGGCTCTCCGGGGCTTAAGGGCAGGGGGCGCGTCGCCTACTTGGGTTGAAAGTCGGGATGAACGATCTCGCCCTTGCGGGTGAGGCAGGTCGCCTTGACGAGTTCGTCGTCCCAGTTGACCGCGAGCGCCTTGGTCGCCTTGTCGATCAGGGTCTCGACAAAGGCGTAGAGGTTGCGGGCGTAGAGCGAGGAGGCTGTCGCCCCCAGTCGCGTCACGCTGGAATTGCCGACGATCTTCACGCCGTTGTCGCTCGTCACCACCTCGCCCGCTCTGGCGAGCTCGCAGTTGCCGCCGCGCTCGACGGCGAGGTCGACGATGACCGAGCCCGGGCGCATCGATTTCACCATGTCGGCGCTGATGAGGCGCGGCGCGGGGCGGCCGGGGATCAGCGCGGTTGTGACGACGATGTCCTGCTTGGCGATATGCGAGGCAATGAGCGCGGCCTGCTTCACCTTGTAGCCGTCCGACATTTCCTTGGCGTAGCCGCCCGCGGTTTCGGCCTGCTTGAACTCCTCGTCCTCGACGGCGACGAATCTTGCGCCGAGCGACTCAACCTGTTCCTTGGTCGCCGGGCGGACGTCGGTTGCGGTGACGACCGCGCCGAGACGCCGTCCTGTCGCGATCGCCTGGAGGCCCGCGACGCCGACGCCCATGACGAACAGCTTCGCCGCCGGAACGGTGCCGGCCGGCGTCATCATCATTGGCAGGGCGCGGCCGTATTCGGCGGCGGCGTCCACCACGGCGCGGTAACCGGCGAGATTCGCCTGGCTGGAAAGGACGTCCATCACCTGTGCGCGGGTGATGCGCGGCATCAGCTCCATCCCGAAGGCCGAGACGCCGGCTTTCGCCATCGCCTCGACGGCGTCCTGATGGCCGTAAGGATCCATGGTCGCGACGACCAGCGCGCCGTTTCTGACCAGTCCCAGCTCTGTTGCGCTCGGCCGGCGTACCTTGAGCACGACGTCCGCGCCGAACGCCTCGGCGGCGACGACGATCCGCGCGCCCGCCGCCTCGTAGTCCGCGTCGACCACGCCGGCTTTGAGCCCTGCGCCGCGCTCGACCGCGACCTCCGCGCCGAGGCCGATGAATTTCTTGACCGTCTCGGGGGTCGCCGCGACGCGCGTCTCCGCCGGGTCCGATTCCGCGGCCACTCCTATCAGCATGAGACTTTCCCCAAAGACCGTCGACGGCCGGGCGGTCCCGCCCCTCCTCGAACAGTCTTCCTCCGCGAGGGTTCGGCCGGTTCGCCGCGCCGCAATCCCATAGAGCATCGCCGGCGCCGCCGCAACGCGCCAAAAGTGTCAGACGGCGCGTGCGGCGAGACGCGTGCGCGCGGCCTGTGAACCGCCGCTCCCCTCAGGAGAGCGCGGTCGCGACCGCGTCGCCGATTGAAAAGTCAGGCGCGGGCGAGGGCCTCGAACGGGCGATCATTCGCTTTGTCCCGCGACTCGAGCGTTTCGAACTTGAGGAGTTCCGCCTGGGCTTCTTCCTGCGCGGCTTTCGCCTCTTCAACACGAGCGGCGAGCTCGGCGATCGAGCTCTTGAGGTTGTCGCGGCGAACCGACGCTGCGCGGGCATAGGTCGGATAGGCGAAATGGCGCGGATCGCTGATGCCTGCCCGCTTTTCTTCGTTGGCGATTTCCCTGTCGAGCTCGGCCGACATGCGGCTGAACTCCGCCAGCATCGTTTCGATCTGCCGGACGCGACGGCGCTTCTCTTCGAGCTGAAAGCGCTTCAGGCGAATCAACGTGTCCCGCGACTTCATTCAAGGACGCTCCTTGCAACAACCTACGCAAGAGGGCGGCGCCGCCCCCGGATTTGGTCACCACGAGACTGTCGGAGAATGCAGGATGAAGGTTTCTCCTTGGTTACCGTTTCCGTGGGGAAGGGACCCCTCAAAGCGCCCCAGGAAGAGATCGCTCGTCGCTAGAGCGGATGGGCCGGGTTGGCCCGTACGCCGCGCGTTAGCACTTCGTTTACGCGGATCGTTAATAATCAAGGCGGTTCGCGGCGTGGCGCGCCAAAATTCACGCTCGATATCCACAGGACGGCGACCGCGGGAGCATTGCTCGATCTGTGAGTTTGATGAATCGATTACGTCAATTCCTTAAATTGTTACATGAAAAATCATCGACGAAGAAAATGGACTAAAAATCACCTACTGAGCTCAGTCACGCAAGGTTAGGGGGTTTACTTGTGCAAAGGAATTAGGATTTGTTAACCAATGGCCGCCACTGTTTGTTTCGAATCAGTCCGGCTCCGAATCCGACTGCTTGCCGGCGAGGGTTGGGTGTGAAGGCGACGTACCAAACCGCGGTCACGAGGCAGAAGGCGAGGCGGGGAGCCTAACATGCGGGTACTATTGATCGAGGACGATGCGGCGACCGCGCAAAGCATCGAGCTGATGTTGAAGTCTGAGAACTTCAACGTCTACGCGACGGACCTCGGCGAGGAGGGCATCGACCTCGGAAAGCTGTACGATTACGACATCATCCTGCTCGACCTGAACCTACCGGACATGTCCGGTTACGAGGTGCTCCGCTCGCTGCGCGTAACCAAGATCAAAACGCCTATCCTCATTCTGTCGGGGATGGCCGGCATCGAGGACAAGGTCAAAGGGCTCGGCCACGGTGCCGACGACTACCTGACCAAACCGTTTCACAAGGACGAACTGATCGCTCGCATCCACGCGATCGTACGGCGGTCGAAGGGGCACGCCCAGTCGGTCATCATCACCGGCGATCTCGTCGTCAATCTCGATCAGAAGACCGTCGAGGTGGACGGCGCGCGCGTGCATCTGACCGGCAAGGAATATCAGATGCTCGAACTGCTCTCGCTGCGCAAGGGCACGACGCTGACCAAGGAAATGTTCCTCAATCATCTCTATGGCGGAATGGACGAGCCGGAGCTCAAGATCATCGACGTCTTCATCTGCAAGCTGCGCAAGAAGCTGGCGATGGCCTCCAACGGACGCAATTACATCGAGACGGTCTGGGGTCGCGGCTACGTCCTGCGCGAGCCATCGCCGGCGGACGAGCGCATCACCGCCTGACGGCCGCGCCTGCCTCTTACCTCGGCAGCGTGGTCGCGCCCATCAATGCGTCGTCGATCGCCGCCGCGCATTGACGGCCCTCGCGGATCGCCCAGACGACGAGCGACTGACCGCGGCGCATGTCGCCGCAGGCGAACACCTTGGCAAGCGACGAGGCGTAACGGTGGGTGTCGGCGGCCACGTTGCCGCGGCCGTCGAGCGTCACCCCGAGCTCCTCGAGCATTCCCTGCTTCACCGGCGACACGAAGCCCATCGCCAGGAGAACGAGATCGGCCTTCAGCATAAATTCCGTTCCTGCGATCGGCTTCATCTTCTCGTCGACGCGCACGCACTTCAGGCCCGCCAGGACGCCGTTCTCGCCCTCGAACGCCGTCGTCATCACCGCGAAGTCGCGCTCGGCGCCTTCCTCGTGGCTCGACGACGTGCGCAGCTTCAGGGGCCAGTTCGGCCAGGTCAGGAGCTTGTCCTCGGCCTTCGGCGGCATCGGCAGGATTTCCAGCTGGGTCACCTTGAGAGCGCCCTGGCGAATGGAGGTGCCGATGCAGTCGGAGCCGGTGTCGCCACCGCCGATCACCACGACATGCTTGTCGCTGGCGAGGACAGGCTCGTTCGTGCCGAGCGGTTCGCCCGAGACGCGCCGGTTCTGCTGCGGCAGGAAGTCCATGGCGAAATGAATGCCGGCGAGGTCGCGGCCCGGCGTCGGGAGATCGCGCGACGCCTCGGCGCCGCCGGCCAGCGCAATTGCGTCAAAGCCTTCCACCAGGCTCCGGGCGCTGACGGTGACCCCCACATGGGCGTTGTAGTGAAAGACCACTCCCTCGGTCGTCATTTGCTCGATGCGACGCTCGACGTGGCGCTTTTCGAGCTTGAAATCCGGAATGCCGTAGCGCAATAGCCCGCCCGCCCTGGCGTGCTTTTCGTAGACGTGAACCTCATGGCCGGCGCGGGCGAGTTGCTGGGCGCAGGCGAGGCCGGCGGGACCCGAGCCGACGACGGCGACCTTCTTGCCGGTCGTGGTTGCGGGCAGCTCGGGCGTGATCCAGCCCTCCGCGAAGGCGCGGTCGATGATCGCGCATTCGATCGTCTTGATCGTCACTGGAACGTCCTGGATGTTGAGCGTGCAGGACGCTTCGCAGGGGGCCGGGCACACGCGGCCGGTGAATTCGGGGAAGTTGTTGGTCGAGAGCAGATTGCGCGCCGCCTCCCGCCAGTCACCGCGGTAGACGAGGTCGTTCCAGTCGGGAATCTGGTTGTTGACCGGGCAGCCGGTGTGGCAATACGGGATGCCGCAGTTCATGCAGCGCGCCGCCTGATTGCGGGTCGCCTCCTCGCTCAGGGGGAGAACGAACTCCCGATAATGGCGAATCCGGTCCGAGGCCGGGATGTAGCGCCGGTCGGTCCGATCGATTTCCAAAAAGCCCGTCACCTTGCCCATGCTCGTTCCTTCCCCTGTCCCGCGAGGGCCAGGGCAGGGGGACAGAGGCGCGCGGCGCTTTCCTCCCCTGTACTCGACATCACCATAAGGTCTTGGCGACCCCGCTCCCGCCTGCGGCTCACTCCCCGGCCGCCAGCATCGCCTGTCCGTTTTGCGCCGCCAGCTCCGCGAGCGCGCGCCTGTACTCGACCGGCATCACTTTGCGGAACTTGGGCAGATACGCCTCCCAGTTCTCCAGTATGCGCCGCGCGCGCGCCGATTCCGTCGCGCGGGCGTGATTGGCGATGAGCTGGCGAAGCCGCTGGGCGTCGAAGCGGCTCATGTCGTCCATCACGTCGACCCGACCATGCGCCTGCAGGTCGCCGCCAGAGTGGAGATGACGCAGCATGACCTCTTCCTCCGCGGCGACCGGTTCGAGCTCGACCATCGCCATGTTGCAGCGCTGGGCGAAGGTCCCGGCCTCGTCCAGCACATAGGCGATGCCGCCGGACATCCCGGCCGCGAAATTGCGGCCGGTCTCGCCAATCACCAAGACGACGCCGCCCGTCATGTATTCGCAGCCATGGTCGCCCACGCCCTCGACCACCGCTATCGCGCCGGAGTTGCGCACGGCGAAGCGCTCGCCGGCCACGCCGCGGAAATAGCATTCTCCCGCGATGGCGCCATAGAGCACCGTGTTGCCGACGATGATCGACTCCTCGGGTTTCAGTTGCGTGGCCTGCCGCGGCGGATAGACGACGATGCGGCCGCCGGACAAGCCCTTGCCGACGTAGTCGTTGGCGTCGCCCTCGAGCTCGAGCGTCACGCCCTTGGCGAGGAACGCGCCGAAGCTCTGACCGGCCGTGCCCTTGAACTTGATGTGGATCGCCTCGTCTCGCAGGCCCATGTGGCCATAGCGCTTGGCGACCTCGCCTGACAGCATCGCGCCGGTCGAACGGTCCGAGTTTCGGATCGGGAGGTCGAGACGCACGTGTTTGCCGCGCTCGAGCGCGTCCTTCGTCTCGGCGATGAGACGGCGGTCGAGCACGCGCTCGAGCCCATGATCCTGATCGATGCTGCAGTAGATCGTGTCGCCGCGCCATGGCTTGGGCTTGTGGAACAGCTTCGAAAAATCGAGGCCCTGCGCCTTCGCGTGTTCAACGAGCCTCGCCTTGTCGAGCATCTGGCTTTGCCCGATCATTTCGTCGAACCTGCGGTAGCCGAGTGCCGCCATCAGCTCGCGCACCTCTTCGGCGACGAAGAAGAAGTAGTTGATGACGTGCTCCGGCTTGCCGACGAAGCGCTTGCGCAGCACCGGGTCCTGCGTCGCCACGCCGACCGGACAGGTGTTCAGGTGGCACTTGCGCATCATGATGCAGCCGGCGGCGATCAGCGGCGCCGTGGCGAAGCCGAACTCGTCGGCGCCCAGGAGCGCCCCGATCACGACGTCGCGGCCGGTGCGCAAGCCGCCGTCGACCTGCACCGCGATGCGGGAGCGCAGACCATTCATCACCAGCGTCTGATGCGTCTCGGCGAGGCCGATCTCCCAGGGGGAGCCTGCATGCTTGATTGAAGTCAGCGGAGAGGCGCCGGTGCCGCCCTCGAAGCCGGAGATCGTTACGTGATCCGCCTTGCACTTGGCGACGCCCGCTGCGACCGTGCCGACGCCGACCTCCGAGACGAGCTTCACTGAAACCTTCGCCTCGGGGTTCACGTTCTTCAGATCGTAAACGAGCTGCTTCAGGTCCTCGATCGAGTAGATATCATGGTGCGGCGGCGGCGAGATGAGGCCGACGCCCTGCGTCGAGTGCCGCACCTTGGCGATGACCGCGTCGACCTTGTGGCCGGGCAGCTGACCGCCTTCGCCAGGCTTGGCGCCCTGCGCCATCTTGATCTGCATCATGTCGGAGTTGACGAGATATTCCGTCGTCACGCCGAAACGGCCGGAAGCGACCTGCTTGATCGCGCTGCGCATCGAATTGCCGTTCGCCATCCGCTTGAAGCGGTCGGGTTCCTCGCCGCCCTCGCCGGTGTTCGACTTGCCGCCGATCCGGTTCATCGCGATGGCGAGGGTGGTGTGCGCCTCGCGCGAAATCGAGCCGAACGACATCGCTCCGGTCGAGAAGCGCTTGACGATGTCCACCGCCGGCTCGACCTCATCGAGCGGCACGGGCGCGCGACCTTCGGTTTCCGCCGTCTTGATGAGGAACAGGCCGCGGATGGTCAAGAGCTGCTCGCTCTGTTCGTTGAGCGTCTTGGAGAAGGCGGAAAAGCGGTCGCGCGCGTTGCCGCGGACCGCGTGTTGGAGGAGCGAGACCGTCTGAGGCGTCCAGTTGTGCGCTTCGCCGCGCACCCGATAGGCGTATTCGCCGCCGACCTCTAGAGAGGTGCGGAGCACCGGCGAATTGCCGAACGCCTCGGCGTGGCGACGCCGCGTCTCTTCGGCGATCTCGGCGAGCCCCGCGCCCTCGATCGACGTCGCCGTGCCGAAGAAGAACTCGTCGACGAACGCCTTCGAAAGGCCAACGGCGTCGAAGATCTGCGCCCCGCAATAGGACTGGTAGGTCGAAATGCCCATCTTCGACATGACCTTCAACAGGCCCTTGTCGATCGACTTGATGAAGCGCTTGATGACCTCGTGGCTCGTGATCGGCTCAGGCAGATCCTTGGCCATCGACGACAGCGTCTCGAAGGCGAGATAAGGATTGATCGCCTCGGCGCCGTAACCCGCGAGACAGGCGAAATGGTGGATTTCGCGCACTTCGCCCGTCTCGACCACGAGCCCAACCGACGTGCGCAGCCCCTTGCGAATGAGATGATGATGCGCCGCCGCCGTCGCAAGGAGCGCGGGGATCGGAATGCGGTCCAGGCCGACCATGCGGTCGGAAAGGATGATGATATTGTAGCGGCCGTGGACGGCGGCTTCGGCGCGATCGCACAGGCGCTTGAGCGCCTCCTCCATGCCCGCCGCGCCCTTCTCCACCGGGTAGGTGATGTCGAGCGTCTTTGTGTCGAACGAATCCTCGAAGTGGCCGATGCATCGGATCTTCTCGAGGTCCTCGTTGGTCAGGATCGGCTGGCGCACTTCGAGGCGCTTGTGCCGCGCCGTGCCTTCGAGGTCCAGGAGGTTGGGCCGCGGTCCGATGAACGACACGAGGCTCATGACGAGCTCCTCGCGGATCGGATCGATCGGCGGGTTGGTCACCTGCGCGAAGTTCTGCTTGAAGTAGGTGTACAGAAGCTTGGACTTGGACGAGAGCGCCGAAATCGGCGTGTCCGTGCCCATCGAGCCGACCGCCTCCTGACCCGTGGTCGCCATGGGCGTGAGGAGGAAGGCGAGGTCTTCCAGCGAATAGCCGAAAGCCTGCTGGCGGTCGAGCAGCGACACGTCGCCGCGCGAAGCGCGCGGCTCGACGGGATTGAGCTCTTCGAGGACGATCTGCGTCTTCTCGAGCCACGAATTGTAAGGGTGGGCGCGGGAGAGCGTCTGCTTGATCTCGGCGTCGGACACGATGCGGTGCTCGTGGAGGTCGACGAGCAGCATCTTGCCCGGCTGCAGGCGCCACTTAGCGACGATCTTCTCCTCCGGCACCGGCAGTACGCCCATCTCCGAGGCGAGCACGACGAGATCATCGTCGGTGACGAAATAGCGGGCCGGACGAAGTCCGTTGCGGTCGAGCGTCGCGCCGATCTGACGCCCGTCGGTGAACGCGACAGCCGCGGGTCCGTCCCACGGCTCCATCAACGTGGCATGATACTCGTAGAAGGCCCGTCGCTCCTCGTCCATCAGCGGGTTGCCGGCCCAGGCCTCCGGGATGAGCATCATCATCGCGTGGACCAGCGAGTAACCGCCCTGAACCAGGAACTCGAGCGCGTTGTCGAAGCAGGCGGTGTCCGACTGGCCCTCGTACGAGATCGGCCAGAGCTTCGAGATGTCGTTGCCGAACAGCTCGGAGTCCACGCTCGCCTGGCGCGCCGCCATCCAGTTGACGTTGCCGCGCAGCGTGTTGATTTCGCCGTTGTGCGCCACCATCCGATAGGGATGCGCAAGGCGCCACGACGGGAAGGTATTGGTCGCAAAACGCTGATGGACGAGCGCCAGCGCGGTTTCGTAGCGCGGGTCGAGAAGATCGCGGTAGTAGGGCGCGAGCTGACGAACCAGCACCATGCCCTTGTAGACGATCGTGTGCGCCGACAGCGACACGGGATAATATTCCGCGATTTGCGAGGCGCCGATCGCGTAGACGCGGTTCGAAACGACCTTGCGGATGATGAAGAGCCTGCGCTCGAAATCATCCTCGCTCGCGAGGTTCGCCGCGCGGCCGATGAAGATCTGCTGGATCTCCGGTTCTACCGCCTTCACGCGCGCGCCGAGCCCCGAATTGTCGACCGGGACGTCGCGCCAGCCGAGCACAGTCTGGCCCTCGGCCGCGACGAC
This sequence comes from uncultured Alphaproteobacteria bacterium, assembly GCA_963758335.1. Taxonomy (GTDB): domain Bacteria; phylum Pseudomonadota; class Alphaproteobacteria; order Rhizobiales; family Beijerinckiaceae; genus Roseiarcus. The sequence goes on along the minus strand of CAVWVF010000008.1, from coordinate 195,227 downwards.
CTCTTCGACGGTGTCGCGCACCTGCTTGCGGGCTTCGCCGTCGCGCGGCATGAAGAACTGGCCGATCGCGTAATGGCCCGATTCGGGCAGCTCGAATCCGAGCTTGGCGCATTCCGGCGCGAAGAAACCATGCGGGATCTGCGTCAGGACGCCGCAACCGTCGCCGAGCGTCGGATCGGCGCCGACCGCACCGCGATGGTCGAGATTGACCAGAATTTGCAGGCCCTTCTTGAGGATGTCATGCGACTTACGGTTCTTCATGTCGGCGACGAAACCGACGCCGCAAGAATCATGCTCATTCGCAGGGTCGTAGAGACCCTGGGGGCGGGGAGTCAGCGGATCGGCCCCGCGAGGGAAGCTCACGCTCGCCGGGCTGCTCAGGCTTTCCTTCGGCTGGGTCTCGGCGTTCATCTCTCGGCTCCCCCGACAGTCGGGTTCCTTGGGCAACTGTTAATCCAACTCTTGAAGGCGTATCGTGGGCAAGAACGCTGCACCGCGCGCAGCCGACCGGGCTTCACGCTTCGGATTTCTTCCGATCCGTTTTGGTCGTCCGGTCCGACACCGTTGCGCCTCGTTCATCTGCACGCGGCGAAACACCGCTTTGTTCGCGAATGGTCAGCGAAACTGTCCTATTTGCAAACCATGCCAGAAATGAAGGCGCGGCACAAGCCGGAACAATTGCCAAGGCGCCGCAACTTGAGGCAGTTTCGCCGTCGAGACGCGCAGTTCGCGAACGAGCGGTCGAAGGAAAGAAGCGTGGATGAATTTCGCGAGCGACAACGGTGCGGGCGCGGCGCCGGAAATTCTGCAGGTGATCGCGGCCTCCTCGCGCGTCAACGCGCCGGCCTACGGCGCCGACGACTACACTCAGCGGGCGACGGCGATGCTCAGCGACGTCTTCGAGATGAAGACCGAGGCCTTCCTCGTCGCAACGGGAACGGCCGCGAACGGGCTTGCCCTGGCGTCGCTCGCAAAGCCCTTCGAGACCGTGTTCTGCCACGAGGAAGCGCACATCCATGACGACGAGTGCGGCGGCCCGGAATTCTTCACCGGCGGGGCGAAGCTGGTTGGGATCGTCGGGGAGGGCGGCAAGATAACGCCCGAGGCCCTGCTCGAGACGCTCGGCCGCTTCCCCCGCGGACTGGTGAAGTCGTCCCAGCCCGGTGCGCTGTCGCTGTCCCAGACGACCGAGGCCGGAACGATTTACCGGGTCGGCGAGATCGCGGAACTCTGCGCCATCGCCCACGCGGCGGGGATCGGCGCGCATATGGACGGAGCGCGCTTCGCCAACGCGCTCGCGGCGAGCGGAGCCTCGCCGGCCGAAATGACGTGGCGCGCGGGAATTGACGCGCTATCCTTCGGCGCGACAAAGAACGGCGCCCTCGCCTGCGAGGCGGTCGTCTTCTTCGATACCGCCCGGGCGTCGAACTTTGCCTATCTGCGCAAGCGCGGCGGACACACGCTGTCAAAGGGGCGGTTTCTCGGCGCTCAGATGGAGGCCTATCTGCGGGACGGGCTGTGGCTTAAACTCGCGCAGCAGGCCAACGCGGCGGCGCGACGGCTGAGCGCGGAGCTCGCGAAGGCGCCTGGCGTGCGGCTGGCGTGGCCGACCGAAGCCAACGAGGTTTTTGTCGTCGCGCCGGCGGTGACGCTGGGCGCCTGGCGCGCCGCGGGCGCCGCATTTCACGAATGGAGCACGCGGTCGATGGCAAGCGAACGCGCGCCGCGCGCGGGGGAGGCGCTGGTGCGGCTGGTCACGTCATTCGACACGAGCCCCCACGAAATCGATCGGCTTCTCGCGCTTTGCCGTCGCGCCGAGATCGCGCCCGCGGCAGCGCCGTAACCGCGCCGCATTTTGCGCGGCAGGATGGCGCCCCGAAGGGGTGTCGGAGCGGTTGGGAACATGGCTGGGTTTTGCAGGCGCCTGAGATATCTTGCGACACGCGCGGCGTTCGCGGCGGCGATGGCCTTCGCGCTCGTCCCTTCGGCCGACGCGCAATGGGGTTCGCCTTTCGGGGCCGCGGCGCCAGGCGAGATCGTCGAGAGGCTCCGGGCGGAGGGTTATGTCCTGATCGGTCCGCTTCGACGCAGGGATACGATCTACCTCGCTGACGTCGCCGGCGGACCGGCCGGTCGCGAGCGGCTCGTCATAGACGCCTGGAGCGGAGAGATTCTGCAGCGGTTCGTCGCGCGGCGTGGGTCCGGGTGGCCCGGGGGTTACGTGCCTGAGGGCGGCGAATTCAACGAGCCGCCCCCGCTCGGCCCGCCGCCGGCACGCGATTTTCGCGAAGGAAACTACGGCTCTGGACCGGGAGAGTCGCTTGGCGGTTACGAAGCGCCGCGCGGTTACGAAGCGCCGCCGAAGGCCAAGGCGAGGTCGAGGCCTGCTGCGACGGCCCGCAAAGGCGGGGAGTCCAAACAGGCGGCGCCGGCCGTCGAACCGCGGAACGCCGGAATCGGCAATCCTGGCGTTGCGCCGACCGCGGCTGCGCCAACCGGTGCTGTCGCGCCTGGGACCGCCGCCTCGCCTCCGGCGGCTGCCGTCGCCCCGAGCACAGCCGAGCCGGCAAAGGCGGAATCTTCGCCCCCGAACACCGCTTCCGAGCCCGGCAAGGGGGCTCCGCCCAAGTCCGAGGCGACCCCGTCTTCTGCGGCGACCCAAGCGAAGGAAACCGCGCCGCCTGCACGCCCGGCGCCTGCCAATCCTCCGCCTACGTCCGCCGAGAAGCCCGGCGAAAAGAAAGTGAACGACGTCCCGGTCAATCCGCTGGATTGAGGCAAGAATAAGGGGCGCCTCGCGGGCGCCCCTTCGAACTGCCGAAGCGGCTCGCTTACGCTGCTTGCTTGTCGGCCGGCGCCTCGGTCGTCTTGCCTGAGCTGATCGGGATCAATCGGGGCTTCTGCGCCTCCGGCACCTCGCGGACCAGGTCGATGTGAAGCAACCCGTTCTCGCTGGTTGCCCCCGTCGCCAAGACATGGTCGGCAAGCTGGAAGCGGCGCTCGAACGCCCGAGCCGCGATCCCCTGATAAAGGACGTCGCGCTTCTCGTCCTTGCCGTTCGACTCCTTCGCCCCGCGCACGGTCAGTGTGTTCTCGCGCGTCTCGACCGTGAGCTCTTTCTCGCTGAAGCCGGCGACGGCAAGCGTGATCCGATAGGCGTTTTCGCCGGTGCGTTCGATGTTGTAGGGCGGGTAGGTCGGAGCGTTCTGCTCCGCGCCAACCGTTTTGTCGAGCATCGCGAGCAAACGATCGAACCCGACGGTCGAACGATAGAACGGCGCAAGATCATAGTTCAGCATGTTCATATCCTCTTCACTGAGCGACATGGCGGAGAACACCCCGTTTGGCTGCGCTCCCGCTGCGGGTCCTCTGGATCCCGCAACCACCAATCTGGTGCAAAAAAGCCGCAATTCAAGAGCGCTCGCCTCGCCACAAAAAATGCAAGCTCTCCGGCCATAGGCGCGATTGCACGGGCGCGAGTTGCTCGCTATAGCGCAATCACGGGAGGAGGCTCGGGCCTCCGCTTCACGGGGTGTCGAATCGCATGATGAAGTCCCTAGTGGCTGCGGCCGTCGGCGCGGCGGCCATGTGCTTGTCCGTCGCGGCGTTCGCCGGGCCGTCCGGTCCTCAATCTGAAGAAGACAAAGGTCCGCCGAAGCCGCTGCCGCCGCTCCAGAAGAACTTTCCGCTGGACCAGACCTGGTCGCTGCGCGAGCTTAACGGCAAGTCGGTGCCCTCGGGGCTCGACGCAAGCCTGAAGATCGACGGCAACCTGCGCGGCTCCGGCTTCACCGGCTGCAATTCGTGGTCGGCGACGCTCTACCCGGTCAAGGACCAGCATCTGATGGTCGGCCCCTTCGCGTTGACGAAGAAGCAGTGCCCCAAGGACGTCATGGCGGTCGAGTTCGGCTTCCTGTCGAGCCTGATCGGCAATCCGACCTGGGACCTCGTCAACGGCGACCTGGTGATCAAGGGTCCGCGCGGCACGCTGCGGCTCGTCCGCTCGCTCTGACACGCTCGACTCGAAAGCGGTGCGCGCGTTGACCGTCACCGTCATTCGTCCGGGAACATGCGGCAAGGAAGGCGCGCGCCGATGACCGCTTTTTGGGCGGCCTATTTCGTCAGCGCGTGAGCGGCGCGCTCCGGCGCCATCAGGACGGGCTGCCCGTCGCGCAGCTCCCACCGTCCTTTCCGTCCCTCCGCCCGCCGGAGGAACGCGTTCACATCCATGTCGCTTTTGACAGCGTCCGCCATCGCTCGACCATACCATTCCCACCGTCGTCCGCGAAGCGGACGCGCCATCGGAGTCGACGACTCGACGATTTACCGGAGCGGCCCGCGCTAGGAACTTCGCTCGGGCCATGTTAGGCAGCCGCGCCAAGCGGCGGCTTCGGCCGCGAGTCGGACGAAGGATGGGCGAATGGCGAACGTGGAGACCGGCTTTCCCGAGGGGCTTGCGTTCGACGATGTGCTGCTGCGCCCCGGCCACAGCACGGTCGTGCCGAGCGCTGTCAGCATCGCCTCCCGCCTGACCCGCACCATCCGCCTCAATCTGCCGATCGTCTCCTCGGCGATGGACACGGTCACCGAGGCGCGCCTGGCCATCGCCATGGCGCAGGCGGGCGGGATCGGAGTCATCCACCGCAATCTCGAGCCGGCCGATCAGGCCGAGGAGGTGCGCAAGGTCAAGCGCTTCGAGAGCGGCATGGTGGTCGACCCGATCACCATCTTCCCCGACGCGACGCTTGCCGACGCGCTCGCCGTCATGCGGCGCGCCTCGATCTCCGGCATTCCGGTGGTCGAGCGCGGCCGCGACGGGAAGGGGGCGAAGCTCGTCGGCATCCTCACCAACCGCGACGTGCGCTTCGCCGACAATCCGCGCCAGCCGGTGACGGAACTCATGACCCGCAAGGTGGTGACGGTCGGGGAGGGGGTCAGCCATGACGAGGCGCGCCGCCTCCTGCACCAGCACCGGATCGAAAAGCTGGTGGTGGTCGACGAGGCCGGGCGTTGCGTCGGCCTCATCACGGTTAAGGACATCGAAAAGGCGACCGCCCATCCCCATGCGGCCAAGGACGCGGACGGGCGACTGCGCGTCGCCGCCGCCACCACCGTCGGCGACAAGGGTTTTGAGCGCGCCGAAATGCTAATGGCCGCGGGCGTCGACTGCCTCGTCGTCGACACGGCGCACGGGCATTCCGAACAGGTGCTGCAGCAGGTCCGCCGAATACAGCGCGCGACCAACAAGGTCTCGGTGATCGCCGGCAACGTCGCCACGCGCGAAGGCGCGCAGGCGCTGATCGACGCAGGGGCGGACGCGATCAAGGTCGGCATCGGGCCGGGGTCGATCTGCACCACGCGGATCGTGGCCGGCGTCGGCGTGCCGCAGCTCAGCGCCATTCTGGAGGCGGCCGAAGCGGGGCGGGCCGCAGACGTGCCGGTCATCGCCGACGGCGGGATCAAGTATTCCGGCGACCTCGCCAAGGCGATCGCCGGCGGGGCGGATTGCGTGATGATCGGCTCGCTGCTCGCCGGCACGGACGAGAGCCCCGGAGAAGTGTTCCTCTACCAGGGCCGCTCCTATAAGAGCTACCGCGGCATGGGCTCGCTCGGCGCAATGGCTCAAGGGTCGGCCGACCGCTATTTCCAGCAGGATGTCCGTGACCAGGTGAAGCTGGTGCCCGAGGGGATCGAGGGCCAGGTGCCGTACCGCGGACCGGTCGGGGCGATCGTGCACCAGCTCGCCGGGGGCTTGCGCGCCGCCATGGGCTATGTCGGGGCGGAGACGATCCCCGAGTTCCAGGCGAAGGCCCGCTTCATGCGGATCACCAACGCGGCCTTACGCGAAAGCCACGTGCACGACGTCGCGATTACCCGCGAGAGCCCGAACTACCACCCGACGGGGGTGTGAGCGGCCAATACCTATGGCGCCGACCCAAAGCGGATGGGGCGCCGACCCCAAATCCATGCCAACCCGTTACAAGGCCTGCCCATTGCCGTTTTGAGCCTTTTCAATGGGTTAGAGCAAGCTGCAACCCGGACGTGCGGATTTCCCGCATCCGGTTCTTCACGAGAGAGTTTCGCTCGCGTTGGCGTAGAGGACGCCGTCCGTGACTCGCCTGTCGAGAAGCGCACGGAGGTGATGATGTCCCCGCCTTCGTCCTCGCCAGTTCGACCGAGGTGAGGCCGCGCCTCAAAGGGGAAAGCACCCTTGCCCGGTTCGCCGACGATGGTGCGCCACGACGGCGCGAAGAGGAGGCTCTGATGTAACGGAAGCCAACTTCAAGCAGCCTTGCTGCACAAGAGATGAGGGTTGGCCCCTCGGGCTCGGATTGCAGGATCAGGGTCCAAACCACCGCAAGCTGCGCCGGCATAACGGCCGGGGTGGTGAGCGTTGCGGAAAAGGCGGGATAACCCGTCAGGTGTGCGCTGGTAAGACGAACGCGAGTGAACCGTTGATGACGTGTCGAAAGCGTTGGAATGTCGCCGAAACCAGGCTCCAGTTGTTGGCCTGGGACGAAGCTCGGAGGGAGCCTGCCGACTGGCCGAGCGGCGACCGGCATGAAGACGGCGTGAGACCAGCGAGAGGCTCTTGTGCGGAACGTGGGAGCCTGGCGCCTCGATGCCAAGGGAGACCTCCAAGCGGCAGAACCGTAAGGAGCCGAGTACCGATGCGGGGCGCAGGGACGGACGGGTTCGTAGTAGCGAAGAAGCCTGGCAATGCGGGCGGAGCGAAGGGACCCGACACTCTGGCCGAAGGCGCACGCCAACCCGAGAGGGGAGGAGCCGGTGTCTGAGGCGAAGCCTTATGAGATTCCGAAGCAACTCGTTTGGGAAGCCTACCAGCGGGTGAAGGCGAACCGCGGTGCTGCGGGCGTGGATGGGGTGTCCCTGGCGGCATACGAACAGAACCTGAAGGGCAACCTGTACAAGGTCTGGAATCGAATGTCGTCGGGTTCGTATCATCCGCCGCCTGTGCGGCTCGTCGAGATACCGAAGGACAACGGCGGCAAGCGCCCTCTCGGCATTCCCACCGTTTCCGATCGCGTGGCGCAGGCAGTCGTGAAGATGGTGCTGGAGCCGCTGGTGGAACCTCGGTTTCACCCTGACTCCTACGGCTATCGGCCCGGCCATTCTGCGCTTGACGCAGTCGGGGCGGCGCGGAAACGCTGCTGGGACACCGACTGGGTCATCGATCTGGACATCAAGACCTTTTTTGATTCCATTCCACATGACCTCGTCGAACGCGCCGTGGCGCACCACACGGATCTTGCCTGGGTCCGTCTGTATGTTGGACGGTGGCTGCGCGCCCCTGTCGAGCGTCCGGATGGGACTCTCATGGAGCGGACGAAGGGGACCCCGCAAGGGGGCGTCGTCAGTCCGCTGCTTGCCAATCTGTTCCTGCACTATGCGTTCGATCTGTGGATGCATCGAGAGTATCCGAGCATTCGGTTCGAACGATTCGCGGACGACGCCATCGTCCACTGCAGGAGCGAGGAGGAAGCCCGATCCGTGCTGGAAGCCATCCGGGGTCGGTTTGCAGACTGCGGCCTGGAGCTTCATCCTGAGAAGACCAGGATCGTCTACTGCAAGGACGATGACCGGCCGGGGCGGTACGAGCATGTGAAGTTCGACTTCCTCGGCTACTCCTTCCAACCTCGACGCGCGAAAAATCGGTGGGGGAAGCATTTCATCAGCTTCTTGCCGGCGATCAGCAACAAGGCCGCCAAGGCGATCCGACAAACCATTCGTGAGTGGCGAATGGCGTCCACCAGAAACAACCAGCGCCTGGAGGACTTGGCTCGCCTCACCAACCCCGTGGTGCGGGGCTGGCTGAACTACTACGGACGGTACTATCGCTCGAAGTGTGTTCAGGTGCTCCGCCATCTCAACGAGGCTCTCGCTCGATGGGCGCGACGGAAGTTCAAGCGGTTCAAGCGACGGGAACGCGCATCCATGCACTGGCTGGGGCGCATCGCGCGGCGGGACCCCAATCTGTTCGTCCTGTGGCAGCTCGGCGTGCGGCCGGAGGCTGGAGTGTAGGAGCCGGATGAGGCGAGAGTTCTCACGTCCGGTTCTGTGAGGGCGGAGGGGTGAAATTCCCCTCCGCTACTCGGCGTGATGGCGTTCGACAATATCGTCGACGCCAAACGCGTGCTGGCGGTCCTGGGCAAGCGTCTTGCACGATTTGGGCTCACGCTCCATCCCGACAAGACACGCCTCGTCGATTTCCGCCCACAAATGACAGAGGCCGCACGCCATCCGGAGACGGATGGGACCAGCTTGACCCGGACGTGCGGATTTCCCGCATCCGGTTCTTCACGAGAGAGCGAAACTCTCTCGTGAAGAACCGGATGCGGGAAATCCGCAAGCTGCAAGGGAATTCCGGACCGGGGAATAAGTCTTGACGCGGAACGCGCGGGCGGCGCACGAAAGCATACGGAGAAAAGTCATCGGGCGCCTTTCCGAACGAGAACAAATGTAGCACAAAAGCCGGCCTTCGCCAACAATTTTCATACTCCAGCTGATGGAAGACCTGTGAAGTCTCTCGGATTCACACATCTCGAATGTCGGGCGTCATCCTTCTCCAGCTCCGCTGGGGAAGGTGGCGCCCTATGGCGCCGGATGGGGTGTGGCCCGCTGCCTGAGGCTACTCGGATGGCGCGAGCGTCACCGCGAACCGTCGACGACGCATCCCTGCTTTCCGCACCCCATCCGGCGCTGCGCGCCACCTTCCCCCGCTTCGCGGAGAAGGGGGAGACGCGCCACCGAATGGGCGCCGCCGGCGCGCCGGGGCCCCGCAGACGCCGACTGAGGCGGGCGGCCGACCGCCGCTCCGGGCCGGATAACAGGGAGACTGGCTTCGAGGAACAGGGAACTTTTTTCGAGGAACAGGGAACGTTTTGCGTCAAAACAGGAAGTTTTCGAGCCCTTCCCGCGCGCCGCGCCGATCGATCAAATCCAACGCGGTGTCCTCCGGCAGACGCCACACCTCGGAGTGGGAACCGACACACCGGCCAACGCGCGGCCACACTTCCGAAGCGCCATTGGCTATCGCCATAAATGATATACATGCAGCGGTCACCGTATTCACCGGACGTCCTGGCCATTCCCATCCAGGCCGCTCTTTCTGGCGCAGGGGTGAGCAATTACGAAAAAGGGGGGAAGTAGGGAAGTTCGGATTAATGAATGGGGCTCCAGTAGACTTCCCGCTCCCCGTCATAGCCACGACCTGCTTGCCAGTTCATTTTTCCGGAAAGATCCACGGGCACTTCACGGCGCGACGCCGTGAATTGAACGTGTGCACCACTGAAGCTGGTCGTCAACGAAACAGCGACATCGAGCGCGGCATCGCTGTCCCGAGGCTTCACCACAGTCAGGATCGAGTCCGGGGTCGGACGGGGCGGCGGCCACAGCTGAAGTTGGATCGGATCGTCGGGGTAATAGCCTGTAACCCAGATTACCGCGATTGTCTCCGGCTCACCCCCGCACGCTTGACCGTGCGCATGTGGCTCATCAGGAAAGGCGGATGAATCTCCGTTCTGAAAGGGTCGTCGTGCCCGCAGTCCGTTATCCAGCGGCCATTCGCATAGATGAGATCTCCCGCTATGGGCTATCCAAAACCCGCGAACAGGGCATGAGCGTAATAGGCTTCGAACTCGATTTCTAGATAACTCTGCTGAAATGTAAGAAGGCTCCCGTATGGTGCCATCGGTCGCACTTCAATGTTCCAGTCGGACGGGAACAAGACCTCGGCCTCCAACGAGGTGCAACCGGACACTGAATAGTCGTGAGTCAGCGGATTGTCCTTCGTCCGGACCACCAGGGGCTGCCCTACGAGCGCCTCGAGGACCAGCTTGGTTTTTGCACCATACAGGGACCTAGATTTCCCGTGCATGTGAACGTCCGGAAAACGGTCGCGGTAGTGGCAGCTTCTGGACCTGGAGCGTGACCGCGGACTGCGTGCGGCCGACGCGCTCGGCCGCCTTCGTGAAACTCGCCTCCTCAGCGATGAAGACCAGTGTGCGCAGCAGCTCCAAATCGAGCGCGGGGCGGAGAGCCATGAATGAGTTTTCCCAATGAAGTCGATTAGAACAACTCGTTTCCCTTGGCTGTCAACGGCGAGCATCTTTAGCACAGATCCGCAGCCAGGAGGCGCGCCAATGACCGCGATACAGACGTCGCACGAACCGGAATTCGGCGTACCGGGAATTGTCGCTCGGTTCACAACAACGCTTGGGGCTCTGGCCGCTCAGGCTTTGAGCAGACTTTCCGTCGGCTCGGGTCAAGCAGCGCACTGGCGCTCGCTCGACGACCGCCTTCTGCGAGATATTGGGGCGCCTCCCCTCGACGCTGAGATCGCAAGGCTCAACGCCCGAATGGGTGTCGGTGAGACCGACGATTCGGAAGCCGTTGCATGTCGTGGGCTGGGAGCCGCCCGGTTCACGCGTTGGGTGACGAGAGCGCTACGGCAAGGTGGTGTAGAGCGGCAGCATTTCTTGAGTTGGAAGCGCCATCGCTGAGAGCGCCGCAGAGTCGCTCCTAGCTAGCTTAGCTAGCTAACTAGTCGTGCTTCGAAAATGGCGACGACGCAGCTCTCGCGCGGCTTGAGTGGCGGGGCCGAGGAGGACGCGGGAGGTAATTAGCCAAGGCAGGCCCGGCGAAAGCGCGCAGAAGCAGGCAAGAGGCCGAACAGGGCGAACCCGGTAAGGTAGAGCGTCTTCTGTCCGGCATCTCCGCCAGACGGGCGAATGCGGAAGACGGACGCAAAGGCGAGCACGTAGCCGACCGCGACCCACCTCGCCGAGTCGAGCGGGGGTCGAACGCGTCCTCGAACGAGGGCATGGCGAGCTGAACGATGCTGGCGTCGGTCTGACCCATGAAATTGCCGATGCAGACCGCGCCGACGACGAGCCAGGGATAGGATGGACGGCGCTGGCTGAATAAGGGTCGCGTCGCCTGACGCGACGAGCCTTCCCACCCGTCGCCCGGCCTGCGCGAACGGCCGCGCTCGCGCGTCGCCGCCCTGTTGCCGTTGTGTCCCCCGGCGAACCGGTATACGGTGCCGAAAGCCGACACCCCAAGAATGGCGTCAACGCTGGGAGGAGAACGTAATGCCAGAGACGCTCTACGCCCGCCTGGGCGGATACGACGGCGGTGACTGATGATCTCCTGACGCGGATGAAAGCGGACCCGCAACTCGGACGCTTTTGGAAGAACCGAGGAAAGGACGGCATGCGGCGGGAAGAGCAGCTGATCCTCGACTTTCTCTGCGCTTCGGCCGGCGGGCCGCTCTATTACACCGGCCGCGACATGAAGCTCGCCCATGAGGGCATGGGCATCGATGAAAGCGATTGGCGCATTTTCGTCCGCTGCCTCGAGGCCGCCTTGGACAAATTTCAGGTGCCTCAAACGGAGCGCGACCTGGTGCTTGCCTTCGTCGACACCACGAAGCGGGACATCGTCGAGTAGGCTGATAGGACATCAGGCGGCCTCGCGTCATTGAGGCGATCCGCCGCATCATTCAGGGAGCAAATGAGCATGAGCGTGGTCGGACATGTCGAGAGCGTTTGGCGCTATCCCGTCAAGAGCATGCGCGGCGAAAAGGTGGAGAGCGCTTTCGTCGGATTCGCGGGCGTCTACGGAGACCGCCTCTACGCCTTCCGGAGCTCCGCGGCCGCGGCCGGATTTCCCTATCTGACCGCCCGCGAGCAGGCGCGCCTGCTCTTGCATCAGCCCCGGTTCCGCAATCCCGAGAAAGCGGCGCGTCCGCCCAATCTCGCCGAGGCGGAACACATCGCGCCCGGCATTACGCCGGTCTGCCCCGCCATCGACGATCTCGTCGTCGACGTCGAGACACCGGATGGCGCGCTGCTGTCGATCGACGATCCGGCGCTGCGCGACAGCCTCAGCAAGGCGGATGGGGCGGGCGAACTGAAGCTGCTCCGATCCGACCGCGCCATGACCGATTGCCGCCCCGTCTCGATCATCTCGACCCAGACGGTCGGCGCCTTGGGCGGCGAAATCGGCAGGACGCTGGACCAAAGGCGGTTCCGCGCCAACATCTATGTCGATCTCGGCGCAGCCGCCGGCTCGGCCGAGGACGCGTTCGTCGGCCGCAGGCTCAAGATCGGCGCCAAGGCGGTGATCGCGGTTCTCGAGCGCGATCCCCGCTGCCAAGATGATCACACTCGATCCCGACACCGGAGAGGCCAGCCCGGAGGTTTTGGAGAGGGTCGCGAAGGCGCACGAGGGGCGCGTGGGCGTCTACTGCGCCGTGCTGGTGGAGGGCACGGTCCGCGCGGGCGACGAGGTGACCCTCGTGAACTAACGGTTTCCGGATGATCCATTCGCGGGCCACTGCTCTGCTCTGGGTCAGGGGTTCGCGCCGTCGCGTGCTTCAGCAAGGCGCGCCTGATGGCGGAACCCCTCGCGCTCGCGCTATGTCGTCATGCACGCGTCCTCGCGCGGCAACCGCTCGAAGAACGATGGATCTCAGCGAGAATATGACGAACGCCATCGCATCTTTGCCTGCGCGAGCAAGCGCCGCCTAAGCGACCTTGGGCTCCAAGGGCCTCACCTTGATGTTTTTGGAATGCAAGCGGACCTGCGCCAGGTCAAAGCTCATCTGCATCCGCAGCCAGAAATCGGCCGCCCCGCCGAAAGCCGTCTCAAGGCGCACCGCCATTTCCGGCGAGACGCCATGCTGTCCCTTGATGATGCGGTGAAGCTGCTGGCGGGTCACGCCGAGCCCTTCGGCGGCTTCGGCGACAGACACGCCGAGCGCCTCGATGTTGTCCCTTATCATACCGCCCGGATGGGGCGGATTCTTCATGCGTGTCGCCATGGCATTCATCCTCAATGGTCGTCGATCAGATCGACATCGAAAGCCTTGTCTCCTCAAATCGAAAGATGATCCGCCAGTTTGCGCGGACGGTCACGGACCAGAAGCCCTTGAGGTCGCCTTCAGCTGGTGGAGGCGAAACGACGGCTGGTCGAGGTCGTCGATCGTCCGGGCTTGCTCGAGCGCGGACAGGATGAGCCGTAGTTTCTCGACCATGTCAGCGGACAGCTTGCTCCTGTCGTCGTGCTCGAAAAGGCGCTTCAGGCCCTTGTGTTTGAAGCTTCCGATCATGGGGCACAGTACCTGTAACGTTACAGGTTCCAATAACATTCTGCGCAACCCTCTTGCTCTTCTTGCGCCCACGCGCGGCTGCGTCATGGGCTATGTGGGAGCCGAGGCGATCCCGGAGTTCCAGGCGAAGGCCCGATTCATGCGGATCACCAACGCGGTCCTGCGCGAGAACCCACGTGCACGACGTGGCGATCACCCGGGAGAGCCCGAACTATCACCCCTCGGGGGTCTTGGGCGTTTCGACTTTAGGCGCCAGTTTGCGCGCGCCGGTCGGCTATCCGGGATCGAAGAGCCATTCCCTCGGGAGTCCCAGAGCCGGCGCGTTCGCGCGAAGCGGGGCCTCCGGAGCGGTCACGACAGCGAGAAAATCATCTTGTACCGTGAGCGCGCCGATGACGAATGTCATGGGAAGGACGGAGGACGCTATGAGAGCACGCGATTTGAGAACCTCGACATTTCGCCGAAATCTGCTGGCGCTGGCGGCCGGCGTCGCGCTTGCTGGCGGCTCGGTCGCGACGGCGTCTGCGGACGCCAACGATTCCGCGACGACGACGCCGATAAAGCACGTGATCGTCATCATCGGCGAGAACCGTACGTTCGATCACGTCTTCACCACCTGTGAGCCGGTCAACAAGGGCGACGCCGTGTGGAACCTGCTATCGGAAGGGATCGTCAAACGGGACGGCTCGCCGGGTCCCAACTATGGCAAAGCCCTGCAATATCGAGGCTCCGACACGACGACTTATCAGCTGACGCCGCTCAAAGCGCCCTATGTGACCCTGCCGCCTGCTCTGGTCGGCGGTCCGTCTACGCCGGACGTTTGCAAGGCCCTTGGAATCGCCAGCGGGACGTCTTGCGACACGCCGGCCAACGAGGGGATGTCCCGCCGTCTGTTGAAATTGTCGAAGCGGTCGTTGCGCATTGAAATTTACGCTGCCTCGGTGATTTGAACAAGCGCCTGGTCGGAAGGCGGCTGTTGGCCTTGCTTTGCAAGAGCAGCGCGCAGAGCCGGCAGATGCTTGTATGCCTTCAATCGACGGAAGCCCTTGGTTGCTTCCTGCATGGCGTCGGCGGCCCATCGCAGGGCCATCGAGGGCGAGCGCCAGTATTTGACGTTGCGGCAGACCCTGCGCACCGTGCCCATGACATTCTCGATGATGTTGGTGCAAGCGAGCGAGCGGCGCAGTTCGCGAGGGAGGCCGAGCCTTGTGACGGTGAGCATCTCGTCGATCCCAGGATCGAAGCGGAAACGCCGTTCCAGTCCGGTTCGAGACGGCGGGCGAGATTGCGAATGAGCGTTTCGGCCTTTTCGGCGTCGTCCATTTCCCAGGCTTGCCGCAAGACGCGCCGCACCGAAGCGTGCATCGATTTGGGCAACCGCTCCAGAATGTTGCGCGCCTTGTGAATCTGGCAACGCTGGATCGCCGCATCGCGTCCAAAGGTGCGGCGGATCGCCTTGGACAGCGCCTTCGCGCCATCGATGATGAACAGGCGTCGCACGGTTGGATCGAGTCCGCGCTCGACGAGATTGTCGATGAGCGCCTGCACCGTCGTGGCGTTTTCGGTCGCGCCCTCGACGAGGCCGAGCGGATGTTTGTCGCCGTTCGCGTCGACGCCAATCGCCGCGACGAGGAGCATATCTTCATCCATGTGAATGCCGTCGATCTGGATCGCCAGCAGATCGAGATCGTCAAGCCTGGTTTCCATCCACGCCTTCATGCGCGCCGCCGACAACGTCACGAAGCGTCGGGAGGTCGCCGACTTCGACAGCCCCGCTCCGTCGGACGCCGGAACGTCTCCCTCGGGCAGTCGGACCGAACGCTTGAAACGCCGCGTCGAGACATTGATCAGCATCTGGTTCATCGCCCATTTGCCGAGCAAGTCTTCGCTGACGGCGTTCTCCCAACTCGGCAGTACGCGCTCGGCCCCGTCGAGCCCGCGAACCCGTGGACGCTCGATCTCGACCTTGCCACCGTGAAAGCCGATCTTGCCCTTGGTCCGCCCCCAGCGGTGCGCCTGGCGTCGCTCACCCCGCTCGTGGCGCTCGCCACAGGCCGCTGTCGCATCCTGCTCCAGCATCTCGCTCAGCGTCTCGAGCCCGGCGGCAAGACAAAAGCGTTCAAAGCTCGCCGACATGCTCGCCAGCGCCTCGGCCTTCAACGCATAGGTGGGAATCGCGGTCGACGTGGTATGCTTCTTCATGGCGTTGCTTTCCTTTCGTGGAATCAGCACCCCGAGCCTAAAGGCTCAAGGCGAGCAACGCCGCTCCTCCCTTTTCAACATTCCTCGGGACATCCCCGGCCATCGAAGCCAAGGCCGCCAAGCTCGAGAACGGACTGCCCGACGACTATGTCAAGTATCTTCTGACGGGCGGCACGGGTCAGAAAGAAAAGACCCCCGATCAGCGCATTTCGTACGATGGGCGGGACGCCAGCCATCTTCGGCCCGGCCCCTTCCAGATCACCTCGTCAAAGCACCCCTACGACGCCTACGACGCGAGCCCCGTGCATCGTTTCTTCCAGATGGTCCAGGAGCTCGACTGCAACGCCGCCGCGGCCACCGCTCAAAACGCTTCCGGTTGCGCCGCCGATCTCTTCCCCTGGGTCGAGACCAGCGTCGGCGCGGGCTCCAACGGCGCGGCGCAGCCGCCGAATTTCACCGACGAAACGACCGGCGAGGGCTCGACCTCGATGGGCTTCTACAACGTCCAGGACGGCGACGCGCCCTATCTGAAATCTCTGGCCGACGCCTATAGGATGAGCGACAATTATCATCAGCCGCTGATGGGCGGCACGGGCGCCAATCACATCATGATGGGCGCAGGCGCTCCGATCTGGTTCAGCGACGGCGAAGGCGGCGCGGCGACTCCACTCAATTACGGCGTCAATCCCGCCGATCCCGAAGCGCCGGCGCCGGGGAACCCCAATTCGGTCAGCGAAATCTAGAACCCCAATCCGCAGCGGGGGAGCAACAACTATTATACCCAGGACGGCTACGGCGCCGGCCCGCGCTATCCGGAGAGTCCCTGGATCACGCGCGATCCCCTCAGTCCGAAGAATTACGGCGGCGGTTCTTACGTGAATTGCGCCGACTTGACCCAGCCGGGCGTGAGAGCCGTGCTGACCTATCTGGGCTCCCTGGCGCGGCCGGTTCCGGCGAAATGCGCCGCCAACCGATACTATCTCGTCAACAATTATGATCCCGGATATTTTGGCGACGGCTCCAACGCCTACACCGACACGAATCCGAACAACACCCTCTACACGGTCCCGCCGTCCAGTGTGGAGACCATCGGAGACAAGCTGAGCGCGAACAATATTTCATGGGCCTATTACGGCGACCAATTCAATCTCTACCTGAAGGATAAATACGACGTCGATCCGGCTGACCAATATTGTAATATCTGCAACTGGGCGCAGTATTCGACATCGATCATGACCAATGCCGCCGAGCGGACCAAGCATCTGAAGGATACGACCGAAGCCCGCTTGACCGATAACATATTGATATCATTGGGTTTTATTTTTCTCGCCAGAAACACGAACTCTAATGAAATCAACGGCTTAACGTTTAAGTCCGGCAGGCTGCTAGTCGCCAGCGTCATTGAATCTGTGGTGTTTTTCTGAATCTCTGTCGCGGCGATGCGGCGATGGAGGTGATTCGTGTCGGGCAGGGAGATTTCGGTCAAGAAATATGTGGTGAAGTTGAGCGCCGAGGAGCGCGAACGGCTGGAGGCGATGATTTGCGCGGGCAAGCATCCGGCACAGTCGCTGACGAAGGCGCGCATCCTGTTGAAGGCGGACGTGTCGGAGGCGGGCGAAGGTTGGAGCGACAGCGCGATCTCGGCGGCGTTGGACACCAGCATCAACAATATCGGCCGCACCCGGCGTCGACTAGTCGAAGAAGGCATGGTGGCGGCGCTGACCCGCAAATACAATCCGAACTCCGCTTGGCCGCGGATTTTCGACGGGGCGGCGGAGGCGAAATTGATCGCCCTGACCTGCTCGCCGGCGCCCGAGGGGTTCGCGCGTTGGAGTTTGCGCCTGCTCGAGGAGAAGGTCGTCGAATTGAACATCGTCGAGAAGGCCAGCGACAACACGATCGGAAGGACTCTAAAAAAAAAAACGCTCTTATTGTGTTTCGTGTTGATACGGTCCGAGTCCGGCAGCGGCGGCGATCCAGGGAGCCGGGCCGCCATCGGCGGGCATGGCTTCGAGGGTTCGGCGCCAACTCAGGTACGTGGGAAGGTTTTCGGTGGCGACGCCGTGGAAGCGTCGCATCCACTCTTTGAGGCGTCCGTGGTAGGCGTTGACGTTGTTTATATGGAACTGCGATTCTTCGGGCTTGGGGTTGCCGGGCGCGGGTAGGACATGGACTTTGAGCTTGGCCCGCTTGGCGAAAGCGGTGATGGCCGAGCCGCCGTCGCAGCAGAAATCGGTTGAAGGCGGAATTCGTTCGCCGAACGCTTCTTTTAGGCTGGCGGCGTCGAGGCGGGACAGGACGGCGTCGAACGTGGCGCCGCTGCGGTCGCGAGCCACGACGACGGGAATCTGCTCGGCCGAGAGGCCGCGCTTGGCGGCTTTGCCGCCGCGGCGGCGCGCGGGCCTGGCGAGGCCGCCCCGCCGACCCTTTAAGGACTCGAGTATGAATGTTTCATCGGCCTCGACGATGCCCGAAAGGCTCTTGGGTTTGTCGAGGTTGAGAGCGGCGAGAAACCGATGCCGCCATCGGAAGGCGGTGCTCGGGTGGATCTGGCAGCGGTCGGCCGCCTTGGCGAGGCTCTCCCCTTCGATCAGGGCTCGCGCCTGATCGAACCAGCGATCCTTGTTGTGCAGGCCGGCCACCGGAGTGCCGGTGAACGGATTGAAAGTCCTGCGGCATTCCACGCAGCGATAGCGCGGCAAACCTCTCGCCTCACCCCAGGGCCGGACATCGAGCGCGCCGCAGCGCGGACATCCCGTCCGCGAATAACGCTCCTTTGCGATTTCCCGGAAAATATCGCGCTCGCCCGATGCGGAAAGCGTCGCCGCAACCGCATCGCTGCGCTCCTCGGCCCTCTTCGCGTCCCCCGCCGCAGACCTCGGTTCGCAGATCTCGACGCCCTCCTCACAGGGATCGTCAGCTTCCGCGAGCGCGAGCTCGCGAAACACGACACGGCGCTGCGCCGCACTCAACGACGACAGCGCGGCCAGCCATCCCGCGAAATCCGACGGCTTCATCTTCCCCCCCAAAATGCCCAGAGCCTTTATCGCTCATGTCAACACACATTGCAATAAGAGCGAAAAAAAACGTCCTCAAGCCCCACCGCAATCGGCAATGGGTGATTCCGCCGGACGCCAACGCCGGCTTCGTCGCCGCGATGGAAGACGTGCTGGATACTTACCAGAAGCCGCGCGATCCCGATCGCCCCCTCGTCTGTCTGGATGAATCCTCCAAGCAGTTGATCGTCGAGACGCGCGCTCCGATTCCGGCCAGACCCGGACGAGCCGTCCGGCACGATTACGAATACGAGCGAAACGGCGTGGCCAATAATATTCATGATTTTCGCGCCGCTGGAGGGCTGGCGCCGCGTCAAGGTCACCGACCGCCACGCCGCCGCCGATTACGCGCAGGTGCTCAAGGAACTGTCCGACGTGCATTTTCCCGACGCCGAACAGATCAGGCTGGTCCAAGACAATCTGAGCACGCACACGCCCGCCTCGCTCTACGCGGCCTTTCCCGCGCCAGAAGCGCGCCGCCTCGCCAAACGGTTCGAATGGCACTACACCCCCAAACACGGAAGCTGGCTCGACATGGCCGAATCCGAACTCGGCGTCCTGTCGAGCCAATGTCTGAGCCGCCGCATTCCAGACAAGCCGACCCTCGAAAAACAAGTCGCCGCCTGGGAGGACCATCGCAACAAGCATCACGCAAAGGCCAACTGGCAATTCACCACAGACGACGCCCGCGTGAAGCTCAAGAGGCTATACCCCTCATTTTGAATGACTCGGGCGACTAGAGGTTCGAAAGGCGAGAACCCGCCGACGTGATCGGGAAGATCTCGGCGTCAGGTCGAGGGGGAAATGACGCAGGTCAAAGCGCGGCGGCCCGATTTACGCCAGGACTGCGATGTGCAGAATTCGATGTCGCGTCTGCGCCAGCTTTTTAACCGTCCCGAACTCGTCCTCGGGCTGGCGGCGTTCGCGCTGCACCTCTGGGTGAACGGCTCTTACGGCTATTTCCGCGACGAGCTCTATTTCATCGTCTGCGGCCGCCATTTGGCCTGGGGCTATACCGACCAGCCGCCGCTGACGCCCCTCATCGCCTGGGCCTCGGACCAAGCCTTCCATTCGCTGCGGGGCCTGCGGCTGGTTCCAGCGATCGCCTGCGCGGCGACCGTGGCGCTCACGGCGCATGCGGCGCGCCTGCTCGGCGGCGGCATTTATGCGCGCTGGCTGGCGGGGCTCGCGGTTCTCGGCGGCGGCGCGCTGCAGATCTTCGGCGTTCTGTTCACCACGGATTCGCTGCAGCCGCTCGCGTGGCTCGGGATCGCGGTCTGCATCGTCAAAGCCGATGAGGACGAAGAGCCTCGCTGGCTGCTCGCCGCGGGCGCGATCGCGGGCGTCGCCTTCCTCGCCAAATACACGGTCACGCTCTACCTCGCGTCTCTCGCCGTGGGGCTTCTGGCGACGAAGCAGCGACGCCTGCTCGCGCGATAGGAGACTTGGGCCGGGGCGGTCCTCGCCCTCGCCATCGCCGCCCCGAACCTGATCTGGCAGGCGGCGAACGGCTGGCCGTTCGTCGCCCACACCGCCGTGCTGGCGGCGCAAAAGAACATTCCGCTCTCGCCGGGCGCGTTCCTTCTCCAGGAAGTCCTGACGCTCGGACCGGCCACGGCCCCGGTGTGGATCGCGGGGGTCGCGGCCTTCGCCTTCTGGCCGCGTTTCGCCCGCTGGCGCTGGGTCGCCGTCAGTTGGGTCTTTCTTATCGCTGCGGCGGTGGTCGGGCGTGGCCGTCCGTATTACCTCGCGCCGGCCTTCCGCTCTTGATGGCGGGCGGCGCGGTCGCGCTCGAGGCCTGGCTGCCGCGCTTGGCGAAGCCGGCCTTCGCGGCGCTCGTGCTCGCGGTCGCGGCGCTGAGCGCGCCGCTGTTCCTGCCCGTTCTGCCGGTCCAGGACTTTATCGCCTACGAGAGGGCGATCCGGTTCCGCCCCAGCACCGGCGAACGGCTCCGCCTCGGCGACCTGCCGCAATATTACGCGGACATGTTCGGCTGGCCGGAGATGGCAGCGACGGTCGGCAAGGCCTACCAGGCGCTGCCGCCGGACGAGAAGGCGCGCGCGGTCTTCTTCGCCTGGAATTACGGCGACGCGGCCGCGGTCGATGTTTTCGGCGCGCCTTGGGATCTCCCGCCCGCCATCAGCGGCCACGAGAACTACTTTCTCTGGGGGCCGCGCGGCGCAGACGGCAGCGTCGTTCTGGTCCTCGGCGGAACCCGCGAAGGGCTCCTCAAGATGTTCCGGACCGTCGAGCCGGTCGGCGGGGTCGAAAACGCGCTGGCCATGCCGGAGGAGTCGGGCCCGACGCTCTGGCTCTGCCGCGACATTCGCGAACCGATCGACGAGGTCTGGCCGCGGTTGCGCCACTTCGGATAGCGAACGCTCGGCTCTCGGACGCGCGAAAACGCGATGCCGGGCGTAGACCTGATCCCGGTCAGACGCTCGGCGAAGCCGACCTCTGGATGATACCGAGTTCCGATGAAGCCAGCACTTTCTCCGGCCCGCGAAAATCTTGCCTTTCCGATCCGGGCCTCGGACAGAAGCGGTTAACCGAAGAGGTTCTGTCGGCGGGACGCGACGAGCTTCTGCGCGCCGGCCTCCTTCGCCTCACATCCTGGCGAGGGTCGCGATATAGAACCCGTCCGTGCCGGTCGCGCGGGGGCTCAGGCGAAAGCCCGGACCGAACGGAGACGCGTGCTCCGCGAGCGGGGCGAGACCCGCGGCGCGCGCCTGGGTCGCGGCGTCGACCGGCAGCATGTCGTCGTGGCGAGAAAGAAACTCCGCCACGCGGTCCTCGTTCTCGGGTCTCAGCACCGAGCAGGTGACGTAGACGATGCGGCCGCCTCGCCTGACAAATCGAAGCGCCCTCTCAAGCGTTTCGTCCTGCTCCTTCATCCTTTGCTCGAGCGCGCCGGGGCGGATGCGCCACTTGGCGTCGGGGTTCCGCCGCCAGGCGCCCGAGCCGGTGCAGGGCGCGTCGATCAAGACGAGGTCGCAGCGGCCGACGAGATCGGCGAGCACGTCGGCTTCGCCGCGCGGGGCCCGCACCTGCACGTTGCGCGCGCCCGAGCGGGCGAGGCGGTCGAAGATCGGCGTCAGCCGCCGGCCGTCTGCGTCGGTCGCGTAGATCTGGCCGTGGTTGCCCGTGGCGGCGGCGAGCGCCAGCGTCTTGCCGCCGGCGCCGGCGCAGAGATCGAGGATCTGCATCCCGGGCTTGGCCTCGGCGATGAGGGCCGCAAGCTGCGAGCCCTCGTCCTGCACTTCGATGAGGCCCTTCGCGTAAGCCGGCTCGCCGGCGAGCGCCGGCCCGCGGCCGTCGGGGCGGACGGCGATGCGCAGGCCGACCGGCGAGAGCGGCGTCGGCTGAGGCGTGAGGTGAGCAAGCAGAGTCAAGGTCTTCTCACGGCTCGTTTTCAGGAGATTGACGCGCAGGTCGACCGGCGCGCGTTCGGCGAGCGCCCGGCCCTCGTCGGCGGCGGCCGCGCCGAAACTCGCCTCGAAATGCGGTTTGAGCCATTCCGGGAAATCGCCCGCCACATGGGCCGGCGCGCCGGAAAGGTCGGCGCTCGCGAGCCGGCTCCTTTCGGTTTCCGTCAGCTTCGCCGGCGCATGGCCTTCGCCAGAGAACAGCGCTGCGATCGCGTCGGGGTCGAGTCCGCGGGTCTGTCTCAGGGCGCCGATGAGTTCGGCGCGGGGCGTCGCTTCGCCCATCAGCCAGGCGGACGAGCTCTTCCGGCGCAACGCCTCATAGACGAGCCCCGAGATCGCCGCCCGGTCGCCGGAGCCGGCGAAGCGATGGGCGAGACCCCAGTCCTTGATCGCGTCGGCGGCGGGACGGCGGCGCACCTCGATGTCCGACAGGACTTCGATCGCGGCGGCGAGGCGGGCGGCGGGAATCATCACGCCCTCATGCCGTAATCCGGGGGCCAAGGCAAAGCATTCGGCTTATGGCTGAGCGGCCCCTCGAATTCCGAGGCCGTCGCTGTCAGGTTGCCGTTCCGAGGTTGAAACGCCTGTCAGCTGCGACTTGTTTGGCAGGGGGCAATATGAGAGCCTGGGTTCCTGTCCTCATTGCACTTCCGGCATTCGCTGCCGGCTCTTCAGCGCTTCCCGCCGACGACGCGGTCGAAGAGACGGTGAGGGTGCTCATGACGCTTTGCGTTGCGGGGGGCCGCGAGGCGAGGATTCAGTCAAACGAACAAAATCACCTGCAGATCGACGCCGACGGGCGGCGGCTGACATTGGAGCGCGACGAAGCACAAGGCCTCGTGTCTGGCCTCAACAACAGCATGACCGCGATCGAAGCGAATGAGGCCGATCGCATTCGCGACTGCCTGCAACCCTACCGCGGCCAGATTGTGGCGATGCTGCTTCACCCGAAGACCGCGGTTCTCGAACCGCGATCGACGCCGTACGTCCCGCCGCAGAACTCGCCCTCGCTGCTGGCGCCGGCCTTCGGAACGAACTTCGCCAATGAGGCGACCGATTATGGAGTAAGGACTAGCCAAAGATATTTGAAATTTCAGGACGGTGGCGCGAGCAGGTGCGTGGGGTATCCGAGGATGGTTGAGACGCGCCGGGTCTGGCGATCGGAATAGATGAAGGCGGGTCCCTCGATGCGATAGTTGCCCTTCCAATCGATGACGAAGGAGGTATCATTTTCTTCGATGTGGACGGGTTCCGGGTCGCCGTCGCGGGCCAGCCTGCGGCGAGTTGATCGGACGGGTCGAGCAGCCAGGCGTCGCCGGTTTCGGTAGAGAACAGGACCAGCTGACCAACAGTGACGACGCGCCCATGGCGGTCAGCCGCCCGACGCTGGATGGAGCGGACCTCCTCGGCGAGGCGAAAGCTCTTCCCCTCCACCATCTTTTTGCCCGGTCGACGCCGGATCGCCTTTCGATCCCTGCCGGGTATCGAGGGGGCTGCCATGGATTTGTTCACCAAGCTGTTCGGCGACTTCTTGGTCTTCGTCTATCACTGCTTCGACCGGATTGTCATTCGCGGCTATCTGACGGCGCTGTCGCGGCCCGAGCTGGTCGTCCACTTCTTCCGTGAGATCGTCGGGGTGGCGGAGGTCAGCAAGGAGGCGCTGAGCCAGCGGACGGCCGATTACCAGAATTGGGTGGAAGCCTACGCGCGCAATCACGCGATCCCGATCGAATGGGCCGAGAAGGGGGTACGCAAGGAGGACCACGTGCTGCGGTGTGTCTACTTCATCTTCAAGAGCATGGAGCAAGGGCCGACCTTCCGCATCAGCCTGCCGAAGTACCCGGCCAAGGACCCGCACTACCGCATCGTCGCGCACCAGCGCAGCCGCTTCACGCATTACTATTGGCTCAATTAGCGTTTGATTGACACGCCTGTTTGTGCTACGATTTATTATGGATTGACAGGGGTTTGCGATGGATCAGGGGATGTTTCGAGCGTGGCTGGCGGAGATCGACGGTCTGACGGCGAAGCAGCGCCAAGAGCTCGAGGCGGTGCTGGCCGGCCGGCAGCCCAGAGCGGCGGTGGCGGCGGCGATCGAGGAGCGCTTGGGCGAGGCGCGTCGCTGTCCGCACTGCAGCGGGGCGTCGGTGGGCGGGGGCCAAGCCGACGGCCTGCGCCGTTTCCGCTGCAAGGATTGCCGCAGAAGCTTCAACGCGCTGACCGGAACGCCGCTGGCCCAATTGCGCAAGAAGGAACGCTGGCTTGATTTTGGTCAGTCGTTGAGCGAGGGCGAGACGGTGGCCGCCTCGGCCGAGCGGTGCGGGGTGGCTGTGAGCACGGCGTTCCGCTGGCGACATCGCTTCCTGCGCGCCGCCAAGAACCCCACGCGCCTGTTGAGCGGCATCGTCGAAGTCGATGAAACCTACATATTATCAAGCCGTAAGGGCGAGCGTCGCCTCGGGCGCAAGGCTCGCAGGCGGGGCGGAAAGGCAGCCAAGCGCGGCCTTTCGGACGAACAGACGCCGATCCTAGTGGCCGCCGACCGGAGCGGCGCCACCATCAGCGCCGTCCTCTCGGCCGTGACCGTCCAGACCATCAAGCCGGTGCTGGCGCCCGTTCTGGGTAAGGACGCCTTGCTCGTCACCGACGGCAATAACGTCTACCCGCCTTGCGCCGCCGCCCTCGGCGTCAGCCATGAAGCGCTCAACCAGTCGAACGGCGAACGTGTCCGCGGCGAATTACACATCCAGACCGTCAACAGTCGCCACGAGAGCCTCAAAACCTTCCTGCGCCCCCATCGCGGCATCGCCACAAAATACCTCGACAGCTACCTCAGGTGGTTCCACCTCGCCGGCCTCAAGCACAATCCCACGCCCCGAACATGCCTCAATGCCGCCATCGGCGGAGGAGCTCAAATGGCCATGTCAACCTAACGCGAATTGAGCCTTACTATTTCTGTGTCCGCGACGAGGCGCTCGGACCGATGGTTGTGCGGGTGGCTTCCTTCTTCCCTTTCCAGACCGCCTACTATCTCAACGGCCACAGCTTCATCGAGCAGGAGCTGAAGCGGGCGGGGATCGGCTTCCGCAAGCATGACAACGCTTTCCTCGCCGTCGACGATGCAGCGGCGCTGCAGGCGTCGGCCGACCGGCTGAGCCCAGAGATCATTCGCCGGCGCCTCGACTACTGGACCCTGATCCTCGGACCGAAGTTCTCAAAGAAGGAGCGCGCCAAGCTCAACCTGTCACGCTTCTACGCCATCTCCCAGATCGAGTACTGCCGCAACTTCATCTTCAGGCGTCACTTTCCCATCCACAAGCTATTCGAGCGCAGCTGCGAACTCGGCCTGTGGCGGCTCAGCGCCGACAAGATCGCCACGATCTTCGGCAAGCGGGTCAGTCGCCGGATGCATGGCAAGCTGGCCACGGTCATCGACCAGATCGAGCACGGCCATCATGTCTTCCGCGCCTACTTCAAGAGCGGCTTCCTCAAACAGTATGAGAAGTTCCTGACCTTTCTGCGCAACGAATTGGTCTCCAACAATCTCACCGACTTCGGCCTGCTTAAGGGGCTCGACCATCTCGATGCCGTGCGGACCACCTTCCAGCTGATCACGGATCGCTTCGCCGGCTTCCAGGCCGAGTGGCTCAACGTGCATGTCGATTTCCCGCTGCTGCAGCGCCTCGCCCATCCGATCACCATCGGCGCGGTGCGTTATCCCGGCCTCAAGATCCACGAGCCGCGCATCATCCGCCTGTTCGAGGTCCTCCTGCATGGCGGTCCTCAGATCGGCGGCTGGACGGCCCGGCAGATCCATCAAGCCGTCCTCGACACCTTCGACCTCTCTGAGAAGACCTACCGCCTGAACCAGCTCCGCTACGACTTGCGCAAGCTCAAAGGACACGGCCTGATCGAGCGCGACGGCTCGCGCTACGCCTACCGGCTCTCACCCAAGGGCGTCCAAGTCGCCCTCCTCTTCCTCTTCTTCCACAAGCGCCTGTGCGGCCCCCTCGCCAACAGCCGCTTCCATCACCGGCCGGACCCGCAACACCGTCCAGACAGCCGGCTCGAAGCCGCCTATCACCGCGCCGACACCGCCATCCAACGCGTCGTCGATCTCTTGGCTGCAGCTTGATCGCGCCGCGCCTCAATGACAATGTTCGACTCGTCTTGTCTATGATCCCTCAGGTAAGAATCTAAACCGCTGGCGCGGTAGGGGCGGCGAGGGGCTCAGTAGGCTGAGGAGGAATACGAAGGCTCGGACTGTCTCAAGATCGTGGGGTTCAACCCCATGCGAGACAGGAGCTTTCGCGATGTCCGACAAGCCCATCAGCCCGCTGCGTCAGCGCATGATCGACGACATGACGGCGCGTCACTTCAAGGAGAAGGTGCAGAAGGCCTACGTCCGGCACGTCAGAACCTTCGCGGCCTTCCTCGGACGGTCGCCGGACACGGCGACCAGCGAGGACCTTCGCCGTTTTCAGCTGCATATGGCGCAGCAGCAGATCAGCCCAGGGTCCATCAACGCCGCCATCGCCGCGCTGCGGTTCTTTTTCAACGTGACGCTCGAACGGCCCGACCTCGTCCGTCATCTGACGACCGTGAACCAACCGCGCAGGGCGCCGGTCGTGCTGAGCCAGGAGGAAGTAGCGCGCCTCCTCGAAGCCGCGCCGGGCCTCAAGTACAAAGCCGCGCTCAGCGTCGCCTACGGCGCAGGCCTGCGGGTGTCCGAGGTCGCGAACCTGAAGGTGTCCGACATCCCCGGATCAAGTCCGGGGACCAGCCAGCGCATGACGCTCAGGGTCGAGCCAGGGCAAGGGACAACGGGACCGCTACGTGATGCTCTCGCCGCAACTGCTCGAACTGTTGCGCGAATGGTGGTGGGCGGTGCGGCCGCAGGCCTGGCTGTTTCCGGGCCAGAACCCGGTCAATCCAATGTCGGCTCGCCAACTGGTGCGCGCCGTGCGCGCCGCAGCGCAGGCGGCCGGGATCGCCAAGCGCGTGTCGCCGCATACGCTGCGGCACAGCTTCGCCACGCATCTGCTTGAGCAGAACGTCGATATTCGCGTGATCCAGGTGTTGCTCGGACACGCCAAGTTGGAGACGACCGCGCTCTATACCCGCGTCGCCGTCAACACGATCCGCGACATCAAGAGCCCGCTGGAGCGGCTGGGCGTCAACCTCGCGAGCCGATCGCCGCCCGCCTGACCGCGGCCGCATGACGCGGCCCCCGGGTCACAGCCCGGGGGTCGCCGACGTCTTTCGCGCCCATGGGGCGGCGTGGCGCAAGGCCAACGCCGGCCATGTGAGTCTCGGCCAGCTGAAGGTGATGTCGGCGATCGAGACCTGTCGCACCGCCGCGCTCGGCGGCCATGTCGAGCGCTGCGAGGACTGCGCGCACGAACGCGTCGCCTACAATTCCTGCCGCAACCGGCATTGCCCGAAGTGCCAGGGCGCGGCGGCGCGGCAATGGCTCGAAGAACGCGAGGCGGAGCTTCTGCCGGTTCCCTACTATCACGTCGTCTTCGCGATGCCGGCGGCGATCGGCGCGATCGCGTTCCACAACAAGGCCGCCGTCTATGACCTGTTGTTCAGAACCGCCGCCGAGACGCTGATCACCATCGCCGCCGATCCCAAGCATCTGGGCGCGCGCATCGGCCTCACCGCCGTGCTGCACACCTGGGGCTCGGCGCTCACCCACCATCCGCACGTCCACGTCATCGTTCCCGGCGGCGGCCTGTCGCCGGACGGCGGGCGCTGGATCGCCTGCAAGCCCGGCTTCTTCCTGCCCGTGCGCGTGCTCTCCCGCCTGTTCCGCCGCCTCTTCCTTGAAGGCCTCGTAGCCCTGCATACGGCGGGCCGCCTCGCCTTCTGTGGCGATCTCGCGCCCCTTTCCGACCAGCGCGCCTTCCACGCCGCGCTCGCGCCTTTGCGCCGCTCCGCATGCCGAGTAGGTGGGGATGTTGCCATCCCCACCCCTCACAGGTAGGGTCGGGGACTGGCGCGCCGGTTTAGGCCGAAGTTTGTGTTCCCTGTTGGCTCGCTCTTTCGTCTGCGAGTGTCACACCATCTCGGCCGTGCCACGTTTCCAGCCCCCGCCTCGTCGAACGCAGCATGCGGATTTCCCGCACTGCGCTCTCCTGTTTGCTTCGCCTCAAGGATTATGGGGCCTATCCTGCCGGAGCGGCTTTCGGCGCTGGTCGAACCACTCGGTAGCCATTGAACAGCTTCAGAGTTTGGTACAGCCATCCCCTACTCCACCGCGCCCAGCCGAAGCCCTGTCGGTTCCGGGCTCGCACATGGACGTACAATCCCCGGAACTTCCAGGACGTCTCGGCCTTCGCCTTGACGTATATTCTCCGCCTCAGGTCCTGCAAATCGATGGACGCATTTGTCATCTCGTCCTTGCCTTCCTTGTGGTCGGAGACTTTACAAACAGCAGGGCTCCTTCGCTCCGCGGGCGTTACCCCGCCTCACCGCTACTACGAACCCATCCGTCACCCTCTCGCCTTCGATCGACTTCCCGGTTGAGCCGGTTATACGATCGACCCTGCTCCGGCGATTTCGCGCCGGGACGAGGAAGGCTTCTCCAGTTGCTCGGCATGTCCTTGCCACCGTGCTGTCGCTTCCACCCCGCCGAAGTGAAGGAGCCGCATCGGTCAGATTTCGGCTCCCCATGCAGCCTTCGCCCTCCGGGTGAGGACTCGGCCTTCGGGGCTACGCACTTTCGAGGCCACTTTTGCGTTCACTGTCGTTACGGCCCGGTGACTCGTCGTCTTCCCGAGGGAGACGTTGTCGATAGGCTTCAGAGTCTTGGTTTCCCGCCACCCTGCTATCCAAACTACGGGGCTTCTGACTCTTGCCCCGGCAGGCCTTTCTCCTGCTGAACATGCCAGCCTTCGCTGGACACACACCCGGACGTGCGGATTTCCCGCATCCGGTTCTTCACGAGAGAGTTTCGCTCGCGTTGGCGTAGAGGACGCCGTCCGTGACTCGCCTGTCGAGAAGCGCACGGAGGTGATGATGTCCCCGCCTTCGTCCTCGCCAGTTCGGCTATCCGTTGTCGTTTCGTGGACAGGTTCGCGGAGCCCAAGGTCTCCTCCCGTGTTTCCCGGCAACGGCTCTCATCCCGTGGCGCCCCCCTTCCCTCGCGCGGGTCCCGGTGAGCCCAGTTCCCCGCGGTCAGCGGTACTATGAAGGCGCTACGACTTCCCGCCTGCGCGTCCCCGGTCGCTTATCTGTTTCGCTTCCGGGGTCCGCGCGATCCTCCGCTTTTCGTGCTCGCCTTGGCGCTCCCGGATGGTTGGAGGACCCAGCCGGGCCAGGGCATTTGGTCAGCCGGCCGCCCATTTGCCGGCACACTCTCACTCGGACGCAGGCGGGATCTCACAGGTTCCCAGGCGATCCGTCCCATGCCTTTGCCCCGGTCCAAGACCCCGGCCGGACCGACGATCCTCACCCTGACGGTGTCGTCGATGCTGCCCCCGCTCAACCCACAGCGAAGGCTCCAGCGATAGAAATTTCGAGGCTACTCACGCGGCTTCAGCACCTGCTGCCTACGCTTCACGACGGGCGTCGCCGCACGCCATGCAAGGCTCGCTTCCGGCTGGTTGGCTGACCTTTGCCGGGAGGGAGTTGAACCCTCTGGATCGCGATGAAAGGTTTCAGAACTTCATGTTCATTCTCCTCTCCTGAGCTTTCCCTGTCGCAAAGGTGGTCTTCGCCAAGCGACCCTTCGCCGGACCGCAAGCCGTGCTCGCCTATCTCGCCCGCTACACCCACCGCGTCGCGATCTCGAATGCCCGGCTCATCGCGCTCGGCGAGGCGGGCGTCACCTTCAAATGGAAGGACTACCGCATCAAAGGCCGCGACCGGCTCAAGACCATGACGCTCGACGCCGCCGAGTTCATCCGCCGCTTTCTCCTGCACGTCCTGCCCAGCGGCTTCCATCGCATCCGCCACTACGGCCTGTTTGCTGGAACGGTTCGAGCGCGCAACGTCGAGCGAGCCCGCCAATTGCTCGCCGCGCCCAAGGCCGCGCCCGCGCCCGCTGAGACGGACAGCGAGGCCGAAACACCTTCCCCTTCGCGCCCATGCCCCTGTTGCGGCGGCCGGATGATCATCGTTCAAACCTTCCAAGGCGCCCGCCCTGAGCGATCGCCATCGCCGACCCGCATCAGGATCGACTCCTCATGACCGTCGCCGTGCTTCCCGCCACGCAACGCCGTTTCGCCTCGCCTCCAGCCGCGCGCCGGAGCAGGACGACCATGTCCTCACGACCTCCGCAGACTCTCTCCAGGCGCCGCGCCCATACCCGCCGCTCGCATCCTCGCCTCCGAAAAAGCCCGTCGTGTTCGCTCCCGACAATAACACCGGCCGCCTTCCGCCCCCGCCGCCACATCGGCGATCCGTCCGCGACCATCAAATCCCCATAGGTTGCGCCCAGCCAAACCGCGCCTCTCCTTCCCGCGGTTTCCTCCTTACGAGGCTTTCGGACGCCGGCCCCGCGCCCAGCCCGCGCGCCTGCAAAGGGCCGGCGTCCGAAACCCTTCAGCGATGCCGACGATCGGCCTCAACCCGAACGTCAACAATTACACGCCAAACTATATCAATGGCGGCACGGTGATCACGACCGGGGAGCTCGTTCACGCCGCGAAGTCGGGCCTTCCCTTCTATCTCATCGATGTCCTGAAAGCTCCGCACACGTCCTTGCCCGGCGCGTACAAGGTTCCCGGGGCCGGCGTGGTCGATTATCAGAACGATCTCGCTATACAGAAGCGGTTCATCGAGCAACTCCTGGCGATCACCGGCGGCTCCTATGACGCGCCGATCGTGATCTATTGCGCTGGCGTGATGTGTTGGGAATCGTTCAACGCGGCAACCCGCGCGATCGTCGGCGGATTCCAGAACGTTTACTGGTACCGCGGCGAACTCGGCGCCTGGGAGGCCGCAACGTCAGCCCCGGCGCCACCCCAGACCTACTCCGCGCAGCGGCCCGGCTGGTGCTCCTATGCGCGTAAGCCATCGGAGACGACGGTATGCGCAAATGGCGTGCTCTCCCGCCTGGACGTGCGGCTCGCCACCATCTACCAGAGCCTGCTCGACCGATTGTCCGACGCCGATCAGCAACAGTTGAAACGCCAGGAGCAGTCATGGCTCGGCGTGCGCGACGCCTGCGGGTTCGACGCCGGGTGTCTGCAAAACGCCTACGTCAGACGAATCAACGAGCTCGGCGCGCAGTAATCGCACGTATTCCTGTTGGGCCGACGCCGCCGAGGGTCAGAGGGAGGGAGAGTCATGCGGAATTTAACCAAAGAGGTGCTGACAGTGGCGATCATGGCGGCCTCCGTCCTCGGCGGGTCGATTTACGCACGGGCGATGACCTTGCAAGAGAAGGTCGAGGCAGTGCTTCAGGCGTGCCTAGCCTCGGGCAAACAGCAGAAGATCGACGGCAAGGTCGGGGTTGACGGTTCCATTACGCTCACCGGTCCGGCGCTGCGCGGGACCGGCGATATTGCGCTCACACGTGAGGAATGGTCCGGCCTGATCGGCGGCCTCTCCAAGGACATGTCTCAGATCCAGGCCGACCAGGCGGACAGAGTCAGGGACTGCATGGCGCCGGCCCGCGAGATTCTGATGAAGAAAATCCTGGAAAGCGATTGATCAGACAACATGAGAGGTGGTGGCCGCCGAACGGGCAAGAGGGCTCATGGGGGTTGGCGCCGCCCGCGAGGCGAGAGGCGCGCTGGTCCGGTAGCAGTCGGCCGACCCGCTGTCCAAGGACAAAGCCGCCGAAGGCTCAGGCACCGAAGGCGCGGGCGGCGAGACCGATCATGGTCAGAAAGGCGGCGAGGGAAACGAGTTCGGCGACGTCGACGAGGGTGATGACGGCGATTTCACGCACGGATCACGATATAATCACGCTATGTTCTTTCTATGTTCGAGTCAACGCCGTCTGCAACAGCGATCTTGTCCCAAGCTGGCGGCCCAAGGGGCGCGTCCGGCGCGGCCGGTCAGCCAACGCCGGCGCCCGTGACGGGAATTCGTCAGGCCTTCTTGCCGCTCGGGCTCAGGGATTGTCCTCCCTTGCCCAACGATTTCTTGTAGGCCGACTCGGACGTCTTCGGCTTGTCGGACTTCGGCTTCTTGGGCTCCTTGTTGCCTCTCTGCTCGCCTTTCGCCATCGTTTCCTCCCGTCGCCCCTCGTCAGCCGGGGCATGGTGGACAATCCTCGGCGCATAATCCGGCGAACGTCAAGCTCCTTCGATGAACCTTTCAAGACGTCCCGCGCGCCCTCTTCGCCGCCAGCTGATCGAGCTCAGGGTAATGCCGGAAAACGCCCAACTCGTTGAATGGAATGCGGCGATCGGAGGCGAGGTAGCGGGCGACGTTCGGCCGTTTCTCGATGCCGGCGGCGAGCGCCGTGAGCGCGGGGTAAGCCTTGGCCGCTCCGGCGAAGGCGCGCGGGAAGGCATAAGCCATGCCGGCCCAGACCTGGAACAGCGAGAGGTCGACCGCGGTCAGCGCGCTTCCGACCGCATGCGCGGGGCCGGCCGGGTTGTCGTTCAAGACGCGCTCGAAATAGCCGAGATATTTGGGGACGCGATGGGCGAGGAAGGCCGCCGCGCGCGCCTTCGCCTCGGCCTTCTGGTCCTCGTAGTAGAGATCGGTCGAAATCGGGTGGTGCGTATCGTGGACCTCGGCGACGAAATCGGTGATCGTCAGCTGCAGGCCGTGGGCGAAGAGTTTTTGCGCCTCGTCCCTGGGCGCGAGGCCGAGTTTCGGCCCGAGATAGGCGAGGATGTTCGCCACGTGCGAGATGATGACGTCGCCGTCGCGCAGGAAAGGCGGCGCGAAGGGCGTGAAAGGCGCGGCGGCGCCGTTCAGCATCGCCATGAGGGCCTTGACGCCGCGTCCCGCCCCATGCTCGCGGGCGACGTCGACATAGGGCGCGCCGGCCTCCTCGAGCGCTAGGCGGACGAATTCGCCGCGCCCCTGGATGCCGGGCCAGTAGTAGAGTTCGTAGGGCATGTGGGTCTCCTTTTGGTCCCTTCGCCCGCTGCGCGGGAGAAGGTGGACGCGCTGAAAGCGCGGCCGGATGAGGGTATGGCCCTGGCCCTCACCCGGCGCCACAGCCGTCGAAAGACGGGCGTCTGTCGACGCCCTATGGCGCCACCCTCTCCCGCAAGCGGGAGAGGGGATTCAAGCCTCACGGCCGCATGCGGTCGGCGGCCTTGACGTAGCGGCGGGCGAAGTCGATGAG
Source organism: uncultured Alphaproteobacteria bacterium (assembly GCA_963758335.1). Taxonomy (GTDB): domain Bacteria; phylum Pseudomonadota; class Alphaproteobacteria; order Rhizobiales; family Beijerinckiaceae; genus Roseiarcus. Next base: position 162,143 of record CAVWVF010000008.1, on the reverse strand, counting down.
CTCGCCGTCGGTCGGATGGTCCGCCTTCTCGACCCCCTCGACATGCGTCTTGATCGCCGGATGGCGCTCGGCGAGGAACTTTGCGAATTCGTCCTTCTCGTCCGCCGGCCCCACGATCAGGATCGCCCCGCGTCGGCGATGGCCTCGGCGACCTTCTCGAAGAAGGTCTTGTCCCCGGCGAGCCGATGACCTGTCCGCTTCTCGCCGTGCGCGATGTCGCGCACCGAATGGTCCGGGCGGATCACAGTCCGGTCCGCCTCCTCGACATTGAAATGGAAAATGCGCGCCAGCTTGTGATCGATCCAGACCACCGCATGGAAATGACCGGGCATGACAGGCTCCTTGTTCGTTCATTTTACCCCAACGCGCGCCCGTCGAAAGATGGGCGTCCTCGGCGCCTCCCTGTTGCGGCGCTGGCGCTCGCTGTTATCTCCCGGATCAGGGAGAAGTGTCTCCCTGTTCACGTCTTGTCGACTCGCTCATTTTGTGCATGAAAATAATTACATAACGATTTGATAATACAAGTGTTATCGCCATGAGGCCGGTCCGCTGAAGCAAAACTCCCCCTCGATTCCTCCTGTTACCAGGGAGAAACAGGGGGCTCCCGTTCGCAGAGCCTCACGGCCGACGCGGCTATCGCTTCGAACGAGGCTGCGTTATCAGGCGCGGCATGCCAAACGACCACAAGGCGGAGAGCGCGGCGCCCGCCGCGACGGACAAGGGCGCCGTCCATGACGTCGGCGAGGACGACGCCGGCATGCGGCTCGACCGCTGGCTTCGCCGCCGCTTTCCCGACCTGCCGCAGTCGCATCTGATGAAGATCGTCCGCAAAGGCGAGATTCGGGTTTCGGGCAGGCGCGCCGACGTCTCGACCCGGCTCGAGCCCGGCCAGACGGTGCGCGTTCCGCCGCTCAAAGGTCCCGCCACCGATCCGCCCGCCGCGAGGCGCGTCAATCCCGAAGACGCCGAGGCGGTCCGGGCGATGACCCTCTACGAGGACCGCGACATCATCGTCCTCAACAAACCCTATGGCCTCGCGGTGCAGGGGGGCTCGGGGACGAAGCGCCACATCGACGGCATGCTCGAGGCGCTCGCCGCCAGGGACGGGACGCGGCCCGTGCTCGTGCACCGGCTCGACCGCGACACTTCCGGCGTGCTGCTCATCGCGAAGTCCCGCAAGATGGCCGCCGAGCTCGGCGAGATCTTCCGCTCGCGCCGCGCGAAGAAGATTTATTGGGCGCTGGTCGAGGGCGTGCCGAAACCGGCGCAGGGCCGCATTTCGATGTTTCTCGCCAAGGGCGAGGGCATGGGCGAGGAGCGCGGCCGGGCGGGGACGGGCAGGGCGGACATCGAGCGGATGCGGGTGGCGCAGCACGGCGACCCGGACGCGCAGCATTCGCTGACCCTCTACGCCGTCGTCGACAAGGTCGCGCCGCGCCTCGCGTGGCTCACGATGCGCCCGATCACCGGCCGCACCCATCAGCTGCGGGCCCATTGCGAGGCGATCGGCCACCCGATCGTCGGCGATCCGAAATACAATAGGAAGGCCGGCAATGATCCGGCGCGCAACGATCCGCTTCGCGCCGTCCCGCCGGGGATCGAGCCGAAGCTGCATCTGCTCGCGCGGCGGCTCATCCTGCCGCATCCGCGCGCCGGCGTGATCGACGTGACCGCGCCGCTGCCGGAGCACATGAAAAAGAGTTTTGCCATGTTCGGCTTCGAGCCGCCGGCGCGCGATCCGATCGAGGACGCGCCCGATGAGTGAGGACGGGCAGAAAAATCCGATGCGCGCGGCCCAGGCGAACATGCGCCCCGAGCCGGTCAAGCGCTTCTATAAGAGCGTCGAGGTGCGCGAAGTGGAGGGATGGTGCGCGCTGACGCTCGACGGGCGCTTCGCGCGGACGCCAGGGCGCAGCCGGATCGCCTCTCCGAGCCGCGCGCTGATGCAGCGGGTCGCCGAAGAGTGGGAGCGTCAGGGCGAGACGATCGATCCCGCCGAAATGCCGATCACAAAACTCCTCAATTCGGCGATCGACGGCGTTTCGCGCACGATGGACGAGACGCGGGCCGAGATTGCCCGCTACGCGGGATCGGACCTCCTCTGCTACCGCGCCGAAGCCCCGGAGGCGGTCGCCGAACGGCAGCGGCTCGCCTTCGATCCGACGCTGGAATGGGCGTCCGAGACGCTCGGCGCTAGGTTCGCGCTAGCGGCGGGCGTGATGCATGTCGAACAGCCGCCGGAGACGCTCGCGGCGTTTCGCGACGCGCTCGAGGGCTTCGACGACCCAGCGGCGCTGGCTGCTTTGAGCGCGATGACGACCCTGACCGGCTCTGCGCTGCTCGCGCTCGCGGTGGCGCGCGGGTTTCGCGACGCGGCCGAAGCCTGGCGGGCGGCCCATGTCGACGAGGATTTCCAGGCCGAACGCTGGGGCGTCGACGAGGAGGCGATGGCGCGCCGAGCGGCGCGCTGGCGGGAGATGGAGGCGGCGGCAACGACCTTGAGGCTGCTGCGCGACCTCTGACCGGCGCAAATCGGCGCTCGAGGGCGGTCCCCGAGGTCCACTGAATCATGCAGCTATGCCGCAATCGTTTACGAGCAACGCTGATCTCGCGGGGCGGGCGCGCCTGAATCGCCGTGCTTTTTCCCTGATCATAGCGCAAGAACAGGGAGAATCGGCCGCCAAACACGAGCCTCGGAACGAAAAGACGTGTGGTTTCAGGGGCATGTGCGTAAATTCCCTGCGCGCGGAACAGGGAGCGTAACAGGGAAATAATTCGCGCTTAACAGGGGAAGAACAGGCGGCCGAAAAGCGATAACAGGGAACATCGCCGGAGCAGTGCGGACGCGGACGACGTATGCGGATTCCGCAGTGGGCCAGCGCTCTAGTTCATCGATTCCGTGAATCCAATCACGTACCCAGGATTCATTTTTCTCGACATGGGTTGTAGCCTTTGCGCTTTTGATTCGGAAGCGAGGTTTGAGGTCGTGGCGGGACGGCGGAAGGCGATCGAATTGGCGATGAGCGAGGAGGATTTGGCGGCTTTGCGCGCGATTGCCCGTTCGCGAAGCGAACCGGCGGGCCGGGTCGAGCGAGCGCGAATGCTGCTGGCCTACCGGGACGAGCCATCCTTTTTTCAGGTGGGACGGGCCGTGGGCGCGCACCATCAGACCGTTCAGCGCTGTGTCGAGCGGGCGCTGGTCTACGGTGCGCTGGCGGCGCTCGATGATCGGCCGCGGTCCGGCAAGGAGCCGACGATCACCGCCGAGGCCAAGGCATGGGTTGTCGACCTCGCCTGCCGCAAGGCCAAGGATCTCGGCTATCCGCACGAATTGTGGACGACGCGACTGCTTGCCCGCCATGCGCGCGAGCATGGACCCGCCGAAGGACACGCCTGCCTCGGCAAGCTGGCTCAGGGCACGTTGTGCAAAATCCTCAATGAGCAGGAGATAAAGCCGCACAAGGTCCGCTACTACCTGGAACGCCGCGATCCGGAGTTCAAGCAGAAGATGGCGGAGGTTTTGTGCGTCTATCGCGAAGTAAGGCTCATCAAGGAGACGGCGGCGGCCTCACGAATCCCCTCATTTTGAACGACTCGAAAATGCCTGAATTTTGGAGTCCCGCGCGTGACGGTGTGGCGAATCGTGCGGGGCAGAAGCGGGCATGCGCAAGTCGATCGATCGGATGGAATTGGTTCATGATTTTCTGAAGCGCGCGTTTTCGGGGAGCTTGCACGCCAAGCGAATTCTTTCGCTGGCCAATGGGACGCTGGGGGTTCTGACGGGGGCGTCGTTGGCCGTTTCGGTGATCGGGCATGCGCTGGCGCAAGCGCGCGGTCTGCTGGACAGACACGCGATCAAACAGGTCGACCGCCTGCTGAGCAACGCCGGGGTCGTCGTATGGGACCTGTTCGCGCCATGGGCGCGCGAGGTCGTGGGCCAGCGCAAGGCGATCGTCGTGGCGATGGATTGGACCGATTTCGACGCCGACAATCAGGCCACGCTCGCTTTGAACCTCATCACGCGTCACGGCCGGGCGACGCCGCTCCTGTGGCTGACGGTCGACAAGGACGAACTGAAGGACCAGCGCAACGACTTCGAAGACCTCTGCCTGACGCGTTTGAAGGCGATCCTGCCCGAGGGCGTGGCGGTGACGATCCTGGCCGATCGCGGTTTCGGCGACGTCAAACTGTTCGAATTCCTCGAAGAGCCGCGCCCACAGCCATTTCAGCTTGCGCCGGCGCATGGCGCGCTCCTTGGCGATGCGCGCGCTGCTGCGCGCCAGCACGTAGAGCTCCTCTTCTTGCGCCAGCAGCTTGACATCGACGCCTTCGCGCACGGCCTGCCAAGGCCGGGCGAGCAGCGCCTTCTCCATTTTCGTGAGCCGGCCCTTGGGCGTGCCGACCAGATACGAGATCGGCGGATCGGCCTGGCGCATCTCGCGCAGCACCTCCTCGGTCGGAATGCCGCGGTCCATCACCCAGATGCGCTGCGCCTTGCCGTACTGCGCCTCGATCTTCTCGAGGAAGCCGCGCAGCGTGGCGTTGTCGGCGGTGTTGCCGGGGAGCACCTCGTAGGCCAGCGGCAAGCCCTCGGGCGTCACGATCAGGGCGATGACCACCTGCACGCAGTCGCTGCGCTTGTCGCGGCTGTAGCCGTGCCGACGTTTGTCGGCGTCGTTGTCCGGCGGATCGGACTCGAAATCGGTGCTCGTCAGATCGTACAGCAGAACCTCGAACTTGGCGCCGAACAGATCCTGCCAACGCGCCCGCAAGTGATCGAACAGCGCCGCCTTGTGCGCCAGCAGCTTGTCGAGGCAGCGATAGAGCGCGTTCTTCTCGACCAGCGCATAGTCCTCGCCGAGCAGATCCGCCATCGCGCTCTGCTCGAACCACAGCCGATGCAAGCGCCACTCGCTTCCGGGATCGATCAGTCGATAGCAGACGAGCGTCTGCAAGATATGCCGCCAGCGGGTTCCCTCGCGCGAGTCGGGCAGCCGCGGCGTCCAGAACCGATCCAGTTCGAGTTGCTCATAGAGATGGCACGCCAGCCAGCACGCGCCCCATTGGCGCGGGCGATGCAGCTCCATCGCGTCGAGCCGCACCTGCACGCCGAAGCCCGCGGCGTGATCGGGAACGTCCCGCCCGGCCGGGAACAGCGCGAGCTGGCGCGGCCGTTGGCTCTCCTCGTCAAAGGCCTTGATGACCCGCGACCAAGCCGCATGCGGGCTGTCGTTGATCTCGCCCAGATACAGCACCGGGCGCTGGACCCCCCGGCCGCCAGCACAGCGCTTGCTTTCGACAATGCTCCAGTAACGGTGCTCTTTGCCGTTTTTCCTTCGCCGGGTGAATTGCAAGTACATGCCACGCGATTCTACGCCGAAAGCTGACCCAGAAAAGGGGGTAGGTCTTCACTACACTCGTTTTCGGCTTGTCGCCCCTTGTATTGACTCCGGTTTTTTCAACAAAATTCCAAATCCGTGCCCCAGTTGAGAAAGTCGGGCTAGTGCCGCTGCAGAGAGACTATCACTCTCTCAGCGCCCTTGAGGCGATCGAGCGTGGCGCCTACCGCACGAACCGCGAGGCGGGCAAGAAGGGTATCCCGCGCACCGTGGCGAAGGTTCTGAAGGCCCTGTTGAACCTCGCGTTGCAGCATGGCGAGGTGCGCCCGTCCGCCAGCCTTTTGGAGATGGCTCTTTCAACGACGGCGAACCGCAGGATGGAGAGCAGCCGATGACACATCGCTGGCTCGTGCCGCCGACTCTGCGGGTCATGAGCCGACCCGCCGCTGATCGGTCGTCCGTTCCGGCGCCGCGCGCGGCGTGCTATGCCGGGCCGCACGCCCGACTCCGGAGCCGCCCATGAAGCACATCCTCGCCAAGCTCGACGCCCGCCGGGAGCGCGCCCGCCTGGGCGGGGGTCAGCAGCGCATCTCGGCCCAGCACGCCAAGGGCAAGCTCACCGCGCGCGAGCGCATCGAACTCCTGATGGACCACGATTTGTTCGAGGAGTTCGACATGTTCGTCCAGCACCGCTGCGACGATTTCGGCATGGAGGCGACCAGGATCCCTGGCGACGGGGTGGTGACCGGCTGGGGTACCGTCAACGGCCGTACGGTCTATGTTTTCGCCAAGGATTTCACGGTGTTCGGCGGCTCTCTTAGCGAGACGCATGCGCAGAAGATCACCAAAATTCAGGACATGGCGGTGAAGAACCGCGCTCCGATCGTCGGCCTGTTCGACGCCGGCGGGGCGCGCATCCAGGAAGGCGTGGCGGCGCTCGGCGGCTACGGCGAGGTGTTCCAGCGCAATGTGCTGTCGTCGGGCGTCATCCCGCAGATCTCGCTGATCATGGGCCCCTGCGCGGGCGGCGACGTCTATTCGCCGGCGATGACCGACTTCATCTTCATGGTGCGCGACACGAGCTACATGTTCGTCACCGGCCCGGACGTGGTGAAGACGGTGACCAACGAGACGGTGACGGCCGAGGAACTCGGCGGCGCGCAGGTCCACACCACCCGCTCCTCGATCGCCGACCGCGCCTACGACAACGACGTCGAGGCCTTGTTGCAGATGCGCCGGCTGATCGACTTTTTGCCGGCCTCGAACCTCGAGCGGGCGCCGACGATCCCGAGCTTCGACGACCCGGACCGGATCGACATGTCGCTCGACACGCTGATCCCCGACAATCCCAACAAGCCCTATGACATCAAGGAGCTGATCGTCAAGATCGCCGACGAGGGCGACTTTTTCGAGATCCAGGAGGCGCACGCCAAGAACATGGTCACCGGCTTCATCCGCATGGAGGGCACGACGGTCGGCATCGTCGCCAATCAGCCGCTGGCGCTCGCCGGCGTGCTCGACAGCGACGCGTCGCGAAAAGGGGCGCGTTTCGTCCGCTTCTGCGACTGCTTCAATATTCCGATCGTCACCTTCGTCGACGTGCCGGGCTTCCTGCCGGGCACCGCGCAGGAATATGGCGGGCTGATCAAGCATGGCGCCAAGCTCCTGTTCGCCTATGCGGAGGCGACGGCGCCGAAGGTCACCGTCATCACCCGCAAGGCGTTCGGCGGCGCATACGACGTCATGTCCTCCAAGCACTTGCGCGGCGACATCAACCTCGCCTGGCCGACGGCGCAGATCGCGGTGATGGGGGCCAAGGGCGCGGTCGAGATCATCTTCCGCTCCGACATCAACGACCCGGCGAAAATCGCCGAGCGCTCCAAGGAATACGAGGACGCCTTCCTGTCGCCCTTCGTGGCGGCCGAGCGCGGCTATATCGACGAGGTCATCATGCCGCACTCGACCCGGAGGCGGCTCTCGCGCGTGCTCGCGATGCTGCGCAACAAGAAGCTCGAGAATCCGTGGAAGAAGCACGACAACATTCCGCTGTGATGGGGCGGGAGCAGTTGGACGTAACTAAAGGTGCTAAATCAACTGGGTTTGAAAGGGTGGCAAAATTTGTCGATCGAACAAATCACGCCTGTCGAGCTTCGGCCTCAGATTCACGACCTTTCGGTTATTAAGCAGATTATCGAAAGTCGCAGTCGCTCGCTCGAAGTTGTGCGGGAAGCCTTGTCGAACATGTGCGCACCCGAAGTTGGGGCGCAAAACGTCTATGTGAAATGCTTTGTCCATCCGGACCACGGTGTGTCGTTTCTCTTCGAGGACGACGGATGTGGAATGACGCTTACTAGAGACGTTGAGCATCCCGGTGGGTTGGATCGCTTCCTTAACGTAGGGTACAGCGGCGCAGCAGGGCTGAACTGGGCTGAACGCAGATCGATATTCATGGAAAGGGTTGGGGTCGAAATTGATGCTGAACTGCCGGCGTCTCTAACTAGAAACCTGGACGGGTAGCGCTACTGATGGCGTGTACAACGTTCAGGTTCTTGCACCGGCAGAGAAGCTTTTGAAGGCTCAACCTGAATGGCCCAAGTTTTTCGTAACCGAGCGCGCTTCTGAAACTGGTGAACATAAGGGAACGCGTATCAGCGTATTCGGCTACGAGGGTGGCGAACGCGAATATTCGTTCGAGGACTTGCGGCAATACATCTACTGGAACACCGTCGTCGGTATGACGCACAAACTAGACGCGTTTCCGCAGGTCTTTCTGAAAGCCGCTGCCCGACAGGAAGAGATTGAAGTCTCAGCCATCCCCTCATTTTTCGTCGCAGGCAATTTTGCAACCTCAGATACGTATCTTGATCCCGAGATACTCGTCTTGCGAGTTTTGCGGCACCGGATTTTGCGTCGCGATTATCGCTGATGAGGGCGCGTCATTCCAAAAGCGGCGTTTTCGTTCCCCTGATCTCACGTTGAACGGCCAAAAAGTGCCGAAATCAGGCCATTTTTCAAATGAGGGGATTCATCAGATTGAAGTCGGATATCGGTGGATACTCCAACCTCCAGCAAATGATGAAGACGCTTGCAAAACGGTATTGGTCGAACCGCCCATAACAGTTACCGAGATGGCCCGCACGGGGGAGCTGGTAGCGATAACCCTTAAAGGCGGATTCACGCTGAACACGGCGGACGCGTGTGGTCCGGGAATAAGCTTGAGCAAATTTCGATATAATACTGGTCTTCGCTTGTCGGTACTCGGTATTCCATTCTTTCGGTTGGAATTCGGGCGCCTGAAGGGCGACAAATTTCAGCAATATCAAGACTTATGCTCCTTCAATGCGATGCGCTCAGCAAGCGGTTGAACATGGACCGCAGTGGCTACAACGAAGACGACCCTATTGCTGTTGCATTCGAGAAAGCCACGAAGAAAGCGTTCGATCTGCTCAGTCAGACTGATCGATACAAAAACTTCATGGAGAAGAAGCGACGGGAGGATGAAAAGACCAAGGGCAAGTTCCTGAACGAGCGCAAAGCAAGCCTCAATGCGCCCTCTCAGGAATATGTATGCGTCAGGCGACCGGATGGACAACTCACTGTTCTCCACAGGAAACCCGAAAACGAATCAGATACTTTGGCCATATTCTGGAAGCTCGAAGCCCTAGAACGAACGCCGTTCGGGCAATTCTTATCGCTGGAGCACACCAACCAAAGAGGAATTGACGTTATTGCCACTTTTCAGGAAAGCGAGGACAGCCAGTTGCGAATAATGGAAGCGGTGGAATTCGAATACCGGTTCGAAAATTAACTGGTTCACGGGCACAATCCGAAACAAACCTCGGTCGTCATATGCTGGGAAGTTCGTGATAGCGCAAAGCTCCAGAAGCTTTCCGAATATCACTACCGCGCAGAAGTGGATGGACAGATATTGCCCGTTTTCGAGATATCAAAGTTTCCGGGAGTACAGCTACAAAAGCGAAGCGAGATAGGCTGGTAGGCTCGAAATTGTTGTGCTCAAGTTCTCATCGAACAGAAGCTTCATTTGGCGGTGACGATGCGCCGCTCGCGGTCGGCCGCGTAGGCGAGACAGGCGCGGATGCTCGGGTGAGCTCGGGATAATCAGCGAGGATGTCCTGGCGCCCCATGCCGGCGGTCAGCTAGCCGAGCACATCGGCGACGGCGATGCGCAGGCCGCGCACGCAGAGCCGCCCGCCGCGCTTGCCGGGCTCGATCGTGATGATGCGCTGGTCATCCATGGCGACGGCTCGCGATTGCTTTCGTCAGCATATCAAGCCGCAGCATGATCGTCACCGGCAGGCGCAGCAAGAAGCTATTCGAACAGCGCCCCGACCTTGCCCAAGGCCTCGTCGACGATGTGGTCGGGCGCGGTTTCAAGCTTCTTGCCTCCTCGGGCGCGCAGATCGAGCGAGCGAGGCTGGTCGCAGCGGATCACGCCGGTCGTCCGCGTCCCCGCGCCGGTAAGCGGGACGGCAAAGCCCGCGGTCCGGGCGAAGCCGCCCCCCGTCGTGATCTGCAGCACCACCGGGACACCGGTCAAGCGATTGAACTTTCCCGGCGTTATCACCAACACCGGGCGTTTGCCCTGTTGCTCGTGGCCGGCGGTCGGATCGAGCGAGACGAGATAGATGTCGCCCCGCTCCATCAGATGAGCTCGCGGCCGACGGCCGAACTCGTTTGCCACTGGCGGTCCTTACGGGCGCGCCGCGACGAGGGCTTGCACTCCGCCAACAGCTCATCGAGCGAATATCGTCGCCGCGTCTTCGGGTGGACGACGAGCCGGCCCGACTCGATCGAAAGTCCGACGGCGGCGTCCGGCGCGAGGTCCAGTGCATCGAGCATGGGCTTGGGGATCGCGAGCATGACCGATCCTCCAACCTTACGAAGCCGAGCTGAGTGGGGCATGGCGTCATCACCTGCGAGTTATATTAGAATATAACGCACGGGCGCCGGCGCAACAAGGGACTACTCCGGACCACGGGCTGACGCACGGATGCCTGTCAACGGCGCGCCCGCAGCAGGCGGTCGCATAGTCCCAGATCGCGCGGTCGTCCGCACGCTCCAATCCCACTAGGCCCACGTGGCTCGAGCCCAGAAAGAGATCAATGATTTGTCGGCAAAGCTTGAAGCTCGAGTTCTCGCCGAACAGAAGCTTCATTTGGCGGTGACGATGCGTCGCTCGCGGTCGGCCGCGTAGGCGAGACAGGCGCGAATGTCGTCCCTGTCAGCTCCGGATAGTCAGCGAGGATTTCTTGGCGCCCCATGCCCGCGGCCAGCCAGCCGAGCACGTCGCCGACGGCGATGCGCAGGCCGCGGACGCAGGGCCGCCCGCCGCGCTTACCCGGCTCGATCGTGATGATGCGCTGGTAATTCATGGCGACGGTTCGCGATTGCTTTTAGCATAGCAAGCTGCCACGTGGTCGGCACTCATTTGCGCAACAAGGCGCTCGAGAACACCCGGGAAGAAGCCCGATAACATTCCGCTGGGGCGAGCGCGATTTTGTAATTCCGGCATCGCTCGGCGGCCTGGACTTGAGTAACATCAGCGAAGAAACGAGAGCAGCTAATCGTGACGGAGCATCCTCGCATCACCCTTCGCCCCGGAAGTACTCGCCGGCAAACATCCGCGGCACGCGGCTTTCCGTCGAATTCGTGATCGGCCTCATGGCCGACGGATGGACCCGAGATCCTCGAGAATTACCCGGGTGTGACGCACGATGACATTACCGCCTGTCTCGCCTATGTGCGTGATGCGTTGAGTTCCGAAAGGTGTTCCCGAGCGCAGGCTGGTAGGAAAGCGCGAGGAGCAGTCCGCGCGTTAAGGAGCACAAAGACGGCGAAGGGAAGCTCGCCGCGAGAATTCGGGTGACTTGCCCGGTCGCGTTCGGGCGGGGCGCCATTTCGAGAAGGTTTGAACGATGCGACAGTGAGGCGGGCCGCGAAAGGCCAGGACTTTCCAAAGCGAGCCCTTTCCCATGCGCTGCTTCGCCCTTTCCCTTGCGATCGCTTCTGCCTCTGCCAAGCGCCGATTGGTCCCGCCCATGCCGAGGATGCCGGCGGCGCCCCGCCTCGAATTGGGGTGGCCGTGGTCGATTTCGCCTATGTCGACACGTCGGGCGAATCTCGGGATATGACCGAAGAGCACCAGAAGCGCCTGCGGGCCTTCGTCGTCGCGCTGCGGAAGGATTTCGCCGACGCGGGACCATATCGGGTCGTTTCGTTAGCCCGGCCCGACCCGTGCGCGGTCGGGCGGACCACTCTTGCCGAGCTTCAGAGCGCGGCCAGGGAGGCGGGCGCGTTGACAGATATTTGAGCGGCGGCGCTGCGGCGGACGTGCGATCCCGGCGCCGGCGCCTCGACGGCGTGCGCGCCCGCCTCTGCGGCGGTCATATGGCAATCGTGGCATGAGTCCTCGCGCCGCATTTGCGCTAGGATAGGGGCCTTCGCCACGGAGCGAGCCATGGCCGATCTCGAACCGATCCCCTATTCGGACGCGAAAATCCGCTCGATCCTCGAGCGGGTGAAGACGATCGCCATGGTCGGCGCCTCGCCGAACTGGAACCGGCCGAGCTACTTCGTCATGAAGTATCTGCAGGGCAAGGGCTATCGGGTGATCCCGGTCAATCCCGGCATCGCCGGCAAGAGTTTGCTCGGAGAGACTGTCTACGCGTCGCTCGGCGACATCCCGGACAGGATCGACATGGTGGACATGTTCCGCGCCGCGGAGGAAGCGCCCGCCGTTGTCGCCGAGGCGATCGCGATCGGCGCCAAGGTCGTGTGGATGCAGCTGGGCATCCGCAACGACGAGGCGGCGGCGACCGCGGAGGCTGGCGGGATCGAAGTCATCATGAACCGCTGTCCGAAGATCGAGTTCGGGCGGTTCGGCGGCGAATTGTCGTGGAGCGGCGTCAACAGCGGCATCATCCGCAACCGCCCGCCGGACCCGCCGCTGCCGCGCCGGATCAGGCAGCGCCAGGCTCCGTCGCTGAACCTCGATTACGGTTTCGAGACCCGCGCGATCCATGCCGGCGCCGCGCCCGATCCGACGACCGGCGCGCGCTCAACGCCGATCTATCAGACGACGGCCTATGTGTTCGACGACGTCGACCACGCCGCCTCGCTCTTCAATCTGCACAACTTCGGCTACATCTATTCGCGGTTGACCAACCCGACCGTGGCGGTGCTCGAAGAACGGCTCGCGGCCCTCGAGGGCGGCCGCGCGGCGGTCGCCGCCGCTTCGGGTCACGCGGCGCAATTCCTGACCTTCTTCACGCTGATGGGGCCCGGCGACGAGTTCGTCGCGTCGCGCAATCTCTACGGTGGCTCGCTCACGCAATTCGGCCTGTCGTTCAAGAAGCTCGGCTGGACCTGCCATTTCGTCGACCCGACCGAGCCGGAGAATTTCCGCAAGGCGCTGACCCCGAAGTGCAAGGCGATCTTCCTCGAGAACCTCGCCAACCCCGGCGGCATTGTCGTCGACATCGAGCGCGTCGCAACAATCGCGCATGGGGCAGGAATCCCGCTGATCGTAGACAACACGCTGGCGACCCCGTATCTCTGCCGGCCGATCGAGCACGGCGCCGACCTCGTCGTTCATTCGACGACGAAATTCCTCTCGGGCCATGGGAACGCGCTCGGCGGCGCCGTCGTCGAGTTCGGGAAAATTCGACTGGTCGCAGGGCGGCCGCTTTCCGTCGCTGACCGATCCGGAACCGGCCTATCACGGGCTCAAGTTCTTCGAGAATTTCGGCGATTTCGCCTTCACGACCAAGGCGCGGGCGGTGGCGCTGCGTGATTTCGGCCCGGCGCTCTCGCCGATGAACGCGTTCCTGACGATCACCGGCGTCGAGACCCTGCACGTGCGGATGGACCGGCATGTCGAGAATGCGCGGAAGGTCGCCGAATTCCTCGCGCTGCATCCGAAGGTCGACTGGGTGTCCTACGCCAGCCTCAAGCAGAGCCCGTATTACGATCTCGCGCAAAAATATCTGCCGAAAGGGGCGGGCGCCGTGTTCACGTTCGGCGTCAAGGGCGGGTACGAGGCCGGCGTCAAGCTGGTCGAGAACGTCCGGCTGTTCTCGCACCTGGCGAACATCGGCGACACCCGCAGCCTGATCCTGCACCCGGCGTCGACGACGCATCGGCAACTGACCGACGAGCAGCGCGCCGCGGCCGGCGCCGGGGATGATGTCATTCGCCTGTCGATCGGGCTGGAGACGGCCGACGATTTGACCCGCGACCTCGATCAGGCGCTGGCGGCGTAATGTTTCAGGCTGGCTTCCGGCGCCCGATGAGCGAAGTCCGAATTCCCTGCTTTATTGCAGCGAAAAATGCAGGGTATTTCTCGTTTTTTGGCCGATTCGGCGAAAAATCGCCTCGAAAAGGCGATCGATTCCAGAGGCTTGCGCGAAAATTCCCTAGGCGGCGGAGAAGGGAAGTTTTTCGGCCGAGCGGGGAATTAATCCTAGCCAAAGATATTTGAAATTTCAGGACGGTGGCGCGAGCAGGTGCGTGGGGTATCCGAGGATGGTTGAGACGCGCCGGGTCTGGCGATCGGAATAGATGAAGGCGGGTCCCTCGATGCGATAGTTGCCCTTCCAATCGATGACGAAGGAGGTATCGTTTTCTTCGATGTGGACGGGTTCGGGGTCGCCGTCGCGGGCCAGCCTTGCGGCGAGTTGATCGGACGGGTCGAGCAGCCAGGCGTCGCCGGTTTCGGTAGACAACAGGACAAGCTGACCAACAGTGACGACGCGCCCATGGCGGTCAGCAGCCCGGCGCTGGATGTAGCGGACCTCGTCGGCGAGGCGAAAGCTCTTCCCCCTCCACCATCTGTTTGCCCGGTTGACGCCGGATCGCCTTTCGAACCCTGCCGGGTACCGAGGGGGCTGCCATGGATTTGTTCACCAAGCTGTTCGGCGACTTCTTGGTCTTCGTCTATCACTGCTTCGACCGGATTGTCATTCGCGGCTATCTGACGGCGCTGTCGCGGCCCGAGCTGGTCGTCCACTTCTTCCGTGAGATCGTCGGGATGGCGGAGGTCAGCAAGGAGGCGCTGAGCCAGCGGACGGCCGATTACCAGAATTGGGTGGAAGCCTACGCGCGCAATCACGCGATCCCGATCGAATGGGCCGAGAAGGGGGTACGCAAGGAGGACCACGTGCTGCCGTGGCTGCGCCGCATGGAGAAGCGCAATGCCTACGGTGTCTACTTCATCTTCAAGAGCATGGAGCAAGGGCCGACCTTCCGCATCAGCCTGCCGAAGTACCCGGCCAAGGACCCGCACTACCGCATCGTCGCGCACCAGCGCAGCCGCTTCACGCATTACTACTTCTATGTCCGCGACGAGGCGCTCGGACCGATGGTTGTGCGGGTGGCTTCCTTCTTCCCCTTCCAGACCACCTACTATCTCAACGGCCACAGCTTCATCGAGCAGGAGCTGAAGCGGGCGGGGATCGGCTTCCGCAAGGAGGACAACGCTTTCCTCGCCGTCGACGACGTCGCGGCGCTGCAGGCGTCGGCCGACCGGCTGAGCCCAGAGATCATCCGCCGCCGCCTCGACTACTGGACCCTGATCATCGGACCGAAATTCTCAAAGAAGGAGCGCGCCAAGCTCAACCTGTCACGCTTCTACGCCATCTCCCAGATCGAGTACTGCCGCAACTTCATCTTCAGGCGTCGCTTTCCCATCCACAAGCTATTCGAGCGCAGCTGCGAACTCGGCCTGTGGCGGCTCAGTGCTGACAAGATCGCCACGATCTTCGGCAAGCGGGTCAGTCGCCGGATGCCTGGCAAGCTGGCCACCGTCATCGACCAGATCGAGCACGGCCATCATGTCTTCCGCGCCTACTTCAAGAGCGGCTTCCTCAAACAGTATGAGAAGTTCCTGACCTTTCTGCGCAACGAATTGGTCTCCAACAATCTCGCCGACTTCGGCCTGCGCAAGGGGCTCGACCATCTCGATGCCGTGCGGACCACCTTCCAGCTGATCACTGATCGCTTCGCCGGCTTCCAGGCCGAGTGGCTCAACGTGCATGTCGATTTCCCGCTGCTGCAGCGCCTCGCCCATCCGATCACGATCGGCGCGGTGCGTTATCCCGGCCTCAAGATCCACGAGCCGCGCATCATCCGCCTGTTCGAGGTCCTCCTGCATGGCGGTCCTCAGATCGGCGGCTGGACGGCCCGGCAGATCCATCAGGCCGTCCTCGACACCTTCGACCTCTCTGAGAAGACCTACCGCCTGAACCAGCTCCGCTACGACTTGCGCAAGCTCAAGGGACACGGCCTGATCGAGCGCGACGGCGCGCGCTACGCCTACCGGCTCTCACCCAAGGGCGTCCAAGTCGCCCTCCTCTTCCTCTTCTTCCACAAGCGCCTGTGCGGCCCCCTCGCCAACAGCCGCTTCCATCACCGGCCGGACCCGCAACACCGTCCAGACAGCCGGCTCGAAGCCGCCTATCACCGCGCCGACACCGCCATCCAACGCGTCGTCGATCTCTTGGCTGCAGCTTGATCGCGCCGCGCCTCAATGACAATGTTCGACTCGTCTTGTCTATGATCCCTCAGGTAAGAATTTAAATTCGGCAGTTGGCTCTGATCGTCGCCCATGAAGCGGGGGGTGGTTCAATCTGCGGTTGCGTCAAGATGGACATAGGCGCGGTGGCGCGCGCAGGGCGCGGCCTTTGAGGAAGGCTTGAAAGGCGCGGGAGAGGATTTCGCGCCAACGCTGCCAGGGCGTCAACTGCTCCGCATTTGTGACCAACCGCCTCAGGAATCGGGCTACCGCTCGAAGCGCCTTTGCGGCGGGAACGGACTTGGCGTGCGTGCTGGCGATCTTGATCGTCGTTTGTCGCGCATGGCGCACCCGTTGGGCGATGGCGTGCAACAACAACGGTCGGCTCGTGATCGCCTCTCGGTGACGATCCGGCTCGGCCAAGCGCGTGAAGATGTTCCACCAATCATAAAACAACGCCACGAGGCGGGCCGCCAGACGACAGCGCGCCAGGTCATGAGTGACGAAGCCGCCCCAGCCCCACTGGTTCTTCAACTCGTCGAAAACATTCTCTCCATCGCCGCGGTCGCGATAGAGCTGGCCAAAGCTTTCCAGAGCCTCGACGAGCGTGGTCGCGAGAACCTGATATTCCCACATCTCCTCGCTCGGGCCGATGTCGGGGAAGGCGAGCCGAGGCGGTCCATCCTCGTCCATCGCGGGCCTCGCCAGCGCGCCTTTCACGCGCCGCCGCAAGACGACGGCGCGCCGTTGTCGGCTCCAGCCCTGCAATCGAATCTCGGTCTCTTTGGCTTGCCAACCTTGACCCGAATCGGCCCAATCGCTCTGCCGCGAAAGACGCTCGATCGCGCGTTTGACATTGGCGGTCAGCCGTAACTTGAACAAATACGGCAAAGCGCGCCGCTCGGCTTCGCCCATGATCCCCTCATTGCCGAAGCCCTTGTCGCCGCGCAAAAGAGAAGGCCAACAATCGCGGGGCGTTCGATCCAACAACGCCCACAGGCCAGGCGCGCTGTGATTGGAAGTGTGCTCGTCGCCCGCGCTCACATCCACGTCGAGAACCAATCGCGTCCCCGCCATCGAATAGGTGTGATAGCAGTGGCTAGGCCGTCCAGGCTTCTTGGGATTGTAGCCGACCACCGCTCCTTCCTGATGGCCGTAGAGCGGCTTCACCGTCGTATCGACGTCGAGTATCCACGCCTCGCTCAAAAGCGGCTCCACGCAGTGGTCGAGATGACCTCGTATCCAGTTGGCGCCCGCTTCTTCCTCGATCGCCGCGAACGCCCGCCGAACCGTGTCCTCGCTGACGATCTTGCTCATGTCGAGAAGCTCGGGCAACACGCCGTCGCCTCGCAGCGCCGCGATATGCGCGTAGCGCTTGTGCCCGGCCAACATCGACAACATCGCCGTCCCCAGCACGTCGCGCTTCTTGGGCGCGTTCGGGTTCGTGTAACGCAGCGGGCAATCCGCCACGAACGCCTCGAACAGCCCCGCAGTCTTCAGAAAATCGATGAAGAACGGCAATTGCCCGAGCGGCGTAAACGCCGCTTCATGGTCAAACTCGACCCGAACCGAACCGGCGAAACTGTCGACCACCACGCCCCTGCCCGAGGCGTCGGGTTCAACCGCAGATTGTTCACCCGACGGGTGAGCCCCAGAGCGCGCTAAATCTTCTCCCATGCATATGAAAATGAATGATTCTCGGCCCGCGGAAAACACCTAAACCGCCGAATTTAGGTTAATTGTCGCTGATCGGCGGAAAACAGGGAATTTCCACGCGACGCGTGGACTCGACGGCTGGACTCTCGCCTCCGTTCGGTGAGGCGCTGACTCTTCGCGATGCCTGCGTCGCGAGGCTTGCCCCGAACCGCGCTTCTCGACCGGCGCCTCGCGCAGGATCCTGTTGGCGTCGGAAGCCGCGCCTTAGTTAGCATAAGGCATTCGGATCAGACCCGTAGCCTGCTTGTCCGAAAGACAATTGACATATTGACGCAAGAGGAATATGTCACGACATATGGCCGAGCGAACGACTGTACGCCTCCCTGAGGATCTCGTCATGCGCGCCAAGCGCAAGGCGGCCGCCGAGGGCCGCTCCTTGACGGCTTTGATCGAGGACGGCTTGCGCCGAGTCCTGAGCGAGCGCCGGCCGACTGGCCGAGCCGACCGCGTCCTGCCGCCGGTCAGCTCGGCGACCGGGGGCCTGATGCCGGGAATCGACTTGGACGACAGTGCGGCGCTGCAAGAAATGGACGAGATGGACGTGGCCAGGCGGCTGCGGTGAACTTGGCCGACGTCGACGTGCTCGTCTATGCGTTTCGCAAGGATTCCCCGCGCCATGTGGTTTGCAAGCTCTGGCTCGACAAGATGGTCGAAAGCGACGCGCAGTTCGGGATGTCTCCGCTGGCGCTGAGCGCCGTGGCGCGGATCGCCACCAATCCGCACACCTTCAGGCAGCCCAGCGCCATCGAAGAGGCCTTTGCCTTTTGCGACAATCTGTTGAGCCAGCCGAATTGCGAGGTCGTCCGGCCCGGCCCGCGGCACTGGACGATCTTCCGGCGAATGTGCGTCGAAGCGGGCGTGCGCGGCCCCCTGATCACCGACGCGTGGTTCGCCGCGCTCGCCATCGAGCACGGCTGCGCGTGGATCACTTACGATCGTGATTACGCCCGCTTTCCGGAATTGGACTGGCGGGAGCCGTCCATTTGACCGCCCGCCTCGAATCCTCCGCCTGAGCGACTCGCCTGGTCCAGATCCGTCGCGCCGAGCGACGCCCGGCGGATGACGGCATAAGGCTCCGCGCGCCTCGCCCTGACGTGCGGGGGGCTTCATCTTCGCGAAACCATCCGGCTTTGCCGCGCCTTAACTGTCCTCGAAGGCTTCCGCTTCCGCTACGTCGGAATCGCCTGTCGGAACAATTTTATTCATCTGTCGGTTAAATTTGGCGCGCAGGCTTTCCGCCAACAAAAGAAGCCGGCCGATCAGAGCCGGCGAGTCGTGCGTCAAGTAACGAGTAGGTAAAAAAATGTGTTTCGCGATCGACAGGAGCCGCACGATCATCAGCGCGATGATCCTCGGCCGCAGAGTGACCGCACAGGACGTCGCGTGGTTGAGGCGGGAAGTCTTCGCCGACGGCGAGGTGACGCGCGAAGCCACAGACGAACTCTTCGCCGTGGCCCGGGCGCGGATGAACAACGCGCCGGAATGGACGGAATTCTTCGTCGAGCTGATCACCGACCACCTGGTCTGGCAGACGCGTCCGACCGGCGTCGTCACCGACGAGCAGGCCCATTGGCTTCTGCAAAAGGCGGACGAATGCAAGACGGTCGAGGCGCTGGCGGTGATGGTCAACGTGCTGGCCGAGGCGCAGCGGGCGCCCCAATGGTTCGTCGCCGCCGTTCGGGCGCGCGCGACCGGCGGATGGCCCGGCGTCGAAGAAGCGCTGCGGGCCGTGGCGGGATAACCCGCGTTCATTGCGGGTTTCGGCGGCTGCAGATCGGCGCGCGATTGGTCCAGACACCGTTTCCGCAACGTAAAAGTCAAAAGTTTTTTGGAACCATCATCGAGGTGTGACGTTCGTCGAGCACGGAGGTACCCGCTCGGCGGGCGCCCGCCCTCGGGGGCGGCCTTCGGACAACGCCTATCCTCGTTGGACCGCCAAAGAGTCGGGCCGTCGCTCGGCTCGGGCGGCGTTTCGCAAAAGGAGAAGTGTGATGAACAGAGCAGTATCGACCTTGACCGCCGCGACCGCGGGCGTGGGTCTCACGGTCGCGGCGACCTCGGCGAAGGCGTTCGTGCCGGCCGTGGCCGCGGCGTTAATAGCGGGAGGAGTCCTCGGCGGCGCGGCTCTCGGCAGCGCGGCGACCAACTACGACTACTATCCGTACGGCTATCCGACCGTCGTAACGACGGCCACGGCCCCGGTAGCGGTGGCGCCAGCGCCGGTGACGGTTGCGCAGGCGCCTGCGGTGACGGTCAACTCGACCACCTGCTACTTCACTCACAGGTGGATCAATGGCTTCCGCCACCGCGTGCGGGTCTGCAACACGATCGCTCCGTGAACGCCTGAAGGGTGAGGCGCGGCGGCAGCCGCGCCCACTCCCGAATTCATCCTCCTGAAAACCACAAAAGGCGCAGATGAAGTGGTCCGCCGGCGGCGCTTGACCCCGCCGGCGGATTCTGCGCGCCGACTGCCGCGCCTTCGCATAAACGGGCCAGCCCGGTACGCTTATGCGAAGGTGCGAAGGTGCTCGCTCCCGGCCGCGGGCTAGACTGCGGCGCGGCCGGATGCGAGTGTGGTCGCCGGGCGTCGATGTAGACGCGATCGCTGATCGCGTCGGCCGCGCTCGCCGAGCGCGGTTACAACGCTCGGCGAATGGTCACGCGCGGTTCCGCGGGAGAGATGGGCCGGGAGAGACGGGCGATGAGGCGTGTTAGGGTCATCTTTGGAGCCGCGCTTGCGCTGTGCTTCGCAGCGGCTGCGCCGGCGCAAGCCAATGCAGGCTCACCCCCGCCGTGGGGCGGCGGGGGAGGACCCGTCGTCATCTATGGTCAAGCCGGCGGCGCCCCTTCTCCCGTCTGGACGGGACCGCTCTTCCCGCATCTGCCGATCGGCTGCTACTTCACCCGCGTGCGTGTGAACAACGCATGGCGGCGCGCCGAAATCTGCGACTGGTACTGACATCGGCCTAGCGCCCGGGCGGCTCGACTGGCGACGAGTTGGGCCGCCGCGTCCACGCCCCCAGCTTGTTTACGCGCCCGCCCGCATCCAATAGAACGGCCCCAGCCGGAAAGCCCGCGCTTTCCTCTCATGGGGGGGAGATGTTCAAGAAGATTCTCATCGCCAACCGAGGCGAAATCGCCTGCCGGGTCATCAAGACCGCGCGCCGCATGGGGATCAAGACCGTCGCCGTCTATTCCGAGGCCGACAAGGATGCGCTGCACGTCGAGATGGCCGACGAAGCGGTCGCCATCGGCCCGCCCGCGGCGGCGCAGTCCTACCTCGTGATCGACAAGATCCTCGCCGCCTGCAAGGAGGCGCGCGCGGAGGCGGTGCATCCGGGCTATGGCTTCCTGTCCGAGCGCGCGGCCTTCGCGCAGGCGCTCGCGGAGGCGGGGATCGTCTTCATTGGTCCCAACCGCAAAGCCATCGAGGCGATGGGCGACAAGATCGAATCGAAGAAGTTCGCCAACGCCGCCAAGGTTTCCACCGTCCCTGGCCATCTCGGGGTGATCGAGTCGCCCGCGCGCGCGGCCGAGATCGCCGACGAGATCGGCTATCCGGTGATGATCAAGGCCTCCGCCGGCGGCGGCGGCAAGGGCATGCGCATCGCGCTGACCCGTCAGGACGTGTTCGAGGGCTTCGCCCGCGCAAAGTCCGAGGCGAAGTCCTCGTTCGGCGACGATCGGGTGTTCGTCGAGAAGTTCATCGTCAATCCGCGCCACGTCGAAATCCAGGTCATCGGCGACAAGCACGGGAACGCGATCCACCTCGGCGAGCGCGAATGCTCGATCCAGCGCCGCAACCAGAAGGTGATCGAAGAAGCGCCCTCGCCGCTCATCGACGAGGAGACGCGCCGCAAGATGGGGGAGCAGGCGGTTGCTCTCGCCAAGGCGGTCCATTACGACTCCGCAGGCACTGTCGAGTTCGTCGCCGGTCAGGACAAGAGCTTCTATTTCCTCGAGATGAACACCCGCCTTCAGGTCGAGCATCCTGTGACGGAGCTCGTCACCGGCGTCGATCTCGTCGAGGAGATGATCCGCAGCGCCGCCGGCGAGAGGCTGCGCCTGACCCAGGCCGACGTGAAGTTCGAGGGCTGGGCGGTCGAGAGCCGCGTCTACGCGGAAGACCCGACCCGCAACTTCCTGCCCTCGACCGGGCGCCTGGTGAAGTACCGGCCGCCGGCGGAGGGCTCTAGGCGCGGCGTCACGGTGCGCAACGACACCGGCGTCTATGAGGGCGGCGAGATCTCGATCCACTACGACCCGATGATCGCCAAGCTCGTCACCCATGCGCCCGACCGGCTCGCCGCGATCGACGCCCAGTCGACCGCGCTCGACGCTTTCGTGATCGACGGCATCCGCCACAACATCCCCTTCCTGTCGGCGCTGATGCAGCATCCGCGCTGGCGCGAAGGACGGCTCTCGACCGGCTTCATCGCCGAGGAGTTTCCCGACGGATTTCGCCCGCTCGTCGCCAAGGGCGAGACCGAGCGTCGCCTCGCGGTCGTGGCGGCGCATGTCGACCACATCCTCAACGAGCGCAAGCGCCGCATTTCCGGGCAATTGCGCGAGCCCGAGCAGCTTCGCTTCGAGCTCAAGCGGATCGTCGCAATGGGGCGGAGCCGCATCGAGCTCGAGATCGACGCGAAGAAGGGCGGCGTTTCGGTCGTCTTCGCCGACGGACGCAGGATGGAGGTTCACTCGGACTGGAAGCCGGGCGACCCGCTCTGGCGCGGCACGGTGGACGGGGCCGAGATCGCGGTGCAGACGCGCCCGATCCTCAACGGCTATGCGCTCTCCCACGCCGGCGTCGGGGTCGACGCGCGCGTCTATACGCGCAGGGAGGCGCAGCTCGCCGCGCTGATGATCGAGCGGAAAGGAGCCGACGGCTCGAAGACGCTGCTCTGTCCGATGCCGGGCCTCGTCAAGTCGATCGCGGTCAAGGTCGGGCAGGAGGTCAAGGCGGGCGAGCAGCTCTGCATCGTCGAGGCGATGAAAATGGAGAACGTGCTGAGCGCGGAGCGCGACGCCACCGTCAAGGCGATCCTGTGCAAGGAAGGGGATTCGCTCGCGGTCGACGCGGCGATCATGGAGTTCGGATGACCAAGTCTGTCGCAGTGCGCGTGAGCAAATCGGGCGGCGGCCGCCGGCTCCTCACGTCCGGCTCTCCGTTCGAGACTGCCTACAGCTTTTCTCGCGCGGTCGTCGCAGGCAACGTCGTCCTGATCTCCGGGACAACCGGCTACAATTACGCCACGACGGCGATGCCCGAGGATCCGGCGGAGCAGACCCGCAACATCTACGCGACCTTTGCGGCCGTCTTGAAGTCGGCGGGAGGGACGCTCGCCGACATCGTGCGGCTGAGGACCTTCGTCACGCGCGCTTCCTATTGCGAGGCGGCGCTCAGTGTGCAGGGCGAGGTTTTCCGCGACATCCGCCCGGCGGCGACGATCGTCGTCGTTCCCGGTCTCCTCAGGCCGGAAATGAAGGTCGAGATCGAGGCCGAAGCGCGGCTCCGCCCCGCTCCGGGGCCCGCAACTGGCCCCGTCGCCAAGGGAGCGGCGGCTGGGAGCGGTCGATGAACGAGGGATAGGGGAAGCGGCGGCCGAGGGCCGCCGCTTGGGGTCGTCAGCCGGCCTTCTTGACCCAGAGGACGCACCAGCCGGTCGCGGCGATGTCGCCGTCGACCATCTTGCAGGCGTTGGGCGCAACGAAGAAGTTGCAGCCGTCGCACTGATGGCCCTCCTTCGGCTCGGCCTGATATTTCACCGCGGCCTGCGTCATTTTCGCTTCCGCCGCGCCCGACATCAGAGCGAGCGCCGGCACGGCGCCGGCCGCTGCAATCAGAACCGCCCGACGGCTGACGCTCATTCCAGCCTTATCCATTGATCGCCTCATGAGAATAGGAACTCCGGCGATGTCCGCCAGCGGCCACATGCGCCAATTCCGCGGCGCGATCAACCGCGACTTGCGACACGACGGCGCAGACCGCGCCCTGGATATTACGACGGAACAGGACGCTTTGGATTTCGACCTTCGTACAGGACGAAGACCTCCGCGTTGCCCATTGTTCGCGATGAGCCGCAGCGCAGCTCATCCTCCTTGCAGCCCTCATTTGACTTGTGACGCATTTCGCCGCACGTCCGTCCGACAAACCGGAGCCGAGCATTGACTGTCACCATCTACCACAACCCGAAATGCGGCACGTCGCGCAATGTTCTGGCGATGTCCGCCAGAGCGGCGAGGAGCCGGTCGTCATCGAATATCTGAAGGATCCGCCGAGCCGCGAGTGCCTGAAGGAGCTGATCGCGGCGATTGGCGTTCCGGCCCGGGCGCTCCTGCGGGAGAAGGGGACCCCTTACGCCGAACTCGGCCTCGGCGATCCCAAATGGACGGACCAGGAGCTCATCGACTTCATGATGGCGCATCCGATCCTGATCAACCGGCCGATCGTCGTCACGCCGAAAGGCGTAAAACTCTGCCGGCCCTCGGAGAGGTGCTCGACATCCTCCCGAACCCGGGCGTCGGCCGGTTCGTCAAGGAGGGCGGCGAGGTCGCCACGGCCCCCGCGCGCAAGGGCTGACCGAGCGAGGTCGCGGCGAAGGGGAGGTCGTATCGCGCGCCGCCGCCAGTAAGGGCGTGTTGACATGGCGCTCAGCGTAAGAGTCCGCCGTGCGGCTGCGACTGGAGGCTGGCGATGCAAGGCGAACGTTTGCCCGGCGCGAAGACTCTCCTCGTGCTGTCGCTCAGTGCCTTCGTCGTATGGCTTGCGTGCGGGCTGACGATCGCGCTGGGACGCGGGACGCTCGGATTGGAGAATTCACGCGATCGCCGCCCCTGCCTTCGCGGCGATCGTCTCGTTCGTCTACTTCGGGCGTTTCCGCCTGACCACGCCTCTCGCCACTGCCGCGTGCTTCACCCTGTTCATTGTGTTCATGGACGCTCTGGTCGTCGCGCCGTTCTTCGAGAAGAGCTACGCGATTTTTGCGAGCCCGCTCGGAATGTGGCTGCCGCTCCTGTCGATTTTCGCGGCGACCTGGCTGACCGGCCTCTGGACCCTTGGGCGGGGAAGGGAAGTCCGAACGCAGCCGCAGAGCGCTGATGCAGGCGCGGACATGCAGTTCTGAGCGACTACGCGCTGCATTTGCCCGTTCAAGAGTCTCGCGCCTCATCGCCGTCTCCTGGCGGCGAGTTCGAAGACCGGCGCTTGCGCCGCCCGCTCGTCGAAGGCAGGATCGGCGAAGGTCCAGTGGACGGAGGACTGTATGCGGGCGCGACTGTGGGTCGCTCTGGCGCTGGCGGCTCTCGGCGCGGCGCCGAGCGCGGGTTCGGCGAAGGAGGCGACGTCCGGCGTCTTCTCCGGTCACGGCGTCGTCAAGGCCGTGCAGCCTGGGACCGGCGTCCTGACGATCGCCCATGACGAGATCAAGGGCTTCATGCCGGCGATGAAGATGATGTACAAAGTGAAATCCCGCGAGCTCAGCAGGAACGTGCATCCCGGCGACGTGATCGACTTCAAGATCGACGCGGCGAAATACGTCATCGTCGAGGTGCGGGTGGTCGGGCGCGCCAAATAGCCGTCAGCGCAGAGCCGCAAGGATGCCGGCGAAATCCCGTCCGCGGGCGTTGGCGAGGCTGGCGTGGCAGGCCATGCAGCTCGACGGCGCGTCCTGCAGATAGGTCTCCCACGTCGTGTCGGCGAGGTTTTCCTTGTTCTCGGCGGCGGGATCCGAGGACTGGTAGGTCTCACGAGGCGTGTCCAGATCGACGGTCAGCCCGGGGAAAAATCGGCCGTCGTTCTGTGGCCCGACCGGAAGGGGGACGGTCGGCCATTGGTTCGCGACCAGCATGTAATGCTCCCAGACCGTGCCCTTGATTCCCGGCAGGGCCCAGTACGCCCGGTTCATCGCCATCGTGGACGGATGAATGGGATGGCGCCGGGTCACCTGCATCGGCTCCGGGTCGGCTTTCGGCGGATTGCTCATGCTGATCGGCTCGGTCTCGGGCGATCCGAGCAGCGGCAGTTTTCGGTCTGGATGAGAGGGATCGAAATAGGAATAGGGCGCGCCGGCGTCCCTGGCGTCCGGCTCGCGCGCCTCGCCCTCTCCGGCGGGCGGCACGTTGTCGACCTGCTCGAACGTGCTCCACAGCCACTGCGGCCGGTAATGCGTCTTGACCATGATGTGGAAGCCGACGAGCGCGACATCGTTCTTCGAACAGACGATGCGGCCAGCGCTGAGGATCTTGCCGACGTCGACCACCTCGGCGTCCTTGACGACGTAATAGCGCGCCCGCACGGCCGGAGCGTCCGCGTCGGTCAAAAGGCGCCAGGACGCCTTGACCGCGATCGATCCGACCGGCAGGCTCGCCGGATGCGCCTCGTCCGGAAGGTTGCGGCCTTCGCTCCAGCCCGGGGCGGCGATCGCCTCGTATTCGGGCTCGTTCAC
Organism: uncultured Alphaproteobacteria bacterium; assembly: GCA_963758335.1. Taxonomy (GTDB): domain Bacteria; phylum Pseudomonadota; class Alphaproteobacteria; order Rhizobiales; family Beijerinckiaceae; genus Roseiarcus. The sequence continues at coordinate 136,110 of CAVWVF010000008.1, read as the reverse complement.
CCGGATCTCGTAGCGCGTATAGGTCCGGTTCTGCGCGACGAGCGGATTGAGGAACTCGCCGAGCGTGAAGCCGGGCTGGTTGAACTCCGCGAAGGGAACGAACGAAGCGATCGTCTTGTCGCGGTTGTCGACGTCGCCGCATGGGTTCAGGCCGTCGAAGCTCGCCCAGGGCGAGGGCGGGGCGGGCTTGCCGTCCAGGCGGACCTCGAACAGTTCGTAGCGCGACTTGTACGTCTCCCAGACGCGTGGGCCGGGATCGCCGGGGGTCTTGGCTCGATCGGGCTCTCCGCTATGGGCGGCGCCCGCAAGCGAGGGCCAGTTGAGCGCGATGAAGGCCCGCCAGGCGAAATTGTCGAATGACGGGAAGGGATCGAGCCGGGTCGAGGGGACGTCCTCGATGCGGTCGGGCGAGACGAGCGGCGTAGCGTCCTGCGCGGCGGCGAGGCCGGGGAGCGCAAGCACGCCCGCGAGAACGGCGGCGAGCCGCCGCCGCTGCTTTGCCCGATCTCCTGACGCTCCGCGCGCGCCCGTTCCGCATCGCAGTCAGCGCTTCCTCGCTGTCTTCGGCGCCTCGAGCGCCGTTCGTCCTATTGGCTGCCGGTAATATAGGCGATGACGTCGTCGATGTCCTTCCGGCTGCGCAGGCCCGGAAAGTTCATCGCGGTCGATGGCTTGTAGGCTTTCGGGTTAGCGAGGAACTTCGGCAGATTCTCCACGCCGATGCGGCCGGTGTAGGGCAAAGCCGCGTGGCACCTGTGGCAGATGGTCTGGAAGATGCGTTTGCCCCTCTCCGGGTCCGCGGCTCTGGCGGCGCCGATCGTCGCCGACAGCGCCAGTGCGACGATGACGCCGAACGCCCTCATCGACTATGGACGACCGGGCCGCGGAGCTCGCCGTCAGGAAACTTCTTGCTGTGCAGATTGAAATACCAGCGTCCGTCCTTCAGATCCTTGGCCTGGTCGGGGCTGATCTGGGCGACGCCGCGGAAGGGGCTGGCGAGACTGCCGGGCGTGCCGACCTGGATCGGGGCGTTCTCCTCCGGCGTCACTCCGAGATAGGAGACAGGCCCGTGGAAATGCGCGCCGATCGCCGGAGTGGACAGCCCTGAATAGGTGACCGTCCAATTCAGGGTGTTGGTGTCCGTATCGAACGTTCCCTGCATGAGGCCCTTGGCGGGGCTGTTATTTGGCGGGACCTCGCCGGCGCCGGTCAGGGTGGCCTGAATTGGGATGATGATAGCGAGAGCCGGCGAAAAGGACCCCGCCAGGGCGGCGCAGGCCAGAGCCATGACGGTCAGACGCGCGCCGGCTCCCCGGTTGCAGGTAACGCCGCGGAGGCGGACATTGGCCGACATGTCTATTCCCCTCTTGTCCTTATCGTTCGGCCCGGGAGGCAACGGACGCCCGCCGCTCAACAGACAGGTCGTTCCTTCACCCATCAGAACGCCAGCCACGCATAGGCGAAGACCGAATTGTTGCCCGATGCGTTATGCGTGCCGCCGAGGTACGACCCGTCGAAATTGTTCGTTCCGCCATAGAGATGCAGGTACTCGGTGAATTGGACGCCGATGCGGGCGTTCCAGGTGGAATAGGGGAACGGAGCGCCGTGCGAGAACGGGATATAGGCGAGGTCGAGGATCAGGCCGTTGCCGTACGGGCTGTTGTTGAAGCTGAAGTTGAACGGGCCTGGCGACCCACCGGCTTCCCCCCCATTGGCAGGCGTGCAAAGCGGGTTGAAGCCCGAGCCGTACATGTTGCAGTCGTGGGAGCCGGCGATGTTGAAGTAGCCGAAGCCGATGCTGTAGGTGTGATCCCACACGAACGACGCGTTGGCCTTGAAGCTGTTGAGCGTGTCGCTGAGATTCGACGCGGCGCCGAGAGCGGTGCTGGCGTTCAGCTTCTGCCACTCCATGATGTCGGTCAGCTTGACCGTGAGGCTGTATTGGTCGCCGTCGTATTGGTACTGCGAGTCGAAGCCGGTGCCGACCTCCAGGTAGTGCGAGCCCCAGTGCGGCTCCAGCGCGAGGCGCCAGTAGGGGGCGACGTTGGTGACCGCGTCTGTCGTCGAATTGCCGTCGTTGAGCGCCTGCAGGACCGGGACCGGAAGACCTTTGTATGCGGTGAAGGCGGCGTAAAGCATGTCGTTCCAGAAAATATACGCCCCCGCGCCGCCGACGATCTGGCCCAGTCCGCTCTCGATATGGGTGAGAGGCGGAGCGAAGGCCGGGGCGATGGTCGAGGAGATCTGCGGCCAGCCGAAGGACGGCGTCGTGTTCCACGGGTCTTCGACGGTCGGCGTGTTGTTGGCGTCGATGCCCCAGATCGTGTCCTTGCCGAACAGCTTGAACGTGTCGGCGTAGCGGACGTCGGAAGCGTCCAGCGCCACCGTTCCAGCGACCGGGTTGCCCGTCACCTGGATGAACGAGCCGAGATTGCCATAAAGCTGGCCCGCGACGAACCCGGAGACCTGCTGCGAGACGAGATTGTCGTTGGTGTGCAGTCCGGGAGCGGGCGGCGAATCCTGCGGCGACTGCGTATGCGTGAAGCTCGGCATGTACATCGCCGCGATCGGCGGGCCCTCCCAGTCGCCGCCGCCCATCGTATAGCCGCCGATCTTGAAGCGGCGGCCGAAGGGCGTCAGCTCGGGAATGGCGGTGTGGTAGGCGGGGCTGTCCGGTCTGGCGGGCGAAGCTCGGCAGCGCCTCGGCCGGGCCGGCGCTGACCGCGAGAAACGCCGCCCCTCCGGCGACTGCGGCGGCGAAGGCTGTAGCGACGGCGGCGAGTTTCTTCCTTATTGCCTCGAACGCCCCTGCGTTCGCGCGAACCGTCGCTGTCGCCATTTGGCCCCCCCGAGGGTGTCTTTCGTTCGCGAAATCTGCGCCGCCCGCCCGGCGGACGAACGGCGCATTGGTTATTGTCTCCCCTGATGAACACGCGCTCGATCAACTCTATTCGATAAAAAAATCGGCGAGGCCGCGAGAAACTCATCAGGCGCAACCGCTTGCCATTTGGCCCCCCCGAGGGTGCTTTTAGTCCTTGAAGCCTGCGCCGAGGGCCATGCGGACGGGCGACGAATCCGTTTTTTAGATGCCTGCCATGCTATTTTTTGTGAGTGAGACGGAGCGGCCGCGATCGATCTTGGTCCTGAGACGGCTGATGTGTGTCTCGACGATGTTGGTCTCGGGATCGAAATGGAACTCCCACACCTGTTCGAGCAGCATCTTGCGCGTCACGACGCGGCCCTCGCTGCGCAGCAGGAATTCGAGCAGCCGGAATTCGCGCGGTTGCAGGTCGATGTCCTCGCCGCCGCGCCGAACGGTGCGGGCGACGAGATCCATTTCGAGATCGCCCGCCTTCAGCACGGTCGGCGACGATCCGAGCGTCGGGCGGCGCGCGAGCGCGTTGAGCCGCGCCATCAGCTCTTCGAAGGCGAACGGCTTGATGAGATAGTCGTCGCCGCCGGCCTCGAGTTCGTCGACCCGGTCGTCGATGCCGGAGAGGTTGGTGAGGAAGAGAACCGGCGTCGACACGCCCTCCGCCCGCATCAGCGCGACGACGCCGAGCCCGTCGAGCTCAGGCAGCATGCGATCGAGGACGATGACATCGAAACGATCGGCCGTCGCCCGCTCGAATCCTGCGCGACCATCCCTCGCGACCGTCGCCTCGTGCCCGCGCGCTTCGAGGCCCGCCGCGATGAAGTCAGCGGTCCCCTCGTCGTCCTCGACAATCAGAATCTTCATCCCGCCGCATTAGCAGAAACGCGGGACGTCGCAATCCGCGCGCGCCCGCATCGCAACGCGCTTTCGTCGAGCCCCCAGGAGGCCGGCATGATGCGGCAGCCGCAGTCCGGGCCGCAAAGTTCAGGCGCAGTTCGCGATCGCCCTGAGAAAGCCGGTTGATCGGTTCAGACCGTGCGGAAAAGCCGCTCGCCGATAAATCCGCCCTCGGCGACGCCTCCCGGGCAAGCGAAGACGCCGCTGCCGATATGGGTGGTGAACTGGTTGAGCATATCCAGCTTCGACATCCGGTCGAAGATCTTGATGAATCCGGTGCGCGGATCGCGCTGGTAAGACACGAACAGCAGGCCCGCGTCATATTCGAGTCCCTGCCGCCAAGGCGGCCAGCGTTCGGCGGTGAAATTCGCGCCGTCATTGTAGGAGAAGGCCCGCCGCAGGATCTGCGCGCCGTCGTTGGCCGCCGCAGCGGCCATCCGGACATGCGCGTTTTGGGGAATGGCGGGTTTGCCGGTCGCGTCGAGCGCGGCGAGGTCGAGCGCATCGAATTCGGCTTTGCCGCCGAGGGGCGCGCCGGAATATTTTTGACGGCCGATCGTCTGTTCCTGAAAATCGACCGGGGTTCGATCCCAGTGTTCGAGCGCGATGCGGATCTTGCGGACCACGAGGTAGCTTCCGCCTTGCATCCAGTCGGGCACTTCCTCGCCGACCCAAACCACGGCGTCGAGGTCTTTTGGCTGCTGTGTTCCGTCTTTGAACCCCATCAGGTTGCGCGGCGTGTTTTCGCCCTTGGATGGCGCAAATCCCGCCTGGGTCCAGCGCAGAGCAGCGCTGCCGTATGCGAGGCGAACGAGTTGCCGCACGGCGTGAAAGGCGACCTGGGGGTCGTCCGCGCAAGCCTGGATCGACAGGTCGCCGCCGGTATGGTCCGGCTGGAGCTGGTCGCCGTTGAATTTCGGCAGATCGACCAGGGCGTCCGGCCGCGATGACGCCCAGCCGAACCGATCTTTGCTGTCTTTGACGAAGAGCCCGGCGCCAAAGCCGAAGGTCAGGGTGAGCCGGGCGGGGCCGAGGTCGAGCGCCTCGCCGCTGTCGGCTGCGGGCAGGCTGAGATCGGCGTCGACGGGGCGCGCAGGCTGTCCGCGCGTCATTCGCGCCGCCGCGGCGGTCCATGTGCGCATGAGGTCGGCGACCTCGCGGGGGCCTTTCGCGGCGACATCCAGCGCCGCGAAATAGGTGAAACCCTGCTGTGCCGTCGCGATGCCGCCCTGATGCGCGCCCCGGAACGGCTCAATCGCCGGACGTTTCGACTGAGCGGCCTCCTCGGCGGCGTCCCCGCCTCTGCTCGAGCCGGCGAGGGCCAGCCCCGCCGCTCCTGCGAGAAATCCGCGCCGCGACGCGCGAACAGGGTCGTCGCCGGAGCCGGTCATTGCGCGAGGACCAGCGTGTTCGACTCGTCCTCCACATAATAGAAGCCGGAGCCGGACGGCGTCATGGCGATCCCGAAGAGGTCGCCACTGCCGGGAGGCGTTTGCGCCTTGTTTTCATCGACCCAGATCGCCGAGAGCTGCTTGCCGGTCGCGGGATCGACCTCGACGACCTGACCGTTCTGGGCGTTTGTGACGATGAGGTTGCCGTTCGGCGCCGTCATCATCGCGAGCGGTCGCTGCAACAGCCCGTCTTGGGTGACGATTCGGCCGGTGCCGGCGCTGGTTGTTCGCGTGCTGGCGTGGCGGATCGCGTTGATGCGGTTGCCGATCGCGTCCGACACGTAGAGCGTATCGTCCTTGCCCAGCTGCAGGCCGGTGGGGCCGATCAGGAAAACGTCTTTGTCAGCTTGCGCGCCGAAGCCGCTGCCGATCACCGTCTGGCTCTTGACGATGGGCGGCTTGCCGTCGGGGACGGCGAGTTCGAGCCTCAGCACGGTCGACAGTTTCACCACCGGCGCATCGCCGGTCGGCTCGCCGACATCGAAGCCGGCGTTGCTCACGAACAACGTGGCGGAGCCTCCATTGTCGATCGTCGCCATATTGCCCCAAGGCGCATTGATATTCGGCCCGGCGATGACGCCGGCGACTTTACCGTGTGAATCGAGAATGAGAAGGCAGCCTGCGCCCTTCGTCTTTGTCGTGCCGTCCTCGCTGGGCTCGCTGCCGACGATGACCCAGCCGGTCTTCAGCATGGTCATCGCCGTGGTCAGCCCGACGCCCCCGGGGCATTGCGGCAAATGCCGCGGCAGTTCGGCGAACACCGACAGTTTCTTCGTCGAAGGATTGTAGTTGACGATCGTTGTGCCGAGGCCCTGAAGGTTCTTGTCGTTATTGAAATTCGTGACCAGAACGTCGTCCTTCTGGATCGCGCCGGCCGATACGGGCGCGACGACGATCGCGTAGGGATTCTGGTCGCCGTTCGCAGGAACCGTCGTGCTCAAGGTCGTGTCGCTGTGGATCGAGGCCAGGAACCCCTCGGCCGCACGCGCCGCGCTCACATTGCCGAGGCCATGCGAGAGCCATGATGCGGCGGCCAGCAAGGCGCATCGTACGAGGCCCTCCTGCCGGCCGAGTCCGAAGGCAATGGTCATAGACGTTGCTCCTCCATGAGGTCGTCGCGATGAGCTCTGGAACGACGCATGGGCGCCGGGGCGTCGACCGCCAAACGGGCGAAAATCGACAGAGAGACGAGGGCGCCAAAACCGCCCACGTAACCGGGGTGCCGATCCAAACATTGAGTGGGCCCTATCAACTCTTGATCGCGGTCGCGGTCCGCCTACAGGTCAAGGTCTACCCTGGGCTGCCCGATATCAAGCGCGCGTCGAAGAGACAATCACTGGAGGTCCACTTTAGAAACGATTCAAATCGAGAAGCGATTCAATTCGGGGGCGGTCGCCGCCGGCTGGCAGAGCCGAGACTGGGCGCTCCGATGGCGATCATTGCAACGTCCCGGAGGCAGGGCGGATGGAGCGGCGCAGGCGTCGGGTTGGCGCGAGGGCCACCATCGATCTAATGCCCCTTGTGGTTACCTCTCGGGGACCAGGCGAGGAACTTCCGCAGATCATCCACGCCGATGCGGCCCATAGACGGCGGGGCCGCGTGGCGCTTGGGGCAGACGGTCTGATAGATGCGCTTGCCCGCCTCCGGTCTGCGGCGACGGCGCTGGCCGCTCCTCCCTTGGGGACTGGCGGAGTGGACGGCGGTCCCTGCGCAGGAGTGGTTACGCGGCCTTCGGCAGCCAGATGCGGCAGCCGCAGTCCCGCCCGATGTCGCCGGAGACGGCAACGCAGGCGAACGGGGCGAGATAAAGCTTGCACGCGCTGCAGCGATGCCCGTCTTGCGCGACCGTCTGGTAGTGGACGCAGTCCTTCGACACTTTCACCGGCGACGGCTGCAGCGCCGTGGCGCGCGGGGCCATTGCGACGGCTCCGCCCGCCACACAGCCGAGAAGCAGCGTGCGACGCGAAAGCGCGCCCAGCGGCGAGATCGAGGTTGACATGGCTCATGCCCCACAGGTTGGAACGATTTCGGATTTCGCATTTGATCCACATCAAGGCCTGACGAAATATAACTCCTCGCGTCCTTGTTCGATCGAAGCCGGGGGTCGATGAGGCTCGTGAGAGGGCCGCTCGCTTTCCCGGCCCCGTTATGTTAGGGCGACTGGCAAACGCCCCGAGCTCCCGCGAAACGCGGTGGAGCGCACCCGGAATTGAACCAAAATGGCAGACATCTTTCAGGAAGTTGACGAGGAAGTCCGGCGCGACAAGGCGGCGGAATTCTGGAAGAAATATCAGAACTGGATAATCGCCGCGGCAGTCCTCGTCGTGCTCGCCGCGGGCGGCTTCCGCTACTGGCAGTACGAGAAGGAAAAGGCCGAGCAGGCGGCGGGCGACCGGTTCCAGGCGGCGATCGCGGCCATCGAGGCCGGCAAGCTCGACGCGGCGAACGGGGATCTCGCCAAGCTCGCGGCCGGGGCGCCGGGCGGCTATCGGGTTCTCGCCCAGATGACGGAAGCAGGCGGCAAGGCGGCCTCCAACCCGCAGGAGTCCATCGCCGCTTTCGACGCGATCGCCGGCGACGCCTCGGTCGATCCGCTCTTCCGCGACGCGGCGCGCCTGCGGGCGGCGTTCCTGCGGCTCGATCAGCCGAACGAGGAGCAGGCGGGCGCTGCGGCGCTGACCTCGCTTGCCGGCGGCGAAGGGCCATACCGCCGGATCGCGCGCCTGACGCTCGGCGCGCTCGCGCTCTCGCGCGGCGAGTACGACGAAGCGGGAAAGCAGCTCGACCTCGTGCTCGGCGACGCCGAAGCGTCTCCGAGCGAACGGAGCCTCGCCGAACGCTGGCTCGGCCTCGTCGCCTCGAACCGCACCGCGAAGTGACACGGTTTCGGGTTGATTGGCGCGCTCGGCGTCCCCCTTCTCCCCTTGCGGGAGAAGGTGGCGCGAACCCCTCACCCCCAACCCCTCTCCCGCAAGGGGAGAGGGGAGGAAGCTCATGAGCAAGGTCGCGATCATCGGTCGGCCGAACGTCGGCAAATCGACCCTGTTCAACCGGCTGGTCGGCAAGAAGCTCGCCCTCGTCGACGATGAGCCCGGGGTCACCCGAGACCGGCGCGAGGGCGACGCCAGGCTCTCCGACCTCGCTTTCACCGTCGTGGACACGGCCGGGCTCGCGGAGGGCGATCCGGAGACGCTTGCCGGCCGCATGCGCGCGCAGACGGAAACGGCGCTCATCGACTGCGACGCGATCCTGTTCGTCGTCGACGCGCGCGCCGGGATCACGGCCGCCGACCGCCATTTCGCCGCCGCCGTCCGTCGCGCCGGCAAGCCGATCATCGTCGTCGCCAACAAGGCCGAGGGACTTGCGGGGCGAGACGGCGCCTACGAAGCCTTCGGCCTCGGCCTCGGCGACCCGATCGCCTTTTCCGCGGAGCACGGCGAGGGCGTCGGCGAACTCTACGACGCTCTGGTCGAGGTTTTGCCGCCCGCCGCCCGGCTCGATCCCGACGAGGAGGGCAAGGTCGAGGCGCTCGTCCTCGGCGAGGAAGAGGACGGCAGCGAGCTCGACCTGTCGAAGCCCTTGCGCATCGCAGTGCTCGGCCGTCCGAACGCGGGAAAATCGACGTTTCTGAACCGCATCCTCGGCGAGGACCGGCTGCTCACCGGCCCCGAGCCCGGCATCACCCGCGACAGCATCGGACTCGAAACGGAATGGCGGGGGCGGAGGCTCAAGCTGTTTGACACGGCGGGCTTGAGGCGGCGCGCCCGCGTGACCGAGAAGGTGGAGAAGCTCGCCGTCGCCGACGCCTTGCGGGCGGTGCGCTTCGCCGAGGTCGTCGTGCTGCTCATCGACGCGACAATTCCGTTCGAGAAGCAGGATCTGACGCTCGCCGACCTCATCGAGCGCGAGGGCAGGGCGCTGGTGATCGGGCTCAACAAATGGGACATGATCTACCACAAGTCGGACAAGGCGCGCGAACTCCGCGCCGAGGCCGACCGCCTCCTGCCGCAGCTCAGGGGCGCGCGGGTGATCCCGGTGTCGGGACTGACCGGCGCGCATGTCGACAAGCTCCTCGAAGCGGTGGTCGCGACGCACGAGGTGTGGAACATGCGGATCTCGACCGGCCGGCTCAACCGGTGGCTCGCCCCGGCAGTCGACGCGACGCCGCCGCCGGCGGTCTCCGGGCGGCGGATCAAGATCCGCTACATCACCCAGCCGAAGGCGAGGCCGCCATTCTTCGTGGTGTTCGGCAATTTGGTCGAAAGCATCCCGGAGAGCTACAAGCGCTACCTCGTCAACGGCCTGCGCGAGACCTTCGGCCTCATCGGCGTGCCGATCCGGCTGTCGCTGCGCTCCGGCGGGGAGAACCCCTATGCGCCGAAAAACCGGCGGGGGTGAACGCCGCTTCGCGGAAGAAGGGTCGGCCTCGAGCTTTGTTCTCCCGCGAATGAAAGAAGAAACGGGCGCCGTCTCGCTTCCTCATCGTCTGCGCCATAAACTTGCGCTAACCCTCTCTCAGCGTTCTGAGTTGCCGTCATGTCGTCCGTCTTCCACCCGATGTCCTCCATCCTCGCGCCGGATCCCGGCGCCCCCGAGCCGCCGACCTTCCGCCAGGCGCGCAACCTTCTGCTCGAATTCGACGATCGCTACATGGCCGCGAAGACCACCTTCGTCTGGCCCCGGCCCGAGAAGTTCAACTGGGCGCTCGACTGGTTCGACGCCGAGCTCGCGGCGGGCGAACACGGGGCCAAGATCGCGCTGAAGGTGATCGGCGAGACGGTCGAGACGCGGACTTTCGCCGAGCTCTCGCAAGAGTTGGCGCGGTTCGCCAACGGGCTGCACTCGATCGGCGCGAAGCGCGGCGACCGGCTCCTGATGATGCTCGGCGCGGCGCCGGAGCTGTGGGTCACCATGCTCGCCGCGATGAAGCTCGGCCTGGTGCTCATTCCCGCGATGCCGCAGCTCGGCGAAGCCGATGTCGCCGACCGGATCGAGCGCGGCAAGGCGAAATTTCTCGTCGCCCACGGCCGCGACGCGGAGAAGTTCGCCGGCGCGAAGGCCGAGCTCGAGCGCATCGCGGTCGGCGAGACGCCGCACGGCTGGCGCCCGTTCGCCGCTCTGGTCAGCCCGAACGCCCGCTTCCAGCCGGACGGGCAGACGCGCGCCGACGATCCGATGCTGCTCTACTTTACCTCCGGTACGACGGCGCGGCCGAAGCTCGTCGTGCACAGTCACGCGAGCTATCCGATCGGGCATCTGTCGACCATGTACGGGCTGGGCCTCAAGCCGGGCGACGTCCATCTCAACATCTCCTCGCCGGGCTGGGCGAAGCACGCCTGGTCGAGCGTGTTCGCGCCCTGGAATGCGGGCGCGACGGTCGTCGCGCTCGCCGGGCGGTTCGAGCCGCGCGCCGCGCTCGACGTCCTGGTCGAGCATCAGGTGACCGTGTTCTGCGCACCGCCGACCGTCTGGCGAATGCTCATCCAGCACGACCTCGGCGAGCGGCGGGTGAAGCTGCGCGAGATCAACTCGGCCGGCGAGCCATTGAATCCGGAGGTAATCGACCAGGTCAGACGGGCCTGGGGTCTGATGCTGCGCGACTCCTACGGCCAGACCGAGACGACCATGATGATCGGCAACTCGCCCGGGCAGAAGGTGATCGCGGGCTCCATGGGGCGCGCGCTGCCGGGCTATCGCATCGTGCTGCTCGACGCCGACGGCCTCGACAGCGATCAGGGCGAGATCGCCCTGCCTCTCCGCCCGCGCCCCGCGGGTCTCATGCGCGGCTACCCGAACGAGGCGGGGCATCCCGAGCCGTTCGACGGCGCCTATTACCGCACCGGCGACGTCGCCACGCGCGACGCCGAAGGCTACATCACTTATGTCGGCCGCGTGGACGACGTGTTCAAGTCGAGCGACTACCGCTTGAGCCCGTTCGAGCTCGAAAGCGCGCTCATCGAGCATGAGGCGGTGGCGGAGGCCGCCGTCGTTCCGGCGCCCGATCCGGTGCGGCACTCGACGCCGAAAGCCTATGTCGTCCTGGCGGCCGGCTTCGAGCCCAATGCCGCGACGGCGGCCTCGATCTTCGATCACGTGCGCTGGCGGCTCTCGCCCTACAAGTGCGTGCGCCGCATCGAATTCGCCGAACTGCCCAAGACCGCCTCGGGCAAGATTTGCCGGGTCGAACTGCGCGGCCGCGAACGCGCACTCGCGGAAGCCGGCGAGCGGGCGGCACGCGAGTTCCGGATCGAGGATTTTCCGGAAGGGTAGGGCTGCGCTGTAGCCGCGCTCGGCTCGAGCGCGGCAGACGCGGTCAGCGACCGCGTCTACAGGGCGCGCGGCGGTTGACAAGCAAAATTCGCAGACGTGACAATGCCGCCGAGTGGCGCCGCGCCCCGGCGCGTTGCGCAGGCGGACCGTGAGACATGCTCGATATCGTCGTCGTTCTGGCCGTATTGGCGAGTCTGCTGGTCGTCGTGGCCCTCAGCCAGCCGCTCGCCGAGCGGCTGAGACTGTCGCCTGTCGTCCTCCTCGCCGTGATCGGCGCGGCGATCGGCGGGACTTCGGGCGTTCTGTTGCACAGCCAGTTTTCGCCCCGGGTCGGCGAGGTCGTCCGGCTGTTCGCCGATCTGCCGCTCGGTTCCGAGACGTTCATTTACGTCTTCCTGCCGCTGCTCATCTTCGAGGCGGCGTTCACCAGCGACGTTCGGCGCATTCTCGAGGACGCCGCGCCGATCCTGATGCTCGCGGTCGTCGCGACCGTCGTCACCGCCGTCATCGTCGGGCTGGCGCTCTGGCCGTTCGCCGGAACCACGTTGGTCGTCTGCCTGCTGCTCGGCGCGGTGGTCTCGACCACCGACCCTGCCGCGGTCATCGCCCTGTTCCGCGATGTCGGGGCGCCGGCGCGCCTGACGCGGCTGGTCGCGGGCGAGGCGCTCCTCAATGACGCTGCGGCGATCGTGCTCTATGCGGTCCTGCTAGGGATCCTCGTCTCGGGACGCCCGCCCGTCTTGGGCAGCGCCGCGATCGAGTTCGTCCGTGCCTTCATCGGCGGCGGCGTACTGGGCCTGGCCGCAGGCCGCGCCTTCCTGCAAATCATTCCCTGGGTGCGCGATGACCGGCTCGCAGAGGGGACATTGACGGTCGCGCTCGCCTATGTGGCCTTCATCGCGGCCGAACGTGTCTTTCATGTCTCCGGGGTGGTCGCCGTTCTTGCGTCCGGCATGACGGTCGGCGCCTTCGGGCGGACCCGCATCGGGCCGGACAACTGGACGTTCCTCACCGATCTTTGGGAGCAGATGGCTTTCTGGGGGCATTCGCTCGTCTTCCTCCTGGCGTCGATCCTGATCCCGAAGCTGCTGTTCGACATGCGCCTGCACGACCTTACTCTGGTGGCCGTGCTGATCGTCGCGGCCTTCGGGGCCAGGCTCGCGGTCCTGTTCCTCCTCATCCCGACGCTCAGTCTCGCGCGGCTCACCCAGCCGATCAGCACCGTCTACAAGCTCGCGATCGCTTGGGGCGGGCTGAGGGGCGCCCTGACCTTGGTGCTCGCGCTCGGGGTCACGGAAAATTCGGCGCTGCCGCTCGAGGTGCGCAGCTTCGTCGCGGTGCTCGCGACCGGCCTCGTGCTGTTCACTCTGCTCGTCAACGGCACGACCCTGCGGGTGGCGATCCGGCTGCTCGGGCTCGATCGCCTGTCGCCGGTCGATCGGCTGTTGCGGGACAGGGTGCTGGAAATATCCTACGCCGACACGAGCGAGATGATCGCCAAGACCGCCAAAGATTACGGCCTGCACCCTTCGGCTGTGGCGCGGGCGCTCAAGCCCTATGAGGCCTGGACCAAGGCGGAGCAGGCGCGCCCTCCGGATGGGGAAAGCGAGCTGACCGAGCGCGCGCGTCTGGCGGTCGCGCTGGTCGCGCTCGGAAATCAGGAACGCATGCTCGTCCTCGAGATGTTGGCGCGGGGCGCCGCCTCGACCGCCGCTCTCCAGGCGCTCATGCGCAACGCCGAAGCGCTCGTCGAGGGCGCGAGGAGCGGCGGTCGGCTCGGCTACAAGCGCGTCGCCGACGTCTCGCTCGCCTTCCCGTTGTCGTTCCGGGCCGCCTATTTCTTTTATCGCCGCTTCGGGATTCGCCGCTTTCTCGCCGACCGCCTCGGCGACCGTTTCGAGACGCTGCTGGCGACGCGCCTCATCATCCAGGACCTTTCCGGGGGCGCCGCCAAGCGATCGCGGTCGATCTTCGGCGAGCGGGCCGCCGCGCTCATCGACCAGATGCTCGAGGCGCGGCTCGAAAAGACCGTGTCCGCGCTCGACGCGCTGCGCCGCCAGTATGTGGACTATTCGGCCGCGCTCGAAGCGAGATTTTTGCGGCAGTCGGCGTTGCGTCGCGAGATGGGCCGATACCGGGCCCTGTTCGAAGGGGGCCTGATCTCCGCCGAGGTCTATCGTGATCTCGCAAGCAGTGTGGAAAACGCCCAGCGCGCCGAAGTTCCGCCGCGCTTCGACATCGGCCTCGATACGCGCGACCTCATCTGTCGCCTCGACCTGTTCAAGGGCCTCGACGGCCGGCACCTCGAAGGCCTGCAGAAACTGCTGCGGCCCCGGTTCACGGTGCCCAACGAGCTCATCGTGCGCAAAAGCGAGCGCGGAGACGCATTGTACTTCATCGCCTCGGGCGCCGCCGAGGTGGTGTTTCCAAACCGTCGCATTCGTCTCGGCAGCGGCGACGTCTTCGGAGAGTTGTCCTTGCTCACCGGCGAACCGCGACAGGCCGACGTCCGAGCCCTGACCTATTGCCGGCTGCTCGTGCTGCGCAAGACCGATTTCGACCGCTTCATGCGCGACAACCGCGACGTGCGAGTCAAGATCCATGAGATCGCTGAGACGCGAGCGGCGCTGAACAGGGCCGATCCGGCGGCGGCGGTATAGAGTGGCGGCGAACGGAAAAAAACCTTTTAATCAATATGTTCGTTGAGGTTAAGGATCAATCTCCTCAAGAGTGCGAGGTCCAGGTGGCGAAGCTCGAGCCGGAACCGCGGCCCTCGATTGGACAGATCAAGCAGCGGCTTGGCTTCGTGCGGCGCGAGGTGCGAAAAAACGCCGGGGACCGCAATGCACTCGGGGCATTATCTTTGGGGGCGCTGGCTGCCTTGCTCGTGTCGTCGCTTCCGTCGTTACCGGTGACGGCTGAAGATGTGCAGCGCCCTACGCCCACGCTTGAAGGCAAATTCGTGGTCGGTTTCCAAGGCTGGTTCAAATGCCCTGGCGACGGACGGCCGGGCGGAAAATGGGTGCATTGGTTCATCCGGAATCAGCCCGATGCTCCGCACGCGCATTTCGATTTCGTCCCCGACACCGCGGAGTGGCCTGCGGACTCGCGCTGCGCCACCGAGCTCGCCACCCGGTCCGGCCGCCCGGTGTTCGTTTTTTCCGACCAGTATTCCAGCGCGGTGATGCGGCAATTCGAATGGATGCGCCAGTATGGCATCGACGCCGCCGCCCTGCAGCGCTTCGTCGCCGGCGTAGCCTCAGACGACCCGGATTATGGACGGCCAGCGCTGGACACTATGCTCAATAATGTACGACGGGCGGCCGAGGCGACGGGGCGCGGCTTCTTCGTCATGTACGACATCGCCCGCGCTGACCCGGAGCGCTGGGCTGAGACCATCGAGACCGACTGGCGCCGGCTGATCGCCTCCGGCGTCGTCGCCTCGCCTGCTTATCAGCGCCACCGCGGCAGGCCGGTGCTGGCGATCGCCGGCCTGGGCCATCCGGAGCCCCGCCCCGGCACACCCGAACGGTCGTTGGCGATGCTTGCTCAACTTCGGCAGGACAGCGCTCCGCTCGGCGGCGTCACCATCCTCGGCCTGGGGCCGACATACTGGCGCACGCTCACACGCGACTCCCGTTCCGAGCCGGGCTGGGCGCAGGTCTATCGTTCCTACGACATCATCAGCCCCTGGACGGTCGGGCGGTTCGCTAATGTGAACGGAGTTCACAATTACCTGCAGCGAACCCTGTTGCCCGACATGGCGGCGGCGCATCAGGCCGGCGTCGAGGTGATGCCAGTGATCTTTCCCGGCTACTCCGGCTATCATCTCGGCATGGCCGAAGGTAAAGAGCGGCCAACGAACGGCATTCCTCGTGACTGCGGGCGCTTTTACCAGGCTCAGGCGGACGGCCTGCTCCGCGCCGGGGCGACCATGATTTACGGCGCCATGTTCGACGAAGTGGACGAAGGCACCGCCCTCTTCAAACTGGCGCCAAACCAGGCGGACCTGCCGGCGGGGCAGGGGTTCGTGGCGTTGGACGCCGACGGCTGCCGCGCGCCCAACGATTTCTATCTTAGCCTCACCCAGCGGATTTCCGCCCGTCTCAAACAAAGCGCCGGAAGCCGATAAGCCGACGCAGATCTTCGCGGCGTGAGGGTGGCGGGACGGCCCGGGACCGGGCCGTCAGGAATGTCCCGCGGCCCGCTCGTTCAGCAGCTCCGCCAACGCGACCGTCGTCGCCGCCAGGCTGCAGGTCTGGCCTTGGCAGAGCATCGCGGCGGGCCCGTCGAATCGCGGCAAGTCGCCGCGCGGCGCGCCGTTCGGCCACAGGCTCCGGTCGAGGCGCAGCACGGTCAGCGACGGGTCGGGGGCGCGCAAGGCGACGGCCGCAAGCGCCTCGGAGAGTGGATGGTCGAGCGGTCCGTCTATGACCACCGAGCCGCCGCGCTCGAGCACGTCGGCCCCCATGAGAAGGAGCGGGCTGCCGCCGACGCCCTCGGACGCGCCGGAGAAGGCGCGGATGAGCCCGTCCGCTGCATCGCGCCAGCGCAGCTCGTCGGTCAGATGCCAGAGTTTTGCGAAGACCTCGAGAAGCAGGCCGACCCCGGAGGGAGTCGCGCCGTCGTGCGCATGGCGGGGCCGGGCGCCTGGAACGTCGGCGGCGTCGGCCGCGGTGAGATAGACGCCGCCCTCGCCGTCGCCGAAAAGGTCCAGAGCCTCGGCCGCGAGCCGCCGGGCGGCGACGAGATCGTCGGGCTCGCCGCTCGTCTCGAATAGCGCGACCGCGGCGCGCGCCATCGCCGCATAGTCGTCGAGCAGGCCGCGCGCGCCCGGATGCCCCTCCCGCCAGGCGTGCAGCAGCCGCCCGTCCGGGTCGCTGAGCGTCGCCAGAATGAAATCATAGGCAGCGCGGGCGGCGGAAAGCCACGCCGGCTCGTCGAAGACGATGCTCGCGCGCGCCAGCGCGGCGATCATCAGGCCATTCCAGTCGGCGAGGACCTTGTCGTCGCGAGCGGGCCTCGTCCGCTGTTCGCGCAGAGCAAGGAGCGTCGCCCGCGTATTGGCGAGCGCGTTTTCCAACTCGTCCGAGCCCCGCGCAGCGAGGCGGCGCAACACGGTCCGCCCCTCCCAGTTGCCGCCCGGCGTGACGTCGTAGCCGGCCTTGAACAGCGGAGACGCTTCCTCGAGGGCGGCGTCGATCTCCTCCTCGCGCCAGACGTAGAAGGCGCCTTCCTCACCGTCCTGGTCGGCGTCGAGCGATGCGCCGAAGGCCTCAGCCACCTGCACCTCGCGCATGACCCAGCCGACCGTTTCGTGCGCCCGCTCGGCGAAGAGGGGATCGGGCCAGCGGGCGTGGACGAGCGACAGCAGTTCGAGGATCTGCGCGTTGTCGTAGAGCATTTTTTCGAAATGGGGCACGAGCCATTCGGCGTCGGTCGAATAGCGCGCATAGCCGCCGCCGAGATGATCGTAGATGCCGCCCGCGTTCATCGCCTCGAGGAGGGCCCGGACCGCCTCGCCGAATTTCGGGTCGCGGCGGCGGAACATTTCGTTCCAGAAGAAGCGGAAGATCGGCGCGTTGGGGAATTTGGGCGCGCCGCCGATGCCGCCGTGAACCGGGTCGACCGCGCGGAGAAGCCCGTCGGCGACGCGGGTCAGATCGTCGGGCGTGAGGCGACGGCCGGGGCTCGGCGCGGAAAGCTGGGCAAGGCGATCCGCGAGCGCGGCGCCGTTCTCCTCCATCGTCTGCCGGCGCGTCCGCCAGGCGGTGTTGACCCCCTCGAGAACCTGGCGGAAGGACGGGCGGCCCCAGCGTGGCTCGGGCGGCCAGTAGGTGCCCCCGTACATCGGCTTGCCCTCGGGGTCGAGGAACATGGTCATCGGCCAGCCGCCCTGTTCGCCGAGGGCGTGCAGCGCCGTCATGTAAATGTGGTCGATGTCGGGGCGCTCCTCGCGATCGACTTTCACATTGACGAACAACTCGTTCATCCGATTGGCTGTCTCTGCGTTCTTGAACGACTCGTGCGCCATCACGTGGCACCAGTGGCAGGCGGCGTAGCCGATCGAGAGCAGGATTGGACAGTCGCGGCGCTTGGCTTCCGCCAAAGCCTCGGCGCCCCACGGGCGCCAGTGCACGGGGTTCTGGGCGTGCTGCAGCAGGTAGGGCGAGGTCGCCTCGCCGAGGAGGTTGCGGCCGGTGTCCATCCTCATTCTCCGCTTCCGCTTTGTAGCCGCGCTCAGCGAGCGCGGCTACAATGCCAGCGCAGCCTTGAGCATAGCCTTGAATTTCGCCGAGTTGAACGTCCACACGACGTCCGCGTTCCCGTCGGCGCCGTTGGCGGCCCAGACAGGGCGGTTGATGTCGTCCTGGCTGACGCCGAGCCGGTCGACGACCGTCATGCCGCGAGTGAGTTCGCTCGAACACTCGATCGCCACTCGGTGACGCGACCAGGAGAGTCCGACGGAGCGGTCGAGCGCGACCGCCATCGCGGTCGGGTCGGCGAGCGACAGGCCGACCTCGCCGGTCTGGACATGATAGGCCGCGCGGGCGCGGCTGTTACATTCGATAGCGAAGCGCGCCTTTTTCGTGCCGAGCGCCTCGATCGCGGCGATCTCTGCGTCGCTCAGCACGGACGCCCCGCGCGAAACGTGCCAGCCGACCATTTCGATCGGAAGCGTCGAGCGGAAGACGGCGCGCGCGGCCTCGGGATCGACCCAGATGTTGTATTCGGCCGCAGGCGTCACGTTGCCCTCGCAGTAGGGCGCGCCGCCCATCACCACGCAACGGCCGATTTTCTCCGCGATCCCGGGATCTTGCGTCAGCGCAAGGGCGATGTTGGTTAGGGGGCCGAGCGTCACAAGGGTGAGGCCCGGCTCCGCGCGGGCCAGGCTCCGGATCGCCTCGACCGCGTGCCGGTGTTCGGGCGAACGCTTGGGCGCGGGGTAGCCGTGATCGCCGAACCCGTCGTTCCCGTGGAACCAATGCCCGTCCTGAAGCGGGCGCGTCAGCGGCGCGCCGCCGACGAACACCGGGACGTCGGAGCCGCAGATCTCGGCGGACAACAGCGCGTTCCGCGTCGCCTGCTCGACGCCGACGTTGCCGGCGACGGTGGTGAGGGCCAGCACCCGCACGTCGGGCGCGGAGAGGGCCATGATGATGGCGACGGCGTCGTCGGAGGCGGTGTCGGTGTCGATGAGGAAATTGCGCATGGGGGCGCTCTTCATGCGGCTGACGTGAGCCGGGCGAAACCGCGGTCCAGATCGGCCTTCAAATCCCCGATGTCCTCGAGGCCGACGCTGAAGCGGATCGCGGGTCCCCCCGGCGCCCAGCGGGTCGCGGTGCGGTAGGACGCACAGTCGAAGGGCACGGCGAGGCTCTCGTAGCCGCCCCAGGAATAGCCAAGGCCGAACAGCTCGAGCCCATCGAGGAAGGCCGCGACCCCCGCCTCGGGCACGGGCTTGAGGATGATGCTGAACAGGCCCGACGAGCCGGTGAAATCGCGCTTCCAGATCGCGTGGCCCGGATGATCGGGCAAGGCCGGGTGGATGACGCTGAGGACCTCGGGCCGCGCCGCAAGCCAGCGCGCCAGCGCGAGCGCCTGCCGCTCGGCTTCGCGCAGTCTCAGCTCCATGCTGCGCAGTCCGCGCAGCGCCAGAAAGACGTCCCCGGGGCCGGGGAGGATCGCCATCAGGTCCGCCGTCTGGTGGAGCCTCCGGAACCACGCCTCGTTGGCTGAGACGAGGCCGAGCAGCAGGTCCGAGTGGCCGGAAAGATATTTCGTGCCGGCCTCGATCGCCATGTCGACGCCATGCGCGTGGGGGCTGAATAAGAGCGGCGTCGCCCATGTGTTGTCCATCAGCACGCAGGCGCCATGCGCGTGCGCGACCTCGGCGATGGCGGGCAGGTCCTGGATCTCGAGGCTCTGCGAGCCCGGCGACTCGGTCAGCACCGCCCTTGTGTTCGGCCGCATCAGCGCCTCGATCCCGCCGCCGATGCAGGGATCGTAATAGGTTGTATCGATCCCCATCCGCTTGAGCGTCGCATTGGCGAAGGCGCGGGCGGGGGCGTAGGCGGAGTTGGTCATGAGAAGATGGTCGCCGGCATTGAGCGCCGTCATCAGCGCGACCACGATCGCCGCGAGGCCCGAGGGAACGAGGACCGTTCCGGCGGCGCCGGAAATGTCGGTCCAGGCCGTGCACAGGGCTTCCGTCGTCGGGGTGCCGTGCGTGCCATAGGTGTACCGCTGCTTTCGGTTCTTCAGCGTTGCGACGTCGGGATAAAGGACGGTCGAGCCGCGAAAGGGCGGCAGGTTGACGAAGCCCTGCGACTCAGCGCTGTCGCGCCCGAGATGCACCAGGCGCGAGCGGCTCTTTAAGGAGGCGCGGGTTTCGTCGGTGAGCTTGGCCATGGGTATTGTCGCGTCCCCCGTTCTCACGCGGCCCGTTCGATCTTATAGGGACGGACAAGCAGATCAGCGGGAATCTTCCACGCCTCGCTGACCTTCTGAATCGTTTCGACCGTCAGGGCGCGCCGGCGCGAAAGAATCTCCGATGCGCGCGAACGCGAGCCCAAGAGCTTGGCCAGTTCCGCCTGCGTGTGGCCGAGTTCTTCGATGGCGTGGTGGAGCACGTCGATTGGATCGAAGCTGTCGTCGATTTCGATCGGCCAACGCTTCGCTTCGTAGCCTTCGACAAGCGCAAGGAGCACGTCGAGCTTGTCGCCCTCTTCGGTGCCCTCAGCGGCGCCCCAGCCGGCATCGATTTCCGCGAGCGCCGCCCCGTGATCTTGGTCGGTGCGAATCGGCCGGATTTCCATCAGGTGATCCCTTTAGAATTGCGATATGGTGAGCGTCAATGCGATCATACTCGGCAATGCGGAGACATGACATGCGATCACTCATTAGCTGGCTCGCCGGCGCGGCGCTCGGCGGCCTCGCGGCGCTGTCGGCGAGCGCCGGAACGCTCGATCAGGTCAAGGCGCGCGGGGCGCTCATCTGCGGCTCGGGTACGGGTCTGGCGGGTTTCGGCCTGCCCGACGACCAAGGCGTTTGGCGAGGCCTCGACGTCGACGAATGCCGGGCGATCGCGGCGGCGATCTTCAACGATCCGGGCAAGGTCAAGTACCTTGCGATCAACGCCAAGGACCGGCCGACGATCCTCGCCTCCGGCGAGATCGACGTCCTCATCCGCAACACGACCTGGACCCTGGGGCGCGAGCTCGGCGGCATGTTCTTCACCGGGGTGAACTATTACGACGGGCAGGGCTTCATGGTGCGCAAGTCGCTCGGCGTCGATTCGGCGCTGAAGCTCGACGGCGCCTCGGTCTGCGTGCAGCAGGGCACCACCACCGAGCTCAATCTCGCCGATTATTTCCGCGCCAACAACATGAAGCTCGAGGCGGTCGTGTTCGCCACCGACGAGGAGGCGACCAAGGCCTATGATTCCGGCCGCTGCGACGCCTATACGACCGACTCTTCCGGGCTCTATTCGGAGCGGCTCAAGATGTCGAAGCCGGACGACCATATCGTTCTGCCGGAAATCATCTCCAAGGAGCCGCTCGGGCCCGCGGTGCGCAAGGACGACATCCAGTGGTTCGAGATCGTGCAGTGGACGCATTACGCGCTCGTCACCGCGGAGGAGCTCGGCGTGACCCGGGCCAATGTCGACGAGATGCTGAAGTCGCCAAACCCCAACATCCGGCGCCTGCTCGGGGTCGAGGGCGATTTCGGCCAGAGCATGGGCCTGACCAACGACTGGGCCTACCGGATCATCAAGGCGATCGGCAATTACGGCGAGTCGTTCGAGCGCAACGTCGGCATGGGCTCGCCGATCAAGATCAAGCGGGGCTTGAACGCGCTGTGGAACAAGGGCGGCCTGCAATACGCCCCACCGATAAGGTGAGGGCGGCTTCCGCGAAGGCGCATGGCGGCGCAGTAGGTGGGCGGGCGAGGTTTTCGCCTTGCTGGCGAAAGTGGCAGGGCGTGATCGCGCGCTCCCCAACAATCCGCCTGTCTGGCTGCCTCAGATTCTGCCCGGAAATCTGTTCCGCAACGCTCCAAGAAATTTGTCTGCCAATACGGTAAACCCAGCGAAATACGGGTGTATCTCATTCGCCCACCCGGTGGGAGAGGTCGAGTCGCGGATCAGGGCGCCCCGCGTGTCAATCAATGTAAATTTGTTTGCAGTTATTGCCGCGAGGGTGGCCAGCATATCATGAAATTTATCTATCATTTGCTGGACGATAACCAGACCCTGGGCAGTATCATAGCCTGCAAACTCCAGCGACGGCAGCAACCACGCCGTCTCGACACACATCGGGACAACCCCATTGGGAATCGCATTGTCATAACAATGCCCAATAATCGGCACTCCCTTCGCGAAAATGTCCCGGAAGGCAAACAAATCCCGGTAAGAGGCCTGAACCGAATCGAGCACGCCCTGAAATCGCGCCGCGTCCAACCCGCCTCCGCCATAGACCAGATAAATGACAAACTGATCGCCCACGATATCGTCTCCGCCGTCCCCGCCCGCTGACACCAGGATCGCGTCCGGCAATCCTGTCGCATTGTTCAGCCATTGA
Source organism: uncultured Alphaproteobacteria bacterium (assembly GCA_963758335.1). GTDB lineage: Bacteria > Pseudomonadota > Alphaproteobacteria > Rhizobiales > Beijerinckiaceae > Roseiarcus. The sequence goes on along the minus strand of CAVWVF010000008.1, from coordinate 114,034 downwards.
CTGGGGTCCTGAAGCAACGTGCTCAACGTATCCTGGTTCTCCCAGGATAACATCGTAGTTATGGCCTGACCATGCAGGGCCTGATTCAATATGACAGGCGAAGGACTTCCCATCGAACCCAATTGTACTTGAGAGACTATTCCGGTATCGTCAAGTATAGGCCCGTTGTTGTACAAAGGGTACTCGAACCAGGAATCTCCGATCGTTAATATATCCAAGGGCAGCGTCGATAGTTTTTGCTTGAGAGCCTGTCTCCGCGCATGGCTTCTTTTGATCCTGGCCGTCCGTTGCTTGTGCGTTTGCACATTCGCCGACCTTTGCGCCTTAGACGCGCGGCTTATTGCGTTGTCCCAGGTTCGCCTAAATGTGGTATCCAGCCCTTGTTGAGTCCCGCGATGGGAACTCCAAGGGAGGACTTTATGGCGAGGGCGCGATCGCTCACCGAATTTCAGTCGGCGTTTCCCGACGAGGCGAGCTGCGCGGCCTTCTTGTTCGAACGTCGCTGGCCGGATGGATTCGTTTGTCCCGCTTGCGGCAACGCCCGCGCGGCCGCGCTGAGGAGCCGGGCATACACTTACGAATGCTACGGTTGCGGCCGCCAGACTTCGATCACGGCGGGCACAGCGATGCACCGCACAAGGCTTCCGTTGACGGCGTGGTTCTGGGCCGCGCATTTGATGTCGACACATTCAAACGGCATGTCGGCGCGGCAGCTTGAGGATCAACTCGGCCTCACTTACCGGACGGCTTGGCTGCTGGCGCAAAAGCTGCGGCGATCGATGGTCGACCCAGACCGAGAACCTCTCGAAGGGGTCGTTGAAGTCGATCAAGCGGAAATCCCCTTCCGCGAGGGCGACACATTCTTCGAGCCCGGCAATGCTGGCAAAATCCTCGTCATCGGGGCCGTCGAGGTGATCGATCGCGACACCAATCAGCCCAGGCCGCGACGCAAGCACGCGAAATATCTCGATACGCGTTCCGGTCGCATCCGCCTCGCCATGATAGCGGACAATTCCGCGGCCTCGCTCGAAGCTTTCGTGCGGGCCAACGTAAAGCCCGGCGCCACGCTGTTGACCGACGGCCATTCATCCTATCCGGGCTTGACCGATTATCGGCATGATCCGCGCGTGGTCGGCAAAATGGCCGGACACGCAGTGTTGCCCTGGATTTACCGGGTCTTCTCGCTGATGAAGCGGTGGGGATTGGGCACGTATCACGGCCTGCGCCGCAAGCATGTCGATACATATCTCGACGAATTCGTCTTTCGCTACAATCGCCGCTTTTACCGGCATGCGTCATTCGAAAAACTGCTCGGCCTGACGGCGCGCCACGCGCCGTCGAGCTATTGGGATATCGTTGGCCGGGCCAATCCCCGGATGGGGGAGGCGACGACTAGGCGCGCGCCACGCCACAGAAAGACAGCGGTCGGCATGCGTCGAGATGGCGCGGGCGGTGCGCAAACCGAGGGCCAAAATCACCATGCGACGACCGGGCCGCCACTAAATATGGACGAACCTGGGACAACGCAATAAGCCTCTTAGAGTCTGTCCGGGAACATCATGCGGGAATTGCATAGCTTTCGCAGCATGAGGCGAATGGAGGCGAGGCGCAAGAAGGCGAGGGCCTTGCGGTTGAGGCATTCCCAATCCTTGGCCAGTCTGCGGCAGCGACCGAGCCAGGCGAGGGTGCGTTCGACGATCCAGCGCTTGGGCAGGGTGACGAAGCCTTTAGCCTGATCCGATCGTTTGACGATCTCGACGTTGACGCGCGCCAGAATGCGTTTCATCGCGTTCTGGAATACTGGCCCTTGATAGCCGGCGTCGGCATACAGCTTGACCAGGAACGGAAAGGCGCTGAACAGGCTCGCCATCAGCAGCGCGCCGCCGTCGCGGTCCTGGACGTCGGCGGCGTGGACAATGGCATGCATCAGCAGACCTTGGGTGTCGACCAGGACATGCCGCTTCTTGCCCTTGATCTTCTTGCCCGCATCGTAGCCGGGCGGATCGATGCAGGCCCCCCTTTTTCCGCGCTCTTGACGCTCTGGCTGTCGATGATGGCGGCGGTCGGGCTCGCTTCGCGCGAGGCGGCTTGGCGACAGCGCAGGTAAAGCGCGTCGTGGATGCGATCGAGCGTGCCGTCCCAGCTCCACAGATCGAAATAATCGTAGACCGTCGAGCGCGGCGGCAGGTCCTTGGGAAGCGCCCGCCACTGGCAGCCGGTGCTCAGGACATACATCAGGCCGTTGACGACCGCGCGCACGTTCACCGTGCGCTTGTTGCCGCCGCGCTTGGCCGGCGGAATGAACGGCTCAACCAGCGCCCATTCCTCGTCCGTCAGGTCGCTCGGATAGCGCAACCGGCTCCGGTCATACCGTCCGCGATTTTCGTTCGTCCACATCGGCGACCCCCAACGAATCAGGCCGCCTTCCTTGATTCACAAACGATTCTAACAATTCGTTATGTTCCTGGACGGGCTCTTAGACGCATCCAGGAGCTCTGAATAAAGCTGAGATCGCGTTTTCATATTTGCCCTCCGAGAACCATCTATAGGCCAACCGCACAATATCCCGCTCTCGGGATGACCTATATACTCGGTAATAAAAGTCAGCAGGATTGACTGAGAACTGCGTCACGCCGCCGAACGCCGGTTTGTTTTGCGCCAATATTGGGGAGCTCAAGACGGCCGGTTTCCTCCCCGGTCGGCAGGCGATTGTGCATCAGGCCCGCCGAGCCCAGCTCCAGCGCGAAAATCTCCTTCGGCTCCCGGACGCCGCGCAGCGCATGGCGGCCGAGCGGCTCGAGCCGGCCTACGCAGTCCGTCGCCGCTGCGGCGAATTCGGCCGAGACCAGAACCGCCCGGTCGAGCGGCTCGCAGAGAGCCTCGATGCGCGCGACCTCGTTGATCGCGGGGCCGATGACGGTGAAGTCGAGCCGGTCGCTGGCGCCGACATTGCCGTAGAGCACTTCGCCGATATGAAGGGCGAGATCGACCGAGGCGGCCGGGACGCCCGCCGCCGCGCGCGCCGCCTTCAACGCATCAAGCCCCCGCATCGCCTCGATCGCGGCGTCCATCGCGCGACGGCATGTCTCGGCGCGATCCGCCTCTTCGAAGGAGAAGGTGGCGAGCATGCCGTCGCCGATGAACTTGAGCACTTGGCCGCCGCAGGTGCGAAGCGCCGCAGTCAGAATTTCAAAAACGTCGTTGAGCAGGTCGATGACGGCGGGGCCGGGGGCGTCGTCGCTGAGCGGAGTGAAGCCGCGGATGTCGGCATACCAGATCGCCGCCGAGATTTTTTCGACCGAACCGCGGCGGACCGCGCCGGCATGGACGCGCCGACCCGCGTCTTCGCCCAGATAGGTCCCGAGCAGTCCCGAGGCGATGACGTGTCCTGCGTGGGCCTTCATCGCCAGCGAGAGCGCGGGCAAAGTCGCATCGATGAGGGTCGCGTCGTCGTCGCTGAAGCCGCCCTTGCGGTCGGTCGCGAACGAATAGACGATCCCCGACCCCTGCGAGCGGTCGCCTTCTTTGCCGCGGGGGACCTCCTTGCCATAGACGTAGAGATGCGCGACATAGTCCGTCGCGCCCAAGGCGAAGAACTCTTTCAGCACGGGAAAATCGCGTTCTTCCGGCCCTGTTTCGATCCGCCGGCGCATCGAAGGATTCGCTTCGCCCTCGCGGGCTCGCTCGATCAGGGCGTAGAACGGGCTCTTCACGAAGATCGCCGCGTCTTCCTCGCCGTGGGGATATTGCGCCGGCTCGATGGCGTTGAGGTCACGCCGCCAAGTGTAGCCGTACCCGCTCCACTGCGGATGCAGCGTCTCCATCGACGCATGCGCCCGCCAAAGCGGCGTTCCATGAATGACGAGGCGCTGGCAATAGCCGTCGAACAGGTCGTAGGCGACGGCCCCACGCAGCCCCTCGCGCACCGCCCAAATGTGCGTCTCGATGATGCGCCGGCCGAGCGCGTCGTCGAACGTCGTGAGAGCGAGCTGGGAGAGAAGGTCGGCGGGATCGTCGGGAGGCATTGGGCGAGTTTCGCCCCTGGCGCGGCCGCGGGCAAGAGGAGGCGTCGACGCTTCTAAGGCTTCGGCTCCTTCGGGACGACGAACACCTGGCCCGGATAGATCAGGTTGGGGTTGCGGATCTGGCCTGAATTGGCGGCGAAGATGATCTGGTAGCGCGAGCCGTCGCCATAGAATTTCTGGCTGATGCCCCAGAGCGTGTTGCCGGGATCGACATGCTGGATCTGGATCGAATCGACGACGACGTCACTCGGCGAAGCGGCCTTTGCGACCGGCGAGGGCGGCGAACCGGCGGTTGCGCCCGGCTGGGTGGCCGCCGCCAAAGGATAGTCGAACGGCGCCTCGGCCCGTGCAGCGACCTTCGCGTCGGACGGATTGATCTCGTCGGCGCGCATTTGGTAGGCGCCGGGCGTCATGCCGTGCTCGATCGTCAGCGACCATCGGCCGCCGGCGTCGGTCTTGGCGTCGCCGACGTAGGCGCCGCTGAGATAGAGGCGGACCACGGCGTTCGGCGCCGCCTCGCCCTTGGCGACCAGGCGGCCGCCCGGGCTCACTTCGATCGACTGGACTGCGACCCGGCCGGCGGGGCCGAACGCAGGGAGAGCGGGGCCGGACGGGGGAACGGCCAGGGCCGTCGAAGAGGGCGGGGGCGGCGCGGAAGAGGCGGCTGCGGCCTTCGGCGCCGGTTGCGGCGCCGCGACGGCGACGGTGACGGCTTTGGAGGTCTGCGACGAAGCGCCGACGCCGGTCGAAAGCGCGAGACTGTGCTCGCCCGGCGGCAGGCGCGGCGGGATCATCACGAACTGGCCTTCGGCGTTGGCGGTCGCTTCGGCGACGGTCCTGCCCGCATCCTTGAGCTCAACCTTTGCGTTGGGCGCTGCGCGCCCGGCGATGACCGCCTCCCCGGTGGGCTCGACGCTGACGACGTCGAACGCCGGCTTGTCGGGGGCCGACGGGGCGGCTGGCGCCGCGGCAGGCGCGGCCGAGGGCTCCTTGGCGGTCGGGGCGACCGGGACGGCCGGAGCAAGGGCCTCGGGCGCCCGGTCGCTGACCGCGACGGCGTCCGGGTGCAGCCAGATGAACTTCGGATGCGCCCAATAGAGCGCGACGGCTCCCGCCACGGCGACCGCGGCCCCCGTCGCGCCCGCCCAGATCGTTGCTGTTTGCGAAGGCATGCTCGCTCGCTTTCAGCAGCGACATATAACCCCCGGTTGCGGCGGCGACAATGCGATGTCATGCCGCTGTCATGGGGCGCGCTCGCCTGATGCACAGGAAGATCGCACGACACCTTCCGAAGCGCCCCGACGGCGAGCGAGGACGTTCAGGCCCGGAACAGTTCGCGCTCGATTCCCGCCGCGGCGAAGACATAGTCGCGGCTCGCCTCCAGTTCGGAGCGCAGCTTGGCAATGTCGTAGCCGACAATTCCGCCCCGCCATTTCTTGATCTGGCCGGCGCACAACACTGTCGACACGTTGGAGCGGTCCATCAGCGTGACGACGGCCCCGGGCGCGTGGTTGAGCGGCGCCACGTTGAGCGCCGTCCCGTCGAGCAGGATGATGTCGGCGTCCTTGCCCGGGGGTCAGCGAGCCGGTCCTGGCGTCGATCTTGAGCCCTTTGGCCCCGCCCATCGTGGCGAGGCGCACGGCGTCCCAGACCGACATGAGCTTCGGGTAATCTTCGCCCTTCAGCGCGCGTTCGTTGGCGAGCATCCGCTGCAGCGTCAGCACGCCGCGCATCTGGGTGAACATGTCCGCGGCCATCGTGCATTCGACGTCGCTCGAAAGCGAGATGGTCATGCCAAGATCGAGCGCCTTCTGGATGGGCGGCGTTCCGTGCCGCATGTGCATTTCGATCGGCACGCCGAACGTGACATGTGCGCCGGCGTCGGCGGCGGCCTTCCAGCCGATGTCGCTTATCCCCGTCATATGGATGAAAAAGCAATCCGGGCCGAATTGTCCGGCGGTCGCCAGCGCGTCGAAGGTCGGCTGCATTCCGAACGTCCCGACGACATGTAACGCTACCGGCAAGTTCAGCTCGCGACCGACTTTCCACGCGTTCTCGTAGCCGGGCAAATAGATCTCGCCGCCCATGAACATGCTAAGCAACTGGTCGGATGACGAAAAGTGCTCCTTGCGGATGCGCGCGGCGTCGGAGGGATATTTCGCCTTCTCGCCCCAGCCCTCGAAATAGCCGAAGACCGCGCGGCGGCCGGCTGCGCGGAGCCCCTCGATCGCCGCGTCGGAATGTTCCGGCGAATGATGGATCTGACTGATGTCAATGATGGATCTGACTGATGTCCATGACCGCGGTCATGCCGGCGTCGATCTGGGCGATGCCGCCGAACACCTCATTGATAAAGACGTCCTGCGGCCGATAGACCATCGAGAGTTTCTGGAGAATCAACTCGTAATAATTGTGCGCGCTCTCCGGCCGTCCGTCGTTGATCAGAATGCCGTCGGCGAGAAAGCTGCGGAGCGCCGTCTCGAACTGATGGTGATGCCCGTCGATGAAGCCCGGCATCACGATATGCCCTGACGCGTCGATGACCGCGGCGTCGGGCGCATGGATAGACGCGCCCCCTCGATGAGCACGTCGCCGACTGCGTGATTGCCGACCTGCTCGTCCATCGACAGCACCGTTCCACCCTTGATCAGCGTACGCCGCCCCTCAACGCCGACGGGCTCACGTGAGGCCGTTACCGCAAACCTCGAAGCGGCGCATGGCGCAACGGCGTCCGCGCTGCCCGACGGCGTCTCGGAGGCGAATGCCGCAGCGAATTGCGAAACGCCGCCGGCGCCTGACGGCGCCACATCACACGGCGATGTCGGTGAAGCGTATGGAGCCAGGTCCGGAACGTCAATCGCGCGTATTTCCGCCGAGAGTCCCTGCGGCCGAGGCTGTCTCTGCGCTCGGGGTCCAATGAGGTCAGAAAGATAGCTAAACGTGTCCCATCGCGGAGCTGACGGAAATCTCCGCTCGAAGCGCTCTTTGTGGCGACTTTGTCAGCGCGTAGAGCGCCAGGTCGGCGCCCTTGCCGCGCAGCCGGAGGTCGCCGAGCGACCGCTTTGCTACGTCGGGCGGCAATTCGAGGCGATCGACCAAGTCCGCCGAGGCGAGGACGCGATCACCGGTCTGCCGGCAGAAGTCCTGGATGCGGGACGCGGTGTTGACGGTGTCCCCGAGAAAGACGATCTCCTTCTTCACCGACCCCATCTCGCCGGTCACCACGGGACCGCAATGAAGCCCGGCGCGAAATTTGACGGCGGCGCCGAATTCGCGTCGGTATTCGGGCTCCTTTCGCGCGAGTTCGTCGAAAGCGTCGAAACAGGCCGCCACGCAGCGGGCTCGAGCGATTCCCTGCTCGAACTTCCAGGTCGCGATCACTTCGTCGCCGACGTAGCTGTAGATTTCGCCGCGCGCCGCCACGATCGGCTCGGTGAGATCAGTGACGAAACGATTGAGCAGGCGATGAAAAGCGAGCGGGCCGAGCCGCTCGGCCAATCCCGTCGAGCCTTCCATGTCGATGAACAACAGAACCCGCTCTTCCAGCCGCGGCTTGTGATAGCGGCCGGTGACGAAATTGAGCAGCACATTCTGGCCGAGAAGACGGTTCACGTCGAGCATGAAGACGAAAACGAACGAGGCCGCGAGCGAGAACAGCACGTCCCCGCTTTCGATGCCAGGCTCGCCCGGCGCCGGAAACATCCACGCCCCGAGCGAAAGGGCGGACAGGATGACGATAAGATAGATCAGCGTCTTCACCGCCACATGCACGGCAAACGGCGCGCGGCGAAGCGGCGCCCCGGCCGGTTCCCACAGAACGAAGGTTTCGAACGACGACAGGAGACTCCCGATCAGCATGCCGTCCATGGCGCCACGCAACATGCTATAGGCGGCAAAGAACGGTTGGCCGTTCGCCACGACATGGATCTGAGAGTAGGCTGTGCCGATCGCCGCGCTGATCGCGGTGAGCCAGAAAATGAGCCGGAGCCTGCTCGAAAGCTGCGGAAACGACATGTGTCGCTCTGATGTGGGCGCGCCCAGTCTAACAGACATCGGCCTGGTTGGGGCAGCGTCTGCGACGCCTGCGGCGCGGCTGCTTTCGAACCATTCCTACCGTTCAAGTTCGGTCCGACGACGGGCGGAGTGCGCCGCTAGCCGCCGTTCGTCGCGACGGCCACCATCGAAACATGGAACGATGCTCCCGCGCGGAGCTTCGACCAGGTGCTCGCTCTTTTCGACCAGGCAATTGCCGGCCGCGAAGCACTGAAGAACCATGTCATCGTCGATGGAGTGCTTCGCCGAGGGGCCTTTAAAATCAAAGTCGCGCCTGGCAACTTGCCCGTCCATACGGCGCCGGCGGTCGGCATTTTCTGGCTTGTCAATGGTGTCCTGGTTTTTGATCGCTCCCTGTTCGCCGAGGCGGAACGCTACGGCGATTGCCTGACACATGGCGCCGGTCACTACGAGCGCTGGGAAGCATGGCGCCGCCTCGGCACGGCGCGCCTTATAGCCGCCAATTTCCCGGAGACGATCGCGACGACGGAGTACGACCAGTGGCCGCGTGGCCGCATCGTCTACGAACCGCCCGCCCGCCGGTTCGTGATCTACGCCGACAAGCGCTTCGTAAAATTCGGGCTGATCGACGCGGTCAAGATCCTCTTCGGCCTGCACCGATACACGGCGCTTGTTCGGGCCGACAGCCATTACCGTTGACCTTTCTGCTGTCACGTTCGCGCAGGTTCAATCCTTTTAATAAAATCTTCGATAGGAAACCATCGGGGCCGCCGCTCCGTGCTCTTTTTGACCTCATAATTTTTTTTCTTCCAGTCCCCGCTCTCGATTTCTGCAGTTAACTTTTTACCATCAAGACCGCCCCTGCGGCCCATCATCTCATACGGGAAATCCTCAGATCCGTATCGCCGCATGATCTCTTCTCCGCGAAAGATGGCATCATTGTTGCTACGCCACTTGGCTTTCGCAGCCAAACGTGAGAAATCCTGAAGCGCGATTTCCAATATCGACACCCAATATTGGGCGAGCCCCTTATCCTTGAAGGGAGCGACGATCTGCTCCCACGTCACTAGGCGAACAGACGTCTTGAGACTCGCCAATTCGGAAGCCAGAGGCGTCGATTCCTCCCAAAGCTTGATCATCTGTTTTGGAAGCAAAGCAATATGGATGATGTCTGGTGTAAGATGGTTTGCTAGATAACCAAGAACCTTTCGGTGTTGGTCATCCATCTGACTTTTTAGCCGCCGCGGACGAACGGATGAGAACATTTTACCTTCAATGGCGATTATCTTCGTTTTTTTATCAACATCGATGCGAATTATCAGGTCAGGTGTTTCTTTTGTAGTGAAAGAAGCAGGCGCAAACATTTCTTTAATTTCTCTTGGTGCAAGTGCCTCGATGATGCTGTATTCGGTGTAGAATTGAATGTTTTCTGCGCCTGGGCTGATGTCGATAGAGATATCGTCTAATCCGATAGTTTTCAGGAAGAGCGAGAAATGAGCGCAATCGTTGCAGCAGATGATCCCAGGAAGTACGGTAGCGGTGAAGAAGACTTCCTTTCGGTTCATCGGCAGCGTTTGCATCATCTGTTTTAGGCTCATTGCTTCATCCCTTCAATTAGCTGTCGGTGCACACGAAGCAGGGCCAGCGTGTCGCGGCGGCAGTAGGCGAACAGGGCGCGACGCAGGCGGGCGCGGTCATCCGGGGACAGCGCGCGGTCAGCGGCTAGGCGGTAGAAGGCTGCCGATGGCGGGGGCGGCGTCGGCGACTTCGTCTCCGCGCCTGATACGGCGGCCGGGGGCCCGACCACGGGCTCCGGTGAACCGTTGCTCCTGATCCACAACCTGGCCGCGCCGCAATGGACGAGCCTAGGAACCCTCCCCCTCGCCGACGCCGATTGGCTGCGGCAGGTCGCGGCCACGCGCCAAATCGTCGGCGAACGACCGCGACGAACCTGGCCGCTCACCATGTCGACGGCGGACGCGCTGAGCTACGCCGGTTGGCGGGCGCGCATCGCGCTCCTTCTGCCTCGTCTCGAGGACAAGAACCCGCTTGTCTCGCGGCTCGCGTGGGGCGAGCTCGCGCGCGCGCCCTACGCGGCCATGGACGTTGCGCGATCGCGGCTCGACGCGGCGAACGTCGAAGGCTGGATCGACGACCCCGCGCTCGCGGCGCGCAGGTCGACCTATCTGACCCTGCTCGGCTTCGTCGGCGGACCGGACGATGGGGCACGGCTCGACCGGCGCATCGAGACGGCGCTGGCCTCGCACGACTCAAACGACCTCGCGGCGATGATCGCCGCCGATCTCGAAATCACGGGCGGCGCCCAAATCGACTGGATCGAGACGCGAGTCTTCGGCGAGCGCGGCCGCACGATGCCCGAGATCGAAGCGGGGCTCCTGGCGCTGTGCATCCGCAACTATCGGGGAAAATATGCCGAGCCGCGCTGGCGCCGCTTGACGAACACCAAGGAAAGATGAGACGGGACAACCGTCAGTGGCAACCACCCACCGTGACGGCGTGCCGCTCGCCAGCGCCCGCTCAGGCCAGCGCGAGCGGGTGTTCATGATCACCGGAATCGGTGTTCATGATCGAACGGATTAACCGTTCAAGATCACCGGAATGCGCACACGCACGATCTCTCGCGCGATCGCAACTGGATCGGCGGCGCATTGGGCCCGGATGATGGCGGGGCCTACGTCGCGCAACGCCTCGCCCTCGGCCGCTTCGAGCGCGCTATGAACGATTGTCACCATGCGGCCGGGGCCATCGGGTAGGATAAGGCCGATCCCGCGGCGTGCGCACCATCGCATCGCCTCGCCGGTCATGAACTCGCCGCGGCCGTCAAAGAGAATCGCGCGAGGCGTGGCGTCGTCGATATCGATCTTGAGCTTGACCCGCTCAGCCGCCATTCCATGCTCGATGTCGAGAGCGCCCTTGCGAATGCGTAACGCCGCATCCGGACCCAGCACTACAACCCGCTGTCGATCCCGCAACATCTCCGCCCTTAAGCTCGAGACATGGGGGTATTGGCGAACGTGCTCCACGCGTAGGGCCGAGCCGCTTTTGCGGCATAGTCGCGCCATGCCTCATGCAACGCCGCATCCGTCCGGGCCGCTCGGCCGAGGTAATCGGCGAGCGCGACGAGGACGAGCCGCGCGGGCAAAATGCCGCGCGCCTTGGCCTCCGCCAGGACGCCCGCATGCGCCTTCGGCGTCAGGGGGATTTTCAGCCAGTGCAGATCGGCCATCACGCGGCCCTCCTTCCGGGGCGTGCGCCCATTGTGCGCACAAACTAGATACGGTTCAGATTGACTTTGTCAAGCGCAAAGGCGTACAATGTACACACGATGTCCCCCCTCCATACGAAGCTCTACATACGCGCCGATGCAGTCGAGAAAGCCGCCTTCGAGCGCGCAGCCCGCTTGAGCGGCATGAGCCTTTCGGTTTGGGTTCGGTTCGAACTCAGGCGCGTGGCAGCCGAAGCCCTGGAAAAGGCCGGAGTGTCAATCGGCGTCGAAAAGGGACCCCCCATCGGCATGGAAAAAGGACCCCTCTTGATCATCGGGAGCGGTTCATCCCCGGAGTCCATAGGGGGGACCCGCGCGTAGCGACGCGCCCTCCGCGCGGCTGGCGGAGCGTAGCGCGGGGGGTACCTGTGGGCCCCCGGGGGTGAACCGCGGGCGGGGTAGCGCCGGTGGTGAGGCCAGGCGTCTGGGAACCGCTCGGAGCGACACGTTGGCTTGTCTTGAGCGTTCGTCGCTGGAAGGTCAGTCGCGTCCGAAGCCGCGTGGGGGCGCCACGCTCTCGAGTTCGGAGAGATCGAGTTCGCAGATAGCCTGGAGGGCCTCGGCCAGCGCGCTGTCGTGTTGGTTGGCCGGCAGCGCTTCGAGCCAATCGGCATACTGCGCTTGCAGCTCGCTGAGCTGGGCGACGGCGTCCTGCCAACGCCGGGCGCGACTGCGATGGTCGGCCGGGCGACGGGTGCGGATCACCGGCGCATCGGCCGCGCGCGCGACGCGGTAACGGGCCTGGCGCTCGGCGTCGGTCATGGCTTTCTCGCCGATCGGCTTGCGCGGCATGGGGCCACTCCCAATCGTTACGTCACGAAACCCGGTTGGTGCGGGGCAGCTCAGGCGCGGTTTTTGAAGCGCCAGCTTTCGTTGCCGGTCTCGACGATGTCGCAGTGATGGGTGAGGCGGTCGAGCAGCGCGGTCGTCATTTTCGGATCGCCGAAGACGCTCGGCCATTCGCCGAAGGCGAGGTTGGTCGTGACGATGATCGAGGTGCGCTCATAGAGACGGCTGATGAGATGGAACAGCAACTGCCCGCCGGCCTGGGCGAAGGGGAGATAGCCGAGTTCGTCGAGGATGACGAAGTCGAGGCGCGTGAGATAATCGGCGAGCCGTCCCTGGCGGCCAGCGCGCGCTTGAGCCTCGAGCTGATTGACGAGATCGATGGTGGTGAAGAAGCGCCCGCGCGATCCGGCTCGGATGCAGCTTCGCGCGATGGCGATGGCCAGATGCGTCTTGCCGGTGCCGGTTCCCCCGACCAGGACGACATTGCGCTGCTGGGCGATGAAGCCGCCGGCGGCGAGGTCGCGCACGAGAGCCTCGTTGATCGGCGTGTTCTTGAACGCGAAGTCGTCGACGTCCTTGGCCAGCGGCAGCTTGGCGACGGTGAGCTGGTACTTGATCGAGCGCGCCTGCTTCTCTGAGATCTCGGCTTTCAGGAGATCGCCGACGAAGCGCTGCGGCTCATGCTTGCGCTTGAGCGCCGTGGTCAGCGTCTCGTCGTAGGCGCTCCTCATCCCGTAGAGCTTGAGGCTGCTCATCATGTCGAGGACTTCGGTTCTTTCCATGGGTTAGGCGCTCCTGAGTTGATCGTATCGGGCGCAGTCGGCGACGGGCGTGTGGCAGAGCCGCAAAGCGTCGGGCGTCATGATCGTCGCCGCCGGTCCGGGATCGCGCTGACGCGCGAGGATGTTGATGACGACGTCGGCCGAATGGACGCCCTCGGACAGCGCCTGAAGGCAGGCGGCCTCCACCGCAAGCAATCCATCGGTGAGCACGGCGGCGAGGATTTTGACCATCTGCCGGTCGCCGTCGTCGGACCCGGCAAGCTTGCGCCGCACGCGGTCCAGCGCCGTCGGCAGCACCCAGTCCTTGAACGGGGCGCCGTTGCGCAGAGCGCCCGGCTTGCGCGCCAGAACCGGCACGTAATGCCAGGGATCGTAGATCGTCTCGCCACGCCCGTAACACCGCGGATGTTCCGCGACGATGCGCCCGTCCTGGCGGATCACGACGCGATCGGCGTAGGCGTGGATTTCGACCGGGCGGCCAACCGCGCTGGCGCTCACCGAGTATTTATTGTTGTCGAACCGCACCAGGCAGGTCTTGGACACCGAGGCCGGCAACTCATGGAATCCGTCGAAGCGGCCGCGATAGGGAATGAGCTTGGGACGCTCTTCCTCGAAGACCTCCCAGATCGTCCTGTCAGGCCGTTCAGGATGGGGATGCGCCTTGGCCCAGGCGATGCTTTTGTCCATCAGCCAGGCGTTCAGCTCGTCATAGCTCTTGACTCGCAAGCGCGGCGTGAAGAAGCGCTCGCGAACGAGACCCACCTGGTTCTCGACCTGACCTTTCTCCCAGCCCGACGCTGGCGTGCAGGCGACGGGCTCGACAAGATGGTGCGAGCACATCTGGAGGAAGCGGCGATTGTATTGCCGGTCCTTGCCGACGAAGATCGTCTCCACCGCCGTCTTCATGTTGTCGTAGATGCCGCGCGTGCAGGCGCCCCTGAAGAACGCGAACGCCCGCTCGTGGGCGTCGAACACCATCTCCTGCGTCTCGCGCGGATAGGCGCGCGCGAGCATCATGCGGCTGTGGCAAAGGCGGACGTGCGCGACCTTCACGATCGTCGTCACCCCGTCCATCACAACGATCTCGTGGCTCCAGTCGAACTGATATGCCTCGCCCGGCGCGAACGTCAGCGGCACATAGGCGTTCGCCGTCTCGCCCGCGTGTTGCTTGCTCCAGGTCCGGGCGTAACGGCGAACCGCGTCGTAACCGCCCTCATAGCCAAGCCCCCGCAACTCCTCGAAGACCCGAATGAGCGTCAACCGCTCGCGCGCCGGCTTTCCGTCATTCTCCAAAAGCAATGAATTAAGCCGATCGCGCCAAGGCCCGATCTTCGGCTGGGGTTGGACGTCCCGCTCATAATGGAACTCTGTCGCCTGCGATCGGATGACCTTCCGAACCACTTTGCGCGAAACACGCAAATCGCGGCAGATCGCCTTGATCGTCATCTTTCGCGAAAAATACGCTAGACGAATTTTGGCTATCGTCTCCACAATCAGCATCTCGAACTCGGCCTCCTAAGAAATCAGGAGGCCTGTGTGGACCCTTATCCCCGGGGTCCCGATTGGATGCCGATCACCCCGAAAACGGGGTCCTTATTCCATGCCGAATGACACCGGAGAGCGCGCCGATTTTCTACCGCCAACCCGCGATCCCCGGATCGCCTCCGGGTCGAAGAGCCCGGGGGCCGGGAACGGCGACGAATGACAAAGGACTTACAGCAATGCCCATGATCCAATTCCGCGCAACGGAGCAGGAAACCGCGATTTATGACCAATCGGCCAGATTCCACGGCCAGTCGCGATCAGTCTGGATACGAGAAGCCTTGAGGGAAAAGGCCATTGCCGACTACCAGAAGTTCGTCAAGAGCCGGAAGTTCGCGCCCGCAGCCCGTCCCGAGGGCGCCGAAGAGCGACACCAAGACTGAACAGCACGGTGCGCCCGCCCGTTGGGGCCATTGGGGCGGGAGAGGCCCTTAGGACCGGGCCTTTGTCCGACTTGTCGGCCAGCGGTGTCTTCTTAGGGTCATGTCAGCCCCGCCGCCACGTTCTCGCTTTCGCCCTCGCCCGCGTCATGCGACAGCCATTCCGGAATGCTCTTATGGCTCAATTGGCCGATGCCGGGATAAAGCGCTGTCGCTCTCAAATCGGCGAGTTTCAAGGCGCGCGACTTGCGCAACCGGTCTGCGCGTTTGGTAGGCCCCGGATCGAGTTGCCGCTTTCCTTCGGTCGCATCGAGTTTCAAAGATCGCGGGCCCAGCTTCCACATCCCTATGCGCTTCCAGGATCGGCGACTGACGGCGCTCGCGCCAAGACCGAGATAGACATTGCACTCAAACTCAAATTCCGAATCGCCCCGCTCCCAACACCGCGGAATGTCGCGAGACAGAAGTTCCGCGACGGCTTGATTGTAAGATTTTCCCTCGACGCGGGCGAGATGCTGCGGCGAGAAACCGCGCGTGCGCGTCTTGAAGAATTTGTTTTCCTCGTCGCGATCGGCGTACGTCTCCTTCAAGGGTTTGTAGCGCAGAAGATAAACGCCCGACTGAACAAAAACGCCCCCCGCCTCGGCGACGGTATGCTCCCAACCTCCGAGTGTTTTCTTTTCGGGCACGGGCACGTCAAGCGGCGAGGTTGAATAAACACCATCGGTTGCAAACATGACGACCGCATCGGGATTGGTCAGCCCCGCCTCGACAACGCGCCGCTGTGTTCCGGCAGTGATCGCGGCGGCGAAGAACCATGAGACAAAGCGCGGCGGCATCCCCCTCTTGCTGACCGATTGGGCGAACTTGCCGTATACGCTGTTGATACCGAGCTTGACGACTTGGCCCCTCGCGTCCTTTTTCGGCAGCGATGCGCGATAGTCGAAAAGCTCCCTGATCCAGGCGAACGGCTTCTCGTCATTCGCCGGATGAAACAGCCATGCCGATACGATCTCAAGCGACGGCCCGTGCGGGTTTACGCCATAGTTGCACAGGCGTTTTTGTCCTTCGAAATAATCGTAATGCTTGAACGCCGCAATGACGTGATCGCGCATGTAGACGCCTTCCACTTCCGGTGGATAATAGATAGCCCCGGTCTTCGCCCGGAAGGGCAAGGCGTAGAAAGGCAAGTCGCGTTCATAGGCGTGCGTCCTGACATGGAACATGCTGACCATACTCGCGCTCTCGACTTGTTCCCGCGTCGGATTAATTACCTTTTCCCAGCGGCCGTTTTTCATATTGGGAAGCTCAACCGCGAATGACGGATAAGCCGAAGACAGGTCGTATTCGTGAATTACGCCTCGATGATTGCCTTGCTTGACCAAATCGACGCGCCCTCCGAAGTATGCCCGTAAAACCCAATCGAGCCGCTGTTTCTCGTCCTCGCTTTCGCCTTCGAACTCGCCCAGCGTCTGCCGAAGCTCTTTGCGCGTCTCCGCGCCGCTATTTCCACGGCAGAGATACAGTTCTATCAAGGCTTCCGCGATTGATCCGGCCCCTTGCCAGCGCTTCAGTTCGATCGGCTTGCCTGGAATGGCGTCGCGCAGCCCCTCGCGCAGAATGTTCATCATGCGAACGAGCGCTTTCAACTCATTGGCCGTGTAGTTCTTGGTCTCTTCGATATCCTTGCCCCTGAAGTTTCCGCGCTCTTCTTTGCCCGCCTTGATGATCGCTAGTTCGTCCGGCGCTGCCGCGCCCGGCATGTCCTCGATCGCGCGGACAAAGCTCGATTGGAAAAAACCGTAAGTATCGAATATCTCGATGCGCTCGATCCAATTGAGATTGTGAGAGTTGTTTCTGAATGGTTTGTCAGGATTGCGAAGCCGATACAAAGTCACGCTCTTGCCAGGCGTCCAATGAATGGCGTAATCTTTCCATAATACTGGACGACGTAAGTTGCGGGGGTTCCCCTTTCGGTGCAAAGCATCCACATTTCGAGGGTTGTGAGGGTTCGTGGAGTTTGGAAGACGCTCCACGGCCTGCCGTTTTGAACTTCCCAAGGCTTTTCGTAAGGAAAATCCTTAACAATTTGTCCCACGTCATAGGAGAACCCAAATGATATAAAGATCGGCGCTTTGCCTTTTGCATCGGGCGAGGCGAACTGACGCGGCAATGACAGCAGAAAGTCGAAGATTTGCTTTGATGAGCAGCCGTCGAGATTGACGAGCGCGCGGTTTTCGAAGCCTTCTGCGCCGCCCGCCATCCACAGACATGTGCGCTGGTCGATATAAGTCGTCTTCTTGCGCCCGCGGCCGACGACCACCGTGTCAATTCCATGCCCTCACTGTCAACCGCAATGAAGTGGCCACCCGTGCGCGGGCGGGCGTTGATCGCCTTCCCGCTTTTGCTGCCGGCCCCCTTCCGGCCGCTCTTGCCGCGAGAAGCCTTTTCTCGGCGGCTGTCATATTCGCGCCGATCGCTGCGGGCGATCTCGCGCCACATGTCGTCCGGAAGGCTAGCGCACTGTTCCTCGACGACGGCCCATAGCCTGTCATCGGTCACATGCTGTCCCTTGAGTTGCTTCGGCGTCAGGATCACCGGCGCGAAAGGCAAATCCGAGACACCGGTCGCGCCGAATTCGTTGACGACTTCATAGATGACGCCGGATATCTTCAACGCTTTCATGCTGCTATTCCGAAAATGCCGATATCCTTGGGCTGACTGCCGAGCGACTGACGGACATCGTCAGCGGTATAGCGCTCAAACATCTTCTTGAACCGATCCTTTTCGGCCGGCGAGAGGCCGTCATAGCGAACACGGTAGAACTTGAGGGCGACGGTTTTGTCTTTCGGGGCGATTTCGGGCAGATATTCGCGAATGAACCGGCTGTTTCTGGCGTTCGTCTGTCGCAATTCCGTCGCCGCGTCGGCATAATTCAATTCGCGCTTTCTGATCGCCTTGGTATAGGTCTCTTTGCTGATCTTTCGGCCGAGGCGATCTTCGCGCTTAAGATTGGACATCTGGCGGTTCGATATGGTCGCCCCGATCGGATAGCGGGAATCGCTATCGTAATATCAGCGTTTTGACTTGCCGGGTAATCCTTGCCAGCCAAGCGCATTGACTGAGGGGGAGCCGCGGCGGCGGGGCGCTGGTCGTCTAGACATTATTTGCGCCCTCTTGTTAGCCAATGATCTCGCACCCACGTGCTCACGCGCGCGGCGTCGGTCCTGACTACCTCCTGCGCCGCGCGTAAAATCCTCTCTTTCGTATGGGGCCACCATCGCCATAGATCAGGATGGTCGAGCTTGTCGGGGGAGGCCGCGATCTCAGCGACGTAATTACGACCGTACAACGCATAAAGCTTAACGATGTGATAGTCGTAGACAGCCCGCGACCAGCGGAAGGCCGCGATTTCGGCGGCGAAATTGTCGACGTTCAGCGCGGGCTTGGCGGTCGGTGGAAGAACCTCGACCGTCGCGCCGTCAACGGCGCAATCGAGATAGCGCTTTTCGTCTATCCCCCGAAGGCGACCGCCCCCCAATCGGACGCCGACGAACAGCGCGACATCGCCCGGCATGAGCGGGCATTCATGCTCGAGAATGACGAATGGGAATTCGCCGCCCCGAACCACGGCCACGTCGCCGCGAAGCATGGCGCGCTCGCGCGTAACGACTTCTGCGATCATCGCGACAGGCGCGAGCGCTATCGCACGACAGTCTATTAGTTCGCCGGCTTCGTTGGCGACGCCGAACAAGCGCACAACGTCGCCGCGCTTTACGAGCCTTCCATCCTCATGAAATTGCGACATGCCCCACACCCGCGTAAATCGCGGATGATCGATGACGCTGACAATCTGTCCCCGCCAATTACGACCCGCTCCCACTTCCCACACGCCCGGTTTCGTGGGTCGATCCGGCGCAAATTCGCGTCGAAGAAATGTCGCGCTGAGCTCGTACCGTTTGCCGGGGATAAATCCCGGGATCAAGTCCGGGGAGGCGGCGCTGTCATCTGCTTTGCCCCTGGACTTGATCCGGGGGTTGCGCGCAGTCCGCCGTCGAGGCCCTTCAGGCGTATATTGAATTATCGCTTGCGACGAAGGCGCTGCTATGCTATTCGTTGTACGGGCCATCGATGTATTCCTTATGCGTTGATGGTTTTGACTGTTTTGGTCGGCAGTCCATTTTTGAAGCCCCCGGCGCGCTTGCGACGCGCCGGGGCTTTTCTGTTTTCAGGCGCTCGGCGATTGCGCCCCGCTCATTGCCCATTCCCGCAGGATGTTCTGGATGATCAGGCTGCGCGTGACTCCGCGTTGCTGCGACGCGGCGTCCACGGCCTCGAAGGTCGCCGGCACGGCCTCGACGGCAGGCGGCCCGATGTTCCCCAGCGCGTCGGCGGCGTTCCGCCGGACATATTCGTCGGGATCGCCGAGGGCGGCGGCGAGCGGCGGCACGGCCTCGAGGGCAGGCGGCCCGATTTCCCCCAGCGCGTCGGCAGCGCGCCGCCGGACATATTCGTCGGGATTGCCGAGGGCGGCGGCGAGCGCCGGCGCGGCAGGCGGGCCGATTTTGCCCAGCGTAACGGCGGCGCGCCACCGGACATCTTCGTCGCGGTCGCCGAGGGCGGCGGCGAGCGCCGGCACGGCCTCGGCAGGCGGCCCGATGTTCCCCAGCGCATCGGTGGCGCGCCGCCGGACATCTTCGTCGGGATTGCCGAGGGCGGCGGCGAGCGCCGGCACGGCCTCGACGGCAGGCGGCCCGATTTTGCCCAGCGCGTCGGCGGCACGCCGCCGAACATTTACCTCCGGGTCGCCGAGGGCGGCGGCGAGCGCCGGCACGGCCTCTACGGCAGGCGGCCCGATTTTCCCCAGGGTGTCGGCGGCGCGCCACCGGACTTCTCTGTTAGGATCGCCGAGGGCGGCGACGAGCGAAGGCGCGGCCGCCGGGCCGATTTTGCCCAGCGCGTCGACGACGCGCCGCCGGACATTCAGGTCCGGGTCGCCGAGGGCGGCGGCGAGCGCCGGCACGGCCTCGACGGCAGGCGGCCCTATTTCCCCCAGCGCGTCGGCGGCGCGCTGCCGGACATCGTCGTCGGGGTCGTCGAGGGCGGCGGCCAGCGCCGGCACGGCCGGCGGGCCGATTTTGCCCAACGTATCGGCGGCGCGCCGCCGGACATCTTCGTCGCGGTCACCGAGGGCGGCGGCGAGCGCCGGCGCGGCCTCGACGGCCGGCGACCCGATTTTCCCCAGGGCGTCGGCGGCGCGCTGCCGGACATATTCGTCGGGATCGCTAAGCGCGGCGGCGAGCGCCGGCACGGCCTCGACGGCAGGCAGTCTGATTTTCCCGAGTGCCTCTACAGAAATACGCCTGATTTGTACATTGTCAACTTTGGATGTCTTGATTAGGGCATCCACCGCCGGCCTTGCAAGCGCTCCCATAGCTCTCAATTGTTCGACAGCGTGTAGACGCTCCTCGCCAAAAGGCTTTTCAATAATATCTATGAGATTCCACACACGGGAAACGATTGGGTTGTCATATTCTAATACCCGTAAAATACGCGTCACCCCGGCATTCCAATCTTCATATAACTTAACTGATTGTATCTCACTCAAATCGTATACGCTACTAACTCTATAGGATGGAATATTTGTTTCGTTAATTAGCAATGGAATGAACCATTTTCTATCAATTGGCCTAAGCCGTAGTTCATCAATTGCGAGATTGATCTCTTCTCGCCAATGCGTTCTATCGCGCTTATTAGACTCCTTAGAAAAGCACGCTATGAAAAATTTGCCGCTCTGAATTGCCTTCTTTATCGCATCCTTCCAGTATGCGCCCGGCTCGATGTCGTCGCGGTCTAGCCATACGGTTACGCCGCTTTCTCGTAGCTCCTTCGCGAGTTGATCAACCGCGGCACGATTTTCATGAACATTCGAGATGAATACGTGGGACGATTTTTGCTCCCCCCGCCTTCCGAGCATGGCGGCACATGGGATTGTGCATCGGGGCTCCTTGAACGCAAGTCAGGGCGGCGCTTTGTTCGGGAAACGATCATCCATCCACCAAATGGGCGACGGGCTGCGCAATACTCTCGCAAAAACGGTCCTTTTTGAGACGAGGCCGGTCGCAGCAGCGATCCGGCCGCCTCTCCCTGGAAAGGGTTCTCGGCACTCATTCTCGAATCCCGCCTCTCAAAAAGGTCGCGGAGCTACAAGTTTCGAGCGGTGCGAAATCTAGTGTAAAAAGCGTCCGCTCTCCTGCCCAAATGAGGCGTCCAGGCCGTGGTCTGCAACGTCCGCAATACGTCGACTCCGGTCCGTCGAGGTGGGAAACCAAGTGTCAGATTTTAAGTGCTAGCGCCTACGCGGCGGGGGGCGTTGTTCGATCCGGCGCGCCCGGCCAGCGCGTCAACCCCTCCCATAGGGAGAGGGACGCATGCGCCCGCGTTATTGCGGCGAGGGCGAAGGCAAAGGCAAAGGCCAAAGGCAAAGGCACGGGTATTTCCGAAGGGCATTCCGAGGGCATGTGTAGGGTATTTCCGAAAGGCTTTCCTTGGGCCAGTTTCGAAAAATGACAAAAAAAGTTGCCGCGACGCAACGCGTCTGCCCCCGAAATGGAAAGCTTTGGAAGGCCCTTCCACCCGCCCGTCGCGCGAAAACGCGCTTCGACTGCGCCTTGATGGCGCGCCCGGGCTCGTTTTTGAAGGACAACGGCTTCGACTTTACCGCAGCACGTCGATCGAAGAAGAGGCAGGCGTGGGAACCGCCGCTGCTCGAGCCGCCCTGCGTTGCGTCGGGCGATGAAGCGTCGCTCGGGCGGACCCGGTCGACCGGAGCGAAGGCTGCATGAGGAGGCGTGCATGGGACCGGAGCGATCGGCTGGACCACCAGGCAGCGATGCGGAAGGTCGGCCGGCGCGTCGCGCCGATCGCGGCGGGTGAATGGAAGGTCGGAAAGTCGGCTGGAAATGCTGTAATCGGGGCAAATTTCCGGGCGGAAGGGGGGAGTCAAGCGTTGGAAAGTATGATTCAAGCTGGGGATGTCCGTTGATTTGGGTGATCCGCTTGAGCGCATGACGCCGGCCGAGCTCATCGGCCTGGTTCGCACTTTGATTGGCGAAGTGACCCGCTTTCAGGCGGAGTACGAGAAGGTGAGCGGGGCGTTGGCCAAGCTGAGGGTCGAGCATCAGGCGGTCAAGGACGAACTGGCGCGATTGAAGAAACTGCCGCCGCGGCCGCCGCAGAAACCCTCGGGGATGGACAAGGCGACGGACCGACCGGATTCGCAAGCGAACGCGCCCAAGGGCGGGCGGTCGACGCAGCGGCGCGGCAGCAACCTGGACAAGCTGACGGTCACGCAAACCATCGAGGTGAAGGTCGACGCGCCAGCGGGTTCCCGCCACAAGGGCTACGAAGAGATCGTCGTTCAGGACTTGGTTCTGAATCCTTTGGTGACCCGCTATCGGCGCGAGCGCTGGCAAACGCCGGATGGGAAGACTCTGATCGCGCCGCTCGATCCCGGGATCGTCGGTGGCTATGGCCCGCATCTTCAGCGCCTGATCTTGATGCTGCACTTTCAGGGACAGATGACCTGCGAGCGGATTCTGGCGCTGCTGAACGGCGTCGGCGTGGTGATTTCGAAACGCCAGGTGGTGCGCCTGCTGGCCGCCAGGCTCGAGACGTTCCGCGCTGAGGACGCCGAGGTGCTGAAGACCGGATTGAGCAGCGCTTCCTTCGTCACGGTCGACGACACCGGCGCCCGCCATCGAGGCAAGAGCGGCGTGACGACCCAGATCGGTTCCGACAGCTTCACCACGTTTCGAACCGGCCCGAGCAAGTCCCGCCTGGCGTTCCTGCGCAATCTCCTGGGCGGCGCGGCCTCTTACGTGGTCAACGAGGCGGCGCTCGTCTACATGCGGGCTTGCAATCTGAGCCTCAGCCTCATCGACACGCTCGCGGGCCATCCGACGCGGCTTTTTGCGTCTCACGAAGACTGGACGAGCCATCTGAACGCGCTCGGATTCGCCGATCTCAGGATCACCCCCGATCCGGTGCGGGTCGCCAGCGAGGGTGCTCTGTGGGGCGCCGTTCGCGAGCAAGGCCTGCTCGGCCAAGCCATCGTCGTGTCAGACGGCGCCGGCCAGTTCCGCGTCGGCGAACACGCCTTGTGCTGGGTGCACGCCGAACGCCTGGTCCACAAGCTCATCCCCGCCAACGACAAGCAGCGCAACGCGATCGAGGTCGCACGGCGCATGATCTGGTGGTTCTATCGCGCCTTAAAAGAATACAAGCTCGCCCCGAGCCTCGAGAAAGCCGAGCGTTTGCGGGCGCAGTTCGACCGCATCTTCAACCGCTCCAGAACCGGCTACGCCACCCTCGACAGCCTGCTCAGGCGCCTCTTTCGCCTCAAGGACGATCTCTTGCGCGTCCTCGACCATCCCCATATTCCGCTGCACACCAACGCCTCGGAAAACGACATCCGCGTCTTCGTCACCAAGCGCAAAATCTCCGGCGGGACCCTCAGCGACAGAGGCCGCGACGCCCGCGACGTCATGCTCGGGCTCGCCAAGACCTGCAGGAAGCTCAAAATCCCCTTCTTCGACTATCTCGGCGCTCGCCTCGCCATTCCAGGCCCCGAAATCCCCGATCTCGCAACTCTCGTCAGGCCCGCCCCAAGCTAACGCCGCCCGGAAATTCGCCCCGGTTACTAAATGCTGTTGCAACGCATTGAAAAGGTTCGATTCGGGGATGGAAATGCAATGACCGCGCCCGCAATATAGCGCCTACTGCCCGCGCTTGCCCTGCGCCGCGAAGCGCACGGCTTCCTCGGCCGCCCGGAACAGCGCGCGCGCCTTGTTGACGCATTCCGCCTGCTCGGCGGCCGGGGAGGAGTCGTAGACGATGCCGGCCCCGGCCTGCACGTGCATCAGGCCGTCCTTGACCACGGAGGCGCGCAGCACGATGCAGGTGTCCATTTCGCCCCCGGCGCCGAAATAGCCGATGCAGCCGGCGTAGATGCCGCGCTTGTCCTTCTCGAGCTCGTCGATGATCTCCATCGCCCGCACTTTCGGCGCGCCCGACACGGTGCCGGCCGGGAAACCCGCGGCGAGCGCCGTGACCGCGTCGACGTCGCCGCGCAATTCGCCCTCGACGTTGGAGACGATGTGCATGACGTGGCTGTAGCGCTCGATGAAGAAGCTGTCGGTCACCTTGACCGTGCCGATACGGGCGACGCGCCCGACGTCGTTCCGGCCGAGGTCGAGCAGCATCAGGTGCTCGGCGCGCTCCTTCGGGTCGGCGAGCAGTTCGGCGGCAAGCGCCTCGTCCTCGCCCGGCGACTTGCCGCGCGGCCGCGTGCCGGCGATCGGCCGGATGACGACCTTGCCGTCGCGCACTCTGACCAGGATTTCCGGGCTCGACACGACGATCTGGAAGTCGCCGAAGTCGAGATAGCAGAGATAGGGCGACGGATTGACCCGTCTGAGCGCCCGATAGAGCGACAACGCCGGCAGGTCGAACCGGCTCACGAACCGCTGCGACAGCACGATCTGGAACGCGTCGCCCGCGACGATGTAATCCTTGGCCTTCGCGACCATGGCCTTGTATTCGGCCTCGGTCGTGTTGGAGAGCGGCTCGCCCGCCTTCAGCACCGGGTCGGGCTCGGCGCCCGCGGCATGGTCGAGCGGCGTCTCGAGGGCGGCGACGACCGCGTCGAGGCGCATGAGCGCGCTTTCGTGCGCGGCCTTGGCCGAAACGCCCGGCGTGGGGCGCACCGGCGTGACGATCGCCATTTCGTCGCGCGCGGCGTCGAACACGACCATGACCGTCGGGCGGATGAGCAGCGCGTCCGGCACGCCGATCGGGTCGGGCTTCGCCGCCGGCAGGCGCTCCATCCGCCGCACCATGTCGTAGCCGAGATAGCCGAATACGCCGGCCGACATCGGAGGCAAGCCCGGCGGCAGCTTGATGCGCGACTCGGCGAGCAGCGCCCGAAGCGCCTCGAGCGGATCGCCGGGGCACGGGACGAAGGCCTCCGGGTCGTGCAGCGCGCGCCGGTTGATCTCGGCCCGCTCGCCGGTGGTGCGGAAGACGAGGTCCGGGTCGAGCCCGATCATCGAATAGCGTCCGCGCTGGGCGCCGCCCTCGACCGACTCAAGGAGGAACATGTTGCCGGCGCGTCCGCGCGCGAGCTTGAGATAGGCCGAGACCGGGGTCTCGAGATCGGCCACCAGCGTCGTCACCGCCACCGTGGCGCCACCGGCCTCGTAGGCGCGCGCGAAGGCCTCGTAGTCAGGCGCCATCGTCATGGGTTAGCCGCCCTCGGCCGACTGAAGGACGTTCGGGTGCACGGTGACGCCGAGCGAGCCCAGCAATGCGGCGATGTAGTGGTCGAGCAGGCTGTCGCGCGTCGCGCCGTCCAGTTTCTCGGCCGTAGCCTTGACGCGCAGGTCGGCGAAGTCGACCGGCGGCGTTTTGTCGGCCGTGATCTTGAACACGGTGCGTCCCTCCGGCGTCGCCGCCGAGCCCGAGCCGTCCGCGGGCTCGCGGAAGATCGCCGCCACGACCGATTCCGGCAAACTCTTGTCGTCCCGATGGATGTCGGCGGCGGACTTCGGCTCGGCGCCGACACTCTTTGCGACGTCCGCGACGCCGGCGCCGGAGCGAATCTGCTTGACGAGGTCGTCCGTCTTGGCGGCGAGCGCCTTGTCGACCTGCTCGGCGCGCCACTGCGCCTCGACCTCGGGCCTTGCTTCCTCGAAGCTGCGCTCGTGCGACGGATCGACCTTGGTCACGGCGAACCAGACGTAGCCGTTATCCGGGGTCTGCAGCGGCGCTTCGTCGAGGCCGACGTCGGAGGCGAAGGCCGCGCGCGACAGGTCGGTCTTGTCGGGCAGGCCGACCGGATTGCCGCTCGGGTCCTTGCCCTGCGCGTCGACCGCGGCCACGGTTTGCGCGGTCAGCCCGGCCTCCTTGGCGGCTTCGGCGAGGGACTTGCCGGACACCCGCGCGTCCTCGATCTTGTCGTGGATCGCCTGGATCTTGTCGCCCGAGCGCCCGGCGGAGACCTGCCGCTTGATCTCGTCGGCGACTTCCGCGAAGGGCTTGACCGTCGAGGGCCTGATGCTCTTGACGCGGACGACGACCGGCCCGAACTGGGTCGTGAGCACGCCGCTCACCCCGCCCTGCGGCAGAGCGAACACCGCGTTCGCTTCCGCCGTGTCGATCATTTCGTCCTTCGTCGTCTCGCCGAGGTCGGTGTCTTTGGGCGTGAGGCCGCGCGCCTTGGCGATGTCGTCGAAGCTCGCACCGGCTTTGATCCTGGCCTCCGCCGCGTCCGCCTCCGCCGGGTTGGGGAACAGGATCTGCTGCAGGTCGCGCTTCTCGGACGAACCGAAGCGCGGATCCTTGCCGGCGACCCCGGCGTAGGCGGCTTCCGCATCCGCGTCGCTCACCTCGGCCGGATTGGCGAGCGTCTGCGGCTCGAGCGCGACGACGTCCATCGACCGGTACTCGGGCGCGCGGTAGCTCGACTTGCGGTCGTTGAAGAAGGCCTTCAGCGCATCCTCCGAAGGCGCAGGAATGTCGCCGGCCGCGGCGGCGGGGAGCACGAAATAGTCGGCGGAACGCGTCTGTCCTTCGTAGTCGGCTTCCGCCTTCGTCTCGGCCTTCGGCGCGGCGAGCCCGGTCGTCAGCGCGGCGAAGATGAACTGCCTCAGCGCCGACTTGCGCAGATCGGAGAGATAGGTCTGCTCGTTCAGATCATTGTCGCGCAAGAGGCTGGCGAAGCGCTGCGGATCGAAAGCGCCGGACTTGTCGCGGAAAGCCGGGTTCGACGTGATCAGGTTGCGCAGAGCGTCGTCGGAGATGTCGAGGCCGAGCTTGTGCGCCTCCACGTCGAGCGCCGCCTCGCTGATCAGCCTTTGCAGAACCTGGCGGTCGAGGCCGATCGCGCGCGCCTGTTCGTTGGTGAAGGGCTGACGCATCTGGCGCTGATACTGCTGCAGCGTCCGCTGGTAGGCGTAGTGATACTCCTGGGAGGAGATTTTCGCCCCGCCGACCGAGGCGACGGTCGAGGCGGTGAAGCCGCGCAGCATGTCGCCGACGCCCCAGATCACGAAGCTGACGATGATGAGCCCCATGACGACCGACATGATCGCCTTGCCGACGACCCCTTGAGCCGCATTGCGCATCGCTTCGAGCATTCGGGTCCTTCGCCTTTCTCCCGCGTCGTTTGAAGCGCGCCTTCTAGCCCCGGTCGGAGGCTTTGCATAGGCTTTGCAGCGATGATAACAACGGTCGGCTCGAATCCCGGAGTAACCTGACCCATGACCCCTGACGTGCGCCCGTTGGTCGCCGGCAACTGGAAAATGAACGGCCTTTCGGCGTCGCTCATCGAGATCGAGGCGATGCGCCGCGCCGCCGACGCCGGCGAGGCCGGGAAGGCGGAGCTTGCGGTGTGTCCGCCGGCGACGCTCGTCGCCCAGGCCGCCTGGAAGCTCGAGGGCGGCGCGCTCGCCCTCGGCGCCCAGGATTGTCACACCGAGGCGAGCGGCGCTTTCACCGGCGACGTTTCCGCGCCGATGCTGAAGGACGCCGGCGCCTCCTACGTCATCGTCGGCCATTCGGAACGGCGCACGTTGCACCACGAGACCGACGCGCTCGTGCGCGCCAAGGCGGAGGCGGCGCTGAAGGCGGGCCTGACTGCGATCGTCTGCGTCGGCGAGACTCGGGACGAGCGCGAGGCGGGCGAGGCGATCGCCGTCGTCTCGCGTCAGCTCCTCGGCTCGATGCCCCCGCGCGGCGCGCCGGAGACGGTGGTCGTCGCCTACGAGCCGGTCTGGGCGATCGGCACCGGCCTCACCCCGACGCCTGCCGACGTCGCCGAAATGCACAGGGCGATCAGGGGCCTGCTCGGCGAGATCTATGGGGCCGCCGGCGCGAAAATCCGCATTCTATATGGCGGCTCGGTGAAACCCGCGAACGCGCGCGAGTTGCTCGGGCTCGACAATGTCGACGGGGCGCTGGTCGGCGGGGCGAGCCTGAAGGCGGCGGATTTCTTGGCGATCGCGGCGGCCTACGCATAGAATTTCCGCGTTCCCGACACGATGGACGCGCCTCTTGCGCCATGATAGGAGCGCGCCATCTTGACGGCGCCGGCCTCGACAGCCCGGCGGCCCACCCCCTCGAGCCCTTTTCATGCAGTCGGTCCTCATCGTCATCCATATTCTGATCGTGATCGCCCTGGTCGCGGTCGTGCTCCTCCAGCGATCCGAGGGCGGCGTGCTCGGATCGGGCGGGGGGACCGGCAGTTTCATGACCGGGCGCGGACAGGCAAACGCGCTCTCGCGCGCCACCGCGATTCTGGCGACCTTGTTCTTCGTCACCTCGCTCTTAATGTCGATCATCGCCGGCTGGAGCCGGGCGCCGCGTTCGATCCTGACCAAGGGTCCGGAGGCGCCGGCGGGCCAGACCGCGCCCCAGCCGGTCAACCCCGGCAACATTCTCGATCAGCTGAAGCAGCTTCAGGGCCAGTCGAACGCGCCGGCCGCGCCCGCTCCGGCCGCGCCGGAGCAGAAGAATTAGCCTCAAATCAGCGAGGCGGCCGTCGGAGGCGCCAGGCGTGCCGTCTTTTCGCAGCGAGCGCCGGGTGCGCCACAAAGCCGACAAGATGTTCGACCTGGTGGCCGACGTCGAGCGCTATCCCGAATTCGTGCCGCTGTGCACGAACTTGCGCGTGCGAAACCGAAGGCCGGACGGGCAGGGACGCGAGACACTGATCGCCGACATGGCGGTCGGCTACAAGATGATCCGCGAGCGGTTCACGAGCCGTGTCGTGCTGGACAAGCCGCGCCTGAGGGTCGTCGTCGAATATATCGACGGGCCGTTCAGCCACATGGAGAACATCTGGACGTTCCGCGACGAGCCCGACGGCCAGCGCTCGCTCGTCACCTTCTTCATCGACTACGAGTTCCGCAGCCGGACGCTCGGCGCGCTGATGGGCTCGATGTTCGACGCCGCCTTCCGCAAATTCGCGCAGGCCTTCGAGGAACGCGCCGACGCGATCTACCGCGCCTTGTAGACGCGCTCGCTGAGCGCGTCAGGCGCGATCAGCGACCGCGCCTACAAAGCGGCCTCCAGCATCTCGAGCGCGACGCGCACCGAGGCCAGGCGCACGTTGGCGCGGCCGATCGCGCCGAACCGCTCTTCGCGCGCGACCGCGGCTGAGCCGCGCCGGGCGCGGGCGAACCAGACGAGGCCGACCGGCTTTTCCGCCGTGCCGCCGTCCGGACCGGCGACGCCGGTCACGCTGACGGCGAGGTCGGCCCGCGAGGCCTCGAGCGCCCCCTGCGCCATGGCGCGGGCGGTCGCCTCGCTGACCGCGCCATGCTCCCCAAGCGTGTCGGCCTGCACGCCGAGCAGATCCTGCTTGGCTTCGTTGGAATAAACGACGAAGCCGCGCTCGACAACGGCGGACGAGCCGGGGATTTCCGTCAGGAGCCCTGCGACGAGCCCGCCGGTGCAGGATTCTGCGGTCGCGATCTTGAGCCCTGCCGCGCGGCAGCGGTCGAGAAGCGCGGCGGCGCGGGCGGTGAGGTCGGCGGGGAACATCGAAGCGGCGCCGCGACAGGGAAGAGGCGCGCAAGTCTAGCGCCGGCGCGCGCCGCGATCAAAGCGCCCCCGCCGCCGCCGGCCGTCGAAGAGCCGCCTCCGCGCGCATCGGCCAACCGCTTCATCACCGAACCCGTCCGCGCCCACTGACTGTTCTGCCGGCGAGAACCGCGGCGGTGCGGGGGCCATCGCGGGAAAAAACCGACGCGTCGCCGCTCGTCAAAACCGCCCTCACTTCGCCGCGTCCAGCCGGTTGCGGACTTTTGCCGCCAGTTCCTCCAGCGAGAACGGCTTGCCGAGGAGATGGACGCCCGGATCGAGCCGGCCATGCCTCGTGAGGGCGTCGCGGCTGTAGCCCGTCATGTAGAGCACGCGTAAGCCCGGGCGCCGCTTGAGCGCTTCCTCGGCGAGTTCCCGGCCGTTGTAGTCGCCCGGCATCACGACGTCGGTCAAAAGAAGGTCGACCTTCGGCGCGCCGTCGAGCACGGATAGCGCGGCGCTGCCGCTGGACGCTTCCGCGACGCGATAGCCGAGCTCGCGCAGGGCGTCCATCGCATAGGCTCTGACGCAGTCGTCGTCCTCGACCAAAAGAATGCTCTCGCGGCCGCCCGGCCGGTCGAGTTCGGCGCGGTTGCGCTCGGCGAGCCCCGAAGAGAGGGCCGCCTGTCGGGGCAGGAACATCCGGACGGTCGTGCCGCGCCCGGGCTCGCTCTCGATCTGCACATGACCGCCGGACTGGCGGCAAAATCCGTAGACCTGGCTCAGCCCGAGGCCAGTGCCCTTGCCGACGTCCTTGGTGGTGAAGAACGGATCGAACGCGCGCGCCAGCGTCTGCTCGTCCATGCCGACGCCCGTATCCATGACCGCGATGGCGATATATTCGCCCGGCTCCACGCGCTCCGTGAATAAGACGACGTCGTTCGGGCCGAGGCGGCGGTTTGCGGTCTCGATGACGAGCCTGCCGCCGCGCGGCATGGCGTCTCTGGCGTTGAGCGCCAGGTTGACGAGGGCGCTCTCGAGCTGGTTCGGGTCGACGTGGGCGTTCCAGATCCCGCTCGCGAGAATCGTCTTCAGCGCAATCGGCTCGCCCAGCGTTCGCTGCAGGAGATCGCTGATTCCGCCGACGAGCGCGTTTACGTCCACCGCCTGCGGCGCGAGCGGCTGCCTTCGCGAGAAGGCGAGCAGGCGGCCGGTGAGCGCCCGGGCGCGCTGGACTCCCTGGAGCGCCATGTCCTTGGCTCGTTCGATCCGCGCCTTGGTCGGCGCGGCGGGCAGCTGGACGAGCTGGCGGTCGATGGTGTCGAGCCCGCCGAGAATCAGGGTCAGCATGTTGTTGAAGTCGTGCGCGACTCCGCCGGTGAGCTGGCCGAGCGCCTCCATCTTCTGCGCCTGGCGCAGCTGCTCCTCGAGGCGCCGGCGTTCGCTCACGTCGCGGGCGCTGACGACGACGCGCTGCGCCTTTCCGTCGCGGCTCGGCGCCGCCGTCGCGGCCGCTTCGAGAATCTTGCCGTGATGCGTGCGTTCGTAACGATACGGGCCGCCGTCGCGAAGGCAGGCCTCCAGATGGCGGTTGAATTCGCCGCTCTTTTCCGGTCCCAGAACCTCCTCCGTTCTGCGTCCGATGACGTCGTCTCTCGTCATGCCTAAGAA
The DNA here is from genome assembly GCA_963758335.1 of uncultured Alphaproteobacteria bacterium. Lineage (GTDB taxonomy): Bacteria > Pseudomonadota > Alphaproteobacteria > Rhizobiales > Beijerinckiaceae > Roseiarcus. Next base: position 82,962 of record CAVWVF010000008.1, on the reverse strand, counting down.
ATCGAGCATCGCCGGATTGATCTCCTGGAAGCGGAAGCTCCCATCGTCTTCGACGAGAACGGCGTGGCATTCGGGCGAGTGTTGGAAGAAGGTTTTCACCAGTGCTTCGCTCGCGGCGAGCTCCGCGGTCCGCTCCTGGACGCGTCGCTCGAGCGTCTCGTTGATGCGGGCGAGCTCATCCTGCGCTCTCTTGGCGTCCGTGATGTCGTGCGCGACTCCGATGAAGCCGACATGCTCGCCCGTATGGCTCCAGCGCGGCTGCGATTCCGCCCGCAGCCACCGCCATTGACCGTCGGCGCGCCGGAAACGGGCCTCGGCTGTGACTGACTTCACCGAGGCGTCGACGCGGGGCTCCTCGCGGAGAATGCGGGGCAGATCGTCGGGATGGACGGCCTTCCGCCAGTCGAACGCAAGCGCCTCCTCATAGGAGCCGCCGAAGAAATCGAGGTAAGCCTGGTTGACGAACTCGCGTTGTCCGTTTGCGCCCGTCACCCACATCGGCACGGGCGCGCTGTTGGCGATGGCGCGGAATTGCGCTTCGCTCTCGGCGATCGCGCGCTCCGACAGTGTGCGTTGCGTGACGTCAGTGACGACCACGTAGACGCCGAGCACCCGGCCCGACGCGTCGCGGTGGGGAACATGGGTTACTTCGGTGAAAGCCAGGCCGTTCGATCGGGGAAACTCGACTTCGTAGGAGACCTCCTCGCCGGCGAGCGCCCGCTCCAGATTGGATCGGCGCGTTTTATACATCTCCGGACCCAAAACCTCTTCGACGCGGCGCCCGATGATTTCGCTGCGCGGGCGATCGAACCAGGTTTCGTAGGTCTTGTTGACGAACCGAAACACCTGATTGCTGTCGACATAGGAAATCAGGACGGGTAGGGCGTCGGTTATCGCCCGCAGCTTTGCCTCGCTTTCGACGGCCTCCTGTTCGGCGAGCTTGCGCTCGGTGATGTCGATGTGGGCCCCGACGAGCGCAGTCGCCGCACCATTGGCGTCGCGCTCGATCTCCGCGATCGCCCTGATCCAGCGCACCGCGCCGTCGCTCGGGCGGACGACGCGGTATTCCGACCTGTATTCGGCGCCTCCTCCGGCGACGGCGGAATAAAGGCGCTCAACCGCGGCCGAGCGATCGTCTGGATGGAGGCGCTGAACCCAGCTGTCGTGCGACTCGATCGCCGCTTCGGGCGGCAGGCGGTAGATTTGGAGGTACTCCGGGGAGCGGCACCCGATGAAATTGTCGGTGAGGTCGATCCACATGCCCCCGACGCCGCCGATCCTCTGCACCCGCTCGAGCTCGAGCTCGCGGCGCCGCAGCGTCTCGACCATCTGCTGGCGATCCGTGACGTCGCGAAAGGCCACGCCGATCCCGTCGGCGAGGGGGAAAGCGCGGATCTCATGATAGCGATCGGGCCGGCGGGTCGAATAGCATTCGAACACCTGCTTCTCGCGCGTCGTCATCGCCAGTCGATAACGCCGCTCGACCTCGGTCCCGACCGCGGCCGGCGAGACTTCCCAGATCGTCCGACCGAACACGTCCTGGCGACGCAGGTCGAAGAGTTCCATGGCGGCGCGGTTGAAGGCGACGAAGCGCCAGCCGGAATCGAGCGCGAAAAAGCTTTCGGCGAGGCCGTCGAGAATTTCGTCCACCGCCAGGTCGGCATGCTTCGCGACGGCGCCGGCCGTCGTTGTCGCAAATGTCGGGGCCGAGCCGAAAGGCCGATTTATAGACATGGAACGACCGCCACTTCCGAGAGCGCCAAGCGACCGCGACGTCATAAACGAGCCGGGCGCGTAGGGATCGTGCGGCTCGTCGGCGATGACAATGCGCCAAAAAGCGGCGATCATGTGGTCTTTGGCGGCGTTTTTCCTCTCTCCTTTGTGACTAGGTCTTTGCCTCACCGCCGGCCGAAGCTATTGGCCTCCAGGTCTCTTTGCAGAACTTCGCCAGGACTTCGCCATGTCTAAGGCCAAGCGGCGGCCGTTCACGCTCGACGAATTGCGCGCCTATCTCATCGAGATTTTCCCTCAGATCTGGGCGCGCGGCGACTACGCGATCGAGGAGGTCGCACCGATGAGCGCGACGGTGCGGCTCAACTACCATCCCGACCATCTGCGGCCCGGCGGCACGATCTCGGGCCCCTCGATGTTCGCCTTGTGCGACCTCGCCCTCTATGTCGCGATCCTGCACGAGATCGGGCGGGTGGAGCTGGCCGTCACCACCAATGTCTCGATCAATTTCCTGCGTAGGCCCGAGCCCAAGGATCTCATCGGCAGGGCGAAGCTGATGAAGCTCGGCAAGCGGCTCGCGGTCGGCGAAGTCGCGCTCTATTCGCCGGGCGAAGCCGACATGGTCGCGCACGCGACGGGAACCTATTCGATCCCGATGCGGGGGGACTGAGCGGCGGTCGGCCGCCGTCCGAACACCTTCCGCGACGCCTGACACCGGCCGTCCGGCCCGCGCGCTTCGCTGAGGCGAGGTCCACGGGATCGCGACGCGTGCGCGCCGTCACATCCGACCGCCGTTTCTAGCGGTATTTTGGCGTCAACTTGATAGCATGTTCGTCGATCGGCGACGTCGCCTGTCAAGATAGTTTCTGTTTGGGATGGCCCTTTCGGGGAGGCCCGAGCCATGGCGCGAATTTTCCTAGGCTCAATTCGCGTTAGGTTGACATGGCCATTTGAGCTCCTCCGCCGATGGCGGCATTGAGGCATGTTCGGGGCGTGGGATTGTGCTTGAGGCCGGCGAGGTGGAACCACCTGAGGTAGCTGTCGAGGTATTTTGTGGCGATGCCGCGATGGGGGCGCAGGAAGGTTTTGAGGCTCTCGTGGCGACTGTTGACGGTCTGGATGTGTAATTCGCCGCGGACACGTTCGCCGTTCGACTGGTTGAGCGCTTCATGGCTGACGCCGAGGGCGGCGGCGCAAGGCGGGTAGACGTTATTGCCGTCGGTGACGAGCAAGGCGTCCTTACCCAGAACGGGCGCCAGCACCGGCTTGATGGTCTGGACGGTCACGGCCGAGAGGACGGCGCTGATGGTGGCGCCGCTCCGGTCGGCGGCCACTAGGATCGGCGTCTGTTCGTCCGAAAGGCCGCGCTTGGCTGCCTTTCCGCCCCGCCTGCGAGCCTTGCGCCCGAGGCGACGCTCGCCCTTACGGCTTGATAATATGTAGGTTTCATCGACTTCGACGATGCCGCTCAACAGGCGCGTGGGGTTCTTGGCGGCGCGCAGGAAGCGATGTCGCCAGCGGAACGCCGTGCTCACAGCCACCCCGCACCGCTCGGCCGAGGCGGCCACCGTCTCGCCCTCGCTCAACGACTGACCAAAATCAAGCCAGCGTTCCTTCTTGCGCAATTGGGCCAGCGGCGTTCCGGTCAGCGCGTTGAAGCTTCTGCGGCAATCCTTGCAGCGGAAACGGCGCAGGCCGTCGGCTTGGCCCCCGCCCACCGACGCCCCGCTGCAGTGCGGACAGCGACGCGCCTCGCCCAAGCGCTCCTCGATCGCCGCCGCCACCGCCGCTCTGGGCTGCCGGCCGGCCAGCACCGCCTCGAGCTCTTGGCGCTGCTTCGCCGTCAGACCGTCGATCTCCGCCAGCCACGCTCGAAACATCCCCTGATCCATCGCAAACCCCTGTCAATCCATAATAAATCGTAGCACAAACAGGCGTGTCAATCAAACGCTAATTGAGCCTTTTCCTAAGTCATTCGAGCGTCAACAACGCCGAGGCGATTGCGATTCGGGACTGGATGAAGGCGCAAGGCTGGGACGAGGTTTTTCTTGATCTCGATCCGGAGCGCGGCCTGACGGCGGGGGATCACTGGCAGACGGCGCTGAAGGCGGCCGTCGCCCGCTGCGAACTGATTGTCGTCCTGGTTTCTCCGGATTGGGCTGCGTCGAGCTGGTGCAGGACCGAGTTCCTCCTGACCAAGCTCGGCAGCAACTCGAAAGCGATCCTGCCGGCGATTGTCGTGCCCACGCCAGTCTCGGCGCTGCCGACCGAAATGAGGGCCGACTACCATGTGGTCGACCTTACGGCGGGACTGCGGTCTGTCGCCTTTAAGGTCACGCCGCCCGGCGCCGACAAGCCCACCATAGTGGCGTTTTCCGAGGAAGGCTTGCGGGGCCTCAAGGCCGGGATCATGCGCCTCGGCGTCGACGCCAGTCATTTTGAATGGCCCCCAGCTAACGATCCGGGCCGGCCGCCCTATCGCGGCCTGAGACCGCTCGAAGCGGACGACGCCGGCATCTACTTCGGACGCGATGCTCCGGTCAGCGACGCGCTCGACCGATTGCGGGCGATGCGCGAAGGCGCCCCGCCGCGGCTGCTTGTCGTCCTGGGCGCGTCAGGCGCCGGCAAGTCATCGTTTTTGCGCGCGGGCCTCCTGCCGCGCCTTCAGCGTGACGACCGACACTTCCTCCCTCTAGGCGTCGTCCGGCCTAGTCGCGCCGTGATCTCCGGCGAGTCGGGCTTCCTCTTGGCGCTCGAAGGTGCTTGCCGGGCTCGCGGCCTTAGAAGGGCCCGCGCCGAATTGAAAAAGGCTATCGACGGCGGTGCCGCCGGCCTCCGGCCGGTTCTTCAGACGCTGGTTGACAAAGCGTCCCCACCCCCCCTGGACCAGGAAGCAGGAGACATTCAGCCGAAGCCGCCGATACTGGTCTTCCCGATCGATCAGGGCGAGGAACTGTTCCAGGCCGAAGGGCAGGTGGAAGCCGAAACATTCCTGGAGTTGCTGAAAGACTTGTTGACCTCGGACGCCCCCGCGGCTTTGGCGGTCATCACCATCCGCTCGGACGCCTACGAACGCTTGCAGCTCGCCAAGGCGCTAGAAGGCGTTAGACACGAGTCCCTCGGCCTGAATCCCGATGCCGAAGGGGTCGTACGTTGACGTCATCAAGGGACCGCCCCGACGTCTTAGCGGGACCCCCCGCGCGCTCGAGATCGAGGAAAGCCTTGTCGAGCAATTGCTCGCCGATATCGAGGAGGGAAGCAACAAGGACGCGCTTCCGTTGCTGGCTTTCACGCTGGAGAGGCTTTACGACGAATACGGCGCAGGCGGCGAGCTGCGGCTTTCCCAGTATAGCGAGCTTCGCGGCATTCATGGCTCGATAGATGCGGCGGTGGAGCGCGCTCTAGGAGCCTGTCCGAGAAATAGCGGATTTCAGTGGCGGCGTTGGCGCGAATTGGATTCTGCTTGCTTATGAGCAAGACTTTCCGCCCTTGGACGATCGATCAGCCGCTATTGTTGCCGCCGAGCGTGCCGGATTTTGTCGGCGAGGACCACTTGGCTCGCTTTGTTTTGGCGCTTGTGCTCGAGCATCTCGACCTTCGTGAGATCGAAGCCGCTTACGCGAGCGAGCGCGGGCAGCCGCCGTTTGACCCGGCGATGATGACGGGGCTGTTGCTTTACGCCTATTGCAACGGCGTCTACTCGTCGCGCCGGATCGCCAAGGCGGCGCGCGAGCGGGTCGACTTCATGAGCATTGTCGGGCTCGATCCGCGGATTTTCGCACCGTCTCCGACTTCCGCAAGCGCCACTTGAAGGCGCTCGCCGGCCTGTTCGGGCAGGTTCTCAAGCTGTGCGAACAGGCGGGGTTGGCGAAGCTCGGCCATGTCGCGCTCGACGGAACCAAGATCAAGGCGAACGCCTCCAAGCACAAGGCGATGAGCTACGAGCGCATGGACAAGCGTGCGGCGGAGCTCGAGGCAGAGGTTGAGCGATGGCTGAGCGCCGCCGAGGCTGCGGACGCCGAGGAGGACAAGGCCTTTGGCCGCGACAAGAGCGGCGAGGAGCTGCCGAAGTGGGTCGCCGACAAGAAGAGACGCGCCGAGAAGATCCGGGCGGCGAAGGCCGAATTGGAGGCCGAGGCGAAAGCGGCCGCGGCGGCCAAGGCCCAAGCGCAGGCTGAGGCCGAGGAACGGCGAAAGACAGAAGGCCGCAAGAAACCGGGAAAGCCCGCCGCCCCGCCATCCGACGAGCCCGATCCCAAAGCACAGAAGAATTTCACCGATCCCGAAAGCCGCATCATGAAAACCAAGGACGGCTTCATCCAGGGCTACAATGCGCAGGCGGCGGTCGACGCGACGGCCCAGGTGATCGTCGCCCACGGGCTCGACGCGAAGCAGAGCGATCAGCACCAATTGACGCCGATGGCCGAGGCGATCGAAGCCAATCTGGGCAAGAAGCCCACGCAACTGTCGGCTGACGCCGGCTATTGCTCCGACGCCAACCTTGCGGCGCTGGAGCAACGCGAGATCGACGCCTATATCGCGCCGGGGCGGGCCAAGCATGCCGGGGAAGGAGAAGGCGGCGGCGCGCGCGTCGCCGCCATGCGCGAAAAAATCAGGGCCGGCGGGCACGCCAGCCCCTACCGCCTAAGAAAGCAGCTGCCCGAGCCGGTGTTCGGACAGATCAAGCAAGCGCGCAGCTTCCGTCAGTTCCTCTTGCGCGGCGTCGAGAAGGTCGCCAACGAATGGGGCCTCGTCTGCCTCGCCCACAACATCCTGAAGCTCGCTCAGGGGCGGACTCCGCCCCTGGCCGCACTCGCAACGGAGTGAGCTTCGCCACCCCGGAAACGGGCAACCAAGGATGGCCGGAAAGCTTCCGCCTTTACATCAAATCGGATGCGCGCATCTGCTGCATCTGGCTCTCCGACCGGCGTCGGCGGTTCAAATCCCATCGCGCCGGGATTAAGCAGACAGGCTCCTAGTACAGCGATTCCTTGATTCTGCGCATATTGCATTGGATTCCCGAGAGACGGGCAGACGCTTCTCGGAAGCCTGCGCCAGGCGCGGTCTGGACCCAAAGCAAAAGCGGCGCCGATTCCCGGAGGGTTGCGGCTCCGCCCCCAAGATCATGCGGCGCCGACCCCAAGAGGATGCGGCGCCGAGCCCGAACTCTTACAAGAGCCGCCCATTGCCGTTTTGAGCCTTTTCAAGGGCCTGGCCGTCGCAAGCGGAGAAAATTCGCGCCTGCCCCGACGCGCGATAGACACTGTACATGGGTTATATCTCCTCGGCTCGAAATTCGGGCGATCCGCCGTTCTGTTCTCTATTTGTACCAGAATATTTGATAACCCGCAAGAAGACGCCGCAGAAAATTTCGCCGACGCCCGCTCCTCCGTCCCAGCAAGAGCGCGATTCCTCCGGTGGGCGCCGCCGCTGCCGCAAGCAAGCGCAACGGCGTCATCATCCGGCCGCACGGCGCGCATTGCGGCAAGAAGAATCAGGGAGACGGCGATCGGGAACAGGAAGTTTTTTCGAGTGAACAGGGAATTGATTCGAGAGAACAGGCAGTCTGGCGCGACAGAACAGCGGTCGCCGCATCCTTTGGCCTCGCGGCGCGGCCGTCCCGAGCGGCTCGAAGCGCTGATCCGCGAAGGCGAGGCGCTCGGGCTCGATGAGGCGACAGATATGATTCGAACTTCAGAAACGCTGAACTAGTCGGGCGCTTCCAAAGTTCGAATCCCATGGGATGCTCGAAACGGCCGCATTCCGTGGATCGAAGGCCAATTAAGCAATTGAGCGGTTTCATGGAATCGATCGTCTAGTCGCCCTCTGACCCAAATAAGACTTGCGCTGCCAATCGCATTGAATCCGGAGACGGGCGCAGCAGACTTTCCGTTCTCACAATTCAGCGCGTCGCGGACGATCTCGCCGCGGGCGGCCTATCGGCTGCGTGCGTCGCGCACTTGCTCCAGTCGAGGGCGGCCGCCTCTTCCTTGAGCCACGCGCGGAAGACCCGCACATTCGCAAACTCTCGCCGCTTCTTCGGGCAAACGAATGAGTAGCAGCGGCCCGAAGGCAGGGTCAGGCCGAAGGGCATGGTGAGACGCCCCGTGCGCAGATCGTCGTAGGCGAGCGCATCGAGAGCGAGCAGCACGCCGGCGCCTTCGACCGTCGCGTCGAGCGCGTGATCGGCGCTATTGAATCGAAGGCCACGACTGACGTCGGCGTCCCTCACGCCGGCCGCCGCAAACCAGTCGGCCCAGTTCGGCATGACGGCGCGACTGCTGAGACTGTCGTCGTGGATCAGCGGCACGCCCTTGAGCATGTCCAGCGACGCGAAGGGCCCGTATTTTTCGACGAAGGCCGGGCTGCAGACCGATACGAGGGATTGATCGAACAGCTTTTCGACCTCAAGGGCTTCATCGCGCGCCGCATCGACCGGAAGGTTGCGGATCGCAGCGTCGACGCCGTCGGTTGTGAAATTGGCGTTGTTGATCGACGAGGAAACGCGCACGTCGATTTTGGGATAGGCGATCGAAAATCGGTAGAGCCGCGGCGCCAGCCATTTCGAGGTGAAGCCGGGCGGCGTGCTGATCACGAGCACGCGCGTGTCGCTCAATCTATTGAGGCTCGCCAGCGCGTCCCGGATATGAAGAAAGCCCGCCTGCAAGCCGGGGTGGAGCGCCTTGCCTGCCGCCGTCAGGGCGATCGACCGCACGCCGCGGTCGAAGAGTTTGAGGCCCAGATGATCTTCCAGTCCGCGAATTTGGTGGCTCAGGGCGCCGGGCGTGACGTTCAGCTCCACCGCCGCCTTGGTCAGACTGAGATGCCGGGCGGCGGCCTCGAAAGCGCGAAGCGCGTTCAGCGGGGGAGGCGCGCTATGCATGAGAGTTTCTCATCCATCAGCTGAGACAACATCCTTTGCCATACAAGGTTTTTCTTGCCAAGCTGCGGCCAGCTTTTGAGGATGACGGATGAGAATATCTCATTTAGAGCCATGGTCAATCATGAGGGTGGTCCGATGACCTACACCACGCGCAGAGGAGATTTCGGCCCAAGCAGCGATCGCATGGCGCCAGTCGCAAACGGCGTCGGCGCGAAGCTCAAGAAACTGGTTCGCCGACTGACCGACGCCCTCGCCGTGCAGCGCTGACTGGAGCCTGCCGCAGTAGCGGCCTCGCCAAGCCTCGAACGCAACCTCTCATTGCAAGGGTTCACGCCGATGGGCCCCGCGCCTCTGTATGATCGTTTGGTGGAGCCTGCGCCTCACGCGCCGCTCAACGAAAGCGCCCTCGACCCAGGTCATTCGGAGCTCCGCATGCTGTGGGCGAAGCGCCGGCCGGACATCTGGTTGGCTCTTCGTCCGGCCCGCTCCAGCGACGGCGACGCCTTGCAAACCTATGTCCGAGGGCTTTCACCGCAGTCGCGCTACAATCGGTTCCTGGGCGCCGCAAACGAGCTCCCGGCGTCGGAATTGGCGGGCGCTTTGGCCGCTAATGGGCGTGACACTCTGACCCTGCTCCTCACCTCGACGGCAGCGGGTCGTGAAACGGTGGTCGGCGAGGCCCGGGTGGCGCTTTGGTGCGCGGAACGGGCCGGCGAATTCGGCATGTCGATTGCCGATGACTGGCGGCATCTAGGTCTCGGCTCGGCCTTGCTCCAGGAAATCGAACGGAAAGCGGCGGCCGACGGCATCGAATTGCTCTTCGGCGATACGTTGCGGACCAACGAGGGGATGATCGGACTGGCGCGCGGCCGCGGCTTCCGCCTTGGTCCAGGGTTCGAACCGCGCCTCGTGCGAATTGAGAAGCGGCTGGACGCAGCTCCTGACCTGCCGTGCCGGAAGTGGAGCGAAATCTCCGGCGGCGCGGAACTCCGCACGGCCTGATCGGCGCCACCACAGCTTGAAAAGGAGTTCTGAAGTGGCAAACAACTGGCTGATCACGGGAACGAGCAGTGGCTTTGGCCGTACTTTGGACAGAACTCGCGCTTGAACGGGGAGGCAATGTCGTGGCTACGGTGCGAAAGCCTTCGGCATTGGACGATCTCCAAGATAGGTATGGAAATCGCCTTCGTGTCTCGATCTTCGATGTCACAAACCCGAAGGAGATCGTATCGGTCGTCGATGAGGCATTTGACGCGTTTGGCAAGATCGGTTTCGCTGTCAGCAACGCAGGATACATCATGGTCGGCGCAGCGGAAGAAGCAGAGCTGCCAAGGATTGAGCGAATGCTTGATACCAATCTCTTGGGAAGCATCGTATTCGCGAAAGCCGTTATTCCTGAGATGCGCAAGCAGGGCGGTGGGCGAATCCTGCAAATCTCGAGCGAGCAGAGTCAGATGGCCTATCCTGGCATGAGTGTCTATGCGACCACGAAATGGGGTGTTGAAGGATTCTTTGAGGGGGTCATTCCGGAAATCGCGAAGTTCGGTATCGAAGTCACGCTGGTCGAACCCGGCACTGCCAGAACCAACATCACGAGTTCGTCCGACTACACCACTCCCATGGAAATCTATGAGGACACGCCTGTAGGCGATTTCCGTCGCGCGATTGCGCTTCATGGCGAAAAGATTCTCATCGGCGATCCGGTCAAGTTGGTGCAAGCAATGATTGCTTCCTGCGAACTCAAGCCGGCTCCGCGGAGACTGGTGCTGGGAAGCGATGCGTATCAGCATATTGAAGCTTCGCTGGTCGAACGCCTTGCACTTTTACGTTCGCAAAAGGAGCTCGCTTTCTCGACGGACCTGAGTTCGTAAGGCGATGATATCTGTTCACCAGCACGCGGAGTGGGCCAGTCACAGCTCAGGAGGCGAAAATCGAGACCTTCGATTTGCGGCATTGGTGAGTCGTCCGCGGGTCGATTTGACCAATTCGCCACGACTGCCGGAAACGACCGCTATTTAGCGCGAAGCCGCCATTCCGCGTCGCCCGTTCAATTCGATTTGGCCCGCCCTCGCGCCAGCCCTGCGCTGCAAGCGGCGCTGGTTGTGGCCGGCTGTCCCCCGACGCGCAATTGCAATGACGGCTGATTCGCGCCACAATGCTGGCGTTACGAGCAAAAAAATAGACAATTGTCACGACGGGAGGAGAGCGATGGGACCGGCGCTCCTGAACGGCTCACCGATGTGATAAGATTCGACACCCTGCGGCAACACGAGATGTGCTGCGGCCTGGGGCTATAAGGGAGTGCAGCATCTAAGCTGCACCAGCGACGAATGTGGGAGGACAAAATGGGACGTCTTAGCGGAATTGCCGCGCTTTCTTTGCTCGCGGCTATCGGGGCGACTGCGCCCGTGGGCGGCGCTAGCGCCGCAGAGAAATTCGTAATTGGGGTCTCCAATACTCATATCGGCAATAGCTGGCGCGAAGAATTCGTCTGCTCGATCAAAGCCGAAGCCCTCGCTTCGGGCTTTGTCTCCAAGATCATCCTGGCCAATCGCGAAGCCGGGCCTTCCGAGCAGATCGCGGACCTGCGCACGCTGATTTCGGCGGGCGTCAATGCAATCATCATAAACCCGTCGGACGAGAAGGCGCTCAACGGCGTCATCAAGCAGGCAGCCGACAAGGGGATCGTCGTCGTTGCGGCGGACCAACCCGTCAGCGCTCCGGAAGCGTATATCGTGACCGGCGACCAGGTGGCCTATGCCAAGGTTGGCGCCAAGTGGCTGTTCGATCAGTTGAAGGGCAAGGGCGACGTCTATCAGATGCGCGGCATCGATGGGGCGCCCGGTGATAGTGTCAGGCAGACGGGTTTCGACGCGGTTCTAAAGGATTACCCTGGGATCAAGGTCATTGCCACGACTTTCATGGACTGGTCCAACGAGAAAGCGGCGCAGCAGATGTCGGCGATGCTGGCGTCGGGCAAGCATTTCGACGGCGTGTGGACTTCCGGAATCGACTATACGGTGATCGAAGCGATCAAGGCCGCAAACAAGCCGTTTGTGCCGTTCGTGGGCGCCGACAACAACGGCTTCATCAAGCAATTGATCGACTACAAGAAGGATGGGTTGATCGGCGTCGCCGTCAGCAACTCGCCCGCGATCGGCGCCGCCGGACTGGTTGTCGCCCTCGATCTCTTACAGAAAAAGCCTCGCGACAGGGTGACGACGGTTCCGACGGCCTGGTACGACAACACGACCGACGAAGGCGTGGCGATGCTGAAAAAGCTCTACGACCCGAACGTTGCGCCGACCGATCCTGTCTACGGCCCAGAGAAGGATTACGGTCACTTCACCGCCGCACAGAAAAAGGACTGCAAGGGTCCGGGCGAATAGCAGCTGTTGGCGCCGGCGTTCGTCTCTTGCGGGCGCCGGCGCTTCCCCAGTGGTCGCATTGCAACTGTCCAGTCACACTCGTCGATACGATGGGGCGCGCGGTCATTAACGGTCATTAATATGCCGCAAGCAGACCTGTGGCCGCCCCAATGAACGATACGGCGCCTCTGCTCGAGGTCCGCGATCTCGCCAAGCAATTCGGCTCCGTCGTCGCGCTCAGATCGGCGACGCTGACTCTTTCCCGCAGGGAGATCCATGCGCTGATGGGGGCCAACGGCGCGGGTAAGAGCACGCTCGTAAAGATTCTCACCGGCGTCTACCCGGCGGATGGCGGAACCATAACGGTCGACGGCGCCGTACGGACGTTTCGCTCCCCCGCCGAAGCGCGTCGAGCGGGCATCGTCTCGGTCTACCAGGATCCGGCGCTCGTTCCCGACCTGACGATCAGCCAGAACATGCGATTGGCCGATGTCGCCTTCGCAAGCGTGCGGAACCATCTCAACGACCTCGGAACAGCGGATCTCAAATTTGGCGAGCTGGTGCGGAATATTCCCTATCCGGTTTTGCGTCTCATCGATTTGGCCCGTGCGCTGGCGTCCGATCCGATCGTGCTTATGCTCGACGAGATCACCGCCGCTCTCCCGGCAGACCTGTCGGAACATGTCTTCGCGGTCGTGCGGCGCTGGCGCGAACGCGGCAATTCGGTGATCTTCATTTCTCATCGTATCGCCGAGGTGGCCGCGCTCTGTGATCGCGCCACGGTTTTGCGCGATGGCGTCTCCGTCGGCGTCACGGACACCGCCCGAGGCAGCGAAGACCGAATCGTCTCGCTGATGCTTGGCGTAGACGCAATGAAGGCCAGTCCCGCCGAGGCTGCGCCCCGGCGAACGGATCGCGGCGCGGCTGAGGAGCCGGCGGCGATCGAGGTCAACGATCTCTGCTACGGCCATATGCTCAAGAATGTGTCCTTCAGCCTACGGGCGGGAGAGATTCTCGGCGTTGCGGCGCTCGAGGGGCAGGGGCAGCAGGAACTGTTTGATTGTATTGCCGGGGTGCACCGCCACGACGGTGGAGAGATCGTGGCCCACGGCCGAAGGTTGAAGCTGAACCACCCGGGCGACGCGATCGCGGCGGGCCTTGTGCTGGTCCCGGCAAATCGGCTTCAGGCGCTCCTGCCGCAGCGCTCGATCCGCGAGAACGTCGCCTTGCCGCTCGTCCGCAATCCGTCGAATTGGGGCCTGATTCGCGCCCATAGCGAGCGGCAGCGCGTCGCTGCCGCCGTCAAACGGTTGCAAATCGACGCCCGTGCGGGGTCCGAACTGCGCCGGCTGAGCGGCGGCAACCAGCAGAAAGTGGGGATCGCACGATGGATCGCCACCGGGTTTCAAACCCTGCTTTGCTTCGATCCAACCCGCGGCATCGATGTCGGCACCAAGCATCAGATTTATCGGTTGCTGCGTGAGATGGCCGACGCCGGGTCGTCCGTGTTGCTGTTTACGTCCGAGCTTCCGGAAATTGGCCTGGTTTGCGACCGGGCGATCGTTTTGTTCGGGGGCGAAATCGTCGCTGAGATGCCGGCCAGCGAGGCGGATGAGGGAACCTTGCTGCGCGCCGCCCATGGCATGGGCGGCGCGCATGGCGTGGGGGCCCCGCACCGAGGAACGGGCGTGACTGCGGCATCCGCTGACAATTCGTCCTCGGACGTCCAACAGCGCGGCCGAGGCTCCGGCCTCATCGACAAGACCAGGGGCGCCGTAACCCGCTATCCGGCGCTGTTCGGCATGCCGGTGCTGTTGATCGTCGTTCTGGCAGTCACCGTAGGGATCCATCCCGCGTTCGATTCGTTCGACGCGCAATCGGTCGCGATGGCCGCATTGCCATTGGCCTGCGCCGCCGCGGCGCAGGCTGTGGTCGTGATCTCGGGCGGAATCGACCTATCGATCGGATCCGTCATGGCGGTCGCAAACGTGCTCGCGGCGAGCACGATGAAAGAAGCCAGCCTCGGCGAGGCGCTTTTGCTCGCCGTGGCGATTCTGGTCGCCGGCGCGGCGATCGGCGCGGTCAACGGGCTCCTCGTCGTCGCCTCTCGCGTCCCCGACGTCATTGTGACGCTGACCACCGGCTTTATTTGGGGCGGCGTCGCGTTGCTGATACTCGAGAGGCCTGGTGGCGGCGCCCCTCCCGAATTCCTCAATCTCGGCACCGGCACGCTCATCACCGAGTGGCTGTCCAATTCGCTGGTTCTGCTGGTTGTCTCCCTGACCGCCGTATGGATTCCGGTCTGGAGGTCGAAAACCGGCCTGCGCATCTACGCCACGGGCTGCGACCGGATCGCCGCGTTTCGGAGCGGCGTCAATGTCGAGCTCGCCCGGCTCCTCGCCTATGTCCTAGGCGGCTTGTTCAGCGCGATCGGGGGCGTGGGCTTGACGATGACGACGGGGATCGGCTCTCCACACGCAGGCGTCCTCTACACGCTGAGCGGACTGGCGGCCGTCGTCATCGGCGGGGTGAGCCTGACGGGAGGGCGCGGCGGGATCATGGGGCCGGTCATCGCCGCTTTTGTGCTCACCCTCATTCCCGCCGACCTGATTTTTTTGAACATCGACCCGAATTTCGGCCAGGTGATCCAGGGAACGCTGATCGTTCTGGTGGTGATGGCGGGCGGCCTGGTTACCTCGGTGAGAGACCGCAAATGAATGGTCCGCCGGATGCCTCGGCGCGGCCGCGACGCTTCGAGGTTCACGGCATTCTGCTTTGGTTTCAGCGCAATACCATTGTTGCTCTGGTGCTGCTGCTCCTGCTGTTTATCGCCATCGTCGAGCTCATGAAGCCGGGCACGGTCAATCCGGTGTGGCTGTCGAACACGCTTCTGTTCGCGGCGCCGCTCGGTATTCTTGCCGCGGGCCAGACCATGGTGATGTTGACCGGAGGGATCGATCTGTCGGTCGTCAGCGTCGCGACCGGCTCGGCATTCCTGATGACGACGACGGCCCTGAAGTTCGGCGATGGTTCGGCGGTCGCGATCGGCCTCGGGCTGGGGCTGGTGGTGGGAGCGATCAATGGCGTCGGCGTCGCTCTGCTCGGCGTTCAGCCGCTGGTGATGACGCTCGGCACCGGGCTGATGACGGAAGGCGTCATCATCGTCTACAGCCAGAGGATATTGGCGTCGCGCTCGATCGTGCCGGACTTCATCCACGCCATCGGATCCGACCGCCTGGGTGGCCTCATTCCTCTCGACGTGTTTCTGTGGCTGCCGATTGCGGCGCTGGTGGTGGTCACGCTGGGGCGAACCGGTTTCGGCCGCTTGTTATACGCTATCGGCGATAATCGCGAGGCCTGCCGGTTGGCCGGCGTGCGCGTGTGGCGGCTGCTCCTCATCGACTACATGATTTGCTCGGTCCTCGCGTCGCTCGCGGGATTCGTCCTGGTCGGCCATACCAATTCCGCCGATCTCAGCCTGGCCGCCACCTACCTCTTGCCTTCCATCGCGGCGGTCATCATTGGCGGCACCTCGATCTTCGGCGGCCGCGGCGGTTATTCCGGCAGTATCGTCGGCGCCCTGATCCTGACGGTGCTCGACGGACTGTTGACCCTTCTCGATTCGCCCGAGCCGATCAAGCAGATCCTCTACGGCGCCATCATCTTTGCCCTGGCCGCGGCGTATTCGCGCCTGACCGGCTAGGGTCAAAACCGAATCAGCTTGACCGGTTTCGACCCCAACCCGGCCATTCGTCGCGAACGTTTGGAATGCTCGAAGTCGACGCGAAGCGGTCAGTCCGGATCGCGGCGGCGCACGTCGCGGTTACCCAATGGCTCAACGTCCCACTGCGCCGCACCAGCAGGGCGGACGCCAGCGCCGAGGCGATTCGGTCGCGAACGAGCGGGTGATCGAGGCTCGACGATTCGTCGCGAAGATCGTCGCAAAGCATGCGGACGGCGTGCGTCAAGGTGGCGACCTTCTCCATGGCGAACGCCTGCGACTGATCGAACTCGATCAGCTCCTTCGGCTCGCGCCCGGTCCACGCTTGCAATTCGCGCTCGAGCAGGCTTCGCTCGATCCGGATCATGAGCTTGCGGGCGGCCGGGGACGAACATTTCGTGAAGGGCCACCGGCGCCTCTAATCGCTCTTATTGCAATGTGTGTTGACATGAGCGATAAAGGCTCTGGGCATTTTGGGGGCGAAGATGAAGCCGTCGGATTTCGCGGGATGGCTGGCCGCGCTGTCGTCGTTGAGTGCGGCGCAGCGCCGTGTCGTGTTTCGCGAGCTCGCGCTCGCGGAAGCTGACGATCCCTGTGAGGAGGGCGTCGAGATCTGCGAACCGAGGTCTGCGGCGGGGGACGCGAAGAGGGCCGAGGAGCGCAGCGATGCGGTTGCGGCGACGCTTTCCGCATCGGGCGAGCGCGATATTTTCCGGGAAATCGCAAAGGGGCGTTATTCGCGGACGGGATGTCCGCGCTGCGGCGCGCTCGATGTCCGGCCCTGGGGTGAGGCGAGAGGTTTGCCGCGCTATCGCTGCGTGGAATGCCGCAGGACTTTCAATCCGTTCACCGGCACTCCGGTGGCCGGCCTGCACAACAAGGATCGCTGGTTCGATCAGGCGCGAGCCCTGATCGAAGGGGAGAGCCTCGCCAAGGCGGCCGACCGCTGCCAGATCCACCCGAGCACCGCCTTCCGATGGCGGCATCGGTTTCTCGCCGCTCTCAACCTCGACAAACCCAAGAGCCTTTCGGGCATCGTCGAGGCCGATGAAACATTCATACTCGAGTCCTTAAAGGGTCGGCGGGGCGGCCTCGCCAGGCCCGCGCGCCGCCGCGGCGGCAAAGCCGCCAAGCGCGGCCTCTCGGCCGAGCAAATTCCCGTCGTCGTGGCTCGCGACCGCAGCGGCGCCACGTTCGACGCCGTCCTGTCCCGCCTCGACGCCGCCAGCCTAAAAGAAGCGTTCGGCGAACGAATTCCGCCTTCAACCGATTTCTGCTGCGACGGCGGCTCGGCCATCACCGCTTTCGCCAAGCGGGCCAAGCTCAAAGTCCATGTCCTACCCGCGCCCGGCAACCCCAAGCCCGAAGAATCGCAGTTCCATATAAACAACGTCAACGCCTACCACGGACGCCTCAAAGAGTGGATGCGACGCTTCCACGGCGTCGCCACCGAAAACCTTCCCACGTACCTGAGTTGGCGCCGAACCCTCGAAGCCATGCCCGCCGATGGCGACATAGCGCCACAAGGCGACGAGCAGTTTGCGGGCCAGCGCCACGATGGCGATCCGGCGGACCCGTCCCTTCGCGGCGCCGACCCGCGCCCGAAACCAGCGGCTCAACGCCGAGTCCGGCTGGTGACGCAGCCAGAACCAGGCCAGCTCGATCATGGTCTTGCGCAGGCGGCGGTTGCCCGACTTCGAGATGCCTTGATCCCGTTCGACGCCGCCGCTCTGCCAGGGGCTGGGCGCCAATCCGCCGTAAGCCGCCACCTGGCGGCGGTTGGCGAAGCTGCGGAACAACGATTCCAGCCAGAGGAGCGAGGCGAACTCGGGGCCCAAGCCCTTGAGCTCGAGGAGCCGGGCGGCGGGTGGTGCGCTCCTCGGCTTCCGTGCGGATGAGCGCGTCGCGGGCCCGTTCGACCGCAGCCAGTTGCGTCGTCGCCAGCGCGATCCGATCGAGCTCCCGGCGTATTTCCGCCTTCAGCAGCGGCGGCAGCTCGCGGCCGTCGCCGGTTCGCAGCGCCTCGAGCCGCTCAAAACGATCGCGCCGAAGCGGGTTGTAATCCCGGATGCCTTGGCCGCTGAGCAGGCCCCTGACCCGATTGGTGTGCTGAATGCGTTCCTTGAGCAGCGTGCCGCGCTCGCGGGTCAGCCGCCGGCGATCCTCTTCTTCCGGGCTCGGCGCGCGAACCATGGAGCAGACCCGCCGCTCGCCGCGAGCCCACGCCATCAGCGTCCGCAACAGCGTCTCGCCGTCGATCGCATCGGTCTTGGCTCGCCGATGCCGCCGGTCGACCGCAATCGAAGCCGCATCGACCACGTGGCTCTCGATCCCCTCGGCGAGCAGCAGGCGATGGATCCAAAATCCGTCCAATCCCGCCTCCTGAATGACGATCGCTCTGATCGGCACGCCATAGCGCTGCTCGGCCTTCGCCCTCGACCGCGAAAGAAGGTCGAGCAGGCCGGCGCCGTCCCCACCCTCGACCACATGCCTGGAAAATTTCTCGCTGCCCGGACTGTTGATCGTCACAACCCATTTCGATTTGCTCAATTCGAGCGAGGCGAACAGCGTGATATCATTCGCGCGGGCGGTGGTCGCGACAACGGTCGCGGAGGTGATTAAATGCATCGGTTGCCTCCATGCTGGTGTGGAAGATCAGCCTACCAAGGGTCCGGCCGCCGTCCACCCGCATAGGATCTGTTATCGCCGAAACGCCGCCTGTTATCTGCCTGATATATAACGGCAAAATCGCACCCTGTTACGCTCCTGCTATGGCGCCTGATGCGGTGCGGGCCGCGTTTTCGCGTAAGCCATTGTAATCAAACGTTGTTTCTGCCGCGAAGCGCGGCCGGAGCGGCGCGGTTTGCCCTGTTTTCTCCTGTTAACAGGGGAATCGCCTTGTTCGGCGGGCGATCCGGGCCGCTGTTCTGATCGCCAAAGGCGGGGGACAAGCGACCGGTCGCAGGCTCCTCGCGACGGTCAAAAAATGGCGCCGTCGTCGCTCAACCGCCGGTCCTCCGAACGGAGCGCCGCCGGAGCCGAGTTCGACTTGAAATCATCCCGCTGTAGAATCCCTTCGGCGTCCCCGGATCAGGTCCTGGACCAGGCAGGCTTTCGAGGCAGCCGTTCGCAGCTCGCCGGGACGAGGCAAGTTCAACCCAGCCAAACCGAAAAGGAGAATCGGGGTGTGGAAATCTGTCCGCGGCCTGTGGATTATGCTCGCCTTCTCGATTGTCGCGGGAAGCCTCCAACCTGTTCTTGCGGAGGCGGAGCGGGGCCGCCGGTCTGGACGATGACGCAAAATTACTGCCGGGAGATGGTCGTCAACAAGGGCATCACCGATGCCACGAGATTCGAACAGGAAGTGAAAAAGTGCATGGCCGATCCGATCACGTACCCACCCGCCTACAGCAAACCTTCCTGGTAGGCCGCCGGTTGAGCTACTCCGCCGCCGCGGCCGCGCCTTCCTCCGGCGTCGGTTCCTTGCCGGCGAGCGCGGCCCCGGCGTCCGGCTTCAGCCGAATGAAGATGAGAGTCGAGAGGCTCGAGACGATCGCCACCAGCACGAAGGCGGTCGAGAGGTCGCGGGCGTAGAGAGTCTGGTCGCCGAAGCCGACCTGGATGATCTGGATGCAGACGGCGGCGACCGCGACGCCGACCGCCCCCGACATCTGCTGCGACACGCTGGCGAAGCTGGTGGCCCGGCTCATCCGCGGCGGGTCGATATCGGCGTAGCTGATGGCGTTGAGGGCGGTGAATTCGAGCGACCGGAAGAAGCCGCCCGCGAGCAAGGCGAGAAAGATCAGCCAGTGTGGCGTCGAGGGGGTGAAGAGGGCGTAGGAGGCCATGAACGCGCCGGAAATCAGCGCGTTGACGATCAGCGTCCGGCGGAAGCCGAACCAGCGCAGGGCGGTCGAGGCGGTGAATTTCATCGCCATCGCCCCGGCGGCGGTGGCGAAGGTCAGCGAGCCGGACTCGAACGGCGTCAGTCCGAAGCCGATCTGCAAGAGGAGCGGAAGCAGGAAGGGCAGGGCGCCGATGCCGATGCGGAACAGGAGGCCGCCGACCACGCCGGAGAAGAAGGTGGGGATCCTGAGGAGGTTCAGGTCGAGGATCGCGTCCTCGTTCGCGCCGGCGTGCCGCACATAGGCCGCGAGCAACGTGAGGCTGATCACCATCTGCGCGGCGACCTCCCAGGCCGGCGCCATTCCGCGGCCGATCAGCGACAGGCCTGAGATCAGGCCGAGCAGGCCGAGGCCGGACAGGACAAAACCCTTGAAGTCGAAACGGGGAACCTCTTCTTCGCGCAGGTTGGCGATGAATCTCAGCGACAACAGGACGCCGAGCACGCCGATCGGGACGTTGATCCAAAAGATCCAGCGCCAGTTGAAATAGGTCGTGATGAAGCCGCCGAGCGGCGGGCCGGCGACGGGCCCGAGCAGCGCCGGCACGGTCAGGTAGGCGAGCGCATTGACGAGATCGCTCTTGGGCACGGTGCGCAGGAGGACAAGGCGTCCGACCGGCACCATCATCGCGCCTCCGAGGCCCTGGAACACGCGCGCCGCGATGAGGGTCCTCAGCGACGATGAGGCGCCGCAAAGGATCGAGCCGAGCGTGAAGACGACGATCGCCGTGCAGAATACGGTTCGCGCGCCGAAGCGGTCGGCGACCCAGCCCGAGGCGGGGATGAACACCGCCAGAGTCAGCATGTAGGAGGTCAGCGCGAGCTTGAGGACGATCGGGTCCTCATGCAGGTCGAGCGCGATCGCCGGCAGCGAGGTCGAGATCACCGTTCCGTCCATGTTCTCCATGAACAGGGCGGTCGCGATGATGAAGGCGGTGAGGACGGCGGAGCGCATCGGCGGCACGCCGTTCTGGCGCCCCGCACCGGCCGCGGCAAGGCGGGGGGCGGAAGTCGCAGTCACAATGCGGTGAAAGGCCCGAACTTTCCCGCCGGCCCGGGCGGCCTCACTTCGGGAGAACGCCGAGAATGCGCCTCACGTCGGCGAGCGCCTTCTCGCAACCCGCTTGATCGCCCGCGGCGTCCGCCTTGCGCGCCTCGTCCGTATCCTGCGTGAGCGCGTTCAGGTCGGCGTCGGAAAGGTCGCCGACCTGCGCTTCCGCATTCGCCACGCTGCTCGGCGTCGGCTGATGGTGTGTGGTGGCGAAGGTCGATTCGGGCGCGGCCTTCCCTCGCGCGGCGGCGGCGTCCAGGCGCTTTCCGATGGCGATCTGGGCCTGGTAGATCTCGTCCGTGCAGGGCCCGGCCAGGGTCTCACCGGAGAGAAGGGCGAGCGCCGTAGCGCCCGACGCGATCGCAATCCTCATTTCAATAGCTCCGAGCGCGGTTGGCCTTTCGCGGCCGGGCCACCCCTCGCGCGAAGGCGCCGCGCCGCCCCGCAGTTTACGCCGGGTCCGCGGCGACCGCCAGATGCGCCCGGCGACGCGTCGAAGACTCAGGTTTGCCAGACGCGGCAAGTCCGCTCCAACGCTGATTGTTGATACGGGCTGTCTTGAGTCAATTCGAACGATGTCCTCCGATGGAAGGGCGACACAGGCGATCTTTCACCGTCCATCCCGAACGAGGATCTCGAGCCCGCTTCCCACGACGATGCCCAAAAGAAAGGCCACGGAGAGCGCCATTACGATTTGCACGTCAAACATTGTCATCGTCCTCATCGATCTTGCCCGCGGGCATATCCCGGGAAGGCCGCGAAACAGCGAGAGCTTTCCGGGGCGTCATTCGTTCGAGCGCGATCTCAGCCCGCCGAGATGGCGTGGCGGAACGTTCATCCTGCCGCTCGCGCCACAAAATGCGAGTCCTCCTTTGTCAGTCGAGTGAGGGGTGATACGCGGCCGGTGTTCCGATGTGCCCGGTTTCTCCCTCCCCGACCTGAATCAGCATCGTTTGAATGAAATCGGGAGCGAGAAAGCGCGCACAAGCCTGACCGTCGGCGACGCAGCATGACGACGTCGCCGGAACTGGCCATGACCGCGTGATCGCCGGGCGGCAGGGTCCGCGAAACCGGC
This sequence comes from uncultured Alphaproteobacteria bacterium, assembly GCA_963758335.1. Taxonomy (GTDB): domain Bacteria; phylum Pseudomonadota; class Alphaproteobacteria; order Rhizobiales; family Beijerinckiaceae; genus Roseiarcus. The sequence goes on along the minus strand of CAVWVF010000008.1, from coordinate 61,229 downwards.
GGCAACGCCACATAAAGCGCGCGTACGAACTGAAACGGTTCGGGAGTGAGCTCCTTCACCGTCGACACCGACTTGAAAGCGTCCACGGGCACGCACTCCGGCGTCTCTTGAGTTAACCATTTTTCGAATACGCCGGCATCCTGCGCGTGAGCGCAAAACGACGCGAACAATGCGGTCGAAAGGACCGCGCCGAACCATGCGATTTTCATGACGCCCTCCTCTCAGGCGGCGTCGGCGCAGGCGTTTCGAGAACACGCCGAGCCGCGACAGTGCAATTCTTACACAGCGGCCAATTCGCGCCTAAAAAAGCGTGGCAAATTTCGACAAGTCTCTGCAAAGGCGCTTCGCCGTGCGGCGCCGGCATCGGTCCAGGAGCGCCGCCGGCGCGGCGCCGTCGGCGAGAAAAAGGACGATGTCCTCGCCGAGCAGATGGAACGGCTTCGGTCGGTCCTTCATTTTGTCGACCGGCAGGGTCACCAGAAATTGCGCAGGACTTTTTGTCGCGTGTTCAGCATAGGCGGCCTCTCTTCAATAGGCGCGGACCGACGCCGCTTGAAAGCTCGGCGCCGCGTGTGCGAGGATAATTCGCCTGTCCGATCCAGCCTGCCTTCGGGGGCCACGATGAGCAAGACCGTCACCCATATCAGGACCAAGACGCAGACGCACACCGAGCGTCCGCGCCTGCACAAGGTCATCCTGTTCAACGACGATTACACGCCGCGCGATTTCGTGGTGCAGGTGCTCAAGGCCGTGTTCCGGTTGAACGATCCGCAGGCGCTCAACGTGATGATGACCGCGCACCGCAAGGGGGTCTGCGTCGTCGCCGTCTTCGCCCGCGACATCGCCGAGACCAAGGCCGCGCGGGGAACAGAAGCGGGCGCGGCCAAGGGCTATCCGTTGCGCTTCGGAACCGAGCCGGAGGAATGAGCGCCACTCCTTTGCGAACGCGCAAGCTCGGGCGGACGGAGGTCTCGGTCACCGAGCTCGGCCTCGGTACGGCGCCGCTCGGCGACCTCTTCGACCGGGTCGAGGATGATGAGGCGGCGGCGATCATCGGCGCGGCGTGGGATGGCGGCGTGCGCTATTTCGACACCTCCCCGTGGTATGGGCGCGGGCAGTCCGAGCATCGGCTCGGACGGGCGCTCTACCGGCAGAACCGCGACTTCGTCATTTCGACCAAGATCGGGCGCCTGCTGCGCCGACCGCTCAAACCCGGCCACATCAAGGATCAGTGGATCGGCGGACTCGATTTCGAGGCGGTGTACAACTACGGCTACGACGGGGTCATGCGTTCGTTCGAGGACAGCCTGCAACGGCTCGGAATCCCTTCGATCGACCTCCTCCTTGTGCACGATCTGGACATCTGGAACCACAAGAATCCCGCCAGGCTCGACGCCTATTTCGGTCAGCTCGTCACCGGCGGCTGGCGCGCGCTGATCGAGCTGCGCGACTCCGGCGCGATCAAGGGCATCGGCGCCGGGTTGAACGCGACCGGGACGATCCCTCGGTTTCTAGACCTCATCGACATCGACTTTTTCCTCCTCGCCATGCGCTACACGCTGCTCGAACAGGAGGTGCTCGATAGCGAATTCCTGCGCTGCGCCGAGCGCGGCGTCGGAATCGTCATCGGCGGAGGATACAATTCCGGGATCCTGGCGACCGGCGCGGTTCCGGGCGCCATGTACAATTACGAACCTGCGCCGCCTGCGATCCTCGAGCGCGTGGCGAAGATCGAGGCTGTCTGCAGGCGCTGGAACGTTCCGCTGGCGGCGGCGGCGCTGCACTTCCCGCTCGGGCACCCGATCGTCGCCTCGATCATCCCAGGCGCGATCTCGGCGAAACAGGTCGAGCAGAACCTCGCCGCCTTCCGCCACAAAATCCCTGCCGATCTCTGGGCGGAGCTCAAGCACAGCAAACTGATTTGCGCGGACGCGCCGACGCCGGCTTAGAGCCGGCGTTCGGCTCCAAGGCCCAGGGAGCAGATGATGTTTGCATGCGAAGCCGGCGACGAGCGCGGCGCCTCGTTCGGCCGATGCCTGTGCCATACGCCGGCCTTCGCGCGGCTCAGCGCTCGTCTGAACGCGACTTTCTCGAGCCGCGCGTTCGCCTCGACTGCGGGCGTCTTCGCCGCCGGCGCCGGCTGCTCTGCGCCGCCGAAGGCCGCGGCGCGCGGCGGTCGCGTCGCCTTCGCGTGCTGATGCCGGGGCTCATCGACGCGCACTGGCACGCGATGATGGCGCCGATTCCGCTCGAGATCCTGCTCACCGCGGACGTCGGCTATATCAACCTCGTCGCTGCGACCGAAGCCGAAAAAACGCTCATGCGTGGCTTCACCAGCGTCCGCGACATGGCGGGCCCGGCGTTTTCGCTGAAGCGCGCCATCGATGAGGGGTGCGTGAGGGGACCGCGCATCTGGCCGTCCGGCGCGATGATCTCGCAGACCGGCGGACATGGCGATTTCCGCTTTCCCTATGAGATCCCGTCGGCCCCGGGCGCGCCGCTCGGCCGCGGCGACGCGATCGGCGGCGGGGCGATCGCCGACGGCGCGGATCGCGTCATGATGCGCGCCCGCGAGCAATTGATGCTCGGCGCGAGCCAGCTCAAGCTCGCCGCGGGCGGCGGCGTGGCGTCGAACTACGATCCGATCGACGTCAGCCAGTACACCGGGCCCGAGTTCCGCGCCGCGGTCGAAGCGGCGGAGAACTGGGGCACCTACGTCGCCGTTCACGCCTATACGCCGCGCGCCATCCGGACGGCGATTGAGGCCGGCGTGCGCTGCATCGAACACGGGCACCTTATGGATGAGGCGACGGCGGGGCTCATCGCCGAGAACGACGTCTGGCTCAGCACCCAGCCGTTTCTCGACAACGAATTCGCCGCGCCGCTGTCCAACCCCGGCGGGCGGGAGAAGATGCGGCAGGTGTTCGCCGGCGCCGACGCCGCCTATCGGCTCGCCAAGGCGCACGCCATCAAGACGGCCTGGGGCACCGACATCATTTTCGCGCCCGACATGACGAAACACCAAGGCGCGATGCTGACGACGCTGACGCGTCGAAATCCTGAAGATGGCGACCAGCGTCAACGGCGAGCTTCTCGCGATGTCGGGACCGCGCAACCCCTATCCCGGCAGGCTCGGCGTGATCGAGGAGGGCGCGCTCGCCGACCTCATCCTGGTCGACGCCGACCCGATCGCCGAAATCGGGCTGATCGCCGATCCGGAGAGGAACTTCCTCCTCATCATGAAGGACGGCCAAGTGTTCAAGAACACGTTGACCTGACCACCCACATGGCAGGGCTCCGTGCTGAAGTCAGCTATGCGCATGGCGCGGGCCATGGCCCCTCTGTCGCGCTTCTCACTCGCCTGCTCCGGCCTCTTGAGGCGACCCGTTTCCCTGTTAAACAGGGAAAGAACAGGGGAAAGCGGACCGCCGTCGGCCCGTTTCGGACGCGGAAATGCGCGCGATTACAATAGACTGCGCGAAATTCTTACGCGCGGGGACGAGCGCGGTAAACAGGAACGGAACAGGGAAGGAAATCGCGCTTAACAGGGAAGAAACAGGCGGCGGAGACGCGATAACAGATCCTATGCGGGTGGACGGCGGCCGGACCCTTGGTAGGCTGATCTTCCACACCAGCATGGAGGCAACCGATGCATTTAATCACCTCCGCGACCGTTGTCGCGACCACCGCCCGCGCGAATGATATCACGCTGTTCGCCTCGCTCGAATTGAGCAAATCGAAATGGGTTGTGACGATCAACAGTCCGGGCAGCGAGAAATTTTCCAGGCATGTGGTCGAGGGTGGGGACGGCGCCGGCCTGCTCGACCTTCTTTCGCGGTCGAGGGCGAAGGCCGAGCAGCGCTATGGCGTGCCGATCAAAGCGATCGTCATTCAGGAGGCGGGATTGGACGGATTTTGGATCCATCGCCTGCTGCTCGCCGAGGGGATCGAGAGCCACGTATGCGGCTTCGATTGCGGTCGACCGGCGGCATCGGCGAGCCAAGACCGATGCGATCGACGGCGAGACGCTGTTGCGGACGCTGATGGCGTGGGCTCGCGGCGAGCGGCGGGTCTGCTCCATGGTTCGCGCGCCGAGCCCGGAAGAAGAGGATCGCCGGCGGCTGACCCGCGAGCGCGGCACGCTGCTCAAGGAACGCATTCAGCACACCAATCGGGTCAGGGGCCTGCTCAGCGGCCAAGGCATCCGGGATTACAACCCGCTTCGGCGCGATCGTTTTGAGCGGCTCGAGGCGCTGCGAACCGGCGACGGCCGCGAGCTGCCGCCGCTGCTGAAGGCGGAAATACGCCGGGAGCTCGATCGGATCGCGCTGGCGACGACGCAACTGGCTGCGGTCGAACGGGCCCGCGACGCGCTCATCCGCACGGAAGCCGAGGAGCGCACCAACCCCGCCGCCCGGCTCCTCGAGCTCAAGGGCTTGGGCCCCGAGTTCGCCTCGCTCCTCTGGCTGGAATTGTTGTTCCGCAGCTTCGCCAACCGCCGCCAGGTGGCGGCTTACGGCGGATTGGCGCCCAGCCCCTGGCAGAGCGGCGGCGTCGAACGGGATCAAGGCATCTCGAAGTCGGGCAACCGCCGCCTGCGCAAGACCATGATCGAGCTGGCCTGGTTCTGGCTGCGTCACCAGCCGGACTCGGCGTTGAGCCGCTGGTTTCGGGCGCGGGTCGGCGCCGCGAAGGGACGGGTCCGCCGGATCGCCATCGTGGCGCTGGCCCGCAAACTGCTCGTCGCCTTGTGGCGCTATGTCACCCAAGGCGTCGTTCCCGAGGGCGCGGTGTTCAAGGCGGCCTGACCCGATGGCTCAATCCTACGCCGACGCTCCAACGATGGCTTAACGACTCAACCCCATTCCAGCGAAGCCGAACGCGACGGCTTCGCCGGATCCGGGCGGGCGGTGACCGCGGCTTTGCCTGGCTGAAACACGCCGTTTAACAGGATGGTCCCCGCCAACCCGAGCCCGACGCCCTCGAGCATGAGGGATTATGGTCCGAGCCCCGACAAGCTCGACCGGATGTGAGGTGATGCGGCCGTCAAGGCTGCATGCGAAAGACGGGCTCACGCTTCGGATCCAAACGCCAAGGAGATGCGCAATGCCAAAATGAATGAGCGCGGCAAAGACCACAGAGGCAGCCAAGAGCGCGCAAGGGCGCGCTCGCTCGTGACAGTGTATCCGGCCGCTGGCGCGTCAAGGTCGCTTCGCTCCCTGCTCCGCTGCGCTTCGCCCCGCTTCGCGGGTGACACGCCAGCGGCCGGTGCAAACGAATGAGCTTGACCCGAAACACCCCATGTGAGGGAAACCCGCGCCTGCGCCGGAAGTCCGCTTCAGAAGCAACATAGATATGCGATTTACGCATGACTGAGCCGGGAGCTGGCCCGCCGGGAGGGAGAAAACAGATCATTCATCGTCCGCCCACAGCCCGGCCCAGCGCTCCAAACTCGAGTTGAGGCCATTCACGTTTCCGGTATCGGGTCTTATCGCACAGCGAGCATGGGATGGCGCCATCAACTCCTCGCGAGACGAGTCCCAAAAAGCGACTGACTAACGACATCGCCATTGCACGCCAACTCAGCGGCTTTTGTAAACTTGGTCTGTCGCCCTGCCACATGGCGGGTTCGGCTTGCCTTCCGTACGCGATCAGGTACAATCACACATGCGCATTTCCTCTTACTCCGAATTCCGGCGTAATCTTGCCGCCGCCATCGATCGCGTGAACGCGGACCGTGAGCCGCTCATCATCACGCGCGACCGGGGCAAGCCAATGGCCGTGCTGATGTCGCTCGAGGACTTCGCGTCCTATGAGGAAACGCGTCATCTGCTTCGCAGCGCCAAGAACGCGGAGAGGCTCATGGAATTGATCGGCGAACTCGAGCGCGGCGGCGGAACGGAGCGGACGGTCGCCGAGTGAGGCTCGTCTTCAGCGAGCGCGCCTGGGAGGACTATCTCTATTCGCAGGCGAACGATCCCAAATCGCTCGCGCGCCTGAACGGCCTCATCAAGGAATGCGCCCGCACGCCGTTCTCCGGGACCGGCAAGCCCGAACCGTTGCGCGGCCAGCTATCCGGCTGGTGGTCTCGGCGGCTGACGCAAGAACACCGCCTTGTTTACAAGCCGTCTGACGACGGGCTTCTGATTGCGCAATGCCGATACCATTGTTAAGCGAAGAGGGTGGGGGAGAGACTGGAAGTCTCGGGGTGGCGGAATGAGCAAGAACACACTCGTCAGCCTCGGCGATCATTTCGAGGGCTTCATCGAAGAGCAGATCGCCCGTGGCCGGTACGACCCTTTCGCAGTACGCCAAAGCGGCAGGCGTGGGGTGCGTGCATATCACCAACAACGAAGCCGCCACTGCTGCGGCTGAACGAGGCGCGGGATTGTTCGCATGATGCGGATCGCCGTCACTGGGTCCATGGGTCAGGTGGCGACCTCGCTGATCGAGCAGGCGGGGCCCGAGTTCGAGATCGTCCTGCTTGGCCGCCGCGTTTTCTTGCTCGAGGATCGCGGGGCCGTTCTCGCCGGCCTCAAGGCCGCGCGGCCGGACGCGGTGATCAACGCCGCCGCCTACACCGCCGTCGACCAGGCCGAGGCGGAGGAGGGCCTCGCCCTCGCCGTCAACGGCGAAGGGGCCGGCCATGTGGCGGAGGCCGCCGCCCGGATCGGCGCGCCCCTGTTGCACTTGTCGACCGATTATGTGTTCGACGGGGCGCTCAATCGCCCCTACCGCGAGGACGATTCGCCCGGGCCGAGAAACGCCTACGGGCGCTCCAAACTGCTCGGCGAAAGGCTGGTCGCCGAACGCTGGGCCAACAGCGTCATCATGCGCACCGCCTGGCTCTTCAGCCCGTACGGCGCGAATTTCGTCCGCACGATGCTTTCGCTCAACGAGACGCGCGGCGAGGTCTCGGTCGTCGCCGACCAGCGCGGCAATCCGACCTCGGCCCTCGACCTCGCCGCAGCGCTGCTCGCCGTCGCCGCGAGAGTGCGCGAGGATTCCTCGCCGGCGCTGCGTGGCGTTTTCCACATGACCGGCTCGGGCGAGGCGACTTGGGCCGATTTCGCCGAGGCGATCTTCGCCGAGGCGGCGGCGCGCGGGCGCCGCTTGACGCGGGTGAAGCGCATCACGACGGCCGACTACCCCACGCCTGCGCGGCGCCCGGCCAATTCGCGCCTCGACAATGAAAAGCTGAGACGCGTATTCGGCCTTGAACTGCCCGACTGGCGGAAGTCGCTTACGGCGTGCTGCGCGCGGCTCATTCTATGATCAGCGCTCGTCGCGGCTGCTCGCCGGCCGGAATGGCCATCGCGCGCCCAGCGGGCGCGCCTCGACCTAGGAAGCGTCCACGCGACGGAACGTGCTGGTGACCGGCGGCGCGGGGTTTGCCGGGGTCCGCAGTCGTCCGGCATCTGGTCGGCGCGGGCGCCAACGTGCGCAATGTCGACGCGCTGACTTACGCGGCCAATCTCAAGTCGCTGACGGCGATCGACCGCGCCCAATTACCGATTTGCCAAGATCGACGTGTGCGACCGGCGCGCGCTCGCCGACGCCTTCGCCGCTTTCGCGCCCGACCATGTGATCCATCTCGCGGCCGAGAGCCAGGTCGATCGTTCGATCACGGCCGGCGACGCGTTCAACAAGACGAACATCGTCGGCGCCTTCTCGATGCTGAGGCGGAGGGTGGGGAGAGACACTGAAAATCTCAGGGCGCTCCAAGCCGCGCTGGTCGAAGGCGAGCGAAAGCGGCGAGCCGGAACCTTTCGATTTTGAAAGCTTCCTCGAAGGCAAGCGGAAACCCGCGCGTCGCGGGCAATGGCGTCTCGAATTCACCCCGAGGGCCCGGCGCGACATCGAGGAGATTTCGGACTATTCACGTGAGCGGTTCGGCCTCGATAAGGCGGAGGCAAACCTCCGCGGCTGTCAGCGCGCCGCCCAGACCGGTGACGGAAGGCCCGCGCCGCGGACTTGCCTGCGACGAGATTCGCCCCGGCTACGGCAAGTTCTCCGTCGGATCGGTAGCGTCTCAGTTTGATTTTCTGTTCCCGACCCGAAGCGCCGCGATGATCGTACTCAAAGAAGGGAGGGATAGCCGAGCAGGGGAAGCAAGCGGTTTACGATCGAACCCAGACAGATCAAAATGACGAGGAGCTTGAGAAGCTGTGCGAGCCGCGCGTCGGGAGAGAATTGGTCGATGACCCAGAACAATATTGCCCCGAGTACGATTGTAACGAGGATTCCAATTACGAGCGAAATCATGACAGGCCTCGCGATTCTAAGTCGACAATCGCACAAGATTGGAGCGCGCGCGCGATCGTCGACACGGTCGGAATATACCTACCCGTCGCGCTGGCCGACTTCGGCGATGGAACAAATTGGGCCTCGGCGGCGCAAGCTGTCGGGAGGCGAGATTGCTGCCGGTTAAGGCCCAGCCTGCGACCGTTTCGCGCTCCTGGCAAGCCCGAACCGTCCGCCTGATTGCCGCCGGCCCGTCGGCGGACGGCGCCGAGGCACGCCGAAGCCAAGTCGAACGTTGAGAGCGCAGAACTTTTCGCAATCAAGATGCACTTCTCCTGTGGGTTTTGACGAACGCGTGACACCGAACGCCTCATGCTGTTGACGTGACTGGCGGCGGTCGCAGTTCGGCGATGAGCCGCAGGACGTCTGCGAAGAGGTTTCTTGGGATCGCTACTTCCGCCATCTGGAAGGCGACATAGCGGCCGTGGCTGACGACTTTCGCGCCGATCTTGATCAGCTTTTCCTTCAGGCTGGTGAGCGACCAATCCTTGATCGGCTCGGGCGTCGCCAGCATGCGCAGGAAATTGCCAAGATTGTAGGCGAGCGCGTGAAGCTGAAGCCGGACCGCGTTGGCGGCGAATGAGCGACAGGAAAGCCGCGTCCACCGGATCGCGCCCTTGCCCTCTTTGATCCACTGCTCGCACGTGCCGCGCTTGTTGTAGAAGCCGACCACATTCTCGGCCGGCCTCGCCATGTTGGTGACGATGAAGCCGACGCATCCGCGTGCGGGAGCAGTCTGGCGAAACGATCATTCTGGTCGGCGTTGCCGTTGCGATCCGTTACGCTGAGTTCAATTTCGGGGCTTGAGGAGCTGATTTCTCGCTCACCTGAATTCCAAACGGCGACCGCTGAATATGAACTCCAACGCGGAGAGCTAGGGGCCTTCCGGCCTCACCCGTCCGAAATGCCTGGCGAGCATGATGGCCGCCAGCAGCACGCCGAGGCCAACCGCAACCCATTCCAAAACCACATCGGAACCCTTGGGCACGAAGGACCACAGGATGGCGAAGCCGACCGCGAGATTACCAAATCCCCACAAGACATTGACTACCGGAGACGATTTTCCAACTCCGGGCGGCGACGCGAACGGGGATTGAAACCGATGGCCGCTAATGCCTTGAACAAAGTGCGGCACTCCGTTCGCAAGGAGCAGACCGCTGACAAATTGCAGCACGTAAATGTACCACGGCATTTCAGGTCTCTCCAAAAAAGTAGGCCGGAAGGACCGGCCTCACTTCCTTTGGGCATTCCCTTTCAAGATTTCCCAACTCAACGTATGCCAGCTTCCGACGCCACGTCCTAGGCATGCCAGGAGCAAGAGTTCGCCGACAACGGACACGTGTGTCTCAAGCCCCGGGTTATCCGCCATTCGCGACTAACAGCGAGACGGTGCCCTTGGCGCTCACCGCCGGTCGGCGAGAATTTTCTCCCCACGGTGCGGCTGGTGGTCACGTCGCTAATGGGCCTGGTCCCGGTTCCTGGAGAGCCACAAGGGCTCCCTGGATCGCCGCCGCTGCCGGACTCGGACCGTATCAACACGAAACACAATAAGAGCGTAAATAATTGCGCTTTTCGTTCCGGCCTTTCGTTTATCGGATAGAGCGCCGCCGGGCGCTGCGGCATCTTCGCGCTCACGTCGCGACTGCCTTTGACCTGAATACTCCAATTTCCAGCCAAGGGGAACAAAATGTTCGAAGCCGCCGCAGCGCAAACTGGCGCTCCGTCGCCCGAAGCCCAAATCGCCGAAACACTTCTATCGCAATTGGCCCCGCGCGTGGTCCACCTCGCCGCCACATTGAAGCTGCCCAACTATCTGGCTCAGGGGCCCAAGACCGCCGAGGAACTCGCGCCAATCACGGCAACGCATGCGCCAGCGCTCTATCGCGTAATGCGAACCCTTGCCGGTCTGGGGTTTTTTGCGGAAGACGCAAAGCATCGGTTCGCCCTTCGTCCGCTTGGCTCGGCTCTTAAGTCTGGGACGCCCAGCCACGCAACCGCACTTATTTTGGGAGGAGAAATCTCAACGCGCTCCTTCGATCAGCTCTTGTATTCCGTCCAGACCGGCAACAGCGGCCTTGAGCGGTCTTTCGGCATGCCCCTGTTCGATTGGCTGACCGCCAATCCGGTGCAGGCATCGCTTTTCAACGACATGATGGTTGGGCTCCACGGAATGGAGCCCCCCGCAATCGCCGCGGCCTACGACTTCTCGGCCTTTCAGACGATCGCGGATGTGGGTGGGTCCACAGGGAACCTGCTCACTACAATCCTAACCCGGCATCCGAAGCTCCGCGGTATCCTGTTCGACCTGCCGCACGTGGTCTGCGATGCGCCGTCGCTCATCCAGCAACGGGGCCTCGGGGATCGGATCCAGATAGAAGGCGGAAACTTCTTTGAAGGCATTCCCGCCGGGGCCGACATCTACATTCTTTCGCATATCATCCACGATTGGAGCCGGGAGCAGTGCTTAATCATCCTGGGCCACTGCCGGCGCGCGATGAATTCCGGCGGCCGCTTGCTGCTGGCGGAGATGGTGCTCCCGGAGGGCGATGCGCCGCATCCCGGCAAGTTGCTCGACATGGTCATGCTGACGGTGACGGGAGGGGAAGAGCGAACGGCGTCCCAGTACAGCGCTCTGCTCGACGAGGCTGGTTTCCGACTGAGGCGGGTCGTACCGACGGCGTCCCTCGTGTCAATCGTAGAGGCTGTGCCCACAGGGATCGACTGATGCCAACACTAATGCGAATGCGCGCCTCAGACCCAAGCGGTTCGGCTCAGCCACTGAGCCGTCTCAAGCGAGCCCGAGAATCCGGCTCACGACATTTTGTTCGGCGCCTGTCGCGGCAAAATCGTCGAACGCCCTATCAGTCACGCGGATTATGTGAGCGGCAATGAACGGAGCACCCTCGGCCGCCGCGTCTTCGGGATGTTTCAGGCAATCCTCCCACTCGTACACCGCCCAGCCGCCAAAATCGTACTCGGCGAGCTTCGAGAAGATCTGCTTGAAGTCGACCTGCCCGTCGCCGAGCGAGCGATCCCGGGCCTCGCGCTTCAGCCAGGGCTGATATCCGGAATAGAAGCCTTGTTTGCCGGTCGGGCGGAACTCGGCGTCCTTCACGTGAAAACCCTTGATACGCATATGGTATAAGTCGATGAACGCAACGTAGTCTAGTCCCTGCTTGATGAAATGGCTGGCGTCATAATTAATATTGCAGCGCGGATGATTGCCGACTGCAGCGAGGAATTGTTCGAACGTCTCGCCGTCGAAAATCTCCTGGCAGGGGTGCAGCTCAAACGCAAGGTCAACACCAGCTTCGTCGTAGGCGTCGAGGATGGGCATCCAACGCCTAGCGAGCTCGCCGAAAGCCGATTCAATGAGATGGCCTGGGCGCTGCGGCCAGGGATAGACATAGGGCCAAGCGAGCGAACCGCTGAACGTCTGCGCGACCTTGAGACCCAGGCGCTGCGAAGCGACGGCGGCGATCTTCATCTCCTCGACCGCCCAGGCCTGACGCGCTTTAGGGTTCCCGTGCACGCTCGACGGCGCGAAAGCGTCATAGATAGCGTCGTATGCAGGATGGACGGCGACAAGTTGGCCTTGAAGCGCGGTCACCAGTTCGGTGGCCGCCAGGCCGTGCTCTTTCAATGTCCCCGTGATCTCGTCGGCGTAGCTCTGGCTTTCAGCGCAACGGTGGAGGTCGAGGAAGCGGGTGTCCGAGCTGGGGAGCTGCAGCCCCTTGTAGCCCAGGCTCGCCGCCCACTTGGCGATCCCAGGCAGGCTGTTGAATGGCGGGCGGTCGCTCGCAAGCTGCGCAATGAGCAGCGCTGGTCCTTTGATCGTGCGCACGGACTCCCTCCTTCATCTCGGTTCCATCAGACCGTCGGCGACACATTGAGAGCTGGGGCCAAACACCGAGGCAAGAAGAAACAGCCGCTCGATCTTGCGGCAATGTGGTCGATGCATGACAACTCGACCGTTGCATTTGCCCAGGGGCGACGCCCTTCTCCCGCCCCATCGCTTTGAGGCGTTGACTCTGATGATGATTCCTGGGAGAGGGAGACCCGGCGAAACCGGAGGAGCGCCCCAACAGGTCAACATAGGAAAAGTTAGTGCGCCGCTTATTGTTTTAATTGTGATTCAGCAACTGATATAGACCGATCATAAAAACCACCATCAGGAATAAACCTGCAATGGCGGTTCTTCCCATGCCCTTCCAAAACGAAAGATCGTCTTTCTGGATCTGCTCCACCGCAGATTTATAATGTTCTTTCATTGATGTTCCAATCAGCATGAGACGGGCTTGTATTGGAAGCCGGGGACGTCCGAAGATGGAATTCTCGTTTTCCTGGCCGCTGCCAGCACGGCCGCCGCTGATCTGTCAGAAGACGAGATGCGCCAGGATCACGACGAGCGACGCGGCGGGCGGAGCGTCCTGGTTCGCCTTCACCTCGGCCAGGATGTCGAGAACGTCGGCCAGCATCTCCTTCACGGACCGCAATTCCGCTTCGGCGACGGCGAGACGGGTGAACAGGGAGGGCTGCAAACCTACACCCCGAGTTCGTCGAGCGGCCGCAGAAGCAGCGCCGCGAATGGAACGCGCCGCCCCGCCTCGCCCTTCCGGCTCGCAAACGAGATGACCGGCACGGGACTGTCCTCCGCGAAAAGCGCCGGCGACGATGACGGGAAAAAGTTACCGTATGGTAAGCGTCGGCGCGAGCCGAGCAGCGTGCAGGAGGTCAGTCACGATACGCTTCGGGCGCCGAGCCCCGTGTCCGCGCTGCAGCGCTACTAGGCCGACGCTCGTCGAGCATGTCGCCTTTCCGACGCCGCGACGACGAGTCTCTCCAGCAACGTGCGATGGCGAATTGCTGGCGGATTCGAGCGCGTCTCCTCGTCCAGAATCCGCCGCCGATCAGTCGGCTCCGGAAATGGGATGACGGGCGATGGAAGAGGCGGGGTTTCGATCTCCGTCACTGCGGCGATAGGTGCATGCGCGTCGACTGTGCTGAAGGGCGTTCGCGCGGTCTCATCCGGCGCCGGCGGCGCCACGCTCGGGTGGAGGACCGGCCCGGCCACAGACCGAGCGGACACATGTTCGATCCGGAAATTGGCCGTCTGATCGATGCCCGTCGCGACGACCGACACGCGCATCGCTTCCTCGAGAGCGGCCTCGATGGTCGCGCCCACGATGATGTTGGCTTCCTCATCGACCTCCTGGCGAATCCGGCTCGCGGCCTCGTCCACTTCGTACAGCGTCAGATTTTTGCCGCCGGTGATCGAAATCAGAAGGCCCCGAGCTCCTTTCAATGAGGCGCCGTCGAACAGGGGGTTGGCAATCGCCGCTTCGGCGGCGCGCAGCGCGCGACGTTCCCCCGTCGCTTCGCCGGCGCCGATCATCGCGGTCCCCATTTCGCTCATGATCGAGCACACGTCCGCGAAGTCGAGATTGATGAGCCCCTCCTTGACCATGAGGTCCGTAATGCAGGAGATGCCCGAGCAAAGCACCTGATCCGCGATCGCGAAAGCGTCGGCGAAGGTCGTCTTCTCGTTGGCGACGCGGAACAGGTTCTGATTCGGGATGATAATCAGCGTATCGACCGCCTTTTGAAGTTCCGCGATGCCGGCTTCAGCGACCCTCATGCGGCGGCCGCTCTCGAAGTGGAACGGCTTGGTGACGATGCCGACCGTGAGGATGCCCATCTCACGAGCGGCTGCCGCGATGACCGGGGCCGCGCCTGTGCCGGTGCCGCCGCCCATGCCGGCGGCGAGGAAAACCATGTTTGAGCCGGCGAGGCAATCGCGAATTTCCTCCAGCGTCTCCTCGGCCGCCGCCTTACCGACCTCGGGCCGGGAGCCGGCGCCGAGACCCTCGGTCACCTGAAGGCCCATCTGGATGATTCGTTCTGCGCGCGACGAGGCGAGCGCCTGCGCGTCGGTGTTGGCGACGACGAAGTCGACCCCGGACAGGCCGGAGACGATCATGTTGTTGATTGCGTTGCCGCCGGCGCCGCCTACGCCGCACACCACGATGCGGGGCTTCAGCTCCTTCAGTTGGGGGGCCTTCAGATTAATCGGCATATCTTGCCTCTCCCGTTAGACACTCGCCGACGCCGTCTCACCCTCACGGTCAAGGGGATCGCCATCAGCCAACGTCGACCTGCGACGCATGTCCGGCTCTCGGGCCTAGGAGTTGCGTCGAGCTCGAAGTCTTCGCCTCTATGGTTAACGTCCGGTTAAATGGGGACGGCAATGCGGGTCGGGGCGGCAGCCGCCCAATGCCTTGGGGGTCATGGAAGGACCGTCTCCGGCGCGCTCGAGCCGGCGCGACCGCGACAGTCCGGCGCTGTCGGCAAAAGAAAGGCCGCGCGGCGCAGGTGGCGCGGCCTTCCGAATGCAGCTCGACGTCCCCGCCTAGCCGAGCCGGCCCGAGGCGTGAGCAAGGATCGTATAGACCTTGCCCGTGTTCGAGAGCAGGTACGCGCGCCACTGCGAGCCGTCGCGGTCGTTCTGGCTGACCTTCGCCAGAAGGCGCTCGAATTCCTGCACGTAACGAGTCGTAGCGTCCTGGAACTGCGCGTCGGTGCGGTACCGGCGGCGGATTTCGTCGAACGCTTGCTGCCCCGCTTCGGTGTAGAGTCGACGCGACACCGCCGCAGCGTCGCCGCGACGCCACCGCTCCCACATCTCGACGGCGGCGACATTGTCGATGAGGCCGGCGATGCCCTGTGTCAGCGCCTCCAACGTCTCGTATCCGTGCGGCGCCGCCGCTGTGTCCAGTTCGTCGCGCGACGCCGCGGCGAGCAGATTCGACAGCCATCCGGCCGATCGGTCCTTCGCGGGCGGCAGGGACGGCTGCCATGAAGGCGCGATCGGAGGAACAGGAACGGCCGCCTGCGGCGCCGGCGGCGCGTGCGCTGGAGAAGTCGTCTCCCCGGAAGCGACGAGCGGTTCCGGCGGCTTTGGCGGCGCGAGGGGCACAATTACGGAAGGTGCGATTACGGGAGGCGCGATCGTTTCGACGGCGACGGACAACGGCGCCGCGCGCAGCGGCGGCGCCTCAACCCTGCGCACAGGCTCGGCCGCCCGCGCCAAGGGCTGCTGTTCGTAGCGCACGGTTGCGGTTGCGGTCGCCGGCGCCGGCGCGGCGATGGCGACCGGCTCGGCGATCGCGACCGGCTCGGCGACGTCAAAATCGGCGCCGGAATTGTTCACCAGGGCGGCGAGTTCCTTCAGCGCTCGGATCTGGTCCGAGACGACGCGGCGCATCGCCTCGGCCGTCTCGCTCGTCTCCTGGGGCAGTTCCAGCACTCCGCGGCGCAGCTCCTGACGGGTCGCGTCGAGATCGCGCTGGACCTGGCCCGCCATTTCTTTCACTTCGGCGACCGATTGACGGAACCGCTCGGCGGCGTGATCGAGCGCGCCGGTGAGTTGCGCGTTGGTTTGGTCGATGGCGGCCTGCAAGGTTTGCGCCGTGCGTTCGCGCTCCTTGGCGGCTGTTTCGCGGATCGTTTCGAACTGCCCGGCGACAGCAACCGATGCGCCCCTGGCCGTCGAAGCCAGCGCGGCGCTGATCTCCTGCGCGCGCGCCTGCGCCCGGCTGAAGCTGTCTTCGACGTTCGAGGCGAAGCGCGACAGTGTCGCCTCGAAGGCTTCGCTGCGACCGGCGAGGTCCCCGACGAGCGCCTGAAGACTGTCGCGGCGGCGCTCGAGCGCGGCGTCGACAGACTGCTGTTGCGCCGCGAGTTCCTGCGCCACCTGCGAAAGCGAGTCCACATTCTTTGAGAGTTGCGAGGCAAGCGTGCTCGCATCGGCTTGCGTCGTCGAGCTGAGGCGTCCCAGAGTTGCGACCTGCGAGGCGATGCCGCCCAGGGCGCGCTGGAATTCCTCGACTCGCGCGGCCAACCCGCCCTGAACGGAGGACAGCCTTTCGCCGGCCGCCGCGACCGTCTGATCGATCGTAGAGCTGGTCTTGCTGAGATCGGCGATCACGTTCGTCAGTTCGTTGCGCAGCCGGTCGCCGGTCCCGGCGAGCGATCCGACGGAGGTCTCGGCGGTGCGCGCGACGGATTCCCGCAGCGACGCGCCAGACTGCTCGACCTGCTCGGTCAAACGCTTCAGCAAAGCGTCGAGCGCTTCGCTCGAGCGCTTCGCTGCGTCTTCGGCGACGGTCCGAAGCGCCTCGCTCGAGTTCGCGACCTCCACCCGCAGCTGACCCGAGAGCGCGCTCAGGACGCGGACCGGGTCGCCGACGGTTCCGTTCACGGCCTCGACCAACTCCTCCGTACGCCGGGTCAGCATCCCGGCCAGCCCCGCCATTTGACGGTCGAGCGTCTGGACGGCGCGCTCGGCCGCCCCGGCGATCTGCGTCGATGCGGTCTCGCCCCGTTCGCCCAGAGCGGCCGCCAACTCGGCCCCCTTGCCGTCGACGAGGCGATGCAGCGTGTCGACCTGGGAAGCGATCGAGGCCGCAAGCTCGCCGCCGCGCGCCGCCCAGCTCGAAATCGGCTTCCGCCGCCGTTTTCGCCAGCGACTCGCTCATGAGCTGGATTCGTGCGGCCAGCCGCTCGTCGATCATCCCGGCGCTGCGATTGACGGCGTCCGCCAGATCCGTGAGCTTTGCGTCGACAATGCGAGCGCTCTGGCCGGCCGCATCGGCGAGAGCGGAAAGGCGACCGTCGAGGTCCTCCGCGCTCTGCTTCGCGCTTTCGGCGAACGAGGCTCTATGGCGATCAAGTGCCGCCCCGATCATCCCGGCGCTGCGATTGGCGGCGTCCGCCAGATCCGTGAGCTTTGCGTCGACAATGCGAGCGCTCTGGTCGGCCGCATCGGCGAGAGCGGAAAGGCGGCCATCGAGGTCCTCCGCGCTCTGCTTCGCGCTTTCGGCCAACGAGGCTCTATGGCGATCAAATGCCGCCCCGATCGTCGCGCGGTGATGGTCGAACGCGGCGCCGAGCGCCTCACGGTGCGTCTGGAGCATGGCGCCGACGGTTTCAGCGTGCTCGCTCACCTTTTGCTCGAGCTCCGAACGGCTCGCGTCGAACCGCTGGCTCACTTCCTGCAGCGGCGTAACGACCTGGTCCTTGAGGCGGTCCACGCCGGCGCCGAGCGAGCGCGAGACGTCTTCCACACGGCCGGACAGCGTCGCGTTGATGTCTTGCGCCAGCGCCGAGACCGTCTGCGTCAATTCGCCCGCCCGCTTCTCCAACGTCTCGCCGATCTCCGCCGACTTGGCGTCCATGCCCTGAACGAGCTCGCGACCGCCTTCGCCGAGCGTGCGCGCGACTTCGAGCGTGTTGCGGGCCAGCATCTCCGTCAGCGCGCGGGTGCGCTGAGCGAGGCCTTCCTGGATGCGGGCGAGCAGGCCTTCGAGCGAGCCGGACACCTGGTTGAGCCTGGCTTCGGCGCTCTCGTCGATCGCCTTGAGGTGAGATTCGATCAGGGCCGCCGCCTCCTCGTTGCGGCGGCCGAGCCTTTCGTCGATCGCGCCGCCCCGGCTGACCAGCGTCTCCTCGATCGCGCCGAGCTTGGCGGAAAGATCGTTGGCGAGCGCATCCGATCGATCGCCGATCTGGCGCACGAGGTCGCGTCCGCGTCCGTCGATTGCGCCTTCCAACCGCGCCAGACCCTCGCCGAGCGCCGCCCCGATCGTCGCGCGGTGATGGTCGAACGCGGCGCCGAGCGCCGCACGGTGCGTCTGGAGCACGGCGCCGACGGTTTCAGCGTGCTCGCCCACCTTTTGCTCGAGCTCCGAACGGCTCGCGTCGAACCGCTGGCTCACTTCCTGCAGCGGCGTAACGACCTGGTCCTTGAGGCGGTCCACGCCGGCGCCGAGCGAGCGCGAGACGTCTTCCACACGGCCGGACAGCGTCGCGTTGATGTCTTGCGCCAGCGCCGCGACCGTCTGCGTCAATTCGCCCGCCCGCTTCTCCAACGTCTCGCCGATCTCCGCCGACTTGGCGTCCATGCCCTGAACGAGCTCGCGACCGCCTTCGCCGAGCGTGCGCGCGACTTCGAGCGTGTTGCGGGCCAGCGTTTCCGTCAGCGCGCGGGTGCGCTGAGCGAGGCCTTCCTGGATGCGGGCGAGCAGGCCTTCGAGCGAGCCGGACACCTGGTTGAGCCTGGCTTCGGCGCTCTCGTCGATCGCCTTGAGGTGAGATTCGATCAGGGCCGCCGCCTCCTCGTTGCGGCGGCCGAGCCTTTCGTCGATCGCGCCGCCCCGGCTGACCAGCGTCTCCTCGATCGCGCCGAGCTTGGCGGAAAGATCGTTGGCGAGCGCATCCGATCGATCGCCGATCTGGCGCACGAGGTCGCGTCCGCGTCCGTCGATTGCGCCTTCGAACCGCGCCAGACCCTCCCCGAGCGACGCCTCGACGCGGCGGGACTGCGAGACGAGGGCCTGATCGATCGCGTTGTAGTGTGCGGCCGAAGCGGTTTCGAATTGCCCCAGACGCTGAGCCGACTTCGCGGACAGGTTCTCGAGATGATCGCCGAAGCGCCGGTCGAAATCTTCGCGACGGGTTCGCAGGATGGAGTCCAGCGCGCCGAGATGGTCGGCCAGTCGAGCGTTGAGCTCGTTCGAATGAACCGCGATGCGATCGACGACGCTATGGCCGCTTTCGCCGACCAGGTTGTCGAGCGTCTCCAATTGCTCGCGCATCCGCCCCGTCTGGTCCGCGAGGGACTCGACCAGTCGGGCGCCGCGCTCGCCCACGATGCCTTCGAACGACGCGACCTGCGTGGTCAGGGCCTCGTGGATGTTGGTTGCCCCGGCCGTGACCTTGGCCGCAGCGTCGCTGGCGAGCGTGACGAAGCGGCGGCCGACCTGCGCCGCCTCGGCGTCGAGCTTGACGAGCGATTCCGCCGCCGCTTGCTCTATCTGCGACTGTGTGGTCGCCGCCTGGACCGACATGGCGTCGGCGATGCGACGCGTGGAGTCATCGATTAGGGCTTCGACTGTGGCGTTTTGGTGCTCGATCGCGCCGCGCAACTGCGCCGCGCGCGAGTTGAATTGGTCGCTCCACCGCGATGCGGCCGCATCGAGGGTCGCCGAGGCGTCGGCGGCGCGATCGCGCAAAAGGGCCGCCACGCGTTCGCTCGAGCTTTCGAGGCCTTCGCGAAGGGCCTGGCCGCGTTCGATGACGGTCTCTTGCAGGCGATCGGACGCGCCGTTGAGGCGGACGACCAGATCCGCGCCGTGAACGAGCACGGTGTCGGAAACCCGGGCGCCGGTGGCGTCCAGCCGCTCGAGCAGCGACTCGGAACGATCCCCGAAGTCGCGGGCGAGCGCGTCGCCCGCATCTCCGAGTTGGCCGGCGATCGAGTCGCCCTGGGCGCGGATGGCTTCGACCGTCTGAGTCCGATTGGCATTGATGCGGCCGACGATTTCCTGGGCGTGTTCGTCCAGGGCCGCGCGCATCATGAGCGATGTCTCGGCGAGACGGGTCGCGACCGAGTCCCCCTGCGAATGAACCGCGTCGGCCGCCTCGGCGATACGCGCGGCGAGGGCGTCCGTATGCAGGCGGAGCGTCTCGACGGCCTCCGAGCTGCTCGCGTCGATGCGCCCGACAAGGGCGTCTCCGTGTACACCGACGGCGCTGCCGGCCGAGTCCGCAGCCTGCGCGAGACGCGACGCCACGGCGTCGCCGTGCGCGCGAATGACCGCGACAGCCTGCTCGCTGCTCGCGTTGATTCGACCGACGACTTCGTTGGTGTGCGCGCCGAAAGCGCCGGACAAGGCGAGAGACGAGACGACGAATTGAGCCGTCGCCGCGCTTTCATGCTCCTTGATCGCATCCGCGGCTCGGGCGCTGCTGGAGATGATCCGGTCGACGACTTCTTCGGCATGGGCGCCGACGGCGCTGGATATTGCGGCCGAACCTTCGGCCAACCGCGCGGCGACTTCGTCTCCGTGCCCCTTTATCGCGTCGACCGCGCGCGCTCTGCTCGTGTTGATCCGGCCGACGACCTCCTCGGCATGATCGCCGACGGCCGCCGACATGGTGCGCGACGCGTCGGCCAGCCGCGCGGCGACCTCGTCTCCGTGCCCCCGTATCGCGTCAACCGCATCGGCGCTGCTGGCGTTGATGCGTCCGACGATTTCGTCCGCCTGGGCGCCGACCGCGCTGGACATGGTTTGCGCTGTCTCGGCGAGCCTTGCGGAAACGCGGTCTCCGTGCCCCACGATCGCGTCGACCGCGCGCGCGCTGCTCGTCTTGATCCGGCCGACGATCTCCTCGGCATGATCGCTGACGGCCGCCGACATGGTGCGCGACGCCTCGCCGAGGCGCGCGGCGACTCCGCCTCCGTGCCCCCGTATCGCGTCAACCGCGTCGGCGCTGCTGGCGTTGATGCGTCCGACGATTTCGTCTGCGTGGGCGCCGACCGCGCTGGACATGGTTTGGGTAGCCTCGGCGAGTTCGAGCCGCAACCCGGTCTCCGTGCTCTGCGATCGCGCCGACGGCGTCCGCGCTGCTGGCGCTGATGCGCTCGACGATTTCGTCGGCGTGGGCGCCGACGGCGCCGGACATGGTTTGGGTCGCCTCGGCGAGTTCGAGCCGCAACCCGGTCTCCGTGCCCCACGATCGCGCCGACGGTGTCCGTGCTGCTGGCGTTGATGCGTCCGACGATTTCGTCGGCGTGGGCGCCGACCGCGCTGGACATGGTTTGGGTCGCCTCGGCGAGTCGAGCCGCAACCCGGTCTCCGTGCTCTGCGATTGCGCCGACGGCGTCCGTGCTGCTGGCGTTGATGCGTCCGACGATTTCGTCGGCGTGGGCGCCGACGGCGCCGGACATCGTTTGGGTCGCATCGGCGAGCCGAGCCGCGACCCGGTCTCCATGCCGCGTGATCGCGCCGACAGCGTCGGCGCTGCTGGCGCTGACGCGCTCGACGATTTCGTCGGCGTGGGCGGCGACTGCGCCGGACATCGTCTGCGACGCTCCGGCGAGCCGGTGGGCTACGCTATCTCCGTGCCACCTGATCGCGTCCACCGCCTCTGCGCTGCTGGACTTGATGCGACCGACGATTTCGTCGGCGTGGGAGCCGAGCGCGCCAGACATGGCGCTCGATGCCTCCTCGAGTTGCGCGGCGACGGTGTTTCCCTGCCCCCGCATCGCGCGAACCGCCTCGGCGCTGCTGGCGCTGATGCGTCCGACGATCTCGTCGGCGTGGGCGCCGACGGCGCCCGACATCGTTTGTGACGCCTCGGCGAGCCGCGTGGCGACGCTGTCTCCATGTCCCGTAATCGCATCGACAGCGTCGGCCGTGCTGGCGGCGATGCGGCCGACGACGTCGTCGGCATGGGCGCCGACGGCGCTGCGGGCCTCGTCCGCGGCCTCGGCCAGGCGGGCGGCGACGCCGCCGCCGTGGACGCGGATCGCATCGACGACCTCCGCGCTGCTTGCGCGCACGCGCCCGATCACGGCGTCGGCGTGTGCGCCGACCGCGTCGGTCACGGCGACGGAAGCCTCCGCCAGACGATCCGCCGCGGCGTCGCTAAGACCGGTGAGCGCGTCCGTCGCTCTGGCGCTGCTCTCGTTGATTCGGCTTACGACGCTATCCGCATGGCCGCCGATCACGTCGACGATAGAGGTCTGGGACGCGTTGATGCGGGCGACGAGGTCTTCGCTGCGCGCGTCCATTTTGGCGACCAGGACGTCGCCCGCCGCCTTGACGCGGGCGTCGACGTCCCCCACTCGCCCCAAAATATCGTCGGCGGCCCTTTGGCTTGTCTCGGCGAGCCGAACGGCGAGGCTCTCGCCGATCCCGGCGATCGAAACGGCGAGCTGCGTTCCTTCCGTGATGATGCGCTCGACGGCAGTCGAACTGCTTCGGCTCATTGCAAGGGCGATTTCCTCGGAGGACCCGCCCAGGGAAGCGGCGATGCGCTGTCCGGTCTCGGTCAAGCGCCCGCTCAGAATCGCGCCGGCGGAATCGAAGTCCTCGGAAATGCCGCTGCGCGCGTTGGCGATCGCGTCGCGCACGCGCGTTCCGCCGGCGACGATCGCTTCTCGCTGGTCCGCCATTTCGGCGATCAGCGACCGAATCTTGCGCTCGTTGTCCGAATAGGACCGCTCGAGCGTGGAAGCCTCGGACTTCACACGGGTTTCGAGCTCGGCGGCGCGCGCGAGCGCGCGCTCGACGCCGTCGCCCATGGACGTCAGTTCGCGACGAATTGCCTGCGACAGAGTGGCGACGTGCTCTCCGGCCATAGACTCGGGCTCCGCCAGGCGAACCGCAATCTGCGAAATCGCGCGCGCCGACTGTCTGAGCTCGCCCAGTCGGCGGGCGAGCGCCGCAAAGCCGAAAATGAAGAAGATCGGGCCCAGCGCCGCCAGAGCGAGCAGCGGCGTTTCCGGACGAAACAGGGTCTGGGCGAGCGGGGCCGAGGAAACGGTCGGCCACACGTTCAGGGACCCGTAAAGCCCGCAAATCGCCAGCCAGGCCAGGGAGCCGACGACCGCGAGAACGAACGGCGACTGGCTCGCCGGATGCGCGTTCATCGCCTGCAGTATCGCGCCGACCGTCTCGCGATCGTCATTGGCCGGGGGGGTAGAGGGGATCGTCGGCTTGGGCTCGCCCTCATTCAGTGGCGACGGAGGGGACGAAGCGGGCCGCAACAAGGGCGACGGCTCTCCCGAAGGCGGACTCGGCTTCAGAACCGGTGTGGCCGCGGCTGGTCTCACAGACGCGATCGGGGGAGTCAGCGCCGCTTTGCCGGCGGGGAGGGCGTCGTCGTCGGTCAGGTTCAACGCGCTTTCGATCGCCGACATCGCCGCGGAGATCGGGTCCGTCGCCGAATTCTGCTTTGCCATGATGTCCCGCCTCGTCTGATCGGCGTCGATCGCCTAGGGATCGACCAACGCGCCAACGCTTTCCGGCCGGCGTGGCTCGAAGGCCGGCGGAAACGCGCCATTAACCACGTCGCAGTCTATCGTCATGGCTCCAAGATGAAAACCACGCCGGCCTGAGATCTTTCAAACGTCGTGAACGCATAATTTACCATGTCTTTTCAATCTATTCAGCAGCATGCCGCAAGGCGGCCGGGTCGCGGCGTCCGTGCCGCCGCCGCGCCAGGTTTGGCCAGTGGCGAGGACTTCATGCTCGAAAATGCCGGGGCCGCGGGGCCAGTAAACACTGCTTCGCGCCGGGAGTCCCCTGTGCTCGGTGACCAGGATGCGCCGATCGACCTTGTCCACCTGGCCCGCCAGTGTCAAGGCGATCCGGGCCTGGAGGAGGAACTGCTCGGCCTGTTCGGGGAGCTCGCGCGCTCGCTGGCGGCGCAAATGTCCGATCCGCAAATGCGGCTCGAGCTGAAGGCGAACGTCGCGCACAAGCTTCGCGGCTCGGCGCTGGCGGTCGGGGCGGGACGGGTCGCCCGCGCGGCCGAGGCGATCGAGGCGATGGCGCGCTCGGCGGGCGGCTGCGACGGCCCCGACGAGGAGCAGACAAGGGCAGCGATCGCGGCGTTGCAGGCGACCGTGGCCGCGGCCATCGCTCAGATCGACCGCCTCCGCCGCTAGCTAGTTCAGCGTTTCTGAAGTTCGAATTATATCTGTCGCCTCATCGAGCCCGAGCGCCTCGCCTTCGCGGATCAGCGCTTCGAGCCGCTCGGGACGGCCGCGCCGCGAGGCCAAAGGATGCGGCGACCGCTGTTCTGTCGCGCCAGACTGCCTGTTCTCTCGAATCAATTCCCTGTTCACCCGAAAAAACTTCCTGTTCCCGATCGCCGTCTCCCTGATTCCTCTTGCCGCAATGCGCGCCGTGCGGCCGGATGATGACGCCGTTGCGCTTGCTTGCGGCAGCGGCGGCGCCCACCGGAGGAATCGCGCTCTTGCTGGGACGGCGGAGGGCGTCGGCAAAATTTTCTGCGGCGTCTTCTTGCGGATTATCAAATATTCTGGTACAAATAGAGAACAGAACGCCGGATCGCCCGAATTTCGAGCCGAGGAGATATAACCCATGTACAGTGTCTATCGCGCGTCGGGGCAGGCGCGAATTTTCTCCGCTTGCGAGTAACCGGGGCGAATTTCCGGGCGGCGTTAGCTTGGGGCGGGCCTGACGAGAGTTGCGAGATCGGGGATTTCGGGGCCTGGAATGGCGAGGCGAGCGCCGAGATAGTCGAAGAAGGGGATTTTGAGCTTCCTGCAGGTCTTGGCGAGCCCGAGCATGACGTCGCGGGCGTCGCGGCCTCTGTCGCTGAGGGTCCCGCCGGAGATTTTGCGCTTGGTGACGAAGACGCGGATGTCGTTTTCCGAGGCGTTGGTGTGCAGCGGAATATGGGGATGGTCGAGGACGCGCAAGAGATCGTCCTTGAGGCGAAAGAGGCGCCTGAGCAGGCTGTCGAGGGTGGCGTAGCCGGTTCTGGAGCGGTTGAAGATGCGGTCGAACTGCGCCCGCAAACGCTCGGCTTTCTCGAGGCTCGGGGCGAGCTTGTATTCTTTTAAGGCGCGATAGAACCACCAGATCATGCGCCGTGCGACCTCGATCGCGTTGCGCTGCTTGTCGTTGGCGGGGATGAGCTTGTGGACCAGGCGTTCGGCGTGCACCCAGCACAAGGCGTGTTCGCCGACGCGGAACTGGCCGGCGCCGTCTGACACGACGATGGCTTGGCCGAGCAGGCCTTGCTCGCGAACGGCGCCCCACAGAGCACCCTCGCTGGCGACCCGCACCGGATCGGGGGTGATCCTGAGATCGGCGAATCCGAGCGCGTTCAGATGGCTCGTCCAGTCTTCGTGAGACGCAAAAAGCCGCGTCGGATGGCCCGCGAGCGTGTCGATGAGGCTGAGGCTCAGATTGCAAGCCCGCATGTAGACGAGCGCCGCCTCGTTGACCACGTAAGAGGCCGCGCCGCCCAGGAGATTGCGCAGGAACGCCAGGCGGGACTTGCTCGGGCCGGTTCGAAACGTGGTGAAGCTGTCGGAACCGATCTGGGTCGTCACGCCGCTCTTGCCTCGATGGCGGGCGCCGGTGTCGTCGACCGTGACGAAGGAAGCGCTGCTCAATCCGGTCTTCAGCACCTCGGCGTCCTCAGCGCGGAACGTCTCGAGCCTGGCGGCCAGCAGGCGCACCACCTGGCGTTTCGAAATCACCACGCCGACGCCGTTCAGCAGCGCCAGAATCCGCTCGCAGGTCATCTGTCCCTGAAAGTGCAGCATCAAGATCAGGCGCTGAAGATGCGGGCCATAGCCACCGACGATCCCGGGATCGAGCGGCGCGATCAGAGTCTTCCCATCCGGCGTTTGCCAGCGCTCGCGCCGATAGCGGGTCACCAAAGGATTCAGAACCAAGTCCTGAACGACGATCTCTTCGTAGCCCTTGTGGCGGGAACCCGCTGGCGCGTCGACCTTCACCTCGATGGTTTGCGTGACCGTCAGCTTGTCCAGGTTGCTGCCGCGCCGCTGCGTCGACCGCCCGCCCTTGGGCGCGTTCGCTTGCGAATCCGGTCGGTCCGTCGCCTTGTCCATCCCCGAGGGTTTCTGCGGCGGCCGCGGCGGCAGTTTCTTCAATCGCGCCAGTTCGTCCTTGACCGCCTGATGCTCGACCCTCAGCTTGGCCAACGCCCCGCTCACCTTCTCGTACTCCGCCTGAAAGCGGGTCACTTCGCCAATCAAAGTGCGAACCAGGCCGATGAGCTCGGCCGGCGTCATGCGCTCAAGCGGATCACCCGAATCAACGGACATCCCCAGCTTGAATCATACTTTCCGACGCTTGACTCCCCCCTTCCGCCCGGAAATTTGCCCCGATTACGCTTGCGACGGCCAAGCCCTTGAAAAGGCTCAAAACGGCAATGGGCGGCTCTTGTAAGAGTTCGGGCTCGGCGCCGCATCCTCTTGGGGTCGGCGCCGCATGATCTTGGGGGCGGAGCCGCAACCCTCCGGGAATCGGCGCCGCTTTTGCTTTTTTGTCCAGACCGCGCCTGGCGCAGGCTTCCGAGAAGCGTCTGCCCGTCTCTCGGGAATCCAATGCAATATGCGCAGAATCAAGGAATTGCTGTACTAGACGATCGATTCCATGAAACCGCTCAATTGCTTAATTGGCCTTCGATCCACGGAATGCGGCCGTTTCGAGCATCCCATGGGATTCGAACTTTGGAAGCGCCCGACTAGCAGCCGCGACCATCGGACGCACGCTCGGCGCCCCGCTTCGGCGAGTGGAAAATCCCCGAAATATCCGTGCGGCGCGCTTTCGGACCCGCAGCGCTTGCTCTGTGCGGCGCTTGCTCTATGAAGGCGCCGCAAGGCTCGGACCGCTCCGCAGCCGGAATTTGGCGGTTTTTCGGCTTGATGACGAAAGTGACGTATATCGACGCCTCGGGACAGGCGCGCACGGTCGACGCCCAGGTCGGATCGACGGTGATGGAAACCGCGTTGCGCAACTCCGTGCCGGGCATCGAGGCCGAATGCGGAGGCGCCTGCGCCTGCGCGACCTGTCACGTCTATGTCGCCGACGAGTGGACCGAGAAGGTCGGCAAGCCGTCGCAGATGGAAGAGGACATGCTCGACTTCGCCTTCGAGGTGCGGCCGAGTTCGAGGCTGTCCTGCCAGATCAAGGTCAGCGAGGAGCTGGACGGCCTTGTCGTGACGACGCCCGCCAAGCAGGGGTGAATCCATGACCGAAGTCCTCTCCACCGACGTCGCGATCGTCGGCGCCGGGCCGATCGGCCTGTTTGCGGTGTTCGAGCTCGGCCTTCTCGACATGAAGTGCCACCTGATCGACATCCTGCCGAAGGCGGGAGGCCAATGCGCCGAGCTTTATCCGGAGAAGCCGATCTACGACATCCCCGGCTATCCCATCATCTCCGGCCAGGAGTTGGTCGACAAGCTGATGAAGCAGATCCATCCGTTCGGCGCGAAGTTTCATCTGGGAGAGATGGTCGAGCGGCTCGAAGTGCTCGGCACGGCCGAGCGGCCGCTGTTCCGGATCGGCACCGACGCCGACACGCTGGTCGAGGCGAAGTCCGTCTTCATCGCCGCCGGCGGCGGGTCGTTCCAACCGAAGAAGCCGCCGCTCGCCGGCCTCGACGCCTTCGAGAACACGAGCGTGTTCTATTCCGTGCGCAAGATGGAGCATTTTCGCGGCCGGCGCGTCGTCATCGTCGGCGGCGGCGATTCGGCGCTGGACTGGGTCTTGAACCTTCACCCGGTCGCGAGCCGCATCACGCTCATCCATCGCCGCGACGCGTTCCGCGCCGCGCCCCACTCGGTCAACGCCATGCGGGCGCTGGTCGACGCCGGCAAGATGGATTTCGTGCTCGGGCAGGCGACGGCGGTCAAGGGCGAGAACGGCCAGCTTTCGGCCCTGACCGTTCGGAAGGAAAGCGGCGACGTCTACGACCTCGCCTGCGACGACATGCTGCCGTTCTTCGGCCTGACGATGAAGCTCGGGCCGGTCGCCGGCTGGGGCCTCAACCTGCACGAGAACCTGATCCCGACCGACACGGAAAAATTCGAGACCAGCACGCCCGGCATCTTCGCGGTCGGCGACATCAACACTTATCCCGGCAAGCTGAAGCTCATCCTGTGTGGCTTCCACGAGGCGACGCTCGCCGCCCAGCGCGCGTTCCACTATGTGTTCCCGGACAAAAAGCTGACCTTCCAGTACACGACGTCGTCGACCAGCCTGCAGCGCAAGCTCGGCGTGAGCTGAGGGATCCCTCCGGGAGAAGGTGGCGCGAAGCGCCGGATGAGGGCTCGAGCGCCTTCCCGCGCTCACGTGACATGATGCGGCAGATCGGGAACGACAAACCGGCCGATGCGCGCCATCGAGGCTCCGGAAGAGGCGATCGCCGCCGGAGTAGTCACTTCCTGCGGGGAAAAATGCAAGTGTCACAGTAATGCCACCGTAATGCTAGTTTATGGCGATCGCCTCTTCGGGAGCGCGATGCGCGTTGGCCGGCGTGTCGTCCTGCCGTATTAGAGCGGAATCCGATCATCCTGTATCGTGCTCATAACCACAGGATTTGAAGTAATTTGTACATTGCGAGGGCTTGAAGATTTCGGCGCAGGTTTCGAGGGCGCGCATGAGGCCCGCGACGGTCCGTTCGGCGATTTTGCGCAGGAAGGCTTTGAGCTTGGAGAAGGCTTTTTCGATGGGGTTCATATCAGGACTGTAGGCTGGGAGATATCGCAACTCCGCGCCCGCCGCCTTGATGAGTTGCTCGACCCGCGGCCCCTTGTGAGCCGGGAGATTGTCCATGACGACGATCTCGCCGGGCGAGAGCGTGGGGACGAGGCATGTCTCCAGCCAATCCTCGAACAGGGCGGCGTTGATCGGTCCATCGAAAGTCTTTGCCGCCGTCAGGCCGCGAAGGCGAAGGCCGGCGACCAAAGTCACCGTTTTGTAGTGACTGTGCGGGATGGCCGCCCGCAAGCGGCGCCCGCGCCGGCAACGTCCGCCTTTGCGCGCGAGATTGGTGGAGGCTCCGGTCTCGTCAACGAAAACGAGTTTCGTCGGATCGAGATCGAGCTGCCCCGCGAACCATTCCCGGCGTCGACTTTGCACGTCCGCGCGTTGTTGTTCCTCGGCATGCGCTGTTTTTTTTAAAGGTGATCTCGTGACGGTCGAAGAAACGCCACAGCACAGAGACCGCAAAGCGCTCGCCGCAATTGGCGATCAGCCGCTCCTGGATCTCGAGCAGCGTCATGTCCGGGCTGCGCCGGATCAGGCCCAACAGATAGTCGCGATGCGCCTCGATCCGGCCGGAGCTCGGTCGCCGCCAGAAGGCGCCGGCGAAATCTCGCCCGTGGTTTGGAACCGCTTCACCCAGCGCACTGCGCTCGCTATGCTCACTTTGAAATGCGCGGCCGCCTGATTGCGCGACAACCCGCCCAAGACCACCGCCTCAACCACGCGCTCGCGAAGATCGTTGGAAAGACCCATCCCCGCCGCCCCCATTCTCGCAGCGTGAATGACGAAGCAGAAATTAACCGATTCGGGAATCCCCCAACCGATTCAATCCGTTCGGATACCGCTCTAGGTCAAGCTGAGGACCTTCATCGAGCGGCTTTTCGGGAAATACAACCGTCACCGCAATTCGCTCAAGAATCCCGCGGTGGTGTTGCAGCAGCCGACTATATGGTGTCAGGAGCTTGGGCGGGCCGCTTGGGCTGCTCTTGAAATAGCGGCATACCAACCGATCTTCTCCCGATCGATCAAAGGAGCAGGAGGTCACCATGACTGCGCGCTCTTCGACGACCGGCCGAGGATTGGATCAACGCCTGTCCGCTGCCCGCGAAGTCACCGACAACCTATTCCACGTTGTTCGGCCTGAGGCCCTCTACGACCGTCCGATTGCGGAGAGAAATCGGATCGTTTTCTACATTGGCCATGTGGAGGCGTTCGATTGGAACCTGTTGACATCAACGCTGTTCGAAGCGCCCGGGTTCAACCCGGGCTTCGACAAGCTGTTCGCTTTCGGTATTGACCCGGTCGGCGGCAGCTTGGCCAGCGATCGGGCGACCGACTGGCCGGCGCTGACTGAAATCGACGGGTACGCACGTCGCGGTCGGGAGACGATCGACCGCGCGTTGGGCCGTTTAGCCGCCGGGTCCGTCGATAGTTCAGGCAAGCGCGAGCAGATCCTCAATGTCGCGATCGAGCATCGGTTGATGCATGCGGAGACCCTCGCGTACATGTTTCATTGGCTGCCGCCGTCAAACAAGATTGCCGGAGCCGGTGAAGCCGACCTGCCGGCAATGCCGTCGGCAGCGCCCGAGCAGATTGCAATTCCCGCCGGCCTTGCGACGCTTGGAGGGCATACGGGTTTCGGTTGGGATAATGAGTTCGCCGAGCACACGGTGGAAGCGCCGGCCTTTGCGATCGACAAGAACAAGGTCACTAACGGTCAGTACCTCGAGTTCTTGCGGGCCGGCGGATACTCGGACCGAGCGTTGTGGGCGGCATCGGATTGGAAATGGAAAGAGGCAAACAACGTTGAGCACCCCGAGTTCTGGGCCAAGCAGAACGGAAACTGGCTCTTCCGCACGATGTTCGGCGAGCGCCCTCTCCCGCTCGACTGGCCGGTCTATGTCAGTCAGGCGGAGGCTTCGGCCTATGCCTCGTGGGCGGGCAAGAGACTGCCGACCGAGGTGGAGTTCCACCGCGCAGCCTACGGCACGGTCGATGGGAGCGAGCGGAACTATCCGTGGGGCGATGAGGAGCCCTCTGCTCGCCACGGCAACTTCGACTTCCGCCGCTGGGACCCGACGCCGGGAGGCGCCCACCCGGCTGGCGACAGCGCCTTCGGCGTATCCGATCTTGTCGGGAATGGTTGGGAATGGACTGCGACGCCCTTCGCGCCATTCCCCGGCTTTGAGGCGTTCTCCTTCTATCGCAGTTATTCGGCCGATTTCTTCGATGGCAAACACTACGTCATGAAGGGCGCCTCGATGCGGACCGCCTCATCGATGCTGCGGCGGTCGTTCCGCAACTGGTTTCAGGGACATTATCCGCACATCTATGCGGGCTTCCGTTGCGTGAGCCCTTGAAAATGATGGACCTCGCGATCTTCAGCCGACCGACCCGGGCCGGCCTCGCCACGGATATCCGGGATTTTCTGGCCAAGCCGCGGAAGGAACTGCCGTCCAAATATTTATATGATCAGATCGGCTCAGCGCTATTCGAGGTCATCACCCTCCTGCCGGAGTATGGCCTATCGCGAGCCGAGGAACGCATCCTGAAGCGGCACGCCGACGAGATCGTGGCGCAGCTCCAGCGACCGATCACGGTCGTCGAGCTCGGCAGCGGCAGCGGCAAGAAGACCCGTTGGATCCTCGAATCGCTGAGCCGCGGCCAGTCGACCCGCTACTATCCGATCGACATTTCTGCCGCCGCGCTCACCCGCTCGCACTCCGAACTCGGCAAGATCCCGTTCGTTTCGATTGTCGGTTTTGAGCGCGACTATCTCGACGGACTGCGCGAAGTCGTCGCCCGTAGGCAGAGCGGCGACCAGTTGCTGGTGCTTTTCCTGGGCAGCACGGTCGGCAATTTTGATCGCCCGGCCGCCGAAGTCTTCTTGAGCGAGGTTCGTCGCCAGCTAGCAGTAGGGGATGCCCTGTTGCTGGCGACCGACCTTGAAAAGCCGATTCGGCAGCTCGAACTGGCCTACGACGATCCTCTGGGCGTGACCGCGGCTTTCAACCTGAACATCCTTGCCGCCATCAACCGCGACCTCGATGCCGACTTCGACCTCGCCAAATTCGAGCACCTCGCACCGTACAACGCGCAGGAACGTCGTATCGAGATGCACCTGCGGTCGCGGATTTCACACAGCGTGGAAATTCGCGGCGCCGGCCTTACGGTCGCTTTCGGCGCAGGCGAGACGATCTGGACAGAGAGCTGCCACAAGTTCGACCTCAAAGAGGTCTGGGAAATGGCCCCGCGGGCAGGATTCCAGAGCAAGGCCCAATGGGTAGATCGCGAGTGGCCCTTCGCCGAGACGCTTTGGGTCGCCGACTAACCGCCCGCCGGGCCTGGTTCATGTCCGGACGTATATGGACCTCGCCCGATTGCAAGCGGGTTTGGCAAACTCTGGTCCAAGGGTCATCGCTGCTGACGTATATCCGGCTTCCTTATGCGGCTTGAACGATCTCATCGCCGCGAGCTGATGGATTTTCCAATTACGGTGACAGTGCGCCGGGAGGCCGGCGAGGAGTAGGTGGTGCAAGTCCACTACGATGAAGGAATAGCGAACCACATCGGCCCCGAGCCGTGCGTCGTCGGCCGTGAGGCCGGGGGCGCCGCACGTACGGTTCTGTGCGAGGGGCGCTCAGCAATGAGCGCCCCTACCGCAATCCGTAATACTTCAACGGTTCCATTTTCAATTGAGAGAGGTCACTCTTGGGGCGAGTACGAGGCACCGCAGGTCCGGCCCCAGACGCGAGAGGCGCTGACATCATGGCAAGAACGCCTGTTGGCATATTGGTCCCCGGAGATTCAGGGGGCGAGGAAATAGTCAAATGGACGAAATGGGTCGCTAGGTTTACAGCTCTACTTGGGGTATGTACGTTTCTACTGGTTATTATGACTGCCTTGAGTGCATATTATATTTACGGACAATGGGATACTATGATAAAGGCTCAAATTTATTTGCGTTTGCAGAATAGTGCATACTTGACTTTTACAGGCGGCAACCAAGTGATACCTGAAGATAAGGGGCAGGAGGCCGGCCTCGACCAACTTGCCGAACGCTTCGGAAAAGTTGACCGCCCCGATTTGAGCCTTGGGCAACGCCTCAGCGACCCGGTGGCCCTTTTCGTCTTGAAGCAGACACAACAGCGCCGACGCGTCGAGAACGTACCTCTCACTCACGCGCGGCTTCCTGCTTGCGTTCGCGCGTCAACTCCTCGGCGAGACTTCGATCCGCGGTGATCGAACTCGCGGACGATCGCCTGCGCTCGCCGAACGGCGGCGGCGAGCGGCCGGACCGCAACTTTCCTTCAGGCAGCAACTCGACGACGACAGTGTCGCCGCGTGCGATTCCCATCGCCCGCCGCATATGGGCCGGGATGACCAGCTTGCCTCCGTCGACGATCTTGACGGCCTGACCCAATGCCGACCTCCATGCTCGAATGATGAGAGGGTACCCGAATCGGCTTTCGGTATCAATTGGCGCATCGTGACCCGAAGCGACGCCGCCCGGATGGAGCTGGCGTCCCAGCCGGCGTCACGTCCAGGTCGGCCACGACCCGCCTATCGCGCAGCGCGTTGTTCAATCGCCGGCGGGTGTCGCTCCCAAGCGTGCTCGAGGGTTTGTGCGGCGAGATGGTTCGCGACGCCAATGTTAAAGTGTGCCGTTGCGCCGGCTCGCCGTGATGGTGACGCCGTAGCGTCGCTCGAACATGCGCAGCCCCCTGCCATGGCCTTCGCGACGGCCAAAGGCGGGGCTTATCCGCACGAGTGTGCGGCTCTTACTGGACGATAGCCGCCGTCGGCGCGCTCTCCATCGACGGCAAGGACGCCGCAGCCTGCATCTGGCGCCTGAGAAGCGCCGCCGGCGCCGTGCGCATGACGGGCGGTCGCCTCGCCCACTTGAGGGACGAGCATGCCGCAGGCGCCGGACCAGGCGGCATTCATGATGAGGGCGTTGTTGGGGGCGCGGGAGGCCACGCTGATGTAGAAGCTCCCTGTTCCTGCGCAAAAAGTCCCTGTTTTTGCGCGAAGATTCCCTGTTCCGCAAAACAAAGCTCCCTGTTCTTCGGGCTGAACCGGCGGTCCGCTACGGCTTTCGGTCGGCGTCCGCGGCGCATCGGCGCCACGGCGGCGCCCGGCCGACGCCGGGTCTACTGCCGACGGCCAACCGCTTCTGCGCGGCGTGGGGTTCGGGGCACCGGAACTCCTCCACCGATCGAGACGAAAAGTGTTCTTGGCGGACGTCACATTGTGTGCTATGTTTGTTCTTCTCGAAGAAAGGAGACGATGAAAGCTTCGACCCGGCTCCGTCCCGCGGCGCTCTCGCCTGCCGCCGCAACGCTGCGGCCCCGCCCCGGTAGCCCGGAATTTTCTGTGTCATTACGTCATTACACTCCAACCCTTTGAAAACGCTCAAAACGGCAATGGGCAGACCTTGTATCGAGTTGGCATGAAGATGCGCTTGGCGCCGCATCCGCTTGGCGCCCGGCCTCGGTGTTCTCCGTTCTCGATCAAGCGCGGAGTTGGCGATGCAAACTCAAACTCGTGTCACCCGGCCTATACGACCGGCCCCACGATCGCCGAGACGATGAACGACAGGACGATTCCGCAAGCGATGGCGGCGAGCGCGTAAGGCGCTGTCCGTTCGGGCGGCGACTTCATCAGGATCGGCAGACCGAGCCCTACAAGCGTCGCCAACAAGCAGACTCAAAACCGGAAGCCTGGAAATGGCGCCGCAAGGCCCTGAAATCATTGAATCCGCGCCGAGAAATGGTATGGCCCCGGCAGCTTCTTGCCCACAAGATCTGGTACGTCGGCGCAGCATGCTTCGTCAGCCTCTCCTCCGGCGGTTGAGCGGGCGGAGGAAGCCGACACGCCATTTCGGCTATCCGTTGTCGTTTCGTGGACAGGTTCGCGGAGCTCAAGGTCTCCTCCCGTGTTTCCCGGCGACGGCTCTCACGGATATGCCGCCGCGAGCAAATCTCTCTCGTGAGGAACCGGATGCGGGAATTCCGCACGTCCGGGTCTGCGGGCTGCCAAAGCGGTCTGCGCTGCGTCAGCCCGGAGCACGTCATTGCGAGTGAAGCGAAGCACTAGAAGCACTATACGACCGGCCCCACGATCGCCGAGACGATGAACGACAGGACGATCCCGCAAGCGATGGCGGCGAGCGAGTAAGGCGCTGTCCGTTCGGGCGGCGACTTCATCAGGATCGGCAGACCGAGCCAAAACACGTAGACGCTGTAGAGAGCGGCGATGAGCCTCAGGAATCCGAGGCCGGGGATCAGCGCGAAGACGCCCGCGAGCCAGGCCGGCGTCGCCGAATAGACCGCGAGCTTCATCGCGTTCTGCTGGTTCTTCTGCGCCGAGAACGTCGGCGCCAATCCGTCGATGATGATCGCGATCGCGTAAACGACGGCGAAGGTGACGAGATAACGGACGACGCTCCCGAAGAGGCCGTAGGAGTAGCCGAAGTGATGGAAATGGTGGAACCGGGCGCCGCCCCAGCCGAAAACGCCCCAGCGCAGGTACTCGCAGACCGCGGGGATGGCGGCGAAGATCGCCACGTAATTGGTGAACAGATAGCCCGTGTCGCCGGATTCGGGTTCGATCGTCCGCCACTCGGCGACGGGCGAGAGGACCATGGCTTTCGCGCGCTGAACGATATCCAAGACGATTCCCCTGTTTGTGGCCGCCCGTCGCGACGGCGTTGCATTATAGGTCTCGGCCGCCGCTCGCGCCACACGGGCCGGGTCTCCCGGCCGATCCGCCGGGTCGCCGTGAAACAATCGTCGCGCGCCCTCGTATAGCCTTGCAGGACTTGCAACGCCGTGATCCGACGCTAGGGTTCAAACGCCATGGTTCAGCTGAAAGCGCCCTGGAACGAGCGCAACGGCAGCTTTTCGCCCTTGAAGGCCGCGGTCCTCGCGGGGCTGTTCGTTCCGGCGGCCTGGATCGCCTATCTGGCGGCGACCGGCGCGCTCGAGCCCAAGGTCGTCACCGAGATGATCCACCGCACCGGCCAGTGGGCGATCCGGTTCCTCACGCTGTCGCTGCTCGTCACGCCGCTGATGCGCGGGGCGCGCTATCCGAAGCTGGTTGCGATCCGGCGCATGGTGGGCGTGGCGGCCTTCGCCTATGCTTGCGCGCATTTGACGCTCTACGCGGTCGACCAGCACTTCGACCTCGCGCATGTCGCCTCCGAGATCGCGCTGCGCTTCTACTTGACGATTGGCTTCGTCGCGTGGCTTGGCCTCGCCGCGCTCGCGGCGACCTCGACCGATGCGATGATCCGCCGCCTGGGGCCCAAGTGGCGGACCCTGCATTCGCTCGTCTACGCGATCGCTGCGGTCGCGCTGTTGCATTTCATGATCCAGGCGAAGGCGGACGTGTCGGAGCCGGTGATGATGGTCGGCTTCTACGCGATCCTGATGCTGTTCCGCGTGTTCGTGAAACGCGGCCTGCCGCCCTGGGCGGCGGCGCTGGCCGCCGCGGTCGTCTCGCCGCCCCTGACCGCGCTCATCGAGGCTGCGTGGTACGCGCTCGTCCGCCACATCCCCTTCTGGGAGGTCTTGAGCGCGAACTTCGATCCGGACATGGCGTTCCGGCCGTCAGCCTATGTCGCGGCGGGTGGCGCGGCGTTTGTCGTCGTTGCGCTTCTGCGCCGAAGCCCGGCCCCGCGACGGTCGCGGGTCCTTGCCGTCCGGCCGGTGCCGGCGCCGTCGGCGAGCCGCTGAGTTCGGATCTCGGCTCGACGCCCCAGCCGACTCAGAACGTAATGTTCGTGCGCAGGCCGATCACCAGTTCGTTCTTGATCTTCTGCGTCGGACCGTTCCGGTTGACGATCCCGGCGCCGGGATTGAAGACATACTGGACGTCGGGCTGAATCTGCCACCAGGGCGTGACCTGAACCTGATAAGTCGCCTCGAGAAAGGTCTCGGCGCTCCGCACGGGCTTATAGACGGAGGGATCGTAGAATTGCAGATCCCTGTCGTAGCCGGACGCACTGTTGCTGACCCGCGCGACGCCTGCGGCAAGGCCAAAAGTGTCGTTGTCGCGGCCCAGGATCGGTTCGTGCATGGTCAGGCCGGCGTCAACGCTGAAGCTGATGAGGTTGCGATCCAGCAATGGCGTGAACATCGGACGGGCGTAGAGATTCAAGTTGCGGTTGGCGTCCTCCTTGGAACGCCAGATCATCTGGTCCGCGACCCCGTAGATTGAAAAATCGCCGTGATGGCTAGCCGGGATCCCGCTGCTGCCGAGACTGGCGAGAGGCACGCCCGCGTTGTCATATTGCAGGTCGACGAAATTTTCGCTGTCGTACCAGGCGCCGATCTTGTAGGCGCCCGGCAGCGGACTTTCTTGGTTCGCCTTCGACGAGGCGCCCGATCCTGGAAACGTGAATTGCAATTCGGTGATCGCCAGAACGCCTGTGTTGAGCGGGAAACTCACGCCATAAGGATTGCTGAGTGGCGTGTCGGGCGAATTCTTCGGGATCGGGCTGCCGTTGAACAGGCCCGCGAGCAAAGTGACTTTGTCGGTCACCTGCGCCCGCCCGCGAACCCCTAAGCCCGCCAGCGGATAGGCGGGCCCGCCGCCTGGCAAATCAACCGTGGGAAGCAACGGCCAACCATTGACTGCATATAAAAAGTAGCTCGCGTCTTGGCTGACTATAAATTCCTGGTCGAGGCTCTGTTCGCCAATCTTGATGTCGAACTTGTCGCCGAATTTCTGCTGATACCAGAGTTCCCAAAGTCGGATTGAGGCTTCGGACTCGATGCCGGTCCCGGCCCAAAAGGAATGGAGGTTGGTTAGGTTCAGGTCGCCACCCCAAATATGTAAGCCGCTGACGTTGAACAGGCCGCCGTTCAGACCGAACGCACGCTGGGTGTCCAATTGCAGCGTCGCGGTTGTGAGTCCGTTCACTTCGAAGCCCTGTCGGACGCCGCCCGTCAGATTGCCATACACCTCGGCGTTCTCGGTCACACTCAGCGTCATGCCGTATTTGCTCAGGGCAGGCCTGAGGCCCCCCATGTCGCCAAGCAGGGTTTGGCTTTGCCAGCAGGAGCTGAGGAAACCAAACGGCCAGGCGCTATCGGGTGCAGGCGCCGTGCTCGCCGGCGTCCCCGCCTCCGCGGATTCGCCTGAAGCGTCCTGAGCGGCCCCTGGGGCGGCGGGCGGGATCGTGTCTGCAAAGGCGGCGTGGGCCAAGCAAGCCATCGCAAACGCGGACGCGAACCGAAACGTCACGCGGCGGCGCGTCTTGATCGAGGGCCGCGACAGGCGCGCCAGATCGCCTCGATGAAGAGGTGGCAGCCCGTGCTTTGGCAACCCGTGCTCCACACGTCCTTTTGCCCGACAATTCTCATGGAGTACGACCGCAGCCGTCACGGGATGTCAACGAGGCTGGGGGCAGAATAGGCCCCTCTCAAAACTGTCGTATGACAGCAAGGCGAATCTTGTCGCCCAGGCCCGTCGTTAAGCCCTGCGAGCGGCGACTTTCGGCTCCGGCCTTGGCCACCGCTTATGCCGGACTCAATCCGTGGCTCGCCAACACGAGCGGGCTTGCGCAGTCTTTTCAGGCGCTTGGGCCGGCGCCGTCGCCGACATTGGCGCTCGGCGGGTCACGCAGCCAACTCGATCCGGATCGGCGTGTGGTCGGAGGCCTTATCGCGCCCGCGCATCGCCTTGTCGATCTCGACCGAGACGAGCCGGTCGGCCGCCTGCGGCGACAGGATCAGATGATCGATGCGGATGCCGTTGTTCTTCTGCCAGGCGCCTGCCTGATAGTCCCAGAAGGTGTAGAAGCCGCCGGCGTCGGTCGTCGCGCGCAGGGCGTCGGTGAAGCCGAGCGCGAGGAGTTCGCGATGCTTGGCGCGGGTCGCGGGCAGGAAGAGAGCGTCCGACGTCCAGAGCTCGGGGCGCGCGGCGTCGACCGGCTCGGGGATCACGTTGAAGTCGCCGGCGAGCACGAGCGGCTCCTCGTATTCCATCAGCTTCCGCGCATGGCGGATAAGCCTGTCCATGAAGGCGAGCTTGTAGGAATATTTGTCTGTGTCCGGCGGGTTGCCGTTCGGCAGATAGATGCTGGCGAGCCGGACGACGCCGCCGTCGGTCGAAATCACCGCCTCGATGTAGCGCGACTGGACGTCGGCGTCGTCGCCGGGCAGGCCGCGGGCGACCTCCATCGGGCGCTTCGAAAGAATGGCGACGCCGTTGAACCCCTTCTGCCCGTGCGTCTCGACGTTGTAGCCGAGTTCCTCGATCTCCATACGCGGGAACTGCTCGTCGAGGCACTTGATCTCCTGCAGGCACAGAGCGTCCGGCGCGACTTCCTTCAGATAGTCGAGGAGGTGCGGAAGCCTTTGGCGGACGGAATTGATGTTCCAGGTGGCGATGCGCAAACGCGGGGTCCTTTTCGGCCGATGCCTGCGTATCCTGCCACGGCGGCGGGAAGGGGAGGAGGTCCGTTTCCGAGGCAGGCGTATCAAAGCCTATGATTATCGCCACGCCGCGACCTGCTCGACGATTTTCTGGACCACGGCGGACGCCATTTGCGGGAGAGGGGTGACCCCTTGAGGACGCTGAAAGTGGGCGCCGCCAGCTAGGAGGAGATGAAGGACCGCACGATAGCGATCGCGCGAGGCGTTGAGCGCGCGGGCGCCCGACGAACCGAAGGTCTGGTTCCTGTCCACGAGCTGGCGCGGAACACCGGCACGGCGAAATGATTGGTTTCGGAACGATATTCCATGTCGATACGGGGCGTTCAGATGATAGCATCGGATTCGCGCCGCCCCTCCGCATCGCCCGGGACGCGATCGATCCGCTAACGGATCGGCAAGCCCCTCAGCGCAATGATCGAGATGAAGGAACTGCGCCCATGAAGCTTACCGAGTTCAAGGCCCTCACATTCGACTGCTACGGCACGCTGATCGATTGGGAGTCGGGGATGATCGAGGCGCTGAAACTTCTGACCGACAGGGTCGGGCGCGCCCTGTCGAGCGACGACATCCTAGAGGCGCATGCGCGGCATGAATCCGCGCAACAGCTGCAAACTCCGGCCAAGCTCTACCGGGACCTCCTGCCCGTCGTCTACCGACGCCTAGCGGAAGAGTGGGGCGTCACGGTCAGCTGGGCCGAATGCGTCGCCTATGGTCTCTCAGTGGCGAATTGGCCGGCCTTTGCCGATTCCGCAGCCGCGCTTCAGTATCTCAAGCGTCACTACAAGCTCGCCATCCTGTCGAACGTCGACAATGAAAGCTTCGCCGCGAGCAACAAGAAGCTCAAGATCGACTTCGACGCCGTTTACACGGCCGAGGACATAGGCTCCTACAAACCGTCCGACCGCAATTTCGACTATATGGTGGAGAAGCTCAAGACGCTCGGGATCGAGAAGCATGAGATCCTGCACACGGCCGAAAGCCTGTTCCACGACCACGTCCCGGCCAATAAACACGGGCGGGCCTCGTGCTGGATCTACCGCCGGCACGAGCAAAAGGGCTTCGGAGCCACCATGAACCCGGGCAAAATGCCGAAATATGGTTTCCGTTTCAACAGCATGGCGGATCTGGTCGAGGCGCATCGGACCGAGCTTGAGGGCTGACGACGCAAGCTTTGCCGGCCGTGCGGAAAAGGCAAGTCGCCGAGCCGCGGGGCGGCGTCGGCGCGTTTCTAAATCAACCCGCGGGGATGTCCGGCGACGCCGCCGCGCCCGACGCCGCCGCCCATGGCGGAGGCGGGCGGGTTTGCGTGGGCCGCCGCATCGGGAAAAACGCGTCGACGCTGGACCCTTCATCGGGGCCCCGGATCAAGTCCGGGGGTCGCCTCTTCTCCCGAACGGAGAAGGAGGCCGCGCCCGAGTTCGTCGAGAGCTACCGTTTCGTCGGCAAAAATGTCAGGGTCTGTCTGATCGGTTTTTTGGAGACGTCCATGCAGACAGTGGCGTTCAAAGTCGGAGACACGATCATCTCCGAGGGCGACGAGGGCGATACGGCGTTCTTCATCGTCGCCGGATCGGTCGAGGTCATCATCGGTCAGGGGGCGGACGCGAGGTGCGTCGGCAGGCTGAAAGAGGGCGAGGTGTTCGGCGAAATGTGCCTGATCGAGCCTGGGCCGAGATCCGCCACGGTCAAGGCGGCGACCGACGTCGAATGCCTCGCCACCTCCTATGAGGAGTTCATCGCGGCGATCGAGGACCACCCGGAGCGCGCGGTCGCGTTCATGAAGACGCTGGTTCGGCGGCTCCGCCAGATGAACAATCTGATGGAGAGTTTAGGCCCCGACAGGCGCGGGCTTCGCGGGATGGTCCGCGAGTGGCGCAAGTCGGTCGGACCGGCCGAGATCGACCGCGAGGTGGCCGATCTGTCGTGGACGATGCTGTGGTGATTTTCCGGTTCGGACGCGCGTTCCACAGGCGGGTTCCGCTCGGAAGGCATCGATGGCCGCCCTCCGTCCCGGCCACCACGTATTTGGCTATGAAGCGGACGTCGACCCCGTGTCCGCCTGGTCCGCTCGCCGGCGCCTTGGAGACGGTTCCTATCCAGTTCTCTCCGGTCCGCGGGTTGCGAAGCAGCGTTCCCGTCGTCGAGTTTCCGGGGTTGAGGAAAATGTCCCGTTCGGCATCGATGCTTGCGCTGCAAATGTCATATCCGTCCGGACCCGGAAACGTCACCCACCACACGTCGCCGGCCTGCTTGTCGAGTTTGCCGGTCGTCATGAAATTGTGCGTCCCGAAGGTCTCTGGACCGTAATGGATCAGGCCAACCCGGCAATTGGGGCATGTCGCCGTGACGGCCAAGGCGAAGTCTTTGTGCGCCATGTTGTGCCAGCTCTTGAGCGCGTAGAAACCTCCGAGATGCATCTCATGAGCAAAGAATATCACGTCGGACATGTCCTCGTCAGCGGCGCCCGTCGACGCCACTGTCGCGATGAAGACCAAGGAGGCGACGATTGTTGCGCTGGTCAACCCCTGATCCTTCGGTTCACGCCGAGAAGCGAAATCCTGTTGTGCGCCCGCGGTCTCGCGGGAAAGCCATTCCGACTCTAAAGTCGCCGATCCCGGAAGTCCGCCTCTGTCCGGGATCGCGGTCAGCCTCGACCCTCACGGCTTCAGCCGCCAGCCGGTGCGGAAGATCCAGGTGAGGACGGCGAGGCAGCCGACGATGAACAGCATCGTGAAGAAAAGGCTCGCCGCGACGCCGACGTCGCCCCGGCTGTAAAAGCTCCAGCGGAAGCCGCTGACGAGATAGACCACCGGATTGAACAGACTCGCCGTCCGCCAGAACGGCGGCAGCATGTCGATCGAATAGAACGCGCCGCCGAGGAAGGTGAGCGGCGTGACGACGAGCGACGGGATGATCGCGAGCTGTTCGAAGGTCTTCGCCCAGATGCCGATGATAAAGCCGAACAGGCTGAAGGCGACCGAGGTCAAGACGAGGAAGGCAATCATCCAGAGCGGATGCTCGATGCGCACCGGCACGAACAGCGTCGCGGTCGCCAGGATGACCAGCCCGATGACGATCGATTTGGTGGCCGCCGCGCCGACGTAGGCCGCCACCGCCTCGATCGACGACATCGGCGCCGAAAGAATTTCGAAGATCGTGCCGGTGAACTTGGGAAAGTAGATGCCGATCGAGGCGTTGGAGATGCTCTGGGTCAGGAGCGACAGCATCATCAGGCCGGGCACGATGAAGGCGCCGTAGCTGACGCCGTCGACTTGGCGCATGCGCGAGCCGATCGCGCTGCCGAACACGATGAAATAGAGCGCGGTGGTGAGGACCGGCGTCGC
Source organism: uncultured Alphaproteobacteria bacterium (assembly GCA_963758335.1). GTDB lineage: Bacteria > Pseudomonadota > Alphaproteobacteria > Rhizobiales > Beijerinckiaceae > Roseiarcus. The sequence continues at coordinate 19,013 of CAVWVF010000008.1, read as the reverse complement.
GACGCTCTGCCAGATCGTGCGCACGGTCCGCGACAGCTCGTAGCGATAGATCGCCCATATCCCGCCGAGATTGACCCTGCTCATGCGGCCCGTCCCACCAGATCGACGAAAATGTCCTCGAGGCTGGTCGACGTCGTTTCGAGGTCCTTGAAATCGACGCCGAGCTCGCCGAGACGCCTGAGCAGCGTCGGCACGCCGGTGTCCTCGGCGGACGCGTCGAAACGGTAGCTGAGCTTGTGGCCCTCGTCCTCGAGCTCGATCGGCCAGCCGGCAAGCTCGGCCGGCAGCGCGGGCAGCGGATGTTGCAACGCGAGCGTGAGGCGCCGTTTGCCGAGCTTCCGCATGAGCCGGGCCTTGTCCTCGACGAGGATGATGCGGCCCTGGTTGATCACGCCGACCCGGTCGGCCATCTCCTCGGCCTCCTCGATGTAGTGGGTGGTGAGGATCACGGTGACGCCTCCGTCGCGCAGCCTGCGTACGAGGGCCCACATGTCGCGGCGGAGGTTGACGTCGACGCCGGCGGTCGGCTCGTCGAGGAACAGAACGTCGGGCTCGTGGCTGAGCGCCTTGGCGATCATCACCCGCCGCTTCATGCCCCCCGACAATTCGACGACGCGGGCGCCGCGCTTGTCCCACAGCGAGAGATCGCGCAGAAGGCGCTCGACGAAGCCCGGGTCGGGCGGGCGGCCGAACAGGCGCCGGCTGAACGACACGGTAGCCCAGACGGTGGCGAAGATGTCGAGGGCGATCTCCTGCGGCACCAGGCCCACCTTGGAACGGGCCGCGCGGAAATCGCGCGTCACGTCGTAGCCGTCGACCAGCGCTTTGCCGGACGTCATCGACACCGTGCCGCAGATGACGCCGATCAGCGTCGTCTTGCCCGCGCCGTTCGGGCCGAGGAGGGCGAAGATCTCGCCCCGTTCGATGGCGAGATCGACCGCGTCGAGCGCGAGATGGCCCGTCGTGTAGCGCTTGGTGACGGCGGCGACCGAGATCATCGGCGGCATGGAGGTTCTTTCGACGGGGACGCAGGCGGGATGGCTGCCGACGCGCCCTATTTAGGCGGGTTCAGCGCGGCCGTCGACCTGAGCGGCGCCAAATTGGGCCTCGCGCTTCGCGGGCTTCAGGCGGGAGAGGATCGATGCGGCTTTCGCCGGTTTGGAAGTCGATCTCAGAAGTTCATCGGCACGAAGAAGCAGTAGACGATCGACTGGTTCCCGCCCATGCCGTCGCGGTAGAAGATCCAGTAGTCGCCGTCCTGGCTCGGCAGGGCCTCCTTGGCTGGGATGCGGTAGCGATAGCCGTCGACCATGTAATAGTCGTCCGACACGCGGTGGACTTGGTCGGGGCGAAGATGATGCGCGTCGTCCGGCCCGCAGCAGGAGGCCTTGACCCAGGTGGGCACCGGGTCTCCGTTCGCCCAAACTTCGTGGGCTCGCGCCGCGCTCCAGCCGAGGCCGCAACCAAGCGCCATCGACAAAACAGCGAGTTTGGCAGTCATGTCCGCTCCGCGTCTCCACGCCATTTAATGCAGCTCCTTTAGGGCGGTTCCTCCCGCCGCCGCGTCTGGATTGGCTAGCGCCTCATCGGGGCGAAACCGTGAACCCGAGGTCGCATTTCGGCGACCCGATACGACGTTCTTTCGCTCGCGACGGCGCGGCCCTGGTCTTCAGCCGACACGCCAAAAGGCCGCCTCCGGGCGGTCTTTTCGCTGGGGACGCGTCGACTCTCCGCCCTTGCCGCGACTTGTCGAACAAACTAACCCCGGCCCATGGCCAAAGCCGCTCCGCCGCCCCCGCCGCCCTCGGCCCCGATCGACGTCAGCCTGCGCGATGCGCTCGAGGAACGCTATCTTGCCTACGCCCTTTCGACCATCATGGGCCGGGCGCTGCCGGACGCGCGCGACGGCCTCAAGCCGGTGCATCGCCGCATCCTCTACGGTATGCATATCCTCAAGCTCGACCCCGGCACGGCGTTCAAGAAATGCGCGAAGATCGTCGGTGACGTGATGGGCTCGTTCCATCCGCACGGCGACCAGGCGATCTACGAGGCCCTGGTGCGCCTCGCCCAGGATTTTTCCTCGCGCTATCCGCTCATCGAGGGCCAGGGCAACTTCGGCAACATCGACGGCGACAACGCCGCCGCCTACCGCTACACCGAAGCCCGCATGACCGACGTCGCGCGTCTCCTGATGGAGGGCGTCGACGAGGATTCGGTCGACTGGCGGGACAATTACTCCGGCGACGCGCGGGAGCCGATCGTCATGCCGTCGGCCGTGCCGAACCTGCTCGCGAACGGCGCGCAGGGCATCGCCGTCGGCATGGCGACCTCGATTCCGCCGCACAACATCGCCGAGCTCTGCGACGCGGCGCTCTATCTGATCGCCCATCCCGAGGCCGGGACGGAGACGCTCACGGAGTTCGTTCGGGGCCCCGACTTTCCGACCGGCGGCGTGGTGATCGACGGCAAGGCCGCGATCCTCGAGACCTACCGGACCGGCCGCGGCGCCTTTCGCCTGCGCGCCCGCTGGAAGAGGGAGGATGCCGGCCGCGGCGGGTGGGCCGCGGTCGTCACCGAAATCCCCTACGGCGTGCAGAAGTCGCGCCTGATCGAACAGATCGCCAATCTCCTCAACGAGCGCAAGCTTCCGCTGCTCGCCGACGTGCGCGACGAATTGACCGAGGACGTGCGCATCGTGCTCGAGCCGAGAAGCCGCGCGGTCGAGCCCGCGACGCTGATGGAGTCGCTCTTCCGCTCGAGCGAGCTCGAGACGCGCGTCTCGGTCAATATGAACGTGCTGGTCGACGGCGTGACGCCGAAAGTCGTGTCGCTCCGGGAGGCCCTGCAGCAATGGCTCGACCACCGCCGCGTCGTGCTCGTCCGGCGCTCGCGCCATCGCCTCGCTGCGATCGACAAGCGGCTCGAGCTGGTCGCCGGCATGATCGTCGTCTTCCTCAACCTCGACGAGGTGATCCGCATCGTCCGCGAAGAGGAGGATCCGAAGGAGGCGCTGAAGGCCCGCTTCGATCTCAGCGAGCCGCAGGTCGTCTACGTCCTCGACACGCGCCTGAGGAGCCTGCGTCGGCTCGAGGAGATGGCGCTGCGCAAGGAGCAGGACGATCTCACCAAGGAGAAGGCGTCGATCGAGTTGCTGCTCGCGAGCGAAAAGAAGCAGTGGCAGATGATCGCCGTCGAAGTCCGCGACGTCAAAAAGAAGTTCGGCCCCGACACGAGGCTCGGCCGCAGGCGCACCAGCTTCGAGGCGGCCCCGGACGTCGTGGCCGATCTCGCCGAGGCGATGATCGAGCGCGAGCCCTTGACCGTCGTCGTCTCGCAGAAAGGCTGGATCCGTGCCTTGAAAGGCCAGGTCGCCGACCTCTCGGCCGCCGCGTTCAAGGCCGACGACGCCCTCGCGACGTCGTTTTTCGCCGAGACGACTTCCAAAATCCTGGTGCTCGCGAGCGACGGCAAGGTGTTCACGCTCGACGCGTCCAAGCTGCCGGGGGGACGCGGGCAGGGCGAGCCGATCCGCCTCATGGCCGATATCGACGAGAGCGCCGCCATCGTCGCCGTCTGGCCTTACGCGCCCGGGGCCAAGCGGCTCATCGTCGCCTCCGACGGCAACGGCTTCATCGTCGGCGAGGACGATCTTCTGTCCTCGACCCGCAAGGGGCGGTCGGTGCTCAACGTCGGCGGCAAGGCGAGGGCGGCGCTGATCGTCCCGGCGAACGGCGACCATGCCGCGGTGATCGGGGAGAACCGCAAGCTCCTGGTGTTCCCGGCCTCGCAGCTCAACGAGATGGCGCGCGGCAAGGGCACGCGGCTCCAGCGCTACAAGGACGGCGGCGTGTCCGACGCGAGAGTCTTTTCCGTCGCCGAGGGCCTTTCGTGGCGCGATTCCGCCGGCCGCACCTTCACCGTCACGAAGCCCGAGCTCGACGAATGGATCGGCAACCGCGCCGAAGCCGGCCGCCTGCCGCCGAAGGGCTTTCCGAAGAACAACCGATTCGAGGGTTAGCGGGCGGCGAATGGCGAATGGAGCCCCTTGCTCGCTACTCGCCACCCGCCCTTTTGCCGACTGAAGAATCCTGGCAGCGAGCGAGCGATTTCAACGCGTTAGGCGCCAAAATCGTAACCGGGGCGAATTTCCGGGCGGCGTTAGCTTGGGGCGGGCCTGACGAGAGTTGCGAGATCGGGGATTTCGGGGCCTGGAATGGCGAGGCGAGCGCCGAGATAGTCGAAGAAGGGGATTTTGAGCTTCCTGCAGGTCTTGGCGAGCCCGAGCATGACGTCGCGGGCGTCGCGGCCTCTGTCGCTGAGGGTCCCGCCGGAGATTTTGCGCTTGGTGACGAAGACGCGGATGTCGTTTTCCGAGGCGTTGGTGTGCAGCGGAATATGGGGATGGTCGAGGACGCGCAAGAGATCGTCCTTGAGGCGAAAGAGGCGCCTGAGCAGGCTGTCGAGGGTGGCGTAGCCGGTTCTGGAGCGGTTGAAGATGCGGTCGAACTGCGCCCGCAAACGCTCGGCTTTCTCGAGGCTCGGGGCGAGCTTGTATTCTTTTAAGGCGCGATAGAACCACCAGATCATGCGCCGTGCGACCTCGATCGCGTTGCGCTGCTTGTCGTTGGCGGGGATGAGCTTGTGGACCAGGCGTTCGGCGTGCACCCAGCACAAGGCGTGTTCGCCGACGCGGAACTGGCCGGCGCCGTCTGACACGACGATGGCTTGGCCGAGCAGGCCTTGCTCGCGAACGGCGCCCCACAGAGCACCCTCGCTGGCGACCCGCACCGGATCGGGGGTGATCCTGAGATCGGCGAATCCGAGCGCGTTCAGATGGCTCGTCCAGTCTTCGTGAGACGCAAAAAGCCGCGTCGGATGGCCCGCGAGCGTGTCGATGAGGCTGAGGCTCAGATTGCAAGCCCGCATGTAGACGAGCGCCGCCTCGTTGACCACGTAAGAGGCCGCGCCGCCCAGGAGATTGCGCAGGAACGCCAGGCGGGACTTGCTCGGGCCGGTTCGAAACGTGGTGAAGCTGTCGGAACCGATCTGGGTCGTCACGCCGCTCTTGCCTCGATGGCGGGCGCCGGTGTCGTCGACCGTGACGAAGGAAGCGCTGCTCAATCCGGTCTTCAGCACCTCGGCGTCCTCAGCGCGGAACGTCTCGAGCTTGGCGGCCAGCAGGCGCACCACCTGGCGTTTCGAAATCACCACGCCGACGCCGTTCAGCAGCGCCAGAATCCGCTCGCAGGTCATCTGTCCCTGAAAGTGCAGCATCAAGATCAGGCGCTGAAGATGCGGGCCATAGCCACCGACGATCCCGGGATCGAGCGGCGCGATCAGAGTCTTCCCATCCGGCGTTTGCCAGCGCTCGCGCCGATAGCGGGTCACCAAAGGATTCAGAACCAAGTCCTGAACGACGATCTCTTCGTAGCCCTTGTGGCGGGAACCCGCTGGCGCGTCGACCTTCACCTCGATGGTTTGCGTGACCGTCAGCTTGTCCAGGTTGCTGCCGCGCCGCTGCGTCGACCGCCCGCCCTTGGGCGCGTTCGCTTGCGAATCCGGTCGGTCCGTCGCCTTGTCCATCCCCGAGGGTTTCTGCGGCGGCCGCGGCGGCAGTTTCTTCAATCGCGCCAGTTCGTCCTTGACCGCCTGATGCTCGACCCTCAGCTTGGCCAACGCCCCGCTCACCTTCTCGTACTCCGCCTGAAAGCGGGTCACTTCGCCAATCAAAGTGCGAACCAGGCCGATGAGCTCGGCCGGCGTCATGCGCTCAAGCGGATCACCCAAATCAACGGACATCCCCAGCTTAAATCATACTTTCCGACGCTTGACTCCCCCTTCCGCCCGGAAATTTGCCCCGATTACCCAAAATCTGTCACTCTGTCACTCGACCTCGGGCGCAAGGTCGTCGAGGGCGGGGGCGGGGCAGGGCAGCGCCAGCGGCGGGGCGGGATCGGGAGGAATCGCGCGGCGCGCGCGCTGCGACGGCCGGAAGGGCTCCTTGAGGCCATGATAGCGATCGAGCGCGGCGACGACCTTCAAGAATGGCGCGACCGCCGCCATGTCGCCGCGATCGATCCGGGCGTCGGCGGCGCGGAGCGCCTTGGTGAGTCTCCTGACCTGAAGATGAACGTAACGGTCCGGCGCGTCGAGCCGCTTTTCCTCCACGGCGCGGTCGATCTCGCGCCTGATCGTCCGCGCGCTGACGCCGCGCGCTTCCGCGATCTGCTGGTGGGTGAAGCCGGAGGCCAGAGCCTCGAACAGGGCCTCGCGCGAAGCCGCTTGCGCCTCGCGCGCCGAGACGCGAAACACGGTCGAGGCGCGGCGCTTCGAGGGGGATTCGGGTTCGTCGGTCATCGGCGCTTTCCTCCACGGTCAGGTTAATCGCCTCCTTTCGGGGGCGCGATCATCAACAAAACTATAGCGTTGACCGCCGGTTTGTCAAGAACAAAAAGAGAACACAATTGAATAGCATAGATATATCAAATTGTTGACGTCATAAGTTCATCCAACGCGCGCCTAGCGCTCAAAGGCCCGAAAGCGACGGAATCACCAAGCGCGTCGCGGACGGTCGACGGAGCACATCGATCAGCGGCGCGCCGGCGTCAAAATGTATACTAATAGTTGTAGTCAGTTGCACACCAAATCTTAATAAACGCATGTATTCTTTTTTCTATCGAATTTATTTATCAAATCATTGCTGCGCTGCATTGACGGCGGTCGGATCCATGAAATTCTATGTCCTGACGGGCCGGCGTCGTCATGAGGCGGTCCGAGATCGAGTGGACCCGTTTCCGGCGATGCATCGAACTTGCCACAGACAACCACCGGAAATTTTAGAGCGGAACTTGCGTCAGTTTGACGTGCAATTACAGGGAGGTCGCGCCATGGCGGATATCCGCGCCGAGGTCGCAAATGCGCTTCATTGGACTCTCGCCGTTCCCCGTTACAGGGTGTCCGCGGAAGTCGAGGACGGCTTGGTTACGTTGCACGGAGTTGTCGAACGGGCCTACCAGAAGTCCTGCGCGGAGGCGACCGCACTCGGGGTGCCCGGCGTGATCGGAGTCCGGAACGAAATCGCTGTACGTGCTGCGGAAGAGCACGATCAGCGGACCTTGCAAAGCTGACGCCTGCAAGAGACCTTCTCCGGTCAGAGCTCGCTGCGCGGCAGCGATCGTCCGGGACAGGCCGCTGTCCAAGACCGGCAATGGGAAGCCGGCGCCGGTCCGTCGAGGCGGGCGGATCGCAATAGCGATCTCAATTCGCCCGGTGTCGTCGGTGGTCAATCCCGATAGCGCGCCCTCCTGACGCCGGCGCCATCGGCGGTCGCGGAGCCGCCGACCGCTTCGGGCCGTCGAGAGAGAGTTAACGAAAGGGGAGGAACAGCGGGTGGGCATCTGGGGACGGTCCGCGAACTCGGCCGAGGACGAGCCCCATGCCCGGCATGCGATGGCGTTTGTTTTGTGCGGCGGCCGGGGCAGGCGAATGATGGAGCTGACGGACTGGCACGCCAAGCCGGCCGTTCCCTTCGGCGGAAAGTGGCAAATCATCGATTTCCCCTTATCCAACGCGCTGAATTCCGGCATCCGTCACATCGCCGTCGCCACGCAATACAAGGCGCACAGTCTCATCAGCCATCTGCAGCGCGGCTGGAATTTTCTCCGACCCGAGCGCAACGAGAGCTTCGACATCCTGCCGGCCGCGCAGCGCGTCTCGGAGCCGGCGCGAATTGGCACGGCCGACGCAGTCTATCAGAACGTCGACATTATCGAGAGATATGCGCCGCAATTCACGGTCATCCTCGCCGGCGACCACGTCTACAAGATGGATTACGAAAAGATGCTTCGCCAGCACGTCGAGTCCGGCGCGGACGTGACGGTCGGCTGCCTGGAGGCCTCGATCGAGCAGGCGCGGCGCTTGCCCATCGTCGAGGCCGATGAAAACGGCCGTATTCGATCGTTCGTCAAGAAGCCCGAGACTCCATCGCCGACGCCGGCCAAACCGAACGCTTTGCTGTGCGGCATGGGCGTCTACGCGTTCGGGACGAGATTTCTCATCGAGCAACTCGAGCGCGACGCCGCCGACCCGAGCTCCGCGCACGATCTCGACAATGACGTCATTCCGTATCTCGTCGAAAATTGCAAAGCTGTCACGCACTTCTTTTCGGAGTCCTGCGTCATCTCGAGTGACGAAGCGGCCGCCTATTGGCGGGACGTCGGTACGGTGGACGCCTATTGGGAGGCCAACATCGATCTCACGGACACCGTGCCCCACCTCGACCTTTTCGACCGCGACTGGCCGATCTGGACCTATGGCGAGATCGCGCCCCGGCCAAGGTCGTGGACGACCTCGACAGGCGCCGCAGCATGGCGGTTTCTTCTCTGCTGGCCGACGGCTGCATCGTCTCCGGCGCCTCAATCAACCGCTCGCTGTTGTTCACGGGCGCGCGCGTCAACTCGTGCTCGACAGTTCGCGAGTTGGTGATTTTGCCCTATGCGCAGATCGGCCGCCACGTCCGGCTGACCCGCGCCATCGTCTGCGGCGAAGCGGCGGTTCCCGACGGGCTCGTCGTCGGCGACGATCCGGAACTCGACGCCAGGCGCTTCGGCCGCACGGCCAATGGCGTGACCCTCATCACGCAGCGGATGCTCGACCGGCTCGCCTCGTGAGGTCGCTTACCGCCCCTCCGCGGGGATTTGGCCCTGGTCGGCCGAGCGGGTGCGATCGGTCATCGTTGGTTTCATGGCCGGCTGCGATGGGCGGGGCGCCTTTGGCCGGCAACCACGCAACAGCGGTGGCGGCTCGCGGGTTCGGGGGTAGGTCGAGCGGGCGAGTAGCGGGCAGGGAGACAGAGGACCCACTTGCTATTCAGCGCACAATCTGCGTCCGAAGGCGCGACCGGCGGCGGAACGGCCAGGCGAATAGATGGGTCGCCGTCCAGCCGAAGAGCGCGGCGACGACGGCGGCGACGAGGGCCTCGAACGTCAGCGGCGCGGCGGGCTCGTAATTGTCGAGCGTGTTTCGCGCGATCCCGGGATCGAAGTCCTCGATCATCACATAAAGGCGCTTCAGCGGGCCGGCGGAGGCCATCGCCGCGAGCTGCGCCTCGAGCCGATTGGCCCGCTCGATCGTTCGCTCCATGTCCTCGCCGCGCCGGCGGGCGAGGGGATCGCTTTCGGCTTCGAGGCGCTTGACGCCCTCGGGCGGCGTCAGGCCTTCGCCCGCCGCCTCCGCGTCGAACCCGGCCACGATCCGCCGGAGCTCGTCGAGCGCCCCGCCGGCGCGCTGGCGATATTGCTGGGCGAATTCGGGGCCTTGCGAGCCGATCAGGCCGGCCATCAAGGCGATCGCCAGGGCGAGTCTGCGCGCCAGCATGGGGCTGTCCTGTTCGATGGCCGGGCCCCTACGATAGGGGCGTCGGGCCGCTCCGTCACGTTCGGCGTTGACAGGCTTCGCCGATCGTGGGTCTGGTACGCAGGCGCCGAGTATGTCGAGGGGCTGAACGTGCGGGGCTTCATGATCGGCCTGAGCCGGCGAGGCAATTCGATAACTCTGAGCATGCTTGCAAGACAGGCGGCTTCCGCGACGCGTGACGCGCCCACCCGCTGCTATTCTTGCTAAACTCCGTAGCCGGCCTCGGATCCCTCGCATGCCGAATTCCGCGCCCCCGAATTACAGACTCGGCAGTTTCCTCTCGCTCGCCACCGCTTTTCTGCTGGCGACACAGGAGCCGTTTTCCTTTCTCGCCGCCAGGCGCCTCACGACGATGCAGTTCGTGTGCCTGACCCAGATCGCGCTCCTGATTTCGATTCCGCTGGTGACGTTTCGCCCGTCCAGCCGTCGCGACTTCGTCGCGTTGCTCGGGGACGCCTCGAATTATGGAAAACTGGCGGTCATCTTCGCGATCGGCATGAGCGGTCTGCTGCTCTACAACTTCGGTCTCAGCAACGCCCATCCGATCATCGTCTCGGCGATCCTGAACCTGTCGCCTTTCTGGGCCGCCATGGTGGCGCTCATCATCTCAAGGGTCCCGATCCCGGTTTCGCCGGCGGTGTTTTTCGCCTGTTTCCTCGGCGCGTTCGTCGGGGCGATGGCGGTCGCCTGGAGCCAGGCCGGCGACGCCGCCAGGCCGACGATGGGCCAACTGGCCGATAACCTGCTGCATGGCAGCTGGATATACATCATCCCCGTGCCCATAGGCTCCGCGCTCGGTGGAACCCTGATCGGCAGATGGTTCGCGAAATACGAGGAATCGGCCGCGGTCGCGGCGAATTTCTTCGTCGCCAACGTCGTCCTGATCCCGGCGACGGTCTTCATCCTGTACCGCCGCTCCGAGCTCGAGTTCGACGCTCAGTTCGTCGCCGTCGCCCTCATGATCGCCGGCACGATCATCGCCGCGTCGGTCGGCCGCATCCTCTATCAGATCACGCTGACCGTGACGGGCGGCGACAATGGCTTCGTCACGATGTTCTGGAATCTGGTCCCGGCGCTCACCGCCTTGATCTCGCTCGCCATGTCATGGTGGATTGCCGACCTGCATTTTGCCGTCGATCCCATGTTTTTCCTTGGCCTGGCCTTGATCGCGGCGTCGCTGATGGTTTTCTCGCTGAAGTCCTGGGGGCAGCCGGCCCGCCCAGCCTGAGACCACGCCTTCGCCGGCTGACAGGACGGTGTAGTAGGCGTAGCCGCCACTATTCACATACTGGGCCCCCGATCGCGGAAGTGTAAACCGTCTCGCCGCCCGAAAGGACGTCCTGATACCCGTAGTCGTATGTGACATCGGCATACCCGCCGGACTCGACGGACTGCGCGCCGCCGTCCGCTATGGTGTCGGAGTCGCCACTTACGTCGTTCTAAATCGCCCTCGCCGGCTTCTCCCGCCCGAGCGTGATCGAAAAGATCCGCCGGCGATCGCCGCGCCGAGGGCCGGCGTCACCTTCAGCGGCAGGCAGGAGTTGACCGCGCGCTCCGCGTCCTCGAGAAAGCGCTCGCGCGCCTCGGCATCGCCTTCGAGGCGGGAATAGGTGATCCGCGGCATTCCGAAGATCGAGCCGTCGCGCCTCATCATGAAGGCGATCGTCACAATCGAGCCGTTCGCGCCGAGCGGCGTTCGCGAAAGGCAGCCGCCGAACTGGCGGCGAAGATCGACGAGACTGTTGGCCAGCGCCGCGTCCTGAGCGACGGCCACGGTCGCGGCGAGCAGCGCGGCGGCGGCCGCGACGCTTCGATAGAGACGCTGCGGCCCGCCCATCGCGCTATCCGAAAATCGCCTTGCGCCGGGCGAGGCTGTCGACCGGCCACAACGCCTTCCGGTCATAATAGGCCTCGAAAGCGGGAACGTCCGGGGGCAGCGCGATCCACGGCAGCTTGGAGCGCGTATAGATGTGGACGTCCGGCGGCGCCGCCGAGGGCTCGTCGAGCGTCCCGACCCGGACGAAGCTCAACGGCAGAACGCCGCCGTAATGGCTCCAGACGGCGATCTTGCAGACCGGGCACCGATGGATGACATGCGGCCGGCCGCTGTCGGTCGGAACCGGAACGGCCTCCGTCTCGCCGATCGGCCTCTCGACCCGGTCGGTCTCGATCAGGGCGTTGATCACGAAGGCGCTGCCGGTCTGCCGCTGGCAGTCGCGGCAGTGGCAGCAGTGGACGAACATCGGCTTCGACGCGAGCCGGTAGCGCATCCGCCCGCAGGCGCAGCCGCCCTCGAGGGCAGGGGCCATCGTTCTCTCCATTTGTTCGCTCCCCCTCCAGCACGCCGCCGCGCCTTTCCTCCCCCATGCAATGGGGAAGGGGGACCGCCCGCAGGGCGGGTGGAGGGGGCGCTGCGTCAGGAGTCAGCTTCTGATGAACTCGAGCAGGTCGGCGTTGAGTGATGCGGCGGAGCTTCGGAAGGAGGCAAGCGCAAAATTTGCATATCCGTTGCGGCGCCGAGCAGGACGTGGAAATCTGGCGGGACAAAAGAGCCGTCGGGCGCTCAAATGCCGAACCGGTCCGCAAGACTTCGCAAAGCCTACGCCGCCTCGATCGCGCGCCGCGCCGGACTCGCCGATTCCCGCGTCGAGGCCGCCTTCGCCGCCGTGCCGCGCGAGGACTTTTCCGGCCCGCCGCCGTGGCGGGTGTCAGGCGGATTGTTCAGCCGCGCCGGCCAGGACGATCTCGCCAGCCTCTACGACGACGTCCTGGTCGTGATCGACGCCGGGCGGAGGATCAACAACGGCCAGCCGTCCCTGCACGCGATGAGCATCGAGGCGCTCGCGCTCAGGGAGGGCGACACGGTCGTGCAGATCGGGGCGGGGGCGGGCTATTACACGGCCATCCTCGCCCATCTCGTCGGCCCGACCGGCAAGGTCGTCGCCTACGAGATCGAGGCCGACATCGCCGAGCGCGCGCGGAACAATCTGGCCGGCTTCCCGCAGGTCGAGGTTCGCGCCCGTTCGGGGGTCGGCGAGGATGTGCCGAAGGCCGACGCGATCTATGTCAACGCGGCCGCCTCGCATCCGCCGCGGGCCTGGCTCGACGTGTTGAAGCCCGGCGGGCGGCTCCTGTTCCCGCTTCAGGCGGCGCATTCGAGCGGCGCCATGCTGCTCGTCACGCGGCCGAAGGAGGAGTCGCAGGCTTGGCCAGCCCGGCTGATCAGCGACGTGGTGTTCATCGCCTGCGAAGGCGCGCAGGATAAAGAGATGGGCCGCAAGCTCGACGAGGCCTTCCGCCGCGGCGGCGCGTATCAGGTGAGCTGGCTGCGGTTCGGTGCCGAGCCAGGCGAGGGCGTCTGGCTTAAGGGCGACGGATGGGCGCTGACGACGGACGGCGGGTAGGCAATCGCCGCGGCCAAAGCTTGGGGCGACTATAAGTCGCATGGCGGAGACGGGTAATAATTTCGTATAAACGAGACTTCGGCGCGCCGTCCCGAGAAAGACGGCGACGCCGAACGATCTCGAAGCGGCCGTCACGCGGTCCATGAAAAGTCGAGGCGGTGCATGGGGCGGCGCGGCGGGCGCGAAGGCTGAGGAGGCCAAAGCCCGAGGAGGCAAGCCCGTGACCCAAGATCGCGCAAAGTACGGGAGCGCATGCGCGCTCTGCGAGTTCCTGACCGGCATCGCTTATGTCATGGAGGCCAGCGGCGGACTGAACGACGGCATGAGCGACCGGGTGGACGAGCTGATCGAGCCGATCCGCTCGACCCGGGACTGGCTGTGGCTCATCGGCGAGTTGATGATCGAGACGAAGCCGCTCCCCGCGGATTTCGATGCGTCGCTCGACGCGGCCGAGGCGCGGGCGCTCGACGCCCTGCCGAAGTTCAAGGCGCTGGTCGACGAGGCCTGCGATCAACTTGCCGAGACGCGCCGGGTGTGAGATCAGGCGTAACCGGGTCGCCCGGCGGGCGCATGGGATCGTGGCCGCGCTCGCAAGTGCGGCGGGGATGTCCCGAGGAATGTTGAAAAGGGAGGAGCGGCGTTGCTCGCCTTGAGCCTTTAGGCTCGGGGTGCTGATTCCACGAAAGGAAAGCAACGCCATGAAGAAGCATACCACGTCGACCGCGATTCCCACCTATGCGTTGAAGGCCGAGGCGCTGGCGAGCATGTCGGCGAGCTTTGAACGCTTTTGTCTTGCCGCCGGGCTCGAGACGCTGAGCGAGATGCTGGAGCAGGATGCGACAGCGGCCTGTGGCGAGCGCCACGAGCGGGGTGAGCGACGCCAGGCGCACCGCTGGGGGCGGACCAAGGGCAAGATCGGCTTTCACGGTGGCAAGGTCGAGATCGAGCGTCCACGGGTTCGCGGGCTCGACGGGGCCGAGCGCGTACTGCCGAGTTGGGAGAACGCCGTCAGCGAAGACTTGCTCGGCAAATGGGCGATGAACCAGATGCTGATCAATGTCTCGACGCGGCGTTTCAAGTGTTCGGTCCGACTGCCCGAGGGAGACGTTCCGGCGTCCGACGGAGCGGGGCTGTCGAAGTCGGCGACCTCCCGACGCTTCGTGACGTTGTCGGCGGCGCGCATGAAGGCGTGGATGGAAACCAGGCTTGACGATCTCGATCTGCTGGCGATCCAGATCGACGGCATTCACATGGATGAAGATATGCTCCTCGTCGCGGCGATTGGCGTCGACGCGAACGGCGACAAACATCCGCTCGGCCTCGTCGAGGGCGCGACCGAAAACGCCACGACGGTGCAGGCGCTCATCGACAATCTCGTCGAGCGCGGACTCGATCCAACCGTGCGACGCCTGTTCATCATCGATGGCGCGAAGGCGCTGTCCAAGGCGATCCGCCGCACCTTTGGACGCGATGCGGCGATCCAGCGTTGCCAGATTCACAAGGCGCGCAACATTCTGGAGCGGTTGCCCAAATCGATGCACGCTTCGGTGCGGCGCGTCTTGCGGCAAGCCTGGGAAATGGACGACGCCGAAAGGGCCGAAGCGCTCATTCGCAATCTCGCCCGCCGTCTCGAACGGGACTGGAACGGCGTTTCCGCTTCGATCCTGGAAGGGATCGACGAGATGCTCACCGTCACAAGGCTCGGCCTCCCTCGCGAACTGCGCCGCTCGCTCGCTTGCACCAACATCATCGAGAATGTCATGGGCACGGTGCGCAGGGTCTGCCGCAACGCCAAATACTGGCGCTCGCCCTCGATGGCCCTGCGATGGGCCGCCGCCGCCATGCAGGAAGCAACCAAGGGCTTCCGTCGATTGAAGGCATACAAGCATCTGCCGGCTCTGCGCGCTGCTCTTGCAAAGCAAGGCCAACAGCCGCCTTCCGACCAGGCGCTTGTTCAAATCACCGAGGCAGCGTAAATTTCAATGCGCAACGACCGCTTCGACAATTTCAACAGACGGCGGGACATCCCCAGTGCGGCCCACGCGCCAGCGAGCCCGTTTTCAATGACCCGCTTATTGCGAAAAGTGGGCGTTAACCGATCCTGCGCCGTGCCGGTGGCAAAATATCGACTGGAGAGAAATTTAAGAAATGCCACGGGTTAGTCGATAGAATATCGGGCTTCGGACTCAGATGGACCGCGCAGATCGGTGAGATTACGGTGGGCGACACCGCGTTGCGCGCGCTTCCGTTGTAGCCGCGGTCCGTTGCCTGTCTGGAGAGGGGCGTCCTTCCGCAAGCCCTACTTAGCGACCGACGAGGTCAGGGACAGCGTCTCGATCGGCGCGCGCACCGTTCAAGTGGGTCTCGCCCCCTCCCGCACTGCCGCGCTTCGCCGCAGGGCCCCCCGTCTGCGCGCCGGCAGGCCGTCGAGCCCCGCGAAGCGCGCCCTTGCGCCGAGCGCCTCCTCGATGCGCAGGACTTCGTTCCATTTGGCCATGCGCTCGGACCGGGCGAAGGAGCCGACCTTGAGCTGCCCGGCGCCCCAGCCGACCGCGAGATGCGCGATCGATACGTCCTCGGTTTCCCCGGAGCGCGCGGAGACGATCGTGCCGAACTTTTCGCGCAGGCCTCGGTCGAGGGCCTCCTTGGCCCTGGTCACCGTGCCCGCCTGATTGACCTTGATCAGGACCGCGTTCGCGCTGCCTCCGCGCGCCGCTTCCGCCACGCGCGCCGCGTTGGTGGCGAGGAGGTCGTCCCCGATGATCTGGACGCGGTCTCGGATCGCCGCCATGAAGCGCTGAAAGCCGGCGACGTCGTCCTCGGCGAACGGGTCCTCGATCGACACAATCGGGTAGCGCGCGCACCAGCCGAGCAGCAATTCGGCGAGCCCGTCCCGGTCGAGTTCGCGCTTCTCGAGGCCGAGTTGATAGCGTCCGCCACGGCCGAATTCCGATGCGGCGACGTCGAGCGAGATGGCGACGTCGTCGCCCGGCGTCAGGCGAGCGCGTTCGATCGCCAGCATCAGCGCGTCGAGCGCCTGTTCGTTGCTCGAGAAGGCCGGCCACCAGCCGCCCTCGTCGGCCACGCCCACGACGAGACCGCGCTCGTCCATGATCCGGCCGGCGGCGTGATAGACCTCGGCCGTGATCTCCAGCGCTTCGGCAAAATTTTGGGCGGGCGGCGCGACGACCATGAAATCCTGCACGTCGGTCCGCCGTCCGGCGTGGACGCCGCCGCCGAAAATCTGGATTTCCGGCAGTGGAATGAGCGTAGGGCCGTCGCCGGCGAGCGTGCGCCAAAGCGGAAGCTTGCGGCTCGCCGCGGCGGCGTTCAGAGCCGCGAGCGAAACCGCGGTCAGCGCGTTGCCGCCGAGCCGGGAGAGAGTGTCCGAGCCGTCGAGCGCGACAAGCGCCGCATCGAGCGCGGCCTGGTCGAATGGATCGGCGCCGGTGAGGGCGGGCGCGATCTCGGTCCGGATTCCTTCGAGGGCGCCCTGGACGTCGAGCCCGCCGAGGCGCGCCCCGCCGTCGCGCTTCTCCGCCGCTTCGCGGCTGCCGCGCGACGCGCCGGCGGGAGCGATCGCGCGCCCGACCGACCCGTCGCTGAGCGCGATTTCCGCTTCCACCGTCGGACGGCCGCGCGAATCCCACACCCGCCGCGCGCTCACGGATTGGATGACGGTGTCGCTCATCGAGCGCGGCTCCAGGCTTCGGCGACGGCGGCGACCGTTCGCGGTGGCGCTGCGATCAACGGCGCGGCGCAACGCCTGACCGCCTCGCGATCGCTGTCGCAGGTCAGATATTCGACCGGAGACTTGCCGTCGATTCGGGCGAGGAACAAAGCCGGCAGAAGGCCGGCGGCGCGCGCCTCGAGGCCGCTCGGCTCTTCCCAGTCGACGCCGGCAAAATAGGCGCCGGCGAGCGCCGCGAAGGCAGCGAGATAGGGCGCCTTGCCGACGCCCTCGCGGGCGCCTTGAGGAGAAGATGGTTGAGGCAGAAGGCGATGTCGAAAGCCGGGTCGCCGAACCAGGCGCATTCCGCGTCGAGAAAGACCGGCCCGTCCGGCCCGACGAGGATGTTCTTC
The DNA here is from genome assembly GCA_963758335.1 of uncultured Alphaproteobacteria bacterium. Classification (GTDB taxonomy): domain Bacteria; phylum Pseudomonadota; class Alphaproteobacteria; order Rhizobiales; family Beijerinckiaceae; genus Roseiarcus. The sequence continues at coordinate 2,112 of CAVWVF010000008.1, read as the reverse complement.
GGGCTGACGTCGCCGTGGACCAGCGCCCGCTTGGTCGAAAGCGTGAGTTCGGCAAGCGAGCCAAGCCGGGCGGCGAGTTTTGGATGCGCCCTTCCGGTCGCGCGCAAATAGGGCTCGATGCGGATCGCCTCGAACGTCTGGTCATGGTCGAAGGCCGTCCGAACGTCCGGGTCGGCTGCGCTCTTCGCGTGGATCAGCGCGAGGTCGCGCCCGACAGCGGCGGCGAAGTCTTGATCGACCCGCCCCTCGAGCAGCTCGGCCTTCCACAGAGGAAAGCGTTCGGGCGGCAGGTAATCCATCGCGAAGAGGCCGGCGTCCGGATCCTCGGCGAGGACCCGCGGAACGGCGCGCGGAAGCCAGCGCGCGACCGCGCGCATATAGGCCGCCTCCGCCGCATTGCGCCCGACCGGCGCCTCCCACAAAGCGGCGACCTTGAGCCTCGGCAGCGCCCGCTTGACGCAGAAGCGCCGCCCGCCAGCCTCGACGAGGCCGATGTCGGACGAGACGCCGCCGGGGAGGGGCCTGACCATGGCGGCCCCTCCGGTCGCCAACAGGCCAAGACGCCGCAACGACTCCTCGAGTCCGCCGGCCTGCCTCGACGCTTGGTCTTGGTCGCTCAGTTCGTCCACCCGGGTAACGCGAACGCGCGCGATGAAATGACGGCAGTCCGCCTGCCCTTTCGCCGGTGGATTGCGCCGTGGCGCAAAACAGTCTGGATATCGCGCCGATCCTTCGATAAGCTAGGCCAGTCTAGCTTAAATGGTCAAGCCGATGCGAGAAGTTGGGGCCTTCGAGGCGAAGAACAAGCTCGGGCAGTTGCTCGATCTTGTGGAGGGGGGTGAGGAAGTCATGATCACCCGACACGGCAGGGAGGTCGCGCGCTTGGTGCCCGCACGCCCCACGCGCAGCCGCGAGCAAGCCCGCGCCGCCCTTCAGCGCATTCGCGAACGCGCCGAAGCACGAAAACTCGGCCGCTTTGATTGGGCGGAATGGAAATCCTATCGGGACGAAGGCCGCCCGTGAGTCTCGTGCTCGATAGCTCGGCGACGCTGGCCTGGATTTATGCCGACGAAACCACGGACCCCATCCGAGTTGTCTTCGACGTGGTCGCCGATCATGGCGCGGTTGTCCCGTCGCTGTGGCGGCTCGAAGTCGCAAACAGCCTGACCGGCGCAATGCGACGCGGGCGCATCGACGCGGAATTTCGTCGCGCTGCGCTCGCCGATCTGGCCTTTCTGGATGTTTCCGTGGACGATCAGACGGATTCCAACGCCTGGGCCGCAATGCTGGACCTTGCCGATCGCTTTGGGCTGACCGTCTATGACGCGGCCTATGTCGAACTCGCGGGGCGCCGTGGGCTGCCGCTCGCGACGCTGGATAAGGACATGCGCGCCGCCGGCGCCGCGCTGGGGCTGCCTCTGCTGGGAGCATCCTGATCCAGTTCGGCGCGTTTTCACATCTTAAGCCTCGCGCCGCTCGGGCCGTCTGATCCCAAAGGCGCGCCGGTCAGGGTCGCGGGTGGTCAATAAGTGGCCCGGCCGCCGGACAGGTCGAACACGGCCCCGGTGCTGAACGAGCATTCGCGGCTCGCGAGCCAGCGGATGAGCGAGGCGGCCTCCTCGAGGGTTCCGAAGCGCTCCATCGGGATCTTCGAGCGCATGTAGGCGATGAAGGCGGGCGTGACCTGTTCGAGGATCGGCGTCTCGATCGTCGCGGACGCGACCGCATTGACGGTGACGCCGTCCTTGGCGAGCTCCTTGCCGAGCGACTTGGTGAGGCCAATCACCGCCGCTTTCGACGCGCTATAGGCCGACGCGTCCGGGTTGCCTTCCTTGCCGGCGATGGAAGCGATGTTGACGATGCGGCCGTAGCCGCGCGCCTGCATCGACCGCGCGACAAAGCGATTGCAATAGAAGAGACCATTGACGTTGATGTCGAACACCCGCTTCCACTCGCCGATCGGATAGTCGATCAGGCGCGCGGTCGGCCCCGCGACGCCGGCGCTGCAGACGAGGGCGTCGATCCGGCCCATCGAGGCGTCGGCGTGCTCCGTCGCGCTCTCGACGTCGTCGGGGTCGGTGACGTCGACCCGCCGCGCACGGGCGTGGCTGC
>CAVWVF010000007.1:0-591709 GCA_963758335.1 uncultured Alphaproteobacteria bacterium | reverse complement strand
GTCCTGGCTCGGCACGATGATCGGCTGGCCGTTGGCGGGGTGCAGGATGTTGTTGGTCGACATCATCAAGACGCGCGCCTCGAGCTGCGCCTCGAGCGACAGCGGGACGTGCACGGCCATCTGGTCGCCGTCGAAGTCGGCGTTGAAGGCCGAGCAGACGAGCGGATGCAGCTGAATCGCCTTGCCCTCGATCAGCACCGGCTCAAACGCCTGGATGCCGAGACGGTGCAGGGTCGGGGCGCGGTTGAGCATGACCGGATGTTCGCGGATCACCTCGTCGAGGATGTCCCATACCTCCGGCTTCTCCTTTTCGACCAGCTTCTTCGCCTGCTTGACGGTGGCCGACAGGCCCTTGGCGTCGAGCCGCGAATAGATGAACGGCTTGAACAGCTCGAGCGCCATCTTCTTCGGCAGGCCGCACTGGTGGAGTTTGAGCTCCGGGCCGACCACGATGACCGACCGGCCGGAATAGTCGACGCGCTTGCCGAGCAGGTTCTGGCGGAACCGTCCCTGCTTGCCTTTCAGCATGTCGGCGAGCGACTTCAGCGGCCGCTTGTTGGCCCCGGTGATGACGCGTCCGCGCCGGCCGTTGTCGAACAGCGCGTCGACTGACTCCTGCAGCATCCGCTTCTCGTTGCGGATGATGATGTCGGGCGCGCGTAGCTCCATCAGCCTCTTCAGGCGGTTGTTGCGGTTGATGACGCGGCGGTACAGGTCGTTGAGGTCCGAGGTGGCGAAGCGGCCGCCGTCGAGCGGAACCAGCGGACGCAGGTCCGGCGGAATCACGGGGATCTCGGTCATGATCATCCATTCGGGCTTGTTGCCGGAATGGATGAAGGCCTCGATGATCTTGAGCCGCTTGGCGAGCCGCTTCGGCTTCAGTTCGCTCTTCGATTCGGCGATCTCGACCTTGAGATCGTCGGCGATCTTCTGCAGGTTCATGCCCTTCAGCATCTCGCGGATCGCCTCGGCGCCGATCATGGCGGTGAAGCTGTCCTGGCCGTATTCGTCGAGCGCGCGCAAATAGTCGTCCTCGCTGAGCAGCTGACGGTCCTTGAGCGGCGTCAGGCCCGGATCGAGCACGATATAGGATTCGAAATAGAGGACGCGCTCGAGGTCCTTCAGCGTCATGTCGAGCAGAAGGCCGATGCGCGAGGGCAGCGACTTGAGGAACCAGATGTGGGCGACGGGGGCGGCGAGCGAAATGTGGCCCATGCGCTCGCGCCGCACGCGCGACAGAGTCACCTCGACGCCGCACTTCTCGCAGATGACGCCCTTGTACTTCATGCGCTTGTATTTGCCGCACAGGCACTCGTAGTCCTTGATCGGCCCGAAAATGCGGGCGCAGAACAATCCGTCGCGCTCGGGCTTGAACGTGCGGTAGTTGATCGTCTCGGGCTTCTTGATCTCGCCGAACGACCACGAAAGGATCTTCTCGGGGCTCGCGATGGCGATCTGGATCTGATCGAACGCCTGCGGCGCCGCGACCGGCGCGAACGGATTGGTGATTTCCTGGTTCATTCTCGTCTCCCGCGAGGCTCGGCGTCAGCCGACGCCGACCTCGCACCCATGGAAGAAATCGCGGCGCGACCGCCGCGCAGTGAAACTCGAGGTCGGCGCCCGCATGCGCGAGCGCCTTCGCCTACTCGGCAGCCTCGGCCGGCGGCGTCTCTTCCGGCAGCCGCTTTAGCGACGCCAGTTCGACGTTGAGGCCGAGCGATCGCATTTCCTTGACCAGCACGTTGAAGCTCTCCGGAATGCCCGATTCGAACGTGTCGTCGCCGCGCACGATCGCCTCGTAGACCTTGGTGCGGCCGGCGACGTCGTCCGACTTGACGGTTAGCATCTCCTGCAGCGTGTAGGCCGCGCCGTAGGCTTCGAGCGCCCAGACCTCCATTTCGCCGAAGCGCTGTCCGCCGAACTGCGCCTTGCCGCCCAGCGGCTGCTGGGTGACGAGGCTGTAGGGGCCGATCGAGCGGGCGTGGATCTTGTCGTCGACCAGATGGTGGAGCTTGAGCATGTAAATGTAGCCCACCGTCACCTTGCGGTCGAAGGCGTCGCCCGTTCGCCCGTCGAACAGCGTCACCTGCCCCGACGGATCGAGGCCGGCCTTCTTCAGCATCTCGACGATGTCCTTCTCGCGCGCCCCGTCGAACACTGGAGTTGCGATCGGCACGCCGCGGCGCAGGTTCTGGCCGAGCTCGATGAGGCTCTTGTCGTCGAGCGTCTTGATCGTCTCATCCTCGCCGTAGATGTCCCTGAGCTTGCCGCGCAAGGTCTCGGGGTCGTTCGAGCGCAGATAAGCGTCGACCGCCTCGCCGACCTGCCGGCCGAGACCGGCGCAGGCCCAGCCGAGATGCGTCTCGAGGATCTGTCCCACGTTCATGCGGCTCGGCACGCCGAGCGGGTTCAGGACAATGTCGACCGGTGTGCCGTCGGCGAGGAAGGGCATATCCTCCTGCGGCACGATGCGCGAGACGACGCCCTTGTTGCCGTGGCGTCCCGCCATCTTGTCGCCGGGCTGGATCTTGCGCTTCACCGCGATGAAGACTTTGGCCATCTTCATCACGCCGGGCGGCAGCTCGTCGCCGCGCTGCAGCTTCTCGACCTTGTCGAGGAAGCGGCTTTCCAGCGACTTCTTCGATTCGTCGTACTGTTTGCGCATCGCCTCGATTTCCGACATCGTCTGGTCGGACTCGAGCGCAAAGGTCCACCATTGCGAGCGCGGCTGCTCGTCGAGCAGGGCGCGGGTCAGCACCTGATCCTTCCTGAAGCCCTTCGGCCCGGACAGGGCGCGCTTGCCCTCGAGCGTCTCGGCGAGACGCGCGTAGACGTTGCGGTCGAGGATCGCCTGCTCGTCGTCGCGGTCCTTGGCGAGCCGCTCGATCTCCTCGCGCTCGATCGCCTGGGCGCGTTCGTCCTTGTCAACCCCGTGGCGGTTGAAGACGCGGACTTCGACGACGGTGCCCTGGACGCCCGGGGGAACGCGGAGCGACGTGTCGCGCACGTCCGAGGCCTTCTCGCCGAAGATGGCGCGCAGGAGCTTCTCTTCCGGCGTCATCGGGCTCTCGCCCTTCGGCGTGATCTTGCCAACCAGGATGTCGCCCGCCTGCACCTCGGCGCCGATGTAGACGATGCCCGCCTCGTCGAGGTTTTTCAGCGCCTCTTCCGACACGTTCGGAATGTCGCGCGTAATTTCCTCCGGCCCGAGCTTGGTGTCGCGCGCCATCGCCTCGAACTCCTCGATGTGGATCGAGGTGAACACGTCGTCCTTGACGATGCGCTCGGAGAGCAGGATCGAGTCCTCGAAGTTGTAGCCGTTCCACGGCATGAACGCGACGAGCACGTTGCGGCCGAGCGCCAGATCGCCGAGATCGGTCGAGGGTCCGTCGGCGATGATGTCGCCGGCCTCGACGCGGTCGCCGACCCTCACCAGAGGCTTCTGGTTGATGCAGGTCGACTGGTTGGAACGCTGGAACTTCATCAGCCGGTAGATGTCGACGCCGGGCTTGGCCGCGTCGGTCTCCTCCGTCGCACGGACGACGATGCGGGTCGCGTCGATCTGGTCGACGATTCCCGCCCGGCGCGCAACGATCGCCGCGCCCGAATCGCGCGCCACGATCGCCTCCATGCCGGTGCCGACGAGCGGCGCGTCGGAGCGCACCAGCGGCACCGCCTGACGCTGCATGTTCGAGCCCATCAGCGCCCGGTTGGCGTCGTCGTTCTCGAGGAACGGGATCAGGGCCGCGGCCACCGAGACGAGTTGCTTCGGCGAGACGTCCATGTAGTCGACATGGTCGGCCGGGAGCAGCACGACGTCGCCCGCCCGCCGGCAGACGATGAGATCGCCGGTCAGATGGCCGTTGGCGTCGAGCGGCGTGTCGGCCTGCGCCACGGCGTATTTCTGCTCCTCCATCGCAGACAGATAGGCGACCTCATCGGTCACTTTGCCTTCGTGCACCCTGCGATAGGGGCTTTCAATGAAGCCGTACTTGTTCACGCGCGCGAATGTCGCGAGCGAGTTGATGAGGCCGATGTTCGGGCCTTCCGGCGTCTCGATCGGGCAGATGCGGCCGTAGTGGGTCGGATGCACGTCGCGCACCTCGAAGCCGGCCCGCTCCCGGGTGAGCCCGCCCGGGCCCAGCGCCGAGAGGCGGCGCTTGTGGGTGATCTCGGAGAGCGGGTTCGTCTGGTCCATGAACTGGGAGAGCTGCGAGGAGCCGAAGAACTCGCGCACCGCCGCCGCCGCGGGCTTCGCGTTGATCAGGTCCTGCGGCATGATCGTGTCGATCTCGACCGACGACATGCGCTCCTTGATCGCGCGCTCCATCCGGAGAAGGCCGATGCGATACTGGTTCTCCATCAGCTCGCCGACCGAGCGCACGCGCCGGTTGCCGAGATGATCGATGTCGTCGACTTCGCCGCGGCCGTCGCGCAGGTCGACCAGCGCCCTCACCACCGCGAGAATGTCCTCCTTGCGCAGCGTGCGCTGCGTATCCGGAGCGTCGAGGTCAAGCCGCATGTTCATTTTCACGCGGCCGACCGCCGACAGGTCGTAGCGCTCTCCGTCGAAGAACAGCGACTGGAACATCGCTTCCGCGCTTTCGATGGTCGGCGGCTCGCCCGGACGCATCACGCGGTAGATGTCGAACAGAGCGTCCTCGCGCGAGGCGTTCTTGTCGACCTTGAGCGTGTTGCGAATGTAGGGTCCGACGTTGACGTGGTCGATGTCGAGGATCGGCAGCTCGGTCAAGCCGGTCTCGAGCAGCGCCGCGAGCGACTTCTCGGTGATCTCGTCGCCGGCCTCGGCGTAGATCTCGCCCGTCTCCGGATTGTAGAGGTCTTCGGCGATGTACTGACCATAGAGGTCGGCGTCGGCGGCGAGTATGGCCTTGAGGCCCTTCTCGGCGAGCTGACGGGCCGACCGCGCGGTCAGCTTGCGGCCGGCCTCGATGGCGATCTCGCCGGTATCGGCGTCGAACAAGTCGACCGAGGCTTTCAGCCCCTTCATCCGCTCCGGATCGTAGGGCACGCGCCAGCCGTCCTTCACCCGGGTGTAGGTGATGGTGCGGTAGAAGGTCTTCAGGATCTCCTCGCCGTCGAGCCCGAGCGCGTAAAGGAGCGAGGTGACGGGAATCTTGCGCCGCCGGTCGATGCGCGCATAGACGATGTCCTTCGCGTCGAACTCGATGTCGAGCCACGAGCCGCGATAGGGGATGATCCGGGCGGCGAACAGGAGCTTGCCCGACGAATGGCTCTTGCCCTTGTCGTGATCGAAGAAGACGCCGGGCGAGCGGTGCATCTGCGAGACGATGACGCGTTCGGTGCCGTTGACGATGAAGGTGCCGTTCGGCGTCATGAGCGGCATGTCGCCCATGTAGACGTCCTGCTCCTTGATGTCCTTGACGGACTTCGCCTGGGTCTCCGGATCGACGTCGAACACGATCAGACGCAACGTCACCTTGAGCGGGGCGGCGTAGGTCATGCCGCGCTGGCGGCACTCGTCGAGGTCGTATTTCGGGTCCTCGTATTCGTACTTGACGAATTCGAGATGCGCGGTGTCGGCGAAGTCCTTGATCGGAAACACCGACTTGAACACCGCCTGCAAGCCCTCGTTGGGCCGGCCGCCCTTCGGCGCGTGCCTCAGGAGGAATTGGTCGTAGGACGCCTTCTGCACCTCGATCAGGTTCGGCATTTCGCCGACTTCCTTGACGTGCCCGAAGACCTTGCGAACGCGCTTGCGGCCGGTGAATGTCTGCGCCATGTCGTTCCTCAATGCTCGAAAGCCCGACCGGCGATCGGCGGGATCGCCCCTGGGCCGTCGGGGCGCCGCGGACGCCCCCGGATCTCCTCCGCCCTGGCGCGCCGGCCCCACAGCCGCCTGCGCCCCGCAAGAGGACAAAAACGCCGGAACGGCCCCGGGCGAAATCGCCCGGGACCGCCCTCTCTTGCCGTTTGCGAGCCCGCACGGGACCCGCGCGCTCGTCACTTGAGCTCGACTTTCGCGCCGACCTTCTCGAGAGCGGCCTTGATCTTCTCGGCCTCCTCCTTGGAGACGCCTTCCTTGACGGGCTTCGGCGCGCCCTCGACGAGATCCTTGGCCTCCTTCAGGCCGAGCGCGGTGATCGCGCGGACTTCCTTGATGACTTCGATCTTCTTGTCGCCAACCGCGGCAAGGACGACGTTGAACTCGGTCTTCTCCTCGACCGGCGAGGCGGCGGCGGCGCCGGCGGCCGGGGCGGCGGCGGCGGCGACGGCGGCGGCGGCCGAGACGCCCCACTTGGCTTCGAGGAGTTTGGCGAGCTCAGCGGCTTCGAGAACCGTGAGCGAGGAGAGTTCGTCGACGATCTTTTCCAGATTGGCCATGTTGCGAGTTCCTTAATATGGGTTCGGATTGCGAATTTTGAAGTGCCTGGCTCAGGCTGCGTCTTTGGCGGCATAGGCCCCGATCACGCGCGCGAGCTTGGCGGCCGGCGCGGTGGAGAGCTGGGCGAGCTTGGTCGCCGGGGCGGTGATGAGCCCCAGGAGTTTCGCGCGCAGCTCGTCGAGGGACGGCAAGGTCGCGAGCGCCTTGACCCCGTCGACGTCGAGGGCGGTCTTGCCCATGGCCCCGCCCAGAAGCACGAACTTGTCGTGATCCTTGGCGAAAGCCACGGCTGCCTTGGCCGCCGCCACCGGATCGGCCGAATGGGCGATCAGGGTCGGGCCCTTGAGCAAGGGGCCGATCGAGGCGACGTCCGTGCCTTTGAGAGCAATCTGGGCGAGGCGGTTCTTGGCGATCTGGACGCTCGCGCCAGCAGCCTTCATCTGCTTGCGCAGACGTTGCATCTGGGCGACCGTCAAGCCGGAATAGTGCGCCACGACCACGACCGACGTCTTCGAGAAGACGTCGTTCAGGGCCGCGACAGCTTCTTTCTTTTCCGCTCTATCCACGGGGCTCATCTCCGGTCGGCGGGTTTTCAGCCCGCCTGTTGCACATGCCGCGCCACGCGAATCATCCGACTCGAGCGCCGCGACGACTTGCGCCTGTCCCCGGAGTTGGGCGAACCCAGCGCCGGACAGAAGGTTCGAACCGCATTTTCCGTCAGGCCAACGCCCCACGGTTGAAAAACTCGGTCTTCCCCGTCTATGCTGGCCCCAAGCCCCTGCGGGGCCTTACGGAATTAAGCGTTCGGCCAAAGGCCTCGCGCGCCGGCAGTCTCGGACAGGACACGGCCGGAGGGGACGCAAGGAATTTCCCTCGGTCCTCCGGCCTATCCGCCGCTCCCGCTCCGATCAGCAGTCACCGGTTTGTTCTTCGCAGGGCGGTAGCCATATATAATCGTTCGGGGTCGCATCGCGCCGCCAACCCCGGCCGGTCCTGTTAGCGGGTTTGGCCGGCGGGCGCAAGGGGGTGCCAAGAGTTTTTCGCGCTGAAAGGACGCCCGTCAACAGGCTCTGGCTCGACCCGCCGCTTGCGCCCGGCCGTGGAGACAAGCGGCGAGAGCGTTTTTCCCGCTCAAGCAAGCGGTGCAAACGAATTGGGTATCGATACAAAGAGTTGGGTTTGCGCGAGGCCTCAATCTGCTATACATGTATAGATGGAGGCTTTCATGCTTGCTCTTCGCCTTCCGCCCGACATCGAGGCCCGGCTCGCCGAGCTCGCCAAGCGTACCGGCCGCACCAAGAGCTTTTATGCCCGCGAGGCGATCCTCGCTCATCTCGACGAGCTCGAAGACCTCTATCTCGCCGAAAGCCGCCTTGGGGATCTGCGTGAAGGCCGCAGCGGGTCGATTCCATTGAACGACCTGCTGCGGCGCCATGGCGTGGAGGATTGAGTTCGAGCGCGCCGCGGCGCGCGAATTGGAAAAGCTCGACCCGGAGGCCGCCCAGCGCCTACTTCGCTTCCTTCGCGACCGCGTCGTGCCTCTCGACGATGCTCGTTCGATCGGCCAGGCGCTCAAAGGCGCACGGTTCGGCGAGTTCTGGAAATACCGGGTCGGCGACTATCGCCTGATCGTCCATATCGAAGACGCGGAGAAGCTGATTCTCGTGCTGCGGATCGGACACCGGCGAGAGGTTTACCGTTGAGGGCGAAGGACGCCGGCGCGCCTGCATGGCCGGCGGGTCGAGATGCTGCTCTGTGGGACGTGACCCGCCTCCGTCTGCGCCTGAAAACCGCGGCTTGGCCTCTCCAAGGCCTACCCGGATGTCGCGTGCTCGTACGATGGCCTCTGCATAATAACAATCGGCATGGGCTACGCGAACGGCCTGTTCCGCAAGTAATCCGTCCAAATCAGCTCGCGCCGATCGCCGGCAGGCCCAGATGCTGCTCCATGCGGCGCACGCGCGCCTCGAGGTCGCTGATGAGCACGCCGTGGCCGAGCACGGCGGAATGATATTCGACCACCGCCCGCCGCAGCCCGGCGATCTGCTCGCCCGATTCCTTGCGCAAGGCGAGGAAATCAGCCGCGACGTCGGCGCGCAACGAATTGATCTCCGAGCGCAGCTCGCTCTTCGCGGCATCGACCTTGACGTCGATTTTCTCGTCCAAGCGCGCGATGTCGGCGCGGATGTTGCGCAACAGTTCGAGCATGAGGTTGTCCGGCTCCTTGCTCACCCCGATCTCCGCATTCGCCCGCATGAAAATGCGCTATTCCCATTCGGCTGTCGAGTGGACTCGCGGTGAACGCTTCGTCCTCCGCTCGAGTGTCATTCGCTCCGGTCGAGCAGCCCCTTCCGCTCGTCTTCGTACAACTGGTCTTCGCAATTCGAGAGGCGCGCCCGGTCGAGGCGGAGGACCTTGTCGTCCGGGCCGAGCGCGTCCTTGAGCGCGTTGGCGGGATCAGGAGGGCCGGCCCGCCAAAACTCCGCGCCGTCCGCAAGGCCCATCAGAAGCGACTTCCGGCCGTCGAGCGCGAGCCGCAGTGGGCCGCCTGGTCCGGCGCAAATTGCTCCGCGGCGGACCGAATCCGGGAGGCTTCCCTCGCCGCACTCGCCGGTCGTCGCGAACGTTTCCGGGCGGCCGCGAAACTCGATGCCGATGCGAAGCTGATAGAAGCTTTCGCCGTTGATCAGGTACGCCATGACCAACGTGTGCAGCGACCTGACGTTCTGGCCCGGATGCGCCGCCAGATGCGAATCGCCGTAGACGCGTGCGAAACAGGCGAACGTCTTTCCGGCGGCGGGCCTGCGCCCCATCAGATCGGTGAGGAACCGGCTGGGTTCGACCGCCCGCGCCGGCGGCGTCATTGTCAGACCGAACAGTGCAGCGGAAATTACGAGATAATACGAGATAATAGATGCGCATGGTCGACATCTTTGAATGAAAACCTTCGAAATGAGATGATCGTTCGCGGCGCGGGGGCGCTCGGCCCACACGACTCCAAGGCGCATGGATCCGTGCACGCGTTAGCCGAAATGGCGCGCGTGAGCGTGGCCACGGTTCCTGGGCTACCCGCAACAGGGAACGCAGCGCCGGAGCCTCATGGATTGACGGCAAAAGTCCGGTTCGCGCTGCCGCCGTTCTCCACGCGCACCGCCGCCGAGTCAACCGTGCACACGAGGGCCTTGACGCTCTCGTAGATAGATCTGGCCGCGCCGCTCGAGGGAACGCCGGCTTCAATCAGCGTCGCATAAAGTTCCTGCGCTTGGCGGTCGGCGAGCGAGACGGTGTGGGCGCCGAATTTGAGATCGCAGCTCTTCGCCGTGATGTCGACGTCACTGATGCGGCAGGTCGCCTCGCTCGCCCTCACGACCACCCTTTTGCCCGGTCGAAAATCCGATTTCGGCCGGCCTTCGAGATAGGCGCCGAGGAGATATTTTTCCGCCGCGGTCAGCGCCGGCGAATGCTGGCCGACGAGCGCCGCGAGCGACAGCGCGCCGCTGCCCGTTGCGTCGGCGGCGAAGGTAGGCCCGGCGAACAACACGGGAATCGCGAAAACCAAGCCGCGTCGCATCGGATCCCTCCCTTCGCCTCTCGCGACAAAGTCCTGTAGCGGAGCGTGATTGTCAAACGCGATACCGCATATAATTTACTGTATACACTGTCATTTTTGTGATCCAGGCCTAGGAGCCTATTGCCCGGGCCAGCCGAAATGGCGGCACAGCCGCTGCTCGGCGATCTCGTCCGCGACCGCCAGCGGGTCCCATTCCGGGGCTGAGTTCACTTGCGCGCGCGTCACGTTCACGCCGACGCGCCGTTCGCGCCAGTCGATGTTCGTCACCGCATGGGCGGCGAGCTGGACAAGCTTGCCGGGCAGCCAGTAACCCGTGTCGACGACGAGATAGCGGACGACCCACCGGACTTCGTCGATGAGCAAATTGTCGACCGCGCCGATGTCGCCGTCCGCGGCGTGGACCGCATAGCCCTTGACCGCGGCGGCGCTGCCCAGATGCGGATCGCCCCGAGGACCCTCCGCGTCCGCGGCTCGACCCTCGGCGACTTCGGCGGGGAGCGGCCGGTCGGACGGCTCTGCAACAACCGCCTCGGCGCCGAAGTGCGACGCGCCCCAAAAAGGATCCCATCCGTAATAGTCGTAAAGGCGCTGCTCTATCTGTTTCGTCACCGGCTCGTCTTCGAGCGCCTCCGGACTGGCCTCGATCTGCCGCGTCGTCAAATCGACGGACACCGCCAGCGTCTCGCCGAAGCTCAGCATGGGGATCGCGGGCTTCGGCGGCAGCTCGAGCGGCGCGATCGCCGACGGGTGGATCAGCACCTTGCGGCCCGGCAGCCAATGACCCGTGTCGACGACCATCCAGCGGACGCTCCAGCTCCGGTCTTCGAACAGGAAATCCTTGACGGCGCCGACGCGGCCGTCGCTGGCCGCGACGGCGCATCCGATCAGACCACTCGCGGCGAACAGCATGGCGGGTTCCCTCCTGAGTTTTCCGTGCCCATGGGCCTCGGCCGGGGTCGGCCGAAGGCCGGCGCGTTGGGTCAGAGTGTTAGAGCATGACACCGCCGGATGGAAAACGGGCTTGCCTGCGGGTGTCGCGAGCGCGGCGGGTCGACACAATCGGGCGATCGCCTCTGGCCCGCCGGCCCCGAACCGGGTTGCAGCGTTTTGGCCGCCGATCTTCACGGCGACAGTAAACTCCCCAGCCACTCAACGAATCAATTTTCTTGCCAAAGTTGCAAAACTGTTCTATGTTTATTATAGCGTTGAGTGTTGACGGTGGTTATAGTGAGCGCCTCTGTGATTTGGGGAGGCGGGGGATGGAGCAGGCGGAATTCATGGGTTGGCTGAGCGGGATCGGAAAGCTGAGCCCAGCGCAGCGGCGACAGGCGATGGAAGCCTTGTCCCAGGCCCAGCACCGGGAGGCTGAAGGCGTCGGGTCGGGCTCGGGCGGATCGGCGGAGACAGGGGCTCCGGAACCGGGAGCCTCGCGGGCGAAGGGCGGGAGGGGCGAAGGGCGTTCGGGGCGCCGGATTCGAGGGGACACGTTGTTGGGGGAGATCGGCCATGGCAAGGTCGAGCGCCGGGGCTGTCCGCACTGCGCGGGGCAGGACATCGTCGCCTGGGGGCGCGCGAACGGTCTGGCGCGCTATCGCTGCAAGAGCTGCGGGCGCACGTTCAACGCCCTGACCAAGACGCGGATGGCGCGACTGCGCAAGAAGGAGCGATGGCTCGACCACGCCCAGGCGATGCTCGAGGGAACAAGCCTCGCCAAGGCCGCGGAGCGCTGCGGCGTCCACCCGACCACGGCGTTCCGCTGGCGACACCGGTTTCTGGGTTCGCCCGCCTTGGACAAGCCCAAGACGCTGACCGGCATCGTCGAGGCGGACGAGACCTTCATCCTGGAATTGTTCAAGGGCCGGCGCTCCGGTCTTCCCCGCCGGCCGCGCAGGCGAGGCGGCAAGGCGAAGCACCCCGGCATCTACTTCGAAAACATTCCCATCCTCGTCGCCCGCGACCGCCAGGGCGCCACTGTCGACGCCGTGTTGCCGAACGTGGACAGCGCCTCGATCGCGGCGGCCCTCGACGGCCGCGTCACCCCCGCCAACCGGTTCGTCTGCGACGGCGGAAAGGCCATCGTCGCCTTCGCCCGTAGGGCCAACATCCCGGTCCACGTCGTGCCCGCGCCGGGCAAGCCCAGCCCCGAGGCGCCCGACCTCCACATCAACAACGTCAACGCCTATCACGGTCGGCTCAAGGAATGGATGCGTCGCTTCCACGGCGTCGCCACCAAGAACCTGCCCAACTATCTGGTATGGAGACGCGCGCTCGAGGCATGGGGCGACCAAGCAACCCGACAAAACTGGATCCTCGGCGCTATCGGCATCGGGCCATATCAACAGCAAACACTATAAGAGCGATGTTTGTTCTTGTGCGCGCCAGCAGGAGAACCGCCGCGTTGTCCGGTTCCGTCGAAACCGTTCCGTCTATCGCCCCTCACAATCGATCTATTGACGCGCGGCGCGTGGCGCGCGAGTTGAAGATCAGGCGGGAAGAGCCGACCGTCGATCTCTTGGACCGGGGCGCTACCGTCGTCGGGATCGCCGTGCGGCAGAGTGTGGCGGCAAAGCAGAGTCGGCTGCAAATGGCGCCGCAAGGTCTTGAAAAGATTGGATTCGCGCCCGGGAATGGCATGGCCCGGAGCCTCGAGCCCACAAGATCTGGTAGGAGAACGTGCGCCTGGTTGTCAGGCTCGCGAGCCGCGAAAGGGACAAAGGGACAGTATTTGGGTATTTGGCGCCCAACCCTTTGAAATGGCTGGAGCGCGACCAGTCTTGCGGGCCGTCACGGAGGCTTGAAGGGACGCCCGGACCCGCGCGCCGGATTCGGCCGACGATCGCGCGACAATCGGCCCAGCGCCGCTGTCCATTCAGGCGGGACCCTTCCGGACGCGGCTGGGGACTGCCGGGGCGCTTGCGGCCCCATGAAAAAAGCATGGCCCCCGCATCAAGAGTGCGCTTGAACTCCGGAGCGCGGCGCGAAACTTTCCCGCGAGCTTCAAAGCGAATCTCCGGGGGAGCGCATGAAAACCAGAGCCGCCGTCTGCCTCGCCTTCGGCGCGCCGCTGGCCATCGAGACGATTGAGCTTAAGGCCCCGGGGCCTGGCGAGGTTCTGATCAGGACCGCCGCCTGCGCGATCTGCCACAGCGACATATTCTACATGGACGGCGCCTGGGGCGGCGAACTGCCGGCGGTCTATGCACGAGGCGGCGGGGGTGATCGAGGCGGTCGGACCGGGGGTGTCCCGCCTCAAGTCCGGCGACCACGTGGTCGCCACCCTCATACGCAGCTGCGGCTTCTGCCCCGCCTGCGCCGAGGGCTCGCCGGTCTTCTGCGAGGAGGTGTTTCCGCTCGACAGGGCGACGCCGCTCCACGACGGCGAGGGAAAGCCGGTCGTCCACGGACTCCGAACCGGCGCCTTCGCCGAGCATATCGTCGTCGACGCCTCGCAGGCTGTGACGATCCCGAAGGACGTGAAGCTCGACAGCACCTCCCTGATCGCCTGCGGCGTCCTGACCGGCATGGGCGCGGTGGTCAACACGGCCAATGTCAGGGCGGGCGCGAGCGTCGTCGTGATCGGCTGCGGCGGCGTCGGCCTCAACTCCGTCCAGGGCGCGCGTCTCGCCGGCTGCGATCCCATCATCGCGATCGACATCGAGGCGAAGAAGCTCGCCGCGGCGCGCGAATTCGGCGCGACGCACGCGATCAACGCGCGGGGCGAGAACGTCGAGGGCCGGGTGAAGGAGCTGACCGGCGGCCGGAAGGCCGACTGGGTGTTCGTCACCGTCGGCGTCAAGGGCGCGGCCGAACAGGGCGTTTCGCTGATGAAGCGCAACGGCGGAACGGTGCTCGTCGGCATGCCGCCCTCGGGCGTCGCCGCGACCATCGATCCCGGCTGGCTCGCCGCCGACGGGCAGAAGATCCTCGGCTCGAAAATGGGCTCGGCCCGGCCGCTGATCGACGTGCCGAAGATCGTCGCGCTCTACCGCGAGGGGCGGCTCAAGCTCGACGAGCTCATCACCGGGCGCTATCCGTTGGAGAGGATCAACGACGCCGTCGCATCCTCGCGCTCCGGCGCGGCGCTGAGAAACGTGATCGTTTTTTAAAGGGGGGCGCGCGCGAGATGAAGATCGCCGAACTGAAGACCTCGTCGTCGGAAATCCGCCGCCCGCGTTCGGCGGCCGGTATTTCCTATTCCTGAAACTGAGGACCGCCTGCGGGGTCGAGGGCGTCGGCGAGGTCTATGCGGCGAGCTTCGCCCCCTCGGCCCTCGTTCCGATGATCGAGGACGTGTTCGAGCGCCATGTTTTGGGCATCGATCCGTTCCGCATCGAGGCGCTCTGGCGCAACGTCTACGGGCGCGGCTATACGCTCAGGCCCGACGTCTCGCTGATGGGCGTGCTCTCCGGCCTCGAGATGGCGCTGTGGGACATCGTCGGCAAGGCGGTCGAAAAGCCCGTCTACGAGCTTCTCGGCGGAAAAGTCCACGAGCGGCTGCGCAGCTACACCTACCTCTACCCTGATGAGCCGGGCTCGCACGCCTATTCCGACAGCCCTGTCTACTCGATTCCTCACGCCGCGGCCGAGCGGGCGCTGAAATATGTCGCGCAGGGGTTCACCGCGGTGAAATTCGACCCGGCCGGCCCCTACTCCACCTTCGACCCCCGTCAGCCGAGCCTCGAGCGGCTCGCGCTCAGCGAAGCCTTCTGCAAGACCTTGCGCGAAGCGCTCGGGACGAAGTGCGACCTCCTGTTCGGCACGCACGGCCAGTTCACCGTCGCCGGCGCGTTGCGCCTCGCCCGCCGGATCGAGCCCTACGAGCCGCTTTGGTTCGAGGAGCCGACGCCTCCCGAAGCGCCCGAGGAGATGGCGAGAGTCGCCGCGCAATGCCGCATGCCGATCGCAACCGGCGAAAGACTGACGACGAAATACGAGTTCGCCCGCGTGCTCGAGACCGGCGCGGCCTCGATCCTGCAGCCGGACCTCGGCCGAGTTGGCGGGCTGCTCGAAGCCAAGAAAATCGCCGCAATGGCGGAGGCGCATTACGCCCAGGTCGCGCCGCACCTCTATTGCGGGCCGGTGGTCGGGGCGGCCAACGTCCAGCTCGCCGCTTGCAGCCCGAATTTCCTCATCCTCGAGAGCATCGAGCGCTGGGACGGCTTCCACGCCAAAATACTGAAGAAGCCGATCCGGTGGGAGGACGGCTACGTCATTCCCCCCGACGATCCGGGGCTCGGAGTTCGAGCTCGACGAGCAAGTCGCCAACGCCCACCCCTGGCAGGGCTCGGCGCTGCATCTCGTGCCGCGCTTCGAGCCGGTGGCGGCGCCGGACTGACGGATCCTCAACCGATCAGTGCTGCGGTCCCATCAGCCAATTGCCATTTTCGGCGCACCAGACGTGATTGTGCAGGTTGGCGACCCACTTGCGGCCCGAGGCGGTCATGGAAAGGTATTTCACTCCCTCCTCGATGTGCGCCGCAACGAGTTCAGAAAAAAACTTCGGATATTTGTCGACGAGATCCGCCGGGGTCTCGTAACCGAACTGGCGGTTGCTGCCGACCTCCGCGAATTCGGCGAAGAGGGCGTTGGCCTTTTTCGGATAGAGCGGGTCGCCGAGCTGGCCGATCAGGTCGGAGGCGAGCATGAGCCGCGCCTCGAGATCGGCGCTTTCGTGCACGTCGAAGCAGGGCGGAAAGCGGGTCATCTCGATCGCCTCCGCGACCCGGGCCGGGTCGATCCGCGGCGAATTCCCGAGCCGCTCGTAAGCGAACAGCTTCGAGCGGTCGACGTGGTGGGGCATCAGCGCGGCGTCGGAGGCGCCGCGAGGCAGCGTGACTTTCGTCCCGGCCTGGTCGACGACGAACTCGGTCCTGGTGTCGCCCTTGAGCACGCCGCGCACGAAGCCGATGTCGTGCAGGAGGCAGGCGCAAATGAGATGGGAATAGTCTTGGGGCTCGATTCGCTGCGTCAGCACACGCCCGCGAAGAATGTCCCGGCCGACCATCGTCACTAGCATGGTGTGTTCGTAGTTGTGGTAGAGCGCGTCGCTTCTGGCGATGCATTCGATCGTGCTTCGCGCGAGCGAGCCGAGCCGCTCGGCGGATTCATTGGCCGGATTCGCCGAGCCGAAAATGTCCCTAAAATCATCCGCCAGAAACTTGCCGAGCTTCTTGGCCGCCACGGCCACAATCGTTTCCACCGCACTTGGCTCCCGGATGAAGGCGGCCGCAATTCACAGGTGAGACGCCCGGCGTCTAAATGAAACATAGTGCAACCGGGGCTCCAGCGCCAGAGGACCCGGCGCCCGTTGGCCGGGAGACCCACGACGGTTAGGCGCTTGCCCGCCGCCGCCCAGCGCCTATTCTCCCCGAAAATGGTTTGGGAGGCGTGAACGACGATGCGATACGGTTTCATCGGACTGGGCAATCTCGGCGCGGCGCTCGCCGCCAGCCTCGGGCGCGCCGGCTTCGACCTCAGGGTGCACGACATCGATCCGAAAGCGGCGAAGCCTTTGCTCGACGCCGGCGCGATCTGGTCGGACTCCCCCCGCGCGCTGGCCGAGACGGTCGACGCGGTCTTCACCTGCCTGCCCTCGCCCGCCGTTTCCGAGCGGGTGCTGGCCGGCCTGGGGGGCGTGCTCGCCGGCCTTAAGCCCGGCTCGACCTGGATCGAGATGAGCACCGACGATTCCGATTCGATTCAGCGCCTGGCGGCGATCGCGGCGGAGAAGGGCGTCTTCACCCTCGAGGCGCCGGTCACCGGAGGCGTCCACAAGGCGGCCGCGGGCGAAATCGCGGTCATCGTCGGTGGGGAGCCGGCCGTGTTCGAACGCCATCGCGCCGCGCTCGAGGCGATGGGGGGCCCGATCTTCCACTTCGGTCCGTTGGGCTCGGCCTCGGTGATGAAGGTCATCACCAACATGCTCGCCTTCGTCCGTCTGGTCGCGGCCGGCGAGGCGCTGATGCTCGCCAAGCGCGGCGGCCTCGACCTCGCGCAGGCCTACCACGTGATCAAGGCGAGCTCGGGCGCGAGCTTCGTCCACGAGACTGAATCGCAGCTCGTGCTGAGCGGCTCCTACAACATCGGCTTCACGATGGAGCTCGCCTGCAAGGACCTCGGCTTCGCGATGAATCTCTGACGCGAGCTCGGCGTGCCGCTCGACCTCGCCGCGATAACGGCGCAGACCTTCATCCGCGCCCGCGAGGCCTACGGCGGCGGCGCGTGGTCGACGCAGGTGGTCAAGCTCCTCGAGGACGCGCTGCACACGGACTTGCGCGCGCCCGGCTTCCCGGCGGAGCTGACGGCGTAGGCGTCACGTCGCCGTCCAGCGAAAATGAGGCGCCAGCGCCAAGCGGATGCGGCGCCGAACCCAAATCCATGCCAACTCGTTACAAGACTTTCCCATTGCCATTTTGAGGGATTTCAACGGGTTGGAACATGACGAAATCGATCGAGCAGGCGCCCCCATTCCCAGGCGGCTCGACCTTGGCGATGCGGGTCGAGGGCGAGGCCCGTTTCTCCGCCGTCTTCCTTCAAAGAGACGCATCCGACGTTCAGCCGCGCGCAACCCATAGGCAATCGCCGCAAAAAAGCCTTTCCATTTGCTTCCATTTCCGTGATTTGAGAGTTTTCAAGACTTTACGCCGGAAGAGGGCGAAAAAATTTTTTTCTGCGCCTTCTTTCCGCCATGTTGGCTCCTGCGAAGCGAGGGGGTTCGAAGGGCAAGGCGCGCGGCGCTCCCGGATGGTTGGAGGACCCAGCCGGGCCAGGGCATTTGGTCAGCCGGCCGCCCATTTGCCGGCACACTCTCACTCGGACGCAGGCGGGATCTCACAGGTTCCCAGGCGATCCGTCCCCCGCGCGCATATTCAATTCTTTCGGTCCTTTACAGCAGCATTTCCAGGCCGATCGAGGGGGCGTCATGGCCGCGGTCTCGGCGCCGGCGAGGCGCACGGCGAAGGTTCGGCTGTCGTGCAGACCTGGTCCGCCGAGGCTCAGCTCTTGAGTTTCGGCTCGTGTCGATCATCGAAGGGAGTCTTTCTTCCTGAGAACAAATATGGAACGAAACTCGGATCCTGTCAATGATTTTCGCTCTTATTGCAACGTGTGTTGACATGAGCGATAAAGGCTCTGGGCTTTGGGGGCGAAGATGAAGCCGTCGGATTTCGCGGGATGGCTGGCCGCGCTGTCGTCGTTGAGTGCGGCGCAGCGCCGTGTCGTGTTTCGCGAGCTCGCGCTCGCGGAAGCTGACGATCCCTGTGAGGAGGGCGTCGAGATCTGCGAACCGAGGTCTGCGGCGGGGGACGCGAAGAGGGCCGAGGAGCGCAGCGATGCGGTTGCGGCGACGCTTTCCGCATCGGGCGAGCGCGATATTTTCCGGGAAATCGCAAAGGAGCGTTATTCGCGGACGGGATGTCCGCGCTGCGGCGCGCTCGATGTCCGGCCCTGGGGTGAGGCGAGAGGTTTGCCGCGCTATCGCTGCGTGGAATGCCGCAGGACTTTCAATCCGTTCACAGCACTCCGGTGGCCGGCCTGCACAACAAGGATCGCTGGTTCGATCAGGCGCGAGCCCTGATCGAAGGGGAGAGCCTCGCCAAGGCGGCCGACCGCTGCCAGATCCACCCGAGCACCGCCTTCCGATGGCGGCATCGGTTTCTCGCCGCTCTCAACCTCGACAAACCCAAGAGCCTTTCGGGCATCGTCGAGGCCGATGAAACATTCATACTCGAGTCCTTAAAGGGTCGGCGGGGCGGCCTCGCCAGGCCCGCTGTCAATCGGCGTCGAAAAGGGACCCCCCATCGGCATGGAAAAAGGACCCCTCTTGATCATCGGGAGCGGTTCATCCCCGGAGTCCATAGGGGGGACCCGCGCGTAGCGACGCGCCCTCCGCGCGGCTGGCGGAGCGTAGCGCGGGGGGTACCTGTGGGCCCCCGGGGGTGAACCGCGGGCGGGGTAGCGCCGGTGGTGAGGCCAGGCGTCTGGGAACCGCTCGGAGCGACACGTTGGCTTGTCTTGAGCGTTCGTCGCTGGAAGGTCAGTCGCGTCCGAAGCCGCGTGGGGGCGCCACGCTCTCGAGTTCGGAGAGATCGAGTTCGCAGATAGCCTGGAGGGCCTCGGCCAGCGCGCTGTCGTGTTGGTTGGCCGGCAGCGCTTCGAGCCAATCGGCATACTGCGCTTGCAGCTCGCTGAGCTGGGCGACGGCGTCCTGCCAACGCCGGGCGCGACTGCGATGGTCGGCCGGGCGACGGGTGCGGATCACCGGCGCATCGGCCGCGCGCGCGACGCGGTAACGGGCCTGGCGCTCGGCGTCGGTCATGGCTTTCTCGCCGATCGGCTTGCGCGGCATGGGGCCACTCCCAATCGTTACGTCACGAAACCCGGTTGGTGCGGGGCAGCTCAGGCGCGGTTTTTGAAGCGCCAGCTTTCGTTGCCGGTCTCGACGATGTCGCAGTGATGGGTGAGGCGGTCGAGCAGCGCGGTCGTCATTTTCGGATCGCCGAAGACGCTCGGCCATTCGCCGAAGGCGAGGTTGGTCGTGACGATGATCGAGGTGCGCTCATAGAGACGGCTGATGAGATGGAACAGCAACTGCCCGCCGGCCTGGGCGAAGGGGAGATAGCCGAGTTCGTCGAGGATGACGAAGTCGAGGCGCGTGAGATAATCGGCGAGCCGTCCCTGGCGGCCAGCGCGCGCTTGAGCCTCGAGCTGATTGACGAGATCGATGGTGGTGAAGAAGCGCCCGCGCGATCCGGCTCGGATGCAGCTTCGCGCGATGGCGATGGCCAGATGCGTCTTGCCGGTGCCGGTTCCCCCGACCAGGACGACATTGCGCTGCTGGGCGATGAAGCCGCCGGCGGCGAGGTCGCGCACGAGAGCCTCGTTGATCGGCGTGTTCTTGAACGCGAAGTCGTCGACGTCCTTGGCCAGCGGCAGCTTGGCGACGGTGAGCTGGTACTTGATCGAGCGCGCCTGCTTCTCTGAGATCTCGGCTTTCAGGAGATCGCCGACGAAGCGCTGCGGCTCATGCTTGCGCTTGAGCGCCGTGGTCAGCGTCTCGTCGTAGGCGCTCCTCATCCCGTAGAGCTTGAGGCTGCTCATCATGTCGAGGACTTCGGTTCTTTCCATGGGTTAGGCGCTCCTGAGTTGATCGTATCGGGCGCAGTCGGCGACGGGCGTGTGGCAGAGCCGCAAAGCGTCGGGCGTCATGATCGTCGCCGCCGGTCCGGGATCGCGCTGACGCGCGAGGATGTTGATGACGACGTCGGCCGAATGGACGCCCTCGGACAGCGCCTGAAGGCAGGCGGCCTCCACCGCAAGCAATCCATCGGTGAGCACGGCGGCGAGGATTTTGACCATCTGCCGGTCGCCGTCGTCGGACCCGGCAAGCTTGCGCCGCACGCGGTCCAGCGCCGTCGGCAGCACCCAGTCCTTGAACGGGGCGCCGTTGCGCAGAGCGCCCGGCTTGCGCGCCAGAACCGGCACGTAATGCCAGGGATCGTAGATCGTCTCGCCACGCCCGTAACACCGCGGATGTTCCGCGACGATGCGCCCGTCCTGGCGGATCACGACGCGATCGGCGTAGGCGTGGATTTCGACCGGGCGGCCAACCGCGCTGGCGCTCACCGAGTATTTATTGTTGTCGAACCGCACCAGGCAGGTCTTGGACACCGAGGCCGGCAACTCGTGGAATCCGTCGAAGCGGCCGCGATAGGGAATGAGCTTGGGACGCTCTTCCTCGAAGACCTCCCAGATCGTCCTGTCAGGCCGTTCAGGATGGGGATGCGCCTTGGCCCAGGCGATGCTTTTGTCCATCAGCCAGGCGTTCAGCTCGTCATAGCTCTTGACTCGCAAGCGCGGCGTGAAGAAGCGCTCGCGAACGAGACCCACCTGGTTCTCGACCTGACCTTTCTCCCAGCCCGACGCTGGCGTGCAGGCGACGGGCTCGACAAGATGGTGCGAGCACATCTGGAGGAAGCGGCGATTGTATTGCCGGTCCTTGCCGACGAAGATCGTCTCCACCGCCGTCTTCATGTTGTCGTAGATGCCGCGCGTGCAGGCGCCCCTGAAGAACGCGAACGCCCGCTCGTGGGCGTCGAACACCATCTCCTGCGTCTCGCGCGGATAGGCGCGCGCGAGCATCATGCGGCTGTGGCAAAGGCGGACGTGCGCGACCTTCACGATCGTCGTCACCCCGTCCATCACAACGATCTCGTGGCTCCAGTCGAACTGATATGCCTCGCCCGGCGCGAACGTCAGCGGCACATAGGCGTTCGCCGTCTCGCCCGCGTGTTGCTTGCTCCAGGTCCGGGCGTAACGGCGAACCGCGTCGTAACCGCCCTCATAGCCAAGCCCCCGCAACTCCTCGAAGACCCGAATGAGCGTCAACCGCTCGCGCGCCGGCTTTCCGTCATTCTCCAAAAGCAATGAATCAAGCCGATCGCGCCAAGGCCCGATCTTCGGCTGGGGTTGGACGTCCCGCTCATAATGGAACTCTGTCGCCTGCGATCGGATGACCTTCCGAACCACTTTGCGCGAAACACGCAAATCGCGGCAGATCGCCTTGATCGTCATCTTTCGCGAAAAATACGCTAGACGAATTTTGGCTATCGTCTCCACAATCAGCATCTCGAACTCGGCCTCCTAAGAAATCAGGAGGCCTGTGTGGACCCTTATCCCCGGGGTCCCGATTGGATGCCGATCACCCCGAAAACGGGGTCCTTATTCCATGCCGAATGACACCGCGCGCCGCCGCGGCGGCAAAGCCGCCAAGCGCGGCCTCTCGGCCGAGCAGATTCCCGTCGTCGTGGCTCGCGACCGCAGCGGCGCCACGTTCGACGCCGTCCTGTCCCGCCTCGACGCCGCCAGCCTAAAAGAAGCGTTCGGCGAACGAATTCCGCCTTCAACCGATTTCTGCTGCGACGGCGGCTCGGCCATCACCGCTTTCGCCAAGCGGGCCAAGCTCAAAGTCCATGTCCTACCCGCGCCCGGCAACCCCAAGCCCGAAGAATCGCAGTTCCATATAAACAACGTCAACGCCTACCACGGACGCCTCAAAGAGTGGATGCGACGCTTCCACGGCGTCGCCACCGAAAACCTTCCCACGTACCTGAGTTGGCGCCGAACCCTCGAAGCCATGCCCGCCGATGGCGGCCCGGCTCCCTGGATCGCCGCCGCTGCCGGACTCGGACCGTATCAACACGAAACACAATAAGAGCGATGATTTTTGCTCGCGAGCCACGGAGAGGCCCTCATGCGAAAGTTCAAGAGACAGGCGTATTATCAAGTAAGCATTGAAGTAAGCGCCAGCAGGAGACCTGCTCTAATTAGCGAGCACGGAAAGGCCTTCGGGGGGCGCGCATTCGCCGCCCGAACAAAAGCGCCAAGCGCGTGCGAAACGGACTCGGAGCTGGCGTGGCGCCGCCGCGGCGCCCGCGCTCCTCGGGTGGCGACCGAAGGCGGCGGCGGACAAACGATTCTGTCCAAAGACCAGGGGACGTTGTCTTGCTGAACAGGGTCCGTTTTCGCGCGAACAGGGAAGGTTTCGCACTGGAACAGCGACGCTTGCCTGGCGGCCATCCTTGAGCGGCAGCCCAAATGCCCGACTTGCCGCCGCGCCTCACGAAACTCCGGCTCGTGAAAATTTGCTAAGCGATTTCCGTTCGACGGCCGGCGGCATAGGCTCTCGCCTCACTTTGCGAGGCAGTCATGATCGAGGGCGATCCGCAGCAGCGCGCCGCATGCCTTTCGGCGCAAATCGACGAGCTCATTTTTCACGTCGGCACGCGCGACGCGTTTCGCCGCGCGATCGCCCTGCAGAACGAGCTGAACCCCCTTCGGCCGCCGCCGCGCGCGCCCGATCCCGACGCGCCCCTTTCGACGACGCATGACTGGCTCTCGAAGCGTTCGTCCCGTTCTTACGTCCGCATCGCGATCCGCCAGGACAAGGACGGCCTCTATCGGACTGGCGCCGATTTCCAATGGAAGGGCGGACTCGCCCTGCTTGGCGACGCCAATGGCCATGCGACGGCCGCGCGGGCGCGAGAGGCGGCGATCGACCGCTTGATCAATTTTATGGAGACCCTCAATAGCTTGCGCCCCGACAAAGCCGACGAACTGGGGCAGATGCGGACAGAGATCGAGCGCAAGCGCGTTCCGATCCCTTAGAGCAGGATGCAATCAGGTCGAACCACCGCCGTCATTGCGAGGAGCCATAGGGCGTCACGAGACGCCCGTCTTTCGACGGGCTATGGCGACGAAGCAATCCATTGGCCGTAGGGCGCCCTACGTTCACTGGATTGCTCCCCCCCGGGCTCTTGACCCGGGGGTCGCTCGCAATGACGGGTCCGAACCGACTTGAAATCATCCTGCGCTGGGGGCCAGCCCCATCAGCGCGCCTCGAGCACCATCCGCGCGAGCCCGAGCCGTCGTAAGATGCAGGATGCCGCCCTCTTTTTCAGGCGCCGGGCATGAGCCTGTTTCCATCGCCCGCTTGTTCATCCTCTTGTGTCGCGCCGCGGCTACGGGATGCACACATCATGCTTCGAGGCCGCGTGTGCCCCTTCCCCAGCTTGCTGGGGAAGGTGGCCCGGAGGGCCGGATGGGGTATGGCCAGCTGCTTCGGAGCCGGCAGGCTTGCACGACCATAGGAGCGAGCCTTCGACGACGCATTCCTGCCTTCCACACCCCATCCGTCGGGCTTCGCCCGACACCTTCCCCACTTCGTGGAGAAGGGGGCGCGCAACCACCTGATATTCGGGCGAAAACGACTTCCGCTCTCGCGGCGCTCGTGGGGCTACGTAGATGTGTGCATCCCGTAGCGCGCCGCGGGGGGTGTGACCGCCGCCGCGGTCACCCGCACGAGCCTATGCCTTGGGTCCGCGCGTGCGGCTTGGCGCCTCTCGCCCCGGCCTCCATGCCGATCCAAAACCAGGCAGACAAATGATCGCGTTCCCTTCCCCCATCCTCGCGCCCGACGTCGCACAACGGCTGTTGGCCGACTGGGACAGGACGCAGGATGAATTGCACGCGTTGATTGCGGTTCACGAGGAGCGGGAATGGACCCGCGCGGAAGATTTGCGGCACGCGCGTCTCGTGCGACACGTCGCGGTTTTATCGTCCGCGCTCCATGGGCGTCATCGAAGCGATGCTCATACTCAAGACGAGCGCGCTTGGCTGGCGGCGCAGGGCGTCCCGCTCGATTGATGTGCAAAAATCAAGAAATTCGCCCCACGGCTTCGAGGCCGAAAATCCCGGGCTTTTGAGAGAGCGGCGCACGGAGGCCAAGACGCCCACGACGACAAACAGGCCCGTCGCGGCGTTTCACACGTTGGAGCTTATGCGACACGATGAGACTATGATACGCTGGGCGGCAAGGCGTAGGAACTCATCTAACGCCCAATCGGCGTGCCTTACCGGATCAGGGGCGTGGTCGGCGCGGGATCGATTGCGTTGGGCTGCTGATTGAAGTCGCCAAGGGCGTCGGGCATCCCGTGGACGCGCCAAGCGCCTATTCAAGCATGCCGCAAGGCTGGCAACTGCTCAAACCTTCGATGCGCAGCTATGGAAGCCTGTTCGGCAAACGCCTATCCCCGGCGACCTGTGCGTGTTCTGGCGTTGGAACATGGCTGAGCCGCGAACAGGCGCGGCGCAGCCAAGGCTCACAGATACGGCCACAGGGGTTAGTAAGACGGCGTTGATGAATGCGGCGCGAAAGCTGGCGAAAAACATCACCAGCAGTTACATCGGGCTCGGCCGCGTCCTGGGGCAGCTGCACGAATTTCATGGCGTCGGCGAGTTCACGCAAACGTCATAAGTGAAAAATGACCGGCTACCGTTGGCAACACAATCAGCACGTCATCACAATGGAAAGTGTATAACATGCCTCCGCAAAAAGACGATCTCGAACCCTACTTGATGATAGTCTATAACCCGGCCGATGGCGAACCGGGAATAACCGAAGACCAAGTGCAGCCTTTGCAAGACACCGTAAACATGTGTCTGACAGACCCGGCACAAAAGATCATGGCGCTCGCGGCGATTGACGCACGCCGCCCGCTAAGTGTGGTAAATTCCATCATTTACGACTGGCCTAACATAAAGGCTTGAGCCGTGAAGATCGAACCGAAGGCGTTTCTCTCAATCGAGCGTTCCATGGCGACAGCCCTGCGTGCGCAATGGGGAAGCTTCCGACCAAATCCTCCCCCAGCTTCAAGACAGGCTGGCGGCGAAGGATTGCGCCGGCGCGGAGACGCTCGCAAATCAGTTGACCCTCAAGGGCGTCGTTTCGGCAGTGCGGCCGAAACTTGAGGAGAGCAGCAGTTCATTGTCGCGCGCGAGGGGGGCTGCATGCCAATTTATGAGTTCGGGCAGGATAGCATAAACCTGCATTCGAGGAACATCTCACGCGCATTGGTAAGGAAAGTCAGGGTGCGCGCGGGATAATCTTGAAGTTTCTTGGTTGGGACGAACCCGACGAACTTCAGTTCGCGCAAGACGTTCAAATTATCCTTGCATCCGCCGAGTTCTCAAGGGAACTGACGTCTTCCGTTCTGTGGCTCATTGACCACGATATCGATATTCGCTGTGTTCGGCTAAAGCCCTACAGCTTGGATGGGCGTCTTCTCGTGGACGTGCAGCAAATCATCCCCTTGCCGGAGGTGGGAGATTATCTGGTTCATGTCCGGGAAAAGGCCCAGAGGGAGCGTCAAGCGCGAAAGGCGATCTTTTGCATGGATGCCAGAACTTATCGGGTGGGGAATAATAAAGACTGGTGACAAGTTGAAGATAAAGGGGATAAAGGGCCGTGACGACTCCGAAGCGGAAGTCGTCGATGCACATGACGTAAAATTCAAAGGCGAGACGCTTTCCTACAACAATTGGGGGCAGAAGGTGACCGGCTGGTCAACGATCAACATTTACGATTGGGCCGTAAATGAGGACGGCAAGACCTTGGCGGCCCTTCGCGCTGCCAAGGCCAAAGAACAGGCCCTTGCGAACGGATAGTCTCGGCCCAGCTTTGGCGCAGAAATCAAAACTTTTGCGCCGCTTGCGCGTCTTTGATTTCGTTGGCGATTTTTGGTGCAGAAGTCTGGCGCCAAAGTCAGCTCAGATCCCACGCTTGAGCGCATCGGCGGCCGTGGCGAGTGGCAGCACGAGGGATAGGGGCGCATCATCCAGGCGGAGAGCGCCGTAGCTTTCATACCAGCACGCGGCGCGATCGTTCTTGGCGTCGATGAGCAAGGCGACGCCGCCGACATCCTGGGCAACGCGGATGCAGCGATCAGCGGCGCGGAGCAGGAGAGCGCCGCCGAGGCCCCGACCTTGCACTGAGTTATCGACCGCGAGCCGGCCGAGTCGGAAGACGGGCACGTCGTAACGCGCCAGGCCTTTTTTCGCGAGAGCGGGCGTGCGGCTGTATTCGAGCGACGCGGGGCTCAGCGTGTAGAAGCCGAGAATGCGCTCCGGCGCGTCAGAGGGCGCGGCGATGAAGCATTTTGCGCCGCCGCTTTCATGGTTCTGGCGCGCGAACTTTTGCAGATAGAGGTTGAGATCAGCGTCGCCGCAATCGAAGGCGGCGCGGTCGTGTCGCTTGGCGATCGGCGCTTCGTCCCAGACGAGCGCCGTCATGGCAACGTGAAGCCGGCCTTCGCGGCGCGCGCCAGACGCTCGGGAGCCGCCGGCGGATTTTCCAAGAGCGCGAGGACGCGCAACGAATCGCTCTCCGAAAGCGTGAGCCGTTCGGCCTCGGCGATATCCGCTTCGGCCTTCGGCAGCACATTGCCGAGAATGTAGCCGGTGAGATCAAGCCGCTTCAGCGCGGCGGCGCGGGTCAGCATCGCCTTGTCTTCGGGGCGGAGCCGCAATTCGACGCGGCCATTGTCGGTATGAGCGCGGGGCATGGAACCTCCTAAAGTTTGTCCGTTCACTATAGCATACGGAATGAATCCGTACCAGATAATTTACGACCCCTCCCCGGCTGACGAAGCTCGTAGTATCTTTTTGCGAAGCTGGAGCGCGGCCTTGGTGCGCTGACTGCCGGATAGTTTTGCCGCCGTCGACGCGCTTCCCTACATCGAGCAGCTCGGCCGCGAGCGCTCCGCGCCAACCGTCAAGCAGCGCCTCGCCGCGATCCGCCACTTGTTCGACTGGCTGGTGACGGGCCAGGTCATGCCGGTGAACCCGGCTTCGTCTATCCGAGGGCCGTCGCACCGTGTGAAGCGCGGCAAGACGCCCGTGCTCGATCCTTCCGAGGCGCGCGCATTGCTCAACGCGATCGACGTGACAGCGCCCGTAGGCCTTCGCGACCGCGCCCTCATCGGCCTCATGGTCTACGTTCGCGCGCATCGGCGCGGCGCTCGCGATGGAGGTCGAGGACGTCACTGTGCAGAACCGCCGGCTTTGGGTTCGCTTGCACGAGAAGGGCGGCAAGCGCCACGAAATGCCCTGCTGCCACAACCTCGAAACTTACCTCCACGCCTATATCGACGCTTGCGGGCTCGCGAGCGATCCGAAAGGGCCTTTGTTTCGGACGATCGGCCGAGGCGCCGGCGCGCTGACGACGACTCCCCTGCCCCAGGCGAACGCCTACGCGATGATCCGCCGGCGCGCGGCTTCGGCCGGCATCGAGGCGAAGATCGGCGCCCACACGTTTCGCGCGACCGGGATCACTGCCTATCTCGAGAACGGAGGCACGCTCGAAAAGGCCGCCGCCATGGCGGGCCACGCCTCAACCCGCACGACCCAGCTTTACGATCGTCGGCGCGACGAGGTGAGCCTCGACGACGCTGAGCGGGTGGCGATTTGAGGAACGTTCGCTCCTTCAGTGTCAGCCCTTCGCAGCAGGTTTCTCTCGGCATCCGCCGACAATCTCCGACGGGGATTGCGCGGGACGGATCTGCGGAGCGTCGCGTGGCCCAGCGGGCGAACGCCATCGTCCTTCTTGGCCGCGTGACTTTCGCCCAGCAAAGGCGCCCAGCGGGGGCGGCTTGCCCCAAACGGAGCGCCGAACCGCTCGCCTTCGCTCGACGCCTCACCCGAACCTAAAGCCCGAGATCGTCTTCCCGGCGATCACATCGCGGAACTCATGTCGGCCTTCGCTGTCACCGGCGGCGCCGGCGACAACCATCAGCGGCAACAGATGTTCTTCGCGCGGATGGCAGGCGCGCGCGGCGGGCGCCTTGTCCCACGCCGCAAGCCGCGCCTCCCGCTCGGCCGGAGACGCCCTGGCGGTTTCGTCGAGCCAGGCGTCGAAGGCGGCCGAGGCGCCCTCGCCGCCGTCGAAGAAATGGCGGAGGTCATGGTAGCTCATGCCGCTGCCGACGATCGCCACGCCCTGGTCGCGCAGCGGCGCGAGCGCCTTGCCGAGCCGGATGTGGAAGGCCGGATCGAGGTCCTTGCGCAAGGACAGCATGACAACCGGAATCTCCGCCTTCGGATCGACGATGAGGAAGGGCACGAACACGCCATGGTCGAAGCCGCGCTCGCTATCCGTCGCGACCGGCAGGCCGGCCGCCTCGATCAGCCGCCTGACTTCCGCCCCGAGTTTTGGGGCGCCGGGCGCAGGATAGCTCAGCTTATAGGTGTGTTCTGGGAAGCCATAATAGTCGAACAGCATGCCAGGCTTGGGGTTCACGCTGACCGTCGGCTGAGCCGCTTCCCAATGCGCAGTGACGACCAAAAACGCCTTCGGCCGCTCCGGCAGCGAGGCGACGAGGCCGGCGAGATAGTCGCGTAAGCCGTCCCAAGCATGGGGTCCGAAGGGAGGGGGAAACTCCATCCAGAAGCAGGGACCCCCGCCGTGGGGAATGAAGATGGCGGGGGAAGCGGACATGGAAGCCTCGGGCTCTGGACGGTCAGGATCTCGTGGTCAAATTCGAACCGAAGAGTCCTACCACGCCAGCGCGGGAATGATTAGGCCACTTGGCGCGGCTTATATGCGCCGCGCTTCGCTAGCGCACCTTCCTGGTATCTCGCACCGCGTGGATAGAATTCTCTAGTGCTGCGCGTCGGCCAAATTGAAGGCGTTCTCCTTCGCCCCATAGCCCGTCGAAAGACGGGCGTCCCTCGACGCCCTATGGTGGGGGAAGGCAGGGATGGGGGGTCGCGCCAGACCGGGCGAATTAAGGGCCTCGCGCTTCACTTCGATACGACAGTACCCCCCACCCCAACCCGCCCCCACAAGGGGGGCGGGAATATCGCCACCCTTCGATTTTGCCTGCGCACGCCACTAGCCCGCGCCCGCCTGGCGCGGCGTGCCGGGGCATCACTGGTCGCAGGCGGCAATTTCGCTCAGCCGTCACGCTCAGCGCTGAACTGGACTATCGGGCTCGGGACGCGGCCCTCCCGTAATTTAATATAAAGCTCCCCGGCCTTAGTGATTTTGAGCCTTTCGAAATTGTCCTCGCCGTCTTGAAAACGATCAAGGTTGATATTCTCGATGTAACCGCTATCTATCAGGAAGCTAAGTTCTCTCTTAAAAGCGGGTTGCTTTTGGAATTTGAATTCCTTATTTTCATCTTGTCCAGTTTGCTTGTCATGAATTGACTTTAGGTATCTATATGGAAACTGACCAATAGTTAGAGTGACAAGGTCTGTAATCACTTCTCTCTGCTCATCCAATCTTTTTTCCGCCTCGGAAACCCGATCCCTCGCTCTACCAAGCTGCTTGGTGAGCTCCTCTTCAGCTTCACTGCCGCGCCGGGCGATGCGCGCTAGGGTTGTCTTGATCTCCGAGTTGATTGCCTCGGTAACCGAGCTCTTGAGTTGCGCCTGGACCTCGTTCCGAATGTCGGTTTTGCTTGCGCGGCTCCATGCCCGTATCGCCCAGCCGAGCAGCCCCGCCCCGGCCAGCAGAAGGGCCCTACTCCCACGATCCAGGTGAAAACTGTCAGCGCGTGCTCGATGACAGCGCTATCGTGTTTCGTCGCCTCTTCAGCCCTCGCCGCTTCAGCCTTTAGGATATCCGCAAAATCTTGGACCGCAGCGGCGCCCGCTTGTGTCGCCGCGCTCGAGGGTGGGGGCGTTGTCGCCTGCTGACCGCTGACACCGACGACAGCCGCAAACAGATCCTATGCGGGTGGACGGCGGCCGGACCCTTGGTAGGCTGATCTTCCACACCAGCATGGAGGCAACCGATGCATTTAATCACCTCCGCGACCGTTGTCGCGACCACCGCCCGCGCGAATGATATCACGCTGTTCGCCTCGCTCGAATTGAGCGAATCGAAATGGGTTGTGACGATCAACAGTCCGGGCAGCGAGAAATTTTCCAGGCATGTGGTCGAGGGTGGGGACGGCGCCGGCCTGCTCGACCTTCTTTCGCGGTCGAGGGCGAAGGCCGAGCAGCGCTATGGCGTGCCGATCAAAGCGATCGTCATTCAGGAGGCGGGATTGGACGGATTTTGGATCCATCGCCTGCTGCTCGCCGAGGGGATCGAGAGCCACGTGGTCGATGCGGCTTCGATTGCGGTCAACCGGCGGCATCGGCGAGCCAAGACCGATGCGATCGACGGCGAGACGCTGTTGCGGACGCTGATGGCGTGGTCTCGCGGCGAGCGGCGGGTCTGCTCCATGGTTCGCGCGCCGAGCCCGGAAGAAGAGGATCGCCGGCGGCTGACCCGCGAGCGCGGCACGCTGCTCAAGGAACGCATTCAGCACACCAATCGGGTCAGGGGCCTGCTCAGCGGCCAAGGCATCCGGGATTACAACCCGCTTCGGCGCGATCGTTTTGAGCGGCTCGAGGCGCTGCGAACCGGCGACGGCCGCGAGCTGCCGCCGCTGCTGAAGGCGGAAATACGCCGGGAGCTCGATCGGATCGCGCTGGCGACGACGCAACTGGCTGCGGTCGAACGGGCCCGCGACGCGCTCATCCGCACGGAAGCCGAGGAGCGCACCAACCCCGCCGCCCGGCTCCTCGAGCTCAAGGGCTTGGGCCCCGAGTTCGCCTCGCTCCTCTGGCTGGAATTGTTGTTCCGCAGCTTCGCCAACCGCCGCCAGGTGGCGGCTTACGGCGGATTGGCGCCCAGCCCCTGGCAGAGCGGCGGCGTCGAACGGGATCAAGGCATCTCGAAGTCGGGCAACCGCCGCCTGCGCAAGACCATGATCGAGCTGGCCTGGTTCTGGCTGCGTCACCAGCCGGACTCGGCGTTGAGCCGCTGGTTTCGGGCGCGGGTCGGCGCCGCGAAGGGACGGGTCCGCCGGATCGCCATCGTGGCGCTGGCCCGCAAACTGCTCGTCGCCTTGTGGCGCTATGTCACCCAAGGCGTCGTTCCCGAGGGCGCGGTGTTCAAGGCGGCCTGACCCGATGGCTCAATCCTACGCCGACGCTCCAACGATGGCTTAACGACTTAACCCCATTCCAGCGAAGCCGAACGCGACGGCTTCGCCGGATCCGGGCGGGCGGTGACCGCGGCTTTGCCTGGCTGAAACACGCCGTTTAACAGGATGGTCCCCGCCAACCCGAGCCCGACGCCCTCGAGCATGAGGGATTATGGTGCGAGCCCCGACAAGCTCGACCGGATGTGAGGTGATGCGGCCGTCAAGGCTGCATGCGAAAGACGGGCTCACGCTTCGGATCCAAACGCCAAAGGAGATGCGCAATGCCAAAATGAATGAGCGCGGCAAAGACCACAGAGGCAGCCAAGAGCGCGCAAGGGCGCGCTCGCTCGTGACAGTGTATCCGGCCGCTGGCGCGTCAAGGTCGCTTCGCTCCCTGCTCCGCTGCGCTTCGCCCCGCTTCGCGGGTGACACGCCAGCGGCCGGTGCAAACGAATGAGCTTGACCCGAAACACCCCATGTGAGGCAAATGCCGCTCAGCGCCCCGACGAAGAAACGGGTCCGAAACCGATAGAGCATGTTTTTGGCATCCGCCTAAAACGACAGGAATATGCCTGACCCTTTCGTGATGCGCCAGCCGCAGCTGAGACTGTGATCACCGCGGGTGCAAGGAGCGGCAGACCGAAGGAAACGGTGGAAGCGCCCAAGAGGGGCTTGAAAACGACAGGCCGACGCGGCAAACCCCGCCATGCGACGACGCTCAAACTTGACAGCCTTCGTCCGGAGGAGTGTGCAATGGGAAGGAACGCTCAACACCGACAAGCCAAGGCGATACGAAGGAAGAATTTGCTGGCGGAAAGGCGCCGGCTCGAGAAGGCCGATAGCAAGGGGACCCTGGCCGCAGACGTGCGTCGGGCGGCGGCGGCGCCGATTCACTCCTGCCTCCTGCAAAACGAAGTGTTCGAGAGCGGCATTGGCACGGTGATCCTGACCCGCAAGACCGGTGCGCGCAGGGTCGCCCTGGGCGGCTTTCTGGTCGACGCCTTTTGCCTTGGCGTCAAGGATGCTTTTTTCCGTGAAACCGACGAAGCGGAGATCGAGGCGCTTCTCGATAATCTCGAGACGACTGCGCCATTCGAGGCGGTCGATCCCCCTTACGCCCGAAAGCTGCTGCACGACGCCGTGGCCTATGGGCGATCCCTCGGACTGGAACCCCATGCCGACTATGCGGCAGTCGAACCGTTGTTCGGCGATGTCGCCGCTGACGCCTGCGAGGTCCAATTCCAATTTGGTTTCGAGGGAAAGCCGCTTTATGTCCCCGGGCCGTCCGAATCGCCGACTGAGATCAGGCGGCGGGTCGACCGCCTGCGCCGACGGCTCGGCGCCGACGGTTTTGTTTTCGGCGAGATTGAAGACGCATTGGGCGCTCTCGAAGGCCCGGATGGCGAGGATGAGGACGCCGACATCGAGGAGGACGAAGACTACGACATAGAGGGCGCCTATGATCCCGCCGTCGCCCCTGATCCCGGACGATGGCTGGCGCTCGACGAACAGGAACGCCAGGATATGGTATTAGACTACCATCGAGGCGCCGGCCTTTCCCTGCCGAGCGAAAAGATGCATGCCATAATCCACGTCACTATTGAAAACCAGATCGCGCTCGGCGATGAGCTGCCGGTCCGGCGGGCCGTCGATCGGCTGATGGCGGACGGCTTGGATCGACACCAAGCGGTTCATGCGGTGGGCTCGGTGCTCACCAGCCATCTTTATGAAGCCATCAAAGATCCCGAGGCGAAGGCCGTCTCGCAAGAGGCCTACAACGCCGCAGTCGAGCAGCTCACCGTCGAAAGCTGGCGCCGCGAATTTGAAGGCGAAGACGACGAGGACTGAGCCTCGATGACGCCCGCATGCCTGATTAGAAGCGTGATGCGATTAGATTCATCCGCGGTTGCGCGGCATCTTTCGCAGACCTCAAGAAGGAGCGCGCGGCGCTCATGAGCGCCGCATAGGCGCGGGGCGCAGCGAGATCGAAGGATAGAATGCGGTCCTCGAAAAGGCGCTCGATCGCGCTCTCGAACGCGTCCGCGAGCCGGCTGCGACGTTTGCCTGCCGGGAGAGCCGCGACGCCGAACAGGACTTCGGCGACGCTGACGGTCGAGATGAAGAGAGTCTCGGCCGCCTACCGGTCGAGCCGTGCGACGACTCGCGGATCGCCGCGCGCCCGCATGGGCTCGGACAGGACATTCGTGTCGACCAGAATCACTCGAACCGCATCGGGCGCGCACGGCCCCGAT
The DNA here is from genome assembly GCA_963758335.1 of uncultured Alphaproteobacteria bacterium. Taxonomy (GTDB): domain Bacteria; phylum Pseudomonadota; class Alphaproteobacteria; order Rhizobiales; family Beijerinckiaceae; genus Roseiarcus. The sequence goes on along the minus strand of CAVWVF010000007.1, from coordinate 558,205 downwards.
CGCGTGGGGTCTCGAGCTCGAGCCCGCAAAAGCGCCGCCCCAACGCCTCAAACGCGGCGCCGATCCCGACCTTCTCTTCCGCGTTCATGGCGGCGTCGAGGATCGCTCGGATTTCCGCCTCCGTCGCGCGCGCCCGCGCTTTGAGCGCGCGGTGAGTTTCGTGAGAAAGCCTGCGGACGGTGACGGCGGGCATCTGAATGACCTGGCGACGATATCAGAACGGGCCTGACGATATCGTCGGCCCGTTTGCAGGACAAGCGCCTTTCAGGGCGCTGTCGGTAGCAGACGATATGTCCGGTTTTTCGGTAGCAGACGATATGTCCGGTTTTAAGGAGCCACGATCTCCCGGTAGGTCCGGCCCTGAAGAGAGGTGCGCTACTTCCATTTGCCCGCCTGAATTCCGAGCGCGGTCGCAATCGGCAGGAGCAGCCGCTGCGCTTCGTCGGGAATCGCCACAAAGCCGTTGGCCTCATAGAACGCGGCCGCAGTCTTGTCTTTCGCATCGACAATCAAAGCAAATGCGCCGATGCCGAGACTGCTTGTGCGGATTGCCGCATCCGCCACGAGTGCGCGGCCGAGGCCTTGCCGCTGATACTTCGAGGCCAACCGCCCCATCAGCATGGCGGGAACGACGGGGTAGCGTGGCAGCCTCTTCGCTATTTCGGGAGGCAGCGCATCCATCGGCAGATGCGTTGCGGCGAGCGTGTAGAACCCGGCGATGTCGCCCTCGCCTCGCCAGCGACCGCCACATCGCATCCAGCCACGCGCCGCTTGACGTCCTGCAGGGCAAGCTCCCGGACGTAGCGGTCAAGCGCGGCGACGCCGGAAGCGAACGAGTTGCGAGGATGGTCGCGGCGCAGCGCCTCAGTGACAAACCGCGTCACCGAACCTGGCGGATCAAACGCCGATGCGCGGCGATCGCCCGTTTGAGACCAGCGGACGGCTTGGGAGGATTGATGATCGCTTCAGCGAACGCCCGCTGGCCTTCAGCCGACAGGCGAATGATGGTCGTTTCTTCGATGGTCTTGTTCGCAGCTTCCTGCGCAGCCCTGACGACGAATTCGCTTACGCTCCGACCCTGAATCTCGGCGGCGCGTTTGACAATTGCCAGCGCCTCGGGCGCGATGCGCGCCTCGATGCGTGCGGAGCGAACAAATTCCTGAGGCATCAGAATCCCTCTCTTTCTAGGCATTGTGTACGGGAGCATGCCGGACAGGTCAAGGATTCTTGGCTTAAATTCTCCGTCTTCCAGGCGCTCAGGCGCGTCACGCCGCGTCGTGGAAAATGATCCCGAGCGTGAAGCGCTCGCCGCTCCGGAGCCGGCTGACGCCGTGGCGCATGACGACCCGATAGACGCCGCGCGCGCCTCGGGCGGGGCGCTCGCGGACGGCGAAGATCACGCCGTCGCCATGCCCGACATTCACGACTTCGACGCGGGACTGCATGCGCGGCCGCTGCTCGGTCAGCACGAACTCCCCGCCGGCGAAGTCGCGCCCGGGCTCCGACAGCAGGATCGCGACCTGGAGCGGAAACAGGTGCTCCCCGTAGACGTCCTGGTGCAAGCAATTGTAGTCGCCGGGACGATAGCGCAAAAGGAGCGGCGTCGGTTTTGTCTGTCCCGCTTCATGGCATCGTGCGCGAAAAACTTCGTGCTCGGCGGGGTAGCGCGCGGCGGCCCCCATCATGGCGTTCCAGCGGTCGGCGACCGGCGCCAGCCGCCGGTAGAGACCCTGGCGCAGCTCGACGATCAGGCCCGGCAGCGGATCGGCGAAATATTTGTATTCGCCCCGGCCGAACCCATGCCGCGCCATCACCACGGTCGAGCGGAAACGAGAGCCGCCCTCGTACATCGCCGCGACACGGGGGCAGACTTCCGCCGGCAGGAGTTTTGGCGCAACCGCGCAGCCAAACGCGTCGAGGTCCGCCTCAAGCGCCGGCCAGTCGAGCGCCTCGACGGCGGCCCTGGCGGCGGAGAGAGTCCCCTCTCCCCTTGCGGGAGAGGGGTCCGCGCCACCTTCTCCCGCAAGGGGAGAAGGGTGCCGCGCCTTCATCGTCCGCGACCGCGTCATGCGACCTCGCGATCGAGCAGCTTGCGCTTGCGCTCGACGCCCCAGCGGTAGCCTGAGATGTCGCCGTCGGTCCTGATCACCCGATGGCAGGGGACCGCGACGGCGAGCGGATTGGCGGCGATGGCCTGGCCGACCGCGCGCACCGCCTTCGGCCGGCCGACCGCTTGCGCGATCTCCGCGTAGGTCGACGTCTTTCCCAGCGGGATGGCGCGGAGCGCCTGCCAGACTTTTTGCTGGAACGCCGTGCCGCGGATGTCGAGCGGCAGATCGAAGCGTTGGCCGGGGGTCTCGACGAGGCCGACGACCGCTGCGACCATCCGCTCGAATTTCTGGTCGCTGCCGATGAATTCAGCGCGCGGGAAGCGATCCTGCAGCTCGCGTGCGAGCGCAGCGGGATCGTCGCCGAGCATGATGGCGCAAACGCCCTTTTCGGTGGCCGCGACCAGCACGGCGCCAAGAAAACTCTCGCCGACGGCGAAGCGGATTTTAGCGCCCTCGCCGCCGCGCCGGACTTCCGTCGGGGTCATGCCGAGGCGCGCCGCGGACGTCTCGTAGAAGCGGCTCGACGAGTTGAACCCGGCGTCGTAGATCGCCTCGGTCACCGTCCCGGCGGTGCGCAGATTCTCGGCCGCGCGGCGCGCACGCATCTCTGCGGCGAAAGCCTTCGGCGTCACCCCGGCGACCTTCTTGAAGACGCGGTGGAAGTGGAACGGGCTCATGCCGGCGCTTTCGGCGAGGGCGTTGAGCGACGGCGCGTCCTCGGCCGACGCGATTTTCTCGCAGGCGCGCTTCACCGCCTCGACCTTAGGGTCGGGCTCGCCGAGCTTTTCGGGCCGGCAGCGCTTGCAGGCGCGAAAACCCGCCTGCTCGGCCGCCTCGGCGGTCGAAAAGAAGGAGACGTTCTCGCGCTTCGGCGGCCGCGACTTGCAGCTCGGCCGGCAATAGACGCCGGTGGTTTTGACCGCGACGAAGAAGCGGCCGTCGTAGACCGGGTCGCGGCGGCGCACCGCTTCCCACATTTCGTCTGTGGCGAGGGGACGAGCGGTGACGGGAGAGGTTGCTTCGATCATGGACGCGAACATAGCGAAGACTCCGGACTTTTGCTTGGTTTCCCCTCTCTAGCGCGACGGCCCCGCCGCAAAACTCCGCTCCTTGCTCTGCAATTGCCCGAGTTCCGGCGGAGGCCTGCGCCCTCAATCCCGGTCCTTCTCCCGATGCTTCGACAAGCTCAGCGGGAAAAGGGAGCTCACGCCGCCCACCGCATGGCCCCGCCCGCGGCGTCGGCGATCGAGCGGGCGCCGAACAGGATGAAGACGACGCCGACGGCCCGCGTGACCGGCAGCGAAAATGAGCGTCGCGTCGGCGAGCAGGAAGCCCGAGAAGGCGGCGATAAACATCTGCGGCGCGTCGGCGGTGCGAAGCGCGCCGATGTAGGGCGCGACGATCGCCGAGAACATCGCGAGCGCAACCGGATAGGCTTTCGGATTGGTGAGGCCGAAGGCCAAGCCGGTCGCGAGCGGCCGGCTCGCGCCGATCGTGCGCGGCTTCGCGCTCTTGCGGGTCAGAACCGCGCGCGCTCCGAGATAGACGAGATAGACGCCGCAGACGAAGCCGAGCGCTTCGAACAGGGTCGGCCCGAGCGTATTGGCGCCGACGATGGCGGCGACCGCGAGCGCGCCCCAGGTCACGTCGCCGACCAGATGGCCGGTGATGAACCAGGCGCCGGCCGCGCGCCCGCGCGTGGCGGCGAGCGTGAAGAGCGCGAGAAACGCCGGCCCCGGCGAGACGACATAGAGATAGGCGGCGACGAGAGTGGCTGCGAGAATCCTGGGATAGGTCATGCGGTTTCCAGCGGAATGGCGCGCGATTCGCGGTTCTCACGCATCGCCTTGCCCAGCTCGGCTGGGGACTGTAAAGCCGCAATCGGGGCTCGAAGATCGGGCGTAGTTGTGGCGCTTCGATGACCAAAAAAGCCGCCGTCCGCGCGGCAGGGCGTCTAGCCAAGAAATGGATTTTTCGTTTGTCAATTTTCTACGACGCGGTGTATCGTCGCGCGCAATAAAAAGCTGGCGAGGGCGGCTGCGCTGTGCGACGCACCTGACGCGCTGATGCGAGCTGCATGGTGGAGACTGGCGGTAATGGGCGGACCCTTGTTGGCGTTGCGGGCGGGCGTTTCGGGGCTCGCTGCGAGCTTGCTGGCCGGCTCGGCGAAAGCGGCGATCATCGGCGCCCCGGAACAAGGCCACATCGGCTTTCTGCCGGCCAACAGCGCCATTCAGTCCGACATCGAGTGGTTCCACAACGCGATCCTCTTGCCGGTGACGATCGCCATCTCCGTTCTGGTGCTCGCGCTGCTCGGCTATGTGATGTTCCGCTTCAACGAGCGCGCGAACCCGACCCCGTCCCGATTGACGCATAACGGGCCGCTCGAGGTCGCCTGGACGGTCATCCCCGCGCTGATTCTCGTCGTGATCGCGGTCCCTTCGTTCCGCCTCCTGGCGGATCAGCTGATCATTCCGGCGCCGGACATGACGCTGAAGGTGACCGCCTCGCAATGGCATTGGAACTACGGCTATCCCAAGTCCGAGGGCGGCTTCTCCTTCGATTCGATCATCAAGGAGGACAAGGACCTCAAACCCGGCGAGCCTCGCCTGCTCACGGTCGACAACGCGGCCTATGTGCCGGTCGGCAAGATAGTCGAAGTCGACGTCACCTCGCAGGACGTCATCCACTCCTTCTCGGTTCCCTCGTTCGGCGTGAAAATCGACGCGATCCCGGGTCGCCTCAACAAGGCCTGGTTCAAGGCCGAGCAGGAAGGCGTCTTCCACGGGCAGTGCTCCAACATCTGCGGCATCGACCACGCGTTCATGCCGATCGAAATCCATGTCGTCAGCGAAAGCGCCTATCAGGCTTGGCTCGCCGGCGCCAAGAAAGAGTTCGCCCACGCGGACGGCGTCGATCTCGCAGAGACGTCGCAACTCAAGCCGTGACGGCGGCGCCCGCCGCCCTCGTCCAAGAAAAACCGGGAGCCAAGAATCATGGCGTCAGTCAGTGAATTCGCCCACTCGGAAGCCGAGGTTCACGAGGAGCACGGCCACCCGACCGGCTGGCGGCGATATCTGTTTTCGACCAATCATAAGGACATCGGCACGCTCTACCTCGTCTTGGCAATCTGCGCGGGCGTCATCGGCATGCTCCTTTCGATCGCCATCCGCGCCGAGTTGATGTTCCCGGGAGGCCACGTTTTTCCGGTGCTGTCGGCAATTCTCAACGGCGACGGCTCGCATGACGCCGGCAAGAACCTGTACAACGTGTTCTTCTCCGCCCATGCCGTCATCATGATCTTCTTCATGGTGATGCCGGCGATGATGGGCGGTTTCGGCAACTGGTTCGTGCCGCTCTTGATCGGCGCGCCCGACATGGCGTTTCCGCGGCTGAACAACCTGTCGTTCTGGCTGCTGGTCGCCGCGTTCGTCATGGCGATGATTTCGATGTTCGTCGACGGCTCGCCGGGATTCAAGGGATTCGGCGGCGGCTGGGTGATTTACCCGCCGATGGCTTCCACCGTCGGGACGCCGGGTCCTGCGGCCGACTTCTTCATCCTTTCATTCCACCTCGCTGGCATGGCGTCGATCATCGGCTCGATCAATTTCATCGCGACGATCTTCAACATGCGCGCCCCGGGCATGACCATGTTCCGCATGCCGCTCTTTGTCTGGTCGGTGCTGGTGACCGCGTTCCTGCTTCTGCTTGCGCTGCCGGTTCTGGCGGGCGCGCTGACGATGCTGTTGACCGATCGCAACTTCCACACCACCTTCTTCGAGCCCTCCGGGGGCGGGGATCCGATCCTGTACCAGCACATCTTCTGGTTCTTCGGCCATCCGGAGGTCTACATCCTGATCATCCCGGGCTTCGGCATGATCAGTCAGGTCGTCTCGACCTTCGCCAGAAAGCCGGTGTTCGGCTACGCCGGAATGGTCTACGCGATGCTGGCGATCGGGCTGATCGGCTTCATGGTGTGGGCGCACCACATGTTCACGACCGGCATGTCGCTCGCCGCACAGCGTTACTTCGTTTTCGCCACAATGGTGATCGCGGTGCCGACCGGCATCAAGATCTTCTCCTGGATCGCGACCATGTGGGGCGGCTCGATTTCGTTCAGGCCGCCGATGTTGTGGGCGATTGGCTTCATCTTCGTCTTCACCGTCGGCGGGGTCACCGGCGTCGTGCTGGCCAACGCCGCGATCGACCGCTACGTGCACGACACCTATTACGTCGTCGCGCATTTCCATTACGTGATGTCGCTCGGGGCGGTGTTCTCCATCTTCGCCGGCTTCTACTACTGGTTCCCGAAGATGACCGGCTATCTCTATGACGAGAGGCTGGCGAAATGGCACTTCTGGGTGTCCTTCGTCGGCATCAACCTGACGTTCTTCCCCCAGCATTTTCTCGGTTTCCAGGGGATGCCGCGCCGCACCATCGACTATGCCGACGCCTACTGGTTGTGGAACTTCGTGTCGTCGATCGGCGCCTACATTTCCGCCGCGGGCACGCTGGTGTTCCTCTATTTGATCTATGAGGCCTTCGCCGCCAAGCGCGCAGCCGGAAACAATCCGTGGGGGCCGGGCGCGACGACGCTCGAATGGACGCTGTCGTCGCCGCCGCCGTTCCACCAGTTCCTGACGCCGCCGCACATTCCCGGCTACGACGAGCATGAGGAACCAGCCGTGGCCGCCGGGAGCGCGCGTTGAGCGCTCCCGGCGACGACCTCGGGCGCCGCAACCGTCGCCTCGCGCTCGGCGGCGTGGCGTTCGTGGCCGCGATGCTGGCGCTCGCCTACGCCGCCGTTCCGTTCTACGCCGCCTTTTGCCGCGCGACCGGCTACGGGGGGACGCCGCAGATCGCGAAGGCGGACAATGGGCCCGTGGGGCGACGCACGCTCCGAGTGGCCTTCGACACGAATGTCGCGCCGGGCCTCGCCTGGAGCTTCGCGCCGGAGACGGACAGCGTCGTCGTCCGCACGGGGAAGACGGCGACCGTCTTTTTCCGCGCCCGCAATCTCACCGATCAGCCGACCGCCGCCAACGCGACGTTCAACGTGACGCCGGAGGTGTCGGGTGCCTGGTTCGACAAGATCCAGTGCTTCTGTTTCAGCGAACAGCATCTCGGGCCGCACGAGAGCGCGGAATGGCCGGTGGTGTTCTTTCTCGATCCCAAGCTCGAGACGGACGAGTCGATGGCGAGGGTCGATTCGATCACGCTGTCCTATACGCTGTTCGCGGCGCCGCCCGCGCACGCGTCGAACCGCGACTCGCACGAACGTTCCGGCCCGGCCGGATAATGAATGGAGCGAAACGATGACTGACGCGCTGATGCCGGTTCGGCCGGGATTTCATCTCGTCGAGCCGAGCCCGTGGCCGATCATCGGCGCCGTGTTCGCGCTTACGACCGCTATCGGCCTCGTCATGTTCATGCATGGCGTCGGGGGGGGCCCGGTGGTGCTCGCGCTCGGCGGCGCCGGCGTTCTCTTCACCATGGCCGGCTGGTGGCGCGACGTGATCCTCGAGGCGCAGGGGGGCTACCACAACCCGGTCGTCCGGCATGGGCTGACGATCGGCATGATCCTGTTCATCGCCTCCGAGGTGATGTTCTTCGTCGCCTGGTTCTGGGCGTTCTTCGCCTCCTCGCTCGGCGCCGACGATCCGCAGATCTACGGCCGTCTCGATTTCACCGGGGGCATGTGGCCGCCGAAAGGCACCGAGGTGCTCGATCCGCTGCAGCTGCCGCTGATGAACACCTTCGTTCTGGTGACGTCGAGCTTCGCGGTCAACGTCGCGCACGACGACCTTCGCGAGGGCAATCGCCAGGGCTTCAAGAATTTTCTCCTGGTCGGCATCCTGCTCGGCGTCCTGTTCGTGATCACGCAGGGCTACGAGTACGTTCACGCGCCGTTCAACTTCAAGAACACGATCTACGGCGCGACCTTTTTCATGGCGACCGGCTTCCACGGCGCACACGTCATCATCGGCGTCATTTTCCTCACCGTCTGCATGGCGCGCGCCTGGGCCGGCCAGATGACGCCGCGCCACCACATCGGGTTCCAGTTCGCCGCCTGGTATTGGCATTTCGTCGACGTGGTGTGGCTCTTCCTGTTCAGCTGCATCTATCTCTGGGGCTCATGGGGGGCCACGATCGAAGGGGCGGCCGGCGGCTGAAGCCGCCCCTTCGCCGGCCGCGCAAACGCCCGCGCAGAACCGCGCGATGACCGAAGCGAGCAGCGCATCGGATCCGCTGAAGGGCGTTCAGGTCGGCATGACCGGGCGCAAGCAGGAGGTCGTCACGGAGGATCTCACGGTCGGCGGGCATGTCGACGGGATGCCGCTCGTCTAGGGCACGCCGATGATGATCATGCTGATGGAAAAGGCCTCGGGTCTCGCCGTCGCCGGCCATCTGCCGCCAGAATGGGTGACGGTGGGCGCCGAGGTCAATGTCCGCCACCTGGCGCCGACACCGATCGGCCGAACCGTCACTGCGACGGCGAAGGTCGTCGAGGTCCAGGGACGCAGCGTCCTGTTCGCGGTCGAGGCGCATGATGGGGAGCGCAAAATCGGAGAAGGCACGCACCGCCGCGGGGCGGTCAATCTGCAAAGCTTCGCCGAGCGCTACGGATTCTGACGCGCCTCTCACAGCAGGCGTGAGGGATCGCTGTCGGCGGGAACGGTCCGGACAAGCTCAGTCGGAGGCAGGCCCGCTGCCTCCAGCGCTCGCCGCGCCGCGTCGAGCATCGATCGCTGGACCGGGCCGACGCTCTCGTGCGAGGCCCAGAAGCGGCATGTCGCGAGCGGCGCGCCGCCGGCCAGATTGGCGACGAACACCTCCGGCGGCGGGTCTTTCAGAACGCCAGGCTCGCCGCCGATCGCCTCAAGCAGGATCGTCCGGGCGCGCGCCATGTCGGCGCCGGGCGCAAGGCCGACGTTGAAGCTGACGAGCCGGCCGGCGATCCGGGAATGGTTGCGCAAGGGGAAGGTCCAGATGGCGGAGTTCGGCGCGAACACGAAAAGCCCGTCGTAGGTTTCGAGCATGCAGGCGAAGAGGCCGATCTCCTTCACCGTGCCGGCGAACGGGGTTCCGCTGACGATTTCGATATAGTCGCCGACGCGGAAGGGCCTGAGCCATAACAGCATGATGCCCGCCGCGATGTTGGCGAGCGTCCCCTGCAAGGCGAGGCCGATCGCGAGACCCGCTGCGCCGAGCGCGGCGAGAAGGGACGTGGTCTGCACGCCGATCTGGCTCAACGCCGCTATGAACGTCAGGACGAGGACGCCGTAGCGCGCGGCGGTGGCGAGCGCCGGACGCGCAGTCTCGTCGATATGCGCCGTCCGCGCCAGCGCGACGGTGACCGTGCGCGCCGCCCATTGCGCCGCGGCGACCCCGACGACGAGGATGACGAGCGCGATGACCAGCCGCGGGAGAAACAACTCCGCCGACGTCCAGGCGAAATCCGACAGCCTCTGCAGCGCGGTCGGGAGTGGGGTCATGAGCTTGAACCCAAGCCTCCGGGCAATGCGCCGATATCGACGCCCCGTCGTTTTCGCCGCTCGCAATCCCGGGCGTCAATCTGTTATGAAGTCGAAAGCCGCGGCGCATCGGCCGACGACGACCGGGAGGGACCATGCTGGAACGCATTCAGGACGCGCCCATGCACACGCTCGCGCTGAAGGCCAGCGGAACGATCATGGCGCAGGACGTCGAGGCGGCGATCGAGGCGGCCTTGGGCTCGTCGAGCGCGGCGACCGGCCTCGTCATCGTGATCGACCGGGATTTCGACGGCTATTTCGCCGAACTCGCCCGCGGGCTCGCCAATGCGGCGCTGGCGCACCGGTCGCTCGTCAAACTGGCCGTCGTCACCGACGTCGACCGGATGGACGAAGCTAAGCTCAGTGGCTTCGGCGTATCGGCCGTGCCGATCCGGCTCTTCGAATCTGCAGACCGCAATGCGGCGCTCGCCTGGGCGGCCGGCGCGCGGAGGGGCGAGTAAGAACTCCGGTCTTTGCTCTCCGAGTGCGCCTGCGGAGGACCCGCTCGTTCGGATCGAGCCATTGCACTTTGTGGATCGCGAATCGCGAACGATCGCCGCTCCGTTCGGAGGACCGGCGGTTGAGCGGTGACGGCGCCATTTCTTAACCCTCGCGAGGAGCCTACGACCGGTCGCGGCCTCCGCCCTTGGCGATCAGAACGGCGCCTCGGATCGCCTGCCGAACAGGGCGATTCCCCTGTTTAACAGGCGGAAAACAGGGGAAACCCCGCCCCTTTGGCTGCGCTTCTCGGCATAGAATGCATCTGATTGCAATGGATTACGCGAAAACGCTGCGCGCCTGGATCAGGCCCGATACCAGGAGCGGAACAGGGGAGGGTTTTGCCCTTATCAGGGAGATAACAGGCGGCGCTCTGGCGATAAGAGGCAGGAGCGATTCCGGATGGCGGAAGCGCGCCGGGGGTTTCGAAAACGGGTTCGCCGGCGGCCTCGCGGCGCCCGGAAAGGCGCCCCGAAAGGATAGATTTTCTATCCTTTTGCCCAGCCTTCACGAATCCGTTCCTGATCGCCAGATGATCCGGCTCGACCAGCGCCCCCGCCGTCCCCCAGGCCCGCCGCGAAAATCAGCGTCGCGTCGGCGAGCAGGAAGCGCGAGAAGAATGGCCAGGCGGATAATCGTTCACGTGGATTCGTAGTCGATCTTGCGGGCGTCGGTGACGCGGCGCGAGGCGTCGAGAATCTCGAGGGCGAGCAGGTCGCCGTGCTCGTCGTAGTCGAGAATCACGCCAAGCTTGTCCTCGTCGCTCTCCGCCACCGCGACGCCCGCTTTCAGAATGACGCTCAGGGAGTCCGTCCTCCGATCGTAGGCGATCTTCATGGTTGCCTTCTCCAGTAGTTAGCAATTTTAGGCGGTTCGATCGCCCAGCGTCTGCACGCGTAGCCCTCGATCACCAACGCGAGAAGATCGAAGCAATCGGCCTCCGACGCGCCGGCTTTGGTTCATTTTCGAAATAGCGTTCAATTTCGTCGAGCGCCGCCTCGTAGTCGGCTTCGGAGCGAAGCGGGCGGATCATCTTCTTCGCCATGAGAGCATCTCCGGATCGATGTGGCCATATTCGATAGAACTCAGGTTCGATGGGGTGCGGACGTTCTCCAAGGCCGGTTTCGTATAGGCCAGGATCACTCTAACCGCATCGGGCGCCGAGGGCTTCACTCGGCATCCGATCTCGAGTAAATCTCTCGACACGTCGCCGAGGGCGCTCACCCGGTCCTGTTGCTCGACCGCGCCGGATGCCACATCACCGACAAACTCGACGCCCCCGCAACAGCACCCCGTTCTTCCTGCCCTCGCGCTGTCCTGAACTGAACCCAGCCGAGAACATCTGGCAGTACCTGCGCGCCAACTGGTTCTCCAACCTCGTCTTCGACACCCACGAGATCATCGACGCCACCTGCAAAGCCCGGCGAAACCTCATCGCCCAGCCGACTTTTTAACCGGGATCGCAATGCGCGATCAGGTTCATAATGCTCAGCCCCCATGACTCTTGGTAATACTTGAATCGCATTGTCCCAAAACATGGCCTTGAAACTGCCACAAGTAAACAAAAGTGCCGACCCAAAATACCACGAAGAAGATCGGTAGAGCCAACGGCCAAATGTGGCCCAAATTGTGCGCCTGACGATCTCCGCCGCCCGTCAATGCCGGCAAGGTTTGGTATTCTGGGCGCTTCGAGCTTCTTGCCTTCCATGAGGCCCGAATGGACTTGATCGCTCTCTGGGCTGCATGAACGTAAAGTCCAGATATCAAACTAACAGCGCATCCAAAAACGGCGAGAATCATCAAGAATAGGTCGAATCTGTATAGGAACGGTTCGGTAAAAGCAGACAAGACATGGTTAATACAAAAATCTGCAACGGCTTTCATTCTCGTCTGGTAGGAAAAACCAAATGTCGCAATAGTAAAAGATTGACTCGTGATCGACCAAGTCGTGCGTTGATTGATTAAGTCATCCTCGTGTACGATGTACGATGTATGCTCGTAATGCATTGTATATTGCGATGTCCTTATCTTCCAACATCAATATTGTTCCTATCGCAAGCTCGTTAGTCACGGACTACAGTGGTAGGCAAGACGGGAAAAATCCCTGATTATGGCAGCCCGAGCGTTATTGCGGTATGCTCCTTCATCAAGGCCTTCGCGCAGGCTATTTGCCAGAATATATCGACGAAACGTTTCAATCCTACCGTAACTCTTCATCAGTTTCGTATCGTGTTTCCACATAACATAAATGCTAACAACTTCTATTATTGCGCCGGAAAGAAGCGCAACTACTGCGGTTAGTGTCTTATTGGGGTATACTGGCTCGTCGCTATTTCAAATGGGTGAATTAGCGAGCACGTCACCGGCGATGAGGTAGACGATGGCTTAGAGGTTTCGTTTGGTTCGGTAGCCCTTGGCCTTGCGCTTGGCGGCCTGGACATTGCCGTTGATCGCCTCCAGAACGCCATTGGAAAGGCCGGTGGCGATCGATCTGAGGATGCCTTCCGACTTCGCCGTGATCGTCTTGGCCAGCTTCTTCATCGGCGCGAGGTCGCAGACTTGAACCCAGGCGTTCCAGCGGTCGAGGAAACGCCGAGCCGATTTGACGCTCATCGTGAACAGCTGTTGCAGGTTCATGCGGATCTGCATCGCTTGGATCGTGTCGAGGTTCTGCGCTTCCAACCGAGAGAGCGCCTCCTTTTCCTCCTGCGTCAGACGATCGACGTTCTTCAGGAAGATGTAGCGCCGGCCCTTGATCTGGAAGTTGTTCCGCGCCTCCTCGCGCCGCACCTGGTCGACGGCCTCGTTGGCGAGTTTGATGACGTGAAATTTGTCGAACGTGATCTCAGCGTTCGGGAAGTTCTCTTTGATCCCCGCCTCGAATGCAGCCCCCATGTCGATGCTGGCGTCGGTCACCGCTTCGCGCCGGCCGCCATGCGCCTCGAGGAAATCCGCGAATTCCTTCACGGTCGCCGCGTCCTTGCCGTCGGCGACGTAGACGACCTTGCGCCGCGCCATGTCAACGAACAGGCTGATGTAGTCGTGGCCGCGCCGCGCCGAAGTCTCGTCGGCGGCGATGCGCCGCACCAGCGACAAATCCAGCTTCTCCACCGCCCGCCAGACGTAGTGTTCGACGATGCGCCACAAGCGCGTGTCGTGCTCGCCGAGCCGCTCGGCCGCATTGGCGATCGGCATCGTCTTGGCCAGCGCCAGCACATAGGCCTCGAACAGCAACGTGAAACCCGATCCCGCGCGAGCCCACGGCGTCGCCACCTTGCGCACGCCGCACTGCGGACACGTCACCCTCGGCGTGCGCGCATGCAACAGCGTGCGATGCTGGAAGAAATCCAGATGCCGCCAGGTCTCCTCCTTCGTGTCATGAACCGCGCAGTCCTCGCGCCCACACTGCGCACAGGCGAACCGACTCCCCCGCGGAAAATCCACGCATAAATCGAGCCGACCGTCCACCGCGTCGAACTCGCTGCGCGTCACCATCCACGGCGACGCAAGACCAAGGGCCAACTGGAAAAGATCGGTGTCCTGCATCCCCTCAGGCTAAACGCGATCCCCCCTGAGCGATCGCTAACCCGCCCCCAAATTCCGACTTACCCACTCCCTCAGCGAGGAGCCGGTATACTGCTGCAATAATGCTGCAATAAAGAATGCTAATCCAATCCACAACCCAATCAAAGCCCAGCGAAAGCTGTCGCGTGACTGTGCAAGCTCAATTTGATGATACCCGGCCAACAATCTGAACTGGGAAGCGGCATGTTGTTGAACATTTGCGTGCTCCGCAATGCCGTCAAATAACGAGTTCACATCGATGTCGTAGAAAACCTTGATGGCTCTGTCCGGCTGGTAATTCATCACGATCCGCTCCGACTTATGCCGCAGCATACCATGACGCTGAAAACGCAAGTGGCAGCACCTCTCCTAGTTGAAACCAAACGTTCGAGCCCAGCCTTCTTCTTGCGAATCCAATTGGTTGCAGCGGGGCCGGAGGGTTCGAAGCGTCTGACTGTATCCACTCGACATTTCGCAGGTCTGGATGGCGTGCAAACGTCAATTTTTGCACCAGTCCCGCAGTCTTTGAAAGCAAAAAAGCTTTCGGGGTGCAGAATTTCGGGCGACAAACACGTGGGCCCGGACAACCCTGGAGCCGCGCTCGGACTCCGAGGGCCCTCACGCCGTCCGGCGCATGGCCCCGCCCGCCGCGTCGGCGATCGACCGCGCGCCGAACAGGATGAAGATGACGCCGACGACCCGCGTCACCGCCACCCCGTGAGAGAGAAAGAACTTCCTGACCGCGGGCAGGCCGGCGGCGAAGATCAGCGTCAAGTCGGCGAGCAGGAAGCCCAAAAAGGCGGCGGCGAACATCTGCGGCGCGTCGGCCGCGCGCAGAGCGCCGATATAGGGCGCAACGATCGCGGAAAACATCGCCAGCGGCTCGCGCCGATCGCCCGCGGCGGGGCGTCCTTGCGGGTGGTGACCGCGCGAACGCCGAGCCAGACGAGATAGAGCCCGCAGCCGAAGCCGAGGAGCTCGAACAAGGTCGGGCAGATCCGGTTGGCGCCGACGATCGCCGCGACCGCCAGCGCCCCCCACGTCACGTCGCCGACGAGATGGCCGCAGATGAACCAGGCGCCGGAGGCTCGCCCCCGCGAGGCGGCGAGGGTGAAGAGCGCAAGGAACGCCGGCCCGGGCGAGACGACGTAGAGGTAGGCGGCGACGAGGGTCGCGGCGAGGATTTGGGGATCGGTCATCGCTGGTCCTCCATAACGTCAGTGATCCGCTCCGGCATTCTTCGTGAAGCGCAGAGGCGAGTCTCACCACTAAGGGCACAAAGAATCACGAAGGGCTCAAATCGCTGATGTTCGCCTTTGTGCCCTTCGTGTCCTAAAAAGAAACTACGCTCGATCGATCATGCTGCGATCGGAGTTAGCTGTACGGCATAGCTGAGACTACCGTTTCATCCACCGGGGTCCATAATGTCGATGCGAACTTGGTGGTAAATTTGCACGCCAAGGGAAGAACACTCAAGGATTCTCACATGCTCGCGCCTTCTCCTCGATGAGGCGCTTCAGCTCATACAGCGCCGCATGCGCCTCGCGCGGGGTCAGGGCGTCGGGGTCGAGCGCGGCGACCGCTTCGCGCAGTTCGTCGCACCCTGCTGCCGGCGGCTCGTGCGGCTCGTAGGAGAAAAGCGGCAGCGAATCGAGCGTGCCGCTCGGGCGCGCGGCCTCGAGGTCGGCCAGCACTTTTCGCGCCCGCTTGACGACCGAGGCCGGCAGACCGGCGAGCTTGGCGACCTGGATGCCGTAGGAGCGGTCGGCCGCGCCGCGGACGACCTCGTGCAGGAAGACGAGGCTTCCCCTGAACTCGCTGACCCGCATGGTGAGGTTCGTGAGCCGCGGCAAAATCTCGGCGAGCTGGGTCAGCTCGTGGAAATGGGTGGCGAACAAAGCGCGCGAGCGGTTGACCGCGTTGAGGTGCTCGACGCAGGCCATGGCGATCGAGAGGCCGTCGAAGGTCGCCGTGCCGCGTCCGATCTCGTCGAGGATGACGAGCGAGCGGGCGGTCGCCTGATTGAGGATCGCCGCCGTCTCGACCATCTCGACCATGAAGGTCGAACGGCCGCGCGCCAGATCGTCGGCGGCGCCGACCCGCGAGAACAGGCGGTCGACGACGCCGACATGAGCGCGCGCCGCCGGCACGTAGGAGCCCATCTGGGCGATCACCGCGATCAGCGCGTTCTGCCGCAGATAGGTCGACTTGCCCGCCATGTTCGGGCCGGTGACGACCGCAATGCGCCCGCCCTCGGCGGCGTCGCCGGACAGATCGCAGTCGTTGGCGACGAAGGGCTCGCCGGCGGCCTTCAGCGCCGCCTCGACCACCGGATGGCGGCCGCGCTCGATTCTGAAGGCGAGCGAGGCGTCGACCAGCGGGCGCGTCCAGTCGCGCTTGACCGCGAGTTCCGCGAGCGCCGCGGCGACGTCGATCTCGGCCAGCGCCGCGCCGAATGCGCGCAGACGATCGCCCTCGGCGAGGCACGCCTGGCGAAGCCGCTCGAAGGTCTCGAGTTCGAGCGCGAGCGCCTTGTCGGCCGCGGACGCGATGCGCGCCTCGAGATCGACGAGGGCGCTGGTGGTGAAGCGCAAGGCGCCGGCCATCGTCTGGCGGTGGATGAAGGCAGCGTTGAACGGCGGCTTCAGAAGCGCCTCGCCCTGCGCCTGCGGAACCTCGATAAAATAGCCGAGAAAATTGTTGTGCTTGATCCTGAGCTGCCGGACGCCCGTCTCTTCGGCGTAGGACGCCTGCATCTCGGCGATGACGCGGCGGCTTTCGTCGCGTAAGCGCCGCGCCTCGTCGAGCGAGGCAAGTGAGCCGGGCCGCACGAAGCCGCCATCGCGCTTCACGAGCGGCAAGTCGTCGGCGAGGGTCGAGCGCAGATCGCGCTCGAGCGCGCCACAATCGGCGCCGAGGGCGGCGTAATGGCGCAGAAGCTCCGGCGGAAGGCCGTCGGCCTTCCCAAGCAAGCGCGACAGCGCGCCCGCCGCGGCGAGGCCGTCGCGGATCGCCGCGAGATCGCGCGGGCCGCCGCGATCGAGGCTCAAGCGCGACAGCGAACGCAGGAAATCGGGCGCGGCGGCAAGAGTCCGCCGCAGCGCTTCGCGCAGCGCGTTGGCCTCGACCAGGAAGTCGAGCGAATCGAGGCGCTCGTTGATCGCCTCGGGACTGGTGAGCGGGCTTGCCAGCCGTTCGGCGAAGAGCCGCGCTCCGGCCGGCGTCACCGTGAGATCGATCGTCGCTAGCAACGAGCCTTCGCGCGCGCCGGCGAGGGTCCGGGTCAGCTCGAGATTGGCGCGCGTCGCGGGATCGATCTCCAGGGTCGCGCCGCGCGCCCGACGCGTCGGCGGCGACAGCGCCGGCCTCGCCTCGAACTGGGTGCGTTTGACGTAAGCGAGCGCGAGCGCCGCGGCGGCGATCTCGGCTCGGGCGAAGGCGCCGAAGCCGTCGAGCGTCTCGACGCCATAGAACTCGCACACTCTTCGCTCGGCCGCCGCTCCGTCGCCGGCCTCCCGCGCAAGCGGCGTCGCGGGCACGCGCATATCGGCGATCATGCGTTGGAAGGGCGGTTCGTCGTAGACCGCCTGGGCAGCGACGATTTCGCTCGGCTCGAGCCGCGCGATCTCTGCGGCGAGGCCGGTCTCGTCGGCTTCGCTCAGAGAAAACGCGCCGGTCGAAAGATCGAGCGCCGCGAGGCCGTAGGTCGAGCGCGCTTCGTTGGCGCGAAGGCGCTGGACCGCGACCAGGAGACGGGCGCGCCCGGGCTCGAGCAGCCGCTCCTCGGTGATCGTGCCCGGCGTCACCAGCCGCACGACGTCGCGCCTGACGACCGACTTCGCGCCACGCTTCCTGGCCTCGGCCGGGTCCTCGAGCTGCTCGCACACGGCGACGCGATGGCCGAGCGCGATCAGCCGGTTGAGATATTCGTCGGCGCGCTCGATCGGCACGCCGCACATGCGGATGTCCTCGCCCTCGTGCTTGCCGCGCTTGGTCAGCACGATGCCGAGCGCTTTGGCGGCCAGCTCCGCGTCGTCGAAGAAGAGCTCGTAGAAATCGCCCATCCGGTAGAACAACAGGCAGCCCGGATTGGCCGCCTTGATCTCGAAATATTGCGCCATCATCGGCGTCAGCCGGGCGGCGACGCTCTCGGGACCGGGATTGGCGCTCGAGGCTTCCATGCTCGCGAGAGCTTAGCAAATCGAGGCTCGGCGTGCAGGGGCGCAACCGGCGGATATCCACGCTCGCCTGCTTCAGGCCGGGTTGGCCTTCAGCAGCCGACGCGCCTTCATCGCGCTGGCGGCCATGGTGTAGCCGCCGTCGGCCCCGTCGACGAAGTGGACGTGGCTGCGCTCGGTGACCGACGGGACGAAGCACGTGATCTGCGCCGCCTTCTGCCGGAACAGGCCCCAGTTGGCGAAGTCGTCGGCCGCGGTGAGGCGCGCCTCGAGCGCATCGGCGAAGCCGAGCGTGCAGTCGAGCGTCATGCGCAGGCCGTCTTCGAATTTCCGGAAATCGGCGTTGGCGGCCACGTCGGCCGCATAAAGTTCCGGATCGAAGCCGCCGGCCTTCAGCTTGAACTTATGGAGCGCGGCGCCGATAAGGTAGCTGCTCGCCGTCGTCAGCCACGCCCTCCACCGGGGAACCCCGGAAGCGGAAATCGCGCTCGTCTCAAGGGCGATCGCCTTTTCCGGGGCCGCAAAGCCGAGTCTTTCGACCGTGATCGGCGGACCGGTGCGCGCGGCGTCGAGCGTCATGCCGACGACGTCCTCGATGAGGGCGCCGTACCGGGGGTCGTCGCCGCGCCGCGTGACGATAAACGACAGGACGAGCCCGCGCTTGGCGGGCGCGACTCCCCATCGGCAGGACAGGCCCGCGAGGTTCGGCCGGGCGCGCCCGGTTGCGGGAAGCGCATACTCGCCGCGCTTCGCCCGTTCCTCGAA
Source organism: uncultured Alphaproteobacteria bacterium (assembly GCA_963758335.1). Taxonomy (GTDB): domain Bacteria; phylum Pseudomonadota; class Alphaproteobacteria; order Rhizobiales; family Beijerinckiaceae; genus Roseiarcus. The sequence goes on along the minus strand of CAVWVF010000007.1, from coordinate 539,554 downwards.
CCAGGCGAGGCCGCCGCCCGAAATCATCGCATAGACGCAGTGCTCGGACGCGGCGAAGCGGGCGACCCGAACGTCGCGGCCGGCCGCCCGGATTTCGCTGACGGGGATCATCGCGACGCGAAGATCGAGCTGAAATTCGGCTCGGGCGAAGGCGGCCATCGCGGCCAGCGCCTTTGCGGCGGCGGCGGCGTCGGTCGACGAAACCGCGAGGCTCGCCCCGTCTCCGCCGAACACGAAGGGAAAGGCGCGCCGCTCCAGCGCGTTGGCGACGGCGGCGATCGCGCCCGCGCCGACCATGTTGACCGTCTTGTAACGGCCTTGCGCGATGGCGGCGGTCGATCCGACGACGTCGGCGAAGCCGACGAGCCAGTCATTCGGCAACGGCGTGTAGTTCGCCGGCTTCGCCGCCTCGGCGAAATCGTCCAGGATCGGCAGCGTGTCGTAGAAGTCGCTCTTATCGCTCTGCATCGGGCGCTTGCCTCCGGACGCATTGGTAGCGCAACGAGCGGGCGCGGAACATCAGCAAAGCTTCATCTGGATGAGCGGCCCCCGCCCCGCTCCGAGCGACAGGCCTCGCCCCGCCTCGATCGCCTCGCCCACAAAGGTCTTCGCCGCAGCGACGGCTTCCGGAAGCGGCTTGCCGAGAACGACATGGGCCGCGATCGCGCTCGATAGGGTGCAGCCGGAGCCGTGCAGGTTCGTCGAGGCGAGCCTCGGCGCGCCGAAGCGGCGGACGCCGTCCGACGTGACGAGGAGGTCGACGGCCTCGTCGCCCGGCAGGTGGCCGCCTTTGATCAGCACGGCGCGCGGCCCGAGCGCGACGAGCGCGCGCCCCTGCCGGGCCATGTCGGCTTCCGTTCGTGCGATCTCCTCGCCGAGCAGCGCCGCCGCCTCGGCGAGATTGGGCGTGAGGCAGTCGACCCGCGGCAGGAGCGTCGCCCTGACCGCTTCGACGAAGCCCGCTTCGCTCAGCGCGTCGCCGGACGAGGCGGCCATGACGGGGTCGTAGACGATGAAGGCCCCTCTCCCCTCTCCCCATAGCCCGTCGTCAGACGGGCGTCCTTTCTGACGCCCTATGGCGGGAGAGGGGTTGGGGGCGAGGGGTTTGCGCCGCAAGGCGCGCTGGCGCGCGCCGGACCCCTCATCCGTCGCGCTTCGCGCGCCACCTTCTCCCGCAAGGGGAGAAGGGAAGCGGGCCAGCTTCTCCGCCACAGCGCCGACGATCGCCGCGCTCCCCAGCATGCCGATCTTGACTGCGGCGACGGCGAAATCCTCCATCACGGCGTCGATCTGCGCCGCGACGATCTCTGGCGGCGCGAGATGAATGGCGCTGACGCCTTTGGTGTTCTGTGCCGTCAGCGCGGCGATCGCGGTCGCCGCATAGACGCCGAGCGCCGCGAAAGTTCTGAGATCCGCCTGGATCCCGGCCCCGGCGCCCGAATCGGAGCCGGCGACGGCGAGCGCGATCGGCCTCGGCGCGGTCACGCCGGGCGCGTCGCCGCGATCCACTCTCTCGCGCGCGCCTCCGGGTCTGGGTTCAGCGTGATGTCGGTGACGACGGAGACGGCGTCGGCGCCGGCGGCGAGACCGAGCTTCGCCCGCTCGACGGTGAGACCGCCGATGGCGACGAGCGGGATCGCGCCGATGCGGCGCTTCCACTCGCCGATGCGCGTTAAGCCCTGCGGAGCGAAGGCCATCGCCTTGAGGATCGTCGGATAGATCGGCCCGAGCGCGACATAGTCGGGATCGAGCTCGAGCGCCCGGGCGAGCTCGGCCTCGTCGTGCGTGCTGACGCCGAGCCTCACGCCCGCCCGGCGGATGGCGGCAATGTCGGCGCCGTCGAGTTCGCCCTGGCCGAGATGGACGAAAGGCGCGCCCTCGTCGATCCCGACGCGCCAATAATCGTTGACGACGAGCGTCGCGCCCGCCTCGGCGCAGACGACGAGCGCCGCGCGCGTCTCCGCGGCAACTGACGCCTCGTCCTTGTCCTTCACGCGCAATTGCACGAGTTTCGCACCGACGCCGACGAGCCGCCCGACCCATCCGGCGCTGTCGACGATCGGGTAGAAGGGGTCGAGCTTCACCTCCCCTCTCCTGCGAGCGGGAGAGTGGTCGGGGGTGAGGGCCTCCCCTCATCCGGCGGCCTTCGGCCACCACCTTCTCCCGCAAGCGGGAGAAGGGATCGTCGACCGACGGCGTTCACGTCAACACCGCCTTCCCAACCACCGGCGTCGAGGGCGCGGCCATGTCGCGCGGCTCGATCGGGCCGGCGAGGAAGGCCGCGCGGCCGGCCTCGACGCCTTGAGCGAAGGCGCGCGCCATCGCGACCGGATCGCCCGCCTTGGCGACGGCGGTGTTGATGAGCACGCCGTCGTAGCCGAGCTCCATCGCCGCCGCCGCCTGCGACGGCAGGCCGATTCCCGCGTCGACGATCAGCGGAACCTCGGGAAAATGCGCACGCAGCGCGCGCAGGCCAAACACGTTGTTGAGCCCCTTGCCCGAGCCGATCGGCGAGCCCCACGGCATCAACACCCTCGAGCCCGCCTCGATCAGGCGCTCGGCGACGACGAGGTCCTCGGTCGTATAGGGGAACACCTCGAAGCCGTCGGCGCAAAGGATCCGCGCGGCCTCGACGAGGCCGAAGACATCCGGCTGCAGCGTGTCGGCTTCGCCGATCACCTCGAGCTTCACCCACGGCGTGCCGAACACTTCTCGCGCCATCTGAGCGGTGGTGACCGCTTCCTTAACGCTGTAGCAGCCGGCGGTGTTGGGCAGCACGCGCGCCCCGATGTCGCGGATGAGCCGCCAGAAATCCTGCCCCTCCTTGAGCCGCGCCAACTCGCGCCTCAGCGACACGGTGACGATCTCCGCACCCGAGGCGCGCGCGGCGTCGGCGAGAATCGCGGGCGAGGGATATTGTGAGGTGCCGAGCATGAGGCGCGAACGGAGGGTTGCGCCGTAGAGGGTGAGGTTGGAGGATGCGGTCATGTGATCAGCCTTCATCCGTCGCGGCCGTCATTGCAAGCGCAGCGAAGCAATCCACTCTCCCTGCTTGGCGCGGCGGATGGATTGCTTCGTCCCCTTCGCTACGCTCGGCGTCCTCGCAATGACGGCTGTTTTTGACGCCGACTGCCATCTCACCCCCCCTGCCGGGGCGCAAGAATTTCGATCCGATCGCCGTCCTTCACCGGCGTCACCTCGCGCGCGCGGGCGGGCACGAACTCGCCGTTGAGCGCGGTCGCGACGACCGTGCCTTCGTATTCGAGCGCTTTCAGCGCCGCGGCGATCGTGGCCGCTTCAATGTCTCGCTCGACGCCGTTGACGACAAGCTTCATCCACGCGCCTCATCGTTTCGTGCGAGTCCCCTCGCGCCGGCTCGACATTGCAGCAATTCGGCGATGTTCATGTCGCAGAGAACTCACGCCTCCTCGTCGTCATTGAATAGAGCGGCGAACGGGTCCCGCCAGTCATCGTCGCGCGGCGGCAATTCGATTTCTCCGACACCGGCAAGATTCTCGACGAGCCCGCGCCCCAAATGCGCCTCTTCTTGCCGCGCCGACGGACGCTCGAATTCCTCCCATGCCTCCCCCGCCCGCTCGAACGCGAGCGCGGCGGCGCGCTCGGCGAAGGCGGGCGCGAGCAGAAAGCCGTGGCGGTAGAAGCCGTTGACGAAGATGCGGCCCACGCGCTCCTCGATGCGCGGCTCGTTGTCGGGATAGGCGGGGCGCACGTCGGCGCTCATCTCGAGGATCTCCGCTTCGCCAAAGGCGGGATGGAGCGCATAGGCCGCACCCAAGAGATCGAGCGCCGAGCGCACGGTGACCGCGCCCTTTTCCGCGCTCTCGATCATCGTCGCGCCGATCATGTATTCGCCGTCCGCCCTCGGCACGACATAGAGAGGCAGGCGCGGGTGCAGAAGGCGCACGGTCCGCGTGAGCCTCACCTCTCTCGTGCGCACACGGATCATCTCGCCGCGCACGCCGCGCAATTCGGGCAGATCCGGGCGCGCGGCGAAGCCCCGGCAGTCGATGACGATCCCTTCTCCCGCTTGCGGGAGAAGGTGGCCCGAAGGGCCACCCCGACCCTCTCCCGCTCGCGGGAGAGGGGGCGCCCCGTCGACGCCGAAGCGCAATTCGACCCCCTGCCCGCGCAGCGTCTCAACGAGCGCGCGCAAGGCGGCGCGCGGATCGAGATGGCCCTCGCCGGCGAAGAAGAGGCCCTTGTGGAAGCGGCCCGACAGGTCCGGCTCGAGCGCGGCGATGCACGCTTCGTCCACCCGCGCGTAACCGTTGGTCCGCCGGGCGAAGCGCTCGATCTCGCCGACGTCGCGCGGCGGGGCGATGACCAAGGCGCCCTCGCGCACGACCCCCGGGACACGCGCGTCCCACCAGTCGAGCGCGCGTTTGCCGAGCTCGACCACCTCAGGGGGCGCACTCTCGCCCTCGCAGAACGGCGCGAGCATCCCGCCGGCGAGCCAGGAGGCGCTGGCGCCGAGGTCTTCGGCGCGCTCGACGAGCGTGACCTCCGCGCCGCGCTCCGCGAGCGTCACCGCGGTCGCAAGTCCGGCGACTCCGGCGCCCACCACCGTCGCGCGCATTTCATTCCGCCGCCTTCACGTAGAGGGCTCCGCCGGCCTCGATGAATTCGTGCGACTTCTCCGCCATGCCGGCCAGCGCCTCCGCTTCGGCGCGAAGATCCTGGGTGATCTTCATTGAGCAGAATTTTGGCCCGCACATCGAGCAGAAATGCGCGACCTTGTGGCTCTCCCTCGGCAGGGTCTCGTCATGGAATTTCTGCGCCGTGTCGGGGTCGAGCCCGAGGTTGAACTGGTCCTGCCAGCGGAAGTCGAAGCGCGCCCGCGAGATCGCGTCGTCGCGGATGCGCGCGGCCGGATGGCCCTTGGCGAGATCGGCGGCGTGGGCGGCGATGCGATAGGTGATGACGCCGGTCTTCACGTCGTCGCGGTCGGGCAGGCCGAGATGCTCCTTCGGGGTGACGTAGCAGAGCATCGCGGTGCCGAACCAGCCGATCATCGCCGCGCCGATGCCCGAGGTGATGTGGTCGTAGCCCGGCGCGATGTCGGTCACCAGCGGCCCGAGCGTATAGAACGGCGCCTCGCCGCATTCGCTGAGCTGCTTCTCCATGTTGATCTTGATCTTGTGCATCGGCACGTGGCCGGGGCCCTCGATCATCACTTGGCAGCCCTTGGCCCACGCCACCTTGGTGAGCTCGCCCAGCGTCTCGAGCTCGGCGAATTGCGCCCTGTCGTTGGCGTCGGCGGTGGAGCCGGGCCGGAGCCCGTCACCGAGCGAGAACGAAACGTCGTATTTGCGCATGATGTCGCAGATGTCGCCGAAGCGCTCGTAAAGGAAGCTCTCGCGGTGGCCGGCGAGGCACCAGCGCGCCATGATCGAGCCGCCGCGCGACACGATGCCGGTCACGCGCTTGGCCGTCAGCGGCACATAGGCGAGCCTGACGCCGGCGTGGATGGTGAAATAGTCGACGCCCTGCTCCGCCTGCTCGATCAGCGTGTCCTTGAACACCTCCCAGTCGAGCTTGAGTGGATCGCCGCCGACCTTCTCCAGCGCCTGGTAGATCGGCACCGTGCCGATCGGAACCGGCGAATTGCGCACGATCCAGGAGCGGATGTTGTGGATGTTGCGGCCGGTCGAGAGATCCATGACCGTGTCGGCGCCCCAGCGGATCGCCCACACCATCTTCTCGACTTCCTCGGCGACGCCGGAGCTCATCGCCGAATTGCCGATGTTGGCGTTGACCTTGACCAGGAAATTGCGGCCGATCGCCATCGGCTCGAGCTCGACGTGATTGATGTTGGCCGGAATGATCGCGCGCCCGCGCGCCGCCTCGCTTCGCACGAACTCCGGTGTCACGAATTCGGGGATCTCGGCGCCAAAACTCTCGCCCTCGGCGATCCGCGCGCCCGCCTCCTCGACCGCCGCCTCCCGTGCGAGGTTCTCGCGATGGGCGACATAGATCATCTCTTCGGTGATCACGCCGGCGCGGGCGAATTCGTATTGGGTGACGAGCTGGCCCGCGCTTCCGGCGCGCAGCCTGCGCTTCGCCGGGCATAGCGGCGCGAGATGATCGGCCGAGACGACGCCGTTGTCCTCCGGCCTGACCGTGCGCCCTTCGATCGCGGAATAGCCGCGCGACACGATCCAGGACTCGCGCACCGGCGGCAGGCCTTGGTCGAGGTCGATCCCAGCCGCGCGCTCGGTGTAGGGGCCGGAAGGGTCATAGACCCTGACCGGCGGCTCGTTCGGGTCGCTGAGCGCGATCTCGCGGAACGGCACGCGGATGTCGGCGCGGCCCTTCGGCGAGGCGTAGACCTTGCGCGAGCCGGCGATCGGCCCAGCGGTGACGTCGTGCGGCGCGGCGAATTTGGCGATCTCGTTCATGGGCCCTCTCCTCGCGCGGGTTGCGGTCCGACGGCGGAAAGGGACTGAACGGATGGAGGAAACGCGGCCGCTTCAGTCCCTTCGCCGGCATGACCCGGATCAGGTTCAAAGGGTTCGGCTCGTCGCCGTCTCAGCCCCGTTCGGGACGCCCCTCGAGCAAGGATCAAATCTGGGCCTCGGCAGCCGTTCTGTCAACACCGGTCGGATCCCAGGATCCCGCAACTAGCAGCCTGTCGGACTTAACGCCGCGCCTGCGATTACGCTAGAATCAGGCATTGATTCGCGCAGGGCGGCGGGCTTTTTTGATGAGCAATTTTCGTACGATCGATCGCGAGACGGGGTTCTTGCTGCCTCCCTCGGTCGACGAATGGCTTCCCGAGAAACATCTGGCGCGATTTGTCGTGGAGGTTGTCGACGGGCTCGATCTTCGCGCGATGAGCGGCAGTTATCGCGGTTCCGGGTCGGCGTCGTATCATCCGCGAATGCTGCTGGGCATTCTGGTTTACGGCTATGCGACGGGCGTGTTTTCGAGCCGCAAGCTGGAGCGTGCGACTTATAACTCGGTGGCGTTCCGGTTCATCGCGGCCAACGATCATCCCGACCACGACACGATCGCGAGCTTCAGGCGGCGTTTTCTGGCGGAGATCGAAGCTCTGTTCGTTCAAGTGCTGCTGCTGGCGCGGGAGATGGGCGTTCTGAAGATGGGGACGGTGGCGCTGGACGGCACGAAGATTCACGCCAACGCCAGCCGGCACAGCGCGCTGTCTTATGAACACGCCGGCAAGGTCGAGGCGCAGTTGAAAGCCGAAGTCGCCGATCTGATGGCCAAAGCCGAAGCTGCCGACGCGGCGGACATTCCCGACGGCATGTCGATACCGGACGAACTGGCGCGGCGCGAAGAGCGGTTGCGCAAGCTGGCCGAGGCGCGGGCGAAGATCGAGGCGCGGGCCAAGGAACGCCATGCGCGCGAGCAGGCGGAGCACGAAGCCAGGCTCGCGGCGCGGCAGGCGAAGGCGGAGGCGAGCGGGAAACAGCCGCGCGGCAAGCCTCCCGAACCTCCGGTCGAGGGGCCGCGCCCCAACGACCAGATCAACCTGACCGACGAGGAGTCGCGCATCATGCCGGTGGCCGGCGGCGGCTTCGATCAATGCTACAACGCCCAGGCCGCGGTGGCGGCGGGAAGTCTGCTGGTGGTGGCGAGCGCCGTGAGCCAGGCGCCCAACGACAAGCAGCAACTCGAACCGATGCTGGACAAGATCGAGGCTCTTGCCGACGAACTGGGCAAGCCCGAATGCCTGCTGGCGGATACGGGCTATTTCAGCGCGGCGAACGTCGCGGCTTGCGACAAGGCGGGGATCGAACCGCTGATCGCCATGGGCCGTCAGCCGCATCATCCACCGTTGGCCGAGCTCTTCCAAGCGGCGCCGGAAGCGCCGCAAGATCCAACGCCGGTCGAGGCGATGGCGCATCGGCTGAAGACGCCGGCAGGCCGGGCGCTTTACGCGCTGCGCAAGCAGATGCCGGAGCCGGTGTTCGGGATCATCAAATCGGCGCTGGGATTCCGTCAATTTTCGCTGCGCGGCCTCGCGGGCGCGCGCGGCGAATGGAGCCTCGTCACCATGGTCTGGAACATCAAGCGGATGTTCGCCCTCGTCCCGGCCTGACAAGGCTGAGGTGCGCCGGCTCGGCGGACAGGTCCCCAGGAAACGCCGATCTCCGGCCCCTTCAACCGCTTTCTGCACCCAACTCAACGCCCCGGCGCCGCCGCAACCGCCAAAATCATTCGCGGCGATCAACCGCAACCCCCCAGTCCGACAGGCTGCTAGTAATTGGTGAGCACGGGTGAAGCGAGCCGCGGGGCGGGCGGATTTTCGGGAGCGGCGGGGCTCGGGCTGCAGATGAGATGAGCGGGTTCGCGCTATAGTTGTGGGCGGCTAGCCTCCTGCATCGTTGACGAGTCCTGCCCGGGCCGTGCGGTCACGACGCCGCCGTGACCGGCCGCGCCCGGCGTTGTCGGCAGATCTGGCGGAAGGGGTGGGGCGATCATCCGCTCGGCGCCGGGTGCAGGGCAAGGATGGCGGCGCGCACGTCGCGGATCAGATCGAGAGCGCCGGCCGAAAGCCGCACGATCAGCCGGCGCGCGTGGCGCACGACCCGGCCCGGCAGGGCGATCAGATGAAACCGCATCGCCTTCATGCGCCGCGCCGCCCAATCGCCGCCGAGCACCCGATGCTTCATCAGCGCGTTGAGATTGTGGGCGAGGACCATGATCGCCCACCACGCCGCATTGGCCCCGAACAGTCCGCTCGGCAGCCGTCCGCCGGCGAGATCGTCCTTCATCACCGCATGCGCTTCCTCGCTCTTGCCGCAGCGCTCGCGCTGCCAGCGGATCACGTCGTCGCCGGGCAGTGTGCGGTTGGTGACGAGGCCGAACAGCTTGTAGCGGCCCGGCGTCCCGAAGCTCATCGTCGGAAAGGGCAACTGCTCCGCATCGCCGAGATCGAGCTCGCACAACGGCTCGCGGATCGCCAGGAAGCGGTAGTCCGGCGCTCTCTTGCTCATGGCTGCCCAATTCGGCACGTAGCCGACCTCCGCCCATTGCTGATCGCCGGCATAGCGCTCGCCGTCGACGATCCGATCGAGCGGCCGCCAGGCCGACTCGGGCAGTTCCGCCGCAGCTTGCTTGAACTCCCCCGTCACGTCCGCCCCGACGGCGAATTCGATCACCCCGAAGCGCTCGTTCTTGCCCTCGGCGCAATACTTGAGAAGATCCTGCTGATAGCCTGCCGTGTCCGAGCGCAGATAGAGCTTGCTCACCCCCGCCGGCAGCAGGCGCGCCGCCTCTTCGAGAACGCGCAATTGCTCGTACCCCGCCGGCACGTTGCCGTCGCGGAACTCCGAATGCACGATCAGGCCCTGCTCCGCCCACCAGGTGTTGAGCGGCTGATAGGCCTTGAAGTGCTTGTAGCAGTAGAGCGCTTCGCGCTTTTGCGTCTCGATGAGCGTAGCGTCCATGTCGAGCGTCGCCTGCGCCACCGGATGCCGCGCCCGGGCCATCCGCAGAAGCTCGCCGTTCACCCGCCACAGGCCCGCTACGCCGCGGCTCGCGGCCGGGATGAACGCCCGCCCGACTTGCCGCCACGCCTCCTCGCCGGCGTCGTGAAACCCCGCAAGCCACCGGCCCGCCGCATCCGACGAGGGCAGCGCGCGCGACCGCTGCCGCCGCCAGCGCCGCGCCTCCGCCCGCCGCTCCAGCCGGCTCCGCCCGTGCGCGTCCGCCGCCCGCACCAGCCGGCACAGACCGCCGTCCGCCTCCAGCCGGTCGAGATCATCGAGACCCTCACCCCCGGCAAGGTTCAGCAAGACCAGCGCCGACACCATCTGCCGATCGCTCCAGCCCTGGGCGCCGCTCACCGCGACGTGACGCGCCACCGCCACATCCAGTCCGGCCGCGCGCCACAACTCCAAATACAGGGGAAGCCCCGCAAGACCGGTGAGCCCCGCCTCGCCCGCCTCGGATTCGTACTGGAACGGCAAGAGCCCCTGTGCCACCCTCAGTCACCTCGTTGGTGATGGCGTTGATTCGCAAATCTCAGCCTATCTCCCTGATCAAACAGGACCAACTCCCACTTCACTTTCCTTGATGCGGAATTGGGGGATCCTTGCTAGCACAACATGAGAATGTCCCCTTTTAGCAAAGTAGGAATGTCCCCTTGTGGAAGAGTTGGGGGACGTGAATGGGCGAGGGGATTTTGGCGATGAGTTCGGCGGAGCGCGAACGGCTGGTGGTGATTGGGCAGGTCGCGAGCAAGGTTTTGCGGCAGGGGCTGGCGGCGGAGCGGCTGGGGCTTTGCGTTCGGCAGGCGAAGCGGCTTGTTCGGGCCTATCGAGAACGGGGCGACGCCGGTCTGGTTTCGCGCCGGCGGGGGCGGGCGTCGAATTGTCGTTTGGACGCGGGCGTGACGGCCCGGGTGAAAGGCTTTCTTGTGGGCAAGTACAAGGATTTCGGCCCCACGCTGGCGGCGGAGAAGCTGGCGGAACTGGAAGGGATCGCGGTCTCGCGCGAGACGGTTCGGCGGCTTCAGATCGAACTCGGGGTTTGGAAACCGAAGCGGCGGCGTCATAAGCGGGTGTTTCAACTGCGCGAGCGGCGTCCGCGCTTCGGCGAGTTGATCCAGATCGACGCCAGCCCGCACGATTGGTTCGAGGGGCGCGGTCCGCGCTGTGCGCTGATCGTGTTCATCGACGACGCGACGGGGCGGCTGACGGCGTTGCAGTTCGCGCCCTGCGAGACGACGCGCGCCTATCTCCGGGCGCTCAGGACCCATGTCGTGGTGCACGGCTGTCCGCTGGCGTTCTATTCGGATCGGCACGGCATCTTCCGCGTCAACGCCAAGGACGCGGTCGGCGGCGACGGCAAGACCGAATTCGGCCGCGTCGCCGAGCGATTGCGCATCAAGTTGATCACCGCGCTCACCCCTCAGGCCAAGGGCCGCGTCGAGCGGGCCAACCAGACCCCGCAGGACCGGCTGGTGCGGGAGATGCGCCTGCGGGGGATATCGACGATCGAGGAGGCTCAGGCCTTCGCGCCGACCTTCATGGCGCGATGAAACGCCAGGTTCGCCCTGGCGCCGCGAGACGGCGAGGACGCGCACCGCCGTGGAAGCACGGTTTGAACGCGCTCGATGAGACGCTGGCCCGACGCGAGGAGCGCACCTTGTCGAAGGCCCTGACCTTCAGCGTCGGCGGCGCGGTTCATTGCGTGAAGACCAGCGGTCCCGGCATCGCCCTGCGCGGGGCCAAGGTCACGCTGCTCCACTTCCTGGAGGGCGACATGCGCGTGCGCTACAAGAACCGCTCGCTGAGCTTTACGCGCGTTCGATCGCTGCCCACGCCCAGCCCCGCCGAGGACGAAAAGACCCTCGATGTCCGCCTCGACGCGCTCTTGGCGGCCCAGAAAGCCGAGGCCCAATCCGACGCGCCGTCGATCTCATGGTCGTGAGTGCTCCGGCGGCTCGGGACCGTCAATCGGGATAGGGGGGAGCCTCGCGGCTCCTCCCCTCCCACACCACCGTACGTACGGGTCCGTATACGGCGGTTCGGCGGATTAAGCATTCACGTGCTTCATGGTTGGCAAACCCAGACGACGGAAGCGAGCTTTGGTGAAGGCCCTGTGCAGGGCTTCGCAGAAGCTGATCCGCCAAGGACCCTTGGGGCTGAAGATAGCTTCGCTCGTCAGCCGTTCGGGGACGCTTAGGCGGCGCAGTTCCCGGTATCGCCTGCCGCGCGTCTTCCACTGGACCCAGGCGACGCAACGCAGGCGTCGTCGGACCCAGCCTTCGAGCGACGGCAGCTCCCGCCACTGGCTGAAGCCGAAGTAGCCGGCCCATCCCCGAAGGTATGGAGCCAGCTCGCGGATCATCCGCTCCAGGCTGACGCCCCGATGCCGCCCCGTCAGCTCGCGCACCCGGTGTTTGAACCGGGCGACGGCCTTGGCGGCGATACACCGGCGCAGCTCCGGTTCGTTCCGCAGCGTAAAGCTGAGGAACGAGCGTCGCCACGGTCGGTCCACGGCGCTCTTTGCGGCGTTGACCTGAAGCTTGAGGCGGCGTTCGATGAAGCGGGTCACGCTTTGCATGACCCGCCGGCCGGCCTTTTCAGAGCGCACGTAGATGTTGCGTCGAGTAGCGGAGGGGAATTTCACCCCTCCGCCCTCACAGAACCGGACGTGAGAACTCTCGCCTCATCCGGCTCCTACACTCCAGCCTCCGGCCGCACGCCGAGCTGCCACAGGACGAACAGATTGGGGTCCCGCCGCGCGATGCGCCCCAGCCAGTGCATGGATGCGCGTTCCCGTCGCTTGAACCGCTTGAACTTCCGTCGCGCCCATCGAGCGAGAGCCTCGTTGAGATGGCGGAGCACCTGAACACACTTCGAGCGATAGTACCGTCCGCAGTAGTTCAGCCAGCCCCGCACCACGGGGTTGGTGAGGCGAGCCAAGTCCTCCAGGCGCTGGTTGTTTCTGGTGGACGCCATTCGCCACTCACGAATGGTTTGTCGGATCGCCTTGGCGGCCTTGTTGCCGATCGCCGGCAAGAAGCTGATGAAATGCTTCCCCCACCGATTTTTCGCGCGTCGAGGTTGGAAGGAGTAGCCGAGGAAGTCGAACTTCACATGCTCGTACCGCCCCGGCCGGTCATCGTCCTTGCAGTAGACGATCCTGGTCTTCTCAGGATGAAGCTCCAGGCCGCAGTCTGCAAACCGACCCCGGATGGCTTCCAGCACGGATCGGGCTTCCTCCTCGCTCCTGCAGTGGACGATGGCGTCGTCCGCGAATTGTTCGAACCGAATGCTCGGATACTCTCGATGCATCCACAGATCGAACGCATAGTGCAGGAACAGATTGGCAAGCAGCGGACTGACGACGCCCCCTTGCGGGCCCCTCGTCCGCTCCATGAGAGTCCCATCCGGACGCTCGACAGGGGCGCGCAGCCACCGTCCAACATACAGACGGACCCAGGCAAGATCCGTGTGGTGCGCCACGGCGCGTTCGACGAGGTCATGTGGAATGGAATCAAAAAAGGTCTTGATGTCCAGATCGATGACCCAGTCGGTGTCCCAGCAGCGTTTCCGCGCCGCCCCGACTGCGTCAAGCGCAGAACGGCCGGGCCGATAGCCGTAGGAGTCAGGGTGAAACCGAGGTTCCACCAGCGGCTCCAGCACCATCTTCACGACTGCCTGCGCCACGCGATCGGAAACGGTGGGAATGCCGAGAGGGCGCTTGCCGCCGTTGTCCTTCGGTATCTCGACGAGCCGCACAGGCGGCGGATGATACGAACCCGACGACATTCGATTCCAGACCTTGTACAGGTTGCCCTTCAGGTTCTGTTCGTATGCCGCCAGGGACACCCCATCCACGCCCGCAGCACCGCGGTTCGCCTTCACCCGCTGGTAGGCTTCCCAAACGAGTTGCTTCGGAATGTCATAAGGCTTCGCCTCAGACACCGGCTCCTCCCCTCTCGGGTTGGCGTGCGCCTTCGGCCAGAGTGTCGGGTCCCTTCGCTCCGCCCGCATTGCCAGGCTTCTTCGCTACTACGAACCCGTCCGTCCCTGCGCCCCGCATCGGTACTCGGCTCCTTACGGTTCTGCCGCTTGGAGGTCTCCCTTGGCATCGAGGCGCCAGGTTCCCACGTTCCGCACAAGAGCCTCTCGCTGGTCTCACGCCGTCTTCATGCCGGTCGCCGCTCGGCCAGTCGGCAGGCTCCCTCCGAGCTTCGTCCCAGGCCAACAACTGGAGCCTGGTTTCGGCGACATTCCAACGCTTTCGACACGTCATCAACGGTTCACTCGCGTTCGTCTTACCAGCGCACACCTGACGGGTTATCCCGCCTTTTCCGCAACGCTCACCACCCCGGCCGTTATGCCGGCGCAGCTTGCGGTGGTTTGGACCCTGATCCTGCAATCCGAGTCCGAGGGGCCAACCCTCATCTCTTGTGCAGCAAGGCTGCTTGAAGTTGGCTTCCGTTACATCAGAGCCTCCTCTTCGCGCCGTCGTGGCGCACAGTCATCCGCGTAGCGCACGAACCGGTGGCCGCGTCGCTCGAGCTCGCGGTCCAGTTCATCCAGCACGAGGTTCGAGAGCAGCGGCGAGAGCGGCCCGCCTTGCGGCGTTCCTTCTTCGCTCGCCTCGAACAGCCCGTTGTCGAGCACGCCGGCCGTCAGGAAGCTCCGGATGAGCCGAAGCAAGCGCCTGTCGGCGACCCGCGCCGCCACCGTGGCCATCAGCCAGTCGTGATTGACCCGGTCGAAGAACTTCGCCAGATCGATATCGACGACGAACCGATGGCCTTCGATGACGTGGGCTTGCGCCTGCGCCACCGCCTGATGCGCGGAGCGGCCCGGCCGGAAGCCGTAGGCGTGCTCGCTGAATGTCGGGTCCCACAGCGGTTGAAGCCGCTGCAAGATTGCCTGCTGGATCACGCGATCAATCACCGTTGGAATGCCGAGATGGCGCTCGCCCCCGTCCGGCTTGGGGATTTTCACCCGACGCACCGGCTGGGGGCGATAGCGCCCCGCGAGCAGCTGGACTTCGATCTGCGGCCAGCGCGCCTTGAGCGCGTCCGGCAACTGCTTGACGATCATCCCGTCAACGCCGGGCGCGCCTTTGTTGCGCACCACCGCTTTCAAAGCGTCTTCGATGTTGTCCGGATCACAGATCGCCTCCATGAACCGTTCCGCGAATGTCGGGCTTTCAGGTCCGCCCGTCGCCATCATCGCTTCGACCTCTCGCGCATCCCGGCGTGGGGCTTCACCCCCGCCGGGCATCGGCAAGTCCAGTTCGAGCTGGATTGGCGGTCGCTTTGCGCTCATGAGACGTCCGGTCTACTTGCCCTGTCCTTCAACCCCTTGCGGGGACCGTTCGGGCCTTCATCGGATTGCTCCGACCACTACGCCCTCTGCTGACTTCTGCACCGCGGTCAGGGCGCCTTACGACGCCCTCAGTCCTATGGAGGTCCCATAGGACACGCTGCAGATCTCCCGGGGTAAGCCCGGCGCCCTTCATCGCGCACCCGCCGGATTTACAGTTCTGGCCCTTGATGGATACGGACTTTGCGACCTCCTGCCCGCTCGTCCGACCAGCCCTGCCTCATATCCGATATCTGTTCGTCAGGTCGCGACTTTGCTCCACGCTTCCTTCAGACGGTCCCTCGCGGTTCCGCCCTTGCGCTTCGCTAGTGCTTCACCTCCATCAGGTTGCACAGGGGACTTGCACCCCCAAGACGCCGGGCATGCCCGGCACACAGGCCGCGCTTCGCGCATCGCCTCCGGCGAGCTTCGCCCCTTGAACCGCCCCGAGCCGCCGGAAAAAAGGCTCCCATGAGCTCGACACCGCTTTCTGCGCGTCTCATTCCCGCACGCACTCATCATCTGCCCCAGGCTAGTCTAAGGGGACATTTCTATTTTGCATCCAAGGGGGACATTTCTATTTTGCGTTGACACACCACACCACACCGGTCGGATCCGTCGCGATCCTTCGCTTTGGCCTGCGCCCCGGCAGCCGCCCCCGCCTCGGGCGACCTCCGGCAGCCGCCATGAAGGCGGCATGGCCAGGTTAGCGCCGCCCTGCTAGGCAATACCGATCGCTCTCAAGGTATTGCGGGGGCTGGAAGTGGCGGTGACGGTGACGCGCAAGGGCCGGGTGACGATCCCGAAGCGAGTTCGCGAGCGCCTCGGGATCAGTCCGGGCAGCAAGATCGACTTTGAAATCGCCGAGGACGGTCGCGCCTTCTTGCGCAGGGTCGGCGAACGCGCGATCAAACCAAGCCGCTTCGAGCGGATGCGAGGCACTGCGACGGGGGGCTTGACGACGGACGAGATCGTGGCGTTGACCCGTGGCGAGAACCGACGACGCTCGTCGATACGAAAGTCCTCCTCGACATCGCGACGAACGGCCAGAAATGGGCGGCCTGGTCTTGGCGCCATCTGGACGCCGCCTCCGTTCGTGGCCTAGTCCTGATCAATGCCGTGATCTAATGCCGAGTTCTCGGTGGGTACGTGCGCATCGAGGAGGTCGACAAAATTCTTGCGGATGTCGGTCTCGAAGTTGCGCTGATACCGCGCCCTGCTGTCTTTCTGGCGGGCAAAGCATTTCAGCGTTATCGAGCGCAGGGCGGGATACGCACCGGCGTGTTGCCCGACTTCTTCATTGGCGCTCACGCGGCCGTAGAACGGTTTTCGCTGCTGACCCGCTATCCCACCGGTACAAGGGCTTACTTTCCCGGGACGGAACTCATCGCTCCCGACGAAACTGAGGCCTGAGGTCCTCGTTTCGATTGTTGCGCATCGCCCTGGGCCTCGGCGGCGCAGCCGGCCGGCCGTTGGCGGCGCGTCGGCGCGCGACGCGCGCTGCGATCAGAGCAATTCCCGGCGTGCGGATTATGGCGGCCGCCGCCCTGCGGCGCCACTGGCGCACGACCGCCGCCGCCGCGTGCTTGTAGGGCGCGACGATCCGGTGCGCGTAGTGATGCCAGACCATCACCTTCCTATGAGCCCAGACGAACCAGGGCATCGTCATCAGCCTGTACTCGGTCAGGTCGAAGATCGCCGGAATGACGGCGATCGCGAGGATTTTGAGCACGATCCATGCAATCGCGCCGAGCACGACGTAGCCCATGGCGATGGCGACCGTGGCGACCACCAGCAACGGCTCCACGATTAGAAACGGCACGAGGAAAATCAGCAGCACCAACGGCGCCGGCAGGCGGTCGACGAGAGCGACGAAGGCCTGCTTGACCCTCGACCACGGGATGAGCCGGACAATGAGGCGCGCGAGCGCGATCAGGCCGTCCCAGACCCAGGCGGCGGCCAGAAACGCCAGCGCCAGCGCCAAAAGCGCGGTCCGCCTCGCCCTCTTGTGCTTCATTCGAACGAAATTCCCAGCAAATCCTGCGGCGGACGCCCGTTCACGGTCTCGTGAGGATGCCGACCAATCGCGGCGTGGGCAAGGCCTATGGGCGCCGCAATATGGCCATCAAGAGACTGTTAACGCTGCCCGCCCTTCCCTGCATTCATGACAACAACAACAATGGATCGGTAAGGTTGCCGGAACCTTGCCTTAACGCTTCGGCGCCTAGTCAGCACGGGGCTGGGCAGGCATCGTCAGGGAGCGTTTCATGGCTGCGGGGAAATCCAGAGCGTCTTTGGCGTTGGCGGCGGCGATCGGGCTTGGCCTGGCCTTGAGCGCCTGCGCGCGCCACAACGCGGACAGCGATCTCGCGGCCGCCGGCGCGGGCTACGGCTCCGCCGGACCGGGCAGCGTGCAGGAGTTCAACCACACCGTCGGCGATGGCGTCTTCTTCGACACCGATCAGACCAACCTGTCGCCGACCGCCCAGGCGACCCTCGACAAGCAGGCGGCCTGGCTGAACCAGTACAACCGCTATTCCTTCACCATCGAGGGCCACGCGGACGAGCGCGGCACGCGCGAGTACAATTTCGCCCTCGGCGCGCAGCGCGCCCAGGCGGTGCACGACTACCTTGTCGCGAAAGGCGTGTCCGCCGCGCGGATGAAGACGATCAGCTACGGCAAGGAGCGGCCGGTCGCGGTATGCGACGACATCTCGTGCTGGTCGCAGAATTGCCGCGCCGTCACCGTACTGAACGGCGCCCCGGCGAGCTGATGAGTCCAGGCTGGCGGGGCCGACTTGAAACCGAGCATCGCGGGGAGTTATGAGCCTCGCGCTTCCTGACCCCACCCGAGGCTCCCGTGATCTCTTCCCAAAACTTGCGCCTGTCCGCGGCGATGCTCGCTGCGCTTGCAACCGCCCCGGCGGCCGAAGCGCAAGGCTTCGACTTCTTCCGCCGCCAACCCCCTCAAGCTGCGCCGATGGCGCCGCCCGGGGTCATCGCCGACGAAGACGAAGGCGACAAAAACGCGGCGGCGGCGCAGGTCGTGCGGATCAACCGGCTCGAGGAGGAGCTGCGCCAGGCGAACGGCCGTATCGAGCAACTGGAGAACGCCGAGCGCCGTCTGGAGGATCAGCTCCAAAAATTCCGCCAGGACGTCGAGTATCGGTTCGGCGAGCGACCGAGCGAAGCGCACGCGCCAGTCGCCTCGGCGCCGCCGGTCGCCGTTACGCCGCCGCCCGCCGCGGCCCCTCCCGTGGCCGTGATCGAAGCGCCCGTCGCGGTGAGGCCGAGGCGGTCGGACGCCTTCGACCCCAACGCCCAGCCGAACGCGCCGGGCGCGCCGCAGCCGCTCGGAACGACGGCGCGGAGCGCGCCGCTCGTGCGTTCCGTCCCGCCGGCCGGCCCGCCGCTCGAGCTCGGCAGGGGTCCGACGCCGCCGACCCCGCTCCCGACCGGGCCGACGATCGTCGGCTCCGGCGTCGCGATGCTGGACGCTCCCCGGGAACAGTTCAACGCCGCGCTGCAGGCCTTCCAGGTCGGCCAGTACCAGCAGGCCGAGGACGGGTTCAAGACGTTCATGGCCGGCAACGTCGGCCACCGGCTGACCCCGGACGCGATCTTCTACATCGGCGAGACTTACTTCCAGCGATCGCGCGCGCGAGAAGCGGCCGAGCAATACTTGAAGGTGACCACCGACTATTCGAAATCGTCGCGCGCGCCCGAGAGCATGGTGCGCCTCGGCCAGGCGCTGGCCGCGCTTGGCAATTCCGAGCAGGCCTGCGCGACCTTCGCAGAATTGGGCAAGCGCTATCCGAACGCGACCCAGTCGGTGAAGAAGCTCGCCGAGCGCGAGGCGGCCAAGGATCACTGTTGAGCCCAGACGGCCCGGATTCCCTGTCGGCGGCGCGAATTGACGCGCTGTTTCAGCCGCTCCTCAATGCAAAGACGCTGCTGGTCGCCGTCTCCGGCGGCCCTGATTTCGACCGCGCTGCTGGTGATGGCCGCCGAATGGGCGGCGCGGCGCGGCGCGCGCATCGCCGCGGCGACCGTCGACCACGGGTTGAGGCCGGAGAGCGCGGCCGAGGCGGAGACGGTCGCGGCGCTCGCAGCGAAGCTCGGCGTCCCGCACAAGACGCTCGTCTGGACGGGCGCCAAGCCGTCGACCCGGGTGCAGGAGCGCGCCCGCGAGGCGCGCTACCGGCTCCTGATCGGCCACGCGCGGGCGATCGGCGCCGAGGCGATCGCGACCGCCCACCATGCCGACGATCAAGCCGAGACCGTTCTCTTCCGCCTCATCCGCGGCTCGGGCGTCGCCGGCCTCGCCGGCATGGAGGCGATGAACGAGCGCGACGGCGTCACGATCGCTCGCCCCCTGCTCTGCGTCTCGAAGAGCGATCTCGTCGCCTTCTGCCGCTCGCGCGGCGCCGCCTTCGCGGACGATCCCTCCAACGCAGACCTCCGCTTTGCCCGGCCGCGCCTGCGCGCGCTCATCGAGCGCCTGGGCGAGGAAGGCCTGAACGCGGAGAGCCTCGTCCGCCTCGCCCGCCGGGCCTCCGAGGCGGACGAAGCGCTCAGGCGAATGACGGCCGAGGCCGAGGCGAGGCTCGGCGCCGACGGTCCGATCGACGCACGGGCCCTGTTCGCCGAGCCGATCGCGATCATCCAGCGGACGCTCGCAGGGCGAGTGGCCAGGGTGGGAGGGCGCGACGAAAGCCGCATCGGCCTCGAGAAGATCGAGACGTTGGCCCTGCGCCTGCGCGACGCGACGGCGAACGGACGGACGCTCAGCGCCAATGTCGGCGGCGCGCTCGTCCGGCTCAGCGCGAAGGGCGAACTGAGCTTCGCGCCGGAGCCGGCGCGCAGGGGCCGCCTGTAGCCGCGGTCGATGACCGCGGCCCGCGCTCAACGAGCGCGGCTACAAGCGACTGCTTACTGCCTCTAGCCGAACCCGGCCGCAACCGGCTATCCTCCCCGAGACGCGACACCGGGGAGGCCGTCATGCTTTGGGGAATCGATCCGCTTCTGGATGCGGACCTGCTTTACGCGCTGCGCCGGATGGGCCATGGTGACGAGATCGCCATCGTCGACGCCAATTTCCCCGCATCGTCGACCGCGAGCTCGACGGTCACGGGGCAGCCGATCCTGATGGCCGGCGTTTCGGCGGCGCGCGCGGTCGAAGCGGTGCTGTCGGTGATGCCGCTCGACAGTTTCGTGCCCGACCCGGCGCTGCGCATGGAAGTGACCGGCGATCCGGTCGCCGTGCCGCCCGTCCAGCAGGAAGTGCAGCAGGCGATCGACCGCGCGGTCGGCCGCCGCCAGCCGCTGGTCGGCATCGAACGCTTCGCCTTCTACGAGCGCGCGGCCGAGGCCTTCGCCATCGTCGCGACCGGCGAACGCCGCCACTACGGCTGCTTCATCTTCAAGAAGGGCGTGCTGCCGGAGGAGTGAATGGGCGACGCCGGAAGGCGCAGAGCCGCCGCGTCATCGCGAGCGAAGCGTGGCGATCCACCGCCCGTCATCCCGAGCGAAGCGCGGCGATCCAGCGGTTCCGCTTCCGCCGTCTTTTCGGGATGGACGCGAAGGCCAAACGGAACGGCGCACGATTCTGTCGCGCTTGGCGGCGGCGGTAGGGCTGGATCGCTTCGCTGCGCTCGCGATGACGGTGCCACTCGATTGCCCGCAATCACTGCCCCTTGAGCCGGTCGCGGATCGCTCGAGCATTGACCAGTCGCGCCTCTAGTCTAATTGCGTCTCATACGCCTCCCACTGCTCCTGGCCGCCCGAGCGCGTCGTCTCATAGGCCGCCTCGACCTGTCGCAGGGCTGTCTCCGCGACGGCGGCGTCGTCGGTGCGGTCCGCGATCAGCATCAAGGCGACCCCCTGATTGCACAGGCTCGCCGCCCACTCGAGCGGAGCCCGCTCGCGTGTCAATTCCTCCAGCGCCGCGCGATAGGCCGCGACCGCCTCCTCGAGCCGCGCCGTCCCGCTCTCCCGCTCGCCGAGCGTGGCGAGCGCGCCGCCGAGATTGTTCTGTGCCATCGCCCATTGCAGCGGAACCCGATCGCGTGTGAATTCCTCCAGCGCCGCACGATAGGCCGCGACCGCCTCCTCGAGCCGCGCCGTCCCGCTCTGCCGCCCGCCGAGCGTCGCGAGCGCGCCGCCGAGATTGTTCTGCGTCATCGCCCAGGCGAGCGGAACCCGCTCGCGCGTCCTCACCTCCAGCGCCGCACGATAGGCCACAACCGCCTCCTCGAGCCGCGCCGTCCCGCTCTCCCGCTCGCCGAGCGATTCGAGCGCGATCCCGAGGTTGTTCTGCGTCTGCGCCCAGTCGAGCGGAACCCGCTCGCGCATCCTCTCCTCCAGCGCCGCGCGATAGGCCGCGACCGTTTCCTCGAGCCGCGCCGTCCCGCTCTCCCGCTCGCCGAGCGCCCGAAGCGCATTGCCGAGGTTGTTCTGCGTCATCGCCCAGTCGAGCGGAACCCGCTCGCGCGTCCTCTCCTCGAGAGCCGCGCGGTAGGCCGCGACCGCCTCCTCGAGCCGCGCCGTCCCGCCCTCCCGCTCGCCGAGCGCCAGAAGCGTATTGCCGAGATTGTTCTGCGTCGCCGCCCATCGCAGCGGCACGCGCTCGCGCGTCCATTCCTCCAGCGCCGCTCGATAGGCCGCGACCGCCTCGTCGAGCCGCGCCGTCCCGCTCTCCCGCTCGCCGAGCGCCCGAAGCGCATTGCCGAGGTTGTTCTGCGTTTGCGCCCAGTCGAGCGGGACCCGCTCGCGCGTCCTCTCCCCCAGCGCTGCCCGATAGGCCGCGGCCGCCTCCTCGAGCCGCGCCACCCCGCTCTCGCGCTCGCCGAGCGCCCGAAGCGCGTTGCCGAAATTGCTCTGCGTCGCCGCCCAGTCGAGCGGAACCCGCTCACGGGTCCTCTCCTCCAACGCCGCGCAGTAGGCCGCGACCGCCTCCTCGAGCCGCGCCGTCCCGCTCTCCCGCTCGCCGAGCCTCTCGAGCGCATTGCCGAGGTTGTTCTGCGTCGTCGCCCAGTCGAGCGGAGCCCGCTCGCGCGTGTTTTCCTTCAGCGCCTCACGATAGGCCGCGACCGCCTCCTCGAGCCGCGCCGCCCCGCTCTCCCGCTCTCCGAGCGCCAGAAGCACATTGCCGAGATTCATCTGCGTCCCCGCCCATTGGAGCGGAACCCGCTCGCGCGTGGATTCTTCCAGCGCTGCGCGATAGGCCGCGACCGCCTCCTCGAGCCGCGCCGTCCCGCTCTCCCGCTCGCCGAGCGTTGCGAGCGCGCCGCCGAGATTGTTCTGTGCCATCGCCCAGTCCAGCGGAACCCGGTCGCGCGTCCATTCCTCCAGCGCCGCACGATAGGCCGCGACCGCCTCCTCGAGCCGCGCCGTCCCGCTCTGCCGCCCGCCGAGCGTCGCGAGCGCGTTGCCGAGATTGTTCTGCGCCGCCGCCCAGCCTAGCGGATCCCTTTCGCGCGTCACTTCCTGCCCTCCAATTCAAGCCGTGCGAGTTCGATCGCGACTTCGAGCGCCTCATTGAGACCCTTGTCTCGTCCCTCCACATACAGTTCATTTTGCTTCGCCTGAAGCGCAGTGAACCGGTCGGAGGGAACCGGGTTTTCAAGATCGATGATGCGCGCATAGCGTTTGGCGGCGGTGCGGAAGTCGCGACGCAACATGTCCTGCCGCGCGCCCTCGCCGAGAATGCGAACGCCCGCCACGACTGCCTCAGTCCTCCGCTCGGCCTCGATCCTCTCCCATTGCGCGAACGCGCGATCGGCCTCGGCCGCCCCGCCCGCGAAATCGCCGACGCGGGTGCGTTCGGCGATTTTCTTGAGAAGATCGTCGACTAGCGCGCCGAGATTGCCGCCGCGCGCGCCCGCCTCGATCGCCTTCCGACGTTCGTTGAACGCGGCGCGGGCGTTGGCCAGGGCCTGATCGAAATTCGCCGTGTCACCGCCGGAGCGGCGCACAATCTCGAAAATCAGTTCGCGGGCCCCATAGGCCTCGCTCTCTTGCTGTAGTGCGCGTTGAATGTCGCGCTGTCGCGCGTTGAGTTCCCGTTGTGCTACGGCGCGGACGAACGGCCAGATGACGGTGCCCGGCACGACATAGGCTTCGCGGACCGATGCGTTCTGCGCCTCGTCCCCGAGTTCCGCCATGCTGACGATCCCTGCCAGCTGCTGGCCATTGCGGACGAAGCCGCTAGAGCCCTCTTCGAACCAATAGCGGGTCTTGTCCAGCTGTGTGAATGCGCGCCGCCGTTTCTGGTCGATGTGCTCGTCAACCACCCCTGCGATTGCCCGATCCGTCTCGCGTGTCGGCAGGCGCGTGAGCGCCCGGGCCTCGCCGCATTCATACACCACATCGCGCGCGATCTGCAGCGGAGTGAGCCCCTGAGGCGGATCGGTCGCGCGCAGCAGCACGAGGTCAGGGTCCCCGCCGTCCGCGTCCTTACAGAGATCGATGAAGATGAGCGGGCTTACCGCAGCCGCGCCGCCGCGCTTCGCGTGGGGAAAGACCGCCTCCGCTTTCTCGCCTGAGTCGCGCCAGACGTGCCGGCAGGTGACGATCAGATTCTGTTCGACGAAGGCGCCGCAGCCGACGAAGGCCTCGCCGCCACCGGCCTTTCGAATATAGACTAGGCTTTCCTTCAACATCGCAACGGGAGATCGCCATGGCCAAGACGATGATAGTCGAATTGCCGAGCGGGAAGAAATTGCTTTTCGGCGCCCCAGAGCGCGGCGGCCTGCATGAGGTCAGCCTCAAGGACAAGCTAGCCGAGAAGGCAAGCGGCCAGTTCGAGGGCGCGCTCGGCACACTCGGCGAGCTCGTCGGAGTGCTCGAAAAGACTGTCGGCGGGCTCGCTCACCGGCCCGGGAAGGTCGAAATGGAATTCGGCGCGACCTTGAGCGGGGACTGCGACCTCTGGATCGTCTCGGGTCACGGGGAGGCGGAATTCAAGGTCACACTGTCCTGGGAGGGGGACAGCAACTCCGAAGCATGAGCCGGGTGGCAACTCTCAGCTATGCGGCTGGTTTCCCGGCCCGAAGCCAGCGGCCACCGCCGCCGCTCACGGCTCTATGAATTCGGCCTCGCTGCGCGCCTCCGGCGCCGGGCGCGCCCGCGACATCGCCGCCAGCGCGCGCTCAGCCTCGGCCTGCAGAGCCTTGTAGCTCCGCTCCCACGCGCCCGCGCGCGGTTTCGTCGTCGCGAGGCGGCGGACGAGGCCCTCGAGCGCAGCGGCTCGCTCCTGCGCATCCCTCAGCTCGGCGAGCGCGGCCTCGTGATCGGCCGCGTCAATGAGGCGCACCTTCCGGTCTTCGCACACGCCGATGCAGGGCTGCGAGGCCTCGATCCGGCTGCAGCCGATGCATCGCCATGCCTCGACGATCAGAGGCGCCGCCGCCTCGATCTCACTTTTCGCGGGCATGTGTCGCATTGGGTCTCTCCGCTTCGCGCGGTCGCCAGAACATCCGCGATCTAATCCTTCGGGTCCGGCACCGGCAAGGCGACATGAGGTCGCAAGCCCGTTTCCCGTCGTGGCCAGGAAGATGGGAGACAGCGAACATAACAAGAACAATTTCTTGGCGACAGGTGAAAACTGTGGTATGGTTATGATTGTGGTCCCTGGCCGGACGGCGGCTCCTCGTCGGCGCGCTCGAGGAGGCTAGGCAGAGGGTGTGGGTTCGTGTCGATTGAAAGGCGCGCTGGCGCTCAGGCAGGCCTGGGCGGGGCCGGCTGGAAATGCTGCCGCAAAGGCTTGAAAAGATTGAATCCGCGCCCGCAAATGGCTCCCCCCTAGTCCGTCGAACCCGAGGGGAGCCGACAGGAAGGTTTGGGTTCAGAAGTTGCCACCCTTCGAGGCCCTTTGCCGTTCGGCAAAGGGCGCCTCAGGGTGAGGTCCGTGGCGTGCTCCCGTATCCGTCGATGCCCCAGCTTGGGAGTTACGGAAGTTGCAAATTTTGAAATTTTGGCGCCCAAGCCGTTGAAAACATTGGCTCGCCTGCAATCCTGCGCTCCGCCCGCCGGTCGGGGGCTACTCGTACAGGTTCTGCCCGCGTCATCAGGTGATGGGCCTAGTGGCGCCCGCCGAGGATCAGCACGCCGAAGACACCGCGGCGCTTCAGCTTGGCGGCGAAGTCCGGCGGCCTCCGGCGGCGCCATTCCCGGCAGCGCGATCGAAACGCTAGGCGTCGCGGACGAGCACGAGCCGTTTCGACACGGGACGCACCCGCTTCTGGCGGGAGGCTTCGACATTCTCCAGGAACTGTCGCGCGCTCTCCTTCCAGGTGAAGCGCAGCGAGTATTCGCGCGCCGCCTCGCGCGGGATCGTCAGCGCCTCGAGACAGGCGGCGCGCAGGTCTTCCTTGAGGACCCCCGCGGCGGGCCCGACGACGTCGATCGGACCCGGAACCGGAAAGGCCGCGACCGGCAGGCCGCTCGCCATCGCCTCGATGAGGACGATGCCGAACGTGTCGGTCCGGGAGGGAAAGACGAACACGTCGGCGCTGGCGTAGACCTCCGCAAGCGCTTCGCCGTACCTTGCGCCCAGGAAATGGGCGCGCGGGTAGCGCCGCTCGAGGGCTGCGCGCGCAGGCCCGTCGCCGACGATGACGGTCGATCCGGGCAGGTCGAGCTCGAGCAGCGCTTCGAGGTTCTTTTCGACCGCGACCCGCCCGACCGAGAGGAAGATCGGCCGCGGCAGGTCGAGCGCCTTGCTGGCGCTCGGGCGGAACAGCGCGTGGTCCACGCCGCGCGACCACAGGCGGACGTTCTCGAAGCCTCGCCTCGTGAGTTCCGCGGCGATGGTGGGCGTCGGCGCCATGACCGTCGCCGAAGGCGCGTGAAACCGGCGAAGCCCGGCGTAAGTCAGCGTTTCGGGGATGCCCGTGCGGGCCCGAATGTATTCTGGAAAGCGAGTGTGGTAACTCGTTGTGAAGACGCGCTTCGTCTTCAGGCAATACCGCCGCGTCAGCCAGCCGATCGGACCTTCGGTGGCGACGTGGATATGATCGGGCGCCGCCTCCTCAATTCGCCGGGCGATTCGTCCTGGCGTGGTGATCGCGACGCGAATGTCCGGATAAGTCGGCATCGGCCAAGTCCGCATGCCCTGAGGCGTCAGGAAGTCGAACTTGGCGCCAAACTCGGCGGCCGCCTGGGTCATCCGCTCCAGAGTCGAGACGACGCCGTTGACTTGCGGCCGCCAGGCGTCGGTCGCGATGAGGGTGAGCATCAGGCCGCTTCCGCCTCTTCGCGCTCGTCCTCGAAAGGCGTGTTGTCCTCGTGGACGAGGACTCTCAGCGCCGCGGGCCAGCGCATGACCTCGAGCCGGCCGTCGAAATGCTCCACCACCAACGAGCAGGATTCGACGAAATCGCCGGTATTGACATAGGTGACGCCGTCGATCTCGCGGATGGTCGGGTGATGGATGTGCCCGCAGACGACGCCGTCGACCCCGCGCCGCTTCGCTTCGCCCGCAAGCTCCTTCTCGAAGGAGCCGATGAAATTGACCGCGTTCTTGACCTTGAGCTTCGCCCAGGCGGAGAACGACCAATAAGGCAGGCCGAGCGCCCGGCGCGCCGCGTTGAAATGCGTGTTGACGAACAAGGCGGTCGTGTAGGCCCAGTCGCCGAAATAGGCGAGCCACTTCGAGTGGCGCACCACGACGTCGAACTCGTCGCCGTGGGTGATGAGATAGCGCTTGCCGTCGGCGGCGGTGTGGACGGTCTGGCGCTTGATCTCGATGCCGCCGAAAGTCAGGCCGAAGAACTGGCGGGCGAATTCGTCATGGTTGCCGGGTACGAACACCATGCCGGCCCCCCGGCGAACCTTGCGCAGAAGCTTCTGCATGACATCGTTGTGCGCCTGCGGCCAATACCATCCCGAACGCAGCCGCCAGCCGTCGATGATGTCTCCGACCAAGTAAATCGTGTCCGCCTCGACGTGCCGCAGCATATCGAGAATGAGATGCGCCTGACAGCCGCGCGTTCCCAGGTGCAGGTCAGAAAGGAACAACGTGCGGTAGCGGTGGTGCCCATGATGCTTTGCCACGTCGCCCTCTCGCGTTAAGAGTGAATAATGCCGAAGTTTCCTGCGCAGATTCTCGTGTCGCTTCGATGACGCAAAGCTTGCCTTGTGCTTATAAATCGCCGATTCTGACGCGTCGAGCAATCGGGAGCTGAACTTGGAACTCGGGATTTCCAGCCGCAAGGCGATCGTCTGCGCCTCGAGCAAGGGGCTCGGACGAGCCTGCGCCGAGGCGCTGGCCGAAGCCGGCTGCGAAATCGTCCTCAACGGCCGCAGCCGGGACGAGCTCTCCTCGGCGGCGATGGAGATTCGCGTACGGACAGACGGCGTCGTTCACGAAGTCGTGTGCGATCTCAACGATCCGGCGACGCGCGCGGCCCTGATCGCCGCTTGCCCCGAAGCCGACATCCTCGCCAACAACAACGGCGGCCCGCCGTTCAAGGCGTTTGGCGCGATCACCCGCGAGGACATCCTGGCCGGCTTGGAAGCGAACATGCTGACGCCGATCACCCTCGCTCAGGCTTTTCTGCCGGGGATGGCGAAGCGTAAGTTCGGCCGGATCGTCACATCACCTCAAGGTCGGTGCGCGCGCCGATCGCCGGGCTCGACGTCTCGTCCGGCGCCCGGGCCGGCCTGACCGCGTTCCTGGGCTCTGCCGCCCGGGCTCATGCGGCCGACAACGTGACGATCAACTCGATCCAGCCGGGAGCGTTCGACACGGACCGTCAGCGGTCAGCGCTGACGCGCTCCGCCGCCCATCGCGGCGTTCCGCTCGACGCCGCGCGCGCCGAAGCGCAGACCCGCATTCCGGCGCGCCGATTCGGCGATCCGGCCGAACACGGCGCGCTGTCCGCCCTTTCTGGCGAGCGCCAGGGCCGGATTTATCACCGGTCAGAACATTCTGATCGACGGCGGGGCGTTTCCCGGCGTGTTCTGAGCGTTCCATGGGGTCTCGCGTCCGACCCCAACGGCTCTTGAAAAGCGAACGGTCTCGTTCGATATTCAGGACGCATTCGGGGTATGCTTCTGTTCGGAATATCGGACGAGGCTTGCATGGGCGTGGAAGGCAAGGACAGGGCCAAGGTGCTCGAGGGGGGGGCGGCCTCGCTGTCGAATCAGCTCGGCCGCGCAGTCCAGCGGCTGCGCAAGAACTTCGGGCTTTCGCTCGCGGAGCTTTCCGCGCAGTCCGGGGTGGCCAAGTCGATCATCTCGCAGATCGAGCGCAACGAGACCAACCCGACCTTGACCACGATCTGGCGGCTCGCTCACGCGCTCGACGTATCGATCGAATCGATGCTGCAGGGCGGCGAGGATGGGCCGTTCATCGAACATCTCGGGCGCGGCACGACTCCGATTTTCGTCTCGGACGACGGATTGTGCCGGCTCGCCGTGACGGGCTGGCTCAAGACTGTCGACTGGCTGCAATGGTACGATTTCCAGGCGGGTCCCGGCGGCGTGCTCGAATTGACCGCACATGCTCGCGGCTCGGTCGAGTGCCTGTCGGTGCTCGACGGGGAGCTCGAGGTCGATGTCGGGGGATCGATCGAGACGGTGGGGGCCGGCGAGACTCTGCGTTATCGCTGCGACCGCCCGCATCGCATCCGCAACCTCGGCGCCAAGCAGGCGCATGCGACGATGGTCTGCATTCTCAAGGCGGCGATGATGGACTGAGGGTAAGCTGCCGGAAGCGCCCGCAAGGCCCTATAAGGGCGGCCCTGCGGCTTTAGAGCCGCGCCGTTCGAGGACGTCATGAAGACTTCATGTTTGTCGGGCACCGCCTTCGCGTTTGCCGTCGCCGCCGCTCGGCCCGCCTGCGCCGACGAAGTGGCCGTAGCGGCCGGCCGCAAGCTGGCGCTCGCGGTCTGCGTGAGCTGCCACGTCGTCGCGCCCGACCAAACTTGGGCCCCGACGCTGCAACCGCCCGCCCCCAGCTTCGCCGAAATCGTTGCCCGGCCCAACGTCACGGCAGCGTCCCTACGGAGTTTTCTTGCCGAGCCGCATGGGCAATCGCGCCGCGACAGCGGCATGCCGCCCTTCCTGCTGGCCCGATCGGAGATCGACTCGGTCGTCGCCTACCTTCTCAGCCTGAAGACGCGATAGAGCGCCAAATAGCGTACGACTATCGAGATGACTTTAAGCCGGTTCTGCTTCGCATAGCCGCATTTGAGCGCCAGCTCAAATATGATAAGGGGCGCGCCGGCCGCCAAGCTGAAGCGAGGACTTGAAGCGAGGGGTTTTATGAGTGCATTCCATCAAGAGCGTGTCCTGAGCGTCCACCACTGGACCGATCGCCTGTTCAGCTTCCGCACGACGCGCACGCCGTCCTTTCGCTTCCGCAGCGGCCAGTTCGTCATGATGGGCCTCGAGGGCGACGGAAAGCCGCTGTTGCGCGCCTATTCGCTGGCGAGCGCGCATTACGACGACGCGCTCGAGTTCTTCAGCATCAAGGTCCCCGACGGCCCGCTCACCTCGCGCCTGCAGCACCTCAAGGAAGGCGACAAAATTTTGGTGGGGCGCAAGCCGACCGGCACGCTCGTCATCGACAACTCAATGCGGGCCGGACCCTGTTCCTGCTCGGCACCGGCACCGGGCTCGCGCCGTTCCTCAGCATCGTGCGGGACCCGGAAGCTTACGACAAGTTCGACCGGATCGTGGTGGCGCACGGGGTGCGCTGGGTAAAGGACCTCGCCTATAGCGACTATCTCGCGAACGACCTGCCGAACGACGAGCTGATTGGCGAACTCGTGCGCGAGAAGCTGCTTTACTATCCGACCGTGACGCGCGAGCCGTTTCTCCACCAGGGTCGGCTGTCGCTCGCGCTGACCACCAACCGGATGACCGACGCACTCGGCCTCCCGCCGATCGACCCGGCGCACGACCGCTTCATGCTCTGCGGCAGTCCCGCCATGCTCGCGGACCTCCGCGCCATCCTGGACGAGCGCCGGTTTGAGGAAGGAAACCACGGCGAACCGGGCGACTATGTGATCGAGAAGGCTTTTGTCGACAGGTGACGGCGCCGGTCCAGAACCGACGCTGGCGCCGACCGCCCGTCTCAGGGCGTCGCCTTCGCGACGCTCGCCCCGCGCAGCCGCGCGACTTCCGGCAGATCGCGGCCCAAGAGGGGGCGCAGATAGTCGTGAAAAGCCGGCGTGACGTCGTTGCCGGCGTCGTTGATGAAATGGTCCTCCATCACCCGGGTCTTGCCGGCCACCGTCTCGAGCGGGATCAGCGGATAGTCGACGGCGTAATCGGCGACGCGGCGGATCGCGACTGACCCGTCGGCGTGGCCGCCGACCGCGTATTGCACCGCCTTCTCGCCAACCTCGCGCGCCTCGCGCTGATCGACCTTGCTGACGCAGCCGACGAAGGAGCGCTGCAGATAGCCGAAGGTGTCGCCGCGCACGCGCTTGATGCCGAGCTTCGACCTCACCTCCTCGCACAAGAGGTCGGCGAGCGCGCCGGTGCCGGAAAGCTGCACATTGCCGTGCGCGTCCTTCTCGGTTTTCCCCATGAGCTTGGTGATGATCGCCTCGCCCTTCTCGTCGTGGATGCCCTCGGAGGCCGCGATGATGCAGCGCCCGTAACGCTCGAAGGTCTCCTTCACGTCGGTCAGGAACTTGTCGATGACGAAGGTGCGCTCGGGCAGATAGATGAGATGCGGCCCGTCGTCCGGGAACTGGCGGGCGAGCGCCGAAGCCGCGGTCAGGAACCCGGCGTGGCGGCCCATGACGACGGCGCAATAGACGCCTTTCAGCGCCTGATTGTCGAGGTTCGCGCCCGCGAAGGCCTGCATCACGAACCGCGCCGCGGACGGGTAGCCGGGGACGTGATCGAAGCCGACGAGGTCGTTGTCAATCGTCTTCGGGATATGGACGGCGCGCAGTGGATTGCCCTCTTTCTTGGCTTCCTCGGAAACGATGCGCACGGTGTCGGACGAGTCGTTGCCGCCGATGTAGAAGAACGTGTCGATCGCGTGCGCCTTGAGGACCTTGAAGATTTCCTGGCAATATTTGAGGTCCGGCTTGTCGCGGGTCGAGCCGAGCGCGGCGGCGGGGGTCGCCGCGACCGCCTCCAGATTGCCGACCGTCTCCTGGCCGAGATCGACGAGGTCGTCGTTGACGATACCGCGCACCCCGTGCAGCGCGCCGTAGACGGCGGAGACGCCCGGATAGCGGCGGGCCTCGAGCGCGACGCCGACCAGCGACTGGTTGATGACTGCCGTCGGACCGCCGCCCTGGGCGACAAGGATCTTGTGCGACATGGAACCCTCCCTCTTCTTGCTTCTCGCTCGCCGAACCGAACCGCTCGGCCCGCGAAGAGGCTTTAGGCGCCGCGCGCGCTCTGCGCAAGCCGGCGCCGGCCGCCCGGACGGCGGCGGCGGGCAAAATGCGGGCGACATGTTGACGCGGCCTCCGCGCGGACGCGGCCGGAATCAACTCTGCCCTTCCGGCGGTTTCGGGCTCGAGCGCAAGGCCGGGGTTCCGGTGCTCGACGGCGTCGCCTGCGCCGTCAGCCTCGCCGAGGCTCTCGGTTACTACTCCTCCTTGACGCCGAGACGCTGGCGCGCGCTGTCCGTTTCCGCGGTCACCGCGGCGCGGCGACCCGCCTTCGCCAGGGCCGATCGGCGGCATGCCGCTATAGAACGCGTCGTATTCGCCCGCCCGCACGAGATAGGTCACGTCGCCGCGCGAATGCTTCATCCGCCGGTTGAACTCGACCCAGGCCGGCCAGTGACGCCTGTCGGGGGCGCGCGCGTAGCGCTCCAGGTGATCGAAGCTGCGCCAGTACTGGATGAGCATCGAGAGGCCCGGGCTCATGGCGCCGAGAAAGCCGACCTCGGGCGGCGCCGCCTTGAGCTCCTTCAGCATCCTCGGCATCGCCAGCGCGACCGGCAGCCACTGATGAATCTTCCACGGCATGTTGATCCGCGTGCCGATGAGAAAGACGACGAAATCGCCGTCGATGCGCGCCGTGGCGCGGCTCTCCGGAGTAGCGGCCATGGTTGACCTCCGGCGGTTCGGCTACCCCCGGGATATGCGGTCGCCTCGCGCGGCGGCAAGAGAGCGCCCAATTCGACTGACTCTGCCGCTTTGGGGCAAGCTTGAGCCGCTACCTTCGCGAAGGCGCTCTCGACACCACGGCCGGAAAAAGCGGTGGGATCACGCACTCAACGATCAGGTCCCCAACAAGCGCAGTCTCAGGAGTACCTCGAACTGGCACGCCCTTGATAAGGGCGTGGGAGGGATCGGCGGGAAAGTTCCCCTCAGCTTCGAGCAGGTCATTCTCAAAAGAAAGGACAACTGCGAATCGATCGTCTTCTGCAAGATGTCGCTTGACCGTACCGACATTCAGCCGCGCAAGTTGGCCCGACTTGGCGTATGTTATGCGCGCAACGCGTCGAACTCCCTCGACTTGGCTTTCGAGTGGCGAATCGAACCACTCCAGCCAATTTACAGAAAGCCCATCCTCATCGCGAGGTCGCGCTAAAAACGCATCACCGTTCACGATGCCGTCGTCTATTTGCGTCGGCTTGACGTAATATAGGACGTGGTCGACGTCCGCACTCTGCGCGCCTCGCTTCGGGATTGGCTTGTTCAAGCGAAGAGCAGCCCCTGCGCGTCGCTCGCGCGGACGTGCGCGAAGATACGACCTTCTGACTCGACGCCGGCGGTCCGCGCCATCTGCATGAGGCCTGCACGTCGCTTGAAAATCACAAACTGAACCGCCCCAGCTCCGAGAAACTCGAGACCAACCTGTTCGCCGTCGGAGTTCTTCCACAGCGCCCTCAGATTACCGCTATCGTTCAGATACACTCGTGGACGAACGTTGGGGTTAAATTCGCGAATGAACGACCACAAGGCGTCCCGCGACAATTCCGAAAAGGGAATACTCTCGCGTTCCGCTTGAACCCGCAGAAAAGAAACTCGCGCAGCCAGCGCGGCCGCTATGCGACCCGGCGGCGCCTCTTCAATTTTAACGCCAGGAAGCGGAATTAAATCGACATTTGCAGTGAATGCAGTGGGCCCATAGGCATTCGGCAGCGATGCAAACCTGCTTTGCTGCTTGATCTCTTCGAGCCGCACGCTCGGAGGCACGCTGCTTCCGCCGCCAACACGAAATGGAGCCGCCGGCGGAGGAGCGAACGCGATCGGCGAAGCGAACGCGATCGGCGAAGTGATATCAGTCCACATGGAGAATCACACTGGCTGCCAATATCGCGCTTGGATATCCGGACTGGTCAATGACGTAAAGCAACTCCCGATAACATCGTGCGCGCGATCGAACCACACGTCGGCCTCAGACTTGCCGGCGGCGCCCAGTGCCCCGATCGCACGAAAATCGAACATCAGAACGCTCTTGCTCGGATCGGCCGTTACGCGACCCGTTCGCGTACCGAAGCGAAGAGTTAAATCGGACGTATGCTTGAATGTTGTCAGATAATTGAAGTCAGGTATACCCGTAACAGAAATCCCCGGCGTTGGCAAGACCACGGATGGAATCACACTTGGAGTGTCAATTGCATCCCTCCAGTATTCGCAGGATTCCACAACGTTACTGTATTGTAATTCCTAAATCTGTATAGTGGGAGCTGTGGAGTTGAATTCTTCGTTCAAAAATATACAAAACGTATTATAATAATTGTCAAATTTGTGCTTGACGGTATCGAAGTGGGGATACGATGACTTACCTTTGCGCCAGTTGAGGATGAACGCATTCCTCTGTATTTGTATCAAATAGGTGTTATCTGTAGATTCCAACCAAAATCTTGGAGTCGGATACAGCCCATCGGCAAAATCGACCTGCAACGAAAAAAGTGGCCCCGCAAGTGGCAACGCCAATTCTGGTTGCTGTTTTATCGTTGGAAATTCTTTTCGAACTTGTGACCAGAACAAGCCAACATGCTCTGACCTCAGCGGGATGATCGGCTGACTGAAATACAGTCCGATGATTAGCTCATTCACCGGAGGATTGATGTATTTAATGGCCATCTGGGGTCACGCTCCAACGAAATTGATTGTTCACAAGACAGGGTTAAAATCTTTGATACGGTCCGAGTCCGGCAGCGGCGGCGATCCAGGGAGCCGGGCCGCCATCGGCGGGCATGGCTTCGAGGGTTCGGCGCCAACTCAGGTACGTGGGAAGGTTTTCGGTGGCGACGCCGTGGAAGCGTCGCATCCACTCTTTGAGGCGTCCGTGGTAGGCGTTGACGTTGTTTATATGGAACTGCGATTCTTCGGGCTTGGGGTTGCCGGGCGCGGGTAGGACATGGACTTTGAGCTTGGCCCGCTTGGCGAAAGCGGTGATGGCCGAGCCGCCGTCGCAGCAGAAATCGGTTGAAGGCGGAATTCGTTCGCCGAACGCTTCTTTTAGGCTGGCGGCGTCGAGGCGGGACAGGACGGCGTCGAACGTGGCGCCGCTGCGGTCGCGAGCCACGACGACGGGAATCTGCTCGGCCGAGAGGCCGCGCTTGGCGGCTTTGCCGCCGCGGCGGCGCGCGGGCCTGGCGAGGCCGCCCCGCCGACCCTTTAAGGACTCGAGTATGAATGTTTCATCGGCCTCGACGATGCCCGAAAGGCTCTTGGGTTTGTCGAGGTTGAGAGCGGCGAGAAACCGATGCCGCCATCGGAAGGCGGTGCTCGGGTGGATCTGGCAGCGGTCGGCCGCCTTGGCGAGGCTCTCCCCTTCGATCAGGGCTCGCGCCTGATCGAACCAGCGATCCTTGTTGTGCAGGCCGGCCACCGGAGTGCCGGTGAACGGATTGAAAGTCCTGCGGCATTCCACGCAGCGATAGCGCGGCAAACCTCTCGCCTCACCCCAGGGCCGGACATCGAGCGCGTCGCAGCGCGGACATCCCGTCCGCGAATAACGCTCCTTTGCGCTCGCCCGATGCGGAAAGCGTCGCCGCAACCGCATCGCTGCGCTCCTCGGCCCTCTTCGCGTCCCCCGCCGCAGACCTCGGTTCGCAGATCTCGACGCCCTCCTCACAGGGATCGTCAGCTTCCGCGAGCGCGAGCTCGCGAAACACGACACGGCGCTGCGCCGCACTCAACGACGACAGCGCGGCCAGCCATCCCGCGAAATCCGACGGCTTCATCTTCGCCCCCAAAATGCCCAGAGCCTCTATCGCTCATGTCAACACACGCGCCGGTTTAGGTCG
Organism: uncultured Alphaproteobacteria bacterium; assembly: GCA_963758335.1. Classification (GTDB taxonomy): domain Bacteria; phylum Pseudomonadota; class Alphaproteobacteria; order Rhizobiales; family Beijerinckiaceae; genus Roseiarcus. Next base: position 504,538 of record CAVWVF010000007.1, on the reverse strand, counting down.
AAGTTCGTGTTCCCTGTTGGCTCAATAAGAGCGAAATCTTATTCTGTTCAAGTGCAACCGTTCCCGGCCGCGACGTTGGACGCCGTTGAGGCGAGCGCCCCGCCCGGCCCTGTCATTCAGGCCGGAACGCATCATCCGCGGCTTGATCGAACCGGTAAAGCGCCATCTTCGGAGAGTCGCTCTCGGCCAGTCCGGTCTCACGCGCCGCGGCAATGACAGCGAGCTCGTAGGCCTCGGCGAACAACTCGTCGAGCGTGGCCTCGAGGCTGGGATTGTCTTTCAGGCAGCTGCGCAGCCGGATGCGTTGCTCACGGATGCTCGAACTTGAGCTCGCGCTGCGGAAGCCGGGCTGAAACCGCCACTTCAGGAGGTGCAGCAAGAGGATCGTGAGCCGGTTGACGAGTTCGCGCTTCTCCCCTCGCAGCATGCTCTTGATCTCCTCGGCGATGTTGGCGATGTCGGCCGCGGCGAACCGTCCGGCGCGCAACAGGGCGGCCCGCTCCATCGCCCAGGCGTAGAAATCGGTTTCATAGGAGTCTGACATCTCGCTGCGGCCGACTCGGGTACCCCTCGCCTATTGATTTTGCGCCTGCTCTGTTCCCGCGCAAACAAGCCCGTCAAGCCGCCGAACCGGCGCCGAGCCCGTATCGCGCCCGCAACGCCGCCGCCTCGTCGGCGCGGCCGAGCGCGTCGAGCGCGGCGGCGGTTACACGTGCGGCAGTCTTGGTCGACGGGTGATTGGCGCCGAAAACCTTGTCATGCGCCGCGAGCGCCGCCTCCGACAACGCGAGCGCTTCCGCGGGCGCGCCTTCGACGAGCCGCTCCCTAGCGAGATTGACTCGCGCAACGTTCGTTTTCGGATGCTCGGGGCCGAGCGCCGTTTCGGAGATCGCCAGCGCGCGCTCAAAGAGCGGCCGCGCGCCCGCGAGGTCGCCCTGAGCTTGAAGCACGAGGGCGAGGTTGTTGAGGCTCGTCGCCGTATCGGGATGGTCGGGGCCGAGCGCCTTCTCACGGATCGTCAGGGCGCGCTCGAAAAGCGGCCGCGCGCCCGCGAGGTCGCCCTGGTCGTAAAGCAGGGCGGCGAGGTTGTTGAGGTCCGTCGCGGCCTCGGGATGCTCAGGACCGAGAGATTTTTCGTCGATCGCCAGCGCGCGCTCGTAAAACGGCCGTGCAGCCGCGAAGTCGCGCTGTTGTTTGAGCGCATATCCGAAGTTGTTGAGTTGTGCCGCGAGTTCAGGATGCTCCGGGCCGAGCGCCTTCTCATCGATTGCGAGTGCGCGCTCCATCAGTGGCCGCGCCTCAGAATGAGCCGCCAAACCTGTTAGGCGATATTGCGCAAGCAGAGTAAGGAGAGCGCTCGTACGCCGTTCCGCGCCGCTTGGCGGCGGCGCGCGGCGCCAGCAAGGTCGAGCGCAAGCGCGTCGAGCCGGCGTGCGCGCGGCCAGCCCTTTGGATTGTCGAAAACATCCAGCGGATAGACCTCGTCATAGCCTCGATGAGAACCCGCCGCGCCATATCAGCGGCCTCGCTTTGCAGCCGACCTCCCGCCACCGCCCGCACCAGCCGATGCAGCCGGATCGTCTCAGTCTGAATCGATGTATCCCGCTCGTCGGGTATCGTCTCCCGATCGACCAGCGCAAAGGCGCGCAGCGCCGCCAAAGCCTCGTCGAGCCCGTCGTCCGCCAGCTGCGAGGCCAGCGGCTCGCCGAATTTTTCCCGCCCCTCGGAGAACAGGAACAGCGGGATGGGCTCGGGCGCGAGCAGCGCGGCATGAACAATCAGCGGTTCGGCCGCGGGATGCAGCCTTGCGGCTTCGTCGATGGCGACAGCGAAGGTTTTGGCGACCGTCAGACGGTCGTGATACTCGGCCGGCGCGTCCTTTTCCGCATCCAGCAATTTCATTGGCGTCGTTTCCAGCCGGCGAGCGTAGTCGGCGAGCGACACATCGAGCCGCTCGCAATAGGCCGCCGCCTGCTCGTGCGCCAGCGGCAGGCCGCCTAGCGCCTGCGACAGCGCTTCCGCCTCGGCGCGCTCGTTCTCGCGGCCCGTGCGGGCGATGAGGTAGTCGGCGCCGACTTCTTTGGGCCATACGCGAATTTCGACCGGCGCGGCGATGCCGCGCCAGGCGTGCGCGTTGGAGGTCACCAGCACGCGCGCCGCGCCGCCGGTCGCCAGATAGGGCCTGACGCTCGCCGCGTCGATCGCATTGTCATAGATGAGCAACAGCCCCTTGCCCTCGTCCCGCATCCGCTCGCGCACCGCGGCCAGCGCAGGCTCCTCCTTCTCGTCGGCGGCGACCCAGCCGAGGCGCACGCCGAGCGAGACGAGATCGGCGCGCATCGTCGATTCTGTCCGCGCCCTGATCCACACCAGGTCGCGCGATAGTCGGCCCTGTGGCGCTCGGAGTAGGCCGCCGCGAGCGTCGTCTTGCCGACCCCGCGCAGCCCGTGCAGTGCGGTGATCGCGGCCCGCCCCTTGTAACGTTTCAGCGCGGCGTCGATCGCTTCGAGCGCGTCGTCGCGGCCAAGGAAATGGAGGGGGACGGCGATCGGAATGTTCGAGAACGCGAACCGGTCGCCAGGAAACGGAGTGCTCTCGGCGTGCTCGGAGAGCGCTTTCGCAGTCTTCGCCTCTCCAGGGAAACGCACAAGCGTTTCCGGCGGCTTGGCCTCGGCCAAATATGCGGTGAGGCGCGCCCGGGCGTCGTTCTCGCCCAAGCCGAAAAGCGCGCAACGCTTGATGTGCGCCATTGCCACCGGCGCCTCGCAGTCTTCAACGAACACCGGCAGCATGAAGTTCGGCCGTTTGCTCGCGGCGGCCCATTGCGCCGAGCGGCGCTCCCAACCAGAATAGTCCTTAGTCAGATAGTCGGCGCTGACGACGCAAAGCACGCGATCCGCCTGTTGGAGGCGCTGCTCCATCCAGGCCGGGATGTCGCCGCCTGCGTCAATCTCCCATTCATGGACATGCGGCGTATGGCCGAGCGCCTTCAACTCCTGGCCGATCCAGAACGCCCACTCCCGGTCGCTGCTTGTGTAGCTGACGAAGATATCCGCCACGCGCGGCCTCCGGCCGTCGTCGATGGCGCATTATCGTCCCGGGAATTGCCGTGCGCAAGCATTCACGCCCGCTCCCACAGCGCGATGGCGCGAAGTTTTCCTCGATGCCAAGCATCGCTCCTCAGAGTGAGGAGATTGGGTGCTGACCTTAACGCTCGGCCGTCCCTATGGCGCCGAGCAAAACTGACAATTCAATTCGCTATCGGAAGCAAATGTCCAAAATTCGTCACCGCCTGAGCTTGGCGAGGGGGATGCTCAAGGAGGCGTCGAACGGCGCCCTCTGGAACGTCCCCTTCGCCGGCTCGAGGCCGCGTCGCGGCGCTTGAGGACGAGGACACGAGGCTTTTGGTCAGGCGCTTACGCTGCCCGAGCCCGCAGAAACATCTGCTTGGCTAGCGGTTTGAACGGCGATTTGAGATAGGCGGCGATCAGCGCCGGATGGACCGGCAATTGCGATTTGACCGTCAAGGGCAGGAAACGAGTTCGGATCTCGATCACCTGATACCCGTTGGCGGCCAGAAAATCTGCAAGGCTTACATGCGAATAAATCGCGACATGGGTATAGTCATCGAAATACTCGCGACAGGCATAGCGGTAGTTTGGCTGCAGGATGTTGAGCGTGCCCGCCGGCGACAGTTTTCGCCGAAGGGCGGCCAGTGTCGTCGCAAAATCGGCCTGCAACAGATGTTCGAAGAGGTTGCTGGCGAAGGCGAAGTCCACGACGTTATCCTCCAGGCGGTCGAGGTCGGTCACGCTCGCCACGATTGCCTCGACGCCCGGCGCAAGAAAGCCCGGAAACCCATCCCAGCAGTCGAGCGCGATGCGCCGTCGCGCCTCCACGCTGTTGATGAACTCGCCATAGCCGCATCCGAGATCGAGGACGCAGGCCGAGGGCGGCACGATCGCGCTGAAATGGTGGCGCCACAGCGTCCCCCAGAGCACGAGTTGCCGCGGATCGTGTGTGTGGCGAACCTCATGGTATGCGTTCACGAAGGGTACTTCCAGTTCGTGACGATTCCCATGATATCCCTCAAGCCGACCGCCAATCCGCGCAGATTGCTAGCATTGCCGCCCTTACTTTCGCCGACCCGCTGGTGAAAGATCACCGGGCATTCGACGATCGTGAGCCCTTCGGCGAGCGCTAGGTCCATCAAGTGCGCGTTGAACTCAAGGTTGATGGCCGGATTCAGCCTTGGCAGCAACTGCAGCAGCGCGTCGCGACGGCACAACTTGTAGGTCGTGCCGACGTCGGTGATCGTTCCCAGGCCGAGATGCTTCGCCTCGAGCAATTTGCCGACGAACACATTTCCATAGTACATGAAGGTCGTGAGTTGCGTGCGGCGCTCGCGGAGCGGTTCAACGGTCCGCGTGCCGTTGACGATGTCGCAATGCGGGATGTAGGCGAGCAGCTTTTCGATATCGGCGGCGCGGAAGGTCTGATCGCCCTCGCACAGAGCCACCAATTCGGTGTCGTCATACCGGGCCGCTTCGGTCGGACAGCGCGCCACGCATCGCCCGTAACCCTGGGCCTCTTCGTTCAACGTGATCGCGCCTGCGGTTTGCGCCCGCTCGAACGTGGCGTCGACGCTGTTGTTGCTGACGACAATCACCCGCCTCACCAAGGGATGGCTTAAGAAATCCTCGACCGCGGCGGCGATGCTCCGTTCGTCATTGTTTGCGGTCAGCGCGACGGTGATGAACCGATCTTGCGGCGGATCGTAGCGAACCCTCGCGGCCGGCCGCTTCCACTCGAACAGGAAGGCGAGGTCGACGGCGGCCAGCGCGACGCCGGCGACGATCGGAACGCCGCTGTACCAAACGATCCACCGACTGATCGGCTCCAGCACGGCGTTGAGGCCGAGCAGGTAGCGGGGAAAGACCAGAAGCACGCCGAACAGATATGCCGCGACGCCGAAGCAAAAGCTCAGCACGCCGAACATAAGAAGCGGCGTGCGATGCAACGCCCTCGACGCGCCGCGGGACTTTTCGCGGGTCGTCGCGTCGGCCGCCCTGGCGCCCAGGCCCAGCGACCGGGGCGCAGCGCTGCGAAACGTTCGGATCGCAGCATCGTGATGGTCATGCATGAGAATAGCCCCGATACGCTTGTCGAGGCTAAAGTAAACTCGTCAATGAAATATATACTAACATGATATGTGATTTTACGCGGTCGACATCGCGAGCGTGAGCGATCCAGGCTGTCCGTCGCCGACAGCGGCAAATGCCAGCTCCGAATCATTCGGCCTCCGCGGCTATCTTGGAGAAGACGGCGCAAGCGGAACCGCTGGATCGCCGCGCTTCGCTCGCGATGACAGAGCCGGGACCTTGGACTTCGACCGCGTCGCTCCCGCACGGCGTTTGAGCGTGATGAACGGACGGAAGCCAACGGGCAGTGTGGTTGTCTATGCGGCGACCGGCCCACGCTACCGGCGGCGCAGCACGCGGATCGCCCCCTCCTCCGCCAAAATTCGGTAATCGTCGAGGAATCCGGGTTGCAGTGCATTCAGCTCCGGCACAAGCCAAGAGAAGTATGGCCGGGTGTCCTCAATGATGATCTCGGGCCGCTTGTCTCTAATCTGGCGAAGGACGGCTTCCAGATCGGAGCGGTGATAGGCGAGGTACCGCGCCCTTTCGTCAGAGGTCAGCGCGCTCGAACTCAAGGCGAATCGCGTGAAACTCGCGATCTGTTGGCTATGGGTGCGACCGACCCATACGGCGCCGATCTGGCGGGCCAGGGGAAAGGACGTGTCCTCTATGGGCGACACCGCGAGCGCTCGGGGATGCACAAGCGCAATCGCCCACGTCAAGTTGCGCATGACGGGTCGATCGTCGGCGAACCCGATGACAAAGAGAGCGGCGGCCAGGGATACGACTAGACGATCAATTCCATGAAACCGCTCAATTGCTTAATTGGCCTTCGATCCACGGAATGCGGCCGTTTCGAGCATCCCATGGGATTCGAACTTTGGAAGCGCCCGACTAGGCTATATACGCCTGCTGCGCCGGCGTAGGCGGCAAGCGAGGCGTGCGTGAGGTGGCGCAACCGTCCGAAGACGGCGATGCAGGCGGAGAGGGCGCTGAAAAGGGCGGCCGGGAAAACGTGATACGGGAAGTATTTGCCCTGAATGAAATAAACGACGAGGAAACCTCCCGCCACGATCGCCGAAATGGTCGCGGCGGGCGCGCCGCCTCGTAGGGAGAGGATCAGCGTAATCCCCAGGCAAGACAGGACTCCGAGACAAGCTCGGTCGTGGACGAACGAGGAAACATGTCCGCGGATGGGGACGTAAACGTCGGTCATTATCCCCGACACGTTGCGAAGATAGTCGGGAAACGCGGCGAGCGACGCGGCGGTGACGGCCAGCCCGATCGCGGCTGCGGCGACGAGGCCGCTCGGGATAAGGAACGAAAGGCTCCGCGTCCGCGCCCAAAAGTAGAGTCCTACCAGAACGCCTGGCAGCGCGAAGAGCGGCGGCTTGACGGCGATCATCAGGCCGCCGAGAACGGCGGCGAGAGCCCGGTCCGTCAGGGGGGCCAGGAATGGTCATCGGCATGGCGGATGAAGACCGCCGTGATCGGAAGAGCCCATGCCGCGGCGAAATATTCACGTTGTGCGAACGCGTCCCTCGGAAGAAGGAAGAGCACGGCAGCGACCGGCGCCAGCGCCAACCAGGCGGGGACGCCATCGGACAGGCGGCTCGGCAGAATGCGGGCCACCAACCACAGCGATCCGAACGCGCAGGCGTAGGCGAAGGCGAACGTCGCCGCTTCGGGCGTCCCGCCAATGAACTTTGCGACGAGGGCGCCCGGCATGTAGAGCAGCATCGGCACAGGGGGATTAGTTTCGATGATGTCGACATATGCGCGCTCGCCGTTGAGCATGCGCTCACACATCGTGATCAGCCAACTCACGTCCGGCGTGGCTTCGCCGCGAAGCGCAACGGAAGCAGCGGCCACGACCAGCATCGCTGTCAAAAACACGCCGCGAGACGCGTGCCGATTATCGGCGTCGGCCAGTGAGTTCGGAATCATTGCGCTCTATTCATGGGCAGAAATTTGCTAACAACAACTCACGCGCGGGTGCTTCGGCGAGGATCGGTATAAGGTTGTCTTTGAGATGGCTGCGCGTCATGCGTAGTTTCGTTACTGTCGGACGAAACTGCGAGAACATCGTGATAAGCATGGCCTCCACATCTGATGCAAAGCGAAAAGGTTGTGTTCTCCGACAATGCCTCCGTCTCCACCGCTCCGGCTTTGAATAGAGGGTCTTGGCCGCCCGTTGCAGCACGGCGCGCATCAATCGCTGATAGGGCATGCGCCCCGATGGACGACGCTTACGCCGGCCAGAACGCGTCGTCAGCGGCCTCCTCGTACCGGTAAGGCGCTGTTTTCGGCCTCGTTCGGCTCGATCCGCCGGGGCTCGAGGCCGAGGTGGCGGCGTTTTTCGTCGCCGAGTAAGCCGCCGTTCTGAAACGGATTGCGCTGATTTGGCTTACTTGTGGTGTAGTTAAGGTGATCCTTTACTTAACCCTCGGTTTGGGCCCGATGCGCGAGCCGTCCGCTCGCGGCGCACTCCGATCGCGAAAAGAGCCGTAGGTCACGGGCTGGGTCCATTCGGCGAAGGGAAAGTTTCGCTTTACTTTGCGTTCCATAATTCGGTTGGCTTGGCCCGCCTGTTATCGCCCTCACATGGGGTGTTTCGGGTCAAGCTCATTCGTTTGCACCGGCCGCTGGCGTGTCACCCGCGAAGCGGGGCGAAGCGCAGCGGAGCAGGGAGCGAAGCGACCTTGACGCGCCAGCGGCCGGATACACTGTCACGAGCGAGCGCGCCCTTGCGCGCTCTTGGCTGCCTCTGTGGTCTTTGCCGCGCTCATTCATTTTGGCATTGCGCATCTCCTTTGGCGTTTGGATCCGAAGCGTGAGCCCGTCTTTCGCATGCAGCCTTGACGGCCGCATCACCTCACATCCGGTCGAGCTTGTCGGGGCTCGCACCATAATCCCTCATGCTCGAGGGCGTCGGGCTCGGGTTGGCGGGGACCATCCTGTTAAACGGCGTGTTTCAGCCAGGCAAAGCCGCGGTCACCGCCCGCCCGGATCCGGCGAAGCCGTCGCGTTCGGCTTCGCTGGAATGGGGTTGAGTCGTTAAGCCATCGTTGGAGCGTCGGCGTAGGATTGAGCCATCGGGTCAGGCCGCCTTGAACACCGAGCCCTCGGGAACGACGCCTTGGGTGACATAGCGCCACAAGGCGACGAGCAGTTTGCGGGCCAGCGCCACGATGGCGATCCGGCGGACCCGTCCCTTCGCGGCGCCGACCCGCGCCCGAAACCAGCGGCTCAACGCCGAGTCCGGCTGGTGACGCAGCCAGAACCAGGCCAGCTCGATCATGGTCTTGCGCAGGCGGCGGTTGCCCGACTTCGAGATGCCTTGATCCCGTTCGACGCCGCCGCTCTGCCAGGGGCTGGGCGCCAATCCGCCGTAAGCCGCCACCTGGCGGCGGTTGGCGAAGCTGCGGAACAACGATTCCAGCCAGAGGAGCGAGGCGAACTCGGGGCCCAAGCCCTTGAGCTCGAGGAGCCGGGCGGCGGGGTTGGTGCGCTCCTCGGCTTCCGTGCGGATGAGCGCGTCGCGGGCCCGTTCGACCGCAGCCAGTTGCGTCGTCGCCAGCGCGATCCGATCGAGCTCCCGGCGTATTTCCGCCTTCAGCAGCGGCGGCAGCTCGCGGCCGTCGCCGGTTCGCAGCGCCTCGAGCCGCTCAAAACGATCGCGCCGAAGCGGGTTGTAATCCCGGATGCCTTGGCCGCTGAGCAGGCCCCTGACCCGATTGGTGTGCTGAATGCGTTCCTTGAGCAGCGTGCCGCGCTCGCGGGTCAGCCGCCGGCGATCCTCTTCTTCCGGGCTCGGCGCGCGAACCATGGAGCAGACCCGCCGCTCGCCGCGAGACCACGCCATCAGCGTCCGCAACAGCGTCTCGCCGTCGATCGCATCGGTCTTGGCTCGCCGATGCCGCCGGTCGACCGCAATCGAAGCCGCATCGACCACGTGGCTCTCGATCCCCTCGGCGAGCAGCAGGCGATGGATCCAAAATCCGTCCAATCCCGCCTCCTGAATGACGATCGCTTTGATCGGCACGCCATAGCGCTGCTCGGCCTTCGCCCTCGACCGCGAAAGAAGGTCGAGCAGGCCGGCGGCCGTCCCCACCCTCGACCACATGCCTGGAAAATTTCTCGCTGCCCGGACTGTTGATCGTCACAACCCATTTCGATTTGCTCAATTCGAGCGAGGCGAACAGCGTGATATCATTCGCGCGGGCGGTGGTCGCGACAACGGTCGCGGAGGTGATTAAATGCATCGGTTGCCTCCATGCTGGTGTGGAAGATCAGCCTACCAAGGGTCCGGCCGCCGTCCACCCGCATAGGATCTGTTATGCCCGAATTCTCTCCTGTTATGGTCCTGTTATGGTCCGGCGCCTATTGCATCAGTTATTTCGCATAAACCATTGGAACCGCGCGTGTTTCATAGGTCAAAGCGAGTCGCAGGAGGCGCGGTTTCGCCTGTTTTCCCCCTGTTAGCAGGCGAAAACAGGCTGAACGCGATCCCTTGAGCGTCAAGCGCGGCTATCCTTCGACCAGGGCGGCTATTCCCCAGATGCAGCGCCCGCCATCAAGCCTCGAGAATAACGTCGGTCAGGAACGAAGCCTCGTCGCTGGCGAGATAGAGCGCGGCGGCGCCGATGCCGCGCGGCGTGGAAAAGCGGCCGAGCGGTGCGGTGGCGCGGAAGGCGGCCCGAGTTTCCGGCGTGTCCTCGCCCATGAACATCGCCAGCACCCTGCGCAAACGATCCACAGGCCGCCCAGTCGCCTCTCGACCCCCGCCCGCCCGCTTGCGACAATGCCGCGCATGGAATCATCCGTCATCAAGGCCGTCGGCTTTGTGCATCTGCACGTGCACAGCGCCTTCTCGTTGCGCGAGGGGGCGCTGGCGATCGAGACGCTGGCGAAGCTCGCCAAGGCCGACGACATGCCGGCGCTCGCCATCACCGACACCAACAACCTGTTCGGCGCGCTGGAATTCTCGGAAAAGCTGGCGAAATCCGGCGTGCAGCCGATCATTGGCGCTCAGGTCACGGTCGATTTCGGGGACGCTCCGCCCGCTTCCTCGCGCCTCGCCGAACAGCGCTTGGCGCGGGCCCCGATCGTGCTCCTGGCGCAGAACGAGGCAGGCTACCGCCATCTGATGCGACTCGTCTCGAGCCTCTGGCTCGATCCGAAGGAGGGCGACGAGCCGCATGTTCCGTTCGACGCGCTTTTCGGCTGCGAGGGACTCATCGCGCTGACCGGCGGCCCCGCCGGGCCGATCGACCGGTCGCTCGGCCAGCACCTGCCCGACCTCGCCGAGAGCCGGCTCAGGCGGCTCGCCAAGGCCTTCGACAGGCGCCTCTACGTCGAGCTCCAGCGCCACGGGATCGGATCCGAGGCTGCGGTCGAACCGGCGCTGATCGACCTCGCCGACCGGAACGGCCTGCCGCTCGTCGCGACCAACGAGCCTTATTTCGCCGCCCGCTCCGACTACGAGGCGCATGACGCGCTGCTCTGCGTCGCCGAGGGCGCGCTCCTTTCGACGCCGGACCGCCGCCGCCTCTCGCCCGAGCACTGGTTCAAGACGCGCGGCGAGATGACGGAGCTGTTCGCCGACCTGCCGGAGGCGACCGGGGCCAGCGTCGAGATCGCCATGCGCTGCGCCTACCGGCCCCTGACCAGAAAGCCCATCCTGCCGGGCTTCTCCATCCCCGGCGGGGAGACTGTCGACGAAGAGCAGGAGCTGCGCCGCCAGGCGCGCGAGGGGCTCGAGTCCCGTCTCGCCCATCACGGACTCGCGCCGGGCTACGCCCGGGAGCAGTATGACGAACGCCTCGCCTTCGAGCTCGACGTCATCGTCAAGATGAAGTTCCCCGGCTATTTCCTCATCGTCGCCGACTTCATCAAATGGGCCAAGGCGCACGGGATTCCGGTCGGGCCGGGGCGCGGCTCCGGCGCAGGTTCGCTGGTCGCCTGGGCGCTCACCATCACCGATCTCGACCCGATGCGCTTCGGGCTCCTGTTCGAGCGCTTCCTCAACCCCGAGCGCGTGTCGATGCCGGACTTCGACGTCGACTTCTGCCAGGACCGGCGCGACGAGGTGATCGCCTATGTCAGCGACCGCTACGGCGCCGACCGGGTGGCGCAGATCATCACCTTCGGCTCGTTCCTCGCCCGCGGCGTCATGCGCAACGTCGGTCGCGTGCTCGAAATGCCGCTCGGCCAGGTCGACAAGCTCGCCAAGCTCGTGCCGATGAACCCGGCCCATCCGGTCACCCTGAAGCAAGCGGTCGCCGACGAAGCGCGCCTTGAGGAGGCGGCGAAGGCCGATGAGCGGGTCGGACGGATGCTGGCCATCGCCGAGCGGCTCGAGGGTCTCTATTCCAACGCCTCGACCCACGCGGCGGGCGTCGTCATCGGCGACCGGCCGCTGACCGAGCTCGTGCCGCTCTATCGCGATCCGAAAGCCGCGATGCCGGCGACCCAGTTCAACATGAAGTGGGTCGAGCCGGCGGGATTGGTCAAATTCGACTTCCTCGGCCTCAAGACGCTGACCACGCTCAAGCGCGCGGTCGACCTGATCGCCCGGCGCGGCGTTGAGATCGATCTCGGCACGATCCCGCTCGACGACGCCAAGACTTATGAGATGCTCGGGCGCGGCGAGACGGTCGGGGTGTTCCAGGTGGAAAGCGCCGGGATGCGCAAGGCGCTGGTCGAAATGCGCGCCGACCGGTTCGAGGACATCATCGCCCTGGTCGCGCTCTACCGCCCCGGCCCGATGGCCAACATCCCGACCTATTGCGCCCGCAAGCTCGGCCACGAGAAGCCGGACACCATCCATCCGATGATCGAGCCGCTCCTGCGCGAGACCTTCGGCGTCATCATCTACCAGGAACAGGTGATGCAGATCGCGCAAGTCCTGTCGGGCTATTCGCTGGGCGAAGCCGACATGCTGCGCCGCGCGATGGGCAAGAAGATCAAGAAGGAGATGGACGCCCAGCGCGCCCGCTTCGTCGACGGCGCCGTCGCGCGCGGGATCACGCGGGCCAAGGCCGACGAGATCTTCGATCTTCTCGCCAAGTTCGCCGACTACGGCTTCAACAAGAGCCACGCGGCGGCCTATGCGCTGATCGCCTACTGGACCGGCTGGTTCAAGGCGAACCACTCGGCCGAGTTCCTTGCCGCCTCGATGACCCTCGACAAGGGCAATACCGACAAGCTCGCCGAGTTCCGCGCCGAAGCGCAGAGGCTCGGCATCAGGGTCGCTCCCCCTTCGGCCAACGCCTCCGAGGTCGATTTCGACGTGCGCGCCGGCGCCGACGGCGGGGCGACGATCGTCTATGCGCTCTCCGCCATCAAGGGAGTCGGGGAAGCGCAGGCGGAGGCGCTCGTCGCGGCGCGCGGCGGCAAGCCGTTCGCTTCGCTCGCCGACATGGCGAGCCGGCTCGATCCCCGCCTGGTCAACAAGAAGGCGCTCGAAAGCCTCGCCTCGGCCGGGACGTTCGACGAGCTCGAGCCCGACCGGGCCGTCGCCTTCGCCGCGATCGAGCCGATGCTCGCGATCGCCAATCGCGGCGCCTCGGAGAAGGCGTCGGGCCAGAACGCCCTGTTCGGCGACGCCGAGACCGCGCCGCTGAAAGTCGGCGCGAGCCCATGGACGGACGCCGAAAAGCTCAAGCGCGAGTTCGACGCCGTCGGCTTCTTCCTTTCGGGCCATCCGCTGGAAGCCTACGATTCGGCGCTGAAGCGCCTTCGCGCCGCCCGCTGGGCCGATTTCGCCCGCTCGGTGCGCGCCGGCGCCTCGACCGGGCGCCTCGGGGCGAGCGTGCTCGACCGGACCGAGCGCCGCACCAAGAGCGGGTCGAAAATGGGCATCGTGCAGCTCTCCGACCCGTCCGGCCAGTACGAGGCGATCATCTTCCAGGAGGGGCTGAACCAGTTCCGCGACCTCCTCGAGAAGGGCTCGGACGTGCTGGTGACGCTTCAAGCCAACATCGAGGGCGAGGACGTGCGCGCCCGCATCGTCAATGTCGAAAAGCTTAGCGACGCCGCCGCCAAGGTCCATAAAGGCCTGCGCATCTTCGTGCGCGACGAGACCCCGCTCGCCTCGATCGAGAGTCGCCTGCGCTGCCCCGGCGAAGGCGAGGTGTCGCTCGTCGTCGTCCTCGGACCGAAGGAGGAGGTCGAGATCCGCCTGCCCGGCCGCTACGCCGTCAGCCCGACCGTCGCCGGCGCGCTGAAGGCCGCGCCCGGCGTGCTGGCGGTCGAGCATGTGTAGGGCGGGGCTTCCAGCTTTCGCGGTGCCGATCGGCCGAGAATCGGCGTTAGCCGCGCTTTAGCGCAAACTTAGCGTCGGCCTCCAACGATTTCAGCGGGTTGCGACCCTGTTTAGGGTCGCCGCGAAAATTCGGGTCCGACAGCCGTTCGACGGCGCGCCGAACCAAAGCGCGTGGCCCCCCGATCGAACTTGTTCCGTTGGCGGAGAACCGACTCCCGGCGCCCCAATTCCATCGCCGAATCGAACCTTTTCAATACCTTCCGGCGCCATTTCCATCGCGCCCTCTCCCTTCGCGCGGCGCGCCGCCCCTTCCCCTGCCGCGCTTCGCCACAGGCAAGCCGATCGCTAAACCAGACGAGGCCTGTTCCAGCAACGGCTCAAATTTCTGGCCGGTTGTCCAGCGCGCTCCGACCATTCTCTCGCGCATTCGGCTCCCGGATCGATACCAAAGAGGAAACATAGCAGAGAATCCTTTGTTTGTACACCCTTTGTTCCCATACGTAAAGCAACGCGTTGAAAACTCGGATGGATTCGTCCGCCGGCCACGTCTCGCGCCGCCGCCCGAGCAAGCGGGAGCCGCCGTCGAGACGGCGACCCGCGAATTCCGGGCGACGGACTTTGCGCTGGCGATCGCCTCAAGGCGCACGCCGCTCCCGGGCCCCTCCCGCTTCGGGAAGCGGCCCGCGAGAGGCTGTCAACGCACAATAGAAATGTCCCCTGATTGCGCACAATAGGAATGTCCCCTTCGGCGCTCCGGTTGAGTGGGGGTGGGTAACGGGCGGGCGACGCGCGCTCTCAATGGCGCCGTAGCTAGCCCGCCCGTTATCCACGCCCTTGCGGGCTCGGCGGTTGGGCTGTCGTCCCGGCGTGCAGCCAGGACGGCGTCGAGGCGAGCGTCGATGGTTTTTTCATCTTCGGCGGGGCTTGGCCGGGGCGAGGATTTGACTTGCGTGTATTGCAGGTCGCGGTCCTTGTAGCGCAGCCGCATGGAGCCATCGGGCAAGTGCAGCAGCGTTATCTTGGCCCCGCGCATGGCGATGCCGGGGCCGCTGGTCTTGACGCAATGGACGGCGCCGCCGACGCTGAACGTCAGGGCTTTGGACAGGACGCGCTCCTCGCGCCGCGCCAGCGCCTCCTCGAGCGCATCGGCGCCCTTGGTCCAGGGACGATGGGCGTCTTGGCTGTCTCGCGGCGGCACGGCGAACTTTTCGTTCCACGCGGCGATGAAGGCGGGCGTGAAGGCCTGCGCCTCCTCAATCGAGGAAATCCCCCTGAGCCGCATCTCGCGCACCAGCCGATCCTGCAAAGTCTGGTTGGCCCGTTCGACGCGGCCCTTGGCTTGCGGGGTGAGCGCGTTGATGAGTTCGATGCGCAAGCGCTCGCTGACGCGGCCGAGCTCGGTCTTGCCGTCGCCGCTGGCGGCGTCCTTGGCGTTGACCCGGAAAATGCCGTGCCGATTCGAATAGAAAGCTGCCGGACAGCCATGCGCGAGAACATGGTCCCTGAGCGCGCCAAGATAGGCGCGCGTCGTCTCCGCAGGGGCAAAGCGCAACGCCGTCAGACGCCCCGTCGCATCGTCAATGAACACGATCAGCGTGCAGCGCGGGCCGCGCCCTTCAAACCAGTCATGCGGGCTGCCGTCGATCTGGATAAGTTCGCCAAATCGCGGCCGCCGCTCGCGCAATTGAAACACCCGCTTGTGACGCCGCCGCTTCGGCTTCCATAAGCCAAGCCGAATCTGGAGCCGTCGGATCGTCTCGCGCGAGACGAAGATCCCTTCAAGCTCCGCCAGCTTCTCGCAGGCCAGCGTCGGACCAAAATCACGATACTTGCCGCCGAGCAGTTCGCTCGCCCGTTCGCCGACGCCCGGCGCGAGCCGACGGTTCGAGGCCCGCCCGCGCTGGCGCGACACAAGCCCTGCGTCGCCCTCGGCGCGATAGGCCCGAACAAGCCGCTTGACCTGCCGAACGCAAATCCCAAGCCGCTCCGCCGCCGCGCCTCGGCTGAGAACCTTGCCGCAGACCTGTGCGATCACAACAAGTCTTTCGCGCTCCCGCCCGCTCATCGCCAATGCCCCCGCCGCCATCAACGCCCCCGCTCAATCCAGAGGGGACATTCCTAATTAGCTAAAAGGGGACATTCCTACTTTGCGCTAACAGCGGCCCGCGAGAGGCTTGCGCCGGCGCGCCCTCTTCGCTATTGACGCGGCCTGCTCCCCGATCGAGCACCCGTTGGGGGATAGTTCAACGGTAGAACTGCGGACTCTGACTCCGTCAATCTTGGTTCGAATCCAGGTCCCCCAGCCAATAATTTCAATGCATTAGCAAGCTGGTAAGGCTTGCTTGTGGCGTCAGGTCGGCCCCAGGTCGGCCCGCGGAACAATTCTCGGTCCGACCACACGCGGCAAACACGCCAATGAGTGCTTAAAGGCAGCGGTCTTGAAATTCGGTCTGCGACGTCCCGGTTGGTACTGTCGCCTCCCGCACTGTCCTAAAAATTCAGGGAAACCGCGTTCCCTTATCGTTCTAAGTCCCAGCATGTCCCAGGGAGTTGGGTAGCAATCTGGGTAGCAACGGGCAGCAGGCAAGCTTGCACCTGCGCGATCTTCGGTTACGTGCTCGGCGTCACGCGAGGATCGCTCGCTCCAGTCGGCCGCGTCGCAGAAAGAGCGGGATCCACGGGCGACCGGGATATTCGCCCGGCAACCACAATGCGGTCACGGTCGAGGTGGGCACGTTGAAGGAGGTTATCGTCACCCCGCCGAAACCGCCGTAACCGAAGGCGTTCTGACTAGTCTCAAGGTTGTCGAAAGGGCGTCCAAAACGATCGCCAGCGATCAAATCACGGCCTACCTCAGATAACCAAGACTTCAGCTTCGGCGACCAGGGGATCGCGGCTGCGATTTCCTTGTCGAAGTGGACGCCCGCAAAGCCCTCGAGGTTCAGCGCTTGCGGTCGCCGTCGCCATTGGCGATAACCGAGCCGACACAGCCGTGCGCGAGGCGGCGCTAAAGGAGGCCAGCTACGAAACTGTCCTGATCGGCCGACGCGCGCTACGGTCGGCGCGACCCATGTGCCACGGAAGACCAAGATCACCCGCCGTTGGACCAAGCGCGGAACGCGCCCGAGCGCTCCCGCCTGGAGCAGCAGCCACTCGTCGGTCGGCAATCTATAGGGGTGGGCCGACGGAATGGCGATCCGCAATCCGTATCGGAACGGATAGCGCCCTGTCATCACCGCCGCGACCGTCAGAGTGCACATCCGCTGGGCGTAGAACTGTTCGAGCCGCGCGCCGCCCTGTGCCAAAGTGTCGATGTTTGCGGAGCCGTGATAGCCGACGTCCTTCCAGCCTTGGTCGTCGGATATGATGTAGACGATGTTCGGGAGGGGGTTGGCGGCGGCCACGCTCGAGCCGAAAGAAACCGCCGCGGCGATCGTCGCGATCGTCGTCATCCATGACCGGAAAGAAAACGATTTGGTCATTGTGACTTTATCGGCTATTATGGCCGGGTTGGGCAAGGTGTCGCATGGCGAAGGTCAATCTCGAACGGCGGGCGGAGATCGGTCAAGAGAAGCGGGCGCGGACCCGGGGGCAGCTCATTGCAGCAGCCTCAGCCCTGTTCGCCAAGCGCTCCTGGGCGTCGGTCACCATCGACGACCTCGTTCGCGAGGCGGGAGTCGCGAAAGGGACGTTCTATGTGCATTTCGAGGACATGCACGCCCTCACGGTTGCCGTCGCCGGCGAGCTGATCCATTCGTTCGACGAAATGATTCAGGGCAGACGCGCCTCGACCTCCGACCCCTTGCTGCGCGTCGCCTTCGGCTGCGACGCCTTCATCGAAAGGGCGCTCGAGGAGCCTGCGTGGGGCGCGCTGGTCGCGCATGGCGCGATCCAATCCAAGCGTCGGCGAAACGGCGCGTCGCCGTCTGAAGGAGGATCTGGCGCGCGTGCTCGTCAATCTTCCCGGCGGCGGCCTTTCAGTGGATCTTGCCCTGGAGGCGGCGATCGGCGTCGTGCTGCAGGTGCTCGCCGCGATCGGCGAGGGTCGCCTCAAGGGCGCCGACGCACAACCTGCTGTCGGCGCGGTGCTCGGGGCGATTGGGATCGGAAAGCAGCAGGCGGCGACGACGCTTGCGAAGCTCAAGCGCGCCAAGGCAGCGCCCATTGAGAGGGCGCCGGCCGCGTAATCCGCCCGCGAGCGGGATCAGGCCGCGCCGAGGACGGCGGTCGTCTGTTCGCCGAGGTCAAGCGTGCCGTCGGCGCTGAAAATGCGCGCCGCGACCGAGTTGCCGGGCCGAAGATATTCAGCCCTGCGCCGCTGCGCGTTCAGGAACAGCTTCCAAAACTGGCGTTCGGGCAGCAGCTGGACGATCCGGCGGATCGGGGCGGGCGGAAAACGCAGGGCGCAGCCGCTTGGGGTCCCGGTGAGCAGCACGTCGCCCGGCGCGATATTGGCGAAGGTGGACAATTCGGAAATCGTCTCGGCCGGCTTGAACACGAGGTTCTTCGTCGAATCCCGCCGTCGGACCGCATTGTTGACCGTGAGCTGGAGTTCGAGGTCGTCGAGCAAGGCGAACTCGTCGGGATCGGGCACGGTCAGCCACGGACCGATCGGGCAGAAGCCGCGATAGCTCTTGCCTTTGAAGAATTGCATTTGCGGCAGCTGCACGTCCCGCGCGCTGAGGTCGTTGGCAATGGCGATGGCGAAGACATACTGCTCGCGCGTGACGGTCGCCGCCGAGGCGATCGGCCGGCGAAACACCAGCGCGAGCTCGATTTCGTAGTCGAGCAGCGAAACGTGCTTTGGCGGCGCGACGGTCCCTTTTGCCGAGGCCACTGAGGCGTCCGACTTGGTGAAGAACATGTTGAACGCCTTGGCGTCCGGGTCCATGCCGGATTCGATCATGTGCTGGCGATAATTCGCGCCCTGGCAATAGATGCGACAGGGCGTCGTCACCGGCGAAAGGATCAGCGCCGAATTGAAGGACACTCTCGGCGCTCTTGCCGAGGCCTGCCGCCAATCCGCTTCCCCATGCTCGATCAGCGCCGCGGTCGTCGGATAGGCGCCGTCGAGCGGCGCGATCCCTGACGCCGACGCGACTCCCCAATGGGGCGAGCCGTCGAGCTCGTAACGCACAAGATTTGTCGCCATGCCTTGAGTCCTAGCTTCGGGGTCAGGACCGGCCAGGACGTTTTTTGTCCTGGTCAAATTTTTCATGTTGACTATTTAGTCGTTTTGACTGATAAGTGCAATAGGAAAGTTTGCATCGGAGGAAGCCATGACGCCTAAGGACATTTCGGGGAACGCAGGACGGCCGCTCGCGGTCGAGGTCGCAATCATCGGCGCCGGCCCGGTCGGGCTGATGACCGCGAATTTGCTCGGCCTTGCCGGGATTCGTGTGCTCGTTCTCGAGCGCAACGCCGGGCTGCTCGGACTGCCGCGCGCGATCGCCTATGACGCGGAGACGCTGCGCTTGTTCAGTCAGGTCGGCCTCTTCGACGACATCGCGCCTGGCCTCATTCAGGATCCCCACGTGCGCCATGTGAACGCGCGCAACGTCACCCTGATGGCGGCCGACTTCCCGCGCGGGCTCTACGGCCATTCGTCGCTCGGCACATTCTACCAGCCCGACTTCGAGAGGGTGCTGCTCAAGGGCCTCGCGCGATTCCCGTCGGTCCGGGTCGCATTTGGGCACGAGGCGACCGACCTCGTCCAGAACGCGAAGGGCGTGACGCTCTCGGTCGCGACGCCTTCCGGCGCGACGACGGTCGAGGCGGACTATGTCGTCGCCTGCGACGGCGGCGCGAGTCCCACGCGTGAGCGCCTCGGCGTCAGGCTCGTCGGCTCGACCTATTTGGAACGCTGGCTGGTGGTCGACGCCATCGTCACGAATCACGGCGTCACGCAGATCACTTTCCGTTGCGATCCGCGCCGGCCCCGGGTCGAGCTGCCGGCGGTCGGCGAGCGGGTGCGCTGGGAGTTCATGCAACTGCCCGGCGAAAGCGAGGAGACGCTGAAACGCGACGCCCGCCTCATCCTGGAGGCGGCTCCGGACTATGTCGTTCCCGCAGCGGTGAGCTTTGTCGCGTCCAACGCGCAATCCGCGCCCAAGGCCGTCGAGACCAAGGACAATCTCGCCAAGCTGATGCTCCGGGTCGATCTCAAGATCGATCCGAAGGTCGTGGAGACGTATTACGGGAAAGTTGAGACCGGGCTGCGCGGCGCAGGATTCGTGCGCACGAGGCCGGATGCGAAATGGCCGGCCGAATTGCAAGTCAAGCTGCCGCCTGCGCCCGTTGCGCAGGAGCCTAAGCCTGCTCCAGCGGCCTCTCGCGCAGGAGGCCGCCCCAGCCTCCGCCCCGTCGGCGCCCGCCGCCGCGCCGATGTCCGCGGCTGTTCCTGCGCCTGTCGCCAAGGCGCCCACGTCCGAGCCGGCCACGCAGGCTGCGCAAGCTCCGGCGCCGGCATCCGCACCCGCTCCTGCGCCCGCCACGGAGGCAGTCGCGCCCGCGCCGGCCGCGCAGGAGGCTGCGCACGCTGGCGCGCCGCCATCCACGCCCGCTCCCGCCCACGTAGCGGTCGCGGCGGCGCCTGCACCCGTTCCGCAGGAGTTCCCGCCCACGCCGCGGGAAACTATGTCCGCCCCCGCTCATGCGCCGACCGCGGAGGCCTCCACGTCCGCGCGGCTCGCGCAGGAGCCTACCGCTGAGGTTGCTCCCGAGAACCTCGCGCAGCTGAGGGGCGCCTGGGCTCCGTCGGCAGGCGACTGCAACAAGCTCTTCCAACGGCGCGGCAGCGCTTTGGCCTTCCGACAGCCCGTGGACCGATTTGCGCAGGCCGCGATAATCGAATCGCAGCGGATCCGTCTGCCTACGGGCGTCTGCCAATTAGAGCGCGCGTCGCATGAAGGCGGAGCGCTCAAGGTGAGCGGCGAGTGTCAGGACTCAATCAGTTACACGTCACAAACTGCATACATTAAACTCACATCCAAAAATGAGATCGTCTTCAATCGGAACGGCGATTCCGCGCTTGACACTTCAATGACGCGGTGCCCGCTCTGATGGTCACGATGGGGATTGCTTTGGCTACATTGGCCGAATTGGCATTGTCACGGCGCTCCGGGCTTGCGGCGTTCTCGGTGGCCTGGTAGCCGCACGCGGATGAACAAGATCAGCTACAGCGGGTATCGTTTCCCGCCCGAGATCATTCACCAAGCGATATGGCTCTACCTCCGGCTCACCCTGAGCCTGCGCGACGTCGAAGCTTTATTGGCGGAACGCGGAGTGGCGGTGTCTTACGAGACGGTTCGGCGTTGGGTGAATCATTTCGGACCGATGATCGCGGCCGACCTACGGAAGCGTCGCCTGAAACCTCATACGACTTGGCATCTGGACGAGGTCTATCTGAAAATCGACGGACGTATGGTCTATCTCTGGCGGGCCGTCGACGCCGAGGGCGAGGTCCTCGATGTGCTGGTCCAGTCGAAGCGCAACAAGCACGCCGCGCTGAAACTGATGCGCGAGCTCCTGAAGAAGTATGCCTTTGTTCCTGAGCGGTTGGTCACCGACGACTTGCGGTCATACAGCGCCGCGGTCCGGGATCTTGGGATAGAATGCCGGCATGAGCGCGGGCGATGGAAGAACAATCGAGCTGAGAATTCGCATCGGCCGACGCGGCGGCGGGAGCGCAAGATGCAGCGGTTCAAGAGCCCGGGTTCAGCCCAGAAATTTCTTTCAACCCACGCCGCCGTCTACAACACCTTCAACGTCCAACGCCATCTCATCTCCGCCCAAACGCACCGCGCGCTTCGCGGTGTCGCGATGACCACGTGGCGGACTGCAGTCGCAGCGGCCTAGAAGCCCCTTACCGTTGCGCACCACTTCCTTGAAGTCGCGTGAAGCGTCATCGGCGATCTTGATAAAATGGCAATTTATGAAGTGACGTACTCGACCAAAGCAGCGTCAAATGAAGAATTGTCGTTTTCTGACGTTGTTTTAGTAGAATCCGAGACACCTGAAGTATTTATAGATAAAGTTGTTAATTTGATATGCACGCTAGGCCCGCCAGGCAGTCATTATGTGGATAGCATCGGAGGTAACCCGTATGAACCGCGTCCTAAGAAGCGAATCGCAAAGAAGATAGCCACGGATTATGACAATCTAGTCAGCATAATTAACGCGCTTATTTTGAGGCGCAACCAAGGACAATGACCGCTGGGCTAGTGGTGGCGGTGGCGCGCCTCTGACCTCGCCGAGACCCATCTTTGTCGATGGTCTCGCGATAATGGTCGAGGGATTTGCGCCTGGATTTCTAGCCAGAGTCTTGATCGGTGCGTATTTTGTCGACGAGTTCCCGGCCCAAGATCGTGCTGTGCGGCTATTCCTCGTATCCGCGTGACTATGATTACGCCGCTTTCAAGAAAGTCGCCGATGAGGTCGGCGCGCTGACGATGGCCGACATTTCCCATATCGGCGGGCTGGTGGCGGCGAACGTCATGCGCAACCCGTTCGATTCCGGTTTCGATGTCGTCACCACCACGACCCACAAGACGCTGCGCGGACCGCGCGGCGGGCTGATTCTGAGCAAGGCGGCCTACGCGAAGAAGATCGACAGCTCGGTCTTCCCGGGTCTCCAGGGCGGCCCGCATATGAACGTCATCGCCGGCGCTGCAATCACTTTCAAGAAGGCGGCGGAGCCTCAATTCGTCGAATACGCGCGCGCGACTCTGCGCAATTCAAGGGCATTGGCCACGGCGCTTCTCGCAGAAGGCGTGACACTGATCACCGGCGGCAGCGACAACCATCTGCTTGTGATCGATACGATGGCGAGTTTTGGTCTCGATGGGCGTGCTGCCGAAGAGGCCCTCGACGCCATCGGCGTCACGGCGAACAAGCAGATCATCCCCGACGATCCGCGCCCGCCCCTGCGCCCCAGCGGGCTGCGCCTCGGCACTCCAGCCTGCACCACACGCGGAATGAGCGAGGAGGACATGATGACGATCGCGCAATGGATCGTCAGGGCGCTGCGTCGTCCTGATGACGCGCCAGCAATCGAGGCGCTACAGGCGGAAGTGAAGACAATGTGTCGGCGCTATCCTGTGCCGGGAATTTCGTAAACCTTAGCCAGTGGGCTCAAACCAAAGGGCTTGCAAATGTCAGTTTCAGGCATGGTGACCCAGCAGAGATGGTCTTTGATAGGCTGTTCGATGCCGTTGTTGGCCGATTGAATGTCGGTGGGAGGACCCATGAGTTAGAAACAAGTACCGCCGCCGAGTACACCGTACGGCGCGCCGATCCTGCTCGAAGCGTCAAAGAAGGCGATGGCGGCGGCCGAGGCCGAGGCAACTAAGAACAACTGGGGCGTCGCTATCGCCATCGTCGATTCGGGCGGCAACGTAGTAATGTTGCAACGGCTCGACAACGCGCAATTGTCCGCTGTTCGCATAGCCGAAGCCAAGGCGCGAACGGCGGTCGAATTCCGCCGTCCGACCAAGGTGCTGGAAGACGCGGTGGCGGGAGGTGGCGTCGGCCTGCGCGTGCTGACCTTCGGTGCCTGCGTCGCCGAAGGTGGCGTGCCGATCTACTCAGGCGGCAGTATCATTGGCGGGATCGGCGTGTCCGGGGCCGCGTCCGAGCAGGACGCCCAGGTAGCACAGGCCGGAGCCGAAGCACTCCAGGTAGCGGACGAGCGTGCCATTGCATAGCTCTCTGATCCCCGAAACGTTTCAGCCGATGAGAGGCAGCATCGGCCGATGGGCCGAAGGACCGCAACGAGTTGACCTTTACCCTTTCGTCATCCGTGGCCGAACGACCGCTCCTTGCGCGGAGCTGCCGCTCACAACGTAGACCGGACATTCGTCAGCGCCCTGCCACAGCGGTTTGACACTTCCTGAGGCGTCGATCCTTCGCGCCGGTCGCGCAGCAACGTGGCAAAGCCCGGCGCGCGGCCATCGACCGCGGCTACAGCGCGGGCGCCGGGACGCCGAGCACCGTCGCGACGGCCCCAGGCAGGGGATGGCCGAGGACCAGAAAAAACGCCCCGCAGAACGGGGCGTCGTAGGGAGGTCGAACCATTCGGTAACACGACTCGCGTGACGGATTAGTGACGGCCGCAGCTCGACCGACCTGTGCGTCGGCTCTGACTCTGTCCAAAGGACGACTGGTCTGCGACGGCGAAGGCCCCTACTACACTCCGTTGCGCGTCAGCGGTTGTACGATAATGAGAAACATGAGCAAAGTGTTCATTCACCCGCTCGCCCGAGCAGCGCGCGTCTGGCGTGCCGAAAGACCAGACGGTTCGGAGCAGCGCGTACTCGTCATCGTGAGGACGATGGAGTTGGACCCGAAGAGCGACCGCTACAAGGAGAAGCTGGTCGAGAGGCTTTCGCGCGCGGCGAAGGAGCACTTGGCGCGATCATCCGAGGCGGACGGTTTCATCATCATTAACCCGTTCCGTCAGTGGCGCACTGCGAAGGCCGCCTAAAAAAAGCGGGTCGGAGTAGTCGGGCATGGCGACTGGATTGCATCTGACGGCGGATGGAATGGTCATGGTCGACTATGGAGCCAGGAAATTGCCCATATCACCCGCCCAATATAGGGCGAATGGCTACAAGCCCTCCTTCGAGAAGCTGATGGACAAAACGCCGAGTGACGACAGCTCGCAGGTCGGTCCTGAACTCACCACGCGCCGCAAACGACGGAGCCTCGCCGACAAATAGGCAAACAGAATGGCCTCGACGGCCTTTGCTCCATTCCCCACTCCGCCAACATCGTCTCCGCCTTCGCGGGATCGTCCTGGACCGGATAGGCCGCCTGCCGCGAAACCCCCGTCGCCTCAGCGATGGCGGTGGGGCTGTCGTCCTGCGCGAGTAGGTCTCGGATGATGCCGAGTTGCGTCCGGTCGAAGTTCGGCTTCCTGCCCGGATAGCGGTGCGGCTCGCCGGCCTCGGCGTGGGCTATTCCGGCCTTCTGCGCTCCCTGGTGGCCTGCGCTTGGGCCTCCGTAGGGGCCGCCATGAAGGCGATTAGGGCGTCCCTGGCTGCTTTCCCCGCGGACGGCCGGAGTTGAAGTAGACCGGGCATTGCGGATTGCGATGGCGGAGGTCGCAGTGGAGGGAAAGTGGCCGGTCGAGCATAGCGAGCCAAGAGAGACGGGCGCGGCCGACCATCCGCCGCCGCCAAGACTGTTGTCACCAAACTGACGCGTCCCCTCTGTTATGCTTGCCAAGGGAAAGCTGCGAAACGTCAACGTGCGTTGCACGCCCCCGCTATAGCGTTGTCTCTTAGTCAGGGAGGAGTGTTCCAATGGCGAAGTCCCCAAAGCATCCGGCGAGCGAGCATCATCATCAAGCGGCCGCTCATCACCACGTTGCCGCCCATCATCATCACCAAGCCGCCCATCATCATGATCTTGGCGAGCACGACGAAGCGAAGGAGCACGCCGAAGCGGCTCGCGAACATAGCGAGCAGGCGCACAAGCACACCACGACCGCCCACGAACACTCTCACAAATAACGACCATGGGGGTGGCGGCGATGTCGCCGCCTCTTTCCGGTCTCGACGGTTCGCTTTGGGCTCGAAGGCGGCGGTCGACTGCAATTAGGAGCGCCAATCTGTGCTGGCGCGTTGCGCCTGCCTCGGATCGGGAGCATTTTGGAACGAACGATTTCACAACATCTGCGCATAATTTTGGAGTTGCTGGATCTGGGAACCCCGCGCTGAGACGCCAGGCGGAAGCGGGATATGGCATCGCCGTCACATGATGTTCCGGCCGAGGGATTTGATCGCTCTCGCGCCGCGCCAAGCCCGCCGCCTCGCGCCTCCGGGCGGTGATGCGACGGTTCTCTTCACAACTTCGAGGGGCGTCGACGTCCGTAAGACGCATGTCGCAGGCGCATGCTCAACTTCTCGTTTCCGCCCAAGAACTCGGAGCGCTCGAATGGAAAATGTCGCCGGAGCAGAACGGGCCGGAGGCGCCGGCGCGAAATCCGTACAGCAGCACATCGACGAATTGCCCATCTGGGCTGACGGCACCAGCCTGAAATCGGCGCCGATGACGGGGATGCAGTGGCTGATCTGGGGCCCGCCGCCGCCGGGAAGTTCTTTGAAGGCTTCGTCGTCTTCATGACGGGCGTGGCGCTTCCCCTTTTTTCCAACGAGTTCAATCTCGGCGCCGCCGAGCATGGCATCATCGGCGCGGCGAGTCTGTTCGGCATTCTCGTCGGCGCGGTCGGCCTCGGCGGCCTCTCGGATCAGTTCGGCCGCAAGACGATGTTCGTCGTGGAGATGATTATCTTCTGCGCGTTCCTGGCGCTGCTCTGCGTGGCTCAAGGGTATATCCACGTTGTGATCTGTTTGTTCGGACTTGGGCTCGTGCTCGGCTGCGACTACCCGACGGCGCATATGATCATCTCGGAAACCATCCCCAGCAGCGCCCGCGGCAAGCTCGTGCTCGGCGCATTCGCCTTTCAGGCGGTCGGCGCGCTGGGCGGCACGGCGGTGGGATACGCCGTCCTCTCGACCTTGCCCGAAATCAGCGCCTGGCGCTGGATGTACGCGAGCGCGATCATCCCCGCCGTGCTGGTCACGATCGGTCGCTTCTATATCGTCGAAAGCCCCAACTGGCTGTCCGTCAGGGGCGAGATCGGGAAAGCCGAACAGGCGGTGAAAAAGCTGCTGGTGCGTAAGCCGCAATATCTCGGCGAGGTCAAGCTAGCCGCGCGGGATCAGTCCTCAGCGAGCGACAGGTCCCAGCAGACCTATGCTTCCCTGTTCAACAGCGCGAACCGCCGCGCGACGATTTTGGCCTCGGTCCCATGGTTCCTCCAGGACCTTGGGACCTACGGCATCGGGATATTCACTCCGACGATCCTGGCCGCTGCGTTGGGCGCGAATTCAGACCATGCCCGGAGCGTCCACGACCTGATCCTGAACGACATCACGGCTGCCAAGGGGGCGGCGCTGATCACCTCGCTGCTCATCGTCGGCATCCTGTTCGGTGTGATGCTTGCCGACGTCGTGGGCAGGATCTGGCTGCAGGTTTTCGGATTCGTCGGTTGCGCGGCGGGCCTGTTCCTGGCCTCGCTATCGGCGAATTTCACCGGCGGCGCTCAGACCCTGCTAATCTTCGCCGGTTTCATGTTGTTCAACTTCATGACCAACCTCGGGCCGAACGCACAGACGTATCTCTTGGCCGGCTAAGTCTTCCCCACGGCGATCCGCGGAAAAGGCGCTGGCTTCGCGGCGGCTTTCGCGAAGATCGGGGCCGTCATGACAGCCTTCCTGTTTCCCATCCTGCTCGATGCGATCGGCACGCAATTCTTGCTCTATGGCCTAGTCGTCACGTCTCTCCTGGGCGCCCTGATCACATGGATGTTTCGCATCGAGACGACGGGCGTCAGCCTCGAAACGCTCCACCGCTGACGAAACTCCGCCGACACAATGATGTTGGACTATCCTCGGCGCGGCCGGGACCCACTTTGTTCGGCTGGATGCGACGTCGAGGCTGCTTTGCGGGAACAAAGGAGACTACGCATGAGTGACGTTGTGAAAGCGATGCGTGGCGCTGCGCCCGCGGGGCGCCTCGCCGTTGTAGTCGCACTGGCCCTCGAACTCGGCCTCTTTGCGCTCTCGACAGGGAAGGCGCGCGCCGACGACGTCACCCTTGCTGAAGCAGGTTCGACCCTGCTCTATCCGGTGTTCAAAGTCTGGGCGGACGACTACGCCAAGACGCATCCGGGGGTGAAGGTCACCACGACCGCCAGCGGCTCGGGCGCCGGCATCGACGCCGCCATTTCAGGCGCGGCCCAGATCGGCGCGTCCGACGCTTATATGTCGGACGCCGAGGTCAGACAGCACCCGAATATCATCAACGTGCCGATGGCGATCTCGGCCCAGACGGTGAATTACAACCTGCCGGGCCTCAACGACGCGAATTTGAAGCTCGACGGTCCGACGCTGGCCGGCATCTACACCGGCAAAGTCCGCTCATGGGACGACAAGGCGATCGTCGCCCTCAACCCGAACCTGAAGCTGCCGCACAACCCGATCCTTCCGATCCGCCGCGCTGAAGGGTCCGGCGATACGTTCGTCTTCAGCCAGTATCTGACGTTCTCCACCCCATCCTGGGAGAACAGCCAGGGGTTCGGCACGACGATTTCGTGGCCCGCCGTCCCAGGCGAACTGGAGGCGACGGGCAACGAAGGCATGGTGCAGCAGCTTCATGAGACGCCTTATTCCGTCGGCTATGTCGGCATCAGCTACCACGATGACATCGCCAAGGCCGGGCTCGGCACGGCGGCGCTCAGAAGCTACGACGGGGAATTTTTGCTGCCGACGCCGGAATCCATCGCGGCGGCGGCGGCGGCTCTCTACCCGCGGACGCCGACCGACGAGCGGCTGACGCTGGTCAACGCGCCCGGCGCCAACGCCTATCCTCTGATCAACTACGAGTACGCGATCGTTTCGGTGAAGCAGGCCAATGCGGAGACGGCCGCCGCGATCCGCAAATTTCTGCTCTGGGCGATCGCGCCGGACGAGACCAACGCAAAATATCTTGGAGATGCGGACTTTATTCCCCTACCGGCCCACATATGGGTGATGAGTCACGACCAGATTGAGAAGATAAAATAGGCAAGTCGACGATCGAGGTGAAGGGGCGAGTTGAACTGGACCCCATTCGTGGGACCACGAGGGGATGGATTTAAGGTGTAATCTCGCCTGCCCTTGTCCTTCAAGAATCAAGCCGCTTCTTGCTGCTTCTGCTTCTGCTTCTGCTGTGGGTATGTGGGGAACGCGTTTGCGTTGTCCAAGCGAAGCGGCATATCCACAGCCCTCGCCGCCGCCTCGATTTTGTCCATGCCGGCGCGCCACACCGCCATCGGCATCAGATTGTTCATCGCCTGGTGCGGGCGCCGAAAATTGTAAAAGGTCATCCAGGAACTGATGCCGGCCCGCGCCTCGCGGCCATCGGCGTAGGCTTTCAGATGCACTTCTTCATACTTGATCGAGCGCCACAGCCGTTCGATGAAAATGTTGTCCATGAAACGGCCGCGTCCGTCCATCGAAATCGCGACGCCGGCCGCCGCGAGCTTGCCGACGAAAGCCTCGGAGGTGAAAGTGGAGCCCTGATCGGTATTGAAAATCCGCGGCTTTCCGAACCGAAGCAGCGCCTCCTCCAGCGCCGCCGCGCAGAAGCTCGCATCGTTGGTGTTCGACAGCCGCCACGCCAGAACCGCCCGGCTCGCCCAGTCGATGATCGCCACCAGATAGATGAAGCCGCACGCCATCGGGATGTAGGTCACGTCGGCCGCCCACACGTGGTTCGGCTCGACAATCTTCAGGCCGCGCAGCAGGTAGGGGTATATCTTGCGCCCGGGCGCGGCTTTGCTCGTGCCGGGGCGTGGAACCAGCGCTTCGATCCCCATCACCCGCATCAGCCGCCGCACTCGCTTGCGGTTGACCCCACGGCCTTCCTTGTTGAGTTCGAAGGTCATTCGCCGCGAGCCGCATCGACGAACTGCATCTCGAACTTCCGTTCTACGGCGCATCACCGCCAGATCGTCCGCCCGGGCGACGGGCTTGGGGCGGTAGACCGCCGAGCGCGCCACGCCCACAAGCGCGCATTGGCGGCGCACCGACAGGTCCTTGCCAGGCCGTTCGACCATCGCTCTTCGATCGGGCGCGCTCATCGACCTGGCCTCCTGGCCAGGAAATCCCGTTCGACCGTCAGTTGGCCGATCTTGGCGTAAAGCTTGGCCGTCTCACGTTCGCGCTCCTCCTCGCCATCGCCCGAACCGCTCGCCCCGCGCGCGAACAGGCTCGCCGCATTGTCGAGAACCTGCTTCTTCCAGGCATAAATCTGGTTCGGATGCACCCCGTGCCGCTTCGCCAGTTCCGGAACCGTCGCATCCTCGCGCAACGCCTCGAGCGCAATCTTCGCCTTGAACGCCGCATCAAACTTCTTGCGTGACTTCGTCATTTCTCGCTCCATCGGTTGCGACAGAGCAGGACATTTCACACCTTAGCCAATGGTCCTAAATCCGGGGTCCAGCTCAAGTCGGATACCAAACCCTCCCCGTCTGTAAAGGGTCATTTGACCCGTACGCCACACTGTCGGCGAACGACCGGTATTTCAGCTTTGCTGCCGTTCCGTACAACGCCTTGTGCATCACTATTGCTGCGGTACCATTCCGCAAAAAGAGTGGTTGGTTAGCTGCGAGGTTTCTGCGATCGATAGCGGTTCTGTACAAAGGGGACACCAGCGGCCTTGCGTGCAGGGACCCGGCCCATGAGCTTCTAGCGGCGGTGCGATGCCTCCGCCGCAGCGAAGGCGATCCATCCATTGTCTGAGAAGTCGCGAGCCCTCGCGAGCGCCCCGGTGGAGCGCGAGGTAGCGCGCCTATCCCCGCGCTTCCGTTGACGACTACAGACGCGTCACGTCGCCGCAAGACGCGTGGACGCGTTTCCAGTGGAGAGACACGGTAGGAGAGCCTATTAACCCCCTCAGCACCCAAATAGGGGGCAGGGCCGTGCGTGTTGGGCTGTGATGCGCCACGGAGAGGCTCGTGCCGGGCGCCCCCAAACTCGATTCTGGCCGGCGCGGGTGGAAATAAAGCATGCTTTTCATCGGCCGAGGACACGCGCGACCGACCCGGCGTGCCACCGCCCGCCACGCGCCGTCTGAACGCCTCGAGCGTTGAGGGCGTCGGCGATGGCCCGCAAGGTCACCGCTCCAGAGCGCTTGATCTCGTCGATGATCGGCCGCACGTTGGCCTCATGCCCAGCTTTAGCAGCCCGCTGCGACGCTTTGGCGGCTTCCCTGGCCTCCGGACAGCCTTGGATTGCCCAAGACCACTCCGCGGGCCTTTGCGGCTCTCAGCGCGTCTTTTGTGCGCCGAGAGATCATCGCGCGCTCCTTTTCGGCGAGCGCCGCATACAGGTGCAGCACGAACGGATCGACGTCGGGGCCGAGCTCGGCAACGACGAACGGGACACGCTGCGCCTCGAGCCCGAGGCCAGATCGGCCCTGACCATCCGTCGAGACCCGCAGATAGGTGACGATTTTCGGCATTTCCGACGCCTCTCATCGGCCTGTCACCATTATATAGGTGTGTTTAGAAATGTGACAAGAGTTGGCTATCCCGCTGTGGTTTCGACATCCGCGACAAAGGCGATGGCGATGCAGCACTACGCCTCGCTTGCAGGCGGAGCGGCGGGCCGGCGAAATGCGAGACCGGAGAGGGAAGCGAAGGGAGGCGAAGCCGGGCGTCGAGAGCTGCAGCCCGCTACTCTCCAAGACCTCGGCGTCACCACGCAATCTTCCCGATGGCAAAATTCTCGCCGACGCCCCGTGTCAGCCCGCTTGCTTGCTCTCCCCGGGCTCCTGCGCCTCCGTCTCCCGCGCCGCATGGATCGCCAGCAAAATCTCTTCGAGAGTGCGCCCCTGCTGCTCGACGTCGACGCTTTGTCGCGGCTTGCCGTAACCTCGATCCAAGATCATTCCCGCTGCAACGAGCTGCACTGCCGGCGGGACCGTCTCGTCATTCATGATCGCGAAAATCTTGTCGAGCGCGGCGGGCGAGCGCTCACGCGCAAGGTCAATCAGTTCTCGCTTTTCCTGAGAGAGGCCGCCAGCGTTCGGCGATCGGCCGCCAGGCAGCCATCGCCCATTGGGGTCCCGTGGCGGAGGGAGAATTTCAACCGTGCTTGCCACGTATCTCACGTACATTATCTCAAGCGCGCCTGCAATTGCCGCATCCAGCGCCGGGCCGCGCCATCGAGGGCGCGGATCGTCTACATGAGGTTCGCGCGCGCGATACTGGGCGTTTTGTCAACGCGAGAGGCAACACGATGACACGCCCCTCGCCTCGCGCGCGATACTGGTCACGCGCCTCAGGGGCCTGAGAGCCGCCCCGGGGAACCCTCAACTCTCGCGCGCGATAGCGAAGGAAGCTCGCGCCTGATGGCGTGATGTCCACGCAAACTCTGATGCTGCCACTTGGTGCCGCTTGCAGCCGTTCCGGAACAGCGCGTCCCGGACGCCCGCGAGGATTACCCGATACGCCGGGCCTGAAGCTAGTGGATCGTCTGCCTCCTCTCGGCATTGCCTCACTCTGCCTGTTCGATTGCCTGTTTTGAGCAGATTGCACTGTGGCAACCGGCGATCGTCCTTCTCCTGAACTCAATCGCCGTCGAATTGTCTCGTTTCATGCCGGCGCGCGTTCCAATTGTCTCAAGCTCCGCATCCCGGGCGCTTGAAGGCAGGTCGGGCGCTTCATTGCCCCAAACATCCCATCCAGCCCGGAATCGGCCGCGCGCATGAAGCTCGATCTTCGGCAGGGTCGGGAAATAGCTCTCGATCAGTTCATAAACCGCAGCGGGCTTTTCCGAGTGGCGGGCGGCGGGCGCCTCGATCACGCTCGGCCATTGAGTCCCCATTGCCGGCGCAGGAACGTAGCCCCTTGCACCGATCAAGAGAATTTCATGGCGGTTGCGGCTCCAATAGCCGGTGCCGGCGCGGTCCTTCACCCAGACGAAGCTGCTCTTGTAGGAGAATCCCCACGCGCGCACGACTTCGAGCGCTTGCGGCAGCATGGGAACGGTCGCCCATAGGAACAGCACACAGTCCGACGCGGCGATGGAGCCGGCGTCAAGCGCCTTGATGGCTTCCAGCGGACTCGTCGGATAGTGGTTGTCGACGGCGCGGTCCATGCCAGTCTCGCGCGACCATGGCTCGAACCGCCAGGGCGGGTCGGCGAGAATGACGCCGTACCGCTTGTCCGGCAGAGCACGCTGTCTTGCGCCGAGTTCAGCTTCCCGCCGCGCACGGTGCGCTTTTTTCGCCGCGGTGCGGGCGACGCGCGCTTCAGTCGAACTCATGGCGCTGCTCCTTGAAGGCGTGCCCCAGTGACCCGGTCACCTCAGATGTTCCTTGCGTGGCCCGGAATGCTTTCGGCCGACTCACCATTGCAGCCACTGCCGGTTTCTCCGATAAACCCGCTGGATCGCCCCGCTCGCAGTTCGAATGGTGATCGCGGCGGCACTCACCGCTACAATGTTCCATCGCGCCCTTCTTTCCGGCGGCGGCTGACGCTCCCCCGCCTCCTTCGAAGCCGCGAAGAAAGCCCAGGCGAGGGCGGCCATTGTAGTGGGGGCACTGTAGGCAGTGATCCGCATCTCCATTAAATCCTCGTTCCCCCCTCCATAATCTGCCTCCTTCCCCATTCGCGGCCGATCACGTGCGCGCGAGGGGGGAGCAAAATAATGGAGATAGAAAACCACTGCCTTTAGTGCCTTGACTGCTTCGCGGCCGCCGGCTGAACGCCGCGCTCGATTGCGATAGTTGCTTGCATGAACTCGGCCGTATCGTAGTAGCCGGCGTAGTCCTTCCGAATCTGTGGTCCATGCTCAAAACTCGTCGCCCTCTAGAGAACCTGCGGGGACTCCGTGTCGGCCAGCCTCCGGGCGGCGGCGAGCCGCGAAGCTGGCGAGAGGCTTTGGTTGGCGTAGACGACTTGTCGGGAGCCACCGATGACCCAGAGGCCGGTCTCCCGGTAAGGATTTCGGACGGACACTTAGCCGCACTTTTCGAATCGGTGAGGAATGATGCGGCGGTTCTTGCGCTCCTTGAGCCAGAACCGGAGGTCGTCGGGGGCGGCGTTTGTGATTTGCGACAAAGTGACTGCGGCGGGCCTGCCCAGCACGTCGATCACGTCCTCAAGTTCTGCTTCCTCGGGCGCGCGATTTGCGTCGACAATGGCCCAAAAAGCGGCCGTCTTTTTTGGCGGCGCTTTGGGGTTGAAGTCCGTCAGGTCGAGGGCAGCGAGGTAGGCCGCGACGTGGGCGTATCCGCCGCTTTCGTACCACGACCACAGCCGGGCCCAGTAGTCGTCGCCGAAGTCTTCCTTGGCCAGTTCGGACCAAGCGACGTAATGGCGGCGGTCGTCGGGCGGCAGGTAGATTCCGTCGGTCTTATGATTCGCCGTGATGACGACGCCGCAGCAATTGAAGATCGAATATTCGCGGAGGTTTTTTTCGTCGATCCGGAGCACGTCCGGCGGGGCTGCCATGATAGTCTTCGTCGCGTCGTAAAATTGGAAGCGGTCCGCATCGCCGAGGTCGCGAGCTTCGCTTATGCGTAGGATGACGGATTTCAGGAATCCGTTGAAGCGGCCGTTCGCCTGGCGCGGCGACACTTCCGCGAAATTCCACGGCCCTACGGCCCGTTTGACCGGCTCGAGGAGCGTGTCTTTGCCGACGCCTTGTGAGCCGCCCAGCATGAGAGCGTGATTGATTTTTTCCTCGGGCCGCTGAACCCGGTGCGCGAGCCACACGACGATGTGGTCGAAGGCTTCCGGGTAGACTTTTCGGCCGTGTTCGAGCCATGGCGTCGCCTTGGCGGGGTCGCCGAGTTCGATGTTGGGCGGCCGGTAAAGGTTGAAGCACCTCGCGCCGCGGCGCTCAATCCAGCCTCCGCCGGAAACGAACCGGTCTTCGATCAGCATGGGCAGGCCGGGCGCCCAGGTCATCTGCTCGACCGCCCTGTTTTGGTCGAGCCATGCCGAGGCGCGCAACTTCTTTTCATTGCCGCTTTCGTCGAGCGCGGGTTTTCCGTCGCTTTCGAGAACAGGGATGGGCGGGATGCGGGCGTTGACCGATGCGGCCGGCCACATCTCGCGCGTTGGCTCAAAGATGTAGCTGTGCATGGGCATATACGCGTGGAAATCGTCGACCGAGAGGCCGCGGGCGGCGCCATCGGGCTTCGCTCGCTGGGCGCCCTTGCGCTTTCCCGCCTTTCCCTGCTTGGCGTGCAATTCCTTGGTGACGCGGGTCACCTCGCCATCGGTCACGTAGGTGAGCGCATTCGTCACTTGGCCACTTCACGCGCAAGTCGAAGCCGATCATGAAAGCCGACGTTGAACCCGGCGAACCAGGCGTTGCGGCGCTCAAGTGGCCAGCGATGAAACCCCCTCGGATAGCCGGCTGCTTCACGCTCTCCGTCGAACCGGCACAGGAAAGCGCAGCGCGCGCCGTCGCGGAATTCAGCTGGCCATTGTCGTTTGAGACGCGCTACTCCGTCCGAAGCGGTCATGCCGGGCTGCAGGGGGCCGCTTTTCGCATCGCGAGGCGCGGCCATGGTCGCTTTTGCGGAGGCCATCGATCATGCGGCCTTTGGTTCCGATGTCGATCGCCGACGCCGCTGCCGCACCCATTCTAAAACCTCGTCCCGGTTGTATCTGATCGATCGACCGAGCCGGTAATACGGCGGGCCGTCACCAGACGCGCGACGACGCTCCCAAGTACGGGTTGATTCACCCGTGATCTCGGCTACTTCGCGCTCATTCAGAAGTTCCATCATTCGCTCCGAACCGGCAAAATGCGGCTGGAGTCGAGCTTTGGCGAACTCAGTCGGTTTCCGGCAGGGACGGTATTTTTTGAAATTCGGGCCGATTGGCGATGTCCCAGACGGCCCACTCCCCAGGTGCCGGCACACCGGCGGCACGTACGATCTCAGCCATCCACATCCCAAACAAAGGGTGCTCCTTAGGGCGCTTCGATCCGCGCAACTCTACCGCAAGACAACTTCGCCGAGCGATGCGTCGCCAAAGCGGAACGAGCGCAAAGACTAATGCGGGGAGGGCCGGATCAGGCCAACGAGTGCGCTTCGGCACAAGGGCATCAATGTTAAGCGACCTCAGTACTTCAAGGTGCTGCGACCACTCTGCAGTTAGTCGCTTTCGTCGTTCGTCGGCTCCGGGCGCTCTGCTCGTCGCTGACAGGGCCTCAAGCTCGCCTGTCAGATTTGCGAGCCCAGAAACTCGTCGGCCAGTCACCCTGATGATTATCGCAGACAACCGTCGGTGCAGGTCCTGATCCGCGTCCGACGCTTTTTGCAAAGCCCTCGCGAGCCTGCCGGCCCAACCGTCGCCTGCCCGTGCCTTAAGCAGCCTGCCGGCCGCGGTTTTGATGGCGTTCAATGTCGCTCGCCTCGCTGTGGGCGTCGGTATCGGGCTCGCATGCGCCACCTGATACTGTCTCACTGCTTCACGCAGCTTCGGCCGCAACCTGCGTATCTCCGCCACGGTCAGCTTACCGGCGTCATCGCTCGCGTACTTCCGCGCTGACCTCATATTGATTGCGTATGAGACACGCGAACGATGCACCGCTTTCAGCAACTTCCGTCGGTCTGGATCCGGGATGTCGTCGTAAGGCGGCAGTCTATTGAGGATGGCAATTTCGTGCAGAAGGTTCGCGCGCAACTGCGAGCCCCCTGGATCGAGACTTTGCCACTCGGCATGGGCAGGTCTACGTGCGATGGGTTCCGAGGCTTATTTCTTCTGCGCTCTGGCCAGACTTCCGGCCACGGCGCATGGCGGCTTCGATCCGAGCGCCGACGGCCTCGTTCGCTGCCCGCAGCGGATCAGCCGACAAGTGTGCGTATCTTGCAGTTGTGGTGGAATGCTTATGCCCAAGCAAGGCGCCAATTACGGGTAGGCTCAGCCCGCCCATTGCGCCGACGCTGGCGAAACTGTGCCGCAGATCGTGTAGCCGAACCCCGTACAACCCGGCGGCCTTGCGGACGCGGAACCATGTCTTGTCGATGCCGCGCAACGGAGCGCCAACACGTGCCCCGACGATCACGTGGGGGTTGCCGGACACCTGCGGCAGTTCATTCAGAACCGCGATGGCCGGGGCGTTGAGATACACGATCTTCTGTCCGGTCTTGCTGTCCGGCAGCCGAAGGCACTGGCGTTCGAAATCAACATCTTGCCAGCGCAGCTCGATGATTTCCGAGCGGCGGCAACCTGTGAACATCAGCAGTCGGATCGCAGCCGCCGGGTAGGGATTTCCGGTGGCCGCCTCCTCGGTTTCCAGCGCTTCCGCGAGTCGAGCGATCTCGGTTTCCGACAGGAAGCGCTCCATTTCGCGGACAACCGCTTTCTTGACCCCATGCGCCGGATTGTCGCCTCGAAGCCCGCGATCGATGGCAAATCCCATGATTGAGCCGACCAACAGAACGCACTGAGCCGCAGCCCCCTTCCCGCCCCGCGCGATGCTCCCCGGCCTGCGTTTCTCAGGAGTCTCCGCGGTTTTGCCGGCCGCCACGGCGTCCCGCATTCGCTCTACGTCGGCGCGCCTGAGCCGGTCGATTTTCAGCTTACCGAGAAGCGGTCGGAGATGGTGCTCAACGCGCCCTCGATCGGCTGCGAGCGTCGAGGGCTTCTTGTGCGAGCAGCCTTCAGCCAGATAGGTGTCGATCAGCTCGGAAAAGGTCCGGATCTTCCGGTCCGCCTCGCGCTCCGCCGCTGGATCGTCGCCGGCTTCGACTTTACCCAACAATTTCTTCGCCTGCGCGCGGGCCGCTTCGGGCGTCCAAGGAGAGCCGTGCTTACCGATCGTGTAGCGGCGCTTCGGGGCACTTCGGCCCCAGCCAGCCCGGTAGTCGAGCCCATAGCTCTTGATGCCATTTGGATAGACGATGAGCACAAAGCCTTTCAGCTCGCTGTCGCGAACCAGGTACTTCGTCGCCGCAGGATGCGCTGCATCGACCGTGCGTTTAGTGATCTTCGCTTGCATTGGCAGCTCTTACGCCATCGAACTTCGGGCTTGGGTCGGCCCCAGGTCGGCCCCGAGAATTGGGTTTGTGGCGGCCACTGTCGGCTTTCGTTTGACTCCGTCAATCTTGGTTCGAATCCAGGTCCCCCAGCCAACAATATCAGTAGCTTAAGCAATGGTAGGGTAACCGGGGCGAATTTCCGGGCGGCGTTAGCTTGGGGCGGGCCTGACGAGAGTTGCGAGATCGGGGATTTCGGGGCCTGGAATGGCGAGGCGAGCGCCGAGATAGTCGAAGAAGGGGATTTTGAGCTTCCTGCAGGTCTTGGCGAGCCCGAGCATGACGTCGCGGGCGTCGCGGCCTCTGTCGCTGAGGGTCCCGCCGGAGATTTTGCGCTTGGTGACGAAGACGCGGATGTCGTTTTCCGAGGCGTTGGTGTGCAGCGGAATATGGGGATGGTCGAGGACGCGCAAGAGATCGTCCTTGAGGCGAAAGAGGCGCCTGAGCAGGCTGTCGAGGGTGGCGTAGCCGGTTCTGGAGCGGTTGAAGATGCGGTCGAACTGCGCCCGCAAACGCTCGGCTTTCTCGAGGCTCGGGGCGAGCTTGTATTCTTTTAAGGCGCGATAGAACCACCAGATCATGCGCCGTGCGACCTCGATCGCGTTGCGCTGCTTGTCGTTGGCGGGGATGAGCTTGTGGACCAGGCGTTCGGCGTGCACCCAGCACAAGGCGTGTTCGCCGACGCGGAACTGGCCGGCGCCGTCTGACACGACGATGGCTTGGCCGAGCAGGCCTTGCTCGCGAACGGCGCCCCACAGAGCACCCTCGCTGGCGACCCGCACCGGATCGGGGGTGATCCTGAGATCGGCGAATCCGAGCGCGTTCAGATGGCTCGTCCAGTCTTCGTGAGACGCAAAAAGCCGCGTCGGATGGCCCGCGAGCGTGTCGATGAGGCTGAGGCTCAGATTGCAAGCCCGCATGTAGACGAGCGCCGCCTCGTTGACCACGTAAGAGGCCGCGCCGCCCAGGAGATTGCGCAGGAACGCCAGGCGGGACTTGCTCGGGCCGGTTCGAAACGTGGTGAAGCTTGTCGGAACCGATCTGGGTCGTCACGCCGCTCTTGCCTCGATGGCGGGCGCCGGTGTCGTCGACCGTGACGAGGAAGCGCTGCTCAATCCGGTCTTCAGCACCTCGGCGTCCTCAGCGCGGAACGTCTCGAGCTTGGCGGCCAGCAGGCGCACCACCTGGCGTTTCGAAATCACCACGCCGACGCCGTTCAGCAGCGCCAGAATCCGCTCGCAGGTCATCTGTCCCTGAAAGCGCAGCATCAAGATCAGGCGCTGAAGATGCGGGCCATAGCCACCGACGATCCCGGGATCGAGCGGCGCGATCAGAGTCTTCCCATCCGGCGTTTGCCAGCGCTCGCGCCGATAGCGGGTCACCAAAGGATTCAGAACCAAGTCCTGAACGACGATCTCTTCGTAGCCCTTGTGGCGGGAACCCGCTGGCGCGTCGACCTTCACCTCGATGGTTTGCGTGACCGTCAGCTTGTCCAGGTTGCTGCCGCGCCGCTGCGTCGACCGCCCGCCCTTGGGCGCGTTCGCTTGCGAATCCGGTCGGTCCGTCGCCTTGTCCATCCCCGAGGGTTTCTGCGGCGGCCGCGGCGGCAGTTTCTTCAATCGCGCCAGTTCGTCCTTGACCGCCTGATGCTCGACCCTCAGCTTGGCCAACGCCCCGCTCACCTTCTCGTACTCCGCCTGAAAGCGGGTCACTTCGCCAATCAAAGTGCGAACCAGGCCGATGAGCTCGGCCGGCGTCATGCGCTCAAGCGGATCACCCGAATCAACGGACATCCCCAGCTTAAATCATACTTTCCGACGCTTGACTCCCCCCTTCCGCCCGGAAATTTGCCCCGATTACATGGTAGGTCCTATGAGGTTGGACGCGGCTACCACTGGGCTACCTGCAATGGTCGTTTCGGGTGCCCATTATCGGCGACCTTACGCCGCCGCCGATGGGCCGTGAGGCCGAGGATGTGCCGCGACACAGGAAGGTGCGAAATATGGCGCGTGACCACTCGGGCGCGCCGAATTAGCCGCTGGCTGTCGGGGCGGAAACCATCGTACCGCTCCTGTGTTTCTCAAGCTGCGTTCGCCCTAAGGGCGTCAGCGCGTAAACGCCGCGGCAGGACTGGTCCAGTCTAACGAAGCGAATCCATCCGCGGTTCGAGCATCTGCCGACAGGTCCGGAATCGACAGCGCACGGGCCGGAATCCAGCAGTTCCATGAGCCTAATCTCATTTTCCCGCGGCCGCCGCACCTTTCCGAAGATTTTCATCCCGCAGTTCCATCCGCCAAATACGATCTTTGGGCCGCGTTCAACTCAGCCGCCGAAAATGACGCGACGGAAGCGGCTCATCGCGACGGCGAAATAGACCACGCCGATGATGAGCATGGCCACGAGCGGCCGCCAGACGAGCGTAAGGTCGGCGCCACGAAACAGCACCGCCTGGGAGAAGGCGACGAAATGCGGCGTCGGGCTGATCGTCTGCATCACGTGCTGCAGCCAGACCGGCATGCTCTCCATCGGCGTGCTGCTGCCGGACAGCAATTGCGTGACCATCAGCACCGGCATCGCCAGCAGGCCGAACTGGCCCATGGTCGTGACCAGCGTGCCGAGCATGATGCCGAGCGCCGCCACCACAAGGGCGTAGATCGCCGCGCCGAGGAGAAACAGCAGCAGAGACCCGTTGATCGGAGAGCCGATCCACCAGTGGACCACGAACTGCAGCGACAGCATGGCCGCGACCAGGATGACGAGTCCGTTGGCGATCATCTTGGCCAACATGATCTCGGTCGGCACGACCGGCATGACCAGCAGATGTTCGACGGTTCCCTGCTCGCGCTCGCGAATGAGTGCGGCGCCGGTCAGGATGACGGTTAAAAGCGTGATCTGGTTGACGACCTGGGTCATCGCCGAGAACCACGCCGTTTTCAGGTTCGGATTGAACGCCGCCCGCACGACGAGATTGACCGGCGCCCCGGTCGAATCCTTTCCGCCGGAGATGAACCTCTGGATCTCGTTGGCGATGGCCGTCTTCAGATAATTCGCGCCGTTGCCGGCCTGGGCGACCGCCGTCGCGTCGACGTTGATCTGGATGCCCGTCTTCCGCTGGGCGCGGATGTCGGACTCGAAATTGGGCGGGATCTCGACCACGAACAACAGCTTGCCCTGGTCCATCACCGGGTCGATCTCCGAGGCCTTGATCTGCACCGGCGGCTGGAAGGTCGGGCGCCTGAGCCCCTCGGCGATCCGCCGCGACAGGTTCGAGCCGTCCTCATCGACGATGCCGACCGAGAGATTGGTCGCCTCGGTAACCGCCCCGGTGGCCACCGTGTTGACCGAGATGCTGAAGGCATAGACGACCAGGATCAGCATGGTCGGGTCGGCCCGAATGCTTCTGAGCTCCTTGATCACGAGGCGGAAGATGTTGACGACATGACCGGCGAAGGTCAGCGGCTTCGCCTCTGCGATCTGCGGGGCCGGAGGAGACGCGGGCGCCGTCATGTCAGGCCTCCTGCTTGCGGAGAAGGACGAGCGACAGAGCGAGATATGCGAGCGCGATGATGGTGATCGCGGCGATATTGCGCCAAAGGTCGATCATCCCGAGCGCCTTGGCGAACACGCCGACGGTGATCGGCTGATACCAGGCCGAAGGAAAGGACAGCCCCAGGACCTTCGCCGTGCCGGACAGGGACGACACCGGCGCGAAGAGCCCGGAAAAGTTCACCGCCGGAACGATCGAGAGAATCGCGGTCGCGAACACCGCCGCGACCTGCGTGCGTACGAACGAGGAGATGAGCTGTCCGAAGCCGGTCGTCGCGAACACATAGACAATGGTGGCGATGAGCAAGGTCAGGAACGGCCCCTTGATCGGCACGTTGAAGACGAAGATCGCCATCAGGAACAGGAAGACGAAGTTCACCATCGCGACCGCGACATAGGGCAGTTGCTTGCCGATCAGGAACTCGAATTTGGTGATCGGCGTCGAGCGGAAGTTGGCGATCGAGCCGGTCTCCTTCTCGCGCACCACCGCGATCGCCGACATGATCGCGGGGATGAGACACAGCATCAGCATGAACACGCTCGGCACCATGGCGTTGACGCTCAAGAAAGCCTGGTTGTAGCGGAACCGCGTATCGATGTTGTTTTCGTTCCACGCGTTGGGCGTTCCCGGACGATGCACTTCGCGCTGAAGCTCCTCGCCCTGCTTCCTGACCACGCCATTGACGTAGTTCTTCGCCGTCTCGCCGCGAAACGTCATCGCGCCGTCTACCGTCGCGTCGACCTCCGGCTTGCGGCCGTTCAAGAGGTCGCGGCCGAATCCGGGCGGCGCCTCGACCACGATCTGGGTGTTGCCGCTCCTGAGGCGCCGCTCTGCTTCTTCGGCAGACTTGATCGGCGGCTGCATGGAAAAATAGCGGGACCCCTCGAATCCCTGAAGCAGCTCGCGGCTTTGCGGCGTGTCGTCCTGATCGAACGCCGCCGTCGCAAGGTTCTCGATATCGAACGAGATGCCGTAGCCGAAGGCGAACATCAGGATGATCGGGCCGAAGACGGCGAAGGCCATTCGGATCGGGTCGCGCAGCAGCTCGACCGTTTCGCGGCGCGCATAAGCCCAAAGCCGCGCGAGATCGAAGTGCTTCGGGGGTGCGAGCAGTTCCGTCTCGACCGTTTCGGCCGCCTCCGGGGCCTCGATCTTTTTCGATCGGTCGATGCCGGCCGCGTCGGCGAGATAGCCGACGAAGCAGTCTTCCAGCGAATCGCTGCCACGCTCCTTGACGAGCTCCTGCGGCGCGCCGACAGCGAGCACCTTGCCTGCGTGCATGAGCGAGATGCGGTCGCAGCGGTCCGCCTCGTTCATGAAATGGGTGGTGACGAAAATCGTCACGGCGTCGTCGCGCGAGAGATCGATCAGCGTGCGCCAGAACGCGTCGCGCGCGATCGGGTCGACGCCCGAGGTCGGCTCGTCGAGGATGAGAATGGAGGGCTCGTGCAGCACCGCGACCGCAAGCTGAAGCCGCTGCTTGATGCCGAGCGGCAGGCTGTCCGGCCGGGCGTTGACGAAGTCCTTCAGATCGTACCGCTCCAAAAGCTCTTTGATCCGAGGCGCGATCTTCTCAAGCGGCAAGTGATAGAGCTGCGCGTGCAGCTCCAGATTCTGCCCGACCGTCAGTTCGCCGTAGAGCGAGAAGGCCTGCGTCATGTAGCCGACATTGCGCCGCGCCTCCATGTCGCTCGAGCCCATCGGCTGGCCGAACAGCTTGCATGAGCCGCTGGTCGCCGGCAGGAACCCCGTCAGCATCTTCATCGTGGTCGACTTGCCGCAGCCGTTCGAGCCGAGAAAGCCGAAGATCTCGCCGCGGGCGATCCTGAAACTGACGTGATCGACCGCGACGAAGTCGCCGAACTGCCGCGTCAGACCCTCGGCCTCGATCGCCGGCGTCTCGTCGGGCGAGGCGACGCGCGCGCGCACGACGACCTTCTTGTGCTGGGCGCGCTTGGCCTCGGGCATCAGCGCAATGAACGCCTCGTCGAGATTGGGCTCGCCGGTCTTGGCCAAGAGCTCCTTCAGCGTCCCGGTGGCGATGATCTTGCCTTCGTCCATCGCCATCAGCCAGTCGAAGCGCTCGGCTTCGTCCATATAGGCGGTGGCGACCATCACGCTCATCTGCGGCCGGCGGGCGCGGATGGTGTTGATGAGGTCCCAGAACTGGCCGCGAGACAGCGGATCGACGCCGGTCGTCGGCTCGTCGAGGATGAGAAGGTCCGGGTCGTTGATCAGCGCGCAGCAGAGGCTGAGCTTCTGCTTCATGCCGCCGGAGAGCTTGCCGGCCGGCCGGGCCTCGAACTTCTCCATGGCGGTGGCGGTCAGGAGTTCGGTGATGCGGCCTCGGCGTTCCTCCGCGCCCTGCCCGAACAGGCGGCCGAAGAAATCGATGTTCTCGAACACGCTCAGCGTCGGATAGAGATTGCGCCCGAGGCCCTGCGGCATATAGGCGATTCGGCCCCGGATCTCCCTGAGATTGCCACGGTCGGAGACATCTTTGTCGAAGACGACGACCTCGCCCTGCTGGATTTTTCGCACCCCTGCGATGAGCGCGAGAAGCGAGGACTTGCCGACGCCGTCCGGCCCGATCACGCCGACCATGATGCGGGCGGGGATATCGATGCTGACGTCGTCGAGAGCGACCGTCGCGCCGTACCGGTGCGAGACGTTCGTTACCTTCGCGATAACGTTGCCGGTCATTTGGCGTCGGGGGCCTTGGTGTCGGACGCGTCGTTGTCGGGGGCGCTCTGCGGCGCGGTGTTCGGCGCAGCGGCTTGAGGCGTTTTTGCTTCGGGCGCCTTAGGCAGCTTGACCTGAAGGTCGGCCGGCCATTCCACGTCCGCCTTGGTGCGGACGAAGCCCAGCCCTCGCACGCCTGTCTTCACGCGCGTGTAGAACTGCTGAAGGACCTGCGGGTCGATCTTCAGCTTGACGCGGAACATCAACTTGGCGCGCTCGTCCTTGGTCTCGACGGTCTTGGGCGTGAACTGCGCATCGGCCGCAACGAAGCTGACGGTGGCCGGGATCACATAATCCGGGACCGGGTCGAGGATGATGCGCGCCTCGTCGCTGACAGCCAATCTGCCGGCGTCGCCCGCCGGCAGGAAGATGGTCATGTAGACATCGGTAAGATCGAGGATGGTCACGATCGGCGCCCCGGCGGCGACCACCTCGCCGGCCCGCGCAAGCTGATACTGGACCCGTCCCAGCCGCGGCGACACGAGAGTCAGATCATTGATGATCGACTGGATGCGGTCGACCTCCGCCTCCGAGTTCGCGATCTGGGACAGGGCCTGATCGCGCTGCGAGGTGAAGCTCTTCACCGCGGCAATCGCTGAATTGTAGTTCCGCTTTCGCTGTTCGAACACCTGCTTGGTGATGTGGCCGGTCTTCATCAGTTGCTGGCCGCGCTCGAAATCGGCCTTGGCGAATTCGAGCGCGCTCTCGCGGGATGCGATTTCCGCTTCCGCAGCCGCGAGCGCGTCGTTGGCCTTCTGCACGTCGGCCTTCGCGGCGCGCAATTGCGCTTCGTATTCCGGCGAGGCGAGCTTCGCGATGGCCTGCCCCGGCGTGACGTTGGAGCCCTCCTCCACCGTCACTTCAGAGAGCCGGCCTGGATATTTCGAAGAGACGTCGACCTGGGTCGCCTCGAGGCGTCCG
Source organism: uncultured Alphaproteobacteria bacterium (assembly GCA_963758335.1). Taxonomy (GTDB): domain Bacteria; phylum Pseudomonadota; class Alphaproteobacteria; order Rhizobiales; family Beijerinckiaceae; genus Roseiarcus. Next base: position 460,305 of record CAVWVF010000007.1, on the reverse strand, counting down.
TTCGATTTGACGACGCCGTCAGGCAGCGTCTCGCCACGCAGGCGGGCGATCAGATTCCTGATGATCTGGGCATGCGCTGAGGACGTGAACGAAACGCCGCCGTTTGGTTCCCAGCCGATAAGCAGCGCCGACGCCCCCACGCCCAACAGAAGGGCCGCCGCCGCAACACACCGATGAAAAGTCATCGTGGGTCTCCTGCGCTCGTACTTGGCGCTTGCCAGCCGGACCCGAAATCTCAGAGCGCAGCAACCGCTTCACTCAAAACGCGATGCGACGGCGAACACGACGCGTTCGGGCCGCCGCTCATGGTTCGAGCCCTCGGCCGCTTTACTAGGCAAGCGCGCTTGTGTTGTAAAGGACGAACACGGGAGGATGCGATGGTTGCGACAAAAAGCCGGGCCAAAGGCCGAAACGCCAAGGACGAGATCAGCTCGACGAGTCCGGAGAAGCTAAGCAACAAGGAGTACGAGCGCGAGCTCGCCCGTCTGCACGCCGAGTTGGTCAAGTTGCAGCTGTGGACCGTCCACAAGGGCCTCAAGGTCTGCGTGGTCTTCGAGGGCCGCGATGGCGCCGGCAAGGGCGGGGTCATCAAGGCCATCACCGAGCGCGTCAGCCCGCGGGTGTTCCGCGTCGTCGCGCTGCCCGCGCCCACGGACCGGGAAAAGTCGCAGATGTATATACAGCGCTACATGCGGCATTTTCCGGCTGGCGGCGAGATCGTCATCTTCGACCGCAGCTGGTACAATCGCGCCGGCGTCGAGCGGGTCATGGAATTCTGTTCGATGGAGCAGGTGAAGCGCTTTCTAGAAGTCGCGCCGGAGATGGAGAAGGCGATCGTCGAATCCGGCATCATCCTCATCAAATACTGGCTCGAGGTCAGCGAAGAGGAGCAGACGCGCCGGCTCGAAGCGCGCATCGACGATCCGCGCAAGATCTGGAAACTGTCGCCGATGGACATGAAGTCCTACAGCCGCTGGTACGACTATTCGCGCGCCCGCGACGATATGTTCAAGGCGACCGACACCGCCTGGGCGCCCTGGCTGGTCGTGCGCTCCGACGACAAGAGGCGCGCGCGTCTCAACGTGATCGCGCACCTTCTGTCGCAGATCCCATACGACGAGATGAAGCGCGAAAAGCCTGTTCTGCCCAAGCGACAGAAGCCGAAGGACTACACGGAGCCGAACTATCCCTTCAAGTTCGTGCCTGAACGGGACTGGCCCCCGTAACCTTAGACCGTGCCGCCGGTGATGCGCTCCGCCAGCGGCGTCGCTTCTCCGGACGCCAGTATCTTACGTGCAGGCGTCCCAGAAGCCCTGACGTTGGCTCGAGTCGGTGTAGTACCAGCAGAGCCCGGCTTGCGGCGGCGCGCCCGCCCAGGCCGCGGCGCTCGCCGCCGAGACGAAGCCGATCGCCGCGCCGGCAGCGATGGCGCCGCCGGCCGGCCAACGATACCAGCCTGGACGGCCAGCCCTGACCGCGCCGCCACGATAGCCGTAGCCCGCCCGATTTGACATTGCGATTGACGTTGCGGTTGACATTGCCGCCGTACGCCCCGCCGCGATGCATCCCGCCATACGCCCCGCCGGCGTAGCGCGCGCCACCACCTCGATGGATGCCGCCCGCGTGGCGCGCCCCGCCGCCGTGACGCATCCCGCCGCCGCGGCCGCTGACTTGCATGATCAGGCTATCGTTCATTTGGCTTGCGGAGCTCGCCCCCGAATAGATCTCGATGGCGCTCGCCTCGGGCGCGATCAGGCTCGCAAGCGCGAGCCCACTTGAAATGACTCTTCCAACTCATGGCACAACCTCGATGCTCGAGCAGACTCGCCGCCCCCCTCCCTGCAGACCCCAACACGTCCGAGGCCGAAACAGCTTCCGGCCGTCCAGACGGTGCGTCTTTCGAAGCCGACGGAATTGCAATCTAACACAATGTGTACGATCAATGAGATATTCAAGCTGCTGCAGCAGCAACCGTCAGTCGCAGCTAGACGAAGCCCGCAAATTTGGACGAGACCCCGTGCGCCGGCATTCATGGGCTCCTGCAATAGTCCGCAGATGTTCACATCGAGGGAATTACGGGGACACTTGCATGAAGTGCACCCCTCGGCTGAGACAGTGGATTTGAGTGATCGCTGATTTCCACGTTCCCGGAGGCCGGGACAACATCGGGTCGATGACCTACACCCAATCTGCTTTGTGGCCGTACCTCGACGGCCACTGTGTGACGTGGGAGATGATCGACGGGGCGCTTGTCGTTAGAGCGACAAAGACCGGTGCGCATGCTTACCGCGGAAAAACGATTTCCTCCGGCTTCTTTGATCTTCCGGGAGCAGAGAATGTTTCGGCGGTTCTGTTTTCAAATGCGGGCACGTTGGCCAAATTCGATCGCATGGGCGTAGCGGCCGGATTCGCGCCGTCGAATCACCGTTATTTCCGGGTTGGCCTGCGATTTAATTCGGACCCCAACGCTGTTCTTGGCGTGCCATATTCCGTAGAGGTCGACGCGGAATACGAGGAGTATTGGTCCGACGAGCTGCAGCTGTTCCACAACCCCAACGCCAAGCATCCATTGGCGCCAGAGGCTTTCGGCGGGATAACTCAGCACTTCTTCAAGGATGGCGATCACTACTCTCTGACCCCCGATAGGACGATTTTGGCCTCGCAGACTTTGATCATGCAACTCCTGGACAAGGTCGACACTGCATCGAAGAGCTAGCCGAAGATATTTGAAATTTCAGGACGGTGGCGCGAGCAGGTGCGTGGGGTATCCGAGGATGGTTGAGACGCGCCGGGTCTGGCGATCGGAATAGATGAAGGCGGGTCCCTCGATGCGATAGTTGCCCTTCCAATCGATGACGAAGGAGGTATCATTTTGGCTCAATTCGCGTTAGGTTGACATGGCCATTTGAGCTCCTCCGCCGATGGCGGCATTGAGGCATGTTCGGGGCGTGGGATTGTGCTTGAGGCCGGCGAGGTGGAACCACCTGAGGTAGCTGTCGAGGTATTTTGTGGCGATGCCGCGATGGGGGCGCAGGAAGGTTTTGAGGCTCTCGTGGCGACTGTTGACGGTCTGGATGTGTAATTCGCCGCGGACACGTTCGCCGTTCGACTGGTTGAGCGCTTCATGGCTGACGCCGAGGGCGGCGGCGCAAGGCGGGTAGACGTTATTGCCGTCGGTGACGAGCAAGGCGTCCTTACCCAGAACGGGCGCCAGCACCGGCTTGATGGTCTGGACGGTCACGGCCGAGAGGACGGCGCTGATGGTGGCGCCGCTCCGGTCGGCGGCCACTAGGATCGGCGTCTGTTCGTCCGAAAGGCCGCGCTTGGCTGCCTTTCCGCCCCGCCTGCGAGCCTTGCGCCCGAGGCGACGCTCGCCCTTACGGCTTGATAATATGTAGGTTTCATCGACTTCGACGATGCCGCTCAACAGGCGCGTGGGGTTCTTGGCGGCGCGCAGGAAGCGATGTCGCCAGCGGAACGCCGTGCTCACAGCCACCCCGCACCGCTCGGCCGAGGCGGCCACCGTCTCGCCCTCGCTCAACGACTGACCAAAATCAAGCCAGCGTTCCTTCTTGCGCAATTGGGCCAGCGGCGTTCCGGTCAGCGCGTTGAAGCTTCTGCGGCAATCCTTGCAGCGGAAACGGCGCAGGCCGTCGGCTTGGCCCCCGCCCACCGACGCCCCGCTGCAGTGCGGACAGCGACGCGCCTCGCCCAAGCGCTCCTCGATCGCCGCCGCCACCGCCGCTCTGGGCTGCCGGCCGGCCAGCACCGCCTCGAGCTCTTGGCGCTGCTTCGCCGTCAGACCGTCGATCTCCGCCAGCCACGCTCGAAACATCCCCTGATCCATCGCAAACCCCTGTCAATCCATAATAAATCGTAGCACAAACAGGCGTGTCAATCAAACGCTAATTGAGCCATCATTTTCTTCGATGTGGACGGGTTCCGGGTCGCCGTCGCGGGCCAGCCTTGCGGCGAGTTGATCGGACGGGTCGAGCAGCCAGGCGTCGCCGGTTTCGGTAGAGAACAGGACCAGCTGACCAACAGTGACGACGCGCCCATGGCGGTCAGCCGCCCGACGCTGGATGGAGCGGACCTCCTCGGCGAGGCGAAAGCTCTTCCCCTCCACCATCTGTTTGCCCGGTCGACGCCGGATCGCCTTTCGATCCCTGCCGGGTATCGAGGGGGCTGCCATGGATTTGTTCACCAAGCTGCTCGGCGACTTCTTGGTCTTCGTCTATCACTGCTTCGACCGGATTGTCATTCGCGGCTATCTGACGGCGCTGTCGCGGCCCGAGCTGGTCGTCCACTTCTTCCGTGAGATCGTCGGGGTGGCGGAGGTCAGCAAGGAGGCGCTGAGCCAGCGGACGGCCGATTACCAGAATTGGGTGGAAGCCTACGCGCGCAATCACGCGATCCCGATCGAATGGGCCGAGAAGGGGGTACGCAAGGAGGACCACGTGCTGCGGTGGCTGCGCCGCATGGAGAAGCGCAATGCCTACGGTGTCTACTTCATCTTCAAGAGCATGGAGCAAGGGCCGACCTTCCGCATCAGCCTGCCGAAGTACCCGGCCAAGGACCCGCACTACCGCATCGTCGCGCACCAGCGCAGCCGCTTCACGCATTACTACTTCTATGTCCGCGACGAGGCGCTCGGACCGATGGTTGTGCGGGTGGCTTCCTTCTTCCCTTTCCAGACCGCCTACTATCTCAACGGCCACAGCTTCATCGAGCAGGAGCTGAAGCGGGCGGGGATCGGCTTCCGCAAGCATGACAACGCTTTCCTCGCCGTCGACGATGCAGCGGCGCTGCAGGCGTCGGCCGACCGGCTGAGCCCAGAGATCATTCGCCGGCGCCTCGACTACTGGACCCTGATCCTCGGACCGAAGTTCTCAAAGAAGGAGCGCGCCAAGCTCAACCTGTCACGCTTCTACGCCATCTCCCAGATCGAGTACTGCCGCAACTTCATCTTCAGGCGTCACTTTCCCATCCACAAGCTATTCGAGCGCAGCTGCGAACTCGGCCTGTGGCGGCTCAGCGCCGACAAGATCGCCACGATCTTCGGCAAGCGGGTCAGTCGCCGGAAGCATGGCAAGCTGGCCACGGTCATCGACCAGATCGAGCACGGCCATCATGTCTTCCGCGCCTACTTCAAGAGCGGCTTCCTCAAACAGTATGAGAAGTTCCTGACCTTTCTGCGCAACGAATTGGTCTCCAACAATCTCACCGACTTCGGCCTGCTTAAGGGGCTCGACCATCTCGATGCCGTGCGGACCACCTTCCAGCTGATCACGGATCGCTTCGCCGGCTTCCAGGCCGAGTGGCTCAACGTGCATGTCGATTTCCCGCTGCTGCAGCGCCTCGCCCATCCGATCACCATCGGCGCGGTGCGTTATCCCGGCCTCAAGATCCACGAGCCGCGCATCATCCGCCTGTTCGAGGTCCTCCTGCATGGCGGTCCTCAGATCGGCGGCTGGACGGCCCGGCAGATCCATCAAGCCGTCCTCGACACCTTCGACCTCTCTGAGAAGACCTACCGCCTGAACCAGCTCCGCTACGACTTGCGCAAGCTCAAAGGACACGGCCTGATCGAGCGCGACGGCTCGCGCTACGCCTACCGGCTCTCACCCAAGGGCGTCCAAGTCGCCCTCCTCTTCCTCTTCTTCCACAAGCGCCTGTGCGGCCCCCTCGCCAACAGCCGCTTCCATCACCGGCCGGACCCGCAACACCGTCCAGATAGCCGGCTCGAAGCCGCCTATCACCGCGCCGACACCGCCATCCAACGCGTCGTCGATCTCTTGGCTGCAGCTTGATCGCCCCGCGCCTCAATGACAATGTTCGACTCGTCTTGTCTATGATCCCTCAGGTAAGAATCTAACACATTCGCCGGCCGCCATTTGAGGGAATTCCGTATGGGAGCCGTACTCGAAGCGGCCCCAGGGCCGGGTTCGCCGACGCCGCCCCCAAAAAGTCAGCGGGCGCTTGTCGCTCGGCCTTACGTGCATGAAATGGCGTGGCGAAACAACCCGCGCATTTCGAAACGGCGAGCAATACCTGACCGTCGTCAACGCATCGCTGGCGCATCCTGTAAGCCGACAGTGGAAGGGGTACTGGCAACGGTGGCACTGACCTGCCGGGCGCTGAGGAATAATGCCGCCGCGACAAGCCCTGCGAAGGCCGCACTTTTCTCCTTGTCCCCGTTACGAGTGTTGTAATACTCCATCATTAGCTCTGCCTTGCGGGACAGCGGTTCGTCCGACCTAAAGATCATATCTATTTGAGTGGAGTGTTGGAATAACGTCATGGCTCAAATTTTCCACAATTGCCCCTATTGCCTCATTGAAAAAGCTGGCTTCTCCGGCCAATATTTTCAGCGCAAATCACCAGAATTTCACATATACAATCTCCTTATGCAGTGCGGTGTGTGCGGAGAAAGTATCGTTGCTCAGTTCGAGGATTCGGCATTTAATCAGTGGGTACAAGGTCAGGCTCCTCGCTGAAAGGAGTGGGTAAGTCGGAATTTGGGGGCGGGTTAGCGATCGCTCAGGGGGGATCGCGTTTAGCCTGAGGGGATGCAGGACACCGATCTTTTCCAGTTGGCCCTTGGTCTTGCGTCGCCGTGGATGGTGACGCGCAGCGGGTTCGACGCGGTGGACGGTCGGCTCGATTTATGCGTGGATTTTCCGCGGGGGAGTCGGTTCGCCTGTGCGCAGTGTGGGCGCGAGGACTGCGCGGTTCATGACACGAAGGAGGAGACCTGGCGGCATCTGGATTTCTTCCAGCATCGCACGCTGTTGCATGCGCGCACGCCGAGGGTGACGTGTCCGCAGTGCGGCGTGCGCAAGGTGGCGACGCCGTGGGCTCGCGCGGGATCGGGTTTCACGTTGCTGTTCGAGGCCTATGTGCTGGCGCTGGCCAAGACGATGCCGATCGCCAATGCGGCCGAGCGGCTCGGCGAGCACGACACGCGCTTGTGGCGCATCGTCGAACACTACGTCTGGCGGGCGGTGGAGAAGCTGGATTTGTCGCTGGTGCGGCGCATCGCCGCCGACGAGACTTCGGCGCGGCGCGGCCACGACTACATCAGCCTGTTCGTTGACATGGCGCGGCGCAAGGTCGTCTACGTCGCCGACGGCAAGGACGCGGCGACCGTGAAGGAATTCGCGGATTTCCTCGAGGCGCATGGCGGCCGGCGCGAAGCGGTGACCGACGCCAGCATCGACATGGGGGCTGCATTCGAGGCGGGGATCAAAGAGAACTTCCCGAACGCTGAGATCACGTTCGACAAATTTCACGTCATCAAACTCGCCAACGAGGCCGTCGACCAGGTGCGGCGCGAGGAGGCGCGGAACAACTTCCAGATCAAGGGCCGGCGCTACATCTTCCTGAAGAACGTCGATCGTCTGACGCAGGAGGAAAAGGAGGCGCTCTCTCGGTTGGAAGCGCAGAACCTCGACACGATCCAAGCGATGCAGATCCGCATGAACCTGCAACAGCTGTTCACGATGAGCGTCAAATCGGCTCGGCGTTTCCTCGACCGCTGGAACGCCTGGGTTCAAGTCTGCGACCTCGCGCCGATGAAGAAGCTGGCCAAGACGATCACGGCGAAGTCGGAAGGCATCCTCAGATCGATCGCCACCGGCCTTTCCAATGGCGTTCTGGAGGCGATCAACGGCAATGTCCAGGCCGCCAAGCGCAAGGCCAAGGGCTACCGAACCAAACGAAACCTCAAAGCCATCGTCTACCTCATCGCCGGTGACGTGCTCGCTAATTCACCCATTTGAAATAGCGACGAGCCCAAGGTCAGCGTGCGTCAACACGCCTAAACAATGTGTACCCTAGACCGACAGCCCCAAATTATCCAAAAAGGCTTCCTGCTAACGTAAAGAATTTTTTTGCTCAAGTGTGCGACGCGTTCCAAAGACATAACTGGGACAGCGCTGGCACAATGTTTAGGAAATCTCTAGACATTGGACTTAAAATTCTTGACCATAGTAGTAAGGGCCTTACAATTAAGGATAGACAACCTGCCTGCTTCAACTGGAGTAACACCAGAATTGAAAGAATGGGCGCACCAAATCAGGCGATTTGGCAAAGACGCTGCCCGCGAGGACGATCCTTTCACTAAACAAGAGGCGACGGATGTTCATCAATTCACTGAGTTATTTCTAATCTACGCGTTTACGCTCCCATCGAAGCTAGCCGCAATGCATCCACAAGCCATCAATCCTTAGCGCCCTTAGCGCCCATCTTGTCTGTCTCATAGAAATCGCCCAAACGAAATTCCGGCCCTCAACGGAGATAGAAACGACGATCCCGAGCTGCCGCATTTCCCGAAACGCCTTGCTGGCGCGCTTGATGACGTCGGCGAGCAGGCGCCGAACCGGTCCCGCCGCGCTCATTCCCAACGTTCGACGCCGTGATGATGCGAGCATGTTCCGCTGTGATGCTCGGAATAGCTCACGCTACCGTCGTCGCGGCATATGGCCATGCGCCGAAGATGTTCGCGACCGCACGATGCGAAGATCAACGAAAATGTCAAGTTTTTCATCAGTCGCTTGCGCAACTAAAAGGTCAATGATAATGGTATTTTGAAGGTAGTCATCCATGTCGTCCAATGTGATCCACCTGCCGCGCTCGCGTTCGCAGCGCTCCGGCCCCGAAGGGCTGGGGTTCTTCGTGCCGGTGGGGCGCGCAACGACCACGTCGAATTGTTGCATCTAATCCGCACGGGCGAAGAGGGCATCTTCGGCTTCGTGATCGACACGTCGAGCGCCACAAAGACCTGATAACGGAGGCACGGCAACGCCACTTCGATGTGATTCTCGACCCAAAAATCCAGCAAATGGGTTTTCCCGGCGCCCATTCCGAAGGACTGGCAGCGCTACCTTGGGGACTGGAGCGGCACCACAACATAACCGATTTTGACAGCAACGAGGGGCGGCGGCGCGCGGCGCAGATCGTGGAAGCCGCCGCGAACGACGGCTTTACGCAGATTCTCGGCCCGACGCATCTGCTGAATGGCCCGAATGATCCGTGGCTGAGCCGCGACATTGCCATGATGAACTGGACGGCGGACGAGATCACGAGAGGCGGCAAGGAACTAGACCTGATCTACTCTCTCGCGGTCCCCATGACCGTGTTGCGGAACACTGTCGAACGCCGCGCTGTGATCGCGGCGCTCGCCGATGCGCCTTGCAGCGCTATCTGGCTGAAGGTCCAAAACTTCGGCGACGACGCCACTGGAGAAAAGGTGGCCGCATATATCGACGCCTGCCAGGAATTCCATGAACGCGGGCTGCCGCTCGTCGGCGATCATATAGGAGGACTGCCGGGCCTTGGCGCAGCGGCCTTCGGCGCGGTCGGGGGCATCGCTCACGGCGTCACGATGCAGCAGATTTTCACGTCTTCGGGTTGGCGTAGCCCGCGCGTCAAGGGAAGCGGCGGACCGAGTTGGCGGGTCTACATTTCCCAACTCGATCTTCTGCTAAAGCCTAAGACGGCACGGGAGCTTTTCGTGGAATCGCCAAGAATCAAGGCGATGTGCGGCTGCCGAGATACGCATTTCTGCCCGCACGGCATCGGCGACATGCTGGACCATCCTGCCCGCCACGCCATCTATCAGCGCGCGCGGGAAATCGAGCGACTGGGTGCTGTGCCTCAAAGCCTGCGCGCCAGTCAGTATCTGAACCAAAGCGTGCGGCGGGTATCCGACGACGTCGCGCGCGCGGCGGCTTTGCCGATTGCCGACGTGGATCTGGCGAAGACCCTCCAGGACAAGCAGCGGGAAATGAGCCGCTTCCGCCAGATGATGGCGCACCTCGTCGAAAACGCCAAGTCCAGATCTGTCGCCGTGCCTCCGCCGCGCCGTTGGGCGCGCGGAAGCGTGGGTGAGTAATGCGGGGGGAGAGAAAACGATCATGCGCGGGTGGAGGTTGAGGTTATGACAACAAGCGCGGTCGCCAGAAAGCTGGATTCGCTCCGTGCTAAGGGAGCGATGAAAAATATCGAGGTCGCCAATCTTCTCGGCACGAGGCCGGAAACCGTCTCGCGGTGGAATCAGGGCCGCGCCTATCCGCACGCCACTACGGAAAAGACGCTGCTGGAGCTGGAATACATCATCGACCAGCTTGCGGATTTCTACGAGCCAAACGAAGCGCGACAATGGATTTTTGCGCCGCAAAAGTTGCTGGCGGGCGAGTTGCCTGCCCAATTGATCCGTGCAGGGCGAATTGATGAAGTCATGCGGTTGGTGGGCCAGCTTCGCGACGCGGTTCATTTCTAAACTGCGGGCGAGGCATAATTCACGATCAAGGCCTCGTCGATCAGCTTAGCGCATTCGCCGTTGAACGATTCGAAGGCGAAGCTTTTCGGGCAACCGGCGTTAGCGCAGATCCGTTGGCTTTTTCGTTCAACGGGGGGCGGTGGTCGCCACCGGCACGAGATGGCGTCGATGTGCCTGTTCTCTATACCAGCATGGAGCGGGACGGCGCTCTTGCCGAAGTTGTGTCCTATCTGACTCTGTTAGTGCCGTTGCCATCTAAGCCGCTCAAAGTTTCGCGGCTTGGCGTCTCCACAAAGCAGACGCTGCGCTGCGCGCGTCGACCTCGAAGCACTTTGCGTCGATATGGCGCGCTACGGCGAACGCGACTATGACCTGACACAGAACATCGGCGCGGCGCTCGCATTCCTCGGGCTTGACGGCCTGATTGCGCCGTCTGCCCGCTGGTCTTGCGACAATCTCATGATTTACCAGACCAACCACCACGAGCGGCTGGAGTTTATCGAGGACGAGCAAGTCGATTGGCAAGCGTGGATGCGGATATCGATCGGTGCCACCTCCAAACGCCTCAAAACCAGCGCCGCGAGCGGTCGGCCTCGCCGACGAGCAAAACCATGATCGCCACCGCCCTTGGCCCTCGCTATACGCGCGTCCCTCGTCAGTTGGAAAAGAATTACGGGGACACTTGCACATTTCCCGAAATGAGGCCGGACTGCGCATCACCGACCGCCTTCGCAATGGCGATTGATCTACGTCAATGCACGAATGCGATTTTTCGGGGTGTCATGAAGGTGAAGGAACAAGGGAGGAACTGATGCAGATCGACTATGTTCATTCAATAGGGAAGCCCGCGACGCGCGACGAAGTCGATGATCTTCTACGGCACCGGATGAAAATCTTGGGGCTTGACGTCGATGCGATCGGGCGCGAATTCGCCGAAGTGTTTGACAACATCAAGAGAAAATGCCCGAGTTGCAGCGATCGGGAGCCATGTGCGCTGGATTTGAAGCGTGATCCTAACACCACAATGTGGGAAGCTTACTGCCCGAACTCGGACGTGCTCAATGCCCTCGTTGCGCTCACCGACGTGATTCGTTGAGAGCGGTTCGGCTAGGACGGGTGATATGGGGGAAAAGGATTTCGTTGGGTCGAGACGCTACTTCGAGGTGGCGGTCGCCAAGATGACGCCTGCTCAGATCGCCGAGGCGCAGTGGATGGCGAGCGAGTGGAAGCCGAAGTGAGGCCACAACCTCGGCCATTGACGCAGATCAATACGCGCATGCTGCGATGTGCAAGTATGACGTGTCAGAGTGGTTACCCGGACCAACAGCCTTCACCGAAGGCGGACGCGGTCCCTCTGGAAGTTCGGGCCGAGGCGAGTGCATTTGCCCCGGCCCGACTTGTTTTAGGGTCGGCGTCCGGCAACGGCGCGTCGGGATCGACAGCTCGCCGAAGTTCGGTCTCCGAGCGCCAGCGGCGGAGCCGTCGCAACGTGTTCGGCTCCCCGCTCCTTCGGCTCCAAGGCTCGGATCGACGGCCCAAATTCGAACATCGGCCGCGCCTCGTTCCACATGCCCTAAGAGTGAAAGTCAAATTTCGCCGCGGCGCGCGCCTATAGCGCATCGGCCTCAGTCAACGCGATCGCCCGTGTGCGAAGGGTCGGTTGCCGGCCCGGATCCAGCTTGCGCAGCAGGGTCTTGTCGGCCGTCACAAACCGGCAATCGCGCTCGGCCGCCAGGGCGAGATGGATGCACTCGTATGCCGGATGATCGAGTTCGATCGCGATGCGTGTCGCGGGCTCCAGCAGCATGCGCGTTGGCGACAGCCCGATGTCGGCGGATTACAGGAGCCGGGTTGCGAGAAGGGCTTCCTCGTTGGACAGCTCGTCGCGTCGGACCTTCTTCCGCAGAGTAGTCGCACATTCGGCGACCAGGAGCTCGGGCGCGATCAGCTTCGCGCGCTGGCGAAGTTTTAGCGCTTGCGGCGTCCCGTCTTCGTCGACAACCCATTTGACGCGATGCTGGCGTCGATGACGAGCGTGTTCACCGCTCGTCGCGCCGCTCGCGAGCAGCATCTCCGACGGCGTCTGCTTCCGGCGCTTCGTCAGCTCGCGCAAATCTGCGGCGAGCCTGTCGAGGGCGCGGCGTCAGGCGCGCACTCGGGTTTCGTGATACGAATTACGGCGAATTACGGGATTACGGGGACACTTGCATATTTACCTAGATGTCGTTCGACGTGAGTCCTCAGCTTGACCTCATCCGGTAGAATGGGAACGACACTCCGGCCCAATGCGCGTCGCGCTCCCGAAGAGGCGATCGTGATCGGCGATCAGAATGGAAAATATGCAAGTGTCTATGGATACGAATTTGATGAGAGCGCCGATAACACCTGTGCATGCAGCCACCCGCATGCGCCAGTTTTCCAATCTCTCGCGCTTTTCCTTTCGGATGTCATTGCGCGGTTGGACTATTGCAGGCGCAGCTCGTAGAGAAGCATCGACTCGATATAGAATGAGCGCTCAACGGCGAGGCGAGCGCGGAAACCAGCTTCATTGATTAACCGGCCAAGCAAGTCGAGATCGGAATCCGATGACACCATTACGTACAGGCGGCCATCGGGCTTGAGCCGCTCGCGGGCTTGGTTGAACAAGCCCGCCACATTGCGATACTGCGGACCGGCGTGCCATCCGCGATCAGCGAGATCGCGCGGCTCGCCTGCGTGTTTGGGCGGACTCGATAGAATTACGTCGAAAAGGGGGTGCGGCGGAACTTCAGCGAGAAGATCCATACAGCCGGCCGTTACACGGTCACCAAAGCCATTCGCCTGTGCGTTCTCCCGCGCGGAGAGCACCGCATTGGGATTGATGTCGAGAGCCAAAACGCTTGCTGCTCCGGCGCGAGCAGCCGCAAGAGCCAGGATGCCGGAGCCTGTGCCGACATCCGCGACGCTTTTGCCTCTCAGATCCAACCCGTCGATAAACTCGGCGAAATACTCGCTGCTGAGGAAAAAGCGTGGATGAAACACTGTCGGCCGTACACGAAGGCGAAAGCCTGCCGCCCGGGTGGTTCGGATGCCTCGGCGGTTGAGAATCAGATGATATACGCCGGCTAAGCGATAACCCGAAAATCGGCGCGGTGGATCACGCGGAAATTGTCGCTGATTCGGTCGCAGAACCGTTTCCAGCGTTTGGGCACGGTATGCCGGAGGAATTTTATGATCTCCCGGCGGAATTCGTTGAAGGTCTTGTAATCCCGGTTGTGGGTGACGTTTTCGTGCATCAAGCCCCACAACCGTTCGATGGGATCGAGATGGGGACAATAAGGCGGAAGGAAGTGCAGCACGATTTTGCGCCCGGCCGCCGCAAGCCATTCTTTGACGAGGTCAGCCTTGTGATAGCTGGCGTTGTCGACGAAGACGTGGATGAGGCGCATCGCGGTATGCGTGCCCTCGATCTCGCCCAATAGCTTGATGAAGCTCAGCGCGTTGACCTTCTCGACCGCGAGAATCTGCGTCTGGCCGGTTTCGAGATTGATGGCGCCGTGGATGTTCAGCCGGTCACGGCCCGTCGTCTGCTCCACCGCGAGGGCGACGTCCTTGCGGGCCCAGCAGCCAGCCGGCCTCACCTGATGGGTCGGATGAACCGCATCGACGAAGACGACGGCCTCATCGACGCCCATCGTGTTGAGCAGGTTCTCGTATTCGTCGATGAAGGCTTGCTGCTTGGCGTCGTCGAGGGCGCGCGGCACCCGTTCCGGCTTGCGGTAGTCAAAGCCCAAGCGATGCAGCAACGCGATCAGCCCCGAATGGCTATAGCTCAGCCCAAATGAGCGCTTTAGCCAAGCCCCTATCTTCCGGGTGCTGCGGGGGCAATGAGCATCGATCCAATTGCCCAGAGCAATTGCCTGCTCGTCGGTGAGGAGGCTGCTGCCGCCTTCGTGGCCAAAGCTCTTCAGCCCCTCGACGCCACCTCGCTCATAGGCCCGATGCCAATCGCGAACCGTGTCGTCGTCCAGCAACAACGCCGCCGCGACCCGCTCGCAGCTCCAGCCCTGGTCGAGAAGGACGACGGCGTTGGCTCGGCGGGCCACGCGATGCTCCGCAAGTCCATCCCGAGCAAGCCCGGTTAGGGCCCGCCGGTCGTCAGACTGAGAGAAATCCGCCGCGAATCACATCCCCAGACGAATCCTGTTCGTCCGCAACGTCAAGGAGTTTCTCGGCTTCTCAATAAGTTGGGGTATAGGAAAAGAAAAAAATGAAGCGACGCATAAGACGGCGGAATGGCCCGTGTGGCGTTCCTGGCCGGTCGAGACCGGTCGCCGAGGGGCTGCCGGACTCGACGATGACCTTCGAGCGCGAGTTTTGATCCATGAGTGCGGATTCCGACGAAGCCGGCCACGCATTCCAATGGGAGTGCCGGCCACCAAGGCGAACCAATCTGATCATGTCGTTCGACCGGCCGGTCACTCCCCGTTCGGATGGATCCCTAAGGCAACCGAGGCGAGAGTGGACAGGCGTCCGGTGACCGTTTTCAAGCCTGGTCGATTGCTGCATGAATGAGTTGCCGTGTGCAACCTCCATTCCGTGACCAAGGGCCAGTCCGCGATCCGCGATCTCTCTAGCGTAAGGCACGACCGTGCGGACAACACGCGCCGATCGTTCGCGTCGACGCCGACGGCGAGCGCGAGCTCGTAATGGCGGGGTGGAGGTCGCGCGAGCCTGCCGTAGCCCCACCAATACGCCAAAGTCCGGAACTGAGTCCTCACTGCTCGGGTTGATCCTCGACTTCCGACTCAGAAATCCAACGATGCTGAAAGGACAGCCAGTTATGACGACTTTTGCGAAGCCTCATAGCGTGAAAATCGGCGTCTTGCGATCTTGGCGGCGACTGCGCTTGCAGTTCCGCCCGTTCTGACGTGTGTAGGCATTGGCGGCGATCAAGCCGTTGCGCACCCCGGCGGCGGCAACGGCGGCGGAAATGGCCCCGGCGGCGGCAACGGAAACGGCCCCGGCAACGGCAACGGGCCGTCAGCCTCCGCAGCGAGCGCAGCAGCCGGCGCGAGCCACGGGGACAGCCACGGCGACGTCAGCAGCGCGCTCGGCGGCTTGAACGCAGCCCATGCGTCAAAGACTGCGCTTAACCATGCCAACCCGCAGTCGCGCGTCGGCAGGATCGCGACTTACGCCAGACCTGTTCGGGCCGCGGAGGCGACCCTCGACGCTGCGCAAGCGGCGCTGGCGAAAGATCCGACCAACACTCCGTTGCAGGCGATCGTCGCCCAAGATCAGGCGAAGCTGACCCAAACGGAGATGACGTACGCCCGGCGCGCAGCGAACAAGTCGGTTACGCCCGGCGTGATCAGCGCGCTGAACGGCCTCCTCGGCATCAGGTAATCGTTAGCCTCCGCAGGGTGATTGCGGCCGATGGTCGCTCGACTTCCCGCTCAGAGCCGATTGGGAACCTGAGACGAAACTCAGGCGTCGCGCCCCGGCGTCGCTCAAGACGGCGCCTGCGCATTTCTGGACGCGGTCGTTGGGGGATAGTTCAACGGTAGATCAGCGGACTCTGACCCCGTTAATCTTGGTTCGAATCCAGGTTCCCCAGCCAAGAAGGCCCCGATCACGCCAAGCCTTCAACGATCCCTTACCGCTCGTCGCGCGCGCCGCCATCCTTTCCCTGCAGGGCGCCGAGCGGATGATCGCCCGGCTTCTTCCTCCAGTCCTGCAAACGCCGCCGGGCTCGGCCGGCCACGGCGTAGCCGTGACCGCAGGATCGGGGCGGGACTCGTCAACGATGCAGGAGGGCGGTCGCCTACAACCATAGCGCGAGCATGCTCGTCTCGTACCCGCCTCGACCCGCGGCCGCGGCCGAAATCCGCCCGCTCCACCGCCCGTTTCGCCCGTGCTCACGAATTAGATGCGGGATTGTGGACGAAGACGACGATTGCGAGGACCGCGTGGCCGTGGTAAGTGGCATCTTAATTACCACTTCAGGCCGACATGGATCTTCAATCGCGCCGGGCGCAGGCGACGGCGGGCATCGTTCAGCGGACCGGCATCGACGAAGCGATGATCGATCGCCTCGTCCGCACGTTCTACGACCGCGCGCGCGCCGACGCCGTTCTGGGTCCCATTTTCGCCGGGCGCATCAAGGACTGGGACCTGCATCTGGAGCGCATGTGCGCCTTCTGGTCGTCGGTCGCCTTGATGTCGGGGCGGTATCATGGCCAGCCGATGGAGAAGCATTTGCCGCTCCCGGTCGACGCCCGGCATTTCGATCGCTGGCTGGAATTGTTCGAGGAGACGGCGCGCCAGACGTGCCCTGAGAACGCGGCGGGACATTTCATCGAACGGGCTCGACGAATCGCGGAAAGCCTGGAGCTCGCCATCGCCGGAAAAAACGGCGTCCTTCTCGGCAAAGGTCAGCGTTTTCGCCTGACCCGCGCCGATCACGCCGGCGCCTGACCGCCCGACGGTTCGTTGCGCGACCGCCGCGCAGGAGCGCCGGGGCGTTCCCTTTGCTCGTCTTTGGTAACTCCCAAGGCGGTCGCCAAGAGCAGAAGCAACCCTCCTCCGCTCTCATCCTGAGGCGCCCTTTGCCGTGAGGCAAAGGGCCTCGAAGGATGCTCGCTGGCCCGGCTTGGCGCCCCCTCCTCCCCTCGACAAGCTCGGGGCAGGCTCTTCGAGACGCCCGCTTCGCGGGCTCCTTGAGGCATGAGGGCGCGGGCAAACGGCTTGCGCGTTATCGTCTCTTGGGACAGAGTCGGCGTCGTCAGAGCCGGCGCTTGGCTTCGCGGAATTCCAAGTACGCCCTCCACCCCGCGAACCTCGATACGTCTTCGGCCCCTTTCACCGCCTCCGCCTCGACCAAGAAGCCCTTGACGCTCAATCCGTCGCCGAGCCGGATCGTCCCGACGCCGAGCGGCGCGGCAATCTTCGCGACGAAGGCCCCGAAGCTTGCGGCGTCCAGCGTCCAGAGCTCGAGCCTGATGGCGGCCCCCGCGCCGTCGGGGACGCGCAGGAGGCCCGGCTTCGGCGGTTGCGAGCCCGGCAGCGCATAGAGGCGATAGTCCTTGGTCGTCTCCGCTTCGCGGAGCAACGCGCCGCCGAGCTCGATGAGCTCGTGGTTGAGCGGCAGTCCGGCGAGATGCGCGCCGACCACCGCGACGGCGATCCGCCCGTGCGGCGGGCCCGCCGCCGCGGCATTACGCGGCGGAACGACGAGCCCGGTCGCGCCCATCGGCGCGCCCGAGCGGGACTGGATTTCCGCGGCGAGGCCCGCGAGGAGGCCGTCGGCGCCCGAAGGGCCGATCAGGGTCAGGCTCGACGGCAGCCCGTCGCGGCGCATGCCGGATGGCGTTGCGACGGCGCTGAGGTCGAGCAGGTTGACGAAATTGGTGTAGGTTCCGAGCCGGGAGTTGAGGCGCACGGGATCGCCCATGACCTCAGCGACCGTGTAGGGGCGCGGAATGGTCGGAACCAACATTACGTCGAAATCGGCCCATGCGCCGAGCGTCCGTCGCCTCGAGTCGGCGAGCTCGTAGAACGCCTCGAACGTCGCGACCGCGTCGAATTTCCGCGCCCCCTCGATGATCGCCCGGGTCACCGGATGCAAAGCGCCAGAGTCCTTCTCGATCAGCGCCTTCGTCGCGGCGTAGCGCTCGGCGACCCATGGGCCCTCGTAGAGAAGACGCGCGACCTCGGCGAAAGGCGCGAAGTCGAACGCGACGACGCGCCCGCCGAGCGCTTCCGCCGCGCGGACGTCGCGCGCAAAGGCCGCCTCCGCCTCAGCGTCGCCGAAGAATTCGAGCTGACCGGAGCGCGGAACGCCGAAGCGGAGTCCCCCGGGCGCGCCAGACAGGACGGGCGGCGGAAAGGGCCGCGAATAAAGTTCCTGCGGATCGTATGCGCACGCCGTCTCGAAGACGGCGAAGGCGTCGGCGGTGTCGAGGGCGAAAATCGAGATCGTATCGAGCGTGCGGCAGGCCGGCACGACCCCGGACGCAGACAGGGCGCCTAAGGAGGGCTTCAGTCCGACGATCCCGTTCAGAGCCGCCGGCGCGCGGCCCGACCCGGCGGTGTCGGTGCCGAGCGAAAAGGGGACGAGCCCCGCCCCGACCGCGGTCGCGGAGCCCGAGCTCGATCCGCCGGGGATGAGCTCGGCGCGGAGCGCGTTGCGCGGAACGCCATACGGCGAGCGCACGCCAACGAGTCCGGTGGCGAACTGGTCGAGGTTGGTCTTGCCGACGACGATTGCGCCGGCGCGCTCGAGCCGCTCGACCACGAACGCCGATCTTTCGGGCCGATAGGCGAAAGCGGGACAGCCCGCCGTCGTCGGCAGGCCGGCGACGTCGATATTGTCCTTGACGACGAACGGGACGCCGATGAGCCGCCTGCCCTCGGGCCCCTCCGCCTGCAGGCGCTGGGCGATTGCGAACGCCTCGGACTTCGGCCGCAGACTTATGAAGAGCGCCGGATCGCCGTGGCGCTCGATCCGATCGTAGGTCTGTTCGATCGTCAGGGCGAGGGGCTTCCCCTCGGCGTGAGCGGCGAGAAGCGTCGCGATCGTATCGGTCATCAGGCATGCACTCCCGTCGGCGGCCGAGGTCGATCAACGCTGCCGATTTCTCCCGCCGATGCAAGAGGCAGGCTTGTCCGCCGCTTCGCGCTGGAAAGGCCACGGGGCGAAAAAGCTGGTCTCTGATGGCCCAACAAACGGGCGCCGCGCCGAAAGTTGAGGACTGGACAGCGCCTGTGTCGGCGTTGAAGAATGCCCTTCATGACCGCGGCTCCTTTCGATCCCGTAGCCCTCATCGAGGCGATGTCGCCGCTGCTCGGGCTGACGCTGACGCCTGAGTCGCGCGCTGAGACCGTCGTACATCTGAGGATCGCAGCCGAGCAGGCGGAGCTGCTCCTGTCCCAGCCGATCGGCGACGACGAGGAGCCCGCGCCGGTGTTCGTCGCGTGACCGCCGAGCTTCTCGACGGCCAGGCGCAAGCGATCGCGGCGGCGATCAGCCGCGGCCGGGCGAGCGCGCGCGAAGTGACTGAGGCTGCGCTCGCGCGCATCGAGACGAGGAACGCCGCGTTCGGCGCCTTCACCGACGTGACGAAAGCGCGGGCGCTCGCCAGGGCCGACGACGCGGCTCGGGCGCGGGGCGAGGCGCTCGGCCCGCTCGCCGGCGCGCCCTTCGCCGTCAAGAACCTGTTCGACGTCGAGGGCCTGCCGACGCGGGCGGGCTCGAAAATCAACCGCGAGCGGCCTCCGGCTGAAAACGACGCGACGCTCGTCGCGCGGCTCGAGAAAGCTGGCGCGATCCTCGTTGGCGCGCTCAACATGGGCGAATACGCCTACGACTTCACCGGAGAGAACGCCCACGACGGCCCGTCACGCAATCCGCACGATCTGGCGCACATGACGGGAGGGTCTTCCGGGAGCTCGGGCGCGGCGGTCGCCGGCGGCCTCGTTCCGATCGCGCTCGGGTCGGACACCAACGGCTCGATCCGCGTGCCGAGCTCGTTCTGCGGCGTGTTCGGCCTCAAGCCGACCTACGGGCGCCTGTCGCGCGCCGGAACCTTCCCGTTCGTCGCGAGCCTCGATCATCTCGGCCCATTCGCGCGCTCGGCGCACGATCTCGCCCTCGCCTACGACGCGATGCTCGGCCGCGACGCGGCCGATCCGGCGCAGTCGGAGGTTTCTGCCACTACAGCGACGCCGACCCTCGACGAGGGCGTTGCGGACTTGCGCATCGCTCGGCTCGGCGGCTATTTCGCCCGCTCAGCCGACGCGAGCGCCTTCGCCGCGGTCGATGCAGTCGCGCGGGCGCTGAAGGCGGAGCGGGTCGTCGAACTGGCCGAAGCCGACAAGGCGCGCGCCGCGGCCTATCTCATCACCATGGTCGAGGGCGCCGCGCTGCACCTTCGCCGCCTGCAGACCCGCGCGGCCGACTTCGACCCGGACGTGCGGGACCGGCTGATCGCCGGAGCGATGCTGCCGGGCGCCTGGATCCATGAGGCGCAGAAGTTCCGCCGCCGTTTCCGAACGCAGGCGCTGGCGCTCTTTCGCCAGGTCGACATTCTGCTTGCGCCGGCGACCCCCTGCCGCGCGCCGAAGATCGGCCAGAAGACCTTTGTCCTCGACGGCAAGGAATTGCTGGTCAGGCCCAACATCGGCATCTTCACGCAGCCAATCTCCTTCATCGGTCTGCCGGTGGCGGCGGTCCCCGTTTGGACCGAGCGTGAAAAGCTGCCGATCGGCGTGCAGATCATCGCCCCTCCCTGGTGCGAGGATCTCGCGCTCCGAGTCGCGCGCGCCCTCGAGCGGGACGGCGTCGTCCGCGCCCCGGTCGCGCCCTTCGCCTGAGGAAACGATTTCGGAATCGAAGCGGTCCCGATGGCCATGATCGTCGACGATCCGCAGATTAAGGCCGAAGTCGAAGCCCTCTTCGCCGAGTACGAGCGTGCGCTCGTCTCGAACGACGTCGCGGCGCTCGATCGCTTCTTCGTCGAAAGCGACGCCGCGATCCGTTACGGCGCGGGCGAAAATCTCTATGGCTACGAGGCGATCAAGGCCTTCCGCGCCGCGCGCCCGGCCGGCCGCGGGCCTCGCGCGAAAACTGGAGAAGACCCGGATCATCACCTACGGCCGCGATTGCGCGATCGCGGCGACGCTGTTCCGGCGCGACGGCGCGCCGGCCAAGATCGGGCGGCAGATGCAGACCTGGATCCGGTTTCCGGAAGGCTGGCGGATCGTCGCGGCCCACATCAGCGTGATCGACGAGCCCTGAGGCATGAGCGGGCGGTTGTCAGGCGTCGTGTTGTTACCGACCGACGGCCGGCCGGCGCGCCGGTCGACGTCACGATCGAAGACGGCCGCATCTCTGCGCGCCCCTCTCCCCTTGCGGGAGAGGGGTTGGGGGTGAGGGGTCCGCGCCGCAAGGCGCTCATCACCAGGGCGCGCCTTTCGGCGCGCCGGACCCCTCATCCGGGCGCTTCGCGCCACCTTCTCCCGCAAGCTCACAGACCCGGACGTGCAGCTTTCCCGCATCCGGTTCTTCACGGAAGAGTTTCGCTCGCGTTGGCGTAGAGGACGCCGTCCGTGACTCGCCTGTCGAGAAGCGCACGGAGGTGATGATGTCCCCGCCGTCGTCCTCGCCAGTTCGGCTATCCGTTGTCGTTTCGTGGACAGGTTCGCGGAGCCCAAGGTCTCCTCCCGTGTTTCCCGGCAACGGCTCTCGGAGAAGCGCGTGCCATGACCGCAACCGCCTCGGGTACTGCTGAAGGAGGATTCGAGCATGGCGCGAGAGCTGCCGATCATCGATCTCGGTGGCGACCTTGCGGCTCCTCCGCTATCCGGCCGCCTCGTCCGCAGTTGGCGATCCGATCGGCGCGGGCGCACACACCGACTACGACAACTTGACGTTGCTCGCGACCGACGACGTCGGCGGCCTCGAAGTGCGCACTCGGGCCGACGCGTGGATCGAAGCCCCTGCCCTCCCCCGGCGCCTTCGTCGTCAATATCGGCGACTGCCTGATGCGCTGGACGAACGACGTCTACGTCTCGACCCCCCACTGCATCGTCAATCGCAGCGCCCGCGAACGCTACTCGATCGCCTTCTTCTACGATCCCAACCCGCGAGCGGAAGTCGCGGTCATCCCGTCCTGCATCGGCCCAGGCGAACCCGTCCGCTACCCGCCCGTCCTGGCCGCCGACTATCTGAAATTCCGGCTCGACGCCAGCAAGCCGGAGGCTGTCGGCGGTCCGCCGGGCGCCGCGGCGTCAGGCGCTCCGCTTGGCGGAGGTTTGCGCGCCGATGATGCTTGAAGTGACGTTGTGCGCGGAGATGTCGCACACGCGCCAGGCGCCTGCGCTAGTCGTCATTGCCCGCCCATCGTCAAACCGACAGAATTCGCCGCTAGCGGCCTCGAGGTCCGCTCGCGTTGGGGCTCGTCAAGGAGGCGCCGATGAAGTTCGTTCTGCTGCTCGCCGCGGCGGCGCCCCTGGCCGGAGCAGCGCCCCATCGTCCGCCGGAGCCTGCCGTCGCCGTCACGCCCGACAATTTTCCGCGCGCCGAATTGGACCTTTACTTCGCCAGCGCCGTCAAGGACGGGGGGCTCGGGAAATTCCTCCACCCCCGCGAGCCGACCGCGCTCGACCGGCAGACCGTCACGCGGATGAACCGCGACACGCTCTATTCCGGCGCGGTGTTTGATCTTGACGCCGGCCCGGTGACGATCACGCTTCCCGACGCCGGGAAGCGCTTCATGTCGATGCAGGCGGTGGACGAGGACGCCTACACGCCCGAGGTCGTTTACGGCCCGGGCCGCTATACGCTGACCAAGGAAAAGATCGGCACGCGCTACGTTCTCGCCGCGGTGCGCATCTTCGTCGACGCCGGCGATCCGAAGGACGTCGCGGCCGTCAACGCCCTGCAGGACGCGATCAAGGTCGAGCAGCCGGGCGGCCCCGGCGTCTTTCACCCGACGAACTGGGACGCCTCGACCCAGGTCGACGTGCGCACGGCGCTGATCGTGCTCGCCGACACGTTGCCCGACGCGAAGGGCATGTTCGGGCCGCGGGGCGAAGTCGACCCGGTCAGGCGCCTGATCGGCTCGGGCGCCGCCTGGGGCGGCATTCCCGAGAAGGACGCCCTCTATCTGAACGTCGCGCCCGCCCGCAACGACGGCAGGACCGTCCAACGGATGACGGTCAAGGACGTTCCCGTCGACGGCTTGTGGTCGATCAGCGTCTATGACGCCGACGGCCGCTTCGCGCCCAATCCGCAGAAGGCCTACACGGTCAACAGCGTCACCGCGAAGCCCGCCCCCGACGGCTCCGTCGCCGTGCAGTTCGGCGGCTGCGACGGCAAGATTCCGAACTGCCTGCCGACCCCACCGGACTGGAGCTATATGGTACGCCTCTACCGCCCCCGGCCGGAAATCCTTTCCGGCGCCTGGACCTTTCCGGCGGTGGAGCCGGTCCGCTGAGGCGGGCTTGCCGCCGCTACAGATGGTCGAGCAGCGCGTCGCGAACGACATCCGGCGCGTCGTGGATGATCCAGTGGGTCGCCTGCGGCAGATGCCGGAGGCGGGCGTTCTTGCACAAAGCGGCGCTGTCGTCGGCGAGCCGGGGAACGGCGAAGTCGTCCTTGTCGCCCCAGAGGACGAGCGTCGGCGGAATCAGGCTCTCCGGGGCAGGCGTCGGCGGCTCGGCGACAAACAGCGCGCGATACCAGTTCAGCATGCCGGTGATCGCGCCCGGCTGGCGCCAGGCTTCGCGATAGATTCCGAGGATCTCCGGGGTGAAGGCGTCGCGGCGGGTCGAAGTCCTGAACGCCCGCGCGAGCGCCGAATAGTTGGCGATCTTCAGCGTCATTTCCGATAGCCAGGGCAGCCGCAGGATCTGCACGTAACGGCTCCTTTGCCGCTGGTCCGGATTGGTGCGCATGGCGTGAAGCCAGATTGCCGGATGGGGCGCCTGCAGCATCGCCGCGCTGAGAAGCCGCCTCGGCTCGAGGCTCGCCATCGTCCAGGCGGCCAACGCGCCCCAGTCATGCCCGACGACGTGCAGCCGATCGCGCCCCAGGACGTCGGCCAGGGCGAAGATGTCGGCCGCGGCGGCTTCGAGCCGATAAGCCTCCATGCCTTCGGGCTTGCTGCTCAGGTTGTAGCCGCGCTGGTCCGGCGCGACGACGCGAAAGCCCTGTTTCGCCAGCGGCTGGAAATACTCGCGCCAGGCGAACCAGAATTCTGGAAAGCCGTGAAGGAGCACGACCAGGGGCCCGTCGTCCGGACCCGCCTCGGCGCAGTGCAGCGTGACGCCGTTGGCCGAAATGAAGCTGAAGCGGATCAAGGGGTCCGTCGCCAACGCGTTCGATCCGGCCTAGGTCCGACAACCCCTGCCGCGCGGAAGGTCATTACGCCGACGGCGCGGATGGCGCGGCCAAACTCGCGCCCCCGCTCTCTTTCGATCACGTTCCGAGGAATTCCTCAACCCAGGCCGGAACCGTCTCGCTCGCCGGGCCATAGCGCGCCTCGTCGAAACAAAAAGCGTTGTCGGCCGCGTTGAGGTTGATTTCGCAGGTCGGCACGCCGTAGGCGCGCGCGTCGGCGACGAAGCCCGCCGCCGGATAGACCGCGCCCGAGGTGCCGATCGCGACGAAAAGGTCGGCGCGACGCAAGGCGTGGTCGATGTCGTCCATGTGGAGCGGCATCTCGCCGAACCAGACGACATTCGGCCGCAAGGACCCGGCGCGGCCGCAGTCGGGGCAGGCGTGTGAAGGAGCGAGGTCGTCCGGCCACAAGCGCACGGAGCCGCACGCCTCGCAGCGGGCCTTGAGCAACTCGCCGTGCATGTGGATGACCTCTGTCGAGCCCGCCCGCTCGTGCAGGTCGTCGATGTTCTGCGTGACGAGCGTCAGGCGGCCGCCCCCGGCGGCGAGCGCCCTTTCGAGCCGCGCCAGCGCGAAATGCGCCGCGTTCGGCCTGGCGTTCCGCAAGTTGCGCCGCCGCGCGTCATAGAAGGCGAGCACGGCTGCCGGATCGCGCGCGAAGGCTTCGGGCGTCGCGAGCCTCATCGGATCGAACCGCGCCCAGATGCCTTCCCCCTTCTTGTCGCGAAACGTGCCGAGCCCGCTCTCGGCGGACACGCCGGCGCCGGTCAGTACGAAGACGTGTTTCGACATGCGGCAAACGCCTAGCTTCGCCGACGCTCGACGGCAATCGGGCAAAGCGGATCCGTGGCTGTCGGCAGACGCTCACCGAGCGCCCGAGAGACGGGAATTCGCGCCTGAGTCCTTCATCACGTGGATCGCGTCTCGCTGCGCTCGCGATGACGATGAATCGCGTCCTACCCCAGCGCCAGCGGCTCGGGCGCCGTCTCGGCATCGCCGACGTCGTCGTGGATCGTCTCGCGAATCAACCGCTCCGTCGTCTGCTCGAGAAAAGTCGACAGGTCCGCATGCAGCTCGTTGAACTCCCGCCAGACGACCGCCTCGAACAGCCGTTGTGGCGCCCTGACCATGATCGTCGTGCTGCGCTGGCGCGGGTAGCGGAAGGGACGAAACCCATAGCGCCGGCAGAGCGCGACGAACAGTCGCACGGACCATTGATCCGGCATGGTGAATCGGATGTTGATCGGCGGATCGCGGCGCGCAGCCTCGTCGAGCTTCGCCCTCAGCCTTTCGGCCGCGGCGCCGGCCGCGTCCCGTTCGCCGGCGGTCGCCGCGCCGAAGAACAGCGCCTCGACCTTCCTCAGCCGTTCGCGAAGCTCATCCTCGATCGCCATGCCGCCTCTCCGTTCTTCAGACAGCCAGCCATCCCCACGCCCGGCGGTCAACCGGGAACCGCGGCTATCCACACGCCTTCGTATGAAGCCGGGCTCCGGGCCCCTACCGCCCCTGCAGCGCGAGCGCGATCTGGACGATCGCGGCGATGAGTTCGAGCACGATCAGAACGACGATCGCGGCTTCGAGCCGCGTCGCCCGGTCGGCGTCGATGATGTCGGTCAGCGCGTGCGCCGTCTCCACGATGACGTCGAGCTTGCGCTTGAGGACGCCGGCGCGCTCCTTGAGCTCATACTCGTCCTCGAGGCGGGCGTAGAGACGCTCGAGGTCTGGCCGGTCCCAGAGCACGTCCGGCTTCTCCTCGACCGCGACCCGCCCCGACACCCGGTGCTGGACGAGCAGGGCCTGGCCGATGAGCCTGAGCATCGCGCGCCGCCGGAACGGCGTCTTGCCGCTCATTGCGAGTTGGGCCGCGAAGGGCTCGATCACGTCGAACACCTTGTTTACCTCGCGCTCGTCGCGCGCGAGCGCGACCGTCTTGGCGAGCGCGTCGGCGACGACAAGGAAGCGCTGCGGCGACAGGTTCTTGATCTGGATCGGGCCGCCGGACGACTTCTGCTCGTCGCTTTCGGGCGAGACCTCGAGCACCGCGTATTCGTCGTCGCCCTTCGCCCGCTCGCCGTAGACCCGGGACTTGAGTTTGGCGAGCGTGTCCTCTTCCTCGAGCGGCGAGAGGCCGACCATCACCGCGACGCCGAAGCGGAACAGCGCGACCATCCCCGTTTCCCCGACGCGGAAGGCGAGCGGCAGCAGCGAAATCGTGTCCGGCCGCTCGAGCCCGGCCGTGTCGATGCGGTCGCCGACGATCAGCGCCCGCGCGGTCAGCCGCGCCGGCGTCGTTGCGATGGCCGTGACGTCGCTCATGGGGCTAAGTTACGACGTGACCGGCCACGCCGCCAGAGCCCGGCGGCTTGCGCCCCCTCGCCCCGCTCTGCGGGGAGAGGGCCGAAACCTTCTCCCCGCGGAGCGGGGAGAAGGAACCGCGCCGGCGCCTGGCGGCTTTTCACCGCCTGATCACGGGATGGATGGTGCGGGCCTGCCAGCCGGCGCGCTCGAGTTCGGGCGTCAGGTGCTCCTGCTGCGGCCAGCCGACGCACAGATAGCCGACGAACGACCACTCGCGCGGAACCTCGAGCGTCTCGGCGAGCCGGGTGGGATCGAGGATCGACACCCAGCCGACGCCCAGTCCGTAGGCCCGCGCGGCGAGCCAGAAGGTGTGCAGCGCGCAGACCGCCGAATAGCGCCGCGTCTCGGGCATGGTGCGCGCGCCGAGGCCGAAACCCTGCTCGGTCGCCTCGTCGCAGAACACCGCCAGATGGACCGGCGCCTCGCGCAGGCCCGCCAGTTTCAGTGTGGCGTAGAGCTTCGCCCGCTCGCCGCAATAGGCGGCGAGCGCCTGGCGGTTGGCCGCCTCGAAATTGGCGCGCACCGCCTCGCGGCGGGCCTCGTCGTCGATAAGGACGAACCGCGCCGGCTGGCAGTTGCCGACCGACGGGGCGAAGGCGGTCAGGCCGAGAAGGAGGTCGAGCGTCGCCTTCGGGACGGCGCCCGGCCGGAAACGGCGCACGTCGCGCCGCCAGGCGATGAGTTCGGCGAACTCCCCGCGGAAGGCCGCGTCGAACCGGCGCTCCGTGACAGCCTCGACCGGCTGATCCGCCATCCGATTCTCCGGCTCTGTCCGCGTTCGTCCCGCATAACGCGGCGGCCGCGTCGTCGGCAAAGAAAATCGTGCGAAGGGCGCTGCCCCGCGACGTTTTGCAGACTTGGGCGAGGGGACGCTGGCCCGAATTCTCAGGGCCGACCAGCGGCCGTCGGCGTTTGCGCCGCCTTGCAGGGCGGGCCGGATTGAGGTGTTTTCAAGTTGACCCGGGCCCGGGCGCCGATCCTCCTTTCGCCCCGATCCCACCCTGACCCGAAATGGCCTTCGAAAAATCCGCCGCTTAGTTTCTGTTCATCACAATCCTCGGCGCAGCCGGTTCTCACCGACCGCGCGACCCGACCGGACTGCGGCCACACCGCAGGCGGGTCGGGCTCTCCTTGCCCCTTCCCTGTTCCGGCTTTTTCGTTCCCTGTTCTTGCCCCGGAACAGGGAAAGAATTTCGCTCTTATTGTGTTTCGTGTTGATACGGTCCGAGTCCGGCAGCGGCGGCGATCCAGGGAGCCGGGCCGCCATCGGCGGGCATGGCTTCGAGGGTTCGGCGCCAACTCAGGTACGTGGGAAGGTTTTCGGTGGCGACGCCGTGGAAGCGTCGCATCCACTCTTTGAGGCGTCCGTGGTAGGCGTTGACGTTGTTTATATGGAACTGCGATTCTTCGGGCTTGGGGTTGCCGGGCGCGGGTAGGACATGGACTTTGAGCTTGGCCCGCTTGGCGAAAGCGGTGATGACCGAGCCGCCGTCGCAGCAGAAATCGGTTGAAGGCGGAATTCGTTCGCCGAACGCTTCTTTTAGGCTGGCGGCGTCGAGGCGGGACAGGACGGCGTCGAACGTGGCGCCGCTGTGGTCGCGAGCCACGACGACGGGAATTTGCTCGGCCGAGAGGCCGCGCTTGGCGGCTTTGCCGCCGCGGCGGCGCGCGGGCCTGGCGAGGCCGCCCCGCCGACCCTTTAAGGACTCGAGTATGAATGTTTCATCGGCCTCGACGATGCCCGAAAGGCTCTTGGGTTTGTCGAGGTTGAGAGCGGCGAGAAACCGATGCCGCCATCGGAAGGCGGTGCTCGGGTGGATCTGGCAGCGGTCGGCCGCCTTGGCGAGGCTCTCCCCTTCGATCAGGGCTCGCGCCTGATCGAACCAGCGATCCTTGTTGTGCAGGCCGGCCACCGGAGTGCCGGTGAACGGATTGAAAGTCCTGCGGCATTCCACGCAGCGATAGCGCGGCAAACCTCTCGCCTCACCCCAGGGCCGGACATCGAGCGCGCCGCAGCGCGGACATCCCGTCCGCGAATAACGCTCCTTTGCGATTTCCCGGAAAATATCGCGCTCGCCCGATGCGGAAAGCGTCGCCGCAACCGCATCGCTGCGCTCCTCGGCCCTCTTCGCGTCCCCCGCCGCAGACCTCGGTTCGCAGATCTCGACGCCCTCCTCACAGGGATCGTCAGCTTCCGCGAGCGCGAGCTCGCGAAACACGACACGGCGCTGCGCCGCACTCAACGACGACAGCGCGGCCAGCCATCCCGCGAAATCCGACGGCTTCATCTTCCCCCCCAAAATGCCCAGAGCCTTTATCGCTCATGTCAACACACATTGCAATAAGAGCGAAGAATTTTCCCTTTTATTTTTCCTGTCGACGAACGGTCATTAGCGGTGAATTGTGGCGTAACACAATGGAATAACTGATTCTTTCTCCTTGAAGCCGGCGGCGTATGGGCTGCTTTTTCCTGTTTTTCGTCCGATACAGCGAAGAACAGGGAAGCGTCCCGCCAGTCAGGGCGCCGTTCAGGCGCCGAACGCGGCTCCCGACAGGGTGAACGAGGAACGCCCGCCGGCTCGCCTGGTTTCGGATTCTCCGCCAAGCCTTCGGTTGGACGGAAGGACAGCGCTGTCCGCCCGCGTCCGCTCTTCGGCCCCGAGAGCGGGACGATACACGTCCGCCCGCCGCCGCCGGCGGCGGGCCGGCCCTATCGCATCGCGCTCTATCGCGCCTCGCCGCCCGCTTTGCGCCACGCGGCCATCCCGCCCTGGATATGCCGGGCGGACGCGAGCCCACTGTCCTGGGCGGCCTGGACCGCCATGGCGGAGCGCTCACCGAAGGCGCAGTAGAAGACGATCGTCTTGCCGCTGAGCGCCAGTTCGTGGATGAGGCCGCCGTCGTCGATATTGTCCTGCAGGTCGGCGTAGGGGGCGTGCAGCGAGCCCGGAATCGCGCCGGCCCGGTCGCGCTCGGCCTTTTCGCGCAGATCGATGAGCGCGACCTCCGGGCTGCCGACGAGCCCCTTCGCCTCGTCGGCGGAATAGGCCCAGCCGCGCCGCGCCACCTCCTCCTGGTGCAGGCCCTGATGCAGGTTTGCGGGGACGGCGACGTCCATCATTTTCGGATTGGGCAGGTGAAGACCCGCCATCAGCGCGGCATATTCCTCGGCGTCGCGCACTTGGAGCCGCGGGTTGAAGCGCTTTTCCTCGCCGATGGTGCTGACCGTGTCGCCCTTGTAGTCATGCGCGGGAAAGACGAGCGTCTCGTCGGGCAGGCGCAGGAGGCGTTGCAGGCTCTCGTACTGGGCGCGCGAGTCGCCGTTCTGGAAGTCGGTTCGGCCGGTGCCGCGGATGAGCAGCGTGTCGCCGGTGAAGACCCGGTCGCCGAGCATGAAGCAATAGGAATCGTCGGTGTGGCCGGGCGTGTAGAACGCCTCGAGGCTGAGGCCCTCGACCGTCAGCCGATCGCCGTCGGCGACCCGCATCGATACGACGTCGACCTTGCTCTCTTCGCCCATCACGGTCACACAGCGCGTGCGGTCGCGCAGTGCGCCGAGGCCGGTGATGTGGTCGGCGTGCAGATGCGTGTCGACCGCCTTGACCAGTCTCAGGTCGAGCTCCTCCATCAGCTTGAGATAGCGCTCGACCTTGTCGAGCACGGGATCGATGATGAGCGCCTCGCCGCCCCGCCGGCTGGCCAGGAGGTAGCTATAGGTGCTCGAAACGGGCTCGAACAATTGCCGGAAGATCATCGCCCTCTCCCTCTCGCGGCGCGATCGTCAGAGGCCGAACCACCGCGCTCGCCGGCTCGCCCCGAACGCGTCCTTGTCCGCGCGTAGCGCGAGACTCGGCTCATGATAGGTTCCGGTCGGCTTCGGGCCGGAGAAGAAATCAACGTCGACGCGCCCGACGCGCTCGCCGCCGAACTCGATATAGCATGACCCGGCGCCGCTATAGAGGTGGTCTTCCCCCTCGCCGCGGATGCGCCTGATCAGGGATGAGGCCACCGCCTTGGCGGCAGCTTCTGCGAACACGCCGGCCTTCGGCGTTCCGGTGTTGGCGATGTCGCCGATCGCATACACGTTCGGGTGTTTCGTCTCGAGCGTGCGCGGGTTCACCGTGATCCATCCCCCCTCCGTCATCCCGCTCTCCTCGACCACGGCCGGCGCGCGATGCTTCGGCACGCCGAGGAAGAGGTCGTAGGGCAATTCCTCGCCGTCATCGAGTTTGGCGACGCGGCGACCGGCGTCAACCTCGGCGACGCAGCGGTTCGGCATGAATTTGATGTTGCGCTCGGCGAAGGCCGCGATCAGCGCATTCGATGTGTCGGGCGAGGGCGGCACGGGACTCGGCAAGGGCAGCGCCATTGTGATCTCGCACTGGTCGCGCACGCCCTTGTTCGTCAGGAAGTCATGCAGAAGGAGGGGGCATTCGCTGGGCGCCGGCGGGCATTTGTACGGCGCTCCGCAAACGCCGACGACCGCATGTCCTCTAGAAAACGTTGGCAGGATGTCCCGGAGCGCGTGCGCGCCAGCGACCGAGTAGAACTCTGTCGCGCTTTCCAATCCCGGCGTCGCCGCAAAATCGTAGTCTGCGCCGAGCGCGATGACGAGGTGGTCGCAGTCGTGGATTCCGGCATCGGTCGTCACTCGCCTGGCGACCGGATCGATGGAGGCGACAGTCTCGCGCAGGAACCGCACGCCCGGCTTGGCGAAGTTCTTATACGGGAGGCGCACGCCGTCGAGCGTCGCGCGCCCGAACATCACATCGAGCTTGGAGTAGCCGAGGACGAATGCGTCGCCCTGGTCAATCATCGTGACGTCGGCGGCGACGCCCAAGGCGCTCGGACAGGATCGTGCAGAGCTCGAGCCCGCCAAATCCGGCGCCCAAGACCAGGACGCGCGCGCTCATATCGCCCGGCTTTTTGTCATCCGCAGGCGGGGCTTAGATCGGCTGCTTGACGTAGCGCATGTATGGCCTTGGCGCGCGCCATCCCTCGGGGAACAGCTTCTTCGCCTCGTCATCGGTGACCGAGCCGGAGATGATGACGTCCTCGCCCTGCTTCCAGTTCACGGGCGTGGAAACCTTGTGCCTGGCGGTGAGCTGCAGGGAGTCGAGCACCCGCAGGATCTCATCGAAATTGCGCGACCCTCGGACGTGCCAGGCTCGTCGGCGGGCAGCATGTCGTAGAGCTTCGACACCTTGAGATCGCTGTCGCCGATGATGGGATAGGCGACCTTCGCGCCCTGCGTCTCCTCGATGTCGCCGAGCCAGCGCGAATGGCTGTCGACCGGATCGACGCTGAGCCCGATCAGCTTGGCGTTGCGTCGGGTGAACTCGGGCTCGATCTTGGCCATGTAGCCGAGCTCGGTCGTGCAGACGGGGGTGAAGTCCTTGGGATGCGAGAACAGAATCGCCCAACCGTCGCCGATCCAGTTGTGAAAGTCGATCGGACCGTGCGTCGTCTGAGCGGTGAAATTGGGCGCGGTGTCATTGATGCGAAGCGCCGTCGAGACCTCCATCGGAAAAGGTTCCGCTTGCGGCGGAATGTCGCAGATCTACTGCGTCCGCGTCTGTGACGAAAGTTACAAAGCCGCGACTTTTCTCAGGCCGCTCTCGTCGAGGATCTCGATATGCTCCCGCCCGAGCCTCACCCAGCCTTGCTCGGCGAAATTCTTCAGAAGGCGGCTGACGATTTTGCGCAGGCTGCCGAGTTCGTCAGCCAGCGCCTGATGGGTCTCGCGGATCGGCTTGGGCTTGGCGATGAGCGTGGCCGCCAGTCGCTGATCGAGCTTTTGAAAAGCGACTGCCGAAACGAGCTGCAAGAGCTCCGTCAGACGCTCTGAATAGCGGCAGAACACATAGTCGCGAAATTCCTCGAGCTCGTAAAACAGCGCCCGGAACGCCGCCGGCGACAACATGACCGCCTCGACCTCGGTCTGCGCCGACCCGCGCGCGTGATAGTTCGTTTTGCCGAGAATGCAGCTGCTCGTCAGGATGCAGGCATCGCCTGGTGCCACGTTGTAGAGATGCAGCTCCCTCCCGTTCGGCGCCGCTTTGACGATGCGCACGACGCCGGAAAGCACGAGCGGGAACCCCTGGCAGGCCTCGCCCTCGTCGAACATCACTGCGCCGGCCGGCGCCTTCACGTAGGCCGCGGAGGCCAACAGTCGGTCGAGATCGCCTGCGGGCAGTGACTTCAGCATCGGATATTGTTCGAGGACGCGGCGACGGATGGCCTTGTCTAACATTGCCCTCTCCCTCGGCCACGCGCAGCGTCGGTTGGCGGCCGGTCTCCTCATGGCGTCGGCGAATACTATCGCAAAAGCCCTCGTAGAGCAGCTGATTTCGAGACCCTGGTCGGTCAGTCGATCGGCGTCAGGCCGTCCGGTCCGACTGCAGCGAGCACGCCGGTGAGCACGTCGAACAGGTAGCCCGAGAGCCTCATCCGTCCGGCCGACACTGCGTCCGCGATCCAGGGAAAGGTCAGCAAGTTGGCGAGCGAGAGTCGCACGACTTCCGCCTCGATTCGGCCGAGCCGCCCCTCCGGCGCCTCGCCCGCCGCTGCCAACGCGGGCTTGCCGATCTCGACCCAGGAAGCGATGAAGTCGCGCGCCTGCGGCGGGGGCCCATAGGCCATCGCCCGCACGCCGCCGCACTGGCCGTGGCCGAGCACGACGAGCCGGGCGACCTTCAGCACCTTCACCCCGAACTCGAGCGCCGCGCTCGTCCCGTGATACCCGGCGTCAGGCTCATAGGGCGGCACGAGGGCCGCGACGTTGCGCACGACGAAGAGCTCGCCCGGAACCGCGCCGAACACCGTCTGCGGATCGACGCGCGAATCCGAGCAGGCGATCACCATCGACTCCGGGCTCTGCCCCCAATGCGCCAAGGCCTCGTAGCGCGCCCGCTCGGCCGGCCAGGTCTCGGCGCGAAATCTCCGATAGCCTTCGATCAGCGGGTCCATCGGCCCTCGCAACGCGGAATTGCTGCGCTGCGATACGACGGCGGCCGGGGCGCGGCAAGGCGGGCGGCCCCACGCAGGGCAATGAGTTGCCTGGCATTGGCGGTCCGGCGCGGACGGTCGATCCTTCATCGATCAATACGAGAACCTGCTCAACACGATGGGCGCCGACGAGGCCGTCGTCTTCGTCGATGCGGTCCATCCGGCCCATCAGGTCAGGCCGGCCGGCTGCTGGGCTCGCGGGGACGTCGCGATCGCGGTGGAGCAGACGACCGGACGTCAGCGGCTCAACATCCACGGCGCCATCGATCTGGAAAACCGGCCAGACGCCGATTCTCGCCGTCGACAAGGTCACCGCGCCGGGCTTCATCAAGCTATTGGGCGAGGTCGAGGGCGCGCATAGCGCGATGCGCCTCATCCACGTCTTTGTCGACAACGCCAGCTATCGCAAGGCCGGCATCGTCAAAGAGTGGCTCGCGGCGGCCGGGTGCAAAATCGTGCCGCACTTCTTTCCGACCTACTGTCCCCATCTCGATCCCATCGAACGGTTGTGGGCCTTGATGCACGAAAACGTCACGCACAACCGGGATTACAAGACCTTCGCCGAGTTCCGCCGGGAGGTCATCAAGCTCCTCCGGCATGCCGTGCCCAAACAATGGAAGCGGTTCTGCGACCGAATCACGGACAATTTCCGCGTGATCTGATGCCCTTGGCGCGCGAACTGCGCGCGCGCGCCGCAACGCCATCGGGTTCTTCCTGCACCCCCATGCGCTGGAATTTCAATCAATGGCGGGCAGCGTATTTGCTTGGCGCGGGGAACCTAATGGGATGCAGTCGATCGTTTTCAACGGCCGCGACTGTCGCCGAGTAGGTGGGGATGTTGCCATCCCCACCCCTCACAGGTAGGGTCGGGGACTGGCGCGCCGGTTTAGGCCGAAGTTTGTGTTCCCTGTGGGCTCGCTCTTTCGTCTGCGAGTGTCACACCATCTCGGCCGTGCCACGTTTCCAGCCCCCGCCTCGTCGAACGCAGCATGCGGATTTCCCGCACTGCGCTCTCCTGTTTGCTTCGCCTCAAGGATTATGGGGCCTATCCTGCCGGAGCGGCTTTCGGCGCTGGTCGAACCACTCGGTAGCCATTGAACAGCTTCAGAGTTTGGTACAGCCATCCCCTACTCCACCGCGCCCAGCCGAAGCCCTGTCGGTTCCGGGCTCGCACATGGACGTACAATCCCCGGAACTTCCAGGACGTCTCGGCCTTCGCCTTGACGTATATTCTCCGCCTCAGGTCCTGCAAATCGATGGACGCATTTGTCATCTCGTCCTTGCCTTCCTTATGGCCGGAGACGCTACAAACAGCAGGGCTCCTTCGCTCCGCGGGCGTTACCCCGCCTCACCGCTACTACGAACCCATCCGTCACCCTCTCGCCTTCGATCGACTTCCCGGTTGAGCCGGTTATACGATCGACCCTGCTCCGGCGATTTCGCGCCGGGACGAGGAAGGCTTCTCCAGTTGCTCGGCATGTCCTTGCCACCGTGCTGTCGCTTCCACCCCGCCGAAGTGAAGGAGCCGCATCGGTCAGATTTCGGCTCCCCATGCAGCCTTCGCCCTCCGGGTGAGGACTCGGCCTTCGGGGCTACGCACTTTCGAGGCCACTTTTGCGTTCACTGTCGTTACGGCCCGGTGACTCGTCGTCTTCCCGAGGGAGACGTTGTCGATAGGCTTCAGAGTCTTGGTTTCCCGCCACCCTGCTATCCAAACTACGGGGCTTCTGACTCTTGCCCCGGCAGGCCTTTCTCCTGCTGAACATGCCAGCCTTCGCTGGACACACACCCGGACGTGCGGATTTCCCGCATCCGGTTCTTCACGAGAGAGTTTCGCTCGCGTTGGCGTAGAGGACGCCGTCCGTGACTCGCCTGTCGAGAAGCGCACGGAGGTGATGATGTCCCCGCCTTCGTCCTCGCCAGTTCGGCTATCCGTTGTCGTTTCGTGGACAGGTTCGCGGAGCCCAAGGTCTCCTCCCGTGTTTCCCGGCAACGGCTCTCATCCCGTGGCGCCCCCCTTCCCTCGCGCGGGTCCCGGTGAGCCCAGTTCCCCGCGGTCAGCGGTACTATGAAGGCGCTACGACTTCCCCACGCATCCCCGGTCGCTTATCTGTTTCGCTTCCGGGGTCCGCGCGATCCTCCGCTTTTCGTGCTCGCCTTGGCGGCGCTCCCGGATGGTTGGAGGACCCAGCCGGGCCAGGGCATTTGGTCAGCCGGCCGCCCATTTGCCGGCACACTCTCACCCGGACGCAGGCGGGATCTCACAGGTTCCCAGGCGATCCGTCCCATGCCTTTGCCCCGGTCCAAGACCCCGGCCGGACCGACGATCCTCACCCTGACGGTGTCGTCGATGCTGCCCCCGCTCAACCCACAGCGAAGGCTCCAACGATCAAAATTTCGAGGCTACTCACGCGGCTTCGGCACCTGCTGCCTACGCTTCACGACGGGCGTCGCCGCCCGCCATGCAAGGCTCGCTTCCGGCTGGTTGGCTGACCTTTACCGGGAGGGAGTTGAACCCTCTGGATCGCGATGAAAGGTTTCAGAACTTCATGTTCATTCTCCTCTCCTGAGCTTTCCCTGTCGCAAGGGTTGTTTTCGAGAATCTGGCCAGCCTGCGGTTCCATCGGGAATCGCTGGTTGGGGAACGGAGATACGGCGACTTTTCGGTGGAGGCGGCGCGCGATCAGGTCTGGCGCGGCGCGACGCTCAAATTTCACGAGCGTTCGTTCGTCCTACGCGGGCGCGCCGTGGTTGCGAACTGGGCCTTCGAGCCGGTCTGGAACCGCCGCGGCAGGGTGATCGGAATCCACTCCTACCGGCGCGAGGCTCGCGGACGACCCCGGCCGCGAGATCCACAAGAAGCTGTACCCAGAACGCCCATCGGTCTCGCATCTGAGCACGAGCGTGTGCTGAGTGATAATTATTCGCCTCGCAGGGCCTCGATCGGATCGAGACGCGAGGCTCGATACGCGGGATAGAGACCGAAGACGAGCCCGACCACGCCCGCCAGACCCCAGGCGATGAGCACGCTGAGCGGCGAAATGGCGACGCGCCATCCCGCCTGCCAACTGACGCTAAGCGACGCCGCGATGCCCAGCAAGGACCCGGCCAGCCCGCCCATGAGGGCGAGCGCGACCGTCTCGACCAGCAGCTGCAGGACGAGATCGCGCCGGCAGGCGCCGACCGCCATCCGCACGCCGAACTCGCGCGTTCGTTCGCCGACCGACACGAGCATGATGTTCATGATGCTGATGCCGCCGACCGCCAGGGAGACCGAGGCGGAGCCCAAGAGCAGCCAAGCGAGCGCGCGGGTCGCGCCGGCCCGGGCATGAGGATGTCGGCGGGGTCTTCGACTGAAAAGTCGTCTGGCGCGTCGCCCCGCAGCCGATGCCTGTGGCGCAGCAACGTCTCGATCTGGCTCTTCGCCTGCGGCAGCTCACCCGAATCAACAACCTTGACGGAAATGAGATCAAGGGAGTCTCGCGTCCCGATGTTCGCCGTGCCGATGAGCCGGCTCTTCGCCATCGACAGGGGCACGAACACGACGTCGTCCTGGCTCCGCCCGGCGGCGCCGGCGCCTTTCGGGGAAAGCACCGCGATGATCGTCGCCGGAACCTTGCCGATCCGAATGGTCTCGCCGACGGCCGGCCTTTCGTCGAAAAGCGCGTTCGCGACGTTCGAGCCGACAATCGCCACCTTTGCGCCGGAGTCGAGGTCTGCCGAATCGAACAATCTTCCTTCCGCCGCCGACCACTCGCGCGCGTCCAAATAGTCAGGCGTAACGCCAGCGACCAATGTCGACCAATTCCGACTTCCTGCAATGACCTGCAATCGCTTTGTAACGAGCGGCGCGGCGATCTGGACTTCGGGCAGCTCCGTGCGAATCGCCGCCGCGTCGCCCTCGATCAAATTGCGCCTCGCCGCCTCCATCCGCACGCCGCGCGCGCTCGCCGCGCCCGGGGTCACCGCCAACAGATTGGCGCCGAGCGTGCGCAGCGTTTCGGCCACCTCGTCCTCGGCCCCGGCGCCGATCGACATGGTGCAAATCACCGCCGCGACCCCCACGACGACGCCGAGCGTCGTCAGCAGACTTCGGCCCGTGTTGACGCGAAGCGCCCGCCAGCCGACTCTGAGACGGTCGGACGGGCGCATGAGACCTATCCGCCCGCTTGCGTCGCGCGCGTCGAGTCTTCGACGACTTCTCCGTCCTCGAGAACGATACGGCGTCGAGCGCGATCCGCGACCTCGCGCGCATGCGTGACGAGGCAGAGCGTGCGGCCGTCGTGGTTCAGATCGTTGAACAGGGCGAGGATGTCTTCGGCGCTCCGGCTGTCCAGAGCGCCGGTCGGCTCGTCGGCGAGGATCAGCGCGGGATTGTTGACGATCGCGCGCGCAATCGAGACGCGCTGCTGCTCGCCGCCCGAAAGTTGCTGAGGCAAATGCTCCATGCGGGCCCCCAATCCGACCCTCCGGAGCGCCGCTTCTGCGCGGCGGCGACGCTCCGTCGCCGGCGCGTCCGCGTAGACGAGCGGCGATTCGACATTTTCCAACGCGCTCGAGCGCGGCAGCAGCGTCGGCGCTTGGAAGACGAAGCCGATCAGGGTGCATCGCGTCGCCGCGCGGTTGAAGTCTCCGAGCCGCGAAACGTCGATGCCATTCAATTCATAATGCCCGGTGTCGGGTTGTGCGAGCAGCCCGAGAAGATGCAGGAGGGTCGATTTCCCGGAACCCGACCGGCCGCAGATGGCGACGTATCCGCCCGCCGCGATCGAGATCGACACATTGACGACCGCTCGAACCGGCGCCGCGTTCGAGCGACCCTGATTCCGCATCAAAGGAAGTGAAGTGCCCTGTTGGTCCTGATTGATCAGTGAGATAGGCTGAGATTTGCGAATCAACGCCATCACCAACGAGGTGAGTGAGGGTGACACAGGGGCTCTTGCCGTTCCAGTACGAAAGCGAGGCGGGCGAGGCGGGACTGACCGGTCTTGCGGGGCTTCCCCTGTATTTGGAGCTGTGGCGCGCGGCCGGACTGGAGCAATCGGTGGCGCGCCACGTGGCGATGAGCGGCAGCCAAGGCTGGAGCGATCGGCAGATGGTGTCGGCGCTGGTGTTGCTGAACCTTGCCGGGGGCGAGGGTCTCGACGATCTCGACCGGCTGGAGGCGGACGGCGGTCTGTGCCGGCTGGTGCGGGCGGCGGACGCGCACGGGCGCACTCGGCGGGAGCGGCGGGCCGAGGCGCGGCGCTGGCGGCGGCAGCGGTCGCGCACGCTGCCCTCGCCGCATGCGGGCCGCTGGCTTACGGGGTTTCACGATGCCGGCGAGGAGGCGCGGCGGGAAGCCGGACGGGCGTTCATCCCGGCGTCGAGCGAGGGCGTGGCGGGCCTGTGGCGGGTGAACGGCGATCTTCTGCAGGCGGTTCAGGCGCAGCATCCGGCGGCGCAGGCGACGCTCGACATGGACGCCACGCTCGTTGAGACGCACAAGCGGGCGGCGCTGTACTGCTACAAGCACTTCAAGGCCTATCAGCCGCTCAATAGCTGGTGGGCCGAGCAGGGCCTGATCGTGCATTCGGAGTTCCGCGACGGCAACGTGCCGGCGGGGCATGAGCAATTGCGCGTTCTCGAAGAGGCGGCGCGCCTGCTTCCGGCCGGGGTGAGGAAGCTTTACCTGCGCTCGGATACGGCCGCCTATCAGCACGATCTTTTGAAGTATTGCGCCGAGGGCAAGAACCGGCGCTTCGGGGTGATCGAATTCGCCATCGGGGCGGACGTGACCGGGGAGTTCAGGCAGGCGGTGGCGCAACTGCCCGAGGCGGCCTGGCAGGCGCTCGATCGGATCGTCGATGGCGAGCGCTACGCCGCCGGCCAGCAATGGGCGGAAGTCGGCTACGTGCCGAACTGGGCGGGCATGAGCAAGACGGCGCCGGACTACCGCTTTCTGGCGATCCGCGAGCCGTTGGGTGAACTCGATCTCGGCGATGCCGAGCAATTGCCCTTCCCGACGATGAGCTTTCCGACGCTGGGCCGCTACAAGCTGTTCGGCCTCGTCACCAACCGCACGCTGGCGGGCGACGAACTGATCCGCTGGCAGCGCGAGCGCTGCGGCAAGAGCGAGGAAGCGCACGCCGTGATGAAGGACGATCTCGCCGGCGGGCGGCTGCCGAGCGGGCTGTTCGGGGCCAATGCGGCGTGGTGGGCGATCATGGTTCTCGCCCACAATCTCAACGCGATGATGAAGCGTCTGGTGCTCGGCGGCGATTGGGCGGCGCGGCGCATGAAGGCGATGCGGTTTCATCTGATCGCCCTGGCGGGCCGCGTCGTGCGCCACGCGCGCCGGCTGATCGTGCGACTTTCGGCAAGCGCTCTCGACCTGATCCGCGACGCGCGCGCCGCCATCCTTTCCCTGCAGCCGGCGCCGAGCGGATGATCGCCCGGCTTCTTCCGCCAGTCCTGCAAACGCCGCCGGGCTCGGCCGGCCACGGCGTAGCCGTGACCGCAGGATCGGGGCGGGACTCGTCAACGATGCAGGAGGGCGGTCGCCTACAACCATAGCGCGAGCATGCTCGTCTCGTACCCGCCTCGACCCGCGGCCGCGGCCGAAATCCGCCCGCTCCACCGCCCGTTTCGCCCGTGCTCACGAATTAGATGCGGGATTGTGGGCGATAGACCTTGTTGAGATTTTTCGCGCAGACGAGCAGGCGCGTCATTCGGATCTCGTTTGATTGCCCCGCCAGGGACGCGCAAGGCTCCCCTCTCCCCTTGCGGAGAAGGTGGCGCGAAGCGCCGGATGAGGGGTCCGGCGCCGTCAGGCGCCTTGCGAAAGCGCGCCTGACGGCGCGAACCCCTCACCCCCGGTCCCTCTCCCGCAAGGGGAGAGGGGAGACGCGCCCAGCCGAAGGGATCATCCGGAAGCGGCATCATTCGTTTGCCCCGCGCCATGCCGACAGGAAGCCGCGCGGGACCTTCGGTTTGGCGACGCCGACGATCAGGGGCTCGCCTTCGCGCAGCTCCCCGGCGGTCAGCTCGGTGCGGCTTTCGTCGGAGGCTCCCGTCTCGACCGCGACAGGCGTCGGACGGCCTTCGACGCCTTCGATCCAGACCGTCGAATGATTCGGCTCGCCCCCGCCCCGCGGCGCGTCCGAAGCCTGCGGTTTGAAATGGAGCGCGCGGTTGGGAATGGTGAGAGCGTTTCCGGTCTCCTGGGTGACGATCCTGAGCGCCGCGGTCATGCCCGGGTAGAGGAGCTTCTCCGGATTGGGCGCGGAAACGATCGCCGCGTAGGTGACGACGTTCTGCACCGTTTCGGGCGCGCGGCGCACCTCGACGACGCGACCGCGAAAGACGCGGTTCGGATAGGCGTCCACCGTGAACTCGGCGGCCTCGCCCTCCTTGACCGATCCGATATCCGCTTCATCGATACTGCCGCGCACCTGCATCTCACCGAGATCGCGCGCGATGCGAAACAAGGTTTTCGTCTCCAGCCCCGCCGCGACCGCCTGCCCCGGATTGATCTCGCGGCTGATGACGACGCCGTCGATCGGCGCTCGAATGACGGTGCGCGCCAGGTCGACCTCCGCCTCGTCGAGAACGGCCTGCTTCTCCTCGACGACCGCCTCGGCGTTGCGGAGGTTGGCGAGCGCCATCTGAACGTCGGCCCCCGCGATCTCGATCGCGTCGCTTTTCAATTCGCCCTGCGCGAGCGCCGCGCGCAGCTCCGCCTCGCTCGTGTCGCGAGCGGTGCGCGCCTGGCTGACCTCGCGGTCGGTCGCCGACCCGGAACGGGCCAACTGGAGTTTGCGCTGGAGCTCGAGATCCGCTTCGTCGCGGCGCGCCTGCGACGCCTTCGCTTGCGCCTCCGCCGATTTTCGTTCGGCCTCGGCCGCGGCGACGCCGAGCTCCGCCCCGACCGCTGCACTTCCGCCAGCGCCGTCGCGACTTTCAGCGCCGCGCGCGCCCCGCTCACGCGCGCTTCGAAAGCGCCGCGGTCGAGCTCAGCGAGCGGTTGACCGGCGGCGACCGCATCGTTGAAGTTCACAAAGACCTTGTCCAGCGGAAACGGCCGACCCCACATCGACTTGCGCGACGGCCTCGACGGTCCCTGTCGCTTCGATCGAATTTGTAATCGCGGCGCGCCCCACCGCTTCGAACATGAAGCCGCCGCGAGCCTCCTCGTTCGTTGCGCCATACGGAAGGCCAACGACCGGAATCGAGACGAGCATGATCGCTGCGGCCCGGCGCGGTCCATTCATTTGCGGCCTCGCGAAGCATTAAGGCTCAGGGTATTGCGATCTCCGGTCTACGGGCTGCGGTGCAGGGAAGGCCCGACGGCGTCCGATAGGCGGCGAGAGCCCATTGGAGGCCCTCGCCCTAGTTGGCGACGCGTTACGGCTGCTGGAAGCAGGCGACGTCGTATTGCGCGACGCTCATCGGGTTCTTTGAGTTTTGCGGCTGCTGACCGGCGTAGACAGTGCCGGCTTTGCCGTCTGGGTTGAATGCCGATCCCGGCGCCCCGGCCGCGTTTCCAGGAGTGTTCGGCGCGGTGGCGCTGCCGCAACTCTGATTTGGCTGCCCGGTCGTACCGCCAGAGTGCGGATTGGCGGCCCACGCCGGCCCGGCGACCAACGACAAGGCGAAAACGCCGATGACGAGAAAGGTCTTCGTGTGGTTCATGGCAAGCGCTCCTGCTGGTGGCGGCGCTGTCGATGCGCCCGACTGCGACCAACACGCGAGCGGACCGATTTATTCGAGGCACAGCGCCGAGAACCGGCCTCTCGCCTAGCAGTCTGTCGGACTCGAAGTCCGTTTGACCGATAACATATTGATATCATTTAGTTTTATTTTTCTCCCCAGAAATACGAACTCTAATGAAATCAACGACTTAACGTTTAAGTCCGACAGGCTGCTAGCGCGCGCCTTGATACGGAACCATAGCCCGCACACCCCAGCCCTCTCCCGCAATCCCCGGATCAAGCCCGGGGAGGCGATCGGGTTTGGTCATCGGCGATGGGGCCGCGAGATGCAGTTTGGCAAGCTGCTCAGGGACTGGCGTCGCGGCGAGGGAATCGAGGGCCAGGCTGTTTCGGCGCAGTCTTCCTTCAAAGAGACGCTACGGATGCGCAGTCGCGCGCAACCCGTATGCGATCGCCGCAAAAAAGCCTTTCCATCTGCTTCCTTTTCCTTCCTTTTCTTTCCGCGGATTGGGACATTTCAAGAGGTTACAACGAGGAGCGGGTGAAAAAAAATTGGCTCAATTAGCGTTAGATTGACACGCCTGTTTGTGCTACGATTTATTATGGATTGACAGGGGTTTGCGATGGATCAGGGGATGTTTCGAGCGTGGCTGGCGGAGATCGACGGTCTGACGGCGAAGCAGCGCCAAGAGCTCGAGGCGGTGCTGGCCGGCCGGCAGCCCAGAGCGGCGGTGGCGGCGGCGATCGAGGAGCGCTTGGGCGAGGCGCGTCGCTGTCCGCACTGCAGCGGGGCGTCGGTGGGCGGGGGCCAAGCCGACGGCCTGCGCCGTTTCCGCTGCAAGGATTGCCGCAGAAGCTTCAACGCGCTGACCGGAACGCCGCTGGCCCAATTGCGCAAGAAGGAACGCTGGCTTGATTTTGGTCAGTCGTTGAGCGAGGGCGAGACGGTGGCCGCCTCGGCCGAGCGGTGCGGGGTGGCTGTGAGCACGGCGTTCCGCTGGCGACATCGCTTCCTGCGCGCCGCCAAGAACCCCACGCGCCTGTTGAGCGGCATCGTCGAAGTCGATGAAACCTACATATTATCAAGCCGTAAGGGCGAGCGTCGCCTCGGGCGCAAGGCTCGCAGGCGGGGCGGAAAGGCAGCCAAGCGCGGCCTTTCGGACGAACAGACGCCGATCCTAGTGGCCGCCGACCGGAGCGGCGCCACCATCAGCGCCGTCCTCTCGGCCGTGACCGTCCAGACCATCAAGCCGGTGCTGGCGCCCGTTCTGGGTAAGGACGCCTTGCTCGTCACCGACGGCAATAACGTCTACCCGCCTTGCGCCGCCGCCCTCGGCGTCAGCCATGAAGCGCTCAACCAGTCGAACGGCGAACGTGTCCGCGGCGAATTACACATCCAGACCGTCAACAGTCGCCACGAGAGCCTCAAAACCTTCCTGCGCCCCCATCGCGGCATCGCCACAAAATACCTCGACAGCTACCTCAGGTGGTTCCACCTCGCCGGCCTCAAGCACAATCCCACGCCCCGAACATGCCTCAATGCCGCCATCGGCGGAGGAGCTCAAATGGCCATGTCAACCTAACGCGAATTGAGCCAAAAAATTTTCGCGTTCTCCTTTCCGCCACATTGCTCCAGGGCGACAATGGGATTGGCGGGCAAAGCGCAACCCTGTGGACCCCCAATATCTTGCGGCAAGAAGGTTCCGCGGCCATAGAATTTCCGGGCGCTGATTCAATGATTCCAACCGTTTGCGGCGCCATTCCCGGACGTGACGGCTCTCCACCGGACCTTCCCATGCGCCGGCCATTGGCATAATCAGTTCCTCGCTCATGCGCGAGATCGCCTCTGCGCCCGCGCTGTCGACCGGCCCGCGCAGAAAGTCTTGCTCGTCGGACGCATCGGTTCGCTCGCGCATCGGCGGCTCCTTGATCGAGACCAAAACCGACCATAGCATCGATTCCATCGTTTGTACATGATTTGTTCTCACAACCGCCCGCGGGCGCCGCCGCCTTGTAGGGCGCGGTCGTCGACCGCGCCGCCGCGCTCACTGAGCGCGGCTACAGGGGCGGCCGCCCGAGCGCCTGCCGGAGCGAGGCCGGGAGCCGCGCCGAACGGCCGTCACGGATTGCCACGACCCGCACGGTCGCGGCGACGAGCGCCTTCTCGCCGAGAATGAC
Source organism: uncultured Alphaproteobacteria bacterium (assembly GCA_963758335.1). Taxonomy (GTDB): domain Bacteria; phylum Pseudomonadota; class Alphaproteobacteria; order Rhizobiales; family Beijerinckiaceae; genus Roseiarcus. Next base: position 415,901 of record CAVWVF010000007.1, on the reverse strand, counting down.
CCGCTGGCGAAACTCGATTGATGCGCCCCGCGCCGTCGCCGCGTTTGTCTCGACACACAAGAGATCGTCGATCTGCGCCGGCGCAAGAAAATCGATCTGCATCGACCGCACGGCGAAGACGATCCCCGAGTCCGCCGCCAAATCCTGGTGGGTCAATCCGCGCCCGCGCAGCCACTCGCTGCGCCCCCGCTCGAGGAAGCGGAGATAGGAGGCGTGATAGACGCGGCCGGAAAAGTCGGTGTCCTCATAATAGACGCGCACGGTGAGTTCGCTGCGCTCGAACGACATTCCGCTATGGCTCCCGAACTTTGCGAGGGCTCTTGCTGGCGCGAGTCTATCGCGGGCGACGATCGGAGGCGCGGAAAAAGTCCCGGGGCGAGCGCTTCGGCATGACCCATCGTTTTGTGCATCCGCTGAGGGCGGGAAGCGGGCTTTCCCTGGCGACCTCTGTAGGTCGGAGTCCGCCCAAATCGGATGAGCGAGAATTCGCCCTCGTCGGCCGCCGGAACAAAGTATCACCCTGTCGCGTTGGGCTTGGACCCTTGAGGGGTCGAAAAGCGTCCGAAGCGTGGCTTGACAAAGGAGGAAGCGATGCGTTGGTCGAATTTGGCCCGAAGCGCGCTTTTCAGCGTCGCCATTTGTTGCGTCATTCCGGAGGCCGAAGCCGTCGAGGTTTTTGCCGCGCCCGGGTTCGCGGCGCAGGCTGACATGGTCACTCCGGCGCGATTTGCCGCGCGTGGCGGGGCGGCGGTTCGCGGCCCGCGTGGCGGCGTGGCGGTTCGCGGCGGCTCGGTTCGTGCCGGCGCGTATCGCGGCGGCGCTTACCGCGGCGGCGCAGTTTACCGCGGCGGCGCAGTTTACCGCGGCGGTGCGTATCGCGGCTACGGCTACCGTGGCTACGGCTATCGCCCGTACGGCTATGGCGCGGCGGCGGTCGGAGCGGCGGCGCTCGCGCGCCGTTGCTGGATCGACGAGTACGGCACCCGAGTCTGTCACTCCTACTAATCTTACGGCCCCGACGTCGTAGGCTAAAGGCGGACGCTCGAAAGGCAACGTCCGCCCGGACTGGCGCGGCCATTCCGCTTTGAAGACCCGTAAAACAACGCCTTGCACCTCCTCGGCTGAAGCAACGTCGTTGGATGCAGCTCAAATGCCCGCTTCGGGTCGATTGCGGGCATTGAGTGAAGCGGCAAACATCGCTTCGCGTCGAGAGGAGTCGAGCGTTGGCAAACGCGAAAATCCTTCGGGTCGAATTGCCCTCCGACGACTGTCTGCCGAGGCGCAAAAGGTTCGGCTTGATCCCTCTGCGCTCCGTCAAGCGCGCTGCCGCGCTTCTCCGAGGGTGCCTATTGCCTGAGGATCAACATCCCGTCGCGCTGCTCGACGCTGACGAGCCGCTTAAGGAAGATTGCCCCGAGCAGGTTCACCTCGCCCGCCTCGGGCGCGAGGATGAGGGCCTCAACGTCGTTCATGTAGAGCCCGCCGAAGCTCATCGCGTGGAGCGTGACCGGCGAGGCGATCGACTGGCCGTTGGCGGTCTTGATCGTCCATTTCGGCCCCGGACCGGGAACGTGGCCGAGCCGGGCGGCGGTCGAGGCGGAAATGGCGACGAAGGTCGCGCCGGTGTCGATCATCATGCGCACCGGCATTCCGTTGACGAGCGCGTCCGTCACATGTTGCCCGCGCGGGTCGGCTTCGATCGACGTCTCGCGATAGCCTGAGGGCGGCGGTTCGGCGGGCTTCGAAGCAGCTTCCTCGGCCGGGGCCGAGGCCGCGACCGGCGCCGGCCCCGAAAGCGCGACCGCGAGTCGGTCGAGATAGGCCGGCGCAAGCAGCGCTACGCCGACCGCCCCGACCGCGAAAAGAAGAACGCCTTTAACCATGCCGGTTCCGACGCGACGTCGTCACCCGACGACGCCGAGGCGGCATTCTTGTCCAAGAACAATCAAAATCGGGTAAAGGCGGCCGCTCGAAGCCTCCCCTTGCGGGAGAAGTTGGGATGAGGGCGCCGAGCCAAAGCCGTCGGCCGCAACCCGTGAAGCCAGGTCGGCCGCAGCCCGTTGGACCTGTCTGCGGCTGATCTCGCCCGCCCGCTCCCTCATCCCGACCCGTTCTCCCGACCCCCCGGATCAAGTCCGGGGGTCAGCGGGAGAAGGGGGCGCGCGCGGAACGCGCCGCATAGGGCGACGGTAAAACTGCCTACATTATCAAGCCATCTCCGACGCCCGCTCAAGCGCCTCTTCAAGAAGGCCGATCGCGGTCCCAATGGCCCGGGGCGGCCGGGCTTTTCGACCTCGCCGAGAATCCCTGCTCCGCGCGAAAAATTCCCTGCGCGTTCCCTGCTCGGGGCAAAAAAATTCCCTGCTCTACCCCGACTCATTGAGAAGCCGAGAAACTCCTTGACGTTGCGGACGAACAGGATTCGTCTGGGGATGTGATTCGCGGCGGATTTCTCTCAGACTGACGACCGGCGGGCCCTAACCGGGCTTGCTCGGGATGGACTTGCGGAGCATCGCGTGGCCCGCCGAGCCAACGCCGTCGTCCTTCTCGACCAGGGCTGGAGCTGCGAGCGGGTCGCGGCGGCGTTGTTGCTGGACGACGACACGGTTCGCGATTGGCATCGGGCCTATGAGCGAGGTGGCGTCGAGGGGCTGAAGAGCTTTGGCCACGAAGGCGGCAGCAGCCTCCTCACCGACGAGCAGGCAATTGCTCTGGGCAATTGGATCGATGCTCATTGCCCCCGCAGCACCCGGAAGATAGGGGCTTGGCTAAAGCGCTCATTTGGGCTGAGCTATAGCCATTCGGGGCTGATCGCGTTGCTGCATCGCTTGGGCTTTGACTACCGCAAGCCGGAACGGGTGCCGCGCGCCCTCGACGACGCCAAGCAGCAAGCCTTCATCGACGAATACGAGAACCTGCTCAACACGATGGGCGTCGATGAGGCCGTCGTCTTCGTCGATGCGGTTCATCCGACCCATCAGGTGAGGCCGGCTGGCTGCTGGGCCCGCAAGGACGTCGCCCTCGCGGTGGAGCAGACGACGGGCCGTGACCGGCTGAACATCCACGGCGCCATCAATCTCGAAACCGGCCAGACGCAGATTCTCGCGGTCGAGAAGGTCAACGCGCTGAGCTTCATCAAGCTATTGGGCGAGATCGAGGGCACGCATACCGCGATGCGCCTCATCCACGTCTTCGTCGACAACGCCAGCTATCACAAGGCTGACCTCGTCAAAGAATGGCTTGCGGCGGCCGGGCGCAAAATCGTGCTGCACTTCCTTCCGCCTTATTGTCCCCATCTCGATCCCATCGAACGGTTGTGGGGCTTGATGCACGAAAACGTCACCCACAACCGGGATTACAAGACCTTCAACGAATTCCGCCGGGAGATCATAAAATTCCTCCGGCATACCGTGCCCAAACGCTGGAAACGGTTCTGCGACCGAATCAGCGACAATTTCCGCGTGATCCACCGCGCCGATTTTCGGGTTATCGCTTAGCCGGCGTATCCCCCGCTTAGGGTGGCGTCCTCCTTGTCAACTTGTGTGGATGCGGTAGCCCGCAATGGGAGAGCGGGAGCCTCGCCCCGGATCAGAGGTATCGGTTCAGGAGGTTCTCGAAGAGCTCCTGCCGTCCGGAACGCGGCTTCGGATCGAGCTTTTCGTCGGCGACACGCCGGGCGACCGTCTCGAGGCTCGCGCCCGGCTTCAGCATCGCTTGCGCCTTGGGGTCGTTCCAGCCGGCGTAGCGCTCTTCCCGCAGCGCGTCGAACTTGCCGTCCTCGATCAGCTTCGCCGCGGCGATCAGCGCCTCGGCGCAGGCGTCGATGCCGCCGATGTGGCCGATGAGCAGGTCGGCCGGGTCGATCGACTGGCGGCGCACTTTCGAGTCGAAGTTGAAGCCGCCCGGCGCGACGCCGCCCTGCTTGAGGATGAAATAGAGGGCCGGCACGAGCTCGGCTGCGTTGTTGGGGAACTGGTCGGTGTCCCAGCCGGACTGGTAGTCGTTGCGGTTGGCGTCGACCGATCCGAGAAGCTCGAGCGAGGCGGCGAGCGCGACCTCGTGCTCGAACGAATGATGCGCGAGCACGGCGTGGCCGACCTCGATGTTGAGCTTGACCTCGCGCTCGAGGCCGAAGCGCCTCAAGAAACCGGCGACAGTGGCGACGTCGAAGTCATACTGGTGCTTGGTCGGCTCCTGCGGCTTCGGCTCGACCAGCAGCACGCCCTTGAACCCGATCTTGTGCTTGTAGTCGACGACGAGCGAGAGGAAGCGGCCGAGCTGCTCCAGCTCGCGGGAAAGGTCGGTGTTGAGCAGGGTCTCGTAGCCCTCGCGGCCGCCCCAGAGCACGTAATTGGCGCCGCCGAGCTTGTGCGATGGCGTTCTTCACCTGCGCCCCGGCATAGGCGAACACCTCCGGGTCGGGATTGGTCGCCGCGCCCGCCATGTAGCGCGGATGGCTGAAGAGGTTGGCGGTGCCCCACAGGAGCTTCAGTCCGGTCGACTGCATTTTGCCGGCGAAGACATCGGTCATCTCGGCGAGGTTCGCACGAATTCGGCGAGGCTCGCGCCCTCCGGAACCGCGTCCTTGTCGTGGAAGGTGAAGAACGGAAAGCCGAGGGTCGAGAACATCTCGAAGGCGACGTCGGCCTTGAGCCGCGCCGCCTTCATGTCGTCGCCTTGCCAAGGCCGGTCGAAGGTCGGCGCGCCGAACATGTCGGAGCCCATCCAGGCGAAGTTGTGCCAGTAGCAGACGGCCGGCCTGAGCTGCTCGGCCATCGTCTTGCCCAGGACGACGCGCGCCGGATCGTAGCAGCGGAAAGCGAACGGATTGTCGCTTTCCGGCCCCTCGTAGCGCATGGGGCCGATCTCGCCGAAAAATCGCGTGGTCATCCTGTCCTCCCTGAGCTCGGAACTTTACGCGATGCGGAAATCTCGCACGAAGCGGGTCAGCGCCGCGAGTCCGAATGCGCAATCCTCCAGCGTGATCGATTCAGGGCAATCGACTGAAAATTCGCGTGACAAATGGACGACGAGCTGAATTTGTCGTGATCCTCTGATTCGGGCGGAGGATGGGTCGATGACGGAAGGGGACGCGGCTGCCGGGGCGGTGAGGGAGACGACGGTTTTTCTGTCGTATTTCGAGGCCTTGCCGGACTACCGGCAGAAGGGGAAGGTCGCCTATCCGCTCGACGAGGTGCTGCTTTTGATGCTGGCGGCGACGCTGGCGGGGGCGGAGACGGTGGCCGACATTGCGCGCTTCGGCCGGGCCAAGCTTTCGTTCCTGCAGCGCTTTCGACGCTTCGCCAACGGCACGCCCTCGCACGACCAGCTGGGCATCATCCTCGCCCGGCTCGACCCGGTCGCGTTCCAGCGCTGTTTCGTAGCGTGGGCGGCGGCGCTGACGAAGACGTCGGCCGAAGTGATCGCCATCGACGGCAAAACGGTGCGGCGCTCCTACCAGAAGAAAGGGGGCGAAGAGCCCATTCATGTCGTCTCGGCCTTCGCCGCGCGCCAGCGCATGGTGCTCGGGCAGGTCAAGGTCGGCGAAAAGTCCAACGAGATCGTCGCCATTCCCGCGCTGCTCGAGCTGTTGGCCATCGAGGGCGCGGTGGTGACCGTCGACGCCATGGGCTGCCAGCGCGAAATCGCGCAGACAATCATCGACAAGAAGGCCGATTACATCCTCGCGCTGAAGGGCAACCAGGGCACGCTGCGCGACGACGTCGAGCTGTTCGCCCGCGAGCAGAAGGCGGTGGCGTTCAAGGATACGTCGGTCAGCCGGGACACGACCGTCGACGGCGACCACGGCCGCATCGAGACCCGGACAGTCACCGTCTTCCACGATATCGGCTGGCTGCAGGACAACCACCAATGGCCGGGCCTGAAGTCGGTCGTCATGATCGAGAGCGAACGGGAAACCGATGGCAAGGTCGAAGCCGAGACGCGCTTCTACATCACCTCGCTCGCCTTGCTCGCCAACGCCCTGGGACCGATGATCCGCAGTCATTGGATGGTCGAAAACGGCCTCCACTGGGTGCTCGACATGATCTTCCGCGACGACGAATGCCGCGTGCGAACCGACAACGCCCCCTTCAACCTCGCCATCGTCAAGCACAGCGCCCTCAACGTGCTGAGAACCCGCAAAAGCAAGGATTCGCTGCGCATGCGCCGCAAAGTCGCCGCATGGGACGAAAACGCCCTCGCCGCCTACATCGCCGCATAAAACGTTCAGTCGATTCCCCTGGTGATCGATTCGAGCGGGTTGTGACTGATTCCGCCCTTGCAGCGGATGAACAGCATGCCCGCCGGGGCGAGCCCGCCCATGACCATCGTGTCGTGCCCCGCCCCCGACGGCAGGAGCCGCGGCTTGACGCCGACCTCATCGACCGCCCGCGTCAGCCCCGCCACGATGCGCGGATCGCACACGAAGGCGTCGGCCTCGTGCGTTTTCGCAACCGTCGCGCGCACGCCCCGCGCGGCGGCGATCGAATGGATGCTCGCCTTCAGATCGGCGAGCGCGGCGGCGCGGCGCGCGTCGTCCGGCGCGCGAAGGTCGACGGAAAACTGGGTGTGACCGGGAATGACGTCGGTAGCGCCCGGCCAGACCTCAAGACGCCCGACTGTCGCGACGAGATCGGCTTCCCTCCGCGCGCGCGCGTCGATCGCAAGCGCCATCTCGGCCGTGGCTGCCAGCGCGTCGCGGCGGAGCGACATCGGCGTCGCGCCTGCGTGGCCCGCCGTGCCGTCCACGCCGACCTCGAGCCGCGTCGCGCCGTTGATGGCGGTGACGATGCCGAGCGGCAGCCCTTCCGCCTCCAGCACCGGACCCTGCTCAATATGCGCCTCGACGAAGGCGGCGACATTGTCGGCGCAAATCGATCCGGCCGCATCGGGATCGCCGCCGAAGGCCTTGAGCGCGTCGCGCATCAAGACGCCGCCGCTGTCCTTCTGATCGAGCGCATGGTCCTCATACTTTCCGGCGAGCGCGCGGGAGCCGGTCAGCGTCGAGCGGAAGCGAACGCCTTCTTCGTCGCCAAACGCGACAATTTCGACGGCGTGCTCGAGCCGCTCGCTGCGCGCGGCGAGCGCTTCGACGACCGCAAGAGCCGCCAGCGCTCCGTAATTGCCGTCGTAGCGTCCGGCGTCGCGCACCGTGTCGATATGCGACCCCAGCATGAGCGCGGGTGCGCCCACCTTTCGGCCCTCATAGCGGGCGACGACATTTCCGGCGGCGTCGATCCTCGCTTCGAGGCCGGCTTCGGCTGACCAGCCGATGAAGGCCAGAGCCGCCCGCTTATGCGCCTCGGAGAGAAAAAGCCGCGTCAGGCGTCCCGGCTCGTCGGTGAAAGCCGCGAACGCGTCGAGCCGCGCCATCAGCTTCTGGCCGGCCACGAGATCGGCGTCGGAAAGATGTTTCGCCGTCATTTCTGGGCCAGATCGAGCTTGAGCCAGCGCGCGAGGACCGCCCGCTCCCCGTCCGACATCTGGGTGAAGTTGTTGGGCGGCATCGCGTGGGTCAGCACCGCCTGCATCCGGATCGCCGGCGCGAAGCGGGCGATATGCTCGGGCGTGTCGAGCACCACGCCTTTCGGCGCTTCGCCGATCTCCTCCATCGGCGCCGGCGCATGACACATCATGCAGCGCATCGTCACGATGTCGACCACCTCCTGCGGCGCCTTCGGTTCGTCGGCGCGCGCGCCCCTGGCGGAAAGCGCGGCGAGCCCCACGAGCTCGCGCACGCCGGGCGAAGCCGTCGCGGCGAAGCCGAAAGCGCAAAGGACGGCGAGCGTCGCGACCGCCCAGGCCCACCAGGGCGCCTTGGCGTGATCGAGATGCCAGACGTTGTAGAAATAGCGGATGATCGCACCCGCGACGATGATTGAGGTGACGATCGCCGGGATGGCCCTCGGGTTGGAGAAGGTCATCGGGTAATGATTCGACAGCATCAGGAACAGCACGGGCAGCGTGATGTAATTGTTGTGGGTCGAACGGGTCTTCGACGTCTTGACCCATTTCGGGTCGGGCTTCTTGCCCGCCCGAAGCGCCGCGACGCTCTTGCGCTGGTTCGGCATGATGACAAAGAACACGTTGCCGGTCATCATCGTCGCCATCAGCGCGCCGGTGTGGATGAGGGCGCCGCGGCCGGAAAAGAACAGGGTGAACACCCAGCTCGTCGCGACGACATAGCCGAAGCCGACGAGGGCGAGCAGCGGGTCGTTGTTTACGAGCGGAGAGCGGCACAGAAGATCATAGACGATCCACCCGAGCGCCAGCGCAGCGATGCCGATCAGCGCCGCCTGCCAGGGCGTAAGCGGCATGACGCCGGGATCGATGAGGAAAAACGTCGACTGCCCGTAATAGACCCAGCAGAGCAGCGCGAAACCGCTGATCCAGGTCCAGTACGACTGCCATTTGTGCCAGATGAGCTCTTCCGGCAGCGCGGTCGGCGCAAGCATGTACTTGCTCATCTGATAGAAGCCGCCGCCATGCACCTGCCACGACACGCCGGCGAGGGCCGGATCGTCGCCGGCGTGTTTGCGCAAAGATGCGTCGAGATGCATGAAGAAGAACGACCCGCCGATCCAGGCGATCGCCGCCGTCACGTGCAGCCAGCGAATGAGCGCCGAGCCCCATTCCCAGGCGAAGGCTTCCAGCGCCCCCATCAACCGACCTCCCTGCCGCCGAACGACCCGTGCGACCGAGGGCCACGATAACGGGGCGCCGCCGCTTTGGGTAGGGAGCCGCAGTCGGCGCCGAACCGCAGCGTTTGGCCCTCCGTCTGACCCCGCCAGAACGAAGATCGGGCCCGCCGTCGGCGCCTGCCTCGCCGACGCGCCGAACCGGCAGCGGCCGTGTTTTCCGTGTTTTTCCCTGTTCGGAGGGAGAAAACAGGGGGAATGGAGCGTTTTCGGCCGGAATTTGTCACAAAAAACGATTTGATTTCAATCGGTTGCACAAAAGCCATACGCTCATCGATGGTAAAATTAACAGGGATATTTTGGGGACGTATACCTCAACTCATTGAGAAGCCGAGAAACTCCTTGACGTTGCGGACGAACAGGATTCGTCTGGGGATGTGATTCGCGGCGGATTTCTCTCAGCTGACGACCGGCGGGCCCTAACCGGGCTTGCTCGGGATGGACTTGCGGAGCATCGCGTGGCCCGCCGAGCCAACGCCGTCGTCCTTCTCGACCAGGGCTGGAGCTGCGAGCGGGTCGCGGCGGCGTTGTTGCTGGACGACGACACGGTTCGCGATTGGCATCGGGCCTATGAGCGAGGTGGCGTCGAGGGGCTGAAGAGCTTTGGCCACGAAGGCGGCAGCAGCCTCCTCACCGACGAGCAGGCAATTGCTCTGGGCAATTGGATCGATGCTCATTGCCCCCGCAGCACCCGGAAGATAGGGGCTTGGCTAAAGCGCTCATTTGGGCTGAGCTATAGCCATTCGGGGCTGATCGCGTTGCTGCATCGCTTGGGCTTTGACTACCGCAAGCCGGAACGGGTGCCGCGCGCCCTCGACGACGCCAAGCAGCAAGCCTTCATCGACGAATACGAGAACCTGCTCAACACGATGGGCGTCGATGAGGCCGTCGTCTTCGTCGATGCGGTTCATCCGACCCATCAGGTGAGGCCGGCTGGCTGCTGGGCCCGCAAGGACGTCGCCCTCGCGGTGGAGCAGACGACGGGCCGTGACCGGCTGAACATCCACGGCGCCATCAATCTCGAAACCGGCCAGACGCAGATTCTCGCGGTCGAGAAGGTCAACGCGCTGAGCTTCATCAAGCTATTGGGCGAGATCAAGGGCACGCATACCGCGATGCGCCTCATCCACGTCTTCGTCGACAACGCCAGCTATCACAAGGCTGACCTCGTCAAAGAATGGCTTGCGGCGGCCGGGCGCAAAATCGTGCTGCACTTCCTTCCGCCTTATTGTCCCCATCTCGATCCCATCGAACGGTTGTGGGGCTTGATGCACGAAAACGTCACCCACAACCGGGATTACAAGACCTTCAACGAATTCCGCCGGGAGATCATAAAATTCCTCCGGCATACCGTGCCCAAACGCTGGAAACGGTTCTGCGACCGAATCAGCGACAATTTCCGCGTGATCCACCGCGCCGATTTTCGGGTTATCGCTTAGCCGGCGTATAACAGGGAAATTTTCGCGCGTATCAGGGAAATAATTCCGACGTATCAGGGAAATAACAGGCGGCGGAGGAGCAAAACCTCCTCGCGTCGCCTATCGCGTCCCGCGCCCGCCCGCGTCTTCCTCAGCCGAAGCCACGGACGGCCAATAGAACAGGGCTGGACGCCCTGAGAAGCTCGAGGCCACGGCGTCCAGCTCCTGTCGTCCGCTCTGGGCGGACAGCGGGCCTAAAGGGCTGCCACGGAAGGCGCGGTGCCCGCCCGAAGCTGACGTTGTCGGTCGCTCGAGTGTCTCAGACTTCGCCCCGCATCTGCCACGGAAGTTCGACTTGCTGCTCTATTTTTTCGGGGTGGCGCGTTGGTCTGGCGGAATCACCTGCGATTCGGTGACAGTGCATCCAACAGCGCGTGGGCGACCGGACGAATCTCGCCCGCCACGACATCAAGACCAAATTCCGCCAAGGTGGTATGATCGTTCGGTTTCGCGAACGCCTTCTCGCACCAGGCCCGTAGCTCATCGCTCATCTGATTGGCCATCGCGAGCAACCGTGGGACGCTGGCTTTCTCGCTGCCGCTTTCGGTCGTCATAAGACGTGCGACGAGGTGGGCGGCCAGCCTGTCCTCGGTCCGAATGCGCGTGACGATGGGCTCGATGCAGAAAGGCAAGAAGTCCCATATGCTGCCGTTGCTGTTCTCTAGGATGTGGGACAAGAACGAGCAGAATTCGTCGCGCGAACCAAATGCGCCGATCAAATAGGCGGCGTCCGGCCAGACAAACCTCCGTGCCTCGTTGTCGTGGGCGCGCAGATCAGCGAACTCGCGCGTTAGCACCGGACTATCTTTCCACGCCAAAATCAGGCCGACAATTGCGGTCGATGGGCGAAGCAGCACTTGCTGCTCCAGTTCACCGCGCACGCCCGCATCGCCTGCGAACTGCCGGCCGAGGACGCGGCCAACCACCAATTCGCGACGACGCTGGTCATAAAGAGAAGCGTTGACGTCCTCTAGGCCGTAGCCGAGGCAGCGCAGACAATGCTCACGCAAGAGATTCGAGCGTGGCATTTCCCGTGCCAACGCCTCGATGGCACGGCTCGATAAGGTCTTGGTCTCGCGTCCGCAATAGGCCAGGAAATCGGTGCGCACAGAGGCGGACTTGCTGATAAAGGGTGCAAGGTTGTCCCAGAACCACCATTCATTGCCATGGCGGCTGAGCCGCTGCAGGAGTTCGCTGCCCAGCACCGTCGTTAGTCGCTCCCAATATTTGGCGATGTAGGCGAGAAGCTGCCGATTATTGTCAGAGCTGAAGGCATTGAGGCCGACCTTCCTGTCGGCATGATCCGGCAGATCATGAAACGTCGCCACTTCGTCGAGCGCGATGAACCCGGCCAACGCGGCTTGGCGGATCATGTCCATCCAAGGCCCGATCGCGGTTGCTTCCTCACATAGTGCCGTTATGGCCGCGGTGCGAGCCGCTCCGTCATTGCCTATCGCTTCATAGTAGGCGATGGCCGAGGCAGTACGGATAGTCGCATTGGAGTCCATACGGTACTGCAACAACCGCTCCTTGAGCGTAGGGTCGTCCGCCGCGCGGCGCCCCAGCGCCGACACCAGGATGCTGCGGAGCGCCGCCGGCAAACTCGATAGATAGCGAGTAATGATTGCGCGGATTTCGGCATCCGCCGGATAGGTCGCGATCAAGACCTCCCACGGGGCGTCCGGTTCTCGTAGTGTTGCTAGGGCGATGGCACGGACGGCGGGATGGGTACCAAAGGCCGCAATCAGATCGCCCGTGCCATCGAAAATATCACGCCGAGAATAATCAAGTTTGAGCACGGTCTCCATCACTTCGGCGTCCGCAGGAGAGGTTTGTATGCGATGAAAGCCAGCCAGCAGGAAATCTGGTCGTTTAATTTCTTCCAACCGCGCGATCTCAAGCAATTTGGCTCGGCAGGCCGCTTTATCCGGAATGATCTCGGGCAGATGGTGCGCCAGGTACTGCACCTTGTCGGGCGGGCCCGCCGCGATGGCCTGGAGCGCGGCCGATGTCTCCGCATCGGACATACCCCATCCCGTAATCAGACCATAGACGGGCCAGAAAACCCACTGATCGTCTTTCAGAAGCTCAATTAAAGCCTTCTTGGCGTGCGCCGAGCGTGACATCACTGCGAGATGTGCCACCTCGTAGTGCATGTGGCGATCGGTGTGGTCCAAGCGGTAGTCCAAGGCGGCGCGGACAGCAGGGCCATATTGACCCGGCGTGTACCCCATGCCGAATAAGGGCCCGAAGAAGAACTTGTCCTCGCGGATCATCTCCGCCACCTTGCCGTCCAGCTCGGCGTTCGTCTGCGAAAAATGCAGAAGATAAGCCTTGGCGATCTCCGCACTGATGCCTTCGCGCGGCCCGTGTTTGGCGGCGCCGGTCAATGCGGCGGCAATAATTTTGGGATGGTTGGGCCAACCTGCGGCGAGCGTCTGAAACAGCCAAGGAAGGCCCGAACCGATGCTGTGGCGATCGTCTTTCGCCATCGCCAACACCTCGTCGAGGTCCGTGACGAAACTTGATCCGCCCGCGAATGCCCACCAGGCGCGAATGCATATGTTTGGAACACCGCGCCGCAGCGATGAGCGGAGCCAGGCGCGCTCGATCCCACCATCCCTGCATCAGCGCTTCGAGCGCCGCGCAAAGCGTCTCGCCATCCGCCACGGACAATGTGAGCGTATGCAGGCGCTCTCCGAGCGCGGCATCGCCTGCGAACAGAGCCGCCAGCGTGGCGGCTGCGGCATGTTTATTCTCCGGCCGGTCGTTGAACAGGCCGAGCCACAACAGCTCCCGGCTTTCATCCTTGGGCCAGTGGTGCAGCGCCGGATAGACGCGCTCGCGAAAGATCAACGGATCGGGGAACCATCCATGCGGGCGGGCGCGAACGGCCTCTCGGGCGCCACTGCTCATCGCGCCTTCCAAGATCAGCCGCAACAGGGTTTCGCGATGCGGAAACCAGCTGTCGGTGGTCACCTGACGAATGAAGCCTGGTGTCAATTCGGCGGCGAGACGGGGACTACAGCGAAAATCGCCGAATACCACCTCAGCCACCAGGGTCTGGCGCACAACGTCCTCTGCCGCCGCCAAATCGGAAGCGGCGATGGCCCGCACCAGCGCGTCGACGTCGGACGGTCGCGTGAGCGCGTGCAACATGGCGAGGATACTAGTGGACCAGCGCGGATCGCCGCCGTTGGTCTTGACGAATTCCTCCTGGAGACGCCAGCCCGCCAGATGGAAACCTGCCAGCGCCTCCTCAAACACGGCATGAACAAAGCCGATGTCCTGCGGGGCTTTTTCGATGAGCAGGCCCGCCGTGTCGGCATCCACGCTCAGCAATTCCCTCGCCCCGGCGATGGCGTCGTAACCCGCGCCATCCAGGCTTTGTAAATGTCCGACAATGATGGTCCTTGCTTCGCCGACCGGACACCCGGCGTCATAGCCTCGCAGACGCTTTTGATAGGCGAGATCGGCGAGGGTTTGTCGGCGGAGTGCGGCGTCTGCAAGAACCGTAAAACGCGGGGCGCGGTCCAGGGCGGCCTGTGCGCGCCGCCCTGGATGAATCTCCAGGAGAAGTTCGGTCAGCTCCCCGTAGGCTTGGAAGCGGCTACGCGGTAACGCGACTTGGCGTACATACAGCGAGATCAGTCCCGACAGCAGCAGAGGCACACCGGAAAGCGTCAGCAAGGTGCAGGCTTGAGCGAGGTCGCTGAAGAAATTGGAGATCTGGGTTGAGACGAGCCGCTCGCGAACCGCCGAGCTCTGACCACCGCCCGACGGATAGAGGTGACCGAACCAGATGGCGGTGAGCGCGCGCTGCTGCTTGTCGGATAGCGCCGCCAACCGGCCTTGCCGCCATATCGGATCAAGCGCGCGGAGTTGCGCCAAGCCTCCGGGTCGTCCCGTCAGGATTGCGGGAAGACCCTTGGTCTTGACGAAGGTGGTCAGCAACGCCAAGGTTGAGCGTGCAGCACTTTCATTGGACCATTCGTCCAGCCCGTCGATCAGCAGAAGCGCCTTCTGCTGATCCAGGCACCGCAGGATCAGGACGAGCAGGGCGTCAGAGACATCAAACTTCTTGAACCAGACCTTCACCGCGCTGGGCAGCGAAGCTTCGGTTTCATTGTTTTCCACCAGCCGTGCCCAGAATGCGAATGGCATGACAATGGGGATGCAATCGGCCCACCGCTGCACCACTGCGGGAAAGCGCACGCCATCGCCCAGCATGTCCAGCGCAAACACTCGCAGAGCCGTACTCTTTTCGAGCCCGGCATCTCCGACAATCACCGTATGATCATCTTCCGCCACCCAGCGCGATACTCGCCGGCGTAGCACTTCCCGTGCGAGCGCCCCGGTGTGCCCAGGCGCAGCAGCGCTCTCCACAAGGTCACTCTGCGCGGGCGTAGGCAGTTCGGCCGGCGGACTCGGCCCCTCCATCGCACCGCCAGTATCGGCAATCTCAACGTCGGGTTCGACAAAGCGGTCCAGAATTGGTAGGAGGCGATTGGACTCGGCGCGCCCTACGTCGGCGGCGACAATCCCCGGATCTATGCCGCTGAAATTGCTGAGATAGAGCTTTTGCAGTTCGGCGCGCGTGGTTGCGATGTCCCCCACATCCAGCGACTTGTCGGAGTCCTCGCCACCACCGGTAAAAACGCGCGCCCATTCGCGGCCAAAGAAATCCCGCACCAAAGCAGGCTTGTCCTTCAATGCGGTGGACAGTTCGGTCTGTCCCAGTACCTGGAGTGTGAGGTTCTTCGCGCGCAACCGGGTGATTTGCGTCTCGATCTCTGACTGCAATATGATGTCCTGAATCGTGGCGGAGGTGCAGATGACGAATTCGTCGCTCTTGGCGACCCATTCGCCGTGCTCGAATTCGGCGATGGCCGCTTTCAGGGCGCGGACGGTGAGCCGATCATGCCGTTTGGACTGCCAGCAAGCATAGCGTGACGCGTCCGGCCGGCGCACATAGATGTCGATGCCGTCCTGCTTTTGGCCGCGAGCTCCCGGAATGGTCGCTCCTGTGAAGGGTTTCGGACGCCGGCCTTGGCGCGGGCTTAGATGCAGGATGCAGGCTAGGGGCCGGCGTCCGAAAGCCTCCAAAGGAGGAAACCGCGGGTCGGAGAGGCGCTATGGGCGAGGGGCGCCGCCTATGGGGATTTGGCGATCGGTCGAGCGGCTGCGAGTGGTCTTGGCGGCGTGTTTTCGCGTTGGGCGAGAGCGGCGATCGCGTTCGGGACTGGCGGGTCAACGTCGGATGGCGGTTCCGCGGCGCGGAGGGAGGCGAGATTTGCCGCGACGAGGCCTGGGTTGTAGGAGGTTCAGGGTCGGTCGCCTTGTCGCCCGCGCCGACGTCGCGGGAGGGCTCGGCCGTCCGCTGGCTCAGCGCCTCCTTGCTGACCTCCGCCACCCCGACGATCTCACGGAAGAAGTGGACGACCAGCTCGGGCCGCGACAGCGCCGTCAGATAGCCGCGAATGACAATCCGGTCGAAGCAGTGATAGACGAAGACCAAGAAGTCGCCGAACAGCTTGGTGAACAAATCCATGGCAGCCCCCTCGATACCCGGCAGGGATCGAAAGGCGATCCGGCGTCGACCGGGCAAACAGATGGTGGAGGGGAAGAGCTTTCGCCTCGCCGAGGAGGTCCGCTCCATCCAGCGTCGGGCGGCTGACCGCCATGGGCGCGTCGTCACTGTTGGTCAGCTGGTCCTGTTCTCTACCGAAACCGGCGACGCCTGGCTGCTCGACCCGTCCGATCAACTCGCCGCAAGGCTGGCCCGCGACGGCGACCCGGAACCCGTCCACATCGAAGAAAATGATACCTCCTTCGTCATCGATTGGAAGGGCAACTATCGCATCGAGGGACCCGCCTTCATCTATTCCGATCGCCAGACCCGGCGCGTCTCAACCATCCTCGGATACCCCACGCACCTGCTCGCGCCACCGTCCTGAAATTTCAAATATCTTTGACTAGTCCTCTGGCGCAAACCTACCGTACCGCCTTCGACCGCATTCCGGCGCATTCCAACCGTACCGGGACCGATCGGGAACGGGGGCAAGGGGTCGATTCCGGCCGTCCGGCGGCCGACAAGTCCACGCGCCTGCGAGCTTTTGGAGGGGGCGGAGGTAGGAGCGCTCTCGTTCTCGACGAACCCCAGGTCCGGGAAGCCCGCCCCCATTTGCGTCGACGACCCAAGGTAACCCGACCTTAATGTTATTAGGCCCTTAATGCGCGCCGACAAAGTCGGGCCATCCCGTCGCCCGACGCAGCCCAAGTTTCGGCCGATTTGGAAGGCAGACCCCGACGCCGTCCAAGTTTTGCCGCCTCCGTCGTGCGGCCACGATGTCAAAAAGGTTCCTCGACGCACATGAATCCCGCCGACGTAGCCGCCGTCGCGACTCCGGAGACGAGCATCTTCGAGATGTTCTGGTCGGCCCACATCGTCGTCAAGGCGGTGATGGTCGGCCTCTTTCTTGCGTCTCTGTGGTGTTGGACGATCATCTTCGACAAGTCCCGGCTGTTCCACAAGTTCAAGGCCGAGATGGAGAATTTCGAGCAGGTGTTCTGGTCGGGTCAGTCGCTCGAGGAACTCTACACCTCGCTGTCGAACCAGCCGAACGCCGGCGCGGCGGCGTTGTTCGTCGCCGCGATGCGCGAATGGAAGCGCTCGTTCCAGCAGGCGGCGGGCTCGTTTCGCGGACTGCATGCGCGCATCGACAAGGTGCTCGACGTCTCGATCGCGCGCGAGGTGGAGCGGCTCGAATCGAATCTGCTGGTGCTGGCGACCGTCGCCTCGACGGCCCCGTTCATCGGCCTGTTCGGCACCGTGTTCGGCATCATGAACTCGTTCCAGTCGATCGCGACCTCGAAAAACACCTCGCTCGCGGTGGTGGCCCCCGGCATCGCGGAGGCGCTGCTTGCGACCGCCATCGGGCTCTTCGCTGCGATTCCGGCGCTCATCGCCTACAACAAGTTCCAAGGCGACGTGGCCAAAGCGCAGGCGCGGCTCGAAAGCTTCGCCGACGAATTCTCGTCCATCCTCTCGCGGCAGATCGATCATCATCTGTCGGCCGAGAAGGTTTCCTGAGGCCGGGGGAGCCGGCGCATGCCCATGATGTCGGTCGGCGGCGGACGCAAGAGCGGTCGAGGACGGCGCGGCGTCCCGCGCTACGGCGCGATGGCGGACATCAACATGACGCCGTTCATCGACGTGATGCTGGTGCTCCTGATCATCTTCATGGTCGCGGCGCCGTTGCTGACGACCGGCGTGTCGGTCGATCTGCCGCAGACGAGCGCTGCGGCGCTCAATGTCGACAGAAAGCCGATCGCTGTCTCGCTCAACGAGCAAGGCCAGCTCTATGTGATGGACCAGCCGATCGCCGACGCCGATCTCGTGCCGAAGCTTCAGACCGCGTCGCAGAACGACGTCGAGCAGCGAATTTACGTGCGCGCCTCCAAGATCGTGCCGTACGGAAGGGTGGCGCGGATCATGGCGGCCATGACCACGGCCGGATTCAAGAAGGTGGCGCTGGTCACCGAGCCGATCAATCAATAGCCGGGAGCGGCTTTGGACGAGCGGCGGTCATACTGGGCTTGGGCGGCCTCGATCACGCTGCATGGGGCGATGCTGGTTCTCATCCTGCTCGGCTTCGCCTCGGCGCCGAAGTTCGAGGACAGCCCGGAATCGATCCCGGTCGACACGGTCTCGCTGAGCGAACTCAACCAGATCATGAACGGCGAGAAGGACGCCCGGCCGGCCCCCGAGCCGCCGCCGAGGCCCGAGCCTCAGCCGACGCCGCCGAAGCCGCCCGAGCCGCAGCCGGATCTGCGCGCGGCCGAGGAGCCGGCCCCCGAGCCGCCGCCGAGACCGGAGCCTCGCCCACCGCCGAAGGAGCAGCCGCCGCCCCCGCCGAAGCCTGCTCCGCCTTCGCCGCCGAAGGCTGTCGCAAACGCGCCGGAGCCGCCCGTGCGACCGAAAGAGCCCCAGCCGGAGAAGCCGAAGCCGGACGCGATCGCCAAGGCGCTCGAGCGCGAGAAGAGCGAACCCCAGCCGAAGCCGGCCCGCGTCTACGATCCCAACGCGATCGCCAAGCTGATCGGCCAGCCGAAGCCGTCGACGACCTCGACCGTGGCGAACGCGGGGAACGCCACGCCGCTCGGCCTTCCGCATCACGACGCGCCGCGCATGTCGCTGTCGATGGCGTCGGCGCTCGACGCTTGGCTGACGGAGAGCTACCTCAACTGCTGGACTCCCCCGCCGGTCATGCCCGAGGGGGACGTCTACGTCGCGCAGATCAAGGTCGTCTTCAATCCCGACGGCTCCCTGTCGGCGCGCCCGGTTCTCCTGAACCCGCCGACCGACCCCGCCTGGCGCGCGCACGCCGAAAGCGCGATGCGCGCGGTCAAGAAATGCGATCCGCTGCACGTTCCCCCGCAATACGCCCCCTATTTCGAGGAGTGGAAGGTCGAGACCATCCACTTTGATCCGCGTGAATCCCAAGGCTGAGCCCGCCATCCAGACCGAACACGAGACCCGCTGATGACCATGCGATTGACCTCCGTTGGCTTCCTCATTCTCGCCGTCGCGCTCGGCGCCGGCGCTCTCGAGCGCGACCGCATCTGGCGGGCGTCGCCCCGCGTCGCCTCGAGGGAAGCGGTCAAGCCGCCGGCGCCCCTCCCGCCCGTCCGGCCGGACGCCGACGCGGGCCCGTCCGCCGCAACCGCCCCGACCGCAGTCGCCCCCGTGCCGAGCGTCGCGCCGCCCCTGCCCGCCGCCCCTGCCCCGCCGACGCCGCCGGCGCCGCCCGCGCGCATGACGCACGCCCAAGAGGCCGACTTCGACTCCTGGATGGTCAAGACCTATCTCGGATGCTGGAAGCCGGCCGCCCAGCCTGCCGACGCCGACAGTTACGTCGCCCAGGTGCGGCTCGCCTTCAAGCCGGACGGCTCGCTGAAGAAGCTGCCGAAGCTGGTCAATCCGCCGTCGGACCCGGCTGCGAAGCCTCAGGCGAAAAGCGTCATGCACGCGGTGCGGGCGTGCAACCCGCTGCCGGTTCCGGCCCAATATCGCCCCTTTTATGAGCAATGGAAGACCAAGACCATCCACTTCGATCCTCAGATCGCCGCCCGGTGACGCAGGACGGCGAACCGTCTTTCTTGTCGTCGTGAGCCCCGCCTGATGTCTTTTTCTTTCTTTGTCCTTCGCTTTTCTGCTGTCGCGACCTTCCTCTTGGCCTCACTGGCTGGCGGCTCGGCGCCGGCGAGCGCCGCCGACGGCGACGTTTACGTCCACGCCGGGGCAAACTTCAAACCCGTGACGATCGCGGTTACGCCGTTCGCCGGCGAGGAGGGGGGCGAAAAGATCGGCGGCATCGCCAGCAACGACTTCGCCCGCTCGATCTTCCTTCTGCCGGTCAATCCGGCCAGCTTTCCCGAAACCGTCGCCAATCCGGATGTCCGCCCGAACATCGACGCCTGGAAGACGGCCAACGCGCAATTCGTGCTGACCGGCCGCGTGCTTCGTCCCGACACCGGACACGTGACCGCCCAGTTCCGTCTGTGGGACACATCGACCGGGGAGCAGGTCGCCGGCGAGCAATATACGACCGAGGCGGCGAACGCGCGCCGGGTCGCGCACATGATCGCCGACTCGGTGTTCACGCGGGTGACCGGGGAGAAGGGTTTTTTCAATTCGCGGATCGTCTTTGTCGACGAGAGCGGCCCGAAGGACAAGCGCCGCAAGCGCCTGGCGGTCATGGACGTGGACGGGGCCAACGTGAAGACGCTCGGCGGCGGCGGCGAGGATCTCGTCGTCACGCCGCGCTTCTCGCCGTCCGCCCCGCAGGTGGCCTACATGTCGTTCGGCTCGGCCGACCCGAAGGTCACGCTCCTCAATCTCGATACCGGGCAGCGGGAGGCGGTCGGCAACTTCCCCGGCATGACGTTCGCGCCGCGCTTTTCGCCGGACGGCCAGCAGATCGTGATGTCGCTGTCGGACGGCGCGAGCAGCAACCTCTACATCATGGATCTGCGCACGCGCGCCACCACGCGGCTCACCGACACCTCCGCCATCGACACCTCCCCGACCTTTTCGCCCGACGGCTCGCAGATCGCTTTCGAATCCGACCGCGGCGGCTCGCAGCAGATCTACGTGATGAGTTCGAGCGGCGGCCCGGCCAAGCGCATTTCGTTCGGCGAAGGAAAGTACTCCACGCCGGTCTGGTCGCCGCGCGGCGATCTCATCGCCTTCACCCGCATCAAGGGAGGCTCGTTCGGCATCGGCGTGATGAAGCCGGACGGCTCGGGCGAGCGGATCTTGGTCGAAGGCTTCCATAACGAAGGCCCGACCTTCGCGCCGAACGGGCTCTACGTGATGTTCTTCCGCGACTCCGGCGGATCGGGAGGCCCGAAGATCTACATGACCGACATATTCGGCCACGGCGAGTTCCTGGTGCCGACGCCCAACTACGCCAGCGACCCCTCTTGGGGGCCGCTGATGCACTGACGGGAGAGGCTCGAGGAAGACGTGTTGGAGGCGCGGCCGACGTTTCCCGCCGGCCGGCCGGCGCTAGTGCGAGATGATTTCAAGTCGACTTAAGCTCCGGCGCCGCCTCTTCGGAGGACCAACGGTTGAGCGATGACGGCGCCATTTCTTGACCCTCGCGGGGAGCCCGCGACCGGTCGCGGGCCCCGTCTTTGGCGGTCAGAACGGCGGCCCGGGGTCGCCTGCCGAACAGGGCGATTCCCCTGATAAACCGGGAAAGAACAGGGAGAATCGCGGCCCTTCGGCCGCGCTTCTCGGCAGAAAAAATATCTGATTGCAAGGGTTTATGCGAAAACGCTGCGCGCCGGGATCAGGCGCAATAACAGGAGCGTAACAGGAGCGATTTTGCCCTTATCAGGGAGATAACAGGCGGCGTTTTGGCGATAACAGATCCTATGCGGGTGGCCGGCGGCCGGACCCTTGGTAGGCTGATCTTCCACACCAGCATGGAGGCAACCGATGCATTTAATCACCTCCGCGACCGTTGTCGCGACCACCGCCCGCGCGAATGATATCACGCTGTTCGCCTCGCTCGAATTGAGCAAATCGAAATGGGTTGTGACGATCAACAGTCCGGGCAGCGAGAAATTTTCCAGGCATGTGGTCGAGGGTGGGGACGGCGCCGGCCTGCTCGACCTTCTTTCGCGGTCGAGGGCGAAGGCCGAGCAGCGCTATGGCGTGCCGATCAGAGCGATCGTCATTCAGGAGGCGGGATTGGACGGATTTTGGATCCATCGCCTGCTGCTCGCCGAGGGGATCGAGAGCCACGTGGTCGATGCGGCTTCGATTGCGGTCAACCGGCGGCATCGGCGAGCCAAGACCGATGCGATCGACGGCGAGACGCTGTTGCGGACGCTGATGGCGTGGGCTCGCGGCGAGCGGCGGGTCTGCTCCATGGTTCGCGCGCCGAGCCCGGAAGAAGAGGATCGCCGGCGGCTGACCCGCGAGCGCGGCACGCTGCTCAAGGAACGCATTCAGCACACCAATCGGGTCAGGGGCCTGCTCAGCGGCCAAGGCATCCGGGATTACAACCCGCTTCGGCGCGATCGTTTTGAGCGGCTCGAGGCGCTGCGAACCGGCGACGGCCGCGAGCTGCCGCCGCTGCTGAAGGCGGAAATACGCCGGGAGCTCGATCGGATCGCGCTGGCGACGACGCAACTGGCTGCGGTCGAACGGGCCCGCGACGCGCTCATCCGCACGGAAGCCGAGGAGCGCACCAACCCCGCCGCCCGGCTCCTCGAGCTCAAGGGCTTGGGCCCCGAGTTCGCCTCGCTCCTCTGGCTGGAATTGTTGTTCCGCAGCTTCGCCAACCGCCGCCAGGTGGCGGCTTACGGCGGATTGGCGCCCAGCCCCTGGCAGAGCGGCGGCGCTTCGCTGGAATGGGGTTGAGTCGTTAAGCCATCGTTGGAGCGTCGGCGCGTAGGATTGAGCCATCGGGTCAGGCCGCCTTGAACACCGCGCCCTCGGGAACGACGCCTTGGGTGACATAGCGCCACAAGGCGACGAGCAGTTTGCGGGCCAGCGCCACGATGGCGATCCGGCGGACCCGTCCCTTCGCGGCGCCGACCCGCGCCCGAAACCAGCGGCTCAACGAACGCGACGGCTTCGCCGGATCCGGGCGGGCGGTGACCGCGGCTTTGCCTGGCTGAAACACGCCGTTTAACAGGATGGTCCCCGCCAACCCGAGCCCGACGCCCTCGAGCATGAGGGATTATGGTGCGAGCCCCGACAAGCTCGACCGGATGTGAGGTGATGCGGCCGTCAAGGCTGCATGCGAAAGACGGGCTCACGCTTCGGATCCAAACGCCAAAGGAGATGCGCAATGCCAAAATGAATGAGCGCGGCAAAGACCACAGAGGCAGCCAAGAGCGCGCAAGGGCGCGCTCGCTCGTGACAGTGTATCCGGCCGCTGGCGCGTCAAGGTCGCTTCGCTCCCTGCTCCGCTGCGCTTCGCCCCGCTTCGCGGGTGACACGCCAGCGGCCGGTGCAAACGAATGAGCTTGACCCGAAACACCCCATGTGAGGCAAGAGCGATTCCGGATAGCGGAAGCGCGCCGGGGGCTTCGAAAACGGGTTCGCCGGCGGCCTCGCCGGCGCCCGGAAAGGCACCCCGAAAGGATAGAGATTCTATCCTTTCGCCGCTCCCCGCCGTGACGGCGGCGGTTCAACCCGATCGCATCTAGGTACGCATCAAGGCGCGTCGGCTTTCTCGTTCGGGGCGCCCGTTTTCGCGTCAGGATCCAACGCGTTTGGATCGGTCACCCCGGACTCTCTGCGCCGTACGAATTCTTTTCTTTGACGAAGAAATTGCAGCATATCCAGGAAAACCCAGACGAACCGCAAGACCGGGTTCTTCGTCGCGCCCGCGCCGGCTGCGGGGCCGGCGATCGGGACCTCATGCGCCGGGTCGCGCTCGATCGCCCGGCGATAGAGCCGCCAGGTCGCATGACCGAGAACCGGCATGACGACCGCAAGGCCGATGAACAGCGGAATCGAGCCCAGGACGAGCGCCGCCACGACGATCAGCCCCCACAGCGCGACTGCGCGGGGATTGTCGCGCGCCGTGCGCAGCGAGGCGACGACGGCCGGAACGAGGCCGACGTCGCGGTCGAGCATCAGCGGAAACGAGACGACGCTGAGGCAGAGCGCCAGCGCCGCGCAGCAGAAACCGACGAGGCAGCCGACGACGATCAGCGTCCACCCTCGTCCCGTGGTCAGGACGTCGGCGAGAAACGGCAGCGCAGTCGCAGGCGGTTTCGGCCCGTAGAGCCAGCCGTAGAGGACATCCGCAATGCCGATCCAGATGGCGAAAACCGCGAACAGCCCGACGCCCAGCGCGATGATCGAGGGCAGCGCGGGCGAACGGAACACGGCGAACGCATCCCGCCACGAGGCGGAAAGGCCAGCCTCGCGCCTCCGGCTCATCTCATAGAGGCCGACGGCGAAAAACGGCCCGAGCAGCGCGAAGCCGGCGGCGAAGGGGAAGACGAGCTGGAGCGCGTTGCCGAACGACGTCAGCCCCACGAGCGCGATGCCCGCTATTGCATAGAAGATTCCGACGAAGACAGGATGGGTCGGCATCGCGAGGAAGTCGTCGAGCCCTTCCCTCAGCGCCGCAATGCAGTCGCTGGGCTCGATCTTGCGGAGCCGGACTCGGGTGTCGAGCGCCTCGGGCCCGAAATAGACGTGAAATGTGGACGACATAGCTATCCTCCGCCGGCTTGCGGGGCGGCGTCGGGCGTCGAACTTTGCGCGGCCGGCGGCCGCGCTCTCCGGCTCCATGCCGAACGCCACCGTTTGGGGGGCCAATATAACCGGGACGCGGGGTTTTTGTAAGTCATCCGGATTGTAGGTAATGGGTCCATTTGAAATTCGAGGGGGTTGACAATTTATCGACGGAATGCCCGTAGCGTGCAATAATCCGACTATGCCGAAGCATCCCAAGCGACCGCGTGACCCAGCCCAGCTCGCGAAGCACATTGTGGACATCGCGACAGGCGAAATGGCTGACCAAGAACGCCCAAGATTGGCCAAAAATCCGGCGGCCGTCGCACTTGGCCGTCTTGGCGGCAAAAAGGGTGGTGCAGCACGCGCCAAGGCACTTTCGCCAAATGAACGTTCCGCAATCGCCCGCAAGGCTGCAAAAGCGAGATGGAAATAATATGCCTGATCTTGAAGTCGTAGAGGGTGGTGTTTCAACCTCTCCGGTAGGAGAGAAAAAATACAAAGCCTCCATCTACCCTGAGGCCATGATATCAAGCGATTTCGCGACGCTGATACTTGAACTGGAAAAAGCTAGAGTTGAAAATATGGTGCCTTGTCCAGCAAGGAGAAGAAGATGAAGACTTTGACGAACTGGACATGACCCTATACCATGGATTTCTCGAAAAGAAGGCGGATATCGCACTAAAAGATCGAGTGGGTCTATTAATCCGTTCGCCCGGAGGACAAATCAACTGGGCATATAAGATCGTACGGCTGTTCCAGCGCCGTACCGAGGAATTCTTCACGATCGTACCATTTTACGCAAAAAGCGCCGCGACACTTATCGCGCTTGGTGGAAAGCAAATCATCATGGGCTCTGAGGCAGAACTAGGCCCCTTGGATGTCCAGCTATGGAATGAGGAAACCGAGGAATATAGCTCTGCTCTTGATGCGGTGCAGGCATTTGAGCGCCTGAATTCATACGCTCTCACAGCCTTCGACTAGGCTATGGCTCTCCTTGTACGTAGGACAGGCAGAAGGCCGATCGCGCTCCTACCGACGGCTTTACAGTACGTCAAGCATCGTTAACCCGCTCGCAGACAAGATTGATACAATAGATCTGACAAAGAAGTCTAGAGAGTTGCGGGTCGCGGAGGAATACGCAAAACGCGTCATGAGGGCCAATTACACAGCGGCAGAATATGCGTCAATTGCATCTGCGTTGGCAGAACGGTACCCTACGCATAGCTTTGCGATTGGACGCGCAGAAGCAGGAAACGAATGGGGGCAAAGTAGGACGCCCGGTAGGGTATTCAGCCTCGGGCTCAAGGTAGCGCAGCCGCCAGAGTCAGTTGAAGGGCTTTTAATCGGTTGATGCCACAGCTGTTGAAGGAAACCGTTATTGGCAGAATATGGGAGGTGACTTGATGGACGAGAAATCATGCCAAACGCGAGTGACAAGCCTTAGCTCCCGACGTGTCGCGGAGGACGCAATAGAAACCACTAAATACGAACGCGAGACGACTTGGGAAGAGGCTGTAAGACGCACTACTCCTGGCCAGAGATGGCGGCGTTATCCGCCCGTCCTTCCCGTGCCGACGAGGAAAGAAAGGAGCAAACGCGGCAAATAGACACTAATGCTTGACTGGTGAGGCATGCTGCGGTAAGCTCCGCAGCATGAACAAGCTTTCCTCAGAACAGCGCGTCCGCATCCTTCACATGCTCTGTGAGGGCAGTTCAGTTCGTTCGGTCACTCGCATTCTCAATGTCGGCAAGAACACCGTCCTTCGCTTGATGATCGATGCGGGCAAAGCTTGCGACGCCTGCCACAATGAGAACGTCAAGAACCTGAAATCAAAACGCATCCAAGTTGATGAAATCTGGAGCTTTATTTACGCGAAACAGAAGAATGTCGCTGGCGCGAAGGCTGCGCCAGAAGGTGCGGGCGACGCCTGGACATGGGCCGCGCTCGACGCCGAAAGCAAGCTCATCGTCTCTTATTTCGTCGGCGGTCGGGACGGCGATTGCGCGGCTTGGTTTATCGACAATCTGGCGGTCCGCTTGGCGAACCGCGTCCAGCTAACGAGCGACGGCCACAAGGCCTATCTTGACGCCGTTGAGCGTGCGTTCGGAGCTGATGTCGATTACGCCCAGCTCGTGAAACTCTATGGCGCGGCTCCAGAGAGCGCCAAGGGCCGCTACAGCCCCGGCGAATGCACTGGCGCGATCAAGACCCCGATCGAAGGCAAGCCGAACCCGAAGCACATTTCAACGAGCTACATCGAGCGCAGCAATCTCACGCATCGAATGCACAATCGGCGTTTCAGGCGGCTGACGAACGGCTTCTCGAAAAAATTCGAGAACCACGCTTTTTCCGTCGCGCTGTTCGCCTTCTATTACAATTTCGTCAAGATACATTCGACGCTGCGCACGTCTCCAGCGATTGCTGCCGGCGTGAGCAAGACGCTTTGGGAGATTGGCGATATCGTGAAGCTCGTTGAGGCCACCGAGGCAAAGCCGGCCAAGCGCGGCCCGTATAGGAAAACGAGCTTAGGCTCCCCTATGATCCTCCGATATTGTTCCAGAAGGACGGCTACGATGGCACGACGGCAATATTCTCGGCTAACTCCGAATGAATGGATTCAACAAATATTTCAAGCGAAGGCAGCCAACGGCGGGGGAATTGTTCGGCGGAGGATCGACTTAGTGGCCCGAATTGCGAGTGAGGAGAAACTCAAGGCGGAAGTGCTGCGTCGCGGCTTTCACATGGTCATGAGCGGGGACCAATATGTGATTCTGTGCAACAGTGGACAATTCAACGTCATCTGCTAAATTTCAAATGGACCCATTACCGGATTGTAAGAAGATCCGGAGGGATTTCGCCTATTCGGCCGGCGCTGCGCCGAGCGCCTTCGGCGCCGGCGCGCGGCGCGGCCCGAACGCCTTCGTCAGCGCCGCGATGACCGCAAGCGTCGCGACATAGACGACGACCTGCAGGACCGACGGCTGGTCCGAATAGCCGATCAGCGTGTGCAGGACGCGCCCGATGAGGCTCGTATCGGAAAGGATTGCGGAGGTGTCCCAGGCGGTTCCCTCGAGAACGGCGACGACGCCGGCCTGCTGCAGGAAGAGGACCGCCTGTGCGGCGAGGCCCGCGGCGAGGAAGCTGATCAGCAGCGTGGTGACGGCGAAGAGCCGACGCGGCGGGATCGTCACCAGCCCGAGATAGGTGACCGCGGTCACGCCGACGCCCGCGGCGAGGCCGAGCGCCGAGCCGATCAGAAGGTCCGCCGTGGTCGATCCGGCGGATGCGGCGAGGCCGTACATGAAGAGGGCGATCTCCGAGCCTTCGCGCATCACCGCCACCGCGCAGACGACGCCGAGGGCGACGATCGACCGCCGTCCCGCGCGCACCGCCTCGCCCACCTGCTTCACTTGCCCGGCGAGCTCCCGGCCGTGGCTGGCCATCCAGACGTTGTGCCAGATCAGCATGACGACCGCGACGAGCAGGATCGAGGCGTTGAAAACCTCCTGCCCGATCCCGGCGAGAGCTTGGGCGAGCGCGCCGGCGAAAGCCGCGACGAGGCAGGCGCCGACCGCGCCGGCCGCCACGCCGGCCGCGATGACGAGCCTGCTGCCGTGTACGCCCTGCGTCACCGCGAGCACGATGCCGACGATGAGGCCGGCCTCGATGACTTCGCGAAAAACGATGATCAGCGCGCCTAACATTGTCGGTCCCTAACCGTCGCGCCAGTGGCTCCGATCATTGCGTCACCAGAAAACCTTCGGTCGTCGATTCATGGTAGTCGTCGAAGAACCGGTAGCGTCCCGGCTTCAGCGGGCGCACCTGAACCGTGATCTTGCCGCCGCCCGGGACAACCTTCTCGACGCGCAAGGCCTTGCTTTCGAATTCCGCCGGCGTTTTGTCCTGGTTGACGATCTCGATGACGATCGGCTTGCCGGCAGGGGCGGTCGGCTCGGCGGGCGAGAATTTGTGATCCTCGAGCCTTATGCTCACCTTGACGGGCTCGTCGGCGAAAGCCGCCGGCGCGAAGCCGAGCCCGAGCACGAGGCCTAAGGCGAGGATCGAAACTCTTGGGACGATGGTCACTACGGTCTCCAGGGCGCGCTCGACCATCAAGTTCGCTTAGAGCCGCCCGACCGTCGCTGCGCTTGCGGCATTTTTGTGCGCGCGACGACGTTTCTTCGCGGCCCAGGCGGCCGTCAGGGTCAACGTCTGCGGCCGCCATTTTTCGATAACAAGCGCGGGCTTTCTTAACAAGAATGGCGGGGCCATTTTAGAATCGATTCAAATCGCCCTCTTCCGACGCTTCCCCCGGGGCGCCCGCTCGCGGCCCAGCGGTCGTGACAGCCGCGGCGCCGAACGCGGCTCTTCGATTTGCCCCCGCCTGAGGATGGCGCAAAATTTGCAAAATTTGTTCGGACGAGGGGAAAAAACCGCTTGCGCTTCGCCGTGATTCGACCAAATAAGCGTTTGCCCAATACGCACGTGCCTGTGGTCGCGTGTCGGTCGGCGGGGATCTGGACAAGAGGCCAGTCAACCGCCCTTGGAAGACCGGCAGCCGGAGGCGAACCGGCGCACCCCGCCCAACGGGGGACGCGGCTTGAAGCAACGACGGACCGGGCTTTTTTGGTCTCTGTCGGCCCTCCAAAGGCCGGCGATCAAAGAGGCTTGTCTTTCTTGCCGGGCGTGCGGACGGGATTCTTCCTCGTCCAAACGATGGCCCTGACCGGAGCGGATTTTGCGCTCGGACGCGTCACGGCTACGGCGCAGCAGCTGATTGCCCGAGGCCTTCGCCGGCGGTTCTCCGCCGTCGGGGGCGGCGAGCGATCGCGTCGGCGGGTCAACGACGTCGCGCCGCGTCTCCAACGCGCGGAGCAGGCGGCCGTATCGCCGGCGAATCCTTCATTTGCCAGGCGCGGACATCTCCTCCGCGCCGTTTGGGGGACGCCGCTCATGACGGACCGCATCAAGCATTTCCTCGCCTTGAACCGCGAGGACGGACCACGCCTCGTCGTCGACCTCGACGTCGTGCGCGACAACTATCTGGGCTTCGCACGGGCCCTGCCCGATACGCGCGTGTTCTACGCGGTGAAGGCGAATCCGGCGCCGGAGATCCTGAGCCTTCTCGCCGATCTCGGCTCGTGCTTCGACACGGCCTCGGTCGCCGAGATCGAGCAGTCGCTCGCGGCCGGCGCGACGCCGGAGCGCATCAGCTTCGGCAACACGATCAAGAAGGAGAAGGACATCGCACGCGCCCACGCGCTCGGCGTCCGGCTCTATGCGGTCGATTGCGAAGCCGAGGTCGAGAAGATCGCCCGCGCGGCGCCCGGCGCGAAAGTGTTCTGCCGGATTCTCTGCGACGGATCGGGGGCGGATTGGCCGCTGTCGCGCAAGTTCGGCTGCGCGCCGGAAATGGCCCCGCGCGTGCTCGAGCGCGCCCAGGCGCTCGGCCTCGTTGCGCACGGGCTGTCGTTCCATGTCGGCTCGCAGCAGATGAACCCGCGCATGTGGGACCGGGCGCTCAAGGTCTCGGCCGCGATCTTCCGCGATCTCGCCGAGCGCGGCGTCCAGCTCCAGATGATCAATCTCGGCGGCGGCTTCCCGACCCGCTATCTCAAGCACGTCCCTGGCGTCAAAGCCTACGGCCAGACGATTTTTCGCGCGCTGCGGCGACACTTTGGCAACCGCATCCCGGAGACGATCATCGAGCCGGGCCGCGGCATGGTCGGCAACGCCGGGATCATCGAGGCGGAGGTGGTGCTGATCTCGCGCAAGTCGGAGGACGACCGGGTGCGCTGGGTCTATCTCGACATCGGCAAGTTCAACGGCCTTGCCGAGACGGCGGACGAGATGATCCGCTATCCGATCCGCACGGGGCGCGACGACGACGCCCTCGGCCCTTGCGTGCTCGCCGGCCCGAGCTGCAATTCGATCGACGTGCTCTACGAAAAGGAGCCCTATCTCCTGCCGGTCACGCTCGAGATCGGCGCGAAGGTCCTGATCGAGGGGACTGGCGCCTATACGACCACCTATTCCTCGGTCGGCTTCAACGGCTTTCCGCCGCTGAAGGCTTATGTGATCTAAAGCAGGTTGCATGGTGTTGGAAAGGCCCTCATCCGGCGCTTCGCGGCACCTTCTCCCGCAAGCGGGAGAAGGGATTCGCCCCCTCTCCCGCTTGCGGGAGAGGGTTGGGGTGAGGGGACGCGACTGGCGGACTGGAGAGCGCCTCTTCCGTCCGCTGACGCCCTTCCGGGAGTAGGACGGTTCGAGGAGGCGCGCGGACGGCCCCTCAGCCTGGAGCTCGATCCTCCAGCGAGGCGCCGAGCGCGTCGAGCAATTGGCCGGCGCGCCGCTCGCGCGAAGGAGCGTCGTCGTAGCCGTCGAGGAAGGCGCCCTGCTCGGTGATCATGAGCGTGGTCCTCGCGCTCTCTGCCCTGAGCTGCACGGTGGCCAAAGACACGGAGATCTTCACGTCATCAAGGCGCATCTCGTAAGCGTAGACGAGCCGCTCGTTCGGGACGACGTCGTAGTAGGCGGCGTCGAAGGTGGAGACCGTCCCGCCTTTCCAGCGCCCCTTCAGCCGCTCGCGCCCGCCGACGCGCACATCGATGTGACGCTCCATAAGCTCCCATTGCGCCGACGGGCCGCCGAACCATTTGCTCTTGGCCGCCTCCTCGGTGATCGCCGCCCAGACGCGAGCAATCGGGGCGTCAAAAGTGCGCTCGAGGTGGAAAGTCGCGTGCGCGACGGAACGGCCCGCGCGGCCGCCCCGCATCCGCGCGACCTCCTCCTCGAGCTTGTCGAGCGAGGTCCGCCAACCCTCTGACGCGCCCCACACCATCGGGGCGGCCATGGCCGGATCGACGAATACATAGGTCTGCAGCACGTCCATCCGACCGCCGATCGCATCGTCGGCGAAGGTCACCTCGGTGTGGGCCTTGAACAGCCGCTTTCCCTCCGCGTCGGCGACGCTCATGTCGATCACCAGACGGTCGTGCGGAACGACCTCGACAAAGGTCCCCCTGATCAATCGCTCCTGCCCAAAGGGACCGCGCAAGCGGACGTCGAAGGGGCCGCCCACCTGCATCTCAACCCTGGCGTGCGGCGCCGTGTAGGTTTCAGGACTGAACCAGCGCTTCACGTGGTCGCCGGAGCTCCAGGCTCTGAACAGCAATGCGCGCGGGGCTGGGAAGGCGCGGGAAATCCGGAGCGGCGGAGGTTGCTGCGCCCCTGCCCTCCGCCTCGCAGTCGCTTCAACCATCGCTGCCTCTCTGGCTCTTCAGGGCTTGACAGAACTTGCTCGTCTCCTGCGAACGGCGGCGACGATAGACTTGTGGCGCACCCCTCCCTCGATCATGGCGGCTTCCTCCCCGGCTTTGTCTCAACGCTGCCGGAAGTCGAACATACACTGCCGCGGACCGTTCGTCTCCCGCCAAGAACGGATGGTCACATTCTCGCCTAGGGCGGCCCACGCGCCTCGAGCGCCTTCCGCATCCCCGCCGAAGCGAAGTCGGATGTCGACCATGCGCGCCATCGTCGCCCGGCGCGGATCGACCGGCAAATCCCCGGAAACCCATGCCCGATGGAACCCGCGCACGCGGTATCGTCGAGCTGCCACCCGACAAAGCCCCGTGCGATCGGTGACGTGGGAGACGTACGAGACCTATCAAACGCCCGCTGGAGCACGACGCGCCACAGGCTGTGCGCTCGACCTCGAAAGCGCCCGTCGAAGGCTACTGCTTCTCCTGGACGAGCGCTGACAACGCCGCCACGAGCTCGACCATCGCGTCACGTAGCGCAGGCTCCGTGTTGCTCAAGAAAGAACGTAATAGGCGATGCCCTTCTTCAGGACTCGGCAGAGAAAAACGAGCGTCTCGGCGATCGACCGGAGCATCCAAGGCGCCAACTGAACCCCGGCCCGCCTCGGCTGCCGCCGTCAACAACGTCATGTCCACCTCCCCTGACAGAGCGCAACTGCGTCAAATCCCCGAGCAGAGCGTAACTTTCATAGTCGCAGCAATTGTTGGGGCTGTCAACGCAGCGTCGATACCACAATCCCGCATCTAATTCGTGAGCACGGGCGAAACGGGCGGTGGAGCGGGCGGATTTCGGCCGCGGCCGCGGGTCGAGGCGGGTACGAGACGAGCATGCTCGCGCTATGGTTGTAGGCGACCGCCCTCCTGCATCGTTGACGAGTCCCGCCCCGATCCTGCGGTCACGGCTACGCCGTGGCCGGCCGAGCCCGGCGGCGTTTGCAGGACTGGCGGAAGAAGCCGGGCGATCATCCGCTCGGCGCCGGCTGCAGGGAAAGGATGGCGGCGCGCGCGTCGCGGATCAGGTCGAGAGCGCCTGCCGAAAGTCGCACGATCAGCCGGCGCGCGTGGCGCACGACGCGGCCCGCCAGGGCGATCAGATGAAACCGCATCGCCTTCATGCGCCGCGCCGCCCAATCGCCGCCGAGCACCAGACGCTTCATCATCGCGTTGAGATTGTGGGCGAGAACCATGATCGCCCACCACGCCGCATTGGCCCCGAACAGCCCGCTCGGCAGCCGCCCGCCGGCGAGATCGTCCTTCATCACGGCGTGCGCTTCCTCGCTCTTGCCGCAGCGCTCGCGCTGCCAGCGGATCAGTTCGTCGCCCGCCAGCGTGCGGTTGGTGACGAGGCCGAACAGCTTGTAGCGGCCCAGCGTCGGAAAGCTCATCGTCGGGAAGGGCAATTGCTCGGCATCGCCGAGATCGAGTTCACCCAACGGCTCGCGGATCGCCACAAAGCGGTAGTCCGGCGCCGTCTTGCTCATGCCCGCCCAGTTCGGCACGTAGCCGACTTCCGCCCATTGCTGGCCGGCGGCGTAGCGCTCGCCATCGACGATCCGATCGAGCGCCTGCCAGGCCGCCTCGGGCAGTTGCGCCACCGCCTGCCTGAACTCCCCGGTCACGTCCGCCCCGATGGCGAATTCGATCACCCCGAAGCGCCGGTTCTTGCCCTCGGCGCAATACTTCAAAAGATCGTGCTGATAGGCGGCCGTATCCGAGCGCAGGTAAAGCTTCCTCACCCCGGCCGGAAGCAGGCGCGCCGCCTCTTCGAGAACGCGCAATTGCTCATGCCCCGCCGGCACGTTGCCGTCGCGGAACTCCGAATGCACGATCAGGCCCTGCTCGGCCCACCAGCTATTGAGCGGCTGATGAGCGGCTGATAGGCCTTGAAGTGCTTGTAGCAGTACAGCGCCGCCCGCTTGTGCGTCTCAACGAGCGTGGCGTCCATGTCGAGCGTCGCCTGCGCCGCCGGATGCTGCGCCTGAACCGCCTGCAGAAGATCGCCGTTCACCCGCCACAGGCCCGCCACGCCCTCGCTCGACGCCGGGATGAACGCCCGTCCGGCTTCCCGCCGCGCCTCCTCGCCGGCATCGTGAAACCCCGTAAGCCAGCGGCCCGTCGCATGCGGCGAGGGCAGCGTGCGCGACCGCTGCCGCCGCCAGCGCCGCGCCTCGGCCCGCCGCTCCCGCCGAGTGCGCCCGTGCGCGTCCGCCGCCCGCACCAGCCGGCACAGACCGCCGTCCGCCTCCAGCCGGTCGAGATCGTCGAGACCCTCGCCCCCGGCAAGGTTCAGCAACACCAGCCCCGACACCATCTGCCGATCGCTCCAGCCTTGGCTGCCGCTCATCGCCACGTGGCGCGCCACCGATTGCTCCAGTCCGGCCGCGCGCCACAGCTCCAAATACAGGGGAAGCCCCGCAAGACCGGTCAGTCCCGCCTCGCCCGCCTCGCTTTCGTACTGGAACGGCAAGAGCCCCTGTGTCACCCTCACTCACCTCGTTGGTGATGGCGTTGATTCGCAAATCCAGCCTATCTCACTGATCAATCAGGACCAACAGGGCACTTCACTTCCTTTGATGCGGAATCAGGGGATATCCACAATCCCGCATCTAATTCGTGAGCACGGGCGAAACGGGCGGTGGAGCGGGCGGATTTCGGCCGCGGCCGCGGGTCGAGGCGGGTACGAGACGAGCATGCTCGCGCTATGGTTGTAGGCGACCGCCCTCCTGCATCGTTGACGAGTTCCCGCCCCGATCCTGCGGTCACGGCTACGCCGTGGCCGGCCGAGCCCGGCGGCGTTTGCAGGACTGGCGGAAGAAGCCGGGCGATCATCCGCTCGGCGCCGGCTGCAGGGAAAGGATGGCGGCGCGCGCGTCGCGGATCAGGTCGAGAGCGCCTGCCGAAAGTCGCACGATCAGCCGGCGCGCGTGGCGCACGACGCGGCCCGCCAGGGCGATCAGATGAAACCGCATCGCCTTCATGCGCCGCGCCGCCCAATCGCCGCCGAGCACCAGACGCTTCATCATCGCGTTGAGATTGTGGGCGAGAACCATGATCGCCCACCACGCCGCATTGGCCCCGAACAGCCCGCTCGGCAGCCGCCCGCCGGCGAGATCGTCCTTCATCACGGCGTGCGCTTCCTCGCTCTTGCCGCAGCGCTCGCGCTGCCAGCGGATCAGTTCGTCGCCCGCCAGCGTGCGGTTGGTGACGAGGCCGAACAGCTTGTAGCGGCCCAGCGTCGGAAAGCTCATCGTCGGGAAGGGCAATTGCTCGGCATCGCCGAGATCGAGTTCACCCAACGGCTCGCGGATCGCCAGAAAGCGGTAGTCCGGCGCCGTCTTGCTCATGCCCGCCCAGTTCGGCACGTAACCGACTTCCGCCCATTGCTGGCCGGCGGCGTAGCGCTCGCCATCGACGATCCGATCGAGCGCCTGCCAGGC
This sequence comes from uncultured Alphaproteobacteria bacterium, assembly GCA_963758335.1. Classification (GTDB taxonomy): domain Bacteria; phylum Pseudomonadota; class Alphaproteobacteria; order Rhizobiales; family Beijerinckiaceae; genus Roseiarcus. Next base: position 381,190 of record CAVWVF010000007.1, on the reverse strand, counting down.
CGCCTCGGGCAGTTGCGCCACCGCCTGCCTGAACTCCCCGGTCACGTCCGCCCCGATGGCGAATTCGATCACCCCGAAGCGCCGGTTCTTGCCCTCGGCGCAATACTTCAAAAGATCGTGCTGATAGGCGGCCGTATCCGAGCGCAGGTAAAGCTTCCTCACCCCGGCCGGAAGCAGGCGCGCCGCCTCTTCGAGAACGCGCAATTGCTCATGCCCCGCCGGCACGTTGCCGTCGCGGAACTCCGAATGCACGATCAGGCCCTGCTCGGCCCACCAGCTATTGAGCGGCTGATAGGCCTTGAAGTGCTTGTAGCAGTACAGCGCCGCCCGCTTGTGCGTCTCAACGAGCGTGGCGTCCATGTCGAGCGTCGCCTGCGCCGCCGGATGCTGCGCCTGAACCGCCTGCAGAAGATCGCCGTTCACCCGCCACAGGCCCGCCACGCCCTCGCTCGACGCCGGGATGAACGCCCGTCCGGCTTCCCGCCGCGCCTCCTCGCCGGCATCGTGAAACCCCGTAAGCCAGCGGCCCGTCGCATGCGGCGAGGGCAGCGTGCGCGACCGCTGCCGCCGCCAGCGCCGCGCCTCGGCCCGCCGCTCCCGCCGAGTGCGCCCGTGCGCGTCCGCCGCCCGCACCAGCCGGCACAGACCGCCGTCCGCCTCCAGCCGGTCGAGATCGTCGAGACCCTCGCCCCCGGCAAGGTTCAGCAACACCAGCCCCGACACCATCTGCCGATCGCTCCAGCCTTGGCTGCCGCTCATCGCCACGTGGCGCGCCACCGATTGCTCCAGTCCGGCCGCGCGCCACAGCCCAAATACAGGGGAAGCCCCGCAAGACCGGTCAGTCCCGCCTCGCCCGCCTCGCTTTCGTACTGGAACGGCAAGAGCTCCTGTGTCACCCTCACTCACCTCGTTGGTGATGGCGTTGATTCGCAAATCTCAGCCTATCTCACTGATCACTCAGGACCAACAGGGCACTTCACTTCCTTTGATGCGGAATCAGGGGATATGGTTTGTCGAGGAACTTTCGCGGACAGTGACGCAAGGTTCGGTCATTCTGACGATCGAGGCCGAGAAAGAGAGGCGCCTGACAGCGCCGACAAAGGACGCCCTGGTCTGAAGCAGAACCCACAATCTCGATTCCGAACCGCGTATGTTCCCGTTCTGAAAGCGCCAAATCCGGCTTCTTGGCCGTCGTGCAACTTTCTTTACGATATGCGCATAAGAATCACGCGCGCGGCCCAAGGAATGTCGCTCTTGAGGGAGGCGAGGGATCGTGTCCGGCCCGAAGAATGCTTGATTTAAATTTAATTGAGATCGAGTTGACCCGAATCCGTAGAATGGCTGAGCAAGCCGCTGACAGCTTTTTGCTGTATCTGATAGACATGGCGATTTTAGAGGCAAAACACAACGCTCGGCACAGTAAAGACGACCTCGAACGACCCAATGTACAGTCATTGAAGCGTGATCCTGCACAAGATGAAGATTGAAGCCGCGGCCGCACATTATTTCCTTCGTCCAGCTATAAAATGCGTCGTCGGCGGCCTTTTGGCGCGCGGCTCGGCCGGAAGCGTTGGCCTTTGGCTCACCTGCCGAAGCTGAGCCTGATATCGACCATGCGCGCCATCATCGCCCGACGTGGATCGAAGGGCAGGTCCCGGAAGCCCCATGCCTCGTAGAAGGCGCGTACATTGTCGTCGAGCGGGTGCGTGACGACGCCCATGCAGCCGATGACGTCGGACACATGTAGCGCAACGTTGAGCGCATAGGAGACGAGGTCCGCCCCATGGCCTCGGCCTTGGTAGACCTTGTCGACGGCGAGCTGGCCGAGCAACAACGTCGGCACGGGATCGGGGCGGTTTCTTTGCTGCGGTTTTGGAAGAAAGGCGCGTTCGATTTGCGAGGCGCTCAAGGCGACGTAGCCGATGATTCGCGCCGTCGCCGCATGGGTCATGACGCTGATGCGCGTCGCGCCGCTCGCTTGATTGATCCATGCGTGACGGCGAAACCAGCCGTTGATCGAATCCCTTCCGCAATCGAAAGCGCTGCGGTCGTCATCCTCCGCCAACGGACGCGGCGGGTTCGCCGTCGCCACCCTCAGCGCTTCCAGGAGGGCGTGCGGCGCGCAAGTCTGACGAGGGCGGGAATTTCCTCGGCCGGGCGATTGATCCACGCTTCGAACGCTTCCCAGTCTTCGGCCGGAATGGTGACGATTCGATTGAGCACCACGGTTTCGGCGGCTTCCAGGGATTTGCGGCGCACGAAGTCACTGAGCGTCGTGCGCGACTGCTCCGCCGCCGCTTCGAGGATAGCGCGTTCCTCGGGGCTGACGCGAACGCTGAGAACGGAAGTGGCGTGAGCTTGTTGGGCCATGTGTATGACATTGGCATACAGAACCGGGTTCTGCAATGATATCTTGCGCTGTGTTCCAAGCTCTCGCGAGGGCGGGTCGCCTTCTCGTCGAAACGGAACTTTTTTTCGGAACCATGCCGTGCGGGCGTCGACTGCCGCGGGTGCAGCAGAGTTCCCTTTTGCTCTTTCGATTTCGGCGAGCGCGACCTCGATCCCGAGCGCAGCGAGAAAGCTCAAATCTCGATCTCCCGCCCGATCTCGACGACGTGCTCGTAGGGCAGTTGCAGATAGTCGCTCATGCGGGCGGCGTTGCGGCCCATGAAGGCGAACAAGGCTTCCTGCCAGCGGGGCAGGCCCTTGCCGCGCTCGGCCGGCACGATGGTCTCGGCGCCGACGTAGAAGGTCACGTCGTCGAGGTCGATCTCCGCCCCCTTTTCCTTGCACTCGGCCAGGATGTCGGGAATGTCGGGATGCTCCATGAAGCCGAGCCGCGCCTCGGCGCGCCAGAAGCAGTCGGCCTCGTGCCTGACCGTCAGCCGCTCTTGCGTGTCGACGCGCGGGATGTTGACGACGGTCATCGTCAGCGCCAGCACATGTTTGTGCAGCGCGCGGTTCTGGCGCACATGCCAGGACATCACCGGCGGGGTCCCGTCCTTGGCGCGGGTGAAGAACACGGCCGAGCCCGGCACGCGGGCGATCTGGTCCGTCTTCAATTGCCCGACCATCTCCGAGAGCGGCGTCAGCTCCGCCTCGACCCGCTTCTGCACCGCAGTCGCCCCGCGGTGCCAGATCCACATCACGCCGTAAACGAGCGAGGCGAGCAGCAGAGGGACCCAGCCGCCCTGCGCCACCTTGGCCATGTTGGCGGCGAAGAAGCTTCCGTCGATGAGGATGAAACAGGTCGCGACCGCGGCCGCCGGCCCGACCGGCCAGTTCCAGACTTCGCGCATGGCGATGAAGAGGAGCACGCTCGTCATCAGCATCGTCGCCGAGACGGCGATGCCGTAGGCGGCGGCGAGATTGTCGGACTTGCCGAAGCCGATCGTGAGCGCGAGGGTGACGATCATCAGGAGCCAGTTCACCGTTCCGACATAGATCTGCCCATAGCCCTCTTCCGAGGTCTGCTTGATGGTCATGCGCGGCAGCCAGCCGAGCTGGATCGCCTGGCGGGTCATCGAATAGGCGCCGGTGATGATCGACTGGCTGGCGATGACGGTCGCGACCGTCGCCAGCACGATGAGCGGCGTCAGCAGCGGCCCGGGGCAAAGCCGGTAGAAGATGTTGCCCTCGGTCGGCGCGCCGGCGAGCACGATCGCCGCCTGCCCGGCGTAGTTGAGAATGAGGGCCGGGAACACGATGAGGCTCCACGACAGCCGGATCGGCCGCGGGCCGAAATGGCTCATGTCGGCGTAGAGCGCTTCGGCTCCCGTCACGCAGAGGAACACGCCGCCGAGCACGAGAAAGCCCTGATAGCCGCCGCTCGACAGGTAGTCGAGGCCATAGCGCGGGTCGATCGCGATGAAGACCTGCGGATGCTGGAGGATCCCGTAGACCCCGAGCGCGGCGATGACGGCGAACCAGACGAGCATGATCGGGCCGAAGAAGCGGCCGATCGCCGCCGTGCCGAACGGCTGCACCGCAAACAGCGCGAGCAGGATCGCGGCCGCCGCAGGAAGCACCCAGGTCTGCAGGGCCGGCGCGATCTGCTGCACGCCTTCGAGGGCGGAGAGCACCGAAATCGCCGGCGTGATCGCGCCATCGCCGTAAATCAGCGCCGCGCCGAACAGGCCGACCGCGATGATGAGCGGCCGCTGATGCTTCTTCACCCCGAGCAGCGTCATCAGCGCGATGACGCCGCCTTCCCCGTCATTGTCGACCCGCATTGCGAAATTGACGTATTTGACGGTCACGATGAGGACGAGCGTCCACAGGATCAGCGACAGGGCGCCGAGCACGGCCGTAGGGTCGCGGTGCGGACCCGTGTAGTCGAGCACGGTTTTCAGCGTATAGAGCGGGCTCGTGCCGATGTCGCCGAACACCACGCCGAGCGCGGCGAGGCCGGCGAGGGCAAGGCGCCCGCCCGATTGTTGTTTGTCGCCGGTCGACGGACTCGACATGTCGCTTTTCCTCGCCAGGCCGCGCCTCGGCCATCGACTTCGATAGCGGTTGAGTGAAACAAACGCTTGACGTTGGCAAGCGCCTCTCCCGCCCGCATCGAGGTAAAAACTCCGCAACGGAAGACGGTAAACCGCCGGTAAAGCAAACCCATTGTCAAGATTAAGAAATTTCCTCTTCCCCAGCCCCGCCGATCGATAAAATTCGACAGAGTTTGTTCTGCCCTCGCCAAGCGGAAGCGGACGATGCTGCCGGCGTCAACAACGGCAGAGGCGTCATGTTCAACCGGTTCTTCAGTTTCCTCACGGCCGCGGTCATCCTGGGCCTCGCCTGGAACGGCTTCGGCGAAGCCTCGGAGGGGCTGCCGCGCACAAGCTGGACGCCGGTCGGTGGCGAGACCACGATCCCTTACGGCTGGGTCGACTTTTGCAACCGCCACGCCGACGAGTGCACGCTCGGCAAGCTCAATCCCGTCGACATCCACATGACCAAGCAGGTCTGGAAGACGCTGAACCAGGTCAACGCCTTCGCCAACGACGCGATCGAGCCGATGAGCAACCTCGATCATTGGGGCACGACCCTCGACCATTGGGACTATCCGGTCGACGGCAAGGGCGATTGCAAGATCTATGCGCTGTTCAAGCGGAAGCTCCTCATCGAGCGCGGCTTTCCCCGTCAGGCGCTCTTGATGACGATCGTGCGCGACCTGAACGGCGAGGGCCATGCCGTTTTGACGGTCAAGACCGATCGCGGCGACTTCGTGCTCGACAACCTGTCGCCGAACGTCCGGCCGTGGAGCGCGACAGGCTACCAATTCTTCAAGCGCCAGGCGCAGGACGACCCGAACGTGTGGCTGAGCCTCGGCGGCGCGACCGGCGCGTCCCCGGCGGAAGCGGCCAGCGAGTGAGGAGGCAGTCGGCGGTAGGCGGTAGGCGGTAGGGCGGTAGGCGGTAGGAAGAGAGCCGAGCCGCCCTACCGCCAACTGCCCAGGGGCGCGAAGCGCCTCGTACTGGCTACAGCAGAAACCTTTTCAACTTTGGGCGGCGCTCTCCCAGGTGGCGTGTTCAACGCCCGGAAACTTCTCCAGCGTTTCGACGACGGCGTCGAGTTCCTCCGGCACAATCGAAGTCGCGACCAGCGTGGCGATGATTTCCACCAAGTCGTCGCCGCGTTCATCGGACTCGACGTCGCTCGCCGGATAATGCGCCTTTTCGAGCGCATCGATGAGCGCTTCGCGCGCCTCTCCCGCCGCCCTCGGCTTTGTTGATATGCGAACCTCGTATGTCGCTTCGCTCGCCTCTTCGTCGAGCGGAATGCGGTTAATTCTATTGACCAGCGGTCTCAGCAACGTGTTGCCGGCAATGACGAAGAGGGTCAGCAAACCCGCTTCGGCGACGAGGCCTGCGCCGGCGGCGGCGCCGACGGCAGCCGAGCACCGGAGGGTCGCGCCGGTGTTGAGGCCGCGAACGTTGAGGCCCTCTTTCATGATCGCGCCCGCGCCGAGAAAGCCGATGCCGGAAACGACATAAGCCATCACCTGCGTCGAGTCCGGCCCCCCGATGCGGACGCCGAAATCGACGAACGCGGCCGCGCCGACCGCGACGAGCACATTCGTCCGTAGGCCCGCGGATCGCTGGCGATATTGGCGTTCGGCGCCAATCAGCGTGCCGAAAGCGAAAGCCGCGGCGAGGCAGATGGCGCTGTTGACCAACGCCAGGAGGTTGAACGTGTCGATGAATCGCATGGGCCCGCAATAGGCAGTAGGCCGGTCGGAAGACCTTACTGGTCCGTCAGGCGGAGTCGAGCCTTCAGGAAACTCGATCGGCCACTCCCGACTGCCGACTGCCGCAGCGCCTCCAGCGCCGCGATCCCCTCCGCCGGCAGGGGCCACGCCCGCGCTGCAGCGACAATATCGGCGAGGTAGTCGGCGCGCGGAATCCCCGGCCCGGCGTTGGCGCCGAAGTGGACGAGCGCGCGCTTCGCCCCGCCCGGCGCGACAACCGGCTGCACGACCTTGGCGTAGAGCCCCTGGGCGAGCCCCTCGTAGCGGTCGAGCGCGGGAACATCGCTCAACGCGAGGTCCCACAGCACGCCGTGCACCGCCGAGCGCGGGTCGCGCGCCGCAGTCAGCCAGCCCTCGCGCATCACCGCGAGGCGATGGCGCTCGAGCCGGGCGACGCCGATCGACTTCGACCGCGGGCAGCGGCGCATCATCGCCTCCACGCTCATGTTGGAGCCATAGGCGAAATAGAGGGACATGCTAGCCGCTGAGCCTTTCGACCTTGTGGACCATGGTCTTGCCGCGCAATTCCGCGAGGATCGCATTCAGGTGCTGAATGTCGCGCACCTGCAGATCGATCATGAGATCGCGAAAGTCGGCCCCGCTGGCTGAGGACGAGACAGCGTCGATGTTGGCGCCGTACTCGCCGATCGTCGTCGCGATGACGCCGAGCGCGCCGGGCTCGTTGAGCATGGTGATGACGATCTGAGTCGAATAGAGCGCTTTGTCGACATTCTCGAGGTCCCAGCGCACGTCGAGCCAGCGCTCGGGTTCATCGTTGAACTCAGCGAGCGCGGGCGAGTGGATCGGGTAGATGGTGATGCCCTCCGGCCCGCGAATGCCAACGATGCGCTCGCCCGGCACCGCCCCGCCCTTCGGCGCGAAGCGCACCGCCGTCTCCGTGTCGATGCCGCGAACCGGCAGGGCCGAGGCGGGGTCGGACTTGCCCGGCACGCGGAAGACAAGAGCGACCGCCTTGCGCAGGCCGAACCAGCCGGACTCGTGCTTCGGCACGGCGGGGCCGGCCTTGCGCTCCTCCTTGAAGTCGGGATGGACCGCGCGCACGACGTCGGTCGAATAGATTTCGCCGCGGCCGACGCCGATGAAGACGTCGTCGACCGAGGTCCGCGCCAGCCGCGGCAGCGCCGCCTTCAGCTTCGACTCCGAGAATTTCTTGCCGGCCCGCTCGAAGGCGCGCTCGACGATCTGCCGTCCGAGGCCGCCGAACTGCGCCCTCGCGGCTTCGCGCGTCGCTCTGCGGATCGCCGCCCGGGCGCGGCCCGTCACGACGACGCTGTCCCAGGCGGCCGGCGGCGAGCTCCGCTCGGCGCGCATGATGAGCACCTCGTCGCCGTTGTTCAGCACCGAGATGAGCGGGGCGATCCGCCCGTTGATCTTGCAGCCGACCGCCGAATTGCCGATGTCGGTGTGGACCGCATAGGCGAAATCGATGGCGGTCGCGCCGCGCGGCAGCGCGATGAGCCTGCCCTTGGGCGTGAAGCAGAACACCTGGTCGTGGAAAAGCTCGAGCTTGGTGTGCTCGAGGAATTTCTCCGAATCGTCGCTGTTCAGCGCCTCGATCGTCTGCCTCAGGCCCCGGTAGGCGCGGCTTTCGCTGACCGCCGGCGTTTCCGCCCGCCCATCCTTGTAGATCGTATGCGCGGCGATCCCGTATTCGGCCACCTCGTGCATCTCGTGGGTGCGGATCTGCAATTCGACGCGCTGGCTGCCCGGCCCGATGACGGTGGTGTGGATCGAGCGATAGTCGTTCTGTTTCGGCGTCGAGATGTAGTCCTTGAAGCGCCCCGGCACGGCCGGCCAGGTGGTGTGCGCGACGCCGACCGCCGCATAGCAGTCGGCGACCGTGTCGACCAGAACGCGGAAGCCGTAGATATCCGACAACTGCTCGAAGGCGATCGAGCGGCGTTCCATTTTCTTCCAGATCGAATAGGGCGCCTTCTGCCGACCCTTGACCTCGACCTTGATCCCGCGCCGCACCAACTGGTCGGTCAGCTCCGCGGCGATGCGGGCGATGATCGCGCCGTTCCTGGCTTTCAGGGCTTCGAGGCGCGACACGATCAGCGCATAGGCGTCCGGCATCAGGCAGCGGAACGACAGGTCCTCGAGTTCGCTGCGCATGCTCTGCATGCCCATGCGCCCGGCGAGCGGCGCATAGATGTCGAGCGTGTCCTGGGCGACGCGGGCGCGTTTATCCTCCGGCACGAAGCGGAGGGTGCGCATGTTGTGCAGGCGGTCGGCGAGCTTGACCAGAAGCACGCGCGCGTCGTCGGCGACCGCCAGGAGGAGCTTGCGGAAGTTCTCGGCCTGCTGAGCGTGCTTGGTGACGAAGTCGAGCTTGCCGAGCTTGGTCAGCCCGTCGACCAGGCCGCCGATCTCCTCGCCGAACGCCTTGTCGACGTCGTCGCGGGTGATGGCGGTGTCCTCGATGGTGTCGTGCAGCATGGCCGCGACGATGGTCGCGTCGTCCACCTTGAGCTCGGTCAGGATGGCGGCGACTTCGAGCGGATGCGAGAAATAGGGGTCGCCCGAGGCGCGCTTCTGGGTTCCGTGCGCCTTCATGGCGAAGACATAGGCGCGGTTGAGCAGATCCTCGTTTGCGTTGGGATTGTACCGGCGGACCCGCTCCACCAGTTCGTATTGCCGCATCATCGCCGCAGCGTCTCGATCGTTCTCCTGCGCCGGCGTCCTCATGGGGGGCCCGCGCCGCGGTCCATGACGATCCGGCTGGCTTTTTCGAATGGCGCGAAAAGACGAGGAAAGGACTGCGTCTCGCCGCACGCTTCAGCGAGGGCCTTGGTTAATCATCGGCCTCCGGCGGCATGTTCGCAAGCGCAAAATGGGCCGAACCCGTTCGGGTGGCGACGGCCGCCGTCCGAGCGCTTCACGCCGCACGAGGGCGGACCGGGCGCTTCGTCCGGCATTAGCGCCGCTCTAGCGGCGGGTCGAACGGGCGAGCATCCCGTCCTGCGCCTAGCGGCGAAAACCGCGCATCCTCATGCCGTGAGTTCGTCGAGCAGGATTTTCGCCCGCCTCAAATCCAGCGTGTCAAAGCCCTCCGTGAACCAATTGTAGACGGGCGCGAGGAGCCCGTGCGCCTCGGCGCGCCGGCCCTGATCGCGCAAAAGCCGCGCCTTGCTTGTCGCGGCGCGCAGTTCCCAGGACTTCGCGTGCTGCCGCCGCGCGACCGCGAGGGCGCGATCGAAATAGGCCTCCGCCGTAGCGACGTCGGGCTCGGGCGATTCCGCCGCGATCTCCCCTGCGATGCGAAGGATGTCGGATTCGCACCATCTCTCGTTCGTCGTGTCCAATGTCGTCGTCGCGTCGTCGATGCAGCGGCGGGCGTCCTCCATTCGACCCAATCTCGCGTGGGCCTTCGCCAGGTAGGACAGGACCATCGCCGTCAGCAGCGTGGCTCCACTCGATCGATATGCGGCGAGCGCAAAGCTTATCCGCCGGACCGCGTCCTCGGCCTCGCCTTCGGCGGTCCAAACCAGGCCCTGCATCATCAGGCCGAACGCCTTGTAGAAGGGCTCCCCTTTCTCGTCCGCCAACGCGTTGATCTCCGTCGCCTGAGCCTTCGCGATTTCGAAGAGGCCGCAGCAGAAATGCGTCCATGCGACAAAGATCAGGTTGTTGCCGAGCGTGAGGGCGTGTCCGAATTCGCGAGCGGAGCGAGATAGCGTCGTCATTTCCGACGACACCCGAAGGCTGTTGGGATCGCTGTTCGATCTGAAGGCTCTCGGGGCGGTCGAACTCAAGGGAATTTCCGGCCCCGTGCGAGCATGGGCGGTCCTGGGGCCGGGCTCGGTCGAAAGCCGCTTCGAGGAGCTGCGCGGAACGAAACTGACCGCTTTCGTCGGGCGCGAGGACGAAAGCGACTTGCTTCTGAGCGACTGGGAAGACGGGCGAAGGACAGGTCGTTCTGCTCTCAGGGGAACCCGGCGTCGGCAAGTCGAGGCTGGCGGCGGAGTTCCTGAAGCGCGTCGACGCCGAGCCGCAGCACCGGTTGTGCTGTTACTGCTCGCCGCAGCGCCGGGACACGCCGCTCTATCCGATCACCGGGCTCATCGAACGCGGCGCCGTATTCACTTCCGACGACGATCAAAAGGCCAGGCTCGACAAGCTCGAGGCGTAGGCGGAGATGATGGCGCGCATGTCCTCGGGATCGAGCCTGGCCGTGAGGGCCGTCGAGCCAACGAGGTCGCAGACCAACACTGTCAATTGGCGCCGCTCGGCGCCGGCCACGCCCACGATCGGCGCCGGCTGCGATTTCGTAGCCGCTACAGCGGAAAGTTCCGCAATCGCATCGAGAAGCTTGCGTCGGTGTCCAACAGCGCCGACGCCGAGCTCCCTCAGGTCTTTCTCCGTCAGCCTCGGCAGAAGTTCGAAATCAATCTCATTTTCGCGAAAGGCCGCTTCATATCGGGTGAGGCCCAGCCGTTGCAGCCAGTCGCCGATGTCGGAAGACGCTTTCGGAACAGTCCCATTCATGTTCGTGCGACCGACATCACCTCGCTTGCGCTCGGCGCCGAGGCGCTAGACCAAGCGGGTGACCGGACAGGCCTCCGCGCCCGCGCCGCTTTCCGCCTTCGTGGCGGCGAGAAGCGCCTGCGGATCTTTCCACGTGTGTCATACTAAGAGCGGATCTTTCCACGTGTGTCATACTAAGAAACGACTACTATAACTTCTTGGCTCATAACTCCTGGGCACCCGTTAACGTCCATACCCCTGCCGCATACCTCCCCGCGACAACATCCATACGACTGCCGCACACTTCCGCATATCGCCCCCGCCAATGAGAACGCATTGCGGCGCAAATATGTTTCGCTGCATCCCCGCACATAACCCCGCCAACACTACCCCCACGCCCGCCCAAAACTCGTCTGCCTGATGCGGCGTCCATAAGCGCGATCGGCCCAAAAAAACCTGCAAACTCCCGCCCGGCGATGTGCGAACGAAACCCCCTCGATCCGCGCCAATACCGCGCACACTCCCCGTAGCGCCCGCAAACTACCGCAAGACAATGTACAATCTATACCACGTCGATCCCCGCCGAATACCGCGCACACTATGCAATACCTAGCGACTACTTCAGCTAGCTGGCGATAAACTGTTACTTTACGAGATACTTCGTAATACCTTTCTGACGACGCTGCGCCTGGCGATCGCCGTTTCGGCCGACCCGAGCCCGAACGCCAAGCCGCCGGTCAACCCGGACCCGTCGGCCTCGCGATCGCCGCCGGCGACCCCCTCCGCGAACCCCGCCGCAAAGCCCGAGCCGTCGACGTCGGCCGGCCCGAGCCCGGACGCCAGGCCGTCGGCCGACCCGGACGCGAAGGCCTCGCGATCGCCGCTGGCGAACCCCTCCGCAAAGCCCGAACCGTCGACGAAGGCCGACCCCGACCCGAGCCCGAACGCCAAGCCGCCGGCCGACCCGGACGCGAAGGCCTCGCGATCTCCGTCAGCGAACCCCTCCGCGAACCCTCCGCGGAGCCCGAACGCCAAGCCGCCGGCCAACCCGGACCCGTCGGCCTCAGGCCGGGACCGAATCGCCCGCGCGCCGCGCCCCCGCCGCGGCATGGGCTGGGGCGATCGGACCCGCCGGGTCGATTGGACCCGCCGGGCGAAAAGCCCGCCAGCGGCCAATTCTGGGGCATGCCCTTCGACAACCCCCGGAACAAGTCCGGGGGCAGGACGCAACTCGAGGGGGGTGACGCTCACGCCGAGCCCTTCGCCCGCGCTGACGGGCTCGCCGAGCCCTTCGCCGATGCGCTCGCCGAGGCCCAACGCGTCCATCGAGGGCCGATGGCGCTCGCGGAGGCTCGCTAACGCCAGGGCGGACGCTCGCGCCCCGCGTCGATCCCCAAATCATCACCAGCGCGGGCTTTTTTCGTAAGCGCCGGCCCAAAACGCAGCCGGCAAGCGCTCCCGCCAATGGCGCGCCCGGCAATAGCGCGTCGCGGCGCGGGGAGAGACAAGGGAAAGTGGAAGGGGAAGCGCGGCGGGGCCGCGCGGCTAATCTGACACTTGGTTCCCGTCAGGATACGTCGCAGTAGGTGATAGCGGTTGTTGGCCGAACGGCAGGAATGGGCGGCAAGCGGTCTGTCCGGTTTCCGGTCGGCCCGACCGGAAACCGGACATTCGGCCGTGGCGGGATTGGCCGGGAACGGACCGGCAGGTTTCGGTGTGGAGGGCCGGGAAAGCAGGCGACACGATTGGACAGATGTCTCGGCAGCGGGAAGAGACGCCTCTCAGCGGCACGTCTTAATCGGTCGGATTCCTCAGCTTCGGGCCCCGCTCCGATGCCCCCTCTCCAGGGTTGCGATATTTCTCACAGAACGCCTCCACACCCAACACGTAGAGGACCACGATCGTTCCTGCTACGACGGGCGCTCCCGCATAGCCCAGCACCGGCACGTGTTGAACCAGATAGACACCCAGGCTGAGCCCGCCAGCGCCCATAATCAGCTCTGGCGTCATCACCTCGGCCACCTTCTCCAGCTTCGCCTCTTTGATACGCCTATCAACGGCGGCTCTAATTGTCGGATCGCCACAAACATATTTCCGTACAACCTGGGCCAACCTGCCGAAGAACCCGGCCTCGTTCTGCGCGTCACAAGCGAGCGCATACACAGTCTCCCCCGTGCGCTGCTCGTCGATAATCCGTTCCAATAGTCCCAGCTGCCAGGGTCGTGCCGCCGCGGCCGCGGCAAATCCTTCTTCGTCCTTCAGTATCCAAGTCCGGCAGGCGCCAAGATGGCCGCCGTAGCGTTGGATCGCCTGCGCCATAGCAAACGGCTCTTTGATCACCACACCCGCCAGCCGCCCGACCCGATCGGCCGACGAAACCGTATACGGAATATCGAGCCGCATCATCTCTGCCAACGGCTGCCCGTATTCATCCCTCGACAGGCGATCCAATTCCTCCAATCCCTTCTGGATTTCTGCTTCGTCCATGCCTGACCCGATCGACGTGATACGGATTAGTCGTGGAATGGAGTTGGAGGGGGCGGTGCTTGCCCCGTATCGCCCTATCTATATATTTCGCTCTTATTGCAATGTGTGTTGACATGAGCGATAAAGGCTCTGGGCTTTGGGGGCGAAGATGAAGCCGTCGGATTTCGCGGGATGGCTGGCCGCGCTGTCGTCGTTGAGTGCGGCGCAGCGCCGTGTCGTGTTTCGCGAGCTCGCGCTCGCGGAAGCTGACGATCCCTGTGAGGAGGGCGTCGAGATCTGCGAACCGAGGTCTGCGGCGGGGGACGCGAAGAGGGCCGAGAAGCGCAGCGATGCGGTTGCGGCGACGCTTTCCGCATCGGGCGAGCGCGATATTTTCCGGGAAATCGCAAAGGAGCGTTATTCGCGGACGGGATGTCCGCGCTGCGGCGCGCTCGATGTCCGGCCCTGGGGTGAGGCGAGAGGTTTGCCGCGCTATCGCTGCGTGGAATGCCGCAGGACTTTCAATCCGTTCACCGGCACTCCGGTGGCCGGCCTGCACAACAAGGATCGCTGGTTCGATCAGGCGCGAGCCCTGATCGAAGGGGAGAGCCTCGCCAAGGCGGCCGACCGCTGCCAGATCCACCCGAGCACCGCCTTCCGATGGCGGCATCGGTTTCTCGCCGCTCTCAACCTCGACAAACCCAAGAGCCTTTCGGGCATCGTCGAGGCCGATGAAACATTCATACTCGAGTCCTTAAAGGGTCGGCGGGGCGGCCTCGCCAGGCCCGCGCGCCGCCGCGGCGGCAAAGCCGCCAAGCGCGGCCTCTCGGCCGAGCAGATTCCCGTCGTCGTGGCTCGCGACCGCAGCGGCGCCACGTTCGACGCCGTCCTGTCCCGCCTCGACGCCGCCAGCCTAAAAGAAGCGTTCGGCGAACGAATTCCGCCTTCAACCGATTTCTGCTGCGACGGCGGCTCGGCCATCACCGCTTTCGCCAAGCGGGCCAAGCTCAAAGTCCATGTCCTACCCGCGCCCGGCAACCCCAAGCCCGAAGAATCGCAGTTCCATATAAACAACGTCAACGCCTACCACGGACGCCTCAAAGAGTGGATGCGACGCTTCCACGGCGTCGCCACCGAAAACCTTCCCACGTACCTGAGTTGGCGCCGAACCCTCGAAGCCATGCCCGCCGATGGCGGCCCGGCTCCCTGGATCGCCGCCGCTGCCGGACTCGGACCGTATCAACACGAAACACAATAAGAGCGATATATTTCGCTTGGCAGGACGCTCCTAACCGCCTGGTAGAGGCTGTCGAGCGACACCAGGAATTGGCCTGGGGGGTCAGTTTGTTGTGTCGCCTCACATCCGAGGCCCATGATCCCATATAACCCAGTTGTGCGAAAACTCGATGCTGGGCTCCGTACGGTTGCGCAGAGGCCCGATTTTCGCGATTTTTTCTGATCTGCACGGCTATAGGCCGCGAAATTCGGGTCGCGCTTGACATGCCGCGGAGTTTTCGCACGGTCTGCTTGATTTTTGCACCGCCGGGAAGGTCTGCAACGGGTCGATTCCGGCCATCGTCCGCCAAACAGGCAGGGGTACCGATTTGGACCACTACCGAAACTCCCCGCAGCCGCTAATTCAACGCACGGCCCCCCTGATGGACCTGTCGGTCCCGTAGTCCCTGTTGAGCCAGCGCCAGTCGCGCCGGTAGGACCCGTCACCCCTTGTGAACCTGTCGAACCATAGAGTTTCGAAACCGCGTGAAGGCAGGACGCGCCAACATTCCTTACGAGCCAGTCATAGGTCTGCGAATTCAAATCGGCGGTGCTCCAGACCAGATTATGTCCGATCGTGTTGCGTGTTTTCGCACACGAATAGATAGCATTCTCAATATCCATTTTCGCGGTGAGCGCCGCGACCACGTCATTGAACTCACTCGCAGCAGTGTCGATTTGACCGCGAAGCCCGAGCTGGTTCCGATAGTGGCGCAGCGCGTCGCCTATCGTCCGAAGTTGCGGGGCGCCCGGCGCGCTTTTCAGCAAGCTTTCAAATAGGACGCATCCACGAAACGGATGCAAAAAGAAGGGTTCGCGGGAGCCCTCTGGGACGAGCTCAAACTGCCTAGCGCGGTAATCCCACTCGGCGACAAATGAGATGAATGCTGTGAGCAGCGTCCGATGATGGGCCGGACCGTTCCTTAACACTCGCTCAAAGAAGCGAGCGCGAAGGTCCGACAAGCTAATGGGTTGATGCAAATCCCGGTTATGGTACTCGGTCAGAAGAGTTTGGGTTTGAGCCTCGATTTGAGCAATGATATCCCTCGCCAGAAGGTCCTCGTTAGCCGTATGGAGAATTTTGATGAACCTTAAGGCTGGTGTGTCGAGATTGCCCGCGTGATACCGCAAGTCGGCTTCGGCGGCGGCATCAAAATAAAGGCTAGCTGATGTGTAATCGTGACACGCGAAGGCCAAATAACCGAGAATGTAAAACGGGGTCCCTTTGTGGTCCTGACGGTATATCTGATCACCGACACTAGCACGTCGGACAGTGAGGTACGTCAAGACTTCCTCAACCGCTCTTGCGGGCTTGTCGTCATCGACAAAGTGGCGATAGGGAGCGACGCCTTCGAAATATTCAGACATGCGGCCTCTTAGGCTATTGCCTCTTACATCGGCTTCCTCGGCTTCAAAAGGGCTGGTTACATCAACTTCGCACCGTCAGCCCTTCCCGCGGAACGGCATCTTATTGAACGCCTTCGAGGCCGAGAGCGTCTTCGGCCTGGCAATTTCAGCGACGCCGTCGGCGAGGCCGCCAGCCCGGCCGAGATCGTCTAGGCCGAGAGCGCCAGCGAGGCCACTAGCGGTTCGGGCGCGCCCTCGAAGGCCGAGATCGTCATCGGCTCGGTGAATGTTGGCAATTCCCTCAGCGAGGCCGCCAGCGCGGTTGAGATCGGCTTCGAGGCCGGGATCGTGGACACCGTAGTAGACCGAACCGAATTAGAACGGCGACGGATCAATAAAACAAAATCGCTCAAAAACTCTCAGCTTGCACTAACGCAACGAATGACTGTAGGAAGCGCCTTGCCTAAAGGCATGCCAGTGATCGGCGCGGTTTCGCGCCATCCAGACGCTGTTGGCATGCGGGAGGTAGCAGGGAATGCACTCGCATTCGGTAAGGATCTGGGACAGGTGGTTGTCGAACCCCAACTGATGGGCCGTTTCCGTCAGGATTTCTTTCCCTGTGCACGTCCACATTTTTTTGGTGACGTACTTTCCGGGCTCGTCCGGAAGGATGCTGTACCCCCACACCACCGTCACATCGTCAGGCTGGCCCAGGAAATGGGGCTTCGGGCACGGCGCAATCGTGATCTTCCAGGGCGAATTGTCCAGGGTGGTGAGGCCCGCGCGGGCAGGGTCGACGCCCGTGATCCTGGCTAGGCAATCGAGAAGAGTCGGACCGTACGCTGTGATCGTGAACGTGACCCATTTTGCGTAGCGTTCAGTCTGTGCTCCGAAGAACTTCGCCGGCTGGCCGAATTCGGGATGGCTTTGGGCGATCTTTGCCCACAAGGCCCTACTCTGACCCGGATGAGACGGAGCCGCCGCCGGGGCTGCCTTCCAACGTCCGATCGTCATGTCGGCGACCTGGGATCCCAGGGTCACCAGGACGACGCCCCCTTTGTCGTGGTCGACGTGGATGGGCCGACTTCGCCCTCGCACAAAGATCTCGCTGGCTGCGAGACCGCCCTGAACTTGGACGAACGACACGTCTTCGACGACCGCGTCCGGTTCGAAATTCACTCCCTGCGCCTTCAGCCAGTCGCAAATCGGACGTACGACCGAGTTGTTCTGGTTCATGCGCATGCGCCAGATGGTCGTCATATCGGCGATGTCGGGGACGATGTGGAGGAAGCGCCACAGATATCGCCGCATCTCGATCGCGCTGTGTTCCCTCAACGGGCCCATCATCGTCGACCACGCGATCCAGAATTCAGACTTATAGAAGTCCTCCGAAAAATGCCAACGCCCCCAATCCTCTATGGTTTTGTCGTCGAGTGTGCATTCTGGATGAGCCATGAGCCAAACGAGTTTGAGGGTGTCGGCGACACCCACTCCGAAGTGTCTCGAAGATCTCGGCTTGTGATGCTCGTCTAGGATCCGGGTCGTATCGTGGTAAGGATAGCGCCAGTTGAATTCGTGCACGTCCTCGTCGAGCGTTTGGTTCGGATCGCTCACCGACGGGAAGTGCGAGAAGAGCTCATACGAGCAGCGATATTCTCTCTCCATGATCCGCGTCGCGGGGAGAACGTAGGCGCGACGTCCCGAGTGGTTCTCCAACACCGAGGTCGCGGCCATAGCGCCTCCGCACTCCAAATCGGCGTCGTAGATGGTAATATCGCTCGCCTCGATACCGGTGTCTTGGATGAGGTAAACCGCGGCCGCGAGCGAGCCGATTCCCGAACCAACGATATGGGCCTTCCGGACCTTCATGTTTGCCCCCTCGTTTCTCTAATCTTTTATGGGGTCTCGAATACCGCCTCCCGCGTCCGCGCGCCTTGATCTCGCGCAATTCTGCAGGTAAATTCCGTTCCGAGCCGCGTCTGACGACAGCGTTTCCCTCGCAGGAGCAGCGCTTCGCTCGACGGATCGCAATGGCTTTGCGCTGGGTCGTGGAAAAATTCGTCCGCGCTTTGAAACGAATGCTGTCAGAAGCTAGGCGCGGGCGGGCTTCAGCATCCTACTGGAGCCTACTGGAGCATGATGCGATCGGGTTGAACCGCCGCCGTCACGGCGAGGAGCGGCTTCCCGCGCCTGACTTGGGGGACGGCGCACGCTCATCGAGCCGGACCATCCGGAGCCATGTCGTTCGTCGAGGGCTGGGCAAAAGGATAGAATTTCTATCCTTTCTGGGGCGCTTTCCGAACGTCGGCGAGGCCGCCGGCGAAGCCGTTTTCGAAGCCCCCAGCGTCCGGAATTGCTTTCGCCTCACATGGGGTGTTTCGGGTCAAGCTCATTCGTTTGCACCGGCCGCTGGCGTGTCACCCGCGAAGCGGGGCGAAGCGCAGCGGAGCAGGGAGCGAAGCGACCTTGACGCGCCAGCGGCCGGATACACTGTCACGAGCGAGCGCGCCCTTGCGCGCTCTTGGCTGCCTCTGTGGTCTTTGCCGCGCTCATTCATTTTGGCATTGCGCATCTCCTTTGGCGTTTGGATCCGAAGCGTGAGCCCGTCTTTCGCATGCAGCCTTGACGGCCGCATCACCTCACATCCGGTCGAGCTTGTCGGGGCTCGCACCATAATCCCTCATGCTCGAGGGCGTCGGGCTCGGGTTGGCGGGGACCATCCTGTTAAACGGCGTGTTTCAGCCAGGCAAAGCCGCGGTCACCGCCCGCCCGGATCCGGCGAAGCCGTCGCGTTCGGCTTCGCTGGAATGGGGTTGAGTCGTTAAGCCATCGTTGGAGCGTCGGCGTAGGATTGAGCCATCGGGTCAGGCCGCCTTGAACACCGCGCCCTCGGGAACGACGCCTTGGGTGACATAGCGCCACAAGGCGACGAGCAGTTTGCGGGCCAGCGCCACGATGGCGATCCGGCGGACCCGTCCCTTCGCGGCGCCGACCCGCGCCCGAAACCAGCGGCTCAACGCCGAGTCCGGCTGGTGACGCAGCCAGAACCAGGCCAGCTCGATCATGGTCTTGCGCAGGCGGCGGTTGCCCGACTTCGAGATGCCTTGATCCCGTTCGACGCCGCCGCTCTGCCAGGGGCTGGGCGCCAATCCGCCGTAAGCCGCCACCTGGCGGCGGTTGGCGAAGCTGCGGAACAACGATTCCAGCCAGAGGAGCGAGGCGAACTCGGGGCCCAAGCCCTTGAGCTCGAGGAGCCGGGCGGCGGGGTTGGTGCGCTCCTCGGCTTCCGTGCGGATGAGCGCGTCGCGGGCCCGTTCGACCGCAGCCAGTTGCGTCGTCGCCAGCGCGATCCGATCGAGCTCCCGGCGTATTTCCGCCTTCAGCAGCGGCGGCAGCTCGCGGCCGTCGCCGGTTCGCAGCGCCTCGAGCCGCTCAAAACGATCGCGCCGAAGCGGGTTGTAATCCCGGATGCCTTGGCCGCTGAGCAGGCCCCTGACCCGATTGGTGTGCTGAATGCGTTCCTTGAGCAGCGTGCCGCGCTCGCGGGTCAGCCGCCGGCGATCCTCTTCTTCCGGGCTCGGCGCGCGAACCATGGAGCAGACCCGCCGCTCGCCGCGAGCCCACGCCATCAGCGTCCGCAACAGCGTCTCGCCGTCGATCGCATCGGTCTTGGCTCGCCGATGCCGCCGGTTGACCGCAATCGAAGCCGCATCGACCACGTGGCTCTCGATCCCCTCGGCGAGCAGCAGGCGATGGATCCAAAATCCGTCCAATCCCGCCTCCTGAATGACGATCGCTTTGATCGGCACGCCATAGCGCTGCCCGGCCTTCGCCCTCGACCGCGAAAGAAGGTCGAGCAGGCCGGCGCCGTCCCCACCCTCGACCACATGCCTGGAAAATTTCTCGCCGCCCGGACTGTTGATCGTCACAACCCATTTCGATTTGCTCAATTCGAGCGAGGCGAACAGCGTGATATCATTCGCGCGGGCGGTGGTCGCGACAACGGTCGCGGAGGTGATTAAATGCATCGGTTGCCTCCATGCTGGTGTGGAAGATCAGCCTACCAAGGGTCCGGCCGCCGTCCACCCGCATAGGATCTGTTATCGCCAAAACGCCGTCTGTTATCGCCCTGATAAGGGCGAAATCGCTCCCTGTTACGCTCCTGTTCTTGCGCCTGATCCCGGCGCGCAGCGTTTTCTCGTAAGACTTTGCAACCAGACGTTTTTCTCATCGAGAAGCGCGGCCGAAAGGGCGCGATTCCCCTGTTTTCTGCCTGTTCGCAGGGAAATCGCCCTGTTCGGCATGTGACCGGGCCGCCGTTCTGATCGCCAAAGGCGGGGGCCCCGCGACCGGCCGCAGGCTCCTCGCGAGGGTCAAGAAATGGCGCCGTCATCACTCGACCGCCGGCCGCGGCCGGCGAGGTCGCCTCGACGATGAACGGTTCCGATTGCGCCGTTTCTTCGGCCCTCCAACCGGTGCGGCCAACGGGGCTGTCGGCGCGCCGTCGAGGTCGGCAATTGGCCTGAAGCGACGAGGGAGATCGCGGTGCAGCGCTTCAGGCCGCCGCGGCGGTGCGGTCGGGCGCGCCGCGATAGGAGAGCGCCTCGGCGAGATGCGCGCGCCTCGCCGGGCCGCCGCCGTCGAGGTCGGCGAGCGTGCGGGCGAGCTTGAGGACCCGATGATAGCCGCGCGCCGAAAGGCGCAGAGCTCCGCGGCGTCGCGCAGCAGGCGCAGGCCGGCGTCGTCGGCGTCGGCGATCGTCTCGACCGCGCTCGCGGGCGCGGCGGCGTTGCAGGAAACGCCGTCGAGGCCGAGGGCGGCATAGCGGGCGAGCTGGATGTTGCGCGCCGCCGCCACCCGCGCGGCGACCTCGGCCGAGCCTTCGCGCGGCGGCGGGGTCATGAGGTCGGCGGCCGACACCGAGGGCACGTCAACGACGAGATCGAAGCGGTCGATCAGCGGCCCCGACAGACGGCCGAGATATTGCGCGACGCAGCGTTCGTTCGGCATGCGCTTGCAGGCGTAGCCCGGCTCGGCCGCAGCGGCAGGGATTCATCGCCGCGACGAGCTGGAAGCGGGCCGGATAGACGACGCGGTGATTGGCCCGCGCGATGGCCACCTCGCCCGTCTCGATCGGCTGGCGCAGGCTGTCGAGCACCTGCGGCTGGAATTCCGGCAATTCGTCGAGGAAGAGGACGCCGTTGTGGGCGAGCGAAATCTCGCCGGGCTTGGCGTGGACGCCGCCGCCGACCAGCGCCGGCATCGAGGCCGAATGATGGGGCGCGCGGAACGGGCGCCGGTCGGTCAGCGCCCCGCCGGCGAGCGCGCCGGCGACCGAATGGATCATCGACACTTCCAAGAGTTCGCGCGGCGTCAACGGCGGTAGGATCGAAGGCAGGCGTTGCGCGAGCATCGACTTGCCCGCGCCGGGGGCCCCGCTCATGAGCAGGTTGTGGCCGCCGGCCGCCGCGACCTCGAGCGCCCGTTTGGCGCTCTCCTGGCCCTTGATGTCACGCAGATCCGGCTGCGGCCCGGCCGGCGGCCGCATGGCGGGCTGCGGCCGCGACAGCGTCTGCGTCCCCTTGAAATGGTTGGCGAGCTGGATCAGCGAGCGCGGCGCGAGAATGTCGAGGTCGGCCGAGGCCCAGGCCGCCTCCGGCCCGCAGGGAGCCGGGCAGATGAGCCCCTTCCCCGCCGCATTGGCGGCGATCGTGGCCGGCAGCACGCCCGCGACCGCGCTGACCGCCCCGTCGAGGGCGAGCTCGCCGATGACGGCGTAGCCCTCGAGCGCGTCGTGCGGAACGGCGCCGATCGCGGCCATCACGCCGAGCGCGATAGGCAGATCGTAATGGCTGCCTTCCTTCGGCAGGTCGGCCAGGGCCAGATTGACGGTGATGCGTTTCGCCGGCAGCGCGAGGCCCGAGGCGATCAGCGCCGAGCGGACTCTTTCGCGCGATTCCGCGACCGCCTTATCGCCCAGGCCCACGATGGTGAAGGCGACGGTCCCGGAAGCGACATGCACCTGGACGTCGACCGGCCGGGCCTCGACCCCCTCGAACGCCACGGTCGAAACGCGCGCCACCATCTTGCCCTCCGGCCCTGCCGATCAGCCGAACATTTGCAGAACATTTCTCGCGGCGCAAGCGGAAAGTTGACGATCGCCAATCTGCCCTTGGACTGATCCAAGATGACCAGTTCGTTGCCGAAGGGATCGCGAACGCGCGCGCAGCGGCCGATTGCGATGTCGAACGGGCGCTGGACGGACTCGCCGCCTGCGCTCAAGAATCTCGCGTAAGCCTCGTCGACGTCGCCAACCAGAATGTCCGTCTCGGGTCCGATGTGGAGGTGAATCACGAGCTCCGCGTCCGTCTCAGGAAAAGCGAAGCCGGCGGCTCCATCGCTTCGCCACAACAGACGATGACCCAACTTGTCTCGATAAAAGGAGATCGCCGCGTCGAGATCGGCGACGCGGAGCAGATGATTGTCGAGTTTTCGAAATAGGGTAGTGTCTCAGTTTGAATTTCGGCAAGGGGCGGGATTTCAGCCGTGCGAGGCTGCCGACGCAGTGGACGACGGCAATGCGCTAGACTAGTACAGCGATTCCTTGATTCTGCGCATATTGCATTGGATTCCCGAGAGACGGGCAGACGCTTCTCGGAAGCCTGCGCCAGGCGCGGTCTGGACCCAAAGCAAAAGCGGCGCCAATTCCCGGAGGGTTGCGGCTCCGCCCCCAAGATCATGCGGCGCCGACCCCAAGAGGATGCGGCGCCGAGCCCAAGAGGATGCGGCGCCGAGCCCGAACTCTTACAAGAGCCGGCCGTTGCCGTTTTGAGCCTTTTCAAGGGCTTGGCCGTCGCAAGCGGTAATCGGGGCAAATTTCCGGGCGGAAGGGGGGAGTCAAGCGTTGGAAAGTATGATTCAAGCTGGGGATGTCCGTTGATTTGGGTGATCCGCTTGAGCGCATGACGCCGGCCGAGCTCATCGGCCTGGTTCGCACTTTGATTGGCGAAGTGACCCGCTTTCAGGCGGAGTACGAGAAGGTGAGCGGGGCGTTGGCCAAGCTGAGGGTCGAGCATCAGGCGGTCAAGGACGAACTGGCGCGATTGAAGAAACTGCCGCCGCGGCCGCCGCAGAAATCCTCGGGGATGGACAAGGCGACGGACCGACCGGATTCGCAAGCGAACGCGCCCAAGGGCGGGCGGTCGACGCAGCGGCGCGGCAGCAACCTGGACAAGCTGACGGTCACGCAAACCATCGAGGTGAAGGTCGACGCGCCAGCGGGTTCCCGCCACAAGGGCTACGAAGAGATCGTCGTTCAGGACTTGGTTCTGAATCCTTTGGTGACCCGCTATCGGCGCGAGCGCTGGCAAACGCCGGATGGGAAGACTCTGATCGCGCCGCTCGATCCCGGGATCGTCGGTGGCTATGGCCCGCATCTTCAGCGCCTGATCTTGATGCTGCACTTTCAGGGACAGATGACCTGCGAGCGGATTCTGGCGCTGCTGAACGGCGTCGGCGTGGTGATTTCGAAACGCCAGGTGGTGCGCCTGCTGGCCGCCAGGCTCGAGACGTTCCGCGCTGAGGACGCCGAGGTGCTGAAGACCGGATTGAGCAGCGCTTCCTTCGTCACGGCCGACGACACCGGCGCCCGCCATCGAGGCAAGAGCGGCGTGACCCAGATCGGTTCCGACAGCTTCACCACGTTTCGAACCGGCCCGAGCAAGTCCCGCCTGGCGTTCCTGCGCAATCTCCTGGGCGGCGCGGCCTCTTACGTGGTCAACGAGGCGGCGCTCGTCTACATGCGGGCTTGCAATCTGAGCCTCAGCCTCATCGACACGCTCGCGGGCCATCCGACGCGGCTTTTTGCGTCTCACGAAGACTGGACGAGCCATCTGAACGCGCTCGGATTCGCCGATCTCAGGATCACCCCCGATCCGGTGCGGGTCGCCAGCGAGGGTGCTCTGTGGGGCGCCGTTCGCGAGCAAGGCCTGCTCGGCCAAGCCATCGTCGTGTCAGACGGCGCCGGCCAGTTCCGCGTCGGCGAACACGCCTTGTGCTGGGTGCACGCCGAACGCCTGGTCCACAAGCTCATCCCCGCCAACGACAAGCAGCGCAACGCGATCGAGGTCGCACGGCGCATGATCTGGTGGTTCTATCGCGCCTTAAAAGAATACAAGCTCGCCCCGAGCCTCGAGAAAGCCGAGCGTTTGCGGGCGCAGTTCGACCGCATCTTCAACCGCTCCAGAACCGGCTACGCCACCCTCGACAGCCTGCTCAGGCGCCTCTTTCGCCTCAAGGACGATCTCTTGCGCGTCCTCGACCATCCCCATATTCCGCTGCACACCAACGCCTCGGAAAACGACATCCGCGTCTTCGTCACCAAGCGCAAAATCTCCGGCGGGACCCTCAGCGACAGAGGCCGCGACGCCCGCGACGTCATGCTCGGGCTCGCCAAGACCTGCAGGAAGCTCAAAATCCCCTTCTTCGACTATCTCGGCGCTCGCCTCGCCATTCCAGGCCCCGAAATCCCCGATCTCGCAACTCTCGTCAGGCCCGCCCCAAGCTAACGCCGCCCGGAAATTCGCCCCGGTTACTCGCAAGCGGAGAAAATTCGCGCCGGCCCCGACGCGCGATAGACACTGTACATGAGTTATATCTCCTCGGCTCGAAATTCGGGCGATCCGGCGTTATGTTCTCTATTTGTACCAGAATATTTGATAATCCGCAAGAAGACGCCGCAGAAAATTTCGCCGACGCCCGCTCCTCCGTCCCAGCAAGAGCGCGATTCCTCCGGTGGGCGCCGCCGCTGCCGCAAGCAAGCGCAACGGCGTCATCATCCGGCCGCACGGCGCGCATTGCGGCAAGAGGAATCAGGGAGACGGCAATTCGAGAGAACAGGCAGTCTGGCGCGACAGAACAGCGGTCGCCGCATCCTTTTGGCCTCGCGGCGCGGAGGCCGTCCCGAGCGGCTCGAAGCGCTGATCCGCGAAGGCGAGGCGCTCGGGCTCGATGAGGCGACAGATATGATTCGAACTTCAGAAACGCTGAACTAGACGATCGATTCCATGAAACCGCTCAATTGCTTAATTGGCCTTCGATCCACGGAATGCGGCCGTTTCGAGCATCCCATGGGATTCGAACTTTGGAAGCGCCCGACTAGTAGTAGCGTACCGGGTGCGCGCCTCCCCCCAAAGCAACGACGCTCCGCTCGGCGCCACTCGTGGCCGGATCGCAGGGCGTGGAGCTATGCGTGGCGGTCTGCGAAGCAGGCAGTTTCGGCTCATTGCCGACTGCGATGCTGGCGCCGGCAGAGCTCCGCGATGAGATCGCCGAGGTCCGGACTCGAACGCGTGCGCCATTCAACGTCTACTGCACTTCAGCGCGTCAATACCTTGTCGCATTGCTCCTTTTGCTCATCCCATCGCGATCAGGCTGCGCCGCTCGCGCCTCGAGGCAGCCTCGATTTGATAGGTGACAAGCGCGAACACCACCCAGCTCGAATGAAATAGGACTCCAGCCGCAACCACCAGTTCGCCGGGGATTGGGCCTATCGCGGCCCGTTGCCAGACCTCGGCAAGCGTAATCAGCGGCGAAGGGTGGATAGCAAGCTTGCCGTAGTACGCGATGGCCTGGATGGCGAATATCCAGCCGTATGTTCGCCGCAGGCGGCGTCCGATCGCGCGGGCGTAACTGATGTGATATCTCGGATTGCGATAATCCCTGGCGAGCAACGCGGCCCAATCCAAACCGCGTCGCGCACCTTCGTCGCTGAGCATGGGCGCGTAGAAGTCAGTCTCCAGCAGGCGTGCGCGTGCGCGCCAGACATTGAAGTACCGGTATCGACGAGCCTCGAACAGAAGGAAGACGGTGACGAGAAGCCCGACAAGTACCATAGGCAAGGGCGAGGCCTCCGCATTGCTGTAGGTTGCGGACAGCGCTATGCCGGTTGTAACAACAGCCCAATTGGTTGAGCTGTCAAGGCGCGTACGCCAAACTGTGCTGCGGTAGACTTCGCCTCGGTAGAGATGGGCGAGTGCGCCGATCTCTGCGGCGGTGAACTCCGGTTTCCCGCCGGTGGGGGACGTCGGCGCGCGACTCGGCCAATGTCATGGACGTTCTCCCTCGAAATAGTCGTTACGCCAGTATAGCGCGCGTCTTCGTGACCACGCCAAGCGGTCTTCTTTGCCCTCCTTGGGCGAGTCCTGATAACGCGCGGCCGACTTCGTGAGCTTGGCGGCCCTCGCGCCGGTGGCGCTGATCGTCAAGAGCGGCGCCGCGCCTGCGGCGGCAATGAGCACCTTGCGGCGGCTGAAGCGGGCTGACCGACATTCGCTTTGACGGCATAGCGCTAGCCAAAGATATTGGCTCAGTTCGCATTAGCTATGCAATTTGCCTGACCGGCAGGATTCCTGCGGCTGCGGCGAGGACGGCGCGTGGTGTGGGCTGTCGTGGAAGCACTGCAAGGTGAAACCATCTGAGATAGCTGTCGAGATACTTGGTGGCTACGCCGCGATGGCGACGCAGGAAGGTCTTGAGCCGCTCATGGCGGCTGTTGACGGTCTGGATGTGCAATTCGCCCCGGACGCGCTCGCCGGCAGTTTGGTTGAGCGCCTCATGGCTGACGCCAAGCGCGGCGGCGCAGGGCGGATAACTGGTGCAGCCGTCGGTGACCAGCAGAGCGTCCTGATCAAGGACTGGCTGCAAAACCGCTTGCAAATGAGCGGCAGACACCACCGGCAACACGGCGCTGACGGTGACGCCGGAGCGATCGGCGGCCACCAGGACCGGAACCTGCTCATCCGACAATCCCCGTTTGGACGCCTTTCCGCCGCGCTTGCGGGCCTTGCGATTGAGATTCCGTTCGCCTTTACGACTGCTCAAGACAAACGTCTCGTCGGCCTCGACGATGCCGCGCAGTTTGATCGCGCCAGCCGTCACCGCGCGCAGGAAGCGGTGACGCCAGCGAAAAGCAGTGCTGCCGGCCACCCCACAGCGCTCGGCCGAGGTCTTCACCGTGTCGCCATCGCTTAACGACGCGGCAAATTCCGTCCAACAATCCTTGCGTCGCAGCCGGGCTAACGGCGTCCCAGTCAGGGCGTTGAAGGTTTTGCCGCAGATCTTGCAAAAATACCGGTTCAGCCCGTTGGAGCGGCCTCGGATCACAGCTCCACCCGTCGCACAGTGCGGACAGCTTCGCGCTGCCCCGATCCGCTCCTCCAGCAGGCCGATCACGGCTTCCAGCGACGGCTGACCAGCCAAGAGCCGAACCGTTGCAATCCGCTGCTCCGGGGAAAGATCATCAATCTCAGACAGCCAAGCCAGATATTCTTGATGGTCCATGCGTGCCTCCTGCGTTCACTTTATGTTCTATCACATGGGAGACTGCATAGCTAATGCGAATTAAGCCAAGATATTTGAAATTTCAGGACGGTGGCGCGAGCAGGTGCGTGGGGTATCCGAGGATGGTTGAGACGCGCCGGGTCTGGCGATCGGAATAGATGAAGGCGGGTCCCTCGATGCGATAGTTGCCCTTCCAATCGATGACGAAGGAGGTATCGTTTTCTTCGATGTGGACGGGTTCCGGGTCGCCGTCGCGGGCCAGCCTTGCGGCGAGTTGATCGGACGGGTCGAGCAGCCAGGCGTCGCCGGTTTCGGTAGAGAACAGGACCAGCTGACCAACAGTGACGACGCGCCCATGGCGGTCAGCCGCCCGACGCTGGATGGAGCGGACCTCCTCGGCGAGGCGAAAGCTCTTCCCCTCCACCATCTGTTTGCCCGGTCGACGCCGGATCGCCTTTCGATCCCTGCCGGGCATCGAGGGGGCTGCCATGGATTTGTTCACCAAGCTGTTCGGCGACTTCTTGGTCTTCGTCTATCACTGCTTCGACCGGATTGTCATTCGCGGCTATCTGACGGCGCTGTCGCGGCCCGAGCTGGTCGTCCACTTCTTCCGTGAGATCGTCGGGGTGGCGGAGGTCAGCAAGGAGGCGCTGAGCCAGCGGACGGCCGATTACCAGAATTGGGTGGAAGCCTACGCGCGCAATCACGCGATCCCGATCGAATGGGCCGAGAAGGGGGTACGCAAGGAGGACCACGTGCTGCGGTGGCTGCGCCGCATGGAGAAGCGCAATGCCTACGGTGTCTACTTCATCTTCAAGAGCATGGAGCAAGGGCCGACCTTCCGCATCAGCCTGCCGAAGTACCCGGCCAAGGACCCGCACTACCGCATCGTCGCGCACCAGCGCAGCCGCTTCACGCATTACTACTTCTATGTCCGCGACGAGGCGCTCGGACCGATGGTTGTGCGGGTGGCTTCCTTCTTCCCTTTCCAGACCGCCTACTATCTCAACGGCCACAGCTTCATCGAGCAGGAGCTGAAGCGGGCGGGGATCGGCTTCCGCAAGCATGACAACGCTTTCCTCGCCGTCGACGATGCAGCGGCGCTGCAGGCGTCGGCCGACCGGCTGAGCCCAGAGATCATTCGCCGGCGCCTCGACTACTGGACCCTGATCCTCGGACCGAAGTTCTCAAAGAAGGAGCGCGCCAAGCTCAACCTGTCACGCTTCTACGCCATCTCCCAGATCGAGTACTGCCGCAACTTCATCTTCAGGCGTCACTTTCCCATCCACAAGCTATTCGAGCGCAGCTGCGAACTCGGCCTGTGGCGGCTCAGCGCCGACAAGATCGCCACGATCTTCGGCAAGCGGGTCAGTCGCCGGATGCATGGCAAGCTGGCCACGGTCATCGACCAGATCGAGCACGGCCATCATGTCTTCCGCGCCTACTTCAAGAGCGGCTTCCTCAAACAGTATGAGAAGTTCCTGACCTTTCTGCGCAACGAATTGGTCTCCAACAATCTCACCGACTTCGGCCTGCTTAAGGGGCTCGACCATCTCGATGCCGTGCGGACCACCTTCCAGCTGATCACGGATCGCTTCGCCGGCTTCCAGGCCGAGTGGCTCAACGTGCATGTCGATTTCCCGCTGCTGCAGCGCCTCGCCCATCCGATCACCATCGGCGCGGTGCGTTATCCCGGCCTCAAGATCCACGAGCCGCGCATCATCCGCCTGTTCGAGGTCCTCCTGCATGGCGGTCCTCAGATCGGCGGCTGGACGGCCCGGCAGATCCATCAAGCCGTCCTCGACACCTTCGACCTCTCTGAGAAGACCTACCGCCTGAACCAGCTCCGCTACGACTTGCGCAAGCTCAAGGGACACGGCCTGATCGAGCGCGACGGCTCGCGCTACGCCTACCGGCTCTCACCCAAGGGCGTCCAAGTCGCCCTCCTCTTCCTCTTCTTCCACAAGCGCCTGTGCGGCCCCCTCGCCAACAGCCGCTTCCATCACCGGCCGGACCCGCAACACCGTCCAGACAGCCGACGAAAAGCGGAGGATCGCGCGGACCCCGGAAGCGAAACAGATAAGCGACCGGGGATGCGTGGGCGGGAAGTCGTATTTCGTGCTCGCCTTGGCGGCGCTCCCGGATGGTTGGAGGACCCAGCCGGGCCAGGGCATTTGGTCAGCCGGCCGCCCATTTGCCGGCACACTCTCACTATCACCGCGCCGACACCGCCATCCAACGCGTCGTCGATCTCTTGGCTGCAGCTTGATCGCGCCGCGCCTCAATGACAATGTTCGACTCGTCTTGTCTATGATCCCTCAGGTAAGAATCTAAGAGCGGGAATTGAAACTGATACACTACCCGAAATAGGGGTCCCTTGGACCCTCGACCGACTTGACCCAACGGACGTCCCCCCGCCATCTTCCTAATGGAGGCGCCGTAGGGGGCGCTAGAGCCGGTTTACCGCCTCGCCGCCGCGAGGACCCGCCCGGTCCCGGGCGCCTGCACGATCGCCGCTTCCGCCAAATCGGAGCCGCTGTCGGGCCGCGGGAACGCGGCGGCCTGCCCACGTCAACGGCCAAGCAGAATCATGTCTCGCACGACGTCCTTTCTGCGGCAGCGTGCGCCCGGCGTTTTCGCCGCGCACCGTGAAAAGGATCGATGAAAGCGATCGCGGTTCGATCACCGCGGCGGCCCGGGCGCTCGGCGCGGTCGGCGGTCTATGGGTTCTGTTGCAACGCATGCGGCGCCAGATCGGGGTACTCGGCCATCAATTTCTCGAGCACGCCGTTGGTCCAGCCGAATCCGGCCTGCAGCGGATACTCCCCGCCGACGCCGCCGCTCCCGCTTTGCTCTGCGCCCTCTTCGACATTGTACTTCTCGACCAGGACGCCCACGTCCGCGTATCCGCGAAGATTCTTGCCGAACCATCGATCTGTGATTTCGCGGGCGAGGTCACGCTCTCCGTAAGCCTTCAGCCCTTCGATCGCCAGATATTGCAGCGGCGCCCAGCCGTTGGGCCGGTCCCACTGCTGGCCGCTCGCGGTCAAAGTCGTGCCGAGGCCGCCGGGTTCGAGGAGTTTTCGCCTGAGAACATCCGCCACAGCGTGCGCCTCGTTAGGCGAGGCGATGCCGAAGGTGAGCGGATAAACGGTCGCCGCCGACAAGATGTCGCTCTGACGGTTTTCACGCCACAGGTAGTCCGCGAAGAACCCCGCCTTCGCGTTCCACATCAGGCGCCGGATTTCTGCGCCGCGCCTCTCCGCGAGCGTCTGGTAGCGCAGGGCCTCGTCCGGGTCGCCCTTCAGCCGATAGGCTTTCGCCAGCGTCTGTTCGAGATGAAACATCAAGGCGTTGAGATCGACCGGGGCGATCGCCGTGGTGCGAATTGTCCAGAGATTCTTGCCGTCCGCGAGCCAGCGGGAGCTGAAATCCCAGCCGGTTTCGCCGCCGGCGCGCAGGTCCCGGAAAACCTCTGCGGCGGGCCGATTTGTCTTCCGCGCCGTTTCGACGTCAAGGCGATAGGATTCGTCGCGGGGCGCGGCGCGGTCGTCCCAGTAGCGATTGAGCAAGGCGCCGTCGGGGAGACGGAGGGCATGACGGTGGGCCGAGCCGGGGACGAGCTTGTCCGCGCCTTCCATCCAGTACTCGTATTCGGCCTGAAGCTCCGGAAGGTACTTGACGAAGACTTGGTCCCCGTCGCGGGTGGCGACGAGTTCGACCATTAAGGAGAGGAACGGCGGCTGGGAGCGGCTCAGATAGTAGCTGCGATTGCCGTTCGGCATGTGGCCGTAGCGGTCGATCAGCGACGCGATGTTTTCGAGCATGTCGCGAGCGAGGGCGTCCCTGCCGCTCTGCTCGAGGCCCAGCATGGTGAAATAGCTGTCCCAATAGTAGATTTCGCGGAACCGGCCGCCCGGGACAACATAAGGCCGGCCGAGGGGCAGGAGCGAGGAATAGGCCTCGATGTTGTCGGGTTTGCGCTGCAGCGCTTCCCACATGTCGCTGATGTATTCGCCGACGCTCCGATCCGGCTGCCGGGCGTAGACGTCGAAACGATGCGAGGGCGGCGCAAAATAGCGATCGACGAAGGCCTTGAGGTCGAACCCCGGCAGTCGCTTCTCTTGCTCGTATTCCGCCATCACTTTCGCCGACGGCTCGCGAGGAACGGCATCCGCGAAGGTCTTCTGGTCGGGGAAGAGCCCGGCCATCTCGACCGCGCGATAGAGTTCGCCGAATTCGATCGAGGGCGGGATGGGCCAAGCGCTCGAATGCGCGCCGGCCGGCCCCGCCGGCGACAGGGCCAGGGCGAAGAGCGCGGCGGCGAGAGCGCAGCGGCGGGTTATGAAGTGGATGGGGCTTCTCCCGTCCTCGGGGGCGTAATCGTCCAGAAGGCCTTCGTCGGTCCGCGGGCGGGGGCCGCCGAAGCGCTCCAGCCGGCGCTCGCCTATTCACACCCCTCTTCGAGATGGGTTGGCCACGTCGGCCGGTCGTAGTCAAGGCGCCGACGCCCGCTCCGCGGAAGGTCGCTTTCGCGAGGCTTCGGTTCCCGCTCATCAATTACTTGTCCGCGCCTTGCGCAGATCGTGCGGATCGCTCTTTCACGTCGAGGCCGCGATCCTTCAGCGCGAGCAGCACGAACGCCCGCGCTGTCGTGTGCGCGTCGGCGGCAAGACGAAGCAACTGCATGCGTCCGATAGCGCTATAATAACCGTGCGGCGATTGGGCGAAGCCGCGGAGCGCGGAGCCCTTGGAGGCGGTGGCGGAGATCTGGACGCCCCAGGGCGCGAACAGGCCGGAAACGACGGGCGAAGCGTCAGGACCGTGAGCAACGCGGAGATCTCCGATCGACGTCAGGCAAGACTTATCGGGGTCAAGCGCAACGGGGGACGGCAGCTTCGCGCCGCGCCATTCCTCGACGTCATGACCGGTGACCGCGAGGACATAGTCCTGCGTCTCGAGCGGCATGACGCCCTTGCCGGCGAGCCAGTCGGCGAGCGTGTTCGACCCGGCGTTGTAGGCGGCGGCCGCCAGGCCGAGATTGCCGAAGCGCCGGGCGAGCTCGGCCAAAAGCTTCGCCGACGCCGGGATCGCGGCCGCGGGATCGAACGGGTCGGCGAGCCCGCGCTCGGAGGCGGCGCCCGGCATGAATTGCGCGACCCCCTGTGCGCCCGCCGGACTGACCGCGCCGGAGTGGAAGGCGCTCTCGCGCCAGATGAGCCGGGCGAAGAAACTGACCGGCAGCCCCTCTTGCCTAGCTGCAGTCTCGACGATCCCGCAGAGCGTCGCGAGCGCGTTATCGGTCGCGGGCGTGGCCTCGGCCGCAAACGCCAGCGCAGCCGATGAGGCCACGAAAAAGGCGACGAGAAAGGCGGCAATGCAGCCGCGCCTCGCGCAAATTCCGCCGGCCGCCGGTCCGGTCAAGGTGGGAACGCGGCTCACCGCCGGCCGCTCCGCGGCGCGGGCCGATCGGGCGTGGCCGCTTCCATCCAGCCAGCTCGCGACAACGCTAGCCTCCCTGCAATCGGAGCGAGACGGCCTCCTCCCATCAACGCTTGAAACTCGAGTCAGGGTGCTCGGCCATCACCTTCGCGACCACGCCGTTGGTCCAACCGAATCCGGCGTCTCCTGCCGTCAGAACGAACAATCGCCCGGCATGCCTTCGGCAATCCCGAGCGAGGGCGGAGCGCGTCCCCGGTCAACACCGATCGGCAGAGGTCAAGGAGCCGGTAGTTACCGCAATGCTTCCGCGAGCGCCAGCAGCAAGCCGCAAAGACCCATCACTGCTTCGCCGCCGCCAGGATCGGCCCGGCGCCGGCCGCCTGCACGAGGACCGCCTCGGCGAGGCCCGACGCGCCCCCCGAAGGCAGCGGGAAACTCTCGGCCTGCCCCAGCCAACGGCCCAAGAGAACCATCTCGCGCACCACGTCCTTGTACGGCAGGGTGTCGTTTTCGCCGCGCGGGATCGCGACATCGACCGTGCGCGGAATGTAGCGGGCGAGCCAGACGTCGGCGCCGCCCGCCGGCGCCGAGCCCGCCCCGACCGAAACCGCGCCGCCGGCAAAACGAACTTCCGGGCCGCCGGCCCCGCGCTCGCCGCGGCGCATCAGTTCGGCGAGCCCGCCCGGCTCGAGGCCATCGCCCTCGACCCGGCCGTTGACGATGACCTGCGGCGTGTAGACGCCGTCGCGCCCCATCGCGTGAGCGTATGCGTATTGGCGCCCTGTCCAGGCGGCCTTGGAAAACGTGTCCTTCCAGCCGAGCCGGTCCCAATAGTCGACCTCGAAGGCGAGGGCGAGCACGTCGGCGCGATCGCTCATCGCCGCGACATTGGCCTCGGCGGGCGGGCAGGACGAGCAGCCCTGGCTCTGGAACAATTCCACCACGGTCGGATGCGCCCCATCGGCGGCGAAGGCGTCGGGCGGCAGAGCCGCCAGAACCGCCAGCGCGGCGAGCCCCACGCCGAGTTTCACCCACATGGACATCGCTTCGTCTCCGGGAAGGGGCGCCCGCGCGCCGTCGAGACGACGTTCGCTGGGCGGCCATAGCTTGTTACTCGTCGCGCGACTTCGGGGGATGTCCCGAGGAATGTTGAAAAGGGAGGAGCGGCGTTGCTCGCCTTGAGCCTTTAGGCTCGGGGTGCTGATTCCACGAAAGGAAAGCAACGCCATGAAGAAGCATACCACGTCGACCGCGATTCCCACCTATGCGTTGAAGGCCGAGGCGCTGGCGAGCATGTCGGCGAGCTTTGAACGCTTTTGTCTTGCCGCCGGGCTCGAGACGCTGAGCGAGATGCTGGAGCAGGATGCGACAGCGGCCTGTGGCGAGCGCCACGAGCGGGGTGAGCGACGCCAGGCGCACCGCAGGGGGCGGACCAAGGGCAAGATCGGCTTTCACGGTGGCAAGGTCGAGATCGAGCGTCCACGGGTTCGCGGGCTCGACGGGGCCGAGCGCGTACTGCCGAGTTGGGAGAACCGCATGGCTCGCACCGAATTCCCCCGACTCTGCGTGTCCGCGCCGCTCGTCGAGGGCGCTTCGCTCGCGCTGTCGCCTGAGCATGCGAATTATCTCGTCAACGTTCTGCGTCTGGCCACGGGCGCGCGCGTGCTCCTTTTCAACGGGCGCGACGGCCGCTTCCCTCGCCGCGATCGCGCGCAAGAGCGTCACCCTCGCCGTCGGCGGGCGAATCCGGCGGCAGGAGCGGCCGCCCGACGTCGACTTCCTGTTCGCGCCGCTGAAGCACGCGAGGCTCGACTATCTGGCGCAGAAGGCGGTCGAGATGGGCGCGCAACGCCTGAGGCCGGTCGTCACGCGCCGCACCCAGGTCGCGCGGCTCAACCTCGAGCGACTCGCGGCCAACGCGATCGAGGCCTGCGAGCAATGCGGAGTGATCTGGGCGCCCGAGGTTTTGCCGCTCGAGCCGCTGGACAAGGCGCTGGCGCGATGGCCGGCCGAGCGTCTGCTCGTCTTCTGCGACGAGGACGCGCCGCAGGCGAACCCGCTCGCCGCGCTCGGCGAGGCGAAGGCGCATGCCGGCGTCGGCCTCCTGATCGGGCCCGAGGGGGGCTTCGAGGCGCGCGAGCGGGCGGCGATCCTCGCCGTTCCGCGCCTTGTGCGCCTGAGCCTCGGGCCCCGCGTCCTGCGCGCCGACACCGCGGCGGTGGCCGCGCTCGCGCTCGTCCAGGCGACGCTCGGAGATTGGACGAGGCCGGTGAAGAACGATGAATAGAGCTTTTGCCGCACTGCGAGGCCATGTTGTTGCCACGATGTGGTTCCATCCCGGCCCCGCTTGAGACGAGGCGACTCGCAAATGCTGCGAAGGTTCGAACGGTCGGCGAGGGGGGCGGTTGCGCGGCTGCCGGTTCTTCTGACGGTCTTTATGATCGGCCCTACGGAGGCCGGCGGCCTCGCGCGTTCGACGGACGGCGCGACGCCCGAAGCACAATGCGGCGACGCAGAACAGGGCTGCGTACGGATCCGCGGCCACATCCCCGCGGCGTCCGAATTGGCCGGCGTCGAGACGCTCGGCGGCCGCCCGGCGGCCTTCGGGCCGCCGCTGGCGCCCTTCGTCGCCGGCCTCGACGCCGCCGGCCAGGCCGCCGCCGACGCGCTCAGCCGCGGCCTCTTCTTCCTGCAGGCGAGCCACGACGAGACCGCGCGCTAGGCCGGCTCGCTGCTCGCGGTTGACCGCAACGAGGCGGAAGCCCTAGCTTCCCCCGATGGATCCCGACGTCGCGGGGACCTGAGTGGGAAATGACATGCTTGCTCGACAATTCGCTGTGGCCGGTCTTCTCGCCTTTGCGATGCTGGCGCCGCCGGGATCGAATGTCTGTGCGGCCGCCAATCCACTGACCTACTGCAAGTCCGACATGGCGAGGCTCTGCCCGGGCGTCGAGCCGGGCGGCGGACGCATCATCGCCTGCCTCAAGGCGCACAAGATGGAGATGAGCGTCGGCTGCGCCCAGGCGCTCCAGAAGATCAAGGCGCAGGTGGGCAAATAGCGCTCGAGGACGCCTCGTCCCGCGCCCCGAGTGCCTTCGGCGATCGGCGAGGCGGTCCTCTGTTCGGCCCGTCCCGACGGGCGGCGCCCGTCCGGGCGCCTCGCGCGAACGAATGTCATGATCATCGCTGAAGCTCGCTTGGGGCCGGCGCGATCTCGGGGAAGCCCTACGCAATGACTGGGACGCATGAGAATCACGGCGGCGCATGGCTGATTTCGGCGGCGTCGATCGCAGCCGTCGTTCTGTTCGGCCTCGAGCACGCCGGCTTGCTGCATGCGGAAAACGGCTGGGTCGCGCTCCTCTCCGCCGTGCTGCTGCTCGGCTCGGTGTTCGCCGCCGTGCACCATGCGGAAACGATCGCGCTCAAGGTCGGCGAACCTTTCGGCTCGGTGCTGCTGGCGCTGGCCGTCACGGTGATCGAAACCTCGCTGATCGTCGCCGCCATGCTGTCGGGCGGGGCGGTCGAGAATTCCCTCGCCCGGGACACGGTCTTCTCCGCCGTCGCGATCGTGCTGAACGGCGTCGTCGGCCTTTGCCTCATGGTCGGCGGCGTGCGCTATCACGAACAGGCGTTTCGCGTCAGAGGCACGTCCTCGGCGCTGAGCGTCCTGGCGACGCTCGCGGTTCTGGCGCTCGTTCTGCCGAATTTCACCCTGGCCAAGCTCGGGCCCCAATATTCGCCGACCCAGCTCGTGTTCATCGGCGCTCTGTCGGCAATCCTCTACGGCGTGTTCGTGTTCGTTCAGTCGGTTCGCCACCGCGACTATTTCATTCTCGAAACTGGGCGCGACGACGGCGGAGGGGTTGCGCCGCCTTCCGCCGCGGCCACCGCAGCGAGCGCGTTCATGCTGCTCGTTTCGCTGCTTGCGGTGGTGCTTTTGGCCGAGACCCTGTCGGAATCACTCGAGCACGCCCGCCGCCGGTCTGCCGCGCTCCTTCCTCGGCGTCGTCATCGCCGCGCTCGTCCTGCTGCCCGAGAGCGTGGCGGCGGTCAAAGCCGCCTACGCCAATCGGGTCCAGACGAGCCTCAATCTGGCGCTCGGCTCGGCGCTCGCCACCATCGGCCTGACCATTCCGGCGGTCGGCGGCCTCTCCCTCTATCTCGGCCGCGAGCTGACGCTCGGCCTCGACGCCGAAGGCATGGCGCTCCTCCTGCTCACCCTGTTCGTCAGCTCGCTGACCCTGGCGACGGGCCGGGCCACGATCCTGTAGGGCGCGGTCCATCTGGTGATCTTCGGCGTGTTCCTCGCTGGCGGCCGTTCCGTGGAATCTCGGCCAGCGAACACGCTCATCCAAAATCATATTTAGCAAATGTATCTATTTGATATAATGAATAAGATTGATAATACAACTCAGGTCGGTGGGCCGCCGCAACTCTCGTCAGGCCCGCCCCAAGCTAACGCCGCCCGGAAATTCGCCCCGGTTACCCTTTTTCTGTCCCTTTCATAAGCGTGGGAACCGCGCGAGATCGGGGATTTCGGGGCCTGGAATGGCGAGGCGAGCGCCGAGATAGTCGAAGAAGGGGATTTTGAGCTTCCTGCAGGTCTTGGCGAGCCCGAGCATGACGTCGCGGGCGTCGCGGCCTCTGTCGCTGAGGGTCCCGCCGGAGATTTTGCGCTTGGTGACGAAGACGCGGATGTCGTTTTCCGAGGCGTTGGTGTGCAGCGGAATATGGGGATGGTCGAGGACGCGCAAGAGATCGTCCTTGAGGCGAAAGAGGCGCCTGAGCAGGCTGTCGAGGGTGGCGTAGCCGGTTCTGGAGCGGTTGAAGATGCGGTCGAACTGCGCCCGCAAACGCTCGGCCTTCTCGAGGCTCGGGGCGAGCTTGTATTCTTTTAAAGGCGCGATAGAACCACCAGATCATGCGCCGTGCGACCTCGATCGCGTTGCGCTGCTTGTCGTTGGCGGGGATGAGCTTGTGGACCAGGCGTTCGGCGTGCACCCAGCACAAGGCGTGTTCGCCGACGCGGAACTGGCCGGCGCCGTCTGACACGACGATGGCTTGGCCGAGCAGGCCTTGCTCGCGAACGGCGCCCCACAGAGCACCCTCGCTGGCGACCCGCACCGGATCGGGGGTGATCCTGAGATCGGCGAATCCGAGCGCGTTCAGATGGCTCGTCCAGTCTTCGTGAGACGCAAAAAGCCGCGTCGGATGGCCCGCGAGCGTGTCGATGAGGCTGAGGCTCAGATTGCAAGCCCGCATGTAGACGAGCGCCGCCTCGTTGACCACGTAAGAGGCCGCGCCGCCCAGGAGATTGCGCAGGAACGCCAGGCGGGACTTGCTCGGGCCGGTTCGAAACGTGGTGAAGCTGTCGGAACCGATCTGGGTCGTCACGCCGCTCTTGCCTCGATGGCGGGCGCCGGTGTCGTCGACCGTGACGAAGGAAGCGCTGCTCAATCCGGTCTTCAGCACCTCGGCGTCCTCAGCGCGGAACGTCTCGAGCCTGGCGGCCAGCAGGCGCACCACCTGGCGTTTCGAAATCACCACGCCGACGCCGTTCAGCAGCGCCAGAATCCGCTCGCAGGTCATCTGTCCCTGAAAGTGCAGCATCAAGATCAGGCGCTGAAGATGCGGGCCATAGCCACCGACGATCCCGGGATCGAGCGGCGCGATCAGAGTCTTCCCATCCGGCGTTTGCCAGCGCTCGCGCCGATAGCGGGTCACCAAAGGATTCAGAACCAAGTCCTGAACGACGATCTCTTCGTAGCCCTTGTGGCGGGAACCCGCTGGCGCGTCGACCTTCACCTCGATGGTTTGCGTGACCGTCAGCTTGTCCAGGTTGCTGCCGCGCCGCTGCGTCGACCGCCCGCCCTTGGGCGCGTTCGCTTGCGAATCCGGTCGGTCCGTCGCCTTGTCCATCCCCGAGGGTTTCTGCGGCGGCCGCGGCGGCAGTTTCTTCAATCGCGCCAGTTCGTCCTTGACCGCCTGATGCTCGACCCTCAGCTTGGCCAACGCCCCGCTCACCTTCTCGTACTCCGCCTGAAAGCGGGTCACTTCGCCAATCAAAGTGCGAACCAGGCCGATGAGCTCGGCCGGCGTCATGCGCTCAAGCGGATCACCCGAATCAACGGACATCCCCAGCTTAAATCATACTTTCCGACGCTTGACTCCCCCCTTCCGCCCGGAAATTTGCCCCGATTACGAAAAAGGCGCCCAAGCCTTTGAAATCGCCCGCGCGCGGACAGTTCCGCGCCCTCGCGGACCGTGAGGCCGCCGGCAGGCGGATCGGGCTAGAACACCGCTTCCCAAAAGGCCGGATCGACCGAGCGACCCCACGGGCCTTGGTAACGGTCGATCCACTCGTGCGCCGGGGAGCGGCCGCTTTCGGCGATCGCCACGAGCGGGCGCAGCCAGACGGTCTCGTCCTCGCCCCTTTCGTTCAGCCGGGCGCGACGCCTGAGGCCGCCCTTCGAAATCGCCAGCATGTCGAGCGCGACCGAACGCAGGTCGCGGCCGCGAACCTTGGCCGCGAGCCCGACGCGCGGGGCCTCGTCGCGGAGCCTCTGCCGGTCCTCGGCGCTCCAGCCGCTGATGAGATCCTGGGCCGCCGAGAGCGCGTCAGAATCGTAGTAGAGGCCGGCCATCAGGGCCGACATCGCGACAATCCGGTCGAGCGGCCCGACGTCGGCCCCGCGCATCTCGAGAAAGCGCTTGAGCCGCACCTCGGGAAAGATCGTCGTCAGATGGTTCACCCAATCGGCCATCGTCGCGCGCTCGCCCGGCGCCGCGGCGAGCTTGCCCGCGATGAGGTCGCGGAAGCTCGCGCCGGCGACGTCGATATAGGTCGAGCCGCGCTTGACGAAATAGAGCGGCACGTCGAGCGCGTAGTCGACATAGCGCTCGAACCCCATGCCCGGCTCGAAGGCGAACGGCAGCATGCCGGTGCGGTCCGGATCGGTGTGGCGCCAGATCTCCGAGCGCATGGAAAGGAAGCCGTTCGGCTTGCCGTCGGTGAAGGGCGAATTGGCGAACAGCGCGGTGATCGCCGGCTGCAGCGCAAGGCCTACCCGGAGCTTGGCCACCATGTCCTTCTCGTCGCGGTAGTCGAGGTTGGCCTGAACGGTCGAGGTGCGGAACATCATGTCGAGGCCGAGCGTCCCGACCCTCGGCATGTAGCGCTTCATGATGTCGTAGCGGCCTTTCGGCATGACCGGGGTCTCGGCCCGCGTCCACTTCGGGCTCATTCCGAGCGAGAGCGCGGAGATCCCGAACGGCTCGGCGACCGACTTGCAGACTTTGATATGGCGCTCGAGCTCGGCGGCCGACTCGTGCGCCGTGTCGAGCGGGGCGCCCGACAGCTCGAACTGTCCGCCCGGCTCGAGCGAAATGGCCGCGCCGCTCTCGCCGTCGTAGAGGCCGATCAGATGGCCGGCGTCCTCGATGCGCTCCCAGCCGAGCCGCGCGTTCAATCTCCCGAGCAGCGCGCCGATGCCCCTTTCGCCCGCGTAAGGGACGGGCGTGAGACCGGCGCGGTAAAACAGGATCTTTTCGTGCTCCGTGCCGACCCGAAAGGGGCCGGACGGCTTGCACCCTGCCTCGAACCAGGCTGCCAGCGCGTCGCGCGATTCGATCATTGCACCGTCGACGACGTCGCGAGCCATAAAGCCTGGCGTCCCTTTCGGCCGGCGAGCCGGCGAATGGCGGCTAGATAGGCGGGCGGGCGCGACAATGCAAATGAGGGGCTTACCTTCCGCCCCATTCGCCGCGGCCGAGGGACGATGGCCCCGCCTGCACCCGCTTCGACAGGCTCGTGGTCGTCGCGTAGGCGGCCGCGACCGCGACGAGGCCGAACAGGGCGCAGCCGAGCGCGACGCCCATCATGCCGCCCCTCACTCCAGCATAGCGCGCGCCGAAGGTCACGAACGGAATCGTCCCAAACGTCGCCCGGCCCCAGTTGAACGCCATCGCCAGGATCGGAAAGCCGAGGTTGTTGAAAGCCGTGTTGGCGACGAAGAGGCACGCCAGGAACAGCCACATGCTGACGCCGAACTGGCAGAAGAACGTCACATATTCGGCGCTCTCGCCCTTCGCCTCGAAGGCTGAGACGAGCGCCGGCGCCGCGACCACGAGAGCGCCCCACGCGATAAGGACGTAGCCGATCGAGAGCAAGAAGGAGTTGGTCAGCGCGCGGCGCACCCGGCCCATGCGCTTTGCGCCGAAATTCTGTCCGATGATCGGACCGATGGAGCCGGTGAGCGCGAATATGACGCCGAAGGCCACCGGCGTCACCCGGTCGATGATGGCGGTCGCCGCAATCGGCGGCTCGCCGAGGTCGGAGAAGACGCGCAACGCGTAGGCCGAGCCGATGGGGGTGGCCATATTGGCCATGATCGCCGGAAAGCCGATCGCCATGATCGGGCCGAAATCGCCGCGCGCCGCCTCGAGGTTCGGACGGGCGACAAGGTCATGCACGCCGATCGCGCCGCGCCAGCCGACCGCAAGCAGGACCAAGCGCGAGGCGACAGTCGCCCAGGCGGCGCCATAGACCCCGAGCCCGAGGCCGAAGATGAGGGTGGGATCGAGAAAGGTGGTGGCGATCGCGGCCGACAGCGTGACGTACATCGCCCGCCGCGCGTCGCCGACCGCGCGCAACACCCCGGCCATCGTCATGCCCAGCGCCAGCGGCACGTTCGCGGGAATGCTGATGGCGATGAAATTCGAGGCGACCCGCAAGGGCTCGCCGCTCGCGTGCAGGAAACTCATGAGCCCCCAGTCGCGAAAGACGAACATCAGCGCCGTCACCGCCGCGGAGATGATGTGGTCGTGATGGTCAGCGCCGAGGCGGGCGGTCGCCCGCGCCGAGCGCCCGCGACACGGTGGCGGAAGCCGCGATCGTGAGGTCGATGTTGATCGACATGACGAAAAACGTCGTCAGGCCCACATATCCGACGGCGGCCTTGAAGGCCTGGTCGCCGAGCCGCGAGACCCAGTAGAGCGACAGAAGATCGACGGCGAACACCGCCATCAGCCCGATCGCCCCGGTCGCGGTCATCACCGCGACATGGCGCATCAGCGACCCTTGCGTGAACACGGGCCGGGCCTTGTCGCGGGCGGCGTGAGGAGCGTTGCTGCGCCCGGCCTGCGCCACTCCTGATCGTCGAAAGGGCGTTGCGCCTGCGTGAGCGGGGCCGTCATCACTGAGTCGACGCCGCCAGTGAGGCGGCGCGCTCTTTTCTGCTCACCGAAAAGTCTGACGGCGAATCCGAAACTGGGCAAGCTCGCAAGGCGCTCCTCTTTCGCCCTGTCTCGGCCGCCCCAGCGTCTGTTCCGGCGGCGGAGGCGGCCCCGATCGGGGCGATTTTTCCCTGTTTTGCCCTGTTTTCGGAGAAAAAAACAGGGAGCCGCACGCTTGCGGCAGCGGCGATGACGATAAAAAGAATTTCTATTCCATAGGCTTGAACGACGTTTCTGACATGAATAGCTACAACACTGTGGAGATAACAGGGAAGAAATTCGCCCTGATCAGGGAAGGAACAGGGACGGGAGTGCGGGAACAGGGAAACGGCGAGGAGGACATGCGCGTCCGCCTGAGGCTACGAAACGGGCCTTTCGGACGCGAATCAGACCAAAACCGGCCATACCAGTTGTTTCTTGAGAACAGAAATCGAGCGGCGGATCTCCGAATGGCTTCTGGAGGCGCGACGTCGTTGTCAAGCGACCTTCATTCGCTTTTAGACCTGTTTGGACCCCATTCGGGCCTATTCCCGATCTCCGACGACCGTCTGGTCGACGGCCTCGGCAGGGTGTTCGAGGGCGGCGGGATCGAGGCGTGGGCCCGTACTCGAGCCGGAATGTCGCAGAAGGCGGGAAGCGGACCGCTTTTGCACCTGATTTCTGCATTTCTGCACCGCGTAACCCATTGATTCCGTTGATGGCGGATCCTGGTGCAAAAATCTTCGGATGCGACTTTGCCGCTGTTTTGCGTAGATGCTCAGTTTAGATCAAGGGGCTGACAGTTTCCTCCTGCCGGCTCCGGTTCGGGAAGCGGCCCACACCGCAGCGCAATTGAAAGCGCGGTATGGTCCTCCATGGCGCGTCTCGATTGGGGTGCCACATAAAGTGAGTATGAATGTGGTTATATCGACGATACTAGTTCAGCGTTTCCGAAATTTGAATCGTATGCGGCGCATGGAACTCCGGCTTTCGTGGTTCAAAGGCCCGTGCAGTTTCAAGGAATCGCTGTACTAGT
Organism: uncultured Alphaproteobacteria bacterium; assembly: GCA_963758335.1. GTDB lineage: Bacteria > Pseudomonadota > Alphaproteobacteria > Rhizobiales > Beijerinckiaceae > Roseiarcus. Next base: position 338,336 of record CAVWVF010000007.1, on the reverse strand, counting down.
TAAAGGCCGATGGATTAAATTCTTACCTGAGGGATCATAGACAAGACGAGTCGAACATTGTCATTGAGGCGCGGGGCGATCAAGCTGCAGCCAAGAGATCGACGACGCGTTGGATGGCGGTGTCGGCGCGGTGATAGGCGGCTTCGAGCCGGCTGTCTGGACGGTGTTGCGGGTCCGGCCGGTGATGGAAGCGGCTGTTGGCGAGGGGGCCGCACAGGCGCTTGTGGAAGAAGAGGAAGAGGAGGGCGACTTGGACGCCCTTGGGTGAGAGCCGGTAGGCGTAGCGCGAGCCGTCGCGCTCGATCAGGCCGTGTCCCTTGAGCTTGCGCAAGTCGTAGCGGAGCTGGTTCAGGCGGTAGGTCTTCTCAGAGAGGTCGAAGGTGTCGAGGACGGCTTGATGGATCTGCCGGGCCGTCCAGCCGCCGATCTGAGGACCGCCATGCAGGAGGACCTCGAACAGGCGGATGATGCGCGGCTCGTGGATCTTGAGGCCGGGATAACGCACCGCGCCGATGGTGATCGGATGGGCGAGGCGCTGCAGCAGCGGGAAATCGACATGCACGTTGAGCCACTCGGCCTGGAAGCCGGCGAAGCGATCCGTGATCAGCTGGAAGGTGGTCCGCACGGCATCGAGATGGTCGAGCCCCTTAAGCAGGCCGAAGTCGGTGAGATTGTTGGAGACCAATTCGTTGCGCAGAAAGGTCAGGAACTTCTCATACTGTTTGAGGAAGCCGCTCTTGAAGTAGGCGCGGAAGACATGATGGCCGTGCTCGATCTGGTCGATGACCGTGGCCAGCTTGCCATGCATCCGGCGACTGACCCGCTTGCCGAAGATCGTGGCGATCTTGTCGGCGCTGAGCCGCCACAGGCCGAGTTCGCAGCTGCGCTCGAATAGCTTGTGGATGGGAAAGTGACGCCTGAAGATGAAGTTGCGGCAGTACTCGATCTGGGAGATGGCGTAGAAGCGTGACAGGTTGAGCTTGGCGCGCTCCTTCTTTGAGAACTTCGGTCCGAGGATCAGGGTCCAGTAGTCGAGGCGCCGGCGAATGATCTCTGGGCTCAGCCGGTCGGCCGACGCCTGCAGCGCCGCTGCATCGTCGACGGCGAGGAAAGCGTTGTCATGCTTGCGGAAGCCGATCCCCGCCCGCTTCAGCTCCTGCTCGATGAAGCTGTGGCCGTTGAGATAGTAGGCGGTCTGGAAGGGGAAGAAGGAAGCCACCCGCACAACCATCGGTCCGAGCGCCTCGTCGCGGACATAGAAGTAGTAATGCGTGAAGCGGCTGCGCTGGTGCGCGACGATGCGGTAGTGCGGGTCCTTGGCCGGGTACTTCGGCAGGCTGATGCGGAAGGTCGGCCCTTGCTCCATGCTCTTGAAGATGAAGTAGACACCGTAGGCATTGCGCTTCTCCATGCGGCGCAGCCACCGCAGCACGTGGTCCTCCTTGCGTACCCCCTTCTCGGCCCATTCGATCGGGATCGCGTGATTGCGCGCGTAGGCTTCCACCCAATTCTGGTAATCGGCCGTCCGCTGGCTCAGCGCCTCCTTGCTGACCTCCGCCACCCCGACGATCTCACGGAAGAAGTGGACGACCAGCTCGGGCCGCGACAGCGCCGTCAGATAGCCGCGAATGACAATCCGGTCGAAGCAGTGATAGACGAAGACCAAGAAGTCGCCGAACAGCTTGGTGAACAAATCCATGGCAGCCCCCTCGGTACCCGGCAGGGATCGAAAGGCGATCCGGCGTCGACCGGGCAAACAGATGGTGGAGGGGAAGAGCTTTCGCCTCGCCGAGGAGGTCCGCTCCATCCAGCGTCGGGCGGCTGACCGCCATGGGCGCGTCGTCACTGTTGGTCAGCTGGTCCTGTTCTCTACCGAAACCGGCGACGCCTGGCTGCTCGACCCGTCCGATCAACTCGCCGCAAGGCTGGCCCGCGACGGCGACCCGGAACCCGTCCACATCGAAGAAAACGATACCTCCTTCGTCATCGATTGGAAGGGCAACTATCGCATCGAGGGACCCGCCTTCATCTATTCCGATCGCCAGACCCGGCGCGTCTCAACCATCCTCGGATACCCCACGCACCTGCTCGCGCCACCGTCCTGAAATTTCAAATATCTTTGGCTAGTTTTCGGGTGTACGACCAGCGGCGCGATCTGATTAGCAAATCGTTGTGCGTAGGGCGTCAGGAAGATTCCTTGCCTTTCAATGAGCGCTGCGGCGACCGCGACAACGCGGCCTGCAACGGCCGCGCCGAGATCGCGATCAAAATTGAGCGGCAGTTCAAGAGCTCGCTCCGCATCGCTAACCAGCATGTAAGACGAGGCATTGCCCGTCTCCGCAGATCGTCGCGCTGTGAAATATAGAGCGAGCGCATTGTTTGACTTAGAGCGGTATCCGAACGGATTGAATCGGTTGGGGGATTCCCGAATCGGTTAATTTCTGCTTCGTCATTCACGCTGCGAGAATGGGGGCGGCGGGGATGGGTCTTTCCAACGATCTTCGCGAGCGCGTGGTTGAGGCGGTGGTCTTGGGCGGGTTGTCGCGCAATCAGGCGGCCGCGCATTTCAAAGTGAGCATAGCGAGCGCAGTGCGCTGGGTGAAGCGGTTCCAAACCACGGGCGAGATTTCGCCGGCGCCTTCTGGCGGCGACCGACGCTCCGGCCGGATCGAGGCGCATCGCGACTATCTGTTGGGCCTGATCCGGCGCAGCCCGGACATGACGCTGCTCGAGATCCAGGAGCGGCTGATCGCCAATTGCGGCGAGCGCTTTGCGGTCTCTGTGCTGTGGCGTTTCTTCGACCGTCACGAGATCACCTTTAAAAAAAACAGCGCATGCCGAGGAACAACAACGCGCGGACGTGCAAAGTCGACGCCGGGAATGGTTCGCGGGGCAGCTCGATCTCGATCCGACGAAACTCGTTTTCGTTGACGAGACCGGAGCCTCCACCAATCTCGCGCGCAAAGGCGGACGTTGCCGGCGCGGGCGCCGCTTTCGGGCGGCCATCCCGCACAGTCACTACAAAACGGTGACTTTGGTCGCCGGCCTTCGCCTTCGCGGCCTGACGGCGGCAAAGACTTTCGATGGACCGATCAACGCCGCCCTGTTCGAGGATTGGCTGGAGACATGCCTCGTCCCCACGCTCTCGCCCGGCGAGATCGTCGTCATGGACAATCTCCCGGCTCACAAGGGGCCGCGGGTCGAGCAACTCATCAAGGCGGCGGGCGCGGAGTTGCGATATCTCCCAGCCCTACAGTCCTGATATGAACCCCATCGAAAAAGCCTTCTCCAAGCTCAAAGCCTTCCTGCGCAAAATCGCCGAACGGACCGTCGCGGGCCTCATGCGCGCCCTCGAAACCTGCGCCGAAATCTTCAAGCCCTCGCAATGTACAAATTACTTCAAATCCTGTGGTTATGAGCACGATACAGGATGATCGGATTCCGCTCTAACTCGACCCCAGATCAGCAGGTCGCCGCGCTTGACTTCCAAAATTTTCTGGGCGGCAGCATGAGTTTTCGTCAAATTGGCATCAACGTGGCCTTCGTCGATCGTCAAGGTTTTTGGATAGGCGATGAGATTGATGCTCGATCCTAGATAGCGTTTCAGCGAGTCACGCACGTTCTGCTTCTGTCCACGCGAGGAATCGTCGCCAACAAGATGACGGTGAGTCGCTCTGCTGTTGAGCGACCAATCCTCCGCCTTTGCCACCAGAGTCGCGCGGCGTTGGTCCCGGCTCCCACGAAGCCTACTGTGCCGAAGGCGACGAACAAGACCGCCCAAACAGGCCAGTTCTTTGGGTCGCCAAAATCGTGGGTTTGGCTCAAGCCAACAGCGACGAAAGCGGCGCAAGCGACGCTGCCGACGACATTGGCTAGCACGCCTTGCGCGATGCCCGCGATATTTCCCCCAGCCACTGCTCGCCCTCTACTCGACCAAGCCGCGCGATGTACCCATACGTTGTTCAAATCGATAGTGATGGTCAACGCGACGAACGCCGCCCCTCGCGCGCGAGGGGCAAAAACCGCGTTTTGCCCTTAAATTTTAGCCATCTCCACGAAGTGCACAAATCTTGATTTCTGCACTTTGCCTATAGAGACTGTTTCAAACCGCAGTCTTGGCATTCAACCACGCGATCACCGTGCTTTCGCTCCCAAGTCATGAGGTATATTTCTTCGTCACAGCCTGAACATGTTATAGAATCAAGTTCGGCAAAGCAGGCCTCACATGTTCGGGAAACGACCGCTTGGGCACCGCACGATGGGCAATGCGGAAGCCACTTGTTTGCCGAGTAGGTGGGGATGTCGCCATCCCCACCCCTCACAGGTAGGGTCGGGGACTGGCGCGCCGGTTTAGGTCGAAGTTCGTGTTCCCTGTTGGCTCGCTCTTTCGTCTGCGAGTGTCACACCATCTCGACCATGCCGCGTTTCCAGCCCCCGCCTCGTCGAACGCAGCATGCGGATTTCCTCGCACTGCGCTCTCCTGCTTGCTTCGCCCCAAGGCTTATGGGACCTATCCTGCCGGAGCGACTTTCGGGGCTGACCGCACCGCTCGGTAGCCGTTGAACAGCCCGAGCGTTTCGTACAGCCAGTCCCTACTCCACCGCGTCCAGCCGAAGCCCTGTCGTTTACGGGCTCGCAGCATATGGCGCCGGATCTTCTTTTCCACCCAGTCCTTCACGAAGCCGAAGCACTCGCTGGAATGTCCCGCCCTGAAGTAATTCACCCATCCGCGAAGCACCGGGTTGATCAGCTTGATGACTCGATCGACCGGCTGGGACTGGTGACGCCGGAACACGTCCTTGAGTTTCGCCAGCAGCGCCGTCCGCTTCTTGAGCTTGGGCGTGTAATGGGCACGCCATCTGCCCCGCAGGCTGCGCACCCGGCGAAAGTCGAACCCCAGGAAGCCGAAGCTCTCGCCGCGGCATAGGTCCACGATCCAACTCTTCTCCTCGTTGATTTCGACCTGCAGTTCGGCGAGTTCCTCGCGTAGCCGCTTTTCCACCGCCGCCATCAGCCAGTCGTGCCGCGGGTGGGCGTCGATCAAGATCACCAGGTCGTCAGCGAACCTCGCATATTCGACGCCGTTGTACTTGCCGTAGCGTGTGGCCTCCTTCGCCCGCTCCAGCATCCTGTCAACCTCGGTGAGGTAGAGGTTGCTGAGCAGCGGCGAGATCACCCCGCCTTGCGGAACGCCCTGTTTGCCGTTGGCTTTGAGCATCACCTTCAGCAGGCGCATCACGTCGCCATCGTCCACCCGCTCGGCCACCTTCGCCAACAGCCGATCATGCCGGACATTGTCGAAATAGCTGCTCAGGTCGATGTCGATGACGCGTGGCTTGTGCTGAACGATCGCTCGCGCCACACGGTCCACCGCTTCATGGGCTGTCCGTTGTGGACGGTATCCAAACGACCCCGGTTGGAAGTCCGCCTCGAAGATCGGTTCCAGTATGAGCTTGAGCGCGCCTTGCACCACCCGATCGCGGATCGCCGGAATCGAAAGGACGCGGACCTTGCCGCCATCCTTCGGGATTTCCTGCTTCCTTGCCGGGAGCGGCGCATAGGTGCGCCCGACCAGTTCGTCCGCGATCTGCTCGAGGAAAACCTCTACGCCTTGCGCCTCGATGGCCGCGAAGGTCATTCCGTCACTTCCCGGAGCGCCATCGTTCTTCTTGGCCAGCGCGTACGCCTCGCGCAGTGTGTCCAGCTTGCAGACGTGGACATATAGTCCCCAGAACCGCCAGGACGTCTCAGCCTTCGCCTTGACGTATATTCTCCGCCTCAGGTCTTGCAAATCCATGGACGCCTTTGTCATCTCGTCCTTGCCTTCCTTATGGCCGGAGACGCTACAAGCAGCAGGGCCCCTTTGCTCCACGGACATTACTCCGCTTCGCCGCTACTACGGACCCGACCGCCACCCTCTCGCCTTCGATCGACTTCCCGGTTGCGCCGGTTATACGATCTACCCTGCTCCGGCGATTTCGCGCCGGGGCGAGGAAGGCTTCTCCAGTTGCTCGGCATGTTCTTGCCACCGTGCTGTCGCTTCCACCCCGCCGAAGTGAAGGAGCCGCTTCAGTCAGATTTCGGCTCCCCATGCTGCCTTCGCCCTCCAGATGTGGGCTCGGCCTTCGGGGCTACGCACTTTCGAGGCCACATTCGCGTTTACTTTCATTACGGCCCGGCGGCTCGTCGTCTTCCCGAGGGAGACGTTGTCGATAGGCTTCAGAGTTTTGGTTTCCCGCCACCCTGCTATCCAAACTACGGGGCTCCTGACTTTTGCCCCGGCAGGTCTGTCTCCTGCTGAACATGCCAGCCTTCGCTGGACACACACCCGGACGTGCGGATTTCCCGCATCCGGTTCTTCACGGGAGAGTTTCGCTCGCGTTGGCGTAGAGGACGCCGTCCGTGACTCGCCTGTCGAGAAGCGCACGGAGGTGATGATGTCCCCGCCGTCGTCCTCGCCAGTTCGGCTATCCGTTGTCGTTTCGTGGACAGGTTCGCGGAGCCCAAGGTCTCCTCCCGTGTTTCCCGGCAACGGCTCTCATCCCGTGGCGCCCCCCTTCCCTCGCGCGGGTCCCGGTGAGCCCAGTTCCCCGCGGTCAGCGGTACTATGAAGGCGCTACGACTTCCCGCCTGCGCGTCCCCGGTCGCTTATCTGTTTCGCTTCCGGGGTCCGCGCGATCCTCCGCTTTTCGTGCTCGCCTTGGCGGCGCTCCCGGATGGTTGGAGGACCCAGCCGGGCCAGGGCATTTGGTCAGCCGGCCGCCCATTTGCCGGCACACTCTCACTCGGACGCAGGCGGGATCTCACAGGTTCCCAGGCGATCCGTCCCATGCCTTTGCCCCGGTCCAAGACCCCGGCCGGACCGACGATCCTCACCCTGACGGTGTCGTCGATGCTGCCCCCGCTCAACCCACAGCGAAGGCTCCAGCGATAGAAATTTCGAGGCTACTCACGCGGCTTCAGCACCTGCTGCCTACGCTTCACGACGGGCGTCGCCGCACGCCATGCAAGGCTCGCTTCCGGCTGGTTGGCTGACCTTTGCCGGGAGGGAGTTGAACCCTCTGGATCGCGATGAAAGGTTTCAGAACTTCATGTTCATTCTCCTCTCCTGAGCTTTCCCTGTCGCAAGGATATTTTTCCTGCAAAAAGAGTGCAACAAAATCGTTGTACTCTTCTAAGCGTGTATAGCGAATTGCTGCGACAACATCTCCCTCAATGGGCGGGCTCTGCCATACGATGTCCGAAGTGGACTCCCCCTTAAGACGCTCGATGTATTTGAGGACACCAATCATGCACATCGCCGCAACTGAAACGTCTGATTCTTTTGGAGCTGTCCTGTGCATAAATTGATGTCTGATATCAGAAAGATCGCTAAGTAAGCGAAAGAGCTGATTTTCGGCAGTGGTTAGCCGTCCAGAGTAAATTGTCTGTTGAAGCTCCTTGATCGTCTCCGAAAGAAACGGAAACCAAAATGCACCTCTTCGTGAAAATAGTCGGCAAGATGGATCAAGTTCGAGGAGTCGCATGTTGCAGACACACTCGGCGGCATGGTGAACGCTCAGCACTATCCATTTGTCATGGTGCTGTCTGTTAGAACGCTCCGTCTCACGCTCGCTGAAATGGTAAAGGGCATGGGTGATTGAGTCGCGACCATTCTCCCAGAGACCCGTGATTATGTCGTCGATAGTTTCCATCATTGCCGCGCCTAGCTTGTAAGTTCCATTCGGTTAAATGGCACCACGCCAACGCGCAGCAAGCGGCGGTTCACAGCGCGCCTCCTACTACACATACCTGATTTGTATCTTTCTCAAAACTTACGATTTTTGCGCCGTTTTCGCGTGGTGCGGAATTTTTGACTTCTGCACCCCTCGAAAGTCGCGGCTCCGCGACCTTTTGAGGCAGGAATTGAGAATGAGTTTTAAGAGGCGCTTTCTTGAGACTGACGGCGATCCGTCGCTGCGCCGCCATCTAAGCCTCCCGCCCAGTTGCCTCCCAGGTACTCTTGCCCATCGACGAGCTACCCGAGCCCCAGGGCTTACCAAGCGCCGAAGCGACGGCTGGGACCTCGCTTGATCATTACATTCTTGGATAGGAGCATCGAGCTCCGCAAAACCGGGCAGGTGTGAATGGTTCACCCCTCCGGCTCGCCAAAAGCCGGCCATCACATCCGCTTCCCCAAAGCCGCAAAACCCCTGAATACAGTGAGCACACCCTTCACAGAGGTTAGCGTGCGCGTGGCTCCTCGCCAAGCGCACGCGCATCCACGGTGGTACTGGGATGTCTCTCTCGGGGACCACCGGAGACAGCCCAGGCACTCGGGCAGAATCAGGCACGCTGGCTAAACGGATCATTCCCGCGATAATACCGGCGACGGCTTGCTTAAGTATCGACAACAGGTTGGAGGAATTATTCATGAACATTGGTGCGCTGCTGCCGCGTCACGCCCGCTACCGGCCTGATCATCTGGCGCTGGTGGTGGGCGACCAGCGGCTGACCTACCAAAAATTGAACGCTGTGGTTAACCGCTTGGCGAACGCCCTGCTGGCCAACGGCATCACCAAGGGCGAGAAGATCGCCACTGTTCTGCCCAACTGTCTGGAGTTGATGACCGCCTACTGGGCTGCGGCCAAAACCGGCATCGTCATTGTCCCCATGAGCACTCTGCTGCAGGAAGGTGGACTGGCGACCCTGCTCCGGGATTCCGATTCGGTCGCCGTGCTCGCCGAGGCGTCCTTCGCCCAAACCCTGGACCGGATTCGCGGCGGGCTGCCGGCACTACGGGCTGACCGCTTCGTGCTGGTGGGCTGTCAAGGGGAGGCGCCGCCGGGTTTCCGCACCTATGAGGACTTCACCGCAGGGGCCGCCGAAGATAATCCCCCGGATCCCGGCCTGACTGACGCGGACGTGTACAACATCATGTACTCCAGCGGCACCACGGGCGCCCCCAAGGGCATCGTGCATTCTCACTACGTGCGCGCCATGTACTGCACGCTGTTCGCTTCGGCCTGGCGGATGACGCCGGAGAGCGTGGTCCTGCACGCCGGCGCCATTGTCTTCAACGGCGCCATGCTGGATCTGATGCCCTCGATGTGCCTGGGCGGTACGTATATGCTGCACGAGGCATTCAACGCGGAGCGGGTGATCCGGGATATCGAACGGGAACAGGTGACCCATATCGTAATGGTGCCATCCCAGATTGTCGCGGTGCTCAACAGCCCAGCCTTCACTCCCAAGGCACTGGCGTCCCTGGAGATGATCCACAATGTCGGCGCCCCGCTACTGCTGGAATACAAGCATCGGCTGAATGAATTGTTGCCAGGCCGGTTTTATGAGCTCTACGGGCTGACCGAAGGTTTCGTCACCGTGCTCGACAAGCATGACGCCATCCGCAAAGTGGGGTCAGTGGGAGTACCACCATCCTTCTTTGAGATGCGCATCCTGCGGGCGGACGGCACGGAGTGCGCCCCTGGCGAGGTGGGTGAGATCTGCGGCAAGGGCCCCATACTGATGGCGGGTTACTATAAACGTCCCGACCTAACCGAAAAGGCCATCATTGACGGCTGGCTGCACACCGGCGATGCCGGTTATGTGGATGAGGACGGCTATCTCTTCCTGGTCGACCGGATCAAGGACCTGATCATCACCGGCGGAGTCAATGTTTATCCCAGGGACATTGAGGAAGTGGTGATCCAGCATCCCGCGGTGGCCGAAGTGGCTGTGTTTGGAGTTCCCGACGAAAAATGGGGAGAAACACCGGTGGCGGCCGTCGTGCTGCGCCCTGGAGAGACGATCGAACCCGAACCGTTGAGGCAATGGACCAACGGCCGGGTGGACGCCAAGTTTCAGCGGGTCAGCGACGTTATCATCATGAACGCCTTCCCCCGCAACGTAGCAGGTAAAGTGCTCAAGCGGGAGATGCGGGACAGTTACCGGCGCCAGCGGAGCTCCTGAACACGGCGAGGTCACCGATTAACCCGGGATTTGGCTGCCAGGTTCTGGGGAAAGTAAGTATCCCCCGGCAAAGCCAGGGGCTTTAGATTCTTATCTGAGGGATCATAGACAAGACGAGTCGAACATTGTCATTGGGGCGCGGCGCGATCAAGCTGCAGCCAAGAGGCGCCCCCATGGGCTCGAAAACCATCACGCTGGCGGGTTCCGCGCCGGCCGGCGACGGGCTCGGCCATCGAACGCGCGCGCCGCGCGCCGACGCGCGGCGCAATCGGGAGCGGCTCTTGAAGGCGGCCAAGGCCGCCTTCGCCCAAGGAGCCGACGTCAGCCTCGAGGAAATCGCCCGCAGAGCGGGGGTCGGCATCGGCACGCTCTACCGCCACTTTCCGACCCGCGACGCGATCATCGAGGCGGTCTATCGGCGCGAGGTCGATGAGCTGGCCGAGGCCGCGCCGCGGCTCATCGAGTCCATGGCCCCCGAAGAGGCGCTGCGCCAATGGATGCGCCTGTTCGTCGATTACATTGCGGCCAAGAAGGTGATCGCGCCGGCGCTGGCCTCGATCGTCGGGAGCGCTTCGGCGCTCTACGCCGCCTCCGGCGCCCGAATCAAGGAGGCCATGTCGATGCTGGTCGACCGCGCGCGCTCGAGCGGCCGCATCCGCCCCGACGTCCAACCGGCCGACCTTTTGCGCGCCCTTGTCGGCGTCGCTTACGCCAGCGACAGCCCGGACTGGCAGGCGAGCGCCCGACGGCTGATCGACATTCTGATGGACGGGCTGCGGAGGTAGCGCGGTATTGCGATCACCTCATGGCCCGAGGGACGGCTTGTTCTCGAGGGCGGGGTCCATGCTATGGGACACCCCGACGCTCGGGCGAGCGCCCTCCTCATGGGGACGATGTTGCGATTGTTGCGTGAGCCGCTGGTTCAGTTTCTCCTGATTGGCGCCGTCTTGTTCGGCGCCTCCCATTTCCTCCAGCCGGCCGGTTCGGCGACCCCGGCGCCTCAAGCGGCCCAAGCGGCGACGCCGGCGGCTCCGTCGTCCCCGGCGCCGTCGCGGCGGATCGAACTGACCCTCGATCAGCTGACGCGGCTCGCGACAGTGTTCGAGGCCCAATGGGGCCGCGAGCCGACGCCGCGGGAGCTCGACAAGTTGGTCGAGGCCGACGTCAAGGAGGAGATCCTTTATCGCGAGGAGCTCGCGCTTGGGCTCGACAAGGACGACGAGATCGTCCGCCGCCGCATGGCGCAAAAGATGCAGTTCCTCGCCGAGGACGTCGCGGCGGCGCATCAGCCGACCGACACGGGGCTCAAAACCTGGTTCGACAAGAACGCGAAGCTGTTCGAGGAGCCGGCGCGGGTGAGCTTCCGCCACCTCTATTTCTCGCCCGACCGCCGCGGCGCCAACGCCGAGGCCGATGCCGACAAGGCGCTGTCCCAACTCGCGGACGCGCCGCAGGACGTGAAATTCGGCGGCACCGACCCGTTCATGTTCCAGGATTTCTATCGCGACAAAACCGCCGAACATCTCGGAAAAGAGTTCGGACCCCGTTCGCAGCCGCCGTCGAGAAACTTCCCGCCGGATCGTGGCGGGGGCCGATCCAATCCGGCTTCGGCTGGCATCTGGTGTTCGTCGACACGGTGATCCCGCCCCGCGCGCCCGCCTTCGAGGAGATCGAGCCGGACGTGAAGCAGGCCTGGCTCGAAGACCAGAAGGCGAAGGCGGTCAAGAAGGCCTATGACGACCTGCGGGCCAAATACACCGTGCTGATGCCCGCCCCGCCGCCCGAAGGCGCTCCGCCCCCGCCCAAGGCCGCCGCCAAGGCCGCCGCGGCGATGCGCTCGATGCCCGACGACCTGATTCCGAAATGAACGGCGCCCGATTCGTCGCTCGCTGGCTCGCGGGCCTGATGATTGCGCTCTGCGCGCTCGCATCGTCTCGCGCCCACGAAATCCGGCCCGCCTATCTCGACCTCAGGGAGACCGCGCCGGGACGATACGAGGTGCTGTGGTGGACGCCAGTCCTGTCGGGGATGCCCCTGCCGCTCGTGCTGCAAATGCCGGAGGGAGTCCGCGATCTGCGCGCACCGCAGACGGACGAACTGACGGATTCGCGCGTCGAACGGCGCTCGATCGACGCTGGTCCCGTCGGACTCGAAGGCAAGCGGATCGATTTCCTCGGCCTACAGCTCACCATCACCGACGTGCTCGTGCGCATCGAGCAGCTCGACGGCGCGCATTCGACAGAACTCGTCCATCCCTCGCGCCCCTATATCGAGATCCCTGCGCCGCGCGGCGCGCTCGCGACCGCGACAGTGTTCCTGACGCGGGGGATCGAGCACATCCTGTTCGGCTCCGACCATCTCCTGTTCGTGCTCGGCCTCCTGCTCATCGTGAAAAGCCCGTGGATGCTGGTCAAGACCATCAGCGCCTTCACGATCGCCCACAGCATCACCCTCGCCGTTGCGACTCTCGGCTATGCCAGCATTCCCGCTCCGCCGCTCAACGCGTCGATCGCGCTCTCGATCCTGTTCCTTGGGCCCGAGATCGTCCGCTCATGGCGCGGCGAGACGAGCTTCACCATCCGCCATCCCTGGGTCGTCGCCTTCGCCTTCGGCCTCCTGCACGGTTTTGGCTTCGCCAGCGGTCTTGCGGCGATCGGCCTGCCGCGGGGCGACATTCCGCTTGCGCTGCTCATGTTCAATATCGGCCTCGAGATCGGACAGCTCGCCTTCGTCGCGATGATCCTTTTGCTCGTCCGCGCCTTCAAGGTCATCGACATGCGCTGGCCGGTCTGGGTCGAATGGGCGCCGGCCTATGTGGTCGGGTCGCTCGGCGCATTCTGGACGATCGAGCGCGTGGTCATGATGGTTTCGGGAGGGTAAGAATGAAGTCGAATGCGGTTCGTCTTGCGCTGGCGCTCGCTTTCACCGGGCTGCCCGCTACGGCCTTTGCGCACGCGCAGGTCGGCGAGGCGACAGGGTTCCTGACCGGCTTCCTGCATCCCCTGACCGGCCTCGATCACATCATCGCCATGGTGGCGGTGGGTCTTTGGGGGGCGCAGCTCGGCGCTCCGGCGATCTGGATGCTGCCGGTGACCTTCCCGATGGTGATGGCGTTCGGCGGCTTTCTCGGCCTGGTCGGCCTGTCGGTCCCGGGCGTCGAGATCGGCATCGCGCTTTCGGGCGTCCTGCTCGGCGCCGCGGTGATGACGGAAAGCCGCCCGCCGCCGATCATCGCCGCGGCGCTGGTCGCCGTCTTCGCGATCTGCCATGGCCATGCGCATGGCGCGGAACTTCCACCGGGAACGAGCGGCCTCACCTACTCGATCGGCTTCGTGGTCGCGACGGGCCTCCTGCACGCCTGCGGCATCGAGATCGGGACCATCCACCGCTGGGCCTACGGACGTCTCGCCCTGCGGGCGCTCGGCGGCCTCATCAGCGCCGGCGGCGTTTTCTTCCTCTCGCAAGCTTTTGCATGATGCGGCTTCCGGTTGATTGCCTCTCCGGAGACGCGCCGGGCATCCCTTCCCCTTGCGGGAGAAGGTGGCGGGCGGAGCCCGCCGGATGAGGGGTTCGCGCCGTCAGACGCGTGGTCGGAGGCGCTGACGCCGCGCTGCTCGCGGGGCTCCGCGGCAAGGACTGCGCGCGTCTCGCTCTTCTGCTTCTGCCCCTCGCCTGGTTCGCCGGGGCGGGGTTTTGCGCCTCCTCCCGGGCGCGCCGGCCTTCGTCGCGCCCTTGTGGCTGCCGTTTCTGGCGGTCGGCCTTCTCGTCGCGGCCGACCTCAAATTCCCGATCGTCGCGACGGGCGCACTGATCGCCGCGCTCGGGCTTGTCCTCGGCTACCCGAACGGGCTCGCGATGGCCGAGTCCGGCCTGCGCGGCGTCATTGGCTCGACTGCCGCCATTTTCGTGCTCGTCGCGCTCGTCGCCGCGCTCGCCGCCGGAACGACGATCGCATGGATGCGAATTGCATGGCGCGTGCTCGGCAGCTGGATTGCCGCGAGCGGCCTTTTGCTGCTCGGATGGGCGCTGAGGGCGCGGTGAGCGCACGAGACGGTCCCGTCATTCGCCCCTGAGCGCGACGCCCGCCAGCAGAACCGCCAGCACGAGGTGGGTCGCCGCGGCAGGCCAGAACAGGACGCCGACCGGCCCCCCGCTGACGCCGAGATAAATCAGGTAGACGGCGACGAGCGCGCTGAGCAGCCAAAGGCCGAGGAGCGCGTGCGGCGTTTGGTCGCGCTCCGCGCCGCGGGGCCAGCAGCCGATGGCGAGGCAGAGAATCGCCAGCCCCGCGACGCGTCCCACCGTCGGACCGGGGGCTGTCATGGGCGAGCCGAAGAGCAGCTCCGCAAGCAGAGACGGAGCGGCGAACAACGACGCGCCGGTCAGCATCTCGAGCCCCGCGGCGGCCCGCGCGATCCAGATCCCTATGTCCCGAGCCATGTGCGAATCCCGTTCAGATTGGCGGCGACGCTGCTGACGTCCCGTTCTCGCACAGTCTATGAGGCTCCGTCCGGGCCGTCCTTGACCGCGCGGGCAAGTTCTTGACCCTAGAGGCCACCGGCTCCGCAAACTCTCGCGGCGAGGCGGTTTGACGATTGACAGTTACGGAGCGCTTACGCAACGTTGGCGTTCGCAAGACATCTTCACCCGCCTGGGATTGGACATGAACAGGTTGCTTGGCGCCGTTTCCGCGTGGGCGCTCATTGGTTTTGGCGCATCCGCGCTGGCCGCGGGCAATCCGCTGCGCGACGCCTATTTCGGCGAGACTCACGTCCACACCAGCTATTCGGCCGACGCCTGGCTGTTCGGCGACCGGCTGACCGATCCCGGCGACGCCTATAAATATTTCAAGGGCGAGACGATCAAGGCGCCGCTCGGCTACGACATCAAGATCGACACGCCGCTCGATTTCGCAGGCGTCACCGACCATTCCGAATATGTCGGCGTCATCAAGCTCGCCAATGACCCGAGTTCGCCGATCAGCAAGCTGCCGGCGGCGCAGCCGCTGATCGTCAAAGGCGAAAGCATGGAAGCCGCCAACGAAGTCTTTCTCTACGCCATCAATCACCTGATGCGCGGCGCGCCGAACAAGGCACTGGCGAGCCCGGAGGTCGCCCATACCGTCTGGGAGAACACCGTCGGGTTCGCCGAGGCCGCCAACGAGCCAAATTCACCGCCTTTTGCAGTTACGAGTGGACGTCCATGCCAAACAACATGAACCTCCATCGCAACATCTTCTTCAAGGACTGCAAGCACGTCCCGCCGGCCCCGTTCAGCGCGCTCGACTCGACCGATCCGTCGGAGCTGTGGAAGTGGATGGACGGCCAGCGGAAGGCCGGCAACGAGCTGCTCGCGATCTCGCACAACGCCAACCTTTCGGACGGGCGCATGTATCCGACCGAGGTCGATCTGCAAGGGCGGCCAATCGACCGCGCCTACGCCGAAAACCGGATGCGCAACGAGCCTCTGACCGAGATCGCCCAAACGAAGGGACAGTCGGAAACCCATCCGCTGCTCTCCCCCAACGACGAATTCGCCAATTACAACATCTGGGCCTTTCTACTCGGCGACCCGCAGGGGCGCATCGCGCATATCGTCGGCAGCTACGCGCGGCAGGCGCTGAAGGACGGCATCGCCCTTCAGGACAACAAGGGCTTCAACCCCTACAAATTCGGCTTCGGCGCGGCATCGGACTCGCACTCGACCGGCGTGCCTTATCGGAACGATAATTACTTCGGGACTCTCGGCGCCGCGGACGGAAGCATCGAGCGGCGCATGTCGGGCGTCCTCATCGGCGGCATGGACGCGCGAACCGTCAACAGCGCGGGCCTGACCGGCGTGTGGGCGGAAGAGAACACGCGCGAGTTGATCTTCAACGCGATGCAGCGCAAGGAGACCTTCGCGGTCAGCGGCCCGCACATCAAGGTGCGATTCTTCGGCGGATGGAACTACGCCAAGGACGCCAGCATCGAACAGAAGCGCGAATTCTGGAAGTTCGCGCCCGACTGGCTGAAGGACCGGGAATGGGTCAAGACGGCCTACGAACAGGGGGTGCCGATGGGCGGCGACATGCAGCCCATGCCGGCCGGCGCGACGGCGCCCTCGTTCGCCGTGTGGGCGGCGAAAGACCCGACCTCCGGCAATCTCGATCGCATCCAGATCGTCAAGGGGTGGACGAAGAGCGGGCAAAGCTTCGAGAAGGTGTTCGACGTCGCCTGGGCGGGGGACCGCGAGCCGGACAAGTGGACCGGAATCGTGCGCACGGTCGACATCGACAAGGGCACGTATGAAAACACGATCGGCGCCGTCGAATTGAAGTCAGTTTGGACGGACCCCGAGTTCGATCCGAGCCTGCACGCCTTCTACTACGCGCGCGTGCTCGAGATTCCGACGCCGCGGTGGACGACGATCCAGGCGGCCAAGCTCGGCGTCGCCCCGCCGGACGTCGTCGCGCCGACCCAGCAGGAGCGGGCGTGGACTTTGCCGATCTGGTACACGCCGACGGCCGAGGCGCGGCAGACCGCCAAGGCGGGTCCGACGGTCGATGACCTCAAGAAGCAGGGGGCGGTCGCGCTCGGCGACGCGGAGCTCAAGGCGCTCATCGTCGGCAAGTCGCCGACGCTGCAGAACAACGTGACCGGCACGAAGTTCAGGATCATCTACGGCGAATCCGGGACCGCGAACGCCACCCAGACGCTGACGCCGATCGACCCGAAATATGTGACCTCGAAGTTCGCGCCAAACCAGCGTCAGCATCGGTTCAACTATGCCGGTTTCGGACAAACCCAGCCGAGCGAGACCGGGAATCCGGCGGCGAGCAGCTACCTCGGCCTCACCTCGCCCTACTACATCAACAACGGCAAGATCGTCACCCAATTGGCCGGCACGCTGGGAGCATGTTTGCGAGCGTGACGCCGGCGGCAGCGGTCGTCTGTTGCAAGACGGAGGGCGTGCCCAGAGGCTGCGTCGCACGGCCCGCGGCCCCCGTCGCCGCGCGCCCCGTCGTCGCACACCCCGTCGCCGGCCATCCCGTCGCCGCGGGCCTCGTCGTCTATTGCAAGCGGGTCGGCTATCCCAAGGGATGCGTGATGCGTTGAGGCCGGGCGAGGATGCATAAGGACGTCCTGCGATGAGCGAGGCTACGATGGGCCGCCGAGCGTCACTTCGTGCTGGGTGGCTGACGCTGTGCTTCGCCTTCGCCCTGCCGCTCGTTTCGACGACGGCGGCCGCGTGCCCGCTCTGCTACCAAGCCGCGCAGCAGATGATGACCGAGGGCGTGCAGCTCGACTCGACTGACCGCGCGGTGCTCGCCGCGCGTGAAGCTGGCGGCCCGCTTCGGATCGTCGCGGTTGTCAAGGGCCCGGATGCGCCCGGCGAGGCGATCGCCGAACCCGTCACGGAGCCGGGAGAGGCGGCGTCGGCGGCTGGCGAACCGTCGCTCTTGATCCACGATCCGACCGCCCCGCAGTGGACGAGCCTCGGCGCGATCCCCCTTGAGGACGCGGACTGGCTCCGGCGGATCGCCGCCACCCGCGAGGTCCCCGGCGACCGGCCGCGGCGGACCTGGCCGCTGACGACCGCGACGGTGGACGCGCTGAGCTACGCCGGCTGGCGGCAGCGCGTCGCGCTCGTTGCGCCTTACCTCGAAACCGCCAATCCGCTCGCGGCGCGCCTCGCCTGGGGCGAGCTCGCGCGCGCGCCTTACGCCACGCTGGACGCGGCGCGGTCGCGAGTGGACCCGGCGTCGGTCGAGGCCTGGCTCGACGATCCGAAACTCGCGCCGCGCCGCGCCGCCTATCTGACCCTCGGATTCGTCGGCGGCCCCGAGGACGCGGCAAAGCTCGACCGGCGGATCGAGACGGCGCTCGCGTCTAATGACGCGACCGATCTCGCCGCGGTGATCGCCGCCGATCTCGCCCTCGGCGGCCCGTCGCGCATCGACTGGATCGAGACGCGCATCTTCGCCGACAGAAAGCGCACGATGCCCGAGATCGAGGCGGCGCTCCTGGCGCTGAACGTCCTCGGCGAAGCGAACGACGCTGTGCCGCGCCCGAGGGTCGTTCAGGCGTACCGGGACTTCATCAAGCTACGCCCCCCGATGGCCGGCTTCGTCGCCCCGCAATTGGCTGACTGGGGATTCTGGGAGGCGACGGCGGACTACTCCGCGATCCTCAAGTCGAAGGCGCCGATCGACCCTGCGTCGCAGTTCGCCATTGCGAACTATCTCAAGCGCGCGGCCGAAGCCGGCGCCGCGGCGGAATAGCAGGGAGTGAGCTCTCGCCGAGCCGGTCTTTGAAGCCGCCCGCGGGGGTCGGCCTTGGCGTGCGGATACCCTCGCACTGTTGCACGACGACCCGCGCCCTCAAGATCGTGCTGAAGGAGTTTCCGATCCTCGGCCCCGGCTCGACCGAAGCGGTCGCGCGTCGCCATCGCCGCCCGCATGCAGGACCCCGCCAAATATCTCGCCTTCCATCGGGAGATGCTCGCCGGCCCCGGCCCGGCGAGCGAGCAGAAGGCGCTCGACGCGGCGAGGGATCAGGGCTTCGACATGGCGCGTCTCGAAAAGGACATGACGAGCGACGAAGTCGGCGCGACAATCGCCGAGGACATGAAGCTCGCAAGCGCGCTCGGCTTCTCCGGCACGCCGAGCTACGTGATCGGCAAGGAAATCGTCATGGGCGCCGTCGGCGCCGCCGCGCTGAAGGAGCGCATCGCCAGGGCGCGCGGCGCGGAGGCGCATTGAGGGCCGTGCGGTTGCGATGGAGACGGGGACGCGGGCGGAGGACCATCGAAACAAGGCGCGCGTTCCGATTGCGGCTTCTGTCTATTGATCGTATGACCCGATCACAACTTCGGGGACGCGTCTCATGGTCGATCCAGTAACGATTGGCGCCCTCGCGGCGCAGGCGCTGGCTATGGCGGCGCAGGAAGTGGTCAAGACCAGCGTGGGTGAGGCGGCCAAGGACGCTTACAAGAAACTGAAGGAGAAGGTCGGGGCCTGGGCCGGTGCGGACGTTCAGGCCTTCGCCGAGGAACCGAACTCCGCAGGACGGCAGCTCATCGTCGCGGAAAAGATCGACCGGCAGTCGCCGGACGAGGTTGCCGAAATTCAAACGCTTGCGCTCGCGCTGACCGAGGCGCTTCGCGAGGCTGCCAAAGCCGGCGCCGTCGGCATCGACATCGGGCGACTGGAGGCGGCGCGCGTTCAGTTGGAGGGAATCAACGTTTCCCAAGGCGCCGGATTTCGCGCCGATGAGGTCAAGACGACCGGCGACTTCACCGCGCGCGACGTCAACGTGGGAAAATCGAAGCGGTAGCGGGTCAATCCCAGGCTCCTACCGCGATCATTGGGGTTCAGCTTGGGTCGGCGGTTACCGGCCGCGACTTCGTCGCCACGACGAACATCTTCATCCGCGATGGCGCGTTCCTGCTTCAAACGTCGGCGCTCGGCGTTCCGCAGGAGGTCGTCACCGAGCCGGGCCTCGAATGGCTCCCGCTTTCGGACGCTTTCGAGGACGGCGAGCCGAACCTCTTCAGCCTTCTGCGCTGGGACTATCGTCTTGTCGAGACGCTCTACGGCCGCGACGACGATCTGCGCAAAATCCTCGACTGGGCCAAAAGCGGCTCTAGGACAACGAGCGCGCGCCTCATCACCGGCGAAGGCGGCGCCGGGAAAACCCGTCTTGCCGCGCAGGCGGCTGAGACACTGCGGGACAGGGGATGGACCGCGGGCTTTCTCCCCCGGCATCGAAACCGCTTCGATTTCGCCGTCCGCGACAAGGGCCTGTTTCTCATCCTCGACTATCCCGAGGAGCAGCCCGAGCGTACGGGCGCAATCCTGAAGGAACTCGCCGAGAGGAAGGCTGCGCCCTACCCGTTGCGGGTTCTGTTCGTGTCGCGGCGATCCTTCGCGGAATTGGAAGGCGAGAAGACAATCCTTCAGGGGCGGTTCGGAAGGCAGGAAATCGCAACGCCGGCGCCGCTGACCATCGAAGATGGACAGCGGTTGATCGGGGAAGCTGCGCGCAGGCTGGCCGGGCGAGCCAGGAGCCCCATGCCTGACTTGCGTGGTGCGGAGAGATGGCTTGCAGCCTCGTCGCTGCACCGCTTTGCCGCTCTACGCCTCGGCCGCCGCCATTCACGCAGCGCTGGCGCCGGCCGAGGCGTTCGGTCTCAGCGGAGGAGACCTTCTTAAGAAACTCGCCGGCCGCGAGATGGACCGCGTTCGCCCGGTCTCGGAATCCATGGGCCTTGGCCGAAATGGGCTAGAACGTCTACTCGCGCTGGGCGTGCTGGCGGACGGGCTCAGCGAAGCGGCGGTGGGGGAGCTGGCGCGAGCCGGAGCTTGCGAAGCCTCGAGGCCCGACTTCGTGTCGGCGCTCGCAAGAAGCCCGTGGTGGAGGCGCGGGCGGCTGGCGCGGTTGGAGCCGGACGCCCCGGCGGCGGCGTTTGTCGATCTTGCGCTGTTCGGCGTCGACTTTCCCCAAGGGCGCGACGCGCTGTCCGATTGGCTGTTCATCGCCCTGCGTGAAAACGCATCGAGCCTCGGCGGGCGTCTCGGGCGCGTGTTCTATGATTTGCACGGTCTGGGTCGCGCGGACGGCGCGGGCGTCCATCCGCTCGAGAAGCGGCTCGACGATATGCTCGACGAGGCGCCGGCAAGAGCCACGGAATTCGCCGCCGTGGCTGCGACTGAGGTTCCGTTCTGGGCGGCGAGTTTCGCGGCCCGCGTCGCCTTGATCGTGGCCAATGCCGTCGAGGCTCCAGAGATCAAAGCGCAGCATTTCAATAACGCCGCTAAGCGGTATCCGAACGGATTGAATTGGTTGGGGGATTCCCGAATTGGTTAATTTCTGCTTCGTCATTCACGCTGCGAGAATGGGGGCGGCGGGGATGGGTCTTTCCAACGATCTTCGCGAGCGCGTGGTTGAGGCGGTGGTCTTGGGCGGGTTGTCGCGCAATCAGGCGGCCGCGCATTTCAAAGTGAGCATAGCGAGCGCAGTGCGCTGGGTGAAGCGGTTCCAAACCACGGGCGAGATTTCGCCGGCGCCTTCTGGCGGCGACCGACGCTCCGGCCGGATCGAGGCGCATCGCGACTATCTGTTGGGCCTGATCCGGCGCAGCCCGGACATGACGCTGCTCGAGATCCAGGAGCGGCTGATCGCCAATTGCGGCGAGCGCTTTGCGGTCTCTGTGCTGTGGCGTTTCTTCGACCGTCACGAGATCACCTTTAAAAAAAACAGCGCATGCCGAGGAACAACAACGCGCGGACGTGCAAAGTCGACGCCGGGAATGGTTCGCGGGGCAGCTCGATCTCGATCCGACGAAACTCGTTTTCGTTGACGAGACCGGAGCCTCCACCAATCTCGCGCGCAAAGGCGGACGTTGCCGGCGCGGGCGCCGCTTGCGGGCGGCCATCCCGCACAGTCACTACAAAACGGTGACTTTGGTCGCCGGCCTTCGCCTTCGCGGCCTGACGGCGGCAAAGACTTTCGATGGACCGATCAACGCCGCCCTGTTCGAGGATTGGCTGGAGACATGCCTCGTCCCCACGCTCTCGCCCGGCGAGATCGTCGTCATGGACAATCTCCCGGCTCACAAGGGGCCGCGGGTCGAGCAACTCATCAAGGCGGCGGGCGCGGAGTTGCGATATCTCCCAGCCTACAGTCCTGATATGAACCCCATCGAAAAAGCCTTCTCCAAGCTCAAAGCCTTCCTGCGCAAAATCGCCGAACGGACCGTCGCGGGCCTCATGCGCGCCCTCGAAACCTGCGCCGAAATCTTCAAGCCCTCGCAATGTACAAATTACTTCAAATCCTGTGGTTATGAGCACGATACAGGATGATCGGATTCCGCTAATTACCTTTCTTCGCTTGGGCGCCGGGAGGAGGCGCTGGCGGCGGCGCAGGAGGCGGCCGATCTCTATCGCGCGCTCGCGGCGGCGCGACCCGAGGCGTTCACGCCAAATCTGGCGAGTTCGCTCAACAATCTCGCCAATAGGCTGTCGGAGCTCGGGCGCCGGGAGGAGGCGCTGGCGGCGGCGCAAGAGGCGGCCGATCTCTATCGCGCGCTCGCGGCGGCGCGCCCCGAGGCGTTCACGCCAAATCTGGCGACTTCGCTCAACAATCTCAACATCAGTCTGTCGAAGCTCGGGCGCCGGGAGGAGGCGCTGGCGGCGGCTGAGGAGGCGGCCAATCTTTATCGCGCGCTCGCGGCGGCGCGCCCCGAGGCGTTCACGCCCGATCTGGCCATGTCGCTCAACACTCTCGCCAACAGCCTGTCGGGGCTCGGGCGCCGGGAGGAGGCGCTGGCGGCGGCGCAAGAGGCGGCGCAGATCCGTCGCGCGCTCGCGGCGGCGCGCCCCGAGGCGTTCACGCCCGATCTGGCGGGGTCGCTCAACACTCTCGCCGCCAGGCTGTCAGAGCTGGGGCGCCGGGAGGAGGCGCTCGCGGCGGCGCAAGAGGCGGCCGACCTCTATCGCGCGCTCGCGGCGGCGCGCCCCGAGGCGTTCACGCCAGATCTGGCCTTGTCGCTCAACACTCTCGCCGCCAGGCTGTCGGAGCTGGGGCGCTGGGAGGAGGCGCTGGCGGCTGCGCAGGAGGCGGCCGATCTCTATCGCGCGCTCGCGGCGGCGCGCCCCGAGGCGTTCACGCCCGATCTGGCCATGTCGCTCAACATTCTCGCCAACAGGCTGTCGGAGCTCGGGCGCCGAGAGGAGGCGCTGGCGGCGGCGCAAGAGGCGGCCGATCTCTATCGCGCGCTCGCGGCGGCGCGCCCCGAGGCGTTCACGCCCGATTTGGCCATTTCGCTCAACAATCTCGCCAAATTCCTGTCGGAGCTCGGACGCCGCGAGGAGGCGCTGACGGCGGCGCAAGAGGCGGTGCAAATTCGTCGCGCGCTCGCGGCGGCGCGCCCCGAGGCGTTCACGCCCGATTTGGCCATGTCGCTCAACAACCTCGCCAACAGCCTGTCTGAGCTTGGGCGCAAGGAGGAGGCGCTGACGGCGGCGCAAGAGGCGGCCGATCTCTATCGCGCGCTCGCGGCGGCCCGCCCCGAGGCGTTCACGCACTATCTGGCAACTTCGCTCAACAATCTCGCCAACTTCCTGTCGGAGCTCGAGCGCCGGGACGAGGCGCTGACGGCGGCGCAAGAGGCGGCCGATCTATATCGCGCGCTCGCGGCGGCCCGCCCCGAGGCGTTCACGTACTATCTGGCGGGTTCGCTCAACACTCTCGCCATCATTCTGTCGGAGCTCGGACGCCGCGAGGAGGCGCTGGCGGCGGCGCAACAGGCGGCCGATCTCTATCGCGCGCTAACGGCGGCGCGCCCCGAGGCGTTCACGCCCGATTTGGCCATGTCGCTCAACACTCTCGCCAACAGGCTGTCGGAGCTCGGGCGCCGGGAGGAGGCGCTGGCGGCGGCGCAACAGTCGGCCGATCTCTATCGCGCGCTCGCGGCGGCGCGCCCCGAGGCGTTCACACACTATCTAGCAGGATCGCTCAACAATCTCGCCAACAGGCTGTCGGAGCTCGGGCGCCGGGAGGAGGCGGTGGCGGCGGCGCAAGAGGCGGCATCCTTGACGCCAGATACTCGAATCTCAGGTTAGGCTCGCAGAACTGAGGTTCGGAGCTCGCGCGGGTCATTGAGGCCTAGACTATTGCGATTTCATCCGCCTCCGCCCCGCGGTGGCTGGCTTCGTCGTCGCTCCGCAATTGGCTGACTACGACTCTTGCGACGGGGCGGCGGACTGCGCCGCCATCGTCAAGTCGACGCCGCCGATTGACCCGGCGTCGGACTTCGCCATCCGCAAGGTATCTCAAGCGCGCGGCCGAAGCCGGCGCCGCGGCGGAATAGCGGAGTGGGCGCTAGCCGAGTCGGTGTTTGAAGCCGCGCTCAGTCGACTGACAGCAGTTTAAATGATAAAATTGATATTCATCTTAAGATGGACTGATTTTCGCCCTCGGCTAGCGACAGGCTCTCTTTAACCTATATTTCATCATGATTTCAATCTATTAGATTCTTACCTGAGGGATCATAGACAAGACGAGTCGAACATTGTCATTGAGGCGCGGGGCGATCAAGCTGCAGCCAAGAGATCGACGACGCGTTGGATGGCGGTGTCGGCGCGGTGATAGGCGGCTTCGAGCCGGCTGTCTGGACGGTGTTGCGGGTCCGGCCGGTGATGGAAGCGGCTGTTGGCGAGGGGGCCGCACAGGCGCTTGTGGAAGAAGAGGAAGAGGAGGGCGACTTGGACGCCCTTGGGTGAGAGCCGGTAGGCGTAGCGCGAGCCGTCGCGCTCGATCAGGCCGTGTCCCTTGAGCTTGCGCAAGTCGTAGCGGAGCTGGTTCAGGCGGTAGGTCTTCTCAGAGAGGTCGAAGGTGTCGAGGACGGCTTGATGGATCTGCCGGGCCGTCCAGCCGCCGATCTGAGGACCGCCATGCAGGAGGACCTCGAACAGGCGGATGATGCGCGGCTCGTGGATCTTGAGGCCGGGATAACGCACCGCGCCGATGGTGATCGGATGGGCGAGGCGCTGCAGCAGCGGGAAATCGACATGCACGTTGAGCCACTCGGCCTGGAAGCCGGCGAAGCGATCCGTGATCAGCTGGAAGGTGGTCCGCACGGCATCGAGATGGTCGAGCCCCTTAAGCAGGCCGAAGTCGGTGAGATTGTTGGAGACCAATTCGTTGCGCAGAAAGGTCAGGAACTTCTCATACTGTTTGAGGAAGCCGCTCTTGAAGTAGGCGCGGAAGACATGATGGCCGTGCTCGATCTGGTCGATGACCGTGGCCAGCTTGCCATGCATCCGGCGACTGACCCGCTTGCCGAAGATCGTGGCGATCTTGTCGGCGCTGAGCCGCCACAGGCCGAGTTCGCAGCTGCGCTCGAATAGCTTGTGGATGGGAAAGTGACGCCTGAAGATGAAGTTGCGGCAGTACTCGATCTGGGAGATGGCGTAGAAGCGTGACAGGTTGAGCTTGGCGCGCTCCTTCTTTGAGAACTTCGGTCCGAGGATCAGGGTCCAGTAGTCGAGGCGCCGGCGAATGATCTCTGGG
Organism: uncultured Alphaproteobacteria bacterium; assembly: GCA_963758335.1. GTDB lineage: Bacteria > Pseudomonadota > Alphaproteobacteria > Rhizobiales > Beijerinckiaceae > Roseiarcus. The sequence continues at coordinate 313,329 of CAVWVF010000007.1, read as the reverse complement.
CTCAGCCGGTCGGCCGACGCCTGCAGCGCCGCTGCATCGTCGACGGCGAGGAAAGCGTTGTCATGCTTGCGGAAGCCGATCCCCGCCCGCTTCAGCTCCTGCTCGATGAAGCTGTGGCCGTTGAGATAGTAGGCGGTCTGGAAAGGGAAGAAGGAAGCCACCCGCACAACCATCGGTCCGAGCGCCTCGTCGCGGACATAGAAGTAGTAATGCGTGAAGCGGCTGCGCTGGTGCGCGACGATGCGGTAGTGCGGGTCCTTGGCCGGGTACTTCGGCAGGCTGATGCGGAAGGTCGGCCCTTGCTCCATGCTCTTGAAGATGAAGTAGACACCGTAGGCATTGCGCTTCTCCATGCGGCGCAGCCACCGCAGCACGTGGTCCTCCTTGCGTACCCCCTTCTCGGCCCATTCGATCGGGATCGCGTGATTGCGCGCGTAGGCTTCCACCCAATTCTGGTAATCGGCCGTCCGCTGGCTCAGCGCCTCCTTGCTGACCTCCGCCACCCCGACGATCTCACGGAAGAAGTGGACGACCAGCTCGGGCCGCGACAGCGCCGTCAGATAGCCGCGAATGACAATCCGGTCGAAGCAGTGATAGACGAAGACCAAGAAGTCGCCGAACAGCTTGGTGAACAAATCCATGGCAGCCCCCTCGATGCCCGGCAGGGATCGAAAGGCGATCCGGCGTCGACCGGGCAAACAGATGGTGGAGGGGAAGAGCTTTCGCCTCGCCGAGGAGGTCCGCTCCATCCAGCGTCGGGCGGCTGACCGCCATGGGCGCGTCGTCACTGTTGGTCAGCTGGTCCTGTTCTCTACCGAAACCGGCGACGCCTGGCTGCTCGACCCGTCCGATCAACTCGCCGCAAGGCTGGCCCGCGACGGCGACCCGGAACCCGTCCACATCGAAGAAAATGATACCTCCTTCGTCATCGATTGGAAGGGCAACTATCGCATCGAGGGACCCGCCTTCATCTATTCCGATCGCCAGACCCGGCGCGTCTCAACCATCCTCGGATACCCCACGCACCTGCTCGCGCCACCGTCCTGAAATTTCAAATATCTTTGGCTAGCCTCTATCATGCAAACATTTTCTGGGACCCGCCTTCATCTATTCCGATCGCCAGACCCGGCGCGTCTCAACCATCCTCGGATACCCCACGCACCTGCTCGCGCCACCGTCCTGAAATTTCAAATATCTTTGGCTAGCCTTTATCATGCAAACATTTTCTTGCCCGGCAGCGGTCGATCGGCTACAATGTTAACGGTGATAGGGGCGGCCTGAAACCGAGGCCTGAAGCCAAACAAAATATTTTCTGTACATTTAACGGCGATGTTCCCGGACGAGGAAGAAGGCGGATGCCTGGGGCTGGAAATGCTGCCGCAAACCCTTGAAAAGCCTCAATTCGCGCGCGCGAATGGCGGGCCTGACGCGGCGCCCCGAATCCAACACTCGAGATCGAACCCGTCCCGACGGTGGAAGGCGAGCCGCCCGCCGCAGGCGCGACGAAGTTGCGGGTTTCGGGTAATCGGGGCAAATTTCCGGGCGGAAGGGGGGAGTCAAGCGTCGGAAAGTATGATTCAAGCTGGGGATGTCCGTTGATTCGGGTGATCCGCTTGAGCGCATGACGCCGGCCGAGCTCATCGGCCTGGTTCGCACTTTGATTGGCGAAGTGACCCGCTTTCAGGCGGAGTACGAGAAGGTGAGCGGGGCGTTGGCCAAGCTGAGGGTCGAGCATCAGGCGGTCAAGGACGAACTGGCGCGATTGAAGAAACTGCCGCCGCGGCCGCCGCAGAAACCCTCGGGGATGGACAAGGCGACGGACCGACCGGATTCGCAAGCGAACGCGCCCAAGGGCGGGCGGTCGACGCAGCGGCGCGGCAGCAACCTGGACAAGCTGACGGTCACGCAAACCATCGAGGTGAAGGTCGACGCGCCAGCGGGTTCCCGCCACAAGGGCTACGAAGAGATCGTCGTTCAGGACTTGGTTCTGAATCCTTTGGTGACCCGCTATCGGCGCGAGCGCTGGCAAACGCCGGATGGGAAGACTCTGATCGCGCCGCTCGATCCCGGGATCGTCGGTGGCTAAGGCCCGCATCTTCAGCGCCTGATCTTGATGCTGCACTTTCAGGGACAGATGACCTGCGAGCGGATTCTGGCGCTGCTGAACGGCGTCGGCGTGGTGATTTCGAAACGCCAGGTGGTGCGCCTGCTGGCCGCCAGGCTCGAGACGTTCCGCTGAGGACGCCGAGGTGCTGAAGACCGGATTGAGCAGCGCTTCCTTCGTCACGGTCGACGACACCGGCGCCCGCCATCGAGGCAAGAGCGGCGTGACGACCCAGATCGGTTCCGACAGCTTCACCACGTTTCGAACCGGCCCGAGCAAGTCCCGCCTGGCGTTCCTGCGCAATCTCCTGGGCGGCGCGGCCTCTTACGTGGTCAACGAGGCGGCGCTCGTCTACATGCGGGCTTGCAATCTGAGCCTCAGCCTCATCGACACGCTCGCGGGCCATCCGACGCGGCTTTTTGCGTCTCACGAAGACTGGACGAGCCATCTGAACGCGCTCGGATTCGCCGATCTCAGGATCACCCCCGATCCGGTGCGGGTCGCCAGCGAGGGTGCTCTGTGGGGCGCCGTTCGCGAGCAAGGCCTGCTCGGCCAAGCCATCGTCGTGTCAGACGGCGCCGGCCAGTTCCGCGTCGGCGAACACGCCTTGTGCTGGGTGCACGCCGAACGCCTGGTCCACAAGCTCATCCCCGCCAACGACAAGCAGCGCAACGCGATCGAGGTCGCACGGCGCATGATCTGGTGGTTCTATCGCGCCTTAAAAGAATACAAGCTCGCCCCGAGCCTCGAGAAAGCCGAGCGTTTGCGGGCGCAGTTCGACCGCATCTTCAACCGCTCCAGAACCGGCTACGCCACCCTCGACAGCCTGCTCAGGCGCCTCTTTCGCCTCAAGGACGATCTCTTGCGCGTCCTCGACCATCCCCATATTCCGCTGCACACCAACGCCTCGGAAAACGACATCCGCGTCTTCGTCACCAAGCGCAAAATCTCCGGCGGGACCCTCAGCGACAGAGGCCGCGACGCCCGCGACGTCATGCTCGGGCTCGCCAAGACCTGCAGGAAGCTCAAAATCCCCTTCTTCGACTATCTCGGCGCTCGCCTCGCCATTCCAGGCCCCGAAATCCCCGATCTCGCAACTCTCGTCAGGCCCGCCCCAAGCTAACGCCGCCCGGAAATTCGCCCCGGTTACGGTTTCGGGTTTCGGCGCCTAACGAAACACGCGATCGTCGCCGAAACGGCGGGTCCGTGCGGTCGCCCGGTCGGGCTCCGGGCTGAAGAGGCGCGCGCCGAGCTCGCCCGGCCCTTGACTCCCCTGCCCCGGCGCCCGACACCGGGCGTCACTCATGCTCGAGCTCGCCCCGACGTCGACCAAACCCCGCCTGCGCGTCGTCCTCTGCGCCCCGCGCGGCTTCTGCGCCGGGGTCGTGCGGGCGATCGACATCGTCGAGCGGGCGCTGCAGCTCTACGGGCCGCCCGTCTATGTTCGGCACGAGATCGTACACAACCGGTTCGTCGTCGACTCGCTTAGGGCCAAGGGCGTCGTGTTTATCAAGGAGCTTGCCGAGGCGCCGGCGGGCGAGCATCCGGTCATCTTTTCCGCCCACGGCGTCGCCAGGGCGGTGCCCGACGAAGCCAAGGCCCGCAATCTCTTCATCATCGACGCGACCTGCCCGCTGGTCACCAAGGTTCATCGCGTGGCGCAGGCGCATTTCAAGCGCGGCCGGCGGATTATTCTGATTGGCCATGCCGGCCACCCGGAGGTGATCGGCACGATGGGGCAGTTGCCGCCGGGCGCTGTGACGCTGGTCGGCTCGATCGACGACGTCGACCGTCTTCCCTCCGACGACGGCCGGCCGATCGCCTATGTGACTCAGACGACGCTTTCGGTCGACGACACGCGCGAGATCATCGCCGCGCTGCGACGGCGCTTTCCCTCGATCCATGTCCCGCCGATGGAAGACATCTGCTACGCCACGACCAACCGGCAGGAAGCGGTCAAGACCGCGGCGCGACAGGTCGAGGCGGTGATCGTGGTCGGGGCGGACAATTCCTCCAATTCACAGCGCCTGCGCGAAGTGGCCGAGCGCGAGGGCTGCGCCGCGCAGCTCGTGGGCGACGAACGCGGCATCGACTGGAAGGCGCTTCAAAACGTCGGCTCGGTCGCCGTCACCGCGGGCGCCTCGGCGCCCGAGGCGCTGGTCAAGCGCGTCCTCGCGGCCCTGGACGCGCGCTACGAGGTCGTGCTCGAGACGCTGACGACGACGCGCGAGTCGATGGCCTTTCCGTTGCCGCGCGGGCTGCGCGAGGCGGTGTAGCTTCAACTGCTCGCCCAGACCAGAATCCCGGCCGCCACGACAATGAGGCTCATGCCCACCCCCTCGCGCAGCGAGGGCGGCTCGCGGAAGACATTGTGCGACACGACCCAGGCGAGCGGCGCCTCGATCAGCGCGAGCGTGCGCACCCGCGCCGCGTCGGTCAGCGCGAAGGCGAGGAACCAGAATTGCGAGGCGAGCGCCCCCATGAACCCGGCGATGAGCGACGATCGCCAGGCGGCGAGGATCTTGCGCGCGCCTGCCTGGTCGAAGAGGCCGAGGTAGAGGGCGAGCGTCGCCGCCTGGATCGCGAGGCCGACGACGAGAGTCAGCGACGCGGCGAGCGCGCGCGAGGGGCTGTCGACGCCGATCACCGCGGAACGAAAGCCGATCGCCGCCAGGGCGAAGAAAGTCGCTGAGGCGATTCCGAGCGCCGCCGAGCGCCGGTCGCGCGCGAGCTCCCTGCGGTTCGGCGCCGACATCAGCGCGACGCCGATCATCGCGATCGCGATCGCCGCGACGAGCCGCGGCGTCGGCGGATCGTTGAGCGCGATGAGGCCGAAGAAGGCGATCTGCGCCGGCTCGGTCTTGGTGTAGGCGACGGCGACAACGAAACTGCGGGTGCGCATCGCCGCCAGCATCATCGCGGTCGCGATGACCTGCGCGTATGCGCCGAACGCCGTCCAGCCGAGATTGGCGAGGCCGAACGGCGGCGCATGGTCGCCGGTGGCGGCCAAGAGTCCGAAGAAAAACAGGACGGCGAACGGAAGGCCGAACAGAAACCGCACCTGCGCTGCGTCGACCGCGCCGAGCGCCCCGATCAGTTCGCGCTGCATCGCGTTGCGCAGCGTCTGCGCGCCTGAGGCCGCGAGCGTAACCAGGACCCAGAGATCGCCACCCGCCATTCGCGCACTCCGCCTACGCACTTCTAACGCCGCCCATGCGCGACGTCGAAGGGCGCGCAGAAACGAGGCGGGCCGAGCTGTCTTCGGCTTGCTGCAAGCGCCGTTCCGGGTTCGAACGTCGGGAGATTGACGCGTCAGGCGCCTGCGGCTAAGCCCGGGCCGTCGCCATCCTCTTTTGCGCGAGATGATCGGACAGTGGCCGTCTACACGGAAGTCTCGGATGAGGCGCTGAGGGACTTCCTCGCGCTCTACGACATCGGAGAGGTCATCTCGTTCAAGGGAATCGCAGAGGGGGTCGAGAATTCCAATTTTCTCCTGCGCACCGCCGAGAGCCAGTTCATTCTCACGCTCTACGAAAAAAGGGTCCGGGCGGCCGATCTGCCGTTCTTCATCGGGCTGATGGAGCATTTGGCCAAGCGCGGCGTCACATGCCCGCAGCCCGTTCGCAATCGAGCCGGCGAAGCGCTCGGCGAACTCGAGGGCCGCCCGGCCGCGATCGTCACCTTTCTCGACGGGCTTTGGGTTCGCCGGCCGACCGTTCGTCATTGTGGCGAGGTCGGTCAGGCGCTCGCGCGTATGCATCTCGCCGGCGCCGATTTTGGACTGAGGCGGCCCAATGCGCTGTCCCTCGCCGGGTGGCCGACTCTTCTTGACGCAGCCGAAGGGCGGGCCGACGAAGTCGCGCCGGGCCTGCGCGACGAAAGCGAGGCAGAGCTCGCCTTCCTGCGGGCGCACTGGCCGACAGCCCTCCCAAGCGGAGTCATCCACGCCGACCTTTTCAACGACAATGTGTTTTTCATCGGCGAGAAGCTGTCAGGCCTCATAGACTTCTATTTCGCCTGCAACGACGCGCTGGTCTACGATCTGGCGATCTGCCTGAGCGCTTGGTGTTTTGAGCTGGACAACGACTTCAACGTCTCCAAGGGGCAGGCCCTGATCTCGGCCTACGAGCGCGTACGCCCGCTCAGCGCATCCGAGGTCGTGGCGCTGCCGCTCCTGGCGCGCGGCGCGGCGCTGCGCTTCATGCTGACGCGGCTCGTCGATTGGCTGAACGTGCCGCCCGGGGCCAAGGTCGCGCCGAAGAATCCGCTCGAATATCGAAACAAGCTGCGCTTCCACCAGCGCGTCAAGACGGCGGCCGATTACGGACTCGTCCGGTGACCCGACGGGTTACCGTCTGGACCGACGGCGCGTGCTCGGGCAACCCGGGGCCGGGCGGCTGGGGCGCGGTGCTTCGATACGGTTCGCATGAGAAGGAGCTGAAGGGGGGCGAGCCGGTCACAACCAACAATCGTATGGAGCTCACGGCGGCGATCGAGGCGCTCGAGGCGCTGAAACGCCCCTGCTCGGTGAGCCTGCACACCAACTCGCAATATTTGCGCGGCGGCGTAACCGGATGGCTCGATGTTTGGAAGCGCAACGGCTGGCGCACCGCAGACAGGAAGCCGGTCAAGAACGAGGACCTCTGGCGCCGCCTCGACGCGGCGGCCGGGCGGCACGAGGTGGAGTGGCTCTGGGTCAGGGGCCACGCCGGCGATGAACTCAACGAACGCGCCGACAGGCTCGCCCGCGAAGGCATGAGCGCCTACCTTGCCCACGGACGCAATGCCGCCGAGAGCTCCTCTCTCTAGGCGCATCGGCCCAAAGGCGAATGTGACAGCGAGGCCGGTCCGGGATCGAGCGAACGTCGGACCTTATGTCGTCGGACGCCCTTGTCGGGCCGGCTCGTTCGGGCGTTTACGAATTTTTGGCGATCCGCCGTAAAGTTTCGCCTCCGCTTGACGATGCGAATTGAACTTCGTCTCCACATTGACACAATTTAGAATAATATTTTTGTGGTATACAGGGAAGTTACATCGCCGGCTCTGCCTTGAGGCATGGTGGTACAGGCAATGTAGGGACCGAAAGCGGGTGCCCTTTTCGGCGTAGGGTTTGAGGTAACGTTCGATAACGCCGTTAACGGATTGCTGACAAGTTGTCCGTTATCTGACCGTCGAGACGGAGCAGAGCTGGCGGAAACGAACATTGGCGGGTTCGTCATGACCAACGTTTCGATAGCGGTTCTCTCGGCCGCCGAATTCGAGATCGCACGCAGGCTGATGTCCGACCTGTCGGCTCACCCGAGCTACGACGATTGGGTCGACTTCCGCTACGGGACGTTTATGGGACGCTCGCTCGGAGGCGACGACGCGCAACTCGTGACGGTCAGCTTGGGATCGTTCCTGGAGTGGTGCGACGATCGCGGCCTTCGCCCTTGCGAGTCCACCCTCGATGCGTTCGCGCTGGATTCGGCGCCCAGCGGAAACGCTCTTCAGGCCGTCGAGAGTTCGGCCCCGCATCTACTCCGTCCGGCGCCATTGACGGAACGAAAACCGAGGTCGATCTCCCTTTCGCTCGGCCCGAAAAGCGCTTCGCGCTCGATTCGCGTGGATTTGTAAAAAGGGTAGCGCGCCTCGACCCGCGCTCTCGACTCATGGAAGTCGACTCCCATGCACGCGAATTTTGTCGTGAGGCCCGGATAGGGGCGCGGCTCGCACCAGGCGACGAACTGGAAAACGCGGCGGTAGAAGGCCATGTGCTCGAGGCGCGGCGTCGTGATAGCGAGATCTACGTCAAAATGATCAGCGGCCATGTATCCCGGGCGCATGATGATATAGGCCAGCTCGGGGTGCACGCTCGATAGCGCCAGCTTCGCCGCGAGCCGGGTATACTCGACCGCAGTCTGCCCGGCGCTTAGCCTCGGCGTCACGATATCGGGATAGACGCGAACGCTCGGCAGGTTCGCGTCCGGGCCGTGACCGCCCCGGCAAGCTCGCCATCGAAGAAGGTCATCGTGATCCAGGCGTTAGCAGCGTTGTCGTAGCGCTCATCGAACAGTCTTCGATCAGATCGCGGCTCCATCAGGCCGTTTCGCCGCTTTTCGTGCTCGCCTTGGCGGCGCTCCCGGATGGTTGGAGGACCCATCCGAGCCAGGGCATTTGGTCAGCCGGCCGCCCATTTGCCGGCACACTCTCACCCGCAGACGAAACACCTCTTCCCGCTCGCGATCCGTTTTCGCGATCCGGTGCTCAACCACTTTCCAGGAGTTTCAACGCGCGGTCGGAGAACCCGGGAAGCACGCCCGCTGCCGCCTTCATGATGCTTCTCCCGCCAAGATGAGAACGATGTTAACACAATAATAAGAAAGGTAAATGGTCTCCGAAGCGCTTTTGGAGATATTTGGTTAACTTTCGTGGTGTGCGGCAAGCTGAGCGCCGTGCGCCCGCCGCGGTTGTCGCGCCGGGTGGAATTGGTCGCACCGAGACGCAACAGCGATGATCAACAGCGGCGTGACCCTCATCTTCGCAAAGTTACGCCGACAGGACCAATTCAGGCGACTGGCGAACGGCGTGTGACTAGGAGCCTCGGCAGACCCTTAATCCTAGCCAAAGATATTTGAAATTTCAGGACGGTGGCGCGAGCAGGTGCGTGGGGTATCCGAGGATGGTTGAGACGCGCCGGGTCTGGCGATCGGAATAGATGAAGGCGGGTCCCTCGATGCGATAGTTGCCCTTCCAATCGATGACGAAGGAGGTATCGTTTTCTTCGATGTGGACGGGTTCCGGGTCGCCGTCGCGGGCCAGCCTTGCGGCGAGTGATCGGACGGGTCGAGCAGCCAGGCGTCGCCGGTTTCGGTAGAGAACAGGACCAGCTGACCAACAGTGACGACGCGCCCATGGCGGTCAGCCGCCCGACGCTGGATGGAGCGGACCTCCTCGGCGAGGCGAAAGCTCTTCCCCTCCACCATCTGTTTGCCCGGTCGACGCCGGATCGCCTTTCGAACCCTGCCGGGTACCGAGGGGGCTGCCATGGATTTGTTCACCAAGCTGTTCGGCGACTTCTTGGTCTTCGTCTATCACTGCTTCGACCGGATTGTCATTCGCGGCTAATCTGAACTGGACCCCATTCGTGGGACCACGAGGGGATGGATTTAAGGTGTAATCTCGCCTGCCCTTGTCCTTCAAGAATCAAGCCGCTTCTTGCTGCTTCTGCTTCTGCTTCTGCTGTGGGTATGTGGGGAACGCGTTTGCGTTGTCCAAGCGAAGCGGCATATCCACAGCCCTCGCCGCCGCCTCGATTTTGTCCATGCCGGCGCGCCACACCGCCATCGGCATCAGATTGTTCATCGCCTGGTGCGGGCGCCGAAAATTGTAAAAGGTCATCCAGGAACTGATGCCGGCCCGCGCCTCGCGGCCATCGGCGTAGGCTTTCAGATGCACTTCTTCATACTTGATCGAGCGCCACAGCCGTTCGATGAAAATGTTGTCCATGAAACGGCCGCGTCCGTCCATCGAAATCGCGACGCCGGCCGCCGCGAGCTTGCCGACGAAAGCCTCGGAGGTGAAAGTGGAGCCCTGATCGGTATTGAAAATCCGCGGCTTTCCGAACCGAAGCAGCGCCTCCTCCAGCGCCGCCGCGCAGAAGCTCGCATCGTTGGTGTTCGACAGCCGCCACGCCAGAACCGCCCGGCTCGCCCAGTCGATGATCGCCACCAGATAGATGAAGCCGCACGCCATCGGATGTAGGTCACGTCGGCCGCCCACACGTGGTTCGGCTCGACAATCTTCAGGCCGCGCAGCAGGTAGGGGTATATCTTGCGCCCGGGCGCGGCTTTGCTCGTGCCGGGGCGTGGAACCAGCGCTTCGATCCCCATCACCCGCATCAGCCGCCGCACTCGCTTGCGGTTGACCCCACGGCCTTCCTTGTTGAGTTCGAAGGTCATTCGCCGCGAGCCGTAGAACGGAAGTTCGAGATGCAGTTCGTCGATGCGGCGCATCACCGCCAGATCGTCCGCCCGGGCGACGGGCTTGGGGCGGTAGACCGCCGAGCGCGCCACGCCCACAAGCGCGCATTGGCGGCGCACCGACAGGTCCTTGCCAGGCCGTTCGACCATCGCTCTTCGATCGGGCGCGCTCATCGACCTGGCCTCCTGGCCAAGAAATCCCGTTCGACCGTCAGTTGGCCGATCTTGGCGTAAAGCTTGGCCGTCTCACGTTCGCGCTCCTCCTCGCCATCGCCCGAACCGCTCGCCCCGCGCGCGAACAGGCTCGCCGCATTGTCGAGAACCTGCTTCTTCCAGGCATAAATCTGGTTCGGATGCACCCCGTGCCGCTTCGCCAGTTCCGGAACCGTCGCATCCTCGCGCAACGCCTCGAGCGCAATCTTCGCCTTGAACGCCGCATCAAACTTCTTGCGTGACTTCGTCATTTCTCGCTCCATCGGTTGCGACAGAGCAGGACATTTCACACCTTAGCCAATGGTCCTAAATCCGGGGTCCAGCTCAAGGACCACGTGCTGCGGTGGCTGCGCCGCATGGAGAAGCGCAATGCCTACGGTGTCTACTTCATCTTCAAGAGCATGGAGCAAGGGCCGACCTTCCGCATCAGCCTGCCGAAGTACCCGGCCAAGGACCCGCACTACCGCATCGTCGCGCACCAGCGCAGCCGCTTCACGCATTACTACTTCTATGTCCGCGACGAGGCGCTCGGACCGATGGTTGTGCGGGTGGCTTCCTTCTTCCCCTTCCAGACCGCCTACTATCTCAACGGCCACAGCTTCATCGAGCAGGAGCTGAAGCGGGCGGGGATCGGCTTCCGCAAGCATGACAACGCTTTCCTCGCCGTCGACGATGCAGCGGCGCTGCAGGCGTCGGCCGACCGGCTGAGCCCAGAGATCATTCGCCGGCGCCTCGACTACTGGACCCTGATCCTCGGACCGAAGTTCTCAAAGAAGGAGCGCGCCAAGCTCAACCTGTCACGCTTCTACGCCATCTCCCAGATCGAGTACTGCCGCAACTTCATCTTCAGGCGTCACTTTCCCATCCACAAGCTATTCGAGCGCAGCTGCGAACTCGGCCTGTGGCGGCTCAGCGCCGACAAGATCGCCACGATCTTCGGCAAGCGGGTCAGTCGCCGGATGCATGGCAAGCTGGCCACGGTCATCGACCAGATCGAGCACGGCCATCATGTCTTCCGCGCCTACTTCAAGAGCGGCTTCCTCAAACAGTATGAGAAGTTCCTGACCTTTCTGCGCAACGAATTGGTCTCCAACAATCTCACCGACTTCGGCCTGCTTAAGGGGCTCGACCATCTCGATGCCGTGCGGACCACCTTCCAGCTGATCACGGATCGCTTCGCCGGCTTCCAGGCCGAGTGGCTCAACGTGCATGTCGATTTCCCGCTGCTGCAGCGCCTCGCCCATCCGATCACCATCGGCGCGGTGCGTTATCCCGGCCTCAAGATCCACGAGCCGCGCATCATCCGCCTGTTCGAGGTCCTCCTGCATGGCGGTCCTCAGATCGGCGGCTGGACGGCCCGGCAGATCCATCAAGCCGTCCTCGACACCTTCGACCTCTCTGAGAAGACCTACCGCCTGAACCAGCTCCGCTACGACTTGCGCAAGCTCAAGGGACACGGCCTGATCGAGCGCGACGGCTCGCGCTACGCCTACCGGCTCTCACCCAAGGGCGTCCAAGTCGCCCTCCTCTTCCTCTTCTTCCACAAGCGCCTGTGCGGCCCCCTCGCCAACAGCCGCTTCCATCACCGGCCGGACCCGCAACACCGTCCAGACAGCCGGCTCGAAGCCGCCTATCACCGCGCCGACACCGCCATCCAACGCGTCGTCGATCTCTTGGCTGCAGCTTGATCGCCCCGCGCCTCAATGACAATGTTCGGCTTGTTCAACTCGTCTTGTCTATGATCCCCCAGGTAAGAATTTAAATTCGGCGGTTTAGGTGTTTTCCGCGTGCCGAGAATCAGTCATTTTCATATGCATGGGAGAAGATTTAGCGCGCTCTGGGGCTCACCCGTCGGGTGAACAATCTGCGGTTGAACCCGACGCCTCGGGCATGGGCGTGGTGGTCGACAGTTTCGCCGGTTCGGTTCGGGTCGAGTTTGACCATGAAGCGGCGTTTACGCCGCTCGGGCAATTGCCGTTCTTCATCGATTTTCTGAGACTGCGGGGCTGTTCGAGGCGTTCGTGGCGGATTGCCCGCTGCGTTACACGAGCCCGAACGCGCCCAAGAAGCGCGACGTGCTGGGGACGGCGATGTTGTCGATGTTGGCCGGGCACAAGCGCTACGCGCATATCGCGGCGCTGCGAGGCGACGGCGTGTTGCCCGAGCTTCTCGACATGAGCAAGATCGTCAGCGAGGACACGGTTCGGCGGGCGTTCGCGGCGATCGAGGTAGAAGCGGGCGCCAACTGGATACGAGGTCATCTCGACCCTTGCGTGGAGCCGCTTTTGAGCGAGGCGTGGATACTCGACGTCGATACGACGGTGAAGCCGCTCTACGGCCATCAGGAAGGAGCGGTGGTCGGCTACAATCCCAAGAAGCCTGGACGGCCTAGCCACTGCTATCACACCTATTCGATGGCGGGGACGCGATTGGTTCTCGACGTGGATGTGAGCGCGGGCGACGAGCACACTTCCAATCACAGCGCGCCTGGCCTGTGGGCGTTGTTGGATCGAACGCCCCGCGATTGTTGGCCTTCTCTTTTGCGCGGCGACAAGGGCTTCGGCAATGAGGGGATCATGGGCGAAGCCGAGCGGCGCGCTTTGCCGTATTTGTTCAAGTTACGGCTGACCGCCAATGTCAAACGCGCGATCGAGCGTCTTTCGCGGCAGAGCGATTGGGCCGATTCGGGTCAAGGTTGGCAAGCCAAAGAGACCGAGATTCGATTGCAGGGCTGGAGCCGACAACGGCGCGCCGTCGTCTTGCGGTGGCGCGTGAAAGGCGCGCTGGCGAGGCCCGCGATGGACGAGGATGGACCGCCTCGGCTCGCCTTCCCCGACATCGGCCCGAGCGAGGAGATGTGGGAATATCAGGTTCTCGCGACCACGCTCGTCGAGGCTCTGGAAAGCTTTGGCCAGCTCTATCGCGACCGCGGCGATGGAGAGAATGTTTTCGACGAGTTGAAGAACCAGTGGGGCTGGGGCGGCTTCGTCACTCATGACCTGGCGCGCTGTCGTCTGGCGGCCCGCCTCGTGGCGTTGTTTTATGATTGGTGGAACATCTTCACGCGCTTGGCCGAGCCGGATCGTCACCGAGAGGCGATCACGAGCCGACCGTTGTTGTTGCACGCCATCGCCCAACGGGTGCGCCATGCGCGACAAACGACGATCAAGATCGCCAGCACGCACGCCAAGTCCGTTCCCGCCGCAAAGGCGCTTCGAGCGGTAGCCCGATTCCTGAGGCGGTTGGTCACAAATGCGGAGCAGTTGACGCCCTGGCAGCGTTGGCGCGAAATCCTCTCCCGCGCCTTTCAAGCCTTCCTCAAAGGCCGCGCCCTGCGCGCCACCGCGCCTAAGTCCATCTTGACGCAACCGCAGATTGAACCACCCCCGCTTCATGGGCGACGATCAGAGCCAACTGCCGAATTTAGGTTAATAAAACCAGCGAACCAGCGCCCCAGAGAAAAGGCTCCCACAGTGAATTAAAGGACTATTTATTACTCGAGCCTAACAGTGGTGTCCGGGCCAAAGGCTTTCCAACCGTTTCATGGCGAGCACCGTACGAGGCGACGTTTCCGCGCCACCCGGCGAATTGCCGGACGATATGTATATCGGGTTTGTCGACGAACTCGTGGCCGATGTCGTCCCGGTGTTTCTTTCCGCTGTCACCGTGACTTGCGGGGAGATCGCCGCCGCGCTCTCCGCCAAGAACGTGGTGTTGTTGTACGGCGCGACCGCGCAATTATTGGTAGCTGCAGGTCGCCTGTATTTTCTGAATATTCACTCCCGATCCATTCCAAGCGCGACGATCGCGATCGCCAGCAAGCAAGCAAGAATGGACTTTTTCCTTAGGGGCGCTGGCAAGTCTGGCGACGCTGTCGCTGTGGACTTTTTTGGCATTTTACCTCACGGGAAACAGCTTCACCCAATTCATAGGCGTCTCAACGACGATCGCATATGCTTTTAATTTGATGTCGCGCAGTTACGCGACTTATCGCGGGGTGAATCTGCAGCTCGTCGTGGGCTTCGTTCCGCTCAGCGCCGCGTTCATCGTCGCCGGCGGCTGGTACCCGTCGGCGATCGTTGTGGGCATCCTCCCGCTCGTCCTTTACATGAAAGGCTACTCCAACCGCCTGAGAGCCAATTTCATGGCGGTGGTGGCAGCGCAGCAGCGCGCCGCCACCCTGGCCGCGCGGTTGGACACGGCGCTCAACAACATGTCGCACGGCTTGTGCATGGTCGACGCGCGCGGACGCCTGATTCTGACCAATGATCAGGCGCTCAAGATCTTCGGCGTCCGCCCCGGGCACGACCTCGTCGGCGCAAACGTCAACCCGATCCTCAGAGGACTCGGGCAAAGCGGGGTCATCGCCGCCGCGCAACTGAGCCGCCTGGCGCAGGCCCTCTTTCACGACGAGGATGGGGCCGACCTCGTCGTTCCGCTCGAAACCCGGGACGGCCGCGCATTCGAAGTCACCGTCCACCGCATGAAGAGCGAGGGCTCCGTCGTCGTCATTCAGGACGTCACCGAACGTCGCAACGCGCAGAACGAGATCAATCGAATGGCGCGTTACGACGCCGTCACGGACCTTCCAAACCGACGGTGCTTCGAGGAGGAACTCGCCCTCGCGCTTCGGTCCGATCGGCCCACGGCCGAGCTCACCGTGATGTTTCTGGATCTGGACAATTTCAAGCAGGTCAACGACAGCCTGGGTCACGCCACCGGCGACAAGCTTCTGGCGGAGATCGCGCGCCGCCTCAGCGGCATCGTCGGCTTGCGCGATCTGGTTGCCCGCTGGGGCGGCGACGAGTTCGTGATCCTCCACCGGCATGGCCCCGGCCTGCCGGAGACTTCCACAATCGCCAGACGCATCATCGACGAGATCGGCCGCGCGGTCGTGATCGACGGCAGCGAGGTCATCGTCGGCGCGAGCATCGGCACCGCGTCGGCCCCCGACGACGGGACTACGCCGGACGTTCTCTTGTCCAACGCGGACATCGCGCTCTATGCCGCGAAGGCCGACGGACGGCGCGGCTGGCGCGCCTTCGAACGGGAGATGGACACCAAAATACAGGTCCGTCGGCTCATCGAGCTCGAACTGCGCGCCGCAGTCGCCAACCACGCGATCGACCTCCATTTCCAGCCGATCGTCGACGTCAGGACGCGCAGAATCGTGTCGTTCGAGGCGCTCGCCCGCTGCGCCATCCGGTCCGCGGCGCCATCTCGCCGGGCGAGTTCATCCCGATCGTCGAGGAAATCGGACTCATGGAGGATTTCGGGGCGTGCGTCCTGCGCCGCGCATGCGAGGCCTGCGCCTCCTGGCCGCAGGACGTCAGCGTCTCGGTCAACCTCTCTCCATTGCAGTTTCGCAGCGGAAACATCGAGGCGATCGTCGAGGGCGCGCTGAGGGCGACCGACCTTCGGCCCGATCGCCTTGATCTCGAGATCACCGAGTCGACGCTGCTTGACGATCGCGGCGACGCGCGGCGCACGCTCGACGCGCTTCGCGCCCGCGGCTGCCGCATTTCGCTCGACGACTTCGGCACCGGCTATTCGAGCCTGAGCTATCTCTTGAGCTTCCCGCTCGACCGGGTCAAGATCGACCGCTCCTTCACCATGGGCCTCGGCATACAGGAGCGCGCCTCGATTCTGGTCGAAAGCGTCGCCGCGATGAGCCGCAAGCTCGGCATGACCGTGCTGATCGAAGGCGTCGAGACCGAACGGCAGATGCGGATCATCGAGCAGCTCGGAACGATCGCCGAGGTGCAGGGCTTCCTGTTCAGCCCGCCGGTCGCCCGGCTGGAGGCGCTCGCGCTCCTCGGAGCCGGCCGACGGCCTCACCGGGCGGCGGCTGCGTAACGCCGTTGCGACTCACCCCTTCTTGAGCGCGTCGACGAGCGCCTCGGCGCCGTCCGAATCCCATCTGACCGCTCCGGCGGCGGAGCCGATCTCGCACCCGTCCCTGTCGATCAGCATCGTCACCGGCAAGCCGAGCGCCTTGTCGCCCTTGCGGAAGGTTTCGAAGGCGTCGCCGCTTGGGTCGGCGTAGCGCGCGAGGGCTTTCACGCCGACGCCGTCGAGGAAGGCGGCGCGACGCTCGAGACGCGCGGTGTCGACATTGATCGCCACGACCTCGAAGCCCGGCCCGCCCGCTTGGGCCTCCAGCCGGTCGAGCGCCGGCATCTCGACGCGGCAGGGCACGCACCAAGTCGCCCACAGATTGAGGAGCACCGCTCTTCCGTGGAAATCGGCGAGCGTCGCCTTCGATCCGTCGGGGCGCTCGAAGACGAGCGGCAGGGCCCGGCTCGGCTCAGAGGCGATTGCGACCGCCGCGACCTCGCCCCTCGCGAGCGGCTGAAGTTTCGTCGCCAGCGCTTTCGAGGCGGGGGGACAGGCGTCTGCGACCTTGCCGGCCGGCGCGAGCGTCCCGTATAGGACGACGCCTGCGGCGAGGGCCGCAAGGACGCCAAGCGCGGCCGGCAGGAGAAGCCGACGCGGCGGATTTCCTTTTGTCGTCATTCTCGAACCATCCAGGGCGAAAGTCTCATGAGCAACGCGATGTGGGGCGGCCGGTTCGCCGCGAGCCCGGCCGAGATCATGGAGGAAATCAACGCCTCGATCGACTTCGACCGCAAGCTCGCCGTCCAGGACATCGCGGGATCCGAGGCCCATGTCGCGATGCTCGCGCGCCAGGGCGTCGTCGAGGCCGCCGACGCCGAGGCCATCGCCAAGGGTCTCGCTGAAGTCAAGGGCGAAATCGAGGCGGGGACCTTCGCCTTCTCGCGCGCGCTCGAAGATATCCATATGAACGTCGAGAGCCGGCTCGCCGAGATCATCGGCCCCGCCGCCGGCCGGCTTCACACCGCGCGCTCGCGCAACGACCAGGTCGCGGTCGATTTCCGCCTGTGGGTGCGGGATGCGATCGACCGGCTGATGCTGGAGATCGCGGAGCTCCAGAAAGCCCTCGCCGCCCGCGCGCTCGAGGCCGCCGGCATGGCGATGCCGGGCTTCACGCATCTCCAGTCGGCCCAGCCGGTCACTTTCGGCCATCATCTGCTCGCCTATGTCGAGATGCTCGCCCGCGACGCCGGCCGTTTTCGCGACGCCCGCAAGCGCCTCAACGAATGTCCGCTCGGCGCCGCGGCCCTCGCCGGGACCTCGTTCCCGATCGATCGGGAGATGACGGCGAAGGCGCTCGGCTTCGACCGGCCGACCGCCAATTCGCTCGACAGCGTCGCCGACCGCGACTTTGCCCTCGAGGCGCTCGGCGCCGCGGCGATCGCGGCGACCCATCTGTCGCGCTTCGCCGAGGAGATCGTCTTGTGGACGACGCCGCAGTTCGGCTTCGTCAGGCTCTCCGACGCCTTCTCGACCGGCTCCTCGATCATGCCGCAGAAGCGCAACCCGGACGCGGCCGAACTGGTGCGCGGCAAGACCGGCCGGGTGGTCGGAGCGCTCGTCGGCCTCTTGACCGTGATGAAGGGCCTGCCGCTCGCCTATTCCAAGGACATGCAGGAGGACAAGGAAGGGGTTTTCGACGCGCTCGAGACGCTCTCCCTCTGCCTCGCCGCGATGACCGGCATGGTTTTGGACATGACCCCCGACGCCAGGCGGATGAAGGCGGCGGCGGGCGCGGGCTACGCCACCGCGACCGACCTCGCCGACTGGCTAGTGCGGGCGCTGAAGATGCCGTTCCGCGAGGCGCACCACGCGACCGGCCGCATCGTGGCGCTCGCCGCCGAGCGCGGCGTCGCGCTGGAGAAGCTCCCGCTCGCGGACATGCAGAGCGTCGAGCCGCGCATCACCGAGGACGCGTTCGAGGTGCTCGGCGTCGAGCGCTCGGTGAAGAGCCGCGCGTCCTACGGCGGCACGGCGCCGGCCAACGTCAGGCGGCAGGCGAAGCTTTGGCTGAAGCGGCTCGGAGGAGGGTGAACGCCAAGAGGGTCGGCAGGGCTGCGAGCTTCACCTTTTCTCCCTGCTAACAGGGAGAAAAAAGAGAGAAGCACGTCTTTTGGCCGAAACTTGGCCGCGGAAAAACGTTTATTTACAATGATTTCCGAGACGATCCGCATGTGCGTCGGGCAAGAATAACAGGGAAGATAACAGGAACGTATCAGGGAAGCAATTCGCTCGTAACAGGGAAGGAACAGGCGGGTGGAGCGTGCGAAAAACGGCGAAAATCGGCTCTGCCGCCCGCTTCATGCAAATATCGTTGTATCCATTTGATTTAGCGTAATAAATGTCGATTCGAGCTTGTGGCGGCGTCGGAAGGCGCAGCACGGCCATTTCGTCCGCGCCAAAGCCCCCTGCCGCTACGCCCGACGGCTTTGCGATTGGCTAAAATCCTCTTAGTTAGCCTCACTTCGAAAATACATTAACGGCTTTCCGTCAGAGACAGCGCGTGCGACCCGACGCCTCGTGGAGCCGTTCCCGCATCATTCAGGCTTGCAACAATTGGACGCGGCGGAAGGCGCCGGAGTTTGGCGGCGTTCAATGAGGCCAGATCGTGCTTTTGAACGCGACTGCTCGGCGGCGCCGGCGGTCAGGACGGGGAGAAACATGGGGGCAGAGTGTTTCCGGAGCGGCTCGATATAATCGGCTCCGCGCGTTTCGAGCGCGGCCCCGTTACGGCGTTTTGGCGGCCAAGGCGGCCTCGACTTCCTCCATCAAGGGGTTGACGAGCCCGGCTTTGCGGAATTCGGCAAAATCCTCAGCGATTGCTTGGCGCCAAGCCTTGTTGTCGTCGTCGCCGACCGGTTCGTCCTTATGAGAGAGGTACAGCGCGCGCGCCTCGTCGGTGCGATTAAGGAACATCAGCGCGTGGGCATGATTGATTTCGAGCCACAATAGATCGGGGTCGAGCAAATGCGCACGTTCGGCGGCGGCGAGGGCGCGCGGGAATTCGTGCGCGAAGAGGGCTTCCGCACTCACATTCCCGAGCGCCCTGGCCGTTTCGGGACCTGGCTTGCCCGCGTTCTTCATCTCGTCGGCCTCGATCGCGCGCGCCAAGCCCTCCTCGAGCCCCAGCGCGTCGGCGTAGCGGCCTGAGCGGTGGGCCTCGGCGATGGCGTTCCGATCGGGTCGCCACTTTAATTCAGCCAGAGCCTTGGTCGCGTCTACATCGCCGGCGGCGGCGGCCTTTTCGAACCATTCCCGCGCCTTCGCGTCGTCTTGCGGCGCGCCCCGGCCGCTGTAATAGAGAATGCCAAGATCGCGCATGGCGAGGGCGTCGCCACCGGCGGCGCCCTTCTCGAGCCATTCCCGCGCTTTGGCGTAATCTTGCGATACTCCCTGGCCGTTGTCATAGAGAACCCCTAGCCAGGTCGCAGCGTCCGCATCGCCGCCGGCGAAACCTTTTTCGAACCATTCGCGCGCCTTGGCGTAGTCTTGCGGCACGCCCTGGCCGTTTTCATAGATAACGCCGAGATTGCGCATAGCGAGGGCATTGCCGGCGGCGGCGGCCTTTTCGAACAATTCGCGCGCCTTGGCATAGTCTTGCGGCCCGCCCTGGCCATTTTCATAGAGAACCCCGAGATTGCTCATGGCGCCCCCCACGCCGGCGGCGGCGGCCTTTTCGAACAATTCGCGCGCCTTAGCGTAGTCTTGCGGGACGCCTCGGCCGTTGTAATAGAGAACGCCGAGATTCATCGTCGCGATGGTATCGCCCGCGGCGGCGCCCTTTTCGTACCATTCGCGCGCCTTGGCGAAGTCTGGCGGCACGCCCTGGCCCATTTCATAGAGAGATCCTAGGTTCGCTGCCGCGCCTGTATCGCCGGCGGCGGCGGCCTTTTCGAACCATTCGCGCGCCTTGGCGTAGTCTTGCGGCACGCTGTGGCCATCCCGATAGAAGTTTCCGAGATTAAGCATAGCGCCCGCGTTGCCGCCGGCGGCGGCCTTTTCGTACCATTCGCGCGCCTTGGCGTAGTCTTTGGGCACGCCTCGGCCGTTCTCGTAGAGGAGACCGAGATTGGTCATCGCGGCCGCATCGCCTTCGGCGGCAGCCTTTTCGAACCATTCGCGCGCCTTGGCGTAGTCTTGCGGGACGCCCTGGCCGTTGTCATAGAGAAGACCGAGATTGTTCATAGCGCCGGCATCGCCGCCGGCGATGGCCTTTTCGTACCATTCGCGCGCCTTGGCGTAGTCTTGCGGCACGCTTTGGCCGTTTTCGTAGAGAACGCCGAGATTCTTCATCGCGGCTGCATTGCCGCCGGCGGCGCCTTTTTCGAACCATTCGCGCGCCTTGGCGTAGTCTTGCGGCACGCTTTGGCCATCGCGATAGAAGTTCCCGAGATTGTGCATTGCGGTGGCGTCGCCGCCGGCGGCGGCCTTTTCGTACCATTCGCGCGCCTTGGCGTAGTCCTGAGGCACGCCCCAGCCTTTCTCATAGAGAAGACCGAGATTGTTCATAGCGCCGGCGTCGCCGCCGGCCGCGGCCTTTTCATACCATTCGCGCGCCTTGGCGTAGTCTTGGGTCACGCCTCGGCCGTTTTCGTAGAGAACGCCGAGATTGTGCATTGCTGTGACGTCGCCGCCGGCGGCGCCCTTTTCGAACCATTCCCGCGCTTTTGCGTAATCTTGCGATACTCCCTGGCCGTTGTCATATAGAACGCCGAGGTTGGTCATGGCGCCGGCGTCGCCGGCGGCGGCCTTTTCGTACCACTCGCGCGCCTTGGCGTAGTCTTGCGGCACGCCCCAGCCGTTGTCGTAGAGAACGCCGAGATTGCGCATAGCGAGGGCAACGCCGGCGGCGGCGGCCTTTTCGTACCATTCGCGCGCCTTGGCGTAGTCTTGCGGGACGCCCTGGCCGTTGTCATAGAGAAGACCGAGATTGTTCATAGCGCCCGCGTCGCCGCCGGCGGCGCCCTTTTCGAACCATTCGCGCGCCCTGGCGTAGTCTTGCGGCACGCCCCAGCCCTTATCATAGAGAAACCCTACCGCGGTCGCAGCGTCGGCATCGCCCCCAGCGAAAGCCTTTTCGAACCGTTCGCGCGCCCTGGCGTAGTCTTGCGGCACACCCTGGCCGTTTTCATAGAGAAATCCGATAGCGCGCATCGCGCCCGCATCGCCGCCGGCGGCGCCCTTTTCGAACCATTCGCGCGCCTTGGCGTAGTCTTGCGGCACGCCCTGGCCGTTGTCATAGAGAAGGCCGAGACCTAGCATCGCGCCCGCATCGCCGCCGGCGGCGCCCTTTTCGTACCATTCGCGCGCCTTGGCGAAGTCTTGCGGCACGCCCCGGGCTTTCTCATAGAGATGAGCGAGATTGATCATAGCCGCCGTAACGCCGGCGGCGGCGGCCTTTTCGTACCATTCGCGCGCCTTGGCGTAGTCTTGCGGCACGCCGTGGCCGTTCTCACAGAGAAGACCGAGATCGCGCATGGCGAAGGCGTTGCCGCCGGCGGCGCCCTTCTCGTACCACTCGCGCGCCTTAGCGTAGTCTTGCGGCACGCCCTGGCTGTTGTGATAGAGAAGACCGAGATCGAGCATCGCGCCTGTCTCGCCGAGGGCGGCGGCCTTTTCGAACCATTCGCGCGCATTTGCGTAATCTCGCGATACTCCCTCGCCGTTGTCATAGAGAGCGCCGAGGTTGGTCATCGCGTCTTTATCGCCGCCGGCGGCGGCCTTTTCGAACCATTCGCGCGCCTTGGCGTAATCTCGCGGCACGCCCTGGCCGTTCACATAGAGAAATCCTACCGCGGTCGCAGACCCTGCATCGCCCCCGGCGAAAGCCTTTTCGTCCCATTCCCGCGCCTTATCGTACCACTCCTTCGCCTTGGCGTGGTCTTGCGGCACGCCATGGCCGTTGTGATAGAGAAGCCCTAGGTTCAGTGCACCGCCCGCATCGCCCGCGGCGAAAGCCTTTTCGAACCATTTGCGCGCCTTGGCGTAATCCTGCGGGACGCCATGGCCGTTCTCACAGAGAAGACCGAGATCGCGCATGGCGAAGGCGTTGCCGCCGGCGGCGCCCTTCTCGTACCACTCGCGCGCCTTGACGTAGTCTTGCGGCACACCCCAGCCCTTGTCATAGAGAAATCCTACTCCGGTCGCACCGCCCGGATCGCCCCCGGCGAAGGCCTTTTCGAACCATTCGCGCGCCTTGGCGTAGTCTTGCGGCACGGCGTTACCAAACCAGTAGAGAAAGCCGATATCCCGCATGGCTAATGCGTCGCCGGCCGCGGCGGCCTTTTCGAACCATTGCTTCGCTTTCACGTGATCCAGAGGTACGGCATCGCCGTTTTCATACACATGTCCTAGGTTCCGCATGGCAATAACATTTTTTTCTGCCGCCTTCCTATACCATGTGATCGCACTGTCATAATCTCGAGCAACGCCAAGACCTTTATAATAAATCACGGCCATCATTTTTGCCGCCACATCGTTTCCGTGCTCGGCTATTGTTCGCATTTGCGCCAGTACGACTTGCCTAGTCGCTACGAAATCGAGCGAACGCGCCTTACTAACGTCCAAGACGCCGTCGACGAAGATGCGCTCGAGCCGGTCATTCTGGTCGGCTTTGCCCCATTCGAACCAACTGACCCACGCCAACCCCACCGCGCCGATGGTCAGCGCGGCCATCGTTGCTGCGCCTATCCGCTCTCTCAGCCGCGTCCGTGCCACCGCCTTTCGGCTCGCCTCCAACAGATTCCCGACCAGCGGCCAGCCGCCGCCGTAACGACGGCTCCAGGCTTCGCCGCGCGCGGCAAACAGCTTCGATCGGTCCTCGGTCGCCGCCGCCGACAGGACGCGGCCTTGATCCTTCTCGAACGCCTTGGCCTCGACGAGCAACGAGCGCCAGGCGAGGCCGTCGTCGAATTCCCGTCTCAGCCATCCGTCCTTTGGCGACGCGATCCGGCGCCAGCAGCGGATGAGCGCCTCGTGGCTGATGTCGACGACCGTCTTTTCGTTCAGCGGCGCGGGCGCGTAGGGCGTCAGGAAGGAGACGCCGGGCGCGCGAAAGGCGTCGATGAGGGGGCGCAATTCCTCCGGCGTCGCGCCGGCGACGGCGGCGAGATCGCGCAAGGCGCGCGGCCGGCGGATCGCCGAGCCTTCCGCGTTGACATCCGTCAGTTCGCGAAACATCGCCTCCACGAGGCCCGCGCGCCGCGCGTCGGGCGCTGCCGCGTACATCACCCGATCTGCATGGCCCGAGAGAAGCTCGGCGAGGCCGCCGGCCTTTTCGACCATGGCGTCGTCGAGCACGATCGCCTCGCCCGTTTTGCCGCGCGCAGCCTCTTCCCACATCAGCATGAGGCCATGCTGCAACAGCGGCAGTTCGTCCTCGCGGCCGCGAACCGAGGCGATCAACCGCGCGGCCAGCGCCTCTTCGATAGCGCCGTTGTACATTTGCGCGGGACGGCGCACCGCGCGCATGAGCGCGTCGTCGTCCATGCGCGGCATGAGATATTGCGTTCGATTGATCGTCTCGGCGAGCCTATCAAACCGCGCGCATTCCCCGAGGAATTCCGAGCGCATCGTGACGATGACATGCACCTCGGCCGCATCCTTCGAGGGCTCGCCGTCCACGGTCGTCGCCGTGCGGCCGATCAGCTCGACGAACAGCTCCGCCGCCTCGCGGCTCGTCTCCTTTTCGTATCGGAAAAGCTCCTCGAACTGGTCGACCAGCACGCACAAGCTCTTCCCCGCAAGCCCTTCGAGCGCGCCCGCGACCGACGCCAGCGTCGCCTCACGGCGGTTGAATAGGCCATGAATTGCTTCGATGCGGGCGAGATCGTCGCCGCGCTGTTCCAGCTTTGCCAATTCGGTCGCGAGATTCCAAAGCGGGCCCCCCGAGGGGCGCAGCGCGCAGGTGAGCCAGGGCGCGCCATGGCGCAGATGTTGGCGCGCGAGCTTCGGCATGACGCCCGCCCGAACGAGGCTCGACTTGTCGGAGCCAGAGGCGCCATGGATGACGACGAGGCGATCCCGCCCAAGTCGCTCGATCACTTCGTCGATCATGCGCTCGCGGCCAAAGAAGATCGGCCATTCGTTCGCCTCGAAGGGCCGCAGGCCGGGATAGGGTTGGGACGGCCGTTCCGCGGCGATCTGCGCCACTATCATGGACTCGCTTGGCCCCGCTGGAGGCGCGCCGCGTCGAGCCACTGGCGAAATTCGCCGCGCCAGTTCCCGCGACTGACGTCGAAACGTTCGATGCCGAACGACGCGACGTCGATGGGCAGGCTCGCCCCGGTTTTGTCGAGCACCGCGCAGGGCAGCGGCGCGCCGCGCGCGTCGGCGATGCGGGCGCGCTCGTCGACGCCGATGTCGAGGAGATCGCCGACGAAACGGTCACCGTCGTCGGGACGCAGCAGCGCGAGCGCCTCGCAGCGCTTGGCGGCCTCCATCCGCGCGCCGCTGTCGCGCTGCCAACCCGCCAGGCCGCCGCTCGCGCTCGCGTGTGCCGTCAGCGGCACGATGCCGTCTTGCGCGAGGACGCGACTGATATCGTCGCGCGCCGGCTCACAATCCGAGGGGGCGTGAAGGTAGATGCGGCGGGCGCCCGATGGTGGGGCCATTGCCGGTTTCGCCGCCTCGACCTGCGCGCGCTTTTCGGCCCGATCGCGCAGTTCGCGCAGCCGCTTGGTCAAGACCGATTGCAGCCGGCACATTTCTTTGACGAAGTCGCGCGGGGTCTCGCGCAGATCAGGCCAGCCCCAGGGAACCCCGTTCTCCGGATCGTAGAACGAAAAGCCGGGCATCGCATTGCCGCGCTCGTCGCGCAGAAAGTCCGGCCAAGCGGCCGTGTCCGTCCGCTGCGCGCGGATCACGAAGACGCGGCCATGCTCGCCGGCGCGATCCCGGATTTGCTTACGGAACCACTCGAGCTCGTCGCGGCACCAACTCGAAGCGAGGTAGCGCTTCGACATCACGATGATCAGCACGCCCGATGCGCTAACTTTATCACGTAGCTCAGCCGTTAGAGTGGCTGTCGGATCAATTTGCTCATCCATCCAGACGTGGAGCGCGTCGTATTCCGTATCCAGAGAAAGTATCTGGCTCTCCAATTTGCGGAGGAGGGCGTGCGTCCACGTCTTCAAGGGCGAGTTGCCGGCTCCGCGCGGATCGCCATGGGAATAGCTGACGAACACGTCGGGATCGAAATGTGGTTCGAGATACGCCATCTGCTTGAGGCCGCTTTCACCGGCGAAGTCGCAAATGCATATGTTCCGACATCCCCCGGATGGCCGCCGGGTCAAGCCCACTCTGCGACATCTGGGGGTTCCTGGCAATCACGGACCGACGCCTAGACGATCCCATCCCGCCGAACCCGTCGGGCGAACAGTGTTGAGACAGTGGGCGATCTCGAGGGCGCCGGCTGTGACGCCCGTCACACCATGCGCGATCTTGCACTGACCGCTTCACGTCGACTCGAGACGTTCAGACGCTCGCAACGCGCGTCCACGCTCGGTCGATACGCCTCATCCGGTGCTCCGTAGGACTGTTCCACCATTTGCGAACCCGCCCGAGCCATCGGGATGTCGGCGGCCCGGGCACCGCCCGGCAGGAAGAAACCGCACCCTGCCGATTGGACGGCGCCCCTGATCCGGGTGCAGAATTCTCCGACGAAAATCTGAGAACCCGACGCCGCCCTTCCGAAAACTTCTCATCGCGGCGAAGTCGCCATTCGCACCGCCCGCGCGGCGCACGTCCTTGCGCGCCATCTGCGGTGAACGACGGCGGCTCGTAGGGACCGGAGGCGACCTTGGCGGCGCGCGACGCCAAGAGCTCGCCCGGATTGAACTGTCGGAACAGCGCGACCGCGTCGACCGGCGCGACTCCCGCCGCATGGGCGAGCCGCACGACATCCCCGACGACGCCCATCATGCCGATGATCGCCAGATTGCCGAAGAGCTTGAAAGCGGCGGCGACGCCGGGCTTCGCCCCGAGGTTGATCACTTGGCTGGTCATTGCCTCGAGTTCCGGCAGGACGGCGGCGATTTGGCCGGGGTCGCCCGAGACGAGCATCATGCCGATCCCCTCGCGCGTATTGACGGGGGTCATGAACACCGGCGCATGGATGAAGACTTCACCCCGCCCGGCCCAGCGCGCGATCCGCTCGACGGTCGGCGTCGGCGCCGTCGTCGTGTGGTCGATGATGAAGGTCGAGGCCGGGATCGACCCCGCGAGCGGCTCGAGCACGGAATCGACCGAGGCGTCGTCCGCGAGCGACAGAGGCGTCGTCCGCGAGCGACAGATGAATGCGCTCGACGCCCGCGATCGCCCCCGCCGGGTCGGCGAATGCGTTCGCGCCGTCGACCTCGAGCGCCTTCGCCTTGGCCGGATCGCGGTTCCAGACGTTGACTTGATGGCCGTTCTCCAGCATGCGGCGAATGAAGCCCGCCCCCATCAGCCCGGCGCCGAAAAATGCGATTTTCATCATGTCCTCCTTCCCGCGCCCATGCGATCGGCCGCGTGTCGGATATCGTGCACCGCATGGGGCCTCCGGTACAACGCCAAAGACGCAAGAAATGGTTGGCGCGAGGCCGGCGAGGCCACTATCGAGGCGGCGTTCCATCATGAGAGCTACGGCGTCGCGCCATAACGCCTCATCGTGAGGAGCCCGCGAAGCGGGCGTCTCGAAGAGCCTGCCCCGAGCTTGTCGAGGGGACGAGGGCGCCGAACTCGGGGCAGCGAGCATCCTTCGAGGCCCTTTGCCTTTCGGCAAAGGGCGCCTCAGGATGAGGACGGAAGCGGGTTGCTCCTGCTCTTGGCGACCGCCTTGGGAGCTACGACGTTCGTCGAACGGGCTCAACGCTCTTCGGCGGCGAAGGCTGCGAGCGCCTTTGGGTCGGCGATCGTGAACTGATTGTCGCCGGCGGCAATCCAGCCCGTCGACTCGAACCGCGCCAAAATGCCGCCCACGGCGCGCCTCGACACATTGGCCATTTCGCCGAGTTCGGATGCAGCCAACCGCAGGCGGACCGGCTTCGACGGGCGCCCATCCATGTCGAGGCCCGCAGCGCGCAGCATCGTCGCCGCGAGCCGCCGCCCGGAATCCGGGATCAGGAGATCGCCGACCGCGGCGACGGCGACGTCGACGGTGAAGTCCATGAGCGCGTTGGCGCTGCGCGCCCACGCGCGGTCCTCCCCGGCGATTTCGTTCAGCGCGGAAAAGGAGACCTGGAACGCGACCGTCGGTTCCGTGGCGCGGAAAATCAGGAACCGCCGGCGGCCGGTCATCACCTGCCAGTGGCCGATCCAGGCGCCCGGGCGGGCGACATGGCCCAGCCTGAGGTTGGCGCCACGGTCAGGCACGTACACGGCCACCGCCCCCTGAACGACGCCATAGACGCCGCGGTTTTGGTCGCCGACGTCGAAGACATGCTCGCCCTCGGCGAACGACGCGAGCCGCGCCCGGCCGCCTGGAACGCCGGCGGCTGATGCGCGAGCCACCCCCGCGACAGCACGACGTGTTCGGCTTCCCCGTTGCGCATGACGCTCCTCTTCTGGCGCACCAAAGGCGTAGAGCCCGGTCCTGATACCAACTCGCAATTACCGGCACAAATTCGTTTCCAGAGGGTAGGCCCGAACATACGGCGGGCGCGCGACCTTTCATTTCAACATTTGGTGAAGGACCCGCGAGGGGGCTGGCCTCGATTGACCAAACCATGCAAACCCGTGGTTCGAGGCGCAGCCGGACCCGTCCGAGGGTCGGATGTGTGATGTGCGTCACAGACGCCGCTTCGAGCAGCCCCTAACATATAAACTAGGAGCATCATCCGCCCGTTGAAGGATGAAGTTGGAGTTAATGATGAGCGATGTGCTTCTTGCGGCGTTCGAGGACCAAATCGCCGAACTGAGGGGACGATTGCCCAAACTGACGGGAGATTTGCGTCGCAAGGCCCTTGCGGAGCTGGAATCCTTGACCGAATTCCTCGATCTGATCGCGACGCTGCGGGAGCCCCGACGGCGTGAGGGCGGCGAGGCGCGACGTCCCAAACTCCCGGCTCACGCGCCGGACGCGATCACCTCGGCAAAGCCTTGCCGCCAGGAGGCATAGGCCGGCCGCCAGCCGAGCTCTTCCCGCGGCCGCCGCAATGAGATGGTCCAGCGCCTCGGTTCGCAGCCGGGTGGTTGTCGCAAAGGCGCGATCGAAGTGAACGAGGTCGCTCGCATTCTGAAGCGCAGTCATTTCGTGAACGACCACTTCGGGTCGCGCTTCCCGGAGGGCCGCTCTGACGGCGTTTCTGTCGAAGGCGTCGACCACCCTCGCCTCGACGCCGGCTCGGCGCAGCGCCTCGACTTTCCCCGGCGACCGCGTGAGTCCCGCGACCCGATGACCCGCCGTCGCGAGCAGCGGCGTGAGACGGCTCCCGACCGCGCCCGTCGCCCCCGCGACCAAAACCTTCATGACCAGCCGCCTTCGTTGCTCGGGCCGGCAACGCGCGCAGGAATGGAGGGGTTCCCGGACTGTAGCCGCGCTCGCGGAGCGCAGCTGACGCGGTCAACGACCGCGTCTACGGAGGCCGCCGTCCGCTCATCACGGCATCCGCCGAGGCCCTTCCTCACGCGTCCCACCATCTGGAAGGCTTGGCCTGGGAGTTACAACGGCGCGGCGAAGACATCGACCTCATTGCCATTTATCGCAGGCTTTTTCACTCGGCCGCGCAGCATTATCGTCGATGGTGACAAGCATCACGCGGCATGGTTTGATCGCAGTCGGGAGGCTTCCGTTGCCCGGGCGAGCGCGCCCGGCCAATCGAGAAACTCGCGTAACGACGACCGTGAAAAGAAGAGATCGGCCGTGATTGCCGAATTCGCCTCTCTCGCGAATATCCTGGATCTTGCCAACGTCATCATCCATGACTTGGATGGCAAAATCCTCCACTGGACGACCGGCTGCGAGCGCCTCTACGGCTGGAGCAGAGAGGAAGCCCTCGGACAGATCGTCCACCATCTGTTGAAGACCCGATATCCCCTGCCGCGGAGCGAGATCATCGCGGCGCTTCGCGAGCGCGGCAGCTGGGAAGGCGAAATCGAACATCTGACGAAATCCGGATCGGCCGTCTCGATCGCCAGCCTCTGGGTCGCGCGAAAGTCCGACGACGACGCCATCCGTTTCGTGCTCCAGAACAACAGCGACATCACCGGACTGAAGCGGGCCCAGGCGGACCTCGCGACGCGCGAGGCGCATCTGCGGTCGATCCTCGATACCGTCCCCGAGGCGATGATCGTGATCGACGAGCGAGGCCTCGTGACGTCCTTCAGCGCCGCGGCGGCGAGATTGTTCGGATATCGTCCTGAGGAAGTGATCGGCCGCAACGTCAGGATGCTCATGCCTGAGCCTTACCGGGCCGAGCACGACAACTACATCGCCAATTATCTGAGGACCGGCGAGGCGCGGATCATCGGCTACGGCCGGCTGGTGAAGGGCCTCACCAAGGACGGCGCAGTCTTCCCGATGGAGCTCGCCGTCGGGGAGGCGCGGGCGGACGGAGAAAGGATTTTCACCGGCTTCGTTCGCGACCTCACGAGCCGCCAGAAGATGGAGGAGGAACTCCGGCAGTCGCAAAAGATGGAGGCGGTCGGCCAGCTCACCGGCGGCGTCGCCCACGATTTCAACAATCACCTGACGGCGATCATCGCCAACCTGGAGATACTCTACCCGCGTCTCGGCGATACCGAGCAGCGCGAGTATGTCAAAGAGGCCCTGGAGGCGGCGCAGGAGGGCGCGAAGCTGGCCGCCCAGCTCCTCGCCTTCGGCCGACGTCAGACCCTCAATCCGAAACCGACCGACGTCGGGCCTCTCGTCTCCACTTTCGCCGACCTCCTGCGGCGGACGCTGGGCGAAGCGAACGAGCTCCGGATCGTGGTCGTTGGATCGGCGCATCTCGCGGTGGTCAACTCGTCGCAACTGCAGAACGCCCTGCTGAACCTGACGATCAACGCCCGGGACGCGATGCCTCGCGGCGGACGACTGACGATCGAAATCACCCACGTGCGGCTCGACGCCGACTATGCGCAGACATACCCGGACATCCGCACCGGCCGTTATGTCCTGATCACGGTCACCGACACCGGAACCGGCATGTCGGAAGAGGTGCGCCGGCGGGCGTTCGAGCCCTTCTTCACTACCAAACCGACCGGCGCCGGCACCGGCCTCGGCCTGAGCATGGTCTATGGTTTCGTCAAGCAGTCGGGCGGGAACATCCAGATTTATAGCGAATTGGGGCAGGGAACGAGCGTGCGCGTCTTCCTGCCTCTGGCCGAGAACGTCGAGGCGAGAGCAGCACCGCGCGCCGTCGAAGCGCCGGAGGCCGGTCTGCTGCAGGGCACAGAGACCATTCTCCTGGTCGAGGACGATCCGCGCCTACGCCGGGTCCTGAGCAAGCGGCTGAGAAGCCTGGGGTACGATGTCATCGAAGCGGACAACGGCGCGGCCGCGATGGCTCAGCTCGCGGCCCGGCCCGAGGTCGCGATGATCTTCACCGACATGGTGATGCCCGGCGGCATGACCGGCTATGAGCTCGCGCAGGCGGCGTTGTCGATCAAGCCCGACATCAAGGTCCTCTTCACCTCCGGCTATGCGGAGCCGGCGATCGCGAGCCTCGGGCTGAAGGCGGGGGCATGGCTCAAGAAGCCGTATACGGCCGACGAGCTCGCCGAAAAGGTTCGCGAGGTTCTTCACGACCCCGAGGATTGAGGGCTCGGGCGATCGCGAGCGAGCATGAGGGGGCCGCTCGGAGTCAGGGCTTTCCCGCAATCTGCGGACGATGAAGCCCTTGTCGGTCGGATAGTAGACCCGCCCGCCGAAGCCCGGCGTCACCGCCGTGTTCGGCGACATCGGCTCGAAGAAGTCCGATTCCGCGATGAGTCGCCCCGTCGCCGCTTCGCGCCAGCGCACCTGCTCCTTGTAGAGGCCGGTTCCCAGCGCCAGCATCATCGGCTCGAAGGGAAAGTCGTGGCGCTGGTTCGAGGTCAGCATGACGCGCTTCTCCTTCGGCCCGACCAGCGCGACAAGGCAGGTCGTGCGATCGCCGACGACGAAGACCGTCTTCATGGCGCCGGTCGCCGGATCGAGCTTGATGCCGGCGACCTTGCCGACGCCGAGGTCCTGCGAATAGACCATATTGTTTTCGGCGTCGGAGCCGTTCTTCGGCGGGGCGAAGCTCTGCTCGCCGCGCTCGAGCTGACCGAATGGAAAGACCGACGTCATCTTCGTCGGATCCTTCTGATTAATCGCGACCACGCTCGACGACTTCGTCTTGCTGCCGACGCCGTTGTTCTGGATCACGATCCAGTCGCCCATGATGCTCGGCGCGGTCCCGTCGCTCTGACCGGGCTGCAGATAGGAGACGACCCAGGACTTATCCTGCGAGAGCTTCTTCGCCGCCGGGTCCCAGAAGTAGCGGAACGCATGAACATGCGCCGCCACATAGATCGCAATCTTGCCGTCGAACGTCGTGATGCTGTGGGGAACGCTGGCGGGTTCCGGCATCTCGATGCTGTCGAGGATTCTTAGCGTGTTCGGGTCGACCGCGACGATCATCGAGGTCGGCTGCTCGAGGCCCTGCTGCACGCCCTTGATCATCGCGAAACTGCCCTGGCCCTTCTCGCCGATCGGCCGGGTCTGGTCCTTCAGGATGATCGTGCCGTCAGGGGCGATGGTCACGTGCTTGTAGCTCGTGTCGTCGACCGGCGCCGGGCCGGTCGGCAGGGTATTGGCGGCGACGACGCGGCCGTCATCGCCGTCGAGGACCGCGACATGGTTCGACCAGGCGATCAGGACGTTGCCGCTCGGCAGGATGTTCAGATTGAGGACCGCGATCCAGTGGCCGGAGACGTTGGCGTTGTCGAGATAGGTGCGCCAGATCTCCTTGCCGGTCGCAGCGTCCGCCTTGGCGACGAACGGCCCCGGCGCGACGGGACCGTTGAGCTTCGGCAGGTCGCTGCCGGTGAGGCAGATTTCACCGGGCCTGCGGTTGTTGATGAACGAGACGCCCTGATAGGGAGTCCTGACTATGCCAAGCGTAGACCTGATTGGGGCCGTCGAAGGCGCCCGTGAAGGTCGCGCAAGGGTAGACGCCGCTGCGCTCGGCGTCGGCGAATTCGGCGGCGTTGATCGACTGGAAATAGCCGGGCGTCTTCAGCGCCTCGGCGCAGGCCTGTTCCTTTGCGTAGAGCGCGACGTCGCCAGGCAGCGGCCCGTTGGCGGCGCGCAGATTGTCTTCGGCGCGGGCGCCCACGGGCCGAGCGCGAGAAGGCTCACCGCCGCAAGGCCCATTCTTCTCGATGCGCGAAAGTTCATCTTGCTCCCCTCTTTTCCTCGCTCCCCTCTTTTCCTCGCAGCAGTGACGTCATTGCGAGAAGCGAAGCGACGAAGCAATCCAGAAGATCGAAGGGCTGCGGCGGCGGCCCTGGATTGCTTCGCTTCGCTCGCGATGACGGTTCATCGTGGTTGAAAAACCGGTTCGGCTATTTCAGTCCGTTCGCTTCGAACGTCGCCTTGTTGGTGTACTCGCCCTTCGGCAAGTAGGGCCCCATCACCGCCTCCTCCTCGCCGGGCTTCGTTACGTGGTCGGGGCTCTGAGCCCAACTCGGGTCGCTGGCCATGATGCGCAGCATCAGCATGCCGAAATCGGTGCGGTTCAGCGGGCTGTCGACGCCCTCGCCGCGCGGGCTCCATTCGACCCAAGCGACGCCGTTCTCGAGCGTCGCGTTGTTCGGCCGGTCTTCCGGCCGGCTGACGACGATGATGTAATTGCCGTTCTTGTCGAGCGGGACCTGCATGTCGGCGACCCCGTCGACGATCCGGCCCGAGGGCGCGGCCTCGCAGCTCGACGAGCGACCAGTATTGCGTCTGCGCCTCCGGCATGATTTTCAAGCCCCGCCCGTCGCCGCCCGAATAGGTGTTGGGGAAGGTCGGCATCTTGCCACGCATCACATAGACCGGGCCAAACTTTCGCGAGAGATAATAAGTGACGAGATATTGCGTCGACGGATCGCCGCCGCCCTCCATCGCGCCCTCATAGGGAATCTTGGCGCGCTCCTCGGGCATCTTGAACGCGCCGACGACCGAATATTTGAGCGTCCAGAACTTCTCCCACTTGGGATCCTTGCGCGCCGGCGCGGTCGCCGGATCGAGGGTCGGATCATCCTAAATCCGGCAGTTGGAGATTACCACGGCAAGCCAAGCGCTTGAATTAGCTTCGAAAATTGCAGGTTTCACCGATTGTGGAGCAGTTGGGCAATCTTCTTTCGCGTCAAGGGCTTACGCCTCAACTGCTCAACTGCCGGATTTAGGATCATTGTCCTTGGCGTGGACGAGGTCTTCCCACTGCTCGGCGGTGACCGGCTGTTTGGTCGCGCCCTCGATGGGCCTCGCGAGTTTGGCGACGACGCCGGCTTCATCGAGCGGTTGTCTCGTCGTCAGTCCGCATGTTCCGATCCGCCTTTCGCGAAAAGGCGCTTTTCGATGTCGTTCTCGGAATTGACCCCAGGCCGGACCGCCTGCCAGGAGCCCAGGCACCAAAGGTCCAATCGAGGCTGCTTACAGTCGGGCGTCCCGGGCCGGGGTCGCAAATGCAGTACGTGTCGGCACGCGGAGTGATCCCCGGCATTTCTTTTCGCTCGCCGGAGGGCAGCGCGAAATTCACCTGCGTGCCGCCGGTCCGCACCCCGAACTGACAAACATGCCCGGCCGGCGCGAGGCAGGTGAAGGTCACGGTTTCCTGCGCCAGCGCTTGTTGCGCATTGCATGTCGCCGCGAGCAATACGGCCGCGAGCGCCAAAGTCGGAAACAAGCGCTTCGTTGCAATTGCCCCTCGTTTCATCGCTGCAAAGTCTTCTGGGACGGCTCCGCGCGGCGGAGCTGCTATTCGACCTTGATCCCATGCGCTTTGCGCAGTTCGTTGATCACGACGTCGATGGCGTGGATGATCTTCTCATCGGGATGTTCTTTACAGTGCACGATCACCAGGTGCTCGCCTTGGCGGATGTTTTTCCAGTCGAGAAAGTGTTTATGTGCGAGGCCGTTGTATATACCAGCCGCTGTACCATGCGGCCAACAAACTCGCGTCTTCCTGATAAGTATTGGCCGGTTGGCCGCAGGTGAGTTCCTGCACGTCGAGGAACCCGTTTGCGTCGTAGGCCGAAAGATCGACCGGATCGGCTTTGGCGACGCCGGCCGTCGCGATCATCGCCACCGGCAATAGAGCGAAAAGAGCAGTCCTTCTCATGGCTTTCCCCTGCTGACGTTCATAACGGCAGTCCCGCTTTACGCGAAAACGAGCGTTAAATCGGGCCGGCTTCTCTTTCGTCATCGACTGAATAGAATGAAGGTCTCAGCCGCCGGAATAGCTCGAGGGGACGAAGTTTTGGCAGTTGGCGACAATGCGGCGCCGCGGCGACGCGCGCCGCGCGGAATTGGTCTCGCGACGCTTCGCGTGGGCGGGTTTCGCGCGTCTATCGACCTTCTTCGGGACCTGGGCCACGATCCCGAGCCGGTCGTCCGGGCCTGCGGGCTGACCTTGGATCTGTTCCGCGATCCGGAGAACGAGGCGCCGCTCGCCGCGGCGCTGCAACTGCTCCGCACCTGCGCCAAGATTTCCGGCCTTCCCCATTTCGGCCTGCTCGCGGGCGCCCGCAACGGGCTGTCGACGCTCGGACTCTTCGGACATCTTGCGCAGACTGCGCCGGATGTCGGAAGCGCGATCGAGGACCTGATATCGGCTTCCTCAACGTACACGACCGGTTTGCCCGCGCGGAATTGACGACCGAGGGGGAAAGCGCGGTCCTGCGCTACATTTTCGAACGTCCGTCTTCGCCGGGCGTCGAACATGTCTATGACGGCTCCCTGGCCGCGATCACCAAAATGTTGCGACAACTCTGCGGGGAGGATTGGGTCCCGACCCGCGTCACCCTGCCGAGACGGGCGCCGGCGAACCCCGCGCCCTATCTCGAAGTGTTCAAGTCGGAGGTTATTTTCGGAGCGGACTGCGGCGCGGTGAAATTTCCAGCGCGCTGGCTGAAGCGCACGCTCGCCGGGTCCAACGAAACGCTTCGACGCTACCTCAGCGAGTTGGTCCGGCAGGCCCGGCTGGCGACCGGCGCCGAAGCCGACCGCGTCCGCCGGATCGCCCGCATCCAGCTCGTCGGCGGAACGCCGAACGCGGACAACGCCGCGGCCGCGCTCGGCGTCCATCGGCGCACGCTCGGGCGACGCCCCGCCGCGGAAGGCTTGACCTTCAGGAAGCTCGTTCAGGACTTGCGCTTCGAAATGGCGGCAGACCTGCTGACGAAATCGAACGCCTCGATGGCCTCGATCGCCGATCTGCTCGGGTACTCGGACCAGACCGTGTTTTCTCGGGCCTTTTCGAACCGGTTCGGCTACCCTCCATCGCGGCTGCGGACCGCCAAGCCCGAGGAGGGCGTCGGGGCGGTCGCAGCGCCGGCCGAACGGATTTGACCCGGCGGCGCCATCGAAGGGCTTCCAACGGTCGGCGCAACCTATTACATATTATTTAAGTTTATTAGGCCGCATCCAGCGCGTGGAACGGCGACTCCGGCTCGACGTTAAACGGGGTCGCAAGCCGCTGAAAAAACTGGCGGTCGGCGCTAACTAAGCCGGCGCCAAGTCGCGCGACGCTCGAGGAGGCGATCATGTTTCTCTCGGCCGAGGTCCGGTGGTTCTGGCGAGACGCCTGCCCCGCGGAGGTGCGCGCGTGGTTCCATGGAGGACCGACCCCGCCGGCGATCCCGCCCGGCGGGGATGAGAGCGGGCGCGTCGACCGATATCTTCATGCGAAGGGCAATACGGAAATCGGCATCAAAGTCCGCGGCGCTCGCGAGGGGCGGCCGGACGATGTCGAGATCAAGGGGCTCGTGGCCGTCGTCAGCCCGCCTGATCCGCCCGCCGGAGACGTTGCGTTCCCCCTCGATCGGATCGAGATCTGGTGCAAGTGGAAGGCGCCGCAGGTGGTGGCGGAAAACGGCATCCTCACGCGCAAGCGCCGCTGGATGCGCAGGTACATGGTGGCCGCAACCGATGTCGAGGAATTGCCTGTCGACGCCAATGAGGAGACGCGCCTCACGCCTGCGGCCGGCTGTAATCTCGAACTGACCCAAGTCGACGTGGACGGGCGTCCGGTCTCCTGGTGGACCCTCGGCTTCGAAGCATTCGGCGGCCTTTGGTCGGCGCCCGACGCGCTTGCCGCGACTTTCGCTTTCCTGCAAGCGAACGGGCGGTTGCCGCCTTTGTGGGGCGAACGGCTCAGCTACCCCGAATGGCTCGACCGTCTGTAGGAGGCTCGAGGCCGGCCGCCTCTGCGAGCGCGACCGCGATGAGCCTTTCGCCGGCGAAAGGGATGAGCCGGAGCCGCCGCCCGTCCCGCAGCGTCGCCACTTTCTCCGCGAGCCGGATCTCGATGTCGGGAAAATCGAGCCACGTTCCGTCGAGCGGATGGATCGCCTTGTAGACCGCCTCCTTGGCGACGAAGACGAGGCGCTGCGCGACGCGGTCGCCCCCCGTCTCGACTCGCTCCGCATCGCTGAGGATGAGGTCGTCGACATCCTCCGGCAGCGGCTCTGCCGGCTCGATGTCGACGCCGAGGCCGACGAGCCGCCCGCGCCGCGCCGCTGCGGCGAGCGCGAAAGTCTCGTCATGCGCGAGCGAACCGATGATCCCCGCCGGCCAGACAGGCGCGCCGGACGCCGAGCGCGGCAGCGGCGCAGCGCCGCCGACGCCGAGTTCGCCGAGCAGAGACCGGGCGGCGATGCGGACCGCTCCGCTCGCGCGACGCGGCTCGATCTGCGCCCCGGGCCGGGAATCGGCGAACGCCGCTTCGTCGCCCGGCCGGATCCGCCGCGCCGTTACGAGCAGGCTATAGGGCTCGAGGAGAACGCGAAGCGGCGCGAGATCGAGGTCGTCGCGCTCCCCTCCCCCGCTCATGGGGCTTGCAGTTGACCCGCTGGGCACTTGTGTCGGCTTCCTCGATCGCGTCCTTCGAGACGCGATGCTTCGCATCGCTCCTCAGGACGAGGTCTCAGTGTATGCGATTCCCCTCATGCCTCAAGGAGCCGCCGAAGGCGGCGTCTCGAAGGATGGCGCCGCGCCGCCATGGACGAGCTTGGCCGGATTGCCCCGCAATCCGCACGAAGTCGGACTTGAACACGCCCTCCTCCAGCGAATGGGCCTGGACGATGCTGTGCGCGTTGAGGTTGGCCTCGTCGCCGATCTCGACTAGTTCATCGATTCCGTGAATCCAATCACGTACCCAGGATTCATTTTTCTCGACATGGGTTGTAGCCTTTGCGCTTTGATTCGGAAGCGAGGTTTGAGGTCGTGGCGGGACGGCGGAAGGCGATCGAATTGGCGATGAGCGAGGAGGATTTGGCGGCTTTGCGCGCGATTGCCCGTTCGCGAAGCGAACCGGCGAGCCGGGTCGAGCGAGCGCGAATGCTGCTGGCCTACCGGGACGAGCCATCCTTTTTTCAGGTGGGACGGGCCGTGGGCGCGCACCATCAGACCGTTCCGCGCTGTGTCGAGCGGGCGCTGGTCTACGGTGCGCGGGCGGCGCTCGATGATCGGCCGCGGTCCGGCAAGGAGCCGACGATCACCGCCGAGGCCAAGGCATGGGTTGTCGACCTCGCCTGCCGCAAGGCCAAGGATCTCGGCTATCCGCACGAATTGTGGACGACGCGACTGCTTGCCCGCCATGCGCGCGAGCATGGACCCGCCGAAGGACACGCCTGCCTCGGCAAGCTGGCTCAGGGCACGTTGTGCAAAATCCTCAATGAGCAGGAGATAAAGCCGCACAAGGTCCGCTACTACCTGGAACGCCGCGATCCGGAGTTCAAGCAAAGATGGCGGAGGTTCTGTGCGTCTATCGCGAAGTAAGGCTCATCAAGGAGACGGCGGCGGCCGCAAAACAAGAACCGAGCGATGCGGTGGCGATTGTCTCCTACGACGAGAAGCCCGGCATTCAGGCAATCGCCACGACCGCCCCGGACCTGCCGCCCGAGCCCGGCAGACATGCGACCTTCGCGCGCGACTATGAATACAAGCGCCACGGCACGGTCAGCTTGCTGGCCGGCATCGATCTGCTCACCGGCCAAGTCCACGCTCTCGTCAAGGACCGCCACCGCAGCCGCGAATTCATTGAATTCCTCAAGCTCCTCGACGCCGCCTATCCGAGCCATACGGCGATCAAGCTGATCCTCGACAATCATTCGGCGCACATCTCCAAGGAGACCAAGGCTTGGCTCGCCGAGCAGCCTGCCGGCCGCTTCGAATTCATCTTCACGCCCAAGCACGGCTCCTGGCTCAATCTCGTCGAAGGCTTCTTCTCCAAGCTCGCCCGCTCGGTGCTGCGCCATATCCGCGTCGCATCCAAACAGGAGCTCAAGAACCGCATCATGGCCGCCATGGATGAGTTCAACCGACACCCCGTCGTCCATACTTGGTCCTACAGGATCGACCAGGCCGCCTGATATGATTCGAATCTCAAAATCGATGAACTAGCGAGCGCTCGGACGGGATGCAGCCGTCGTCGAACACCCTGCGTCCGACCCTGACGCCGAGCAGGCGCGAAATGACGTTGCGCATCGGCGTTCCGGCGAAGGCGGCGGCAAGCGGCGAGTCGGAGAGCTTCCAGTGCCGCTCGACCCGCCAGAAGGCGGGATCGTAGACGGTGGCGATCTCCGGCTTCAGCGAGCCAAAGCCGAGCGAGGCGCGCTCGACGAGAATGAGCGCTCCGACCGACAGCGCGAACACGACGCCCGCCGCCACGATCATCGCAAGCAGATCATCCACGCCGTAGACGGCTGTCGTCCACCCGAAAACGTAGATGCCGATGAAGAGGATGAGCCAGCGCGACGCGAGGAGTCCGGCGATCGTGGACACGTTGACCTAGGTTTTGCGGATCAGGCGGCGCGCCCGCTCCTCGGGGCCGATCGCGGCCAGCAGGTCGAGGTCGCGCGAGGCGGCGCGCGGGATCTCGAAGGCCGGCGAGCCGAGCGGGCCGACGTTCTCGCGCACCGGGCCGTCGATCGGCGTCATCACCTTGGTGGCGAGCAGGACGTTGTCGCCAGTCCGGGCGCCGGGCGGCACATAGACCATTGTGCCGAGGAAGTTGCGCGCGCCGATGCGGCAGGCGCCGAACTTGAACGCCTGGCTCGACATCGTGAGATTGCCGAGCCACAGACTGTCGGAGGCGACGGTGTTGGCGCCGACCGAGCACAGGAACGGGTTGTCCTGGCCCTGCTCGCTGCCGAAGTTCGAGCCGGTCTGATCGCCGAGGCCGAGCTTCCACCCGACCCAGCGCAGATAGGGCTCGACGAATACGCTGTCGCCGAACATCAGGTTGAAGAACTGCGAATTGCTGAACGTCTGTACGATCTGCTGCAGCGTGTGATGGAACCCGTACAGCGGGTAGACGCGACCTTGTTCGAGCGACGGCTCCCGTTGACCGCGAGGCTCGCTGGCGCGAGCGCGGTTGCGCTTTGGACCTGATGCCCTGGAATCGCCCCCGAGGACCCTGACCCGCCGCGTTGCCTCACTTAGGCGGCGCCGCGGCTGAACGACGGCTGAACGGCGCCGCGGTCTCTGTAGCGGCGCTCGGCGAGCGCGGACGCGGCCCGCGGCCGCGTCTACAGACCGGCCTTCGCTGGCCCACCGGAGCTCACCGCTGGTAAGGTGCGTTACGGCGTTTCATTCGATGGGGGATCGGGTCAGCCAATTCGGGAAAGACCTCATGCCGCACGTCGAGGACGGCCAGCCGCGGCGCAAATTTCCGCTCAGCCTTCGTAGACTTCGGCTGGCCTGCGGGCTCGTCCTGTTCGCCTACGTCACGCTGCATTTCGCCAATCATGCGCTGGAAATATTTCCGTCGACGCGATGGAAGGGGGACTGGCGCTCCAGAAGCTCATCTGGCAGTCGGTGCCGGGGGCGATCCGTCTCTATGCGGCGCTGACGATCCACTTGAGCCTCGGCTTCTGGGCGCTCTACGAACGACGACAGTTCCGCTGGACCCGGATGGAGGCGGCGCAATTCGGGCTCGGACTCTGCATTCCGTTCCTGCTGACCAGTCATGTCGTCAGCACGCGCGTGGCGTTGAGCTCTTCGGGACCGACAAGGGCTATGCGCAAGAGCTGTACAAATTCTGGGTCGGCCCGCCTCCGGACGGAGCTCTGCAGGCTGTGCTGCTGCTCGTCGTCTGGACCCACGGCTGCATCGGGGTCCACTTCTGGCTGAAGCTCAAGCCCGGCTACGCCAGGGTGAAAAACCTCCTCCTGTCGTTCGCGGTGCTGCTGCCGACGCTCGCGCTGCTCGGCTATTATCAGGGAGGCAGGCAAACGCTGCGGCTGACCGAGGGTCCTGTCTGGCGCGCCCGGAGTCTGACTCCGGATCATGTCGGAACCCCGAATCAGAACGCCCTTCTCCTCAACATTCGCAATGAAACGCTCGTCGCATTGGCGGCCCTTCTCGCTGCGGCGATCCTCGCCCGCGGGCTTCGCCGCTTAAGGGAGCAACGGGTCGGATCGATCCTGCTCACCTACCCCGATCGCGCCGTCCGGGTCCGGCGGGGCTTGAGCGTGCTCGAGGCGAGCCTCCTCAACGGCATCCCCCACGCGCATGTGTGCGGCGGACGCGGGCGCTGCTCGACTTGCCGCATTCGCGTTCTCGGAGATCCGAGCGCCCTGCCCCCGATCAGCGCGGCCGAGCAGGCGGTGCTCGACCGCATCCGCGCCGGCGCCGGAGTTCGGCTCGCCTGCCAGTTGCGCCCGACCCGGGATCTCGCCTTCGCGCCCCTGCTGCCGCCGCACGCGACGATCGCCGACGTCCGTCGCAGAGGACCGACGCGCAGCGGCGAGGAGCGCTACGTGGTCGTCATGTTCGTCGACATGCGCGGATCGAGCCGGCTCGCCGAAAAGCGGTTGCCCTACGACACGGTCTTCATCGTCAACCAGTTCCTCAACGCTGTCAGCGGAGCGGTCATCGCCGCGGGCGGGGAGCCCAACCAGGTTCTGGGCGACGGCCTCTTGGCGCTGTTCGGGCTCAAGAACAACGCGAAGGACGCCTGCCGGAAAGCAATCGCAGCCTGCGCCGGAATCGCCGCCAACGTCGACAAGATGAATCGCGCCCTCGCCCATGGACCGGTCGAACCCATCCGCTTCGGCATCGGCCTCCACGCCGGCCTGATCATCGCCGGAGACATCGGCTATGAACGCCACGCGCAGTTCACCGTGATCGGCGATGCAGTGAATGTCGCAGCCAGGCTACAGGACTTGACCAAGCCGCTCGGCTGCGAAGTGCTGATGAGCGAGGAGGTGTACCTTCAGGCCGGCTTTGACCCGGACGACCTACCGACGCATGAGGTCGACGCCCGCGGCCGAGAGGCGCGCGTCAAGGCGCGCAGCGTCGTGAGGGCTGCGGATCTGGGGCGATTGGGCGAGCGGGCGGCGTCATAGGGGCGCCGCTCTCTTCGGGCGGTTGGTCGATGACGGCCCCATTTCTTAACCGTCGTGAGAAGCGTGCTACCCGTCGCGGGCTCCCGCCTTTGGCGATCGGAACGGCGGCCTAGGTCGCCTGCCGAACAGGGCGATTCCCCTGTTTAACAGATCCTATGCGGGTGGCCGGCGGCCGGACCCTTGGTAGGCTGATCTTCCACACCAGCATGGAGGCAACCGATGCATTTAATCACCTCCGCGACCGTTGTCGCGACCACCGCCCGCGCGAATGATATCACGCTGTTCGCCTCGCTCGAATTGAGCAAATCGAAATGGGTTGTGACGATCAACAGTCCGGGCGGCGAGAAATTTTCCAGGCATGTGGTCGAGGGTGGGGACGGCGCCGGCCTGCTCGACCTTCTTTCGCGGTCGAGGGAGAAGGCCGAGCAGCGCTATGGCGTGCCGATCAGAGCGATCGTCATTCAGGAGGCGGGATTGGACGGATTTTGGATCCATCGCCTGCTGCTCGCCGAGGGGATCGAGAGCCACGTGGTCGATGCGGCTTCGATTGCGGTCGACCGGCGGCATCGGCGAGCCAAGACCGATGCGATCGACGGCGAGACGCTGTTGCGGACGCTGATGGCGTGGGCTCGCGGCGAGCGGCGGGTCTGCTCCATGGTTCGCGCGCCGAGCCCGGAAGAAGAGGATCGCCGGCGGCTGACGCGCGAGCGCGGCACGCTGCTCAAGGAACGCATTCAGCACACCAATCGGGTCAAGGGCCTGCTCAGCGGCCAAGGCATCCGGGGTTACAACCCGCTTCGGCGCGATCGTTTTGAGCGGCTCGAGGCGCTGCGAACCGGCGACGGCCGCGAG
This sequence comes from uncultured Alphaproteobacteria bacterium, assembly GCA_963758335.1. Lineage (GTDB taxonomy): Bacteria > Pseudomonadota > Alphaproteobacteria > Rhizobiales > Beijerinckiaceae > Roseiarcus. The sequence continues at coordinate 270,798 of CAVWVF010000007.1, read as the reverse complement.
CTGCCGCCGCTGCTGAAGGCGGAAATACGCCGGGAGCTCGATCGGATCGCGCTGGCGACGACGCAACTGGCTGCGGTCGAACGGGCCCGCGACGCGCTCATCCGCACGGAAGCCGAGGAGCGCAACAACCCCGCCGCCCGGCTCCTCAAGCTCAAGGGCTTGGGCCCCGAGTTCGCCTCGCTCCTCTGGCTGGAAGCGTTGTTCCGCAGCTTCGCCAACCGCCGCCAGGTGGCGGCTTACGGCGGATTGGCGCCCAGCCCCTGGCAGAGCGGCGGCGTCGAACGGGATCAAGGCATCTCGAAGTCGGGCAACCGCCGCCTGCGCAAGACCATGATCGAGCTGGCCTGGTTCTGGCTGCGTCACCAGCCGGACTCGGCGTTGAGCCGCTGGTTTCGGGCGCGGGTCGGCGCCGCGAAGGGACGGGTCCGCTGGATCGCCATCGTGGCGCTGGCCCGCAAACTGCTCGTCGCCTTGTGGCGCTATGTCACCCAAGGCGTCGTTCCCGAGGGCGCGGTGTTCAAGGCGGCCTGACCCGATGGCTCAATCCTACGCCGACGCTCCAACGATGGCTTAATGACTCAACCCCATTCCAGCGAAGCCGAACGCGACGGCTTCGCCGGATCCGGGCGGGCGGTGACCGCGGCTTTGCCTGGCTGAAACACGCCGTTTAACAGGATGGTCCCCGCCAACCCGAGCCCGACGCCCTCGAGCATGAGGGATTATGGTCCGAGCCCCGACAAGCTCGACCGGATGTGAGGTGATGCGGCCGTCAAGGCTGCATGCGAAAGACGGGCTCACGCTTCGGATCCAAACGCCAAAGGAGATGCGCAATGCCAAAATGAATGAGCGCGGCAAAGACCACAGAGGCAGCCAAGAGCGCGCAAGGGCGCGCTCGCTCGTGACAGTGTATCCGGCCGCTGGCGCGTCAAGGTCGCTTCGCTCCCTGCTCCGCTGCGCTTCGCCCCGCTTCGCGGGTGACACGCCAGCGGCCGGCGCAAACGAATGAGCTTGACCCGAAACACCCCATGTGAGGGCAAGAGCAGGGGGGATTCGCGCGCCCTTCGGCCGCGCTATCGGCATAAAAATGCCTGATTGCAATGGTTTACTTGAAAATGCTGTGAGCCGAGATCAAGCGCAATAACAGGAGCGTAACAGGGGCGATTTTGCCCTTATCAGGGAGATAACAGGCGGCGTTTTGGCGATAACAGATCCTATGCGGGTGGACGGCGGCCGGACCCTTGGTAGGCTGATCTTCCACACCAGCATGGAGGCAACCGATGCATTTAATCACCTCCGCGACCGTTGTCGCGACCACCGCCCGCGCGAATGATATCACGCTGTTCGCCTCGCTCGAATTGAGCAAATCGAAATGGGTTGTGACGATCAACAGTCCGGGCGGCGAGAAATTTTCCAGGCATGTGGTCGAGGGTGGGGACGGCGCCGGCCTGCTCGACCTTCTTTCGCGGTCGAGGGCGAAGGCCGAGCAGCGCTATGGCGTGCCGATCAAAGCGATCGTCATTCAGGAGGCGGGATTGGACGGATTTTGGATCCATCGCCTGCTGCTCGCCGAGGGGATCGAGAGCCACGTGGTCGATGCGGCTTCGATTGCGGTCGACCGGCGGCATCGGCGAGCCAAGACCGATGCGATCGACGGCGAGACGCTGTTGCGGACGCTGATGGCGTGGGCTCGCGGCGAGCGGCGGGTCTGCTCCATGGTTCGCGCGCCGAGCCCGGAAGAAGAGGATCGCCGGCGGCTGACCCGCGAGCGCGGCACGCTGCTCAAGGAACGCATTCAGCACACCAATCGGGTCAGGGGCCTGCTCAGCGGCCAAGGCATCCGGGATTACAACCCGCTTCGGCGCGATCGTTTTGAGCGGCTCGAGGCGCTGCGAACCGGCGACGGCCGCGAGCTGCCGCCGCTGCTGAAGGCGGAAATACGCTGGGAGCTCGATCGGATCGCGCTGGCGACGACGCAACTGGCTGCGGTCGAACGGGCCCGCGACGCGCTCATCCGCACGGAAGCCGAGGAGCGCACCAACCCCGCCGCCCGGCTCCTCGAGCTCAAGGGCTTGGGCCCCGAGTTCGCCTCGCTCCTCTGGCTGGAATCGTTGTTCCGCAGCTTCGCCAACCGCCGCCAGGTGGCGGCTTACGGCGGATTGGCGCCCAGCCCCTGGCAGAGCGGCGGCGTCGAACGGGATCAAGGCATCTCGAAGTCGGGCAACCGCCGCCTGCGCAAGACCATGATCGAGCTGGCCTGGTTCTGGCTGCGTCACCAGCCGGACTCGGCGTTGAGCCGCTGGTTTCGGGCGCGGGTCGGCGCCGCGAAGGGACGGGTCCGCCGGATCGCCATCGTGGCGCTGGCCCGCAAACTGCTCGTCGCCTTGTGGCGCTATGTCACCCAAGGCGTCGTTCCCGAGGGCGCGGTGTTCAAGGCGGCCTGACCCGATGGCTCAATCCTACGCCGACGCTCCAACGATGGCTTAACGACTCAACCCCATTCCAGCGAAGCCGAACGCGACGGCTTCGCCGGATCCGGGCGGGCGGTGACCGCGGCTTTGCCTGGCTGAAACACGCCGTTTAACAGGATGGTCCCCGCCAACCCGAGCCCGACGCCCTCGAGCATGAGGGATTATGGTGCGAGCCCCGACAAGCTCGACCGGATGTGAGGTGATGCGGCCGTCAAGGCTGCATGCGAAAGACGGGCTCACGCTTCGGATCCAAACGCCAAAGGAGATGCGCAATGCCAAAATGAATGAGTGCGGCAAAGACCACAGAGGCAGCCAAGAGCGCGCAAGGGCGCGCTCGCTCGTGACAGTGTATCCGGCCGCTGGCGCGTCAAGGTCGCTTCGCTCCCTGCTCCGCTGCGCTTCGCCCCGCTTCGCGGGTGACACGCCAGCGGCCGGTGCAAACGAATGAGCTTGACCCGAAACACCCCATGTGAGGCACAAGCGATTCCGGACGGCGGAAGCGCGCCGGGGCTTCGAAAACGGGTTCGCCGATGGCCTCCCTAGCGCCCGGAAAGGCACCACGAAAGGATAGAGAATCTATCCTTTCGCCCAGCCTTCGACCGCCCGCCGTCCCCCCAGTCGGCGTTGGAAGCCGCTCCGTTACGGCGGCGGTTCAACCCTATGGCCTACGATGCCGCGGGGTAAATGAGCGGCAACGACGCTCGGCCGTTCTTTCGATAGACCAGGAAACCGGAATCGAGCGTCAGGACGGCGTGTCGATCATGGATCTCCGCCATGCAGACGATGCATGCATCGGCCAGCGACATCGGCGTGTCCCTGTATTTCAGAAGCAATTTGCGTAGTTTCCCGACATGCTCATCAACTTGGAAGGCGACGCTCAGCGCCCCATTCTCTGCTCGATCACCGCGACCCGGAACGGCCGATCGCGCTTCCAGGCGTCCTTGTCTTTCACCAGCGGATTGGCCAGGATCCGTTCGCGGATCGATTTTTCGTCGAAATCCTCCGGCCGGATGGGGCCGATGAGGCCGTAGGCGTTGCGGTCGGTGGACAGATAGATCGGTATCCCGCCGCCCATCATCAGCGCGCCCTGGTGCGCCGCCTTGTGGTTGTTCCGGTCGAATAGGACGAGGTCCCCCTCGGCGACGAGGTTGGTTAGCACGATCTTGTTCGACGATGACGTGCCGTTCAGCACGAAATAAGTCTTCTCCGCCCCGAAGATCGCCGCCGCCTCTTTCTGCGCCTGGAGCGCCGGTCCTTCATGGGTCAAGAGGTCGCCGAGCTCCAGGATCGAATTGTCAAGGTCGTCGCGGAAGATCGCCTCGCCGAGATGCTCCATGAAGATGCGGCCGATCGGGCTGCGGCTGTAGAAGATGCCGCCGTTGTGGCCCGGGCAGGTCCAGAGCTGGTTGCCCTCCTCGGCATAGTCGCGACGAGCGCGCCGAAGAACGGCGTCTTCAGCGTCTCGGCGTATTGCTTCAGGCGCGAGACGAGGTTCTTGGCGATGAATTCCGGCGTCTCCTCGGCCAGGAACACATAACCGTCGATGTAGTCGAGCACCTCGACCGGGATGTCCTCGAAGCGCTTGCGCCTGACCAGGATGACGATCGGCATGTCGAGGCCGCGCCGGCGCATCAGATTGATCAGCGAGGCCGCCTTGCCCTCGATTCCCTTCTTGCCCCAGTCGACCACCATGCAGCCGATCGCCGCGTCGGTCTGCACCGCGATCTCGGCGTCCTCGACCCGGCGCGCCTTGATCACCTGGAAGCCCATCCGTTCGATGGCCGCGATGATCTGGTTGACCCTGAGGCCCTCGAGATCGTCGGCGTCGAACATCGGCGCGGAAAAGAGGAAGGTGAAGCGCTGGAAGAAGTTCATCGATCTTCGCTCCGGGCGGCTCGAGGCGCGTGTCGCGCCTTCCTGGCGGGCCAGCTAAGACAGGATGCGTGAGACAGAATCAAGACGTTTGTCCGACGGCAGACTTGGCGCCGACGCCGATGCGGCGAGAAGCGTCCCATGCGCGAGGCGCAATGGGTCGGAAATCCGGGCGGCGAGACGGCGCGGTCTCTTCGAAAGGCCATGCTCTGCGGCAATGTCGTGCGTTGCACAAATCCTCGCCGGCCCACATGATGGTCGGAGGCCGACGCTCGCCGGGCGGCGACGGTCGCATGAAGATACGGAGTGACCCCATTTGATGAAGATCGCACTGACTCTCAATGCCGGCTCTTCCTCGCTGAAATTCGCCGCCTTCGCCACGGTCAACGGCGGCGAGCTGAACCAGCTCGCTGCGGGGCAGATCGAGGGCATCGGGGCGACCGCCAAAGGCGGCGTCAAGGACGCTTCCGGCGAAAAGAGCGACCTCGTCTTCGACCCGTCGGCCGACCGTGTCGATCATCACGCGGCGATGCGCGCCATTTACGGTTGGCTCGGCAAGGCCGGCTATGATTCTTCGATCGCCGCGGTCGGCCACCGCGTCGTGCACGGCGGGCCGGACCTCGTCGACCCGATGCTGATCGACGCAGACGCGCTTACTAAGTTGAAGCGTTTGATCCCGCTCGCGCCCCTTCACCAGCCGCACAATCTCGCCGGGATCGAAGCGGCGATGAAGGCCTTTCCCGCGACGCCGCAGGTCGCCTGTTTCGACACCGCCTTCCATCGCAGCCACCCGTTCGTCTCCGACACCTTCGCCCTGCCGCGCTCCTATTACGACGAGGGCGTGCGCCGCTATGGCTTCCACGGCCTCTCCTACGAATACATCACCCGCAAGCTCAAGCGCATTGCGCCGCAGATCGCGCGCGAGGACGTGGTCATCGCCCATCTCGGCAACGGCGCCTCGATGTGCGCGGTCCACGACGGCCGCTCGATCGCCTCGACCATGGGCTTCACCGCGCTCGACGGGCTGCCGATGGGCACGCGCTGCGGCCAGCTCGACCCCGGCGTGCTGCTCTATCTGATGGCCGAGAAGAAGATGGCGGCGGAGGAAATCTCGGACCTGCTTTACAAGAACTCGGGCCTCAAGGGCATGTCGGGGATCTCCCAGGACATGCGCGAGCTCGAAGCCTCCGACAGCCCCGCAGCGAAGGACGCGATCGACTATTTCGTCGCCCGCATCCGGCGTGAGCTCGCCGGCCTGGCGGCGGCCGTCGACGGCGTCGAAGCGGTCGTCTTCACCGGCGGCATCGGCGAGCACTCTTCCCGTGTGCGCGCGGCCGTGCTCACCGGAATGGAATGGATGGGCATTCAGGTGGACCGCGAGGCGAACGACGCCGGTGCCCAGATCATCAGTGCGCGCGCCTCCCCCGTCGTCGTTTTCGTCATCCCGACCGACGAGGAGCGGATGATCGCCGAACACACGGTCCGGACCGCGGGCGTCGATCGCTGAGGACACTCCGGTAACCCCTTCTCCCAATAGCCTGTCCCACACGGGCATCCTTCCGGGAGAAGGCGCCGGCCGAAGGCCGACGGATGAGGGGCCCGCGCCGCATCACGGCGCTGTCGACCCCTCACCCCCGACCCCTCTGCCGTCATGGCCCGTCGAAAGACGGGCGTTCTTCCGAACGCCCTACGGGGAGAGGGGAGACCTGTCAGAGCAGGCCGTGCTTCTTGAGGATGTCGGCGGCGTCGGACTTGTCGATCACCATGGTCGGCAGCGTGACGACCGGCGGGATCTTTTCGCCCTTGAGCAACTTGACGGCCTCGCGCAGTCCCTCGGCGCCCGGCGTCGCGTAGAGGAAGGTCGCGGTGAGATAGCCCTTGTTGACCCACTCCACGCCCTCGTCCGGCAGGCCGTCGATGCCGAGGATGAACTTGATGTCCTTGCGCCCGGCGTCCTTGATGGCGAGGTAGGCGCCGTAGGCCATCGGATCGTTGTGGCCGTAAACGAGGTCGATCTTCTCGTTGTTGCGCAGCGCCGTCGTCATGATGTCGAGTCCAGCGAGCAGGCCTGAAATGACATAGGCGGCGAACTGGACCTGCTTCACCTTCACGCCGGAAAGCTTCGCCGCCTCCACGTTGCCGCCGATCGCGTAGACGTAGCGAGCTTTCCCTGCCGATACTGGGCGACGTAGGTGGTGAAGCGCAGAATCGCGCCGAACAGGACGATCGCGACGAGAAAGAAGATGCTCGGCATCGGGATGAGGCCCCACACCATCGAGCGTAGGACTTCGAAGGCTTCCGTCGCATTGGTGCCCGTGTAGACGGGGATGACCGCGAAGTCCTGGCCGCCGGTCAGGCGGCCGATGCCAAGAGCGCTGACCATCATCGCAAGCGTCGCGATGAAGGGCTGGAGGCCTCCCTCGACAATGAGGGCGCCGTTGATCGCCCCAAGCGCGAGCGCAAAGCACGGCGTCACCAGGAGAACCGCGAGGACTCCGAATTTCGCATCGACCTGCGCGGCGGCGAAGGCGGCGGCCGCGGCGCCAGCCGCGACGCCGAGAACCGCGGGAATGCGATAGCCGCGCCACGGCCCCAACGCGATCCCCCGCCGCCGCCCCGCTTCGATGTCGCGTCCGCGCTCGAGACCATTGAACACGAACCGCGCCAGGAAGGCGACCGCGAGCCCCACGGCGACCGTGGCAGCCGGCACGCCCATGATCGCGGCGGGCGTCCATCCCGGCTTGGTCAGAAGCATCGCGCAGATGACCGAGGAACAGCCCATGACCGAACCGACCGAAAGATCGATGCCGCCGAGCAGGATGACGATGGTCATTCCAGTCGCCACGAGGCCGGTGATCGACACCTGCCGCAGCACGTCGGTCAGATTTTGGTATGAGAGAAAGATGTTCGCGCCTGAGGACGTTTCCGGCGAAAGAGCCGCGCCGATCAGGCAGATGAGCGCCAGCCCCCAATAAAGCTTGGTGCGGGAGAGAATGCGAAGGGGCGCTCGAAGCAGGTTCATGCGGCGCCCTCCCCCGCGCGCTCGCCCAAACCCGGCGCGGCCAGCCGCATGATCTCCTCCTGGGTCGCCTCTGCGCGCGAAAGGACCCCGGTCTGGCGTCCCTCGCACATGACCAACACCCGGTCCGACAACAATAGCAGTTCCGGCATTTCCGAGCTCACGACGATGATTCCCAGTCCCCGCGACGCCAGCGCGAAGACGAGCTGATAGATCTCCTGCTTCGCCCCCACGTCGATTCCTCGGGTCGGCTCGTCGAGCAGGAGCACCCTAGGCCCGGTGGCGAGCCACTTGCCGATGACGACCTTCTGCTGGTTGCCGCCCGACAGGCTCGAGACGATCTGATCGACGTCGCTGCAGCGGACCGAGAGCCGTTCGACCATCTCTTCCGCGAGAGCGGCTTCGCGCGCGAAGTCGCGAAGGCCGAAGCGCGACAGCGGGCCGACCGAGGGAAGCGCCATGTTGTCGCGAACCGTCGAAGCGAGGAGCAATCCGCGAGCCTTTCGATCCTCGGTCACCAGCGCTATCCCGAGCCTACAGGCGTCCGTCGGCAAATTGATGACGGCCTTTTCCCCGTCGATGATGATGTCCCCGCCGCGCCAACCGCGCGCGGCGCCGAAGATCGATTCGAGGATTTCCGTGCGGCCCGATCCGAGCAGCCCTCCGATGCCGAGAATTTCGCCGCGCCGCAAATCGAAACTGACGCCCTCGAGGACGCGCCGCCAGCCGCGGACTCCGACCGTGTCGAGCGTGAGATCGCGCACGGAAAGCACCGGCTGGCCTTTGGCCTCGACGGTTTCGCGATGGGTGAGAACGATATTGCGGCCGACCATGGCCGATATGATCGCGTTCCGACTGAGCCCCTCGATCGGCGCGGTCAGAACCCGCCGGCCGTCGCGCAGCACGGTCACTCTGTCGGCGAGCTCGACGACTTCGTCGATGCGATGCGAGGTGAAGATGATCGCGACGCCCGCGGCGGCGAGCTGGCGCACGACCTTGAACAGCGTCTCGCACTCCGAAGACGACAGCGCGGAGGTCGGCTCGTCCATCATCAGGATGCGCGCGTCGAGCGACAGCGCCTTGGCGATCTCGACCAGCTGCTGTTCGCCGACCCGCAGTTCCGCGACGCGGCTTTGCGGGTCGATGGCGATGCCCAACCGGCGCAGGAGCGCGCCGGCCGCCTTCCGGATTCGGCGCCGATCGACGACCATCCCGGCGATCAGCGGTTCGCGCCCCAGAAAAATGTTGGCAGCCCCGACAGTTCGGGAACGAGATCGAGCTCCTGATGAATGATCGCGACGCCCGCGCGCTCGGCGTCCTGGACGCCCGCGAACCTGGCTGGCGCGCCGCAGAGTCGGATTTCACCGTCGTATTCGACGTGCACGCCGGCGAAGATCTTCATCAGCGTCGACTTGCCGGCGCCGTTCTCGCCGACCAGCGCATGCACTTCGCCCGCCTCGAGGTCGAAGTCGACGCCGACCAGGGCGGCGATCCCGCCGAACGATTTGGAGACGCCCGAGGCTTCGAGGACGACGCCGCCTTCGTTCGGGCTCTCGGCCACGACCAGAGTCGACCGGGCGTTCGATCCGACCGAAGCGTTTCCTGCCTCATGCATTCGGAGCGCCGTCCATTTGCATGGTGATGACTTTTCGGCGCGACCACGCGGCCCGCGTCCGTAGCGCGCGTCACTGGCATGTTAGTGGCGGGCCGGGTCTTGTCAACCGCCCCTCATCCGGCGCTTCGCGCCACCTTCTCCCGCGAGCGGGAGAAGGGATTTGCCCCCTCTCCCGCTTGCGGGAGAGGGCCAGGGTGAGGGTGATGGTTCCGCGCGATCCGGCGCTATAACCAAGCCCCATGCGGCCGCTCCTGCATCCTTTCCTGGTCAACGGACGAACCGGCGATCCGGCGGTCTATGTCGAGACGCTGTTCGAGAAGGGCGCGATCATGTTCGACCTCGGCGACATATCGAACTTGTCGCCGCGCAAGATTCAGCGGCTGGAGCACGTCTTCGTCTCGCACGCGCACATCGATCACTTCATCGGCTTCGACCGCCTGCTGCGCGTGCTGGTCGGACGGGACAAGGTCGTGCGGCTCTACGGACCAGCCTGCTTTATCGCGCAGGTCTATCACAAGCTTGCCGCCTATCGCTGGAATCTGGTCGACCGTTTCGCCGCCGATCTCGTTTTCGTCGTCGCCGAGGTCGACCCCGACCTCATGGTCCGCCGGGCGCAGCTCAGGCTCAAGGCCGGCTTTGCGGTCGAGCCACTCGACGCCGGCCCGCTCGTTGGCGGTCTCCTCCATGCCGAGCAAAATTTCCGGGTCTCGACCGCCGTGCTGGAGCACCATACGCCCTGCCTCGCCTTCGCGGTCGAGGAGACGGCGCACGTGAATGTCTGGAAGAACCGGCTGAGCGAAATGGGGCTTCCGGTCGGCCCGTGGCTCCGCGCCCTCAAGCGCGCGCTTCTCGAACAAAGGCCGGACGATTATCCGATCGAAGTCGGGGCGGGCCCGAAAGCGTCGAGCCCGAAGGTCGCGCCGCTCGGGGCGCTGCGCGCGACGGCGACAGTCACGCCCGGCCAGAAGATCGGCTATGTGACCGACGCCGCCGACACGCCGGCCAACCGCCAGGCGATCGTCCGGCTCGTTCGCAACGCCGATCTCCTCTACATCGAGGCCCCGTTCGCCGAGGCCGATGCGGCGCTGGCGGCGGACCGCGCGCATCTGACGACGGCTGCGGCGGGATCGATCGCGCGCGAAGCCGCGGTCAGGCGAGTCGAGCCGTTCCACTTCTCGCCGCGTTACGGCGGAGAGGAGGCGCGCCTCGTCGGCGAAGTCTTGGCCCGCTTTTCCGCGGCCACGACCCGCTGAGGCGCGACGCGGGGCCTCATCCGGCCGGCTATCGCCGGCCACCTTATCCCGCAAGCGGGAGAAGGGATTTGCCCCCTCTCCCGCTTGCGGGAGAGGGCCGGGGTGAGGGGAGGCTGGGCCTGACCAAAATTCATCAAGCTCTAGGCGTCGCAGCCAGCCCGCGCTCCCTTCGTTAGTCGGCGCAAGAGGCTGAGACTCAGCGCTCGATGCGCGTCCGAGGACGCGCTTGGCCGGGGCGACGGGCGCGCCTCGTGATCGAGGCCGGAAGGCCGGCGCTCCGCGCGTCGCGATGCGGCGCGTGATGCGGGCGCACGGGCGCTGGCTGAGGCGCGCTCGTCGCCTGGCGCGCGACCGGATCGGGCTTCGGGCCGGCGGCGCCGCGACGGTCGGTCTTGGCCAGACTGACCCGGGTCAAACGCTCGATCGCCCGCAGGAGGTCGCGTTCCGCATGGTCGCAAAGCGAGATCGCCCGGCCGGCGTTCCCAGCCCGCGCGGTGCGGCTGACGCGATGGACGTAGGCCTCGGCCACCTCGGGCAGCTCGAAGTTCACCACATGCGTGACGCCGTCGATGTCGATCCCGCGGGCGGCGATGTCGGTCGCGACCAGCGCCCGCGTCTTGCCGGCGCGGAACGCGCCGAGCGCCCGCTCGCGCTGGCCCTGGCTCTTATTGCCGTGAATGGCGGCCGCGTCGACGCCGGCTTCGTCCAGCGCTTTGGCGACGCGGTCGGCGCCGCGCTTCGTGCGGGTGAAGACGACCGGATTGCTGAGCAGTTCGCCTGCGAGCGCGCGGATGTCGGCCGGCATGGTGGCCGAGAAGAACAGGTTCTGCCGCCGTTTCGGCAGGTCCCGCACAATGCGGCGAATCGGCTTGATGAAGCCGAGGTCGAGCATCTGATCGACCTCGTCGAGCACGAGGAGCGAAGCGCTTTTGACGGACGGCATCGCGCTCCGCTCGCAGAGCGCGACAAAGCCGCGCGCGAGCGGCAGCTTCGGCGCCAGCTGTTCGACCAACGGCGCGAAGACCGGGTCGAAGAACACATAGGCGTCCTCGGCGTGATGCATGATGTACTGCAGCTGCTCCGGAAAAAGCCGCGGATTGACGGTGTGCAGCACCCGTCCGGAGCTGAACACCCCGTAATAGAGTTCGAGATGGCGGTGGCCGTTCCAGGCGAGCGTCGCGATGCGATCGCCGAAGCCGGCGCCGAGCGCGTCGAGCGCGCCGGCGACCCGCTTCGCCCGAGCGGCGACCTCGGCGAAAGTCGAACGGTTGAAGGCCCCGTCCGGATCGCGGGAAACGATTCCCCGTCCGCCATGCCATGTCGAGGCGTAATCGACGAGGCTCGACACCAGAAGCGGACGCTGCTGCATCAGTCCCAGCATGGCTCCTCCGCGCGGCTCGTTCGGCCGGTGATGATATCTTCGACGACTCGTGACGAGCGATCGAAGGCGGCGCTGCGCAGCACCTTGCGCAAGCTTATCCAAACCGGGCTTGTTGGCAACGCCTCTTGACGGGTTTGGTCTGTTTGTCTTTGTCCGCGAAGCGGCGCGCGCATAGTCGTAGAGATCGTCAAGCGGCGCGTCGGCCGGCCCACGCCGTCGCCGCGATTCTTGCGAGAAAGCCATGGCGCTACTGTGGCAAACCTGACCGATCCGCAGAACGACCGAAGTCCACGCCAAGTCACGCTGCACTGCTGCGACCTCGCCCTTCCTTTGCGGCTTGAGCGCAATCGCGCGCACCAAGCCATGATCGCATCGCGGCATGAGAGCCGGGTCAACGAAGCGCCGTCAAAGCCGCGAGCCGGCGGAGCCGGTCGCGCGAAGCGCGAGCCTTAGCGGGGCTCCGCTGGCCCGGCAGCGGCCCCCCATGCGATCATGGCCGGATACCGTCCCGTGCACGCGCGACAACACGCTACGCTGCGACTGATGGCGCTCGGGACATTGGTTCCAAACGCCTTTGTCGTTGAAGCGGCACTGGGGCGTTTTGTACGGTGCCGCGCCAGTGCCATCCAAACCCACAATCCCGCATCTAATTCGTGAGCACGGGCGAAACGGGCGGTGGAGCGGGCGGATTTCGGCCGCGGCCGCGGGTCGAGGCGGGTACGAGACGAGCATGCTCGCGCTATGGTTGTAGGCGACCGCCCTCCTGCATCGTTGACGAGTTCCGCCCCGATCCTGCGGTCACGGCTACGCCGTGGCCGGCCGAGCCCGGCGGCGTTTGCAGGACTGGCGGAAGAAGCCGGGCGATCATCCGCTCGGCGCCGGCTGCAGGGAAAGGATGGCGGCGCGCGCGTCGCGGATCAGGTCGAGAGCGCCTGCCGAAAGTCGCACGATCAGCCGGCGCGCGTGGCGCACGACGCGGCCCGCCAGGGCGATCAGATGAAACCGCATCGCCTTCATGCGCCGCGCCGCCCAATCGCCGCCGAGCACCAGACGCTTCATCATCGCGTTGAGATTGTGGGCGAGAACCATGATCGCCCACCACGCCGCATTGGCCCCGAACAGCCCGCTCGGCAGCCGCCCGCCGGCGAGATCGTCCTTCATCACGGCGTGCGCTTCCTCGCTCTTGCCGCAGCGCTCGCGCTGCCAGCGGATCAGTTCGTCGCCCGCCAGCGTGCGGTTGGTGACGAGGCCGAACAGCTTGTAGCGGCCCAGCGTCGGAAAGCTCATCGTCGGGAAGGGCAATTGCTCGGCATCGCCGAGATCGAGTTCACCCAACGGCTCGCGGATCGCCAGAAAGCGGTAGTCCGGCGCCGTCTTGCTCATGCCCGCCCAGTTCGGCACGTAGCCGACTTCCGCCCATTGCTGGCCGGCGGCGTAGCGCTCGCCATCGACGATCCGATCGAGCGCCTGCCAGGCCGCCTCGGGCAGTTGCGCCACCGCCTGCCTGAACTCCCCGGTCACGTCCGCCCCGATGGCGAATTCGATCACCCCGAAGCGCCGGTTCTTGCCCTCGGCGCAATACTTCAAAAGATCGTGCTGATAGGCGGCCGTATCCGAGCGCAGGTAAAGCTTCCTCACCCCGGCCGGAAGCAGGCGCGCCGCTGCCCCGCCGGCACGTTGCCGTCGCGGAACTCCGAATGCACGATCAGGCCCTGCTCGGCCCACCAGCTATTGAGCGGCTGATAGGCCTTGAAGTGCTTGTAGCAGTACAGCGCCGCCCGCTTGTGCGTCTCAACGAGCGTGGCGTCCATGTCGAGCGTCGCCTGCGCCGCCGGATGCTGCGCCTGAACCGCCTGCAGAAGATCGCCGTTCACCCGCCACAGGCCCGCCACGCCCTCGCTCGACGCCGGGATGAACGCCCGTCCGGCTTCCCGCCGCGCCTCCTCGCCGGCATCGTGAAACCCCGTAAGCCAGCGGCCCGTCGCATGCGGCGAGGGCAGCGTGCGCGACCGCTGCCGCCGCCAGCGCCGCGCCTCGGCCCGCCGCTCCCGCCGAGTGCGCCCGTGCGCGTCCGCCGCCCGCACCAGCCGGCACAGACCGCCGTCCGCCTCCAGCCGGTCGAGATCGTCGAGACCCTCGCCCCCGGCAAGGTTCAGCAACACCAGCCCCGACACCATCTGCCGATCGCTCCAGCCTTGGCTGCCGCTCATCGCCACGTGGCGCGCCACCGATTGCTCCAGTCCGGCCGCGCGCCACAGCTCCAAATACAGGGGAAGCCCCGCAAGACCGGTCAGTCCCGCCTCGCCCGCCTCGCTTTCGTACTGGAACGGCAAGAGCCCCTGTGTCACCCTCACTCACCTCGTTGGTGATGGCGTTGATTCGCAAATCTCAGCCTATCTCACTGATCAATCAGGACCAACAGGGCACTTCACTTCCTTTGATGCGCAATCAGGGAAACCAATGTGCAGACAACTACTTACGACCATCGACCGCCCGGAGCGGCGAGCCGCTTTTATCTTGCTGTCAAGCCCAGAGCACGAGAGCACGAGAGCATGGAAGCCAGGATACAGAAGCCGCGGCGGTTGTGGCGATTGTTTGCAGGTCGGACGCGGGCAGGTAACAAGCATACGGTCCTCGGTCGGACGTGGCAATGTCCGGTGTGGTGGATAGCGGACGAGAGAGCGGACGTGGCAATATCGACGCGCATGACCCAGTTCAGACATTCAGTCGATGCGCTATTGAGATGCTGAGCGCGTAGGTTGTTTCGGAAAGCGGCCCTCGGATCATCTACCGCACACCGACGGGAGGACCGGATGCGCGAACTCAACTGCGACGTTGTTGTTGTAGGCTGCGGTGCTGACGGACTGACGGCCGCACTCGCAGCGTTGCAGAACGGCGCGAAGGTGATTGTGCTCGAACGCTCGACCGTCGATGACCGCGGCGGCAACACGCGGTGGACGGAGGCCCTGCTGCGGATGACGCTAGATGGAGACCCCTCTCCCGACTTCATCCGGCGCTTTACGGATCAGGCCGGTTACCACATCATGCCGGAGTTCGTGCAGGCGACGGCCGCTGACTGCGACTCATGGCCAGCTCTGGCGAAAGCGTTGCCGTTCACCGACCCCGAACTGCTGACGACGTTCGTCGACGGCATCCCGAAAGTCCTGGAGTGGCTTCGGCCGCATGGCATTCGCACACATCCCAGCATGTATCCGCTGCCCCCGCCCTACCGGCGCGACTGCCGGGCATCTATGGCGGAGGCCTCGCGATCATTGAGGCACTGTGCCCCGAGATCGAAAGGCTTGGAGCTCAGATTGAGTACGAGACAACGGCGGTTAGATTGCTCACGGATGACGATGAACGTGTCGTCGGAATCAAAGCTACTGATCGAAATCATGCAGGCGTTATGATCAAAGCGCGCGGCGTCGTGCTGGCGTGCGGCGGTTTTGAAGGCAACCCTGAGATGACCGTACGGTACATGGGTTCTGAGGCGCGCTACTTGAGGCCGGTAGCACGCGGCGGCTGGTATAACCGCGGCGAGGGAATCCGCATGGCGCTTGAGGCGAACGCCGCGCCCGCCGGCGACTACGCTGAATGTCACCGCCAGCCCATTGATCCCCGCTCCAATCGTGCCGGGTCGCTAGTTCACGCCTATCCGCTCGGCGTTCTTGTCAACGCGCAAGGGCAAAGGTTCATTGACGAGGCGCCGAACCACGTCGCCGGCTATCTGGAGGAACCGTTGCGGGCGCTGTCGCGGCAGCCTGGTGGTATCGCATATTTCATTTTCGATCGGCAGATCGAGCACACGCCCAATTGGCGAATCATGGTTCGCTCGGATCAGCCGGCAATCGAAGCGCCATCATGCGGGAGCTGGCCACCAAGATCGGGATATCCCCGGATACGCTCGAAGCGACGATCACCGACTTCAATCGCGCGTGTCCATCGGGCCCCTGGGACACAAGCAAGTTCGACCGCCAACGCACCTACGCGCTCCTGCCGGCAAAATCCAATTGGGCGCGACCGATCACCGAGCCACCGTTCGGTTGCTTTCCGATCATCGCGTCCAACACCTTTACTTTCGGCGGGTTGAAAGTGTCCCCCAAGGCCGAAGTCATAAATGCCAGCGGAGTTCCGGTTCCCGGCCTCTACGCAGCCGGTGAGACCGTCGGCATTCTTTATGGCGCCGCGTGGGCGCCGGCCTGCCGGCCAAACACAAGTGCACGCAGCACCGATGTCGCGCCGATGTATTCGCAAGCGGCACATTTAAGTAAGTCCACGAAGCCCCGAGACACTCACGCCTGATTATTCCTGCGACAAGTGATGCCTGCTTGTGGCCCATCACGTCGGGATTCGGATTAATCGAAATGGCGCGCTATCGAAGGGTAACCGGACCACCCAGCGAAATCGGGAGACAGTCGCGCATGACACGCAGCACAAGATCGCAGGTGGCGCAGATTAGCCGGTTGGAGCGCGTAGTCGGCGATAGCATCATAGCGGCACGGCGAAGCAGTAGTGCCCATTTTCATCGGCGCCGCGCGCCACGCTTGCGGCGGAACTCCGGCACGGCCTCCCGGTCGAGACCTGGGTGCTCGGCTGCAGCGTGCTGTTGTGGATCGCGATGGCGATCGCCTCCCCGTACTTTCTGACGACGGGGAACATCTTCAACATCATGCGTCAGGTGTTGGTCGACGCGATCGTGGCTTACGGCGAGCTCTTCACCATCATCACCGCCGGCATCGATCTGTCGGTCGGGTCGGTCCTGGGCTTCACCGGCTTCGCCTTCGCCATGCTGCTCAGCGGCGGCATGAGCATCCCGCTCGCCGGAGCGTTGACGCTCCTGATCGGGCTCGCGATCGGCCTCGTCAACGGCCTCGCCATCGACCGGTTCGGCATCCCGGCCTTCATCGTCACGCTCGCCGGGTTGCAGGGCTATCGCGGACTCACCATGCTGATCTCCGGCGGCATCAGCAACGTCGAGGCGGCGCGCTGCGTCGGCATCACCGTGACCCGGGTGACGCTGGCTGCCTACGGCCTCGCGTCGGTGTTCGCCACCGTCGCCGGCATGCTCCTCGTCGCGCGCCTGACGATGGGCAATCCGAACGGCGGCATCGAATTGCAGGCGATCGCCGCCGCGGTCGTCGGCGGCGCGAGCCTGTTCGGCGGACGGGGCACGATCGGCGGCTGCTTCATCGGCGCGATGCTGTTCTCCACCATCGACAACGGCGCCAACCTCCTCGGCGTCAGCTCATTCTGGCAGATGGTGATCGAAGGCCTGCTGATCGCCGGCGTCGTCTACCTCGACAACCTGCAGAAGCGAAAGGCGCAGGGACAGTAGGCTCGAGTCTTCGGCTTTTGGAGGCGGACAGGTGCGAGAGGCGAAGAGAGCGTCGAACTTTCGCAACCGCGGCTCCAGTAACGTTAACGGCGAAAACTCGGGCACTTTCTTCCGGATGCGAGTTGCGATGCGGTCGAGCCGCCCATTGCCGTTTTGAGCGCCTCTTGCTGAGAGTTGGCATGGATTTGGGATTGGCGCCGCTTCCGTGGAGCGACGCGAAACGGAACAGGGGGATAACAGGGTGGAAACAGGAAGGTAACAGGGGAGGAAATCGGAAAGAACTCCCCGCTTCGGGGTTCCTCCGAAGGGGCGAGGTCCGCTTTCCCGTGCCGGCAGGCGGCGCCGCCGCGCTTGGGGTGGGGGCCACGACGGGGTGGCTTCAGCGCAAGTCCTCGCTCGAGCAAATAACAACGCGCTCTGGCGCGCCGAAAACGCGCCGGATGCGAAACGTCGCTCCGCTTTAGTTTAATATCTTGGCTCTGCCTCGGGCCCGATCGCCGCCGGGCCCTCAGCTCAGCGCGACGTTGAGCGCGCTTTCCGGCAACTCCTGGCCGAAGCAGCGCTGATAGAATTCGGCCACCAGCGAACGCTCGAGCTCGTCACACTTGTTGAGGAAGGTGAGGCGGAAGGCGAAACCGATGTCCTTGAAGATCTCGGCGTTCTCGGCCCAGGTGATGACCGTGCGCGGGCTCATCACGGTCGACAGGTCGCCGTTGACGAAGGCGTTGCGGGTCAGGTCCGCCACCCGCACCATTTTGTTCACGATATCGCGCCCATCCTTGCGCACGCGATGCGCCGGAGACTTCGCCAGCACGATGTCGACTTCCTTGTCGTGCGGCAGATAGTTGAGCGTCGCGACGATCGACCAGCGGTCCATCTGACCCTGGTTGATCTGCTGCGTGCCGTGATAGAGGCCGGAGGTGTCGCCGAGCCCCACGGTGTTGGCGGTCGCGAACAAGCGGAAGGCGGGATGCGGCCGTATGACGCGCCGCTGATCCAGGAGAGTCAGGCGTCCCGATACCTCGAGCACCCGCTGGATCACGAACATCACGTCGGGTCGGCCTGCGTCGTACTCGTCGAAGCACAGCGCGATGTTGTTCTGCAGCGCCCAAGGCAGCATGCCGTCACGGAACTCCGTCACCTGCTTGCCGTCCTGGAGCACGATCGCGTCCTTCCCCACAAGGTCGATGCGGGAGACGTGGCTGTCGAGGTTGATGCGCACGCAGGGCCAGTTGAGGCGCGCGGCCACCTGCTCGATGTGAGTTGACTTGCCGGTGCCGTGATAACCGGTGATCATGACCCGGCGATTGAAGGCGAACCCCGCGATAATCGCGAGCGTCGTCTCGCGGTCGAACAGGTAGTCCGGGTCGAAATCCGGCACGTGCTCGTCGGCGGCCGAATAGGCGGGCGCCTCCATGTCCGAATCGATGCCGAACACCTTGCGCACGGAGATGCGCGTGTCCGGCAGACCGGGCGTTGGTTCGGCCGCTGTCAGCGTCTCTCTCGAATTCATCAGTCCTCCACGCTCTCATCCCGAGGGGCGAGGAGCGGTTCTCTCATACCCGAAATCCCGTCCGGGGCAAAAGCAGACCGTTTAACCCGCGACAGGCCCGAAGGGTTGCCTTTCAGACCAGCTTGTTGGCGCGCAGATAATTATAGGCCTGAATGATCTCGCGCAATTTGTCTTCCGACGATCGGTCGCCGCCGTTCGCGTCCGGATGGTGGCGTTTGACCAGATCCTTATAGCGGGCCTTGATCTTCGCCTGGGTCGCCTCGCCGTCGAGATCGAGCGTCATCAGCGCCTTGAGCGCGAGCGCGTTGTAGCGCGGCGGCGCTTCCGGCTGCCCTCTTCCGCGCAGGCCGCGACGACGCCCGGCGCGCGCCTCGGCGAACACCGATTCATCCACGTGGCTCGCCGCCGCCCGGGCGCCGAGCTTCCAGGTCGGACGATGGCCGATTGCGTCGGCCTGGCGGAATTTCGCCATCGACTCGTCGTCCATGCCGCGGAAATAGTCGTAGGAAGCGTTGTATTCCCGCACGTGGTCCTTACAGAAGAACAAATATTCGCCCTCCCGCTCGCGGCCCTTAGGCGCCCGGAACGCGCCTTCCGCCTCACAGCCGGGATGGCTGCAAGGGGTCTTGACCTCGGTCTTGTCGGGAGTGCGCTCGGTCGGCTTCACCCGGATGCGGTCGAACAGTCGAGAATTCAAATCCATGTCCTGACCTTTATGAGCGCCGACGCCGCCAGAAAACACCCTTCCCGCTCGAGGGCGACGAACCCTAATCGAGCGGCCGATGAAAAACCCATTCGGTCGAAAAACCCTGATACGCTATTTAGTGCCGATGGACCTTGAACGGGAGAGCGGTTCGTGGGCATGCGGGAAAGAATTGTCGCGCGTTTGACGGAAGAGCTGGATCCGTCCTTCCTCGACGTCATCGACGAATCCGATCGGCACGCGGGTCACGCCGGCGCGCGTCCGGGCGGCGGCACGCATTACCGCGTGCGGATCGTTTCGGCGAAATTCGCGGGTCTCAGCCGGGTCGCGCGGCACCGCTTTGTCTACGGCTTGCTACCGACTGAATTCGCCGACGGTCTGCATGCGCTCGCTCTCGACGCCAAGGCGCCGGGAGAGTCATGACGACTGGCGACGCCGAATTGTTCGGTCCCTACGCCTTCACGCTTTCGCCGGCGGAGACGGAAGCCGCAGCGGCGCGTATCGGCTTGCGAGCAGCGCTTCGCGGCGGCCTGATTCTGGGCCATCTCGCGCCGCTCACGGCCTTCGCGCTCGTTCTGCTGTTCGCCTCCATCCTAACGCTGACTGGTTTCATCAGCCGACGCGCCGCCGAAGCGACCGTCCTCCTCGCCGCCGCGGTTTTCATGGTCCAACGGCTGGCCACGCATTGGCGAATTCACCGGTCGCGAAACCTCGGACGGAGGGCCATGGCATGTCTTGCGGCCGATCGGGCCTTGACGGCGAGGATCGACGAGGCGGGCGTGACGCTCGAAGGCGGCGGGCGGTCGCGGAGGCTCGAGTACGTCGACTGCGACGAAGCCGAAAACGTCGGCGGCCTCATCTATCTCTGGCCTCGCGACGGCGCTTCGATCGTCCTGCCGGCCCGCGCGTTCGGGGAACGCGAGGCGGGGCGATTCGTCGCACGGATCAAGAAACAAATCAGCGGCGAGCAGCCCGTTTAGTCGTCCCTGAAAATCAAGTGACCCGTTTTCGCCTACCCGGGCAAAGGGTTCACAGCGGGGCTGTCATTACTGCGCCGCCGGAGAGGTCGCCGCAGAGCCAGGAGCGGCTGTCGCCGCGGGCGCCGCAGCGGCGGCGGCCGAGGCCTGGGCCGGCGATGTCTCGACCGGCTTCGACGGCGGCAGCGGGGCCTTCTGCGCGACACGCAGCGGCTTTTCGCCCTGCGCAGCCGAAACGTCGCGGCGCGGCGGCAATGGAACGTCGGTCGGGATCGGCTGCTCGGGGATGTAGGCCGTGACTTCCGGCTGGGCCGGCTGATCCTGGCCGCCGAGATGCAGCCATTTCTTCATGTTCTGCGTGCTCCCGCCCCAGAAGCCGGACTGTTCCGGCGCCGCCGTCGAGGCGAGCTTCATTTGACGTTTGGTGTCCTCGGTCGACGGCGACGCGGGAGACGTCGCCGCCAGAACCGCCGCCGCGGCCCGCTGCCTCGCGGCGTCGGCGACTGCGACCTTCACCGCCGCCGGCGCAGGCTTCGCCGCGTCGTTCAACACAATTTCTTGCGGCCCGCCAACCAGCGCGTCGGGGTCGCTCGTGTCCTTATAGCCCGCGAAGACCGGACTCTGCCCGCCGTCGGCATAGACCGTCCGGATCGCCTTCACGCCGGAGGCGGCGAGTTCCGCCACCTTGGCGTTGTCTTTGGCCTCCTTTTCGGCCACCAGGGCCTCGACTTCGTCGTCACGATGAAGCGCCGGACAAGGGGCGCTCGCCGAAACCGAGCCGTTCGCCGTCGCGCCGAACACGTAGTGCTTGCCGCAGATCAAAACCGGCGGCTCGGTCTTCGCCACCTCGAAATGGTCGGAGCCGTTCTTCAGTTCTTTCCAGAACTCGATGTTGGGATCGAGCCGGTACTTCGCCATGTTCTCCGGCGTCATGTGGAACGGATAGGACTGCAGTTGGATCTCGCGCTGGCCGCCGCGGAAGGCGTCGCGCGCGATGGCGTAGATGTCCGCGACCTGCTCGTCGGTCATGGAGAAGCAGCCCGCGGACGAGCAAACGCCGTGCACCATGACGGACCCGCCGGTGCGGCCGTAGGCGCGGTCGTAAACGTTCGGGTAGCCGACATTGAAGGCGAGGTAGTAGTGCGAGTTCGGGTTCATCTGACCCGGCTCGATCGTGTAGAAGCCCTCGGGCACCTGCATGTCGCCCTCGACCTTCTTCGGGCCGAGCTGTCCGGACCAGCGGCAGATCGGATAAGTCTTCAGGAGCGCATAACGCCCATCCGACGTCATCTTCCAGATCTCGAGCTCGGCCTCCTTCTTGTAGGTGCGGATCAGCACTGGCGAGGACGGCGTCGTGTCGATCTTGGACATCTGCGCGAGGGTCGCGCTCGAAATCGGATGCTCCGAGCGACCCGGGCCGGTGTCGAGGTAGGAATTGTCGCAACCGGCAAGCAGCGCCCCCGTCGCGACCGTGAGGCCGAGCGCGGTTAGGCGCCAGAATGGCAAATTCATCCGTTTCCCCGCGTTTGCCGACAAGCCTTAAAGGCGCCAGCCGATAAAGTCCACGCGACGGAATGAAGCGCCCGGAAGGCCTACCGACGCGTTAACCTCAAGCTTCCCTTGAACTTTTGCTCCCGATGTCGATCATCCTCGATTGGACTATTGGGTTGAAATTGCGGCGCTTGTTCGGCAAGGCCGGCACAGGAACGCTACCAACGGGGCGCGAGTGGGGCCGAATTGAAGATTTCGGCGAGCCGCGCCCGTGTGCCTGCGGTCGTTCCCTCCGGCAGGGCGCAGCGGGGAAAGAAGCGCGCCTCCTCGATCTCCCAGTCCGGCCTGCGCTCGCCGAGCAGGGCGAAGTCGCGAATCACATAGACCGCGACATGGTCGCGGCGTGACGGCCCCTCGTTGAAGAAGAGTCCGTGGAGGATAGGCTTTCCGCGGACCGCCACGCAAGCCTCCTCCTCGCCCACAATCCCGCATCTAATTCGTGAGCACGGGCGAAACGGGCGGTGGAGCGGGCGGATTTCGGCCGCGGCCGCGGGTCGAGGCGGGTACGAGACGAGCATGCTCGCGCTATGGTTGTAGGCGACCGCCCTCCTGCATCGTTGACGAGTTCCCGCCCCGATCCTGCGGTCACGGCTACGCCGTGGCCGGCCGAGCCCGGCGGCGTTTGCAGGACTGGCGGAAGAAGCCGGGCGATCATCCGCTCGGCGCCGGCTGCAGGGAAAGGATGGCGGCGCGCGCGTCGCGGATCAGGTCGAGAGCGCCTGCCGAAAGTCGCACGATCAGCCGGCGCGCGTGGCGCACGACGCGGCCCGCCAGGGCGATCAGATGAAACCGCATCGCCTTCATGCGCCGCGCCGCCCAATCGCCGCCGAGCACCAGACGCTTCATCATCGCGTTGAGATTGTGGGCGAGAACCATGATCGCCCACCACGCCGCATTGGCCCCGAACAGCCCGCTCGGCAGCCGCCCGCCGGCGAGATCGTCCTTCATCACGGCGTGCGCTTCCTCGCTCTTGCCGCAGCGCTCGCGCTGCCAGCGGATCAGTTCGTCGCCCGCCAGCGTGCGGTTGGTGACGAGGCCGAACAGCTTGTAGCGGCCCAGCGTCGGAAAGCTCATCGTCGGGAAGGGCAATTGCTCGGCATCGCCGAGATCGAGTTCACCCAACGGCTCGCGGATCGCCACAAAGCGGTAGTCCGGCGCCGTCTTGCTCATGCCCGCCCAGTTCGGCACGTAGCCGACTTCCGCCCATTGCTGGCCGGCGGCGTAGCGCTCGCCATCGACGATCCGATCGAGCGCCTGCCAGGCCGCCTCGGGCAGTTGCGCCACCGCCTGCCTGAACTCCCCGGTCACGTCCGCCCCGATGGCGAATTCGATCACCCCGAAGCGCCGGTTCTTGCCCTCGGCGCAATACTTCAAAAGATCGTGCTGATAGGCGGCCGTATCCGAGCGCAGGTAAAGCTTCCTCACCCCGGCCGGAAGCAGGCGCGCCGCCTCTTCGAGAACGCGCAATTGCTCATGCCCCGCCGGCACGTTGCCGTCGCGGAACTCCGAATGCACGATCAGGCCCTGCTCGGCCCACCAGCTATTGAGCGGCTGATAGGCCTTGAAGTGCTTGTAGCAGTACAGCGCCGCCCGCTTGTGCGTCTCAACGAGCGTGGCGTCCATGTCGAGCGTCGCCTGCGCCGCCGGATGCTGCGCCTGAACCGCCTGCAGAAGATCGCCGTTCACCCGCCACAGGCCCGCCACGCCCTCGCTCGACGCCGGGATGAACGCCCGTCCGGCTTCCCGCCGCGCCTCCTCGCCGGCATCGTGAAACCCCGTAAGCCAGCGGCCCGTCGCATGCGGCGAGGGCAGCGTGCGCGACCGCTGCCGCCGCCAGCGCCGCGCCTCGGCCCGCCGCTCCCGCCGAGTGCGCCCGTGCGCGTCCGCCGCCCGCACCAGCCGGCACAGACCGCCGTCCGCCTCCAGCCGGTCGAGATCGTCGAGACCCTCGCCCCCGGCAAGGTTCAGCAACACCAGCCCCGACACCATCTGCCGATCGCTCCAGCCTTGGCTGCCGCTCATCGCCACGTGGCGCGCCACCGATTGCTCCAGTCCGGCCGCGCGCCACAGCTCCAAATACAGGGGAAGCCCCGCAAGACCGGTCAGTCCCGCCTCGCCCGCCTCGCTTTCGTACTGGAACGGCAAGAGCCCCTGTGTCACCCTCACTCACCTCGTTGGTGATGGCGTTGATTCGCAAATCTCAGCCTATCTCACTGATCAATCAGGACCAACAGGGCACTTCACTTCCTTTGATGCGGAATCAGGGTCGAGCTCGCGCGCGAGGGCGTCGAGGCAGGTTTCGCCGACCTCGACGCCGCCACCGGGAAAGTGCCAGCCCGAGACATAGCCGTGCCGCACCAGTAGGACGGATTCGCCGCCGCCGATCACCACGCCCCGCACGCCGAGCGTCATCGGCCGCGTCATCAAGAAGCTCAGATGCGCGATCCGCGATCGAATCCGGCTCAATAAGAACGCCATGCTGAGCAAGCCCTTCCTGCCGACGCAGCCGGTTGTATTTCCGTTGAAGCCCGCTTATTGCAGCCGGTCAACGGCGGCGCGGCGCCGTGTGAACCGGGTCGGCTCATGGGCTTCACGATCGCGCACATCACAGACCCGCATTTGAGCCCGGCGCCTCTCCCCGGCCTCGCCGAGTTCCGCCTCAAGCGCTTCATGGGCTACGTCAACTGGAAGCGCGGGCGCGAGCGGCTGAACGACATGGCGCTGCTTGCGCGGCTGGTCGAGGATCTGCGGGTGCAGCGCCCCGACCATGTCGCGGTGACGGGCGATCTCGTCAATATCGGCATGCCGGCTGAATTCCGCCGCGCCGCAGCTTGGATGGAGACGCTCGGCGACCCGGCGGACGTCAGCTTCGTGCCCGGCAATCACGACGCCTATGTGCGCGCGGCCATGCCGATGCTGAAGGCGACCTTCGAGCCGTGGACCACCGGCGATTCGGGCGCCGCGACGTTCCCCTACCTGCGGGTGCGGGGCGACATCGCCATCATCGGCCTCACCTCCGGGGTGCCGACCGGCCCGCTGATGGCGACGGGAAAGCTCGGCCACAGCCAACTCGACGGTCTTTCTGCAATGCTCGACGAGACCGGCGCGCGCGGGTTCGCCCGCGTGGTGCTTATCCACCACCCGCCGCTCGCCGGAAGCGCCCTGCCGCTCCGCGGCCTCACCGATGCGGCGGCCTTCGAGCGCGTCCTGCGCGAGCACGGCGCCGAGGCGATCCTGCACGGCCACACCCACCGGCGGCTCGTCCGTTCGCTCGCCTCGCGGGCGACGAAGACGGTCGGGGGAAAGGTTCCGGTCCTCGGCGCGCCGTCGGCGGCTGCGGCGACTCACGACCCGCGCTACCGCGCCGCCTACCATCTGGTGCGGCTCGAGCGCGACGGCGAGCGCTGGCGCGTCAGCGCCCGGGCGCGGGGATTGGCGCTGGACAGCGAGGCCATCGGCGAACGCGAGGCGCTGGCCGTGTGAGCGCGCCCGGTCGGCGCGCGGTCGTTCGGCCGCTTTAGCGCCAGTTTAGCGGCGAGGCTCAGAAATTTCCCAGGGTTACGAGGCGGTTTAGCGGTTTACCGCCGCCTCGCATTTTGGCCCGAGGCTCAGTCGGGGTTACGACGTTGTGCAGATATTTACGGTTCTAGAGCGTGATGCGATCAGGTTGAACCGCCGCCGTCATCGCGGCCACAAACCAAGAAGCCGAGGCGTCGACGCCAAACGGACGGGGCGCCGACCGCGCATTCATGCCAACTTGTTACAAGGCCTGCCCATTGCCGTTTTGAGCGTTTTCAAAGGGTTAGAGAAGAGCTGGCTCTTGTTGGCGCCCACGCCTCACGCTTGAGGAGTCCGCGAAGCGGGCCTCTCGAAGCGAAGCGGGGGCTGGCGAGCATCCTTCGAGGCCCATTGCCGAGGGCGATGGGCCTCGAAGGATGAAGTCTGTTGCTCATGACGCTCTCCCCATGGGACGATCCCAGGGAACAAATATAGCACAGAATATGACTCTCACCCAGAATTTTCACAGCCGCCTGCGGGCGTAACGGGCGCGGCGCCGACGGGGCGCCGCCGTGGCGCCGGTCCGCCGCGGAGATCGGACGAGGCGGTCGAGCGACTGCCGCTCCCGGTCCAGAAACAGGGAGTTTCATTTCGCGGAACAGGGAGCTTTTGCACGAGAACAGGGGTCTTTCGCACGGGAACAGGGAAGTTTTTGCGCGATTCCGGGGCACGTTTTTGATTCGTAGTACAATCTCTTTTCGTCGGTTGCTGGCCAGCCCCTCGGAACCTACACCGCCCGGGAACGCGCTAACGAGCCATAATGGACACTTAGATTCATCCCGCTCTAGCAAGTTATATCTCATTGCCCAGCAACGCCCACTACGCCGCTACGCGGCGATGTCAGCCTCCTCAATAGGCTGCGAGGTTCCGTGATCGACACCCACGTGGGCGCATGTGCGCCTGTCCGCGCTGTGACGGCCGTCACGGCGGAATGCCGTGGTTCATGCTTAACGTTGCGTCATTGAGTGGAACTCCCGCCGTTCAGTGTCCGGCGGACCAATCGGACAATATCGAGATGCGCGAAACTGAGAGCCTTCCGAACGCCTTCGATGGAATACTGATCGACGATCGCAACGAAAGGCCGTTGAGGATCGCTCTAGTGGCGATCGTGGTCGTCTGGTCCTTGGCCCTTGCGATCACCTTCGCCGTGATTTAGATTACCACGCGCTCGACGCATTTGATGGATCGCGTGGGGGCAATCGCGGCGTTCATCGACAGGTCATAGTTCTCCGGCGTTCGCGGTCGCAGCGCGGCCGAATGCACGATTGACGGGCAGGCGAACTGTCCGGCGGCCGCTCGCTTCGATCTGATTGAAGATCCGATTGAAGATTAGAGCTGAGATTAAATCGCGGCCGCCGCGTCGTGAGGCGCGCCGAAGATCGCCAAATTTGCAGTATTTGCCAAGCTCGAATTCCGACGCGGATGGCGACTTCTCCACCCGACGCGGCTTTCGGCCGTCCTGCCTCGTCACCGGACGCCGACGCCTGTCAACAGGCTCGCGCCTGAGCCGCATCGCTGCGGCCGCGCTAAGCCTCAAACGGCCGGAACATTTTGTCACTTGGCTCGTTGGTTGCGTGAACGGACGCATGCTACGAAAGCGTCGGCAAAACTGTATTCATAAGGAGTTCGTCATGTCTATGACCTTCACGGGAAGCGCATCGCGAGACGCCGCCGCCTATGGCGGGTTCGTCGACGCGATCGGCGGAGTGGCCACGATCGTGCTCGCGATCATCGGGCTGTCCGGAGCGAAGCCCGAAATGCTGGTTGCCATCGCCACGATCGTCTTCGGAGCGGCCTTGCTCATCCAGGGCGGGGCGATGTTGTCCGAATACGTCGGGATCATGTTTCCCGACGGGGCAAGCAGCGTCACGATGGAGCAGTTCGGCGGAAGCAGCCTTTCGGCTCTGTTCATGGCCGGGGCCACTGGAATCGTCCTCGGCATACTGGCGCTGGTCGGGGTTCAGGCGTCGATTTTGACCTCAATCGCGATCCTCACCTTCGGCGCCGGGCTCCTGGTGAGCAGCAACTCTGTCTGGCAGCTTCACGCGTTGAAGCGGGCGACGGAGAGTCAGGTGGCGGCTCAGGGTGGCGCCGCTATTGTCGCGCACGAGATGGCCGCCGGCTCCGCCGGCGTGCAGTCATTGGCCGGCTTGGCTGCAATCGTGCTCGGCATCCTTGCTCTCGCCGGCGTGAACGCTGTCGTACTGGACCTGTCTGCGCTTATCGCTCTCGGTGCCACGCTGGTCATGACCGGCAGTACGCTGAGCGCAATGGTCGTCAACTTCATGCGCCCCGCACGCTCCGCGACCTCCGCGACGGTGAGCCACTAGAAGACCCGCATAGCGCATAAGCCACCGTGCGCCAGCGGTTGGCCGGCGCGTCGGCTGACGCCGAGGGGGTGGGCGAAAGGCGGCCAAGCCGGCCGTGGCTGCGAACCGCAATGCGCGGGCGCAACGGGGCTGTGCTCCCTCTCGCCGCAGCTAGACGCGGCTAGACAGGACGTCGAGACCTTCGCCGAATGGCGCGCGGACTATTGGCGCCCGCTGCAAGGCAGGCCCCCCACCCGCCCCGTTCGGCCAACAGCGTTGTCCTTGCGGACCGAGGTGGTACCCGACCGGGCAAGCGCGGGCCCGGGCGAAGGGATGGCAAGCGCCGCCCGGACCTCGCAGAAGCCGGCTCGGGCGCAATGCGTCCGAGACTGCGCAGGGCGCGCTGCGCATCCTTATCTGATTTCGCGCGCCAATTGAAGAGCGGACGTCGCTACCTCCGGCCTCGTTTCGCGCGCTGTAATGCGCGTCACAGCGATCCGCCGAAGAATATGGTTAACCCTGTGGCACATGAGGAACCGCCATTCGCCAACAAGGCCGACGGTTCAAGCGGAGAAGCGGCAATGTCCGGAGACGCCAAATATGCCAGGCCGTTCGACGAGGCTCTGATCGATGACAGGAACGAGCGGCCCCTGACCATCGCTCTGGCGACGATCGTCATGGTATGGTCGATCGCGTTCGCGCTCACTTTCGCCTCAGGCCATGTGGGCGCCTTTTCGGCTCATTCGCCGAGCAGCACAGCGGCGTTCACGTCATCGATGGACAAGTGACGCGTTGAATTGTGCGCAGTTTCGCTGCATGGCGCGGTTTCATGCGTTCGGCGGAATTGAGCGCACGAGGCAAGCAGCATCGAGACCAGAACGCCGAACTCGTTAAGAACTCTAGGTTACCTGACCAGCAGTCGCGCCTGCTTTTTCTTCCTGCCAATGGTGATAGGTTAATTTGGAACCAACCACCTTCCACTCGGTCCGCCTTTCGAATTACGATCGAGTACGACCGCAGCGGCGGCAGATGGGCTTTTGAATGCGTAAGCTTTCGCAAACCTGTATGCCTTCCCGTCGATCGTTAGATTCTTACCTGAGGGATCATAGACAAGACGAGTTGAACATTGTCATTGAGGCGCGGGGCGATCAAGCTGCAGCCAAGAGATCGACGACGCGTTGGATGGCGGTGTCGGCGCGGTGATAGGCGGCTTCGAGCCGGCTGTCTGGACGGTGTTGCGGGTCCGGCCGGTGATGGAAGCGGCTGTTGGCGAGGGGGCCGCACAGGCGCTTGTGGAAGAAGAGGAAGAGGAGGGCGACTTGGACGCCCTTGGGTGAGAGCCGGTAGGCGTAGCGCGAGCCGTCGCGCTCGATCAGGCCGTGTCCTTTGAGCTTGCGCAAGTCGTAGCGGAGCTGGTTCAGGCGGTAGGTCTTCTCAGAGAGGTCGAAGGTGTCGAGGACGGCTTGATGGATCTGCCGGGCCGTCCAGCCGCCGATCTGAGGACCGCCATGCAGGAGGACCTCGAACAGGCGGATGATGCGCGGCTCGTGGATCTTGAGGCCGGGATAACGCACCGCGCCGATCGTGATCGGATGGGCGAGGCGCTGCAGCAGCGGGAAATCGACATGCACGTTGAGCCACTCGGCCTGGAAGCCGGCGAAGCGATCCGTGATCAGCTGGAAGGTGGTCCGCACGGCATCGAGATGGTCGAGCCCCTTAAGCAGGCCGAAGTCGGTGAGATTGTTGGAGACCAATTCGTTGCGCAGAAAGGTCAGGAACTTCTCATACTGTTTGAGGAAGCCGCTCTTGAAGTAGGCGCGGAAGACATGATGGCCGTGCTCGATCTGGTCGATGACCGTGGCCAGCTTGCCATGCATCCGGCGACTGACCCGCTTGCCGAAGATCGTGGCGATCTTGTCGGCGCTGAGCCGCCACAGGCCGAGTTCGCAGCTGCGCTCGAATAGCTTGTGGATGGGAAAGTGACGCCTGAAGATGAAGTTGCGGCAGTACTCGATCTGGGAGATGGCGTAGAAGCGTGACAGGTTGAGCTTGGCGCGCTCCTTCTTTGAGAACTTCGGTCCGAGGATCAGGGTCCAGTAGTCGAGGCGCCGGCGAATGATCTCTGGGCTCAGCCGGTCGGCCGACGCCTGCAGCGCCGCTGCATCGTCGACGGCGAGGAAAGCGTTGTCATGCTTGCGGAAGCCGATCCCCGCCCGCTTCAGCTCCTGCTCGATGAAGCTGTGGCCGTTGAGATAGTAGGCGGTCTGGAAAGGGAAGAAGGAAGCCACCCGCACAACCATCGGTCCGAGCGCCTCGTCGCGGACATAGAAGTAGTAATGCGTGAAGCGGCTGCGCTGGTGCGCGACGATGCGGTAGTGCGGGTCCTTGGCCGGGTACTTCGGCAGGCTGATGCGGAAGGTCGGCCCTTGCTCCATGCTCTTGAAGATGAAGTAGACACCGTAGGCATTGCGCTTCTCCATGCGGCGCAGCCACCGCAGCACGTGGTCCTCCTTGCGTACCCCCTTCTCGGCCCATTCGATCGGGATCGCGTGATTGCGCGCGTAGGCTTCCACCCAATTCTGGTAATCGGCCGTCCGCTGGCTCAGCGCCTCCTTGCTGACCTCCGCCACCCCGACGATCTCACGGAAGAAGTGGACGACCAGCTCGGGCCGCGACAGCGCCGTCAGATAGCCGCGAATGACAATCCGGTCGAAGCAGTGATAGACGAAGACCAAGAAGTCGCCGAACAGCTTGGTGAACAAATCCATGGCAGCCCCCTCGGTACCCGGCAGGGATCGAAAGGCGATCCGGCGTCGACCGGGCAAACAGATGGTGGAGGGGAAGAGCTTTCGCCTCGCCGAGGAGGTCCGCTCCATCCAGCGTCGGGCGGCTGACCGCCATGGGCGCGTCGTCACTGTTGGTCAGCTGGTCCTGTTCTCTACCGAAACCGGCGACGCTTGGCTGCTCGACCCGTCCGATCAACTCGCCGCAAGGCTGGCCCGCGACGGCGACCCGGAACCCGTCCACATCGAAGAAAATGATACCTCCTTCGTCATCGATTGGAAGGGCAACTATCGCATCGAGGGACCCGCCTTCATCTATTCCGATCGCCAGACCCGGCGCGTCTCAACCATCCTCGGATACCCCACGCACCTGCTCGCGCCACCGTCCTGAAATTTCAAATATCTTTGGCTAGAACTCCCTGTGAAACAAGCTCCTTCTTTAGCTCGCTGTAAGAATTGGCGCCGACGAATCCCGCGTCTTTCAGAGCTTCGCTACCCTGAAGCACAACGAACTCACCTTCCTCCTCGACCGCAGTGGCCTTGACCCCGCTCTTATGGCGGATTTCGAACCGAATTTCGCTCGCGTCGACCTGTGCTGTAAATTCTTGCCGGAACGAAGCTTGACAAAACGAGTTGGACAATCGTGCAGACGCAGCGCTTAAAATTCAAGCGGCTGCCACAAGGTCAACGACGCGTTGGATGGCGGTATCGGCACGGTGATAGGCGGCTTCGAGCCGGCTGTTGGGACGGTGCTGCGGGTGTGGCTGGTGATGGAAGCGGCTGTTGGCGAGCGGCCCGCAGAGGCGCTTGTGGAAGAACAGGAAGAGCAGGGCCACCTGGATGCCTTTTTGCGTGAGGCGGTAGGCGTAGCGTGAGCCGTCGCGCTCGATGAGGCCATGCCCTTTGAGCTTGCGCAGGTCGTAGCGCAGCGGGTTGAGGCCGTAGGTCTTCTCTGAGAGATCAAAGGTGGTGAGGACGGCGTGGTGGATCTGCCGGGCCGTCCAGCCGCCGATCTGAGGACCGCCATGCAGGAGGACCTCGAACAGGCGGATGATGCGCGGCTCGTGGATCTTGAGGCCGGGATAACGCACCGCGCCGATAGTGATCGGATGGGCGAGGCGCTGCAGCAGCGGGAAATCGACATGCACGTTGAGCCACTCGGCCTGGAAGCCGGCGAAGCGGTCGGTGATCGCCAGGAAGGTTGTGCGCACGGCATCGAGATGGTCGAGCCCCTTGCGCAGGCCGAAGTCGGCGAGATTGTTGGAGACCAATTCGTTGCGCAGAAAGGTCAGGAACTTCTCATACTGTTTGAGGAAGCCGCTCTTGAAGTAGGCGCGGAAGACATGATGGCCGTGCTCGATCTGGTTGATGACGGTGGCCAGCTTGCCATGCATCCGGCGACTGACCCGCTTGCCGAAGATCGTGGCGATCTTGTCAGCACTGAGCCGCCACAGGCCGAGTTCGCAGCTGCGCTCGAATAGCTTGTGGATGGGAAAGCGACGCCTGAAGATGAAGTTGCGGCAATACTCGACCTGCGAGATGGCGTACAGGCGTGACAGGTTGAGCTGGGCGCGCTCCTTCTTCGAGAACTTTGGTCCGAGGATTAGCGTCCAGTAGTCGAGGCGGCGGCGGATGATCTCTGGGCTCAGCCGGTCGGCCGATGCCTGCAGCGCCGCGACGTCGTCGACGGCGAGGAAAGCGTTGTCGTGCTTGCGGAAGCCGATCCCCGCCCGCTTCAGCTCCTGCTCGATGAAGCTGTGGCCGTTGAGATAGTAGGCGGTCTGGAAGGGGAAGAAGGAAGCCACCCGCACAACCATCGGTCCGAGCACCTCGTCGCGGACATAGAAGTAGTAATGCGTGAAGCGGCTGCGCTGGTGCGCGACGATGCGGTAGTGCGGGTCCTTGGCCGGGTACTTCGGCAGGCTGATGCGGAAGGTCGGCCCTTGCTCCATGCTCTTGAAGATGAAGTAGACACCGTAGGCATTGCGCTTCTCCATGCGGCGCAGCCACGGCAGCACGTGGTCCTCCTTGCGTACCCCCCTTCTCGGCCCATTCGATCGGGATCGCGTGATTGCGCGCGTAGGCTTCCACCCAATTCTGGTAATCGGCCGTCCGCTGGCTCAGCGCCTCCTTGCTGACCTCCGCCACCCCGACGATCTCACGGAAGAAGTGGACGACCAGCTCGGGCCGCGACAGCGCCGTCAGATAGCCGCGAATGACAATCCGGTCGAAGCAGTGATAGACGAAGACCAAGAAGTCACCGAACAGCTTGGTGAACAACTCCATGACAGCCCCCTCGATACCCGGCAGGGATCGAAAGGCGATCCGGCGTCGACCGGGCAAACAGATGGTGGAGGGGAAGAGCTTTCGCCTCGCCGACGAGGTCCGCTACATCCAGCGCCGGGCTGCTGACCGCCATGGGCGCGTCGTCACTGTTGGTCAGCTTGTCCTGTTGTCTACCGAAACCGGCGACGCCTGGCTGCTCGACCCGTCCGATCAACTCGCCGCAAGGCTGGCCCGCGACGGCGACCCCGAACCCGTCCACATCGAACAAAACGATACCTCCTTCGTCATCGATTGGAAGGGCAACTATCGCATCGAGGGACCCGCCTTCATCTATTCCGATCGCCAGACCCGGCGCGTCTCAACCATCCTCGGATACCCCACGCACCTGCTCGCGCCACCGTCCTGAAATTTCAAATATCTTTGGCTAGATTATTACCTGAGGGATCATAGACAAGACGAGTTGAACATTGTCATTGAGGCGCGGGGCGATCAAGCTGCAGCCAAGAGATCGACGACGCGTTGGATGGCGGTGTCGGCGCGGTGATAGGCGGCTTCGAGCCGGCTGTCTGGACGGTGTTGCGGGTCCGGCCGGTGATGGAAGCGGCTGTTGGCGAGGGGGCCGCACAGGCGCTTGTGGAAGAAGAGGAAGAGGAGGGCGACTTGGACGCCCTTGGGTGAGAGCCGGTAGGCGTAGCGCGAGCCGTCGCGCTCGATCAGGCCGTGTCCCTTGAGCTTGCGCAAGTCGTAGCGGAGCTGGTTCAGGCGGTGTCTTCTCAGAGATGTCGAAGGTGTCGAGGACGGCTTGATGGATCTGCCGGGCCGTCCAGCCGCCGATCTGAGGACCGCCATGCAGGATGACCTCGAACAGGCGGATGATGCGCGGCTCGTGGATCTTGAGGCCGGGATAACGCACCGCGCCGATCGTGATCGGATGGGCGAGGCGCTGCAGCAGCGGGAAATCGACATGCACGTTGAGCCACTCGGCCTGGAAGCCGGCGAAGCGATCCGTGATCAGCTGGAAGGTGGTCCGCACGGCATCGAGATGGTCGAGCCCCTTAAGCAGGCCGAAGTCGGTGAGATTGTTGGAGACCAATTCGTTGCGCAGAAAGGTCAGGAACTTCTCATACTGTTTGAGGAAGCCGCTCTTGAAGTAGGCGCGGAAGACATGATGGCCGTGCTCGATCTGGTCGATGACCGTGGCCAGCTTGCCATGCATCCGGCGACTGACCCGCTTGCCGAAGATCGTGGCGATCTTGTCGGCGCTGAGCCGCCACAGGCCGAGTTCGCAGCTGCGCTCGAATAGCTTGTGGATGGGAAAGTGACGCCTGAAGATGAAGTTGCGGCAGTACTCGATCTGGGAGATGGCGTAGAAGCGTGACAGGTTGAGCTTGGCGCGCTCCTTCTTTGAGAACTTCGGTCCGAGGATCAGGGTCCAGTAGTCGAGGCGCCGGCGAATGATCTCTGGGCTCAGCCGGTCGGCCGACGCCTGCAGCGCCGCTGCATCGTCGACGGCGAGGAAAGCGTTGTCATCCTTGCGGAAGCCGATCCCCGCCCGCTTCAGCTCCTGCTCGATGAAGCTGTGGCCGTTGAGATAGTAGGCGGTCTGGAAGGGGAAGAAGGAAGCCACCCGCACAACCATCGGTCCGAGCGCCTCGTCGCGGACATAGAAGTAGTAATGCGTGAAGCGGCTGCGCTGGTGCGCGACGATGCGGTAGTGCGGGTCCTTGGCCGGGTACTTCGGCAGGCTGATGCGGAAGGTCGGCCCTTGCTCCATGCTCTTGAAGATGAAGTAGACACCGTAGGCATTGCGCTTCTCCATGCGGCGCAGCCACCGCAGCACGTGGTCCTCCTTGCGTACCCCCTTCTCGGCCCATTCGATCGGGATCGCGTGATTGCGCGCGTAGGCTTCCACCCAATTCTGGTAATCGGCCGTCCGCTGGCTCAGCGCCTCCTTGCTGACCTCCGCCACCCCGACGATCTCACGGAAGAAGTGGACGACCAGCTCGGGCCGCGACAGCGCCGTCAGATAGCCGCGAATGACAATCCGGTCGAAGCAGTGATAGACGAAGACCAAGAAGTCGCCGAACAGCTTGGTGAACAAATCCATGGCAGCCCCCTCGATGCCCGGCAGGGATCGAAAGGCGATCCGGCGTCGACCGGGCAAACAGATGGTGGAGGGGAAGAGCTTTCGCCTCGCCGAGGAGGTCCGCTCCATCCAGCGTCGGGCGGCTGACCGCCATGGGCGCGTCGTCACTGTTGGTCAGCTGGTCCTGTTCTCTACCGAAACCGGCGACGCCTGGCTGCTCGACCCGTCCGATCAACTCGCCGCAAGGCTGGCCCGCGACGGCGACCCGGAACCCGTCCACATCGAAGAAAATGATACCTCCTTCGTCATCGATTGGAAGGGCAACTATCGCATCGAGGGACCCGCCTTCATCTATTCCGATCGCCAGACCCGGCGCGTCTCAACCATCCTCGGATACCCCACGCACCTGCTCGCGCCACCGTCCTGAAATTTCAAATATCTTTGGCTAGCCTTTAGCGCGGCGGCGGGTCGAGGTTTCAGGAGATCCAGCCCGACAACCGGCAGAATGACCCTCAGATTCGCCAGGAAAGCTTCCATGTTTGCCCGGTCCGCCTCGGGAAGGCGTCGCTTCTCAGAATTAGGAGTTTGGCCGTTGTCTCAGGCGACTCGACCCGCAGTTGTTGCGATTTCTATCAATCGCGCTTCCAGATACCGTACATGTCCTTTGGTCAAGGCCTCGTCACTCGTTGTTATGACAACGGCCGATTCCCAAAACCCTCTCTCGCCTGCGCTTTGACCAATTCGATCGCGCACACTATCTGCTTCGCCGATGTAGGCGCGCATCGATAGCGGGTCCTTGGGATCTGGTCCAAACAGGATGTAGACTCCCGTCCTGTCGACCTCCTGCCGCCCAAGCAATTTCGCGAACGTGGACTGGTTAGCGACAAGCACTGATACCGTCCATCCGTGGATTGAAGCGATCACAAGCCCATTCGGGGTGCCATCAACAAGAAATAGCTGGATGGAACGACCGAAAGCCTCAGGGGCATTTGTCATCGCTCAGACCCCACCGACCGGCCGGCCGGTCTACGGCAGCGAATGCACGATGACCGGCCCGGCGGTCGCCGTCGCTTCCCCAACGACGTAAGGCGCGAGGTTCTCTTCGATCCAGTCGAGCGCGCGACGGTTTGATTCCTCCGCTTCCTCGACCTTGTTGAAGATGCTGATCGCGGTGACCGTGTCGTCGGGCGCGTAGATCACGTAGTAACCCATGAAGCCAGAGACGCCGCTGACGATCGGCACCGCGCCCTTGATCTTCTCGGCGAGCTGGTCCGCCGTGCCGGGCTTGGCCTTCACCTGACGAATCGCGGCGTACATGACATCCTCCCACCTCTTGTGGCTTGGAGGCTCAGGCTACGCCGATTTCGCTCGATTCTCTACCTCCACGGCCGGCCCGGCTCGACCTCCTCCTCGGCTTGGGGGTCTACTCGCACGCCGGAACGCCGAGCGCGATGAGGTCGCGCCCGCTCGCGTCGATGGGATCGGCAGTGAGGCCGCCGCGCTCGTACAGCCACTCGCGCAAGGACGGCGGATACGAGGCGAGCATGACGCGCACGCCCTGCTCGTTGCGCGAGCCGTCGAGATTGTGCGCGGCGTGGAACATGAAGCGCGCGTTCGGCGAGACGCAAACGTGACGCGCGCTGAGATATTCAGTGCAGGCCGATTTGCAGCGGCCGACAATGCGGATCGCCTCGGCGGTCGTTGTCGCCGCCATGGCGTAGAGGTCGACCGACCCGCCCGGATCGTTCGTCACGGTGTAGGCTTTGGCGGGGGCAGGCGCGCCGAGCGCCGCAACAACGAGAGCGGCGACGAGGCGGTTCGGTGCAGTCGGGTCTCGAGAGGCGCTCTTCCGCGCCGGCCGGATTTGAGCCGTTTGGATCGCCTTTCGTGCCGTCATGCCCGCCTCGCTTTGCGAATTAAGCCCCCAAGCCCAATTTCTCCCAACGAGTTGAAAAAGTCTTTACGGCTGAAAAACGGCGCGCGGGCGGAGCCGCCACTTGTCCACAGCGTTCAAACCGCTTCCAGCGCGTCATGCTTAACACTTTGGCAAGTCGACCAGATTCCGGGCCCGCGCCGGCTCAATCGCTGGGCGCCGGGAGCGCCCTGGACGCGCAGACGGAATCCTTGGTCCGCATCTCCGATCGGCGAAGGGTTGCATCCTCAACGGGACGCTCGTCAGCATCAAGAATGCAATGGTTCGTAAGTCGATCGGCCCCTTCGTCGTCGAATTGGCGAGGAGAAAGCGGGCCCTTAGGACTTCGAAAACAATTCCACCTTCACGCCCAGATCCGGCGCGGCCGATTCCCCCCAAGCGTAAAGCGCATCGAGAACCGGGCGCAACGAGTTTCCCCGCTCGGTCAGTTCATAGACGGCATAGGTTCGGTCTCCGGAGACGTCCCGGCGACGGACCAGGCCTTCCTGCTCCAAGCTGCGAAGGGGTTCGGTCAGGACCTTGTCGCTGAGCTTTGGCGCGCGCGACCTCAACTCGCCGTAACGAAGCGCGCCCTCTTTGAGGTGGGCCAGAATCACTGGCTTCCACTTTCCGGCCAAAACCTTGACCGTGAGCTCAACCGGGCAACCGAAGGTCGGCGCAAGTCTTTTCAGCATTCTTGAACCTTCCGGCGTACGCCCAAGCGCCGTCGTCTGCTTACCAATTGGTGCGTTGCGGATTGGGCCCTACTCCATAACCTGCGCAAAAGAAGGGCGGCCGCGGCGGGGCAAGAATTCTGACCCAACCCAACCAGATCGGCGCCGCAGAACGCTCGATGGAGATTCTGATGAAGATCATCGCTTATGACCGCTTCAAGCCCGGCGTCACGATGGAGACGATCCAGCCATATATCCAAGACGAGGTCGCCAATGTTTGGCGGCTGTGGAAGGCCGGCGTCGTCCGGGAGAACTATGCGCGCGCCGATGAGCCCGGCGTCGTGATCGCGTTCGAATGCGAAAGCGTTGAAGAGGCGAAACTTTACGTCGCCGACTTCCCGCTTTCGAAAGCCGGCTTGCTCGAATGGTTCTATACTCCCCTCAGCGCCGCTGCCGCTGGAATACCTGTTCGACGCGCGAATTGACGTGCGCGAGCCGTTCGACAGAACGGAGCGCGACTTGAGCACCCGGCAGTAACCGACGGGACGCTGGCGCGTTTCGATCGTTCAGGGAAACGAAACCATGAAGAAGGCGTTTGGCCTTAGTATACTGCGCACGCTCGATGATGTCTGCGAAAGCGGACGACTTGCGCTGCTCGTCTATGACATGCAGGTCGGCATCATGAGCCAGGTCGCCGACCGCGAAACGATAATCGCCAGCGTGCGCCGCGTGCTTGACTCAGCCCGACGCGCCACGCTGCGCACATACTTCACGCGCCACATGTCCTTGCCGCTGGAGCTCATGGGCGCGTTCCAGTATCGAATGGCCATGGCGTGGCAGCGCGTCGACGATCCGCGCGACGTCAAGCCGTGGTTCCTGCGGGATTCTCTGGGATTCGCGCCGGCGCTGCCGGCGCGGCGGGACGCGAGCGGGCGTTCGGCAAAGCCCTCTTCACCGAGGTCGAGGCGACGACCGCACGCTCGTTGGCGTAGGCCTCATGATTCCGCTCGATCTCGGCGAGATCATAGAGATAGTTGACCATGAGGCCGTAGGACTCTGCGACGCCCTTGCGCGAGAGGTCGCCCATCCAGTTGATCCGCTCGAGTTTCGCGCCGTTGCCGAGGTGAAAGCGAGCGACCGGATCGATGATGCGACCGTCGTCGCGACGCGCTTTCAGGAAGTAATATGCCGCCAGCGGCTCGAGCGCCATGCGCAGCCGCTGGGCGGTCTCGGGCTTCTCCGGCCAACGCTCGTCGAGCGCCGCCTCCCGCACCGCTTGCGCGAGCCGCTGGATGGCCGGATCGTCGCAGACCTCGACCCATGCGCGAAGCCCGGGAGCCGGCGACAGCGTGACGAAGGTCTCGATGCGCGGCAATTCGCGGCGGATCTCCTCGACGACCTGCTTGATGAGGAAATTGCCGAAGGTGACGCCCGTCAGGCCCTGCTGGCAGTTCGAGATCGAGTAGAAAGCCGCCGCCCGCGCCTTGTCCTGTCCGACATGCGCCCGCTTCTCGGCGAGCAGCGGGGCGATCGCGGCCGGCGGCTCCACCGTCAGCGCCACCTCGACGAATATCAGCGGTTCGTCGACCAGCGCGGGGTGGAAGAAGGCGTAGCAGCGCCGGTCCATGGGATCGATGCGCCGTCTGAGGTCGTCCCAGTCGCGAATTTCGTGCACCGCCTCGTAGCGGATGATCTTTTCCAGGATCGCGGCCGGCGAAGACCAGTCGATCCGGCGCAGCACCAGAAAGCCTCGATTGAACCAGGAGCCGAAGAGGTGCTGGAAATCGCGGTCGACGATTGCCAGGCCGCGATCGCCGCTCATCGCCTCGAGAAGGTCGGCGCGCATGGCGACGAGCGCGGCTGTGCCGCCCGGGGCGCGGTTGAGCCGACGAAAAAGCTCCTGCCGGCGCGGCTCGGACGCATAGTGGATCTCGCTCGCAGCGGACTCCCCGCCAGTCGCGCTGAAGCGCGCCAACGCGTCCTCGAACTCGGCGCCGATCGGGCCCGAAGTCATCGGCCAAGGCGCGGAAGAAGGAGGCTTTATCAACTTCGGAGAGGTCACGGTAGCGGGCGAGAATCTCGCTCGCCAACGCGACCCCGGAGGCTTCGCCTCTCCCGGACAGGAGAGCCCCGGACATGTCGGCGAGCGAGCCGCCGTTGTCGGTCTCGCGCGGCCACGCGGTCAGTTTGAGCACCGAGCGCCCGCGTTCGGCGATCGAGGCCAGGAGATCGGAAAAGAAAGAGCCGTCCATGCTTACCTGCCCGCTCCACAAGTCTCCCTGTAGACGCGCTCGCTGAGCGCGTCCGCGGTCATCGACCGCGGCTACAAGTCCGCCCGCGGTCCGATCGCGTGAGCGGGACACACAGACGGATTGTCACGCGCGACAACGGACGAATCAAGGCGGCCCTGGGGACCGGCCGCCCAATTCCTCCCCCGCGCTTCGCTCAAGGGAGGATAATGCGCGGCCAAAAGCGCCCGGGCGGGTCGACGGGTCGTCTCAAAACGGCGGCGGTCCAAACCAATGGGCCCAGAGTCCGCGCAGCCGCCACGTCCAGGCGAAATAGCCGCCGAGCGCCAGCAGACAGACGAGCGTGATCGAACCGAGCGTCATGAGGAGAAAGGCGAAGGCGCTCCCTATGCGGCGGCCCCAGCCCGGGGGCGCCTCGCCGAAGGCCGCGGGCGGCGCCTGCGCCTCAGCCTTGGCTCGGGGCGGCTCCGGCCTGCGAAAAGCCGCCTCGGCAGCCGGCTCGACCGGCTGGCGCGCCTCGTCGCATTCGGCGGCCAGCGCCCGCTCGCGCTCGACGAGCCGCCGCGCCACATAATTTGTGACGGCGGCGACGATCCGGTCGATCTGCTGGCTCTCGGCGATCAGCGCCCGACCGTGCAGCGTGTCCTGGAAAAAGCGGTAGGTTCGCCGGTCGCGCCCCATCTCGACGAAGGCGACCATGTCGAGAAAGAGACGCGGCCGCTCGCCCGGGGAGAGCGTCAGATCGAACAGGTCGACGCCCGGGGGCGCCTGCCGCACCAGGGGTTTGAGCTCGCTCTCGAGCAGCGCGAGGCGTCCCATCTCGATCTCGCGCAGCTCCGCGATCGCATCGGCGCGCTCGGCGTTCTCCACCCGCGCGCGTCTCACCGCGGCGACGAGATCGGGCTTCGGCGCCTGAGGAACCTCGGGCTTTTCCTCCATCGCGTCGGTTCCCAAACTCCTGATCCCCCCGCCGCCGTTCCTGTAGACGCGGTCGATGACCGCGTCGGCCGCGCTCCATAGGGCCTCTGGAAGGACGCCCGTCTCTCGACGGGCTATGGAGCGCGGCTACATTTGCGCCCAAGGTAGCCCAATCGTCTCTCCCACTTCAAATTGCCAGCGAGATTCGCCCACAAGGCGCCGTTCGGAGCGGTTAACCGGAGAGCGCCATTGATCCTTCCCGCCGATTCCCGATAATCGGTTCGTCGAGCCGATCGCGGCCCCGTGGAGTTTCTTCAAAGATGAGCGCCGCCGATCTCATGGACTTCTCGGCCGAGGTCGCCGAGGCGCGGGCGAAGAGAAAGCCGATCGTCGCGCTCGAATCGACCATCATCACCCACGGTATGCCCTACCCGCGCAATGTCGAGACGGCGCAGATGGTCGAGGACGCGGTGCGCACGTTCGGCGCGGCGCCGGCGACGATCGCGGTGGTCGACGGGCGTTTCCGGGTCGGGCTCGAGCGCAGGGAGATCGAAAGCCTCGGCCAGCTGTCGGGGGGCGTCATCAAGGCCTCGCGGCGCGACCTCGCGCCCGTCGTCGCCCGGCGCGGCTCGGCCGGCACGACGGTCGCCGCCACGATGTTCGTGGCCGAGCTCGCGGGCATTGAAATTTTCGCCACCGGGGGCATCGGCGGCGTCCACCGCGGCGCGGAGGAGACATTCGACATCTCCGCGGATCTGGTCGAGCTGTCGCGCACCCGCGTCGCCGTCGTCTGCGCGGGGGCGAAGTCGGTCCTCGACATCGAGAAGACGCTCGAATTCCTGGAGACGCAGGGGGTGGCGATCGTCGGCTACCGCTGCGACGAGTTCCCCGCCTTCTACGCCCGCTCGTCAGGCTTCAGGCTCGAGCATCGCTGCGACGGCCTGCGCGACCTCGCCCGCATGATCCGCCTGCAGCGCGACGTCGGCCCCGGCGGCCTCTTGATCGCCAATCCGGTGCCCGAGGATCACGCGCTCGAGGAGGCGGCGATCGAGGAGCGCATCGCGGAAGCGGTGGCGGAGGCGAAAGAGCAGGGGGTCGGCAAGAAGGAGGCGACACCGTTCCTGCTCAAGCGCGTGGTGGAGCTCACCGGCGGGCGGAGCCTCGAGGCCAACGTCGCCCTCATCAAGAACAACGCGATTCTCGCCGCGCAGACGGCGGTGGAGCTCATGAGGGCGTAGCAGCAAAGACCTGCCCGGGCTTGACCCGGGGATTGGGGGGACTCACCTCCTCCCTCCCGTGAGCGAATGCGGAACGCGATTCTGCCTTCCAGCCTCTTCAAGCCCGATTGCCGCGCCCTTTTCGGCGCAGTAAGATGGCAATCAGCAAGCTGACGAAATCCGCACGTGTCCGGGCCGCCCGCGAGCGAATCTCGCCGACCCTTTTCGAACGCGCGCGCGGAGCTCGCGCAAGGGAGAGTTCGCCATGTCGATCGCCGCGTCTCTCGAGAAACATCTTTCCCGCAAGCACATCGCCTACGACGTCGTTCCGCATCCGCCGACCATGGCGTCGGTTTCGACCGCGCTCGCCAGCCACGTCCCGCCGGACCGCGTCGCGAAGGGCGTCGTCGTCCGCGCGGGGGACAGATATGTGCTCGCCGTGCTGCCGGCGTCGCGCCGGATCAGTCGGGTGGACCTCAAGGCGGAGCTCGGCGAGGACTTCGCCCTGGCCACGGAGAACGAGCTCGAGCAACTGTTCGAGGATTGCGTCCTGGGAGCGATCCCCCCGATCGGCGAATGCTACGGGCTCGACGCCGTCGTGGAGACAACCGTCTGCGATCAGCCGGACGTCTATTTCGAGGGCGGCGACCACGCGACGCTCGTGCATGTGAGCCAGCCCCAGTTCGCCGAACTGACGGGACACGCGCCGCACGCGCACTTCGCCGCGGGCGGCTGAAGGAGGCGAGGCCGGGAGCGCGCGCGGCCCCGGTCGAGGCGAAGCGACGCAGCGAAGCCGGCGTCAAGAAAAGGGTGCAATGGGGATTGTCCCGTGAGACCGCGCGCGGA
This sequence comes from uncultured Alphaproteobacteria bacterium, assembly GCA_963758335.1. Lineage (GTDB taxonomy): Bacteria > Pseudomonadota > Alphaproteobacteria > Rhizobiales > Beijerinckiaceae > Roseiarcus. The sequence goes on along the minus strand of CAVWVF010000007.1, from coordinate 228,273 downwards.
GGGAACGGACCATGCCTTACGCTTGCAACACTCCCGACGACGTCCTGAAAATCGTCAGGGACGAAGCGATCGAGATGATCGATCTTCGCTTCACCGACGTTCCAGGCCTGTGGCAGCACTTCTCCGTGCCCCCTCGGGCGCTCGACGCCGACAGCTTCGCCGACGGCGTCGGCTTCGACGGCTCATCGATCCGCGGATTCCAAGAAATCCAGGAAAGCGACATGCTGGTCCTTCCCGATCCAACCACCGCGTTTCGGGACCCGTTCGCGGAGGCGCCGACCCTGGTCCTCGTCTGCAACATTTCCGATCCGGTCACCGGCCAGCCCTATAGCCGCGATCCGCGCTATGTCGCCAAGAAGGCGGAGACCTATCTCGCGAGCGCAAAGATCGGCGATAAGGCCTATTTCGGGCCGGAGCTCGAGCACTTCGTCTTCAACGAGGTGCATTACGACCAGGGTGTCAACTACGGCTATTACGAGATCGACGCGGTCGAGGCGAACTGGAAGGCGCGAGGGGGAACCGGTCTAGGCCACAAGCTCAGGCCGAAGGAGGGCTATTTCCCCGTGCCGCCGGCCGACGCGCTGCAAGACGTGCGCACGGCGATGGTGACCTTGCTCGAGCGCATCGGCGTCGCGGTCGAAGCCCACCATCACGAGGTTGCCGCCGGCGGTCAGGGCGAGATCGACATGCGCTTCGCCCCGCTGACCCGCATGGCCGACAACGTCATGATTTACAAATACGTGGTCAAGAACGTCGCCCGCCAGCGTGGCATGACCGCGACCTTCATGCCGAAGCCCTTGTTCGGCGACAACGGATCAGGGATGCACGTGCACCAGAGCCTCTGGCAGGGAGACAAGCCGCTCTTCGCCGGCGACGGCTACGCCGGCTCGAGCGAAATGATGCACCATTACATCGGCGGGCTCTTGAAGCACGCGCCGGCTCTCTTGGCGATCTGCGCCCCGACGGTGAACTCGTATCGGCGCCTGGTGCCGGGGTTCGAAGCGCCGGTCAATCTCGGCTATTCGCAACGCAACCGTTCGGCCGCGTGCCGCATCCCCATGTATTCTCCCGACCCGAAGGCGAAACGCGTCGAGTTCCGCTGCCCGGATCCGGCCTGCAATCCTTACCTCGCGTTCGCTGCGATGCTGATGGCTGGCCTCGACGGCGTCCAGAACCGGATCGACCCCGGAGCGGCGATCGACAAGAATCTCTACGACCTGCCGCCGCGGGAGCAAGCCAGGATTCCCAAGACGCCCGGAACGCTCGAGGAAGCGCTCAACGCGCTCGAGCGCGATCACCAGTTTCTCCTCAAAGGCGAGGTCTTCACCAAAGACCTCGTCGAGACTTATCTCGGCTACAAGCGCTCGCACGAGATCGATGAAATTCGTCTGCGGCCGCACCCTTACGAGTTCCTGCTCTACTACGACTGCTGAGGGGATTTGCGGCGCCGCTTGCCGACCGCAGCCGCCGCATCGTCTTCGTCCTCGGCGACCTCTGACGTGGAACAGACGCTTGACCCTTGATGGCGATACGGGATGCAGGACGGAAAATTCCAATGGGATGACGCGAAGGCCGCCTCGAACTTCGCCCTCACGGCGTCCCGTTCGAGGCCGCGCGTGAGGTCTTCAAAGATCCGTTCGCGCTCGACTGGAGCGAGGACTAGGGCGAAGAGCGATTCGCGATCATAGGGATGAGCCAACGGCGTCTGCTCTTCGTCGCCTACACAATGAGAGGGGAGTTCATTCGAATCGTTTCAGCACGACTGGCGGAGCCGTTCGAGCGAAGGAGATACCATGAAGAAAACGGGCCTTGACTGGCGCCGCGCGGACGCGATGACGGATGAGGATATCCACTCCGCGGCGCTTGCCGATCCGGACGCGCAGCCCCTGACGCCGGATCGGCTCGAGCAAATGAAGCGGACGCCGCAGGTGAAGGTCATCCGCCGCGCGCTGGGCTTGTGGCAGGGGGAGTTCGCGGCGCGGTTTCATATTCTGCTCGGCACGTTGCGCGACTGGGAGCAGGCCGGAAGGAGCCCGACGCCGCCGCCCGCGCCTACCTCAGGGTGATCGGGCGCAACCCGTCCGCGGTGCGCGAAGCCTTGCAGCCGATGAGATGACCCATGACCGGGGACGCACTGATGCGCGTTGACGAGGTACGGCGCAGCTTCGAGACCAACATCGCCCTCGTCAAGAACAACGTCATTCTCTGCCGCGCAGACGGCGGTGGATCTGATGCGGACGTGACGGCGCCGGGCGGGGCTTTCTAAGCTTGTGCGTCGCCGGCCGCGTCCGGGTTCTTCGCCTTGAACCAGTCGATCGCGTCGTCGAGGCGGTCATCGCCCCAAAAAACCTCGCCGTCGACCACGAATGTCGGCGAGCCGAACACGCCGAGGGCCTTCGCTTCTTCGGTGTCGCGCTTATAGCGCTCTTCGATCCGCCCGGTCTGGGCCGAGGCGACTACGCGGACGGGGTCGCGGCCGAGTTCTCGCAAGACCTCCGAAACGCTGGGTTCCGAACCGGGCTCATGCCCGGAATGAAACCATTGCCGATAAGCGGCGCGAACGTAGTCGGCGCACCAGCCCTCGGTTTCGGCGACGACCGCGATCTTGTTGGCGAGATCGAATTCCGCCAACGGATAGGGCGCCGGCAGTTGCGGCTCGAACCCGTATTTTCGCGCGCGGCGCTCGATGTCCCGCCACATGTAGGCCATCTTGACGGGCTTTCCGACGAACGGGATGTTCTTCTGCTCGACCATGATCGCCCGGACCGAGAACGGCCGCCAGCGGAAGGGGACGCCGCTCGCCTGTTCGACCGACTTCAGCCTCATCACCGACAGGTACGAATAGGTGCTGCCGATCGAAACCCAGAAATCGATCATATCGCGACCTTCAATTCGGTCCTCTTTGCACGGAGCGGGACCGGAACGGCAAGGATACAAAACTTTCGGTTTCTGTCGACCTAATCGTGAGATCCGACCCTCGGATAGGGAAGGCCGCCCGCAATGACGGACGCCGAGCCCCGCATCCTCCTCGTCGGCGATGTGATGACCGACGTGATCGTTCGCCCTGAGGGACCGCTGGCGAAGGGATCCGACCGGCGAGCCAAAATCCGGTTCGAGCCGGGAGGCTCGGCCGCCAACCAGGCGGCGTGGCTCGCTTCGTACGGAGTTCAGGTCGACCTCGTCGCCCGCGTCGGCCTCCTCGACCTCGAGGCGGAGGCCCTCCGGGTCCGGCGCGCCGGCGTGACCCCGCATCTCGTGGGCGACCGCGAACGCCCGACCGGACGGCTCGTCGCGCTGATCGACGCGAGCGGCGAACGCAGCTTCTACACCGATCGGGCGGCGAACGAGGCGCTTTGCTCAGCCGACATCCCAGACCCGCTGATCGAAGGCGCTTTCCTCATCCATCTTTCCGGCTATTCCTTCTTCGCCCCCTCGCCGCGCGAAGCCGCGCTCTCCCTCATGCGCCGCGCCGGCCGGACGCCGGTCAGCATCGATCCCGCCTCGGCGGAGTTCTTGCGCGAGGTCGGCCCGGAGACATTCCTCGAGTGGACCCGCGGCGCGGCGATCCTCTTTCCCAACGAGGACGAAGCGGCCGCTCTGACCGGAACGGACGATCCCACGGCGCAGTGCGCCCGCCTCGCGGCGCTCTACCCGCTCGTCGTCGTCAAGCGGGGCGCGGCCGGCTGCCTCGCGGCAGAAGGCGCGCGGCGCTGGCGGGTCGAAGCGCCGAAGGTCGCGGCGATCGACTGCACCGGCGCCGGCGACGCCTTCGTCGCTGCTTTTCTCGCCAGCCGCCTTCGCGGCGACGCGATTGAGGAGGCGCTCGTGCGCGCCGTCGCGGCGGGCTCGGAAGCGGTGCAGCGGGTCGGCGGGCGGCCGGAAGTTCGCTCCGGCTGATGGAATCGTTCATCTCAGCTGATATACTTGCGCCCGCGGCGCGCTATTCCTATCTCTGCGTTCGACACAGCTGACGAACACCGGAACCTGTACCAGTTCGTCGTCCCCTGTACCGCTGGTGACGACAGTATTTCGTCGGCCGCCGAGTTTTTGATCCTGGAGTCTTCATGTCCATTCGACCCGTCAAGCGCGTCAATCAATCCCGGCCGACCATGGAGGGCGCGGGCGTAAAACTGCGCCGCGCCTTCGGCTTCGGCGACACGTCCGATTTCGATCCGTTCCTAATGATGGACGATTTCCGCAGCGACCGGCCGGAGGATTATCAGGCGGGCTTCCCCTGGCATCCGCACCGCGGCATGCTGGCGGGCTCGGTCGAGCACGGCGACAGCCTCGGCAATCGCGGCAAGCTTGGCGCCGGCGACGTCCAGTGGATGACCGCGGGCAGCGGCATCATGCACCAGGAGATGCCGGCCGGCGACACAAAAGGCCGCATGCACGGCTTCCAGCTCTGGGCCAACCTGCCCGCCCGCCTCAAGATGACGAAGCCGCGCTATCAGGACGTGCCGTCAAGCGCAATTCCCGAAGTCGCCGACGACGACGGCACGACGGTGCGGGTCATCTGCGGCGAGTTCTGGGGCAAGACCGGACCCGTCGACGGCGTCGCGGCCGAGCCGCGCTATCTCGACGTCTCCGTGCCCGCGGGCAAGAGGAAAAGGCTCAAGGTCGAGGATTACCGGCAAGCCTTCGCGTATGTGTTCGAGGGCTCGGGCGACTTCTCCGACGCCTCGAAACCGTTCGGCGTGCTGCGGGAGGCGCAGGTGAACGGCGAAGACGTCATCGTGCGCGACGAGATCGGCAACCGATCGCTCGTCGTGTTCGGCGCGGGCGACGAGATCAGCGTGCAGGCGGGCGACGAAGGCGTGCGGTTCCTGCTCGTCTCGGGCCGGCCGCTGCGCGAGCCGATCGCCTGGCACGGGCCGATCGTGATGAACACGCAGGACGAGATCCGACAGGCGATCATGGACCTGCGCGACGGTTCGTTCATCCGGCGCGGCTAGGCGAAGGCGAACCCTCGGCAAAAACGGCTGTGGATCGGCGGCGGCCGATTGCGCGCCCGCAATGGTCTCAAGCGCGCGAGCGGGATACGTTCGGCAGGCTGATTCCCGAACCCGAGGGACCCATGAAAAGGCTTGCCACCAGTGGCCGAAAGCCGGCGCGCAGGAAGCGCGGCGCGAGCCCGCGCGAGACGCTGTACGCCGGGATGGACGTGAAGCTCATCCGCCAGCTCCTGGCCGACGCGCTGCCGTTTCGGGACGAAAGCCTCGAGGACATGGTCGACGCATTCCTGTCGACCGAGCCGGAAAGGCTGGAGGACATGCCGGACGAGGAGGCCATGTCCCGGCTGGCCGAGGAACTGGAAAGCGTGCGCATCGACGCGAATGGCGGCGATCCCGAGGCCCGCGAAACGCTGAAGGCGATTCGCGGGAAGATCGACAAGGCGGCGCGACGAGACGACATCCATCCGAGCGTCGTGATGATTCTCGGGCGTCTGTTCAGCGGGGCGCAGGTCGACATCGGCGACGCAGCGCGCGCGTCGATGGGCCGGATGGCTTCGGCCGGCCTATTCCATCAACCCGGAGAGGAGGCCTACCACGCGCTCGTGCAGCCGGCGCTGTCGAGCCTCGCGGGCGACGCTTTCGCGGTGCATGAGGAAATCCGGTCGATGATCGCGATCTTCCCCCTTTCCTACAAGGCCGCGCTCGTCGAAGCCCTCGCCGCCGACAGGAACCCGCGCGGACGCCAGAGCGCCGTCGGATTCCTGCTGGCTCCAGAGGAGCCGCTGGCGCTGGCCGCGGTGCGCGGGCTCGCCGCCGCGCCGGACGCGCTGGACGCCGATTGCCGCAGGCGGATCGATATGATCCGCGCCTGGCTCCCACCCTTCCGGCGGGAGGCGCTCGACGCGGCCATTCCCTCGGCGTCGCCGACGGCTCCGCGGCCGGCCGCCGGATTCGTCAAAGCGATCGTCTCGGTCTGCGACGGGTCGGGCGCAGCCGCGCTGGTCGCGACCCTGAAGCATGGTTCCCGATATTTGGTCGCTTCGGTGATGACCAAGCCTTCGGGCGTGGCGGACTCCATCCTGGTCGAGGACGTGCCGAAGCGCGAAGCGGAGGCCCTCGAACGCGGGGTGGCGTTCTCGGCGCCGTCGGCTAAGGTCCCACTCGCGGCCTGGACCGGGCTCGTTCGGCTCGCGCTTGGCCGGAATCTGGCGCGCGGCGCGCCGCCGCCGTTCGAGCTCGTGCGCACGCTAGAATCGATCGGCCTCGGTTCGCTCGGCCCCGACCCGGCGACGCCGGCCGAAATCATCGACCAAGCCCTCGCCGGAGTCGCCGATCGCGATGACGCCGAGGCGATCGCCGAAGCGCACAAGTCCGTCGTCGACAGCGACGCCGCCGACAACTGGTTCGAAGCGGGCGAGGCCGTCGACGCCGTTCTGAAGGCGACCGATTCGGTCGACGAAGGCGCGCAGGCGCTGATCGAGAGCTATCTGCCGGGCCGGCGCGCGTTCTGGGCGAGCCAGTGCGCGTTGTCGGCGCTGGCGCTGAAGAGCGACGAAGCGGCGCGCGACGGAACCTGGAAGCAGCTCGCGCTGGTCGGACGCGATCTTTTGCGCGGCGTCCCCCTTCACGACATCCCATTGATGCGTCAGATCGCCGACAGGAGCGCGACTGCCTACCTCATGCAGCACTGACGAGGTTTCATTCGCGCCCCGACGTTGCAGGCGTCCGCGCTCCGGCTCTCGCGCCTAGCGCGCCGGCCGGATGATCCGCGTCATGACGTCGTCGCGCACGACGAACCTGTGCCACAGCACGCCGACGAAATGCAGGGCGAACAGCGCGAGCAGGATCTGCCGCACCATCAAGTGGTGCAGCCCCGCAAGCTGCGGCAGCCAGGAATAGGCGACGAGCCGATGAGCGCCGCCCCGATCAGATCGAGATAGAGGCCAACATGCACCGCGCTCGCCAGCCATTCGAGAGCCCCATGCTGCTTCGGCAGAACGAGCCGCCACAGCATCGCGGCGAGGATCGCGACGCCGACCGCGAAACCATCAGGGCCACTTCGCCTGCAGCGCCTCGGTGTAGGCGTTCAGCATATCCCGCCTCATGCGCTCGAGCGAAAAGAGCTCGGCGGCCCGCACCCGCGACCGTCGACGGATCGCGTCCCGCGCCGACGCGCCGAGCGTCAGCGCCGATTCGATCGCGGCGGCGAGCGCCGCCGCGTCGCCGGGCGGGACGATCCAGCCGGTGCGCTGCTCGGCCGGCGCGTGCGGCGGCGCGAGCACGATCTCGCGCGCCGGGCCGACATCGGCGATCACGGTCAGCGCCCCCATGGCCGCGGCCTCGATCGCACTTCGCCCGACGCCCTCCGCCTCGCTCGCCGCAAAGACCGCGATGCTCGCGCCGACAAACGCCGCCGGCCGATCGGAAGCCGCGCCGACCCGCGCGACGATCGCACTGACGCCGCGCGCTTCGGCGAACGCGTCGAGCTCGCGCGCAAGAGACGGCTTCGCCGCCTCGCCCGCGAGCACGAAGCGGATGTCCGAAAGGCCATTCTTCGTAAGAAGAGCGGCGGCTTCGATGACGAGCTGCTGGCCGCGCAACGGGGCGAGCCGGGCCGGCGCGAGGACGACCCTTTCGTGCTGCTGGGCGCCCCAGCCTTGGCGCGCTTTCGCCACCCGCTGGCGGCTGACCGCGTCGGGCGCGAGCAGCGTAAGATCGAGGCCCGGACGCACCATCCTGAGCCGCGGTAGGGCCGCGGGAAAGACTTCGCCTGCGCGGTCGGCGGCGAACTGCGAGGAGGCGACGACCAAGTCGCCGTCCCCGACAGCGGCTTCGAAGCTCGAACGCGGCTTGCCGGCCGGCCCTTCGCCGAGAATGGTCGTCACCAGCGGCAGCTTCAGCCTGCGGCAGGCCCCGAGCGCGATCCAGGCGGCGGCGCGCGAGCGCGCATGGACGAGATCGACCCTCTCGGACTCGAGAATCCGCGCCAGCCGGCGCGCGTTGAGCGCCATCGCCAGCGGATTCTTGCTCGAGGCGGGAAAGGGTACGTGCAGGCCCCCGACCGCCTGCACTTCGCTCGCCAGCTCGCCCCTTTCGCTCGCGACCAGCGCCCTTGCGCCCATCTCGACCAGCGCCGAGGCGACCGCCAGCGTCGAGCGCTCGTCGCCGCCTGCGGCGCGCAGCGGGACGATCTGCAGGATCGTGCGGCCGGCAAGCGGCGCTTTCGAGGCGCGCCCGAAAGGGGAGAGCGGACCGACGCTCACGAGAGGCTTCGCCCGGGCGGCGGGCGATTGACATGCGGCGACGCCTCGGCCAAGCCGGCGCCCTCCAGGCTGCATGAGGTCGAAACGCTGGCGTCGAGTCGCATCATGAGGACGAATTGAGCTTGTCGAACGAAGAGCCGCAATACTTCACAGTCGGTAATCCCCCAAATCAACGGCGTATCGCCTTTCGCCGCCGCGCGCCAGAGAAACGCGGGGGACCGGGTCTCGTCTGGCTCTGCGGCTACCGCTCCGACATGGAGTCGACCAAGGCGAGCGCGCTCGACGCCGAGGCGGAACGGCTCGGTCTCGGCCTCCTGCGCTTCGACTACTCCGGCCACGGCCGCTCGGAGGGACGGCTCGAGGACGGAACCGTCTCACTCTGGCTGGAAGAGACGCTGGCGATCGTGCGGGAAGAGACCGAGGGTCCGCAGCTCGTGCTCGGCTCCTCGATGGGCGGATATCTCGCGCTGCTTGCCGCGCGCGCTTTGATCCAGTGTGGCGAAGCCGGAAGGCTTGCGGGCCTGATCCTGATCGCGCCCGCGGTCGATTTCACCGAGGCGCTGATCTGGGAGCAAGCCCCGGACGAGGCGCGGCGGGCAATCATGGAGGAGGGCGCCTGGCGGCGCCCTTCCGCCTATTCGGACGAGCCCGACATTTTAACCCGGGCGCTGATCGAGGACGGACGAAAGCATCTCCTGCTCGGCGGCATGATTCGCACCTTTTGCCCGACCGTCGTGCTCCAAGGCATGCGCGATGAGGATGTGCCCTATGCGCGCGCGCTCGCTCTGATGGAGCGCCTCGGCGGCGATTCCGCGACGCTGACGCTGGTCAAGGACGGCGACCACCGGCTGTCCCGCCCGCAGGACTTGCTGCTCCTGTTCGACACGCTGGAACGGATAGTGTCGGCCTAAGCGGATTGACAGCCCTCTTTTGCGCATGGCTCACCGGCCGCGTCCGACGCTCCGAGACAGAAAAACTATCGCGGTAGGGACGCTCAGCAATGAGCGTCCCTACCGCGATAGATAACAGGCGGCGTTCCGGCGATAACTGGCAAACGCGATTCCGGACGGCGGAAGCGCGCCGGGGGCTTCGAAAACGGGTTCGCCGGCGGCCTCGCCGGCGCCCGGAAAGGCGCCCCAAAAGGATAGAAATTCTATCCGTTCGCCCAGACTTTGACGAACGACGTCGGTTCCTGATCCGCTCGGCAAATGGCTGCCGCAATATCCGGCAAGGAAGGATGTCAGCATCCGGCGTCTCCTCAACATGACGAGCGGCATCCCGAATTATTCCGAGACCGAGACCGTCTCGCGCGCCTGGCTGGGCGAGCCGGCCGGCGACCTCACGGCGGAGGAGCTGATCAAGATCGCCTATCCGACCGGCGGGAAGGACCTGCCGACGAGCGCGGGCTATCATTATTCGAACACCAACTCCGTGCTCGCCAGCATGATCCCGGAAAAGGCGGCGGGCCGACCTTATCGCGATCTCGTGCACGAGACGGTGATCGACGCCACGGCCTCAGGAGCACATTCTACGAGAACGGGACCTATCCATCCGCCGTGATCGATCGCTTGGCGCACGGCTATTTCGACAATCCGGCCTGCGCCGAGTACCAGCCGAACTGCAAGGAATCGTGGAACCTGCCGCTGATCGGCCGGGACCTCCGCGACATGAGCACGTCCTGGGCGCAGGCGGCGGGCGGCGCCGTGGCGAACGCGGGCGACGTCGACCGCTGGATGCGCGCGGCGTTCGAGGGCCATGTGGTTCCGCCGAAGCAGCAGGCGGAATGGATGGCGCTCATCTCGACCAAGACCGGCCAGCCGATCGCCGACATGTCGGCCGACGATCCGCGCGGGTTTTCGCTCGGCCTCAGCAAGGGGATTCTCGGACCGTTCGGGGCGCAATGGTTCTATGAGGGCACGACGCTCGGCTATCGGACGCCTTACATATGTGGTTCGGGAAAGAGAACCTGATGATCACGGTTGAGACGAATTCGCAGCCGGCGGACGGCGCGGACAAGCTCGGCGACGCCGTAGCGGCGATGCATGGGATCGTGCACGGCGAAGCGAAGTAGGAGCAAACGGCCGAGGCCTGACGGCGGACTATTCTGCGACAAGATTGCCGATTGATACGGACCTCACCCTGAGGCGCCGTTTGCCGAACGGCAAAGTGCCTCGAAGGGCGCTGTCGCAGGCTGGAGCCCACGCCCCCGCCCTCGAGACGCCTCGCTGCGCGCGGCTCCTCAGGGTGAGGGCGTCGGTGGCCGGCGCAGCCCCCAGCTTGCGCGTTACAAGGCGTAGACTCGCCGAGCGACGCTGATCGCTTTTGCCGCAGAACGGACGCATCATGCTAGGATTGAGATCGAGCGCCCACCCAATCGCATATCCTCATGCCTTCCACGAAACTCACCGCGCGCCTTCTTCCCTCGATCGCCAACGTCGATCCGGCGGCATGGGACGCCTGCGCCAATCCGGCCTTCCGGAGCGAGGACGCGGCGGCAGGCGAGCGGTTCAACCCCTTCGTGGCGCACGCTTTCCTCCACGCGCTGGAAGCCTCCGGCTCGACCGGCGGCCGGTCCGGGTGGACGCCTGCGCATGTGATCGTCGAAGATTCTTCGGGCAGGGTCGCCGCCGCGGCGCCCTCGTACCTCAAGAGCCACAGCCAGGGCGAATACGTGTTCGACCATGCCTGGGCCGACGCCTACGAGCGCGCCGGCGGGCGCTACTACCCGAAGCTCCAGGTCGCCGCGCCCTTCACCCCGGCGACCGGTCGCCGGCTCCTCGTCGCCACCGACGCGCCGGAAGGCGCGCGCGAGGCGCTGATCGAAGCCTTACGGGACGTGCGCCGGCAGACGAAGGCCTCGTCGATCCATGTCACCTTTCCCACCGCCGAGGACGCCGCCCGGCTCGAGCGCGCCGGCTTCCTCGTCCGTCATGGCGAGCAGTTCCACTTTCTCTGCGACGGATTCTCGACCTTCGACGACTTTCTCGGCGCGCTCGCCTCACGCAAGCGCAAGGCGATCAGGCGCGAGCGGCGGGAGGCCCTGGGCGACGACGTCACGATCGAATGGGTCACGGGTTCGTCAATCCGGCCAGAGCATTGGGACTCGTTTTTTAAATTCTACATGGACACGGGCTCGCGCAAGTGGGGCCGGCCCTACCTGACCCGGCCGTTCTTCAGCCTGGTCGGCGCGTCGATGGCCGAGCGCATCCTGCTCGTGATGGCGAAGCGCAGCGGCCGCTACATCGCCGGCGCGATCAATTTCATCGGCGATGACGCGCTTTACGGCCGCAACTGGGGCGCGATCGAGGACAGGCCGTTCCTCCATTTCGAGGTGTGCTATTATCAGGCGATCGAATTCGCGCTGGCGCGCGGCCTCAAGCGGGTCGAGGCCGGCGCGCAAGGGGAGCACAAGCTCGCACGCGGCTATCGTCCAGTCGTTACCTATTCGGCCCACGAATTCGCCGACGCCCGACTGGCGAAGGCGGTCGCCGACTATCTGCGGCACGAGCGCGCGGCGGTCGCCGAGACGATCGCCTATTATGAAGATCGCGCGCCCTTCCGGAAGGGCGACCATGCGAATGGCGAAACGCTGGGAGAATCCTTTGACCTCGACCTATGATCCGAACAACATCTTCGCCAAAATCCTGCGCGGCGAAGCGCCCTGCGTGAAAGTCTACGAGGACGATGTGTCCTTCGCCTTTCTGGACATCATGCCGCGCGCCGACGGGCACACCCTGATCGTCCCGAAGGTTCAGCCGCGCAACCTCTTCGACATCGAGCCCGAGGACCTCGCCCGCTTCATGCCAGCGCTGCAGAAGGTCGCGCGCGCGGTCATGGCGGGCATGGCTGCCGAGGGACTGACCCTCCAGCAGTTCAACGAAACCGCAGGCGGGCAGCTGGTCTTCCACCTGCACTTTCACCTGCTGCCGCGCTGGACGGGCGTCTCGCTGCGTCCGCCGGGCGGACCGATCCAGTCCGCCGAGGCGCTGCGCCCGCACGCCGAGCGGATCATTGCGGCCTTCGCCCCCGTTTAACGCAGGCCAAGGCCGGATGACGAGACCGTGACCCACATCCACTATTTTCCGGTCAGCGCCGGCCTGGCGGCGGTGTTCGTCGCCCTACTCGTCGGCCTCGTCATCCTCATTGAGATCGGGCTCCTGCGGCGGGCCTATACGGCGCTCGGACTCAATCCGCTCGTCGTCACGCTGGTGCTGTTCGGCTCGCTGCTCGGCTCCTACGTCAATCTCCCCCTCCTCCGGCTCCCCGGGAAGCACGTCGTCTCGCACGAGGTGGTGGAGATCATGGGGATACCGTTCCTCGCGCCGGTGGCGGTCAACTGGCCCGGCACGGTGCTCGCGATCAACGTCGGCGGGGCGGTCATCCCGATCCTGCTGTCGTTCTATCTTCTCGTCCGCTATCGCCTGTGGCTACCGGGCGTCGTCGCGGTCGCCATCGTCACCTTCTTCGTCCATGGGGAGGCGACGCCCATACCGGGAGTCGGCATCTCGGTGCCGACCGTCACTCCGCCGCTCCTCGCCGCGTTTGCCGGCCTCCTTCTGTCGAGGCGCTATGCGGCGCCCCTCGCCTATATTGGCGGGAGCCTCGGGGTGCTGATCGGCGCGGACCTGCTCAATCTCGGCGACCTGCAAAGCCTCGGCGCGCCGGTCGCCTCGATCGGCGGAGCGGGCACCTTCGACGGCGTGTTTCTGACCGGCGTGATCGCCGTGCTGCTCGCGACCCTGGTGACTGGTTAACGCGCGGGCCATTCTGCTGTACTCACCAATATTTGTTTAACCAAACCGCCCCTTTTTGTGGCTTTTTTGCCACATCCGCGCGGGAACGTGACCGAAATCGAACCCAAAGGTGGACTTGGTCGCGGAGGGTCCGTATAGTGCGAGCGTAGAATTACAACGGGGCGACGGCGCGCGGCTTTTATGCGTAAGGCGGAGCCGATACAACGGAGAATGCAAATGAAGAATTGTTGGCTTATGGGGGCTGCCGCCGCGGCGTTGACCGTTGCGGGCGCCCTCTCGGCTCAGGCTGCTGACCTTCCGACCCGGAAAGAAGCCCCGGCGCCGATATTCGTGCCGCCGCCCTTCACCTGGACCGGGTTCTACGTCGGTTTGAACGCCGGCGGAGTTTGGAGCACCGGCAGCTCGTCGACGACCGTGTTCGCCAACGGGTTCCCCTTTGTGACCGCCAATTTTCCTTCGGGCAACCTCGGCAATAGCAACACCGGGTTCATCGGCGGCGGCCAGGCCGGCTACAACTGGCAGACGGGCGCTTTCGTGCTTGGCATCGAAACCGACTTCGACGGAACCAGCCTGAGCAGGTCGAGGAGCATCATCGGGCCGACGTTCATCGAGCCGATTTGCGGCTTCAACGACTTCTTCACCGAAAACAGCTCGATCCGCCTCGACTGGCTCGGCTCGACGCGCGCCCGGGTCGGCTTCGTCGCCACGCCGGACAACCGCCTGATGTTCTACGGCACGGGCGGCTTCGCCTACGGCGGCGGCAGCGCGCACCTGAACTTTTTCGACGCCACCGACGGCTTTTTCTTTTCCAGTGGTAATACCAATGCCACCCGTACCGGTTGGACGATCGGAGGCGGCCTGGAATACGCGTGGACCAACAATTGGACGATCGGGGCGGAATATCTCTACTACAACCTTGGCACCAAGCACTTGATTACGGTCCCCAACCTGGCGGCGTCCAACTTCTTCGGCGCCGCCGTCTACTCCGACACCAAGGTCGATTTCGACGGCTCGGTCGTCCGCGCCCGCGTCAACTACAAGTTCTGATCCGCGATCGGATCTTTGGAACGAAGAGGGGAAGGCGAAAGCCTTCCCTCTTTATTTCGTAACTCCGAAGCTGGGGCATCGACGGAAACGGGAGTACGTCACGGACCTCACCCTGAGGCGCCCTTTGCCGAACGGCAAAGGGCCTCGAAGGGTGCCGTCGCAGGCTGGAGTCCGCGCCCCCACCCTTTCGAGACGGCGCGCTTCGCGTGGCTCCTCAGGGTGAGGGCGTGGGTGATTGGCGCAGCCGACTCGAGACAACGAAAGCCCCCGCCGTGCGGCGGGGGCTTGAACACGGGCTTCCCGGTAGCTGGCGCGCCGCGCGCTACGGCGTCTCCGGCTCCGGCGCGATGTCGAGCGGATCCGGGGCCGCCGGCTCGACCCGCTTGCGAGCGCGGCCGCGGGCCTTTGCGGCGAGGATCAGGTCGCGCTCCATGCGCGGCGCCGCCGGCCCCTCGGGATAGACGAAGCCGAGCTTCTTCTGGCCCGATTCGTCGGCCTTGACCACGACCTTGACGACGCCGCCGTTCTTCAGCCGGCCGAACAGCACTTCGTCGGCGAGCGGCGTCTTGATCTGGACCTGGATCACCCGCGCCATGGGCCTTGCGCCCATCGATTCGTCATAGCCGTTCTTGACCAGCCACGAGCGCGCCTCGTCGGTCAGCTCGATCGTCACGTTGCGGTCGGAGAGCTGCGCCTCGAGCTGCAGGATGAACTTGTCGACGACGCGCGCGATCACCGATTTGGGCAGACGCGCAAACGTCACGATCGCGTCGAGCCGGTTGCGGAATTCCGGCGCGAACAGGCGGTCGATCGCCTCCTTGTCGTCCCCTTCGCGGGTCGATTTGTGGAAGCCGAAGGCGGCGCGCGCCAGATCCTGCGCGCCGGCGTTGGTCGTCATGATGAGGATCACGTTGCGGAAGTCGATCGCCTTGCCGGAATGATCCGTCAGCTTGCCGTGGTCCATGACCTGCAACAGGATGTTGAACAAGTCCGGGTGGGCCTTCTCGATCTCGTCCAGGAGCAGCACGCTGTGCGGATGCTGGTCGATCGCGTCGGTCAGCAGGCCGCCCTGGTCGAAGCCGACATAGCCGGGCGGCGCGCCGATCAGACGCGACACGGTGTGGCGCTCCATATACTCCGACATGTCGAAGCGGATGAGCTCGAGGCCGAGGCTGGTCGCGAGCTGCCGGGCCGCCTCGGTCTTGCCGACGCCGGTCGGGCCGGAGAAGAGATAGCAGCCGATCGGCTTCTCGGGGTCGCGCAGGCCCGCGCGGGCGAGCTTGATCGCCGCGGCGAGGGCGGAAACTGCCTCGTCCTGGCCATAGACGGCGCGCTTCAGGGTCTCCTCGAGGTGCTGCAGCACCTCGGTGTCGTCCTTGGACACCGACTTCGGCGGGATGCGCGCCATGGAGGCGATGGTCGCCTCAATCTCCTTGACGCCGATCGTCTTCTTGCGTTTGGTCTCGGGCAAGAGCATCTGCGAGGCACCCGTCTCGTCGATCACGTCGATCGCCTTGTCGGGCAGCTTGCGGTCGTGAATGTAGCGCGACGACAGTTCGACCGCGGCCTTCACCGCCTCGCCCGTGTAGCGGAGCTTGTGGAACTCCTCGAAATAGGGCTTCAGGCCCTTGAGGATCTCGATCGTGTCGGTGACGCTCGGCTCCTTCACGTCGATCTTCTGGAAACGCCGGACAAGCGCGCGATCCTTCTCGAAATACTGCCGGTATTCCTTGTAAGTGGTCGAGCCGATGCAGCGCAGCGTGCCCTGGGCGAGCGCAGGCTTGAGCAGGTTCGAGGCGTCCATCGCGCCGCCGGAAGTCGCGCCGGCGCCGATCACCGTATGAATCTCGTCGATGAAGAGAATCGCGTCCTTGTGCTGCTCGATCTCCTTCATCACCTGCTTCAGACGCTCCTCGAAGTCGCCGCGATAGCGGGTGCCGGCGAGCAGCGCGCCCATGTCGAGGGCGAAGACGGTCGCCTCTTCGAGGACTTCGGGAACGTCGGAGTTGACGATCTTTCGCGCCAGACCCTCGGCGATCGCCGTCTTGCCGACGCCCGGATCGCCGACCAAGAGCGGGTTGTTCTTCTGCCGGCGGCAGAGGACCTGGATCGTGCGCTGCACCTCCGCTTCGCGGCCGATCAGCGGATCGATGCGCCCTTCCCTCGCCTTCCGGTTGAGGTTCACGCAATAAGCTTCGAGAGCGCCCTCCTTTTTCTTCGAATTGCCGTTCTCCTTCGTTTCCTTCGACTCGCGCGCCTCATGCTCCTCGTCCGCGCCGCGGGGCAGGCGCGACGGATCGGAATGGCCGGGCCGCTTCGCGATGCCGTGGCTGATGTAGTTGACCGCGTCGTAGCGGGTCATGTCCTGCTCTTGCAGGAAGAAGGCGGCATGCGTCTCGCGC
Source organism: uncultured Alphaproteobacteria bacterium (assembly GCA_963758335.1). Classification (GTDB taxonomy): domain Bacteria; phylum Pseudomonadota; class Alphaproteobacteria; order Rhizobiales; family Beijerinckiaceae; genus Roseiarcus. The sequence goes on along the minus strand of CAVWVF010000007.1, from coordinate 211,852 downwards.
TCGGCGAAAATGGCGACGAGCACGTTGGCGCCGGTCACCTCTTCGCGGCCAGACGACTGGACGTGGAAAGCGGCGCGCTGAACGACGCGCTGGAAACCGTTGGTCGCCTTCGCCTCGTCCTGGTTGTCGACGACCAGGTTTTCCAGTTCCGTATCGAGATAGTTGACGACCGTCTTGCGCAGGGAATCGAGGTCGACCCCGCAGGCGCGCATCACTGCGCCGGCGTCGGCGTCGTCGATCAGGGCGAGCAGCAGATGCTCGAGAGTCGCGTATTCGTGATGGCGCTCATTGGCCAACGCCAAGGCCTTCCTTAGCGTTTTCTCGAGCGTGCGGGAGAAAATGGGCATGGGGAGCGCCTTTCACTTCTTTTCCATGATGCACTGAAGAGGGTGCTGGTTCTTGCGGGCGTGGTCCATCACCTGAGACACCTTGGTTTCGGCGATCTCGTAGGTGTAGACCCCACATTCCCCCACTCCGTTGTGATGAACCTGGAGCATGATCTGCGTCGCTTCCTGCGCGTCCTTGTTGAAAAACGCCTGGAGGATCGAAATGACGAACTCCATCGGCGTGTAATCGTCGTTCAGCAGCAGGACGCGATACATATTGGGCCGCTTCGTCTGCGCGCGCGTCCGGGTGATCACCGCCGCGCCGTTGCCCGGCGTCTCGCCTCCGCGCTTGGGCTCGCGCGACGCGATGGTTCGAGCCGACCCCGCCGCCGCGGCGCCGGGATGGAACCAACGCGCCAGACGCGCCATCCCCGCCCTCAGACGGGCGACAAACGGATTTGAGGCGTTAGGCACGAAATGACCCCGTTCCTTGCCGGTTGGACCTCAGCGACGCATTCATTCACGCGAACACGACTATATCTGGGCGTCCGACGTTCTTCTTGCCAGTCGCTCGACGAGCGAAGAATTGCCAATTTGTCCGTCACGCGCAAGAGGCGCCGCGCGCCTCTCGCAAAGAGGCGAAATCGCATTCTGAACCGCGGGGCTGGAGCCGAACCGGGAACCCTACGACAAACGTTCGCCCGCCGAGCGCCGTTCCAGGCCGAGACGCTGGCGCAAAAAAAAATCCGACGTCCTCGCGGGCGCCGGATCGTCGTTTCAGCGTTGGAAGATCGCGCCGCCTTAAAGCGGCGCGAATTGCCCGACGGTTACTTGGCCTGGAGGTTCGCGTAGGCCGAGGTCACCGGCTTCATCGCGTCGGACGCGACCTTGGCGTAGAGTTCGGAGACCTTGCTCGCCTGGGCGACGAAGCCCTCGTAAGCCTGCTTCACGTACTCGCTCTGGATCTGGATCGCCGACTCGACGCTGCGCGCGCCAAGAAGCTTCTCGTACACGGTGGAGCCGGCCGCGATGGACTTCTTGGTGTAGTCGGTCGACTCGGCCGCGAGCTCCTGCAGGCCCTTGGTCCAGGTCGCCGACGCAGCGGTGACCGCCTCCAGCTGCTGCTTGGAGAAATTCTGAAAATCCTCGAAATTCGGAGTAATAGTCATGTTCAACCCCTTTTGTTATGCCTCGGATAGCTGTCGCGTGACAGGAGGCGTGGTGTCGATCTGCGCATTATGTGCAGTGCACAATAAAAGTCAAGCGATTTTTTGTGCGGTGCACCATTTTTCGCTCCGGGCGTAAGCGAGGTAAGTCAAAAAGGCCTGACAAAACATCGCATTGGACGGATGTCCTTTGTCCTTCGTTCACTGAATGAAAGCCGCCCGCGCTGACCGGCCTCAACGCGCTCAAGCGTTTGCCGGGAATTCCGGCGAGAATCGCGCGGTTACGTTAACTCGGCCGTAACCGCATCACCATAACGTGCAAGTGTGTGTATCGAGCAACTGCCTTCAGCGGTTGCGTGCGTAAAGCGGGGCGCGTGCATGGCGTGGCGTAAAGGGGAATCGCAACTCGTTCGTGTCGTTCGTCTCGCGGCCGGAGCCTTGATTGCGGCGTCGGCGCTCACTCTGGCGGCGCCGCCGGCGGAAGCCAGCCATTACCGGCGCCATTACGCGCACACCCATCACTATCGGCACATCGCGCATTATTCCGCCCACGCCAGCCGCTGGGCGGCCGTTCCCGCCTCTCCCGCATTTTCTTCCATCGTGGTCGACGCCAACAGCGGCCGCACGCTCTACAGCGTCGCCGAGGACGGGCTCCGCCATCCCGCGTCGATCACCAAGGCGATGACGCTCTACCTCCTGTTCGAGCAGCTCGACAAAGGGGCCATGACCCTGCAGACGCGCATTCCGATCTCCGAGCACGCGGCTGCGCAGGAGCCGTCCAAGCTCGGCGTCGAGGCCGGCGATACGATCAGCGTCGAGGACGCGATCAAGGCGGTGGTGACGCGCTCGGCCAACGACGTGGCGGTGGCGATCGCCGAGGCGATCGGTCACGACGAGAGCACATTCGCCGAGATGATGACGCGCAAGGCGCAAGCGCTCGGCATGTCGAGCACGGTCTATCGCAACGCCTCGGGCCTGCCCAACGACGAGCAGCTTACCACCGCGCGCGATCTTTCCATTTTCGGGCGCTCGCTCGAGGAGCGCTTCCCGCGTTATTTCAGATATTTCTCGACGCGGCAGTTCAACTACGCGGGCGCGACGATCGGCAACCACAACCACCTCCTCGGCCGCGTCGACGGCGTCGACGGCATCAAGACCGGCTACACCCGCGCCTCGGGCTTCAACCTCCTGACCTCCGTCCACCGCGACGGGCGCTCGCTGATCGCGGTCGTGATGGGCGGACGCAGCGCAGGCTGGCGCGACCGCGTCATGGAGAATCTGATCGACGACCACATCGCCGAGGCCTCGACGGTCCACACCGCGACCATGGTGGCAGACGCGTCGGGCGCCGAGGAGCCGCCCCCGCGCCCGGCGGCGCAGGAGGATGCGCCGATCCGTCCACGTCCGGCCGTCGTCGCCGCCAAGACGCCGGCGCGCACGACGTTCACCGCGCCGCCGGTTGCGGAAGGCGACAATGCCGACGAGGACGGCGCGCCGACGCTGCGCGTCGCCGCCGTCGAGCCCGCCGCAAAGCCGCGCGCGGCCGCGCCGGCCCCGGTTCCTGCCCGTCCCGCCGAGCAGCTTCGGGCCGCGCGGCCCGCCTCCGACTTGCATGAGGAGCAGACGCCGGCTCAACTCGGCCGGGTCAAGGGCCCGGACGCGGTCCAGAAGGGCCGTGCGACCGTCGAGGTCGCCCCGGCCCGGCCCACAAAGCTCAGGGCCGTGGAGCCAGGAGCGCACGGCTCCGCTGCAGCCGAGACGACCGTCGCCCGCACGCCCGCCGAATCCGACGGCGAAGAGGACGCCGGAACCCGGAAGGGCTGGGTGATCCAGATCGGCGCGACCGATGACGCCGCCAAGGCGAACGCGCTCCTCGACAAGGCGCGGCAGCGAAGCCGGTCGATTCTGGCGTCGGCCAGGCCGGTCACCGAAAAGGTGCGCAAGGGCGAGGGCACGTTCTATCGCGCGCGCTTCGCCGGCCTCGACTCGGCTTCGGCGGAAACCGCCTGCCGCTCCCTCAAGCGCGACGGTTTCTCCTGCTTCGCCGCCCGCGACTGACCAAGGAACCTAAAGCCCCGGTCCTCCATTTCTTGCTGCGGAGACCCTAGCCTTGTCGCTGCATCAGAACATCCTTGGCCTGATTGACCCTCGCGGCGCGAGCGGTTTCTCCGCCATGATCTGGATGAAACTTCTTCATCAGGGTCCGGTGCGCGCGAACAATATCCGCCGCGCCCGCGCCCTCCGACAGGCCCAGCTCGTCAAGCGCTTCGCGACGCGTCATCGAGTTGGCGGCGCCTCGCCGCCGCGGCTCTCCCTCACGCTCGTCTGCCTCACGCCAGCCGGGAAACCGGCGGTCGAGATAAGCCTTTAGGAGATTGACCCCGTCAGGATCGTCGCGCGACAGTTCGTCGCGCAAGGTGAGGAGTTCCGGGCGAGACAGGGTGTCCAGCGCCCTCCCCACATAGGCGCCCGCCAGCACCGCTCCACTCATGACGCCGGTGTCGTGGTCGAGGCGCATCTCGATCATGGCGGAGCGCGCGGTCGTGACGCGTCCGGGCTTGGCGGCCGCGCCGCCCGCGGCCGATCGGAAGGGGGTCCACGCCGGCCCGAACGCGCGCCAGCCGGCGAAGCTCGCCGCAATGCCGGCCAGCGCCGCCGCCAAGCCGACCCGGCCCCGGAGGAGCAGCAGCGCCGCCGCGACGAGTCCAAGAATTCCGCCGCCCTGCCGTACCGCCCGCGCGACCGCAGCCGCGTCCATGCGCGCAAACTGCTTGATCGCGCTCAGCAAAAGAAAAAGCAATATCAAGCCAATGACTAAATTCATCGCCATAACGCTTTAAAAGCTGGGCGGACGTCCCACCGGGATTTGCCGTCTTGCCGCGAGGAACCTACGCCGATTTCACGATCCCCGCATCTGCGACAGAAGGAGCCGCGCCGCCGGGTCGGCCTCCGCCGCCCGCGCGAGCGCCGCATGGCCGCCGGCCGCATAGGCCGCAGCCGCCCGCAGAAGGGCTTCGAGCCGCGCCGCCGCCCCGGCGTCGAAGGCGCTGTAAGCGCCGCCGGTCAGGCGAGCGATGTCGGAAAAGGTTCGCCGCGCCGACGGGTCGTCCCCCTCCTGGAACATGAAGGCCTTGACGCCCTGAAGGGCGAGCTCCCCCGCAAGGCCGGCGAGCTGGTCCGGGCTCTCCTCCATCGCGTCGCCGATGAAGACGAGCGCCGCGACTTTCGCAAGCTTCGCCTCGTTGCGCGCGTGGGCAAGGACCCTGCGAATCTGCGTCTCCCCGCCGCGCACTTCGATGCGGCTCATGAGCTCGGCCAGCCCCTGCCCGCCGGAGACGAAGTTCGACGCCCGGCACTCGTTCAAGCCGCGGTAATAGACGAGCTGCACCTCGAGGCCGCCGAGGCTCGCGGCGGTCTGGAACATCTTCGCCTGCAGGGCTTGCGCAAGATCCCAGGTTGGCTGCCGGCTCATGGTCGCATCGAGCGCAAAAATCAGCCGCCCGCGCGCGCTCTGGCTCGGCGCCGGAATTTTCCGGGCGGCCTCGACGAAGGCGGCGATGTCTTCGCCGCCGTTCCGCCGGGCTGCCGGCGCGCTGTTGTTCTCGACCATCCTCGTCCCCAAAGCTTCGCGGGGGGGCCCCTTCTCAGATTGGGCGTCGCGCCGCCGCCGGCAAGCCGACCGCCGTGAAAATTCGCGGTGGGCAGCGGCATGATTTCAAGTCGACTAAAGCTCCGGCCCCGCTCCGTTCGGAGGACCGGCGGGTGAGCGATGACGGCGCCATTTCTTGACTCTCGCTAGGAGCCTGAGACGGGTTCCGGGCCCCGCCTTCGGCGGTCAGAACGGCGGCCCAGGTCGCCCGCCGAACAGGCCGATTCCCTGTTATACGCCGGCTAAGCGATAACCCGAAAATCGGCGCGGTGGATCACGCGGAAATTGTCGCTGATTTGGTCGCAGAACCGTTTCCAGCGTTTGGGCACGGTATGCCGGAGGAATTTTATGATCTCCCGGCGGAATTCGTTGAAGGTCTTGTAATCCCGGTTGTGGGTGACGTTTTCGTGCATCAAGCCCCACAACCGTTCGATGGGATCGAGATGGGGACAATAAGGCGGAAGGAAGTGCAGCACGATTTTGCGCCCGGCCGCCGCAAGCCATTCTTTGACGAGGTCAGCCTTGTGATAGCTGGCGTTGTCGACGAAGACGTGGATGAGGCGCATCGCGGTATGCGTGCCCTCGATCTCGCCCAATAGCTTGATGAAGCTCAGCGCGTTGACCTTCTCGACCGCGAGAATTTGCGTCTGGCCGGTTTCGAGATTGATGGCGCCGTGGATGTTCAGCCGGTCACGGCCCGTCGTCTGCTCCACCGCGAGGGCGACGTCCTTGCGGGCCCAGCAGCCAGCCGGCCTCACCTGATGGGTCGGATGAACCGCATCGACGAAGACGACGGCCTCATCGACGCCCATCGTGTTGAGCAGGTTCTCGTATTCGTCGATGAAGGCTTGCTGCTTGGCGTCGTCGAGGGCGCGCGGCACCCGTTCCGGCTTGCGGTAGTCAAAGCCCAAGCGATGCAGCAACGCGATCAGCCCCGAATGGCTATAGCTCAGCCCAAATGAGCGCTTTAGCCAAGCCCCTATCTTCCGGGTGCTGCGGGGGCAATGAGCATCGATCCAATTGCCCAGAGCAATTGCCTGCTCGTCGGTGAGGAGGCTGCTGCCGCCTTCGTGGCCAAAGCTCTTCAGCCCCTCGACGCCACCTCGCTCATAGGCCCGATGCCAATCGCGAACCGTGTCGTCGTCCAGCAACAACGCCGCCGCGACCCGCTCGCAGCTCCAGCCCTGGTCGAGAAGGACGACGGCGTTGGCTCGGCGGGCCACGCGATGCTCCGCAAGTCCATCCCGAGCAAGCCCGGTTAGGGCCCGCCGGTCGTCAGCTGAGAGAAATCCGCCGCGAATCACATCCCCAGACGAATCCTGTTCGTCCGCAACGTCAAGGAGTTTCTCGGCTTCTCAATGAGTTGGGGTAGAGCAGGGAGAAAACAGGGGCGGATCGCGCCATTCGACCGTGTTTCTCGGCATAAAAACACCTGATTGCAGCTAGTTACGCAAAAATGTTCCGAGCCGGGATGAAACGCAATAACAGGAGCGTAACAGGGGCCGATTTTGCCCTTATCAGGGCAATAACAGGCGGCGCTTTGGCGAAAACAGGCAAAAGCGATTCCGGACGGCGGAGGCGCGCCAGGGCTTCGAAAACGGGTTCGCCGGCGGCCTGGAAAGGCGGCCAAAAAGGATAGAAAATCTATCCTTTTATCGCCTCGCGCTCCAGTCACAATCCGGGGAACGAAGTGACGCGGCCGCGCCAATAGGCGAACCGACCCTCGGGAAGAAGCCAGGCGGCCTCCGCCGAGGTCGGGATGCGGACGCGGCCGAAGCTCCGATAGTCGGCGAACGCGCCAGACCATTTCGTTTCGACGGTCGTCCTGCCCTCGGCCCGAGGACGAGCTCGACTTCCGCTCTTGTCCGGCCGTCGTCGAACCTCGCGAGCAGCCTGCCTTCGCCGGCAGCGCCAAAGGTCACGCCCCGCATCCCGGCGAAGGCGAAGGTCCGCCAAGGCAGTTCGGCAAGCCCGCGCATCGCCTCGCCCCGGTCGAACGCCGGTCCCCGGCCGTTGGCGACCGGGAGGACGCCGAACGCCTTCACGTGAAGCGCGCCGGCGCCGTTCTCGAACGAGTTGACGCGAACCGGCGCGAACGGGGCCATCCGAAACCAGGCCCGCCAGCGGAAGTCGATCGACGACCCCCACATCCGCTGCTCCGCCCGGAACGGCCGCCACGGGGCGCCGGGCGTGAGCCGCATTTCGCCCTGCTGGCTGAAGCGGACGTCGCTGGGTTCGACGTCGCCCTCCGGCATGGCGAAGCGCCGCACACGTTCGAGAAGGTCCGCGGCCTCAGCGCCCATCGCCCGCCTCGCTGGCTCGGGCCTTCCCGGCGAGATCTTCGGCCCGCCGTTTGATCCCGCCGAGCTGCCGTCGCTGCATCACGCCGTGTCCGAGCTTCGCGATCGGCGCCATCATCCAGCGCGGCATGACGGCAAGAAGAGCGTAAACGCGCTCGATTGGCCGGAGCGGGCCCGTCGGCGGCCTCGCGACGCCCGCCGGCCACTTTGCGCCGACGCGGCCCCGCACCAGCAACCGAGCACCGGACGCTTGCGGCTCCAGGAAGAACTCCCAGCTGACCAAATTTCCTCCTCCAGCCTCCGGGACCGTCAAGACGAGATCGCGCTGCGGCTCGACGGCGGCCACGACGAAGGCGTCTCGGGCGCCCGGGAGCGCCGGCATGACGTCTCCCGCAGCAGTGTGCTGAAGCTCGGGAATGATTTCGGTTGCGCTCGGCTTGCCGCCATTGTCGATCCAGTCGTAGCTGTACCAGCCGGCGCGCCCGGCGCCCATTTGCACAAGCCATGGCCACACGCATTCCGGCGGAGCGCGGATCGTGACGGCGTGCATGACTTCGGCCGCCGCGTCCGGGACGACGCCGTCGCCCGGCAAGGAGCGTCGAAGCTCATCCTTGGTCGGCCGGGCGAGGAGAGGCATCCTTCGTGTCCGGTCGGCAAGAGCTCACAAAAGCCCGAGCCCCGCGAGCTCGCGCCGCAGCGCCTCCGGCATCTCCGCGAAGCCCGGCTGGGTCTCGTCGAGGTCGGGCGGGGCCGACTTCGCCTCGTAATAACGCCAGCCCTGGAACGCCCGCATCGGCCGCGGCGCGACCGCGACAACCGACTCGTCGAGCCAGAGTTTGCAGCGGCCGACGCCATCGGTGTCCATGAACGGCTCGATCGCGACGATTGTTTGCCGGGCGGAAATCTGGCCTTTGATGACCCAGTAGAGCGAGCCGCCGTCAAGAATCTCCGCCGCCCGCTTCGGCGTCATACGGGTCACGTGGACGTGGCGGAGCGCCGCTCCCCGGCGCTTCGCCTCCGCCATCCGCGCCGCCATCCACTGGCGGAGATCGTCGAGCGAATCGGCGCCGACGCAGAGTTTTATGAGGTGGAGGGTCATGGGGGCGTTGTTATAGCAGAAAGGCGGGGCGCAGCCGGCCTGGCGAGGGTTGACCAAGGCAGATTTGGGGCAGTCGGGACGGGCGCGTCATGGCCGGGCTTGGCCCGGCCATCCACGTCTTTGTCAGCGCCCCGGCGTCAGATAGCATGGTCAACCATGCGTGGCGGCTGGGTCTACATAGTCACAAACCGTCCAAACGGCACGCTCTTCTATACCGGCGTGACATCCAATATCGGGCGGCGCGCCTATGAGCATCGCGAGGGCCTCATCGAGGGTTTCACCCGTCGCTACGGCCTGAAGCGTTTGGTCTGGATGGAGTTCCATGAAGACATCCGCGCTGCCATCCAGCGAGAGAGCAACATCAAGCACTGGCCGCGCGCATGGAAGGTTCGGCTGATCCATGCGGAAAACCGCGAATGGCGCGATCTCTACAACGAGTTGAACTGGTGAAGCGGTCCTGTAAACCAGAGCCGTTGCCACGAAGAGGCGCCTATCGGCGCCGGCGTGGATGGCCGGGCCAAGCCCGGCCATGACGCGCTCCGGTCACCCGGAAATCTCTCCCTGTTGGATCGCCGAGCGTGAACTTGTGGCTTTTCGGAAATTTCTCGACCGCCGGGAGAAGCCAGACGAGGAACTGATAATGCGCCTCGACCGCCGCGCCAGCGCGCTTCGGATTGTCCGCCATCATAAGCCGTGCCCGAAAAAAATTCGACCAGGGGCTTCGCCCCTGGACCCCAAGACGTAAAGAGGTCAAGATTTAAGGGGTAAGCGTCCTGGCCAACCGGACGCCGACATTGCTGCCCCGGAAGTCTGGGTTGACCCCGCCGCTGCGATACGCGGCGCTGAGGCCCCCGGGATAGTTGACCCAAGAGCCGCCGCGGACGACGCCCAATCGCCGGTCGCCCATGCCGAGCCGTCAGCCGGCGCTCCTTGGTAGTTGGGGTTCCAACAGTCCTGCGTCCACTCCCAAACGTTGCCGACCATGTCGTAGAGACCAAACCGGTTCGCGGGGAACGAGCCGACCGCCGCCGTCTGCTTGCCGCCCCATTGGCTGTCGCAGCCGTCGCAATTGGCCATCGCCTTTCCATCGAGCTTGATGTCGTCTCCCCACGGATATTTGGTCTCTGTTCCGGCGCGCGCGGCGTATTCGTACTCCGCCACCGAGAGCAGCCGATAGTTCTTGCCCGTAATTCCCGATAGCCATTTGACGTAGGTTTGCGCATCGTCCCAGCTCACGTTGATCGCCGGTGCCGCTGTCGCTGACATGCGAGTTGCAATCGCCGTGGGCGGCGGCGCAGGCGTCCCATTCGTCGAACGTCAGCTCGAACTTTGCGACCGCGAAAGGCCTCCCGATCGTCACTTCGTGCGCTGGGCGTTCGCTGGGGTAACCTTGGCCTTCGGGTGAGCCCATTGTGAAACGCCCCGCCGCTACGACGACCATTTCCGGGCAATCGCGGCACTCCTTGAAAGAGTTGCCCGCCCTAAGCACGCTCTCCTGCGTCGTGGCGAGAGCGGTCGCGTTCGACTGCCTATACGCTTCTATCGCTGCCTGATATGTCCCAATCCTCTCCTGATATTTGAAAATCAAGCTCCAAATCGAGAATGCGGCAGTTAGGATCGCTGCGCCGACGGAGACGAGGGCGAGCTGCGCGCGTCGCCTCGCCAACAGTTCGGACTTCTTCGCCAATTGCTCGGATTTCTCCGCCGCCTCGGCCCGCAGACGCTCAATGTCGATCTCCCTCTGACGGTTGGCCTCCTCTCTTGCAGCCTCCCGGTCCAAATGCTCCCGGCTGGCGTCGATGAGCGCGCTCACCTTCGGCCACCCGCCGCCGTATCGCTCCGCCCAGGCCTCGTTCCGCTCCGTCAGCCACTTCGCGCGAGTCTCAGTGGCTGGGGCAGAAAGATAGCTCGATTTGTCATTTGCAAAGGCCTCCGCCTGGTACAGCAGGGTGCGCCAAGCCAATCCGTCACGGATTTCTTCTTGGAGCCATCCGTTTTCCTTGGCGCTGACCCGTCGCCAGCAGCGGATCAGCGCCTCATGGCTGATGTCGATCGGCGTCTTGTCCTCGATCGGCTTCGGAGCGTAGCGCGTAAGAAAGGTGACGCCGGGAGCGCGGAAGGCGTCGAGGATCGGGCGGAGCTCATCCGGCGTCGCGCCCGTGACCGCGCAGAGCTTCCGGAACGGGAGCGGTCGGCGGTTCGCCGAGCCCTCGGAATTGACGTCGGTCAGGGCGCGAAACACGGCCTCAACGATCTGCTTGCGCCGTTCGTCGGGCGCGGCCGAGGCCATGACTTGGTCGGCGTGCCTGGACAGAAGCTCGGCGAGCCCGCGCGCCTTGTCAACGACGGCGCCGTCCAGCGCCACAGGTCCGCCCTGCCCTGCTGCGCGTTGGACCGCATCGTCCCACATCAGCATGAGGCCGTGCTGCAGCAGTGGCAATTCGTCCTCTCGGCCGCGGACCGAGGCGATCAGCCGCTCGGCGAGGCGCTCGTCGAACTCGCCGCCGAACATCTGCGCCGGGCGACGCACGGCGCGCATGAGCCCGTCGTCGTCCATGCGCGGCACGAGATATTGCGTGCGGTTGATCGTCTCGGCGAAGCCGGCGAAGCGGGCGCATTCGCCGAGGAATTCGGAGCGCATGGTGACGATCACATGCAGGTCGACGCCGCCCGCGGCGGCCTCGCTCCCCTCCTCGGTTGCCGCGCGCCCGACGAGATCGACGAACAATTCCGCCTCGTCGCGGCTCACGTCCTTTTCGTAGCGGAACAGCTCCTCGAACTGGTCGACGAGCAGGCAGAGGCTCTTTCCGCCGACGCCGTCGAGCGAGGCGGCGACCGAGGCGATGCTCGCCGAGCGGGCGTTGAACGCGCCGGCGATCGCGCTGATGCGCTCGAGGTCCTCGCCGCGACCTTCGAGCCGCGCGAATTCGGCGGCGAGGTTCCATAAGGGTCCGCCCGAGGGCCGCATCTCGCAGGTGAGCCAGGGCGACCCATGGCGGCGATACTGGAGCGCGAGCTTCGGCAGGACGCCGGCGCGCACCAGCGACGACTCAGCACGAGCCGGCTGTCGGCAAGGCGGCCAATGACCTCGTCGATCATCCGCTCCCGGCCGAAGAAGATCGCCCATTCGTCTTTCTCGAACGGGCGCAGGCCCGGATAGGGCCGCTCGGGCAGCGTGGCGGCGACCGGCGGGGCGGCGGTCAAGAAGCGGCCTCGGTGGGCGCGACCCGCGATGCGTCGAGCCAGGACCGGAACTGTCCGCGCCAGTCGCTGCGCGTGACGTCGAACCGTTCGATGCCAAATTGCGCGAGGTCGAGGTCGATGGAAAGGCTATCGCCGATCTTGTCGAGGACGGCGCAGGGCAACGGCCCGCCGCGGGCGCCCGACATTTCTTTTCGCTCGTTGACGGCAATGCCAAGCAGGTCGTCGACAAAACGATCCTCGTCGCCGACGCGCAATAGCGCGAGAGCTTCGCAGTGCTTGACCATCCTGATGCGTTGCTTGGCTTCGTCCTGCCAGCCCGCCAGCCCTTTCCCCGCGCCGACCGCCGGCGCCACCGGAGCGATGCCGTCCTTCTTGAGCGCCTCACCGATCTCGGCGCGCGCAGCCTCGCTGTTGGGAGGCGCGTGAAGATAAACGCGCCGCAAGCAAAGCGCAAGAGAACGCGATGGCCACGATCCCGCATCTAATTCGTGAGCACGGGCGAAACGGGCGGTGGAGCGGGCGGATTTCGGCCGCGGCCGCGGGTCGAGGCGGGTACGAGACGAGCATGCTCGCGCTATGGTTGTAGGCGACCGCCCTCCTGCATCGTTGACGAGTCCCGCCCCGATCCTGCGGTCACGGCTACGCCGTGGCCGGCCGAGCCCGGCGGCGTTTGCAGGACTGGCGGAAGAAGCCGGGCGATCATCCGCTCGGCGCCGGTTGCAGGGAAAGGATGGCGGCGCGCGCGTCGCGGATCAGGTCGAGAGCGCCTGCCGAAAGTCGCACGATCAGCCGGCGCGCGTGGCGCACGACGCGGCCCGCCAGGGCGATCAGATGAAACCGCATCGCCTTCATGCGCCGCGCCGCCCAATCGCCGCCGAGCACCAGACGCTTCATCATCGCGTTGAGATTGTGGGCGAGAACCATGATCGCCCACCACGCCGCATTGGCCCCGAACAGCCCGCTCGGCAGCCGCCCGCCGGCGAGATCGTCCTTCATCACGGCGTGCGCTTCCTCGCTCTTGCCGCAGCGCTCGCGCTGCCAGCGGATCAGTTCGTCGCCCGCCAGCGTGCGGTTGGTGACGAGGCCGAACAGCTTGTAGCGGCCCAGCGTCGGAAAGCTCATCGTCGGGAAGGGCAATTGCTCGGCATCGCCGAGATCGAGTTCACCCAACGGCTCGCGGATCGCCACAAAGCGGTAGTCCGGCGCCGTCTTGCTCATGCCCGCCCAGTTCGGCACGTAGCCGACTTCCGCCCATTGCTGGCCGGCGGCGTAGCGCTCGCCATCGACGATCCGATCGAGCGCCTGCCAGGCCGCCTCGGGCAGTTGCGCCACCGCCTGCCTGAACTCCCCGGTCACGTCCGCCCCGATGGCGAATTCGATCACCCCGAAGCGCCGGTTCTTGCCCTCGGCGCAATACTTCAAAAGATCGTGCTGATAGGCGGCCGTATCCGAGCGCAGGTAAAGCTTCCTCACCCCGGCCGGAAGCAGGCGCGCCGCCTCTTCGAGAACGCGCAATTGCTCATGCCCCGCCGGCACGTTGCCGTCGCGGAACTCCGAATGCACGATCAGGCCCTGCTCGGCCCACCAGCTATTGAGCGGCTGATAGGCCTTGAAGTGCTTGTAGCAGTACAGCGCCGCCCGCTTGTGCGTCTCAACGAGCGTGGCGTCCATGTCGAGCGTCGCCTGCGCCGCCGGATGCTGCGCCTGAACCGCCTGCAGAAGATCGCCGTTCACCCGCCACAGGCCCGCCACGCCCTCGCTCGACGCCGGGATGAACGCCCGTCCGGCTTCCCGCCGCGCCTCCTCGCCGGCATCGTGAAACCCCGTAAGCCACCGGCCCGTCGCATGCGGCGAGGGCAGCGTGCGCGACCGCCGCCGCCGCCAGCGCCGCGCCTCGGCCCGCCGCTCCCGCCGAGTGCGCCCGTGCGCGTCCGCCGCCCGCACCAGCCGGCACAGACCGCCGTCCGCCTCCAGCCGGTCGAGATCGTCGAGACCATCGCCCCCGGCAAGGTTCAGCAACACCAGCCCCGACACCATCTGCCGATCGCTCCAGCCCTGGCTGCCGCTCACCGCCACGTGGCGCGCCACCGATTGCTCCAGTCCGGCCGCGCGCCACAGCTCCAAATACAGGGGAAGCCCCGCAAGACCGGTCAGTCCCGCCTCGCCCGCCTCGCTTTCGTACTGGAACGGCAAGAGCCCCTGTGTCACCCTCACTCACCTCGTTGGTGATGGCGTTGATTTGCAAATCCAGCCTATCTCCCTGATCAATCAGGACCAACGAGGCACTTCACTTCCTTTGATGCGGAATCAGGGATGGCCGCCGCTCATGCGGCGGCCACGAAGCCAAAAGGTCCGAGGCTCGTGCGGCTTTGGCTCACAAGGCGCCTGCGCGAGTTGCGTGAGCGCGGCCCAATTCCTTGAAGTAATCGTCATTTGGCTCCCGCTGCTGAAAGCCCCAGGGGTCGCCGCTGTCAGGGTCATAGAACGAGAAGCCCGGCATCGCATGGCCGCGCTGGTCGCGTAGGAATTCGGGCCACAGGCTCTCGTCGGTATCCTGGGCACGGACGACGAAGACCCGCCCGCCCTCCGCCGCCCTGCCATCGGACTGCTCTTTGAACCATTCGAGTTCGTCCTTGCACCAACTCGACTTCAAGTAGCGCTCGGACATGACGATCACCAGCACGCCACACGCGCCGGCCTTCTTTTTGAGGCTGTCGGTCAGATGGGCGGTCGGGTCGATTTCTGGGTCCATCCAGATATCGAGGTTGTCGAACTCGGTCCGAAGTGAATGAAGTCCGTCCTTTAGCCGGTCGATCAGATCCCGGGTCCAATCCCGCAGCGGCGCGCGGCCGCCTTGCGGATCGCCATGCGAATAGCTGACGAAGACATCGGGGTCGAAGTGAGGGGTGAGATAGGACATCGGCGATCCGACGGCGGCCCAAGCAATATTCAAACAATAGAAGGACATCCTACGCCGCGCCAAACTCTTGTCGAGCCTCCTCACCGCTCGGGCGTCCCTTCCCCAGCTCTGCTGGGGAAGGTGGCGTCATAGGCCGTCGAAAGACGCCCGTCTTTCGACGGCCTATGGCGCCGGATGGGGTGTGGAAAGCAGGATCGCGTCGAGGAACGTTTTGGCGGTGACGGTCGTGCAAGTCGGCCACCGCCGCGACGGCGGCCCATACCCCATCCGGCCCTCCGGGCCACCTTCCCCAGCAGAGCTGGGGAAGGAATGAGCGGCGAGAGTAAGCGGCCTGCGATATCCGACTAAACGAGGCGCCCCTCGCGAATCATCCCACGCTACCCCGGCCCCACCTCCGCCCGAACAATCCGCGCGCCCTCGACCATCGCCTTCATCTTGGCGAAGGCGGAATCGCGGGGCAGGTATTTGAGGCCGCAGTCCGGCGCGACGATGATTTCCTCGGGCTTGCGGTAGCGAAGCGCGCGGCGGATGCGCTGGGCGACGGTTTCGGGCGTCTCGACCTCGGGCGTCGACAGGTCGAGCACGCCGAGAATGATCGTCTGATCGGGCAGGTCCTTCAGCACGGCGCAGTCGAGATTCGACTGCGCGGTCTCGATCGAAATCTGCTTGCACCGGCAGTTCTTGAGCTGCGTCAGGAACGAATAGGCGCTGGGCCTCTCATGGATGATCGCAGCGTAGCCGAAACAGATGTGAACCGCGGTCACGCCCTCGACGTCTTCGAGCGCGCGGTTCAGCGCGGCGAGTCCGTATTCCCCGGCCGCGCCTGCATATAGGGCTCGTCGATCTGGACGATGTCGGCCCCGGCGGCGAACAGATCCTTGATCTCCGCGCTGACGGCCTCGGCATAGTCCATCGCCGCGTCCGCCACCTTCGGATAAAAATCGTTCTGCGCCTGCTGGCTCATGGTGAAGGGGCCGGGCACGGTCATTTTGACCTTGCGCTCAGTGTGCCGGCGCAGAAATTTCAAATCCTCGACCTCGACTGCGTGCTTGCGCCGGATTTTTCCGACGATGCGCGGAACGGGATTGGGATGGCCGGAGCGGTCGAGGGCGACGCCGGGATGGTCGATGTCGATCCCCTCGAGGGCGGTGGCGAATCGGTTCGAATAGCTTTCCCGCCGGATCTCGCCGTCGGTGATGATGTCGAGGCCCGCCTCTTCCTGCAGTTTGATCGCAAGCAGCGTCGCGTCGTCCTGCGCCTCGGCGAGATAGGGCTCGGGGATGCGCCAGAGCTCCTCCGCCCGGACGCGCGGCGGAAAGCGACCGGCGAGCTTCGCCCGGTCGATCAGCCACTCGGGTTGCGCATAGGAGCCGACGAGCGTCGTTGGCAGAAGCATGGTTTTCCTCCCCGTTTCCGCGGCCAAAACCATTTCAGTTTCAGTCTATCTTTTCCCTGACATCCTGCCCCCATCGGGGCGCAGGAACAAGGCGCATCGGGTGAAGCGCAGGCATTCGCTCTACGGCTGCGGTCGGCTCATTCAGTACGGCGTGCGGCTGATCCGCCTGCGGTAGCGCGACTGGCTGATGACCTCCGGCGCCCCGGGGGGACGCCTCTCCGCGATCGCCTTGGGAGCGGTCGCTGCGCTCACGTAGAACTCGGCGAGGTCCGCCTTCATCGCGCTGCGCGAGGCGTTGTCGAGGTAGACCATGTGTCCGGACGGGAAATTGCGGACGGTCAGCCGGTCGAGGTCGCGCGGGCTGCTCACCGGCATGGCCTCGAAGTTCAGAATCGTTTGAAAGAAGGGGGTCACGGCGTCGTAGTAGCCGTTGGCGGAGAAGACCTTCAGGTACGGATTGAGCGCCATCGCCGCCGCCAGATCCCCGGCGGTGTAGAGGCTCGCCGGTCCGCCCCTCTGCGTCCCGGTCGGATCGATGTGCGAGAAGTCCCAGTTGGCGAAGGCCTGATCAATCAGATCCATGAACGGCGAGGTCGAGGTGAATTTCAGCTCGTCGTTGAGATACAGAGCTCATAAGCACGGCCGCCTTCAGGCGGGGCAGAGCGTCCTCGCGCACGGCGCGGCCGGCGCAGTCGGTTCGATGGTGACGCAACTCGCACGATTGGCGGGCGCGGTGTCCCGGCCGCTGACGAACAGCCCCGCCTCCTTCGCCGGCGCCGGGTGCGCAGCAAGATACAGCTTGAGTGCGCGGCGCGCAGTGGCGTTCAGCGGCACCTCGCGGGCTTTGAGGCCAGATGTTCTGCCGTTGCGCCGCCCACTTTTCCCGTGATTCCCATTACTAAAAACATGCGTTTTCTCCTGATCTTGAGGGACAGAGCACTGCCCCTGTGACGTTCCACATCGCGGTGTAGACGCCCCCGACCGCCGTCATGGTCGGATCGTTTCCTCCGGAATTCGGAGCGATCGATCCAGCAATCCCGTCGTCCTCCCCGGTCACCCGGCCGTCATAGGCGCCGATCGCGAGCCCCTCGTCCAGCAACAGGCTGGACAGAAAGATGATGTTGTTCGACGAGGGATCGAGCCTCCAGTATTTCAGCACGATCTCCGGAACGCCAAGCATGTCGCTCAGCCACAATCCCGCATCTAATTCGTGAGCACGGGCGAAACGGGCGGTGGAGCGGGCGGATTTCGGCCGCGGCCGCGGGTCGAGGCGGGTACGAGACGAGCATGCTCGCGCTATGGTTGTAGGCGACCGCCCTCCTGCATCGTTGACGAGTCCCGCCCCGATCCTGCGGTCACGGCTACGCCGTGGCCGGCCGAGCCCGGCGGCGTTTGCAGGACTGGCGGAAGAAGCCGGGCGATCATCCGCTCGGCGCCGGCTGCAGGGAAAGGATGGCGGCGCGCGCGTCGCGGATCAGGTCGAGAGCGCCTGCCGAAAGTCGCACGATCAGCCGGCGCGCGTGGCGCACGACGCGGCCCGCCAGGGCGATCAGATGAAACCGCATCGCCTTCATGCGCCGCGCCGCCCAATCGCCGCCGAGCACCAGACGCTTCATCATCGCGTTGAGATTGTGGGCGAGAACCATGATCGCCCACCACGCCGCATTGGCCCCGAACAGCCCGCTCGGCAGCCGCCCGCCGGCGAGATCGTCCTTCATCACGGCGTGCGCTTCCTCGCTCTTGCCGCAGCGCTCGCGCTGCCAGCGGATCAGTTCGTCGCCCGCCAGCGTGCGGTTGGTGACGAGGCCGAACAGCTTGTAGCGGCCCAGCCGAAAGCTCATCGTCGGGAAGGGCAATTGCTCGGCATCGCCGAGATCGAGTTCACCCAACGGCTCGCGGATCGCCAGAAAGCGGTAGTCCGGCGCCGTCTTGCTCATGCCCGCCCAGTTCGGCACGTAGCCGACTTCCGCCCATTGCTGGCCGGCGGCGTAGCGCTCGCCATCGACGATCCGATCGAGCGCCTGCCAGGCCGCCTCGGGCAGTTGCGCCACCGCCTGCCTGAACTCCCCGGTCACGTCCGCCCCGATGGCGAATTCGATCACCCCGAAGCGCCGGTTCTTGCCCTCGGCGCAATACTTCAAAAGATCGTGCTGATAGGCGGCCGTATCCGAGCGCAGGTAAAGCTTCCTCACCCCGGCCGGAAGCAGGCGCGCCGCCTCTTCGAGAACGCGCAATTGCTCATGCCCCGTCGGCACGTTGCCGTCGCGGAACTCCGAATGCACGATCAGGCCCTGCTCGGCCCACCAGCTATTGAGCGGCTGATAGGCCTTGAAGTAGCAGTACAGCGCCGCCCGCTTGTGCGTCTCAACGAGCGTGGCGTCCATGTCGAGCGTCGCCTGCGCCGCCGGATGCTGCGCCTGAACCGCCTGCAGAAGATCGCCGTTCACCCGCCACAGGCCCGCCACGCCCTCGCTCGACGCCGGGATGAACGCCCGTCCGGCTTCCCGCCGCGCCTCCTCGCCGGCATCGTGAAACCCCGTAAGCCAGCGGCCCGTCGCATGCGGCGAGGGCAGCGTGCGCGACCGCTGCCGCCGCCAGCGCCGCGCCTCGGCCCGCCGCTCCCGCCGAGTGCGCCCGTGCGCGTCCGCCGCCCGCACCAGCCGGCACAGACCGCCGTCCGCCTCCAGCCGGTCGAGATCGTCGAGACCCTCGCCCCCGGCAAGGTTCAGCAACACCAGCCCCGACACCATCTGCCGATCGCTCCAGCCTTGGCTGCCGCTCATCGCCACGTGGCGCGCCACCGATTGCTCCAGTCCGGCCGCGCGCCACAGCTCCAAATACAGGGGAAGCCCCGCAAGACCGGTCAGTCCCGCCTCGCCCGCCTCGCTTTCGTACTGGAACGGCAAGAGCCCCTGTGTCACCCTCACTCACCTCGTTGGTGATGGCGTTGATTTGCAAATCTCAGCCTATCTCACTGATCAATCAGGACCAACAGGGCACTTCACTTCCTTTGATGCGGAATCAGGGTCAGCGACTTGAGGACGTCGGTGTCGACCTTCGGGTAGTCCCGCAACGCCTGCGCGTATCTCTCCTTCGCGAATTTCTCGACCTCCTCCATGAACGAAGGCAGCTCCGCCGGCGCGGGCGAAACCGTCACCTTGTTGTGGAACCATGCGTCGGCCGCGAGCGTCGGCAGCAGCCCCACCGGGTCGCCGGCCTTGCCATAGTCCAGGATCGACGACTGGAGGACGACACCGTTCAGGTCGACCCCGTCCTCGTGGAGGAGCCAGGTCAGGACGCAGGTTCTCGGGGTCCCAGACGATTCGCCGAACAGGAATTTGGGCGAGTTCCAGCGGTTGAACGCCGTCAGATAGCGCTTGACGAATTGCTTGATTGAGCCGGCGTCCTGATCCACTCCCCAGAAGTCGCCGTTCTTGCCCGGCGCGATCGCCGCGGAATAGCCCGTGCCGACCGGGTCGATGAACAAGAGATCCGAGCGGTCGAGCAGGCTCTCCGGGTTGTCCTCGAGCGTGTAAGGCGCCGGAGGCGTGAATTTCGGCATGTTGGTTGATCCGCCGCGGGCCGAACGACCCGAGCAGCAGAAACACCGACGACGAGCCTGGACCGCCGTTATAGAAGAAGGTGACCGGGCGGCTCGCCGGCGCCGCGTCGTCGGCGGTGAAAGCCACATAGAAGATCTTGGCGGCCGGCCGCGCGCTCGACGGATTGCTGGTGACGAGATGGCCGGCTCTCGCCGTGTAGGCGATCGACTTCCCGCCGATCCTCGCGACGTGATGCGTGACCGCGGCGTTCTCGACGGCGTCGGCGACGGGGATGGAATTGTCCTTGCCGGCGCCGTAAGGGGTCGTGTCGATCAACGGCTCGTCGGGAGGAGCCTGCCGCTCGCGGACGTCCTTCGCCATCATGACCTCCACGTTCGCCGCCGAAGGCGTCGGACGAACGACTTCAGCGCGCTCAGGTCCGGCGAACAGGGTCCGTTCGCCGGGGCGGCAAGTCAAGCCGATTCGGTCATCGACCGACCCGCTCGCCGCAGTCGAAAAGCGGCCCAAGATCGCTCTGCGCCTTGGCGCGCCGAGAGCGGCGCGGGGCCTCGAAAGTTACCCGGTTTCCGCCTCCTTGACTCGCATCAAGACCTCCTGCCTGCGCGTGTGTCGCTCGGCGCTCGGCTTTCTGATGAGCGATTGGCGCGGCGGGCTTTGGGGAGCGTGGCGAATGGGGCTCCGCCATGGGCTCAATTGCCTGGGTTACTGCTGGGCGCTGATGGCTTTATCGGCGGCGTCATGAACATCCTTTGGATCGCGGCGCTTACGGTTCTCGTGGCGATCGAGAAAGTCGCGCCGAAAGGAGAAGCGATCGCGAAAGCGCTCGGCGCGGTCATGATCATTGGCGGCGCCGCCCGGATGGCTTGGCGGGCGGCCTGAGACCCGTTGCCCGCGCCTCCGGTGCAGGCGCCGGCGGCATGAGGGCACAAGCTTCGAAGTCCCCCTGCGCTTCTCCCACCGACGTGAAGCGGACCCAGAAAGATAGTGTGAGCCCCCTCAGGGACAGAAACCAGGTTTCGAGTCCTTCTTAAGTGTGAAAACGGTCAGCAAATTTGGCGCCCGGTCTTTATCACGAATAAGAGGGAGTGAGATCAGGTGGACGCTATCGTTTTCATGCTTGGGATTCTCGGATCGAGCCTGTCTCTCAACGGCGAGGAGGTGTGGCCGCCCACTCTGCTCGAAGCCTTGACCGGTTACCATCTGTTACCATCGCATTTCGCAGCTCATGGACCCGAACGTGATTGCGACAGGAGTCATGACAACGTCCTTTGCGCCCAATTCTACAAGCCAATCAACGACGATCTGTCACAGATAGCCGCCGCGACGGGGGCCGCCAAATTCGACTTCTTCTGTAACTGGCGCAAGGACATCAAACTCTCCACGGCGCCGCTATTGGCGGAGGAGCTTCGGCAGATCGCGACAAACCGCGCCCAGTCGATTACGCTGGTGGCTCATTCGATGGGCGGGTTGGTCGCAAGGATCCTGCTCGAGAGCGGCGACTACCAGCACGAGCCCTGGCTTCCCAAGATCAAGCGCTTCGTCGGAATTTGCAATCCGCACCAAGGGTCGCCGCAGGCTCTGGCGGAAGCCTTGGGCCCCGTCGGGTCGAGCGGCATCGAACCCGACGACATGCCCACGTTGACCTCAGGCCCGCGCTATCCCGCCGCCTATCAGAACCTCACGGCCCCGCATTACAACCGGCTGCGCAAGCAACCGGGAAACGTTGGGCTCGATATATACTCGGACACGGTCGCGAGCGAGTTCCACCTTGACCTGGACAATCTAGCGGCGGTCAAGAATTCATTCAGTTCAATGGATACGAGCAAACGGCCGGCGTCCGTCGAGTATTCGCTGATCGTCGGATCGCAGCAAAGCACCCTTCAGCAAATCAACGTTGTGGGATCGACGCTGCCGCTGGACAACGCCGGAGACGGCACGGTTCCGCTCTGGAGCGCGGCGCCAGGGCCAATGACAGCCTTTGTGACGCCGGGGGATCACATCGGCATCCTGAAGACCGGGCCGTTCCGAACTCGCCTGTTCCAAATCCTCACCGGAGGAGCGTTGATGGCGCAGAGATTCAGCGCCCGTCGCGGCGATTTCGCTCGACAAGGTCGTGTACGCTCCTGGAGAGCTGATGTCGGTGCTGATTGTGCCGGATTCTCCAGCTCACGAAATTCGTGGGCCTTGCGCTTTACCAAGGCGACCGACACGACGGGCCGCGCCTTTGCTCAGCATGGCGCCGAGCACCTGATCCACTACCTTGGCGCGCCGGTGGGACATCTGGCCCCGATGCAGATTCCGGCTCCGACCGAAGTGGGAGCGTACCGGCTGTCTTCGATGGCAATCATAGGAGCACGGACGAGTCGTCCGCGGTTTTCGTCGTTAGTCGCGCCGGCGGCGTCCAGTCGCGCCAGCGGCGCTAGCCCACCTTTCTCAACTGGCGGGGTGCGAGCGCCGCAAATGCCCATAAAATGGGGAGTTGGGCGAAAAAGTCTTCACGACAGGGCGTGACCAGGCGCCCGAGCGATGTGGCCGGCGGCGGTGATCCGTGGTTGCGGGGGGAAGCTCGAGGTTGAGCTGCCTGACCAAGAGCCCTGGTCGGGGTTGAGTTCGGTATGGCGGCTGAGCACGAGCGTGCGGCCGTTGGTGGTGGGCAAGTGAACATCGAGCATCTGGACGGCGGCGAACTTGTCCAGCACGGCCCTCGGTGTGAGGCCGTTCGCCAGCCACATTTCCAGACTCTTCCAGAGCACGAAGGCGAGGAAGCAAACGAGGATGTGAGCCTGGACGCGGTCCTCGCGCTGATGCCAGACCGGGCGCAGGTTCAGCTGATCCTTTTGAATGCGGAACGCCGCTTCGGCCTGGGTGAGCTGGATGTAAGCCTCCCAGAGCTGTTGGTCGCTCCAATCGCTGATGTTCGAGCGCAAGAGATAGGCGCCCTCCGAGAGCGCGGCCCAATCGTCGAACGAGGCGTCGTGATCGACGCGGAGGCGAAAGCCCGCCGGGCAGCCGTCGGGCTCCAAGACGATCGTGAAGCGGGCGGCGGCGCGCTGGTTTTGCTGCAGGATGCGTCCGATCTGTCGATTGCTTGCGGCGGCCGCAGGCAAGCGGCCGCCGCATCTTCATCCCACGCGCCCGCGCGTCCCTGTCAAATCAGGGGAGGGACAGTGGCCCGCCGGCGTCTCAGATCTACTCGATCTGCACGTGGGCCGTTCCGGACTGGCGGAAGCCGAGAACGCCGGCGGCCGCAGTCGAGACGTCGATGATCCGCCCGCGGACGAACGGGCCCCGACCGACGATCTTCACGACGGCGCTGCGGCCATTGTCGAGATTGGTAACGCGCACCTCGGTCCCCAACGGGAGGGTTTTGTGCGCTGCGGTGAGACCGCTGTAACGCGGATTCTCGTAATAGGAAGCAATTCCCTTTTCAGCGGCCGATGCCGCGCTCGTATATCCGGACAATATCGCACTTGCAAAAATGAAATTCCGCATCCACTCAACCTCTCTTCTGTTGACGGTACTTTGATCCTCTGGCAGGACGTTAGGGCAAAAACGAGGCGACGTAAACCAGGCAAAATTCTTCTGAGAAATTACTTGACCATTTGGTCAGGTTTCTCGAGGCAGGGAAAATGGCCTTAGATCGCGTTCAGCGTCGAACGCGACCTAAGCGCGAGCGGCGGGAGAGGCTGATCCATGAACGTGCTCATCATCGGCGCGGCCGGGATGATCGGTCGGAAGCTCACGCAAAGACTGGCGCGCGACGGCCGGCTGGCCGGCATAGCGATCGATGGGGCGCATTTTGTCGACATTGTCGCGCCCGACCCAGTCGAAGCGCCGTTTCCCGTCGTCTGCGACGCCTTTGACATCGCCGCCTCCTACGTCGCCCCGAGGCTCGCCGGCGATCGGCCCGATGTGATCTTCCTGCTCGCTTCCATCGTTTCGGGGGAGGCGGAAACGGACTTCGACAAGGGCTACGCGGTCAACCTTGGAGGAACCAAGGCTCTGTTCGCGGCCATTCGGCGCGAAAACGCGCAGTCCGGCGGCGTCTACCGACCGCGGCTCGTGTTCACCTCGTCGATCGCCGTGTTCGGAGCGCCGTTTCCCGACGTGATCGGCGACGAGTTCGCGCCGGCGCCGCTGACAAGCTACGGAACCCAGAAGGCGATTTGCGAGTTGCTGCTCGCCGACTACTCGAGGCGCGGCTTTTTCGAGGGGATTGGACTGCGGCTGCCGACCATCTGCGTGCGACCCGGCGCGCCGAACAAGGCCGCTTCCGGATTCTTTTCAGGCATTATCCGGGAGCCGCTGGCTGGGAAGGAAGCAATCCTGCCGGTCGACGACGGCGTGCGCCACTGGCACGCCTCGCCTCGCTCGGCGGTCCAGTTCCTCCTGCGCGCGGCCGAGCTCGATCCGGCGCGGCTCGGGAGCCGGCGAACGCTGACCATGCCGGGCGTTTCGGCGACCGTCGGCGAGCAAATCGAGGCTTTGAGGCGGGTCGCCGGCGACGAGGCGACGCGTCTGATCCGTCGGGAGCCGAACGAGATGATCGCGCGCATCGTGGCCGGCTGGCCGCGGGCCTTTGACCCCGCCCGAGCGAAAAGCCTCGGTTTTCGCGCGGAAACGGATTTTCCGGCCATCATTCGAGCCTATATCGAAGACGATCTCGGAGGGTGAAGAGCAAGCGATGCTGGATCTGCCGGCTCAACGCAAGAGAGGGAACGAGACGGGCGCCTCGGCCGAGACGTTTTTGCCGGCCGCGGCCGCTCCTGCCGCGTCTCACCGACTGCGGCGCCCCGGACTGGCGGGCCGCGTGCTCGTGGTCACCCTCGGCTTCGTCCTGCTCGCGATGGCGCTCTTCTACGTCACGCGCCTCGCCGCGTTTCGCGAGACATGGCTCCACAACAAGCTTACGGCGGCTCAGACCGCCTTCCAGGCCTTCGACGGCGGCGGAGCGGACGAACTCCCTGCAGACCTCTCGCGCAAGATCCTTGCGAGCGTGGGGGTGAAATCGATCGCGGTCTCGACGCCGTCCGGATGGCGCTTGCTCGCTGAGCACGGCGAGCAGGGCGAATCCCTCGCCTCGATCGAGACGGTCAATCTCGACAGGGAAACGTTCTTCGACAGCATCCGCGCGGCGTTCGGGACGGTGTTCGCCGCGCCTGGAACCATAATCCGAGTGTCCGACGGAGCCTCGCCCGACGAATCGGGGATCGCCGTCACGCTCGACGAGACGCCGCTCAAGCAGGCGCTGTGGCGCGTCTCGCACACGATTCTCAACATCCTCCTGATGATCGCGGCGGTGGTCACCTGCGTGCTGTGGGCGGCGCTTTGGCAGATGGTGCTGCGGCCCGTCCGGCGGCTCACCACGAACATCATCGCGTTCGGCGAGCGTCCGCAGGACATATCGCGCGTGATCGCCCCGAGCGGGCGCCACGACGAGATCGGCCGCGCGGAAACCGCGCTCGCCGCAATGCAGGGCACGCTCGCACACGAACTGGCGCAGGGCAAGCGGCTGGCCGAACTCGGCATGGCGGTGGCGCGCATCAACCACGACCTGCGCAACATGCTGACCGCGGCGCAGCTCATTTCGGATCGCCTCGCCGCCATTCCGGATCCGCTGGCGCAGCGCCTCGCCCCTCGGCTGGTCGCGACGCTCGACCGGGCGATCCAATTCTGCCAGGCGACGCTGACCTACGGCGCGGGGCGGGAGCAGCCGCCCGAGCGGCGGCCGTTCGATCTCAGCGAACTCGTGCGACAGCTCGTCGAGTTGGCTCATGCCGAATACGCCGAAGCGATCGACTATCAGGTCGCCATTCCGCCCCGGTTCGAAATCTACGCCGATCCCGACCACATCCTGCGCGTGCTCGAGAACCTGAGCCGCAACGCCGCCCAGGCGCTGCTAACGAAAGGCGCGGCCGCCAGCCGGCCGAAAGCGATCCGCTTCGCCGCGATCCGCACCGACGGCGACGCCATCCTCGAGATCAGCGACACCGGCCCCGGGTTCCCGGCCGATCAGAGCGAGCGCATCTTCGAGCCGTTTCACAAGTCGACGAGCGAGGTCGGCGCCGGCCTCGGCCTCTCCATCGCCGCAGACTTGGTCGCCCGCAACGGCGGCGCGATCGAGCTCGCGCCCGCGAAGTCTCACGACTTCTATTGCGGCGCCCGCTTTCTCATCACGCTGCCGACGCGATCGGGCGCCGCGCGCGCCCGGGCCCTCCCGGAGGCCTGAGGGCTCGACCCGGCCGACGGCTTTCGCATGACGCGGGCCTCGGCTAAGACAGTCGCCCCCGAGGGCGCCGGCAAGGCGCGGAGCGGAGGCAGGGCCATTTCGATCGTAAATCACGACGTCCGCACCGGGACGATCGCTTTCATCTCCTCCGGCGCGAAGGAAGCCGACGAGGCGCTGAAGAGGCTGGTCGGGCTTTGCGGCAACGTTCCACCCGAGGAGGCCGACGTCATCGTCGCCCTCGGCGGCGACGGCCTGATGCTGCAGACCCTCCACCGCACCATCGACGCGCCGAAACCGATCTACGGCATGAATTGCGGCTCGGTCGGCTTTCTGATGAACGAATATTCCGAGCGCGGCCTGCGCGATCGGCTGGCTGCGGCTTCGGCCTCGGTCGTCCATCCGCTGGTAATGCGGGCGCGCGACGTCCACGAGGTGGAGACGACCGCGCGGGCGATCAACGAGGTGTCGCTCCTGCGCCAGACCTATCAGGCGGCGAAGCTGCGCATCGAGGTGAACGAGGCGACGCGGCTCGGCGAGTTGATCGCCGACGGCCTCTTGATCGCAACGCCCGCCGGTTCGACCGCCTACAACCTTTCGGCCAACGGCCCGATTTTGCCGCTCGACGCGCCGCTCATGGCGCTGACGCCGCTCTCGCCGTTCCGCCCCCGCGGCTGGCGCGGCGCCCTGCTGCCCGACACCGCGCGGGTGGTCATCGACGTTCTCGAGGCCGACAAGCGCCCGGTCGCCGCCGTCGCCGACCATTTCGAAATCCGCAGGGTCACGCGCGTCGCGGTGGCGATGGACCGGGCGACGTCGCTGATCCTGCTCCACGACCCGGGCCATTCGCTCGACGAACGCATCCTGCGCGAGCAGTTCGGACACTAGGGGAAGCCCATGGCCAAGTCGGCGCGCGTCACCGGCGAGACGATCATCGCCAAGGGGCGGTTCGACCTGACCCGCACGGAAATCGACATCGTCGAGGACGACGGCGTGGAGCGCCGCCTCGCGCATGAGGTCTACCGGCACGGCAAGGCCGCGGCCGTGCTGCTCTACGATCCCGGCCGCGCGGTGGTGACCCTCGTCAAGCAGTTCCGGGCCGGCGCCTTTCTCTCGGACGGGGCGCTGGCGACGGTGGAAGTCTGCGCGGGAATGCTCGACGGCGATAAGCCCGAGGCCTGCGTCGTCCGCGAGGCGCTCGAGGAGACGGGCCTCTCGATCGACGCGCCGCGAAAGGCCTTCGACGCCTACATGAGCCCGGGCGGGATGACGGAAAAGATCGCCTGTTTCATCGCCCCATATGGCGCGAACGACCGCTCGGGCGACGGCGGCGGCGTCGACGAGGACGAGCACATCGAAGTGATCGAGGTCCCCTTCGCCGAGGCGCTCGCGATGATCGAGAGCGGCGCCATCGCCGACGCCAAGACGATCGCGCTCCTCTATTACGCCAAGGCAACCGGGGTTCTGGGATAGGGACAGCCGCTGGGGGAGGACGCCTCGGCGCGCCCGGCGTCCCTTGGATGGCGGATGCGGCTTATCGGCGTTTAGCGCCGGTTTACGGACGCCCCCTCGATTTTTCAGTGAGTTGCGACCCCGTTTAGCGTCGCGGTGAAAAACGGCCTCCGCCGCGTCGCGCGCAGCCAATCACACACCCCATATCTGCTGAATGTGAACGATCATTCTCATCGCGACAAACGTCATTTTACCCGCATTGACGCCGCGCCGGGCGGCATGACCTTGACCGTGGCGGAGCGGGCGCGGGCGCTGATCATGGGGCTGAGGTACGGGCTGGCACGGTACTTCGCCCGGTAGGCGTCGTCGATGAGGTCGTTGACCGGCCCGTCGACCGGCTCGAAGGCGACCTCCTTCGTCATACCGGCGGCGATGATGCGCCCGACCTTCTGCCGCACCGCGGCCTGATACCAACGGGAGTTCTGTCCGTTGTAGGCGCGCACGTAGAGGGCGCCGTCGACCGCGACCGACCAAATCCATGTCGGCGTGCCAAGCGTCACCCCGTCCTCACGGAATGGCGCGATGTGCAAGTCATCGGCCTCGGCGATCTTACGCAGCTCGTCATTTGACCACGTGGGCATGTCTTGGTGATCCTTGATTAGCCCGACTTCGCGGATTCGACCGGTCACAAGGCATTTTTTGACCTTTTGCGCTGGCCAAGTATTTGACTTTGCTTGCATCGATTGCACAGAACCAGCCGAAAACCCGCTGTAGTGAAGACCAACTAAACTCAACTCAAATTCCAAAGCACCACGAATCGTGTCACTGTCGATATTTATATTCCGCTCGGACGCTTGAGCTTTGCTTTACCAGCCTTGCTGTCGTCGAAACTGCACCTTTGCGGCCCCCTCTGAAGCTGTCTTGTAGTGAAGACCTTTTAGGTCAAGTCATTGATTTTATTGACCCAGGAATTCGAAAAACAGCCCAATCCGCGAAGACGGGTTAGGGGCGCAGCAGCGTCTTGATCGCGCGCCGCTCGTCCATCGCGCGGTAGCCCTCCGCGACTTGGTCGAGGGGCAGGGTCAGATCGAAGACCTTGCCGGGGTTGATCTTCCTGTCCCACACAAGCTCGATCAGCTTGGGCAGGTAGCGTCGCACCGGGGCGGGCCCGCCGTGAAGATGGACATGGGCGAAGAACATTTCCTCGCTATTGAGCTCGACCCCGTGCGGGACGCCGACGTAGCCGACCGACCCGCCCGGGCGGATGGAACGGATCGCCTGCATCATCGACTCCTGCGTGCCGACGCATTCCAGAACCGAATCGGCGCCGATTCCGTTGGTCATATCCTTGATACGGGCCACACCCTCGTCGCCGCGCTCGGTGACGGTGTCGGTCGCGCCGAATTCGCGCGCGAGTTTCTGCCGCGTCGCGTGACGGCTCATCGCGATGATCCGCTCGGCGCCCATCAGCTTGGCGGAGAGCACGCCGAGGAGCCCGACCGCGCCGTCGCCCACGACGGCGACGGTCGCGCCCGGCTTCACATTGGCTGCGTCCGCGGCGAACCAGCCGGTGCCCATCACGTCGGAAACCGCCAGCAAGCTCGGAATCAGATCGTCCGAGGGCGCCTCTGGCGTGGCCACCAGAGTGCCGTCCGCGAGTGGCACGCGCAGCAGCGGCGCTTGCGCGCCGCCGACGAACTCTCTGTGCTGACACGATGTCTGATATCCGGCGCGGCAGTGCGGACAGGTGTTGTCGGAGGCGAAGAACGAGCCGATGACGAACTGGCCGGGCTTGACCGTCCTGACCGCGCCGCCGACCTGCTCGACCACTCCGCAGTATTCGTGCCCCATCGGAGTTGGTTCAGTGACCCCTTGGATGTCGCGGTAGGGCCACAGGTCGGACCCGCACACGCACGTCGCCGACAGCCTGATGATGGCGTCCGTCGGCTTGATGATCGTCGGGGCGGCGCGCTCCTCGAAACGCATACCGCCCGGACCGTAGAGAACAGCTCCTCGCATCGTCGAATCTCCTCGATCAAACCACGGCTTCGTCGAAGACGCGCTTTGCGATCGGCAGAGCCGTGATTGCCGTTGGCCAGCCCACGTAGAACGCAAAATGGGTGATCGCCTCGACCAGCTCCTCGCGGCTGAGCCCGTTCTCGAGCGCCCTTTTCAGGTGAAAGGGCAGTTCGTTGACGCGGTAGAGCGCAACGAGACTCTCCACCGTAACGAGGCTGTGGTCACGAGGGGAAAGACCACACGTCGCCAAACAGCACCTTGTCCGTGTAGTCGGCGAGAGCCGGCGCAATATCTGCAAACGGATTGCGCGGGGCGGATTGTTTGCTTGGCATGACGATCTCCTCAATTTGGTGAAACGCCCGTCGGCTGCTGCCTTGGCGGCGTGAAGAGGAGCGCCGCCGCGATGGCGGCCGCGCTGAGCACGATCACGGAGCTGGCGAGCAACACCGAACCCAGGCCGGCCGAGCCCGCCAACAGTCCCAACGCCGGGCTGCCAAATCCGAGCGCCACGTCGAGGAACGCCGTATAGATGCCCATCACCACGCCGCGGCTCTGCGGTGGGCGGAGGGCCTCGGCGCCAAGTCCGGGGTAGACCAGCGAGTAGCCGAAGCCTGTGAGCACGGCCCCGGTCGCCGCCACAATCGGGCCGGGCGCCAGCCAGATGAGCGCCAGGCGGGCCGCTTCGATGAACACGCAGATGAACGCGACCCTGGCCCCGCCCAGCCTGTCGGGCAAATGGCCGAACACGAGGCGCGCCGCGATCAAAGAAGCAGCATAGGCGGTGAAGGCGAGCCAGATCCGGACTCCACCCACGTTCTGCGAAGAGCAGCGAACCGAAAGCGAGGATGGCGCCGAATCCGACGCTGCTGAACGCCGCGCCGAGACCAGGCGCCCAGACGGCGCCAGCCACGCTGACGAGCGCGGGGTGGGCGCCGGACCGCGGCGGGACAGGCGGCAGCGGGACGACGAATAAGAGCGTCGCGAGCGGCGCCATCGTCGTCGCCAGCGCGATCGCCGCAAAGCCGCCATCGGCATAGAGGGAGACGCCAATCGGGGCGCCGACCGCAAGGGCGGCGAACATCGCCATCCCGACCCAGGCGATCACCCGTCCCGCGTTCCCCGCGTCGAGGAGGACCAGCCCCCAAACTGACGGCGCCGGTGATGATGAAGCTCTCCGCTGCGCCGAGCAGCGCGCGGCCGATGAGGAGGATCGTCACCGACGCGATGGGAGAATCGGCGAAGCCCAGGGACAGGAGGTACAGCAGCCCGGACGCCGCGGCGGCGACCAGACCCGTGACGACTCCGCGCTTGGCGCCGCTTCTGTCGGAATAGCGCCCCGCCCACACCCGCGAGATCAGCGAAGCCGCGAACTGGCTGCCGGCGATCAGGCCCACGACGAAGGCGCCGAAGCCGAGGTCTTGATGGAGGTGCAGCGGCAGGACCGGCAGGGCAAGGCCGATGACCAGGAAGGCAATCAGGACCACGGCCATGATCGGCAGCAGAGGCCCAACGACAGTCGCGGTCAGTCGGTCGGAAACAGCTGCGGACATCTAACTTTCTCGTTGAAGCCGGCCGCCGACTTAGCGACCGGACAGCTTCAGGATGTCTTCGGGGTATCGGGCGCCTTGCACCTTAATTCTCGATGCGGCGCTATCGATCTCTCTGAGGTCGTCGACCGAGAGCACGGCTGAAACCGCGCCAAGGTTCTCGTCCAGTCGCTCCACTCTTCTGGTGCCCGGGATCGGCACGATCCAAGGCTTCTAACAACCACGCGAGGGCGATCTGCGCGGGCGTTGCGCCTTTGCGTGCGGCGACCCTGCCGAGGAGATCGACGAGCGCTTGGTTGGCGATCCGCGCCTCTGGCGTAAAACGCGGGGTACGGCTGCGGATGTCAGAGGCATCGAAGGCGGTGCTTTCGCTGATCTTGCCTGTCAGAAAGCCTTTGCCGAGCGGGCTATAGGGCGCCAGGCCAATCCCGAGTTCCTCCAGGACCGGGATCACGTCCGCTTCCGGTTCCCTCGTCCAGAGAGAATATTCGCTCTGAAGCGCGGTGACCGGCTGGACGGCGTGCGCGCGGCGGATCGATTGCACGCCCGCCTCGGACAAGCCGAAGTGCTTGGCCTTTCCCTGGTGGATCAGTTCCTTCACCGTGCCGGCGACGTCTTCCATCGGGACCTCGGGGTCGACTCGGTGCTGGTAAAGCAGGTCGATGCAATCCGTCCTGAGCCGTTTCAGCATGCCTTCCGTCGCGACCTTGATGTGATCGGGACGGCTGTTCAGCCCGCCGAGGTGCCTTCGGTCTCCAGATCGACGTCCCAACCGAACTTTGTGGCGATCACGACCTGATCGCGGACCGGAGCGAGCGCTTCGCCCACGATCTCCTCGTTTCGGAACGGGCCATAGACCTCGGCAGTATCGAAGAAGGTGACGCCCCACTCGACGGCCGCCCGGATCAGCGCGATCATGTCGCGCTTGTCCGGGCCTGGGCCATAACCCATACACCCGAGGCCGAGAGCTGAAACTTCTAGGTTGCTCTTTCCAAGTGTGCGCTTCTGCACGTCTTGCGCTCCTATCTTTGAGTTCAAGCGGCGGCTGTCTTGCCCCTGGTATTGTTCGTCGCTCACATGCTCCATCCATTCGACGGCCTTGCCGTCGAGCTTCTCCTGGATGGCGACATGCGTCATGGCGGTGGTCGGCGCGGCGCCGTGCCAATGCTTCTCGCCCGGCGAAAACCAAACGACGTCGCCCGACCGGATCTCCTCGATCGGTCCGCCTTCGCGTTGGACCCGGCCGGCGCCGGCGGTGACGATCAGCGTCTGGCCGAGCGGATGGGTGTGCCACGCCGTGCGCGCGCCGGGCTCGAAGGTGACGCTCGAGCCGGTCGCGCGCGCGGGATCGGGCGGGCTGAACAGCGGATCGGTCGCGCGCGAGCTTTCACCCGGGCCGCCGCGAAGCTCGGCGTGTCGCAGTCGGCGCTGAGCCAGACAATCCGAGGGCTCGAGGCGCGTCGCGGCCTTCGCCTGCTGGCCCGCACCACCCGCAGCGTTGCGCCGACTAAGGCGGGCGAACGTCTCCTCCAGATCGTCGGGCCGCGCCTCGAGGGGATAGAGGCCGAGATCGAGTCGCTCAGTGAGCTTCGGGACAAGCCTGCGGGGACTATTCGGATCACGGCCGGGGACCATGCAATCCACTCGGTTCTCTGGCCAAAACTGGCAAAGTTCCTGTCGAGCTATCCAGACATTAAGGTCGAGATCGCCATTGAATACGGACTGACCGACATCGTTGCAGAGCGTTACGACGCGGGCATGCGCTTGGGCGAGCAGGTCGCCAGGGACATGATCGCGGTGCACATCGGGCCCGACGTTCGCTTCGCCGTGGTCGGCGCCAAGTCCTACTTCGCGAAGCGATCCCCGCCAAAGACGCCGCAGGACCTGATCGGTCACAATTGCATCAATCTGCGACTTCCAACCTATGGCGGGCTGTACGCATGGGAGTTCGAGAAGGACGGCCGCGATCTGAAAGTGCGGGTGGAGGGCCAACTTGTGTTCAACGGCGTCTTTCAGGTTCTCGACGCCGCGCTCGCTGGTCTCGGGCTCGCCTATGTGCCGGAGGACCTGGCGAGGCCCCATCTCGCCAAGGGTCGTCTCGAGCGCGCGCTTGAAGAATGGAGCGCGCCGTGGTCGGGCTACCACCTCTACTATCCGAGCCGGCGGCAATCCTCGCCGGCCTTCGCCCTGCTGGTCGATGCGCTGCGCTACCGAGGGAACTCGGGCGCCAGCCGCAAATTTTGATTTTCGCGATTATGGGCGCCGGGCCGCCGCAGCCTGGTTCGACAATCGACTGCCCTTGGCGCCACGCGCGAGTTGATCCCGCCATCGACGCGGAGCGCGTCAGTGCAGACCTCTCCTCGGCGCTTCGCCGGCTTCGTTTCTCGTCCCTGCGCCGTCGCGCGTGCCCGGGCGCAAGCAGCGCGCGGCGCAGGACGCGGCTCGCGGGCGTCGCGCGATCGCCGAACGAACCGGCCAAGGGGTGGCCGTTGAGGCGCCGCGCGCATGCGCCCGGCGAGCCTCCGGCCTCCCTCATCGCCGGCGGTTGAAGCCCCGCCGACGGCGCGACTCGGCACGACGCTCCGGACCAGTTTGCCAAGCCAGCCCTCCGCCTGCGAATTTCGCCGACGGGGCGCCGGATGGCCTGAACGCCAACCACGCCGCGCCGCTTTTCGCGTCGGAAGCATGAACGAGGCGCCTGGGGGAGGAATCGAATGCGGGGGCTGATCGCGGGGGCGGCGATGGCGGCGCTTCTGGCCGTGGGGGGCTGCAACCAGGGGCAAAAGGGCGATCCGGGGCCGGCGGGACCGCAGGTCGCCGAAGGCCCGCCCGGGCCGACGGGACCAAAAGTCCGGCCGGGCCGGCCGGTCCGCAAGGCCCGAGAGGGGCCGTCGGAGCCCGGGGGCCGGAAGGGCCGCAGGGCCCCAAGGGCGAACCGGGGGCCGTCGGACTGCAGGGACCCAAGGGCGACCCCGGGCTGGCCGGGCCGGCGGGGCCGCCGGCGGATCCGGGGCCGATTGGAGTGGTGGGACCGCAAGGACCAAAGGGCGATACGGGCGCCGTCGGAGGCGTCGGGCCACCCGGCCCAAAGGGCGATCCCGGCGGCCGGATCGCCCGGCCCGCCGGGTCCGCCGGGCGATCAGGGACCGATCGGGCGCGTCGGACCGCAGGGAGCCAAAGGCGATCCGGGGCCGCTCGGGCCGCCCGGACCGCAAGGCCCACAGGGACCGCAGGGACCGAAGGGCGATGCAGGACCTCCCGGAGAGGCCGGCCCTCACGGCCTCAAGGACGAGGCCGGCGCCCGCGGCCCGGCCGGAGCGCCGGGACCCAAGGGCGATCCCGGCCCCGCCGGACCGATTGGTCCGATTGGCCCGCCAGGGCCGCAAGGACCGAAGGGAGATGCAGGACCTCCTGGAGAGGCCGGCCCTCACGGTCTCAAGGGCGAGGCCGGCGCGCGCGGACCAGCCGGAGCGCAGGGACCCAAGCGCGATCCAGGCTCCGCCGGACCGATCGGTCCGATTGGTCCGATTGGTCCGCAAGGCCCACAGGGGCCGCAGGGGCCGAAGGGCGATGCGGACCTGCCGGAGAGGCCGGCCCTCACGGCCTCAAGGGCGAGGCCGGAGCCCGCGGCCCCGCCGGAGCGCCGGGGCCCAAGGGCGATCCCGGCCCCGCCGGACCCATTGGGCCGCAGGGCGCGCGCGTCTCGCAGGGCCCGCCGGACCGCAGGGGCCCAAAGGCGAAACCGGCGCCGCCGGCCCGCCCGGCCCGCAGGGCGCGCCCGGCCTGCCAGGGCCGGCCGGGCCGAAAGGGCCGAAAGGCGACCCCGGCGCCGCGGGACCGCAAGGCCCGCGCGGCCCGACGGGGCCGGAGGGACCGAAGGGCAGCGCCGGCCCTGCCGGACCGCCCGGCCCGCAAGGTCCCCAAGGCCTGGCAGGGCCGGCCGGACCGCCCGGCGCGAGCGCGGACATGCGGGTGATCGTCAGCGATGCGCGCCGCCTCCGAGATCATGATGAGCGCCTATTGCCAGGACGGGACGGCACGCTACGCATCGTCGGACGGAGCGGGGCGAGTTGCGAAGGCGACCCGAACGCGAAGGCGGTGGTGATCTGCCTGAGACCATGACCCTGCGACGCCCCTCCCTCGAGACGCGGGTCATCCGGCGACGAGATGCCTCAAAAGGAGCGGCATCGCAGCGGGAAGCCGCGCCGGCTCGCTGACGATGGCAAAGCCGCCGCGCCCGAACAGCATCGGAAAATGCGTCTGCGCTCGGACGTCGATTGTGACGCCGAATGCGCGAAGGCCGCGCCGTCGCACGTCCTGGACCGCCCGTCGCGTGTCCTCCAAGCCGAACCGCCCCTCGTAGTGATCGACGTCGTTCGGCGTGCCGTCGGTGCGCACGATGACGAGCTTTTCGCGCGCCGGCTGCTTTTCGATCTCGGCCGCAGTGTGACGGAGCGCCGCGCCGATGCGGGTGTAGAGCCCCGGCTTCAGCGCGCCGAGACGCGTCGCGGCGCAGGCGAGCGGCTCGGCGAAGTCCTTCACGATGTTCGGGAGGGCCGGCGGTTGATGATGGCGGCGCCATTTCTAAACCCTCGCGAGGAGCCTGCGACCGGTCGCGCGCCCCCCCCCACCTTTGGCGATCCGAGCGACGGCCCGGGTCGCCTGCCGAACAGGCGATTCCCCTGTTTAATAGGGGAAGAACAGGGGGAATCGCGCCGCTTCGGCCGCACTTCTCGTAATAAAAATCATCTGATTTACGCCGGCTAAGCGATAACCCGAAAATCGGCGCGGTGGATCACGCGGAAATTGTCGCTGATTCGGTCGCAGAACCGTTTCCAGCGTTTGGGCACGGTATGCCGGAGGAATTTTATGATCTCCCGGCGGAATTCGTTGAAGGTCTTGTAATCCCGGTTGTGGGTGACGTTTTCGTGCATCAAGCCCCACAACCGTTCGATGGGATCGAGATGGGGACAATAAGGCGGAAGGAAGTGCAGCACGATTTTGCGCCCGGCCGCCGCAAGCCATTCTTTGACGAGGTCAGCCTTGTGATAGCTGGCGTTGTCGACGAAGACGTGGATGAGGCGCATCGCGGTATGCGTGCCCTCGATCTCGCCCAATAGCTTGATGAAGCTCAGCGCGTTGACCTTCTCGACCGCGAGAATCTGCGTCTGGCCGGTTTCGAGATTGATGGCGCCGTGGATGTTCAGCCGGTCACGGCCCGTCGTCTGCTCCACCGCGAGGGCGACGTCCTTGCGGGCCCAGCAGCCAGCCGGCCTCACCTGATGGGTCGAATGAACCGCATCGACGAAGACGACGGCCTCATCGACGCCCATCGTGTTGAGCAGGTTCTCGTATTCGTCGATGAAGGCTTGCTGCTTGGCGTCGTCGAGGGCGCGCGGCACCCGTTCCGGCTTGCGGTAGTCAAAGCCCAAGCGATGCAGCAACGCGATCAGCCCCGAATGGCTATAGCTCAGCTCAAATGAGCGCTTTAGCCAAGCCCCTATCTTCCGGGTGCTGCGGGGGCAATGAGCATCGATCCAATTGCCCAGAGCAATTGCCTGCTCGTCGGTGAGGAGGCTGCTGCCGCCTTCGTGGCCAAAGCTCTTCAGCCCCTCGACGCCACCTCGCTCATAGGCCCGATGCCAATCGCGAACCGTGTCGTCGTCCAGCAACAACGCCGCCGCGACCCGCTCGCAGCTCCAGCCCTGGTCGAGAAGGACGACGGCGTTGGCTCGGCGGGCCACGCGATGCTCCGCAAGTCCATCCCGAGCAAGCCCGGTTAGGGCCCGCCGGTCGTCAGACTGAGAGAAATCCGCCGCGAATCACATCCCCAGACGA
Source organism: uncultured Alphaproteobacteria bacterium (assembly GCA_963758335.1). Lineage (GTDB taxonomy): Bacteria > Pseudomonadota > Alphaproteobacteria > Rhizobiales > Beijerinckiaceae > Roseiarcus. The sequence goes on along the minus strand of CAVWVF010000007.1, from coordinate 175,147 downwards.
ATCCTGTTCGTCCGCAACGTCAAGGAGTTTCTCGGCTTCTCAATGAGTTGGGGTATAGTGTCGATTCTATCGCCCTAAACCATAGCAACAGCAATGACCGACGATCCTCTCGACGCTATGAAAGCGCGCTGGAACCACATCCAGGGCTATCTGTTTCCTTGGCTTCGCGAGGAAGTCGACCCGATGACCGAAGCGCTCGGGCGGCTCGTCACGACCCTCGACGTGATCGGCCTCGAGGCCTTCGTTCCCGAACCGCCCCGAGGCGCCGGCCGCCCGCTTGGCGATCGCCGCGCCCTCGCCAGGGCTTTCGTCGCCAAGGCGGTGCTGGGCGTTCCTACCACCACCGCTCTGATCGAGCGCCTCGAATTCTATCGAACGTCAGAGAGGCAGCCCATCTGTCTCAGTTGCGCGACACACTACTACCTAAGCTCATATCCGGCGAGTTGCGCGTCGCCGAGGTCGAGAAGCGCATCGCGGTGGCCTAGACATGCGCTTCGCCCTCCAAATGCTCCGAGCCTTAATCGAGGCGCATCTCGACCGGGCCGCGCTGCTCAAGGTTCACGTGGACGCGCTGGAGGCGACGATCACCGCGGAGCCATCCCGCTGCTTGGAACGAGTGCGGGCGCTCTTTGAAGCGACACATCAAACGATCGGACCCCAGCTTGGCCTGACGTTTACCGCAGACGAAGAGTTTCAGGCCCGCAATTCTCGCGTCTTCAAGGCGCTGGACTTCGCCCTGACTGGCCATCCGGAAGCCGACAAGGTCGACAAGGCCATTAAGAAGCTCGTCGGCAGCATCAATGGCACGATCGGCGCCCTTGCGGAGTTGAGCAACATACCAGGGCTACGGCATGGAGGTTCACTCGATTGGAGCACGCTGCAACGCCAGCATGCGATCATGCTCGGAGGCCTATGCGACACTCTGGTGAGTTTCCTGTTTGACGTGGCTTGGTCGAGAGCGGCTGCGAAAGCAAAGAGCGAAGAAGACCGTTACGAGGATTTCGAGGCGTTCAACGCCTCGCTGGACGATGAATTTGGCGAGTTCGAAGTCGCAAGCTCTAAGTTCCCGGCTAGCAGGATCCTCTTCAAACTTGACCCGATCCAATACGACACGGTGCGCGCCGAATGGGAGGCAGAACAGGCTTTTCTTGTCGACGATGAGGGAGCCGCCGCTTGACCGACCTCTACCCGATAACCGTCTCGTCAACTCCCTCCTCCCTGCGCGAGGAGGCTGTCGAGCTTGCGGCGTTGTCGTGGTTTGAACTGATCGGCTGGAAAACTGTCCCCGGCGACTATCTCGCGCCCGATGGTCCGATGGGCGCACGGGCAAGCTATCGCGATGCGATTCTTGAACCAGAACTACGTGGCGCGCTCGCGAGGCTCAACCCGGAAGCGACGCCAGCCATGATCGACGCGGCCATCCGCGCAATAAGGGCCGCGCCGAGCCAGGACCCGCTCGAAAACAACCGCGTCTTTCACCCGCTGCTCGCCACTGGGGTGCCCGTGGAAGTGAACCGTGACGGCGAGGCGCGAACGATCGCGCTTCGTCTGCTCGACCGCGCGAATGCCGGCGCCAACAATCTCCTTGTCGCCAATCAGTTCATCGTGCAGGGCGAGCGCGAAGTCGTGCGGTTCGACGTCGTCGCTTTCGTCAACGGACTTCCGCTCGCAGTGTTCGAACTCAAGAGCGCGTCGGACGCGCAGGCCACGCTCGCACGAGCGCATATCCAGTTACAGAACTATCGGGTGAAAGCGCCGGAACTGATGCGCTTCAATCAGGCACTGGTCATCAGCGACGGCATCTCGGCTCGCATCGGGTCGTTAACTGCCGGGCTCGACCGCTTCGCACCGTGGCGCACCATTGACGGCGAGAAACTCGAAGACGACGGGCGCTCGGAACTTGAAGTGCTGATCCGCGGCGTTTTCGCGCCAGAGCGATTTCTCGATTTCTTCGTCGACTATATCGCCTTCGAGGTCGTCGACGGCATCGTCAAGTCGAAGAAGCTCGCCGGCTATCATCAGTTCCACGCGGTCCGAAAAGCATTGGCTTCGACCATCACGGCTTCAGGCGCGGGCGGCGCGCGCAAGGGCGGCGTCGTATGGCACACCCAAGGTTCGGGCAAATCGTTGACGATGGTGTTCTTCGTGCGGCAATTGCAACTCGCCAAGGCGCTCAGGAACCCGACCATCGTCATGCTGACCGACCGCAACGATCTCGACGACCAGCTGTTTGGGGAGTTCAACGCCCATGGCGCGGCTCTACCCGGACGCCCGACGAAAGCCGAGAACGCAGCCGAGATGCGACGCCTCCTCAACGTCGACGTGGGCGGTCTCGTCTTCACCTCGATCCAGAAGTTTCGCGGCGAGGAGGGCGAGCACCCGAAACTGACAGATCGTTCGAATGTGGTCGTAATCGCGGACGAGGCGCACCGCAGTCAATATGGCCTCAAGAAGCGCTTCGTCGCTGGGAGCGAGAGCGTCCGCGAGCAGATCGGTTTTGCTGAATATGTGCGTCAGGCGCTGCCCAACGCAACCTATGTCGGCTTCACCGGGACGCCAATCGCGCTCGGCGACCGTGACACGCGGGCGGTGTTCGGCGACGTGATCGATACCTATGACATGGCTCAGTCGGTCGCCGATCATGCGACCGTCGCGCTCTATTACACCGCGCGGCTCGCCAAGCTGAAGCTCAAACTTTCCGATGAGGATCGCGCGGAACTCGATGCGTTGGCGGAGGAACTGAGCGAGGGCGACGAGCGGGACGCGGAACGCGCAAAGAGCAATCTCACGCGCTTCGCAGAAGTCGTCGGCGCGCCAGAACGCGTGAGGGAGATAGCCGCCGATATCGTTACGCATTTCGAGCGCCGGCGCGAGGCGTTGGGCGGCGGCAAAGGCATGGTCGTGACGATCAGCCGGCGCGTCGCAGTCGAAATGTACGGCGCCATCGCGGCGCTGAGGCCCGGTTGGATTTCCGCCGACCCGCGCGATGATGCGTCCGGCAGGCTGAAAGTTGTCATCACCGGCCAGGGGAGCGATGAACCTGAGCCCTTGCAACCACACCTTCGCACCAAGCCGCGCCGTAAGGAGTTGGCGGAGCGATTCAAGAACCCGAATTCTGGATTCGACCTCGTCATTGTCCGCGACATGTGGCTGACTGGCTTCGACGCGCCGTCGCTGCATACGCTTTATGTCGACAAGCCGATGCAGGGCCACGCGCTGATGCAGGCGATCGCGCGCGTCAACCGCGTTTTCGGCGACAAGCCGGGCGGCCTCATTGTCGATTACCTCGGCATAGGCGCGGAACTGAAGGCCGCGCTCGCGGACTATTCGGCGCGGGATCGCGAAGAGGTGCGGCTCAATGTCGACGAAGCGGTGCGACAGACACTAAGTCGGCTCGAAAGCGCGGAAGCGATGCTCGCGGACGCGCCTTGGCGCGAGTTTGTTCCGGCGGCCCCGGCGCGACGACTTACAATTCTGAAACAGTGCCTCGAAGCCGTACTTGCGAGCGGGCGTCGCGAGGATTTCATTCAGACGGCGCTCGGGCTGGAGACGGCCTTCGCGATTAGCGCCGGCGACGAACGGGTGACGAGCCGCCGCGACGAAATCGCCCTGATCGCCGCCATTCGCGCCAATCTCGCCAAATACACCGCCGGCGCGGGGCGGCAGCGCGAGAGCATCGAGCGGGACATTCGCCAGTTGCTGTCGCGCGCGGTGATGGCCGACGGCATCCTCGACGTGTTCCAGTCTGCCGGCCTTGGCCAGCGGGACGTCTCGGTGCTCTCGGAGGAATTCCTCGCCGACGTCGCGCACACGAAGGAGACGAACCTCGCAGTCGAAACGCTTCGCCGGCTGCTTGCCGACGAGATCAAGGCGCGCGGGCGATCCAACATCGTCCAGTCGACCAAGCTCAGCGAACGCCTCGACGAAACGTTGCGCCGCTACCACAATCGCGCCGTCGATAGCCTGCAAGTGATCGAGGAATTGATCGCGCTGGCCAAGGACATCCGCGCCGCCAGCGCGCGCGGGCGGGAACTCGGACTCAACGACGAGGAATTGGCCTTTTACGACGCGCTTGCCGAGAACGGTTCGGCGCGCGAGTTGATGGCGCACGAACAGCTGCGGTTGTTGGCGCAATTGCTGGTGCGCACGATTCGCGCCTCAGCGTCGATCGACTGGACCAAGAAAGAGAGCGTGCGCGCCAAGATGAGGATCGAGGTGCGGAAGATGCTGGCGCGATACGGCTATCCGCCGGACCTGCAAAAGGCGGCGGTCGATCTGGTGATCCGCCAGGCGGAGTTGCTGGCTGCCGATTGGGCGTAGGCTGTCTCCGCATGTCCGGCACGCTTCCTGGCGGCCGAATTCCTGTCATTCCTCAATAACGGCGAAAGTCTCAGCCTCTTAAGAAACGACGCGCTGACCGCGTCCGCGGTCGCGACGTGATTGGCGACCAGCTGCGGCAACAGGGTTCCGATGAGCTGCCGGGCGCCCTCGGCGTCGCGCGACGCGATGTCGCGGCGCATCCTGTCGACTTCGCGCAAGAGCTGGGCGTGAAGCTCGAGATGGGGCAACAGGACGGGAACCCGAGCCTCCGTCATGGCCGTCTCCTCTCAGGCGAAATGCTCGGAAAGCTCGCGCGCGATCGTGTTGAAGAGGTCCAAGAGACCTTCGTCGGGCGTGTTTGCGACGTCGCCGAATATCCGCTCGAGCGCGGCGTGATCGCGGTCCATGAGCGGCACGCCGAGAAAAGGAGCCATGTTTCCTCGATTCGGTCCGCCGTTGTCGGACGGGGTCGAGACGACTCTCCCCGTCGGGCGGATCATGCGCGGACATCGCATGCGGGCCGGCGAGAGTCCTTGACCTCGGTCAAGGGCGGTCGGGACTCGGCCCGGGATCCGCTATCCCGCTCCCTCGGCGAAGGCGGCGAGTTTGGCGACGTCGCCAATGGTCACGCTCTCGCGCTCGACCGTGACGCCGAGCGGCGTGAGCCTGCCGAGCGCGCGCGAAAAGCTCTCCGGCTTCATGCCGAGGCGGCTCGCGATTAGGGCCTTTTCATAGGGGAGCGCGATCCGGGCGGAGCCGGAGGTGGAAGCGGCCTGCTTGACGAAGAAGTCGGCGACGCGCTGGGGCGCCGATTTCGCCTTGAGCTGCTCGATCTCGTCGACGAGCTGCCTCAACCGCATCGAGGCGGCGGCCAGCATGTCGAACGCCAGTTGCGGCTCGGCGAGCACGGCGCGGCGCAGATTGGCCGCGTCGATCTTCAGGATGCGCGCCGTGGAAACGGCTTCGCAGCTCGCCGGATAGCGGCCGCCGAGAAACATCGCGACCTCGGCGAAGGTTTCGCCCGCCGAGAAGATCGCCACCACCACTTCCTCGCCGTCTTCGCGCAATCGATAGAGCTTGGCCCAGCCTTCGAGGATGCAGAAGAAACCGTCGGCCGGCTCGCCCTGCTCGAAGAGCTGCTCGCCGCGCGCGTAAGCCTTCGGCGCGCGATCGCCGATCATCGCGCGCGCGATCGTCGGGCCCATCGCCTTGAACAGCGGCGCCCGCATGACAATGTCCCAGTCCCGGGCCGAAAGAGCCATGCCGTTCCTCGACGGATCGGCATAGCAGGATCGGACGGCCCGCGCACGCCCGCCGGCGTCTGCTTCAGCCGGTGCTCCAGACGCGCGGGCGGCGCATGCCGGCGATTCTGCAGGCATGGCCCGGATAGCCGCCAGGAAAGAGTTCGAACAGGCGGTTGCGGTCGGCGCCGAGCGTCTCGCTCAAATGCCGGATGACGAACCGGGCGTCGGCCGGAATCCGATGCTCGTCGTAGTATCGGCGCATGAAGCGGATCGCCTCCCAGTGCTCCGGCGTGAGCTCGATGTCGGCGGCCCGCGCCGTTTCGCGCGCCCAGTCCTCCGTCCACCCGTCGGGATCGACGAGATAGCCGTCGCTGTCGACTGCCGGACTCTCCACCATGCTTCGCACAATGCTCCTCCCGACCTTCCGCCGCGGACGCGCCGCCCGCTCCGGCCCGCCCGCGTCATTTACAATACGCATATCGCATGCAATACGCATATCGCAATTTGGGCCGCTCGACTTAACGAAGGTCAAGGCCGGAGCCGTTTTCACCGATATTCTCCCGGTTGGCGAGTGGACGGAACGGGAGCGCGTTGGCGAAAAGTGATCGACGACATCGAGCTTGCCCGCGCCCTGCATGTGCTGTTCGTCGCCCACTGGATCGGGGGCGTCGCCTTCGTCACTCTTGTCGCGCTGCCGCTTGCGCGCTCCAAGGGCGAAGCGCGGGCAGGCTGGGCGCTGTTCGAGGCGATCGAGAGCCGCTTCGCCGCCCAGGTGCGGTGGTCGATTCCGCTGGCCGGCCTGACCGGCCTGTGGATGACCTGGCGGCTCGATCTGTGGGGCCTGTTCCCCGACCCGGCGTTCTGGTGGCTGGACGCGATGGTCCTCGTATGGACGTTGTTCATGGTGATCGTCTTCGTCGTCGAGCCGCGCGCGCACAAGCGTCTCGCGGCGCTCGCGCTCGGCGATCCAGCCGGCGTCCTGCGCCGCATCTTCCGCGCCCACGTTGTTCTGCTGACGGCTGCGGCCGTCACCATCCTCGGCGCCGTCGCCGGCGCGCACGGCGGGCTTTTCCAATGACGACCTTCGTCCGCCCCTCGCCGCAGGGTTCCGCGGCCGCCTCCCGCGCCTGGCGCGGCGCGGCCATTCTGAGCCGCGGCTTCCGCCCCTTCTTTCTCGCCGCAGGAGTTTGGGCGCTTGTCGGCATGGCGCTGTGGCCGGCCGTCTTCGCCGGCGCGATCGTCCTTCCGACCGCCTTTTCGGCAGTCGACTGGCACGTCCATGAAATGATCTTCGGCTACGGCGGCGCCGTCGTCGCGGGCTTCCTCCTGACGGCGATCCCAAACTGGACCGGCCGGCTGCCGGTCGCGGGCGTTTCCCTCGCCGGGCTCGCCGCGCTCTGGGCTGCCGGCCGTATCGCGGTCTTTGCGTCGGCCGCGATCGGCCGGCCGGCCGCCGCGGCGATCGACGTATCGTTCCTCGTCGTCTTCGCCGCGCTGGTCGCACGCGAGGTCGCCGCCGGACGCAACTGGCGCAACCTGAAGACGGCCGGGCTCGTCCTCTCCCTCGCGCTCGTCAACGTCGCGTTCCAACTTGAGGACGCGCGCTCGGGCCTCGCCGAGGTTTCTACGCGCGCTTCGCTCGGGCTCCTCGTCATGCTGATCCTGTTGATCGGGGGCCGCGTGACCCCAAGCTTTACCGGCAACTGGCTCGCGAAAGCGGGCCAAAGCAGGCGGCCCGTTCCGTTCGGCAGGCCGGACGGCGTCGTCATGGCGCTGTCGGCCCTCTCGCTCGCGCTGTGGGTGGCTGCGCCCGAGAACCTCGTGACGGGCGCGCTGGCGTTCGCGTCCGGCGCCGCCACTCTCTGGAGGCTTTCCCGCTGGCGCGGATTCGCCGCGCGCAGGGACCCTCTGGTGCTCGTGCTGCACGCGGGTTTCTTCTTCGCCGCCGCCGGCTTCCTTGCCGTTGGCGCGCACGCCCGGTGGCCTTCGGCAGTTCCTTATGCGGCCGGCGTGCACGTCTGGGCGGTCGGCGCGGTCGGCGTGATGACCCTCGCGATGATGACCCGCGCGACGCTCGGACACAGCGGGCGCGCGCTCGTCGCCTCGAAGGGAACGCAGTTCGCCTATCTCTGCGTCGTCGCCGCGCTCCTTGCGCGCATCGCAATGGCGCTCGCGCCTGATTTCGCTTGGCCGCTGATGCAGGTTGCGGCGGGGGCGTGGATGCTGGGTTTCGCCACATTTCTGGTCGTCTATGGACCGATGCTGGCGCGGCGAAGCGGCCCGGGCTGAACGCGATCCGATTGGGGGCGACGGAGTGGAAGGGCAATCGACCCCCGCTGAACAGATTCTCGATCAGACCGGCGACGCCGTGATTTTCGCCGACCGCACGGGAACGATCCGCCGCTGGAACCGCGCGGCCGCGGCGCTGTTCGGCTTCGCCGCCGAAGAGGCGCTCGGCCAATCTCTCGATCTCATCGTCCCGGACCATTTGCGGGCCGCGCACTGGCGCGGCTTCGACGCGGCGATGAAGAGCGGCGCCTTGAAGCTCGAGGGCCGTCCGACTCTGACCCGCGGGCAGTACAAAACCGGGCGCAAGCTCTATGTCGAGTTCACCTTCGCGCTCGTCATGGCCAACGGGGCGGCGCAAGGGTCCGTGGCGGTCGCGCGCGACGCGATGTCGCGGCGCATACTCCAAGAGAAGGCGTCCGCGGGGCAGACGGTCGCCTCCGCGTCAAAATGACGCCCGCTCCTGCTTGAAGTCAAGGCTCGTCTCGGATTGCGGGGAGTATCAGGCGCTCGGCCCGTCGAGGCGGAGCCGCAAGAGCGTGGAGAGCAAGGATGAGACTGCGGTCATTTGGTTCCGGCCTCGCGCCGACTGCGATCCTCCTCGCCGGCTCGGCCTCAGGCGCCACGCGCGAAGAAAACCTCGCCGATCCGATCGTCGGCGAGGAGAACGCGGTCTTGACCGACGCGCCGAACGTCCCGCCGCCGATCCACCGCGACCACGCGACCAAGGTCGTCGTCCATCTCGAAGTCAGGGAAGTCGAGGGCCGGCTTTCCGACGGGGTGCGCTATACCTTCTGGACCTTCGGCGGCCACGTGCCCGGCAAGTTCATCCGCATCCGCGAGGGCGACGAGGTGGAGTTCCACCTCGACAACCACCCGAACAACAAGAACCCGCACAACATCGACCTGCACGCCGTCAACGGTCCGGGCGGCGACGCGGCCGCGTCGCTAACGGCGCCCGGCCACAGCTCGGTCTTTTCGTTCAAGGCGCTGAACCCGGGGCTCTTCGTCTATCACTGCGCGACGGCGCCGGTCGTCATGCATGTCGGCAACGGTATGTACGGGTTGATTCTGGTCGAGCCGAAGCAGGGCCTGCCGAAGGTCGACCATGAATACTATGTGATGCAAGGAGATTTCTACACCCAGGGCCCGAACGGCGAGCAGGGCCTGCAGCCGTTCAGCATGGCCAAGGCGCTCGACGAGAAGCCGGAATATATCGTGTTCAACGGCTCGGTCGGCTCGACGGTGGGCGACAAGGCGCTCCCCGCCAAAGTCGGCGAGACGGTCAGGCTGTTCGTCGGCGACGGCGGACCGAATGTCGTGTCCTCGTTCCATGTCATCGGGCAGATCTTCGACACGGTCTATCCGGAAGGCAACTTGAGCGTGGCCACGCACAGCCTGCAGACCACCACGGTTCCCGCCGGCGGCGCCGCGATCACCGAGTTCAAGATGAGCGTACCGGGCACCTTCCTCATGGTCGATCACTCGCTCGAGCGCGCCTTACGACAACGGATAGCCGAACTGGCGAGGACGACGGCGGGGACATCATCACCTCCGTGCGCTTCTCGACAGGCGAGTCACGGACGGCGTCCTCTACGCCAACGCGAGCGAAACTCTTCCGTGAAGAACCGGATGCGGGAAAGCTGCACGTCCGGGCGGCGCGCTGGCGCAGATCAAGGTTACGGGACCGGACGACAAGCTCGTCTATTCGGGCAAGCAGTTCGATCTCGTCTATCAGCCGGAGGGGACCGGTATCCGCGTCGCCGAGCAGGGAACGCCGCCGCCGGCGGCGAGGACGAAGTCCGATCGGATCGAGCTCGGCGCCGGCGTCTTCGCCAACAATTGCCAGGCCTGCCATCAGGCGAACGGCGAGGGCGTGCCCAACGCCTTTCCGCCGCTCGCCAAGTCCGACTACCTCAACGGCAACGAGATCCGCGCGATCAAGACCGTGACCGGCGGACTGCAGCAGAAGCTCACCGTCAACGGCCATGAGTTCGACGGCGTCATGCCCGCCTGGGATCTCTCCGACGAGGACATCGCCAACGTGCTGACCTACCCCGTCTTCGCGGATTGGGGCAAAATCGCGGACTTGGCGTGTGCTGAATCAACGATTTAGGCTGAAAGGTCTTCACTACGAGGAGTGACTCGGGCCAAGGCGGCGGCGGTGATTTTGGGCGGCGGCTGGGTCGGCAGAGCGAGTTTTAGCTGGTTGATCAGCAGTTGCAGGTCGGGCTCGGGTTGGGTGTATCGGGTCAGCACGATCTCGCGCCCGTCGGTGGTAGGCAGATGGACGTCGATCATTTGGACGGCGGCGAATTTTTCGAGCGCGCTGCGGGCGGTCAGTCCAGAGGCCAGGGCAGGGAGTTGGCGCGTCAGGGTGATCTGCAGGCAATAGGCGAGGAAGGCGATGAAGATATGGGCCTCGACGCGCTTTTCGTCATGATGGTAGATCGGCCGGATCGCCAGGTCGCCCTTCAGGGTCTTGAAGGCCTCCTCGACGGCGACGAGTTGAATGTAATACTGCCATAAGACGGCCGGATCCTTGTCGGTCAGATTGGTGCGCAGGAGATAGCGCCCTTCCCGCCGCCTCGCGATTTGCAGTTTCTTGCGATTGAGGGAGAAGGTCAGCGCGGCGCTCTGTTCGTCGAGCGTGACATCGACCAAGCGCCACGCGGTCGGCGCTTTCGAGCGCGCCGCTCCCAGCTTCATCAGCATCTCTTCGCGCGAGACGTTCATGGCGGCGAGCTTGCCGAGCCGCGCCCACAGCCATTTCAACTGCCGACGGCGCATCGCGCGCTCCTTGGCGAGGCGATCCTCGCTCTGGGCGAAGACGTAGAGTTCGTCGTCCTGGGCGAGCAATTTGACCTCGACGCCTTCGCGCGCCTTCCGCCAGGGCTTCTCGATCAGGTGCTTTTCCAAGCGGTTCAGCCGTCCCTTGGGCGTTCCGACGAGATATTGCACGGGCGGATCGCTGGCCCGCATCTCGGCCAGAACCGCCTCGGTGGGCACGCCGCGATCCATCACCCAGACGCGCCGCGCCTTGCCATATTGCTTTTCGATCTTGCCCAGGAACGTCCGCAACGTCTTGCTGTCGGCGGTGTTGCCGGGCAGGACTTCGTAGGCCAGCGGCAGGCCTTCGGTCGTTACGACCAGGGCGATGACCAGTTGCGGGCAATCGGGCCGCTTGTCGCGGCTGTAGCCGTGGCGACGTTTGTCGCCCTCGGGCAGATCCGAGGCGTTGATCTCGAAATAAGTGCTGGTCAGATCGTAGAGCAGCACGTCGAAATCGGCGTTGAAAAGATCGCGCCATCGCCCCGTCAGATGCGAGAACAGCGCGTCCTTGTGGGCGAGCAACAAGTCGTGGCAGGCATAGAGCTTGTGCGTCTCAGCCAGGCCGAAATCCGATCCCAACAGATCGGCCATGGCGCTCCTGCCGAACCACTCGCGATGCAGCCGCCACTCGCTGCCGGGTTCGATCAGGCGATAGGCGACCAGGACGTGCAGGATTTGGTCCCAGCGCGTTCCCTTCCGGCTCGCGGGCAGGCGTTCGGCCCAGAACCGGTCGAGTTGCAAGTCTCGCCACAAGAGGCCGGCCAGCCAGCAGGCGCCCCATTGACGCGGACGATGCAGGCGAAGTTCAGACAGGCGCAGCCGCACCACCGAGGCGTCGTCCGCCGCGGCCTCGCAGCGATCCTCGGGGAACAAGGCGAGCGTCCGGGAGGCGCCCGCCCGCGGGTCGAACACCTCGACCGCCTTGCGCCAAGCCTCCGCCTGCGACGAATTGATCTCGCCCAAATACAGAACGTGGCGCTGCACCACCCGGCCGTCATCGAGACGCTTGTTCTCGACGACGCTCCAATAAAGATGCGTTTTGCCCTTCTTCCGTCGTGTGATTCGTCGCAGGAACATGACGGCGACGATTAAATCAGGAAAACAACTCCCTGAGAATCCGGGGTCATCTCGGTTGGTCTTCACTACAGACCGATTTGAAGATATTGGCGACACCCCACACATTCGAAATCAATTACTTAGACGTCCAAAAAAAATCCCAATCCCGCCTTTCCAACTACGAATCCGCGAAGTCGGGCTACCGCAGATCAAGCCGCTGTTCGCGGACGAGCGGTATTTGAGGCGGTGGGCGGGCGATCTCGCGCTCGCCGACGCCGCCCAGCTTAACGAGCCGGTGACGAACGTCTCCTGGTTCGCGGCTGAAGCCTATTGCAAGGCGCAGGGTCTGCGGTTGCCGACCACCGAACAGTGGGAATATGCGCTCGCCGACGGCGGCCGCGGCCAGGCCGAAGTGCGCGCGCGCTCGCTCGAGTGGTTCGCGGAGCCGAACGGTGATCGTCCGCCGATCGGCGGCCCGGCCAACGGCTTCGGGCTGCGCGACATGGTCGGCCTCGTCTGGGAATGGACGCTCGATTTCAACGCCTATGCGACGACCGCCGAATTGCGCGACCCGAACGGCAAGGACTCCGCAAGCTTCCCGGCAGGATAGGCCCCATAATCCTTGAGGCGAAGCAAACAGGAGAGCGCAGTGCGGGAAATCCGGCCGAGACGTCCTGGAAGTTCCGGGGATTGTACGTCCATGTGCGAGCCCGGAACCGACAGGGCTTCGGCTGGGCGCGGTGGAGTAGGGGACTCTGAAGCTGTTCAATGGCTACCGAGTGGTTCGACCAGCGCCGAAAGCCGCATGCTGCGTTCGACCCCGGCGATCGTCGCCGACATGATGTGGATAGAGAAGCACCTGCCCGCGGGCGCGGCCAATCGGGTGAAGTTCGCCTTCTTCAGCTTCGACCCCGAGGCCGACACGCCCGAGCGCCTGAAACTCTACGCCGAGGGTCACGGGCTCGATCTCAGCCGCTGGACGCTGCTGAGCGCGGACGACGACGCGGTTCGGGAGCTCGCAGCCGCCCTCGGGGTCGGCTACCGCCCCGACGTCCAAGGCGGCTTCGACCACACCGCGGTCATCTCGCTCCTCGACGAAAAGGGCGAGATCGTCTTCCAGCAGCGGGGGACGCAGGCTTCTTCCGACGAGCTGCTCGCCAGACTGAAGAGGCTGCTCGGCAGGTAAGGCGGAGGCTGCGCCTCGCTTACGCGTTCGCCGGCGTTTCCTCGAGCCGCACCTGGTAGCCCCAAAGGCGGCGGATATGGCGCATGGTCGCCTCGCGTCCAGTGTCGGCGAGGCCGACCCCGTCGCGCACCGCGTGTCGCAGCACGAGCGGACGGTCGCCCATGAGGTCGACCTCGACCACCTGGATGTCCGGCTCATTCGCCGCGACGTCATAACTGTCGGCGAGCGCCGAGCGCACGCGCCGATAGCCTTCGGCGTCGTGGATAGCATCGACCCTGACGGTCGGTTCGGACGCCTTGTCGCTGAGCGCGAACAGCTTGAACTTGCGCATGAGGCGCGGCGACAGAAATTGCCGCACGAAGGATTCGTCGCGATAGTTGGCCCAGACGTCGCGCAGCACGGCGGCCCAGTCCTGCCGGCCGGCGATCTCCGGGAACCATTCGCGGTCCTCGTCGGTCGGCGCGATGCAGATGCGCTGGATGTCCTGCATCATCGCAAAGCCGAGCGCATAAGGATTGAAGCCGCTAAACCGGGGATCGTCGAAATCGAACTGCGCGATCACGTTGGCGTGGCTGTGCAGGATTTCGAGAAGCGCGCCCTCCGAGATGAGGCGCTTGTCGTAGAGCCGGTTGGCGATGGTGTAATGGACGAAGGTGGCGCAGCCCTCGTTCATCAGCTTGGTCTGGCGCTGCGGATAGAAGTATTGCGCGAGATTGCGCACGATCCGCAGGAGCTCGCGCTGCCAGTTGCGCAGCACGGGGCTGTTCTTCTCCAGGAAGTAGAGCAGATTCTCCTCCGGCAGGCGCAGGCGGCGCTTCCGCTCGCGCGCCTCGTCCTCGCTGAGGTCGTTCTCCTGCGTCGGCGCGGCGCCCGGCACGGTGCGCCAGAGGTCGCAATAGTCCCGCGTCTCGCGCTCCATCTTTTCGCGCCGCCGACGCTCGTATTCCGCGAGGTTCAGCCTGGCGGCGCGGCGGTAGCGGAAGACGCCCTGCCCCATCAGCGCATGCGCGGCGTCGAGCGTCGTCTCGACGGCTTCGACGCCGTGGCGTTCCTCGCAGGAGGCGACATAACGCTTGGCGAAATCGAGATAGTCGAGGATGCCGGCGGGATCGGTCCACTGCTGGAAGAGATAGTTGTTCTTGAAGAAATGGTTGTGGCCGAAGGCGGCGTGGGCGATGACCAGGGTCTGCATCGCCATCGTGTTCTCCTCCATGCAATAGCTGATGCAGGGATTGGAGTTGATGACGATCTCGTAGGCGAGCGCCTGGTAGCCCTTGCGGTAGAGCGCCTCGTCGCGGGCGAAGCGCTTGCCGTAGGACCAGTGCGCGTACATCAGCGGCATGCCGACCGAGGAATAGGCGTCGAGCATCTGCTCGGCCGAGATGATCTCGGTCTGGTTGGGAAAGAGATTGAGGCCGAGCTCGTCGCGCGCGATCTGCTCGACCGCATCATAGACGCGCCGCACCGTCGCGAAGTCCCACTCGGCCCCTTCGAACAGCAGGCCGGCCGGCGCGTCAGGCCTCACGGTCGGCGACGTCACGACGACGCCCCCTGCCTCGGCTGCTTGGCGAAGAGCTTGCGGAAGACGGGGTAGATGTCGGCGCGGCCGGCGACACGGGCCATGGCGAAATTGGACGCGTCCTCCTTGAGCCCGGCGTAGGCGCGCCACAAGTCCTTCTGGCGGGCGTCATCCGGCGCGTCTTCGTCCGCGATCTCAATATAGGCGTAGTATTGCGTCAGCGGCAGGATCGCTCGGCCGAGCAGCACGACGCATTCACGCGAATCGCCGCTCGAATTGTCGCCGTCGGAGGCTTGGGCGCAATAGACGTTCCAGTCGGCGACAGGGTAGCGCGCGTCGCGCACCGCGATCATCGTCTTGAGGGCGGAACTGACCACCGTGCCGCCGGTTTCGCGGCCGTAGAAGAATTCCTGCTCGTCGACCTCCGCCGCCTCGTGGGTGTGCCGGATGAACACGATGTCGACCCGCTCGTACTTCCGTTTCAGGAAGAGGTGCAAAAGAATGAAGAAGCGCTTGGCGAGATCCTTCTCGCGCTCGCCCATCGAGGCCGAAACGTCCATCAGGCAGAACATGACCGCCTTGGCGCGCGGCACGACGACCGGGTTGAAGCGATTGTAGCGGACGTCGATCGGATCGATGAACGGAATGGCGAGCTGCCGGCGCTTGAGGCGCCCGATCTCCGCGTCGAGCTCGCCGATACGCGATTGGTCGGCGGCTTCTATCACCGGCTTGGCGCGCAGCGCCGCGAGCTCCGCCTCGAGCCGCTCGACCTCGGCGAGACTCGGCCGACGGAGCGCGAGTCTTCGGCTCATACTGACCCGCATCGTGCGCAACACGGCCAGGTTCGGTGTCACGCCATCGCTGGTGTAGCCGGCGCGTCTGAACTCGCGCGCGGTGGAGTCCTTGAGCGAGGCCTTGACGAGCTCGGGAAGTTCGAGGTCCTCGAAGAGAATGTCGAGGAATTCGGCTTCGCTGAGCGCGAAGGAGAACGGGTCCTCGCCGCCGCCCGAGTCCGCCCCCTCCCGGCCCGATCCGCCTCCGCCTGCGCCCTGCGGCTTGTCGATGCGGTCCCCGGCGACGAAGTCCTTGTTGCCAGGCAGAACGTAATGGCGCTCGCCGACGTCCCGCGAGAGATGGAATTGCGGTTCGCCGATGCCGTCGGTGGGAATCGAAACCGCCCCGCCCTTGCCCGCGTCGGCTATGGTGCGCTCGGCAACCGCCTTGTCGACCGCACGTTTGACCTCGGCGCGGGTTCGACGAAGAAAACGCTGGCGGTTGCCGAGGCTCTTGTCGCGCGGATTGAGGCGTCGGTCGACGAATTGCGCCATTCTATCCCGCCTTGTTGACCCGCATGTACCACTCGACGAGCCGCCGGACCTGGCGCTCGGTGTAGCCGCGCGCCTTCATCCGGTCGAGGAAGTCGGCGTGCTGCTTCTCGGTCTTGGAATCCTGCTTGGCCCCGAAGCTGATGATCGGCAGGAGGTCCTCGACTTGACTGAACATGCGCTTCTCGATGACTTCGCGGATCTTCTCATAGGCCGTCCACGAGGGGTTCTTGCCCTGGTTGGCGGCGCGAGAGCGCAACGCGAACTTGACGATCTCGTTGCGGAAGTCTTTCGGATTGGCGATGCCGGCCGGCTTCTCCGTCTTGGAGAGCTCCGCATCGAGCACCTGTCGGTCGAACACCTGGCCGGTGTCCGGATCCTTGAAGTCCTGCTCCTCGATCCAGGCGTCGGCGTGGGCAATGTAGCGGTCGAACAGGTTCTGGCCGTACTCGCTGTAGGATTCGATGTAGGCCTTCTGGATCTCGCGGCCGATGAACTCAGCGTAGCGCGGCGCGAGGTTCGACTTGATGAAGTCGAGATACTTGTCCTCGACGTCCTTCGGATATTGCTCGCGCTTGATCGCCTGCTCCATCACGTACATGAGATGGACGGGGTCGGCGGCGATCTCCTCGTTATCGAAGTTGAAGGTCTCGGACAGGACCTTGAAAGCGAAGCGGGTCGAGACGCCCGTCATCCCCTCCGCGACGCCCGCGGCCTCGCGATATTCCTGCACCGACTTCGCCTTCGGGTCGGTGTCCTTCAGGCTCTCGCCGTTGTAGACGCGCAGTTTTGAATAGAGCGGCGAATTCTGGTGCTCTTTCAGGCGGCTGAGGATGCAGAACCGCGCCAGGAACTCGAGCACTTCCGGCGCACAGGGCGCCTCGCACAGCTCGCTGCCCTCGAGGAGCTTGCCATAGATCATCGCCTCCTCGGTCACCCGCAGGCAGTACGGCACCTTGACCACGCAGATGCGGTCGAGGAACGCCTCGTTGTTCCTGTTGTTCTTGAACTGCTCCCACTCGGACTCGTTGGAATGAGCGAGCACGATGCCCTGGAAGGGCAGCGCGCCGAGGTTTTCGGTGCCGGCGTAATTGCCTTCCTGGGTCGCGGTCAAAAGCGGATGCAGCACCTTGATCGGCGCCTTGAACATCTCGACGAATTCCAGGAGCCCCTGAGTCGTGCGGTTGAGGCCGCCGGAGTAGCTGTAGGCGTCCGGATCGTGCTGCGAGAAATGCTCGAGCTTGCGGATGTCGACCTTGCCGACGAGGGTCGAGATGTCCTGATTGTTCTCGTCGCCGGGCTCGGTCTTGGCGACTGCGATCTGGCGCAGCTTGGACGGGTAGAGCTTGACGACGGAGAACCGCGAGAGGTCGCCGTCGAACGCGTCGAGGCGCTTGGCCGCCCAGGGCGAGCAGATGCCGGTGAGGCGCCTCAGGGCGATGCCGTACCGGCTCTCGAGCGTCGCGCCCATCGTTTCGGGGCGGAAGAGGCCGAGCGGCGATTCGAACACCGGGCTGATCTCATCGCCGGCGGCAAGCACATAGATCGGCTGGGTCTCTATCAGCGCCTTGAGGCGCTCGGCGAGCGACGACTTTCCGCCGCCGACGGGCCCGAGGAGATAGAGGATCTGCTTTCGCTCCTCGAGCCCCTGCGCCGCGTGCTGGAAATAGCTCACGACGCGCTGGATCGTATCTTCCATGCCGAAGAACCCGGCCATGGAGGGATAGACCTTGATGGTGCGGTTGAGGAAGATGCGGCCGAGGCGCGGGTCCTTGGACGTGTCGACGACGACGGGATCGCCGATCGCGGTGATCATGCGCTCGGCCGCGGTCGCGGTCATGCCCGGATTGTCGCGGCAGCCCTCGAGATAGTCGATCAAACTCATCGCCTCGCGGCGCTCGCGCGCGTAGGCCGAGGAGAACAGGCTGAAGACGTCCGAATTTCCAGCCACAGTGCGTGGGCCTCCGATCGAACCCGTTTGCGCGAATGCGTACGCAGCCTCAACGTTCATGTCGGATCTCCGGCGTGTTTGGTTTCTTCTTCCGGGCGAATCAACTGTGCAGACCAATGTTTAACAAAAACTCTAAAATGTTCCAGATTGAAACGACAAAAATTTCGCTCGCACTTGTTCCGGGTTCTCATGAAATCGGATGAAATCAATGCCTTATGCAAGGCCGAGAAAATTGTGCACAGCATCAACTGAGCTGATCGCCCCCTCGTTGTTGACGCAGCGTCAACGAACTCCTCCGATAAAAGTTCCCCGAGTCGGAGATAATCGCGGGGCTGACGCGCAACACTCGCCAACGAATAGCCGAGTGGCGCCAGTATAGGATTAGTTGTCACAAACGCAAAGACGGCTAACAGACCCAGTACGCTCAATTCAGCCTCATTTTCGGTTTCGCACAATCTTTGGTTTCAGGGGCTCGGCGGACGCGCCAGCGAATGCGGCCGCCCGATTGTATCGCAAGAAGGGCGCCATGAACGCACAAGGTTGCGTGGCGAAGCGACGCGTGACAACGCCCTTGGCGCTCACATTCCTGACGGTCGAATAGCATCGATGTCGTCGCGCGCCGACGGTCGCCCGTTCACGCGAAGCCGTTCCTGTTTTCGGAGGGCTCATGCTCGCTTCTTCGCAACCTGCTCCAGGAAGTCAATCAAATTTCGAGCGGTTTGCCTAAAAAGATAGCATCCCAAGGCAATTTGTCGCAGCACGCGATAAGAGCTCCAACCGCATTGCCTAGAAACGAAGCAGGTCCGGCAAATCGCACGTAAAATCGGCGCGCAGTCGCCTGCGTTCCGTCGACGGCTAGCCCGCCGCCCTGTTCGCCGCCTCGAGCGTGTTGGCCATTAGCATTGCGATGGTCATCCTGCCCACACCGCCCGGCACCGGCGTGATCGCTCCGGCGACCTCGCCTGCCTCCGCGTAAGCGACGTCGCCGACGAGGCGTCTCTTCGGCTTGCCGGCGGCGTCGAGCCCCTGTCCGGCCACGCGGTTGATTCCGACGTCGATTACGATCGCCCCGGGCTTCACCCAGGAGCCGCGCACCATTTC
Source organism: uncultured Alphaproteobacteria bacterium (assembly GCA_963758335.1). GTDB lineage: Bacteria > Pseudomonadota > Alphaproteobacteria > Rhizobiales > Beijerinckiaceae > Roseiarcus. Next base: position 156,327 of record CAVWVF010000007.1, on the reverse strand, counting down.
CGGCCGTCCGACGGCGGCGACGAGAATGTCGGCGCGGCGCGCGACCTCGGGCAGATCTCGGGTCCGCGAATGGGCGATCGTCACCGTGCAGTGACGGGAGAGGAGGAGCTGCGCCATCGGCTTGCCGACGATGTTGGAGCGGCCGACGACGACCGCCTCCTTGCCGGCGAGCGTCCTGCCCAGCGCCTCGCACGCCTTGTCGAGCATGATCATTGCGCCGGCCGGCGTGCAGGGCACAAGCGCGCGGTCCATCTCGCCGATCGAGAGCAGGCCGACGTTGATCGGATGAAAGCCGTCGACGTCCTTCTTCGGGTCGATCGCTTCGAGCACAAGCGCCGAGCGGACGTGCTTAGGCAACGGCAGCTGCACCAGGATGCCGTGGATCGCGGGACCGGCGTTAAGCCGCGCGACGAGCGCGAGCAAGTCCGCTTCGCTCGTTTCGGCGGGCAGGGTGTGCTGCAGCGAATGGAAACCGCAGCTTTTCGCCGCCTTTCCCTTGCCGGCGACATAGGACTGGCTCGCGGGGTCTTCGCCCACCAGCACGACCGCCAGACCAGGGGTCACGCCGCGCGCGGCGAGCGCGCGCGTCTCGGCGACGATCTTCCCGATCACTTCCTCCGCGATCGCCTTGCCGTCGAGCACGAACGCCTTGGTCATTGCGCGGTCCTCTGAAGGCGCGGCGGTCAGGCCGGAGAATAGACGAAGCGGGCCTCGTGCCGCGCGGCTCCGCGTGGCGCAAACACGCGCATCGACGGCTTGTCGAAGAGCTCGCCCGCAAAGCCGTCCGGGTCGCTGTAGCCGGTCCAGGCTTCGAGGCAGACGAACGGCGCGCCGGGGCGCGTCCACAGCGCGGCGTGTTGAAAATCGGGGAACTCCATCGCAATCGAGGCGCCCGAGGCGTCGTGGAAGGCGAGCGAGCGGCTCGCGCAATCGAGGAAGCAGACCGCGTCGTTGGCGAAGAGGGCGTCGCTGAGCGGCAGGTCGCGGCCGTTCAGCGGGACCGGCTTCGTCGTCGTGCTGACGAGGCCGCCGGGAGCGATCGCGGGAACTTCGCTGCGCTCCGCCTTTTCGAAGCGCACGAACGCCCCGTCGCGCCCCTTTTCGCCGAGCGGCCAGCGGAAACCCGGATGCAGGCCGCAGGCGTAGGGGGCAGGCTCGCCGCCCGGATTGGCGATCTCGAGCGCCATACCGAGCGCGGTATCCGAAAGACGGTATTCGACGGCGAGAGCAAAGGAGAACGGATAGACGGCCCGCGTGCGCTTGTTGTCGCCAAGAAGGAGGCGGACGAAGTCGGGCCGAACCCTCTCGACTGCGAAGGTCTCGAACCGGGCGAAGCCGTGCAGGCCGAGCGCATACTGACGTCCGCGGACCCGGGCGCCGTCGCGCGTCCAGCCGACAACCGGATAGAGGATCGGGCTGACGTCGGCCCAGATCGCCGGATCGCCGGGCCAGAGGAGGTCGCGGCCCGCGACCCGCCAGCGTCTCGCCTCGGCGCCGGCGAGGGCGATCGTCGCGCTGGAAGACCCTGCGGCAAGCTCGATATCGCTCACAAGACGATCCCCTCGATCGCGGCGGCCGAGATTAGCGCGTCCTTGACGCCCGGGGCGCAGGCGATGAGCGGATTGCCCTTGATGAGCCCGTCGCCGCTCAGAAAATCGCTGACGTAGCCGCCCGCCTCGTGAACGAGCAGGATAGCGGCGAGGCAATCCCAGGCGTTGATATGATATTCGACGTAGCCGTCCCGCCGTCCGGCCGCGACATAGGCGACGCCGAGCGCGCCCGAACCGGTGCGGAACGGCGCCGCGCCCCAAAGCGCGACGCGCCGCACGAGATCGAGATATTTCGCGACGCCAGCGCGCATGTTCCAGCCGACCTCGACCGTCGAGTTGGCCAGCGCGGTGGCCTCCGACGGTTTGATCGCCGCGCCGTTGAGCCGCGCTCCGCCGCCGCGCCGGGCCGAGAATAGCTCGTCGCGCATCGGGTCGTAGATCACGCCGACCTCGATCCTGCCGCCCGCGACGCAACCGATCGAGACGCAGAAGTGCGACACTCCGCGGACGAAATTCGACGTGCCGTCGATCGGATCGACCACCCAGGTCGCCCCGCCCCCGCGCGCCGGCCGCCCGGCCGTCTCCTCGCCCATGAAGCCGTCCTGCGGAAAGGCCTCGTTCAGGCGGGAAGAAATCAACTCCTCCGTCTCGCCGTCGACTTCGGTCAGGTAATCCTGCGGCCCCTTGAAGCGAACTTTGAAAGAGGCGTCGAGAAAGCGCCGGCGCGCCAGGGCTCCCGCCTCCCGGGCGACCGCCTCGGCGGCAAGCTGGCGCAACTGCATCGGATCTGCGTCTTTCATCGGATTCCTTCAGTTCCTCAAAAAGTGGCTGTAGGAACCGCGGGGGAACGTCACCTGGCCCCCGTCGGGCCCGACAAAGCGCGGCGGACCGTAGCCCTCGACCGCCTCTCCGATGCAGGCGACCGGAACGCGCGCCGCGGCCGCCTCGGCCTCGAAGGCGGGCACCGTATCAGGCGCGATCGACGCGAGGAGTTCATAGTCGTCGCCGCCGGTCGCGGCAACCGCAAACAGATCGGGCTTGGCGGCGATGGCCGTGCGCGCGGGCTGCGACAGGGGCAGCCGGTAGATCGGCACGCGGGCGGTGACGCCCGAAACCACGAGCAATTTGGTCAGATCGCCGACGAAGCCGTCGGAAATGTCCATGCAGCCGTTGGCGCGCAACAAAATGGCCTTGGCCAGCGCGACCCGCGGCTGCGGCAAGAGATATCGGTCGAGCAGGAATTCCTTTTCCGCTTTCGGGATGTCGGGGCCGCGGCCCTGCCGGATTCCGAGGCCGATCGCCGCGTCGCCGAGCGTGCCGGTGACGTAGATCCGGTCGCCCGGCCTGACGCCCGACCGCCGCGCCATGCGTCCAGCCGGCACGGCGCCGAAGGCCGTCACCGACAGCGTCAGAGGGCCGGGCGTGGCGACCGTGTCGCCGCCTGCGAGCGGGCAGCCATAGGCGGAAGCGTCTTCGCCGAGGCCGGCGGCGAAGGCCTCGAGCCAGTCCTCGCGCCAATCGCGAGGCAACGCCAGCGCCAGGAGAAAGCCGAGCGGGCGAGCCCCCTTGGCGGCGAGGTCGGAGAGATTCACCCGAAGCGCCTTGCGCGCGATCGCCCCGGGCGGGTCGTCGGCGAAAAAATGCACGCCCGCGACGAGCGCGTCGGTGGTCAGCACGAGATCGTCGCCCGGTGGGGGCGTGAGGCACGCTGCGTCGTCGCGAAGGCCGAGAGCGGCGGGACCGGCGAGCGGCGCGAAGAAGCGGGCGATGAGTTCGTCTTCGCCGGGACGGGAGGCCATGAAGCGGAAAGACCCTGACGGACAAACTGATTCGTTCATGCGGTCGCGGGTCTGTTAGCCGATTTGCCGCCGGTTGTCGCGAACCGCCTGCAGCGGCAGCCCGACGGCCCGCAGGTCCTCGCCTCTGGGGGACCGAATTCCCTGCTTGCAGGGAAGAATGCAGGGAATTTCTCGCTTTTTGGCCGATTCGGCGAAAAATCGCCCCGAAAAGATGATGGATTACAGGGCCTTGCGCGAAAATTACCTGCGCGGGTGGAGCAGGGAATTTTTTCGCCGGAGCAGGGAAGGAGCAGGGAATTTTCTCGCGAGAACCGCTCGGAACAGGAATCAGGAGGGAGCGGATGGCGAGGAGACTTTTCCCTCGCTCATCCGACGCCCGAGCCTCCGCCAATAACCCCCGCTCGTACCGCGATAAAATTGCGCCGGCGGTCCGAGCGAACCGCCGGCGTTCGTTCGACTACGGCCGTCTCGGTCCGCCGCCTCCGCCGCCCATGTGCGGCGCGCCGCCAACCCGCATGCCGCCGAAACCTCCGCCGCCGAAATGCGGTCCGCCGCCGGCGAAGTGCGGGCGCCGCCGGCGAAGTGCGGGGCGCCGCCGCCGAAGGCCGGGGCGCCGCCGAAATGCGGTCCGCCGCCGGCGAAGTGCGGGGCGCCGCCGGCGAAGGCCGGGGCGCCGCCGAAATGCATCGCCGGCGCGCGGGCCGCGAAGTGCGGATGGAAGGCTGGCCCACGCATCGCCGGCGCGGCGTGCGCTATGCGGGGCGCGGCGCGCGGCGCGATTCCCGGCGCGGCGTGCGCGATGCCCGGCGCGGCGTGGGGGATGCCCGGCGCGGCGTGGGGGGTGCCCGTCGGCCGGGGGAGAGCCGCCGCCGCATGTGCCGCGTGCGCCGCCGCCGCTGCCGTTGCGCCTGCGGCCGTCGCCGCGGCGATGTGCGCGCCGCGGAACTCGTTCGCCCGCTGCGTGGCGGCGATCGGCGGCGCGACGTGGTTGGCGGCGAACCTAAGCGCGGGATCCCGGCTCGCCATCTGCTGGTGCTGAATCTGCGCGGCGGCCATGCCGTGCCGCTGGTGGGCGGCGGCGAGCTCGGCAGCCGTCGGTTTGGCGGTCGTCCCGCCCGGGCCGCCGTTGAACGCGACGGTGCTGTGGGTCTCGGCCACCGGCTTCGTGAAGACTTTGGCGATCCTCACCACATTGCCGAGGTTGTTGACCGTGGTGTTGTACACGAACACGTTGTTTTGCCAGTAACCGCCGAAGTACCCGACGCCGGGATACCCGAATCCGTAGTCGATGCCGCCGTAGAATCCGACGGTCGGACCCCAATAGCCGGCATTGAAGACGTAGTCGTCGTCGGTATCGTTCCAGGCCCAGTAGCCGGGAGTCCACAGGAGACCGACGGCGGGCGGCAGCTCCCAATAGCCCGGCACCCAGTAGTATTCCGAGCCGTCCCACGCCCAATAGCCGGGAATCCAGACGTATCCAGGCCCTGGGATCGGCGGCTGGGAGTAGACGGGGAGCTCCGGCGGCGCGATCGAAGCGGTGACCACGATGTCCGCCTGCGCGTGCGCCGGCGCGACGAAGGCGAAATTGACGCCCGGCGCCGCGCCGGCGATCAGCGCGGCGGCCGAGGCGCAAAGGAGAAGACGCATAGGACGAAGCATGGCGAAAAGTCCTCGTTCGGGTCGTTCGACCCCTGATCCATCATCGTCTTAACAACGACCGAACGGGCTATGGGGTTCCGGTGTTGCGCTTCGCCTCCCGCTTCCCTAGAGCACCAACCACGTTTCCCGAGGACACAAAGGCGTGACCGACGCGTTCCTGCCCCGCTCCGATTTCCTGCGCGTCATGCAGGAGCGCGGCTTCATCCATCAGTGCTCCGATCTCGAGGGGCTCGACGACAAGGCGCGGTCGGGCTCGCTCGTCGGCTATATCGGCTTCGACGCCACGGCGCCGTCGCTGCACGTCGGCTCGCTGGTGCAGATCATGATGCTGCACTGGCTGCAGGAGACGGGCGGCAAGCCGGTCGCGCTGATGGGCGGCGGCACGACCATGGTCGGCGATCCGTCGGGCAAGGACGAGAGCCGGAAGCTCCTGACCGTCGAAGCGATCGAGGCCAACAAGGCGGGCATCCGCAAGGCCTTCGCCCATTTCATCCGCTTCGGCGAGGGTAAGACCGACGCGATCATGCCCGACAACGCCGACTGGCTCGCCAAGCTGAATTACATCGATTTCTTACGGGAGGTCGGTCGGCACTTCTCGGTCAACCGAATGCTGGCGATGGACTCGGTAAAACTCCGGCTGGAGCGCGAGCACGAGCTCACCTTCCTCGAATTCAACTACATGTGCCTGCAGGCCTACGACTTCACCGAGCTCTACAAGCGCTATGGCGTGACCCTGCAGATGGGCGGCTCCGACCAGTGGGGCAACATCGTCACCGGCCTCGACCTGGGCCGAAGGATGGGGCTCGAGCAGTTTTACGCGCTCACCTCCCCGCTCATCACCGCCGCCTCGGGCGCCAAAATGGGCAAGACCGCCACCGGGGCGGTCTGGCTCGACGCCTCCATGCGCTCGCCTTACGACTACTGGCAGTTCTGGCGCAACACCGAGGACGCCGACGTCGGCCGGTTCCTGAGGCTCTTCACCTTGCTGCCGCTCGACGAAATCCGGCGGCTCGAGAGACTGCCCGGGGCCGAGATCAACGAGGCGAAGAAAGCGCTCGCCAGTGAGGCGACGGCGCTTCTGCACGGCAGCGAGGCGGCGAAGGCCGCCGCCGAGACCGCGCGCAAGACCTTCGAGGAAGACGTAGCGGCGGAGGGGCTTCCGGTATTCGAGATTCCCAGGGTCGAATTCGAGAAGAGTATCGGAGTGCTGGATGTTTTCCGGCTCGCCGGCGCCGTCAGCTCAAATAATGCAGCACGAAGCCTAATTGCCAATTCCGGACTTAGCGTCAATGGAGTAGTTATAGTTAGTCCTACCGCAACCATCGGGCCGAAAGACCTGAAAGGTGGCGTTATCAAACTATCTGTAGGTCGAAAGAAGCACATTCTTCTAAAGCCTAAGTAGGCGTGAAAATCACGTCGTCGCCTCGACCCGGCGAGGCGCGCCGCCAAATCCGCGGCGGCGGGCTCCGGGTCAACGACGCGACGCTCAGCGACGAGAAGGCGCTCATCACCCGCGAGGCCTTGCAGGCGGGCGGTGTGGTCAAGCTCTCGCTCGGCCGCAAGAAACACGTGCTGTTGCGGGCGGTGTAACCCGCCGTGAAGCTCCGCCGCCTCCTCCACTCGGGAACCAAACGCCCAGCTTCGCATTCAGCCCTAAAACCGGAGGTTGACATGGCGAACCGCAGGGCGGCTGTTCAGACCGCCCATTACGACGGACCGACGGGCGGCTGGGGGTCCCTGAGGGGGATCACACGGATTTTCGGCAAGGAATGGGCAGCGCCGGCGGCGGTCGAAACGTTGGTGAGCAAGAGCGAGCCGCACGGCTTCATTTGCGTGCGGTACTCCCGGGCGAAGCCTGCCCTATTATCACCCGTTCGAGTTCTGCGAGAACGGCGCCAAGGCGACCCTCTGAGAGCAGCCAAGCCGCCGCTGCACGCCGGAGTTCTTCCCCACCACACGGTCATGGAGCTCAAGAGCAGGAAGGACCGCGACCTCGAACAGGAAGGCCGGCTCTCCCATCCGATGCGGTACGACGCCAGCGCGGATCGCGACGTCCCCTGCGGCTGGGACGAGGCGTTTGCGGCGATCGGCGCCGAGTTCTGGGCGCTCGATCCGAAGGCGGTCATTTTCTATGCCTGAGGGTCGCCGCGAGATCCGCGCAGGCGGTTGATTTCTCGCGGCGCACGGTTGCCAATTTGGCAAGACGCTTCAGCGGGCGAGGACGAGGTGGACGATCTAACGAGGCTCGCGAGAGACGAGCAGACCATGCGGCGCTGTTTCGTCCTCGCCGCACGGTCCGCTCGTGACGGCGGATATCCTTTCGCGGCCATCGTCACCAAAAAGGGACGCACGATCGTCGAGGCGACGAACCGGGTGTCGCAGGACCGCGACGTCATGCGACACGCGGAAGCCGTTGCGCTGACGGAAGCGCAAAGGACGCTCGCCTGCACCAGCCTCGACGACTGCACGCTCTACGCCAACGTCGAGCCCTGCGCCTTGTGCAGCTACGCCATACGCGAGGCCCGGATCGGCAGAGTGGTGTACGGCCTGTCGTCGCCGGTCATGGGCGGCCATTCGCGATGGGACATTTTGGGCGACGAGGTTTTGTCTTCGAAGATGCCGGAGGTTTTCGCGCCGCCGCCCGAGATCGTCGCCGATGTTCTGTCCGACGAGGCGGCCGACGCGTTTCGGCGCGCCGCGCCGATAGCGTGGGCCTATGTCCGCTCGCGGGACTGTTTTCGCCGTGGCGACGATCTCCGTTGGCCCCGGCCAGATCCGGAGCGCGAGCGGAAGCGTCGGCGAACCGGAGCGACGGAGAAAGCCATGCGGCTCTTGCGGTTGCAGGTGTTCGACCGCTTCGGCCGTTGAGGGGCGCGACAAGCGGAAACGCGTCGCAAGCCAAGCCGCCGGCGCGCCGCTCGGGACGCGGCTACTCGGCGAAGTCGCCGCGCCGCGGCCCCAGCGCGACTGCCTTCACCTGCGCATAGACCGCGGCGCCCTCGGCGAAGGCGAGCTGTTCCCAGGACCTTCGCGTGAGGCGCGACAGAAGGCGCGCGCCCCGCCCTTCGGGCCCGAGCGCCACCACGGCGAGCATTTCGTGCGATTCAACCGCCTTTGCCGAGACGACGCGGCCGGGCAGGATGTTGAGGATGGAGCTCGGTCCGGGCGGCTCGCGCGCCAGACTGACGTCGCGGGCGACGATGCGGATGCGGCGGTGCTCGCCGATCGCCGCGGGCGGCGCGGGCGCGACGAAACGGCCGCCCTGGACGCGAAGCGTGAGCAGGCCGTAGCGCGGGTCATGCGCCTCGACGACGCCGTCCAGGGCGACCGACGCGTCGCGCGCCATCGCCAGCGGCAGCGACGGGTCGCTCTGCAGGTCGGCAAACGGCCCAGCCGCCAGCACGCGGCCATTCTCCATGAGTACGATCTGATCGGCGATGCGCTCCACCTCGGCGACGTCGTGCGTGACGTAGACGACCGGCAGGGACAGGCGGTCGTGCAGCCGCTCGAGGAACGGCATGATCTCGTCCTTGGTCGCCCGGTCGAGCGCCGACAGCGGCTCGTCCATCAAGAGGAGTTTTGGCTGCGACAGGAGCGCGCGGCCGATCGCGATGCGCTGGCGCTCGCCGCCGGAGAGATTGCGCGGCGACCGGTCCAGCAGCGGCCTTACGCCGAGAAGATCGACGACCTCGTCGAACGCGATCGTCTCTCGCGTTGCGCGATCGCTTTGCCGCGGCGCGCCGAACGCCAGATTGCGGCGCACCGACAGGTGGGGAAACAGGCTCGCTTCCTGGAAGACGTAGCCGAGCGGCCGTTTGTGGGTCGGCAGGAAGGTTCCGCCCCGGTCCTGCCACACGTCGCCGTCGATCTCGCAGACGCCGTCGTTCATGCGCAAGAGGCCGGCGATGCAACGCAACACCGTCGTCTTGCCGCAGCCCGACGGTCCGAAGAGCGCGGTCACCCCTTTCGACGGCGCCGTGAAGCCGGCGTCGAGCGAAAACTTGCCGATCCTTCCCTTGAATTCCGCGCGGATCGTTTCCGCCCTCATCCGCGAGCCCGGGCGAAGCGCTTTTCGATCAGGATCATCGAGAGGATCACGGCGAAGGCGAACACGACCATGCCGAGGGCGAGGATGTTGGCCTCGCGCCACTGCATCGTCTCGACATACTCGTAAATGGCGGTCGACATGACCTTGGTGCGCCCGGGAATGTTGCCGCCGATCATCAGCACGACGCCAAACTCGCCGACCGTATGGGCGAAGCCGAGCACCGCGCCGGTGAGGAGCCCGGGGCTCGCGAGCGGAAGCGCCACGGTCCAGAAGGCGCGTGCAGGCGAGGCGCGCAGTGTCGCCGCGACCTCGAGCGGCCGGTCGCCGACGGCGGCGAAGGCGTTGCGGATCGGCTGCACGACGAAAGGCATCGCGGCGATGATCGAGCCGATGACCAAGCCCCAGAAGGTGAAGGCGAGCGTGCGCGCGCCCCATAGGCTCGCGACCGCCCCGCCCGGCCCGTCGGGGCCGAGCGCGATGAGGAGGTAGAAGCCGAGCACGGTCGGCGGCAAAACCAGCGGCAGCGAGACGACCGCCGCGACGATTTCCTTCCAGCGTGCCTGCGACCGCGCGAGCCACCAGGCGAGCGGCGTCGCGACAACGATGAGCGCCAACGTCGTGACGGTCGCGAGTTCGAGCGTCAGGCGAACCGGCTCCCAGATGTGGGCGAAGGCTTCCAAGGGTCCGCTCAGTCGAGCCCGTAGCCGAATTTCTCGATGACGGCGCGCGCCTCCGGGCCCTTGAGGAATTCGAGGAAGGCCTTCGACGCCTCGTCGTTCGCGCCCTTGTTCAGGAGCACGGCGTCCTGCCGGATCGGCGCATAGAGATTTTGCGGCACGAGCCAGCGCGCACCCTCCGTGACGCCATAAAGTTGCGACAGGGCTATGAAGCCGACTTCCGCGTTCTTGGTGTCGACGAACTGGAAGGCCTGGGCGATGTTGTCCCCCTGCACGATCTTCGGCATGAGCGCGTCATAGACCCCGAGCGCCTTCATGGTCTCGATCGCTGCGACCCCGTAAGGCGCTGCGGCCGGATTGGCGATCGCCAGTTTCGAGAAAGCGCCAGCCTTCAGCGCCTCCTCGCCCTTGGTCACGTCGAGGACCTTGCTCCATAGGACGAGCCTCCCGATCGCATAGGTGAACTCGCTTCCCGCAACCGCGAAGCCCCCCCGGACTACGGCCTTCGGCCTCGCCGCGTCAGCCGACAGAAACACCTGGAACGGCGCGTCATTCGTGATCTGGGCGAACAACGGGCCGGAGGCGCCGAAGCTCAGAACCGCCTCGTCGCCCGTCTTCCGTTTGAACAGGGCGGCGATTTCCTTCGCCGGCTCGGTGAAGTTTGCGGCGACCGCGACATTGGTCTGGCCGGCTTTCGCGGGCGCGACCGACGACGCGAATGCCGGCGATCGCAGCGACCAGCATTGCAAGCTTCAACATGCGCCGCGCCCGTGCTGGACCCCACCGTTATATCCGGCCATACTACTCGACGGCGACGCCTCCGCAATCTTCAAAATGGGGTATCCAATGAAAATCAGCACACGCAATGAGCCTCATGGAACGATCGAAGAGGTCCACAAAGGCGCGACCACGGCGCATGTTGTCCTCGACGTGGGCGGCGTCAAGCTGACGGCCTCGATCACAACGAAGCCGTCGATCAGTTGAAACTCGTCAGGGGCCAGAAAGCCTATGCGGTCATCAAGGCGTCCGACGTGGTGGTCGGCATCGACTGACGCGAACCGAACCGCTTTTCGTCGGCGATCCGCCAGAGCGCGAGAGGCCGTTGCGGTGAACAGCGCTTGCGCCTCCGGAACAAAACCGAAGTTCGCATTTTGTCTCAGCGAATGCCCGCTCTATTGGACTGCAATTGTTCTCGGGACCGCAAGGCGTAGCGGAGACCTTAGCCTCGGCTCGCTCAGCCGCTCGGACCGATCAGGCGGAATCCGGCTGCGGGATGGCGTCGCGGACAAATCGCCGCCAGATGCCGAGAACGGCCTCGGCGTTCTGCGAAATGTCCCGATAGGACGCGTTGACGAACGCCGCCATGGTCCGGCCGACGTCCTTGGCGTCCTTGTTCGTCGCCGCGCTGAGCCACAGCTTCTGCGTGTTGTCGAAGAGCCTCTTGGACAGAACGGCGGACTCGAGGCAGAGGCTGCGAAAGGCTTGGATCGCTGCGACCGCGGAAGATTTGCCGATCGCCGGCGGCTTTGTGGCGATGGCCTTCATTTCCTCGCTGTCATGAAACATCACGTTCACCTCCCCCGCGCGCTCGGCCGCGCCCGGTCTTGTCAAATCCGCCGGCGTCGCTCAATGCGGGATAGTACGTAGCCGAGCCGCCTCTTTCTCGGCGCAATTCTCATGCCTATCGGCCGGGAGGGCGGCTCGGCGCGGCGACCGCTTCGCCCGTCCCGCCGCCGTGCAAGCCGCTTCCGTCCATCACGCCCAGGATCTTGCGCAAAATGCCGGGCGCGATCGCCGAGAGCGGATAGGCCGTCACCTCCGGGCGGCTCAAGGCGCCCTGCACGCGGTAAGTGAGGCCGAACACGCCCTCGTTCTGTCCGCCGCCGAGCAGCAGGCCGACGACCGGGATCTTCGTCAGGATGGTGTTGACCGAATAGGCCGGCACGAAAGTGCCGTTGACGTCGATCGCGCCTTTGGCGAAGTCGATGGTTCCCGACGTGGTCAGCCCCATGTTCGGATTGTAGATGACGGCGTCCCTGATCGCGATCGCCCCCGGCGATCGCGTGAAGACGATCGTCATCTTCTGGAAGCGCACGAGGGTCGGGTCGACCGCCTCGCCCGAACCCGCAGGAGCGGCCGCCACCAGGCGGCGGAACGCCGGTTCGTCGCGCAGGGCGAAGTTCGTCACCGTCGCGGCGCCGACGCTCGTGTCGCCGCCGGTCTGCAACTTGAGATCGATACTGCCGCCCTCCATCCGCGAGTAGAGGTCGGCGAATTTGGCCAAGGCGCCCGCGTCGCTCGAGATCAGGCGCAGATCCCCTTCGCTGCCCCGGCTCGCGCTGACGCTCCCCTGCCCGATGCGCCCGCGCAACATGGCGAGACGATCGTTCCCGCCTAGGCGTGTGAAGTCGAGGTCGAGGCCGGCGATCGACTGTCTGTTCGCCCCGATCACGGACGCGATCTTCATGTCGACGTCGAAATCCTTGCCGCCCGCCTGCGAGGGCGAGGCCTGTTCAGTGAGCGATCTGATGAAGGGCCGCGCGTCAAGCGACGAGCCGCGCACGGTCGCCTTGACGACGTTGGCGCTGTTGACGACGTCGATGCGGAAGTCGTCGCCGGCCGATATGCGCGCCTGCGTGATCTTCGCGGCCAAGACGGAGCCGTCGAGGCCGATGTCGGCGGAACCGCGCATCAGGACGGTCCCGAAGTCCACGGCGACGTTGCCGAGCGTCGCGCCCTGGACGGCGGGTTTGACCTGGAAAGTGGCCTTGCCCGGCTTGCCCGCGGCCTTGGAGACGCCGGGCACGGGATTGTCGATCGCGGCCTGGGTGAGATCGATCTCGACGTCGGCGCTCGTCCGGTTGAGGGGCGCCTTGAGCTTGACCGGCAGCGGTCCGTTCAGCCAGGCGAGATTGAAGCCGCGCTTTGCGCGCGCCGCCTGGTCGAGCGTCAGCGTCAGTGTCGCCGCGCCTTCCTCCCCCGGCGCCCTGTCGACGTCGAGATGCGCCGCCGCGCCGAACACTTGGCCGTCGCCGGCCATCTTCAGCGTGTTGCGGTCGGCCTCGAAGACGAAATTCCCCTGATCGAGCTTCTCCTCGCCGATGAATTTGTCGAGCGTGAGGTCGGAGAGCCCGCCGGAGGCGTGAAACTGCGTGTCGTCGGGCTTGGCGGTCTTCCCGAGCTTGAGGTCGAGGACGATGTCCCCCTCCGCCTGCCCCTTGATCGTCGCCGGGTCGATCTGCAGGCCCGCCTGTTTGCGCAGAGGCTCGCGGCCAAGCAGGTCGGCGAGCGCATCGGCCGTGCCGCTCAGGTGGGCCCGCGCCTGTGCGTCGACGATCGCCCGCGGCGTCGTATCGGGCACGGTGAAGACGATGCCGTCGCCCTCTATGCGCCGTGTCGGGGAAAGAGCCATCGTCGCGCGGTCGCCGGAGACGGTGAAGTCGCGGCCGGTGAACCTGCCCGAGGCTTCTTCGGACACCATCATCGGCAGGCCCGGGAGCAGATCGACGCCGACGTCGCGGCTCGAAAACGCTCCATACACGCTGTCGCGTGCAACCGCGCGCTTGTGATCCATCGCGTCGAGGTCGGCGGCCGACCAGTTCGCCGCCATCGTTCCCTCGATCCGCCCGCCGTGCAGATTGTGCGAGGCCCAGTCGCGCATGTCGGGATTGATGAACTGCGGCCACAGGCGGATGACGTCCTGCGTGACGCTCGGATTGATCTTGATGTCGAGCTTGAGCGACACGCCTGGGCCGTCCGGCGCAATCTCGGCCTTGAGACTGCCGTCGAAAGTCGGACCCTTTGCGGCGAACTCGTCGACGACGAAGCGCGATTCCAGCGGTAGGAAACGGGCGTCGGCGACGAGGGAGTTGAGGGTGACCGGCTTCTCGCCCTGGCGCTCGGGGCCAAACCGAGCGTCCTTCGATTCGAGACGCATAGCCCATGCGCCGCTGGGATCGGCGGGCGGCGTCACCCAGCCGCCAGCGGTCAGATGCGTTTCGCCCGCAAGGACGACAAGGTTGCTGATCCGAAGTCGTCTTGCAGCCTCGTCCCAATCCACTCGGCCCGACGCCTCGTCGACGAGGAACGGCAGGGCGTCGGGATTGTTGAGCCGCACCTCCCCTGCTCCCATGGCGAAGCGCCCGGTCAGGCTCTGAATGGTTTGGTCCGGCCTAAGACGCCCGTCGAACTTGAACCCGATCGGCCCCTCAGCGAACAGGGGCGGCGGTTTCTTGTCGAACGCTTCGAGGTCGGCGAGGCTCATGTCGTGCGCCTCGATCGCGAGGGTTGGCGCGTCGCCGACGCTCGCCCGGGCCTCCATCCTCCACGGCCCTGACGCCCCGACGGCCGTGACCCTGGCGGCCGCCTCGTCGGCAAACCGGTCGAAGACGAGGTTGAAGTCCCTGTACGTCACGACCCGATGCGTCGCCTCGTTGTCGATCTCGAAACTGCCTTTGGCGAGCGTCAGCCGGTCGACCGCCTGTCCGGCGCCGGCCATCGCCTCCGCGCTGGCGCGGATGAGGGCGGCGAGGTCGAGGCCACCGAGGCCCGCGCCGCTGCCGGGCAGCGCGATCGGCGTGGCGCTCTGATCGCCCGACACCGCAATCGACAAGGCGCCGTCCGGCGCGACCCTGAGGCGGAGGTCGAGGCCGTCCAGTTCGAGGCGCCGAACCTTCACTTGGGCGAGAAACAGGGCGAACGCGTCGAGGCCGATCTTGCCGCCCGGCGCGGCCAGCACCGTCCGCCCGGCGGCGTCGCGCACGGTCAAACGGCGGAAGCCCAGACCGACGCCGAAGGCATTGTGCATGAGATAGGTCGGTCCGAGATCGATCGCATAGCGGTCGCCGACGCGCTCCTGCAGGCTCGAGGCGATCTTGTCGTGCAGCGTCTGGAGATAGATCGGGCCGTGGGCGAGGCGCGCCGCAAGGGCCAGGACGGCGAGGAGCGCGACCAGCGCTCCGGCTTCCGCCACGCTCCCGACAACGCGCGCAGCCCGCCGTGCGCGAGAGCGTCGCACGGGCGAAGAAAGGCGCGGACCAGCGGCGCTGTCACACATGCGGCGCACGGCGGACCGGGCGCGCGCGCGGGCTCCGACGTCAAACCAACCGACCAATCCGGGATCATCCTCCGTGGCTCAAAGCGGCATTGGACGCCTTGTCCGATGATTTGTCGCGCCGCCGTCCCCGGGCGCGATCCTAGCCGCTTGAACCGCCCGGCGCGCCGGGCCACTCTCGGCGCGTCGGCGCGAGCGTCTTGCGCCCGCATTGAAACGACATTGAGACAAAACGAGGGCGACATGGCAAAAGAACTTGACGTGGGCGATCCCGCCCCCGACTTCGCGCTGCCGACCGACGGCGGCGGCCATGCGCGGCTCGCCGACTACCGAGGCAAGGCGGTCGTGCTTTATTTCTATCCGAAAGACGACACCTCAGGCTGCACCGCCGAAGCGATCGCCTTCAGCGGCCTCAAGGCCAAATTCGACGCTGCTGGCGCGGCGGTCGTCGGCGTCTCGCCCGACAGGGCGGCGAGCCACGACAAGTTCAAGAAGAAGCACGACCTCGCCGTCGCGCTGGCAGCGGACCCAGAGCGAGCCGCGATCAAGGCCTACGGCGTGTGGAAGGAAAAGAGCATGTACGGCCGCAAATATTTCGGCGTCGAGCGCTCGACCTTCCTCATCGACCGCGAGGGACGGATCGCAAGAATCTGGCGCAAGGTCAAAGTGCCTGAGCACGCGGAGGAGGTGCTCGCCGCCGCGAAAGCCCTCTGAAGCGGGCCCCCGCCGAGAAAGGGCGGCGCGCGACCGTCAAGGTCGTTTGCGCCGTGGTCCCGCCGGCTCGGGGGACGGAGCCTCGATCGATGTCCCCACACGAGCGCAACTGCCGGCTTGGGCTTCCGACGACCCATTACTTCGTATCGATTTCCCGCGGCGATTCGATCCGCACCGCCGCGGTGAGGCCGGCCGCCTTGTGGGGCTTGGTCGCGCTCGCGCCTCTTTTGCTCGCCTTCGGCGTCGCCGGCGCCGCCGATCTCGCCCTTCGCGCTGGCCTCCACGAAGCCGCCGTTCTGGCCCAGGCCGCGACCGATGCGAGCATGGAGGACCGCCAGGCCGAGGGGCGCGCTTCGCACGTCTCGGACTCGGACCGGCGGCGAGCGGATCCGAGCGCGATCGAAGACCGGATTCGGGATCTCGCGGCGCGTCAGGCTCGGCTCGAAAAGCGCGGCGCCCTCGTCGCCGCGCTTGCAGCCCAGACGACGGCGCCCTCATTCCCCGCCACGTCGGCCGGCGCTCAATTCGGATCGGCCGCCCTCGGCGCGATTGACGCCCTCGGCCCGCCCTCCGGACAAGCGCCGGCAGGCCCCGTCGATGGCGGCGCGGCACGCGCCTACGCCCCGGAAGGCGCAAGCCTCGCGCCCAAGGCCGCCGCGCCCCGCCCGTTCGATCAGACGCGCGCGGACCCGGCGTTCGCCCCAGGCCTGGCTGCGGCTGCGTGGAACCCGGATCTCGACCCGTCGACCCAGCTCGACCTCCTCGTGCGCTCGCTCGACCGGGTCGAGAACGGCCAGATCGGGGCCCTCGCCGCCATCGACCGCCGGGCCTCGCACGCCTCGGAGCGCAATGCCGCGATCCTCGCTGCAACCGGCCTCGATCCCATGAAGCTCGCTGAGCCGAAGCCGCTGGCGAACGCCGGCGGCCCCTTCATCCCTGTCGACGCCGATCCGAGGGTGCCCGCGTTCGACCGGGCCGCCGCGCATGCGGCGCGCGACGTCTCCTTCGCGGAAAACTTAAGCGCCCTGATGCCTTCCGTGCCGTTGCAGAAGCCGCTTTCAGGCGAAGCGACCGTCGCCTCGCCGTTCGGCTATCGCATCGATCCCTTCCTCGGCCGCCCGGCGCTCCATCCGGGCGTCGATCTCCTCCAGCCCTACGGCGCGGAAATCCGCGCCACCGCCGCCGGCCGCGTCACCCACGCCGGACCGATGGGCGGCTACGGAGACATGGTCGAGATCGACCATGGTTTTGGCCTTTCGACCCGCTATGGGCACATGTCGGAGATTCTGGTCGCCGAAGGCCAGGAGGTCGCGCAGGGCGACCTCCTCGGCCGCCTCGGCTCGACCGGCCGCTCGACCGGCCCGCACCTGCATTACGAAGTGCGTGTCGACGGCGAGCCGGTCGATCCCGAGCGCTTCATGCGGGCGGGCGAGCGCTTGACTTCGGCGGAATAGCGCCTCGTTTTGCCTTGCGAGCCGTCGCCGGTAAACAGGGCGGCATGAATGAGCTCCTCGTTCGCGCCCTCGGCCTGCTCGGCCTCGCCATTCTCGTGGCGCTCGCGGCGCGGCGCCTGCGGCTGCCTTACACCGTCGGCCTCGTTCTGGCGGGCGCGGCTCTGGCGGGCTTTCGCGTCAACGCGGGACTGGCGCTGACCCACGACCTCATCTTCGACGTCGTGCTGCCACCGCTGCTGTTCGAGGCGGCGCTGAACCTGCACTGGAAGGAGCTTAGGCGGGACCTCGTTCCGGTCCTCGCGCTCGCGACGATCGGCGTTGCGCTTTGCGCCGGGCTCGTCGCCCGGGGACTCGTTCACTGGCTGACCTGGCCCATGGAGTCGGCGCTCGCGTTCGGCGCGCTGATCGCCGCCACCGACCCCATCTCGGTGATCGCGCTTCTGCGTGAAACCGGCGTGACCGGGCGGTTCAGGCTCCTGATCGAGTCCGAGAGCCTGTTCAACGACGGCGCGGCCACGGTCCTGCTCACGCTCGTCCTGGTCTGGGCCGCGCACGACGGGGCGGGCGGGATCGGAGCGCTCGAAGCGGCCAAGACTCTTGGCGCGTCCGCCGGCGGCGGACTTCTTGTCGGCCTTCTCGTCGGCCTGGCCGCGGTGCTGGTCGCCGGAACCTCGGACGATCATCTTGTCGAAACAGCGTTGAGCGTGTTGGCCGCCTTCGGCTCGTTCCTACTCGCCGAGCACTTCCATGGCTCGGGCGTGCTCGCCACCGTCGCCGCGGGTGTCGTGATGGGCAATCTCGGGGTCTTGATGCCGAAGACCGGCTTCGGCCTCGCCCTCAGCGCGCACGGCCGCACCTTCGCGCTCGAATTCTGGGAGTTCGCCGCGTTCCTCGCCAACTCCCTGGTGTTCCTGCTGATCGGCTCGGCGATAGCCGCCGTCGAATTCAGCCGCGAAGGCTGGCAGGCGCTGGCGATCGCCGTCGGGCTGGCGCTCGCGGGACGCGCGGCCGCCGTCTATCCGATCTGCCTCGCCTTTTCACGCTCGCGCTGGGCTGTGCCACTGAACGAGCAGCATCTTCTGTGGTGGGGGGGATTGCGCGGCGCGCTGGCGCTCGCGCTCGCCCTATCGCTGCCGGCCGACCTGCCCCGCCGCGAGGATATCCTCATCGTCGCCTTCGCGGTGGTCGCCTTCTCGGTCATCGTCCAGGGCCTGACGGCGCGCTTCGCGTTGGGATGGCTCGGGCTCGCGAGTAAACAGGCGGCAGCAGCCCACGGCCCTGGACGCAACTCAATGCTTTCAGGGCGTTAGGCGCCGAAAGTGTAATCGGGGCAAATTTCCGGGCGGAAGGGGGGAGTCAAGCGTCGGAAAGTATGATTTAAGCTGGGGATGTCCGTTGATTTGGGTGATCCGCTTGAGCGCATGACGCCGGCCGAGCTCATCGGCCTGGTTCGCACTTTGATTGGCGAAGTGACCCGCTTTCAGGCGGAGTACGAGAAGGTGAGCGGGGCGTTGGCCAAGCTGAGGGTCGAGCATCAGGCGGTCAAGGACGAGCTGGCGCGATTGAAGAAACTGCCGCCGCGGCCGCCGCAGAAACCCTCGGGGATGGACAAGGCGACGGACCGACCGGATTCGCAAGCGAACGCGCCCAAGGGCGGGCGGTCGACGCAGCGGCGCGGCAGCAACCTGGACAAGCTGACGGTCACGCAAACCATCGAGGTGAAGGTCGACGCGCCAGCGGGTTCCCGCCACAAGGGCTACGAAGAGATCGTCGTTCAGGACTTGGTTCTGAATCCTTTGGTGACCCGCTATCGGCGCGAGCGCTGGCAAACGCCGGATGGGAAGACTCTGATCGCGCCGCTCGATCCCGGGATCGTCGGTGGCTATGGCCCGCATCTTCAGCGCCTGATCTTGATGCTGCACTTTCAGGGACAGATGACCTGCGAGCGGATTCTGGCGCTGCTGAACGGCGTCGGCGTGGTGATTTCGAAACGCCAGGTGGTGCGCCTGCTGGCCGCCAAGCTCGAGACGTTCCGCGCTGAGGACGCCGAGGTGCTGAAGACCGGATTGAGCAGCGCTTCCTTCGTCACGGTCGACGACACCGGCGCCCGCCATCGAGGCAAGAGCGGCGTGACGACCCAGATCGGTTCCGACAGCTTCACCACGTTTCGAACCGGCCCGAGCAAGTCCCGCCTGGCGTTCCTGCGCAATCTCCTGGGCGGCGCGGCCTCTTACGTGGTCAACGAGGCGGCGCTCGTCTACATGCGGGCTTGCAATCTGAGCCTCAGCCTCATCGACACGCTCGCGGGCCATCCGACGCGGCTTTTTGCGTCTCACGAAGACTGGACGAGCCATCTGAACGCGCTCGGATTCGCCGATCTCAGGATCACCCCCGATCCGGTGCGGGTCGCCAGCGAGGGTGCTCTGTGGGGCGCCGTTCGCGAGCAAGGCCTGCTCGGCCAAGCCATCGTCGTGTCAGACGGCGCCGGCCAGTTCCGCGTCGGCGAACACGCCTTGTGCTGGGTGCACGCCGAACGCCTGGTCCACAAGCTCATCCCCGCCAACGACAAGCAGCGCAACGCGATCGAGGTCGCACGGCGCATGATCTGGTGGTTCTATCGCGCCTTAAAAGAATACAAGCTCGCCCCGAGCCTCGAGAAAGCCGAGCGTTTGCGGGCGCAGTTCGACCGCATCTTCAACCGCTCCAGAACCGGCTACGCCACCCTCGACAGCCTGCTCAGGCGCCTCTTTCGCCTCAAGGACGATCTCTTGCGCGTCCTCGACCATCCCCATATTCCGCTGCACACCAACGCCTCGGAAAACGACATCCGCGTCTTCGTCACCAAGCGCAAAATCTCCGGCGGGACCCTCAGCGACAGAGGCCGCGACGCCCGCGACGTCATGCTCGGGCTCGCCAAGACCTGCAGGAAGCTCAAAATCCCCTTCTTCGACTATCTCGGCGCTCGCCTCGCCATTCCAGGCCCCGAAATCCCCGATCTCGCAACTCTCGTCAGGCCCGCCCCAAGCTAACGCCGCCCGGAAATTCGCCCCGGTTACCCGAAAGTTGTCACTCGCAACTGCGCGATTTCTGGCGACGCCGACGGATCGAGCGCTCCGGTGCTTTTGGCCTCCAACACGCGCCCGCGACCTGTTCCGGGAGGCGTGAAACATACGAAAGCTCCTTCCTTCTCCGTCCATTTCTGGCAACGAATTGTGAATTTTCAAAGGGTTGTGCGCGACACATCGACAAACGGTGGAAAATTGTTTTTTGCTTCCTCCCCGAGCGACGGGCCTCAGACGCATCGGCCGGTCCGCCCGGCCTTGCCCGGACCGCCGGCGCATGACGGTGCGTTCCGAC
Source organism: uncultured Alphaproteobacteria bacterium (assembly GCA_963758335.1). Taxonomy (GTDB): domain Bacteria; phylum Pseudomonadota; class Alphaproteobacteria; order Rhizobiales; family Beijerinckiaceae; genus Roseiarcus. The sequence goes on along the minus strand of CAVWVF010000007.1, from coordinate 136,016 downwards.
CACCATTTCAACCATCACATTGAAAGTTTAGCACAGGCATCAGTTTTCGCTGAGCATTTTTCGCAGCAAACCGGGCGGTCGCCTCCATCATGGTTAACCTCTTCAGGCGATCCCGAGAATGACGCCGGCGGCGGCGGTCAGCGCGACCACGACGAGCGGCGGGGCGCGCCAGACGACGAGCGCGGCGAAGCCGGTCGCGGCGACGGCGAAATCGGCCGGCCGCATGACCGCGCTCGTCCAGACCGGATCGTAGAGCGCAGAAGCGAGCAGGCCGACGACCGCGGCGTTGACGCCGGCCATGGCGGCGCGCGCCCCCGGCCGGGTTCTTAAGCCCTGCCAGAACGGCAGCGCGCCCATCAGGATCAAGATCCCCGGCGCGAAGATGGCGATCAGCGCCAATACGGCGCCGGGCGCGCCGCCGGGCGGGGCGCTCGCGACCGCGCCGAGGAAGGCGCCGAAGGTGAAGAGAGGCCCGGGCACCGCCTGCGCCGCACCATAGCCGGCGAGAAAGGCGCTCTGAGACACGAAGCCAGGCGCTACTACCGCGCCCTGCAGCAGGGGGAGCACGACATGGCCGCCGCCGAACACGAGCGCGCCGGACCGGTAGATGGCGGCGAGGAACGCCAGCGCCCCCTTGCGCCCCGGTAGCAACGAGAGCGCCAGCAGCGCGAAGAACGCGGCGAGGAAGACGATCCCCATCCAGCGCGACACCGGCGCCTCCCCCGCGCCGTCGACCGCGCCTTCGGCGCCCTGCCGGCAAAGAACGAGCCCGATGAGGCCGCCCGCCGCGATCGCGCCGATCTGGCTCGCCCCGCCCGGCGCGAAGGCCGTCACGACGAGCGCCAGGATCGCGATCGCGGCGCGCGGCTTGTCGGGCGCAAGGCTTTGCGCCATGCCGAGCACCGCTTGCCCGACGATGGCCACGGCCACCAGTTTGAGCCCATGCAAGAGCGCATCGCCCGCCGGTCCTTTGAGCGCCCCCGCGCCATAGGCGAACAGGGTCAGCGCGATCGCCGACGGCAGCGTGAACCCGGCCCAGGCGGCGAGCCCGCCGAGATAGCCCGCCCGCATGAGGCCGATCGCAAAACCTGTCTGGCTGCTCGCCGGGCCGGGCAGGAACTGGCAGAGCGCGAGGAGATCGGCGTAAGCGCTTTCGTCGAGCCAGCGGCGCTCGACGACGAAGGCGTTGCGGAAATAGCCGAGATGCGCCACCGGCCCACCGAACGAGGTAAGGCCGAGCTTGAGGAAGACGCGCAGGACTTCGAGGGGGGAGCCGGTCCTTTGGCGCGCCGGGTCGTGATGGTTTGCGGTCGTCATCGGCGGCCGTGGGAAATCAATTCGCCTTTGCGAACGGGTCCGAACTTACATCGCCGCGCGAGCCGAGAGCGAGCGCCCAAAAAAGGGGCTGTCTCAGAACCCTTAAGCGGCGGCCTTTTCCGGCATCCCGAGGCGGCGTCGAATGTAATTCATGGCCCCGTCCTCGTCTTCTCGGAAAATCGGCATGGCAAGGGCACGGTTCTGCGCTCTTTGGAACTTTTTGCGGTTAATCATTCGCATTTCAGGCTCTTCCACAAGCGCGATTACTTCGAAATCATCGCGGTGAAGGCGCTCTGATTCCATCTTCAGCAAAAGCGCTTCATTGAGCTTGTCGGTTGTAGTCACAAAATACACGGCGCCCGGCTTTGTTTTAGGTGCTGACTGAAGCGGGCGAATAATTAAATCAGCGGGAAAGTCGCTGAACTCCTTGCTAATTGACTCATCCTCGTTGAGCTCCGCCGCATGTCCGAGGGCGAGTCTCATGGCGTTGATCGCGTCCTCCCGAAAGGTTGACCGCACGACCTCCCGCGTAATCAATTCAAGATCACGAACACGGATCATTGACGACAGGAAATCGACCACCCGGCGCGGAACTTCGGTCTCGGGAAAGACAGGAGTACGGATTTCAAAGGTACCCGGATCCACGAAGGCGTCGGACTGCGAAAGAATAGCCTCTAGGAGCTGCCCGCGTGTACCTTGATCGATGGGAATATCGCGGGCGATAAGATGGGCGATGTACGAACCATCGTCCTCGATTTGGAACCCCTCGTCGGAGGGCGTGAGATAAAAGCTGATACGGTCCCCGGAATTGTCCTCAAATACCGAGCTGATGGCATAGCCGGTCGCGACGGGGTTGACGGTGATCCCCCCGCAGAATGTCGAGCATAATATTCTTTCAGCTCCTCGGGTCTCATTATCACAGGCCTAGGGGACCCTTCTCCACTTCGATACGGAAGAACCGTTTGGCCGCCTCCCAAAAGGGAGACTCAGTCCACGCGTTCGTCCGACGATGGAGCCTACCGGCCTTCGGAATCCGCGGCAAATCATCTATGCTACTGGCCCCGATTTCGATACCTCCCCGCTCGCAATGGGCGTGCGCATGGAGTCCGGGGTGACTGCCGTGATACTCGAACCGAGCGACCACGGAGGGGCCAGCGTCCGTCTCGACAATCAGCATGGCCTTCCAATTATTCCGGTTCGGGTTGCATTCCGCTACCAAAATGTATTCAGGGCTTGGTTCCCTTTTAATCTTGGCTGACTTCCACTGCCACCCGGCACGAACTGGCTTGGTTCTCAAGTAGATAGGGGCATGCTTCGGCGGCATGTCTTTTGTGGACCATCTTGTTTCAGTTATTATTATTTTTTCACTACTGACGATGTGTCGAACGCGCATGCCTTTTGGTTCCCTACCGCCATCATTGCATATATACCAAGCTAAGCCGTTAACGTTTAGAGCCTTCCCGCAGGCGGGCCTTGACCAGATCGGAGTTCAGACCGGCTCCGGCTGATCCGCGGCGGGACCGGCCGGGCGGGTCGGAAGCGCGCTCGCGCCGAACCAATGCCCGAGAGGAAGCGCGGTGTCGCCGGTGACGCTGCGGCGTCCATGCCGAGTAGGTGGGGATGTCGCCATCCCCACCCCTCACAGGTAGGGTCGGGGACTGGCGCGCCGGTTTAGGTCGAAGTTCGTGTTCCCTGTTGGCTCGCTCTTTCGTCTGCGAGTGTCACACCATCTCGACCATGCCGCGTTTCCAGCCCCCGCCTCGTCGAACGCAGCATGCGGATTTCCTCGCACTGCGCTCTCCTGCTTGCTTCGCCCCAAGGCTTATGGGACCTATCCTGCCGGAGCGACTTTCGGGGCTGACCGCACCGCTCGGTAGCCGTTGAACAGCCCGAGCGTTTCGTACAGCCAGTCCCTACTCCACCGCGTCCAGCCGAAGCCCTGTCGTTTACGGGCTCGTAGCATATGGCGCCGGATCTTCTTTTCCACCCAGTCCTTCACGAAGCCGAAGCACTCGCTGGAATGTCCCGCCCTGAAGTAATTCACCCATCCGCGAAGCACCGGGTTGATCAGCTTGATGACTCGATCGACCGGCTGGGACTGGTGACGCCGGAACACGTCCTTGAGTTTCGCCAGCAGCGCCGTCCGCTTCTTGAGCTTGGGCGTGTAATGGGCACGCCATCTGCCCCGCAGGCTGCGCACCCGGCGAAAGTCGAACCCCAGGAAGCCGAAGCTCTCGCCGCGGCATAGGTCCACGATCCAACTCTTCTCCTCGTTGATTTCGACCTGCAGTTCGGCGAGTTCCTCGCGTAGCCGCTTTTCCACCGCCGCCATCAGCCAGTCGTGCCGCGGGTGGGCGTCGATCAAGATCACCAGGTCGTCAGCGAACCTCGCATATTCGACGCCGTTGTACTTGCCGTAGCGTGTGGCCTCCTTCGCCCGCTCCAGCATCCTGTCAACCTCGGTGAGGTAGAGGTTGCTGAGCAGCGGCGAGATCACCCCGCCTTGCGGAACGCCCTGTTTGCCGTTGGCTTTGAGCATCACCTTCAGCAGGCGCATCACGTCGCCATCGTCCACCCGCTCGGCCACCTTCGCCAACAGCCGATCATGCCGGACATTGTCGAAATAGCTGCTCAGGTCGATGTCGATGACGCGTGGCTTGTGCTGAACGATCGCTCGCGCCACACGGTCCACCGCTTCATGGGCTGTCCGTTGTGGACGGTATCCAAACGACCCCGGTTGGAAGTCCGCCTCGAAGATCGGTTCCAGTATGAGCTTGAGCGCGCCTTGCACCACCCGATCGCGGATCGCCGGAATCGAAAGGACGCGGACCTTGCCGCCATCCTTCGGGATTTCCTGCTTCCTTGCCGGGAGCGGCGCATAGGTGCGCCCGACCAGTTCGTCCGCGATCTGCTCGAGGAAAACCTCTACGCCTTGCGCCTCGATGGCCGCGAAGGTCATTCCGTCACTTCCCGGAGCGCCATCGTTCTTCTTGGCCAGCGCGTACGCCTCGCGCAGTGTGTCCAGCTTGCAGACGTGGACATATAGTCCCCAGAACCGCCAGGACGTCTCAGCCTTCGCCTTGACGTATATTCTCCGCCTCAGGTCTTGCAAATCCATGGACGCCTTTGTCATCTCGTCCTTGCCTTCCTTATGGCCGGAGACGCTACAAGCAGCAGGGCCCCTTTGCTCCACGGACATTACTCCGCTTCGCCGCTACTACGGACCCGACCGCCACCCTCTCGCCTTCGATCGACTTCCCGGTTGCGCCGGTTATACGATCTACCCTGCTCCGGCGATTTCGCGCCGGGGCGAGGAAGGCTTCTCCAGTTGCTCGGCATGTTCTTGCCACCGTGCTGTCGCTTCCACCCCGCCGAAGTGAAGGAGCCGCTTCAGTCAGATTTCGGCTCCCCATGCTGCCTTCGCCCTCCAGATGTGGGCTCGGCCTTCGGGGCTACGCACTTTCGAGGCCACATTCGCGTTTACTTTCATTACGGCCCGGCGGCTCGTCGTCTTCCCGAGGGAGACGTTGTCGATAGGCTTCAGAGTCTTGGTTTCCCGCCACCCTGCTATCCAAACTACGGGGCTCCTGACTTTTGCCCCGGCAGGTCTGTCTCCTGCTGAACATGCCAGCCTTCGCTGGACACACACCCGGACGTGCAGCTTTCCCGCATCCGGTTCTTCACGAGAGAGTTTCGCTCGCGTTGGCGTAGAGGACGCCGTCCGTGACTCGCCTGTCGAGAAGCGCACGGAGGTGATGATGTCCCCGCCGTCGTCCTCGCCAGTTCGGCTATCCGTTGTCGTTTCGTGGACAGGTTCGCGGAGCCCAAGGTCTCCTCCCGTGTTTCCCGGCAACGGCTCTCATCCCGTGGCGCCCCCTTCCCTCGCGCGGGTCCCGGTGAGCCCAGTTCCCCGCGGTCAGCGGTACTATGAAGGCGCTATGACTTCCCGCCCACGCATCCCCGGTCGCTTATCTGTATCTGTTTCGCTTCCGGGGTCCGCGCGATCCTCCGCTCTTCGTGCTCGCCTTGGCGGCGCTCCCGGATGGTTGGAGGACCCATCCGGGCCAGGGCATTTGGTCAGCCGGCCGCCCATTTGCCGGCACACTGTCACGTGGACGCGGGCGGGACCTCACAGGTTCCCAGGCGATCCGTCCCATGCCTTTGCCCCGGTCCAAGACCCCGGCCGGACCGACGATCCTCACCCTGACGGTGTCGTCGATGCTGCCCCCGCTCAACCCACAGCGAAGGCTCCAGCGATCATAATTTCGAGGCTACTCACGCGGCTTCAGCACCTGCTGCCTACGCTTCACGACGGGCGTCGCCGCACGCCATGCAAGGCTCGCTTCCGGCTGGTTGGCTGACCTTTGCCGGGAGGGAGTTGAACCCTCTGGATCGCGATGAAAGGTTTCAGAACTTCATGTTCATTCTCCTCCCCCGAGCTTTCCCTGTCGCAAGGATCATCTCCGCCACCCGATCGGGCGGGACGTTGATCTGGCGCGCAAGCTCGGTCGGCGTGACGCCGAGCTCGGTCAGTTCCTCACTGAGGATTTCTCCCGGGTGGATCGCGGGGCGCGGCACGGCCGAAAGCTCATCTCTGTGGTGTGTCCATGACTTCCACGTTCGACGGGCCGGCAGCGTCCCGGGGCCAATTCGAAACAAGTGCGCCGTGATGGATGCAAATCGAGTAAAGTGTCACGCGATGACGCAGGCAGTTTCGCCGCGCGAACGAGCCGAGGATGTCATGCTCGCTTTGAAGCTGGTTTCGACGATCACCTGTCCGTTCTGCGGGCATCAAAGAACCGAAACCATGCCCACCGACGCCCGCCAGTATTTCTACGAATGCCACAACTGCAAGGCCCTGCTGAAACCCAGGGCGGGCGATTGCTGCGTGTTCTGTTCTTTCGGCGACGCGCCGTGCCCGCCGATCCAGGAAGCGCGAGCAAGCGGCCGGCGAACGACCTGCTGCTCATAGAGCCGTCCTGACCCGTGAAGCAGAGAGAAGGAGGAGACGACATCGCCGCCTCCCCCTGTTGTTCACTCTTTATGAGAATGTTCGTGAGCGGTCGTGCTGTGCTCGTGAGCGTGCTCGCTGTGTTCGTGAGCCGCTTCGGCGTGCTCCTGCGCCTCCTCGTGCTCGCCAATCTCATGATGATGGGCGGCTTGATGATGATGATGTGCAGCAGCGTGGTGATGAGCGGCCGCCTGCAGATGATGCTCGCTCGCCGGATGCTTTGACTTCGCCATTTTGTCACTCCCTCCCTGAGAGCAGGAGACAACGGTGCCGTGGGGGCGATCCAGCGACCTTGACGTGTCGCAGATCTCCCCTTCGGCAACCGCACCAGCGACGACGCGTCGGTTTGGTGACAAAACCATCCACGCCCGCTGAAATGTCGCGGCTCAAGGCGAGACGACCGGCGTGCAGGCGAGACGCCGGCGCCTCCCCGATGCGCCGCTCCGCCCTTACGCCGCTGCGGCGAGGCGCTGCTCAACCATCGTCCGCATCGCAACGAGGTCGTGGTTGAAGATGCGGATGCCGTCGGAGAGTTTTTCCGTCGCCATCTGGTCTTCGTTCAGCATCCAGCGGAAGCGCTTCTCGCCGAGCGCGATGCGCGGCGGAGCGAGGCCCGGGTGCTCGGGGTCGAGCCTGCGGGGGAGGTCGCCCTCTTCCTTCGACAACGCCTCGAGCAGGTGCGGCGAGATGGTCAGCCGGTCGCAGCCGGCCAGGGCCTCGATCTCGCCGGTGTTGCGGAACGATGCGCCCATGACCACGGTTTTGATGCCGTAGGACTTGTAGTAGGCGTAGATCGCGCGCACCGACTTCACGCCCGGATCGGAATCGGCGTCATACGGGCCGCCGCCCGCCTTCACGTGCCAGTCGAGGATGCGGCCGACGAAGGGCGAGACGAGGAAGGCCCCGGCGTCCGCCGCCGCGATCGCCTGAGCGAGCGAGAAGATCAGCGTCATGTTGCAGTCGATCCCCTCGGCCTGGAGGCGCCGGACCGCCTCCATCCCTTCCCAGGTGGAGGCGACCTTGATCAGGATGCGGTCGCGGCCGATCCCGCGCTCCTCATAGAGGGCGATCAGCCTCTTCGCCTTGGCCACGATCCCCTCCGTGTCGAACGACAGGTCGGCGTCGGTTTCGGTCGACACGCGGCCGGGAACGATCTTGGTCAGCTCCGCCCCGAAATTGACGGCGATCCGATCGGTGACGTCGCCGACGAGGGCGCTGGCGCGGCGGCCCCAGACTATGGCCTCCTCGACCAGCCGCGCATATTCCGGCATCTCGGCGGCTTTCAAGATGAGGGACGGATTGGTGGTCGCGTCGGTCGGCCGGAAGGCGCGGATCGAGTCCATGTCGCCGGTGTCGGCGACGACGGTGCTCATGGCGCGCAACTGTTCGAGCTTGTTGGGCATGGGGATCTCCTGCCTCGGGTTCTCCCCGAATGTCGCCCCTCGGCCCGCCCTTTTCAAGCGCACGCAAGGCCGGCCAGGCTCAAACGCCCAGATCGACGTCGTTAGGCCCCTGAACCGCCTTGGTGTTCCTTCGTGTTGTTCGTGGTGAAATTTCTTACCACAAAGTCTGCGTCGACAATATGGACCACGGGGGATGCTGATGACGTGCTGCCGGCACAGAGGTCGCTTTGTTTCATGGTGCATACGAGCTTGTAACAAAGTTGGACCGGGGACTTCTGAGCGCCCCAGAATTTGCTGCCAACGGCCGCGAGGCCGCGGAGTGCGCTTTTAGATTCTTACCTGAGGGATCATAGACAAGACGAGTTGAACATTGTCATTGAGGCGCGGGGCGATCAAGCTGCAGCCAAGAGATCGACGACGCGTTGGATGGCGGTGTCGGCGCGGTGATAGGCGGCTTCGAGCCGGCTGTCTGGACGGTGTTGCGGGTCCGGCCGGTGATGGAAGCGGCTGTTGGCGAGGGGGCCGCACAGGCGCTTGTGGAAGAAGAGGAAGAGGAGGGCGACTTGGACGCCCTTGGGTGAGAGCCGGTAGGCGTAGCGCGAGCCGTCGCGCTCGATCAGGCCGTGTCCCTTGAGCTTGCGCAAGTCGTAGCGGAGCTGGTTCAGGCGGTAGGTCTTCTCAGAGAGGTCGAAGGTGTCGAGGACGGCTTGATGGATCTGCCGGGCCGTCCAGCCGCCGATCTGAGGACCGCCATGCAGGAGGACCTCGAACAGGCGGATGATGCGCGGCTCGTGGATCTTGAGGCCGGGATAACGCACCGCGCCGATGGTGATCGGATGGGCGAGGCGCTGCAGCAGCGGGAAATCGACATGCACGTTGAGCCACTCGGCCTGGAAGCCGGCGAAGCGATCCGTGATCAGCTGGAAGGTGGTCCGCACGGCATCGAGATGGTCGAGCCCCTTAAGCAGGCCGAAGTCGGTGAGATTGTTGGAGACCAATTCGTTGCGCAGAAAGGTCAGGAACTTCTCATACTGTTTGAGGAAGCCGCTCTTGAAGTAGGCGCGGAAGACATGATGGCCGTGCTCGATCTGGTCGATGACCGTGGCCAGCTTGCCATGCATCCGGCGACTGACCCGCTTGCCGAAGATCGTGGCGATCTTGTCAGCGCTGAGCCGCCACAGGCCGAGTTCGCAGCTGCGCTCGAATAGCTTGTGGATGGGAAAGTGACGCCTGAAGATGAAGTTGCGGCAGTACTCGATCTGGGAGATGGCGTAGAAGCGTGACAGGTTGAGCTTGGCGCGCTCCTTCTTTGAGAACTTCGGTCCGAGGATCAGGGTCCAGTAGTCGAGGCGCCGGCGAATGATCTCTGGGCTCAGCCGGTCGGCCGACGCCTGCAGCGCCGCTGCATCGTCGACGGCGAGGAAAGCGTTGTCATGCTTGCGGAAGCCGATCCCCGCCCGCTTCAGCTCCTGCTCGATGAAGCTGTGGCCGTTGAGATAGTAGGCGGTCTGGAAAGGGAAGAAGGAAGCCACCCGCACAACCATCGGTCCGAGCGCCTCGTCGCGGACATAGAAGTAGTAATGCGTGAAGCGGCTGCGCTGGTGCGCGACGATGCGGTAGTGCGGGTCCTTGGCCGGGTACTTCGGCAGGCTGATGCGGAAGGTCGGCCCTTGCTCCATGCTCTTGAAGATGAAGTAGACACCGTAGGCATTGCGCTTCTCCATGCGGCGCAGCCACCGCAGCACGTGGTCCTCCTTGCGTACCCCCTTCTCGGCCCATTCGATCGGGATCGCGTGATTGCGCGCGTAGGCTTCCACCCAATTCTGGTAATCGGCCGTCCGCTGGCTCAGCGCCTCCTTGCTGACCTCCGCCACCCCGACGATCTCACGGAAGAAGTGGACGACCAGCTCGGGCCGCGACAGCGCCGTCAGATAGCCGCGAATGACAATCCGGTCGAAGCAGTGATAGACGAAGACCAAGAAGTCGCCGAACAGCTTGGTGAACAAATCCATGGCAGCCCCCTCGGTACCCGGCAGGGATCGAAAGGCGATCCGGCGTCGACCGGGCAAACAGATGGTGGAGGGGAAGAGCTTTCGCCTCGCCGAGGAGGTCCGCTCCATCCAGCGTCGGGCGGCTGACCGCCATGGGCGCGTCGTCACTGTTGGTCAGCTGGTCCTGTTCTCTACCGAAACCGGCGACGCCTGGCTGCTCGACCCGTCCGATCAACTCGCCGCAAGGCTGGCCCGCGACGGCGACCCGGAACCCGTCCACATCGAAGAAAATGATACCTCCTTCGTCATCGATTGGAAGGGCAACTATCGCATCGAGGGACCCGCCTTCATCTATTCCGATCGCCAGACCCGGCGCGTCTCAACCATCCTCGGATACCCCACGCACCTGCTCGCGCCACCGTCCTGAAATTTCAAATATCTTTGGCTAGACTTCTCTGAAGCGAAGTCCCGAGCCGGGCGGCGCGCAAAGGAGGCAGAGCAATGGAAGTTCTTTATCCGCGTTGCGCCGGGTTGGACGTGCACAAGAACACGGTCGTGGCCTGCGTGCGGCTCATGGCGGGCGGTCCGCCGCAAAGCTTCCCTCCGCCGGCGTTACCCGGCCTCGGCGCGGTCGGGTCCGAGGAGGCGCGCTCAGTCTGGCTTCTCGCCGGTCTCCCGGCGCACCCCTGCCAACAGGGAACGGGCGACGGCCTGGTTGCGAGCCGCACGCGACGCTTCGCGTCAAGACGGTGGTGCTGCTATGAGGATGGGCTTATGTCCAACCCCCGCCTTGCGCAGCGCGCGCCGCTCGTCGCCCCTCCCGGCGCCCCGCCGGTCGAATGGCTCGTATCGCCGGGCCTCATCGGTTACGAGGCGGCGCTTGCGCAGATGGAGGCCCGCGCCCAGGAGATCGCGGCCGGCCGGGCGCCGGAGCGCGTCTGGCTGCTCGAGCATCCCCCCCTCTACACGGCCGGCACGAGCGCCAGGCCGGAAGAGCTCGTCGATCAGCGCTTTCCGGTCTTTCGCGCCGGCCGCGGCGGGCGGTTCACCTACCATGGGCCCGGTCAGCGCGTCGGCTATGTCATGCTCGACCTCGCGCGCCGCCGGCCCGACGTGCGCGCCTATATCGGCGCGCTCGAAAGCTGGCTGATCGACGCGCTGAAGGCGTTCGACGTCGCGGGCGAGACGCGATCGGATCGGGTCGGCGTCTGGGTCGCCCGGCCCGACAAGCCGTGCGGGCCCTTAGGGGCGGCGGCGGAGGACAAGATCGCCGCGATCGGCGTAAGAGTGCGCCGCTGGACGACGTTCCATGGCGTTTCGCTCAACGTCGCGCCGGACCTTTCGCATTTCTCCGGCATCGTCCCCTGCGGCGTCGCCGAGGCCCATTACGGCGTGACGAGCCTCGCCGACCTTGGCCGCGACGCGACGTTCGCCGACGTCGACAACGCGCTGCGCGCCTCTTTCGAGAGGACGTTCGGCCCGACGGCCGAGGTCCGCGAGGCGGCTCATGTCTCGGTTTTGCACTGACGGGGAACGCGTGGCGGCGCCGTCTCTTCAGTCTTCCCTGGCGCGACGGGCGTTCTGGAGCCGCCCCTATGCGCTCCGCCGGCTCGGGACCGAGCAAGCCTTCGCCCTCGCCCCGCTGCACTATGCGTTGATCGGCGAGCGGCTCGGGTACCGCCCGAACGGCTTCTTCGATCCGAACTTCTTTCGCGAAAAGGCGGGTCTCGGCGCCAAAACGGGCGGTCTTCTGGGCCTTTATCTCGCGGCAGGCGCGGCGAACGGGCCATCGCCCTCGGCCGAGTTCGATGAGGCATGGTACGCCTCTCAGAACCCCGAGTGGCGCAAAACCCACCCGCATCCGTTCCTGCATTTCCTCGAGGTTGGGTTGCCGAGCGAGCTCAGGCCCCGCGGCGACATCGACATGGCCTTCGTGCGCGACGTCATCCGCGGCAAGGGCCGCTCGCTCGAGGAAGCGGCGATGCGCGTCTTCGACCCCAAGCCGCGCGACGGCGACATGAAGCCGCCGTTGAGCCGCGAAGAGCTGCAGGCGCGACAGGACCGCTTCTACGCAAAGGCGCGCATGCGCATCGAGCGCGAGGCAGCCGACAGAGGCGGAAAGCTGCTCGTCTTTGTCCAGTGCGGCAAGGGCTTCGACGCAAACTATCTCGCCGAGCGGCGCGCGTACGACGTGTTGCTCAACTACTATCAGGAAGCGGACGCCAATCCGCGCGCGGACACGGTCGTTTTTCAGGGCGGCACCAAGACGACGGCGATCCGCCGGCTGCTCGACGAGCGGCCGGACCTCCTCCTGCGCTACCGGGCGACGCTTTTTCTCGACGACGACGTCGAAGCCGGCGATGGGGACATCGACCGGCTCTTCGCGGCGGCGGCGCGCGAGCGCCTCGACCTCGCGCAGCCGGCGCTGACCGCCGATTCCGACTCGGCATGGCCGTTCTTGAAGAGGCCAAGGGCGGGAAACGGGATCATCCGGGTGTCAACCATCGAAATCATGGCCCCGCTGCTCACGCGACGGGCGCTCGAGCGCGTCGGCTGGGTCTTTTCGCAGACCGTCAGCGGCTGGGGGACGGATCTCCTTCTTGGTCCAGCGGCGCGCGCCGCCTTCGGCACGGACGCCGTCGGCGTCGTCGGCTCCGTCGCCGTCAGGCACGCGCGTCCCGTCGACACCAAGGGGGCGCCCTTTACGCCTATTTGCGTAGCAACGGGATCGATCCAGCTCACGAGGCCAATCGCGTCGTCACCGATTTTGGCGTCGAGCGGTACCTGCGGCTGCTCGCGCCTGGAGAGAGCGGCCCGATCTGCCCGGCGAAGCCAGTCCCCGAACAGTCGCTGCGCTGATTGTCCATCGCTCAGCCGAGGCCGCTCGCCTCGTCCTCTTCGACGGGAGCGGGTCCGAACCGCGAGCATTCCCGGAAGACCCGCAGCGAACATCGGCTGCACAGATCGTAATCGAGCGTCCGGTAAATATCGTTCAGCGCCTTGCTCTTGGTGACGAACACGTTCGACCGGCCGATCTCGTCGACGTAGCCGCCGCGCTCGAGAAACTCGAGCGGACGCTCCTTGATGTTGATCAGATAGAGGCCCCCGCCGCGCGCCTTGAGCCGGCGCGATTCGATGGCGAGGGCCTCGGCGCCCGCGAGGTCGATGAAATTGACGCCGCGCATGATCACGCCGTAGCGCTTGCATGACGGCGTCTCGCGCTCGAAGGCGCTCAGCGCGTCGCGGAAAGCGTTGACGGCGCCGAAATAGAGCGAGCCGTCGAGCCGGGCGAGGCGGAATTGCGGACATTCCGGCGCGCCTGGCCCGGCGTCGACGAACTTGCGGCTTTCGTCGGTCGGGTCGGGAACGCGGGGGCGCAAGTGCGGATTGGACGTCCGGTAGAGATAGACCACCAGCGACAGCACGACTCCGGCGAGGATCGCCGCCTGAATTTGGATGAACAGCGCGACGCCGATCGTCGCCAGCAGCACGCCCCGTTCGGTCGCGCCGCTGCGCCAGATCCGGGCGAGGCTCTTTTGGTCGATCAGGCTCCAGCCGACGAGCTCCAACGAGGCCGCCATCGCCGCGTGCGGCAGATAGGCGGCGAGCGGCGCGGCGAACACGAGGACGGCGGCAAGTATGAGGCCGCCGAACAGCGCGGACATCTGGCTGCGCGCGCCCGACTTGTAGTTGAGCGCGCTGCGGTTGAACGAACCGGAGACCACGTAGCCGGAAAAGAACGAGCCGATCAGATTGGCGATACCCTGGCCGATGAATTCCTGATTGATGTCGAGCCGCTGCTCGGAGCGGATGGCGAGCGCCCGGCCGATCGAGACGACCTCGTTCAGCGCCGAGACGCCGATGGCTAGCGCGGTCGGCAGGAGAAGGCCCCAGGTCGCAAGATCGAAGCTCGGCGCCGACAAGGGCGGCAGGGTCGCGGGCAGCGCCCCAACGGTCGAGACCGATCCAGGGGCCATCCTGTTGAGGACGACTCCAGCCGCTCCGCCCGCCAGAATCGCCGGGATCATGTATGGAATCTTGGATTTGAAGCTCCGCGCGGCTAGGCCAGCGAAAAGCGTTGCGAGCGCCACCGTCGTCACCGCGAGCGACGCCGTCGGCAGCGCCACGACGCTGCCGCTCAGCGCTTCCCAGAACACGCTGGTGCGGGGGACGTGGAGCCCGAAGAAATTGCGCAATTGCGTCGTCATGATGAGAATGCCGACGCCCGCCGTGTAGCCGACCACGACCGTGTGGGAAATGAAGTTGACGAGCGCGCCGAGCCGGAAGAGGCCCAGCGCGAGCTCCATGGCGCCGGCCATCGCGGCAAGCGTCATCGCGAGCTCGACATAGCGCGGCGTCCCGGCGGGCTCGAACGCGCTCAAAGAAGCGAACAGAACGAGGGACGCGGTTGTGCTCGGCCCTGCGACAAGATGCCACGAGGAGCCGAACAGCGCGGCGATGATGGTCGGCACGATGCTGGCGTAGAGCCCGTATTGGGGCGGCATGCCCGCGATCGTGGCGAAGGCGACGCCCTGCGGCAGGACGACCAGCGCCCCGGTGAGGCCCGCTAGCAGGTCGGCGCGCATCTGGGCAGCCGACATCCGTTGAGGCCAGGCTAGAAAGGGAAAGATCGCGACCGGGTCCACTCGGCGCCGCGCGGCGGTTGCGGATTGCGACATTCCGGACTTCGACCCCTCCCGGTCAGGACCAGCACGGGGCGATCGGCGGCCATCTGCATCTGTCGCTATGGCGTCCCCGCCCAACATGTAATAGACATATTCGTATATTATGAACTATACAAGCGAAAAGTACGCGCCCGCGGGCCGCCGAAGGTTGGCGGCGGACGCGAGCGCCAGCTCTCTTTTGCTCCCCCGCCTCTTTTGCTCCCCCGCCGCCAGGCGAATGGATCGCAGCGGCGCGAGGGGAACGTGTTTGGGGCGCGGCCGCAGGGAAGGAGGATCGATGGGATCGGGTTCGAACGGCGCGGGTCCTGCGAGCCAGACGATTCTCGTGGTCGGCGGCGGAATCGCGGGCGTGACGGCGGCGGTGGAAGCGGCCGAAGCGGGTCAGGACGTTATCCTCATCGAACGCGAGGCGAGCCTGGGCGGACGCGTGACGAAGCTCAATCGCTATTTCCCCAAGCTCTGCCATCCGACCTGCGGCCTCGAGATCAACTATCAGCGCATTCGCAAGAACCCGCGGCTCCGGGTGATGACAATGTGCGAGGTGACCGAGATTTCCGGCGCGCGCGGCGCCTACAAGGCGTCGGTCAAACGCCACGCGCGCTTCGTGAACGAGCGCTGCACGGCTTGCGGCGAATGCGCCAAGGCGACCGAGATTCTCGTCGACAATCCGTTCAACTACGGCCTCGACAAGGTGAAAGCGGCCTACCTGCCCCATGAACACGCTTTCCCTATGCGCTATGTCGTCGCGCCGGAGGCGATCGCCGCGGGCGAGGGCGAAAAACTCAAGGCGGCCTGCGCCTACGGCGCGCTCGATCCCGACGACAAGGGCGAAACATTCGAACTGCACGTCGGCGCGGTGATCTGGGCGACGGGTTGGCAGCCTTACGACCCGAACAAGCTCGACGGCTACAGCTACAGCCACAGCCGCGACATCATCACCAACGTCGAGATGGAGCGGCTGGCGGCTCACGACGGCCCGACGCACGGCAGGATCATACGTCCTTCGAATGGCGAGCCGGCGAAGAAGGTGGCGCTGATCCAGTGCGCCGGATCGCGAGACCTCAACCATCTGCCCTATTGCTCGCGCATCTGCTGCCTCGGTTCGCTGAAGCACGCGGCCTACGTGCGCGAGCAGCACGCAGACGCGGAGGTCCACATCTACTACATCGACATTCGCGCCCATGATAAGCTCGAGGCCTTCTACAATCGGGTCCGCTCCGATCCGCAGGTGACCTTCATCAAGTCGAAGCCGGCGCACATCCGCGTCGCCGACGACGGCCGCCCGGTCTTGCACGGCGAGCGCACGATCGAGCGCGACATCTACTCCGAGCCCTACGATCTCGTGGTGCTGGCGACCGGAATGCAGCCGAGCGCCGTCTCCGGCTACCGTCCCGCGATAGACATCGTATCAGACGAATACGGCTTCCTCGTACCCCGGGAGGGCGACGAGGCCGGCATCTTCTCAGCAGGCGTCGCCGCGGGTCCGCTCGACGTTTCAATGTCCGTGCAGTCGGCGACAGCCGCCGCGCTGAAGGCGGTGCAGGCGGTCAGAAACGCCTGAGGCGAGGCTCGCCGCCTGCGAAGCGACCAGGCGGCTCCAACGGTAAGAGTGAACGGCGGCCGGAAGCGGCGCCGAAATGGGAGACGGAAGGTGGCTGAGAGGAAAACCGGCTTCTATCTTTGCAAGGGGTGCGGCATCGCCGACGCCATCGATGTCAGCGCGCTCGAGAAAATCGGCAAGACTGAATTTCGCATCGGCCATTGCGTGGCCTCCGACGCCCTCTGCGCGCCCGAGAGCGTAGCCGCAATGCGTAAGGACATCGAGGAAGGCCTGGTGAACCGTCTTGTCGTCGGCGCTCTCCGCGCGTGATGGCCGACAAGTTCCGCTTCAACGGCGCGCCGGTCGTCCGCGCGAACCTGCGCGAGCACGTGGCCTGGTCGCAGCCGCCGCATGCGGAGGACACCGAAATGCTCGCCGCCGACGCAATCCGCATGGCGGCGGCCCAGCTCTCCAAGACCGAGCAGCCTAAGCCTGCCGCGCTCGGCGACGTCGCGCGCTCGATCCTCGTGGTCGGGGCGGGCGTGACCGGCCTCACCGCGGCGCTCGAGGCCGCCAAGTCCGGCTACGACGTGGTGCTCGTCGAAAAGAGCGACGCGCTCGGCGGTTGGTCGGCGAAATGGCCGATGCGCGCGCCGCACGCCCCGCCCTATCGCGACCTCCATAGGAACGACATCGACAAGCTCATCGCCAAGGTCAAGGCCGAGAGCCGGATTCGCATTCTGACAGACGCGCTGGTCACCAGCACTTCGGGCCAGCCCGGCGCCTTCAGGGCGACAATCGCCCGCGCGGGCGAGGAGATCGTCGAAACGGTCGGCGCAATCGTCGTGGCGACCGGCTGGCGCCCCTATGACGCGACGAAGCTCGGCCATCTCGGCTACGGCCAATCGCCCGATGTCGTCACTTCGGTCGAGTTCGAGGCGATGCTCGCCAGGGGCGCCGCGACGCGCCGTCCACCGGCGCGCCGGCGCGCACCATCGCCTTCGTGCAATGCGCGGGCAGCCGCGATCCGAATCACCTGCCCTATTGCTCGTCGGTATGCTGCTCGGCCTCGATCAAGCAGGCGCTGCAGGTCGTCAAAGGTGACAAGGACGCTTCCGCCTATATCGTCTATGAGGAATTGCGCACGCCGGGCACGGCCGAGGAGTTTTATCGCGAAGCCCAGCTGAGCGGCGTCATCTTCATGAAGGGCAAGGTGAAGTCGGTCGACAGCAAGGGCATGACGATTTCCTGCGCCGACGAACTGCTCGGTCAGGACGTTCCCCTCGCCGGGCTCGACCTCATCGTGCTGGCGACCGGCATGGTTCCGAATTCAACCAACGTCGACGCCCCGGCGATCGAGCCGGAAAAGAGCGCGGCGCAGCTCGCCGACGACATCAATCCGGTGACCCGGCTCATCGCCGCCGGCTACCGCAATGGCGAAGGCCCAGCCTGGCCGCATATCGACAAGGGGATTCCGCCCGGCGGGCCGATCCTCAACCTGCAGTACCGGCAGGGGCCGCACATCCCGATCCTCGCCGACGGCTTCTCCGACAGCCATTACATCTGCTTTCCCTACGAGACGCGCCGGACCGGCATCTATACCGCGGGCCCCCTCCGCCGTCCGATGGACATGGCCGAGAGCGCCGAGGACGCGACCGGCGCGGTTCTGAAGGCGATCCAGGCGATCGAAGGCTCGGCTCAAGGGGCGTCGGTGCACCCGCGGGTCGGCGACCTCTCCTATCCCAAGATCGGCCACGAGAAGTGCACGAAGTGCCGGCGCTGCACGGTCGAGTGTCCCTTCGGCGCGATCGACGAGGACGAGCAGGGCCGCCCCGTGATCAACGCCGCGCGCTGTCGACGCTGCGGAACCTGCATGGGCTCCTGCCCGGTGCAGACCATCACGTTCGACAATTATCATCCGCAGATGGTCAACGAGATGATCGAGGCGAACGAGATCCCGGACGAGTTCTCGGAAAAGCCGCGCATTCTCGTGCTCGCCTGCGAGAACGACGCCTATCCGGCGATCGACATGGCCGGGATCGCGCGCTCGCACTGGTCGCCCTTCGTGCGCATCATCCCCGTCCGGTGCCTCGGCTCAGTGACGTTGCAGTGGATTTCGACTGCGGTGCAGAAAGGCTACGACGGCGTCATGCTGATGGGCTGCAAGTCGGGCGACGACTATCAGTGCCATTTCGTCAAGGGTTCGGGGCTGGCGCGCGAGCGCCTCGCGAAAGTCGGTGAGACCCTGAAGAGTCTGGCGCTCGAGAAGGAGCGCGTCGCCTTCGAGGAGTTGTCGATCGCCGACTCGTGCCGCGCGCCCACCGTGCTCGACGCCTTCGCCAAATTGATCGGCGATCTGCCGCCCAATCCGATGAAGGGGTTCTAAGATGACGACGCCCGCCCCGGCCGCCGCCAGGACCTACGATCTCTCGTTCGCGCGATGGGTCAGGGATACCGTCAACGGCGGCGACAAGCTCAACCTCTGCATGCAGTGCGGCGTCTGCTCCGGCTCGTGTCCGATCGGCGTGCAGATGGACTTTGGCCCGCGAAAACTCTTCATGATGATCCGCGCAGGCATGAAGGAAGAAGTCCTCTCATCGAACACGATGTGGAACTGCACGAGCTGCTATCGCTGCGTCGTGCGCTGCCCGCGCGGCGTGCCGGTCACCCACATCCTGCAGGACTTGGCGGCCAAGGCGGCGGAACTCGGCTACGCCAAGGGGCCGCACGAGAACAAGAACTTCGCCAAGTCGTTCTGGTGGTCGGCGAAGTCGTTCGGCCGCACCGACGAGCGCCTGGTGACCGCGCTCTACTATTTCTCGCTCGGCCTCGGCGAGGGCTATCGGCGCGGGATGGCCAACCTCAGGATCGCGCTCGGCATGGTCAGGACCGGACGGATGCATGTCGGGTTGCCGCACCGGATCAAGGATCGCAAGGGGCTGCAAGCGATCCTCGCCAAGGCGCGCGAGATCGAAGCGCGGCGCTGAGCGAAGAGGGAACGGACATGAGCGACAAGAAGACCATGACCTATTACCCCGGCTGCTCGTCGCAGGGCAGCGGCCGGCACCTCGACGAATCGCTCCGCGCCGTCATGCCGGAGGTCGGCGTGGTCCTCGACGACATCGACGACTGGAACTGCTGCGGCGCCTCGGTCGGGCACATCGGCGGCGGGCAACTGCCCAATCTCGCCCTCACCGGCCGCAACCTCGCCCAGGCCCAAAAGAAGGGGACGCAGGACGTCGTGACCGGATGCGCCGCCTGCTATCTCAACACCCACGGCGGCAACGAGAAGATCAAGGCCGACGTGAAGAAGCGCGCCGAGGTCAACGAGGCCCTCGGCGCGGGCGGCCTCAAATACGACGCCGATCTCAAGGTGCGGCACGCCTGCGAAGTGCTGGTCAACGACGTCGGCGTGGAGGCGATCGAACAGCGGGTGACCAATCCGCTGACGGGGCTCAAGGTGGCGGGCTACGTCGGCTGCCAGACGGTGCGCCCGTTCGCCGCGACCCAGGCCGGCGGCGACTACGACTGCTATGACGATCCGACCTTCCTCGACGACTTCACCAAAGCCTGCGGAGCGGAGGCCGTTCCCTTCGCGCACAAGACCGGCTCGGTCGCGGTGATGAGCCCGGACCGCACGCTGCACCTGATGAAGGCCATCCTCGAAGAGGCGAAAAAGCAGGGGGCCGACGTCATCTCGACGCCCTGCCCGCTCTGCCAGACCAACGTCGAGATGTATCAGCCGCTCATCAACGAAAAATTCGGCACGGACTATAAGATCCCAGTCGTGTTCTATTCCCAGCTGATGGCGGTCGCCTTCGGCATGGACGGGCAGAAGGACGCCGCGCTCCACCGCAACACGATCCGCGCCGAGAAGCTCGAGGCGATGGCGAAGGGCAAGGGCGGGAAGTAGGCGCGCCCGTCGGCCTCCGGGCCAGCCTCCGGACGCGCCATTCTCGGGCGCGTTTCGTGCGATTCCAACGAGTTGCGGCGCCATTTCGGTGCCGACCGCTCGTGGGCCAAGCCGGCGCCCGGCCGGTTGAAGCCGCGCATTCGGCGGCGAGCCCGGCATCTTGACGCTCGGCCGGCGCTCGGAAGGAAATCCAAATTTTCCGGAAGGCTTTCCAAGCCGGCCGGAAGGAAACCCAATTTTCCCGGAAGGATTTCCAAGTTTCCCGGAAGGATTTCCAAACATTAGCTTTCTGTAAAAACAATGTTTTCAAGGCCTTGCGGGGAACCAGGCGGAAATTTGCGATTCATCGCTCGCCGCGGCGCGCCCCTCGTGCGGGCGGCGCGGCTCAAAACCTTCGTCGGCGGATGCGGCCGCCGCGAGATTGGCGGCCGCCCGATTGAGCTTGTCGATGAGTTTCTGGCGGATGCCCTCGTCGTCGTCCCGGTATTCCCGGGCGAGCGCCTGATAGCGGTCGAACCGATCGAGGACTTTTGTCAGCGGCCCGATCGCCTTGACCTCGCCCCGGGCCGCGAAGGCGAAGGCCGGCGACCAAAGTCACCGTTTTGTAGTGACTGTGCGGGATGGCCGCCCGCAAGCGGCGCCCGCGCCGGCAACGTCCGCCTTTGCGCGCGAGATTGGTGGAGGCTCCGGTCTCGTCAACGAAAACGAGTTTCGTCGGATCGAGATCGAGCTGCCCCGCGAACCATTCCCGGCGTCGACTTTGCACGTCCGCGCGTTGTTGTTCCTCGGCATGCGCTGTTTTTTTAAAGGTGATCTCGTGACGGTCGAAGAAACGCCACAGCACAGAGACCGCAAAGCGCTCGCCGCAATTGGCGATCAGCCGCTCCTGGATCTCGAGCAGCGTCATGTCCGGGCTGCGCCGGATCAGGCCCAACAGATAGTCGCGATGCGCCTCGATCCGGCCGGAGCGTCGGTCGCCGCCAGAAGGCGCCGGCGAAATCTCGCCCGTGGTTTGGAACCGCTTCACCCAGCGCACTGCGCTCGCTATGCTCACTTTGAAATGCGCGGCCGCCTGATTGCGCGACACCCCGCCCAAGACCACCGCCTCAACCACGCGCTCGCGAAGATCGTTGGAAAGACCCATCCCCGCCGCCCCCATTCTCGCAGCGTGAATGACGAAGCAGAAATTAACCGATTCGGGAATCCCCCAACCAATTCAATCCGTTCGGATACCGCTCTAAGAAACGACTACTATAACTTCTTGGCCCATACTCCTGAGCCCCGTTAACATCCATACGCCTGCCGCATACCTCCCGCGACACAAGAGGATACACCCTCTTAACATCCATACGCCTGCCGCATAACACGCCCCGCCAATGAGAACGCATTGCGGCCACATAATCCCGCCACCTGCCCAAAACTCGTCTGCCCGATGCGAACGCCATGTTTCGCCATGGCGTCCATAAGCGATCGGCCCAAACCTGCAAACTCCCGCCCGGAGATGTGCGAACGATACCCCGTCGATCCCCGCCAATACCGCGCACACTATGTAATACATCGCTACTACTTAGAGTGCCAGGCGATAATCTGTAATTACTTTACGTGATGCTTCGTAATACCTTTCGAGCGCCAGCCCGGATGCGAAGGCCCCGGCGAAGGCCTCGCGCTCGGGCTCAGCCAAGGCCTCGGCGTCGGCGAAGGCCAAGGCCTCGACGCTCGGCGAAGGGCTCGCGCCTGGCGAAGGCCCCGGCGAAGGCCTCGGGCTCGCGCTCAGGCTCAGCCAAGGCCTCGACGCTCGGCGAAGGGCTCGCGCCTGGCGAAGGCCTCGGGCTCGCGCTCGGGCTCAGCCAAGGCCTCGGCGTCGGCGAAGGCCAAGGCTTCGGCGCTCGGCGAAGGCCCTGGCGCGCCCCGGCAATAGCGCGTCGCGGCGCGGGGAGAGACAAGGGAAAGGGGAAGGGGAAGGGGAAGCGCCGCGGGGCCGCGCGGCTAATAGCGGTCGTTCGACAATCGCATTTTGAACGGGCGGAGTCCGCCCTGAGCGGACCTACGTGCCTCCTCTTCGTTTCGTCAACTCGGCCCTTGCCAATATATCAGGCGCGCCCGAAGACACCAAGACAATCCTGGAAATTTGGAGAAAAATTCTGTCGCGCGGTCAATATGTTACATTTGGGTATCCCCTTCGCTGCCCCTGAGGGACGTGGTACGCCTGTCTGGTGGACACCACTCGACACCCCGTCGCTGGACTTGATTACCCGCGCACGTTTCAGGCGATGGACGAACGCTTCCGTGACGACGCGGCCTGCCGCGAGTCCATCCGTCGTTTGCGCTGGCCTCAGGGATTCACCTGCCCCCATTGCGGAGAGGCGGGCTGCGGTGTCGGGCCTGCCGCAAACAGACATCGCTGACCGCCGGGGCGATCTTCGAGGGTACCCGTAAGCCGTTGCGGATGTGGTTTCTGGCGATGTGGTTCGTCACCAGCCAGAAGAATGGGGTCAGTGCGCTCGGCCTCCAGAGGGAATTGGGGCTTGGCAGCTACGAAACTGCCTGGACCTGGCTGCACAAGCTGCGCCGCGCCATGGTCCGGCCGGGCCGGGACCTGCTGTCTGGTACGATCGAGGTTGATGAAACCTATGTTGGTGGCCCGGAACAGGGTACGCGAGGCCGAGAAACCGAGAGCAAGGCCATCGTCGCCATAGCAGTCGAGAAAAACGGCCGGGGGCTTGGCCGCATCCGCCTTCAGCAGATCGGAGATGTCTCGACAGACAGCCTGCTTCCCTTCGTCCAAGGCGCTGTGGAGCGCGGGGCGATGGTTCACACCGACGGCTGGAGGGGTTATGCCGGACTGGCGGCGGCCGGTTACCAGCATCAGGTCACGGTCCTCAGCGGTGGCTCCGACCCGGCGCACGAAGTCATGCCGCGCGTCCACCTCGTCGCCTCGCTGCTCAAGCGATGGCTGATCGGTACTCACCAGGGTGGCGTCCAGCATCAACATCTCGACTACTACCTCGACGAATTCACCTTCCGCTTCAATCGCCGCAGATCAAAGGCCCGCGGGCTGCTCTTTCATCGCCTCGCCCAACAAGCCCTCGCCGTTGGACCCGCGCCCTACAATGCCATCGTCAAGCCACCGGGTTCCAGCGGATCGATCCCCCGGCAACGGGGCAATGAAGGGGATACCCAGTTGTTACATAAAGGACATTATCATAGTTAAGCACAGTGACAATTCGGTTTACTTACGCCGCCGTTGTCTCTTTAACGCTTCCTGAGCAAGATCCTCAAGCAGAACTTGAGCGTTCCCCGCCACCTCCCGGCGCACGTCCGCATCCGGGTCGCGCGCCAGCTCGGCCAGCGCCGCCGCCGGCGTCGCGGCGTTCCCCGCCACCTCCCGGCGCACGACCGCATCCGGGTCGCGCGCCAGCTCGGCCAGCGCCGCCGCCGGCGTCGCGGCGTTCACCGCCACCCGCAAGCGCACGTCCGCATCCGGGTCGCGCGCCAGCTCGGCCAGCGCCGCCGCCGGCGTCGCGGCGTTCCCCGCCACCCGCAAGCGCACGTCCGCATCCGGGTCGCGCGCCAGCTCGGCCAGCGCCGCCGCCGGCGTCGCGGCGTTCCTCGCCACCTGCCCGCGCACGACCGCATCCGGGTCGCGCGCCAGCTCGGCCCGTGCCGCCGCCGGCGTCGCGGCGTTCACCGCCACCTGCCCGCGCACGACCGCATCCGGGTCGCGCGCCAGCTCGGCCCGCGCCGCCGCCGGCGTCGCGGCGTTCCGCGCCACCCCCCGGCGCACGACCGCATCCGGGTCGCGCGCCAGCTCGGCCCGCGCCGCCGCCGGCGTCGCGGCGTTCCCCGCCACCTCCCGGCGCACGACCGCATCCGGGTCGCGCGCCAGCTCGGCCAGCGCCGCCGCCGGCGTCGCGGCGTTCCCCGCCACCCGCAAGCGCACGACCGCATCCGGGTCGCGCGCCAGCTCGGCCAGCGCCGCCGCCGGCGTCGCGGCGTTCCCCGCCACCCGCAAGCGCACGGCCGCATCCGGGTCGCGCGCCAGCTCGGCCAGCGCCGCCGCCGGCGTCAGCGGATCGCAAGCGATAGCAAACCGCAGCAGCGCCGGCTGGTCCTTGAGTTCAATGGGAAGGGCGAGGCTTGGCGATGCGGCTGCTCGCGAGAGCAAATGCAGGATCGTGCGCAATGGGCTTCGCCCAAGCAACCGAAGCCGCGGGAGATTCGAGGCATGATCCACGCGAGCCTTAGCCACGAAATCGCGCAGCTCGGCCTCGACCATGCGCGCTCTTCCCTCCCCCGCATGCAGCGCGATGAGGAGCGCGAGTGTTTCTTCGTAGCGAGCGTCGCTCCAATAGTCGTTCAGCACGTCCCTGAATGGACGCGACAGAAAGGCGCGCGCGAGATGGTATTCCTGGAAGGTCAGATGTGGAAAGCCGACTCGATCCCGCCGGTCGTCAAACGTGAGAAGGCCGCTCCGGCGCAGAGCCTCGCGCAGGTCGAGCGTGGCGCCGGTCTGATGCAGCGCCCTTTTGGGAGCCTCCGTTTCGAGACCCATTGTTGCGGCAAGCGCGGCAAGGGTTGCATCCCGCGCCGGCGCCGAATTGAGCAGTTCCGGTCGGTCGCGCAACCGCCGCTCCCAGAGGGCGTTCGTCGCCGCCTCATAGAAACCGGCGCGCGTCGCGGGGAGCTTCAAACGGGGTCCAGTCTCCGCCACTAACCGCAGGATCAGCGGCGACGCCGCGAGAGACCTCAAGGACGCGTTCGCATTGAGGTCGCGAACCATCTCTTCAGCGCAGGCCGGATCGATCTTCTCGTCCGCGTAGGCCTCAGCCAGAAAGTCCGCCTGTTCCTGCGGCGGCTTGAGGCCGAGAATGCGCCACTCGCTCCCGATCAGGTCTCCAATCTCGGCTCTCGCCGCCTGAAAAACCGCGGTGCGGCACGTCAGCGCCGCCTCTCCAGGCAGGGCGCGCAATGAGTTCCACAGTCCCCGATCCGCGATCGGGCTCGCCAGCTCGTCAAGGCCGTCGAGCAGCCAGACCGGCGTGAAGACATGCGGACGTAAGCCGGACACCGCCTCAGCAGCAGCCCCTTTTGCTTGGCTCCGCCCAACGGCGAGTCCGCGATCCCAAAGCGTGTCCGCAACGGCGCCAGGATCACCTTTAAATGCGTCGCGCGGAACGTCCCTGAGCCGCACCAGGACCGGAACTTTCATCCCGAGGTAAGGCCGCAGCAGCGCCTGGAGCCAAGTCGCATGCCAATGCTCCAGCAGCGATGTCTTCCCGGCGCCGGGCTCGCCGAGGATCAGCCACGGCCGCCGCGGCAGCGCCGGATCGCCCCGCATCAGCCGCAAGAGAATGTCCTCGGCCGGAAAAGGTTCGAACTCCTCCGGCCGGCCCATCCACTCCCGCCACTCGTCGTAGGTCCGCGGCGGCCGTTCGGATTCGCGCTCCTCGCGCGTTTTGCGCTGGGGAACGCCGAGCGTGAGCGGGAAGAATTTCACCGGGGCTCAACCCCAGCCGAGCCCCTTCACGACCTCTTCGCCGAGTTCGACCGCATCCTTCACTTGCGGCGCCGTCGCCAGCAGGCGCGCGAGCCAGGTTGTCGCTTCGCCAACCCACCGACGTCGCGCTTCTGGCGGCGCCTCCGCCGACGGCTGCGCTTTCAGGGCCTCGATCGTCTTGTCCGCCGCCGCGGCGGCGTCATCGCGCAGGCCAGGCCTGACGCTCTGCAGGCGTTCGATGACGGCGGCCAGAGCCCCGAACGCCCGCTCCGGCGTGATGTGGATCGTCGCGCCGTGCGCGTCGCGCCCCGCAAACGCTGCGCCTGGGCCGACGCTCGCCCCTTGCAAATTGAAGACGACGCCCCCGCTCGCGCCTTGCTCGGGCAGGACCTCCACGACGCCGCCCCAGCCGATCGCCACGTTGCCGGCCTTCTGCAGCTGGCTGACCAACGCCGGCAGCTTCTCCCGTTCGAGGCCGACCGCTCCAGCGAGCGCTTCGACGCGCGGCGGATCGAACTTGGCGTCCCCGAGACTCGCAGCCGCCTCCAATGCCGCCAACAACGCCGCCGCCTGATCCATGATCGTTGCTCCTCTCCGCTTGGGCCTCCGGCCCCACTGAATCCAAGCTCAGGGTGAGCTCCACAGTCGCGTCGGTTTTCCCAATCGGCAACAAGGCGAGCGAAAATTTGTAGCGTCGTAGTGTCCCATCTGGCTCCGCGACGGCCTCGCAAGCCCCAATCGGACCGGCTTCCGAGCCCGCCCGGAACTTCCGCTTCGGTAATTTGACCCGTTCGCCAAACCGTCCGGCAATGACCGCTTATGGCGCATCCCGTCCGTTCACGGGACCGGTCTGGAACGGCAGCAGTGGGTCGAACTCAGCCCTTCCCGCGGAACTGCATCTTATTGAACGCCTTTGGGGCAGAGGATCGCCAGCGGAGAACGTCTTAGAGGCGGAGAGGGCCGGTAACGCCGTCATAGGATCGGAGAGCATCAGTGGCGCGGCCAGCGAGGCCGCCAGCGGCTTGCGCCGGCCCGCAACGCCGTCAGCGCGCGCTCGCGCCGGGGCCGGGGCCGGTGGAAAGATCGGTCGACATGTATCTATCAATCAACGTTTTTCAAAAAAGCGGGTTGCTAAGGCCTGAAGAAAAACGCTCGCGGGACGGTGCTCGATCGCGATGCTCTCCGACCGCGAGACAGTCTTGGCGTAACGCACGATCGTTATCGCTATCCATTCCGCCGCCGCCTCAATGTCGCGCGCCGGAAGCATGACGGAAACGCGTGAGAGGCGAAAGACCCCGGATCGTAGTCCGGGGCAGGCCGTTGAGGCCTGCCCCGGGTCACAGCCCGGGGGGTCGGCGCGGGCCGATTCGCGGGCGGCGGGGAGGAATCAAGATGCAACGCCAAAATGCTTATCTAATGTGCGAAAAAGCTGTTCCTTCGCATGCCACGAGCCACCTCCGTTCGTCGGTTGTCAGTTTGCGTCGTCTGTCACCGGAAAGGATACCTATGCCGTAATCTTCCGGAACTGGCATGCCTTTAGGCAAGGCGCTTCCTACAGTCATTCGTTGCGTTAGTGCAAGCTGAGAGTTTTTGAGCGATTTTGTTTTATTGATCCGTCGCCGTTCTAATTCGGTTCGGTCTATTACGGTGTCCAACATTACATCCTCACGTTGATTTAGAAGTGTTTGACGACCGTATCGACAATACGAAAGCATTCCTTGATCGGCGAAGCGCCTAAAGCTATAGGAACGATACCTTTCGCAGTTCTCGGCGACAATCTTACGACTTTCTCACCCTTCTTATTCTCCAAACTAACGAAGTCGGCGCGGTCGAATGTTCTCTTGCCAGCATATTCAAATGCCGCGCACGCGAGCGCCGGGCGAAGGGTTCGATGCAATCCCAGACCAGGCTAAGACGCCCCGGCTTACGGGCGTTGTGAAGGAATCCGAAACTCGCGTCCAGTCCGCGCGCTATGATGCAACGGGTCATTCTCGCGGCCGAAATGGATGCGGCAAAGTTGAGCATCGCCTGCATCGGCTGATGTGCATGACGCGCCGTGAAATGCTTGTCGAGTTCCCCGAGTTTTCCTAGTCTGCGGCCGATATATCGTGTTTCAAACATGCGCCATGTAGGAGATACATCGTCTTTGAAGGCGAGTTCGAAACCTTGTCGCCGTCGCCAGAAAGCCGTACCGCTCAATGCTTCGATGCGTCGCACTTCAGCGACGGATTTGGCGTTACCTATCGAATTCAAGAATTGCTGCTCTGTGAACTTCGTATGCGCTTCGGCATGCACTTTCATGGCCACGATTGCGCGGGCGACGGCGAGGGTCCGCATGTCGTCAAGCGCAGCCGCGAACTGTTTTTGGCGCGCCTTTAACGCTGTGTGTCTTGCAGCGATGCGCGATTCCGGCGCGAACAGCGATATGAAGCCGGTCATTTCATTCGAAATGAAAAGCTCGACATGGCGGCTTAGGCAATAATGCAACGCCGCGGCAGTCACACAGAAACCATGTCCGACGGCGACAATCGTACGTACGCGTTCCGGCATCCACGTATAGGTGCCGTCGCGCTGTCGCAAGGCGAGGTGTCCGGCGCGAACGGAAAGCCAAAAGCCGTTTTCTTCGATAAAATAAATCGAAGATCGGGCCAACTTCATCGATGCTGAGTTCATCGAAGCTGAGTTCATCGAAGCTGAGTTCATCGAAGCTTTCATTGTTCGATGATTTCATTATCGATCAAAAGCAATTCTGTATCATCGAACGCTATCGGCTCTCCATCCTCATCGAACATGGCATGATATTGCGCGACCGCACGCCTTTGCCGGGCCGCTTCTTTTTTCTCGTTCTCGACCCAATCCGGGAATAGGAGTTGCGAAATTGTCTCTGGACTAGGATTCTCACGCGGCATTGTCAGCAACGGGAATTCTGCCAGCATTTCCATTTCGACAGTAGTTCTTTCATCGTCGCCAATTCTGCGTTTGGCTCCCGGATCATCCAGCCAAATCGTTTTCGAGACGATCCCCCAACATCCTCGCAACTTGTAGCGGCGAGGCGAAACGATTGCCGACGTGATCGGCATGAAAACCTGCATTGGCACATGCACGGCACGCGCCTTTTTTCTATCGTTAATCAAATCCGGATCGTGAGGCCGTCGCCACTGTCGGAACATTTCGTCCACAACCTGCTTAGCGGCGTCCAAATCCTTTAGCGGGAGGCCACGGCATTTGACTTCGGCGACGGAGCCGTCCGATTTCAGGAAAAAGGCCAATCCACTTTGAATCATGAGCCCGCCCGGAACTTCCTTCCAAGTCCAATCGCCGAGAAGCTTGGTTTCCAATCCTTTTTTAATATCGGCTTCAGATTTGAGCCGCGGCAGATTCAAAGGCGATCGCGTATGCACGGCGTCGGTCGCGAATTGGATGATGTCTCGCGGCTTGAGAAGCGCCGCTTTCATGAGTTCGCGTCGAGTGTGTGCGGTGATCGCCGCCGCATACCAGGGCGAAATATGCGGCGGGATTATTGGCGCGCCATCCATGCTTCCACGATAGATGCGCTCGGCGAGTTTGCCGTACAGTGCATTGATGAGAAGCTTGAGCGCTAATTGTTCGGGGCCGCCGGGGTCTTTTTTGTCGAATTCGATTCGTTGCAGAAATACTTCGGCGACGGGGGCGAAAGGGCCGCAGCCGTTTTTCAAGTCGCGCTCGGCGTCTTCGGATGGATGAAACCAATTCGCCTCTTCGATGACGAGCGCATTTGCGGGATCGATCTTGAATTTCTTGCAATAATCGATAGCCGCGAGCAAATCGTCGCGCATGTAATAGCCGCGCCCTATTTGCGGAAAGAGAATGAGACCATTGCCGGTCCGATAAGGCAGTGGATAGAACGGCGCATCGGGCTCGAAACCGAAACTCATCTTGAATATGGAAAAAATCGAAAATGCTTCGATTCTCTTGATTATATCAACACGGAATTGTCTAGCCGATAGGTCAGGAACTTCTCTTTTCCAACGTCCGCCGGCCATACTCGGCAGGGATTGCATAGCATAGGGATATGCTGAGGCCAGATCATGGTTGAATGTCGTATTCTTGAAACATCCCTTATAGATACATTCGAAACGGCCACCATAATAGGCCCAATGCGCGATGACTTGTTCATGCTCCAAATCGATAGATTTGACCGGTCATGAATGGCCGCGAATATTTCCTCGGTCTCGAATGCCGATACGCCGCAGCAATTCGGAGGCTGCGCTTGCCGGGGAATGAAACGACTTCAATCTAATCGCGGCCGCGCTCCAATAAGCATCGCGCATCATGTGCATAAACACGCACAACGCGTGAAGTTCATCCGACGTGTATTGCTTCACGTCTTCGATTGATTCATCATGGAACGAGCCGCGTTTCTGTTTGTTCATCTGAATTCGGTCGAACACGTCTGGCGCGATCAATCCCCTATCGTAAAGAGGTTTAATCGTTTTGACGAAACTCATCGGAGAGTGTCGGAAACAATCGTAAATACGGATTTTGCGGAGGAATTGCAGTTTCTTAGCCTGATTCCCTTTCGGCGCTTCATAGTCAGGATGATCGTGATGACTTTCGCCATAAGGATCATCCGGCCAACGCAACTCGCCAATATCGAGGCGACGATGCGGTTGCATCTGAATTGCCCATTTTTTCCAGAATTGATAACCTTGCAATCTCTTGCACGGCGGCTTGAACGCGCGCTGCTTGACGATCGAATATGCAGCCGGAAACGGTTTAACCACATTGTCCAATCGTACATGGCCGCGAACATGACGAAGACGGAATTGCCTTCGCATTTTTCCAGCAGCGACAATAGCCAGTCGAAGCATTCTTCGGTTGTGAGACCGCGTCCGGCGGGCGACTGAAGCCAGTGTGCAGACTGTCGCACACCTTCTGCGAGCGGCGTCCCGTGGGACCGGTCAAAACCTTGTGCGCCGATCAAATGCAATTCATGCGGCTCGAAATAATTGCCGCTATCGTCGCGTCTGAGTACGGCGAAACTGTTCCGTCTTCTTTCAAAGCCCGAAGTGGAGGCCCGCCTTTGTCATCGATCATGTGGAGCGGACACCGCCCCTCGCCATCGATCGCGACAATCGGCCGATTGAGATAGGCGAGGATCGCGGCTTCTTTGATCCTTGCCTTAGCCTTTGCACCTTTCTCGCTTGCCCAATATGCAGTCGATCGGCTGCGGCCTTTCTCGCTTTTTTCGTACCTTCGATTGCGCTCGCGGCCCTTATCGGCTCGGCCGTAGCGCGCCTGTCTCACCTTGAGTTTTTCAGGATTTTGTGTATCCCAACGGCGTGCTTCGAATAAGCCCGGCGCACGGCATGAGGCTCGTAATAATACGGGCCACGTTCGGGAATGCGCGCAATTTTGTAAATCGCCGGCCTGCTATCGCGCCGCGCCGACGTACGGCCGAATTCGACATACTGTACCTCTTCGCCAAGGCTATGGGGGACAGGCCTCCGGTAGCTTTCTGCGAAGGGGGGCGGCTCGAATTCGAACGATTCGTCAACCGGGAGTGTCTGCGGTGGAAAATCGCTCATCACGCAGCCGCCACCATGTCCGGGCTCATCTGCATGCGTTGCACACGCTCGTCATCCGCGCCGAGATAGCGAAAGGCGAGTTCGACCGTCTCCCGATACTCCGCCTCAGGCAATTCGCCGCGTCTACCAGCTAAGTATCGGTCATGTTTTGCGAATTGCGCTTCCAGATAATCGAGAACTTTTCGGGTCTGATTTCGCTATGCAAATCCGTACTTTTCGCCTCGGGCATTATCGCTCTTGCGGAGTTTCCGATTGACTTCCCGGGTTTGCGCCGCCTTGGCGGCCCGCTCCCGCGCCTCTGCGGATGTGTAGGGAATCGCGCCCTGCTTGCGCGCCTCCGTCGCTTGCTCGGGTGTCAGGCTGTGGCGCTCGCGCTCTTGCTTCGTCCGATATTGTCGCGCGCTGATATGTGGAGTTCGGCGCGTCACGCGCTTGGT
The DNA here is from genome assembly GCA_963758335.1 of uncultured Alphaproteobacteria bacterium. Taxonomy (GTDB): domain Bacteria; phylum Pseudomonadota; class Alphaproteobacteria; order Rhizobiales; family Beijerinckiaceae; genus Roseiarcus. Next base: position 104,655 of record CAVWVF010000007.1, on the reverse strand, counting down.
TGTCGCCGGAACGTATGGTCGCGCTTTCCGACTGCCGGTCAACCGTTCACTTTCGTCTGGCGTCGCGCGGCGGAATTCCGATGACGACGCCTTTGCGAATTTCCCTGCCGTCTTTCGTGCTTTCCGTTCGGCTACTCCGGGCTCGGCGAATGGAAGCAATTCACGGAAAAACTTGAGGAATGTGCTGAAAAAGTGCTGGAAAGGCGTTTTGCGGGAGGCCATCTACTCCTCCCCGAATTGGCGCGACCACATGGTGAGCGGTTTTAGCCATGCGGCAGTGAGGGGCGGGAGCGGATAGCGTGTCATGCGACCACTCCCCCGACGCGATTTGGCGAAGGCGCCGCCGTCCGATTCGCCCGGCGGCGCTCCCGAGCCCGATGAACCTTGGGAGCGCAATGACGCGCGTCGGGGCGCGCGCCTGGCGCGTCCTTTGATACCGCGGGCGCGGGCCGTCTTTGGCGATGTTGCGGAGGCGCGGCGATAAAGACTTGCGAGGCGGCGCGAGCGGCCATCGCGCGCTCGCCGAATCAAAACGGCTCCCGTGTCGATTGCGCCGGGGAACGGAGGCCTGCGACGCGTCGCAGTCGATCTTCGGAAACCGATCGCCGCGGATCGATTCGGGCTTGCGGCGTGATGATTGGATTGGTATCTAGTCATCTGTCTTTAGCTTTTTGCCGCCCGGCGGTTCATCCGTCGCGGCGGCGATTTTTTATGTCTCGCCCTGAAGTTGTCGAAGGGTCGGGGCGCGTCGCCGGGTACCTGCCATCTCGGGACGCTCTTTCAGATATTCCGTTCGGGCGAAGTTCTTTCCATGTCCCCGCGGCGCTAGCGGCCGCGTGTCCGATGGCATGAGCGCATTGATTGCGACGGAGCGCACAAGCGTCGAAAGCGTCGCTGGCGCGCCCCGATCCGCGAGCGTCTTGCCGATCGCCTCGATCATTTTCCGTTCGTCCGCGGTTAAACGGACCGATACCTGATTCGCCATGCCTTAATCCTTGCTACAGTAGCCGGGTTCGTCAAGCACTTTCTGCAACCGAACCGCGAAAAGTACGGTCGAAGGTTAACAAGCAACTTGTTAGCGAAGCTCCCGCCCCGGATCACAGTCGGGGGGGGGGTCAGTCCGGGGGTCGGAAAGTCGGGTCTCCCCGCGTCTTCCGGGTCTCCCGCGGGTCTCCCTTATATGCTATTTTCCGCGTTTATCCCTTGACAACAAGTAGGGTTGTGAGCGATGCTGACGGTTCCGGGAACTACGACGCGCCTGTCGTACTGGAGTTCCATATTCCGTTTGGACACCGCTCGTGCCACGTATCCGCGATGAGTATTTAGACTGCGTCGTCTACCTCTATCCAACAGAGGTAGAGGCGCAGGATGGTGCTTGTGCTGGCGGCAGCGGCTTCCTTGTAGGCGTACCAAGCGTCGGGCTACGGCAAAATTTTTGGTTTTTATATGCTGTTACCAATAAGCATGTTATCGAGAAATCCGCCGTCCTTAGGATGAATACCCGTGATGGTAAAACGACCGTTATGGCGACTTCACGACAAATTTGGGTATCTCATCCCGATGGTGATGATCTGGCCGCCTGTGTTATATCTTTTGATCCCATGGCTATAAAATTCAATCACGTGCAGCGCGATAGTTTGTTGACAAAGGATATTGTGAGACAGTTCAATATCGGCCCCGGCGATGACGCATTTATGGTTGGCCGTTTTGTGAACCACGAAGGGAAACAATCTAACCTTCCGACAGTTAGATTTGGCAACATTGCGCAGATGCCGTATGAGCCTGTAAGGGTAGATGGCGTCGAACAAGAAAGCTTTTTGGTCGAAGTGCGCTCAATAGGAGGCTACAGCGGGTCTCCAATTTTTGTGTCCATTCCACCTTTTAGTGAACGGGTCGGAATCAAAGACTGGTATCCGCCGACCGTATTTGTTAAAGGGAATCCCCCCCCTAATTTCGACTATGGCTTTCTGCGCTCGCACGGCCCTTGGTTGCTGGGGATCGATTACGCTTATATGAGTAATTGGACTCCCGTATGTCGGGATAACGGAAAACCTGTTAACCCAGGCAATCCAGCCGCAATGCAGGTAGCCGCCAATACCGGGATGGCGGCGGTCGTCCCAGCATGGAAACTCGCAGACCTTTTAAATTCGGGACCCCTAGCGGAACATCGCAAGCATGTCGAAAGGCAAGTTATGGAGCACGAGGCGAAGAATCCTCCAATCGCGATTATGACTAGTATTGAGCGACCTAATGACGCGGACGGTGTTTCGCAACCGTCCGACGAGGCAAATCCAGCTCATCGAGAGGATTTCACGTCTCTGCTAAACGCGGCTGCGAAAAAGAAGCCACAAGACGATCAAACATAAGTCGGTGAGAACTGCGGAAATTGCGGCGATAGCTAAATTCGGAGACATATTTCCACATATGCTTTTCCGAAATGTGGACGTGCGTGCCGCGTATAGCACGCTTAAACAGTGACCAATGACCGTCAATCGTGCAGGTGTGATGGATGCCATTTACATATTCTTCCGCTTTGTGATTGACCGTCCCGTGGAGGTATCCTTTGGCGGCGAGGCTGTTATATCCGCCCCATTCATCGGTGCTTATAGTCGCGCCAGTCTTTACATTGTGAACAACGTGAGCCTCAAGCGTCGCTAATGTCGTGTCTCCAATCGGGCCAGCGCGCAGGCCGCCCATCGCGCTCTACAATACCCATGACGATCGTCTTGTTCGATCCTTCTGCCTGTCGCGCTTGCCTCTTTTGCTTTCCGCCTACCCATGTCTCATCAATCTCAACATGGCCGCTCAGCGGGCCGGTATCATCGGCAGTCGCCATTAGCTTGCGAAGCTCATGGCACATGCGCCATGCGCACTTATAGGTTACGCCGGTCTGGCGCTCGATTTCTTTGGCCGCGACACCGTGCCGAGTGCTGGTCATCAGATACATGGCAAAGAACCAAATCGTTAGCTTAGTGCTCGACTTGTGAAAGATCGTCTCGGCGCATGGATAGATGTGATGTCCACACTCTTGGCAGGCGAAGGCGCGCCTTTTGCTCATCATGTGGAAGTTGGTTTGGACGCCGCATGCTGGACAGACAATTTCGGTTCCACCGTAGTTGATTTCCATTAACTTGGATAAGCACGCCGCGTCATCGGGATACTCGGCTTGGAAATCTTTGAAGGTGTATTCGGTCATGGTCGTCACTCGCCTTGTAGCTGAGGGATACCATGGCAGAAAGCTAACTTGCTGTCAAGGGATGAACGCGCTATTTTCGTTGGAACGAAGGGGGTCTCCATGCCGCTCACACGCGAAGCCAAAGCCAAATGGCAACGGGAATACAAGCGCCGAAAACGCGCGGAAAAAACGTTGTCCCCAGACGCGGCGACGGGTCTCCCGGCGAAAGCCTGGCCAGCTTGTCCGTCCTCAGCCTTCTCGGTGAAAGCGAACGCCTTACGGGCCGGCGGGATCAATGACAGAGGAATTGTCCTTGTCTCGTCGTCATCGATGACTTCGCTGCAGTTATGACGGCGTTACCGGCGCTCTCCGCCTCGAAGGCGCTCTCCGCTGGCGATCCTCTCGGCCTCAAAGGCGTTCAATAAGATGCCGTTCCGCGGGAAGGGCTGAGTTCGACCCTTTGCAGACATTCCCGGCGGTGCAAAAATCAAGCAGACCGTGCGAAAACTCTGCCACACATTCGGCGCTGCCCGAATTTCGGGGCCTATGACCGCATCGAGTTTTCGCACGGTCTGCAAGAATTCCGCACCAGGCGGAAACGCCTAAAAATCGGAGAATTTTGAGAGACGTCCGCGCGAACGCGAAAGCGCCTACGACGAGAAGGCAAGTCCGTCGCGGCGCTTCACATAATGGAGCTTATGCGTTGACGGCTGACGACGGGTGCAGAACTCGACCCCGTAGCGGGTGAAGTCGTCTACGTTGAAGGTGAGAATCCTTCCGGCCCCGTGCACATTCATGCGACGACCCGCGTGTCGTGAACCTTCGCCCCGTGTACACCGTGTTTGACGACCAAGCGCTTCCTTTCCGTGCGGTGACCCCAACTACGGCTTAGGCTGAGCTTCGTGCGGCTGATATGCGCCCGCGGCCTTCTGGTAGTATTCAATAATGTCTATCCTCTGCCATGCTAGTATTACAGAAATCACAATCGCCAACAACGTCCACGTAAAGGCTCCACAAGTGGCCTCTATGATACCCCACCGAATGCCCTCGGCCTTGGCCATGATCGTCTTTGCCAGTCGCTTCATCGGGCCGAGATCGCAGACCTGAACCCAGGCGTTCCAGCGATCGAGGAAGCGTCGGGCGGTCTTGGCGTCCATCGTGAACAGCTGTTGCAGGTTCATGCGGATTTGCATCGCCTGGATCGTGTCCAGGTTCTGCGCTTCCAATCTTGACAACGCTTCCTTCTCCTCCTGCGTCAGATGATCGACGTTCTTGAGGAAGATGTAGCGCCGGCCCTTGATCTGGAAGTTGTTCCGCGCTTCCTCGCGTCGCACCTGGTCGACGGCCTCGTTGGCGAGTTTGATGACGTGGAATTTGTCGAACGTGATCTCGGCGTTCTCGAAGTTCGCCTTGATCCCCGCTTCGAACGCCGCCCCCATGTCGATGCTGGCGTCGGTGACCGCCTCGCGCTTGCCGCCGTGGGCCTCGAGGAAATCCGCGAATTCCTTCACCGTCGCGGCGTCCTTGCCGTCGGCCACGTAGATGACTTTGCGCCGCGCCATGTCGACGAACAGGCTGACATAGTCGTGGCCGCGCCGCGCCGAGGTTTCGTCGGCGGCGATGCGCCGCACCTGCGACAAATCCAACGCCTCCACCGCGCCCCACACGTAATGCTCGACGATCCGCCACAAGCGCGTGTCGTGCTCGCCAAGCCGCTTGGCCGCATTGGCGATCGGCATCGCCTTGGCCAGCGCCAGCACGTAGGCCTCGAACAACAACGTGAACCCGGAACTCGCCCGAGCCCACGGCGTGGCGACCTTGCGCACCCCGCAGTTCGGACAGCTCACGCGCGGCACACGAGCGTGCAACAGCGTGCCATGCTGGAAGAAGTCCAGATGCCGCCACGTTTCATCCTTCGTGTCGTGAACCGCGCAACCCTCGCGTCCGCACTCGGCGCAGGCGAACCGGCTCCCGCGCGGAAAGTCCACATACAAATCGAGCCGACCATCCTCGACCGCAAACTCGCTACGCGTCACCGTCCACGGCGACTGCAACCCAAGGGCCAACTGGAAAAGATCGGTGTCTCGCACATCCCCTCACAATAAACTCGATCCCAACCGATCGCTCCCCAAGCGAACCCAAAAAACGGCCTTACCCACTCCATTCAGCGAGGAGCCATCTGAATTTAGTATGACCATTTGATGCAGCAGTTTCGTAACGGTCAAGCGCATCCTCAAGGAATACTTCATGCGCTTTATCGATTGCCTCATTGCCCAATTTACTTAGGACTTCCCTAGCGCTCTGTTTGTAACGCTCGGTTTCATGAGCAGTAAGGTAAATGTTATGATAGTTGCGATACGTTGCTTCGTCTGGCTCGTTTGGCAATCCGAGCGCCCATAGACGCTCCGACTGCATGAACAGACCAAAGGCAACGAAGGCCTCTAATTGGTTGTTATTATTGTTGTTAAAACGTTCGAAGGCCAAAACGTGAAGTGGCTTTGGCATAATCTAGTTAGCCTTTTTTTGATCGTCTGTATCTCCGACTGTAATTTTCGTCCTCCGAATTCGTTCGCTGAACTCGGCGGTGATCGTTTTGATCGCCGCATTTGCAGAACCCGAAACAGTAGCGACCGTGTTGGCCGTCAGGTAGAGGTGGCCTGGTTCCGGCTCCATCACGTACGACTTATTCTTTCCTTCTTTCTCTTCTTTCTCTTCTTTCTCCGATGACATCGAAGTGTCTCCACTTTGAGCCCGACCATATCACGATTTACATCGTGACGAATCAGGGGGGTTACAAGTCTTGCGGTCTCACGCCGGCGCACGAAACCGCGCGCAAGCTGCTTCTGCGAACAAGCCGGTTTCGTCTTTTGTATGGGTGATGGCCATCACGCCCTCCTTTTCTTCCTTCGGAAGCCCCGGCTTGGCGGGCGTCACGCAGCACGCGCCGGAGCAAGGCAGAATTCATCACGCCTCGATGCGGCGTCGTTTCCGGCGCCGGCAGGCGTTTCGCAGACAGACCGTTCAGATCAGTTTGGCGTCCAGCGTGATCTCGGCGTTGAGAGCCTTGGAGACCGGGCAGTTCTTCTCAGCGTCTCTCGCCATCTCGGTGAATTTCGCTTCGTCGAGGTTCGGCACTGTGGCGCGCAGCGTGAGAGCAGAGCGACTGATGCGAAAACCCTGGCCCTCAGGTTCGAGCGTGACCGCGGCCTCGGTGGCGAGCTCGGTCGGGGTCAGGCCGGCGGCCTGCAGTCCGAATGCGAGCGCCATGGTGAAGCAACCGGCGTGAGCCGCCGCGATCAGCTCTTCGGGGTTCGTGCCCTTCTCGTTCTCGAACCGGGTCCTGAAAGAATAGGGGGTTTCCGCCAGCACGCCCGAGTCGGTGGAAAGATTGCCGCTGCCGTCGCGCCCGGCACCACGCCAAACCGCCTTCGCCTTGCGGATCATGGAATCCTCCCTTCTTCAATTTGCACAATGGTTACGGCTCGACTTGTGTTTGTCTCCGCTCATCCTCTGGCGCAGAACATAACTGACATTTGCGTCGAAATTCCCGTCGAACCCAGTTGGGAAGTGGCGGGGTCGTTGCGGAGGAGCTACCCGTTCGAGGACTTGCGCAGCGACCCGAATGCGGCTCGGAGCTCCACGCTGAAAAGCTCAGGCTGTTCCCGCGCCCGCGAAGTGGCCGCCCTATCGACCCCGTGGAAGTCGATGCGATTGGCGCACGATACGGGGCATTGGCGCCCTACTCTACGAGTGCGCACCTCGTCACGGAAACCTTCGCTACCATTCCCGCAGTCTCTTCTCGCCACTGCGCGATGGACGGCCCGTTCCGATGCACGTCGAATGCGGCGTCGTCGCGATAGACTTCGTACGCGAGCACTTTTGCGTCGTCCTCGTGAGGCGCCAAGACTTCGAACTGCACGGTTCCGGGTTCATCCTTCAGGCAACGGGCCCTGTGCGCCATCAGCAAGGGTAAGAGCTGATCCCTACGCCCCGGCGCCACTTCAAATGAGCCGATGATTGCGAGTTTCGGCATGCCTGCTCCTCCCTCACGGCTGTATTGCCTTGGTGCAGTCCTTTGCAAGCTACCGTCGTCAACGCATGCTGGCGCTCCGCTCAGTGTCTGCGTTCATCACGAGATGAGCTGCTGGCCGCCGTCGATGTCGTACGTCGCGCCCGTGAGTGCTGTGTTGCTCATGATGTGAACGGCGAGCGCGGCGACGTCGGCCGGTCCGACGACACGCCTGATGGGCAGCGTCGCGCGGAGCTCGTCGCGTCGCTTGTCGAGGTCGTCGCCGAGGATTGATGCGGACAGGGGTGTGTCGACGAAGCCTGCGGCGATCAGGTTGACGCGGATCGGCGCGAGATCGAGCGCGAGGTTGGCGATGAGGGTGGGGAACGCGACGGTGGCTGTCGAGGCGATTGCGAGGCCAGCGCGCGGGCGGCGCGCGCCCGTGCCGCCCATGAAGACCAGGGAGCCGGGCGGCCTGACCTTGCCGGCGGCGCCGCGTGCGACCTCGAGCGCGAGCAACAGGTGCTCGGTGAGGCCGCGTCGCATCTCCTCCGGCGGCATTGCGAGCGGAGGCCCGTAGAGTGGGGAGCGCCGGCGGTGACCATCACGTGGTCGATCGGGGTTGGGAGATCCTGGAAGAACGACTGCAGGGAGGCCGGATCGTTGGCGTCGAAGGCCGCGGTGCGCTGCGCGTCGAGCTCGACCGCTGCTTGCTCGAGCCGTTCGGGATTGCGCCCAGTGAGGATGACGCTGGCGCCCTCGGCGCGGGCTCGCCGGGCGGTTTCCAGCCCGATGCCGGCGCTGCCGCCGATGACGACGACGGTCTGGCCAAGCAGTTCCGGTTCGCGCTGGGTGGATCCAGCAGTGCTTGCGGTGGTCATCACTCCTCCAGAGGCGGTCTCGATCACCTTTCTGGACGGCCCTGTCAATTCGTAGCCGCTGCTCATGACGGCAGCGGCTTGCCGGCCTGCTCCCGCACGATGTACTCGGCGTACCAGTCCGGCCAGTCTGTATCGTGCTGGCCGGTCCGCTTTTCATGTTCGCCGTGCGCGGCCGCCGCTCGTCGGAGCGCGGTCGCGACCTCGGTCGGCGAGGTAAATGTCGCGCCGTCCGCGTCCACCCGTCCGGGCAATCGCGCGGTGACCTCCTGGATCAGCCAGCCGTTGCCGTCCGGATCGCTGAACGAAGCGAGCGAGCTGTAACTGCGCCGCGCCGGATCCGGGCCGCTGAGGCGGTCTCCACTGCCGACACGGTGGAACAGTTCGCTCACGTCGACTCCACCATCGACGAGCTCAGCGCGCGCCGCCTCGATGTCGGACACGACGAGATACAGTCCTTGTGCCGAGCCCGGCGCCGCCGACGTGACTCCCGTGCGAGCCGTGCCAAAGTGGATCGAGCATGATGAGCCGGGGGGCGTGAACTGTACGACCCGAAATTGGTCACCTATGACGAAGTCGGCGTCGAGCCTCCAACCCAGACCGCCGTAAAAGCGCTTGGCGTGACCGTGCGCCCGAGCACGGCCGAGGTGATCGCCGCTGCCGGCTGGCCATAACCGTCACCATGGTCAAAGAGCCAGGCTGCCAGGCCGACCGGCGAATCCGCCAGTCCATAGAGCGTTTGAGGGCGCGTCCCCATCATTTGTGCGTAGGCGCGCCCGTCGGCCTCCGGGGGACGCGCCATTTTCGGGCGCGTTTCGTGCGATTCCAACGGGTTGCGGCGCCATTTCGGCGCTGACCGCCGGCCCGCGGGCCAAGCCGGCGCCCGCCGAGTCGATGCCGCACATTCGGCGAGCCCGGCGTCTTCACGCTTCTGCCGGCGGCCGGGAAGGATGAATGGCGCCGGCGCCAAGCGAAGGCGGCGCCGACCGCACATTCATGCCAACTCGTTACAAGGCCTACCCATTGCCGTTTTGAGTGTTTTCAAGGGGTTAGAGCAAGAGGACGTAATCGGGGCAAATTTCCGGGCGGAAGGGGGGAGTCAAGCGTCGGAAAGTATGATTCAAGCTGGGGATGTCCGTTGATTCGGGTGATCCGCTTGAGCGCATGACGCCGGCCGAGCTCATCGGCCTGGTTCGCACTTTGATTGGTGAAGTGACCCGCTTTCAGGCGGAGTACGAGAAGGTGAGCGGGGCGTTGGCCAAGCTGAGGGTCGAGCATCAGGCGGTCAAGGACGAACTGGCGCGATTGAAGAAACTGCCGCCGCGGCCGCCGCAGAAACCCTCGGGGATGGACAAGGCGACGGACCGACCGGATTCGCAAGCGAACGCGCCCAAGGGCGGGCGGTCGACGCAGCGGCGCGGCAGCAACCTGGACAAGCTGACGGTCACGCAAACCATCGAGGTGAAGGTCGACGCGCCAGCGGGTTCCCGCCACAAGGGCTACGAAGAGATCGTCGTTCAGGACTTGGTTCTGAATCCTTTGGTGACCCGCTATCGGCGCGAGCGCTGGCAAACGCCGGATGGGAAGACTTTGATCGCGCCGCTCGATCCCGGGATCGTCGGTGGCTATGGCCCGCATCTTCAGCGCCTGATCTTGATGCTGCACTTTCAGGGACAGATGACCTGCGAGCGGATTCTGGCGCTGCTGAACGGCGTCGGCGTGGTGATTTCGAAACGCCAGGTGGTGCGCCTGCTGGCCGCCAGGCTCGAGACGTTCCGCGCTGAGGACGCCGAGGTGCTGAAGACCGGATTGAGCAGCGCTTCCTTCGTCACGGTCGACGACACCGGCGCCCGCCATCGAGGCAAGAGCGGCGTGACGACCCAGATCGGTTCCGACAGCTTCACCACGTTTCGAACCGGCCCGAGCAAGTCCCGCCTGGCGTTCCTGCGCAATCTCCTGGGCGGCGCGGCCTCTTACGTGGTCAACGAGGCGGCGCTCGTCTACATGCGGGCTTGCAATCTGAGCCTCAGCCTCATCGACACGCTCGCGGGCCATCCGACGCGGCTTTTTGCGTCTCACGAAGACTGGACGAGCCATCTGAACGCGCTCGGATTCGCCGATCTCAGGATCACCCCCGATCCGGTGCGGGTCGCCAGCGAGGGTGCTCTGTGGGGCGCCGTTCGCGAGCAAGGCCTGCTCGGCCAAGCCATCGTCGTGTCAGACGGCGCCGGCCAGTTCCGCGTCGGCGAACACGCCTTGTGCTGGGTGCACGCCGAACGCCTGGTCCACAAGCTCATCCCCGCCAACGACAAGCAGCGCAACGCGATCGAGGTCGCACGGCGCATGATCTGGTGGTTCTATCGCGCCTTAAAAGAATACAAGCTCGCCCCGAGCCTCGAGAAAGCCGAGCGTTTGCGGGCGCAGTTCGACCGCATCTTCAACCGCTCCAGAACCGGCTACGCCACCCTCGACAGCCTGCTCAGGCGCCTCTTTCGCCTCAAGGACGATCTCTTGCGCGTCCTCGACCATCCCCATATTCCGCTGCACACCAACGCCTCGGAAAACGACATCCGCGTCTTCGTCACCAAGCGCAAAATCTCCGGCGGGACCCTCAGCGACAGAGGCCGCGACGCCCGCGACGTCATGCTCGGGCTCGCCAAGACCTGCAGGAAGCTCAAAATCCCCTTCTTCGACTATCTCGGCGCTCGCCTCGCCATTCCAGGCCCCGAAATCCCCGATCTCGCAACTCTCGTCAGGCCCGCCCCAAGCTAACGCCGCCCGGAAATTCGCCCCGGTTACCCGGTTTAGTAATCGGGGCAAATTTCCGGGCGGAAGGGGGGAGTCAAGCGTCGGAAAGTATGATTCAAGCTGGGGATGTCCGTTGATTTGGGTGATCCGCTTGAGCGCATGACGCCGGCCGAGCTCATCGGCCTGGTTCGCACTTTGATTGGCGAAGTGACCCGCTTTCAGGCGGAGTACGAGAAGGTGAGCGGGGCGTTGGCCAAGCTGAGGGTCGAGCATCAGGCGGTCAAGGACGAACTGGCGCGATTGAAGAAACTGCCGCCGCGGCCGCCGCAGAAACCCTCGGGGATGGACAAGGCGACGGACCGACCGGATTCGCAAGCGAACGCGCCCAAGGGCGGGCGGTCGACGCAGCGGCGCGGCAGCAACCTGGACAAGCTGACGGTCACGCAAACCATCGAGGTGAAGGTCGACGCGCCAGCGGGTTCCCGCCACAAGGGCTACGAAGAGATCGTCGTTCAGGACTTGGTTCTGAATCCTTTGGTGACCCGCTATCGGCGCGAGCGCTGGCAAACGCCGGATGGGAAGACTCTGATCGCGCCGCTCGATCCCGGGATCGTCGGTGGCTATGGCCCGCATCTTCAGCGCCTGATCTTGATGCTGCACTTTCAGGGACAGATGACCTGCGAGCGGATTCTGGCGCTGCTGAACGGCGTCGGCGTGGTGATTTCGAAACGCCAGGTGGTGCGCCTGCTGGCCGCCAGGCTCGAGACGTTCCGCGCTGAGGACGCCGAGGTGCTGAAGACCGGATTGAGCAGCGCTTCCTTCGTCACGGTCGACGACACCGGCGCCCGCCATCGAGGCAAGAGCGGCGTGACGACCCAGATCGGTTCCGACAGCTTCACCACGTTTCGAACCGGCCCGAGCAAGTCCCGCCTGGCGTTCCTGCGCAATCTCCTGGGCGGCGCGGCCTCTTACGTGGTCAACGAGGCGGCGCTCGTCTACATGCGGGCTTGCAATCTGAGCCTCAGCCTCATCGACACGCTCGCGGGCCATCCGACGCGGCTTTTTGCGTCTCACGAAGACTGGACGAGCCATCTGAACGCGCTCGGATTCGCCGATCTCAGGATCACCCCCGATCCGGTGCGGGTCGCCAGCGAGGGTGCTCTGTGGGGCGCCGTTCGCGAGCAAGGCCTGCTCGGCCAAGCCATCGTCGTGTCAGACGGCGCCGGCCAGTTCCGCGTCGGCGAACACGCCTTGTGCTGGGTGCACGCCGAACGCCTGGTCCACAAGCTCATCCCCGCCAACGACAAGCAGCGCAACGCGATCGAGGTCGCACGGCGCATGATCTGGTGGTTCTATCGCGCCTTAAAAGAATACAAGCTCGCCCCGAGCCTCGAGAAAGCCGAGCGTTTGCGGGCGCAGTTCGACCGCATCTTCAACCGCTCCAGAACCGGCTACGCCACCCTCGACAGCCTGCTCAGGCGCCTCTTTCGCCTCAAGGACGATCTCTTGCGCGTCCTCGACCATCCCCATATTCCGCTGCACACCAACGCCTCGGAAAACGACATCCGCGTCTTCGTCACCAAGCGCAAAATCTCCGGCGGGACCCTCAGCGACAGAGGCCGCGACGCCCGCGACGTCATGCTCGGGCTCGCCAAGACCTGCAGGAAGCTCAAAATCCCCTTCTTCGACTATCTCGGCGCTCGCCTCGCCATTCCAGGCCCCGAAATCCCCGATCTCGCAACTCTCGTCAGGCCCGCCCCAAGCTAACGCCGCCCGGAAATTCGCCCCGGTTACAAGAGGACGGGACTTTGCGACCTCCATGCCTCGACTTTCTTCGTCCGAGGCCTCTCGCATGAGCGAGAGGCCTCCAAGGATGCTCTATATCCTGCCGTCTCCCACTTGAGCTCGGGGCGCGCCGCCGAACGGAGCGCACCGTTGATCGGCCGCCTTACTGATGGAGAACAAATGTAGCACAAAGTCCGACTTTCGCCAAGAATTTTCACACCTCGCAATGGAAGTCTGTGGACGGGCGGGAAATCGCCAGATGCGGAGTTACGAGAGGGGGCGCCGGCGGGGAGCCGCCGCGGCGCCGACGAGCCGCGGACGTCGCCCGAAGCGTCGCCGACCGCTGCTGGGGGCGAGATAACAGGGAACTTGAATTTGGAGAACAGGGAGGTTTTGCGCGATTACAGGCAATGTTTTGCGCGGGAACAGGGCGCTTCCACGGGAAAGCACGGCGATCACGCTCTACGGGCCTCGGGCGCATCATCCCGCCCGCAGAAAAGGGAATAGAGTACAATCGCGGTAGGGACGCTCATTGCTGAGCGCCCCCCGCACAGAACCGGACGGGCCCGATTAAGGCATCCGGCTCCCCCCTTGGATGGTTGACGGCGGAGCGTACAGCTTGCCGTACGCGTTCCAGGCCGTGGGACGCGCCTTGCCGGCTCGGTGTTCGGGGCGTGCCGTCCTGTTGCGCGTTCTCCTTGGCCCCCGCCCTTGGCTCCACGAACTCCTCCGCCGGTCGCCCGGCCTCGTTCGCTCGCTTCACGGCTACTATGGCGGGGCCTGACCCCTCGTCCCCGTGCATCATCGGCTTCGGCTCGTCGCCTTCCCGATGCGGACCGCTCACCCCCAGGTTTAACCCGGGGGTCGAGGTCTCCCGGTTTCCGGTCGAGGAGCTTACGTACATGCCAGGGTCTTCGACCACGCAGGACCGGACATGCGCTCGCGTTGACGCGCACCCCCGTTTCGCCTTCCGCTCATGACAACGGCGTCGGCGTCCCGATTGATTCTTTCGCGGCTCAATGGCTGGCCTATACGCACCCCTGCCGACGCTTCGCCCCCGGCCTCGCGGCCGACGACGCACGGCTCGGGGCCGATGTGGTTCGCTATTCCTTCATCGTAGTGGACTTGCACCACCTACTCCTCGCCGGCCTCCCGGCGCACTGTCACCGTAATTCCCAACCTGAGCTCGCCCAGAGCCGTGCGCATACATGATGGCAACAAGCGCAATGGTACGCTCTACGTCGGCGTGACCTCGAACATCAGCCGACGCGCATACGAGCATCGCATCGGAGCAGTTGACGGATTCACGAAACGGTACGGCTGCAAGATGCTCGTCTGGTTCGAATCGTATGGTCGCATGGTCGACGCGATCGCCCGCCAGAAGCAGATCAAATCCGGCAGCCGCGCAACGAAACTCGCCTTGATCGAGGCCCTCAATCCCGACTGGTGCGACCTATCTGAACTTGAACGCCTGAGCTCGGCGGCCGTCATCGCGAGCGAAGCGCGGCGATCCAGCGGTTCCGCTTCCACCGTCGGCCCAGGACGTGCTTAGAAGCAAGGATCGGCGCGCGATTCTGTCGCTGAGGCCGCGGCGGAAAGTCTGGATCGCTTCGCTCGCGCTCGCGATGACGACGTTGGTTCGATCACGTCGCATCACGCTCTCTGGCGCGGCCGGGCCTATGGCGGCTCGGGAAGCCGTTTCTCCTTTCGGGCGGCGGATGGCGTATGGCCCGTCCAGCGCTTGAAGGCATGATTGAACGAGGTCGGACTCTCGTAGCCCAGGAGCCATGCGATTTGCGTCAATGTAAAGCCTGCCTCTTTGAGATACTCGAGCGCAAGGCTGCAGCGCAACTGGTCAACGACCTCCGCGAAGGTCGTTCCTTCAGCCGATAGCCTGCGCAAAAGAGTTCTGGTGCTGAAGGCCAGAGCCTTGGCGACCGTTTCCGCGTTAGCCCGACCATGCGGCAACAGTCGTTGAGCCTCGTTCTCGACCGCAGCACGGACTGAACCCATCGCGGTGTGGCGTGCTCTCGCCGCCTCATCGCAGAACGGCCGCAGCGTCTCCAGCAAATTCGGGTCTTCGGTAATTAGCGGAAGAGCGAATGTTTCGTTCGAAAACTCCAGTTGATCCGATGGGGCTCCAAACTCGACGCGACACCCATAGGAGCGTTCGAACTCCCGCAAGTCCGCGCTGCGCAGATGTGCGAAGGCGACTCGAGTCGGTCGAATGCCGCAACCTGTGATCTCTCCGAGAACCCTTAGAACCAGCGCGATCTGAAACTCCGTGATTTGCCTCGCGCGATGCCGGGGGATTCCAACAAAGCTGATCTCGACGACGACGCCTCCTCGCTGTCGCGAGATTTTCAAGCGCGCGCTTTCGTTGACAATGCGGCAGTAGCGCGCAAAGAGCTCCCACGCCTCGCCGAAATTTCTCGCGGCGGACACGACGTAGAACAGCAACCCGACCTCGCGCGGGGTTGTCTGCTCGGCGAGGTGCAGCCCAAAGGCGGAATCGTCCATCGCCTCGGCGGCGCATTCGAGAAATTTGACTTGACCCACCGCGGATACGCGATGCCGCGGATTGTCGAAGGCGTGTTCGGCCAAACCGGCGCGACGCAGCAACGGCTGGACGGCGATGTTGTGTTTACGAAGAACCGCGATCGCACACTTGGCGGCGAAGCCAGTCACTGTCGGCGGCTCTTGGGTCGCGCCCTCGGTCACGTCAAGGCCCCTATCAACGCTTGGCCTGATTTAACCGCTGTTCTCGCGAGAGCAAGACCGGCGAAGAACAAGTGAGGAAATATCTGCCCCGAATTGGCATTCCGGACGCTTTATTCAATCCCGAATTGCTCGGGGTATTACGGTGGTATTACGGTGACGCTTGCCTATTTCTCGAAATGAGCCCCGCTCGATGAGGGCCACTCGGCTGTGAAGTCGTAGGGCAGAGTGGGAAAGGCCTTTACCAACGCGTCCTGGCTGAGCCGGCTTAGCCTGCGGCGACCGGGTGGGCGCGCTTCGCAGGGAACCCGGCGCTTGCCCGAAAAGCAAGAACGGGCGAACCTCGTCATCGGTTGGGCGGCCATTCGGGGGAAATGTCAGCCCAAATGACGGCCCTGTCTGACGCCGGCTCGCGTAGGCGCCAATTCGTGGCGGCTTGCGAAAACGGCGGCGGCGCTCAGTCAGCACCTGACCGCCCGACCTGGAGGGAACATGCCCTTGAGACGCATTGGCGTGGCGATCGCCGTAACCGTCGCCCTCATCGCGCTCGGGCGCGTCAGCGGCGTCGTGGTCGATTGGGCGTGGTTCTCTTCGATCGGCTACGTCGGCGTCTTCTGGACGGCGTTGGCCACGAAAGCCGCTCTCTTCGTGGTCGTCTTTGGAGTCTCGACCCTGCTCCTCTGGGCGAACGCAACCTTGGCGCTTCGGTCTGCATCGAGGCCGGGCTTGCGGCTTCCGGCAGCCTTCAATCCGGCCTTCGTGACCTTTCAGGCATCGCCGGGGCCATGGGCCGCGTCGTACGGAATTCAGGTTTCGCCGCTGGTGTGGCGTTTGCTCGTATTGGCCGTTGCGATCATCCTCGGACTAATGATCGCCTTGGGCGAGGCCGGCCGGTGGGACCTCATCCTGCGGTTCATCTACCAGGCGCCCTACGGCCGGACCGATCCGCTGTTCGGCAAGGACGTCGGCTTCTACCTGTTCTCGCTGCCGGTCTACGTCGCGGTCAAGAACTTGCTGCTGTGGATCCTCCTCTTGGCCGCGCTCATGGCCGGAGCAATTTATTTCCTGCACGACGACATCAGCCTGGACACTCAGCCCTGGAGCGTTTCAGCCGCGGCGATCGCGCATGGCTCCACGCTGCTCGGCCTCTTTTTCGCGATCAAGGCCTGGGCCTATGCGCTGGACCGCTACCTCCTGCTCTACAACGACAACGGCGTCGTCGTCGGGGCCGGCTACTCCGACGTTCATGTCGAGCTGCCGGCGCTCTGGCTGCTCATTGTCCTTGCCGCCGTTGCGGCCGTCGGCGCCTTCGCCAACGTGCGGCTGCGCTCGGTCCGCCTCGTCATCACAGCGGCTTTGCTGGTGTTCGGCGGCTCGCTCATATTTGCCGAGGCGGTCCCTGCGCTGATCGAGCGCTTCTATGTCAAGCCGAGCGAGCTGCAGTTGGAGACGCCATACATCCAGCGCAACATCGCTCTCACGCGGGAAGCGTACAACCTCGGTCAGATCACGGTGAAACCATTCCCCGCGGAGGATCTCACTTTTCAGTCGCTGCAGAACGACAGCGGGACGGTCCAGAACATCCGGCTATGGGACTGGCGGCCGCTGCTGGACACTTACGCGCAGCTGCAGGAGATCCGCACCTACTACCGGTTCCTCGACGTCGATGTCGATCGCTACCATCTCGGCGACTCCTATCAGCAGGTCATGCTCTCGCCGCGCGAGCTTTACCCTTCGCTGCTGTCAGCCAACGCCCAAACCTGGGTCAACCTGCATCTCCTGTTCACCCATGGCGCCGGGGTGGTGATGTCCCCGGTCACCCAGAAGTCCGCCGAGGGCCTGCCGGTCTTCTACCTGAAGGACATCCCGCCGGTGGCTGCCGGCGGTCCGCCGATAACCGAGCCGCGCATCTATTTCGGACAAAGCGCCGCCGGCTACGTGATCGTCAAAGGCGCCACGCCCGAGTTCGACTACCCCAAGGGAAAGGACAACGCCTACACGCGTTACGATGGCGCGGACGGCGTCCCGATCGGCGGCATCGGCTGGAGGTCCCTGTTCGCCTGGTATTTCGGCGACGTGAACATCCTGCTCAGCGGCTACATCGCCGGCGAAAGCAAGATCATGCTTCATCGCAACATCACGGATCGCATGGAGACGATCGCGCCGTTTCTGCAACTCGACCACGACCCTTACATGGCGATCAGCGAAGGGCGGCTCTACTGGATTCAGGACGCCTACGCCACGAGCGCCTGGTTCCCCTACGCCAAGCCCGAACCCGGCCGCGGCGATATCAACTACATTCGCAACTCAGTGAAGATCGTCATCGACGCCTACAACGGGACGGTCACATTCTATGTAACGGACGCGGCCGATCCGATCGTCGCGACCTACCGTCGAATCTTCCCCTCGCTGTTCAAGCCGTTCGACGCGATGCCACAGGATCTGCAAAAGCACATTCGCTACCCCGAGGACCTTTTCTATATCCAAGCCCTACAGTACCGCGCCTATCACATGGACGCGCCCGAGGTGTTCTACAATCGCGAGGACCTTTGGCAATTTCCTCGCGAGCCGGCCGCTCTCGATGAGGCGAATGGCGGCGGCGGCGAGACCAGGATGGCGCCCTACTACATCATGATGCGCCTGCCCGGCGAATCGCGCACCGAGTTCTTCCTCATGCTGCCCATGACGCCGAGCCAGCGAGAGAACATGATCGCCTGGCTGGCCGCGCGCTGCGACCTGCCCGAATACGGCAAGCTCATCGTCTATGAGTTCCCGAAGGAAAAGCTGGTTTACGGGCCGTTCCAGATCGAGGCCCGCATCAATCAGAACACCGAGATCTCGCAGCAAATCTCGCTTTGGAATCAGATGGGCTCGCGGGTCATTCGCGGCAATCTGCTGGTCGTGCCGATCGGCAACTCGATCCTGTACGTGTCGCCGCTCTATCTCCGCGCGCAGTCCGGCCAGCTGCCGGAGCTCAAGCGGGTGATTGCGGCCTACGGCGAGCGTGTGGTGATGGAGGAGACGCTCCCCGCGGCGCTCGCCGCGTTGTTCAAGCAAACCGCCCCAGCCCCGGGCTTGCCGTCTGTCGCCGGTCCTCCGCCTTCGGGCCCGGCGGGTGAGCAAGCCCGGCAGGCGCTCGCGGACTATGATCGGGCCATTGATCGGCTCAAGGCCGGGGACTGGGCCGGTTTCGGCGCCCAACTCGACGCGCTGCGTCCGCTGCTCGAGGAAATGAGCCGGCAGCCGGCTGCACGCTAGAGGCGAACAACCTCCTTGCCGCCTACGCCGTCGACAAAATAAGTCGCCGGCAAAAGCGCTTATTGTCGGGGGTAGCGCCCCGCGATCGCGACGCCGATGGCGGCGTTCTGCTCCGCCATCACACGCTCTCAGACGCGTTCGGTTCCTTGGGCGATCCCTTTATCGGAGCCATCCCAATTCGGGACCGAACCGAAGGACTTACAGCTTTCTTTAGCCCTCACAGGGATAATGCACTACCGTGACGGGAACATCCGGATTGGCCGCCGTCGACGACCCCCCCCCCCGTGTGATTGATCACGTTCAAAATGCCGCCCTTCCCCTGACTTCGCATTGATTCGGCAGCATTTCGGAGGATCTCGGGTGACGGTGACGAGACGGCGGCCCCGAGACCCACGTCGCCGTAAACCGTGCGCCGAACCAGAAACGAGAACCACCGGACACGACCAGCTTGTTGAACAGAATACGTTTTCTGTGGCATGCTACTAGCTCGCGTGACCAACAACGGCGGCGACCGCCGGAGGAACCCATGCCAGACTCGACGACAAGCGTTTTGCAGGACCGGCGCAATCTTCTCCGAGCTGGCGCAATCGGCGCCGGGGCGGCGGCTCTGTTCGGCGGATTGGGTGCCAATCCGCTCATCGCCGCCGCGATGGCCAAGGAGGCCGGCAAGGCCACTCGGCCGCTGAAAGCCGCTTTCTCCAACGCCGGATTGCAGGCGACCTGGTGCGCGCAAGGCAAGCAGGCCGCCGAATATTGGGGTAATCTGTTCAACGTCGACGTCACCTGGTTCGACGGACAGCTCGACGCGGTCAAGCAGCGCGCGGCGATCGACAATATGGCTTCGCAGAAGTGGGATTTCGTCGCGATTCAGGCCTTCGGCATCGGCACCTTGACCGCGCCGGTCAACAAAATGATCGAGGCCGGCACGCCGGTCATCGACATGGATACGCTGATCGCGCCGCTCGATACGATCAATGTCCTGACGTTCCTCGCGCCGGACAACAAGTTCATGGGGGCCTCGGTCACTCAGGCGCTCGTCAATGCGATCAACGGCGAAGGCACGATGGTGATGACCCAGGGCGCCTTGGGCCATACGGGCGCGCAAGGGCGGGCCAAGGGCTTCCACTCCGTCGTCTCCAAGTTCCCCAAGATTCAGGTGCTCGACGAGCAGCCGGCCGACTGGGACGTCACCAAGGTCGCGCGCATCTGGGAGACGCTGCTCACCAAGTATCCGAAGATCGACGCGGCCTTCTTCCACAATGACGACATGGCGCTCGCCGCCTACAAGGTGATGCAAGCCAAAGGCCGCACGGAGACCAAGATCGGCGGCGTCGACGCCATGCCTCCCGCGATCAAGGCCGTGCAGGGCGGCCAGATGTACGCGACCGTCCGCAATCCGTCCTGCCGCATCCATGGCGGAGCGATCATCGCGGGGGTGTCGGCGGTCATCAATGGCGCCAAGACGGGCACGGACATCCCGAAGAACATCGTCACCGACGGTCCGGTCGTCACCAAGCCCAACGCAGACGGCATGCTCTGGATGGAGGAGCAGTTCCTCATCTGAACTGCTGACAAGGGCCCCGTGGCGCTGCTCGAACTGACGGATGTCTCGAAGTCGTTTGGCGGCGTCCAGGCGCTGCGGAGCGTCGATTTCACGCTGCTCGCCGGACAGATCCATGGACTGGCCGGCGAGAACGGCGCGGGCAAGAGCACGATGATGAAAATCATCGCCGGCGTCCATACGGCGGATTCCGGCCGCATGCGCGTCGACGGCAAGGACGCGCATTTCCGATCCGCGCGCGACGCGCGGGCGGCCGGCATCGGAATGGTGCATCAGGAGCTCAGCATCGCGCCGGAACTGAGCGTCGCCGAGAACGTCTTTCTCGGAAGCCAGCCGATCGATCGCTTCGGCGTCGTCGCCTGGCGGCGGATGGCCGAGGCCGCCTCCGAGCAATTGAAGAATCTCGGGCTCGACATCGATCCGCGGGCGCGTCTGGGCGATTTTCCGATCGGCGTGCAACAACTGGTCGAACTGTCGCGCGTGCTGTTCTCGGGCGCGCGGATCATCATTCTCGACGAACCGACGTCGGCCTTGTCGCCGCCCGAGATCGAACGTCTGTTCGGCGTGCTCGCCAAACTGCGCCAGGGCGGGCGCAGCATAATCTTCATCTCTCATTTCCTCGACGATATCCTGAAGATCTCCGACGCGATCACGATCTTTCGCAACGGCCGCAAGGTCGCGACGAACGAAGTCACCCCCGCCATCGACAAGGGCTGGGTCCGGCGCGGGTCGCGAGGAGCTGGAGGAAAGCTACCTGGGCGAGATCAGGCTCCATAGCCGGCCGGCGGCGCCGGTCGTCTTGCGCGCCAAAGGGCTGACGCTCTCGCCCGCCTATCGCGATCTGACGTTCGAGGCTCGCGCCGGCGAGGTGTTGGGCGTTTATGGCTTCATGGGTTGCGGCCAGCTCGAGTTGGCGCGCACCTTGTTTGGTCGCCTCCGCCCCGACGCCGGCGCGCTCGACATCGACGGCGAGGTCAAGTCGCTGACCAACACCACGGCGGCAAAGAAGGCGGGCGTCGCCTTCGTCGCCGAAAGCCGGCGTTCGATGCTGTTCGCCGAGGAGCCCGTCTACAGGAACATTTCGATCGCGGTCCTGGGGCGCCTGTCTCGCTGCTGCTGAAGCCCGATCGCGAACGGGAGATCGCCAAGGCGCAGATCAAGAATCTCGACATCCGTCCGCCCGAGGCCGAATGGCGCCTTGGCAGCCTGTCAGGCGGCAACCAGCAGAAGGTCGCGCTGGCCAAATGGCTCACGCATTCGCCGCGAATCCTTTTGCTCGCCGAGCCAACGCGAGGCATGGACGTCGGCGCGAAAGAGGACGTGGTCAGAATTGTCCGCGCGCTGCGCGATCAAGGCATTGCGATCATCGTCTTCTCGACCGAGCCGGAGACCGTTCTTTCGCTCGCGGACCGGGTTCTGGTGATGCGCAAGGGCGAGATCGCCCACGAGTTCGCGAGCGAGGCGATCAGCAAGGATCGCCTGCTGGCCGCTGCCTGACGATGGGACTTTGACTTCGATGAACACGCTAGGCGCCGACTTGAGCTCCGCCCGCGGCTTCCAGTTCGGGGATTTCCTGCGCAATCAATTGCGCAACATCGCGCCGTTCATCACGCTCCTGTGCCTCGTCCTCTTCTTCAGCGTGGCAAGCCCGTCCTTCGCGTCGCTCGGCAACCTGGAAAACATTCTCCAGCAGGTTTCCGTCACCGCCATCATCGCCGTCGGCCTCACCTTCGTCATCTTGACCGCCGAGATCGATCTCAGCGTCGGCGCGATCGCCAACGCGACGGCGATCGTGCTCACGTTCTTCACGGCGCAGCCGGACTACGTGAACATCGCGAACCTTCCGACGCCCGGCCCGATCGCGATCGTGCTCGCGCTCGTCGCCTGTTGCGCGCTCGGCCTCATGACCGCTTTCGGCGTCACCCGCATCGGCATCCCGTCCTTCATCATGACGCTCGCCATGATGCAGATCGGCGCGGGCATTTCGGCGGTTCTGGTGCGCGGCCAGATCGCCTATAGCGTGCCGCGCCTCGTTCTGACCCTCGGCTCCAAGTCGCTCGGCGGCGTTCCCTGGATCATCATCGTTGCGGCGATCTTCCTCTTCGTCGCGCATCTCGTGCTGACCTACACGCGGTTCGGCCGCTACGTCTATATGGTCGGCGGCAATCGCGAGGCCGCGGAATATTCCGGAGTCAACGTTCGCTTCATCGTCGGCGCGGTGATGGTGATCTCGGCCATGTGCTCGGGCGTCGCCGGCATGATCGGCGTCGCCTATTTCGGCAGCGCCCAACAGAACGAATTCGACACCTTTCTGCTCGACGCGATCGCGGCGGTGGTGGTCGGCGGCACCAGCCTATTCGGCGGACGCGGCGGCATCGGCAACACGATCGTCGGCCTCTTCGTGCTGGGCGTGCTGAACAACGGTCTCGACTACGTCAAGATCGACAGCTTCCTGAAGATCCTGATCCGCGAAATCATCCTGCTCGTCGCGCTCATCATCAACGTCTATGCCGAGCGGTTGCGCACCGCGCGAATCGGCGGCCGAGGCGGATAAACGAAAGTGCCTGCCTATGCTCCCGTCGACGGATCGAGGCTCGCCGGCGCGCTCGCCGAGACGCCGGCCGTCCGCGAGCGGCTCGGCGGCCAGCCGCGGCATGGCGCGTCCGCGAGGTCGGCGACGGCAATCTGAATCTCGTCTTCATCGTCGAAGGTCCGGCCGGCGGCGTCGTGGTCAAGCAGGCGCTGCCCTACGTGCGGCTGGTGGGCGAGTCCTGGCCGCTGCCGCTCGAGCGTTCGTGGTTCGAATATAGCGCGCTCGTTGAGCAGGCCCGCCATGCGCCCGGCCTCACGCCGGAGGTGTTCCACTTCGACCGCGCTCAGGCGATGATCGTCATGGAATATCTCTCGCCGCATGTCATCATGCGCAAGGGCCTTATTCGAGGCGTCGAATATCCGCGCTTCGCGGCCGACATCGCCGAATTTCTCGCCGCGACCCTGTTCAACACTTCGGTCCTGGCGGGAACGGCGGCCGAGCATAAAGCGCGCGTGGCGCTGTTCGCTCCGAACGTCGCGCTCTGGAAGATCACGGAAGATCTCGTCTTCACCGACCCCTATCGCGAAGCGCCGCTCAATCGCTGGACGCGCCCCTATCTCGACGCGCAAAAGCGGGCGTTCGAAAAGGACAGCGCGCTGAAAATCGCGGCGCAGGAGCGCAAGTATCAGTTTATGACGGGCGCGCAGGCGCTGATCCACGGCGACTTGCACACCGGCTCGATCATGCTGACGCGCGAA
The DNA here is from genome assembly GCA_963758335.1 of uncultured Alphaproteobacteria bacterium. Classification (GTDB taxonomy): domain Bacteria; phylum Pseudomonadota; class Alphaproteobacteria; order Rhizobiales; family Beijerinckiaceae; genus Roseiarcus. Next base: position 81,232 of record CAVWVF010000007.1, on the reverse strand, counting down.
GACACACGCGTCATCGACCCCGAATTCGCGTTCATCGGGCCGATCGGCTTCGACGTCGGCGCCGTCATCGGCAATCTGTTGCTCGCCTTTTTCGCCCAGGAGGGCCACGAGGTCGCGCCGGGCGCGCGCAACGCCTATCGAGACTGGATTCTGCGGCAGGCGGAGGATGTCTGGTCGGGGTTCAACGATCGCTTTCTCGAGCTTTGGCGCGCCGCTCGCTCGGGCGACGCCTATCCCGTCGACCTTTTCGCGTCCGTGGAAGGCCGTCTGACGATGGACAAAGAGCGCGGACGATTCATGCGTGGCCTCTTCGAGGACACTTTGGCCTTCGCCGGCGCAAAAATGATTCGCCGCATTCTCGGCCTCGCCCATGTCGAAGACCTGGAAGCCATTGCAGATCCGGAACGGCGCGCGCGCTGCGAGGCGGGGGGCTGCGGCTCGCGCGCGAGCTGCTGGTCGACGCGAAAGGCTTCTCCAGCCTCGGCGATGTCGTCGACGCGGCGCGGGCGATCGGCCACGCCTGAAACGCTCCGAACAGACGCCGCAGCGCCGCGCGACGCAGGCGCCCATCCCGTCACGCATCCGAAAGCGCGGGCCTCGATCAGGGGGCGGTGGCCGTCCTGCCAAGATAAGCGCCGACCGGGCCTGTCACTGCGATGCCCGGCATCTCCTCCGGCGACGCCAGCCGCGTCCCGATGATCTCGCGGTTGTCGAGGTGCAGCGTGGGCGGGCGATCCAGCCTGAGCTCGAAGAAGTGCACCCGATCCCTCCGGCCGTCCCAAATGCCGCTGGCTTCGCCGGCCGGGCCGAGCTCAGGCGGCGCGACGAGGCCGATCTCCTCGGCCAGTTCGCGCCGCGCCGCAGCTTCGGGCGTCTCGCCGCGCTTGACGGCACCGCCCGGGAAATTCCATTCGGCCCGGTAGGAGGAGCGCACGAGCAGAAGAGCCCGATCGACGTAGATCGCGACGAGGGCGCCTTCATGCTGCTCGCGCCGCAGCCGCCACCAGACGCGGGCGAGCGGGAAACCGAGGCGGAACGCGGTCCGCCAGAACAGGTCGAGAGGCCCAGGGCCCGACATGGACTGACCTTTCCCTTATCTTCGCCACACCGCGGGATCGCTTTCGCCGCCCAATCCCGGCGGGAACCTCAGCGCAATCGTCCGTGATGGCGTAGCACGAGACCGACCGCGCCCATCAGGGAATCGTTTTCCGTGAAGCGGCCTACGACGAATTTCGGGCGCATGGCTTCCTGCACGTCCTCGCGGCGGATGAGCGTGTGCTTCTCGTAGGCCGCGATGAGCGGCTGAAGCAAGAGATCGCCGGCGAGCGCCCCCCGCCCGGCGATGACGAACAGGGGCGGATTGAGCGCCGCGCCGATCATCGCCAGGCCGCGGCCCGCCTGCGTGGTGGTGTCGGCGATCAGCCGCGCCGCGCCCACATCGCCTGCCCTGGCCATGGCGACGAGCCGATCGATGTCGATCGGCCGGCCGTGCAGCCGTGAGGCGAGCTCCAGCGCCTTGAGGAAACTTCCGGAAAGCTCGAGGCAGCCGCGATTGCCGCAGCGGCAAAGTTCGCCTTCTGGATCGATCGTCATGTGGCCGAATTCGCCCGCCCCTCCGGCGGCGCCCCTGAGCACCCGACCGCCTACGACGATCGCGCCGCCGACGCCGACATCGACCTTGAACAGAACAAAGTCTTCCGAGCCGACAGCCGCGCCCCAGGTCATCTCGGTGATCGCGGCGCAATTGCTTTCGTTGTCGGCGAAGATCGGCCGCTCGAGCGCCGGCTCGAATGTCTCCCGTATGTCGACGCCCGCCCCCGGACGGACGTTGGACGAATTTAACGAGATGCTTGAAACAATTCTGTATGGACAACTGCAAAATGATGTAAGAGGCTTGCCTATAGAGAAGTACTTGATGCAGGTCTTGCACAATCCGATACGAGCGCCAAAAAATCGGGTGATTGAGGTTTGTGAATTTATAGAAAGCAAATACAGCTCAGCATCGCTAATTGGCGTGGTGCGATTTCTTATTTCCGCAGCGAAAGCCCAACGAAAGCCCTCATGAATCCCCTCATTTGAAAAATGGCCTGATTTCGGCACTTTTTGGCCCTTCAACGTGAGATCAGGGGAACGAAAACGCCGCTTTTGGAATGACGCGCCCTCATCAGCGATAATCTCGACGCAAAATCCGGCGCCGCAAGACTCGCAAGACGAGTATCTCGGGATCAAGATACGTATCTGAGGTTGCAAAATTGCCTGCGACGAAAAATGAGGGGATGGCTGAGACGAAAGCCTTATTCCATTATCACGTTCAACGCGGACACTCTGCTTGAAACACTTATCTATATTTTTCTACGAAGAGATCACTACAAGGGGCCTGGTCCACATGGGCATCCACTCTATTAATACAAAGCTGTAAATCGGCCTTCGCAAATTGCACACCATCAATATAAGGAGAAGACGAACATATTTCACTGTCACGGAACAATCATGCCGGGGCCTCGGATGTCTACGCGCCCGAGAGATTTAAGGGATCGACTGGTTTTTCTTGAGAGCGAATATCTCCGAATTTCGAGCACAAAGGCATCATGGCCTGAAACGCTGTTCCTCTTCCACGCGCAGACGACACGCCTCGTCTTTGCTGGCCTCTCGATGTCCGATGCAAATATTCGGCGCTGGATGAGTGCGAGCGAGGCCGACTTATCCATGGACTATGAACACGTCTTCAGTGGCATCCGCCTCAATCCCGAGCATTTATGGCTGACGACGCGACCGTCCGATCCCAGCTTGGAAAGACTGCATCTGGTTTCGATGTCGCATTTGGGGGTGCGGCCCGCATGGATTGATGAATGGAAGGATTTAGAGCGGAATCCGATCATCCCGGCCGGCTGGCTGCGCAGCTGTTGGCGCGTGGAGCCTACCTCGGCATCGGATACCTGCACGCCGACAAGCTCGGACGGTACTCGCTTGTCTATGACGCGATTGAGGTTCTCCGGCCCCTCGTCGACGAGAAGGTGTTCGCCTTCGTCGATGGCGCAATATTTCGGATGGGAGATTTTGAGGTGACGCCGTCCGGCCGTTACAGGGGCGAGGTTCGCGTGAGCCCGGAGCTGCTGAAGGTGTTTGGCCCGGCGACCTGCCTGCCGGCGCAGGTGGTTGAAGAGGCGGCGGAGTGGCTGGTCGATAAGATTCTCGACCTCTTTCGGAACGCAGGCGGGCCAAGCCGAAGTGCAAACGCGGCGCATTGGCGACGGCCATTGAATTTTCTAGTTTTTCGCAATCAGCCTTCCGCCTCGCCTCTTGCATGTTGCGGACAAATCATGAGGTTAGGGAACACGATTGCCCCCCGGCCCAGATCGACGGCGCGAGCCCCGCGCGCATCTACCGCAAAGTGATTCTGCCGTCGATCGCGCCGATCTTCGCCGGGGTCGTCGTCGTTCTCCTGCAATTCGCCATCAAGACCTTCGATCTCGTCGTCGCGTTGACCGGCGGCGGCCCGGGCATATCGACGACTTTTCCCGCGAACTACGTCTACGATCTCATGTTCCAGCGCGGGGAGATCGCGGTCGGCGCCGCGGCCGCAATCATGATGCTGGCGGCGCTCGCGGTGGTGCTCGTGCCCTACGCGCTCTGGACGATTTGGCGTTCGCGCCAGGCGGCGGCCCATGGCTGACGCGACCTACCCCATCGCGTTCGATCCGCACGCTCGCGCGGCGAGCCTTCGCTATGCGGCTCAGCGGGTCGCGATCTATGCCTTCCTCGGGCTGTTCGCGCTGATTTATTTGCTGCCGCTGGTTGTCGTCGTCGCCAATTCGTTCCGCGAATTGCCGGAGATCGCGCGCAACGGTCTTATCGCAATGCCGCACAGCCTTACGTTCAAGGCTTGGCCCCAAGCCTGGGCGCATTACTGCGTCGCCGGCACATGCGAAGGCATCAAGCGGAATTTCTACAACTCCCTGATCATGACGATCCCCGCGACCATCGTCTCGACCCTGCTCGGCGCAATCAGCGGCTACATCCTCTCCAAGTGGCGCTTCCCGGGATCCGAGACGTTGTTCGTCTGTATGATCCTCGGCGTCTTCATGCCCGGCCAGATCGCGCTCTTGCCCTGGGCATACATCCTCGGGCACCTCCGCCTTTCCAACTCGATCTATGGCCTCATTCTCGTTCACATCATCCAGGGCCTCTCGTTCACGACCCTGTTCCGCCGCAACTATTACGTCAATATCCCCGACGACCTGATCAAGGCGGCCCGCATCGACGGCGCCGGCTTCTGGCGCATCTTCTACAAGATCATCCTTCCGATCTCGCCGCCGATTCTGATCGTCACCGTGATTTGGCAGTTCACCGGCATCTGGAACGAATTTCTGTTCGGCGTCGTCTTCACCGGCGGAACCCAGCAGCCGATCACCGCGGCGCTGGTCGCGCTCTCGACCAGTCAGATGAACGCCCACCCTTATGACGTCGCGAGCTGCGCCGTGCTGATCGGCGCGGTGCCGCCTCTCCTGATCTACTTCTTCGGCGGCAAATACTTCGTGCGCGGCCTGACCCAGGGCGCGATCAAATGATCGGACGAACATGGCGACGCTGAGCATTTCGCGGCTCTTTAAGCGCTTCGGCGCGGTCGAGGTCCTCAAGGGCATCGACCTCGAGGCGCAGACTGGGGAGTTCATCGCTCTCGTCGGACCGTCCGGCTGCGGCAAGTCGACGCTTCTCGCCATGATCGCCGGGCTCGAGAGCGTCAGCCAGGGCGAAATTCGCATCGACGGGAACCTGGTCAATTCCGTCGCGCCGAAGGATCGCGACATCGCCATGGTGTTCCAGTCCTACGCGCTCTATCCCACGATGACCGCCCGGCAGAACATCACGTTCGGCATGGAAAGCCGCGGTGTGCCGAAGGCCGAGCAGGACGCGGCGGTCAAGCGCGTGTCGGCGCTGTTGCAGATCGAACCGCTGTTGAACCGCAAGCCCGGACAATTGTCGGGCGGACAGCGGCAGCGGGTGGCGATGGGCCGCGCGCTGGTGCGCGACCCCAAGCTCTTCCTGTTCGACGAGCCCCTCTCCAATCTCGACGCCAAGCTGCGGCGATCGAGGCCTATGAGCTCGCCATGATCCGGCGCAGCGCCGCCAACATGCGCGGCATCGATCTCGGCTCAACCTCAAGGGAACGAACGCAATGACCAAGGAACTCGCCGGCAAGATCGCCTTCGTCACCGGATCGGGCCGCGGCCTCGGGCGCGCGATGGCCGAACGGCTGGCCGAACTCGGCGCGGATGTCGCGATCCATGACCTTTCCCGCACGGCCCCCGCCAAGTACGGCGAAGCCCCGGACCTCGATTCCGTCGCCAAGGAGATCGCCCTCCACGGCGGACGCGTCGCCGCGGTCACCGGCAACATCGGCGACAAGGCGGCGGTCGCAAAAATGAAACAGGAAATCGAGGAGCAGCTCGGGACCTTCGACATCCTGGTGAATTGCGCAGGCGGCGACATCGGCGCTGCGGGCGGCAAGCCCGACCCGAACGACGCGCTCGGCATTCCGCTCGAAGACATCAGGGCGCTGACCGAAAACAACCTGTATGGGACCATTCTGGTCTGCCAGGCGTTCGTGCCGCCGATGGTGAAGGCGGGAAGCGGCTCGGTGATCAACATCGCCTCCGCCGCGGCGCATTTCGGTGTGACGAACGGGGTCATCTACGCGGCGCTGAAGGCCGCCGTGATCCACTACACGCGCTGCCTCGCCAAGGAAGTCTTGACCGAAGGCGTGCGCATCAACGCGGTGAGCCCGGGCGCGACCAAGACGGCGCGCTTCCAGGCGACCCGGGTCGTCGATCCGGAGATGATGGATTCCGCGAAAAAGTCGCTTCAGCGCTATGCCGAGCCGACGGAGATCGCCGATGCGGTCGGGTTCCTGGCGAGCCCGAGAAGCAAGTTCATCAATGGCCAGGTCCTGCGGGTCGACGGCGGCGAGACGCTGTTTCCGGGGTGAGCCGATGACGGCGGAAACGCTCTCCATCGAAGGCGGCAGGCTCGCGGCGCCGACGGCGGGCGCGAGTGGCGTTCGCGCCTACAAGGGCATTCCCTACGCCGCCCCGCCGGGGGGACGATTGCGCGCTGGCGGCCCGCCGCACCCCGTTCTGCCGTGGGACGGCGTTCGTTCGGCGAGCGAGTTCGGGCCGAATTCGCTGCAGGGCGTCGTTTTCGACGACATCGACCCGCTCGTCTGTGGAATCTCGGAGGACTGCATCTATCTCAACATCTGGACGCCGGCCGAACCGGAGACCTCTGAGCGGCTCCCGGTCATGGTCTGGATTCATGGCGGCGGCTTCGTCGTCGGCTCGGGCTCGGAGCCGCCCCAGCGCATTGAGGCGGTGGTTCAGCGTTACGACCACGATTCCACGCGCCGCGAGGCGCGTTCCGTCGTAGCGCATCCGAGGGCCGCGACGAGATCGAGCATGCCGTAGTTTCCGGATGCGCGACGTTCGGATTCGGCGGTCAGTTCGGGATGCGCGAGGAAGCCGGTCAGGCGCAACATTCTTGCGTTCGGCGGCGATCCGGAGAAAGTGACCATCGCCGGCGAATCGGCAGGCTCCGAAGCGGTGAGCGCGCTGATGGCTTCGCCGCTCGCCAAGGGCCTGTTCGCCCGCGCGATCGGCGAGAGCGGCGCGATGTTCGCAACGCCGAGCCGCTCGCCGGCTCCGCTCGAAAGAGCGGAGGCCGACGGCCTCGCCTTCATGCGCAAGGTCGGCGCGAAGACGCTGGCCGAGCTGCGCGCCGCCTCTGCCGAAGCTATTCTCGCCGCGGCGCCGGGCCTCGGCTACCGCCCGATCGTCGACGGCTACTTTCTGCCGAAGCCGCCCGCCGAGATTTTCCGGGCGCAAGAGCAGTCCGACGTGCCGCTGATGGCCGGCTGGAAGAAGGACGAGGGCTTCAACTTCACCCTCCTGCAAGGCGACACGCAAAGCGCCCCTACGCCGATCTCGTGCGCGGGATTTTTGGCGCGCGCACGGACGAGGCGCTTCGCTTCTATCCCGGCGGATCGCCCGAGCTAGACAACGCTTCCGCCCGCGCGCTCGGCGGCGACCTCACGATCGTCCATCCGACCTGGGCCTGGATCGAAGCGCAGAGGGCGCAAGGCCGGGCGGAGATTTTCCGCTTCCGCTTCGACCGCGCGCCGCTGACGCCGCAGGGTTGGTTCGGCGAACGCTTGAGCCGCGACGCCGGCGCGTTCCACGCCGGCGAGATCCTCTACGTGTTCGATAATCTCGACGCGTTTCCATGGCTGATCGAGGAGTCAGATCGGTCGCTCGCGACGCTCGCGTCGAGCTATTGGCTCAATTTCGTCAAGACCGGCGATCCCAACGGAGCGGGCCTGCCTCGCTGGCCGTCGTTTCGCGCAGGCGCCGTCATGAAGCTCGATACGCCGCCAGCCCGCGGCCCCGAGGAGGGACGGGACCGGCACATCTTTCTGAGAGACGCAACTGTGGCCGGTTCCCAGCCTCGCTAACGTCATTGCGAGCCGAAGGTGAGGCAATCCATGCCGCCGCGCCCAGCGGCGTGGATTGCTTCGTCCCCCTCGCTTCGCTCGGCGTCCTCGCAATGACGGGTCTGCCATTCCTCGTCATTGCGAGGCCCGTAGTGCCGAAGCAATCCATGCCGCCGCGCCCTGCGATCTTGAATTGCTTCGTCGCAATGACTGGGAGACGGCTCAGCCGGGAGCGGCAAGCTGCTTGACCATCTTCCGGTGATGTATCGTCACCTCCTTGAAAATATCGCCCGTCGGGACATAGCCGGCTCTTTCGTAAAAGGGCGCCGCGGTCTCGCGCGCATGCAGAATAATTTCCCGATATCCTCTATCCGCCGCCAGCTTTTCGGCAAAGGCGACGATCTGCACGCCGACGCCGCGCCCCTGATGGCCGGGATCGACGGCCATCTGGCGAAGCTTGACGACCGAACTATGCGACCCGTCGACGGCGGTCAAGACCACGCACCCGACCAGTTCGCCATCCAGATATGCGGCGATGTGAATGTCCGCTTGTTCTTCCGCCAGTTGCTCAGGGGTGAAATCCAGTCCGAGCGGCGCTCGCAGGATCCGGCGGCGAAATTCCACCGGGTCGCGATAGCGGCTGGAATTGTAGTGAATTTGGGCAAACTCCAACACGTCGACGTTCTCTTGTAAATGGACGGTCCGATCAGTCCGAAACGCGCCTCGCTCGCCTCTGCGCAACACCCGCGATTATGCTCGCAAAACTCGGCGTCGACCGCTTGAGGGCCTTGACGGCCGAGCGCAGATGCGACGACGATGAACAGGCCGGAATTGCACTTGCGCGGAGCGCCCATTGAACGAGCCACATTAGTCCGGGATCGAAAGGGTTGGGAGGGGAAAGCAAGTGGTTGATCGGCTGAACTCGCTTTGGATCGGCGAACAGCTTGGCTACGTCGAGAGGCTTACGATGGCCTCCGCGCTGTCCGTGGGTCACCCATTCACGCTTTATTCCTATACCGCGGAGAAACTGGCCGGAGTTCCCAGTGGGGTGCAGGTTCGTGACGCAAATGAGGTGGTTCCATACAAGGCGCTCGCTCATTATTTTGACGGCGGTTGGGGCTCGGCACGGATTTCTTTCGCTATGCCATGCAGGCAAAGGGATTAGGCTACTGGGTCGATCTCGATCTCTATTTCATCCGGCCGCTCGACTTTCGGGACGAATATGTCTTTGGGTGGAAGCATGAGACGTCGATAAACGGCGCCGTTTTGCGGCTTCCGGCAAACTCCGCCATGGTTCGCGAACTGTGCGAGATACCACATGTAAACTGGCGGCCGCCTTTCTATGGGCCCAGAAAGTCCGCCATCTTCTACTGGAGGAATTTGACCGAAGGCCACATTCGACCGGAAAACTACCGGTGGGGCACATTCGGGCCAATGTTCTTGACGTATCTGGCGAAGAAGTACGGCGTTGCGCAACGGGCCAAGGATCGCTCCGTCTTTTATCCAGTCAGGCATCGCCATGCGAATTTGATTTCACGGTCCGCCGGAATTCGTCAAAGCCAAGCTGACCAAGGAAACGAGGACAGTCCATCTCTGGCGCTCGATCTTGAATCGAGAAGCGAGATCCTCGCCTCCCCGCGGCTCCTACCTCGAGGCAATCTGCCGTCGTCATGACGCTGACGCTCCAATCGGCGCCGGGAGCCGCGAACCTGCGGCAAGGGCGTCGCAGCCGTTGTACGGCGTAGCCGGAACAGCGGCGTAATAACGCCGCGCCTCCCTTCGCCTTTGGCGGCCGACTCCCCGCGTGGTATGGCTGTCAAGGGCCGCCGCCACCGGAAAGGACCTGCAGATGAAAGTCGGCTTTCTCGGACTGGGACAGATGGGCGCAGCCATCGCCGCGAATATTCTCAAGGCGGGCCATGATCTTCAGGTGTGGAACCGCTCGCCGGAAAAGGCAGAACCTCTTGTTCGCAACGGAGCGACGCTTGCACGCACGCCGCGACAGGCCGCCGACGGGCGGGAGATCGTGCTCAGCATGCTGGCGGACGACGCGGCGCTCGACCAGGTCCTATCCGGCGACGACGGCCTGATCGCGGGCCTCGCGGCGAATGCCTTGCACGTTTCGATGAGCACGATTGCGGTCGCCACCACGGACGCCGTCGCGGCGAAGCACGCCGGCCGGGGCCAGCACTTCATTTCCGCGCCCGTGTTCGGCCGACCCGAGGCTGCGGCGGCGGCAAAACTGTTCGTCGTCACGGCCGGCGACGCGCAGGATATTGCGCGGGCGCGGCCCGTACTCGAGGCCATCAGCCAGCGGGTGTTCGAGGTCGGCGAGCGGCCGTCGGGGGCTAATCTGGTCAAGCTCTGCGGAAACTTCGCCATCCTGGCCGCGATCGAGACCATGGGCGAGGCCATGGCCCTGGCCGAGAAGGGCGGCGTCGGCAAGGCCAAGCTGCTCGAAGTGCTCACCGGCACGCTGTTCGACGCACCCGTTTATCGGACTTACGGCCCGATCCTGGTCAACGAAAGCTTCCGCCCCGCCGGGTTCGCTGCGCCGCTCGGCTTCAAGGACATGCGGCTGGCGGGGGAGGCGGCGGAAAAGTCCGTCACGCCGATGCCGCTGCTCAGCCTGCTCAGGGACCGACTCCTCGAGACCATCGCCAAGGAGGGAGCGGACATCGACTGGTCGGCGATCGGCCGGAGCACCGCCAGGAACGCCGGGCTTTAGGGCTTCGCCACGCCATCGTCGTGTATGATTTCCTGCACCTCGTTCCAAATCTGTCGCTGGCCGCATGAAGAGGGCCAGGGGCAAGGAGGGACTGCGCGACCGGCGGCTGGGCAAGCCTCGCCGCGGCGGGCGGCGTCGGAGCTGGCGCGGGTGCGGCAGCTTTATCGTTTCGTCCGCCGATTCACACGAGCAGCTTTTCCAGGCGGATCGGCAGCCGAGGTCGCCGTTCACCGGAATGAGATAGTCGGCGAGGTTGTCGTTGAGGTAGCGCCGCCCGCTTGGCCGGCGACGCGGAGAATATCGCGCGGGCGCGGCCCGTTCTCGAGGCGATCAGCCAGCGGGTGTTGGAGGTCGGCGAGCGGCCGTCGGCCGCCAATCTTGTCAAGCTGTGCGGGAATTTCGCCATCATAGCCGCGATCGAGACCATGGGCGAGGCCATGGCCTTGGCCGAGAAGGGCGGCGTCGGCAAGGCCAAGCTGCTCGAAGTGCTCACCGGCACGCTGTTCGACGCACCCGTCTATCGCACTTACGGCCCGATCTTGGTCAATGAAAGCTTCCGCCCGGCGGGATTCGCCGCCCGCTCGGCTTCAAGGACATGCGGCTGGCGGGGGAGGCGGCGGAAAAGAGCGTCACGCCGATGCCGCTGCTCAGCCTGCTCAGAGACCGGCTCCTCGAGACCATCGCCACGGAGGGATCGGATATCGACTGGTCGGCGATCGGCCGCCGGACCAGCGCCCGGAACGCCGGGCTTTAGGATCCGCTCGCCCCTCCCCAATCGTGGGGGAGTTCGGGGGGGTGGCGCCATGCAACTCTGGGCTGCTTGCTGACTGCATCGTTTCAGGCCCGCATGACTGCCCGTCCGCGCCGGCTCGAAATCGCGACTTCCAAACGTGGGATTGACGGCGCGTCTGGCGTCGGAGCCCAGTCTCCCTGTTCTACGCGTCCTGCCGCCTGTTATCGCCCTGTTATGGGCGAATTATCTCCCTATTATGGGCCTGCTCCGCGTGCAAACCAATTTTTGCCCAACATCTTGTTATTCAAATAGATTTTCCGCAAAAACCGGTCCCGGAGACCGCCGATTCCGCCTGTTTTCTCGCTGTTATACCCCGACTTATTGAGAAGCCGAGAAACTGCTTGACGTTGCGGACGAACAGGATTCGTCTGGGGATGTGATTCGCGGCGGATTTCTCTCAGCTGACGACCGGCGGGCCCTAACCGGGCTTGCTCGGGATGGACTTGCGGAGCATCGCGTGGCCCGCCGAGCCAACGCCGTCGTCCTTCTCGACCAGGGCTGGAGCTGCGAGCGGGTCGCGGCGGCGTTGTTGCTGGACGACGACACGGTTCGCGATTGGCATCGGGCCTATGAGCGAGGTGGCGTCGAGGGGCTGAAGAGCTTTGGCCACGAAGGCGGCAGCAGCCTCCTCACCGACGAGCAGGCAATTGCTCTGGGCAATTGGATCGATGCTCATTGCCCCCGCAGCACCCGGAAGATAGGGGCTTGGCTAAAGCGCTCATTTGGGCTGAGCTATAGCCATTCGGGGCTGATCGCGTTGCTGCATCGCTTGGGCTTTGACTACCGCAAGCCGGAACGGGTGCCGCGCGCCCTCGACGACGCCAAGCAGCAAGCCTTCATCGACGAATACGAGAACCTGCTCAACACGATGGGCGTCGATGAGGCCGTCGTCTTCGTCGATGCGGTTCATCCGACCCATCAGGTGAGGCCGGCTGGCTGCTGGGCCCGCAAGGACGTCGCCCTCGCGGTGGAGCAGACGACGGGCCGTGACCGGCTGAACATCCACGGCGCCATCAATCTCGAAACCGGCCAGACGCAGATTCTCGCGGTCGAGAAGGTCAACGCGCTGAGCTTCATCAAGCTATTGGGCGAGATCGAGGGCACGCATACCGCGATGCGCCTCATCCACGTCTTCGTCGACAACGCCAGCTATCACAAGGCTGACCTCGTCAAAGAATGGCTTGCGGCGGCCGGGCGCAAAATCGTGCTGCACTTCCTTCCGCCTTATTGTCCCCATCTCGATCCCATCGAACGGTTGTGGGGCTTGATGCACGAAAACGTCACCCACAACCGGGATTACAAGACCTTCAACGAATTCCGCCGGGAGATCATAAAATTCCTCCGGCATACCGTGCCCAAACGCTGGAAACGGTTCTGCGACCGAATCAGCGACAATTTCCGCGTGATCCACCGCGCCGATTTTCGGGTTATCGCTTAGCCGGCGTATATCAGGGCTTATCAGGGGTACGATGCCCCTCCCCTCCCCGCGCTTGACCCCCACAAGGGGGCAGAAGCGCTCGCGCTTGTACGTGGGTCCCTCGGTCGCACCCGCTGGCCAGCGAAGTCGTCCGCCCCTTGCGCCCCCCGCCCCGCTTCGCCAAATTCGGGCTCTGGAGTTTTGATGAACGCCCCGCTCGACATCGTGCGCCGCCCCTCCGTCTGCCCGCACGACTGCCCGTCGGTCTGCGGGCTCGACGTCGAGGTGATCGGCGGGAACCGGATCGGGCGCGTGCACGGCGCGGCCGACCACCCCTACACGCAAGGGGTCGTATGCGCGAAAGTGGCGCGCTACGCCGAACGCATCCATCATCCGGACCGGCTGACCCGGCCGCTCAGGCGGGTCGGGCCGAAGGGCTCCGGCCAGTTCGCGCCGATCTCATGGGACGAGGCGCTCGATCGCGTCGCCGGGGCGTTCCTCGAAGCCGAGCGCGAGCATGGGCCAGAGAGCGTCTGGCCCTATTTCTACGCCGGCACGATGGGCCTCGTGATGCGCGACGGGATCGAGCGCCTGAGCCACGTCAAGCGCTATTCCCGGTTCTTCGGCACCATCTGCGTCGGCACCGCCTGGCCGGGCTATATCGCGGGAACGGGGCGTATAGCCGGAATCTCGCCGGCGGAGATGGCGAAGTCCGACGTCGTCGTCATCTGGGGAACCAACGCGGCCGCGACCCAGGTCAATCTGATGACGCATGCGACCCGCGCCCGGAAGGAGCACGGCGCCAAGATCGTCGCGATCGACATCTATCCGACCGAGACCATGCGGCAGGCGGATCTCGCGCTCCAGTTGAGGCCCGGGACGGACGGCGCGCTCGCCTGCGCGGTCATGCACGCGCTCTTTCGCGATCGTCTAGCCGACCGCGACTGGATGGCTCGCTATGCGGATGCGCCCGAGGCGCTCGAGGCGCACCTCCGCGACCGAACGCCCGCATGGGCGAGCGCGATCACCGGGCTCACGGTCGAGGAGATCGAGCCTTTCGCGGCGCTGGTCGGACGCAACAAGCGCACATTCTTCCGGCTCGGCTACGGCTTCTCGCGCCAGCGCAACGGCGCCGCCGACATGCACGCCGCGCTCTGCATCCCAGCGGTCACCGGCGCCTGGGCGCACGAGGGCGGCGGCGCGCTGCATGCGTCGAGCGCCGTCTACGGGCTCGACCGGACGCTGATCGAAGGCCTCGACGCGCGCGACGAGAGCGTAAGAAGGCTCGACATGTCGCGCGTCGGCGCGATTTTGACCGGCGACCGCGAGGCGCTCAAAGGGCGCGGGCCGGTCAAGGCGATGCTGATCCAGAACACCAACCCGATGGTGGTCGCGCCGGACCAGGAGACGGTCCGGCGGGGCTTTTCGCGCGAAGACCTGTTCGTCTGCGTGCACGAGCAGTTCATGACCGACACCGCCCGCTACGCCGACATCGTGCTGCCCGCCACGATGTTTCTCGAGCACGACGACCTCTACACGGCAAGCGCGCACCAGTTTCTCCAGTTCGCGCCGAAGGCGATCGATCCGCCCGAAGAATGCCGGTCGAACCACGACGTGATCTGCGCGCTGGCCAAGAGGCTCGGCGCCAGCCATCGCGGCTTCACCATGAGCCCGCGCGAAATCATCGACGAGACGCTGCGCGTCTCGGGGCGGGGAACGCTCGCGGAATTGGAGGCGGCGCGCTGGCTCGACTGCCAGCCTCCGTTCGAGACCGCACATTTCCTCGACGGGTTCGGGCACGCCGACGGCAAGTTCCACTTCCGCGCCGACTGGCCGAATACGCCCTACGCGAACGACGGCCTCCGGGGCCCATGGCGCGGACTGCCCTCCCTGCCCGATCACTGGGCAGTCAACGAAGGCGCGGACGAGGCCCATCCGTTCAAGCTGGCGACCTCGCCGGCGCGCAATTTTCTCAATTCGAGCTTCAACCAGACCGCGACCTCGCTCGCCCGCGAAGTCCGGCCGTCGGCGCTCATGCATCCCGACGACATGGGCGCCCTCGGATTGCGCGAGGGCGACGTCGTGCGCCTGGGCAACGCACGCGGCGAGATTCGCCTGCACGTGAAGACGTCGCCCGGGGCGACGCGGGGCGTCATCGTCAGCGAGGGCCTGTGGGACAATCGCGCCTTCCTCGACGGGCGCGGCGTCAACACCCTGACCTCGGCCGACAGCGTCGCCCCATTCGGTGGCGCGGCCTTCCATGACGCAAGAGTTTGGGCGCGCGCGGACGCGGCGGGGGCCGGCGAAGGGGCGAAAGCTGCGGCCGAGGCGGCGAGATAACGGGGCGCACGCAAATCATCGGACGCACGCAACTCGCCAGACTATTTAGGCAACCCCAGCAAGCGTGCGCCTTCGGCGAACTTATCAGCGAACTCCGGCAAAAGGCCGATTTCAAAAACGAGGCGGGTTCGAAACCCTGGTTGGAGTTCGAGCGCCCCGCAGACGACTTGCTGCGCCTCCTCCATTCTTCCAGCCAGCGCCAGCGTCATGGCCTGCAGGAAACGCGGGGAACTGAAACTCGAATTGGCGTGGACCGCCCTGGCCAAATGTGAGGCGGCCTCATCGTAGCGGTCCTCTCTCACGGCTGCTACTGCGAATGCAACATGGGCTTCGTACGCCCAGGGGTCGAATGGACTGAGCCGCAAGGCGCGAGCGCCATCGCGTCATCGGTCGTGCTTGAGATTGCCGCGCGCGCATGCCGGAGCCCTGCGATTTTCTCGCCCTCGTCAAACCCGTCCTGTCCATAGCAAATCTCGTGGCACCAGGAGAGGAGCGCGTGGGCCGCGGCGTAGTCGGGGTCCAGCTTTAACGCGTCCTCCAGAAACCCAGCGCCGAGCCTGACCTCATGAGGCGTCAAGCGCATCACGTGGGGCAGCGCGCGCAAGTAGAGGTCATAGGCGTCGAGGTTTTCTGGACGCTTGCGCCGCGAGCGTTCGATCTCCGACCGCTGCACGCTCGGTTCGACAATCCCGACGACCTGGTCGGTGATACGGTCCTGCAAGTCGAAAACGTCGTCGATCGGGCCGTCGAACCTGTTGGCCCAGAGGTGCGACCCGGTTTCCGCCTCTATGAGTTGCGCGGTGACGCGCAATCGGGCGCCAGCCTTGCGCACGCCCCCTTCCAGAACGTAGCGCACGCCCAACTCGCGCCCCACCTGCCGCACGTCCACGGCCCTGCCCTTGTAGACGAAGCTCGAATTGCGCGCGATCACGAACAGCCATTTGATCCGCGACAACCCGGTGATGATGTCTTCGACCATGCCGTCGGCGAAATACTCCTGCTCGGGGTCGCCGCTCATGTTCTGGAAAGCGAGCACTGCGATCGAAGGCTTGTCGGGGAGCGCGAGGCGAGCCGGCGCGCTGTCCTCGATCGACGGGGCCAGCTTCGTCCCTGCAGGGATGCCGATCCGGAGCGAATAGACCCGCACTGGCTCGGCGATGTTCTTGAGCATTACGGGGCCGAGATCGCTAACCGCGAGGTCCAGCCGCGCGCGCACTTGCCGGTAGGCGTCCTCGGACAGACAGATGCCGCCGGGCGTGGCGACGCCTTCAAGGCGCGCGGCGACATTGACTCCGTCGCCCATCAAATCGCCGTCGGCCTCCTCGACGACGTCCCCGACATGAACGCCGATGCGGAACTCGATCCGACGGTCTTGCGGCACCCCGGCATTGCGCTCGACCATGCCATTCTGCACCTCGAGGGCGCATCGCACGGCGTCGACCACACTGCGGAACTCGACCAGGGCGCCATCGCCCGTGCGTTTCACCACCCGGCCCGAATGGACAGCGATAGCCGGGTCGACCAGATCGCTGCGCAACGCCCGAAGGCGCGCGAGCGTGCGATCCTCGTCCATGCCGGCGAGCCGCGAGAAACCGACAACGTCGGCGGTCAGGATTGCGGCGAGCTTGCGGCTCTCTTTCATCATACCCCACAAGGGAAGATCAGACGAGGCCGGCGACTCCTCAGGGTCATGCCCAGTCCGGGACGCTCGGCACCCTTATGCTCTCCGCTTCCGGGAGATCAAAGCCGAAATGCTCGGCCAGCACCGCGCGCAGAGCGGAACGATCCGGCAAGACGGACGTCTCCGCTCTCCCCCCGCGAAGCACCGTGATTTCGCGGTTCATCAAATTGACCCGACCTTCCGGCGTAACGGCGCTAGCCATGATCCCATTGACGAATTGCGAGCCGGGATGGGTCGCGGTGAAGTGGTTCGCCATCTCGAAGTCGACCGGATGCTCGACCTCGAGCGTGGAAACCCATGCCGGGATTTGCGCCCCATTGCGGGTGGCATGCATCACCCAATGATCGCCATCACGGGTCATGCGATGCGTTGGACGTTCGGCCGGCACGCCGGCGCCGTCGAGTGGCACGGGCAACCGCGACGCGAACGCCCCGAAGCCTGGATCGACAGTGTAGCGCGCGCCGTCGACGTCGACGGTGAGGAACATGTGCGTCCGCGGCGAATCGGAGGGCGGCTGGAATACGATCACTCGGGCGGCATGCCGAACCGTCTCAAAACCAAGCTGCTCAAGCACTGCGGCGAACAGGGTGGCGTGCTCGAAACAATAGCCGCCGCGGCGGGACTTGACCATTTTGGACTGCAGTCCCTTCAAGTCGAGCTGCACCCCACGGCCTAGCAGGACGTCGAAGTTCTCAAATGGAATATGCGCTATGTGGGCGTCGAGGAGCCCGGCGAGCGTGGCGTAATTGCGCGCGGTTCGCCCGCGCCAATTGACCCGGTCCAAGTACGCTTCCAGATCGAGAGCATTCGCCATCGCATTCTCCGGACGTTGGCGCGTCGCGCGAGCCGTTGCAACTCCATTATTGCACAAAGCAGTGCGGTTTTGAACCGGGGCCCTAAGTGGGCCGTCGACCCAAGCGGAAATCGCGCCGCCCCGCCGGCGTTGGCCCGACCTGTTCCAAGACGGGACTTGTCGCTCGGCATCAGGCTCCGCCCCCTGGCAGGAGGGCGCCGGGCGTCAGGTGTTGGACGCTCGGGCCACGGCGCCCGGCGCGCGGCTCCGCATCGCGTCGGCGACCTTGTCGAGGGCGATCGGCGCGAAACCGTGGCTATCGACCCCAACATCAAGGCTGAGGCCGAGCGGATCGCGGTCGAATTTCCCGTGCACGTGGCCGTAGAGGTGCCAAGCGCCGCGCCAGGCGTTCGGCCATTCGCGCAAAGGGTAGTGGCAAAGGAAGATGCACTGCCCGCCGACCTTCATTTCGCGCATCTCGCAAATCGAGGCGAAGCGCCCCGTCGCCTCCATCCCAGCGCGATCGTCGTTGTTGCCTCGAATGAGATGCATGCGTCCGTTGAGCCGTGCGAGAACGTCGGCGAGGGCCGCATGCTCGGCGAAGGCGACGTCACCGAGATGATAGACTTCGTCGTCCGGAGCGATCGATTCGTTCCAGCGCGCGATCATGAACTCGTCCATCGCTTCGAGCGAGGGAAACGGCCGGCAGCGGTTGGTGAGCGCGAACATATGCCCGAAGTGCGTATCCGCGGTGAAATAAATTTTACGCATTATGACCAGCCTCAAAAAAGCGACGCCGTCCTTCCGGACAGCGCCAGCGTCGTCACGAATTGATTTAGGGCCGGACCACGCGTGGAGCGCCCCCGGCTCACGTCCCGCCGAGGCCCGCGCGCGCGTTGGCGATCGCGTCGTGCAGCACGTTCTCGCGCAGGGGAAGGGTCGGTTCGGCGAACAGGATCGCTCGCAGCCAGTCGAGCGCCAGCTTCAGTAGCGCCTCGTCGTCCGTCGCGAGAACGGGATGCGTCTCGGGATCGACGGCGTAGCGCTCGAGGAAGGACGTGCCGAAAACAAAGCGGCGAAAGGCGTCAAGATCGGTCGTCGCCATCAAAAACATCTTCTTCGTGCGCTCGTCGGGCTCCTTGCCCCAAGGGCCGCCGAGCGCCTTCCACGACGCGAGCTTCATCAGAATGTGAATCCAGCCGCGATTGCGCTCGTCATAGGGCTCGACGCCCTGCTCCGCGCGGAACTCCGCGACCGTCTGCTCGTGCGGCTCCTCGTGCCCCTTGCAGTGCGGCTCCTTGACGAGGAAGTAGAAATCCTCCGGCGCGTCGTGGCCCTTCATCTTCACCGAAGCGAGGCCGAGCGGATAGTAGCGGCAGGCCGCGGGGCGATCGGCGTAAATGGTGCAGCCCTCGACCGGATCGAGGAAGACGCACGGGCGCTTCGGCTCGCCGTTGTCGACCCGCTTGAGCTTGAGGAGCGGCATGCCGGACGCCTCATGCACCGCCTCGCTGCCGAACATGCGCGCGGCTTCGCCCGAGGTCATGTTCAGCGCGCGCCCGATGCGGATGAGATCGTAAGGGGTCAGCGTGATGTCGGTGTCGTGGCAGCGCTCGTTCCAGCAGGAAACGCCCTTGTGGCAGTCGAAGCAGAACGAGTTCGACGCGGTGAGGCGCACCGGCACGACCGGCCCTTCGGCCGCGTCGCGCAAGGCGGTGACGATCGGCACGTCGAGATCGACCTCCGCCTGGCGGCGACGCGCTTCGAGGTCCGACAGCAATTCGTCGTCGCTCTTGAGATCGCGTCGCTCGTTTTCGCCCGTCGTATCGTTCGCCACGTTCAGCCTTTCTCGTCCGCCGACCGCGTCCGTCGCGGCCGGCGGCTCACTGTTCTTCTCGCGCGCTCGCGTCAGCGGTGGCGCGCCGCGATCACGACGTCGCGCAGCAGATTGACCTCGTTGCGCGATTCCTGCAACCGCCAGTCGGTGACGTCCCTGATCGACAGCATGCCGATCAGCGTCCCGCCATCCACCACCGGCAGGTGGCGAATGCGGTGCTTGTTCATCAGCTTCTCGGCCTCAGACATGCTCTCGTCCGGTCCGCAAGTCACGACCTCGCGGGTCATCAGGTCGCGGACGTAGCGCTCGGTGAGCTTCGCGCCGTTCCTGGCGAAACCGCGCACCAGGTCGCGTTCGGAGATGACTCCGATCAGCGCCTTATTGGCGCCGCAGACCGGCATGGCGCCGATGTTGAGCGAATGCAGACGCTCCGCGATGACGAGAATCGGCTCCTCGGGCGTGCAGCAGGCGAGTACTTGCCGGTTTGATTTGAGAACTTCGACGACCCTCATTGAAAACCCTCCAAGACCTTGTCGCCGCGCTTCCGACAGCGCGCCGGCCGGAAAACGAAATCGGGGCCGGCGAGGCCGGCCCCGGAACGCGCTTTGATCAGTGTTTCGCCGCGCCGTAGGTCTTCGGCACCAGGTCCATGTGCGGAACCTTCTTCAGCGACCAGGTCTTGGTTTCCGGATCGAAGCGCGAATTGACGAACACCTTCCAGTTGGCGTCGTCGAGCTTCGGGTAGTCCGCCCGGTAATAGAAGCCCGGATAACGGGTTTCCTCGCGGAACTGGATGTGGCGCATGTGCGCTTCGCCGGTCCACAGGCGGTGGTAGTTCTCCCAGGCGCGCAGCAGTTCGTGCAGATCCTTGGCGCGCATGTTGACGCTGTCCTCCTTCAGCATCGCGAGATAGTGGGTCGCGCGCCGCAGCATCTCGGCGTTGGTCTGGTAGTAGGTGGCGACGCCGGCCACGTACTCGTCCATGATTTTCTGCAGGCGCATCTGGAACATGCGCGGCGTGATGTAGAACGGATTGATGTCCTCGGCGGTCGTCTTGTCCTTGTGCTCGAGGTAATTGCGCACCGGACGATAGATTTCCTCGGTGATCGCCTGGATGTCGCCTTTCAGCGCCGGCTTAAAGTCCGGGTGGTCGAGCACGAACTTGACCATGTTCTTGCCGGCGATACGGCCTTCCGCGTGCGAGCCGGAGGAGAACTTGTGACCCGAGGCGCCGACGCCGTCGCCCGCGGTGAACAGGCCCGTGACGGTCGTCATGCGGTTATAGCCCCACTGCCATTCCGGCGGCGCGATGTCCGGCGGACCGGACACCCAGATGCCGCAGCAGCCGGAGTGCGAGCCGAGCAGATAGGGTTCGGTCGGCATCAGTTCGGAGACCTGCTGTTCGGGACGAATGTTGAGCCCCGCCCAGACGCCGGCCTGGCCGATGCACATGTCGAGGAAGTCTTCCCAGGCTTCGGCCTCGAGGTGCTTGACTTCCTTGGGCGTCAGCGACTCGCCGAGCTTTTTCATCGCGGTCGGCGTGTCCATCAGGATCGGGCCGCGGCCTTCCTTCATTTCCTTCAGCATCGCGTGGTTGCGCAGGCAGGAAGGAACGACGAACGCCTTGTCATAGGGGGCGAACTCGGTGAGCATGCCGGCGTTCTTGACGACATAGTCCTCGCCGAAGGCGTTGGTCGCCTTGGCCTTGAACAATAGGAACCACGCGCCGACCGGCCCGTAACCGTCCTTGAAGCGTGTCGGGACGAAGCGATTCTCCATCATCGTGAGTTCCGCGCCGACTTCCGCCGCCATCGCGTAGGTGGAGCCCGCGTTCCACACCGGGTACCACACGCGGCCCATGCCTTCGCCGGTGGAGCGCGGACGGAACACGTTCACCGCGCCGCCGGCCACGTTGAGGATCGCCTTGGCCTTGAACACATAGAGCTTGTGCTCGCGGACCGAGAAGCCGACCGCGCCCGCGACCTGGTTCGGGTTGTTGGCGTCGAGCAGATACTTCACGATGAAGACGCGCTCGAAGATGTTCTCCATCCCCAAAGCCTTCTTGGCCGCCTCTGCGACGATCGTCTTGTAGCCTTCGCCGTTGATCATGATCTGCCAGCGGCCGGAACGGACGGGTTTGCCGCCGTCCTTGAGGCTCTTGCCGCCCTGCTTCTGCCAGCTCGCGCCGTCGACGCGGCCGCCTTCCATTTCCTTCCAGATCGGCAGGCCCCATTCCTCGAACAGGTGCACGGAATTGTCGACGTGTCGGCCGACGTCGTAGACGAGGTCGTCGCGGGTAATGCCCATGAGATCGGCCGAAACATAGCGGCAGTAGTCCTCGGGCGTGTTCTGGCCGAGGTAGGTGTTGATGGCCGAAAGACCCATGGCGACCGCGCCTGAGCGGTCCATCGCCGCCTTGTCGACGAGCGTGATCTTGACCTTGTCGCCGCCCCAGCGGCGGGCCTCGAAGGCCGCGCCGCAGGCGGCCATGCCGCCGCCAACGATCAGAACGTCGGTTTCGTGCTCGATGATCTCTGGGTTGCCGAAGCTCGCTTCGCTCATTTTTCCTTAACTCCCGTAACGCGACTCCAGGCAAACCCGGCCCGGCCCACGCGTTGAATAAGTTATCGACGGTGTCGGACGCGGGCGCCCTACTGGGCGAGACGCGCCAGCTCCTTGCCTTCTTCGGTGAAGAAGCGCTGGTCAACCAGGTCGCCGGCCTGGGGCTTGTTGCCGTAGGGGTCGATCGAGCCGACCGGCGTCGTACGGACAGGGAACTTGAAGCGCTTGACCTCGCCGTCGCGGAACTTGATCGTCCACATGATGGCGTTGTCCGTGCGCAGCGGGATCGCGGCACCGCCCATCGGCACCCAGTCGGCGAACGAGCGAACTTCGATCGCCTGCTGCGGGCACGCCTTAACGCAGCACTGGCATTCCCAGCACTGATCGGGCTCCTGATTGAAAGCCTTCATGCGAATCGTATCGAGCTTCATCAGGTCGTGCGGGCAGATGTACATGCACGCGGTGACCTGACCTCCCTTGCAGCCGTCACACTTCTCCGTGTGGACGAATGTCGGCATTTAAAAACCTCCCTGAGGACGTGACCAGTTACGAGGCGCTTCAAGTTGACAAGGCCCGGATCGCCGCATGGCCTCGCCGCTCCCCCGCCAAGGCGCCAAGGCGCCAAGGCGCCAAGGCCAGCTTATATCATTAATATCGAATATGACAATAATATCGAATATGACAATATGAAAATGTCGCGGCTTCGCGGATGCGGCGAAACGACGCCTTAGAGCACGATGCGATTGGATTGAATTTTCCCACGCCTGACTTGGTGGACGGCGGGCGCTCGTCGAGCCGGACCATCCGGCGCTAGGAACCGATGTCGTTCGCCGAAGGCTGGGCAAAGGATAGATTATCTATCCTTTCGGGGTGCCTTTCCGAGCGCCGGCGAATCCGTTTTCGAAGCCCCCGGCGCGTCTCCGCCGTCCGAAACCGCTTTTACCTCACATGGGGTGTTTCGGGTCAAGCTCATTCGTTTGCACCGGCCGCTGGCGGGTCACCCGCGAAGCGGGGCGAAGCGCAGCGGAGCAGGGAGCGAAGCGACCTTGACGCGCCAGCGGCCGGATACACTGTCACGAGCGAGCGCGCCCTTGCGCGCTCTTGGCTGCCTCTGTGGTCTTTGCCGCGCTCATTCATTTTGGCATTGCGCATCTCCTTGGCGTTTGGATCCGAAGCGTGAGCCCGTCTTTCGCATGCAGCCTTGACGGCCGCATCACCTCACATCCGGTCGAGCTTGTCGGGGCTCGCACCATAATCCCTCATGCTCGAGGGCGTCGGGCTCGGGTTGGCGGGGACCATCCTGTTAAACGGCGTGTTTCAGCCAGGCAAAGCCGCGGTCACCGCCCGCCCGGATCCGGCGAAGCCGTCGCGTTCGGCTTCGCTGGAATGGGGTTGAGTTGTTAAGCCATCGTTGGAGCGTCGGCGTAGGATTGAGCCATCGGGTCAGGCCGCCTTGAACACCGCGCCCTCGGGAACGACGCCTTGGGTGACATAGCGCCACAAGGCGACGAGCAGTTTGCGGGCCAGCGCCACGATGGCGATCCGGCGGACCCGTCCCTTCGCGGCGCCGACCCGCGCCCGAAACCAGCGGCTCAACGCCGAGTCCGGCTGGTGACGCAGCCAGAACCAGGCCAGCTCGATCATGGTCTTGCGCAGGCGGCGGTTGCCCGACTTCGAGATGCCTTGATCCCGTTCGACGCCGCCGCTCTGCCAGGGGCTGGGCGCCAATCCGCCGTAAGCCGCCACCTGGCGGCGGTTGGCGAAGCTGCGGAACAACGATTCCAGCCAGAGGAGCGAGGCGAACTCGGGGCCCAAGCCCTTGAGCTCGAGGAGCCGGGCGGCGGGGTTGGTGCGCTCCTCGGCTTCCGTGCGGATGAGCGCGTCGCGGGCCCGTTCGACCGCAGCCAGTTGCGTCGTCGCCAGCGCGATCCGATCGAGCTCCCGGCGTATTTCCGCCTTCAGCAGCGGCGGCAGCTCGCGGCCGTCGCCGGTTCGCAGCGCCTCGAGCCGCTCAAAACGATCGCGCCGAAGCGGGTTGTAATCCCGGATGCCTTGGCCGCTGAGCAGGCCCCTGACCCGATTGGTGTGCTGAATGCGTTCCTTGAGCAGCGTGCCGCGCTCGCGGGTCAGCCGCCGGCGATCCTCTTCTTCCGGGCTCGGCGCGCGAACCATGGAGCAGACCCGCCGCTCGCCGCGAGCCCACGCCATCAGCGTCCGCAACAGCGTCTCGCCGTCGATCGCATCGGTCTTGGCTCGCCGATGCCGCCGGTCGACCGCAATCGAAGCCGCATCGACCACGTGGCTCTCGATCCCCTCGGCGAGCAGCAGGCGATGGATCCAAAATCCGTCCAATCCCGCCTCCTGAATGACGATCGCTCTGATCGGCACGCCATAGCGCTGCTCGGCCTTCGCCCTCGACCGCGAAAGAAGGTCGAGCAGGCCGGCGCCGTCCCCACCCTCGACCACATGCCTGGAAAATTTCTCGCTGCCCGGACTGTTGATCGTCACAGCCCATTTCGATTTGCTCAATTCGAGCGAGGCGAACAGCGTGATATCATTCGCGCGGGCGGTGGTCGCGACAACGGTCGCGGAGGTGATTAAATGCATCGGTTGCCTCCATGCTGGTGTGGAAGATCAGCCTACCAAGGGTCCGGCCGCCGTCCACCCGCATAGGATCTGTTATCGTCAGAACGCCGCCTGTTATCGCCCTGATAAGGGCAAAATCGCTCCCTGTTACGCTCCTGTTATTACGCGTAATCCCGACTCGCAGCGTTTTCTCATAATCCATTGTAATCAGACTTTTTTCTGCGGAGAAACGCTGCCGAAAGGGCGCGATTCCCCCTGTTTTCCTCCGTGTGCTAGCAGGGGAATCGCCCTGTTCGGCAGGCGACCCCGGCGCCGTTCTGATCGCCAAAAACGGGGGCCGCGACCGATCGTAGGCTCCTCGCGAGGGTTAAGAAATGGCGCCGTCATCGCTCAACAGCCGGTCCTCCGAACGGAGTGGCGCCAGAGCTTAAGTCGACTTGAAATCATCCCGCTCTAGCGCGCGCCGCGGTTGCGCAACAGCGCGACGATCGCGCATTTGCCGCGGTTCTCCGCAACCGCAAGCGGGGTTTTTCCCGACGCGTCCCTGGCCTCGACGTCGGCGCCGTGGGCGATGAGCAATTCCGCGATGCTCTCTTCGCCGCGCGCGGCCGCCCAATGAAGCGCAGCGCCGCCTTTTTGATCCCGAGCGTTCGCCGAGGCGCCCTTGGCGAGGTACGCGTGAACGATTTCGACCCGCCCCTTCTTGATGGATTCGATGAGATCGCGGTCGAGGCCGAACCTTCCCGTGTCCCAGCCCGCGACCGGCGCCAGAATGAGCGTCGGCTTGTCGTAGACGAGCCGCACCTCCTGCAGCATCGGCATGTAGGCCTGGGCGAGCGTGTCGACGACCGCGGCGCCGGGCCCGTATTCGAGCGCGACCGCGTTCGCCACCTTATCGGTCTCGAATCCGAACGCTGCCCTCCCGTCCAGCGAGCGAACGTAGTAGCGGTAGGCTTTGGCCGTCATTTCATGGCCTCGCCGAAAAAGCGGGCGGAGCGCGTCGAAGGTCAGCCCGCCCGATTCTCGAGACCCCGATAATAGTCGATCAGGATCTCGGCGACTTCCGCGCGCGAGAATTCGGCCGGCGGCGCGAGGCCCTGCCCCAGCATTTCGCGGACCTTCGTTCCCGACAGGGCGATGAAATCGTCCTTGGTGTGGCCGGGGGCTTCGCGCATCATCACCACCTTGTTGAGCTTCTTCGAGTAGGCGGTGTTGTCGGCGCGGAAGATCTGGATCTTCAAGCTGCCGGGCGGAATGTCGTCGAAAATGGTCTGCGCGTCGAAGGGCCCGTAATAGTCGCCGACGCCCGCGTGGTCGCGGCCGACGATGAGATAGGACGCCCCCATGTTCTGGCGGAACACGGCGTGCAGCAGCGCCTCGCGCGGGCCGGCGTAGAGCATGTCGAAGCCGTAGCCCGTGACCATCGCCGAGTTCGGCGGAAAGTAGACCTCGACCATCTTCCGGATCGCGGCGTCGCGCACCGGCGCGGGAATGTCGCCCTCCTTCAGCTTGCCGAGCAGCATGTGGATGACGAGGCCGTCGGCCTTCAGCCGCTCCATCGCCATCCGGCACAGCTCCTCGTGCGCGCGGTGCATCGGGTTGCGCGTCTGGAAGGCGACCACCTTTCTCCAGCCGCGCTCGGCGATCTCGTTGCGGATTTCCACCGCGGTGCGGAACGTGTCGGGGAACTCGCTCTGGAAGTAGCTGAAGTTGAGCACCTTGATCGGGCCCGAGAGCAGAGTGCGCCCCTGCGCGACGAACGCCGCCACGCCCGGGTGCTTCGGATCCGCCGTGCAGTAGACCTTGTAGAGGATGATGTCGGCCTCTTCGTCGGACAATTTTTCGATCGCCTCGATGTCCATGACCGCGAAAACCGGAGACCGCACGACATTCGGGTCCCTCAGCGCGACGCGCTGGCCCGGCGCGAGCCCGGAGGAGTCCTTGACGAGATTGAGCACCGGAACCGGCCAGAAGAGGCCGCGCGTGGTCTTCATTTCGCGCGCGACGGAGAGCGCGTCGGCCTTGTCCATGTAGCCGGTCAAGGGATTGAAATAACCGCCGCCGAGCATCACGGCGTTGGCGGCCGCAGCCGAGCTCACGACGATCGACGGGAGGCGTTCGGCCTCCTCCCGCAACCGTTCGTTCTCACGCGAATCGGCGACGAACAGCGCATGCAGCGCGCTCGAGCCGTGCGGTTCGATGATGTGCGGCACTTTGATCCTCCCTTCCCGAGTCCCGTGGGGCCTCCGTTTCGCCGGCCCCGTCCGGCGACGAATGGAAGCGACGTTCGTCCCGAGCCCGGGCCGAGCGCGTCGCATTCTCAAACCATCATATTCAAAATTTGGAAGATGAAAAGAGCCTTCTTCCGAAGGAGCCTCGGCAGTCCGAATCGATGCCCCCGCGGCTGGAGCCTCGCGGGCGTCAGGCGCCTCGCCCCGTCAACGCGCCCGAGCGGCGCGGAGCGGATGTTACGAGTTGCTCGCGACCCTGACGACGGCGTCGGCGAAATCGCCGCCCACGCGATCCTTGGCGAAGCGCTGTTCGAACGTGCGCGCGTCGAGGCTGATGTGGCTCATCTCGTCGCTGAGGACGTTGGCGAACGTAAGCCACAGGCTGACCCCGTCGAAATACGCGGTGACGCCGCCGCCGACCGGGACCCGCTGGTTGATGTCGACGGGATTCTTTCCCTTGGTCTTGGTCATCGCTCCCTCCGCGAGTCAGCTCATTACCTCTCTTCCACCACACGCGGAAACAAGGAATGGCGGCGCGAACGGTTCTATCAACTGGCGGGCGCGCCATCCGGGATGAAGCTGTGACGCCGCACACGCTGAGGCAGAACCGCCGCCCGTGTTGGTCGGAACTGGCAGACGCCGTTCGCAAGCGCGCCTTGGGCCCGAGTCGAGGCGGCTAAATTTCGCACCCCGAATCGAATTCGCGCGACGGCCAATTTTCCGAACGCGTCGGATCAGCACGGAAATTTGGCGGAGGAGAGTGGGAGTCGAACCCACCAAGGACTGTCTCGCAGCCCCTCCCGGATTTGAAGTCCGGACGCCCCACCGGGGACGCGTCTCCTCCTGGATGACTCCCAACCGTCGTCGTGCTCTCGAGCCCGACGAAGAGGTCGAGTCGATGCGGATTGACGCGGCGCAGATCGCCACGGCGCAGTGTCGCGCCGTGACGGTCGAAGAATTCGAGAATCTGGATGGCGACCTTGCGGCCGTTTTCGACCCGGTCACGAAACTGCGCAGCGGAAAACCACCCGTTTTCTGCGCGGCCCGCGACGTCGCGTATGATCTCGATCATTTCGGCCGCGACCCCGCGCGGAAAGAAATGGTCATGCGCGATCTCACAGGCGGCGCCCATGCGCGCGACCCGCTTCAGCACCCGCCGAACCTCGGGCTCCGGGGCGCCGGTCGTCGTCGCCAGATCGCGCACCCGCGGCGGCCGGAATCGCGCCTTGCCCATGAGCTGCGGCTCGATCAGCCGCCAAAGCGCCTCGTCCTCCTCGGACAGTCGCGTCTCGTGACTGGGCAGACGCGCCCAGGCGCCTTCGAGGCGGAGGTTTCCTTCGCGCGCCCGCGCCTGCGCCATCTGGCGGAACGCCGCTGCGGGAAGTTTTGGTGCGACCGCGAGACGCAGCCGTTCGATTCCCATGCCGGGAAGGTCGGGGTTTTCAGCGTGGAAGGCCGAGAGCCTCCCGTCGATCCCGCGCCATACGGCCTCGAAGGCCGGCCTCGTCATGACGACGCGGGCGCCGGAACTCGTCAGGACGGCGAAATCCAGCGTTGAAATCAAAGCGTCGGCCTCGTCAGGCCCGAGCGCGCGATCGCGCGCGAACCCGTCGAGCTCGAGATGATTGGGAGGGGCGGCGAGAAGCGCGGATACGGCCGCGGCCGGTTCGCTCAGCGCATGGGCGGCGAGCTGGGCCAAGCGTTCGGGCGCGCGGCGCCGGCGCGTCGGCGGGCGCAGGTCGACAAACCGGCCGCCGCCGATCGTGCGCCGCGCCGACGTGTCGCGCGCCACGAAGCGATCGCCGGCCGCTGCGGCGATCGGCCGCTCCAACACCAGTTGCGCCCATGCGCTCTCTCCCGGCTCGACCGGCTCGCCGAGCAGGACGAGGCGCGCGCCGACCTCGCACGCTGCGGTGTGTAGGCGGATCGGCGTCCATTGCCCGATCGGTTTGACCTCGCTTGCGAGCACGCGGATTCGCACGTCGATGCGATCGGTCGGAGCATGCAGCCGCGGGTCGAGCACGACGTCGCCGCGGCCGATCCTGTCCTTGGCGACGCCCTCGCCGGCGAGATTGAGCGCGGCGCGGTCTCCCGCTTGGGCGCGCTCGGCCGGGCGGTCGTGGACGCGCAGGGCGCGGATGCGCGCGGCGAGCCCGCCGGGACTGACGATCACCCGCTCTCCCAATGCGGCGGCGCCCGACAGCACCGTGCCCGTGACGACGGTTCCGGCCCCTTGCAGCGTGAACGACCGGTCCACGGCGAGGCGGAACAGCCCGTTCGGCTCACGGCCGCGGAAGGCCGCGACGGCCTCGAAGAGCGCCGCCTTCAATTCGGCCACGCCCGCCCCGGTCGCCGTCGAAACCCGAAAAATCGGCGCCTCGGCGAGGCCGGTCCCCGCCAGCGCCGCCCGTGCCTCGCGCTCGGCATCCGCCAAACGATTGTCGCCGACGCGGTCGATTTTGGTCAGGGCGACGAGGCCGCGCTCGATCCCCAGCAAATCGAGGATGGCGAGGTGCTCTTCCGTCTGGGGCATGACGCCGTCGTCGGCGGCGACGACGAGGAGGGCGAAATCGATTCCCCCGGCGCCGGCCAGCATGGTGTGGACCAAGCGCTCGTGGCCAGGAACGTCGATGAAGCCCAGCGTCGCCCCGCACGGGGCCGGCAGGTAGGCGAAGCCGAGCTCGATCGAAACGCCGCGCGCTTTCTCCTCCTTGAGACGATCAGTGTCGACGCCGGTGAGCGCGCGCACCAGCGACGTCTTGCCATGGTCGATATGTCCCGCCGTCCCGATGATCATGGCGCGGCGGCCGGATCGTTTCGTGGCCCGCGCGGAGGAGACAATTCCCTGCCGGCAGCGAATTTGCAGGGAATTCGGCCCTTTATCGGGAAAACCGAGCCAAAACGGCCTTGGATTTCAGGGTGTTGAGCAAGAATTCCCTGCGCCGGCGAGCAGGGAATTTTTTTGCGCCGAGCAGGGAATGCGCAGGGAATTTTTGGCGCGGAGCAGGGAATTCCCGCACCAGCGCCGAAATGCCCGGGAAAACCTGTGCGCCTGAACCGTGATTGGCCTGTGATACGGCTTCCGGGCAATCCGCTCGAGCGCCTTGACCCTTGCGCGCGGTCTCTGCCGCCCCCCGGGGTTGGCGTCAGGGCTCTTTCCGGTCCTGAGCAGGAAACCATGTCAGGCCGGCGCATTCTGCTCCTCCAGGCGTATGCCGGCGAGGTTGGCGACGAAAGGCTCGACCTCCTCCAGGCATCGGAGGTCGAGGATGAGCCGGCCCTCCTCGATCCGGCCAATCACCGGAGTCGGCAGGCGGCGCAAGGCGGCGGCCAGGCGGTCGAGCGCTGCGCCGCCCTCGCCGCGAGGCGCGAAGGCGAGACCCGCGCTGGGAAGGGTCTCCAGCGGCAGCGCGCCGGAGCCGATCTGGCTCACGCATCGCGTGACCGCGACGGCGTAGCCGCCGCCGGCGGCGGACGCCGCCTGCGGCGCGAGGCGGCGCGCGAGCGCCTCGATCTCGTTCTGCGAGCGCGACATGAGACGCAGCGTCGGCAACCGCGCCGCCAGCCGATCGGGGTCGCGATAGAGCTTGAGCGTGGCCTCCAAGGCGGCAAGCCGGATCTTGTCGAGTCTAAGCGCCCGCTTCATCGGGTTGCGGTTGACGTCCGCGACGAGGTCGCGGCGGCCGACGATGAAGCCGGCCTGCGGACCGCCGAGGACCTTGTCGCCGGAGAATGTGACGAGGTCGGCGCCGGCGGCGACCGCCTCGGCGACCGTCGGCTCGCGCGGAAGCCCGAATTGAGCCAGATCGATCAGGCTTCCCGAGCCGAGATCATGGAGGACCGGAACCCCGCGCGGACGGGCGAGGGCGACGATCGAGCGCGCGTCGACCTCGGCGGTGAAGCCCTCGATGCGATAGTTCGACGTGTGGACCTTCAGCACCACGCCGACCTCGCCGTTGAGGGCCGCAAGGTAATCGCGCGTATGCGTGCGGTTGGTGGTCCCCACCTCGATCAGGCGAGCGCCGGCACGCGCCATGATGTCGGGCATGCGAAAGGCGCCGCCGATCTCGATCAGTTCGCCGCGCGAGACCACGGCGCCGCGTCCGCCGCCGGCGAGCGTGTTGAGCGCGAGCAGGACCGCCGCCGCATTGTTGTTGACGAAGGTCGCGTCCTCCGCCCCCGTGAGCTCGCAGATGAGGCCGCGCAGGTGGTCGTCGCGCTCGCCCCGCCGCCCCGCCGAGAGGTCGAACTCCAGCGCAACGGCGCTGCGCATCGCCCCGACCGCAGCCTCCACCGCGGCGTCGGCCAGCAGCGCCCGTCCAAGATTGGTGTGCAGCACCGTCCCGGTCAGATTGTAGACCGGGCGCAGCGTCGGGCGCTCGCTCTCCTCCAGCCGACCGAGCGCCGCCGCCGCCACCGCCTCGGCGTCAGCCGCCATACCGCCGGAAGCGTGCAGCGCCGCACGCGCTTCGGCGAGCGCCGCACGGACCGCGCCGGTCGCCGCCAGTCGGCCGTATCGCTCGGCCGCCCGCCGTCCGGCGGGGCGGCGCAGCGCCTCGTCGACCGAAGGGAGGTTGCGCAACTCATGCTCGGGAATCGTCGTCATGGACCCTCAATAGCCGAGCAGGAACGGATTGTAGCCGGCCCGGCGATAGGGACCGTCGCGCAGCAAGAGATCGAGCGCCAGACTGCCGACATCGTCGGCCAACGGATCGAGGTCAGGGTCCTTGTGCTGATGGAGGATCTTCACATAGCTGCTGCAGGCGTCGCAGGTCTCGGCCTTGATCAATCCCGGCCCGCCGTCGATCTCCTGATAGCGCACGCCCTCGGTCGATCCGCACCGGAGACACTTGATCCGCACGACATGCCACAGAGCGCCGCAGAGCGAGCAGGCGGCGAATCGGGCGCCGTGCGCCGCCTGCCAGCCCACGACGACCGAAACGACCGGCGGACCGCCGCAGGCGGGACAGACGCCGTCCTCGATGGGTTGCAGGCGCTCGGGGTCCAGGGCGGCGGCGAGGCGTGCGAAATGGATCTGGAGGCCGGCCGCGACATAGGCGTGCTCGGCCATCTCGTCGGCCGGACTCGTTTCGGAAAGCACGTTGTCGATCCGCCGATCCCGCTCTTCGCCTCTCACTCCTGCGACGCGCGCGAGCGCCGCGCGGGCCGCGGCGGGCGCGACTCGCGCGGCCGCGGCGGCGAAAAGCCGATCGAGGGTCTCCCCCATGAGCCCGTCCCCACGGACGCCCATGCGGTCGAGCGGTGGCATGCCGTGCTCTCGCGCCCTTACGAGAGCGGCTTCATCCGGAGCGACTGAGGGGGGAAGCGCGCGCGCGACCTCGGCCTGGGCGTCAGCGAGATCAGACAGGAGCTCCAGGTAGGGGCGGATGCCGCTCGACGGCGCCAGCGCACCGAAGCGTCTGGCGCGGAGGCTGAACAGCGAGTGAGGATCGGGGAGACGAACGAAGGGCGGAGCGGCGACCGCGCCGATTGCCGTTGGGTCCGCGGCGATGGGGTTTTTTCTCGGCATTCTTCCAGACCTCACGAACCGCCCGGGTCACGTGGAGGCCGCGCTCGCAACCTATCCGGCTCCTGTCGGTCCTTTCAAGTCTTCGCCGCCTCGCGCCGCCAGGGCCCTGAGCCAGCGGCGATGATGACGCCACGCCCAACCGCCGGTCACCCGCCCGCGGGTCATGGCGCCGATCGTGCCCCTGACCCAGATCGCGGCGTAGACGTGAATGACCCATACGCAAATGAGCACGACCGCCGCGACAGTGTGGACGAGCAGGGCGACGCGTTTTGTCGGGATGCTCGTATAGGCGAGGAAGTACTGGTCCCAGATGATCAGCCCGCTCACGATCAGGACGATGATCAAGAGCGACATCGACCAGAAGACGAGCTTCTGTCCGGCGTTGTACTTGCCGACCTCCGGCAGCCGCTCCTCGTGCGCGGTGAGAACGTCGCTGACGCCGGCGAGCCAGGCGCTATCCTCGGACCGCCAGAGATTGAGCCTGCAGAAGCGGAAGAACAGGCCTGCGAAACTGAAGAACAGGACGACGCCGATCCAGGGGTGGATCGTGCGCGTCCATTGGCCGCCGCCGAACAGGACCGTCAGGAAGAACAGCGAGGGATTGAACATCGCGAGGCCCGACAACGCCAGCAGCACGAGGCAGATCGCTGTGACCCAATGGTTGGCGCGGGCGCCCGGGGTGTAACGGTCGACGACGACAGGATGGCCGGGATGAAGGGCGTCGCCGCGGTCGACGTCGGAAGCGCTCATGGCCTACCTCCGCGGGAAAGTCGCTCCGCTGCGGTCTCGTCCTCGTCGGCGACGCGATTGGCGCCGGTCACCAGGTGGTGCACGACGCCGGCCGCGACCGCAAAGCCCATCACGGCCAGTCCGGCGAATTGGGTCACGCCCTTCCACGCTTTCACGACCGGACTGATCTGGGGATCACGCGCGAGGCCGGCGTAGAGCTCCGGCTGGTCGGCGTGGTGCAGAACATACATCACGTGTGTGCCCCCGACGCCGGGAGGATCGTAGAGGCCCGCCCGTTCGTAGCCGCGCGACTTCAAATCCTTGATGCGTCCCTCCGCGTGCGCTTGCATCTCCTTCTTGGTTCCGAAGACAATGGCTTGCGTGGGGCAGGCCTTGGCGCAGGCGGGCCCCTGCCCGACGGCGACCCGGTCGGAGCACAGGGTGCATTTGTAGGCAGTGTGGTCGACCCTGGAGATGCGCGGGATATTGAACGGGCAGCCCTTCACGCAGTTGCCGCAGCCGATGCAGTTCTCGTGGACGAAGTCGACAATGCCGTTGGAATATTTCACGATCGCGCCGGGCGCCGGGCACGCTTCGAGGCAGCCGGGCTCGGCGCAGTGCATGCAGCCGTCCTTGCGGATCAGCCACTCGAGGTTGTCGGTCTTCGGATTGATCCATTCCGTGAACCGCATCAGCGTGAACTGGGTTTCGGTCAGATCGTGCGGGTCCTCGTAGGTCCCGTTGAACTCGCCGATCGGCTGGTGCGTGTCGTTCCACTCCATGCAGGCCGCCTGGCAGGCCTTGCAGCCAATGCATTTGGAGACGTCGATCAGCTTGGCGACAGGCTCCATCTGAACGGGCGCCGCGGGTGCAGCGCTCGCCGAGCGGAGCACAATCGCCGCCTCGCTCAACTGGGGCTTCTCGACCCTGGTCGGCGGATTAACGTTGATCGTCATTGTCGCCTCCTCACGCCACCGGCCCGGGCGCGGGCTCGATGTTGACCAGGAACGCCTTGAACTCCGGCGTCTCGGAGTTGGCGTCGCCGACGACAGGCGTCAGCGAATTCGGACCGAAGCCCTTCTTCGCCTGGCCCATGAATCCCCAATGCAGCGGCACGCCGACCACGTGGACTGTCTTGCCGTCGCAGACGAGCGGCCTGATGCGCTTGGTGACCAAGGCCTTGGCGCGCACTTCGCCGCGCTTCGACCATACCCTCACCCAGCCGGCGTTTTGGATGCCCTTCTCCTTGGCGAGCTCCTCGGAAATCTCGACGAAGAATTCCGGCTGCAGGACGGCGTTCACCCAGACGTGCTTGGTCCAGAAATGGAAATGCTCGGTCAGGCGGTACGAGGTGCCGGCGTAGGGGAACTCCTTGGCGTCGCCGAACTCCTTGGCATCGTCCTCGAATACGCGCGCGGCGGGATTGCCTTTGATCTTGGGCGCGATCAGGTTGTCGACCGGAGACTCGAACGGCTCGTAATGCACCGGGAACGGGCCCTCCTTCATCAACCCGAGCGCAAACAGGCGCGCGGTCCCTTCCGCGTTCATGATGAACGGGCCGACCTCGTCTGGTTTTGCGGTCGGGGCGATGTCCGGCACGTCGAGGCCGGACCATTTCGTCCCGTCCCAACTGATGATTCTGCGGCTGGGGTCCCAAGGCTGGCCTTTGAGATCGCAAGAGGCGCGATTGTAGAGGATGCGCCGGTTGACCGGCCACGAGAACGCCCATTTGGGATAGACGCCGGCGTCCTCCGGATCGCTGTAGTCGCGCCGGGCCATCTGGTTGCCGGCCTCGGTGAAGCAGCCCGAATAGATCCAGCAGCCGCAGGCGGTCGAGCCGTCGTCCCTCAGCGCGGCGAAGCTCGGAAGCTGCTTGCCGGCCGCGAGCGTCACCTTGGTCGGGTCGGCCGGATCGGCGAGATCGCTCACGGCGTAACCGTTGACTTCGCGCGCGAGTTCGGCGGGCGTCGGCTCCTCGGGGTCCTTGTAAGACCAGTTCAGCTTGACGATCGGCTCGGGGAGAGCGCCGCCCTCCTTTTCGTAGAGCGCTTTCAGACGCAGGAAGAGCTGGGCCATGATCCAGACGTCGTTGCGCGCTTCGCCGGGCGGCGTACCGGCCGCCCAGTGCCATTGCAGCCAGCGGCCCGAATTGGTGGTCGAGCCTTCGTCCTCGGCAAAACAGGTCGTGGGCAGCTGGATGACCTCCGTTTCGATCTTGGACGGATCGACGTCGTTGAAGGCCCCGTGATTCTGCCAGAAATTCGCCGTCTCGGTGTCGAGCGGGTCCATGATCACGAGGAACTTGAGCTTGGCGAGACCGTCGGTGACCTTCTTGCGGTTGGAGATCGCCAAGAGCGGATTGAATCCCTGGCAGAAGTAGCCGTTCATCTTGCCGTTGTGCATCAGCTCGAACGCCCGCAAAATGTCGTAGTTCGGCACGTCGAGCTTCGGCAGCCAGTCATAGGCGAAGTTGTTGTCGGACGTGGCGGCCGCGCCCCACATCGCCTTCTGGAAGCTGACGAAGAACTTCTTGTAGTTCTGCCAGTAGCTCGTCTGATTGGGGCGCAGCGGCTTGAAGCCGCGCGTCGCCATATAGGTCGAAAAGTCCTTTTCCTTTTCGGTCGGAATGGCGAGATAGCCGGGGATGAGATTCGACATCAGGCCGACGTCGGTCAGACCCTGGATGTTCGAATGGCCGCGCAGCGCGTTCATGCCGCCGCCGCGCACGCCGACGTTGCCGAGCACCAGCTGCAGCATCGCCATGGTTCGGATGTTCTGCGAGCCCGTGGAGTGCTGGGTCCAGCCGAGCGCGTACATCGAGGTCATCGCCTTGGTCGGCGACGAGGTCTCGGCGATCATCTGAGCCACTTTGAGGAACTTGTCCTTGGGGGTGCCGCAGATGCGCTCGACGAGTTCGGGCGTATAGGGCGCGACGTGCGCCTTCAGGAGATTCCACACGCAGCGCGGATTCTCGAGCGTGTCGTCAGCGATCACATAGCCGTCGGGCCCGATCTGATAGCCCCAGCTCGAACGGTCGTAGTCGCGCTTCGCCTCGTCATAGCCGGTAAAAAGCCCGTCCTTGTAGGCGAAGCCGTCCTTGACAAGATAGGGGGCATTGGTGAACGCCTTGACGTATTCCCATTGCACCTTGCCGTTCTGGATGCAGTAGTTGATGACGCCGAGCAGGAAGGCGATATCCGACCCCTGCCGGATCGGGGCGTAGACATCGGCGACCGATGCCGTGCGGGTGAAGCGCGGATCGACAACAATCAGCCGCGCGCCGCGATTGGCTTTCGCTTCGGTGACCCATTTGAAACCGCACGGGTGCGCCTCGGCAGCGTTTCCGCCCATCACCACGACGAGATCCGTATTGCGGATGTCGGTCCAACTGTTGGTCATTGCGCCACGGCCGAAAGTCGGGCCCAGACTGGACACCGTAGGGCCGTGTCAGACACGCGCTTGGTTGTCGAACACCAGCATTCCCGAGCCGCGCACGACCTTGTAGGTCAGCATCGCGGTCTCGTTGGTCGAAGCCGAGGCGGCGAGGAAGCCGGTGGTGAGCCAGCGGTTCACCGTGACGCCGTCGGCGTTCTTAGCGACGAAGTTCTTGTCGCGATCATCCTTCATCAGCCGCGCAACGCGATCGAGCGCGGTCTCCCAGGAGATGTCTTCGAACTTGTCCGAGCCGGGCTTGCGCAGACGCGGCCTGGTCAGGCGCGAGGGCGACTTGACGAAGTCGAGCAGCGCCGCGCCCTTCGGGCAGAGCGTGCCGCGGTTGGTCGGATGGTCGACGTCGCCCTCGATGTGGATGATCTCGGCCTTTTCGCCCTTCGTCAGATCGCCCTTGGAATAGGCGATGATCCCGCAGGCGACCGCGCAGTAAGTGCAAATGTTGCGGGTTTCGGTCGTATTGGCGAGCTTGTAGGGCCGAATCGCCGCGGCGAAGGCGGCCTCGACCTCTCCGAAGCCGAACGCTCCGAGCGTCGTCCCTGCGAGGCCGACGCCGGCTCCCTTCAAAAACGATCTCCGGGACACTTCCACATTCATGTTCGCGTCCTCCCTGTTGCTACCGATGAACCGTAGTCAATCGATCAGTCGATTTTTTGTCCAATTTGACCAACAGTTAAGCATAAATACAACCCGTTCGCTAGAGGGCCGCGTTGACACGTCGGCGGCGCGGAGGCCAAATCGCGCCCGTGTGGTCGTCATCGCTCCCGCGTGGCGGGGCGTTTCTTCCGGACGGAGCGAAGGGTCAGGGCGCCAAGGCGCGCCCTGTGAAATGTCCGTCGTTCCGGCGGTGCCCGGGTCGCCGGCATCCAGTCATCCTTCGAACAGGCGCCGCCGCCCGCCCTGCGGTCGCGGGCCGGCGGTGCTGCCAGCCCGTCCGCTCCCGAAACAAGGAGACTGCGGCATGAACGCTCCTGCCGTTCGCCTGACGACGCTCGCGCACGGCGGCGGGTGCGGCTGCAAGCTTGCGCCTTCGGTCCTTCGCGACCTTCTGGCCGAGCAGCCGGCGGCGGCGCCTTTCGCCAACCTGCTCGTGGGGACGGAGACCGGCGACGACGCTGCGGTATGGCGGCTCGACGACCACACGTGCGTGGTCGCCACGACCGATTTCTTCATGCCGATGGTCGACGACCCTTACGATTTCGGCCGGATCGCTGCGACCAACGCACTCTCGGACATCTATGCGATGGGCGGGCGGCCGATCTTCGCGCTAGCGATTCTCGGCATGCCAATCGAGCGGATGCCGACCGCAGTCATCCGCGAGATCTTGCGCGGCGGCTCGGCGATCGCGGCGGACGCCGGCATCCCCATTGCGGGAGGCCATTCCATAGACTCTCCCGAGCCGATCTACGGCCTCGCCGTGATCGGGCTAATGTCGCCGGGCGCGCTGCGGCGCAACAGCGAGGCGCGCGCCGGCGACGCCCTCATATTGACGAAGCCCCTCGGCGTCGGCGTCTACTCGGCCGCGATCAAGAAAGGCGCGCTGTCGCCCGAGGCGTACCGTGAGATGATCGAGGTCGTGACGCGCCTCAACGTCGTCGGCGCCGATCTCGCACAAGACGCCGCCGTGCACGCGATGACCGATGTGACCGGGTTCGGCCTTCTCGGCCACGCGCTCGAAATGGCGCGCGGCGCGGGCAAGACCGCAAATCTCATGCTTGGCGATTTGCCCCTGCTGCGCCACGCCGAGACGCTTGTTCGAGTCGGCTTCGCGACTGGCGCCTCCGACCGCAATTGGACCAGCTATAGCGAAGCGGCCTCGTTACCGCCTGGGCTCCCCGAGTGGCGACGAAAGCTGCTGACCGATCCGCAAACATCCGGCGGATTGCTGGTCTCTTGCGACGCCGGCGCCGCGGAGGCGATTTGCGATCGCATCCGCGCGGCGGGCAATCCGCGGGCCCGCGTGATCGGAAATTTCGCGACCGGCGCGCCCAGTGTCGTTGTCCGCGATTAAAGAGGACAATGAAAAGCGCGAGGAAGTTCGATAAACTCGTTACTTCGGGAGGCGAGAGCTTCAGCAGAACATGCGCGGCCCGCCAGAGGCATGCGGCCCGCCTCGCATATCAGCCAAGCGTCCGAAGGCGGCTATATGGCGCCCAGAGCGCGCGACTCTTACCCGCTTCCGGTCGTGAGCATTGAAAATAATGGCGCGCCCGACAGGATTCGAACCTGTGGCCTCTGCCTTCGGAGGGCATATACGGACGCCCAATCGATCGTTCGCCATGCTAGCCGAACCTACGCTAATCTGCGATAACTTGTTGAAATTATAGTGCATCCATCGATCGGATTGCGCGCCGCCCCTATCCTTCCCTACGCTCTCACCTGCTCCGCAGTGGTGAGTTTTTGGTGGTGTGTATGTGGTGTGTATATAGTGGGATACGACCACTATAACTTCGCGATACGCGCGCGACACGCAAAAAGAACGCGCGCGACACGTGCGAAAGAACGCGCCGCAACGATACGACGAGGCCCGCCTCGATCCGCTTGACCTGCCGGACGACGAGGGCCGCCTCGAGCCGCTCGAGCTGCCGGGCGACGAGGCCGGCTTCGATCCGCTCGACCTGCCGGACGACGAGGGCCGCCTCGAGCCGCTCGAGCTGCCGGACGACGAGGCCCGCCTCGATCCGCTTGACCTGCCGGACGACGAGGGCCGCCTCGAGCCGCTCGAGCTGCCGGACGACGAGGCCCGCCTCGATCCGCTCGAGCTGCCGGACGACGAGGCCCGCCTCGATCCGCTCGACCTGCCGGACGACGAGGCCCGCCTCGATCCGCTCGAGCTGCCGGACGACGAGGGCCGCCTCGAGCCGCTCGAGCTGCCGGACGACGAGGCCCGCCTCGAGCCGCTCGAGCTGCCGGACGACGAGGCCCGCCTCGATCCGCTCGACCTGCCGGACGACGAGGGCCGCCTCGATCCGCTCGAGCTGCCGGACGACGAGGCCCGCCTCGAGCCGCTCGAGCTGCCGGACGACGAGGCCCGCCTCGATCCGCTCGAGCTGCCGGACGACGAGGCCCGCCTCGATCCGCTCGAGCTGCCGGACGACGAGGGCCGCCTCGATCCGCTCGACCTGCCCCGCCATCGCCCGCAAACCCCGCCCGCCGATCGGCCTTCCCATACTACTTACATATTACATCGCTGAAGCTTTAAGCGCGCTCGGGCAAACTATAAAGACCTTTGACGATACTAAAGGAGTCGCGAAGACTATACTTGCGATCCCCGGATCAAGTCCAGGGACCGGGCCGCGTTCGGAGATACGCCGGGATGGCGGCGGGCGCGGAGGCGGATCGATCGAGGGAGACGACGAGGCCGGTGGCGGCCCCGTCAAGCGCGAAGACCATGGGCGGCCGAACGCAAAGCGGGGCGGCCTGACATGGCGGGCGCGTTACGGCCTTCCCTGGCGAACCGCGCGGGCTTTGGCGCGCCGATCGAGGCCCGATCGGGAGACGATCGGCCAGAAACGCCATCCGGAGAATGTCCACGTTTTCGTACCACCGCCGGAGATGGGTCAGCATGACGCCCTGACGGGTGGCCAGGTCGCTCGAAAAGAGGAGATCAGAGCCGAATGCGGTCTTGATTTTGTGCTCCTTCGCGAGCGTATAAACCGTATTCGTGCCTGCGAACACCTGGAGCGCATTGAGCCGGCTCTGCCCGGTCAGCCGGCCAGTGTCTTCTTCGCTGAGAAACGGTTGGGTGCTGAGCCATACGCCCTTGTCGGCGATGAGCTTCGCGGTTTCTTCGTCCATGAGATGGCCGTGTTCGATACACTGAACGCCGACCGCCAGCGCGCGACGGATCGCGACCGGCGGATAGGCGTGCACGGCGACATACGTATTTCTGTCGGCCGCGGCTTCGACGCCGGCTCGCATCTCGAGTTCGCTGAACGTCAGCATGTCGAGCGTCGTGCGCGGCGACGAGACCCCGCCGCCGCCCACGAGCTTGATCTGGGAGGCCCCCTGCAGGAGCTGCTCGCGCACCCGCAGCCGCACCTCGTCCGCGTTGTCGGCGATATTCGCGGCACCCTTCTGCTCGAGAAAGCTGAGCGGCGCGCCGGGACGGCGCGGTAAGTCGGAGAGCGGACGCAGGTCGCCATGCCCGCCGGTGGTGGTGATCATCGCGCCGCAGGGGTAGATGCGCGGCCCACGGGCGAGTCCGTCGTCGATCGCCTGCTTGAGCGCGAAGGACGGTCCGCCGAGATCGCGAACCGTGGTGAAACCGCGCATGAGCGTGCGTTCGGCCTCCGCGGACGCGGCGAGGAAGATGTAGCCGATATCGGCGGAAAGCAGGCTTGAAACGCTCAGCCCCGCGAAGATCGTGTGCCAATGCGCGTCGATCAGGCCCGGCATGACGGTCCGGCCGCCGCAGTCGATGACCCTCGCGCCTTCCGCAGCGCCGACTTCGCCTGAAGTCGATCGCCTTGATCCGATCCCCCTCGACAAGCAGGCGTAGCCCGACGCGCAACGAAGCGGATCGCCCGTCGAACAGCCGGAAGTTCGTGAAAATGATCGGTGGAGTGGCCGCTTCGGGCTCCGCCTCAACGCGGCGCACGAATCCGAGCGTTGCGAGGGAAGCACCCAATCCGGCCACGAACCCCCGCCGGGAAAGACCCGCGTTGATCCGACGGCTCGCCGATTGGATGAGGGGCCTGCAGCAGGCGCAGCTGCTAACACTGCTCGTCTGATGGTCATCGCCAGGCATGCAGGAATACATCTGACTCCCCCGAGAAACCGGTGCGTCGAATCCGAATCCGAGACGCAACGAAGCGCGCACTCACCGCGACCCGGCCAATTCTCCCAAC
This sequence comes from uncultured Alphaproteobacteria bacterium, assembly GCA_963758335.1. Lineage (GTDB taxonomy): Bacteria > Pseudomonadota > Alphaproteobacteria > Rhizobiales > Beijerinckiaceae > Roseiarcus. Next base: position 40,222 of record CAVWVF010000007.1, on the reverse strand, counting down.
GCTGAGCTTCTCCAGCAACGAAGAGGCGGCTTTCGAGCGCCGCCCCTTCCTTAGCCAAATGCCGCTGACCCCGGCAAGAAAAGCTGCTTGTCCAGAGTCGGCGTGGTCTTGCGCTCGGGTCGCGGGGCAAAGAGATTCTTCGTTGCCGCAAGCGCGCTTCCCGGCAGAACGCGAGCCGCTCCTGGAACGCGCGATTTCATTGACCGGATAGCCGATAGGTTCGCAAAATACCTGTCACACTCTCAGTAGCACGTTCCCACCATGAAGCTTCGTCGTCATGAACTGTCTGCGGAGCCGCCCGAAGCGCCACGGTCATTCCGGGTTGCAAAGTCGCAGGCGGCGCGACGGGATCGATGCGAACGAGAAAGCTGTTGAGGTCGTGATCGCCCACGGCGCGGGCGGCTCGCCATGTCGCGAACTCGCCGAGCGGGCGCATTTCCGTGACCTCTCCCTCGATCGTTTCGCCGGTATCGAGCGCCACCTTCTGCTTCGAGCCGACCATCAACCCATGAAGGCGGTCTTCCCGGACGGTGAACGAGAACCACCGCCCGTGGTCGGTGGTCATCGTCAAAACCGACTCTCCGGGCGCGATGACCTCGCCGGGCTCCGCGACCAGCAAAGCGACGACCCCGTCGGTCGGGGCGAGAAGCTGCGTCTCGGCGAATTGCGCCTCAAGATCGGCAACCTTTGCGTCAGCCAGCGCCACCTGGCTGTCCGCGATGATCCGTTCCTCGCGCGTGGGGCCGGCTCTGTCGCGCGCCTCGGCGCTGCGGGCCAACTCGAGAGCGGCCTCGGCCTCGCGAAGCGAGGCGGCGTTCTCATCGAACTTCTGCTTGCTGACGAAATTCTTGGCGGCCAGCGTCGCCGCCCGGTCGTACTGCACATGGGCGAGAATGAGGTTAGCCTCAGCGGTCCTGACATTCCGGCCAGCGATATCTTGCTCTTCCCTTCGCACCCCCGCGTAAACATTGTTGCGATCGGCCAATGTCTGATGCGCCGCAGCTTTGGCCTCCAGCACCGACGCTTCCAATTCCGGATTGCTGAGCACCGCGATCACCTGGCCCTTCTTGACGCTCTGCCCCGCGACCACGCGCAAGGATTGGAGGCGTCCGGTCGAATCCGGGGCGATGCGCAACTCCGTCTCGCGGACCATGCCGATGATCGGCGCGTCGGGCCGCTCCGCCGTCTGCGACCGATACGCCAGCAGCGCCGCGCCCGCGACGAGCGCGACCGCGATCAAGAGCAGCAAGGCGCGCGACCGGCCGGACCTAGCGCTCAAGCGCGCCTCCCCAATTCAAGAGGCGCGTTGCCAGGACCGCGAGGAGCGCGTAAGCGCCCGCCAATCCCCACAAGGTCAGCCAATCGCGCGACACGTCCCTGAGGCTCGCGCCCATCTGGTTGATGCGGACGAGGCCGTCGATCGCGGATGTGCTGGGAAACGCGCGGCTCGCCAATCTCAGGCTGTCGGGTATCCGTTCCAGCGGCCAGGAGACGCCGACCAGGAAAAACAGCGGAAGGCCGGCCGCGAGGAAGAGCAGCACCGCGGTCTCGCGGCGCTTGAACCCGGAAGCTACGAACTGCGCCAGGAAGCTGACGGCCAACACGAAAGGGATGGCCATGAGGAGCAGCTCGAAAGGATTCCCCAAGGTCGAGAAGCCGTAGAATTCTCGGCAAGATGATGAGGTAGAGCGCCAGCCCGGGCGCGGCCAGGCAGAGATGCGCCAACGCCTGACCGAACATCGCGCCGACCGAGCCGCGCACGCGCCGCGCCGCGTGGCCGCCCCGCTCGAACGCGATTCCTCCAAGAGAGGCCGCCCCCATAAGAAGCGTCTGCTGCAGGATCAACACGAACGCGGCCGGGACGACGTAACTCGCATAGCCGCCGGTCGGGTTGAACAGCGGCTCGGTCAAAAGCTCGACCGGCGAGCTCTTGACGAGCGCGGCATGCGCGAGGCTTCCGTCGATGCGCGCGCCCCGGGCCGCGATGGCCGAGTCGAGCGCCTGAGCGGCGCCGGAGATCCCTTCCCCGATCCGGCTGTAGACAAGGAAATACGCGGAATCGATGTAGGCGGCGACCCCGGTCCGTTTACCCTGCAGAACGTCACGCTCGGCGCCTTGCGGGATGACGACGATGCCGAACACCCGCCGCTCATCGAGCGCCCGTCGCGCCTCGGGGAGATCGGCCGGCGCTTCGGCGACCGTCAGCGCCTCGTCCGCTTCGAGCGCCTGAATGAACTCCCGGCTGAGCTCCGTGTGGTCCTGGTCGACGACGGCGATCGGCAGATTGCGCAGAAGCTGCCCCAGATAAGGCTGCGGATAGAGAAGGCCATAGAGCAAGGGCGCGAGGATGATCATACCGGCGACGCCCGTATCGCTCACGACCGCCTTGAGCTCCGCGACCAGGGTTCCGCCGACCGATGAGGATCCGACCGGCTCCGGCGCCGGCGAGGGGTCGCGATAGGTCTCGATCCTTCCCGCGATGGAGCGAAGGCGCGCCCATGAGAGCGCGGTCAGGCCAAATGCGATCCCGGCGAGGACAGCGAACGGAGGCGCGGTCGCCCATGTGGGCAAGCCGCGCACGGCCTGGTCGAACAGGATCTGGATGTACCAGCGCAACGGCAGAAGGTCGCCCCAGAATCGCGCGAAGCCGTTCATGGCCAAGAGTGGAAATCCAACGCCGGCGAAGCCGAAGGCGGGCGAGCAGAAGATGCCGGTGAGGCTCAGTCCCAGCGGCAGATTGAGCACGAGCAGTTGGAACAGCGCCCCGACGGCCAGATAGGCGAGCACAAGCAGGCACGCCGCCGCGCCCATGAGAACGACGTCGCCACGAAACGGGACCGCAAAGAGCCCATGGACGATCCCGCTTCCGATCGACGCCATCACTATGAAGATGCCGAACAAGGGCGCGAGCTTGCCGAACAGCGCCGCAAGCGGGCTGCCACCCGCGGCCTTGAGCCATGCCCTTCGGCTCCGCGTGGAGAATTCCGAGCCGACCGCGTAGCCGGCCGACGCCGCGACCACGATATGCAGAACGGTGGGCAGGATCGCGCGAAGCAGAAACTGCGCAAAGTTGAGGGCGGGATTGGTGAGCGTGTACTGCTGGATGGCAACGCCGCCGGGATGAAAGGTCGAGGACGGTCCGGACTTGGCCAAGGACGCGATGGCCGAGTTGATCGCGCCGGAAAGCGCGCTCGAAGCGTTGTTCCCGGGCGTGAGATATTGCCGGTTGAAGAACACGACGATCTGCGGCCGCTTCTCCGATTGAAAGTCCCGCTGGAAATTGGGCGGGATGTAGACGGAGGCGATTGCTTCGCCCGAGCGAATCGCGTGCATGGCGTTCGTCAAGTCGGTGGACCGTTCCTCGACTCGCACCCCCGGCGCGGACGCGATCGCCTGAATGAAGGTCATCGAAGTCGAAGACCGATCGTCGTCGACGACGCTGATCCGCAGATTGCGGATGACCGGATTGCTGAAGGTGAAGGCGAGCAGCGCGAAGGCAATCAGCGGAACGCCTATCGCGAGGAAGAGCGCGACGCGGTCGCGGCGCATCCAGCGCAGTTCGCGGGCCGCAACGAGGAGGACCCCAGGATGTGGCGGGCGCTTCATCACCCGCTCGTCGGGACGGTCACGTAGATGCTCATTCCCGGCCGCAGCCCCGGAATAGGGGAGGTCGGGTAGGCGCGCACCTCGAAGGTTCTGAGGTCGAAGTCGCCCGTGGCGCGCGTGGCGCGCCACCCCGCATATTCGCCCTTTGGCGCGATGAATTTTATTTCTGCAACAATTGGCTCGTCGCCGAGCGCCGGCGCACGCATCGTGACCTCTTTCCCCACCGCGATGCGCTTCACGAGATCTTCGCGCAGATCAAAGCGCAACCAGACGTCGCTGAGGTCGACCAACGAAAGCAGCGGAACGCCTGGCGATACGTATTCTCCCAGCTCCGCGCCGACCTGGTAGACTTGGGCAGCGATCGGCGCCTTCACGACAAGCTCGTCGACTTGCGCGCGGATCGAATTGATCGAAGCCTGCGCCTTGGCGACATTGGCGCGCGCGATGTCGCGCTGTTCCTTCGTCGGCCCTGCCACCGCCTCGTCGTACGCGAACTTCGCCTGATCGACCGCGCTCTGCGCCGTCTTGAGCGAATTGGTCGCTTCGTCCAGCCGCTGCAACGGCGCATTTCCGGAGTCGGCGAGCTCGTTCACGCGGGCGTAGGTCTGCTGGGCGAGCGTCAGTTGCGCCGCGGCGCTTTCCTGCGCCGCCTTGCGCTGAGCGATATCCTCGGCCCGCGTTCCGACTTCAATGTTGGCGAGGTCTGCGGAAGCCACGGCGAGCGCCGCTTCCGCCTCACGAAGCTTGGTGAGCAGTTCCGGGTTATCGATCTCGTAAAGAACTTGGCCCGCCGTGACATCGTCGCCCCGCTCGACCGGCCGCTTTCCCACTCTGCCGTCGACGCGCGCCGCAATGTCTATGCGAGTTGCGTCCGCTTCCCCCTGAACCAGAAGAGGTTGGGGCTGAGCGAGATACCACAGGGATAGCCCAACGATGGCGACGACGATGAGCGTCGCCACGATTGCCGGAGTTCGCCTCGCAGATCGCCGCTCCGACCGCGATCGTTCAGGGCCAGGCGCGGGACGCGGTGGGGGCGGCGCTGGCGCGACGGGCGCATCTTTGCTTTCCAGGTCGTTTGTTTGCGCCGCCATCTCTGCGTCATGCCCTTTGTCGCTTCCACTCGCTACCAAACTGGTGCGAACCCACTTTGTGGTCAACCTTGTGCGTTTTGTGCCTCGTCTGCAATTCTCATCGGCCAGCAGGGAGACTCTCCCGGTTCAGCTTTGCGCGCGGGCGCCATCGAACTTTGCGGATGCGATAGCCCGTCGAAAGACGTCCGTCTTTCGACGCTCTTTGCGCGCGACCCCTTCTTCCGAGGGAAGAACCGGCCCCCAGCCGCGGCGGCCATTTCTTGCCTGCTCCCTCAATGGAAAATGTGTGAATGTCGCAGCCCACGAGGGCGAGGGAGCGGACCTACGCGTTGATTACACGGGATGCAGACGGCGCTCCGTCGTTGGTGGCTCAGGTCCTTGGCCGCGAACGATCGGGTTGCGTGCCGCTCGCCGAGCTTCTCGCGCGGGGCTCTGATCTCGGCGATCGCGCGTCGCATTTCGTGGATGACGATCACCGCAGGGCCTGACCCGCGGCGACAGACGGAGCGCGTCCATGGCCCGTCCTCGCCGGCTCCAAGGCTGAATCAGATTTCCGCCGATTTGGGAATCCTTCGCGAGTCTATCTGTTCGGAAACCCGCTCTAAACGATCGAGCATACCTCATTGAAGTTGGGCCGTGGCGACCGTGGGAATAGCCCGGCCGGGTCGCCATGCCCGAGCGAGCAGATGAAATTCGACTTGATCTGACCGCTTGGGAAGAATTCGCGATCGACCGCTTCGTTGTCGAAGCCTGACATTGGCCCGCAATCAAACCCGATCGCCCGCGCGGCAATGATGAAATAGCCCCCCTGCAGGCTGCCGTTGCGGAAGGCCGTCATTGCGGCGAAATCCGGCTTGTCGACGAACCAGGCACGTGCGTCAGCGTGTGGGAACAACCGCGGCAGCCAATCATGGAACTTGGTGTCAAAACCGAGGATAGCTGTCACCGGCGCGTTCAATACCTTCTCGCGGTTGCCTTCGAGGACGAGCGGAACTAGGCGCTGCTTGGCCGCTTGCGAGGCAACAAAGACGATGCGCACGGGAAAGCTGTTGGCGCTAGTCGGACCCCAGCGCATGAGGTCGTAGAGGGCCATCAGCTGGTCATTTGAAACAGGGGTGTCCAGCCATTTGTTCTGAGTGCGCGCTTGGCGGAAAATCACGTCCAGCGCTGTATCGTCGAGCGGCGTAGCCATGAGGTTCTCCTTGCACCAAAGGGTGGTGTGCGCGCGCCGCAGCTGATGCGGCTTAGGCCTCCTTTCGGTAGACGCCGAAATAGGGGATTTCGCTGCGCGGCGGCTCATACTCTGACTCTTTCGCTTTGCGCAGCGCCTGTAGCCCCTCCTCGAATGTGATGAGCGGCATCATCCTCAGAGCTTTGACGGCCCCGCCAGCCGAAATGGCCACGGAGAGGGCCGCGGCGCTGACGTTGTCGGGCAACTGACAGATAACGAGCGCGTCGTACTCGCCAAACGAGAGCCAGCCGTTCACGATACTTCCGCCCAGCCGCTCAATCACCGGTCTCAGCGCCTCCAGGCGATGCTGTGGTTCTTTCAGCAAAGCCGCCCAGCCCGTCGGCGCATAAGCGGCCTGCAGAGCAAAATAGGCCATAGTAACCTCCTTCGATGCGAAGGGCGTTCTACCTACGATTGTAGGCCCCCCAATTTTTTTGGGAAGAGTTTTTGTCCCGTGGATATTTCACAGCCTCTTTGCACAGTTTGTCGTGGTTCCTATTCACGGCGCAGCCCCAAGCTTCGCTTCACACCCCCTATGCTAGACGTCATGTTCGCGGGCTGAGCCGGTGGCCCGCCCTTTTCGCCAAAATGGCTCCCGACACCCTGGAAGCGCAAGGCATGCCCGACACACTCGAACGCCTCACCTCCCATTCGATCAGATAGGCGATTAACGAGAACGGTAGGAAGAACGGATTCGCTCGACGCTCCGGAAGGAGTTTGCTCTCTGCGACGGACGGCCGGAGTTGACGTATTCCGGACGTAGCAGACCACGGTCTTGGACGCCTCAATTGGGCGGTGAAGCCTATTTCGCGCTCGCAATCGAATGACGGCTATTGCGCGGACTCCGGTCCTTCCCGAGGCGACCCCTGTAGTCCCGCTCTCCGCCCGTTCCTGCCGTTCGGCCAAACAACCGCTATCACCATCTGCGACGGCTCGGGCTTGCCCGGGGGTTCGCCTTCGCCGGCGGGCTCGGGCTTGGCCGAGAGGCTCGCGATCGCCGGCGGGGGCTCGGGCTTGCCGACGGGTTCGGGGTTCGCCGAGGGGTTCTTACCTCGCCGGCATGTCATCGCGAGGCGGAGCCGGCCCCGCCGCCCCGCCCTTCCCTCCGCGCCGCCGGAGGCCAGCGCGGACGCGGACTCGTCGGGCCTTCCCGGCTCCCGCCTGACTTGTACGCCGCGTCAGCGTTCGGCAGATGGATGGACAAGGCCGAAACGATGATTAGCGCGCTCGCGGCGCGATCGGATGAACAAGAGCGCCGAATCGCGGCGCTCGAAAAAGGGGCGAAGGAACGCGAAGCGATGGCGGGAGCGTTCGGCGAGGCGTTGGCGAAAACCCTGAGCGCGGCGCTTGCCGTCGCGATTCATAAACGCGCGTGAATTAAGCGCCAAACCCCATTTCAACTCCGCCAACGCGTGAAAACTTGGGGGCGATTGCCGGCCCTCAGGCGGCCCGTGGCGGCCCTTTCCGCGCCGCCGGTCAATTCTGGCCGATCGTCTCCCGATCGGGCCTCGATCGGCGCGCCAAAGCCCGCGCGGTTCGCCAGGGAAGGCCGTAACGCGCCCGCCATGTCAGGCCGCCCCGCTTTGCGTTCGGCCGCCCATGGTCTTCGCGCTTGACGGGGCCGCCACCGGCCTCGTCGTCTCCCTCGATCGATCCGCCTCCGCGCCCGCCGCCATCCCGGCGTATCTCCGAACGCGGCCCGGTCCCCGGACTTGATCCGGGGATCGCAAGTATAGTCTTCGCGACTCCTTTAGTATCGTCAAAGGTCTTTATAGTTTTCCCGAGCGCGCTTAAAGCTTCAGCGATGTAATATGTAAGTAGTATGGGAAGGCCGATCGGCGGGCGGGGTTTGCGGGCGATGGCGGGGCAGGTCGAGCGGATCGAGGCGGCCCTCGTCGTCCGGCAGCTCGAGCGGATCGAGGCGGGCCTCGTCGTCCGGCAGCTCGAGCGGATCGAGGCGGGCCTCGTCGTCCGGCAGCTCGAGCGGCTCGAGGCGGGCCTCGTCGTCCGGCAGCTCGAGCGGCTCGAGGCGGCCCTCGTCGTCCGGCAGGTCGAGCGGATCGAGGCGGGCCTCGTCGTCCGGCAGCTCGAGCGGCTCGAGGCGGGCCTCGTCGTCCGGCAGCTCGAGCGGCTCGAGGCGGCCCTCGTCGTCCGGCAGCTCGAGCGGATCGAGGCGGGCCTCGTCGTCCGGCAGGTCGAGCGGATCGAGGCGGGCCTCGTCGTCCGGCAGCTCGAGCGGATCGAGGCGGGCCTCGTCGTCCGGCAGCTCGAGCGGCTCGAGGCGGCCCTCGTCGTCCGGCAGGTCAAGCGGATCGAGGCGGGCCTCGTCGTCCGGCAGCTCGAGCGGCTCGAGGCGGCCCTCGTCGTCCGGCAGGTCGAGCGGATCGAAGCCGGCCTCGTCGCCCGGCAGCTCGAGCGGCTCGAGGCGGCCCTCGTCGTCCGGCAGGTCAAGCGGATCGAGGCGGGCCTCGTCGTATCGTTGCGGCGCGTTCTTTCGCACGTGTCGCGCGCGTTCTTTTTGCGTGTCGCGCGCGTATCGCGAAGTTATAGTGGTCGTATCCCACTATATACACACGACGCCGTCCGTGACTCGCCTGTCGAGAAGCGCACGGAGGTGATGATGTCCCCGCCGTCGTCCTCGCCAGTTCGGCTATCCGTTGTCGTTTCGTGGACAGGTTCGCGGAGCCCAAGGTCTCCTCCCGTGTTTCCCGGCAACGGCTGTTTTTCGAAGGGCTGAACCGTGCCGAAATTAACAAAATCCGTCGTGGATGCCGCCAAGCCAGGCGAATCCCAGTTCACTATCTGGTGCAGCGAGCTGAAGGGTCGCCGCCCGCCACAAGGTCGGCGCGGCTCGCTGGTCCTTCAGTTCGTCCTTGTCGACCGTCAGCCACAGGAGCGGCGTCGCCCGGCCGTGACGCGTGATGAGGCTCAAAGCGAGCGTGGCCTGATTGTCGGCGTCGAAATCGGTCCAATCCATCGCCACGACGATCGCCTTGCGCTGGCCCACGACCTCGCGCGCCCATGGCGCGAACAGGTCCCATACGACGACCCCGGCGTTGCTCAACAGGCGATCGACCTGTTTGATCGCGTGTCTGTCCGTCAGACCGCGCGCTTGCGCCAGCGCGTGCCCGATGACCGAACCGGCCAACGACGCTCCCGTCAGAACCCCCAGCGTCCCATTGGCCAGCGAAAGAATTCGCTTGGCGTGCAAGCTCCCCGAAAACGCGCGCTTCAAAAAATCATGAACCAATTCCATCCGATCGATCGACTTGCGCATGCCCGCTTCTGCCCGCACGATTCGCCACACCGTCACGCTCAGGACTCAAAGATTCAGGCATTTTCGAGTCCTTCAAAATGAGGGGATTCGTGAGATCTCAGCCTCGCGGCCTGCACTGCAGCCGCCATTACGTCCGCTGATTGCGTGCTGGAGCCTTCGGCCGGCACCGGACTCCTCGCCATCCTAGCCCGACTTCGCGGATTCGACCGGTCACAAGGCATTTTTTGACCTTTTGCGCTGGCCAAGTATTTGACTTTGCTTGCATCGATTGCACAGAACCAGCCGAAAACCCGCTGTAGTGAAGACCAACTAAACTCAACTCAAATTCCAAAGCACCACGAATCGTGTCACTGTCGATATTTATATTCCGCTCGGACGCTTGAGCTTTGCTTTACCAGCCTTGCTGTCGTCGAAACTGCACCTTTGCGGCCCCCCTCTGAAGCTGTCTTGTAGTGAAGACCTTTTAGGTCAAGTTATTGATTTTATTGACCCAGGAATTCGAAAAACAGCCCAATCCGCGAAGACGGGCTAGCCGAGATCGCCGGCGGCGCGCTCGTGCTGAACGAACCGGCCGCCACCCGCGCCGCGCTACTCCAGCACCTCTTTTCGGCCATCACCGTCACTCGCTTCGATGCGGCGCAGATCGATGATCATCTCGACCCTACGATCACGCCGAGCGTCGTGGTGATGAACCCACCCTTTTCGGCGATGGCGAACGTCGACCGCCGCATGGTCGACGCCGCCTATCGCCATGTCGCGTCGGCGCTGGCGCGTCTCGCCGAGGGTGGGCGGCTGGTGGCGATCACCGGCGCCAATTTCGGGCCCGAGACGCCGGCCTGGCACGATGCCTTCACCCGCCTGCAGGAGCGCGGCGGCGTGGTCTTCACCGCGGCGATCGACGGCGCGGTCTATGCCAAGCATGGCACGGCGATCGAGACCCGCCTCACGGTGATTGATTGCGTGCCGGCGTCCGATCCGGCGCGGTTTCCACCCTCCGCCGGGATCGCCCCCGATGTGGCGACGTTGCTCGGCTGGATCGCCGAGCGCGTTCCGCCGCGCCGCCCAGTCGCCCCGGTGGTCGCCGCGCCGGCCGCTAGCAGTCTTGCGACGCCCCGAACCGCTCGCGGTTATCTCATACGCACGGCGTCGCGGAAGGCCGCAGCCGTCAGCACGGAGCCCCAAAGGCGTCGACCTCGGCTACGAGACGGTGGACTGGACGCCGCCCGAGGGCGCCCGCCTCACGGACGCGCTTTATGAGGAATACGGCTTGCAGTCGATCCGTATTCCCGGCTCTCAGGCTCATCCGACCAAGCTGGTCCAGTCAGCGGCGATGGCCTCGGTCGCGCCGCCCAAGCCCTCCTACCGGCCGCATCTCCCGACAGGTCTCGTCAGCGATGGCGTATTGTCGGACGCCCAGCTCGAAAGCGTCATCTATGCCGGCGAGGCGCATGCCGGCTTTCTGGCCGGCTCATGGACCGTGAACAAGGCATTCGATCTCGTCACGGCCGCACGCGACGAGACCGAGGACGCCGTCCGCTTCCGCCGCGGCTGGTTCCTCGGCGATGGTACCGGCGCAGGCAAGGGCCGCCAGGTCGCAGGCATCCTGCTCGACAACTGGCTGAAGGGTCGCCGCCGCGCGCTGTGGATCAGCAAGTCCGACAAGCTGATCGAGGATGCGCAGCGCGACTGGTCGGCGCTCGGCATGGAGCGGCTGCTCGTCACGCCGCTCTCGCGTTTCCGCCAAGGTACACCGATCCGGCTTGGCGAAGGCATCCTATTTACCACCTATGCCACGTTACGCACCGACGAGCGCGGCGAGAAGCTATCGCGCGTCCGACAGATCGTCGAATGGTTGGGCTCCGACTTCGACGGAGTGATCATTTCCGACGAGAGCCACGCCATACAAAACGCCGTCGGTGGCAAGCGCGAGCGCGGCGACCAGGCGCCGTCGCAGCAGGGGCGCGCGGGCCTGCGGCTCCAGCATGCCCTGCCAAATGCCCGCGTCGTCTACGTCTCCGCGACCGGCGCTACGACGGTCCACAATCTCGCCTATGCCCAGCGCCTCGGCCTCTGGGGCGGCGAGGATTTCCCGTTCGCCACGCGGGCCGAATTCGTCGACGCGATCGAGGATGGCGGCGTCGCCGCGATGGAGGTGCTGGCGCGCCATCTCAAGGCGCTCGGACTCTATACGGCCCGCTCACTCTCCTACGAGGACGTCGAATACGAGCTGGTCGAGCATCAGCTCACGCCCGAGCAGATCCGCATCTACGACGCCTATGCCGGCGCGTTCGCGATCATCCACAACAATCTCGACGCAGCGATGCAGGCCGCGAACATCACCGGCGAGTCCGGCACGCTAAACGCCCAGGCGAAGTCCGCCGCGCGCTCCGCATTCGAGAGCGCCAAGCAGCGCTTCTTCGGCCATCTGCTGACGTCGATGAAGACGCCCACGCTGATCCGCTCAATCGAGCGCGATCTCGAGGCTGGCCGTGCGGCCGTCGTTCGGATCGTCTCGACGGGCGTGGCGCTGATGGAGTGCCGGCTGGCGGAATTACCGACCGAGGATTGGGGCGACGTCCAGGTCGACATCACGCCGCGCGAGTACGTGCTCGACTATCTCGCCCATTCCTTCCCGGTCCAGCTCTACGAGCCCTTCACCGACAGTGAGGGCAATCTCTCGTCCCGGCCCGTCTATCGCGATGGCCAGCCGGTCGAGAGCCGAGAAGCCGTCGCCCGCCGGGACCGCCTGATCGAGAAGCTCGCCTCGCTCCCGCCGGTCCCCGGCGCGCTCGACCAGGTCGTGCAGCGCTTCGGGACCGACATGGTGGCGGAGGTCACCGGACGCTCGCGCCGGATCATCCGCAAGACCCTGCTGTCGGGGCAGGCCGGAGGCCAGAGTCCGCGGGGCGATCGGTTGATGGTGGAGAGCCGCGCGGCTTCCACCAACCTCGCCGAAACCGCCGCATTCATGGATGACGTCAAGCGCATCCTCGTCTTCTCGGATGCGGGCGGCACGGGTCGTTCGTATCACGCCGAACTGTCGGCGCGGAACCGGCGGCTGCGGGCCCACTACCTGCTCGAACCCGGTTGGAAAGCCGACGCGGCGATCCAGGGCCTCGGCCGCACCAACCGCACCAACCAGGCCCAGCCGCCGCTGTTCCGCCCGATCGCGACCAACGTGAAGGCGGAGAAGCGCTTCCTCAGCACGATCGCGCGCCGCCTCGATACCCTCGGCGCCATCACCCGCGGACAGCGCCAGACCGGCGGCCAGGGCCTGTTCCGCGCGGAAGACAATCTCGAGAGCTGCTACGGCCGCGACGCGCTACAGCAGCTCTACATGCTGCTGGCCCGGGGCAAGGTCGAAGGCTGCTCGCTCCGCTCAAGACGATGGCGGAGAGCCATTGGGTCGAGGCGGACCGCGAACGCTTCGCCGCGGTTTGGCGAACCGAGATCGCCAAAGTGCCGGAATTCACCGAGAGTGCGATCCACATCGTCGCCGGCCTGCTCCTGCCGATCTGGAAGCGCCTGCCGAACAAGTCGACGCGCGTCTATCGCCTCGAGACCAACGCCGGCGAGCGCATCATCGGGCGGAGGGTTTCCCCCGCCTGGGCCGCGGGCGCGATCGCGCCCGAAGCGCCGGCCCTGACGGCTGAGAGCGCCTTCACCGCCCTGATGGACGGCCGCACGATCCTCGAGCTCGCGGAAGGCCTTGAGCTCCGCCGCGTGCGGGTCATGGGCGCAAACCGCGTCGAGCTGTCGGGCTTCAGCGATGCGATGCGGGATCGGCTGAAAGCCGATGGCCTGTTCCACGAGATCATCTCATGGAAGCTGCGCATGTTCGTGCTCGCCGACGCCAGCGGCGTCGACGTCCTCGCCAAGGTGCTGGAGCGCCATCCGATCGAACGCATCGCCGAACGGGAGGCCGCGTGATGCTACGCGATGCTTCCCAACCGGCGCATCGGCTCGCGTGGGAGGCCGAGGCGGTGTGCCGCCACTATCTCTCCAACGGCCGGCGGGAGGGCCGTTACTGGCTGGTCGGCGACGTGCGCAACACGCCGGGCCGCTCGATGTTCGTCCGGCTTAAGAGGCCGGAGTCGGGTCGCGGCGCCGCCGGCAAATGGACCGACGCCGCCACCGGCGAGCATGGCGACCTCCTGGACGTCATCCGCGAAAGCTGCGGCCTCCTCGACTTCACCGACGTCGCCGAGGAGGCGCGGCGCTTTCTGAGCCTGCCTCGCTCGGTCCCCGAGCCTTCGCCAAAGGCGGCTCGCCCGGCAGCGCAGACCGGATCGCCGGAGCGGCCCAGCGGCTCATCGCCATGTCGCGGCAGATCGCTGGGACTCTCGCAGAAGCGTATTTGCGCAATCGCGGCACTACGCCTTTGCGCGAAGCCGGCAGCCTGCGCTTCCATCCGCGCTGCTACTATCGCCTGGATGACGCCTCGCCGACCGAGACCTGGCCGGCCATGATTGCCGGCGTCACCGATCTCGACGGCCGGATCACTGGCGCGCATCGCACCTGGCTCGATCCCTACGGCTTCGACCCCATGCGTCTCGGCAAGGCGCCGATCGACACGCCGCGACGGGCGATGGGCGACCTCCTCGGCAACGCCGTCCGTTCGGTGCAGCGAACGATGTGCTCGCGGCCGGCGAGGGCATCGAGACCATGCTGTCACTGCGCTGTGCGCTGCCAACCCTGCCGATGGCCGCGGCGCTCTCCGCCAACCACCTCGCCGTCATGCTGCTGCCGCTCACGCTGCGTCGGCTCTACATCGCCCGCGACGCCGATGCGGCCGGCGACGCAGCGGTGACGGCTTTGACCGAACGTGCGGAAACGGCCGGCATCGAGGCGATCGCATGGTCGCCCAGGCTCGGCGACTTCAACGAAGATCTGCGCGCGTTTGGCATCGACGATCTTCGGGCGTCCTTGCGCACCCAGCTTGCACCGCAGGACGTTGTCCGCTTCCTACTCTGGGCCACGGCCGAGACGGGCTAAACGTCGTCGCTTCGATGTCCCCATGGCCGGTCGGGCGAGGCCCAAGCCGCCGGACAGAGTCGCGCCCCTGGCCTTCTGGAGGGCGATCGAACGGCAGGCGGCCCGGCCCGGCAATGGCTGCGTCCGGCTATTTTCCGCCGGCCCTTCGGGCCTTTGCAGCGCGAAACAAAATAGCCGGGCTTCGCCATCCTCCGCTGGCGCTCCGGCCCTCCGCTACGCTGCGGGTGCAGGTCCGTTCCGCCCGCCGTCCGGTGATCGCCACGAAGGCCGCGATGGGCGCGGCCGATCCGGCGAGGGACCTCACCATGACGACCGACCACGACGACACCGAATTCGAACCGCCGCACAGCTCATCCCCGACCGATCACGTCCTCAACGAGCTTCAGCTCTATGGCTACCGTCCCTTCCACGACGAGCCCGACCTGAGGCCGCTTCCCGAAGGCGACGCCGTCGCAGGCGCTGTCGCCCATATCTTCGACGCCTTGGTCACGACCCTGAGCGACACCCGCCTCGAGCCCGACCTCGCCGATCTGCTCTGGTCGACCGTCAACCTGTTCCACCGCGCCGCGAATCGGATCGAGAACGAACTCGACGACAATGAACAAGCGCAGCGGCGCGGCCAGAAAGAACAAGATGGCTCCGAGGTCCGCTCGGTCGAATTGGAGCGATGGTTGACCTTCGATCCCTTGCGCGGCCGCCAGGCGGAGCCGGTGTGGCGTTCGAACTGGTCGGCGGCCTGGTCGCGAAAGACCTCCATGCTGTTCCTGCGCTCGATCAGCGTCTGCCCCTCGGCCGTGAGGCGCACTCTAACCTCGGCCATGATCGACAGTCGCGACTTCCTGGCCGCGAAGAAGCGCGCCGACCACGAAGTGCTCCTGCCCGCCGGCCCGAAGGTAGCCGTCACCGGCGGCCTCGACTTCAATGATCATCGCCTGATCTGGGATCGGCTCGACAAGGTCCACGCCAAGCATCCCGACATGGTGCTGGTGCACGGCGGATCGCCCAAGGGCGCCGAGCTGATCGCCGCCAAATGGGCGGCCAACCGCAAGGTGCCACAGATCGCCTTCAAGCCGGACTGGACGAAGCACGCAAAGGCCGCTCCGTTCAAGCGCAACGACGCGATGCTCGATGTGCTGCCGATCGGCGTCATGGTGTTCCCCGGCACGGGCATCCAGGACAATCTCGCCGACAAGGCCAGGAAGTTCGGCATTCCAGTCTGGAGGTTCGGCGCCGGCCGCGCGTGAGCGCCGCCGTATCTCATCAAATCCGCAGTCGGAACGTAGACTGCACCGCGATCGCGATAACCTTTTCACCAATGCCGATCGCGATCTCATGATGAAAATCTCACGGTTGGTTCCCCCGACGCGGAAGACCGGAGTCGACGTATGGACTAAACCGCTCGCGCGGTAGGCGCTGCGAGGGCTGGGACTGTCTCAAGATCGTGGGGTTCTTAAACCCCATGCGAGACAGGAGCTTTCGCGATGCTCGAGAAGCCCATCAGCCCATTGCGCCAGCGCACGATCGACGACATGACGGCGCGCCGGTTCAGGGAGAAGGTGCAGAAAGGCTACGTGCG
Source organism: uncultured Alphaproteobacteria bacterium (assembly GCA_963758335.1). Classification (GTDB taxonomy): domain Bacteria; phylum Pseudomonadota; class Alphaproteobacteria; order Rhizobiales; family Beijerinckiaceae; genus Roseiarcus. The sequence goes on along the minus strand of CAVWVF010000007.1, from coordinate 24,446 downwards.
GCACGTCAGGACCTTCGCGGCCTTCCTCGGCCGTTCGCCGGACACCGCCACGAGCGAGGACCTTCGCCGCTTTCAGGTGCATATAGCGCAGCAGCAGATCGGCGTTCCGACCATCAACGCCGCCATCGCCGCGCTCCGGTTTTTTTTCAACGTGACGCTCGAACGCCCCGACCTTGTCCGTCATCTGACGACCGTGAACACACCGCGTAAGGCGCCGGTCGTGTTGAGCCAGGAGGAGGTGGCGCGTCTCCTCCAAGCCGCGCCCGGCCTCAAGTACAAGGCCGCGCTCAGCGTCGCCTACGGCGCGGGCCTGCGCGTGTCCGAGGTCGTGGCGCTGAAGGTGTCCGACATCGACAGCGAGCGCATGACATTGCGGGTCGAGCAGGGCAAGGGGCAGCGAGATCGCTACGTCATGCTCTCGCCGCAACTGCTCGAACTGTTGCGGGAGTGGTGGCGCGCGGCGCGGCCTCAGGCTTGGCTGTTTCCCGGCCAGAACCCGGTCAACCCGATGACCGCCCGTCAACTCAACCGCGCCGTGCACGCCGCCAAGAATCTCGCGGGCATCTCCAAGCGCGTCTCGCCGCACACCTTGCGGCACAGCTTCGCCACCCATCTGCTCGAGCAGAATGTCGACATTCGCGTGATCCAGGTCCTGCTCGGACACGCCAAGCTGGAGACGACCGCGCTCCACACCCGCGTCGCCGTCAACACGATCCGCGACATCAAGAGCCCGCTGGAGCGGCTGGGCGTCAACCTCGCGAGTCGATCGCCGCCCGCCTGACTGCGGCCGCATGGCGCGGCCTCGCCTGGAGGTCGCCGACGTCTTGGGGCGGCGTGGCGCAAGGCCAACGCCGGCCATGTGAGCCTCGGCCAGCTCGAAGGTCATGTCGGCGATCGAGACCTGTCGGACCTCGGCACTCGGCGGACATGTCGAGCACTGCAAGGACTGCGCGCACGAACGCGTCGCCTACAATTCCTGCCGCAATCGGCACTGCCCGAAGTGCCAGGGCGCGGCGGCGCGGCAATGGCTCGCCGAGCGCGAAGCCGAACTCCTGCCGGTCCCCTACTATCATGTCGTCTTCACCCTGCCGGCCTCGATCGGCGCCCTGGCGTTCCACAACAAGGCCGTCGTCTACGACCTGTTGTTCAGGGCCGCCGCCGAGACGCTGACGACGATCGCCGCCGATCCCAAGCATCTGGGCGCGCGCATCGGCCTCACCGCCGTTCTGCACACCTGGGGTTCGGCGCTGACCCATCATCCGCATGTCCACGTCATCGTTCCCGGCGGCGGCCTGTCGCCGGACGGGTCGCGCTGGATCGCATGCAAGCCTGGCTTCTTCCTGCCGGTGCGCGTGCTCTCCCGCCTGTTCCGCCGCCTCTTCCTCGAAGGCCTCGCCGCGCTCAACCAGGCCGGCCGCCTGGCCTTCTTCGGGGATCTGGCGCCGCTCGCCGACAAACACGCCTTCGACGCCGCGCTCACGCCGTTGCGCCGCTCCGCGTGCCGAGTAGGTGGGGATGTTGCCATCCCCACCCCTCACAGGTAGGGTCGGGGACTGGCGCGCCGGTTTAGGTCGAAGTTCGTGTTCCCTGTTGGCTCGCTCTTTCGTCTGCGAGTGTCACACCATCTCGACCATGCCGCGTTTCCAGCCCCCGCCTCGTCGAACGCAGCATGCGGATTTCCTCGCACTGCGCTCTCCTGCTTGCTTCGCCCCAAGGCTTATGGGACCTATCCTGCCGGAGCGACTTTCGGGGCTGACCGCACCGCTCGGTAGCCGTTGAACAGCCCGAGCGTTTCGTACAGCCAGTCCCTACTCCACCGCGTCCAGCCGAAGCCCTGTCGTTTACGGGCTCGCAGCATATGGCGCCGGATCTTCTTTTCCACCCAGTCCTTCACGAAGCCGAAGCACTCGCTGGAATGTCCCGCCCTGAAGTAATTCACCCATCCGCGAAGCACCGGGTTGATCAGCTTGATGACTCGATCGACCGGCTGGGACTGGTGACGCCGGAACACGTCCTTGAGTTTCGCCAGCAGCGCCGTCCGCTTCTTGAGCTTGGGCGTGTAATGGGCACGCCATCTGCCCCGCAGGCTGCGCACCCGGCGAAAGTCGAACCCCAGGAAGCCGAAGCTCTCGCCGCGGCATAGGTCCACGATCCGACTCTTCTCCTCGTTGATTTCGACCTGCAGTTCGGCGAGTTCCTCGCGTAGCCGCTTTTCCACCGCCGCCATCAGCCAGTCGTGCCGCGGGTGGGCGTCGATCAAGATCACCAGGTCGTCAGCGAACCTCGCATATTCGACGCCGGTGTACTTGCCGTAGCGTGTGGCCTCCTTCGCCCGCTCCAGCATCCTGTCAACCTCGGTGAGGTAGAGGTTGCTGAGCAGCGGCGAGATCACCCCGCCTTGCGGAACGCCCTGTTTGCCGTTGGCTTTGAGCATCACCTTCAGCAGGCGCATCACGTCGCCATCGTCCACCCGCTCGGCCACCTTCGCCAACAGCCGCTCATGCCGGACATTGTCGAAATAGCTGCTCAGGTCGATGTCGATGACGCGTGGCTTGTGCTGAACGATCGCTCGCGCCACACGGTCCACCGCTTCATGGGCTGTCCGTTGCGGACGGTATCCAAACGACCCCGGTTGGAAGTCCGCCTCGAAGATCGGTTCCAGTATGAGCTTGAGCGCGCCTTGCACCACCCGATCGCGGATCGCCGGAATCGAAAGGACGCGGACCTTGCCGCCATCCTTCGGGATTTCCTGCTTCCTTGCCGGGAGCGGCGCATAGGTGCGCCCGACCAGTTCGTCCGCGATCTGCTCGAGGAAAACCTCTACGCCTTGCGCCTCGATGGCCGCGAAGGTCATTCCGTCACTTCCCGGAGCGCCATCGTTCTTCTTGGCCAGCGCGTACGCCTCGCGCAGTGTGTCCAGCTTGCAGACGTGGACATATAGTCCCCAGAACCGCCAGGACGTCTCAGCCTTCGCCTTGACGTATATTCTCCGCCTCAGGTCTTGCAAATCCATGGACGCCTTTGTCATCTCGTCCTTGCCTTCCTTATGGCCGGAGACGCTACAAGCAGCAGGGCCCCTTTGCTCCACGGACATTACTCCGCTTCGCCGCTACTACGGACCCGACCGCCACCCTCTCGCCTTCGATCGACTTCCCGGTTGCGCCGGTTATACGATCTACCCTGCTCCGGCGATTTCGCGCCGGGGCGAGGAAGGCTTCTCCAGTTGCTCGGCATGTTCTTGCCACCGTGCTGTCGCTTCCACCCCGCCGAAGTGAAGGAGCCGCTTCAGTCAGATTTCGGCTCCCCATGCTGCCTTCGCCCTCCAGATGTGGGCTCGGCCTTCGGGGCTACGCACATTCGAGGCCACATTCGCGTTTACTTTCATTACGGCCCGGCGGCTCGTCGTCTTCCCGAGGGAGACGTTGTCGATAGGCTTCAGAGTCTTGGTTTCCCGCCACCCTGCTATCCAAACTACGGGGCTCCTGACTTTTGCCCCGGCAGGTCTGTCTCCTGCTGAACATGCCAGCCTTCGCTGGACACACACCCGGACGTGCAGGTTTCCCGCATCCGGTTCTTCACGGGAGAGTTTCGCTCGCGTTGGCGTAAAGGCGGTGGACGATCCGCGCCGGTGGAAGCGGATGGCGCTTGAGGATCGCGTTGAGGCGGGTCCAGTGGAACGCGCCTCCTCCACGATGCCGTCGCGCCAGCCATTTCTTCCACAGCACCACGACCTGGCAGGCGAACCACCGTATGCGTCGAAAGTTGCCCGATATGCCGTAGTAGGAACTTCCAGGACGTCTCAGCCTTCGCCTTGACGTATATTCTCCGCCTCAGGTCCTGCAAATCGATGGACGTCTTTATCATCTCGTCCTTGCCTTCCTTGTGGTCGGAGACTTTACAAACAGCAGGGCTCCTTCGCTCCACGGGCGTTACCCCGCCTCAACGCTACTGCGAACCCATCCGTCACCCTCTCGCCTTCGATCGACTTCCCGGTTGAGCCGGTTATACGATCGACCCTGCTCCGGCGATTTCGCGCCGGGACGAGGTGGGCTTCTCCAGTTGCTCGGCATGTCCTTGTCACCGTGCTGTCGCTTCCACCCCGCCGAAGTGTTGGAGCCGCATCGATCAGATGCTCGGCCTTCGGGGCTACTCACTTTCGAGGCCACTTTTGCGTTCACTGTCGTTACGGCCCGGTGACTCGTCGTCTTCCCGAGGGAGACGTTGTCGATAGGCTTCAGAGTCTTGGTTTCCCGCCACCCTGCTATCCAAACTACGGGGCTTCTGACTCTTACCCCGGCAGGCCTTTCTCCTGCTGAACATGCCAGCCTTCGCTGGACACACAACCGGACGTGAGACTCTCGCCTCATCCGGCTCCTACACTCCAGCCTCCGGCCGCACGCCGAGCTGCCACAGGACGAACAGATTGGGGTCCCGCCGCGCGATGCGCCCCAGCCAGTGCATGGATGCGCGTTCCCGTCGCTTGAACCGCTTGAACTTCCGTCGCGCCCATCGCGTTCGACGAGGTCATGTGGAATGGAATCAAAAAAGGTCTTGATGTCCAGATCGATGACCCAGTCGGTGTCCCAGCAGCGTTTCCGCGCCGCCCCGACTGCGTCAAGCGCAGAACGGCCGGGCCGATAGCCGTAGGAGTCAGGGTGAAACCGAGGTTCCACCAGCGGCTCCAGCACCATCTTCACGACTGCCTGCGCCACGCGATCGGAAACGGTGGGAATGCCGAGAGGGCGCTTGCCGCCGTTGTCCTTCGGTATCTCGACGAGCCGCACAGGCGGCGGATGATACGAACCCGACGACATTCGATTCCAGACCTTGTACAGGTTGCCCTTCAGGTTCTGTTCGTATGCCGCCAGGGACACCCCATCCACGCCCGCAGCACCGCGGTTCGCCTTCACCCGCTGGTAGGCTTCCCAAACGAGTTGCTTCGGAATGTCATAAGGCTTCGCCTCAGACACCGGCTCCTCCCCTCTCGGGTTGGCGTGCGCCTTCGGCCAGAGTGTCGGGTCCCTTCGCTCCGCCCGCATTGCCAGGCTTCTTCGCTACTACGAACCCGTCCGTCCCTGCGCCCCGCATCGGTACTCGGCTCCTTACGGTTCTGCTGCTTGGAGGTCTCCCTTGGCATCGAGGCGCCAGGTTCCCACGTTCCGCACAAGAGCCTCTCGCTGGTCTCACGCCGTCTTCATGCCGGTCGCCGCTCGGCCGGTCGGCAGGCTCCCTCCGAGCTTCGTCCCAGGCCAACAACTGGAGCCTGGTTTCGGCGACATTCCAACGCTTTCGACACGTCATCAACGGTTCACTCGCGTTCGTCTTACCAGCGCACACCTGACGGGTTATCCCGCCTTTTCCGCAACGCTCACCACCCCGGCCGTTATGCCGGCGCAGCTTGCGGTGGTTTGGACCCTGATCCTGCAATCCGAGTCCGAGGGGCCAACCCTCATCTCTTGTGCAGCAAGGCTGCTTGAAGTTGGCTTCCGTTACATCAGAGCCTCCTCTTCGCGCCGTCGTGGCGCACAGTCATCCGCGTAGCGCACGAGGATGCTGTTCCCTTTGAGGCGCACGCGCACGTCCCGCTCGAACCATTCATCCAGCACATGGTGCAGGTAGATGTTTGCGAGCAGAGGCGAGACGACGCCACCTTGCGGGGTGCCCTCGGTCGTGCGCTGAAGGAGGCCGTGTTCGAGCACGCCAGCCTTCAGCTATTTGTCGATCATCCGGCGAATGACGCCGTCCGTGACTTGCCTGTCGAGAAACGCACGGAGGTGATGATGTTGGATCGTGTCGTAGTATTTGGAGATATCGACATCCAACACCCAGCGCAGCCCTTGTCGGCCCATGAAGGCCAAACGCAACGCACTCAGGGCCTGATGCGCCGACCGCCCTGGTCGGAAGCCGAATGAGCAAGACAGAAACTCCTGCTCATAGATCGGCTCCAGCACCATGACGATCGCTCGCTGTGCCACCTTGTCCTCGAACGTCGGAATGCCGAGCGGCCGCTCCGAGCCATCCGCCTTCGGAATGTAGACCCGACGCACCGGCGGAGCGACATAGCGGCCGGACTTGATGCGCTCCAGGAGAGCCAAAAGGTTGACCTCCAGGTTCGCCTCGTACTGCGCCGCCGTCACACCGTCGATGCCAGATGCTCCATCCTTGCGCGTCAGCCGGTACGCCTCTCGCATCCATTCCAGGTCGATGACATGGCGAAGCGTGGACAAAGCTGTCCCCGCCTTCTTCCTCGCCAGTTCGGCTATCCGTTGTCGTTTCGTGGACAGGTTCGCGGAGCCCAAGGTCTCCTCCCGTGTTTCCCGGCAACGGCTCTCATCCCGTGGCGCCCCCTTCCCTCGCGCGGGGCCCGGTGAGCCCAGTTCCCCGCGGTCAGCGGTACTATGGAGGCGCTACGACTTCCCGCCCACGCATCCCCGGTCGCTTATCTGTTTCGCTTCCGGGGTCCGCGCGATCCTCCGCTCTTCGTGCTCGCCTTGGCGGCGCTCCCGGATGATTGGAGATTGGTCAGCCGGCCGCCCATTTGCCGGCACACTCTCACTGGACGCAGGCGGGATCTCACAGGTTCCCAGGCCGATCCATCCCATGCCTTTGCCCCGGTCCAAGACCCCGGCCGGACCGACGATCCTCACCCTGACGGTGTCGTCGATGCTGCCCCCGCTCAACCCACAGCGAAGGCTCCAGCGATCATAATTTCGAGGCTACTCACGCGGCTTCAGCACCTGCTGCCTACGCTTCACGACGGACGTCGCCGCACGCCATGCAAGGCTCGCTTCCGGCTGGTTGGCTGACCTTTACCGGGAGGGAGTTGAACCCACTGGATCGCAATGAAAGGTTTCAGAACTTCATGTTCATTCTCCTCTCCTGAGCTTTCCCTGTCGCAAGGGTGGTCTTCGCCAAGCGACCCTTCGCCGGACCGCAAGCGGTGCTCGCCTATCTCGCCCGCTACACCCACCGCATCGCAATCTCCAACTCCGGCTCGTCGCGCTCGACGAGGCCGGCGTGACCTTCAAATGGAAGGACTACCGGATCAAAGGCCGCGACCGGCTCAAGACCATGACGCTCGACGCCGCCGAGTTCATCCGCCGCTTTCTCCTGCACGTGCTGCCGAGCGGCTTCCACCGCATCCGCCATTACGGGCTATTCGCCAGCGCCGTTCGAGCCCTCAACATCGAGCGCGCGCCATTTGCTGGCCGCGCCCGAGGCCTTGCCCGAGCCCTCGCGCGCCGAGGCGGAGAGCGAGGCCGAAAGAGCTTCGCCTGCGCGTCAATGTCCATGTTACGGCGGCCGGATGATCATCGTCGAAACGTTCGAAGGCGCGCGCCCTGCGCGTTCTTCACCGCCGAGCCGGATCAGGATCGACACCTCATGATCGCGATCGCCGTCCTCCCTGCCTCGCAACACCGCTCAGCGTCAGTTCCGGCCGCGCGTCGGACCAGACGAGCCCTGTCCTCACAACGTCCGCCGACCTTTTCCAAGCGCCGCGCTCACGCCGGGCCCTCGTATGATCGCGATCGAAAAAGCTCGTCATCTTCGCTCCCACCGATAACACTGGACGCCTCCGGCCCCCGCAGCCACACGTGCGATCCCTCCGCGATCTTCAAATCCCCATAGGTCCCGCCCAGCCAAACCGCCCCCCTCCTCCCCGCGGTTTCCTCCTTACGAGGCTTTCGAACGCCGGCCCCCCGTCGAGCCACCCGCGTCTGCAAAGGGCCGGCGTTCGAAAGCCTTCAGCACAGCCGTCGTTCACTGCGGCGACTCTGCACGGCGGGCCCCCGTAGCGGTCGGATCAAAGGCCCGTTGTCACGGCGTCTTAATTAACCCTACGTGTGGGGCCGTCCTCCGACTTCCGACGACCGCTGGACCAAGACAAAGCCCGAGGGTTGCAGTTCTCGGCAAGTCACTTGGCCGCAATCTCCGCCTCGTCGAAGACGATAACGGAGCGATCGAACGGACCTAGAACAAACTATCCGGCTCCTGGGCTGGCAAGCGCCGCCTCGAATTCGTCTGGCCGCTTGATTTGCAGGACGCGACCGAAGTCTGCGATCTCACCCAGCGAGAATATTCGGGGCGCCGGAGCAGACGCGCAAAGACATTACCGCAGCGTTGATCGTACACCGGAGAAAGAATCTGTCTCGCGTAGTCCAGGCAGTTTTGTGCAGATCTCAAGCCGATGTGGCCGGATCTTTCGTGATCTTCGAAATCACCAGCCTGACGTCGGCCTGCATCTGATCGGCTGCGTCCGCATCTCCGGATAGATGCTTGAGCAGGCATTGTTGAAAGAGCCCGCCGATCATCGCATAGATCACCGGGGGCGGCATGCTCTGGGGCTCTCCGGTCAATTCCGCGAACCGCCACATGATGCGCCAGATCATGTTCTCGAGGTTCTTGTCCAGTTCGATGACGTCGGCGCGGAACGCCGTCTCGAAGAGGGTCTGCGAGCGGATATCGTACCAGAGGCGATGCATATGCGCCTCTTCGCGCATCGTCTGGGCGAGGGCCGCGAGAAAGCCCGTCATCAAGTCTTCGTATGTCCGCGCGTCGGCGGTGACCTGATCGTAACGGATCACGCATCGCGCCTTGTACTGGCGCACGCTGCAAAGGATCAGATCGACCTTATCGCGAAAATAATAATGCAGAACCCCATGCGTGAACTCGGAATTCTGGGCGATCTCGCGCGGGCTGGTGCGGGCGTAGCCCAATTCCGAAAGGGTTTGCAACGCCGCCTCGGCGAGCTCAGCCCGGCGCTCGGCAAACTTGTCCACCCGCTGGCGCGGAATTCTGTCGAGTCTTGTCACCTTCTGCAAATTCGCTCTCGCCTTGCAGTGAAGCGCGCACGATCCGTTCGAGCGATAGCACGCGGACGATGGAGATCAAGGGATATCGGTTTCATCGCTGCGCCTCGCAAAACCATAAACCGAGTTCCCTGATCCCCCGATCGAGGGCCCGCGGTGAAACACGACGGCGGTTCAAAATATTTTTGACAATCGTATAAGAAAAGCTTGACACTTGTCAAAACTTTCCGTCCCATCACGGGGTCTCCGTGAAGAGAGACGATCGTGACAGGGAGGAAGCCTAGCGGATGGCATCGATTCGATGCGCTGCTATGGCAATTCAGCGACGCCTGGGTCCGCGCTCGCGCCCCCTCCTGACATGTGCAACGGCCGCCGACCGCTCACGACGAGCGAGCCGGGGGCAGATCCATTCACTCAACCCTGGAGGAATTGTTCAATGAGCAAATTCGACCTCGCCGGCCGAAAAGCTTTGGTGACGGGCGGCGCGCGCGGTCCTGGCGCCGGCATGGCGGCGGCCCTCTCGAAGGCCGGCGCCGCGGTGATGATTGGCGACGTCCTGACCGATGTCGGCGGGGATACCGCGAAAGCGATCGCCGCCGGCGGCGCCAAGGCCGGTTTCATTACGCTCGATGTGACCGACGACGCGAGCTGGCAGGCTGCGGTTTCGGCAACGATCGCTCAATTGGGCGGCTTCGACATCCTCGTGAACAACGCCGGGGTCGAGATCACTTCGCTGGTGATCAACGTCGATGCGCGCGATCTGCGACGTATGTGGGACGTCAATGTCGTGGGGACGGCCCTCGGCATGAAGCATGCGTTCCGGGCCATGAAACCGGACGGGCCCGCCGGCAAGGGCGGCTCGGTCGTCAACATTTCGTCCGCGGCGGCCACTATCGCTTTCCCAGGCATCGCCGGCTATTCCGCGACCAAATCGGGCGTCGATCGGGCGCGATGTAGTCCGGCAAGCTCGGCTATGGCGTGCGCTTCAATTGCATCTATCCCGGCCTCGTTCCGACCGACATGGGCATACAACTGGCGAACGACGTCGTAGCGGCCGGCCTTTTCCCGAGCGCGGAAGCCGCGGTCGGGGGCGTAATCAGCCAGACGCCGCTCGCCCGGCTCGGCGAGGTTGGAGACATGGCGGATGTCGTGGTCTTCCTCGCTTCGGACGCGGCCGGGTTCATCACAGGCGCAGGCCTGCCGGTCGACGGCGGGATGGGAATGTGACCGCCAGCCCGATGGCCGGGCGGCGAAGGAACCAGCGAAGGATTTGAAAACATGACCGACAAGAAACCTGTCATCGTCTATGGCGCCTCCGGCTACACCGGTCGCCTCGTTTGCGAATTTTTGCGTGAGTTGCATGTGCCTTTCATCGCCGCCGGCCGCGATCGCGTCCGGGTGCAGGCGGTGATGGACAAGATCCCGGGGATTGAAACCGCCGACTACGAAGTCGCGACGGTTGAGCACAGCGTCAAGGCGCTGGCCGGATTGTTCGACGGCGCCAAGGTCGTCAGCAACATGGTCGGCCCCTTCAGCAAATACGGCCCGGAAGTCGCCGAGGCGTGCCTCGCCGCCGGATGCCATTACACCGACACGACGGGAGAACAGGATTGGGTGCTCGACGCGAAGACCCGCTGGGGCGACAAGTTCGCCGCCAAAGGCCTCTTGCTCTCGCCGGGCGTCGCCCAGATGTACACGACGGGCGAAATCGCCGCGAACATATGTCTGGAAACGCGGGGCGTCGATACGCTCGACATTCTCGTGCTGTGGAAAGGTTTTCCGACTTACGCCTCGACACAGACCATTTTCGCGATCCTGCAGGCCAAGTGGTACTATCTGGAGCAGAACAAATATGTCGAGTGGGCGCAGAATACCCATTTCGACGTGAACGTGCCGGGACAACACGTCCACGCGCTGGTGACGCCTTGGGCCGGCACGTCGCACCCGGTCTGGTTCAGGGACGACCCGAGGGTGGCCAATTGCAAGGCGCTCGGCGGGGTCTTCGCGCGCGAAGTCATGGAGGGCTTCGTGGCGACGCAAAAAATGTTCGAGGAGCAGATCAAGATCAGCAGCAGGCCGCGCTCGCCAATATCGCGGCTTCGATTTAAGCAGGGATGCCGCCGCGCGAAAACCCGCGGGTCAACGTCTCGCTCGACTCGGTCTATGCCTCCGGCCCGTTGGCGCGTGCATTGCGTGATCCACGGTGTCAGCAACTACAAACAGACTGGCCTACTTCAGGCCCATGCCGCTTACTTCCTACTGCAGTCCCCGCCGAAGAAAGCGGGCTTCGCTTCGGCTTGCCAGGCGTTCGGCCATCGGGAGCTGTTCGGCGTGCTCAAGAGCTTTGGGCTCGTCATGGACCCGATTGTCACCGCGCATCACTAGGGCCTGTCCTCAGTTAGCGTGAGGGATTCCCGAATCAGCAAATCTCTGACTCATGGGTGGTCGGCTTTTTGAGGAGCTGACCGATGGATCGGGGTGGATTGCGGGATGATGAGTGGGATCGGATTAAGGATTTTCTTCCTGGGCGTGAGGGCCATGTCGGCGGCACGGCGCCAGACAATCGGCGATTCGTCGACGCGCTTCTCTACCGCTATCGGACGGGCATTCCCTGGCGCGATTTGCCGGCGCATTTTGGTTCCTGGAAAAGCACGCACCAACGCTTCAGCCGATGGTGCAAGAGCGGTGTTTTCGATCGTGTTCTGAAGCACTTGGCCGGCGAGGCCGACGCCGAATACGTGATGATCGACGCCACGATCGTGCGCGCGCATCAACACAGCGCCGGGGCGCGAAAAAAAAGGGCGAGGACCGGGCCATCGGACGTTCCCGGGGCGGCCTGACAACCAAAATCCATGCTCTCGCCGACGCCTTGGGCAATCCGATCAAACTTATTCTGACGGCGGGGCACGTCCACGACGTTCGCACTGCGACGCAACTGCTCGAAGGCGTCGCTTGCGGCGCGCTGCTCGGCGACAAGACTTACGATGCAGACGCCCTGATCGGACGGCTGCGGGACGCGGGAATTGCGATTGTCATTCCGCCAAAGAGCAATCGCAAAGAAAAGAGGGAATGCGACTTCACTCTCTACAAAGAGCGCAACTTGATCGAGCGCTTCTTCGGAAAACTCAAGCAATTCCGGGCAATAGCGACACGATACGATAAGCTCGCCAGAAAATTCCTCGGCGCAATCCGCCTGGTCGCCGCCGTTATCCAGCTCAACTGAGGACACGCCCTAGTATAGCGATTCCTTGATTCTGCGCATATTGCATTGGATTCCCGAGAGACGGGCAGACGCTTCTCGGAAGCCTGCGCCAGGCGCGGTCTGGACCCAAAGCAAAAGCGGCGCCGATTCCCGGAGGGTTGCGGCTCCGCCCCCAAGATCATGCGGCGCCGACCCCAAGAGGATGCGGCGCCGAGCCCGAACTCTTACAAGAGCCGCCCATTGCCGTTTTGAGCCTTTTCAAGGGCCTGGCCGTCGCAAGCGGAGAAAATTCGCGCCTGCCCCGACGCGCGATAGACACTGTACATGGGTTATATCTCCTCGGCTCGAAATTCGGGCGATCCGGCGTTATGTTCTCTATTTGTACCAGAATATCTGATAATCCGCAAGAAGACGCCGCAGAAAATTTCGCCGACGCCCGCTCCTCCGTCCCAGCAAGAGCGCGATTCCTCCGGTGGGCGCCGCCGCTGCCGCAAGCAAGCGCAACGGCGTCATCATCCGGCCGCGCGGCGCGCATTGCGGCAAGAGGAATCAGGGAGACGGCGATCGGGAACAGGAAGTTTTTTCGAGTGAACAGGGAATTGATTCGAGAGAACAGGCAGTCTGGCGCGACAGAACAGCGGTCGCCGCATCCTTTTGGCCTCGCAGCGCGGAGGCCGTCCCGAGCGGCTCGAAGCGCTGATCCGCGAAGGCGAGGCGCTCGGGCTCGATGAGGCGACAGATATGATTCGAACTTCAGAAACGCTGAACTAGATGCGAGCGCGGCCTTGGGGCGGTGCCGCGGCCGCCCCGGAGCTCCACGCGCGGAAAGCGCCATGCGGTTAATCGACTATCTCGACAAGGGGGCGATGCTTGGGGCCGCCGCGCCGTGCCTGACCACGGACGAAAAGGATATGTCCTACGGCGACGTGCAGCGCCTCACATGGCGCGTCGCCCGGGCGCTTGTCCGGTCCGGTGTCAAGCCGGGCGACAAAGTGGCAATCCTGTCAGGCAATGACCCGATCGCTTTCGCTTGCGTCTTCAGCATTTCGCGCGCCGCCGCCGTCTGGTGCCCGATCAATCCACGCAATGAGGCGGCCGAGAACCGTTTCGTCCTCGACGCCTTCGACTGCTCGAGCCTGATCTTCCACAGCGCTTACGCGCCGCTCGTCGAACAGATGCGGGCCGACTTGCCCAAGCTTTCCCTTCTTGTCTGCCTCGACAAGCGGATGCCATTCGCGCCGGCGCTGGATGCGTGGCTCGACGGCGTCGGCGATGATCCGTTCGAGATCGCGACTGTGGACGATATCGCGATTATTGCGGGCACCGGCGGCACCACCGGTCAGCCCAAAGGCGTCATGCTTTCGGGGCGAATCTGGAGACGATGTCCGCCTTGACGCTGATGAGCTATCCCTTCGAAGGCCGCCCCGTCTATCTTGCGCTCGCGCCATTGACTCACGCGGCCGGCGTTTTGTGTTTCCCGATACTGGCCTTGGGCGGCCGGATCGTCATCATGCCGAAGGCCGACCTGACCGAGTTTCTCGACCTCATCGAGCGGCGCCGCGTCACCCATACGTTCCTGCCGCCAACCTTGATCTACATGCTCCTTGAGAATCCGAGGCTCGCCGGGACCGATCGAAGCTCGCTGCAATGCTTCTGGTACGGCGCGGCGCCGATTTCGGTAGCGCGGTTGGAAGAGGCGATCGACAAGATCGGGCCGGTCATGGCGCAGTTGTTCGGTCAGACCGAGGCGCCGATGATGATCTCGACAATGGCCCCGAAGGATCATTTCAACCCCGACGGGACCGTCGCCCGTGGGCGTCTGGCCTCGGCGGGAAGACCGACGCCCTTGACGCAGGTTGGCGTCATGGACGAGGACGGCCGTCTTCTGCCGACCGAAGAGCGCGGCGAGATCGTCGTGCGCGGATCTTTGGTGATGGAGGGCTATTACAAAAGCGCCCAGGCGACCGCCGAGGTCTCTCGCTTCAATTGGCATCACACCGGCGACATCGGATATCTCGATGAAGAGAACTTTCTCTATATCGTGGACCGCGCCAAAGACATGATCATCACCGGCGGTTTCAATGTCTATTCCATCGAGGTCGAGCGGGCGCTGCTGCAGCACCCGCACGTGATGGAAAGCGCCGTCTTTGGACTGCCGGACGCAAAATGGGGCGAGAGGGTCGCCGCTGTCGTGCAGCCTCACGCCGGCCGCGTCGTAACTACTGAGGAACTCATTGCCTTCGTCAAGCGGCGCATCGGCAGCGTCAAAGCGCCTAAGCAGGTGGAGGTCTGGCCTGAGCTGCCGCGTTCCGTGTTGGCCGCGATCCTGATCCTCATCGCCGCCGCCGCGATCTTCTGGCTCATTTTCTTCAAGTTCAAATTGCTGCGGCTGACCCCTGGCTGGGGGTTCATTTTCGCGCTGTTCATGATCCACGTCATGCTTGTCTTCATGATCGGCCTCCGCTTCGTGACGCCGAGTTCCGCCGACGCGACGATGGTTCAGCCCACCATCCAGCTCATTCCGCGACTGACCGGCCCGGCGCTCGTCACCGCGGTGCTGGTTCAGGACAATGACCGGGTGAAGAAGGGCCAGCCGCTGTTCCAGTTCGATCGCCGTCCGTATGAGGACCAGGTCGCGCAGATGGAGGCGCAACTGGCCGCGGCCAAACAGAACGTCAGCGTGCTGAAGGCCGACGTCGATATCGCGATGGAGAAGACCGCGCTGACGAAGTGGCCCAGAGGACATCGGTCTGGGCAACCTGGACGTCGTGGGGCTCGCCACGGGCGCGCTCACCGGCAAGCGCCTGCGCGCCGAGATGGGGGCGAGTGGAAGGTCGCAAGCTGCGTCGTCGCCGAACTGGCATGCGCGCCAAAATGCCGGGCCGCCGACGATCTCGTTATGGCGTGCGAAGTGCATCCGGCCTATGCGAGACAGCGGATCGAGCTGCGCGGCTTGCCAACCCGTGACCTGTCCAAAATCGCCTGTGGACCGGGTCCGGTTCATGAACGCGCCCTGGCCCTTTGGTGCGCTCTTGGCGGCGGCTCGCGCTCGCTCGGCTTCCGCGCGTCCCCGAGGCGAGAATGCCGCGACACCTCCGAAATCCTTGACCTCGTCCGCGAGGACATCCCCCGCCTCAACGAGGTTCGGGCTGAGGTCATCGGGCGAATGTGCCGAGGCGGATGATCGTTGCCGCAGGTCTTGCGGCCCGAGCAGCCCAATTTTGCCAACCCATACAACGCAAATTTGCACGCCAAGCCTCTGATATTGTGCTATATTTCGATCCTAACCAAGGATCACGTCAGCCAAAGGAGGGAACCATGACGCTCAATAGCCAGGACGCCTACAACCGGATCATTCGCCTCGAGAATTCTGAGATTTAGCGAGGAATCATTGTTTCTCCACAACTGGTGAGTTGTGTGACGGCCCTCACAGCGCGATATGCCTTTACTATGCTATGACCGCTCGCGTTGGCGTAGAGGACGCCGTCCGTGACTCGCCTGTCGAGAAGCGCACGGAGGTGATGATGTCCCCGCCGTCGTCCTCGCCAGTTCGGCTATCCAATGCTATGCTATTATTGGAGACATCAATGGATGTTCGTGAAAAGAAGTTGATTACAATATACCCTGAGAAAGGCGTTAATTATTAAGACCACATCGCTTTAATGAGGGAGTGCGGACGTGAACGTAGCCCCTAGTGTTGATGTCATAGCCGGGACCTCAGGCTCATTGGAACATTCCCCAAATGGCGCAGTAGATGCGCAAATTGCAGCGTTGCGTCAAGAGTATGACCAACTGCGGCAAAGGACCGATTTGACGGAAGTAACGGACACCGTGTGGCGCCTGGCGCGGAGTGTTGGGGATTTTGAGGCGCGCGTCGAGGCGCTGCGGCAAGGCGGCTACCGGTTCACCCAAAGCCTCGCCAACGGCGCGCGTGACCTCCGCGACCGTTGGCCCAACACCGAGGGTGAGTTCGACCGCGAATTGCGCGAGGTTCGCTATGACGTGGAGCGCAGCCTCGATCGCGTCGACAATGCCATGCGCGACGCCGAACGCGCACCGGACGAGGGACACATCGACAGTGCGCGAACCGAAATTCAATCCGCCGCGCGGCGCCTGCCAGAGGCGCAGCAGCGCCTCGCGCGGATCTACGAGCGTGACGAGCGTGACATCAAGGCTATGGCCGCGCGCCTCGATGCACTCGAATGGAGCCTGCAGCAGCTCAACGCGGCCTCGTTCAAGCTCGACTCGGGCGAGGCGTTGATTATCGCCGCGCCGGCGGAGTGGACCGAAACGACCAGGGATCGCCGAGACATGGATGGCGTGCTCTATCTGACTGACCGGCGCGTCCTGTTTGAAGAAAAGGAGCGCACCGGAGCGTTTCTCGGCCTCTTCGGAGGCCGAGAGCAGCAGGCGCTCACATGGGCCGTTGCCCTGAATGATATTGAGGATGTAAGCGGCGAAGACAGAGGCATCCTTGGCACGCACCACATGCTTTGCCTGAGCTCGCGCCCCGGTGCCGAGCCCGCAAAAATTACAATTGAAATAAAGCGCAGTGCCGACAACCCGGAATGGGTCGCCTTTATCCGTCAGGCGAAGGCCGGCGGCTACGAACCGGAACGCCGATAGCGGAGATGGCCGGGCATTGGCACGCGATCGGTGGTGTACTCGCTCCACGGCACAGCGATAGCCGAGGGGGGCCGGAGCGGGCCCCCTCTCGCGCCCGAAGTGCGGCTCTTCATGTCAACGAGGGAGGGAAGCATGAACAATCCCGCCAGGGTGGACTTTTTCGGTACGCGTCAAGAGGTTGCGAGTAAAGGGCCGTCCGGCAGTTCGCCGGGCACGAGAGGGTACTGGTTTTTTCCTGATCGATATCGTCCTCGAAAGGAGCGTTCCATAGTACATGCTTCGCGAGGCGGAGGCGCCGGTTAGATTGCGCGAGCGACGCCGGCCCACCGTCCGACGTGACCACTGGAGGAATTGAATGTCCGCCGCCATCACGATGGACCAAGTCAAGGAATTTGCGGCAGCGTGGTATCGCGCCCTGGACCAGCATGTCCCGCTCGAGCAGGCCTATAGTTTCTTGGCCGACCATGACCTGAACGTTCGGTTTCCCGACGGGGACATCGTGGATCGCGCCAGCTTCAGGCGATGGTACGACGCGGTCACCAATCGCTATTTCGACGAGAACCATACGGTGCAGAGCGTCGAGGGAACGATTTCCGGCAATCAGGCGCAGGTCCGCGTCGTCGTTGGTTGGCAAGCCAGCTGGATGGAGCCCCCGGCCGCGAAGAGCAAGCGTACCTCGATGGATGCCACGCAGGACTGGATTGTTCGGTCATCGACCAAGAATGCTTACGGTCTCGAGATCGTGAGTTACAACGCGACCGCGCTGCCGTTCAGCTACGCTCCGGGGTTTGCTCGCCTCTAGGTACTTCGGGAACGCAAGAGCACGAGGAGGAAGATGTGAAGAACGTGCCGGACACACCCCTTGGCCGGATGTATCGGGACCACATCCAGCACATTCTCGATAAAGACATCGAGTCACTTCTGAACCAATACGCGGACGACGCGCTTCTGATCAGCAGCTTCACCAAGAAGCCCCTATACTACAGGGGACGCGACGGCGTGCGTGAGCACATGCAGGGAATCCTGGGAATACAAGGTCTTGACACAGAGATCGCCTTTTGGGCCGAGACGGACGATGAGCCGCAATCGCTGATGATCGTCGAGGCAATCACCATGAAGACCCAGGACGGCGAGCAAAAGATGCGATTCGCCGATAGCTGGGTTCTTCGAAACGGCAAGATCGCAATCCATTTCGCCGGAATGACGCAATATCCCGATGGTACGATCGCGTAGTTTCCAGATCGGCAGGAGGCGGCTGTACGGCGGCGAACCGTCTTGAATGCTCGGAGCGTGATCCGCGCAAGAAGCCGAGGCTAGACCCGGCAAGCCCACGATGCGTTAGGAATGCAGAGAAATAGAGGGCGAGAATGAGCACGACTCCCGGTCGCACTTACATTGATCGACGCATTGAACTCTTGGTCGCCGGCAAGACCGACCAGATGGTCGATGAGGGCTACGAGGACGACGCGGTCCTGATCAGCTTCGACGGCCAGTTCAAGGGCAAGGCAGCGCTCAAAGAATACTTCGGTAAGCATATCCCGGATCTGGGAGGCCTCAAGCTGAAGTCCGTCGACAAGCTTACCGAGACCAAGGACGCCATTTTCGTCCAGCTGACCGTGACCACCGGAAAATACGGCGATGTCACGTCCTACGAGGCCTTTGTCCTCCGAGGAGGAGAAGGCAAGGCAGAATACCACTTCACCGCGCTCAAATAGCGGCAGTGATCCGAGCGCCCAAGACGACCGCGAAGATGAAATCGACCCGAATTAGATCGAAGGAGGCCAGGTTATGACCGCGCAAGACGGAAGTGAATTCGACTACGTCGTCGTCGGTGCCGGCGCGGCGGGTTGTGTCGTGGCCAACCGCTTGAGCGCCGACGGGAAGCGGCGGGTCCTGCTTCTCGAGGCGGGCGGTTCCGACGAGTTCTTTACCAAGACGCGAATGCTCGACCTCGCAGACCTGTTCGCACTTTGGACCGCTGACACCGACTGGGGCTACACCACGACCCCGACTCCGGGAGCAGACAATCGGGCACTTCCGATCACGCAAGGCAAGGTGCTTGGCGGCGGCAGCTCGACCAATGGTCGCATCTACCTTCGCGGCAATCGGCGCGACTACGATAGTTGGAACCAAATGGGAAACGAGGGATGGAGTTACCGCGACGTCCTCCCCTATTTCAAGAAATCGGAGAATTACTCGGGCCGCGAGAACGCCTACCACGGCGCCGGCGGCCCCCTCTCCGTCATTGACTTGCCTGCGCCCACCCCGTGCTCGCAAGCCTTTATGCAGGCGTCGATCGATCACGGGTTCAAGGGACCGGTGGATTCGAACGGCGAACAGCAAGAGAACACTGTCGGGTACTGTCAGTCCACGACCACGCGTGACCTCGCCCGCGCAAGCACGGCGGTCGCCTTCATCCATCCGATCATGAGCCGGCAGAACTTCACCCTCAAGACCGGCGCAACGGCTACGCGCATTCTCTTCGAGGGGACCCGGGCCGTCGGCGTGGAATATATAGAGAACGGGCAGAAGCAGCAAGCGCGCGCCCGGGCCGAGGTCATCGCCAGCGCCGGCGGGTTCAACTGCCCCAAGTTCCTGATGCAGTCGGGTATCGGTCCGGCGGATCACTTGAAATCGTTCGGGATCCCGGTGGTGGCCAACCTGCCCGGCGTCGGCCAGCATCTTCAGGACCACCTCCTCGCTCGGATGTCGTGGCGCCTGAAGAAAAAGCAGCCCGCCCTGATCATCCTCTCCGAAGTGAATCTTTTCACTTATTCCCGCCCGGGGCTGGAGGGGGCGTCGCCTGACCTGCAATATATGTTCGCGCCGTTCTTCTTCCCCGAATACGGCCCTCTCGACGCGGGTATCACCCTGGTGCCGGTTGTCTCGCAGCCACAGAGTTACGGCAACGTCCAACTACGGTCCAGCAATCCGCTCGATCCACCGGTCATCAACATCAACTACCTGTCGTCGCAAACGGATGTCGACGTTATGATCAGCGGCATCAACCTGGGCCGAACCCTGATGAGTTCCCACTTGCTGGACGAATTCCGCGGCGACGAGGTCGTCCCGGGTCCCGGTCTCACGACGAGGGAGCAGCTCGAGCATTACGTTCGCAGTACGGCGGTCACGGTCTGGCACCCCTGCGGCACGTGTCGGATGGGTCATGACGACATGGCGGTCGTCGATCCCCAGCTCCGGGTCCACGGCGTCGAAGGGTTGCGCGTGATCGATTGCTCGGTCATCCCAAGGATCGTGAACGTCAATCTTCAAGCGACCGTCATCATGATTGGCGAAAAGGGCGCCGACATGATCCTTTCGGGGAGCTGATCGTACGGGAGGCCGATATCATTCGGTGATCAGGATTTGCGGAGAATGTGAGCATGGCAACGACACCTGGGCAAACATTTTTCAATCAGCATGTCGGCTACCTGATGAGCGGGAACCTCGATAACTTGGTGAACGAGCAGTATACCGAGGACGCCGTAATGATCTCGCCATTTGATATCCTTGATACCCCGCCCCCGCACATTCTGAAGGGGCGCGAAGCGATCAAGAGTTTCTTGCAAAAATGGCTTGACTACCACGGAAAATCGACATTCACGTCACAAACCAACTTCGCCGAGCTTGCAGACTCGGTCACTTTTCACTCGACGATGACCTCGCAGACCGGGAACTGGATGCTGGGCGAGGCTTGGCACGTTGTCGGAGGTCTGCCCGGCGGCAAGATCGATCGCCACTACGGCTTTGCCTACAAGATCAGCTAGAGCTCAAAGGAGACGGCAACCATGGATTCCACTAAGACTCACGAGCTTGTCGCCAACTGGTACGCCGCCATGGGCAAGTTCGATTGGGACACCGTGATGAATACGCTGTCGGACGACGTCGTGTTCAATCTTTTCCCGAAGTCCTACACCAAGATGATTCCCTACCTCGGAAAGTGGGTCGGCAAGGCGGCCTTCGCCGAGGCCAGTCGAATTCGCAACGAGACATCGAAGATCTCGGGCCTCGACCTTCACGGCGTCGTCGCCGAGGGGAACGCCGCGGTCGCCCTCATCACATCGAAAGCCACCTGCATCGCGACCGGCAAGTATTTCGAGCTCGACATCGTCCAATGGATCGCGGTGAACGACGAGGGCAAGATCGTCAAGGTCGATGCCTATTTCGATCCGGTGCCGGAGATGGACGCCTTCCAGCCCGGAGTCGTGCCGGGAGTTTCGTAGATCGAAGTTCGATCTTGCGAACAGTCGCCCGATCGCCGTGGCGGTGCACGCGACAACAATATCGAGGAGGTGGTAGCCGTGAGCACGACACCTGGACAGAAGTTCTTCGATGAACACATGGATTACATTGGCAAAAAAGACGTCGACGGCATGATCGACAACCAGTATACGGAGGACGCTGTCCTCGTCTCACCCTTCGACATCCTTGACACTCCACCCCCGCACATAGTGCGCGGTAACAAAGCGTTGAAGGACTTCTTCAAGAAGTACCTCGACTGGCAAGGATCGATCAACGTCGAGTCACTTTACGACTTCGCTGAAACCGACAATTCCGTTTACTTCCAGGCAATCTTCACATCGAAGACGGGACGATGGTTCGTGGGCGACGGTTGGCACCTGACCGGTGGAAAGATCGATACCCACTACAGCTACGCTTACAAGATCGGATGAATCGTTGTCGATCGGAGGCAAGCCAGTGACCCGGGCCGACTGAGATCGGCAGATCGAGAGGCACAGGGGAGAGGAGCAATAATGGCTGACGTCCAGTTTCATCACATTTCGCTGACGTGCACCGATCCTATTGCGACCGAGCGCTTCTACACCAAGCACTTCGGCTTTGTGCGCTCACGGGTGGTGGCGCTCGACGCGGGCAATCAGATCGTCTTTCTTCGCGGGGCCGGGATACACTTCGAGCTGTTCAAGGCGACCGAGAAGGCTCCGGTCGCGCCGCCGCAGAACGATGGCTATCCCTGGCCATCCGTGAGGAATTTTTCTTTCCTGGTCCCCGATGTCGACGCCCAAGTCCGAGCGATGGGCAGCGACGCACACATCGCCTTTGGACCGCTCGACTTCGGCTCATTCATTCCAGGGTGGCGGTCCGTCTGGGTTCGTGATCCCGACGGCTATCTGGTGCAGATCACCCAAGGCTATGTCGACGCCGAAACGGTGCCTCCTTTGCCGCCTGAATAGCGACGAGCTTCAATTACTCTGCAGCCGAGGATGCCTTGAAGTAGATCAGTCCCCAGTTTGACCTGCAATGTGTCCCCTCAGGAGCGCCCGCCCATGCCCGATTTTCCCCGACTGAACAGCTTCACTCAGACTCTCACGGTTGCCGGATCTGTCGTATCGATTGACGAAGCTAACTCCTCGTTTACTGTGCTGGCCCGCAGCGGGGATACGTTCGAAACCTTGGTCGGCCCGACGACTTATTACCAGGTCTTGACGAACCTCGATCTGCTTTCCCGTGAAAGGGTTGAAGATCCGGCCAATTTGCCATCGGGCACGAGCGGCGTAATCTTCAATCTCAAGAAGTATATCGTGGAAGGTCGTCCGGTATTCGTCAGCGGCATCTATCAGGAAAATGGCGGAGCGCACCGCTTCGAGGCACGGACGGTCTTTCTTCTGCACTCCGACCCCAAGCGCTATCTCTTCGAGGAAACGCATTGGTGGCTGACGCAGGTGACGCAGATGGCCGACCGCATCCTCGATCATCTGTTCGATGCCCGGCGCAGTTACACTGTCGACGATTTCTCGAAGTTCTACCGAACCAACCTGAACATCCTCGGTCAGCCGATAGACGAAACGGTCCAGGAATGTGCGGTCCTCTCGCGCCTCTTGTACGACCTGTCGACAGCCTATCTGATCACCGGTGCCGACCGCTATTTCATGGCGGCCCGCGCGGCAAAGGACTATCTGCGGGAAGCCTTCATCAGTCGCAGCCATGACGGCGAGAATTGCTTCTGGGCTTACGGCCGGCGCCGCAACCAGGAAGGCGAAAAGGGCGAGAGCCTGATTTTCGCTTCGCTGGGGCCCGATGACGTCGGATGTATCCCGCTCTACGAACAGATCTATGCCCTGGCCGGTCTCACCCAGTACTACCGCATCACTCTGGACGCTGAAGTGCTCAGCGACATCGCCCGGACCATTAGCGCCTTTCAGGCCTACTTCTGGGATTACCCGACGGCCAAGGAGGAGAAGGGATTTGCCGGCGAAGGAGGTTACTATTCCCATATCGATCCGGTGACGATGCGTCCGGATTCTCCGGCACTGGGCCAGAACCGCGCACACAAGAACTGGAATTCGACCGGCGATCACATCCCGGCGTACCTTGTCAACCTCATCCTGACGCTCGACCCGTTGCCCTCCGGGGACGCTCGGCCGATGCTGGAAAAGCTTCTGACGATCTGCATCGGGATCCTCGAAGAGACCTCGTCCCTGATCTGCGAGAAGTTTCCTGATCCCGAATCCGCCTATGTGAACGAGCGCTTCGATGCCAATTGGAACCCTGACCACACCTATAGCTGGCAGCAGAACCGCGCGGTGTGCGGCCATAACCTGAAGATCGCCTGGAACCTCACCCGCGTCGCCCACTATTTTCAGTCGCGCGCGGAGAAATTGCGGCAGTCCGGCAAGGCTCGGGAAGCGGTGGCCGACGAGGCGCGCGTGAAAAAGTGTCTCGAAGTTGCGACAGGCCTTGCCGACCGCATGGGCGAAGTAGGCCTCGACAAGGTCCGGGGAGGTATCTTCGACTGCGTCGAGAGGAAGCCGACCAACGCCATGCCGATCCAGTTCGCCTGGGGCAATACCAAGGATTTCTGGCAGCAGGAACAAGGTATCCTCGCCTACCTGATCCTGTGCGGGGCGGTGCCAAACAACGCGAAATACCTGGAATTGGCACGGGAAAGCTCGGCGTTCTGGAACCTGTTCTTCCTGGATCGCGAGCGGCAAGGCTACTTCTTCCGCACGACCGAGAACGGGGCGCCCATCATTGAAGGGCAATACGGAATGAAGAGCAGCCATGCCATCGGCTATCACGCCTTCGAGCTTGGCTATCTCGCCCATGTCTACACGCGGACCTATGTCGCGGCCGCCAGCGATACCGACAACACCTTCAGCCTCTACTTCAAGGTCCTGGAAGTCACCGACCAGACCACGATCAACGTGCTGCCGGATTTCATGCCGCCCGGCAAGCTGGAAATCTGTCGCGTGCGCGCCAATGGCGTCGACGTTACCGCCGACCGTAAGCCGGAGATCCCGAACGACTTTCAGATCTCGCTCGCTGGTCTGGAGGGCACTGCCAGCAGCGACGGGATGATCGAACTCGCGGTCACCTTCAAGGCCTTGACGGCGTCGGCCTGAAACCGGGGTCGAACAACAATGGAACCAGCTTCGTTAAGACACCTGTCGAGGAGGAGTGGATGGCCGATAAGCCTCTATCTGGCAAGAAAATTGCCGTGATCGTCGAAAGCCAATACGTTCCGCAGGAGATAAAGTGCTATCAGGAGCGGTTCGCGAGCTACGGCGCGACTGTCGAACTTCTTTCCTATCTGTGGGGAAACAAGAGCCTTGCCTTCTATTCGACCGTGGAGCCGGAGAACGGCGTTGTTCCGCCTATCGAATGGATCGAGGTGTCCAAGGATGTCAAGGACGCCGAACCAGGAGACTACGCTGCGATCATCATGGCCGCGAATTACGCCAGCGTGCGACTGCGCTGGAACGAGGCGGTTCTCACTTCCGCTAATCCGCAGGCCGACATCCGCGCCACCCCGACCGTCCACTTCTTCCGTCGGGCCATGGCCAACCCCA
>CAVWVF010000006.1:0-1335031 GCA_963758335.1 uncultured Alphaproteobacteria bacterium | reverse complement strand
GAGGCGAAGAACCTGACGGCCAAGCCGGCGAATGTGTCCTTTGAGGTCGGCGGGTCGCTGGCCGTTGCGGGAAGCACGGCCTTCGCCTCGGTTCGAGCTTTGTCGCTGCGGCCGGGCGACACAGTCGCAATCTCGGGCGCCGCAGGCGGCTTCGGATCGATCGCCGTCCAATTGGCGCGACGCGCCGGGGGCGGAGGTGATCGGCATCGCAGGTCCGGCCAACCATGACTGGCTGGCGGCGCACGGAGTCAAACACGTGCCGTACGGAGACGGCCTGGCCGATCGGTTGCGTGAGGCGGCGATCGATGCGTTCATCGACACCCACGGCGACGGCTACGTGAAACTCGCGATCGAGCTTGGCGTGAAGCGGGACCGCATCAATACGATCATCGACTTCGCCGCCGCGCGGGAATACGGGGTGAAGGCCGAGGGCAGCGGGAACGCGAGGAACGCCGCGGTCCTGGCGGAACTCGCCGGGCTCATCGCCTCAGGCAAGCTGGAAGTGCCGATCGCCGCAACGTTCCCGCTCGACGACGTCCGCGCGGCGTTCAGGCAGCTCGAGCAGGGCCACACGCGGGGAAAGATCGTCCTCATGCCCTGACTTTAGCGTCCGGAGCCCGAGGGTATCGACCGGCCTGCCATCACGCCGCGCCATGAGCTCAGCCATGCGATCGCCTCGAACGTCCATTGCGGAGCGGCTGAATTGATTGATCATTTGGGCCAGCGCGCCGTCGGCGCGCGCCACCCATCCTCGGGAGGAGCACCTTCTGCCCCTGATGGCGGCCATCTTACCTGTCAAACGGAAGCGCGCTATCGTTCCCGTGACAAAGCCATTCCAGGACTTCGGCAATTTGAGAGCCGCCCCGTGCCAATGAAAGCGAACATCGAGCTCGATGCCGGCGGCAAGACGTTTGCTGCGGGCCTACTGCCCGAGTTGATAGCCGCGCTGCGTCGTAGCCGCCCAGGCGATCTCCTCGCCCTTATCAGCGACCAGGCAAGCATTGGCGCTGACCTCGAGAGTTGGTGCCGCTTCACCCGTAACACGCTGATCGAATCCACCGGCGAGGCGGGCCGCGCGCGCTGGGTGATCCGGTGTGGCGAGGCGCCCGTGAACGCCGACGCCGAGCGCCCGCTCGGCTCGCGCCTTTGGCTCTACACGAATTTCGACTGCAACTTACGTTGCGACTATTGCTTCGTGCGTTCGTCGCCCAAGGCGCCGCGGCGGGCGCTCGGCCTCGCGCGTATCGTGCGGATCGCTCGAGAAGCGGCCGACCTTCGCGTCGCCGAAATCTTCGTGACGGGCGGAGAGCCCTTTCTGCTCGCAGACATCGGCAAGATCCTTGCTGCCTGCGCGACTGCCGCGCCGACGACGGTGCTCACCAACGGCATGCTGCTCGCGGGGCAGCGGCTAGAAGCGCTCCGCTCATTGCCCCGCGATCGCGTAACATTGCAGATCAGCCTCGACAGCCCCACGCCAGAGCGGCACGACAGCCATCGCGGGCAAGCTACATGGGCGCGCGCCTGGAGGGGCATCGAGCGCGCTCGTGCGGAAGGGTTTCGCGTGCGATTGGCGGCGACAGTGTCCATCGACGAGGAGGCCGAGGAATTTCGGCGCTTCCTCGATTCGCAGGGGATCGAAGAAGAAGACCGGGTCATCCGCCGCATCGCGCTGCGTGGCGTTGCGACACAAGGCGTCGCCCTTGCGCGCGCGGATCTCGCGCCAGAAATCACGATCACGGCTGAAGGCGTCTATTGGCATCCGGTGGGGGCCGAGGATGCTGACTTGCTGGTGACCCGCGAGATCTTTCCACTCGCCGAATCCTTCGCCGCTGTGCCTCGCGCCTTCGACCGGGAGAGCGAGCATCGGCTTCGGTTGGCGACAATCTTCAACTGCGCTTGACCGAATTTGCGCTGCTCGCCTTCTCCGCGCCTCCAAGAAACACGGTGCGCGAAGTTTGCTTTACTCCGTGACCGAGTCTGCGAGCGGACGTTCGAAAAACCCCTGCCGCAAGGACGCAATCCGCAAGGATTCGTATCCGTCGAGTTGGGGCGACACCCAGCGCTTGAGTCCTTCGGCATCGAGGACGGCGCGGTGGTTCTGATTGTCGTAGCTCATCCCGAACAGAGCTTCGGCGAACCGCCGTTGGAGCGCCGGGTCGAGATCGGGCCGAGCGGTGAACATGCAGTGATTGTAAGGCGGCGACGTCCATATTTCGGTGAGCGAGCCTTCCGGGGCCAAACGCTCGGCACGCACTGTGTTCCAAAACGGGCTGCCGATTGCACCGGCGTCGGCGCGGCCATCGAGTATCGCGCGAACGACTTCGACCTCGCTCGCGCCGGTGTCGCCATGCTTGCCGACGTCGCTATCAAAGCGCAGCGTCCGATAGTCTGTCCCCTCAACTAGGCCCTGACCCTCCAGGAAATGAACGGGCAGGATCGCGGCATGGCCGCTGTCGCGGCTGCCGAGCGCCAGTGTGCGATTTCTCAGATTGGCAAGCGCAGCGACCGGCCCACCGGTAACCGCGACGATCTTCGTCATCCAGCCAACATCGGTGTCGCGCATCGCGATCGGACGGCACTGACGGTTGCTCCACGCCTCCGCCATGAGATAAGCAAGATTTGTGTTCCAGGCGATGTCAATGCGCGGCACAGGGTTGCCGGGCGATCCTAGGAGCGCGCTTACCTGCGCTTCATAGTTTTGAAACAGCGCGACCTCGATCGGCACACGCGCCTCGGCGTGAAAGTAGCGTCGCATACCCTCCCAGATGGTGACCACTTTTGGATCGTACGCGACGGCGCCCACCCACATTGTTCGGCTCATGACTCTCCTCCCGCCGGTCCGCGGACCCCTCAACTCTGCTTCTTGCGTCTTTCGCGGTCAAAAGAGCGGCATTTCAAGCATCGCCCTCGAGATCAGTTCGCGCAACACGTCACCGGTCGGCGCCATAACCGCGCCGGCATGGGCGTCACGGAACAATCGTTCGACGATCATGTGCTTCGAAAATGCGGCGCCCCCGCACGCGCGCATCGCGGCGGAGGTGACACTAATCGCGGCCTCGCCCGCCGCAGCCTTGGTTTCGAGCACGCGCAACATCGTCGTTTCGCGTGGCCGTTCAAGGTGATCGACCAAGTCGTCGATGCGCGCCGAGAGGCCATCGGTTTCGATCTGCATCGTTGCCAGCTGCGCTCGCAGGGTCGGCAGACTTTCGCCAAGGCTCTGACCAAGATGGTCGAATCGCGCCCTCTTGAGATGGGCCGTCGTGGCTCCGACAGCTGCTCGACAAAGGCCCAACGCCACGGCCGAGGTCCCCAAATTGAACAGCGGCAACACCACGTTCAGCATTGCCCGGAACCCGGCGCCGTCGTCCGTGAGCCGGAACTCGGACGGGACCTCACATTCGTCGAGCGTCATCGGCGCTGACGCGTTGGCGCGCATTCCCAGACCGTCCCATGGGCCCGCCACCGCCAGCCCGCTGGCGCCCGCCGGAATAAGGTAGAGCGTCGAATCAGTGGGGCCTGCCCCTTCGGGCGCGCGCGATGAGACGACATAGCTTTGCGCGTGACCGGCGCTGGTGACCCAGGATTTCTTCGCGGTTATCCGGACGCCCGCGCCGTGCACGCGCGCGCGAGAAATGGGCGCCCAGAAGTGACTGCGCGAGCCCGCCTCGCTGAATGCGAGAGTGGACAAATGCCGACCTGCGGCGATCTCCGTCACCACATTCGCGACGCGCTCACTACGTCGTGCAGAGGCGATTGTCGCCACGGCGCACACGTGCATGAGATAGACCATTGCAACCGATGCGTCTGCTTCGGCGAGCGCCGCGATAACCGCCGCCAACGTGCGTGGGCCAAGACCAGAACCACCGACTTCGGCAGGCAACATCATTCCCAGCAGCTCGGCCCGCGCGAGCGCATCGAGTGCTTCGGTCGAGAACCGGCCGGCCTTGTCGTTTGGCCCCGCAGCCGGCGACAACACTCCATCGGCAATCTCTTTCGCCTTTGAAACCGCGGTCTCATGATTCATGTCCCCTCGCTGCTCGCACTCTGACGCCTCCGGGGAGGAGTGTCGGCTGCAACGCCCGATCTGTCAAAGGTCATTGTGCGGGAACTACGGCGAGGTGTTCGAGCGCAATCTCGGTTCGCGAACGCCCCTCGCCATCCCGCGGTCTCAACCAGTTGTGGAACGCCGGCGGGATTCAATACGGAGCGCGCGCAGGAGGCTCGACGAGGCGTTCGGCCGCGGCGCCTAAACGCCCACGAACGGCGGACGCCTGGATTGTCCGAGGGGACCGCATGGAGGGGTCGCTCAGCAATGAGCGTCCCTACCGCGATCACGCAAATTTATGTTGTTGATGATTGCCGCGGTGGGGAAAAATGCAACTGTCACCGTAATCCCCGCGAAGTCCTCGAAGCCGAAGGGATCGCGATCCGCTGCGACGCCGAATGCATTCGTTTCGCGCCGCGCGGCGCGGACATCGCGGCCGGGGTCAATTGCGCGGCGGGCGAGCCCGAAGTCGTCGGCTCGCACGTTCTGCTCGCGGTAGGCCGCCGGCCGAATACCGACGACCTCGGCCTCGAGGCGGCGGGCGTGGTGGTCGACGCGCACGGCTTCATCACCGTCGACGACCGACTGCGGACCAGCGTCCCACACATTCTTGCGCTCGGCGACTGCAACGGGCGCGGCGCCTTCACCCACACCTCGTACAACGATTTCGAAATCGCCGCGGCGAACCTGCTCGACGGCGCCGAGCGCCGGGTGAGCGACCGCATTCCGGCCTATGCGCTCTACATCGATCCGCCGCTCGGCCGGGTCGGCCTGACCGAGGCCGAGGCGCGGGCCAAGGGCCACGCGGTCCGCATCGGCAAACGCCCGATGACCCGCGTCGCCCGCGCCGTCGAGAAAGGCGAGTTGCAGGGCTTCATGAAGGTGGTCGTCGACGGCGAGACCGACGCCATCCTCGGCGCGGCGATCCTCGGGGTCGGCGGCGACGAGGCGATCCACGGCGTGATCGAGGCCATGGCCCCAGGCGTCACCGCGACAGCCTACACGCGCGCGGTTCCGATCCACCCGACCGTGTCCGAGCTCGTGCCGACGACCTTCGGCGAGCTCTCGCCTTGATGGGTGGTTCGGTCCGCGCAGACGGCGTCACCCTGCGACAGTTTCCGCCCGCCGCTTTCGGCGAGGATGCACCTGTCGGCGGCAGGCGGACCTGAGGCGCAGCGATGTGACCGGATCTGCTTCGGTCAAGCCGCGTTCGCGCCCAGGCGTTCCCCGGTTACACTGCTTGTTGCTGCACAACCTTACCCGGCCGGCATATTCAAAGTGATGATCCGACCATCATGATGCGCCGGCCGCCGGCATATTCAATGCCATGATCCTCTCGATCATAGAGTTGTCCGGAAAGTCCAACATCAGTGTACCCAGGCGATTGGCGAATGGCGCGCCGGCCAGATAGCCGAATAGCAGCGGGTTGATATACCCTGCAACATCAATCGGCGCATCGTTCTCGATCGGCGGTATCGACGTCGACGCTACGCTGGCAAAATTAATGTACCACGCGTCGCTCGCGTCCCCCCTTGCTTGGTCGAGCAATGCGGTGATCGCGTTCCACTTTATCGGCATCGGCTCGGGCGACCTAAACCCCTCCAAATTATACTGATATTGAATGTGAAACGTGACCGTTTCGCCGTCTAATGCGGTATACGTCACGTCGAAGGTGGCGCTATCTCGCGTACGTTGACCGAGGCGCCGCGGATCTTTACATCGCGCGCCCGTCGAAGTGCGACCGCTGATGGCGGCGATCGCCTTTTTCAGCGCTGCCTCGCTCGCGGACGGAGCGGGTGCTGGAGGCGGACCCGGCGGGCGGACGGCACCGAGTGCGGACCGACATGCAGAACAACGTTCGGCCTGGCAGAGGAGACTGATTACGCGCGATAAAGAGATCCAAAAGGACGCTTTGAAAGGCGAGCGAAGCCGGCAGGCAGGCCGCTCCATCTGTCAATTCGACATTCGCCGGATGACGGCCTTATCGCGGCTGAGACTGGGCCCACAGCAAGACTTTGACAAGACTGAAATGTCGTTGAGATCCAGTCGTGGGTATGTTTCCGGGGGGCCAGCTCGCGGTCGCGCGCCGAGGGATGCCAAGCGAGTTTTCACACAGCCGCCCAAACTGTCACGTCATGGCCGATCCGCAAATGACCGCTTAGTCCTCACGGCGAGAGCGAAGGCTCGAACTTGTCTCAAGATCACGGGGTTCAACCCCATGCGAGACAGGAGCTTTCGCTGACGCAGCGGGCTGATGGGCTTGTCGGACATCGCGCAAATACCGGTCATTGATCGTCGGCTTGGCGTCAGTCCTTCAGAGCCTCCCGCCGTCCCTCGCCGCGGCTACCGCGCGAGCGGTTTCGTTCTAGGGTCGATTTGACCCGTTCGCATGATCGACGACATGACGGCGCGCCGGTTCACCGAAGACACCCAGAGGGACTACGTTCGGAATGTGAGAATGTTTGCGGCCTTCCTCGGCCGGTCGCCAGATACGGCGACGAAGGAGGACCTTCGCCGCTTTCAACTGCATATGGCGCAGCAGCAGATCAGCCCCTGGTCGATCAACGCCGCCATCGCCGCGCTGCGGTTCTTTTTCACCGTGACGCTCGAACGGCCCAACCTCATTCGTCTTCTGAGGATCGTGAACGAGCCGCGCAAGGCGCCGGTCGTGCTGAGCCAGGAGGAGGTGGCGCGTCTGCTCGAAGCCGCGCCCGGCGTGAAGTACAAGGCCGCGCTCAGCGTCGCCTACGGCGCGGGCCTGCGCGTGTCCGAGGTCGCGAACCTGAAGGTGTCCGATATCGACAGCCAGCGCATGACGCTTCGGGTCGAGCAGGGCAAGGGGCAGCGGGATCGCTACGTGATGCTCTCGCCCACGCGCTCCCCATCGCCAATCCGGATCAGGATCGACACCTCATGATCATCGCCGCGCTTCCCGCCTCGAACCGCCGCTTCTCCTCGCCCCACCCGCGCGCCGCAGCAGGAAGCCGACGTCCTCTCGAGGTCGTCAGTCCCCGCTGTTTGGTCGGGCGCGACCTATGGAGATTTTAGGATCGCGGACGGCTCGCGTGTGTCGCCGCGGGGGCCGGTGGCGCGGAATCTTCGCGGCGGAAACGATGATGACGAGCGAGTTCGGTCGCGAGGATGCGCGGCCCTGGCGCGGGCGCGGCGGTCGCCCCTACATCCCCGCGGTTTCCTCCTTGGGAGGCTTTCGAACGCCGGCCCCACAACTCGCACGACCGTCCCACAAGGGGCCGGCGTCCGAAACCCTTCACCAATTTGCGCCACAAGCTCTCCCTCGATTCGCCGCAAAAAACGCCCTTCGCGCGACCGCCCGTCGATTGCGTCGCTGACCGCCCCCGCGACAGTAGGGGCCGAACCGGCGCTCACGGGGCGGAGATGTTGCGATAGTCACGATGCCTACTGTCGGATAACGCTGTAATAATCACAGCGTAACTTTAACACGTCGGCGCGATCTACACAATACGCGCGAAATATCAACTTTGGCACAACTTAATTATGACTTAACCACAATTTACCACTTAGGTAGAAACGCCTCGCGAGGCGCTGCCGACTGGCTCCCGCGCTGGGGGGCTTAAGTTTGGAGGCGCGGCGGCCCGGGCGCGGCAGCGCGTCTGGGAAGCCCGCGGGCTTGGCCTGGTCCGCTGGAGGGGTAGCGGCCGGGGCCGGGAATGCAGCTAGCGGGCGCTCTATGGCTGCGGGTGCTTGGCCGGGCTTGTCTTCATTGGCCGAGGGGCGTTTCCGCGCTGCGCGAGCGCGCTAGTGCTGCTGCATGCTAAAGCGCGCTGCGAGCGCGCGCCAATGCATTTCGGACGCTCATCGCGAGCTCACGACCGGCCGGGCGGCTCACCTCCTGAAGCTCCGGAGGCAAGTGCGCGTAGGCGAAGAACTGGAGCGTCCCGTGGCTATGGAGAATGTCACGAGGAGGATCAGTCATAACCTCGCTCGAGTCAAGATGCGGGATCTGAAGTCCGCATCTGACTCGCCGTACCTGCGCGTAGGAGAACCCATGAGACCCCTGGCGTAGGCATCCAAGTCCGCTCCCCTGAAGACGTGCGGGTTGGGCGGGAGCGGCCCGTTATGGTGCGGGCGTAGGTTCTCGTGCTCCTCGGCGAAGCCTTCGAGCTCATGCTCAGTTAAAGACAAAGCTTCCCCGAGCTTCTCCACGGCTAGATTCCTGGCAGCAAACACTCCGAGAACCTTGCCGCCGTCAAGCTGAACCCAAACCTTCATTCCTCATCTCCACCAGAGGCGAGACCTGAGCTGAGCGTCAGTCTCCCCAGGCATGCGCTTGGGTAAGATCTTCTTCAATGCCACATACGCATCCAGGTCAGCTCCCGCGAGGACGTGCGGGTTAGGTGGGGAGCGGCTTCTCCAAGTCGCTATCCCCACTAGCGTGTGCTTTGGGCTGTCGCCCCGCGCGCGGCCCGTACGCCCAGCGCATTCAATCCCGCAGCGACCGCTCGCACACAACAGGACAGGCCTCATGCAAATCTTGCGCCAGCAAACTGCGATCGGTTATGTCACTACGATGTTTGTGCGCTTCTGACAGCAAGGAGCGCGCGTGCTTAACGACATCGAGGCTGGGTCGCCGCCGCGATGCAAGGACTCGTTCCTGAGGGCCGCTGAGAGCTGTCGAACGGCCGGAATGCCGCTTAGAGCCGCTTTTCGGGCGGCAAGCTCTCGTCGTGGGCAAGCGCCTCCTGCTCGGCGCGGAGCGCAGTCCAAGCTGCGAGCCCTGCCACCACAGGCGACAGCCAAAATCCCCTCGCGTTATCAGCACTTAACTCTCTGCGCCGCATTGCGCCCGCCTTGTCAATGAGTTAAGCGGCCGAGCGCCGAGCGGTCAGCGACACCCGGTTTGCCCCCCAGTTTCTGGCCCGCGCGCCAAAACGTTGCGGACGCTCATCGCGTACCATCGCCCCCCGCGCGGCGTCGGAATGCCGCGGGCGTTCAATGCCTCCGCAATCTTATTGAGCGCGACGACGCCCGACGCCTGAATTTCGCGGATGACGGGCAAGACGTTGGCCGCGGCGCGATCGGCCTCCGCCTTGATCGCCGCGACGCCGTGCGTCCGTGCCTTGTCGATATGCGGGTTGCCCAACTTGACGCCGCGCGCCTTGGCCGCCGCCAACGCCGATTTGGTCCGCTCGCTGATAAGCGCCCGCCGACGATCGAGAGCGTCGCTTCCCTTTCCGGTTTCGATCTCGACAAACTCGGCCGCGACCTCGAACCCCTCGGCGTCGGCGAAGCGGACGATGGCTGCGCGCTGCGCTTCGATGCCAAGCCCGGAGCGACCTTGCTGGCTTGTGCTGACCCGGATGTAAGCGACGATCGGTTTCATGAGCGCCTCGGAAGTCGGTATAAGACTTATATGTTCGTTTTAATTTTTTAACAAGCGGATTTTTAAGGGGACGGGGAGAGGAACGCTGCGGACCCCGACGAAGGGCGCGAGCTGCGAGCGCGCTGTGCGCAGGCTGACTCGCGCGCAAAGCACGCGCGGCGTGTGCTTTGTCACGCTTGTTAGACGGGCCTGCCTGTTGCCCGGTTTCCGGGACACAGCGAGCGCGCTGCGTAGCTGTGCACTGCGCCGCTGTGCGACGCAGGGCGTAGGCGACGAGGGACAGGCTAGGGGATGTGTGCTCATTCAAAGCACACGGCGACGGGCGCTTGTCGGGCTGTTGCGTCTGGCGCGATTGCCCGTGGTCTCAACGCGCGCGGCATCCGAGCGCCGCGCGGGGGCAAGTGGAGCGCCGCGCAGGTGCGGGCGCTGGGGTTGTGAGTGCTGCGCGGACAAAGACCCGAGGGGCGAGGAAGCACCGCTCGTCGGTTTCCTTTCTCCCTTTGCGCAACCGCTCGTTCAAAGCACACGGCGACACGGGCGTTTGTCGGGTTGTCTTTGTGATCTGCTCCGAAAAAGTGACCGATCTATATTGTGGTAAGTGGTTTGCGGTTGGTGGTTCCGACCGCAGCGAGCGGCGAAGTCGTCGGCGCTATTTTTACCACGACCTTTTGAGTCTCAAGCCCTCCCGCCTCCTATCCTTCCTAGTTGCTTGCTCAAGTCGGAAATCTCGACGCTCTACATCATTGATAAGGCGGAAAGCGTTAACCCATTCCTGCCCCGAAGAAGCAACGCTTGCTTTCACCAAATACCGTCCGGAAGGTAGAATACGGTGACGCCTGCATGTTTACCGTTTATGGGCCAGCCGCGCTTCAAAAATGAGGTCGCGCGTTAGCCGATGGGCCGGATTTCCCAGTCCGGTGCCGCGTCAGCCGGAGGACCCCGCGTTCGCTTCGATCGATAGGCGCGGCGGGCAGGAAGGGCGCGACAGCTTCCTGTTCTGACGCAAAATGTTCCTGTTCTTCGCAAAAAGTCTCCTGTTCCTCGAATCCAGTCTCCCTGTTCTTCGGACCGGAGCGGCGGTGGGGCGCCCGCCTCAGTCGGCGTCCGCATTGCGCCGGGGCGCCGGCGGCGCCCGCTCGGCGCCGGGCCTGCCGCCCCGTCCGCAACCGGCCGTGAAAATTGCTGGCGAAGGCCGGCTTTTTGTGCTACATTTGTTCTCGTTCGGAAAGGCGCCCGATGTGCAAGCGCGTGACCGGTCATTGCGAGGACCCCGAGCGCAGCGAGAGGGACGAAGCGACCCAATTCGCAGGGCAGGCGGCCCGTCATTGCGAGGACCCCCGGGTCTGAGCCCGGGGGGACGAAGCAATCCAGATCGTAGGGCTGCGACGGTGTATTGTTCGCTTCGCGAATCCCCTTGCAACTTGCTCTAATCCATTGAAAACGCTCAAAACGGCAATGGACAGGCCTTCTAACGAGTTGGCATGGATTTGGGGTTGGCGCCCCATCCGCTTGGCGCCGGCGCGACGGTTTCTTGGTCGGCCTGACGTGTTTCGCCGGATCGGAGGGCATTGATCGGCGTCACTTCGGGCGGCGCCCCGTCGCAGGCTTCAACCCAGGCGAAGCGAGCGCCTTGCCGCGTCCGGCGGCGGCGCGATGCCTCGGCGGGGCCGCTTGAAGTCGCCGCCAAATGGTGCCGCAAAGGCTTGAAAAGATTGGATTCGCGCCCGGAAATGGTATCGCCCCGGAAGCCTCAGACCCCCAAGATCTGCGCACAAGGCGTGGGGCGCCTCCTAGAGGCTAGACCGAGAAGCTGACCCCGCAGCCGCACGAGGCGGTCGCGTTCGGGTTCTTGACCCGGAACGACTGGCCCATCAGGTCGTCGACGAAGTCGAGTTCGGCGCCCTTCATCAGCTCGAGCGAGACCGGGTCGATGACGACGCTCGCCCCGTCGCGGGTGGCGACGAAGTCGTCCTCGGCGCGGGTCTTTTCGACGTCGAAGGCATATTGGAAGCCCGAGCAACCGCCACCCTTGACCGAGATGCGCAAGGCCGCGCCTTCTTCACCCTTGAGGATGGCGTTCAGCCGCTTGGCGGCGCTCGCGCTGATCGAGACGGCGTCGGCGGTCGGGACGGCTGCGCTCATCAATGATTGACCCTTCGTCGCGGGCGCCGAAAGGGGCGCGCCTTCAAGAGATTGCCCGACTAAGATATGGAGCCCATGCGAAAGCGCAACATAGGGGGTAGCCGATGACGGACGAAACGGGGCGCGCGCCCTATGCGGCGGATCCTGCGTGCGCTCCCGGGCGTTTCGTTCCCGAGCCCCCGTCCAAGACGCGGACCGAGTTCCAGCGCGACCGCGACCGGATCGTCCATTCGACCGCTTTCCGCCGCCTGGCGCACAAGACGCAGGTCTTCGTCCATCACGAGGGCGATCATTTCCGCACTCGCCTGACGCACACGATCGAGGTGGCGCAGATCGCTCGCGCGCTTGCCCGCGCCCTGAGGCTCGACGACGATCTCGCCGAGGCGGTCGCGCTCGGCCACGATCTCGGGCATACGCCCTTCGGCCACACGGGCGAGGACGCGCTCGACGCGTGCATGGCCGACCACGGCGGGTTCGACCACAACAGCCATGCGCTGCGCATCGTCACCGAGCTCGAGCGGCGCTACGCCGAATTCGACGGCCTCAACCTGACCCAGCCGACGCTCGCCGGCCTCGTCAAGCACAACGGGCCGCTCGTCGACGCGTCGGGTGCGCCGACCGAGCGTTACCGGAGACGCGGGGTCCCGGCGGCGATTCTGCGCTACGACCGTCTTCAGCCCCTCGACCTCGCTCTCCATGCCAGCCTCGAGGCGCAAGCCGCGGCGCTCGCGGACGACATCGCCTACGACGCTCACGACATCGACGACGGCCTGCGCGCCGGCCTCTTCGCGGTCGCCGATATCCACGCCGCCGCGCCCTTCATCGGCGATCTCCTGCGCGAGATCGACGACCTTTATCCTGGCCTCGAGGAGGCGCGGATCGTCCACGAGTTAAGCCGCCGGGTCATTACCCGCTTCATCGAGGACGCGATCAGCGAGAGCCGGCGGCGAATTGCCGAGGCGAGGGCGGACAGCCCGGAGGCGGTCGCGACGGCGGGGCGCGCGCTCGTCGGACACTCGGCCGCGATCGAGGCGGCCGACCGCGACGTGAAGACGTTTCTGCTCGCCCGCATGTATCGCCACCCGGCGGTGCTGGCGGTGCGCGACAAGGCCGACGCGATCGTGCGGCGGCTGTTCGGCGCGTATATGGCCGATCCGTCCGTCATGCCGCGCGACTGGGCGGCGAAGGCGGAGCAGGGCGAGCGCGCTCGCGCGGTCGCCGATTACATCGCCGGAATGACCGACCGTTTCGCGGTCCACGAGAACGCCCGCCTTTTTGACGGCCCGTTGGACTCGCGTTAGACGCTCGGCTCTCCGAGTGCGGCGAAATTTATGAACATATTTGCGGACTTCCAGGCGCGGGTGGCGGCGCTGATCGAAAAGCGGATCGAAGCCGGCGAGCTGCCCGACGGCCTCGATCTCCGCCGCTTCCTGGTCGAGCCGCCGCGCGACCCCGCCCATGGCGACCTGTCGACCAACGCGGCGATGGTTTTCGCCCGCGAAGCGAAGGCGGCAGGCTCGAATCCGCGCGCGCTCGCCGAACGCCTTGCCGCCGACCTCACGCGTGAGCGGGACGTCCTCAAGGCCGAGGTCGCGGGTCCTGGATTCATCAATATCGTCCTTCGCCCCGAGGTTCACGAGCAAGTCTTGAGAGCCGTTCTTGTCGAAGGCGCAGCCTTCGGCGCGGGCGCGCCGAGCGCGGCGGGGCCGGTGAACCTGGAGTACGTCAGCGCCAACCCGACCGGGCCGATGCATGTCGGCCATGCGCGGGGCGCCGTATTCGGCGATGCGCTCGCCAGCCTCCTGATCTTCGCCGGCCGCGAGGCGATGCGGGAATATTACATTAATGACGCGGGGGCTCAGGTCGACGTGCTGGCCCGCTCCGCCTTCCTCCGCTACCGCGAGGCGCTCGGAGAAGACATCGGGCCTATTCCCGACGGGCTTTATCCCGGAGATTACCTCAAAGCCGTCGGAGCGGCCCTGGCGAGCGAGTTCGGCGCGGCGCTCATGGGTAAGCCCGAGTCGGAATGGCTGCCCGTCGTGCGCAAACGCGCGACGGAGGCGATGATGGCGACGATTCGCGATGATCTGGCGACGCTCAACATCACGCACGAGGTCTTCGCCTCGGAGCGGGAGCTGACCGGCGCGGACGGAGGGCCGGACCGGGTCCGGGAGGCGATCGACTCGTTGCGGGCGAAGGGCCTCATCTACGAGGGCCGCCTGCCGCCGCCCAAAGGCGCGCCCGCCGACGACTGGGAGGATCGCGAGCAAACCCTGTTCCGCTCGACCCGGTTCGGCGACGACGTCGACCGTCCGCTGGTCAAGTCTGATGGCGGCTACACCTATTTCGCAAGCGACATCGCCTATCACAAGACCAAGATCGACCGCGGCTTTCTCGACCTTGTCGACGTCTGGGGGGCGGATCACGGCGGCTACGTCAAGCGCATGCAGGCGGCGGTCGCTGCGCTCTCCGACAACCGAGCCAGGCTCGAGGTGCGACTGTGCCAGCTCGTCCGCCTCATGCGGGAGGGCGAGCCGGTCAAAATGTCGAAGCGGTCCGGGGACTTCGTGACGCTTCGGGAAGTCGTCGACGAAGTGGGCTCGGACGCCGTCCGCTTCATCATGCTGATGCGCAAGAACGACGCTCCGCTCGACTTCGACCTCGTGAGAGTGATCGAGCAGAGCCAGGACAATCCGGTCTTCTACGTCCAATACGCCCACGCGCGGGTCTGCAGCGTCCTCAGACAGGGCAAAGCGGTCTTTCCAGACTTCGACCTCGATCCGCGCGCGCTTGCCGCCGCCGACGTGTCGCTGCTGACCGATCAGGGCGAGACGGACCTGATTCGCGCCATGGCGCAATTTCCGCGAGTGGTCCTCCAGGCTGCGGAGGCCCACGAGCCGCACCGGATCGCATTTTTCGCTCACGAACTCGCAACGCGCTTCCACGCCCACTGGAATCGGGGCAAAGACCTGCGTGATTTGCGCTTCGTTAACGAAATGAATCGAAACTTATCGTATGCGCGCCTGTGTTTGGTGGCCGCGGTCGGCCTCGTTTTGGCCTCCGCGCTGACAATTTTGGGGGTTAGCGCCCCCGAAGAAATGCGTTAGCGAATCGCCGCAGTGGAATTGACGCGCATGAGGCGCGTCGAGAGGCGTTTCGCGTCAGATGAGGGCGACATGAGCGTTTCCGGATCACGAGCGGCCGCAGACTTCAACCTTGACGAATTCGAGCGCCGC
The DNA here is from genome assembly GCA_963758335.1 of uncultured Alphaproteobacteria bacterium. Taxonomy (GTDB): domain Bacteria; phylum Pseudomonadota; class Alphaproteobacteria; order Rhizobiales; family Beijerinckiaceae; genus Roseiarcus. Next base: position 1,320,246 of record CAVWVF010000006.1, on the reverse strand, counting down.
TTGCGCGCCGCCGCCGCGCTGCCGACGGCCGCCGAAGACCCTTTGTTCGAACTGGCGCGACTCGTCGAGTCTTCAAAGTCGGAGCCCTCAGTCCGCGCGTCGGAGGGGCCGAGCGAGGCGGCCGAGCCGGCTCTTCTCGAAGAGGGGGTTCTCAGACCGGCGCTGGAGGACTCGGAATTCGATAACGAGATGGCCACCGACGAGGAGATCCTGGAAGCGTCGGCCTATGGCGAATCTCACGTCCCCGATCACGCCCGGATCGAACCGCCGGCGAAGGGGCGCGCATTCGGTTGGAAAGCAAGAATTTCGGCTCTGGCGGTCGCGGGCGTCGCCATGCTCGGAGCTGTCGTGGCGCTCAGGGTCTCCGTGCCCGGCTTGCCCAAGCAACCGCCCTACATCGCGGCGGTTCAGGGCCCGGTCAAGGTGGCGCCGCCGAGCGACGACGCCGTCTCGGCCCCGAATGAAGTCGGCGCCAGCCTGCTGAAGGACAACGCCCGATCCGCTCACGTCAAGGTCGTCGCGTCCCAGGAACAGCCGGTCGACCTGAACGCGCTGACGTCGACAGCGCCGCCCACGTCTGCCCCGGCTGCGCGCGGCGACGCCTCCAGCTGGACCGCAGTCAAGGCGACGGTCGACACGCCGGTCGTCGTATCCGCCCCGGCGCCTCCGCCTCCGGCGGCGTCGCAGTTTCCCGATCCGAAGCCGGTGAGGACGGTGTCGCTGAGGCCCGACGGCACTCTGATTCCCACGCCAGCCGTCGCGTCGGCCGACGCGAGCCAAGCCGCCCCTGCGGTCGAAGCGCCGAAGCTGCCCGCGAAATCCGCGCCGAAGGCGACGACCAACGCCGCCGCCGTTGCACAGCCCTCGACGCCGCGGCTCGATTTGCCGACGAAGCTTTCGGGAAAGTCGTCCGCGCGCGTGGCGGTCGCCAAAATGGATACGACGGCGCCAAGCTCGATCACGGAAGCGGCGGACGAACCGCTTCAACTCGGATCGTCGGCGAAGTCGGCGAAGGCGGCAAAGGGCTCGAAACCTCAGGTCGCCGCAGCCGAACCGGCGACCCCCTCGGCGCCGGCGGAGACGGTTGATTCCGCCGCAGCGACGAAGTCGAGCGGCTGGGCCGTCCAGCTCGGCTGCTCCCGCATCGGAAGCCGAAGCCAAGAGCGAGATGGAGCGGCTCAACGCCAAATACGCGTCAGCCCTCAACGGGTCGACGATCGGCGTGCACAAGGCGACCATAACGGGCGGGACGATCTATCGTTTGCGCGTCGTGGGCCTGTCGAAAGCCGACGCGGCCGCATTGTGCGCGCGTCTGAAAGGCGACGGCGGCGCCTGCTTCATCGCCAAGTAAGCGAAGCGCCGATCCGCAAGCCTAGGGTCGACCGAGGAGCATCGATGCCGAAGGCTTTCATCTGCGGCTGTTCGGGTCTGGCGCTCACTTCGGAAGAGCGGTCCTTTCTCTGCGAAAGCGAGCCCTGGGGCCTCATCCTGTTCAAGCGCAACATCGGCGACCGCGACCAGCTTCGGGCGCTGATCGAAGCATTTCGCGAGTGCGTCGGCCGACCGGACGCCCCGGTTCTTATCGACCAGGAGGGGGGGAGGGTCCAGCGGATGGGGCCGCCGCACTGGCGAGCCTACCCCGCGGCGGCGGCTATCGAAGCGGGTCTGCCGCCGTCCGATGCGGAGACGGCGGCTCGCCTGACTGCGCGTTTGATCGCCGACGATCTCAGCGAAGTGGGGATCTCGGTCGACTGCGCGCCCGTGCTCGACGTCGCCGAGGCGGAGACCCACGCCGCCATCGGGTCCCGGGCGTATTCTCGAGACCCCGCGCGCGTCGCCGCGGTGGGCAGGGCTTTCGCGACGGGGCTTCTCGCCGGCGGGGTCCTTCCGGTCATCAAACACATGCCGGGCCACGGCCGGGCGCGCTCGGACAGCCACTACGAGCTTCCCGTGGTCCGCGCCTCGCGGCAAGGTCTGAAGCGGGATTTCGCGCCGTTTGCGGCGCTGAGAGACTTGCCGATGGCGATGACGGCCCACGTCGTCTACGGCGCGCTCGACCATGAGCGGCCGGCGACGACGTCGCCTGTCGTCGTCCGCGACATCATGCGCGGCGAGATCGGTTACGATGGCCTGATCATGAGCGACGACGTGTCGATGAAGGCGCTTCGGGGCTCTTACGGGGAGCGCGCAAGGGCCATCTTCGATGCCGGGCTGGATCTGGTTCTGCACTGCAACGGCGATCTCGGCGAGGCGCGGGCGGTCTCTTCGGCAGCGCATGAATTGTCTGGCGATGCGCTGCACCGGGCCGACGCGGCCTTGGCCGCGCGACGGCCTGCGCAAGCGTTCGATTGCGGCGAAGCCGAGGCGAAGTTCGCCGCGATCATGGCGAAGATCGCCGCCTGAGTCTCTATGTCGTTGTCGGGGGAAAGGCGGCGCTTCAGCCCGGCGTCGGCTCGGATCGGCTCACGCTGCTCGTCCGAGGAAATGGTCGATCGTCTCGAAAAACCGGGCGACCGAGATCGGCTTCGACAAGTAGGCCTCGCAGCCGCCCTGCAGAATTTTCTCTTCGTCGCCCTTCATGGCGAAGGCGGTGATCGCGACGACGGGAATTGCACGGAGCTCTTCGTCGTCCTTCAGCCACTGCGTGACCTCGAGGCCCGATACCTCCGGCAGCTGGATGTCCATGAGAATGAGGTCCGGCCTATATTTTCGCGCGAGCTCCACGGCCTCGATGCCGCTCCGGGTCTGCACGATGCGATGGCCGCGGGTCTCGACGAGATCGTTGAAGAGCTTCATGTTGAGCTCGTTGTCCTCGACGATGAGCACGGTCTTGTGCATAGGCTTGTCCCTCCGCGCCAGGGCAGGTTGGCCAGGACACTAACGCCGAGACATTGACGAAGGGAGAATTCGCAGTATGCGCCGTCCGTCAAGAGCAGGGTTATCCACAGACCGCTCGGCCGGCGAATCGATGACGATCTCGGCCCTAACGTTCTTGGCCGCGGACACCGGTCGGCTCGAAAGGTTTCTTTCCGTCACCGGGCTCGGGCCCGGCAACTTGAGAGCGGCGGCGGCCGGACACGGCTTCCACGGCAGCATTCTCGGATATCTGGTGGCGAACGAGCCGCTTCTCGTCCAGTTCGCGGCTGAGGCAGGCTTCGATCCCAAGGACGTCGTCCGCGCGCTGGAGGGACTCGACGCCCTGCCCCCGCTCGGGGAGCCCTGACGCTCAAGAAGCCGGCGCCGCCGCTCTCTAAAGCCTGCACTATCTTGCTATCTTGCGCAGGCCGATGCCGGCAGGATTTCCAGCTTGCGAAGGCGCGCGCGCAGCGCGAAGGTTCCATAATCGAGCTTCAGGGTGCCCGACACGCCGTTTTCATAGAGATCGAAGGACAGGGTGTACTCCGGCGAGGAATTTTTGGAGGATTCGTCGAAGTAGGAGACGACCACCGGCCAGCGTCGGATCCCTTTCAAATCCGCCGCAGCCTCGGCGTCATCGCTCGGCTTCATTGCTTCCTTTCCGACCACCGCCAGCGTCGCATAAATCTTCGCCCCAGTGTCGGAGCCGTCGTAGACCCTCGCCTGGATCGCGCCGCCGCCCTTCTTGGCGGCTTCGATCAGCCTTTCGATGTGCTGGGTCGGAAACAGCACCTCATGGCCGAAATCGAACGCTTTCGGCGCCGGCTTCGTCAGGACGACGCGCATGTCGTCATCCGCGCTGCGGGTCGCGGTCCCGGCGATCGGCGGGGTCTCCTGCGCGCCGTTGGTATCGACCCGGAAACGCATCGACTTGCCGTCCGCGTCCTCGAACGACATGGCGCTGACGTCCATCGAAAGAGGCTCGCCCTCGCTGCGCTCCATCTGGGTCATCTGGCGGAAGTTGGCCGTGTAGCCCTCGCAGGCCGAACCGCGGAACTCGTAGGCGATCAGGCCCCTCGCGGCGACCGGGGTCTGCGCGGAGCTCGGCGGGGGCGACGCGGGATCGACGAGAGAGAGCTCGTAGGCGGCGCGATGTGGGACAAGGGGAACAATTGCCGAAGGGCTCGCGAACGCTCCCGTCGGAAGCAGAAGGAGGCTGAGCGCGCTCAAGCCGAACTTGAAGACCATGATCTCTCCGGGGCGGAAGGCCAGGGCACAGTCCCTTGCGTTTTCGGCGCTTTCGTGACGAGACCGTGCCGTTCCGGCTTAAGGATTGTCGTCCGGCGATACGGGTCCCCAGACCTGCTCGAGCGGCTCGGGCGCGTCGAGCGGATCTTCGTCCGCCCTCAGCGCGGGTGCGTCGTTGGGTTGAGGAACGCCGTAGCCTGTCGGCAGCTTGCCGTCGAACAGGCCTGCCGCCTGCAATTCGTCGAGACCAGGCAGGTCGCCGATCGCGTCGAGCCCGAACTGAATGAGGAATTCGGCCGTAGTACCGTAGGTGATGGGCCGCCCGGGGGCCTTGCGCCGGCCTCGCATGCGCACCCACCCCACCTCCATCAAGACATCCAGGGCGCCTTTCGATACGGCGACGCCGCGGATTTCTTCGATGTCGGCGCGCGTCACCGGCTGATGATAGGCGATGATGGCGAGTGTCTCGAGCGCGGCGCGGGACAGCTTGCGCTTCTCCTCCCCCTCGCGCGCCAGCAGCCATGAAAGGTCTTCGGCGGTCCGGAACGTCCAGCGCCGGGCGACCCGCACGAGATTGACGCCGCGTCCGGCGTAGAGCTGCCGCAATTCCTCCATGACCGCCCCGACGTCCGCTCCGTCGGAAAGGCGGGCGGCGATCGACGATTCCTCTAGCGGCTCCGCAGACGCGAACACCATCGCTTCGGCGATACGCACGTCCTCCGGGCTCGGACGCGGCGCGATCGCGTCGAACAATTGGGCGACGTTGGTCCCGACTGTCATCCGGCCCATGGCTCACCTCGTTTGGCGCTCGTAAAGGAGATGGATCACGCAGCGACGCCTTCGGCGCCGGGTTGCGCCGCGGCGCGGATAAAGATCGGCGCGAAGGTCTTCTCCTGCCGAAGCTCGATCTTGCCTTCGCGCACCAATTCGAGCGACGCCGAGAAGGTGGAGGCGCGGGCGCTGCGACGCATTCTGGGATCGAGACAGGCCTCGAGAAGCCATTCGTCGAACGCGGTCCAGTCGCAATTGCCGCCGATCAGCCGCGCCAAAGCCTCTCGCGCGTCCGCGAGCGACCAGACCTCGCGCGCCTTGAAGCGCACCCGGGCGCGGGCGTGCTTTTGCGCCTGACGCGCGTAGGCCGCGAGCAGATCGTAAAGATTCGCCTCGTAAACGGGCCGGCGGGCGATCTCGATCGCCTCGGGCGCGCCGCGGGAGAAAAAGTCGCGTCCGAGGCGGGGACGATTCACGAGGAGCTCTGCCGCCTTACGGATGGCTTCGAGCTTGCGCAGACGCTGCGCGAGCGCGTCCGCGAGTTCGGATGCGTCGGGCTCCGCCGCTCGAGAGGGAGCGGGAAGCAGGAGGCGGGATTTCAGAAAGGCGAGCCAGGCGGCCATCACCAGATAATCGGCGGCGAGCTCCAGTCTCAGCTTGCGCGCCGCCTCGATGAAAAGCAGGTACTGCTTGGCGAGCGCGAGGACCGAAATTCGCGCGAGATCCACCTTCTGCCGCCGGGCGAGCTCGAGAAGCAGATCAAGCGGCCCCTCGAAACCATCGAGGTCTACCGTGAAGGCCGGTTCGCCGGCGGCCGCGTCGGGGTCGAAATCGCTACGAAATTCCAGTGCTCCCGGCACGAATCACCTCCTCTCGCACACCGTCTTGTCTGGCGCCGCCCCGAAGACGCGGCAAGGGGCGGCGCGGTCGACGCCAACAGGCCCGTGATCGGAAAGAGCTTGGGCTCGCCCATAAGCAAACGGAGTTAACGTCCGCTGAAGCCGGCGCCAGACCCGAGCGGCTTCGCCGAAGACGATCGCTCTCCCGTCGCTCGACTGCTTTTCTTCAGGCGAGGTGTCAGAAGTAAGGACAATGAAATCATTCGCTCTTATTGCAATGTGTGTTGACATGAGCGATAAAGGCTCTGGGCTTTGGGGGCGAAGATGAAGCCGTCGGATTTCGCGGGATGGCTGGCCGCGCTGTCGTCGTTGAGTGCGGCGCAGCGCCGTGTCGTGTTTCGCGAGCTCGCGCTCGCGGAAGCTGACGATCCCTGTGAGGAGGGCGTCGAGATCTGCGAACCGAGGTCTGCGGCGGGGGACGCGAAGAGGGCCGAGGAGCGCAGCGATGCGGTTGCGGCGACGCTTTCCGCATCGGGCGAGCGCGATATTTTCCGGAAAATCGCAAAGGAGCGTTATTCGCGGACGGGATGTCCGCGCTGCGGCGCGCTCGATGTCCGGCCCTGGGGTGAGGCGAGAGGTTTGCCGCGCTATCGCTGCGTGGAATGCCGCAGGACTTTCAATCCGTTCACCGGCACTCCGGTGGCCGGCCTGCACAACAAGGATCGCTGGTTCGATCAGGCGCGAGCCCTGATCGAAGGGGAGAGCCTCGCCAAGGCGGCCGACCGCTGCCAGATCCACCCGAGCACCGCCTTCCGATGGCGGCATCGGTTTCTCGCCGCTCTCAACCTCGACAAACCCAAGAGCCTTTCGGGCATCGTCGAGGCCGATGAAACATTCATACTCGAGTCCTTAAAGGGTCGGCGGGGCGGCCTCGCCAGGCCCGCGCGCCGCCGCGGCGGCAAAGCCGCCAAGCGCGGCCTCTCGGCCGAGCAGATTCCCGTCGTCGTGGCTCGCGACCGCAGCGGCGCCACGTTCGACGCCGTCCTGTCCCGCCTCGACGCCGCCAGCCTAAAAGAAGCGTTCGGCGAACGAATTCCGCCTTCAACCGATTTCTGCTGCGACGGCGGCTCGGCCATCACCGCTTTCGCCAAGCGGGCCAAGCTCAAAGTCCATGTCCTACCCGCGCCCGGCAACCCCAAGCCCGAAGAATCGCAGTTCCATATAAACAACGTCAACGCCTACCACGGACGCCTCAAAGAGTGGATGCGACGCTTCCACGGCGTCGCCACCGAAAACCTTCCCACGTACCTGAGTTGGCGCCGAACCCTCGAAGCCATGCCCGCCGATGGCGGCCCGGCTCCCTGGATCGCCGCCGCTGCCGGACTCGGACCGTATCAACACGAAACACAATAAGAGCGAAATCATTTGACGATGCAATAGCCTCACGGCCGAAGTCGGGGATCCCGGCCGTCGAACGCCTCGTCGGGGGCCCGGTTCCGCCGCACCTCCGGAGCGCCCTACGGGGCGGGCCGGCCGGAGCGTCGGCGCGGATTTTCCGCGCCACGTTCCGCCGGCCGCTTTCGCGGGATCCTTGTAGCCGCGCTCGCTGAGCGCGGCCGATGCGGTCAGCGGCCGCGTCTACAGAGGCGCCCGGCCATTTGCCTCGACTACGCGGATCGCTCAGTAGCGCCTGAGAAGGCTGACCATCTTGCCTTGCACCCGGACCCGGTCTGGCCCGAAGATCCGCGTCTCATAGGCCGGGTTCGCCGCCTCGAGCGCGATCGAGGCGCCGCGCTTGCGCAGGCGTTTGAGCGTCGCCTCTTCGTCATCGATCAGCGCAACGACGATGTCGCCCGTCTCGGCGGTGTCCTGCTTGCGGATGATCACCGTGTCGTTCTCGAAGATCCCGGCCTCGATCATCGAATCGCCGCGCACCTCGAGGGCGAAATGTTCGCCGCTTCCGAGAAAATCCGGCGGCATGGCGATCGTGTCCAACCGCGTCTGGATCGCCGTGATCGGCGTGCCGGCGGCGATGCGGCCCATCAGCGGGACCATGACCGAAGACTCGGCCCCGCTCTCGCGCGCGGGCGGGGGCGTCCGCAGCCGCCCGAGATTGCCGTTGATGACGCTCGGGGAGAATTTCTGCGGCCGGGGCGAAGCCACCGTCGCCGATTCCGGCAGCCTCAGCACCTCGATCGCCCGCGCGCGGTTGGGCAGGCGGCGAATGAAGCCGCGTTCCTCGAGCGCCATGATGAGGCGGTGGATGCCCGACTTGGAGCGCAGGTCCAGCGCGTCCTTCATCTCCTCGAAGGACGGCGGGACGCCTTCCTCCTGCAAGCGCTCGTGAATGAAGCGCAACAACTCGTTCTGCTTTCTCGTCAGCATCTTCGATCTCCGGGCGGCCCGCTGCGACTCAGAAGCAGGAGAATCGGCGCAGGCCACAAACAAACCGCGAACGAAGGCTAGCCGTTCACGCTGTGTTCGGCAAGCGGAATCTTTGACATGTTAGCGCAATGTAGGAATGTCCCCTTTTAGCTAATTAGGAATGTCCCCTCTGGATTGAGCGGGGGCGTTGATGGCGGCGGGGGCATTGGCGATGAGCGGGCGGGAGCGCGAAAGACTTGTTGTGATCGCACAGGTCTGCGGCAAGGTTCTCAGCCAAGGCGCGGCGTCTGACGGCGTTGCGCTTTGCCCCTGCGGAGACGACGCGCGCCTATCTTGGCGCGCTCAGGGACCATGTTCTCGCGCATGGCTGTCCGGCAGCTTTCTATTCGGATCGGCACGGCATTTTCCGGGTCAACGCCAAGGACGCCGCCAGCGGCGACGGCAAGACCGAGCTCGGCCGCGTCAGCGAGCGCTTGCGCATCGAACTCATCAACGCGCTCACCCCGCAAGCCAAGGGCCGCGTCGAACGGGCCAACCCGACTTTGCAGGATCGGCTGGTGCGCGAGATGCGGCTCAGGGGGATTTCCTCGATTGAGGAGGCGCAGGCCTTCACGCCCGACGACCAAGGTCCGGCTTTCACCTCATCGGTATTGGCGGTCGACCTTGGATCAACTCCCCGACGACGCAGGCAACGCGACTTAATCGGATTCGATCGCACGAGTCTCGGCCTCCCCCGAGGTTCTCCGCGCGGTTCACGTTGAGGGATTGGTGAATGACAAACTCTTTGCCCCATCACATCGTCATCGTCGGAGGGGGCGCCGGCGGCCTCGAGCTGGCGACCAAGCTGGGCGATGGTCTCGGCAGATCGGGGGTCGCGCGAATCACGCTGATCGACAGCAGCCGAACCCATATCTGGAAGCCTCTGCTCCATTCGATCGCGGCCGGCAGTCTCCGGCGCTCGCAACACGAACTGAACTACATGGCGCAGGCGCATTGGCGTTGCTTCCGCTATCGCCATGGCGAAATGATCGGCCTCGACCGCGTCAACAAGACCATCATGCTGGACGCCTTGAAGGACGAAGACGGGCGAGAAATCTGTCCCCGATCGAGCCTATCCTATGATACGCTAGTCATCGCGGTCGGGAGCGTCACCAATGATTTCGGCACTCCGGGCGCAAAGCAGTTCTCCGTGCCGCTGGAAACGCCGGAACAGGCGAGCCGCTTCAATCGTCGCCTGGTCAATGCCTGCCTACGGGCGCAGAACCAGAGCGAGCCGATCCGCCGCGGGCAACTGCATGTGGCGATCATCGGCGCGGGCGCGACCGGCACCGAGCTCGCCGCCGAGTTGCACCACACGGCGCGCGAGATCATCGCCTACGGGCTCGACAAAATCGATCCCGAGCGCGACCTGCGCATCAACCTCATCGAAGCCGCGGACCGCATCCTCCCCGCGCTGCCCGAGCGCATTTCGCCCGTCAGTTCAGCGTCATCTCCGGCGGCTCGCCCTCCACGATGAGCTTGGCGCCCGTCGCCTTGACGATGTCTTCGACCGAAACGCCCGGTCCCCGCTCGCGCAGCATGAGTCCGGCGTCCGTCGGCTCGATCACCGCCATTTCCGTGACGATCAGGCTCACGCGTCTCGTCGCGGTCAGGGGGAGCGAGCAGCGCGGGACGATCTTGTGGCCGCCCTTGGCGGTGTGGACCATGGCGACGACGACCTTGCGGGCGCCGCAGACGAGGTCCATCGCGCCGCCCATGCCGGGGACCATCTTGCCGGGAACCATCCAGTTGGCGAGATAGCCGCGTTCGTCGACCTCGAGGCCGCCGAGCACCGTCATGTCGAGATGGCCGCCGCGGATGATGCCGAAGCTCACGGCGCTGTCGATCGACGCCGCGCCCGGCATGGCGGTGACGAAGCCGCCGCCGGCATCGGTCAGGTCCGGGTCCTCCATGCCCTCCGGCGGACGGGGGCCGAGGCCGATCACGCCGTTCTCCGCCTGAAAGAACACGTGCATGTCCTTCGGCAGGTAATTCGCGACCAGGCTCGGCAGCCCGATGCCGAGGTTGACCAGCATCTCGGGCTTCACCTCCTGGGCGACCCGGCGCGCGATGATGTCCTTGGCGTCCATCAGAAGGCCCTCTCCAAGAGATGGGTGACGAGCACGCCCGGCGTCTTCACGGCATCGGGCGGAATGACGCCGACCAGCACGATCGTCTGCGGCTCGGCGATGACCACGTCGCCGGCGACCGCCATGACCGGATTGAAATTGTGGGCAGTCAGCGAATATTCGAGGTTGCCGTAATAGTCGGCCGAGTGGGCGCCGATGAGGGCGAAGTCGCCGCGAATCGGCTTCTCCAGAAGGAAGAGCTTGCCGTCCACTTCGACGGTCCGCTTCCCCTTCTCCACGAGCGTTCAGACGCCGGTTGCGGTGAGCACGCCGCCCAAGCCGACGCCGCCGGCCCGGATGCGCTCGACGAGCGTGCCCTGGGGAAGGAGCTCGACCTCGATTTCGCCGGAAATCATCTTCGCCTGGGTCTCGGGATTGAGGCCGATGTGCGAGGCGATCAGTTTCGAGACCGCGCCGGCGGAAATGAGCTTGCCGATGCCTTTGCCCGGCATCGCGGTGTCGTTGGCGATGACCGTGAGATTCTTGGCGCCGCGCATGACCATGGCGTCGATCAGGCGATGCGGCGAACCCACGCCCATGAAGCCGCCGATGAGGCAGACAGCCCCATCGGGTATGAGCGCCGCCGCCGTCTCGGCGTGAATCGCGACTTTCATCTGCGCCCCCCCTCGTTGCTTCGCCCGCGGGCAGCGGGCGTCGCCACAGCTAGACCATTTCCGCTGGGCAGGGAATGCCCACGCGGGGCCTGAAATCGTGTGCGCGTCGAACGCTCGCCATTGTAGGCGCGCTCGGTGAGCGCGCCTGCATTGACGCTGCCCGGCGACAGGCGGCGCGCGATCATGGCTCGGGAGAGCCGCGGAAGCGCAGTAGAGCGGGATGATTTCAAGTCGAGCGGCGCTGCGTTCGGAGGACCGGCGGTTGAACGATGACGGCGCCATTTCTTGACCCTCGCGAGGAGCCTGCGACCGGTCGCGGGCCCCGCCTGTGGCGGTCAGAACGGCGGCCCGGGTCGCCGGCCGAACAGGGCGATTCCCCTGTTTAACAGATCCTATGCGGGTGGACGGCGGCCGGACCCTTGGTAGGCTGATCTTCCACACCAGCATGGAGGCAACCGATGCATTTAATCACCTCCGCGACCGTTGTCGCGACCACCGCCCGCGCGAATGATATCACGCTGTTCGCCTCGCTCGAATTGAGCAAATCGAAATGGGTTGTGACGATCAACAGTCCGGGCAGCGAGAAATTTTCCAGGCATGTGGTCGAGGGTGGGGACGGCGCCGGCCTGCTCGACCTTCTTTCGCGGTCGAGGGCGAAGGCCGAGCAGCGCTATGGCGTGCCGATCAAAGCGATCGTCATTCAGGAGGCGGGATTGGACGGATTTTGGATCCATCGCCTGCTGCTCGCCGAGGGGATCGAGAGCCACGTGGTCGATGCGGCTTCGATTGCGGTCAACCGGCGGCATCGGCGAGCCAAGACCGATGCGATCGACGGCGAGACGCTGTTGCGGACGCTGATGGCGTGGGCTCGCGGCGAGCGGCGGGTCTGCTCCATGGTTCGCGCGCCGAGCCCGGAAGAAGAGGATCGCCGGCGGCTGACCCGCGAGCGCGGCACGCTGCTCAAGGAACGCATTCAGCACACCAATCGGGTCAGGGGCCTGCTCAGCGGCCAAGGCATCCGGGATTACAACCCGCTTCGGCGCGATCGTTTTGAGCGGCTCGAGGCGCTGCGAACCGGCGACGGCCGCGAGCTGCCGCCGCTGCTGAAGGCGGAAATACGCCGGGAGCTCGATCGGATCGCGCTGGCGACGACGCAACTGGCTGCGGTCGAACGGGCCCGCGACGCGCTCATCCGCACGGAAGCCGAGGAGCGCACCAACCCCGCCGCCCGGCTCCTCGAGCTCAAGGGCTTGGGCCCCGAGTTCGCCTCGCTCCTCTGGCTGGAATTGTTGTTCCGCAGCTTCGCCAACCGCCGCCAGGTGGCGGCTTACGGCGGATTGGCGCCCAGCCCCTGGCAGAGCGGCGGCGTCGAACGGGATCAAGGCATCTCGAAGTCGGGCAACCGCCGCCTGCGCAAGACCATGATCGAGCTGGCCTGGTTCTGGCTGCGTCACCAGCCGGACTCGGCGTTGAGCCGCTGGTTTCGGGCGCGGGTCGGCGCCGCGAAGGGACGGGTCCGCCGGATCGCCATCGTGGCGCTGGCCCGCAAACTGCTCGTCGCCTTGTGGCGCTATGTCACCCAAGGCGTCGTTCCCGAGGGCGCGGTGTTCAAGGCGGCCTGACCCGATGGCTCAATCCTACGCCGACGCTCCAACGATGGCTTAACGACTCAACCCCATTCCAGCGAAGCCGAACGCGACGGCTTCGCCGGATCCGGGCGGGCGGTGACCGCGGCTTTGCCTGGCTGAAACACGCCGTTTAACAGGATGGTCCCCGCCAACCCGAGCCCGACGCCCTCGAGCATGAGGGATTATGGTGCGAGCCCCGACAAGCTCGACCGGATGTGAGGTGATGCGGCCGTCAAGGCTGCATGCGAAAGACGGGCTCACGCTTCGGATCCAAACGCCAAGGAGATGCGCAATGCCAAAATGAATGAGCGCGGCAAAGACCACAGAGGCAGCCAAGAGCGCGCAAGGGCGCGCTCGCTCGTGACAGTGTATCCGGCCGCTGGCGCGTCAAGGTCGCTTCGCTCCCTGCTCCGCTGCGCTTCGCCCCGCTTCGCGGGTGACACGCCAGCGGCCGGTGCAAACGAATGAGCTTGACCCGAAACACCCCATGTGAGGGAAAGAACAGGGGGAAGGCGCGCCCTTTCGGCCGCGCTTCTCGGCAGAAAAACGTCTGATTGCAATTTGTTACGCGGAAAAGCTGCGCGCCGGGATCAGGCGCGATAACAGGAGCGTAACAGGGAGCGATTTTGCCCTTAACAGGGCGATAACAGGCGGCGTTTCGGCGATAACAGATCCTATGCGGGTGGACGGCGGCCGGACCCTTGGTAGGCTGATCTTCCACACCAGCATGGAGGCAACCGATGCATTTAATCACCTCCGCGACCGTTGTCGCGACCACCGCCCGCGCGAATGATATCACGCTGTTCGCCTCGCTCGAATTGAGCAAATCGAAATGGGTTGTGACGATCAACAGTCCGGGCGGCGAGAAATTTTCCAGGCATGTGGTCGAGGGTGGGGACGGCGCCGGCCTGCTCGACCTTCTTTCGCGGTCGAGGGCGAAGGCCGAGCAGCGCTATGGCGTGCCGATCAGAGCGATCGTCATTCAGGAGGCGGGATTGGACGGATTTTGGATCCATCGCCTGCTGCTCGCCGAGGGGATCGAGAGCCACGTGGTCGATGCGGCTTCGATTGCGGTCGACCGGCGGCATCGGCGAGCCAAGACCGATGCGATCGACGGCGAGACGCTGTTGCGGACGCTGATGGCGTGGGCTCGCGGCGAGCGGCGGGTCTGCTCCATGGTTCGCGCGCCGAGCCCGGAAGAAGAGGATCGCCGGCGGCTGACCCGCGAGCGCGGCACGCTGCTCAAGGAACGCATTCAGCACACCAATCGGGTCAAGGGCCTGCTCAGCGGCCAAGGCATCCGGGAATACAACCCTTGCGACAGGGAAAGCTCAGGAGAGGAGAATGAACATGAAGTTCTGAAACCTTTCATCGCGATCCAGAGGGTTCAACTCCCTCCCGGCAAAGGTCAGCCAACCAGCCGGAAGCGAGCCTTGCATGGCGTGCGGCGACGCCCGTCGTGAAGCGTAGGCAGCAGGTGCTGAAGCCGCGTGAGTAGCCTCGAAATTTCTATCGCTGGAGCCTTCGCTGTGGGTTGAGCGGGGGCAGCATCGACGACACCGTCAGGGTGAGGATCGTCGGTCCGGCCGGGGTCTTGGACCGGGGCAAAGGCATGGGACGGATCGCCTGGGAACCTGTGAGATCCCGCCTGCGTCCGAGTGAGAGTGTGCCGGCAAATGGGCGGCCGGCTGACCAAATGCCCTGGCCCGGCTGGGTCCTCCAACCATCCGGGAGCGCCGCCAAGGCGAGCACGAAAAGCGGAGGATCGCGCGGACCCAGGAAGCGAAACAGATAAGCGACCGGGGACGCGCAGGCGGGAAGTCGTAGCGCCTTCATAGTACCGCTGACCGCGGGGAACTGGGCTCACCGGGACCCGCGCGAGGGAAGGGGGGCGCCACGGGATGAGAGCCGTTGCCGGGAAACACGGGAGGAGACCTTGGGCTCCGCGAACCTGTCCACGAAACGACAACGGATAGCCGAACTGGCGAGGACGACGGCGGGGACATCATCACCTCCGTGCGCTTCTCGACAGGCGAGTCACGGACGGCGTCCTCTACGCCAACGCGAGCGAAACTCTTCCGTGAAGAACCGGATGCGGGAAAGCTGCACGTCCGGGTGTGTGTCCAGCGAAGGCTGGCATGTTCAGCAGGAGACAGACCTGCCGGGGCAAAAGTCAGGAGCCCCGTAGTTTGGATAGCAGGGTGGCGGGAAACCAAGACTCTGAAGCCTATCGACAACGTCTCCCTCGGGAAGACGACGAGCCGCCGGGCCGTAATGAAAGTAAACGCGAATGTGGCCTCGAAAGTGCGTAGCCCCGAAGGCCGAGCCCACATCTGGAGGGCGAAGGCAGCATGGGGAGCCGAAATCTGACTGAAGCGGCTCCTTCACTTCGGCGGGGTGGAAGCGACAGCACGGTGGCAAGAACATGCCGAGCAACTGGAGAAGCCTTCCTCGCCCCGGCGCGAAATCGCCGGAGCAGGGTAGATCGTATAACCGGCGCAACCGGGAAGTCGATCGAAGGCGAGAGGGTGGCGGTCGGGTCCGTAGTAGCGGCGAAGCGGAGTAATGTCCGTGGAGCAAAGGGGCCCTGCTGCTTGTAGCGTCTCCGGCCATAAGGAAGGCAAGGACGAGATGACAAAGGCGTCCATGGATTTGCAAGACCTGAGGCGGAGAATATACGTCAAGGCGAAGGCTGAGACGTCCTGGCGGTTCTGGGGACTATATGTCCACGTCTGCAAGCTGGACACACTGCGCGAGGCGTACGCGCTGGCCAAGAAGAACGATGGCGCTCCGGGAAGTGACGGAATGACCTTCGCGGCCATCGAGGCGCAAGGCGTAGAGGTTTTCCTCGAGCAGATCGCGGACGAACTGGTCGGGCGCACCTATGCGCCGCTCCCGGCAAGGAAGCAGGAAATCCCGAAGGATGGCGGCAAGGTCCGCGTCCTTTCGATTCCGGCGATCCGCGATCGGGTGGTGCAAGGCGCGCTCAAGCTCATACTGGAACCGATCTTCGAGGCGGACTTCCAACCGGGGTCGTTTGGATACCGTCCACAACGGACAGCCCATGAAGCGGTGGACCGTGTGGCGCGAGCGATCGTTCAGCACAAGACACGCGTCATCGACATCGACCTGAGCAGCTATTTCGACAATGTCCGGCATGATCGGCTGTTGGCGAAGGTGGCCGAGCGGGTGGACGATGGCGACGTGATGCGCCTGCTGAAGGTGATGCTCAAAGCCAACGGCAAACAGGGCGTTCCGCAAGGCGGGGTGATCTCGCCGCTGCTCAGCAACCTCTACCTCACCGAGGTTGACAGGATGCTGGAGCGGGCGAAGGAGGCCACACGCTACGGCAAGTACACCGGCGTCGAATATGCGAGGTTCGCTGACGACCTGGTGATCTTGATCGACGCCCACCCGCGGCACGACTGGCTGATGGCGGCGGTGGAAAAGCGGCTACGCGAGGAACTCGCCGAACTGCAGGTCGAAATCAACGAGGAGAAGAGTCGGATCGTGGACCTATGCCGCGGCGAGAGCTTCGGCTTCCTGGGGTTCGACTTTCGCCGGGTGCGCAGCCTGCGGGGCAGATGGCGTGCCCATTACACGCCCAAGCTCAAGAAGCGGACGGCGCTGCTGGCGAAACTCAAGGACGTGTTCCGGCGTCACCAGTCCCAGCCGGTCGATCGAGTCATCAAGCTGATCAACCCGGTGCTTCGCGGATGGGTGAATTACTTCAGGGCGGGACATTCCAGCGAGTGCTTCGGCTTCGTGAAGGACTGGGTGGAAAAGAAGATCCGGCGCCATATGCTGCGAGCCCGTAAACGACAGGGCTTCGGCTGGACGCGGTGGAGTAGGGACTGGCTGTACGAAACGCTCGGGCTGTTCAACGGCTACCGAGCGGTGCGGTCAGCCCCGAAAGTCGCTCCGGGCTCCGGCAGGATAGGTCCCATAAGCCTTGGGGCGAAGCAAGCAGGAGAGCGCAGTGCGAGGAAATCCGCATGCTGCGTTCGACGAGGCGGGGGCTGGAAACGCGGCATGGTCGAGATGGTGTGACACTCGCAGACGAAAGAGCGAGCCAACAGGGAACACGAACTTCGACCTAAACCGGCGCGCCAGTCCCCGACCCTACCTGTGAGGGGTGGGGATGGCGACATCCCCACCTACTCGGCGCTTCGGCGCGATCGTTTTGAGCGGCTCGAGGCGCTGCGAACCGGCGGCGGCCGCGAGCTGCCGCCGCTGCTGAAGGCGGAAATACGCCGGGAGCTCGATCGGATCGCGCTGGGACGACGCAACTGGCTGCGGTCGAACGGGCCCGCGACGCGCTCATTCGCACGGAAGCCGAGGAGCGCACCAACCCCGCCGCCCGGCTCCTCGAGCTCAAGGGCTTGGGCCCCGAGTTCGCCTCGCTCCTCTGGCTGGAATTGTTGTTCCGCAGCTTCGCCAACCGCCGCCAGGTGGCGGCTTACGGCGGATTGGCGCCCAGCCCCTGGCAGAGCGGCGGCGTCGAACGGGATCAAGGCATCTCGAAGTCGGGCAACCGCCGCCTGCGCAAGACCATGATCGAGCTGGCCTGGTTCTGGCTGCGTCACCAGCCGGACTCGGCGTTGAGCCGCTGGTTTCGGGCGCGGGTCGGCGCCGCGAAGGGACGGGTCCGCCGGATCGCCATCGTGGCGCTGGCCCGCAAACTGCTCGTCGCCTTGTGGCGCTATGTCACCCAAGGCGTCGTTCCCGAGGGCGCGGTGTTCAAGGCGGCCTGACCCGATGGCTCAATCCTACGCCGACGCTCCAACGATGGCTTAATGACTCAACCCCATTCCAGCGAAGCCGAACGCGACGGCTTCGCCGGATCCGGGCGGGCGGTGACCGCGGCTTTGCCTGGCTGAAACACGCCGTTTAACAGGATGGTCCCCGCCAACCCGAGCCCGACGCCCTCGAGCATGAGGGATTATGGTCCGAGCCCCGACAAGCTCGACCGGATGTGAGGTGATGCGGCCGTCAAGGCTGCATGCGAAAGACGGGCTCACGCTTCGGATCCAAACGCCAAAGGAGATGCGCAATGCCAAAATGAATGAGCGCGGCAAAGACCACAGAGGCAGCCAAGAGCGCGCAAGGGCGCGCTCGCTCGTGACAGTGTATCCGGCCGCCATGATCCTCATAACCAGCGAGGGTAGCAGATGGCCCGGCAAGTGCTGCATATTGGCGAAAATATCCCTCCTCATAATACTTGCTGCGTAGTGGATCACGAAGTTTGAACTTAAAATTCCCGCCAGATGACTTGCCCTGCATGCGATTGACGGCCGCCTCGTCAAAATAGGACTCCGGCAGAGAGAAGCTGCTGAAAATGCTCTTGAAATAGGCCGCCGGATCGCGGACGAGATCCTCGTAGCGGGTCGACGGAATGCTCATCCAGGTCCGCGAACCCGTTGCTCGCACTCTGTCCAATTATGAGTTGGATGTGGGGACTCTAGCGAGGACGCGATCGTTCTTCAGCGCACACCATTTTCTGAAGAACCCATTGCTGTAGGCGGCTTCCATTCCCAGCGAGAACTGCAGGTAGGCCGGCGAATGACGCGGCCCGTGTGTCTTTTGCATGAAGACAAGCGCGCCGGCAGCGGCATGTTCCCCAGTCTTGGCGCAGGGTATCATCTTACAACAACCGGTGATTGTATAAAATTCACAATAGGCGAACCTCTCGTGGAAAAGACCTTTCATCACCATTTCTATAGCGTGGTGACCCGCTCGCGGCATAGAAGCCGACAACAATTTGACCAACGGCTTCATATGCCCTCCATGCCCTCCTTGAGAATTAGATGGAGGCGACGGCACTTTTGCTTTAAATTCTTGAAGCTGCGAGTGGGGCACGTGGCTCGGCCTTGGCGGCGGAAGCATCGATTTTTGGTGGGAGGGCCCGGAGACGGAAGTTTCTTGCGCGCTCTTGGGCCAAGTTCTTTCATGCTTCCAAGGACGTGAAGTTAAATATTCATTCAATGGGTGTGGATGCAGGCATAAAAACTATCAATCAAAATTCCACACACATCTGCATTTGTTGTACCTCACTGTGAAGCGCGGGCTCAATAGCTTGTCGATGAAGCTGTCAGTAAGTGATGAAGACCGAGCGGCTTCGACTAATCTCGACGAGCGGGGTCTGATGGTGGGCGTTACCGCGGTCACGTTCATCGAGAAGAGCGACGTAGATAACCGTTTGAAATTGCTGGAAACGACCCTTGAGTTTGTTTCCGGCTTTCGAGGGTGACTTGGCGACTCTGCCTTTTCGGGACAATCCCTAAGGTCGCGCCACCATTGCGGCAAGAATCGCGGTCGGCTGGTCGGAACCCAGGCTGCTGGCGCCTGTTGTCGTCGATAGCGGCCCCCGTTCGCGGCGCCCAAGCCGTTTTGCGCGTCAAAGCCGAGCGTCCTTTGGCGCCGAAACGCCCCGTCGAAGCCTTGCTGACAGACGCACTGAAGCGAGGCGGACGCGCCTTTCTGGAGACGCAAGTGCGCCGGAATTCCCCCCGAACAAGTCGGCTGCAAATGACAGCGCAAAGGCTTGAAAAGATTGAATCCGCGCCCGGAAATGGTATGGCCCTCGAAGCCTCGAACCCCCAATATCTTGCGCCCGATCGCGCCGCGTCCGTCGGCCCGAAGCTTTCCTTTCGCCTCGCCGCGAGGCCGAGCGACCCGCGCGGGCACGCCTCGGCAGGATCGCGCAAGGCTCCAGTTTGCGAAGTCACAAAAAGTTGCAGCTTTTGGCGCCCAAATCTTTGAAATCGCGCGCGCGAACAGTTTTGCGCGGCCCGTCGCGGGCCTCTACCGCTCGACCCGGATCCAGCCGTGCAGGCCGAGGCGCTCCTGGGGCAGGTAGGCGGCCTTGTAGCCCATCTTCCTCGACCCCTCGACCCAGTAGCCGAGATAGACATGCGGCAGGCCGAGGGCGCGGGCCTTGGCGATGTGGTCCAGGATGACGAAGGCGCCGAGCGAGCGGCGCGGGTGATGCGGGGCGTAGAAGGAATAGACGAGCGACAGCCCGTCGGCGAGCCGGTCGGTCAGGCAGACGGCGTAGAGCGGGCCCGCAGCCCCTCCGTCCGGCCCGCGCGCGCGGTATTCGACGAGCTGGGTGTCGATATGGGTGTCCTCGACCATCATGGCGAAGTCGAGCGACGACATGTCCGCCATGCCGCCTTCGGGATGGCGCGCGTCGAGATAGGCGCGGAACAGGGCGAAGTGCTCGTTGGTCGGCTTCGGGGAGATTAACGTCCCGGCGAGATCGGCGTTGGCGCGCTGGGCGCGGCGCTGGCTGTGGTTGGGGCGGAAGTCGTCGACCAGCACGCGCACCGAGACGCAGGCGCGGCAGCTCTCGCAGGCGGGCCGGTAGGCGATCGTCTGCGAGCGGCGGAAGCCGGTTTGGGTCAGGAGGTCGTTCAGCGCGGCGGCGCGCTTGCCGACCAGATGGGTGAAGATCTTGCGTTCCTGCTGGCCGGGCAGGTAGGGGCAGGGCGAGGGCGCGGTCAGATAGAACTGAGGCGCGTCGCGCACTTCCCTCGTCACGCTGTCCTCCCCTCTCCTCGAAGGCGGCCGCTCGCGCCGATCCTCACCTAGAAATGCGCGGAAGCGGGCGCGTGTTTCACAGGCGACGCACGATCACGACGCCCGCGATGATGTCGTGCAGGCACCGTTTCTCCGGATCGACCAGCGAGACGAGAAAGATCGGCGGAAAAAACCAGCTGACGTAGAACAGCACCGCCTGCACCGCGGCGTTGACGAAGGGGACGCGCGCGCCCGTGTCGTGCATGCGCATCTCGAGGTCCATCGCCCGCATGCCCGGCGTCGCCATCTTCGGGCCGGATACGGAGAGGCCGTTGTAGAAGAAGGCGACGATCGGCCAGAGCGGCGGCAGGAAGAAAAGCGCGAGACCCAGCGTCAGCACGATCGAGGCGACCCAGACGAGCGCGACCAGAACGCTGACGATCACGAGGTCGAAGCAGACCGCGAGAATGCGCCGCGAACGGACGCCCGCCAGCGCGTCGGCCCGCAAAGGCGGAGCAGGCGTCGCCGCAGAATAATTGGACATGGGAGACCTCCGGGCGCAGCCGCCCCTCGAGCCGCGCCCGCAGGATGTGGGAGCCTCCCCCGCCAAGTCAAGACCGGCGCGGAAACAGGTTATGCGTCACGTTATCGCGCGTTCCAAGCAGCCCTGAAGGGCGCAGGGCGATGAACACGATGAGCAGCGCATAGACGGCGAGATCGCGATCGTCGATCGGGAACAGGGCCGACCAGCCGGCTTCGGCCGCCCCGACGATCAGGCCCCCGAGGAAGGCGCCGGGCAGCGACCCGATGCCGCCGACGATCGCCGCGGCGAGCGCCTTAAGGGTCAGCGTCGCCGACAGCCCGTAGCCGACCGCCCCGTAGGCCGCGGTCATGGTCGCGCCGGCGAGGCCGGCGAGCGCCCCGGACAGCGCGAAGGCGCGCGCCGTCACCGCGAGGGGACTGACGCCGAGCAATTCGGCCGCCAGCGGATCGTCCGCGTAGGCGCGCCACTCGCGCCCTGTCCGCGTCCAGCGGAAGATCAGGACGAGCCCGAGGCCGATGGCGAGCGCGGTCATGGTTGCGACGAACGTCATCGGCGTGGCGACGGCGATGAAGTCGCCTGACCGCGCGAGCGCGAAGGGCTGGTTCAGCTGAGGGCTCATCCAGCTCGTCCGGTCGCCCTGGGCGATCCGCAGGAGCTCCTGCAGGAAAAGCGCGAGGCCGACGGTCGCCACCAGCGCCTGCTGGCCCCTGGCGCGACGGAGCGGAATGAAGACGGCGCGCGCCGAGGCGAAGCCCCATCCGCAGGCGACGGCCGCCGCGAGCGCGAAGGCCGCCGCCAGTAGCGGAGCAGGGGGAAGGCCGGCGAGCGCCAGCGCCGCCATCGCCGCCGCGTAGCCGCCGGCGGCGGCGAGCTCGCCGAAGGCGAAATTGATCCGCCCGATCAGCCCGTAGACGAGCGAATAGGCCGCCGCCAGCAGAGCGTAGATCGCCGACAAAGGCAGGCCGTCGAGCGCCATCTGAAGCCCATAGACCAGGCTTCGCGGCAAGCGGAGCGCGCCGCTGAGGTCGCCGAGCGGGGCAGGGTCGGCGGCGCGGCCTTCGGGCGTCGCCAGCCAGTAGCGGACGAGAAAGAAGAGCCGCGTGTCGGTGAGCGGCGCGCCGTCAAACGTCAGGGAGACGAGATCGCGCGATTGGCGTGGCCGGCCAGGCTCACGAAACCGACAGGCTGCGACATGCGGCTCGGGCTCCTGTCCGGGCGCCTCGGCCGAAAAGGCGACGGCGAGCCCCCGTCCATCCGGGTCTGGCCGCTGGGAATCGATGGTGATCTGCGCGCCCTCCGGCAAAAGCGCCGGCAGCGCCATGCGGCAGAGCCGGGCCTGATCAGTCTCGAGCGCCAGCGAGCAGCCCACCAGGCAGAGCGCTGCGACCGAAAGGGGCAGAATTCGGCGCGCCGCGAGCGAATCGGCCAAGTTTCGTCCTGTTCGTCCCGTCCTGCGGATCATGATAAGCGCGATGCGCCGGCTCGGCCACTCATCGGAGCGCGCGATCATGGCCCGGCGTCATCGCCAGGAGCGGGATAGATGACCTTTCTCGTCACCGGAAGCTCGGGGCATCTGGGCGAAGCGCTGATGCGCACGCTCCGCGAGGCCGGGCGCGAGGCTCTCGGGCTCGACGCCGGTCCGGGGCCGTTCACCGACGTCGTCACGTCGATCGCCGACCGGTCCTCGGTCGCCCGCTGCATGGCGGGGGTCGGCACTGTCCTGCATGCGGCCACGCTGCACAAGCCGCATGTCGCGACGCACGGGCGCGAGGAATTCGTCGAGACCAATGTGCTCGGCACGCTGACCCTGCTCGAGGAGGCCGTGCGCGCCGGCGTCGAAAGCTTCGTCATGACCAGCACGACGAGCGCCTTCGGCGACGCGTTGAAGCCCCCGCCGGGCGAGCCGGCGGCCTGGATCGACGAGAGCGTCGTCCCGGTCCCGAAGAACATCTATGGCGTGAGCAAGACCGCGGCCGAGGATCTCTGCCGGCTTTTCTGGCGCAACGAGCGCCTCGCCTGCGTTGTCCTGAGAACGTCGCGTTTCTTCCCCGAGGAGGACGACGATCCGGATGCGCGCGCGGCCTTCGCCGACGCCAATCTGAAGGCGAACGAGTTCCTCTACCGTCTGGTCGCGATCGAGGACGTGGTCGAGGCGCATCTCCTCGCCCTCGAACGCACGCCTTCGATAGGGTTCGGCAAGTATATTATCAGCGCCACGACGCCGTTCCGACCGGAAGACGCTGCCCGCCTGCGCGCCGACGCAGCCGCGGTCGCGCGCGAGCGAGTCGCGGGCTGGGAGGAGGAATATGCGCGGCGCGGCTGGCGGATGGCGGCGAGCATCGACCGCGTCTATGACAATGCGCTCGCCCGGGCCGAGCTCGGCTGGCGGCCGAAGTGGGATTTCGCGGCGATTGTCAAACGCTTGCGCGAGACCGACGACATCCGCGGCCCGCTCGCCAAGGCCGTCGGCGAGAAGGGCTATCATCCGGAGGAGGCCGGGGTCCGCCGCTATCCGGGCGGCTGAGCCGGGATCGCTCCATCCAATGCCGCCATCTGCTCGACGAGAAAGGCGCGGGCGGCCGGATCCGTCTGGAGGCCGATCGCGAGCTCGTAGGCGTGCCGCGTCTTGCCGTGGTCGCCGGTCCGGACGGAGAGCTCGGCTTTGGCGACCCAGTAGGGCTCGAAGCCGGCGAGGCCGCCTGCGCCGGCCTTCTCGAGCAGCGCCAGTCCCGCCGCCGCCCCTCGCGTCTCCGCGACCGCGATCGCCCGGTTGACGGCCACCACCGGCGAGCCGGTCAGGGCGAAAAGCGCGTCGTAGAGCGCCGCGATCGCCCCCCAGTCCGTCGCGCCCGTCAGGCGGCAGGCGGCGTGCACGGCGGCCTCGAGCTGGAAGCGCCCGGGCGCAAGCGATACGCTCGCGGCGCGCAACAGCCGCTCGGCCTCCTCGATCGCGGCGGCGTCCCAGAGCGTGGTGTCCTGAACGCTCAAGGGGACGTAGCGCGCGAAACCGTCGCGGCGGGCGGCGCGGCGCGAATGGGCGTAAAGCATCAGCGCCAGCAGTCCCTTGGCCTCCGGCTCGGCGCGCGCGAGTTCGACGACGACCCGGCCGAGCCAGATCGCCTCCTCGGCGAGATCGCGGCCGCGCGGATCGTCCGAGAAGGCCTCCGCCCAGCCGTGCGCGAAAGCGGCATAGATCGCCTCCAGCACAACGGCGAGACGATCGGGCAAGTGCTCTCGCTCGGGAATTCGGAACGGCACGCCGGCGAGGCGGATTTTTGCCTTGGCGCGGGCGAGGCTTTGGCCCATAGCGGCCGGCGAAACCAGGAAGGCCGAGCCGATCGCCGCCGCGTCGAGGCCGAGAATCGTCTGCAACATCAAGGGCGCTCGGATCGATTCCTCGATTGCCGGATGAGCGCAGGCGAACGTCAGGGCAAGCCGACGGTCGGGGATCGGCGCGTCGCTTTCGGCCGCCTTCAGCTCGTCGCCGATCAAGGCGAGCGTTTCCGACGACGCCTCGGCGCTACCTACGTCTCTTGCGCGCGCCGTCGATCAGCCGCCGCCGGGCGGCCGTCGCAAGCCAGCCTTCCGGATTGGCCGGGACGCTCCGCGCCGGCCAGACGGTCAGCGCCGCGGCGAAGGCGTCGGCGAGCGCGTCCTCGGCGCTGGGAACGTCGCGCGAGCGCGCGGCAAGGAGGGCGATGAGCTTGCCGTAGCTCTCGCGCGCCGCGCGCGCGGCGGCCGCACGCGCCTCGGCGTCGAAGCTTGGCGAACGAGAGTCCGGGGACGAACCGGGCGAAGCGGCCGGGCGGGCTTTGCCGAAGCCCGCAATCGACGCATTGGTCCCAGAGGGCGTCATCTTGTCGCTCGGCCTGACTTTTCAACAGCTTGGGCGCCAAAACCGTAATCGGGGCAAATTTCCGGGCGGAAGGGGGGAGTCAAGCGTTGGAAAGTATGATTCAAGCTGGGGATGTCCGTTGATTTGGGTGATCCGCTTGAGCGCATGACGCCGGCCGAGCTCATCGGCCTGGTTCGCACTTTGATTGGCGAAGTGACCCGCTTTCAGGCGGAGTACGAGAAGGTGAGCGGGGCGTTGGCCAAGCTGAGGGTCGAGCATCAGGCGGTCAAGGACGAACTGGCGCGATTGAAGAAACTGCCGCCGCGGCCGCCGCAGAAACCCTCGGGGATGGACAAGGCGACGGACCGACCGGATTCGCAAGCGAACGCGCCCAAGGGCGGGCGGTCGACGCAGCGGCGCGGCAGCAACCTGGACAAGCTGACGGTCACGCAAACCATCGAGGTGAAGGTCGACGCGCCAGCGGGTTCCCGCCACAAGGGCTACGAAGAGATCGTCGTTCAGGACTTGGTTCTGAATCCTTTGGTGACCCGCTATCGGCGCGAGCGCTGGCAAACGCCGGATGGGAAGACTCTGATCGCGCCGCTCGATCCCGGGATCGTCGGTGGCTATGGCCCGCATCTTCAGCGCCTGATCTTGATGCTGCACTTTCAGGGACAGATGACCTGCGAGCGGATTCTGGCGCTGCTGAACGGCGTCGGCGTGGTGATTTCGAAACGCCAGGTGGTGCGCCTGCTGGCCGCCAGGCTCGAGACGTTCCGCGCTGAGGACGCCGAGGTGCTGAAGACCGGATTGAGCAGCGCTTCCTTCGTCACGGTCGACGACACCGGCGCCCGCCATCGAGGCAAGAGCGGCGTGACGACCCAGATCGGTTCCGACAGCTTCACCACGTTTCGAACCGGCCCGAGCAAGTCCCGCCTGGCGTTCCTGCGCAATCTCCTGGGCGGCGCGGCCTCTTACGTGGTCAACGAGGCGGCGCTCGTCTACATGCGGGCTTGCAATCTGAGCCTCAGCCTCATCGACACGCTCGCGGGCCATCCGACGCGGCTTTTTGCGTCTCACGAAGACTGGACGAGCCATCTGAACGCGCTCGGATTCGCCGATCTCAGGATCACCCCCGATCCGGTGCGGGTCGCCAGCGAGGGTGCTCTGTGGGGCGCCGTTCGCGAGCAAGGCCTGCTCGGCCAAGCCATCGTCGTGTCAGACGGCGCCGGCCAGTTCCGCGTCGGCGAACACGCCTTGTGCTGGGTGCACGCCGAACGCCTGGTCCACAAGCTCATCCCCGCCAACGACAAGCAGCGCAACGCGATCGAGGTCGCACGGCGCATGATCTGGTGGTTCTATCGCGCCTTAAAAGAATACAAGCTCGCCCCGAGCCTCGAGAAAGCCGAGCGTTTGCGGGCGCAGTTCGACCGCATCTTCAACCGCTCCAGAACCGGCTACGCCACCCTCGACAGCCTGCTCAGGCGCCTCTTTCGCCTCAAGGACGATCTCTTGCGCGTCCTCGACCATCCCCATATTCCGCTGCACACCAACGCCTCGGAAAACGACATCCGCGTCTTCGTCACCAAGCGCAAAATCTCCGGCGGGACCCTCAGCGACAGAGGCCGCGACGCCCGCGACGTCATGCTCGGGCTCGCCAAGACCTGCAGGAAGCTCAAAATCCCCTTCTTCGACTATCTCGGCGCTCGCCTCGCCATTCCAGGCCCCGAAATCCCCGATCTCGCAACTCTCGTCAGGCCCGCCCCAAGCTAACGCCGCCCGGAAATTCGCCCCGGTTACTCCCTCTTGCTCTAACCCCTTGAAAACGCCCAAAACGGCAATGGGCAGGCCTTGTCGCGAGTTGGCGTCGATTTAGGGTCGGCGCCGCGTCCGTTTGGCGTCGATGCCTCGGTTTCTTGGCAGTGGCAGCGATGACGGCGGCGGTTCAACTCGATCGCATCACGCTCTCGTCCAGGAATTGACGCAGCGCCCTCCGTCGCGCGAATCGGCTAACGGCTCTAGAACCGCCTCGGCCCCGAGCGTATAGCGGGCCAAAGGATTGTCGATGCGAATCTTGCTCACCAATGACGACGGCGTTCACGCGCCGGGGCTGACGGTCCTCGAGTTGATCGCGCGCGAGCTCTCGGACGACCTTATCGTCGTCGCGCCGGAGACCGACCAGTCGGGCGTCGCCCATTCGCTGTCGCTCAGCGATCCGCTGCGGCTGCGCGAGATCAGCCCGCGCCACTACGCGGTCAAGGGCACGCCGACCGACTGCGTCATCATGGCCGTGCGGAAGATCATGGCCGACCGGCGCCCGGACCTCGTCCTGTCGGGGGTCAACCGCGGCCAGAACGTCGCCGAGGACCTAACCTATTCCGGGACGATCGCGGGCGCCATGGAGGGAGCGATGCTCGGCATTCCCTCGATCGCACTGTCGCAGGCCTACGGCGGCGCGCAGGGCAGGGCGTCGATCGAATGGGAGGCGACGGAAGCCCACGCCGCGCCGCTCATCCGCAAGATCCTCGCGGCCGGCATCGCGCCGGGCGGCCTCGTCAACGTCAACTTTCCCGCCTGCCCGCCCGACGAGGTCGCAGGCGTCGCCTTCACCCGGCAGGGCCAGCGCAATGCCGAGCTCATGCGGGTCGAGGAGCGCCGGGACGGGCGCGGCTTTCCCTATTACTGGCTGATGTTCCTGCGCGGCGAGATCCGATTCGAGGACGGCACGGATTTGGCCGCTCTCGCCAGGCGAAAAATCTCGGTCACTCCGCTAAGACTCGACTTGACCGACGATGATTCGCGCCTGCGTCTCGAAAAGGCTTTCGCACCGCGCTGAAAAGCATCGGCAGATGAGGGAGGGGATCCCGGTTGAGCGCGTCCGAAGCGGAAGAGCGCGCCCAGTTCACCCTCGCCATGCGGGCCAGAGGGGTCGGCGACCTCGAGCTCCTGCGCGCGCTCGAGCGCGCGCCCCGCTCGCTCTTCATGCCGCAACGATTCGCCGACATCTCCAGCCGCGACGTCGCGCTGCCGATCGGCTGCGGACAGACTTCGCCGCCGCCCTCGACGCTGGCCGCGATGATCGCCGCGCTCCGCCTCAAACCTTCCGACGAGGTTTGCGAAATCGGGACGGGAACAGGCTATTGTACGGCGTTGCTGGCGCAACTCGCGAAGGAAGTCGTGTCGCTCGAACGGTTCCAGACCCTCGCGCTGGAGGCCTCCGCCCGGATCAAGGCGTTCGGGCTCGCCAACGTCGTCGTGCTGTGGACGGACGCGTTCGACTTTCACGCGGGCGGCCGGCGCTTCGACAAGGTGATCGCGCATGGGCTCATCGAGCCGCCCGCGCGGGCCTTTCTCAAGCTGCTCGCCCCCGGCGGGGCCCTCGTCGCCGCTCTTGCCGGGCCGGGCAGGGGCGAACAGCGAATTGTCCGTCTCACGTTCGAAGACGAGGGCCCGGTCCATGTCGCCGAAGTCGGGCCTGCGCGCGGCCTGAGGCCGCTCGAGCGCGGCCTCGCCCGCGCCTTATGACCGCCGTCTCCCCGAGGGAGAGGGCCGGTTCCGCCGAAGAAACGACTTCACTTTGAACTTTTATCCAAACAAACGATTCATCTTAAACCTTCCCTTAACTGGATTGCTGCAGATTGAGCCTGTCTTCAGCGGGTATTCGACGGGTTCAAGCAAATGAGTGATCGCGTTGCGTTTCTTAATGGACGCTCTTTCCCGCGTCTCGCGCTGACTGGCTTGGCTCTCCTGTGGCTTGCCGGGTGTTCGAGCGACGTGACCCGGATCGACATGAGCAGCAATCCCTTCACCAATCCGTTCAGCTCCCAGACGGCGAGCGCGACGCCTTCGACGGCTGCGCCTTCGCGACAGGTCGCGGCCAAGCCGGTCGCTCCGACTCAGTCCGTCGCAAGCGCGCCTCTGCCGAGCGCTTCCGCCCACCCGGCGGCGCACGCGGTCGTGGGCTCGGCGGCCGGATGGTCCGCTCGCGGCGGCACGCCGGTCGTGGTCGCTCAGAACGACACGCTGGACACGCTCTCGCGCCGCTACGGCGTGCCCGCCGCCGCGCTGCTCAGCGCCAACGGCCTTTCGAGCCCGGCGGAAGTCAAGGGCGGCATGCATATCGTGGTGCCGGTTTATAACGCCGCCGGCAGCCGCGCCGTGGCCGACGCCAAGGCCCCTGCCGGCAAGCCCTCGGCCAAGAAGCGCACCGAGGTCGCCTCGAACGACAGCATGGATGAGCCCAAGGCCAGGAAGGTCAAGGACAAAACCCACGAGAAGACGAAGACGGCCAAGAGCGCCGAAAAAGCGGCGAAGAAGTCCTCCGACAAGACGAAGGACAAGCTCGTCGACAAGGCGAAGGACAAGCTCGCGCCGGCTCCGGCGAAGACCGTGGTCGCCAAGGCCGAGCCGGCTCATCCGACGGGCAAGAAGGCCGCCATCGACAACACGCCGACCGGCAATGTCGATCCGAAGGCGGCGAGCGCGAAGGCGCCGGCCACGGCCGCCGAAGCCGACGCATCGGGCTCGACTCCCGAATTCCGGTGGCCGGCGCGCGGCCGCATCATCGAGGGCTTCAAGTCCGGCGGCAACGACGGCATCAACATCTCCGTGCCCCCGGGCACGTCGGTCCGTGCGGCTGAGAGCGGGGTCGTCGTCTATTCGGGCGACGGGCTCAAGGGCTACGGCAATCTGGTGCTGATCAAGCACCCGAACGGCTTCGTCTCCGCCTACGCCAACAACGGCGAGCTGGACGTCAAGCGCGGCGAAACCGTCAAGCGCGGCCAGATCATCGCCAAGTCGGGCGACACCGGCAACGTCAATTCGCCGCAGCTCCACTTCGAGCTGCGCAAGGGATCGACCCCGGTCGATCCGACCCAATATCTCGCCGGCCTCTGACGGCGGGAAGCGCGGTCCAGCCTGAGGTCTGGACGCTCCGAGCCTCGAGGAGTTTCACGAGACGGCTCATCTTCGAGGGCGGCAACAGGGCGGCGGGTCCCACGAAACGGCCCGCCGCCCTTGATTTTTGGGAAACCGAGCGGGCCCCGCGCGAAGATCGGCGCGGCTGAAAGTCAGCTATGCGTATGGCGCGGGCTGCGACCCCTTGTTCGCTCGCCTGATCCGGCCGGTTGCGGCGGTCCCCGTCGGCCTGTTCCTCCCTGGTAACCGGCGAACAACAGGGCGAAACGGCCGGCGATTAGCCAAGCTCCTCTGCAAAAATGCACGAAATGACAGCTAATTGTACGAAAATCTTCAAGTTTAGGATTTGCGTGGGACAACAGGGAGCTAACAGGAGGGAAAATCGCGCATAACAGGGCAGGAACAGGGGGACGAGCGTCGAGAACAGGGAAGGAGCGCCTGCGCCGGAGGACCGCTCCGGAACCCTTTAGGCATGCGAAATTCGCATAGCCGACTCCGGCGCCGCCCGCCGGAGAGGACGCCCGAGTGCGCCCGTCGCAGGCGCTGACCCCTTGATTTTAGCCTGCCGAAAAGGGACGGGGAGGGATGAAGACCCGCCCCCTCGACCGCTTCGCCGCCGCGCTGACGCTCGCGCTCTGCATCCTCTGGGGCTTCAACCAGGTCGTCGTGAAGACGGCGCTGCCGGAGATCGGCCCGATCTGGCAGACCGGCGCACGCTCGGCGATCGGCGTCGTCTGCGTCGTGCTGTACGCCTTGCTGGCGAAGCGGCGGGTCTTTCGGATCGACGGGACGGAGGCGGCGGGGGCGCTCGCCGGCCTGCTGTTCACCGCCGAATTCATCGGGTTCTACGAATCTCTGCGCTGGACGACGGCGGGGCGCGCCACGGTCTTCAGCTACGCCGCGCCGTTTTTCGTCGCCTTTGGCGCCATGCTTTTCTTGAAGGACGAGCGGCTGCGGCGGATCCAATGGCTCGGCGTGGCGCTCGCCTTTCTCGGCGTGGTGGTCGGCTTCGCCGGACGCTCGCCCGGCGGAGGGTGGGTTGGCGACGCGCTCGCGCTCCTCGCCGCAGCGCTGTGGGCCGCCACGACAGTGGTCATCAAGGCGACGCCGTTGAGAAAAGCCGATCCGGTCAAGGTGCTGCTCTACCAGATCGCCGCGGCGACAGTCATCGCGCCCTTTGCGGCCTATGCGCTCGGCGAGTCGTGGCCGGCGCATCTTTCCGCCGGAACCATCGCCGCGCTCCTCTGGCAGGGAGTCGCGGTCGTCGGCGTCAGCTACGTGGCGTGGTTCCGGCTGCTGACCCGCCATCCGGCGGCGCAGCTCTCCGCCTTCACCCTGGTCACGCCGCTGGTCGGCGTTTTCGCCGGCTGGTTCGTCTTCGGGGAGGCGGTGACGCCGCTCTTCGCCGCGGCGGTCGCGCTGGTCGTCGCCGGCCTCGCGCTGGTCAACTGGCCGAAGCGGTGAGCGTAGTCCACAACGCCGCGCCACGGGCGCGGCGGAATTCAATTCTAGGGTCGACCGATGGCGCCGGAAATCGCGATCGTCTTTGCCTGGAGTCTCTGGGTCGCCTCGTGGCTGGCGGCGGCGTTGTGGTCCGACCCGGCGGCAAGCGGCCGGGGCGGGGCAGGGAATGGTTCTACCGGATCGCCACGGTTCTGGGCGCGATTCTGGTGTTCGGCCGCTTCGACCGGTTTAACGACGATCGGCTCTGGCGTCTGAGCGCAGGGGTCGGCTGGATCCTCGTCGCCCTCGCTGTCATCGGCCTACTTTTCACCTGGTGGGCGCGATTCCATCTCGGCCGGCTGTGGTCGAGTTCGGTCACCAAGAAGGCCGGCCATCGGGTGATCGACACCGGGCCTTACGCGATTGTGCGCCACCCGATTTATACCGGCCTCATCGCGGCCATCTTCGCGACCGCCATTCTGAAAGGCAGGCCGAGCGGGACCATTGGCGCCCTGCTGATGGCAGTCGGCTTCTGGACGAAAGCGAGACTCGAGGAACGCTTCCTGCGCGCACAATTGGAGCCCGACGCTTACGATTCCTATCGACGCAGGGTTCCGATGCTCGTCCCGTTCGGGCCGAAATAGAGCCCATCACGCGGCGTGCGGCGCGATCAGTTCGAGATCGGCGCCGAGTTCGCGGCGCTCCATGAGGTCGTGATCGGCCTGCAGGCCGAGGAAGAAACCGGGCGTGAGACCGAAATACCGGGTCAAGCGCAGATCGGTGTCGGCGGTGACCGCCCGCTTGCCGAGCACGATCTCGTTGATCCGGCGGGGCGGCATGCGCAACGCGCGGGCGAGCGCGGTCTGGCTCAGATCGAGCGGCCGCAAAAACTCCTCGAGCATGATTTCGCCCGGCGTCGGATTTTTAAGCCAGTCCGGGTCAGTGATCATCGACGATTTCGACGTCGGCCGAGCCTCCATCCCGCCAGTTGAAGCAGATGCGCCACTGGTCATTGACCCGAATCGATTATCGGCCTGCCCGCACGCCCTTCAACGCCTCCAGTCGATTGCCCGGCGGCGCGTCCCTTCTCTCCCCGCATAGCCCGTCGACAGACGGGCGTCTGTCGACGCCCTATGCGGGGAGAAGGTTGGGATCAGGGGCTGGGCCGTGAGCGGCCAATCGCCTTGCCCCTCACCCCGGCCTCTCCCCGCGCGCGGGGCGAGGGAGAGCAGACGCGCCTTCTCGAGCTGCGAAGGCGCGGGCGGGCGGACCAATCGAATTGCCGGCCTCGAGCGGCTTTCCCAGCCGCCCCGCGAGATCCTGAATGAACTGCCAGGCCGTGCGGCCGGAGCGGGAGCCGCGGGTCGTCGCCCATTCGAGCGCCTGGGCCTCGATCTCGTCCCCCGGCGCGATGAGCCCGTAGTGCTCGGCGTAGCCGCGGACCATTGCGAGATAGTCGTCCTGACTGCAGTGATGGAAGCCGAGCCAGAGGCCGAAACGGTCGGAGAGCGACACTTTCTCCTCGACCGCCTCGCCCGGATTGATGGCGCTCGAACGCTCGTTCTCCATCATTTCGCGCGGCAGGAGGTGGCGGCGGTTCGAGGTCGCGTAGAAGAGGACGTTTGAGGGCCGCCCCTCGACGCCGCCCTCGAGCGCCGCCTTCAACGATTTGTACGACGCGTCGCCGGCGTCGAAAGAAAGGTCGTCGCAGAAGACGATGAATTTGTAGGGCGCCTCGCGCAAAAGGCTCATCAGCGCCGGCAGGCCTTCGATGTCCTCGCGATGGATTTCGACCAGCTTCAGCCGCCCCTCGACGCCGGTCTGACGGTTGATTGCGGCGTGCGCCGCCTTGACCAGCGACGACTTGCCCATGCCGCGCGCGCCCCAAAGGAGCGCGTTGTTGGCCGGCAGGCCGCGGGCGAAGCGCTCGGTGTTCTCGACCAGAAGATCACGAACCCGATCGATCCCCCTGAGAAGTTTCAGGTCGACGCGGTTGACGCGGGCGACCGGCGCGAGCGTCCCGCGCTCGGCGCGCCAGATGAAGGCTTCCGCCGCGTCGAACTCCGGTGCCGCCGGATGAGGGGGCGCGAGCCGCTCGAGCGCGTCGGCGATGCGGTGGAGGAGGGCGTCGGAACGGTCGTCGCGCGGCGATGGCATGAAAAACTCGGCTGGTTTCGGCTCGAGCCGCGCTTTGCCACAGTCGGCCGCGAAGCTCCAGCGCCTCTGGTTAAGGGCGATCGAGAGACGCCGCTGCCTGCCGGTCGAATGCGGGGCTGGCCTTTGTGCGAGCGACTTGCCGGGAACCTGACACTGGCCTGGTCGATTGGGCCTGGGCTCTGGCGCGCAAAGGACAGAAACGAACCATGATGGCGGCCGTCGCTCGAATCGTGCGCGATTGTCGCGCGCGGGTGCTTGGCGCATTGCTTGTGGCGCTCAGCGTCGTTGGGCCTCCGGGAAGTGCGCGAGCCCAGCCAAAGCAATGCGGATCGCGCCTTTCTTTCCTGGGCGATCCAAATCGAAATCCAGCAGCAGGATATGGGCCGGATTGCCGAACGGCGCGCGCAAACCGCCGAAGTGCGCGCCTTGGGTGACTACCTCGTCGAGCGACATCGGCAGGCAGAGCAGCGGCTCCGCGAGGTCGCCATACGATTGAAGATTCCGCTCTCGGACAAATTGTCGGCGACGCATCTTCGGGTCCAGAACCGTTTCTTGTCGATCCCCAGCGCCAGCTTCGACCGGGCCTTTATTCATCATGAAATTGGCGACTATCGCTACTTCCTTGGCCATTTCAGCGCAGCGGCAAGTAAGTTCAGGCAGCCCGCTTATCCGGCAGTACGCGACGAGCGAACTTGCGCCCCTCGAGGAAGATCAGGCCAAGATCATGGCGCTCGCCGGCCAGCATGGGTGAGTGGGCGGGCTCGGCGTCCTCGCCAGCGGCGCCGCGCGCTCCGCGCCCAGCAAATCGCGGCGCGTCCGCCGGCGTTAGCAGCTGGAGCGGGATGAATTTAAGTCTCTGTTCATGAGCCGGCGTTGGCGAAGTCGTTGGCGCATTCCTGGGCGGTGTCGGTTCCGAGGAGTTGGCCCGCAACCGACCAAAAGGGAATTGAACTACAAATCAAAAACGTGCCTGATTCGCGCAAAGACTTCCCTGTTCCTCATGCGAAAGCCCCCTGTTCTCGTGCAAAAGCTCCCTGTTCCGCGAAATAAAATTCCCTGTTTGTTTGCCGGGAGTGGCGGTCGCTCGACCGCCTCGGCCGATCTCCGCGGCGGGCCGGCGCCACGGCGACGCCCTGTCGACGCCGCGCCTGTTACGCCAGCAGGAGCTGTGAAAATCCTTGACGGAAGTCATATTTTGTACTATGTTTGTTCCCTCAAAAACCGTCCCATGGGAGAGCGTCATGAGCAACAGATTCATCCTTCGAGGCCCGCTTCGCGGACTCCTGAGGCGTGAGGCGCGGGTTGCGAACAAAAGCCAGCAAGCCAGCTCTTGCTCTAACCCTTTGAAAACGCTGAAAACGGCAATGGTCAGGCCTTGTAACAAGTTGGCATGAATGCGCGGTCGGCGCCCCGTCTGTTTGGCGTCGGCGCCTCGGTTTCTTTGCGCTGCAAACCGGGCCCGCATCCCGCGTTCGACCCCTGTCAAACCGGGCGCTCTGATGCTATATCACGGGAACGGTGCCGGGCCTTGCCCCCGGCTGACGGAGAACGACATGGCCTCGAGACTCCTGCGACGGCAGGTGATGACTTTGACCGACGCGGCGGCGGCCCGCGTCAGGGAATTGACCGAAGCCGCCGACAAGCCGATTGCGGGCTTGAGGGTCGGGGTCAGGAACGGCGGGTGCGCCGGCATGTCCTACACCATGGAGCTGGCCGAAACGGCGTCGCCGCTCGATGAGATCGTCGAGGACAAGGGCGTCAAGCTGCTCATCGACCTGAAGGCGGTGCTGTTTCTGCTAGGCTCCGAGATGGACTTCAAGGTCGACCGGCTGTCGGCCACCTTCTCCTTCCGCAATCCCAACGAGACCTCGGCCTGCGGCTGCGGCGAGAGCGTCGCGATCACGCCCGCGAGCCCCGAAGCCCTCACCACGCCCGCGTGAACGCCGACGGCCTCAAAGAGCTATTCGAGCCATTCGGCGCGGTTCAAGTGAAACGCATGTTGGGCGGGGCGGGTATTTACGCAGATAATCTGTCTGGCGCCTGCCCTCCGGCGCCTACGACGAGCCGGACGAGCTCAGGCGTTGGGCGGCGCTGGGTCTCGAGGCGGCGCGCCGCGCCGCGGCGGCGAAAGCGAAGCCGAAAGGCCCAACGCCGGCCGCGCGGGGCAAGCCTCGCCCTTGATCGCAAGGGCCGCGAGCCGCTTGATTCCGGGCGGAGACTCATGAATCCGAATTTAAGTCGCTTTGCAACGTTTCCGCCTAAATCCGTGTTTTATAAGCATCTCGCCGGGGACGAAGCCGGGGCGAGCCTTGCCCGTCGGACCCGCTCGGAGGCGAAAATGGGACCCTGGATCGTTCGGCGGCTTGCCCTCGCAGTCGCCCTGGGGACGGTCTTCACCGGATGCCAAACGGCGGCCCAAAACATCCCCGTGATGACGGTGCAGCAGGCGGAGAATTTGCCCCCGAGCCAGCGCCCGACGATCCTTCGAGATCCCGACCCGCTCTTGGCCTATCCTTACAACCTACATGAAACCGACGGGCTGAGCCGCAATCCCGACGATTGCATGCGGTGGGGCTGCATCGACCAGAACGGCCGCTGAGCGCATCGGGCGCATCCCTTTCGCGGCTCCGCTTGG
The DNA here is from genome assembly GCA_963758335.1 of uncultured Alphaproteobacteria bacterium. Taxonomy (GTDB): domain Bacteria; phylum Pseudomonadota; class Alphaproteobacteria; order Rhizobiales; family Beijerinckiaceae; genus Roseiarcus. The sequence continues at coordinate 1,284,685 of CAVWVF010000006.1, read as the reverse complement.
GAAGGCGCCGCCTTGCTCTATAGTCGCAAATTCGAGGCCGCTTTCGCGACGGCAGCGGCCGCGCCGACCGCCAAACCGACATAGACGAGCGGGACGACCACGCAGGCGACCATGAAGAGCAGATTGCCGAGAAGCCCGTCGCCGTTCCAGGGATTGTCGGCCTTGAGCGCGCCGTAGCCGAGACCGATCGCAGCCGCCAGGAGCAGCAGGAGCCGCATTCCGATCCGGCGACTGAGCCTGTAGGCGCCGAAGGGAATGACGAGCCCGAACAACGCAAGCCAGAGCAGCCGAACGAGTCCGATCTTCAGCATCGTCCACCGCCCGCGCCGCGACGGCGGCTAAGGCCTAAGGCCTAATCCTCGACGTGCTCGCGCTCATGCTCGTGCCGCGCCCGCTTCGGCACCGGCCGCAGGAGGAAGCTCGGAACGTGGTCGCCGAGGCCGATGATCCGCCCCTCTTCTTCGCGGCGCGGGCGCTCGCGGCGGGCGGGCTCGTTGAAGTGGGGCGCGCGGGCGGGCGCGGCGGCGCGCTCCTGCTCAGCGGCGATGCGCTCCTGCGCTGGGCGGGCCGCATGGTGGCGGCGCGAGTCGGCGCTGCGCTCGTTCTCCGCCGCGACGCGCTCCTTCGCGGGTCGCCCGGCATGGCGGCGGCGCGACTCGGCGCGATGCTCCGGATCACGGTCGGGCCTGGACCGCTCCCCGCCCTCCGCCGCGTCGCGATGACGGCCTCCCCGCCGACCGCGCTCGCCGCGGCGCTCATGCGCCTCGCCCTCGTCCGCGGGGGGCAGCTCGCCGCCCTCCTGCCAGTCGATCTTGCGGGCGATGAGCTTCTCGATCTCGGCGATCGCCTTGGCGTCGGCGCGCGTCACGATGGTCAAAGCGTGGCCGGTCTTGCCGGCGCGTCCGGTGCGGCCGATACGGTGGACGTAGTCCTCGGAATGATGGGGCGCGTCGTAGTTGATGACGTGGCTCACGTCGGGAATGTCGAGACCGCGGGCGGCGACGTCGGAGCAGACGATCAACTGCACCTGGTCGTTGCGGAACGCGTCGAGCGCGATCATGCGCGCGCGCTGATCGAGATCGCCATGCAAGGCGGCCACCGAGAAGCCGTGCTTCTCGAGCGACCGGTAGACCACCTGCACGTCCCGCTTGCGGTTGCAGAAGATGATCGCGTTCTTGAAGTTGTCCGCGCCGCGGATGATGCGGCGAAGTGTCGCACGCTTGTCCGGCGGCGCGCTGCCCGACGGGACCAGCGTCTGGGTGGTGGTTTCGACGGTGGTCGCCGCGCGGGTGACCTCGACGCGCACCGGATTGTGGAGAAAGATGTCGACGAGCCGGGTGATTTCGGGCGGCATCGTCGCGGAAAAGAACAGCGTCTGGCGGGTGAAGGGCACGAGCTTGCAGATGCGCTCGATGTCCGGGATGAAGCCCATGTCGAGCATGCGATCGGCTTCGTCGATGACCAGGATCTCGATGCCGGTCAAGAGAAGACCGGCGCGTTCGGTGAGGTCCAGCAGGCGGCCGGGCGTCGCGATGACGACGTCGGCCCCGCGGTCGATCTTGGCCTTCTGATCGCTGTCGGAGACGCCGCCGATCAGGAGCGCGACGCTCAGCTTGTGGTTGACGCCGTATTTGGAGAAGGCCTCCTCGACCTGGGCCGCAAGTTCGCGGGTCGGCTCGAGAATGAGGGTTCGGGGCATTCGCGCCCGGGCGCGACCCCGCTCCAGCATCGACAGCATGGGCAGAGTGAAGGCCGCGGTCTTGCCGGTGCCCGTCTGAGCGATGCCGAGAACGTCGCGGCCCTGCAGGGCGTAGGGAATGGCTTGCGCCTGGATGGGCGTCGGGGTGTGGTAGCCCGACGCTTCGACGGCGTTGAGCACCTTTTCGCTCAGGCCGAGTTCGCTGAACTTCATTTGATCTCACATCGCGAAAGCTTTGGTGCGCTCGCGTCTGGGGTATGGGGGCTTCGGGGACCGCGCGATTGTTTCGCGGGGCCGTGGCGTTCCGGAATTGCGCCATGCGTAGGCGCGAAGCACACCGCCAACGCCGCGCCGGAGCCTTCCTTCGCTCTCGGCGCGCCTCACATAGTTCAATTCGCGAAAATGTCAACGAAAGCCCGTTTCTTATTGCTTTCCCCGCGCCGCAGCGGCGTGCGAACATGGGGCCGGGGAAGTGAGTGGTTTCGATGGCTGCGGGGCAGTTTGAGGGGCGGGTGGTCGCGATTCGCGGCGCGGTTCTCGATCTCGCGTTCGACGGCGCCCCGCCGCCGATCGAGGCTGCGGCCGAGGTCCTCGATTCCGAAGGCCGGGTCGTGGTCGCGGAAATTCACGCCCATCTCGACCCGCATGCGGGGCGCGCGATCGCGCTCGAACCGACCACGAGCTTGAGGCGCGGCGATCGCGCGCGCTCCGACGGGGGGCCGGTGACGGTCGCCGTCGGCGAGGCGACGCTCGGACGGCTGCTCGACGTGCTCGGACGCGTCGGCGACCGAGGTCCGCCGCTGGCGGCCGACGCGCCGCGCTGGCCGATCCATCGCAAGCCGCCGCCGCTCGCGGCGCAGAGCGGGGTGACCAAGCTGTTCGCCACCGGCGTCAAAGTGATCGACCTGCTCGCCCCTCTGGCGCAGGGCGGCAAGGCGGCGATGTTCGGCGGCGCCGGCGTCGGCAAGACTGTGCTGGTGATGGAGCTCATCCACGCGATGGTCGAGACCTACCAGGGCATTTCGGTGTTCGCCGGGGTCGGCGAGCGCTCGCGCGAAGGCCACGAGATGCTGCTCGACATGACCGAATCGGGCGTGCTCGAGCGCACCGCGCTCGTCTACGGGCAGATGAACGAGCCGCCGGGCGCGCGCTGGCGCGTGCCGATGACGGCGATGACCATCGCCGAATATTTCCGCGACCAGCGGCGCCGCAACGTGCTCCTCCTGATGGACAACGTGTTCCGCTTCGTGCAGGCCGGGTCGGAAGTGTCGGGCCTGCTCGGGCGCGCGCCTTCGCGGGTCGGCTACCAGCCGACGCTGGCCGACGAGGTCGCGGCGCTGCAGGAGCGCATCGCCTCGGTCGGGGAGGCGTCGGTCACCGCGATCGAAGCGGTCTACGTGCCGGCCGACGACTTCACCGATCCGGCGGTCACCACCATCGCCGCCCATGTCGACAGCATGGTGGTGCTGTCGAGGGCGATGGCGGCCGAGGGAATGTATCCAGCGATCGATCCGATCGCCTCGTCGTCGATCCTGCTCGATCCGCTGGTCGTCGGAGAAGAGCATGTGGCGATCGCGACCGAGACGCGGCGCGCCATCGAGCATTACCGCGAGCTGCAGGACGTCATCGCGCTGCTCGGCATGGAGGAGCTCGGGGCCGAGGACCGCAAGATCGTCGAGCGCGCGCGCCGCCTGCAGCGCTTCCTCACCCAGCCGTTCGCGGTGACGGAAGCCTTCACCGGCGTCCCCGGCCGTTCGGTCAAGGTCGCCGACACCGTCGCCGGCTGCAAGGCGATCCTCGACGGCGCATGCGACGACTGGCGCGAAAGCTCGCTCTACATGGTGGGCTCCCTCGAGGAAGCGCGCGAGAAGGAGGACGCGGCGCGCTACGCCGAGCGCAGGCCGGCGGAGGCGGGCCAATGAGCGAGGGCCTGCGTCTGACGATCGCGACGCCGGCTTCCATCCTCGTCGACGCCGACGACGTCCGTTCGTTTCGCGCCGAGGATGCAAGCGGCGCGTTCGGCGTCCTGCTCGGCCATGCCGATCTTCTAACCGTGCTGCCGCCCTCAGTCGTGCGCTGGACGCGCCCGGGCGAGGCGACGCGCTACTGCGCGCTGAGCGGCGGCGTTATGACGATCAGCGGCGGAAACCGCATCGCCATCGCCTGCCGCCGCGGGACGGTCGGCGACGATCTCGCCAGGCTCGAGGCGGACGTCAGGGCGCGGCGCTCGGCCGAGCTCGACGCCGATCGCCGCGCCAGGGTCGAGCAGGTGCGGCTGCACGCGCAGGCGCTCCGCCAGCTGATGCGCTACCTGCGGCCCGGGAGTCGCGCCGTGGGCGACGGCGACACCCCGTTTTCCAGGGAGGCCGCGCCATGATCGCGCCACCCGACCGGCGCAACAGCCGAACCGAGGACGCGGCGCGGCGCGCGGCGGAGCGGGAGCGCAGGTTCCGCGACGAGGGGGAGCCGACGATCGCCTCGCGCCTCGGCCAGATCGGGGTCCTGGGCTGGGCAATCGTCGCACCGGTCCTTCTCTGCGGCGTCGTCGGCTGCTGGCTCGACGGGACGTTGAAGACCGGAATCTTTTTCACCGCGCCGCTCATCATGCTGGGAGCGGCGGCGGGCTTGTGGACCGCCTGGCGATGGATGCACCGGCAATGACCGTGGCCGCGCTCGTTGCCGCCCTCGCCGCGGGCGCCGCCCATTTCGGTTCGCTGTGGTGGACTGTCGTCCTCATCCGCGACGGCCGGACCGGCCTCGGCGTCGCCGTCCAGACCCTTCGCTTCGTCGCGCTGGCGGCGGCGCTCGTCCTCATCGCGCGGCTCGGCGCGACGGCGTTGGTGGCCGCGGCGGCCGGCCTTCTCGCCGCGCGCGCGCTGCTCATGCGCCGCTTCCGGAGGCCGGCGTGAAGTCTCCGCTGAGCCTCGAGTCCCTCATCCAGATCGGCCTGGTCTCGGTCACCGAGCCGGTCGTCGTCGCCTGGGGGGTGATTGCGCTGCTCGCGGGCGCGTCGATCCTGGCGACGCGGCGCCTGACCCTTCTTCCGTCGAAGACTCAGGCGACGCTGGAGCTCATCGTCTCGACCATCGACGGCCAGATCCACGACACGATGCAGAGCGATCCCGCGCCGTTCCGCGCGCTGATCGGCTCGATCTTCCTGTTCACGCTGATCTCAAACTGGTCGTCGCTCATACCCGGCGTCGAGCCGCCGACCGCCCATATCGAGACCGACGCAGCGATGGCGCTCATCGTCTTCGTCGCGACCATCGTTTGGGGAATTCGCACGCGGGGGGTTCGCGGGTATCTCGCGACCTACGCCGAGCCGACCTGGGTCATGATCCCGCTCAACGTGGTCGAGCAGTTCACCCGCACCTTCTCCCTCATCGTGCGCCTGTTCGGCAACGTGATGAGCGGCGTCTTCGTCATCGGCATCATTCTGACGCTCGCAGGCCTCCTCGTGCCGATCCCGCTGATGGCGCTCGATCTTTTGACCGGCACGGTGCAGGCCTACGACCGTCTTCATCGGCGCCGCCGTGGGCGAGCGGCGCAAGGCGTCCGGCGACGCCGCGCCTCGAGGAGCGACATAAGTGAACGACCTCATCCAAGCCGTCAGCATCTTCTCCGCCGCGCTCGCCGTCGGCCTCGGCGCGATCGGTCCCGGCCTCGGCGAGGGCAGGGCGGTCGCGTCGGCCATGGAGGCGATCGCGCGCCAGCCGGAGGCTGCGGGCACGATCTCGCGCACGCTGTTCGTCGGCCTGGCGATGATCGAGACGATGGCGATCTACTGCCTGGTCGTCGCGCTGCTCGTGCTGTTCGCCAACCCATTCATCAAATAGGCCTCAGCCGCGATGCGGATCGACTGGTGGACACTGGCCTTACAGACGGTCAACGTCCTCATCCTCATTTGGATTCTGAGCAAGTTCCTCTTTCGTCCGGTTGTCGCGATCATCGAGGAGCGGCGCGCGGCGGCGGCCAAGATTCTCTCCGACGCGGAGGCGGCGAAGAAACAGGCGATCGCGGCGCGTGAGACGGCCGAGGAGGAAAGCGCGAGAATCGCCGCCGGCCGGGACAACGTGCTGCGCCAGGCGGCCGAGGATGCCGAGGCTCAGCGCGCCGCGGCCCTCGCCTCCGCCCGCGAGGAAGTGGACCAGATGCGCGCCGCGGCGGAGACGGAGATGCGCTGGACGCGCGCCGCCGAGGAAGCCGCCGCCTCCGATCGCTCGGTCAAGCTTGCGGTCGACATCGCCGGCAGGCTGCTTCAGCGTATGCCCGATTCCGCACGCGTCAACGGCTTCGTCGAAGGGCTGGCGAAGGCGCTGGCTTCGCTCGCCGAGACGAGCCGCGATGCGCTCGGGGCCGCCGCTCAGCCGCGATTGACGGCGCCGCGGCCGCTCACCGCCGAGGAGACCCAGGCTTGTCGCGAGGCTTTCGCGAGCGCGCTCGGCCGGCCGCTCGATTTCGTGGTCGCAGTCGATCCCGGCCTCATCGCCGGGCTCGAACTCGAGACGCCGCACGCCGTCGTCCGCAACAGCTTTCGCAGCGATCTTACTCGCATCGTCGAGGAGTTGACCCGCCATGACCGCGTCCATCGATGACGGCGCCGGATGGCTGGCGGCCGAGCGCGAGGCCTTGTCGCGCGTCGACCTCAGGCCCGAAGCGCAATCGATCGGCCGGGTCGAAGAGATCGCCGACGGCGTCGCCCGGGTGTCGGGACTGCCGGAGGCCCGACTCGGCGAACTCCTGCGCTTCGAGGGCGGGCGGATGGGCTATGCGCTGTCGCTCGAGGCGCAGGCGCTCAACGCGGCGATCTTCGACGAGGCGGAGGCGATCGGCGTCGGCTCGCTCGTGTCGGCGACCGGCGAAGTCGCCCGCGTGCCGGTCGGCCCGGGACTGCTCGGGCGGGTGATCGATCCGTTGGGACGTCCGCTCGACCGGGACGAGGCGATCGCCGCCGAGGCTTTCCATCCGATCGAGCGGCCGGCGCCGGCGATCATCGATCGCGCGCTCGTGTCCGAGCCGGTCGAGACCGGCGTGCTCGTGGTCGACGCGCTGTTTGCGCTCGGGCGCGGCCAGCGCGAGCTCATCATCGGCGACCGCGCCATCGGCAAGACGGCGATCGCGGTCGATGCGATCATCAACCAGAAGCGCTCCGACATAATCTGCGTCTATGTCGCGGTCGGGCAGCGCGCGACCGCGGTCGAGCGGGTGGTCGAGGCGGCGAAGCAATATGGCGCGCCGGACCGCTGCGTGTTCGTCGTCGCCTCGGCGGCCTCTTCGGCCGCGCTGCAATGGATTGCGCCCTTCGCCGGCTTCACCGTCGGCGAATATTTCCGCGACAGGGGCGGCCACGCGCTCGTCGTCGTCGACGACCTCACCAAGCACGCGGCGACCCATCGCGAGCTTGCGCTCCTGACCCGAGAGCCGCCCGGCCGCGAGGCCTTTCCCGGCGACGTCTTCTACGTCCACGCGCACCTGCTCGAGCGCGCCGCCAAGCTCGCGCCCGAACTCGGCGGCGGCTCGCTGACGGCGCTGCCGATCGCCGAGACCGACGCCGGCAATCTGTCCGCCTTCATCCCGACCAACCTCATCTCGATCACCGACGGCCAGATCGTGCTCGATTCGCGCCTGTTCGCCGCCAACCAGCGGCCGGCGGTCGACGTCGGCCTGAGCGTCAGCCGCGTCGGCGGCAAGGCCCAAGCGCCGGCGCTGCGCGCCGCGTCGGGCCGGCTGAGACTCGACTATTCCCAGTTTCTCGAACTGGAGATGTTCACCCGCTTCGGCGGCATCGCCGACACCCGCGTCAAGGCGACGATCGCGCGCGGCGAGCGCATCCGGGCGCTGATCGCCCAGCCCCGCTTCGCGACGCTGCGCCTCGTCGATCAGGTCGCGCTCCTCGCGGCCCTGTCCGACGGCGCATTCGACGCCGCGCCGGTCGCCAAGGTCGGAGAGGCGCGCGCCCGGGTCGCGGCTGAGCTCGACGCGCTGGCCCCCGACGTGGTCGCCTCGGTGACGAGGAGCGGAACCTGCGACGACGCCGGACGGGCGAAGCTCGTCGCGGCGGTGCGGGCGCTCGTGAGCGCGGGTCGGCCGTCATGACGGAGCGGCTCAGCGACGTCGTCCAGCGCATTCGCTCGGTGCATCAGCTGTCGTCGGTGATCGGGGCGATGCGCGGCATCGCGGCGGCCCGCGCCCGCGAGGCGCGCGAACGGGTCGAGGGGGTGCGCGCCTATGCGACGACCGTCGGCGCCGCGATCGGCCAGGCGCTGGCGCTGGCCGAAGACGGCGACGCGGCGCTCGGGCCGCGAGACCGGCGCGACGGCCATCTCGTCATCGCGCTTTGCGCCGAGCAGGGCTTCGCCGGCGCGTTCAACAAGCGCGTGCTCGACGTCGCCGAACGCCTCCTGAAAGCGGACGGCGCGCATGGGCGCGAGCTTCTGCTTCTCGGGAGCCGCGGCCTGACGGCGGCGGAGGGGTGCGGGCTCCCGGTCGGGTGGAGCGCGGCGATGGTCGCCCATGTCGACGAAGTCGGCGCGCTCGCCGACCGGGTGATGGAAGAGCTCTACGCCCGGCTCGACTTAGGCCGCGTGGCTCGCGTCAGCCTCGTCCACGCGGCGCCCTCGCTCCGTGAGGTCCACGTGGTCGACCGCTCGCTCGCGCCGTTCGACTTCGCCCGCTTTCCGCGGGCGAAAAACCCGTCGCCGCCGATCATCTCAATGCCGCCGCGGGTCCTGCTTGCTGAGCTCGCCGAGGAATACGTGTTCGCCGAGCTCTGCGAAGCGCTGACGCTGTCGCTGGCGGCGGAGAACGAGGCGCGCATGCGCGCCATGACCGCGGCCAAGTCGAACGTCGCCAAGATGCTCGACGAGCTTGTCGCCCGCTCGCGCCGCTTCGGCAGGAGGAGATCACCAACGAGATCATCGAGCTCGGCGGGCGGAAGGCGAGGGGAGAGGACCGGAACGCCGCTCCGCAAGCCTCGGGCGACAGTCGATGACCGATCTCACCATTCACAGCGACGAGGTCTCCAAACATATTCGCTCGATCTATACGACGCACGACCTCGACCGGCTCGAGGCGTTTCTGTTGGAGCGCGGCACCCTGTCGTTCCGGCCTCTCGAGAGCGGGCTCTTTCCCGCCGCCCAACTCGACGCCGCGACAGACAGGAGCGGATATCATAACGCCTGGGTGCGGGATAATGTGTTCGTCGCCCACGCGCATTACGTCAACGGGCGCCTCGACGCGGCGATCGGGGTCGCGCGGGGCCTGGCGCGTTTCTTTTCGAGCCATCTCTTCCGTTTCGACGACATCATTGCCGGAACGGTCGACCGCAACGCTCCCATGAACAGGCCTCACATACGGTTTGATGGGGCGAGCCTCTGTGAATTGCCGGAAAAATGGAGTCACGCGCAGAATGACGCGCTTGGATATTTCGTCTGGCTCTTCTGCAATCTGGCGGCGGCCGTCGCCATTCCGCTGACCGACGAGCGCCTCGCCTTTTTGGAGAAGTTCGTCGCCTACTTCAGGGCGATTCGATTCTGGAAAGACGAGGACAGCGGACACTGGGAGGAGGTAAGGAAAGTGAGCGCCTCGAGCATAGGCGTCGTCGTCGGCGGTCTCGAAGCGATGAAGACGGTGCTGGAGGCGCAAGGCTCTCGCGATGGTTTCGACCCGGCCAGAATTGAGAGGAACGTCGGCCCTCTGGCCGACCTCATCCGTCGCGGGAGGCGGGCGCTCGACGACATTCTGCCGGCCGAGTGTGTCCAGCCCGCCCCACGAAAGCGCCGGCGGTTCGACGCGGCGCTCATGTTTCTCGTCTATCCCGTTGGCGTCGTCGGTCAAGCGATGGCGGACCGAATCGTGGGCGACGTCCCGCCCACCTGCAGGGAGACGTGGGAATTCGTCGTTACATCGGGGATTCCTATTGGTGCGCCGATTACCGCGAGCTGTTTCCGCCGGAAGAGCGAAGCGGCGACTTCAGTGAGGATCTGGAGCGCCGCGGCCGCTTTCTGAAAGAGGGCCAGGAAGCGCAATGGTGCATCTTCGACCCGATCATGTCGGCAATCTATGGCAATCGATATTTACGGTCGGGAATCGCCTCGGATCTCGAGAGGCAGATTGCGCACTTCAACCGCAGCCTCGGGCAGATCACGGGCACGTTGCAGTGCCCGGAGGCCTATTTTCTCGAACGCGACGAGTCCGTCCCGAACGATAACACGCCGTTGCTGTGGACGCAGGCCAATCTCTGGCTTGCATTGAAAGATCATGAAGAAAACGACGGCTTCGCGCGGCGCTGCGTAGAACGCGTATAGAGCGAGCGTGCATGCGCGCAATGACCACGGCCAAGTCGAACGTCGCCAAGACGCTCGACGAGCGTATCGCCGGTTCGCCCAGCTTCGGCAGGAGGAGATCACCAACGGGATCATCGAGCTGGGCGGGCGGAAGGGGAGGGGAGACGCCGGTTGGCGGGCATGACCGCGCGCCTTGCGTCGTCGCGGGACGCCAACGCCGCACCCCCTCCCCCGCCCTTCGGGCGTCCCCCTCCCCCGCTTCGCCGGTGAGGAAGGCCGCGGCGCCGCTTTATCCTCCCCCGCGCTTGAAAAGCGCGGGGGAGGGGGACCACGCGAAGCGCGGGGGAGGGGGGCCACGCGAAGCGTGGTGGAGGGGCACCCGACTTATTCTTACGCTCTTATTGTGTTTCGTGTTGATACGGTCCGAGTCCGGCAGCGGCGGCGATCCAGGGAGCCGGGCCGCCATCGGCGGGCATGGCTTCGAGGGTTCGGCGCCAACTCAGGTACGTGGGAAGGTTTTCGGTGGCGACGCCGTGGAAGCGTCGCATCCACTCTTTGAGGCGTCCGTGGTAGGCGTTGACGTTGTTTATATGGAACTGCGATTCTTCGGGCTTGGGGTTGCCGGGCGCGGGTAGGACATGGACTTTGAGCTTGGCCCGCTTGGCGAAAGCGGTGATGGCCGAGCCGCCGTCGCAGCAGAAATCGGTTGAAGGCGGAATTCGTTCGCCGAACGCTTCTTTTAGGCTGGCGGCGTCGAGGCGGGACAGGACGGCGTCGAACGTGGCGCCGCTGCGGTCGCGAGCCACGACGACGGGAATTTGCTCGGCCGAGAGGCCGCGCTTGGCGGCTTTGCCGCCGCGGCGGCGCGCGGGCCTGGCGAGGCCGCCCCGCCGACCCTTTAAGGACTCGAGTATGAATGTTTCATCGGCCTCGACGATGCCCGAAAGGCTCTTGGGTTTGTCGAGGTTGAGAGCGGCGAGAAACCGATGCCGCCATCGGAAGGCGGTGCTCGGGTGGATCTGGCAGCGGTCGGCCGCCTTGGCGAGGCTCTCCCCTTCGATCAGGGCTCGCGCCTGATCGAACCAGCGATCCTTGTTGTGCAGGCCGGCCACCGGAGTGCCGGTGAACGGATTGAAAGTCCTGCGGCATTCCACGCAGCGATAGCGCGGCAAACCTCTCGCCTCACCCCAGGGCCGGACATCGAGCGCGCCGCAGCGCGGACATCCCGTCCGCGAATAACGCTCCTTTGCGATTTTCCGGAAAATATCGCGCTCGCCCGATGCGGAAAGCGTCGCCGCAACCGCATCGCTGCGCTCCTCGGCCCTCTTCGCGTCCCCCGCCGCAGACCTCGGTTCGCAGATCTCGACGCCCTCCTCACAGGGATCGTCAGCTTCCGCGAGCGCGAGCTCGCGAAACACGACACGGCGCTGCGCCGCACTCAACGACGACAGCGCGGCCAGCCATCCCGCGAAATCCGACGGCTTCATCTTCGCCCCCAAAGCCCAGAGCCTTTATCGCTCATGTCAACACACATTGCAATAAGAGCGTATTCTTAACCTCGAGCGATCGCACCGGCGTCGCCCCGCGAGTCCATTTACGAACCACCGCCGCTGCGATACGCTTCAATCCTCAATCAAGGCTCACTCGACATGAGTGCGACCGCCAAGACCGGCGCTATGCGCCGGGAGGAAACAGGACGCGCGCTGGCGCCGGCAGCGCTCGCCTGCATGGGCGTGGTCTTCGGCGACATCGGCACGAGCCCGCTCTACACCCTCAGCGTCACTGTCAAGTCCGCCAGCGCCGGGGGGCAGGCGTCGCCGGAAGCGGTGCTCGGCGTCGTGTCGTTGATCTTCTGGTCGTTGATCATCGTCATTTCCATCAAATATTCGATCCTCATCATGCGCGCCGACAACCACGGCGAGGGCGGCATACTGGCGCTGCTCGCTTTGGTGAGCCCACGCCGCGCCAAGCGCAACACGTGGCGCGCCGCGCTGGTGGTGATCGGCCTCGTCGGCGCCACTTTGCTCTACGGCGACGGCACGATCACGCCGGCGATTTCGGTGCTGAGCGCGATCGAGGGCCTAAAGACGTACGCGCCGCAGACAGGACATGTCGTCGTGCCGCTGACGGTCGCGATCCTCGCCATCTTGTTTCTTATTCAGCGCAACGGCACCTCATGGATCGGCGGCATCTTCGGACCGGTGATGCTGATCTGGTTCATCGTGATCGGCGCGCTCGGCGTCGTCGGCATCGTCAAGGCGCCCGCCGTGCTCGGGGCGCTCAGCCCGGCTCCGGCCATCGCCTATCTTTGGCACGCGGGGCCGTTGGCCTTTGTCGTGATCGGCGGCGCTTTCCTGGCCGTGACCGGCGGAGAAGCGTTCTATGCCGACATGGGTCATTTCGGGCCGCTTCCGATCCGCATCGCTTGGTTCGCCGTGGCGCTGCCGACCCTCACCCTGAACTATTTCGGCCAGGGCGGTCTGCTCCTCGCCGACCCCGGCGCGATCGAAAACCCGTTCTATCAGCTTGGCCCGGAATGGTCGCATTACCCGCTTATGGCGCTTGCGACCGTCGCGACGGTCATCGCCTCGCAGGCGATCATCTCGGGCGCCTATTCCTTGACGCAGCAGGCCATCAATCTCGGCTTTCTGCCGCGCATGGACGTCCTCCACACCGAGGGCCGCGAAATCGGCCAGATCTACATCCCCTTCGTCAACTGGGCGCTCGCCGTCGGCACGATAGCCGCCGTCCTCGCCTTCCGCTCCTCAGACGCGCTGGCCGGCGCCTATGGCATCGCGGTGTCATTGCTGATGGCGATCACCACGTTGATGGCCACCTTCGTCGCGCTGCATTGGAAGTTCCATCGCATTCTCGTCTATACGGTCAACGCGAGCTTCCTCGCCATCGACTTATTGTTCCTCGCCTCGACCTCGACGAAGCTCTTCGAGGGCGGCTGGTTCCCGCTGCTCATCGCCGCCGTCATCTCGTTCCTCATGCTGACGTGGCGCAAGGGCGAGGAGCTCATGGACAAGGTTCGGCTCGAGGTTCGGGAGCGTTCGCAGCAGTTCGTCGAGCTCCTTCGCGCCTATCCGCCCGTCCGCATTCCGGGCACGGCCATCGTCCTCGGCCGGATGGCCAAGGGCGTGCCGCTCGCGCTCTCGCACAACGTCAAATGCAATCGCGTGCTGCCCGAAAATGTGCTCCTCGTCGCGGTGACGACGACCGAGGCGCCGCAGGAGCCGGACGAGGACCGAACCATCGTTGCGCCCCTTGCCGAGGGGCTTACCCGCGCCGAATTGCGCTTCGGCTTCATGGAACAGCCCGACGTTCCCCAAGGCCTGGCCGACGCGATGGCGCGCGGCAAGATCCCGAAATTCGATCTCGGCCGGGCGATCTACTACACCGGCCACGAAACGATCATCCCGTCCGGACGGCGCGCAGAGCTCGCCCGCTGGCGCGAGGCCATCTTCGCCTTCATGCACCACAACGCCCAGCGGCCGGGCGCCTATTTCAAAATCCCGGGCTCGCAGATCATGGAAATCGGCGTCGAGTTCGAGATCTGAATTTGCGACCAGAATTTAATCATCTCGCAATAGGATCGCGATCAAGACTGGGCGCAACCGGGCAGGTCTTGCCCTGAACAAACCTAGCTTCTTGAAAAACACCTCGTTTCGCAACTCGGCATCGTGAAGCATTTTCTTATAGGAAATGACATGAATTGCTGCACGGTGGTTCGGAGCGTAGCCGAAGTAACCCTCCCCATCTGGGGTCTCGTAAGTTGCAAGTGATCGGGCCAAAACACTTCTCGTGCCTTCTGTTAAATCACAAATGACATAACATGCAAATGGAGTGTTCTTGCGAATCTCTGAAACCACTTCGCCTTCAACGCTCCGGACGGTCTTATGTCGAAGCTTCTCAATATACTCAAGGACCTGATCGACTGGGTTCTTCGACGGTCGCTCGTCGCCAGGGCGCTTGAATTCGACCAAAACGACTGGATCGTTTGTACCATCGCGCCGGAAGCCAAGCGGATTGAAGAAGATCAAGTCCGGCTCCTTCTTTGACTCCGATTCACTTGCAAGAGCCTTTATTTGTTTATCGGAAGCAAAAAAACTGTAATAAGCCAATAAATCGTCAACGATCCATAGATTATGCGCGGTGTAAACTTTCGACGTATATATCGCGCCCAGCGGACAGATAAGATCATGAACCGCTCTCTCGTAATGATAAATTTGTGATTCTTGATCCTTGTATTTTAGAAAACTATTGGCGAGCAATAGGGCTTGACGACGCATTACGACGAGCTCGGCAAGGCGATGCTTTGCTTGATCAGTTACTTTAGAAAGGACATCCTCCGCTTCCTTTTGAGCCTTGTCGTCGAGATTGGATAGCTCTGCAAACTGGCGAATACGCTTAGAAAGTTTGCGTTCTTCACGGTACAATAAAGTGAAAAGGTTCTCACCAATTTGCTCTTCATCCATGCCCGGTGACAGACTATTAACATAGTCGTCAACGTTGGCGATCTTTGCTGCGAGCTGCACATTGGCCGCATGCGCGCGCGCCAAACAGAAACAGTGACTTCGGTCCTCAAGGAACGCTTCGGCAGCGTTGATCGCCGCGCGCCTTAACGCCTCTTCCTGATCCCTCGTAATCCTGAAGCCAATGCGCTCTTGATCCACACGTTCATCTAGGGCCTGTCCTCAGTTAGCGTGAGGGATTCCCGAATCAGCAAATCTCTGACTCATGGGTGGTCGGCTTTTTGAGGAGCTGACCGATGGATCGGGGTGGATTGCGGGATGATGAGTGGGATCGGATTAAGGATTTTCTTCCTGGGCGTGAGGGCCATGTCGGCGGCACGGCGCCAGACAATCGGCGATTTGTCGACGCGGTTCTCTACCGCTATCGGACGGGCATTCCCTGGCGCGATTTGCCGGCGCATTTTGGTTCCTGGAAAAGCACGCACCAACGCTTCAGCCGATGGTGCAAGAGCGGTGTTTTCGATCGTGTTCTGAAGCACTTGGCCGGCGAGGCCGACGCCGAATACGTGATGATCGACGCCACGATCGTGCGCGCGCATCAACACAGCGCCGGGGCGCGAAAAAAAGGGCGAGGACCAGGCCATCGGACGTTCCCGGGGCGCAAAGAAAAGAGGGAATGCGACTTCACTCTCTACAAAGAGCGGCCTGACAACGAAAATCCATGCTCTCGCCGACGCCTTGGGCAATCCGATCAAACTTATTCTGACGGCGGGGCACGTCCACGACGTTCGCACTGCGCCGCAACTGCTCGAAGGCGTCGCTTGCGGCGCGCTGCTCGGCGACAAGGCTTACGCAACTTGATCGAGCGCTTCTTCGGAAAACTCAAGCAATTCCGGGCAATAGCGACACGATACGATAAGCTCGCCAGAAACTTCCTCGGCGCAATCCGCTTGGTCGCCGCCGTTATCCAGCTCAACTGAGGACACGCCCTAGAAAAGGTCCGCTAACGACACCTATGTATGACATGCGGTCGGGCAGCTCTCCGAGCGCGAATTTCCGTGCTATTTCAACTGGTTCGCCGACAACTCGATGGTGGGCTGTGAGTAGCCGAGTAGGTGGGGATGTCGCCATCCCCACCCCTCACAGACCCGGACGTGCAGCTTTCCCGCATCCGGTTCTTCACGGAAGAGTTTCGCTCGCGTTGGCGTAGAGGACGCCGTCCGTGACTCGCCTGTCGAGAAGCGCACGGAGGTGATGATGTCCCCGCCGTCGTCCTCGCCAGTTCGGCTATCCGTTGTCGTTTCGTGGACAGGTTCGCGGAGCCCAAGGTCTCCTCCCGTGTTTCCCGGCAACGGCTCTCATCCCGTGGCGCCCCCCTTCCCTCGCGCGGGTCCCGGTGAGCCCAGTTCCCCGCGGTCAGCGGTACTATGAAGGCGCTACGACTTCCCGCCTGCGCGTCCCCGGTCGCTTATCTGTTTCGCTTCCTGGGTCCGCGCGATCCTCCGCTTTTCGTGCTCGCCTTGGCGGCGCTCCCGGATGGTTGGAGGACCCAGCCGGGCCAGGGCATTTGGTCAGCCGGCCGCCCATTTGCCGGCACACTCTCACTCGGACGCAGGCGGGATCTCACAGGTTCCCAGGCGATCCGTCCCATGCCTTTGCCCCGGTCCAAGACCCCGGCCGGACCGACGATCCTCACCCTGACGGTGTCGTCGATGCTGCCCCCGCTCAACCCACAGCGAAGGCTCCAGCGATAGAAATTTCGAGGCTACTCACGCGGCTTCAGCACCTGCTGCCTACGCTTCACGACGGGCGTCGCCGCACGCCATGCAAGGCTCGCTTCCGGCTGGTTGGCTGACCTTTGCCGGGAGGGAGTTGAACCCTCTGGATCGCGATGAAAGGTTTCAGAACTTCATGTTCATTCTCCTCTCCTGAGCTTTCCCTGTCGCAAGGATTGAATTCTTTAATTCCGTTGATATCGTCGAATTGGCGTACATGTGCGAGATGTTCAACGGGTGTGTGACTCCGTCGGCGGCGAATTCAAAATGCGCCGGTACGGAGTTTATCTTTGACAAAGTCGGAAAACGTTTCTGCGCTGCCATTATGTATAACGGTTAGCTTTGGCATTGCACAAGCAAAAAAATGAAGCGCTAAGTCACGAAGGAACGATATTTTTCGCACCTTTTCTCGATAACCAGTTTTCGTCCTTCGTAAGACTATCTTCGTCCCAACAATTAACGTTGTATCTTCGAATAACCGTTTATTCCCGATCGATTTTTCGTCTGTAGGCAGGAAGTCGAAAGTAAAAGCAATAACCTCCTTTCCTTTCCTAAAGCGGGTATGGACAGTAATAGTCTCAAAAACCTTGACCCATATGAGCCGTCCGATTCCTTTACCGCCACGATCTTGCTTGAACCGACTGTCGTACGTTTCAAAAGCGTCAAGTTGCGAGTTGTCTAGGCCAGTGCCATTATCTGCGATAGAAATGCTATCAATATGCCCCTCTGAATCAGTGCCGACATCAATCTCAACCTCGCCGAGTTCGCTTACTTTGTCTTCGCCAAACCGATCTTGGATGGCGTGGATTGCGTTACTGACAGCCTCGTAGACGGAATACAGAATCGCGGCCTTCCCGTCCGGAAGGCGCATATTCCGCATTCGTCCGATAACATCAAACTTCATCGACCATCTCGGAATTAAGTGCGTAGTCTTCGGGTTCTCGCTGGAGCACTGCCGTCGACGCTTGTACTCGCCGTACCCAAATTCCTCGGATACGGCAAATGAGGCGCGCTCGACGCCGGCGACCAGGTGACCGCGACTGCTCGCAACCCCAGCAGATCAGCGATGCGCTCGCAGGCTATGGTGATCGGCTGCGCGCGATCGCACTCGATGTGACCGATCGTCAAGCGATCGAGGCCGCGGTGCAGGAAGCGGCGCAGCACTTCGGCCGCATTGACGCACTGGTCAACAATGCGCACTACGGTCAGTTCAGCGCGTTCGAGGAGATCACGCGTGAGACGCTGGCTCGCCAGTTCGCGACCAACGTCTTCGGCGTGTTCGACGTAACGCGCGCCGGCCTGCCGACCATGCGCGGGCAACGCTCCGGCCACGTCAATCACCATCTCCTCCATCGCCGGCGTCGAAGGCTATGATGGATCGTCTACTGCGCCACGAAGCACGCCGTGTCGGGCTGGTCTTTGGCGGTTCGCCACGGATGGCCGTTTCGAGCCGAACGCCGCCAATGTTGGAAAGGTCGTTCGCGACCGCCATGCGTCAGAGTTTGCTCCCAGATATAGTCTGGTGGGCGACAACCGGATTGGCAAGGAATATTGGAATCCGCGGGGTTAGCTGCGAACGGTCGCGACATCGGTCAATGCAAAGCCCGCGTCCATGGTCAGTATCGGCGCGCGGCAGGACTTCGCGGTCGCATAATGGAAGCAATCGGCGAGATTGAGCGCACTGTTGCGTTCGCTGTCGGGGTATCGATGCCGCCCGTAGCGCTCGAACGCCTGGAGCGCGGCGGGGATTTCGCGCGGCGTGATCGACACGACCTGAACGCCGGCGGCCTCGAGGAACTCCTGCACCCGCGATTCGGCCTCGGCCATGGGAATGCGCTTCTTGCGGAACAATCCGACCGTGGCCTCCCATACGGCTAGAACGGAAGTGATCGGCCGTTTCGCGCGCGCCGCATCGAGCTGCGCCGCAAAACCCTCCGCCCCCGCCTCGCCGGTCATGATGGCGATGATGACCGACGCGTCAACGAACATCAGTAGTCGCCGCTCAGATCGTCGAAAAACGCCTTGTCGGCGGCAAGCGCGCTATCGGGATAAGCCGCGATCCGTTCGCGCAAGGGCTTGAGCCGCTCCCACAGCGGAACGGCCTCGTCGGCCCGGCGCAATTCGTTTTCCAGAGCGATTCTTACGGCCTCGGTCTTATTTACGCGTTTTCGAGCGGCGAGCTTTTCGGCAAGCTGATTGACGTGTTCGTTGCGAATGTTGAGCGGCATGCCGGCTCCTTATGTTGACGTAAAGATAGCATCGTCTACACGCGAATACAAGCCCGACGCGCTCGTAACCGTCTGAAAGGACACAACCAAGGATCTGTCGCTCAAAATCCAGTGTCTCAGCCGAGGGGTGCAGTTCAATACTGAATCCCGTTTTTGAGGCCGTGATCCGCCCAACGGCCTCGACCAAACTCGAAAGCTGAGAACCCGCGAGCCCTGGAAGCGAGCGTGCGTGCGCATGGCAAAAGTCGCGCGATTCCAAAAACCAACATTTTCTTGACAAACCGACGGAACATGTTCTATATATGTTCCTCATCGCCCGGGGCAACCGAGTGTCCGATTCCGTCAGCGCCGCGCCGGCCGCCGCCTCGCGCAGCCAGAGAGCCGCAGCGCCAAAAGCGGCGCGCCGAAACAAGGCCAGGCGCGAGATCCGCCTGTCGCATGGCGGCGTGCCGATCGCGGACGTCGCGCCGCGGGAGGGCGAAAAGCGCATGCGGGCGCGGCGTCAGGAGAATCTTGCTCGCCGCCTGCCCGAAGCCGCCCGCAGAAAAATCCTCGCGCTGCTCGCGTGCGATGGCGCCAGGGCGAAAGCGAGCGTCGAGGCGATCGACCGGGTCGTCACGATCGCACGCGAGTTCGACCGCACTCGCGGGTTCGCGGCAGGCATGCATAGGTCATCGCCCGCGGCCAAAGGCGCCTCGCAAATTCTCAGGACGGCAAGACTGATGCTCTCGTCTTCTGAATTTTTGAAACGAGGCCGGCCTTGTTCCCGGAGGAGGGGGGAAGAAAAAAAATTTTGCTGGCCTCGCGCCCGTAGACCGTTGATAAGTCTCGATTCGGCGCCAGAAATGGAAGGAAATGGAAATATTTGGAAGGGCCTTTCGGGCCTCCGTTGCGCACGATCGCGCTTCGACTGTGCTCGGTTGCGCATCGGTGGCGTCTTTTGGAAGAAGATGGCTTCGACTTTGCCGAAGCCCGTCGATCGAAGAACAAACGGCATGGGAACCCGCCGCTGTCGAGCCGCCCGGCGTTGCGTCGGGCGATGAAGGCCCGCTCGGGCGAACCAGGTCGACGGGAGCGAAGGCTGCTTGAGGCGTGCATCGGAGCGGAGCGATCGGCTGGACCCTCACGCAGCGATGCGGAAGGTCGGCCGACGCGCCGCGCCGATCGCGGCGGCTAAGCGTCCCCGAACGGCTGACGAGCGAAGCTATCTTCAGCCCCAAGGGTCCTTGGCAATCGGGATAGGGGGGAGCCTCGCGGCTCCTCCCCTCCCACACCACCGTACGTACGGGTCCGTATACGGCGGTTCGGCGGATTAAGCATTCACGTGCTTCATGGTTGGCAAACCCAGTGAATGGCGCCGCAAAGTCCTGAAAAGCCTCGATTCTCGCCCGGAAATGGTATGGCCCTGTAGGCCTCGACGCCACAACATCTGGTACAATAATGCGCGAGCGCCTCAGGCCGGCAGCGCCCGCTTCGCCAGTTCGATCCAGTAGGCGACGCCGTGGGAAAGAGCGGCGTCGTTGAAGTCGTATTTCGGATTGTGAAGCCCGGCCGTGTCGCCGTTGCCGACGAACACGTAGGCGCCGGGGACCCGGCGCAGGACGAAGGCGAAATCCTCCGCCCCCATGACGGGCTTCAGATCGTCGCGGACGCGCTCGGGCCCCGCAACCGCGCGCATGGCGGCGAGCGCGAGCTCGGTCTCCCCAGGGTGGTTGACGGTCGGCGGGTAGGGCAGGCCGGCCCTCCGCTCGAGGCGCGCCCGCACGCCGAGAGCCTCGGCCGTCGCAGCGCAAATGCGCCTGAGCTCGGCTTCGATGGTCTTCGACACGCTCTCGGAGAAGCTGCGGATGTTGCACTTCATCTCGACCTTGTCCGGAATGACGTTGAAGGCCTCGCCGCCATGGATGGAGGTGATCGAAACGACGGCGCTGTCGAGCGGGTCGACGACCCGCGAAACGATGGTCTGGACCGCCGTCACGATATGGCTCGCGGCGACGATCGGATCGCGCGCGAAATGAGGAAAAGCCGCATGGCCGCCGACGCCCTCGACCGTGATGACGAATCCCTCCGTCGCGGCCATGGCGGCGCCGCGCACGACGCCGAACTGCCCGACCGGCATTCCCGGCCAGTTGTGCACGGCATAGGCGCCCTTAACCGGGAAGCGCTCGAGCATCCCGTCGTCGATCATCGCCTGGGCTCCCGCGCCGCCTTCCTCCGCCGGCTGGAAGCAGAAGACAAGGGTTCCGTCGAATTGCCGGGTTTCGGCGAGCCAGCGCGCCGCGCCGAGCAGCATCGTCGTGTGGCCGTCGTGGCCGCAGGCGTGCATGCGGCCGGGCGAGGCGGAGGCGTATTCGGCGCCGCTCGCCTCCATGATCGGCAGGGCGTCCATGTCGGCGCGAAGCAGGACGCGCCTGTCGGCGCCTCGCGCCGCGCCCGTCGCGCCGTGCAGGACGCCGAGGACGCCGGACTTGCCGACGCCCTCGACGACCTCGTCAAAGCCGAACGCCCTGAGGCGCTCGGCGACGATGCGCGAGGTGCGCGGCAGATCGTAGGTCAGCTCGGGATGGCGGTGGAAATCGCGCCGCCACTCGGTGAGTTCCGGGATCATGGCGGCGATGGAGTTCTTCAGCGGGGCGTTCATCTCTGTGCCTCCTGCGCCAGGACGGCTGCTGCGACAGCGAAGTACCGACGGTAGAAGGCGGCCGCCGGTTCGGCAAGTCGCACGCTTGCTATATATCTTCGAGGAGATTTGGGCGGCGAGCCTGCGTGGGCGGGAGGCGGCCGCAGCAAAGGAGAAATGCATGAGCGCGCCCGCGCCTGGAATTCTGAGCCTCGTTCCCTTCGTCAGCGTCGACCACATGATGCGGATCGTCTGGGAGATCGGCGTCGAGCGGATGATCTCCGAGATCGCAGCCTACATCGAAGAGGATTTCCGGCGCTGGGAAGCATTCGACAAGACGCCGCGGATCGCCGCCCATTCGGCGGAAGGGGTGATCGAACTGATGCCGACCAGCGACGGCGCGACCTACGGCTTCAAATACGTCAACGGCCATCCGAAGAACGCAAACGAGGGGCGCCAGACCGTGACGGCCTTCGGCGTGCTGTCGCATGTCGACAGTGGATATCCGATGCTGATCTCCGAGATGACGATCCTCACCGCGTTGCGCACCGCGGCGACCTCGGCGCTGGCCGCCAAACATCTCGCGCCGTCGGGGGCGCGCACGATGGCGATCATCGGGGCGGGGGCGCAATGCGAGTTCCAGGCGCTGGCGTTCAAGGCCCTGTGCGGCATCGAGACGGTTCGGATCTACGACATCGATCCGGCGGCGACGCGGAAGGCGGTCGCGAACCTGATGGGGCAGGGGATCGGGGCAATCCCCTGTCGCACGAAGGAGGATGCGATCCTCGGGGCCGAAATCGTGACCACCTGCACCGCCGACAAGCGCAACGCGACGATCCTGACCGACAACATGGTGGGCGCGGGGCTGCACATCAACGCGATCGGCGGCGATTGTCCCGGCAAGACGGAGCTTGCCCGCGACATTCTGCTCAGGTCCGAAATTTTCGTCGAATACGCGCCGCAGACGCGGATCGAGGGGGAGATCCAGCAGCTCGACAAGGACTATCCGGTGACCGAGCTCTGGCAGGTGATGACGGGCCTCGCGCAGCGCCGCCGCGACGCGCGGCAGATCACCCTGTTCGACGGCGTCGGGTTCGCCATCGAGGACTTTTCCGCCTTGCGCTACATTCGCGACCAGCTCCCGTCGACCGGCCATTACGTCAATCTCGACCTGCTCGCCGACCCGGACGATCCGCGCGATCTGTTCGGCATGCTCCTGCGCGCCAAGCCAAAGGCCGCGGCGTGAGTTCGATCAGGCGCAAAAAGCGAGATCGGGATAGCGGCGAGCGGCGGCTGCGCCGATCAGGATGATGGTGCCGCCGGAATGCTCGCGCACGCGGATGCGGCAGCCCGGCGACTCCAGCGTCTTGGCGGGTCCTCCAACCATCCGGGAGCGCCGCCAAGGCGAGCACGAAAAGCGGAGGATCGCGCGGACCCCGGAAGCGAAACAGATAAGCGACCGGGGACGCGCAGGCGGGAAGTCGTAGCGCCTTCATAGTACCGCTGACCGCGGGGAACTGGGCTCACCGGGACCCGCGCGAGGGAAGGGGGGCGCCACGATGAGAGCCGTTGCCGGGAAACACGGGAGGAGACCTTGGGCTCCGCGAACCTGTCCACGAAACGACAACGGATAGCCGAACTGGCGAGGACGACGGCGGGGACATCATCACCTCCGTGCGCTTCTCGACAGGCGAGTCACGGACGGCGTCCTCTACGCCAACGCGAGCGAAACTCTTCCGTCAAGAACCGGATGCGGGAAAGCTGCACGTCCGGGTGTGTGTCCAGCGAAGGCTGGCATGTTCAGCAGGAGAAAGGCCTGCCGGGGCAAGAGTCAGAAGCCCCGTAGTTTGGATAGCAGGGTGGCGGGAAACCAAGACTCTGAAGCCTATCGACAACGTCTCCCTCGGGAAGACGACGAGTCACCGGGCCGTAACGACAGTGAACGCAAAAGTGGCCTCGAAAGTGCGTAGCCCCGAAGGCCGAGTCCTCACCCGGAGGGCGAAGGCTGCATGGGGAGCCGAAATCTGACCGATGCGGCTCCTTCACTTCGGCGGGGTGGAAGCGACAGCACGGTGGCAAGGACATGCCGAGCAACTGGAGAAGCCTTCCTCGTCCCGGCGCGAAATCGCCGGAGCAGGGTCGATCGTATAACCGGCTCAACCGGGAAGTCGATCGAAGGCGAGAGGGTGACGGATGGGTTCGTAGTAGCGGTGAGGCGGGGTAACGCCCGCGGAGCGAAGGAGCCCTGCTGTTTGTAAAGTCTCCGACCACAAGGAAGGCAAGGACGAGATGACAAATGCGTCCATCGATTTGCAGGACCTGAGGCGGAGAATATACGTCAAGGCGAAGGCCGAGACGTCCTGGAAGTTCCGGGGATTGTACGTCCATGTGCGAGCCCGGAACCGACAGGGCTTCGGCTGGGCGCGGTGGAGTAGGGGATGGCTGTACCAAACTCTGAAGCTGTTCAATGGCTACCGAGTGGTTCGACCAGCGCCGAAAGCCGCTCCGGCAGGATAGGCCCCATAATCCTTGAGGCGAAGCAAACAGGAGAGCGCAGTGCGGGAAATCCGCATGCTGCGTTCGACGAGGCGGGGGCTGGAAACGTGGCACGGCCGAGATGGTGTGACACTCGCAGACGAAAGAGCGAGCCAACAGGGAACACAAACTTCGGCCTAAACCGGCGCGCCAGTCCCCGACCCTACCTGTGATGATTTTCGGCCACGCCGCCCGGGAGCTGTCGAGAGGGACCGACGTCTCGGCGACGATGACGTCGTCGCCCCGGAGCACTTCGAAGTCGTAGTACGGCATCGGGCGGCCTCCCACTCGCGGCAGTCCCTCCAGCTTCCCGCCCCGCCGTTGGACCGGCGATTGCTTTAGACCAAAGTCTATACCCCGATTTTTTGCGGGCGGCTAGCAAAAAGTGAACGCGGAACCTCTCACTTGCGTCACCGGCACGAACTCCTTGCAGGGCTCCCGCCGGTCAAAAATCCGTCACGGCGGCCGACGACCCCATGAGCGCCTTACGCCCCATCGTCAACCGCCGCGACGCTTCGCCGACCGCAGGTCGCCCCGCGACCAGCGCGCCCTTCGAGGCAAAATCCAACCCAGCGCTGGCGGCACGTTATATCGCGCGTCTTTCCACCGTCGCCAGCCCCGGGACTCGAAGCGCAAACAGGTCTATAGGCTGGAAAGTGAGTGGCCGGCTTGATTTGGCTCAAAAAGCCGCGTCAACGTCCGATCGGAAGCATGAAGCCCTGCGGGAACAGCCGGCGCAACTCGATCGCCGGGCAGCGGTTCATGACGACGGCTACGCCCCTGGCGCGCGCCCGCCGGGCCGCCTCTTCGTTGATCACGCCGACCTGCATCCAGATCACCCGCGGCAGAGGGTCGAGCTGCAAGGCCTCATCGACGGCGCCACCCGCGGCGGCCGAGTTTCGGAACACGTCGACCATGTCGATCGGGACGGGGACGTTGGCCATCCGGGCGCTGACGAGACGGCCGCGGATTAGCGCGCCGGCGTGGCCGGGATTGATCGGAAAAGTCTCGAAACCCCGGTCGATGAGAACGCCCAAGACCTCGTTGGACGGCCGCGCCGGATTGGGCGAGGCCCCGACGACGGCGATCGTGCGAACGGTCGTGAGAATTTCGCGGATCGCGTCGTCGCCGAGGCCGTCGACGGAAGGCATTTCAAGCGTCCCAATGCGGCTGGCGCTTCTCGAGGAAGGCGCGGATTCCTTCAACGGAGTCGGGCTCGGCCAGATTGTCGACCATCGCCTTGGCGGCGCGCGCGTAGGCGACGTCGAGCGGCTGCTCGATCTGTTCGTAGAAGGCGCGCTTGCCGATGGCGAGCGTCGGCCCCGAGCGGCTCGCGATCTCCGCCGCCAGAGCCTGCGCCTCCGCCAGCGCCCGGCCCGCGGGAACGACGCGGTTGACGAGCCCGAACCGTTCAGCCTCGGCGGCGCTGCAGAGCTGCCCGGTGAGCGCCATCTCCATGGCGCGCTTGCGCGACACGCTCCGACCGACCGCAACCAACGGCGACGAGCAGAAGAGGCCGATGTTGACGCCGGGGAGGGCGAATTGGGCGGCCTCGCCGGCGATCGCGAGGTCACAGGAGGCGACGAGCTGGCATCCGGCCGCCGTAGCGACGCCCTCGACCGCCGCAATCACCGGTTTTGGCAGCGCAACGATCGCCTGCATGAGAGTGGCGCAGCGCGTCATGATCTGCTCGTTGAAGGCGCGGCCGCGATCGAGGTCGTTGCGGTGAGCCTCGATCTCCCTCAGGTCGTGGCCCGCGCTGAGCGCCGGCCCCTCGCCGGTCAGAACGGCGACGTGCGCCTTATCATCCTTGGCTAGGTCGGCGAAGGCGACGATCAGCGTATCGATCATCGCGAGGCTGAGCGCGTTGCGGTTCTGCGGGGTGGCCAAGGTCAGGGTGACGACGCCCGGGTCGTCGTCGCGGCGGAGGAGGTTCGAGGGCGCGTCGGCGGAGGAGGCGGACATCTGGCGAACTCCTGTTCGCAAAGGGGCGGCGGAAGGATATGTCGCCTCACGCTCCACGTCGACAGCAAAGGCGAGCCCCGGCCGCGCGGCAGGTCGCGAAGTCGCTCAAGCACCTGCGCAGACCCATGGAAACGGGTCGAGAATCGCGGCCGCAGCCGAAATCCGACGGAGTATGAGGCAGGGCCGGTTGTCTCGCATGTCGAACCCGGGCCCTTAGCAGCGGCAGCCGCCGCCCGTCCTGCTTCGCGTCGAACCGGGACAATCGCTTTCCCCTTCCTCTGTTTTCCGCTAGGCCGGGCGCCTCTCGGGCGGAGGCCTGGTAGGATGGGCGCTCTGCGCGAGCCGAAGGAAGACCGTCATGCCCGACGAATTCATGTATGCTGACCCCGATCCTTTACTTCGACGGCGCGCCAAATTTCGGCTTCAATGGATCCAAGGCCTGGAGCTTTCGCTCGCGCGAATATCCGGCGGGCTCGCCAACTAGCGATTGGTCTTAAGGCTTTCCCACCTTCCCCCCCCCCGCTGCGTTTTCCGTTAGGCAGCGCACCTCTCGCTCAACCTGAAGGTCAAAAGGCGGACTTTTCATGCATCGCTATCGCACGCACACCTGCGGCGGCCTCGGCCTTGGCCAGGACGGCGAAGCGGTCCGCCTGTCCGGCTGGTGCCACCGCATCCGCGACCACGGCGGCCTGCTGTTCATCGACCTGCGCGACCATTATGGCGTCACCCAATGCGTGGTCGATCCGGACTCGCCGGCGTTCCGGCAGGCCGAGAAGCTGCGCTCGGAATTCGTCGTCCGGGTCGACGGGACGGTGCGCAAGCGGCCGCCCGGCACCGAGAACCCAGACATGCCGACCGGCCTCATCGAGGTCTATGTGCGAGAGATCGAGGTCTTGGGTCCGGCCGGCGACCTCCCGATGCCCGTGTTCGGCGACCAGCCGTACCCGGAAGACACGCGGCTGAAATACCGCTTCCTCGACCTCAGGCGGGAAAACCTGCACCAGAACATCATGCTGCGCGGGCGGATCATCGATTCCCTGCGCGCGCGCATGAAGGCAGGAGGATTCTTCGAGTTCCAGACGCCGATCCTCACCGCCTCGAGCCCCGAAGGCGCGCGCGACTTTCTCGTCCCCTCGCGCCTGCACCCGGGCAAGTTCTACGCGCTGCCGCAGGCCCCGCAGCAGTTCAAACAGCTCATCATGGTGGCGGGCTTCGACCGCTATTTTCAGATCGCGCCCTGCTTCCGCGACGAGGACGCGCGCGCCGACCGGTCTCCGGGCGAGTTCTACCAGCTCGACATCGAGATGAGCTTCGTGACGCAAGAGGACGTGTTCGCGGCGGTCGAGCCGGTCTTACGCGGGGTGTTCGAGGAGTTCGGCGGCGGCAAGCCGGTGACGAAGGAATTCCCGCTGATCCCTTACGCCCAGGCGATGCTGGAATACGGCGTCGACAAGCCGGACCTGCGCAACCCGATCAAGATCGCCGACGTGACCGAGGTGTTCGAGCGTGACGACGTGACCTTCAACGCCTTCAAGCAGGTCATCAAGGCCGGCGGCGTGGTGCGGGCGGTCCCGGCGCCCGGCGCGGCGCGGCAGCCGCGCTCGTTCTTCGACAAGCTCAACGACTGGGCGAGGGCTGAGGGCGCGCCGGGCCTCGGCTACATCATCTTCGAAGGGGAGGGGCAGGCGCTGGCCGGCAGGGGGCCGATCGCCAAGTTTTTGAGCCTCGAGGCGCAGAGGGCGCTGGTCGCGAAGGGCAAGCTTTCGGCGGGCGATGCGGTGTTCTTCGCCTGCGACAAGGCGGACAAGGCCGCCAGGCTCGCCGGCGCGGCCCGCATGCGCATTGGAAACGACCTCGGCGTCAGCAGCAAGGACGTGTTCGAATTCTGCTGGATCGTCGATTTCCCGATGTACGAATGGAACGAGGAGGAGAAGAAGATCGACTTCTCCCACAATCCGTTCTCGATGCCGCAGGGTGGGCTCGAGACGCTGGAAAGCCAGGACCCGCTGACCATCAAGGCCTTCCAGTACGACATCGTCTGCAACGGCGTCGAACTGTCGTCCGGGGCGATCCGCAACCATCGCCCCGACGTCATGGTGAAGGCCTTCGAGATCGCCGGCTACGGCGAGGAGGTGCTGCTGGAGAAGTTCGGCGGCATGTACCGCGCCTTCCAGTGCGGCGCCCCGCCGCACGGCGGCATCGCGCCGGGGATCGACCGGATCGTCATGCTGCTCGCCGGCGAGGAGAATCTTCGCGAAGTGGTGCTGTTCCCAATGAACCAGCGCGCCGAGGATTTGATGATGGGCGCGCCGGCGCCTGTGACGGCGCGACAGCTGCGCGAGCTCCACATCCGGCTCAACCTGCCGGAGAAGTGACCGAAGGCAGGCGCGCATGACTGCGCCGCACTTGACGCAGGGCCGTCGCCCGCGTCCGGCGCCTGATACGGCGTTCCCGCTCCTGTTAAACAGGGAGAAAACAGGAAGAATCGACCGCGTATCGGCAGGATCGACGCCGCAAAGACGATGCATTCCCAGTAGCTTACGCGAAAATTCTCCAGCACGGGATTGCGCGCGGAATCAGGAGTGTAACAGGGAGATA
Source organism: uncultured Alphaproteobacteria bacterium (assembly GCA_963758335.1). Lineage (GTDB taxonomy): Bacteria > Pseudomonadota > Alphaproteobacteria > Rhizobiales > Beijerinckiaceae > Roseiarcus. The sequence continues at coordinate 1,256,502 of CAVWVF010000006.1, read as the reverse complement.
ATTCCCGCTTAACAGGGCAGGAACAGGCGGCGGAAGAGCGATAACAGATCCTATGCGGGTGGACGGCGGCCGGACCCTTGGTAGGCTGATCTTCCACACCAGCATGGAGGCAACCGATGCATTTAATCACCTCCGCGACCGTTGTCGCGACCACCGCCCGCGCGAATGATATCACGCTGTTCGCCTCGCTCGAATTGAGCAAATCGAAATGGGTTGTGACGATCAACAGTCCGGGCAGCGAGAAATTTTCCAGGCATGTGGTCGAGGGTGGGGACGGCGCCGGCCTGCTCGACCTTCTTTCGCGGTCGAGGGCGAAGGCCGAGCAGCGCTATGGCGTGCCGATCAGAGCGATCGTCATTCAGGAGGCGGGATTGGACGGATTTTGGATCCATCGCCTGCTGCTCGCCGAGGGGATCGAGAGCCACGTGGTCGATGCGGCTTCGATTGCGGTCGACCGGCGGCATCGGCGAGCCAAGACCGATGCGATCGACGGCGAGACGCTGTTGCGGACGCTGATGGCGTGGGCTCGCGGCGAGCGGCGGGTCTGCTCCATGGTTCGCGCGCCGAGCCCGGAAGAAGAGGATCGCCGGCGGCTGACGCGCGAGCGCGGCACGCTGCTCAAGGAACGCATTCAGCACACCAATCGGGTCAGGGGCCTGCTCAGCGGCCAAGGCATCCGGGGTTACAACCCGCTTCGGCGCGATCGTTTTGAGCGGCTCGAGGCGCTGCGAACCGGCGACGGCGAGCTGCCGCCGCTGCTGAAGGCGGAAATACGCCGGGAGCTCGATCGGATCGCGCTGGCGACGACGCAACTGGCTGCGGTCGAACGGGCCCGCGACGCGCTCATCCGCACGGAAGCCGAGGAGCGCACCAACCCCGCCGCCCGGCTCCTCGAGCTCAAGGGCTTGGGCCCCGAGTTCGCCTCGCTCCTCTGGCTGGAATTGTTGTTCCGCAGCTTCGCCAACCGCCGCCAGGTGGCGGCTTACGGCGGATTGGCGCCCAGCCCCTGGCAGAGCGGCGGCGTCGAACGGGATCAAGGCATCTCGAAGTCGGGCAACCGCCGCCTGCGCAAGACCATGATCGAGCTGGCCTGGTTCTGGCTGCGTCACCAGCCGGACTCGGCGTTGAGCCGCTGGTTTCGGGCGCGGGTCGGCGCCGCGAAGGGACGGGTCCGCCGGATCGCCATCGTGGCGCTGGCCCGCAAACTGCTCGTCGCCTTGTGGCGCTATGTCACCCAAGGCGTCGTTCCCGAGGGCGCGGTGTTCAAGGCGGCCTGACCCGATGGCTCAATCCTACGCCGACGCTCCAACGATGGCTTAATGACTCAACCCCATTCCAGCGAAGCCGAACGCGACGGCTTCGCCGGATCCGGGCGGGCGGTGACCGCGGCTTTGCCTGGCTGAAACACGCCGTTTAACAGGATGGTCCCCGCCAACCCGAGCCCGACGCCCTCGAGCATGAGGGATTATGGTGCGAGCCCCGACAAGCTCGACCGGATGTGAGGTGATGCGGCCGTCAAGGCTGCATGCGAAAGACGGGCTCACGCTTCGGATCCAAACGCCAAAGGAGATGCGCAATGCCAAAATGAATGAGCGCGGCAAAGACCACAGAGGCAGCCAAGAGCGCGCAAGGGCGCGCTCGCTCGTGACAGTGTATCCGGCCGCTGGCGCGTCAAGGTCGCTTCGCTCCCTGCTCCGCTGCGCTTCGCCCCGCTTCGCGGGTGACACGCCAGCGGCCGGCGCAAACGAATGAGCTTGACCCGAAACACCCCATGTGAGGAAAATCGCCGGAGCCTTGCACTGAGCGACATTGCATGCGCTCGCTGCATGGACTTCATGCGACTTTGGCCGGTGATGTGCGGGCGCGGGCAGGAGCCGAGGCCGGCTTGCCCTCACCCCAGCCCCTCTCCCGCGGGCGGGAGAAGGCTTTTGGGCGCTGGCAAATTGTCCCGGCTGAAGGTCTGGCTCTGCCTTGTTCGAAAGGCCCGCCCATGTTAGCGACGGCGACGAATTCGGGGTATAGCGCAGCCCGGTAGCGCGGAAGTTTTGGGTACTTCAGGTCGCCGGTTCGAATCCGGCTGCCCCGACCATCTCACCTTTCTGAAATCATTGATGTTCGGGCGCGCGCGCCAAAAGGCTGCGGCTCCCCTCGGCCGATAGCGTCATTGCCCAAGTCGAAGAGTTGGGGACTGCGGGACGGAGGGAAGGCGGAGGACCTCGGCGTAAAGCTCGTCGCCGACAATATGATGCGCCGCATCCGAAGGATGGTCATTGTAGTAATAAAAGTAGCTGGCGGGCGTAGAGCATGTCGGAGCGTCCCGATGGAAGACGTCACGGCATGGATCGGTTACGTTGGTCATTCCATAATTCGAAGGGTTCTCTATGATGGCGTCGTAGTCGGGTCCCCAGTTGCTGAGGCCGAACACCGCGTCTGGAAATTTGGCCTGAAGCTCAGGCATGAGCGCCCTGTAGCCGGGATTGAGGTTGTCGGCGCTGTCGGCGAACCCAGGGACCTTTGACGGCAGCAGGGCGATCTCGAACAGACGGGCGCCGAGGTCATGGAGCGCGGTCACCTGCGCCAGCGTCGCAGCCTTCACCTGCGCCGATGTGACATACTTGTGGTCGTTCAGCCCGCCGAGCAGGAAGAACAGGGACGTGCGCGGATTGAATTTCACCTTGTTCGAGGCGACGTAATTCTGAAATTCCGCGACCTGCTGGGTCAGGCTCCTGGGTTGCGTGTCCGGAGGTTTCGGCTCGACAAAGACGCGGGCGCCGCTTTCGGCAAAGTTGACCCCATCGGTTCCGGGATCCGGATTCTTCGAGGTGGCGAGCGTGATTCCGAAATCATTCGCCAAATATCCGACCGCAGTCTTTCCATTGGTCGGATCGCCGTACGCGCCAGTGTCGGAATAGCTGTCGCCGAATACGAAAAGATCACTTATCGCTGCCGCAGAAGCAGGCGGCTGGACACTTAGAGCCCCAAAGACGGCGACGAGCGCAGCGACGGCGTATGGTGTCACAGGAGCCATAACGGCCCTCCGGGGTGAGTGAAATACCATTGGCGACCCGGCAAACAAGGTCGCAAACTCCTTACTGCCGGCGTGAGTGCCACCAAAATCAGGTCTTACGAGAACGCGGCCAACTTATTCCACTGGTCGAGTAACTCCCAAGCAGCACGGTCCTCATTCGGAGGGGCCCTTTGCCGAACGGCAAAGGGCCCCGAAGGATGCTCGCTGGGCGCCAAAGCGCACCTTCGTTCTTCGAGACGCCCGCTTCGCGGGCTCCTCAGAATGAGGGCGGAGCGCCAACGAGAAGGCCCCCTCAGCGCCGCCGCTGTGCTCCTCGAGGATCCCGGAGGAACATCACCACACCCGTTGTCAGAACGCCGAACCTATCCTAAAAGCCAGCCTGAGGCCTCGCGGCGGTTCGGTCGGATTCTCGAAGCTCGGCGCCAAGAGATCAAACCGGTTCGAAACCGGCTGCGCCGGCCGCTTGGCCTTGACCGTCGACTTGAAGAGCCGCAGATGACCGCTCGCATCTATCTGCCCGCCCGCAGCGCCACGCAGTCGGGCCAGGCGAAGAACAAGTGGGTGCTCGAATACGAGCCGGAAGTCCCGCGCTCGATCGATCCCTTGATGGGCTGGACGAGTTCGAGCGACATGAAGTCGCAGGTGAGGCTGCGCTTCGACACGAAAGAGGAGGCGATCGCCTACGCTCAGCGCAATGGGGTGGCCTACCGGGTGGAAGAGCCGAAGCCGGCCACCCGTAAGATCCTCTCCTATTCCGACAATTTCCTGCCGAACCGCATCGTTCCATGGTCGCATTGAAGCAATACACGAACGGCGCGGCGGTTGATCGAGATTCGGCTCCGTAGCTCAGTTGGATTAGAGCGGCCGCCTTCTAAGCGGCAGGTCGCAGGTTCGAGCCCTGCCGGAGTCGCCAATAAAATTCCAAACAATATCAACAAAAACGTGCGCATTTCCCGACGGTTGCCGACTATCCGTGTCTCGGAAGGGCTTGCTCAACTGTGTCCGCTATGATACACAACAGTCCGTCACGAGACACGCCCGTCCACGGTTTATGTGTCTCGCGGCGTGTCACGGGACACGAAAATGGCGAGAGACAAGCGAGAGCTGCCCAAAACCGACAAAGGCTGGCAGGCCTGGCTCAGCAACGTCCGCCCGCCGGCGGAGCGCGAGTGGCAGTCGGGACATCTGCCTGGAGCCGAGCGGAACGAAGACATTTCAGGGACGCACTCGCAGGAAGGGTGAGCCCAACCCTCGGCGGACCCGCATCGGCAGTTTCCCGGCGTTTTCGGTCGCCGACGCCCGGCGCAAGCTTGGGGAAATGAAGTCGCTCGCGCGAGAAGGCCGCGACCCAACGCTCGATCAGCGTCGCGCGCGCGCGCCGGTGTGATCAAACTTGGGACGCTCGATGACCTGATTAAGGAATATCTCGTCCGGCGAGAAGGCCAGATCGCTGCCAAGACAATGAAGATCGAACGTGACCTTCTGGCCGGTGTGCTGGCGCCCGCGCTCGGCGATCGCCTTCTCGCTGATCTGGAACCGATCGACTTTGGAAAGGCGGTGGCGGACTACGCCGCGCGGCTCAAGCGGGAAGGGCGGTCGAACGGGACCAACGCCAACAAGCTTCTGGCGGCCTCTCGGCGTATGTTCAAGAACGCTCACGGCTGGGGCGTCATTGGCGCTCTCAACCCGACCGTTGGCCTCTCCAAACCCGCCAAGGAAGTACCGCGCGACCGCATCTTGTTTGACGGCAAAGTCCTGGCCGGGCCCGATCCGACGGTCAACGAGCTCGGCCGCCTCGTCGAGGCGCTGGCGGCGGACCCGCCGCCAGTCCCGGTCAGCTGGCCAACCCGCATTGCGCTAATTTTAACGTTACGCTTGGGCCTTCGAGCGCTCGAGACATGCTCGCTTGAGTGGCGCGCAGTTAGCCTCGACGGCGACGCGCCTACGGTCAGCGTCACGACGTCGAAAACGAGCGCCGGCTTACGCACGTTGCCGCTCCCGCCCGCGGCGGCCGATGAGCTACGCAAGCTCAAGGCGGTCGCGAAGAAAGCCGCCGTTTACGTGTTTCCGGCCGAGGACGGCTCGAAGCGCGCGAAACACCTGCACCCTGAGAGTTTGTCGCGGGCCTTCGCGCGAGCGTGCGCTCGCCTTGGCATTGTCGGCGCGTCAACGCACGACCTGCGCCGAACATGCCTGTCGGGTCTCATCGAGCTCGGTCACGAAACTGTTGCAGAGCGTATCGCCGGCCACGTTCCGCGGCATGTCACGGGCCGCCACTACGACCGGTCGACGCGTAGGGATGCGATGCGCGCGGCTCTTACTGCATGGTCTGGAGCGGTCGACGCCGCGCGCGAGCGGGGGCGGCGATGAGCGCCATGGACGAGACGGAAGACGGCGCCGGTCTCCTCGAAGATCCGGCATGGTGAACCACTGGGCGATCGAAGCGGCTTTTTTCCGGCTTCCGGCGGCCTCGGATGATCCCGTGAAGGACTTGATCCCTGGCATAGCCGCCCGACGTTTGGTGAGAATGAAGCTGGATGCGCGCTCGGCCGAAGAAGAGAAACGGGTACGCGAATTGCAGTCGCGGTCGGTTGTGCCGACGGACAGTTTGTCGGAATCCGATTTAAAGGCGCTGAGCCGAAGTCCGCGGCCGCTCAAGGCTAGCCAAAGATATTTGAAATTTCAGGACGGTGGCGCGAGCAGGTGCGTGGGGTATCCGAGGATGGTTGAGACGCGCCGGGTCTGGCGATCGGAATAGATGAAGGCGGGTCCCTCGATGCGATAGTTGCCCTTCCAATCGATGACGAAGGAGGTATCGTTTTCTTCGATGTGGACGGGTTCCGGGTCGCCGTCGCGGGCCAGCCTTGCGGCGAGTTGATCGGACGGGTCGAGCAGCCAGGCGTCGCCGGTTTCGGTAGAGAACAGGACCAGCTGACCAACAGTGACGACGCGCCCATGGCGGTCAGCCGCCCGGCGCTGGATGGAGCGGACCTCGTCGGCGAGGCGAAAGCTCTTCCCCTCCACCATCTGTTTGCCCGGTCGACGCCGGATCGCCTTTCGATCCCTGCCGGGTATCGAGGGGGCTGCCATGGATTTGTTCACCAAGCTGTTCGGCGACTTCTTGGTCTTCGTCTATCACTGCTTCGACCGGATTGTCATTCGCGGCTATCTGACGGCGCTGTCGCGGCCCGAGCTGGTCGTCCACTTCTTCCGTGAGATCGTCGGGGTGGCGGAGGTCAGCAAGGAGGCGCTGAGCCAGCGGACGGCCGATTACCAGAATTGGGTGGAAGCCTACGCGCGCAATCACGCGATCCCGATCGAATGGGCCGAGAAGGGGGTACGCAAGGAGGACCACGTGCTGCGGTGGCTGCGCCGCATGGAGAAGCGCAATGCCTACGTTCATCTTCAAGAGCATGGAGCAAGGGCCGACCTTCCGCATCAGCCTGCCGAAGTACCCGGCCAAGGACCCGCACTACCGCATCGTCGCGCACCAGCGCAGCCGCTTCACGCATTACTACTTCTATGTCCGCGACGAGGCGCTCGGACCGATGGTTGTGCGGGTGGCTTCCTTCTTCCCTTTCCAGACCGCCTACTATCTCAACGGCCACAGCTTCATCGAGCAGGAGCTGAAGCGGGCGGGGATCGGCTTCCGCAAGCATGACAACGCTTTCCTCGCCGTCGACGATGCAGCGGCGCTGCAGGCGTCGGCCGACCGGCTGAGCCCAGAGATCATTCGCCGCCGCCTCGACTACTGGACCCTGATCCTCGGACCGAAATTCTCAAAGAAGGAGCGCGCCAAGCTCAACCTGTCACGCTTCTACGCCATCTCCCAGATCGAGTACTGCCGCAACTTCATCTTCAGGCGTCGCTTTCCCATCCACAAGCTATTCGAGCGCAGCTGCGAACTCGGCCTGTGGCGGCTCAGCGCCGACAAGATCGCCACGATCTTCGGCAAGCGGGTCAGTCGCCGGATGCATGGCAAGCTGGCCACGGTCATCGACCAGATCGAGCACGGCCATCATGTCTTCCGCGCCTACTTCAAGAGCGGCTTCCTCAAACAGTATGAGAAGTTCCTGACCTTTCTGCGCAACGAATTGGTCTCCAACAATCTCGCCGACTTCGGCCTGCGCAAGGGGCTCGACCATCTCGATGCCGTGCGGACCACCTTCCAGCTGATCACTGATCGCTTCGCCGGCTTCCAGGCCGAGTGGCTCAACGTGCATGTCGATTTCCCGCTGCTGCAGCGCCTCGCCCATCCGATCACCATCGGCGCGGTGCGTTATCCCGGCCTCAAGATCCACGAGCCGCGCATCATCCGCCTGTTCGAGGTCCTCCTGCATGGCGGTCCTCAGATCGGCGGCTGGACGGCCCGGCAGATCCATCAAGCCGTCCTCGACACCTTCGACCTCTCTGAGAAGACCTACCGCCTGAACCAGCTCCGCTACGACTTGCGCAAGCTCAAGGGACACGGCCTGATCGAGCGCGACGGCGCGCGCTACGCCTACCGGCTCTCACCCAAGGGCGTCCAAGTCGCCCTCCTCTTCCTCTTCTTCCACAAGCGCCTGTGCGGCCCCCTCGCCAACAGCCGCTTCCATCACCGGCCGGACCCGCAACACCGTCCAGACAGCCGGCTCGAAGCCGCCTATCACCGCGCCGACACCGCCATCCAACGCGTCGTCGATCTCTTGGCTGCAGCTTGATCGCGCCGCGCCCCAATGACAATGTTCGACTCGTCTTGTCTATGATCCCTCAGGTAAGAATCTAAGGAGAATAAAGAGCTGCAGCGGGTGAGAGCGTCAATGAGCAGCGCCTTCAAAGCGCTAACCGAACTATCTCCGACCGCCCGCGATGCGCTGAACAGGGAGGCCCCGCCTCTCTTTCTTCAACGGATGGAAACAAACTTAGACACGCTGCGCACGGCGGCACTGAAGGCTCAAGTCGATGTCAAAAGAGGGCAGCCTGAGAAAATCCAGAAAAAGGAAATCGCTTGGGAAGTTGCGCGATATTTTCATTATCGAACGGGCAAAAAGCCGACGGTGACAAAACCGCCGGGAGGAAAGGCTCGCGGAGACTTTCTTGAGCTCCTGACAACCGTCTTTACAATTCTCGGCGTTGAAGGCGGCGGCGAAGCCCAAGCGAATGAGGTCTCGGGCGAGTGGGATCAGCGACCGCAACTTTAGGGAGATTAATCGCGCTCGGATCAATGATAAGATCCCTTCGACAGGTCTCGGGAATACGTGGCAATCCAGCATCGTGCAAAGATGTTTGGAGGAGTTCCCGTGGCACAGGACGTCTACACGGTTCCTGAATATTGCGAACTCGAGAAAGTAAGTCGCTCCAAAGTTTACCAAGAATGGGCGGCGGGCGGCGGCGTCGCGTTTTTCAAACGTGGCAATCGAATCCTCATCTCGAATGAGGCCCGATTGCATTATCGCGCGAAGCTTGAAAAGGAAGCGCACGAGGCGCGCGCAGCTGCGAGCAAGCACGCCGAACTGGTCGCCTGAACCCCGAAAAAAGGCCGTTCCCAAAAAAGGGAGCGGCCTTCTGTTTCACGGGGCGGGCAGGTCGCGGCGCCAGGTCCACCAAACCACAGACGTCGAGGGTTCAAGTCCCTTCCGCTCCACCAACTACGGGGCAGTCACGTCCAGCACGCGTGACTTAGCCCGAAAAGGTGAAAGGGGCAAGTCAAGTCATGCGTCTGGCCTTCGGTTCCTGGACGTTGATCCAGACCGATTCCCTAGGCAAGCGCGCCCTATGCCGGTGCGCCTGCGGCGCTGTCCGCGAAGTCTCGATCGAGGCGCTTGAAAGCGGCGCGACGCGTGGCTGCGGCTGCAGCGCGGGGGATGCCTCGCTGGGCGTCGTCGGGCAGGCGACCTTCGCCGCCACGGCCGCCGCCGAACGGATAGTCGCCCGCGGCCGGCATCGGGGGCGGCGATGAGCGCCGCCCGCAAGCCGATTTGTAAGAATCCGACCGTGCCGACCGAGGTCGGAATGGGCGTCCTGTCTCGCAGCGAATTTACAATTAGCCGGCTGGCTGAGTTCGCGTCGAAAGAAGAGCTAGCCCGACTGATCGGGCACGGCCCGGAGGACTGGCCGGTCGCGGCGCTGAAGGAGATCCTCGATAATTCGTTGGATTCCAGCGAGCGCGCCGGCGTCGCGCCGGTCGTCGCCATCGTCGTCGACGAGGACAGCATCAGCGTCGCCGACAACGGGTCCGGCCTGGTGCCAGCGACAGTCGAGCGAATCCTCGACTACGCCTACCGGACATCGTCAAACGCCGCCTACGTGAGCCCAACGAGAGGTCAGCAAGGCAACGCCATTCAATGCCTGGTCGCCATGTCCCACGCGCTAAGCGGCGAGCCCGGCGTCACCATCATCGAGAGCCTGGGCGTTCGGCATCGCATCACGTTCTCTGTCGACCCGGTCTCGCGGGAGCCGCGCCTTGATCATCAGCGCTCCGCGATTCCCGCCGCGCCGGAAACGAAGGTCACGATGTTCTGGCCATCGCTGCTGCCGCGGGTCGGTCTTCATAACACCGCGGTAGATTTCTTCTGCGTCAACCCGCATCTCACGCTCTCGTTCGCATCGGAGGATCTTTCGTTCGGACGCCCGGCCACCAATCCAAGGTGGACCAAGTGGACGCCGGCCGACCCGACCCCTGCGCACTGGTACGACGCAGGGTCGCTGAAGACTCTGATCGCGGCCGAGATCGACAAAGCGAGAAAGACCGGCTCCCCTCAACGAACGGTCGCTGACTTCATTGCCCAATTTCGCGGCCTCTCCGGAACCGCCAAACGGCGCGACCTTTGCGAGACCGTCGGCGCCTCGCGTCAACGTCTCGACGTCTTCTTCGACGCGGGCGACTTCGCCATTCGCCGCCTGCTCGCCGCAATGCAATCGGCGGGCCGGCCCGTGAAGCCGAGCGATCTTGGCGTCATTGGCGAGACGCATCTGTTCAGCTGCATCGCGGGCGTGTCTTCGTCGAGGCGCTACAAGCGAATCGAGGTCGACGTCGACGGCGTTCCGTATCTCGTCGAATGCGCCTTTAGATTCTTACCTGAGGGATCATAGACAAGACGAGTTGAACATTGTCATTGAGGCGCGGGGCGATCAAGCTGCAGCCAAGAGATCGACGACGCGTTGGATGGCGGTGTCGGCGCGGTGATAGGCGGCTTCGAGCCGGCTGTCTGGACGGTGTTGCGGGTCCGGCCGGTGATGGAAGCGGCTGTTGGCGAGGGGGCCGCACAGGCGCTTGTGGAAGAAGAGGAAGAGGAGGGCGACTTGGACGCCCTTGGGTGAGAGCCGGTAGGCGTAGCGCGAGCCGTCGCGCTCGATCAGGCCGTGTCCTTTGAGCTTGCGCAAGTCGTAGCGGAGCTGGTTCAGGCGGTAGGTCTTCTCAGAGAGGTCGAAGGTGTCGAGGACGGCTTGATGGATCTGCCGGGCCGTCCAGCCGCCGATCTGAGGACCGCCATGCAGGAGGACCTCGAACAGGCGGATGATGCGCGGCTCGTGGATCTTGAGGCCGGGATAACGCACCGCGCCGATGGTGATCGGATGGGCGAGGCGCTGCAGCAGCGGGAAATCGACATGCACGTTGAGCCACTCGGCCTGGAAGCCGGCGAAGCGATCCGTGATCAGCTGGAAGGTGGTCCGCACGGCATCGAGATGGTCGAGCCCCTTAAGCAGGCCGAAGTCGGTGAGATTGTTGGAGACCAATTCGTTGCGCAGAAAGGTCAGGAACTTCTCATACTGTTTGAGGAAGCCGCTCTTGAAGTAGGCGCGGAAGACATGATGGCCGTGCTCGATCTGGTCGATGACCGTGGCCAGCTTGCCATGCATCCGGCGACTGACCCGCTTGCCGAAGATCGTGGCGATCTTGTCGGCGCTGAGCCGCCACAGGCCGAGTTCGCAGCTGCGCTCGAATAGCTTGTGGATGGGAAAGTGACGCCTGAAGATGAAGTTGCGGCAGTACTCGATCTGGGAGATGGCGTAGAAGCGTGACAGGTTGAGCTTGGCGCGCTCCTTCTTTGAGAACTTCGGTCCGAGGATCAGGGTCCAGTAGTCGAGGCGGCGGCGAATGATCTCTGGGCTCAGCCGGTCGGCCGACGCCTGCAGCGCCGCTGCATCGTCGACGGCGAGGAAAGCGTTGTCATGCTTGCGGAAGCCGATCCCCGCCCGCTTCAGCTCCTGCTCGATGAAGCTGTGGCCGTTGAGATAGTAGGCGGTCTGGAAAGGGAAGAAGGAAGCCACCCGCACAACCATCGGTCCGAGCGCCTCGTCGCGGACATAGAAGTAGTAATGCGTGAAGCGGCTGCGCTGGTGCGCGACGATGCGGTAGTGCGGGTCCTTGGCCGGGTACTTCGGCAGGCTGATGCGGAAGGTCGGCCCTTGCTCCATGCTCTTGAAGATGAAGTAGACACCGTAGGCATTGCGCTTCTCCATGCGGCGCAGCCACCGCAGCACGTGGTCCTCCTTGCGTACCCCCTTCTCGGCCCATTCGATCGGGATCGCGTGATTGCGCGCGTAGGCTTCCACCCAATTCTGGTAATCGGCCGTCCGCTGGCTCAGCGCCTCCTTGCTGACCTCCGCCACCCCGACGATCTCACGGAAGAAGTGGACGACCAGCTCGGGCCGCGACAGCGCCGTCAGATAGCCGCGAATGACAATCCGGTCGAAGCAGTGATAGACGAAGACCAAGAAGTCGCCGAACAGCTTGGTGAACAAATCCATGGCAGCCCCCTCGATACCCGGCAGGGATCGAAAGGCGATCCGGCGTCGACCGGGCAAACAGATGGTGGAGGGGAAGAGCTTTCGCCTCGCCGAGGAGGTCCGCTCCATCCAGCGTCGGGCGGCTGACCGCCATGGGCGCGTCGTCACTGTTGGTCAGCTGGTCCTGTTCTCTACCGAAACCGGCGACGCCTGGCTGCTCGACCCGTCCGATCAACTCGCCGCAAGGCTGGCCCGCGACGGCGACCCGGAACCCGTCCACATCGAAGAAAATGATACCTCCTTCGTCATCGATTGGAAGGGCAACTATCGCATCGAGGGACCCGCCTTCATCTATTCCGATCGCCAGACCCGGCGCGTCTCAACCATCCTCGGATACCCCACGCACCTGCTCGCGCCACCGTCCTGAAATTTCAAATATCTTTGGCTAGCTTTCGCCCGAATGACAGCCATCGCCTCATGGTCACCGGCCTCAACTGGTCGACTTCGATCACCGGAAATCCGTTTCAATGCCTAGGCGCTTATGACGAAGGCCTAGAGTCTCTCCTTGCCCAGCAATACGCCGATCATGAAGCGCCGATCGGCTTCTTCCTGCACGTCGCGACCCCGCGCCTGACATTTCTCGACAAGGGAAAGTCGGACGTCGTCCTTCCGGGCGAGGTCGACGAGGCGGTCGTCGCCGCCGTCAAGCATGTGACCGCGGCATGGCGAGGCAGCGCAAGGCCGAGGAGCGGGACGCCAGCGCAAGGCTGCGGCGCATGGACGTCTTGACCGCCGCCTCGAAGCCGATGTCGATCAGGGACGCCGCGTTTTCCGTCATGGCGAATGCCTACAATCACGCGAGTGGCGACGGCGCTTGGTGGGCTGAGGCCAGACAAGTTTATTATGCGGCCCGCCCCGATGTCTTGCGCCTCGCCCAGATAGACGACCTGGATAGCGGTCGATTCATTCAAGAGTTCCTCGTCGACTACATGAACGGCCGTCCCGAATGGCGAGTTGCGTTCGACGACCGGGGCCATCTAGTCGAGCCACACACGGGACTCGAGATCGGCCTCGGCACCGTGGCAGTGAAAGACTACATCGAAAGCTACGCCGAGCCGGAATCAATCGAGGGCGGCTTCGCCGGCGCGCACATTGTGACGCACGGTCCCATAGGGCGCTACGGCGGCATTTTGTACATCGAAAAAGAAGGCTTCGGCGAGCTTCTCGACCAAGTTCAAATCGGCAAGCGGTTCGATCTGACGATCATGTCATGCAAGGGCATGTCCGTCGTGGCGGCGCGCACGGTCGTTGATCGGACGTGCGCCCGCTACGGGATCCCGCTCTTCATTCTGCATGACTTCGATATCGCCGGTTTCTCGATCGCGAGCACGTTGCACCAAACCAATCGCCGGTTCCGGTTCAACACGAAATCCGGCGAGGATTTCCGCGTCGTCGACTTCGGGCTGCGGCTTGTCGATGTCGAGCGCCTTCGGTTGCAGTCCGAGCCTGTAGCGCTCAAAGGCAGCCTGGACAAGAAACGCCGCCGGCTCGAGATCAATGGCGCGTTGCCCGACGAGATCGAGTTCCTTCTGAGCGGCCGCCGCGTCGAATTGAATGCGCTGACCTCGCCGCAGTTCATCGACCTCTTGGAGTTGAAGGTCGCCGAGCATGGCGTCGGCAAGGTCATCCCTGACGCCCGCAAGCTCGCGGACGCCTACCGCCTGTTCATCCGCAGCGAGCATGCCAGACGCGTCGTCGAAGAGGCCCTGGCCGCCATGCCGACGACGGAGATCGCCACGCCAGCCGATCTCGCGGAACGCGTGCGCGCTTATCTCGTCGAGCATCCCGAGGCGTAGTGGGACGAGGCGGTCGAGGCCTTGATCGAAGCGGAGAGCGCGCCATGAGCGCCCATCTCCCCGTGCACGTCGTCGTCGTCCCATGCTCGTTTCCATACCCGCCGGCCGCGCGTCGCAAGTTCGCCGCCGACCAGATGCGACTCGATTTCATCCACAAAGTCGCCAACCAAGCCGCGACATACGCGCGCCGCCTGTCTCGCGCGGCTCATCAGGGCGACAAGCGGGCTGCGGTCATCCGCGCACAGCAGCTACGCGCCTGCATCGCCGTGATCGGCGAGACGATCGATGAGATCGAGGGGGAGGTCGAGCCGTGATGCACACGCTCTCAGCCGTCCTCACCTATATTAAGCTCGGCTGGTCGCCGATCCCGGTCCCGCACCGCGCGAAGGGCCCGCTGATCGACGCTTGGCAGGATCTCAGGATCAACGCCGAGACCGCGCCCAAATACTTCAACGGGGCCCGGCAGAACGTCGGCGTCATCCTCGGGTCGGCGTCAGGCGACCTGACCGACATCGATCTCGATTGCCCCGAGGCGATCGCCGCCGCCCCGTACATCCTGCCCAGAACCGCCGTCTTCGGGCACAAGAGCAAGCCTGCGTCGCATGCGATTTATCAGACGAACTTGTGCGAGACGCAGGACCGCGCCGCAATCAAATTCATAGGCTCGGACAAGACCGGGCTGCTCGAAGTCCGCATGGGCGCGGGCGGCTTGGCGGCGCAGACCGTCTTCCCACCGTCGACGCACAAGGAAACCGGCGAGCCGATCGAATGGACGGAGCGCGGCCCGAGCGAGATCGCGGACGTCGACGGCGACGAGCTAATCCGGCGCGCGCGCCGCCTCGCCGCCGCCTCGGAGCTAGCCCGCAATCATCCCAAAATCGGCGGCCGCCACGACGCAGCGCTCGTGCTCGGCGGATTCCTCGCGCGGTGCGGCTGGTCGGAGGCGCAGGCGGCAGTGTTCGTGGAGGCGGTCGGCGCAGCCTCCGGGCAGCCCGGCGACAAGCGGCGCGACATGGCGCGCACGGCGCGCGACGGCGCGATCGCCGAGAAGCCCGCTGGATTTCCAAGGCAATCCAAATCCTTCGCAGAGGGATACGAACGTGACCGCCAGCGCGCCTGCAAACGACAGCCAGCGACGCGCCGTTCGACTCTTGACGAAAATCCCTTTTCGCTGGCCGAGACGTTCGGCGAGGGAGCGGCAAAGAAGGTCGCCGAGTGGCTGGACTACAGGGGAGGGCGCGAACCGAACGCCGGCGAGGCGACGACCGAGGGCGAGGCCGGCGGAGCCATCATCAGCGTTAAGGCGCCCTACGACACAGCGCGCCTATTTCAGTCCGGCCTCGGCAATCCGCTCAAGTATCACCGAGGCGCTTTCTATGAATGGGACGGCTCCGCCTGGCCGCAAGCCTCCGACGACATGCTGCGCGCGAGGCTCTATGCATTCCTCGACCGATGCCAGAGCAAGACAAAGGGCGGTCTCTGCCCGGTAAAGCCGACCCCGCACATGGTCAGCAGCGTACTCGACGCATTGCGCGGGGCCGCCTGCCTCGATGAGAAGATCGCCGCGCCCGCATGGCTCGACGGCAGAGAAGGCCTGGCGCCGGTAGAGATCCTCGCCTGCGTCAATGGCCTGTTGCATCTCCCGACCCGCAAGCTTCTGCCCCACACGCCGTCGTTCTTCAACTATAACGCGCTCGACTTCGCCTACGACCCGGAACGCCGAAACCACAACAGTTTCTCAAGTTTCTGGGCCAGCTATGGCCCGACGACGCCGAGTTGATCGCCACGCTGCAAGAAATTTTCGGCTACCTCCTAACCGCCGATACGAACCAGCAGAAAGCGTTCGCGTTGATAGGGCCGAAGCGCAGCGGCAAAGGCACGATCGGGCGCGTGCTGCACCGGCTGATCGGGTTACATAATTGCTGCTCCCCGACGCTCGCAGACCTGGGCGAGATTTTCGGGCGCGAGCCATTAATCGGCAAAAGCCTTGCCATCATCTCCGACGCGCGGCTCAGCGGTCGCGCCGACCAACAAGTCATCGTCGAAAGGCTGCTTTCGATAACCGGCGAAGACTCGACCACGATCGGCCGGAAATTCAAACAGGCATGGACCGGAACACTGTCGTCGCGATTTTTCCTCATCTCGAACGAACTCCCGCGGCTCGCCGACGCCAGCGGCGCTCTCACCGGTCGTTTCATTCTCTTGATGCTGACGATCAGCTTCTACGGCCGTGAGGACCACGCCCTCACCAGCAAGCTCCTGACCGAGCTGCCCGGCATTCTCAACTGGGCGCTCGACGGCTGGGCCGAGCTCAGGAAGCGCGGCTACTTCAAGCAACCGGAATCGGCGAAGACCGAGGTGGAGCAGCTGGAGGATCTGGCGAGCCCGATTGGCGCCTTCCTGCGCGACCGGTGCGAAATCGATCCGGCCTTCAGCGCCGATGTCACCGACGTCTTCAACGCCTGGAACCTATGGTGCGCGACCCAGGGCCTCAAACATCCCGGCACCGTGCAGAGCTTTGGCCGGGATCTTCACGCGGCGGTTCCCGAACTGAAAATAAGTCAGTCGCGGGAGGACGGCGAGCGCATCCGCGTCTATCGGGGCCTGAAGCTCACAGAACACACCTCCGAGTTGAGGGCGCGGCCCGCATCCGATGACGATTGTCCGTTTTGATCGCCACCAACATAGAAAGGAACCAAGCGAAATGAAAATCGACGACGCATCGATCTTAGGAATCGATCACGCGCACCGCGCCTATATGACGGCGCTTGCGCTCCGCCACGACGCCGATGACAGGCGCAAGTGGCCGTACTGCCGAGAAGGCCGCCAACTACGGAACGCATGCGAACAAGCGAAGGCCCAGGCCACGGCGGCGTTCGCCGCGCTCAACGGCTGGAAAGAAGACAGCCGCGGCGCCTGCAATCCGGAAGGGATTGGCCATCGCCAGCGCAGCTATTTCAATTTCCTCAGCGATAGAGCGGGGCTCTTCGATCACTGCGTCAACTTCCGCGCCGGCGGCAAAAACGTCGCCGTCCTTACCCAGCCCTATCATTACCAGCCGGTCGAAGCGCAGCACTGGACCGCCGCGCGCGGCCTCGAGATGCACATCCCGCCCGATCCGCGAAGCACGGACCCTCGGTAGGCTAGGTGATGCGACCCCCCGTCCGTCCGATGGATGGCATGCCGCCCGCAGGCAGAAACACAGGAGATTCATTGAGAGTTGCGAACACAAATGACCAACTCTCGCCGCCGCAGGAGAGCATGTCTCGTGCCTCAATTGCAGTCGCAGCGTTCTCGACGGTTGTGGAATGGTATGACTTCACCCTCTACCTTTACCTCGCCACAGTGCTTTCGCGGGTATTTTTTGGCGGCGGCGGGACCGCGCTGAACACAACTCTGGCCGCATTCGCAATTGCCTATCTTTTGCGCCCACTCGGCGGCATCATCTTTGGCCATATCGGGGATCGGTTTGGGCGGCGCCGAACGATGCTGCTGTCTGTAGCACTCATGACAATGTCGATGCTCGGCACCGCCTTGCTGCCGACCCATGCTCAGGCCGCCGCTGCGGCCGGCTGGCTTCTTTTTCTCCTCCGCTGCGTCATGGGGTTTTCGGTCGGAGGCGAGTACATCGCGGTCGTTGCGTACTTGCTTGAAGGCGCGCCTCGCAATAGGCGTGGCTTGATCACGTCGATGGCCTCCGCGTCCAGTGAGGTCGGGGGGCTCCTCGCGGTCGGCGTCTCTTTGCTGACCGTCAATTCGATAAGCTCCGCAAATTTAAACTCGTGGGGATGGCGTATCCCCTTTCTCGTCGGCGCCGTTCTGGCGGCAAGCGTGTGGATTGCCCGTACAACAATGGAAGAGTCACCGGACTTCGAAAGGCAGCAGGCAAGCGGGACAGTGCCCGCGCGCCCGTTGCGTCACGCGCTCACCAACCATCGCGCCGGCATCCTGCGAGCGTTCGCCATTTCTGCCTTAGGATCAATCACATATTATGTAGGGATCACCTATGTTCCCGCATTCCTGATTTCCACCGGAAAGCTGGGTGAGGGCGACTCGCTTCGGCTATCCACGGCCGCAGCGGTCGCCGTCATCGCCGTCACGCCCTTTGCGGGAGCACTGTCTGACCGGCTTGGCCGGAAACCCGTCCTGATATTTCTCAGCGCATGCAGCGCGATCCTGCCTATCGCGCTATTTTATCTGATGGCCAGGGGCTCGCCTTCATACGCCCTTTTGGGGGCCGTGATTCTCGCTTGTGTCGCCGGCGCGGTCAGCGCGGTCGGCGCCATAACGACCGCCGAACAATTCCCCGGGGAAGGCCGCATCAGCGGCCTGGCCCTGGGGGCAACCTCGGCCACCGCCATCTTCGGCGGCCTTACCCCCTATGTTGCCCAGGTCCTGACAGAACGAACCGGTTGGACAATGGTCCCGGGCGCTATGATTGCCGTGGTGGCCGTCTGGGTCCTTCCGATATTGATTACTTTGCCGGAGACGGCACCCACGAAATAATCATGCTCAGAACCACCCGCAGCGCGTCAGAGACCGCGTGATCCAGCTGTCACCGTGGGACGGCGGGAAGGCAGGATTGGGCAGGACACCTGCCTTCCCGCATCGTCCGGGAACGGCAAAGGTTCGCCCTGAGCGGGCATTGATCAAGGTGCGGGCAGAACATCGCGAAGGGAGGACTGCGATCATTCGAAGCCGCAACCCGGGACGGCCGGAGTGCGCTAAAAAGCG
Source organism: uncultured Alphaproteobacteria bacterium (assembly GCA_963758335.1). Taxonomy (GTDB): domain Bacteria; phylum Pseudomonadota; class Alphaproteobacteria; order Rhizobiales; family Beijerinckiaceae; genus Roseiarcus. Next base: position 1,238,175 of record CAVWVF010000006.1, on the reverse strand, counting down.
GTCGTTCCCAGACTGCGTGGCGAATGGGTCAGATCGATCCTGAGCCGACATTCGCGACGGAAAGCCACATATTGGAGACCGGCGCCGGCCCTGCGGCCTATTGTCGGCCTAAAATGGACGAGGCGCTCCCTCGGTTGACTAAACCTTCGATTGAGCACAGCATCGTTGTCGTCCCGCCGACGGCGTCGAGTTATGAGCGTTCTGTTAGAAATGGTCGGCCGTGGTTGGGATAATTTTCTCGCACGGCCAAATGGCTCCCTGAGTTTGCGGTTCTACGTCCAGCCGACGATGGCGGGGCTGTTAGCACTGCGGGCCGGCATTCAGGATGCGAGGGAGGGACGGCAGGGCTATCTGTGGGCGATGCTTACGCGCCCGGAGAGGCGTCTGCAGTTGCTCCACGAGGGTTGGCGGGGAGCGATGACGCCATTCCTCCTGGCGATCGTGCTCGACCTCGTCTATCAGCTCATCACAGCCAAGTTTGTCTACCCGCTGGAGCTGCTGTTTACGGCGACTTTGTTGGCGCTCGTCCCATACGCCTTGCTGCGAGGTCCCTTCAATCGCCTCGCGCGCCTGTTCTTGCCGGCTGCGCGCGCGCCGCCGGTAGGACCAGCCCACAACGATAGAATCATTTCCGGAAGGAAACACATCAAGGAAGGGCCAGCTTAAATGTCGAGCGAATCCAAGACACAGGACTGGTCGAAGCCCGCGGCGATGGCGATCCCCAAGGGAGGGTACTTCCAGGACAAGGTCGAGCAGGGGCGTTACGGGCCCATCTTTCCGAAGACCCCGGCCTGCTACGGCTTCTCGATCGTGGCCAAGGTGATCCCCGGCCGGGAAGAAGTCTTCTACAAATACGCTAAAGACATTGAGAACACGATCGCCGCGCAGCCGGACGCGCTGGCTGTCTTGCAGCTGCATTACCTGCGCTGGGTTCTCTTTCCCATTAAAGGGGACACCTACTTTATGTATCAGGGCATTTTCGACACCGACTTCGATAAGTATACCGAAGACGCGGTTACGCTATTCGGCATCGCCGGCCTCAGGACAGTGTTCGAGAATCTCGAGGGTTTCCCGACGGACTGGCAGACAAACCCCGCCGCCTTCGTCAAGTTTGTCCGCGATCATCAATGCCCGAGCTTCCTCGAATATGCGGAATATCCGTATGTGAGCGCCACTGAAGTCAAAAAAGCCCTCAAACTGAAGGCCGCGTTCTCGACCATGCTCGACCAAATGCAGTGATTCCCGGGGACGGGATTGTCGGATTGGACATCTGCAAGGCGCGGAGCTGACGGTCATCCACAGCAAGGTCAACCAAACAGGGAACGTCGCGATGCTCGAATTCGACGACATCCAGCACCTGCTGCTGACGCGCGCCCCGGCGCTCACCGCACGATACGAATTTCTGTCGTTTCGCGACGGAGCCGGCGGTCGCGCCTGGGTGTCGGCGATCAAAGAGACGATTCATTCGGCGGCGTCGATGCGCGCCACCGTCGACGGCGACAAGCGCTGGGTGACGGCGGCTTTCACCTGGAACGGCTTCAGCGCGCTCGGACTGGACGAGGCTTCGCTCGCGTCGTTTCCGGAGGAGTTCAAGCAGGGCATGGCGGCGCGGGCGGAGACGCTCGGCGACACCGGCTTGAACGCTCCCGAACATTGGGTCGGCGGGCTTGCGAGCCCCGATCTGCATGCGATCGTCATTCTCTTTGCGCGGGACTCGGCGGAGCAGGAGCGATGCGTCTCGGAACATGGGAAGCTCATCGCTGGCTGCCCCGGCGTCGAAGTCCTCTCCGTGCTCGACCTTCAGGCCATTCCGCCGTTCGGCTACGCGCATGAGCATTTTGGCTACCGCGACAGGTTGTCGGAGCCAGCCATCGAGGGAAGCGGCGTCGAACCGACGCCGGGAACCGGCGAGCCTTTGAAGCCAGGAGAGTTCATCCTGGGCTATCCCGATGAATACGGCGTCATAGCCGACAGTCCGCGGCCCGAAATTCTCGCGCGGAACGGCAGCTACATGGCCTACCGGCGGCTCGAGGAGCATGTGGGGAAGTTTCGCGAGTTTCTCAGGCAGCAGGGCGACACCGCGGAGGAGCAGGAACTGATCGCGGCCAAGCTGATGGGGCGCTGGCGCAGCGGCGCGCCGCTCGTGCTCGCGCCGGAAAAAGACGATCCGGCGCTCGGCGCCGACATGCAGCGCAACAACGACTTCACCTACAAGGAGATGGACCCGCACGGCTACGCGGTCCCGCTTGGCTCGCACATTCGCCGGATGAATCCACGCGACACGGCGCACAACATGAAGCGGCGCCGGATGATCCGGCGAGGGGCGCCGTACGGGCCTCCTCTGCCGGAAGGCGCTCCCGACGACAGGGTCGAACGCGGGATCGCCGCTTTCGTTATCTGCGCGAGTCTCATCCGCCAGTTCGAGTTCGCGCAGAACGTCTGGATAAACGACCGGAACTTCAACGAGCTCGGCAACGAACGCGACCCGATCATCGGCGCCCAGGACGGGACGCTGGAGTACAAGATTCCCAAGCGGCCCATTCGCAAGAAAATCGTGGGTTTGCCGGCTTTCACCACGTTAAGAGGCGGCGCGTATTTCTTTCTCCCGGGCCTCAAGGCGCTTGGCTATCTCGCCTCACTGAACGAAGAGCGCCGGGCCTGAACCGCGAGCACAACAAAAGGGATTCTATGTCAGCGCAAGCTTCCGCCCGGACGTACAATCAGGATCACATTGCGCGCAAATATACGCCGGGCAAGCGGCGCGTGAGCATCTATTGGACGTGGAGCTACCCGTGGGAGTCCCAGCGCGACCTTGCTGAGATGGACAATCAATTCTCGACGATGACGGAAGTCCGCCGCGTCGCCTGGCCGGCCTACGAGACGCCAGAATGGAGCGCGGCGCAATTTCTCCAGGGCATCGCGGGAACGCTCGAGCTGTTTCACCGTTCGACGCTCAGTTTCCAGAAGATCGCCGGCGAAACGACCGGGCATCCGGTCGCTGTCTTCCAGCGCATCGACCAGGCCGGATACAAGCTGCCGATCGATGAACGCATTCTCGCCGACGCCGACACGCTGATGGTGTTCGGACTCGATCACATTGTCGCCGAACAGGAGGCGGCGCCGGAGGAGATCGCTGCGATCCGCGAATGGTTGAAGCGGGACGGCGCCTGTCTCCTGCTTGCGCCCCATCATGACGTTGGCTTCACCAGCGACATGAAGCAACGCCAGATGGAATATCTGCACCACGGCGACCCGCTCGTGCCTCGCCAGCAGCGGTTTGGGCAATATACGCGCTCGTTGATGAAGGGGCTTGGCGTTCCTGTACACAACACCTACGGCCTTCGGCCGGCGCTGGTAAAAGGCACAAACGAAATTGCTCCGCTCACCGCCTTCCACGACACCGACAGCCTTGGCCTCTTGCAGAACGTCCCGACCCTCAACTTCCACCCGCATCTGCCGCATTATGAACTGACGGGAGGCGCGGATTCCGTCCGAGTGCTCGCGCGGCAGCCGATCGACCTCGACCGTCCGCATCCTTTCACTGAGGCGGGCGCCCGGGAGTTCAACTGCCTCTTGTGGATGCCGCCGAACGATGAGAGGGCTGGAGACATCGTTCTGGTCGATTCCACCAATTTCACCACACTCTTTGGCGGGACGCAGAGTCTAGAGACCTTCTGGAGGAATCTCGCGGCGATGAGGTGAGCGGCCGTTCGTGGCGACAGGGCTTCTGGAGCTGGCGCACACTTTGTACGCGCAAGAGAGACAGTCACTTCTCACCCTTGCGCGTTGCGCTTCCGTCGCCGCGGCGCTGAGCGTGGCGGGCCCGGTTCTTGCCGACCCGGATCGCCCCGACCTCGCAAACGGGACCGGCGACGATCCAACCCAGCCGTTGGGCAAGATCGAGCTCCTTGACCGCTACACCGAAGCCCCCGGTCCGGGCGTCGAAGAGGGAACGACCAAACGCGTCGAAACGAACACCCCGTTCGCCCGGATCGAGGCGCCGTTCAGGCTGGCGCCGCAATGGGAGTTGAACTTCCGAACCGAAATTCCGGTCGTGTGGACAAACGGAGTGACGCCCCAGAATCCGACCGGCGCGACCGTCTCCGGCTTTGGCAACGTGCTCACTCAGGCGTGGATCGTGCGTGACTTCGATCAACGCTGGGCAGTCGCGCTCGGCGGGCAGCTGATCGCGCCGACCTCGACCAACGGAGTGGCGACGGACGCCTGGGAACAGGTCACGGGTTTCGTCGTCCGCGCCATGCTTCCGGAGGTCAGTCCGGGCAGTTATTTCGCGCCGCAGGTGCGTTATGGAATCGATTTCGAAGGCAACGACGACGGCCGCATGTTGCGGCAGTTGCGTATTGCGCCGACCCTCAACATCAATCTGCCGCACAACCTGTTCTTCACGCTCTACCCGAGCCCGGACATTCGATGGAACTATGGAACGCCAGTGTGGAACCAGACGGGCCGATTGTTTCTGCCGCTCAACTTCATGGTCGGCTGGAAGCCGACCGAGCATATCGTGATTTCGGCCGAGTTCGGCATTCCGATCATCAAGGATTTTCCGGTGTACACCTTCAAGACTCAATTGAGAGTTGGCTATTTGTTTTGATTCCAGTTCCTTCGACAAGGTAGGCCCGTTGGTCCGAACGACCGCTTTCTCCCCTACTGCGTACGTAGGCCATATCGATCGGGAATGTCCGCAAAACGTCCGCACCGGCCGTCGGCTGCGCGCAAAATAGCGGACATTCCAGCGCCTCCGAGAGAGTTCGCTGCTCGCCCATTTGGGGCCGTGATCGCCTTGACATGGGAGTTGCGGCCCTTGAGGACAAAGGCTGGCGAAGGCATACCCAGCGGGCCATTGTAATCTAGCGGACGCCGTCTGTGGCGTTACGGACGATTGGAGCTGAGTAGTCGGGAAACACGCTTGGGCTCTGCGGTAGGTTGCCGGTCGTATCGCGCGTGGCGCGAGCAAATTCGCGGATCGCCTGCGGGCCTTTGGCGATGCTGTAGAGGTTGCACATCGGGCGGGCGCTTCTCGCCATTAGGTCCGGTCAGGACTAAGGAACCTCCCCCTTGCGCAGGGCCGCCAAGATCGATTCATATTCAGCAATGGCGCGTCTGACTCTCTGGATTTGGTCATTCGTTGTATCATTCCATGGACCGGACACTTCGCGTTTGCCGGACCGCAGTTGCCCGGACTTGAATAGCTCCAATTCCTTACGCATCGCGGGAAGCGTGACGTCCTCGATATTGCTGATGTAGAAATCAATGCCAGACATCGCCGTCGTCCCGCCTGTTCGCTGAGACACTACCGCGCCTCGGGCCGCTACGTCGAGGAAAGTCGTTCTTGCTTGGTTCCCGGCCTTCGCGCTACGATCGCGACATGGCTGACCCGCCCGAACGGGCTCACACCCGCAGACCCGGAAGACCTCGCCGACGCGCTCGGCTTCGCGCTGCGATTCAGCGGGCGCATGCGTGTCCACAACGCCGACGAGTCTCATGGCGGAGATCGTGGGCAAAACCGCCTTATCGAGCATCTGGAACCGGGGTCAACGTCGTCGTCGTCCTAAAGCGACGGGCAGAGTTCTAGCGCAGGATAACGCCATCGTGATCTACTCAACGGACGTCGTGCTCCTCGTTGAGGATACGTGTGTGATACTTTCTCGCTCGTTCTCAATCTTTCTGGCTATAATAAATCGGCCTCGTGTGCACCCAGGAATGGCCCGTTCCATCCGTGGTCACCCAGGAATAGGTCATTGCGTGTCTCGCTATGGCGTTCTTGCGCGCGACTTCAGCATCATCCGTCTCCTTCGTCGCTCTATAAAATTCCGCTCGCCAACTCCAGCCATTCAATCGACTTGTGCTCCCCGTTTGCTCGTCTAGACCGCCGGCGGTCGGGGAGCTGTCGGAAAATGGCTCCGATCCTTTCGTCTCATTCGCCCGCTTCGTGTCTGCCCGCTTCGCGTCAATCGCCGCGATCGCCACTTTGGCCACGCTTGACGCGCTTGCCGCCTTGGTCTCGGCGGCGGCAGCCCCGTCCTCATTGCTCGCGTTCAAAGTCTCCGCCTGTTTTTTCGCGGGTTCTCGTGCGGCGCCCGGATCGATCCGCGTCGTCTGCCCCTCTTGCGCCGCGATGTTCGACGCTTTGGTCGCATCGACGCCGTCTTCCGCGGTTGCTGCGTCCTGCTGTCGAGCCTGGTCTCTGGCCTCCGCCTCTGTCAGCGCCTGCTCGACGCTTGTTTTCCAGTTGGTCATTCTCGCATTTTCTTCCACGGTTTCATTCATGCCTCGTCCCGGGGCATTCGTCGTGCGCGCGCCCGGGTGAGATCGGTATGCGAGCGCCCCGACAGGAATCGCGAGAGCAAGCCCGAGGACCACGATCGCTCGTCTCCCATGAACGAGCCTCCCAAGGAATCTCGACCCCAACAGGACGGCGCAGATGACGATCAGCGCGCAAAGCGCCAGCCCCTGACCGAGATTCTTCATCCCGATGTCATGGTCCTCCGCCCACCCAGCGGCAGCTCGGAGAGCGCGGCTTATCCGCGCCGGAATCCAGATTTCCACGTTCGTTCTCCGCATCTTCGACCGCGGGCACCCCACCCTGTTCCGCCGCGCGGACGGATTGGGCAGAAGCGCACGGCGGAGGACCCGGCGTTTAGCATCCCGGCGCGTCAACCGAAAGTAAGGACGGCGGTTCGTGCACAGGCCATGCGCTCACAAAGGCGTGCCGAATGGGGTTTGAAGGGATCGTCTCAAAGCGCGTTGGCGGCATCTATTGGAGCGGCCGATGCCGGAACTGGATCGAAGGCGAGGAACCCCGCTTTTCAGAGAAGATGAGCTGCCGCGAGCAGGTGCTTAGCGCTTGGCATGGAAAGGCCCAGCTGAGCGTCACCGCAAGTGCATCGCCATAGGGCCTTCCGGCCATCTGGGGATTTTCCACCTTTGCCCGAACGCCGTTGCCCATGTTGCGGCGGCCGGATGATCATCGTCGAGACGTTCGAGGGTGCGCGCCCTGCGCGATCCCCGCCGCCGAGCCGGATCAGGATCGACACCTGATGACCGTCGCCGCGCGCCCCGCCTCGCAACGCCGATCGCTTTCGCCTCCAGCCGTGCGCCCGAGCATGAGAGCGCTGACCTCACCACCTCCGCAGACCCGCTCCGAGCGCCGCGCCAGCGCCCATCCCGGCAAAGAGCGCGCGTTGAGGGCCGCCAGGCGCCAGGCGTCCGATACGCCTTCGCTCGATCGCATGGCTCAACCTGACCAAGTCCTCAGACGAGCGCCTTTCGCCTTGGGCCCGCCACTGCGGCGAGACATGAGAAGACCCGTTCGGCGCCGCCCGTCGCGCGTCCGCCTATCGACCCCCGGGAGCAAACTAGGATCGTTGGTGAGCGCGGCCGGCCGGCGGTTTCCACGAGCTTCGCGAGCTTGCCGCACTTCGCCGCAGGCCTCGATGATATCGATGGCCGGGCTCGTCATCCCTCAACCTCCCAACCCTTGCGGGCGCGCTCGGCTGAGCGTTTGACGAGGTGTTCGTGCAGCGCTGATCGCCGCTAACGATCGCGCCCTGCTCTCGCTCGAGGGTGAACCGAAGGAAACAGAACCAACTTCGCCATGTCGCCGGGTCGCGAAACCAGCGCGCAAATAGCTCAGGATCCGAACGCTCTTCGGCCTGCCGATGAGCGCGGCGGACTGGGCCTTCGCTTTGATCGCCGTTTTTCTCGCGACGTTCATCGACTGGTCGCCGTATCTGAGTCCTGGCGAGCGCGGAACCGTGATGGTGATTGCGACCGATCGCCGGCAATCGAGAGTGATCTTTCGCTATGTGCGCGCGTTCCTCGGCCGCGTGCCAATGCTCGCCGCGCTGGTCGAGCGCGAAACGGCCGAGGCGATCGATCTCAACAATGGCGTGACGATCGAGATCTTGACGGCGAGCTTCCGCATCGTTCGCGGCTATACGCTGATCGCCGCTTTGCTCGATGAAATTGCATTTTGGCGCAGCGACGAGGGCTACGCGAATCCAGATGCCGAGATCGTAGCAGCGATCAGGCCAGCGATGGCCTCGGTCCCTGACGCCATGTTGCTTGCCGCGTCGAGCCCGCACGCCCGCCGCGGCGTGCTGTGGAACACGTTCAGGCGTCATTTCGCGAAGCCGAGTTCCGTGCTGGTTTGGAAGGCCGACACGCGAACGATGAATCCGACGATTCCGCAGGAGGTAATCGACGAGGCGACGGAGGCCGACCCGGCGAGCGCCGCGGCCGAATTCGGCGCGGTGTTCAGGACCGACGTCGAGACCTACGTCTCGCGCGAGGTCGTGGACGCCGCGGTTGTGCCGGGCCGCTACGAGTTGGCGCCTGTCTCCGGGGTTCGCTACCTGGCCACAGTGGACCCGTCGGGCGGCTCGTCGGACTCGATGACGCTGGCGATCGCGCATCGCGAGAAGGACGGCCGCGCCGTGCTCGACGCGGTTCGCGAGCGTCGGCCGCCGTTCAGCCCCGAGGTCGTGACGAGCGAGTTCGCCGAGTTGCTCAAGACCTACCGCGTCGGCAAGGTCGTCGGCGACCGGTTCGGCGGCGAGTGGCCGCGCGAGCGCTTCCGGGCTTTTGGCGTTTCGTATGAGCTAAGCGAGAAGTCCAAGTCCGACATTTACCGCGACGCGCTGCCGGGTCTGAACAGCGGCAAATATGAACTGCTCGATCATCCTCGGCTTGTCGCGCAGATCTGCAGTCTCGAGCGCCGGACCGCCCGCGGCGGCAGGGACTCGATCGATCATCCTCCTGGCGCGAGCTCGCACGACGATCTGGCGAACAGCGCTTTAGCAGGGCTCCTGCTCGCCGGCTCCGGCCTGGGGCCGATGATCATCAGCGACGAAGTTATGGCCTGGGCGAGGACGCCGCGGCGCAGCGTCGCCGACAGATTTTCTCGCTACTGAGAGGAGGAGAGTCAAAGAGCACCTAGGCGTGGTCAACTTTCGTCCCAAGCGTCGACTGGCCCATTATTCGTCTCTATGTGCAACTTTATGTGCAACTTCTTCAGCTTAGCCAGGATAGCCGCAGTGGCCCTACAAGCCGTTTGGACATCGGCCGCTCGGGCTGGCCCCGCAAATACAACGCCACGGGCTCTCGTGGCTGATTGGAAAAATGGGGATCGCGAAATGACCGCGGTCGCCGAAGTCATAGCGAGCGCCTTCGCCAGTGGAATGTCCTGGGCCGGGACGATCGAAGGACACTCTCTCTACTGCCCGCCCCCGATCGGGACGTTCACCGGCAACCAGGCTATGAAGATCGTTGAGAGTTTCATGGTCGATCACCCCGAGACGGCCGACAAAACCTACGGCCTCGCGCTCTCCGCGAGCTTGCGACAGGCGTTTCCCTGCGCGCCCAGTTGAGGGGTCCGCGCCACGTCGCCGACCGCTGGCGCACTTTGCTCGCTCGCTACATAATGTGCACCTCTACAGCGTGACCAAGGGCCAAGCGGCTATTCGCGATCTCTTTCCCGCAAAGCATGATCGCGCGGGCAACCTGCCGCTTTTTCCCGCCATCTTTCCCGACCAACTCGCGCCGATCGTTCGCGTCGGGGCCGATGGCGAGCGCGAGCTTGTCGTGGCGCGCTGGGGAATGCCCGGTCCTCCGCAGTTCGGCGGCGCTCCGAACACAAACATCCGCAACGTCAGCAGCCCGCACTGGCGAGGGTGGCTTGGCAAACGGAACCGCTGCATTGTCCCGGCGACGTCGTTTTGCGAATACGCCGACACAAAGCCCCGCAAGACGCCAATGTGGTTCGCGCTCGGCGAGGATAGGCCGCTCTTCGCCTTTGCGGGCCTATGGACGCCGTGGCGCGGCGTGCGCGGTCCCAAGAGCGCGCCCGTCGAGGGGGACCATGAGCTTTTCGGCTTCCTGACGACCGAGGCGAACGCGATCGTCGCGCCGATCCATCCCAAGGCCATGCCGGTTATCCTGACGTCGCCCGCCGAAGTCGACCATTGGCTTGACGCGGACACGCCCGACCCTGGAGTTACAGCGGCCGTTGCCTGATGACGTGCTGCGTATCGTTGCGAGCGGCGAGCGGGAGGACGGCGCCTCGCAGGCAATGGCGCTTCATAACGACGAAGCCCGCGCGCTCCAAATGCTCGACGAGCCGCTTGGCGGCGATCTCCGCCATGATCTCATCGGCGTTGTGGACGCGCTTGCGGCCCTGGAAGCGCAAGGCGAAGGCGAGCGCATCCGCGACGTCTTCGCGGTGCCGGGGGTAAGGCGTTTGGGTGTGTCGGGCATTCGATCAGATAGGCGATTAACGAGAATGGTAGGAAGAACGGATTCGCTCGACGCTTCGGAAGGAGTTTGATCTCTGCGACGGACGGCCGGAGTCGACGTACACCGGACATTCATCGGCGTCCTGCCGATCGGCTCAATCTGACTTTTGCGACCGCTCGCCTTTGATGAACCTCGCGCTCGCCAGTGTACAGCGTGCGGATCGAGACGGCGTGAGCGGGCCAGTCCATGCGGCCACGAGCGAGATCGCGCTTGCGGCGCTGCCTTGCGTGCCCCCAGAGTTCTGTCGCGCGATATTGTGCGACGCTTGCGCGCGATCGCTACCGTCCCGGATCACAGCGCGCGGCCAGATTGAGCTGCATTGTTAAATTCACAGAACAGTGCTGAAATCGCTCTGAGCGCGGCTTTGCTGGGGCCGGCCGACGCTTGTGCATCATTGCTTTGCGGCCCAGCAGCAAAGGAAACGTCAATGGCGACCTATGTCACGCTCTTCAAGTTCACTGAGCAAGGGCTTCGAAACATCAAAGACACTGTCAAGCGGACCGAGGCTGCGAAGAAGGCCGCGGCCGACATGGGTATCAAAGTAAAGGAAGTCCTCTGGCTGGAAGGCGAGTACGATATAGTGGCGATTTCGGAGTCGTCTGACGAGATCGCCTCCGCGGCATTTCGACTCAGCACTGCGAAGCTCGGCAACGCCCAATCCAGGACGATGCGCGCATTCACGGCGGCGGAGATGGAAAAGATCCTGGCGAAAGTCGCCTAGAGGTTCAAACGAAGCGGCCGCCGACTCGTCCCGACGGCCGTTCTCGTCATTCGTCGCCCGGCCCGAGCATCCGCGTCGCCGTGTCGACGCCGACTTGCTTACCCGTTTTGCGCGCCACGATCAGCACGACGCGCCGCCAGTGCGCCGGCGTCCGGCCGGCGTAAGTCGTCCCGTCCGGCAGGACCACGTCACGCTCGCGCTGGCGGGCCTCAGAATAGGCCTCGCCGCCATGGTCGCGGATGAGCGCCTCGGCGTCGGCTTGCGCCAGCCGTTCGGCCTGTTGGCGGCGTCGGAGCCATTGCAGCGTTGTCGCCTCCCCGTTGCCTCCGCAGCCCTATCGCTGGACAGCATTTCTAGCACGGCGGACGCAGGGGCGGGTTGACGGACGTCAAATCAGATTGCGCCGCGGTCTACTTCGGTTCAAGCGCTTTGATTGCCGGCTCAAATTCGTCCATCGGCTGCGCACCGTCCCACATGCGTTCAAAGTGCGCGTCGAATTTCGCCGCGGCGGCCCGCCGAGCTTGACGAAGTCATGGCGCTCGCGCGGATCGAGCACGATCCGGATCACAACGCCGCGGAGTTCGGCGGCGTTGAGCGCGTCGAGCACGATTGGGTCCGTGAGGGCGTAGGACGCGAGGTCGATTGAGCGCTTGGCGGTGGCGATGAGAGCCGCGTCGATCGCATCAAGTCGCTCTTCGGGGGAATAGTGGACCTCTTGGGCCAGGGCCAGCGTGACGGCGCAAATGGCCGCCGGCCCGGACAGCGCCGCGCCGACGAATCGCCTTGCGCCCATATTCAGCCCTAGCCAAAGATATTTGAAATTTCAGGACGGTGGCGCGAGCAGGTGCGTGGGGTATCCGAGGATGGTTGAGACGCGCCGGGTCTGGCGATCGGAATAGATGAAGGCGGGTCCCTCGATGCGATAGTTGCCCTTCCAATCGATGACGAAGGAGGTATCATTTTCTTCGATGTGGACGGGTTCCGGGTCGCCGTCGCGGGCCAGCCTTGCGGCGAGTTGATCGGACGGGTCGAGCAGCCAGGCGTCGCCGGTTTCGGTAGAGAACAGGACCAGCTGACCAACAGTGACGACGCGCCCATGGCGGTCAGCCGCCCGACGCTGGATGGAGCGGACCTCCTCGGCGAGGCGAAAGCTCTTCCCCTCCACCATCTTTTTGCCCGGTCGACGCCGGATCGCCTTTCGATCCCTGCCGGGTATCGAGGGGGCTGCCATGGATTTGTTCACCAAGCTGTTCGGCGACTTCTTGGTCTTCGTCTATCACTGCTTCGACCGGATTGTCATTCGCGGCTATCTGACGGCGCTGTCGCGGCCCGAGCTGGTCGTCCACTTCTTCCGTGAGATCGTCGGGGTGGCGGAGGTCAGCAAGGAGGCGCTGAGCCAGCGGACGGCCGATTACCAGAATTGGGTGGAAGCCTACGCGCGCAATCACGCGATCCCGATCGAATGGGCCGAGAAGGGGGTACGCAAGGAGGACCACGTGCTGCGGTGGCTGCGCCGCATGGAGAAGCGCAATGCCTACGGTGTCTACTTCATCTTCAAGAGCATGGAGCAAGGGCCGACCTTCCGCATCAGCCTGCCGAAGTACCCGGCCAAGGACCCGCACTACCGCATCGTCGCGCACCAGCGCAGCCGCTTCACGCATTACTACTTCTATGTCCGCGACGAGGCGCTCGGACCGATGGTTGTGCGGGTGGCTTCCTTCTTCCCTTTCCAGACCGCCTACTATCTCAACGGCCACAGCTTCATCGAGCAGGAGCTGAAGCGGGCGGGGATCGGCTTCCGCAAGCATGACAACGCTTTCCTCGCCGTCGACGATGCAGCGGCGCTGCAGGCGTCGGCCGACCGGCTGAGCCCAGAGATCATTCGCCGGCGCCTCGACTACTGGACCCTGATCCTCGGACCGAAGTTCTCAAAGAAGGAGCGCGCCAAGCTCAACCTGTCACGCTTCTACGCCATCTCCCAGATCGAGTACTGCCGCAACTTCATCTTCAGGCGTCACTTTCCCATCCACAAGCTATTCGAGCGCAGCTGCGAACTCGGCCTGTGGCGGCTCAGCGCCGACAAGATCGCCACGATCTTCGGCAAGCGGGTCAGTCGCCGGATGCATGGCAAGCTGGCCACGGTCATCGACCAGATCGAGCACGGCCATCATGTCTTCCGCGCCTACTTCAAGAGCGGCTTCCTCAAACAGTATGAGAAGTTCCTGACCTTTCTGCGCAACGAATTGGTCTCCAACAATCTCACCGACTTCGGCCTGCTTAAGGGGCTCGACCATCTCGATGCCGTGCGGACCACCTTCCAGCTGATCACGGATCGCTTCGCCGGCTTCCAGGCCGAGTGGCTCAACGTGCATGTCGATTTCCCGCTGCTGCAGCGCCTCGCCCATCCGATCACGATCGGCGCGGTGCGTTATCCCGGCCTCAAGATCCACGAGCCGCGCATCATCCGCCTGTTCGAGGTCCTCCTGCATGGCGGTCCTCAGATCGGCGGCTGGACGGCCCGGCAGATCCATCAAGCCGTCCTCGACACCTTCGACCTCTCTGAGAAGACCTACCGCCTGAACCAGCTCCGCTACGACTTGCGCAAGCTCAAGGGACACGGCCTGATCGAGCGCGACGGCGCGCGCTACGCCTACCGGCTCTCACCCAAGGGCGTCCAAGTCGCCCTCCTCTTCCTCTTCTTCCACAAGCGCCTGTGCGGCCCCCTCGCCAACAGCCGCTTCCATCACCGGCCGGACCCGCAACACCGTCCAGACAGCCGGCTCGAAGCCGCCTATCACCGCGCCGACACCGCCATCCAACGCGTCGTCGATCTCTTGGCTGCAGCTTGATCGCCCCGCGCCTCAATGACAATGTTCGACTCGTCTTGTCTATGATCCCTCAGGTAAGAATTTAAAATCCTTCATAAGAACGAATCCGGCGCGCTCCAATTGCTCGACGAGACGTCTCGCGACGATGCCACGCTTGCGCCCGCTGAAAAGGCCAAAGCGCTCGATATGTTCAACAAGGGAGAGGGCGGGTTCCTAGATAGGGACCTCTATGTTTTTTGCTCGAATGTCAGCCTTCACGATTGCGCGCAGGAGAGTTCCGACGGCTGGAACAACGCTGGAACTGGCCACGCCGCCAACTGCGAGCTGAACTACACGCCTCAGCGCAAGGACGGCAGCGTCGATATTTCCAAGGCGCTGGATGTCAACACCGAGTTCGACCTATCGCGCCAGCTCTGGTCGTTCCTGATCAAGAACGGCGCGATCCCCGATCCGCGCGCTTTCATCAACCCGTGCCCTCATCGCGCCCTCAGATTGCGCGCCAGGCGCGACGCCGACATCGACTCGAGCCCCGCGACCTCGAGCCACAAAACTTCGGCCGCGTCGCGGCCGACGAGCACGGCCGCTTTGTCGCGCAGACGCCGCTCCAGCACATCGGCCGGCAGCCGCTCGGCGAGGTCGAACTCCACCGCGATCGCTGGCGCGCCGCCGCGCTCGATCTGGACGGCGGCGGCGGTGTCGCCGATCGCCTCGTCGCCGGTCACAACGACCTTGGGCCAGAATGCGGCGAGCGATGGGTCGCGGCACAAGGCGTCCGTGTAGACGGCGTCGGAAGCGGTGTCGACGTCGTGGAGCGTCATCGCCGTCACCATGGCGTAGCTGAACTTCGCCTCGAGCCCGGTGCGCGGCTGCTTGATGTCGCAGACTCTGAGCCAGCGCGGGTTGACGCGGATGTCGACCCCCGTCACGGCCGAAGGGTCAAGCGCGTTCATCCGCTGCGCCTGGCGCAGCGCCTCGATTGTCGCGTGCAGGCCATGGCAGCAGGCGTGTAGCTTGTGCTTGACGTCCTTGAACAGGAAGGTCGCAGGGGACGGCGACGCCCAGGCGGCGTCCTCGCAGGCTTCGTCGACATGCGCGTCGATGAAGCCCTGCGGCCCGCCGACGCCGTCGTCGCACGAGACGAAGCCGCGCTTCGCGAGCTGAGCCGCCTCGACGCCGTTCGACGCGGCGACGCCTGCGTTGAACGGCTTCCCCATCGATCCGAACTGCGACTTGAGGCCAGAGGCGCGCGTCGCAACGAGGCTCAGGGCATTGCGGGTCTCGTCGCGCGTGAGCCCCATCACTCGGGCGGCCGCGACGGTCGCCCCGAAGGCGCCGGCGGTCGCGGTCTGGTGGAACCCGCGATCGTAGTGCCGACGGCCCAATACCATGCCGATGCGGATCGACGCCTCCGCCCCGATGAGCAGCGCGTCGAGCGCGGCTGAGGCCGGCGCGTCGATCTCCTCGGCGACCGCGAGCGCCGCAGGCAGGATCGCCACCGACGGATGCCCGACGTGGGCGAAATGCGTGTCGTCGTAATCGAGCGCGTGCGAGGCGGCGCCGTTGGCGAGCGCCGCAGCACGCGCCGGTACCATTTTGTCCAATCCCGCGACGGACGCCGCCTCCTTGCCGCCTTCGTCGGCGACGAGGCCGCGGACGATTTTGGCGACGGGCTCGTTCTCGCTCGCTCGCGTCACCGCGAACCAGTCGTAGAGAGAGAGGCGCGCCATCGCGCGCGCGGAGGCGGGGATCGACTCGGAAGGAATGGCCGTGATGTCCAGGAGGCCGTTCAGCGTGCGGGGCGCGAGCATGGCGTGTCCTCAGGCGTAGGCGGGCGACAAGGGCGCCTTTTTCTGGAAAGCGATTGGAACGATGGCACAAGGGTGGGTATTTGCCCTGACCGGCAAGGCTTCCGTCGCGGCTGACCTGTTGACTTCCGGATTAGGCGCTTTCCGGTCGACCGGATCCACATTGTGGATACCATTGCACATGTCATGCCTGGCGATAGCTCACCGGGATCTCGACCGGTTCGACGAGGCCTGGCGCTGCATCAGCGAGGCGATGACGGCGATCGAGACCACCGGGGAACGATGGTACGAAGCCGAAGTCCTCCGGGTTGGCGGCGAGATTGCAATGATGTCGCCGGAACGGGACACGGCGAAGGCGGAAATGTTTTTCGACAGGGCGCTGGCAGTGGCGCGTCAACAGCAGGCGAGGTCTTGGGAACTGCGTGCGGCGATGAGCATGGCGCAGCTGTGGCGTGAACAGGGCCAGCGGGATGCGGCTCGCGATCTTCTCGCTCCGGTCTATGGCTGGTTCACGGAAGGGTTCGACTGATGGCGCGACGGGCAGCCCCGTCCTGAGAATCGAGGGTCGTTCAACCTCACTCAGGAAGGAGCGCCCGATGAGCGAGACCAACACTGTCAGTCCGCTGCGTCAGCGTATGATCGAAGACATGGCTGCGCGCAAGCTCAACCCGCACACGCAGCGAAGCCACATCTCTAGCTGCAAGCGGTTCGCCGCCTGGCTCAAACGCTCACCCGATACAGCGACGCCCGACGAGGTGCGCCGCTTCCAACTGCACCTCGTCGAGGGCGGCGCCAGCATCTGCAACCGCAACCGGATCATGACCGGGGTGCGCTTCCTGTTCCGCGTCACGTTGCGTCGCCACGATCTGGCGGCCGAGGTGTGGCACATCAAGGAGCCGCAGAAGCTGCCGCCGGTATTGAGCCCTGAGGAGGTCAAGCGTGTTCTGACCATGGCGACGAGCCTCAAGGCGCGCGCGATGCTGACGCTCGCGTATGGTTGCGGGTTGCGGGCCAGCGAAGTGGTGCGGCTGCGAGCGTGCGACATCGACAGTGAGCAGATGATCATTCGCATCGTGCAGTCGAAAGGCCGCAAGGACCGGAATGTGATGCTTCCGGCCGAGATCCTCGACCTGCTGCGGCAATGGTGGAAGGCGCGGCCGACCCGGCGTGACGCCGGCGTTGCGCCGGAACAACGCTGGTTGTTTCCCGGTCGCATTGATCGTCAAGCGACGACGGCGCGCCAGTTCGGCCGGCTGTTCAAGGAGGCGGCGAAAGCGGCGGGGCTGCGCAAGGCGGTCTCGCTTCATTCACTGCGCCATTCCTTCGCAACCCATCTGCTCGAGGACGGCACGGACATTCGGCTGATTCAGGCGTTGCTTGGACACGAAAAGCTCGACACGACGGCGCGCTACACCCGCGTGGCGACAGGATTGATCGCCAAGATCGAGAGCCCGCTTAAGGGCCTGAACGCGCCGCGCCACAGGCACGCAAAGCAAGACACTGAGAAGCCGCCGGCGCGATAGCGCCGTCGGTCATGGTTCGATCAGTTCTGGAGGTCGCGGACATCCTCCGCGAGCACGGTCCCGTTTGGCGCGAAACCAACCGCGGCCATGTGAGCCTCGACCAGTTGAAGGTGATGAGTGCAATCGAGCGCTGCCGCACGGTGGCGCTCGGCGGCCACGTCGCACGCTGCGAGAACGCGGCGTGCGGCCATACGCTCATCGCTTACAACTCGTGCCGTAACAGGCATTGTCCGAAGTGCCAGGCGGCGGCGTCGCGCCGATGGCTGGCCGATCGCGAAGCGGAGCTCCTGCCGGTACCGTACTTTCACGTCGTGTACACGCTGCCGAGCAAACTGCGTGACATTGCGTACCAGAACAAGCGCGTGGTCTACGACCTGCTGATGAAGGCAGCGGCCGAGACAACGCTCGCCATCGCTGCCGATCAAAAGCGCCTCGGTGCGAGGATCGGCATCACCGCCGTGCTGCATACGTGGGGCTCGGCGCTCACCCATCATCCGCACGTGCACATGATCGTGCCGGGTGGAGGGCTCTCGTTCGACGGCGCGCGATGGGTCTCCTCGCGCTCTAACTTCCTCGTGCATGTCAACGTGCTGGCGCGCCTGTTCCGGGGCAAGATGCTGGCGATGCTCATGGATGCGCACGGCGCCGGCCAGTTGAAGTTCTTCAACACGCAGGCCGGGCTCGCTGACAAGGGCGCATTCAAGCGCTTCATCGCCCCGTTGCGGCACATCAAGTGGGTGGTCTATTGCAAGGCGCCGTTTGCGGGACCCAAACAGGTGCTGCGCTATCTCTCCCGTTACACCCATCGTGTCGCCATCTCGAATCGCCGCCTCATTGCAGCCGACGACGCCGGCGTCGCGTTCCGCTGGAAGGACTACCGCGCCGACGGCCCGGCGCGCTGGAAGACGATGCGGCTGCATCCGCATGAGTTCATCAGGCGATTCCTGCTGCACGTATTGCCCAGGGGCTTCCATCGCATCCGCCACTACGGGCTCCTGGCCAGCGCCAACCGCGCCGAGAGCATCGCAACGGCCCGCGCACTGCTCGGCGCCGACCCGCCTGCTGTCGAGGCGCGAAAGCAGCCGGATATCACACCGGACGCGCCGCGTGTGCTGCGCTGCCCATGCCCGCACTGCGGCGCCCGCATGATTGTGATCGAGTTCTTCGCGCGCGGCTGCGAGCCAACGTGGCGGCCGACCCCAAGCAGGATCGACACATCATGAGCCAGACCGCCTGTGAGCGTCGCCACGTTCTCGCTCCGATGCGCTGGCTTCACGCTGGCGGCGATCTCTCTCGGCACAACCACGCCAATCAACGAGCCGATCGCCCGTTGATACGGTCCACGCGACCACCGAGACCCCCCCCCTTTGCACGCTTCCAGGTCTCCCCTCCACACCCATCCAGGTCGCCTGGCGCCAGCTTCGCGCCCACCATCATGGCCGGCGCGAAAATCAAATCCCCATAGCGCTCGCTGCCCAGCCGGCGCCAATCTTCCCGCGACTTCGTGCCTTGGCGCTTTTTGGACGCCGGCCGCCTGAGTGCGAGGCGCCTCTCGTCATCCCGGCGTCCAAAAACCTGCACATAGCACATATTGCACATATTGCGACAAACACACCAATGGGTCGTAGGCGCCAGAGCCTAAGCGTAAGCCGCGAGTTGGTCCCGACTTTGAATCAGTGCGGTCTGGTCGGGATCGACCGCGATCGGGCCTTATGCCGTTCGAAGACGCTGCAGCGGACGGCCGGATTGCGCAAAAAGCGGTCGTTTCCTCGTACAGGGCAGGGCGAAGGCTTTAGACGTTTCAAAAGCTCATATTGGATTGACCGCACCCTTTTCGATCAGCCACGTCGTGCTCGCGGCAATGATTGCCTGCAGCAGGGACATCTTGTTGCTTCCGACGCCCATATGATCGCCGCCAAAGGCAATGACGGTCTTTGGAGCCGGCGCGGCCTCGCGCAGGCGGGCGCGCGCGGACTGCGGGATCAACGTGTCGTCCTTTCCCTCCAATATCAGGAATTGGCCGGATAAGTGCGCCAAATGTTCGGTCGGCTGCAGCGGGTGGAACAACAGATCGATAATTGACGCCAGTATCGGGCGCACCCAACCGGGTTTGACGTGCGGACTGGCGGCGACGAGTTCTCCGAACGGCGCGCCGCCATAAGCGAGTATCGTCCATCCGATGCGTTGGCCGTCGTGCTCGGCGACATCCTCTATGGCCGGCGACGCCACGGCGCCCAACGAAAACCCTAAAGGCTTTTGCGTTGATTATCCGCCCAAGATTGCGCGGCGAGCCACTGAATGGCGGAAGTCACTTGTGCGGGAATCGCCATCACACGGCCATAGAGGCCGAACGTTTGCGCCAAGGATGCCAGACCATCGAAACGAACCGGGATCGGCCAATCATAGCCGACAATGGCGTTGTCTCCTGCGTCGGGCAGATAGCGAATGTTGTTCTCACCGGTTCCAAGGCCACCAAGCACAATCAGAATTGGCAATTTTCTGTCCGGCACGGGATCGGGGAGGCTGACGATGATTTCGTTATCGCCGAGGGCGGCGCTGCTTAGAACCATGTGCTCGACACGCCGTCGACCTTGGTAAGCGAGCGCGGTCCGATGAATCTCCAACGCTTGCTGCGGCTGCGGAAGCGACGACAGAGGGTCGCGATGATCAAGCCATAGCGCTCCGCATCCGACTCCGACAGTCAGGGTGAACGCGAGGGCCATCGATCGGCAGATACTCAATTGATCAACCCGTTAAGTCAGGATTTAGTGCGAGCTTGCGAGCTCATAATCGGTCGCGGCCAGTGGCGACGTCCACCTTCGCGATCCTCAAGACCGCCTGTGAGTGGCGCGCCAGTTCGAAGTGGGTCGACGCGGTCAGCCTTGGATGCGATTCTTAAAATCCGGGTTGTTGCGGGACCTGGATTTGGCGGTGGTGCTGATGATGATCCTCACCGCTCGGCGACGATGCCGCGCCCTTGCCGGGGGCCGCCATGATTGAGGCCGCTTGGCCAATCCTTGAGTCCAAACTTTCCATTTTTTCGTCGCTGACGCCCACGTGGGCGTCGGCATCGACATTCTTGCACGCGTCAGGATGTTTGGTCCCGGTCACGCAAATTGAGAACTGAAACGTCTTGATAATCACCGTCGCGTTTGCCGAGCACGGGTATCCTGTCAGAGCGAATGTCACAACAATGGGCAGCAAACTCGTAAGTTTGTATCTGCGCATGCTCGGCTCCCCTCGACCCCCGCGCTCGGCCTGGCGTAGAAAGAAGGCGCAAATATTGACCAATATTTCCGCCTTGCGGAGGACAGGTTTCGGCACCGCCTCTCAGCCGTCGTGACGCCAGTGCTGAGGATAGCCGCGGCCTGGAGGGCGCATGAGTTCGGCGAAGCGGCGCTTCTGTCCGTCGTCGAGGGAGTTGTACAGCGGCTTTGCGGCCGCAATCAGCTTCTCGAGATCTGCGGCTCTTTGGGTCATCCACTGCGACCTCATCTGCAGCCGTTCGATAAGGTCGTGATGCTCGTCTTGACTTTCGCGCTTTTCTCGCCATGCGGCAAAGCGCTCGGCGCGCTCCTTGGCCTGTTCGCGAATAGCGGCCTCCAGCGGCGCCCAATTCTTTTCCTGGTCAGGCGTGAGCTTGAGCCCCGCCCTCAGAGCCGCGACCCGCGCATCCAGGAGGGCGGCCCTATCCTCGGCGGACATGCCATGTCGCTCGGGTTGGTCGGACTGCGCCGCGAACGACGCGCCGGACAACGAGGCTACCGAAAGCGCCGCCGCCGTCGCGGCAACGAGGAAAGGCTTCGACAATTTCATGGTTCGACTCCGAGCGACTGCCCCGCCATCGGTCGGATAGGCTAGTGTCCGGCGAGTGTCCAATAACAGAGTCGTGAACTGGCGCAGGCTAAGATAACGGCGCCAAACTTTGCTTAATGGCAAGTTAACTGGAGGGGTAGAGAAGTCTTGAGCCGGAGCGAACTGTCCCGCGCCGACGCTACCGGGCGCTAATCCGGGCGCGCCTGGCCGCCGACCTCAACCAGCGCGACGTGATAGAATTCATACCCTTTCGCGCTGGCGGCGGCCGCGCCCATCGTGTGTGTGCGGTATTCGTTGGCAGACATATCCTTTGACCAACCGTAGTCCCCGCTCTTCCAGATAGGCGGGCAGCGCTTCCGGTCGAAGGCCGAACGTCCAGGGTTCTCCTCGACGCCTGTCACCGCGCGGAGGGCGCTGGCCGCGTCCCTGAAGCGGTCGGCGCCATTGATCAGGTCGGCGTCGACATAGGTGAAAATCAGCTGCGAACCCTCTGCCAGCGCCGCAATCGAACGCAGCGTCGCGTCGACAGCCTCTGCCGTCAGATAGTTGGTCACCCCCTCCCAGATGACGAGTGTAGGCCTGTTGGCGTCAAACCCGACCTTCGCTAGCGCTTCCGTCAGGCTTTCCTGCTCAAAATCAATGGGCGCGAAGGAGACCCGCTCGGTCGGTGCGCCGATGTCCCCGATGACCCGGCGCTTCTCGGAAGAGGTCGCGGGATGATCGACTTCGAAGATCCGGAGCTCGCGAAGGGCGGTCAACCGCCAGGCGCGGCAGTCGAATCCGGCGCCGAGGATCACCGCCTGTCGCATTCCCTGAGAAGCCGCGGCGCTCGCCCATTCGTCAATCAGACGGGTGCGCGCAATTGCGGACGTACGCGCACCAGGCCAGCGCGCGGCCATCCAGCGTGCGGGCGCCGATCTAACAAGCGGGATGCGAAACAGAGTGCTGGCCGTCCTAAGTCGCGGAGAGAGGAACGCGACGGCGAACGGGTCGTTGAACAGGCGTTTTCCCTCTGGCAAGGCGGATTCCTGGGCACGGAACAGCGCCATGAATTCAGCCGTCGTGCTCGACTGGCTCTCGCGCATCGCGTCCTCCCAAAGGGTCTGTCCTCCGTATTGAACTGGGCGAGTCCCCTGTCATCAGCGCCGTTTCGTCGCGGCGCGTGGCCGCAGATTATACCCTTCTGCCACCTCGGCCGATGTTCTGGCGATGGCCTGCCTCGGCGGCCGCGATCCTGCTGTTCTTCGGACGACTCTAAGCGCGCCGCCGGCCCGCGTGACGCCGGTTCACGGGTCCGGTATCGCCTTCAGGGTGCGACATTCGTCGCGATTTGGAATGGCAGCTTTACGTCGACTCCGGCCGTCCGCTGTGCGCAAATGGGCACCTCATCCCTCGCCGAATATCAGCGCCTTCAGCGAGTTGCGGATGAAGCGCGGCTAAAGTCGGAACAGGCCGCCTCGCGCATCGATGCGGACGAGTTGAGCATCGGGGCATGTCGCTCGCGATTGGAAAGGTGTCTTGATTTCGGACACTTTTGCGGCGTTTGATGTGCCGGGCAGGGCCGCTCGCCGCGCGGATGCTTCATGTTTCGATCATTGCGAGGTCGCCTGATTGTTCTACTCGTCTTGCTGATCGCCGCCGCGTCAGCGGCCGGCGCGCTGATGGTCGGTCTCTTCCGGCAGTCCGCGACCGCCCGAGCCAGGCAGGTCGAAGCGGAAATCGGCCGCGCCTGCGACGCTATAGACGGTGCCTACCGGCTCTACAGCGCCGGGCGGCAGGGGCTCGCCGCCGGACCCGGCAATGACGCCGTGCGTCGCGACCTGACCGCGGTCGTGCTGACCGCGCTTCGCGATCGGCCGGGCGTCGAAGGCGGGATCTGGCAGGGCGATGCGGGGTCGCTCGCCTATGGCTTCCCGACTTATCAGGGATCGGGTCCCAAGACCGACGTGCCGCAGGCCGAGCTTCCCCGCATCCAGGCGGTCAATCGGGCCGCCCTAGCGGGAGATCGGCAGGCGAGCAGCCGTTACGACGCGTCGTCCGAGATCCTGCTCATGACTGCTTGCCCGCTGCCCGGGCCGATCCCCCGCTTGACGGCATGGACAATGACGCGCGTGTTCACCCTCGCCGGAAGCGGCTATCGGCTCTTGATGGGTCTCGGCGTACTGTTCGCCGCCGTGCTTGCGGCGGCCGCGCTCCTGACGCAACTCACGATGACGTGGTCGCGGCATGTGGCGCTGATCGAGACCGCTCTCAAGGCTCACGACATTGCCGAACTGCCAACATTGTCCCCAACAGGCGAGCGCGAACTCGATCGCATCGTCATGGCGCTGAACGACGCGGGACGGCGACTTGCCGAAACCCGGCGCCGCGCCGATCAATTGGCGCGACAGGTGGCGGCGAGTGAGCGCCTGGCGGCGATCGGACGCGTCGCCGCCGGCGTGGCGCACGAAATTCGAAACCCCATCGCCGCCATGCGGCTCAAGGCGGAGAACGCCGTGGCCGGCGATCCGGAGCGTAAAGACCAGGCCCTCGCCATGATCCTCGGGCAGATCGACAGGCTCGACGCGCTGCTTCGCCGTCTCCTGAGCATGACCGAGCGCGAGAGGCTCAGTCGCACATCCGTCGCCCTGAAGCCGTTTCTCGAATCATGTCTGGCGACGCACGTCGAACTTGCCCGGTCAAAGGCCGCCGCGCTCGAATGCTTCGCCGACAGCGAGGAGGCGAGCTTCGATCCCGACCAGATGAAGCGCGCGCTCGACAACCTCGTTCTCAACGCCATCGAGGCGGCGCCGGCGGGGACGGCCATCGTCGTCGCCGCGCGGCGTGATCGCGACGACCTGGTCATTTCGGTTCGCGACGAGGGTCCGGGACCGCCCGGCCAAATCCGCGACCATCTGTTCGAGCCGTTCGTGACCAGCCGCGCCAACGGGACCGGCCTCGGCCTGTCGATCGTGCGCGAAATCGCGGCGGCGCACGGCGGAACGGCGCGGCTCGGCAATCGCCAGAGGGGAACAGTCTTTGAGATCGTGACGCCATGGCGTCCATCCTGATTGTCGATGACGACGCCGCGATGCGCGACGCGCTGAGCGAAGCGGCGCGCGATCTCGGTCACGACGCTCACTTGGCGGCGTCAGGCGCGGAGGCGATGAGCCTTCTGGAAACGCAATCCATCGACGCGGCGCTGCTCGACCTGCGCATGTCCGGAATGGACGGAATCGAGGTTCTGCGTCGCATCCGCGCTCGACCGCGTCCGCCGCCGGTCACGGTGCTGACCGCCCACGGGACCGCCGCCAACACGATCGACGCCATGCGTCTCGGTGCGTTCGATCATCTGACGAAGCCGATCGGCCGCGAGGAGCTGTCACGGGTGGTGGCGGGAATGCTTGCCGCAAGGGCGGGGCCCGGCGCGTTCCGACCGGAACCGGAGCCGGACGGATTGATCGGGTCGAGCGAGTCGATGCGAACGGTGCAAAAGACCATCGGCATGCTGGCCGACAGCAACGCGACCGTGCTCATCTCAGGCGAGACAGGGACCGGCAAGGAGCTCGTGGCGCGCGCGATTCACGGCCATGGTCGTCGCGGCGGCAAGCCGTTCATCCCCGTCAATTGCGCCGCCATCCCGGCCGACCTCATGGAAAGCGAGCTGTTCGGCCACGTCCGCGGCGCCTTCACGGGCGCCATCAGCGACCGGAAGGGCGCCTTCCGCGAAGCCGAGCATGGAACCCTGTTTCTCGACGAGATCGGCGACATGGACATCGCCACGCAGGCGAAGATCCTGCGCGCGCTGCAAGAGCGCGTCGTTACGCCGGTCGGCGGCAGGCCCGTTCCAGTCGACGTTCGCGTGATCGCGGCGACCCATCGCGATCTGATGCAACGCGTGCGCGACGGCAGTTTCAGGAAAGACCTGTTTTAGTTGCCGGCGCTGCGGGAGCGCATCGCCGACATCGTTCCCCTCGCCGAGCGCTTTCTCGCCCGGGCCGGCGCGGCCAAGCGGCTTGCGCCGGACGCCGCCGCGCGGCTCATCCGCCATAGATGGCCCGGGAATGTGCGCGAGTTGAAGAACGCGATGGAGCGCGCCGCAGTCATGATACGCCGCGACATCGTCAACGTGTCCGATCTCGACTTCATCGGCGAGCCCCATGCGGCGACCGATGGGGCGATCGATTGGCCGGACGAAGATCTTCCATCGGCCACAGCGCGGCTCGAACAAATGCTGATCCGCCGCGCTTTGACGAGGAGCGCCGGCAATCGGGCGGAGGCGGCGCGCCTGCTCGGCATTCATCGCCAGCTCCTTTACGCAAAGATGAAACGCTACGGCCTGGATGCGTCCGAAGAGCGGACGGAAGGCGTCGGCGAAGCGGACGGCTAGACCCGGCCGGCCGAGGCAAAACCCCAGCGATTCCGCCAAATTTTCCATTGGCACGCAGCTTGCCCCACGCGCCTGGCGACCGGGCGGCGGCTGAAAGTGCGTCGCGGTCCGCCGTCTTTCCGCCTTCAGGAACCGGAGAAGAACAATGGCCGCGATCACGATCACCGAAGGCGCTACCTGGGCGATCGCCGCCCTTGCCGCCGGCGGCGTCATCGCGAGGCCCTTGCGATGGCCGGAAGCGGTTTGGGCGGTGCTCGGAGCGGCGAGCCTGGTGGTCCTCTCGCTGGTGCCGTGGAGCGAGGCGCTTGCCGCGGTCGAGAAGGGAACCGACGTCTACCTGTTCCTCGCCGGCATGATGCTGCTCGCCGAATTGGCGCGGCAACAGGGGGTGTTCGATTGGCTCGCGGCGCTCGCGGCCCGGCAAGCGAAAGGTTCGGCCCAGCGGCTCTTCGCGCTCGTGTTCGGCGTCGGGACGATCGTGACTGCCTTTCTGTCCAATGACGCGACGGCCGTCGTCCTGACGCCCGCCGTCTACGCGGTTACGAAAGCCGCCAGGGCTGAGCCGCTGCCTTACCTCTTCGTCTGTGCCTTCATCGCCAATGCGGCGAGCTTCGCCCTGCCGATCTCCAATCCCGCAAACCTCGTCGTGTTCGGCGGCGACATGCCGCCCCTGTCCTCCTGGCTGGCGAGGTTTTTCATTCCATCGGCGCTTTCGATCGGCGCCACATTCATCGCGCTCCGCCTGACGCAACGCGAGTCGCTGCGCCAATCGATCGCCGATGATGTCGAACTGCCGGCATTGTCGCGAGCCGGCAATCTGACCGCCTGGGGCGTCGCCGCCGCCGTGGCGACGTTGCTGACAGCCGCTGCATTGGATGCCCGCCTCGGGATGCCGACATTCATCGCCGGGGCGGCGACCGCATGCGTCGTGCTGGCCTCGGAGCGGCGGGCGCCCTGGGAACTCATCAGGCGCGTTTCCTGGAGCGTGCTGCCGCTCGTCGCCGGGCTGTTCGTTCTGGTCGAGGGGCTCATCCGCACGGGCCTCGTGCAGGATCTCGCTCAGGCCCTTGAGGCGCTGGCGCTGAGTTCGCCGGCCGCGGCGAGCTGGGCGTCGGGCGCGATCGCCGCGCTGGCCTGCAATCTCATGAACAACCTGCCGGTCGGGCTGATCGGAGGCTCGGCCATCGCCGGCGGATCGGCACCCGCCCAAGTTGCTTCCGCGCTGCTGGTCGGGGTCGATCTCGGGCCAAACCTGTCGATCGCCGGGTCGCTTGCCACGATCCTGTGGCTCGTCGCGCTGCGGCGGGAAGGGCATCATGTCTCCGCCTGGGATTTCCTGCGGCTGGGCGTGGTCGTCACCGTCCCGGCCTTGGCGGCGGCGCTGGCCGCGATCAGCCTGGCGGCCCTCAATTGACAGCGGGACGGAGGGCGGGGGCGCCCGTTCGGCCAGGCTTGCTCATATCTCGCTCGACGCGCTGAATTTCTTTCTTGCCGACGTGCGCGGCGCGCTCGGACCCTATCTTAATGTCTTTCTCGTCACGCAGCAGGGCTGGAGCCAATCCTCTGTCGGCGCGGTGACCGCCGTCGGCGGATTGATCGGGCTTGCCGCGCAGACGGCCGCCGGGGCGGCGATCGACGCCACGCCGGCGAAACGCGGCGTCATCGTATTGGCTCTTGTGGCGCTTGCTCTCGGCGCTGTGACGATCTTTGCGGCGCCGACTTTCTGGCCTGTGCTGGCCGCGAACACGGCGATGGCTATCGTCGGCGATATTTTCGGACCGGCAGTGGCCGCGCTGACGCTTGGGCTCTTCACCCGCGCGCAATTGGCTGCTCGAACGGGGCGCAACGGCGCCTTCGATCATGCCGGCAATGTCACCGTCGCGATTGTCGCCGGCGCCGTCGGCTCGCTCTTCGGACAGCGGGCAGTGTTCCTCCTCGTGCCGCTCTTCGCCATTCTGGCGGGCGGCGCGGCATTGTCGATTCCCGCCGCCGCCATCGATCCGGAGCGCGCCCGCGGCGCCGACTCGACCACGGCGGCGAAAGACGGCTCAGGCTGGCGGGCTCTGTGCGAGAACCGGTCGCTGGCGGTCTTCGCGCTATGCGCCATGCTGTTCCATTTCGCCAATGCGCCGCTCTTGCCGCTCGTCGGGCAGAAACTCGCCCTCGCCAACAGAGAACTCGCGACCGCGATGATGTCGTCGTGCATCGGCGCCGCGCAACTGGTGATGCTGCCGATCGCGCTCATCGCCGGTCAAAGGGCGGAGCAATGGGGCCGCAAGCCGGTGCTTCTCATCGGTTTCGCCGTTCTTCCAGCTCGGGCCTTACTTTACGCGCTCTCGAACAACAACGCCTGGCTGATCGCCGTCCAACTGCTCGACGGGGTCGGCGCCGGCATCTGGGGCGTGCTGACGCCGCTCGTCGTCGCCGACCTGACGCGCGGGACCGGTCGTTACAATCTGGCGCTTGGCGGGGTGGCAACGGCCCAGGGCGTCGGCGCCTCGCTCAGCGGATTGGCGGCCGGCCTGATCGTCGACCGCTTCGGTTACGACGCCGCATTCGCGACTTCCGCCGCCGCCGCCCTGTCGGCTCTGGCCGTTCTCGGTTTCGCCTTGCCGGAGACTGGCCCACGGAGCGAGACGCGAGCATCGCTCGCGCTGACATTGAAGGAACGTTGAAGCGGCGCGCCTGCGCGGCCGTCGCTGAACTTCCAGACCGGAATACCGATCTACTTGGCCTTGTCGGCGAGGTTGGCCTGAATACTGGTGCACCAGGTCGCGATCTGCAATGGCCGCTTCACGTCGGCACCGGCCGTCCGCTGCGCGCAAATAGCGGCCCTTCGCTGCCGGCGGGCGAACGGGTTAAATCGACCCAAGGCGGGCGTTCATTGCGCGACGATTGAAGTGGGCAACAACGGGCCGTGAGCCCTTTCCGGCAAACCGGCGATCGGTGTAGTCTTATCGGAGAGCTGCCAACTGGACGTGCCGAAGTCCTGTCAATTAACGGCAGCGTTGGTGCCGTCGGCTGGGGAGTATTCCCAAAACCAACCAACACGCTCTGGGAGGAACATCATGAACCGACGTACCACACTCACTTTGATGACAATGGCGCTGCTGGCGGTTGTATCGGCCACGGGGTTAACACAGATCGGGTTTGCGCAGAGTAATTCGATTGTCGGGACCTGGAAGCTCAATCTCGCGAAATCAACATATAGTCCTGGCCCGCCGCCGAAGAGCCAAACCTTGAATTACGAGGCGGTCGGACAAGGTATGAGGGTGACCGCTGACGGTATTGATGCGCAGGGCAATCCAACGAAGGTGGTTTTTGAAGTCTTCTTCGATGGGAAGCCATACCCCGTAACGGGTACGGCCGCCTATGACGCAGCCTCCTACAAGATAGTCAACGACTCCACAGTGGAGATCACCCGAACAAAGGCCGGGAAAGTGGTCCAAGACCCGGACGTGCAGCTTTCCCGCATCCGGTTCTTCACGGAAGAGTTTCGCTCGCGTTGGCGTAGAGGACGCCGTCCGTGACTTGCCTGTCGAGAAGCGCACGGAGGTGATGATGTCCCCGCCTTCGTCCTCGCCAGTTCGGCTATCCGTTGTCGTTTCGTGGACAGGTTCGCGGAGCCCAAGGTCTCCTCCCGTGTTTCCCGGCAACGGCTCTCACGGGTGTCGACGCAACCGGGCAGCAGATCAACAATGTTGCGGTCTATGACAAGCAGTAGGTCGCCGAAGGGCAGGTTCCCCAATCGCCCGGAACTCGTCGGTCTCTTGGACGAAACGCGACTGAGGCGCGTGCTCGCGCGGATGCTCGACGAGGCTGAATTCCTCTCGCCTTACGGCTTGCGCTCGCTCTCGCGCTTCCACCGCGAGCACCCGCTCGTGCTCGATTTGGATGGCAAGAGCGTCCGCCTTGATTACGAGCCGGGCGAGTCCCAGACCGCACTCTTCGGCGGCAACTCGAACTGGCGCGGGCCCATCTGGTTCCCCCTCAATATTCTCGCGCTCGAGTTTTTGCGGAATCTGCATCGCTGCCTCGGCGACCGCTTCACGGTCGAGATGCCGACAGGCTCGGGTTCACAGGCGCATCTTGGCGCCGTGGCCGACGAGATCGAACGTCGCCTGTCGCGTCTGTTCCTGCGTGACGCCGACGGCCGCCGCCCCGTCAATGGCGGGAACCGGCGTTTCGACCAGGATCTCGGATGGAGCGACCGAATCCTTTTCCACGAATATTTTCACGGTGAAACTGGTGAGGGGCTCGGAGCATCGCATCAAACTGGATGGACGGCGTTGATCGCGGCGCTCGTTGCAACCCGCCCTAGTCGTTCTTAGAGCATTCGTCGGAATAGAATGGCTGGCCCGGCATTCTAAACGGTTTGAGAGCTTGCGTTCGTTGAGGAAATGGAGCTTTGCGGTCATGTCGATTTTGCAGTTCGCTGCGTTTCAAGGATTATGCTGTCTGGCGGCTCTTGTCGGCGGCGGCTCGCTTGCCCTCGCCGATCCGCTTGACCCGCGACTTCTTGGCGCTTGGGCGACGTCAGCCTCCGAATGTTCTACGCTATTCGAAAAGAGTGACGGCGAATGGAAATACCGTGCGCCCGTCGACAAGTTTGCGCAGGCTGCTATCTTCCAGCCCGGAGAACTCCTTGTTCCTGCTGCGGTATGCCGCATCCTCGACATTGTCAACACGGAGAACGGCATCGCGATCAAGGCGGAATGCAACGACTCCGTCAGCATCCACACGCAATCCACGACCATCAAGATTTAAAGCGGCAGCGAGATTATTTATAGTCCGACCGGCGACCCTTTGCTGAATACGACGCTTGTCAAGTGTCCGCCATGATTGTGATTTATCGGTGCTGACGCAATTGTACGCTTGCAGACCGACGTGAACGACGGACGAGTTGGTCATTTTGCCTCAACCGGTTCACTCGTCCCGCGCACCTAGGCTTTCGGATGACGCAGTGGGCGGCAGCAATGCGCTAGTAAATAGCGGTCACTCCCGAACGGGGTGGCGAACGGGTCGATCAATCTCAATGATGTAGGGGAGTATCGCGCTTGTCGCGGCACAATAGTCGAGCGCGGTCGGAAACGTCGCCGATGGTCGACGAGCCGTGTGGCGCGAGGATCGCAGGGAGACAAGGGAATGAATTGCAGCATAACGTATCGGCGCGAGCGATGCGAATGCCAGCGCTCGGCCGATGCGCCCCAATGCCCGCGCGGTCCTCGTCGACGCCGTTAAAGCCGTCGCCTTACGCGTCGGCTCTGCGCGGACGTGCGGCGCACGATGTCTTCGATGTCGCAGCGGCGGATGCCGATATCGCACAACTCATGATCAGAGAACTGAGACAATTCGCGCACCGCCTCTCGATATCGGCGCCAAGCCTTGAACTTCTCCGAGATCATTTTGAGGGTGATCATCTCGACTCCTTTTCTGACGCCCCGAGGCGCCTGCTGGGCCGCAAACCAATCGTTGCCGGCGCGCACGGCGACCATACGGCGCAGTCGGCAAAGTTCTCCGCGAGGGCCTTTTTCAGCAGCGCCTCGTCGCCTGTGCTCCAGAGCTCATAGAAAGCTCGAGCGGCCTTCCCCGTCGCATCACGCTCCATTTCGGAGATCGTCGAGGCGACGACGAAGTCATCGAACTTGACGTTCCCGGCGCAGGACGCCGGCGCAAGATGCGCCGGCTTATTCGGCATGACTCTGCCCCTGGCTTGTGGATGCGAACCTCATTGGGCCTTGAAGTCCTGTAGCTTGAGCCAGATGCCGAAGAACAGGAGAGCGGCGACCGGCTCGGAAAACTTGATGGCCAGGACGCAGATCACGGCGCTCAGGATCGTGACACCCCTGCATTTCCCTCCCGTGCAAGCGAGCCTGGGCGCGGCGCAGGCGGAGTATCGCGGCTTGCAGTTGGTACTCGTCAACAGCCGACATCAGTGCGTCCAACGCGCGAAGATAAGCGGTTTCCAGTTTCAAGCGGTCCATCGCGGCCTCCTCAACGGGCGAAATGCTGAGAGAGCGTCGCAGACGGCTGGGAGGACAAATGAGCGCTGGGGTGAACCGTCTGCGACTTCCGAGCGCCGACTGAATTTCTAAATGAGCTCTCCCGCAAACTCGATTGCACACTCGTTTCGCGGCGTTGAACGAAAGCATTAGGGCCATGGTGCGTTAGACTCCTGCGGTCCACCTCTGGAGGACTCCATTGCGAACGAAGCCCAGTTCGAGCGCGAAGTCACAGGCGAACGCATCCGGGACAAGTTCGTCGCCTCCAAGAAAAAGGGCATCTGGAGGGGCGGGGTACCTGGCCGTGTCAGCCCACTAGCGCGAATTCTGGCGGTTGGTTCTCGGTTCTGTTCGTCCGACGATGATCAATGGCCGTTGTGGCAAATAGCGGCCGTTCACTGGCGGCTCAGCAAACGGATCATGTCGACCCTGAGCGCTCTTTCGAGATTGGTCCAATGAACGGGCGGTTTGCGCTGCATTGCGGTCGATGGCGGAACGCGACCGACGCGCCAGGAAAGGTCGTTCGCCGATCGCCTGGCTTACAACGCCACTCGCGAACCATTGTCGTCGCTCCTTGAACGCCCGATTCCTCGTTCGCCTCTGCCCTACCTCGTCGAAAATCGGCGGCGCGGGCTTGGTGATTGTGTGCTGCGTCTCGAGCACGGCGAACGCCTTGACGGTGAGCGCGCCGTAGTGCTTCCCCGGCTCGGTCCGCCGCATGAGAGCGCGGGCGCGGTGCATGATTCTCGCTCGCGCGTTTCTGTCCATCGGCCGCCCTTGGCCTGGCTGTCTCGCCGGGCCGGCGCATTGCCACGGAGACAGACGTCACTGGCGGAAAGCGGGCTAAGCGGCGTTCGCCGCCCCGGCGATACCCCCCGAAGCCCTCAATTCGCGGGGTGTAGATGCGCCCGATAGTCATTCGGCAACGGCATAAGCGTACAATTCATGTCTAAATTTCGAGACAGTGATATTGTGCCATCGTCCTGACCTCCCCCAATCCAATCGCCCTTTTTCTTACGCTTAACAAACGCAAACGAATTCCACTTCCATTCACTTCCATTAAGAAGGACGCTTGGACGGCTGTTATTTTGACGCGTTTTATGGTTTGGATAGCAGCTAGATCCGTTTGCAAACAGCACACAAACGTAGCGGCAAGCGGCGACTCCAGGGTATTTACATATCGCCGCTTGAGTTGAGGCAGCATCCACCTGCGATTCCGCCGTGATGACAACGAAGAGTCCTGCAAGGCTCGCTTTACGGAAGTTATGGCTCATCAGTTGGACCTTCCCGTAAACCTTGAAGACGTCGATACACTCTCCATCCCAGCAGCTGGCGAACGTACTGCGCCGGGCTGAGTGAATAACGGGGCAAGCGGGGATGCCGGGCCCCGCCCCTTGCCGTTGCGGGCATTTGCGGCGACTTTAGCGGAATTGGGCGAGTCGCGCCCGTTTGATGCACGGAGCTATCGAAACCCCAGAAACACGAAACCCGCCAATGAAGGGGTCATCGTGGAATCTTCACTTAGTCTAGCCGCGCGGGTGGAGTAGCTTCTCGACGGGTTAAGACGCTCGCTGCCGTAGGAGCCAGACCGGAGCGATCGATGAGCGATCAATATTATGGTGCAATTCAAGAGCAGTGGTCCAACATCCGTGGATTGTACATGGCCTACGGTAGTAAAAAGCCAATCATTTTATATGACATCAACGAGAAGAAAATCTACGCTTATCCGTATAAGGAATTTAAAGCAGAATTGAGCGAACGGTCCCAAGTGTCTCTGGAAATGGACTACAAATCGACATCTGTTCGTGGCGGCGTGATAGTCTTTGTCAGAGACAACATAGAACGGAAACTGGTCTCGTATGTGATGAACATTGATGCGGCGACCATTCAATAACGACCGCGCGGCTAGGACTTCCTCGGCAAGTTGAACCGCCCGAACGGGAGTTCCGCCCGAGGAGGCCCGCCGCTCGCAGTTCGGGCGGTGTGACCTGCGTCACATTGTCGGAGCGAACTTTGGGTTAGCGTCCGCCAAGGCGAAGGGATCTCGAGGAGGCAGAAGTCGACTCCTTTCCTTCTCCCAAAAATAAGATCGAGGCAGCCATGGTGTCGCGTCGCGCTTTTCTGCAGTCGAGCGCCGCCAGTCTCGGGGCTTTGGCGTGCGGCGCTTCGCCCGGCCGCGCGGACGACGCGCCTGGGGTCACGGAAACGGAAATCAAGATTGGCCAAACCATGCCCTACAGCGGGCCGTTGTCGGGCTATGGCGTGAT
The DNA here is from genome assembly GCA_963758335.1 of uncultured Alphaproteobacteria bacterium. Lineage (GTDB taxonomy): Bacteria > Pseudomonadota > Alphaproteobacteria > Rhizobiales > Beijerinckiaceae > Roseiarcus. The sequence continues at coordinate 1,204,530 of CAVWVF010000006.1, read as the reverse complement.
AGGCAAAACGGACGCCGCCTATTTCGCGATGATCAACGAATTAGGAGGTGTGAACGGACGGAAAATCCGTCTTATAAGCCTTGACGACGAATACAATCCGGCCAAGACCGTCGAGCAAACCCGCCGACTGGTAGAGCATGAGGGGGTCGCCTTCATATTCAACAGTCTGGGCACTTGGACCAACGGGGCGATCCGACCTTACCTCAATATCAACGAGGTGCCGCAGCTTTTCGTCGCCAGCGGCGCCGAAATGTTCGCCGACCAGGAGCGCTTTCCTTGGACGATGGGATGGCAGCCAAGTTATCAGACTGAGGCGGCAATTTTCGGCAAACATATGCTCGCAACCAAGCCGAACGCCAAGATCGGAGTGCTCTACCAAGACGACGGCTTCGGCAGAGATTACATGGTTGGGTTGAAAGAGGGACTCGGCGCCAAGCACGCCCGAATGATTGTCGAAACAGCCACATATGAAACCGGGGCCCCCACAATCGATTCTCAGGTCGTGACCCTTCAGCGGGCGGGGGCCGACACGTTCCTCATCGTCGCTATACAAGAACTCGCTGAGCAGGCAATAAACAAAGCCTTCGATATTGGTTGGACGCCAGTTCAATACGTAACGGGCGTTTCGCAGTCCATCTCCTCGACGATGACGCCGATGGGACGCGAGAAACTAAAAGGGGCAATCACCGCTGTCTACGACAAGGATCCGATTGACGCACGCTGGAGGGACGATGCCGGATTCAAGCAATATTCCGCGTTCACCACGAAATACATGTCAAGAATTGACCAGGACGACGCAAGGGCGGTAAATGGTTTTGGTGTGGCCGCGACTATGGTGCACGTGCTCGCACAGTGTGGCACCGACCTATCGCGTAAGAACATCATGCATCAAGCCGCCAATATTGATGGCCTCGAATTACCGATGTTATTGCCAGGAGTGAAAATCAGCACTTCTGCGAGCAACTATCATCCAATACGACAAATGCAACTTGCCTCGTTCAATGGCTCAAGTTGGGAGTTGTTCGGGGAGTTGCTTGGCAGCTAGGCAGGCGCGCGACGATATCCCGGTTCTTTCGGATCCGGGAACCGTCCTTGGCGAACGACGTGTCGTGGGAGCATCGGCTGGCTGCCTCGCCGCGAAGCGGATCGAGGAGCACAAGCACGTGGCCGCGGCGCGGGCGGAGGCGGCGGAGTAAGGCGCAGTCTCAGGTTTTGCCGCCTTCGCGGCTGCCTGCCGCTGACCTCGCCAGCGGTCCAAATCTGACGCTTTAGTCCCTCGGAGAAGAGCCGGACCCGACGACATTCTTCGCCGCGATTGAACGCCCGGTATCGACGTAAAGCGGTCGTCGCAGAGCGCGTTGACAGAAATCGCAATTAGGACACCGCCAGCGCCGTCACCGCCTCGTCTCGCCCAAAAGGCGGGAGGCGGAGTAGCCGACGAAGTCGACGGCGAGCCTCACAGGTAAGGACGATGTCAATCGGCGTCGAAAAGGGACCCCCCATCGGCATGGAAAAAGGACCCCTCTTGATCATCGGGAGCGGTTCATCCCCGGAGTCCATAGGGGGGACCCGCGCGTAGCGACGCGCCCTCCGCGCGGCTGGCGGAGCGTAGCGCGGGGGGTACCTGTGGGCCCCCGGGGGTGAACCGCGGGCGGGGTAGCGCCGGTGGTGAGGCCAGGCGTCTGGGAACCGCTCGGAGCGACACGTTGGCTTGTCTTGAGCGTTCGTCGCTGGAAGGTCAGTCGCGTCCGAAGCCGCGTGGGGGCGCCACGCTCTCGAGTTCGGAGAGATCGAGTTCGCAGATAGCCTGGAGGGCCTCGGCCAGCGCGCTGTCGTGTTGGTTGGCCGGCAGCGCTTCGAGCCAATCGGCATACTGCGCTTGCAGCTCGCTGAGCTGGGCGACGGCGTCCTGCCAACGCCGGGCGCGACTGCGATGGTCGGCCGGGCGACGGGTGCGGATCACCGGCGCATCGGCCGCGCGCGCGACGCGGTAACGGGCCTGGCGCTCGGCGTCGGTCATGGCTTTCTCGCCGATCGGCTTGCGCGGCATGGGGCCACTCCCAATCGTTACGTCACGAAACCCGGTTGGTGCGGGGCAGCTCAGGCGCGGTTTTTGAAGCGCCAGCTTTCGTTGCCGGTCTCGACGATGTCGCAGTGATGGGTGAGGCGGTCGAGCAGCGCGGTCGTCATTTTCGGATCGCCGAAGACGCTCGGCCATTCGCCGAAGGCGAGGTTGGTCGTGACGATGATCGAGGTGCGCTCATAGAGATGGCTGATGAGATGGAACAGCAACTGCCCGCCGGCCTGGGCGAAGGGGAGATAGCCGAGTTCGTCGAGGATGACGAAGTCGAGGCGCGTGAGATAATCGGCGAGCCGTCCCTGGCGGCCAGCGCGCGCTTGAGCCTCGAGCTGATTGACGAGATCGATGGTGGTGAAGAAGCGCCCGCGCGATCCGGCTCGGATGCAGCTTCGCGCGATGGCGATGGCCAGATGCGTCTTGCCGGTGCCGGTTCCCCCGACCAGGACGACATTGCGCTGCTGGGCGATGAAGCCGCCGGCGGCGAGGTCGCGCACGAGAGCCTCGTTGATCGGCGTGTTCTTGAACGCGAAGTCGTCGACGTCCTTGGCCAGCGGCAGCTTGGCGACGGTGAGCTGGTACTTGATCGAGCGCGCCTGCTTCTCTGAGATCTCGGCTTTCAGGAGATCGCCGACGAAGCGCTGCGGCTCATGCTTGCGCTTGAGCGCCGTGGTCAGCGTCTCGTCGTAGGCGCTCCTCATCCCGTAGAGCTTGAGGCTGCTCATCATGTCGAGGACTTCGGTTCTTTCCATGGGTTAGGCGCTCCTGAGTTGATCGTATCGGGCGCAGTCGGCGACGGGCGTGTGGCAGAGCCGCAAAGCGTCGGGCGTCATGATCGTCGCCGCCGGTCCGGGATCGCGCTGACGCGCGAGGATGTTGATGACGACGTCGGCCGAATGGACGCCCTCGGACAGCGCCTGAAGGCAGGCGGCCTCCACCGCAAGCAATCCATCGGTGAGCACGGCGGCGAGGATTTTGACCATCTGCCGGTCGCCGTCGTCGGACCCGGCAAGCTTGCGCCGCACGCGGTCCAGCGCCGTCGGCAGCACCCAGTCCTTGAACGGGGCGCCGTTGCGCAGAGCGCCCGGCTTGCGCGCCAGAACCGGCACGTAATGCCAGGGATCGTAGATCGTCTCGCCACGCCCGTAACACCGCGGATGTTCCGCGACGATGCGCCCGTCCTGGCGGATCACGACGCGATCGGCGTAGGCGTGGATTTCGACCGGGCGGCCAACCGCGCTGGCGCTCACCGAGTATTTATTGTTGTCGAACCGCACCAGGCAGGTCTTGGACACCGAGGCCGGCAACTCATGGAATCCGTCGAAGCGGCCGCGATAGGGAATGAGCTTGGGACGCTCTTCCTCGAAGACCTCCCAGATCGTCCTGTCAGGCCGTTCAGGATGGGGATGCGCCTTGGCCCAGGCGATGCTTTTGTCCATCAGCCAGGCGTTCAGCTCGTCATAGCTCTTGACTCGCAAGCGCGGCGTGAAGAAGCGCTCGCGAACGAGACCCACCTGGTTCTCGACCTGACCTTTCTCCCAGCCCGACGCTGGCGTGCAGGCGACGGGCTCGACAAGATGGTGCGAGCACATCTGGAGGAAGCGGCGATTGTATTGCCGGTCCTTGCCGACGAAGATCGTCTCCACCGCCGTCTTCATGTTGTCGTAGATGCCGCGCGTGCAGGCGCCCCTGAAGAACGCGAACGCCCGCTCGTGGGCGTCGAACACCATCTCCTGCGTCTCGCGCGGATAGGCGCGCGCGAGCATCATGCGGCTGTGGCAAAGGCGGACGTGCGCGACCTTCACGATCGTCGTCACCCCGTCCATCACAACGATCTCGTGGCTCCAGTCGAACTGATATGCCTCGCCCGGCGCGAACGTCAGCGGCACATAGGCGTTCGCCGTCTCGCCCGCGTGTTGCTTGCTCCAGGTCCGGGCGTAACGGCGAACCGCGTCGTAACCGCCCTCATAGCCAAGCCCCCGCAACTCCTCGAAGACCCGAATGAGCGTCAACCGCTCGCGCGCCGGCTTTCCGTCATTCTCCAAAAGCAATGAATCAAGCCGATCGCGCCAAGGCCCGATCTTCGGCTGGGGTTGGACGTCCCGCTCATAATGGAACTCTGTCGCCTGCGATCGGATGACCTTCCGAACCACTTTGCGCGAAACACGCAAATCGCGGCAGATCGCCTTGATCGTCATCTTTCGCGAAAAATACGCTAGACGAATTTTGGCTATCGTCTCCACAATCAGCATCTCGAACTCGGCCTCCTAAGAAATCAGGAGGCCTGTGTGGACCCTTATCCCCGGGGTCCCGATTGGATGCCGATCACCCCGAAAACGGGGTCCTTATTCCATGCCGAATGACAAGGACGATGGCGTTGATCGCCGCCCTAGCTCCCACTCGCCTCAAGCCGAGCGATTCGCAGGATCACGTCGCTGTAGTCCTCTCTCGGCCCGCGCATGGCCGCCAGGCGGTCGACGACGGCCGCCTGAGGCCATTGGCCGCCCTGGCGCTGCACGGGCCACAGAGGCGCGCCCTGGGGCAGCGTCGCGATGATGGCTTCATAGGCGGCGGGCGTGATGGCGATGCGGATCATGCGGACGGGGGCGAGTTTGCGTCCGCCTCTGTTGTGTGGAGGGGAGGACATGGGCGAAGAACCATCTTGCGTCGGCATTGGCTCTCGCCGCAAACCTCGAGCGGGCGGACAGTTCGAACTTTCCTCCGATGGCCTTGGCGTCTAAGGCGGCGGACTTTAAGCCTTCGTTAACTGCAACTTCTCATCCTCGACCTCTGCAACGTCGCGTAGGGACGGGACGCAATGGCCTCTCTGAGTCTTCAGGAAGCGGCGGAACAGGTCGGAACGAGCAAAGCCGACGTCTGGCGGGCCATCCGGGCAGGCAGCCTTTCGGCTGAGAGAACCGACGATGGCGGCTTCGCTATCGATTCGGCCGAGCTGTTCCGCGTCTTCGAGACGCGACCGCCCGAGCAACGTCCCACCGAAGAGAAGGCAATGGCCTCGCCGGAGGCTTTGCCTGAAACAAGCGCGGCGCCTGAAGCAGCCGGAGCGAACGATACGGCCGCCGCGTTCGCGGCCCTTCAGGCCGAGTTGAGGGGCCTTCTCGGGCCACTCGCCGAGGCGCTGACGAACAATGAACCGCGTCAGGTCGAGGAGGAATTGAGCGGCGGAGCCGAGCCGTCCTTCGCCCCTCCAAAGCCGCAGCCATTCCGCGAAGAGACGGCTGCAGAAATGAAGAGGGCGGACGCTGTGATCGTCGGGACGGAAACGGAGCCGCCGATCGCAAAGCCGGCGAACGAGCAAGGCGCCGAGCCGGCGCCCAAGCGGCCCTGGTGGAAGCGCCTCGCGGGTTAAAAAACGCGCCGCGGACATTGCGCGCCGTCGGCGCCAAAAACGCCGACCCGCCCGCTGCTTCCCTACAACCTACACGCACAGCTCAGCAATTCGCTTCTGTTGTGCGAAAGGAGCGCGTGAGCCGGAACCCATCCGCCGTCTGGCGTTGGCCTCAGCCGCAAACCTGCCGCATCCTCGAGCGGCCGGGCGATTCGAACTTCCTCAATAGTCTCGGCGTCAAACGCGGCCCTCGAGGGACTTCACGGCTCAACGTGAAAAGCTCATTTTTCTGCCGGCGAGCCGCGAGTTCTTCGAGTGCGCGCTTGTTGTTCGGAGGCAACGCATACAGAAATAGCTTTCCGCTTCACCGCCAAGATCGTCATGTCAAGAAGATAAAGAATGAATCCATCCTCAATTCGTGAAGCGGCTTTTCGGATCCTGTCCAATTCAATTTCAACATTCTCCAAAGCGGCCAACGTTGACATCAGATCCCCTTTCGATTGAGCTCTTCGAGCTTTCTATCAATCGAGGCTAGGCTGAGAACGGCCAATTACCAATAGACAAAATTGTAGAGGCTGGAATGCGAACAATTTCAAAATCGATCCGGTCTCAGAAAAGCAGTCGTCTGCAGCCTGGCTGAGACAAACGATAGGTGTCAAGTCCAGCATTATGCAAAAATCTGCCGAGACGTCTTGAAGGGAATGGCCGCTATCAAAAAAAATGCCCCGCGTCGGGGGAGGAGACGACGCGGGGCCACCGCGCTTTAATTTGTGGAGACGGTCAGCGCGCGGTGTCAGGCGTCAACATGCCATCGTGTTTCGGCGGCGGCAACCGACAAATATGTGGAGGTTCGGTGTCGCCACTGTGTCCAATTGGTTCTTTGTTCCCCAAGACTTTGTCGCTGCGTCGTCCCACGCCTTCGTTCTTCGAGAACGAGGTCCCTGGCTGATGGCTTGCGCCCTCCAGTCCTGGCGCTCTGCTTGGCAGGGCCAGCAAGCCCGTCTGTTCACCTGTAACTCCGAAGCCGGTTGCCGTTTGCCCGCGCCCATGCCTCGAGGAGCCCTTGAAGCGGGCGTCTCGAAGGCCTGCCCCGAGCTTGTCGAGGGGACGAGGGCGCCGAGTTGGGCCAGCAAGCATCCTTCGAGGAAGGAAGCGGGTTGCTTCTGCTCTTTGCGACCGCCTTGGAGGCCAAGAACGGGTCGAGCGCGACCATCCCGTCGGGTTCGAGCTGCAAATCGCTCCAGACGCCGCTCGAACGCGCGCGCCGAAATGGCGCGCGCGAGAAAAGTGTTAACACGGACGGGTCCGGTGCGACAATTCGCGCGCCGCAAAACGCGCCCGGGCCACTTCGCGGCGAGCTTCAGCGGCGCTATCCTCATTCAGGTCGTCGCGATCGATCTGCTAGCGCGATTGCGAGAGACTTAGACAGCTCCGGGCGGTCTGCAGGCCGCCCGGTGCGGTCGAACTCCCGAGGCCGAAGATCCCGGCTCTCGAGCGAATGCTCGAACGTTCGTGGCGGCGCAAACGCCTAACCACATAGCCGCAGTCGACAGAAGTCCGGCGCCCAGGGCGATTGATTCGGGTTAACGAGGCCGGCCTGACGCCCGCGCCTCGTCCCTCCACCGCCCTTCGGGTGTGCAACCCTCCCCCACTTCGCGGAGAGGAAACCCGCGGGACCCCTCTATCCTCCCCTGCGCTTGAAAAGCGCGGGGGTGGGCGACCACGCGAAGCGCGCCCGGACGCCGACAAGCCCGGCGCAGCCATCGGCGGGAAGGCTTGCTCAAATCGCCGCTGAGCCGATGACAAATGTTGGCCACTTTCTCGCCGCGATTGGGCGTCAGTTGTGGCCAGCCTGCGTCGAGGGGACGTCCAGGCGACGAAAGCGAGGGGATCAGATCGGGCCGGCGGCGCGCTCTATCGGCCATGATTCGTTAGTGAGATCGAAACGAAGCGGGATCAATGGTGCCAAACAATATTGATGGTTCGGAAGGCCCCCGCGTGGGCGGATTCTGTCGGGGATGCTGGCGTCAGACCAGGTTCCGCCTGCCAACGAGTGAGCCTCGATGAGCGTTTCGCGTCTCGGGGCACCCGCCGCGGCCAGATGGGCCTGGCTGGGGACGGCAGGGGCGGGCTTCGCCCTGGCGCTCACCGGATGCGCGAACCAGACCGTCCAGCAGCATTACGCCCACGGTCACGAGTATTTTTCTCAGGCCAAATACGGGCGCGCGAGCCCGAAAGTCGTCGCCGACGGGCAGCCCGTCCCGAAGGGTGGCGGCCAATATCTCGTCGGTCATCCCTACTCGGTCGCCGGCCACGCCTATTACCCGAGGGAAATCGAGTCCTATACCGCCGTCGGCATGGCGTCCTGGTACGGCGCCGCCTTCCATGGCCGCCGCACCGCCAACAGCGAGGTCTATGACATGGCCTCGCTTACTGCGGCCCATCCGACCATGCCGTTGCCGAGCTACGCGCGCGTGACCAATCTCGACAACGGTTATTCGGTCATCGTCCGGGTCAACGATCGCGGCCCTTATCACGGCGGCCGGGTGATGGACGTGTCCTCGCGCACCGCCGACGTGCTCGGATTCAAGGGGATAGGCACCGCCCGCATCAAGGTCGAATATGTCGGCCGCGCTCCGCTCGAGGGATCGGACGACGGGGCGCTGCTCGCATCGCTGCGCACCGACGGGTCGCCGGCCAATCTGGAAGGCTATTCGTCGCGGGTGATGGTCGCGGGCCGATCCGAACCTGGGCCGTCTTTGTTCGTCGCGTTGTTCGGCTCGGGCCGCAGCGAGGCGGCCGCCCGTCCGGCGCCGCCTCCGCCGCCCGAGCCTTTGCCCATCCGCGTCGCCGCCGCGCCGCCTCCGCCCACTCCGCCGGAACCGGTTCGGGAGGCGGAGCCCGAGCCGAATTCGGCAAGCGCCGCCGGTGACCGCCGTAGCGGTCCACGCGCCACGCGGGCCCGTACCGCTCCCGCCGGCGCGACCCTTCGACCTCGGAGCGGCCTATGGCCCAACCCCCGTCGCCTTGGCCGTTCGTCAGCCGAAGCCGGCGCCCGTCGCGGTCTTGCCGCCACGCCGGCCGCTCATGCAGGCGAGCGCGGAAAAGGCGCTCTACTTCTTCGATCCGTCCGCTGACCGGCTCAAACGCCTCACGCAGGGCGCCTTCGATCGGATGAACCCGGCCAGGGGACCGACTGCGGAAGAGTAGCGCGCAAAGCCCCGGTGTCGCCGCACTTGTCAGCGACATTGCCAAGACTTACCAATCCATGCTGTTAAGCGCGCCGGCCGCGGCGAGCACTCGGCCTCAAGCGACGCGTCATAGGAAATCCGGTGGGCTTCGTCAGGCTCAGTCTCGCGTTCCTCGCCGTCTTGGCCCTGGCCGCTCCGGCGCGCTCGGAGACATTCACCGCCGGCGCGGAGGTCGCCCTCATCCAGGACTACGACACCGGCGCCGTCCTCTATGAGAAGAATGCGGATCAGCCGACGCCGCCAGCCTCCACCGCCAAGCTCCTCACCGCCGAAATCGTCTTTCGCGAACTGAAGGAGGGGCGCCTTCATCTCGACGACGTCTTCGATGTGTCCGAAAAGACTTGGCGCGAGGGCGGGGCGCACTCGCACGGCGCCGCCACGTTCCTCGCCGTCCACAGCCAAGTAAGGGTCGAGGACCTGTTGCGTGGACTCGTGATCCAGTCGGGCAACGACGCGGCGATGACGCTTGCCGAGGGGATCGGCGGCACCGAAGAAAACTTCGCCGACATCATGAACAAGCGCGCAGCCGAACTGGGGCTGACGCATTCGCATTTCGCCAACGCCCGGGGCAAAGCCGACCCCAACCAATACGTCACGGCGCGCGACATGGCCCGGCTTGCCGCGCATGTCATCCGCGACGACCAGGACTATTATCACTACTTCGGCGAGAAGGAGTTCACCTGGAACAAGATCCGGCAGCTCAACCGTAACCCGCTCCTGACCATGGGCATAGGCGCGGACGGGCTCAAGGCCGCCGACCTCGGCGACGGCGGCTTCGGCCTGGTGGGATCGGCGGTTCAGGACGGCCAGCGCCTCATTGTCGTAATGTACGGACTGAAGTCGGCCGCCGAACGGGTCGAGGAGGCGCGCAAGCTGTTCGATTACGGCTTTCATTCCTTCGACCGCCGGACCGTGTTCGAGGCCGGCCAGACGGTCGGGACCGCATCGGTGTATGGTGGCCAATCCGGCGAGGTCCCGCTCGTCAGCGAGCGCCCGATCACGCTCTTCGTTCCCCGCGGGGAAAGCCACAAGCTCATCGCCAAAATCGTCTATACGGGGCCCCTTTCGGCGCCGGTCGAGAAGGGGCAGGATGCGGGGCGGCTCGAGATCTGGCGCGACGACATGCTGGTGATCGACGCTCCGCTCAAAACCGGCGCAGCCGTCGCGCTCGGAGGCTTGCCGAGCCGCGCGCTCGACGCCGGGATCGAACTTGCGGGCGACGCTGTGCGGGACGCGATGCGGCGGGCGCTGTCGCGCAAATGAGCGGTGCGCCGCGAGGACGATTCATCACGCTCGAAGGCGGGGAGGGGGCGGGCAAGTCCGTGCAGGCGAAGCGTCTGGAGGAGAAGCTCATGACGCTGGGGCTCGAGGTCGTGCGCACGCGAGAGCCCGGCGGCTCGCCGCACGCCGAGCAATTGCGCGAGGCGATCCTCAGCGGCTTTGCCGCACAGTTCGGGCCGGACGGTGAAGCGCTTCTGTTCGCAGCCGCTCGCATCGACCATCTCGACAAGACGATCCTCCCGGCGCTCGAGCGGGGGGCGTGGGTCGTTTGCGACCGCTTCGCCGATTCCACCCGCGCCTACCAGGGCGTCGCCGGCGACTTGGCCCCCGGCTTCGTCGCGCGCCTCGAAGAGGTTGTCGTCGGACCGAACCGTCCCGACCTCACCGTCATCCTCGACATCCCGGCCGAAGCCGGCCGCGAGCGGGCTGAGGCCCGCAGAGGAACAGGGAGCGCCGACCGCTTCGAGGCCGAGGGGCTGGAATTCCACGAGACGCTGCGCCGCGCGTTCCTCGATATCGCGGCGGCCGAGCCCGAGCGTTGCGTCGTCGTCGATGCGCTGAAGTCGGAGGAGGAGGTCGCCGAGGCCATCTGGTCCGTGGTCGAGGAACGGCTCGATCCCAAGGCGGAGAGAGCGCGCGCGTCATGAAGAAGACGCAGGACGAGGTGGCTCCCGAATCGGATGCGCTCGCCGGCGCTCCGCACCCCCGCCATGCCCTCGCCCTGATCGGTCACCGGGCGGCCGAAGCGGAAATGCTCGGCGCCTATCGGGGAGGCCGCCTCGCCCACGCTTGGCTGATCGGCGGCCCGAGGGGCGTCGGAAAGGCGACGCTCGCCTGGCGCTTCGCGCGCTTCGTGCTCGCCAATCCCGATCCGACCGCCGCTGCGGCGCAGGAGGCGAACGATCTCGGCGTCGACCCGAAACGCCAAGCCGCGCGGATTCTCGCGGCGCTCGCCCACCCGGACTTCGCCCTGATCCGGCGGGCGTGGCTGCCGGACAAGAAGAGGTTTTCGAGCGAGATCCAGGTCGAGCACGCGCGCATGGCGCTGCAGGTGTTCCAGATGTCTGCGGCGTTCGGCGGCTGGCGGGTCTGCATCGTCGACTGCGCCGAGGATCTCAACCGCAGCAGCGCCAACGCGCTGCTGAAGATGATCGAGGAGCCGCCTCAGCGCTCGCTCATCCTCATCGTTTCGCACCGGCCGGGGCGGGTGCTGCCGACGATTCGGTCACGCTGCCGGAGGATCAAGCTCGATCCTCTGTCGGAGGACGAAATCGCCGCCGCGATCACAGCGCTGGGGACGCCATGGAGCGAAGCCGATCCTGCCGCGGTCGCAAAGGCCGCCCGACGCGCCAACGGGTCCGTGCGCGAGGCGCTGGCGCGCCTGTCGCCGGATGCGGAGGGGATCGACGCGTTGATCGACTCGACCATCGCCCGCTTGCCGCGGCCCGACCCGCGCGCGGCGCTCAAGCTCGCGGACGCGCTCGCCGACCGGGACGCGGCGGAAGCCTACGACGCGTTCCACCGCGAGCTCTACGAGTGGCTTGCCGGCTATGCCGCGAGGACAGCCTCTTCGGTCGCACGGGCGGAAGAGCTCGGCGGCCTCTGGGACCGCATCCGGGCCGCGGCGCGCGACACGGATTCTTTGAACCTCGACCGCAGGCTGCATATCCTGGCGACTTTCGCCCAGATCGCTGCGACCGACCGGGGCCGGCGCTAGGGGATTCGGCCCCGCCATCCGGCGCGGAAAGCCACGCAGCCGACCCCACCGCGCGGCGTTTCAATCGCTCCGAAAATGCTCTAGGACGGCGGGCATGAGCCGCTTCTACGTCACGACTGCGATCCCTTACGCCAATGGCGCGCCGCATATCGGCCATGCCTACGAGCGCATCGCAACCGACGCCATCCAGCGGTTCATGCGGCTCGACCGGCGCGAGACGCTGTTCGTCACCGGCATGGACGAATACGGCCTGAAGGTTCAGCAGACCGCGGCGCGCGAAGGGACGACACCGCAGGCGTTCGTCGACCGGATCGCTGCGGAATTCGAGGCGATGGGCGAGCTTCTCAACGCGCGCGCCGACGACATTGTGCGCACGACCCAGCCCCGCCACGCCCGCGCCGTGCAGGAGATCTGGCGGCGCATGGCGGCCAACGGCGACATCTATCTGTCGACCTATTCGGGCTGGTATTCCGTGCGGGACGAGGCCTATTTCGATGAGAGCGAGCTCAGCGCTGGCCCGGACGCGACGAAGCTCGCGCCGAGCGGAGCCCCGGTGGAGTGGGTCGAGGAGGAGAGCTGGTTCTTCCGGCTGTCGGCATACGCCGACCGGCTTCTCGCCCATTACCAAGCCCATCCCGACTTCGTCACACCGGAAAAGTATCTCAACGAGATCGTCGCCTTCGTGAAGCGCGGGTTGTCGGACCTCTCGATCAGCCGCTCCGCCTTAAGCTGGGGCGTTCCGGTGCCCGACGACCCAAAGCACGTCATGTACGTCTGGGTCGACGCGCTGACCAATTACCTCACCGCGACCGGCTTCCCCGACGACGGCCCTCGGGCGAAATTCTGGCCGGCCGACGCGCACGTGATCGGCAAGGACATCACCCGCTTCCACGCCATCTACTGGCCGGCGTTCCTTATGTCGGCCGGAATTCCATTGCCGCGGCAGGTGGTCGTGCACGGGTTCCTGTTCAGCCGGGGCGAGAAGATGTCGAAGTCGGTCGGCAATATCGTCAGCCCGGCGAGTTCTGGTCGCCGCCTACGGCGTCGATCCGGTGCGCTATTTCTTCTTGCGCGAGGTCCCGTTCGGGCAGGACGGCAATTACTCGCACGAGGCGATCGTCAACCGGATGAACGCCGATCTCGCCAACGACTTCGGCAATCTGGCGCAGCGCTCGCTCAGCATGATCGCCAGGAATTGCGCCGCCGCCGTCCCCGACCCGTCGGGCGCTCCGCCTGCGCCCGAGGATCTCGCGATGCTCGCCCGCGCCGACGCTCTCGTCGGCGAGGCCCGCCGCCACATGGAGAGCTTCCTCATCCACCTCTATGTCGGGGCCGTGTTCGACGTCGTCGCCGAGACGAACCGCTATTTCGCCAACGCCGAGCCTTGGAGGCTCGCCAAGAGCGACCCGGCGCGCATGCGGCTCGTCCTCTATGTGACGATCGAGGCCCTGCGCGTCTGCGCGATCCTGTTGCAGCCGGTCATGCCGGGCAGCATGGGGAAGCTGCTCGATCTGCTCGGCGTCCCCGCGGATCGGCGCGGGTTCGCCGCGCTCGAGACGGGAGACGCCGCCGGGCGCCTCGGCGCGCCGCTTCGGCTCCAGCCGGGCAGGGCGCTGCCCCTGCCTTCGCCGATTTTCCCCCGCTACGTCGAGCCCGAGACGACGAAGTGAGGCTCATCGACAGCCACTGCCATCTCGATTTTCCCGACTTCGCCGACGGGCTCGATGCGGTGGTCGAGCGGGCGCACGCCGCCGGCGTCGAGCGGATGATCACCATCGGCACGCGGATCGACAAAGCGGCCAGGGTCGCCGAGATCGCCGAACGCTATGACGGCGTCTTCTTCACCGTGGGAACCCACCCGCACGAGGCGGCGACCGAGACCGCGTCGGATTTCGCCGCCATGCGCCGCTTCGCCGCCCATCCCAAATGCGTCGGGATCGGCGAGGCCGGTCTCGACTACCACTACAACTATGCTCCGCCCGAGGTCGCTCGGCGCGTCTTCCGCGGCCAGATCGCGCTAGCGCGCGAGCTCGGACTGCCGATCGTCATCCATACACGCGCGGCGGAGGACGACACCGCCGCGATCCTGAGGGACGAGATGGGGCAGGGGCCGTTCAGCGCCCTGCTCCACTGCTTCACCGCTTCGCGCGCGCTCGCCGAAACGGGCCTCGGGCTCGGCCTCTCGATCTCGTTTTCCGGCGTCGTCACCTTCAAAAACTCGGGCGAACTGCGCGCAATCGCGCGCGATGTGCCGCTCGACCGGATCCTCGTCGAGACTGACGCGCCCTACCTCGCGCCGGTTCCCTATCGCGGCAAACGCAACGAACCGGCGTTCGTCGCCGCGACCGTGCGGGCGGTCGCGGAAGCGAAAGGAATCGCGCCCGAGGCGCTCGCCGCGGCGACCCGCGCCAACACGCTGAGGCTGTTCCCGAAGCTCGACCGCGGCGGCTTTCCACGTTGAGCCTTCGTCTCACTATTCTCGGCTGCGGCTCTTCGGCGGGCGTGCCCCGCGTCGCTCAAGGATGGGGCGCGTGCGACCCCGCCAATCCGCGCAACCGCCGCCGCCGCTGTTCCATGCTCGTCGAGCGGGTCGGCGCGGGTGGCGTGACGACCGCCCTCGTCGATGCGGGACCCGACCTGCGCGAACAGCTGATCGAGGCCGACGTGAGGCATGTCGACGCCGTGCTGATCACCCATCCGCACGCCGACCACACGCATGGGCTCGACGATCTGAGGCCGCTTTTCCTCAACGCCCGGCGGCGCATCGACTTGCACATGGACGAGCCGACGGCGCTGACCGTCCGCAACGGCTTTTCCTACATATTTCAAACTCCGGACGGAAGTTCTTATCCTCCGATGGCAACAGACCTTCGCCTCACCGCCGGCAGACCTTGCCGGATCGAGGGGAAGGGCGGGACGATCGAGGCGACCCCGTTCGACCTCGACCACGGCGACATCAACGCGCTCGGGTTCCGCTTCGGCGCCCTCGCCTACACGCCTGACGTCAAACGCATTCCCGAGGCGAGCCGGCCATTCCTGGAGGGACTCGAGGTGTGGATCGTCGACGCGCTGCGCTATCGTCCGCACCCGTCGCATTTCAGCCTGGACGAGGCGCTGGCGGAAATCGAGGCCATGCGTCCGCGCCGGGCGATCCTGACCAACCTTCACACCGATCTCGATTACGAAGCGCTGCGAGAACGCCTGCCGGCGCATGTCATCCCGGCCTATGACGGGATGCGCGTCGAGGGCTTCGACGGCTGATTGGGGAGGACCACATGTCGGTCGAAAACGCCATCCGCGCCTACCTCAGCGAGGATCAGGACGCGGAGGCGCGCTTCCTGGCGGAGATCGTCAGGGTTCCGTCTGACAACCCGCCCGGCGACTGCGATCGGTCCGCGAAAATGGTCGCGGGATTGCTCGAGGGCCTCGGGTTCGTCGTCGAGCGGCACAAGGTCCCCGACGCGCTAGTCAAGGCGAACGGCATGGTCTCGGCGACCAACCTAATCGTCCGGCGCAAGTTCGGAGAGGGCGGCCCGACCATCGCGCTCAACGCGCATGGCGACGTGGTGCCGCCGGGAACCGGCTGGACGCGCGATCCTTACGGGGCCGAGATCGTCGACGGCAGGATGTACGGCCGCGGCGTCGCGGTGTCGAAATCGGACATCGCGACCTACGCCTTCGCGATCCTGGCGCTGGAAACGAGCGGCGCTAAGCTCAACGGGACGGTGGAGCTCCATGTCACCTACGACGAGGAGGCGGGCGGCGAAATCGGCCCGCGCTGGATTCTCGACCAAGGCCTGTCGAAGCCGGATCTGGCGATCGGCGCGGGCTTCTCCTACGCCGTCGTCAGCGCCCACAACGGCTGCCTGCATCTCGAGGTCGAGGTTCTCGGCCGCTCGGCGCACGCCGCAAAACCCTTTACCGGGGTCGACGCGCTCGAGGCGGCGAACGCCA
This sequence comes from uncultured Alphaproteobacteria bacterium, assembly GCA_963758335.1. Lineage (GTDB taxonomy): Bacteria > Pseudomonadota > Alphaproteobacteria > Rhizobiales > Beijerinckiaceae > Roseiarcus. Next base: position 1,188,901 of record CAVWVF010000006.1, on the reverse strand, counting down.
TCCTCACCGCGCTTTACGGCTGGCGCGGCGGTCTTGCGGCGCGGACCTCCGTCATTCCCGGCATCGGCTCGCCGCAGATGACGGTCGGGCTCATCTCGGGCGGGATCAACACCAACGTCGTGCCCGACCGCGTCAAATTCCGGCTCGACCGCCGCATGGTGCCCGAAGAAAATCCCGCCGAGGTCGAGGCGGAGCTCAGCGCGGTCATCGCCCGCGCGGCGACGCTCCACCCGGAGGCCAAGGTCACCGTCAGGCGCATCCTGCTCGCCGAGCCGCTGACGCCGAGGGCGGCCGGGTCGAAGCTCGCCGAGACCCTTTGCCGCCATGCGAGCCGCGTCATGGGCGAGACCGTCGTCGCCTCCGGCGTGCCGCTCTATACCGACGCGCGCCACTACGCCAGGGCGGGCGTGCCGATCGTGCTCTACGGCGCCGGCCCCCATACGATCGAGGAAGCCAACGCTCACCGCGCCGACGAGCGCCTGCCGCTGGCGGATTTATACAAGGCGACCGAGGTCATCGCGCTGACGCTCATGGAGCTGATGGGCGGGTAGGGCAGGATCAGGACGCGGCTCAATGCTTTCAGGGTGTTAGGCGCCGAAAGTTGTCACTCGCAACATCGCGCTTTCGCGCGACGCCGGCGGGCCGACCATCCGAACGCCTTTAGCTTCCAGACGCGCCTGCGGCGTCTCCAGATCTGGAGTTAAACGTTAGTTAAACAAATGTGTTGGAAGCTTATCTTGATGTTGTTAGCGAGCACGTATCACCCAAGGCGAGCGATCGCCTCCTCTCACGGCGTGTCAAAGCCGGGGCCGAAGGCTTCGCGCAAAGCACGATCGTCCGAATTGGCGGCCATCTGGCCTTCCCAAGGCGAGCGATCGCCTCCTCTCACGGCGTGTCAAAGCCGGGGCCGAAGGCTTCGCGCAAAGCACGATCGTCCGAATTGGCGGCCATCTGGCCTTCCCTCGTCAAAATCCGGATGAGTTCGTCGAAGCCTTCGTGCGGCATCCTGAACAGGCCCGTGTAGGGGTCGCCCAGTTCGAGGATCAGGAGCACCGCGCTCGCGACGCAGATCGCGCCGAGCGCGGCCAGGACAATCGTCAGGGCGTCGACATCCGATAGCAGGCCGTAGCCGAAGAACAACACGCACGACCATCCGAGAACGACAGCGAGCAACAGGAACGGAACCCGATTGACGAGGCTGCGGATCAGCGTCAATTGCGTCTCGACGAGTGTGCCGAACATGTCTCGCGCATGGGCGAGATGCTGTCTTTGTTCGCGTCGTTCTTAGGCCGGAGCAAAACGAAAAAGGCAACCAGGCGTTGCACGTCCTCCGGCAGGTCGGTGCGCATTCGCGCGCGCCTGTGGGACGGCCTGGATGGCCGCCGCTTCATCTATCTGCTCGCGCAGGAGGGCGCGCCCGCGCTCTGCCTCGGGGCCATAGGCTTCGAGCGCGAAGTCGAGGCGGACGACCACCTGCATCAATGTCTTTGAAGCCGCCCTTGCGGTTGTGCGCGAACGGCGGCTGAGCCCTACCGCGTCCCATGAGATCGTTGCGGACGTCGCAAGACGTCTCGGCGTCGAGGTCAGGAACTATCTCTGGCGATTGCCGCACGGGAAAAATGCGGCGCCGGAAAATACGGATTGTCTGTCGTATGGCGCGGCGCAAAAGTCGGGCCCGGCTCTTGTGTGTCGGCGAGGACTTCGGGCGAACCGACGTCAACGATCACGTCTGAGTTTCACGTGCCAGCCTGAAGGAACTGCCCTTATTCGTAGGACGGCGCCTTCTTGTCGACGCCAACGCGGCGTGTGAGATCTTGAAGAGACCGCCCGAGGCGGCGGGGCGCGATTTGCCGAGCCAGCGCCCCTTCCGCCGACGACCGCCGCCTGTCGGGGTGGGGCCCCGAGGGCGCGAACGGCGACCTGGGCGGCGGCGGCGGCGCCGAGGCCGTCCTGCAGCGCTTGTCCTCGAACGCTTCCGAGCCCCGTGCAAGCATCCCAACCCGGACCTGCCGGGTAGCCCGTCACGCGCCCGAACGAATTGTTCGCCGGTCCCGGCGCCCCGACGATGTCCCGGAAAGTTGCCGCGGGAAGCTGGTACAGCGTCGGATTTAAGAATCCGACCGAATGGCCGAGATTGGCGTTGATACGGGCGATCAGGCCCGCGTAGAGCGGCGCGACCGCGCTGGTCCCGCCGACGGGGTGGGGACGGCCGCCGTTGATCACCTGCAAATAGCCGCTGTTCTCGCTGGCGTTGCCGGCGATGTCGGGCGGCCGGTCGAACCCGTCGCGTCGCGTTTCGGCGGCTTGACGCCAGCCTGATACGACGGGACCGGGAAGCGCGCGCTGACGCCTCCGCCCGTGGCGCCGGGCCCCGCCGCGCCGGTGTCGTTCCAGACATATTCGTCGAACGACGATCCGCTGACGTTGCCGATCGTGGTTCCGCCGCAGGCGGTCACCCACGGATCGCTCGCCGGATAGCTGGTCTGAGCCTGACGGGGGTCTTCGATCTCCGCTCCAGAATCCCCGGACGAGACGAGGACGGTGATCTTGTTTGTCGCAGCGTCCTCGAACAGGCCGCTGATCTGGGCGAACTCGCTGTCGGAGAAGCTGTCCGCTCCGGGATCGTCCGGTCCCCAGCCGTAACTGATGGAGATGACGGTCGGCGTCGGCTGGCCCGCCGCCGGATGGATCATCGCCTGCAGCGCATGAATGACGTTCTGGGTCTGCCCGCCCGCGAAGTAGACCGCGATCGTGGCCTTGGGCGCGATCGCCGCCGCCACGGTGATGTCGAGGCCCGTTTCTCCATCCGACTGGCTGGAGTTTCCAACGCCGTCGACCGGCACGTCGACGATCTTCGGCATCGGCAATCCTCGCCATCGTCGCAGCGATGTCGGTCGCGGCGTAGCCGGCTGGACCGTCCCGCGTCGCCATCTCGTAGAGGCCGATCGTTTGACCGTCCCCGTCGCCGGGCGGGAAGTCATAGAGGGTCGGAGTCAGAGGCTTGGTGTTCGCCGGATCGGCCGGATTGCGCTTCCTCGCCGTCGAGAAGTGTCGCGCGCGAACCGGACGATTGGTCAGACCGACGACGCGCCTCGTCGACGTCGGCGACCGATCCCCGAACGACGACCGAACGACGGGTGGCGTCGGACTCCACCACTTCGAGGCCAGCCCCCTTGGCGAAGGCGATGACTTGATCGAGCTCACCCTGATCGGCGCCGCGGGAGTTCGCGGACTCTTCTTGCGTGGGTCGCGGGGCGTCGGCGGCGACAATCTGCGCCTCTTTGGCCGCGCCCGTCTTCCGTCGCAGCAGCAAGGTGACGGTCAACTGGTCCGAGCTCGCCGTCGGTCCAACTTTCCTGTGATCCTTGGGGTGGGGATGAACGCTGCCTTTGATCGCGACGTAATTGGACGAAACGGGCATCCTCGCTCTGATTGTTCATGCTTTGCGCCAGGAGTTTGCTGGCTGCGAAATGAAAACGTCGTGGCCGGATTGCGAGCGCACTCGCAATCGCACTGCGGAGCCTGGACTTGGACCTTGCTCTCCCGGACACGGGCTATTCGGTCGGCGGATGAATCCGATCTTCGATCAGCGCGGTAGCCAAGCACAGGATTGCCGTCGCAGTCCATGCGCTCACAACGGCGAGAGTTCTCGCCGCCCCGCCGGGCGTGGTTCCATAATATATATTATGCGAATTGGCCATGCGGGCCGGAATAGCGGCTCGACGATCGCAACCCATGAGCGACCCCGATCCGTTTTGATCTCGATCAGTCGCGGCGTGGCCGAACCGTGTATAAAAATTTCGCTCTTATTGTGTTTCGTGTTGATACGGTCCGAGTCCGGCAGCGGCGCTTGGCGGCTTTGCCGCGACGATGCCCGAAAGGCTCTTGGGTTTGTCGAGGTTGAGAGCGGCGAGAAACCGATGCCGCCATCGGAAGGCGGTGCTCGGGTGGATCTGGCAGCGGTCGGCCGCCTTGGCGAGGCTCTCCCCTTCGATCAGGGCTCGCGCCTGATCGAACCAGCGATCCTTGCGCGAATAACGCCCCTTTGCGATTTCCCGGAAAATATCGCGCTCGCCCGATGCGGAAAGCGTCGCCGCAACCGCATCGCTGCGCTCCTCGGCCCTCTTCGCGTCCCCCGCCGCAGACCTCGGTTCGCAGATCTCGACGCCCTCCTCACAGGGATCGTCAGCTTCCGCGAGCGCGAGCTCGCGAAACACGACACGGCGCTGCGCCGCACTCAACGACGACAGCGCGGCCAGCCATCCCGCGAAATCCGACGGCTTCATCTTCGCCCCCAAAGCCCAGAGCCTTTATCGCTCATGTCAACACACATTGCAATAAGAGCGAAAAATTTCCCCGGCGGCGCGCCAGAAAGCGTGGCGCGCGCGGCGCGGGCAATGACGGTGGCGTCGACAGGCGCGCGGACGCGCATTCCCCGCGACAGCGAGGACGACTACACGTCCGCCGCCGCGGCCGAACGCCGCGCCTTCGTCGAGGCGGAGACCGGCGCGAAGCTTGATCACGTGGGCCGATACGCCTTCGATCCGGAGATTCTACGAGGAAATATCGAGAATTTCACGGGCAAGGGCGAGCAGGGCCTGCAGGAACACATCCCTCAGAACAGGACCAACCACGGACGCCAGCAGATGAGGTGAGGTGAGGCGATGGCCAGGGCGAGCCGCAAGCTTTTTGGCGCGGGCGCGCACGGCAAGGGCGCCGGGGCCGGCGCGATGACCGACGCCGAGGTGGGGAAGGTTCCGGATTCCGGCGTGCTCTCGAACCGGGACAAGAGCCGGCACGACAAGGATCGCGGGCTGGACGGCAAGGAGACCAAGACCGAGGAACTGCGCGATCACGCCATGAACCGGCTCGACGACGGGAAGGTGTGAGCCGAACCCTTACCGCCAGCCGGGACGGGAGACGAACTGTTCGCGTTGGTGTATTGTCCAAAGTAAAGCTGGAGGAAGGTGCCATGATCAACACGCCGCCTATCGTTGCCGCGATATCGCCCTCGAAGTCAGCCCGAGCGACCTCGAGGCGATGTTCGCCAAGGGCAAGGCGGCCGGCGTCGAGACCCGCGGAATCTCCGACCATCGCGTCATCCACTCGATCTATTTCCGCGACCCGAACGGCTATGTCGTCGAACTGCGCGAAGACCACCGAACATGACGAAGTGATGGGCGGCGGGCGCGACGCCGCCGCGCGAACGCTCGCCGCCTGGGAGGCGCGCAAGTCGGAGCAAGCCGCGACGGCCTGAAGGTCAGTGTCCAACATTGTCGCGGGCGAGATTCCGGGCTCGCGCGCGTCGACGGGAGACCGGCTCACTCGATCCACCAGGCGCGACCCTTGTCGAAGGCGAGCGCGCCGCCCTGGTCGATCGGCGTCCCGGCGGCGACCTCGCCCGCAACGCCGGCGAGGATCGTCATGAACGCGCGCGCGACGCCGCCGTGCGAGACGACGAAGGCGTCGCCCGCGAGCGCGGCGAGCCAGGGGCGCAGACGCTCGACGAGCATCGCATAGCTTTCGCCGCCAGGCGGGCTTGTCGGCGTGGCGCGCTTCGACGCCCGCGGGATCGCGTGCCCGCACCTCGGGCCAGGTGAGCCCCTCCCAGTCGCCGAAGGTGAGCTCCTTGAGCGCGGCGTCGAGACGATAAAGCTTCGGCGGCAGGTCCATCGCCCACCGCGCGAGCTCCATCGTCTCGCGAGCGCGCTCGAGCGGCTAGGCGAAAAAGGCGCCGGCCGCCTCGATCCGGTCGATCTCCGGAGAAATGCGGGCGCGCAGCGTCCGGCCGATCGCGCGCGCCTGATCGCGCCCGCGCGCGCTGAGGGACGTCGCGCTGCCCCTGCAGCCGGTTCTCGGCGTTGTAGGGCGTCTCGCCGTGGCGCACGAAGATGATCCGATAGGGAAACGTCACGTCGGGAAGTCTCTGGCGGAGGAAAAGGGCGCGGCTCCCACGCCGCGGCGCGCCCGTCAAGCGTCGAGCGGTCTCAGGCCCCATTTTTCGGCGAGCGCCAGGCACTCGCCGACCGGGGCGACCCCCTCGGTGGTCGAGACGGCGCGCATCGAGGCGGCGGCGGCGGCGTGCGCGAGCCTCAAGGCATCGGCGATCGGCCAGTCCTCGTGCAGACCGTAGAGCATGCCGGCTGCGAAGGCGTCGCCCGCGCCGTTCGCGCCGGCGACGGCGCCCGCAGGGATCGCCACCGAGCCGAGCGCGATCCGGGTCCCGTCGCGCGCGGCCGCGACCGCGCCATCGGGGAAATGGGCGACGACCCAGCGCATCGCGCCGCGCTCGAGCGCCTCGTCGATCGCGCGCCGGACGGCGCCGATGTCGGTCGACCCGTCGGCGCGGCGCGTCTCGCGCCCGGCGAGCGCGCCGATCTCTAAGTCGTTGACGATGAGCATGTCGAGATGCGGCAGGCACGGGCGGACGATCTCAGCGAGCCGCGCCGCGGCGGTCGTCATCAATTCGAGATTAGTGATGAGGCCGCGCCGGCGCGCCTTGCGCAACACCGCCGCCCAGCCGTTCGCTTCGTCCTCCCACGGCCGGTCCATCGCCGCATGCGCTCCGGGGATGCCGAAAGGCGTCGACGCTCATCGTCGCCCCGCAAGGCAGCGCCTCGAGCCCGCCGAGCTCGACGCCCCACGCGTCGCATTCGCCGCAGAGAAACCGGCCGAGATCGTCGTCGCCGACGACGCCCATCGCCTCGACCGGAAAATCCGGATCGAGGCGCTTGAGGTCGATCGCCATGTTGAAGCCCGACCCGCCGCCCTGCCGGTCGATCGCGAGGACCTCGTTGGACGTGTCCTCGCTGGGCCAGCGCGCGATCGACTTGTTGAAGTCGACGCAAAAGGTTCCCGCCGACACTACCCCGCGCCGCAGGCTCATGGCGGACGTCAGTCCTGCTTCAGCACGGGCTCGGTGATGTCGCTGTCGTCGGCGAGATCGCGCACGGGCTTCAGGCCCTTCTTGCGCAGGGCCTCGTGGTAGTCCTCGACCGCCTCGAGCGGCGTCAGCGCCCCGTCGGACACCGCGCGCATCAGCCGCACGATGTCGAGCGGCGACTCGGCGAGATTGATCTTGCGACCGAACAAGGCGACATGCGCGCCGTGCTTCTGCGCCTGAAAAATGAGCTCGAAGCAGTCGCGCGTCGTGCCCGCCCCGCCGCCGAGCACGCCGACCACTAAGCTCGGATCATAGGAGGCGAGCTCCTCGAGCGCCCTCGGCCCGTTATAGGCGATCTTCAGAAATTTCGGCCGCTCGGCCTCGGTCAGGCCGGCCAGGCACCGGACGATCGCGTCGTTGACGAAGTGAGGCACGAACTCGGCGTCGAGGCCCCTCTCGACATTCGGGTTGAACACTTCGAGAAAGTAGGAGAAACCGTGCGCCTCCGCGTCGGCGCGGAACTGCCGAAACGCCTCGAGCGAGGCGAGATCGGCGTCGACGTCGTTGGTGAAGGTGATCGAATAGAGGCCGAGGTCGGTCAGCGGCTTCACGTGCTTAAGGGACGCGGTGCGGAACGGCCGCGACGGCGAAAGATGGTGGCTCGCGCCGCGATGGCGCCAGATGTCGGTCGTGTCGTTGGCGCGGATCGCCGGTTTCACCCGAGACCGCGCGAAGGCGTCGCGCTTGACGAGCTGCTCCAGGTTGCTGACCGAGGTCAGCATGACGTCGATGACGTCCTGGCGGATGATCGCCTCGATCGACTGAAGAAACTCCTCGCGGGTGCGCAGCCGCGTCGCCGATCCGTCCTTTTGCCGGGCGGGCCCGACCGAGTGAAGGCCCGGCCCCATGTCGGGGTCCTTCGCGTCAGCGATGATGAAGTCGGTGCGCCGGTGGCCTCCCGCGCGGATGCGCGCGAGCTTGTCGTCGAGCCGAACCATCCGATCCCTCCGCTGCCTGGATGGTCGGACTATAGACCCGCCGCGCAGCGAGGCAACCGGGAGAAAGGCTGGCGCGCTCCTCGGCCAGCCGCTAGGAAGCGTTCTGATCCGGCGGTCCGCCGGCTTTCGTCCAGCGCGAGGTCCTTCATGTCGCAACGCCTTCGCATTCTCGTTATCGGCGCCAGCGGGGTGCTCGGCCGGGCGATCGTGGCGGAGTTCGCGCCCAGACATGACATTATCCCGGCCGGATCGAAGTCGGGCGACATCCGCATCGATATCGCCGATCCGGACAGCATCGCATCAGGCCTGAAGGCGGCCGGCGCGCTCGACGCGGTCGTCTGCGCCGCGGGCGCCTTCAATTTCCATCCGCTTTCGGCAATCAAGCCTGCGCGGATCGAGCAGTCGTCCTATGGCCTCGGCCTCGCCAATAAATTGATGGGACAGGTCAATCTCGCCCTCTGCGCCCGCGACCATCTACGAGACAGCGGCTCGATCACCCTCATCACCGGCGTGCTCTCGTCTGCGCCGATCGCCGGCGGTTCGTCCGGCAGCATGGTCGGCGGCGCCCTGGAGGCCTTCGTGATGGCGGCCGCGATCGAAATGCCGCGCGCCATCCGCATCAACGCCGTCAGCCCCGGCGTGTTCGAAGAGTCCATGGACAGCTACGGGGCGTTTTTCCGCGGCTTCGATCCCGTGCCGGTCGCCCGCGCGGCGCGCGCCTTCAGCCGCAGCGTGGAGGGCCTCGAGACCGGCAAGACCTACCGGGTGGTCTGATAAGCGGCCATGAAAGCCCTCGTCGTTTATGTGGCGCTGGCGGCGCTGACGCTGATCGTCTTTGCCGTCTGGCCCGGCCTCGACCTCGCCGTCTCGCATTTCTTCTACGACGGCGGCTTCATCGGGCGCGACGCGCTGGCCCGCCTCGGCCGCGATGTCTTCCGGGTGACGCCCTTCGTCGTTCTCGCGCTCTACGCCGCGCTGTGGCTGGCCAAGCGCAAGGGCGCGCGCCTCCGCTGGGCGCCGAGCGGAAACGCGGTGATCTTTCTCATCGCGACGATCGCGATCGGGCCCGGCCTCATCGTCAATCTGGGGCTGAAGGACCATTGGCATCGTCCGCGGCCGATCCAGACGCAGGAGTTTAAGGGACCGAACCCGTTCCGTCCCTGGTACGAGGATGACGGCGCCTGCAAGAAGAACTGCTCGTTCGTCTCGGGCGAGGCGGCGACCGGCTTGTGGATGGTCGCGCCGGCGAGCGTCCTGCCGGCGCCCTGGCGGGGGCTGGCGGTGGTCGCAGCCTTCGCCTTCGGCGTCGGGGCGAGCCTGCTTCGCATGGCCTTCGGCGACGTGCTGCTCGGCGGACTTGTCACGCTGATCGTCGTCGAGATCGCGCGAAGGATCATCTGGCCGCGGGGCGGAAGCTAGCGGGGTTGCGCACGGCGCAAGCGGCTCTATAAGTCCGGCCGACGCAAGCGGGGCGGACGCAAATCCGCCCCTGCCGGTTTGGCGCGAGAGCGGCGAACGGCGTCTTGTAGCTTTCGCCAATCCGAGCCCCGTCCATGTCCAAGTCGAAAGTCAAGCGCGTCGTCCTCGCCTATTCGGGCGGGCTGGACACCTCCATCATTCTCAAGTGGCTGCAGACGACCTATAGCGCGGAGGTCGTGACCTTCACCGCCGACCTCGGCCAGGGCGACGAGCTCGAGCCGGCGCGCAAGAAGGCGGAGATGCTGGGCGTCAAGCCGGAGCACATTTTCATCGAGGACCTGCGCGAGGAATTCGTCCGCGACTACGTGTTCCCGATGTTCCGCGCCAACGCGCAGTACGAGGGCCAGTACCTGCTCGGCACCTCGATCGCGCGGCCGCTGATCGCCAAGCGGCTGGTCGAGATCGCGCGCGCGGTCGGCGCGGACGCGATCGCCCACGGCGCGACCGGCAAGGGCAACGACCAGGTGCGGTTCGAGCTTTCGGCCTATGCGCTCGAACCCGACATCAAGATCATCGCGCCCTGGCGGGAATGGAGTTTCGCCTCGCGCACTGCGCTCATCGAATTCGCCGAGAAGCACCAGATTCCGATCGCCAAGGACAAACGCGGCGAAGCGCCGTTCTCGACCGACGCCAATCTTCTGCACGTCTCCTCCGAAGGCAAGGTGCTCGAGGACCCGGCCGAGGAGACGCCGCGTTACGTCTATTCGCGCACGGTCAATCCGGAGCAGGCGCCCGACAAGCCGACCGTGATCGAAATCGCGTTCGAGAAGGGCGACCCGGTCGCGATCGACGGCAAGGCGATGAGCCCGGCGACGCTGCTCGCCGCGCTCAATACATACGGCCACGACAACGGCATCGGTCGGCTCGACCTGGTCGAGAACCGCTTCGTCGGCATGAAGTCGCGCGGCATGTACGAGACGCCCGGAGGCACGATCCTGCTGCCCGCCCATCGCGCCATCGAGTCGATCACGCTCGACCGCGGCGCGGCGCATCTCAAGGACGAGCTGATGCCGAAATACGCCGAGCTCATCTACAACGGCTTCTGGTTCGCCCCCGAGCGCGAGCTCCTGCAAACGCTGATCGACAAGAGCCAGGAGCTCGTGACGGGCCGGGTGCGGCTGAAGCTCTACAAGGGCGGAGTGCATGTCGTCGGCCGCGACAGCCCGCACTCGCTCTACGACCAGGACCTCGTCACCTTCGAGGAAGGCCAAGTCGCTTACGACCACAACGACGCCGCCGGCTTCATCAAGCTCAACGCGCTCCGCCTGAGGACGCTGGCCAAGCGGAAGAAGAAGGCCGCGGCGAAATAGCCGCCGGACCAATCTCGTCGCCTGCCCGCGCGTTTCCGAGAGCCGCCGGGCCCCCTCACCCGCACAAATCCCGGGCGAGTCCGCAAATCGCCAAAGCGGCCAACCGCTACCCGACTCCGGGAGGCTAAAGCGGGATGAATTTTAGACGAATCGCCCAGACCGCCGGCTGGATTTGCTGGTAACAGCGGCAAAAACAGCGGATTTCGCCAAAAGGGGCGTCTCCGCCGCGCCTCCCGCGGCCAAAATGCTTGCAAATTCAAAGCGCTGATCGGTTGGTCTGATGGGCGCCAGCCCTAATTGGCGCGGGAGGAATTTAGGTCGAACCGGCCTGCCCCAGCTTGTTGCGGGTGTACTGCCGTGGCCTTGGTTCCTCGACTTGCCCCCTTTGAGGCCCGTCGTCCGCCCTTGCTGATTGAAATCGGCGGCGCCGTCGAAATCCGCTGTTATACCCCGACTTATTGAGAAGCCGAGAAACTCCTTGACGTTGCGGACGAACAGGATTCGTCTGGGGATGTGATTCGCGGCGGATTTCTCTCAGCTGACGACCGGCGGGCCCTAACCGGGCTTGCTCGGGATGGACTTGCGGAGCATCGCGTGGCCCGCCGAGCCAACGCCGTCGTCCTTCTCGACCAGGGCTGGAGCTGCGAGCGGGTCGCGGCGGCGTTGTTGCTGGACGACGACACGGTTCGCGATTGGCATCGGGCCTATGAGCGAGGTGGCGTCGAGGGGCTGAAGAGCTTTGGCCACGAAGGCGGCAGCAGCCTCCTCACCGACGAGCAGGCAATTGCTCTGGGCAATTGGATCGATGCTCATTGCCCCCGCAGCACCCGGAAGATAGGGGCTTGGCTAAAGCGCTCATTTGGGCTGAGCTATAGCCATTCGGGGCTGATCGCGTTGCTGCATCGCTTGGGCTTTGACTACCGCAAGCCGGAACGGGTGCCGCGCGCCCTCGACGACGCCAAGCAGCAAGCCTTCATCGACGAATACGAGAACCTGCTCAACACGATGGGCGTCGATGAGGCCGTCGTCTTCGTCGATGCGGTTCATCCGACCCATCAGGTGAGGCCGGCTGGCTGCTGGGCCCGCAAGGACGTCGCCCTCGCGGTGGAGCAGACGACGGGCCGTGACCGGCTGAACATCCACGGCGCCATCAATCTCGAAACCGGCCAGACGCAGATTCTCGCGGTCGAGAAGGTCAACGCGCTGAGCTTCATCAAGCTATTGGGCGAGATCGAGGGCACGCATACCGCGATGCGCCTCATCCACGTCTTCGTCGACAACGCCAGCTATCACAAGGCTGACCTCGTCAAAGAATGGCTTGCGGCGGCCGGGCGCAAAATCGTGCTGCACTTCCTTCCGCCTTATTGTCCCCATCTCGATCCCATCGAACGGTTGTGGGGCTTGATGCACGAAAACGTCACCCACAACCGGGATTACAAGACCTTCAACGAATTCCGCCGGGAGATCATAAAATTCCTCCGGCATACCGTGCCCAAACGCTGGAAACGGTTCTGCGACCGAATCAGCGACAATTTCCGCGTGATCCACCGCGCCGATTTTCGGGTTATCGCTTAGCCGGCGTATACGGCGAATTCTTCCGCTGTTCCGCCCGCAGCGGTGGTTTCCGAAACGCGTCCGCGTCGCTCGGACGTGTCTTAAGAACGCATCTGACATCGAGGGTCGCGTCGCCGTCGTCCCCCTATCTTAGCGAGCGTCGCCTAAGCCTGCATCGACCGCCGCAAGCAGGCCAAGCGCCGACCAGTCGAGGTTGCTCCAGCCGCGAGCCTCCATCGCGACAAGGCGATCGTGGACGAGGCTTGCGGCCGGCATCGGTACGGCCGCACGCTCCGCTTCCGCGAGCGCGAGGCGCTTCAGTCCCCCAGGCATGGCGGTTCCGCTCGCCGTCAAGGACCTGCCGCCTGTTCGTAATCGGCGAAAACGCCGGATTGGCGAACCTCGCGAAGCTCGCCGCGAATGTCCTCACCGCGACTACGCTCGAATGCATGGGCGAGGTGCTCGCGTTGATGGAAAAAGGCGGGATCGACGGCCGCCTGGCATTCGACGCGCTGACGAATTCGCTGTTCGATTCCCGAGTCCACAAGACCTACGGGGCAAGATCATCGAGGGTCGCTGGCCGAGCCGCTCGAGCAGCGGGCGGACCTTTTCCAAGGCCGGGCGCGGGCCCGCGGCGAGTATGAACAGCTTCCGCTCCCGTGCGAAAGTCGGGGTTCCCCAGCACTGGCGCAGCGACGGCCGCCAGCGCGTCGTCGTCGGGGAGGGACGTCACCACAATGTCGCAGTCGCGAAGCTCGGCCAGCCCCGCAACGGCGTCGGCGCCCGTCAAAGCCGCCGCCCGTGTGGAGTTGCGGTCATAGACCAGCACCTGGCAGCCATCTTCGACAAGATTGACGGCAAAGGCGTGCCCCATGTGGCCGAGACCGACCACGCCGATGCGTTTGCCGGCGAGTCCGGCAGGCCTTGGGCCGGGCAGGTTATCAATCATGAGATTCGTCGCCTCCATGTTGGAGCCACTGCGTCGATAAGGCCCTTCGCTCGCGCGCCTCCGAACACAGTCGCGCGCCCGAGCAAAATGTGCCCAGCCGCGCCTCTCGCAGATGACCCACGCGGGAACGTCGCCGACGCAAAGATTCTCAGCCGCGTCCGGCGTCACACCATCGTCTTGTACTCCGGCTTGTAGACACGACCGCCGGAACCCGAACCTCTCCCGGACAGTCGCTTTCGACGCGAGACTCCGGCATCGCAATCTCCGTCTGCTGATCGCGTGCCTCAGGCCGTCCCCCGCGCAGGTCGTCCTTTCGCCCAATTGCCCGATGGTTCTCGTCGAGCGCGGACTCGATCCAACCGTGCGACGCCTGTTCATCATCGATGGCGCGAAGGCGCTGTCCAAGGCGATCCGCCGCACCTTTGGACGCGATGCGGCGATCCAGCGTTGCCAGATTCACAAGGCGCGCAACATTCTGGAGCGGTTGCCCAAATCGATGCACGCTTCGGTGCGGCGCGTCTTGCGGCAAGCCTGGGAAATGGACGACGCCGAAAAGGCCGAAACGCTCATTCGCAATCTCGCCCGCCGTCTCGAACCGGACTGGAACGGCGTTTCCGCTTCGATCCTGGAAGGGATCGACGAGATGCTCACCGTCACAAGGCTCGGCCTCCCTCGCGAACTGCGCCGCTCGCTCGCTTGCACCAACATCATCGAGAATGTCATGGGCACGGTGCGCAGGGTCTGCCGCAACGTCAAATACTGGCGCTCGCCCTCGATGGCCCTGCGATGGGCCGCCGACGCCATGCAGGAAGCAACCAAGGTTGAAGGCATACAAGCATCTGCCGGCTCTGCGCGCTGCTCTTGCAAAGCAAGGCCAACAGCCGCCTTCCGACCAGGCGCTTGTTCAAATCACCGAGGCAGCGTAAATTTCAATGCGCAACGACCGCTTCGACAATTTCAACAGACGGCGGGACATCCCCTCGCCGAGATGGACGCGCCCGTAGATGAGATCCAATGCGCCATCGTAGGCCGCCGCGTGCATCTTGTCGGGCAGATCGCCCTGCGCAAACTCCGCGAAGGCGCGGGAAAAGGTAGCTTCCGATGGCACTTGCGAGCGTCGTTCCCAACCGAGAATGCGACGCAGCGACTTGTCGACCTCGAGGCGCTCGATCAGAGCGGTGGTGGTAGGAACGCCCAGCACCGCCTTGGCGACGAAAGCCCTGGCGAGGGCGCGGCGATCGCCAGGCGGGCGGCCGGCGCCTCGGGGCGGTTCGGGAACGAAGGCCTCGAGGCCGATCACGTCGAGGGTCGTGACGAGCCGCCCGAGCGCTTCGGTCATCGGGTCGACTTCCTCGCGAAGCCAAGGAAACAGATAGCCCTGGATGTGGTTCCAGCGCGCTTTCATAGCGTCGAGAGGATCGTCGGTCATTGCTGTTGCTATGGTTTAGGGCGATAGAATCGACACTATACTGAAATATTTCTCACAGTAAAGCGGAATAATTTAGAATATTGCCTTGACAACCGTCGGGTTGATTCTAAATACATTACCTCGTTTTGTGAGGGGTTATGAGAGGCGTTCCAAATAATTTTGCAACTGGCTCAGGTTCAACCCTGGTCCGTCTGCTACGCGCTGCTTGCCACATAAGGTTTCACCATTTTTCTCGGGTCGACCACGCGGTCGAACTCCGCCTCGGTGACGTAGCCGAGCTTTGCGCGATCTTCGAGGCCTTGTCGTAGCCCACGACCGGCGACAGCGCGGTGACCAGCATCAGCGACCGCTCCACATACTCGGCGATCTTCTTCCGGTCGGGCTTCGTTCCCTCGACCAGGTACTTGCGGAAATTGACGCAGCCGTCGGTCATGATCGTGATGGAATGCGTCACGTTGTAGATCGTCAGCGGCTTGTAGACGTTCATTTCGAGATAGCCGCCGGCGCCGCCGAATCCCACAGCCACGTCGTTCGAGAGGTCGTTCTTGGCAACATCGGCGGTCTCTTCGGCGCGACCGGCGACGGGATGCTTCTCACTCAGTCAGCGGCGAGCGTTACGGCAAAGTGCTTGGCAGCTTCACGATCTCGTTCGCGGGCCCGTCCGAGAAGGCCGTGCCCCGAGCATCTCACGACCCCCAGCGGCGCCGCTCACGCCACTCCATTATACCTGCGGATGCATGTGTAGACCGAGGTCTATGAGCGATACGTTAGTTTAGCTATTTCTTCGGCAGCAATAAGACGATCCTTGGACGCAATTAGGGATGGCTGCGCCGTGGGGCAGAGGTTGCGCGAAGCAAAGGGAGAAGCAAAGGGACTTGCAAAGGCCCCCGTGCGCCCCGTGTCGCCGAGCCTTCGGATCTTCCTTCGCGGCCTGTTGCACCGGCGTCATATTTCCGCGTCAAACACCGGCCAGGCGCGGCGAAAACCGATTCCCGTCGGCGGTCGGCGACGCCACAGGGCCGCTATGCTTATGAAACCGGTTAAGGACCTCGAAGAGCTCAGGAGCCTCCTCGCCGAAGTGCGCGCGCTGCGCGAAGACGTCGAGAAGAGGGGCGCGGAGCTCCGGACCGAATGGGGCGTCGCCGCCGAGAAGGCCGGCTCCCGGGCGATGAATCTCTCTCACTATATCGCGCTGCGCGGCCACGACTTGACCGAGCTGCAGCTCCAGCTAGCGGCGCGCGGCCTCTCCTCGCTCGGCCGCAGCGAGGCCAAGGTGATCCAGACCCTCGACGCGCTGATCGTGACGCTACGCCGCCTGACCGCCGAGACGAACGTCCCCTACCCCGCTCCGGCGCTGGCGCGGGCGGGCGCTTTGGAGCTCGAGGCCGAATCGGAGCGGATTTTCGGCAAGCGGCCGAAGGGCGCGCCGCGGGTCAGGGTGATGGCGACAATGCCGCCCGAGGCCGCGACCCACCCCGAGCTCGTCGACAATCTCATCGCCGCCGGCATGGATTGCGCCCGCATCAATTGCGCCCATGACGACGCCGAGGCCTGGGGGCGGATGGTCGCGAACGTGCGCGAAGCCGCCTCGCGGCTCGAGCGCCCATGCAGGGTTCTGATGGACATCGGCGGCCCGAAATGCCGCATCCAGCGGGTGAAGGCGCCGCCGAAGACCCGTGTCCTGCGCGGCGACCGCGTGACGCTGATCGAGGAGGTGAAAGAGAAGACGAAGGAGCCGATCGCCTTCTCGCTCAACTTCCCTGAACTCGTCGACCAGCTCGCGGTCGGCGCGGAAGTGTTCATCGACGACGGCAAGGCGGCGGCGCGCGTCGTCGCCAGGAACGCCGGCCGGGCGGAGATCGAGGTCTACGCCGCGCGCGAGAAGGGCGTGCGGTTGAAGCCGGGCAAGGGGATCAATTTCCCGACGACGGAACTCGACCTGCCGCCGCTGACCTCGAAGGATTTCCGCGATCTCGACTTCATCGCCGAGCACGCCGATCTCGTCGGCTTCTCGTTCGTCCAGCGGGTCGACGACATCGAGCTCCTGCAGGACCATCTCGTCGCGCGCGCGCCCGGGCGCGAGCCGAAGATCGAAACGCCGCTCGCCGTGCGCAATCTGCCGCGCCTCATCCTGCAGTCGGCGGCGCACAATCCGACCGCCGTCATGATCGCGCGCGGGGACCTCGCGGTCGAGCTCGGCTTCGCGCGCCTCACGGAGATGCAGGAGGAAATTCTGTGGCTCTGCGAGGCGGCCCACACGCCGGTCGTCTGGGCGACCCAGGTGCTCGACAATTACGTGCGCGACGGCAATGCGTCATGCTCAACAAGGGACCCTATCTGGCGGAAGGCGTTGCCTTCCTGCGCGACGTCCTCTCGCGCATGGACCGCCATTTCGCCAAGAAATTCGCCCGCTTCGGCTCGCTGAAGGCGTGGGGTTGAGCATGGGGTTGACGAACGCAGGCTCTGTGGTTAGCTAAATTAGCTAATCTATGCCATTCGCGGATTTCTCCATGCGAAAGGTGACCGTTCACGCCGCCAAGACCCAGCTTTCCCGGCTGATCGAGGCGGCGTTGTCGGGAGAGGACGTCGTCATTGCGAAAGGCGAGAAGCCGGTCGTTCGGCTTGTTCCAATCCCGCAAGGCAAGTTCAAGTTCGGCGTGCTCGAGCTTGGCGCGCTAGGCGACGGCCCCGACTTCTTGGCGCGCCTGGACGAGGACGAACTTTCCGCGTGGGAGGGAGGTTCCTGACCACGCTTCTGCTCGACACTCACGTCTGGGCGTGGACGCTGACCAACGACCGGCGCATTTCCGACCGCGCCCGCCAAGAGATCGCCGACGCGGACACAATCTTGGTCAGCGCGATTTCGTTCTTCGAGATCGCGCAAAAAGTGCGCATCGGAAAATGGCCGGAAATGGCGCCCCACTTGGATCGACTGCCCGAGCTGCTGGAAATCCAACGCGCAATCGCAGCATCGCTTGAAACGGCGGACTGCCTGTTGGCGGGCGCCATGGTTTGGCCGCATCGCGACCCGTTCGATCGCCTCCTGGTCGCGACCGCCTTGCGCCGCCGTGTTCCGATCGTGTCGGCCGACCCGGTCTTCGACGGCTCGGTTGCGCGGATCTGGTGAAGCTTCGAGGAATCGGCGACGGCGCCCCTTCCTGACCTTCGTAGCGACCGGACCATCAAACGCGGAGAGGCGCGGGAGCGATTCGTCTCCCCCAAGCAACAGGCGGGTCGACCCAGTCGTAGTGCTCTAAGCCGCCGGGCTCCTTCCCTCGTTAAGGGCGGTCGGCCGTTTGCCGCTAGGGCGGCTGCAATGCTTTAGGTTGCAAAAAATGTACGACTGGCGCAGTTGTACCATTTGACGGAAGGTCATTATTCTCCTTAGGTGCCCCCTGGCATGCGCGATGGTCACAAAAGCATTTTTTAAGGGTCTGGGTTGGCCCATGGCGATCAGCACATGACAGATCCTCTTCGGACGACGCTTGACCGGCTCGGTCTCGGCGATTTCTACGACGTGCTCGCCGCCAACGACGTCGATGCGACCGCGATCGACGAATTGACCGAAGCCGATCTGCGCGAGCTCGGCCTCACGCTCGGACAGCGGAAGAGGTTTTTGCGGGCGCGAGCGGCGCCGAGCGGGCTTGCCCCGCCCGGACAACGCCCGGGCGCCGCGCATGGCCCGGCGCCGGTGGGAGAGCGCCGGCAATTGACCTCGATGTTCTGCGATCTGGTCGCGTCCACGCCGTTGTCGCTTCGGCTCGATCCCGAGGATTTCAGCGAGGTCATCCGCGTTTTCCAGGATACCTGCGCCGGCGTCATCACCCGCGGGTCGGGGTATGTCGCCCGCTATCAAGGCGACGGCGTCCTCGCCCATTTCGGCTATCCCCGGGCGCGCGAGGACGACGCGCAGAGCGCAGCGCGCGCGGCGCTGGACATCGTCGCCAAGATCGGTCAGCTGCGCACGCCCGACGGGGAGCCGCTGAGCGTTCGGATCGGCATCGCGACGGGGCTGGTGGTGGTGGTCGGCGAGTTCAGCGCCAGCGGAATCGCGCTGGAGCAGTCGATCGTCGGCGAGACGCTCAATCTCGCGGCCAGGCTGGAGGGCGTCGCGGGGCCGGGCCAGATCGTCATCTCGGAAGCCACGCGAAGACTTTGCGGGGGGATGTTCGAATATGAGCAGAGGGGCGACATCGTCCTCAAGGGCTTTCCCGAGCCAGTCACGATCTACCGCCTGCTCGGCGAAGGCTCGGCGCAGAGCCGGTTCGACGCTCGCACGATCTCCGGCCTCAATCCTTTCGTCGGCCGCGAGCAGGAGCTCGATGCGCTCCTCGCGCGCTGGAGCGCGGCGCGGGCCGGCTGCGGACAGATCGTGCACGTCTCCGGCGAGCCTGGCATCGGCAAGTCGCGCCTCGCGCTGGCGCTGGTCGAACGTCTCGGCCGCGAACCCGCCGGGATCGTAAAATTGAACTGCGCGGCTCACCTGGCCAATAGGGCGCTGCATCCGATCGTGCGGGATATCGAGACCAGGGCCGGCTTTTCGCGGAGCCTCTCGGCCGAGGCGCGGCGGGCGGGGATCAATGCGCTGGTCGCGGCGTCTCCGACGCTGTTTGCCGAGGACGCAGGCTTTCTCAACGATCTCCTCGGAATCGAAACCGAGACGCGCCCGGAACTCGACGCCGCGGCCCGCGCGCGGCGCATGTACGGCATCCTCGCGCGGTGGCTGGCGGGCATGGCCCGCGACATGCCGGTCCTGATCCTGGTGGAGGACGCGCATTGGGCGGACGCCGCGACGCTCGACTTCCTGACGATGCTCATCGACCGGATCGAGCGGCTGCCGGCGCTGCTGCTCGTGACGCATCGGCCCGAATTCACGCCGCCATGGGCTCACGCCAAACACGCCGCGACGATCGCGCTGGACCCTCTCGACGCCGCGGCCGGCGCGCGACTCCTCGCTTCGGTCGTGCGCGAGCGGGTTCTGCCGCCTTCCGTGGTGCATACGATCCTCAAGAAGGCGGGCGGCGTCCCGCTGTTCGTCGAAGAACTCGCGCGCACGGTGCTCGACGCCGTGCCGGACCTGAGACGCGGCCCGGATTTGTTCGAGGCGCTGACCATTCCCGCGACCCTGCAGGAACTCGTTGATGGCGCGGCTCGATCAGCTCGGCCAAGCCAAGGAGCTCGCG
Source organism: uncultured Alphaproteobacteria bacterium (assembly GCA_963758335.1). GTDB lineage: Bacteria > Pseudomonadota > Alphaproteobacteria > Rhizobiales > Beijerinckiaceae > Roseiarcus. The sequence goes on along the minus strand of CAVWVF010000006.1, from coordinate 1,169,116 downwards.
CAGATCGGCAGCATCATCGGCCGCGAATTCACAGACGTCATGTTGCGGGCGATTGCGCCCGATCACCCCGACATTGAAGGCGGCCTGCGGCGCCTGTGCAACTCGGGCCTCGCCCGCGAGCATCGCGAGAATGACGGTGTCGGGATCACCTTCCACCATGCGCTTATCCAGGATGCGGCGTATGAATCGCTGCTCAAGAAACGGCGGCGAGACCTGCACAGGGCCGTCGCCGAGGCGATGCTGGCCGAGGACCCGGCCTTCGCCGGCGCCGAGCCCGAAGTGATCGCGCGCCATTGCTCGAAGGGTGGGCTAGCGGAGCCGGCGGTGTCGCATTGGCTTGCCGCCGGGCTGCACGCGCTCGACAGGGCGGCGAATGCGCCCGCCCTCGCCTATCTGCGGGCCGCGCTCGACGAGCTTCAGATTCTGCCGCCGTCGACGGAGCGCTCCAAGACCGAGCTCGCCATCCAGACGGCCCTCGCGCCCGCCGCCATGGCGATCTACGGTTGGGCCGCCAAGGAGGTCGAGACGGCATGTTCGCGCGCCCATGCGCTTGCGGCCCAGCTCGACGATTCCGCGAGCATGTTCGAATCGGCCTGGGGTCTGTGGACACATTACTTCCTGCGCGGCGAAATGGATTTGGCCCTTGCGGCGGCGCAGTCGGTCGACGCGATGGCGACGGCGGCGGGCTCGAACTCGCTGCTCGTGGCCGCCGATCATGCGGTCGGATTCACGCTCTATTATCGCGGCGATTTGGCTGCAGCGCTCGGGCGGGCTAAGGCGGGCGCCGCGCGCTTCGACGAGGAGACCGAGCGAAAGATCGTTCGGAGGTTCCAATTCTCCTCGACGACGGCGATGTACGCCTTCGAGGCCTCGACGCTTTGGATGATGGGGCGCGACGCCGAAGCCGATTCGGCGCTCGAACGTTCGCTGGCTCTGCCCGAGAGTCTCGGGCACGCGCCATCTGTGGCGTTCAGTCTCGCCTTCACGCAATACACGTTGATGTACAAGCGAGACTGGAAGCGTGTCCGCGCGGCCGCTTTGCGGCTTCTCGAGCTGTCTGAAAGTGAAGGCTTCCAGATGTGGATTCCGCAGGCGCAGACGTTTCTTGGCCTTTGCGATGCCGCCGAAGGCAAACTCGAGCAAGGGCTCGCCTCGGCGATCGATGGCTTCGAGAGGTATGCCGCCACGGGTACGGGCTTGACCCTCATCCAACTCGTGCCGTCAATCGCTGAGCTTCTCATCAACGCCGGGCGTCCGAGCGAAGCTGTGCAACGGCTGGACGCGGCAATCGAGTCCGGCGTCAGGCGGCGAGAGGCCGCCTATTTTTCCGAACTTTGCAGGGTGCGGGGTCTTGCGCACCAGAGTCTCGGAGCCCGAAAGCAGGCGGGCGCCGATTTTACCATGGCTTGCGACTTCGCTCGCTCGCAGGGCGCGGCGACGCTGTTGCGGCGCGCCGAGGAAAGCCTGCGCGCAATCACGGCGGAGACAGGGCGACCCCTTCGTCGTAGCGATGCTGAGAAGGATGAGAAGGAAGAGAGGGCATGAGCGACTTCGGACCCGCATTGACCGACGATCAGTGGAACAGGATCCGCGAGATCGTTCACGACGAAGCCCTGCGCGCGCGCGTGGCGGCGTCGTTCCTGCCTCTCTACGGACCGATGCCGGGCGACGCGACGACCGTGCCGGAGGACAGCCTGTCCTACGGCACGGTCCCCAATCAACGCATAGAGGTCAACGACTTCGAGACGATCCGCCTCGCGACCGTAGCGGTGAATGTCAACGTCAGGAACCACATGCTCGCGGATCCCGAACTCGCGGCCGCGAGCATCATGTTCAGACGCGCGGCGGATATTGTCGCGCGCGTCGAAGACGCGATCATCTTTCGCGGCGCGACGGACACGACCGCTCAACCTCCGGACATCCCAGGCGCCCAGGGTTTGCCCGCGGTTTTCACGGTTGGCGGAGCCGAGAGCTACGAAGGTCTCGTTGAGCGCGCCGAAAACAGCGTGACGATCAAGGGGCCGCAGGGGGAGGCGTTTGATCCGCAGATCGAGCCGCCGGAATGGCTTGGACGCGCCGTTTTCACGGCGGTGGTCGGCGCGGTCAACGAACTCGAGAACGACGCTTACTACAAGCCATACGCGTGCGTACTGTCGGATGTTTTGTTCAGGGCCATCTATACACCAATTGCGAACTCGATGGTTTTGCCCGCCGACAGCATTCCGCCGATCCTGAACGGCCCGTTGCTGCGCTCGAGCACCCTTGCGCTTGGCACGGGTCTCGTCGTTTCGCTGCAGGGAAATCCGGTCGAGATCGTTGTGGCGAGCGATATTCACGCCCGCTACCTACAGGGGACGCAAGACGGAGAGCATCTGTTTCGGGTATCGCAGCGTTTCGTGCTGCGGGTGAAGGACGCCGCGGCCATCGCCCTGATCAGGCCCCCTGAGGGAGCCGCGCCGGCGGAAGGAGCTGCGCCGCGCCGCCGCAGGGAGCCGCGCCGCCGAAGAAGCACCCAATGAGCCCGTAAGCTCGAAATGGCCGAATATTCCGAGAAGGGACTCACCCTGCGCTGGGACGCCCCCGACCTTGTCCCAAGCGGGCGGCAGGGTTTAGGTCCGCGCGTCGTCGTCGCGGCCCGTCCTGCGCACCCTTCCAACGTGGTCACCGCCATCTACACCGTCGACGGCGGCGCGGCGCGCATCGCGCGCGGTTTCCGGCTGCCGGCGGCGGCGCGCCCCGACGGGGAGGAATGGTTCGCCATCGACCTGCCGCGGCAGGCTGACGGCGCCCTCATGGCGTTCGTGCCGATTCTATCCTGCTCGGGCCGGGAGGCCGATCCGCGCCGAGGAGGCGTTCCCCTTACGACGCTCGTGCAGCCGGCGGCTGCGGCTTCCGCGCCGGAGGCAAAGGTTCCGCGACCGACTCTTCAGCCATTTGGCTACACGATGGAGCTTTTGGGGAGAGTGACCGCGCGATTGGAAAAGCCGCCCGAAGCCGTTGGCGAGACCCCCGATGGCCTGCATATCGTCTTTCCTCTCGGAAAGGGCGGAACGGTGAGGGGTCCCCGCCTGAACGGCGAGATCGAGCATGCCGGTGGCGACTGGATGCTCGTTCGGCGTGACGGAATTGGCCTTTCGGAGATCCAGGTGTTGATCCGAACCCCTGACGGCGCCGTCGCGATGGGGGAGTATGGCGGCGTCGTCGATTTCGGCGCGGATGGCTACGCCGCGCTCGCCGCGGGGCGAGGACCGGAACGCGCAGCGGTGCAACTGACTCCGCGCTACCTGACAGCGGCGCCTCAGCTACGCTGGCTCAACCGCCTCCAATGTGTTGGCCTCGGTCGCGTCACTTTGGCGACGCTGATCGTCGAATACGACCTCTACGCCATGCGCTCGCGCGCGGCCGAGACCCCGTAAGGAGACCGCCATGCCGCAAAAAGTGGTCGTTCTCGGCGGCGGGGTCGCCGGCCTCAGCGCGGCGCACGAGCTCATCGAGCGGGGATTTGCGGTCGAGGTGTTCGAGAAGCTGAAGATCCCGGGCGGCAAGGCGCGCAGCATTCCGGTTCTCGAGGGGCTCGGCCACCACGGCGGTAAGAAAGAGTACTTGGCCGCGCTCGAGGCGCGCGAGGCGACGCCACACCATCAGCGACGGAGGACGCCCGGGGAGCACGGCTTCCGCTTCTTCCCAAACTTCTACCGCCACATCACCGACACGCTGTCGCGCATCCCGTCTGGAAACGGGACGGTCTTCGATAACCTCGTGGACACGACGCGGGTTCTGGTCGCCGGCTACGACAAGGCCGGGCTCGAACTGCCCTCGCGCTTTCCCGCGAACGTCTACGAACTCGCAACAACGTTGCAGACGTTCTTGTGGGCGATTTCGCCGCGCAACGACATCCCCTACGCCGACGTCGAGCATTTCGCGGGATGCGTCTGGCGCATCATGACCTCGTGCGAGGAGAGGCGTTTCGACGAATACGAAAAGATGGATTGGTGGGATTTCGTCGGAGCGCAGAGCCGCTGCGAGGCCTACCAGAAGCTCCTCGCGATCGGCATCACCCGTTCCCTCGTCGCCGCGAAGGCGCGGTCGGCGAGCGTCAAAACGATCGGCGACATCTTTGTGCAGCTGCTGTTCGGAATCCTCGCGCCCGGCATCGCCTCGGACCGGCTCTTAAACGGGCCGACCAACCTAGTCTGGATCCGGCCCTGGCTGAAGCATCTGACCGCCATGGGTGTCGTCTATCATCTCGACGCGGAGGTGACAGAGCTCCACGTCGGTGCCGGTCGGATTGAGGGCGCGACCGTGCGGATGGGCGATAAAACGCTTCACGCGACCGGCGACTGGTTCATCGGCGCGCTGCCCGTGGAACGGATGGCGCCGCTTGTCACGCCGGCGATGACGGCGCTCGATCCCTCGCTGGCCAACCTCGCGCCGCTGTCGAACAACGTGCAATGGATGAACGGCATCCAGTTCTACCTGTTGCGCGACGCACCGATCACGCATGGCCATATCATCTTCATCGACAGCCCCTGGGCGCTGACCGCCGTTTCGCAGCGGCAATTCTGGACCTCGATCGACTTCGCCGACTGGGGCGACGGGAAAACCCGGGGCATCCTTTCGGTCGACATCTCACAGTGGGATACGCCAGGCTCCAACGGCAAGGCGGGGATCGACTGCACCCGTCAGGAGATCGCCGACGAGACCTGGGCCCAGCTGAAGCGCAGCCTGAACGTAAGCGGCGCCGAGCTCCTGCGCGACGAGGATCTGCATTTCTGGTTCCTCGATCCGGACATCGTGGACGATCCGTCCGATCCCAGCCGCAGGGGAGACGTCGAGCCCCTGCTCGTCAACAACGCGAATACATGGCGGCTGAGGCCGGACGCGGCGACCGCGATCCCCAATTTCGTTCTGGCCTCGGACTACGTCCGCACCTGCACCGACCTTGCGACGATGGAGGGCGCGAACGAGGCGGCTCGTCGCGCCGTGAACGCGATCCTCGAAAGGAGCGGCTCGGACCAGCCGCGCTGTCGGATCTGGAATTTGCACGAGCCCGACGCGCTGGCGCCCTTCCGGGCCTACGACCGCGCCCGTTACCAGGCCGGCCTGCCCTGGGACGGCCGCTTCTCCAAGGCCGTGCAAGCCGCGCTCGCCATGGGCCAGGAGGCGTCCGGGATGACAGCCGGCGGGGCCGGGGCGCTCGCCGCCGTCGCGCCTTTCGGCGACGCTCTCGCGGCGGCGGGCCGCCCGCTCTCCGACCCCATCGTGGCCCAGGCGCTCTCGTTGATCGGCGCGCCCCCTGACCTCTTCCGGGGCGCGGCGGACATTTTGCCCGGTCTGGGCGGCCCGACTCCCGGCGTGGATGCGGTCTCCGCCGCGGCCGCGACCGTGGCGCCATGGCTTGCCGGCGCGTCCTTCGCCGATCCCGCGATGCTCCTGAAAACGACTGGCGTTGCGCAGACAGGCGTCGCCCCGTCGCGGCCGCGCATCCGCATCACGCAAAAGGCCTGACCGGCCGATGGAGCGGGCCGCCTTTCTCGAACGACTCGCCGAATACGGCGGACTTGCTCGCGGTACGCTGCTCGAACGTCTGCCCGACGGCGAGCCCAGGATGCACCTCTACCAGCCGATGCGCGACTTCTGCGCCAAGTCTGGCAAGGGAATTCGCCCTGCGCTTCTTATTGCGTCATGCAGGGCCTTCGGCGGCCAACTGAAAGACGCACTGACGTCTGCCGCAGCGCTCGAGCTGCTGCATAACGCCTTTCTCATCCACGACGACGTCCAGGACCAAAGCGAAAGCCGGCGGGGTATCCCCTGCCTCCATGCCCAACTGGGCGCCCCGCTCGCGATCAATGTTGGCGACGCGATGATGGCGAACACGTTTCGCCTGCTCAGGGGCAACTTTGCGGCTCTCGGCCCCGATCGCGCCTGGCGCGTGTTGGACGAGTTCGATCATCTGATTTCCGAGTCGCTCGAAGGACAAGCGATGGAGCTTGGCTGGATCCGAGACAACGTACTCTCGCTCGGTCCGTCCGACTACTTGCGGATGACGCTGAAAAAGACCTGCTGGTACAGCTTCATCCATCCCTGCCGGATCGGGGCGCTGATAGCCCGCGGCGGCGACGCGAATCTCGGCCCCTTCAAAGCGTTCGGGTTTTTTCTCGGCGCCGCCTTTCAAATTCGCGACGACATTCTCAACCTGATCGGCTCGCGCGAACGGTACGGCAAAGAGATTTTTGGCGACATCTATGAAGGCAAGCGAACCCTGATGCTCGCCAGACTGGCGAGCCTGGTCGATGCGTCGGAGCATGCGCGGCTTTCCCGGTTTCTCGCCACGCCCAGAAGCCAACGCAAGGAATCGGAAGTCACATGGGTCTTCGACGCAATGGAGCGGCACGATTGCGTCGCATATGCGCGCAACGCAGCCGCGCGCCTCGCCGAAGGGGCTCGGGCGGCCTTTCCCACGGCCTTTGCCGGCGCATCCGGAGAAGACCGGGACTTCGTCGCGCACTTCCTCGACTTCATGATCGAGCGAGACGTGTGAACGGCCAGTCGTCTGGTTCGCCTGCCTCAGCGGACCTCAACTTGGAACGGGATCGTGAAGGACTCGTCTCCGGTCACAGAAATCGTTCCGGTATAGACGCCCGGTCGCACGCCGGGCGGAGCCAGCACCGTCACCGTGACCTCTGCGGAGGCGCCGGCGGGAACGGTCAGGGTCGAAGGGCTTATCCGAATCGACTCCGAAGCTATCCGCGAGCCGCCTCCTACGAGGTCGCTTGCGGTCAGGCTGACCGCCAGGGAAGGCGCACCCTTTTCGGAGGCCAGGTCCAGGACCATCGCGCCTCGTCCGCCAGGGTGGAGCGGGTCACGTATCCGGAAGCGGCGTTCCGCGTCGTCGCCCGAAGCGAGGATGTCCTTGGCGAGCTCGAGAACGTCGCTCTCTTCGAAGCGAGGTTCTATCTGATGCGCCGCTTTCATTTGCGCATAGGGCTGACGAATGAAATATGGCACTTCGAGTCGCCCGTGTCCTCGTCAATGGCCGACATTTTCTCCAACGATTGAACTAATCGGATCGAGCGCCGCGGTCAATGAACTGGCGAAGTTGTTCGCGCGAGCCGCCCGGCGTCTCCACTCGGCAGGCTGAAGTCAGCTATGCGCGGGCGCGGGCCTTGACCCCCTTTGTCGCGCTTCTGGCCCGCCTGATCCGGCGGGTTGAGGCGGGCGTTTCCCTGTTAAACAGGGAAAGAACAGGGGAAAACCGCCCGCCCTCGTCCCATTTCCGCTGCGCGAATTCGTGTTATTCCAGCAGGTTGCGCGAAATTCTTACGCGCGACGACGAGCGCGGTAAACAGGAACGGAACAGGGAAGACAAATGCGCTTAACAGGGCAGGAACAGGCAACGGAGACACGATAACAGATCCTATGCGGGTGGACGGCGGCCGGACCCTTGGTAGGCTGATCTTCCACACCAGCATGGAGGCAACCGATGCATTTAATCACCTCCGCGACCGTTGTCGCGACCACCGCCCGCGCGAATGATATCACGCTGTTCGCCTCGCTCGAATTGAGCGAATCGAAATGGGTTGTGACGATCAACAGTCCGGGCGGCGAGAAATTTTCCAGGCATGTGGTCGAGGGTGGGGACGGTGCCGGCCTGCTCGACCTTCTTTCGCGGTCGAGGGCGAAGGCCGAGCAGCGCTATGGCGTGCCGATCAAAGCGATCGTCATTCAGGAGGCGGGATTGGACGGATTTTGGATCCATCGCCTGCTGCTCGCCGAGGGGATCGAGAGCCACGTGGTCGATGCGGCTTCGATTGCGGTCGACCGGCGGCATCGGCGAGCCAAGACCGATGCGATCGACGGCGAGACGCTGTTGCGGACGCTGATGGCGTGGGCTCGCGGCGAGCGGCGGGTCTGCTCCATGGTTCGCGCGCCGAGCCCGGAAGAAGAGGATCGCCGGCGGCTGACCCGCGAGCGCGGCACGCTGCTCAAGGAACGCATTCAGCACACCAATCGGGTCAGGGGCCTGCTCAGCGGCCAAGGCATCCGGGATTACAACCCGCTTCGGCGCGATCGTTTTGAGCGGCTCGAGGCGCTGCGAACCGGCGACGGCCGCGAGCTGCCGCCGCTGCTGAAGGCGGAAATACGCCGGGAGCTCGATCGGATCGCGCTGGCGACGACGCAACTGGCTGCGGTCGAACGGGCCCGCGACGCGCTCATCCGCACGGAAGCCGAGGAGCGCACCAACCCCGCCGCCCGGCTCCTCGAGCTCAAGGGCTTGGGCCCCGAGTTCGCCTCGCTCCTCTGGCTGGAATTGTTGTTCCGCAGCTTCGCCAACCGCCGCCAGGTGGCGGCTTACGGCGGATTGGCGCCCAGCCCCTGGCAGAGCGGCGGCGTCGAACGGGATCAAGGCATCTCGAAGTCGGGCAACCGCCGCCTGCGCAAGACCATGATCGAGCTGGCCTGGTTCTGGCTGCGTCACCAGCCGGACTCGGCGTTGAGCCGCTGGTTTCGGGCGCGGGTCGGCGCCGCGAAGGGACGGGTCCGCCGGATCGCCATCGTGGCGCTGGCCCGCAAACTGCTCGTCGCCTTGTGGCGCTATGTCACCCAAGGCGTCGTTCCCGAGGGCGCGGTGTTCAAGGCGGCCTGACCCGATGGCTCAATCCTACGCCGACGCTCCAACGATGGCTTAACGACTCAACCCCATTCCAGCGAAGCCGAACGCGACGGCTTCGCCGGATCCGGGCGGGCGGTGACCGCGGCTTTGCCTGGCTGAAACACGCCGTTTAACAGGATGGTCCCCGCCAACCCGAGCCCGACGCCCTCGAGCATGAGGGATTATGGTGCGAGCCCCGACAAGCTCGACCGGATGTGAGGTGATGCGGCCGTCAAGGCTGCATGCGAAAGACGGGCTCACGCTTCGGATCCAAACGCCAAAGGAGATGCGCAATGCCAAAATGAATGAGCGCGGCAAAGACCACAGAGGCAGCCAAGAGCGCGCAAGGGCGCGCTCGCTCGTGACAGTGTATCCGGCCGCTGGCGCGTCAAGGTCGCTTCGCTCCCTGCTCCGCTGCGCTTCGCCCCGCTTCGCGGGTGACACGCCAGCGGCCGGTGCAAACGAATGAGCTTGACCCGAAACACCCCATGTGAGGGGAAACCCGCGCCTGTGCAGGAAGCCCGCTCCAGAAGCCGTCGAGAGCTGCGATTTTCGCATGACTGAGCCCGGCGCTGCCCCGCCGGGAGACCGACGTGCCGATGGCGCAGGGCGCGGAATGCGTGATGCTCGACACGGGACCCTATCTTGCGGAAGGCGTCGTCTTCCTGTGCGACTCATGGACCGGCATTTCGCCAAGAAATTCGTCGCTTCGACTCGCTGAAGGTGTGGAGTTGAGCAGGGGTTGTGATTAGCTAGGTTAGCTAAGATTGACCCATTCGGGGGGTTTCTCCATGCAAAAGGTGACGGTTCACGTCGCCAAGACCCAGCTTTCCCGGCTGATCGAGGCGGCATTGTCGGAGAGGACGTCGTCATTGCGAGAGGCGAGAAGCCGGTCGTTCGGCTTGTTCCAATCCCCCAAGACAAGTTCAAGTTCGGCGTGCTCGAGCTTGGCGCGCTAGGCGACGGCCCCGACTTCTTGGCGCCCTTGGACGAGGACGAACTTTCCACTCGACACTCACGTCTGGGCATGGACGTTGACCAACGACCGGCGCATTTCCGACCGCGCCCGGCAAGAGATCGCAGACGCGGACGCAATCTTGGTCAGCGCGATTTCGTTCTTCGAGATCGCACAAAAAGTGCGCATCGAAAAATGGCCGGAAATGGCACCCCACTTGCATCAGTTGCTGGAAAGCCAACGCGCGATTGCCGCGTCGCTCGAGGCGGCGGACTGCCTGTTGGCGGGCGCCATCGTTTGGCGGCATCGCGACCCGTTCGATCGGCTCCTGATCGCGACCGCATTGCGGCACCGCATCGCGATCGTTTCCGCCGACCCGGTCTTCGACGGCTCGGTCGCGCGGATCTGGTGAAGCTTCGAGCATTCGGTGTTTCCTCTCGCGCCACGACGCTCGCCCGCACAAGCGCCGAGAGGAGCGGTGAAGGTTTGAGGCACAGCATCGTCGCGGGCGGTCGGCTGCCGATCACCAAGCGATCTCGAATATCTGATGGGTTCCGCTAAGACCTTTGAGCTGCTTTTCGCCCTTGAACGAAAAGCTGAGGTCGCCGGCGTTCGCGGTGAGATCGCGAAACGTGGACGAAACCAGAATCTGACCGCCCTGGGCGAGCGTGGCGATCCGCGCCGCGAGGATCACCGCCCTGCCGAAATAGTCGGCGGACTCGTTGATCGCTTCCCCGACATGCAGGCCCATTCGGACGCGGATCGGCAGTTCAGGATGGCTCTCGGAGTACGCATTGAACAGCCTCTGCGCGGCGATCGCGCACAGCGCGGCGCGGCGCGCGCTCGAGAAGGCGATCATGAAGCTGTCGCCGAGCGCCTTCACTTCGACGCCCCGGTGCGCGGCGATCTGCTGGCGAAAGATTTCGTTGTGGATGCGGACGACCTCGTGCGCGCGCAGGTCGCCCAGCGTTTCGTAAAGCGAGGAGGAGTCCTCGATATCGGAAAACAAGATGGTGACCGTGCCCTCGAACGAGGCCTGCGCGCCGTGATCGCGGGCGCGGGCAATCGCCGACACCACCAGCGCGTCGATGTCGCCTGTTTCCCCCGACCGGGCCCCGACCTCCTCCCGGGAACGCGCTTTGACCTCCGCCGCACTCGCTCTTGGGGCTTCGTCGCCGACGCGAACCAGCTCCAGCTTCTTCTTGAGACGAACCAAATCCAATGCCTCTGCGGTCTTCCGCGCAGACGTGATCAATCCATGCGCCCGCTCGCGATCGGCGCCCTCGCCGCGCGTCAAAAGCACGCCCGCGAGCTCGCACTGTGCGTCAGCCAGCCACGTCGCGGCTCGGATTTTTCGATTGGCGGCCAAGGCGGCCTCAAAGTGCGCCTGGGCAACGTCAAAGTGGCCGCAAATAGCGGCCAATTTGCCGAGCGCGCGCGCGATCGAGCCGAATGAATAGACAAACCCCAGCATAGCGTTGTGCGACAAATAGGGAGCAAGCAGTCGATACAGAATTTCCGCGTGTTTCACTTCGTCGACTTCGGCGCAAATCTCGGCCAACACGAACATCGACGGCAGCCAGTTCTAATCGCGCGGCACGAGGCGAAACTCTTCCTCGGCCAGGCGCTCGAATTCGATTCGCGCCTCGTCCCGCCGATCCACCTGAAGCAGGCTCAGCTGCAATGCGCATCGCGCAAAGACGATCAATGGATTCTGTGCGACGAAACCTCTCAGCGTCGGCTCGAGTTCGCCATAACGGTAGCGCTCCCACAGCGTAAAACCATGCTGGATGAGAAACGAGTTGAGCGCGAGCGGACGACCGCTCTGCTGGCCGGCTGCGAAGGCCTGCTGCGCCAAGGCCTCGGACTTGTCGAGGCGCCCGTCCAACAGCGCGCGCATCCCCTGGAGGAGGAGTCCGCGCTTGAAGCGATCGCGCAGTTCGGCCTCCGCGGTCAGGTACTCGCGCTGTTCGACGTCGGCGGCGACGATATCGCCGGCTTCGAGCAAATCAGCAATTCGATAAAATCGGGCTTCGAGCGCGAAATCGCGCTCCCCGGCGCGCTCCGCGATCGTGATCACTTCGCGCGTGTCGGCCAGCCTTTGTCCGGCTGCGCCACGGACCTCGTGGATGAGCTCCAATGAAGCGGCCTCATCGAGAAGCTCGATCAATCGCTCGCGCGGCGTCTCGCTCGCGGCCGCGAGGATGCTGAGGGCGAAGTCGCGCCCGATGACGGAGGCGAAATCGAGAACGTTGCGTGCGTCTTCGGCCAGCGGATGGATAAGCCCCCTGATGAACTCGATGACGCCGCGCGGAATGGTCAGCCGTGTCGGCACGTTCGATGCGTCGCTGGCGAGTTGTCCCTCAGCGGCCATCTGCCGAAGGACTTCGTTGAGAAAGAACGGGTTGCCTTCCGTCATATCGTGCAGCCGGCGGACCAGCAGGCCGTTGGCCGAGACTCCCCAGGCGGTCTCAATGAACTTGCCGATGCTGCTTTCGTCGAGGCCGAGCAGCGGGAACGCCGCGCCCTCGCGCTCGACCTGGGCGATCAGCGCGGCGTGCTCGGGCGTCTGTCTCATTTCGAGGGCCCGATAAGTTCCGATCGCGGCAGCGCGCATGCCGCGGACTTGCCTCGAAAATGCGACCAGCATCAGCAGGGACGTCGGATCCGCCGCATGCAGGTCGTCCAGCACGATCAGCAGAGGCTGAGCCTCGGCGGCGCTGCCGAAAAAGGCGATCAAAGAGTCGAAGAGCCGAAATCGGGCCTTCTCCGGCTGGCCCAGCGAAGCGCCCGGCAATTCCGGCACGCCGCCGATCTGGTTGCCGAGTTCCGGCGCGATCTGCGCGATCTCGGCTGCGCCCGACCCCATCCAGTTCGCGAGCTGGGCGGGCTCGACGCCCCTCGTCAGGCCGCGCAAAACCTGCACCCAGGGCCAGTAGGGCGGCGCTCCGCCATGCTCCCAGCAGCGACCCCAAACCACGCGCGCGCCGTGAGCCCGCGCATGGGAGGCCGCTTCCTGGGCAAGCCGGCTTTTTCCCACTCCGGGCTCGCCGGAGAGCGTGAACAGGCTGCCGCGACCGACGATTGCGCCGTCGATTCCAGTGCAGATTTCGTCGAGCTCCCGGCGCCGGCCGACCAAGGTGTCTCTGCCGCGAATGGGGTCGAGGTCGCTCATGTGCGCTGGGCCCTGGCTTGAACGACTAACGTTCGCACCTTGACAAATTTTGAGGCGCGACGCTAGGTTACCGCATCTTGCCCGTGAATTTCATTGAACGGAGTCTTAGCGCTGGCGGACGCACTACTGAACAAGTCGAAGGGGGACGTCGTAATCCTACCTTTGTCGTGGGCAGCACCGCACATCGTAACGCCGCCGAATGGGTTTGCCATTTGACTGAATAGTAGTGTTCAATAAGACTTTCGACAATCGTGTGGTCGTTCAAACGCGGTAGCCGACGCCGCCCAAGCCAAAGCGGAAAGGGAGGTTCAAGTGACGATAAGCAATGACAGCCAGCTGACAGACTTCCTAAACTACTTTAAAAACAATCCTGTCACGAATAGTTTCACGGCGCTTCAAAAAGCCCAAGGTTTGATGGGATTCTTCACGCCAGACACCAACAATCCTTCTCCTCCGCCGGCTACTTTTCCATGCCTCGGCATAACCGACCACGGCCCGGCGCTCAGCCATCCCCTCATTTTTCGTCGCGGGCAATTTTGCAACCTCAGATACGTATCTTGATCCCGAGATACTCGTCTTGCGAGTTTTGCGGCACCGGATTTTGCGTCTCGATCATCGCTGATGAGGGCGCGTCATTCCAAAAGCCGCGTTTTCGTTGCCCTGATCTCACGTTGAAGGGCCAAAAAGTGCCGAAATCAGGCCATTTTTAAAATGAGGGGATTCATGAGGGCCCGGCGTTTAGCGGAGTCCAGGATGTCACGGATTTCTTCACACAGCTCGAGTCCGCGAGTGCAGAGCCTGGGGTTGTATTACATCTCTTGACGGGTCCTTTGGCGGGCAAGAATCCAGCGGGGCAAGAATCTCGTTACCGAGCCTCACGTCGGAGCGAGCAGATAGCGTAAGCTTTGGCGGTCGCCGTGATTCGGCGCAATCGGGGCGTGGCGGACGTGCTCACTGGGTTGGCAAGCGGAGACACCTTAAAGACTATCTATAACGGTAGATCGAAGTCCGTCGACGAAAAGACGGTTTCGGCGGCAAGCGCTGAATTGTTGGCACTGAAAGTCGCTGCTGAAGAGGCTGACGGTTGGCGTGTTAGTCGCTTAGAGAAATCAAAATCTATTGATCGTCAGCTTGAAGATGACGTATGGTCATTACTATACCGACTTGGGTTTGAAGAACTAAACAACGATCGCAATTTTAGCATTCAACTCGGAAGCACTCCAGCAAGGCAACTATACGTTTTTGCTAAGGATAACGAGACAGTTTTCATTGTAGAATGTACTCATTCCAGAGAAGGAGGGACGAAGTCAGTTAAGTCGATTTTCGACAAGCTCGGTGCACTCAGGGACGAGATTGTTAGGGCGATACACACACATTACGGTCGAGAGCCGAAGCTAAAGGTGAAGTTTGCGATTGCTGTTCGTAATATGGAGATAAGGCCTGCTGATATAGCTCGCTCTAAGGAAACTGGAATCCAAATACTCACGGACGTCGATCTACGTTATTTTAACAAACTCGTTAGCATACTCCGGCACGCCGCACGTTATCAATTTCTTGGCCGATATTTGCATGATGAGAAAGTTGATAGACTTCGCGAAACTGTTCCCGCAACGAGAGGACGTGTTAGCAAAACCACTTTTTACAATTTCCTGATTTCGCCTCACGATCTTCTTCGTATCTCATATATTATCCACATGGCAAAAGATTCCAACGACGATCTTCAGACCTATCAACGGATGGTAGAAACGACAAGATTAAAAGCAATTGGAGCTTACATTGACGCCGGCGGGACGTTTCCAACAAATATCGTGATCAATCTGAAGAAGGATAATCTCCACTTCGACCAGAAGGAGACATTTGGTGATACCGCAACCGGTATCCTACATTTGCCAGCACAGTATGGGGTGGCGTGGGTTATAGACGGGCAACACAGACTATACGGATACGTATATTCATCGCGAACAGCCTCAGAAGATAAATCTGTCGTATCCGTTCTGGCCTATCAAAATTTACCGGTTCGTCAGGAAATTGAGATGTTTGTCGTAATAAACAGCCAGCAGAAAAAGGTATCACGTAATCTCGTTAACGAGATAATTTCAAATCTTAACGTTGAGGATCCTGATCCGAAGAAACGACTTGAAGCCATGTGCGCTCGAAGTGCTTTGAAATTAAATTCGTAATTTAAGTCCTCAATTAGGGACCGGATTTTAACTGTCTCTCAGGACAAGACGCACGTTAGATGCCTCACATTGACGTCACTCGCGGACGGCATTGATGAAAACAAATTGATTGGCTCACTAATTCGCGCGTCGAAGGGTCTTTTATCCGTTGAACCTGGTCCTCTTAGCGATCCTAGTTTGGACGCAAAAAAGACTGTGAATTGTGCTACAGATGTAATATCACGGTATTTTTCAGTATTTGCAATCCCGTTAAAAACTCATTGGGACTTAAGAGACAATAAGGGCGGATATCTATGCACGAATCTAGGCCTTCGTGCTCTTACCCAATTGCTGAGACGGTTAATTAGCTTTGTCGAGCTCCACGATCATGTGCGAGCTTTGACCCTTGAGCCCGAAGATTTAGTTGCGCGGCTTGGAATGTACCTTCAGCCGTTGATTAAATATTTTCTAGAAGCGGACCCTAACGATATTGGGCGCTTTCGCAATCGAGGGAGTTCTCTGGCGAGTGTCGACCAAAATTGCCTTCAGATGATGGCGATTATTAATTCTAAGATTCCCGAGTTCGAAACTGCGGAGCTTAAACACTACATTGAGGCGCAAGATACTGAGGGGACTAAGCAAGCTCGTGAACTGATTAGCAGATCAACGAGATTCTTTTTCGTGATGTGACAAAGACGTTGCAGGATAAGTTCGGCCTGACAAGGGACGTGTGGTGGATGACCGGAGTGCCAAAGACTGTGCGCACAAGCTTTTTAACGACAGCGACGGAACAAGGGAGCGATGGCGATTTCTTCACCTGATTAATTATTCAGAGATAGTCTTATATAGTGACAACTGTGATTTGTTCAAAGACTATTATAATTTCTATGGAAAGGGCAAAAAGGCAGACTTAGTAAGGTGGATCAATCGAATCAATGAGGCTAGAAAAATAACTCATCACGCTGAAAAAGGGCCTTTGTCCCGGGATCAGGTTGAGTACGTAAGGCAGGTTTATGCCTTAGTTAAGGAGCACATAGAGCAGCGTGTTCCTGTCCTGCATAACTACCGCTATCTCCCAGACTGACCGTGTGTCAGTCTCGCGTGTTGGTTGTCAAAGCATTCACGGCCCGCCGTAGTTTTTGCAGCCTCGGCTCAGGGCGACGATCGACATGAGTTTTGGAAACAGTTATGGTACGTCGATAGACCTCGTCGAGAGCGTGATATGGCCAACAAGAATATCCTCCTGATCGAACCCGGCTATAAGAACAAGTATCCGCCTCTCGGTCTGATGAAGATTGCCCAGTACCACGGCCCCAAAGGGAAGAAGGACGTCGTTCGCTTCATAAAAGGCCAGGACAGGTCCGTACTAAGTCGGGTCTGGGACCGAATCTATGTGGCCACCCTGTTCTCCTTCGAATACCAAAAGACCTCGCAGGCCATCGACTTCGCATTGGAGGTCGCCAATGGACATGCGGATAAAGTGTTTGTGGGTGGAATTGCGGCTTCCCTGATGCACGAGCGCTTTTCCAAAGAGCAACGCTGGCGCGGTGTCAGATTCATCAAAGGACTTCTGTCAGACCCGCCCGCGATCGCCCTGCAGCTTGATGATTTTTCTGAGGAACTGTACTCGGATGATGTTTATGGGCGTCCTATCGAGGATCTTGTTCCTGATTATAGTATCCTTGATCAGACCGATTACAAATATCCGGTTCATGATGCCTACTTCGCGTACACCTCACATGGCTGTATTCGAAAATGCCATTTCTGTGGTGTTCCTAAGCTGGAAGGTTTTCAACGTGATACGGAGTCTCTGACCCACTTGGTGCAAGCCATTGATGAGGCATACGGCCCTAAACGAGATCTCATCCTTATGGATAACAATGTTGTCGCATCGCCCCGCTTCAAGGAAATCATTGCAGAAATCCGGGACTTGGGATTCTTGCCTAACGCAAAGTTGCTTAGAGTTGGAATGCGTGTTCCCGGAAACATTGGTAAAGGGGTTGCGCTTGCGCGCAGCACGTGGTCCTCCTTGCGTACCCCCTTCTCGGCCCATTCGATCGGGATCGCGTGATTGCGCGCGTAGGCTTCCACCCAATTCTGGTAATCGGCCGTCCGCTGGCTCAGCGCCTCCTTGCTGACCTCACGGAAGAAGTGGACGACCAGCTCGGGCCGCGACAGCGCCGTCAGATAGCCGCGAATGACAATCCGGTCGAAGCAGTGATAGACGAAGACCAAGAAGTCGCCGAACAGCTTGGTGAACAAATCCATGGCAGCCCCCTCGGTACCCGGCAGGGATCGAAAGGCGATCCGGCGTCGACCGGGCAAACAGATGGTGGAGGGGAAGAGCTTTCGCCTCGCCGAGGAGGCGCGCGCCTCCCGTCTATCGATACAACAAGAAGGGCGAGGTCATCAAGGTCGACCGTTCGATGGTCGGCGGCTTTACAATGCGTCTGTCCGAAAACAACCGCAGGCCGAATGTGCGCGTGAAGCACATTTCGCGACGGATGGCCTTCATCAACTTCTCCGACCCTGGCAGCAATCCAAAAACCAAGCGACGACGGGGGGTGTACGATCCAGACACGCGCGGATTCTTCCGCGACTTGAAGACGCTAGCCGCGGCCCTGACCAGCGAGTCCCACTCGCTCGACAGCCTCGCTGAGTTTTTGGAGCTTCCGGGCAAGATCAAGTTCGAGGACTTCGGCAGGCCGATCGACCCGGAATTCGTTCGGTACGCTCTCGGCGATACAGAATTGACCTGGCGCTGCTACCAGCGACTCATGCGCATGTTCGGGCAGCATGGGCTCAAGCGCACTCTGCCGCATCGTCTCTACTCGGAAGCGAGCCTAGGGAAGGCCTACTTGCGCGAGATGGGCATAACACCGTGGCGGCTTTGTCAGCCTGCTTTCGATCCTGCGATCATCGGCGCGATCATGAGCGCGTATTTCGGCGGGCGCGCCGAAGTCCATCGCCGCCGCGAGATCGTGCAAACGCTCTACTGCGATTTCGCGAGCATGTATCCAACCGTCTGCACCCTTATGGGCCTGTGGCGGTTTGTCATCGCGTCTGGAATGACGCATGAGGACGCGACTGCGCAGACCCAAGCGCTTCTGAATCGCGTGACCGTCTCAGACCTCAGCCGGCCGGAAGCCTGGAAGGATCTCCGCGTGCTCGTTCAGGTGCTGCCAGACGAGGATATTTTTCCGGTACGCGCCCGCTACAGCGATGAGCCGATGGCCAACATCGGGCTGAACTATCTCACATCGAAGCGCCCGCTTTGGTTTACTTTGGCCGATTGCGTCACATCCAAACTCCTGACCGGCAAAGCGCCGAAGGTGACGCAAGCAATCCGTTTTGTTCCGCTTGAACCGCAACCCGGCCTGCGATCAATCGTCATTAGCGGCAATAAAGATTATCGCGTCGATCCCGCCAAAGACGACTTCTACATGCGGGTGATCGATCTCCGCCGATCTGTGAAGGCGCACCGCAAAACGCGGGCGAGGGCAGGCGCTGATGAGGCAGAGCTCAAGCGGCTCGAACTCGGAGCAGCTCGCCCTCAAGATCCTCGCCAACGCGACAAGCTACGGCATCTTCATCGAGCTAAATGTCGACGAGCCCGAAGAGACGGAGAGCGAGGTCCAGATCTATGCGTCCGCTGGGCCTCGCAGTGCGAAAACCAAGAAACGCGAGAACCCAGGCGACTACTTTCACCCCTTGCTTGGCACCCTGATCACAGGCGCGGCGCGGCTGATGCTCGCGCTCACGGAGCGCCTGCTCATCGACGTAGGTCTCGACTGGGCCTTCTGTGACACCGACAGTATGGCGTTCGCCGCGCCCGCAAAGATGTCGCTCTCGACCTTCGAAAAGCGCGTTCGAAAGGTTTGCGCGTGGTTCGATCGGCTGAACCCATACGAGCAGCCAGGATCGATCCTGGAGTTCGAGGATCAGAATTATTCGCTCGACCCGGGACGCCAAGGCGAGCTTGAGCCACTCTACTGCGCGGCAGTTTCTGCGAAACGCTACGCCTTGTTCAATCTGGACGCCGAGGGTGAGCCGATTATTCGTAAGGCCTCGGCGCACGGCCTCGGGCACCTTCTGCCGCCCTATGACGACAGAGACAATCCAGGCGTTCGCGAGAGCGGCGTCCTGCTCTGGCAGGAGGATCTCTGGAAAGCGATCATCAAATCGCTGCGCGGCTCCAATCCAAACGAGCTTCCTCTGGATTGGCACGAGGAGTTAGGTCGCCCGGCAGTCAGCCGGTACACGGCAGCCACGCCCGACCGCCTCGATTGGTTCAAGGACTTCAATCGGGACAAGCCATACGCGGAACGCGTGAAGCCGTTTAACTTCCTCTTGGAGTTCTATGCGAGACGCCCTGATGAAATGGCCCGACAAGGGGTCCTGAAGACGTCAGACGAGGTGAAGCGGCAACCGAAGCCGAATTCGCCTTATAGCCGTGACCCGTACGAGATGCTGCGGAGGATCAAGGACCGTGTGACGCGCGAGCCTGTGGGGCAGGAATGGCTCCGTACTTACGCCGAGACCCTCCGCGGCTACCACCGGCACCGGGAATCGAAGTTTCTCGATGGCGACTTCACTGACCGGGGTCCGACCCGACGGCGGCACGTGAAGGTCAAGACCATCGAGGATATAGGCAAGGAAGCAGACAAATGGGACGACGAGGAGCCGCTCTCAGCCGACAACGAGTTCACGGTCAGCTACGGCGTGTCCGAGACCGATCGTGGATCCATGCTCGCGGTGATCCGCTCGGTTTCAAAGCGCCGGCTCGCTCGCGCAGCCAAGGTCTCGACGCGGTCGATCCCATGGGACGAAGAGGCGGCAAAGGAGCTTTCCGACACGGAGCTGCGTCGGTTGTTTGAGGCGGCGTCGGCCTTGGCGGATGGAGAGCGAAAGCGGGAGGGGTCAGATGCCGAACTTGTGCGGTGGATTGCGGAGCAGGTTGAGGAGCGGGGGCTGACGGGGGTGGCAGGGCAGTTGGAGCACTGAACTGGACCCCATTCGTGGGACCACGAGGGGATGGATTTAAGGTGTAATCTCGCCTGCCCTTGTCCTTCAAGAATCAAGCCGCTTCTTGCTGCTTCTGCTTCTGCTTCTGCTTCTGCTTCTGCTGTGGGTATGTGGGCAACGCGTTTGCGTTGTCCAAGCGAAGCGGCATATCCACAGCCCTCGCCGCCGCCTCGATTTTGTCCATGCCGGCGCGCCACACCGCCATCGGCATCAGATTGTTCATCGCCTGGTGCGGGCGCCGAAAATTGTAAAAGGTCATCCAGGAACTGATGCCGGCCCGCGCCTCGCGGCCATCGGCGTAGGCTTTCAGATGCACTTCTTCATACTTGATCGAGCGCCACAGCCGTTCGATGAAAATGTTGTCCATGAAACGGCCGCGTCCGTCCATCGAAATCGCGACGCCGGCCGCCGCGAGCTTGCCGACGAAAGCCTCGGAGGTGAAAGTGGAGCCCTGATCGGTATTGAAAATCCGCGGCTTTCCGAACCGAAGCAGCGCCTCCTCCAGCGCCGCCGCGCAGAAGCTCGCATCGTTGGTGTTCGACAGCCGCACGCCAGAACCGCCCGGCTCGCCCAGTCGATGATCGCCACCAGATAGATGAAGCCGCACGCCATCGGGATGTAGGTCACGTCGGCCGCCCACACGTGGTTCGGCTCGACAATCTTCAGGCCGCGCAGCAGGTAGGGGTATATCTTGCGCCCGGGCGCGGCTTTGCTCGTGCCGGGGCGTGGAACCAGCGCTTCGATCCCCATCACCCGCATCAGCCGCCGCACTCGCTTGCGGTTGACCCCACGGCCTTCCTTGTTGAGTTCGAAGGTCATTCGCCGCGAGCCGTAGAACGGAAGTTCGAGATGCAGTTCGTCGATGCGGCGCATCACCGCCAGATCGTCCGCCCGGGCGACGGGCTTGGGGCGGTAGACCGCCGAGCGCGCCACGCCCACAAGCGCGCGTTGGCGGCGCACCGACAGGTCCTTGCCAGGCCGTTCGACCATCGCTCTTCGATCGGGCGCGCTCATCGACCTGGCCTCCTGGCCAAGAAATCCCGTTCGACCGTCAGTTGGCCGATCTTGGCGTAAAGCTTGGCCGTCTCACGTTCGCGCTCCTCCTCGCCATCGCCCGAACCGCTCGCCCCGCGCGCGAACAGGCTCGCCGCATTGTCGAGAACCTGCTTCTTCCAGGCATAAATCTGGTTCGGATGCACCCCGTGCCGCTTCGCCAGTTCCGGAACCGTCGCATCCTCGCGCAACGCCTCGAGCGCAATCTTCGCCTTGAACGCCGCATCAAACTTCTTGCGTGACTTCGTCATTTCTCGCTCCATCGGTTGCGACAGAGCAGGACATTTCACACCTTAGCCAATGGTCCTAAATCCGGGGTCCAGCTCACACGATGCGGCGAATCTCGCAAAGGTGGTGGCGGGCAAACGGAGATTGCCGAAGGGGCTTCGGAAACGCGTCAGCGAACTGTTTTCCGAGAGCTAGTGGTTCGTACTGTTGGTGCCCGCTTGGATTTGGCGATTGGAAGGCCCGGAGTCGACCCATTGCCGTCATTCAGCGTCGCATCTGAAATGGCTCCTTGCTGGCAGAAAGCGGACCGACCCGGTCATGCGCCGGTCCTGTCGACCCAAATCTGAGAATCTGAGCGTGCGTGCCTACTCCGTGACCGCGGTCGCATCCAGGCCGTTTGCGATATGTGATAACGACACCAGAAGGAGCTGATTTGTCCGCTCCGTCCCGGTGGTCCTGACGGCCTCTTTCAACTATTCGCTGCCTCAGCAACGCATCGATCGGAGGCTCGTGCATGATCACCAGTCCCCAACTCTTCGAGAGCTACCTCCAATGCCCTACCAAGTGCTGGCTCCGCTCGCGCGCCGAACCGCCCGCAGGAAATTCTTACGCAGATTGGGTCAGCGTGCGCAAAAAGAGCTATCTCCAAGACGGTCTCAAGCGCCTGCTTACTAAGTTTCCAGAAAGTGAATGCGCGACCGCACCGCCGATTACCAAGAACCCCAAGGACTTCACATGGCGTCTAGCCATCGACGTGCGTTGGAAGACACAGGAAGTGGAATCCTACCTGCAGGCTGTTGAAAGGGTGCCCGCCGAGGGTCGTGGCATCGAGGCGAGCAACAAGATTACCAAGGAACACAAGTTGACGTGAAATTAGGCGGAATCCGATCATCCTGTATCGTGCTCATAACCACAGGATTTGAAGTAATTTGTACATTGCGAGGGCTTGAAGATTTCGGCGCAGGTTTCGAGGGCGCGCATGAGGCCCGCGACGGTCCGTTCGGCGATTTTGCGCAGGAAGGCTTTGAGCTTGGAGAAGGCTTTTTCGATGGGGTTCATATCAGGACTGTAGGCTGGGAGATATCGCAACTCCGCGCCCGCCGCCTTGATGAGTTGCTCGACCCGCGGCCCCTTGTGAGCCGGGAGATTGTCCATGACGACGATCTCGCCGGGCGAGAGCGTGCAGCGCGGCGAATATCCCGAACACCAGCCGACCACCGGCGGTCGTGGTGTCGATGCTTGCCCCCTGGCCTGTCAGCACGCGGAAGTCGATCGCTCCGATCATCGCGCCCGACTTTTCTGGAGAGAGCTTCTCTGTCTCCAGCCAATCCTCGAACAGGGCGGCGTTGATCGGTCCATCGAAAGTCTTTGCCGCCGTCAGGCCGCGAAGGCGAAGGCCGGCGACCAAAGTCACCGTTTTGTAGTGACTGTGCGGGATGGCCGCCCGCAAGCGGCGCCCGCGCCGGCAACGTCCGCCTTTGCGCGCGAGATTGGTGGAGGCTCCGGTCTCGTCAACGAAAACGAGTTTCGTCGGATCGAGATCGAGCTGCCCCGCGAACCATTCCCGGCGTCGACTTTGCACGTCAGCGCGTTGTTGTTCCTCGGCATGCGCTGTTTTTTTTAAAGGTGATCTCGTGACGGTCGAAGAAACGCCACAGCACAGAGACCGCAAAGCGCTCGCCGCAATTGGCGATCAGCCGCTCCTGGATCTCGAGCAGCGTCATGTCCGGGCTGCGCCGGATCAGGCCCAACAGATAGTCGCGATGCGCCTCGATCCGGCCGGAGCGTCGGTCGCCGCCAGAAGGCGCCGGCGAAATCTCGCCCGTGGTTTGGAACCGCTTCACCCAGCGCACTGCGCTCGCTATGCTCACTTTGAAATGCGCGGCCGCCTGATTGCGCGACAACCCGCCCAAGACCACCGCCTCAACCACGCGCTCGCGAAGATCGTTGGAAAGACCCATCCCCGCCGCCCCCATTCTCGCAGCGTGAATGACGAAGCAGAAATTAACCGATTCGGGAATCCCCCAACCGATTCAATCCGTTCGGATACCGCCTAGACTTGGCAAGATCGTCCATGGCGATAATTATGTTACTCTGAACGCCAACACACTCGCCCTCGCCAACGAGGCGCGAAAGCGGATCAAGGACAACGCTACGCTATTGGGCGGCAATGCCCCGCCCGACCTTGTCCTAAATCGACATTGTGGCCAGTGCGAGTTCCAAAATCGATGCCTAGCCCAGGCGAGGGAAAAAGATGACTTGAGTCTCCTGTCCGGGATGTCAGAGAAAGACCGCAAGAAGCTACACGGCAAGGGCATCTTCACAGTTAACCAGTTATCCTACACTTTTCGTCCGCGTCGACGCCGCAGGGAGTTGAGAGGCAAGCAAGAGAAATACCATCATTCGCTGCGGGCGCTTGCAATCCGTGAAAATAAAATCCACGCAGTGGGCATTCCGGCCCTAAAGCTCGAAGGCGCTCGCGTCTTTATGGATATCGAAGGAATACCCGACCGGGATTTTTACTACTTGATTGGGCTTCGGGTTGAGACTGCCGAAGGAGTGGGTCTCTGGGCGGATGCAGCAAAAGATGAGAAGCTAATATGGAGCGATTTCCTCAGCATCCTTTCGGGAATCACGAACCCCCAACTTATACACTACGGCAGTTATGAGACGATATTCTTAAGACGAATGTGCAATCGTTATGGGCGGCCACCTGAGGGTTCACAAACATCCACAGCTGTCGATCATCCGATAAACATTCTATCGTTCGTTTACTCTCAGGTCTATTTCCCCACACACTCTAACGGACTTAAGGAGATCACGGGTTTTCTGGGATTCCCATGGTCTGGCTCCCCCTTATCCGGCCTCGAATTTGTCGCATGGCGGCATCGGTGGGAGTTGTCCATGGAACCTGCATTGAAGCAAGCGCTACTCGACTACAACCGGCAAGACTGCGAAGCCATCGCACTTCTGACAAAAAGATTGGTCGACCTGCACCCGTCGACGTCTAGTGACAGCAAGCCGTCGCGGATCGAGGTGCGTGGCCGCCGAGGTATTTGGTCGAGGAATAAACGATGATCGCCGCCCCGTGGTCGAATGGCCGCGTGAGGATCGGCGCCGCAGTGTTGTCCATGACGAGCGGCACGCCGAACGACCGGCCGATCGCCGCCACTTCCGCGATCTGAAAGGCGATCAGCTTCGAATTGGGAAGCGTCTCGGCGTAATAGGCGCGCGTGCGCGCGTCCGTCGCCTTGCGGAAATTCTCCGGGTCCGCCGGATCGACGAAGCGCACCTCGATGCCCTGGTCCCCCAGCGTATTGGCGAACAGGTTCCAGGTGCCGCCGTAGAGGTCGGTGGAGGAGACGACGTTGTCGCCGGCCTTGGCGAGATTCTGCAGCGCGAAGGCCGAGGCCGCCTGCCCGCTCGCCAGCGCCAGCGCCGCGACCCCGCCCTCGAGCGCGGCGACGCGCTTCTCGAGCACGTCGTTGGTCGGGTTCATGATGCGGGTGTAGATGTTGCCGCTCTTTCAGCGCGAACAGGTTCGCCGCGTGCTCGGCACTCTGAAACTGGTACGAGGTCGTCTGGTAAATCGGCACTGCGACCGACCTGGTCGTCGGGTCGGCGCGCCAGCCCGCGTGAAGCGCCAGCGTTTCGGGCTTGTGAGACATGGTTTCTTCCCTGGTTCGAGGCTCGTGTCCGGATTTGAAGCCCTCCGGTCGACGCGACGAACGCGGGCGCTACAGTTATATACTGTGATTTACTTTATATGATAAGCGCGATCGGTGGAATGATTCGACCATAGCGGCTCGCCGGCGCCGCCGCAAGGCGGAGCGGGCGTGCCGACGAAATCGTCGCCGCGGGCGTTGGACACGACCTGGTGGCAGCCCATGCAACTGGAAGGCCGGTCCTGGAGATAGGTCTCCATCGTGGTGTTGATCAGATTCTCGTCAGGCGCTGCGGTCGACTTGTAGGATTCGTCCTGCGCGTCGAAATGACCCATCCCCCCGGGGAAAGGCGCGCCGTCATTGCCCGGTCCGGGCGGCTCGGCGCTCGTCAAAGCCATGATCGACGGGTCGATCGGATGGCGGCGCACGACCCGCATCGGCGCTGGATCGGGCTTCGGCTGGTTCGTCCAGTCGACCGGCAAAGCCTCGGCCGCGCCGAACGGCGGCCAGAGGTTCTTCGGCCGCGACGGGTCGAAGGAACGCCGGCGTCCCGCGCGTCGGGTTCGCGAGCCTCCCCCTCGCCCGCCGGCGGCACGTTGTCGACATGCTCGAACGTGCTCCAGATCCATTGCGGCCGGCTCTGCGTCTTGATCGCGATGTGGAGTCCGACCAGCGCGACGTCGCTCTCCGAGCAAACCGGGCGGCCCGCGGCGAGGGTTTTGGCGACGTCGACGATCTCGGCGCGCTCGACGTAAGTGCGCGCCCGTACGGCCGGCGGATCGGCGTCCGTCAGGGGGCGCCAGGCCGCCTTGACCGCGATCGACCCGACGGGAAAGCGCGCGGGGCGGCTTTCGTCGGGCAGGTTCAGCCCCCGGCTCCAGCCGCTGGCGGCGAAAGCCGAGAATTCGGTCTGGTTGAAATGGGTTTCATAGCGCGTATAGGCGCCATTCTCAGCGATCAGCGGATTGGCGGACGCGCCGACGGTGAAGCTCGGCTGGTTGAAGTCGGCGAAAGGGGCAAAGGAGGCGATCGTCTTTTGCCTCACATGGGGTGTTTCGGGTCAAGCTCATTCGTATGCGCCGGCCGCTGGCGTGTCACCCGCGAAGCGGGGCGAAGCGCAGCGGAGCAGGGAGCGAAGCGACCTTGACGCGCCAGCGGCCGGATACACTGTCACGAGCGAGCGCGCCCTTGCGCGCTCTTGGCTGCCTCTGTGGTCTTTGCCGCGCTCATTCATTTTGGCATTGCGCATCTCCTTGGCGTTTGGATCCGAAGCGTGAGCCCGTCTTTCGCATGCAGCCTTGACGGCCGCATCACCTCACATCCGGTCGAGCTTGTCGGGGCTCGGACCATAATCCCTCATGCTCGAGGGCGTCGGGCTCGGGTTGGCGGGGACCATCCTCACATGGGGTGTTTCGGGTCAAGCTCATTCGTTTGCGCCGGCCGCTGGCGGGTCACCCGCGAAGCGGGGCGAAGCGCAGCGGAGCAGGGAGCGAAGCCGACCTTGACGCGCCAGCGGCCGGATACACTGTCACGAGCGAGCGCGCCCTTGCGCGCTCTTGGCTGCCTCTGTGGTCTTTGCCGCGCTCATTCATTTTGGCATTGCGCATCTCCTTTGGCGTTTGGATCCGAAGCGTGAGCCCGTCTTTCGCATGCAGCCTTGACGGCCGCATCACCTCACATCCGGTCGAGCTTGTCGGGGCTCGCACCATAATCCCTCATGCTCGAGGGCGTCGGGCTCGGGTTGGCGGGGACCATCCTGTTAAACGGCGTGTTTCAGCCAGGCAAAGCCGCGGTCACCGCCCGCCCGGATCCGGCGAAGCCGTCGCGTTCGGCTTCGCTGGAATGGGGTTGAGTCGTTAAGCCATCGTTGGAGCGTCGGCGTAGGATTGAGCCATCGGGTCAGGCCGCCTTGAACACCGCGCCCTCGGGAACGACGCCTTGGGTGACATAGCGCCACAAGGCGACGAGCAGTTTGCGGGCCAGCGCCACGATGGCGATCCGGCGGACCCGTCCCTTCGCGGCGCCGACCCGCGCCCGAAACCAGCGGCTCAACGCCGAGTCCGGCTGGTGACGCAGCCAGAACCAGGCCAGCTCGATCATGGTCTTGCGCAGGCGGCGGTTGCCCGACTTCGAGATGCCTTGATCCCGTTCGACGCCGCCGCTCTGCCAGGGGCTGGGCGCCAATCCGCCGTAAGCCGCCACCTGGCGGCGGTTGGCGAAGCTGCGGAACAACGATTCCAGCCAGAGGAGCGAGGCGAACTCGGGGCCCAAGCCCTTGAGCTCGAGGAGCCGGGCGGCGGGGTTGGTGCGCTCCTCGGCTTCCGTGCGGATGAGCGCGTCGCGGGCCCGTTCGACCGCAGCCAGTTGCGTCGTCGCCAGCGCGATCCGATCGAGCTCCCGGCGTATTTCCGCCTTCAGCAGCGGCGGCAGCTCGCGGCCGTCGCCGGTTCGCACCGCCTCGAGCCGCTCAAAACGATCGCGCCGAAGCGGGTTGTAATCCCGGATGCCTTGGCCGCTGAGCAGGCCCTTGACCCGATTGGTGTGCTGAATGCGTTCCTTGAGCAGCGTGCCGCGCTCGCGGGTCAGCCGCCGGCGATCCTCTTCTTCCGGGCTCGGCGCGCGAACCATGGAGCAGACCCGCCGCTCGCCGCGAGCCCACGCCATCAGCGTCCGCAACAGCGTCTCGCCGTCGATCGCATCGGTCTTGGCTCGCCGATGCCGCCGGTTGACCGCAATCGAAGCCGCATCGACCACGTGGCTCTCGATCCCCTCGGCGAGCAGCAGGCGATGGATCCAAAATCCGTCCAATCCCGCCTCCTGAATGACGATCGCTCTGATCGGCACGCCATAGCGCTGCTCGGCCTTCGCCCTCGACCGCGAAAGAAGGTCGAGCAGGCCGGCGCCGTCCCCACCCTCGACCACATGCCTGGAAAATCTCTCGCTGCCCGGACTGTTGATCGTCACAACCCATTTCGATTTGCTCAATTCGAGCGAGGCGAACAGCGTGATATCATTCGCGCGGGCGGTGGTCGCGACAACGGTCGCGGAGGTGATTAAATGCATCGGTTGCCTCCATGCTGGTGTGGAAGATCAGCCTACCAAGGGTCCGGCCGCCGTCCACCCGCATAGGATCTGTTGTCGAGGTCGGGCCCGCAAGGATTGCGCCCGGCGTAGCTCGCCCAGGGCTCAGGCGCGACGCGGCGCCCGTCGTCGCCGACCGTGAACAGCTCATAGTCGGACTTGAACGTCTCCCACACGCGCTTGCCGGAATCGCCGAGCGATCTGTCGCGATCGGCGACGGCGCGGCCGGAGGCGTCGAGACGGGACGGCCAGTCGAGCGCCACGAAGGCGCGCCAGGCGAAATTGGCGACGGCGTCGCGCTCATTGGTCGGCGCGTCGTCGATCCGGTCCGGCGAAACCATCGGCGCGACGTCGGCCGATCCGGTCTCAGCCGGCGCGGCGAGCCCCGCCGAGACGAGGAGCGCGGCGACGACGCCGCCTCCCCGCCGCAACGGCCCCATTGTCCGCGGCCGCGTCATCGGCGAACGGCGACGCTAGCCGGCCCGTCCGAGCCGGCCGTCGATCGACCAGGCTCCGGGGCCGAACGTCGCCAGCACGAGGAATCCGCCGGCCATGGCGACGTTCTTCTGCAACTCGATCGTCTGATCCGCGGCGAGGTGGAAGAAGAGCGCCGTCATGAGGCAGAAGCCGCCCAGCGCGATCGCCGCCCAGCGCGTCTTCAGGCCGACGAGAACGAGGAGTCCGCCGCCGAGTTCGGTCGCGATCACGAGCGGCAGCAAGGCTGGGGCGACGCCGTGCTCGCGCATGTAGGCCCCGACGTCTGCGTAATTCATGATCTTGCCGAAGCCTTCGATGACGAAGATGTAGGCGAGCATCGCTCGCGCAAGAAGGACAATGGGATCGGCGAAGCGCCTCAGAAACCGAAGATCCGCGTCGAAGGCCGATCTCGCCGGATGGAATTCGCCTTCCCCGGGCGACCATTGAATGCGCGACATGCCTCGCCACTCCGGTTGGGGCCCGCGCGCACGCGGGTTTCCTTGCGCACGCGCGGCCGATTTCGACCTGGGCTTAAAGGGCGTGGGCGTCGGTGAGCGCCTTCGCCAGCTCGCCGTAATACTCGCAATCCTTCGAGCCGCAGATCTTCTCGATCGTCGCCAGCTGATCCTTGGCGAGATCGAACTTGCCCTCGATCACATAGGCTTCGCCCAGATACTCGCGCACCTGCGGAAAGGCGGGATCGATCGCGACGGACTTCAGGTAATGCCCGATCCCCTCGTCGGTGCGGCCGAGCTTGCGGGTGGCGTAGCCGCGATAGTTGAGGGCGCGCGGCGTGTTGGGATTGTGGAGCATGTCGAGCACGTCGATCGCCTCCTGGAAGCGGTCGGCTTTCGCCAGCGCATAGGCGTATTCGGTGAGCTCCGAGTCCGGAAGGATGTCGCTGCGCCGCCGGAGGCATCTATGATGCTTGCGGTCCCAGACTTGGCCCGGAGCGCATGTCGTGAGGTCGTCCGTCGGCGCCTGGGCGCGATAGGGCCGCCGGTTGGAAGCCTCCGCCGCCGCCTCCTGCTCCCGCTCCACCGCCGCCGCCTCCTGCTCCTGCTCCCGCTCCACCGCCGCCGCCTCCTGCTCCCGCTCCCGCTCCCCCTCCGCCGGCGCCTGCGCCGCCGCCCCCCGCGCCGCCGCCGCCCGCACCGCCTCCGCCTCCGCCCGCCGCCAAGGCCGCCGGAGCGGCAAGCGCCAGGCCGAGGACGAATACGCCGCACGAGAGCGCGGCTGTGAACTTTCCGCCCGATCCGCGAAACGACTCCAAGAAAGCATGCATCGCCGTACCCTTTCCCGT
The DNA here is from genome assembly GCA_963758335.1 of uncultured Alphaproteobacteria bacterium. GTDB lineage: Bacteria > Pseudomonadota > Alphaproteobacteria > Rhizobiales > Beijerinckiaceae > Roseiarcus. The sequence continues at coordinate 1,139,342 of CAVWVF010000006.1, read as the reverse complement.
TTGAACGTGGAGCTAATGAAACACGCAAGCCCGCCAATTATTCGGCAAGCGCTCGGGCGGACCGCCAGAACGCGCAAGGGATCGCCGCCTCCTGCGCCCGTCGCGGGATTGTGCTCTAATGCCACGCATGAGCGAAGCGAGCCGACGCGAAGTGCGGTTGGGGCTTGAGCAATGCCTTGCGCGGCTCTGGCGCTATGCCGTCGTGCTGTCGTCTTCGCGCGACGCCGCCGACGATCTCGTTCAAGCGACTTGCGTGCGGGCGATCGAGCGAGCCGACCAGTTCGCGCCCGGAACAAGGGTCGACCGCTGGCTGTTCGCGATCCTGAGGTCGATCTGGCTCAACGAAATCCGCGCCCGACGGGTGCGCGAAGGCGGCGGCCTGGTCGACGCCGTAGACGCCTTGACGGTTGACGGCGTACACGAGACGGAGGTGAATATTCTGACCGCTCAAGTGTTAACAGCTATTGGGCGATTGCCGGAAGCCCAGCGCGAGACCGCTCTGTTGGCCTACGCCGAGGGCTATACCTACGCCGAGGCGGCGACGGCTCTCGCGGTTCCAATCGGCACAATCATGAGCCGGCTCGCCTCCGTGCGGTCCGCGCTGGCGAGACTGAAATAGGAGCGTTCGAGACTCGATGCCCGATGATGACGAGCGCCTCGCCGCTCTGATCGACAATGAACTCGACGAGGACGAGAAGACCGCCCTGCTCGATCGGCTGGCGCAGGACGAGCGCTTGCGCGAGCGCCTCGCCGCCCTTCGACAGGATCGCGCGCGTCTCGTCGCGTCGTTCGACGCGCTGCTCGGGCATGCGCCGTTGGCCCGGCTCCGCGCGGCCATTCCCGCAGCCGACGCCGAGCCTCCCGCTCATCCGAAGCGCGCCTCGATCGGCTGGCTCGAGCTCGCCGCTGGAATCGTCGTCGGCCTTCTGCTCGCGGGCGTGGCGTCATGGATCGGATTCGCCGGCGGCGCGCGCCCCGAGCGCGAGACCTGGCGCACTGCGGTCATCGAATACATGGACCTCTATACGCCCGACACGTTCGCGCTCTCGAATCCGGACAGCGCGGTCCAGGCCAAGCAATTGCAGGCCGTCAGCGCCAAGGTCGGCGTCGACCTCACGCCTGAAAAGGTCGCGGTCGCGGGTCTGCGGTACCGCACCTCCCTCAACTTCTCCTACGAGGGCGACGCGCTCGCCGAGATCGCCTACACCGACGCCGGCGGCGCGCCGGTCCTCTTCTGCGTGATCGCGAACGGCAAGCCGGACGCGCCGCCGCGCACGGTCATGCGCGAAGGGCTGTCGTATGTCACCTGGTCGCGCGGCGGACGCAGCTACATGTTCGTCGGGCGCATGCCGCCACAACGGGTCGCGGAGCTCGCACAGACGCTCGTCGCCCGGTTCTGAGCGTCCGATATCACCCGCCCGTCGCCTCGGCCGCGACCGCCGCAAGCCCGTTCGCCATGGCGGCGAGGAACTGGTCTGTTCCGACCGCCGTCGCGCCATGCCGGCCGGCCAGCCACTGCGGGTCGTTGTAGGAGAGCCACGTTCGTCCTGCCTCGTCCTGCCACACGAGCGCCTCGAGCGGCACATCGATTCCCATGGTCTGCGCGGCCTGCATCAACGGCGTGCCGGCCCGCGGATTGCCGAAGATCAGGACCTCGGTCGGTCTGAGATCGAGCCCGGCCTCAGCCGCCGCGGCCGCGTGGTCGATCCGGGCGACGATCGCCATGCCGTGCGCCGCGACCGCGGCAGAAAGCCGGTCCATCGTCTCTTTCGGCTCGAGGTTGCTTGCAACGGTGATGAGCCCTTCCGGTGACATGGCGGAGAATCCAATTTGCCGCGAATGCTTCGTGCTTCTTCGCTACCTCGGAGAGAACTTTGCGAACGCGCCGGCGTAGGCCTTGCCGAGCGGAGAGGCGTAAGTGTTCCGCTTGGAGGTCCTGACCGCGAGGCGCGCCAGCGCCTCGGCGAGGCCGACGGCGCAGGCGACGCCGTCGAGCACCGGAACGCCCGCCTTGCTCTCGAGATTGCGCACGAGGTCGGTCATGCCGGCGCAGCCGAGCACGATCGCTTCCGCCCCGTCCTCGGCCAGCGCCCGCCCGATCTCGGCTTCGATCGTGCGGCGGGCGTCGGAGCCGGGCTCTTCGAGGGCGAGCACCGGCACGTTGGCGGCGCGGACGCGGGCGCAGCGCGTCGCAAGGCCATATTTGACGAGGTTGCGCTCGATCGGCGCGATCGATCGCGGAAGCGTGGTGACGACGCTGAACTTGTCCGCGACGAGGCTCGCCACGTGGAACGCGGCCTCGCCGATGCCGACCACGGGGGCGTTGGCGGCGCAGCGCGCCGCCTCGAGGCCCGTGTCGTCGAAACAGGCGACCACGAAGGCGTCGGCGTCAGCCGCCCTGGCGATTTCCGCCAGGAGCCCCGGGACGGCGAAGGCTTCGTCGTAATAACCTTCGATGCTCGGCGGGCCGAACTCGGGATTGACCGCGCTGACCTCGACGCCCGGCGACGCGGCGGCCCTTGCGGCGACGCCGATTTTTTGCGTCATCGACGCGGTGGTGTTGATGACGTGGATGCGCATGGTTGGGTCCCTGACGCGCGGCCTAATTCATGATCGCGAGCGACCCCCGGCTCGAAAAGGCCGGGGGGACTCCCCACCAGTAGTCAAGGACATTGCGGGGCGCTAACCCCGCAGAGCGGCGGCGCGCCGTCGCCCTTGTTTTGGAGTGTACCGCCGTGCTCGTTCCGTCAACCGCGCAACGGCGCGGTGCTCCGCTGCGCTGCGCCCCCTTCGGGGTGACTTCCACTGCGCGCGGCGCTCTGCCGGGGCAGGTCGGGACGAAGGGATGGTCGTCACGGTCGAACCAAGGGATGGGACCAAGGTCAGGCAGTGGCGGCCTCGGCGGCATGTTCCGGGTTGAAGGTGGATTGGGTTTTAAGCATGGCGCAAGCGACAGCGAGGAGCCGATCGGCGACGCTGCGCAGGGCGCGGCCATGGCTATGACCGCGCTTGCGCAATTCCGCGTAGCGGGCGCGGCTGCGCGCATCGTGCTAGATGGCGACACGGGCCCAATGATAGACGGCGGTGCGCAGCCGCAGATGGCAGGCTTGACGCATGAGGACGACGCAGCGCTTGCCGCTGCGTCGCGTCACCGGAGCGACGCCGGACAGAGTGCGCAGCGCATGATAATCTCTTTTGCGCAGAGGTTCCGCGGCCTCGCCGAGCAGCGTGGCGAGGACGATCCTTCCGACGCCCGGCAAGGATCGCAGGATCGTCACGTCGCGCTGCTTGGATTTCTGCCCCGGCGCATCTTCCTCTCGGCCTTCAGCGAGCTTGTCGGCGAGTTCGTCGAGCCGTCGATGCGCCTGCTTTATCTGTTGGTTCACCAGTTTGAGGCGCGCCGCCACGGCGGTGATGTGGGCGGTCGCTGCTTCGATCGTGCCACTGGCGACAACGAGCGGCTTCTGGCGCAGGATGCGCAGGACCTCGGCCGCCTCGAGGCGGCGAATGCGATGGGCTTTCAGCAGGCTCGTGACGCGGCTTTCGCGCAGGCGGACGGCCTTGGCGGGTGTCGGCGCCAGTACCCACAGATCGAGGAACCAATCGGCGGCGAGATCGTCACCCAGTTCGAGCGCCTGCGGATAATAGCGCCAGAGTTGCTCGCGGACGCGGTTGGCAAGCCGGTTGCGCTCCTGGCTCAGGTCCTCGGCCATGCGAGACCACTCGCGCAGCTCGATCACGACCGGGTCTTCGACTGCAAGCCGGCGAAAGCAATGCCGGTCGGTTCGCAGCGCGTCGCCGAGCACGTAGGCGTCCCGGCGATCGTCTTTGGCGCCGGCGACGGTGAAGCGATCGCGGAAGCGGTCGAGCTGTTTCGGGTTGACCGCATCGACCTGGAAGCGGCGCTCGAGCAGGATCTCGACAATCGGACCATGCGGCACCTCGATCGCGACAGCGATCTTGGGCGGCTCTTCGCCGCTCGTCGTCACCAGCCAGTCGCACATCTCCGCCAGGCCTGCTCCGCCGTGCGCGAAGGCTCTCTCGCCGATAATTTTGCCATCAGCTGCGACGAGGCAGACTTGATGGGTCTCGCTCGCCCAGTCGATGCCGACGAAAAATCGAACATCGGTACTCATGACGCTACCTCCCGAACGTGCTCGGGCCACCGCGATGCCGATCAATCCCTGTACTGGCGCTCCTGGCGCAACTCCCCACTGGACTTGCATCGCGGCCAACCCACCGGGGCACACGTCCCCCCCAGGTACTCACGGCACAGGGGGCAAAAGGTCGCTCCCGGCAGGCCGGCCCATCCGGCCAGTCTACAAACAAGACCAGCTTCGAACACGTGAAGGGTACAGGGGGCGATCCAAGGGATGATGGACCATAGCCCCTCGAGAGACGGGCGTTCTTCCGAACGCCCTTTCAGCGGCGGCCCTGGATCGCCGCGTCGCGACTGGACGTCTTCGACGCCCTGTTGCTCCTCGCGATGACGGCTCTGGCTGCATCGCATGCCCTACAAATTCCCGCCGAGATAGAGATGACGGACCCGTTCGTCCGTCGCGAGGTCGGCGGAGAGGCCGGAGAGCGCGACGGATCCGGTCGCCATGGCGTAGGCGCGGTGCGAGACGCGGAGCGCCATGCGCGAATTCTGCTCGACCAGCAGAACCCTGACCTTCTCGTCGCGGTTGATGGCGACGATCGAGCGAGCGATGTCCTGGACGATCTTCGGCGCGACGCCGAGCGACGGCTCGTCGAGCAGCAGGAGCCGCGGCTTCGCCATCAGGGCGCGGCCGATCACCAGCATCTGCTGCTCGCCGCCGCTGAGCGTTCCGGCCGCCTGACGCAGCCTGTCCTTGAGGCGGGGAAAGCGATGCAGCACGTCGTCGAGGGAAGCGCGCACGCCCGCTGCATCGGAGCGCGAGAAGGCGCCCATCATCAGATTGTCGCGCACGCTCATCAAGGGAAACACGCGCCGGCCCTCGGGAACCATGGCGATGCCGAGCTTGACGATCGCCGCCGGGTCGAGACCGTCGATGCGCCGGCCCTCGAAAGCGATCGAGCCCTTGCGGATCCGGTTGAGACCGGTGATCGCACGCAGGATCGACGACTTGCCCGCCCCGTTCGCGCCGATGAGGGCGACCGTCTCGCCCTTCTCGAGGTCGATCGACACGCCCTTCAGCGCGTAGACATGATCGTAGTAGAGCTCGACGCCGGCGAGGGAGAGCATCGGTTCCATCGCCTAGAGCCCGATCGTTTCGTCTTCGACGCCGAGATAGGCTTCGATCACCTTCTCGTCGGCGCGGATCGCGGCCGGCATCCCCTCGGCGATCTTGACGCCGAAATTGATGACGACGATCCTTGCGACAGGGAAAGCTCACTGGAACCGATCTTCGAGGCGGACTTCCAACCGGGGTCGTTTGGATACCGTCCACAACGGACAGCCCATGAAGCGGTGGACCGTGTGGCGCGAGCGATCGTTCAGCACAAGACACGCGTCATCGACATCGACCTGAGCAGCTATTTCGACAATGTCCGGCATGATCGGCTGTTGGCGAAGGTGGCCGAGCGGGTGGACGATGGCGACGTGATGCGCCTGCTGAAGGTGATGCTCAAAGCCAACGGCAAACAGGGCGTTCCGCAAGGCGGGGTGATCTCGCCGCTGCTCAGCAACCTCTACCTCACCGAGGTTGACAGGATGCTGGAGCGGGCGAAGGAGGCCACACGCTACGGCAAGTACACCGGCGTCGAATATGCGAGGTTCGCTGACGACCTGGTGATCTTGATCGACGCCCACCCGCGGCACGACTGGCTGATGGCGGCGGTGGAAAAGCGGCTACGCGAGGAACTCGCCGAACTGCAGGTCGAAATCAACGAGGAGAAGAGTCGGATCGTGGACCTATGCCGCGGCGAGAGCTTCGGCTTCCTGGGGTTCGACTTTCGCCGGGTGCGCAGCCTGCGGGGCAGATGGCGTGCCCATTACACGCCCAAGCTCAAGAAGCGGACGGCGCTGCTGGCGAAACTCAAGGACGTGTTCCGGCGTCACCAGTCCCAGCCGGTCGATCGAGTCATCAAGCTGATCAACCCGGTGCTTCGCGGATGGGTGAATTACTTCAGGGCGGGACATTCCAGCGAGTGCTTCGGCTTCGTGAAGGACTGGGTGGAAAAGAAGATCCGGCGCCATATGCTGCGAGCCCGTAAACGACAGGGCTTCGGCTGGACGCGGTGGAGTAGGGACTGGCTGTACGAAACGCTCGGGCTGTTCAACGGCTACCGAGCGGTGCGGTCAGCCCCGAAAGTCGCTCCGGGCTCCGGCAGGATAGGTCCCATAAGCCTTGGGGCGAAGCAAGCAGGAGAGCGCAGTGCGAGGAAATCCGCATGCTGCGTTCGACGAGGCGGGGGCTGGAAACGCGGCATGGTCGAGATGGTGTGACACTCGCAGACGAAAGAGCGAGCCAACAGGGAACACGAACTTCGACCTAAACCGGCGCGCCAGTCCCCGACCCTACCTGTGAGGGGTGGGGATGGCGACATCCCCACCTACTCGGCGGTCGGAGATTTTCATCACCGCCGCCATGTCGTGCTCGACGAGGAGCAGCGTGACGCCGCGGTCGCGCACCGCCCGCACCATCTCGACCGCCCGGTCGGTCTCGTCGGCATTCATGCCGGCGAACGGCTCGTCGAGCAGCAGGATTCTCGGATTGGCGGCGAGCCCGATGGCGATGCCGAGCGCGCGCAGGTGCCCCTGCGGCAGGTTGCTCGCGACCTCGTTGCGGACCGGCCAGAGGCCGAGGAACTCGAGAATCTCGTCGCTCGAGCGGCCGAATTCGGCTTCGTCGCGCTCAGCCGCCGCCGTGCCGAAATAGAAGCCGAGGAGGCTCGCGCGCGAGCGCAGCAGGAGCCCCGTAGTTTGGATAGCAGGGTGGCGGGAAACCAAGACTCTGAAGCCTATCGACAACGTCTCCCTCGGGAAGACGACGAGCCGCCGGGCCGTAATGAAAGTAAACGCGAATGTGGCCTCGAAAGTGCGTAGCCCCGAAGGCCGAGCCCACATCTGGAGGGCGAAGGCAGCATGGGGAGCCGAAATCTGACTGAAGCGGCTCCTTCACTTCGGCGGGGTGGAAGCGACAGCACGGTGGCAAGAACATGCCGAGCAACTGGAGAAGCCTTCCTCGCCCCGGCGCGAAATCGCCGGAGCAGGGTAGATCGTATAACCGGCGCAACCGGGAAGTCGATCGAAGGCGAGAGGGTGGCGGTCGGGTCCGTAGTAGCGGCGAAGCGGAGTAATGTCCGTGGAGCAAAGGGGCCCTGCTGCTTGTAGCGTCTCCGGCCATAAGGAAGGCAAGGACGAGATGACAAAGGCGTCCATGGATTTGCAAGACCTGAGGCGGAGAATATACGTCAAGGCGAAGGCTGAGACGTCCTGGCGGTTCTGGGGACTATATGTCCACGTCTGCAAGCTGGACACACTGCGCGAGGCGTACGCGCTGGCCAAGAAGAACGATGGCGCTCCGGGAAGTGACGGAATGACCTTCGCGGCCATCGAGGCGCAAGGCGTAGAGGTTTTCCTCGAGCAGATCGCGGACGAACTGGTCGGGCGCACCTATGCGCCGCTCCCGGCAAGGAAGCAGGAAATCCCGAAGGATGGCGGCAAGGTCCGCGTCCTTTCGATTCCGGCGATCCGCGATCGGGTGGTGCAAGGCGCGCTCAAGCTCATACTGGAACCGATCTTCGAGGCGGACTTCCAACCGGGGTCGTTTGGATACCGTCCACAACGGACAGCCCATGAAGCGGTGGACCGTGTGGCGCGAGCGATCGTTCAGCACAAGACACGCGTCATCGACATCGACCTGAGCAGCTATTTCGACAATGTCCGGCATGATCGGCTGTTGGCGAAGGTGGCCGAGCGGGTGGACGATGGCGACGTGATGCGCCTGCTGAAGGTGATGCTCAAAGCCAACGGCAAACAGGGCGTTCCGCAAGGCGGGGTGATCTCGCCGCTGCTCAGCAACCTCTACCTCACCGAGGTTGACAGGATGCTGGAGCGGGCGAAGGAGGCCACACGCTACGGCAAGTACACCGGCGTCGAATATGCGAGGTTCGCTGACGACCTGGTGATCTTGATCGACGCCCACCCGCGGCACGACTGGCTGATGGCGGCGGTGGAAAAGCGGCTACGCGAGGAACTCGCCGAACTGCAGGTCGAAATCAACGAGGAGAAGAGTCGGATCGTGGACCTATGCCGCGGCGAGAGCTTCGGCTTCCTGGGGTTCGACTTTCGCCGGGTGCGCAGCCTGCGGGGCAGATGGCGTGCCCATTACACGCCCAAGCTCAAGAAGCGGACGGCGCTGCTGGCGAAACTCAAGGACGTGTTCCGGCGTCACCAGTCCCAGCCGGTCGATCAAGTCATCAAGCTGATCAACCCGGTGCTTCGCGGATGGGTGAATTACTTCAGGGCGGGACATTCCAGCGAGTGCTTCGGCTTCGTGAAGGACTGGGTGGAAAAGAAGATCCGGCGCCATATGCTGCGAGCCCGTAAACGACAGGGCTTCGGCTGGACGCGGTGGAGTAGGGACTGGCTGTACGAAACGCTCGGGCTGTTCAACGGCTACCGAGCGGTGCGGTCAGCCCCGAAAGTCGCTCCGGCAGGATAGGTCCCATAAGCCTTGGGGCGAAGCAAGCAGGAGAGCGCAGTGCGAGGAAATCCGCATGCTGCGTTCGACGAGGCGGGGGCTGGAAACGCGGCATGGTCGAGATGGTGTGACACTCGCAGACGAAAGAGCGAGCCAACAGGGAACACGAACTTCGACCTAAACCGGCGCGCCAGTCCCCGACCCTACCTGTGAGGGGTGGGGATGGCGACATCCCCACCTACTCGGCGGTCGGAGATTTTCATCACCGCCGCCATGTCGTGCTCGACGAGGAGCAGCGTGACGCCGCGGTCGCGCACCGCCCGCACCATCTCGACCGCCCGGTCGGTCTCGTCGGCATTCATGCCGGCGAACGGCTCGTCGAGCAGCAGGATTTTCGGATTGGCGGCGAGCCCGATGGCGATGCCGAGCGCGCGCAGGTGCCCCTGCGGCAGGTTGCTCGCGACCTCGTTGCGGACCGGCCAGAGGCCGAGGAACTCGAGAATCTCGTCGCTCGAGCGGCCGAATTCGGCTTCGTCGCGCTCAGCCGCCGCCGTGCCGAAATAGAAGCCGAGGAGGCTCGCGCGCGAGCGCAGGTGATGAGCGACGATCACGCTTTCGCGCGCGGTCATGCCCTTGAAGATCGTGGTCTCCTGGAAGGTGCGCACGACCCCCTTGCGCGCCACGATATGCGGGGCGAGCCCCGAGATCACCTCGCCGTTGAACCTCACCTCGCCGCGCGTCGGCTTCACGAAGGACGAGATGAGCTTGAAGATGGTCGACTTGCCCGCGCCGTTGGGTCCGATGACCGACAGGATCTCGTTCGGCTCGACGTCGAACGAGACCTCGTTGACCGCGGTCAGGCCGCCGTAGCGCTTGGTGAGGTCCTTGACCGTGAGGATCGGCGCCATGATCAGCCCGCGCGCCGCGACGGCAGCCGGAGGCTCATGAGGCCGTTCGGCAGCAACACGATTAGCAGGATCATCACGCCCGAGTAGATCAGCAGTCTGATATTCGCCCGTCTGGAACAGAAGATCCCAGCCGAAATAGAGAACGAGCGTGCCGAGCATCGGGCCGAACACATAGCCGAGCCCGCCGAGAAAGCAGTTCAGCATGAAGTTCACGCTGTCGTTGACGGTGAAGCTCGAGGGATAGATCGACTGCGCGATCGCCACGAAGATCGCCCCCCCGACGCCGCCGAGGAACGACGAGATCGCGTAGGCGAGCACGCGCAGGAGCGGCACGTTGAGGCCCATCGACGAGGCGAGGTCCTCGTTCTGCCTGAGCGCGGCGAAGAGCCGCCCGACGCGCGAATTGACGAGCCGCCAGAGCGCCGCGAAACTCAGGACCATCATCGTGACGGAGAGGAAGTAAAAGGCCACGTTTCGCTCGGCGAACGTGTCGAACGCCGGCACGATCGTCAGGCCGAACAGGCCGATCCGCCCCGGAGACGGAATGCTGGTGATGCCCTTGGCGCCGCTGGTGACCGGCAGCGCCAGCGCCGCGAGACGCGCAACCTCGGTCAGCACCAGCGTGACCATGGCGAAATAGACGCCGCGCAGCCTCAGGATCGGCAGCCCGACCAGGACACTCGCGCCGGCGCAGAAGAGGCCGGCGAGCGGCAGGCTGATCCAGAAGGACACGCCATAGGTCGTCACGAGGATCGCCGACACGTAGCCGCCCGCGAGCGCATAGGCGCCCTGGCCGATGTTGATCCGGCCGATGTAGAAGGTGAGCCAGACCCCGCCGCTCGCGATCGACAGAAGCGCGACGGAGCTCAGCGTGTAATAGAGGTCGGTCCGGCCGGGTCGCGGCGATCGCGAGCGGCGCGGCGACATAGGCGAGCGCCAGAAAGGCCGCGACCGCGGCGACGCGCATTCCGCGCTCCCTGCCCGTCATCGGCTCATCCCCACGGCTTGCCCATTAGCCCGTTCGGGCGGACGGCGAGGAAGATCATCAGCGCAACGAAAATCACGAGATAGGTGATGTCGCCGTAGGCGTGCAGGACCGAGAGGCCGACCGACTCCAGCATGCCGAGGATGAACCCGCCGGCGATCGCGCCGCCGAACGCCCGCCCCGCCGATCATCACCATCATGAAGGCCTTGATCGAGATCGGCCCGCCGATGCCGGAATTGACCCCGGTGATCGTGACCAGGAGGCCGCCGACGAGGCCGGCGAGCGTCGCGCCGAGCGCAAAGCCGAGCAGCCCGTAGAATTCGACCGGCACGCCCATCAGCTGCGCGGCCACCCGGTCCTGCGCCGGCGCCCGCATCGCGCGGCCGGGCTTGGTGAACTGCATCATCAGGATGAAAGCGACGATGAACAGGATCGCGAGGCCCGCGACGAGGATGCGGTCCCACGGCAGGATCAGGTTGTCCCAGGAGAAGACGCCCATGACGATCTTGCGCACGCCGCGCTGCTTCTCGCCGAAAAGGATCAGGATCGCGGCGTCGAGAAAATAGGCGACGCCGGCGGCGAGCAGCATCGTGCTCTCCTCGCGCTCGCTGCGCCGGATGACAGTGCGGAAGAGGAAGCGCTCGATGAGCCCGCCGAGGACGGCGAGCGTCAGGGCGGAGGCGATGAGCGCGACGACGAAGGGCAGCTTCATCAGCCCGTAGACTTCATAGGTGACGAAGCCGCCGAGCACTTTCGCCTCAAGGACGATCTCTTGCCGAGGTAGAGCCCGTTGGCGACGACCTGTTCCATGCGCCTTATGTCTTGCGGTGCGCCGCGCCCTTCTCCCCTTGCGGGAGAAGGTGGCCCGAAGGGCCCCGGATGAGGGGTCCGGCGCGGAAGCGCCTCGGTGAAGCGCGCCTTGCGGCGCGGACCCCTCACCCCCAAGCCCCTCTCCCGCAAGGGGAGAGGGGGGCCGTCAGTCGACGTTGGCGACGAACAGGGTCTTGAACTTGCCGTCCTCATACTCGTTGACGACCAGCGGAACCGCAAGCTGCCGCTTCTGGCCGAACGACGTCGTGCCGACATAATGGAGCTTGGCGGACGGGTCCTTCAGATACGGGTTCGGCGCGGAGAACGTGTCGATCGTCTTCTTGAACTCGTCGACGTTGTCGATCGCCTTCGGATCGGCCTTCAGCGTGTCGACGATGTATTGCAGCGCGTAGACCTTGGTGTTCGACTTGTCGCTGTATTCGCCGAATTTCTTGGTGTAACGGTCGATGAACTCCTCCATCGTCTTCGACCGGATCTCGGGCGTCGAGGCGCCGCCGACCGAGATGAAGCCGTTGGCGAGCTCGCCCGCGCCCTCTTCGAGCACCTTGGCGTCCTGCGCCGTCTCGGTCGAGATGAGGCCCTTGTAGCCCAATTCGCGCGCCGAGCGGATGAGCAGCGGCGCGTCGGCCGGAGCGACGCCCGAGAGCACGAGCAAGTCCGGGTTCTGCTTGACGATCGGGGTCAGGACGGGCGTGAAGTCGCGCGTGTCGCTCTGATGGTGTCCTTGTCGGCGACGACTTCGAGGCCCAGCGCCTTCGCCGCAGCCACGCCGTTGTCGCGCTGGCTCAAGGGGTCGGACTCGTTCCTGGCGACGAACGCGACCGTCTTCACGCCCTTGTGCTCTTTCAGATACTTGTAGATCGCCGGACCAGACTGGTAGCTCGCCACCATGCCGAGCACCGCGTTCGAGGCCGGTTTGGTGTAGAGCTCCTTCGGGAAGGCGTAGGGGAAGTAGACGACGCCCGCCTTCTCCGCGACGGGTCGGACAGCCGCGGCCCCGTCGTCGACGTTCGGCCCGACGACGTAGTGGATGCCCTCCTGGACCATCTTCTCCATGCCGGCGATGGCGCGCTTCGGATCCTTCTGGTCGTCGAAGGTGACGACGTCGATGTCAAAGGTCTCGTCGCCGATCTTCACGCCGCCGGCCGAATTCCACCAGTCGGCGAGCGTCTGCATCGAGCGCACGTTGGAGGTGCCCCAGGCGGCGGCGGGGCCGCTGGTCACGCCGACGAAACCGATCTTGAGGACCTTGTTCGCTGCGTCGGCCGGTACCGCGGCGACGGCGAGGGTCAGCATTGAGGCGAGGTCCATGAGGGCGCGGAACGATGGTGCTCGGTATGCCATGTTGAAAAAATCCTCCGAGTGCAGCCGTCCGGCGCCCCCCGGTCGAGGCCCCAGAGTGCGGAACCGTGCACGGCGTCGATGACGTTGCGGCGGCATTGTTTTTTTGTCAACATACCTCCACGCAATTGTCGACAATCACCCATCATTTGCGCAATTGCGCAGAATTGGGGCGCGAATCGCCGAAATTTGCGTCAGATTGAAACCGGCGGGATGCGACGATGAGCGGGCGAGCCGCGCGGGACCGCGGGCCGAAAGCAGGACGGGGACGCAATGGACAACGGGGGCATGATGTCGGCGGCGCCGGACGAGCTCCGCCAGCCGCCTTCGGACGGGGCGATCTTCGACCGAATCGTCGCGGCCGTGATGGAGCAGCGGCTGGCGGGCGGCGCGAAACTTCCCGAAGCGGCGCTCTGCGAAGCCTTCGACTGCAGCCGCTCGCAAATCCGCCGCGTGCTGGTCGTGCTGGCGGAGCGGGGCGTCGTCGCGCTGCATCCCAATCGGGGCGCCTTCGTCGCGAAGCCGAGCGCAGACGAAGCGCGCGACGTGTTCGAGGCGCGGCGCGCGATCGAGCGTTCGATCGTCCTTGCGGCGGCGGGCCGCATCGACGCGGACGCGCTCTCCGAGTTGCGCGCCAACGCCCGCGCCGGCGGCGTCGCCGAGGCCGCCGGCAACCGCAGCGAGTCGATCCGGCTGTCCGGCCAGTTTCATCTCCGCCTCGCCGACGTAGGCGGCAACGCCGTGCTGACGCGGTTCCTCGAGGACCTCGTCACCCGCACCTCGCTCATCATCGGCCTCTACGGCTCGCGCAGCGCCCGCTCCTGCTCCGAGTCCGAACACGACGCCCTGGTCGACGCGCTCGCCCGCGGCGACGGGCCGGCGGCGGCGGCCGTCATGGAGCATCACCTCAAGCACATCGAAAGCGCGCTCGACATTCGCGACGCCGAGCAAGCGCCGGCCGACGTCCGCCGCCTGTTCGGACCGGCTTGAGATTGCGCCGGCCCGAACCCTCATCCGGCCGTGCTTGGCGCGTCCGACTTCTCCCCACATTGGCGTCATCAGACGCCCGTCTCTCGACCGGCAATGTGGGAGAAGGGATTCGCAACCCCGCCCGCTTGCGGGAGAGGGTCGGGGTGAGCGCTATTCGCGGCTCGCCTCGGGCTCGCTGCGCAGGCCGCTGTCGCGCTGCCTCAAATATTCCCGCACGTCCTCGATCGAGTCGCGCAACAGCTCGGCCATTCGCGCCCTCGCCAGCTCGGCGTCTCCTTCGCCGATCGCTTCGAATATGCCCCTGTGCTGAAGGAGCCGGTCATCCTGGATGCGGGCGGCGCCTTGCCAGCTGAGACGGAACACGCATTCGAGCGCGGTCTGGATCAGACCGCCGAGCGCGGCGAGGAAGCGGTTTCCGCTCGCCTCGAGAATCGCCATGTGGAAATCGAGATCGGCGCCGATCAGGTCGCCCGCGCCGTTCTTGAACTTATCCATGCGGCCATAGGCCTCGGCGATGCGATCGACGGTCGCGGGCGAACCGAGCGCGGCCGCCAACGCGGCCGCCGCCGGCTCCACCATCTGCCGCAGCACGAAGAGATCGTCGACGAAATGCTCGGTCGGCGTCGCCTGGAGGTGCCAGGCGAGCACTTCCGAATCGAGCAGGTTCCACTCGGATTTCGGACGCACGCGCGTGCCGATCTTCGGGCGCGCGAGGATCAGCGCCTTGGCGCTGAGGATGCTGTAGGCTTCTCTCAGCGCGGTGCGCGACACGGAAAAGCGCGCGCACATCTTGGCGGCGTTGGGCAGGAGCGTCCCGGGCGGATAGACCCCGGCCACGATGTCCTGCCCGAGCCTTGCCGCGACCTGGCTGTAGATGTTGCGGGCGAACGCCGGGTCCTCGCGGCCGTGTCTCGAGATTCGGCCGAGCAGCACCCGCCCCGACGGCGAGCGATGCCGCGTCAATGCGCCTGTCGATGGCTTGGCGATACGCCCCACGGACCTTCCACGCCTCAGCTTGTGCTTCCCAATCGTAACGATCCGACGATCGAGCGTTGCAGCACGATGAACAGGAACAGGAGAATTCCGCCGTTGATCATGATCCAGGCTCCGTTCAGGGAGCCGTTGAAATTGATCAGGGTCGCGATCAACCCGAAAATCATTCCGCCGAACAGCGTGCCTGCGACCATCCCGATGCCGCCGGTCAGCATGGTGCCGCCGAGCACGACCGAGGCGATCGCTGTGAGCTCGTTGCCAGTGCCGGCGAGAGGGTAGCCCGACGACGTATAGAAGGCGTAGATGACGCCGCCGAGCGCGCTATAGAACCCGCCAAGGGCATAAATCCCGACTGTCGTACGACGCATCGGCACGCCCATCAGCGCCGCAGACGTGCGGTCGCCGCCGATGGCGTAGACGTTGGCGCCGAAGCGGGTGAAGTGCGCGAGCACGATGGCGGCGACGAGCGAGACGAGCATGACGATCGCGGAGCTTCTCAGAACGCCCTCCCCCGGCAGATCGACGCTCGCCGCAGCGAACGAGGCGACGAACGGATGCTGGATCGGCACCGAGTCGAGATTGATCATGAAGCAGCTGCCACGCAGCAGGAAGAGCCCGGCGAGCGTGACGATGAACGGCTGGATCTCGCAAAAGTCGATGATCAACCCCTGCAGCGCGCCGAACAGCAGGCCGAAGCACAGCATCATCCCGCCGGAGACGAGCGGATGCCACCCGAGGACGTCGAGATTGGCGATCACGACGCCAACGAAGCCGATCATCGAGCCGATCGACAGGTCGATGCCGCCCGACAGAATGACGAATGTCGTGCCGATGGCGGCGGTGATGATGAACGCGTTGTCGGCGAGGATATCGCCGAGGACCTGCGTCGACAGGAAATGGTCGTAGAGGAATCCTCCGGTGACGAACAGAGCCGTGAAGACGGCGATCGTCGCGAGCAGCGGCAGGTACCTCTCGTTCATCGCGGCCTCCTCACGAGGCTCGCATAGAGGGCGCCGCGCAGGTTGTTCGACTGCAGCAGCAGCACGATGACGACCACCACCGCCTTGACCACCAGGTTGTATTCTGGCGGCAGGCCGCTGATCAGAATGGATGTCGTCAGCGCCTGAATGACCAGCGCGCCGAGAACCGTCATGCCGAGGTAGATGCGGCCGCCGTTCAGCGAGCCGCCGCCGATCACGACGGCGAGGATCGCATCGAGCTCGATATAGAGGCCGACGCTGACGGGGTCGGAGGTGTGCGTGTCGGCGGCGAGGATGACGCCCGCCCAGGCCGCGCACAGCGCGCAAATGAGATAGGCCGCGTATTTGATCAGGCGCGCGTTGATCCCCGTCAGGTCGGCCGCCGCCGAGTTGCCGCCGACCAACTCGAGGAACAGGCCGAGCGCCGTGCGGCGGATCAGGAGCCACAAGACGCAGAAGATCACGACGCCGACAATCAGCCGGGTCGGTATGAGGCCGATGTGGCCGACGCTGAGGCCCTGGAGCAAGGGGCTGGTGAAGCTCGGATTGGTTCCCCCGTACAGGAGATTGATCATGAGTCCGATGCCGCGCCCGGACACCATCAGGATCAGGGTCGCGATGATCGGCTGGATGTCGAGGATCGCGACCAGAAAGCCGTTCCAAAGCCCGCACAGGACACCCGCGCCGAGCGCGATCAACAGAACGACGAAATGGGAATCGCCGGCGTGGATCCGCCAGGTAATGACCGCCCCGACAATGGCGATGACGGAGCCGACGGAGAGATCGATTCCCTTGGTTCCGATGACGACCGCCATGCCGAGGGCGACGACCGCCGTCGGCACGGCCCGGTACAGGATGTCGATCAGATTGCCGAACAGCCGGCCCTCGACGACGCGGATGTGAAAAAAGCCGGGCGAGATATATCCGTCGACGGCGAAGATGAGGGCGAGCGCGACGATCGGCCAGACCGCCCGGCGCCCTGCGATCTCGCGCAATCGCCAACGGGTCGGCGGCTCCGCTTCGATGTTGGCGGAATGCTTCACGCCTTTGCCCCCGCGATCGTGCGGATGACGTTCTCGCGGGTGATCTCGCGCTCGGCGATCTCGCCGATTTTTCGCCGGTCGCGCAACACCGCGATCCTGTCGCTCACGGCCACCAGTTCATCGAGCTCCGAGGACGCGACCAGGAGCGCCATGCCCTCGGCGCAGAGGCTGCGGATTAGCGCCACCACTTCGGCGTGCGCGCCGACGTCGATGCCGCGCGTCGGCTCGTCGAGAATGAGGATGCGCGGCTCGGAGACGAGCGCGCGCGCCAGCACGACCTTTTGCTGGTTGCCGCCGGACAGCTGGCCGACCGGCTTGTCCGCGTCGGGCGTCGCGATTCCCAGCGCCTTGATCATCTTCTGCGCCAGCTCTTCCTGCTCGTCCTGCGACAGTCGCCGCAGCCATCCGCGTTTGGTTTGCAGGGCGAGCACGATGTTCTCGCGCACGGTGAGCTCGCCGATCAGTCCCTCCGCCTTGCGGTCCTCCGGACAGAACGCCATCCCGCGGCGCAATGATTGTCCCGGCGAATGGGTCGTCATCGGAGCGCCTCCGACCGCGAGGCGTCCGGAATCCGGCCGGACCGCGCCGAAGATCAGCTTTGCCACCTCGGTGCGCCCGGAGCCCAGGAGTCCGGCGAGCCCGACGACCTCGCCCGGGCGAATGGAGAGGTCGAACGGCGCCATCAGGCGCCGCCGCCCGACGCCTTCGGCCACGAGAATCGGCTCGCCTTTGGCGGTGGACGCCCCCGCCGGCAGGCGTTCCTCGGTCCGCTCGAGCTCGCGCCCCAGCATCAGCGAGATCAGTTTCAGCGGCGGCAGGTCGGCCGTCGCCGCCGAGCCGACCAGTCGGCCGTTGCGCAGGACCGAGATGCGGTCGGCGATCCGGTACACCTGGTCGATGAAGTGGGTGATGAAGACGATCGCGATGCCGCGCCGCTTGAGGTCCCGCATGATCCCGAACAAGAGTTCGGTCTCGTTCGCGTCGAGGCTCGCGGTCGGCTCGTCGAGCACCAGGACCCGCGTGTCGTCCTCGAGGGCGCGGGCGATCGCCACCAGCTGCTGGACGGCCACGGAATAGGAGCCGAGCGGCCGCTCGACGTCGATGTCGACGTTGAGCCGCATCAGCCGCTCGCGCGCCAACCTTCGCGCCTCGCGCCAGGCGATCAGCCCGAGCCGGCGCGGCTGGCGACCGAGCGTCAGGTTCTTGGTCACCGACATGGTCGGGACGAGATTGACCTCCTGATAGACCGTGCCGATGCCGAGCGCGCGCGCTTCGCCCGGCGGGCCGATCTCGACCGGGCTTCCGTCGAGGCGGATCTCGCCCTCGTCGCCGCGCAAGGCGCCGGTCATGATCTTGATCAGCGTCGACTTGCCCGCGCCGTTCTCTCCGAGCAGCGCGTGCACTTCGCCGGCCTCGACCCGAAGATCGACCCGCTCCAGGGCGCGCACGCCGGGGAACGCCTTCGACACCCCCAGCATCTCAATTCGCGCAGTCAAGGTTTTCCGTCCCGCCGCCGCTCCCCGCGGAGATTCGAGGGAATATCGCCCGCGCTCGGCCCTAGCACAAGCACACCCCCTCTCACGTTGCGGGAGAGGGGGCGGCCACCTTCTCCCGCAAGGGGAGAAGGGAGGCGCTCCCTTGCCGTCAGTCAGCCCCCGTCGCCGCGGTGTGCAGATCCGACGGGATCTTCACCCACTTCGGCAGCTCCTTGTGGTCTTTCAGGTATTGCGTGACGACTGGATAGATGTACTTGCCGATCGCCGAGCGGAGCTCGACGGAAGCGTTCGCGTTGCCCGCCGCCAAGGCCTCTTTCATCGCCGGCACGTAGTCGACCGACACCATCATGAAGTCCTTGCCTGGCTTCAGCCCGGCCTCTTTCATCGCCTGGATCGCGCCGAGCTGCATATTGTCGTTGTGCGCGAACACGCCGCAGACGCCCTTGAGGTTGTCGGTCGACTTGATGAAGGCCTCCATCACCTTCTTGCCGCCGTCGGTGGTGAAGTCGCCGCTCTGCGTCTTGACGATCTTCATGTCCGGGAAGTTCGAGATGATGGCCTCGAAGCCCTTCTTGCGCTCGATCGCCGGCGCCGAGCCGACCGTGCCCTGCAGCTCGACGATGTTGCAGTTCCCCTTGCTTGCCTGGGCGAGCCAGGCGCCCGCGAGCCTGCCTTCGAGATTGAAGTCGGCCGAGATGCGGGTGACGAACAGCGACTTGTCGGCCACGTCCACGTCGCGGTCGGCGAGGAACACCGGAATGCCGGCCTTCTTGGCCTCTTCCAGCACCTGGCCCCAGCCGGTCACGACGACCGGCGCGATGATGATCGCGTCGACCTTCTGGGCGATGAACGCCCTGACCGCCTTGAGCTGCTCTTCTTCCTTGCCCTGCGCGTCGGCGAACTTGAGGTTGATGTTCTCCTTCTTCGCCTCCTCCTGCATGTCCTTGGAGAAGGCCGGGCGCCAGTCGCCCTCGTCGCCGACCTGCGAGAAGCCGATCGTGACGGCGAACGCCGACGATCCCGCCATAATCAGCGTCGCGCCCAGCGCCGCGCCGCCCAGCCATTTCATGAGATGCATCAGATCCTCCCTTTTGGATCACGCCCTTGGCGCGTCAGCCGCCGGACAGGTTTTGTCGTGACAGGCCTTGGCCCCCGAGGGCCGACCGCCAATAATCATACAATAAGACTATACCGGCGCCTGGTCAACGACTCCCGGGGCGGGCGGGCGGCCGACTTTAGGATGAGCCGCGGCGAGCGGAAAGCGGGCTTCGAGCGGTGAGGGCCGGAGAATCACGGTCGCCGTTCGGGCGCGGCGCATCGTTGGGTCCGCGAGAGCGTGTTGCGAGTTGGTGGAACCTTCGTCGCGGCCTCACCCGTGGACCAGGCTGTCGACGAGCGGCTCGATTCCGGCCTCGACCCGGGACACCTTGAGCCGCTCTGCGGCGACGATCGCCACCACGTCGGCATAGGCCCGCTGCAGGTCGTCGTTGACGATCACATAGTGGTAGACCCGCCAGCGCTCGATCTCGTGCCTTGCGGCGTCGAGCCGCTGATCGATGGTGACGGCGGAATCCTCGGCACGCCGCTCGAGCCTGGCGCGCAGCTCCCGCATCGAGGGCGGCAGCACGAAGATCGACACGACGTCGTCGCCGAGCCGTTCGCGCACCTGCCGCGCGCCCTGCCAGTCGACGTCGAACAGCATGTCGCGTCCCTCGGCGAGCACCTTCTCGACCGGCGCGCCCGGCGTGCCGTAGCCGTTGCCGTGCACCTCCGCCCATTCGAGCAGCTCGCCGCCCTTCTTCATCCGCTCGAACTCGCGCCGGTCGACGAAGCGGTAGTGGATGCCGTCGACTTCCGAGGAGCGGCGCGGGCGGGTGGTGACCGAGATGGACAGGGTAAGATCGAGCGCCCTGTCCTGCATCAGCATGCGCGTCAGCGTCGTCTTGCCCGCGCCCGAGGGCGAGGACAGAATCAGGATCATTCCGCGTCGTCTCGGCTTCGCCATCTCGAATCTCACTCGACGTTTTGCGCCTGCTCGCGGAATTGCTCGATTTGCGCCCTGAGTTCAAGCCCCTGCGTCGTCAGCGTGACGTCGTTCGCCTTGGCGCAGAGGGTGTTGGCCTCGCGGCCGAACTCCTGGGCGAGGAAATCGAGCCGCCGGCCGATCGCCCCGCCCTCGTCGATGAGGGCGCGGGCGGCGGCGACATGGGTCTTCAGCCGGTCGAGCTCCTCGCGGATGTCGGCCTTGGCGGCGATGAGGATCGCCTCCTGGTGCAGCCGGTTCGCGTCGAAGCCGCGCCCGGCCTCCATCAGCGTCGCGACGCTTTCGGCAAGCCGCGCCTTGACCGCCTCCGGACGGCGGGCCGGATTGGCGTCGGCGGCGAGCGTCAGCCGTTCGATCGCGTCGAGCCGCTCGCGCAGGAGCGACGCCAGCGCCTCTCCCTCGGCCCGCCGGACCTCGCCGAGCGAAGCGAGCGCCTCCTCGAGGCTCGCGAGGGCGCCGGCGCAGGCGGCGGCGACCGCCGCCTCGTCGTCGTCGGCTTCCGCGATCTCGACGATCCCCCGCACGCTGAGCAGCCCGTCCATCGTCGGCGGCGCGAGTTTTGCCGCCTCGGCGGCGGCGCGGGCGGCGGCGGCGATCGAGACGAGCGCCGCCTCGTCGATGCGGGCGGCGCTCGTGGCGCCCTCGCGCTGCGCGGTCAGCGTGGCGAAGCAGGTTCCGCGCGCGAGCGCCTTTCCGAGCCGCGCCCGGGCCTCCGCCTCGACCCGGTCGAACGGCGGCGGCATCCTGAGGCGCACATCGAGCCCCTTTGCGTTGATGCTCTTGACCTCGAACGCCCAGCGCCAGCCGCCGCTCGATCCGGCCGCGCGGGCAAAGCCCGTCATGCTGTTCACCGCCATCCTCGTCTCGCCTCCGTAGGTCGGTCGCCGATATGCATCGTTTCCGTCGCGAGGTCACGCCCGACGGTCCGGTTCATGTTGAGTTCAGGCAGGGAGCGGCAAAGTGCAAATCGAAGGCCCGCTACGGGTCTTTCAGTGTTTCAGCAGCAGGAAAACTTTCCCATGATCAAGAGCCTTGTCGCCGCCGCCGCTCTCACCATCGGCCTCGCCGGTTACGCCGTCGCACAGGAAGCGGCGCCTGCCGAGCCCGCCGCCCCGATGACCCACGCGATGCATCACCATCATCACCATCACCATCACCATCACCATCATCACCACCACATGCACCACCATGGAATGGCGGCTCCCGCCCCCGCTGGCGGCGGCGCGCCGGCCGGCGCTCCCGCGGGCGGCGCCCCGCCCCTGCCCCCCAGTAAGCGGCGGCGCGACCCGTTCGACGCGTTGGGCTCTCCGGACACGCGTCTGGAGAGCCATTCCTCCTTGGCGCGGCGACATTGACGCTTGACCGTCGCCGCAGCGAGCCTGACCATCAAGGGCTGCGCCGTCGGCCAGTCGATGTGCGACTCGGAAACCTGGGCCCGCCAGAAATAGCGGGACGCCCCAGGCGGAGCGCCGCGGACCGCTGCGTTCCGCCATGCGTCGGACGCAAGTTGCCTATGCGCTGGCATTGCACCTGAAGCGGCCTTCGGCGTCGACGCGGGCGCGCCTGTTCCGGCGTGCGACAGGATCGGCCCGTCGTCCGGCCCTGCTGATTGAAATCTGCGGCGCCGTCAAAATCCGCTGTTACGGCGAATTCTTCCGCTGTTCCGCCCGCAGCGGTCGTTTCGGATCAGCGCTTTGAATTTGCAAGCATTTTTTCCGCGAAAAGCGCCGCGGAGACGCCCCGTTTGGCGAAATCCGCTGTTTTTGCCGCTGTTACCAGCGAAGCCGGCTGGCGGTTCGGGCGATGCGTTGCGGCGGATCGGGCGAGAAAGACGAGCGAAAAGCGAAGCCCGGCCCGCGCCACGCGCTTATCGACTTCAACCCGGCGTCTTTTTCGCCCGGATGCGCCTCCGCGTCTGAACCTCGACCCGCGGCCCCTCGACGAGGCGGACGACCACGCCCCACAGCGTGCGCACGTCCTGCTGCGTCAACTCCATCCGATGAAAGATGTTGCGCAGGTTCCGCCGCATGCCGGGCTTCTTCGTCACGGGCCGGAAGAACCCATTTTCGTCGAGCCTTCCCTCGAGATAGTCGAAGAAGGCGAGCAGCATCTGGCGTTGCGCCGGCGGCGAGACCGCGCGCGGGATGGTCGAGGCGGGCGGCCTGTCGCCGTGCGCGGCCTTGAACCACTCGTAGCCGCAGATGAGCACCGCCTGGGCGAGGTTGAGCGAGGCGTAGGCGGGGTTCGAGGGAAAGGTGACGATCGCATCGGCCATTGCGACCTCGTCATTGTCGAGGCCGGTGCGCTCGGGGCCGAACAGGATGCCGCGCTTTTCGCCGGCGGCCGCAGCGGTCGCGGCCATCGCCGCGCTCGGGGTCTGGACCGGCTTCATCTGGCCGCGCTCGCGCGCGGTCGCCGCGTAGACGGCGTTGAGATCGGCGACGGCAGTCTCGACGCTGGGAAAGACGCGCGCCGCGTCGAGGACGTCGGTCGCGCCGGCCGCGGCGGAATAGGCGATGTCGCGGTATTCGTCGCTCCGCGGCCAGCCCTCGCGCGGATTGACGAGCCGCAGTTCTTTAAGGCCGAAGTTGGCCATCGCCCGCGCGGACATGCCGATGTTGACCGCGAGTTGCGGCCTGACGAGAATGACCGCCGGGCTGCCGAGAACCGGCGGCTTCGTCTTGTCGGTGCCCGCGCCAACCATCGCCGCGGACTACGGCGCCGAAGCGACGAACGCGATCATGCCCTGACTCCCGGGGCCGGGCACGCGAAATTCCCTCGCGGCCGAACCGATGCGCTCTTAGAGGCCGAGCTCTTTGGGGACCCAGCCCGCAAAAGCCTGGGTCAACTGGAATACTCTATCGTAATTGGCCTGCACGACCAGCGCCTGATCGACCGGACTCGGATAGTACGACGTCGTCGCCCGCAGAGGCGTTTCGGCCGCGATCGCTCCGCGCGGCCCCCTCACGAGCACGACGCCCGTCATCCAGTCCGGGGCGGCGCCGCCCGGCTCGACTCCGCCGCTGCTCGGCCCGAGATAAAGGTTGTCGATGCGCGCCACCAGGGTCGCGCCGTTGCGATCGCCCGGGGCCATGTACGGAGCCAACGCTTGGGCCAGCTCTCCGGGAAGCATCTGCTGCACCCATTCGGCTGTCGGATCACCGACGTTGGCGCCAGCGCGCTTCCGACGCCGATTGCGGAGGGCAGCGCGAACGCTCCGAGCGCCGCGAGCGCAGCCCGGCGCGTCAAGACCAGGGTGGACATGACATATCTCCGATTGCGCGCCTTCGTCGGGGCGCGGCTTCCGGCGTAGCCTATATATAAGCCACCCTCACGATTTCATAGCTCTTGCCGCCGCCCGGCGTGTTCACCTCGACGCTGTCGCCCGCTTTCTTCCCAATCAGCGCGCGGCCGGTCGGCGACGAGATCGAAACCCTGCCGGACTTCACGTCCGCCTCGGTGTCGCCGACGATCTGGAACACCCTCTCGGCCTCGGTGTCTTCGTCGATCAGCGTCACCGTCGCGCCGAACTTGACGGTGTTTCCCGTCAGCTTCGACACGTCGATCACCTCGGCCCGCTGCAAGAGGTCCTCGAGCTCGACGATCCGCCCCTCGTTGTGCGACTGCGCCTCTTTGGCCGAATGGTATTCGGCGTTTTCCGACAGATCGCCGTGCGATCTCGCCTCGGCGATCGCGGCGATGATGCGCGGCCGCTCGACCTGCTGGCGGTGGAGAAATTCGGCTTCGAGCGCCGCATGGCCCGCGGCGGTGATCGGCAGCTTGTCCATGAGTTACCCGTCAAAAAGAGGTTGCCGCGGCGGCGTCTTGGCGCGCCGTCACGTCAAATAGTCCTGCAAAGCCCTGACCTCGAGTTCGCGCGACGAGGCGGCTTTTATGCCCTCGGCCGCAGCGATCGCGCCTGAAAGTGTGGTGTAATAGGGCGTCTTTTGCAAGAGGGCGGCGCGGCGGAGCGGCTTCGAATCGGCGAGTGAGGTCACGCCTTCGGTCGTGTTGAACATCAGTTGCACGCCGCCGTTGCGGACGATGTCGGCGGCGTGCGGCCGGCCCTCCGAGACCTTGTTGACCTTCTCCGCCTTCAATCCGTGCGACGTCAGATAGCGCTGCGTCCCGGCGGTCGCGATGATCTTGAAACCGAGGGCCTCAAGCGTCTTGAGCGGCGCGACGATCCCCTGCTTGTCGGCGTCGCGCACGGAAACGAACACGGTTCCGGACTTGGGCGGACGCGAGCCCGCGCCGAGCTGGCTCTTGGCGAAGGCGACCTCGAACGTTCGGTCGATGCCCATCACCTCGCCGGTCGAGCGCATCTCCGGGCCCAGCACCGTGTCCACCCCCGGGAAGCGGGCGAACGGGAAGACGGCTTCCTTGACGCCGACATGGTCGAGCCTGTCGAGACCGAGGTCGAACGAGTCGAGCCTTTCGCCCGCCATCGCCCGGCTGGCGATCTTGGCGATCGGCTTGCCGATCACCTTGGCGACAAAGGGCACCGTGCGCGAGGCGCGGGGATTGACCTCGAGCACGTAAATGACGCCGTCCTTCAGCGCGTATTGCACGTTCATGAGGCCGCCGACCTCGAGGGCGAGCGCGAGCTTTTTCGTCTGCTCCTCGAGCTCAGCGATCGTCTCGGCCTTAAGCGAGCGTGGCGGCAGCGAGCAGGCGCTGTCGCCCGAATGGATGCCGGCCTCCTCGATGTGCTCCATGATTCCGGCGATGAACACGGTCCTGCCGTCGCAGAGCGCGTCGACGTCGATCTCGATCGCGTCCGACAGATAGCGGTCGAACAAGAGCGGGTTCTTGCCGAGCACCGTGTTGATCTGGCCCGTCTTGTCGTTCGGATAGCGGGCCTTGACGTCGGACGGCACCAGGCTCGGCAGCACGCCGAGCAGATAGTCGTCGAGCGCCGAGTTGTCGTGGATGATCGCCATCGCCCGCCCGCCGAGCACATAGGAGGGGCGGACCACCAGGGGCAGCCCGAGGTCGGCCGCCACGAGCCGCGCCTGTTCGACCGAATAGGCGATGCCGTTCTTCGGCTGCCTGAGGCCGAGCTTGTCGAGAAGGCGCTTGAACCGGTCGCGGTCCTCGGCGAGGTCGATCGAATTGACCGAGGTCCCCA
This sequence comes from uncultured Alphaproteobacteria bacterium, assembly GCA_963758335.1. Lineage (GTDB taxonomy): Bacteria > Pseudomonadota > Alphaproteobacteria > Rhizobiales > Beijerinckiaceae > Roseiarcus. Next base: position 1,113,969 of record CAVWVF010000006.1, on the reverse strand, counting down.
GGATCGGCGCGCCCGCCTGTTCGATGACGTGGGCAAGCTTTAGCGGCGTCTGCCCGCCGAACTGGACGATCACCCCCTTGAGCGTCCCCTTCTCGCGCTCCTTGTCGAGGATGGCGAGCACGTCCTCCTTGGTCAGCGGCTCGAAGTAAAGCCGGTCGGAGGTGTCGTAGTCGGTCGAGACGGTCTCTGGGTTGCAGTTGATCATGATCGTCTCGTAGCCGGCCTCCCTCAGCGCGAAGGAGGCGTGGCAGCAGCAGTAGTCGAATTCGATCCCCTGCCCGATGCGGTTCGGCCCTCCGCCGAGGATGACCACTTTGTCGCGGTCGGTCGGGTCCGCTTCGCAGCTCGCCCTGCCGGCGAACGGCGTCTCGTAAGTCGAATACATGTAGGCGGTGGGAGATGCGAACTCGGCCGCGCAGGTATCGATGCGCTTATAGACCGGCAGGATCCCCAGCTTGTTCCGGGCCATGATGACGTCGGCCTCGGCGACGCCCGCGAGCCTCGCCAGACGCACGTCGGAAAAGCCCGCCGCCTTGAGCGCGCGCAGGTTCCCCGCGTCGGCCGGCAGACCGCAGGCGCGCACCCGGCTCTCAAGCGCGACGACGTCGGCGATGCGCTGAAGAAACCAGGGATCGATTTTGGAGACTTCGTGGATTTCCTCGACGCTCATGCCCATCCGCATCGCCTGGGCGACCTTGAGGATCCGGTCCGGAGTGGGCGTCCCGATCGACCCGCGCAGGACGTTGTGGTCGTCGCCCTTGCCCAGCCCCTCGATTTCGATCTCGTCGAGCCCGTCGAGGCCGGTTTCGAGCGAGCGCAGCGCCTTCTGCAGCAATTCGGCGAAGGTGCGGCCGATCGCCATCGCCTCGCCGACCGACTTCATCGCGGTCGTCAGCACGGGCTCGGCGCCGGGGAACTTCTCGAAGGCGAAACGCGGAATCTTGGTGACGATGTAGTCGATCGTCGGCTCGAACGAGGCCGGAGTCGCGCCGCCGGTGATGTCGTTGGCGATCTCGTCGAGGGTGTAGCCGACCGCGAGCCGGGCCGCGACCTTGGCGATCGGGAAGCCGGTCGCCTTCGAGGCGAGCGCGGAGGAGCGCGACACGCGGGGGTTCATCTCGATCACGATCATCCGCCCATCGGCCGGATTGACGGCGAACTGCACGTTCGAACCGCCGGTCTCGACGCCGATCTCGCGCAACACCGCGATCGACGCATCTCGCATGAGCTGGAATTCCTTGTCGGTCAGCGTCAGCGCCGGGGCGACGGTGATCGAATCGCCGGTGTGGACGCCCATCGGATCGACATTCTCGATCGAGCAGACGATGATGCAGTTGTCCGCCTTGTCGCGAACCACCTCCATCTCGAATTCCTTCCAGCCGAGCACGCTCTCCTCGATCAGCACCTCGCTGGTGGGCGAGGCGTCGATGCCGCGCTCGACGATGTCGATGAACTCGCTCTTGGTGTAGGCGATGCCGCCGCCGGTGCCGCCGAGTGTGAAGCTCGGGCGGATGATCGCCGGCAGGCCGATGTCGTCGAGCGCGGCGAGCGCCTTCGGCAGCGTCTTGACGTGATGCGAGCGGGGCGTGGCGAGACCGATCCTCTTCATCGCCTCGCGGAACAGTTCGCGGTCCTCGGCCTTGTCGATCGCCTCCGCGGTCGCGCCGATCATCTCGACCTCGTATCGCGCCAGCACGCCCATCTTCTTGAGGCTGAGGGCGCAGTTGAGCGCCGTCTGCCCGCCCATGGTCGGCAGGAGCGCGAAGCCGCCGGGCGCGGCGTAGCGCTCCTTGGCGATGATCTTGGCGACGATTTCCGGCGTGATCGGCTCGATGTAGGTCCGGTCCGCCAACTCGGGATCGGTCATGATCGTGGCGGGGTTCGAGTTGATGAGGACGATCCGATAGCCTTCGGCGCGCAGGGCCTTGCAGGCCTGCGTTCCCGAATAGTCGAACTCGCACGCCTGACCGATGATGATCGGCCCGGCGCCGATGATGAGGATGGTCGAGATGTCGGTCCGCTTCGGCATTCAGTCCTCTTTACGCCCGCGCTTCGCCGGCGCGGCGCAACCATCAGAACGGGCGCGCAAAAAAAGGCCGCAAGGCTCCGGGCCGCGATGCGTCCTTCATGGCTACCGCCGGATCGACGCCCGGCCTCCGAAATGAGCGGCCCGTCGTTAGACGATAATCGCCGGCGAGGGAAGGGCTGAAGAAAGCAGGCCCCGCCGTCGCCGAAGTTCGAAGCCGGTCTCCGCTAATCAGGCAAACCAGGATCACTGGATGAGCCGTGTGTCAGCGACGGGGCTTGGTTCAGACCTGTTTTTCCCTGATAACGGGTTGAAAACAAGGAAAACCGTGCTCTTGGGGCGCGATTTCGCACGAAAAAATGCTTGTATACCCCGACTCATTGAGAAGCCGAGAAACTCCTTGACGTTGCGGACGAACAGGATTCGTCTGGGGATGTGATTCGCGGCGGATTTCTCTCAGCTGACGACCGGCGGGCCCTAACCGGGCTTGCTCGGGATGGACTTGCGGAGCATCGCGTGGCCCGCCGAGCCAACGCCGTCGTCCTTCTCGACCAGGGCTGGAGCTGCGAGCGGGTCGCGGCGGCGTTGTTGCTGGACGACGACACGGTTCGCGATTGGCATCGGGCCTATGAGCGAGGTGGCGTCGAGGGGCTGAAGAGCTTTGGCCACGAAGGCGGCAGCAGCCTCCTCACCGACGAGCAGGCAATTGCTCTGGGCAATTGGATCGATGCTCATTGCCCCCGCAGCACCCGGAAGATAGGGGCTTGGCTAAAGCGCTCATTTGGGCTGAGCTATAGCGGGGCTGATCGCGTTGCTGCATCGCTTGGGCTTTGACTACCGCAAGCCGGAACGGGTGCCGCGCGCCCTCGACGACGCCAAGCAGCAAGCCTTCATCGACGAATACGAGAACCTGCTCAACACGATGGGCGTCGATGAGGCCGTCGTCTTCGTCGATGCGGTTCATCCGACCCATCAGGTGAGGCCGGCTGGCTGCTGGGCCCGCAAGGACGTCGCCCTCGCGGTGGAGCAGACGACGGGCCGTGACCGGCTGAACATCCACGGCGCCATCAATCTCGAAACCGGCCAGACGCAGATTCTCGAGGTCGAGAAGGTCAACGCGCTGAGCTTCATCAAGCTATTGGGCGAGATCGAGGGCACGCATACCGCGATGCGCCTCATCCACGTCTTCGTCGACAACGCCAGCTATCACAAGGCTGACCTCGTCAAAGAATGGCTTGCGGCGGCCGGGCGCAAAATCGTGCTGCACTTCCTTCCGCCTTATTGTCCCCATCTCGATCCCATCGAACGGTTGTGGGGCTTGATGCACGAAAACGTCACCCACAACCGGGATTACAAGACCTTCAACGAATTCCGCCGGGAGATCATAAAATTCCTCCGGCATACCGTGCCCAAACGCTGGAAACGGTTCTGCGACCAAATCAGCGACAATTTCCGCGTGATCCACCGCGCCGATTTTCGGGTTATCGCTTAGCCGGCGTATAGTTAAAAATTTTTTGCAAAATATCTGCGCGCGGCAATAGTAAAATTAACAGGGAAATTATTTGCGCGTATCAGGGAAATAATTCGCCGTATATAACAGGGAAAAAACAGGCGGCGGGAGAGCGGCCACGGAGACGCGCCGGAAGCCAGCCCGGATTCCGGTCGCGGCGGCCTTCCCGGAGCCCGGTCGGCCTGCCCCCATCTACGATCGCTTAGCCATCCCGCGCTCGTCGCCCGTTGTAGGGCGCGGTCGGCGACCGCGCCTACAGGTTGGCCAGCTCCTATTTCTGGCGCCATCCGACACGTCCGCCGTAAATCCCAAGGAGGGGCGCGTCCCGTCGCCCTGGCTCGCGCGGGGCACGTCGGCCGTCCGCCGTCGCCAATTCGAAGATCAGAACTTGTAGCCGACCCTTATGCCGAAATCGGTAATGCCCGGATTTTTCTTGGTGCAGAAGCTCGCGTGCGAGACATGCTCGACGCTGGCGATCACGTCCCAGTTCGGCGTGAGCTGAAGGCCGAAGCCGCCGGACTCGCGGAACGCCACCGGGCAGCCCGTGTCGATCCGTACGGGGCCCTGCCAATCGGGCGAGTTGTTGACAGCGCCGCCGAGCTCGCCCTCGAAGAAGAGCATCTTGTAGATCGGAATCCGCCAGTTGAAGCTGCCGAAGGCGTAGCTCGTCTTGCCCCCCGTGTTGATCATCGCGCCAAGCGCAATGCGCGGGCTCAGAAACCAGTTGACGTAAGGGTTGGAGAAGTCGGCGAAGGGCAAATTCGACGACAGGGTCTCGATCGACAGGTCGACAGGCGCATTCTCGTCGTGGTCCGGGTTGTGCGCGAAGGCGCCGACGCGCACTTCCTGGAACAAGGTGATGTAGGGCGCGGGCGGCGCGGACCATACGGTCGAACTGTCGATGTCCGCAGCCGAGGCCGCGCCGCTAAGGAGGCCGGCTGAGGCCAGACCGACAACCACACCTCGCCACCCCATCACGCGGCCCCGCTAGCGCCATCCAGCGCCGTCAGCCTTGTTACTTGGCGCGAATGCGAGCGGCAAGTGCTCGAGCCCCGTCACCCGAACTCCTTCTGGACTGTTGCTTTTCTGCAACTTTCGCAAGGAGAGCCGTTTTCGCGCAAGCGTCCGGCCCAGTCGCCGGACATCCGTTGTCGGCTCCGTCCGCGCTCATGAATCCCCTCATTTGAAAAATGGCCTGATTTCGGCACTTTTTGGCCCTTCAACGTGAGATCAGGGGAACGAAAACGCCGTTTTTGGAATGACGCGCCCTCATCAGCGATAATCGCGACGCAAAATCCGGTGCCGCAAAACTCGCAAGACGAGTATCTCGGGATCAAGATACGTATCTGAGGTTGCAAAATTGCCTGCGACGAAAAATGAGGGGATGGCTGAGCCGTCCGCGAGGACGGGTCGGCGTCAGATTACCCAAGAAATGTCGTTATTAATCAGAAACCGGGTAGCGTAATTGTATTAAACGAGAAACGACGATGGTCTGTTGGTCTTCACGTCGATTCTGAGAATATGGGCCGCAAACAGAGCTGATCATTTGGCTGAGCAATTCTGCGTCAAATCGACGCCGATACGATTTTTCGATTGACGCGCCGGGAATTTCGTTCAACAAGACGCCGGTCCGGGCGCAACAAGCCGGGAGGAATCATGCAAGGGCTTTTCGTCATCTGCCTGAGCGGCGAACGCGAGAAGCTGCAGTTCGCCGCGATGACCGCCTCGGTCGCTGCCGTGTGCGGACGCCCGGTCTCGGTCTTCCTGTCGATGAACGCCTTCCCCTTCTTCCTCAAGGACGCGCCGAAAACCGCGCCGAGCGAAGGTAAGCTCGGCGAAATCATGGAGGCGAAAAACGCCCCGCCGTTCCAGCACATCTTCGAGCAGGCGGTCGATCTCGGCGACGCGAAGATCTACGCCTGCTCCATGGCGATGGACGTCATGGGCGTGAGCGAGGATCAGCTCGCCTCCTGCGTCGCGGGCCCCCTAGGGCTGACCAAGTTCATGAATGACGCGGAAGGCGGGCAGATCGTGGTCTTTTGACACCTGCATGGGGAGCCTGATGACTGCGAACAGAGTGGTTGATGCGCGCGGCAGCTTCTGCCCGGGTCCGCTGATGGAGCTGATCGCCGCGATGAAAATGTCGCAGGTCGGCGACGTGATCGAGCTCTTGTCGTCCGACAAGGGTTCGGCCGCCGACGTGCCCGAGTGGATTCACAAGGTCGGCCACGAAATGGTCGACACGACGCAAAAAGGCGACGTCTGGCACATTCAGGTGCGCAAGAGGAAATAATCGAGTACAACGGCGCGAAGCCAAAAGGGCTCGGCCGACATCGGGAGGGAGCAAAATGAGAGTTCTGGTCGTCGGCGGCGGTATGGGCGGCACCATATTCGCCAACAATCTCGCCCGCCGCATTGCCGGCGAATTGATGTCGGGCAAGGCGTCGATCACCATGCTGTCGGTGTCCGAAAAGCATGCGTATCTTCCCGGCTTCCTCTACGTGGCGTTCGGCAAGATGATGCCGGACGAATGCTACCGCGAGCAGGAGAGCCTGCTGGAGCCGACGATCGACTTCATCGTCGATCCGGTCGAGACGTTCAACCTCAAGGACAACAACGTCGTCACCAAGGGCGGCAAGACCCACCAGTACGACATCATCGTCATCGCCACCGGCTCGCGCGTGACGCCGGAATCGATCCCCGGCCTCGCCGAGAATTCGATCAACGTCTACACCGAACCCTACGCGCTCGACTTCTTCGACAAGATCAACAGCTTCAAGGGCGGGCGGATCGTCGTCACCGTCGGGCTGCCGCACAAGTGTCCGATGGTCCCGCTCGAAGTGACCTTGATGATGCGCGAGTTCGTGGCCGAGAAGGGCCTGCTCGACAAGACCGAATTCTACTACACCTACCCGATCGGCCGGCTGCACAGCCTCGAGAACGTCGGCAAATGGGCGGCGGGCGAATTCGCGAGCCTCGGCATCAAGACCGAGACCCTGTTCAACATGAAGGAGGTCGACGGCAAGAACGCCAAGATCATTTCCGAAGAAGGCTCGGAAGTCTCTTACGATCTCCTGATCGCAGTGCCGCCGCACAAGGGCATGGAGGTGATCGAGAAGAACGGCCTCGGACAGGGCGGCTGGATCCCCACCAATAAGGCGACGCTCCACATGGAGGGCGAGTTCGGCAAGAACGTGGTCGTGCTCGGCGACACCACCAACATCCCGATCTCCAAGGCGGGCTCGACCGCGCATTTCCAGGCCGAGGCGGCGGCCGAGAACGTCGCGGCTCTCATCAAGATCGGCCGGCCGGTGCGCGAATACGACGGCAAGGTGTTCTGCTTCATCGAGGCCGGCGGCAATCGCGCCACCTACGCCCAGTTCACCTACGTCAACCCGCCCCAGCCGCGCGCGCCGAACCAGATGATTCACCAGTTCAAGTTGGCGTACAACCGGCTCTACTGGGCGTCCGCCCGCGGCATCCTTTGAGGGAGGACGCGATGACCGAACATCAACCGCCTCCCATCCTCGACGAGGGGCGGCGCGCGCAGGTCGACGCCGCGCTCGCTACGCTCGTCGACAATGGCGATCTCGACCGGATCGTCGCGCTCGCGCGGCTCGTCGGCAGCGCCCAGGACGCCATGACCGACGACATCGTCGGCCGAGTCGCGACCGTCGCCACGGACGGCATGGACCTCCTCGACCGCGTCAATCGCAGCGGCGTCGTCAAGGCGCTGCCGGCCGTCGGTGCGCTCGTTGAAAACGGCGATCTCGATCGCATTGTCGAACTCGCGCGACTGGTCGGGGGCGCCCAGGACGCGATGACCGACGAAATGATCGTGCGCCTCGCGGGCGTCGCCGCCCACGGCCTGGAGCTGGTCGAGCGGGTCACCCGCACCGGCCTCGCCGACCAGTTGCTCGCCCTCGCGGCCCATCTCGAGCGTTCCGGACTCGCGCCGGATCTGTTCAATGCGGTCGACCAAGCGGCTAGGGAAGTCGCCGCCGCGCCGCCGCCCAAGGGCGGCGTGGCGGGCCTGATGGGTCTCTTCACGCTAATGAGGAAGCCTGAGACCCAGCAGGCGATCCATTTCGCGGTGGCGTTGCTGTGCTCCTTGTGCAAGGCGCGCGTGGCCCCTCACGCCAAGGGCGCCTAGCCCAAGCCTTGCCGGGCGCGATCGGTCGCGCTCGGCAAGTCACGGCGCATCGGCGCTCGGCGCGCCGTCCGCTCCGCTCATTCGCGTTCCGCCCTTCCGCTTGCGACGCATCGGCGACCCTTGACTCGCGCGCCCGGCATTCGCGAAATGCGCCTTTCCGCATATTGTGTCGCGTTCCCGACGCCGTCGCCGGGGGGGAGCCGTGGGCAAGAGGGAGCCGGACCATATGATGGCCATTGAGAGCGAGACCCGAGGGACGCCGGCGGCCGACGGCGGCAAGAGCGCGCCCCGAGGGCCCGCCGCGGAGCGTGGCGGGTCGCCTGTCCGCCCGCCGGCGCCGCCACCCGCCGCTTCCGTCATCGTCTCCGCCCCCCTGCCGCCGCGCAGGGAGCTCAAAGAGGTCAGGGAAGGGAAGGAGCCCAAGACGCCGAGGTTCGAAGTCGCCTCCCTGCGGCACGATCCCGACGCGATCCGGCGCGCCTTCGAGACCGGCGACTATCCCTACAAGTCCAAAGTCACCGAGAAGGCCTACATGGAGCGCGTGCTGCCGCTCCAGGCGGAGCTTCTCAAGGCGCAGAACTGGGTCAAGGAGACCGGAGAGAAGATCGTCGTTCTGTTCGAGGGGCGAGACGCGGCCGGCAAGGGCGGCACGATCAAGCGCTTCATGGAGCATCTCAATCCGCGCGGCGCGCGCATCGTGGCGCTCGAAAAACCCAACGAGCGCGAGCGCACGCAATGGTATTTCCAGCGCTATGTCGAGCACCTGCCGGCGGCGGGCGAAATCGTGTTCTTCGACCGCTCTTGGTACAATCGGGCCGGGGTCGAGCGAGTGATGGGCTTCTGCAGGCCCAATGAGTATCTGGAATTCATGCGCCAGTGCCCCGAGCTCGAGCGCATGCTGGTGCGCTCCGGCATCCGGCTGTTCAAGTACTGGTTCTCGGTGACGCGGCAAGAGCAACGCCGCCGCTTCGCCGCGCGCGAGACCGATCCGCTCAAGCAATGGAAGCTGTCGCCGGTCGACCGGGCCTCGCTCGACAAATGGGACGCCTACACCGACGCCAAGGAGGCGATGTTCTTCAACACCGACACCGCCGACGCCCCCTGGACGATCGTCAAGTCGGACGACAAGAAGCGCGCGCGGATCAACTGCCTGCAGCACTTCCTCTCCGCCCTCCCCTACCCCAACAAGAACCGGCATGTCGTCGTCGGCGTCGATCCGCTGATCGTCGGCTCGTCCTCGCTGGTCATCGGAGCGGCGGAGAACATTCTCGAGACCACGCTGCACCCGGCCAGGACACGGAAGTAAGAGGGTCGGGTCACGCCGCAACCGCCTCTTCGCAGGTCGTCACCTCGAAATGTTGCAGGGGCGCCGACCCGAACGCGGTGGACAGCGCCACGTCGGCCGCATCGCGTCCTCGACCCATGACGATGCGGCCGATCCGGGGCGTGTTGTGTCGGGCGTCGAACGAATACCAGCGCCCGTTGAGGAAGACTTCGAACCAGGCGGAAAAGTCCATCGGCGCCGGATCGGGCGGAACGCCGATGTCGCCCAGATAGCCGGTGCAGTAGCGCGCGGGCACGTTCATGGCCCGGCAGAGCGCGACTGCGAGATGGGCGAAGTCGCGGCACACGCCTACGCCCTCGCGCAATCCGTCGGATGCGACGCGCTTCGGATTCGCCGAGGCGTAGTCGAAACGAATCCGATCGTGGACGAAATCGCAGATCGTCTGAACGAGCCGCGCCCCGCCGCCGATTCCGTGGAATTGCGACCAAGCGAAATCGGCAAGATTATCGCTGTCGCAGTAGCGGCTCGCCAGGAGGAAGACCAGGACCTCGCTCGGCAGCGCATTGATCGGCGTCAGCGGAGCGTCCTGCGGCGTTTTCTCGGGCAGGCCGCTGTCGCGGATCGTGAAGTCATTGCTGAAAGTGACCAGGCCTGGCGGAACGTCAACCCGTGTGACCCGATTGCCGAACAGGTCGCGGTAGGTCTCCAACGCGACGCTCGGCGTCGCCCGCACCACGTCCGGCGACAGAAGGTCGGCCTCGCGCGAGGGATGAACGTTGAGCTGCAAGAGCATGGGCGTGGGCGCCTGGCACTGAAAGGTTATCCGGTATCCCGCTCGGATGATCATGGCGGATAAGTCCTCGGCGAAAAGTGAAGCATCGCCAGGCGGCAACGCTTTCGCCTCACTTTGGTTGCGTCACTTCGACGGAGACCTCCATGCCCAATTCATCCTCCAGACTGCCGAAGTACGTCCCGCTCAGCGGCGCGGCATGGGCGGGATTGCGCGCGACCGCGACGCGGATGAGGTCCCTGCCGCCGATCAGGCCGTTGGTCGGGTCGAATTCGATCCATCCGGCGCCCGGCAGATACACTTGGCACCAGGCGTGCGTCGCGCCGCCGCCGAGCCGCGCCGGCTCGTCCTCCCCGCGCGGCACGTAGACATAGCCGGAGACGAATCGAGCCGCTATGCCGAGGGCGCGGACGGCCTCCATCATCAGCACCGCGAAGTCGCGGCAGCTGCCGCGGCGGCGGTCGAGCGTGACGCGCGGCGGCTGCACGCCGGATTCCTCGCGCCGCTCGTAGGAAAATCCTTCCTTGATCGCATAGGTCAGCGTCATCAGGAGATGGCTCGTCTGCGTCGTTCCGCCGGAGGTCGCGAACTGACGCGCCCAAAGGTCGAGATCGCCGTCCGGATCCTCGTACAGCCGCTCGATCGAGCGGGAGATGTCGGGCAGCTCTTCGGGCAGATAGGTGAACGGATAGAGCCGCGCGCGCGGATCAATCTCGCCGCCCGGAGAATTGTCCGCCGTCCGTTCGACCGTGAAACGATTCTCGACCCTGAGGGAGGTCGAGGCGCCGGAAAAGGAGGCGAGCGCCACGCAATTGTCGAAAGCGTCGTAAAGCCAGCGCAGACGCTTCGGTTGCGGCTCGATCACGAGTTCCGAGGAAACGAGCCGCTGGTCGTAGCCGTCCCGCGGCCGCATCATCATGCGGTGCTCGCCGAACTCGACCGGCCGGGCGTAGCGGTAGGTCGTCAGGTGGCGAACGTTCAGGACGGCTTTGTCTCGGTGCACTTCTTGTCGCTCGCCGCATTTGTTATTTAGCGACCATGTTGAGGCGCCGGCCCCGGCCATTCAAGGGGCGGGGTGGCCAGCCGGCGCCGGCCGAACCGGCGTGTCGGAAACCGCGCTCGGCCTGACTTCGCGAGGGGGTGGCCCGATGGTCCGGGTCACCCTCAGAGAAACCCGAGCGGGTGTCAGACGGATAGCGATATCGATTGACGCCGGTCAAATGGGCGCGGCAATCTGCGCGCTAACGCGTTCGACCGCGTCGGATGCGGCGCGGCGGCAAACGCCGGTCCGCAGGCTTCACGAGGAACGGAATTCAGGGAGGTAGGCAACATGCGCAAACGATCGATTTTGGCAATGGCGGCGGGGCTGGCGCTCGCGCTGGCGTCGCAGGGCGCCGAGGCCGCAGAGAAACTGAGGATCGGCTTTCTCCCCGGCGTGGTCGATCCATTCTATCAGGTCATGCAGCTCGGAGTGGAGAAGGCGGCCAAGGATCTCGGCGTTGACGTCGTCACACAGATTCCGCCGACGTGGGGCGTCGAGGCGCAGACGATCGGCGGCAAGGGGACCGTCTACATCAACTCGACCAACCCGAACGTGAGCTCGGTTGAAGGGCGCGCCAAGGGCTTCAAAGAGGAGATGGCCAAGGACTACCCCGCCATCAAGGTGGAGGGCCCGGACTTCAACCTGGACGACGCCAACAAGGCCGCGCAACAGACCGCGGCGGTTCTCACGCGCGAGCCCAACCTCGCCGGAGTCTTCGGCACCAACGTCTTCAGCGCGTCCGGCGCGGGAACGGCGGTCGTCAACGCCGGTCTCGGCGGCCACGTCCAGGTGGTCGCATACGACGCGACCAAGGAGGCGATCGAGCTGATGGACAAGGGCGTCGTCACGCTGGTGCTGGCGCAAAAGCCGTTCGACATGGGCTACATGGCGGTGATGTTCGCAGCCGCCGACGCCGCGGGCGTCACCAGCCTGCCCCGCCGCGTCGAGACGGGCTTCGCCATCATCGACAAAGAGAACGTGAAGGATCCGGCGGTCGCCCGCTTCATTTACCGAGTGCCGGGCAAGTGACGGCCCACCACTTCTCTCCTTGCGTCCCCTTGCGAGAGAAGGTGGCGCGACCCCCGGACTTGATCCGGGGGGCCGGATGAGGGGTCCGGCGCCGTCAAGCGCGCTGCCAAAGCGCGCCTGACGGCGCGAACCCCTCACCCGGCCCCTCTCCCGCAAGGGGAGAGGGGAGGATTGGCCCACCGAGTGGATCATCCGGAAAACGAATGAAAGGCCGAGCGATGCATTCGGGGGCCTCGACTGCGCCGCGGCGCCCGAGTTTTAAGGAACCAAAGTCGTGACCGAACGCGCCGTCCGGGCCGCGCGGGGCGGCGACGGCGCCGCTTCGGGCGTCCTCACCCCCGCGCAGCGCGCGGCGATCTTCCTGAGCCGCATCTGGGCCTGGGTGTTTCTCGGCCTCATGGTCCTGTTCTTCGTCGTCGCGGTGCCGTTGTCGACCGGCGGCGCGGTCAATTTCCTCACCGTCCGCAATTCCCAGAACATTTTGGTCGCCATCGTACCGGTGCTGTTGCTCGGCCTCGGCCAGACCTTCGTCATCATCACCGCCGGTATCGATCGATCTGTCGGTCGGCTGGGTGATGAGCCTCGCCTCGGTCCTCTCGGCGCTGGCGATCCGCGGCTCGTTCAATTCCGGCCTGCCGCTCTTTCCCGCCGTGGTGGTTGGATTCGCCGCCGGCGTCGGCGGTGCGGCGGCCGTCGGCTTCGTCAATGGCCGAGTAGGTGGGGATGTTGCCATCCCCACCCCTCACAGGTAGGGTCGGGGACTGGCGCGCCGGTTTAGGTCGAAGTTCGTGTTCCCTGTTGGCTCGCTCTTTCGTCTGCGAGTGTCACACCATCTCGACCATGCCGCGTTTCCAGCCCCCGCCTCGTCGAACGCAGCATGCGGATTTCCTCGCACTGCGCTCTCCTGCTTGCTTCGCCCCAAGGCTTATGGGACCTATCCTGCCGGAGCGACTTTCGGGGCTGACCGCACCGCTCGGTAGCCGTTGAACAGCCCGAGCGTTTCGTACAGCCAGTCCCTACTCCACCGCGTCCAGCCGAAGCCCTGTCGTTTACGGGCTCGCAGCATATGGCGCCGGATCTTCTTTTCCACCCAGTCCTTCACGAAGCCGAAGCACTCGCTGGAATGTCCCGCCCTGAAGTAATTCACCCATCCGCGAAGCACCGGGTTGATCAGCTTGATGACTCGATCGACCGGCTGGGACTGGTGACGCCGGAACACGTCCTTGAGTTTCGCCAGCAGCGCCGTCCGCTTCTTGAGCTTGGGCGTGTAATGGGCACGCCATCTGCCCCGCAGGCTGCGCACCCGGCGAAAGTCGAACCCCAGGAAGCCGAAGCTCTCGCCGCGGCATAGGTCCACGATCCGACTCTTCTCCTCGTTGATTTCGACCTGCAGTTCGGCGAGTTCCTCGCGTAGCCGCTTTTCCACCGCCGCCATCAGCCAGTCGTGCCGCGGGTGGGCGTCGATCAAGATCACCAGGTCGTCAGCGAACCTCGCATATTCGACGCCGGTGTACTTGCCGTAGCGTGTGGCCTCCTTCGCCCGCTCCAGCATCCTGTCAACCTCGGTGAGGTAGAGGTTGCTGAGCAGCGGCGAGATCACCCCGCCTTGCGGAACGCCCTGTTTGCCGTTGGCTTTGAGCATCACCTTCAGCAGGCGCATCACGTCGCCATCGTCCACCCGCTCGGCCACCTTCGCCAACAGCCGATCATGCCGGACATTGTCGAAATAGCTGCTCAGGTCGATGTCGATGACGCGTGTCTTGTGCTGAACGATCGCTCGCGCCACACGGTCCACCGCTTCATGGGCTGTCCGTTGTGGACGGTATCCAAACGACCCCGGTTGGAAGTCCGCCTCGAAGATCGGTTCCAGTATGAGCTTGAGCGCGCCTTGCACCACCCGATCGCGGATCGCCGGAATCGAAAGGACGCGGACCTTGCCGCCATCCTTCGGGATTTCCTGCTTCCTTGCCGGGAGCGGCGCATAGGTGCGCCCGACCAGTTCGTCCGCGATCTGCTCGAGGAAAACCTCTACGCCTTGCGCCTCGATGGCCGCGAAGGTCATTCCGTCACTTCCCGGAGCGCCATCGTTCTTCTTGGCCAGCGCGTACGCCTCGCGCAGTGTGTCCAGCTTGCAGACGTGGACATATAGTCCCCAGAACCGCCAGGACGTCTCAGCCTTCGCCTTGACGTATATTCTCCGCCTCAGGTCTTGCAAATCCATGGACGCCTTTGTCATCTCGTCCTTGCCTTCCTTATGGCCGGAGACGCTACAAGCAGCAGGGCCCCTTTGCTCCACGGACATTACTCCGCTTCGCCGCTACTACGGACCCGACCGCCACCCTCTCGCCTTCGATCGACTTCCCGGTTGCGCCGGTTATACGATCTACCCTGCTCCGGCGATTTCGCGCCGGGGCGAGGAAGGCTTCTCCAGTTGCTCGGCATGTTCTTGCCACCGTGCTGTCGCTTCCACCCCGCCGAAGTGAAGGAGCCGCTTCAGTCAGATTTCGGCTCCCCATGCTGCCTTCGCCCTCCAGATGTGGGCTCGGCCTTCGGGGCTACGCACTTTCGAGGCCACATTCGCGTTTACTTTCATTACGGCCCGGCGGCTCGTCGTCTTCCCGAGGGAGACGTTGTCGATAGGCTTCAGAGTCTTGGTTTCCCGCCACCCTGCTATCCAAACTACGGGGCTCCTGACTTTTGCCCCGGCAGGTCTGTCTCCTGCTGAACATGCCAGCCTTCGCTGGACACACACCCGGACGTGCAGCTTTCCCGCATCCGGTTCTTCACGGAAGAGTTTCGCTCGCGTTGGCGTAGAGGACGCCGTCCGTGACTCGCCTGTCGAGAAGCGCACGGAGGTGATGATGTCCCCGCCGTCGTCCTCGCCAGTTCGGCTATCCGTTGTCGTTTCGTGGACAGGTTCGCGGAGCCCAAGGTCTCCTCCCGTGTTTCCCGGCAACGGCTCTCATCCCGTGGCGCCCCCCTTCCCTCGCGCGGGTCCCGGTGAGCCCAGTTCCCCGCGGTCAGCGGTACTATGAAGGCGCTACGACTTCCCGCCTGCGCGTCCCCGGTCGCTTATCTGTTTCGCTTCCGGGGTCCGCGCGATCCTCCGCTTTTCGTGCTCGCCTTGGCGGCGCTCCCGGATGGTTGGAGGACCCATCCGAGCCAGGGCATTTGGTCAGCCGGCCGCCCATTTGCCGGCACACTCTCACCCGGACGCAGGCGGGATCTCACAGGTTCCCAGGCGATCCGTCCCATGCCTTTGCCCCGGTCCAAGACCCCGGCCGGACCGACGATCCTCACCCTGACGGTGTCGTCGATGCTGCCCCCGCTCAACCCACAGCGAAGGCTCCAGCGATAGAAATTTCGAGGCTACTCACGCGGCTTCGGCACCTGCTGCCTACGCTTCACGACGGGCGTCGCCGCACGCCATGCAAGGCTCGCTTCCGGCTGGTTGGCTGACCTTTGCCGGGAGGGAGTTGAACCCTCTGGATCGCGATGAAAGGTTTCAGAACTTCATGTTCATTCTCCTCTCCTGAGCTTTCCCTGTCGCAAGGGTCGTCATTTCCAAGCTGAAGGTCCCCGCCTTCATCGTCACGCTCGGAACGTCCTTCATCGTGCGCGGCGCCGCCTACCTCATGTCGGAGAACACGACGGTGATCGGCCTGCCGGCCGGCATCCGCGCCTACGGCAACGACGCCTCATTTATTATATCGGAGGCGAAGGCGGCGGGATCTATTTCCTCAAGCGGCCGGAGGTCGGCGGCGAGTTGTTGCGCCGGATGGACATCGTCCTGCCCTATCCGTTCATCGTAACCGCGGTCGTCGTCGCCTGGGCGATGTTCCTCCTGCACAAGACCCAGTTCGGCCGGCACACCTATGCTCTCGGCGGCAGCATGGACGCGGCGGTCCGCAGCGGCATTCCAGTCGATCGCCAGATCATTCTGCTTTACATGCTCTCGGCGGCCACGTCCGGAGTCGCAGGGGTTCTCTCGACGCTGCGTTTCACCGCCGGCTCCTCGGTCATCGGCGACCCGCTGCTGCTCTCCTCCATCGCGGCGGTCATCATCGGCGGGGTCAGCATGTCGGGCGGCTCGGGGACCGTGATCGGAACGGTGATCGGCGCGCTCATCATCGCGGTGCTGACGACCGGTCTCGTCATGCTCGACGTCGACGCCTTCTGGCAGTTCATCGTCATCGGCGCGGTCGTCATCGTCGCGGTGCTGATCGACCAGTCGCGCGATCTCATCATGGGCCGGCCGAAGGGGGGCGTCCGGCGATGAGCGAGCCGCTGCTTTCCATTCGCGGCCTGACGAAAGTTTTCGGCGGCCTCGTCGCCGTCGACAACGTGAGCCTCAACGTCCGCCGCGGCGAGGTGGTGGGCCTCCTGGGCGACAACGGCGCGGGCAAGTCGACGCTCATCAAATGCGTCTCGGGCGTCTACCATCCGGAAGAAGGCGCAATCGTCTTCGACGGCAAGCCGGCCGAGTTCGCCACCCCGATGGACGCCCGCCGCGCCGGGATCGAGACGATCTATCAGGACCTTGCGCTCGCCAACAATCTCGACGTCGGCGCCGACATCTTCCTCGGCCGCGAGGTCAGGAAGCGCCGCCTCGGCGGCCTCGTCCAGACGCTCGACGACAAGCACATGCTGGCCAAATCCCGCCAGACCCTCGACTCGCTGCAGATCCGTTTTCCCACCCTCACCGAGCCGATCGAGACATTGTCCGGCGGCCAGCGCCAGGCGGTGGCGATCGCCCGCGCCGTCTATTGGGACGCAAAACTCATGATCATGGATGAGCCGACCAACAATCTCGGCGTGCCGGAGCAGCACAAGGTGCTCGAGCTCATCCGGACTCTTAGGGAGCGCGGCGTGCCGGTCATCCTCATCACCCACATTCTCCCCGACGCCTTCGCCGTCACCGACCGGGTCATCGTCATGCACCGCGGCCGGGAAGTCGCCGAGAAGGTCACCGCGGAAACCACCGCGGAGGAGCTGGTGCAGTACATGGTCGGCGCGAAGGAGGATGCGGCGGCTGCCTGAGGGGGGACTTTTTGGCCGAACTAAGGAGCATGTCCCCCCTCCCGTTCGGGAGAAGGGACGGGATGAGGGTCCCGACCCGAAGGCGGCGTCGCGAGGCCGCTTAGCAGTTCGGACGGTCGTCGCTCAATCTCGCCCGTGGCCTATTCGATCAGCATGCGGCCTCTCCATCCGCGCGCTGACCAAATTCTTCGGCCGCCTCGGCAAAAAACGGCCAACACTTCACTGCTCGGTTCTATTCGTCACACTCAATAATTATTCTCGCCAGGACAGCTGCAATTCAGAGTCAATCGCGTTCCTGTCGGCGCTCGAATGAATAAGTGTCCGGTCGCCAGTGTTCATTGCTTGGCGGGAGAGGCAGTCAACCCCCCCGCCTTCGCTTATTTCGCTGCCAATGCTTCAGAGAACTCATTACGAGAAGGGAACAGCATCATGAGCCATCCATACCCGTCCGCCTCAGTCCAGGAACCGACGCGCAATTCCGGCGACGGCGCGCCTCGCGCCCCGCGCGCTCGCGAGGTCGAGAGGCGCTCGTTTCTCAGAGGGCTGGGAATGGCCGGCGCGACAGCCGTCGCCGCCGTCTCGGCGCCGATCGAGGCGGGCGGCCAGCAAGCCGGCCAATCGATCAGCAAAGGGGACGCTGCTCTGCTTCGCTTCGCCGCCGCGGCCGAAATCATCGAAAGCGACCTCTGGCTGCAATATCAGGAACTCGCCGGAACACAGGACGACGAAGTCTCCGCCTTGGCGAGCAAGCTGATTCCCGGCTATCCGCCAACGGCGACCGGGGGCAATCCGAAATACACCGCGGATTTGCAAAAGCTCGATGGCGACATGCCGCAGTATATTCACGACAACACGGAAGACGAGCTGACCCACGAGCAGTTCATCAACACCTACCTCGCCTTCAAGGGCGCGGCGACCGGAACTTGTCGAGATTGACGCTTCAGCCAAAATGTCTCGGCGCTCACACAGCCACCGCGGCCGGACTCACGCCATGACGGGGTCGGCCGTTTCAGTCGCCGCCGCGCTGCGTTTGGTCGGCCTCGTCGGCCAATTGCTGCAACAGATCGAAAAACTCCCCGGACTGGCCGATGAAGAGCCCGTCGTCGGTCAACGCCTTGACTGCGCCCATGGCGGCCCCGTTCGGGTCGTTGGGACGAATAATCGAGCATGGCGGGAACTGGCGGCTCAGGAACACAGTCGGCTCGGGCATGATCAGGTTGGTCTGGAAATCCTCCAATCCAAGGCCGTCGGGGAAGGGCGGAGCGTTCAGGTTGGGGAATGTCACCGACACCCTGGTTACGGGGTCGATCACATTGGTCAGGACGTTGGCGTTGCCGGCCTTGTCGTGCCAGGTCTGGAAGTGACAGATTTCCGCGCCGCCGATGCTGAGCAAGATCCGCAGGACTTCCACGCTCGTGGCTCGTTGCGCGAATTTCGGATAAAGGCTCGTGCCGCCCTGCTCGATGATGGCGAAGTGGAAGCCTGCGGTGTTGGCGACCGCTTGCAGGAACTCGCTGTGGTTAACGTCGGAGTCGGTCCGCGGTATCGCGGTGTGCTGTCCTTGCGCCAGCGTCGGGATGGCGGGAGCGAAAGTGTCGCCGAAGTCGGGATTCTTGGTCCGGCTGCGGTAACGGGTCCACCATGTGGTGTCGACCGTGAGCTGCGTCAGATTCGTCAGCCTGCCGAAGGTCTTGTTCGAGCCGGTCGCCTGGCTGGCTCGCAGGGTGCGAGGAGCGCCCCCCTTCTCCCGAAGGAAGAAGGGGGCGCGCGCCCGCCTCAAGGCCTTCGCGCCGCTCGGGCTCGATGAGGCGACAGATATGATTCGAACTTCGCTTCGAGCCGCTCGGGACGGCCGCGCCGCGAGGCCAAAAGGATGCGGCGACCGCTGTTCTGTCGCGCCAGACTGCCTGTTCTCTCGAATCAATTCCCTGTTCACTCGAAAAAACTTCCTGTTCCCGCTTGCTTGCGGCAGCGGCGGCGCCCACCGGAGGAATCGCGCTCTTGCTGGGACGGAGGAGCGGGCGTCGGCGAAATTTTCTGCGGCGTCTTCTTGCGGATTATCAAATATTGTGGTACAAATAGAGAACAGAACGCCGGATCGCCCGAATTTCGAGCCGAGGAGATATAACCCATGTACAGTGTCTATCGCGCGTCGGGGCAGGCGCGAATTTTCTCCGCTTGCGAGTAACCGGGGCGAATTTCCGGGCGGCGTTAGCTTGGGGCGGGCCTGACGAGAGTTGCGAGATCGGGGATTTCGGGGCCTGGAATGGCGAGGCGAGCGCCGAGATAGTCGAAGAAGGGGATTTTGAGCTTCCTGCAGGTCTTGGCGAGCCCGAGCATGACGTCGCGGGCGTCGCGGCCTCTGTCGCTGAGGGTCCCGCCGGAGATTTTGCGCTTGGTGACGAAGACGCGGATGTCGTTTTCCGAGGCGTTGGTGTGCAGCGGAATATGGGGATGGTCGAGGACGCGCAAGAGATCGTCCTTGAGGCGAAAGAGGCGCCTGAGCAGGCTGTCGAGGGTGGCGTAGCCGGTTCTGGAGCGGTTGAAGATGCGGTCGAACTGCGCCCGCAAACGCTCGGCTTTCTCGAGGCTCGGGGCGAGCTTGTATTCTTTTAAGGCGCGATAGAACCACCAGATCATGCGCCGTGCGACCTCGATCGCGTTGCGCTGCTTGTCGTTGGCGGGGATGAGCTTGTGGACCAGGCGTTCGGCGTGCACCCAGCACAAGGCGTGTTCGCCGACGCGGAACTGGCCGGCGCCGTCTGACACGACGATGGCTTGGCCGAGCAGGCCTTGCTCGCGAACGGCGCCCCACAGAGCACCCTCGCTGGCGACCCGCACCGGATCGGGGGTGATCCTGAGATCGGCGAATCCGAGCGCGTTCAGATGGCTCGTCCAGTCTTCGTGAGATGCAAAAAGCCGCGTCGGATGGCCCGCGAGCGTGTCGATGAGGCTGAGGCTCAGATTGCAAGCCCGCATGTAGACGAGCGCCGCCTCGTTGACCACGTAAGAGGCCGCGCCGCCCAGGAGATTGCGCAGGAACGCCAGGCGGGACTTGCTCGGGCCGGTTCGAAACGTGGTGAAGCTGTCGGAACCGATCTGGGTCGTCACGCCGCTCTTGCCTCGATGGCGGGCGCCGGTGTCGTCGACCGTGACGAAGGAAGCGCTGCTCAATCCGGTCTTCAGCACCTCGGCGTCCTCAGCGCGGAACGTCTCGAGCTTGGCGGCCAGCAGGCGCACCACCTGGCGTTTCGAAATCACCACGCCGACGCCGTTCAGCAGCGCCAGAATCCGCTCGCAGGTCATCTGTCCCTGAAAGTGCAGCATCAAGATCAGGCGCTGAAGATGCGGGCCTTAGCCACCGACGATCCCGGGATCGAGCGGCGCGATCAGAGTCTTCCCATCCGGCGTTTGCCAGCGCTCGCGCCGATAGCGGGTCACCAAAGGATTCAGAACCAAGTCCTGAACGACGATCTCTTCGTAGCCCTTGTGGCGGGAACCCGCTGGCGCGTCGACCTTCACCTCGATGGTTTGCGTGACCGTCAGCTTGTCCAGGTTGCTGCCGCGCCGCTGCGTCGACCGCCCGCCCTTGGGCGCGTTCGCTTGCGAATCCGGTCGGTCCGTCGCCTTGTCCATCCCCGAGGGTTTCTGCGGCGGCCGCGGCGGCAGTTTCTTCAATCGCGCCAGTTCGTCCTTGACCGCCTGATGCTCGACCCTCAGCTTGGCCAACGCCCCGCTCACCTTCTCGTACTCCGCCTGAAAGCGGGTCACTTCGCCAATCAAAGTGCGAACCCGGCCGGCGTCATGCGCTCAAGCGGATCACCCGAATCAACGGACATCCCCAGCTTGAATCATACTTTCCGACGCTTGACTCCCCCCTTCCGCCCGGAAATTTGCCCCGATTACGCTTGCGACGGCCAAGCCCTTGAAAAGGCTCAAAACGGCAATGGGCGGCTCTTGTAAGAGTTCGGGCTCGGCGCCGCATCCTCTTGGGGTCGGCGCCGCATGATCTTGGGGGCGGAGCCGCAACCCTCCGGGAATCGGCGCCGCTTTTGCTTTGGGTCCAGACCGCGCCTGGCGCAGGCTTCCGAGAAGCGTCTGCCCGTCTCTCGGGAATCCAATGCAATATGCGCAGAATCAAGGAATCGCTGTACTAGACGATCGATTCCATGAAACCGCTCAATTGCTTAATTGGCCTTCGATCCACGGAATGCGGCCGTTTCGAGCATCCCATGGGATTCGAACTTTGGAAGCGCCCGACTAGTATATTGGGCAGCACAGCGTATCCGAACTCGGCGCGGGTGCGTCCAACGCCGTTGACGTTGAATTTTTGCGTAGGATTGCTGTTCAGAGTAACGAACGACACCGCACTCGAACTCTGGCCGTCATAGCCATATTCGCCTTCCGCGCCGACGACGACAGGGCCAAATTGATAGCTGCACCCCGCCAATCCGCTGACGGAGGCCCCGCTATGCGTAGCGGAAGTTTGAGCATTCGATGGTCCTCTTTACCAAATACGGGAAGGACCCGCCCGCTGTGGCCCCGACGGAGCAGCCCGTCGAGCTGAAGCTCGTCAAGACATTGACCGCGGGCGGAAGTGCGCGGACGAAATAGGGGAACAGCCCGTTGGTTATCGCGTAATCGGCCCCTTGATTGGGGTCGGGCCTTCGACGCGTCCGTCGGAATGGACCGTGAGGCTGGTCCCGGGCTGATCGAGCGCGACGGCGCGGCCCTTATTGGTGGTGATGCTCAGCGCGCCGCTCTCCAGGGCGACGACCATATAACCGCGCGCGACCAGGAGTTGAAACTCGGTGCCCTTGACGTGGATGGTCCCGCTCGGCGTGACGATTTCATAGTCCTTCTTGTCCTGCGAGCCGGTGACGAATTGGAAAACGCCGCGGCTGGCCTCGATTTGAACCCTGCCGGTGCCGCGATCCGGATTGTAGACGAATTGGTCGAGCGTCACTTCCGACTTGGGGCCGATTCCCAAATCGGTGCTGTCGAGAAAAACAAGCTGGGCTTGGCTCTCCTCGCCAGTACGCACGTGTTCGTTCTGGAACACCGAGCCCCCGGTCGATGGCGGCTGCGCTTTCCGGTTGACGATTCCCTCGACCTGATTCTGCACACTCGTCGCATCGCCGATCGGCGCCGACTGAGCAAATGCTGCTGTAGCGTAAGCCGCTGAAAGGATTGAAAGCGTCAAGACACAGAATTGACGAATATCCATCGTGCTCCGCCCGATTATTAGCGCCAATCTCGACCGCTTGAACCAGAGCGCTATTCAATTTAACTTTTAAAGGAACATTCCTGAGGATGACGAGAGAGAGGTTGGACTGACGGCGCTGCCCTTTGACATAATTAAACTGAGGTCGTCGTCGCGCTGATATAGCTATAAACTGATTCAAGCCCTAACAAACGAGCGCCAACCCCTCCAACGCCACATATTAACCTGCTTTCAACCGGCTGTCCGCCCATTCGCTTCCGCACGAAAGTCTTCGCTCTTATCGTGTTTGCTGTTGATATGGCCCGATGCCGATAGCGCCGAGGATCCAGTTTTGTCGGGTTGCTTCATCCCAGATAGTTGGGCAGGTTCTTGGTGGCGACGCCGTGGAAGCGACGCATCCATTCCTTGAGCCGACCGTGATAGGCGTTGACGTTGTTGATTTGGAGGTCGGGCGCCTCGGGGCTGGGCTTGCCCGGCGCGGGCACGAGGTGGACCGGGATGTTGGCCCTGCGGGCGAAGGCGACGATGGCCTTTCCGCCGTCGCAGACGAACCGGTTGGCGGGGGTGACGAGGCCGTCGAGGGCCGCCGCGATGGCCAAGCAGCAGATCGGCGTTGCGACCATCAACGCCGCCATCGCCGCGCTGCGGTTCTTTTTTAACGTGACGCTCGAACGGCCCGACCTCGTCCGTCATCTGACGACCGTGAACCAACCGCGCAGGGCGCCGGTCGTGCTGAGCCAGGAGGAAGTAGCGCGCCTCCTCGAAGCCGCGCCGGGCCTCAAGTACAAAGCCGCGCTCAGCGTCGCCTACGGCGCAGGCCTGCGGGTGTCCGAGGTCGCGAACCTGAAGGTGTCCGACATCCCCGGATCAAGTCCGGGGACCAGCCAGCGCATGACATTGCGGGTCGAGCAGGGCAAGGGACAACGGGACCGCTACGTGATGCTCTCGCCGCAACTGCTCGAACTGTTGCGCGAATGGTGGTGGGCGGCGCGGCCGCAGGCCTGGCTGTTTCCGGGAACATGCCAGCCTTCGCTGGACACACACCCGGACGTGCAGCTTTCCCGCATCCGGTTCTTCACGGAAGAGTTTCGCTCGCGTTGGCGTAGAGGACGCCGTCCCGCCCTTCGCGCTGGCAATCGAGATGGTGGCCATCTCTCCGCCGATAGCCATCTCGCGTCCTCTTGTCCGGAAATCCGGCTCCTTACGGTTCTGCCGCTTGGAGGTCTCCCTTGGCATCGAGGCGCCAAGTTCCCACGTTCCGCACAAGAGCCTCTCGCTGGTCTCACGCCGTCTTCATGCCGGTCGCCGCTCGGCCGGTCGGGCAGGCTCCCCTCCGAGCTTCGTCCCAGGCCAACAACTGGAGCCTGGTTTCGGCGACATTCCAACGCTTTCGACACGTCATCAACGGTTCACTCGCGTTCGTCTTACCAGCGCACACCTGACGGGTTATCCCGCCTTTTCCGCAACGCTCACCACCCCGGCCGTTATGCCGGCGCAGCTTGCGGTGGTTTGGACCCTGATCCTGCAATCCGAGTCCGAGGGGCCAACCCTCATCTCTTGTGCAGCAAGGCTGCTTGAAGTTGGCTTCCGTTACATCAGAGCCTCCTCTTCGCGCCGTCGTGGCGCACAGTCATCCGCGTACCGCACGAGGATGCTGTTCCCTTTGAGGCGCACGCGCACGTCCCGCTCGAACCATTCATCCAGCACATGGTGCAGGTAGATGTTTGCGAGCAGAGGCGAGACGACGCCACCTTGCGGGGTGCCCTCGGTCGTGCGCTGAAGGAGGCCGTGTTCGAGCACGCCAGCCTTCAGCTATTTGTCGATCATCCGGCGAATGACGCCGTCCGTGACTCGCCTGTCGAGAAACGCACGGAGGTGATGATGTTGGATCGTGTCGTAGTATTTGGAGATATCGACATCCAACACCCAGCGCAGCCCTTGTCGGCCCATGAAGGCCAAACGCAACGCACTCAGGGCCTGATGCGCCGACCGCCCTGGTCGGAAGCCGAATGAGCAAGACAGAAACTCCTGCTCATAGATCGGCTCCAGCACCATGACGATCGCTCGCTGTGCCACCTTGTCCTCGAACGTCGGAATTCCGAGCGGCCGCTCCGAGCCATCCGCCTTCGGAATGTAGACCCGACGCACCGGCGGAGCGACATAGCGGCCGGACTTGATGCGCTCCAGGAGAGCCAAAAGGTTGACCTCCAGGTTCGCCTCGTACTGCGCCGCCGTCACACCGTCGATGCCAGATGCTCCATCCTTGCGCGTCAGCCGGTACGCCTCTCGCATCCATTCCAGGTCGATGACATGGCGAAGCGTGGACAAAGCTGTCCCCGCCTTCGTC
Source organism: uncultured Alphaproteobacteria bacterium (assembly GCA_963758335.1). Classification (GTDB taxonomy): domain Bacteria; phylum Pseudomonadota; class Alphaproteobacteria; order Rhizobiales; family Beijerinckiaceae; genus Roseiarcus. Next base: position 1,089,523 of record CAVWVF010000006.1, on the reverse strand, counting down.
CTCGCCAGTTCGGCTATCCGTTGTCGTTTCGTGGACAGGTTCGCGGAGCCCAAGGTCTCCTCCCGTGTTTCCCGGCAACGGCTCTCATCCCGTGGCGCCCCCCTCCCCTCGCGCGGGTCCCGGTGAGCCCAGTTCCCCGCGGTCAGCGGTACTATGAAGGCGCTACGACTTCCCGCCTGCGCGTCCCCGGTCGCTTATCTGTTTCGCTTCCGGGGTCCGCGCGATCCTCCGCTCTTCGTGCTCGCCTTGGCGGCGCTCCCGGATGGTTGGAGGACCCAGCCGGGCCAGGGCATTTGGTCAGCCGGCCGCCCATTTGCCGGCACACTCTCACTCGGACGCAGGCGGGATCTCACAGGTTCCCAGGCGATCCGTCCTATGCCTTTGCCCCGGTCCAAGACCCCGGCCGGACCGACGATCCTCACCCTGACGGTGTCGTCGATGCTGCCCCCGCTCAACCCACAGCGAAGGCTCCAGCGATAGAAATTTCGAGGCTACTCACGCGGCTTCAGCACCTGCTGCCTACGCTTCACGACGGGCGTCGCCGCACGCCATGCAAGGCTCGCTTCCGGCTGGTTGGCTGACCTTTGCCGGGAGGGAGTTGAACCCTCTGGATCGCAATGAAAGGTTTCAGAACTTCATGTTCATTCTCCTCTCCTGAGCTTTCCCTGTCGCAAGGGTGGTCTACGCCAAGCGACCCTTCGCCGGGCCCAGGCGGCGCTCGCCTATCTCGCGCGCTACACCCACCGCGTCGCCATCTCCAACTCGCGGCTCGACACGCTCGACGAGGCCGGCGTGACCTTCAAATGGAAGGACTACCGGATCAAAGGCCGCGACCGGCTCAGGACCATGACGCTCGACGCCGCCGAGTTCATCCGCCGCTTTCTCCTGCACGTGCTGCCGAGCGGCTTCCACCGCATCCGCCATTACGGCCTATTCGCCAGCGCCGTTCGAGCCCTCAACATCGAGCGCGCGCGCCATTTGCTGGCCGCGCCCGAGGCCTTGCCCGAGCCCTCGCGCGCCGAGGCGGACAGCGAGGCCGAAAGAGCTTCGCCTGCGCGTCAATGTCCATGTTGCGGCGGCCGGATGATCATCGTCGAAACGTTCGAAGGCGCGCGCCCTGCGCGTTCTTCACCGCCGAGCCGGATCAGGATCGACACCTCATGATCGCGATCGCCGTCCTCCCTGCCTCGCAACACCGCTCAGCGTCAGTTCCGGCCGCGCGTCGGACCAGACGAGCCCTGTCCTCACGACGTCCGCCGACCTTTTCCAAGCGCCGCGCTCACGCCAAGCCCTCGTATGATCGCGATCGAAAAAGCTCGTCATCTTCGCTCCCACCGATAACACTGGACGCCTCCGGCCCCCGCAGCCACACGTGCGATCCCTCCGCGATCCTCAAATCCCCATAGGTCCCGCCCAGCCAAACCGCCCCCCTCCTCCCCGCGCTCTCCTCCTTACGAGGCTTTCGAACGCCGGCCCCCCGTCGAGCCACCCGCGTCCTCAGCCATCCCCTCATTTTTCGTCGCAGGCAATTTTGCAACCTCAGATACGTATCTTGATCCCGAGATACTCGTCTTGCGAGTTTTGCGGCACCGGATTTTGCGTCGCGATTATCGCTGATGAGGGCGCGTCATTCCAAAAGCGGCGCTTTCGTTCCCCTGATCTCACGTTGAAGGGCCAAAAAGTGCCGAAATCAGGCCATTTTTCAAATGAGGGGATTCATGAGACCCGCGTCTGCAAAGGGCCGGCGTCCGAAACCCTTCAGCATTGCCGTCATCCAATCGGTCGTCTTTGTACGGCAGCTTTCCCGTAGCGACCATACTCAAACACACTGGGTTCGACCCGCCACGAAGCGAATTGAATGAGTCAGCGACAATGGTTGACTTGTCCAAACATTGGCGCGGAAAACAGGGTCGAGCCGCTTCCACCGCCCTACGCCCGCACGCGCAGCCCCGCGGGGTCATAGAGCGGCTTCAGAAAAGGCTCCGCGGGAATCCGTTCGCCGGCGACCTCGAGCGCATAGTCGCCCGACATGACGAAATCCGCGTCGACGCCCGCGGCGCGCCGGACGTAGCCATATCCGATCGCTTTGCCCACGGTGTGGCCGTAGCCGCCGCTCGCCAGCCAGCCGACGCGCTCGCCGTTCCGAAAAATCGTCTCGCGGCCGAGCAGGATGACCTCGCTCGCCGCCGTGAAGCCCGCGAGCAGGCGAGGCAAGGGCTCGGCGCGCTGGGCTTCGAGAGCCGCCCGGCCGCGAAACGGCAGGCCCGTCTTCAGCTTGACGAAGCGGCTGAGGCCCGCGACGAGCGGAGAATGGTCGGGGCCGATTTCGGCGCCCCAGGCGCTGTTGCCCTTCTCCAGGCGAAGGGTCTCGATCGCCCGGTAGCCCGCTAGCCTGAGCCCATGCGGCGCGCCGGCGACGAGGATGGCGTCATAGAGGTGGGCCGCGAATTCGACATGCAGCTCCTAGCCGAGCTCGTGTGGTCCTGGTGCAGGAGCTCGCCGGGGAGGACGAAGGTCACCGTTTCGATGCCGCGGTCCCGAAACTTCCCTGCTTTCGCGCGAACAGGAACAATGAACCTAAATTCGGCGGTTTAGGTGTTTTCCGCGGGCCGAGAATCATTCATTTTCATATGCATGGGAGAAGATTTAGCGCGCTCTGGGGCTCACCCGTCGGGTGAACAATCTGCGGTTGAACCCGACGCCTCGGGCATGGGCGTGGTGGTCGACAGTTTCGCCGGTTCGGTTCGGGTCGAGTTTGACCATGAAGCGGCGTTTACGCCGCTCGGGCAATTGCCGTTCTTCATCGATTTTCTGAAGACTGCGGGGCTGTTCGAGGCGTTCGTGGCGGATTGCCCGCTGCGTTACACGAGCCCGAACGCGCCCAAGAAGCGCGACGTGCTGGGGACGGCGATGTTGTCGATGTTGGCCGGGCACAAGCGCTACGCGCATATCGCGGCGCTGCGAGGCGACGGCGTGTTGCCCGAGCTTCTCGACATGAGCAAGATCGTCAGCGAGGACACGGTTCGGCGGGCGTTCGCGGCGATCGAGGAAGAAGCGGGCGCCAACTGGATACGAGGTCATCTCGACCCTTGCGTGGAGCCGCTTTTGAGCGAGGCGTGGATACTCGACGTCGATACGACGGTGAAGCCGCTCTACGGCCATCAGGAAGGAGCGGTGGTCGGCTACAATCCCAAGAAGCCTGGACGGCCTAGCCACTGCTATCACACCTATTCGATGGCGGGGACGCGATTGGTTCTCGACGTGGATGTGAGCGCGGGCGACGAGCACACTTCCAATCACAGCGCGCCTGGCCTGTGGGCGTTGTTGGATCGAACGCCCCGCGATTGTTGGCCTTCTCTTTTGCGCGGCGACAAGGGCTTCGGCAATGAGGGGATCATGGGCGAAGCCGAGCGGCGCGCTTTGCCGTATTTGTTCAAGTTACGGCTGACCGCCAATGTCAAACGCGCGATCGAGCGTCTTTCGCGGCAGAGCGATTGGGCCGATTCGGGTCAAGGTTGGCAAGCCAAAGAGACCGAGATTCGATTGCAGGGCTGGAGCCGACAACGGCGCGCCGTCGTCTTGCGGCGGCGCGTGAAAGGCGCGCTGGCGAGGCCCGCGATGGACGAGGATGGACCGCCTCGGCTCGCCTTCCCCGACATCGGCCCGAGCGAGGAGATGTGGGAATATCAGGTTCTCGCGACCACGCTCGTCGAGGCTCTGGAAAGCTTTGGCCAGCTCTATCGCGACCGCGGCGATGGAGAGAATGTTTTCGACGAGTTGAAGAACCAATGGGGCTGGGGCGGCTTCGTCACTCATGACCTGGCGCGCTGTCGTCTGGCGGCCCGCCTCGTGGCGTTGTTTTATGATTGGTGGAACATCTTCACGCGCTTGGCCGAGCCGGATCGTCACCGAGAGGCGATCACGAGCCGACCGTTGTTGTTGCACGCCATCGCCCAACGGGTGCGCCATGCGCGACAAACGACGATCAAGATCGCCAGCACGCACGCCAAGTCCGTTCCCGCCGCAAAGGCGCTTCGAGCGGTAGCCCGATTCCTGAGGCGGTTGGTCACAAATGCGGAGCAGTTGACGCCCTGGCAGCGTTGGCGCGAAATCCTCTCCCGCGCCTTTCAAGCCTTCCTCAAAGGCCGCGCCCTGCGCGCGCCACCGCGCCTATGTCCATCTTGACGCAACCGCAGATTGAACCACCCCCCGCTTCATGGGCGACGATCAGAGCCAACTGCCGAATTTAGGATGAATTCCCTGTTCGGCCGAAAAAATTCCCTGTTCCGCCGCGTAGGGAATTTTCGTACAAGCAATTGAAATCGGGCGTCTTTTTCGGGCGATTTTCCTTGCAAAGCTCCGAAAAATGCTGAATTCCCTGTAAAATTTCCTGTAACCAGGGAATTCGGCCCGAAGCGCCGCCGCGCCTCTTAACGGCGCGTCTCGCACCTGAGGCCCTCGCCCGCCAGAATCGGCAGAAGCGCCTCGAACATCTTCTCCGCGACCCGCTCGTGGCCGCGCTCGGTGAAGTGGACGATGTCGAGATAGAGGTCGTCGTCCCAGACCCCGTCGACCCCCGGCGTCATGTCGATCAGCGGCGCGCCGCTCTCCGGGGCGAGAAGCCGCACCATCCGGTTGTGGGCGGCGTTAGCGGCGAGGATGTCGTCGATCGGCTTGAACACGGCCCCATAAAAATCCTCGACCTCGCGGGGCGAGCTCTCGTTGACCGCCATGCTTGCCGTCGCGAGCGCGACGGGGACGCCGCTCTCGTGACCGAGCGCGATCAGCTTGCGGTAGGCCTCGGCGTAGCGGCTCTTCAGAAGTGCTTCGTCGGAAAGCGGCGGCGGCGCGACGGGATGCGGCGCGTTGCGCATTCGCCAGTCGTGGACGGCGCGCTCGATCGTCAATACGGCGCGGCCGATCAGCGCGGAGGCGCGCGGACGCACGCCCGGTTCGCTCGGCTCCGCTTCTTGCCGGAGGCCGAGCGCCAGGAGGCCGTTCATGCCGTGCGTCGAGACGATGAGATCGGGCTTCAGCGGCAGGATATCGCGCCGCATGCGCTCGAGGTTGTCTTCGAGCGTATAGGCCTCCGTTCCCGCATTGACGACCTCGATCGGCCGGCCGCACGAAGCATGCCGGTCGAACAGCGCCTGCAGCAGTTCTGGCCACGGCCTTTCGCCGTCGCGCAAGGTCGGGCCGAAGGTCTGCGACTCGCCGAGCGCCACGATGCGAAACCGATCGCCCTTGTCGGGCGCGATTTCCGGCCCGCGGAAGCCGGCGGCGTTGATCCGGATCGTCGTGTCGAACATGCGGCCGCTGCTCCCCGGAACCAACACGAAGGGAAGCTTCTTCTCCGGGTCCGGCTTCTCGATTGCGGCGCGGACGCCGTCGTCGCGGATCCATTCGTTGAGATAGTAGAACCACCACATGGCGAAGGCGGCGGGGTTCTCGCGCGCGGCGCGAAAGGAATAGGTCGGGGCGGCCATCGAGCCGACGATCGGCACGCCGGTCGAGGATCGGTAGAGCGCGTCGGCGACGGGCAAGGCGAGCGCGAACAGGAGAAACGTCCGCGCCGCGGCTCCAAAGCCGCCGGCGAAGCGCCCCGCCCGCTCGGCAAGCGCCATCGCGAGGATCGCCGTGATGATGAGCGCGGGATAGAAGACGTAGGGCCGGTCCCCCATGAAGGCGTCGCGGGCGAGCGCGCCGGCGGCGATGAGGGCGAGGGCGAGGAAGGTTAGCGAAGGGCGGAAGCGTCCCTGCTTGCCCTCGTCCGGCGCAGCTCCGCTGCGCGACCTTCTCCCGCGAGCGCGAGACGGGCAGCGCCCCCTCACCTCCCCGGGCTCGACCCGGAGATCACGGGAGAAGGTTGGGGTGAGGGCAAGGCGCGACGGCGCATAATTCGGCCGCCGGGCGAGGATCGGCCGCTCGAAGCCGCGCCAGAAGACCGTCGAGAAGGCTGAGATGAGAGCGACGTAGAGGGCGAGCTGCGCGAGGAGCGGCCAGTCCGCGATCCTCGGCTTCAGCGCCATCACGATGACGATGTGAAAGAGATAGGCGGAATAGGAGATGCGGCCGAGATAGAAGCTGACCGCGCTGACGATCCGCCCCTTGAAGAGCTGATCCGCCTCGCGAAAGAACCCGACCGCCGCCATCCCAAATAGCGCGGATGAATAGGGAAAGGCCTGCTGGGCGGCCGCGCTTCCGCCGATCGCAGCGATTGCGACGCCGAACTCGAGCGCCGTCGCCAGGCCGAACGTCGCACCGAGCGCGGCGAGCCGCCGCAACCCAGCCAACTCGTCATTGCGAGGACGCCGAGCGAAGCGAGGGGGACGAAGCAATCCATGCCACCGCCGCTGCCCTTCAAATGGATTGCTTCGCTGCGCTCGCAATGACGTGAGCCATGACGCGTCCGGCCGCCGCTCGAGCGCCAGGTAGAGCAGATAGCCCCAAACGATCGAGTCGACGCGAAAGACCGTCGCCCTCCGGACGTCTCGGTCCCAGTCGTGCGGCGCGGCGAAGACCCTGAGCGCGGCAACGGCGAGAATGAACAAGGCCGCAAACGCCACTTCGAACCGCCGGTCGCCGCGGCCGAGGAGCCGGCCGACCAGGAACATCAGCGGCGCGAACAGAAGATAGAACCATTCCTCGCCCGCGAGACTCCAGGCGACCGGGTAGTAGTCGGCCGCATTCGCCGAACCGACGAGGTTCTCGACATAGAACAGGTAGCGCAGTGTGTCCGCCGTCATGAGGTTGCCGGTCATCAGCGCGATCACGGCGAGGGCGGCGAGGTAGGGAGGGATGGTGCGCATCCAACGCCGGGCGAGAAACACGCCGAGATTGCGCCATGGGCTGGCGATCACCCAGCCGACGATCTGCGGCGCGAGCACGAACCCGCTGAGAACGAAGAAGACCTCGACGCCGACGATAGCCACGGCCTCAGTGGCCGGCGCGAACGGCGCGTTGGTCGTCAGGTAATGCGGGATGGCCACCGCGAAGGCCGCCGACCCCCGCAGAAAATCGAGCGAAGCGCTCCGTTTCATCGCGGCGCGTAGTATACGAACGGGGCGTTTACGGTCTGTCCCGCGAGCGCGAACAGGCAGACGAACAACGCTAGGCAGATCAGCGCTGGCCCGGCCCAATGGCTGGCCGCCTGCCTTCTCGCGAACTCGACCAATCGCAATTTCAAAAGCCGTCTCTCGCGGGCGACGCGCCCGCGCGGCCTTATAGGCGCCGCGCCTCAGCCGGCAAACATATTCAAGTGCCGGCGCAGGCTCATGATCGACCCCGCGTTGGACGATTGGGCCCAATGATGGGCCGCGCGCCAGCCGATCCGCACTTCAGGCTCGACCCCGGGAAGCGTGCCTGCCTCGACCCTGAGTCCGCGGATCAGCGCCTCGGACGCGCAAGCCTTCGCTTCGCTGTCCGTCGCGCGGGCGTGAGCAGCCATTCCACGTCCAGGCCGACGCGCCGGGTCGTCGATACGAACCAGGTTGCCATCGCGGCTCCCCGAGCAGGATGAGCCCCGAGCCGGATCTAAGAGAGGTCGCGTTTGTGGCGCGAGCTTGACAGAGCGACGACGCGCCGATCGGGGCTGCCGGAGGTGCCTATTCCGCCGGCTGCGGCGCGGGCGCGCCGGCCAGCATCGGCACGCCGAGCGGACGCAGGATCTGTAGCGTTCTGACGACGCTTCGGGAGATGAACGACGGCAGCGGCGGGCCCTTGGCGCGCTCGTCGAGCATCGCGGCAGCAGCTTTCCGGTCCTCCGGCGCCGCGGCGGCGAGATCGCTCTGATAGAGGTTGCGGATCCATTCGTCCTTGCCGTCGTCTGCGCCGTTCTTGGCGATGGTCAGCCACATCAGCCCCCTCGCCCGCTGGGGCGGCACGCCGTCGCCGACGAAGAGCATATGGCCGAGCAGGGCCTGCGAAGGCCGATGGCCTTTTCCGGCCGCCAGCATCAACCATCGCAGGGCGATGATGTCGTCCTTGGCGAGGCCCCCGGCGCCGGTGATGTACATGTGAGCCAGATTGTACTGCGCGTCCGGGTCGCCGAAAGTTGTCGCGGCGTATTGGAAGAGCCCGCGCGCCCGCTCCGGGTCGGCGCGTACGTTGCTGTTGGGGATGCCGGCGAGGCTATACACGCCGACCGCGACGAAGGCGTTGGAGATCGCGCCGCGGTTGCGCTGGTCGGGGGCATCCTCGTCGTAGTCCTCGACCAGCTTATTGAAGTATTGGTACGCTTTCACGTCGTCGCGCGCGACCCCGATGCCGTCGGCGTACATCTCGCCGAGCTTCCAGCGCGCGATCGGCTGCCCGCCCTCCGCCGCGTAGGTCAGGGCCTCCACGGACGAGGCGGCGTCGCCGGCATTGAGGTCGTCGATGCCGACGCGAAGCGCCTGCTCGGCGCTGGAGAAGCTTTTCGGGGAAATCTTGGCGGGAGCGCTCGGGGTCGTTCCGTCGAAGGCGCGTCCAGGCCCCGCGGGAAACGTCAGGAGGCAGACCGTTAATAACCCCAATGATGCGGCGGCGAAGCGCGGCCCCTGCGCATCCCCTCTTCGACTTTCAGCCCACGCGGCAACGCGCATTGATCCCGACCCGCAATCCCGCCCGCGCCGCAGTCCCCGAATTGCAACGCTTTGACATTCGTCAACAAGAGCGAAGTTAAACTGCGAGTCGTTTATGGCGCAATCGGGGCACGTTCCGGCCGGATTCCCGTCGGCCAAGCGATGTCTTCTTGATGTTGTCGGAAAGCAACATTCCGACGGTCGGGTGGGCCCGCTAAATCCGGTCCAGCCGCTCGCGCGCGTGCGCCAGCTTGGCGAGCCGGTCCTGAAACGCTTCGCGTCGCTCCTCATGCTCGGCGATCACGTGGTCCGGGGCCCGGGCGAGGAAGTCTTCGTTGCCGAGCTTCGCCTCGACCTTGGCGATCTCGAGCCGCACCTTCTCGATCTCCTTGTCGAGACGCGCTCTCTCCACCGTCAGATCGACGATTCCGCCGAGCGGCAGGGCCACAACCTGGTCCCGCACCAGGAGCTGCAGCGCGCCCTGGGGCGCGGCCTCGGCGGTTTCGATCCGCTCGACGCGGGCGAGCCGCTTGATGCTTTCGCCCCAGGCGCGTGCGCTTCTCGCGACCCCTTCGCTCGGCGCGACCAGGATGATTGGCGCCGCGGTCGCCGGCGGGACGCCCATCTCCGACTTCACCGACCTGATTTCGCCAATGAGGTCGACGACCCAGCCGATCTCGGCCTCGACCCGATCGTCGACTTCCAGGCCCTCCTTGGGCCACGGGCCGAGGGCGAGCGGCCCGGCGCGGGGAGGACCCGCCTCCCCCTTGATCGCCCACAGCTCCTCGGTCAGGAACGGCATGAAGGGATGCAGGAGCGCGTAGATCGTGTCGAGCACATAGGCGATGGTCGCCTGGGTTTCCGCCTTTGTCGCAGCGTCCGAGCCCCCCTGCAGCACCGGCTTGGCGAGCTCGAGGCACCAGTCGCAGAAGACGCTCCAGACGAAGCGGTAGACCGCGGCGGCGGCGTCGTTGAAGCGGTAGGACTCGATCGCTCCCGCCGTCTCCGCGGCCGCCTTCGCCGCCTCGCCCAAGACCCAGCGGTTCAGGGGCGCGCGCGCATCAGCCGGATCGAAGCCCGCGACGCGGACGCAGCCGTTGATCTCGGCGAAGCGCGAAGCGTTCCAGAGCTTGGTCGCAAAGTTGCGGTAGCCTTCCACCCGCGCCTCCGAGATCTTGATGTCGCGGCCCTGCGCCGCCATGGCGGCCAAGGTGAAGCGCAGCGCGTCGGCCCCGAAGCGGTCGATGAGGTCGATCGGGTCGATGACGTTGCCCTTCGACTTCGACATCTTCGCGCCCTTCTCGTCGCGCACGAGAGCGTGGACATAGACGTCGCGGAAGGGGATCCGCTTCCGGAAATGCAGGCTCATCATCATCATGCGCGCGACCCAGAAGAAGATGATGTCGAAGCCGGTGACGAGGACGTCGGTCGGATAGTAGCGCTCGAGCTCCGCGGTCTCGTCGGGCCAGCCGAGGGTCGAGAACGGCCACAGCGCCGAGGAGAACCAGGTGTCGAGGACGTCCTCGTCGCGCGTGAAGGTCCGGGCGAGACGAGCGGGATCATTTGCAAGCGCCCGCGCCTGGTCTTCGCCGAGCGCTCCGCGCTCGACGCCGTCTGCGAGCCCTGCGGCAAAGGCCGCCTCCTCCGTCTCCTCGACATAGCAGCCGCCCCAGGGCGAGTACCAGGCGGGGATCTGGTGTCCCCACCAGAGCTGGCGGGACACGCACCATGGCTGAATGTTTTCAAGCCACTCGAAATAGGTCTTCTCCCAGTTCTTCGGTACGAATTGGGTCTCGCCGTCACGCACGGCGGCCAGCGCCGGCTGAGCGAGCGTCTTGGCGTCGACATACCATTGGTCGGTCAGCCACGGCTCAATGACGGCGTTCGAGCGGTCCCCGTGCGGAACCATGTGCGCGTGCGGCTCGATCCTCGCGAGCAGACCCGCAAGCGCCATCAACTCGACGATGCGCAGCCGCGCGACGAAGCGGTCCTGCCCGTCGACCGCAGCGAGCAGCCGATCGTGGTCGTGATCGCTCTCGAGGCCTTCGAAAAAGGCCACATTATCGTTCAGAAATACCTTCGCCTCGGCATCCAACACATTGATCTGACGCGCGCCTTCCGCTTCGTGACGCTTGCCGACTTCGAAGTCGTTGAAGTCGTGCGCCGGGGTGATCTTGACTGCGCCCGTGCCCTTCTCGGGGTCGGAATATTCGTCCGCGACAATCGTCATCAGACGGCCGACCAGCGGCAGCCGCACCTGCCGCCCGATCAGGTGCCTGTAACGGTCGTCGTCGGGATGGACGGCGACAGCCGTGTCGCCGAGCATGGTCTCGGGCCGGGTGGTCGCGACCGTCACCCGCTCGTCCGTCTCCTCGCGGTCGGAGTCCACCACGGGGTAATCGAAATAATAGAGATGGCCGTTCGGGTTTTTGGCGATAACTTTCGCGAGCGCCGCCTGGTTGAGCGGCGCTCCGTCGTCACGCGACCATTTGAACGAACCCCTGCATTCAACCTGCACGACTTCCAGGTCCGAAATCGCGGTCTGGAGCTTCGGGTCCCAGTTAACAAGGCGCTTGTCCTTGTAAATGAGCCCGTCCCGATAGAGCTGGACGAACACCTTGGCGACCGAGCGGGAAAGCCCGTCGTCGAGCGTGAAGCGCTCCCGGCTCCAGTCGCAGGAGGCCCCGAGCCTTTTTAGCTGCTGGACGATCGCTCCGCCCAACTCGGCCTTCCACGCCCAGACCCTCTTCAGGAACGCCTCGCGTCCCATTTTCCGGCGGTCCGGCTCCTGCCGCTCCATGAGCATCCGTTCGACGACCATCTGGGTCGCGATACCGGCGTGGTCGGTCCCCGGCTGCCACAGAACGTCGCGGCCGTTCATCCGTCGGTAGCGGGCCAGGATGTCCTGCAGCGTATTGTTGAGCGCATGCCCCATGTGCAGATTGCCGGTCACGTTCGGTGGCGGAATGACCATGGAGAACGGCTCGGCGCCGGCTCGCTCGGGGCGTCCCGCCCTGAACGCGCCGGTCTCTTCCCAAAGCGCGGAGACGCGGGCTTCGACCGCAGCTGCGTCAAACGATTTGTCCATCATGGATTAGCAGTCCGCGCTTCGCCCCGCAGGGCGGCTCATCACGATCGAATGCGGGCGTACCGCGCGACGGCGCAGCTCAGCGGCCGGCCGCCGAACGCCGCGACGGCTTTAAGCCCATCGCGGCTGCGCAAGTCAACGCACAAAGGCCCGGGACAGGGCAACCAACCCAACAAATCCACTAACTTGGCGTGCAATGACGATGGGAGTTCGAAGCGCCGGGCCTGGCTTTGGGCGCGGCGGCCAGGTTAATTAATGCTCCCTGAGGAGCGCGGCCGTCGGCTCCAGCACGCGGCCACGGAGCGAAATTCCTCCTCTCCCTCGCCACGAACGATCTGCTTTTCTCCCTCCCGGCGGGGCACCGGACTCGTGTCATGCGCAATTCGCATGTCTCGAGAACTTGTGGAGCGGGCTTCCGCGCAGGCGCGGGTTTCCCTCACATGGGGTGTTTCGGGTCAAGCTCATTCGTTTGCACCGGCCGCTGGCGTGTCACCCGCGAAGCGGGGCGAAGCGCAGCGGAGCAGGGAGCGAAGCGACCTTGACGCGCCAGCGGCCGGATACACTGTCACGAGCGAGCGCGCCCTTGCGCGCTCTTGGCTGCCTCTGTGGTCTTTGCCGCGCTCATTCATTTTGGCATTGCGCATCTCCTTTGGCGTTTGGATCCGAAGCGTGAGCCCGTCTTTCGCATGCAGCCTTGACGGCCGCATCACCTCACATCCGGTCGAGCTTGTCGGGGCTCGCACCATAATCCCTCATGCTCGAGGGCGTCGGGCTCGGGTTGGCGGGGACCATCGTGTTAAACGGTGGCGCCAATCCGCCGTAAGCCGCCACCTGGCGGCGGTTGGCGAAGCTGCGGAACAACGATTCCAGCCAGAGGAGCGAGGCGAACTCGGGGCCCAAGCCCTTGAGCTCGAGGAGCCGGGCGGCGGGGTTGGTGCGCTCCTCCCGTTCGACCGCAGCCAGTTGCGTCGTCGCCAGCGCGATCCGATCGAGCTCCCGGCGTATTTCCGCCTTCAGCAGCGGCGGCAGCTCGCGGCCGTCGCCGGTTCGCAGCGCCTCGAGCCGCTCAAAACGATCGCGCCGAAGCGCCGAGTAGGTGGGGATGTCGCCATCCCCACCCCTCACAGGTAGGGTCGGGGACTGGCGCGCCGGTTTAGGCCGAAGTTTGTGTTCCCTGTTGGCTCGCTCTTTCGTCTGCGAGTGTCACACCATCTCGGCCGTGCCACGTTTCCAGCCCCCGCCTCGTCGAACGCAGCATGCGGATTTCCCGCACTGCGCTCTCCTGTTTGCTTCGCCTCAAGGATTATGGGACCTATCCTGCCGGAGCGGCTTTCGGCGCTGGTCGAACCACTCGGTAGCCATTGAACAGCTTCAGAGTTTGGTACAGCCATCCCCTACTCCACCGCGCCCAGCCGAAGCCCTGTCGGTTCCGGGCTCGCACATGGACGTACAATCCCCGGAACTTCCAGGACGTCTCGGCCTTCGCCTTGACGTATATTCTCCGCCTCAGGTCCTGCAATTCGATGGACGCATTTGTCATCTCGTCCTTGCCTTCCTTGTGGTCGGAGACTTTACAAACAGCAGGGCTCCTTCGCTCCGCGGGCGTTACCCCGCCTCACCGCTACTACGAACCCATCCGTCACCCTCTCGCCTTCGATCGACTTCCCGGTTGAGCCGGTTATACGATCGACCCTGCTCCGGCGATTTCGCGCCGGGACGAGGAAGGCTTCTCCAGTTGCTCGGCATGTCCTTGCCACCGTGCTGTCGCTTCCACCCCGCCGAAGTGAAGGAGCCGCATCGGTCAGATTTCGGCTCCCCATGCAGCCTTCGCCCTCCGGGTGAGGACTCGGCCTTCGGGGCTACGCACTTTCGAGGCCACTTTTGCGTTCACTGTCGTTACGGCCCGGTGACTCGTCGTCTTCCCGAGGGAGACGTTGTCGATAGGCTTCAGAGTCTTGGTTTCCCGCCACCCTGCTATCCAAACTACGGGGCTTCTGACTCTTGCCCCGGCAGGCCTTTCTCCTGCTGAACATGCCAGCCTTCGCTGGACACACACCCGGACGTGCAGCTTTCCCGCATCCGGTTCTTCACGGAAGAGTTTCGCTCGCGTTGGCGTAGAGGACGCCGTCCGTGACTCGCCTGTCGAGAAGCGCACGGAGGTGATGATGTCCCCGCCGTCGTCCTCGCCAGTTCGGCTATCCGTTGTCGTTTCGTGGACAGGTTCGCGGAGCCCAAGGTCTCCTCCCGTGTTTCCCGGCAACGGCTCTCATCCCGTGGCGCCCCCCTCCCCTCGCGCGGGTCCCGGTGAGCCCAGTTCCCCGCGGTCAGCGGTACTATGAAGGCGCTACGACTTCCCGCCTGCGCGTCCCCGGTCGCTTATCTGTTTCGCTTCCGGGGTCCGCGCGATCCTCCGCTTTTCGTGCTCGCCTTGGCGGCGCTCCCGGATGGTTGGAGGACCCAGCCGGGCCAGGGCATTTGGTCAGCCGGCCGCCCATTTGCCGGCACACTCTCACTCGGACGCAGGCGGGATCTCACAGGTTCCCAGGCGATCCGTCCCATGCCTTTGCCCCGGTCCAAGACCCCGGCCGGACCGACGATCCTCACCCTGACGGTGTCGTCGATGCTGCCCCCGCTCAACCCACAGCGAAGGCTCCAGCGATAGAAATTTCGAGGCTACTCACGCGGCTTCAGCACCTGCTGCCTACGCTTCACGACGGGCGTCGCCGCACGCCATGCAAGGCTCGCTTCCGGCTGGTTGGCTGACCTTTGCCGGGAGGGAGTTGAACCCTCTGGATCGCGATGAAAGGTTTCAGAACTTCATGTTCATTCTCCTCTCCTGAGCTTTCCCTGTCGCAAGGGTTGTAATCCCGGATGCCTTGGCCGCTGAGCAGGCCCCTGACCCGATTGGTGTGCTGAATGCGTTCCTTGAGCAGCGTGCCGCGCTCGCGGGTCAGCCGCCGGCGATCCTCTTCTTCCGGGCTCGGCGCGCGAACCATGGAGCAGACCCGCCGCTCGCCGCGAGCCCACGCCATCAGCGTCCGCAACAGCGTCTCGCCGTCGATCGCATCGGTCTTGGCTCGCCGATGCCGCCGGTTGACCGCAATCGAAGCCGCATCGACCACGTGGCTCTCGATCCCCTCGGCGAGCAGCAGGCGATGGATCCAAAATCCGTCCAATCCCGCCTCCTGAATGACGATCGCTCTGATCGGCACGCCATAGCGCTGCTCGGCCTTCGCCCTCGACCGCGAAAGAAGGTCGAGCAGGCCGGCGCCGTCCCCACCCTCGACCACATGCCTGGAAAATTTCTCGCCGCCCGGACTGTTGATCGTCACAACCCATTTCGATTTGCTCAATTCGAGCGAGGCGAACAGCGTGATATCATTCGCGCGGGCGGTGGTCGCGACAACGGTCGCGGAGGTGATTAAATGCATCGGTTGCCTCCATGCTGGTGTGGAAGATCAGCCTACCAAGGGTCCGGCCGCCGTCCACCCGCATAGGATCTGTTATCGCGTCTCCGCCGCCTGTTCCTTCCCTGTTAAGCGCGATTCCTTCCCTGTTCCGTTCCTGATAACGCGCTCGTCCTCGCGCGTAAGAATTTAGCGCAATCTATTGGAATCACACGCATTAGTGCAACGGAAACCGGCCGACGCCGGGCCGTTTTCCCTGTTCTTTCCCTGTTTAACAGGCAAACGGGTCGCCCGGATCACGCGAGCGAGAAGCGCGACAGAGGAGTCATGGCCCGCGCCACGCGCATAGCTGACTCGGCGGGGCGAGCGGGGACGCCGTTCCCTCTCGCCTTCAACTGGACGTTAACTCGAGTTCGGGAACCCTGAGGCCCCGGAAAGCGGGCTTAGCGGATTCCCCGCGCGACGCGCTCGATCTCGGCGCGTACGAGCCGTTCGACGATGCCCGGCAGGTTTTCGTCGAGCCACGCCTTGAGCATCGGGCGCAACATCTCGCGGGCCATGCCCTCGGCGATCTCGGCGCCGCGCGCCGCAAGGTTGGCCGAAAGGGCTTCGAACGCCGAAGTCACCGTCTGGCTCGCCTCGGGCGACAGCAGAGGCTCGTCGTCGACCGGCGACGAAAAGTCCGACGGCTCCAGATTCGCCTCCTCGGGCTGCGGCCGGTCGGCTTTCGCCGCGCTGGCCTCCGGCGGTAGTCTTGCCGGAGCGGATTTTCCGTCGGGCGAGAGCCTGGCCTCGACGGCCGGCTTGGCGCCGGGCGAGGGCTTCACGTCGGGCACGGACAGCGACGCGGCCCCGACGAGGTTCTCCTGAGCTGTGCGCAGCGACGCAGCATCGTTCTTCGGATAGACGATCTTGGGAGCGGGCGCCGGGGCCCGGGAGGAAGCGGCTCTCGACGGCGCCGCTTTCTCCGCCTCGCGCTCGTCGACCATCATGTTGCGGATCGAAGCGAGAATCTCCTCCACCGAAGGCTCGTGCGCGCGTTGCGCGCGGCGCAGCGCCTCGCCCTCGCGATCGCCGGAACTCGAATTGACTGCGCTCATCCTACCGCCTCGGCCGCCGACGGGCCCGCCCGACACGTCCTTCGCCTTGCGGCGCGAACTCGCCCTGCCCGGCCCCGCCAGACCGAATCGGGTCGTTCGCAAGGTTAATCTCTCGTCCCCCGCGTGTGCAAGCGCGTTCACGGCTCCGCGCGGGTCGGCGCTACTTGCCGTCGGGCGTCCTTACGCCCCAAAGCTTGCTCTTGACCTGGTTGAAATGTTCGCGCGGATCGTATTCGGAGACCGCGAGACCCAGCGTCGGCGCGTTGAGGCGGCCGATCGCCGAGAGCAGCGAATAGGAAAAGACCACCGCGTCGTGCTCCGCCGTGACGAGCTGGCTCCTCGCGCTCAGCAGCGCCTGCTGGGCGTTGAGCACGTCGAGCGTCGTGCGCTGGCCGACCTTGGCCTCCTCCCGCACGCCCGCGAGCGCGACCTCGTTGGCCGAAACCGACGCCCGCGCCGCGCGGATCACGCCCACCTGCGCCTGATTCTGGCCCCAGAACTGGACCACGTTCCTGCGCACAATGTCGCGGTCCTGATCGAGCGTGAGTTCGGCCTGCGACAGCTTTTCCTTGTCCTGGCGAATACTGGCGTACTCTTGGCCGCCCTGGTAGATCGGGACGGTGACGTTTCCCGTCAGCGAGGCGTTGAACGCGCGCTGACCCGGTATGGCACTTACGTCGAACTGCTGGGTGACCTGGCCCTGCACCCCAACTTGCGGATAGAGCGCCGCCTCGTCGACCTTGATCGCGAGTTCGGCGACGTCCACGGCGTGCAGGTCGGCGACGATCTGCGGATGCTCGATCTGGGAAACGTTGATGGCCTCCGGCAGCGTCCTCGGCAGGGGCCGCGCGATCGGCTTGACCGGCGCCAGTGTTGTCGGCTGATCGCCGATGACCTGTCGGTAATGCGCAATCGAGGTCTCGAGCGTCGCCTCGGCGGTCAGTTCCTGGGCCTGAGCGCTCGACAGGCTCGCTTCCGCCTGCGCGACATCGGTGCGGGTGACCTCGCCCACCGTGAACCGGTCGCGCGTTTCGCGCAATTGCTCCTTTAGGACCTCCACATTGTTGCGCTGCAAATCGAGCAGCGCCGTGTCGCGGAGAACGTCCATATAGGCGGTGACGCCGTCGAGCAGCGTGCTCTGTTCGCTCGAGCGCAGGCCGGCCCGCGTTTCAAGGACCCCCAACTCCGCCGAGCGGATCCTGTTGATCGTCCGGTAGCCGTCGAAAATGTTCTGGGTAATCGTGGCTCCATAGCCGCGAGGATAATACCCGTTGGCAAAACTCAGCTCTGTCACCCCTGGAATAATTTCGTTGCCGTTGAAGTGCCCAACGCCCATGTTGCCGCTCGCGGTTATGGTCGGCAAATATCCAGCGTTCGCCTTCGGGACGTTCTCGTCCGCCGCCCGGACCGCGGCGCGCGACGAATTGATGGTCGGATTGTTGACATAGGCTTTGATCAGCGCGCCCGTCAGGGTTTCAGCCTGCCCCGCCCGCACGCCCGCGCCGATCGCCGCAAGCGCCGCCGTTGCAAGCAGCGCCGCGTGAAGGGCGCCGAGGGCCGGCGCAGCGCCGGAAGCTGTCCGCCGCCTCTCGCCTGCCCCTGTCCTCCAGTCCATTTCCGCCTCACCGTCCATGACAAGGATGCCCTCGCCGCCGCTTAAGTGGCACGTCCGCCACAAAAAGCATAGGGACAACAGAGCATCGGGAAGTCGACCGCGAGTTGACCGCCCCCTCTCCGCCCTGCGGGAAACAGTGCGGAAGCCTCATAATAATCCGCATAATCCGCGAAAACGCCGGCGCCATCGGGACTGCTCGCCGGGACGCAAAAGGGCCGTTTTTTTGCCGAACCGTCGCAAACATGCGACACCTCGCCGCTGCGAGGCCCAATCCAGGCGGTTTAGAAGGCGAAGCTTTCGCCGGGCTGAAAGCCATCCAAGGTACCGGCGGTCGTCTCGAACAAGGCGCGCCGGCTCACCCCCTCACCTCTTCTTTCGTACAGCGCGGCCTGCGACGCGCCCATGATCGCGTCGATGCCGACTAGGCGCCCGCCGTCGGCCAGAAGTGCGAGCAGCGCGTCCGGAGGAACCCGGAACGCGCCCTCGACGACGATCAGGTCGAACGGCCCTAGCCTCTGGGCGCCAGAATCGAGAGGCCCGTGCGCCACTGTCACGTTCTCCCGGCTGGACAACAACTCGCGTGCGGCGGCGGCTGCGCCCGAATCCGACTCGAGCAAAACGACCTTGGCGCCCATGGCCGCCAAAATCGCCGCGCCGTATCCCGATCCGCCGCCGACGTCGAGCGCCCTATCGCCCGCCTTGACGGCGGCAGCCTGCAGCATGCGCGCGAGAGTCAACGGAGGCAGTAACCGCCGGCTTTTCGCCCCGAGGGCCGGCGCGTCACGATCGAGATAGGCGAGCTCGACGAAGGCCGGCGCGACGAACGCCTCTCGCGGCGTAGCGAGGAAGGCGGCGAGCACTTCCTGGTCGACGACGTCGCCGGTGCGCAATTGACAGTTCACCATGGCGAGGCGCCGTGCCCGCTGCGCCTCGGCCGAAGAGGTGTTCGCCATATCGGTTGCCCCGCCGCGCGGACGAAGGCCGCCCGCGAAAAAGTAGATTGGAGGCCTCGCCCGGAATCGAACCGGGGTGCAAGGATTTGCAGTCGCCTTTTCAAGGTTTCTTTAACCCCTTGATTTTTAGCCAATTCGCTAAAACACGGGACTAAACCCTTGGAAAACAACGGCAGGCCCTTGCAGACCTCGGACGTTCGCGACATATTGTGACAGGTATTCGGCAACGCGCGACGCTGACGATTCTCTGACTCAGACTGACGGGCCACACCCGAATTCCGAGCGCCCTGGAACAAAGGAGCGAAAATCCTTCAATGTCGATACGCATCGATGAACGCGCCGTCAAGACGACGCCAGCGCCCGCCAAGGGCACAATCACGCTATGGGATGATGAGGTCACGGGCTTCGGCCTTCGCATCTTCGCGCCGACCGCGAAGCACCCCAAGGGCGCCCGCTCTTTCTTTGTCAATTACCGAGCGGGCGGCGTAGAGCGCCGGCTCACTGTCGGCGCCTTCCCCGATTGGTCGGCGAAGGCCGCGCGCGACGAGGCCAGGGATCTGCGCCGGAGAATCGACCGCGGCGAGGACCCGGCGAGCGACCGCCGCGAGGCCCGCGAGGCCCCGACCGTCAAGGACCTCGCCGAGCGGTACCGCGCCGAGCATCTGCCACGAAAGGCGAAGTCGTCGCAGGTCAACGACTGGGCGATGATCGTCAACGACATCCTGCCAGAACTCGGAAGCCGAAAGGTCGTCGACATCCACCACGGCGACATCGTCGCGCTGCACAAGAAGATCAGCGCCCGCGGCCCGACCCGGGCGAACCGCGTGCTCGCCGTCGTGTCGAAGATGTTCAGCCTCTCCCTGCTCCCGCGGGCGGGCGACAACGCGCCGTGGCGGAACGCCGCGCAGGGCAACCCATGCCGGGGCGTCGTGCGCAATCAAGAGGAAGGCAAGGAGCGCTTCTTCTCGGCGGCCGAAATCGTCGCCCTGACCGACGCGCTGACGGCCTATGGCGAGACTTCGGCCTCGAATTGCCTCCGCCTAATGATGCTGACCGGATGCAGACCGGGCGAGGCGATGCGCGCAAGGTGGAGCGAATTCGCCGAGCCCGGTTATTGGGACAAGCCCTCCGCGCACACCAAGCAGCGCCGGCGACACCGCGTTCCGCTGTCTCCGGCCGCGACGGAGTTCGTCGAGCAGATCAGGGCCAAGAAGCCCGAAGGCGTCCAGTTCGTATTTCCCGGACAAAAAAAGGGAACCGCGCTCAAGCAAATTCGCACCGCATGGGACGCCGTCACGGACCGGGCGTCGGTCGAGTTGTGGCGCCAGTCGAAAGACGAGAAGGTCGCGGGACTGGTCGCGGACCTTGGCGAGGGCGCGACGGTCCAAACCTGCCGAGCCGAGGCCGCGCGGCGAAAGGTTGTCCTGCCCGTCGCACTGACGGACGCTCGCGCCTATGATTTGAGGCATACGTTCGCAAGTATTGGTGCCGGTGGCGGCTTATCACTTCAAGTAATCGGCAGGTTATTGGGTCACACCCAGTCGCGGACAACTCAGAGATACGCGCATTTAAGCGATGATCCATTGCGCGAGGCGGCGGCGCGGATTGGCAATGCTATCGCTGGGGCCGGGAAGGGCGCGAGCAACGTAGTCCCGATTTCGAAGCGTCTCTGCGAATGAGCATTGCGTCCCAATGGGGGGTTCCGGATTGGCTGCGCCCCCAGGATTACCCTGCTCCGCGAGGAACCGCTATGTCGATCTGGGCGTGGGAGTTCCTTCGTCGAAACGAAGAATTCCGCGCTTTTTGGGTGCAGAAAGTAGAAGCTTTCATTACGGCCGACGGTCGAATCGGCTGGGATCGGAGGACGGGAAGATTCTGGCCTTACTATCGGGAAATGCAGGATAAGTTCGGGATCGTGGACCCGTGGAATCCTCGACAAAACAGCCGCATTCCAAGATTTAGCGACCTTCGGACGGCGTGTATCGACGCGCCCGCGTTAAGGTACGAGCGCCTCCCGTCCGATAATTCTGCCGGGGCGTCGGGTTTCGTGCGACCTTCGCGAGCGAATTTAAGCAAAGAAACGATTTTGGAGAATTAAAAGTTTGCGCTCTCTTGGTTCGAGATGGGTTTTGCAATCGATCTGAGATTGCCGTTAGACGAACAGTTCAATGCAATTCTGAATTTGGCCGAGGAGGATCAGCTTACTCTCAAGAAGGCCGGACTTGTGAGCCCGAAGACGGCCAAGACATCGGACAAATACGTTCTCTATCTTCGCATTTTAGACGCCGAAGACGCCGGAGCGAAACGCTCCGATATCGAGGACACGCTGTTCCCAGACCTTGACAATCATTACCCGCAAAATCGCCGGTCGAAGGCATTTGAGAATGCGCGAACCGAGGCGCGCCGCCTTCGGAAATCAGGCTATCGTGCCGTAGCCCTTCGCGCCAAAGGCCCAAGCCCTCGATGCCCTCGACGCCTCGGCCCCTGAATAGGCTCGCGATTTATTTCAGGGTATATTTCGCCTCGTCGGATGTGCCTCCATCGTCCATCGCCTGCCGCAAAACCGCAGCAGCAAACCGATGGTGCTACATGAGCGAGGACGTCTTTGCCGGATATCTGTCGGAGGAGGAGATTGCGGCGCAACGCGGAAAAAGCACGCGCACATTGCGCGCCGAGCGTCAGGCTGGCGTAGGCCCGCCATACGTGCGCGACGGCCGGTCAGTTCTTTACCCGGTCGAGGGGTTCCGCGCTTGGTTACAAGCCAGCGAACGCCTTCCCGTCCGCACCGAGACATTCGAACGCAGTGAGAAGCAAGTCGCCAGGACCGATCGCGCCCCGGCATTGAAGCCGCGTGGCGCGCCCGCCGGTCAGACCGGCCGCCGGCGCGCGCTCGAAGAGACCGCGTGACCGACAAAAAAAGAGCCGCGCGGCAAAGCGACGCGCGGCAGGCGACAAACCAAACCATCCAGCGCCCTTTTGTTGCGCCTCTGCGTCCGCGCGGCGTCGAAAACATGCAGGGAGATTCGCGCGGTCGAGGTCGCCGGCTTCGCGCCATCGGCATCGCAGAGGCCGCCCATGATCGGCCTCCGCTATCGCTCACCCTCAAGCTACGAGAAGGACCAACTGGAAAATGACTGACACTATGAAAAAGCTCATCCAGCCGACAACCGAAGCCCCCGACGCGAAGCCGGACCCGTTTGACCTCGCGACCCTGCAACTCGACCAGTCGTTTATCGAAACCGCTGGCGTCAAGAGGCTTTTGACCACTGTTCCGGTCGGTCGCCCCAACCCGCAAGACTTTGTCCGCGTTCACCCAGCAGCCGAGTATCGGGAGACTTTGGCGGCGATCGAATGGAAGGAGGACCGGGAGTTTTTCGTCGTCGTCCCCGACGTGGCCAAGGAGCTGCCCGCCGAATGCGTTTTCGTCTCCTTGTTCACCGCGATCAATCGGCAGGGCGTCGTCCGCCTTTGGCCGGTGAAGCTTCCCGGCCCGGACGGACGGATAATCGAATGGCACCGTTCGGCGGCGGAAGCGGCCGAACGCGCGATGCGCGCTTGGATCCGCATCAAGGCGAACCGGGCGCTCGGCGCCTATGAAATTTATGAGGCTGTCTCGACTATCGCGGAGCCGGAATGGCCCGAGGCGACCTTCCAGGAGTTGATCAGGATCGGCTTCCGCGATCGACTGATCTGCAGCCTCGACCACCCCTTAATCGCCAAGCTGCGCGGCCTGGCCTGAATGCTCGGCGCGTTCCGGGAGATCGTGCTGGTCGACTTCGAATTCGTCGCGCCTCCCGGCGAGCGGCCGCGGCCGGCCTGCCTGGTCGCTAGGCTGTTGCGGGCTGGGCGCACGGTCCGGCTCTGGAGCGATCAGTTCGAGCCGGAGCCGCCGTACCCTACCGGAGCCGACACACTTTTCGTCGCTTACTACGCCAGCGCTGAGCTTGGTTGCCACCGCGCTCTCGACTGGCCCGTGCCGGCCCGCGTCCTCGACCTGTTCACAGAGTTCCGGGACCGTACTAACGGCGTCGCGACGCCTGCTGGCAGTGGCTTATTGGGCGCGCTGGTTTTCTTCGGCCTAGACGCCATCGGCGCGACGGAAAAAGAGGACATGCGCGCGCTGGTAATGCGCGGCGGACCGTGGTCGGACGATGAGCGGAAACGGATACTCGATTATTGCGAAAGCGACGTTGAGGCTCTGGGGCGCCTGTTGCCGGCCATGCTGCCGCGCCTCGACCTCCCGCGCGCCCTTTTGCGAGGCCGCTATATGGCCGCGGCTGCCGCCATGGAGCACAACGGCGTCCCGATCGACGTCGACACGCTCGGCCAGGTGCGGGAGCACTGGGGTGGCATCCAGGACGCGCTGATCGCCGACATCGATTCCGACTACGGCGTATATGATGGGCGGACGTTCAAGACGGATCGTTTCGAGCAGTATCTGATTCGGTCGGGCATCCCGTGGGAACGGACTGAGACGGGCCGACTGAGCCTGGGCGACGACGCTTTTCGGCAAGCTGCCAAGTCCTACCCCGCAGTGTCGCCTCTTCGCGAACTGCGCAGCGCTCTCTCTGACATGAGGCTCAACGATCTGGCCGTCGGCCGCGACGGTCGCAACCGCACGATCCTGTCCGCCTTCCGGAGCAGCTCGGGCCGAAATCAGCCTAGCAACACGAAATTCATTTTCGGCCCGTCGGTCTGGCTCCGCGGACTGATCAAGCCGCCGCCTGGCCACGGCGTCGCCTACATCGATTGGTCCCAGCAGGAGTTCGGGATCGCCGCGGCGCTGTCCGGCGATCTCGCCATGCAGGCGGCCTATCACGCCGGCGACCCCTATCTCGCGTTCGCCAAGCAAGCCGGCGCCGTCGCGCCCGACGCCACAAAGGAAACGCACAAGTCGCAGCGCGAACTTTTCAAGGCGTGCGTGCTCGGCGTCGCCTATGGGATGGAAGCGCCGAGCCTGGCGCTGCGGATAGGCCAGCCGCTGATCGTCGCCCGGGATCTGCTGCGCGCGCACCGTGAGACCTACCGCGCGTTCTGGCGCTGGTCGGACGCCGCTCTCGACTGCGCTATGCTGCACGGGTCTCTGCGCACAGTGTTCGGCTGGCACGTGCATGTCGACGAGAACGCCAACCCACGCAGCTTGCGGGATTTTCCGGTGCAGGCCAACGGCGCCGAAATGCTGCGCCTGGCCTGCTGCCTGGCGACCGAGCGCAGGATCGAGGTCTGCGCGCCGGTGCACGACGCCGTGATGATCTGCGCACCGCTAGATCGCCTGGACTCCGACGTCGCCGCGATGCGTGCCTGCATGGCCGAGGCGTCACGGATCGTGCTCGACGGCTTCGAGCTTGGCACAGACGCGCATGTTGTCAGATACCCGGAGAGGTACATGGACCCGCGCGGGGCCGTCATGTGGGATCGCGTCACCCGCCTGATCGCCGACCGTCAGTCGGCGTCGAGGGCCTCCGTGGAGGCCGCTTGATGGCCAAAAGAACCGACGACGACGCGTTCGACATCGACGCCTACAGGCTCACGCCCGAGAGCGCCGCCGCCATAGCGAAGGCGCGGGAGCAATTACAACCGAGAAAGCGGTTGCGCTCGGCGAGGCCCGAAGCCTTCGTGAAGCTGCCCTACGAGCGGACGCTGGCGGCTGCTGGGCGACTGGGGAATGCGCCTATGGCGGTGCTGGTCGAGCTCGCCCACCAGGCGTTTCGGACGCATAAAAGCCGAGTCCCATTGGCCAACGCGGCCCTTCAGAAGGTCGGCGTAAGCCGCCTCGCCAAGCTGCGCGCTCTGCGCCAACTGGAGTCCGCCGGACTGGTTGCCGTGGACCGGCGGGGCCGGGGGAGAAGCCCACTCGTCACGCTGCTGTGGACGTGAGCCGCCGGGAAACTGTTTCACGGGTGAAACAGTTTTGGGCGAAACTGTTTCACTGGCGATCACCTGTCCCTCTTCTCTTCTTGTTACTTCTCTCTTGTTACTTCTCTATAATATGTATGTGGATAGGAAGGAGGCCGTCCGCATAGCCATGATCCGCGGCTCCTCGTCTTCTGATGACGAGGCGTGGAGACGTCAGTTCACCTTGTCGTATGAAGACCGGCGCGTCTTAACCACTGCGCCATGGCGTGGGGAGAGTCGCTGGTTTCGCTCGGCCAACATCGTGGCGCTCGAGCGATACCGGAGTCAGGATGAGTGGCGGCGCATATGCGCTTTCTTTTGGCCGCGCCGGTGGTGAGGCGCGTCCCAGAGCCGTCGCCCTGCAACGGTGGTGAACATTCGGCGGTTACGTCCAGCGATGGCGTAACCCTTACGTCCCGGTTATGCCCAAAAACCCCGGAGTTACGCCAGTTACGCCCAAAATGGGATGGAGAGGGAAACAAGAATGCGGAGGCCCCGGCTAATTGTCGGACGCCGACGCTAGCGAGGAACGCGCCGGCCTCGCGTCGGATCGCGTTCCGCCTGTCTATCTCGACGCATGGGCGCGGCACGGGGGCGCGTGATGGTGCCAGGGCATACCCGCGTCCCTGAGCTGACGCGGGCGGCGCGAGGAGCAGCTCGAAACCCTATGAAAGAGACGACGCAGAGCAAACACGCTGGCGACACCGAGAAGCCGCAGTACAAGCCGACGCCGGTAGAAGCCAAGGCACTCGAGGCGTACTGGGCGGCGAAGGCGAAGGAAGGCCCGCGCCTCAAGGTGACCGTGACGCGAAAGAACTCAGCCGAGATCAGCGCAGACCATGCCGACCCGCCAACTGGCACCGTCGCCCTCATGCAGGCGATCGGAACAACCGACTTCGACTTCTACAACGGTCTGATCGGCCAGCTCGCCACGTTGGCGAGCAAGGACGCCACCGTCTCGGAGAGCGGCGCGAATTTCATGCTCTCGGTTGTCAAAGGGATCGAGCCGCGCGATCAGATTGAGGCAATGCTCGCCGCCCAGATGGCCGCCGTCCACAACGCGACAATGACGTTCGCCAGACGTTTGGCGCAACAAGCTCGCGAGGACGTTCGCGGCTCAAGTCGAGGCGCTCAAGCGATACAGAAGCGGCGGCGAGCAAAAGATGACCGTCCAGCACGTCCACGTCGCCGAGGGCGGGCAGGCGATCGTCGGCAACGTCAGCGCCCCCGCACCGGGGGTGGGGGCACGCGAAAAAGCAGGAGAACAACCTCATGCATTGGCCTGTGCACCTGGCGTCGAGATGCCACGCCAGATCGAAGAGGAGCGGGCTACAGTGCCGAGCGCCGGCGGTGCGGGGTCTATGCCGGATGCACGGGGCCGCCGGCGGGGCTCCTAAGGGCAACAGGAACGCCCTGAAGCACGGGGCGCGCTCGGCCGAGACGCTCGCCGTGAAAAGGGAAATTCAGGCCCTCGCCCGGTTGGCCCGCGAGACTATGGCGGCGATTGAATAGCGCGATGCGGAACGGCCCGCGTTCGCTCGGCGAGTTTCGTGCCGGACGTTCTCGTGGCGCTGGCCTCATGCATGCAGACCTCTCGGCACTCCCGCGCGCGCTCGGTTCATGAACTCGCCGTCCACTAATAGCGCGAAATCTGGCGGTTGGTTCCCGGCTCTGTTCGTCGGCTACGAGGAAAGCCGCCAATGTCGGACGATGATCGAGGGCCGCTGTGCGCAAATAGCTGCCATTCGCGTAGCGTTGCTGAGGACGGCGCGCCCGCCCCTTCCTGGAGCCGGCAAATCCCGACGGCGCGGGCAGCATACGCGCCAGTTCGGCCGTTTGCGCCCGCCCCGCGGATGACTTTCATCGCACCACGTCGGCCGTTCGGCGCGCGCCGCCCGGCGCCGCCGGTGCTGCGCTGGGCCGCCCCAGCTCGAGCGCCAAGTGTCAAGCATCCGCGCTCTGTCTTCTAAAGACCCGACCAAGCCCAATCCCGACCCGTCGGAATTCCCGATCGGCGCGCAGGCCTCGGCGGCGAAAAAGGAGCCTGGGCAGCGCTGCGAAAGAGTTCGACCCAGGCCCATTCGTGGTTCAACTGGCTCTATCCGATGCGACGTCAAAGCCCAAGCCGCAGGAGCCAGGGCTCCGAACTCAGGTTAACAGCGAGGAGGAAAGGCACCGGTTGCGCTTCTTTTGACGGCGACGAATTTCGTGGGCACGCTGCAAATGCGCCACGAGACTGCTGAATTGCGCATCCAGCGAGTGTCTTGAACGGAAGGTGCAACTTCCAAGAACTCATTCCACGCCGACCGGCGCGCTTTTGTTGACCCGGATTCGTAGCCCCGCCGCAGGAGCGCCACGTTTGTCGCGTCGTTTGGTCAACGGCCTCTGGCGCAAGGTGAAGGCCGCGGGGGAGGCGAACTTGAGCGCAGACCTAAGTTCCTCCGTAGCCCCAACGCAACCCGCTCCCTCGCGATGGGGCGCCTTCGGCTCCGTGACGTTCACAGTCATATGGACTGCGAGCGTCACGTCGAATGTCGGCACCGCCATGTTTGACACGGCGTCCGGCTGGCTGATCACAAGCCTCGACGCCAATCCGATGATCGTGTCCCTGGTCCAGGTCGCCTGCCACTGTTCCTGTTCACACTGCCGGCTGGCGCCCTAGCCGACGTGATCGATTCCCGGCGGTTGCTAATCGCGATCGAACTCGCGATTCTTGCGGTCTCCGT
Source organism: uncultured Alphaproteobacteria bacterium (assembly GCA_963758335.1). Taxonomy (GTDB): domain Bacteria; phylum Pseudomonadota; class Alphaproteobacteria; order Rhizobiales; family Beijerinckiaceae; genus Roseiarcus. Next base: position 1,062,178 of record CAVWVF010000006.1, on the reverse strand, counting down.
GATTTTCGCCGGCCTGGTGTCGCTGCACCTCGCGACGCCGGTGCTTTTGCTGGCGACGACCTTCCTGCTGGGCGTGGGCGGAGCGCTCACCTCGCCTGCCTGGGGGTCGACGACTCCGCTCCTCGTGCCCAAGGAGGAACTCGACAGCGCGACGGCCTTGAACGGCGTCGGCTTCAATATCGGGCGCGCCGCCGGGCCGGCGCTGAGCGGCCTGGTCATCGCGGCGGCAGGCATCGCCGTCCCCTTCTGGATCTTCGCGGCCAGCAACGCCGTGATCATCGCGGCCCTGATCTGGTGGCGGAAGCCGCGGACAGCTACTGAGAGCCTGCCCGCAGAACGCCTGGTCAGCGCGGTCCGCGCGGGCGTCCGCCATGCCGTCAACAATGAATGGCTGCGCGCGACGCTGATGCGCGTCATCGCGTTCTTTCCCCCCGCTAGCGCCTATCTGGCTCTGCTGCCGCTCCTCGCCCGGCATCAGATATCCGGGGGACCGCCAACTTATGGCATTCTTCTCGGGGCGATCGGAATCGGCGCCGTCGGGGGATCGCTGGCGCTGAGATGGCTGAAGGACGAACTCGGTCCGGACCGCCTCGTCGCGGCGGGGTCTCTCGGGGCCGCATTCGCGCTCGTCCTGTTCGGGCTCGCAAACGAGCCCATTGTGGCGATATGCGCGTGCCTCCTCGGCGGTGCGTCATCGACCATGGTGCTGACGAAGCTCTATGTGTCGGCGCAGGTTGCGCTGCCGGACTGGGCGCGAGGCCGCGGGCTCGCGGTATTCCTCACCTTCATCTTCGGCGCGACCACAATCGGTAGCGCGGTCTGGGGGAAACTCTCCGCGATGGAAGGGCTGCCGATCGCCTACTTCGTCGCAGCCGCCGGCGTGCTTCTCGGCATTCCGCTGACCTGGCGCTGGAAACTTCAGACCGGCCTCGGGATCGATTTCTCCCCCGCGGTGCACTGGCGTGCGCCCACAATTCCGCGGAAGGTCGAGAACAACCGGGGGCCGGTCCTCGTGGTGGTGGAATACCGCGTCGACGCCGCCAATCGGGCCGAGTTCCTAGGCGCAGTCGACGAACTGGGACACGCGCGAAGGCGGGACGGAGCCTACGCCTGGGGCGTTTATGAAGACGTCGGCGATGCCGGGCGCTTCCTGGAGACATTCACAGTGGAATCCTGGCTCGAGCTCATGCATCTGCGCGAGCGGGTGAGCAACGCCGACGAAATGATCATCAACCGGGTTCGCCACCTGCTGGCCGAGGCGCCGCGCATCACACTTTCCGTCTCCTCGGAGCGCCCTCACCGGACGTGGAAAAAGTATGGCGGCGCGAGTGACGGTTAACCTCCCCATGACCTGAACGGCAGCTTCACGTCAACTCCAGCCGTCCGCTGTGCGCAAATAGCGGTCGTGTCTGGACGGCGTGGCGAACAGGTCAAATCGACCCTTTGTGGACGTTCGCGATCTCGCCTGAGAAAGCCTCCGCCTCCGGCAATCTAACTGCAATGGCGCCGGGAGATCTGATAGCATTAAGTCCGGACTGATCATGCCGAACGAACACCCACCGTACCCGAGAGGCGCACATGACCAAGGTTCTCGTACTGTACTATTCGAGCTACGGCCACATCGAGACGATGGCGAACGCAGTTGCTGAAGGCGCTCGCGCGGCGGGCGCGACGGTCGATGTCAAACGCGTTGCGGAGACCGTTCCCGAAGCTGTCGCGAAGGCTTCGTATTTCAAACTCGATCAAGCAGCTCCGATCGCAACGCCAGTCTGACTTGCCCAACTATGACGCCATTGTCGTCGGCGCTCCAACTCGCTTTGGCAGAATGCCTTCGGCGATGGGGAGTTTTTGGGAGCAGGCCGGCGGATTGTGGATGAGCGGCGCGCTCCATGGCAAGGTCGGCGGGGCGTTCACTTCCAGCGCTACTCAGCACGGCGGCAATGAAGCAACCCTCTTCTCGATTATCGCGAACCTCATGCACTTCGGCATGGTCATTGTAGGTTTGCCCTATAGCCATGCCGGACAGATGACGCTCGAGGAAATCGTCGGCGGCGCGCCTTATGGGGCCACAACAATCGCGGGCACCAAGGGCGAGCGCCAGCCTAGCAAGCTCGAACTCGACGGCGCGCGACACCAAGGCGAACTCATCGCCAATACTGCCGCGAAACTCGCGGCGTGAACGGTCAGTCCCCCTTTTGGGTCGTACCCAAACAGACCAGAGTCGACCGATACTGTTCTCTAGGAAGAAACTAGTCAGGGACCTGCGGACAGCATCGGCCAGCCTCCAACGTTTCATCTAAGGGCGGGTCGGCCACGGGCCGGTGTGAAGCTAACAGATCCTATGCGGGTGGACGGCGGCCGGACCCTTGGTAGGCTGATCTTCCACACCAGCATGGAGGCAACCGATGCATTTAATCACCTCCGCGACCGTTGTCGCGACCACCGCCCGCGCGAATGATATCACGCTGTTCGCCTCGCTCGAATTGAGCGAATCGAAATGGGTTGTGACGATCAACAGTCCGGGCGGCGAGAAATTTTCCAGGCATGTGGTCGAGGGTGGGGACGGCGCCGGCCTGCTCGACCTTCTTTCGCGGTCGAGGGCGAAGGCCGAGCAGCGCTATGGCGTGCCGATCAGAGCGATCGTCATTCAGGAGGCGGGATTGGATGGATTTTGGATCCATCGCCTGCTGCTCGCCGAGGGGATCGAGAGCCACGTGGTCGATGCGGCTTCGATTGCGGTCAACCGGCGGCATCGGCGAGCCAAGACCGATGCGATCGACGGCGAGACGCTGTTGCGGACGCTGATGGCGTGGGCTCGCGGCGAGCGGCGGGTCTGCTCCATGGTTCGCGCGCCGAGCCCGGAAGAAGAGGATCGCCGGCGGCTGACCCGCGAGCGCGGCACGCTGCTCAAGGAACGCATTCAGCACACCAATCGGGTCAGGGGCCTGCTCAGCGGCCAAGGCATCCGGGATTACAACCCGCTTCGGCGCGATCGTTTTGAGCGGCTCGAGGCGCTGCGAACCGGCGACGGCCGCGAGCTGCCGCCGCTGCTGAAGGCGGAAATACGCCGGGAGCTCGATCGGATCGCGCTGGCGACGACGCAACTGGCTGCGGTCGAACGGGCCCGCGACGCGCTCATCCGCACGGAAGCCGAGGAGCGCACCAACCCCGCCGCCCGGCTCCTCGAGCTCAAGGGCTTGGGCCCCGAGTTCGCCTCGCTCCTCTGGCTGGAATCGTTGTTCCGCAGCTTCGCCAACCGCCGCCAGGTGGCGGCTTACGGCGGATTGGCGCCCAGCCCCTGGCAGAGCGGCGGCGTCGAACGGGATCAAGGCATCTCGAAGTCGGGCAACCGCCGCCTGCGCAAGACCATGATCGAGCTGGCCTGGTTCTGGCTGCGTCACCAGCCGGACTCGGCGTTGAGCCGCTGGTTTCGGGCGCGGGTCGGCGCCGCGAAGGGACGGGTCCGCCGGATCGCCATCGTGGCGCTGGCCCGCAAACTGCTCGTCGCCTTGTGGCGCTATGTCACCCAAGGCGTCGTTCCCGAGGGCGCGGTGTTCAAGGCGGCCTGACCCGATGGCTCAATCCTACGCCGACGCTCCAACGATGGCTTAACGACTCAACCCCATTCCAGCGAAGCCGAACGCGACGGCTTCGCCGGATCCGGGCGGGCGGTGACCGCGGCTTTGCCTGGCTGAAACACGCCGTTTAACAGGATGGTCCCCGCCAACCCGAGCCCGACGCCCTCGAGCATGAGGGATTATGGTGCGAGCCCCGACAAGCTCGACCGGATGTGAGGTGATGCGGCCGTCAAGGCTGCATGCGAAAGACGGGCTCACGCTTCGGATCCAAACGCCAAAGGAGATGCGCAATGCCAAAATGAATGAGCGCGGCAAAGACCACAGAGGCAGCCAAGAGCGCGCAAGGGCGCGCTCGCTCGTGACAGTGTATCCGGCCGCTGGCGCGTCAAGGTCGCTTCGCTCCCTGCTCCGCTGCGCTTCGCCCCGCTTCGCGGGTGACACGCCAGCGGCCGGTGCAAACGAATGAGCTTGACCCGAAACACCCCATGTGAGGTCAAGGGCGGAAGCCTATTCCTGATGTTGACGCTTTCGGGCGCCTGCGTTCTCTGCGTGCTCGTTCGGCACTTGATGGGGTCAGCTAGCAAAGAATTCGCCGCCCCGAACGGGCGGAAGCCCTCGCCTGTCCCGCGCATGGCCTCGGGAAAGATGTGCACCTCCATCGCTCTCAGTTCGATCTCGCGCCCGGCAGCAGCATGACCAATGGCGCGCTTGCCGCGAGGGTCGAGGGCGTCGCGGGGCCGAAGCTCACCGTAACTTACAAGGGCGGCTTCCCGTCGCCTCATCGCCTCGCCGGCCTTTCGCCTCGCCTGGGCGTCAACGTCGACCATGTCGCCACCGTGCGCAACGCGCGCGGCGGGGCGCTGCCCGATCCGGTCCGCGCGGCGCTGATGGCGATCGATGCGGTTCTTCGATTTCTCAACAAGAGACCCAAGAGCCTTCTATTCCTATCGCTTTTCCTCATTCTCATCGGTTCCCGGGCTGCCGCCATCAACTACGCCGGAAATTCGACGCCGCTCTGGGATGAGTGGGAAGGTGAATGGGCCAACTTGTTAAAACCCTATATCCAGGGAAAGCTTACGGTTGAATCCGAGCAATAGGTTATCGTAACTCAGGGGAGGGGCGTTTATCAGGCTCGATACAATCATCACGCCTGCGCGTGAGGCACGAGGCTCACCAGGACGACGGCCGTCACGGCGAGGGCGGCGATCCCGAGCCACTCCCGAAGGCCTTTATGCAACAGCGTCTCAGGAAAGGCGGTTCCAAGGCGATTTCAAGACAGATTGCTGTTGAGACTCGCCGCGAGGAAGGTATGTTGAGTCGTGTGAACGGGAGAGTCCCGGTCGCGGACGGATTTCAGGGGTCGGCTCCTCGGGGCAGACCGCCGAGGTCCGAAAACATCGGGAAGAGGGGGCTGACCACCTTCGGTTTCATGGGTCGCTTGAAGCGGACCGCCGGATCGAGAGTGAGAAGAACCAACGCCCACAAATGTCAACTGGAGGTCAATTAATGACGCTCATCAAGAGCATGTTGCTCGGTTCGGCGGCCGGGATCGTCGCCGTCGCCGGCGCACAGGCGGCCGATCTTCCCACCCGCAAGGCGGCGCCTGTCGAATACGTCCAAATCTGCAACGTCGCCGGCATCGTCGGCTGGGTCCTGCCCGGCTCCGACACCTGCATGAAGATCTCGGGCTACGTCACCGCTCAGTTTGTGGGCGGCAACCTCAACACCCAATACAACTATGGCACGCCCGGAGAGGCTTTGGCTGCCAATACTCTTTTTCCGGCTTTCGATCGCGGTCTCGCGACCATAGCCGGATTGGACAATCGCGCCACCCAGCGCGTGCTCCTCGCGGCGAGCCCCGCGCAACAGAACACGACCTTCTACCGTAACGACACCGGATGGACGGGCCGCGGCGAAGTCGATCTCGATTTCGCCTCCAACACCTTCTACGGCCCCCTGCTCGGGCATATTGACGTGCGCGGCGATGTCGGCAACGGCCTCGACCCGCTTCAGTTCAATGACGCCGGCGTAACCAACTTATTCTACGTGGATCAGGCGTACCTGACCTGGGCCGGCATCACCGCCGGTAAGGCCGCCTCGTTCTTTTCGTTCATCGGCGGCGGCGACAACTTTGCGAACTTCTTCTCCCCCGACCGCAAGGGGTTCAACGAGCCGTTGCTGATGGCCTACACGGCGTCGTTCGGCGGCGGCTTCTCGGCGACGATCTCGGCCGAAAGCCCCGGCACCGAAGGCGCGTCCGGCGGCGGCACCCAACTGAACGGCTCGTACTTCAATACGAACTCGGGTCCGCAGACATTCGACTTCGGTAATGGTGGGAATGGTCAGCTGGGCTTCAATCCTTCGAACATCACCTACGGCGGCCAGCGCTGGCCCGACTTCGTCGGCAACCTGCATGTCAAGCAGGGCTGGGGCGAGGCGCAGGTGTCCGGCGTTCTGCACGACGTCAACGTCGCCGCGGACGGTTTCGACGGCACCTTCACTTGCGGTCTCACCAGCCGCGTCGGCTGCAACGGCCAGGAAACCAAGACCGGCTGGGCCGTCGACGCCGGCGTGAAGCTCCTCCTGCAGAACTGGTGGGGCGGCTTCTGGGGCTCGGGCGACGATCTTGTCGTCACCGGCGCCTACTCGCAGAGCGCGGTGTGGTACTCGGGTATACCGGACGGGATGTGGACCGACAACGGCGCGGTCAACGGCAACGGCCAGCCGATGTGGCTCGCCGACGCGTTCTTCAACCCAGCCACCAACCAATGGTCGACGCCCTACGCCTGGTCGGTGACCGCCCTGCTCGAGCACCACTGGACTCCGCAGTTCTACACCGACCTCGAAGGCTCGATCGGTGGGATCAGGTGGAGCAACATGGGCGGCGGGTGCAATTTCGCGCTCGGCCTCGCGGGTTGCCTGCTCGCCCAGGGGATCCAGGGCCCGATGTCGCCCAACGCCTTCGACTGGCTCATCGGCGCCGACGTCGGCTGGAACCCGGTCACCAACCTCAACTTCGACCTCGAGCTGATGTATCAGAGCACGGACCAGACCAGGCCGAGCGGGTTCCTCGGGACGGTCTACAACTTTGGCGGCGTCAATCCCAACGGGACCAGCGCCGCGACCTTCGTGCCGGGCGACTGGCGCGGCGTTTCCAGCGGATTCCAGGGCCGCCTCCGTATCACCCGTTACTTCTGATCGCCAACCGACCGGTTGAAACAAGACCCCCGGAGTCCGGGGATTTTTTGGATCGCGTCTGCGAGCGCCGGGCCCGCCCGTCCGGCGGGTTCGTTCCTCGACAGCCCGGGGTCATGGCCGGGCTCGTCCCGGCCATCCACGCGGTTCCGCGCCCAAGCCGTCCCAAGCCGTGGCGCCGTTCTCCATCAACCGACGAAAGGTCCCTGTTTTCCACCAATTGCGACGACAAACGTATGCGACATTGCAGCACGAGCGCGTGGATGGCCGGGATAAGCCCGGCCATGACGGTGACAGAGGCGCCCGGCCGCTGCTCAAGGCATGAACCAGCCAGCGGTGTGAGGGGATGGGCCGAGTGAAAATTATATCATGAACTTGTATTTTATCTTCGGCAGTAAGATACCATTTTCCAGTACAACTCCAAAGGGCGGCGATAACAAACTGAATTCAAAGGAGGCGATTGCGCTTCGGGAAGCGCCGTTTCGACCACGACAGTGAACGCTGAGCGGTAACCCCGAAGCCGCGCAGAGGACAATTCCTTGCCAGAGTTGCGAAAATGTTCTATGTTTGTTCAAACACTGCCAGCTTGCTGCCGCCCTAAAGGAGATCGCCGATTTGTCCGGTTCCGTCGAACCCGTGCGGCCCGCCGCGCCTCGCAGCGCGCGGCGCGCGCGCCGAGGGCCAGAGGCAAGAGGCAAGAGGCGATCATCGATCCTTTGAGCCGCGCCGTGTCAGCGGCGGCGTGACGGCAAAGCGGAACCGCCCAGAAAGCCAACAATTTCTTGCCAAGCTCGGGTTTGTGTTCTATATCCGTTCTGATAACCGTCGCCCTGAAGGAGAGCCCGATTTGCTCGCTTCAATCGGAGCCTTAGGCCTACCGGCGCCGCGCATCCGATGCCTCCGGCGGCGGCGGCGCACGGCCCTGGTTTCCTCGGCGCCAAAGGGGAGTTTCTGGGAAGGGAGGGAGCAAAAAAAAATTTTCGCGGCCCTATCGGGCGCAACCTTTGACAAGTCACGAATCGCGGTCAGAAATGGAAGAAAAGGGAAGGAAAAGGAAGGGTTTTTCGGTCCTGTTTGCGTGCGTTTTCCGGTTTCGGGCGGGCTCACGGCGCATATTGGAAAGGATTTTCGGCGCCGTTCCCGATGCGCCCATCGTCATGGGCCTCGAAGGATGCTCGCTGGCTCCGCCAGCAGGTCCCTCGAGACGCCCGCTTCGCGGACTCTTTGGATGGAACAAGACGCCGGTTGGGAGTTGCGCCGCCCGGAAATGGCGCCGCAACCCCTTGAAAAGTCCCGATTCGCGCCCGGGAATGGTATGGCCGCGCAGGTCTTGAACCCCAATATCTGGTACAAGCCCGCGTCGCGACCCTAATTAGGCCGTCACCGCCAGGACCCCGGTTCTCGGCCCGGCGCCCTCCAAAGCGGCGGCCCCGTCGCCCGCGACAGCCCCGCGCAATCCTCGAAAAGGATATCTCAACCCCGGTCTGAGATTCTCAGTCTCGGATGGCGGGGCCTTCGATGGACACGGGCGCGATCATTGCTGCGCATGCGCTGAGCCTTCAGGCGGGGGCGATCGTCGCGCTCGCGCTCGCGGTCGGGCTCGCGGCTGCGCTGGCGCGCGCCTGGTCGAAGGCCGAGGAGCGTGCGAAGCGCGCCGCGGTCGAGAACGAGGCGCTGCGCGACGAGGTCTGCCCAGCTCCTCGTCGGCGCTGACCGGCGTGTGGCTGGGCCTGGTCAATTCGCCGCCCACGTCGATGATCGCCGCGCCTTCCGCCGCCATGACCTTCGCCCGCTCGATTGCGGCGTCCGTCTCGTAATGGCGCCCGCCGTCCGAGAAGGAGTCCGGCGTCACGTTGAGAATGCCCATCAGGACGGGGGCTTCTGCGAGGGCGGCGAGTAACCGGTCGCGCTGCCGGGCGCGACGTTCGGCGGTCATCGCATTTCTTCCGTCGGAGCGCCCGCCGCGCTCATGCGGCGAGCGCGGAGAGGATCCGCGCCCATGAGCGCGCGCCCTTGTGGAACGACGTCCGCTCGTATTTTTCGTTGGGCGAATGAACGTTGTCGTCCTCCAGGGCGAAGCCGACGAGCAGGCTGTCCATGCCGAGTTCGCGCTTGAACGCGCCGACGATCGGGATGGAGCCGCCGCATCCGACGAGCGCCGCCGGCTTCCCCCACTCGGCCTCGAGCGCCCGGCGAGCGCGGCGGAGCGCCTCGTTGCAACTCGACAGCGAGATGGCCGGGCTCCCGGCATGGCTGATGAATTCGGCCTTCACGTCGGGCGGCAGGCGCGAGGCGACGAAGGACCGAAACGACTGGACAATGCGTTCGGGGCTCTGCTTGCCCACCAGCCGGAAAGAGATCTTGGCGCGGGCCTCGGCCGGCAGCACCGTCTTCGTTCCCTCGCCGGTGTAGCCGCCGACGATCCCGTTGACGTCGCAGGTCGGGCGCGACCAGAGCTGCTCGAGCGGCGTGCGGTCGCGCTCGCCGGCCGACGTCGTCAGGCCGACGTCGCCCAGAAACGCGCCGGCGTCGAAATGAAGCTCGCTCCACTGCTCGCGAACTTCATCAGGAAGCTCCTCGACTCCGTCGTAAAAGCCGGGGAGGGCGACGGCCCCCTTCGCGTCGTGCAGGTCGCCGAGGATGCGGCAGAGGACATTGATCGGGTTGACGGCGGCGCCCCCATAAATGCCCGAGTGCAAATCGCGATTCGCGCCGCGCAGGATGAGCTCCAAACTGACGATGCCGCGCAGCGCCGTGGTGATCGCCGGCGTCGACGGGCCCCACATGCCGGTGTCGCAGACGAGGGCGACGTCGGCCTTGAGCGTCTTGGCGTTTTGGGCGAGGAACGCCGGCAGCGACGGCGAGCCGGTCTCCTCCTCGCCCTCGACCAACACGGTGACCGCGCACGGCGGACCGCCGAATTTCTTGAACGCGCGGCAGGCCTCGAGGAAGGTCATCAGTTGACCCTTGTCATCGGACGCCCCCCGGGCCACGATGCGCTCGCCGCGCGGTCCGCTTTCGAGCGTGGGCTCGAAAGGCGGGTTGCGCCAGAGGCTGAGCGGATCGGCCGGCTGCACGTCGTAATGCCCGTAGAACAACACGTGCGGCGCGTCGCGGCGGGCGGCCTTGACGTGGCCGACGACCATCGGCCGTCCCTCGGTCGGATGCTTGGCGACTCCGAAGCCGAGCTCGGCGAGCTGGGACACCAGCCAGTCGGCGGCGCGGTCGCAGTCGGGAAAATGAGCCGGCGCCGTCGATATCGATGGGATCTCGAGAAAGGCGAACAGCCTCTCGAGGGCCCGCCCCTGTTCGGCGTCGATTTCGGACAGGATGTCGTCAGTCGTGGCCATCTATCGCTCCGCCGCTCGTCGAAAGTCGCTCTTCTTGCTACCGCCCGATGTTGTAGCAGGAGCGGCCGCCCGCTTCCAACCGGGCACGGAAGGCGGCGAATGGGTAGTGTCTCAGTTTTGAAATTTGAGGGGATTGACAGACGTTCCCGCGGGGAAGCGGGCGCGCCGCTATAGTCAGCTTGAATGCGAGCGCACCCCGATCCGGCGTCGCGCAATTCCTTCACTTGCGCGGCGACGCTCTGGCCGCCGGTCGATACCCTTGCATAGCCGTAAATCATGCAAGGTTTCTGCCCCTATATTCGTAACCGGGGCGAATTTCCGGGCGGCGTTAGCTTGGGGCGGGCCTGACGAGAGTTGCGAGATCGGGGATTTCGGGGCCTGGAATGGCGAGGCGAGCGCCGAGATAGTCGAAGAAGGGGATTTTGAGCTTCCTGCAGGTCTTGGCGAGCCCGAGCATGACGTCGCGGGCGTCGCGGCCTCTGTCGCTGAGGGTCCCGCCGGAGATTTTGCGCTTGGTGACGAAGACGCGGATGTCGTTTTCCGAGGCGTTGGTGTGCAGCGGAATATGGGGATGGTCGAGGACGCGCAAGAGATCGTCCTTGAGGCGAAAGAGGCGCCTGAGCAGGCTGTCGAGGGTGGCGTAGCCGGTTCTGGAGCGGTTGAAGATGCGGTCGAACTGCGCCCGCAAACGCTCGGCTTTCTCGAGGCTCGGGGCGAGCTTGTATTCTTTTAAGGCGCGATAGAACCACCAGATCATGCGCCGTGCGACCTCGATCGCGTTGCGCTGCTTGTCGTTGGCGGGGATGAGCTTGTGGACCAGGCGTTCGGCGTGCACCCAGCACAAGGCGTGTTCGCCGACGCGGAACTGGCCGGCGCCGTCTGACACGACGATGGCTTGGCCGAGCAGGCCTTGCTCGCGAACGGCGCCCCACAGAGCACCCTCGCTGGCGACCCGCACCGGATCGGGGGTGATCCTGAGATCGGCGAATCCGAGCGCGTTCAGATGGCTCGTCCAGTCTTCGTGAGACGCAAAAAGCCGCGTCGGATGGCCCGCGAGCGTGTCGATGAGGCTGAGGCTCAGATTGCAAGCCCGCATGTAGACGAGCGCCGCCTCGTTGACCACGTAAGAGGCCGCGCCGCCCAGGAGATTGCGCAGGAACGCCAGGCGGGACTTGCTCGGGCCGGTTCGAAACGTGGTGAAGCTGTCGGAACCGATCTGGGTCGTCACGCCGCTCTTGCCTCGATGGCGGGCGCCGGTGTCGTCGACCGTGACGAAGGAAGCGCTGCTCAATCCGGTCTTCAGCACCTCGGCGTCCTCAGCGCGGAACGTCTCGAGCTTGGCGGCCAGCAGGCGCACCACCTGGCGTTTCGAAATCACCACGCCGACGCCGTTCAGCAGCGCCAGAATCCGCTCGCAGGTCATCTGTCCCTGAAAGTGCAGCATCAAGATCAGGCGCTGAAGATGCGGGCCATAGCCACCGACGATCCCGGGATCGAGCGGCGCGATCAGAGTCTTCCCATCCGGCGTTTGCCAGCGCTCGCGCCGATAGCGGGTCACCAAAGGATTCAGAACCAAGTCCTGAACGACGATCTCTTCGTAGCCCTTGTGGCGGGAACCCGCTGGCGCGTCGACCTTCACCTCGATGGTTTGCGTGACCGTCAGCTTGTCCAGGTTGCTGCCGCGCCGCTGCGTCGACCGCCCGCCCTTGGGCGCGTTCGCTTGCGAATCCGGTCGGTCCGTCGCCTTGTCCATCCCCGAGGGTTTCTGCGGCGGCCGCGGCGGCAGTTTCTTCAATCGCGCCAGTCCGTCCTTGACCGCCTGATGCTCGACCCTCAGCTTGGCCAACGCCCCGCTCACCTTCTCGTACTCCGCCTGAAAGCGGGTCACTTCGCCAATCAAAGTGCGAACCAGGCCGATGAGCTCGGCCGGCGTCATGCGCTCAAGCGGATCACCCAAATCAACGGACATCCCCAGCTTGAATCATACTTTCCGACGCTTGACTCCCCCCTTCCGCCCGGAAATTTGCCCCGATTACTGGCCATCTTGGCTAAATGGTCAAATTGAGCGATGATTGGACAACAGTAATTGTCCCCCGGCAAAGCCCGGCAAAGCCGGGGGCTTTAGGAGGTGGGCCGCTCAAAGCGGCCGAAGACGCCGCTTGCGCGGCTTAGAATGCTTCACTACGGCCTGTTCGCCGGCAAGGTTCGAGCCCGCAACATCGAGCGCGCCCGCCAATTGCTTGCCACGCCCAAGGCCCCGCCCGAGCGCCTGTGCGCCGAGGCGGACAGCGCGGCCGAAATCCCTTCACCTGCGCGTCGATACCGGTGTTGCGGCGGGCCCGATGATCATCGTCGAGACGTTCAAAGGCCCGCGCCCGCGCGTTCCCACCGCTAACCGCCGCCGCGCCAGCGAAGTCGCGGTTCGCCTCGGGCCCTTTCGCGATGCTGCAGAGCCGCAGCTATGCCGCGAGTCTCCAATCAGCGGCCGATTCTTGACGAGACGGCTCCGCACGCAGGCGAACCGGCGCGCCGAGCTCTGTCTCTCCCGTCTCCTCCCTGCGTTCCAATTCGTACCTCGCTGCGAACCAGAATTCGTCGCTTCGACCGTCCGGCCTCCCCGCTTGCTCCCATAGCTCATAAGCCAGTTCGCGGATCACCTTTTCCATGGCGCTCATGCTCTGTGTCCTCCAAGGCTCTAATTCGAGACGGCCTCCCACCGCCGATCGTTGCAATAAATTGGCTCGAGGGACGTCAATTTCGGGAGCCCATTTGCAGCTCCCGCGGGGCCCATGAGGGCGATTGCGCCCCAATTGCCAATGAACCCTTGCTCCGCCGGCGCCGGCGCGAGCCGAATTTGATTGGTGACGCCGACCACGCCAGGAACCCTGCGCGCGTCGGATTCGGCGCATGTGAGCTGATAAGGCCGATCGACCATGCCGGACATCGTCACCCACCCGTTTTCCACCTCGACCTTTACCCTATGCCGCGGGACCGCGAGGTCCCAATACAGCGCGTTCAACACCTCTGTCTTAACGTCATCGCTCTGCGACATGATCGTCACCCTCCTCCCCACCTCCTTATCGTATTGATTCCGACCCCATTATCGCGCTTCCACCAGAATGGAGAGGCTGAGGGAGGCTGACCGCTCTCTGCTCCGCCTCACCCGGATGCCGGATTGTCTTCCAAGAGATGCCGAGGCCGTCGCGCATTGACCGCTTCTTCCGTGACCCAGGGCGGATGCGGCGTCGTCGCAACCATCCTCGCAAACGCAACGCGCCTCCTGACGCGCGCCACGCGCTTCTCCTCGAGACGCCACATCCCCCCTGATGCCCGACGCCAGCTCGCATCCCGGGCTTTCAGCGACACCGCCATTCGTCGATGAACGACAACGTGACCGTTCATCGTCCACCTCCCGGTAAAGACCCCTCTCAATCACTAACCTCATACACAATCTGTCAGACTTTAGTTTGATATGGATCAATCCGATGCGCGTTCGAAGCGGCAAAATGCAGCCTCGCTGATCGGAAAATGTCTGCGGCTGCGATCTGCGATGTCGCGTTGTGTTCTCGCCCCTAGGCTATGGTGGGTGCATGTCCGATCCCGCCGACAAGCCGACGCCCGCGGACCCGCGCGACGTCGCCGCCGTGCTCGCCTTCGCCTTGCGCTTTCAGGGCCGCAAGCCCGAAGCTCCGTGACAACGCCATCGTACCTGAACGTGACCTCGAGCGGGCGGCAGTGGATCAACGGCCTTTACAGCAATGTCTTCCGCGCTGAGCATGAACCGCGCCTTTTGGGGCCGCAACCTTAGTCAAGTTTCGCGCGCGATCGAATATGAACCCGCCCGGCATGAGCGCGTTGCGCTCGGGGACAGGGTCTTCCACCGCATCTATTCCATTTATCCGCGAGGCTGAGCAATAGCGGGGCGCCTCATGGTTTTATAAGGCTCAATTAGCGTTAGATTGACACGCCTGTTTGTGCTACGATTTATTATGGATTGACAGGGGTTTGCGATGGATCAGGGGATGTTTCGAGCGTGGCTGGCGGAGATCGACGGTCTGACGGCGAAGCAGCGCCAAGAGCTCGAGGCGGTGCTGGCCGGCCGGCAGCCCAGAGCGGCGGTGGCGGCGGCGATCGAGGAGCGCTTGGGCGAGGCGCGTCGCTGTCCGCACTGCAGCGGGGCGTCGGTGGGCGGGGGCCAAGCCGACGGCCTGCGCCGTTTCCGCTGCAAGGATTGCCGCAGAAGCTTCAACGCGCTGACCGGAACGCCGCTGGCCCAATTGCGCAAGAAGGAACGCTGGCTTGATTTTGGTCAGTCGTTGAGCGAGGGCGAGACGGTGGCCGCCTCGGCCGAGCGGTGCGGGGTGGCTGTGAGCACGGCGTTCCGCTGGCGACATCGCTTCCTGCGCGCCGCCAAGAACCCCACGCGCCTGTTGAGCGGCATCGTCGAAGTCGATGAAACCTACATATTATCAAGCCGTAAGGGCGAGCGTCGCCTCGGGCGCAAGGCTCGCAGGCGGGGCGGAAAGGCAGCCAAGCGCGGCCTTTCGGACGAACAGACGCCGATCCTAGTGGCCGCCGACCGGAGCGGCGCCACCATCAGCGCCGTCCTCTCGGCCGTGACCGTCCAGACCATCAAGCCGGTGCTGGCGCCCGTTCTGGGTAAGGACGCCTTGCTCGTCACCGACGGCAATAACGTCTACCCGCCTTGCGCCGCCGCCCTCGGCGTCAGCCATGAAGCGCTCAACCAGTCGAACGGCGAACGTGTCCGCGGCGAATTACACATCCAGACCGTCAACAGTCGCCACGAGAGCCTCAAAACCTTCCTGCGCCCCCATCGCGGCATCGCCACAAAATACCTCGACAGCTACCTCAGGTGGTTCCACCTCGCCGGCCTCAAGCACAATCCCACGCCCCGAACATGCCTCAATGCCGCCATCGGCGGAGGAGCTCAAATGGCCATGTCAACCTAACGCGAATTGAGCCTTTTATAATCACCCGTTCACTCAACTAGAAACGATTGTACAAGGTTGCTGCGACGGCACCGGCCTTTAAGCGAAGGTCGCGATTTCGACGATTTCGGGGAGATTTTTCCCCCCGAACGCCTTCGCGGCCAATTCGGCTAACGCCCGGGTCCTATGCGCCGAGACGACTTTCCCTCGCCTATCGCCCCGGGCGATGACCGCAAAGGCGAATCCCCTCCCGATGAGACAGACCCGATCCCTTTCGATATTCAGATCAAGCTGATACCAGCGGTGGCCGCGATGCTGCGGCCGGATTCTTGGACCGGTGCCGGTCGGCTTGAACAGCGCGTCGGCGATGGATTTGGTGGCCGGATCGTCAACTGGGATGGCGATCACATTCGTATACCCGCCGCCCATTGGCGGCATCTGCGCAGCAGATAGGGAGGGGAACACCATCATGGCCGCGGCCGCGATCGCGACCGCCGTGGCCGACATCAGAAGATGGGGCCTCATCTTAACCTCCTCGCTCAGAGGTGAGGTCGCTTCTCCGTCGTTTGTCGTTCCTGAGGCGACCTTCGCGCCTCGCTTCTTCCATTTTTGGCAAGGTTAGACCGTCTCACGCGGGCTGCAATGATCCACGTCAACAGAGCGAAAGTTCCGAAGTGGGTTTTCGCGCGCAGCGAACTATGAACCGATGTCACCCGGATAAACGGGACGGGAGTTGATACCTCGGTGAATCCGCTCCGGTTTGCCGGGTCACCCCAAAGCCGGACTTAAGGCCGACCCGCGACGTCGCCTCGAACGTCTCAAACGCGTAGAGTAGGAGTGTGGCGCGGTGGCGTTAGGCTGAGCATGTCTGTTGCCGCCCCTTTCGTCTGGCGGTGCCTTAGTGGCTCAGCCGTAGCTCCGTTTCCACACGCCGAGTAGGCCCGGGGAATTTCACCCCGAGCCTCTCACAGATCGGGACGTGAGACTCTCGCCTCATCCGGCTCGTGCCACTCAACGAAGGCTGGCGCCTTCCGGCGAGACAGGCTGAGTTCCTCCGGTCTCCCGTTGACCCAACAAACGCCGTGAGTGGCCCACCCCCTTCGCTCCACGGGCATTACCCCGCTTCGTCACTACTATGGGGCGGTCCGCGCCTGACTGGCCCATCGGTAACTTTCAGCCTCGCGGGTCAACCGCTTGTGCCTTTTCCCTTGGCATGGCCAACCAGGGTCTCAAGTTCCGTACGAAGGCCCAGATGAGAGTCACGCCTCCTGAACACCGGACACCGCGTGGTCAGTAAGTAGGTATCTTCCACGCTGATCCCGGAGCAAGAGGGAGACCCCGGTTTCGATGTCGTCCAAGTTCGTTTCGATGCGTCGTCAGAGGTTCGCTTGCGCCCGTCTCTCTCATCCATACCTGACGTGATCACTGCCACGCCTTTTGACCATGACGTTCACCACCGCGGCTTTTGACCGTAGCAGCTCATGGCGGTTTGAAGCCTCCTCCTACAAGGCGACTTCGAAGGGTCCACCTTCATCTCTCGTACAGCATGACGCTTGCGCGTCTTCTTGACACAACCCCCTCATCGAACCGGACGTGCGGATCACCCGCATCCGGCTCTCGGACAAGACCTCACGCCTTCGTCCACGGCACGTCGTGCCCAAGCCGGCTCAGACGTACGAGCCCGAAGTACCTGTAGAGGTGCGAGAGTGGATAGCTCCCGCCCCTTCGCCGCCTGACTTTGTGCTTGAAGCGCAACCACCGGCGCAACCGCATCGCCGCGTAAGCATCGAGCGCCCGATACGCCTTGCTGACGGTTCCTACTTGGAAGTAGTTCGCCCACCCGCACAGCGTGCGGTTCACTTTGCCCACCAGCTTTGTGGTCTCTTGCCATGTGCCCGATCGGTCGGTCAGCGCGTGGACCTTCTCGACCGCGCGCTGAATGCTTTTCTTTGACGGCCGGTAGCCGATACGGGCTTGGCCGGTCCTCGCCGAAAACATTCGCCCGAACGTGTATCCCAGAAAGTCGAACTCTCCTTCCGGCACTCTGCAGATGCGCGTCTTCTCCTCGTTCACCGTCAGCTTCAGCTTGCCCATGATCTCGCGCAGGCTTTGCAAGGCCGCTTCGGCCTTGCCCCTTCTGCACAGGATCACGAGGTCGTCCGCATAGGTCACGAGCCGCGTGCCGAGGCTTCGCTCGAGCCCGAACATCTTCCATCCCAGCACGAACCGTCGCATGTAAATGTTGGCCAGCAGCGGTGAGAGGGGTAAATCTGCGGAAAGACGGTGCGCCAGTAGAGTGTGCGGCGCGCGTCCCAGGGAAAGCTCTGCGCGGCGCCGGCCTGAGCGAGAACGCGCAGCCTACTTTGACGACAAGACTCTCGGGTGGGCCCGCCTTCGAAATCCAGATCTGCCGCATGGGCTGAATCATCCTCAGAGAATGAACTCGTCGTGGGAGCTATTGATTGCCCGCGCTCAAAGGCGTCAATCGAATTTACATCTCTGGCAAGTCACAGCCTTCCGGCGGCGATGATCGCCTGCCAGAAGAGCACAAGAAGAAACGCAACCACAACAATCCGAAGGATAAGGCCTCGCGTGTCGCGACCATAGGCCTTGTCGTCGTGGGAGGTCAGCCAGTCGGGATCGCTCATGTGAAACTACTCGGGCGCCCGCCAGCGAGCCTACCTCACCAGACATTGATAAAGATTTCTTAAATCTGTCCTTCAGCTGCCCGCCTCGTCCGGCAGCCTGCGCGGATCAGATTGACATTCGTGCCTGGTCCACTGGATGAACCTCATTACGACCAAGCCCTTAAATAGGTCGTCAACAAATCCGGTTCGCGGAGATAGTCCAGGGCCTGACGTGGCACGAGGCCGATCCAGGCGTTGATCGCATCCCTACGGTCTCAGGCGGGCCACAGAGCTGTGCGAACCCTTTAACCGCAACGCAACCTCGGTGTTCACATCGAAGCTGGAACCGTCTTCTCGAACTCGGCAATCGCGCCCAGGACCTGGCGCACGAGCCTAGCGGTCGGCGTGTCCTCGATGAAGTGCATGGGCGACGATGCAGCGATCAGCGTCACGCCTCGCACCTTCAACATATCGTGCCCCGTGAGCTACGACGTTGGTCGCCAAATTGGCGGCTGCGCGCAGGCGCAAACGCGCGACCGGCGTCAAGGTCGACGGTCGCAAGAGCCACGCCGAGGCGCGCCCGGAGGTCGTTCAAGAGGGCGCAGGACCTCGCCCGGCCCAAGGGGCAGCGGGGACTAAGCTTGCGGGCGATCTCAAAGGCGCTGGCCGCTGAGGGGCACCTCAACGAGCGCGGAAAGCCCTTCGCGGCGAAGAGCGTCGCCTCGATGCTGGCGTCGCAAGACCGGAGGTTCAATAAGGAATGACGCCGCAGCATCGCGTTAGGCCACTGGTGTCGGCGGCGATGCGCGGGGATTTCGCAGCTACGGACCCATTTTTGGCACTGATGGAGGATTGGTTCCCGCGCGGTGTTTTCGACAAGCACCCGCATCGAGGAATTGAGACCGTGACCTATGTCGTCGAGGGCCGCATCGATCACTACGATAATCAGGGGCATGGAGGCACGATTTTGCCAGGCGACGTGCAATGGATGACCGCCGGCCGCGGACTGATCCATAATGAAATCCCCGCCGAAGGCGTCACCGTTCACAGCCTCCAGCTCTGGGTCAATCTGCCGGCGGCCGACAAAATGACCGCGCCGCGCTACCAGGATCTT
Organism: uncultured Alphaproteobacteria bacterium; assembly: GCA_963758335.1. Classification (GTDB taxonomy): domain Bacteria; phylum Pseudomonadota; class Alphaproteobacteria; order Rhizobiales; family Beijerinckiaceae; genus Roseiarcus. Next base: position 1,043,365 of record CAVWVF010000006.1, on the reverse strand, counting down.
GCCGGCGATGCTGCTCCTGCGCGCCGACAACCAGGCGTGGAGGTTCGGGTTTTCTCAGGCGAATCAGGCGGGGTGACAGGGACGACGAGGAATTTTGTGCCCATCACAATGGTTGAAATCCGACTCGACCCAGACGCCTCGGTTCGCCAGGATCTCCCCGCCGACTACAATGCGGTCATTGTGGTACTGGAGGGCGAGGCGTCCATCGGCGCTGAAGGCAAGGTCGTAGCAGCGGGCGACGTAGCTTGGCTCACGCGCGGCGCGAGCCGGGAGGCATCCGAAGTGGCGATCCGAGCGAAGGACAAACCATTGCGGGCTCTGCTCTATGCCGGTCGTCCCTTACATGAGTTGGTCGTCGCACGCGGGCCTTTTGTTATGAATACCGAGGCAGAGATTGAACAAGCCTACGCCGACTATCGGGCGGGACGCTTCGGTCCGATCTAAAGCAGTTTGTCATGGCCGAACGCGGCGTCTGCCCTTGGTGGGTCGGCTACATTCTCGCGAGCCCCATTCGCAAACTCGCACAGAATCCTGTCCGGATGCTCAAGCCCTTCGTGCGCATCGGCATGACGGCCCTGGAGCCGGGGCCGGGAATGGGTTTCTTCACGCTCGAACTCGCGCGGCTGGTCGGACCTGAAGGTTGTGTTATCGCCGTTGACGTGCAGCCGCAAATGATCGCAGGGCTGCGGCGACGAGCGGAACGAGCAGGGCTCATCGACCGCATCGAGACGCGCCTGGCCGCAGCGACGACGATGGGCCTTGAGGATTGCGACGGCGCGGCTGATTTCGTCCTCGCGTTCGCGGTCGTGCATGAGATGCCTTCCGCCGCGAAGTTCTTCGCCGAGGCGGCGCGGGCCATGAAATCGGGCGCGACCCTGCTGCTGGCCGAACCCGCCGGACACGTGAGCAAGGACGAGTTCGAGACCGAACTGGCGCTTGCCGCCGAGGCCGGTCTTGCAACAGTTGATCGACCGCACATCACTCGTAGCCAGGCCGCCGTCCTAAAGAAAGCCTGACGGGACTTGGAGGGCTCGCAACTTCCCACCATCGCGTCAGGCGATTTCAGCATCGCAGATCGGATCACCGCCCGCTGAAAGGAGAACCGGGCGAACGGCTATAAGATGCTGGTTGACGAAACCCCACAGTAGACAAAACCCGTGGACGAAACTCGCATCGCGGACCGACGTCGGCATACTGGTCAGGGAACGCCGCCTCGACCCGCTGCTACGCACCGGCACGCCAGATCGAAGCGGAGCGGGCTACAGTGCCAAGCGCTGGCCGTTCGGGCGCATCTTGCGTCTGCCGGATCCATGATGGGGCCGCTGGCGGCGCTCTTGACAAACGCTCGTCGCGCCCCACCGTCCCATGCTATGATTTCACAGGAGCAAAGAGCGCGCGATGTCAAAGGCCACCGGAGAGATCATCGAAGCGCCCGCCGGGGAACTGCCTTATAAGGCAGTGATCAAAGTCGACGAGAAAATTGTTGGCGAGCAATTTTTCGACTCGCGCGTGAGAGCTGAGATTTTTATCGTTGAAACTCTGAAGGGCTTGGAAGACGTCGCCCGTAAGGAAGGCCGTCTCAGAGAGTTTGCCGCAAGTTCGAATGGTGATCGGTGGTATCTCGGTCGCAACGACGACACCATGCACGCATATGTCGTGCACAAAGCGAATCTTCCATCTGGCGGCGCGACCACTCACATCGAAATTGGAGCCTTTCTCAATCGCGGGCCTATTGCCCCCGAGCACCAAGCCCTGTTGCGACTGATTGGTACTCTGGTTGACGGGAACGCCAATGCCCCGCGGCCCTAAAGGCGAGAAGCGCCCCGCCGACGTAATCGGAGGTAAGCCGGGGCAAGAGACGCGACAATGCTGCAATGGCTCCGACGTCGCCGGCAAGCCGAACGGCTGGCGCAAGCCGACGCCGAGGCCCTACAGCGACCACGGCGCCGAAGCCTATAGGGAGGCTCGCCAGCGCGAGCGCGAAGCGATCCTGCCCGCCGGTACAACTTATGCCGGCCGAAGGGGCGCGGTGGAAGCGCGCCCGACGAGACGCGGGCTTAGTGCCCCGGGGCCCGATAGCTGACCGTCTTCTTGGCGGCCTTATCCATCTCCTCGGGCGTCATCAGCACGACCGTCTGATGGAGATTTCTCTCACCGGCGTTTTTAACACTATCGCCGGCAGCTCGGTAGACTACTGACGCGGAGCGGTTGACACGCTCAGCGACGTGCAAATCCGCTGATATTTGGTGCCGTCCGACAACGTGAAAGCCTGCACTACCGGCGACCCGCTGCCGCCGTAGACGCCAAAATTGTTGGCGCCGATCCAACCCTTGAGCTCGAGGCCGGAAATCGTGAAATTCACCCCGGCATTCGGACCGGCGGTAAACGTTCCGCTCTGCATCCCTAAGCGCAATGTGAAGCTGCCGTCTTCGTTGGGGCCGATGACGCTTGAAACGTATGTATCCGTGTAGGCGTTTGCCGCAGGCATATGCATGCGCGGCCCGACGCTGAAGGACGCGCTGTCCACGGACTGGCCGACTTCGCGCACGTTCCCATTCTCATCCCCGGTGCCCACGACGTTGAACGTCGTCCTCCACGACACGCCGGAATTGACTGGCTGCAATTTCGCCGTGAAACCGAATGGCGAGGCGATGCAGCTTCCTGAGCTGCTGTAAACGATGGACGGCGGTTTCGCCTCGGCACTGTCCGCTATAACTGCAACGGCGAATGACGCCAGCAGACCGGACCTAAGGGCGTTCTTCATCTTTCCTCCTCTTCAAACGTGCCGCCCCTTACCGCGGCCGCCGCCGACAACAGCCTGGCAAAGGCGATTTGAGGTGCTCGCCGCGGGCGCCCGGAAGCGGCCGCACGTCCTCGGGCGCGCTCTGCTCGCCGACGCTCGCCGGCCAGGAGAAGTAGCTCCATTGGGACATGGCGCATCCGACCGCCGCGGGACATCTCATCATATCCGAGGTCGCTTATGACACGCTCATGGCGACGCCGGAGCCCTAGACCTGGGGAAATGCTGCTGGCGGGTTTCGCGGGTCTCGCCTTCGCAGGCTATCGCGGCGCGCGCAGGCGCTCCCGTCCCAAGCTCATCACAGACGCGGCTGCGAGCTCCGAATTACGCGAAATTACGAGACGAGCGTGTCAGCGAAATCCAGTCCTCAACTGATAAAATGCCGTGGAATTGCGGTCAGTTCCGCGACCAAGCGCATGTCAACCCATTGCCGCGGAACCGCAACAGCGTCGCCGAGTTAATATTTCAGGAAGCGGCGACTCGCGCGGGCAGGCCCGCGCCGGGCGGGGGACGCGAGTCATGCGAGAAGAGGGACGCGGCGGCGCTCGCGACCGGGAGCTGGGGATGGATCGCCCGATCGCCCGGCGCGATTTTCTCAGCAGCGCCGCCATCGCGATCGGCGCCGCGCTCGCCGGCCCCGCCTTCGGTGGGTCGGGGGCGCGGCAGGACGAGCCCGGCTATTACCCGCCCGCGCTGATCGGAATGCGCGGCAGCCACCCCGGATCTTTCGAGGCCGCCCATCGCCTGCGCGACGGCGCGCCACCGCCGCCCGCCGCGTCGGACGCCGCCGACGAGCGCTATGATCTCGTAGTCGTCGGCGGCGGAATCAGCGGCCTCGCCGCCGCCGCCTTCTTTCGCGCGGCCAAGCCGCAGGCGCGGGTGCTCGTCCTCGACAACCACGACGATTTCGGCGGCCACGCCAAGCGCAACGAATTTTCCCTCGGCGGCCGAACCGAGCTCATGAACGGGGGGACGTGGGCGATCGACAGTCCGCGACCATATGGCGTCGCCGCCGCCGGACTCCTGCGGGAGCTCGGCGTCGATCCGGTCGGGCTCGACGCGCGCTGCGTCAAGAGGGATTTCTACCCCTCGCTTGGACTCGCGCGCGGCTTGTTCTTCGACCGCGAGACCTTTGGCGCCGACCGGCTCGTCGTCGGGGTGGGCGCGACGCCCTGGCCCGAGCTGCTGCGCGGCGCCCCGCTATCGCCGGCAGTCAAGGCCGACGTCGCCAGGATCTACGAGGAGAAGCGCGATTACCTGCCCGGCCTCTCCTCGGACGAGAAGAAGGCCCGGCTCGCGCGGATGAGCTACGCCGACTATCTCACCAAGGTGATCAAGGCCGATCCCGGGGTCCTGCCCTTTTTCCAGGCGATGACGCACGAGGAGTGGGGAGTGGGAATCGAGGCGGTCGGGGCGCTCGAGGTATGACCGTTCGATTTCCCGGGGTTTCAGGGGCTCGATCTCGAGCCTGGCGCGGCACCGCATATGGGCTTCACCGCCGCAGGCTACGCCGAGACCGGGGGCTCCGCGCAATTTCATTTCCCGGACGGCAACGCCTCGATCGCACGCCTCCTAGTGCGCCGACTGGTCCCGGCGGCGATGCCGGGCGGCGACGCCGAGGACGTCGTCACCGCGCGCGCCGATTATCGCGAGCTCGACCGCCCCGGCGCCCCCGTGCGCATCAGACTCAACAGCACCGCGCTCGCGGTTCGCAACGTCGGGGATCGGACGCGGGAGGTCGAGGTGGCCTACGCGCGCGACGGAACTCTTCACACAGCGCGGGCAAGGGCCGCAGTGCTCGCGTGCTGGGCCTGCATGATCCCCTATCTGTGCCAGGAAATGCCGAAACGGCAGCGCAAGGCCCTCCATTCGCTGGTCAAGACGCCGCTCGTCTACACCACGGTCGCGCTCGGCAACTGGCGCGCCTTCAAGGCGCTCGGCGTCACGAGCGTTTACGCGCCCGGATCGTACCACGACTCGCTGCGTCTGAACGCCGTGGTCGATATCGGCGCCTACACGAGCGTGCGTTCGCCCGACGCGCCGATCCTCGTGCGGATGACGCGCACGCCGTGCCGGCCGGGCCTCGAGCCGAGAGCGCAGTTCCGCGCCGGACAAAGGGAGCTTCTGGCCACCAGCTTCGAGACGTTCGAGCGCAACATCCGCGACCAGCTGGCGCGCATCCTCGGGCACGGCGGGTTCGATCCGGCGCGCGACATCGCCGCGATCACCGTCAACCGTTGGCCGCACGGCTACGCCTACGAATACAATCCGCTGTTCGATCCGGACTGGGACGAGCCCGACCAGCCCCACGTCGTCGGCCGGGCGCCCTTCGGCCGCATCGTGATCGCGAATTCGGACTCCGGCGCCGGGGCGTATACCGACGTCGCCATCGAGCAGGCTTGGCGCGCAATCGGCGAGGCGCTGGCGATCGCCGGCTGAGGCGGACTCGGTCGGCCGCGGCGAGCTCGGGATTTCGGCGGCGTTACGAGCGTTACGCAGGAGCGTTACGACACTTTACTCAACTCAATCCGTTGCGGGCGCGCCCCGTAATGTGGTCTCATTGCCCGCGCGGCAAGCCGCTACGAACGCGCGCTTGGTCTTTCCTGACGCTTTGATTGCGGCCTTATTGGCCGCATATTCCGCGTCGCATTGGCTTGTCGTCTTTGCAACGGCGGGCGTCGGCGCTTGCCCGTAGCTCGGGGCCGGAGCCGGCGCGGGTGCGAGTTGCGCTCCGGCCGGACCCGCGGCGCCTCCCATCCCGGCTGTCTCCAGATTTGCGCGGCATTGCGAAAGGGACTGAGGCCAAGCCACACCGTTCGTTGTCCCGGCCGTTTTGGCGGCCGGCCATTGGTCGCCGCACTGCTTCATGACCGATTGGGCGTCGCCTGGCGTTGACCCGGCAAACGCGATCACCAGCGCGATCATGCCGGCTGAGCCGAAGCCAGCGAACGACTTGAGCATCTCATTCTTCCTCCCAAGGCGGATTGCTGACGCTGACGGTAACAAGAGGCGAATTCCAGCGCGAGCGCCGCTTTCAGGCAATGAACTATTCGGTTTCCTCGCGACGGAGGCCAACGCGATCGTGTCGCCGATTTACCCGAAGGCAATGCCGGTCATTGTGACGACGCCGGCTGAGGTCGAATGCCGCGCTCCGGATTGCGGCGAAGGCCGACAAGGAGGATTGCAGCCGTTTAGGTCGCGCTTGCTTGATCTTCACATAGATCATGTATGGATCGAGCGGCTGCTCCCGCGCCCAACTCTCTTCGATGACCGCGATCTGAATGGTAGGAAGAACGGATTCGCTCGACGCTTCGGAAGGATCTTTCGTCTGCGAGTGTCACACCATCTCGACCATGCCGCGTTTCCAGCCCCCGCCTCGTCGAACGCAGCATGCGGATTTCCTCGCACTGCGCTCTCCTGCTTGCTTCGCCCCAAGGCTTATGGGACCTATCCTGCCGGAGCGACTTTCGGGGCTGACCGCACCGCTCGGTAGCCGTTGAACAAAGATGAGCGCAAACTGCTGCATGATCTCTTCAGTTACCGAGTAGGTGGGGATGACAGGTAGGGTCGGGGACTGGCGCGCCGGTTTAGGTCGAAGTTCGTGTTCCCTGTTGGCTCGCTTCGTTAATCGCCTATCTGATCGAATGCCCGACACACCCAAACGCCTTACCCCCGGCACCCGCGAAGACGTCGCGGATGCGCTCGCCTTCGCCTTGCGCTTCCAGGGCCGCAAGCGCGTCCACAACGCCGATGAGATCATGGCGGAGATCGCCGCCAAGCGGCTCGTCGAGCATTTGGAGCGCGCGGGCTGTGAATAAGCGTCGAACTTGGACCCCACCCAAACCGAGCGCTAACTCGCTAGGATAGCTTTAGAATTGGCGATTTCGGGGTGATTTGATCGGCGTCCAATCGGGACCCCACCCGTGGGCGCAATACCCATGTTTATTCAAATACTTGCGACGATAACGACCGGGGTCCCGATTGGACGCCGAATGACAGGTTGGTCCGAGGCGCGAGCCGGCGGCCTTACCGTCCCGCCTAGACGCCGCCTGAGACTGACGAAGCGCTGACTTGGCTTTTTTTGGTGTCAGGAGCGTCGGCTAACCCATTGAATTATTGGAGGCCTCGCCCGGAATCGAACCGGGGTGCAAGGATTTGCAGTCCTCTGCGTAGCCACTCCGCCACGAGGCCGGCGACGAACCTTTGGCGCGCCGCGACCGGCGGCCTATAGCAAGGATTCGAGCCGGGCGGCAAGGCGATTCAGCCGCGCTTCCGCGGCGCTCCTCACGCCCAGGGCGAGCGCCTCAAGAGCGGCAAGGCGAGGAAATAGACTGCGGTGGCGACAAGGCCGCCGACGACCCATCCTGACGGCGAAAGCTTCTCGAAGATCGCCGCAGCCGCGAAGAGGGACCAGGCGACGGCCATCGCAATGGTCAGCCCGCGCAGCTTCGCCACCCGCAGCGGATGGACGAACACGACGGGCGAAAACATCATCGCCGACGCCGCGAGCAGGATTGCGGCGCTGACCACCCACGGCGGCCGAAGGATGAAAAGATAAAGGACGAGGATGTTAAAGGTCGCAGGGAAGCCCCGGAACCAAAAGTCGTCCGTCTTCATGCGGGTGTCGGCGAAATAGAGCGCCGAGGCGATCGTCACCACGAGGCCGATCCAGAACGAGACTTGCGTCGGCATCAGGTCGGACCGCCACAGCGCCACGACCGGAACGAGAACGTAAGTCAGAAAATCGATCACGAGATCGAGGACCGCTCCGTCGATCGACGCCGCGGTCACGTGCACCTTGGCGGCGCGCGCAAGGGTGCCGTCAATCCCGTCGATGAAGAACGCAAGCCCGAGCCAGGCGAAGCAGGCGGGGAAGTTGCGCTCAATCGCCGCATAAAGCGCGAGCACCGCGACGGCCCCGCCGGAGGCCGTGAAGAGGTGGACGGAGAATCCCGCCGCCTGAGCTACCTTTTCCGGCGTCTTTTCGTTCGACATTCCGCGCCCTTGTCCGCCTCCCCCTCCGATATAGAACGCCAGAGCCCGCAACGTCGGCTTGACCATGCTGCATTCGGCTTATCAAAATTGAGGCTGCGCGTCTCGCTTAGGCGTCATGAGGCCGCCTAACACCGCAGGCGTGTGAGAGTTCGATGATGAAAGACGTGGAAAAGTCCGCCGAGCGCGTCTGCGACGTCGTGATCGCGGGAGCGGGACTGGCCGGCCTCACCGCGGCGATCGCTTTCGCCCGGGCGGGATTCGACGTCGTCTCATGCGGGGCGGACGAGCGGACGGCGCGCGGCCGCACCGTCGCGATGCTCGACCCGTCCATCGCCTACCTCGGCTTGCTCGGACTTTGGACGGCGATCGAACCCCATGCGGCGGCGATGCGCGCGCTCAGATTGATCGACGACACGGGCGCGCTCTTTCCACCCCGGCCGGTCGAGTTTCACTGCTCGGAGATCGGCCTCGAAACCTTCGGCTGGAACGTCGAGAACGACCGCATGGCCGACGCGCTCGCCCTCGAGGCGGAACGGACGCCGGGCGTCGAGCGGATCAAGACCGCAGTCGCCACCTACGATTTCGCCGGAGAAAGAGCTCTGGCGCGGCTCGAGAATGGGCGCCTCGTCGCCGCCGCCCTCGTCGTCGGGGCCGACGGCCGGGCGTCGCACGCGCGCCGCGCCGGCGGCCTTTCGGTGCGCGCCCACCGCTATCCGCAAAGCGCGCTGACCGCGCTCCTGACCCACCGCCTGCCCCATCGCGACTTTTCGACCGAGTTTCACACCCGGCAGGGACCATTCACGCTGGTGCCGTTGCCGCCAAGCGAAGCCGCGGCGAACCGTTCCAGCCTCGTCTGGGTCATGTCGGACGCCGAGGCGCGCCGGCGCGAGGGGCTCGACGCCGATGCGCTCGGGCGCGAGATCGAGCGCCAGGCCCGCTCGATGCTCGGCGCGATGCGGCTCGAAGGGCGGCCGGGCGTGTTCCCCATGGTTCGCCAAGTCCTGCCGAACATCACGGCCACGCGTCTGGCGCTGGTCGGCGACGCGGCGCACGCCTTTCCGCCGATCGGCGCGCAGGGGCTCAACCTGGGCCTGCGCGACGTCGAGGCGATCGTCGCCTCAGCGGTCGAAGCGCGGATGCGAGGCCAAGACATCGGCGGCCGCGGCGCTCTCGAGGCCTACGAGCGCGCGCGGCGGGCGGACATCGCCGTGCGCACCGGGGTGGTCGACGGCCTCAACCGGGCGCTGCTCACCCGGTTTGCGCCGCTCGATTTCGCCCGCGGAGCCGGCCTTGCGGCCCTCGGGGCAATCGGCCCCTTGCGCCGCCTGGTCATGCGCGAGGGGGTCGCGCCGCGACTGGCGCGACAAACGTAATCCATGGCGGCGGAATGCCGCGCGGAGCAGGAAAATCCCCTGCGGCAGGGAAAAATGCAGGGAATATTTCGCTTTTCGGCCGAAATCGGCAAAACTCGGGCCGAAAAGGCGAAAGTTTCCCGGGTCTTACAGCAAAATTCCCTACGCGGGCGAGCAGGGAGTTTTTCTACGCGGAGCAGGGAATGTGCAGGGAATTCTTGAGCGAGAGCAGGGAATGTCCACGAGTCGCCGCTCGCGTCGGCCGCGCCCGGCAATTTTGCCCTGGTTTCCGGATGTCGCTTCAAGCATCACCCAGCTGTGGACCTGTATCGACGCCGGGATTTCCGCCGGCGGCCGCTGCCGCCAATCTACCGAGATAATGCGTCCAACCTTTGCCGTGGCTTTCCTGGTGCTCGGCGTCGGGCAGACCGCTATGGGTCAAGCGCAAGAGGGTGCCGCCGTCCCGTTCGATCAGGTCGATCTCGACGAGGCTCGATCCCGGCGGCATAGTGTCGTCCCCCTCCCAGCCGAAGCTGTAGGCGAGCCGATGGACGGGCACGACCTCGCGGAACGCCCCGCGGGCTGCGTTGCGCCCGCCCACGCCTTTGACCAGATAGAGTCCGCCCTGATGGGCCTCGGTCGACGCCTCGGCGCCCATCCAGCTCAGGATCTTTTCCGGATCGGTCAGGAAGGCGAAGACGGTGGCGGGCGGGGCCGCGATATGGGTCTCGCGCTGGACCACGAATGGTGCAGGCATCGGAGCCTCCTTGGTTCAAGGCCGCGCATACGGCCGCCGTTTTCGCGCCAATGTCGGTTTAAGCGTCACGGGGCGCCGCGCCAGCATCTGCGTCGGGATTTTGGCCGGTGGCCGCCATCGCCAGTCTCGCAAGCAAGCGCTCCCAGCCGTGGTCGTGGGCAGCGACCTGCCCGGCGTCGGGAAGACCGCTATGGGTGAAGCGCAGCAAGGTGCCGCCATCCCGTTCGATCAGGTCGATCTCGACCAGGCTCGATCCCGGCGGCACCGCCTCGCTCCCCTCCCAGCCGAAGCTGTAGGCGAGCCGATGGACCGGCACGACCTCGCGGAACGCGCCACGCGCCACGCGGGAGGGCTGCCCGCCGACGCCCTTGACGAGATAGAGTGCGCCCACATGCGCCTCGCTCGTCGCCTCGGCGCCCATCCAGCTCAGGATCTTTTCCGGATCGGTCAGGAAGGCGAAGACGGTGGCGGGCGGGGCGGCGATATGGGTCTCGCGGACCAGGGGCGGCGCCGGCATCACAGCCTCCTTAGGTTGCCGCCACATGAGCGGCGGCGCCAGAGTGAAGTCCCCCCGAATAGCTGATGACAATGGCGCCGTGTCAAGCCCATGATCGACCCATGCAGCTCACCTCGACGCTCGCCTTTCTCGTCGACGCGGCCGCCGAGACGCCGGGCGCCGACCTTTTGCTGGCGAAGCTCGGCGCGCGCCTGATCGAGGACGGCGTGCCGCTCGCCGGCGGCGCGCTGACCTTGGCGGCACCGCACCCGCTCATCGCAAGGCGCGCGTTGCTGTGGCGGGCCGAAAGCGGACAGGTGATCGAGGCCTTGGGATTCGCGCCGGGAGGAGTGGCCGGGGCGGTAAGTCCGGCCGGCGACGCCGGCCGGCGCTGGCTCGAAAACCTCGCGGCCGGGGTCCTGCACGAAGACGCGGTCGGGCCGAAGCCGGACGGGCCTTTCCTCGGCTGGATCGGGCCGCGTCCCTTCACGCCGGACGAAGCGAGCCGCCTCAGCGAGGCCGCGCGCTTCGCGGCGGCGCCGCTCGCCGCTCTGACGGCGCGCGCCACGTTGGCGGCGGCTTTGGAGGCCTATCTCGGCAAACGCAGCGCCGAGCGGGTGTTGGCCGGCCCCTTGCGCCGCGGCGTCGGCGAGACGATCCAGGCGGCGCTGCTCTTCGCGGATCTACGCGGCTTCACGGCGCTCTCCGAGAGCAATCCCCCTGGGGAAGTCATTGCCGCCCTCAACGCCTGGTTCGACCGCATCGCCCTCTCGGTCCACGCCTTCGGCGGCGAAGTGTTGAAATTCATCGGCGACGGCGTCTTGGCGATCTTTCCGGTCGTCGGGTCACCCCGCGGCGCCTGCGAGGCTGCGCTCCGCGCCGTCTCCGCCGCGCGCGCCGGAATGGCGCATCTCGACGAAGCGCGACGGCGGGAGAGCCAACCGCCTTTGCCCTTCGGAGTCGCGCTGCATCTCGGCGAGATCCTGTGGGGCAATATCGGCGCGGCCGATCGGCTGGATTTCACCGCGATCGGCCCCGCCGTCAATCTGGTCAGCCGGATAGAAGGGCTGTGCCGTCCGCTCGACAAGGCCGTCGTGATCTCGGGCGCATTCGCTGCGGAGACCGGAATGCGGCTCATTCCCCTCGGGACGCATGCGCTGCGCGGCATCGCATCTCCCTGCGCCGTCTTCACCCTGCCGGAGATTTAAGGCGCGACGGGCTTGGCGGATGCGCGCGATCCCCTAACCGCGTCGTTCCAAAGAGTAGGAGGTGCTCTTCGGAGCCGTCACGGTATGGTCGCTATCCTCCGAAAGCCCTTTCGATCGCCGCGCGTTCGTCAGCGCTGGGGCCCAATTTGTGCATCAAGCGACGCGCCTGGGCCAGCGTGCTTTCGTGGTTGCCTTTTGCCTCGGGGTCGTCTTCCACCGCCGCGGCGTAAAGCTTCGCCGCGTCAGCAAAACGGCGGCGGATGAGCTGCACTTCGGCGACTGTTGCGGTGGCCCAGTAGTCGCCCCTGCGCGGCTTGGCGCCAACCAGTTTCTCGACGTCCGCGGCCAATTTATCGGCCACCGTCAACTCGTCGAGCAGCACGCTGTTGGCCGCGGCGTTCACGCCTGTGTAATAGTCCGACGGCGTGGACTCGAAGGCCTCCGCATATAAGTTGCGCGCCTTGCGCAAGTGCAGCAGATCGCCGGACTCAGCAAAGCGATCCCGCCAAGTCCGCGCCAGAATGCCGAGCGTTTCCGGGTCCTTCTCGCCGAGCTCGTGCAACTCTCCCAGCACTTGTTGGGCGGCGCGGCACTTCCCCTGTCGCGCCAACGCCAGTCCCTTGAGTTGCTGTGGCCGGACCGAGCGCGGAAAGCGTGACATCACCGCGTCGAGTAGCGGCTCCGCGTCCTTCGGACGCTTAAGGGCGATCAACGCCTCGGCCACCTTGCAGGGCAGCGTCGGGGTGGTGGTCCATTCGGGCGCATCGCTCTTCGACAGTTCGAGCAGTGTGTCGGGATCGCCGTTGCTGCGCGCGGCGCTTATCTTGACAAGCGCACGTTGGACGGCGTCGTCGTAAGCGGCGGCGACGCGCACAGCCTCGTCGGGCAGCGGCTTACCGTGCAGGCCGTGCAGCAAGCGAAGAAGCGCTGTACCAGTTGGACCATCGGGCTGGTTACCGAAGTCGACCCATAGCTTAGCCTTCGCAAATAAAGGCAGATCGATCTCGTCAACGCGGAGAACCACGTAGCGAAAGCCTGACTTACCTTTCTCAAGCGTGCGAAGCGCGTTGTACTCGTCTTGGCACCATTTGGACTCTTCGCTGCGAGAAGACCAAATTAGGACTGCGGTGGCGCTGCGCTCCAGATTCTCTTCGAGCTTCGTGTTCAGGACGTCGCTGGTCGTCAGAACGAACTGATCCATAAAGACTTCGTAGTCGAGATTGCGCAACTGGTCATACAGGCGCAGCACCCAGGGGCGGTTGACCGAGCGGTAGCTCAGGAACACGTCCCACTTGTCGTCTCCGGCCTTGATTGGGCCGCGGGGGGCCAGGGCTTCGAATACGTTCGACATTCGCTTCCTCTTGAAGATGGGACGCAAAAAACATCATATCACACGCTACAAAGCTGCGATACGACAGGGAACCGACTGGAATTTCACCGGCGAAAAGGTTAGTCGATCCCAAGTCAGGCGAGATGCTCGAAGTCTGGTTCCGCCTGAAAACCGGCGACCGCGCCTATGTCCGCGCGCGTTCGGGTCCGGGCCTGCGGGGATGATAAGACGGCGCGTCGTATGAGAACGAAAAAGAGAGTTAATTCTAAAAAGGAAAGTTCATGCCTATTGCGCCACTATTATCGTAACAGTTTCAGCAGTTCCAGTGTTCTCGCAAGGGAAATTTGTGTTTCAAAAGACGAAACTGAAAAAATAAATGCAGGCGTCTTCAGCTTTTTTCCACCCAGTTCGATCTCAATCAGTCTGCGCGACTGTTGGCCTGCCGATTCGAGTACACGAGCAAGCTTTTCGCCAATATCGGAAATTGTTTTTTCACCGTAAGCGCCAGAATCGTTAAGTAGCAATCGTGGACGGTTTCGGAATCCAAGCGGGAGTTCGACGTCCGCACACAAAATAAATAGGAGGGGACGTCTTGCTCTTTTCGCTTCCTCGGCTTCATCAATTACAATTTCGTTTCCCGACGCGGCTTTGGACCAGATTACGATTGCCGCGAGGCAATCTGGCTGGTGCAGAGCCTGCGACACCTCTTTACGCCAGTCCTCGCCCGAGTCCGAGTTAGCCATCCACGAATCATGCCCAATCGACCGAACTGCGTCCGACGTGGTTCGAGCCACCTGGAGGTCATTGCGATCATGGAAAACACAGATACGGGCCATCGTAGAATCTGTCGACAAGGTTCGATACCCTATCATTCTTCGTTATTCAGGCAAGAACGAGCCGCCGCACTCGGCCGATTTTTGACGGTCAGAGATGTCCCGTCGACCGCGATCGAGCATTGCCCCTGACAATCGATATTTGCGATGAGGGTGATACGCGGCCGATACGCGGCAGGCGGATCAGCGCCGGACCACGCGCTCGACGTACAGCGCCAGGAGCTTTCTCGCCTCTTCGACCAGCGGCAGACGGCTCTCCTCTTCCGCCGCGGCCAGCGCCGGGACGCTTTTCAGGATCTGTCCGATCATCACCGAGGCCGCCGTCGCCTCGTCCTCAGTCAGGGACGGATTGGCGGAGCGGAGCAGGGCGGCGATCCGGGCGCGAACGGCGTCGCCCAAGGGTTTGCGCCGCTCGACAATGTTGGCGATGGCGCTGGAAAGCGCCGCCTCCCGGTCCGAGCGAAGGCCGAGCTTGTGGTCGACGAGAAGGTCCGCGAGCTCGGCCGGCGACGATCCAGGCGCCCGTTCCTCGACGCGCGCGAATGACGCCGCCGCCCGCTCCGCGAAGCGGTCGAACAGAGCCGCCGCCAGCGCCTCCTTGGAGGGAAAGAATTGGTAGAGCGACCCGATCGCCGCGCCCGCTCGCTCAGCGATCTCGGTCATGGTGGACGCGTCATAGCCTTTCTCGGCGAACAACGCCGCGCCGGCGTCGAGCAGGGCCGCGACCCGCTGCTTTCCCCGCGCCCGCTTCGGCTCTCTCGCCGCCTGATAGGTTTCGATTGACATATATGAGGAATGCTCATAAAAATGATTTGCGAGTATCCCTCATAAATTGGGCTCGTGCAAGCCGGACGCATTCCCGTCCTTTGGAGCCGCCGCCATGATCGATCTCGATCCGCAATCGACCGCTCTCGTCCTCATCGACCAGCAAAACGGCATCCTCGGGCGCAAGCTCGAGCCCATCCCGGCCGAGACGCTGATCGAACGCGGCAAGGCGCTTGCGGAGCGGTTTCGCGCCGTCGGCGCGCCGGTCGTGCTCGTCAATCTCGCGCCGCGCCCGCAGGACACGCGCCGGGTCGACGAGCCGTCACCGATTCCAAAGATCCTGCCGGAGGGTTTCGCGGATCTCGCGCCCGGCCTCGCCAAGCGTAACGATCTCCTGGTCACCAAGCGCAGCTGGGGCGAATTCTTCGGCACGGATCTCGACGCCGAGCTCGAGCGCCGCGGCGTCCGCGCGATCGTGCTCGGAGGCGTCGCCACCCAGTTCGGAGTCGAATCGACGGCGCGGCAGGCATCGGAGCTCGGCTACGAGCTGGTGATCGCCAGGGACGCGACGACCAGCATGGCGGCCGAGGCGCACGACAGGACGATGCGGTACGTCTTCCCAAGGATCGCTCGCGTGGCGGACATGGGCGCGCTCTCCTTTTCGCGCGCGTGACCATGCAGGGGATGACGCTCAACGGCCGGCCGGCGGCGCAGCAATGGAGCGCGCTGCTGATCGCCTCGCTCGTCTTCGTCTCGCTCCTTCGGCTCGCCGCCCTGCCTGCGGCTCTGCTCATCGGTTCGATGGCGGCCGCGGCCCTGCTGGCGTCGTTCGAGGGAAAAGTCCGGATCCCGGCCTGGTCCTTCATCCTCGCGCAGGGCGTGGTCGGCTGTCTCGTGGCGAGGGCCATCGGCTCGGCCGCGTCGATGACGATGGTCCGGCAATGGCCGGTCTTCCTGACGGGCGTCCTCGCCGTGATCGCGATCGCCACGGCGCTCGGCGCCCTGCTGGCGCGCTGGAAGGTGCTGCCGGGAACGACGGCGATCTGGGGCTCCTCCCCCGGCGCGGCGACCGCCATGGTGTTGATGGCCGAAGCGTATGGAGCCGACATCCGGCTCGTCGCCGTCATGCAATATCTTCGCGTCGCCATCGTCGGGCTCTTGGCGTCGGTCGTCGCCCGGACCTGGGGCGGCTCGGCCGCCGCGCCCGCCGCGACGGAGTGGTTCCCTGCTCTCGCCGCCGGACCTTTCATCGAGACGCTGGCGTTGATCGTCGGGGGAGCCGTCATCGGCGCGAAATCAAGAATCCCCGCCGGCGCGCTGCTCGCGCCGCTGATCGTCGGCTCCGCCCTTTCGGCGGGCCGCGTCGTCACCATTGTGCTGCCGCCCTGGCTTCTCGTCGCATGCTACGCGCTGATCGGCTGGTCGATCGGCTTCCGCTTCACCTGGCCGATCTTGGCTTACGCCGCGCGGCAATTGCCGCGGATCGCGGCCTCGACTCTCACCCTGATCGCGCTCTGCGGCGCGCTCGCCTACGGCTTGCACGTCGTGGAGGGAATTGACCCGCTGACCGCCTATCTCGCGACCAGCCCGGGCGGCGCGGATTCGGTCGCGATCATCGCGGCGTCGTCGAAGGTCGACATGCCCTTCGTCATGGCGATGCAGATCGGCCGCGCAATCGTGGCGATGGCGATCGGCCCGAGCCTCGCCCGCCGTCTCGCCCGCTGGATGGCGGAGTCCTGACCGGGTCCAGTGAGGAAGCGCCCGCCCTGGTCCGCGGCGCTTTACCGGGTCTCGATCAGCCGGGCGGCGTAACGCGCCATCTGGTCGACCTCGAGATTGATCGGGTCGCCCGCCTTGCGCTCGCCCCAGGTCGTGACCGCGAGCGTGTGCGGGATCAGAAGAACCTCGAATTCGTCGCCCTCGACCGCGTTGACCGTCAGCGACGTCCCGTCGAGTGCGACCGACCCCTTGACGGCGATGAACCTCGCGCAGTCCCTCGGGGCGCGGAAGCGGAAATGCGCCATGCCGTCGAAGTCGCGCCGCGACAGGATATCCGCCACGCCGTCGACGTGGCCGCTGACCATGTGGCCGCCGAGCTCGTCGCCGACGCGCAAGGCTCGCTCGAGATTGACATGGCCCCCCACCCGCCAAGCCCCGAGCGTCGTGACGGCCAGCGTCTCGGCCCCGACGTCGAAGGAAATGAGCGAGCCCGCGGCGCGCTTCTCGACCCCGACCACCGTCAGACAGACGCCGGCGTTCGCGATCGAGGCGCCGATGTCGATCGACGCCGGATCGTAGGCGCTCGCGACCGCAAGCCGGCTGCGTTCACCGAACCTCGTTATTTCAATGATTTCTCCGACATCGCTGACAATCCCGGTGAACATTTGACCTCGCTATTTGTCGACCCGCGCGGCGCTCGAATAGCATGGGCAAGCCTCCAACGCCGTGGCCGACCCCTACCAGGTTGAGTCGCGTCAGCATAAGAATGCCCGCCGTCGCGCACATCACCGCCGCTCCCAGACCCGCATGGCGTCGGCGCCGTATACGGCGGTCTCTGCGAGACGATAGCGTTCGGGATCATCGAGCGTCGCGCGCGCTTCGTCGCTGAGCGCCGGGAACCCCGGGCGGCCAAGCGGCCTTTCCGCGGTAAAGAGCGCGACTGTGTCGGCGAGCCCCGATGCGATGACTCGCGCGGCGACGCGCGGGCCTCCTTCGCAGAAAACGCGGGTGACACCGCGCGCGGAGAGCGCGCGCAGCGCCTGATGGAGGTCGACATGGCCCTCGGCGTCGAGCCCGACGCGCTCGACGACGACGCCGAGGTCGGCAAGGCGCGCGGCCGCCTCGCTAGGCGCGTCCGGCCCCTCGACGACGAGGGTCGGCAGGTCGCGCGCGCCGGTCGCGAGGCGCGACTGCGGCGGCAGGCGCAGATGCGTATCGAGCACCACCCGCCACGCCTTCCGCTCGAGGCCGGGCAACCGCACGGTCAGCGCGGGATCGTCGGCGAGCGCGGTCTCCACCCCGACCAGGATCGCCTCGTGCGTCGCCCGCATGATCTGCACCCTGAGGTTGGCGATCTGCCCGGTGATGTGCAGGCGCGGGTCGTGCCGGCCGCCCGAGGCGAAGCCGTCGGCCGTCTCGGCGAGTTTCAGGGTCACGCACGGACGACCCTCGGTGACGCGGAGAATGTGGCCGCGATGGTCGCGCCGCGCCTGGTCGGCCCCGGGCCCGACATCGACCCTGATCTCCGCCGCCCGCAGCCGGGCGTGCCCCTGCCCCGCCACCCTGGGGTTCGGGTCTTCGAGCGCGGAGACGACCCGGGCGATCCCGGCCTTGATGACCGCGTCCGCGCAGGGCGGCGAGGACCCGGTATGGGAGCAGGGCTCGAGCGTCACATAGAGAGTCGCGCCGCGCGCCGCCTCTCCGGCCATAGCGATGGCGAGCGGCTCGGCGTGCGGGCGTCCGCCGGGGGCGGTCGCCGCCCGCCCGATGACGGCGCCGTCCTTCACCAGAATGGCGCCGACGGAAGGATTGGGCGCGGCGAGCCCCAGCGACCGCTCCCCGAGATTGAGGGCGGCCTCCATCCAGCGCCGGTCCTCGTCAAAGTCCGCCGACGCCGGCGCGGTCATTGCGCAGGCGTTTCCTTGCGCGGCCTTGTCTCCTTGGCGCGAGCAGCCTCAGGCTCTCCCTCGAGTTCTCCGACAATGGCGTTGAAATCGCGTGCTTCGCGGAAGTTGCGATAAACCGAGGCGAACCGGACGTAGGCCACGTCGTCGAGCGCTTTCAGGCCCTCCATGACGAGTTCGCCGATGCGTTCCGTCGGGATGTCGCCATCCGTCTGGCTTTCGAGCTGCCGCACGATGCCGTTGACCATCCGCTCGACCCGGTCGGGAGCAACCGACCGCTTGCGTAGCGCGACCTGAACCGATCGCACGAGTTTGTCGCGGTCGAACGGCGCGCGCCGGCCGTTCTTCTTGACCACCTGCAGTTCGCGCAATTGCACGCGCTCGAAGGTCGTGAACCGGCCGCCGCAGTCGGGGCAGACGCGGCGGCGGCGGATCGAGGAGGAGTTGTCGGTCGGCCGCGAATCCTTCACTTGCGTGTCGAGGCCGCCGCAATAAGGGCATCGCATCGCAAGCCGTCCCTTTCAGGCCGACCCGATCCCCTAGTAGATCGGGAAGCGGCGCGTCAGCTCGGCGACGTGCGAGCGCACTTTCGCCTCGACGGCGACATTCTCTGATTTGCCGTTCGCGGCCAAGCCGTCCAGCGTCTCGACGATCAGCCGACCCACCTCGGTGAATTCGGCCGTCCCGAAACCCCGCGAGGTGGCGGCGGGCGAGCCGAGCCGAATGCCGGACGTCACCATCGGCTTTTGCGGGTCGAACGGAACGCCGTTCTTGTTGCAGGTGACGTGGGCGCGGCCGAGCGATGCCTCCGCCGCCTTGCCGGTCAGCCCCTTGGGGGTGAGGTCGACCAGCATCAGGTGATTGTCGGTCCCGCCGGTTACGAGCTTGTAGCCGCCATCGAGGATCGGTTCGGCCATCGCCTTCGCGTTGGCGACGACGGCGTGCGCATAAGTCCTGAACTCGGGCGTCAGCGCCTCGTGGAACGCCACCGCCTTGGCCGCGATGACGTGCATCAGCGGTCCGCCCTGGAGGCCGGGGAAGATCGCCGAGTTGATCTTTTTGGCGAGACCCTCGTCGTTGGTCAGGATCATGCCGCCGCGCGGCCCGCGCAGGGTCTTGTGCGTGGTCGTCGTGACGACATGCGCGTGTGGGAACGGAGAAGGGTGGGCGCCGCCGGCAACAAGCCCGGCGAAATGGGCGATGTCGACGACGAAATAGGCGCCGACCGCGTCGCAGATTTCGCGGAAGCGTTCGAAGTCCCAGTACCGCGCATAGGCGGAACCGCCGGCGATGATGAGCTTCGGCCGATGCTCCTTCGCCAGGGCCTCGACCTGATCCATGTCGACCCGATGGGTGGCGCGGTCGACGCCGTAGGAGACCGGCTTGAACCAGCGGCCCGACATGTTGACCGGGGAGCCGTGCGTCAGGTGTCCGCCGGCGGCCAGATCGAGGCCCATGAACGTGTCGCCCGGCTCCATCAGGGCCAGGAACACCCCCTGGTTCGCTTGGCTGCCGGAATTCGGCTGCACGTTGGCGAAACGGCAGTCGAACAAGATGCAGGCGCGCTCGATCGCGAGCTGTTCGGCGATATCGACGAACTGGCAGCCGCCGTAATAGCGCCTGCCGGGATAACCTTCGGCGTATTTGTTGGTCATCACCGAGCCCTGCGCCTCGAGCACCGCGCGGGAAACGATGTTTTCCGAGGCGATGAGCTCGATTTCGTCGCGCTGGCGGCCGATTTCGAGTTCGATCGCACGCGCGATCTCCGGATCGGTCTCGCTGAGGGGCGCGGAAAAGAACGAGTTCGATCGGCTCAGCGGCGGGGCGTTGACGTTCATGGGCGGGTTTTCCTGACCGGGCGTGATTTTAAAGTTACGCGTCGCCGCCTTTAGCATGAGCGGCGCGCCAGCAAAAGCGCGCGATCAGGCGGTCAGCGGCGCGGGGCGGGCGCGGTGAAGATGACGACTTCGTCCCTGGCGACGCGGTTGAGCTTCGTGTGCGCCTCTTCCTCGAGAAGGTCGCGGTCGACGCTTTCGGGCTTAAGCGCGGCGACGCGCCGCTCCCAGCGCGCGCGTTCTTCCTTCAGCGCGGCGAGCTCGGCCTTCAGGGCCTCCGCCTCGACGTCGTATTTCTGCTTGGCCTTTAGCCCGTGCTCGCCGTTCGAGGCTCCCCAGACGAGATAGCCGCTCGCCACCCCGAGAACGAGGTAGAAGACGATCGGCAGCACGATCGAGCGCAGGCGCGTTCTTACGACCATGCGCCGATTTTGCCGGTTCCGTGGTTAAGGACGCGTTACCCCACTCGCCGCTCGCGGCCCCCTGTAGCCGCGCGCGGTGCGCGACGGCGCACGCGGCCAGCGGCCGCGTCTACAAGGCAAAGCGCGGATAGCTACAGTGCAATCGTCAGACCGCCTTGATCGCCGAGCGGCCTGCGAAGCGGGCCTGGTCGCCTAGCTCCTCCTCGATCCGGATGAGCTGGTTGTATTTCGCCAGCCGATCCGATCGGGAGAGCGATCCAGTCTTGATCTGCCCGCAGTTGGTGGCGACCGCGAGATCCGCGATCGTCGAATCCTCGGTCTCGCCCGACCGGTGCGACATGACCGCGCCGTAGCCTGCGCGATGCGCCATTTCGACCGCGGCCAGGGTCTCGCTCAACGAGCCGATCTGGTTGACCTTGATGAGGATCGAGTTGGCGATTCCTTCCCTGATTCCGCGGCTCAGGATCTCGGTGTTGGTGACGAAAATGTCGTCGCCGACCAGCTGGCGGCGCGATCCGAGCTTCTGGGTCAGAAGCTTCCAGCCTTCCCAATCCTGCTCGGCCATGCCGTCCTCGATCGACAGGATCGGATAGGCGTCGGCGAGATTGGCGAGATACTGGACCTGCTCCTCGATCGAGCGGGTCTTCCCTTCGCCGGAATAGACATAGGCGCCGTCCTTGAAGAACTCCGACGCGGCGCAATCGAGGCCGAGCGCGACGTCCTGACCGGGCTTGAAGCCCGCGGCCTCGATCGCCTTCACGCAGAATTCGAGGGCTGCCTCGGCAGACGGAAGGTTCGGGGCAAAGCCGCCCTCGTCGCCGACATTGGTGTTGTGGCCGGCATTCTTCAGCGCGCTTTTCAGCGCGTGGAACGTCTCCGCGCCCCAGCGGACCGCGTCGGCGAAGGATGGCGCGCCGACGGGCAAGATCATGAATTCCTGGAAGTCGATTGGATTGTCGGCGTGCGCGCCGCCGTTGACGATGTTCATTTGCGGGGTCGGCAAGACCCGCGCCGTCGTGCCGCCGACATAACGGTAGAGCGGCAGCCCGGAGGTCTCCGCCGCCGCCTTGGCTACCGCGAGCGATACGCCGAGGACGGCGTTGGCGCCGAGCCGCGACTTGTTCGGCGTGCCGTCTAGGGCGATCATCGTCTCATCGATCTTGAGCTGGTCTTCCGCGTCGAGCCCAGAGATCGCATCGAAAATGTCGCGGTTCACCGCCTCGACGGCTTTCAGCACCCCCTTGCCGCCGAAGCGTCCCTTGTCGCCGTCGCGCAGTTCGACCGCCTCGCGGGTTCCGGTCGAGGCGCCCGAGGGAACGGCCGCCCGTCCCATCGAGCCATCCTCGAGGACCACATCCACTTCCACGGTCGGGTTGCCCCGGCTGTCGAGGATCTCACGCGAGACGACGTTAACAACCGCGGTCATGGATGGCTTCCCTCTGGCGAACTTCACGAGGGTCTCTTACGCCATCGATGAAACAGGCGAAAGGCTGCGCCGCGCTGCGCCACACGGAGGTTCCGCTTAGGCGGTACTTTTGCTTCCGCTGCAAAACAATTGACCAAATCGCCCCGTCCCGGAAAAAATTTGCATGGCAGGCCTGCCGAGCCCCGTGACAGGGTCGAAAAAGTGGACTAGCAATGGCGTGCGAAAAGGAGGCCGCTGCCAAAGATTTTGGCGCCGGACGCCGCAAAGTCTGTGGGAGGACGACGCGCTTCACCGTCCCGTTCGGCCGAATTCGCGCCGGAGAAAAAAGAGTAAATCGGGATTTTGAGGCGCATGCGAGGACGAAGACAAGGGGCGAGCTGCCCGAGGGCGGTTCGCCCCTTGCATTTGCGATGTCCTCGACTTTACATTGTTGCCTAAACTTTCATTCGAAATTGAAGCTTTTCGACGCGCGGTCCCGGTTTAATCGCCTCCTGCCTCTCCTTCCGCCCAGCCCCGGGCCGTGTCTTCGATGTAGGCGTCGAGGCGTCCTTCACCGATCGCGCGGCGCGCTCCATCCATAAGGTCCTGATAATACGCGAGATTGATCTCCGTCAGGCCCATCATGGCCAGAATTTCGCCCGACTTGACGAGATGACGCCAGTACGCGCGCGAATAGTCGCGCGCCATCCGCGACGAGGACGCCGGGTCGATCGGGCGCGGGTCGTCGGCAAAACGGGCATTGCGCAAGTTCATGCGGCCGCGCCGCGTGAAAACCATCCCGTGCCTGCCGGCGCGGGTCGGCATCACGCAGTCGAACATGTCGACGCCGCGTCTGAGCGACCTGAGCAGGTCGTCGGGCGTGCCGACGCCCATGAGATAGCGCGGCCGGTCGGCCGGCAGACGGGGAACGACCGTCTCGATCATCTCGAGCATCACGGCTTGGGGCTCGCCGACCGCAAGGCCTCCGATGGCGTAGCCGTGGAAGCCGATATCGACCAGCGCCTCGGCGCTGGCGACGCGGAGATCCCTCTTCGTCCCACCCTGGACGATGCCGAAGACCGCTCTGCCGGGCTGTGCGCCGAAGGCCTGTTTCGAGCGCTCCGCCCAGCGCAGCGACAGGCGCATCGCCCGCTCCGCCTCCTCGCGCGCGCAAGGCAGTCTGACGCATTCGTCCAACTGCATCTGAATGTCAGAGCCGAGCAGCCGCTGGATCTCCATCGAGCGCTCCGGCGTCAGTTCGTGGCGCGACCCGTCGATGTGTGACTGGAACGTCACCCCCTTCTCGCTGAGCTTCCGGAGCTTTGCCAGACTCATCACCTGGAAGCCGCCCGAGTTGGTCAGGATCGGGTGAGGCCAGTTCATGAACTTGTGCAGGCCGCCAAGGGAGGCGATCCGCTCCGCGCTGGGCGACAGCATCAGATGATAGGTGTTGCAGAGAACGATGTCGGCGCCGAGCGCCCTGACCGCCTCGGGATGCATCGCCTTGACCGTCGCCGCGGTGCCGACCGGCATGAAGGCCGGCGTGCGGATGACGCCGCGCGGGGTCGCCATTTCGCCGAGCCGGGCCTCGCCGTCGACGCCTATGACGGCAAAGCTGAAAGTCGAAGTCATTAAGATTCTTGAAGTCTTCAGAGGGCGAGAAGCGGCGGCGCGCCGGGCAAAGGCTGATAAAGCATGATCGGCGGGGCGTAGCAAATTGCACAGCCAGAGAGGGGAAAGAGTGGATCCTCACCGTCGAAGGAAAGGCTATCTCTTCGCCAGTCCGATACCCTTCGTCGATTTCGCGCCCCTCGTCGATGGGGATGATCGCACTGTGCTGTCAGCGGCTTGAGCAGGCGCGCGCCGCCTTAGCCTTCCAAGAGGCACGCGTCGCCGTAGGAATAGAAGCGATAGCCCGCTTCGATCGCGTGCGTGTAAGCCGCCCGCATCGTCTCGAGGCCGCTGAAGGCGCTCGCCAGCATGAAGAGGGTCGAGCGCGGCAGGTGGAAGTTGGTCATGAGCACGTCGACGGCGCGGAAGCGGTAGCCCGGCGTGATGAAGATCGAGGTCTCGCCGGCGAACGCGCGGATGCGGCCGCTCTCGTCCGCCGCGCTCTCGAGGATCCGGGCCGCGGTCGTGCCGACGCAGACGATGCGCCCGCCGCTCCTGCGCGCGGCGTTCAGCGCGTCGGCCGTCGCCTCGTCGATCACGCCCTCTTCCGCATGCATCTTGTGGTCCTGCGTGTCTTCCGCCTTGACGGGCAGGAAGGTGCCCGCGCCGACATGCAGCGTGACGCGATGAAGGCTGACGGCGCGCGCCGCGATCCGATCGACCAGCGATGGGGTGAAATGGAGGCCCGCGGTCGGCGCCGCGACTGCGCCGGCCTCAGTCGCGAACATCGTTTGGTAGTCGGCGCGATCCCGTTCTTCCGGCGCGCGGCGCGCGGCGATGTAGGGCGGCAGGGGCGGCGAGCCCAGCCGTTCGATCGCCTCGTTGAGCGCGGCGCCGGCAAATTCGAAGCGCAGCAGGACTTCCCCGGCTTCGCCCTTCTCCTCAATCTCGGCGTTCAGCGCCGCGAGCAGGCAGGCCATGCTTTCGCTCGTCTCGCCGAACCGGATGCGCTCGCCGACTCTGAGCTTCTTCGCTGGGCGGGCCAGCGCCCGCCAGCGACAGTCGTCGACCCGCTTGATCAACGTTGCTTCGATCGATGCGAACGCTTCGCCCCTTACGCGGACGCCATCGAGCCGCGCCGCGATGACGCGCGTGTCGTTGACGACGAGCGCATCTCCGGGCCGCAGGAAATCGGGCAGTTCGGAAACCCGCGAGTCCGTCAGCGCGCCGCCCGCGCCGACGACCAGCATTCGCGCGCTGTCCCGAGGGGACGCGGGCCGAAGCGCGACCCGCTCCGGCGGGAGTTCGAAATCGAAGGCGTCGACGCGCATGGCAATCGTCCGCCCTTCTCCCGCTGTGCGGGAGAAGGTGGCCGGCCTTCCCTCTCCCGCGAGCGGGAGAGGGGGCTCTAGCTCAAGGTCGCCTTGATGATCTTGTCGGGATCGCGCACCGGCTCGCCGCGCTTGATCTTGTCGACGTTCTCCATGCCCGACGTCACCTTGCCCCAGACCGTGTATTGGCGATCGAGGAAGCGGGCGTCGTCGAAGCAGATGAAGAACTGCGAATTAGCCGAATTCGGGCTCTGGGCTCGGGCCATCGAGACGGCGCCGCGCACGTGCGGCTCGGCATTGAACTCGGCCTTGAGGTCGGGATATTTCGATCCGCCCGTGCCGGTCCCGTGCGGGCAGCCCGTCTGGGCCATGAAGCCGTCGATAACCCGATGAAAGACGATGCCGTCGTAGAAGCCCTCGGAGACGAGCTTCTTGATCTGGGCGACGTGGCCCGGCGCGATCGCCGGGTTCATTTCGATGACGACCGGGCCCCTGGTCGTCTCGAGGGTCAGCGTGTTGCCTGTGCTCATCGGTTCAAACTCCTATTTCGACGCTGCGGCCATACGCATGGTGACGATCTTGTCGGGGTTCGTCATCTGGCCGTTGTTGGCTTCCGTTCCGGCCTTGATCTTGTCGACGACGTCCATGCCGGAAACGACCTCGCCGAAAGCGGTGTACTGGCCGTCGAGGAAGCCCGCGTCACCGAAGCAGATGAAGAACTGGGAATTGGCTGAATCCGGGTCCTGCGCCCGCGCCATGCCGAGGATGCCGCGCTCGAAATGCGTTTTGTTGAACTCGGCCGGCAGGTTCGGCAGATCGGAACCGCCCTCGCCTGTCCCGGTCGGGTCGCCCGTCTGCGCCATGAAGCCCGGAATTACGCGATGAAACACGATGCCGTCGTAGAAGCCACGCTTCACCAGAGTCTCGATCCGCGCGACATGCTTTGGAGCCCAGTCGGGACGCAGGCGGATGACGACCTTGCCGTTCTTGAGCGTCATGACGACGGTGTTGGCTGCGTCCTCAGTCGCCGCGCGGACTGCGGTCGCGGCGAGAAGGGGAAGCGCAAGCACAACGCGGCGGGTGAAAATGAACATTCAGGGCCTCGGGAAGGCGCGGCAGGATCGCCGCGGGCCGCGTGATATCAGGTTGGAGAGGCATTGCAACCGGCGCGCTCGAGGCCCACGCGCCTGCGACAATCCATCCACAACGGCGGGAGCCGGACGCTCCATTTTCGCCGCTTTTCCAAATTAGCTGGAATTGTGGCGTTGCGGCGCGCATAGTCGCTCCCTGGCCAACTAGGCTCGTTCAACTCTTAATTCAACGGGAATTGGATGAACTGCACCCCACTGGCGCTTGCGGCTCTCGCCGCGCTTCTCGCGACCCCCCTCGCCGCCCAACCAATCACGCGCAGCTGCGCCTATAAGGGCGACGGAAAACTCGGACCGCTCACCATCGATTTCGACGAAGCCGCGCGCTCGGTGCGGGTCACGACGCAGGATGGACGCATTTACCGCTACCAGGACGGGGTGACCGGCCGCATCAGCCCGCCGTCGAATCAGGACGACCTCGGGCCGGTCGAGCAATTCGTCAAATTCCTGCCCGACGAGGTCGAGGTCGGGTTCCGCTGGATCGACGACGGCTCGACCGGCCATCTCGCCTATTTCGATCGCGACGCCTTCAAGGACCCGGCCAAGCCGTGCCTGTGGCGCTCGTTGTGGAATTTCGCGACCGGCTGACGCCTCGAGTACCCGCCGCCGGCGTTTGATCGGTGCAGCCGCTGGCCGCGCCGCGCCGGCCGCGCGCCATAGGGCGTCCGGAAGGACGCCCGTCTTTCGACGGGCTATCGAGCGCGGCTACAGGAGCGGCCGCGGGATTTGCCTACTCCGCCGCCACCTTCGGCAGGTGGGCGAGCGACTCTTCGAGCGCCCTCGGATCGTAGTCCTGATCCACGAGCTTGCCGGAGAAGTATTCGGCATAGGCCTGCATGTCGAAATGGCCGTGCCCGGATAGATTGAAGAGGATGGTCGGCGAGGCGCCCTCCTGCCGCGCCTTCAACGCTTCGTCGACCGCCGCCCGGATCGCGTGGGTCGACTCGGGCGCCGGCACGATGCCCTCGCTCCGCGCGAACATGACGCCCGCCTCGAAGCACGGGTTCTGGTGATAGGCGCGCGCCTCGATGAGGCCGAGCTCCTTGCAGTGGCTGACCAGGGGCGCCATGCCGTGATAGCGCAGGCCGCCCGCGTGGAATCCCGGCGGGATGAATTCCGAGCCCAGCGTATGCATCTTCACCAGCGGCGTCAGATGCCCGGTGTCGCCGAAGTCGAAGGCGTATTTGCCGCGCGTCATCGACGGACAGGCGGCCGGCTCGACCGCGATCAACCGGACCTCGCGCTTGTTGCGCAGCTTCTGGCCGAGGAACGGGAAGGCGATGCCGGCGAAGTTCGAGCCGCCGCCCGCGCAGCCGATCACGACGTCGGGATAAGCGTCGGCCTGCTCCATCTGCTCGATCGCCTCGGTGCCGATGACAGTCTGGTGTAGGAGGACATGGTTCAGCACGCTGCCGAGCGCATATTTGGTGTCCGCGTTCTTGGCCGCGACCTCGACCGCTTCCGAGATGGCGATGCCGAGGCTGCCCGGCGAATCCGGGTGCGCGGCCAGAACCGCTTGCCCGGACTCGGTCTCGTTGCTCGGGCTCGGGGTGCATTTCGCGCCATAAGTCTCCATCAGCGCCCGCCGGTACGGCTTCTGGTTGTAGGAGACCTTGACCATGTAGACCTTGACCTCGAGGCCGAAGAGCGCGCCGGCGAAGGCGAGCGCGGAGCCCCATTGGCCCGCGCCGGTTTCGGTCGAGAGCTTCGTGACCCCTTCCTGCTTGTTGTAGAAGGCCTGGGCGACGGCGGTGTTGGGCTTGTGGCTTCCGGCCGGGCTCACGCCCTCATATTTGTAGAAGATGCGCGCCGTCGTCCCGAGCGCCTTCTCGAGTCGTCGCGCGCGGTGGAGCGGCGTCGGGCGCCACATGCGATAGATGTCGCGGACCGGCGCGGGAATCTCGACGTGCCGATCGGCGCTCACTTCCTGGCCGATCAGCGCCATCGGAAAGAGCGGAGCGAGATCGTCGGGTCCGACCGGATTGCCGGTGCCGGGATGCAGGACCGGAGGCGGCGGCGACGGCAGATCGGCCATGATGTTGTACCAAGCGTGTGGAATCCGATCCTCGCCCATCATGTAATTGTTCTGCTCGCTCATAAATTCCTCCCGCGTCCGGAGTCGCCCTTTTCGGCGACCTTGAACGACGCTTACACGAGCCGTCGCCGTCTTTGAAAGGATTTTTTATCCCGGGCGCGCGGGGAACGCGCTTGCCCTTACAAGGCTAAGTATCTGATAAAGCGCGGTCGTTCTTTAGCGGCGCGACGGGCGGCCCGTACGCCTGACGGCAAAGGCCCGCTCCCCGTTCACGGCCTCTTCAGCCGTCCGAGGTGTCCGAAAGGCGGCTACGCTCGTCGGCCTCGCGAGAGGCGACCCCTGATTCCGCATCAAAGGAAGTGAAGTGCCCTGTTGGTCCTGATTGATCAGTGAGATAGGCTGAGATTTGCGAATCAACGCCATCACCAACGAGGTGAGTGAGGGTGACACAGGGGCTCTTGCCGTTCCAGTACGAAAGCGAGGCGGGCGAGGCGGGACTGACCGGTCTTGCGGGGCTTCCCCTGTATTTGGAGCTGTGGCGCGCGGCCGGACTGGAGCAATCGGTGGCGCGCCACGTGGCGATGAGCGGCAGCCAAGGCTGGAGCGATCGGCAGATGGTGTCGGCGCTGGTGTTGCTGAACCTTGCCGGGGGCGAGGGTCTCGACGATCTCGACCGGCTGGAGGCGGACGGCGGTCTGTGCCGGCTGGTGCGGGCGGCGGACGCGCACGGGCGCACTCGGCGGGAGCGGCGGGCCGAGGCGCGGCGCTGGCGGCGGCAGCGGTCGCGCACGCTGCCCTCGCCGCATGCGACGGGCCGCTGGCTTACGGGGTTTCACGATGCCGGCGAGGAGGCGCGGCGGGAAGCCGGACGGGCGTTCATCCCGGCGTCGAGCGAGGGCGTGGCGGGCCTGTGGCGGGTGAACGGCGATCTTCTGCAGGCGGTTCAGGCGCAGCATCCGGCGGCGCAGGCGACGCTCGACATGGACGCCACGCTCGTTGAGACGCACAAGCGGGCGGCGCTGTACTGCTACAAGCACTTCAAGGCCTATCAGCCGCTCAATAGCTGGTGGGCCGAGCAGGGCCTGATCGTGCATTCGGAGTTCCGCGACGGCAACGTGCCGGCGGGGCATGAGCAATTGCGCGTTCTCGAAGAGGCGGCGCGCCTGCTTCCGGCCGGGGTGAGGAAGCTTTACCTGCGCTCGGATACGGCCGCCTATCAGCACGATCTTTTGAAGTATTGCGCCGAGGGCAAGAACCGGCGCTTCGGGGTGATCGAATTCGCCATCGGGGCGGACGTGACCGGGGAGTTCAGGCAGGCGGTGGCGCAACTGCCCGAGGCGGCCTGGCAGGCGCTCGATCGGATCGTCGATGGCGAGCGCTACGCCGCCGGCCAGCAATGGGCGATGCCGAGCAATTGCCCTTCCCGACGATGAGCTTTCCGACGCTGGGCCGCTACAAGCTGTTCGGCCTCGTCACCAACCGCACGCTGGCGGGCGACGAACTGATCCGCTGGCAGCGCGAGCGCTGCGGCAAGAGCGAGGAAGCGCACGCCGTGATGAAGGACGATCTCGCCGGCGGGCGGCTGCCGAGCGGGCTGTTCGGGGCCAATGCGGCGTGGTGGGCGATCATGGTTCTCGCCCACAATCTCAACGCGATGATGAAGCGTCTGGTGCTCGGCGGCGATTGGGCGGCGCGGCGCATGAAGGCGATGCGGTTTCATCTGATCGCCCTGGCGGGCCGCGTCGTGCGCCACGCGCGCCGGCTGATCGTGCGACTTTCGGCAGGCGCTCTCGACCTGATCCGCGACGCGCGCGCCGCCATCCTTTCCCTGCAGCCGGCGCCGAGCGGATGATCGCCCGGCTTCTTCCGCCAGTCCTGCAAACGCCGCCGGGCTCGGCCGGCCACGGCGTAGCCGTGACCGCAGGATCGGGGCGGGACTCGTCAACGATGCAGGAGGGCGGTCGCCTACAACCATAGCGCGAGCATGCTCGTCTCGTACCCGCCTCGACCCGCGGCCGCGGCCGAAATCCGCCCGCTCCACCGCCCGTTTCGCCCGTGCTCACGAATTAGATGCGGGATTGTGGGCAAGATGGGCGCTTGACAGCGCGGGGCGGCCTGCGCAATCAGGCCCTCCGGCCCGCGAGCCGATGGGCTTGGCCGACCGATGAGCTTTCTCGAAGACCTGCGCTTTCGCCTGGAATATGCGGGATTCCAGGTCCTCCAGGCGGCCGCTCGCGCCGTGCCGCTCGAGACGGCCTCGCGCCATTCGGGAATCGCGTGGCGTCTGATCGCCCCTCGTCTCTACCGGCAGGAGCGCGCGCTCAAGAATCTGTCGCTCGCCTATCCCGAGATGTCGCTTGACGAGCGCAGGAAGCTTGCGGCCGACATGTGGGAAAACCTCGGCCGTACATTCGCGGAGTCCTTCCATCTGAAGAGGATCGTGGCGGAGGGCCGCATCCGGTTCGAGCCGGAGGCGCGCTTCGACGAGATCGCCCGCGGCGGACCGTTCGTCGTCTGCGGCCTGCACCTCGGCAACTGGGAGATCGTCGCTCATGCCGGCAAGCGCATGGGCGTGCCGCTGACCGGCGTCTACCAGCGCCTCAGCAACCCCTATGTCGACGAGGAAACCCGCAAGCTGCGCGCCTTCCTTTATGAGGGCGGGCTCCTGCCGAAGGCCGCGGCGACGGCGCGCGCC
The DNA here is from genome assembly GCA_963758335.1 of uncultured Alphaproteobacteria bacterium. Taxonomy (GTDB): domain Bacteria; phylum Pseudomonadota; class Alphaproteobacteria; order Rhizobiales; family Beijerinckiaceae; genus Roseiarcus. The sequence continues at coordinate 1,012,724 of CAVWVF010000006.1, read as the reverse complement.
CTTCTGCGCAAGGCGCAGGAGGGTGGCTACCCGGCGTTCCTCGCCGACCTGCGCGACGACCGCGGCGCCAAGGTTCCCTTCTTCGGCCATCCGGCGCGGTCGAACACCTTTCCCGCTCTCCTCGCGCGCACGACCGGTCTGCCACTTTATGCCGGCGCGGCCTTCCGACAGCCGGGCGTGCAATTCGTCATCCGGATCGAGCCGGTGCCGGTCCCGGTGACCAACGACCGGGCGGCCGACGCGATCGCAGCGACCGCCGCCCTGCAAAAGCAGTTCGAAGCCTTCATCCGGGAGGCGCCGGAACAGTGGATGTGGGCGCACCGGAAGTGGGACTGATTGCCGGGAGGGCGCGCGTCTCGCGCGCCGCGGCGGCGGGACGCCGCACCGGCTCCCCGGCTCACCCCGCCGCTCATCGCGCCATTTCCGTTCCCGAATTGAACCTTTTCAATGTGTTGCGATGACATTTCGTAATCGGGGCAAATTTCCGGGCGGAAGGGGGAAGTCAAGCGTCGGAAAGTATGATTTAAGCTGGGGATGTCCGTTGATTTGGGTGATCCGCTTGAGCGCATGACGCCGGCCGAGCTCATCGGCCTGGTTCGCACTTTGATTGGCGAAGTGACCCGCTTTCAGGCGGAGTACGAGAAGGTGAGCGGGGCGTTGGCCAAGCTGAGGGTCGAGCATCAGGCGGTCAAGGACGAACTGGCGCGATTGAAGAAACTGCCGCCGCGGCCGCCGCAGAAACCCTCGGGGATGGACAAGGCGACGGACCGACCGGATTCGCAAGCGAACGCGCCCAAGGGCGGGCGGTCGACGCAGCGGCGCGGCAGCAACCTGGACAAGCTGACGGTCACGCAAACCATCGAGGTGAAGGTCGACGCGCCAGCGGGTTCCCGCCACAAGGGCTACGAAGAGATCGTCGTTCAGGACTTGGTTCTGAATCCTTTGGTGACCCGCTATCGGCGCGAGCGCTGGCAAACGCCGGATGGGAAGACTCTGATCGCGCCGCTCGATCCCGGGATCGTCGGTGGCTAAGGCCCGCATCTTCAGCGCCTGATCTTGATGCTGCACTTTCAGGGACAGATGACCTGCGAGCGGATTCTGGCGCTGCTGAACGGCGTCGGCGTGGTGATTTCGAAACGCCAGGTGGTGCGCCTGCTGGCCGCCAGGCTCGAGACGTTCCGCGCTGAGGACGCCGAGGTGCTGAAGACCGGATTGAGCAGCGCTTCCTTCGTCACGGTCGACGACACCGGCGCCCGCCATCGAGGCAAGAGCGGCGTGACGACCCAGATCGGTTCCGACAGCTTCACCACGTTTCGAACCGGCCCGAGCAAGTCCCGCCTGGCGTTCCTGCGCAATCTCCTGGGCGGCGCGGCCTCTTACGTGGTCAACGAGGCGGCGCTCGTCTACATGCGGGCTTGCAATCTGAGCCTCAGCCTCATCGACACGCTCGCGGGCCATCCGACGCGGCTTTTTGCGTCTCACGAAGACTGGACGAGCCATCTGAACGCGCTCGGATTTGCCGATCTCAGGATCACCCCCGATCCGGTGCGGGTCGCCAGCGAGGGTGCTCTGTGGGGCGCCGTTCGCGAGCAAGGCCTGCTCGGCCAAGCCATCGTCGTGTCAGACGGCGCCGGCCAGTTCCGCGTCGGCGAACACGCCTTGTGCTGGGTGCACGCCGAACGCCTGGTCCACAAGCTCATCCCCGCCAACGACAAGCAGCGCAACGCGATCGAGGTCGCACGGCGCATGATCTGGTGGTTCTATCGCGCCTTAAAAGAATACAAGCTCGCCCCGAGCCTCGAGAAAGCCGAGCGTTTGCGGGCGCAGTTCGACCGCATCTTCAACCGCTCCAGAACCGGCTACGCCACCCTCGACAGCCTGCTCAGGCGCCTCTTTCGCCTCAAGGACGATCTCTTGCGCGTCCTCGACCATCCCCATATTCCGCTGCACACCAACGCCTCGGAAAACGACATCCGCGTCTTCGTCACCAAGCGCAAAATCTCCGGCGGGACCCTCAGCGACAGAGGCCGCGACGCCCGCGACGTCATGCTCGGGCTCGCCAAGACCTGCAGGAAGCTCAAAATCCCCTTCTTCGACTATCTCGGCGCTCGCCTCGCCATTCCACGCCCCGAAATCCCCGATCTCGCAACTCTCGTCAGGCCCGCCCCAAGCTAACGCCGCCCGGAAATTCGCCCCGGTTACGACATTTCCGGCTTTCCGGCCGACCCGCGCCGGCTGCGTGCGGCACCCGTCGCCTGGGGCGGCGGCCTTGCCGACGCCCGTGCGGCTCGAGCAGCGGAGAGCTCCCCCGTCGATCGACGGCTGCGCTAAAGTCGAAGCCGTCTTCCTTCAAAAGCGCGCCTTGGGCGCGCTTTTGAAGGACGTTTTCACGCAACGGACGCTCAAGAGCCCTTCCAAATCCTTCCATTTCTGGCGTCGAATCGAGACTTATCAATGCGTTACGGGCGCGAGGCCGGCCAAAATTATTTTCTTTCCCCCCTCCCCCGGAGAAGGCCGGTTTCGTTTCGATGATTCCGAAGACGACCATCGGCTTTGCCGTCCTGAAAACCCGCGAGCCGCTTACCGCCGGCGCCGACGTTGTGCTCCACCCCTGTTTTCATGCCTGCCTCGCAACTCCCCCGCCTCCGCTCGGGCAACATCTTTGAACATATCATGAACAAAGGCGCTGGGGAAGAAGATTCTGAGCCCGGCTTGCGCAGAACCCGGGGCACAACAGACCGGAGCCTTGATCGCTCGCGTTGGCGCTGATGGCGGCGGTTGGCGCGATATTGTAACGACCTCCGCGGCGCGGCGGCTCCGGGGTCATGGCGATATGAACAGCCTCGAAGACCATAGATCTTGGCTGAGAACGACGACGAGCCGTCTGCTCAAGCGGGTGGCGAGATGGCGGCGCTGGCCGTACTCGGCAAGGCCCAGAAAGGCGCGCTCGACCACGGCCAATCCTCGGCCCGCTTAACCCGCCGGGCGCGCACGGATTGAGGTTCACATAGCGGCAGGCGGCGGCGAGATGGTCCTGTCCATCGCCTCGCCGTATCGTCCTTGCCAGAAATGGCCAATCTGCCCGCGCCGCGCGCGGGTGAAGCACGCGCGCCGCGATTTGTTTGAGAGTCTTCCCCCTCGAGTGGATGATCGGCCGACGAAAAGTTTGCGGCGAAATCCAAGCTGTGCTAGAAAAAGCCAGTTTTGGAATGGGTTGGACTCGGCAGTTGAACGCACAAGGGGGGTAATGATAGGGAGGGCGGCGCCGAGTCGCTCGGCTTAGGCGCGATTGGGACAGGGCTATGCCGCGAGTCCACACTGCGAGCGCTGTGGCGGCGCTTCGCGGGATGCTGCGCCTGTCTCCGGCGGAGTACGACGACCGGGGCGTGGCGGCGATCATCGAGCGAGCCGTGGCCGACGCCACCGCGGAGCTCGAAGCTCTCGGCCGCAGGCGAATGGAGGACGAGCGGGCGACGGCGCAGGACAGGCTGACGCGGTTGCTGACCTCCTCGCCGGCGGTGATCTACAGTTTCGAGGCCACGGGAGATTTCGCGCCGACATTCGTAAGCGAGAATATTCATCGGATATTTGGCTACGACCCGGGGGAATATCTGGAAAATCCAGACTTTTGGCGAGAGCGGGTTCATCCCGATGATCTCGCCCGGGTCGAGGCCGAAATCGGGCGCCTTTTCGCGAATGGCGGCCATTCCCTGGAGTACCGCTTTCGCCGCAAGGACGGGTCGTACTGCTGGGTCAATGACGAGCAGCATCTGCTTAGAGTCTGTCCGGGAACATCATGCGGGAATTGCATAGCTTTCGCAGCATGAGGCGAATGGAGGCGAGGCGCAAGAAGGCGAGGGCCTTGCGGTTGAGGCATTCCCAATCCTTGGCCAGTCTGCGGCAGCGACCGAGCCAGGCGAGGGTGCGTTCGACGATCCAGCGCTTGGGCAGGGTGACGAAGCCTTTAGCCTGATCCGATCGTTTGACGATCTCGACGTTGACGCGCGCCAGAATGCGTTTCATCGCGTTCTGGAATACTGGCCCTTGATAGCCGGCGTCGGCATACAGCTTGACCAGGAACGGAAAGGCGCTGAACAGGCTCGCCATCAGCAGCGCGCCGCCGTCGCGGTCCTGGACGTCGGCGGCGTGGACAATGGCATGCATCAGCAGACCTTGGGTGTCGACCAGGACATGCCGCTTCTTGCCCTTGATCTTCTTGCCCGCATCGTAGCCGGGCGGATCGATGCAGGCCCCCCTTTTTCCGCGCTCTTGACGCTCTGGCTGTCGATGATGGCGGCGGTCGGGCTCGCTTCGCGCGAGGCGGCTTGGCGACAGCGCAGATCCTATGCGGGTGGACGGCGGCCGGACCCTTGGTAGGCTGATCTTCCACACCAGCATGGAGGCAACCGATGCATTTAATCACCTCCGCGACCGTTGTCGCGACCACCGCCCGCGCGAATGATATCACGCTGTTCGCCTCGCTCGAATTGAGCAAATCGAAATGGGTTGTGACGATCAACAGTCCGGGCAGCGAGAAATTTTCCAGGCATGTGGTCGAGGGTGGGGACGGCGCCGGCCTGCTCGACCTTCTTTCGCGGTCGAGGGCGAAGGCCGAGCAGCGCTATGGCGTGCCGATCAAAGCGATCGTCATTCAGGAGGCGGGATTGGACGGATTTTGGATCCATCGCCTGCTGCTCGCCGAGGGGATCGAGAGCCACGTGGTCGATGCGGCTTCGATTGCGGTCGACCGGCGGCATCGGCGAGCCAAGACCGATGCGATCGACGGCGAGACGCTGTTGCGGACGCTGATGGCGTGGGCTCGCGGCGAGCGGCGGGTCTGCTCCATGGTTCGCGCGCCGAGCCCGGAAGAAGAGGATCGCCGGCGGCTGACCCGCGAGCGCGGCACGCTGCTCAAGGAACGCATTCAGCACACCAATCGGGTCAGGGGCCTGCTCAGCGGCCAAGGCATCCGGGATTACAACCCGCTTCGGCGCGATCGTTTTGAGCGGCTCGAGGCGCTGCGAACCGGCGACGGCCGCGAGCTGCCGCCGCTGCTGAAGGCGGAAATACGCCGGGAGCTCGATCGGATCGCGCTGGCGACGACGCAACTGGCTGCGGTCGAACGGGCCCGCGACGCGCTCATCCGCACGGAAGCCGAGGAGCGCACCAACCCCGCCGCCCGGCTCCTCGAGCTCAAGGGCTTGGGCCCCGAGTTCGCCTCGCTCCTCTGGCTGGAATTGTTGTTCCGCAGCTTCGCCAACCGCCGCCAGGTGGCGGCTTACGGCGGATTGGCGCCCAGCCCCTGGCAGAGCGGCGGCGTCGAACGGGATCAAGGCATCTCGAAGTCGGGCAACCGCCGCCTGCGCAAGACCATGATCGAGCTGGCCTGGTTCTGGCTGCGTCACCAGCCGGACTCGGCGTTGAGCCGCTGGTTTCGGGCGCGGGTCGGCGCCGCGAAGGGACGGGTCCGCCGGATCGCCATCGTGGCGCTGGCCCGCAAACTGCTCGTCGCCTTGTGGCGCTATGTCACCCAAGGCGTCGTTCCCGAGGGCTCGGTGTTCAAGGCGGCCTGACCCGATGGCTCAATCCTACGCCGACGCTCCAACGATGGCTTAACGACTCAACCCCATTCCAGCGAAGCCGAACGCGACGGCTTCGCCGGATCCGGGCGGGCGGTGACCGCGGCTTTGCCTGGCTGAAACACGCCGTTTAACAGGATGGTCCCCGCCAACCCGAGCCCGACGCCCTCGAGCATGAGGGATTATGGTGCGAGCCCCGACAAGCTCGACCGGATGTGAGGTGATGCGGCCGTCAAGGCTGCATGCGAAAGACGGGCTCACGCTTCGGATCCAAACGCCAAAGGAGATGCGCAATGCCAAAATGAATGAGCGCGGCAAAGACCACAGAGGCAGCCAAGAGCGCGCAAGGGCGCGCTCGCTCGTGACAGTGTATCCGGCCGCTGGCGCGTCAAGGTCGCTTCGCTCCCTGCTCCGCTGCGCTTCGCCCCGCTTCGCGGGTGACACGCCAGCGGCCGGTGCAAACGAATGAGCTTGACCCGAAACACCCCATGTGAGGTAAAGCGCGTCGTGGATGCGATCGAGCGTGCCGTCCCAGCTCCACAGATCGAAATAATCGTAGACCGTCGAGCGCGGCGGCAGGTCCTTGGGAAGCGCCCGCCACTGGCAGCCGGTGCTCAGGACATACATCAGGCCGTTGACGACCGCGCGCACGTTCACCGTGCGCTTGTTGCCGCCGCGCTTGGCCGGCGGAATGAACGGCTCAACCAGCGCCCATTCCTCGTCCGTCAGGTCGCTCGGATAGCGCAACCGGCTCCGGTCATACCGTCCGCGATTTTCGTTCGTCCACATCGGCGACCCCCAACGAATCAGGCCGCCTTCCTTGATTCACAAACGATTCTAACAATTCGTTATGTTCCTGGACGGGCTCTTAGGGATAAGGCCGGCAAAACGCTCGAGATCGTCGGCTCATGGAGCGACATAACGGCGCGAAAGGAAGCGGAAGCGGCGAGGGACGCGGCGCACGCGAGGCTTTTTCAGCTGATCAACGCCGCGCCTGCAGTCATCTACTGCTTCAAAGCAGGGGGCGACTTCGCGCCGACGTTCGTAGGCGAGAATATTCGACAAGTATTTGGCTACGGCCCGCGCGAATATCTGGAAAACGCCGATTTCTGGCGGGAGCGGGTTCATCCTGACGGCCTGGTCCGGGTCGAGGCCGAAATCTCACGCCTTTTCGGGAACGGCGTCCATTCCTTGGAGTACCGTTTTCGGCGCAAGGACGGCTCATATTGCTGGGTCAGCGACGAACAGCATCTGATTAAGGATGAGGTCGGCAAGCCGCTGGAGGTCGTCGGCTCGTGGAGCGACATAACGGCGCGAAAGGACGCGGAAGCAGCAAGAGACGCAGCACACGTCCGGCTTTCGCAGCTGATCAGCGCCGCGCCTGCGGTCGTCTACGCCTTCGAAGCAAAAGGCGACTTCGCGCCCACGTTTGTGAGCGAAAACATAAGGGCTCTGTTCGGCTACGAGCCCGCCGAATATCTGGAGAGCCCGGATTTCTGGCGACGCTGCGTCCATCCCGACGATCTTGCCGGGGTGGAGGCTCAGTTCGACGATTTGTTCAGAACTGGCCGCCACAGCGTGGAATACAGGTTTCTCCGAAAGGATGGCGGCTTCTATTGGGTCAGCGACGAATGGCGCCTCATTCGCGACGCCGGCGGCGAGCCAGTCGAGATCGTGGGGTCGTGGAGCGACATCAGCGCGCGCAGGCACGCCGAGGACTCTCGTCGCGAGACCAAGCAGCGTCTGATCGACGCGATCGAGAGCATCGGCGAAGGGTTCGCCTTCTACGACGCGGAAGACCGTCTCGAACTCTGCAATACGAAATACCGCGAGTTGCTGCGCAGCAGCGGTATGGGCGAAATCGAGCCGGGCACGCTCTTCGAAACCATTGTCCGCAACGCGGCCGCTTCCGGCCGCCTCACCGAGGCCAACATCGTGGGCGCGGACCAGTGGAGCGAGCAACGCCTAGAGCGGCATCGCAACCCTGGCCCGCCGATCGTCTTGCGGTGGGAGGACGGGCGCTGGATTCAGGTTAGCGAGCGCCGCGTCGGCGGCGGCGGCACCGTCGCCGTCTACAGCGACTTGACCGAGCTCAAGGAAAACGAGGAGCGCGTGGCGAAAGCGCATCGTCTGATCCTCGACAGCCTGCATTATGCAAGCCGCATTCAGTCGGCGATGCTCCCGGCGCGCGAGGCGTTGGCGACGGTGACGCGCGACTGTTTTCTGATCTGGGAGCCGAGGGACATCGTCGGCGGAGACTTCTTCTGGCTGCACCGCAGCGAGCCTGGCTATTACCTCATTGTCGGCGACTGCACGGGCCACGGAGTGCCGGGGGCGTTCATGACGCTGATCGCCTGCGGCCTCCTCGACCGGCATCTACGCACGCTCGACAATCCGTCGCCGGGCCTGCTGCTGAGCATGCTGCATCGGGATCTGCAGACCCTTCTCGGCCAGGACCAGGGACGCGACGGCAAGACCAATGACGGTTTTGAGGCTGGCGTCTGCTTCGTGAGCGAAGCGGATCGCCGGCTCGTCTTTTCAGGCGCCCATTTCTCCCTGTGGCGGGCGCGCCTTGGCGCGGTCGAGGAGATCAGGGGCGACAAGGCCGGGATAGGCTACCGGCGCCTGCCGGGCGAGGTGCCGTTCAACGACATGGCGATCGATCTCGCGCCGGGGGACGCGTTCTACCTGACCACCGACGGGCTAATCGACCAAATCGGCGGCGCGCGGCGCCGGTCGTTCGGCCGCAAGCGCTTTAGCGAAATCATAGGGCAACGCCAGGGCCGGCCGATGGCGGAGCAGCGCGAAGCGCTTGCGGCGGCGCTCTCCCGCTATCAGGGCGAGGAGCGACGTCGCGACGACGTCACGGTTCTCGGCTTCGTCCCGCTGGCGACATAGGAGCTGTCGATGCTCGCCAAGGATCTGTTGGAATTTCGCGCCGAGCTGCAAAAATCCGGCATCATCTTCGCCTATTGCGGCTATGTGACGGAGCCGGTGCTGACCGGGGTTGGCGACGCGCTAAAGCAGAAGCTCGCTATCGACGATATGGACACGAAGACGGCGCGGAGCGTCTTCGCGGTCTTCGTCGAGCAAATGCAAAACATCATCCGCTACTCCGCCGAACTTGAAGGTCCGGACGCTGACTCCGTCTCGGAAACCGGCACAGCCTCGGAGCTGCGCTACGGCGTCATGACCGTCAGCCGTGAAGGCGACAAATTCATCGTCAAGGCTGGGAATCTGGTCGACAAGGCGGATGTCGAGCCGCTGCGGACGAGGCTCGAACACATCCGGGCCGCCGACCGGGATGCGCTCAAGGCGATGTACAAGGAAATGCTGAAGGGGGAGCCCGAGGAGGGAAGCAAAGGCGCCGGCATCGGCTTCATCGAGATCGCCCGTCGTTCGTCGAAACCGATCGCGTTCGACTTCACTGACGTCGACGACCGGTTCGCTTTCTTCGCTCTGGAGGCCGAAATCTGAAGGGGGGCGCTTAATGTCGAGGCTGAAGATCGCCGCCACGGAACGCTCGCCTGAGGTCGACTTCGACTTCGACAATCACAGGCTGAGACTCAGGGGCAAGTCCTATCCCGAGGATGCGGCGAACTTCTACGGACCCGTCTTCGAGGCGCTCGACGACTACCTCAGCGAACGTCGCGACTGCGCGTTCGAATTCGAACTCGTCTACTTCAACAGCTCGAGCGCCAAGGCGATCATGACACTCCTCGAAAGGCTGGACGAAGCGGCTTGAGGGGGGAAGGTGACCATCAATTGGTACTATGACGAGGAAGACGACACCATGCGGGAGCTCGGCGAGGAGTTCGGGGAGGATCTCGAACACGCCGCCTTCCACGTCAAGAAGCTACCGGCGGCGCAATGAAATTCGAACTGTTCGCTCATGAGGAAGAGGTCATCAAGCGCGGTCAGGCGCTCTTCGAGACTGAACCCCTGGACGCCGCCGCGCTGCGCGGGGCCTTCGGCGGCCTTCTGACGGACTACCAGAAGCTGTTCAAGACGGTCCGCCGCCTCGTGCGCCTCTCCGACCGGAACGAGGCCGAACTCAACGCCATGGCCGAGAAGCAGAAACTCGCGATCGAGAAGATCGCCAAGAAAAATATGGAGCTGGAAGTCCTTTCGCGCAAGCTCGCCAAGTATCTCTCGCCGCAGGTTTACAATTCCATCTTTAGCGGCGAGCAAGAGGTCCAGCTCGCCAGCCAGCGTAAGAAGCTGACCGTTTTCTTCTCCGACCTCGCTTCGTTCACCGAGTTGACCGACAAGTTGGAATCGGAGGACCTGACCAATCTCCTCAACCAGTATCTGAGCGAGATGGCGAAGGTGGCCCTCGCGCACGGGGCCACCATCGATAAATACGTCGGCGACTCGATCATGATCTTCTTCGGCGATCCGGAGACGCGCGGAGTCAAGGAGGACGCCCTCGCTTGCGTCAGGATGGCGCTCGCCATGAGAAAGCGGATGAACGAGCTGGCGGATATTTGGCGCGCCTCCGGGATCGAGATTCCGCTGCGCTGCCGGATCGGCATCCACACCGGCTACTGCACCGTCGGCAATTTCGGCAGCGACGCCCGCATGGACTACACCATTATCGGCCGCCCGGTGAACCTCGCGTCCCGGCTCGAGCAGCAGGCGCCTGTGGGCGCCGTCCTGACGAGCTATGAGACCTACGCGCTGATCAAAGACGAAGTCCATTGCGAGGAGCGCGGACCGATGCGGCTCAAGGGCTTCGTCCATTCGATCCAGTCTTACGAGATCGTCGACCTGTTCGAAAATCTCGACGCCGATCGCCAGCCGCTACGCACCGAACTGCCGCATTTCAGACTGGAGTTCGACCCCAGCCACATGTCGGCGGAAGAGCAGCGCGAGGCGACCAGGCTTCTCCGCGCAGCTTTGGCCCGCCTGTCAGCGCCGGACGCGCCCGAGGCGCGTTCGTGGGTCAGGCCCGACATTTGAACCCCTGGTGGGCGTCGGCGGGCCGGAGCCGCCTGGCCGAGCCGCGAGTGAACTACCGCTTCCCGTTGTGACAGCCTCGGCGGAATCGATTGGGTTCGATTTCCCCGCCAACAAGGGCCGGCGACGCCATAATCAGGCGGGCACGGCGCTTGGTTTTCGAATGGGAGTTGTCAGGCCGCCCACAACTGTCTAGACCCCTTCACCACGGCGACTGACGGCCCGGGCGGGCCTCGCGGGGCCGGCTGCGCAGTGATGGACGGGGATGCGGGCGGCCATGTCGAAGCGCAAGTTTCCGATCGTGCTGATCAAGCCGTCGCACTACGACGACGACGGCTACGTCATCCAGTGGCGTCGATCGACGATACCGTCGAACAGCCTGGCCAGCGTCTACGGCCTTCTCGCCCAATGCGCCGAGGAACAGGCGCTCGGCCCCGACGTCGAAATCGAGATCGAAGTTTTCGACGAGTGCAACACGATCATCGACATTCCCGGGATCGCCCGGCGCATCCGGGACGCGGGGGGCGGGTTCGTCGCGCTGGTCGGCGTCCAGACCAATCAGTTTCCCCGGGCGGTGGACATCGGCCGCCAGTTTCGCGCCCTCGGCGCGACGGTCGCCGTCGGCGGTTTCCACGTGTCCGGCTGCGTCGCCATGCTGCCCGAAGTGCCGGCGGAGCTCAGGGAAGCCCAGGCGCTCGGCATGATCCTGTTCGCCGGCGAGGGCGAAGGACGCCTCGCCGATCTCCTGCGCGACATCGATGCCGGCGCGGCAAAACCCCTCTACAATTATCTCGACGACATGCCCGACATGGCCGCCGCGGCGATCCCCGTACTGCCGCGGCCCGTCGTAACCAGAGTGGCCGGCCATTACGCGAGCTTCGACGCCGGGCGGGGCTGCCCCTATCAGTGCAGCTTCTGCACCATCATCAACGTCCAGGGCCGCAAGTCGCGCTACCGGACCGCCGACGACGTCGAGGCGATCGTGCGCGCCAACGCCGCTCAGGGGATCACCCGCTTCTTCGTCACCGACGATAATTTCGCCCGCAACCGCAACTGGGAGCCGATCCTCGACCGGCTGATCGACCTCAAGGAGAGTCAGGGCTTCAAGATCAGGCTGCTTCTCCAGGTCGACACGCTCTGCCACAAGATCCCGGGCTTCATCGAGAAGGCGGCGCGGGCCGGGTGCAATCTCGTCTTCATCGGGCTCGAGAACATCAATCCCGAGTCGCTCATGGGGGCGAAGAAGCGGCAGAACAAGATCTGGGAATACCGCGACATGCTGCAGGCCTGGCGGCGGGCCAAGGTGATGACCTGGGCCGGCTATATCCTCGGCTTTCCGACCGATACCCCCGAATCCGTCGCCCGCGATATCGAGATCATCAAGCGCGAACTGCCGATCGACATCCTCGAGTTCTTCTTCCTCACCCCCCTGCCCGGATCGGAGGACCACAAGACCCTTCATCTCAAGGGGGCGCGGATGGAGCCGGACATGAACAACTACGATCTCGAGCATGTCTGCGCCGATCACCCGATCATGTCGGCTGCGACGTGGCGGGGCGTCTATCGCGACGCCTGGGCGCGCTATTACTCCGACGCGCATGTCGAGACCGTGCTCCGCCGCGCTGTCGCGAGCGGCATCAGCCCGAAGAAGATCGTCGACGCGATGACGGTCTTCTCCGGATCGTCGCGCATCGAGCGCGTCCATCCGCTCCAGTTCGGCTATGTGCGGCGAAAAATCCGGACGCAGCGGCGGCATGGGCTGCCGTTGGTCAATCCGCTCGTCTTCTATCCGTGGCGCGCGTGGGACTTCACGAAGGTCGCCGCGAAATGGCTCAAGCTCGCCATGCGCTACCGCGCGATCTACCGCCGCGTCGTCGCCGACAAAACCTCGGAAACCTACGTCGACGACGCGCTGCGCCCCTCGACCGAAGCCGACCAGAACGCCGATTTCGTCGCCGCCTTCGCCGACAAGATCCCCAACACCTACGGGGCGCCGAAGCGGGAGCGCGCGCCAGCCGGGTGAGCGAGCGGAGGCCGCTCGACCCTCCCTCCGCTTGCCGACTGGTTAAGGGAGCCTCGGCCGCCTGTTTAGCCCCGCCTTCGTTTGACGCTGTTTTTCGCTTGGCGGACCGTCTCGGCGCCCTCAATATGGAAGAAAGCCTTGAGCGTCGAGACCATGTCGCGCGCCGGGACGAGGAGGAGTCAATGCCATACAATGCGGGCGACGAATTGCGCCGGCCCGTTTCGCTCGCTTTGGCGGGCGTCGCGATCATCGGCTGGCTTCTTGCCGCCTTCTTGTGGATCGAGGCGTCGAGGAGCCAAACCGAGATGACCGAATCGCTCAACGCGGCCGAGCGGGCGCGGGAATCCCTCGCGGCGGACCTGCAGAATCTGCAGAAGGCGGCGGGGACGGCCGCCGACCTGAAAACTCAAGCGACCGAAGCGGAAAAGGCCCTCTCGGAAGCATCCGCCGCACGCGCGTCCGCCCAGAACGAACTCGCCGACCTCACCAAGCAGATCAGCGACGCCAGGCTGGCGATCTCCGGCGCTCAGGAAGAGGCGAGCGCCAAATCTCGCGATCTTCAGGCGGTCGACGCGAGGCTCAAGCAAGAGAGCGATCGTCTGGCCGGCGTGCAGGCTCAGGATCAGGCGCTGTCCGCCGAACAGGCCCGGTTGCAGGGGCAAGTCGACGCGGCGCACGCCGCCCTCGCCGAAGTTCAGAACCAGACCGCCGCGGCCCAGAAGCAATTCGAAACCGTTCAGAATCAGATCAACGCGGCGACCGCCGAACTCAACGCGCTGCAGAACCAGATCCGCGACGCGAAACCCGCGACAAGTCCGCCGCAGTGACCGGCGGATTGACCGGACCCGAGCGAGCCGTGGGGGACGCATTGTGCGACGGACCGGGCGTGGTACATATCGCGAGCGCGACCGTCGGACCGATCACTCGCGCAAGGGACCAGGATAATGGACGATTTTACCTTAGCCGTTGGGACGCAAGCGCAACCGGGATCGCGCGGGCCCCGCACTTCTGCCGAACTCAAGGACGCAGTGTTGGCGAAACTGACCTATTCCGTGGGCAAGATTCCAGAGGTGGCCAGCCCGCGGGACTGGTTTCTCGCAGTCGCCTTCGCCACCCGAGACATTGTCGTCGATCGCTGGTTCGAATCCATCGCCGAAGTCTACGCTGACGGGCGCAAACGGGTCTATTACCTATCCCTGGAGTTCCTCATCGGCCGCCTTCTGCTCGACGCGGTGACCAATCTTGGCATCGCGGAGCCGATGGCCGAGGCGCTCAAGGAGCTCGGCGTCAATCTGACGGAGCTCCGTCGCGTCGAGCCGGACGCCGCGCTCGGCAACGGCGGCCTCGGGCGCCTCGCCGCCTGTTTCATGGACAGCATGGCGACGCTCCGCATCGCCGCGCATGGTTACGGCATCCGCTACGACAACGGTCTGTTCCGCCAGATCATTCGCGGCGGCTGGCAGCAGGAGACGCCCGAGGACTGGCTCGCCAACGGCAATCCGTGGGAGTTCGAGCGGCCGGAAGTCAACTACGCCATCGGCTTCGGCGGCTGGGTCGAAATGGTCCAGGGCGAAGACGAGCGGACGCGGCACGTTTGGCATCCCGCCGAAACCGTGGAGGCGGTCGGCTACGACACGCCGATCGTCGGCTGGCGCGGCAGACATGTGAACACCCTCCGCCTGTGGTCGGCGCGCGCGCCCGATCCGTTCAAACTCGACGCTTTCAACGCCGGCGATTTCGTCGGGGCCTTGTCCGACACGGTGCGCGCCGAGACCATCTCCAAGGTGCTCTATCCGAGCGACGCGACCCCCGCCGGACAGGAGCTGCGCCTCAGGCAAGAGTATTTCTTCGCCTCGGCGTCGCTCCTCGACCTCATCCGCCGCCACATCAAGCAGCATCATGACGTGCGCACCCTGGGAGACTACGCCGCGGTCCAGCTGAACGACACGCATCCTGCGATCGCCGTCGCCGAGCTGATGCGCATCCTGATCGACCTCAACGGTCTCGAATGGGACGAGGCGTGGGCGGTCACGCAGGCGACGTTCTCCTACACCAACCACACCCTCCTGCCGGAGGCGCTCGAAACCTGGCCTGTTCCGCTGATGGAGCGGCTGCTGCCGCGCCACATGCAGATCATTTATCTGCTCAACGCCGCGCATCTCGACAGCGCGCGCCGGCGCGGCTTCATCGATCCGGGAGTTCTCGCCACGCTCTCGCTGATCGACGAGCACGCCGGCAGGCGGGTCCGGATGGGCAATCTCGCCTTCATCGGCTCGCACAAGATCAACGGCGTGTCGGCCCTGCACACGGATTTGATGCGCAAGACCGTGTTCCATAGCCTCAACACGGTTTACCCGGGCCGGATCGTCAACAAGACCAACGGCATCACCTTCCGTCGCTGGCTCATCGAATGCAACCCGGGACTGTCGGAGATCATCCGTTCGACCCTGGGCGAACGCGCGCTCGAGGACGCCGAGGCCTTGAAGGGATTCGCCGCCTTTGCCGACGATGCGTCGATGCAGGAGCGCGTCGGCGCAGCGCGCCACTCGGCCAAGGTCGCGCTCGCGCGTCATGTCGCCGTCCAGCTCGGGCAGCGCATCGATCCCGATTCGATGTTCGACGTCCAGATAAAGCGGGTTCACGAATACAAGCGCCAGCTGCTCAACATTCTCGAGACGGTGGCGAGGTACAACGCCATTCGCGCCAATCCCACCGTCGACTTCGCCCCGCGCGTCAAGATTTTCGCCGGCAAGGCGGCGGCGAGCTACGCCCAGGCCAAGCTCATCATCAAGCTCGCGATCGACGTCGCCCGCGTCGTCAACGCCGACCCGACCCTGCGCGGCCTCCTGAAAGTCGTCTTCCTGCCCAACTACAACGTGTCGCTCGCCGAGACGGTCATTCCAGCAGTCGACCTGTCCGAGCAGATTTCGACCGCAGGCATGGAAGCCTCCGGCACCGGCAACATGAAAATGGCGCTGAACGGCGCGCTCACGGTCGGCACGCTCGACGGGGCCAACGTCGAGCTGCGCGACCTCGTCGGCGACGACAACATCTTCATCTTCGGCCTGACCGCGTCCGAGGTGGAGAACGCGCGCGCGCACGGCATCGACGCCAGCGCCCGCATCGCCGCGTCCCCGGTGCTGTGCGAGGCGCTGGACGAAGTGGCCTCCGGCGTGTTCTCGATCGACGACGCCGGTCGCTACCGCGGTCTCGTCGACACGCTCACCCATCACGACTATTTCATGGTGTGCGCCGATTTCGACGCCTATTGGCAGACGCAGATACGCATCGACGAGGCTTGGCGAGACCGGAAGCGGTGGATGCGCTCGAGCATCATAAACACCGCGAACGTCGGATGGTTCTCGTCCGACCGAGCGATAGCGGAATATGCAAAGGAAATCTGGAACGCCCCGTTTACGCCGCTCGGCTAGCGGCGGCGCGTTGGGAGGATGAAATGGAGGCTTGGAGGGCGCGCGACGAGGACGTCGTCGCGATCCAGTCCGCACGATGCGGAGATCCGTTTGCGGTGCTCGGCCCGCATCAGACCCCCGAAGGCTGGGTCGTCCGTGTCTTTGCGCCGGGCGCGGTGCGGGTGAGGGCCCTTACGCGCGAGGGCGACAAGGCGATCGCCGAGCTTCCCCGACGCAAGGACGACTTATTCGAGGCGCTGATCCCTTCGGCGAAGGAGAGGCCGCTCTATCGCGTGGAGGTGAAAACTGCTTACGGCGTCTCGTCCTACATCGATTCCTATGCGTTCGGCCCGGCGCTCGGTCCGCTCGACGACTATCTCCTGCGCGAGGGCTTGCATCGCCAGCTCTACCGGCGACTCGGCGCCCAACTGACCCGGCATGAAGGCGTTGACGGCGTGTTGTTCGCGCTCTGGGCGCCGAACGCCAGGCGCGTCTCCGTCGTCGGCGACTTCAACCGCTGGGACGGCCGGCGCTGTCAGATGCGCAAGCGCTTCGATAGCGGGCTATGGGAGATCTTCGTCCCGCACCTGACCGCCGGAGCGGTCTACAAATACGAATTGACCGGACCCGACGGCAAGCTTCTGCCGCTCAAAGCCGATCCGTTCGGCTTCGAGGCCGAACTGCGGCCCTCGACCGCCTCGGTGGTCGCCGACAGCTCCGATTTCGTCTGGACCGACGCCGCGTACATGGCGAAGCGGGCCGAGGGCGAGCCTCGCCGCAAGCCGATGTCGATCTACGAGGTCCATCTCGGCTCGTGGCGGCGCCATCTCGACGGAGCGTTTCTCACCTACGACGAACTAGCCGACCAGCTCGTCCCGTATGCCGCCGGCATGGGCTACACCCATATCGAGCTTCTGCCGATCAGCGAGCATCCGCTCGACGAGTCCTGGGGCTACCAGCCGATCGGCCTCTTCGCTCCGACGCGCCGCTTCGGCGAGCCGGCCGCTTTCGCGCGGTTCGTCGACCGCGCGCATGCGGCCGGCCTCGGCGTCATCCCCGACTGGGCGCCGGCGCATTTCCCCACCGACGAGCACGGTCTGGCGCGCTTCGACGGCACCGCGCTCTACGAGCACGCCGATCCGCGCAAGGGGTTCCATCCGGACTGGAACACCGCGATCTACAATTTCGGCCGGCACGAGGTGGCGAATTTCCTCTATTGCAACGCACTCTACTGGGTCGACCGGTTCCATATCGACGGCCTGCGCGTCGACGCCGTCGCTTCGATGCTCTACCTCGACTATTCCCGCCGCGAAGGCGAGTGGCTGCCCAACCCGGACGGCAGCAGGGAGAACCGCGACGCGATCGCCTTCCTCCGTCGCGCCAACGAGCTCGTCTATGGAGGCTTCCCCAGCGCGATCACCATCGCCGAGGAATTCGACGGCTTTCCCCGGCGTCTCGCGCCCGACCGACACCGGCGGACTCGGCTTCGGCTTCAAGTGGAACATGGGGTGGATGCACGACACGCTCGAATACATGTCGCGCGATCCGATCTATCGCCGCTGGAGCCATGACAAGATGACCTTCGGGCTGCTTTACGCCTTCAGCGAGAATTTCGTCCTGCCGATCTCGCACGACGAGGTCGTGCACGGCAAAGGCTCGCTGGTCGGCAAGATGCCCGGCGACGAATGGCAGCGCTTCGCCAACGCCCGCGCCTTCTATGGCTTCATGTGGGGGTATCCGGGCAAGAAGCTTCTGTTCATGGGCCAGGAGTTCGGGCAGACGATGGAATGGAACTCGGCGGAGTCGCTCCCCTGGTGGCTGCTCGACCACTGGCCGCATCAGGGCGTGC
This sequence comes from uncultured Alphaproteobacteria bacterium, assembly GCA_963758335.1. GTDB lineage: Bacteria > Pseudomonadota > Alphaproteobacteria > Rhizobiales > Beijerinckiaceae > Roseiarcus. Next base: position 994,904 of record CAVWVF010000006.1, on the reverse strand, counting down.
AGGCGCTCATCCGCGACCTCAACCGGATCTATCGCGGGACGCCGGCGCTCCACGCGCGCGACTGCGAGCCGGACGGCTTCCGCTGGATCGTCGTCAACGACGACACGCAATCGGTGCTCGCCTTTCTGCGGCGGGGCGCCCAAAGCGACCCGCCGGTCGCCATCGTCTGCAACTTCACGCCGGAACCGCGGATGAATTATCGCGTTGGGCTGCCCTACGCGGGCCACTGGCGGGAGGCGATCAACACCGACGCTTCCGGATACGGAGGGTCCAACATGGGCAACTTGGGCGACGTCGTCGCGGAGCGACGCCCCTCGCATGGCTTTCCCGCTTCGGCGACCCTGGCGTTGCCGCCGCTCGCGACCTTGTATCTCGTCTTCAGCCCGCCCGGCGCGGACGCCGCCTGACAAGGAGGTCGACATGGCCAGAACCCGATCGGCGAAGGAGATGGGGCTTTCGGCACCCTATTCACGGCACGCAATGGCGTACGTCCTCGCCGGGGGGAGGGGAAGCCGGCTCCTCGAACTCACCGATCGACGGGCGAAGCCCGCCGTCTATTTCGGCGGAAAGTCGCGCATCATCGACTTTGCACTGTCGAACGCGCTGAACTCCGGCATTCGTCGCATCGCGGTCGCCACCCAGTACAAGGCCCACAGCCTGATCCGCCACCTTCAGCGAGGATGGAACTTTTTCCGGCCCGAGCGAAACGAGAGCTTCGACATCCTGCCTGCCTCGCAGCGCGTGTCCGAGACCATGTGGTACCTCGGCACGGCTGACGCGATCTATCAGAACATCGACATCATCGAGCCCTACGGGCCACAGTTCATGGTGGTGCTGGCGGGCGACCACATCTACAAGATGGACTACGAGAAGATGCTGCAGCAGCACGTCGACTCGGGCGCGGACGTGACCGTCGGCTGCCTGGAAGCCTCGCTCGAGGAGGCGAAAAGCTTCGGCGTCATGCACGTCGACGCCGAAAACACCATCATCGCGTTTCTCGAGAAGCCCAAGAATCCGCCGCCGATCCCGGGCAGGACGGACGTGGCGCTCTGCAGCATGGGCATCTATGTGTTCGAGACGACGTTCCTGCTCGATCTCCTGAAGCGCGACGCCGCCGATCCGAATTCCGCCCGCGATTTCGGCAAGGACATCATCCCGTACATCGTCAAGAACGGCAAAGCCGTCGCGCACCATTTCTCTCAGTCGTGCGTCCGGTCCATGGAAGAGGCCAAGCACTACTGGCGCGACGTCGGGACAGTCGACGCCTATTGGGCCGCCAACATCGATCTCACCGACGTAGTGCCCGACCTCGACCTCTACGACCGGGCGTGGCCGATCTGGACCTACGGCGAGATCACCCCGCCCGCCAAGTTCGTGCATGACGTCGACGGGAGGCGCGGCCTCGCAATCCAGTCGCTCCTCTCCGGCGGATGCATCGTCTCGGGCGCATCGATCAGCCGGTCGCTGGTCTTCACCGGCGTGCATGTCCATTCCTATTCGGTGGTCCACGAGGCCGTCATCCTGCCTTATGCGCAAATCGGGCGGCACGCGCGGCTCAACAAGGTGGTGATCGACAGCGAGGTGCGTATTCCCGACGGCCTCGTCGTGGGAGAGGATCCGGAGCTCGACGCCAAGCGGTTCAGGCGCACGGAGGACGGCGTGACGCTGATCACTGGCCCGATGATCGAAAAGCTCAGGCGATGAGTGCACTGAGAGTCCTGTCCGTCGCCTCGGAAATCTTTCCGCTGGTGAAGACCGGCGGGCTTGCCGACGTCGCGGGCGCCCTGCCGCGCGCGCTCGCCTCGGAGGACGTCGACATGCGGTCGCTCGTTCCCGCCTACCCGATGATCAGGGGCAAGCTCGCCGATGTCACGGTCGCGCGCGAGTATCGCGATCTGTTTGGCGGGCCGGCGCGCTTGCTGGCCGGCCAAGCCGAGGGTCTCGACCTGTTCGTGATCGACGCCCCGCATCTTTACGACCGTCCCGGCAATCCGTATCTGGGCCCCAACGGGCTCGACTGGCCGGACAACGCGCGGCGATTCGCAGCGCTCGCGCGAGTCGGAGCGGACATCGGGCTCGGCGCGATCGCAGCCTTCGAACCCGAGGTCGTCCATGCCCACGATTGGCAGGCGGCGCTCGCGCCTGCTTATCTGCGTTTCGCCGAGGGCCCGCGTCCCGGTTCAGTGGTGACGATCCATAACCTCGCCTTCCAGGGCCATTTTCCCATTTCCGTGTTTTGGGAGCTCGGGTTGCCCGATCGCGCTCTGGCGATCGATGGCGTGGAGTATTTCGGCGGCGTCGGCTATCTGAAGGCCGGCCTTCAGCTCGCCGACGTGGTCACGACTGTCTCGCCGACCTATGCGCGCGAGATCCGGACCCCGGAATTCGGCATGGCGCTAGCCGGCCTCTTGCGCGCGCGCTCCCGCACCGTGCACGGCATTCTCAACGGCATCGACGACAGCGTCTGGAATCCCGCGACCGACCCAGCTCTCGCGCAAAATTTCAGCGCGACCAGAATCGACCTGCGGGCGCGCAACAAGACTGCGCTGCAAGCCAAGCTCGGACTGACGCCCGGCGACCGCCCCCTGTTCGCCGTCGTCTCCCGTCTCTCCCAGCAGAAGGGCCTCGACCTTCTCCTGCAGGCGCTCGCGGCTCTGATCGCGAAAGGCGCTCAGCTCGCTGTGCTGGGTTTCGGCGAACGGACCCTGGAGACCGGCTTCGCCGAAGCCGCCGTAACGCGGGCCGGCTCGGTCGGATGCGTCTTCAGCTACGACGAGAAGCTCGCCCATCTCATTCAAGGCGGCGCGGATTTCATCCTGGTGCCGTCACGCTTCGAGCCCTGCGGGCTGACCCAGCTCTGCGCCTTGCGCTACGGCGCGACACCGATCGTGTCGCGCGTCGGCGGCCTCGCCGATACGGTCATCGACGCCAACGAGGCGGCCATGGCCGCGGGCGTCGCGACCGGCATCCAGTTCTCCCCGCTTTCCGTCGAGGCCCTGGGTTACGCGCTCGACCAGGCGCTCGCGCTCTACGGTGATCCTGCGGCCATGCGGCGGACGAGGTTGAACGGTATGCGGGCGGACGTGTCCTGGCGCGGCCCCGCGCAGCGCTACGCCGCGCTCTACCGGTCAATCGCCCGGCCCGCCGCATGAGCGGAGCGGCGGCGAACCTCGGGGTCGTCGTCTTGCCGCACGGGCTCGACGCGGCGCTCACGCTGCCGAACGCCGAAGGGGCTTTTCTTTGCCTTTACGATGGCGACCGCGAAGTCTTTCGCGCCGCGATGAACCGCGACGACGGCGGAGCGTTTCGCGGTCTCGCGCCGGGATTCGGCGAGGGCGCGCGCTACGGCTTCCGCGTTCAGGGACCTTACGATCCGGCTCGGGGGCAGCGTTTCGACGTCTCCAAACTGCTCGCCGATCCCTACGCATTCCGCTTCGACCGGCCGTTCCGGCTGCATCCCTCGATGTTTGCTTTCGGAAAGGATAGCGGCCCCTATGCACCGAAGGCGATCGCCGGCGCGCCGCCCGCGGGCGAGCAGGGCGGAAAACGGATCGCCGCCGATGCGCTCGTCATCTACGAGCTCAATCTGCGCGGCTTTTCGCGCCTCAATCCCGCGGTCCCCGAAGCCGCGCGGGGAACCTTCGCGGGATTGGCCCATCCGGCCTCGATCGCGCACCTGGCCGCGCTCGGGGCCACGGCGGTCGAGATCATGCCGGCCGACCCTTTCGTCGACGAGCGGCATCTGCCGCCGCTCGGCCTGGCGAACGCCTGGGGCTACAATTCGGTCGTGTTCGGCTCGCCCGATCCGCGCCTCGCTCCGGGCGGCTGGGCCGAGGTGCGGGGGGCGACCGACGCGCTCCACGCCGTGGGGATGGAGGCGATCCTCGACGTCGTTTTCAACCATAACGGAGAAAGCGACCAGTTCGGCCCGACGCTCTCGTTCCGCGGCCTCGACAACGCGGCCTGGTTCCGCCTCGACCCGCGGGATCCGGCGACCTACGTCAATGACGCGGGCACCGGCAACTGCCTCGCGCTCGACCGCCCGCTCGTCGTCGACATGGCGATCGGAGCGCTCAGGCGCTGGATGATCCATGGAGGGATCGACGGCTTCCGCTTCGACCTTGCGACCGCCCTCGGACGCGAACCGGACGGCTTCGATCCCAACGCGCTGTTCTTCCGGGCCCTTGCCGAAGACCCCGTTCTGCGACGCGCGCGCCTCATCGCCGAGCCGTGGGACGTCGGCCCCGGCGGCTACCGGCTCGGGTCCTTCGGCCCGGCCTTCGGCGAATGGAACGACCGCTTCCGCGACGCCGCACGCCGCTTCTGGCGCGGCGACGCCGGCATGCGCGGCGAGATCGCCACCCGCATCGCCGGCTCGCGCGACGTGTTCGCCCGCGCCGCCGCGCCCTCGAAGAGCGTCAACTATATCGTCGCGCACGACGGCTTCACTCTGGCCGACCTCGTCTCGTATGAGAGGAAGCACAACGAGGCGAACGGCGAGCACAACCGGGACGGAACCGATGCCAATTGCTCCTGGAATAACGGCGTCGAGGGGCCGAGCGAGGACCCGGCGATCGTCGCGGCGCGGTCGCGCGACCAGCGCAACCTCCTGACGCTGCTGTTCGCCTCGCGCGGAACCCCGATGCTGGCGATGGGCTCCGAGCTCGGCTTCAGCCAGGGAGGGAACAACAACGCCTACGCCCAGGACAACGCGACGACCGCCATTCACTGGGCCGACGCCGACTCGTCCGTGATCGCGTTCACCCGGCGGCTCGCCCAGGCGCGCCGCGCCCATCCGGCATTATCGCGCGACGCCTTTCTGACCGGCGAACCGTTCGACGCGTCGGGCCTGCCCGACGTCGAATGGCGCGACGCCGAAGGGCCGATGACGCCATCGGCATGGAACGAGCCCGCCGGCCCGTTGCTGGTCGCTGTCTTCGCAGCGCCGCACGACGGCGGCGTCGACCGGGTCGCGTTCGCCATGAACCGGTCGAAGAACGAAGAGGCGGAGCTCCACTCGCCGGAGCCGCGCCCCGGCATGGCGTGGCGAAGGCTCGTCGACAGCCACGATCCCGAAGCGCCGGAGCGCCCGGTCGCCATCGCCGACCGCGAGCGGCTCCACGCCAGCTCATGCCTCATCCTCGCCGAGAACCCGGCGCCGGGCGGCGGACTTCGTGGCGGTCCGCCCGCCGCCGCGACCGTCGACGCGCTCGCGAGCGCCGCCGGGATCGCCGGCGACTGGTGGGATGTCAGCGGCAAACGCACCATCGTCTCGCCGGAAACCAAGATCGCGCTCTTGACGTCGCTCGGGCTCGAGGCGGGCAGCGAAGCGCAGGCGCGCGAAAGCCTGACTCGCGTCCTCGACGAGACGCGCCGGCGGCGCGTCCCCTATTCGCTGGTGCTCCGCGCGGACGGGTCGCTCGCGGCGCCGCTGCGCAACGCGCCGAAAGGCTGCGAAGCCAGGATCGAATGCGAGGACGGGAGGATTCTCGAATGGCGCGTCGGCGCCGGCGAAGGCGAGCGCGGCGACCTTCCCGACGGCCGTTCGGTCGAGGAGCGGACGATGGCGCTGCCGGACCTGCCGCTCGGCCGCCATCGCCTGGTCGTCGACGGCGTCGACTGCCGGATGACGGTCGCGCCGCCGGAATGCTACCGGCCCGAGGCCGCTGAGCGCAGACGCTTCGGGGTCACGGCGATGCTCTATGCGCTGCGTCGCGCCGGCGACCAGGGGATCGGCGACTTCTCGACGTTGGCGCTCGCCGGCGAGGCGGCGGACGGCGCGGGGGCCGCCTATTTCGGCGTGAGCCCCATGCATATGCTGTTCCCGCACGACCGGGAGCAGGCGAGTCCCTACCATCCGTCCGACCGCCGCTTTCTCGATCCGATGCTTATCGACGTTCTCGACGCCGGCCTGCCGCGCGACGAGAACGTCGAGGCGGCGCTCGGCGCCCTCGCTTCGTCCATCGCGGCGGCCACGGCGACGAGGCTCGTGGACTATCCCGCAGTGTGGACGGTCAAGCGCGCGGCGCTCGCGGCGCTCCATGCGGCTTTTGCCCGCGCCCGCCAGGCGCGGCCCGCGGATCCGGTCTTCGCCGAGCACCGCGCGTTCATCGAGGCCGGCGGCGAGGCGCTGAGACGGTTCGCGGCCTTCCAGGCGATCGCCGCGGGAGAAGCCGGCGCCGACTGGCGGTCCTGGCCGGACTCTTTGCGCGACGGCGACGCGAAGGCGATCGAGGTGGTGATCGCGAGAGACCGAGACGCGTTCGACTTCGCGCTCTTCTGTCAGTGGCTCGCCGACCGTCAGCTTGCGAGGGCAGCAGCGCGGTCGCGCGAGCGCGGCCTCGAGATCGGCTTCTACCGCGACCTCGCGGTTGGGGCCGCGCCCGACGGAGCGGAGGCCTGGGCGCACGCAGGCGCGCTCGCGCAAGGGGCCTCGGTCGGCGCGCCGCCCGATCCCTTCTCCACCCGGGGGCAGAATTGGAGCCTGCCCGCGCCCAATCCGCTCGCCGGGGCCCGCGAAGGCTGGGCGTCCTTGAGCGCCCTCTACGCCGCCAACATGCGCCACGCCGGCATGTTGCGCATCGACCATGCGATGGGCCTGCAGCGGCTCTTCCTCATCCCCGAGGGCGCGAGGCCGGCGGACGGCGCCTATCTCGCCTATCCGCTCGACGACCTCATCGGCCACATCGCGCTCGAGAGCCAGCGCGCCAAATGCATGGTGGTCGGCGAGGATCTGGGCACGGTGCCCGAAGGGTTTCGCGCCCGGCTGACGCGCGCGAACATTCTCGGGATGCGGGTGCTGTGGTTCCAGCGCAAGGGCGCCGATTTTCTTCCGCCCGCCGCCTATCCGCCGACATCGGTCGCGTGCGTCGCGACGCACGACCTCCCTACGCTCGCCGGCTGGTGGCAAGGGGCGGACATCGCCGAGAAGCTTTCGCTCGGCCTGCTTACGCTGAGCGCGGCGGGCGCGGCGATCGCGGCGCGACTCGAGGAGAAGCGCGGGCTCGTGGCGGCGCTCGTCTCCGCCGGGCTCATCGCCTCGGCGCCCTCCGAGGACGCCCCGCTCGACGACGCGACCGCCGCGGCGGTCCACGCGCTGATCGGCGTCTCGGGCTCCCTCCTCGCCAGCGCCCAGTTCGACGATCTCGTCGGCGAGGCGGTCGCGACCAACCTGCCCGGCACCGACCGCGAGCGGCCGAACTGGCGGGTCAAGCTCAGCCCCGACGTCTTATCAGCCTGCGCCAGCCGCCGGGCGCGCGCGATCGTCGCGGCGCTGGCGAAGGGGCGGCTTTAGGACGCCGCGGTTGGCTGGCTCGGGCGTCCGCGCCGCACCCCGAGCCGATAGGTCTTTTCGGAGTTTCAGTCGGCCCACGGGCGGAAGGAAACCCAAATTTTTCGGAAGGATTTCCAAGTTTTCCCGGAAGGAAATCCAAGCCAGTTGGAAGGAAATCCAAATTATTCGGAAGGAAATCCAAGTCAGAGCCTTTGATCAAGCCAAGTCTTTTCAATATGTTACAGAGCGCGCCCGGGCCGCGCGGCCCTTTTCGTGCGAAATGAGCGCCTCACGTTCGCCAAGGAGCCGAGGCGCTGGCCACGTCGTCGTCTCTCCCGGATCGCCACCATCTGGCAACATAGCACGACTTACGATTTTCAGGAACTATTTCGTCAACACAATGTACGCCCGTTAATTGGTTCGGCTCGTAATGCTCCGGCGCCGGGCTTGTGATGGCGCCGTCGCTGGAGCTAATCGAATCGCTCTTATTGTGTTTCGTGTTGATACGGTCCGAGTCCGGCAGCGGCGGCGATCCAGGGAGCCGGGCCGCCATCGGCGGGCATGGCTTCGAGGGTTCGGCGCCAACTCAGGTACGTGGGAAGGTTTTCGGTGGCGACGCCGTGGAAGCGTCGCATCCACTCTTTGAGGCGTCCGTGGTAGGCGTTGACGTTGTTTATATGGAACTGCGATTCTTCGGGCTTGGGGTTGCCGGGCGCGGGTAGGACATGGACTTTGAGCTTGGCCCGCTTGGCGAAAGCGGTGATGGCCGAGCCGCCGTCGCAGCAGAAATCGGTTGAAGGCGGAATTCGTTCGCCGAACGCTTCTTTTAGGCTGGCGGCGTCGAGGCGGGACAGGACGGCGTCGAACGTGGCGCCGCTGCGGTCGCGAGCCACGACGACGGGAATCTGCTCGGCCGAGAGGCCGCGCTTGGCGGCTTTGCCGCCGCGGCGGCGCGCGGGCCTGGCGAGGCCGCCCCGCCGACCCTTTAAGGACTCGAGTATGAATGTTTCATCGGCCTCGACGATGCCCGAAAGGCTCTTGGGTTTGTCGAGGTTGAGAGCGGCGAGAAACCGATGCCGCCATCGGAAGGCGGTGCTCGGGTGGATCTGGCAGCGGTCGGCCGCCTTGGCGAGGCTCTCCCCTTCGATCAGGGCTCGCGCCTGATCGAACCAGCGATCCTTGTTGTGCAGGCCGGCCACCGGAGTGCCGGTGAACGGATTGAAAGTCCTGCGGCATTCCACGCAGCGATAGCGCGGCAAACCTCTCGCCTCACCCCAGGGCCGGACATCGAGCGCGCCGCAGCGCGGACATCCCGTCCGCGAATAACGCTCCTTTGCGATTTCCCGGAAAATATCGCGCTCGCCCGATGCGGAAAGCGTCGCCGCAACCGCATCGCTGCGCTCCTCGGCCCTCTTCGCGTCCCCCGCCGCAGACCTCGGTTCGCAGATCTCGACGCCCTCCTCACAGGGATCGTCAGCTTCCGCGAGCGCGAGCTCGCGAAACACGACACGGCGCTGCGCCGCACTCAACGACGACAGCGCGGCCAGCCATCCCGCGAAATCCGACGGCTTCATCTTCCCCCCCAAAATGCCCAGAGCCTTTATCGCTCATGTCAACACACGTTGCAATAAGAGCGAATTGAATTGTCCAAGTGGAAGCCCGGCCGTGATATGGCTGCCGCCGAAATAGACTGCCCGGCTTTGCAGAGCCACGTCCACGGTGACTCCGCGGCTCGTGTCGGTGATCGTCGTGATGGCCAGAGTCTGCCCCGGCGTCGAATTGACCGCGCCCGTATCCTATTGGCTCGGGCCGCCGGCCGCGGCCGTATTGGCGATTACAGGTCGAAGATCACGCCGGGCCCGGCACTGCCGAGGGCCGCCCCGGCCGCGCCAAACCCTCGTCATTGCGAGGCCCGCAGGGCCGAAGCAATCCATCGCCCGCGCCCGGCGGCAATCCTTGGGTTGTTGCGGGCGACCTCTTCCGCCGCTGATCCAACGCGCGAGAGCCGGATACAAACCCCTTAATTTCACTCAATTTCGCCGCTACGTCGGCTAAGATCGATTCGTTTCGAGGCCGCATATCAATCGAGCCCGGCGTGGGGCGCGCGAATGGGCCAAGGACGGCCTCAACGTCGACCTTGAGGAGGCTCCGATGGCCGGCGACGACCGGAACCCCGCCGAAAACTCCGCAGGCTTAGGCGACGCGAGCCCGGAGTGGTTTCCCACAGTCGGCATCGGGACATCGGCCGGGGGCGTGCGCGCGCTGCAGGAGTTTTTCGAGAACCTGCCCGACGACGTGAACGCGGCCTTCGTGGTCATCGTCCATCTCGATCCGGCGCATCAGAGCGAATTGCCCAGCATCCTCGCGGCGAGAACCCGGATGCCGGTCATCCAGGTAACAGGCCGCATCCCGATCGAGCCAGGGCGCGTCTATGTCATTCCGCCCAACCGCCAGCTCATCGTCGCAGCCCAGCATCTCTCGGTCGCCGAATTCGAAGAGCCCCGCTGGCAGCGAACGCCGATCGACCTCTTCTTCCGCTCGCTGGCGGCGCAGCGCGGCGACGATTTCGCCATCGTGCTGTCGGGCGCGGGCTCGGACGGCTCCGTCGGCATCAAGGCGGTCAAGGAGGCGGGCGGCGTCATCCTGGTTCAGAACCCGGAAGAGGCCGAATACAACTCGATGCCGCAAAGCGCCGTGGCGACGGGCCTCGCCGACTTCGTCCTGCCGGTGCGCGAGATCGCCAAGAGTCTGCCCGAGCTCATCCGCAACCGCGGCGTCATGTCGCGCGAATTCCTGAGCGAGGCCGATGACGAGAACGTGCGGAGAATTCTAGCGCATCTGCGCGTGCGGACCGGGCATGACTTTTCCAACTACAAAAAGGCCACCGTGTGGCGGCGCATTGCGCGCCGGATGCAGGTGCAGCGTGCGACAACGATGGCCGACTATCTGGCGATCCTGCGCGAGAGCGCGGCCGAATCGAATGCGCTGTTCGCCGATCTCCTGATTTCGGTGACGATGTTTTTCCGTGACCCGTCGGCCTTCGACAAGCTTGCGACCGTCGCCATCCCGAGGGTCTTCGAGGACAAGGGCGCAGGCGATGCGGTCCGCGCCTGGATACCCGGCTGCGCCACCGGCGAGGAAGCCTATTCCATCGCCATCCTCTTGCTCGAGGAGGCGGCGCGGCGCGACGTCCGCTGCGAGCTTCAGGTGTTCGGTTCCGACCTCGACGACGCCGCCCTGATGATCGCTCGCGAGGGCCGCTATCCGCGCGCGATCGAAGCCGACATGACCGACGACCGCATCAAGCGCTTCTTCAGCCGCGAAAACGACCACTATCGGGTCACGCGGGAGCTGCGCAACGTCGTGTTGTTCGCCAGGCACAGTCTGCTGAAAGATCCGCCGTTCTCCCGCGCCGACCTCATCTCCTGCCGCAACCTGCTGATATATCTCGACCGCCAGCTGCAGCAGCAGATCTGCGCCACCTTCCACTTCGCCCTGGCGCCGGCCGGCTATCTCTTCCTCGGGTCGTCGGAGAGCGCCGACAATCCGATCGGCATGTTCCGCGCCGTCGACCGCGAGGCGCGGATCTATCAGCGCATGCCGGTCCCGTCCGAGGTGCCGGTGACGCCGCGGATCGGGCCGCCCCATTTCGGCCCGGAGCCGTTGCCGCCGAGAACCCCGCCCTTCCGCATCGCGGACCAGGCCGGCGCGCACCGCGAGGCTCTCGAACGGCTCGCTCCCCCGAGCGCCGTGATCGACCAGTCATACCGCGTCGTCCATCTGTCGGAACGAGCCGGGCGCTATCTGCAGCCTTCCGGCGGGGCGCTGGTCAACGACATCACAGAACTGGCCCGCGAGGAATTGCGGCCGGACCTGCGCGCCGCCCTGCGCCGAGCCTTAGAGCGCAACGAGCCCAGCCTCAGCGGCCCGATCGCCGTCCGCTTCAACGGCGCCGCGCGCCGCATCTATCTGCAGGCAAAGCCGCTCAGCGCCGATCCTAACGCCAGCCGCTCAGCGATCCTGTTTTTCTTCGAGGGCGAGGCGCTCGAGGACGATGCGGGCGGCGCGAGCGCGATCGAAGACGGCGCGTCGGGCGAGCAGATCCAGCAGCTTCAGCAGGAGCTTCAGTTCACCCAGTCGCAGCTGCGCACCTCGCGCGAAGAATACGAAGGCGCGAACGAGGAGCTGCGCGCCGCCAACGAGGAGCTGCAGTCGATCAACGAGGAGTACCGTTCGACCGGTGAGGAGCTGGAGACGAGCAAGGAGGAGCTGCAGTCGATCAACGAGGAACTGCAGACCGTCAACGCCGAGCTGAAGACGAAACTCGAAACCGTGTCGCGCGCCCACAGCGACATTCAGAACCTGATGGCGGCGACCGACGTCGGAATCCTGTTCCTCGACACGCAATTGCGCATCAAACGCTTCACCCCGGGCATCGCGGAGCTGTTCAACGTCGCCGAAGGCGACGAGGGCCGGTCGATCACCGACTTCACCCACGGCCTCGAGTACCACGATCTCGCCGGCGACGCCCGCGCCACATTACGCGATCTTTCCTCCACCGTGCGCGAGGTGCGCAACGGAAACGGCAGCTGGTATCTGATGCGGATGCGACCCTACCGGACGGTCGAGGACAGGATCGACGGCGTCGTGTTCACCTTCGTCGACATCAGCGAACGCCGTCGCGCCGAGGACGCGCTGCGGGACAGCGAAGCGCGCACGCGGGCGGTCATCGACGGCGTGGCCGTCTCGATCGTCACGATCAACGAGGCCGGGATCATCCAGTCGGTCAACAAGGCCACGACAACGATGTTCGGGTATCCGGCGGAAGAGCTCCTTGGGCGCAACGTCGACATTCTCGCCGCCGAGCCTTACCATTCGCAACACGACAATTACATCTGGCACCATCTAGAGACCGGCGAGGCAAAGATGATCGGGACCGGTCGTGAGGTCGAAGCGCGACGCAAGGACGGCTCGATCTTTCCGATCGAGTTGAACGTGTCCGAGATTCGCCACGACGGCGAGCGCCTGTTCATCGGCTTTGCCCGCGATCTCCGCGAACGGCGGGGGTTCGAGGAGCGGCTCAGCCGGCTGCACAGCAGCCGGCTCGACTCGATGGCGAACATGGCGACCGCCCTGGCGCACGAGATCAACCAGCCGCTCGCGGCGGCCGCGAACTATCTCTTCACCGCCCGCCATCTCCTCGAGATGCAGACCGGGCCGGCCGACGCGCGGATCGACAACGCGCTCGACAAGGCGTCCTCGCAGATGCATCGCGCTGGACAGATCATCGCGCATCTGCGCGAATTCATGGCGCGCAGCGAGCCCGACAAGACCGAGCAGAGCCTGCACGATCTGATCCGTCGCGCCTGCGAACTCGTCGCGCCCTCGGCCAGAGACGCGGGAACCGAAATCGTCCTTCATCTGGACGCTGCGGAGGACGCGGTGCTGGCGGACCCGATTCAGATCGAGCAGGCGATATTCAATCTCGTCCGCAACGGAATTGAGGCGATGACCGATTTGCCCGAACGCAAGCTGACCGTGTCGACCTCGCTCGACGACGGCATGATCCGCGCCGAAATTTCAGACACAGGCCGCGGCCTGCCGGAGTTGGCCAAAGCGGATCTGTTCGCGCCGTTCAACTCGACCAAGGAGACCGGACTCGGGGTCGGCCTGTCAATCTCTCGCTCGATCATCGAGGCCCATTACGGGTCGATCTGGGCGGAGGCCAATCCCGGAGGCGGGGCGAAATTCAGCTTCACCCTGCCGCTGGCGCGGCTGGAAAACGCCGGGCCGGGCGAACCGTAACCCCGCGCCCGGTCGGAAAGCGGAGTGGCTCTGGAAAAACAGACGAAAGGCTCGCGGCGCGACGGACGGCGGGTCCGTCGCGACGCTCTTGGCGGCGCGTTACAGCGTGATCGAAATCGCCTCGCGGCCGCGCGGCGTATCGACCACCTTCATGTTGACCGGCTGGCCTTCGTCGAGATGCGCGATACCGGCCGCGTTGAGCGCCGAGATGTGGACGAAGATGTCCTTGCCGCCGTCCTCGACCGCGACGAAGCCGAACCCTTTGGTCTCGTTGAACCACTTGACCTTGCCCTCGAGGGGCGTGGCGGTCGACGGATCGGGCGCCATGCGGCGCGGGGCGCGGGGAGCGTCAAACATGCGGCGCGGACGATCGACCGCGGTCGAGGCGTCCACCGAAACGACGCGGGACACCTGCGGTCCCTTGACGCCCATGCCGACGACGACGCGCATCTTCGCGCCGGGCAGGACCGTGTCGTGTCCGGTCGAGTGCAGAACCGTTGCGTGCAAGAACGCGTCGCCCTGCCCGTTGGCGAGCTCGACAAAGCCGAACCCCTTGTCCTCCTTGTACCATTTCACGGTTGCATCGACCGACGGCTGACTCGCCGACGTGGCCGCGAGGTCGCTCGGCGCCTCTTCGTCGCCGAGGCCTTCGGAGCGCCCGATCGGGCGCGCCGTGCGCGGTCGCGGCGCGTACCCCACCGGTCCGTCGTCGTCGAACCCGTGCTTCCTTGGCGCCCAAAATTCCTTACCCTTGTTCATCGTTCAAACTCTTAGACCGGTGCAGACAACAGGGAGAACGTCGCGGTCATGACAATTCTCCATCCCGCCGCAAGACGGCGGAACCTCGGTGCGGCGCGGAAGCGCCGGAAATCGGCGCGTCCGCCCTCGACCCAATGCGGATCGCAGGGACGTAAGGCGTTTGGTTGAGGGGCGAGGGGCGTAGCGTAGGCGGGGCGGCCTGACGTTCAATGGGCGCGGCGCGAATTGGGCCTGCGCGATTGGCCTCAGCCAGACAGAGCGAAAGGGCGGCGCCAGCGACGAGCGCCGCAATCAGGGGACGCCATCCGGGCCGCGACCCGTTCCCAAACCGGAAGGCTGCAAGGGAGGCTATAGTCACGGCGGCCATCGTCGCGATCGTCAATGCGGCTGGAGGCGGGCGGAGGGCGCCCGGCGATTGGACGCGCCGGAATGCGTGCTGTGCAAGCGGCTCGCCGGCGACGAAACGACTCTGATCGGCGCAACAATCATCCAGCACCCGCACGATCGGGCGCGCAAACGCGCAAGTGAAACGATGAAGTTTGTGGAGAGATCCGCTCGTTTCCCTTGCGTCAAACAAAACCAAACGGCACGCGCCCGCGCAATTAGGGATTCTACGTAGCCTCGTGCGAGAGCGGCCGGAAATCGCAGTCGAAACCGCTGCTTGCAGCGCCGCTCGGGCGTTCCCATATCGCCGCCATGTTCGAATCTCTCCAAACTCCTTATCCGGCCTTCGCGCTCGATCCGGACAGCCCTCCCCAGGGACCCGGCGCGCAGACGCCAAGCGACCCCGCCCTCCTCGACGACTACTCGCGCGTCGTCAGCGATGTGGCCGAACGCGTCGGGCCCAGCGTTGTCCGGATCGACGTCAAACGCGGCGGTCGAAGCGCAGGTTCCGGTTCCGGCGTCATCGTCTCCTCCGACGGGCTGGCGCTCACCAACTCCCACGTCGTTCAGGGCGCGCGCGTCGTGGCGCTGACGACGGTCGAAGGACGCGAGTTGCAGGCCCGGGTGCTCGGCGACGATCCCGACACCGACCTCGCCCTCCTCAGGGTCGAGGCGGACGTGGCCCTGCCCGCGGCCAGGCTCGGCGACAGCTCGAAGCTCAGACGCGGCCAGATCGCGATCGCGATCGGCAATCCGCTCGGCTTCGACGCGACCGTCACCGCCGGCGTCATCTCCGCCCTCGGCCGCACCCTGCAGTCGCGCACCGGACGCATGATCGAGGACGTGGTGCAGACCGACGCGGCGCTCAATCCCGGCAATTCCGGCGGCCCGCTCGTCTCGACCGCGGGCGAGGTCGTCGGCATCAACACCGCCGTGATCATGGGCGCGCAGGGCATCTGTTTCGCCGTCGCCTCGAACACGGCCAATTTCGTCGCCGGCGAGATCGCCCGCCACGGGCGGGTCAGGCGCGCCTATATCGGGGTCGGCGCGGCGACCGCCGCCATCCCGCGCCGCATCGCCGTGAGGCTCGGCCTCGAACAGGCGAGCGGCGCGAGAATCCTCGGCGTCGACCAGGCCGGGCCGGCGGCCCATGCGGGGCTATTGTCGGGCGACCTCGTCATCGGCCTCGACGGCAAGACGATCACCGGCGTCGGCGACCTCCTGCGGGCTCTCGACGCCGAGAAGATCAACCGCACCGTCAGCGTCGATTTGCTGCGCCGCTCGGAACGGCTGCGCGTGTGGATCGGACCGGTCGAGCGCCCGGCCGCGTGAGCCTCTTGCGCGTCATGGCCGGGCTCGTCCTGGTCGAGCCCGACACAATGACGGTGAGGAGCCGTGTCAATCGCTGCGCACCAACGGTCCCGGAAAAGCCTTCTCCGCCTCCTCCTCGAGCGCCTCCTCATGGTAGCGCACAAAGCGCGCGCCGACGAAGACGGCGAAGATCGCGACGACGAGGGCCGCGATGCCGACCGGACGGGCGTAGGACTCGAACGCGCGCCCGAGCAGATACCCGCCCGAACCGAAAATCGTCGCCCAAACGATTCCGCCCGCGGCGTTAAAGAAGAAGAACCGCTCCCAGTTGAAATGGTTGACCCCGGCAAGGAACGCCGCGAAGGCGCGCAGCACCGCGACGAAGCGGCCGAAGAACACGATCTTGCCGCCGTGCCTGAGAAAAAGGTACTGCCCGAGCTTCAGCCGGCGCTCGTCCAGGCGGACGTAGCGCCCATAGCGGTAGGCGATGCGAAAGCCGAATTCCCGCCCGACCCAGTAGCCGCAATTGTCGCCGAAAATGGCGCCGGCCGCCGCGGTGCCGATGACGCCCCAAAGGTGCAGCTTTCCCTCTCCGGCCAGGATCGCCGCTGCGACCAGCACGGTTTCGCCCGGCATCGGGATGCCGGCGCTCTCCAAGCCGACGATGACGAAGATGGCGAGATAGCCGTAGGTCGCCAAATAGCCGTGCAGATCGTGCACGAGATCCATGTCAGGGGAAGGCCCTGGTCCCGGCCAGGCGTCGCGCATTGGCTCGGACTTTTCGGCGCGCGGGCTTCGCTGCGGCCTCGGCGGTGTCGGCAAGGCCGATCGACACGTCGTTGGGCGAGCGCACGCCGCCGAACGCCGCCCTGAGGAGGAACGCGCCCCAGGCGGCCTGGGCGGCGAGGGCCCCCTCGACCGCCGCGTCGACCTTTTCCTGCACCATCAGCCGCGCCTCGCGCGCCTTTTCCGTCGGCCGCCCGAGCGGCGACATGAGGTTTTGCGTGCGGGCGGCGATCGTCAACGCGGCGTCGACCCCGCTTTGCGCGTTGGCTTTCGCAATAACAAGCGATCGCTTGGCGAGACGTTTTGAGACCATAACCACGCCCTTTCCCTCATCCGCTTGCGCCTTGCGATGATGACGAACACCGGCGGCCGGCGCCACAACATGGAGGAAGTTCCGCTCGCCGGCAAGCCTCGGGACCTAAGACTTTCGAATGTGCCCGCCAACATCAGAGTCGGTCGATTCGATACTGTATGAAACCTGTGCATTCCGCGAGGGAATCATAGAGGCGCCGTGCGGTCGCGTTCGTCTCGTGGGTGTTCCAATAGATGTTGGCGGCGCCGGCCGCCTTCGCCGCGGCGGCGACGGCGCCGATCAGGGCGCGGCCGACCCCTCCGCCGCGCTCCCCGGGACTGACGTACAGGTCCTGCAAATAGCAGCGGGAATTCACGAGCCAGGTCGAGCGCTGGAAGAGGTAATGGGCGAACCCGATGAGATCGCCTTCTCGCGCCGCGACCACAGCGTGAACGGGCTCCAGCGGATCGAAGATGCGCGACCATGTGGTCCCGGTGACTTCCGGGGTTTCCACGGCCCGGTAGAATGCGAGATAGGCGCGCCAGAGCGGCGCCCATTGCTCGCGATCGCCGCGCTCGATGGCGCGCACAATGAAACCTGGCAATTCCCCATCTCCGGTTCGAACGAGCCGCGGCCAATCCGCCGCGGCGAAACCATCGGGCAGACGAAGCCGGCTTGACAAGCGGCGGCGCCTTGTTTGCCTTGCGCTTCGCATGACCGGTCCGTCGCTCGTTCTCGCCGCCCTTGCCGCATTGATGGGCGGGGCGGGCGTCGCCCTCGCGGCGGCGGCTGCGTACGAGAGCGGCGGCGAGCTCGGCCGGACTGCGGCGATGTTCCTCATCCTTCACGCGGCGGCGGCGCTCGAGTTGCGGCGCATGCCCGGGTTTCGGCCTCGGCGGCGCGTTTGTTGAGAATAGCGACGACGTCTTCGATGAAAATAGTGCGATCCCAGTCGGGGCCCGGCTTGGCGTACCCATCGGGCGCGCAGAGACAGGTTGTGAAGTGCGCCCAATCGCCGTTTTTGACGCCGAATTCGCCTCGCTCCCGGCACCGCTTGGCCTGGTCTTTCTGAAACTTTGCGTCGATCTTGTCCTCGATCAGGATTGCGGCTCGGCCGCCGTTGGCGTCAATGTAGATCACGGTGACATCCGTCTCGCCGTTGTGGCCGACGAGGCCGCGCCAAGCCTTTTCGAATCCGGTGGGCGTCTCATCCGCAACCTTGTGGATGAACGCGTTCCGGAACGTCTCAGAGCCGTTCAGCGCTATCATGAGAAGGAGATCGAGATCGCGCTCCTGGATCGAGTTGAGAGCGGGTTGGGTGGCAAGATTGATCGGCATTGGCGATCCTGGATCGTGGACGACCGCCTGTCGTCTATCAGAACCGATTTACCAGAAGGATAAGGGCTGTGAGCCGGCAAATTCGCGGCGAGCCCAGCCGGGGACTCATCGGCGCTGTTTGACGGCTCCGGCGCCAAGCAGCGGCGGTTCTGGCCCAAGAAATTTGCGCGAGAAACGCGGCCGGCTTCGCCGCTAATCCCGCACAAACTCCAGCCGGTCGACGTCCACGAGCCCCCGGTCGGTGATCTTGAGATGCGGGATCACCGGCAGCGGCAGGAAGGCGACCTGGAGGAAGGGCTCGGCGAGGGTCACCCCGAGGCCCTTGGCGGCGGCGCGCAGGGGGATCAGGCTTTCGCGCACTTCCTCGAAGCTCATCAGACTCATGAGCCCGGCGACCGGAAGCGGCAGCTCGGCGACCACCCTGCCGTCCTCCGCCACCGCGAACCCGCCCTCGATCTCGCGCAGCCGGTTGACCGCGGCGGCCATGTCGGTCTCCTTTGTGCCGACGACGCAGAGGTTGTGGCTGTCGTGGCCGACGGACGAGGCGATCGCGCCGCGCTTCATGCCAAAGCCCTTCACGAAGGCGGTCGCCATGTTGTCGTTGACGCCGTGGCGCGCGACGACGGAGACCTTGACCACGTCCTGGGAGAGATCGACCTCGCGCTCACCGTTTCGGAACGGCAGCGTCACCGGCGCCCGATCGGCAATGATCTTGCCGGGGATGACGCCGATCGCCAAGGTCGACGGCCCCTGCCCTCGCGCGACGAAGTCGCCCGGCTCGACGCGCCGCGCCTTCACGCTCATGCGCCCGACCGGGGGCAGCGCGCCGCGCGAGGCAAAGAGCGCATCGTCCACCACGCGTCCGCCCGAAAGGACGGTCGACACTGCGCAGCTTTCGAGATCGTCGACGACGACGAGGTCGGCCCGCCAGCCCGGCGCGACCAGTCCGCGGTCGCGCAGGCCGAATATTCGCGCAGCCGAAATCGTCGCAGCGCGATAGGCGGCGAGCGGCGGCGCGCCAAGGCGGATCGCCGTGCGGATGAGGAAATCGAGATGGCCCTCCTCGGCGATGTCGAGCGGATTGCGGTCGTCGGTGCAGAAGGCGATGAAGGGCGAGTTGCGCTCGGTCACGATGGGCGCGAGCGCATTGAGATCCTTGCACACAGAACCCTCGCGGATCAGCACCGCCATGCCCTTCGAGAGCTTTTCATGAGCTTCCGGCAGGTTGGTCATCTCGTGGTCGGTGCGGACGCCGGCGCTCAAATAGCCGTTGAGCGCGTAGCCGCGCACGAGCGGGCTGTGGCCGTCGATCGGGCGGGTCTGGAACGCGGCGAGTTTGGCGAGGCCGGCGGGGTCCCGGGCGAGCAGGCCGGGAAAGTTCATGACTTCGGCGAGGCCGAGCACTTTCGGGTGGTCGGCGAGCGGCAAAAGGTCGCCGACCTCGAGCCGCGCGCCCGCCGTTTCGAGGCCCGTCGCCGGCACGCAGCTCGAGAGCTGCACCCTGAGGTCCATCGCGGTCGCCATCGCGCCGTCGAGAAAGTACCGCAGCCCCGCCTGCCCGAGCACGTTGGCGACCTCGTGCGGATCGCAGATCGCCGTCGTCACCCCGTGGCGCAGCACGCTGCGGTCGAATTCGAGCGGCGTGATGAGGGACGACTCAACATGGCAATGCGTGTCGATGAAGCCCGGAACGACGATTTTTCCGCGGACGTCGATCTCTTTGACGCCGCTGTACTCGCCCATCGTCCCGACGATGCGGTCGCTGCAGATGGCGACGTCGCTTTGGATGAGATCGCCGCTCACGAGATCGAAGACGCGTCCGCCCTTGAGCACGACGTCGGCCTTAGCGAGCCCCTGGCCCTGCTCGATCGCGCGGGAGAGATAGGCGACGGCGTCGCTCATGACACGAATCCTCGATGGCACGGGCGGCATTGTTTCAGGCTTGGCCGGGCGGCTCAAGCGGCGTAGCCCCCTCTTGGCTCGCAGCGATGCTCAGGGCGAGGGCGCGTTGCGCTGGCCGGAATCCGGCGCGGCGGGCTTCTCGCGTCGGTTCGGTCTTTCATGCCCGCCAGAAAGGCTTCGAAGCCTCCCGGTGGAGATACGGCCAATTGACGCCGATGTCGCGCAGCGTGTGGTCATCGAGCGCCGCGAGTTCCGACAGCAGCCGCCGGTCGGCGGCGCGGGATCGGGCGCGGGCCCTCCACAGGGACAGCAAGCCCACGAGTGTTTTCATGATCCGCGGCTTGCGGGACACGACCGTCCGGGACGCGATTTCGCCGCACAGATCGTTCGTCCGCGCAACTCTCCGCGAGGATCCGCTCGCCGTTTCGAGGCAAAGATGTTTCATCGAGACATCTCCTTCAGCATGCTCAGAACTGCAGCCCGACTGCGGCGTTCTCAGCGGGAGTCGCGTCCCAGTAGCCATATTTGGCGGATAGGGCGGCGTGGCGCGCGTTATCCTCCGAAGACAAGGGTTGCGATGCGCTCGAGAGCGGTCTTCCCGCTTCGAGAAAATATCGACCGAGTTTCGGGGTCGTTATGATGAGCGCTACCATCGATTCGCTGGAGGCGTTCCGCCAGGCGTGCCGCGCTCCGCCGGGCACGTGAAGATAATCGCCCGCCTTGGCTGCGAGCCATTCGTAACCCTGCTCGCCCTGCCGCAGAGCCTGCACCTCGCCCGAGATGATGAAAAAGTCCTCCGGATCGGAGTGACTGTGAAGCGGGACCGCACGGCCGGGCGGGATCACCCCCTTCAGCACGCAGAACGCGTCATTCGCCGCTTCGGGCGAGGTCAGAAGCTCCACCATGGGTCCGAAAAGGTCGACGCGAACCTCAGGCGTCGGGTTGATGACAGTGCGCATGGATGTCTCCGCTTGCTGGCGTAATGGGAGGCCTTCTTCTCGACGCCCGCCGGTTCGGATCGAGCCGTCCGGCCGGTCGAGTTCGAGCCTCTTCGTTCATGGCGCAGGAAGTAGACGGACTGCGCTACAGGAGCGTTTCAGCTCCGTGGGAATCGCGTTACATCCGTAACGCACGAACGCCGCCGACGCGACGCCCATCGCGCATGTCCGCAGTCCAGCGTCTGGCCGGGAACGACGCCATCAAACGCGCTCGACCGGAACGGCGAACACATATCCAACGCCGCGTTCGGTCTGAATGACGCGCGGCGCGCTCGGGTCTCGTTCGAGCTTGCGCCGCAGGCGCAGGATCTGCACGTCGATGCTGCGATCGAACACGTCCTCGTGCACGCGGGTCGCCTGCAGGAGGTGCTCGCGGCTGAGCGGGCGCTGCGGCGCCTCGAGGAATGCGCCGAGCAGCGCGTATTCGCCCTTGGTCAGCGCGACCACAGCGCCGTTGGGATCGGTGAGCCGCCGTGTCTTCCGGTCGAGCTGCCAGCCGGAAAAGCGCAAACGGCCGCGGTCGGGATCGCGCGCCGCCGCTGCGCGTCCGCTTTCGATCCTTCGCAGCACCGCGCGCACGCGTGCGAGCAATTCGCGCAAGTTGAAGGGCTTCGTCAGATAGTCGTCGGCGCCGAGCTCCAGTCCGACGACGCGGTCGATCTCGTCGCGGCGATGGCCGGTGACGATGATGATGGGCACATCGGACTTCGAGCGGAGGTCGCGAAGCAGATCGAGGCCATCCTCCTGACCCAGCCGTAGATCCAGGATCACCAGATTCACCTCGGCGACGCGGAGTTGACGCGCCATCTCGTCGCGGCCTTCCGCAGCCAGGGAACGGATGTTATTCTCCTCGAAATAGTTTACGACCATACGCCGCAGCGCGGCGTCGTCCTCGACGATGAGAACGCAGACTTGTCGGCCACTGCTCGCGCGTAGGGACGGGTCTTTCGACGATGTCCACGCCTAGCTCCCGTTTTGGCGTCGGCGGCTAACGCCGACTTCCGGATAGCTTGCGTTCTCGTTGCGCTCGCCTCGATGGTGGCCGCTTCATTCACGGTCGCTCAGTCGCAAGCCGTTAAGCCTCGCGCCGGAGAGGAACCGATCACGCCGATTCCTGCGGCGCCGGCGCAAGATCCACAGCGCGTGGCGCTCGGCGAGCGACTGTTCGCCGACCGGCGCCTATCACATGATAACACGCTCAGCTGCCAATCGTGCCATGATATACGAACCAACGGCGCCAGCGCCAACGCCCACGATCTCAGTCGGGACGGGCAACCGCTCGCCCTCAACACGCCAACGGTGTTCAATACGGGCCTGAACTTTCGTCTGAACTGGGAGGGGAATTGTCGCACGCTCGAGACCCAGGCTGCGAACACGATCAGTAGTCCGATGACCATGGCGTCGAGCGTCGAGGAAATCGTGGGCAAGCTGCGGGCCGATCCTGACATGATGAAGCAGTTCCAAGAGGCCTACGGACGCGAGCCCGACCCGGCCGATCTGGTGGATGCGATCGCCGTGTTTGAGCGCTCGCTGACGACGCCGGGCGGCCGGTTCGATCGATGGCTTGCCGGCGACGCCGGGGCGATGACGGCGGAGGAGCTCTCCGGCTATCAGCTGTTCAAGTCGTTGGGCTGCATCTCCTGCCACCAGGGCGTGAACGTAGGCGGCAACCTGTTTCAACGGCACGGGATCTTCCATCCGCTGGGCTCGCCGGAGCCCGAACTGGTCCGGGTCCCCAGCCTGCGCAACGTCGCGACCACCCCGCCCTATTTCCACGATGGCAGTACGGCGACGCTGCCGGAAGCCGTCAAGGCGATGGGTTATGCCCAACTGGACCGGGTGCTCACCGACCAACAGATCGCCGCCATCGTCGCCTTTCTGAAGACGCTCACCGGGACCTATCGGGGGGCGCCGGTCACCCCAGCCGCAACCGCCCCACGCGCGGTGGCGCCGCCATGAGGCTCGCCTCGGCCGCGGTCGGGGTGCTGCTGCTGCTCGCGCTGCTCACCTGGCTGCTGCTCCGCGGGATCGGCGGGCGGCGGAGCGCGGGCGCGATCTGATCGACCACATCCTGACGTTCGGGCGGCGACGGGATATCCGCGTTCGGCCGATACCAGTGCGAACCCTGCTCGAGGAAGCAGCGTCCTTGCTGCGCGCGACGCTGCCGAGCAGCGTCGAACTCATGATCGCGGACGTGCCTGCGGACATGGCCGTGTTGGGCGAGCCGGCGCAATTGCAGCAGGTCATCCTCAATCTCTGCAACAACGCCGCGCAGGCGATGGACGGACAGGGGCGCATCCGCGTCGCCGCGGAAGAGAAAGACGTCGCTGGGCCTTCTACCGCGATGAGCCACGGCGAGCTCGCGCCGGGCCGCCATATCTGCCTCTCTGTCGAGGACGCCGGACGAGGAGTTGATGAAAGCGTCGCGCGCCGACTGTTCGAGCCGTTCTTCACCACGCGCCCGGCGGGCACCGGATTGGGCCTCGCAACCGTCCAGGAAATCGTCCGCGACCACGACGGAGCGATGAACGTGCAGAGCACGCCGGGGCGCGGGAGCCGCTTCGAGGCGTGGCTGCCCGCGGCGGCAAAGGACGCCTCTCCGTCGATCGATCCGGCCACGCCGCCGCTCGGCCGCGGCGAAACGGTGCTGGTGATCGAAAGCGAGCGGGAACGTCTGCTGCATGACGAGGAAATGCTGGCGGCGCTCGGATACGAGCCGGTCGGGTTCGAACGCGCGGATGAAGCGATCGCCGCATGCCGTGCAGCGCCGGGCCGGTTCGACGTCCTGCTGATCAGCCACGCCCCGCCCGCGTTGGACGGGCTCGATTTGGCGCGCGCCCTGCACGGGATTACGCCGCAATGTCCAGTGCTGCTCGCCGCCGTTGCGACGATCGACATTCGCGTCGACGCGCTTGCGCAGGCGGGAATCGTCGAAATCCTGCGCCGACCCGTCGCCGGCAACGAGCTTGCCGTGATGCTGGCGCGCTCCCTGCGCTCACCCGGCGCGCTACGAGAGTAACGCAATTCCGGATCACTGAAAGACGCTCTCAGCTTGGCCCCATCCCCTCCGCGTCAAGAAATTGGCGTCCTTCGCCACACGCGATCTTTCCACAGTGACGCAGGGCAAGGAGCGGTTACGAACGTAACGCGAATCCTCAAAACTGAAATTCTTCCGTAGCGCGGCGCCGCCATTTTCCAGGTCTGGTCTCGGCACTGAAACAAGATGCGCTAGAGAATACATCCTATTTTAAGGAGGATCAGATGAGACTCGTGACAAGCGTTATGCTCGCACTTTGCGTTGCTTTGCCTGCGCCAATCGTCGCCGACGCCTCTGAAAGCGTGAACCCGGTTCAGAAGCACCGGATCCACCAGCATCACGCCGTCCCCGGATGGTTCAATCCGGCTGCAACAGCTTTGATTCCGGCGAACTGGATCGTCCGGGCGGCTCCGACGCTGAACCCCAATGACAACACCGACGGGCTGTCCCGCGACCGCGACCAATGTAATCGGGGCTGCGTCGACAACTGAACTAACTGAAGCGAAGACTGAGGCAGCCAAAGCGGCGGCGCGGTCGCCGAGAGACGGTGTCGAGGCGCCGATGTCGACAAAACCTGTCTAATACGGCAGCCGGACCGTCGCTGTGGCGAGGCACTCGATCCCCTCGGTCTAGTGGGTGAGGCCCAGGCGCACTCGCCCGCCGCCCTGCTGGCCACCCATTGCTCGCAGATTGGATAGTCGTCGCGGGCGCCCGAATGACCACCGCGAGCGAGAAGCGCGGCGCTTTTTCCGACGCTTGGAGATCGCCGACTTGAAAGGAAGACATGAAATGAGGACTCTGACCCGCCCGAGAGCGCCGTGGAGCGCCCTGCTTATACTGTTCGCACTAACCGTCCTGAGCCTGGCGCCTCTCTACGACATTGCGGCGCCCACGATGAACGGCGCGCCGTTCTGACGATTGCTCGTCCGGCGCCTGCTGGTGAGCGTCGTGTAGGCGTTCGAACGCTCGACCTAGCCGCAATGCAACTGGTCCTTTCCAGGTCAGAACTCACGCATATCAACGCGTCAAGGCAAACGAATAGGAGCGCTTTGAGAATGTCCAAAGAGCACATTCGCGCGATTGCTCATCTCGATGCACGTCCGGGGAAGACAGAAGAACTCCGCGCTCTGCTGACGTCGCTCTTAGAGCCCACGCGTCAGGAGCGAGGTTGCGTCCGCTTCGAGCTGCAGCAAAATCGAGACTTCCCGACGGAATTCGCCATCGTCTCCGAATGGCGCGGCGAGGACGCCGTCCAGCACCCTGTCGCGACTAGCTATGCCCAGCACGCATTGATGAAGTTGCCTGAGCTGCTGACGGCTCCGCTGGATCTCCGGTTCTACCGTCTCGTCGGCTGACGCGCGACGCGCCGCGAAGCTCGGTAGTGTCTCAGTTTGAATTTTCGTCGTTGCGCTTCTTGTAAGGGCCGCGCGGTCCCGGCTTCGGCGCTTCCGCGTCCATAAGCTTGATCAGGTCATCCCAATCGATGAGGGTTTGGGACAGGCCGGCCGCCATCGCTCGCGTGACGCGAAGCGTCTTATGGATACGGATGAAATTATACCAGACGCTCCAAATCGCGACCATGTGCGCGTGGTTCTCGAATTTCTTGCTGAAGGCGTTCGTGAGCCGCGTGAAGCGGCGATTGTGTATCCGCATAGTGAGGTTGGCGCGCTCGCTGTAGGAAGTGCTCACATGCGCCATGTCCGGTCTGCCAGTGATCGGCGTCTTGATTGTGCCGGTGCATTCGGCGGGGCTGTAGCGGCCCTTGGCGGTCTCGGGCGCGGCCCCGAACAATTTGACCAGCATCGCGTAATCAATGTCCGCGCCGAACGCGCCTTCAACAGCGTCGAGGTAAGCCCGGTGGCCGTCGCTCGTTAGCTGAATACGCGCGGCGACGCGGTCAGCAACGTCCTGCAACCACCTGGGCAGGAATGGGAAACGGTGACGTCCTTACGCATCAAAAAAGGTAACATGCCTCCACTGAGCGTTAGTCAGACCCCCGTCTCCATCGCCGATCAGCCGCAACCCGAGCGATCTCCGCCCGCCGCTCCGGCGTCATCTTAGCGGCCCGTGCTGCACCGCCTTTACGCCCGAGTGCCTGGGCGGCCTGGTCCTTCGTATCTTCCGGGCCGTAGTCCTCGGGCTCCTCGCCCGTGGCAATGCGCATGACTTTGACGGCGTTGCCGATCACGTCGGCGGGGCGCTTCTCGCCTTTAGGACCGCGGGGCATTAACGTTCAACCACATAGATATCGCATGCGAGGCCCTTCGACTTTGCATGCATGACTGCCGCGTCGCCCAGTTCGCGGAGCTTGCTTTCGTCGAAGAATCCATCTTGTGGATTGGTCAGCACGTTGGGTACTACGAACCAGGCATCAATCACGAGGCCACCCGTCGGAACGGCTTTCCATCGTGGATAAACCCTACTCAGATAGGGATGCTCGAAATCATGCATCGACGGTGATCCCCGTGCTTTCAGCTAACGGGACTCGGGCGCGGCGCGAGCGTTTGTCGATCGGGCATATTTTCAAACTGAGACACTACCCGAAGCTCCCAACGTAATGCGATTCCCGCTGAGCCTCTTGCAAAATTCATCGAACGCGGCGAATTTTCCCTGTGTTCGCGGGGCGGAGGGGCCGGCGCTCAGGCCGGCGCGGGCCTGAGCTGCGTGACGCGGAGTATTTGATCGACCGCGAGCGCCACCACGCCGAACATGAGGTGGCATTTGACCTTGATCGCGCCGCGCACGCGCACGGACCGTGCGCCGAATTCATCCTTCAGTCGGGCGTTGACGCGTTCGGCCAGGGTGCGAAAATTAAAAATCACGTCGTCCGGATCGGGCATATGGATGAGTTTCATGCGCTCGACTTCTTTGGCCCATTCGGCCTTGGCTTCGTGCTGGGCGCGAAAGTTGCGATCGATGATCGGCGCATGGCCGAGCGCCTTGCTGTGGTCATGGATGGCGGCGGCGTCGTAGGCCGCATCCATTAGATCGTAGAGATAGGAGACGCGGGCGCCGGTCATGGTCATCAAGGGAATGGCGACCTGACTGTCGTGGACGGAAGCCGAGGTCAGTCCGCAGGAGACCGGGATTTGGCCGCAGGCGACATCCAGATGCAGTTTGTAGCCGATCCAGGTTTCCTTGTAGCCCTTGCTGTTCTTCTTGGAGCCGACATCGCACGCGGTGGGCAGATCGGCGAGCATCTGATCGAGGTTCTGCGTGGTCTGCCGTTCGAGGCGCGTCGGCTCGGGTTTTGGCCGTTCCTCGTCCTTGCGCGGGCGTCCGCGCTTGCGCGTCGGCTGAGCGCCATCGGGCGGCGGCGGATCCCCCTTATTGTCGTTCGGCTCCGTCTTGACCGGCTTCTCGCGCGCCTCGATCTCGGTCGCGTCGCGCGCGATCACGCCGACGATGCGCCCGCCGAGCGAGCGCTCGATCAGCGCCGCGTGCATCTTGTCGGGCAGATCGCCCTGCGCAAACTCCGCGAAGGCGCGGGAAAAGGTAGCTTCCGATGGCACTTGCGAGCGTCGTTCCCAACCGAGAATGCGACGCAGCGACTTGTCGACCTCGAGGCGCTCGATCAGAGCGGTGGTGGTAGGAACGCCCAGCACCGCCTTGGCGACGAAAGCCCTGGCGAGGGCGCGGCGATCGCCAGGCGGGCGGCCGGCGCCTCGGGGCGGTTCGGGAACGAAGGCCTCGAGGCCGATCACGTCGAGGGTCGTGACGAGCCGCCCGAGCGCTTCGGTCATCGGGTCGACTTCCTCGCGAAGCCAAGGAAACAGATAGCCCTGGATGTGGTTCCAGCGCGCTTTCATAGCGTCGAGAGGATCGTCGGTCATTGCTGTTGCTATGGTTTAGGACGATAGAATTGACACTATACTGAAATATTTCTCACAGTAAAGCGGAATAATTCAGAATATTGCCTTGACAACCGTCGGGTTGATTCTAAATACATTGCCTCGTTTTGTGAGGGGTTATGAGAGGCGTTCCAAATAATTTTGCAACTGGCTCCGCTGACTGAAATTCTTTCGTAGCGCGAACGCGCGATTGTCCCACGAGGAATTGCTCGTCTGACACGCCAGGGCTGAGACCATGACGATGTTCAAGCTGTTGCAGAATTGGCTCGGTCAGCCGCCAGGCCCGCTGAGGCAAGGCGAGGAACAGATACTCCGGTGGCGCCCGGCGCGATGCGCCAGACGCCGCCGAATGAGCGGCGTCGGCTTTGCGGAGGCTCGTCTGCCCCGTCACCGGAGGCCGGCGCCGAATCCGCCGATACCGAATCCGCCGGGCCTCGCCACAGCGCCGCCGACGAGGCCGCCGCTGGCCAGACCGTGGCCGATGACGCCGCGGTTGGCGGAGGGGATGGCGCCGACGCCGAGTCTGATCCCGCTCATCGCCGGAGCGCCCCGCGGGCTGAAGTTCGGCAGGACCGGCGCAATGCGGGGCGTGACGGCGACGCCCGGAGCGCGGTTGATGACATTCACGTCATTCGGGTGGCCGAAAACGATGATTTTGCCGCCCGCTCTACTGTTGACGAAGTTGCCGGCCGCAGGCCGAGTGTCGACGAAGTTGCCGGCCCCAGGTCGAATGTTGACGAAGTTGCGGGCCGGCGGAGTGTTGACGAAGTTGCTGACCGCAGGCCGAGTGTCGACAAAGTTGCCGGCAGGCCGAGTGTCGACGAAGTTGCCGGCCGGCCGAGTGTCGACGAAGTTGCCGGCCCCAGGTCGAATGTTGACGAAGTTGCGGGCCGGCGGAGTGTTGACGAAGTTGCTGGCCGCAGGCCGAGTGTCGACAAAGTTGCCGGCAGGCCGAGTGTCGACGAAGTTGCCGGCCGCAGGCCGAGCGTTGACAATATTGTTTCCGCCGTCCAGGCGGTCAATCCTATTGCCGCCGCGGACGGTGATCGTCTTTCCGTCGGGCGACCGGTTTATTATGATGCTTTCGTCCCCAGCCCGGTTGGCGCCGACGCCCGGCCCGAGCCGCGGCCGATAATCGGGACCCGGCCGCCACGGCTTGAGATTGTTCCCGACATTGATATTTGCGCCGACGGGCCGGCCGCCGAGCCAAAAGGGCTGACCCGGCCGCCAGCCCGGATAGCCGGCCCAGACCGGCGGATAGATCGCGCCCGTCCTCCAGTTCCAGCAGCGGCGGTGCAAAGGCGCCCCAACGACAATTCCGGCGCCGAAGGTCACGAGCGGCGCGACCGCCACGACCGGTTCGACGGCCGGCTCATAGGAGGGGACATAGACGACGGAAGGCTCGGCGGGTTCGATGGTGATGTAAGAACCATCGTCCACAAAGACGCTCGACACCGTCTGCTGCGGCGTCGTCTTCAGGGCCCCGGCCTTTTCCGCCTCGGCGCGCAACTCCTGGATCACGTCGGCGACATCCTGGGGCTGGTTCACTTCGGCGTCGCCGAGATCCGTCGTCCAGTCGAGATCGTCGCTCATCTTCTCGATCACGTCGGGAAAGCGCGCCATCGCCTTCACCGCCGGATCCCAATCCCGGCTGTCGATCCAGGAAAAGTCTTTGTTGGCGACCGCGGCCTTGTTGTTGTCCAGCCAGCGTTGCGCCTCGACGATCTCGATCGGGTAGGCGCTCGCGGCCAGGAGCTGCGCCAGCAGGGCGTCGGGGTAGAGGGCGATCGGGGCGAGCAGCTTTTCGAGTTCCGCGCGGGTGAACAGGCTTTGCGCGGGAGGCCCCTGCTCGCTCCCTGCCGCC
Organism: uncultured Alphaproteobacteria bacterium; assembly: GCA_963758335.1. Classification (GTDB taxonomy): domain Bacteria; phylum Pseudomonadota; class Alphaproteobacteria; order Rhizobiales; family Beijerinckiaceae; genus Roseiarcus. The sequence continues at coordinate 965,304 of CAVWVF010000006.1, read as the reverse complement.
GGCGCTGCAGGCGCGGCTCGGGGCGCGGGCGCGGCTTGGGTCGCCGCGGGGGGCGCGGGCGCGGCCGAATTGTCCTGCGCCCGCGCCGGCGATGGCGCCGCGAGCGCCGCGCCGAGCGCGAATGCGATCAGGCTGCGGCGGCGTCTTGCGCGTCGGCTGACAATAACCGCCATTCGCCGCTCCTCCGAATACACCCATCGAGCCTTGGGCCCAGGCGCCTGGACTCTTCTGCGGTATGGAGGTTGCGCCAAAACGAAGGCGGACGACGCATTGCTGCGTTCACCGCACTTCTGCGAATGAACGCGCTGCCCCGCATCTGCGGCAGCATGCCGGCGCCCCCGAACTCGATTCGGACTCGGCAGAAACGCGAAGGCGCGAACCATCCCCGCGCTGTGAGCCGAAGTGGCGGCGGGGTTCGAGATTGAATCCGAGCTCGGTTCGAGGAACCAACCCCCAAATCCGATCACGACTTTGCGACAGTTTCCAGACGGCTTTGTGACCTGCCGCGCCTAAGCCTCGGCGACGGCGCGCTGACGATCGCTGACGGGACGCAGATGTCGAGGGAGCGCCTGCACCGCGGCGTCCTTCGCCCTCGCCTCAGACGGTCACGGCGCCTTTCTCATCCAGGGGCGCGCAAGTCGGGCTCGCGCGGCGGATGCGGCCCGCGCCGACGGCGGCGCGCCGCGCGCAGGCTCCGACGGGCGAGTTAGTAGCCGTAATAGTGGTGATAACGGCGATGATAATAGACATATCGGTGATGGTAATAATGCCGGGGGCCGGTCATCTCGTTTCCAATCGTGGACCCGGCGAGGCCGCCCACCACCGCTCCGACCGGGCCGCCGGCGGCGGCGCCGATCGCCGCGCCGCCGATCCATTCCGGTGAATGCGCCGTTTTCGTTGGCGAAGGCCACCCCCGTCGAGGCGAACAGCAGGGCAACAGTTGCGAGAGCAAGAATTCCGCAAGACATGGACACCTCCTGGCGTTCGAGACGCCATGAATACTGTCGCTGACGTCTCAACGCGACCAACGCCTGCCGGGTTCCCAGAGCCGGCCCGCCGCCGCAAACGGCGCATCGAACCGATCAAGCGGCGTCGGCGTAAACTCAACACTTTCAATGCCTTACTTTCAATGCCTTGAAAGAAGGCAAGGGATGTCCTTTCGGCGTGTATGCCACCAAATAGTGCGTTAACTTTCATAGCGTTAGTATGGTGACGAGATCATTTCCTTTAGAAGTACACCATAAATAATTGAAATGTGGTAGTAATATTAAGAAATGCCGTTTGACTTTCGTCCGCGGCGCGGCCAAGAGTGCAGAAAATGGCGCCTATCCTATTGAAATCGCGTTGCACTGACCAAACTGCGCCGCCCCAGGCTCGGCCGGGGCCCGCCTTCGAGCCCAAGACGCGGGCGAAGGGTTTACGGCGCACTCGAATTGTCGTCTCGTGCCGTGATGCCAGGCCCTGTCCTCTCCTTCCAGTCGCACGTCGTCTACGGCCACGCCGGCAATTCCGCCGCCGTCTTTCCGCTGCAGCGGCTCGGACGCGAGGTCTGGCCGCTCATGAGCGTCCAGTTCTCGAGCCACACCGGCTATCCGGGCTGGCGCGGCCGCGCCTTCGACGCCGGCATGATCGACGAGTGCGTGGCGGGGCTCGGGTCGATCGGCGTCCTTCCGCGCTGCGCCGGGCTTCTCACCGGCTACCTCGGCAGGGCGGAGATCGGCGAAGCGGCGCTGCGGGCGCTGACTGCAATCCGCGCCGCCAATCCGGACGCGGCCTACGCCTGCGATCCGGTGATCGGCGATACAAGCCGCGGCTCCTATGTCGCGCCGGGCGTCGCCGAATTCTTCCGCGACCGCGCCCTGCCCGCCGCGACCATCGTCACGCCGAACGCCTTCGAGCTCGAATGGCTGACGGGCGCGCCGGCAAAGACGCTCGACGAGGCCCGCGCGGCGATCGCGGCGCTGCTCGCGCGCGGCCCAAGCGTCGCCGTCGCGACCTCGCTCGCGCTCGAGGATACGCCTGCGGACCGGATCGACATGCTGGCAGGCGACCACCGGGGCTCATGGCGGCTCGGAACGCCGAAGCTCCCGATCGCGGTCAACGGGGCGGGCGACCTGTTCGCCGCGCTTTTCTTTCACCATTGGCTGGAGCGCCGCTCGACGCCCGAGGCGCTGTCGCGGACGGCGTCTTCGGTTTTCGGCATCGTCGCCGCGACGCTTGCGGCGGGCGTGCGAGAGCTCGCCCTCGTCGTGGCGCAGGACGAACTCGTTCGGCCCTCGACCCGATTCCCGGCCGAGGCGATTTAGTTAACCTTGCGCTCCGCGGTCATTTACTTTTTCCGCGGATCGCCGCAAAAGAGATCATGTTCCCCTGTAGACTTCCGGGGGCAAAGGAAAGGGAACGGGCCATGAAGCGTTCGATCAAAGTTCTCGGCGCCGCCGCCCTCGGCATCGTTTTCGGGCTCACCGCCGCCGCCAGCGCTCAGACGGCTCATCGGCACGTCCGTCATCCGGCTGCGGCCGGACGCCAGATCGTCGTTCATGCCCGCGAGTCATATCTGACCGCCGGTCCGGGCGCCTTCGCCGGCGAATACAACGGCTACGCGCTCGACACCTTCGCCCCGCCGGGGAAGTACATGCCGGATATCGACCACACGTTCGTCGGCCAGCGGGGCCTCGACCGTCTGCCGAACAACTTCACTGTGCCGGGCTGCTGCGTCCCGTAATCGTCACGCGCATGGGCGTACCGTCGGCAGGTCTTCGCTGATGACGCGCCGCTTCTTCACGCTCGACGTCTTCGCCGAGGCGGCGCTGGCGGGAAATCCTCTCGCCGTCGTCCTCGATACCGAGGGCCTCGACGACGGCCGCATGCAGCAAATCGCGCGCGAGTTCAACCTGTCGGAGACCGTGTTCGTATTCGAGCCGAGGAGCCCGGCCAATACGGCGCGGGCGAGGATCTTCACCCCCGCGCGGGAGCTGCCGTTCGCCGGCCATCCGACCGTCGGGACGGCCGCCCTCATCGCCCACATCCGGGCCCCCGATCTGCTGGCGGCGCAGGACATGCGGATCGTGCTGGAGGAAGGGATCGGCGACGTCGTTTGCCTCGTGCGCCATCGCAAGGGCCGCGCGCTCGCCGCGAATTTCGACCTGCCAAGACTGCCTGAGCGACTCGAAGCCTCGCCGCCGCCGACGCCGGAGATCGCGCGCGGCCTCGGACTTCGGCCGCAAGACATCGGCTTCGACCGGCATGAGCCGAGCCTTTTCACCGCCGGCGCGCCCTATCTGTTCGTTCCCGTGCGCTCGATCGAGGCGATCGGCCGCGCGCGCCCGATCGACATGCGATGGAACGCCGACGGCGGCCCGGCGACTTTCCTCTACACAAGCGAAGTCGTCGAGGCCGGCTCGGCCTATCACGCGCGGATGTTCGCTGACGGCTGGGGCGTGACGGAGGATCCAGCGACCGGCAGCGCCGCCGCCGCCTTTGCCGGCGTGACCGTCGCCTTCGACCGGCCGAGCGACGGCGGGCTTGTGCTGACCATCGAGCAGGGCTTCGAAATGGGCCGGCCGAGCCGCATCGCGCTCGGGCTCGAAATCGAGGGCGGCGAGCTGCGCTCGGTCTCGATCGGTGGCTCGGCGGTCATCGTCTCGAGCGGCGCGCTGGAGCTGTGACGCTGCCCTTGCGCATCGCCGAGGTCGCCGAGCTCGACTTCGCGTACGAGCCGACGCCCTGGCGCTTCGCCGAGGCCGAGGCTGCCGCGATCGCCTCGCACTGGGCGCGGCTGCGCAAGAAGAAGCCCGCGCTCTACAACGGACGCATCCTGCTTCTCCACCGGCGCGAACTGGTCCGGAGAGCCGACGGCGAACTGAAGCTGCAGGGCTCTTTCTTCGAGACCGGCTACGCCGATTTCGTCGCCTGGCGGGCGTTCGGCCATCCCGGCGAGCCGGTCGAAAATTGCTTTGCGATGGCCGCCTTGCGAGGCGCGGACGGCGCCTTCCTGCTCGGCGAGATGGCGCCCCACACCTTTAGCGCGGGCCAGATCTATTTTCGCGCCGGAACGCCGACCCGAGCGACGTCTTCGACGGCGCCGTCGATCTCGACGCCAGCGCGCGGCGCGAGCTGCTCGAGGAAACGGCCGTCGAGGCCGCGGAGACGGCAGTCAGGCGCGGCTGGTCCGTCGTCTTTTCGCCGAGCCGCGTCGCCTGCATGAAGCTGATGACGCTCGCGGTCGCCGCCGAAGAGGCCAAGGCGCGCATCGACGGCCGGTCTTCCTCTTCGACCTCGACGGCACGCTCGTCGACAGCGTCTATCAGCACGTGCTCGCCTGGAAGGAGGCGCTCGACGGCGAGGGCATCGACCTCTCCGTCTGGCGCATCCACCGCAAGATCGGCATGAGCGGCGGGCTGTTCACCAACCAGCTCGTGCGCGAGACCGGCGTTCCGATCGACGAGGAGCGCGGCGAGCGGCTTCGCCTGGCGCACGCGCGGGCCTACCGCCGCATGGGCGACCACATCCGCCCGCTGCCCGGCGCGCGCGATCTGCTCATGTGGCTGACCAGCGCCGGAATTTCCTGGGCGATCGCGACCAGCGGCCGGATGGAGACGGCGGCGGTGAACCTGAAGGCGCTCGGCGTCGATCCGGACAAGACGCCGGTCGTGACGCGCGATCTGGTCAAATACGCCAAGCCCGACCCCGATCTTTTCATCGCCGCGGCAGAGCGTCTCGGCGCGCCGATCGAGACCGCCATCGTGGTCGGCGACAGCATCTGGGACATGCTGGCGGCGGCGCGCTGCAAGGCGCTCGGCGTCGGGCTTCTGTGCGGCGGCTACGGCGCCGAAGAGCTGCAGAAAGCCACCGCCTTCCGCGTCTACGAGGACCCGGCCGACCTGCTCGCCCACATCGACGAGCTCGGCGGGCGACGGTGACGGCGGCAGGGCGGATTGTAGAGTCGAGGCCACGCAGGGTCTCAAGTTCCGTACGAAAGCCGAGATGAAAGCCACGCCTTCTGAACACCGGACATCACATGGGCAGTAAGTAGGCATCCCCCCATGCTAATCCCGGAGCAAGCTGGCGACCCCGGTTTCGATGTCAGATGAGAGCAAGGCTCAGTGCGCGAGATGCCAACGTCCCGACGCCGCGCGAGACCGCGTTCATCAAGTCAACCTGCGCGGCCGGAGCAGGGAATTTTGTCGCGGAGCAGGGAATGAGCAGGGAATGTTCGGGCGGGAGCAGGGAACTCCGGACGCGGTCAGGATCGCTCGCCGATACCCCTGCCCGGCCGCTAATTTTACCGCAAACAAACGCTAAATGAGGAGGCCCGATCGGCCGAAACATCCGAATGACCGCGCTCCGCGACAGGTCACAGCCTGCCCTCGTCCATCGCCTGGCGCAGCACCCTCTCGACGCGCGCGTGGTGAGCTCTATGCACACTGTTGGCGAGGTGATGCGCGGCGGGGGGCGGGAAAAAGGGAATTGAGGGCCCGTAATCCCGTCTTTCGCGCCCCGCTTGAATTTCGGCCCTCGAAATCACCGAGCAAAAATCTTGATTTTTTGCACCACCCGCCGCGATCAGCTAACCTTTCCACTTCATAAGCTGTTTTTCATGTTCTCGCTCGGCAAGTCCCCGAGGAATTGACCAAGACGACCGGGGTCGGGGTCGTGCCTGATGGCTTCAAGCGAAATCTCCCAGTTTTCCACGTCATCTGGATTCTCCGTCAGTACGATTCCAACTCCGTATTTTTGCGCTAACTCTGCGATGCGGTCGTACTCGACTGCGGCCTCAAATTTTGCGGGAGATATTGCAAACATGACGTAAGCACGATTGGCGGCCTCACGATGCGCGATTGCCTCAAGAACGCCCATGATGCTAACGGCCTCCGCAGGTTTGACTTCGAACGTGATCACCTCAGACGTGACAGGTCCTATTAAAGACCCCTGTCACGCTTGTCACGCTCTCCAGCCCTATCTCGCGCGTGACAGCCGTGACAAATGTCACGCTTGTCACGGCTTACGTCGCGGGCGCAAACCCGACATACATGCGCTCGTGCTGACCGGAGAGATCAGCGCGTTTGCGGGCGTGGTCGAAGCGGGCTTCCGCAAGGCCAAGGGCGGCTTGAGGGGCTAGGGGGCCCAGACACCGGCCAAGCCCGACGCCCATCAGCGGCCTTCTTAGAGGCTCTCTGCGGGGTGGGGTGCGGGGGCCCCTCCCCTAGGCGACTCTATGCGCGCAGGGCAAGATGGAATAGACAGCGAGCGAGATGGAACCTCGACTTGGTGGGAGAGCGGGAAATGCAGAAGCCACAATTACCATAACTTGCCTCTCGAAAAACGTGGCGGGTCCATACAAATACACAGTCAAAATGAATATGGGTGCTCCCCTAACGGGTGTTACCCCGCAGAAACTTGAGAAGTTCACGACACGTGAAGAAGCCGACGCTCGCGCCAAGAAGTTTCAGGACTCAGCCATCCCCTCAATTTTCGTCGCAGGCAATTTTGCAACCTCAGATACGTATCTTGGTCCCGAGATACTCGTCTTGCGAGTTTTGCGGCACCGGATTTTGCGTCGCGATTATCGCTGATGAGGGCGCGTCATTCCAAAAGCGGCGTTTTCGTTCCCCTGATCTCACGTTGAAGGGCCAAAAAGTGCCGAAATCAGGCCATTTTTCAAATGAGGGGATTCATGAGGTTTCAGGAGGAAGCGGGCGACCCCGACAAGGCAGAGATCAGAGTTTACAAAGTAAAGGTGGGCGTGATGGGGAGTCCTACAGCGATCATCCTTCGGCTGGCGGCGAATCAAACGAGGAGCGACATGAGCAAAGTCCCCAAGACCCCGAATTTAGAACAACCCGGCCGGATACTTGAGGAGCACATGCGCGAGGGCCTCAAGATCGACGACAAAAAGAAATTCCGCCATAAGCCATCAGGCCCCGCCTGGCCCCGCCATGACGAGAATCGAACACACTGAGGGCGACGACCTTTGTCACGACACAGGCAAGTGGAACAAGCTTACTCGGATAATAGACCGCCAAGCTAATCCCAAGTGGTACACCGAGCACATCGTCGACGGCGAAACTGGCGAGGCGGCTTTATCACGCTCACAATTGGGTTTGTTTTTGGTCACACGACGAGATCTACGCCAGAGTAGGAAAAAGGGGACGTAGCCTGAATTGAGCCCGTCCCATACGATACGGCTGGACTGCCGATGACGATTTGGGTGAGCCGAGTTGGGTCGAGTCTTGACGTCATTTCTAGTGTCCCTCGCCGTCGCGCGCAGTGGCGACGCTAGCTAGCAGTCTGTCGGACTCGAAGTCCGCTTGACCGATAACATATTGATATCATTTGGTTTTATTTTTCTCGCCAGTAACACGAACTCTAATGAAATCAACGGCTTAACGTTTAAGTCCGACAGGCTGTTAGGCTTGGCTCATTGGCGAGCGGCCTTGGGGTCGGGTTGCGCGACTGTTCGACTTTAGCGACCCGCCTCAACTCGGCTCCATTGCCTTCAGAATCTCCTGCGATTTTGAGACAGCGCGCCCCAACGGCCCCTCCAACTCCATTAGCGAAGAAACCTCAAACAGCTGTGTGATTAGATCGAGGAGCGCTTTGCTGCGTTCCTCTTCGGGATTAAGTCGCAAGCGAATCCGATTTGTGAGCAGCCGCGCCTGGGAGAGCTTCTCCGCCCTATATTTCATTTCCTCCTCTCCAGAGAGACTCCCTGGTCGGAGAGAAAGTAGGCCGGCCGAAATTTCGAACACCTCAGAGAGGTCATCTCGAAGAGAATTGATCCGCGCTTCACTAATTTGCCGCCGTGCAATCCGGATCGAAACGAGCGGCGTTATGAGGGTGGCCGTGTGAGCGGTAATCGCTGAAAGGACAGCCGCCAGCGCGACAAGAGTTTCCCGGTTCGAACTAACGGAGTCCCATGCGAAACTCCAAAGCGCAGTAACCGATGCGGTTTCAGACACGGTGGCGAGCATGGCGGATCACATCGGGCAACGTTTCATAGCCCTTCTCGGTGAACCCACCGCGAACCCAAATGACGCATGGTTAAAAATGCCTAGTCCCTATAGTCTTAGAAGCGATTGATTTTGTTGTTAAAAATGGTCGGAGTGGCGGGATTCGAACCCACGACCCCTAGTCCCCCAGACTGGCGCATATTCCTTCCTGTTCTTTCCTAGTTTGTCCCTTTCGTTGATAACATTGCCATTTCCGCCGTCTCAGCTTCTCTTTCATTTCCGCTTGTTGCCTGCTTATTCCTCATGGTGTATCCCACCTGCTTACCGGGCTGCTTACCGGAGGGGATTCATGCCGATCGTACGCATATCGAAATCCGCGGTCGACAAGTTGGTCTGCCCGCCCGGCAAGGACCGGGACATCGTCTGGGACGATCGGCTGAAGGGATTCGGCGTCGCTGTCTTTCCCACGGGCGTCAAGACCTACGTCGCGCAATATCGAAAGGGCGGCCGGTCGCATCGCGTGAAGCTCGGCCTGCACGGCCGCCTGACGCCGGATGAGGCGCGGAGCATGGCTAAGGCGATGCTCGGCGACGTCGAGAAGGGCGCCAATCCTGCCGCGGAGAGACGGGCGGAGCGCGAGGCCCCTACCCTTCGCGAGCTCGTGCATGGCGATGACGGCTTCCTCGCCTACGCCAGGACCAAGAAGAAGCCGGGAACGGCGAGCGGGTACGAGAGCGCGCTGAGACTCCACATCCTCCCCCTCATCGGCTCGCGCCGAATTGCGGACATTCAGCCGGACGACCTCGAGAGGCTGCACGCGGGCATGTCAAAGCATGCGCCGCAGGCCAATCGGACGCTCGACGTTTTCTCGGCGGTGTGGACCTGGGCGGCAAAGCGGAAGCTGGTCGCCGCTGCCGACAATCCGGCCAAGGGCGTCGAGAAATTCAGCGAATCCCCGCGCGAGAGATACCTGACCAAGGACGAACTGGCGCGCCTTAGCGACGCTCTCGTTGCGGCCGAGACGGTCGGCCTGCCCTACTCTGTCAATGAAGATGGACCGAACGCCAAGCACGCGCCCAAGCCTGAGCACAGGCGCCGCAGGATCGACATCTACGCTCTGGCGGCCATTCGGTTCCTTTTGCTGACCGGCGCGCGGCTGCGCGAGGTTCTCCACGCCAAGTGGGAGTATGTCGACCTCGACCGCGGAATGCTGTTCCTGCCTGACAGCAAGACCGGCAAGAAACCTATCTATCTATCTGCGGCGGCGCTCGCCATCTTGAGCGACCTCCCGCGTATCGAAGGCAACCCGTTCGTCATCGCAGGGACGAAGGATGGCGCGCCGCGATCCGACCTCAGGAAGCCATGGGCCGCGATATGCGAGGCGGCCAATCTCGAGGGCGTCCGCCTCCACGACCTGCGCCACAGCTTCGCCAGTGTCGGCGCTGGGGCCTCGCTCGGGCTGCCCATCATCGGCAAACTGCTCGGGCATTCTCAAGCCTCCACAACGGCGCGATACGCGCACTTGGACGCAGACCCGATGCGACGTGCGGTCGAGATGATCGGCGAGACGATCGCCGCTGCGATGAAGGCGACCGGACCGCGATAGAAGTAGAGCCATGGGGCGCCGTATCTGGATGAACGCTAGGCTTGGCGGGACGCCCATTTGGTTGGCCCACTCGCCCAAAGCCGCCTCGTCGCGGCGCAACTCACGAGGGACTCCTATATGCCAGACGAAAAAGCGAAAAAAGACCAACCGCCACCCACCCCAGAGTTGGATCTTTTTGCAGGAATAAGTTTGGACCCTGAGCCAGTTGCAAAATTATTTGGAACGCCTCTCATAACCCCTCACAAAACGAGGCAATGTATTTAGAATCAACCCGACGGTTGTCAAGGCAATATTCTAAAATATTCCGCTTTACTGTGAGAAATATTTTCAGTATAGTGTCGATTCTATCGCCCTAAACCATAGCAACAGCAATGACCGACGATCCTCTCGACGCTATGAAAGCACGCTGGAACCACATCCAGGGCTATCTGTTTCCTTGGCTTCGCGAGGAAGTCGACCCGATGACCGAAGCGCTCGGGCGGCTCGTCACGACCCTCGACGTGATCGGCCTCGAGGCCTTCGTTCCCGAACCGCCCCGAGGCGCCGGCCGCCCGCCTGGCGATCGCCGCGCCCTCGCCAGGGCTTTCGTCGCCAAGGCGGTGCTGGGCGTTCCTACCACCACCGCTCTGATCGAGCGCCTCGAGGTCGACAAGTCGCTGCGTCGCATTCTCGGTTGGGAACGACGCTCGCAAGTGCCATCGGAAGCTACCTTTTCCCGCGCCTTCGCGGAGTTTGCGCAGGGCGATCTGCCCGACAAGATGCACGCGGCGCTGATCGAGCGCTCGCTCGGCGGGCGCATCGTCGGCGTGATCGCGCGCGACGCGACCGAGATCGAGGCGCGCGAGAAGCCGGTCAAGACGGAGCCGAACGACAATAAGGGGGATCCGCCGCCGCCCGATGGCGCTCAGCCGACGCGCAAGCGCGGACGCCCGCGCAAGGACGAGGAACGGCCAAAACCCGAGCCGACGCGCCTCGAACGGCAGACCACGCAGAACCTCGATCAGATGCTCGCCGATCTGCCCACCGCGTGCGATGTCGGCTCCAAGAAGAACAGCAAGGGCTACAAGGAAACCTGGATCGGCTACAAACTGCATCTGGATGTCGCCTGCGGCCAAATCCCGGTCTCCTGCGGACTGACCTCGGCTTCCGTCCACGACAGTCAGGTCGCCATTCCCTTGATGACCATGACCGGCGCCCGCGTCTCCTATCTCTACGATCTAATGGATGCGGCCTACGACGCCGCCGCCATCCATGACCACAGCAAGGCGCTCGGCCATGCGCCGATCATCGATCGCAACTTTCGCGCCCAGCACGAAGCCAAGGCCGAATGGGCCAAAGAAGTCGAGCGCATGAAACTCATCCATATGCCCGATCCGGACGACGTGATTTTTAATTTTCGCACCCTGGCCGAACGCGTCAACGCCCGACTGAAGGATGAATTCGGCGCACGGTCCGTGCGCGTGCGCGGCGCGATCAAGGTCAAATGCCACCTCATGTTCGGCGTGGTGGCGCTCGCGGTCGATCAAATACTCCGCGTCACGCAGCTCAGGCTCGCGCCGGCCTGAGCGCCGGCCCCTCCGCCCCGCGAACACAGGGAAAATTCGCCGCGTTCGATGAATTTTGCAAGAGGCTCCCCTTTCATTTTTATATCCATCCTAAGGTTGGAGGACCCTCGTGGTTACAATAAGCCGTCGCTCCACGAATGGTATCTCCTCTCGCTTGTATAGATGGCGAGCCTCGATCATTCCGTGAGACCAGCCGTTGTCAATGTAGAACGCTGCGAAGTCGCAGACTCGCCGCCAGGCAAGCCCGGCCATTATCCCCCTGCCTCGCTCTTCTGGAATATTGTTGTCGAGGATCCCCTCTTGCGTAAAAAGTAAGTGCGATGCGATCGGTGATTCTCCGCGCATAACTGAGTCTCGGACGGCAGCACGGGCGTAGGCGATATTGCGCTCTGTATCGCCGGAGAACGGACTCTCGATGATGACTAATTTCATTAGGACTTCCCCCTTGTTATTTTACGAGATCTCGGCGCATCATCAAAGATCGCCGCGTCGTCCTCCCGCTGGGCCGCGGAGATTTGCTTGGTCTGGAGGTGGAGGAAGTTCCCACATCTGTCGAACTCGTTTGCGCCGCAGGGTTTCAGGTAGTTGCGCCCGCAGAATTGGCACTCCATGGGGCGGGCGCGGTAGTCCATACCACGGTCCTGCCAGTAATGTTCGGCCTCATTCATTAGTGAGTACCTCCCCAGGGCCGCAGAGGAACCCCTCCGATCGTCTGCTGTGGCGCGCCTGGCGTCGGCGTCGGCGTCATCATGGGCTCGCGAGCGGGCGGCCCGGTGAACGGAGGAACCGCCGCGGGCGCGGGCAGAGGGGTGACGCCCTGCGTCGGCTTCGGCGGCTTCATCGGGTCGCTCGTCACCGGGCGCGGAGCCGGATTGCGTGGCCTGTTGCCGGCCGGGTTATCGAGCGCCGGCGACGTGCGCGGCGTCGGATATTTGTCTGCCATGGGTTAGTTCCTTTCGCTATCGTTGTCGGGGCCAGGGTTTTGCAAGCATGTCGCCGGCCGGCACGCTGAGCCCTTCCTTGCGCGGCGCCGCTCGCGAGGGGGCCTTGGCTTCGTCCCGCTGCGGGGGCTTTTCCATGTGGGCCCCCCTTGGCGAGGCTTGGCGGGCTGGTCTCCGATCCGGTAGGGGCTGCTCATCGCCTCCCGCATGAGCTGCTCAGCCTTCGCCTCCCGCCTCGCGCGCTTCAGCGTCCCGTACATTTCAGCGAGCGCCGCCCGCGCCTCGCCGATCGCGATCGGATCGCCCTCGCGCTGCGCCTTGCGGAACTTTTCGAGAGCGCGGTCGCTTTCGGCGACGAGAAAAGTCTTGGTTGCTCATGCCTCTCCCCTCCATCGGCCGTCGCGCTGCTGCTGGGCCACGATCGCCTCGACGGCGTCGGAAATTTGCTCGATCGCAAGATCGATCATCACCATCATGGCGTAGGCCTCGCCCTTCCTCTCGCGCTCATCCCGCACGATCGCCGCCGCGGCAGGCGAGAGCGACTTCTCCAGCTTCGCCAGCGGCCGGCCCGCCTTGCACACGCTGCGCCGCATGGCGGACGCCGCGATTGGGTGCTGCCCCAGCTTCTCAATGATCGCGTCGAGCATGACCATGATGGGATCTATCGACGCGACGTGCATTGCGCTTCATGCTCCAGGTCGCCAAGCAGCATCTCGACGATCTCTGAGAGTTCATCGGCCGCAAGCTCGAGCGCCAGCCTCATGGAGAAAGGGTCGCCCTTCGCCCGCGCGCGCCGCAAGATCGCCGCCGCGTCAGGCGAGATCGCCTTCTCCAGACGGTCGAGCACCGCGTCTCCGGGGGCGCCACGCGGCTGACGCATGGCCGCAGCGGCGGCAGGATGCTGCCAGAGCCGCTGCAGAATACTGTCCAATTTCACCGTGATCGGATCTGCCGGCGCGAACATCGTCACCCTCCCAGCCGCCTCTTCGCCTCGGCCGCCAGGCAGTCCCTCTCTTTCGGGTCTGCAAGAAATTCGCCAAAACCCTTGATCGCCTGCACGCGATCTATGGCCGCAGTGAGCGCCACTACCCTCATCTCGTTTTTGGCGTTCGTCTCCGCGACCCTCGCCGCATATAGGGCGTCGCGCCGGCCGTCGATCTCAACCGCGGCGGCGACGAAAGCCCTCTCCGCTTCCCGCAGCTTTTCTTCGAAACCAGCCGCCTCGGCGACCATACGCTCCACCTCGATTGCGAAGAGGCCGTTCGTAACCCCGCGCAGCTCGGCGACGAGCTCATGGCGGCGCTGCTCCACGCCCTGCTCGGCATTCCGCGCGGCAACGAGATCCGCGGCGGCATGCTCGCGCTCATGCGCAAGCGCCTCCCTTTTCGCAGAGAGCGGCGAAGGCGGCGGGCCTTCTGCGCTACGAGCCCATTCATCCCACGCGTCCCGCTCCCCCCTGTCAATCTTGGCGGCTTCTTCGTCGAGCGCGCCGAGGGCCTGCTGCGCGATCTGAAACCTGTTGGAGATCTCGCCAAGACGCGCGAGATCGGCCTCGAGGGCCGCCCTCCGCCGGCGCAAAGCCGCCTCGTCCGACGGCGCAGCCGCCGGGACCTGCAACGGCTGCGCCGTCCCCCGCAAGGAAGAAACGGCCGCCTCGTCCAGGGAATGCGCCCGCGCCGGGACCAACGGCGGCGAGGGCGCCTCCACGCCCGCCAAGACAGCCTCCCGGCGGGCGAGGGATCAAGGTCGTGAAGAGTTGAAGCGGTCATACGCTTTGTCCCGTCGTCGGATCCCGCCCCAGGTCGCGCCATCAAACACGATCAGCTTGGCGATGCTTGTGTCGAGAAAGTGCACGCCCGCCCGCGCCGCGTGCACGGTCCCCCCCGGCATCGACGGCGTCGGCCGCGCCGACGTCGGGCCGCTGAGCGCGATCTGAACAAACCCAGACGCCCCAAGGCTCTCACTGTCCTGGCCCTCGGGAACATCGTACACATTGCCCGGCGCGCCGGCATAGCTGCGGCCGTTCACGTTGATCGTCATGGCGACGGGAGGGCCGAGCAAGCGGATGTTCATTCGTGGCCTCCAAGGGTGAAAATTTCGGTGCCGCAGGAAATGTTCAGGTGCCGCGCCATGTGCAGTTAAGTGCTTGATATTATAGGTTTTTCTGGCGGTGCTCGTGAGGCGACGCATGCTCGAGCCCTGCGCGCCCTGATAGAGATCGCGGCGAGCTCGTGCTCGCGCCTCGCCTCGCGCCCGTCGTCATCGTCGTGCCGGCCCTGCTCGTCATCGTCGCGCCGCTCATCATGATCGCCTCGCGCTCATCACTCGCGCTGCGTCCGCCGACCAGCGGATACGTCATCCGCCATCGACGACTTTTCATTAGCAACTGCAATAACTTGCGCCATCAATGTCACATCCATGTCGCGCATGCGAGCGAGCGCTTTGCCGTATCGCGGGCGTCATCGCCATGGGCACGCGGCGTGGCGCGCCATGCGAGCGGCCCGCCAAACCGGCCTTCGGGCCACTTTCGGGCGCGCGCGAGCGACGTGCGTGGAGCTAGGCTTTCGGCGCTCATTGCCAGGGCTCCTCGATCAGCGCGCGGTCCTTGACCCGGGTGAAGCCCGCGCCGATCAGCGGTCGAGCGTCATCCTCCTCGACCTCAATTACGCCCGCCATCGGACCCGCCGTCGGCACGGCAAGCTCGCGCCCGCTGAGCGTCCGCACGTGCGACGTGCCGATCGGCGCCCTGAGCCTGACCATCTCCGGGCTCGTCATCGTGGGAAGCTCGATCTCGCCCGTGAGGTACGCCATCCACTTAAGCCAACCCGGCTCGACGCCGCCGCGGCCGGCGATGACGAGACACCCCGCGACACTGTTGGCGATGTCGTCGTGCGCGCCTGGACCATGGTCTACAGTGTCCCGGCCCGCCCGGCTCGTGCGCCGCTCCAGGCCGACGAAACTCGTACCTGTCGCTGCGGACGCTCGACACGCCATAGGCCTTCAGCGTCGCAGCAAACTCGGCGACGACGCTATCGGGCGAGAACGGCGGCTTGCGCTCGGCGATGCAGTCGAGGACGACGCGGTCGCCTCGGCGTGCGCCACGGCCATGGTCATCGCGTCCGATGACCCGCCCGACGGATCGACGAAGCCGAAATAGCTGACGGTCCAAGCTCGCCGGCCGCACGGTGACGCCGCCCGCGACGGCCGCCTCGATCGCGTCACGACTGACGAACGCCGCGATATCGGACCTGAATTCTGCGGAATATTCGCTGTTCGCCGCCTCCGGGTCGGCCTCGAAGGCGCGATCGACGGTAGCCTGCGGCAAACTCGGGTTCATCACCCTGGACGGGGCCTTCGCGACTAATATCAGCGGGTGGCCGGTGGCGCCGTAGTGTTTTTGAAGGTGCTGTAAAGCTCGCCCCGCTTCGTGTTAGCGCAAAGTAGGAATGTCCCCTTTTAGATTCTTACCTGAGGGATCATAGACAAGACGAGTCGAACATTGTCATTGAGGCGCGGGGCGATCAAGCTGCAGCCAAGAGATCGACGACGCGTTGGATGGCGGTTTCGGCGCGGTGATAGGCGGCTTCGAGCCGGCTGTCTGGACGGTGTTGCGGGTCCGGCCGGTGATGGAAGCGGCTGTTGGCGAGGGGGCCGCACAGGCGCTTGTGGAAGAAGAGGAAGAGGAGGGCGACTTGGACGCCCTTGGGTGAGAGCCGGTAGGCGTAGCGCGAGCCGTCGCGCTCGATCAGGCCGTGTCCCTTGAGCTTGCGCAAGTCGTAGCGGAGCTGGTTCAGGCGGTAGGTCTTCTCAGAGAGGTCGAAGGTGTCGAGGACGGCTTGATGGATCTGCCGGGCCGTCCAGCCGCCGATCTGAGGACCGCCATGCAGGAGGACCTCGAACAGGCGGATGATGCGCGGCTCGTGGATCTTGAGGCCGGGATAACGCACCGCGCCGATCGTGATCGGATGGGCGAGGCGCTGCAGCAGCGGGAAATCGACATGCACGTTGAGCCACTCGGCCTGGAAGCCGGCGAAGCGATCCGTGATCAGCTGGAAGGTGGTCCGCACGGCATCGAGATGGTCGAGCCCCTTAAGCAGGCCGAAGTCGGTGAGATTGTTGGAGACCAATTCGTTGCGCAGAAAGGTCAGGAACTTCTCATACTGTTTGAGGAAGCCGCTCTTGAAGTAGGCGCGGAAGACATGATGGCCGTGCTCGATCTGGTCGATGACCGTGGCCAGCTTGCCATGCATCCGGCGACTGACCCGCTTGCCGAAGATCGTGGCGATCTTGTCGGCGCTGAGCCGCCACAGGCCGAGTTCGCAGCTGCGCTCGAATAGCTTGTGGATGGGAAAGTGACGCCTGAAGATGAAGTTGCGGCAGTACTCGATCTGGGAGATGGCGTAGAAGCGTGACAGGTTGAGCTTGGCGCGCTCCTTCTTTGAGAACTTCGGTCCGAGGATCAGGGTCCAGTAGTCGAGGCGCCGGCGAATGAACTCTGGGCTCAGCCGGTCGGCCGACGCCTGCAGCGCCGCTGCATCGTCGACGGCGAGGAAAGCGTTGTCATGCTTGCGGAAGCCGATCCCCGCCCGCTTCAGCTCCTGCTCGATGAAGCTGTGGCCGTTGAGATAGTAGGCGGTCTGGAAAGGGAAGAAGGAAGCCACCCGCACAACCATCGGTCCGAGCGCCTCGTCGCGGACATAGAAGTAGTAATGCGTGAAGCGGCTGCGCTGGTGCGCGACGATGCGGTAGTGCGGGTCCTTGGCCGGGTACTTCGGCAGGCTGATGCGGAAGGTCGGCCCTTGCTCCATGCTCTTGAAGATGAAGTAGACACCGTAGGCATTGCGCTTCTCCATGCGGCGCAGCCAGGGCAGCACGTGGTCCTCCTTGCGTGCCCCCTTCTCGGCCCATTCGATCGGGATCGCGTGATTGCGCGCGTAGGCTTCCACCCAATTCTGGTAATCGGCCGTCCGCTGGCTCAGCGCCTCCTTGCTGACCTCCGCCACCCCGACGATCTCACGGAAGAAGTGGACGACCAGCTCGGGCCGCGACAGCGCCGTCAGATAGCCGCGAATGACAATCCGGTCGAAGCAGTGATAGACGAAGACCAAGAAGTCGCCGAACAGCTTGGTGAACAAATCCATGGCAGCCCCCTCGATACCCGGCAGGGATCGAAAGGCGATCCGGCGTCGACCGGGCAAAAAGATGGTGGAGGGGAAGAGCTTTCGCCTCGCCGAGGAGGTCCGCTCCATCCAGCGTCGGGCGGCTGACCGCCATGGGCGCGTCGTCACTGTTGGTCAGCTGGTCCTGTTCTCTACCGAAACCGGCGACGCCTGGCTGCTCGACCCGTCCGATCAACTCGCCGCAAGGCTGGCCCGCGACGGCGACCCGGAACCCGTCCACATCGAAGAAAACGATACCTCCTTCGTCATCGATTGGAAGGGCAACTATCGCATCGAGGGACCCGCCTTCATCTATTCCGATCGCCAGACCCGGCGCGTCTCAACCATCCTCGGATACCCCACGCACCTGCTCGCGCCACCGTCCTGAAATTTCAAATATCTTTGGCTAGCATTGCGGCGAAGCCGGGGCGCTCGTCGATCGCGTCCGCTCCGCTCACGGCAGCGTCGTAGAACGTCTCGACGATCGCGACGCCCGCCGCCTTGGCGTAGGCCTCGATGGCCGCGCGCTGGCGCTTCTCGCTGTCCTTGTCCGCGCCGACATTGGTTGCCGACGAGGTGCGGAAGTAGGCAACGGCCTCAGTCAAGTCTTTGTGCGACATGGCGTTTTATCACTTTCAGAACTCATCAACGCGCTCACCCCGCAAGCCAAGGGCCGCGTCGAACGGGCCAACCCGACTTTGCAGGATCGGCTGGTGCGCGAGATGCGGCTCAGGGGGATTTCCTCGATTGAGGAGGCGCAGGCCTTCACGCCCGCCTTCATCGCCGCGTGGAACGCCGCGAGACAGCCAAGACGCCCATCGTCCCTGGACCAAGGGCGCCGATGCGCTCGCGCTCGCTGACGCGGCCGAGCTCGGTCTTGCCGTCGCCGCTGGCGGCGTCCTTGGCGTTGACCCGGAAAATGCCGTGCCGATCCGAATAGAAAGCTGCCGGACAGCCATGCGCGAGAACATGGTCCCTGAGCGCGCCAAGATAGGCGCGCGTCGTCTCCGCAGGGGCAAAGCGCAACGCCGTCAGACGCCCCGTCGCATCGTCAATGAACACGATCAGCGTGCAGCGCGGGCCGCGCCCTTCAAACCAGTCATGCGGGCTGCCGTCGATCTGGATCAGTTCGCCAAATCGCGGCCGCCGCTCGCGCAATTGAAACACCCGCTTGTGACGCCGCCGCTTCGGCTTCCATAAGCCAAGCCGAATCTGGAGCCGTCGGATCGTCTCGCGCGAGACGAAGATCCCTTCAAGCTCCGCCAGCTTCTCGCAGGCCAGCGTCGGACCAAAATCACGATACTTGCCGCCGAGCAGTTCGCTCGCCCGTTCGCCGACGCCCGACGCGAGCCGACGGTTCGAGGCCCGCCCGCGCTGGCGCGACACAAGCCCTGCGTCGCCCTCGGCGCGATAGGCCCGAACAAGCCGCTTGACCTGCCGAACGCAAATCCCAAGCCGCTCCGCCGCCGCGCCTTGGCTGAGAACCTTGCCGCAGACCTGTGCGATCACAACAAGTCTTTCGCGCTCCCGCCCGCTCATCGCCAATGCCCCCGCCGCCATCAACGCCCCCGCTCAATCCAGAGGGGACATTCCTAGCCAAAGATATTTGAAATTTCAGGACGGTGGCGCGAGCAGGTGCGTGGGGTATCCGAGGATGGTTGAGACGCGCCGGGTCTGGCGATCGGAATAGATGAAGGCGGGTCCCTCGATGCGATAGTTGCCCTTCCAATCGATGACGAAGGAGGTATCGTTTTCTTCGATGTGGACGGGTTCCGGGTCGCCGTCGCGGGCCAGCCTTGCGGCGAGTTGATCGGACGGGTCGAGCAGCCAGGCGTCGCCGGTTTCGGTAGAGAACAGGACCAGCTGACCAACAGTGACGACGCGCCCATGGCGGTCAGCCGCCCGACGCTGGATGGAGCGGACCTCCTCGGCGAGGCGAAAGCTCTTCCCCTCCACCATCTGTTTGCCCGGTCGACGCCGGATCGCCTTTCGATCCCTGCCGGGTACCGAGGGGGCTGCCATGGATTTGTTCACCAAGCTGTTCGGCGACTTCTTGGTCTTCGTCTATCACTGCTTCGACCGGATTGTCATTCGCGGCTATCTGACGGCGCTGTCGCGGCCCGAGCTGGTCGTCCACTTCTTCCGTGAGATCGTCGGGGTGGCGGAGGTCAGCAAGGAGGCGCTGAGCCAGCGGACGGCCGATTACCAGAATTGGGTGGAAGCCTACGCGCGCAATCACGCGATCCCGATCGAATGGGCCGAGAAGGGGGTACGCAAGGAGGACCACGTGCTGCGGTGGCTGCGCCGCATGGAGAAGCGCAATGCCTACGGTGTCTACTTCATCTTCAAGAGCATGGAGCAAGGGCCGACCTTCCGCATCAGCCTGCCGAAGTACCCGGCCAAGGACCCGCACTACCGCATCGTCGCGCACCAGCGCAGCCGCTTCACGCATTACTACTTCTATGTCCGCGACGAGGCGCTCGGACCGATGGTTGTGCGGGTGGCTTCCTTCTTCCCTTTCCAGACCGCCTACTATCTCAACGGCCACAGCTTCATCGAGCAGGAGCTGAAGCGGGCGGGGATCGGCTTCCGCAAGCATGACAACGCTTTCCTCGCCGTCGACGATGCAGCGGCGCTGCAGGCGTCGGCCGACCGGCTGAGCCCAGAGATCATTCGCCGGCGCCTCGACTACTGGACCCTGATCCTCGGACCGAAGTTCTCAAAGAAGGAGCGCGCCAAGCTCAACCTGTCACGCTTCTACGCCATCTCCCAGATCGAGTACTGCCGCAACTTCATCTTCAGGCGTCACTTTCCCATCCACAAGCTATTCGAGCGCAGCTGCGAACTCGGCCTGTGGCGGCTCAGCGCCGACAAGATCGCCACGATCTTCGGCAAGCGGGTCAGTCGCCGGATGCATGGCAAGCTGGCCACGGTCATCGACCAGATCGAGCACGGCCATCATGTCTTCCGCGCCTACTTCAAGAGCGGCTTCCTCAAACAGTATGAGAAGTTCCTGACCTTTCTGCGCAACGAATTGGTCTCCAACAATCTCACCGACTTCGGCCTGCTTAAGGGGCTCGACCATCTCGATGCCGTGCGGACCACCTTCCAGCTGATCACGGATCGCTTCGCCGGCTTCCAGGCCGAGTGGCTCAACGTGCATGTCGATTTCCCGCTGCTGCAGCGCCTCGCCCATCCGATCACCATCGGCGCGGTGCGTTATCCCGGCCTCAAGATCCACGAGCCGCGCATCATCCGCCTGTTCGAGGTCCTCCTGCATGGCGGTCCTCAGATCGGCGGCTGGACGGCCCGGCAGATCCATCAAGCCGTCCTCGACACCTTCGACCTCTCTGAGAAGACCTACCGCCTGAACCAGCTCCGCTACGACTTGCGCAAGCTCAAGGGACACGGCCTGATCGAGCGCGACGGCTCGCGCTACGCCTACCGGCTCTCACCCAAGGGCGTC
The DNA here is from genome assembly GCA_963758335.1 of uncultured Alphaproteobacteria bacterium. GTDB lineage: Bacteria > Pseudomonadota > Alphaproteobacteria > Rhizobiales > Beijerinckiaceae > Roseiarcus. Next base: position 944,615 of record CAVWVF010000006.1, on the reverse strand, counting down.
CAAGTCGCCCTCCTCTTCCTCTTCTTCCACAAGCGCCTGTGCGGCCCCCTCGCCAACAGCCGCTTCCATCACCGGCCGGACCCGCAACACCGTCCACACAGCCGGCTCGAAGCCGCCTATCACCGCGCCGACACCGCCATCCAACGCGTCGTCGATCTCTTGGCTGCAGCTTGATCGCCCCGCGCCTCAATGACAATGTTCGACTCGTCTTGTCTATGATCCCTCAGGTAAGAATTTAAAGCGCATCGCCGGCAATGGCGTTCGGACCATCGTCGTCGAATGAGCTGGACCCCGGATTTAGGACCATTGGCTAAGGTGTGAAATGTCCTGCTCTGTCGCAACCGATGGAGCGAGAAATGACGAAGTCACGCAAGAAGTTTGATGCGGCGTTCAAGGCGAAGATTGCGCTCGAGGCGTTGCGCGAGGATGCGACGGTTCCGGAACTGGCGAAGCGGCACGGGGTGCATCCGAACCAGATTTATGCCTGGAAGAAGCAGGTTCTCGACAATGCGGCGAGCCTGTTCGCGCGCGGGGCGAGCGGTTCGGGCGATGGCGAGGAGGAGCGCGAACGTGAGACGGCCAAGCTTTACGCCAAGATCGGCCAACTGACGGACGAACGGGATTTCTTGGCCAGGAGGCCAGGTCGATGAGCGCGCCCGATCGAAGAGCGACGGTCGAACGGCCTGGCAAGGACCTGTCGGTGCGCCGCCAATGCGCGCTTGTGGGCGTGGCGCGCTCGGCGGTCTACCGCCCCAAGCCCGTCGCCCGGGCGGACGATCTGGCGGTGATGCGCCGCATCGACGAACTGCATCTCGAACTTCCGTTCTACGGCTCGCGGCGAATGACCTTCGAACTCAACAAGGAAGGCCGTGGGGTCAACCGCAAGCGAGTGCGGCGGCTGATGCGGGTGATGGGGATCGAAGCGCTGGTTCCACGCCCCGGCACGAGCAAAGCCGCGCCCGGGCGCAAGATATACCCCTACCTGCTGCGCGGCCTGAAGATTGTCGAGCCGAACCACGTGTGGGCGGCCGACGTGACCTACATCCCGATGGCGTGCGGCTTCATCTATCTGGTGGCGATCATCGACTGGGCGAGCCGGGCGGTTCTGGCGTGGCGGCTGTCGAACACCAACGATGCGAGCTTCTGCGCGGCGGCGCTGGAGGAGGCGCTGCTTCGGTTCGGAAAGCCGCGGATTTTCAATACCGATCAGGGCTCCACTTTCACCTCCGAGGCTTTCGTCGGCAAGCTCGCGGCGGCCGGCGTCGCGATTTCGATGGACGGACGCGGCCGTTTCATGGACAACATTTTCATCGAACGGCTGTGGCGCTCGATCAAGTATGAAGAAGTGCATCTGAAAGCCTACGCCGATGGCCGCGAGGCGCGGGCCGGCATCAGTTCCTGGATGACCTTTTACAATTTTCGGCGCCCGCACCAGGCGATGAACAATCTGATGCCGATGGCGGTGTGGCGCGCCGGCATGGACAAAATCGAGGCGGCGGCGAGGGCTGTGGATATGCCGCTTCGCTTGGACAACGCAAACGCGTTGCCCACATACCCACAGCAGAAGCAGAAGCAGAAGCAGCAAGAAGCGGCTTGATTCTTGAAGGACAAGGGCAGGCGAGATTACACCTTAAATCCATCCCCTCGTGGTCCCACGAATGGGGTCCAGTTCAGAAACGGCTTCCCGCTTCGCCCGCGACTTGATCGTGCAGGAGACGGGCTGGCGCTTCCTGCAGGGCCTCGGCGTGACGCTCATCGCCGCCGACAGCCCGGACGCGTTCCTCGACGACACGCCCACCGCCGTCATGATCCGCCAGATCCTCGGCGCCGTCGCCCAATTCGAGAAGGCGGCCCTCATCGCCAAGCTGCGAGCCGCGCGCGAGCGAAAGAAGGCCGAGACGGGCAAGTGCGGCGGGCGCAAGAGCGTCGCCGAAGCCTCGCCCGAGGCCGTCGCCCTGGCCAAGAAGCTCGCGCGGTATCCCGTCAATGGGCGCAAGCGGTCCCTGCGGGACATCGCCGCCGAGCTCGAGGCGGCGGGACACGTCACAAGCGCCGGGACGCGCTACGGCGCGGCGGCCATCGCCCGCATGCTGCCATGAGGGCTAAGCCACCACCCGCCGCTCCGCGCCGCCGCCGCCGCCGGGGCAGGCCCGCGCGATCGCCCCGCACGATGGAAGGACGAAATCGGGAGCATGTAGCAGGAGCTTCCGGGCACCGGGTCTACTTCTCTACATCCGGCGCAAGTCACGAGCACCCGTTCTTTCCGGGGTGGGAGGACCTGCCGAGCGGTGAGGGTTACCTAGAGGAGGAGAGTGAGATGGATATCGAGGAGCTCGAGCAGCGGGCCTACGAGGCTCAGTACGAGTACATCGAGAAGCGCTTCGGCAAGGAGCGCGCGGACCACGCCAACTACGGCTGAGGTGTCATGGGGGTGCACGACGGGATCGTAATCAATACCAAGGTCTACGGGGTGGAGCCGAAGGTCGTCACGACTACCGTCACCTGCTCAACCGGCTCCCACGAGGAGGAGGACTACTGAATGGCAATGAAGAGACTTAGGCCGTTGGCGTTGGCCGCGGCGATTGTGTGCGCGGGAGCGCCGGCAAGAGCCCTTGACCAAAAGGACCTGGAGGCCGATCCGGTCGTGCAGTCCTCCTGGAGCTGCTTGTCGCGCTCCGTTGACCGTTTCACCCGTATCTCCGACGAAGCGCCTGCCATCATTGTCGAGGCGGCGCGCGGCGCGTGCTTGCGCGAGCGTGCTGCGGTGGCCTCCTGTCCGCGCTCATGTGCAGAAGTTGCTCATGACCTCCTGCATGCCATCGACGAAGCATTTGAGGAGTTGGCGACTGCGGCCATCTTGGAATGGCGCGCCGGATACAAGCCTCCCGTCCCGCCCGAGGACGATGTTTATAACGAGTGGCGAGCCCCCGCTGATAACCGCTACCACGAGCGCCCCGCCACGCCCGAGGAGCGCGCATCGTTGCCAGAACCCCCGGCTGGGTGCCTTTGGCTTAAAGGCGATCACGGATCAGTGCTCAACTGCACCCATTAGGAGGAGGAAGGAATGCCTGAGCAAGATGATTTCCAGCAGGAGATGCTTAGGCTTGCCCGTGCCCGGGAGGACAGGCCCCAGCGGCTCTCTATCGCGGCCCGTGAGGCTCTTGAAGGCCTCGCGCTCCTCGTCCGTCAGCTCCTCGCCGGCGATGGCGACGAGCAGAGTGCGCCAGGCGCCCCAGCTGTCGCCGGCGAGCATGCCGCTGAAGTAGCCGTCGCTCTCGAGCGCCTCGCGCATCGTGACGAGCTTCCTCAGCTTCACGGCGCGCCCTCATCCTGGGCTTGTCGAAGGGCCCTAGAGGGCGGGCGGCTTGCGGGCAATTCCCATTCGGATGCTTGTAACAGGCGTCGTGGTCTACATTGGGCCGTTCTCCTCTTTCCACATACCGCGTCAGGCATCCGTCCGACCCCCGTTCGGTACGGGTCACAATGGGAAAGACCGCGGACCTCTGCGGACCTTTAAACAGACGGCATGTCGCTCTTTCTCTCGCGTCCGCATCAACTTCTCTCCTCGGTACGGGTCACAATGGGAAAGACCGCGGACCTCTGCGGACCTTTAAACAGACGGCACAAGTGGCTTAGGTCCGCGGAGGTGCTTTAGGTCCGCGGAGGTCCGCGGTCTTTTTCAATGTCACTCATACCTTCTCGCGGTATGCGCGTTGGCATTCCGAGTGCAGCCAAACGGTCTCGTCGCCGATGGCGCAAAGTTCCTCCCGGCCGTCGGGCGGCCTGCCGCATTGGGCGCAGACGTGCTGGAGGCTGATGCCGCTGTACAGGCGAAACCGGGTCTCTCCCTCGCGCGGGTCGCGGCCGAAGTTCTGCTTGGTCGCTTTCGCATGACCATTGTCTTCGCACCACGATCGGTAGGCGGCGTAGAGCTGTTCGACCGTGATTTCGCAGCCAGCGTCGACGCGGCATTGCTCGCGCGCGAAGGCGGCGACCGGAGAGGCGAGATCGCGCATGGCGATGATGGCTTCTTCGGCGGACGGAAGGCGGGTGAAGCGGTTCCCATTCGCCTTGAGGCGGCCCAACCCCTCGAGCGACCAGTTGAGGATGCCGGTAAGCTCCTTGTTCAGCTCGCGCTCGAGCTCATGGTCCTCCTTGCCGAGCCACGAGCGCGTTGTCAGCAGCAGTAGGATTCGCCCGATGATGGCCGTCGAGGCGTCGCCGAGCCGGGGCAATTCGTTGGAGATGATGTGTAGTCGGCAAGGGAGCTTGCCGGTCCATTGATCTCTATACTTTCTGTTCACGGTTAAAGTGTCTTCGCCGCTGATCGACAGCAGGCGCTCGATGACGGTGCTGCCGTCCTTACCGACGAAGCGCGCGTCAGAGATGACGGCGAGCGGCTTGCCGATGAGCGGCGCGAGGCCGAAGTCGCCGCCGAGGCTGTTGAGGGTGGGACCGGCGACGTTCGGGCGTCCGACGAGCTCGCTGAGGATACGGGCGATGACCCCTTTGCCGCCGCGCGTCGGACCTACGTTGAGAAATATTTTTTGCAGATCGAGCCGCCCGCTGATGACATATCCGAACCATTCGGCGAGCAGCCTTGGAGCAGGCTCGTCGGGCCAGACCTCGCCAAGGAACTGAAGCCACCGGGCCGGAGCCGGCGCGTCCGGCTGGTAGGCGAAGGGCACGCGGGTCTGGTTGAAAAACTGCGGTGTGTGAGGCAGAAGCCGCCGCCCCTCGAGGTCGACCAAGCCATTGGCGAGGGAGACGACGATCCCGGTCGATCGGTCGTCGAGCCAGCTAGGCTGGTCCTTATCGGCCGGCAGGATGCAGACCGCCGCAAGGGCCTCGAGCAGATCGCCGATCTTGCGCCGCGTCGGCGCCCATGGCGCAAGCTCATCCTCAGTGAAATAGACCGCCTTCTCCGTGAAACGATAGAGCAAGCTGCGGACGGCGCGATCCTCGGCCTCGATCCAGCACGAAGTGCGCCAGAGCCACCAGCCGCCGCGCCAATGACGCAGCAGGCCGTCGCTCGAGCAGGCCTTCTCGACGAAGACGTGGGCGACGTCCATTGGCATGGACGGCGGCGGCAGGCATTGCGGGGGGAGCGTCCGCTCGCCCGCCTTGCCGCCGTCGCGACGTTCTTGGCGCCCCTTGGCGCGCTCGGCTTCGTCGGCGAGCGCTTTCATCTTGCTGATTTCGCCCTCGATGTCATCGTTCATGAGCGGCGCTCTTTCTGAGATGCGTGTAGAGCCGGGTAGCCTCGGCCCACCAGAGGCTCCGCTGTTCCAGCGGCCAGCTATGAAAGCCTTCGGGATATCGGATGTTCGTTCGCGCCGGCTGCTCCCGTCGCGGCGTCCTGAGCCCGTCGAAGGACGGCGCGTCCTTGAACAAGTCCGGATAGACCAAGCGCAGATGCGCGCGCAGCTCGGGGGTCTCGGCGTTCCTCCACAAGGCGCGCGCATGGGCCCCGCGCTTGGCCTTGTTGCGCTGCACGGCGTCGTCGACGAGCTTGTCGAAATGATCGGGGCCGCCGCTCATGGCTCCAGCCCCTTGACGGTCAGAACGGTCGCGAGGGTCAGGATCCGAGCCCGGCGGAGGTCAGCGCCGATCGCCTCGAGATCGCCCCGGCTGGCCTCGTCGGAAATCGCGTCCCAGAGAGACGCGGCCTTGTTCGCGAACATCACGACGGCTTCGAGTTGATCGTCGTCCAAGACATGCGCGAGGCTGACGAGCTCGCCCGGGGCGGCGGGCCCGCCCCCTGAGCTTGCCGAAGGACGTCGAAATTGTCCGCGTCGGCCGGGGCCCGGGCGGCGCTCTTGCACTGAGGCGGGAGTTGCGGTACTTACGAGAACGAGCCTGCCGCCAAGCTGCTCGATCTTCGAAGGCGCGTTCCCTGAGCCGTCAGGGGCGCGCCTTCCGCGTCTTGAGGGGGCCATCGCTCACGCCGTCTCCCCCGCCGCGGCCGCGGCCGGCCCTTCGACGCGCTCAGGACGGCGCTTGGCGCCATATTCGGACGTCGACCGCCTCTCGACCATGAGGGTCGTCTGCGCCCACAGATCGAGACTCTGTCGCCGGTACGCGATGAGCCTGACGCCTAATTGGACATAAGCCGGACCGCGGCCGGTCATCCTTAACTTTGCCAACGTGCTAGCAGAGCCGAGGCCGTAACGGGCTTTGAGGTATTCTGCGGCCGCCTTCGGATGCAGAATCTCGAGCGCCGGCATGAGCGGCGCCTCAGTGTGGCAGTCGGCGGGGACGTTTGCAGGGATGATCCCTGGCGGCCGGCACCCGACGGATGGAGGGGATTCAAACTTTGCCACGGCCTAAACCTTTCCGTCGCGCAACTTTCGGCGCGACATTCAGATTCGGACCCCGTGGCAAGCACCACCGAAAAGGATCGACCCAACACCTACCGGAATTGCGGGGTCACGCAAAGAACTTCTGAGCACGGGCTGTGGAAAAAGGCGCGGCGCGTTTCGCCGTTGAAGCCGGCGCCAGCCACGGCAGCGGGCCGCTTACCGGATGCTTACCGGCCTCTTCCCGGTATCTCGGCCCTGAGCTTGTCGAAGGGTTCGCTCATTGAATTTATTTGGAAAAATGGTCGGAGTGGCGGGATTCGAACCCACGACCCCTAGTCCCCCAGACTAGTGCGCTAACCGGGCTGCGCTACACTCCGACGGTGCCTCTTATAGGCGCCGGGGGCGCTGCTGGCAATGCGGCGCCGCCGACTTTGGCTCACGCCTCATGCGGACTGGCCTGATCGAGAATCCGCTGCGCCTCGCGGATGTCGGCGAGAATGCTGTGCAGCGCGGCGAGTTCGCCGGCCAACGCGGGTGGCGGGGCCGGGGCTGAAGGCGCTTCCCGCGCGCCAGCGGCAAGCGGCGGTTCGGATCCGACCGCCGCGCCCGCGATCGGGGGCAACAAATCCTCCCGGTCGTCGGGCGCGGGCGCTTCCGCCGGCCGGAACGGCAGCCGCGCGTCGAAGGCGGCGGTCGCCACGTTTTGGACGCCCTGCTCCTTGAACAGCTTCTGCACGCCCTTGATCGTGTAGCCTTCGTCGTAGAGAAGACGCCTGATCAGCCTTAGCCGCTCGACGTCGTCCGGCCGGTAATAGCGCCTGCCGCCCGCCCGTTTCAGCGGCCGGATCTGCGGAAAGCGCGTTTCCCAGAAGCGAAGGACGTGCTGCGGCAGGTCCATCGCCTCCGCGACTTCCCGGATCGTTCGAAAGGCCTCGGGGCTCTTTTCCATCGCCTCGCTCGCCATACCCGGCGGGTCGAATTGCTTCCCTCCGCCGCAACTCCCCGAGTATCAGCCGATGCGCGCGAGAAAGCCAGCGGCGGCCGCCCCGGCCGGCTATTCCTTCGAATCGCCCCCGCGCCCATTGATCCTCGCCTTCAGAACGTTCGACGGCTTGAACACCATCACGCGGCGCGGAAGGATCGGAACCTCGACTCCGGTCTTCGGATTGCGGCCGACCCGCTTGCCCTTCGATCGCACCACGAATGAGCCGAAGCCGGAGAGCTTGACGGTTTCTCCGCGCGCCGCCGCGTCGCAGATTTCGTCGAGCACCGACTGGACGAGCTCCGCGGATTCGGTGCGCGACAACCCCACGCGCTGATAGACGATCTCCGACAAATCCGCCCTCGTCACGGTCCTGCCCGGTTCTCGGCCAGTTTTTGCGTTTGGCATTTCAAGCCTCAAGACAATGGCGCCGCAATATTGCGCCAACCCCACCCCCAAGCGTCGGGCCTGCCAGGCGCCGCGCCGATGTCGCGGTCGTTTTGGACTTTCTTTTCAAACTCGGCAAGTCCATAAGACCGCGCGAAACCCTTATTCCGCCGACGATTGCGCCTTCGACTCCCGCCGATCGACGGAGTCCTTTCGCGGACCCGATTCGGTCGTCTGACTGCGCCGGCGCCCTCGCCTCCGCGCAGGTTAGCAAACGTCCTGAGGAGTGTCGATTGACTGTCCCCGAAAACGACGCATCGACTCGCGTCGTTCTCATCACAGGAGCTTCCCGCGGCATCGGTCGGGCTGCGGCCCTCGCCTTCGCGCGCTCTGGCGCCCATGTGGTCGCGCTCGCGCGCACCCAAGGGGCGCTCGAGGAACTCGACGACCAGATTCGCGCGCTCCGCGCGAACGAAGATAATCCCGCGACGCTCGCGCCGCTCGACCTTCGCGACTATGCGGCGATCGACCGGCTCGGCGAGGCGATCTATCGGAGGTGGGGAAGGCTCGACGCCTTCGTCGGCAACGCCGGGATTCTGGGCGTCCTGTCACCGCTGCATCACGTCGATCCGAAGGAATGGGACGACGTGCTCGCGGTCAACGTCACCGCCAATTGGCGTCTCATTCGGTCGCTCGATCCCCTGCTGCGCCGGTCGCCTGCCGGGCGGGTCGCGTTTCTCACCTCGGGCGTGGCGAGCCGGGCCGACTTCCACGCCTATTGGGGTCCTTACGCGACCGCGAAGTCCGCGCTCGACGCCATCGCCCGCACTTACGCGGCCGAGACGGCCAACACCTCGAACATTCGCGTGATGCTGATCAATCCGGGGCCGCTGCGCACCCTGATGCGAGCCAAGGCGATGCCCGGCGAGGATCCGATGACCCTGCGCGCGCCCGACGAGCTGGCGCCCAAGATCGTCGAAATCTGCTCGCCGGAGTGGACCGAAACCGGAAAGTTGTACAATTTTCCGAGCGACAGAATCCTATCGTTCCGCGCTCCCGCCTAGCCGTCGAGAAGCTGCCCTGCAGTGCGGCGGAAGCCGCCGGACGAGTAAGCGCGAGACGAAAACCCGCGGATTCGCCTGTCAACGCACAATAGAAATGTCCCCTGATTGCGCACAATAGGAATGTCCCCTTCGGCGCTCCGGTTGAGTGGGGGTGGGTAACGGGCGGGCGACGCGCGCTCTCAATGGCGCCGTAACTAGCCCGCCCGTTATCCACGCCCTTGCGGGCTCGGCGGTTGGGCTGTCGTCCCGGCGTGCAGCCAGGACGGCGTCGAGGCGAGCGTCGATGGTTTTTTCATCTTCGGCGGGGCTTGGCCGGGGCGAGGATTTGACTTGCGTGTATTGCAGGTCGCGGTCCTTGTAGCGCAGCCGCATGGAGCCATCGGGCAAGTGCAGCAGCGTTATCTTGGCCCCGCGCATGGCGATGCCGGGGCAGGGGAATCGACTGAACGTTTTATGCGGCGATGTAGGCGGCGAGGGCGTTTTCGTCCCATGCGGCGACTTTGCGGCGCATGCGCAGCGAATCCTTGCTTTTGCGGGTTCTCAGCACGTTGAGGGCGCTGTGCTTGACGATGGCGAGGTTGAAGGGGGCGTTGTCGGTTCGCACGCGGCATTCGTCGTCGCGGAAGATCATGTCGAGCACCCAGTGGAGGCCGTTTTCGACCATCCAATGACTGCGGATCATCGGTCCCAGGGCGTTGGCGAGCAAGGCGAGCGAGGTGATGTAGAAGCGCGTCTCGGCTTCGACCTTGCCATCGGTTTCCCGTTCGCTCTCGATCATGACGACCGACTTCAGGCCCGGCCATTGGTGGTTGTCCTGCAGCCAGCCGATATCGTGGAAGACGGTGACTGTCCGGGTCTCGATGCGGCCGTGGTCGCCGTCGACGGTCGTGTCCCGGCTGACCGACGTATCCTTGAACGCCACCGCCTTCTGCTCGCGGGCGAACAGCTCGACGTCGTCGCGCAGCGTGCCCTGGTTGCCCTTCAGCGCGAGGATGTAATCGGCCTTCTTGTCGATGATTGTCTGCGCGATTTCGCGCTGGCAGCCCATGGCGTCGACGGTCACCACCGCGCCCTCGATGGCCAACAGCTCGAGCAGCGCGGGAATGGCGACGATCTCGTTGGACTTTTCGCCGACCTTGACCTGCCCGAGCACCATGCGCTGGCGCGCGGCGAAGGCCGAGACGACATGAATGGGCTCTTCGCCCCCTTTCTTCTGGTAGGAGCGCCGCACCGTTTTGCCGTCGATGGCGATCACTTCGGCCGACGTCTTCGTCAGCGCCGCCGCCCACGCTACGAAACAGCGCTGGAACGCGACCGGGTCGAGCCGGGCGAGGATGATGCCCAGCTGGTCGTGCGAGGGCGTGCCGTTGGCGAAGCGTCGAAAGCGCTGCAGGAACGAAAGCTTGGCCCGGCCGAAGCGCGCAATGTCGGCCACCGTCTCCGCCCCCGCCAGCGTCGCCGCCAGCATCAAAAGCAGCACCTCGTCGAGCGGATAGGCGACCTTCCCCTTCTGCCGGTAGTCCGGCAAGGCCTCGAAATACGACAGAAAAACCGTCGTCTCCCTCACCGCCCCGGCAGCCGCGTCCCCTTCCGTCATCGACCCATCCTCCGCCCGAATCAGAGGATCACGACAAATTCAGCTCGTCGTCCATTTGTCACGCGAATTTTCAGTCGATTGCCCTGGATGCCGGGGCCGCTGGTCTTGACGCAATGGACGGCGCCGCCGACGCTGAACGTCAGGGCTTTGGACAGGACGCGCTCCTCGCGCCGCGCGGCACGGCGAACTTTTCGTTCCACGCGGCGATGAAGGCGGGCGTGAAGGCCTGCGCCTCCTCAATCGAGGAAATCCCCCTGAGCCGCATCTCGCGCACCAGCCGATCCTGCAAAGTCGGGTTGGCCCGTTCGACGCGGCCCTTGGCTTGCGGGGTGAGCGCGTTGATGAGTTCGATGCGCAAGCGCTCGCTGACGCGGCCGAGCTCGGTCTTGCCGTCGCCGCTGGCGGCGTCCTTGGCGTTGACCCGGAAAATGCCGTGCCGATCCGAATAGAAAGCTGCCGGACAGCCATGCGCGAGAACATGGTCCCTGAGCGCGCCAAGATAGGCGCGCGTCGTCTCCGCAGGGGCAAAGCGCAACGCCGTCAGACGCCCCGTCGCATCGTCAATGAACACGATCAGCGTGCAGCGCGGGCCGCGCCCTTCAAACCAGTCATGCGGGCTGCCGTCGATCTGGATCAGTTCGCCAAATCGCGGCCGCCGCTCGCGCAATTGAAACACCCGCTTGTGACGCCGCCGCTTCGGCTTCCATAAGCCAAGCCGAATCTGGAGCCGTCGGATCGTCTCGCGCGAGACGAAGATCCCTTCAAGCTCCGCCAGCTTCTCGCAGGCCAGCGTCGGACCAAAATCACGATACTTGCCGCCGAGCAGTTCGCTCGCCCGTTCGCCGACGCCCGACGCGAGCCGACGGTTCGAGGCCCGCCCGCGCTGGCGCGACACAAGCCCTGCGTCGCCCTCGGCGCGATAGGCCCGAACAAGCCGCTTGACCTGCCGAACGCAAATCCCAAGCCGCTCCGCCGCCGCGCCTTGGCTGAGAACCTTGCCGCAGACCTGTGCGATCACAACAAGTCTTTCGCGCTCCCGCCCGCTCATCGCCAATGCCCCCGCCGCCATCAACGCCCCCGCTCAATCCAGAGGGGACATTCCTAATTAGCTAAAAGGGGACATTCCTACTTGCGCTAACAACCCGCGGATTCGCCTTGCGGCGGACGCGATCTGTCTGTATGGGAGCCCTCACTCGTCGTGTCCCGCCGGGGGCTGAACGGAAGGCCGCGCGCTCATATTAGCGGGCGGCAGGATCCATGTGGTCCGGCTTCCCGTGTTCCCGCCTTCGAACGATCCGGTTCGAGCCTTTCTCGGGGCTCGAAGGGCTCCGCGCAGGACGCAGACCGAAAGAATGGAAAGGCACCGAATGGCTCTCTACGAGCACATCTTCCTGGCGCGCCAGGACGTCACGCAGCAGCAGGTCGAAGCGCTGACGGAACAGATCAAGTCGAAGATCGCATCGCTCGGCGGCGCCGTGACCAAGGTCGAACCGTGGGGGCTGAAGTCGCTGGCGTTCCGCATCAAGAAGAACCGGAAGGCGCACTTCACCCTGCTCAACATCGCCGCGCCGTCCGAGGCGGTCGTCGAGCTCGAGCGCACCTTGAGCATCAACGAGGACGTGATTCGCTTCCTCACGATCCGCGTCGACGAGCACGAGACGGGCCCTTCGGCGATGCTGCGCAAGCGCGACGACGCCGATCGTGACGATCGCGGCCCCCGTGGGCCGCGCGGCGACCGCCCCGATCGCGGCGATCGACCCGACCGCCCTCCCCGCCGCCCGCGCGATGACGCGAACGTTGGAGCAAACTGATGGCCGCCGCGCCCCGCCGCCCTTTCTTCCGCCGCCGCAAGTCCTGCCCGTTCTCAGGCGCGAATGCGCCGAAGATCGACTACAAGGACACGCGCCTCCTGTCGCGCTACATCTCCGAGCGCGGCAAGATCGTGCCGTCCCGAATCACCGCGGTCAGCGCGGCCAAGCAGCGGGAGCTCGCCCAGGCGATCAAGCGCGCCCGCTTCCTCGGCCTGCTTCCCTACGTGATCCGCTGACGGTTGATCGGCAGACCAGCCGCGCGGCCGCCCCCGTCCGCGAGCGAAGTGAGAAGTTGAAGGCGGCTCCCGCCTTCTAACCGCGAGCCGGAGCGGGACAGCGCCATGATCCATCGATTCGCCGTCGCGATCGGCGCCGGGTGCGCCGCGGCCTTTCTGTTCGCGGTCAGCGCGCAGACGAGCCCGCTCGCGATGACGCTCGCCTATCTGGCGCCGCTCCCGATCATGATCGCGACCATGGGCTGGGGCATCGACGCCGGCGCAATCGCGGCGGCCGTATCGGTCGCCGGCCTCACCCTCCTTGCCGAACCGCTGACGGGCCTCCTCTACGCGGCGTCGGTCGCGGCTCCCGCCTGGCTGCTGGCCGCAAGCGCGGTCGCGCCCCTGGCGCGCTACCTCCCGGCGAGGCTGTCCGCGGGCCAGACATTCGCACCGGTCGGTTCGATCGTCACGCTCGCGGCGGCGATCGGCATGCTCGGCGCCGGCGCGGTGCTGACGGCGGTCATCCTCCTTTATGGCGGCTATGCCGAGGGAGCCAAGCAGGCCGTGACGGCGCTCGCCGCCCTGGCGAACGACGCCCTCGACGCGAAGGGTGGCGATCAGGCGCGGGTCTTCGCCGAGACGCTCGTCCGCTTCGGCCCCGCCGCGATCGCGGCCTCGACCCTCCTCATGCTCACCGTCAATCTCTACGCAGCCGCGCGCTCGACCCAGTTGTCGCATCGACTGCAAAGGCCGTGGCCCGATCTGCCGACTTCGCTTCGTCTGCCGTGGCCGCTCGGCCTCGTCGCGATCGGCTGCGCGGCCGGCGCCTACGTCCTCACTCCCCCGGCGTCGCAATACTTTTCGATCGGGGCCGGCGGGCTCGGCGCAGCCTTCGTCCTGCAGGGCCTCGCCGTCGCGCACGCCCTGTCGCGCGGCCTCAAACTGAGGGTCGTGATGCTCGTCGCGCTGTACGCCTGCTGCGTCCTGCGCGCCCAGTACACGCTTCCCGTCCTGGCGGCGCTCGGCCTCGTCGACGCCTTCGCCAGGCTGCGCGCCCGGGCGGCGTTTCTCCCTTCCCCGAAACCGACCAGTCATCGATAGGAGCACGTCATGGATGTCATTCTGCTCGAACGCATCGCCAAGCTCGGCCACATGGGCGACACGGTCCGCGTCAAGGACGGCTACGCCCGCAACTTCCTGCTGCCGCGCGGCAAGGCTTTGCGCGCGACCGAGGCCAACAAGAAGAAGTTCGAGGCCCAGCGCGCCGACCTCGAAGCGCGCAACCACGAGCTCAAGCGCAGCGCCAACGAGATCTCGGCCAGGGTGGACGGCGCGACGGTCGTCATCATCCGCCAGGCCGGCGAGACGGGGCAGCTCTACGGGTCGGTCTCGGCGCGAGACATCGCCGAGGCGTTGACTGCGGCGGGCCATGCGGTGCAACGCGGCCACATCGCCATCCAGCATCCGATCAAGGCGCTCGGCCTGCACTTCGTGCCGGTCCATCTGCACCCGGAAGTCGAAGCGAAGGTCACGGTCAACGTCGCCCGTTCGCCCGAGCAGGCCGAGCGCCAAGCGAAGGGCGAGGACCTCACGGTCCGCGAGCAGACCTCGATGGACGATCTCGGCCTCGAAGTCGGCCGGGCGCTGGCGGAAGCGGGCCCGGGCGAAAGCCTGGCGCGCGAGTGAAGCCGGCGAAATGGCGAATGGAGTAGACTATTCGCTATTCGCCATTCGCTACTGGCTACTCGCTATCCGCGAAGCGGAATTCGCTCACGTGCCGATACTCCGCGTCGGGCCTCAGGACGCAGTTGGTGAAGTGGCGCCGGTTCGGCGAGTCCGGGAAGGCTTGCGGCTCCAGGCAAAGGCCGGCGTGCGCGCCGTAGCGGGCGCCGTTGAGCCCCGGAACCGGGCAATTGAGCTTGGCGGCGTCATAGAGTTGGACGCCGGACTCGGTGCTGTAGAACGACATGGTCAGTCCGTTCAGCGGCGAGCGGACGCGCGCGACCGGCGCGAGACCGTCGACGCCGGGGCGCAGCGCGGCGACGAAATTCGTGTCGTACGTCGTCCCGCTCGGGTGGCGCACCGGGCGCCCGACGCGGAAATCATAGGGGGTGCCAGCAACGGACCGAATCTCGCCGGTCGGAATGAGCTCTTCGTCGGCGGGCGTGTAGAAGTCGGCAAATAGCGTGACTTCATGGTCGAGAATGTCCGTCGACCCGTCGAGGTTGAAGTAGGCGTGCTGGGTGAGATTCACGACCGTCGGCTTGTCCGTGACCGCCGACAGTTCGACCCTCAACGTCGCCGGCTCGAGCATCCGATAGACGCAGGTCGTCGTCAGCGCCCCGGGGAAGCCCGCTTCGCCGTCCGGCGACTCGAGCGTCATCGAAACCGACGAGCCGTCGTAGGCGCCGAGCTTCCAGATCCGCTCGCCGAAGGCTTTCGGCCCGCCGTGCAGCGTATGCTTTTGGCCCGGCTTCCGGTCGAGCACGTATTCGACCCCGTCGAGGACGAATCGGCCGTTGGCGATCCGGTTGGCGAAGCGCCCGGCGACCGCCCCGAAATGCGGCGAATAGGCGACGTAGTCCTCGAGGGTGTCGAGGCCGAGCGTCACGCTTTGCGGCCCCCCGGCGGTCGGCACGACGAGATCGCGGATGACCGCGCCCCAGGTCAGGATTTTCGCGCTCGCTCCCGCCCTGGAGGCGATGACGACCTCATACGCCGGAGCGCCGCCGATCGTGCCGAACACGTTTGCGCTCACGTCGTCTCCCCCTTGTCTCGGCGGGTCGCGCGCCCGTCGCGCCGCGCGCCGCCCTCAAGAGCGCCCGAGCTCGGCTCGGATCGAGGCGAAAACGTCCCGGAACATCGCTTCGGTCAGCACGCCCGTGTTCGTGTTGTAGCGCGAGCAATGATAACTGTCGAATAGGCTCGGCCCCTGCGCTTTCAGGGCGTGACGCGCCCCATGGGCGAAGGGGAAGTCGGCCGCCCGCGCCCCGAACGCGCGCAAAAGGCTGTCGTGCGCCACCCGTCCGAGCGCGAGCACGATCTTGAGATTGGCGAGCGCGCCGATCGACTGCGAAAGATAGGCGCGACAGGCCGCAATCTCCTGAGGTGTCGGCTTGTTCTGCGGCGGCGCGCACCGCACGGCGTTCACGATGGCGCAATCGACGAGCTCGAGGCCGTCGTCGGGTCGGCGTCCGTAGACGCCGACTGCGAAGCCAAACCGGATGAGCGTTTCGTAGAGGAGGTCGCCGGCGTAGTCGCCGGTGAACGGACGGCCCGTCCAATTCGCTCCCCGGAGGCCGGGCGCGAGGCCGACGATCATGAGGCGCGCGCTCGCCTCGCCGAACGAAGTGACCGGCGCGTTCGACCACGCGGGATAGAGGGAGCGATTGGCGGCCCGGTACTCGGCGAGGCGCGGACACGCCCCGCAGTCCCGCGGGGGATTGACGTCGAAAGCCATCGGAACCCGCAAGATCCCTTATTCGCGAACCGGCTCTTCGACCGCCTGTTGCACGGTCCCGTAATGCCGCCGATTGTCGGCGCGGACCGGCCGCTCGCCGGGATCGCGCCCGATGCGCGGCATGAGCTGCGCCAGATCGATGAATTCGTCCGCCTGGCGGCGCAATTCGTCCGCGACCATCGGCGGCTGGGTCGAGATCGTCGAGACGACCGCGACCCGCACGCCCTTGCGCTGAATCAACTCGACGAGCGAGCGGAAGTCGCCGTCGCCGGAGAACAGCACCATGAGGTCGACATGGTCGGCCATCTCCATCGCGTTGACTGCGAGCTCGATGTCCATGTTGCCTTTGACCTTCCGGCGCCCGGTCGAATCCACGAACTCCTTGGTCGGCTTCGTCACCACCGCGTAGCCGTTGTAATCGAGCCAATCGACGAGAGGACGGATGGACGAATATTCCTGATCGTCGACCAGCGCGGTGTAGTAGAAGGCCCGAATCAAGCGTCCCTTGGCCTGGAATTCCTTAAGCAGGCGCTTGTAGTCGATATCAAAGCCGAGAGCCTTCGCGCTTGCATACAAATTGGCGCCGTCAATAAAAAGTGCGATACGTTCCGGAACTGACATTTTTGCGGTCTTTTCTTTGCGGGGGCGTTGACAGTCATAAAGTGCGCTCGCGCGCGAGCGCCCGTCGTTGACAGGACATCATCCGAAAATTGCCTTCAAGCCCCAATCTGGGCCCGTCACAAGAAATAGGCGCCGTATGGCCTATGTTCCCTGATCGGCGCTTGACGGCTTCCAACGATGCAATGCCCAATATTTGAGGGTGAGTGGGTAAAAAATCCATAACCCCCCGGAATCAAATCTGCGTGTCGGGCACTGCGGGGAAGATGCTCCTCGACGATTGACGTTTCGCGGGTCGTCGCGTCTTGGTAACAGTCGATTGCGGCTCGCCGGAGGCGGCTACCTTGGAAAGCGGGAGGGGATGATGAAGCTCGTTCGGTACGGCAGGAGCGGCAAGGAGAAACCGGGGCTGATTGATTCCGCCGGCAAACTGCGCGACCTCAGCGGGGTCGTCGCCGACATCGACGCCGATACGCTCGGCCCGCGGGCGCTCGCCCGTCTGGCGAGGGTCAAGCCCCAATCGCTGCCGGCCGTGCGCGGGACGCCGAGACTCGGCCCCTGCGTCGCGAAGGTCGGCAACTTCATCGCCATCGGTCTCAATTACGCCGATCACGCCGCCGAATTGGGCCAGGCGGTGCCGAAGGAGCCGGTGTTGTTCAACAAGGCGCCCTCCTGCATCGTCGGGCCCAACGACGACATCGTCGTTCCGAAAGGCTCGACGAAGACCGATTGGGAGGTCGAGCTCGCGATCGTGATCGGAACGCGGGCGAGCTACGTCAGCGAAGTCGAGGCGCTTCGGCACGTGGCGGGATATTGCGTCTGCAACGATGTGTCCGAGCGCGAGTTCCAGATCGAGCGGTCCGGCCAGTGGACGAAGGGCAAGGGCTGCCCGACCTTCGGCCCGCTCGGCCCGTGGCTGGTCACGCCCGACGAGATAAAGGATCCGCAGAAGCTCGACATGTGGCTCGACGTCAACGGCGAGCGGATGCAGAGCGGCTCGACGGCGACCATGGTGTTCGGAGTCAAGACGCTCGTCTCCTACATCTCGCAGTTCATGATCATCGAACCGGGCGACGTCATCACGACCGGCACGCCGCCCGGGGTCGGCATGGGCAAGAAGCCGCCGCGCTTCCTGAAGCCCGGCGACACGGTCGCGCTCGGAATCACGGGGCTCGGCCGCCAGGCGCAGCAGGTCGTCGCCTACAAAGCCGCGTGAGGAGGAAGGCGATCCGGCTCCGCTCGTGGACGGGCCTCGCCCTCGCGGGGTTTTACGCGCTCGTCTTCGCCGCGCTCTATCTCGACTACCTCGCCCGCGCCGGGACCTGGTTCGCCGACCTGCCCCTCGCTCTAGCCGCCCTGCCCTTCACCCTCGTCATGCGGGCGCTGAACGGCGGCAGTTACGATTTCGCCGGCGACATGACGCTCCGGGTCGCCGCGGCAGCGGCCTTCTGCTGCGCCCTCGCCTATCTTGCGGGATGGGTCCTCGAGACAATCGTCCGCGGGATCGTGCGGATCGCGCGGATGGTCTAGCAGCCTGTCGGACTTAGCGGGGGAAGTTCGCTGTTTGGAAGAGACAGGCGAGATTTAGCGAGTTAGAATCGCGGCATTGATTCTCACCTCGCCTTGAGCCTGCGCATGAGCAATTTCCGCACGATTGATCGGCAGACGGGCTATCTTCTGCCGCCTTCGGTGGACGAGTGGCCGCCAGAGAAGCATTTGGCGCGCTTTGTGGTTGAAGTGATCGACGGGCTCGACCTTCGCGCGATGAGTGGCGAGTATCGCGGCTCGGGTTCGGCGTCCTACCATCCCAGGGTGTTGTTGGGTCTTCTTGTTTACGGCTATGCGACGGGGGTGTTTTCGAGCCGCAAGCTGGAGCGGGCGACGTATGACTCGGTGGCGATTTGTTTCATCGCGGCCAACGATCATCCCGACCACGACACGCTGGCGACGTTTCGCCGGCGTTTTCTCAAACCGATCGAGGGGCTGTTCGTCCAAGTGTTGCTGCTTGCGCGCGAGATGGGCGTGCTGAAGATGGGAACCATCGGCCTCGACGGGACGAAGATTCACGCCAACGCCAGCCGGCACAGCGCGCTTTCCTATGAGCATGCGGGCAAGATCGAGGCGCAACTGAAGGGCGAGGTCGCCGATCTGATGGCCAAGGCCGAGGCGGCGGACGCGGCGGACCTTCCCGACGGCATGTCAATTCCCGACGAACTGGCGCGGCGCGAGGAGCGTCTACGCAAGATCGCCGAGGCGCGCGCCAAGATCGAGGCGCGCGCCAGGGAGCGCCACGCACGCGAGATTGCGGAACATGAAGCCAAAATGGCGGCGCGCGCGGCCAAGACGGCGGCCACGGGCAAGAAGCCGGGCGGCAGGCCGCCGCAGCCGCCGACCGAGGGGCCGCTGCCGAGCGATCAGGTCAATCTGACCGATGAAAACTCGCGCATCATGCCGGTGGCCGGCGGCGGCTTCGATCAATGCTACAACGCGCAGGCGGCGGTCGCCGTCGGCAGCCTGCTGGTGGTGGCGACCGACGTGGTCCAGGCGCCCAACGACAAGAACCAGGTCGAGCCGATGCTGGGCGAGATCGGCGCTTTGCCCGAGACCTTGAGCGAGGCCGAAACTCTGCTGGCGGACACCGGCTATTTCAGCGCGGGCAATGTCGAGGCTTGCGAAAAGGCGGGAATCGAACCGGCGATCGCGATGGGCCGCCAGCCGCACCATCCGCCTTTGGCCGAGCGCTTCGAGCCGGCGCCGGCCGCGCCGGACGATCCGACGCCGGTCGAGGCGATGGCGCATCGTTTGAAGACGCCTCGAGGCCGGGCGCTCTACGCCCTGCGCAAGCAGACCCCCGAACCGGTGTTCGGCATCATCAAATCCGTGCTCGGGTTCCGTCAATTTTCACTGCGCGGGCTGGAAAAAGTGCGCGGCGAGTGGAGCCTCGTGACCATGGCCTGGAACATGAAGCGAATGTTCGCCCTCGCCCCCGCCTATTGAAGGCGGGGCGCCCCCAGAATATCCAGCTCCATCGCCGATCCAACAAACTCAATCGCAACGCCCACAAAGCCCGACCGGGCGCCGACCGCCGCCGCAACGCGGGAAGGCCGGTTCGAAGACTAGCTGCAAGAACTCAGTCCGACAGGCTGCTAGGGCGGATGATTTCAAGTCGACTTAAGCTCCGGCGCCGCTCCCTTCGGAGGACCGTTGGTTGAGCGATGACGGCGCCATTTCTTGACCCTCGCGAGGAGCCCCACGACCGGTCGCGGGCCCAGCCTTCGGCGGTCAAACCGGCGGCTCGGGTCGCCTGCCGAACAGGGGAATGACGCCGCTTCGGCCGCGTTTACCTGCAGAAAAACGTACGATTGCAATGGCTTACGTGAAAACGCTGTGCGCCTGGATCAAGCGCAATAACAGGAGCGTAATGGGGAGTGTTTTTGCCCTTATCAGGGGTGCGCCGGGAGACCGGCAAGGAGTAGGAGGTGAAAGTCCTTCACGGTGAAGGTTCGCGCACCGCACTGGCCCCGGGCCGTGCGCTGTCGATCGCGAGGTCGGCGGCGAAGCGTCGGCAGGCGGAGGCGTAGGCCAGCCATTGAGCCGCGAAAGAGGCGCCGACGACGTCCCTGTGTCGGCTATTGCGTTCGCGCTGATGCAGCGGCTCGGGCGTGATCTCCGCCTCGGATCATGTTGATGAATCTTTTCGATCGGAGGGGGCATGAGCCATGAGGAATCGAGAAGAGCGCCGAACCGGCCTGCGCGTGAGGCGACGGAGAACGCCATGCTGCCGCTGATCCCGAACGCCGCTCCGAAATCGCAGACATCTGCCGTCGCTTTGGCGTCCGCCGCCTCGCCGTGTTCGGCTCCGCAGCGCGCGGGCACGACTCCGATCCCGAGCGGTCGGACGTCGATTTTCTAGTCGCGTTCGAGCCGGCCCATGGCGCTTGGCTCGGCGACTATCCTGCGCTTCGCGACGCCCTCGCCGCGGCCGTCGGCCGTCCGGTCGACCTCGTCGTCGAGGGCAGCGTCCGCAATCCCTTCATCGGCGCCGGCATCGAGCGGTCTGCCGAGGCGCTCTATGGAACGTGATCCTTGGGCCTACCTCTGGGACGCGAGGCAACGGGCGTAGGTTGCCCTGTTCGTTGAATGCGCCGCTCGCTTAAGGTGAGTCGGTGATTCTTTCAATTCGATGGCGGCTCGGCCAAGTTCAGGGACCGCGCCGGGTTGCCGTAGGCGGCTGAACAATAATTGCCCCAGGAAGCAAAGGGCGATGCACGCCAAAATTGCCCAAGAATTGCCTCAGATGCGTGAACCAATCTTAGCTTGGGCCCAGTTCGACAGGGGGAAATCATGAAAAGAGCTCTTGCTGCTGCGGCGATTGGACTGTCCGGGCTCGTCGCCGTTCCGGCCCACGCAATGCAGATCGCGCCGCTATCGGCTTCCGCGCCCTATGTCACGCCAGTCGCTGGGGGCTGCGGCGTCGGCTTTCATCGGGGACCCTACGGAGGCTGTCGTCCGAATGGCTATGGCTATGGCGGAGGTGGCGTTGTTGTAGGCGCGCCGGGCTATCGGTACGGCTATCATGGTGGAGTCTATCGCTACGGTGGCGGCTATCGCTATGGTGGAGGCTACCACTATGGGGTTCACGGCGGCTACCACTATCACTATCATCGTTGACTCGAACTATACTGAAAACCATGAAGTCTGTAGCCCGGTGATCGCACGACCGCAGCCTGGCTGGGGTCGGGCCGCAACTCGGCCTCCGGAAATTCGCGCCGGTTTATGAGCAGACCGTCCGAGAAAACACGCATGATTTCAGCGTGCTGGGCGAAAAGTCGGCGATGCAGACGGAACAGCGAATTAATTCGCGAGAACAGCGGCGCCAATTTGCGGGAACAAGGCTTGCCGTTCGCTGGGGTCGCGCCGGAGACGGACTCTTGACCGCGCGCGGCGGGAACCGCGTGGCTTGGCGTGATCTCCGCCTCGGATCGTGTTAACGAATCCTTCCGGTCCTTAAGGGGCATGAGCGTGAAGGATGCCGAGAAGATCGCCGAGCCGGCCTGCGGGTGAGGCGACGCCGCTGATCGCCGAGCGCCGGTCCGAAATCGCAGACATCTGCCGCCGCTTCGGCGTCCGCCGGCTCGCCGTCTTCGGCTCCGCGGCGCGGGGGAAGGACTTCGATCCCGAGCGCTCGGACGTCGATTTTCTCGTTGCGTTCGAACCGGCCGCGAGCCCCTTACTCGTACTCGGAGAATTTCTCGCGCTTCGCGACGCCCTCGCTGCGGCCGTCGGCCGTCCGGTCGACCTCGTCGTCGAGGGCAGCGTCCGCAATCCGTTCATCCGCGCCGGCATCGAGCGGTCGGCCGAGGCGCTATATGGAACGTGATCCTCGGGCCCACCTCCGGACACGAGGCAACGGGCGTAGGTTGCCCTGTTCGTTGAATGCGCCGCTCGTTAAGGTCGGTCGTTGATTCTTTCAATTCGTTGGTGTCATGCGGCTTTCTTGGAATGAAATTCGAGCTCGCGCCGCCCGCTTTGCGGA
This sequence comes from uncultured Alphaproteobacteria bacterium, assembly GCA_963758335.1. GTDB lineage: Bacteria > Pseudomonadota > Alphaproteobacteria > Rhizobiales > Beijerinckiaceae > Roseiarcus. Next base: position 922,640 of record CAVWVF010000006.1, on the reverse strand, counting down.
AGAGTGGGCGGGAGCCAGATACGAGAAGGGCGAAACTCAGAGCTTCTACAACGATTTCTTTGACGTGTTTGGCGTCAAGCGGCGCAAGGTCGCGAGCTTCGAAGAGCCGGTCAAACTGCTCGGCGACAAGCGCGGCTTCATTGACCTCTTTTGGAAGGGCGTTCTGCTTGTCGAACAGAAAAGCGCTGGCGGGTCCCTCATACGGGCGAAGAAGCAGGCGTTCGATTATTTTCCTGGCCTCAAGGAAGCGGAGCTTCCCCGCTACATCCTTGTCTCGGATTTCCAAACATTCGAGCTTCACGACCTCGATGAGGGAACGGTGGAGTCGTTCCGTCTCGCGGAGCTCCCGCGCAAAGTCGAGCACTTCGGTTTCGTTCTCGGTGTCCAAAAGCGCACCTTCAAAGATCAAGATCCGGTCAATATTGACGCGTCCGAGATTATGGGGCGTCTGTACGACGCCCTGAAACAGTCTGGTTACGTCGGCCACGTTCTTGAGCGGCTCTTGGTGCAACTCGTCTTCTGCCCTTCGCCGACGCCACGGGCATTTTCGAGCCTCGTGGAATATTTCTCGATCTCATCGAACAGCGCTGCGAGATTGATGGTTCGGATACCGGCAAACTCTTGAACGAACTGTTCGACGTGCTCAACACGCCAGAGTCGCGACGCCAAAAGTCGTTAGACGAAGACCTCGCAGCCTTTCCTTACGTTAATGGCGAGCTTTTCGCGGAACGGCTGCCAACGGCCGCCTTCGACGCAGCGATGCGCGCACGTCTGCTTGAAGCCTGCAAGTTTTCCTGGGACGCAATCTCTCCTGCAATATTTGGCTCTCTATTCCAATCTGTCCTGAGCGCCAAGGAGCGGCGTGTGTCGGGGGCGCATTACACGACCGAAAAGAATATTATGAAGGTCATCCAGCCGCTCTTTCTGGACGATCTTCGAACAGAATTCGAACGACTGAAGGTTCGGCGCGACACAGGCCGGCTCAATGCGCTTAAGGCGTTCCATGATCGGCTCTCGTCCCTGAAATTCTTCGACCCTGCCTGCGGGTGCGGGAATTTTCTCATCATCGCTTACCGTGAGTTGCGCGCGCTTGAAATCGAGCTTCTGAAAGAAATTCGATTTCGCTCGGAAGGCACTGCTCAGTTGTTCGACGTGGCCACAATGGCCAAGGTCAATGTTAGTCAGTTCTATGGGATCGAGATCAACGAGTTCCCTGGCCGCATCGCCGAGACGGCTTTGTGGATGATGGACCACATCATGAACAGCAGGCTGGGTCTTGAATTTGGGGAGGCTTACGCGCGCATCCCGCTGAGGGCCTCACCGCATATCCACTACGTGGACGCGCTGGAGGTGGATTGGGCGACAGTTGCGCGACATCGCAAAGCTTGGCGGTTCAGGTGGCACACTCGATTTCGTCTGCGCCTGGTTCCTGAAAGCAGGAGCTTATGTTCAAGGTTCGAAAGCTCGCATCGGTTTTGTCGCTACCAACTCAATTACGCAGGGTGAGCAGGTCGCGCAACTGTGGCCGCTCCTTTTCAAGCGCTATCGCCTTGAGATTTGCTTCGCGCACCGGACTTTCGCTTGGGGTTCGGACGCGCGCGGCGTTGCGCACGTGCATGTCGTCATCATTGGGCTGGTGCCTAGGGACCAAGAGCCCGCGGTGAAACGCCTGTTCAGCTATGACCGCCTAACCGGTGACCCTGTCGAAAGCCGCCATGGCGCTCTTACTGCATACCTGTTCGATGCTGGCCACCTAGCCGACCGTCATTTGGTCGTTGAGGAGAGAAACCAACCTCTTTGCGATGTCCCACGACTAGACTAATTATCGGTTCAAAGCCAATCGACGGAGGACATTACATTTTCGCTCTTATTGCAATGTGTGTTGACATGAGCGATAAAGGCTCTGGGCTTTGGGGGCGAAGATGAAGCCGTCGGATTTCGCGGGATGGCTGGCCGCGCTGTCGTCGTTGAGTGCGGCGCAGCGCCGTGTCGTGTTTCGCGAGCTCGCGCTCGCGGAAGCTGACGATCCCTGTGAGGAGGGCGTCGAGATCTGCGAACCGAGGTCTGCGGCGGGGGACGCGAAGAGGGCCGAGGAGCGCAGCGATGCGGTTGCGGCGACGCTTTCCGCATCGGGCGAGCGCGATATTTTCCGGGAAATCGCAAAGGGGCGTTATTCGCGGACGGGATGTCCGCGCTGCGGCGCGCTCGATGTCCGGCCCTGGGGTGAGGCGAGAGGTTTGCCGCGCTATCGCTGCGTGGAATGCCGCAGGACTTTCAATCCGTTCACCGGCACTCCGGTGGCCGGCCTGCACAACAAGGATCGCTGGTTCGATCAGGCGCGAGCCCTGATCGAAGGGGAGAGCCTCGCCAAGGCGGCCGACCGCTGCCAGATCCACCCGAGCACCGCCTTCCGATGGCGGCATCGGTTTCTCGCCGCTCTCAACCTCGACAAACCCAAGAGCCTTTCGGGCATCGTCGAGGCCGATGAAACATTCATACTCGAGTCCTTAAAGGGTCGGCGGGGCGGCCTCGCCAGGCCCGCGCGCCGCCGCGGCGGCAAAGCCGCCAAGCGCGGCCTCTCGGCCGAGCAGATTCCCGTCGTCGTGGCTCGCGACCGCAGCGGCGCCACGTTCGACGCCGTCCTGTCCCGCCTCGACGCCGCCAGCCTAAAAGAAGCGTTCGGCGAACGAATTCCGCCTTCAACCGATTTCCGCTGCGACGGCGGCTCGGCCATCACCGCTTTCGCCAAGCGGGCCAAGCTCAAAGTCCATGTCCTACCCGCGCCCGGCAACCCCAAGCCCGAAGAATCGCAGTTCCATATAAACAACGTCAACGCCTACCACGGACGCCTCAAAGAGTGGATGCGACGCTTCCACGGCGTCGCCACCGAAAACCTTCCCCGTACCTGAGTTGGCGCCGAACCCTCGAAGCCATGCCCGCCGATGGCGGCCCGGCTCCCTGGATCGCCGCCGCTGCCGGACTCGGACCGTATCAACACGAAACACAATAAGAGCGTACATTTTTGACTCCCATGAGTGTGCGGCCTTCCTGAAGAGCGAGCCCACCGCGGCGCGGTACATGAGGCCTTACATCGGTTCGGAAGAGTACATTAACGGTCGCCAACGCTGGATACTTAGTCTGGAGAACGCGTCGCCCTCGCAACTTCGCGCAATGCCGGCTGTGATAGAGCGTATTGCTGCTGTCAGGCGGGCGCGGCTCGCGAGCTCAAGCAATCCCACACGACAGCTCGCCGACACCCCCACACGGTTTCACGTGACGGTCATCCCAAACAGGCCGTTCTTGGTGATCCCAAAGGTCAGTTCCGAACGGCGAGAATACGTGCCAATCGGATGGCTCGAGCCCCCGACGGTCCCGAGCGATCTCGTTTTCGCATCTCGAGGCTCTGCTGGCTGTTCTGAAAGAACAGTCGCCGTGAACTTCGAGACCCGATCGTGGCGGGATTTGTTACGGCGACACCCCATACCGGTGCAGGCCGGCGCCGTGCGCCTTGAGCCAAGCTTCCGCGCGGTTCACCTCGGGGAAGGCGCGGCGGACGAGGCTCCAGAATTTTGGCGAGTGGTTCATGTGGACCATATGCGCCACCTCGTGCGCGGCGAGATAGTCGAGCACGAAGGGCGGCGCGAGGATGAGGCGCCAGGAGAAGCTGAGGCGGCCCGCGGAGGAACAGGAGCCCCAGCGGCTCACTGTGTCGCGCACCGCGATGCGCTTCGGCTGAACGCCGATCGCCCGCGCGTGGCGGGCGACCGCCGCCTCGATGTCCTTGAGCGCCTCGCGCTTGAGGAAATCGGCGACGCGGCGCGCCACGTGCGGCCGCTCGCCGGCAACGCAAATCAGCGGCTCGCCGTCGCCCTTTTCGAGCCAGACAATGCCGCGCATGCCCGGCCGGTGGACGATTCTGTGATCGACCCCGCGCACCGGCGTCTTCGCCGACGGCTCGAAGGCGACGGGGCGCGGCAGCCGGGCGAGCCTGACGCCGATCCAGGCGGCATGGCGCTCGGCGAATTTCTGCGCCGCCTTCAGCGAGGCGCGGGCCGGCATGGTGAGCAGCACGTCGCGCGTCGCCGATCGCACGCGCAGCGTGAAGCGGCGCGACCGCGGCCAGCGGTTGAGCGCGATGCGATAGACCTCGCCGTTGTGGGCGACGTCGAGGTGCGCCGGCTCCGGCGGACGATCGAAAAAACGCAGCAAGCTGCTCATGGTCATAAAGGATTCGGCGTCGAATCTTTCGCGATTCGCCTGTTGTCAATGGTAACCCCGCCTCGCACTAAGTCGCCAGCGGCTTCAGCGTAGTAACCGGGCAGTGTTGTGCCACCTTCGTGCTTCTTCGTGTCCTTCGTGGTGAATTAGTTCACCACAAAGTTCACGAAGAAGCACAAAGGACTTGGTCATCGACCCATCTCCATGGCGCCGGTTCCATCACCGCAAACACACGTCTAGCCGCGGCGCGGGCTTCAAGAGCGTCGGCAGGCCCGCCGCGACGAACACGACCGCGTCGCAGGCCCGGGCGAGCTCGCGATTGGCCCTGCCCTGCCAGTCGCGAAATTCGCGGCCGAGCTTGGTCTCCGGAACGAGCCCGAGCCCGACCTCGTTCGAGACGAACACTGCCGGCCCTCCGAGCGCGCCGATCGTCTCGGCGAGACGAAAGATCTCCGCTTCGACGTCCCGCCCGGCGAACATCAGGTTCGACAGCCACAGGGTGAGGCAGTCGACGAGGAGCACCCGGCCGGGCCGCGCGACAGCGTGAAGCGTCTCGGCGAGCGCGAGCGGCTCCTCGACCGTCGTCCAGCCCGAACCGCGCGCGGACTGGTGGCGCGCGATCCGCGCCGCCATCTCCGCGTCTCCCGCCTCCGCCGTCGCGAGATAGAGCCGCTCGGGCGCGGCGCTTTCCGCGAGATTCTGGGCGTAGGCGCTCTTTCCGGAGCGCGCGCCGCCAAGCACGAGCACGCTGCGGGCTTCGATGAGCTTCGGCTCCATCCTGCGCTCCTAGAGCATGATGCGATCGGGTTGAACCGCCGCCGTCATCGCGCGATCCAGGGGCCGTAGGACGCCCAACGTTCAGTTGGATTGCTTCGCTTCGCTCGCAATGACGGTCTGAATCGACTTGAATTCATCCCGCTCCTACTAACCCGCAAAGTCGAGCGGGCGGACGCCCGGATCGCAGACGAGAAACCGTTCGTTCGGCATCCACCACACCTCGTCGGGCCGGAACCTGTCGATCGCGGACCAGTCGAAGCCGCAATGCTGGGATGCAAGCCACACGACGCGTCCGGCGTGCTGCAGCAGCATGGACTCGAAATGGGCGGCGGTGAACGAATCGCCGATGATCATGACCGTGCGGCCCGGCCTGCCGGAGGTCTGAACGTGATCGCCGTAAGGGTCCGGCGTCAGAAGTCTCTTCTCGCCCTGAGGCAGCTTGAGCTCCTCGGCTTCCTCGATCACGTTGTCCTGCGCCCCGAGGAGCCGCGCGAGATCGCCTCCCCTGTGGGGCGCGGGCTCCGTCAGCGCCGTCGCGGCGTCGAGGCGCCAGTTGGGCCGGCCGTCGGCCTCGACGACGGCATTATAGGCCATGAGGGCCCCGCGCGCCGTCCAGTGCGTGTCGTGGCGAAAGTAGACCGCCCCCCCGGATCGCGCCTCGGCCATGACCGGCCGCAGGTCGACCGCCGTGACGCCCCTCGCCGCGAGCCCCTCGAGAAAGAGATCGTATTCGGTCCGCCTGCCCCGCTTCTGCGCCCAGTCCGGCAGATCGTCCTGATAGACGGTCGCCGCATTCGGCGGCGCGGCGACGAGGAAGCGGATGCCGCGGCGGGCGAGATCGTCCCTGATCGCCGCGATCAGATCGACCGTGTCGGCCACCCTCTGGTCGCGCACGATGAGGCCGGCGCTCTGCCGCACCGCCTCCTCGCCGAGATAGAACATGCGCCCGTCGCGCCCGACGAGGACCGAATCGGAGCCTAACCCGAGCATGGGTTTCGTCAGGTCCGTGTGCGCCCGAATGAAGACCTGCCGCAGCCCGAAATGATCCTTGAGATACAAGTCCAGCTCGGCGGGAAGCGCGAGCCAGCCGGCGGCGTCGACCGGCGCGCGCGGCGCCGGCGCGAGCCTGCGCCCTTCCTTCAGCACCGCCGCCGGGCTGTCCGGACGCACGAGGCCGACCACCAGCGGCGTCGCCAGAAGCAGGAAGGCGGCGACGGAGAAATATCGGCGCCAGCCGAGGAGTATGACTTTCAGCGCTCGTCGTCTGCGCTTCGACGCGAACATCGCCGTTCACCCCGAAAACCCGGCCGGAATCGCGCGCGGATCGCAGATCAGGAACCGCTCGGTCGGCGCCCACCAAACCTCGTCCGGCTTCAGTCTGTCGACCAGTTTCCAGTCGAAGCCGCACCGATGGTGGTTGATCCAGATCGCGCGTCCGACGTGTTGCGCCAGCATCAACGGGAAATAGCTCGCGGTGAACGAGTCGCCGATCACCATGATCGTCGGGCCGGGCTTGCCGGTCGTGACCACGTGATCCGGCATCACGCCTTCCGACAAAGCCTCATCCATCCCGTCGTGAGCGAGGGCAAAGGTTTCGGCCTCCTCGCTGACGTCGTCCTGGACGCCGAGAATGCGCGCGACGTCGCCGCCCTTGCGAAGTTGAGGCGGGCCCAGCGACGTCGCCGGGTCGAGGCGCCATTCCGGATGGCCGTCGGCCTGGACGACCGCGTTGAATCCGGCGAGCGCCCCGCGCGGCGTCCAGTGCGCGTCATAGAAGAGATAGGCCTCCTCTCCTTTCGACCGGACCGCCTTCATCGCCGGGCGCAAGTCGACCGCCTTGACGCCGCGCGCTGCGAGACCCTCGAGAAAGAGATCGTATTCCGTCTTCTTGCCCTTGTTTTGCGCCCAGACGGGAAGATCGTCCTGATAGATGGTGGAGGAATTCGGCGGGACGGTCACCAGAAAGCCAACCCCGCGCCTGGCGAGGGAGTCCCGCATGGAAGCGACGAGAGCGACCGCGTCGGCCACCCGCTGGTCGCGCAGAACGAGCCCGGCGCTCTGACGCACCATTTCGTTGCCCTCGTAGAACATGCGCCCGTCACGGCCGATCAGGGCGCCGGTGTTGACCTTGAGCAGCACGGGATGGGTCAGGTCCTTGTGGAGGCGGATCATCGCGTAACGCAGGCCGAAGTGATCCTTGAGATAGGCGTCGATCTGGCCCGGGAGGGCCAGCCAGCCGGTCAGCGTCGCGGCGACTTTCGGCGGGGGCGCGAGTCTGCGCCCTTCCTTGTAGACGAATGAAGGGTCGTCCGGCAGGACCATGCCCCAAACGAGCGGCGTCGCGAGCAGGAGGAAGCTCAGCGCGGCGAACCAGCTTCGGTAGCGAGACAGCATGTCGGCTCAGACCACGCTGGGGCCGCGCCGGCGGACGCGCGCTAAGCGCCTGACCCAAAAGCACGCGTCCTCGTCCTGAGGCGCCGCGAAGCGGCCTCGAAGGACGTTCCAGAGGGCGCCGTTCGACGCCTCCTGGAGCATCCTTCGAGGCCTTTTGCGTACCGCAAAAACGGCCTCAGGATGAGGAACTGCTTTTGAAACAGGCTCTAAGGCGCCAGTCTCAGGCGTCGCCGGGGCGCGCATGCTATCGCGAGGCCGCATTCTGGGCGGGGAAGTTGAGCGGCCTGGCGCCGGGCTCGCAATAAAGTCCGCGCTCGGTCGGCGTCCACCAGACTTCGTCGGGGAGAAACTCGTCGATAAGCCTCCAGTCGAACGCGCAATGCCGGTAGTGCAGCCAGACCAGCCGTCCGGCATGCTGGGACAGCATCTGCGGGAAATCGGTCTGGGTGAACGAGTCGCCGAGGATCAGGATCGTGGGCCCCGGCCCGCCCGACGCAAGGACGAGGTCGGGCGTCGCGCCTTCCGACAGCATTTCCGGCTTCGCCTTTTCGGGCAGCCGCAACTCCTCGACGCTCTCCGTCGCGCCGTCGTCGAACCCGAGCATGCGAGAAAGATCGCCGCCCTTGCGCGTGGTCGCCGGCGTCAGCGCCAATTCGGGAGCAAGCCTCCAATCGGCATGGCCGTCGTCCTCGACGATGGCGTTGTGGGCCGCCAACGCGCCGCGATCGGTCCAATGTGTGTCGTGCATCCGATAGACGTTTCCTCCGGATCGCGCCGCGACCAGCGCAGGCCGCAGATCGATCGCCTTGACGCCGCGATCGGCAAGCTCCTTGAGGAGCAGGTCGTATTCGGTCGTCCTGCCCCGGTTCTGGGCCCAGAACGGAAGATCGTCCTGGTAGACGGTCGACGAATTCGGCGGCATGGCGACCAGAAGCTTGACGCCTCGAGACGCGAGCTCGGTCCTCATCCGGCCGAGCAGGTCGGCGACGTCGGTGACCTTCTGATCGCGCAGAATGAGTCCGGCGCTTTGGCGGACCATTTCGTCGCCCAGATAGAACATCCGCCTGTCCCGGCCGATCAGCACCGGCCCGCCCCCCGGACCGAGCACCGGCTTGTTCAGGTCCCTGTGGGCGCGGATCAACGCGCGGCGCAGGCCGAAACGGTCTTTGAGATAGGCATCGATCTCGTTGGGCAGGGCGAGCGCCGCCTCGAAGCTTCCGGGCGCCCGCGGCGGCGGAGCGGGCCGCCGCCCTTCCTTCAGCACGGAAGCCTCGCCGTCGGGCAGCATGACGCCGATGACGAGCGGTGTCGCGAGCAGCGCGAACGCGGCCAGGGCGAAGAAGCGGCGATAGCGAGACAGCATCGCCACGTCAGAACTTGAAATAGAGGAACGGGCTGTAGGCGCCCGAGGCGACGGTGATCATCGAGAAGACGAGCAGCGCGAAAGTCCACCCCGTATCCGCTACGGCGCGCACCACGAGCGGGGCAGAGAGGCGGGGCAGCCAGCGCGGCAGGACCGCCAGCGCGCATCCGATGATCAGGGTCACGATCGCGCGCTCGCTCAATGCGTCATGCATGTCGAAGCTGACGTCGCCGACCCCGTTGCGGCCGACGAGGCTCGCGTAATAGTCGAGCGCCGTCGAAAGGTCGGCCGCGCGGAAGAGCACCCATCCGCCCATGACCGCGAGCAGCGCATAGAGCCAGCGCGTCCATGCCGGAACGCGGGCGAGCCGCCTCTTCAGCCCGAGCCGTTCGACGACGAGGAACGCCCCGTGCCAGAAGCCCCAGAGGACGAAGGTCCAGTTCGCCCCGTGCCACACGCCGCACAGCACGAACACGGTGACGAGATTGCGGTAGGTCTGAAGGTTCGTGCCGCGATTGCCGCCGAGCGGGATATAGAGATAGTCGCGCAGCCACGACGACAGCGACATGTGCCAGCGCCGCCAGAACTCGGTGATCGACTGCGACGTATAGGGCAGGAGGAAATTGCGCGGGAAGGTGAAGCCGAGCACGATTCCGAGCCCGATCGCCATGTTCGAATAGCCGGCGAAATCGAAATAGATCTGGACCGTATAGGCGAGGAGCCCGATCCAGGCCTCGGGCATGGTTCGATGGGGCGCGTGATCGAAGGCGACCTGCGCCAGCGGCGCGACGACGTCCGCGATCAGCACCTTTTGGGCAAGCCCGATGATGAAGATGCGCGCGCCGACCGAGGCGCGCCCGAGCGTCTGGCGGCGCCTGTCGAGCTGGCGCGCCACTGTCTTGTAGCGGACGATCGGGCCGGCGACGAGCTGAGGAAAGAGCGAAATGTAAAGCGCCACGTCGACCGGATCGCGGTTGGCGCGAAAGCGGCGCCGGTAGACGTCGATGATGTAGGACATGCAGTGGAAGGTGAAGAACGAGACGCCGAGCGGCAGCTCGATGTTCGTCTGGCCGAGGTCGTAACCCAGCGGCTCGAGGAGCGCGGCGAAATTGGCGGTGACGAAGTTCGCGTATTTGAAGACGCCGAGCACCAGAAGATTGCCCACGACGGCGAAACCGAGCGCCCATTTCCGGCGCGAGTCCACGTTGCGGTCGATGACGATCGCGGCGACATAGTTGAAGGCGATCGCGAAGATGAGGATCAGCAGGAAGCGCGGCTCGCCCCAGGCGTAGAAGACGAGCGAGAACAAGAGCGTGACGACGTTCTTGCCGACCACGGTCGGGGTCAGGACGTATAAGGCGATGAAAATCGGCAGGAAATAGAAAAGGAACGTGACCGAGGAAAACACCATTACCGGATCGCCTTCGCCTCGCCCGCCTGATTAGGCGACACGCGCGCCCCGCGCGCGGTCGGCCCGCCGCGCCGCGGCTTTGTCCGCCTATACCTTCCCCATCGCCGGCCGCAAAGAATTCATTTGCGTGGCGAAAATGGGGAGGGCCGCCCAAATCACCACCACGCAGCCCTCAGCGCCTCGAGTCCGTGAAAATGGTAGGCGTCGCGATATTGTGGCTTTTCCGTGAGTCTCAGCCTCGGCAGGCGGGCGAACAGTATCGGCAAAGCGGTCGCCATCTCGAGCCGGGCGAGCGGCGCGCCGACACAGAAATGGATGCCGGCCCCGAAGGCGACGTGGGGGTTGGGGTCGCGCGCCGCGTCGAAGGCGTGGGGCTGCGGAAAGCGCTCGGGATCGCGGTTGGCGGCGCCGAGCAGGAGCCCGATCTTCTCGCCCTTCCTGAGGCGAACGCCGGCGAATTCCAAATCCTCGAGCGCGTAGCGCGCAAAGAGGTGGAGCGGCGCGTCGAGCCGGAGCAATTCCTCGATCGTGGCGGCGCAAGCCTTGTCGTTGGCGAAGGCCTCGCGCGGATCGACCGAATGCTCGAGCATCGCCTTTGCGCCATTGCCGATGCCGTGCACCGTCGCCTCGTGGCCGGCGTTGAGCAAAAGGATGCAGGTCGTGACGAGTTCGTCCTCGTTGAGCTTGCCGCCGTCGCCTTCCGCGACGAGAAGCTGGCTGATGAGGTCGTCGCGGAGGTCGGAGCGGCGCGCCCGGGCGTAGCCGCGGATGAAGTCGACGAATTCGGCCGAGGCCTCCGCGGCGCTCTCCTCGACCGCGCGGGTCACGCCGAACTGGTACATCGCGACCATCCGATGCGGCGGGGGTCCACCACAACGCTTTGACCGGGCGGCCAAATTCCCCAACTTGGGGGATTTGCGTCGGCGGCTTCCCGGTATCTTCCCCCAATTGGGTTTTTAGCCGCATAGGCGCGCCCCGGCTTGCAACAACGCGCAAGCGCGGCTAAGGACGGACAGCCGGGCGGCGACGTCCGGCCTGACAAGGAGCACGCAAACTATCCGGGCGTGCACCCAACTCGGATGACCAACTCACGCCCCTGTCCGGGGGGCGAGGGGAGCATTCGAGTGTCTTCCACCAATTCCGAGCGCGCCGCCAAGGCGACCGCCAATCAAGAGCGGGCGCGCCGCTACCACGCCCGCCGCGCCAAGATCGCCGAGCGCATCGAGCGCATGGCCTACTCCATCAACGAGGTCTCGCTCGCCATCGGCCGCGATCCCGCGACGATTCACCGATGGGTCAAGAGCGGCAAAATCGCGTCGATCAAGGTAGGCGGCGCCCGGCTGATCCCCGCCGCGGAGCTTAAACGCCTATCCGGGCAATGATCCCCGCGTCTGGCACACCCGGCATCCGCTGGAACAAAGACCGGCGCAAGTGGATGGTCCGCCACACGGTCAAAGGGGTCGAGCACTACCTTGGCCTGTTCGCCGACCTCGCCGAAGCCCGCCGCGTCAAGGCCGCCGCCGTGATCGAGCACGGCTACAAGAACGAGACCGGCGGGCGAGGGCGCGAGGACTCGACCGCGCACGTTCCCGACGCCGAGCTAGACGAACGGTTCATGATCGACGACGACGGCGACCCGGCTTGGCGGCCGAAGCCGGTTGTTGGCGACGACGCAATCGCTCGCGACAACGCCCGCTGGAATAGCAAAGAGGGCGGGAAAAAGCTCGGCCCCCGCCCCAAGTACAAGCGCGAAGGCATCGAGCGCCACATGTACCGGGAGGACATCCTCGCCCGCCTTCTCGCCATGGCTGACAAGACGGCGACGCCCGCCGAACCCGAGGCCGCCGACGTCGTTCCGTTGGATTGGCCGCAAAGGGGAGGCATCCCGCAAGACGCCGCAACGCCCGGCCCGGACGATGAAACGCCGGCCGAAGCTGAAGCCGATGAAGCCGACGCCGTCGCACTGGACGGCCGCCCCGCAGAACCGGGCGACTACGAGGCCGCCTTGGCTGAGGCGCTTGAGATGGACCCGCAAGAGCGCGAGGTCTTGGCGTCCGCGCTTGAAGGCAAGATCATCCCGGCAACGCCGATAGGTCAAGGGCCGCTCGCCCGCGCCTTGATGAAGGTGAAGCGCGCCTATGACATGCGCAAGAGCGACCTCATGGTGCTATCGAGCGGCAAGGACCCGTTCGGGATCGACACACCGATAGGTCATGCGCTCGGCCGCTGGCTTCGCGTCCGCCTCAACCTTCACGCGCCGGGCCGCATAATCCACCTGCGCGGAATCCATTACCTGTTGGTTGGCGTGCAAGCGATCAAGCCGGACGGCACGCGCTACGAGAACACGAAGGCTGATTACTTTTGGCTTAACGATCGCGTGGCGAAGGCGGCGCGCTGGTTGCGGTACATCGGCTTTGACGACATCGTCGACGAACGCAACGAAGAAGCGATTAAGGTTCATCGGTCGCATGAGTCCACGTTGCCGATGGGCTTCGCCTACGCCGTGACTGGCTATGACGGCCGTCACCACCTTTTGCCCGCCCCAATGTCCATCGACCGCGCCACGCTTTCTCCGGGGCTTTCTGGTTTTCAACCTGAGCGACGCTTTTGCTTTGTGGCCTTTGGCGAGAAAAGCAGCCTCGCGGAAATCTTGGAACCGTTCGCCCGGCGGCATGAGGCGCACCTGTACATCGCCGTTGGCGAGCTTTCCGACTCGCGGGCTTTTGAGATGGCGCGTGACGCTGTGCGCGACGGCCGCAAGCTGGTTTGCTTCACCTTCTCGGACTTCGACCCGTCCGGCATGCAAATGCCCGTGTCCATCGCCGTGAAATTGATGGCGCAGAAAGCCCTGCAATTCCCGACCTTAGAGTTTGTCGTTCAGCCCGTGGCCCTCACGCTCGAACAAGTCATCCGGCTGCGCTTGCCTACGGCGATGGTCGACAAAAAGGACAAGCGGGCGAGAAATTGGCAATTGGCCTTCGCGCCGCCCTTGATCGAGGCCGGGCTGTTGCCCGCATCCGCCGCGTGGAGCGAGGCCGACGAAGCCTTGCACAAGAGACAGACGGGGCGCTTGCCGAAGGGCGAGAAGATGACGCCTCGCCCTCTCGCACAAGTCGAGATTGACGCCTTGGTGGCGCTTCACCCGACCGAGCTTAACGCCATGGCCGAAGCGGCAATTGCGCCGTACTTCGATGCGACGTTCGCTGCCCGCGCTCTTGAACCGGAAACCGTTTGGAGGCGGGAAGCTTCGCGCATGGTCGACGCCGTCGACCGGACCCGCTTCGATATGCTGTCACATGCGCAGCGCCGCGCCGCGAACCGGTTCAATCGCACGTTGCGAGGTTTGGCCCGGACGAAGGGCCGAGTTGACGCTCTTGACGAAGCCGTGCGCGACGTGGCCCGCGACATCAGACTTCCGCCAGCGCCCGAGCGCCCCGAGACTGAGGACCGCTCGCAAGAGGCCCGCTCGCTGGTCGATAGCGCATGGGGCTACCTCGGCATGGTCGAAGCGATGAAGGCGCGCAAGCGGTACGAGGACGAGTGATCGCGCCGCACCTGCTCAACGCGCCCGATTGACCATCGACACGCCCCGGAACACGGTCATGTGCCGGGCGTCGACGGGGTGAAAATAAGCGCCTTCTTCGCCCCTTCCGCCGCCGCCACGGCTTGCAACTATTGGCCTATCGGGCCAGCATAGGCCTTGCGCCCGCCCCCGCGAGTTGGCCGGCGGCCCCGCATCGACAAGAGAGAGCCCCAAGATCAACACCGCCAACAAGGCGGGGATTTTTGGAAAGGGTTCGAGATGTCGACTGGAATGCGCCGCCTGATTACGACCTTGCCGCCGCCCATGAACGGGCGACGCGCCTACTTGGTCCCCGAGCTTGCCAGCGAAATGCGAGTCGCCCCGTGCACCGTCTACCGGTGGATTTAGCGCGGCCTGCTCAAGGGCGAGAAAAAGCTAGGCTACACCGTCATCCCGGCCGGCGAGGTCCAGCGGTTCCTCGGGCAGGAGTTGCGGGGGTGAGCGCCAAAAAGAAGCGGGCCGGGGACGAGCCGGCCCGCAGAACGACGACTTAGACAAAGACGATTGGACCAACGACCCGAGTGACGAATTCGAGGCGCCATAGGAGCCAAATCATCAATGGCTAGACTACCGCCAACCGACCCCGCCCCGCAAGCCTTCGAGCCGTTCCTCGTTCTGCGACGTCGCGATGGCTCCTACGCGGTCGCCGCCCGCAGCCCGGACGGGTCCTTCATCGAACTCGCGCCATTGCGCCTCCTGCCGCCCCCGCCCCGGCGGAGGCTCTACGATTGTCCCCACTGCGGGCGATTCTTCGTCTTGTCCGAATGGGCGGACGGGCGCCGAACTCTCGAAAAGCTGACCAGACCCCACGACGACGATGGAGAAGACGAACCATGACCACGCTGAAAGACAGCCAACCCCGCCCCGTGCGCGGGGTGAAGATCGGCATATGCGCCGCCGCGATCGGCGGATGGCTCGGCGGACACAAGATCGAGGGCGGTGGCCGCGTCGTCGGCCGCCACAAAAACCTCAATCTCACGGGCGAGAAATGGCGCGCCTCATGCCCGTGCTGCGAAGCGCCGCTCGCCGTCGAGGACGTCCGCCTCGGCAAGGTCGCCTTCCATAGCCTTTGCGCCTGCGGAACCGAGAACATCGTCGCCTCGCTGAAGCGGCGCAAATGTTGGCCAAGCGACACCATAGGCGTCGACCCGGACCCATCAAATCCACGGCCCAAAGCCGAGAAGCGCCCGACCGAGCCCAGGGTCGCAACCGATTCGACGCCCGGCCCGTTCGTCAAACTGCGTCTGGCGGTCCTCGGCAGCGTCGCCGCGGCGGTCTTGAGCCCGCTCGCCCGATGGGTGCTCTGGGACATGATGCACGGACATGCGAGCCCGCGAGCCCGGACGGCCGAGCCGTTCGTCCGGCCCCTCGCCCAACTCGACCGATGCGGCAAGCGCCGAGAGGCGGTCATGGCGGCGCTGCGCGAGCTTGAGGCGCTCAAGTTGGTCGAAATCACCCACGGCAAATTCGACCGGCATCAGGGCCAGCGCCAGTCGAACCTCTACCGGCTGACCTTCGCCGGGATGGGATGCAGCGACGCATGGCGGGCGTTCGAGCCGGACGGCGACAGCGGGGACGCCCGGCGAGATGCTGAGGCAGCCGCCCGCACGGCCGTCGCAGACGCCGAGGCGAAGGCCGCCGGGGCAAGGGCGGACAGGAACCGGCGGCGGGCGTCACGGCGTCCGTGGGCCGCGCCGGCGCCCATCCCGCAGCCGGACGAATGGGCCGAATACGAGCCGGACGAGGCGGCGGCTGGGCCTTTGGAAAGTCCGCATTTGGGCGACGCGGGGCTTTTGGAAACGCAGGAGTTCGAATTGCCTACGAGTTCGGGGGCGGAACTCGTGCACGAGTTCGGGGAGGGAACTACTAACAAGAGTCCGGGCGGAAGAAAGGATAGTAGGGAAGTGCGCGCCGAATATGCCGCGCCCGCAGCGACGGACGAACCCGCCCCGGCGGGGGTAGGCGACGCCGAGTTGTGGATCGTGACTGTCGAGGGCTTGGGCCCACCCGCGGCACGACTGGCTGATGGCGGCGGTGGAAAAGCGGCTACGCGAGGAACTCGCCGAACTGCAGGTCGAAATCAACGAGGAGAAGAGTTGGATCGTGGACCTATGCCGCGGCGAGAGCTTCGGCTTCCTGGGGTTCGACTTTCGCCGGGTGCGCAGCCTGCGGGGCAGATGGCGTGCCCATTACACGCCCAAGCTCAAGAAGCGGACGGCGCTGCTGGCGAAACTCAAGGACGTGTTCCGGCGTCACCAGTCCCAGCCGGTCGACCATGCTGCCTTCGCCCTCCAGATGTGGGCTCGGCCTTCGGGGCTACGCACTTTCGAGGCCACCGCAACGGCGGGCGGGGGCGGACGCGGGATGAGGCGCTTGCACATTTTGCCAGACTAGGGCTGATAGTATTGGACTCTGGGCGGACGTTCCATCCGGGGTACCGCTGACAAGGAGAACCGGATCGATGGCTGAGGTAGTCAAAATCCCGCAGAGGCAGCGCACGGGGGTTCGCGTCATGCAGCCCATGGGCGCTCAGGGCATCGGCAAGATGCTGCGGGGCAAGCGGGTAGGCGTCCGCGAGGTCGGCATGTGGCACGGCTATCGGGCGCAGGGTCAGGCGTGGCGGTGCAAGTGCCCCTTGTGCGGCAATGTGCTGATGGTCGAGGACACGTCGGTTGACGGCGATGTCGGGCTCGATTGCCATGGCGGGTGCTCGCAGGATGCGGTTGCGGCCGAGCTTATGGAGGATCGGATTTCCGCATGACGGACGCGCCCGACCCTGCCGAATTGCCCGCCGATCCCGCCCCGGAATCCGATCGCGACCGCGTGCTGTCGCTCATCCGCGCCCGGTGTCCCGAATTGTCCGAGGACGACCTCGCCCTGCTCGCCCCGGCCCCCGATCCGGACGCGCTGCCCGCGGCGATCGGGGAGCAAATCCTCGACGTGCTCGATCATCTCATGACGAGGATGGAGAACCTCGAAGCGGCGGTGCGGGAGGGATAAGTGCGCAAATTTGCGCAGTTACCGCTCCGCCGGCAGAGCGAGAAGTCGGCAGAAATGCCGGGTTATGGGTGTTAACGGCAGAATTGCCTATTTCGCCCGTTCACATCAGCCCATGCACGTGCGCAGAAATGCGCCTGTGCACCGCCCCCGCCCCCCAAATTCCGCGCCAGCGCGTCATTTCGCCAAATACGCCGTCGACGGCGCATTTGCCCCCGCCGGCCGCTCGCTAGCAATAGCCGCCGCAAATAGGCATTCAGCGCGCCCCGTCCAACGCCGCCATCTCGCTCGGCCCCGGCTTGAGCCCGCGCCGCAGCTTCGACCGGGCGTTGCGACGGCGAGCGCCTTCACATCGTCGGTGCACGTCCGCATTGGCGCACGCAATCGAGCAAAACCGCCGCTTCGCCGGCCGCCCGCAGGTTTTGCACACCGGCCCGTTGATGACCGCAAGCATGTGGAGCAAGTCGGCCATGCTCGGCCCCGCCAGCGTCTTCGCCACCGCCCGCTGAAGCCAACGATCGCTCCATCCCTTCGGCCGTCCGCCTGTCTTTGCCCGCCCGGTGACAAAGCGGCCATCGGGGCGGCGGTCTGGGAAGCGGGGATGGACGTCGGGCATCGGGTCCGGATTTTAGAGGCGTCCGCCCGACTATTATTGCGGCAATACGGGCTTGTCACGCCTGCCCGCCCGGCTCATGCTCCGCCGGGGCGGCTTCGCTGCGCAACGCCAAGCGTGATGCGGGCCTGCGCTGGGGCGGCGTCGGGTCGACCCCCGAAGTGAGGCTGCCCCGCCCTTTCCGGGCGTCCGGAAGACGGAACCACGCCAGAATTCTCAGATTTCCCTGAGATTTTACCCCCGCAATCCTCGGGACAAGGCCGCGTTTGGCCCTTGCGTCCACATGCCAGCGGCGTAGAGCTTGGCGCTCATGCGCCCGCCGCCCCGCCCGAGTGTCACGCCCCTGCCGAGTTACGCCAGCCGCCCCGGCTACTACCCCATCGGTTACGGTGCTGCGTTACGCGAGGCGCTCATCGGCTTCGGCCTCATGCGGCCGGACGCGCCGACGATCCGCCCCGAGGACATCGTGGACTTAAACTTGCCGCTGGACTCGCCCGAGTTCAAGCCCGCCCCGAGTTTAGAACTCGAGTCCAAAGTCCGGGCGCGACAAGGAGGAACCCAAGGATGACCGACCTCGTAACTCTCGCACGCCGATATGTAGAACTCGCCGACGAGCTTGAGGGCGTCAGAACCGAAATCAAGAAGGTCGTCATGAACGGGGCAGGAGACCACGCCCCGCGCCCTTTATCCGCCCGGCCCGCTCGCGCCCCGGCCCAAGCGAAGCACCCGAACTCGGTTGGAGCGGAAGCGGCCGAGGCGAAGATCGTGGAAGTCCTCACGGCCACGCCCGGCATGACGACGGGTGCGATAGCGACGGCGGTGGGCTCGCCGACGACTTCGACGGTTCACCGGCTCCGGAGGTTGCGCTCGAAGGGAATGGTGCAGGGCGGCGGCAACGCCGGGTGGGCGCTCGTCGCGTCCGCCTGAGCAAGGCCGAGATTGAGGACTTGCTGACGCCGTCGACGGTGAAGTGTGAGCCGTGGCTACGATGGTCCTACGATCGCCGCGACAGCGAGACGGCGATTGCCGCGTCGGTCGTCAGGTTCGGGTGAAGTTTTGCCGCGAAAAATCAAGTTCAGCCGCGAAAGTTGATCCCGCTTGATCGCGTCGCGCCATGGCGTAAATTGGCCGCAGGACGGCGAGCAAAAGGAACGACGACCATGGGTTACAACGCATCCCTCGCAGACGCCGAGAAGCGCCTCGCCCGGATGGTCCACCGCCGCGCAGACGATGAGGAGGCCGAGCGCCGATCCGAAGCCCGCGAGCGCGTCCGGCAGGATGACGCCCGCTGCCAGTCGCTCGCCGCTGAGTTCCAGCAGGACTTCGCCGCCTTCGGTTTTGAGCCGCCGATGGCTCGGGCGGACGAATGGGCCGACGACTATCACCGCCGCCTGCTCCGCGGCCTTCAGCGTCGGCTACCGCCCCGCACCGAGCTTGCCGATCCGACGATGCTCGATGGCGTGCCGGACGGCCCCGCGCTCGCCAACTTCGCGAGCATGGTCCGCGCCGCCGCCGCTGACGAGGCCTTCCGGCCGAGCCCCGCGAACATGGCCGATAGTCTCGACGATCCCCGCTCCAAGCGCGAGACGATCGACCCGGACACCAACCAGCGCCGGATCGAGTACTACGCCAAGCGGAGCTTCATCGAAGACTTGTCCCGCAAGGGCCGGCGTGTCTTGCGCATCATCGATCCGGTCAGGGGAACGGTCCTTAGCGGGCCGCCCTTCTCTCGGGTTCCGGGCTGACAAGGAGCGAAGCCATGGGTATCAGCGAAGTCCGCAGCCCGAACAACCGCGAGCGCGATCGGTTTCCATCCCGCGATCGCCCCGGCACCAGCCCCAACTCAGCGCCCCGCTCCGATCAGCGAGGCCCGCATGAGGCTGGAAAGGGTTGGCTCCCGGTCGATCTGCGCGATCAAGAGGGGCCGGTGGAGCCCGTGAGCGACAAGCGACGGTGAAGAAAAGGCAGTCTGAAGCGAGCGATCCGCGCGCTCGTGTGCGTCAAGACTTCCTGTCGCGTCGTTCACGCGTAGCGCCGCGGTCGCGTCCGTTGCGACGGTAGCGTGAGCTAAAGGTTTTGCTTGAGAAGAAACTTCAGATCGATGTCTACGATGTCGTCTGCGATCCAATTTGAAGAGCTGGATACCAAAAGGAGAGGCTTTAGATCGTCCAATAGTTGATCGCCGTTCAGAATCTCGTACAGTTTTTCGCTTGGCATACGACCGAGCGTAGCCAAAAGCCAAGCGTTTCCCTCGGCTGTTTGGCGTACTGCATCGATCAGTCGTGTAATTGCCAAATCGCTAGCAATAATCCTCAAGGCCTCCGAAGCGGGAGGTGCCCGACGCGGGTCTCCTACGATCAACTCTTTGATGAGGGCGTCTATGACCGGGGCAGGGGCGTCACTATCGAGCGCCGCGATCGCATGGAGAGCCAAGTCGTCTTCCGGATCGCCGATGAATTGAATCAGTTCGTCGTATTTTCGAAGTCCTGCCTTGCCCAAGCCCCAAACGGCAGCCTGGCGAATTTCGTCGCCGGCGAATTTTTGGTCCTTGGCCACCTGACATAGGATTGCATCCGCGCCGGGGCTGCGCAGTTCCGTAAGGATCAGCACGGCCTCCATACGGAGGTCTGCCCTCTCGTGATCCCAAATGAACGCCCGTAATCGCTCCCACGCTTTCGCTGACTTAAGGGCTGTGCCCCCGCCGCTTCCAGACACACACGATCATCGTCCTCGACATCAAGGCGTTGCTCGATCGCATCAAGGATCGCCCGTTTTGCCTCATGCCGATAAGGGAGCGATTTGACTGCGGCGTAGCGATCAACCGGGTTTGCGGCATCGATGTGCGACAGAGGATCGTATTTGTTGTCTCGATACGCGGCGAGTTGAACACGATGAGGCGGCAGACCGGCCAAGATCGATTGTTCAGCCAGAAACCGGTCGCCGGGGGCAACGTAAGGCGATCTGCCACGCAGCCTATAGGTCTGTGACCGCTGCGGCCTCTCGCCATCCGCGTCCATGACGACGCGGAGAATTTCGTCGTCGACATGCTCAACAACGCCCTTTCGCGAGGGCACAATCGAGGGCCAAGTGCGGTCCCGCTCCGCGCCTTCGGAGGCGGACTTTGGGGGGCCGAGTTCGGTTTCACCCTCCGTTGCCTGAAGATCGGCAACCCTGAAAAAGACAGCTTCGTCCGCAGGAATGACGGTTCCGCTACGATCGAAGCAAGTGATGAACGCGGACAGATCAATGTCCCGAAGCCCCGTATTCCAGCGGCGCGCAGGATTAGAAGGGGCGTCGCTCATCCGAATCCTGAGATCGGTCTTGGCGCGCACTTCGACTTGGAGACCGGTTCGCACGCAAAGAAGGTCGGGAAGCCTGAGCCGTTTGACTTTGGTGGACCAAATCTTGTTTGACGTGCTGTATCGTTCGAGCTCGATCGGCTCAAACCCGGCATTTTTCATTTGCGTCATCGTCTGACGTGCGCCGATTGCCCCCATGGTCAGAAAGCGCAAAAAGCTGGTGTCCGCTTTGAAGGCCATTATTCGGCCTCCGTGGACAACAGACGTGTTGGCTTTACTTTGAGCGCCTTGGCGATTTTTTCTATGTTGTCGATAGAAACGTTGCGTTCGCCTCGTTCTATTGATCCTATATAAGTGCGGTGAAGGCCAGCCTCGTCGGCTAGTTGCTCTTGGCTTAAGCCGATTTTATTGCGGATAAGGCGGACATTTCTCGCCAGAATCTCCCGCAAAGTAGTAGAATGCTCCCCGCTCATATGTAGAAATTTAGAGCTTGATGACTATGAGTTGACAGCCTATACGTAGCAATCGACGCAACGCACTTGGCATATGAAGGGGCACGGAATGACGGAAACGAAGGTTTATGAGACCCGCCTCGGCGAAGCGCACTGCGGGGATTTACTCGACCTGCTCAAGGGCCTGCCTGATGGGTCAGTGAATCTTGTGATGACGTCACCGCCGTTCGCCCTTCAGCGTCAAAAGGAGTACGGCAACAAAGAGCAGCACGAATACATTGACTGGTTGGCCGATTTCGCGAGTTTCGTGCACCGGAAATTGCGCGACGACGGGAGTTTCGTGCTCGATCTCGGCGGCGCATATCAGAAAGGCGCGCCGACCAGGAGCCTTTACAATTTTCGCATCCCCATTCGCTTTTGCGACGATCTCGGCTTTTTCCTAGCCGAAGATTTCTACTGGTTTAACCCCGCAAAGCTTCCTTCGCCGATCGAGTGGGTGAACAAGCGGAAAATCCGCGCGAAGGACGCCGTCAACACCGTCTGGTGGTTCAGCAAATCCGAATGGCCGAAAGCTGATGTGACGAAGGTCCTCACGCCTTACAGCGAGCGCATGAAAAAACTGCTGAAAGACCCCGAAAGCTTCTACACGCCAAAGGCTCGCCCCAGCGGCCACGATATCAGCAAGGGCTTCGGCACAGACAACGGGGGCGCGCTGCCCTCGAACCTGTTGCAGTATCCCAACACGGACAGCAACGGCGGCTATTTGCGGGGCTGCAAGATGCTCGGAATCAAAGGACATCCGGCTCGGTTTCCGTGGCAGCTACCTGACTTTTTCATCAAATATCTGACGGAACCTGGAGATATTGTCGTCGATATTTTTGCGGGATCGAACACAACGGGACAAGTTGCCGAGTTGCTAGGTCGGCGCTGGTTTGCCTACGATCTCAGCCGCGAGTACCTCGCGGCATCGGCCTTTCGGTTCCTCGAAGACGCGACAGACGCGGAAATAAAGTCCGCGTTCGATCGCATCATGGCCGGCAATTCGATCGCGCTGCGTCCCAAGCAAACGGCCTTGGCGCTCGACGCCGCGGAATAAGCGCGATCTGGCGGGGTCAGGATAGCGTCAGAGGCGTTCCTTGTGTTGTTGCTCCCGTAGGGATGAGCGCCTGAACAGCGTTTCGTATCTCGTCGGCTGTGGGTGGTGCTTCGATGCGCTTAAGTATACGCTCGATATCTTCCCGACAGAAGACCGAGATTCCACAATGCAAACAAGCTCTTCGATTGGATCAGGGGCGGACGGAGGCTCGGCTTGGTTGCTTGGTTTTGCCAGCTAGTTCGCGTCTTCGGCCTCGCGCCGTCCTTTCTCGCGTCGCTGGCGCAGCCATTTAAACATGCTCTTGCCCGTTCGCGACGTTAAGCGTCGGCGGCGATTGTATATATCGCCGCGCCCGCGAAGAGAAAGCAAGGGAGAGAGCGGGTCACGCGGCACTGGGGGGTGTTGGAAGAAACGCGCCCTGCCGTCATCCGGAGAACCTTGGCGTTGCGGGTCATGACGCGGGGAGAGGCCGCAATGGGGGATTGCGTCGGGCCGCATTGCGCTCGCGCTCTGCCCCCTGCATAGTACGCTTCAAGCGCGGATAGACCGGCCAGTCGACAAGCTACGAGCATCGCACCCGCTCCCGCTTCCGCGCCTCCAAACGAAAAGGTGCGAGCAGGGTGCGCTGACCATGAACGAACAGGTGGTGCCAGAGCGCCCGCCATCGGCAGTTGAGACGCCAGCGCCTGAGGTCTTGGCGACACCCTCAGCGCCAACCGCCCCGGCCGCACTTGCGCTCGTCGAGAAGGCGGGCGATCTCGAGGCGATCAAGAAGGCGGTCGACGACGCGGCGGCGGTCGGCGGGGGCTTATGGCTCTCCTATCTCTTCGTTCTGTTCTATCTCGCGGTCGCCGCAGGCGCGGTGACGCACGCAGATCTCTTTTTCGAAAATCCGGTCAAGCTGCCGTTCCTCAACATCGAACTGCCACTGCTCGCCTTCTTCTTTCTGGCGCCGATCCTCTTCCTCGTCGTCCACGCCTACACGCTCGTGCATCTGGTCATGCTGACCGACAAGGCGAAGCGGCTCCATCATGCGCTGCACGACCCCGAGCGCCAGGTGACCGCTGCGGCGCGCGAGACTCTCCAATGGCAATTGCCGAGCAACATTTTCATCCAGTTTCTCGCCGGGCCAGCGAACATTCGCGGCGGCCTGTTCGGCCGGCTGCTGCGGGCAATCGCCTGGTCGACGCTGGTCATCGCACCGGTGCTCTTGCTGTTGCTGTTGCAGATCCAGTTCCTGCCCTTCCACAACAGCTTCATCACCTGGACCCATCGCATCGCGCTCCTTGCCGATCTGATCCTGCTGTGGTGGCTGTGGCGCAAGATTCTGTCCGGACCAGAAGCTGACGGCAGACGCCGTCGCATGTCTTGGACCTGGACGGGCGTTGGCTTCGTGCTGAGCGTCTGCGCGGTTCTGTTCTGCTGCATGGCGGTAACCTTTCCCGGTGAGTGGCAGGAAACCCATGGGCCCGACTGGCGCTTCTTCCCCGGTTTTGAAGAAAAACATGGGATTGCGGTGTCCGCGAATAGTTTCAGCCGCGTCAGGTCGTTCGGCGAGACTAGCGTGTCCCTTCACGATTTGCTTTTCAACCTTCCGGTCGATGACACGACCCGTCGCCGCAAGAGCCCCTTTTCGAGCACGCTCGTTTTGTCCGGCCTTAACGTCTACGAAGGTCTCGCCATCGACGATCCCGAGAAGGCCAACTGGCGAGACTACGTCTTTCGCGCCCGCGGCCGAGATCTCAAAGGTGCCATCTTCGATCTCGCCAGTCTTCCAAAAGTCGACTTCTCTGGCGCAGAGCTTCAAGGCGCGTCGCTGGATTTGGCGCACATTCAGGGCGCGTCGCTGGATGGCGCGCAGCTTGAGGGCGCGTCGTTCAACGAGGCGCAGCTTCAGGGCGCGTCACTCCGTGGCGCACAGCTTCAGGGCGCGTCACTCTATGGGGCGCAGCTTCAGGGAGCGAGGCTCGATTACGCGCAGCTTCAGAAGGCGTCGCTCGATTTTGCGAAGCTCCAGGGCGCGTCACTCTATGGCGCGCAGCTTCAGGGCGCACGGCTCATGAAGGATAATCTTCAGGGCGCGACACTCAACGAGGCGCAGCTTCGGGGGGCGTCGTTCAACGAGGTTCAGCTTCAAGGCGCGTCTTTCAATGAGGCGCAGCTTCAGGGTGCGTGGTTCTACAAGGCGCAGCTTCAGGGGGCGTCGCTCGTTAATGCGCAGCTTCAGTTAGCATCGCTCGAGTTGGCCCAACTGCAGGGCGCTTCGCTCGTTAACGCGCAGCTTCAAGGCGCATCGCTACAGGGGGTCAACTTGAACGCGGTCGACCTTTGGGGCGCGTTCCTTTGGCGCTCCGCTGGTGGAGGCGGACTCGACGTGGTGGCAGCCAGACTTTTCAATTCGCCGGACCAGTGGCAGCCGGTTTGGAGGGATCATTGGGGCAGCGTCCAACCGTGGAACGCCGAAGCGTATCAGGACCTGAGAACTATGCTGGAGGCGCTCCCGCCGGGTAATCCGCGCGGGAAGGCGCTCGATAACATCCGACGTCTCGCCTGCGCCAATCCCAACACGATGATCGCGTCCTGCGATTCCAATCCAGCCACAGATCCGCCTGAAGTCGCCGCATTGCGAAAGGCGCTGGACGACGCCAGCGTCGACGATGTGGCCTATGGCAAGGCGCTGGCGTTGGCGTTGAAGACGCTCGTGTGCTCGGGCGATGCCGATGCGGTCTATGTTCTGCGCGGCGTGCTTGGCAACGGTCGCCTCACAGCCGTCGGTCCCGAAGCGCCGGCGCTGGTCGATTTCATCATGAGCAAGGAGTGCCCGGTATCCGCCTCGCTGACCGACGCCGACAAGGCGACCCTCCTTCAAATCAAGCGGGACGCGACGAAGGAGGCAGGAAAGTAGCCATCCAGACTCGCCCGCTGAGGTGGGAACGCGCGCAGGCGGGCGTTGCGCGGCGGGGCCAAGGGCTATGCAAGAACGCCAACCGGACGTCGCCCAGCGGGTTCGCGGAGAGGCTTTGCGTTGCCGGGCGTCAGCAAGGGGCGAGGACGCGATGGGACATCGGGCGGGCGCACGAAAAAAGGCGGCCGTGGGGGCCGCCCTATCGCATCTTCGAAGTCGCTTCGAAGATGGCGCGTTAGGCCGCCTGCCGGGCGCGGGCCTCCAGCGCGATGATGCAGCGATGCCGGAAGCGGTCGAGTTCGAGCGCCGCCGAATAATAGACACGGACGCTATAGGCGCGTAGCCCCGCCGCGTCGCCCGCCTCGGCCAAAGCGACAAGCTCCGCGAGGCGCTTGCGATCGGGCGCATAGGACGGCTTTGAGAAGTCGGGCGGGGTCGGCATCCGGCCCTCGGCGGCGGCGAGATAAAGCTCGGCGTTCGCCCGGCTCATCCCCGCCATGTTCTGCGCTGGCGTCGGGACGGGAGTCGGCGCGACAGGGACGCCTCGCGTGAAATGCGGCTGAGCCTTCGCAGGGCGGGCGGTGGCTGGCGTTGCGGCCTTGCGCCGGGCCTTCGGGGCCGCGACGGCGGCAGGGGCGTCCTTGGCCGTCTGTGCGTCGATGCGGGCGCGGGCCTTGCGGCGGCCGGTCGTCTGGTCGGCGAGGACGGCCGAGCGGATCGCCTCGGCGGCGGGGGCCTTGCGGAGGCGGGCGAGGCCCGGAGTTGTCTTGCGGGCGGTCTTGGTCATGTCGGTTCTCCTGTCAGCGGGCGGACGTCGCCCGGCTGATGTCCCACTTGGCCGACGTGCTAATTAGCTGCAAGCCTCCGTGCAAAATAAAGCGGCGTCGCTCAAACCCTTGCAAAAGCGCCGGGCGGCGGCGAACAATGCCGGCCCTGACAAAGGAGAACCCACCAAATGACGACGAAGCCGAAGAAAAAGTCGCTCGCCGCGATCATGGCTCCCATTCGTGAGCACAATCGCAAGGTCGAGATGAAATATCTCCGGAAGCCTCCGGAGAGCGCAGCCGACATTCCCGAGGGTAAGGTCGTCGTCCACAACAGCATCACTCCCGTCACAGGATTCGGCCTGCACGGCTCACGGTCGTGGACGCAAATCCCCGATGAGCAGATCGAGGTCTGTCCCTGCGAATGGGCGGCGCAGCTAGACAAGCACTACCGGGTGCGGGTCAAACCCGCCGATCCGCCAAAGGAATGACGTCCGCCGTCGCCGGCCCATCCAGCCAGTTCGCCCATTGCTGCATCACGACGCGGCGACGGTCGATCATCGCCACCCGATCATAGGATGCGACGATCTTCTCCTTGGCGTGCGCAATGCTGAGTTCGGCGACCTCGAACGCAACGCCTGTCTCGGCGCACCATGAGCGGAAGGTCGATCGCCAGCCATGCGTCGACGCCCGGCCGTCGCTGACCCTTCGAGCTTGGTCATAGACGCTGTTGCGCACCAGATGCCCGCCCGTCCGGGCGCCGGGGAAGACGTAGACTTCCCGATTTCGGGAAGACTCATGCAGCGCCACAAGGATCCTCATCGCCCGATCCGATAGCGGGACGACGTGCGGGCGGCGCATCTTCATGCGAGGCCCGCGGATGTTCCAAAGCGCCTTGTCGAGGTCGATCTCGTCCCATGTCGCCCCGGTGGCTTCGGACACCCGGACGGCGGTCAAGATGACGAATTCGAGCGCGAGCGCGGACATGCTCGGGCTGGCCCTCAAGCGCGCCACGACCGCCCGGATCGCGTCGGCGTCCCGATCCGGCATGAGCGCAGGGTGATGGTTCGGCTCGTCGCCTTTCCGCGGCCGGGGCGCGATCTGAGAGAAGCGCGAGCGCCGATCCTCGGGCCGCCAGCCATGCTCGCCCGCGTAGTCGAGCAATGCTTGCATCCGCGCCTGCACGCCACGGGCGGTATCGAGAAGGCCCGCGTCGACGAACGGCGTGACAGCGCGCTTGATCTCGGTGAGGCCGACGCCGTCGATGGGCAGCTTGGCGATGGGCTCGATGTCGCGCTCGACGAAGCGCCGCCAGCTAGCGAGCGAGCTTGCTCCCCACTCGCGTTCCTTCTGGGCGACATAGGCCTCGGCCGCCTCGCGCACGGTCTTGCGGGCTTCGTCCTCGGCCGCCCGGCGACGCTGGGCCTCGCGGGTGTGCCGGCGGGCTTCGAGGGGGTCGACGCCGTCGCGGAGCTTCGCCCGCAGCCGGTCGCGTTCAGCCCGTGCCGCCGCGAGGCTCACGCCGCCCGTCCCGGCTCGCCCGAGGCCCATCTCGCGGACCTTGCCGGTGACCGGGCTGGTGAAGCGGAAGACCCATGAGCGGCCGTTGTCCGTGACCAGCAGGTTCAAGCCGCCGCCGTCGCCATGGTTGCCGGGCGGGAGGGTGTCGATCCTGCTGGCGACGAGCTTGTTCAATGCGCGAATGGTCATCCAATCCACCTATCTTCTGACATTGCGGGGGCATGTCAGTGCGCGCAAATGCGAGCCGGTGCAAGTCGACGGCGAGGGCTACGGCGCTGATGAACCGGCGCGAATCCGGGCGAAGGATAGGATTTGCGGGGCTTGGCGGGACCGCGCCGGCCGCAGCTATCCGGTGCGACCAGCCGAGCATTTTCGGGGCGAGTTCGCGCGGAACGCCGATGAGGTCCGCGATGACGGCGACCGGTATGGGCGTGGCGAACTCTTCGATGAGGTCGGCGGACCCCTTGGCCTCAAAAGAGTCGATCCGCTCGTGCGCCAGCTGGGCGATGCGGGGCGCGAGCTTCTCGACCTGGCGCGAAACGAAGGCGCGGTTGACGAGAGTCCTGAGCCGGGTGTGCTCGGGCGACTCCAATTCGAGAAGCGAATGGCGCTCGAGCGCGTCGAACGGGGCGAGATGGGCTTTGGGTTCCGGCCAGCCGAGCTCCTCGCGGCGCATCACATGGAGGATCTGCCGGCCGAAGCGTTTGTCGCGCAACAAGGTCGAAACGTGGGCATGGGCGGCGAAGCACCAGAAACCGTAATCCTCCCAGAAGAAGACGGGCGTTTCGGCGCGGATCGCGGCGTAGAAGGCAGAATCGCGCGGATCGAGGCGGACGCGGCGGCGCTCGGCAGACGTTAGAGCATGATGCGGCCGGGTTGAACCGCCGCCGTCATCGCGGCCAAGAACCGAGAAACCGAGGCGCCGACGCCACACGGACGGGGCGCCGACCGCGCATTCATGCCAACTTGTTACAAGGCCTGCCCATTGCCGTTTCGAGCGTTTTCAAAGGGTTAGAGCAGGTAGCCGGATAACCGAAGCAAATTCCAGGCGCTGCTCCGATCGACATTGCCAAGCTCGACCCGGCCATCGACTCGGGAAGGATGGAGTCTTTTGCTCATGCCGCTTTCCCACGGAACGTCCTTGCAGAACAAACGTAGCACAGAATATGACTTTCGCCAAGGATTTTCACAGCCGCCTGCGGGCGTAACAGACGCGGCGCCGACGGGCGCAGCCGTCGCGCCGGACCGCCGCGGAGATCGGCCCAGGCGGTCGCCGACCGCCGCTCCCGGTCCGGAAAACAGGGAGTTTTGTTCCGCGGAACAGGGAGTTTTTGCACGAGAACAGGGAGCTTTCGCGCGGGAACAGGATGTTTTTGATTCCGGGCGCACCATCGGCCTCGCCAGTCGGGCTATTGCCGATCTCGCCGCTTCATGAGTTGGACGCGCTCATGCGGCCTTGCTCTCGACCCATCCATTTTTGCTGGGGTTGTCCGTCGGGCGAAGCGGCGTATTTCGCCACCGTTGCAGCTGTCGCATCCGATCAAACATCGGTGCGTTCGGGCAAAACATCCGGTAGCCGTCATCGGCTTCACCAGCAGCAAACCAGCGCAAGCATCGCGGTCGTTCCGTGCATCCGGCACAGGTCAAGTGGAGATCGACCTGAACAGGCAACGGCAGCGATACCTCTTCTGGATCGAGCCCGACATGCACGAGCATCCGGCCCACTTCCCCGACATCGGCTGGCCCCCCGATCCTCAGGTGGGCGACCTGGTCTCGCCGAAGGCCGAGCGTGGCAAGGGAGGCATCGTCCTGCAGCGCGAGCGCCGAGATCGATGGCTGGCCGATACCTGCAGGCGCTGTGTCATTGCGCATGCCCGGCGGGGTCGGGCGCCGTCTCCTGGCTTTCAGACGCCGCTTGGCGTTCGACGCCATTTGCCGGACGTCTTCGACCGTGACGCGATCGGCGCGCATCAGGGCGATCGCCATCTGATCGGAAAGCAGCTCGTCGAGCGACGGCTCGAGCCCGACCGTGCCCCACCTCTTTGCTGGCTCCGGATAAATCATAATTCCTCCCCTTGGCCAGAGCGACCGCCGGTCCATGCGGCCTGCCGGCATCAGGCCTCGGGCCCATCCCTCAACAGCGTGCGCCTATGCCCGCGGCCGGCTCGGGCCTCTTGGCGCCGCGACGCCGGCGGTTCGGGTGCGGATCACGACGGTCTCACGCGATCGGTAGGGATGTCGCCTCACTCCGCGCCGTGCATGCTCATCATTGTCCGCCATTCCCAGCATGGCCCGACCGCGTCGTCAAGCGCCGCGATGTCGCATGCATCGAGTGTTCACCCGCGGCGCCGGGGGTGGTTCGGCCACGCTGCGGAAGGCCGCGTCCGGACCGCGCCTGCTCCTCGAAAAAGTCGCCAGAAGGCGACGAGTGTTAGAGTCGGCGCCCTAACTCAGGGGATAGGCCGCTTCGACGACATAGGGGCCGCCGCCCGAGCCCCCGCGCGCGGAGAAGAGGACGAACCGATGCGCGGTGAAGGCCTCGACCGCGAGCGACCCGCGCGAGGCGAGATAATCGGCGACCGCGCGGGCGCCTACGTTGCGAAGTCGCGCCAGCGTCACATGCGGCATGAACTTGCGCGTCTCGGGCAGAACGCCGATGCGCCGCAGGCGACGCTCCTGCTCGGCCTGCAGCTCCGCCAGAGCCGGGTCGGCCCTGATCCGGGCGACGACGGCGCGGGGCCGGTCGCCGCCGAACCAGCCGAGCCCGTCGAAGCGCACGGGCGCGGCCGGCCGGCGGATCTCTCCGAGCGTCTCGATGATCTCGCGTGCGATCCGCGCGTCGACGTCGCCGACGAAGCGCAGCGTGACGTGGTAATCCTCGGTCTCGAGCAAGCGCGCGCCGGAGATCCCGCCGCGCGCGAGCGCGATCTGGCCGACGACGGTCTCGGGCAGCTCCAATCCCGTGAACAGACGAGGCATGGCCGCTCCGAATTGGATAATGCAACGATAGTTGGCGAATCGATTACGGTCACTCGTGAAGCGCCCTGAAAGGGCGCCAGTAAGGCCGGACAGGAAACTTCACCGGCAGCGCGCGTCAGAGGCCAGATCCTCTTACCGCTCCTTGGAAATGAACTGCCGGAACCGCTCCGACGTCGCCCCGGAGAACAGCGCGTCCGGCTCGCCCTCCGCCTCGACCAGCCCCTGGTGCAGGAACATCACCCGGGTCGAGACGTCGCGGGCGAAGCCCATCTCGTGGGTGACGACCAGCATGGTGCGCCCCTCTTCGGCGAGCGCGCGCATGACGCGTAGCACTTCGCCGACGAGCTCGGGGTCGAGCGCCGAGGTCGGCTCGTCGAACAGCATTACCTTCGGCCGCATGGCGAGCGCGCGCGCGATCGCCGCGCGCTGCTGCTGACCGCCCGACAGATGCGCGGGATAGTGGCTCCACTTGTCGGCGATGCCGACCTTGGCGAGCAGCGCCCGCGCCTCCTCGACGCATTCGGCGCGCCCCCGCTTCTGCACATGCACCGGGGCCTCGATGAGATTCTCCAGCACCGTCAGATGCGACCACAGATTGAAGCTCTGGAACACCATGCCGAGCTCGGAGCGGATACGGTCGACCTGGCGCCGGTCGGCGGGCTCGGCCCGGCCGTCGCGGCGCCGGCGCATCTTGATGACTTCGCCTGCGACGGTGACGACCCCCTCGTCGGGCGTCTCAAGGAGATTGATGCAGCGCAGAAAAGTGCTCTTGCCCGAGCCCGAGGAGCCGAGGATCGAGATCACGTCGCCGTCGTTGGCGGTGAGCGAGATCCCCTTGAGGACTTCGAGCGCGCCGAAGCGCTTGCGCATTCCGACGACTTCGAGGGCGGGCGTCTCGGCGGGCATGCTCGTTTCCCCTTCAGCTCGGACGCGCGCGCAGGTGCGGCGAGAGGCGCCGCTCGAGCCCGAGGAAGGCGGCGCCGATGACGTAATTGACGGTGAAGTAGATCGCCCCCGCCAGAAGCAGCGGCGGGTAGGTGACCAGCGTGTCGTTGCGGATTTTCAGCGCCACGCTCATCACGTCCCACAGCGTGATGAGCGAGACGAGCGCGGTCGCCTTCACCATCGAGATCATCTCGGTCGAATAGGCGGGCAGCGCGTGGCGGAGCGCGATCGGAAAAATGATCCGCCGGAACAGGAGCAGCCTCGACATTCCGCAGGCGCGCGCCGCCTCGACCTGCGGGTGCGGCACGGCGAGCAGCGCGCCGCGAAAAATCTCGGACTGGTAGCCGGCGGTGCAGAGCGCGAGCGACAGCACCGCACAGTCGAAGGCGTCGCGCAGGAACGGCCAGAAAACGCTGGCCCGCACCAGAGGCAGCGAGGCGAGGCCGTAGTAGACGATGAAGAGCTGGATGAGCAGCGGCGTGCCGCGGAAGAGCGCGACATAGGCGCGCGCGAGGACCTCGAGCGGCTTCGAGCCGCTGACCCGCATCCACGTCACGCCCGCGGCGACGATCCCGCCGAGGATCACCGAGAGCGCCCACACTTCGAGCGTCAGCGGCAGGGCGCCGATGAGGCGCGTGAAGGTTGCGGCGAGAAAACCCCAGTCCATCGCCCTACCCCGTGATGCGGCGCATGCCGCGGGTGGCGCGCGCCTCGGCCGCATCGAACGCCCGGTTCGAGACGAGCGTCATGGCAAGATAAAGCGCCATCCCGCCGAGATAGAAGGCGAACGGCTGATGGGTCGAGCCGGCCCCGACCTGGCTCACCCGCATCAGTTCCGAGAGCCCGGTGACCGAAATCAGCGAAGAATCCTTCAGCGCCACCCGCCACAAATTGCCCAGGCCAGGGAGGGCGAAGCGCAGCACCTGCGGCACGATGATTTGATGATTCGCCGGAACATCAGGAGCCGGTTCATGCCGACGCTGACCGCCGCCTCCAGTTCGCCCCGCGCGATGGCGAGATAGGCGGCGCGAAACACCTCCGCCTGATAGGCGCCGGAAATCACCCCGACCGCGAGCGACCCGGCGAGGAACGAGGGCACGCCGACGAAGCCCTGGTAGCCCGCGAGGTTCGCGGCGTCGGTCAGCAGCGTCGACGTGCCGAAATAGACGAAATAGACGACCAGCAGTTCGGGCAGGCCGCGGAAGAGCGCCGCATAGGCCTCGCCCGCCGCGCCGGCGAGCCGCACGCCCGAGAGCCGCGCCCAGGCGATGAGCGCGCCGAGAGCGGCGCCGATCATGAGGCCGCAGGCGGAGACGAGCAGCGTCATCGCCGCGCCCTCGAGGAGCGCGAGGCCCCAGCCGCCCGGGCCGAAGCCGAATATGCCGAAGACGCCCACCGCCGCCCCGCGCAGACGCGCTGCCCCGCCGTCAGACGGAGCGGCGCGCCTTCCGCCTTACGGCGTGGTGTCGATCTTGAACCACTGCATGCTGTATTTCTTCACCGACCCGTCGGCGAAGGCCGCGTCGAGCGCCGCGTTGAACTTGGCGGTCAGGTCGGCGTCGGTCTTGCGGATTCCCATCCCCTCGCCCACCCCGAAGGGGCCGCCGGTGAATTCGGGTCCGACGATGGCGAAGTCCTTGGCGTCGGGCTTGTCGACCGCCGCCGCGACCGTCGGATAGTCGTCGAGCGCCGCGTCGATGCGGCCGGACTTGAGGTCGAGGTCGCGGTCGTCGGTGGTCTTGTATTCTTTGACGGTGGCGATGTCCTTCAGATACTGGCCGGCGAAGTTGGCGTGGGTGGTCGAGGACTGAACGCCGACGGTCTTGCCCTTCAGCGCCGTTTGGACCTCCTTGATCGCGGCCTCGCCGCCGGTTGGGTCTTTCGTGATATTGAAGACCTTGCCGGAATCGGCCAGCTTGGCGAGCGGACTATCCTTCGGCGCCATGAAGGCGGCCGGAGAAGAGGCGTAGGGCTTGGAGAAATCGATCGTCTTCAGCCGCTCCTCGGTGATCGACATGCCGTCCATGATGACGTCGAATTTGCCGGCCTGCAGGCCGGGGATCATGCCGTCCCAGTCCTGGGCGATGATCTTGCATTCGACGTTGATGCGCTTGCAGAGGTCGTCGGCGAGGTCGACCTCGAAGCCGACGATCTTGCCGCTCGAATCGGTCAGGTTCCAGGGATCGTAGGCCCCCTCCATGCCGATCACGACGGTCTTCCAACCTTTGGCAAGCCCTGGCGCGACGCCGAGCGCGACAGCGAGCATTGCGCCCAGCAAGGACGACTTGAGGAATTTCGAGTTCATCAACCTCTCCCGTTCGCTTCCATACGCTTTTGCGACCCCGCTTAAACCCGCGGGCTACCCGAGTCATACAGGCCGATCGGACTATTGTGAACTTGGGCGTTGCGCAATTTCTGCGTATCCCGCCGCCATCCGCACCTAGCCGGCGAAGCCGGTGAGCAGGCGATTGCATTCGGTTGCGAAGCTTTGGTTCGGCGAGCGGCCTTCCGGGTCGCGCGAAAACTCTGGCATCACGCGATTGAGGAAAAACATCTCATGCGCACGGTCATGCTTTGCGACAATCGGGCCGCGCCGCTCCAGGTCGAAGAGCGTCTTGACCTGTCCGGCCACCGTCTCCGAAATATTGATCCGGCCGGGCGCGCCATTCGCCTCCATCAGCGCAGCCGTGTTGACCGCGTCTCCCCAGATATCAAAGGTGAATTTGCTTTTTCCGACGACGCCGGAAATGACCGGTCCGGTGTGGAGTCCAACCCGCAGCTCCAGCGCCTCCAGCCGCATCTTCTCGCGCAACGTCTTCATGCGAGCGACCGTCGCCTGCATTTCCAGCGCCGCCAGGCAGGCGTCGATCGCGTGCCGGCGACTGGCCGTCTGCACGCCACCGACAGCCATGTAGGCGTCGCCGACCGTCTTGAGCTTTTCCAGCCCATGCTTGGCTACGATGTCGTCGAACGCGCTGAAATATTGATCGAGCAGGCCGATCAGCGCGACAGGCTCGGTCCGCTCGGCCAATAGCGTGAAGCCTTTGAAGTCGGTGAACAAAATGGTTGCGGATGACGTGTATCTCGGCGGCACCTTGCCGCTGGTCTTGAGTTCGCCGGCGATCGAAGGCGGCAGAATATTGATGAGGAGCTCGTCGGTGCGCGCCTTTTCGGCGGCGGCCTCGGCGCGGGCCTGATCGAGGTCCTTGATCGTCTGGTGATATTCGATCAGCTTTCGCCGCAGCGCCAGCTGCGACAGTACCTGGCGCGACAGCCGGCGCATGGATTCGGCCTGATCGAATGTCAGTTGCCGCGGTTCAAAATCGGAGACGCAGAGCGTCCCCAACGCGTCGCCCTCCTCGGTGATCAGCCGCGTAGCCCTCCTCGGTGATCAGCGGCATGGCGCAATAGAACTGCAAGTGCGGATCGCCGGTCACGAAATGGTTCTGACTGAAGCGTGCGTCTTTACGCAGGTCGGGGACCAGGACGAGTTCGACCGCAAATCGTGGTCGAGCAGAGGGCGATCTCGCGCGGGCACTGATTGAAGTCGGGCGGCAGGCCGTATTTGGCCTTGAACCACAGGCGCTCGTCGTCGATGAAACTTATATATCCTATCGGGCACTGGCAGATCTGCGCCGCCAGCTCTCCGATATCGTCGTAGGCGACGTCCGGCGGGGTGTCCAGGATTTCAAACGCACGGAGAGCCGCGACTCGCCCCGGCTCGTTGGCAGGCACGGGATATGACAATGGGCCTTCCATCGATTTGCCGCTCTCCGCAATTCCCGGGCCTTTGCCGCAAGACGCGCCCGTTCACGCCGCCGCTTTGATCGACGCCGCGACCTTATCCATGATCTCGCCGATCTCGTTCTCGCTGATGATGAGCGGCGGGGTCAGCTCGATCGTGTCGCCGGAAATGCGCAGCATGACGCCCTGCTCGTGGAACGAATGCTCGAGCACGTGGTAGCCGCGCAGGGTCGGGCTGCCGGGAATGGGCGCGAGGTCGATCGCCCCGGTCAGGCCGACGCAGCGGATGTCGACCACGTTCGGCAGCCCCTTGAGGCTCATGATCGCGTCGCACCATTTCGGCTCGAGTGCCTTGGCCCGCTCGAACAGCCGCTCGTCGCGATAGACGTCGAGCGTCGCCAGAGCCGCCGCGCAGGCGAGCGGATGCCCCGAATAGGTATAGCCGTGGAAGAGCTCGATCGCGTGCTCGGGCCCCTGCATGAAGGCGTCGTAGATCCCTTTGCGCACGATGACGCCGCCCATCGGCACGGTCCCGGAGGTGACGCCCTTGGCGAACGTGATCATGTCGGGAACGACGCCGTAGCGCTCCGAGGCGAAGGGCGCTCCGAGCCGGCCGAAGCCGGTGATGACCTCGTCGAAGATGAGCAGGACGCCGTACTTGTCGCAGATCTCGCGCAGGCGCTTCAGGTAGCCCTTCGGCGGCGGCAACACGCCGGTCGAGCCCGCCATCGGCTCGACGATGACGGCGGCGATGGTCGAGGCGTCGTGCAGGCCGACGATCCCCTCGAGCGCGTCGGCGAGATGGCCGCCCCACTCCGGCTCGCCCTTGGTGAAGGCCTGGTGCTCGC
Source organism: uncultured Alphaproteobacteria bacterium (assembly GCA_963758335.1). Lineage (GTDB taxonomy): Bacteria > Pseudomonadota > Alphaproteobacteria > Rhizobiales > Beijerinckiaceae > Roseiarcus. The sequence continues at coordinate 886,731 of CAVWVF010000006.1, read as the reverse complement.
GGCTGTAGGTCGCCGGCAGATGGTCGACGCCGGCGAGCAGCATGCCGAAGAGTTTTCGGTTGTTGACCATGCCCCCGACCGAGATGCCGCCGAAGCCGACGCCGTGATAGCCGCGCTCTCGGCCGATCAGCCGTTGGCGCGCGCCCTGGCCCCGCACGTTGTGATAGGCGATGGCGATCTTCAGCGCCGTGTCGGCCGCCTCCGATCCGGAGTTGGTGAAGAACACGTGATCAAGGTCGGCGGGAGCGAGCTCGGCGAGGCGCGAGGCGAGCTGGAACGCGTGCGGGTGCGCGAACTGAAAGGTCGGGGTGAAGTCGAGCTCGGCCGCCTGCCGCTGGATCGCGGAAACGATCGGGGCGCGGTTGTGGCCGGCGTTGCAGCACCACAGCGCCGCAGTGGCGTCGAGGATCTCGCGCCCCTCGGGCGTGAAGTAGTGCATGTCCTTCGACCGCGCGATGAGCCGCGGGCGCTGCTTGAACGCGCGGTTCGGGGTGAACGGCAGCCAGAAGGCGGCGAGATCGTTGGGAACGTCCGCGCGCGCGGCTGGGGTGGGACTGGCGACGGTGGTCATGCGGACTCCCCGAGGGCGATAGGATTTGTCGGACGATGGCAGCCGCTTGTTCTTTTGTCCAGTTGTGGCTGCATCCGCCGACCGTCCTCGTCGCCAGGCCGCGGGAGCAGCCTCCAAGAACGATTCGGACGCTTCGCCCGGTCCAGGCTCTCCCCATATTTGTCACATCGCCGAGGCGCTCGGCGCACCGTCGCGCAGCGCGGTGATCGGCAAGGCGAACCGGGTCGGGATCAAGCTCAATGGCGGCGGGGGCGGCTCAGCTCCCGGCGGGACGCCAGCACGCACGGAACGGCCCCGGGCGCCGACTGCTCCTCGCTCCAAGCCCGTCACCTGCAAGCGAGACCTCGCCCCTGCCCTTCCACGCGAACCGAAGAAGCCGCGCTGGATTTTTGCCGAGGCAGTGGTCGGCGAGATGCGCAGGGTGGGGTTCGAGGAAATCCGCGACCTCGACTGCCGATGGCCGCTGGGCGATCCGTTGAGCGAGGATTTCGCCTATTGTGGGCTACAGCCGGCGCCAGGCCACTCCTATTGCGCGGGCCACTGCCGGATGGCCTATCAACCGCCGAAGGCGACGACAAGAGAAGGGTGGCATGAGGGGCGGTGGGCTCGCGAACTCACGAGTTCCAAGCAGCCGCCTTGAGTGCGCCGGCGCAATTATCGCGTTCCTTCCCGCGGCAGCTTAAAGATCCGGCTGTTTCAGTTTTCGCTTGAGCGTCGCGATTTCTGAAACGACTGCAGTTTGAAAGAACCGACGCGTTCGGCGATCGCGGTCTTGTTCGGGCCGTCCAGCTAAACGATGTCCGCCAAAGGTCTTGAGGGTTTGCGTCCGTGTCAAATGCGTCCAAGAGCATCGGTCCGTCCGGAATCGCCATGGTCGGCGGCGCGATCGCAATCGCAATTTTGGACCTTCTCGTCAAAAAGCGTGTCCTGACCATCGACGACGTGAAGGGGGCCCTCAGGACGGCGCAAGGCTCCCTCGGCGATGCGCCCGCCGTCACCGGCGCAGGTGACGGCGCAAGAATCATCGGGGAGATCACCGATGAATATACCCGCAGGCAGCGAAGGACCCGAAGGCGCTTCTGACAGGTGTTGCTCTTCCGCGATAACGGCCGCGGGTGGGGACAAGCCCTTCGTCGCTCGTTCCTGTCCAGTTGTCCCGCGTTTGATACAAATGGGGGCTGCCGCCACGGATGTTCGTCGGCGCCGGGCAGCGCGACCTGTCCGTCGAGCTTTTCGGCATGAAAACTGCCGTCGCCCTTGTTCATGAGCCCGATCGGCGTGATCGGACTCTGCGCTCAGGACGGCCGTGGCGATCTCGCGACCGCCCGCGCCGCCGCGCTGACCGGCATGCCGATGGTCGCCTCGACCCTGTCGGTCGATTCGCTCGAAGCCGTTGCGGCCGAGTTCAAGGCCACGCCCGGTTTGTCGTGTGCCTCGTCCGGGCTCCTCGCGTCGATTGGCGAAAAAGCGGCGAACGCGCTCGTTGACGTGACGATTGAGCGCTCGGTAGGCGCGGCCGGGCTCCGTAGCTGAAGTAAACCGACCGACCTGCCAGCAGGCGGCTCAGTCGAGTGCGAACTTGCGGCCACGGAGCCTCATTCCCCGACGCCAGGAGATCACCGATCTTGTCTGCACGCTTTTCCTGGGGCCGGCGGCTCATCCGCCTGCGCGTCTTGGCCCCCACATCGCCGCTCGCGGACGTTGCTGCCTCTCAGGACCTCCCGGGCCGCGTCCCAAATCGGACGCCTGGCTGCCGTCGATCAGGCAACGAGGACAATCTTTCCCCGCGTGTGGCCCTGCTCGAGCAGCGCGAACGCCAGGCGGACGTCGCTCAGTGGGAAGGTCGCGGCGATCGCCACGTCGAGATCGCCCGAGGCGACCAGCCCCGCAAGCTCGGCCAGGACCGTGGCGTTCCTCGCCGCTTCGCTGCCCTGGGACTTCACCCCGTATTCCTGCACCGCGACGAAGTCGATGATCGTGTTGATCCGCGCGCGTGACACGCCGAGTTCGACGGCGAGCTTCACGTAGCCGGCGCCGTGGGCGTCGATGAACGCGTCGATCTTCGTCCCGCGCAGGCGGTCCGCCAGGCGCTCGCCATAAGCCACGGGCTTGACCCCGTGCGCGGCGAGCCAGTCATGAGGCCGGACCGGCGATGCCGATCACATGCGCCCCCGCTCGTCTCGCGAGCTGGACGGCGATCGATCCGACGCCGCCGGCGGCTCCCGACACGGCGACCGTGTCGCCGGCCTCGGGCGACACCGCGCGGACGCAGGCGTAGGCCGTGCTGCCGGCGACGGCCAGCGAACCGGCGACCTCCCAGAACACATTCGCAGGCTTCGGGATCAAATTCTGCGCCTTCACGACCACGCCTTCGGCGTGGCTGGCGCGCTCATCGGTAAAACCGATGACCTCGTCGCCGACCTTCACGCCGCCAACGCCCGGACCGACCTTCGTCACAACCCCGGCGAGGTCGCTGCCCTCGCCCGAGGGGAAAGTCGCCGGGAAGTAGGCGTGAAATAGTCCCTCCCGGATTTTTGCTTCGCCGGGGTTGATCGATGCGGCCTTGACCCTGACCAGCGCCTCTCCCTGACCGGGCTCGGGGACGGGCGCGTCCACCACCTGGAGGACGTCGATCCCGCCGTATTTGTCGAACCGCACCGCCTTCATCGTCTTCTCCCTTGTTCAGACGCGCCCAACTGCGTCGAGCGGGCCGCAGAAAGACGCGACGTAGCGCGCCGCGCAGCCGCCGCCCGACGATCGGGGCCGACCTTGCCTTCATGTATGGCCGACGATCCCTCAATCATCATGAGTTGCGTTGATGCAGCATTTCCTGTGAGTTGACGATCCGATGGACACCCTGGTGAGCCTGCGCGTTCTTTGCACGGTGGCGGAGCTGAAAAGCTTCACCGCCGCGGCGGACCGGCTGGGCCTGTCGCCGGCCATGGCCAGCAAGCATGTGGCCCACCTCGAGCAGCGCCTCCCCCACGCGCCTCTTCAATCGCACGAGCCGCCGCGTCAGCCTGACCGAAACCGGGGCGCTGTATTTCGAGCAGGCGCGGCAAATGCTGGACGGATTGGAGGAGGTCGAGGCCGCCGTCAGCCAGACGGTCGTGACGCCGCGCGGGGTCTTGCGGCTGACCGCGCCGGTGTGGATGGCCAATCCTGTCTTCGCGGCGTACTGGCCGACTACCGGGCCCGTTATCCGGACGTGCGCTTCGACATCGATCTCAGCGGACGCCTGGTGAACCTCGTCGAGGAAGGCTTCGACCTCGCCCTTCGCGCGACGGCCGAGCCTGATCCTCATCGCGCGTCTCCTCGCGAAGATTCCCCTTCACCTCGTCGCCGCGCCCGCGTATCTCGACCGCATCGGGCGGCCCAAGTCGGTGGCCCAACTCAACGGTCGCGCGCTGCTTGCCTTTCCTTCTCGGTCGACGGCGTCGTCGCCCTCGACGGGCCCGACGGGCGTCAGATGATCAAGTTCGACCCGGTCCTGCGAAGCGCCAACGAGGCCCTGCTGCATCTTGCGGCTCTCGAGGGCCTAGGCGTCACCTTCCTGCCCCACTGGCTGATCCGGGAGGATCTCGCGGAGAGGCGCCTGGAACTGGTTCTGCCCAGTTCCGCTGGGACTGCCGGACGGCTTTTCGCCGTCTATCCGAGCCGGAAATACCTCTCCGCCAAGGTCAGGACCTTTCTCGACCTCATCGCGGGAGATCCGCGGCTGAAATAGCCTCGTCGATTTGGCGCGGGACTGATGCTTGCGACTGGGCGGAGAAGAGCTCCCGCCACGGAAAATTCCCGGCGGCATGTCACATTCGGCGCTCCTATGTCGTTATGTCCTTCGGAACGTCCCCCACACAGGAGTTGATGATGACACCGAGACTGAACCCGTTCGCGGCCGCGCCGGCGCCGATGAAATCGTGGCTCGATTTCAGCCAGGGCCTCCACAAGGGCGGCCTGGAGGAGAGCCTCACCGATCTCGTAAAGATCCGCGCCTCGCAGATCAACGGCTGCGCCTTCTGCCTCGACATGCACACGACCGAGGCGCGCAAGCGGGGCGAGACGGAGCAGCGCCTCTATCTGCTCGACGCATGGCGCGACTCGCCGCTCTACAGCGAACGCGCCCCCGACGACGTCTATCGCGCGGTGAAAGCGCAGTTCACCGAGGAGGAGCAGGTGGCGCTCACCCTCATGATCGTCGCGATCAACGGCTGGAACCGAATCCAGGTCGGCTTCCGCGCCGTTCATCCGCACGAGGAGCGCCGGGCGGCGTGACCGCGCCGAACCCGAACGAGGACGCCGCGGCGAGCTTCGATCCGCTGCGTCCGCGGCTGATCCGCATCGCCTACCGCATGCTGGGATCCGTCGCGGACGCGGAGGACGCGGTGCAGGAGGCGTTCCTACGCTGGCTCCACGCGGATCGCGCCTCGGTCGCCGAACTGGAGGCTTATCTGCGCCGCGTCGTCACCCGGCTCTGCCTCGACGAGCTCAAATCGGCGCGGCGCCGGCGCGAGACCTATGTCGGACCCTGGCTGCCGGAGCCGGTCGTGGAAGCGGCGGACGACGAGATCGACGACGTGACGCTGCCGCTGATGATCGCGCTCGAGCGGCTGTCGCCGCTGGAGCGGGCCGCCTTTCTCCTGCACGACGTGTTCGGCGTCGGCTTCGACGAGATCCCCGGGACGATCGGCCGCGATCCGGCGGCCTGCCGCCAGCTCGCGAGCCGCGCGCGGAGCCATGTCCGCGCTGCGTGGCCCCGTTTCCCCATGCCCAAGCAGCGCGGCCTCGAGATCGCCGCCGCCTTCTTCTCGGCTTCCCACAACGGCGACATGGCCAGGCTGCGCTCGCTGCTTGCCGCCGACGTCACGCTCTATGCGGACGGCGGCGGCAAGCGGCCGGCGGCCAGGCGGCCGATCGTCGGCCTCGACGACGTCATGCAGTTCCACGCTTCGCTCGCCCGACTCTTCGCCGAGAACCCGTCGCGGATCGCACGCTACGCCTTCATCAACGGCCTGCTAGGTTTCATCACCCTCGAGCGGGACGGCGCGCAGACGACCGCGCTTGCGATCGAGGGCGACAGGATCGTCGGCATCTATGTCATGCGCAATCCGGACAAGCTGAGGCGGCTCGGCGATGAGGCCGTTCACTGACCGGAGCGCCTGATCCTATGCAGGCGGCCGCTGCAGGCGGTCGCGTCAGGTCCGGAACTCCATCGGCCCGAGCACGACCGAGCCGGTCTCGATGAGCGACTTCAGGTTGGACAGGATCTGCGGCCAGCCGCCGGAGACGGCGCCGATGAACTTGGAGTCCGCCTGCTCGATCGAGTGGGTCACCGTCAGCTTGACCGCGTCTCCCATGGGCTCGATCTCCATCGTGCAGAGCGACCAGCCCTCCGCCTTGAACTCCGGCTTGAATTCGTTGCGCCATTTGATCGCGAGCCGCTTTTCCGGCTCGAAGGCGACGAACTCGCCCATGTCCGCGACGCGGCCGTCGGGAAAGACGAGCTTCCAGGCCCCGCCGGGCCTCCAGTCGGCCACGGGGCGCGCGCCGCGCCAATATTTTTCGGCGAAATCGGGACTGGTAAGCGCCGCCCACAGTTTTTCGGCGGTCGTGCGGATGTAGGTGACGTACACGAAGCGGCTTTCGGCGGCGTTGCTCATTCGCGTTCTCCTTCCAGGTCTTTCTTCAGCGATGAAAGGGCGTCCAGGCGCGGGCGCTCGAATTTCATGATCCAGCGCTCGGCGATGGCGTTGATCGGAACCGGGTTGATGAAGTGCCGCTTCTCGCGGCCCCGCCGCTCCGAGACGACGAGATTCGCCTGCTCGAGAAGGGCGAGGTGCTTGGCGACGGCCTGCCGGGTCATCGCGAGCCCCTGGCACAGCTCGCCGAGCGTCTGGCCGTTCCTGGCATAGAGCCGGTCGAGCAGGCGCCGTCGGCTCGGGTCGGCCAGGGCGCGAAAGACGCCGTCGTCATCCATGTCCGCCATATGCAACCGTTTGGTTCCATTTCGACGTTATAGGCAACCATTTAGTTGCTTGTCAAGCGCAATCCGGCAGCCGAGCGAACGCAGGCGCTGCTTTATTCTGGCGTCATTCTGGCGTCTCGCGGGCGGCGCACTCGGACCTCGGCGTCGACTGTCCCGGTTCGCGCGACATTGACGGGCGAGAGCCTGCGGTTGTCTTTGGCGGCGGACGCCCCATATGTGTACAGAAGTTTTTCTCGGGATTTACAATGATGTGCGGATCAAATGACGATTACGATCGGGAGCGGCCAGCGCAGGCGGTCCGCAGCGACCTCTGCGCGCAGATCGTGCCGCTCGATCGCTACGGCCTGGCGGGCCTGAGCGCCGCGCTCGTCGACGGGCTTCGCGCGCTCTTCAGCGCATCCTGGCGCGAGCGGGCCGCAGAGGGCGATTGCGTCCACTGCTGACGGAGGGCGGCGAGGCGCCGCCCGTGTGACGCGCGCCGTATCGGCGCGTGATCGAGAGCGGCGATCGACAGGAAGCCGCCGATCCAGGAGCCGAGCGCGGCGAACAGCACATAGGCCCAGTTCGACGTGTAGCTGATGACGGCGAAGGCCGAGAGCGCAGCCGCGTATCGGCGGCGAGCGGCGACGGAGGCGGTGAAGAACACGTAGACCGCGTCGGTGGCGGCGGTCGAAAGGACGACCCCCACAGCGATCACGGGGTCGACGGTCGGCAAAATCATGATTCCCCCTGTCCGCTCTGGGTGGCGAAGCCGGACGCGTCGAGCTTAAGCGCGCCTTCCGTGCGCGAAGGACTCCACAGCCTGTCGCGCAAGGTCCATAATGCGCGCGCAAATCAAAAGCGGTGAAGGAGGACGCGATGAAATTTCGCCCGCTGCACGATCGCGTTCTGGTCAGACGGGATCATTATCCCCGACACCGCAAAGGAGAAGCCTCAGGAAGGCGAAGTGATCGCGGTCGGGCCGGGGGCTCGCGACGAGAGCGGCAAGCTTATTCCGATCGACCTGAAGGCGGGCGACCGCATTCTGTTCGGCAAATGGTCCGGCACGGAAATCAAGATCGAAGGCGAAGATCTGCTCATCATGAAGGAAAGCGACGTCATGGGCGTCGTTGAAACCGACGCCGCGGCGCGCAAGAAGAGATGACTCGGGTCAGGACGATTTCAACCCTGCAATTATGGAGAAGATGGAAATGGCCGCCAAGGAAGTCAAATTCTCACAGGACGCCCGCGAGCGGATGCTGCGCGGCATCGACATTCTCGCCAACGCGGTGAAAGTGACGCTGGGCCCCAAGGGCCGCAACGTCGTCCTCGAGAAATCGTGGGGGGCGCCCCGCGTCAGCAAGGACGGCGTCACCGTCGCCAAGGAGATCGAGCTCGCCGACAAGTTCGAGAACATGGGCGCGCAGATGGTGCGAGAGGTCGCGACCAAGCAGAGCAGTACTGCGGGCGACGGCACCACGACCGCGACCGTCATCGCCCAGGCGATCGTCAAGGAGGGGCTGAAGGCGGTCGCCGCCGGGGCCAACCCGATGGACGTCAAGCGCGGCGTCGACACAGCGGTCGAGGCGATCTCGGCCGATCTCGGCAAGCACAGCCGCAAGGTCACCAAGTCCGACGAGATCGCGCAGGTGGGCACGATCTCCGCCAACGGCGACAAGACGATCGGCGGAATGATTTCGCAGGCGATGGACAAGGTCGGCAAGGAGGGCGTGATCACGGTCGAGGAGGCGAAGAGCCTCGAGACCGAACTCGACGTCGTCGAGGGCATGCAGTTCGATCGCGGCTATCTGTCGCCCTACTTCATCACCAACGCCGAGAAGATGAGCGCCGAGCTCGAGGACGCCTATATCCTCATCCACGAGAAGAAGCTCTCCTCGCTGCAGCCTCTGCTGCCGGTGCTCGAGGCGATCGTGCAGACGGGCAAGCCGCTGCTCATCATCGCCGAGGACGTCGAGGGCGAGGCGCTTGCGACGCTGGTCGTCAACAAGCTGCGCGGCGGCCTCAAGGTCGTGGCGGTCAAGGCGCCCGGCTTCGGCGACCGGCGCAAGGCGATGCTCGAGGATATCGCCATACTCACCGGCGGCACGATGATCGCCGAGGACCTCGGCATCAAGCTCGAGAACGTCACGCTCGACATGCTCGGCAAGGCGAAGCGCGTTCGGATCGAGAAGGAGAACACCACGATCGTCGACGGCGCCGGCAAGAAGTCCGACATCGAGGGCCGCATCGCCCAGATCAAGGCGCAGATCGAGGAAACGACCTCCGACTACGACAAGGAGAAGCTGCAGGAGCGTCTGGCGAAGCTGGCCGGCGGCGTCGCGGTGATCCGCGTCGGCGGGGCGACCGAGGTCGAGGTCAAGGAGAGGAAGGATCGGGTCGAAGACGCGCTCCACGCCACCCGCGCCGCGGTCGAGGAGGGCATTTTGCCGGGCGGCGGGGTTCCGCTGCTGCGCGCGGCGAAAGCGCTTGAAGGCCTGAAGCACGACAACGACGATCAACGGACGGGGATCGAGATCGTCCGCAAGGCGATCCAGTGGCCGGCCCGTTACATCGTCGACAACGCCGGCGTCGACGCCTCCATCGTGGTCGGCAAGCTCAACGAGCACAAGGACTACGCCTACGGTTATGACGCCCAGACCGGCGAATACGGCGACATGTTCAAGCTCGGCATCATCGACCCGACCAAGGTTGTGCGCACCGCGCTGCAGGACGCAGCCTCCGTCGCGAGTCTCCTGATCACGACGGAAGCGATGGTGGCCGAGAAGCCGAAGAAGGAGACGCCCGCGCCCGCGATGCCGCCGGGCGGGATGGATTATTGATCGGAAGGGCGAGGGCGCCGCGAGGCGCCCTTTTTCCGGGGGGCAAAAGCACGGGACACCGCTCGGGCCTCTCTCACGGAAGCTGAAAGCCCTTAATTAAGCCGCAATGCCTTCCGATCGAATGTCACGGTATGAACGCAGCCTGCTTTGGCGCCGAGCGCTGCGATGAGAGCATCGGAAAACGAGCCTTGCCCCTCCTTGAGCGCGGTCATAGCGGAAAAGACCTCCTGTTCGTTCTCAACGACGAGCGTCTCCGCTTGAAGCATGCGTTCGACCGCCGCGGCGATCTCCCGGGCGCCAGGACGGTAGGCGCGATCAAGGACCCACACGGTCTCGACCGTCGCGACAATGCTGACGAAGCCCGGATCCTCTTCGGTAAGCAGGCGCTCGATGATGTCGGCCGCCTGTCTCGACTGAACCGGATCATCTTGCGTGATATAGCGGATAAGGACGTTCGTATCGAGGCCGATCATCGCCGTTTGGCGGGTTGGGCGCCGGAGGCGCCTTCGGCAGTCGCCTCATCCATCTCCTCGATGGTCACCGGACGGCGGCGTCGGGACTTGACGATGCCGCGCAACGCCGAGGCGGGACGCTTTGGCAAGAGAACCACGCTGCCGTCGGGATGCAGAAAGAACTTGACCCGGTCCCCGGGCTTCAACCGAAGATACTCGCGGATCGCTCGTACCGTCAATGCGACGCGCCTGGGCGGCCGCAGGGCGGTTTTGCGGAGCCCGAATGAGAAGCGAGCGATCAGAAGATTATTTGACGCGAGGATGCGGCGCCGCCTTAGTTAGCGCAGCCGCCACGGATTCGCGAATGCGGGGGACGCTCGCCGCTCATGCGGACCTTGCCTCGTTCGGGCCTTTGGCGGCTGATAGGCCATCCGCCAATGGCTGGAGCAATAGGAGCAGCCCTTCGCCGCTTTGAGCCCGCAATAAGCGAAGTCCTTGCTCATCGGATCGCCGAGCGGCCATCGGCAGGCGAATTCGCGGATTTCCTCGAACCTTAACCGTCGCATCTCCCCAACCTCGGCTTCGGCAAGAGTCCATGCCGCCTTCCTCTTCTCCCCGGGCTTGACCCGGGGATCACGAGAGAGGGCGGGGGCGGGGTTCTGCTTGCCGGGAGCGGGCTTGGGGTGGGCGACCGCCGCCAATTGCGCTCGATGCATAACCGCCGGCGTCCCGCCGGGCGCAGAGGCGCGCCCGCCGCCGTTGAGCTTGATCCCGATCCGGTTCGCCTTGCCGATGACGGCGTTGCGGGACGCCGCGCCGAGCGCTGCGGCGATGACGCTCGCGCTTCTTCCCTCGAACGCCAGCCTTTTGAGATTCTCGACTGCCTCGGCCGTCCACAGCATTTGCGCGCCCCATGCCTAAAGCTGCGGCGTCCGGAGCCGCAAGACGGAATCGTCCTGATCGCGGCCGGCTATTCGCCTCGTAAGCGATCTCTCGGACGCCCCGCCGGAAATGAGTCGGTCGTTCAGGAAAAATATCGTTGATCTCAATAAGTTACGTTGGAAGCGGGACAGCGCAACCGCATATTTCGAACTGTCCGACGCAGGTGGCGTATACGGTATGTTTGCGGCGAGGCGCGAATGCGCGTAGTGGGGTTCCGAATGGAGGGGAGACCGTCATGCCGGGCGGTAGTTCGGAACAGGCGAAGTCCGTGAGAACGCCGCCATACACGTCGTATCGGACGTTCAAGACGTTTATCCAGGATCTTGGTGAGCACGGCGTTCCCTCACGCATCGACCGCAGCGTGTTGACCCGCTTTTCAGGCGTGGTCGGCACTCAGCTGATGCACGCGCTTCGGTTCCTCGGTCTGATTGAAGACCAAGGGCGTCCGACGCAGCGTCTCGAGGAGCTCGTGAACGCGCATGGCGCAGGGCATTGGCCCGAGAAGCTCCTGGAGCTCCTTCGGCAGGAATACGCCCCGATGTTCGCGATCGACCTCGAAACCGCTACGCCTTCACATTTCAACGAGGCGTTCAGGAAGGCTTTCCCGGCTGCGGATGCGGTTGTCCAGAAGTGCGTGACATTCTTTCTTTATGCCGCGAATGATGCGGGCGTGAAAATAAGCGGCCGCGTCCTGAAAGGTCGGAAGCCTCGGTCTCTGACGCCGCGCAAGAAACATGCGTCTGCGCAGGCGCAGACAACGGACATCGGAGCAGCAACGTCGCAGCCTCAACCGGTCACGTCTCGGATCGAGGGTAAGAAACCGTCAGAGATCCTTCTCGTGTACCTCGATCCAAATGAGATGGACGATGAACAGCAAGCTGCTGTCTGGACCATGTTGAAGTACTTCAAGTCGAGAGGATTATGAGAAAATTCTGACCTTAGAATCTGTTTCAAAAGCAGTTCCTCATCCTTGGATTGTCGGGCTCCTCTGTTTCTTTGTTCGAGCGCCCCGGCCTTTGGCTCGCCGAGCGGCGAGGGAGACTTTCTGCAGGCGTTCACCCAATCCTCCCGCAAGGACCTGGCGATCCAACCGCGGCCGTCTTCCCTGAAGTCATGGGTGGTGGGCGAGGATTTTAAGCTCGACCAATCGCCTTTCGATCGCGCGCTCCAGTTGGTCTTCCGTCAGCCCCGCGGCCCTGATCCGGCCGATATAGGGAAAGCTGATCGTGCCGTCGGGCTCCACGCGCGTTGTGGTGTCTAGATCCGGCTCATTGAGGACCCTGATGCTGACGACGTCGAACGTTGTCAGCACGCGCCCGCCGGCCAGCGCCGGCGGGACCGCGACGAAAAACCCAAGGCCGGCGCACATCGCCGGGGCCACCGCGTTTCGCATCATTGCACGCCCGAAATCCCGAGCCTGGCGCCGTTCGCGCCTCCGTCCGGGACGAAGGGGATCACGCGGCGCCGCCCTCGCCGCCCATGAGCCGCCACGCGCCCCCGGCGTCGCGCTCGAGGACCGTCGTCTGCATCGCGAACGGTTCCGGCGTCACGCCGCGAATCCAAAGCTCGAGGCGTTGGGCGTCGACCTCGAGGAAAATCGCGTTCGCCTTGTCGGTCTCGCTCGGGAAGAACGGATCATAGCCGGGCTTCCAGCGTCGGCGGACCTCGGCGGCGCTATCATGCACCGACCCGGCGCCGACCACGGTGACATAGGCGTCGTCCGTGTTGTGCTGAAAGATCACCGCGACCGTGCCGGCGCGCCTTATCTCGCAGGTCTTGTGCGAACGCGCGTCAGTGATGAACCGCAGCGTCCATTCGCTGTCGTCCGGGTCCGGCGGCAGCCGCCCCATAGGCCGCGCGTCGACGCCGCCGGCCTCGGTCGATGTGACCAGCCAGCAACAGCGCGCGCTCGCCATCGTCTTGGACGCGCCGGCGAGCAGCCGGCTCACTTCGTCTTCCGCTCGTGACATAGGATCCTCCATCTTCGTGTTGCGGCGCTCTCGCTGCATTTTTCGGCAACGTCGCGAAACGGCGAGAGTTGGGGATGGCGGCATCGTCGGGCGCTATGGTTCTCCGGTCGCGACGGCGGATCGCAGCATTGTGGCGTTTTGAGTCAAGATTGAGACGCGACTTTTGCCATGCAAATTCTCTCCCCGAACAAAAGCCAATAATTCTTCCACCTTCCTTGTGCCCAAATATACAGCTAAGCACCGGCCACACATTGAGCCGCCAGCGGACATTTCCGGTCTCGGCGGCTACGGTCGGCGTCACATAGGACCATCGTAGGACCAGCCCCGACAGTACGCCTGTCTGTCCGCATTTTTCCTGAGCAGTGACAGCAGCTTAACGCGGTCTAACGACACGATATTTGTTCGCGTAGTGCTTGCCGAGGATCTTGCGGGTCTGCTCGCCCAGGCGCTTGTTGCCGGAGGCGGGCGCCCCGCCGCCACGCTTCCGCCCCTTCGCCCAAGCGGTTCCCTTAACGGCTTTCCCACGAATGCGCGTCATGACGCTCAACTGGCGACGGCCCCGCCGCCTTTCAAGTGACGATCTCGACCGGCGCGCCGACCGAAAGGCCGAGGTCGCGGTCGGCGCGCCCGTGATTGACGGCGATTTCGGCTAGCCCGTTCGAATTCTCGTACCAGAAGGCCTCGCCCGGCGGCCGATCGCCAAAAGTTCGCGCGCGCTCCTGCACGCGCTCCCCCGTCGAGAGCCTCGCGCCGGGGGCAGCACGGCCGCCCTCAAGCCGACCCCCGCCATGCGATAAGCGCCGCCGGCGCCGTATTCGGCCCGCCGTAGATTGGGGAATTTTATCCCCTACGTTAACCCTTGATCCTCTCGCCAACGCCGGTGCTTTCCGTCAGCCTTCAGGCCCAACGTCTCCCAATTCGCGATGGATTTGGCCATGACCAAGAAGCCGACCAAAGCCCGCAAGGTCCTGGAAAAGCCGCAAATCCTCGGCTGGAAGACCACCGATTCGGACGAGATCGAGTTGCGCCGGTGGCGCGGGCGGACCGAGATTGCGAAAATCGACGCGCTGGAGCCGAAGCTCGTCCCCTACGGGACGTTTCGCGTGCGCTCGGGCGGCGGCGGTCTCTATGAGGTGGAGATTCGCGATCTCGCAGGCCGGACCAACTCCTGCGGCTGCGTCGACCACCGCGTCAACGGTCTTGGGACTTGCAAGCATATCGAGGGCGTGCTCTTCGCGCTGAGGAAAAAGCTCGGCGCGCGCGCCTTCGCCGCGGCGGGGGCGAGAGGCTCGCCGCCCGTGGAGATCTTTCTTAGGCGCGACGGAGATCCGGCCCTTTCGCTCGGAGGACCCGTTCCGAGCGCCGAGGCGCGCGCCTTTCTTGATCCCTTCCTCGATGACAAGGGCAGTCTCCGATCCGATCCGGCGACCGTGGCGCGGCTCCTCGAGGCGACGCCCGGCGCGCCGGCCGGCATCCGGGTCTCGCGTCATTTCGGCCCCTGGATCGAGCGCGAGAGGCGGCTCGCGGCCCGCGAGAAGGCGCGGGAGAAATTCCTCGCAGCGGTCGGGGCAGGCCGCGCCAGCTTCGATGTGGTCAAGCTGCCGCTCCTGCCCTATCAGCGGGAGGGCGCAGCCCACCTCGCCTTTCACGAACGTGCGCTCTTGGCCGACGAGATGGGGCTCGGCAAGACCGTGCAGGCCATCGCCGCCTGCGAGATTCTGGCGCAGGAGAAGGGCGTCGAGCGCGTGCTCGTGGTGTCGCCCACCTCCGTCAAAGCCGAATGGGAAGAGCAGATCGCCCGCTTCACGAACCGGGACGCCCGCTTTGTCGCGGGGCTCCATGCGGAGCGGCTCAAGCTCTATGGAGCGCCGGCCTTCTTCACCCTCGTCAACTACGAGCAGGTAGTGCGCGACGCCGACGACATCAACCGTCTCTTGAAGCCGGATGTGGTGATCCTGGACGAGGCGCAGCGCATCAAAAATTGGCACACCAAGACGGCGCGGCGCGTGAAATCGCTCGTCTCGCCCTACGCTTTTGTCCTCACCGGGACTCCGCTCGAGAACCGCATCGACGAGACCTATTCCATCGTGCAGTATCTCGATCCCGAGATCTTCGGCCCGCTGTTCCGCTTCAACCGCGATTTCTACGACCTCGATGAGCGCGGACGCCCGGAAGGCTACAAGAACCTCGATGAGATGCACCGGTGCCTCACCGGCGTGATGCTGCGCCGGAGAAAGCGCGACGTCGAGGACGAGCTGCCGGATCGCACGGAGAAGACGTTCTTCGTCCCTATGGCCGAGGAGCAGGCCAAGCGCTACGACGATTATGAATATCTGGCCCGAAGGCTAGCCTCGATCGCGCAGCGCCGCCCGCTCACCCAGGAGGAGTTCGAGCGCCTGCAGCGGTATCTCGCCTGCATGCGGATGATTTGCGACACGCCGGCAATACTCGATCCCGAATGCCGCGTCTGCCCTAAGCTCGAAGAGCTCGAAGGCGTGCTGGGCGAGCTTCTGGAGGAGCCCGCGCGCAAGATCGTCGTCTTTTCGGAATGGGTGAAGATGCTGGAGTTCGTCCGCGGGCTCGCCGCCGAAATGGGCGTCGATTGCGCCTGGCACACCGGCGATGTGCCTCAACTCAAACGCCGGGCCGAGATCGCCCGCTTCCGCGAGGACCCGGCCTGCCAGCTGTTCCTCTCCTCGGATGCCGGCGCGACTGGCCTCAATCTCCAGATGGCGAACGCCGTCATCAATCTCGATCTGCCGTGGAATCCGGCCAAGCTCGAGCAGCGCATCGCGCGGGCCTGGCGCAAGGGCCAGAAAAGCGCGGTGACGGTCGTCAATTTCGTCACCGAAAATTCCATCGAGCATTCGATCCTGCATCTCCTTTCCAGCAAGCAGATTCTGGCCGACGGCGTCCTCGACGGAGCGGAGGATTTCTCCAAGATCGCGATGCCCTCGGGCCGCGCTGCGATGATCGAGCGCATGCAGGCGATGCTGGGCGGAGGCGACCCGATCCGGATCAAGACGCTCCCGCCCGAGGAGGCGCTGGTCGAGGATCTGAAGGCGCGCCATGGCGCACGCCTTCTCCATGCTGAGCTCCGTGCCCAGCGCCTCATTCTTGTCCTCGACGCGGAACCGCCGCTCATCGCCGCCGAGCGGACGCGACTCGCTTCCTCGGCGCCGGCGAGCGAAATTCTCGATTCCGCCGCGTGGGAGGCGCTGCAGCGCCTCGCAGACGCCGGGCTCATCGGCTTCACGGAGACGCGCGCGCGCATCCTCCATCAGAGCGCCGCGAACGGGGCGAACGGCGGCGCCGGGCAAGACAAGGCGAGGTTCGATCCCGCCGCGCGGGCCGCCTGATCGCACGAGGCTAAGGCCACGGTCGAAATGCGGCGCACATATTGACATTCGCTCATGCGCGGAGCCGATCCTTGGGGGTGGAATGCGATCAAGCCTTCCGTGCGAATTGCGCGGGCGACGCATTCGCCTCCGTTCAACAGACGATAGCGACGGACATGCCGATCGAGAGGCCGAGGTCGCGGTCGGCGCGCCCGTGATTGACGGCGATTTCGGCGAGTCCGTTGGAATTCTCGTACCATAACGCCGCGCCCGGCGGCCGATCGCCAAAAGTTCGCGCGCGCTCCAGCAGGCGTTTCCCCGCCGAGAGCCTCGCGTCGGGCGGCAGCATCGCCGCCCTCAGGCCCGTCATGGCGTTGCCGTAGTGATCGATGTAAACGACTTCGGCGAGGTCGTCCGGCCAGCTCGGGCGGCGATCGAGGCTGTCGTCGCAGGGCCGGCCGGGCGGCGCGTCCCCGCGGGCCAGCATCGCCGCGACCGGGGCGAAGAGGTCGCGCCCGTGAAAGCTGGCCGAGAGGCGCTCCGGCCGCCAGTCGATCTCGAAGCTGCGGGTCTTCGGCGCGCGACGCCGGACGAGCTCTAAGAGGCCGTTGCCGGGGCCGACATACAGCTTGCCGTCGGCTTCGAGAACGAGCGCCGGCCGCGCTCCGCCGACGCCGGGATCGACGACGCAAAGAAAGACGGTTCGCTCCGGAAACCAGGCGGAATAGGCCGCGAGCAGATAGGCCGACGCCTTCGGATCGCCGGCCGGCGCGTCGGCCATGAGGTCGACGACGGGCACGCCCGGCGCCATGTCGTAGAGCACCGCCTTCATCTGGCCGGTGTACGGCCCGTGCAGGCCGAAATCGGTGAACAGCGCAATCATGTTCTCCCACTCGCTCGCTAGTCCGTCGCCCAATTCATGCCGCCACCGGCGCGACGATCGCATTCAGTAACGCGGCTGCGTCGCGCGGGTTCAGCCGCACCTGCAGTCCGCGCTGGCCGCCGTTGATGAAGACGAAGGCGTGCGTCATCGCCTGCGCCTCGATCGCAGTCGGGAGCCTTCGCGTCTGTCCGAACGGGCTGATCCCGCCGACCTTGTAGCCCGACAGCCGCTCCGCGTCGGCCGGCCGCATCGCCTGGGCCGACTTGCCGCCGAAGGCGGCGGCGAGCTTCTTCATCGAGACCTCGCGATCGGACGGCGCGATCGCGCTGACCGGCTTGCCGTCGACGAGCGCCATCAGGGTCTTGAGGACGCGCTCGGGCGGCTCGCCCAAGGCCTCGGCGGCCTGAACGCCGATCCGCTCGGCTTCGGGATCGTAGTCGCAGCTGACGACGGTGAAGGCGACGCCCGCCTCGTCCAGCATCCTCGTCGCGCGCGTCGCCCTGGACATGGCAATCAACTCTCCGGCGGAACCATTGGCCGCTCGCGATCTTAGCGGTAACTCCCAAGCTCTCCGCGTCCGGGGCGACAGGGCTGACCCGTCTGACATATGTCACCCCGCGAACGCGGGGACCCAGATTGCCATTACCGCTATCTACGCCGCCAGCGGCCTATCGCGGCCCCGGGGGGCTTGATCGTCCGCGCTTTTCGGCAGTCGGCGCGAAATCCCTGCTCCGCGCAAAAAATTCCCTGCACATTCCCTGCTCGGCGCAAAAAAATTCCCTGCTCGCCCGCGCAGGGAATTCTGTAATAGGGGCAAAAGTCCTGGCGATTAGGGTGGCCTGGGGGCGCGTGCGCTGACGATTTCGGCGAGGGCGGGGATTTCCTGGCAGCCTGGAACGGCGAGGCGTGCGCCGAGGTAGTCCCAGAAGGCGATGCCGAGCTTGGCGCAGGTCTTGTAGAGGCCGAGGAAGGCGTCGCGACAGTCGCGGCCGGCGTCGCTGCGGGTTCCGCCGCTGATCTTGCGCTTGGTGACCTGGCAACGAATGTCGTTCTCGGAGCCGTTGGTGTTGAGCGGGATCTCGGGCCGTTCGAGCACCCTGAGCAATTCGCTCTTGTTGGCGCGCAGGCGCGCGAGCAAACGGTCGAGGGTGGCGAAGCCGGTCTTGCAGCCGAAGATGCGATCGAACCGCGCCGACAAGGTCGCCTTGCGCGCCGGCGAGGGATTGCGGCGCCAAGCCTTGAGACTGCGATAGTACGGCCAGATCAGAGCGCGGATGCGGCGCTGGGCGGCGCGTTGGGCGTCGGTGAACGTATCGAGTTTGTGAACCAGACGTTCGGCGTGGACCCAGCACAGGCCATGCTGGCCGACATTGAACTGGCCGGCGTCGTCGCTGACGATCACAGTGTCGGCGAGCAAGCCATGCGCCTTGACGCTGCCCCACAGAGCGCCTTCGGTGGCGATCAGCACGGGATCGGGATGGACCTTCAGGGCGGCGACGCCGGGCCGCTCCAGATGAGCGTTCCACGCCGCGCGATCGGCGAAGACGCGATTCTCATGCTCGCTCAGGCGGGCGATGACTGGTCCGCCGAGCGCGCGGGCGCGCATATAGGCCAGGGCTTCGTCATTGATGATGTAATCGCCATGCCCGGCGCGCAACAGTTCGAGGAAGTTGAGACGGCTCTTTGAACCCGTGGTCCCGAACCAGGCGAACTGCGCGTTGCCGATCTGGGTGCAGAAGCCGTTCTTGGCTTTGTGGCGCGCCCCCGGTGTCGTCGACCGTGATCCACGCCGCGTTGGTCAAGCCGGCTCGCAGCACGGCGCGGGCTTCATCCAGGAAGCTCTGCTTGCCGTCGGTCAACAGGCGAACGACCTGCCGCTTGGAAATCACGACGCCGAACCCTCGCAACAGCGTGACCAGTCGCGCCGCCGTGACTTGTCCCTGATGATATTGGGCGAGCACGAAGCGGCGCAGTTCCGGTCCGAAATGACCATCGACACCCGCCGGCAAAGGGGCCATCACCGTCTTGCCGTCCGGGGTCTGCCAGCATTCCCGGCGAAAGTCGGTGACGTGCGGGCGGATCATCAGATCCTGAACCAGGTAGCCCGCATAGCCTTTGAAACGCGAGCCGGTCGGCGCATCGACCTCGAGCTTGCGCTCCTCATGAACTGTCACCTTCGCGCGCGTGCCGCCACGCCGCCGCCGCCGCTCGCCAGAAGGGTCCGACGGTTGCGCCTCGCTCGCCTTTTCCATGCCGCTCGGCTTGACATTCGCCTTGACGTCCGGCCGACCAGGCCCGCCCTTCAGCCGAGCGATCTCGTCACGCAGCGCCCCAATCGTCCGCCGAAATTCCGCTCCCTCCTCCAAAAGCTCCACCACCAAGCTCTTGAGCTCGGCCGGCGAAAGCGCGTCGATGTCCGGCGGCGGCGACATTCCCCCATCGAGTCAGAAAACCGCCGATTCGGGAATCCCTGCCAGCCTCCATGAGTCAATTCGCCGCACCCATCGCCCAACCCAAGCCCGCGCCTCGCCAGGACTTTTGCCCCTATTGCCGAATTCTGCCGCAAGCCCCTCGAATCCAAGGCCTTTCCGGCGGGTATTTTCGCGAAAAAGGGCCGAGTTCCCTGCAAATTCGCTGCCCGCAGGGGAATTCTCCCCAACTCGTTCGCGGGCAGGACAAAAAGACGAGCAGCTTAAGGGTTGCTCTCAGCGCGCTGCCGCACCGCCTCAGGTCTCCCGCCGGGAGGGATCGAACAAGGTGCGCAGGCTCGCGCCGTAATCCTGGTACTCGATCTGGCGCGAAGGATGGTTCGCGGCGAATTCGGTGACGCGCTGCCTGAAGCAGGTCTCGAACATGAAGGCCATGGTGGATTGGAGTTTTTGCGGTCGGAGTTCGGCGGCGCTCGCGCTGGTGAAGGCGTCCACATCCGGCCCGTGCGGCAGCAAGGTGTTGTGCAGCGAGAACCCGCCGGGCACGAAGCCCTCCGGCTTGGCCTCATAGGCCCCGTAGATCAGACCCATGAACTCGCTCATGATGTTCATGTGGTACCACGGCGGGCGGAACGTGTTTTCGGCCACCAGCCAACGCTCGGGGAATATGACGAAGTCCACGTTCGCAGTTCCCGGCGTCGCCGATTGCGAGCTCAGCACCGTGTAGATCGACGGGTCGGCATGGTCGAAAAGCACCGGGCCAACCGGCGAGAAGCGGCGCAGATCGTATTTGTAGGGTGCGTAATTGCCGTGCCAGGCGACGACGTCGAGCGGCGATCGCGCGATCTCCGCGCGCCATAAGGCGCCGCCCCATTTCGCATGCAGGAGGCTCGCCGTGGCGCGGTCCTCATAGGCGGCGACCGGGGTGAGAAAGTCACGCTGATTGGCGAGGCAGTTGGCGCCGATCGGTCCGCGCTCGGGCAGCCAGAAGGCGCCGCCATAGTTCTCACAGACATAGCCGCGCGCCGATGCGCCGTGCAGTTCGACCAGCATCTTTACGCCGCGCGGGATCACGGCGATCTCGCCCGGCGCAATGTCGATGACGCCGAATTCGGTGCGCAGGCGCAGGCCGCCCTGCTCGGGCACGATCAGCATCTCGCCGTCGGCGTTGTAGAAATACTCGTCCTGCATCGAGCGGGTGGCGAGATAGACATGCGCGGCCATGCCGGCGACGCCTGCGTCGCCTGCGGTGGTGATGGTGTGCATGCCCTCGATGAAGGACAGCTTCTCATTCGGAATGGGCAGCGGACTCCAGCGTTGCGGGGCCGGCGGCAGCTCGACTTCGGCGCACGGCGCGGTGCGCCAGAAACGCGCGTCGATCCGCTCGAACCGCCCCCAGTTCCCGACTGTCGGGCGGATGCGGTACAGCCACGAGCGCTCGTTGCTGGCGCGCGGCGCGGTGAAGGGCGAGCCGCTGAGCTGCTCGGCATAAAGCCCGTAGGCGCAGCGCTGCGGCGAGTTTCGCCCCACCGGCAGAGCGCCCGGCAGGGCCTCGGTCTCGAAGCCGTTGCCGAAACCGGACATGTAATGGACGGCGTCCATGGCGGGTCTCCTGTCGCTAGAGAAGGCCTCAGGCTTTGAGCCCCGGGCCTTCTTTCTTCAGCCCCCGATCTCGGCCGACTTCATTTCTGCCCCGCGCTCCAACGCACGCCACATCTCCACGTCCCGCTCGGCGGTCCAGATGCGCGGGCGCTCGATGCCCTGCGCCTCGTCGTACGCGCGGCTGATGTTGAAGGGCATGCAGTGGTCGAAGATCACCCAGCGCCCGTATTTCGGCTGCATCGCCGTCATCGCCTCGTCGTAGACCTGCTCGAGCGCGGCGCCCTTCGCCACGCCGGCGCGGGCGATGGCGAACAGGTCGCTGGTGAAGTCCGACGTGCCGGCTATCGCTTCGTCGACTTCGGCGGCGCCGATCAGGCTGCGCCCGCGGCCGGGGACCACGCGCTCGGCGCCGAGCGCCTTGATCGCCGCGAGCGTCGTCGGCCAGTCGGCGAAGTGCGCGTCGCCGCAATAGGGCGTCGCCCCGAACTCGATGGTGTCGCCGGCGAACAGCACCTTCTCCTCCGGCAGCCACACCACGGTGTCGCCAGCAGTATGGCTGCGGCCGATATGGATGATCTGCACCTCACGGCCGCCCATCCACAGCGTCATGCGGTTGTGAAAGGTCAGGTACGGCCAAGTCAGGCCGGGAATGCTCTCCTTGCCGCGGAACAGGCGTGGGAAGCGGCCGATCTCGCTCGCCATGTCCTCCGCCCCGCGCTCGACGATCAGCGCCCGCGTGGCGTCCGAGGCGATGATCTGCGCCCCGGGATAGCCGGCTGCCCCGAGCACGCGCACGGCGTGGTAGTGGCTCAGCACGAGATGGGTGATCGGCTTGTCCGTCACTTTGCGGATATGCGCGACGACGTCGGCGGCCATGCGGGGCGTCGCTTGCGCGTCGACCACCAGCACGCCGTCGTCGCTAACCACGACGCCGGAATTGGGATCGCCCTCGGCGGTGTAGCCGTAGAGGCCGGCGCCGAGCTCCTCGAAGGATATCGTCTTGTCGGCGAGGTCGGTGGTGCTGGCGAAACCGGACATGGGCAATGTTCCCGTTCTTGGTGGGGCCGTGATGGACTGGCGACGTCGGGCCGGCGCCGCCGCAATCCGACGGGATCGGCTTTAGCGCGTTTGTCCCCCAGCGCGGCGCAGCGCTTCGCGCAACACCGCCCGGTCGCCGATGTGGTTGGCGAGAATGAGAACGAGCTTGCAGTTCATCAGCGCCGCCTCCGCGTCGGACATGTCGCGCTGGCTGTCGATCAATTCCTCATAGAAGCCGTCGGGATCGTCGATGGTGGCGGCGGCCTGCAATTCCATCGTCGCCTCCTTCAGGCCCTGACGGCGCGCGCCAACGCGCGCTCGATCTTCGCCGCGTCGAAGCTTCGCCAGCGAGCGGCGACGTGCTGGTCGGGCCGGATCAGATAGGTGACTCCGGGCCGGCCGTCGTAGCGTTCGGCAAGCGCGCCCTTGCGGTCGATCAGGACGGCGAGCACGGCGGCGCGGACGCGCCCCGACGCCACTTTGCGCACCGGGGCCGCGCCGAAGGTCAGGACCGTGAAACCCTCGCCGAGCGCGTTGAGGAGCCACCCCTCGGCGCCGTCACGCGTGATTGGGGCGTCGTCGCAATTTGTGCCCGGCTGCATGCGGCCTGAAAAACTGTGCTCGTCCGGCGTGTTCAGCGAGGAGCGGACATAGGGCGTCGGCCTGGACAGCCGCCCGCTGTTGACGAGGGGCCGGGCGAATGGGTTGTCCTCGGCCAGCTCCAGCACCGCATCGCGATAGCGGCGGCTGGCCTTGCTCTTGGGCGAGATGAAGTCGGTCGAGCGCGTGGAGGCGAGCAGGTTGTCGTCGGCGGCGATGGCGCGCGTCCGAGTGAGAGTGTGCCGGCAAATGGGCGGCCGGCTGACCAAATGCCCTGGCCCGGCTGGGTCCTCCAACCATCCGGGAGCGCCGCCAAGGCGAGCACGAAAAGCGGCCTCGTGATACGTGTCGATGAGGCCAGGCAGCGCGTCGCCGTCGAGCACGAGCTTCAGCTTCCAGGTGAGGTTGTCGATGTCCTGCACGCCGGAATTGGCGCCGCGCGCGCCGAAGGGCGAAACCTGATGCGCCGCATCGCCGGCGAACAACACGCGGCCGTAACGGAAGTTGTCGATGCGCCGGCAGGCGAACTGATAGACCGAGGCCCATTCGAGCTCGAACGGCCGATTGTCGCCCAGCATCGCGCGAACGCGCGGGATGATGCGTTCGGGTTCCTTCTCCGCCGCGGCGCATCCCGGCCGAGCTGGAAGTCGATGCGCCACACGTCGTCGGCCTGCCGATGCAGCAGGGCCGACTGGCGCGGATGAAAGGGCGGGTCGAACCAGAACCAACGTTCGACGGGGAAATCCGCCTTCATGACCACGTCGGCGATCAGGAAGCGGTCCTGGAAGAAATGGCCGGTAAACGCACCGCCGACCATCTCGCGCACATCGCTGTTCGCGCCGTCGCAGGCGATCACCCAGTCGGCCTCCATGGCGAACACGCCGTCGGGCGTTTCCACGGTCAGACGCGCGTGGTCCTTTTCCTGGGCGAGGCCGATGACCTTGTGCTTCCAGCGCAGCTCGACCAGCTTCTGCTTGCGCAACTGATCGATCATGTATTCCTCCAGATAGTATTGCTGGAGGTTGATCGGGGATGTCCCGCCGTCTGTTGAAATTGTCGAAGCGGTCGTTGCGCATTGAAATTTACGCTGCCTCGGTGATTTGAACAAGCGCCTGGTCGGAAGGCGGCTGTTGGCCTTGCTTTGCAAGAGCAGCGCGCAGAGCCGGCAGATGCTTGTATGCCTTCAATCGACGGAAGCCCTTGGTTGCTTCCTGCATGGCGGCGGCGGCCCATCGCAGGGCCATCGAGGGCGAGCGCCAGTATTTGACGTTGCGGCAGACCCTGCGCACCGTGCCCATGACATTCTCGATGATGTTGGTGCAAGCGAGCGAGCGGCGCAGTTCGCGAGGGAGGCCGAGCCTTGTGACGGTGAGCATCTCGTCGATCCCTTCCAGGATCGAAGCGGAAACGCCGTTCCAGTCCGGTTCGAGACGGCGGGCGAGATTGCGAATGAGCGTTTCGGCCTTTTCGGCGTCGTCCATTTCCCAGGCTTGCCGCAAGACGCGCCGCACCGAAGCGTGCATCGATTTGGGCAACCGCTCCAGAATGTTGCGCGCCTTGTGAATCTGGCAACGCTGGATCGCCGCATCGCGTCCAAAGGTGCGGCGGATCGCCTTGGACAGCGCCTTCGCGCCATCGATGATGAACAGGCGTCGCACGGTTGGATCGAGTCCGCGCTCGACGAGATTGTCGATGAGCGCCTGCACCGTCGTGGCGTTTTCGGTCGCGCCCTCGACGAGGCCGAGCGGATGTTTGTCGCCGTTCGCGTCGACGCCAATCGCCGCGACGAGGAGCATATCTTCATCCATGTGAATGCCGTCGATCTGGATCGCCAGCAGATCGAGATCGTCAAGCCTGGTTTCCATCCACGCCTTCATGCGCGCCGCCGACAACGTCACGAAGCGTCGGGAGGTCGCCGACTTCGACAGCCCCGCTCCGTCGGACGCCGGAACGTCTCCCTCGGGCAGTCGGACCGAACGCTTGAAACGCCGCGTCGAGACATTGATCAGCATCTGGTTCATCGCCCATTTGCCGAGCAAGTCTTCGCTGACGGCGTTCTCCCAACTCGGCAGTACGCGCTCGGCCCCGTCGAGCCCGCGAACCCGTGGACGCTCGATCTCGACCTTGCCACCGTGAAAGCCGATCTTGCCCTTGGTCCGCCCCCAGCGGTGCGCCTGGCGTCGCTCACCCCGCTCGTGGCGCTCGCCACAGGCCGCTGTCGCATCCTGCTCCAGCATCTCGCTCAGCGTCTCGAGCCCGGCGGCAAGACAAAAGCGTTCAAAGCTCGCCGACATGCTCGCCAGCGCCTCGGCCTTCAACGCATAGGTGGGAATCGCGGTCGACGTGGTATGCTTCTTCATGGCGTTGCTTTCCTTTCGTGGAATCAGCACCCCGAGCCTAAAGGCTCAAGGCGAGCAACGCCGCTCCTCCCTTTTCAACATTCCTCGGGACATCCCCGGTTAAATCATCGCCGGCATCTTATGGTCTGTCTCCGGCAGCAGGTCGAACTGGTAGGACAGCCGGTTGCGGAAGAAGACCTTTCCGACCTTCCAGCTCACGCCCTTGGCCAGCATGCGTTCGCCGCAGGCGAGCCGGTCCCAGATCTCCAGCGGACGCTTGGCGAGCAGATCGCGCGGGAGCCAATCGAGACGGTGTCGTTGTCGTCCAGCACCACCGCCTGAATGCCGCGAGCGGCGCAGTCGAGGGCCGCGGTGAGCCCGACCGGCCCCGCGCCGACGATCACAACCGGATGGCGGCGGATGACGCCGCTCAGTTGATCGCCCGACGGCGCGTACTCGAAGCGCGGATAGGCGTGGGTCTTCAACATCTTGCGACCACTGCGCGCGCTCCTTTCAAAGCGGCGCCAACGCCTCGTGCAGCCGGGCCATGTCGCGGGGCGGCGTCTCAGCGCAGCATACAGTCTGTACGACCTCGTTCATGCGCCGGACCTCGTCTGGCGCACCCGCCCGGGCGGCGATTTCGCGCGGTGGCCGCAGGGATCGCGAAAGTCGACCGCGTTGTATGCCGCATCTCATTGTCAAATTCACGGCAGGCGCCAGTGAAGCCCTGCGATCGGAATTCCGCCGCCTTCTGGCGCCTCCACCGGCCCCTAAAGCCTGGCGGGGGCGAGGACACGCGATGCCCTGGCGGTCGGTCGGCGCGAAATTGTGTCTGACTATGAGGCAACGGCGTCGATTGAAGAGCCGCTTGCAGCGGATCCCGGGAGTGACATGCGTAGTCAGGTCGTCATCATCGGCTCTGGCCCATCCGGCCTTCTGCTTGGGCAATTGCTCGCAAACGCCGGGATCGACACACTCATTCTCGAGCAGAAATCTCAGGCCTATGTGCTCGGCCGCATTCGCGCCGGGGTGCTCGAGCAGGGCGCCCGTCGCGCTGATCGAAGAAGTCGGCGCTGGAGCTCGCATGCGTCGCGAGGGGCTCGTTCACGACGGAACGGGAATCGCCTTTGACGGCGCGCGGCATCGCATCGATTTCAAAGCGCTCACCGGCAAAGCGGTCATGGTCTATGGCCAGACCGAAGTGACGCGCGATCTGATGGACGCGCGTGCCGCGAGCGGCGCTCCGACCGTCTACGAAGCGCTCGACGTCAGCATCCACGATATCGAGACGGACCATCCGAGTGTCCGCTACAAGAAGGACGGGCGCTCGTTTGCGGTGGATTGCGACTATGTCGCCGGCTGCGACGGGTTCCATGGGGTAAGTCGTCGAACCATCCCGGAAGACCTGTTGCAGGTCTACGAGCGCGTCTACCCGTTCGGCTGGCTTGGCATCCTGGTCGACAAGCCGCCGGTCTCGCACGAGCTGATCTACGTCAACCACCCGCGCGGTTTTGCTCTCTGTTCGATGCGCTCGACGACCCGCAGCCGATACTATCTTCAATGCCGACTCGACGAGCATGTCGACGATTGGTCGGACGACAAATTCTGGGAAGAACTCGAGCGTCGTCTCGACCGGAAGGCCGCGGAGGCGCTTCAAACCGGCCCCTCGATCGAGAAGAGCATCGCTCCCTTGCGCAGCTTCGTCGCCGAGCCGATGCGGTTCGGCCGCCTATTTCTGGCGGGCGATGCGGCGCATATCGTGCCGCCTACAGGCGCCAAGGGGCTCAACCTCGCCGCCAGCGATGTCGCTTATCTCTCGCAAGCGCTGATCGAACGCTTTAAGCGACAGTCGAACGCCGGTCTCGATGCCTATGCAGAAAGGGCTCTCGCCCGCGTCTGGAAGGCGGAGCGATTCTCCTGGTGGATGACCCAATTGCTTCACCGATTCCCGGAATCGAGCGGTTTCGAACAAAAGATGCAGGCCGCGGAACTTCAATTTCTGTTCAGTTCGACGGCCGCCCAGACCGCGCTGGCTGAAAATTACGTCGGACTGCCCTATTGATCGACGCCGTCTTGCTCCGCGGCCCCGAGTCGCCGCGCGCCGCGCGCGGTATCGCCGAAGCGCTAAAACGGTTTCACCACGACGAGAATGACGATCAGAATCATCAAGACAGTCGGGACCTCGTTGAGGACGCGAAAGAAGCGCGTCGATCGACGATTTTCGTCCCTGGCGAAGGTCTTCACATATCGCGCAAAATAGCCGTGCAGAGCGCCAAGTCCGAGCGCCAACACAAACTTTACCTGCAGCCAAGGCGACTGCCAATATCCGGTCAGATACGCCAGAATCGACCCGGTGATGAACACGGCGAACATCGATGGATTGATGATCGCCTTGAGAAGGCGTCTTTCCATGACCTTGAAAGTTTCGGACGTCGCCGAAGGGACGGGGACCTCGGCGTGATAGACAAACAGCCTCGGCAGATAAAGCATCCCCGCCATCCAGGCGATGACGGCGATGATGTGAAGGGCTTTGAGGCACGGCAACCAGTCCATTCCCGTTCTGCTCCCGGCAGAATCTGCGATCGCCCCATCACGGGCCAACGGGATGGGGCGGCACGGTCGGATGCCGGATGGATCGGCGCCGGTCAAGGCTCGTAAAGGTTCGACGTCGATCGGCGGGCGACACCGAGCGCAGACGTTCAGGCCCATTCGCCTTTGCGGAAGATCGGCGTGCGACCACCATTGGCGCGGAGGCCGTCGATGTCGAGCTCATCCGAGCCGATCATCCCAGTCTATATGGACCATGCTCCTATTGCCGCCCCGAGCCGCGATCTCCTACGGGGCCCAGTTCTCGCCGTCGACGAAGCAATTCGATAGCATTACCCGATGGCGATGCGGCAGACGGTGCTTCGGGCATGGTTGGGCTCGCCTTTTGTCATCGCATACGACAGTACCAAGATCGCCGGGCGGGCGATTTGGACCCGTCGCAGATTCACGCATCGCGTCCGCGACGCGATCGATGTGGCGCCGGAGCGAGGCGATTTGCGTCTGGCCGGAGGAATCCTTATCGACGCCTCCGACGACGGGACCCGTCTTTGGCAGTCTTTTTGGAAAGTTGCGCCAAGCGGCAATGGCAGAGCGCTGATTTGGATCATTTTCTCGGGTCATCGGCGCTGCTTGAAAGTCGAGCGCTTCTGGTCAGCGTCTTCCATGCGGCGATCGCCGCGGCGGTCACTGTGCATCCGTTGATGACCAAGCGCGAGGCGCCGGCGGCGATCGGATGGATCGGGATGGCCTGGCTCGCGCCTGTTCTGGGAGCGCTCCTCTATGTCGGATTCGGCATCAACCGGGTGAGGCGCCGCGCGCTCCGGCTGAAGGGATCGGTTCGGAGCGTCGACCCTCTTGTCACAGGCGACATTTCGTCGGAGGACCCGATCGAGCGCCTCAAGGCCGCCGTCGGCAACATCACCGGCCAGGACATGGCGACCGGCAAGGTCGTCGCAGTGCTCGAATGCGGAGATCAAGCTTACCCGAAAATGCTCGCGGCGATTGAGAGCGCCAAGTTTCACGTTCGGCTCTCCACCTACATCTTCCGTACTGACGACGTCGGCTCGCAATTCATTGACGCATTGGTCAGAGCTCACCGTAGAGGGGTGAGAACTCTCGTTCTCATCGATTTGGCGGCGGATTTGTGTGCTCCTCCGCCTATCACGCTTTGCGCAGGCAAGGCGTTCCGGTTGCCCGCTTCCTCCATTCGACACTGCCCTGGAAGATGCCGTTCCTCGATCTCAGACTGCATAAGAAAAGCCTGATCGTCGACGGGCGGAGCGCGTTCGTCGGAGGCTTGAACATCGGCGCCGAGAACCTGATTGCGATGCGGCCGAAAGCGCCGGTCCGCGACACCCATTTTCACGTCGAGGGGACGATCGTCCAGCAAATCGAGCAGGAGTTCGACGACGACTGGTCATTCACGACCAGCGAAGAGGCGATGGGGACAGGCGCGGCGCGTCAGAAGCCGGCGAGCAGCGGGTCGGCGGCGCGCACGATCGCGTCGGGGCCGGACCAGGAGGTCGATCAGCTGGTTCTGGTCCTTTTGTTCGCCATCAACCTGGCGCGGCGTTCGATCAGGATCGCCACCCCCTATTTTCTGCCGGACGAGCAGCTGATTACCGCGCTCCAACTGGCCGTCTTACGCGGCGTGGACGTGCATCTCGTCGTGCCGCTCAATATCAACCATCGTCTGGTCGCCTGGGCCGTCGAAACGCATATTCGGCCGTTGTTGGAGATAGGGTGTCATCTCTGGCGCAGTCCGCCGCCGTTCGACCATTCCAAATTGATGACGATCGACGGGTGATGGAGCCTCATCGGCAGCGCGAACTGGGACACGCGGAGCCTTCGCCTGAATTTCGAACTGACTGTTGAGTTTTACGACAAGGAGCTCGCGGAGAAGCTCGCCGAATTCATCGACGCCCGCTGCGTTCAGCCGATTACATTGGAGGAAATCAATACGCATCCATTCCCGGTGAAGCTTCGGGATGCGGCGGCGCGGCTCGCAATGCCCTATATATGAAAGCCGATAGACGAAAGCAATTGAATCGAGGTCTCCCTTGAAGGTTGCTTCTTACAACATCCACAAATGCCGGGGCTTGGACGGCGTGACCCGGCCCGATCGCATCATCGGGGTGATTCGCGAGCTCGGCGCCGACGTCATCGCCCTTCAGGAGGTCGATCGTCGTTTCGCCCGCCGACGCGGGCTACTCGATCCGTCCGCCATCGAGCGCGAGACCGGAATGCAGCTTCTGGTGCAATCGGACGATTCGCGCCGCCATGGCTGGCACGGCAACGCCCTGCTCGTGCGCGCAGAACCGATCTCTTACAGCCGATCACGCCTGAAGCTGCCGGGAGGCGAGCCTCGCGGAGCGATCGTTGCGGAAATGGATCTCGGCGACGGGGAGTTTCGGGTTATTGCGGCCCACCTTGGGTTGCTTCGTCTTTCGCGGGTGGATCAGGTCAGCGCCCTCCTGGCCGCTTTCGGGGAGCTGCCGGCGATGCCGACCATCTTGCTCGGAGATTTCAACGAATGGCGCCGGCGCGGACGATCTGCGCTTCGCGGGCTCGAACCGACATTTGGCGTCTCGCCGTCGATTCTCAGTTTTCCTTCCCGCCGGCCCATTTTCGCGCTCGACCGGATTCTCGGTTGGCCTGACGGTTTGATTGCCGATCTGGCGGTTCACGACACTCCGCTTGCCCGGCAATCGTCCGATCATCTTCCGCTCACCGCCCGAGCAAACCTGAGGGCGGCCATGCCGGCGAATCAAGCCGCGGCGTGAGCCGGAGACGGGACTTGCCAGCTCTCAGCCGAGACAATGGACAGACGAAAATTCACTCCCACTCGATCGTGCCGGGCCGCTCGCGCGTCACGTCATACGCCATCCGGTTGGACGCCCTTGACCTCGTTGATGAAAGGGGCCATGCGCCCTCGGGAGGCCGCAGAAAGTCGAGGTTCCTGCCGCCTCGCCTCCGAGCGGCGCGTGCGCCGCGCGATTTTCGATGGAGCCAGGCTCATTGATGCGACCAAAAGACCTGAGAGCCCTGCTCTTGGCCGCGGCAGCGGCGGCCATTCTTGGCGCTCAGAACGCGCGGGCGCTGGATTGCGGCAGGAGCGCCGAGGGATTCGGCGACTGGCTGAACTCGTTCAAGCAGGTAGCGTGGCTCGACGGCGTCTCGCCCGAGGTCATCGACGCTGCGCTCGCCGGCGTCGCCTATGACGCCTCGGTGAAGGCTCACGATCACGGGGTGGCTGCGTTCGGGCATAACTTCGCCAGCTTCGCCGCCAGCCACGTTACCCCGGGTGGGATCGCGCGGGGCAAGGCGATGCTCAGGACATACGCCGCGCCGCTCGCAAAAATCGAACAGCGCTTCGGCGTGCCCGGGCCGGTGTTGGTGGCGATCTGGGGTCTCGAAACCAGTTTTGGCGCCGACAACGGATCGTTTCCGACGTTCAGCGCTCTCGCCACGCTGGCCTATGATTGCCGCCGCCCGGACCGGTTTCGCGCCGAGCTGATCGACGCGCTGATGCTGGTCCAGCGCGGCATCGTGCAACATCCCAGACAATTGCGGGGCGCCTGGGCCGGCGAACTCGGCCAGACGCAGCTGATGCCCTCGGCCTACCTGATGTTCGCCACCACCCCCGACGGCGGCGGGGACCCGGACCTGATCCACAATTCCGCCGACGCGCTCGCCTCGACCGCCAATTTCCTGCAAGCGCACGGCTGGCACCGCGGCGCGGGCTGGGACGAAGGCGAGCCGAATTTTTCCGTCATCCTCGAATGGAATTCCGCGCCGATCTACGCCAGGACGGTTGCGCTGTTCGCCGATCGGCTGGCGGGGCGATAGCGCTCCCGCTCTATCATTCTCAGGCATCGTAACGCGTTGATCTAGCAACGCAAATTTTTCCGGTGCACTCCGACAAAACCGTATTCGCGCTCTTGAATTCAAAGGAGAAATTCGCCGATTCGGAATCTGCTCGGTTCAAGCACCCATCGACATCGATCCGGTCGATTTTGACATCCGCACAACAAAACCACCGCCATTACGAGGCAAAAAATACGGTCAGCTTAAGCAGCATCTCATCTCACTCACCGCATCGTTGGCACCGCCACTTTGCCACATCCTATCCAACGCGGCTGCTGATCGGCGTCGCGCTTCGATACGGCTCGTCCGATTTACTTCGTCGGTGATCCCCGCGGGTCATCGATCCGCACGGTGGCGGTCATGCCGGCTGTCAGGACGACGCCTGACGGCGCCTCATCGATATGGACGCGGACCGGAATGCGCTGGGCCAAGCGCACCCAGGTGAAGATGGGGTTGACGGTAGCGACCCCTTGATTGTTGGGCTGGGCATTTGAAACGTTGATAGCGCGGGCGATGCTGTCGACGTGGCCGCGCACGATCTGACTGTAGCCCATCAGCTTGATTTGTGCTCGATCGGGAGCGAGGTTCGTCTCCTCGAAATACCCGTCGACCCAGAAAGAATTGGCGTCGACAAGGAGCTCACCCACCGAGCGCCCGGTCGCGTGGACACTGACGCCACGACCTTCACCTCATCAGCGGACGCCGCCGCCTGCGCAGGCTGCTTCAGGCAGAGCGCCGTCGAGGGATCGAAGAAGCAGTCGGCGAGGATACCGACGTGGAGCGTGCGGGCGAGGCTGGCGAGCAGCGTGCGCAGACGCGCGCGATCAGTGAGCATGCCCGGCAGCGGAGAGAGGTCGTCGGCCGGGGCATCGAGCGCGCGGGCGATCCGCGGACCGGCGGGACCGGAAGGCACGGCTCCGGCCCGGCGCTCGTCGAAGTACACGAGTATATCGTCGAGCTGCCCAAGGCGGCGCTGCGCCTCGACCTCGGCGCGGAAGCCCGATGCGCTCGACCCGGCGTAGCCCTCGAAGGCGGCGACCGAGTCGTGCTTATACTGGATCATGCCGGCGATCGTGCCGAACGGTCGGTTCGCGATGTGCCAGGCGATGGTGCGCCGGAACTGGCGTGTGGTAATCCGCCACGGCTCGCCGGACGGGGCTGGCGGGATGGCGAGCCGCTCGTCGTTCCCGAACAGCGCGTTCAGGTGGTCGCGGTAGGCGTTGAGCTGGCGAACGATCTCGGCGGAGATGTAGCTCTTCGTGGCGGGCCCGCGCGCGGTCGCGGGCCCGCGCCGGGTCGCTCGCCGCCGTCGGGCGTAAGGCCGCGCAGGCCGACGTCGCGGAAATTGCGGAAGGCAGCGAGCTCGATGAAGCGCACGTCGGAGTGCCTTTTGTCCGCATCGTCGGGGAGTCTGAGGCGGGCGAGCCGCGCGCTCGTAGCGGGGCAGGCGCATTGCGTAGAAAGGTTCGAAGAGCGTGATGCGCGCGTAGGCTTCCACCCAATTCTGGTAATCGGCCGTCCGCTGGCTCAGCGCCTCCTTGCTGACTCCGCCACCCCGACGATCTCACGGAAGAAGCGGACGACCAGCTCGGGCCGCGACAGCGCCGTCAGATAGCCGCGAATGACAATCCGGTCGAAGCAGTGATAGACGAAGACCAAGAAGTCGCCGAACAGCTTGGTGAACAAATCCATGGCAGCCCCCTCGGTACCCGGCAGGGTTCGAAAGGCGATCCGGCGTCGACCGGGCAAACAGATGGTGGAGGGGAAGAGCTTTCGCCTCGCCGACGAGGTCCGCTACATCCAGCGCCGGGCTGCTGACCGCCATGGGCGCGTCGTCACCAGCCCGACAGGCTGCTAGTCGATCCCGGTCGCCGTCATCAGCCAGTGCACGCGCTCGCCGAGGGCGCGGTACAGGCTGATTTGCGCGTTTTCGCGGAGATCTCCAGCGAAACGCGTCGCCCACAGGTCGAGGTGGTCGACCCAAAGTTCGGCGAACAGCCCACATTGCTCGCCGGCCGTCTCGACCAGCCAGGCCGCGCATTCGAGCATCGCGCCCAGATAATCCGCTGGAACGCCCTCGGGCGGCTCGAGGCCGGCGCGGCGATAGATATCCTCGACTTCACGCGACGCCGGTCCGTCCAAGCAGCCGTGGCGGTAGTGGGACTCGAACGGGGGGCAGGCCGTATGCGGAAAGCCGCAGACGAAGAGACGCGTGTGCTCCGCCTGCCAGCGATCGAGCGGCAAGGCCGCGACCTCGCGCGCCGCCTGCTCGAGCCACGGATTGACCGTGGCGAGTTCGGCGACGACCGCAGCCGATTCCTCATCCGGCTGGGCTAGGAGCAGGCCGATCGCTCGGCACGCGCCGGCGAGTTCCTGGCGACCGCCGATCGTATCCTTCGATGGCACGGCGACCTCACCACGGATAGGCGTAGACGCCGGCGATCATGAAATAATGGCGCAGCAGATATCCGCCCATCAGCACGAGAGCGGAGGACAGCACGATTGGCGCGGCCGAGCGCCATCCCCTCAGCACGCCGAGCAATTGTAGGGCGAAGGGGATGAGGAGTCCGAAACCGAGGAAGCCGATCACCCAGCCCTTGTCGGAGAACAGGATGGCGAGCGACCTGCGGCCATCCATGTCGCCGCCTTGCAAATAGAGCACGATGGCGAACAGGATCACCACTTCAGCGCTGATGAGCATCAGTTCGAGACGCTCATACAATTGGCGGATGTCCTCGTCCTCCGCGCTGTACTCGACGACGTAAAGGACGATGAGCAGATAGGCCATCGCCGTCGAGAAGGCCGATACGGTGAAGAGCAGCGGCACCCCGGGGTTGTGCCACAGCTCCACCGCCGGGAAGGATTGCAGCAGCAGGCCGGTATAGACCACCGTGCCGATGCCGTTGATCGTCGCAAACCAGCCGCACACCTTGCTGTTGCGCCTGCACACCTCGCTCAGCCAGATGACCGGCGCCAGGTCGAGGACCCACCGCAGCGGGCGTACGCGCTCCTTCACTACGGATTTCTGGAGATGCGGCAGCGAATAGAATACGCCCCAGACCATCATCCAGACGATGAACTGCGTGCCCCAGGCGATCCAGGCGTCGGGCTTTTTGAAGAGCACGAGGGGGGTCAGAACATAGATCACCGCCACGTGATGCAGGAGGTGACCGAACAGCAGCGCCGAGCCGAGGCCGAGCATCACGACCCCGGACCACGCTCCCCAGAGGACGAGCACACGGTGCGGCTTCATGTACATGTCGGTCAGGAACGTTACCGACAGCGTGGCCGCGCCGAGTCCGCCGAAAAACAGATAGACGGCGATCCACCACGTCCAGATGTCTTGGGTATGGTAGCTGAGGAAATCCATCACCTGGTCCCTTGCAAATCGTTGATATAGAAAACGTTCGGGCGCGTCCCGAGGTTCGCCAGCAGCGGCCGCGCCATGCCGGAAGCCACCAGCTGCGTCACCAGATCGGAGGGATCGTCGAGATCGCCGAACATGCGCGCCGACCCGACGCAGGTTTCGACGCAGGCCGGCTTCAGGCCGACCTCGACCCGATGGTCGCAGAACGTGCACTTGTCCACGCTCGGGCCGCTTCGGCGATAGTCCTGGCCATAGAATTCCCGGCCGGCGGCGACATCGGCGTAGGTGACCTCGATGCGCGCATCATAGGGACAGGCCATCATGCAGGCGCGGCAGCCCATGCAAAGACTTTCGTCGATCATCACTATGCCATTCGGCTTCTTGTAGGTCGCCCCTGTCGGGCAGACCTTCATGCAGGGCGGATCGCTGCAGTGGTTGCACAGCCGCGGAAAGAAGCGGCGGTGGACATTGTCGCCGACGCCGATCTCCTTGTCGTGCACGAGCGTGCGCCACTTGCCGGCCCAAACAGGCGTCTGGTTCTCCATCGCGCATGCCGCCATGCAGGCGTTGCAGCCAACGCAGACATTCAGGTCTATCACCATAGCATAGCGGGTCATGCTGTCCTGTCCTCCGCCATTTTGGCGACTCTCACCGTGAATTCCTGGGAGCGGAAACCCGCGACGACGGGCTCCACCTGGTAGGGAATGAGCTTGTTGGTCGCCGTGCCGAGTCCGACGGCGCGCGTGAGCGCCTTGTTCTCCACGCCGAACGCCGAGTGGAGGAAGGCCACTTCGCGATTGACCATACGCGTGAGGTAAGCGCGGCCGCCCGCACTCTGGCCCGACAGCGCGTTGGTGATCTCGATCTTGTCGCCAGTCGCGATGCCGAGCGGGCCGGCGCGATCCGGGTGGATCCACAAGCCGTAATAGACGTCGCCGCGGAACTGGTTGATGGCGGCGATGACCGGATTGTTGGAGTTCGTCGAAGCATAGGAGACTGTCGGAACCTTGCCATAGGCGAAGTAGAACTCGTCTCGGTCGAGCGGCGCGCCGGCGGCCTTGCCGGGACGGCAGTTTACCGGCACTGCCCCCGCCAGCACGTTGAAGTTCGGCGCGCGCTCCCCGCCGTCGCGCAAGGTCGCGAGCAGCGGCGCGTAGAATTCGACCCGTCCGCTTTCAGTCGGCAGCGGCAACACGTGCGGCATGGCGTGAGTTTCGAGCAGCGCCGTCTTCTCCGTCTTGCGATAGATCCCCTTCTGCCGCATTTCGCTGTCGAGCGCCGCGACGTCGACGCCGACCTCCTTGGCCGTTTCGGCGAATGCGACCTCGCGGCAGGCTGCGCTGAACGGACTGCGCTGCCCTTTGGACTTGGCGCGGGCGTAGGCCTCCTTCACCGCCGCCGCCGGCAGGCCCGTCAACTTGTCGAGATTCTCGAGGAAGCGGTCCTCGGCGCCCGAGATGATGTGCGTCATAGCCAAGAGAAGGTCGGACGTCTCCTCCAACTCGTAAAGCGGATCGATCGCGGCATAGCGCGTCGTGTAGGAGAGGTCGTGATTGGCGCCATTGCCGTAGATGGTCGGCGCATCGCGCTCCAGATAGGTCGAATTCGGCAGGATGATGTCGGCGTAGGGCGTGGTGTCGGAAGGCAGCACATCCATGGCGATGACGAGCTCCACTTCCGGCGAAGCGAGGATCTCCTTCCATCGAGATTCCGGATAGTAGTGGCGCATGGGGTTGGCGGCGTTGATGAACAGCGCCCGGGTGCGATAGGGCTCGCCGCCGAACATCAGCTTGCCTTTCACCGATTCTTCCAGACCGGTGTCGGCCATGACCGGCAAAGCGACATGCGGCTCGCCGGCGGCCTTCTGCTGCGCCGACCACGCAAAGGACCAGCTAGGATGGCCGTGCGAGAAGTTCTTGCCGTCGGAGAAAACGCCGATGATCATTTTGGCGAACGGCATCCCCGCGAGCGAGGTCAGCGGCGCCGAAACCTCGCCGCCGCGCGCACGGGCCTCGTACATTCGGGCGACCTTGTCATGAAATTCGCCGCTCATGATCCAGCCGCCGGATTTGTCGATGCCGCCGGTCAGAGCCTGCAGCATGGCCTGCACGCGCCGAAGCATCAGGATGCTGCCGTAGCGCGCCCCATGCCAGCCGGGATCGATGATCGCCGGGCGGGTGGTCCCGAATTCGCGGGCGATTCGCCGAATCGTGGCGGCGTCGACGCCGGTCGAGCGCGCCGCCCATTCGGGCGTGAAGCCGCGGACCTCCTGGCTCTGGGCCTGCATCACGGTGACGGCCGGCCGGCCGTCGACCTGCAAGCCTTCCGGAGCGAAGAGCGAAGGCCGCACGGGCTTGCCGTCCGCGTCGTGATAATTGTCGTTGCCGAAGGCGACGAGGGGGCGGACCTCCATCGACTCGACGTCGGCGACCAGCGGCCGATTCTTCTCGTCGGTCGCTAGCCGCCACTCGTCGTCGGCGTTTCGGACGACGAGGAACGGCATGTTGGTGCGGCGCGCCAGGAAGGTCCGGTCATAGAGCTCTTCTTCGAGCATGACGTTGAGCATGGCGAGGCAGAAGTCGAGGTCCGTTCCGGGCCTGACCTGAATCCATTCGTCCGCTTTGGCCGCCGTCTCCGATCGGCGCGGGTCGAGCGCGACGACCTTGGCGCCGTTCTTTCTGCCCGCGGCGAACCGCACCATGCGGCAGGTGGAGACCCCGCCAACCGCGGCGTTGGAGGCGACGAGGAGGATGTAACGCGCGTTGTCGAAGTCAGCCAGAACCTCATCGTGGATGTTGAAATTGCCGGTGACCAAGTCGGTGCCAAGGTGTCCGGTGGTCACGCAATGCTGCATCGGCGACGCGATGATGTTGGGAATCTCGTTGGCGAGGGCGAAGGAGACGGCCCAGTTCATATAGAAGACGCACGACGTCCAACCGCCAATCATGGTCCATTCGAACGGCTTGATAGCGGCGGCCTTGGCCTTGCGGTCGATGTAGGCGTATGCTTCCTGCCAGGACGCCGGACGGAAGGCGAAGTCGCCGCGCTTGCTGCCTTCGACGCGGATCAGGGGCGTCTTGATCCGATCGCTGTCGTAGGTCTGGCGCAGGCCGGACTGCCCGCGCGCGCAAAGCTTGCCGCGATTGAGGGTCGAATAGGGATTGCCGTCGAGTTTGACGACGCGCTTGACGCCCTCGCGCGTGCGTGTCGTGACACGGACGTTGCATAGCGACGAGCAGAAGTTGCAGATCGTGTAACCGTATTCCTCGACCGCTTCGGGCTCCGCCGCAGCGAGTTGACGCGCGACCTGCAAAAGCCCGAGCCCGCCCGCGGCGGCGCCGCTAGCGGCGGCCGCAGTTAAGAACGCGCGCCGCGACAATCGTGGATAGCTCCACCCCACGGACATCTCCTCTCGCTTTTCGGCCCTGCTCGTCGCTCGCGCCACATTCGGGACTCCGCGCTTTCGCGCGTCTCTTCGGACCCGGACACGCCGACTAACGACCCGCCGCCGAAAGTTCCGGCGACCTCATACAAAAATCTAAACGATGACAGGAGGGATCATAATGCGACGCGCGCGCGCAGCGACGAGTTGCCGCAGCCCGAAAGGAATGGCAAGCGGCTCAATCCGGTGCAGAGACTCGGCAAGCCTCAGCAAATACTTGGCCGCCTCAAAAGAGCAGCGCCATACTGAGCACGGTGGTTGTGCGCCCCTAAAAATGGATGCTGTGGTATGATGCCCAAAAGAAACTACGCTCGATCGATCATGCTGCGATTGCAGTTAGCCGTACGGCATAGCCGAGATTACCGCTCCCCGGGGGTCCATACCGTCGATGGCAACTTCGTGGAAAACCGTTCTCCCCTTGCGCCCCTGCGGGAGGAGGACAGGGCTTCGGCTGGACGCGGTGGAGTAGGGACTAGCTGTACGAAACGCTCGGGCTGTTCAACGGCTACCGAGCGGTGCGGTCAGCCCCGAAAGTCGCTCCGGCAGGATAGGTCCCATAAGCCTTGGGGCATAACGGCCGCATACATCAAGGCACCGCTTGAAGTGGCGGTTTATATTTCAGCCATCATTTCGCTTCCAAATTCGTGGCGGGCAGGGGCTGATATTCGATCGAAGCGATCATCAAAAAGCTTCGCGTTGGCGTAGAGGACGCCGTCCGTGACTCGCCTGTCGAGAAGCGCACGGAGGTGATGATGTCCCCGCCGTCGTCCTCGCCAGTTCGGCTATCCGTTGTCGTTTCGTGGACAGGTTCGCGGAGCCCAAGGTCTCCTCCCGTGTTTCCCGGCAACGGCTCTCATCCGCTTCGTCAGCGCGCTATCGCGCCGATCCCTCGCCTGCTCCTATCAATCGGCCTCCGCGTAAAGGGGCGCGAGCGTGACAGTTTTTGGCGCCTAATGCTTTGAAATCGCTCGCGCGCCGCCAAAACCGGGCGCCACGCTCCGGAGGCCGCTCATTCCCGCTCGATCGCTCGATCGCTCGATCGTTTTGATCCACGGTAACGCGCTGATTTCTATACGCAAAAATTTTCTGCTGACGGTCTCGCCGATGGCCTTGCCCGACGGGGGCATAGTCACCCATCTGCGCCAACACATTCGTGACCGTTCACCGGAGAACGAATTTGCGTGCGCTGCAAAAGGACCCGCGCCTGATCGCGCTGAGCAGTGGCTTGGGCCACACTCGCTTGGGCGCTCATGAGCTGCGCCTTGAGCGTCTCGATCTGGCGCTGCGCGGCCGCGAGGGCCGCTTGCACACTTTTCAGCCCCGCCTGATTCTGGAGAAGCGTCGAAGCCGTTTGCTGCGCCATCTGTACGGTTCCCGCCGCCTTCTCTGCGAGGTCCCAGTATCGCGCCGCCTGCTGTCGCGCAAACGTCAGCGCCGCCTGCGCTTGCTCCGTCTGGCCCCGCTCGCCATGACTTGCGCCTGTTGCGCCATGATCTGCGCCTCGAAGTTCTTCACGTTCGCCTGAGCCTGACGCACTGCCGCTTCAGCCTGTTCGAGGGCGATCTTGAAGCGGTCGGTCTGCGCGCCCGAAGAGCGAGGACCGCGTCCGGTTCCGCTCCGGGATGAGAGGCGAGGTGCTGGTCGAGGCGGGCAAGCCATGTCCTCGCCATGGCGCCGTCGCCTTGCGCCACGGCGGCCAGCGCAGCGTTTGCCTCCTGGCCAGATCCAAGCAACGGGGAGTTACGAAGTTGTGGATGATCTCGCTGCCCACGGAGAGCGCCGCGAGGAGCTGCGCGCGCTGCAACGCCTCGGCCTGGTCCGGCAATGCCTCCAGGCGGCCGTACAGGCGGCCTGCCAAACTTCGGGCCTCGACGGCAGGGGGCAGATCGCCACTCGGCGCAGCTCGCGCAAGGTCAGGGCGAGGAGCCGGCGCGCCCGCAGCTCCGGCGAGAGCGGAGGCAGCAGCCGAAACGAAAGCGGTGCAATAATGCAGCCCGCGACAATCGCCAGTTACGAGTTGTAGAACTGCGCCGTGTCGTAGCTCATCTGATTGGTGGGTGAGAGGAGAGGCACAAGTTGAAGCCTATGGCGGTCACAGCCGCCAAAACCAAGGGTTGCCGGCTGTGGGCCATCACAAAGCCGACTGGGATGAGGCACAGAGCGAGAGCGACGGTTCGTCACGATCGGCGCGGTCGAGCTCTTCTGGGTCGTCACCGCCTGGCCGAACGGGGTCTCGGCCATCGCGTTTTCCGCCGTCACAGTCGTGTTGCTTTCGCCTAAAGGCGACCAGGCCTAGGCTGGCGATGGCGTTCGCGGCCGGCACAAAGAGCTCCTGCTGTGACGGGCGTGTCTTGCGCATGCCCAGGTAAAGCGGATCGTGCAGGTACTGCTCGTTATTCGTCCCGGCGTCGAGATACATCGGCAGCAAATATTGCGGCGGCACCCCTGCGCACGCCGTGTAAAGCTGCAGTTTTCCGATCGGGATACCGGCGCCGTTGGCTCCGGGATCGCCCAAACCGAGGATGCGCCCGCCATCGGTGACGCAAATAAACCGGACGTCCTTCCGCGGCCAATTCTTCAGGACATCCTCCACCTTGCCCCGGCGATTCATCGACAGATACATGCCCCGCGTTTGCCGGTAGATGTGACCGAACTTGAGGCATGCTTCGCCGATGGTCGGGTCATAGACGATCGGCAGAAAGCGCGCCGGATCGGACATGACGGTCAGGTAGAACGAAGTCTCGTTATGGTCGAGCAGATTGACAAGGTAGATGTAGCGGTCGAGATCGGTCGCCTTGTGGCCGAGCTGCATCATGACTCGGCTCAATTGCAGGTCTTCTGTCTCGGCGACGTCGGGAACCAAGCCGACGATTCCAAGCGCCTGCTTTTCCGCCTCGGTGAAGGCCGTCGATTTGTTCAAAGACGGGTCCCAAAGGACCTCGATTCCATGCTTGGCCGTTGTCATATTCGTCTCTCCTTTTGCTCGCACTTCGCCAATGATTGTCGAGGAAGTTCAGCTCGCCTATGCGACTTGCTGCTGCACGCTTTCAGGCTGTGCGACGTAGGGATGGACCATTTTTGCCGGGTCAACCACGCGGTCGAATTCGGCTTCAGTGACAAACCCGAGTTGTAGCGCGGCGGCTTTCAGGGTCAGATCATTGTCCATCGCGTAGTGGGCGATCTTCGACGCCTTGTCGTAGCTAATGACCGGCGACAGCGCTGTCACCAGCATCAGCGATCGTTCGACGTATTCATTGATCTTCTTCAGGTTAGGCTTGGTTCCTTCGATCAGGAACTTGCGGAAATTGGTGCAGCCGTCGCTGAGGATCGTAATGGATTCGGCGATGTTGAAGATCATCAGGGGTTTGTAGACATTCATTTCGAGGTAGCCGCCTGCGCCGCCGAAACCCACCGCGACGTCGTTGGCCATCACCTGCACGGCGATCATCGTCAGCGCTTCGCACTGCGTCGGATTGACTTTTCCCGGCATGATCGAGGAGCCCGGCTCATTCTCAGGAATATGCAATTCTGCAAATCCGGCACGAGGCCCGCACGACATCAGCCGGATGTCGTTGGCGATCTTGTAGAGACACTGCGAGCGTGCGGAGCGTTCCCGAGAGCTGGACCAGCGCGTCGTGAGCGCCTTGCACCGTGAATTTGTTGGGCGCGGTGACAAAGGGCAGACCGGTCAGCTTGGCGATCTCAGCCGCCGCCGCTTCTGCAAACCCTGGCGCCGAGTTGATGCCCGTGCCGACGGCCGTGCCGCCCAGCGCAAGGCGATAGACCCCCTTCAGGGCGTCATCGATCCGATCCACGTCATCCGACAGCATTCCTGCATAGCCGGACCACTCCTGGCCCAGCGTCAGCGGCGTTGCGTCCTGCATGTGGGCGCGCCCGATCTTGACGATGCCGTCCCACGCTTGTGCGTTCTTGCTGACAGCGTCGCGCAAAGCGGTCACTGCCGGAACCAGACGTCCCTTCACGTTGACGGCCGCCGCGATGCACATGGCGGATGGGAACGAGTCGTTCGACGACTGCGCCATATTGACGTGGTCGTTGGGATGGACCGGCGCGTGGCTTCCAAGGGGAGCCGGCGAGCTGGCAACACCGGTTGGAGATCACCTCGTTGACGTTCATGTTGAACTGCGTGCCGCTGCCGGTCATCCAGACGTGCAGCGGGAACATGTCGTGGTGCTGTCCGGCGAGGATTTCGTCGCAGACCTGAATGATCAGCTTAAAGGCGCGGTCGTCGAGGCGTTTGCTGGTGTGGTTTGCGATGGCGGCCGCCTTTTTCAAGGTCGCATAGGCCGTAATCAGCTCTCTTGGAATGAGATCATGGCAGCGAGCGGCGGCAGAACCAGACGGCCGACCGGCCCGGCTCGCAGCAACCGATAGATGTAGAGAATCCCGAAGGCGAAGATGAAGATGTAGACGGCGCAGAACACGACCAGCGAGATCGTCGCGGCGCGCGTCGTCAGAAAAGGCGTAACGGCGTCGGCGGTGCGCAGATCGTATTTCGGCGGGATCGAAAGCAGCATGTGGACATGATCGGGCATTGGATGCCCTTCCTCGACCTTCGATTCCCTTTGGTGCGCGAGCCTGCGGAACACTTCGCCCAGATGCCGGCGCAACTCTTGATACAGCGTCTTGCGTCGACATTTCGGAATGAAGACAACATGATATTTGCAGTCCCAAGTCGTGTGGCTTAGACTCTCGTACTCGTCCATCGGTGGAGTTCCTTTCGTGTATGTGGCTGCTCACGTTGGGCCTCCGCTGGTGGGCCGCCGGAAACGTCAAACTGCTACTGCCACCCCGGCATAGCCGGGGGGGGGGTGTCCCGCTTACGCTAGCAAATAGGATTAAAGGCGACTGAATTTTCGCTCATAGCGCCGGGGATATGCCGAGTCGTGCCCTGGGTGCCCTTATGTCGGCTGATGAATGTCCACGCTGTGGGGCGGCAAAGCGCCGCGCGCCGCACGCGCGCGCTACGCCCCGGGCTGGCTGAGCAGATAGGACAAGAGCGAGCGCAGTTCGGCCGGGCGGACCGGCTTTCGGAGCAGCGTCATCTCGGCCTCGTCGGCTTCGCGCGCGGCGGTGTCGGAATGAGCCGCGGTCACCAGCATCGCCGGGGTCGCGGCGCCGACCGCGCGGCGGACCTTGGCGACGGCGTGCGGGCCGCGCTCGAAGTGGTCCAGATGCAGATCGGCGATGATCGACCGGAGGTCGATCGGGTGGTCGAGCGCGAGCGCCAGGCGCCGCACGATGGCGAGGCCGAGGCCAAAGCCCTGCCCGCCGTGCTCGCCCGTTTCGCCCCTCTGGAACTCGTGAAAGATCGCGTCGCGCCGCTCCTCCGAGATGCCAGGCCCCGTGTCCCACACCTCGACGGTCCAGCGGCCGCCCCGAGCCCTCCCGCCGACCAGCACCCCGCCGCGGCGGGTGTAGCGAAGCGCGTTGGCGATCAGGTTCTGGACGACGCGCCGCAGGAGCAGCGGATCGGACCACACCATGCGTCCGGCGCCAAAATGCCTCAGCTTCAGTCCGCGCTTGGCCGCGGCGTGCGCCTGCTCCTTGACCAGCGAGCCGACGAGATCGTCGATCGGGAAGGCCCTGAGGTCGGGCGTCATCACGCCGGCGTCGAGTTTCGACAGGTCGAGCAATGTGCGCAGGAGATCCTCGAGCGTCGCCAAGCTCCGGTCCGCCTGATCGACGAGGCCCACCGGCTCACGGCCCATGTCGAAGCTGGCGAGCGCCGACAGCGCGAGCCGCGCCGCGTTCAGCGGCTGCAAGAGGTCATGGCTGATCGAGGTGAGGACGGAGGACTTCAGCAGGTTGGCCGCTTCGGCCTGCTCCTTCGCTCTCAGGAGGTCCTTGTTCGCCTGCTCGACCGAGCGGAGGGCCTGCTGCAATTCCTGCGTGCGGCGGCGCACCTGATTGTCGAGGGCGATGGCGGTCTCGAACAGCGCGTAGGCGTTCGGGCTCTGATCGTAGGAGCGTTCGACGCGCGAGATCAGCTTGGCGTTGATCTTTTGAAGCTTGGCGATCTCGCGCCGCAGCTCCTCCGCCTCGCCTTGCGCTTGCGTCACGGCGCCCCGGCCTGCCTTCGCCCGATCGCCACGCCCGTGAAGGTCTGGTTGACGTGCATCGAGGTGAATTGCTCGCCGTAGGTGTTGAAGCCCACCACCCGCTTCGCGCGGTAGAGATTCGACATCGGCTGCGCCGCCTGCTCCCGCTCGGCCGCGAGGCGCCTCAGCACGCAGTCGAACCCCAAATAGAGGTCGACTTCGCCCAGCTCGCCTTCGATGCGCTCGAACAGTCTGCCGAGGCTCTCCATCGGGTCGAGGCGTCTGGCGGCGGTGAACACCAGGCCCTCGTCGATCGCGCAGAAAAAGCTCAGCGACCCGTCCGGATTGACCCTTTGGATGGAACGGACGAAGTGCTCGCCGCCCACGCTGACCAGCACGGGATGCGAGGCGAAGGAAAAGGCGTCGAGGGTCGTGTCGAGGATGCCGCAGACGCGGGCGTATTCCTTGGCGGCCGGCTCGGCGTTGAGCTCCCTGACGATGCGGTTTTCGGTGTCGGCTTCCGTGACGACCATCTTGATCGAGGTCGGCTCGTAATTGTCGTTGCGGAAGGTCCTGAACGGCAGATCGGTCGCCACCAGCGACAGCACCGCCGCGTCGGTCAGCGCC
Organism: uncultured Alphaproteobacteria bacterium; assembly: GCA_963758335.1. Classification (GTDB taxonomy): domain Bacteria; phylum Pseudomonadota; class Alphaproteobacteria; order Rhizobiales; family Beijerinckiaceae; genus Roseiarcus. The sequence continues at coordinate 841,853 of CAVWVF010000006.1, read as the reverse complement.
CGGCCACCGTGGATCACGAAGGTCCGTTCGAACCTGAGCCCGTCGCCGGCCGAGCCGCCGACGATCGGAATTTCGTCGAGCGCCATCTGCAGCGCCGAGACGACCGCCTCCTCCCGCCGGCACATGCCGTCGACGAGCAGGACGGCGAATGCGCCCTCCGCGGGGAACCCGGGCCGAAGTGCGCCGAGATCGGCGCGCAGCTGCTTGGTCAGCTCGCGTCCCGCCTCGACGCGGAAATTCGACAGATCGAGGATCGGACGCGCCAGAAAAGCGAAGTGGCGTCTCAAGAATCCGATCGCGACGACCGCGCCCTCGCTCCACCCCTCGGGGGTGATCTCGCCCGCCGTGGTGCAGCCGACGACCGGGGTGACGCCGAACCGCCGCGCGATCTCGGATGCGAAGGTCGGGACGTCGTAGTCGGGCGAGATGAAGACGATCAGCCCGGAAAGGTCGTAAGGCGCGAGCTGACGCGCGATCTCGGAAGCCGCAACGGCCGTGTTCTCGCTCCACGCCGACGCCGCGACCACCCCGGACTCCGCCTTCTCGCCAAGGACCAATCGCTTTTCCTCCCGCCGCGATTTGGACTGCGCTTGTTAGCGACATTTCCTTATCACACGAAGCGCCGACCGCAATGCGGCCGGTTGGGCCGGAGCGCAAGCTCCTGCTCGACCCGGCCACCCTGCCCGTCGAGCGGAACCGCTTCGCGGCCGCGAACGTTTGGCGAGGTCTCGGTCCGCCGCGCCGCCGCCGCGGCGGAGGAAGCCGCCGCCGCAAATCCGCGCCTCGCCCGTCCCCGAACTCGCGAAGCTCGAGGCCCCGCACATCCACGCGCCGTGGCGGGCTCCGGAGGAGGCGCTGGCCCGCGCCGGCGTCATCCTGGGGAAGACCCTATCCGAGGCCGATCGTCGACCATGCCGGCGCGCGCGCGGGCGCTGGCCGCGTTCTCGGAGATCCGAAGGACCGCGTAGAGCGACGCCCGCGTCGCCTCAGCAGCAGCCTCGGAAACGGCCTTTGCTGACGCTGTAGCGGGCCTCCTGGCGCTCGCGGAAGAACTCCTCGTAGGTCATCACGGGCTGGCCCGGATGGCTCGTCCGCCGATGCGCGACATAGGTATCGTAATCCGGCACGCCGACCATCAGGCGGGCCGTTTGCGCGACCATGTCGCAGACGAATTTTGCGCGGGAGGCGAGCGTTTCGGTCATTCGGCCGCCACCGCCGCGCCGCCGATCTCGACGGTGGTGGATTTCGAGCTGTGCAGCGCCCGCCGCGCCTGGATGAAGCCGTAGACCGCCATCACGATCACGATGGCGACGAACGCCGCCGCGAGCGCCGCGTCGACATAGTCGTTGAAGGCGATTCGTCCCATCTCCTCCACCGTTTTGGCTGGCGCGAGGATCTTGCCAGCCGCGGCTGCGTCGGCGAACTTCCATGCGTGCGTGACGAAGCCCACTTTCGGGTCGGGGCTCGCCACTTTCTCGAGGCCCGCCGTCACCGTGCAGATGAACAGCCACACGGACGGGACGATCGTCACCAAGGCGAATTTCTCGCGCTTCATCTTGAACAGGATGACCGTGCACAGGATGAGCGCGATCGCCGCCAGCATCTGGTTCGAGGCGCCGAACAACGGCCAGAGCGTCCAGATGCCGCCGAACGGGTCGATGACGCCCTCATAGAGGAAATAGCCCCAGGCCGCGCAGGCCAAGGCCGAGCCGATCACATTGTTCGTCCAGGACTCGGTCGCCCGGAAAGCGGGAACCACGCCCCCGACGAGGTCCTGGATCATGAACCGGCAGACGCGCGTGCCGGCGTCGACGGTGGTGAGAATGAACAAAGCTTCGAACAGGATGGCGAAGTGATACCAGATGCCCGCGAGCGCCTTGCCGCCGAGGAAGCCCGACAGGATGCTCGCCATGCCGACCGCGAGCGTCGGCGCGCCCCCGGTGCGCGACAGGATCGTGGACTTGCCGACCTCGTGCGCGACCTGCGTCAGCATGTCGGGCGTCACCGCAAACCCCCAGCCGGAGATGACCTCGGCCGCGTGCGCCGGGTCGGCGCCAATCAGGGCGGCCGAGCTGTTCATGGCGAAATAGACGCCGGGATGAATCACAGTGGCGGCGATCATCGCCATGATCGCGACGAAGGATTCCATCAGCATCGCGCCATAGCCGATGAACCGGATCTGGCTCTCGTTCTCGATCATCTTCGGCGTCGTGCCGGAGGAGATCAGCGCATGCCAGCCGGACACGGATCCGCAGGCGATGGTGATGAACAGGAAGGGGAACAGGCTCCCCGCCCAGACGGGGCCCGTGCCGTCGATGAATTTGGTGACGGCCGGCATCTGAAGATCGGGCCGCACGATGATGATGCCGATCGCGAGCAGGAGGATGGTGCCGACCTTCAAGAAGGTCGACAGATAGTCGCGTGGCGCGAGCAGGAGCCACACCGGCAGGACCGAAGCGAAGAAGCCGTAGCCGATGACCGCGAGCGCGAGCTGGGTCCCGCTCAGCGTGAACCACGCGGCGATCGCCGGCGTCTCGGAAACCGTCTGCCCGTAGACGAGCGAAGCGAGCAGCAGGACGGCGCCGATCAGCGACATCTCGCCGATCCGCCCGGGGCGGACGAAGCGGCTGTAGACGCCCATGATGAGCGCGATCGGGATGGTGCAGAACACGGTGAAGGCGCCCCACGGGCTGCCCTTCAGCGCATTGACCACGACGAGCGCCAGCACCGCGAGCAGGATGATGCAGATGAGCAGAATGCCGACGCCGACGACGCTTCCGGCGACGGGTCCGATCTCGGTGCGGATCATCTCGCCGAGCGACCGGCCGTCCCGCCGGGTCGACAGGAAAAGAACCGTCATGTCCTGCACCGCGCCCGCGAAGACCACGCCCGCCAGGATCCAGAGCGTGCCCGGCAGGTAGCCCATCTGCGCCGCGAGCACGGGGCCGACCAGCGGCCCCGCTCCGGCGATGGCGGCAAAGTGATGACCGAACAGGACGTAGCGGTTGGTGGGCACGTAATCGAGCCCGTCGTTGTGGCGGTACGCCGGCGTCACGCGCTTCGGGTCGATGCGGAACGCTTTGGTGACGATGAAGAGCGCGTAGAACCGGTAGGCGATGAAGTAGACGCAAACCGAGGCGACCACGAGCCAGGCGGCGTTGACCGGCTCCCCCCGGGTTAGCGCGACCACGGCGAATGCGAGGGCTCCGGCGAGCGCCACCGCCGTCCAGGTCAGCTTTTCAGTGAACGTCATCTGCTTCCTCCCCGAGATCGCGTCGGCTTTTCGCCTTCTCGAACCGCAGCCTGATCCCGCGACCGGCGGCAAATAATAGCATGTCGGGGACCAAAAGCACCTGCCGCCGCTGTGTCGGGAAAGATGTCCCACAGCCGCGCGGTCCCGTCTCGGAGGCAGTGACGCGAGCCGTCTGGGCTGAACGCTGCGCGCCGCACCGCATCGTCGAGTTCGTCGCTTGCCCGCTATTACCGAGAGACACAGCTCCTGCCGCAGCAGCAGGTCAACATCCCGAGGGCGCGCGAGACGCGCGCCGTTGGGCTCACTCCCGCGCTACGGCGATTTCAAGTAAGGCGGACAAAAAAGGAATTGCACATCCTCTTGCCGACCGACTATGTTCATGATATGTTCTCAATTTCGTGGGAGCAAAAGCGCGGCAGCGAGGCAGGCATGGAAACAGGAGCGGACCATAAGGCCGGCGCCGGGCCGAAAAGGCGGCCTGCGATTTGGCCAGGGCAAGGGCTGATGCTCTTCTTCGGAAAGCTCGAAACGAAGCCGGCCTTCGTCCCGGGGAAGGCGGGAAAGAAAATAATTTTGGCCCGCGTTGCGCCTGTAACGCGTTGATAATTCTCGATTCGGTGCCAGAAATGGAAGGAAATGGAAGGGTTTGGAAGGGCTGGGTTGTAGGTTTAGCACATGGTGCGGGGCCACGAACTCTGCGGACATTACGGCATAGATGAATAAGTAATCACGCGACCGCCGGCACCGCCTAACCTGACGCTAGACTATCGTCGCGCAAGTACGCATATAATATCCAACCTCAAAGTCATCCGGCCAAGTTTGTTCTCCGAAATAACCCAGCGCTGCTCTAGATTTACTGTCGAAATTTTTGTCTTTGAATACTTTTTTATTATCAAATCCAGTTTCTCGGATATACATTGTATGACTATCTACCCTTTCAAGAAGCGTGTTCATATCTGGCCAGTAATTGTTGAACCTTTCTCGGCTTAGAAATGAATACAAACTCGTACATGAAATAACAGTGTTATCTCTCTCACTGCGGCTACTGATCGAAAAATCTATGTCTGGAGTATAATGCATACTGTAGTCCTCAGGCCAGTGTTTAGTAGTTAATATAGTTAATGTTGAAACAGGATATGGCCAAGGTATCCGTTCAGCGTTATGGAAAATACGCATACCAATTGCTTTCCGTAGGACAGAATAGTCCTTCTTCGTGGGAGCAATTGTTACAGCGTTGTTGCCATAGTCAGCCATCTGATCGTATACTGACTGATTTCCGATTACAAAAGTTGGGTCGCTGCCTGGATCCATTTCGTGCGGATCCTTCAATTCACCGAATTTCTTAATGATCCCCTTCATCTCATCGTAGACTTCGTTGTGAACTACACTGGGCGACACTCCAAGCAGGCGCCGAATTGGAGAAGGAACTATTCCTGCAAACAAAAACGACGCAGATTCGGCGTCAAGCCAAACGTACCTGAGGTCAACACTCTTCTCCGGTGAAACGTGACAGTGTAAGTCATTAATAATTGTGGAGCCGTTATTTACGGTAAGGTTTTTTTGCTCAACTGTACATGGATTATTAACTACCGTCCCTTTATTATTCGGGCCGCTTTGAATAATTCCTCCCGGCGCGCTAAGTTCAGATTGCCCGTACGACGATGTCATGCCAAAGATCGTAACAGTAGTCAGAAACGATCGAATGCAATTTGAGTGGCTCATTAACATCTCCAATACATAGTGAAGCTACGGGCATCACTTTGAAATACAGTGATGGTTACTACTTATTATTATTATTATTCACGGTACCTTTGTTATTTTCGCCATTTTGAATAATTCCACCTGGTGCGCTGTTAATAGTCTGCACCTTTTGTGAAATAAGCAATTTTATATGCTCGCTTTTGCACATACTTACGGTTGGAATTTTGTCGGGCAGTCTGTCGAATGGTACACCCTTGTAAATTTCGTCGGCTCTTGAACCGCTTACATTTGCGTCGCCGCTCATAATCTTAGCAAGTAGTCCTACGTTGCCCCAATCTTTCCCTGGATTGAAGTTCTTGTTAAGCTCCCCTCTGGAATATCACCACATATGGACTGCGCAAATTGCGCCATATCCGAATAATTATCGGCCCGCGCGCACGTTAGTGCTGTTGTAATGACTAGCGACACGACAAGATTTCTGTTCATATCGTCCTCCCATCATCGTCAAGTCGGCCTAGTTTGCGAAAGCGCCCCAGAAGATTTGCCTCAAGAGCCTTACTCAGGGCGCGCTCCTGTATGATGGCGCGGTATCCTTGTTCTCGCAATAGACCGATGAACCGAGATTGTCCGGATGGAAGCCGCCGCCAGGCTAGCATTGCGCAAGCTGCCTGGCCATTTTCAAGACGGACGGGTGTCCACATAGTGCTTATTTATACACCCCCCATTTTCTTGTCCGGCTTGGTCTGGCTTGGTTCGGCTTGGAGGAATTTGGGCTAAGGTATTCCGCCGACGGCGTCGACCGGATCGGGCTCGACCGGACTGGACCGGGATCGACCGGATCGGACTGGACGGGGCTCGACCGGACCGGAGCCGGCGGAGTGTCACTGCGAACGCAGTGAAGCAATCGACCAGACCGGACCCGGCAGGGCTCGACCGAACCGGACCCGGCCAACTCGGCGGAACTCGAACCCGGCCAACTCGGCGGAGACCGGACCCGGCCAAAGGACGTCGAAGGGTCGAAGGGTCCAGCCGACAGGCTTTATATAGAAGCGACCGGAGATCGGCCAAGGAGTAGTATAGTCGATCACGACTAGGTAAACGAGCCCCCTTCACTCAAGATTTATTGGTTTCGACTTTTCACGAAGAGCGTTTTACGGTATAGAGGGCGTGTCTCCTATTGGTTAAACGCTCACGTTTTACGCTACGCGTTTTACGCTATTAGCCTTATGGAAAATCATGGGCCTAATTTTATGCGTGCCTATTTGGGGAGGGGCCATTTCAGGGAGGGGGTCCGCGATAGGGGGGAAGTCGATATAGGGAGGGCTCAAAACACAACCTCCCCACATCCACACCCTTCCCCACGCTATACGAAAATTATGCTTGTGTTTCTGTAGGGGAGCGCGTCACGATATGGGATGTTGGGGAGCGTTGCTTTGTGGGAATGGGTTGTGTGTGGGATGTTGTTGTGGGGAGATGTTACGTGGGGAAACGATTGTGATTAGAATGTGGTGTTGTGTATTAGCGATGCGTAATAGGTATGCTGAAAAGTTGTGCGCAAAAAGGATGGTGACTGGGGGGTGCTTATCTGTGTACCCGGTTTGGAAGGGCTTTTCGCGGCGTCTTTGCGCTTCGACCGCGCCGTGCAGCGCGCCCGGCCTCGCTTTTGAAGGACGACGGCTTCGATTCTACCGCAGCCGTCGATCGGCACGGAGCTTGAAGGGCGCTCATCCGTGCGCGCCGGGCGCCGCCCGCGATCGCCGCGACAATCAGCGCCAAACGCCGCCATTTCGGCTGCGCTCAGATCGGGTCCGCCGCCGACAGCGCGGCCTCCTCGACCAGGAACTCCCGCAAGGCTTTTATGCGCGGCGTTCCTGCTTCTTCCGGGCGGCTGAGGAAGTAATAGCCGAACGGCGTTCGGACGCTGGTCGAGAACGGCGCAATGAGACGGCCGGCGGCGAGCTCGTCGGCAACGATGGCGAGCGAGCCGAGCGCGACGCCCTGCCCTTGCGCCGCGGCGCGAATCGCCATCGCCATGTTGTTGAACCAGACGCCGTGCCGGGCTTCGACGTCTCGAGCGCCGGCGGCCTTCAGCCAGTCGGACCAGGTCGGCCACGAGGGAGAAGCCGGACTCCACTCGACATGCAGAAGAGTGCGGCCTTTCAGGTTCTCGGGCGCGCGCAGCGGATTGTCGCCGGAGACGATGTCGGGCGAGCAGACGGGAAACACGTCCTCCTTGAACAGGAGCGTGGTGGCGAGGCCGGGAACCTGCGCCCCAGCGGATGAGCGCATCGGTCGTGCTCGATTCCAGCGCGTCCTCGATCGGATTGGCGTCGAGCAGCACGTCGATTTCCGGATGGAGCGCCTTGAACTTGCCGATCCGCCCGACGAGCCAAGTCGCGGCGAAGGATGCGCTCGCGCTTATGACGAGAAAGCGCCGGCCCTTGGTCTCGCGCATCGCGCGCGCGGCGCGGGCGAGGATGGCGAAGCCCTCGGCGAGGCCGGGCGCGCCGGCCGCCCCGGACTCGGTCAGCGCAAGGCCCCTCCCCGACCGCTGAACGAGCGGCGCGCCGATCTCGTGCTCGAGCGACCGCACCTGTTGGGCAACCGCCGCCTTGGTGACGTGCAGCTCGTCCGCGGCGCGGACGAACGACAACCGGCGCGCGACCGCCTCGAAGGCGCGGAGCGCATTAAGCGGCGGCAACCGGTCGACTGGCTTCATCGTATACCTTTGCTATCCTTTACCGGCATAAACATTAACTTGAAAACAACCCTCTCCAAACGGGCGCAATCGCTGCGCCTTTGCCAAATTGGACCAAAGAAATGGGCGGGTATGCGGCGGGTTCGACCCATCACAGCATCGAATTCGGGCTTTCCGGGGCTGTGCGGGTTTGTAATCTAATTCTTAACGCAATCGTCGAGCGCGCGAGCGTCGCCGCCGACCGGAGCCAGTTTGCCGCGCTGCCGGCCCGCTATCTCGACGACATCGGCATGACCGAGGCGGAGCGGGCTGCGATCCTCGGCTACGAGGAACTGACGACCGACGGTTGGCGCGTCGTCGCATCTCACCTCTAAGCCGCCTTCAGCGCCGGCGCGTCGGCAAGCGGGCGGGTAAGACCGAGACCGGACCAATCGGGCGCAAAGCGCGTGGGGCAAACGCGGCCGAGCGGGCGAGCGCGTAGAGTTCCGGACACGCAGCCGCGCCGGTCCTGTACCGATGCTTGCGCCGATCAGCCAGGCGACCCCGCCGGCCGGCGCGCGCGGCGGTGCATGCGAACTCCGACGAAAACTGACGCGCGCCCGTTCTGCTTGACGGCTGCGGCGCGGCGTCGGAAAAGACGCGCTCGACCCGATCGGAGAAAGAATGCAGCGCGTCGCCCTGATCGACAACTATGACAGCTTCACGTTCAACCTCGTCCACTATCTCGGCGAACTCGGCGCGGAGGTGGTGGTGTGGCGCAACGACCAGATCAGCGTGGAAGACACCCTGGCCGCCAAGCGCGACGCGATCGTGCTGTCGCCCGGCCCTTGCACGCCGAACCAAGCGGGCATATGCCTCGACCTCGTGCGGGCGGCGAGCAAGACGACGCCGATCCTCGGCGTCTGCCTCGGCCATCAGGCGATCGGGCAGGCCTTCGGCGGCGAGGTCGTGCGCGCGCCGTCCCCCATGCACGGCAAGGTGTCGCGCATCGAGCACAACGCGAAGGGCATCTTCCGCGGGCTCAACGGGCCGTTCCAGGCGACGCGCTATCATTCGCTGGTCATTGAACGCTCGACCGCGCCGGACGAACTCGAGGTGAGCGCCGAAACCGACGATGGGCTCATCATGGCGGTCGCTCATCGCGACCGCCCCTCATACGGCGTGCAGTTCCATCCCGAAAGCATCGCGAGCGAGCACGGACGCCGGATCCTGCGCAATTTCCTCGACTTGGCCGCCGCTTTTCACGCGCGCGACCCAGCGCGCTAGGGCGATCCGGGCTCATGGAATTGTTCAAGCCCCTGATCGCCAAGGTCGCCGCCGGAGCGACGTTGACCCGGGCCGAGGCGATCGCGGCGTTCGACGCGATGCTGTCCGGCGAAGTGACGCCGTCGCAGATGGGCGGCTTCCTGATGGCCCTCAGGGTGCGCGGCGAGAGCGTCGAGGAGATTACCGGCGCGGTCTCGGCGATGCGGGCCAAAATGGTCGCGGTCAAGGCGCCCGCGGACGCCATCGACATCGTCGGAACCGGCGGAGACAATTCGGGCTCCTACAACGTCTCGACGCTGGCTTCGATCATCACGGCGGCCTGCGGCGTGCCCGTCGCCAAGCACGGCAATCGCGCGGCGTCTTCGCGCTCCGGCGCCGCCGACACGCTTGTCGCGCTCGGGGTGAAGGTCGGGCTTGCGGCCGAGGCCGTCGAGCGCTGCCTGAGGGAAGCCGGAGTTGGCTTCATGATGGCGCCCTCGCACCACGCGGCCATGCGCCACGTCGGGCCGACGCGCGTCGAACTCGGCACCCGGACGATCTTCAATCTTCTCGGGCCGCTCGCCAATCCGGCCGGCGTCCGGCGGCAGCTGATCGGCGTCTTCTCGGCCGCGTGGCTCGAGCCGTTGGCCGAAGTGTTGCGCAACCTGGGCTCCGAGCGCGTCTGGATCACCCATGGCGCGGACGGTCTCGACGAGATCACCACGACCGGGCCGACCAAAGTCGTGGAGCTAAAGAACGGGTCGATCCACGCGTTCGAAGTCACCCCGGAAGAGGCGGGCGTCGCGCGCGCCGAGCCGGCCGCGTTGAAGGGCGGCGACCCGGAGCACAACGCCGAAGCCCTCCTCAAAGTGCTCGACGGCGACGGTGGCGCCTATCGCGACATCGCCCTCATCAACGCCGGCGCCGCTATGGTCATCGCGGGAAGGGCGGCGTCGCTGAAAGAAGGCGTCGGTCTGGGAGACGCGGCCATTCGCTCCGGCGCGGCGCGGCGCACGCTCGACCGATTGATCGCCGTGTCAAACGCTTGAGGTCGGGGACGCCGATGGCCGACATCCTTAAGAAGATCGAGAGCTACAAGCGGAGGGAGATCGCAGACGCGAAGGTCCGCGTGCCGCGCGCGACCCTCGAACGCGAGATTGCCGGCCAATCGCCGCCGCGCGGCTTCATCAAGGCCCTCGAGCGGGCGACGGAGGAAGGCCGTTTCGGGCTCATCGCCGAGATCAAAAAGGCCAGCCCGTCCAAAGGAGTTGTCCGCGAGGACTTCGAGCCGGCGGCGCTCGCCAAGGCCTATCAGGTCGGCGGCGCCGCCTGTCTTTCGGTGCTTACCGACCGTCCCTCGTTCCAGGGGAGCCCGGAGCACCTGATGAGGGCGCGCAAGGCCACCGCCCTGCCCATTCTGCGCAAGGACTTTCTGTTCGACCCTTATCAAGTGCTCGAGGCGCGCGCCTGGGGCGCCGACTGCATTCTGATTATCATGGCGGCGGTCGATGACGAAACCGCGAGGACTCTGAACAAAGCGGCGCACGACCTCGGCCTCGACGTGCTGATCGAGACTCACAACGAGATCGAGCTCAATCGCGCCCTCGCCCTCGAAGGGCGACTCATCGGCGTCAACAACCGCGACCTCCACACGTTCGCAACGTCGCTCGAGGTCTGCGAGCGGCTCAAGCCGCATGTGCCGGCGGGCAAGATCGTGGTCGCCGAGAGCGGCATCGTCAATCACGCCGATTGTAAGCGTCTCGCCAGGGCCGGCATCGAGACTTTCCTCGTCGGCGAGGCGCTGATGCGCCACAAGGACGTCGCCGCGGCGACCCGGTCGCTGCTGACCGGACTTTAGCCGCGAGCCGCCCGGCGGAAATCTCGACTTGTACGCTCCAGCCCAATTCGTGCTTGTGCGTCGCTGCCCGTTCTTTTTCGTTCTGAGAACCTCATGATATTCTGACCAACGAATCGCGAGTTGGTGAACAGACATGAACGATCTTTTCGGCGCCGCGTCCGATCAGCGCGGTAAGGCTGTCCCGGTGAAGGCCAAAGCCGCCCGGCGCAGCGCTTCGCCGGGAGAGACCGATTACACCGCCGCTTCGATTGAAGTGCTCGAGGGGCTGGAGCCGGTGCGCCGCCGGCCCGGGATGTATATCGGCGGAACGGATGTCAACGCGCTCCACCATCTGTTCGCCGAAGTGATTGACAATTCAATGGACGAGGCTGTCGCCGGCCACGCGACCTTCATTGAGGTGTCGCTCGAGGAGAGCGGTTTTCTCAGCGTGCTCGATAACGGGCGCGGCATGCCGGTCGACCCGCACCCCAAATATCCGAAGAAATCCGCGCTCGAAGTCATCATGACGATGCTGCACGCGGGAGGCAAATTCGACAGCGGCGCGTACGAGACGTCCGGCGGTCTCCACGGCGTCGGCGTCTCGGTGGTGAACGCACTGTCGGAAAAGCTGGAAGTCGAAGTTGCGCGCGGACAGACGCTCTACCGTCAGACGTTCGAGCGCGGCAAGCCGACTTCGCCGCTGACGACGGTCGGCAGGGCTCCGAACCGGCGGGGGACGAAAGTGCGCTTTCTGCCGGACCAGGAGATCTTCGGCGACAACGTCCGCTTCGATCCGGCGCGCGTGTTCAGGATGGCGCGCTCCAAGGCCTACCTGTTCGGCGGGGTCGAGATCCGCTGGCGCTGCGCTCCCGCGCTGCTCGACGAAGGAGCCAAGACGCCCGCGGAGGCGTCGTTCCATTTTCCGGGTGGTCTTAAGGATTATCTTGCCGCCGACATCGAGGGGGAGGCCCTTGTCGCCGATCAAGTCTTCACCGGCCGGATCGAAAAATCGGGCAGGCAGGGCACGGTCGAGTGGGCGGTCGCCTGGCTCGCCGCAGCGGACGGTTTCGTTCATTCCTACTGCAACACCATCCCGACGCCGGACGGAGGGACGCACGAGGCGGGCCTGCGCACCGCGCTGTTGCGAGGACTGAAGGATCACGCCGAGCGAATTGGTCAAGCCAAGCGCGCCAGCACGCTGACGACCGACGACGTGATGGCCGGCTGCGCCGCGCTCATTTCCATTTTCATCCGCGAGCCGGAGTTTCAGGGACAAAACAAGGGCCGGCTGCAGACCGCGGAAGCCGCCCAACTCGTCGACAACGCGGTCCGCGACGCCTTCGACCACTGGCTCGCTGCGGTGCCGAGCCAGGCGGCGAAACTCCTCGACTGGTCGATCGAGCGCGCCGAGGAGCGTGTCCGCCGGCGCATGGAGAAGGACGTCGCGCGCAAGAACGCGGTGCGCAAGCTCCGCCTTCCCGGCAAGCTAGCGGACTGCACCAACTCCTCCGCGCAAGGCTCTGAGCTTTTTATTGTCGAGGGCGACTCGGCGGGCGGTTCAGCGAAGCAGGCGCGCGACCGCGCCTCGCAAGCTGTGCTGCCGCTGCGCGGCAAGATTCTCAACGTCGCCTCGGCCACGCGCGACAAGCTCGCGCAAAATCAGCAGCTCAGCGACCTCTTGCAGGCGCTCGGCTGCGGATCGGGCCCGCAATACCGCTCTCAGGATCTGCGCTACGACAAGATCATCGTCATGACCGACGCCGACGTCGACGGCGCCCACATCGCCTCGCTGCTGATCACCTTCTTCTACCGACAGACGCCGAAGCTTATCGAGGAAGGCCATCTGTATCTCGCCGTGCCCCCGCTCTATCGGCTGACCCAGGGCGACAAGTCGCTTTACGCCCGCGACGACGCGCATAAGGAGCAGTTGTTGAAGTCCGGCTTCGCCGGGCGCGGCGCCATCGAGGTCAGCCGGTTCAAGGGACTTGGCGAAATGCCGATGCGCGATCTGAGAGACACCACAATGGATCCGGCGAGGCGCACCCTCCTGCGCGTCGCCGTGGTAGCTGAGGACAGAGCCGCTACGGCGGAAACGCTCGAGCGTCTGATGGGATCGAAGCCCGAGGCCCGGTTCGCCTTCATCCAGGAGCGCGCGCCGAAGGCGATCGGACTGGTTGACGTCTGAACGAGTCTTGCGGCCGACCAGTCGCCCGCGAAACTGTCCCGCGCCGTGAAAAGCGGAGATACTTTCCGCTCATGCGTTAAGCCATCTGGAAACGGCCAAAGAAATGCGCTATTGAACGCAGTGGCGGGCCCCGTTCGCGTCTTGCGGGCGGGAGGGCGAGCATTCGATGGTCGACGTCTTTGATTTCATTCTATCGCGGCCGGCAAGCGAACTGCTGCCGTTTTCCGCGGGGCGCGGGCTTGCGCTAGCCAGGGCGCGCCGTCCTGCCGTCGTGAGGCCCCGCCTTTGAAGATTTCGACAGCACGGATTCCGATGCCCAGCCTGGAACGGTCGGACGGGGTGGCGCGTAAGGGCTTCGCTGCAAAGGCGGCGATCACAGGGGGCGGCGTCGCGCCTCGACCGAATTGGGTTTTGGTTGGAGAATTTAGACTAGCATGAGCAAGGGTAAGGATTTTCGCCCCCGCAAGCGGGGCTTCGATGATGACGGGCCGATGTCCTACGAATTGAAGCCCCGTCAGTCGCGGGGCTACGGGGGCGGCGCCGAAGGCGGCTACGGCGCCCCGCCTCTCAGTGGCGGCCCCTCGGCGGTGAGTTCGAGCGCGCCGGCGGTCGATGCGGTCGTGAAATGGTTCAAAGCCGACAAGGGCTACGGCTTCGTCGAACTGGCGGGCGGCCAAGGCGACGCGTTCCTTCACGCCAATGCGCTGCACAACGCCGGGCACGAGACGGTCCCCGCGGGCGCGAAAATGCGGGTTCAGGTGGGCGCCGGGGCCAAGGGAGCTCAGGTGACGCGCGTGCTCGAGGTGGACGCCTCCAGCGCCGTCGAGCGTCCGCAACGCTCGTTCGGCGACGCGCCGCGGCCGCGCCGGGTCGCGCCCGATCCCTCGACCGCTGTCTCTGTCAGCGGGAAGGTCAAGTGGTTCGACGGCGTCAAGGGATTTGGCTTCGTCGCCAGCGAGGACGGGGGCAAGGACGTCTTCGTCCACATCTCGGTTCTCGGACCGGCGGGCATCACCAATCTGGCCGAAGGCCAGCAAGTCCACATGCGTGTCGTCGACACGCCCAAGGGCCGGGAGGCGATCTCGCTGTCGATCTGATCGAAGCGGGAGAGGTTCCGTCGTCCAGGCGAATTCGAGCGCGGCTCGCGGCCGCGCTCTTTTGCGTCGAGGGCGCCCCGCGCGCCTCCGGATGAGAGACTTGACCGATGCAGCCTTCGCGCGACATTCATCGCCTGATCGAGATCATGGCCGCGCTTCGCGACCCGGACCACGGCTGCCCGTGGGACGTCGAGCAGAGCTTCGCCTCGATCGTTCCCTTTACAATCGAAGAGGCCTACGAGGTCGCCGACGCGATCGAGCGCGGCCATACCGAGGACCTGAGGGAAGAGCTTGGCGACCTGCTGCTGCAGGTCGTCTTCCACGCGCGAATGGCCGAGGAGGCCGGCCTGTTCGACTTCGGCGGGGTGGTCGAGGCGATCACGGCGAAGCTTATTCGCCGGCATCCGCATGTCTTCGGAGACGCCCGCGAACTCGACCCGCAGGCGGTGAAAGTCCTGTGGGGGCGCATCAAGGCCGACGAGAAGCGGGCGCGCGCCGAGGCGCGGCAGTCGGCCGGCGTGTCGGCCGAAGCGCGGTCGGGCGCCCTCAGCGGCGTTCCGCTGTCTCTGCCCGCGCTGTCGCGCGCGCTCAAGCTCCAGGAAAAGGCCGGCAAGGTCGGGTTCGACTGGGACGACCTTCGCGCCGTCGTCGCCAAGCTGCGCGAAGAGGTCGCCGAGGTCGAAGCGGAAATCGGCGAGCGCTCGGCGGAAAAACTTTCGGACGAGGTCGGCGACCTCCTGTTCGCCGCGGTGAACCTCGCCCGTCATCTCCGCGTCGACCCGGAGGCGGCGCTGCGGGGCGCGAACGCGAAGTTTGAGCGCCGGTTCGCCCATATCGAACAGCGTCTCTCTGAGAGCGGGCGCGGGCCGGAAGGCGTCGATCTCGACGAGATGGAGACGCTGTGGCTCGAAGCCAAGGGACTCGAGCGCCAGGCCCGCTGACCCATGCGCCATGTGGCGCTTCTCAGGGGCGTCAACGTCGGCGGCGCGCTCTCGCTGCCGATGCGTGAGCTCGAGGAGGCTTTCAAGGCCGCCGGGGCGACGGCCGCGGCGACCGTCATCCAGAGCGGCAATGTCGTGTTCACGTCGGACCGTCCGGAGGCGACCTGCGCGGCGGCCGCAGCCGCCGTCCAGGCGAAATTCGGCTTCCGGCCGCCGATCGTCGTCCGCAGCGCAAGAGCCTGGCGGGCGATTGTCGAGGCCAATCCGTTCGTCGGCGCCGCCGTCGCGCCCGAGGCGCTTCACGTCGCCTGCCTTGCCGCGGCGCCGAGCGGCTCCGTCGCCGCGGGTCTCGATCCGCGGGCGTTCCTGCCCGACCAATTCGTCCTCGTCGACGCGGACGTCTATCTCAAGCTGCCGAACGGCGTGGCGAACGCCAACCTCACCAACGCGCGCCTCGACAGGATGTTCGGCGGCGTCTCCACCATGCGGAACTGGCGCACCGTCCTCCGCCTGCTCGAGCGGCTGGAACGCTGATCGGAAGGCCGACGTGGCGCCGACGCCGAGCGGATGGGGCGCCGATCGTGCCATCATGCCAACTCGTTACAAGACACGCCCATCACCATTTTTAGCCTTTTCAAGGGGTTAGCGCAAATTGCAAGTAACCGGGGCGAATTTCCGGGCGGCGTTAGCTTGGGGCGGGCCTGACGAGACGGGGCCTGGAATGGCGAGGCGAGCGCCGAGATAGTCGAAGAAGGGGATTTTGAGCTTCCTGCAGGTCTTGGCGAGCCCGAGCATGACGTCGCGGGCGTCGCGGCCTCTGTCGCTGAGGGTCCCGCCGGAGATTTTGCGCTTGGTGACGAAGACGCGGATGTCGTTTTCCGAGGCGTTGGTGTGCAGCGGAATATGGGGATGGTCGAGGACGCGCAAGAGATCGTCCTTGAGGCGAAAGAGGCGCCTGAGCAGGCTGTCGAGGGTGGCGTAGCCGGTTCTGGAGCGGTTGAAGATGCGGTCGAACTGCGCCCGCAAACGCTCGGCTTTCTCGAGGCTCGGGGCGAGCTTGTATTCTTTTAAGGCGCGATAGAACCACCAGATCATGCGCCGTGCGACCTCGATCGCGTTGCGCTGCTTGTCGTTGGCGGGGATGAGCTTGTGGACCAGGCGTTCGGCGTGCACCCAGCACAAGGCGTGTTCGCCGACGCGGAACTGGCCGGCGCCGTCTGACACGACGATGGCTTGGCCGAGCAGGCCTTGCTCGCGAACGGCGCCCCACAGAGCACCCTCGCTGGCGACCCGCACCGGATCGGGGGTGATCCTGAGATCGGCGAATCCGAGCGCGTTCAGATGGCTCGTCCAGTCTTCGTGAGACGCAAAAAGCCGCGTCGGATGGCCCGCGAGCGTGTCGATGAGGCTGAGGCTCAGATTGCAAGCCCGCATGTAGACGAGCGCCGCCTCGTTGACCACGTAAGAGGCCGCGCCGCCCAGGAGATTGCGCAGGAACGCCAGGCGGGACTTGCTCGGGCCGGTTCGAAACGTGGTGAAGCTGTCGGAACCGATCTGGGTCGTCACGCCGCTCTTGCCTCGATGGCGGGCGCCGGTGTCGTCGACCGTGACGAAGGAAGCGCTGCTCAATCCGGTCTTCAGCACCTCGGCGTCCTCAGCGCGGAACGTCTCGAGCTTGGCGGCCAGCAGGCGCACCACCTGGCGTTTCGAAATCACCACGCCGACGCCGTTCAGCAGCGCCAGAATCCGCTCGCAGGTCATCTGTCCCTGAAAGTGCAGCATCAAGATCAGGCGCTGAAGATGCGGGCCATAGCCACCGACGATCCCGGGATCGAGCGGCGCGATCAGAGTCTTCCCATCCGGCGTTTGCCAGCGCTCGCGCCGATAGCGGGTCACCAAAGGATTCAGAACCAAGTCCTGAACGACGATCTCTTCGTAGCCCTTGTGGCGGGAACCCGCTGGCGCGTCGACCTTCACCTCGATGGTTTGCGTGACCGTCAGCTTGTCCAGGTTGCTGCCGCGCCGCTGCGTCGACCGCCCGCCCTTGGGCGCGTTCGCTTGCGAATCCGGTCGGTCCGTCGCCTTGTCCATCCCCGAGGGTTTCTGCGGCGGCCGCGGCGGCAGTTTCTTCAATCGCGTCAGTTCGTCCTTGACCGCCTGATGCTCGACCCTCAGCTTGGCCAACGCCCCGCTCACCTTCTCGTACTCCGCCTGAAAGCGGGTCACTTCACCAATCAAAGTGCGAACCAGGCCGATGAGCTCGGCCGGCGTCATGCGCTCAAGCGGATCACCCAAATCAACGGACATCCCCAGCTTGAATCATACTTTCCGACGCTTGACTCCCCCCTTCCGCCCGGAAATTTGCCCCGATTACAAATTGCAAGGGATTCGGTGGAGCGCGCGGGCGGGGCATGAGAGCGTAGGGAGAAAAGTCATAGGGGCGCCTTTCCGAAATGAGAACAAATGTAGCACAAAAGCCGGCCTTCGCCAACACTTTTCACGCCGGTTGCGGACGGCTAACAGACCCGGCGTCGAACGGGCGTCGCCGGCGTCCCGGCGCGGCGCAGCCGCCGACTGAGGCGGGTGCCCGAGCGCCGCTCCGGGCCGAAGAACAGGGGGATTGGTTGCGAGGAGCAGGGAGCTTTTTTCGAGGAACAGGGAACTTTTTGCGTCAGAACAGGGAGCTCTCGCGCCCTTCCTGCGCGCCGCGCCGACCGATCGGATCGAACGCGGGGTCCTCCCGGCTGACGCCACAACGCGGAGTGGGAACCGACACATCGGCCGACGCGCGGCCACACTTTCCGAAGCGCCACTGGCCATCGCCATAAACAGTAAACATGCAGGCGTCACCGTATTCCCCCGCGGGCCCTCGCCAACGTGCTCGAGGATCGCGTGCTGCTCAATCACGGCAAGACGGTCGTGTTCAGCGGCTGAAGTCACAGCGGCTCGTGCTGGCCAGCGTCGCGCTTGTCCCTCGCCGAACCGATGCTGTTCGGCGGGTGATCGACAAGCTCACCCAGTTGCAGGTAGGCTTGCTTGGACAGGGGCTACCGCGACGCCTCACTTCCGGGCAGACGGCGCGACCGAGCCTGACGGGCCCTCTTGAAGCTGGCGTACGAAGGCCTGCGCGACGTCCGCTGCGGGAATCCCGCCGGCGGGGTCATTGCCCATCTCTTGCAGCGTCTCGGCGACCCAGCCCGGCGAGACCGCGTTGACGCGCACAGAAATCGACGGCTCCGCGGCCGCCGCGCGCACGAAGGCCTCGACGGCGGCGTTGACCGTGGTGATGATCGCGCTGCCGGGAGACGGATATTGCGCGGCCAGACCGGTCGTGAGCGTGATCGCGCCGCCGGGCCGGACGCCCTTCACGCCGTAGCGCACGACATTGACCTGCCCCATCAGCTTGTTGGCGAGCGAGAACGCCCAGTCCTCGTCGGTCAACTGGTCCCACGGCTTGTAGCGGGCCGCTCCGCCCGTGCAGACGATCCCGTCCACATCGCCGACGCGCTCGAACAGCGCGGCGAGCGATGCGGGATCCGAAATGTCGACGCGTTCGCCCGAGTTCCGCGAGGCAGCGATGCAGTTCTCCGCTCCGAGCGCCTTGACCACATGCGATCCGAGGAGCCCTGCGGCTCCGATGACGAGTATCTTGCTCATGTCTCCCTTTCGCGCGCATCCAGCCGAGCTTAGGGTTACGGAACTCGGCCGCAATTGCAAGCGGTTGCTTCAGCCGAACGCGGTAACTGCCCACGTGTCATGCCCGCGCACGCGGGCATCAAGCGTCTAGGGCGTGGGACGGCTAAGGAAAAGCTGCCGGTGCGGATTCGGGATAATTTTCCGCGCCCAGAATCTGGATCCCGCGTTCGCGGGGATGACACTGTGGTTCGTTCAGGACCTGCACGCTGATTGCGCCATCCCCGCTCGACAGCCTCTCGACGCGGTCGCCTTTTTCCGCGTCTTCGGAGGAAAGGTGCAGCAGCACGTCCGTGTCGAAGAAATCACCCTAAATTCGGCGGTTTAGGTGTTTTCCGCGGGCCGAGAATCATTCATTTTCATATGCATGGGAGAAGATTTAGCGCGCTCTGGGGCTCACCCGTCGGGTGAACAATCTGCGGTTGAACCCGACGCCTCGGGCATGGGCGTGGTGGTCGACAGTTTCGCCGGTTCGGTTCGGGTCGAGTTTGACCATGAAGCGGCGTTTACGCCGCTCGGGCAATTGCCGTTCTTCATCGATTTTCTGAAGACTGCGGGGCTGTTCGAGGCGTTCGTGGCGGATTGCCCGCTGCGTTACACGAGCCCGAACGCGCCCAAGAAGCGCGACGTGCTGGGGACGGCGATGTTGTCGATGTTGGCCGGGCACAAGCGCTACGCGCATATCGCGGCGCTGCGAGGCGACGGCGTGTTGCCCGAGCTTCTCGACATGAGCAAGATCGTCAGCGAGGACACGGTTCGGCGGGCGTTCGCGGCGATCGAGGAAGAAGCGGGCGCCAACTGGATACGAGGTCATCTCGACCCTTGCGTGGAGCCGCTTTTGAGCGAGGCGTGGATACTCGACGTCGATACGACGGTGAAGCCGCTCTACGGCCATCAGGAAGGAGCGGTGGTCGGCTACAATCCCAAGAAGCCTGGACGGCCTAGCCACTGCTATCACACCTATTCGATGGCGGGGACGCGATTGGTTCTCGACGTGGATGTGAGCGCGGGCGACGAGCACACTTCCAATCACAGCGCGCCTGGCCTGTGGGCGTTGTTGGATCGAACGCCCCGCGATTGTTGGCCTTCTCTTTTGCGCGGCGACAAGGGCTTCGGCAATGAGGGGATCATGGGCGAAGCCGAGCGGCGCGCTTTGCCGTATTTGTTCAAGTTACGGCTGACCGCCAATGTCAAACGCGCGATCGAGCGTCTTTCGCGGCAGAGCGATTGGGCCGATTCGGGTCAAGGTTGGCAAGCCAAAGAGACCGAGATTCGATTGCAGGGCTGGAGCCGACAACGGCGCGCCGTCGTCTTGCGGCGGCGCGTGAAAGGCGCGCTGGCGAGGCCCGCGATGGACGAGGATGGACCGCCGCCTCGGCTCGCCTTCCCCGACATCGGCCCGAGCGAGGAGATGTGGGAATATCAGGTTCTCGCGACCACGCTCGTCGAGGCTCTGGAAAGCTTTGGCCAGCTCTATCGCGACCGCGGCGATGGAGAGAATGTTTTCGACGAGTTGAAGAACCAATGGGGCTGGGGCGGCTTCGTCACTCATGACCTGGCGCGCTGTCGTCTGGCGGCCCGCCTCGTGGCGTTGTTTTATGATTGGTGGAACATCTTCACGCGCTTGGCCGAGCCGGATCGTCACCGAGAGGCGATCACGAGCCGACCGTTATTGTTGCACGCCATCGCCCAACGGGTGCGCCATGCGCGACAAACGACGATCAAGATCGCCAGCACGCACGCCAAGTCCGTTCCCGCCGCAAAGGCGCTTCGAGCGGTAGCCCGATTCCTGAGGCGGTTGGTCACAAATGCGGAGCAGTTGACGCCCTGGCAGCGTTGGCGCGAAATCCTCTCCCGCGCCTTTCAAGCCTTCCTCAAAGGCCGCGCCCTGCGCGCGCCACCGCGCCTATGTCCATCTTGACGCAACCGCAGATTGAACCGCCCCCGCTTCATGGGCGACGATCAGAGCCAACTGCCGAATTTAGGATCACCGCTCATGCGCCTCGTCCCGGTCGAAGACGAAATCGGCGTCAGGCGGCCGCGCAGCGCACGCAGACGCTTGAGGAGATCTTCGCGGCTGGACTTGCGCCTCATCGCGAATTCCCGCGCCCCTTCGACATGGATTTCCACCTCGTCGCCGACCTTGAGTTCGAGCGCCTCGGCGACCGCGCGGCAGGAATGCGGATGGCGAGGCTGTTGCCCCATTTGGCGACCTGCATGACGGGCTCCGTGGATATACAATGGAAGAATTCTGTATCCATCGGGCGAAGAGGTCAATGCGGCGTTCGCCGAGCGCGCCGGGGCGCTCCGCGCGTCGACCGACGGCTCGCCGGGCGGGACACACACAGTTGGCCGGCGACGCTCTCGAGTGGTATGTTGCCGAAATGAATTCGACTTTGCAGAAGCTGCTGCCTGCCATCGAACAGTGGCCGGAGGAAGACCAGGAAGCTCTGGTGGAGGCCGCGCGCGAAATCGAGGCGCTCCGAACAGGCGTCTACACAATGTCGCCTGCTGAAGAGGCGGCGGTGGCGGAAGGGCTCGCGCAAGCCGAGCGAGGGGACTTGGCAAGCGACGCCCGCATCGCCGAATTGTGGAAGCGCGCCGGACTATGATCGTCCGCTTTACGCGGCGCGCCGAGCAAGACCTCGCGGACATCTTCGACTATCTCAGAGAACATTCGCCGCAAGGCGCTCAAAAGGTCGGCGCCAGCCTGCAGAAGGCCATTCGCGTCATTGCTGATCATCCGCAAGGTGGGAAACGAACCAGCATTCCGAGGGTTTTGGTGAAAATCGTGCCGAAATATCCCTACAAGATTTTCTACCGCCTTGAGACGGAGGCGGTCGATATCGTCCATATCCGACACGCCATGAGACGCCCTTGGGTCGCATAGCTTTCTTCCGCGTCTTCATCGCCGCCGCGATGGCGACGATCGGCGCGTCAGGCCGCGCGGCACCAAGCTCGCGCAAGCTAGCCGAACATGTTGGGGCCGATTTCTCCCGCAATCTCGATGATGGCGTCGGCTGGAATGTTGTTCCGGCGGGCCGCCGCTAGGATCGCTTCCGGATTCGGCGCCTCATAGAGGCAATAGGTCTTCTTCTTGTCGGCGCTGAGGAAGGAAAAGATCCATGCCACTCCCTCCTCGTCGTTGATCCGGTTGACGCCTTCGACGCCGCCTTTCGTCAGCTCCAGCTGCTCGGCAAAGTTCCGTTCGATAATGTAGCGCGGCATATTGTTTTCTCCCTTAAGACGTTTTGTGGGCGGCTCCCGTCCCGTCAACGATCAATGAATCTTCGGCTGAAGCCGCCGTTTCAGCAGCACCATATCCAGCTCGGCAGCGATTTTCCAAGCCTCGTTCGCCAGCGCTTCCGCGCGTTCGCTATCGCCCCTCCGGCCGCGGCGCCGGAGGAGCAGCGCATACTGCGCCTTGGTGTGGGCAAGCCATGGACGAGCCCCGATGCGTTGATTCATCTCCAGCGCATGTTCAAAGTGCGCTTCCGCCTTGTCGAACTCGCCGAGCGTTGCGGCGAGCATTCCGAGATAGCGGCTCGCTGCGCCGTAACACACCGTGACGATTCCGGCGGTGATCGTCATGTGCCGGTAGGCTGACATCAATTCATAGAGCCGTTCGGCCGCGTCGGCGTCGCCCAGCAGCGCGGCGACCTCGGCGATGTAGGAGAGCGAAGCGCTGCGCTTCGCGTCGATCGGCATTTCGAAGCCGGTCTCCGCCAATTCATGCAAACGCCGCCGCGCCGGCTCCCCGAAGCCCAGGTCTGCGGCGATCAGCGCAAAGCCCGGCAGCCAGGTTTTCTCGTTCGGTTTCTCGTCGATGAGACGTTTGACGACCGGCGCCACCTCCGCGAGCCGTCCCTGCTCGCGGCGGATCGAAAACATTTGGATGCCATAGACGCCTTCGACCTGATCGCCGAGAGTCAATCGCCCGAGCTTCAGGCCCTCCGTTGCAAAGTTTTCAGCCGCCGCGAAGTTCCCATCGAGGATCGCCAGCATTGCCGCTCCGTGGCGCGAAACCCACTGCAAATTCAGACGCTGGCGGACTTCACCCAGTTCAGTCAGTGCGGCAAGCAATTGGTTGAGGCGGGCGCGATCGCCAAGCTCCGCCGCAACATAGGCCGCTACAGAAATCGCCCGCCCCTTCATCTCGTCGTCGCTGACGCCTCGCGAAAGCTCGACCAGCTCGCTTGCCTCCGAGAGCCGGCTTTGCGCGTCGCCCAACGAGGCAACCTGCCGTGGGACCGCGAAGCGATTGGCGAGAACGGTGAACAGGGAGCTACGGTCTCCCAATCGACGTGCCAGTTCCGCTCCCCGCCTGCCGTAACTCTCGCTCTTCTCCTCATCGCCGAGATAACGGTGCGCGCGCGCGAGCCGCGACAGAATCACGCAGCGACGCTTGTCGTCGTCGCTGGCGATCTTCGCCTCCGCCTCTGTGAGGAGCGCGACGGACCTCTCGAGCGGCATGCCGAGAAGGAACTGCGAGGTATCGTGACCGAGCGCGACTCGCACGAAGCTCTCGATGTCGTCCGCTTGGCGCGCTTGCTCGGCAGCCGCAAGGTAGTGCGTTGTGGCGTCTTTGAACCGCCCCGCTTCGGTGAGAGCCTCGGCAAGCCGAAGCTGCGCGGCCAGCGTTTGATTTCTCCGCTCCGGCCCGTCCGGAAGCCTCTCGGCGAGGGCGAGTGCGTTCGAGAAGTGATCGATCGCCTCGTAATTGGCGCAACGTTCGAGCGCCCTTTCTCCTGCCTTCATCCAACAGGGCAACGCCAGATCGTCGCGCCGGCCCTCGGTATAGTGGCGCGCAACCAGCTCCGGCTGGGTGGCGGCAATATCCGGATGCGATTGGACGATCGCGTCGGCGATCGCATGGTGAAAGTGGACTCGCTTGCGCGTCAGCAGGGACTGGTAAGCGGCGTCCTGGATCAACGCATGGCGAAAGAGCAGAGATTGTTGCGACGTCCCGCCCATCACCACGAGCTGGGCCGTCAGAAGTTGACGTAGCGCGTCGTCGAGGATCGGCGCTACGAGCGCGGCGACCTGGGCTAGGAGGTCGCGGTCGAATTCCCGCCCGATGACGGAGGCGACTTGCGCGACCTCCTTTGAGGTCGCCGACAAGCGGTCGAGCCGGGCCATCAGCGAGCCCTGCAGGCTGTCGGGAATCTCGATGTCTTCGTTCGCATCGGGGCCGCTCTCGAGGATCGAACGGGTCAGCTCCTCGACGAAAAGCGGCACGCCGTCTGTCCGTTCGGCGATCCGGTCGACGAGCCGATCGGGGACCGCGCCAAGGATCGATCGGATGAACAAACGGATCTGCTGGTTGGTCAGGCGGCCGACCGCCACGTTGGTCAAGTGCGAGAGGCCCTTCGCCCAATCCGGCGACCAGTCGGGACGGTGGGTCAGCAGTAGGTAAATGGGCGCCCCATGCATCCGTAAAACGATGTCCCGCAGAAGCTCGTTGGTCGACGGGTCGATCCAATGCGCGTCCTCGACCGCGAGCAGCACGGGCGCGCGCTTCGCGGCGAGGAAGGCGCGATTGGCGAGCGTCCGCACGGTCAGTTCCTTGCGCTCAAGAGCGGAAAGATCGGCCAGTTTGGAGCCGTGGCCCAGATCGAGCGACAGGAGGTCGTCATAGACCGGCCGGACGTCGGCCGGGGATTCTCCATATCGCGTGATGAGGCGGTCGAGCTTTTCGGCGCGCGTCGCCGCATCGTTATCCGCGGCGAGGCCAACCGAGCGGCTCATCCGCTGGATCACCGGATAGAGCGCCGACGTCGTATGATAGGGTGAGCATTGCAGGCGGATGAACTCGTGCGGCTCATCCTGCACACGCTCCATCAGGGCTTCCAGCAGGCGGGACTTTCCTATTCCCGCCTCGCCGCTCACGAACACCGCCTGGCCCTGGCCGCTCTTGGCGCGTTCCCACCGGTCGAGGAGGATGCCGATTTCGCTGTTGCGCCCGACGAATTGCGAGAGCGACTTGCCCCGCGTCGCGTGAAAGCGGCTTTCGACCTCGCGCTCGCTGGCGACGCGGAACACCGGCACGCGATCCGGGAAGCCTTTGAGCTCGCGGGCGCCGAAAGCTTCGAATTCGAAAGCGTGGCCGGCCAGGCGCCGGGTCGTGTTCGCGATCAGGATCTGCCCCGGCTCGGCCGCGCCCTGAAGGCGCGCAGCGAGGTTCGGCGTCTCGCCCGCCACCTGACCACGGTCGAGGACGCCGCCTCCGGCAAGATCGCCGACCACCACGCGGCCGCTCGCGATGCCGACGCGCGATTGCAGCCGCGCGCCGGCGGGAATCCTCAGGCTCTCGACCCCGGCGATCGCCGCAAGACCGGCGCGTATCGCGCGCTCGGCGTGATCTTCATAGGCGATCGGCCAGCCGAAATAGGCGAGCACGCCGTCGCCGAGAAACTTCGCGACGTAGCCTCCAAACCGTCTGACCGCGCCCGCGACGGTTTCCTGGTAGATGCTGATGAGCTCGTGCATCTCCTCCGCATCGAGGCGCGCCGACAAGCTGGTGGACTCGACCATGTCGCAAAAGAGGACGCTGAGCAGCCTGAGGTCGGGACCGGGCGCGCCCGCCGGCCCGGCGCCCTTCGGTTCCGGTTGTTCTTTGACGATCGATCCGCGCCGCTCCTGCTCGGTCTCGCGCTCGATTTCCACCGGCGCGGCCGCGCGCAACTCGGCGATCGCCGCAAGCATGACCTTGCGGTGGCCGAGCGAGACGCCGAGTTCCTGCAAGTCGGCGTCGTTCAGGTGAGGCAGGGCGCGAAGGTCGACGTCGTTTTCGGCAAAGACTTTGGAATATTTGCCTAGACCGAGACCGTTCAGCCATTCCTCGATCGATGGCACGCACGGCTCCGTTTATTCATCAGCGGCGCCTGTTGTATCATCGATTTGATTCACGGAACAGACTGGAATTTCCTATCGAGCCGTCGGCTCGCTGATTGACGCGAGGGGGCATTGAACTCGATGCGCAGCGATCCTGAGCCAAAGACCGGATCGCAGCGGATTTTTTGCGGCGCCGGGAAGCCGCAGTCATATGGGGCGCTGAGCGGCCGTTCCGAGTCAGGCTGCCGGGTGGATGTTCTGGTTCACCTGGAACAGGTTCGCCGGATCGTATTTCTTCTTCAGGCCCGCAAGGCGTTCGTAGTTGCCTCCGTAGGCGGCCCTAACCCGGGCATCGCCCTCATCATCCATCATGAAGTTCGCGTAGGCGCCGGGGAGATTGAACGGATGAATGGCCGTCCAATAGTCCTGCGCCCATTGCTTGAGCGCCGGCGCCTTGGCCGGATCCGGATCGACCCCGAAGATCACCAGCGACCAGGCGGCGTCGCGGTAGCCCCAGGCAGTCGCGTCCTTCTTCTGCCGATGGACCGCGCCATCGACCGGATAGATGTGCATGCCTGACAGCACGCTCGGCAACTTCGCCGCGTGCGCGACATGGGCGTCGATGGCGGCGTCCGTCAGGTCCTTCACGAAATCGCCCTTCCAGTACATCTGCAGGCCCTTCGGATACAGCGGGTCGAACATCGTCTGGATCACCGTGTAGGGCATCGGTTGGGCCCAGTCGATGATCGGCTTCGGCAGAGCCGCGCGGATCGCGTTGACGGCCTTCTCGCCCTCCGCAAGCGGCCCGTTGTGCGACACGAGGAGAGCACACATCTTTTTCGACCAATGCTCCTTGGGAAATGGATCGCCGGGCGGAACGACCTGCAGCCCCAGGAACATATAGAATTCCGCGGTCACGGCTACCTCAGCCGGCAGTACGGACTCGCGGTGGATAATCTCATCGAGGCGGACGTCGTTCTGGCCGACGGCAACTTCGTCACCGCTTCCGAGACGCTCAGCGTGAGCCCGGCGACGCCGGTGGTCGAGATGATCCCGAAGGGGGCGTCCTCCGGGGCCTTCGGCTGGAACTGGCGGAACCATTTCATCACGGCGGGCGCGTCGGCGAGTTCGAAGACTATCGGCCCGCCATAGACCATGCTCACCGGGTTGGTTCGGAACGAGAAGCTGGTGACGACGCCGAAATTTCCGCCGCCGCCGCGCAAAGCCCACAACAGGTCGGCGTTCTCCGCGGCCTGACCGAAGGCCTGGGTCGCGTGATCGACGTCGCCGGTCGTGCAGCCCGGGCCCACCCATTGTGGCCGCCGCCGCGAATGGCGATCGGGAGCTTGTTGTCCCGGCCGAAATTGACCGCGGCGATCACGTCGGCGACGTCGGCGCATCGGGCGATGAGCAACGGCCGCTTGTCGATCATGGCGTTGTAGAGTTTTCGCGCCTCCTCGTATTCCGGGTGGTTGCGCCCGATCACCGAACCGCGGATACTCTGGGCAAATTTGACGACGGACTTGTCGTTCATCGCGTTACCTCCTCCCCGATGCCGCCACTACAGAAAGCGAACAATTGTTCGCGAAGGGGCGACCGACTAAATTCAACTTTAAGCCTCCCATCGCGACGACTTTAGATGACGTCGAAGGGTCTGGGGGAACTGGCCAGCCGAGAGTTGGTCTGACAACCTCGGCTCAATTATTACGACAAAGCCTCAGCCGAAACTCGTCACTGTCGGCCAACGCCGATAAGTCCCAACTCAAACTTCGCCAACCTCGAGAAACCGAGGTAAACTTGCTGTCGATTTGAGTGAAAATCAATGCGTATTTCTACCCATTCGAGCATCTTTTCCGGCCGGAATTCCCGGGGTTCTCCACGAGGCGCGACTGCGCGTGCTTGCTGACGATTTAGATACGGGCCTGCAGCGCGAGGCAGTCACACGGCCGACTCCGGCACGGCGCCAACCCGACCGCGGGAGGGCGGTCGAGGTCGCCGCCTAACCCGCAGACGTGAGAACAAAGCGCGATCGTCTTTGATCCCCATCAATGCGCTGGGATTGGCGGAGCCTATGCTCCGGGCAGTTTTGCGCATTGGAGGAGGCGCGCCATGCCGGCGAATCTCATCGAATTCAGCCCCTCGGCTTACCAGTACCCGCTTCTGATCAAGCATCTGCTGCACTATCGATGGCGCATGCGCCGGATCAGGAGATCGTCTATCGGGACCTGAGGCGGCACAGCTACCGGGTGTTCCGCGACCGCATCGGGCGGCTCGCCAGCGGCCTGGCGGAAATCGGCGTCAAGCCGGGCGACGTCGTCGCCGTTCTCGATTGGGACAGCCACCGCTATCTCGAATGCTACTTCGCCATTCCGATGATGGGGGCGGTGTTGCAGACGGTCAATCTCTCCCTGCCGCCGGAGCAGCTGCTGTTCGCCATGAACGACGCCTCGATCGTGCTTGTCAACGCGGACTTCCTGCCGCTCATGGAGAAGATCGCCGACAAGCTGCAGTCGGTGCGGAAATATGTGATGCTGCACGACCGCAAGGAGCAGCCGACCACGTGTCTGCCGATCGAATGCGAATACGAGGAAATGCTGGAGGCGAATTCGCCCTTCTTCCAGTTCCCCGATTTCGACGAGAACACCCGCGCGACGACGTTTCACACCACCGGCACCACCGGACGCCCGAAGGGGGTGTATTTCAGCCACCGGCAGCTGGTGCTGCACACGCTCGGCATCACCGCCGAATATGGCTGCGCGCCGAGCCAGGGACGGATTCACCGGGACGACGTCTACATGCCGTTGACCCCGATGTTTCACGTCCATGCCTGGGGGAGCCCGTACCTATACACCATGATGGGCAACAAGCAGGTATATCCGGGGCGCTATGCGCCGGATGTCCTCTTGGGATTGATCGCGCGCGAAGGGGTGACGTCGACGCATTGCGTGCCGACGATCCTGCAGATGCTGCTCTCCGCATGTCGATCTCTCGAAGCTGAAGATGGTGGTCGGGGGCTCCGCCATGCCGCGCGCGCTCGCCAGAGCCGCGATGGCGCGCGGCATCGATGTGTTCGCCGGCTATGGGCAATCCGAGTCCTGCCCGATGTTGTCGGGAGTGCATCTGAACACCGCGCAAATGTCGGAAGACCTGGAGGCGCAGGTGGAGCGGCGCACCTGCGCGGGTCTGCCAGCGCCGCTGGTCGATCTGCGCATCGTCAACGCGGACATGGCGGACGTGCCGCACGACGGAGAGACCCGAGGCGAGATCGTCGCCCGCGCCCCGTGGCTCACCATGGGCTATCTCAACGATCCTGCGGCGTCGGAGCAGCTTTGGGCCGGCGGCTATCTGCACACCGGGGACGTCGCGACCTGGGACGCCGACGGAACGATCCACATCGTCGACCGGATCAAGGACATCATCGAGAGCGGCGGCGAATGGGTCTCGTCCATTCAAGTCGAGGACATCATCTCGGAGAAGAGCGGGGTCGTCAAAGCGGCGGTCATCGCCGTCAGGGACGCCAAATGGGGCGAGCACCCGATGGCGCTCGTCATCGTGGAGCCGGGATTTGCCGGCGGCGGCGCGGAAGCCGCGGAAGAAGCCATTCGCGCCCACGTGAGCGGCTATGTCGACAAGGGCGTCATCTCGAAGTTCGCGATCCCGGACCGGGTCGTGATCGTCAAGGAGCTGCCGCTGACCTCGGCCGGCAAGGTCGACAAGGCCGTGCTGCGCGAAAGGCATCTGCGGGAGGAAGCCGCGTAGCGCGCCGGGAGAGCGAGGAAAGGCACGTAAAGACAAAGAAGTGCCGAGTAGGTGGGGAGGTTGCCATCCCCACCCCTCACAGGTAGGGTCGGGGACTGGCGCGCCGGTTTAGGTCGAAGTTCGTGTTCCCTGTTGGCTCGCTCTTTCGTCTGCGAGTGTCACACCATCTCGACCATGCCGCGTTTCCAGCCCCCGCCTCGTCGAACGCAGCATGCGGATTTCCTCGCACTGCGCTCTCCTGCTTGCTTCGCCCCAAGGCTTATGGGACCTATCCTGCCGGAGCGACTTTCGGGGCTGACCGCACCGCTCGGTAGCCGTTGAACAGCCCGAGCGTTTCGTACAGCCAGTCCCTACTCCACCGCGTCCAGCCGAAGCCCTGTCGTTTACGGGCTCGCAGCATATGGCGCCGGATCTTCTTTTCCACCCAGTCCTTCACGAAGCCGAAGCACTCGCTGGAATGTCCCGCCCTGAAGTAATTCACCCATCCGCGAAGCACCGGGTTGATCAGCTTGATGACTTGATCGACCGGCTGGGACTGGTGACGCCGGAACACGTCCTTGAGTTTCGCCAGCAGCGCCGTCCGCTTCTTGAGCTTGGGCGTGTAATGGGCACGCCATCTGCCCCGCAGGCTGCGCACCCGGCGAAAGTCGAACCCCAGGAAGCCGAAGCTCTCGCCGCGGCATAGGTCCACGATCCGACTCTTCTCCTCGTTGATTTCGACCTGCAGTTCGGCGAGTTCCTCGCGTAGCCGCTTTTCCACCGCCGCCATCAGCCAGTCGTGCCGCGGGTGGGCGTCGATCAAGATCACCAGGTCGTCAGCGAACCTCGCATATTCGACGCCGGTGTACTTGCCGTAGCGTGTGGCCTCCTTCGCCCGCTCCAGCATCCTGTCAACCTCGGTGAGGTAGAGGTTGCTGAGCAGCGGCGAGATCACCCCGCCTTGCGGAACGCCCTGTTTGCCGTTGGCTTTGAGCATCACCTTCAGCAGGCGCATCACGTCGCCATCGTCCACCCGCTCGGCCACCTTCGCCAACAGCCGATCATGCCGGACATTGTCGAAATAGCTGCTCAGGTCGATGTCGATGACGCGTGTCTTGTGCTGAACGATCGCTCGCGCCACACGGTCCACCGCTTCATGGGCTGTCCGTTGTGGACGGTATCCAAACGACCCCGGTTGGAAGTCCGCCTCGAAGATCGGTTCCAGTATGAGCTTGAGCGCGCCTTGCACCACCCGATCGCGGATCGCCGGAATTGAAAGGACGCGGACCTTGCCGCCATCCTTCGGGATTTCCTGCTTCCTTGCCGGGAGCGGCGCATAGGTGCGCCCGACCAGTTCGTCCGCGATCTGCTCGAGGAAAACCTCTACGCCTTGCGCCTCGATGGCCGCGAAGGTCATTCCGTCACTTCCCGGAGCGCCATCGTTCTTCTTGGCCAGCGCGTACGCCTCGCGCAGTGTGTCCAGCTTGCAGACGTGGACATATAGTCCCCAGAACCGCCAGGACGTCTCAGCCTTCGCCTTGACGTATATTCTCCGCCTCAGGTCTTGCAAATCCATGGACGCCTTTGTCATCTCGTCCTTGCCTTCCTTATGGCCGGAGACGCTACAAGCAGCAGGGCCCCTTTGCTCCACGGACATTACTCCGCTTCGCCGCTACTACGGACCCGACCGCCACCCTCTCGCCTTCGATCGACTTCCCGGTTGCGCCGGTTATACGATCTACCCTGCTCCGGCGATTTCGCGCCGGGGCGAGGAAGGCTTCTCCAGTTGCTCGGCATGTTCTTGCCACCGTGCTGTCGCTTCCACCCCGCCGAAGTGAAGGAGCCGCTTCAGTCAGATTTCGGCTCCCCATGCTGCCTTCGCCCTCCAGATGTGGGCTCGGCCTTCGGGGCTACGCACTTTCGAGGCCACATTCGCGTTTACTTTCATTACGGCCCGGCGGCTCGTCGTCTTCCCGAGGGAGACGTTGTCGATAGGCTTCAGAGTTTTGGTTTCCCGCCACCCTGCTATCCAAACTACGGGGCTCCTGACTTTTGCCCCGGCAGGTCTGTCTCCTGCTGAACATGCCAGCCTTCGCTGGACACACACCCGGACGTGCAGCTTTCCCGCATCCGGTTCTTCACGGAAAAGTTTCGCTCGCGTTGGCGTAGAGGACGCCGTCCGTGACTTGCCTGTCGAGAAGCGCACGGAGGTGATGATGTCCCCGCCGTCGTCCTCGCCAGTTCGGCTATCCGTTGTCGTTTCGTGGACAGGTTCGCGGAGCCCAAGGTCTCCTCCCGTGTTTCCCGGCAACGGCTCTCATCCCGTGGCGCCCCCCTTCCCTCGCGCGGGTCCCGGTGAGCCCAGTTCCCCGCGGTCAGCGGTACTATGAAGGCGCTACGACTTCCCGCCTGCGCGTCCCCGGTCGCTTATCTGTTTCGCTTCCGGGGTCCGCGCGATCCTCCGCTTTTCGTGCTCGCCTTGGCGGCGCTCCCGGATGGTTGGAGGACCCAGCCGGGCCAGGGCATTTGGTCAGCCGGCCGCCCATTTGCCGGCACACTCTCACTCGGACGCAGGCGGGATCTCACAGGTTCCCAGGCGATCCGTCCCATGCCTTTGCCCCGGTCCAAGACCCCGGCCGGACCGACGATCCTCACCCTGACGGTGTCGTCGATGCTGCCCCCGCTCAACCCACAGCGAAGGCTCCAGCGATAGAAATTTCGAGGCTACTCACGCGGCTTCAGCACCTGCTGCCTACGCTTCACGACGGGCGTCGCCGCACGCCATGCAAGGCTCGCTTCCGGCTGGTTGGCTGACCTTTGCCGGGAGGGAGTTGAACCCTCTGGATCGCGATGAAAGGTTTCAGAACTTCATGTTCATTCTCCTCTCCTGAGCTTTCCCTGTCGCAAGGGCTGTCATGACAACAAAAAAGGTAAGCGTCAGTCACCTGTTCTGAGAACAGGTCGCTTTGAACTTCATCGTCGTCGCCGTCCTGATCGCGGCCGGAGCACTGCTGACCTTCAGGGTCATGGGCGAGGAGTACAGCGCATGGACCGTCGTCGGATTCTTCGCCACGGTGTTCTTCTCGTTCATCGTCTTCCTGCCGGCGGGGACTCTGTTCGCCTCGCGGGCGGAATTCGCCAAGGGCAAGGTCGAGGTTTCAGCGGATGAGAAGACCGGCGCGATCGCGCCGATCGCCAATCCGTTGCTCGAGACCGCGCCTCTCGGCGTCGTTTTCGCCGCGGTGGGTACGGCGATCGTCTAATGGCTCGTCGATGGCGCCGGATGGATGCCCTCCCCGCTCGTCGCGACGCTCGCGTCCCTGATCTTCATCGTCTCCTACGCGATCATCGTGAGGCTGAACATCTTTCGCGATATCGACGGGTTGGCGACGCAGGGCGCATTCCACGCAAAGGCGGTGACGTCAAAGACCGCCATGTCTGGATGACCTACATCATTCCGAACGTCGTCTTCCAGACCATCATAAACCTGCCGCTGGGCTACAGAGGCTTTTCGCACGCAGCCGCCGCGATCGCGGACCAAGCCGGGCCGGGCGTCGTGCCGGTCGCCGCGCTGGCGCCGGACTTCGCCATCACGTTCATGTTCGTCCGCAGCTTCACCTTCCTGGCCATGATGGCGCATATGGCCTCGGACATGTTCGAGGGAGAGATGTCCTATTCGGGGAAGGCGCGCGGGATCAACGGCTTCCTCTTCTTCGTCCTCATCCTGCTGATGGGCGTCGGGCTCGGGGTTCTGTTCGCGCTTGTGACGCCGGTGACCGGCGTCGCGACGGTCTCCTTCGGACTCGCGATGGTCCTGAAGTTCCTCGTGGTGTTCCTGTCCGTCTACGCCGCCTGCCGCTTGGGCGTCGGCTGGATGGGCAAGAAGTTCAATGACGCCGTGGCGCACAGGATGGCTGCGGCGCATTGAGCCGCTGACGGCTGAGCAGAGGCCGCCTCAAGGGCGCTGGCGTTGCTCGACAGGCGGCCTTGCAAACCGCAGCTTGACGCGCTCGACCTGGTCGGGCGCGACCCGCACGGTGAGGTGGAGGCCGTCGTCGCAGTCGCTGCGGCTCATCACCTCCGCGTGCTCGTAGAGCCAATGCAACCCCTGCCCGTCCGCGGCGTCGAGCGTCAGCTCGATCAGCGACCGGCCGCGCGCCAGCCGCTCCTCGATCGCCGCGAGGAGCCGATCGATCCCCTCCCCCGTGAGCGCGGAGACAGCGAGCGGCGCGGCGCCCCGCGAATCCTGCTCCTGCGCCAGAACCGCGCGCTCCTCGGCGCCGAGCCGATCGAGCTTGTTCCACACCTCGATGATTCGGTCGGCGTGGTCGGCGATGTCGAGCTCGCCGAGGATCGCCGCCACGTCCTGGCTCTGCGCTTCGCTGTCGGCGTGCGAGATGTCGCGCACATGTACGATCACGTCCGCCGCCCGGACCTCCTCGAGGGTCGCGCGGAACGCGGAAATCAGCATGGTCGGCAGATCGGAGATGAAGCCGACGGTGTCCGACAGGATCGCCGATCCGCCGTGCGGCAGCCTGATGAGCCGCATGGTCGGATCGAGCGTGGCGAACAGCATGTCCGCGGCCATCACGTCGGCGCGGGTCAGCCGGTTGAACAGGGTCGACTTGCCGGCGTTCGTGTATCCGACCAGCGCGACGATCGGATAGGGCACGTCGCTGCGGTTCGCCCGGTGCAGCGCCCGCGTCCGCTTGACGCCTTCCAGTTCGCGCTCAATGCGGACCATGCGCTCCTGAATAAGGCGGCGGTCCGTCTCGATCTGGGTTTCGCCGGGACCGCCGAGGAAGCCGAAGCCGCCGCGCTGCCTCTCGAGGTGGGTCCACGATCGAACGAGGCGGGACCGCTGGTAGGCGAGATGCGCGAGCTCGACCTGCAGCGCGCCCTCGGCGGTGCGGGCCCGGCGGCCGAAGATCTCGAGAATGAGCCCGGTCCGGTCGATCACCTTGCAGGCAAACGCCTTCTCGAGGTTGCGCTGCTGGACCGGCGACAGGGCGCAGTCCATCACCACGAGATCGATCGCTTCGGTCTTCGCTTCGCCGGCGATCGCCTCGACCTTGCCCTTGCCGAGGTAGGTCGCGGGCCGGATGGCGCCGAGCGTTACGGTCTCGGCCCCCACGACATTGAGATCGATGGCGCGCGCAAGGCCGATCGCCTCCTCGCGCCGCGCCTCCGGGCTGCGCAAGACGCCCCGCTCGCCGGGTCGGAGCCGGGCGAGGGTGGGGCACACGACGCGGGTGCGCGTCCCCGAGGCGACGGCCCGCTCGCGGTCGTCGATCGCGCCGCGACGATCCGCGGCAGCCTCGTCAGTGGGCGTC
Source organism: uncultured Alphaproteobacteria bacterium (assembly GCA_963758335.1). Classification (GTDB taxonomy): domain Bacteria; phylum Pseudomonadota; class Alphaproteobacteria; order Rhizobiales; family Beijerinckiaceae; genus Roseiarcus. The sequence continues at coordinate 807,298 of CAVWVF010000006.1, read as the reverse complement.
GGCCGCCTCCTCCACCGCCTCGAACATGGTGATCGGGGTGGCCGGCATAATGGTCGAGATCGCGTGCTTGTAGACCAGCTGCGAGTGGCCGTCGCGCCGCAGCAACACGCAGAAGTTGTCGAACCAGGTGACAAACCCCTGCAGTTTGACGCCGTTCACGAGAAAGATGGTGACCGAAGTTTTCGACTTGCGTACGTGATTCAGAAACGTGTCCTGGAGGTTTTGCGCCTTCTCGGATGCCATGAGTCTTTTCCGTGTGTTTGGGCCTTGCCGGCCGTCTTATTGAAACCTCTTGAAACCTCATGCGCGCCTTTTGTGACACGCCAAGCCAATAGCTTATACCACACAGTTGCGCCAGCGCGCACGTCATAAACCGAAATAACGATGTTAAACTGGTTTTAGTGACCTTTCCGAAAACGTCCGAAACGCCTGGCGAAGCGCGGGAACCACCGCTCCCGGCCGTCCGTCGCCGATCGCTCTGCCGTCGATCGAGACGATAGGCATGGCGATCGTGGTGGCGCTGGAAACGAACGCCTCCTTAGCGGTTTGCGCCTCGTCCGGAGTGAACGGCCGTTCCTCGAGGCGAAGGCCGAGCCTGCGGGCGATGTCGATCAGGGCCGCGCGGGTGACGCCGTGGAGGATCGACTGGTCCGCCTGCCGCGTGACGAGCGCGCCGTCCACGGTCACGATCCAGGCGTTGGTCGAAGCCCCTTCGGTGACGAACCCGGCCCGGTCAACGAACCAGGCCTCGAACGCGCCTGCTTCGCGCGCCGACTGCTTCGCCAGCACGTTCGGCAGCAATTGCAGCGTCTTGATGTCCGGGCGCGCCCACCGCTGCTCCGGCAGCGTGATGACTGCGACCCCCGCCGCGGCTGTGGCCGCGCCGACCGTCGGGTCGAGCGGGCGGGCGACGACGACCAGGCCCGGTCTCGTCCCCTCCGGCGGGAAACCGTGATCGCGCCGGGCGACCCCGCGGCTGATTTGCAGATAGAGGAGGCCGTCCCGCACCCGGTTGCGCCGCACCGTCTCGCGCATGACGAACCTGAGCGCCGTTTCGCCGATCGGCCAGGCGATGCCGAGCGCGGAGAGCGAACGCCCGAGGCGGGCAAGATGGCGCGCCTCCTCGATCAGCGCGCCGCCGCTGACCTCGCAGACTTCGTAGACGCCGTCGCCGAAGGTGAAGGCGCGATCGTCAATCGACACCGCGGCCTTGGCGAGTGGAACGTAGCGGCCGTTGACATATGCGATGCGCGACACGCGCCCCTTCCCCGATCGCCCGGAAACCTCAGCCCTCCCGCGTCTTGCGCCGCGCCGGGGACGCCCGCTCACTCGACGCCGAGCGACTTGAGCTTGCGGTGCAATGCGGATCGCTCCATGCCGATGAACTCGGCGGTGCGCGAGATGTTGCCGCCGAACCGGCTGATCTGCGCGATGAGATAATCGCGCTCGAACGCTTCGCGCGCTTCGCGCAGCGGCAGGCTCAACAGTTTCTCGCCGCCGATGCCGCTCGGCACCGCCGGAACCAGGGCGCCGACCTCCGCCGGCAGCATCGAGGCCGAGATTTCCGCGTTCGGGTCGCCGAGCGCCAGGATCATCAGCCGTTCGACATTGTTACGCAGCTGCCGGATGTTTCCCGGCCAGTCGTGCGACTGAAGAACCGCCATCGCGTCGGCGCCGACGCGGCGCGGCGCGACGCCCATGCTGGCCGCCGTCATGACGAGGAAATACTGCACGAGCCCCGGTATGTCCTCGCGCCGCTCGGCGAGCGAAGGAACCCGAATCGGCACCACCGACAGGCGATGAAACAGATCCTCGCGGAACCGCCCCTCGGTGATCGCCTCGGCGAGATCCCGGCTGGTCGAGGAAATGATGCGAACGTCGACGTGAACGCGCGAGGAGCCTCCGACCCGCTGGAAGTTCTGGTCGACCAGGACGCGCAGGATTTTCGCTTGCGTCTCGCTCGGCATGTCGGCGACCTCGTCGAGGTAGAGGGTGCCGCCGTGGGCCTCTTCGAGAGCGCCGATCCGGCGCGGCCGATCCGGCGCCGCCTCGACGCCGAACAGCTCGGCTTCCATCCCCTCCGGCGACATGGCCGGCGCGTTGATGACGACGAAGGGGCCCTGCGCCCGGCTCGAATGATCGTGAATGAGCCTGCCGGCTAGCTCCTTGCCCGAGCCGGCGCCGCCGGAAATGAGCACGCGCGAGTTGGCGGGCCCGAGCTTTTCGATGATCCGCCTCAGATTGACGACCGCCGCCGACGAGCCGATCATCTTGGTGATCGCGCCGCCGCGGATCTTCAGCTCGTTGAGCTCGCGCTTCAGGCGCGAGGTTTCGAGGGCGCGCTCGGCGATGAGGATCAGACGGTCCGCCTTGAACGGCTTCTCGATGAAGTCATAGGCGCCGAGCTTGATCGCCGTCACCGCGGTCTCGATGTTGCCGTGTCCCGAAATCATCACGACCGGCACGTTGGGGTTGTGTTTCTTGATCGCCTCGAGCAGCTGCAGTCCGTCCAGCTTCGAGCCTTGAAGCCAGATGTCGAGCAGGATGAGTTGCGGCCGGCGCGCCTCGATCGCCGCCAGCGCCTCGTCCGAATTGCGCGCCCTGCGCGCGCCGTGGCCTTCGTCCTCCAGAATGCCGGCGACGAGCTCACAGATGTCTTCTTCGTCGTCGACGATGAGAATGTCAGCAGCCATCAGGACGATCCGATTTTCTCGTTTGTGGTTTCAGCGCGGCCCGGCTCGTTCTCGGGCGCCGGCAGTTTCATCATCACCATGGCGCCGCGTCCGCCGTCGGGGCGCACGATGCCGTCGAGCAGATCGACCCCGCCCCCGTGGTCCTCGAAGATCTTGACCACGATCGGCAGCCCGAGCCCCGTGCCCTCCGCCCGCGTCGTCACGTAAGGCTCGGTCAGACGGCGCCGGTCTTCGGTCGGGAAGCCCTTGCCGTTGTCGCTGACGACGATCTCGATAAAGCCGGCGACATCAGCCTCGAGCGTCACCAGCACCTTTCCCTTTTCGTGATTCTCTCCAAGCGCATCAATCCCTTCGGAGGCGTTCTTCAATACGTTGGTGAGCGCTTGCGAGATGAGGCGGCGGTCAAAGTCGGCGAACACGGCGATTTCGGGGAGCCGCTCCTCGAAATCGATGTCCGGACGGCCGACCCGCGTGAGGAAGAGCGCCTGACGCACGCAGTCGGTCAGGTCGTCGCGCGCCGGGCGCGTCTTGGGCATCCGCGCGAACGACGAGAACTCATCCACCATGCGCTTGATGTCGTCGACCTGCCGGATGATCGTGTCGGTGCACTGGTCGAAGACGTCCTTGCCCTCGGCGATGTGGCGGCCGTAGCGCCGTTTGAGCCTTTCCGCCGACAGCTGGATCGGGGTCAGCGGGTTCTTGATCTCATGGGCGATGCGCCGCGCGACGTCGGCCCAGGCGGCGGTGCGTTGCGCGGTGACGAGATCGCTGATGTCGTCGAGCGTAATGACGCTGGCGCGGTCGCGTCCGGGATTGCCGGTGACCCTGACGTTGAGAATGCGCTCGCGGCCGTCGCGCAGAATGGTCGCCTGACCCTGATGGAGGCGCAGGCGAAGCGAGCGCGCCTGCTCCCAGACGAGCGCAATCGTATGGTGGACAGACGCCAGCGGCAGGCCGATGAGGGCGCGCTCCCCGCCGAGGAGCCGCTCCGCGGCGGCGTTCGAGATGGTGATCTCTCCGTCGTTGTCGACCCCGAGAACGCCCGCCGGCACGCCGGAGAGGACCGCCTCGATGAACGCGCGCCGCTCGTCGTTGAGCGCGTTGGCCTCGATGAGGCCGGTCTGCTGACGCAGCAGTTCCGACGTCATCTTGTTGAAGGTCTGACCGAGGCGGCCGAGGTCGCCGTCGGACGCGCGGGTGGGCACCTGAACGTGGAGATTGCCGGAGGCGACCTCGTCGGTCGCGCGGATCAGCCGGCGGATCGGGCCGACGAGGCGGTTCGCCCAGGCGAGCCCCAGCCAGATCGCCGAAAACAGCATGGTCAGGGCGAGCATGACGAACACGGTCGCGAAGCCGAGCTCGAGGCTGTGGCGGTGGGCTTCGAAGCGCTCCCACATGTGGGACACGCTCGCGGCGTCCTCGGCGACCTTCGCCGCCAGCGGGTCGATCCCCCGCGCCGCGTAGAGGAACTGTCCGTCGGCCCCGGGGATCGGACGAATGCCGACGAAGATGTTGCCGACCCCGAGAAAGCCGCAGAGAGCCTCCCCGCTCAAAGCATCCTGGAAGTCGGACGGGTCAGGCTTGGCGATCAGCTTCTCATTCGAGCCGGCCGCGATCTCGATCGGCGCTCCGTCGCCCTTCATCAGGGCCGCGGCCGCGAAACCCAGCGTTTTCGAGCGCGAGCTGAAGTACTGCTTGAACTGTTCGGGCTCGGAGCGAAGCAGCAAGGCGCCGCGCGCAATGTCTCCGGCCGTTAGGTCGACGTCGCGCAGCAGCGCCCGGCACTGGGACTCGCGATAGAGCTGGGTCGCCTGATTGGACTCGTTGATGAAGGCGGCGACGTCGCTCATGAAGCGGGGGTTGATCGCCCACTCGACCGAAACGGTGGCGACGACGGCGGTGACGATCGCCGGGATCGCGGCGACCAGGGAAAACAGAGCGACGAACCGGCTGTGCAGACGAGCGCCGGCGCGCGCCGCCTTCCTCGCCGACCGGAGCCGGGCGAGTTCGATGCCGATGAGGACAATCAGCGTGATGACGACGAGGCCGTCGCCGATCAGCAGGGTGAAGACGACGGTCGCCGTCGGCAGGATTGGAGTGAAGCCCGCGAAGACGAGAAACGTCGCCAAGGCGAGCACGAAAGCCGCTCCGACGGCGATCGGACCGAAGCGGGCCGTCGGCCCGCTGTCGTCGAATGGCGTCGTCCCGCTCGCGCCGGCGTTGGTCGTCGTTGTCGTCATGCCGTTTCCGGCTGATTCCTTCGGCCGGCGCTTACCCCTTCTCCCCTTGCGGAAGAAGGCGCAAGGGGAGAGGGGAGCATTGCTGCACCGAATGGTTCACCCGAAAGCCGTATCAATCGAACCCGCCCGCCACGCCACATCGAATCGTGGCAATGATGCAACAATGTTGCTCAATTGCGACTATTTGGCGGCATTAACGGAAACTCGGCATTTCCCGCAGATTGAGATCGCGGATCTTCTTGCGCAGGGTGTTGCGATTGAGGCCGAGGATCTCGGCTGCCTTGATCTGGTTGCCGCGGGTCAGGCTCAGGGTTGCGGCGATGAGCGGCGCCTCGAGATCGCGCAAGACCCGATGGTAGAGACCGATCGGCGGGCTCGCGCCGCCGAACGAACGGAAGAGATCGGCGATCGCCCGCTCGACCGCTCCGTCAAATCCGTCCCCGGTCCTATCGGCGGCCGGCGGCTGGGCTCGTTGCCGGCCGTCCGCGGGTGGCGAAACGGGCTCCGACGGCGGCGAGCCTCCGACATTGAGCTCGGCTTCAATCAGCGCCTCGCCGATGACCTCCTGAGGATAGAGCGCCGCCAGGCGGCGGGTCAGGTTCTCCAGTTCGCGCACGTTTCCCGGCCATGGGTAACGCCGCATGCGCTCCATCGCCGCGGGCTCGATCGACTTCATCGGCAGGCCTTCGGCGGCTCCGCGCTGAAAGAACGAACGCACGAGATCGGGAATGTCCTCGGGACGCTCCCGCAATGGCGGAAGGCGGATCGGGACGACGTTGAGCCTGAAGAACAGATCCTCGCGGAACGCGCCCTGCTGGATGGCGAAACGCAGGTCCTTGTTCGTCGCGGCGACGATGCGGACGTTGGTCTTGATCGGCGTCCGGCCGCCGACAGTCGTGTACTCGCCCTGCTGCAGGACCCGAAGAAGCCGCGTCTGGGCCTCCATCGGCATGTCGCCGATCTCATCGAGAAACAGCGTCCCGTTCTCGGCCTGTTCGAACCGCCCGACCGAACGGGCCGAGGCGCCGGTGAAGGCCCCTTTCTCGTGGCCGAATAGTTCGCTTTCGATCAGGTCGCGCGGAATGGCGGCCATGTTGATCGCGACGAACGGACCGCCTTTGCGCTTGCCGTAGTCGTGCAGCGCGCGCGCCACCAGCTCCTTGCCCGTGCCCGAGTTGCCGGAAATCATCACGGTGAGGTCGGTCTGCATCAGCCGCGCCAGCACCCGGAAGATGTCCTGCATGGCGGGCGAGCGGCCGACAATCGGCATGACCTCGGCCGGCGCATGGTCGTTCGGCTCCTCCCGGCGGCGCTTCGGCTCCGCGAGCGCTCGACCGACGATGGCGACGAGCTCGCGCAGATCGAAGGGCTTGGGCAGATATTCGTAGGCGCCGCGCTCGGAGGCCTTGATCGCGGTCATGAACGTGTTCTGCGCGCTCATGACGATGATCGGCAAATCCGGTCGCATCCGCTTGATGCGGGGCAGCAAGTCGAAGGCGTTGTCGTCGGGCATCACGACGTCGGTGATGACCAGGTCGCCCTCGCCCGCCGCCACCCACCGCCAGAGACCTGCGACCGTTCCCGTCGCGCGCACCTCGTAACCGGCGCGGGACAGCGCCTGATTAAGGACCGTACGGATCCCCGCGTCATCGTCCGCAACCAGAATTTGCCCAGAAGGCATCAGGCATGCTCCTACGGCCCGACGCGCCCCGAGCCGCTCACTTGGGCGCGGCGGCGCGCGGCGACTGGAGCGGCATCAGGACGCGAAACACCGTCCTGCGCGGATGCGATTCGCATTCGATCGTGCCGCCGTGGTCGCCGACCAGCTTTGCGACCAGTGCAAGACCTAGACCAGAGCCTTTGCCCTTGGTCGTGACGAACGGGTCGAACAGGTTTCCGGCAACCTCGGGCGCGATGCCCGGACCGTTGTCGCGCACGCAGATCTCGAGCGGCAGGGAGACCGGTTCGGCGCCCGGCGCGGTCCGCAACCGCACGCCCGGACGATAGGCCGTGGTCAGCGTGATCTCCCCGTCAATGCTATCTTCGCCAATGGTTTCCGCGGCGTTCTTGACAAGATTCAAGAACACCTGAATGAGCTGGTCGCGAGAGCCCAGGACGTGCGGCAGCGAAGGGTCGTAAATCTCCACGACGCGGACGTGCCGGGCGAAGCCGGCCTGCGCGAGCCGCTTCACATGGTCGAGCACGGCATGGATGTTGAGGCTTTCCCACTGCGGTGGCGTCGAATCCGCGAAAGACTGCATCCGGTCCACCAGTTTGACGATCCGGTCCGTCTCGTCGCAGATCAGGCGCGTCAGCGCCCGATCCTCGTCGGTCGCGCTCGTCTCAAGCAACTGGGCGGCTCCCCGGATGCCGGACAACGGGTTCTTGATCTCGTGCGCGAGCATGAGACCAAGCGCGGTGATTGAGCGGGCCGCGCTCCGGTGGGTCAGTTGTCTGTCTATTTTTTCGGCAATTGCCCGCTCTTGCAGCATTATGGCGACAGCGTCGCTCGGCTGCGGCAACGGAGCGATGAAAACATCGACAGGACCCCGATTGCCCGTCCTAGGGGTGGAGATGTCGATCTTATAGCCGGCGACGGTCGCATGATTGCTCGCAGCCTCGGCGACGAGCGCGAGCACCGGCGAACCGAACGGCATTAGGTCGGCCAGTCGCGAACGGAGCAGAACGCCCCGGCCCATGGCGAAGAAGGTCTCCGCCGCGACGTTGGCGTCGATCACCATGCCCTGGCTCTCCACCGTGAACAGCGGCTGAGACAGCGCATTCAAAACCTTGGCCGGGTCTGCTCGCTCCTTGTTGAAGGGGGCGGTCACGCCGCCGCCTCCAGGGGGGCTTCGTCGAAGGCGCGGTCGAGCAGGTCGCGCGCTGAGGCGGGGTCGTCCGTCGTCACGAGGTCGCGTCGAAGCCGTGCGGGCGCGCCCGCCGTCTCCGCGTAAGCCGAAAGATGCTTCCGGGCGTGCCGCAGCCCGGCGCGGCGGCCGAGCTTGCTGATCAGCCAGTCGAGATGTTCGAGCGCCGCCTTCCGCCTTTCCTCGCGCGGGGGAAGTCGAAGCGGGCCGCCGTCCGTCAAGGCGCGGGACACCGCGCCAACGAGCCACGGCGCCCCGAGGGCGGCGCGTCCGATCATGACGCCCCTCGCGCCCGAATGGGCGAGCATGGATCGCGCGTCCTCGAGACCCGCGCAGTCGCCGTTGACGACCACAGGCATGGCGACGGCTTCGACCGCGGCGCGCGCCGCCCGCCAGTCGGCCCGGCCGGCGTAGAATTGCGCCCGGGTTCGCCCATGAACGGTCGCCATCCGCGCGCCCGCGCGCTCCGCGCGCCGGGCGAGTTCGGGCGCGTTCTTCGACGTCTCGTCCCAGCCGAGGCGCATCTTGACCGTTACCGGGATGGAAACCGCCTCGACGACGGCGGCGAGGATCCGCTCGGCGTCGTCAAGATCGCGCATCAGCGCCGCGCCGGCGAGCGCGCCCGAAACCCGGCGCGCCGGACAGCCCATGTTGACGTCGATGATCGCCGCGCCCGCCGCCTCGACCCTGCGGGCGGTTTCGGCGAGCGCCCGGGGCTCGCGTCCGACGAGCTGGACGGCGTGGGGCGATACCCCCTCCCCCTCGGCGCGCATCGTGGCTTCCGCGTCGCCTTCCAGATAGGTTTCCGCCGCCACCATTTCCGAAAAGACCAACGCCGCGCCGAAACGTCGCGCAATCCGTCGCATCGCCAGATCGCTGACGCCCGACATCGGCGCAAGCATGGCGCGGCCGTCGAGGCGGACGGAACCGATCTCGATCGGACGGTAATTGCCTAGTTTTTGGGCATTGTTCATGCTGCCTACACTCTAGTCATCGAACGGTCGAAAGCAAGCCGTCCTTAAAGCGTAAGGGAAGGCGGCAGGCGGCGAAGTCGTTTCGGGCGCAATGCTGGCCGGTTCGGCCGGTATGTCTTTGAGCTCCAGGGCGAGAGTAAGCTCGACATGCCGGCTCGCTCGTGGGCAGGCCGCGCGAGACTCACACCCGAAGGAGGAGCAAATTCATGCGCGCGATTTTTCTTGCGGCACTGATCGTCTTTTGGCCGGAAAGCCCCGCTCTCGCCGTCATCAGCGTCGATTTGCCGAACGAATGCTCGGATCGAAACGATCTGCAAAGCATCGCCTATGACGCCCGCCTGATCGCGATCAAACTCTATTACAAGGGCCTCATCAACAGATTGGCCGACAAGAAAACGCAAACATGTCTCGAGGCGCACGTGCTCATGGACGACCGGTTCGCCGTGATCAACCGGACGCGCGAAATCGTCGAATCGAAATGCCTGCCGATCGACATCGCGGCGAGCATGGCGACGAAGGACCTGTGTCCGTGAGGGCGGCTTGACGATGCCGGGCGCGTCAACCAGAGAAGGCGCATGCGTCCCTGTTCAAACCCCAAGGCGGAGACGGTCATCGCGAATCTTTGCGCGCGGGCGGCGCAGGGCTGCACCATCAGTCCGATCGAGGCGGCGAAGGCCTTCGCCGCAACGCGCGGCGAGGATGAACTCGGCTGGCGTTCTCATTTGGGCGAGGTTCGGCGCGGGGCGGTCAAGCTCGCACTGGAAGGCAGGCTCGTCATCTATCGCAAGGGCAGGGCCGTCGATCCGGCCGACTTTCGCGGCGTCTATCGCCTGGGCGCGCCCTCCGTCGAATGGGCAAGGATCAATGACCTTCGGCGCCGGCGCCACCGCCTCCGCGGGTTTCGCCGGCGGGCCCGGCTCAGCCGATCCGGCGCGCCCAGGTCCCGGAAACAGCTGATCGATCCGGCCGGTCGCCCGGTAGGCGACGAGACCGATCCATTCATGCGCGGCGAGCTCGAAAGTCTCGAGGTTGCGGGCCGGATCCGTCTCCCATTGCGGACCGCGCCCCTCGCCCAGCGTGCGGAAGGCGACCGGGAAGGCCGTCACCTTGAACCCCGCCTTCTCGAATAGGCCGATCGACCGGGGCATATGATAGGCCGAAGTGACGAGCAGCCAGCGCTGGTTCGGCTGGGGGTGAAGAAGCGCCGCAGTGAAGCGGGCGTTTTCGTCGGTGTTGCGGGAAGCCGCCTCGAGCGTGATGCGCGACGGATCGAGGCCGAGCTCGACGAGGAGCTTTTGCGCCTCCTGGGCCTCGCTCGAGTTCGCGGCCAGCAACGAGCCGTTCCCGCCGGTGAATATCACCCGCGCATGCGGATAGCGTTTGGCCAGGATCGCCGCCTGCACCACGCGTTCGCCCTCGCTGAACACGGTCTGACCTCGCGCCGCGCTCTCCGCGTCCCTGATGACGCCGCCGAGCACGATGATCCCGTCGGGAGGCGGCATGTCCGCCGGCGGCTGGGGAAAGCGGTCCTCGAGCGGCGCGATAATGCGGAGGCCCATCGGCGTCGCCGCCAGCGCCCCGATGAGCACGATGGCCGCGATCGCGACCGCGCGCCACGCGGGCGCGGAGCGAACGGCGGAACAGAGGACGGCCGCCAAGGCGGCGACCAGCAACAGGACGACCGGCGAAGCGAACATCCAGAAGATTTTCGACGCGACGAAGAACATTACGCGCTCCACTCTCGCGTTCGTCTCGTCGGAAGCGGCGAGGCTTGTCGCAAGGCGCGCGGTTGCCTACCCTGAAACCGCGTTCCGAGGAAGCTCAATGAAGTTCAACCCCGATGTCGTCGGCGCGATTGGCCGGACGCCGCTCATCAGGCTCAAGGCCGCCTCCGAAGCGACCGGCTGCACCATTCTCGGCAAGGCCGAGTTCATGAATCCCGGCGGGTCGGTCAAGGATCGCGCGGCGCTCGCGATCATCCGCGATGCCGAGAAGCGCGGCGCTCTTCGCCCGGGCGGTGTCGTGGTGGAGGGCACGGCCGGCAACACCGGCATCGGCATTGCGATGGTGGCGAGCGCGTTGGGCTACCGGGCCATCATCGTGATCCCCGACACCCAGACCCAGGAAAAGAAGGACATGCTGCGGCTTGCGGGCGCGGAATTGATCGAGGTTCCGGCGGTTCCCTATTCCAACCCCAACAATTACGTCCGCTATTCCGGCCGTCTCGCGGAAGCGCTTGCTGAGAGCGAACCGGAAGGCGCCGTCTGGGCCAATCAATTCGACAACGTCGCAAACCGCAATGGACATTACGAGACGACGGGTCCGGAGATTTTCGACGATCTCGACGGCCGTATCGACGGCTTCGTCAGCGCCGTCGGTACCGGCGGCACTCTGGCGGGCGTCGGCATGGCGCTGAAGGAACGTGATCCGCGGATCAACATCGCGCTGGCCGATCCGATGGGAGCGGCGCTCTATTCCTTTTACACGAGCGGCGAACTCAGGAGTTCCGGCTCCTCGGTCACCGAGGGCATCGGCCAGAGCCGCGTGACGGCCAATCTCGAAGACGCGCCGGTCGACTTCGCTTTCCAGATTTCTGACGAGGAGGCGCTGCCGATCATCTTCGATCTCGTGGTCGAAGAGGGGCTGCTGCTCGGCGGGTCGTCGGGCATCAACATCGCCGGTGCGATCCGCCTGGCGCGCGAGCTCGGCCCCGGCTACACGATCGTGACCATCCTGGCCGATTCCGGCGCGCGCTACGCCTCCAAGCTCTTCAACCCCGCCTTCCTGCGCTCGAAGAACCTGCCCGTTCCGGCATGGCTCGAGGCGCCGGGACGCGCTCCGCGAGTTTTCGTCTGATGACCGAAGCCCTCTTCCGCGCCGATTCCTACCTCCGCGGGACGCCGGCGACCGTCATTTTCGCCGAGCCTCGCGGGATCGCGCTCGATCGGACAGTTTTCTATCCGCAGGGCGGCGGCCAGGGCGGCGATCAAGGGGTCTTGATTCTCGACGACGGCGTGACGATCGCGATCGTCAATACGGTCTACGACGCCGATCGGACGACGATCCTGCACGTTCCGGCGGAAGGGGCCCCGCTCCCGGCCGCCGGCGTAAGCCTCGTCGCGCGGATCGACTGGAGCCGGCGCTACCGACGCATGCGCGCCCATACGGCGCTGCACCTCCTCTCGGTCGTGCTGCCCTACCCGGTCACCGGCGGCTCGGTCGGCGAGGGCGAGGGCCGGCTCGACTTCGACTGCGAGGCGCCGCTCGACGAGGCGGAGGTGGAGCTGAGGCTCAACGAGCTCATCGCGCTCGATAGGCCGGTGACGCAGCGCTGGATCACCGACGCGGAGCTCGAGGCCAATCCCGCGCTCGTCAAGACGATGTCGGTCAAGCCTCCGACCGGGACGGGCCGCGTCCGGCTCGTCGCGATCGAGAGCCTGGATCTCCAGCCGTGCGGAGGCACGCATGTCGCGCGCACCGGCGAGATCGGCCGCGCCTCGGTCACCCAGATCGAGAAGAAGGGCCGGATCAATCGGCGCGTCCGCATCGCGCTCACCTCGGCTTGAGGGAGGCGGCGGCGATGGCTTCACGCGATTTTTGCACGACGGCCGAACTCGCGGCCAAGCTCGGCGACGCCGAACTCGGCGTGATCGACGGCTCCTGGCATCTGCCCAACGCCGGGCGTTTCGGCCCGGTCGAATTCCGGCTCTGGCATATTCCCGGCGCGGTCTATTTCGACATCGATACGATCGCCGATCTCACAACGCCCCTGCCGCACATGCTGCCGAAGCCCGAGGTGCTGGCCAGGGAGATGACCGCGCTGGGGCTCGGCGACGGCATGCGCTTCGTCATCTACGATTTCCTCGGCCTGTACGCGGCGGCGCGGGTCTGGTGGACCCTGCGCGCCTACGGCGTCCAGGATGTCCGCATCCTCGAAGGGGGCTTGACGAAATGGATCGCCGAAGGCAGGCCGCTCGAATTCGGCGAGGCGCGTCCGAAGCCCCGCCCCTTCACGCCGCGGCTTGACCAAAACTTCGTCGCCTCGCTCGAGGCGGTGCGCGCGGCGCTGGCGAGCCGATCGGCGCAGGTCGTCGACGCCCGTCCGGCCGACCGGTTTCGCGGCGAGGCGCCCGAGCCCCGTCCCGGCCTGAAGAGCGGCCACATGCCCGGCAGCCTGAATGTGCCCTTCGCCGAGGTGGTCGAGCACGGACGGTTGAAGCCGGCCGATGCGCTCAAAGCCGTTTTCGCCGAGCACAAGGTCGATCTCGCGAAGCCGATCATCACCACCTGCGGTTCCGGCGTCAGCGCGGCCATCCTCGCGCTGGCCGTGGAGGAGGCGGGAGGCAGGATCGTGGGGCTTTACGACGGCTCGTGGGCCGAATGGGGAAGCCGCGACGATTGTCCGGCGGTGACCGGCCCGGACTAACGCCGCGAAGGGCCGCCGGCGCCAAGCGGATGCGGCGCCGACCGTGCATCCATGCCAACCCGTTACAAGAGCCACCCATTGCCGTGTTGAGCGTTTTCAACGGGTTGGAGTGAATAGGAGTAATCGGGGCAAATTTCCGGGCGGAAGGGGGGAGTCAAGCGTCGGAAAGTATGATTCAAGCTGGGGATGTCCGTTGATTTGGGTGATCCGCTTGAGCGCATGACGCCGGCCGAGCTCATCGGCCTGGTTCGCACTTTGATTGGCGAAGTGACCCGCTTTCAGGCGGAGTACGAGAAGGTGAGCGGGGCGTTGGCCAAGCTGAGGGTCGAGCATCAGGCGGTCAAGGACGAACTGGCGCGATTGAAGAAACTGCCGCCGCGGCCGCCGCAGAAACCCTCGGGGATGGACAAGGCGACGGACCGACCGGATTCGCAAGCGAACGCGCCCAAGGGCGGGCGGTCGACGCAGCGGCGCGGCAGCAACCTGGACAAGCTGACGGTCACGCAAACCATCGAGGTGAAGGTCGACGCGCCAGCGGGTTCCCGCCACACACCAACGCCTCGGAAAACGACATCCGCGTCTTCGTCACCAAGCGCAAAATCTCCGGCGGGACCCTCAGCGACAGAGGCCGCGACGCCCGCGACGTCATGCTCGGGCTCGCCAAGACCTGCAGGAAGCTCAAAATCCCCTTCTTCGACTATCTCGGCGCTCGCCTCGCCATTCCAGGCCCCGAAATCCCCGATCTCGCAACTCTCGTCAGGCCCGCCCCAAGCTAACTAACGCCGCCCGGAAATTCGCCCCGGTTACGAATAGGACGACATTGGCTCCCCGTCGGCCTCGCCGGAGCGCGCGAAGCGAACGCCCGTCGGCTTGGCCAGCATGTCTTCAAAAGACCGCCCAAGCGCGCGCCGGCGCGCAGCTTTGAGCTTCGAAAGCCCCCAAGACCCCTTCCATTTCCTTCCGTTTCCTTCCCTTCCGCCAATCGAGCCTTTTCAAAGGGTTGCACGAGGCTCCGGCACCAAAAGAAATTCATGCGCCCCCTCTCCCCGGCCGGCGCCGCATGAAGGCGCTTGCGTCCCCATTGCGGCGTGTGAACAAATATAGAACATACGTCTCCCGATTGCAAAAAAAGTCGCGTCTTCGCGACTGCCCAAGCCGCGAAGCTCTTCCTCGTTTGAGGCGGCCTCCTGCGAAGAGAGACTTTGGAGTCGTTGCGCATTCCGCGCGGCGGGAGCCGTCCCTTCTAGACGCGGGGAACGCCAGATGCGGAATGGAGACAGGCTGCGCCGACGGGGCGCCGACGCGACGCCGGAGAAGAGCGGACGTCGCCTGAAGCCCGCCGCCGCCCGCCGTCTCTGGCCGGATAACAGATCCTATGCGGGTGGACGGCGGCCGGACCCTTGGTAGGCTGATCTTCCACACCAGCATGGAGGCAACCGATGCATTTAATCACCTCCGCGACCGTTGTCGCGACCACCGCCCGCGCGAATGATATCACGCTGTTCGCCTCGCTCGAATTGAGCAAATCGAAACGCTCTTATTCTGAGCGCTGTTGATATGGACCCAATCCGGCGGCGCCCATGATCCAGGCGTCCGGGACGGAGTTTGTTGAGAGGGCCTCGATCGTTCGCCGCCAGCTCAGATAGCTCGGGAGGTTCTTGGTGGCGACGCCATGGAAGCGCCGCATCCACTCCTTCAGCCGGCCGTGGTAAGCGTTCACGTTGTTGATGTGGAGATCTGGCGCCTCCGGCTTGGGCGTGCCGGGTGCGGGCAAGACATGGACCTTGACCCGGGCGCGCCGAGCGAATGCGGTGATCGCCGCACCTCCATCGCAGCAAAGTTCGGCCGGCCCGGTAATGACCTGCCCGAGCGCGCCCGTGATGCTAACGGCGTCGAGCCGCGGCAGGACGGCATCGATGGTCGCGCCGGTGCGGTCGCGGGCGACGATGACTGGGATCTGCTCCGCCGACAGACCCCGCTTGGCGGCCTTGCCGCCCCGCTTGCGCGAGGCTCTCGGCAGATCCCGGTGTCAATCGGCGTCGAAAAGGGACCCCCCATCGGCATGGAAAAAGGACCCCTCTTGATCATCGGGAGCGGTTCATCCCCGGAGTCCATAGGGGGGACCCGCGCGTAGCGACGCGCCCTCCGCGCGGCTGGCGGAGCGTAGCGCGGGGGGTACCTGTGGGCCCCCGGGGGTGAACCGCGGGCGGGGTAGCGCCGGTGGTGAGGCCAGGCGTCTGGGAACCGCTCGGAGCGACACGTTGGCTTGTCTTGAGCGTTCGTCGCTGGAAGGTCAGTCGCGTCCGAAGCCGCGTGGGGGCGCCACGCTCTCGAGTTCGGAGAGATCGAGTTCGCAGATAGCCTGGAGGGCCTCGGCCAGCGCGCTGTCGTGTTGGTTGGCCGGCAGCGCTTCGAGCCAATCGGCATACTGCGCTTGCAGCTCGCTGAGCTGGGCGACGGCGTCCTGCCAACGCCGGGCGCGACTGCGATGGTCGGCCGGGCGACGGGTGCGGATCACCGGCGCATCGGCCGCGCGCGCGACGCGGTAACGGGCCTGGCGCTCGGCGTCGGTCATGGCTTTCTCGCCGATCGGCTTGCGCGGCATGGGGCCACTCCCAATCGTTACGTCACGAAACCCGGTTGGTGCGGGGCAGCTCAGGCGCGGTTTTTGAAGCGCCAGCTTTCGTTGCCGGTCTCGACGATGTCGCAGTGATGGGTGAGGCGGTCGAGCAGCGCGGTCGTCATTTCGAAGACGCTCGGCCATTCGCCGAAGGCGAGGTTGGTCGTGACGATGATCGAGGTGCGCTCATAGAGACGGCTGATGAGATGGAACAGCAACTGCCCGCCGGCCTGGGCGAAGGGGAGATAGCCGAGTTCGTCGAGGATGACGAAGTCGAGGCGCGTGAGATAATCGGCGAGCCGTCCCTGGCGGCCAGCGCGCGCTTGAGCCTCGAGCTGATTGACGAGATCGATGGTGGTGAAGAAGCGCCCGCGCGATCCGGCTCGGATGCAGCTTCGCGCGATGGCGATGGCCAGATGCGTCTTGCCGGTGCCGGTTCCCCCGACCAGGACGACATTGCGCTGCTGGGCGATGAAGCCGCCGGCGGCGAGGTCGCGCACGAGAGCCTCGTTGATCGGCGTGTTCTTGAACGCGAAGTCGTCGACGTCCTTGGCCAGCGGCAGCTTGGCGACGGTGAGCTGGTACTTGATCGAGCGCGCCTGCTTCTCTGAGATCTCGGCTTTCAGGAGATCGCCGACGAAGCGCTGCGGCTCATGCTTGCGCTTGAGCGCCGTGGTCAGCGTCTCGTCGTAGGCGCTCCTCATCCCGTAGAGCTTGAGGCTGCTCATCATGTCGAGGACTTCGGTTCTTTCCATGGGTTAGGCGCTCCTGAGTTGATCGTATCGGGCGCAGTCGGCGACGGGCGTGTGGCAGAGCCGCAAAGCGTCGGGCGTCATGATCGTCGCCGCCGGTCCGGGATCGCGCTGACGCGCGAGGATGTTGATGACGACGTCGGCCGAATGGACGCCCTCGGACAGCGCCTGAAGGCAGGCGGCCTCCACCGCAAGCAATCCATCGGTGAGCACGGCGGCGAGGATTTTGACCATCTGCCGGTCGCCGTCGTCGGACCCGGCAAGCTTGCGCCGCACGCGGTCCAGCGCCGTCGGCAGCACCCAGTCCTTGAACGGGGCGCCGTTGCGCAGAGCGCCCGGCTTGCGCGCCAGAACCGGCACGTAATGCCAGGGATCGTAGATCGTCTCGCCACGCCCGTAACACCGCGGATGTTCCGCGACGATGCGCCCGTCCTGGCGGATCACGACGCGATCGGCGTAGGCGTGGATTTCGACCGGGCGGCCAACCGCGCTGGCGCTCACCGAGTATTTATTGTTGTCGAACCGCACCAGGCAGGTCTTGGACACCGAGGCCGGCGACTCATGGAATCCGTCGAAGCGGCCGCGATAGGGCGCGATAGGGAATGAGCTTGGGACGCTCTTCCTCGAAGACCTCCCAGATCGTCCTGTCAGGCCGTTCAGGATGGGGATGCGCCTTGGCCCAGGCGATGCTTTTGTCCATCAGCCAGGCGTTCAGCTCGTCATAGCTCTTGACTTGCAAGCGCGGCGTGAAGAAGCGCTCGCGAACGAGACCCACCTGGTTCTCGACCTGACCTTTCTCCCAGCCCGACGCTGGCGTGCAGGCGACGGGCTCGACAAGATGGTGCGAGCACATCTGGAGGAAGCGGCGATTGTATTGCCGGTCCTTGCCGACGAAGATCGTCTCCACCGCCGTCTTCATGTTGTCGTAGATGCCGCGCGTGCAGGCGCCCCTGAAGAACGCGAACGCCCGCTCGTGGGCGTCGAACACCATCTCCTGCGTCTCGCGCGGATAGGCGCGCGCGAGCATCATGCGGCTGTGGCAAAGGCGGACGTGCGCGACCTTCACGATCGTCGTCACCCCGTCCATCACAACGATCTCGTGGCTCCAGTCGAACTGATATGCCTCGCCCGGCGCGAACGTCAGCGGCACATAGGCGTTCGCCGTCTCGCCCGCGTGTTGCTTGCTCCAGGTCCGGGCGTAACGGCGAACCGCGTCGTAACCGCCCTCATAGCCAAGCCCCCGCAACTCCTCGAAGACCCGAATGAGCGTCAACCGCTCGCGCGCCGGCTTTCCGTCATTCTCCAAAAGCAATGAATCAAGCCGATCGCGCCAAGGCCCGATCTTCGGCTGGGGTTGGACGTCCCGCTCATAATGGAACTCTGTCGCCTGCGATCGGATGACCTTCCGAACCACTTTGCGCGAAACACGCAAATCGCGGCAGATCGCCTTGATCGTCATCTTTCGCGAAAAATACGCTAGACGAATTTTGGCTATCGTCTCCACAATCAGCATCTCGAACTCGGCCTCCTAAGAAATCAGGAGGCCTGTGTGGACCCTTATCCCCGGGGTCCCGATTGGATGCCGATCACCCCGAAAACGGGGTCCTTATTCCATGCCGAATGACAGCCATATGCGCGCGAATGCGAATTCCGAGGCAATCCGGCCGGGGATTCCGATTTGATGTCGGCCGCCGTTCCGATTCGATTCCGGCCACCATTCCGAAATGAAGCCGGCCACCTGAGCCGGTCACGGCTCTCAACGTTTGCTCCCCGCGGTTCAGCAATTGCGGCACTCCTGGCCCGTCGATGGTCGACGAGGAGATCGGGATGCCGGCGAAGCGGGAACTGAGCATGCGACAATTGCGACACTTATTGCGGCTTTTTGCGGCTTTACCACGATGGGGTGAGCGCGCGCGAGATCGGCCGGCGTCTCGGCGTAGCGCGCTCGACGATCCAGGACAATCTGAAACGGGCGGCGGCGGCCGGGTTGGCGTGGCCGCTGGCGGAGGGCGTCACCGAGACGCTCTGGAGCGCCAACTGTTTGGTCGCGCTGGTGTCGCGCAAGGCCAGCGGCGGCGGATCGAGCCGGACTTGGCGGCCTTGGCGCGCGAGCTGAAGCGTCCTGGCGTCACGATGACGATCCTCTGGGAGGAGTTGAGAGGCCCATCCTGAAGGCTACGGCTACAGCCGCTTTTGCGATCTGCTGCGTGGATTCGAACGGCGGCTGGCTCCGGTGATGCGCCAGCACCATGTCTCCGGGAAAAGGCTTTGGGAAAAGGCTTTACGGGGACACATGCATATTTTCCCATTTTCATTCGCCTCGCCGGAGTCTGAAGGTGCCCGCCGCGCCCGGCGGCGATCGGTCATTGATTGCTCGGAGGCGATTATGCGCGAGGGGAATTTGAACTCAAGGACGACCCCGCAGGGGTCGCCGCCGGAGGCGGTGCGCCGATAGCCCGTCGTGCTCGACGGGCGTCCCGCCGGACGCCCTACGGCGCATCCTTGACTTCAAATTCCCCTCGCGCTCCGCTCCGCCAAGCAAACAATGACCCCATCCTCACTCGTACCGCGTTGGGCTGGGAAACCCGGAAACCGGCGACGGCGTGCATATTTGCTTTGCTTTATACTCGTCTGTGCACCTCCGCCACCTGCGCCGCCGCGCGGCTCTTGCGCCTGCGTTTGCCCCGCGGATCGCGTCCGGTCAGCGCCGCGAGGCGGTCGAGGAAGGCTCCCTTGCCGAGCGGGCGGCCGATCGTCTCGGCGGCACGCAGCGCGGCGATTTTTGCGCGATCGGGCTCTTCGGCGAGAAGATCGGCGAAGCGCCCGCCGCAGCGCTCGAGCAATGGCGCGACCAGTTTTGCCCGGACCGGGTTCAGCGCCACGTAGCGCGCCGCAAATAGATAATCGTGGCGCGAAAAGCACAGCCGGGCCGAAAGCGAAACGGCACCGCCATTTCGCTTTCCATCGACAGCGCTTCACCGTAGGAAGGCCAGTCGGCAAGGTTCGGGCTCGCTCATGAGCGAGGGCCGCGCGGGGGCTCATATGAATGACGTTGTGGCGCGGGCGACCGCTTGGCGGTCCGCCCTCTCGGGGCGCGCGAGGCGATCCCTTTCCATTTTGGCGGCGTCGCTCGTGGCGGCGTCCCTGGCCGCCTGCGCCTCCCGGCCGGAGAGCGGGTATCTCAGCCCGGTGGCCCTGGTTGCTCCGGGCGCCGTCGACCACACGATCATCGTCGCGACGACACGCGAGCGCGACCCGCGGCCGGGCACGCTTTTCAATGGCGACAGGGCGAGCGCGAGCGACTACGCCGAGATCACGGTCTCCGTCCCCCCGACCCATAAGCAAAGCGAGATCGAATGGCCGAGAACGCCGCCCGGCGACCCAAACGCCGATTTCGTGGTGCGCGACGAAAAGTACCTCGACGGCGACAAGGCGTTCCTTCAAGCGGTCAACGCAGAGCTCGCGCTGCGGCCGCCGGGAAAGCGCAGGATTGTCCTGTTCGTTCACGGCTTCAATACGATGTTCGCCGAGGGGCTCTACCGCGAGGCCCAGATCGTCCACGATGCGAAGGCGCCGGCAGTCCCCGTGCTCTTCACCTGGGCGTCGCGCGGGAAAGCCACCGCCTATCTCTACGACACCAACAGCGCAACCGCCGCGCGCGACGAACTCGAGCACACGCTCCGCCTCCTCTTGGCGAGCAACGCCGAAGAGGTCGACGTGCTCGCCCACTCGATGGGCAACTGGGTCACGGTCGAGGCGTTCCGGCAGATCAAGATCTCCGGCAACCTCGATCACGCAAACAAGCTCGGCTATATCTTTCTGGCGGCGCCCGACATCGACATCGACGTGTTCGAATCGCAGCTGCGCCGCTTCGGCAAAATCAAGAGGCCGTTCTATGTCGTGCTCGCCAAGGACGACAAGGCGCTGTGGCTCTCCGGAAGCCTCGCCGGCGGCGTCAGCCGGGTCGGCGACGACCCCCGCGCGGCCGAGCTTGCGAAGCTCGGCGCGACCGTGATCGACCTGACGGAGGTTGAGGCCACCGATTCGGCTCACCACGACAAGTTCGACCAGCTCGCCGCCATCGCGCCGGAGCTGCGCGGCGTTCTCGCGAAAGGGATCGCCTCCAATCCCCACGCAATCGACTTGACTGAACCAGCCGCCGCAGGCGGCGGCTTGGGCGCGGTCGTCGCGTTGCCGATCGCGCTGCTCGGCGCGCCGATCAGGATCATCGCCAATCAATAGTTTTGGCGATCCGGGATAGCGGATGCAATCCGCCTGACTTCCGCCGCCCCGATTGGCACAGAAATTGCTGCGCGCTTCCCCCTCCCCCTCCCCCTCCCCCTCTCCCGCTTGCGGGGCGAGGCCATCAACCGGAAACCGTATGAGACGGGGCGAGGCGATGATCACGCTTTACGGCTTTGGTCCGGCCATGGGCTTGCCGGAAATCAGTCCCTTCGTGACGAAGGCGCACATCCTGCTTCAGATGGCGGGGTTACCCTATAAGACCGACACAAAGGTCGGCGGCTTCCTCAAGGCGCCGAAGGGCAAGCTGCCCTATATCCGGGACGACGGCGCCATCATTTCGGACTCGACCTTCATCCGGGTCCATATCGAGAAGAGATACGGCTTCGATTTCGATCGGGACTTGAGCCCCGCCGAGAAGGCGGCCGGCTGAGCGCTGGAGCGGATGTGCGAGGAGCATCTCTACTGGCTGATCATCGACGTGCGCTGGCTCGACGACGCGAATTTCCGAGCGGGTCCGGCCCAGATGTTCCAAACGTTGCCGGCCCCGGTGCGGCCCTTGATCGGGCGCTACGCCCGCCGCACGATGCGCCGCACCCTGCGTCTGCAGGGCCTCGGCCGACACGATGCGGCGTCGAAGCTCGAACTGGCGAAACGCGATTTCCTCGCGATTTCCGACACGCTAGCCGACAAGCCCTTCCTGTTCGGCGCGGAGCCTCGCGGCGCGGACGCGACCGTCGGCGCCGCGCTCGCCAAGGCCACCATCTCGCCCCTCCGCGACGCGGCCGAATCCATGCCCAATCTCGCCGCCTATGGCGAGCGCATGACGAGGCGCTTCTTCGGCGCTTGAGAGCGCGGCAATCGCTGTTGCTGCGGCCGACGGCGGATGAGTGGCCGCTACTTCGTCACGCCGATTCGATTCTGCGCTTGGTCGGTCTCGCTGACCTCGTCGAATTCGAGCAGAACCGCGTCCACGAACCATTCCTTGGTTCTGCCGTCCGCCGTCTCCCACAGACCGCGCAGCGCCTTCGCCCCCTCCCACGCCTTGCGCAGCGCGACGTGCCGGTCCGCCTCGCTTCTTGGCTCAGCGTCAGCGCGCGCCGTGGCGTTCTTCGCCGCCTCGGCGGCCTCTGTCGCCGCTCTCCTTGGTTTTGGCGACGCGGCGATGGCCTTTTGTTGCTCCGGCGGCAGATCGGCCGCCTTGGCGGCGTCCTGCACGCCGATTTGCCCCCTCTTCACCGCCTCCTGCAATTCCGGTTCGCCTTTCTCCTTGACCTTGCGCGTGGCGGCGATCATGACATGGCTGACCATGCCGCGTACCGCCTCGGCCAGTTTACGGCTCGAGGTTGTTTTTGGTTCTGTAATTTTAATTACAGACTTGACCTCAGGCGCGTCGGCGGCTTCTTTGTTCGCCGGCTCAGCCAACCCGTAATGCAGGTTGAAATCTTCGGCGGCAACCAGCGCGTCGGCGATCGCCTGCTTGGTCAGGTGACGCCGCTTGATGTTGTGCGAAACCACCAAAATCAAAGCGTCTTCCCGGCCGCCTCCGAATTGCACGTAGCGCGGCCTGACGCCGGCGCGTTCGCAAGCGGCCGCCCGGTTTCGGCCGTCCAGTATCATCCCCTCGAACAGCACTATGGGATCAATCAAACCGTGCGCGCGAATGTCATCAGTCAGGTCCTGCAATTCGTCTTCGTCGGCCGACGGGATCAAAAGGCAGATCGGGTGGGGGTCGGGCCGCGCGGGCGGGTTGTTGACGGGCGTCAGTTTCATTGTCGTCTTCTATCTGGGGGCGCCCAGTTCAGGCGATTCTTTGGTTACGTGCAAGAGAGCCGCTGCTAGAGGCGCCGGCGGCCAGGGCGGACCGAAACGTCGACGTGATCCATTTGCGCGCCCGTCAGCATCGTTGCACGCACCGCGGAGCTGCGACCATATGTGACACCCTCCTGTTAAACAGGATATGTAACTAGACTAACAGCTTCGTTTCCAATACGGCGCCCTACCGGATCACGAGCGGATTCACCGCGTCCCCGGATGGAGACCAGCCGTCGGCGCGGACGGCGTCGAGGGCTTCGTGCAGCGAGGCGAAGATTCGCCCCTCTCCGATGACTGCGGCGATCCGGTGCCGCCTGATGTCCGACAGCAGGTAACGGTTGACTCGCCCGAAGAGGACCTGAACGCCCTTGCGAGAAAGCTCTTCAAGCAGAGCGCAAACCGTTTGCGCTGCGGAAAGGTCCACGTCTCCAATCGCTTCTGCGTCGATGACAAACCACTTGACCGGCTCAGGCGCCTTGTCGATCAGCGCGCGAACCTGTTCGGCGAATTGATCCGCATTCGCGTAAAAGAGATCCGCGCCGTACCGGTAGACGATCAATCCCGGGGCGGTCTGCAAGCCCGGGGCGGCCGGCGTCGGCTCCCATCGGCCGCTCGCGTCCGGAACGAGCACCATCGCATGGGCATGATAGCTGTGCCGGACATGCCGCACGAGGGAAAAGCCGATGGCGAAGAGGATGCCCTGCTCGACGCCGACCGCCACCACCGCCGCCGCGGTCGTCGTCGCCAGCAGGAACTCGCCCCGGCTTTCCTGACGGATGCTTCTCAAGCCCTTCACGTCGACCATGCCGGCGGCGATCGTGAACACGATGCTCGCCAGCACGCAGTGCGGCAGATATTGCAGCGGACCCGTCAGGAACAGGAGGACGAGAAGCGTGATCCCGGCGAAGGTCAGCTGCGCCACCTGGCTTCGCGCGCTGGCCCGGTCCGCCATCGCCGTCTGCGTCGGACTGCCGTTGACGACGAAGGCTCCGCTCACCGCCGCGGCGGCGTTCGCGGCCGCAAGCCCGAGAATGTCCGCGTTCTCGTCGACGCGCTCCTTATGCTGAATCGCGTAGACTCGTGAAGTGGCCGCGCTTTGCGCGATGATCATCACGAAGCACGAGATGGCGACCGGCAGGACGGCCAGGGTTTCGTTCCACGAGACGTCGGGCAGCGTCAGCGCGGGCAAGCCGCCCTCGACCGGCCCGATGACCGAAAAGCCGTGGTCGGAGAGATGGAGCCAGGCGCTCGCCGCGATCGCGCCGACGACCACGATGAGCGAAACCGGAAATTTCGGAATAAATCGCCGGCCGAGGAGGATGCTGGCCACGACAAAGAGCGAAAGGCCGAGCCTTCTCGGATCGAGCGACGGCAGACCCTGCGCCAGCTGCCAAAGCTGCGCAAGGGTCCGCCGCGCCGTGACGGTCACCCCGACCATGTCGCCGAGCATCGCGATGCCGACCTGAAAGCCGACGCCGGTGAGAAAGCCGATCAGCGCCGTGCGGGACAAGAAATCGGCGAGAAACCCGAGCTTGAAAATGCGGGCGAGCACGAGAAGGCCGGCCGTCAGCAGGGCGACCATGCCGACGAGCGCCATGTAGTGCTCGCTCGCCGGCTCGGCCATGCGCGAAAGCGAACTGGCGAAGATCGCGGCCGTGGCCGAATCCGCCGCCACGACGAGATGGCGCGACGAGCCGAACACCGCGAAGGCGACCAGGGGCAGAAGAACCGTATAGAGGCCGGTGACCACCGGCGTTCCGGCGATCCGCGTGTAGCCGAGGACCTGTGGAATGTTCATCGACGCCAGCGTCAGCCCGGCGAAGGCGTCGCGCAGCGCCTCGCGCGGCCTGATCGGCAAGAGGCCGCCAAAGATCGGAAGACTCATCTACTCAGCATAGCTGTCCTGTCACATTTCTGTCACGTGCGGCGCTTGCCTTTTCGGCGCTCGCAATCGACCATGCCGAATCGCGCCGCGCGGGCGGCGTCATCGAACGCAAGCCAGGAACCGCCGATGGACTACCGCCAAGAGTTCCGCGTCGAACCGGGCGCCAAGGTCAAACTGAAAAAGCTCGATCCGGCCTACACCGGCAAGCACGAGGCGCCGGACGAGGCGAAGCAGGAGACCCAAGCCTACGCGCAAAAGCTCTTCAAGCAGCAGGCCTTGCTCTACGCCGAGCATAAGCACTCGATCCTCGTCGTCCTGCAGGCGCTCGACGCCGGCGGCAAGGACGGCACGATCAAGCACGTGTTCGCCGCGCTCAATCCGCAGGGCGCGAGCGTAGCCGCTTTCAAACAGCCGACCCCGGCTGAGCTCGCGCACGACTTTCTCTGGCGCGTTCATCCCCACGCGCCGGGAAAGGGCGAGATCGTCATCTTCAACCGTTCCCACTACGAGGACGTGCTGGTTACGCGGGTCCACAAGCTGATCGACAAGGCGACCTGGACGGCGCGTTATCAGCGTATCCGCGACTTCGAGGCCCTGCTGGCGGAGAATGGGACGACGATCCTCAAGTTCTTCCTCAACATCAGCAAGGAGGAGCAGCTGGCCCGGTTCGCCCAGCGTCTCGACGATTCGAACCGCAACTGGAAGATCAGTGAATCTGATTATTCCGAACGGGCGCTGTGGGACGACTACATCGAGGCGTTCGAGGACGCGATCCTTGCGACAGGGAAAGCTCAGGAGAGGAGAATGAACATGAAGTTCTGAAACCTTTCATCGCGATCCAGAGGGTTCAACTCCCTCCCGGCAAAGGTCAGCCAACCAGCCGGAAGCGAGCCTTGCATGGCGTGCGGCGACGCCCGTCGTGAAGCGTAGGCAGCAGGTGCTGAAGCCGCGTGAGTAGCCTCGAAATTTCTATCGCTGGAGCCTTCGCTGTGGGTTGAGCGGGGGCAGCATCGACGACACCGTCAGGGTGAGGATCGTCGGTCCGGCCGGGGTCTTGGACCGGGGCAAAGGCATGGGACGGATCGCCTGGGAACCTGTGAGATCCCGCCTGCGTCCGAGTGAGAGTGTGCCGGCAAATGGGCGGCCGGCTGACCAAATGCCCTGGCCCGGCTGGGTCCTCCAACCATCCGGGAGCGCCGCCAAGGCGAGCACGAAAAGCGGAGGATCGCGCGGACCCCGGAAGCGAAACAGATAAGCGACCGGGGACGCGCAGGCGGGAAGTCGTAGCGCCTTCATAGTACCGCTGACCGCGGGGAACTGGGCTCACCGGGACCCGCGCGAGGGGAGGGGGGCGCCACGGGATGAGAGCCGTTGCCGGGAAACACGGGAGGAGACCTTGGGCTCCGCGAACCTGTCCACGAAACGACAACGGATAGCCGAACTGGCGAGGACGACGGCGGGGACATCATCACCTCCGTGCGCTTCTCGACAGGCGAGTCAAGGACGGCGTCCTCTACGCCAACGCGAGCGAAACTCTTCCGTGAAGAACCGGATGCGGGAAAGCTGCACGTCCGGGTCTGTGAGGGGTGGGGATGGCGACATCCCCACCTACTCGGCAAGCGACCAGCACCAAGCACGCGCCGTGGTACGTGATACCCTCGAACCACAAGTGGTTCCGCAACCTCGCGGTGTCGCAGATCATGGCGGACACGATGGCGGAGCTCAAGCTCTCCTTCCCGCCGCCCTCGGTCGACCTCGCCGCCATCCGACAGAAGTATCACGCGGCGCTCGAGGAGGAGAAAGGCGGCAAGAAGAAGGCGTGACCCTCCAAACGGCGCCATTTCCATAATTGCGCCCCGGATGGTAAGGAGTCCGAAAGGACGGCTTGGGACACTGCCGCCCGCTTTGGGACGCGGGTCGGAAGATGAGGCGCCGCGAAGGACGGGATCATTGTCACTCTGGCGCGCCGCGCGCGATCGCATCGGCTCACTGCTAAACTCGCCTTCGAACGCGGTCCTGCGCCGCCTCCTCCTCGATCAGGGCGCCAAGCATTGGAAGGGCTACCTCTTCGCCTTCGCGATGATGGGCCTGATCGCCGTCACCACGTCGCTCTCCGCCTGGATCATCGGCAAGATCGTCGACAAGATCTTCGTCGGCCGAAACCTTCAGGCGGTCTGGGAGATCACCGCGGCGATCGTGGCGATCTACACGGTCAAGGGACTGGCGACCTACGGCCAGCAGGTTGTGCTGTCGCGGGTCGCCAACGGGATCGTCGCCAACGTCCAAAGACGCATGTTCGACCAGATGCTCAGGATGAAGGTCGGCTACTACAGCCGCTCCCACTCGTCCGAATTCATCGCACGACAGGCCTTCATCGCCCAGTCGGCCAGCAGCGTCCTCAATCTCCTGATCACCACGCTGTCGCGCGACGCCCTGACCATCGTCGGGCTCGTGATCGTGATGGTGTCGCAGGACCCCCTGCTTTCGGGATTCGCCCTCATGTTCGTGCCCGTCGCCGCGGTCGGCGTGCGCAAAATCGGCATCCGCGTGAAGAAGATCATGGCGAGCGAGTTCCAGGGCGCGATGCAGATGATGGAGTCGCTGCAGGAGACCGCGCAGGGCATCCGCATCGTCAAGGCCTTCACCCTGGAAGACTTCATGCGCGATCGCCAGGCCGCCGCGATCCGAACCTTCGAGAAGGCGGCGAACAAGCTCGCGCGCGTCAGCTCGCGCACCAGCCCCATCATGGAGAGCCTCGGCGGATTCGCCATCGCCGCCGTCGTCCTCTACAGCGGCTTCACCGTGATCATCCGCGGCAACCCGCCGGGAAGCCTCTTTTCCTTCATCACCTCGGTCATCATGCTCTACGAGCCGATGAAGCGCGTGGCGCGGCTGCATGTCGATCTGTCGTCGTCGCTGTTCGGCGTCGGCATGCTCTACAGTTTCCTCGACGAAGGCGATTACGAGGAGGACTTGCCGCAAACGCCCGAGCTCGAGGTCACCGAAGGGCGCATCGAGTTCCGCGACGTGGTGTTCGGCTACCGTCCGGAAGAGCGTGTTCTGCATTCGGTGAACTTCGTCGCCGAGGCCGGCAAGACCACGGCTCTGGTCGGTCGGTCAGGCGGCGGCAAGTCGACGGTGATGAACCTCATCCTGCGGCTCTACGACGTCGAGTTGGGCCAGATCCTTTGCGACGGCGTCGACATCGCGACCGTGACGCGAAAGTCGCTCCGCCGCCAGATCGGCTATGTCGCCCAGGAGAACTTCCTGTTCAAAGGCTCGGTGCGCGACAACATCGCCATGGGCTGCCCCGGAGCGAGCGACGAGGACATCGTCGCCGCCGCCAAGGCGGCTTATGCGCACGACTTCATCATGGGCTTCGAGCGCGGCTACGACTCGCAATGCGGCGAGCACGGCATGCAGCTCTCAGGTGGACAGCGCCAGCGAATCGCCATCGCCCGTGCCTTTCTCAAGGACGCGCCGATCATTCTTCTGGATGAGGCGACCTCGGCGCTCGATTCCGAGTCCGAGCAGGCGATCCAGAAGGCTTTGCACACGCTCTGCGAGGGGCGCACCACCATCGTCATCGCCCACCGCCTGTCGACGGTCGCCCAGGCCGACGAGATCTGCGTCATCGACCGTGGCCGGATCGTCGAGCGCGGCCGGCACGGCGAACTTTTGGCTCAGGGCCGCACCTACACCCACATCGCCCAGACCCAGTTCCCGCGCGACGCCGCCTGAGCGTCAGGGCGGGATCCCGTGACAACTCCGTAGCCGGAGGTTATCGCTGGCCACGCGCGCCCCCGGGACAAGCGCTAAGCATGCTCGATCTATGGTCCACCGCCCTGCTCCTCTTCCTGCTGCTGGCGGCCGCAGGCGCGGGATACTTCGTCAGATCCCGCCTGCCCGAACGGCACCGCTCGCGCGACTCGTTCGAACTGGTGCAGCTCACGATCAATCTGCTCGTGACCTTCACCGCGATCGTGCTCGGTCTTCTGACGACCTCGGTCAAGGCGGGTTTCGACTCCGCCTACAACGCGCGAGGGACATACGCAGGCGAGCTCGCGCAGCTGGACGAGTACCTGCGCGAATACGGACCGGAGGCGGGCAAGATCCGCGAGCAGCTTCGCGCATACACCGCCGCGGTCATCGCCAGCACCTGGCCGGACGAGAAGCCGCCGGCCGGCGTCAAGTATCCGGACGTCTCGCACATGCCGCTCACGGGCGAGAGCGATGTCCTCGGCGCCATCATCAACGACGTCGGGCGGGACATCCATCTGCTCGAGCCGAAGGACACGCTGCACCAGAGCCTGCAGTCCGACTGCGCGCAGCAGTACTCCGACCTCGTCAAGGCCCGCTGGGCGGTGATCGAGGGCGCGCGGCAATCGATCTCGACGCCCTTCTACTGGGTGCTGGTGCTCTGGCTCGTCATCCTGTTCGCGAGCCTCGGGCTCACCGCGCCGGCCAATCCGGTGACCATCCTCGTCATGACATTGTCGGCGATCTCGATCACGGTCGCCGTCTTCGTCATCATCGATCTCGATCTTCCGTACGGGGGCCTTTTCAGCATCCCGAGCACGTCGATGCGCAACGCGCTCGCCGACATGATGCGCTGACCGGACGGCAGACACGGCGCGAACAGGCCCTCTTGTCAAGATGGAGCTCCGGTAGTACAGCTTTTTCGCTCGAAGAGCGGGGAGGACGTGCAATGGCCTACACGGCGCTGTTCGCGTTCGGCGATAGCCTGTCCGACGCGGGCAATGACTGGTGGACTCACGGACCCCGTCCCTCCCTATTACCAGGGGCATTTCAGCAACGGGCTGACCTGGGTCGAGGACCTTTCCCATAAGCTCGGGCTCGGGACGCTGACCCCGAGCCTCGCTGGCGGCCATGACTTCGCCTTCGGCGGCGCGGAGACCGGCCCGACGCTCATTGAAGGCGCAAATCCGGGCGACCTGCTCGGGCAGGTCGCGCAATACGGCCTCAAGTATCCGCAGTACCAGGGCGCGCTCTACACGCTCGACATCGGCGGCAACGACATCATTAAGGCGCTCGACGAGTTACACGCGGGCCAGATCGGCGCCAGCGTGGCCGGCACGGTCGTCGCCCAGGCCGAGGCCAACACGGTCCACGCCGTCGAGACGCTGTTTGCGCTCGGCGCGCGCAACCTCTTGTTCTACGAGGTGCCGGATCTGGGGCTGACCCCCCACTTCAGCGCCGAAGGACCAGCTTGGCAAAATCTCGCCAGCGGCCTTGCGAAGTCGTTTGATCAGACGGTGCTCTCCGACCTCGTCCCGCTCGAGCATTTGGGCCTCAAGGTCTACGACCTGCCCACCTATGCTGACCTCGATTTGGTTGCCAGCAATCCTTCCTACTTCGCCTCCCGATACGGCATTACCTTCACCGACGTAACCGACCCAGCCTGGACTGGCAATTTCACCGACCCCACTTCCGGGACGCTGGCCCCCGGCGCGAACCATTATCTGTTCTTTGACAATGTGCATCCGACCGCCCTGGCGCATCAGCTCACCGCCGATATCGCCTACCATACCCTGACCGCCGCGCCCTTGACCGCGAGCTTCGCGATGCCGGCCGTTGGCTTAGCTGGCATCGGCGGCCACGAAACGGCGATCTCCTTCCTCTGACCCTGGCGCGGCGCACCGGCGCTCGAGCCGCCCGTTTCGCGGGCGACTTTGTTTTTTCCGCCGAGCGGCGCTCAGTACCGCCGCCGGCCGGAAATGATCTCGGCGAACATCACCCAATCGCCCATCAGGCTGTAGAGCGGATGAGTGAAGGTCGCGGGCCGGTTCTTCTCGAAGGCGAAATGGCCGACCCAGGCGAATCCGTAGCCGACCACCGGCATGAGAACGAGAAGCCAGGGATTGCGGAACGCGATCGCCGGGGCGAGCGCGACCAGGACGAGCGCGCTGCCGATCACGTGCAGGCACCGGCAGGCGGCGTTGCGATGCTCGGAGAGATAGAAGGGATAGAATTCCGCGAAGCTCGCGAATTTCTTTCGCTCGGCCGGCGCGGTCATTGGGGCGGCTCCTACATTGGACGGTCGGCGTTGTAGACGCGGTCGCTGACCGCGTCAGCCGCGCTCCACAGGGCGTCCGGAAGGACGCCCGTCTTTCGACGGGCTATGGAGCGCGGCTACAGTGGCGGCTCGTCAGAGAATGTGACTCTCGTGGCCCTTCCAGTAGCGGTCGCGCAATGAGCCCTTGTAAAGCTTGCCGGCCGGCAGGCGGGGCAATTGCGCCTCGAAATCGATCGAGCGCGGGCATTTGTGGTGGGCGAGCCGGTCGCGGCAGAAGCCGATCAGCTCCGCCTCCATTTCGGGGCCGGGTTCAAATCCCGGCATCAGTTGCACCACCGCCTTGACCTCCTCGCCCATCTCCTCGTTGGGCACGCCGAATACCGCGGCGTCCGCGACCTTGGCGTGGGTGACAATCAGGTTCTCGCATTCCTGCGGATAGACGTTGACGCCGCCGGAGATGATCATGAAGGCCGCGCGGTCGGTCAGATAGACGTAGCCGTCCTCGTCGACATGGCCGATGTCGCCGACCGTGCTCATCGTTCTGTCGGGCGAGTTGGCCTCCGCCGTTTTGACCGGATCGTTGAAATATTCGAACGGCGAGGCGGTCTTGAACCAGAGCTTGCCGGTTTGGCCGACAGGAACCTCCCGCATGTCGTCGTCGAGCGCGTGCAATTCGCCGAGCACGGTTCGGCCGACCGTGCCGGGATGCGCGAGCCATTCCGCGCTGTCGCATATCGTGAGCCCCATGCCTTCGGTTGCGCCATAATATTCGTGGATGATCGGCCCCCACCGGTCGATCATCGCCCGCTTCACCGGGACGGGGCACGGCCCAGCTCCGTGGACGACCGCCTCGAGCGAGGAGAGATCGTAGCGGCCGCGGACGCTTTTCGGCAGCTTGAGCATGCGCGAAAACATCGTCGGCACGAGCTGTGAATGGGTGACGCGATGCTTCTCAACGAGATGCAGAAATTCTTCTGCGTCGAAATGCTCCATGAGCACGAGCGTGCCCCCGAGCCTTATCGTGCCGGCGGCGCTGACCAGCGGCGCCACATGGTAGAGCGGCGCCGGCATGAGATAGATCATGCCTTCGCGGAACCGCCAATGTTTCGCGACAGCGGAGAACAGAGGTTGCGGCTGCGCGGGAGGCTGATCGTACAGGGGCCGAAGAACGCCCTTGGGATTGCCGGTCGTCCCTGACGAATAAAGCATCGCAGCGCCGAGCGACTCTTCGGGGATCGGCGCGGCGGGATAGGGTGCGGTCGCCTCGTCGAGGCTTCTGATCCGCTCACCCTCGCCTGGCCCGTCAACGATGAGGCAGAGCTCGACTTTGGGGCATTCGCGAAGCGCTGCGAGCGCCGCTTCGCGCCTCGCCTGTGACGAGATCAGCGCCTTCGACTGGCTGTTGTTGACGATATAGGCGAGCTCGCCGGCGGGCAGAAACGAATTGACGTTGGTGAAATAAAGCCCGCTCCGCTCGCCGGCGGCGTCGCATTCGATGAAGCGCGGATGGTTCTCCATGAAGACTGCATAATGGTCGCCTCGCTCGAGGCCGACGGCGCGCAGGAGATGCGCGAGCCGGTTGCTGCGCGCCTCGAGCTCACGGTAGGTGACAGTCTCGCCCGATCGCGCCATGACGACGGCCGGCTGGTCGGGGCGCGCCTTCGCCTGCAGGCCCGGATACATGCGCTTCCTCCGCCTTTATCGCGCGGCGTTCGCCGGCCGTTGTCCAGAATGCGTCACGACATGCGGGTTGTCGAGGAGCCCGGGCTTTCGGGCGGGCGATCCCTTGCCGAGGCCGGGGCGGCGTCCTCGCCGCTCATCAGCCCTCTTGCCGCCTGGCGTTGCTCGACCATGACGATGCGATCAGATGGTCGAGCGAAAGCCTCCCCGGTCCGAGGGCGATGATCGAGACGGCGAGCGCCGCCCAGGGAAGATGAAAGTTCGCCCAGCCTTCCGGCACGACGAGTTGAATGACGCCGGTCATGACGAGCAGGCCGAGCGCGCTGAGCCGGGTCGCAAATCCGACAATGAGCAGAGCGGGCAGAACGATCTCGGCAACGCTGTCGATGAGGGCGAGCGTGTCCGGCATGGGGAAGTCGTAGACGCGCCCGAACAGGTGGAGCTTGAACTCGTCCTCGAACAGGAACGTCGCAGACGGAGACAGCGACAGGAAGCCGCTCCATTTGGTGAGGCCCGATTTGAAGAAGGGCACAGCGAGGGCGATACGGAGCAGCGGGGGCGCGATGAGCAGTGCGGCTCTCGCGAGCCATCCAATGATCGATTGGAGCGCGGCCGCGAGACTGAAAGTGGAGAGGTTTGAGGCGTTCATGGCTCACGGGTCCGCATGTGTCGATCGGCAGTTTCGGTTGGAAAACACCCGGCGAAAATCCCGGCGCCGAGAAGCGCGATGGGCGAAATTCGTCATCGGAGCGGGAAAGGTTACTCCGCCCACGAAATATTCTTCGGTGTCGCTCAAACCTTTTTTGCGTATCGGATGAGCGCCGGATTGCTGAACCCAGCGCGGTAGACTCAGCCTGCTTCCGCAGGATGACGCCACGAGGGGGATAGCCGCGCAGACGACCGATCCCATTGGCCTCGCGCGCCTCGAGGCGCGGGCCGCACTCGTCAACCGAGGGGGTGGGGCGCGCTCGCCGCCGTGAGCGGATGCTGAACGGCGGACGGCGGAAGCTCTGGGAGGTTCAGGACAATCTCCGGCCGTCATCGCCGCTGCGGGAGCGCGCCGCAACTCGTACGCAAGTTTTGGGCCAACGGTCTGGCGGTCCTACCCCGCCCGGCCCTTCCAGTGCACCGCGAGCCAGACGGTCGGCCGCTCCGGATCCGTCCATTCCACGCGATGGCGGATATGCGGCGGAAGCTCGACGAAATCGCCCGGGCGAAGAACCCTCGGAGCGCTTTCGCCCTCGATCCAGAGGCCGGCGGCGCCCGCGAGAACGACGACCCATTCCGCCCAGTCCTGGTCGTACCGGAAGCCGGGCGGGCTCCCCTGCCCGGTCGACACGATCCGCTCGACCACCGCGCCCGGCCACTCAGCGAGCACGGTCGCCTCTTCCTCGGGCAGCCGCTCGGGCAGATTGGCGAAAATGTTGGCGCTTCGAATCATGCGGAGGCCTTCGTGAAATGCGGCGCCATGGCGCTCCGAGCCGGCAGTGTATCAGCCGAGACCTGCGAGCGCCCTCATCCAGCCGCCTCTGCGCAGGGAACCCAAATCGCGGCGTTTTCGTCCCCATATGCCCGGGCCTTGCCGTTCAAGCAGGCGATGGCGACGGCGGCGCAGACGACGGCGTCCAGCTTGTCCTCGTAGGCCTTGAGGCGCCAGCCGCGAATACCGGACGCGGGGACCGGCAGCGCCGCCGCGACTCCCGCAATGCGGCGCTCCATCGCCTCCACGATGCGTGCCCAGATCGTCCGCAGCTTCACATGATGCTCGGCGGCGGAAAGCGCCGGCCAGTAGCGGGCGATCTTCGCCCCCTTGTACTCCAGCCGGCGCGGGGCCCGCAGGAACTCGATCAGCGCGGCGTGCGGATAGACCTCGATCAACCCGCGCGCCGGCGGCCGCGTGCATACCCCGTATCCCAGCGCCGCGAACGCCGCGCTGAGATCGTCACTCAGCGCGCCCGGTCTCTCGCTGCTCGGCGAATGCACCGCCGCGCCCCTCGCGCCAAAGGCGCGCGAGATCGCGTCGTCGCAGGGATGCCGCCCGACGATCGGATGGCGCCCCACCGGCATGTCGATTGCGACAAGGTCGACGCTTCGCCCGCAAATCGTGCGCGCCGCGTCGAGCAACGCGGCCGCGACGGGTATCGAGCCCCGAGGCCGTTCGTCGCTCGCCTCGAGGCCCTTAGCCCGGCTGAGGAAATGGCCGTAGGAGGCGTCGACGGCCTTGAGCCGCCAGCCGTCGTCCGCCTCGACAGCAAGCGCGACGCCGCTTGGCTCGGACGCAGTCCATGCGGGATCGACGCCGAGAACGGCGCGCTTCGTTTTGTTACGGTCTTTCATGATGTGACGCGCGTCACAGCGTGTCCATTGACGTCTTGCCATAGTTGAAACAGATGGTAGACTTTCTTGTCACGATATCGAATGGCGCGGCGGGTTCATGAGCAAGATCGTGAACTTTTCGACGGCGATTGCTTTGGTCTTGCCGGCGGCCGCATCGGGGGCGCAGACGACGACCCTCGGGTGGCCGGAAGTCATCGATAATCTGACGAGGGAACGGACGCAGGCGGAGACCTGCGTCGGCCTGATCAAATCGAGCGCGACCAGAGCGCCATCGCCAATGCGAAAGTGACCTATGGAACGGCGAGGGCGGAGATGGACGGCGTCATCGCCGGGCTCACGACGGCGCTCGTCGAGGGCGGCAAGCCCGAAAGCCTGCCGACGGTCCGGGCGAGCCTCGAGAGCTCGGGGAAGAGCCTGAAAGAAATCTGCGACGCCGCCACCAGGAGCGTCGCCCCCAACACCAAGGGCGTGTGGGAGGAGATCGCCAAGGCGGCGATCGAACCCGTGGTCAACAAGATTTCCGACGGGATCGGCGCGCTGTGGACGCGCTACGTCGAGAAGGACAAACTCGCACTCGAGACAAAGAAGTCCCAGTTGGAGGCCGCGAGATGGCCCGAATTTGGAGACATCGCCGCGCGATAGCCGCGGCCCTGTGGTCATTGGCCGGTTTGGTCCTTGCGCCGGCTTTCGCCGCGGATCAGGGGCCGAACGCCGCGACGGACCTGTACGACCGGCCTGTGCTCGCCGTCGATCCGGGCATGCATGCGGGGACGATCTGGGCGCAAGCCGTCGATGAAAAGGGGCGATACGCCGTCACGGGCGGCGCCGACCGGACGGTGCGGATCTGGTCGGTCGCGGACGGCAAGCTGCTCCGCACGGTCTGGATTCCGGTCGGACCTGACCCCGTCGGCGAAATCCGAGCGGTCGCGATCAGCCCCGACGGGTCGATGATTGCGGCCGGGGGCTGGACGGAGCAATCTCATGGTCAACATCCGATCTATCTGTTCGATCGCGAGTCCGGCGCCCTCGTCCGGCGGATCCACGGCGACCTACCCGATGTCGTCGCTTTCCTCGGGTTCTCCCCCGACGGCCGCTTCCTCGCGGCCACGCTCCTTGGCAGGAATGGTCTGCGCGTCTTCGATCGCGACCGGGACTGGAGCGAGGCGTTCCGGGACGACAGCTACGGTGACCGCAGTCCTGGCGCCGCCTTCGCGCCCGACGGGCGCCTGGCGACGACGTCCTACGACGGGAAAATTCGTCTCTACGCCTACGACCCGACCAGCAAGACCCCGAACTTTCGCCCCGTCGGCCAGCCGATGCCCACCGGGCACGATCCATTCCGCCTAGCGTTCAGCCCCGACGGCAACCGTCTCGCGGTGGGGTATGAGGACGTGGCCGCCGTCGACGTGCTCGACGCAAGAACCCTTAGCCGTGTGGGCGGGCAGAGCCCCGCGAACGCAAGGCCGTCTCCCGTTGGACTTTCGAAGGTCGCGTGGTCCCGCGACGGGCGGACGGTCTACGCGGCCGGCGGAGTCCACGACGCTCAAGGTCGCAGGCTCCTCTTCGCCTGGGACCGCGGCGGCCTCGGCGGCGAGCGGCGCCTGACCTATTGCGCTCCCGCAACGGCCGTTCGCGCCAAACCGTGAGGCACTCCGCCAACGAGGCGACGAGGATTCGCCCGTCGGCAAGGAGTCGACGCCAGCCGCCCGGCGCGCAGGACGTGCTGAAGTGGGTCACCAATCACAGCCCCGACCGCGCCGCCTCGACCCTGCCCGTCTCGGCCATCCCCAAGCTGCGCCGGCCGGACGCGCTGCCGCTCGTGCTCCAGGAACTCGAGACCGCCCGCGCCCTCGGCATCGCCGACCTGGCGGCCGCGCGATCCGCGGTCCAGATCGCGACCGGCAGCGCCAAGCCGCCCGGCGGAGCGCTGCGCGTGCTGGCGATCGGCATCGATCATTTTGGCGACAAGGCGGGCGGCCTCCATCTCGACTATGCGGCCGAAGACGCGCACGATGTGGCGAACGCCCTGCTCGAGAGCCAGAAGGGCGCGCCGGGCAAGCCAAGCCTCTACGCCGACGTCAGCGTGCAGTACTTGCCGAACGATCGAGCCGGTCACACGGCCATTCTCGACGCGCTCGACGCCTTGGCGCGGAGCATGCGAACGAGCGGTCCGGATCAGGACGTGGCGGTCATTCTCGTTTCGAGCCACGGCGAGATGATCGACAGTCAATTCTATCTCATCCCTTACGGCTTCGACGCCGGATCGCCGAACGCGAGCACGACCAGCGCGCTCTCGGCGAGCGAATTCGCGAAGAAAGTGAAAACGCTCGCCGAGCACGGAAAGGTCCTCCTCCTGCTCGACGCCTGCCACTCCGGCGCAGTCGGGGGCCGGCGGCTGGGCGTCCGATCCCGACGCCAAGGTTTTGCAAGACGCGATGGACATGGAAAACGTGACCGTGCTGACCTCGTCAAAGAAGAACGAGCTGTCGCAGGAGCTGCCAACCTGGCGGCATGGCGCATTCACCCAAGCGTTTCTTGACACGCTGAGCGGCGCCGCCGACCCGGAGGCTCACGGGATCATCCGGCTGTCCGCCCTGACTGACGCGATGGACGCCGAGCTCGGGACCCTGACGAAGGGCCGACAGCACCTCGGCCTGCATGTCAATTTCGGCGGCGACCTGTTCGTGGTGAGCCATTGAGGGGAGCGCCGCCATGGCGGCGTTTCGCAAGGGAGGAGCGCGAGTTGCTGACAATCGAGCTCTCAAGCGCCTCGCTCTCGGCCAAGCCCCGAGGCGTTAAGCAATGTGGCGGTTTCCGGACAAAGCGACAATTTCTTGGAGAAGCGCGGCAGGAATACGGTGACGGCTGCATGTTTTACGATTTACGGCGATCGCCAGTGGCGCTTCGGAAGCGTGGCCGCGCGTTGGCGGAAGTGTCGGTTCCCCTCCGAGGTGTGGCGTCAGCCGGAGGATCCCGCGTTCGGATTCGATCGATCGACGCGGCGCGCTGGGGCAAGAGAGCGCCCTGTTCCTCGAAGAAAGTTCCCTGTTCCTCTAAGAAAGTTCCCTGCTCCTCGAAACCGAGTTCCCTGTTCTTCGGACCGGAGCGGCGGTCAGCTGCCCGTCTCAGTCGGCGTCCGCATTGCGCCGGGGCGCCGGCGGCGCCCGTTCGGCGCCGGGTCTGTTACCCGTACGCAACCGGCGTGAAAATTGTTGGCGAAGGCCGGCTTTTGTGCTACATTTGTTCTCGTTTCGGAAAGGCGCACAATGAACTATTCCCCGTATGCTCTCACGCGCCGCCCGCGCGCTCCGGGTCCAAGACTCATCCTCGGTCCGAATCCCCTTCCAACTTTCCAACTTGCTCTAACCCCTTGAAACGGCTAAAAATGGCAATGGGCAAGCCTTGTAACGAGTTGGCATGATTGCACGGTCGGCGCCGCATCCGATTGGCGTCGCCGCCACGTCCGTTTGGCAGGATCGAGCGACACGCGCGCCGCATGCCTCGGCAGGGCCGCCACGAGCAGCCCGGTCGCCGGGAAATGGCGCCGCAAGCCGTTGAAAACACGCGATTGGCGCCCGAGAACGGCGTCGCTCGCCGTTCGCCCTTACGCCTGCGTCTGCAGGCCCGCCTGCTCGATCCGGATCGTCATCTCGACCGCGTCCTCGCCGCTCCCATGCGCGGTGCGCGCAAAGCACCCGTCCCGGGCGTCGAAGCCGACGACCACGCGAATGTAGCGCTCGTCGGCGCAGATGCGGGCGGTCGGGTCGAAGGCGACCCAGCCGAGCTTCGGCGCGTAGGACTCGGCCCAGCAATGCGTCCCCGGCTCTCCGCCGGCTTCGTCGGCCGCGCGGTAGCCGCCGATGAAGCGCGCCGGAATGCCGACGAAACGCGCGCAGGCGATGAAGATATGGGCGAAGTCTCGCGCCCGTCCGCGCCTCAGCGCAAAGGCCTCGACCGCCGACTCGGGGTCGTCGGCCTCGGAGGGGTCGAACGTCATGACGCTGTTGAGCTCGCTCATCAGCCGGTGCATGGCGTCGAGGGGATCGGACGCCCCCGCCGTCGCCTCGGTCGCGAAGTCGCGCAGCGCGCCGTTGACATGGGCGAGCGGGCTGTCGCGCAGATACATCTGCGCCGGCAGGCGCTCGACCGTCCCGCGCACGACGCCGGCCGCATCGCTCGTCTCGATTTCGCCGCCCGCCGAGACCGTCAGGCGCTCGATCGGCTGGCCGTAATGGGAGAAGGTCGTCACCACGTTGCCGTGCGCGTCCTCGGACTGGCGCAGCGCGCTGTCGATGCCGAGTTCGATGCGCCAACCGAGAACGTACTGGCTGTCAAAGCCATGCGGGGTCAGCCGCAAGTTCTGGATCAACATGCGGGCCGGCGGCGCGTAGCGATGGGTTATCTCGTGCGAAATCCGGATCCGCATGGGGCGCCCAGCCGGCTCAGGTGAAGAGATATTGCTCGGAAATCGTGTTCGACAGCCGAGCGTTGTCCTCGATGAAGGCGGTGATGAACTCGTGCAGCCCGCCCTGGAAGATCTGGGTCATGCTCGACCGCTCGAGCTTCGCGTGCATGGCGCGCGCCTGTCTTTGCGCGACGCCGCTGCGTCCGTCGTCGCGCGCCAGGCTGTCGAGGGCGCGATCGATGCTCTCGTAGCAGGAGATGAGCGAGCGCGGCATCGCCCGCTTCAGGATCAGGAGATCGGCGATGAGCCAGGGCTTCACCCGGTCCCGATACACCCAGTGGTAGGCGGTCGCCGCCGAGACCGCGCGCAGGATCGCGACCCACTGAAAGTAATCGAGCGAGCCGCCGACCGGCTCGGTCGAGGGCAGGAGCAGGTGATACTTCACGTCGAGGAGCCGCGCGGTGTTGTCGGCGCGTTCGATGAAGACGCCGAGCCGGTTGAACCAGTAGGCGTCGTTGCGCAGCATGGTGCGGTAGCAGGAGCCATCGAAGTCGAGCGAGGCTTTCTTCACGTAATCGAGGAAGCGCGTCAGGGCGAGCCGGTCGAGCGGGCGGGCGAAGCGATGACTCGCCTCGAAGCGCTTGAGCTCGAGCCAGGCGTCGTTGATCGCGGTCCAGGTTTCGGCGGTCAGCGCGGTGCGCACCGCCCTGCCCGCGGTTCGGGCGTTTTCCAGGCAGTTGCGGATCGACGAGGGGTTCGTCAGGTCGAAGGTGAGGAACTCGACCGCCGTCTCCTCTTCGAGCTCGCCATGCGCTTCGACGTAGCCGTCGTAGGCGCCGGCGGCATTGAGCGCGCCCTCCCATTCGCCGGTCTTGTCGCCGTCCGATTTCGGCAGGTATTCGAGCCTCAGCGTCGCCTCGATCGTGCGGGCGATGTAGTCCGCGCGCTCCATCGAGCGGGCGAGCCAGAAGAGGTTGTCGGCGGTTCGGGCGAGCATCGGTCAGGCTTCGCCTTCCACGTCGTCGACGACCCAGGTGTCCTTGGTCCCACCGCCCTGGCTCGAATTGACTACCAGCGAGCCCTCTTTCAGCGCCACCCGCGTCAGGCCACCGGGGACGATCCGCACGCCGTCGGCG
The DNA here is from genome assembly GCA_963758335.1 of uncultured Alphaproteobacteria bacterium. Classification (GTDB taxonomy): domain Bacteria; phylum Pseudomonadota; class Alphaproteobacteria; order Rhizobiales; family Beijerinckiaceae; genus Roseiarcus. Next base: position 767,189 of record CAVWVF010000006.1, on the reverse strand, counting down.
CCGGAGAGAACGAACGGGCGCAGGTCGACGTGCCGCGGCGAAACGCCCGTCTCGAACGAAGCCGGACAGGTCGAGAGCGCCAGCGTCGGCTGGGCGATGTAGTTGGCCGGATCGGCCCTGATCTTGGCCGCGAACTGCTCGCGCTGCGCGGCGGTCGCGTGCGGACCCACCAGCATGCCGTAGCCGCCCGAACCGTTGACCTCCTTCACCACAAGCTCGTCGATTCGCTCGAGCACGTATTTGAGCCCGTCAGGCTCCCGGCAGCGATAGGTCGGCACGTTCTGCAAGAGCGGCTCTTGGGACAGGTAAAAACGGATGAGATCGGGAACGTAGCTGTAGATCGCCTTGTCGTCGGCGACGCCGGCGCCGATTGCATTCGCAATCGTCACGTTGCTCGCCAAATAGGCGCCGACCAGTCCCGGCACGCCCAGCACCGACGACGGATTGAACACGAGCGGATCGAGAAAGTCGTCGTCGACCCGGCGGTAGATCACGTCGACCCGACGCGGCCCGAGCGTCGTGCGCATGAACACCTGATCGTCCTCGACGAACAGATCGCGGCCCTCGACCAGCTCGACTCCCAGCTTGTCGGCGAGAAACGAGTGCTCGTAGTAGGCGGAATTGTGGAGCCCGGGCGTCAGGAGCACGATCGTCGCCTCGGCTCGATCCGTTCGCGGGGCGACCGATCGCAGGCAGGCGAGCAGCTCATCGGGATAGTCGTCGACCGGCGCGACATGGTGACGAGCGAACAGATCCGGCAGCAGCCGCATCGTCACCTCGCGGTTTTCCAGCATGTAGGAAACGCCGGACGGCGTTCGGGCGTTGTCCTCCAAAACGTAGAACGACTCGTCGTCGACCCGAACGATGTCGATGCCGGCGATGTGCACCCAGATGTCGTGGGGCGCGCGGCGGCCGATCATCTCCGGCCGGTAGTACGGGTTGCGCAGGATGAGTTCGGACGGCACGACCCCCTCCTTGAGGATGGCGCGACTGCCGTACACGTCCTTGAGGAAGAGGTTCAGCGCCTGCACCCTTTGGGTGAGACCCGCCTCCAGCTTCCGCCACTCGGCGCGCGAAATGAGACGCGGCACGATGTCGAACGGGATGAGCCGCTCGGCCGCGTCCTTGTCGCCGTAGACGCCGAAGGTGATGCCGATGCGCCGGAACATGTATTCGGCCTGCGCGCGGCGCGAGGCGAGGAGGGCAGACGGCGTGTCGCCGAGCCAGCGCGCCACCTTCCTGTAGAGCGCCCGCGTCGGATCGCCGGCAGGCCCCATTTCGTCGAACGCCTCGACCCCCGTCATGCGGCAACCCATTCATCGCGATGCGGGACGTCCCGCAATATCGCCTTCCTGCTTCGCAACTTCCGTGCCGGAACCTCGGGCAAGTTCAAGCGCGCCGGCGCCCGGCATCGCCGTCTCCGGCGGCCACGCTCCGAAATCACCCTCTCCCGCCATCGCCTCGGCGAGCAGCAATCTGAACGTCTCTCGCGACACCGCGACGGCGCCGAGGCTCGCCAGGTGCTCGGTCAGGAACTGGGTGTCGAGAAGGCGGAAACCGCCTGCGCGCAGCCGCGCGAAGAGATGGACGAGCGCGACTTTGGAGGCGTCGCGCGTCCGATGGAACATGCTCTCGCCGAAGAAGGCGCCGCGCAAGTTGACGCCGTAGAGGCCCCCGACCAGCGCCGAGCCCTCATATGCCTCGATCGAATGGGCGTGTCCCGCCTCGAACAAATTGCAATAGAGGCGCAGGATCTCGTCGTTGATCCAGGTGTTGTCGCGCTCCGCGCAGGCGCGCATCACCGCCGGAAAATCACGATCGGCGACGACGCGAAATCGGTCCGATCGCACTGTCTTGGCAAGGCTGCGCGACACGATGAGCCCGTCGAGGGGAAACACTCCCCGCTCGTGCGGCTCGACCCAGAAAAGCTCCTTGGCCTCCCGGCTCTCGGCCATCGGGAAGACGCCGATCGAATAGGCCCTGAGCAGGATGTCCGCCGTCAGCTGGAATTTGCGCGGGCTGCTCCTCATGGGCCCGATGGTGGAACCGTCCAACCGGGCCGTCAAGGCGATCAGAGCGCCCGGCTCCTCATGCGGCGAAACACCCGCTTGGCGGCGACGCGCGAACGGTCTACGGAGTTCGATGCGACGGTTCCCCTCGGGGATCAATAGGGAACGCGGTGAGAGCGGCGACGCTCAATGCCGCGGCTGCCCCGCAACTGTAAGCGGCGAGTCTGCCGCCAGTCATGGCCACTGGGAAACCGGGAAGGCCGGCGACAGGCATTGACCCGCGAGCCAGGAGACCTGCCGTCGCGGCGCGGAGCGGTTGCAAGAATGGGCCGTCGAGGCCGTTCGTCGCGATCGCGCCGCGCACGGGATGTCTCCAACGCATGCGAGGGCGTCATGCCGGGTCTTGTTTCGGGAATTTGGGACGAGCGCCGAGCGAGCGTTCGCCGCCGGCTGATCGGTCTGTACGCAGTTCTCATCGGGGCGAATATTCTCGTCTGGGTCTGGGCCTTCGTCGCGCTGCGCGACAATGCGGTGCTCTTCGGTTCGGCCTTCCTCGCCTACATGTTCGGCCTGCGCCATGCCGTCGACGCCGATCATATCGCGGCGATCGACAATTCGACCCGCAAGCTGATGCAGCAGGGCCGGCGACCGGTCGGCGTCGGGCTTTATTTCTCGCTCGGCCATTCGACGGTCGTCGTGGCGCTGTCGGTCGCCGTCGGCTTCGCCTCAGCCGAACTAAGTTCACGCTTCGACGCCCTGAAACCGATCGGCGGCCTCGTGGGCGCAAGCGCCTCGGCGGCATTTCTCTTCCTGCTCGCGATTATCAACCTCGTCGTGCTCGTCTCGGTCTGGCGCACATTCCAGGCGGTCAAGCGCGGCGAGCCGTTCTGCGAAGACGATTTCGATATTCTGCTCAACAGCCGCGGGCTTCTGGCGCGGCTCTTCCGGCCGCTCTTCCGGATCGTGACGAAGAGCTGGCACCTGTTCCCGATCGGCTTCCTGTTCGGCCTCGGATTCGACACCGCCACGGAGGTCGCGCTGTTCGGCATTTCGGCGACCCAGGCCGCCAACGGCGCCTCATTCGGCGCGCTGCTGGTGTTCCCGGCGCTCTTCACCGCCGGCATGAGCCTGATCGACACGACAGACGGCGTGCTGATGCTCGGCACATACGGCTGGGCCTTCGTGAGGCCGATCCGCAAGCTCTATTACAATATCACCATCACCGCAGTGTCCGTCATCGTCGCGCTGCTGATCGGCGGGATCGAGACGCTGGGGTTGATCGGCGACAAGTTCAAGCTGGAAGGGCCGTTCTGGAGCGCGATCGGCTCGCTCAACGATAATTTCGGGGTGCTCGGCTACCTGATCATCGGCGTCTTCGCCGGAAGCTGGCTCATCTCCGGCCTCATCTATCGCGCGATGGGGTATGACCAACTCGACGTCGGGCCGCAAGCTTCATGATCACCGCGCGGCGCGGGATCGGCAACCCCCTCTTTGATGACGATGCCGATGGTTTCACGCTTTCGCAACGGCGTTCTGGGGATCCGCGACTTCGGGACTGCCGCAGAGTTATTGTCCGCTTTCCTGCGACTTGACAGTGCGACCGCGAAAGCGATGCCTGCGGCGTGTTGCGAACACATTCGCATCGCTACGTTGACTTTGCTTGCACACCGGGGTAGCTGCGTAAACATCTATAAAGAACTTGTCGGCGCGGCAGGTTCGGTAAACCGGAGAAACACGGGCGGCGTTGGGGACAGTATGAGCGCCAATGGTTGTAGAATGCAAACTCTAGGTTGTAGCGGCTTTACTCGACGGTTCAATAATGGAAACAACTCTATCGACGAAACAGCAGCTCCTCAACGCTGCGACAAACCTGCGTGATCAGGGGGGTCCCAACGCAGTGACGCTCCGGGCGGTTGGAGAGAAGATCGGAGTGTCTCAGACCGCCCCCTACCGGCACTTCAAAGACAAGCGCGATCTCCTGGAAGCCATTGCGCGGGAGAGTTTCAACGAGGGGTCCGAGATCCTGGGCACCGCGATGCGCCGAGCCAATTCTCCGCTCGGAGCGTTGCAACTCGCGATGCGCGAGTACTTCGGTCTGGCCCGCCGCTTTCCACTGCGCCACCGGCTGCTCTTCGACATCGGCGAGGACGGCGGGCTGCAGGCCGAGGGGCAGCGCGCGTTCGCATCGGTCAAGGATGTGGTGGTCGCCGCCCAGAAAGCAGGCGAGTTGCACGATGGCGATCCGGCCAAAATCTCGGCGCTGATCTGCAGCGCCGTCCTCGGACTGGCCAAGCTGGAATGGCTGGCTGAGCCGAGACCCCGCAACGACCCTGAAAGACGTCGATGCGCTGTCGTTGCTGTTCATTGAGCTGATCGCCAACAGGGCCGGCGAAGTCGCGAAAACCGACGCCCTGGCGTAAGGCGCCTGAACCATTCTTTCACGGCCGTCCTGCTCTGCGACGCCTTGCCGGCGTCTCGGGATGGGGCTTGGCGGCTGCCGCGTCGGGCGTCTGACACTTTCCGCGGGCTCGCCCGGCGCGGCTCGATTCCGGCGAGCGGCAGCGGTTCAGGCGACCTCTTGCAAAGCCGGCTGCGGCCGGCGCCCCGCGAGCCCCAGGATTTCGGCGCGGCCGGCGCCGAGCGTTTCCTGCGCTTCCTCGAGAGTCCGCCGCAGCCGCGCGGCTGGCGCGACGACGACGACGGCGTCCGCGATTTCCGCCGCGGCGCGCGGCGGCGCGGCTCGCCAGTCCGAGGCGTGAAAGACGAGCCGATCGTAGGACGAGGCCAGCGCAGCGAAGACTTCGTCGAGCGCCTCGCGGCCGACATCCCCGCCGGACGGAATGACGTCGAGGCTTGTGGACAGGTCCCGCCGGATCACTTCGCCGAAGCTCGCCCTCCCGGCGAGGAGGTCGGCGAGGCCGGGAAGCTCGATCTGATCGGCATCCTCGCGGTCGACGATGTCGGCGAACCAGTCCTGCGTCGCCCCGAGATCGACGAGGAGCGTGGCGCCTTCCGAGGAAAGACGCCGCGCCGTCTCGAGCGCGGCAGCGAGCGCAAGCCCGGACCCCTGGCCGGCGATCAGGACCACGAGACCATCGTTGGTCTTTGACCGGGTCAGCCGAACGGCAAGCGCTTCCGCCGATTCGGCGGCGCCCGCCGGATGAAGCTGATCGAAAGACCGGCTTCTCCCGGCGCTTTCCGGCCGCGCGACCTGGTGGTCCGTCGGGCTCGGCGGCGCGGCGTCTGAGTGAGCCAGCGCCGAATCTTCGCCGTCTTCAGTTACGGGCGCTACGGCGGCCGCGACCGCCTGCGGCGCCGGCGCGATCGCGGCTCGCCCCTTGTCCGGTCCCGACTCGGCGGAGAATGCGGCAGCCGCAGCCGCGGCCGCGGTCGAGAGCGCGACGCCGGCCAGCGTCGCAAGCAGAACGGTCTGCCAAAGCGCCGGAATGGCGGGCTCGCGCTGCGGCTCCGCCGCCGCGATCACGCGCGCGTCCGAGGCGGCGCCGTCCGCTTCGCGCGCCTCGACCACGCGATACCTCTGCCGGTAGGATTGAAGTTCGTCGCGCGCAGCCCTGGCCTGTGCGACGAGCGCGTGCAGCCGGGTGTCGTCCGCGTCGCCGGAAACGAACGCTTTGTTCTGCTCGGCGACCGTCGCGCTGAGCGACGCGACCTGATCCTTCGCCAGCCTCGCGTTGTTGGCGAGCACGCGGAGGTTCCTCGCCGCCGCGTCGCGAATCTGGCCGTCGAGGCCGGCGAGCTGCGCTGAGAGCTCCTTCATCCGCGGATGCAGCGGCAGCAGCGTACGCGAAGCGTCCGCGATTTCGGCCTTCAGCGCTGCGCGCTCTCCGACGAGACGCCGCACCGATTCATCCGCGATCGAAGCAGGCGCTTCTTCCAGCCGTCCTTCGCGCCAGAGCCTGCGCATTAGCTCAGCCTTGGCGGTCGCGGTGGCTTCGGCCGATGGCGCGTTGGCGAGCTCGGCGTTGAGGCCCGAGATCTGCTCTGCCGAAGCCGGCTGGCCGCTCGCGTCCGAAAGCAGACCCTGCTTCGCCCGGAAGGCCTCGACTTGCGCGTCCGCGTCGGCGACCTTGCCCTCGAGCTCCTCGATTTTCTGTGACAGCCGTTCAGCGGCGGAGCGTGCGCTTTGCGCCTTCGCCTCGTTCCTCGCCTGAACATAAATTCCCGCCACCGCGTCGGCGCCGCGGGCGGCGAGAACCGGATCGCGGGACACGAATTCGACCTGCAGCACCCTCGACCCCGGCGCCCGGGACAGGGTCAGCCGCGACAGGAAGGCGTCGATCGTCCCTCGTTCTCCCCCGCCCGACCCGGCAAATTCCGGGTTGGCGGCAAGCCCGAGCCTGTCGATCGCCCTGCGCGCCAGATCCGCATCCGCCCGGCTCCGAACCGCCGCGTCGTCGATGGCCGCGGCAGGCTCGCCGCCCTCAGCCTGATCGGTGTTGGCCAAATGGCCGTCCTTTTCGTCCAGCAACACTCTGGCGACGCCGGCATAGCGGGGCGGAACCGCGAGAACGAAAGCGCAGGAAACGATCAGCGCCGCGAGCGTCGTGAGGAGCACCCATCGGCTTCGCTGCCGGAACCTGGCGCCGAAACCGGACGCTCGATCGCGGCACGCTCCAACGCGGTCTTCAGCTCGTTCGCCGATCATCCGTTCCGCTCCCCGCTGCAGGCGCTCGGGCCAGCAATGTCAAGCAACATGGTTTCCTTCGCGTTAAGGGCGGGCGCCCATCAGCCGTTCGTTAACCATAACTCGATAGATAGCGCGATGCGCGTGACGGCCGCGGCGTGCGAATGTTGTGATGAGCTATTTCCGAGTTTTTGTAGCGTTCCTGGCGATCGCCGCCATCGGCGGATGCGCTGCGCCGCGCCCCGAGTCGCAGGTCGCCGAGGCCAGTGCGCCTCCGCCGCCGGCGGCGGTCAATGCGCCCTATCGCCTTGCGGCCGGCGACCGCCTGAGGGTCATCGTCTTCGGCCAGGACAATCTCAGCAATTCCTTCTCGGTCGACAGCTCGGGCGTCATCTCCATGCCGCTCGCCGGCCGTCTGCGGGCGCAGGGGCTCTCGACGGCCGAGCTCGAGCGCGCCATCGAGGCGCGGCTGCGTTGGGGCTACTTGCGCGAACCGAGCGTATCGGTCGAAGTCGAAGCCTTCCGGCCCATCTTCATCCTCGGCGGGGTCGAAGTGGCGGGGCAATATGCATTCGTCGACGGCATGACCGTCAATCAGGCGGTTGCGGCGGCCGGCGGGTTCGCCCCGCGCGCGGTCCAGACCCCGGTCGAGGTCACCCGCATCGTCGACGGCCGCTCCGAAACGTTCGCGGCGCCGCTCTCCTATCCGGTCAGGCCGGGCGACACCATCAACATCGAGGAGCGATATTTTTAGGCTGACCCGCCATCGGATCCGACAGGGCAATCGGAACCCCGAAGCTCCGGCTGACGCAATCGGGCGAAGACGTCCGCGCCCTTCCCCATGGCTCCGGTTCGCTAGGGCGCCACGCCCCCAGGCGAATGTGATAGTATCGCCATGTTGGAAGAGACCGGCTTGACCGGCATGAAGAGGAGAGCCTCGGCCATGAAATCCTCCGCAGCCCGGATCACCTCGGCCGCCGAGGGTCTGCCGCGCCGCCGCTTCACTGTCGCTGAGGTCGAAGCAATGGTCGCGGCCGGCGTGATGGAGGAGGACGAGCGAGTCGAGCTGATCGGGGGGGAATTGGTTCCTATGTCGCCGAAGGGAAACCAGCATGAGGTCGTCAAGATAGCGCTCGTCGACCGTTGGATTCGTGCGCGACCTGAGGATTGCCGCCTAGCGCAGGAAACGACCTTCCGCCTCAGCGAGGACACTTATCTCGAGCCGGACGTCGTGATCTACCCACGCGCGGCCGGCCTCAGGGGGCTGACTGGCGCAATCGTGCTGCTCGTCGTCGAAATCGCCGATTCCTCGCTCCGCTACGATATGGGGCGCAAGGCGGGGCTCTACGCGAGTTTCGGGATTCGCGAGCTCTGGGTCATCGACGCGGTTCGCTTGACGGCGCGAGTCTTCCGAGAGCCCGCTGCGGAGGGCTATCGCGAGACGCACGATTTTGGCGCGTCGGAGCGGATCGTACCGCTCCTTGCGCCGCAAGCCTTCGCTCTGCAACTGGACGAGCTTGAGATCGATTGAGCCGCGCCCGGAAAAACTCAAGTTCCTTGGCGACGCCGCGCCGCAAACTTATGATTACATGCATGCGTAGCGATACTGCAGCGCCGCGCCGCCCGAAGGGAGGGCCGCAAACATGAACGCCTCCGCCGCCCGCGTCACCACGGCCGCCGAGGGATTGCCGCGCCGCCGCTTCACCGTCGCCGAGGTCGAGGCGATGGTCGCCGCCGGCACCATGGAGGAGGACGAGCGCGTCGAACTGATCGGCGGGGAATTGGTTCCGATGTCGCCGAAGGGAAACGCGCACGAGGTCGTCAAGACCGCCCTCGCCGAACGTTGGTATCGGCTGCCGCGGGGCCATGTCGATCTCGCCGTCGCGACCACCCTTCGCCTCAGCGAGTACACCTATCTCGAACCGGACGTGGTGATTTTTCCGCGCGCGAGCGGAATCCCCGGCCTCGCCGCCGACAACGTCCTCCTCGTCGTCGAGATCGCGGATTCGTCACTGCAGTACGACATGGGCCGCAAGGCCAGCCTCTACGCCAGCTTTGGCGTGCGCGAACTCTGGGTCATCGACGCGGTGTGGCTCACCGCACGCGTCCACCGTGATCCGGCGCCCGACGGCTATCGCGAGACACGCGACTTTGGTCCGTCAGACCGCCTTGCGCCGCGTTTGGCGCCGGACGCTTTCGCGCTGCGGCTCGACGAGCTCGACCTCGCATGAGCTTTCCCGTCTCGGAGCACTTCACCAGGAGCCGGCGCCACGGCACGTTTTATCTCGCGTGCGGCGAAAAGGACGCCGCGCCGATCGTTTTCCTGCACGGCTGGCCGGAGCTTTCGATTTCCTGGCGCGGCCAGCTTCCGGTCTTCGGGGCTCTCGGTTTCCGCGCGATCGCGCCGGACATGCGCGGCTACGGCCGCTCGGACGTCCCACAGCGACCCGAGGATTACGCGCTCGAACTCATCGTCGCAGACATGATCGAGCTCATCGACTCGATCGGCGCCGAAAAGGCGGTTTGGGTCGGGCACGATTGGGGCGCGCCGGTCGTCTGGTCGCTGGCCCAACATCATCCCGACCGTTGCCACGCCGTTGCGGCTCTCTCGGTTCCCTACATTCCGGAAGGCTTCAACTTGAACGCCCTTTTGCCGCTGATCGATCGCAAGCTCTACCCGGAGGACAAGTATCCGTACGGGCAATGGGACTATCAGGTCTTCTATCTCGAGAACTTCGCACGCGCTTCCGCCGGCTTCGAGGCCGACCTCCGCGCCACTGTCCGCGCATTGTTCCGCGCGGGAAACCCGGACAGACGCGGCAAACCTGACCGCTTGGCGTTCGTGCGCGCGAACGGCGGATGGTTCGGTCCCGACAACAAGGCGCCCGCCCGGCCGCGCGACGAACGCGTGATCGACGAGGAGGCCGAGGCGAGCTATGTCGCGGCGCTGTCGCGCAACGGATTCTTCGGCCCCGACAGCTGGTACATGAACGGGGAGGCGCCGCCTATGCCGAGCGCGCCCGAGAAAACTGGCGCCTGACGATGCCGACGCTGTTCCTGCACGGCGCTTATGACTATACCTGCGAGACGATCGACTCGCGCCTGGCCGAGCCGATGCGCGCCTCTTGCGCCGACCTGACCGAGGCGACCGTTCCCTCCGGGCATTGGATGGCCCAGGAAAAACCGGCATACGTCAACGCCGCGCTGGCCGGATGGCTCGCCCGCAAGCGCGCGGATCTTTGGCTCCGGGGTTAGGAGCCTGTCTGAGGCGACATGGGCGGCTCCGGTATTGCGAGGCTCCGTCGCTTTGCAGTGGTCGGAGACCTCATCACGCAGGAAAGGAGCATATCGGAACCTGAGACGTCTCGGGTCCGGTCGGGCGGCTTCGGCCGCGTCGGTCCGTGTCGGCAAGGCGATGAGCTTTTGCCGGCGATGAACGGGCGCGAGAAGTCAGACCCCGCCAACCTACATCTGCGGAAAATCCCGCGCCGGCAAGCACCTCATCCGCAAGAAGAGCCGGCGCGACCGCGTGCGGCCGAATCTCAAGGACGTGAAGGCGGAGTTGCGGACTCGTGTAGCGCGCCGTGATACACTGAAAGCGAGAATGTGAAGGGTGACCAAATGGCCATCGCCGACCTGGTTTATGAACAAATCAAGAAACTCCCCGAACACCTCGCCCGGGAGGTGCTCGATTTCGTCGGCTATCTAACGGAACGGCAAGAACGCGAGCGGGACCGCGATCTGATCAGCGCTCAAGAATCCGCCTTGAAGACGGTTTGGGATAACCCCGAGGATCAGGCGTGGGATCGTGTTTGAATGGGGCGACCTCGTTCTGATTTCCTTTCCTTTCTCGGACCTATCAGCGGCCAAGAAGCGGCCGGTGCTTATGTTGACCCGCCCCGACGCCTACGGCGATTTCATCGCCTTGGCGGTCACCTCCCGTCCTCAGACCGACCACGGCATCGCCCTCGATCCGGCCGATCTCGTGCAAGGCAGCCTCCCACTCGCGAGCTGGATTCTGACCGACAGGGTCGTTACTCTCAACGCCAGTCTCATCGTCAAGGAATTCGGGCGTGTTTCGGAGGCTGTCATCACGGCGGCCGTGTCCCGGATCTGCGCATTTGTTGGACACGGGAAACCGTGACACGCGCATATTTTACGGCTCGTGCCGGTCGCCCACGCGGGAGCGCGATGCGCGTTGGCCAGCGTGTCGTTCCCATTCTGCGCTAAGGACCGACCTTCATCGAGGCATTTCGTGAAATATGCAAGCGTCACCGTAATTCGTAATTCCGCGTGATTCCGGATCTGCGCATTTGTTGGACACGGGAAACCGTGACACGCGCATATTTTACGGCTCGTGCCGGTCGCCCACGCGGGAGCGCGATGCGCGTTGGCCAGCGTGTCGTTCCCATTCTGCGCTAAGGACCGACCTTCATCGAGGCATTTCGTGAAATATGCAAGCGTCACCGTAATTCACACCACATCATCGTAATTCCGTAATCCCCTTGCCAACGCGAGCGGAAGGGATGTAGCGTGTTAACTACCGTAAAATCTGATACAAGATTTTATGGTAAAATATGGTTGCGGTGGCAAAAACCCCAATCTCGACGGACCCGGCAGAAGCCCTCAACGGCGGCTGCGGGTCAAATAATCATCAACTATGGCAACCATTAACCAAAGAAACCCAAGGTTATTTTGGAGCGCAAAGGCTGAAGTATTACTTCTGGCAGCCTGCGGCGCAGGAGATATGGCAATGACGACAACGAAACAACGTTAAACGGAGAGCAGCGATTCGAGAAGGATGTAATGGTGGTACACATCGGCGAGCTTCTGTCGCTTTCAGATATACAGGTGGGATTTCACGAAGTGCCGCTCGATCCCTATGTTAAACAAGGGTTTCGATACAAGAGCATTTTGCGTGTATATTCTCGGTCCAACCGGATTGAGGTCGCCGAGCACGGCCCCCTTTATCAGCCCAAAAGCTACAATCCCGTACACGGCGGGATTTCCCGGAATTACGAACCCATCCAACCCAGCCTCGCCAAACTCCTCGACCCGGCAATCCAAGTATTTGCCGCCCGTGCGCGTTTGCTGCCCGCAGAAGAGATTCTTGTGCAAGCTCAGCGAATTACGGCTACATCTGGCGATGATGGCCGTACAGGTTTCCCCGTCGTCGAGGGTTGGCATCAGGACAATATCAACGTCCTTGTAATTCTACTGATTAGTCGCGTTAATGTTACGGGGGGGCATCAGCATGGTCGCCCGTGACCCCGGCGGGTCGGACATTATATTTGCGCAGAATATTTGCGCAGACGCTGCAACCCGGTCATCTTCTGTTAACGAACGACCGGTATACATGGCACGACACTACGCCGATCCATAAGGAGATTTCTAGGAGTGAAGCTTTCCGCGACATCGTTATTTTGACCTCGCCGACTAACCGGGAGCCTAGTCGTGAGCCGCATACTGAAGAGGCAGTTGCAAATTTATTTGGACGTCCTAACATATCGGGGCGTTATATTTAGATCACGCCCGGCACAAGTTGTCTTTAGCGGATGGTGAAATATTGTTTTGATTCCATCCTGCTGATTCGCAAGAACAGGCATGACCAACGATCCTCTCGACGCCATGAAAGCCCGCTGGAACCATATCCAGGGCACTCTGTTTCCTTGGCTTCGTGAGGAAGTCGACCCGATGACCGAAGCGCTCGGGCGTCTCGGGGCATTACGGGGACATGATATGAATACCCCATGTCAATCCATCCCCGGGCGTGCCGCTTGCGCCCCCGCTTGCCCGGCCGAAGCTTCGGCCGAGCTTCATCTCAACCATCGCGATGAAGTCCGCGGCACCGAGCGGGCGCCCGTTCGGGCTGCGTTTCTCGAACCCGCCGAGCCGCGCCTGCTGGTCGAGCGACAATTCCAGGATATCGGCGACGGTGATCCGGGATAGGCGAGCCACCGGGCCAGCATGGCCGCGATATCATGCAGTGCGTATCATGTCCCTTAATCCCATGCGCAGGCCGCATACCTCCAACGCCTCATGTGCGATTTCACGGCGGCCGGTTCTCCCCGTTTCGCTCACCTCACATGGGGTGTTTCGGGTCAAGCTCATTCGTTTGCACCGGCCGCTGGCGTGTCACCCGCGAAGCGGGGCGAAGCGCAGCGGAGCAGGGAGCGAAGCGACCTTGACGCGCCAGCGGCCGGATACACTGTCACGAGCGAGCGCGCCCTTGCGCGCTCTTGGCTGCCTCTGTGGTCTTTGCCGCGCTCATTCATTTTGGCATTGCGCATCTCCTTTGGCGTTTGGATCCGAAGCGTGAGCCCGTCTTTCGCATGCAGCCTTGACGGCCGCATCACCTCACATCCGGTCGAGCTTGTCGGGGCTCGCACCATAATCCCTCATGCTCGAGGGCGTCGGGCTCGGGTTGGCGGGGACCATCCTGTTAAACGGCGTGTTTCAGCCAGGCAAAGCCGCGGTCACCGCCCGCCCAGATCCGGCGAAGCCGTCGCGTTCGGCTTCGCTGGAATGGGGTTGAGTCGTTAAGCCATCGTTGGAGCGTCGGCGTAGGATTGAGCCATCGGGTCAGGCCGCCTTGAACACCGCGCCCTCGGGAACGACGCCTTGGGTGACATAGCGCCACAAGGCGACGAGCAGTTTGCGGGCCAGCGCCACGATGGCGATCCGGCGGACCCGTCCCTTCGCGGCGCCGACCCGCGCCCGAAACCAGCGGCTCAACGCCGAGTCCGGCTGGTGACGCAGCCAGAACCAGGCCAGCTCTCATGGTCTTGCGCAGGCGGCGGTTGCCCGACTTCGAGATGCCTTGATCCCGTTCGACGCCGCCGCTCTGCCAGGGGCTGGGCGCCAATCCGCCGTAAGCCGCCACCTGGCGGCGGTTGGCGAAGCTGCGGAACAACAATTCCAGCCAGAGGAGCGAGGCGAACTCGGGGCCCAAGCCCTTGAGCTCGAGGAGCCGGGCGGCGGGGTTGGTGCGCTCCTCGGCTTCCGTGCGGATGAGCGCGTCGCGGGCCCGTTCGACCGCAGCCAGTTGCGTCGTCGCCAGCGCGATCCGATCGAGCTCCCGGCGTATTTCCGCCTTCAGCAGCGGCGGCAGCTCGCGGCCGTCGCCGGTTCGCAGCGCCTCGAGCCGCTCAAAACGATCGCGCCGAAGCGCCGAGTAGGTGGGGATGTTGCCATCCCCACCCCTCACAGGTAGGGTCGGGGACTGGCGCGCCGGTTTAGGCCGAAGTTTGTGTTCCCTGTTGGCTCGCTCTTTCGTCTGCGAGTGTCACACCATCTCGGCCGTGCCACGTTTCCAGCCCCCGCCTCGTCGAACGCAGCATGCGGATTTCCCGCACTGCGCTCTCCTGTTTGCTTCGCCTCAAGGATTATGGGGCCTATCCTGCCGGAGCGGCTTTCGGCGCTGGTCGAACCACTCGGTAGCCATTGAACAGCTTCAGAGTTTGGTACAGCCATCCCCTACTCCACCGCGCCCAGCCGAAGCCCTGTCGGTTCCGGGCTCGCACATGGACGTACAATCCCCGGAACTTCCAGGACGTCTCGGCCTTCGCCTTGACGTATATTCTCCGCCTCAGGTCCTGCAAATCGATGGACGCATTTGTCATCTCGTCCTTGCCTTCCTTGTGGTCGGAGACTTTACAAACAGCAGGGCTCCTTCGCTCCGCGGGCGTTACCCCGCCTCACCGCTACTACGAACCCATCCGTCACCCTCTCGCCTTCGATCGACTTCCCGGTTGAGCCGGTTATACGATCGACCCTGCTCCGGCGATTTCGCGCCGGGACGAGGAAGGCTTCTCCAGTTGCTCGGCATGTCCTTGCCACCGTGCTGTCGCTTCCACCCCGCCGAAGTGAAGGAGCCGCATCGGTCAGATTTCGGCTCCCCATGCAGCCTTCGCCCTCCGGGTGAGGACTCGGCCTTCGGGGCTACGCACTTTCGAGGCCACTTTTGCGTTCACTGTCGTTACGGCCCGGTAACTCGTCGTCTTCCCGAGGGAGACGTTGTCGATAGGCTTCAGAGTCTTGGTTTCCCGCCACCCTGCTATCCAAACTACGGGGCTTCTAACTCTTGCCCCGGCAGGCCTTTCTCCTGCTGAACATGCCAGCCTTCGCTGGACACACACCCGGACGTGCAGCTTTCCCGCATCCGGTTCTTCACGGAAGAGTTTCGCTCGCGTTGGCGTAGAGGACGCCGTCCGTGACTCGCCTGTCGAGAAGCGCACGGAGGTGATGATGTCCCCGCCGTCGTCCTCGCCAGTTCGGCTATCCGTTGTCGTTTCGTGGACAGGTTCGCGGAGCCCAAGGTCTCCTCCCGTGTTTCCCGGCAACGGCTCTCATCCCGTGGCGCCCCCCTCCCCTCGCGCGGGTCCCGGTGAGCCCAGTTCCCCGCGGTCAGCGGTACTATGAAGGCGCTACGACTTCCCGCCTGCGCGTCCCCGGTCGCTTATCTGTTTCGCTTCCGGGGTCCGCGCGATCCTCCGCTTTTCGTGCTCGCCTTGGCGGCGCTCCCGGATGGTTGGAGGACCCAGCCGGGCCAGGGCATTTGGTCAGCCGGCCGCCCATTTGCCGGCACACTCTCACTCGGACGCAGGCGGGATCTCATAGGTTCCCAGGCGATCCGTCCCATGCCTTTGCCCCGGTCCAAGACCCCGGCCGGACCGACGATCCTCACCCTGACGGTGTCGTCGATGATAGAAATTTCGAGGCTACTCACGCGGCTTCAGCACCTGCTGCCTACGCTTCACGACGGGCGTCGCCGCACGCCATGCAAGGCTCGCTTCCGGCTGGTTGGCTGACCTTTGCCGGGAGGGAGTTGAACCCTCTGGATCGCGATGAAAGGTTTCAGAACTTCATGTTCATTCTCCTCTCCTGAGCTTTCCCTGTCGCAAGGGTTGTAATCCCGGATGCCTTGGCCGCTGAGCAGGCCCCTGACCCGATTGGTGTGCTGAATGCGTTCCTTGAGCAGCGTGCCGCGCTCGCGGGTCAGCCGCCGGCGATCCTCTTCTTCCGGGCTCGGCGCGCGAACCATGGAGCAGACCCGCCGCTCGCCGCGAGCCCACGCCATCAGCGTCCGCAACAGCGTCTCGCCGTCGATCGCATCGGTCTTGGCTCGCCGATGCCGCCGGTCGACCGCAATCGAAGCCGCATCGACCACGTGGCTCTCGATCCCCTCGGCGAGCAGCAGGCGATGGATCCAAAATCCGTCCAATCCCGCCTCCTGAATGACGATCGCTTTGATCGGCACGCCATAGCGCTGCTCGGCCTTCGCCCTCGACCGCGAAAGAAGGTCGAGCAGGCCGGCGCCGTCCCCACCCTCGACCACATGCCTGGAAAATTTCTCGCCGCCCGGACTGTTGATCGTCACAACCCATTTCGATTTGCTCAATTCGAGCGAGGCGAACAGCGTGATATCATTCGCGCGGGCGGTGGTCGCGACAACGGTCGCGGAGGTGATTAAATGCATCGGTTGCCTCCATGCTGGTGTGGAAGATCAGCCTACCAAGGGTCCGGCCGCCGTCCACCCGCATAGGATCTGTTATCTCCCTGATAAGCACGAATTATCTCCCTGTTCCCACGCAAAAACTCCCTGTTCCCCAAAACAAAACTCCCTGTTTTCCCGACTGGAGCGGCGGTCGGCGACGGCCTCCAGGCGCCGTCCGCGACACGTCGGCGCCGCCGTGGCGCCCGAATGGCGCCGCGTCTCCTTAGCGCCCGTCGGCGGCTTTCTCTCCCGGGCGTCGGATCGGCGGGGACATTTTCCCATCGCGTGAGGAGTGAAAATCCTTGGCCAATGTCGGGTTTTGTGCTACATTTGTTCTCTTTTACCACGCTGGCCTTCGCTGTGGGTTGAGATCCCCGATTACCGATTACGGGCGATTACGGGCGATTACGGGGACATGATACGAATTCCCCATATCAATCCATCCCCCGGCGTGCGGCTCGCGCCCCCGCTTGCCCGGCCGAACCTTGCGGCCGAGCTTCGTCTCGACCATCGCGATGAAGTCCGCCGCGTCGAGCGGGCGCCCGTTCGGGCTGCGGTTCACGAACCCGTCGAGCCCCGCCTGCTGGTCGAGCGACAATTCCAGGAGATCGGCGACCGTGATGCGCGAAAGACGAGCCATCGGACCAGCATGACCGGGCTGGGATATCATGCAGTGCGTATCATGTCCCGTAGTCCCCATGCGCAGACCGCATACCTCCAACGCCTCATGTGCGATTTTCGCGGCGGCCGGCTCTCCATGTTTTGGCTCGCTCCACCCACCTGTTATCTCCCTGATAAGCGCGAATTATCGACCTGTTATCCGCCTGTTATTCGCCTCACATGGGGTGTTTCGGGTCAAGCTCATTCGTTTGCACCGGCCGCTGGCGTGTCACCCGCGAAGCGGGGCGAAGCGCAGCGGAGCAGGGAGCGAAGCGACCTTGACGCGCCAGCGGCCGGATACACTGTCACGAGCGAGCGCGCCCTTGCGCGCTCTTGGCTGCCTCTGTGGTCTTTGCCGCGCTCATTCATTTTGGCATTGCGCATCTCCTTTGGCGTTTGGATCCGAAGCGTGAGCCCGTCTTTCGCATGCAGCCTTGACGGCCGCATCACCTCACATCCGGTCGAGCTTGTCGGGGCTCGCACCATAATCCCTCATGCTCGAGGGCGTCGGGCTCGGGTTGGCGGGGACCATCCTGTTAAACGGCGTGTTTCAGCCAGGCAAAGCCGCGGTCACCGCCCGCCCAGATCCGGCGAAGCCGTCGCGTTCGGCTTCGCTGGAATGGGGTTGAGTCGTTAAGCCATCGTTGGAGCGTCGGCGTAGGATTGAGCCATCGGGTCAGGCCGCCTTGAACACCGCGCCCTCGGGAACGACGCCTTGGGTGACATAGCGCCACAAGGCGACGAGCAGTTTGCGGGCCAGCGCCAACCACGTGGCTCTCGATCCCCTCGGCGAGCAGCAGGCGATGGATCCAAAATCCGTCCAATCCCGCCTCCTGAATGACGATCGCTTTGATCGGCACGCCATAGCGCTGCTCGGCCTTCGCCCTCGACCGCGAAAGAAGGTCGAGCAGGCCGGCGCCGTCCCCACCCTCGACCACATGCCTGGAAAATTTCTCGCTGCCCGGACTGTTGATCGTCACAACCCATTTCGATTTGCTCAATTCGAGCGAGGCGAACAGCGTGATATCATTCGCGCGGGCGGTGGTCGCGACAACGGTCGCGGAGGTGATTAAATGCATCGGTTGCCTCCATGCTGGTGTGGAAGATCAGCCTACCAAGGGTCCGGCCGCCGTCCACCCGCATAGGATCTGTTATTTTGCACTGGAGCGGCGGTCGGCGACGGCCTCCAGGCGCCGTCCGTGACGCGTCGGCGCCGCCGTGGCGCCCGAATGGCGCCGCGTCTTTTTAGCGCCCGTTGGCGGCGTTCTCTCCCGGGCGTCGGATCGGCGGGGGCGCGGCATTTAGGAAAATATGCAAGTGTCATCGTAATGCCCGGTAATCCCCGGCGCACTGTCACCGTAAGGCCGTAAGGCCGTAAGGCCGTAAGGCGGTTGGGCGTCAGGCGGCGCGACGCCTCGCGGCGGCAGGCCTTATGCACGAGATCTGCTCCCGCGAGTCGATCAGGGCCAACTTGCGCTCGGTGAGAAATGCAGGCTAAATTCGGCAACCCGCGCGGATGCGCACGGATCGAGGGAGGTCGTGGCGTCGTCAGCGCTGACGCTTGCCGAACCGCTTCCCAGTCATGCTATTCATTTCCTGCGGCGTATCGGTCGCCGAGAAGAATGGGAGGGGCTATTGTCATCTCTACGCACCTGGCTGGTCGCCGGGACCGCTCTATGTGTGTGCGCCGCGGGCCAGCCGCGCGGAGGCGCGCTCAATGAGTTGCCTGAGTTCATTCGCGGCACGCCGGTCACGACGCACTATGACGGCGTTAGCAACGACCTGCTGACCGCGGGACTCGGCGCAAGCGGCCTGCAGTCGTCCACCCCGCCGAGCGTCAGCAGCCCACCGACCGACGAAGAGCTGCGCCGGCTGGCGATCTACACCAACTACCGCGCCCTGGTGGATCCGACGACGGCCGGCGGCTACGGCGTGCTCTACGGACCCAGTGTCGACGCCAACGGGAATCCGATCGGCGGGCAAGGGCTGATCGCGGGCGACGAGACGCTCGCCTATGCGGCGGAGAACGACGCCAGCACGCAGATCACCCTGATGGTGCAGGCGCCGGACAGCTACAATCAGGGCCAAGGGTGCATCGTCACCGCGCCGTCGTCCGGCTCGCGCGGCATATACGGCGCGATCGCCTCGGCGGGCGACTGGGGGCTCAAGCACGGCTGCGCCGTCGCCTACACCGACAAGGGAACCGGAACCGGCTTCGACGACCTGCAGAATGGCCTGGTCGACACACTGCGCGGCGACGTCACCACCATCGCCGCGGCCGGGGCGAACGCGCAGTTCGTCGCTCCGCTGTCGCTGCAGGAGCGCGCGCAGTACAACGCGGCCTTTCCCAACCGTTTCGCGTTCAAGCATGCGTTCTCGCGCCAGAACCCCGAGCGCGACTGGGGAACCGACGTGCTTCAGTCGATCTGGTTCGCCTTCTACGTGCTCAACCAAAAGTTTCCCGGCGCCAATATCAGCAAGCGGAACACGATCGTCGTCGCCTCCAGCGTGTCCAACGGCGGCGGAGCGTCGCTGCGGGCGATCGAGCAGGACCATGAGGGCCTGATCGACGGCGCCGCCGTGAGCGAGCCGAACGTCAATCCGAAAAACTTCCGGCCGTTCACGATCGCCCAGGGCGGCAGTCCGCCCTTCACCGCGCAGCCGACGGAGTTGATCGACTACGTCACTTTTCAGAATCTCTATGAGGGCTGCGCCACCGTCAGCCTGATCTCTGCACCCTTCAACCTCGCGCCCAGCGCCGAGCGCTGCGCCGCCTTGCATGCAGACGGCCTGCTCGCCTCGACGACCGCCGACGCTCAGGCGGCCGAGGCGCAGCAGAAGCTGAACGCGTTCGGCTTCCTGCCGGAGCAGAACTTCACCGAGGGGGTCCTGTGGTTCGCCTATGTGCCGCAGGCGATCGTCGTGACCTACGCCAACGCCTATGGCGGGTTCAAGCCGACCGACAATCTATGCGGGATCAGCTTCGCTGCGACCGACCCGACAAGCAATGCGGTGGTCCCGCTTGCGGCCGCCAGCGAGGCCGTCCTGTTCGGCACCAGCAACGGCATTCCCCCGACCGGCGGCATCAACCTCGTCAACAATGGCGCCGGGACCGAGGACCGGGCGTCCACCCCCGACCAGGATCTGG
This sequence comes from uncultured Alphaproteobacteria bacterium, assembly GCA_963758335.1. Taxonomy (GTDB): domain Bacteria; phylum Pseudomonadota; class Alphaproteobacteria; order Rhizobiales; family Beijerinckiaceae; genus Roseiarcus. The sequence continues at coordinate 747,231 of CAVWVF010000006.1, read as the reverse complement.
CCGCCGCGCTCTGCTTCCGCGGGCTGGCGACCGGAGTCGATCCCGTCACGGGTCAGACGGTGGCGCCTGCCGACCAGTCGGCGCATGTTCGCAACGGCAACAGGCAAGTGCTCGCGACCGGCGATCTGCACGGCGTGCCGGCGATCATCGTCGAGGGCCGCGCCGACGACATCCTGCCGCCGAACTTCGTCGACCGCGCCTATGTCGGGCTCAACGCGCAAACCGAAGGAGGCAAGAGTCAGCTTCGCTACTACGAAGTGACGAACGCCAACCACCTTGACGACATCCTTGCGCTGCCCGGCTTCGACACGACGCTCATTCCGTTGATGAAATACTACATCGAGGCGATGAACCTCATGTACGCGCATCTGCGCAACGGCGACGCGCTGCCGCCGAGCCAGGTGGTGCATACCGTGCCGCGCGGCGGCATGCCTGGAAAGGCGCCGCCGATCACGCTCAGCAACGTGCCGCCGATCCAATCGAACCCGGGCGCGAACGCGATCGTCTACAGCGGCTTCGTCCTCGACATTCCGCAATAGAGCGGTTCCCCTCGGAGCCGACTCGCTCGCGCTCTTGTCCCCGCGCGCTTTGCGGCGCCGCAGAGCGCGGGGGGACAGCCTCCCAAGGCGCCCTGCCCTGTCAGCGGCCTTGGCTGGCTGCATCGGTATTACGGTGACACGCCCGTCTTTACCCTCTTGCCTCGGCGCCCGCGACATCGCCCTTGGCATTACGGGGACATGATATGAATACCCCATATCAATCCATCTTCCGGCGTGCGGCTTGCGCCCCCGCTTGCTCGGCAGAGCCTTGCGGCCGAGCTTGTTCTCGACCATCGCGATGAAGTCCGCAGCGTCGAGCGGGCGCCCGTTCGGGCTGCGGTTCACGAGCCCGTCGAGCCGCGCCTGCTGGTCGAGCGACGATTCCAGGATATCGGCGACGGTGATCCGGGAAAGGCGAGCCACCGGGCCAGCATGGCCGCGATATCATGCAGCGCGTATCATGTCCCTTAATCCCCATGCGCAGGCCGCATACCTCCAACGCCTCATGTGCGATTTCACGGCGGCCGGTTCTCCCCGTTTCGCTCACCTGTTATCTCCCTGATAAGCACGAATTATCTCCCTGTTCCCACGCAAAAACTCCCTGTTCCCCAAAACAAAACTCCCTGTTTTCCAGACTGGAGCGGCGGTCGGCGACGGCCTCCAGGCGCCGTCCGCGACGCGTCGGCGCCGCCGTGGCGCCCGAATGGCGCCGCGTCTCTTAAGCGCCCGCCGGGCGCGTTCTCTCCCGGGCGTCGGATCGGCGGGGACATTTTCCCATCGCGTGATGAGTGAAAATTGTTGGTGGATGTCATATTCTGTGCTACATCTGTTCTCACTCGCCAGGTTGTCATCCCCGCGAACGCGGGGATCCGAACTCCACGCGCCGACCTATGGCCAATACGCGGCTTCGCGCCCCGATGATCCCTGGATGCCCGCGTGCGCGGGCATGACAAAGGCTGCACCGCATCAGAAAGGCGCCCGATGACCGCTTTGGCAAAACTCCGCTCCGTCCGCCCGGCTCCCTCGCCCGCCGCCCGAGCGTTGCGCCTGCAGCGCATCTTCGCCCGCCTGCAGGAGGGCGCGAGCTACAAGGACATCGCGGCGGAGGAGGGCCTGTCGCGCGAACGGCTGAGGCAGATCGCGCGCGGCGCCGCCGCGCGCGGAAGGGCCGCGCCCGACCACAAGACAATGCAGTTCGCGCGGCTCGAGCCGGCGTTGCCTCTGGCGGCGCGCGGCGTCGCGGAGGGCGACGCGAAGGCGATTCCCCTGCTGCTGAAGCTCCTCGATCGGCTCGACCGATATTGCGATCCGGGTCTCTTCAACGACTCGCCGCTGCTCGGCGACCTGGTTCCGCGGCCAAGGCGTCGGCGGCGGCGCGGCGGCGCGCCGCAGGCGGGCGACGGCGGCTCTGAGCTGTCCGATGCGCAAACGCCGTGACCTCGCCGCGTAATCGACCCATGTCATGCCCGCGCACGCGGGCATCCATGCACCGCGAGTGCGCGGGCGACTCTGGATCCCCGCTTTCGCGGGGATGACATAGTCCGATAGTCCGAGTGCTAACCATTTGAAAACACTCAAAACGGCAATGGGCAGGCCTTGTAACGGGTTGGCATGGATTTGGGGTTGGCGCCCCATCCGCTTGGCGTCGGCGCCCCATCCGTTTGGCGCCGGGGCGCACACGGAGCCGCACAGAACGGCCTTGATCATCTCATAGCTCACGCCGGCTTCTTGAGCTTCACCACATTGTGCAGCGTATCGTCGGCGGTCTCGAAGAAGCGCCTCACTCCGCGCGCGGCCTGGCGGATGCGCTGCTCGTTCTCGACCAGCGCCAGGCGCACGAAATCGTCGCCGTGCTCGCCGAACCCGACGCCGGGCGCGACGGCGACGTCGGCCTTCTCGATCAGGAGCTTCGAAAACTCGAGGCTGCCGAGATGGCGAAATTTTTCCGGCACCGGCGTCCAGGCGAACATCGAGGCGCTGGGCTTGTCGATCGGCCAGCCGGCGGCGGCAAAACTCTCGATCATCACGTCGCGGCGGCGCTTGTAGGTCGCCCGCATCTCGCGAACGCAATCGTCCGGTCCGTTGAGGGCGGCCGCGGCCGCGACCTGGATCGGCGTATAGGCGCCGTAGTCGAGATAGGATTTTACCCGCGCAAGCGCAGCGAGCAGCCGCTCGTTGCCGACCGCGAAGCCGATGCGCCAGCCCGCCATCGAAAACGTCTTCGACATCGAGGTGAACTCGACCGCGACGTCGAAAGCCCCGGGCGCCTGGAGGACCGACGGCGGCGGCTCGTTGTCGAAATAGACCTCGGCGTAGGCGAGGTCGGAGAGCACGAAAATCTCGTGCTTGCGCGCAAACAGGACCAGATCCCGGTAGAAGTCGAGCGAAGCGACCATCGCGGTCGGGTTGGAGGGATAGCAGACGACGACCGCGATCGGCTTCGGGATCGAATGGATGATCGCGCGCTCGAGGGCGACGAAGAATTCGGTGCCGGGCTCGGCCGGCGCCGAGCGGATCACCCCGCCCGCCATCAGGAAGCCGAAGGCGTGGATCGGATAGGACGGATTGGGCACCAGCACCACGTCGCCCGGCGCGGTGATCGCCTGGGCCATGTTGGCGAAGCCTTCCTTGGAGCCGAGCGTCACGACGACCTGCGTCTCGGGATCGAGCTTCACGCCGAAGCGCCGGGCGTAATAGCCGGCCTGCGCGCGGCGGAGGCCAGCGATGCCCTTCGAGGCCGAATAGCGGTCGGTGCGCGGCTTGCCGACGGTCTCGACGAGCTTGTCGATGACGTGCCTCGGCGCCGGCAGGTCCGGATTGCCCATGCCGAGATCGACGATGTCGGCGCCGGCGGCGCGGGCCTTGGCCTTGAGCTTGTTGACCTGCTCGAAGACGTAGGGCGGCAGGCGCCGCACGCGGTGGAAGTCGCTCATCGGTTCCGAATGTCCTCGGGTGAAGCCCAGCCTCGCGGCGCCCCGCGCCGTCATGGTTCTGTTAGCACCGCGCGGGGCGGCCCCGCAAACCTCATCCTACCGATTGGTCGTTGCCGGCTTCGTCTTCGCCTTCTTGGCCGCCGCCTCTTCCGCCGCCGCCTTGACCGCCGGCGGATAGGCCTGCCGAAGCGCGTCGTCCCGCTTCTCGACCGAGTTGAGATCGCCTTTCACCGCCTGCAGCTCCTTGTCGTTCAAGGCAGGTGTGGCCGGCTCGGGCGGCGGCTGGAACACCGGGATGAAGTCGAGGTCGCCCTTCGGGCGCGACTGGAGGACGAAATCGGCCGGCGGCGCGACGTCGGTCGCAAAGCCCATCATCTTCAGCACGCTTTTCAGCGGGCCGTCGGCCTGTTGGGCGAGGCTCGCCGAGGACCACACGCAAGCGGCGGCCACGACGACGATCCATGCCTTTGCGGTCGCGCTCGCCATCCTCATCGTCCTCTCGTCCGAATCCGCTCACGCCGGCGCCGATGAATCGCGTTCCCGTCGAAAGTCGTTGTGGCGTCGCCCCGGGGTAGTGACTTATTATGACGAAAACGGGACCGGGACTTCTCCCGGCGCCGATCAGGAAACGCTTCATGCCGAACATCCCTCGAAAGATCGCTACGCCGCATGCGAACGCCGCGTCCATCGACGTTTCGCCGGCCAGTCCCGCGAAGGCGCCGCGCCCGAGCGAAGGCCGGTCGCCGAAAGCAGGCGAGGCGCAGGCCAAGAACGTCTCGCAGAAGGCTTCGGCGCCGGCCGCGGCGAAAAGGGCGAAGATCCCGCCGAAGCCAAAATGGGCCGCCGCGTTGTCGGCGCCGGCGCCGACGCGAAAGCCGCGCAGCTCGACCGGCCGGGCGAAGCCTGAAGCGCTCGACCAGTGGGTCAACGCCCCGCCGTCGGCGCCGCCCGAGACCCCCTCGCTCCGACCGGCGGCTGACGTGCGGGGGAAAAAAGCACAGGCGGAGAAGCCTGCGACCGACAAAGCCCCGCCGGCCGCCACGCCGCGGAAAGCTCCGGCGCCCCGTACCGGCGCCAAGGCGGCCCGGCGCGAGCAGGCGCCCGCGCCGCCGGCCGCCAGCATCGCTCCCGAGCCCGCGCCGGTCGTCGCGCCGCCGTCCCCGCCGCCGCCTGCGCCAAAGGTCGCCGAGCCGACGCCCGCAATCGCCACGCCGGCGGCCCCGCCCGCCGCGCCCTCTTCCTCTCCCGTCTCGGCGGCCGGCGGCGCGTTCGGCTTCGGCGCCCAGTACCCGCTCCCCAACGTCGAGGCGCTTGCGCGCAACGTCGGGAACGCGATCGAACACGCCGGCAAGGCGATCGCCGCCTACCTGCGGCCGCGCGAGACCGGCCAGATCAAGACGACGATCGCCGACGATGTCGGCGACATGGTGCGCTCGCTCGGCCATGTCGCGGAATATTACATGTCCGATCCCGCGCGGGCGATCGAGGCGCAGACGGCGCTTACCACGCGGTTCATCGACTTGTGGGCCGCGACGCTGCAGCGCTTCCAGGGCGCGCCGGTGAAGTCGGTCGCCGAACCCGACGGCTCGGACAAACGATTCTCGGATGCGGAGTGGCGCGACAATCCGTTCTTCGATTTTCTCAAGCAGGCCTATGTGGTGACGTCGGACTGGGCTGACGATCTCGTCAGGCGCGCCGACGAGCTCGAACCGCGCAAGCGCGACAAGGCCCGGTTCTATTTGCGGCAGGTCACCGCCGCTTTGTCGCCGTCCAATTTCGTGGCCACGAATCCCGAACTGCTGCGAACCACCCTCGCCGAGAGCGGCGAGAATCTCGCGCGGGGCCTCAAGATGCTGGCCGAGGACATCCACGCCGGACGTGGCCACCTGCGCATCCGCCAGGTGGACGCGCGCCCCTTCAAGCTCGGCGTCAACATGGCCGCGACTCCGGGCAAGGTGATTTATCGCAATGAGCTGATGGAGCTCATCCAATACGAACCGACGACGCCCAAGGTCTACAAGCGTCCGCTACTGTACGTGCCGGCCTGGATCAACAAGTACTATATTCTCGACCTCAATCCGGAGAAATCCTTCGTCCGTTGGGCGGTCGCGCAGGGGTTGACCGTGTTCGCCATCTCCTGGGTCAATCCGGACGAACGCCACGCCGACAAGGGCCTCGACGCCTACATGCATGAGGGCATCCTGGCGGCTCTCACGGCCATCGAAGACGCGACCGGCGAGATCGACGTCACGACGATCGGCTATTGCGTCGGCGGAACGCTGCTATCGGTGACGCTCGCCTACATGGCCGCGGTCGACGACCGGCGCGTCTCCAGCGCGACGCTCTTCGCCTCGCTCGTCGACTTCACTGACGTCGGCGACCTCAAGGTGTTCATCGACGCTGAACAGCTGAAGGCGGTGGAGGAACGGATGGCCGAGCAAGGCTACCTCGAAGGCTCGCACATGGCCCAGGCCTTCAACATGCTGCGCCCGAACGACCTCATCTGGTCCTACTACGTCAACAATTATCTGAAGGGCAAAGAGCCGATGCCCTTCGACCTCTTGGTCTGGAACTCGGACTCGACGCGCATGCCCGCCGCGAACCACAACTTCTACCTGCGCCACTGCTATCTGCAGAACGATCTGTCGAATGGGCGCATGGTCTTGAGCGGCAAGACGCTCAACCTCGGGAGGGTGACGATCCCCATGTATGTGCTGTCGTCGCGCGAGGACCACATCGCCCCGGCCCGCGGGGTGTTCAAGGGGGCCCAATGCTTCGGCGGCCCGGTGCGCTTCGTGACCGCCGGCTCCGGCCATATCGCCGGCGTCGTCAACCCGGCCGACAAGCCGAAATATCAGTTCTGGACCGACGGGCCGCCCGAGGGCGATTTCGAGTCCTGGATCGCCGCCGCCAAGGAGACGCCGGGATCCTGGTGGCCCGACTGGGTCCAGTGGGTCACCGCTCAAGCGCCGGAGAAGGCTCCCGCCCGCAAGCCGGGCGAGGGCAAGCTGAAGGCGATCTGCGACGCGCCGGGCGAGTATGTGCGGGTGAAGGCGTAACGCGCGCGCCAAGGGGCGGCCGAGTGCAAACAGGGAAAAGAACCGGGCATTCGACGATTTCGGGCCGATTTCGGGTTTTTGGCTCGCGAAAAGGCGAAGGATTCGAGGACCTTGGCTGAAAAATTCCCTGCGCGGGCGAACAGGGGATTATTTCGGCTGAACAGGGAATTCATCATCCCTGTTCAGGAGAGAACAGGGAGTTTCCGCCGACGTTGGCGAGAAGGAGTGAGAAGCGATGCTCTACGGACTTGCGCTCCTCGCCGGCTTGGTGGCCGGTTCACGGGCCTTGACGGCCCCGGCCGCCGTGAGTTGGGCCGCAAGGCTCGGCCACCTCAATCTCGGCGGCTCCTGGCTCGCCTTCATGGGCTATTCCTGGACGCCCTGGATCTTCACGGCTCTCGCGCTCGTCGAACTCATCACCGACCAGCTTCCCTCGACGCCCAGCCGAAAGGTCCCCATGCAGTTCGGCGCCCGGCTTGTCACCGGCGCCTTGTCCGGCGCCACGCTCGGCGCGTCGGGCGGGTCGTGGATCTTAGGCCTCATCGCCGGCGTGATCGGCGCCGTGATCGGCACGTACGGCGGCGCCGAAGTCCGAGCTCGCATGGCGAAGGCCCTTAGGAGCGATCCGCCGGCCGCGCTGATCGAGGACGCCGGCGCGACTATCCTCGGCTTCGTCATCGCCGCGGTGTCGCGATGAACCGCCGTTTCGACGCCATCGTGATCGGCGCCGGCCAGGCCGGCCCGCCGATGGCCGGCCGAATTGCCGCGTCCGGCAAGACAGTCGCCCTCATCGAGCGCAAGCTCATCGGCGGAACCTGCGTCAACACCGGCTGCACGCCGACCAAGACCCTGGTCGCCAGCGCCTACGCCGCCCACCTCGCCAGGCGCGCCGGCGATTTTGGCGTGAGCGCCGGACCGGTCGGCGTCGATTTCACGGCCGTCATGGCCCGCAAGAACAAGGTCGTCGGCGCCTCCCGCTCGGGCCTCGAGAGCTGGCTCAGGGGCATGGCGAACTGCACGCTGATCGAGGGCTACGCCCGCTTCCTCTCACCGACGACGGTTGAGGTCGGCGACGACGTGCTCGAAGCCGGGCGCTTCTTCATCAACGTCGGCTGCCGGGCCGTCATTCCCGGCTTCCCGGGCATCGACCAAGTCCGGACGCTGACCAACACGACCCTGCTCGAACTCGACGCTTTGCCTGGCCGCCTCGTCATCGTCGGCGGAAGCTATGTCGGGCTCGAGTTCGCGCAGATTTTCGGTCGCTTCGGCGCCGCGGTCACGGTGGTCGAGAAGGCGCCGCGCCTGGTTCCCCGTGAGGACGAGGTGATGTCGGACGCGATCCGAAAAATACTCGAAGCGGAGGGCATCGCGATCCGCTGCGACGCGGAATGCATCCGCTTCGCGCCGCGCGGCGCGGACATCGCGGTCGGCGTCAATTGCGCGGCGGGCGAGCCCGAAGTCGTCGGCTCGCACGTTCTGCTCGCAGTAGGCCGCCGGCCGAATACCGACGACCTCGGGCTCGAGGCGGCGGGCGTGGTGGTCGACGCGCACGGCTTCATCACCGTCGACGACCGATTGCGGACGAGCGTCCCACACATTCTTGCGCTCGGCGACTGCAACGGGCGCGGCGCCTTCACCCACACCTCGTACAACGATTTCGAAATCGCCGCGGCGAACCTGCTCGACGGCGCCGAGCGCCGGGTGAGCGACCGCATTCCGGCCTATGCGCTCTACATCGATCCGCCGCTCGGCCGGGTCGGCCTGACCGAGGCCGAGGCGCGCGCCAAGGGCCACGCGGTCCGGATCGGCCAGCGGCCCATGACGCGGGTCAGCCGCGCGGTCGAGAAAGGCGAAACGCAGGGCTTCATGAAAGTCGTGGTCGACCGCGACAGCGACGCGATCCTCGGCGCCGCGATCTTGGGCGTCGGCGGTGACGAGGCGATCCATGCCGTGATCGAAGCGATGGCCGCGGGCGTCACCGCGACCGCCTACACCCGCGCGGTTCCGATCCATCCGACGGTGGCCGAACTCGTGCCGACGGTGTTCGGCGAGCTTTCGCCTTGACGGTGGATTACGGAGCTGCAGAAAGAGGCGTCAGCGTCCCCAGCGACCGAGTTTCCCCGGTAAGTATCCCCCGGCAAAGCCGGGGGCTTTAGTCCAACTTGCGCAGAATTGGGGGTGTGGCGTAGGCAAATCAATGCATTAGCCGAAAAGTCGGCACTACATTTTGGTGCATGATCGGGTTCAGGCGCTGAGGGCGAGGAGCGGCGGGTCGTTCTCCGAGAGGCGCATGCGCTTGGGCAACACGATGCCGAGACGGTCAAGGAGCGCCGCCTCAGCGGCGTCGGGCTGGGCCACGCAACGCAGACGGATCTGGCCGTGCGTTGCGGTCGGCAAGACGACGTCGTGGGATTGGATGCGGGCAAGCTCTTCGAGGATCGCGCGCGGCGCGTTGCCGAGGCCCGCGCGCTGCTGCCACATCTCGAGGCTCTTCCAGAGCACGAAAGCGAGGAAGCAAACGAGGATGTGGGCCTGGACGCGGTCCTCGCGCCGATGCCAGACCGGACGCAGGTTCAGCTGATCTTTTTGAATGCGAAACGCGGCTTCGGCCTGGGTGAGCTGGATATAAGCCTTCCAGAGCTGTTGGTCGCTCCAATCGGCGATGTTCGAGCGCAAGAGATAGGTGCCCCCGAGAGCGCGGCCCAATCGTCGAACGAGGCGTCGTGATCGACGCGGAGGCGAAAGCCAGCCGGGCAGCCGTCAGGCACCAAGACGATCGTAAAGCGGGCGGCGGCGCGCTGGTTTTGCTGGAGGATGCGGCCGATCTGTCGATTCACTCTCGCCGCATCGGCGCCGGCCATGCCGCGGTCGGCGATCCAGACGCGCCCCAGCACGCCGTGTCGCGCCTCCATTGTGGCCACGATCGTCTGCAAGGCCTGGGAGTTGTGGGTGTTGCCGGCGAACACCTCATAGCCGAGCGGGAAGCCGTCGAACGTCACGACAAGCGCGATGCACACCTGCGCGCAGTCGGGGCGATGATCGCGGGAATAGCCGCGTTGCGCCTGCGGGTTCGCCTCCGCCTGGCCTTCGAAATTGGTGCTCGTGACGTCCTAGAGCAGCACTTCGTTCTGAACCGCGAACAGCTCTCCGCAACGCTCCGACAAATGCGCCTCCAACGCCGCCTTGTGCGCGAGCAGGCGATCAAGCGCCCGATAAAGGCGATCCTTGTTGACCTCCTCGTCGCCGAGCTGCAGCAGATCGCCAAGCGCCGTGCGGCGATACCAATCCTCGGCGATGTGCAGCTCGCTCGACGGCTCGCAGAAGCGAGCCGTCACCAGCACCGCCGCCATCTTCGCCCAGGCAACTCGTTCCTGGCCCGTCGGAAGCAGCTGCTTGCACAACTGCTCGAGCCCCACTCCACGCCACAGGGCGAGAGCCAGGTAGACCTCGCCAAACCGACGCGAACGCTCGACGCGAACGCCCTTCAGGCGAACGGGCGCCGTCAATTGTTTGCTGCCGTCATTGAACAGCGGCGCTTCTTCGGGAGCGCCGATCAGCCGGCGCGCCAGCGCGCGCGCCTCGATCCGTCCGCGCTCGTCGAGCTCGCCAAGTTGCGCAACCGTCTGCTGGATCACCCGCCGTCCGACACGAACGCTCGGCACTAGGCGCCAGCGACGCGCGCCGCGTCGGGCAGTTCGCTGTTACCGAGGTCCCCGCGCGCCGCAACGCTCGCGCTGCCGACTGCGCCACGGAACATTGCGAAGACCTGATGAAAGCGGGTCAGCCGCTCTTTGGCGCCCGATAGCTCGTAGTGTGCGCTGGGCAGCGCGTGAGTCATGGGGGTTGAAGTCCCCTCGGCGCTCGGATGAGGAGGGCCGGATCCGAAAGCGGGGGAAATGCCTCGCTGGCCGGGAGAGCGGACGGGTATGGAGAAGCCTAAACGGGCACGAAGGCGAAAGCCGGACACGGCCAAGGCGGACCTTAAGCCAGCTGCTCGGGATATCCCGGAGGGCAGGGTGTCCGGAGCGATCCGGAATCCGAAGGGCATGAGGAGAAGTATCGGGCTGCAGTCGATGGGGGCGACCCCGAAGACGAACAGGTCGGCCAAAGTTGGGGCAAGGTCGAGCCCGCACTATGGGGGCGAAGGCGTTTCTCATCCACCCATCGCACCAAGGTGTTTGCTGGCGGCACGATACGGAAGATTCGCGGGTGACCCCAGGAGACCTGCACGGGTCCCGGCCCACGGGCCGGGTAAGCGACCCTATAAGCGCAAGCGAAACGGGAGCGATGCTCATGCAGGAGTTGGAGAACGGAATAGTACCTGAAGCGCGAGACGAACAACTCGCGTGACCGGCGACGGCGGATCGTGAGTGATCCGGGGAAGGACGTTCGTGAACGGGTCGAGATTGGATCAGTCTGGACAGATGAGAAAGGAGCGTGAAGGTGGAAAGTTCCCTATGTGAAAGACCCGAACGTCACGCGCCGAGGAGACTGTCGGACTATCTCAACCTCGAAGGTCTGAAGCAGAAGGTCCACTCACTGGTGGACAAGGTGTACTCGCGCAAGAACTTGACGCTTGCGTGGGAGCGCGTTCGAGCCAATCAGGGGGCGTGCGGAACGGATGGATAAGCGTCGAAGACTTCGAGGCCGATCTGGAAGACAATCTGGAGCGGCTGCATCGAACGCTTCGCGACGGAACCTATCGGCCGCAGCCCGTGCGACGATTGGAGATTCCGAAAAGAAGAGCGCCCGGCAGGACCAAGCCTTTAGATTCTTACCTGAGGGATCATAGACAAGACGAGTCGAACTTGTCATTGAGGCGCGGGGCGATCAAGCTGCAGCCAAGAGATCGACGACGCGTTGGATGGCGGTGTCGGCGCGGTGATAGGCGGCTTCGAGCCGGCTGTCTGGACGGTGTTGCGGGTCCGGCCGGTGATGGAAGCGGCTGTTGGCGAGGGGGCCGCACAGGCGCTTGTGGAAGAAGAGGAAGAGGAGGGCGACTTGGACGCCCTTGGGTGAGAGCCGGTAGGCGTAGCGCGAGCCGTCGCGCTCGATCAGGCCGTGTCCCTTGAGCTTGCGCAAGTCGTAGCGGAGCTGGTTCAGGCGGTAGGTCTTCTCAGAGAGGTCGAAGGTGTCGAGGACGGCTTGATGGATCTGCCGGGCCGTCCAGCCGCCGATCTGAGGACCGCCATGCAGGAGGACCTCGAACAGGCGGATGATGCGCGGCTCGTGGATCTTGAAGCCGGGATAACGCACCGCGCCGATGGTGATCGGATGGGCGAGGCGCTGCAGCAGCGGGAAATCGACATGCACGTTGAGCCACTCGGCCTGGAAGCCGGCGAAGCGATCCGTGATCAGCTGGAAGGTGGTCCGCACCGCATCGAGATGGTCGAGCCCCTTAAGCAGGCCGAAGTCGGTGAGATTGTTGGAGACCAATTCGTTGCGCAGAAAGGTCAGGAACTTCTCATACTGTTTGAGGAAGCCGCTCTTGAAGTAGGCGCGGAAGACATGATGGCCGTGCTCGATCTGGTCGATGACCGTGGCCAGCTTGCCATGCATCCGGCGACTGACCCGCTTGCCGAAGATCGTGGCGATCTTGTCAGCGCTGAGCCGCCACAGGCCGAGTTCGCAGCTGCGCTCGAATAGCTTGTGGATGGGAAAGTGACGCCTGAAGATGAAGTTGCGGCAGTACTCGATCTGGGAGATGGCGTAGAAGCGTGACAGGTTGAGCTTGGCGCGCTCCTTCTTTGAGAACTTCGGTCCGAGGATCAGGGTCCAGTAGTCGAGGCGCCGGCGAATGAACTCTGGGCTCAGCCGGTCGGCCGACGCCTGCAGCGCCGCTGCATCGTCGACGGCGAGGAAAGCGTTGTCATGCTTGCGGAAGCCGATCCCCGCCCGCTTCAGCTCCTGCTCGATGAAGCTGTGGCCGTTGAGATAGTAGGCGGTCTGGAAGGGGAAGAAGGAAGCCACCCGCACAACCATCGGTCCGAGCGCCTCGTCGCGGACATAGAAGTAGTGTAGTAATGCGTGAAGCGGCTGCGCTGGTGCGCGACGATGCGGTAGTGCGGGTCCTTGGCCGGGTACTTCGGCAGGCTGATGCGGAAGGTCGGCCCTTGCTCCATGCTCTTGAAGATGAAGTAGACACCGTAGGCATTGCGCTTCTCCATGCGGCGCAGCCAGGGCAGCACGTGGTCCTCCTTGCGTGCCCCCTTCTCGGCCCATTCGATCGGGATCGCGTGATTGCGCGCGTAGGCTTCCACCCAATTCTGGTAATCGGCCGTCCGCTGGCTCAGCGCCTCCTTGATGACCTCCGCCACCCCGACGATCTCACGGAAGAAGTGGACGACCAGCTCGGGCCGCGACAGCGCCGTCAGATAGCCGCGAATGACAATCCGGTCGAAGCAGTGATAGACGAAGACCAAGAAGTCACCGAACAGCTTGGTGAACAAATCCATGGCAGCCACCTCGATACCCGGCAGGGTTCGAAAGGCGATCCGGCGTCGACCGGGCAAACAGATGGTGGAGGGGAAGAGCTTTCGCCTCGCCGACGAGGTCCGCTCCATCCAGCGCCGGGCTGCTGACCGCCATGGGCGCGTCGTCACTGTTGGTCAGCTGGTCCTGTTCTCTACCGAAACCGGCGACGCCTGGCTGCTCGACCCGTCCGATCAACTCGCCGCAAGGCTGGCCCGCGACGGCGACCCGGAACCCGTCCACATCGAAGAAAATGATACCTCCTTCGTCATCGATTGGAAGGGCAACTATCGCATCGAGGGACCCGCCTTCATCTATTCCGATCGCCAGACCCGGCGCGTCTCAACCATCCTCGGATACCCCACGCACCTGCTCGCGCCACCGTCCTGAAATTTCAAATATCTTTGGCTAGTGTTTCTCTCCTGATTCTGTCGGAGCGCCACAGGCGTGTTGCTGATGTCGCCAAAGGTTGCTTAAAGCACAGAGCGTCCGGCCGACGAGCTGCATCGTCCGGCATCCCAGTTTCTTGACCCGTGCGATCGCCGAGTTCGTTGCGCCGATGGGGTTGATCAGATAACCATTTCGCGCGTTGCGCGCGTTGACCAACCGACATCGGGGCCCTGCGCCGCGTTCGGTCTCGCCCCCCGAGGTGGAAAGGTTCTCTCATGCAGTCGCGATGGTCAGAAGCGGAGGCCGCGGCGGCGGTCGAAAAATACGTTTCCGCCGGGATCAACAAAGATGTCGCCATCCGCGTCTACTCGACGCGCATTCTCGGGCAGGATCCCACCCTGGTGCTTCATGGCGGAGGCAACACGTCCGTCAAGACCCGCGTCGCGGACGCGGACGGCAGCGTCGTCGACATCCTTTGGGTCAAGGGGAGCGGCTGGGACATGGGGACCATCGAGCCGGGCGGCTTGCCGGCGGTGCGGCTGCAGCCGCTGCAGGCGCTCGTGAAATTCGAAAAGCTCTCGGACGACGACATGGTCAAGCTGGAACGGCGCCTTCTCATGGACCCTTCCGCGCCCAATCCGTCGGTCGAGGCGATCCTGCACGCCAACCTGCCTTTCAAGCACGTCGATCACACCCACGCCAACGCCATCGTTTCGCTGACCAACCAGCCGCACGGCGAGGCGCTGATCCGCGAAGTGTTCCCCGACGCGATCTTCGTGCCCTACGTGATGCCCGGTTTCCTTCTCGCCAAGGCGGTCGACGCGGCATTCCAGGCGCGGCCCGACGGCGACGGCATGATCCTCTTCAAGCACGGAATCTTCACATTTTCCGAGGATCCGCGCGAATCCTACGAAGCGATGATCGCGATGATCGACAAGGCGGAGCGGCGGCTTTCTCGAGGTCGCGCCCACCCGTTCTCGTCGACGAGCCTGCCGGGGCCTATCGCGACCGCCACTCAAATCGCGCCGATCCTGCGCGGCGCGATCGCGATTCCGACCGAGATCGAGGGGTGCCCCAAGCGCTTCGTGCTGGAGCATCGCTCGAACGCCGCGATCCTCGAATTCTGTCACGCAGCCGAACTCAAGAGCCTCGTCTCGCGCGGCAACGCGACGCCCGATCATGTCATGTACATCAAGCGGAAGGGCGTCGCGTTGCCGGCGCCGCGCGCCGGAGAGTTTTCCGCTTTCGCCGCCTCGGTCAAAGCTGCGGTCGCCGATTACGTCGCGGATTACACGGCCTATTTCGAGCGCAACAACGCGCGCGTCGGCGGCGGCAAAATGATGCTCGATCCGATGCCGCGCGTCTTTTATGTGCCCGGCGTCGGCCTGTTCGGGGCCGGCGCCACCGCCAAACAAGCCAGGATCGCGGCCGACGTCGCCGAGGCGACGATCGACGTCATCACGAAAGCGGAAGGGATCGAGGCTTTCGAGCCGCTGTCGGAGGCCGACCTCTTCGACGTCGAATACTGGTCGCTCGAACAGGCCAAACTGGCCAAGAATGTGGAGAAGCCGCTGACCCGGCAGGTCGCGGTCGTCACCGGCGCGGCCAGCGGCCTCGGCTTGGCGATCGCCGAGGCGATGCGAGCCGAAGGGGCCGAGGTGGCGCTGATCGACATCGCCGAGGGGCCGCTCCGCGCAGCGGCGAAAAGGCTCGGCGGACTGACGGTCCCCTGCGACGTGACCGACCCCAAGGCCGTCGAGGCCGCAATCGCCAAGGTGGCGTCGGCTTTTGGCGGCGTCGACATTCTGGTCTCGAATGCGGGCGCGGCGTTCCAAGGCGCAATGATCAAGGTCGACGATGAAGTGATGCGACGGGCGTTCGCACTCAATTTCTGGGCGCATCACTACGTCTCGCGGGAGGCCGTCAAGATCATGGAGGCGCAGGGCACCGGCGGCGCGCTTCTCTATAACGTCACCAAGCAGGCGGTAAATCCGGGTCCCGATTTCGGACCTTACGGCACGTCGAAGGCCGCGCTGATGGCGCTGATGCGGCAGTATGCGATCGAACACGGCGCCTCCGGCATCACCTCGAACGCCGTCAACGCCGACCGCATTCGCACCGGACTGATGACCGACGAGATGGTCGCCGCACGCAGCAAGGCGCGCGGCGTCTCGCCGGAAGAATACATGCGTGGCAACCTCGTTCACCGCGAGGTTCTGGCCGAGGATGTCGCGGCCGCTTTCGTTCATCTCGCCAAGGCGAGGACGAGCACCGGCGCGGTTCTGACCGTCGACGGCGGAAACGTCGCCGCGATGATGCGCTAGCCGAGGGTGCTGCTAATTAGCGCCTGTCGTTCTCGGCCGCCTTCACCGCCGCCAGAAAGGCGCGGCGGGAGTCGGGCAGCGGCTCGCCGCGGGTCGCGAAGACGTCGCGCTGCAGGAAGAAGCCGGTCATGCGGAATCCGTCGGCGATCTCCTCGGCGCTGGGCGGCGCCTCGAGACCAGCCCCTTCCCGCATGAAGGCGGGCAAGGGCAGGAGGCGATCGCGCCACGGCGCGCCGGCCGCGAGGCTCACCGCCCGGCCCGAGCGCGGCGACACATAGGCGAGGCCCTCGCTCGCCCCGGTCGCGACGCAGCGTGACAAGTCCAGCCGGAAGCCGCACTCGCCCAGAACCTGCGCTTCGAAAAGCGCGACGAGGGCCGGCGCGATCGCGGAATTGTCGAGCCGGTCGGCGATCAGGGTCAGCGCCTCGTAGACCGCTTCGTGCGGGTCGCGCTCGGGCAGAAGGCGCATGAGCGCGCCGAGATAATTGATTCCGGCGAGCGCCATCGTACTCATCATCAAGCGCCCCGCCCTCGAGGTCAGGGGCTCGACCGCATAGGCGCCGAGATGCTCGTCGAGCCGGGCGCGCCAGACGAGGCCGAGCGAATTGCCGGGCTGCAGCGCCGCGGCGAGACGCTTCGAGCGTCCGCCGCGCACGAGTCCGAAGTGGCGCCCGTGCGACCGGGTCATCGCCTCTACGATCGCCGAATGCTCGCCGTGCCTGCGAACGCCGATGACGAGGCCTTCGTCCCGCCATTCCATCGCGCCCACGCTCCTATTTCGGCTTCAGATGGGCCGGCGGCGGCACGCGCGCAAGCCGCAGGGCGACGAGAAGCGCGAGCCCGGCGAGCGCGCCGACGAAGGCGGCGACGCCGGGCCATCCCGCCCGGGCGAGAGGCCAGCCGCCGAGCGAGCCGAGCACGCTCGAGCCGAGACAGTAGAAGACGAGATAGAGCGCGCTCGCCTGCGCCCGCGCCTTCTCCGCCCGGAGCCCGATCCAATTCGAGGCGATCGAGTGCCCGCCGAAGAATCCCGCCGTCACCAGTCCGACACCGAAGATCGTCAGGGGCAGGCTGTCCGGCAGGGTTAAGAGCGCGCCGAGCGGCATCAAGAGGATCGCAGGGCCCCATGACCGGGCGCCGGCCGTAGCGCCCGGCGAGCTCGCCGAAGGTCGGCGCGGCGACCGCGCCGACGAGATAGATGACGAAGACGAGGCCGATCGAGTCCTGGCTCAGCGAGAACGGCGGCGCCGCGAGGCGAAAGCCGATCTAGTTGTGGGTGGTGACGAACGCGCCCATCACAAGAAAGCCGAGCACATAGAGGTTGCGCAGGCCCGGGTCGCTGAGATGGAGCCGGATCGCCGGCAGAACGGCCAGCGGATGCGACTTCGGAAAGGCCGCGCGCTGCGGCGGCAGCGACAGGGCGAACAGGACCGAGCAGGCGAGCGAGAAAGCGCCGATCGCGCCCAATCGCCGGCGCGCCCTACGCCAAGAGCGATTTCAAGATCGTGTCGGCGAACGGCGGCTTGGGCTCGGCTGATCAAATTCGTCTGACGCTCGCCGCGGGTCCCTTCTCCCGCGTGCGGGAGAAGGTGGCCGGCGGAGCCGGCCGGATGAGGGGTCGGGCGCGAAGCGCCGCGAACGAGCGCGTCACAGCGCATCCGGTTGGGCGCCCTCTTTCGACCGGCTTTCGCGGCGGGAACCCCTCATCCGTCGCCTTCGGCGACACCTTCTCCCGCAAGGGGAGAAGGGGCGCTCGTGGCTTCGGCTGGCTCACGATGTGTGAGGTCGCTGACCGCGCCGCCGCGCTCACCGAGCGCGGCTACAGGGCCTTGACGGAAAGGCTTACGGGCAACATATTCAATAAAGAGAATATAACTCGGAGACCCTTCGATGCCGATCTTCGCCTACCGCTGCCGCTCCTGCGGCGAGGAATTCCAGACGCTGGTGATGTCCGGCGAGACGCCGACGTGCCGATCCTGCGAGAGCGCGAACCTCGAGCAGCAGCTGTCGCTGATCGCCTCGCCGAACAAGGGCGGCGAGGCCGGCGCGGGATCCGACGCGGACTTCGGCTCCTGCTCGACCGGCATGTGTTGCGGCGGGGCCTGCGGCGCTTTCGCGGACGCCTGAGTCTCCCCCGCCACCGCGCTGCGCGCGGTCCCCCTCCCCCGCTTGCGACGCTTCGCGGGGGAGGAGGGCTGGCGATGCTGCCGGTGATGCCGCCGAGCGCAAAGCTGGCTTTGATGCCTTTGCGGGTCATGCGCTCTTCGAGAAACCGGGTCGCGGCCGCGGATGAGGCTCCAGAGCCGGTTTGCATGGAAAAGCCGTCATTGAAATAGCCGGAATTCTCGATCACGTCCGCGGCGCGTCGAACGATCAGCAATTCGCGCGGATTGTTTGTGACGTGCGCCGATCCGACGCTGAAGACCAGCGAGGGATCGCCGACCTTGACGATCAGGTCTACGCGATCCTGCGAAATGCTCGCCGGGTGGTTCGGAGACTCCACGAGCTGGCCGACGGGCGCCTGCATCCAGCTGTTGTTGACCATGATCCAGAAGGCAGAGAGCGTAGCGCCCAGAGCCACCATGGCAGTCGAAAACAGGTAGAACCAAGGAGCGACTCTCTGCCGGCCAAATAGAAGGACGCCAAAAAAGCTCGCCTCCAAGGCGAAGGCGGTAAACGTTTCGTAGTGGAGAAGCGAGCCCTGGATTGGTCCTGAAACCCGGGATAGTTCGCTCCAGTTCGTGCCGAACTCGAACGCCATCACGATGCCGGAAACCACGCCGAGCCCGAAAGCCACACCGAAAATCTTGAGCCAGAACTCAAAGACGAATCGATCTCAACCGAAAATGTTTCAAACGTCGGTGATCGATCGGTAAAATCGCTGTCTCCGGTCCCGCCAGGTCGCCGAGGCGGGAGGGCAATGCCATGATCGAGATCGGATGGGAACAAAGGATCTATCCGGCCGCGAAAATTGCGATTGTCGTGGACGCCCTCGCCGCCGAGGGCGTGCCGCTCGCCGAGGCGCTCCGAAGAACCTCACTTTCGCCGAGCGATTTGCGATCGCCGGCGACCCAGGTCTCGGTGAACCAGGTCATCGATTCTTATCGAAACGCCGTCCGGCTTTCACGCGCTCCGCACTTTGCCTTCGAGACGGGCTTGAAGACCCACGTCTCGCACTACGGAATGTACGGGTTCGCCATCCTCAGCAGCATGAATTTTCGCGAGACGATGCATTTCGCCGTCAAGTATCACCAGCTCGCGACCCCCGTTGTCAAACTTCAATTCGGTGAGGAAGCGGGCCGCGCAGACTGGTCCATTGACCCGCTGCCGCATCCGGCGGTCGACGCTCGCCTCTATCGTTTCATTGTCGAAACGCAATTCGGCATCCTGGTTTCGCTTCACCGCGACATCATGGGATCGGCGTTCCGCCCGTTGGCCCTTGAAGTGACGTTTGCAGCGCCCGAGTCCGAAGAACAATACAGGATGGCGGTCGGATGCCCGGTCTCTTTTCGGCAGGGGGATGTCCCGCCGTCTGTTGAAATTGTCGAAGCGGTCGTTGCGCATTGAAATTTACGCTGCCTCGGTGATTTGAACAAGCGCCTGGTCGGAAGGCGGCTGTTGGCCTTGCTTTGCAAGAGCAGCGCGCAGAGCCGGCAGATGCTTGTATGCCTTCAATCGACGGAAGCCCTTGGTTGCTTCCTGCATGGCGGCGGCGGCCCATCGCAGGGCCATCGAGGGCGAGCGCCAGTATTTGACGTTGCGGCAGACCCTGCGCACCGTGCCCATGACATTCTCGATGATGTTGGTGCAAGCGAGCGAGCGGCGCAGTTCGCGAGGGAGGCCGAGCCTTGTGACGGTGAGCATCTCGTCGATCCCTTCCAGGATCGAAGCGGAAACGCCGTTCCAGTCCGGTTCGAGACGGCGGGCGAGATTGCGAATGAGCGTTTCGGCCTTTTCGGCGTCGTCCATTTCCCAGGCTTGCCGCAAGACGCGCCGCACCGAAGCGTGCATCGATTTGGGCAACCGCTCCAGAATGTTGCGCGCCTTGTGAATCTGGCAACGCTGGATCGCCGCATCGCGTCCAAAGGTGCGGCGGATCGCCTTGGACAGCGCCTTCGCGCCATCGATGATGAACAGGCGTCGCACGGTTGGATCGAGTCCGCGCTCGACGAGATTGTCGATGAGCGCCTGCACCGTCGTGGCGTTTTCGGTCGCGCCCTCGACGAGGCCGAGCGGATGTTTGTCGCCGTTCGCGTCGACGCCAATCGCCGCGACGAGGAGCATATCTTCATCCATGTGAATGCCGTCGATCTGGATCGCCAGCAGATCGAGATCGTCAAGCCTGGTTTCCATCCACGCCTTCATGCGCGCCGCCGACAACGTCACGAAGCGTCGGGAGGTCGCCGACTTCGACAGCCCCGCTCCGTCGGACGCCGGAACGTCTCCCTCGGGCAGTCGGACCGAACGCTTGAAACGCCGCGTCGAGACATTGATCAGCATCTGGTTCATCGCCCATTTGCCGAGCAAGTCTTCGCTGACGGCGTTCTCCCAACTCGGCAGTACGCGCTCGGCCCCGTCGAGCCCGCGAACCCGTGGACGCTCGATCTCGACCTTGCCACCGTGAAAGCCGATCTTGCCCTTGGTCCGCCCCCAGCGGTGCGCCTGGCGTCGCTCACCCCGCTCGTGGCGCTCGCCACAGGCCGCTGTCGCATCCTGCTCCAGCATCTCGCTCAGCGTCTCGAGCCCGGCGGCAAGACAAAAGCGTTCAAAGCTCGCCGACATGCTCGCCAGCGCCTCGGCCTTCAACGCATAGGTGGGAATCGCGGTCGACGTGGTATGCTTCTTCATGGCGTTGCTTTCCTTTCGTGGAATCAGCACCCCGAGCCTAAAGGCTCAAGGCGAGCAACGCCGCTCCTCCCTTTTCAACATTCCTCGGGACATCCCCTTCGGCAGCCGCGAAACCGCTTCCTGCTTGACGCGGACTGGTTGAACGGCGCCCCGCAATTCGGCAACGAAATCACTTACGCGTCGGTCGCCGCTTTTTGCGATGACCTGCAAGATCGATTGCAAAACCGGATCGGCGTCGCTGGAAAGGTGCGCTCCTATTTGCTGGCGACATTGGGACGACACACCAGCCTGGACCGCGTCGCCGCGCATCTCGGCGTCCCGGTGCGGACGCTTCGTCGCAAATTGCGCGACGAAGACACTTCGTTTCGCGATATCTTTGATCAGTTGCGGGCGGAGGTGGCGATAAAATATCTGCGCGATACACAGATGACGATTGATGACATTGCACATGCCCTGGGTTTCAGCGAAACGGCGAATTTTCGCCATGCTTTTCGACGCTGGAACCACGCTTCGCCGCAAGAATTCAGACGAACGTTGACGGCAAGCAATGCCGGCGGACTGTGACTCGCCGCAGTCCCGTTCGTGGATACGGTCGCTTCGGCGTTCTTATCCCGCGGCCGCCTTATCGCAGATGATCCGCGTCGTGCCGTGCCGATCGCGACGCGGCAGGATTTGCTTCGTCTGCGCGCTTTTCGCCCGGAATGGCCGAAAGAAACCCCTAATTGGCCGATAGCGACCTTACGCCCCGCTCCGGGAAGCGGCAGAGATGCCGCGCCATTACGAAAGACTCTTGCGCAAGTCGTTGCTAGTCTAAAGGTGAGAGATCCTCGCGCCGCGCGTGAGCGGCCGACTCGATAACGAGAGAGCCAAGGGAGGGAGGAAACAGTGTCGGGCAGATTAATCGACGTAACACCGTCCGCATATCAGTATCCCCTTCTGATCAAGCATCTTCTTCACTCTTCGATGCTGCATGCGGCGGACCAGGAGATCGTCTACCGCGATCAGAAGCGCTTCACCTATCGCATGCTGCGCGACCGCATCGGTCGTTTGGCGAGCGGGCTGAAGGAGTTGGGCGTACGCCCCGGCGACACTGTCGGCGTGATGGACTGGGACACTCACCGGTTTCTGGAAGCGTTCTTCGCCGTCCCGATGATGGGCGCGATCTTGCAGACGGTGAACGTGCGTCTGTCGCATGAGCAAATCATCTACACGATCGAACATGCAGGCGCGACGACGCTCCTGGTCAATGACGAGTTCCTTCCGCTTCTCGCGGCGATCCGACCCCGCCTGTCAAAGGTCAGGACGATCGTCGTCATGTCGGACAACGATTTGTTCGTCCTGCGCGAGGAGGGCATCGCGGGGCACTATGAAGACATGCTGGCGGCGGGTTCGCCGGATTTCGACTTTCCGGGCTTTGACGAGAACACGCAGGCTACGACCTTTTACACCAGCGGGACGACGGGAGCGCCGAAGGGCGTCTATTTCAGCCATCGGCAGATGGTCCTGCACACGATCAGCGAACTTGCGGCGTTCGGAATGGCGCCCAGGCAGGGCCGCTTTCACAGCGAAAGCGTCTACATGCCGATCACCCCGATGTTCCATGTCCACGCCTGGGGGTTCCCTTACGCCGCGACCGCCGCGGGCGCCAAGCAAGTCTACCCTGGGCGCTACGTTCCCGATCTGCTCTTGAAGCTGATCACGAACGAGGGCGTGACCATTACCCATTGCGTGCCGACGATCCTGCTCATGTTGCTGGACGCCCCGGCGAGCACCGATACGGATCTGAGCGGTCTCACGATGGTGATCGGAGGCGCCGCTCTGCCGAAAATGCTCGCATTGCGCGCGATGGCGCGCGGCATCGATATTTTTACCGGCTACGGAATGTCCGAGACAGGCCCGATTCTCACCCTGGCGCATCTCAAGGCGTCGATGCTCAGCGGCGTCGCGGACGAGGAAGTGAACTTCAGAACCAAGACCGGACGCCCCATTCCCCTGGTGGACATCCGCATCGTCGACTCCGACATGAAGGATGTCGCCCACGACGGCTCATCATCCGGCGAAATCGTCGTTCGCGCGCCGTGGCTCACGCAAGGGTACTACCAGAACCCGACGGCGTCAGAGGACCTCTGGCATGGCGGCTATATGCACACCAACGACATCGCGAACATGTCGCCACACGGCTATCTGCAGATCACGGATCGCATCAAGGACGTGATCAAGAGCGGCGGCGAATGGATTTCGTCCCTCGAGCTCGAGGACATCATCATGAAAGCCCCCGGGGTCAAAGAGGCCGCTGTCATCGCCGTCAAGGACGAGAAATGGGGCGAACGTCCGGTGGCGCTGGTCGTCCGCGACTATCAGGCCGAAGAGGCGCCGACGGAAAACGCGATCAAGGCCCATGTCGGCGCGTTTGCGGACCAGGGCGTCATTTCGAAATACGGCGTTCCTCAAACCATCTTGTTCGTCGATCAGCTCGAGCGAACGAGCGTGGGGAAGATCGACAAGAAAGCGCTTCGAGCGCGCTACACGCAGGACGAATAATCCGCGGTCATCTGTCGCGCTACGAACGCGCAAGGCCGCGGTTCCGAATGAGGATGACGATGAACGAATTGACGATGTCGAACCTACAGGACCGTCTGGGCAGCGAGCTCGGCGTGTCCGATTGGATGGTCGTGGACCAGGAGCGGATCAACGAGTTCGCCGAATGCACCGGCGATCATCAGTGGATCCATGTCGATGTCGAGCGGGCCAAGCGGGAAAGCCCGTTCGGAGGGCCCGTCGCGCACGGCTATCTGACCCTATCGTTGATCGGTCCGCTATCCCTCGACGTCGGCGTCGTTCCTTCTGACGCTGCGGCCGGCTTCAACTATGGCCTGGACAAGGTTCGCTTTCTGGCGCCGGTCCCGGCCGGCGGGCGCGTCCGATTGCGGGTCGTTCTGGACAACGTCGAGGAGAGAGGCGGCGGACAGCTTCTGGTCAAAACAATAAACACCATTGAAATCGAGAACAGCGACAAGCCCGCCCTGATCGCGGAAACCCTGGCGTTGCTCGTCCCGCGGAAGAGCTCCAAGTGAGGGGAGTGAAGTCGGATGGCGAAAATTGCCGAAAACGATCAGACCGCGCCTGACGCGATCGCGGATGAGGCGGTGAAGCACACTCTGGCGCTCAGTCCGATGGTGGGTTTGCGCGGCCGAGACTTTGTCGACGCGGCGCAAACCGTCTTCAAGGCGGCGATTGGCCAGCAAATCGCAGTCAAGCAATGGTTCTCGTTCATGGGCGACCTCGGCAAAATTGTCGCCGGGGAAAGCGCGCGCGCCACACAGCCGGGCGACAAACGCTTCAGCGATCCCGCCTGGAAAACGAGCGGTCTGCACCAAAAGCTGCTTCAGAGTTACCTCGCCTGGGGCGATGCGATCCATGCCTTTGTCGACAAGGTCGACCTCGACGACCAGGACCGCGCGCGCGCCAAGCTGATCTCGGACATCCTCGTCGATGCGCTGTCGCCGACGAACGGTTTGGTTTCCAATCCTGCCGCTTTGAAGAAGCTGGTCGATACGGGGGGAGAGAGCCTCTGGTCGGGACTGAAAAACTACTTTGAAGACCTCGTCGGGAACGGCGGCATGCCGTCGCAAGTCGACGCCAAGCCGTTTCAGGTGGGCAAGAATCTCGCGACCACACCCGGGGCGGTGGTGTTTCGCACCGAGGTCTTCGAGCTCATTCAGTATAAGCCGATGACGGCCGAGGTTTGGGCGCGCCCGCTCCTCATCGTCCCACCGCAGATCAACAAATTCTATTCGCTGGATCTGTCTCCCGACAAGAGCATGATCCAGTTCCTGCTGCGCGAAGGCGTTCAGGTCTTTTGCATCAGTTGGCGAAACCCGTCCGCCGAACAGCGCGACTGGGGGCTCGACACCTATGTCGAGGCGGTCGATGAAGCCGTTGACGCTGTGAGGGACATCGCGGGCAGCGCGGATGTCTCGCTGTTCGGGGCATGTTCGGGCGGGATCACGTCGTCGGCCTATGCAGCATGGCAAGCCGGTCGCGGCTCATCCAAGGTGAAGAACCTGATCCTCGCGGTCTGCACGCTCGATCCGTCGACAACCGAGGACACGGCGCTCGGCGCATTGATCACGCCTCAGACTGTCGAAGCCGCGCGGAAGGCCTCCCAACTTCGCGGCGTGCTGGATGGCCGCGATCTCGCGAAAGTGTTCGCTTGGATGAGGCCGAACGATCTGATCTGGAACTATTGGGTCAACAACTATCTCCTCGGCAACGCGCCGCCCGCCTTCGACATCCTCTACTGGAACAGCGACACGACCTCGCTGCCGGCGCGCCTCCACTCGGATTATCTGGATTTGATCAATGTCAATCCGTTCCGCAATCCAGGCGCCCTGACGATCTCCGGAACGCCGGTCGACATGGGGAAGGTCCGGCTCGACACCTATGTCGTCGCCGGCGTGACCGACCACATCACGCCATGGAAGTCCGTCTATCAGACGGCCAGGATTCTCGGCGACGCGACGACGTTCGTGCTGTCGAACGCGGGCCACTTGCAAAGCCTGCTCAATCCGCCCGGAAACCCCAAGGCGACGTTCGTGACCGGGCCGGCGAGTTTGCCCGACCCGGAGGCGTTCGCGGCCGGCGCGACGAAGCAATCGGGGAGCTGGTGGACGCATTGGAGCCAATGGCTGTCGACCCGGTCGGGCGACAAGGTTA
The DNA here is from genome assembly GCA_963758335.1 of uncultured Alphaproteobacteria bacterium. Taxonomy (GTDB): domain Bacteria; phylum Pseudomonadota; class Alphaproteobacteria; order Rhizobiales; family Beijerinckiaceae; genus Roseiarcus. The sequence continues at coordinate 721,951 of CAVWVF010000006.1, read as the reverse complement.
GGGCGCCGGGTTCTTTGGGAAACGCCGAGTATCCACCGGGCCAAGCCGCGCCCGGAACCTATGTGTTTGATGCGTGACGGCGAATTCCCAAAGCGAGAGCGTTTGGATGAGCGGAACGAAACAATTCGAAGGGGCCGACGCGCGATGAATGCTCGCATGGTGCGCGTCCTCGGCCAGGATTTGTGGGTCTCGATCAAGCCCGGGGCCAAGGACCGTCCGCCGCTTCTCTTGTTCAACGGCATCGGCGCCAATGTCGAACTGGCCGAGCCTTTCATGCGCGAGATGGGCGATATCGAGACCGTGATCTTCGACATTCCCGGCGTAGGCGGCTCGCCTCTGCCGAAACTGCCTTATCGTCCCTCGACTGTCGCACGTTGGGCAGCCGGGCTCATGCGCCAACTCGGCTATGACAGGACCGATGTCGCGGGCGTCTCGTGGGGCGGCGGCATCGCCCAGCAATTTGCACATCAATATCCCCAAGTTTGCCGGAGGCTCATCCTGGCGGCGACATCGCCCGGGGTCATCATGGTCCCGGGCAAGTTGTCGGTGCTCTGGAAGATGGCGAGCCCACGCCGCTACGTCGACCCGAATTACCTGCGCTCCATCGCTGGGGAAATTTACGGAGGGAACCTACGCGAGGATCCGAGCCTCATTCATGCGCACGCAGAAAACATGAAGGGGGCCTCGAACCTCGGCTATCTCTACCAACTGCTGGCCGTGACGGGTTGGACGAGTCTCCTGTGGCTGCACTCCCTGACGCAGCCGACCCTCATCGTCATGGGACGCGACGATCCAATCGTGCCGATGGTCAATGGCCAGATCTTGGCGCGGCTCATTCCGAACTCGCGGCTGGAAGTGATGGCGTGCGGCCATCTGTTCATCGTCACGATGCCGCGGGAAACCGCGAAGCTCTTTCAACGTTTCGTCGGCGAGGGGTGAGATGGATTTGCCCGCGCCGATCCTCAGTCCGCAAGCGAGCCTTCCGGCTTCGCTCAAGCGATCTCCATCGGACCTGCAACGCTCGAGAGATTTGGCGCGCATCAAAATCATCGCCACGACGCTTCTGGCTTTCAGCGTCGTTCTCGCCTTCGCGGCGAGATTGCTGGAGAGCCATCATTGGAGCCTCGGCTACGTGGCAGCCTGGGCGGAGGCGGCGGCGGTGGGCGGACTTGCCGACTGGTACGCGGTCGTCGCCTTGTTCCGGCATCCCTGCGGCGTTCCTCTTCCCCACACCGCGATCATCTCGAACAACCGCGAGCGCATAGCCGAAAGCTTTGGCGACTTCGTTGAGGAGCAGTTTCTTGCTCCCGACCCGATCGAGCAAAAACTGAGGTCCGTCGACTTCGCCGCGGAAGCCGCAGACTGGCTGGCCGACGAGGAGCGGAGCCTGTCGCTTTCGCGATTCGCTCTCCGGCTGCTGCCGCAAGCTTTGTCCGCCATCGAGGAAACAGGGCTGCAGTCCTTCATGGCGCAACATGTCCTCGAACAGATCGAGGCTCTCGAAGTGGCCCCTCTTGCGGCCAAGCTGATGTCGGCTTTCGTCGAGGACCAGCGCCACCAGCGCATTTTCGATGAAATTCTCGCCGGACTCGATCAGCTTCTGCGAGATGAGCAGACGCTCAACGCTATTCGCGAGAAAATACGCGGCGAACTGCCGTCGCTTTTCACCCTGTTCCGTGCGGACGCTTACGTGTTGCGGCGACTGGTCACTTTGGTTTCAAGTTTCATCCACGAAGCGCAGACCGACCCCGATCATGCCTTGCGCCATGACTTCGACCGGTTCGTCCAAGATTTCGTCGAGAAACTGGGATCCTCGCCGGAATACGCAGACAAGGCGGAGACGCTGAAGCGCGAATTGCTGGCTCGCCCTGAGATCACGGCTCTCGCCGAGGATCTTTGGCTGAGCGTCAGGCGCTTCCTCGAGAAGGACGCGCGGAGCAGGAACTCAATTCTGGAATTCCATCTCGCTCGTTTTCTTGCCGACCTCGGCCGCAAACTCGCCCACGAGCCGCGGTTGCGGGCCGAAATCAACGCCGGCATGGTGAAGGTCCTGCAAACTTTCGTTCAAAGTCAGAAACGGGACATTGCGCGATTTATCACGGATCAAATTCGATCGTGGGACATCGCGCGGATGGTCGATATCATCGAGCTGAATATTGGCCGCGACTTGCAATACATTCGCCTCAACGGAACCTTTATCGGCGGGTTGGCCGGCCTGGCTCTCTACGCAGGCGAGCACGCTCTGGGGTTGCATTAGCGCAGCACGGCGAACGGCCGACACGGGGTCGAACCGTTCGCTCAACATAGGAGGACGACATGACAAGGGAATCGCAATCGTTCGTCGACATCGTCAAGCAGTTCGCATCCGACCTGGGTCTTCCGAAGGTCGACGTCGACAAACTGGTCGAGACGCACCGCAAGAATTTCGAGGCCCTCACGCAGACCGCCCTGGTGGCCTCAGACGGGATGAAGTCATTGGCGGCAAAGCAGAGAGAGATGATCGAATCCGCGTTTCGCGAAGCCCTCGATACGGCGCGCAATTTCAAGCCGAGCGGCGATCCGCAAGAGATTCTGGCCAAGCAAAGCGAAATGGCGCGCAAGGCGTTCGATGCCGCGATCGACCATACGAGGGATATTGCCGAACAGGTCAGAAAGTCGAACGCCGAGGCGCTCAAGATTGCCAGCGACAGAATTGTCGCCAGCATCGCGGAGCTTCGCGCGAGTTTTGAGCGAGGCGGAGACCGAAACAAGCCAAAGACCTGAACGGTGTTTCGACAGCAAACGTCAAGTCGGACTCGGCGAGCGGCGCGGCAAAGTCCGCGCCGCACATCGAAGCAGGCAGGATCGGAGCGTTGGACAGATGAAAGTGACGGTTGAGATCGACTGCACGCCCGCCGAGGGGAGAGAGTTTGTCGGTCTTCCCGATCTTCGTCCGACCCAGAACGCGGTGGCGAAGAAACTCGAGGAGCAGATGACGGCGAATCTGGACAGCTATACATCGCGGTCGGCATCTCGGGGGCGATCCAGCATCTCGCCGGCATGAAGGACTCGAAGGTCATCGTCGCCATCAACAAGGACGAGGAGGCGCGGATCTTCCAGGTCGCCGACTACGGTCTGGTGGCGGACCTCTACCAGGCGCTGCCCGAGCTCGCCGCGGAGCCCGCCAATCTCGGGCGGTGAGGCGCTCCATCCGGTCTCGCGAGAGCCGGCGCTACTTCAGACGTCGTCCGTTCCGCGACGGAAAGCTCTTCCTGCATGTCCGGAGCGCCATGCTTCCGCCTGGAGACGAGTGGCGTTGCGAGGCGTTCGTCCGCGGGAACACGATCCAGTTTCGCTTTCAACATGGCGGCGACCTCCGATCGACGTCGGCTTCAGATCAGCGCGGGCTCTCCGCGGCGGCAGCGGAAGACGCGAGACAGACGCACGACAACAGCGCGGGCGGCTGGAGCAGGCCCCGTTTTCGGGATGATCGGCGTCCAAAAGCGAGCCAACGGCGCACGCTTGCTTTATCGGGCCCGCAGGTTCGACGCTCCCATTGCATCGCCGTCGCGTTTCCCTCGATGGCGACTTACCATTACTTCCTTTCATTTCCACTCGATCGTCCCCGGCGGCTTGCTGGTCACGTCGGAGACCACCCGGTTCACGCCCCTCACCTCGTTGATGATGCGGGTCGCGGTGCGCGCCAGAAAGCTCATGTCGAACGGGAAAAAAGTCGGCGGTCATGGCCGTCGACCGACGTAAGCCGCTTCCGAGCGCGCTTCAAACAGGGCTCTGATCCTTCGTCGCAGCTCGTGCGCGCGCCGGCCGCGAGACGCAGCGCGCGACGTAATCCTCAAGCGCTTTGGTCTTCTTCTCGCCCAGCAAGGGCGAGTCCATGAAGAGAGCGAAGGCGCCGGCATAGAGCACGTCCGCCGCTGTGAACGTCTCGCCCGCGATATAGGGTTGTGCAGCGATGCGCGCGTTGACGAAAGTCATCGCCTCGTCCGAATCGACCCAGCCTGCTGTCCCGCGTGGCACAACGACCTTCAGGAATTTCGACGTGAATGCCGGCTCGAGCACGCCTGAATAATAGGCGAGCATGGTGAGAAACGCCCCTCGCGCGGGATCGCCGATTGCCGGCCCGAGACGTGCGTCAGGGAATTTGTCCGCCAGGTAGAGCGCAATGGCTGTCTGCTCGAAAACCATCGATCCGCCGTCCTTCAGGAACGGGACCTTGCCGTGGGGATGCGGATTGGCAAGGATCGAGCGCGCCCGACCCATCGCTGCGGCGGATGGAGACATATTGGATGTCATAGGGCTCCCCGATCTCCTCAAGGAGCCACAGGAACCTTGATGAGCGCGAGCGCGGCGCGTGGATGAGCGTCAGCATGAGCTTCTCTCCTTGTGACTGCGCGATCCGGGCGGGCGTGAGTTTTTTCCCAGCCCCGTGCGGCTTCGCTATTTCTATGACTTCGTTCGCCGTTTGCCGAGCGCCCGGCAACTCGGCCCCAAGTCCGGATTGGCTTATCTCATAGCCCCAGCTCGGTCAGGCCCGGATGGTCGTCCGGCCGACTGCCCTGCGGCCAACGAAACAGGCGTTCGGACTCGGCGATCCGCACGTCGTTGATGCTGGCGTGGCGCTCGGCCATGGTGCCGTCGGCGTCGAACAGCCAATTCTCATTGCCGTGACTGCGCCACCACTGCCCGTCGGCGTCGTGCGATTCGTAGACGAAGCGCACCGCGATGCGGTTCTCGGTGAACGCCCACAGCTCCTTGATCAGTCGATAATCGAGTTCTCTCGCCCATTTGCGCGCGAGAAACGCGGCGATCGCCTCACGGCCCGAGAAGAATTCGTCGCGGTTTCGCCAGCGGCTGTCGTGCGTGTAGGCGTTGGGAACACGCGCGGGATCACGCGTGTTCCACGCGTCCTCCGCCGCGCGCACTTTCTGAATGGCGGTCTCGCGCGTGAACAGCGGAACAGGCGGTCGCTGGGTCATTGGCGGCTCCCGGACGACTCGGCGAACGCTGGGCGCGCGGACAGGATCGTCGAAGAGACCCCATTCTGCCCTACACAGGCCGAGCGCGATAGCGCCGCGTCCGCCGGCCCGCCCTCACTCTTACTCGATCGTCCTCAGCGGCTTCGAGGTCACGTCGTAAACGGCCCGGTTCACGGCGCCTCCTATTCGCTGCGCCGTTCGGGAACGAACGGATTCCTAAGCCTGACCCCCAGCCCTTGGAAATCCGCAACATTGCGGGTGACGAGCGTGAGGTCATTGACGAGGGCGATCGCAGCGATCTGCTTGTCGAGCGCATGATCGAGATTGGGGACTCTGAGACGGCCCCAGACCTGAGCGGCGTCCGCGTCGAGGGGCAGGATGCGCTCGCCGAATTGCTCGATCACACTTCCCAGCCATGCCTCGAGACGCTCCGCCTGATCAGCGTCGCCGCGCTGGCGGATAAGCTCCACACCGCGTCGCAATTCGCCGATGGTGATGGAGGCGAGAAAGACAAGGTCGCCGGAGTTGGCGAGCTCTCTCAAGAAAGCGACGACGCCCCGGTTCGCCCTGTCGCCTTTTCGTGCCTCGCTGATGACATTCGTGTCAATCAAATACACCGCGCGCGTCCCCGCCGGCCTCGATCCGCTCGAAATCCGCGTCCAGGCCGACCGGCGGCATCGACGCCAGAACCTCGGCGAAGCTTCGCCGCTTGGGACGCGCGAGCGCAGCGGCGAGAATGGCCCGATGTTCGGCCTCCACGCTTCGGCCATGCGCCCCGGCGCGCTCCTTGAGCGCCCGGACGAGCTCCTCGTCGACCCCTCGCACCAGCAGATCAGGCATGTCTACGCTCCTGATATCAATGATATCATCCCCTCGCGCCAAGGGCAAGGCGGAACGTCGTCTACTCCCACTCGATTGTCCCCGGCGGCTTGCTCGTCACGTCGTACACCGCCCGGTTCCCCCTGAGCCTCGTTGATGATGCGGGGATTTCTGTGACGCGTGCATATCTCCCGGTTTCTGGTGATCATGGCCGGTGCGTCGTTCCCCAGTCTGCCTTATGACGCCACAGTCTGAGGACCCTCATCGGGCGGTTAAATACGCAAGTATCATGTAATTTGCTGTAAATCATTCTTATCGAGAGGGTATACAAGTCATACGTATCGGGGGCGACCAAGCAGCGTGGAACGTTGCAAGCGGTCCCCAAGCCGCGCGCGCTCGACGTGCCGCGTGACCAAGTCGCGCTCTTCACGCGACGTCGTCGAACCCATCACGATCCGTTCTACAAGCACGTCGAGATCAACTTCAACCGAGATACCGTCAGCCGGGACCTGCACTGCATTCTCTTCCGCCATTCGGAGCGAGATCACCAACCGGAATTCGCGCTCCCATTCGAACGCACGGTGCTTGTAGTAGAATTGTTCGAGCATCCCAACGCCCTTCATGCGCACCTGCGTTAGGTCGACGTATTCAACAGGGCCCGCCCATAAATCCTCGATTCCGTACTGGGCTCTAAGACGGAACGGCTTGAAGGCAGCACGCAAGCGTTCCCGTGTGCTACAAATAGCGATGCCCTTGTTTTCGCCCGCATAGAGCTTCCACATCGCGTCGCTCTCATACGCGGCACGGTGCCAGCAGCTAATCTTTGTGAGCCTCTTCAACTCGAAGAACGCCTTCTCCGTGGGTTCCATCTCCGCATATCGGGGATCTACTGGGGTATCATCCATTTGGACCGCGACCGCCCCTTCGAAAAGGTCGACGAATTGATTGGCGGAGGCGAAATATAGCATCCCAGTCTCCAAGGTAGAAACAAAACGCTCGATCCGGAAATACTTCCAGAGTTCACCACCCCATTCAATGTCCTGGCCATTAATTTCGCGCACGCCACATCTCCGGCAATACATTCGCCTTCAATTTCAACCAGTAACTCGGTGACGGCGGCCAGACTAGGTATCCAGAAAATCCCACTCGCTGCCTAACGCCCAGCGAAGCGCGCTGAGTTTGCCGTTAAGCATGCCCCACTCGAAGTCTGTCCACGGACCAAGGTTTTCGATACCAACCTCGTCCTCGGTTCTCTTCGCGGCAGCGAGGGCGCCCGCCCATACCGTGTCAACCGTAAAATCTTCTGACGTCGCTTCGGCGGCACCTGATCCCGTTCTTCTCTCGTTACGACCTTGTGCTTGCCACGTTCAATGGCGACGCGAAGATTCCAGTGGCGGTTGTACCAAACCTGGCGAAACAGGAGGTTCTCAGCTTCAACGAGTTCGCTCAGCAACCGCGGCTCTTCCATGTACTCAAATTCCCACCTCGCCTCTTCCATCAATTCTGGCGCGTAGCGGTTCAACACCTCGCCCAGTGCCAGCGCGTAAATGGATTTGGCGTCGGCAAAGAGTTCGGCCAGATCCGGGTGGGGCTGACGCTCGTCAACCGCCATGTTGGAAAAGTCGTGCTTGTTGAGCGTGACGAACGCATAGATCGCGTCGTCCGAGCGTCTGGCCAGAATATTCCGGTAGAATTCAATAAGGATCGCATCCCCGATACTCTTCTTGTCCTTGTGGAACGGCGCCTTCTTGTCAATCGCCCGCTGTGCCGCACGGAGCTTCACTGCGTCCGTTGACTCGATTACCGCGGAGCACGAGAAAATGGTCTCGATTTGTTGAATGCTCTCGTTTACAGCCTCGCCAAGGATTGTGATCCGGTGATCTACGTCGTCAAGCGTTGCCAGCACCTCGTCCTTGCCCTCCGCGCACCCACAGCGAAGGCTCCAGCGATAGAAATTTCGAGGCTACTCACGCGGCTTCAGCACCTGCTGCCTACGCTTCACGACGGGCGTCGCCGCCCGCCATGCAAGGCTCGCTTCCGGCTGGTTGGCTGACCTTTACCGGGAGGGAGTTGAACCCTCTGGATCGCGATGAAAGGTTTCAGAACTTCATGTTCATTCTCCTCTCCTGAGCTTTCCCTGTCGCAAGGATCGTCGCCACAAATCGAGCAAACGTCCGTTCTTCCCGCAAGCTCTACGACCTTGCGCGTCATCATCGCCTTCGCTGGGTCCCATTGCTGCAGCGCAGCGAACCATTCGGGACTATGTGGCGTCAGATGCGGCTTCGCGGACGTCATGAGATGACCATTTGCCTTGAGCCACTCGGCCGCGATGTCCACGCGGCGTCGATGGAGCGTGGCGACAAGGTCGTGCAGTTCTGCCATCACCCTGAAGAAATGCAGGTCGTACTGTCGCGCTAAGAGCATATACGCGCCGCGGTTGACGATGTATCGGTTGGGCCCTGCATCCTCATTCGCCAGGACGCTCCAGCAATAATTCTCGATCTCGTCGGCTGGTCCGGCGCGCATGAGTTCAAGATCATATTGCCAAGGGTTCTCGTCCTGATCGATCTTCCAGATCGAGAGATAACCCGACGTTTCGAGCAACCGGGAAAATCCATCATCGTCTTCGGGGTGGGCCAGAAGGTGTCGGTGGACGTCGTCGAACGTTTGGATCGCGCTGTTCTTCGACCGAGCGCCGCCGAGAAAAGCGTTGGTCGCATCCCTCATCATTTGCGGGACGTCTCGCGTCCCTTCCCACAAAGCTGCTTCCTCGGCTGTAACAGGGACCGTCGTATCGGCGATTGCGACCAACGGCGGGCTATCTTTCAGATTGGAGCAGAAGCTCGGATCTGGGACGAGCTGTATGCCCGCCGACGCGAAAGCAACAAGTCGGGAGCAGAACTGCTTCTTGCTCGGTTGACGAGCGCCGCCGATCGCGGTCAACACCGCCTCCTTGACCGAGTATTGCGTGCCGATGCGCCCGCGCATGAAGGTCCGGATCACGGCGAGTTGCGGCGTCCGACAGGCCTTCGCGCAGCCGCAGGACGTGAACGAGCATTCATTCTCGAAGAAGAGCCGCTGCGTGTTGCGGGCATGTACACCCTCGGCCGTCGCATCGATGACGGAGTGATCCTCGACACAGATCATCGCGTGCGAAATATCGCTACGGGTCGCAAAACGAACAGCCTTGCTGACCGCAGCTGTTGACGTCGTGAGGACGATATCGCCCGGCTTCAGCACCCGGTCGTTGAGTCTCTTCAACCCTGAGCTCGTCTGGTTCTCCATGGCCGCGCTCAAGGCTTGACGGAGATGACCGAGAGGACCGCCAACTGGAAGATCTCGGGTACGAGTCCTGACGTCCCAGGCGTCAGCCCCACGGGCGTTCTACCAGTGTTCGGTTCGTCGTAGAGCCGATGCGTGAGCGATCGGACCTGCAGCGACGTCACCGATGCCTGGTCCGCATGCGCTTGGAGGACGTCGGCGCGCAGCAGCGCCGAGTTGGGGGCCACGCCTCGATCAGCGACCTGAAGGAGTCCGCCGGATCGCAGGACCCGGTCCGCAAGCTCGTAGGTCGCGTTCTGAACGTAGAGGCGATGATCACCATCGCTACCGACGCCGCGCACCTTCACGTTCACATTCTCCTGGCGCAGCATGTGAACGACGGTCAACCAGATGGTGACTGCGTCGAAAGCGCCAGACGACTGTAGCGCGGGCACGAGATATGGATCATTGCAGATATCGGATTCGACGAGCACGCACGCCGCATCGAATGGGAGCGTCAACGGGCCAGCGACATGAGCGTAGCCGCTAGCAGTGCGAGAGACCGACATACGGTTGACGATCTCTGCATCAACCCCAATACGGCGAAGCGTGTCCCGGGCTTCTTGCAGACAAGCCCGGTTCTCGTCGACAGCGACGATCAGAACACCGGAGCCGAGAACCTCGCGCGACGAGACCGTGACCGCTACCGCAACCGACATCGAGAATGCGCTTTGGTTTGAATTCGGCCAATTGTTCGGACAACCAGTGATAAACGCCGCGACCGAAGTGATGTTGCGCTGTGGTCTTCCAATTTCGCGCGTAGACCGACTGCGATGCGGCGTATTTCCAGTCTTCCGGTGCCGCATCGATCTGATAATGGCAATGCTTGTACTTCCGGCGGCTTCCACACCAGCAATCGTCATTCCGCCCCGGCACCATAATCCTGCTGTCCCACGCTTCTGGTTTTTCGATGGTGTCACAGCTGAAGATATAGGCAGCAGGTTCGAGCCGTTCAATGTTCTACGGACAGCTTGGCACTGGAGCGCTCAGTGCTTTACGGTATCCCTCACTCCCACTCGATCGTCCCCGGCGGCTTGGTCGTCACGTCGTAGACCACCCGGTTCACCCCCTTGACCTCGTTGATGATGACGGTCGCGGTGCGCGCCACGAAGCTCATCTCCTGTGGGTTGAAATCGGCGGTCGTTGATGAGCCCGGGCCTCGCGAGGGCCACGCCATCGGTTCCACGCAACACGACTGAGAACAAAAAGTGTACAAAAGTTGGGAGCCGTGGTAATCTTGCACTTTCGAAAGGATCGAACCGAATGCCCGGCCTTGCAGCGCTTCCGAACGCCGCCTGCGCTCTGTCCCTGCCCGCTCGACCGGGCGGCGCGCCGTCGCGGCAAGGAGGGCGGGCGTCCCCTGCCCTCGCGGTCCGGCCGGTGCGTGCAAAACGGCCGGAAATGGTGCTGCAAAGGCTTGAAACAATTGAATCCGCGCCAAATGGCGATTATCTAGTTGACAAATGTTGGTCTAGGTGTAGTATGGTTGGCATAGGAGATTTTCCCATGTCCGCCGCCGATATCCAAGCCGCCGCCTTTACTGACGACAACATTGCCCGCGAGGCAATCGAAACGTTGATGTGGCCGCATGGCCCGTACTGCCCGCATTGCGGTTCCCTCGACAAAATCGGCAAGATCACGGGCAAGTCAGCCCGCCCCGGTTTATATTACTGCGGCTCATGTAAGAAGCAGTTCACCGTCACAGTCGGGACCATCTTCGAGCGCTCCAAGATTCCGTTGTCGAAATGGTGGATGGCTATTCACCTGATGGCGTCGAGCAAGAAGGGCATGAGCGCCCATCAGATGCACCGCATGCTCGGCGTCACCTATCAGACGGCTTGGTTTATGGAGCACCGTATCCGCGAGGCGATGCGCTCCGGTGAGTTCTCGCCCATGGGCGGAGACGGAAACCCAGTCGAGGTTGACGAAACTTTCATCGGCCGCAAGGAAGGCGAAACCGTCAGCCGCGGATACGCTCATAAGAACGCCGTTCTTACTCTCGTTGAGCGCGGCGGCGAAGCTCGCTCTTTCCACGTTCCAGGCGTCAAGAAAGATGATCTCGCGCCGATCGTCCGCGCCAATATCGCCCGCGAAGCGCACCTCATGACCGACGAAGCTAATCAGTATACCCAACTCGGCAAAGAGTTCGCGAACCACGGGAAAGTCGATCACAGCCGCGAGGAATACGCCTACCGCGACCGCAAAACCAACATCGTAATCAGCGTCAATTGCGCCGAGGGCTTTTTTTCAATCTTCAAACGCGGCATGACTGGCGTTTACCAGCATTGCAGCGAGAAGCATCTTCACCGCTATCTCGCGGAATTCGACTTCCGTTACACGAACCGCATTAAGCGCGGAATCAATGACACTGCTCGCGCCGCAAAGATCATTCAAGGTGCCAAGGGCAAGCGCTTGGTGTACCGACGGCCTGAAGAAATCGCGCTCGCCTAATCGCCGCAAGTGGCTTGATGGCTAGGCTGGCGGCGCTCGGCCTCGCGCCGGCGCCGTTGCGCTTCCGCCCGCTTCGATTTGGGCTTGGGCGCGGCTTTCTGTTGCTCGTGCGGAGTCCGCAGGAGACGCGCCATTACCTTGCGCTCGTGTTCCGAAATGCCCGCAAGCGGATCATGGTTTTCCGGTGCCATTGGATCGAACCTAGAAGTTAAAGGGATTGCACTATCATTCTAATGGAGCACCGCCTGCCGCCCCAATACCTGCATAACGACCTTCTTGATGGCTGCATTCGGCTCACCTTCGAATCTCGGAATCGCATCTAGCCGATTATCTGCCTGTTGACGGACGTGGCGAGAGATCGCGCCCTCTCTTTCAAGCATAGCTACAACTTGGAGACTGGCGTTATGTTCATAATCCGCAATGAGCCTCAGATTCATAGCCTGCCATATCTTACTGTCGTCCGATGCAATAAATAAGGCCACTGGATCGCGCTCGCCTGCCCCGATTACCATGTCCGGGATGACCTCTCGCAGGCTTTCTGAGACAGGCTCATCCTCTCTGATTACAGCCTTTCCGTCGAACTCCTTACGAAGTAGCGCGCGAACGTCCTCTCTAAACGTTCCTCTTACTTTCTCCTGAGACAACCACGCAAGATCGTTTATTCGAAGCAGAAGAGCGGAAAACTCCAAAATCCGCCTCGCCAATTCATCTTTCTTAACATAATCTAAATGTATTTCCCCCATTTCGTCGTCAAAGTCGGCTCCCCCATATTCTTTCAACAGGTCATCGAGTGCTCTTCGGCGTGACGGGTTATCAAGGGTCGCACCTTCAGCTTCTAAAAAGGCTATAGTGAGCGCGTTGTCTATTAACCTGTAAGTATTGCCATCGGACTCGACAGCGTAAATTCCTATATTGTCCCCCGACCTGTTCTTATATGGCGTGCCAATGGCATATCCGCCTTCGAACTCAGAGACCGCTATTCTCGAACAGAATGCATCACAAATAGCCGTTTTCAGATCGTCCATGGCAGACACTCCACAGCAAACAAAGTTGGCGAGTGCGGGAGATTGAAAAAGTCCGCCGTAATTGCAGCAGCAACGTCATCGCTAATCGCGATTCCTGGCCTCATATAAGCAATGCTTCGGTGAAACGACCCCACCTCCGGAATCCTCCTTACTCCAGCCGGCTTTACTAGTCCTGTGGCTGCGTTTGTTCTCCGCATATTACATGCGCATGCCATCCGGCATGCGTCTGATGAAATTCCAGGCGCGCAATGATACGACAATCCTCGCCAACCTCTTCAGCGAGCACCGCCGTAAATTCTGGAACCGTCATGTGATAAGCAGGCATTAGACGAAACTTTCGGCCATACGCCTCAAATGTCGAAACCCGCCATCGATACCGCCGCGTAAGGGGATAGACTTTGCCAGGCTTCTTGGAAAGGTGAAAGTTTCGCGCTTTGAGCTTTTCGTCGCTCCAAGCGCCATGCGAGATGTTGACCTTTTCCGCATTGATTATGGCCGATAGTCGCATATGGGCTACCGTACCGGCAAATTCATGAACCTCATGTTAATTGAGGAACCGTTGCGCCGGCCTCTGTCGACCCCCGACCTTACATCATCTGGTAGCGCATTTGTCAACTAGATAATCGCCCCGGAAATGGCGCCTGTGCCTTTGGTGACGCGGCCGCTGGCCGCGTCAGGCGCGCTTCAGCGAGCGCGCCTACAATCGGAGTCGCGAAAGTTGCAGATTTTGGCGCCCAAACCCTTGAAAACGTGCGTGACGACGGATTCGCCCGCCGCTTTCCAAAGGCGATGTCACTCCCACTCGATCGTGCCCGGCGGCTTGCTCGTCACGTCGTAGACCACCCGGTTCACGCCCTTCACCTCGTTGATGATGCGGGTCGCGGTGCGCGCCAGGAAGCTCATCTCGTAGGGAAAAAAGTCGGCGGTCATGCCGTCGACCGAGGTCACCGCGCGCAGCGCCACCACGCTGTCGTAGGTGCGCCCGTCGCCCATGACGCCGACGGTGCGCACCGGCAGGAGCACGGCGAAGGCCTGCCAGATTTTGTCGTAGAGCCCGGCCTTACGGATTTCGTCGAGATAGATCGCGTCGGCCTTGCGCAGGATGTCGAGCTTTTCGTGGGTGACGCCGCCGGGGCAGCGGATGGCGAGGCCGGGACCGGGGAACGGATGGCGGCCGACGAAGCTTTGCGGCAGGCCGAGCTCGCGGCCGAGCGCCCGCACCTCGTCCTTGAACAGTTCGCGCAACGGCTCGACGAGCGTCATGTGCATGCGCTCGGGCAGCCCGCCGACATTGTGGTGGCTCTTGATCGTCACCGACGGCCCCCCGGTGAACGACACGCTCTCGATCACGTCGGGATAGAGCGTGCCCTGGGCCAGGAACTCGACCGGCCCCTTGCCGTCGCCGGCGATGCGGCGCGCCTCCGCTTCGAATGTATCGATGAACAGCTTGCCGATCGTCTTGCGCTTCGCCTCCGGATCGTCGAGCCCCTCGAGCGCGCCGATGAATTCGTCCGAGGCGTCGACATGGACGAGCGGGATGTTGTAGTGGCCGCGAAAGAGGCGCACGACCTCCTCCGCCTCGCCCTGGCGCAGGAGGCCGTGATCGACGAAGACGCAGGTCAGCTGATCGCCGACCGCCTCGTGAATGAGCACCGCCGCCACCGCCGAATTGACGCCGCCCGAAAGCCCGCAGAGAACGCGCCCCTTGCGAACTTGCGCGCGGATGCGCTGGGTCTCCTCCTCGCGGAAGGCCGCCATGGTCCAGTCGCCCCTGAGGCGCGTGACCTTGTGCAGGAAATTGGCGATCAGCCTCGCCCCGTCGGGCGTATGGACCACCTCGGGGTGGAACATGGTCGTGTAGTAGCGGCGCTGTTCGTCGGCGGCGACGGCGTAGGGCGCGTTCTCCGACACGGCGTAGACGCGAAAGCCTTCCGGCAGGCGGGTCACCCGGTCGCAGTGGCTCATCCACACCGGATAGCGGCCGCCCGTCTCCCAGACGCCGTCGAAGAGGGCTGAGCCCTCCAGAATCTCGACGTCGGCCCGGCCGAACTCCGCCGCATGGCCGCTCTCGACCGCGCCCCCGAGCTGCTGGCAAAGCGTCTGCTGGCCGTAGCAGATGGCGAGGATCGGAACGCCGCTCGCGATGATCGATTCGGGCGCGCGCGGGCTGCCCGCTTCCGGAACCGAGGCCGGGCCGCCGGAGAAAATGACCGCCTTGGGCTTGAGCGTCTCGAACGCCGCGCCCGCCTTGGAAAACGGATGGATTTCACAATAGACCCCCGCCTCGCGCACCCGCCGGGCGATGAGCTGGGTGACCTGGGAGCCGAAGTCGACAATCAGGACGAGGTCGTGATGCATTCCGTCCCCTTTGGCGGAAAGCGCCCGCCGGCGCAATGGCGAAGGCCTCAGTCCTCGCTGATCGCCGCCGTCAGCGCCGCGAGCGACTCCTTCAGGCGCCGGGCCGAGACCGGATCCGCCAAAATGTCGTCGGCGGTGACCATCTTGCCGGTCAGCGACAGGGTGGCGAAGGCCTCGGGCACGAAGCGCGCGGCCATAGTGGCGAGAATCTCGCGCAAATCCGCCTGCGCATGAAAGGCGCGCGGCGAAGCGTTGATCAGCGCCACCCGCTTGCCGGCGAAGGCCTCGCTCGCGACCAGCCAGTCGAGCGCGTTTTTGAACGTTCCGGGGAGACCGTGGGCGTATTCCGGCGCGGCCATGACGATTGCGTCGCTCGCCGCGACGAGCGCCCGCAGGTTCTCGACCGGCTCGGGAATCGGCCCGTCCTCGACGTCGTCGTCCGGATTGAACGGCGGCAGCCTGCCGAGCTCCTGGTAGAGGAGCACCCGCACGCCCTCGGGCGCGAGCCGCGCCAGCGCCACGAGGGCGGCGGTGTTGGTCGAACCCTTGCGAAGGCTGCCGGAAATCGCGAGTACGCGCATGGTTATGGCTTTCGATGGGCGGCGAATCGTTCCGCAGGCAGCTCCCATCAGAAGCGCCCGGAGCCTGCGTTGGCAAGGGCAGGCTCCGCCCGCCGGCGCAGTGCCACGAATCGACCGGTTGACGCGGGCGCGAGTTGGGTGGCGAGCCCGTCGTCCAAGCGTCTTTTCGCCCGCTTTGTGAGCGACCTTGCAGAAACCGAGCGGATGCGCGCCATGACCGACAAAATAGGGCTTGTCGACGGAATATCGGCCGTCATGCGAAGCTTTTGGGATTCGCTCTTATTGTGTTTCGTGTTGATACGGTCCGAGTCCGGCAGCGGCGGCGATCCAGGGAGCCGGGCCGCCATCGGCGGGCATGGCTTCGAGGGTTCGGCGCCAACTCAGGTACGTGGGAAGGTTTTCGGTGGCGACGCCGTGGAAGCGTCGCATCCACTCTTTGAGGCGTCCGTGGTAGGCGTTGACGTTGTTTATATGGAACTGCGATTCTTCGGGCTTGGGGTTGCCGGGCGCGGGTAGGACATGGACTTTGAGCTTGGCCCGCTTGGCGAAAGCGGTGATGGCCGAGCCGCCGTCGCAGCAGAAATCGGTTGAAGGCGGAATTCGTTCGCCGAACGCTTCTTTTAGGCTGGCGGCGTCGAGGCGGGACAGGACGGCGTCGAACGTGGCGCCGCTGCGGTCGCGAGCCACGACGACGGGAATCTGCTCGGCCGAGAGGCCGCGCTTGGCGGCTTTGCCGCCGCGGCGGCGCGCGGGCCTGGCGAGGCCGCCCCGCCGACCCTTTAAGGACTCGAGTATGAATGTTTCATCGGCCTCGACGATGCCCGAAAGGCTCTTGGGTTTGTCGAGGTTGAGAGCGGCGAGAAACCGATGCCGCCATCGGAAGGCGGTGCTCGGGTGGATCTGGCAGCGGTCGGCCGCCTTGGCGAGGCTCTCCCCTTCGATCAGGGCTCGCGCCTGATCGAACCAGCGATCCTTGTTGTGCAGGCCGGCCACCGGAGTGCTGTGAACGGATTGAAAGTCCTGCGGCATTCCACGCAGCGATAGCGCGGCAAACCTCTCGCCTCACCCCAGGGCCGGACATCGAGCGCGCCGCAGCGCGGACATCCCGTCCGCGAATAACGCTCCTTTGCGATTTCCCGGAAAATATCGCGCTCGCCCGATGCGGAAAGCGTCGCCGCAACCGCATCGCTGCGCTCCTCGGCCCTCTTCGCGTCCCCCGCCGCAGACCTCGGTTCGCAGATCTCGACGCCCTCCTCACAGGGATCGTCAGCTTCCGCGAGCGCGAGCTCGCGAAACACGACACGGCGCTGCGCCGCACTCAACGACGACAGCGCGGCCAGCCATCCCGCGAAATCCGACGGCTTCATCTTCGCCCCCAAAATGCCCAGAGCCTTTATCGCTCATGTCAACACACATTGCAATAAGAGCGTTGGGATTTGCCCGCCGACTGCAACGAGGGCGAGCTGTTCGCTTATGCGGAGATGCTGTTTGACCGGATTCGGGCCGGCGACGGCAGGGACGCGCTTTATTCGTTTCTCGCCGGCGTTCAGGTCAACAACCTCGAAATGCCGATGTCCGACGCCTACCGGGACATCGTCGACCGGTCGGTCGCTCTCGTCAGAAACCCCGCCTGATTTGCAATCCTTGTCATCGCGAGAACCGTCATCGCGAGCGAAGCGAAGCGATCCATGAAGGCCTAAGGCGCGACCCTGGATCGCCACGTCGCTTCGCGCCTCGCGATGACGATTTGCGCGATGACGATTCGCGCCGAGGCGCGGGCTCGTCTTGTCCGCCTCGGGCGCCGCCGCTATAAGCGCCGCGCTTTTCTCCTCGACACCCCGTAGAGACCCGACGCCATGGCCGTTCAGCGCACCTTCTCGATCCTCAAGCCCGACGTGACCCGCCGCAACCTGACGGGCGCCGTCAATCAGCGGATCGAGGCGGCGGGCCTGCGCATCGTCGCGCAGAAGCGCGTCCACATGACGAAAGCGCAGGCCGAGACGTTCTACGCCGTGCACCGGGAGCGGCCGTTCTTCGGCGAGCTGGTCGAGATGATGACCGCCGCGCCGGTGGTGGTGCAGGTGCTCGAAGGCGAGGACGGGATCCAGCGCTATCGCGACGTCATGGGCGCGACCAACCCGGAGAAGGCCGATCCCGGCACGATCCGCAAAGATTTCGCCTTGTCGATGGGCGAGAACTCGGTCCACGGCTCCGACGCACCCGACACCGCGGCGCAGGAGATCGCGCAATGGTTTTCGGGCAACGACATCGTGGGGTAAGGCCCTGCTCCCGCAAGCCGGGGATCCCCCTCGCCCGCTCGCGGGAGAGGGCCGGGTGAGGGCCGGCGCCCTGCCCCCTTGTCGCCATCATCGCGCGCCGCACGCGCGACTTCACCTGACCGTCCTGACCGGGCGGCCGGGACCGGCGCGGCGCGGCTTCTTCATGAGCTTTGGCGACGCCCACGCCAACGGACCGAGGGTGCGCACGAGACCGGCGTATTCGCGTCTCCATTGGTCGTATTCGACTGGAAGCACCCCGGCCAGCCGGATCGCGTCGGCAATAGGCCGGCCATCCTCGATGAGCGCGTCGATCTCTCGAAGCCTCTCGACGATCTCGCTCGGACTGAGTTTCCGCCTGGCCATGTCCCGTGCTCCGCGGACAACCGACAGCGGTCCGCGGAGACGTTATGCGCTCTGCCGCCTCTCCGGAAATTGGCCGCCGGATTAACCTTCCTCAATGAAGCCTAAAGTCTGAAGTCTGAAGTCTGAAATCTGAAATCTGAAATCAGAAATCAGAAATCTGAAATCAGAAATCTGAAATCAGAAATCAGAAATCAGAAATCAGAAATCTGAAGGAGAGGTCATGAGCGTTATCCGCTCATTCAAAGACCTTGACGTTTACCAGCGGGCCTACCGGGTCTCGCTGGATATCCACAGGGCGACGCTCGGTTTTCCGAAGATCGAGCAATACGCCTTGGCCGATCAAATGCGACGTGCGAGCAAGTCGATCTGCGCCAACCTGGCGGAGGGATTTGCCAAACAGCGGGCCTCGTCGCCAGAGTTCCGGCGATTTTTGGTCATGTCGATCGGTTCCAGCGACGAAATGCGGGTCTGGCTCGATTATGGGCGCGACCTCGGCTATCTCGACGCGAGCCAAGTTGAGACGTGGGCGAATGATTACATCATCATTGCGCGCATGCTTCATGCGCTTATGGAGCGATGGAAATAGCGTTCTTTCCGATTTCCGATTTCCGATTTCTACCCCGCCGGCTTCGCGCTCCCGGCGAACTTCGCCTTGAGCGCCGCGACCACGTTCGGCGGGGCGAAGGGGGAGGCGTCGCCGCCCATCGACGCGATCTGGCGGACGAGCGTCGCGGTGATCGGCCTCACCGGCGAAGAGGAGGGCAGGAAGACCGTGTGCAGCTCCGGCGCCATCGCGCCGTTCATGCCGGCCATCTGCATCTCGTAGTTGAAGTCCGTCGAGTCGCGTAAGCCCCGCACGATCAGCGTCGCCCCCGCCGCCCGCGCGGCCTCGACCGCGAGCCCGGTGAAGCTGATCACCTCGAGCGCGCACCCGGCTTTCTCGACGATCGGGGCCGCCGCCGCGCGGATGAGGTCGAGCCGCTCCTGGATGGTGAAGAGGCCTTCCTTGTTCGGATTGAAGCCGACCCCGATCACCAGCCGATCGCACAAAGCCGCGGCGTGCTCGATCACGTCGAGGTGCCCGTTGGTCATCGGGTCGAAGGAGCCGGAGAAGAAGCCGGTGCGGATCATGCGCGCTTGCTCGGTTCCGGCAAGGCGGACCTCCTCTTCCCGTAGCCCATCGGAAGACGGGCGTCCTTCTGGAAGCCCTATGCTGCTGCGAGAGGTTCGGGAGGGAGGCCGCACCATGCCGATCTCGATTGCTCGCGCTGCCTCTGCCTGGGCTAGCGTAAGGCGCGCCCGGCGCCAATTCCGCCAAATTGCCGAAAGCCGTAACCCGGCCAGCGCGACGCCACAAGGGCGCCAAAGCATTGCGCCGACACCGGCTGGCGTGCGAGCCTTGCCGCCCTGGCGAGAACGGAGGCAGCTCACCCATGAACGCCGACGAATTGCGAGCGATCCAGGCGCCGCTCAAGGACCGTTACCGCGCCGAACCTGAGGCCGCCCGCATCACGCTCGAGGCGAGCGGCGCGCTCGATTCCGCCGCAATCGCCTGCAAGGTCGAGACCGGCCGGGCGATCGCGGCGGCGGGCCTCCATCCGGCGACCGGCGTGTCCGGCGCCGAACTCTGCTCCGGCGACATGCTGCTCGAGGCGCTGGTCGCCTGCGCGGGCGTCACCCTCAAGGCGGTCGCGACCTCGATCGGCGTCGAGCTGCGGAGCGGCCGCGTGCTGGCGGAAGGCGATGTCGACTTCCGCGGCACGCTCGGCGTGGCGAAGGACGCGCCCGTCGGCTTCGCCGACATCCGCTTGACGTTCGAACTCGACACGGACGCGACGCAGGATCAACTCGACACGCTGATGAAGCTCACCGAGCGCTATTGCGTCGTCCTGCAGACGCTGCGTCCATAGTTGACCGTCACGTATATTGCGATTCGGAAACAGGATCAGCACGCCGCGCTGGACGAGTGCGTCGCGTCGGTCGACCGGACCGGCGTTCACCTTCGCCAGGTCCCAGGATCGCGAACCGCCTCGACCACGGCGCGGATGGCCTCGATGACCAGTGCCGGCTGCTCGATCTGGAGGTAGTGATCGCTTTCGGTCGCGATCTCGTGTCGCGCATCGGGGAGGAGCGCCGCAAGACGCGCCTGGCCTTCACGCCACGCGGCTTCGAACGCTGTCGGCGAGAAGGCGGAGGGGACATTCGGCGGAAGCTGCACCGGCTCCGAACGCGAGATGACGAAGAGCCGCATTGACATCATAGCGTATTTCCTTGCGGCGTTTGGCGCTCTCGTCGGCGATCCTGTGCTTCACGGCGGCTGCGGCTTTCGCCGCATCCGCCCGGGCACGATCCTCGACGCCGATCATTTGAGCCGGAGCGACCCTGTGGCGATGCCGCGCACGGCCGACGCGATCGTTGCCGAGCTCCACGGCGTTTTGCAGGCCTCGGGGATCGCTCCACCCTACGTCCTGGCGGCCCATTCCCTCGGAGGGCTCTTCGCGCGACTCTATGCCGCGACCTACCCGAAGGAGGTGGCCGGAATGGTCCTCATCGACGCGTGGCAGGAAGACCTGCCTGCGATCCTCGGCCCGGCGCAGTGGGCCGCCTATGTCGATGTCGCCACGCCGCCGCCCCCGGGTCTCGAATTCTATCGCGATCTCGAATCGGTCGACTTCGCCGCGGCATCGGCGAGGATGCGCGAAGCGGCGCGAACCGAACCCCTCCGACCCATGCGATTGCGCCAACTGCCCTTCATAGGACGGCATGGCTGTCTGGTTACCTGTCTCGTTGACTTTCTCGTGTTGATAGCGGTTATGAAGTGAGTTTGCGAACGAGAGCGGCACTCGGCAGACCCGGAGCAGCGTCTTGTTTAAGAAGCTTATTGGCAAATATCAGCTCACAAACTCATAAATCCCCTCATTTTAAAAATGGCCTGATTTCGGCACTTTTTGGCCCTTCACGTGAGATCAGGGCAACGAAAACGCGGCTTTTGGAATGACGCGCCCTCATCAGCGATGATCGCGACGCAAAATCCGGTGCCGCAAGACTCGCAAAACGAGTATCTCGGGATCAAGATACGTATCTGAGGTTGCAAAATTGCCTGCGACGAAAAATGAGGGGATGGCTGAGGCTCACAAAAAAATACTTCCCGGACATCCGATGCGGGGTGAAGCTGAGCTGTGGTTAGGTCAAGATCTCGGAGATCTGTACTATATTAAATTGTGGAAACGAATAGGCGAGGATCGAAAGGACATATTAGCGCAAAGCCGAGCGGCGCAGTCAGAAGAAGGCGGCCCTAGCCAACATTCGCTCTAGGCATGCTATATCGTAAGCATGCCTATCGCCTGTACCAACTCTGGATGCTTTTCTAGAGGGGACGCATAGGGGCCAATGCTGGATTGATTGCTCATGCCGAAACCGACCGAGAATTACAGCGAAGAGGAAACCGCGCAGCGACGCGACGCCGCGCTGTTGCGCGCTCTGAGCACGCCGCACAAGCGGCAAGCCGAAATGAAGGTCGGGAAGGCTAGGCCCGAATTGGGGCGCGGAGCGAGTCCGAAAAAGCGCGGACGATCCGGCGGGGATGGTTAATCCCGCGACCATCGCTTGCGGTATCGCGTGTCAGGCGGACACCCCGGCTTATCTGACGGCGTCCAGATTGTATCGTGAGGCCGTTCAGATACCAGGCTGATGATAGGTCAACCGCTTGCCTTCCGCGCCCAAAACCGCTTTCTCGGCGCGTTCGGTGTCCTCGACGCCAAGCGCCGAGCGGTTATTGTAGCGAAAATCAAACTCTGCGAGATAACGATGCAAATGAGTCTCGCTGATTGAGTGAAAGGTGCCGTACACGCCACGCTTGAAGATGCTGAAATAGTTCTCTGGACCGTTGACTGTAACCGTGACCCCGTCGAGCTTGTTGGCATACTCGTTGCGCGAGTGATCGACGGCGTGATGCTCTGCGAACTCGCGGCCCATCTTGACGTAGTAGGACGCCTCGTCCGTGTTAAGCGTGCTCTTGCGGCTGACGTTCTTCATGACGAACGGAGGCAGAGTTTTTGAGCTGATCGCCTTGACGTGCTTGGAGCGCACGCGCCCGCTGCGCTCAACGAGCGTCGCGACCATCTTCTTTGGCGCGGGGTCGCGATAGGCGCGGTTCTTCGCCTTTCCGCCGATAACGGTTTCGTCGGCCTCGACAACCTTGCCCGCGCCGCTGAGCGGGCCGCCAGTCTTGTTCGGCTCAAGGTCGGCCATGGCCTCGCGGATGCGATGCGCCAGAAACCAAGCCGTCTTGTACGTCACGCCGAGCATCCGGTGCAGTTGATGGGCGGACATGCCTTTCTTTGACGACGCCATCAGGTGGAAGGCCAGAACCCACTTGTTGAGCGGAAGATGGCTATCTTCGATGATGGTTCCGACCGTGACGGTGAAAGGCTTGTCACACTCGTTGCACCATAGGGTGCCGGGGCGCGTGCTCCTGCCGGCAAGCTTGGTGATGCGTACGGGATCGGCGTTGCCACAATGACGGCATACAGGACCATTGGGCCAATAGAGACTTTCAAGGTGCTCACGAGCCTTGTCGGGGTCGGTGAAGATCGGATCGGTCAGAAGGATGGTCACGAGCTTGTCCTCGATTAAGAACACCATACACCATCCGCCTATCTACGTCAAGTATATAATTGCCAGTTTTTGCGGGAGCCCGCCCGCGGGCGTCCGGGCTCAGCCGGACCGGCGGACGGACGAGGCCGGCGGAGGCTATTCCTCCACCACCTCGCCTTCCGTTTCGCCGATCCGGTCGACCGAGACGACCCGCTCCTGCTCGGCGGTGTCGAACACGATCACCCCCTGCGTTCGCGGCGTCCGGCGTCGTCACGATCTACGCCGCCGACGGCTTGCACGACGGCAAGGGCAGCTGGTTCGAGACGCCAGTTCGACGGCTTCACCAAGGCGACTGGCGTCAAGGTGCAATATGTCGAGGCCGGCTCGGGCGGCGTCGTCGAGCGCGTCGCGAAAGAGGAATCGAATCCGCAGGCCGACGTCCTCGTGACATTGCCGCCGTTCATCTAGCGCGCCGAGGCCGAAGGACTGCTTCAGCCTTTCAAGCCGACCGCCGCCACTCAGATCGAAGGGGGCGACGACGCCTACCATACAACTCCGCGGCGCTCAAGGACCCGCCGAGGCCACAATCCCGCATCTAATTCGTGAGCACGGGCGAAACGGGCGGTGGAGCGGGCGGATTTCGGCCGCGGCCGCGGGTCGAGGCGGGTACGAGACGAGCATGCTCGCGCTATGGTTGTAGGCGACCGCCCTCCTGCATCGTTGACGAGTCCCGCCCCGATCCTGCGGTCACGGCTACGCCGTGGCCGGCCGAGCCCGGCGGCGTTTGCAGGACTGGCGGAAGAAGCCGGGCGATCATCCGCTCGGCGCCGGCTGCAGGGAAAGGATGGCGGCGCGCGCGTCGCGGATCAGGTCGAGAGCGCCTGCCGAAAGTCGCACGATCAGCCGGCGCGCGTGGCGCACGACGCGGCCCGCCAGGGCGATCAGATGAAACCGCATCGCCTTCATGCGCCGCGCCGCCCAATCGCCGCCGAGCACCAGACGCTTCATCATCGCGTTGAGATTGTGGGCGAGAACCATGATCGCCCACCACGCCGCATTGGCCCCGAACAGCCCGCTCGGCAGCCGCCCGCCGGCGAGATCGTCCTTCATCACGGCGTGCGCTTCCTCGCTCTTGCCGCAGCGCTCGCGCTGCCAGCGGATCAGTTCGTCGCCCGCCAGCGTGCGGTTGGTGACGAGGCCGAACAGCTTGTAGCGGCCCAGCGTCGGAAAGCTCATCGTCGGGAAGGGCAATTGCTCGGCATCGCCCATTGCTGGCCGGCGGCGTAGCGCTCGCCATCGACGATCCGATCGAGCGCCTGCCAGGCCGCCTCGGGCAGTTGCGCCACCGCCTGCCTGAACTCCCCGGTCACGTCCGCCCCGATGGCGAATTCGATCACCCCGAAGCGCCGGTTCTTGCCCTCGGCGCAATACTTCAAAAGATCGTGCTGATAGGCGGCCGTATCCGAGCGCAGGTAAAGCTTCCTCACCCCGGCCGGAAGCAGGCGCGCCGCCTCTTCGAGAACGCGCAATTGCTCATGCCCCGCCGGCACGTTGCCGTCGCGGAACTCCGAATGCACGATCAGGCCCTGCTCGGCCCACCAGCTATTGAGCGGCTGATAGGCCTTGAAGTGCTTGTAGCAGTACAGCGCCGCCCGCTTGTGCGTCTCAACGAGCGTGGCGTCCATGTCGAGCGTCGCCTGCGCCGCCGGATGCTGCGCCTGAACCGCCTGCAGAAGATCGCCGTTCACCCGCCACAGGCCCGCCACGCCCTCGCTCGACGCCGGGATGAACGCCCGTCCGGCTTCCCGCCGCGCCTCCTCGCCGGCATCGTGAAACCCCGTAAGCCAGCGGCCCGTCGCATGCGGCGAGGGCAGCGTGCGCGACCGCTGCCGCCGCCAGCGCCGCGCCTCGGCCCGCCGCTCCCGCCGAGTGCGCCCGTGCGCGTCCGCCGCCCGCACCAGCCGGCACAGACCGCCGTCCGCCTCCAGCCGGTCGAGATCGTCGAGACCCTCGCCCCCGGCAAGGTTCAGCAACACCAGCCCCGACACCATCTGCCGATCGCTCCAGCCTTGGCTGCCGCTCATCGCCACGTGGCGCGCCACCGATTGCTCCAGTCCGGCCGCGCGCCACAGCTCCAAATACAGGGGAAGCCCCGCAAGACCGGTCAGTCCCGCCTCGCCCGCCTCGCTTTCGTACTGGAACGGCAAGAGCCCCTGTGTCACCCTCACTCACCTCGTTGGTGATGGCGTTGATTCGCAAATCTCAGCCTATCTCACTGATCAATCAGGACCAACAGGGCACTTCACTTCCTTTGATGCGGAATCAGGGGAGGACTTTCGATGACCTGCTCGATCCCAAGCTCAAGGGCAAGACCCAATATTCGACGCCGGGCCAGGCCGGCGACGGCACCGCCGTCATGCTGCAGGTCATCCACGCCTTCGGCTCCAAGGACGCCGCATTCGACTATCTGAAGAAGTTGCAGGACAACAACGTCGGGCCGTCCTCCTCGACCGGCAAACTGACCGCCCTGGTCAACAAGGGCGAGCTCTATGTCGCCAACGGCGATCTGCAGATGAACATGTCCCAGATGGCCGACAATCCCAACATCAAGGTGTTCTGGCCCGCCGGGCCGAACGGCGAGCGTTCGACGATGCCGCTGCCTTACGACATCGGCCTCGTCGCAGACGC
The DNA here is from genome assembly GCA_963758335.1 of uncultured Alphaproteobacteria bacterium. GTDB lineage: Bacteria > Pseudomonadota > Alphaproteobacteria > Rhizobiales > Beijerinckiaceae > Roseiarcus. The sequence goes on along the minus strand of CAVWVF010000006.1, from coordinate 696,494 downwards.
CCCGGACGCTGAGAACGGCAAGAAGCTGATCGAGTTCCTCCTGTCGAAGGAAGCCCAGGGGACGGTCTCTTCCGTCGCCCTTCCGTCGCCCTCGGCGTGCCGGTGCGGAAGGACGTGGTTCCCGCCGACGCCAATTTCGCCAGGCTGCATGACGCCATGAGGGACGTGACCATTTGGACGCCGGATTGGGCTCAGGTGCTGAAAGAACTTCCCGCCGACGTCGCGCGCTGGCGCCAAGCGACAGGCCGCTGACATGACGAGCGCCGCTCTCGCCGGCGAGGCGATGAGCGCAGGCGGCGTCGCTGGAGCGCGCCGCGTCGAACTCGACAGTCAGGTTCGACAGGGTCAGCGTCGCCTATCGCGGCGCCGTCGTTCTCAAGCCGCTGACCCTCGACGTCGCCGCGGGCGAGATCCTCGCGATGATCGGGCCTTCGGGCTCGGGCAAGACGACGGCGCTGCGCGCCGTCGCGGGCTTCGTCCGCCCCGCCGCGGGACGGGTTCACATCGGAGGAGCCGACGTCACCGACCTGCCGCCCTATGAGCGTGGGCTGGCGATGGTCGTGCAGAACTATGCGCTCTTTCCACATATGAGGGTCGCCGACAACGTCGCCTTCGGCCTCAAGGCGCGCGGCGCCGAGAAAGCGCTCGTCGAAGAGCGGGTCAATGACGCGCTCAGGGTGGTGGGCATGCAGCAATATCTGCGGCGCTATCCGCGCGAGCTTTCCGGCGGCCAGCAGCAACGCGTCGCGATCGCGCGCGCTGGCAGTGCGACCGCGCGTGCTGCTGCTCGACGAGCCCTTGTCGGCGCTCGACGCGCAAATTCGCAGGTCGATGGTCGAAGAGATCTCCCGCCTCCACGCCGAACTGCCGGGACTGACGATTCTCTATGTCACCCACGACCAGAGCGAGGCGCTGACGCGCTCGCCGACCGTATCGCGATCCTCAAGGAGGAGGGGGATGTCCCGCCGTCTGTTGAAATTGTCGAAGCGGTCGTCGCGCATTGAAATTTACGCTGCCTCGGTGATTTGAACAAGCGCCTGGTCGGAAGGCGGCTGTTGGCCTTGCTTTGCAAGAGCAGCGCGCAGAGCCGGCAGATGCTTGTATGCCTTCAATCGACGGAAGCCCTTGGTTGCTTCCTGCATGGCGGCGGCGGCCCATCGCAGGGCCATCGAGGGCGAGCGCCAGTATTTGACGTTGCGGCAGACCCTGCGCACCGTGCCCATGACATTCTCGATGATGTTGGTGCAAGCGAGCGAGCGGCGCAGTTCGCGAGGGAGGCCGAGCCTTGTGACGGTGAGCATCTCGTCGATCCCTTCCAGGATCGAAGCGGAAACGCCGTTCCAGTCCGGTTCGAGACGGCGGGCGAGATTGCGAATGAGCGTTTCGGCCTTTTCGGCGTCGTCCATTTCCCAAGCTTGCCGCAAGACGCGCCGCACCGAAGCGTGCATCGATTTGGGCAACCGCTCCAGAATGTTGCGCGCCTTGTGAATCTGGCAACGCTGGATCGCCGCATCGCGTCCAAAGGTGCGGCGGATCGCCTTGGACAGCGCCTTCGCGCCATCGATGATGAACAGGCGTCGCACGGTTGGATCGAGTCCGCGCTCGACGAGATTGTCGATGAGCGCCTGCACCGTCGTCGCGTTTTCGGTCGCGCCCTCGACGAGGCCGAGCGGATGTTTGTCGCCGTTCGCGTCGACGCCAATCGCCGCGACGAGGAGCATATCTTCATCCATGTGAATGCCGTCGATCTGGATCGCCAGCAGATCGAGATCGTCAAGCCTGGTTTCCATCCACGCCTTCATGCGCGCCGCCGACAACGTCACGAAGCGGCGGGAGGTCGCCGACTTCGACAGCCCCGCTCCGTCGGACGCCGGAACGTCTCCCTCGGGCAACCGGACCGAACGCTTGAAACGTCGCGTCGAGACGTTGATCAGCATCTGGTTCATCGCCCATTTGCCGAGCAAGTCTTCGCTGACGGCGTTCTCCCAACTCGGCAGTACGCGCTCGGCCCCGTCGAGCCCGCGAACCCGCGGGCGCTCGATCTCGACCTTGCCACCGTGAAAGCCGATCTTGCCCTTGGTCCGCCCCCAGCGGTGCGCCTGGCGCCGCTCACCCCGCTCGTGGCGCTCGCCACAGGCTGCCGTCGCATCCTGCTCCAGCATCTCGCTCAACGTCTCGAGCCCGGCGGCAAGGCAAAAGCGTTCAAAACTCGCCGACATGCTCGCCAGCGCCTCGGCCTTCAACGCATACGTGGGAATTGCGGTCGACGTGGTATGCTTCTTCATGGCGTTGCTTTCCTTTCGTGGAATCAGCACCCCGAGCCTAAAGGCTCAAGGCGAGCAACGCCGCTCCTCCCTTTTCAACATTCCTCGGGACATCCCCGGACGGAGCGCTGAGCGCGGTCGGCCGAACGCCCGAGCTTTACCGCCGGCCGCCCAACCGGTTCGCGGCCGAATTTTTGGGACGGGCCAATCTTCTGCTGGTCGTCGTGGAGGCCCAAGACGCGGCGGACGGCTTCGTCACGGTGCGCGTCGGGGACGAACGACTCGTCGTCGCAGGCCAAGGTGAGACCGCAGGAGCGCGTCGCCTCTTATGCGTGCGCCCGCAACACCTGACCCTCACCGCCGAATATGGATATTCGAACCGGATCGGAGGACGGCTCTGCGAGGTGCATTGGCAGGGCGAACTGACGCATCTCATCGCCGAAGTCGGCGACACGCTCCTGAGGATCGTCGCGGGGCGGGGCGAAGCGGGCGGCGGGGCTGGAATTGCGTTGCAGTTTCGGCAAATGACGCCTGACTGCCCGCCTGACTGCGGAGAGGGCAAAAGAAGCTGCCTTTCGACCCGGGCCAGAGAGCTGAGGGAGATACCATGCTTTTCGACGGCGGCTTCACATTCAGGAATTTCATTGCCGATGCCTTCGCCATATTCATGTTCGTCCTATGGTTTTGGCTATTCGTCAGCGTCGCCAGCGATCTCTTTCGCCGCCATGACGTTTCCGTTTGGGCAAAAGTGCTCTGGGTGATCGCACTGGTCCTGTTTTCCTATATCGGAATTTTTGCCTACCTCCTCACGCAGGGCCGGGGCATGGCTGAGCGCAATCAGGCGCGTGCGCAGCAGGTCCGCGACGATCTGCGCCAGGTCGTCGGCTTCAGCGTTGCAGACGAGATCGAGAAGCTGAATTGGCTGAAGTCCGCGGGGTCGATTTCCGAACAAGAATATGCTCGCCTCAGGGCCCGGCTGATCAGCGGCTGAGTTTGCACTGCCTGAGGGGCGAAGTCTTTGTCGGAGTGGGCGAGCATGACTTTCGATCCGGCCAACGCGGGCGGCAAGACACGAGCGTCGGTTCCCGTCGATCTCGCGCTGCAAGGCGGGGGCTCGCATGGCGCGTTCACCTGGGGCGCGCTCGACAAACTCCTCGAGGAGCCGTGGCTCAAGGTCGAGGCAATTTCGGGCACATCGGCGGGCGCCATGAACGCGGCGGTTCTCGTCAGCGGCTTCATGCAGGGCGGCGCCGAGGGTGCGCGTACGGCGCTCGACGCGTATTGGAAGCTTGTCGCGGACGCGGCGAGATTCAGCCCCTTGCAGCGCTCGCCGATCGATCGGTTGATGAACCGGTGGACGCTCGATACGTCCCCCGCATATCTCGCGATGGACCTGATGTCGCGGGTCGTCTCGCCCTACGACCTCAACCCGCTCGGGATTAATCCGATCAGCGACATCCTGGCCCGGAGCACGATTTCGCCCATCTCGGCGAGGCGCCGATCAAGCTCTTCATCACCGCGACCAACGTGCATACCGGTCGTGGCCGGGTGTTCCGCAACAGGGAGATCACGCCCGACGTCCTCCTCGCCTCCGCCTGTCTGCCGACCATGTTCCAGGCGATCGTGATCGACGGCGAACCTTACTGGGACGGGGGTTACGCCGGCAACCCGACCATCACGCCGCTCGCACACGACACGATTCTGGTGCAGATCAACCCGCGCGCCGTGCGCGAAAGCGACGGGAGCGCGGGGGCGACGCGGAGGTGCGCGCGTCGTTCGTCAAGACGATGAGCGGCGATTATGATCACGCCAACGGCGGCCCGTTCACGCCCCTCGAACTGTTCACGATGGAGCTCTTCCGGACGATATCCCCGAATGGCGGAAGCCTCTCGGCGATCACGGACGCTCCGCGATCGTTTTACGGTCAATCGCCGCACATGCTGCTGGACGCCCGATTCAGGCGCTACGGCTATATGAACACGCCGCACACCTCTACCAGCTTAGACCCGATTCACTGGTCCAACCCGCAGCAGTTCGATCCCGAGCGCTACAAGACCGTCCCGACGAGCGACCAGATCGACGAAGCCAAATGCAAACAGATCGGCCTTGCCAAGTGTCCTTTCGACATCACGAAATTCGACGTCGCCGACGGCCGGAAGGCGAGCATCACCAATAGCGGGTTCGGCACTGTCTTTGGAGAGGTCGACGGCAAACCTTTGCCGGTCACCGACTATGCCGGTTACGCGCCATTTGGCTTCGGCTATCGACGCTGCCCGGGAGAACAGCTCACGGTCCAGGTGTTCGAGGACTTCCTGCGCAAGGTCTGGAAGGACAAGATCGAGTTCGTGAAATTGAACCTGCCCACCCCGGGCCAGGTTCCCGTTGGCCGGGGGCCGTCATTGAAGACGACATCGGCTTCACCCGGAGCGCCTGAGAGCGTTCGCTGGGAAGGAGTCGTGATCAGCGCCTGCATGAGCCGGATTGAGCGCCGGCTCATGCAGCAAGCGCGGGCGCCGGGCGGTTTTGGCGCCGCCGCCACGGGAAGGCGAACAGGGCGGCCAGAGTGACCGCACGATTCTGGTATTACAGTGACACAAGCTTATTTCCCTATTTTTCTGCCCGCGTAGCCGCAAAAAAAGCTGTGAGGAGCAAAACTACCGACGAGATCGCAAGCTTGCAAGAAGAGAAAAAAGCTAGTGTCACCGTAAACCCGTGACCTTTCCGCGGAACACGACGTATTGGTAGGCATTGTATGCGATCATCACCGGTATCAGCGTGCCGATGCCGAGCATCATGAAAACGAGCGTGACATCGTCCGACGCGGCGGCCGCCGCCGTCACGCTGCGCGGAATGAGGTAGGGATAGAGGCTCGCCGCGAGCCCGCCCAGCGATCCGAGAAAGATACCGACGCTCCAAAAGAACGGCGCGTGCTCGTAGCGCTTCCACAGCGCGGGCGAGCATCGCCGCACAAAAGATGGCGAAGGCGGGCGGCGCGACAAAGCCGGTCGCGACGCCATGGCCGAACCATTTTTCAGCGACATAGGGCTGCAGGATCGGCGTCCAGACGGAAACACCCGCGGCCGCGGCGAGCATCAGCGCGCCGCCGAGCCAGGCCATACGCACGCTGTGCTCCTGTTGGACGCCTTCCGTCTTGATGATCAGATAAGTCGCTCCCAACAAGACGTAGCCGAACACGACACCGAGCGCGACGAGAACGGAAAATGGCGAGAACCAATCAAGCGGGCCGCCGCCGAAGCGACCGTCCGTCACCTTCGGACCCTCGATCAGTCCGCCCAGGACGAAGCCTTGGCACAGCGCCGCGACGAGGCTGCCGAGCCCGAATGCGAAATCCCACAATCGATGTCCCCGCGAATGCTCGCGGAACTCGAAAGCGACGCCGCGAAAAGCCAGCGCGAAGATCATCACGATCAGCGGCAGGTAGAGGGCATTGAGGGCGATCGCATAGACAATCGGGAAGGCGCCGAACAGCGCACCACCCAAGAATGAGCCAGGTCTCATTGACGTCCCATACGCTGCTGAGGCTCGCCACCATGATGCCGCGCCGCTCGCTCTCGCGTACGAAGAGCGAGAGCACGCCGATGCCGAGGTCGAAACCGTCGAGCACCACATAGAAGGTGAGAAAGAGCGCAAGGAAGGCGAGCCAGATACCGACGAGCAGGAAATGCACATCACTCATGGGCGCACCTCACGCTTTACGGCTGTCCTCATCGCTCGGGGGCATTCGCCCGATGGCCGCCGACGTCCTGGATCAACGGCTCGCGCTCGGGCGGCAAGAGGGTGAGGTCAGGACCATTCCGTACGATCCGCGCGGCAAAGACCACAAATAGTGCGAGCAGAAGAGCGTCGATCAAAAGATATCCGGCTGCGGTGAAGGCGACGCTTGGCGCCGGCAGCACCGAGACCGCGTCGCTCGTTCGCAGCAGTCCGAAGATGATCCATGGCTGACGTCCGACCTCGCGCACCGTCCAGCCGGTGTCGACGGCGATATAGCCGAGCGGGATCGCGGCGACCCACACCCGCAGCAACAGGCGGTTGCCATCGATCGCGGGCGGATCGAGCCAGCCGCGCAGCCATGCTGCGGCGGTCCACAGCATCAGGACGAAGAGCGCGAAACCGATCCCGGCCGAAGGCGTAGAACAGGAGTGGCAGCAGCGGCGGCTGATCCTGCGGCGCAAAGTCGCGCAATCCGGCGACGCGGCCATCGGACGTGCCGGTGGCGAGCCAGGACAGGAGACCCGGGATCTCGACCGCCCAGTCGTTGCGCTGCGCGCTCTTGTCGGGCCATGCGATGATCGCCCAGGGCGCCGCTGTCCCGGGCGGATTCGTGTTCCAATGCCCCTCGAGCGCCGCGCCCTTCGCCGGCTGGTCGGCGAACACCGCCTTGCCGCTCGAATCGCCGAGCCAGATCTGCACCGGCGTCACGACAATTGCGATCGTCGCGGCGAGCAGAAAGGATCGGCGAAAAAACGCCACTTGGCGGCGCTTCAGAATGTACCACGCGCTGATTCCGCCGATGACGAACAAGCTCGTCTCGAGGCAGGCAACCCACATATGCGAGACGCCCCACGGCACGTCGGGGTTGAAGATTGCATCGAGATAGCTGTCGAGGACGAAATGCCCGTCTTCCATATGCCCGCCGGCGGGTGTCTGCATCCACGAGTTCGCATCCAAGATCCAGAACGCCGAGAGCGAGGCGCCCGCGGCGACCATTGCGGTCGCCAACAGATGCACCGAGCGCGGCACCTTGTCCCAGCCGAACATCATGATGCCGAGGAAGCCGGCTTCGAGCATGAAGGCCATCGCGCCTTCGAAACCGAGCAGGTTGCCGAAGAAGCCGCCGGCGATCGTGGAGAATGTCGCCCAGTCGGCGCCGAACTCGAATTCGAGCGGCAACCCGGTGACGACGCCGACCCCGAAATTCAACATCAGGAGCCGGCTCCAGAACCGCGAATGGTGGTACCACGCGACTTCGCCGGTGCGCAGCCACAGCCTCTCGGTGACGACGAGGAACAGCGAGAGCCCGATGGTGAGGACAGGCCACAGAATGTGGAACAGCGTCGTGATGGCGAATTGCAGCCGCGACAGAACGATAACGTCAGGAAGGCTGCTCACCTGCGACCTCCGTCACTGCACGCGACCCTGCGCCGCTTCCGGGCCCAAACTCGTACCGAAACTGATAACGGGTTCAGGGCATCAGCCAGATGAACCCGCCCATCGTGATGATCGAGAAAATCACGCTGAAGAACACAATCGAGGCCATCTCCTGCTCGGCCGTCTGATACTGGACGGCGAGAATGACGGCGATCGAGACAGTCGGGATGGCCAGCGTGAGCACCGCTTCCCGCGTGATTTCCGTCTCCATCCCGAGAAGGAGCATAAGTCCCCATATCACGGCGGGTATCACGATATTGCGGGCGATGACGGCGACGCCTACGGTCAGATTAAAGGCGACCTGGAACGAAAACAGCACGATGCCCGCGGCAAACAGTGCGACGCCGCCGGTCGCGCCGCCGAGCAGCAAGAGAGATTCTCGTATCGAAGCCGGGAAATGCAGGTTGAAAAGTATTAGCACCAATGCGAGCAGGGGCGCCCACACCACCGGCTGGCGTAGCGCGTAAAGGATATGCCCGACGAGCGAGGACTGCTTTGCGGTCGGCGCTATGTTCTTTTGGGCCGCTCCAGTTGAAAGCAGCATGAGCGTCGCTGGCACCTGGATCAGGTTCATGACGAGACTGGCGATCGAGATCGGGATTGCGCTGGCGTTCCCAAACAGATGCCCCAATACGGAAACGCCCATAAAGGGCGCCGCCGGACCGGCTATCGCCAGCGCCTGCAAGGATGCGGTCATCAGATCGCGCCGGAAGAGATAATGCGAAATGAAGATGCGTAGCCCCCAGCCATGCCCAAAAGGATTGCAAACGCCAGAGGACCCTGAGACAGGACCTGATCGCGCGCCATCCCCACCATGCCGGCGAAGAGACTGAGCGGCAACGCATAGAGCATGACCATGCGGTTGAGAACGGTCGCCTGCTTGGCGTCGAAATCGTGATGCCATCCAGCGACGAAGCCAAGCAACAGCGTTGCGACGGTTGGAAGCAGTGCGCCAATGATGGTGGCGAACATGTTCAGTCCCAATTTCTAGCCGAGCCGGCATTCGCGCATAGCCTATCGACAACAGCGAGTTGCGCGGCTCCTGCCAGACGCCGCCACCAGGGCCGCCGGATACTCATAGTCAAGTTTTAGACGCGAGAGCCTGAAGCACCGCCGCTGGACGAATTGGCAGGCCGCGCAGTCGAGCCCCGACTGCAGCGAAGATCGCATTGGCGATGGCAGGGGCGACGACGGTGGTCCCCGGCTCGCCAAGGCCAACGGGGAACTCCGTGCTGTCGATGAACTTTATGTCCAACTCCGGCGCGTCGCCGATGCGAAGGGGCGTATAGGTGTCGAGATTCGTATCCTTCACCTGGCCCCGGACGAACTCGGTTCCTTCGTGCAACGCCATGCTGAGACCCCAAAGCACGGCGCCCTCGACCTGCGCCAGCGCGCCGTCCGGATTGACCACCGTCCCAGCGTCTACGACGAGCGTAAGCTTTTCAACGACCACCGCGCCGCTGCCGCGGTCGACCCGCACGCGCGCCACGCAAGCGACCCAGGTCGGCATATCGCGTTCCTGTCCAAACGTGGTTGCCACCCCAAGCCCCGTATCCTTCGGCATCGCTGCGCCCCAATCGCCTATCTGGGCCACGCGCTGAAGAACACCCGCCTGGCGCTTTGCTCCGCCGACGGAATAGGGGGCCGAACCGGCGTTGCGGCCTTTCCCATCGAGCATCCTCAGGCGGAACGCGACGGGATCAACGCCCGCAGCATGGGCCGCCTCGTCCATGAATGACTCGACGCCCCAATTGACCCAGCCAGAACCGACCGAGCGTAGCCAGCCGGGCCGAAAGGCGCTGTTGGCCACATCGTTCGACAGCGCCCGGAGACGCTGCGCGCCGACATCGTACCAATGGTCCGCGCCGTGAATCGCGAACGGATCATATTTCAAGCCGTTCAACCCCGGCTCCATGAAAGCCGGCGCCATAACCTGCGTCGGCCAGCCGGCTGAGGCGTGATGGTCCATCGCCGTGACCATTCGGTCTGCATCGAAGGCCATGCGGAGCGTCTGGATGGAGGGCGAGCGAAACGAGTCGAAGCGCGTGTCGTCGGGCCGGGTCAGGACCATCTTGACCGGCTTGCCGAGAGCCTGAGCCGCAAGCGCTGCCGGCACGGCATAGTCGCTGTTGAGACGCCTGCCAAAGCCGCCACCCAGAAAATAGGTGCGCATTACGATCTTTTCCTGCGGCAGACGCAGCGCCTGCGCGAGCACCGGCAGGATCAGGCTTTGCCATTGGCTGCCGGTATGGATCTCGAAGACGCCGTCTTTCTCGAAAGCGAGCGCGTTGACCGGCTCGAGCTGGACATGGAGCACGCTGGCCGTCGTGTAAGTCTGTTCGAGCGTGGACTTTGCGTCCCGGAAGGCCGCGTCGAGTCCCGGATCGTCCACGACCAGGACGCCGCCCTTCGGGTCGGCGATCTGCTTTGCGCCATGGTCGAGAATGTCCTGCTCCGACACGTTTGCGCCTACTCCCGGGGCCCAGTCGACCTTCACCAGGTCGGCTGCGCGAATGGCGGCGAGATAGGAGGTCGCGAACACCATCACCCAGCCCGGAACCGTGCCGGACGGGTCTTCAAGCGCGAGACATTTGAGATAGCCCTTGACGCTCCGGGCGGCGGAATTGTCGATCGAACGGACGCTGGCGCCATTGCGCGTCGGCGGAATCTTTGGCCGCGCGTAGACCATGCCTTCGACTACGGCGTCGATCCCGTAGCGCGCCGTCCCGTTCGTCTTTGCCGGAATATCGATCGCGTCCTCCTTGCGTCCGATCAGATGACGCTCCGAGGCTGGCTTTATCGGCAGCTGCGCCAGTTCCTGGGCAGTAAAGGAGCGCCGCGGATCGCCCCGCCTGACAATATCGGCGTAGGAGATTGAGCGACCGTTGGCGGTGACGGCGCCATTGCGCGCCTGGCATTGGTCGACGCTGACGCCGAGAAGCTTCGCCCCCGCCTCGGTGAGGGCGATCCGGCCGGCCGCGCCTGCTCGGCTGAACACGGGAAAGGTCATCCAGACTGACCAGCTGCCGCCGGCGATCATCAGACCCCATTTGGGATCGCTATCGACCGCGCGGATGCGCACCGCGTTCCAGTCGGCCTCGAGTTCGTCGGCGAGAATCTGGGCGAGCGCGGTTCCGACGTGCTGGCCCATTTCAGCGCGGATGATGTTCACGGTGACGATGCCGTCGCGATCGATGCTGTACCAGATGGTCGGCTCGAAGACGTCTTGCGGATTCGCGGCGTCCGCCAGCGCCTCAGTCCGCGCGAAGCCGAAGGCGACCGAGGCGCCCGCCATGCACACCAGAAAGCTGCGGCGCGATAGTGAAGGGATCCCCGAAAGAATTCCATCGTCAGGGCGGCGCTCGAGCCTAGTCATTGGTCGCGCCTTTCCCAAGCTCGTTAGCCGCCTGTTTGATCGCCTTTCGGATGCGCGTATAGGTCATGCAGCGGCATAGATTGCCGGCCATGACCGCGTCGATGTCCTGGTCGCTTGGAGCGGGAAAGTCCTTCAGCAGCGAGGCCGCCTGCATGATCTGGCCCGACTGGCAATATCCGCATTGCGGGACCTGAAGGTGGATCCAGGCCTTCTGCAGCGGGTGCTGTCCTTCGGGATCGAGCCCTTCGATCGTCGTGACTTCGGCGTCGGCGACGTAACCCACCGGCGTGATGCAGGAGCGAGTGGGGCGTCCTCCCACATGCACGGTGCAGGCGCCGCACATGCCGACCCCGCAGCCGAATTTGGTGCCGGTGAGGCCGACAATGTCGCGGATGACCCACAACAGAGGCGTATCCTCCTCGACGTCGACCGTCACCGCGCGGCCGTTGATATGAAATGTGGTCATGCTCGACGACTCCAAACGGCGGTCTTCACTGCGTTGCGCTGACCCCTCGACGAATGGCGGCGATCTTCGCCTCGAGCTGGGGCCAGGGCGACAAATCGGTGCGGGTGCGCCGCAGATAGGCGGCGATCCGGGCGATGTCGGCGTCGCTGAACCCATGCACGAAGCTCGGCATCACAACGCCGGGAATCCCTTCCGAAGCACTGACGCCGCGCAGAACGACCTGGATCAGATTGGTTGGATCGGGCAGGTATACCGCGCTGTTGAGCGCGAGGTCCGGCCGCATCGCGAGAGGCTTGCCCGAGTTGTAGTGGCATGATGCGCAGGCGGCCGTGTACAGGCGCGTGTCCGGGTCGAAAACCTGCCCCGCGCCAAGAGCCGCATAGGACATTGCCCGCGCCACCGCCGCATCGATGGACGCCGAGCGGTCCGCCGCATGATCGACGCCGGCAAAGTAGGTCGCGATGGCGCGCCCGTCCGATTCGGGAAGGGCGGAAAGACCATGCGGAACAGGAGACATCGGCCCTACCGCCACCCCATGCAGAACGCTAAAGCCGTTGCGCAAATAGCTTTGCAGCTCCTCCTGAGTCCACGGCGCAGGAGAGGGGTTCTCGGCTGTCAGCGCCGGCGCGATCCAGTTGTCAACCACAGCGCCGGCATAAGCGTCGCCGGCCTTTTCGGCGCCGAGCAGGTTACGCGGAGTGTGGCAGGCGCCGCAATGGCTGAGTCCCAGCGCGAGGTAGGCGCCGCGGTTCCATTCGGCGCTCTTTGCAGCATCGGGCTCGTAGCGACCAGGCCGGAAGAACAGCAGTTTCCACCCCGCCTGCAGGTACCGGATGTTCAGCGGGAACGGGATTGTGTTCCCCTTCGCGGGGGACCTGACCGGCGGCCGCGTCATGAAATACGCGTAGAGCGCCTTCACGTCATCGTCGGAGAGCTTGGTGAAATGGTCGTAAGGGAACGCGGGGAAGAGATGCGAACCATCGCGCGCCACCCCTTCGTGCATCGCCCGCGTGAACGCCGCCTCCGACCATGTGCCGATGCCGGTCTCGGGATCCGGAGTGATGTTGGTTGAGTAAATCACGCCGAACGGGGTCTGCATCGGGTAACCGCCGGCGTATGTCTGCCCGCCTTTGGCGGTGTGGCATACCGCGCAAAAGCCGCCGCCGGACAGGGCTTCGCCTTGGGCGACAAGTTCCGGCGCGAAGCTTCCGGGCGGGGGCGGGCTTATCGGCGCGATCGCCGGCCTCCAGGCCAAGGCGAAGAACCCCAAGACGCCGAGGACGGCGAGCCCTGCGATGACGGTGAGCAGACGTTTCATCGGCTACGCTCCTCGGATGGGCCGCTGTAGCCGGCCCTGGGCGTGTCTGAGCCTTTCCAGGCACGCTGATACCGGTGATGATCGCATATTCGAGAATCCTGACGTCGGCGTTTATGAGTTTGCGACCTAGTCGCCCGAGTTATTCAAAATGAGGGGTAGAGCCTCTTGAGCTTCACGCGGGCGTCGTCTGTGGTGAATTGCCAGTTGGCCTTTGCGTGATGCTTGTTGCGATGGTCCTCCCAGGCGGCGACTTCTTTTTCGAGGGTCGGCTTGTCCGGAATGCGGCGGCTCAGACATTGGCTCGACAGGACGCCGAGTTCGGATTCGGCCATGTCGAGCCAGCTTCCGTGTTTGGGGGTGTAGTGCCATTCGAACCGTTTGGCGAGGCGGCGCGCTTCTGGCGCGGGAAAGGCCGCGTAGAGCGAGGCGGGCGTGTGCGTGCTCAGATTGTCTTGGACCAGCCTGATCTGTTCGGCGTCGGGAAAATGCACGTCGGACAGTTCCTTGAGCACCTGCGCGTAATCGGCGGCGGCGTGGCGGTCGGTGACCTTGACGCGGCGCCAGCCCTCCAGCGGCGCGAAAATCATGAATATATTGGCCACGCCGTTTCGCTCGTATTCGTAATCGTGCCGGACGGCTCGTCCGGGTCTGGCCGGAATCGGAGCGCGCGTCTCGACGATCAACTGCTTGGAGGATTCATCCAGACAGACGAGGGGGCGATCGGGATCGCGCGGCTTCTGGTAAGTTTCCAGCACGTCTTCCATGGCGGCGACGAAGCCGGCGTTGGCGTCCGGCGGGATCACCCATTGCCGATTGCGGTGGGGCTTGAGGACGTTTTTTTAAAGTCCTTCCGATCGTGTTGTCGCTGGCCTTCTCGACGATGTTCAATTCGACGACCTTCTCCTCGAGCAGGCGCAAACTCCAACGCGCGAACCCCTCGGGCGCCGGCGAGCAGGTCAGAGCGATCAATTTCGCCTCCGCCGCCCCGTCGAAAATCCGCGGCCGGGCGGAGTTCGGATTGTGTTTGCGGGTCAGCGCCGCCGCGATCCCTTCTTCGACCAGTCGACGCCGGGTGCGGCCGATATTGTTGATGCTGGTGTCCAACGCCGCCGAGATCGCGCTGTCGCTCCAACCTTCGCCCGCCTCCGACACGTCCGCCTTCAACAGGATGCGCGCCTTCGTCAGCGACTGCGCCGGATGCTTGCCCGCGCAGATCATCGCCTCCAGCCGTTCGCGCTCCTCGGCGCTCAACTTCACCACATATTTCTTGACCGAAATCTCCCTGCCCGCCACGAATCACCTCCATCGCCGCATCGCCGCGACAGAGATTCAGAAAAACACCACAGATTCAATGACGCTGGCGACTAGGACCCAAGATCAAGTTCCCACGTCCCGCGGTCTGTTGCGGCCGGGGCGGGCGAGCGTTGGCGATCGCGACCTGGCGGCCCCATGATATGAGCTCGGCCGAGCAATCGTCGCGATCGATGACGCATTCGATCAGCGTCGGCCCGTCATGATTGGCGACGGCCGTTTCGATCGCTTTCTTGAGCTCCTCGCCATTGTTGGCGCGTAAGCCGCGGCCCTTGCCGTCCTCGGCGTTGAACGCCTGGATCAGTCCCGCATAATCCCAGTTCTTGATGTTGTTATAGGGGCCGTCATGGATCTCAACCTCGATCGTATATCCGTGATTGTTGATGAGGAAGATGATCACGGGCAGCTTCCGGCGGACCATCTGCGCCACCTCTTGGGCGGTCAACTGAAATGACCCGTCGCCGGTCAAGAGGATAACGCGTCGACCGGACGCGCCCACCGCATAGCCGAATGTGGCCGGCGTAGCCCATCCGATCGAGCCCCACTGCATTTCGATCTCGAAGCGTGCGCCGCTCGGCAGGTTGAGCGCCCTGCCATTGAACCAGGAATCTCCGGTTTCCGCGATTACGGTCGTATCGGCGGTAATCAGGTCTTGGACTTGCCGGAAAATTTCGGCGCGCGTCAGCTTCGCCTCTGGCTTGGCGGGTGGTTGCGGCTGCGGCCGGGGGCGGATGCGTTGATACTCGACCAATGTCGCGGGGCGCTTCGGCGCCTTCTTCCAGGCCGGAGAGAAAATCACTCAAATGGATGCGACCGAAATCGTGGCCCTCGAAATACACGCGGTGCTTATCTGCCGTCAGCACCTTGGGGCCGCTCGGCATGGGGTCCAGCCAACAGTCGAGTAATCGTTGAAAATGTCTGACCAGTCGAAAATCTCGCGCGCTCCAGAGGCGCTGACCTCGCCCCAGTAGATGCCGGCGAACTGGGGATGTTGCTCCGGAAAGAAGCTTTTTGCCGCGGCCATGACGGTGACGGCGCAGCCGAGCGCCTCTGCGAGCTCGATCGCCTGCTTTTCCGCGCCCGCTGAACGGAGCTTGCTGCCGATCAATATGATTGGTTTCTGCTTGTCCTGCAGGAATTCCACCGCTGCTGCAATGGCGGCCGCGAGCGACTCCTGGTCGCTCGGCTCTTCGCCAAGGATCGCGCTGATCGGGCCAGGCGCTGCGCATTCAGCGGCAGCGACGTTGCATGCGATTTCGATGTAGGCCGGCTTCTTCTCGCGTTGCGCCGTGCGGATTGCATAGTCGATCTGGTGGGGCGCATCGATCGCAGAAGTGACAGAGACCGTCGCACAGGTAAGCTTCTTGGCAATTTCCAGCTGGTACGACCAATCGTGCGTTGCGAGGGTGTGGTGGATGAGGTGCTCCGTCGCGCGGTCGTTGCTGTTGGGAGCGCCTGAAACCAGGATAACAGGTAGGTTCTCGGCGTAGGCGCCTCCGACAGCGTTGATGGCGGAAAGCCCGCCTACGCTAAAGGTGACGACAGCCGCCGCCGCCCCGCAGGCGCGCGCGTAACCCTCGGCGCTGTAGCCGCAGTTCAGTTCGTCGCAACAATAGACCTGCTGCAGCTCTTTATTGGTCAGCAGCTGATCGAGCAAAACCAGATTGAAGTCGCCGGCGACCGCAAAATGGTGTTTCAGGCCGATTTGCGACAGGCGGGCTGCGAGATAGCTTCCAACGGTGTACATTCTCAGGGCTCCTTTGGTGCTGCACGAGGAAACGGGCAAGCGCCCGGTCGCCTGCCGCGGCCGTGCGCTTGGCGCGTTTTTCTGTTCAGATGCCGATGCACAAGAGACGATTGCAGTCTCCTGCATTGCGGGTGAAGATTGCGCCCGTGGTCGGCGGTAGCCGGCCATGCGAAGTCGTGTACCGCGGAGGGTCGACTTGTGGCGGCGCCAGCGCGGTCGCATTCCCCAAGGCGTACCAATGATGGGTCCTATGGCCAGACACTCGTTGATGCGCCGCGACGGGGGCAGTCAGCGCAACCCCAACCGCAATCGACAAGATGAACGCTTTTCTCATAGGTTCCTCCTGATCGCGTTGCCGACGGCCTTCGCGCTGCTGCGCGTGACCGTTGCGATTCTCCGCGCTTTGCCGCTACACTTGCAGGCGACAACAGGCAGAGAAATTGGTGCAGTCCCGGCCGAAAGTCGTGAAACGGTTCCGAAAATTTTCTAAAATGTTTCCGAATCGGGCGCGAAGGAGGAAATGACGGCGATTTACACGCTTGGACCATTCCGCCTTGATGTGGCGGCCGGAATTCTGTTCCGGGGGGCCGAGCCGATAACACTCGGACACCGCGCTGTTGTCCTCCTTCAGGTGCTTGTGGAGGCAGCGGGGACCCCGATCTCCAAGGACAGGCTAATCGAAAGCGCCTGGCCGGGGCTCGCAATCGAGGACAGCAATAGCCGTTCAAATTGCAGCGTTGCGGCGGGTCTTTGCGGAAGAACCCGGCGGCAAAAATTGGATTGAGACGTTGCCGCGCCGCGGTTACCGCTATGTGGGGCCATTTGTCGCCAAGGAGGACCATGGCGAACCTGCTGCGGCACGCCCGGAGCCTGCCCCCGCGCTTGCCCTGCCCGACAAACCATCCTCGGCGGTGCTGCCGTTCACAAATATGAGCGGCGATCCGGAGCAAGAGTATTTTGCCGACGGGATGGTCGAGGACATCATCACCGGCCTTTCGCGTCGCTGTTCGTCGTCGCGCGCAATTCGAGCTTCACTTACAAAGGTCAGCCGGTCAGCGTGAACCGGGTGGGTCGCGAACTCGGCGTGCGGTATGTGCTCGAAGGCAGTCTGCGTAAAGCGGGACGGCGCGTGCGGATCAGCGGCCAATTGGTCGAGGCCGAAACCGGCGTTCACATATGGGCCGAACGCTATGACCGTCCGCTCGACGACATTTTCGCCCTCCAAGACGACATAACCTTGAGCGTTGTCGGCGCGATCCAACCCAGCTTGCGTGAGGCGGAGATCGAGCGCGTCAAACGGAAACGGCCGGAAAATCTGGACGCCCATGACCTTGCTTTGCGTGCACTTCCTCACGTCTTCCTGGCGATGCCGGCAGAGGCGGCGAAGGCCATGCCTCTTCTTGAAAGGGCCCTGACAATCGAGCCCGATTACGCCACCGCCCATGGCCTCCTTGCCTGGTGCCATGAGATCTTCTTCACCCGCCGCGGATTCAATAGAGAGAGCCGCGAGGCCGCAATCCGGCATGCGCGCGCTGCCGTCACCTATGGCCGCGACGATGCGACGGCGCAGGCTCTTGGCGCATTTGTAATTTCAAGGGCCGAACATGACCACGCCGCGGCTTTTGAAGCTTTTGAGCAGGCGCTGGCGATCAGCCCGTCGTCTTCCTTAGCGCTGTTCTTCGGCTCGAACGCGCTAGCCTACGCTGGCGAAGCGGAGCGCGCTATCGACTGGGCGGAGCGGGCGCTTCGGATCAACCCATTCGACCGGCTGAACTATGCCTCCTACAATGCGCTCGCCGTCGCGCATTTTCTGCGCGGCCGCTACGACGAATCGGCGCATGCCGCGCGCCGCGCTGTGCAGTCCAATCCGGTCTTTAGCGTGCCCCGCAGCCTGCTGGCGGCAGCGCTCGCCAAACTCGGGCGCATCGAGGAAGCGAAAGCTGTCGCACTGCAAGCGATGGAGCTGGATCCTTCGTTTAGCGCTGCGAGATTCTGTGCCGCCATCGGGCTTCCGACCGCGCTGGCCGAACCTATCACGGATGCTTGGTCAGCAGCCGGCCTGCCTCCTTAGGATACCCGCCACTACAAATGAATCGGTTCTGGGTCAGGCGGCATGTGGCGATATGAACTCGGGGCGGCGGGATTCCTGGCGCGGCGATGTCGTGATATGCGGATCGGCATGATCGATTGCCAAGCGATTCGCAAACGTTGGGAGACCGTCGGCTCGAAGCTCGATGAACGCGGTCGGCGGGTGTTCGCGGCCGGGGAGGTGCGGGCGGCGGGATGGGGCGGACTGGAGGCGGTCTCAAAAGATCACGGGTCTGGCGCGCTCGACCATCGGCCGCGGCCTGAAGGATCTCGACGCTGCGCCCCTGCCGAAAGGCCGGGTTCGCCGCAAGGGTGGCGGCCGGCGAGCCTTGTCGAGCCGGGACCCGACGCTGATCGACGATCTGCGGCGCATTGTCGAGCCGGCCACGCTTGGGTGTCCCGTGCGGCCGTTGCTATGGGTCTCGAAGAGCCACGACAAGCTGGCTGTCGCCTTGCAGGGGATGGGTCACAGGATCAGCGCCAACAGCGTGCGCAGACTGTTGCCGGCGCTCGGCTACAGCCGGCAATCGAACCGCAAGGCGGACGAGGGCTCGAAGCATCCCGACCGCGACGCGCAGTTCGAACACATCAACGCCAAGGTGATTGCGGCGCAGGCTGCGGACCAGCCCGTCATCTCGGTGGACACGAAGAAGAAGGGTGTGCTGCAGAGGCACGAAAGGAGTTCGCTATGAACTAGATCGTACCGTACAGCTGCGTAAAAGATGATGGCAGGCCCATCGGGATCGGCTTTCAGGAGCAGGTCTCAAACCGGTCCGAGCTGCTGCGTTCCAGAACGTGGTGGTGAGCGTCGGAAGAAAAGTCCCAGGCGAGACCTGGGGCAGGTGAGTGTCCAAAAGGCGAGCGCAAGCAAACCCACCGATGACGCGTCGTTAAGGTGTCAAGTGTCGTCAAAATCAGGGGCGCTTTTTTCTCCTGAGATGAGTCCGCGGGGAGCCTGATGACCGAGCGGACGGCGGCCGGCGTATAGGGGGCGCGAGTTGGACACAGGCTTTTGCGCGGAACTGCAGGAACCAGTTTCCTGATGCCAAGGGAGAAGCACAAGCGGCCAAAACCGCGAGGCGAGAGTACCGAAGCAGGGGACTGGGGCGGATCGCCCTGTAGTAGCGATGAAGGCCCTGTAATGGGGCTGGAGCGAAGGGGGCGGGTCAGGTGGGCGTGTCTTGCGAAACAACTGGATGACAGGATGACGTCGATAGACACGCCAGACAAGCCGTTCAAGATCGAGAAACGGCAAGTGTACGAAGCGTATAAAGCGGTCAAATCCAACAAAGGTGCGGCCGGCGTGGATGGGCAGACGATCGAGCAATTCGATGCCGATCTGGAGGGCAACCTCTACAAGGTCTGGAACCGGATGAGCTCGGGCAGCTACTTTCCACCGCCGGTTCGTGCTGTCACCATTCCCAAAAAGAGTGGCGGCGAGAGGATTTTAGGTGTGCCCACGGTCGGCGATCGAATTGCGCAGATGGTGGTCAAACAGCTGATTGAGCCGGATCTGGATTCCATTTTCCTGCCAGACTCCTACGGCTACAGACCGAGAAAATCGGCTCTGGATGCGGTCGGGGTCACGCGAGAGCGGTGCTGGAAATACGATTGGGTTCTAGAGTTCGACATAAGAGGCCTGTTTGATAATCTTCCGCATGATCTGCTTCTAAAGGCGGTTCGGAAGCATGTGAAGTGTAAATGGGCGTTACTCTACATCGAAAGATGGTTGACAGCGTCGATGGAGAAGGACGGAATACTTATAGAGCGAACCCGCGGTACCCCGCAAGGGGGCGTGATTAGCCCTGTACTTTCCAATCTTTTCCTGCACTATGCTTTTGACCTCTGGATGACGCGGACACACCACGACCTCCCATGGTGTCGGTATGCGGACGACGGGCTGGTACACTGCCGCAGTGAGCTGGAAGCGGAGACCCTCAAGGTCGAACTTCAAGCCCGCCTGGCAGAATGCGGCCTAGAGATGCATCCCACCAAATCCAAGATCGTCTATTGCAAGGATGGCAAGCGCCAAGGGAGGTACCCGAACGTCACGTTTGACTTCCTCGGATACCAATTCCGACCACGAGTGGTCAGAAGTTCTCGGAACAACGAAATGTTCTGCAGCTTCACCCCCGCGGTCAGCCCCTCGGCGCTGAAAGCCATGCGATCGACGGTCCGGGACTTGAACATCCGGCAACTGACCCAGCGCTCGCTCGACGACATCGCCAAGAAGCTCAATCCGCTCCTACGGGGGTGGATCGGCTACTATGGGCGCTACAACCGCGCAGCGCTGGAGACCATGCTCCGACACGTCAATCTGACACTCGTGTGCTGGACGATGCGGAAGTTCAAGCGCTTCCAGGGACGCAAGGTTGGGGCTGCCCGTTTCCTTGAGAAGCTGGTTCAGACCCACCCCGCCCTCTTCGAACACTGGCGTATCGGCATGATCGGCGCGTTCGCCTGATGGGAGCGGTGTGAGGTGAGAGTCTCACGCACCGTTCTACGAGAGGCTGGCGGTGAAATCCCACCGGCCTACTCACCAGCTGATCGGCAACTATCGCAACGGCGGTACTGACTATCGGCCCAAGGGCGATCCGCGACGCGTGAAGGTGCACGACTTCGAGGACAACGAACTCGGCAAGGTGGTTCCCTATGGCGTGTACGATGTAGGCGCCAATGCCCGCTGGGTCAGCGTCGGGATCACGAGCGATACGGCAGAGTTCGCCGTCGCCTCGATCCGGCAATGGCTGAACCGCATGGGGCGCAAGCGCTATCCGGATGCGCGTGAGCTGACGATCACAGCCGACTGCGGCGGCGCGAATGGCGCACGCGTCAGGCTGTGGAAGATCGAGCTGCAGAGGTTCGCCGACGAGACCGGGCTCGTGCTCAACGTCCACCATTATCCGCCGGGCACATCGAAGTGGAACCGGATCGAGCACCGTCTGTTCTGCCACATCACGCAGACCTGGCGCGGCCGGCCGCTCACGGATCGCATGGCTGTCGTCGAGCTGATCGCAGCGACGACAACCAAGGCTGGCCTGAAAATCGAGAGCGCGCTGGACACGCGCGCTTACGAAAAGGGCATCAAGGTCAGCGATGCCCAGATGAAGGCGCTCGACATTCAAGGTGACCCGTTCCATCCTGAATGGAACTACACCATCCGCCCGCGAGCAGGCGCCAACCGCAGCGGTTAATGTGGCGGATGTCCTTAGCTGCCGCAGCGGCCAGCGCTCATTCCGGGCGCCGCGTGAGGCGGCGGACGATCTCGGCGACGACGAGCTTGTCCCCCTCGCTCGTGTAGGTCGGGTTTCCTGTGAGACTTATTCTAATTGCTCGGCCTGTTACCGCAGATTTCGGCTCGCGTCCGGCTTCCCCAATGGGGAAATGAGCAAGTGTCACCAGAAAGCCCAGCGTCCGTCTGCGTGAGGACGCGGTGCCGTTCCTGATGGTCGCTCTCATTTTCGCGGCGGCGTTCGAGGCTTCCACGCCTGCTTGACGTAACTTGCGATGAGTTAATACAGTGAGACTCAGGAGCAAGTCTCGCGTCCCGCTAGTGAGGATGGTGGGCGGAAAGTTTCGGAAATCACCGAAGATGGGCGATATCAGAGGATCTGTCAGAGGGCGGCCGTTGGCATAGAGCCGTGCCGCACGCCCAAGATAGCCGCTATAGCTGACAAGTACGTTGTCGAGCCATTCGTTGGTCTTGGAGGTATCTCCCGATTCCGTCAAATTTGCCCACGGCGTCCCGGTGCCTAGCGCGGCAGGTAGCGATAAGCCTTCGGCCTTGGCGCGCAACATCATCGCAAGGATCATCCCGGCTCCAGCCGAACTGCCGAAGATCGCCATGTTGCGCGGGTCGTTCATTTTAAGCGCAGCCCTCCATACTCGCATTGCATCGTCCAATCCCAGGCGGCATCCGGTAGTCGACAGAAATGACTTTAAAGCCGCCATACCCGGCCATCAACGTCGCCTCAAGCGTTGCAGCTTCGCCGGGATTGTAGACGTCGCCCCCTCCATGAACATGGACTAGCAGGCGGTTTTTGTTGCTGGCCGCAACTGTCTTGGGTGTAAGAACGAATGCTTTGACGCCGTCGATTACGGTCGACTCCAGAGTGACGCCAAGCCGATCCCGGACTTTCCGCGTCTGAACCACAGTCTCGTCGGCGAGACGATCCACGAGCGCTTTCCATTCCGCGCTGGTCTTAGGATCCGCATCCCAGGCCGGAATCCGGTAACGGGCAGCGATAGTTTGCTGAAACTCGGGACTGGCGGTGGTGGGAACCGGGATGCTTCGTCCAGGAACGAAGCGCGGTCCAGGTACGCTGTTGGCCGCATTTTGGGCTGCTTGCAATTGCGCTGGCGACATGCCGGCGGTAGAAGCTGCGTAGAGCGTGTCGACCGAATCGGTCCTGGTTGGCCTCCGGCTACGGGTTGCAGCTACGGGTTGCATGCCGTCGCGGATGTCGGACGCCGTTCGTGATGGTCGTCGCGTCGGAGCGCTTGCCGCGCGAGTTGATACGCACCAACCGCCTTAATTTCCCGATCCGGTCCGATCCCGGAAACGAGACAGCAGCCGAGGTTCGATATCGACGGCGGGATGAGATTAGGACCGACAGCCGACGCGCAGATGAGCTCGCCATGCCTTTCCTCTTGGGCTCTGATGAAGAGAAGGCTTACTCGCTTCTAGTCTCCCATTTTGACCGGGCAACAATAGGCCGGCTAGGCGGCCTTTTTCTGTCGACTGCGGGAATTACGGTGTGAATCGGCGTCGAAGTTGGACGCCGAATGACATTTGGCCTTTTCTTCGGCGAGCAGAACATAGGCGTCCGCGCAAAGCGGCGAAATCGTGAGCGCCTTATTTGCGAGGGCTATACGTTTGCGCGGCTCGGCCTGATCCCATGCTTGGTACATGACGTCCTGAGCTTTGTCTGTGGCGCTCTTGGCCCGGGGCGCACCGATCGCCGACATGAAACTTTCCATCGCGCGGCGATCGGGAAGCTTCACCTCTCTAGGCGCGCTCTTCAGAAGATGGCGTAACGGGGCCTTTCCGCCGTACCTTACTTGACGTCGGCATCTGTCCGCTCCTCGCTATGTTTCAGGAAAACCTTCAATGCGATCTCATCGATAGCTCGATCGGCGGCCTCAAGACTCAGGCCGTGAAATGAAGCCGATTCGTAACGTCAAGACCAGATCCCGAATATCGGCCTCTCGTGGCGGAATTGTCGAGCCAACGATCTCGACAAGGACAGGCCCAGGAAGCGCTCCAGCGCTAGCTTGCCCTCCCTGATGCCGGCAGGACGATCGCGGCCCGGAGGGCGGTGAAGGCTCATTACGTCAATGAGCACACCGATCGCAGCTGAAACTAAAAAGTCATTCGAGCCCTCAACTGACTTGGCCCCCCTTGAACCCCATGCGAGAAGTTGCGCAAGAAGCGACGCGCGCGCCGGTTGTTCCGTGCGGAAGAGGCAAAAAGGGGCGCGGATGAGTGCGGCGGCGATCGGCCTTTCGTGGCGGCCTTTGTGTTCGCCGGAAGCGTGGTGGGCATGGAGCTGCATCGCTTCCTGCCGCCGGAACACCTGTCCAAGGATTCGCGAGACGCCGTAATGCTTGGGACCGGGATGCTCTCGCTTCTCGCTTCCAGTGCTTGGACTCCTGTTGCGACGGCGAAGAGCTCGTACGACACCAAAGACACGAACATGCGTTCTTTCGCGGCCGATTTGATCGTGCTCGACGAGACTCTGCGCGATTATGGCGACGAAGCGCTCGCTGCCCGACGCTCGCTTCGCGACTACGCAAACAGGCTTCTCCATGACGTCTGGCCGGAAACGCCTGTGAGCCCATACTTGATCGAAGACCCGGAAGGGTTCAAGCTAAATTCGGCGGTTTAGGTGTTTTCCGCGGGCCGAGAATCATTCATTTTCATATGCATGGGAGAAGATTTAGCGCGCTCTGGGGCTCAAACTGGATACGAGGTCATCTCGACCCTTGCGTGGAGCCGCTTTTGAGCGAGGCGTGGATACTCGACGTCGATACGACGGTGAAGCCGCTCTACGGCCATCAGGAAGGAGCGGTGGTCGGCTACAATCCCAAGAAGCCTGGACGGCCTAGCCACTGCTATCACACCTATTCGATGGCGGGGACGCGATTGGTTCTCGACGTGGATGTGAGCGCGGGCGACGAGCACACTTCCAATCACAGCGCGCCTGGCCTGTGGGCGTTGTTGGATCGAACGCCCCGCGATTGTTGGCCTTCTCTTTTGCGCGGCGACAAGGGCTTCGGCAATGAGGGGATCATGGGCGAAGCCGAGCGGCGCGCTTTGCCGTATTTGTTCAAGTTACGGCTGACCGCCAATGTCAAACGCGCGATCGAGCGTCTTTCGCGGCAGAGCGATTGGGCCGATTCGGGTCAAGGTTGGCAAGCCAAAGAGACCGAGATTCGATTGCAGGGCTGGAGCCGACAACGGCGCGCCGTCGTCTTGCGGCGGCGCGTGAAAGGCGCGCTGGCGAGGCCCGCGATGGACGAGGATGGACCGCCTCGGCTCGCCTTCCCCGACATCGGCCCGAGCGAGGAGATGTGGGAATATCAGGTTCTCGCGACCACGCTCGTCGAGGCTCTGGAAAGCTTTGGCCAGCTCTATCGCGACCGCGGCGATGGAGAGAATGTTTTCGACGAGTTGAAGAACCAATGGGGCTGGGGCGGCTTCGTCACTCATGACCTGGCGCGCTGTCGTCTGGCGGCCCGCCTCGTGGCGTTGTTTTATGATTGGTGGAACATCTTCACGCGCTTGGCCGAGCCGGATCGTCACCGAGAGGCGATCACGAGCCGACCGTTGTTGTTGCACGCCATCGCCCAACGGGTGCGCCATGCGCGACAAACGACGATCAAGATCGCCAGCACGCACGCCAAGTCCGTTCCCGCCGCAAAGGCGCTTCGAGCGGTAGCCCGATTCCTGAGGCGGTTGGTCACAAATGCGGAGCAGTTGACGCCCTGGCAGCGTTGGCGCGAAATCCTCTCCCGCGCCTTTCAAGCCTTCCTCAAAGGCCGCGCCCTGCGCGCGCCACCGCGCCTATGTCCATCTTGACGCAACCGCAGATTGAACCACCCCCCGCTTCATGGGCGACGATCAGAGCCAACTGCCGAATTTAGGTTCAAATCTCTGAAGCGCATGCGGGAGGAGATCCTGAAAGTCGCGAACGAGGACCAGCGGCGGGTTGTGGAGGAGTCCCTAGCGAGGAGCACCGCGATCCTACGCCAGAGGTGGCTTCTAATCGAGCAATCCGGCCCAAGCGTGCGCGCTATCGTCATCGGGATCCTGGTTTCCTGGATTATCGCTATCTTCGTCAGCTTCGGAATGAACGCGCCGAAAAATCCAACGGTCTATGCTGCGTTCCTGATTTGCTCCCTCGCCATGGGCAGCGCGTTTTTCTTGATCCTCGAACTCGATCGTCCCTTCGAAGGACTGTTGCGCATTTCGAGCAGGCCGATCGTGGGCGCAGTCGCCAATATCCTGCCGGCGGGTCGCTAGGCGGCCTACCCGACGAGGCGTCGCCTCCCATGGCCGCAGCTGATTGGGCGCGGGGGGGCTTTAAGGGGGTATTACGGCGACACAAGCTTATTTCCCTATTTTTGTGCCCGCGTAGCCGCAAAAAAGCTGTGAGGAGCACAACCACCGACGAGATCGCAAGTTTGCACGAAGGGAAAAAAGCTAGCGCCACCGTAAACCCCCATCTCCCAGAAGGTGAAGGTCCGAATCAGCAGCCGCCGCCGGCCAGGCACGTGCACATGGTCTTGACGCAGTCCTCGGAGTTGCGGGAAATCCCCGGAAGATTCTCGTCCTCGCGCGGGATCTGGCCGAAGGCCGGCCGCGCCACCCGCGCTTCGCCGTGCGGCGTCCGCCTGGGCGCATGGACCATGCTTCCATGGGTGCGGTGCGCGCTCCGATGTAGGCACTGTTCTGCGCGACGGCCGCAGCGGGCGCGCAGACAAAATGCCAGAGCGAATGTCAGTGCGATGGGCTTGATCATACGATCCCTCCTCTCGTTAGGCGGAGGAACCGGATAGCAAGGGGCAGATTCCTGCGCCTCGCGCAACGGACGTCGAGGCGCGGGCCATCAGCCCGAAAGGAAACCGACAATTTTCTTGACGGACTGCAAAATTGTTCTATGTTTGTTCTTCTCCACCCTGAAGGGAAGACCACCTGTTGTCCGCCTCCGCCGAAGCCTGTTCGCCCGCCGCCGCGCGCGAGTGTCGCCAATCCTGGTCGTGTCCGACGGGGAACTGGCCGGGAGAAGGGGCGAAGAATTTTTTTTCTGACCCGGCGCCCCGCGCAACCCATTGATAAAGCTCAATTGGCGGAAAGAAATGGAAGGAAATGGAAGGAAATGGAAGGGGCTTTTGGGGCTTGATTGGCTTCAATTTGCGCCTGGCCCATGCATCGGGCGCGACTTTGGAAATGTCGGGCGCCGGCGAAAGGCGGCGGCCTGCCGCGGGCATGACGGGGGGGCAGTGTGGTGGTATCAATCGCTACATCTTGTGCCTGCTGTTATTCCGCTAAGGCCGGTTCGCGCGACCGCGCGTGATCTACATATTCTTGCCGTACGGTTCGCCTTGCCGCGGTCCTGATTTGATCGCGAAGCCTTTCGCACCGTGCCGAGCGCGGGCGGGCAGTGTGGTGCAGGCGATACTCTTGCGCCCACCCATAAAGCGGCCCGGTTCCGCCCGGCTATTTGCGACCGCGCGTGATGTACATATTGTGATTGATTGTTAGCCCCTCGTGCACCGCGTCCGGGGCAGTGTAGTGGGATCAATACCTATATCTTGATCCTGCCTATAAAGCGGCCAGGTCCCGCCCCGCTTCGCTTGACTGCGCCAGAGCTTGACAAACCAGGTTGCAATCGAGCGGCGGACGCCCGGATTCGACGTAAAGCACCCGTTGCGGATCGCGGCCTTGGACGCCTCAATTGGGCGGATAGCTGGCGTTCCGCACATGGAGTTTGCACCGGGTCGAAACTCAGCGGTTTCCGAGGTTTTTAGAATTGAGAATGAGTTTCGAGAGGCGAGTTTGCGGCGCTGCGGGCACGCGGGACCGCGCCCGTGGCGCTCTCTCGCAAACCCAACAAACCCCGAGGCATCGCGCGAAATATGGCCCCTTCCAGCGCCGCTTCGAGCCGTAAATCCCGGCGAACATGAAAAGTTCTTAATCCTTGGCTCGTGCGAAACGCTCGACCGGACCCCGTTTCGAGGGCACGGCATTTAGAGCAGTCCACGTCAGGTCAAGGTTTGTGACAGCCATGCGTATATTTTACTGCATATCTCTGTGAAGTTGGAAGCACCGTTTTGCTTAGGCGTTGCCTTCTCCTTCGTCAGTCGCAAAAATTCATCCTCAGTAGGTTTCGACTTACATTCCTTCCAAATCTTGATCGACGTATAGAGTATCTGTATGATCACGTACAATTCTTGAAGGGTAGGAAATGTGATGTTTGCAGCGCCGCCCATTTCCGAAGAAAATTTGCTCCGAAGATCGCCATCGGCGAGGGCTGTTTCGATAACCGTGTCTATTTCATTGTATCCAATCTCAAATTTCAACGGAGCGACCTCTTGCAGACCTTGTCGGATCAGGTCGTGACTTTCTTCTCGGCTCATACGTGTTCTCCCTTCTCTTCAGTACTAAGGTACTTACCGATATCGACCGAATATTTCTTCGCCCGCGAAAGCAGCCGGGTACACTCCATATGCCATATGAGACTAACGACAAACAGAACGCACAATTCCCACCATCCAGGCATAAACCACGCTGCAACAATCATAATACACACGCTGAAAGTGAAATTGACAATCCGGAACTGATATGGTGGGTTATCAGCCATATTGCGCCATGCCAACGGATCGGAACGACCCTTCCGATAGATTTTGCTCAAAGCCCTTATGCGTAATGACGCAGATAATCTGACACCAAGCTTCGGCGAGTTATTTACTGTATCTCTTAGCAGCTCAACGCGAAGCAATACAGCTCTTCCGATGTCTTTAGCATGCAAATTTGCAAAGGAATATAAATCCGCGGTCAACTCCACGTATATATCAGAGGTCCAGAGTTTCCATTTGGCGAGTTGATAAAGCGGGTAACTCCAGATAATCATTACCAACCAGCGTGAGGGAGTGTGCTGGTAGTAATGTACATTGTATATCAATAGCGTTAGCAGGACGATATTGACCACCGCGAAGCGCCACTCGTTGCGTCCCTTTAAATAAAAGGCACGACCAGGATTTCGCAAATGCCCGCATTCATGTAAGACGTAAATTTATGCCAAACAAGTGCTGGAACAATCGGCCCTTCTAAAAAAACGAATTGCTCACCCAAGACAGACATAAAAGCGTACGATTCCAACGGTTGCTTGAACCCTCCCGACTTTCCCTTGGGCGTTATATGTATGGAAAAAACACGCGGAAACGTTGGTGTACTCGTGCGCGCTGGATCAATGTTGGTAATGATATTCGGAACGTAAATAGAATTAACCGTTTGAGTGAATAATTCGCGAAAGAAATAACTGTCGAGTATGTCCCGCGGAACAATTCTATCCAACTTGGCTTCTTCGAGTACGATGTAACCAGCATCATGTTGCTTAAGACGGCGCAGAATGCGCATGCCAGCTCGCGCTTCGTTAGCCAATAGCGCACCATCCATCGTCGCTCGTAACAAGATGGACGCAAACCCGACGAAAAGCGAAGCGAAAACCCAACTCGCAGTGGTGGTGTGTGATCGTGGGATTTCATCAAATATATGGAAAGGAAAATACCGGAGGAGCGGAATTGCAAGTGTGCCTGTTGAAATCGCGCTAAGGCACCCTGCGGTTGGATCGGACAGAACGTCCCAAAAGCGCTGCCAAACCCAACGCGGTTTTATCGGTATTTTCGCGTTTCTGGCGATATTCGCGGCAGAGTGAAACTCGTCAAGTATTTTACGAATGAACGGATAGACCGATGTAAACGAGTAAGCGTATCTGTCGTGCCAATATTCAATGACTTGGACAAAGACGAACATTACCGACGGTCCGCCGCGATAAACCCACTCTATGAAGGCGAGAGCGACGCCCGCACATAAATATAACGGAAGCAATGCTATTCCTATGAGCAGCGAAATAAGTGACCCCATAATGCGTTGCTCGCTGAAAACTCATGGTCAAAACCAGACGAAAGAGTCCGTCGCAGGTTCCCGGATTTCCATGCTCCGCCACAGATTCTATCCACTAGGCTGCCCCCTTTGCCCGGCGACCGCTTTAGGCTGGCGGGCCATTCCCGTCGGCGACGATCTCTCGAAAGTCCCGCAAAGGCCGCCGCCCTCTGCGCCTTACCTTGATTTCCGGGCGGGTGAAACACGGCGGGGCGACGTGGCCGCCCCGTGCTCCTTTTCGCATGATCTGCGCCCTCTCAAAAGCCTGCCCTTTCGGGCCGAAAACCCTCTGGAGCAGATTTTTTGATTTTTGCATGACGCCGGAACGACCGCAAAGGGTCGACTTTACCCGTTCGCTAAGCCGTCGGCGAATGCCCGGTATTTGCGCATTGCCGGCGTTCGGTCATTTGCGTTCGCGCGAGCTTGCTCGTGATCCTCGCTCTGGTCCCGGACAATCCGTGTTCTTCGAGCCGCGTTGAATACATTCAGCAACGCGCCGCGACGCCTCCTCACATTCCGACGCCGGCACCTCGGCCAAAACTTGCAACGCAACCTCTCGCGCCGTTTTGGGGGCCAATAGGACCTGAGAGCCGGTCTCGACAAACTCTTTGCGGTCGAATGGGCGGCGCTTCAAAAATCGGAACACGCATGCGTCAACGCGCGGCCTCAGCAGCTCGATGACGTCATAGCTCAGGCTCAATCTGCCGGGCGCGTCGGCATGGTGGAGAAATCCAAACGCCGGATCGAGCCCGAGCCCGACAAGCGCGCGAGTGCAATTGCCGAGGGCGACCGCATAGCCGTAATTCAGGGCCGCGTTGCAAGGCGTGCGCGCCCAACGCGGGATTAGCTGTTTGCCGCGCTTTTCCAACCGACCACGGAAGACTGACCAAGCTGCGGGGCAGCGGTCGGTCAGGCGAGGTCTAAAGCCGACGTAGCGCCTCCAATACACCTTTGCGGCCTGAGCCTCGGCAATCAACAACTCAGCATGGTCACGCGCGTCGGCCGCGCTCCATAGCGCGTCTTGCGTCTCGCGCTCCGACAATTCGCAGGCCTCTATTTTCATCGCTAAAACCGCCCGCGCGACCTCCAGCCTTTGTTTTGGGGCCGCGGAGAATTGCGCGCGCCGAAGTTCAAGCGCATGGGCGCTGGCGTCCACAGTTGGCGCGTCGGTCAAGACCGCGAGCGCCTCGCCGGCGCGGTGCATGACGAAAATTGTGATCCCCTCATCGATGGCGAAGCGCATCGCCTCAATGGTCACGTTCGCACCGGGTGAGGCGAGCATGATGGAGCGGACGCGATGTCGGCCGCGGGGAAAGGTTCTCTCGACGCCGTCGCGGTATCGAACGCAAAGCGCGCCCTTTCGAATTTGCAAGGCTGTATCCGGTTCCGCGATGAAGAGCAGGCCTCCCTCCAGCGGAGAGCCGCCCGTGGCCGTTTCGCAACTGTCTTCACGCTGAGACCGGTCTATCGCCCCGCGATTGGTTCCCGGCACACAAGGGTTGTCCTCGGTTGCTACGGAACAGACCGCGAGTTCGCCGCGGTCTCCCTCCTCGACGGCCGCCGATAAATCGTCGCATGTGTTCGCTGGGGAAACGCGAATTTCAGACCGGAGCCGAAGCTTGGCAGCGACTTTTCCGTCGGAGCGAATAGAGCGTTTCCTCGCAGCGCGCTCCGCGGTCGAGGATGAAAGTGGGATACCGGTTTCAGGCTGGGCCTCCAGCCAGTCTTCGAACCTGCGCCAGAAAGACGTGTATGAGTAGGGCGCGGGGCAGCGGGTCGCATACGCCAGGTGCTCTGTGCGCATCGTCGAACCTGCTCGTAACGCCGCCTCCACGTTCGCATAGTCCGCGTCGCGCTCTCGCATGACGAAAGGCTTACGTCCGCTTTGGACGCCCGGCGCAGCGCCGTTCAAAATGGTTTGGACCCTCCGCTGACTGAGATTGAGCGCGGCCGCGATTGCGCGGCGAGACGAGCCGGCGCTCCGCAACAGCAAAACATCGCGCGTCAGCCTGACGGCAAGGCTGTTGGGTTTGTGGCGATTCTCAGGGAAATTGGTTTCGGATTGCTCCGCGCAATCCGGGCGTATATGCGGCATGGCAGCCGTTCCTTCTGCTGACACAGTCGGGGCGGTTAGGGCCGTCGTGGCGTTGGTAGCGCCGCGGCGGTCCGCTCACATTAGCACGCGCGGCCGGCTCCAAGTACACTTTTCGGGTGTTTGCCGCCTCATATCGCAATCCTTTACGAACCGAACAGAAGCGTGGTCGCTTTGGGGGATTTTGGTCATGCGAGGGCGAAGCAGCGGCCGGCGGCAACGCGCAAATACCGGTCGTTCCCGGCGGCGTGGCGAACGGGTCAAGTCGACCCGTTCCCGCCGTTCCCGGTACGGACGTAATGCGCCACGACCGGACCTAAGTCGCTTTCTTCCGAAATCCCGTTACGACCCGAACTCGGGCCATTTCGCGGCTTCGAGCTGCTTTTCGATCATCTCCCGTTCCAACTTGGCCATCTGGACGTGATAGTCCCACAACGCACCTACGGCAGCCTTGAGCGCGTCGATGAGCGGCTTAACCGCCTCGGTCACGATCCCGCCGATCACGCCGCCCTTCGTTCCCTGTGCGGCGCGCGCCGCCTTGACGGCGGCGTCGCACACGGACTGGAGGCCCGCTCCCGCTTCTTCCATGTCGGCGTGGATGGTCGGAAAGTCCCGCGGCTTGCCGCCCTCGACGAGAGCGGTCGTGAGTCCGGCGATGACCCCGTCCGCGGCGGCCTTGGCTTTCTCATACCGAACCTGGCCTTCGAGGATCGAGGCCTTGTCGCCGGCTGATTTTAGGAGCGCGATGCAGGCCTTGGCCTGGGACTTTTCGCGGGTCAGCAGCCGGGTCGTATCGGGCCATCCGGTCGCACCTTCCGCGGCGACCGTTCCCGCCGTCAGAACAGCAAACGACGCGGCGATCAAGAACGTGTTGCGCATGCACGGCCCCACACGGATCCGCCTCGGCCTCAAGAGCGCCAAGCCCGACTAATGGCGCGCGACCGCGACCGGGAAATCGGAGACAAGGCCGGGACGATGAAATACCGGATGCTGCACCCCATCCGTCAGGCGTTTCACGCGCTCGACAATGTAATAGTCGAGCAGATCGGTCGTGATCGAGCCGTCAGGATTCGATCCCTTGCCCTCGCCGAGCGCCTCGATCAGCGCCTCCGCGAAGGCGCCGTGCTGGCCCGCCTGATCCTCGTGGGCGAGTTCGATCGCCTGGGACGCGGCGTAGACCACGATGCCGGAGCCTGCCGTGGCGAAATCGTTCACGACCTTATCCATGTTGGGGAACGTCTCGGTCGGCAGGGCCATCGTGCTCGCGGTCAGCTCGGTTCCCACATGGCAGGCGTCGATGAATAGGATTTTCTTCCCGGGGAGCGCGGAAATCTGCCGATAAAGGTCTTCGCCGGAAATGGCCGTGGTCGGCAATTCGTCGGTCTTCGCCTCGCGCGTCAGGAACCAGAACCCCTGCCTCGGGTCGCTGAAGTCGCGGTAACCGTGGCCGGAAAGGAACACAACGACCAGATCGTTGTCCGTCGCAGCGTGCTTGAGCCAGTAGAGGCCTTTGAAGACGCTGTCCCGGGTCGGGGGGCCGATCACCTTGCCCGCAAGATCGGTGCGGGTTGGGAAGTCGACGACCTTC
The DNA here is from genome assembly GCA_963758335.1 of uncultured Alphaproteobacteria bacterium. GTDB lineage: Bacteria > Pseudomonadota > Alphaproteobacteria > Rhizobiales > Beijerinckiaceae > Roseiarcus. Next base: position 663,905 of record CAVWVF010000006.1, on the reverse strand, counting down.
GTCTGCACGTCCGCATAAAGCCCGCCTTTCTGGCGCTCCAGCGCGTCGGCGAGGCCCTCTGCGTCGTGCGCGCCGAAATGGATGTCGTTGAGTTCCTTGTCGTCGTAATTGGTCACTCCGACGAGGAGCGCGTAGAGCTTCGGCCTGCGGTCAGGCGGCGTTGCGACGACCGGGGCGGCTGCGGCGGCTGCGGCCGGACGGTCGTATATGAGCTTCACGCTCGCGGGCGCGCTGGTCAGTGGGCCGGAATGGGCAATGACGGACAGCGTCGCATCCTTCTTTAGAAGGGTCGCAAGGACCTTGCCTGTTGCGTCGCTGCCTTTCGTCGCTGCGAAGCCCGTGGCCTTGATCGGTTCGCCGTCGGCCAGCATATCGAGGCGGTCGATAGGCTGGCCCGAAGGGGAGCGGAGCGAATAGGCGATTTCAACGGAGTCGCCTGAGAAGTGTGACCCGTCTGCGGGTGACGTGATCGCCACGACCGGCGGCAGCGCGACGGCGATGGGCTTGGCCGGTGCCGCGCGCTGGGCCTTTTCGTTGGCGCGGCGAACCGCCTCGGCCTCGTCCTTGGTCTGCAGGACGAGCCGGACGATGTCGGGGCGGTTGTATTCGGCGCGGAATTGCGAGGCGGGGAAGAAGTCGGCTTCTTGCGCCCAGCCGCGATTGACGTGCCAACCGATCAGGTCCTCGCCGCCGGCGGACGCCATGTAATAGCCGCTCCGCGTCCAGGCGACCCATTTCCTGCTTTGCGGCTCGACGAAGAAAGCGAGCAACTCCGCGCCGTCGCTCCAGCGCAGCCAGCGGATGGTGCCGTCGCCATAGGCGACGGCGAGGATTGCGCCGTCGGCGGAGAAATCGACGCCCCAAGCGAGGCCCGGGCCTGGTCTGTTCCAGCGCTCCATGCCCTTCGCGTCATACGCGCGCACGTACCATTCCGTTCCAAGAGCGAAGCCAGAGGCGTCGGGCTGGATGGCAAGGGCGCGGGACATTTCGTCATTGTCGAGCGCGAGTTTTGCGCCGTCGAACTGCGGCGCGACGTTGTTCCGCCAGTTCGTCACCGGGAGCCCGTCGACCTTCGCCGCGTTGAAATTAGAGGGAAGGCGCGGCGAATCCGTCAACGACGCCGCCGCGAGATCGAACAGGACGGGCTTCTGTTCTCCGATGCCGAGCCCGAGTTGCACTGAGGCGGCGTCAGGCGAGAGCGCGAACGCCGATCCGCGCTTGGCCCGCATGTCCGCCGTGCGGGGGCCCTGAAGAGTCTTCGCGACGCCTTGTGCGGAAAGGAGGCCGAACGAGGGGTCCTCTGCCCCGAAGGCGAAGCCGTCGCCGCAGGTCTGGATGTCGAGGATTGTGTCGTCGCTCGCGGCGACGTCCCCACCCTTGGGCTGGCCGGCGGCGTCGAACCGGCGCAGGAAGACACGCCACTGGCCCTGGAATTGCGCCCCCGTTCTCCCGCCCGCGACGAGCGTTTCGCCGTCGCGCGACCAGGCTACGGCGTAGAAATTCTGCTCGGCCAAGTCGCTCGTCTGGCCCTTAGCGAGCGTTGTCAGGGTCTTGGCGTCCAGAATTGAGACGGACGCTCTATCATCGTAGCTCATCGCAACTCGCCGGCCCGAGGGGTCGATCGCGACGCCATAGGGATTCTTGCCGTCGGGCGCGGCGCGCTTCACCGTCAGCTTGAGGTCGGGCCCATAGCGCCGCAATTGTCCGTCCCAACTCGACGTAATCACCCCGCCGTCGGACGCGAAGGCGAGGCCAAGGACCTTGTCGCCATAGTCGCGATCGGCGAGCAGCTCGGCGCCGCTCGCGTTATCGAGCACGCGCACCCCGTTCTTGCCCCACAATCCGACCGCGACGCGCCGCCCGTCGGCGGAGAACGCGATATGGTTGATCACGTTCTCGAACGCGCCGAGGCGCAGGATCGCGCCATTCGACAGGTCGACGAGCGTGAGGCTTTGTTTCCCGGTCTTATCCGCGGCGTCCCGTCCCCCGGCGGCGAGCCAGCGCCCGTCCGGCGACAGCGCCGTCGCCCAGAGCTTGCCGGCGTTCCCGTCGCCGATCGGCAGGCGGATGACCCGCTTGAGCTTGCCATCGGGCAGCGACCAGAGCCGAACCGTCTTGTCGTCGGACGCGGTCGCGAGTAGCGAGCAGGCGGCGTCGACGCCGATACGACGGATAGGCGCCGCGTGCATGCCGGTCTCGATCCGCAGGAACGGGTGCAGGTCGGGGCAGGCCTTGATCGCGGCCGCGAGTGTGGGTCCCGTTTGCCCGTCGAGCGCGCCCTGGTAGCAGCCGGCGTCGGTCAGCCGCTGCTCCAGCGCCTTGATCGCGTCGGCGTTCATCTTGGACGGATCGACGTCCGCGGCGCGGGCGGGCGCATGGCTTAGGCTCGCGGCGATGCCAACCGCTGCGAGCGCCCCAAGGCAAAACCGCCAATAAGACCGCAATCCAATCACTGTCGTCCTCGCCGCCGCGCGGATGACCAAACGACAGGACGATAACGCCGTTCTCCGCGCCGGCGCAAGCGCGTCACGGCGAGGCGGGACGTCCCATTAACGCGGTGCGAAGGAGCGCGAAATGTCGCGCGCGCTCCACAGTCCGCCGACAGACGGGCGTCCAGACGGACGCTCATCAAAGCGCGGCCTCGGCCTGCGAGGCGTGGAGCAAGGTTGCGGCCGTTAAACCCCTTCCAGCTTTGCCGCCTCTGTGGCCGCCCCCGAATGATCCAAACCGAAAGATTGGCAACCAATCCGGTACGTCTCAACGGGGCGGAGTCCGGGCCTACAGGCGTTGCCATGGAAGGCCCGCTCCCCGCCCACTGCGGCATCCCAAGGACGCAATCCTGGACGGCCGCTTGACGTCGATACCGGCCGAACGTGCCGCCCGCGCCCCTACAACGCCTCGATAATCCGCCCAGTCTCCTCGTCCTCTTCAGCCGCGAATTCGTTCATGAAAGCGATCTCGCCGGTTTCCAGCCATTTTGGTCGCGCAGGCTTGCTGGACACAAAATACCCGTTGGCGGCTGAGTTCTGCGCCGGCAGGGTCTCCACCAGCTCGAAACAGCGCCGCGCCGGCCGTTTGTCCGTGCCGTGGTACAATTCCGGGCGGAGCGCATTCAGCCGCCGTTTCAGCCCCGGAACATGCACGTTGATCGTGCGCGGCCGTTTCGCCCACCGGCCAATTGTTTCGAACCGTTTGCGCCCCGCGACCGCGCTTCCAGCCGTGACAAATTCCGTTTGTTCGATGTCGAGCGTTGGCCAAGTCTTCGGTTCGTTCGGGTCTGAGGGCGTCCGCCACGCCGACGGCACACGCTGCAACAGCCGCTCTTCCTGCGTTTGGTAGTTGCGCTTCATGCCACGCGTCTTGATGGTCGGGAGCTTTTCGTCCTCGGTGCGATACGTGTACAGGCCGCTTTGGAGAAAGACCGAAGGCGTACCCGGAGCCACCCGTTTTGCCTCCCACTGGCCTAGTCCCTCCCCGATTTCGAGGTTGAGAGGCTCCATCGAGACGACGCCATCCGTGGAAAACTGAACGATCGCGTGGGGGTTTTGCAACGCCGCCTCCATGACGCGCCGTCGCGTGCCGGCCGTGGTCGCCGCCGCGTACCAGGGGCACGCGGTTCTCGGCGGTGCTGTCTCGCTCCCGCCGATCGATTGGGCGGCCTTGCCTGAGAGCGAGTTCAAACAGAGCTTGATGTTCTGCTCAGCCACGTTCCCTGGCTCCTCTCGGCGCAGACGGGCGCGTTCATCGTAGAGTTCAGGGATGAAGGCATACGGGGGCGGCTGGGCCTTGTCGGCCTTGAAGAACGCCGCCTCGGTGATCAGGAGATTAAGCCCGTGTTCCTTGGCGCGTCGGGGCAAGCGCTCGAACCCAAGAGACGGGGCTATCTTTTTCGCCACGTCCGGTGCGATGTCGCACGGCAGGCCATCCGCAGCAACGCCCGGCAGGCCAAGCGCGACGAAGGTTTCCAGCCACCGCTTAGCCGCAATCGCCTCGTCGCGCATGTACCAGCCCGACCCTTCAGAGCAAAACAGGGATACCGCCGCCAGGAAGCCTGTAGGGCAAGGGAAAGAAGGGAACGCCGCGAACTTCCCCAGTCGTCCTGTCCACATAAAACAATGGCAAACGCCATCGGATGAAAAAAGCGGAAATCTTGCTGGAAGCCTCGACCTTGCGCCAGTCGAGGCCGAGGGGATGGTTCTTGATGTTCCAATAGCGGACGCGGCCGCTGATCATCGAGGGCAGTTCCCGCATCTCCGCGGGATACGCGCTTTTCAAGTCATAGACGAACGCGCCCGCCTCCGAATACCCCTGTTTGAGTAACTCGATATGCCCACCGTAGTAGGCAGCGTGCGCGATCAATTGCTCCGGCGACGGGTCGCGCTTATTCACCCAGCCAGCATAATGCTCAGACACGCCGCGAGCGCGAATGAGCGCAGCCGCTGCGGCCCCCGCGCCGCTCCATGACCCTAGACGGATCTTCATATAGTCGAACCCGTCGCGCAGCTTGATGGCCGCCAGCGACAGCTTACGCAGCTCCAGTTCGGTGTACGCCTTGACCTCGCCGAGCGGGACCTGATCGAAGTTTTGCCGTCGGGCCTTATCGCGCTCAATTGTCGCGACTTCCTCTCCCGTCGCGAGCCGCAGCTTTTCTAGGCTTTTCACGACCTTCACGAAGCTAGACTGATAAAAACCGAACACACGACGGATGAAGCCGGCTCTGGGATTGTTGGGGTCGCGAAACTTTTTGACGACCAGCCTTTTTCCCTTCACCCAGTCGATGGCGTAGTCGCCAACAAAGACGTGTCCCTTGACCTTGATCGCCCCGCCTGAACCAAGCCTTTCCTTTTTGCAGATCTCATAAACCTTTCGGTAGCCCTGGTTCGGCATATAGTCCGCGGCAGCCTGGAGGATCATCGTCACATCGTAATTGAACCCATACGAGATGAAGGTCGACGGCCCGTATTGCTCCGGCAGTCCGGTCAGCCAGTCCAGAATCTCGACAAGGGTCAGCGGGCGTTTATCGTCATGACCGAGCCAATGCAGCGGCAGATCGCAAAACTCGCCGTGTGGGTTTTTGATCGTTGGTTCGGTTATTCGTATGACGCCGGCCGCGCCCCATAAGAATGTTCGATGATCCAAATAAACTACGCCGTTATGGATCACGTCATTGCCCGGATAGTTCATGCCCTCGCTGTCGATTGCGACGAAGGGGCGATGATAATGCGCGTCTCGCGCCTCGGCGCGCCGCTTAAGCCAGGGCTGAGCCAGGCGTCGTGCGTGGTTGTGCTCCCGCCAGCGACGCGCAACGTCCGCCCTCTGGCGTCTGACCTCAGGTTTGGCCCTAAACTTCCTGTGGGCTTCCCTTCGACGCGCCTTCTTCTCCCACTTCTTTAGCGCCCGGCCCAAACGGTCGAAGATGGCACTATTGTCGTTCTGCCCCGTGCTCAGACCCTCTTCCCGTAGGAGGATGGTCGCAAAAACAGCCACGCCCAGCGCGATGAGAACTTGGATGTCCGAACATTGCCTTTGCTTTTCCAGCCGCAGAGCGGGGAGTGCCGGTTCCCCACTCATAGGATGATCCCCGCGCCTGGTGTGGAAGGCCCACTATGGCGGAACAGGTTGGCAAGCTCGTCTTGGCCGTGGGCCCTCAGCCAATCCTGTACGTGCTGCCACGTTCCGTTTTCCACGTATTTCCCGTGAACGATCTTGTTGCGCAGCGCCGCGCTCACTTCGCGCGGGGCTTCAGGGATGTCGTAGGTAATTGGTCGCCCTCGCCTGAGGTTTCCCGGGCGACGGGCAGCGGGCGTGAACAGCGGCGGCGGGCGTAACGCGGCGGCGATGAGGGCGGCGCGGCGGCGCGTCTCCCGCTGTTTGCCTGCGTGCTCCGCGGCCGCGGCCGTGCGGTAGGCGATCTCACCGGTGCGGCGGCGTTCGGCGAGCTTTTCGAGGGACAGACTGACCCCAGCCGTCTCGAACCCGCGCTTCTTGAGGTACTCGCGCCGCGAGATGGACGGGGTGTTCTTGCTGACGCGCTTGACGCTTTTCTCGACGAGCCGTTGCGACCCTATCGAGAAGCCCATGCGCTTCAACTCGACTTTGGTCGCCGGGCGAAACGCGCCGCTCGCTCTGCGCTCCAAGCGGGTCAGTGTGCGCGGATTGAAAACCTTTGGGCTGCGACGCTTAGTCATGGCGCGCCTCCCCCAAGATCCGTTCAAGGGTTGTGATCCGCCTCCGCGTCCCGAGCTTCATGAGGGCCGGCAATTGATCGAGCGCACCTATGATGACGACGTGTTTTTTGGCCCGGCTGACTCCCGTGTAGAAGTTCGCCACGTCGAAAATGTGCGGCTCTTTCTCGATCAGGCGCAGCGCATCCGGCGGTATGACCATGATGACGGCCGCCGCCTCCGAGCCTTGGAACTTGTGCACCGTCGCCGCGCGGCCCCAAACGATTGTCTCGCTCAGCCCGTGCGCGTGTGGCTTGTAAGGAACGGTCACTGTTTCTCCGGAAGAGATGTGGCGGAGAGCGACCCACTTGCCGTCGAACTTGGTCACGGCGAGCCGCATGCCATTCAGCAAGCGAAACCTATCGTCGCCGCCCGTCGGGGCGTTCTCGACGCACATCACAATCTCGCCGGCTCGTGGGGCCGGCGTGTTGAAACCGAGCGCGGCGCGCAGCTGCGCATTCAAGGCGTGGACGCCGAACTGCTCGGACTTGAATGGCGAAAGGACCGCCGTATCCGCTTCTCCATGGGCGCTGGCGAGCTCCAGATATTTCGCGAGGATGGCTTCCGCCCTTCCCTTGTCGCCGGACAGAAATTCGACGCCTTCGCCGAAGTTGGGAAACTCCGAGTCAGATTGTGAAGGCGTGACGACCAACTCGCCGACGCGAATCGCTTCAACGAGTTTTTGTACCCCCGAGCCCGAGGCGGAGCGAAAGATCGTCTCCAATCGCGTCACCGGCACAACCCCCGACCGGATCATATCGGCAAAGGGCGCGCCGCTCTGGATCGGCGGAAGTTGATCCGGGTCGCCGCACAAGACGAGGCGCGCGACGCCGGCAAGGTCACACCCCTTCATCAGCGTCGCCAGTTGGCGGCTGCCGATCATCGAAGCCTCGTCAAGAATGAGCGTGTCGATGCCGTGCAGCCGATCGGGACGGGGGGAGAGGCGCAAATCACCCCAGCGCGGAAAATCCGTTGTTAAAGAGGCTACGGTGTTCCCTTGACCGCCCGTGACCTCCCTCGCGCGTTGGACAGCCGCCGCGGCGATAGCCGTGATCATGACCTTGTCACCGCCGAGCTTGATGAGCGCAGCAAGCACGCTCGTTTTTCCGACGCCGGGCGGCCCGCAAATGATCGACATCCGGTTTGCGAGCGCCATCTTGGCCGCGTCGCGCTGACCTTGGGACAGGTTTATGAGGCGGGGCTCGCCGGAGGCTGGAAAAAGCGTCACATTCTTGACGACGCGCCGTGTCGGGACCTGCCCACCCTCGCGCGCGAGGCGGACATGCGCGCTTTTCGCGATTGCCGCCTCAGCCCGCGCCTCCGACGTCAGCCACAAATAATCCGGCTGTACTGGGTCAACCGTGAAGACCCGCTCCTCGGCCAGCAGCGCAACCGCCTTTTGCGAAACGGCTTTCGGGAATGCGTACCGCTTCTCCAGATCACTGAGGATCCGCGAGATCGACGCGCCGGCGTCGCCGCGCAATTCGATGCGTTCGCGCGCGAGGTGCTCGATGTGACAGCGAGCACGTTCGAGGCTTTGCGGATCGAAGGGACGAAACCTGAGCGCGTATTCGGATTGGGCCAGCTTATCGGCTTCGTTACCGGTCAAGCCGCGCCGCGGTCCACGCGCCCGGTCTTCATTCAAAAAGCTGTAGTCAATGAGGTCGTAAGCCGTCAGCCTTGCCAGGCCGTCCGGGTACTTAGCGATCACCGCCGCGAACGTCGGCTCGGGGACGCTGCACCTGCGCAACGCGGCGGAAAACGCGTCCTGCGCGTCGATGCGGACGCATGCATCCGCAATTTTGGCGCGCATCGCCGGTTTTATTTTTGGCAGCGCCGAGCTGATCAAGGCCGGCTCAGCGCTCAGACGGGCGGCGAAATCCGACCCGAGCGCGGCGACAAGGCAGTCGAAATAGCGCGGTGGAATTTTGTCCTGCGCGAAGATACGACGGCGATCGTCCGCATACTCTACCCCCAGTGGCTCGGCGTGGATGACGAGCAGCTGCGGTTTGCCCATGAAAGCGCCTTTAAAGCCATGAAGCCGCAGGCGCTGCCCATCATGGATGTCGAAAGCGATGTCCCCGGCCGCACTTTCAAACCCGCCGCACGATATTCTGAACGCTTTCCATGCCCTGCCGGGGTTTTGCACGGAGATGCGTCCGACCGTCGCGTCAAAAGTAATCAGATCCGCATTGTCTGCGGGCGCGGAAACAAGCCGTATATCGCGCGCTTGGAATATGATTTGGCGCTTGCCCTGGTATTCTCCTCGCCTTCCGAGAACGCGCACTTTCTGGCCCGCCACGACCTTAAATGAAAGTCTCTCCGAGTAGCAGACGGCTTCCTGGTATTCGGAATGAACGACTGCAAGAACCGTAAAGCAGCCCGACCCGTTTCTGCGCGGTCTTAAACACGCAGAAATAATATCGAGGTCGGCTTCAATAAGATCGGGCCTTCGAACATGGTCGCTATTGACCGGCCCTTGCAACGGCCCGCTTACAACTCGAGTTGCGCCAGGTTTATCCAGGGGGACGTAGGCGCTTTGAGCTAGCGCGGCGGTCTGTTTTGTGGTATCGGGTTGCATTGGGAATGATCCGTTTCGTTGGCTGTGGAGGTTGACATTCGGTTCGCCCTAGACGTGTGAAATATCGAGCCCCCGCGATGGCCAATCGTGGGGGCTTTTTTATTCTGCGACCTCACGCTGCGTTTTCATAACGTACGCGGCGAGCACGTTGTTGACGTAGGTCGAGAACGAGAGGCCCTCGAGCGCTGCAGCGGCAGTGACCGCCGCTGCGCTTTTTAAGAATAGCCTCACGAAACCGCGCATAGTTTGCCGTGCCGGGACGATAGGGGTTGCGCCGCCGGGATCTGACACTAGGCTCGCCTCGCGGTTTCAGATGAGGGTGGTGTCCGCGTCGGGCGACTTACGCGGATGTTGATCGCGTCAGCGGCGCCAACGCTGTCACTCGAAGCCTCGGCCGCCATGCCGGCGTGGTGGCGAGCGAGCGCGGCGCGCGTGACTTCGGTGAGGCGGCTAAAGAAAGCATCGCCCGACGCCGCGGCAGCCAGGGCGTCAGCGAGGCGAGCGGTGGCTTCAAGTGCGCGAGCGTCGACGCACCGGATCAACGGCTCAGCGTCGGGGTCGGCATCGGAAGAAAAAGCGCAGCCGCAGGGCAACACGCGTGGCCGCGTGGGATCGGCCCACAGCTGGCGCAATCGCGGCGAGCGCAGCAGCTCGGGAGCCTCGGCCGTGAGCACCTCGCCCCGTTCGGCGACGACATGTTCTCGGAGGAGGACGCGGCCCTCCTCGTCCTCACCGGCTATCGGCAAGAGTTTCCGTGCGATCCAGCCCAACAGACGCTCGTGAGCGACTCCGAGGCGGCAGGCTGCGAGGTTAGTGGTGATCAACATGGTCCACGGAAGCTACGGCATGGCTTCGCGGGATCAAAGCAATTAGATTTGCCAGAACTCGCGATCTGATGTAGGATAAGCGGTGCCCAAAAAACGCTCGGTTGGCGACACGACCACTCCGCCCAATGGATGGATGACTCGCGACGAGCTTGTCGCTGCTACAGGCGTCAGCGAACGGAACCTTGTGAATTGGCGTGCAGAGGGATTCGTGCCGCAACCGCAGCGGCTCTTCCTCGGCGGCGGCCGCGGAACCACGGCGTTCTACCGTGCCGAATTGGTGGCGATGATCCGGCGGCTTTATGAATTGCAACGGCAAGGCCGCGACGTCAATGCGTGGCTATGGGGACTGTGGCTCGATCCCGCCGACTATCCTGTTGACATTCGGCCGTGGACATTGCGGCGCCTCGATCATGCGCTGAAAACGATCAAAGCAATTGGCGACGACCCGGATCGGATCGAACGGCATGTTGGCGACGGGCTGAGGCGCGGGAGGGTGGCCCGCAAGCTGCGCCAGCGCGGGATAAACCCGTCCCGTCTTCACGATCTGGTGTTATGGGCTTACCGCGTCGCGGCCGACATCGAACAGCAGGAGCGGCTCGACAACCCCGGCTCGCCCATTCTCGGCACGTTGCGAAAGGTCGGCGGCTTACCAGACAGAGGGTTCCCCGCCCCGGACCGAAAGCTTGGCGTCGAATTGATGGCGGTCGCCTGGCTCAACGAGGTTGTCGAGCAGGCGAGCCCGGACGAACTCGAACAGATGCGCCGCGATTGTCGGGCCATCGACCGTCTCGCCGAGGTCGCAGCGGGCGTCGATTGGCGCGCGGCCATGCCGGCGATCAGGTCCGCCGCTCGGTCGGTCACCGGTGACCACTCGCCGGAGCCGCCCTCGATCCGCGCCCGCAAAGAAGCGCGGAAACGCCCTCCGGTTCCAGTCATCGTGCGATCTTTGCTCTCCATGTGGACCGAGTTCGACTCCCGAGCGTTTCTAATTGCCAGTCTCATTACGTGGCGAAAATCGCCCGAATACAGGACGCGTCTTACCGAGCTCCTCGTCATCGCGGTATCGGCGCTCGAGTTATTCCCACGGTTGCCCGCACCAAACGCGGCATCGCTGGTCCGAGGCACGGAAAGCTGAGGTTCGCGCATGCGACAACGGTGTAATTCGTGTCATCGGCGTCAAGAATGGCGTCGTCGGTGGTGAGCGGCGCGCCGGCCCGGCAATCCGCGTAGAAGGTAATCGGCTCGTCATTCGCGATGGCCCTCAAGAGACGCCGCCCCTCCTTCTGACGCGGGCCGGAAGCCCGCCGAAACCTTCAGCATGTCATCGTCTGTGGGCATGCGGGCGGTTTCGTCACCTTCGATGCCTTGCGATGGTTGCGTGACACGGGCGTGGCTTTTTCACAGCTCGACGCTGGCGGCCGCCCGGCGGCCCATGCTCTTGCAGCGGCAATATAGTATTGTCTATAGATTAATTTAAATATATTGATGGTAGTATTAAGTATAATAAATATTATGTCATGATTAGGTATGTTTAAATTTCAGCAAGGCGACCCTTGGCGCGGCGAACGGCGCGAGGCGTAACGCAGAGACGACGCGAGAGGCCGGCGCTCGGCGCGGAGCGCGGGGGCGCGTGACCGACGGAGACGATGACGCGCGGGCGGAGATGGGACAAAATTTTTGTAGATCACGCGCTAACTGGACGTGAAACCGAGCCGCGAAAGAGGCAGGTAACAAGATATAGCAATCTATACCACCACACTGCCCGAACGAGGTGTACGAGAGGAGAACAATCAAACACAATATGTATATCACGCGCGGTCGCACATAGCCGGGCGGAACCGGGCCGCTTTATGGGTGGGCACAAGACATAGGTATCGCCTGCACCACACTGCCCGCCCGCGCTCGGCACGGGTGCGAAAGGCTTCGCGATCAAATCAGGACCGCGGTAAGGCGAGCCGTACGGCAAGAATATGTAAATCACGCGCGGTCGCGCGAAGCCGGGCGGGACCTGGCCGCTTTATGACCGGGCACAAGATATAGCTATTGATACCACCACACTGCCCCCCCCGCGGGCATGACGGTCGGCTGGAAATGTTGCCGCAACGCATTGATAACGCTCGAAACGCGCCCGGAACTGGCGCCCCTTCGCGGCGTCGTGAACGAGGCTACTCCTCGTCGGCTTCGGCCTCCGCTTCGCCGATCCGGTCGGCCGAGACGACCCGCTCCTGCTCGGCGGTGTCGAACACGATCACCCCCTGCGTCGCGCGCCCGGCGATGCGGATGCCTGAGACCGGCACGCGGATGAGCTGGCCGCCGTCGGTCACCAGCATGATCTCGTCCTTGTCCTCGACCGGGAAGGAGGCGACGAGCGAGCCGTTGCGGGCGTTGACCGCCATGGCGACGATGCCTTTGCCGCCGCGGCCGGTCACGCGATACTCGTAAGATGAGGTGCGCTTGCCAAAACCGTTTTCCGACACGGTCAGGATCACCTGTTCGGCCTCCCGCATCGCCGCGAACCGCTCCGGCGCGAGGGCCGGCGCGCTCGGCTCGGCGCCGTTCTCGGGCTCGGTCTCCGATTCGCCCGCCTCCTCGCCGGCCTCGCCGGCGATCGCCCGGCGCTGCTTCAGGTAGGCGGCGCGTTCGGCCGGCGAAGCGTCGAAAGACTCGAGAATGGCGAGCGAGATCACGCTGTCGCCCCTCTCGAGCGCAATGCCGCGCACGCCCATCGAGTCACGCCCCTTGAACACGCGGACGTCGCCGACCGCGAATTGGATGCACTGGCCGCGCGCGGTGGTCAGCAAGACGTCGTCCTGGTCGGAGCACGTCTGCACGTCGACGATCCGCTCGCCCTCATCGAGCCGCATGGCGAGCTTGCCCGAGCGGTTGACCTGGGCGAAGTCGGAAAGCTTGTTGCGCCTCACCGTGCCGCGCGTGGTGGCGAACATGACGTCGTAGGACTCCCAGGTCGATTCGTCCTCCGGCAGCGGCATGATGGTGGTGATGCGTTCGCCCGCCTCGAGCGGCAGCAGGTTGACCAGCGCCTTGCCGCGCGCCTGGGGCGCCGCGAGCGGCAGACGCCAGACCTTCTCCTTGTAGACCTGCCCGGCCGAGGAGAAGAACAGCACCGGCTGATGGGTCGCGGCGACGAACAGCCTGGCGACGAAATCCTCCTCGCGGGTCGCCATGCCGGCGCGGCCCTTGCCGCCGCGGCGCTGGGCCCGGTAGGTCGAGAGCGGCGCGCGCTTGATATAGCCGGCGTGACTAACCAGCACGACCATGTCCTCGCGCTGGATCAGGTCCTCGTCGTCCATGTCCGCGTCGCTGTCGAGGATTTCTGTGCGGCGAGGGGTGGCGAAGTCGGTCTTCACCTTGACGAGCTCGTCGCGGATGATCCCCATCAGGCGCGCCTGGGAGCCCAGAATGTCGAGATAGTCCGCGATTTCCGCCGACAGCTTCTCGAGGGCCTCGGCGATTTCCTCCCGCCCGAGCGCAGTCAGTCGCGCCAGGCGAAGCTCGAGGATGGCGCGCGCCTGTGTTTCCGACAGGCGGATCGAGCCGTCCGCGTCGAGGACGTGGCGCGGGTCGGCGATGAGCGCGATCAGCGGCGCCATGTCGCGCGCTGGCCACGCGCGCTCCATCAGCGCTGCGCGCGCGGCGGCAGAATCCGGCGACGTCCGGATGAGGCGGAGCACTTCGTCGATGTTGGCCACCGCGATGGCGAGCCCGACCTGGATGTGCGCGTTGTCGCGCGCCTTGGCGAGCAGGTGCTTGGTGCGGCGGGTGACGACGTCCTCGCGGAAGTCGAGGAAGGCGCGCAGCATGTCGCTGAGCGTCAGCATTTCCGGCCGGCCGCCGTTCAGCGCGATCATGTTCGCGCCGAAGCTCGATTGCATCGCGGTGAACCGCCAGAGCTGGTTCAACACGACGTCGGCGACCGCGTCCCGCTTGAGCTCGATGACGATGCGCATGCCTTCGCGATCGGACTCGTCCCGCAGGTCCGCGATCCCCTCGATCCGCTTCTCGCGCACGAGCTCGGCGATTTTCTCGATCAGCGTCGCCTTGTTGACCTGATAGGGGATCTCGCTGACGATCAACGCCTCGCGGTCCTTGCGCAGGTCTTCGACTTCGACCTTGGCGCGCATGATGATCGAGCCGCGCCCAGTGGCGTAGGCTGCGCGGATGCCCGCGCGCCCGAGGATCGCCGCGCCGGTCGGGAAATCCGGGCCCGGAATGTGCTCCATCAGCTCGTCGAGCGCGATGTCCGGCTTGTCCATCATCGCCAGCAGCGCGTCGATCGTCTCGCCGAGATTGTGCGGCGGAATGTTGGTCGCCATGCCGACCGCGATGCCGCCGGCCCCGTTGACCAGCAGGTTGGGGAAGCGCGCGGGAAGGACGACCGGCTCCTGCTCCTTCTCGTCGTAGTTCGGCTTGAAGTCGACCGTGTCCTTGTCGAGGTCGTCGAGGAGCGCGAGCGCGACACGGTCGAGCCTCGCCTCCGTGTAGCGGGACGCCGCGGGCGGGTCGCCGTCGACCGAGCCGAAGTTGCCCTGGCCGTCGATGAGCGGGACGCGCATGGAGAAGTCCTGCGCCATGCGCACCAGCGCGTCATAGATCGCGAGGTCCCCGTGCGGATGGTACTTGCCCATCGTGTCGCCGACCGTGCGCGACGACTTGTTGTAGGGCCGATCCGGAGTGAAATTGAGCTCGCGCATCGCATAGAGGATGCGCCGGTGGACGGGCTTCAGTCCGTCGCGCACGTCGGGCAGCGCACGGCTCACGATCACGCTCATGGCGTAATCGAGATAGCTGCGCTTCATTTCGTCGAGGATCGAGACGGGCTTGATGTCGGCCGGCCCCTCGGGCCCGGGCCGGTCGTCGCGGATGTCGCTCAATTCATTTCCTCGGATCGGACGGAAAGGGTCTAGCCGATTCCGCCGGTCGGCGCCACAGAAACGCGCTCTTTCAACGTGGCCTTCTTTTCTATAGAAATCAATGGTTTATCTTCACGGTCGGCGCGCCGCGCACGTTTGGAAGCGCGTATGGCGAGAATCGGGGCGTTCCGCATCGCGAACCGCTGGAACCGGGGGCGGCGTCGGGGGCCCGAAGGCGCCTTCCGCGGCCCGGGCGGGTCGCGCCGGTCGCCCTCGCGCGAGAAGGACGACGCGTAACTCCGAAGCTGCCCAGAAAATAATTCTTCTTGCCAAGCTTGCGAAACTGTTCTATATTTGTTCTTGTGTCGCTTTTTTTTGAGGGAGACCGCCGCTCTATCCGGTTCTGCCGAAGCCATTCCGGCGCCGCCCCTCTCGAACCGGTCGATCGAGTTGCAGCGCCGGCGCGTGCCAAAGACCAGCGGGAAAAGCCGACCGTCGATCTCTTGAACCACGGCGCTTGGGTCGCCTCGATCGCTGCGCGGGAGGTAGACGCGGTCGTTGACCGCGTCAGCCGCGCTCAGCGAGCGCGGCTACAGTCGTCCGCCACAGCGGATGTCGCGGCTTGGGAGTTACAGTCGGCCGGAAATCCTGCCGCAAGGGCCTGAAAAGACTGAATTCGTGCCCGGAAATGGTATGGCCTCGCAAGTCTGGTACCCCCAAGATCTAGTATAAGGGCGCGCCGCGGCCGTCGTCCCGAAGAAAACGAAAGCCTGAGTTGCGACGGCTCGAAATGGCGCCGCAAACCTTTGGAATCGCACGAAACGCGCCCGAAAGCGGCGCCTCGCCCAAAGCTGTCCGCCCGGCGCGGCCGCCCCGTCCGTCGCCTCGACGCCCCTGACGGCGCGGGGCCAAGAATTGCGTCTGCCCCCTTTCAGTCCCCATCGCGGCGTCCCTTGAGGTCCCCATGACCAAGGCTGTTCTCGTTACCGGCGGCTCGCGCGGCATCGGCCGCGCCTGCGCCCTGCTCGCCGCCAGGCGCGGCTGGTCGGTCAACTATCGCGCCGACGCCGACGCGGCGAACGCGGTCGTCCATGCGATTGCGAAGGAGGGTGGGCGCGCGGGCGCGCTCAAGGGCGACGTCGCCAACGAGGCCGACGTCGTCGCCATCTTCGACCAGGCGACGAACGCCTTGGGGCCGCTGACCGGGGTGATCGCCAACGCCGGGATCGTCGCGCCGACCGCGCGGCTCGCGGAAATGAGCGCCGAGCGCATGCGCCGCGTCTTCGAGGTCAACGTGCTCGGCGCCTATCTGACGGCGCGCGAGGCGGCCCGTCGGATGTCGGAGTCGGCCGGCGGCGCGGGCGGTTCGATCGTACTGATGTCGTCGGCCGCGTCGCGGCTCGGCTCGCCGAACCTCTATGTCGACTACGCCGGCTCGAAGGGCGCGATCGACACCCTGGCCATCGGCCTTTCGAAGGAGCTTGGCCCGGAGGGCGTGCGGTCAACGCCCTCCGTCCCGGCCTCATCGAGACCGACATCCACGCGAGCGGCGGCGAACCCGACCGCACCCGAACCCTCGGCCGCTCCGCCCCGCTCGGGCGGCCGGGCGCGACGGAGGAAATCGCGGAGGCGGCGATCTGGCTCCTGAGCGACGCCGCCTCCTACGTCACCGGCGCCATTCTCGACGTGACCGGCGGACGCTCGGCCGTTCCCCGCGTCCGCCGTCTCTTCGAGAAGCAGCGAAGCAATTGCGGAGTTGCCCTCTCCTCCCGGCCCTCCCGAATTGCTTCGCTTTCGCTCGGCCGCGGTCTTGCGCCGCCGCTCGCGGGACGAGCAGCGACCCAGGAGCCAAGGGGGAACGGCGGAGGCTCCCGGACCGCTGCCTCGTGTCGCTTCGCGCGAACACGATGACCTCGTCTAGAGACGAAGCCGGGCGAACGTCGCCGCCCTGATCGCGATCGTCGTCCTGGCGCTGCTCGCCTATTGGGCGTTCACCGCGATCGAGAAGCAGCGAAAGCTGCAGAAATGCCTGGCCGAAGGTCGCAGGGACTGCCTGGAGATCGTCAGCCCGAGCAAGTGAGGCGCCGTCCGACGCCTCCCCGACACTGGACAGCCCGCGAAGCTGCGATTGACTTGCTCGGCCCCTCGCGGCATAAGCCGCGCTTCCCCGCGGCGCGAAAGCGCCGCAAAGTTTTTCCCCCGGCTCGCCGCCCGAATCCGTCGCGACGAGGTCCGGGCGTGCGCGTGTTTACGTTTCGAGGACATTGGAGACCGACCCCCGTGAAACGGACCTATCAACCCAGCAAGCTCGTTCGCAAGCGCCGGCACGGCTTCCGCGCCCGCATGGCGACGGTCGGCGGCCGCAAGATTCTGAACGCGCGCCGCGCCCGCGGCCGCAAGAAGCTTTCCGCCTGATCTTTGGGACCGGCCGACGGCGCGGGCCGAGCGTGATCTTCCTCCCGATGCGACGCCGCGGATGGAGCTTAAACGCCTGGACGAGGACGCAACGACGGCCCGTGTGGCCGAGGCCGTCGGACGCCTGAGGCGGCGCGCCGAGTTTCAGCGCGTTTCGCGCGGGCGGCGGCGGGCCGCGGAAGCGTTCACCCTCCAGACGGCCCGGCGCGAAGAACGCGACGACGGTCCGCAAGGCGCTCGCATTGGCGTCACCGTGACCAGGAAAGTCGGCAACGCGGTGGTGCGCAACCGCATCCGCCGCCGGCTGAAGGAGGCGCTGCGCGCTGCACGCCCACTTGAGGCTGAGGCCGATCACGACTACGTGCTGGTGGCCCGGCGCGAGGCGCTCGGGCGTTCCTTCGCCGCGCTCGTCGAGGACGTGCGCCAGGCTTTCCGCGCCGTGCAGCGCAGCGAACGAGACGGCCGCCGGACGGCGGCTCAGATATCGGCAAAAGGCAGAAACAGGCGACCATGAATTCCGAGGACACGAGAAACCTCTTTCTCGCCATAGCCCTGTCGGTCCTGGTGATGGCCGCGTGGCAATATTTCTACGCCGGGCCGATGTCCCAGCGCCAGCACCAGGCGCAGACCCAGACCCAGGCCAATGTCACGACGCCGCCGGCCGAACAGCCGTCGCAGGCCGCGCAACCGCATCAGGCGGGCGTCGCCGCGCCCGGCGGCGTCGCCGCGCCCGGCGGCGTCGCCGCGCCCGGCGCGGTCGCGGCCGAGACGGTATCCGAGGCGCTCCAGTCGAGCCCCCGCGTCGCCATCGACACACCGAGCCTCGGCGGGTCGATCGACCTCAAGGGCGGCAAGCTCGACGACCTCGTGCTCAAGGACTATCACGAGACGATCAGCAAAGAGAGCCCGCTGATCCGTCTCTTCTCGCCGAGCGGCGCGCCGGACGCCTATTGGGCCGCCGCAGGCTATGTCGGCGCCGGCGGCGTCAAGGCGCCCAATCTCGACACGGTGTGGACCGCCGACGAAAAGACGCTGACGCCCGACCATCCGGTGACGCTGACCTGGGACAACGGCGCGGGCCTCGTCTTCAAGCGGGTCATCGCGGTCGACGACAAATACATGTTCACGATCACCGACTCGGTGACCAATCAGGGCGGCGCGGCGGCGACGCTGAGGCCCTACGCGCTCGTGGTCAGGCACGGCAAGCCGAACGTCGCCGGCTATTCGGTGTTGCACGAGGGCCTCGTCGGCGTGATCGGCGACGGCGGCGTGCAGGAAATCACATACGCCGCGATCGACAAGGATCCGGGCAAGACCCTGACCTACAAGGGCGACGGCGGCTGGCTCGGCTTCACCGACAAATATTGGGGCTCGGCCATCATCCCGTCGCAGACAGCGCCGATCGACGCACGCTTTTCGGCCAGCGGCGCCCAGCAACCGGAAGACTACCAGGCCGATTTCGTCGGCGCCGAACAGACGGTTGCGCCGGGGGCCTCGGTCGAGACGACGACGCGCGTCTTCGCCGGCGCCAAGGAAGTCTCGACGATCGACAATTACGGGACCAGGCTCGGCATCAAGAAGTTCGATCTGATGATCGATTGGGGCTGGTTCTACTTCATCACCAAGCCGCTCTTCCTGGTGATCGACGCGATCTACAAGTTCGTCGGCAATTTCGGCGTCGCGATCCTGATCGTGACCGTTCTCGTCAAGCTCGCCTTCTTCCCGCTCGCCAACCGCTCCTACAATTCGATGGCGAAGATGAAGAAGATCCAGCCGCAGATCGCCGCGCTGAAGAACCTCTATCCCGACGACAAGGTCAAGCAGCAGCAGGAGCAGATGGAGCTCTTCAAGCGGGAAGGCGTCAATCCCGTCGCGGGCTGTCTGCCGATGGTGATCCAGATCCCGGTGTTCTTCGCGCTCTACAAGGTGATCTTCATCACTATCGAGATGCGGCACGCGCCGTTCTTCGGCTGGATCAAGGATCTTTCGGCCCAAGATCCGACCAACGTGTTCACGCTGTTCGGCCTCGTCCCCTGGGACCCGACCGCCCTGCCCGTTTTCGGCCATTTCCTGCATCTCGGCATCTGGCCGCTCATCATGGGCGTGTCGATGTTCTTCCAGATGAAGATGAACCCGGAGCCCGCCGATCCGGTCCAGAAGTCGATGTTCGCCTGGATGCCGGTGATCTTCACCTTCATGCTCGGCACGTTCCCGGCCGGCCTCGTCATCTACTGGACCTGGAACAATACGCTGACGATCATCCAGCAATACTACATCATGCGAAAGGCTGGGGTGAAGGTCGAGCTGTGGGACAACCTCATCAAGATCTTTGCGAGGCCGGCGGCCAAGACGCCCGGCGCATGAATGAGGCGGCCGCCGCGCCGGACTGGGCGGAGGCCGGGCGAAAACTGTTCGCCGGCGCCTGCGAATTCGTGTTCGCCGCGGCGCGCCCGGACGGCCTGCCGCCGGTCGGCGTGCCGGAGATCGCCTTCGCCGGCCGCTCGAACGTCGGCAAGTCCTCGCTGATCAACGCGCTGACCGGCCGCAACGGCCTCGCCCGCACCTCGCATACGCCCGGGCGCACGCAAGAGCTCATCTTCTTCGATCTTCATGGGCGCGCGACCCTGGTCGACATGCCGGGCTACGGCTACGCCGCCGTCGCCAAGGCAAAGTCGGCCGCCTGGAGGCGGCTCGTGCGCGACTATCTGCGCGGCCGGCCGACGCTGCTCAGGGTCTTCGTGCTCGTCGACGGCCGGCATGGGCTCAAGGAGAGCGACCGTGAGACGATGCGGCTGCTCGACGCCTCGGCCGTCTCCTACGCGGTGGTGCTGACGAAGCGCGACGAGGTGAAGGCGGCCGAGCAGAGCGGGCGGGTCGCCTCGACGCTCGAGGGCCTGCGTCCGCACGTCGCCGCCTTTCCCGAGGTGCTGTTC
Source organism: uncultured Alphaproteobacteria bacterium (assembly GCA_963758335.1). Lineage (GTDB taxonomy): Bacteria > Pseudomonadota > Alphaproteobacteria > Rhizobiales > Beijerinckiaceae > Roseiarcus. The sequence goes on along the minus strand of CAVWVF010000006.1, from coordinate 644,054 downwards.
ACCTCCGCGCGCAGCGGCGAAGGGATAGCGGACTTGCGCGCCCATATCGCGCGGCTCATCGCCGAGCGCACGGCGACGAACCGGGATTGACCCGCTCGGGCCGGCGGCGCGAAGCTCGCATCCATGGCCACCAACTACAACGCCATCGCTGGCACCGAGCTTGGGCGCGTCAGCGCGTTGAGCGACGGCATCTTCGCCTTCGCCATGACGGTGCTGGTGCTCGAAGTCCATATCCCCGAGCCGGCCGACGTTCACGGCGAACGCGAACTGGCCGCGGCGCTCATTGCGCTCGCGCCGCGCGCGGCGACATGGCTCATGAGCCTGATGACGCTCGGCATCTTCTGGCTCGGACAACAGACGCAGCTCAGCCGGCTCACCGGCATGAACCGCAACCTGAGCTGGCTGCATTTCCTGTTTTTGGCAGTAATAACCACGCTGCCGTTCTCGACCCGACTGCTCGCCGGCTTCTTCGACTATCGGCTCGCGTTCCTCATCTATTACATGAACATCCTGCTAGCGGGCGCGAGCCTCTATGTGGCGTGGCGCTACGCCGAACGAGCAGGCCTGACGAACGAGAATCCGCCCGGGCCTGATGCGGCAGCGATCCGCCGTCGCATCGTGCGCGCCCAGGCGCTCTATGCGATCGGCGCGCTCGCCGGCCTTGTCAGCACGCCGCTCGGCGTCGCCTTCATCATCCTCATCCAGATCAATTACGCCATTGGGCCCAGGTGGACGAACTGGTCGTGAACTCTGGAAAGCGCGAACCTTCTCGCGCTCCACGAAGGCGTTTTGCCTGCCCGCGCGTTTTGGCCTGAAAGTCGGCGCCACTCACACCCCCTCGTCTACTCGTCTAAAGTCTCCAAATAGTATGACCTAAGCAGCAACTCAGAAGTGTAGACGAAGGAACGGCGACCCTTTCGTGTCAGCGAGGCGATCGCCTACGACTGCCCTTCCAACCAATCCACTTCAGGTGAAGGAAGGTTGAGGGCTTCCCTGGAAGAATTGATCGCAACGACACCGACCGCGGGTCTGCCTGGCGTCGTCGCCGATCGAGGCCGGGACGAGCAGAACTTCCCCTGCGCAGTCAGACCTCCACGGAACCGGTCGAGACGAAACCGATTGTTTAGGGTCATGTTTCGCGTATTCGCCGCCGCCCTCGTCGTCAGTCTCGCCGCCTCCGCCGCCGGCGCGTTCAATGATCCGTCCCGAGCCGCACCGCCAATCACCGCCGCTTCGATCAACGACGCCGCCCCGAAAGGCGCGAACGACAAAGATCCGTCGCTGATCGCCAAGGCCGAAACGCTGCTCGATCGGGCCCGTTTCTCCCCCGGCGCAATCGACGGCCTGGATGGAGACAACTTCCGCAACGCCGTCCGCGCCTTTCAGGAGGTCAACGGGCTGGCGGTCACCGGGAACCTCGACGCAGACACCTGGAATACGCTCGCATCCACCAATTCCGCGCCGGTCCTGAAGTCCTACACGACCTCCGAGGCGGACGTCGCCGGACCGTTCACGAAGGCGATCCCGGCGGAGCTGGAAGCGATGGCCAGGCTCTCCGGCCTCTCGTACACGAGCCCGCTGGCGGAGATCGCCGAGAAATTCCACATGGCGCAAAGCCTATTGCATCGGCTCAACCCGCGCGCCGATTTCGAGCGCGCCGGAACGGAGATCACCGTGGCCGACGTGCCGGAAATGAAGCTGCGCCCCGGCCGCCATACGGTCGAGGCGGTTCCGCCGAAGGACCACGAAGGTTCAGTCGCGGCGACGATCGTGGTGGACAAGCCCGCGGGCAATGTGCGCGCCTACGACCGGGACGGCAAGCTCCTCGGGTTCTATCCGGCGACCATGGGCAGCGAGGAAAAACCCGCGCCAAGCGGCGTCTTCAAGGTGAAGGGCGTCGCCTGGAATCCCGAGTACCATTACTATCCAGAATTCGCGTGGAAAGAGGTGAAGACCAAACGGAAGCTGACCATCCAGTCAGGTCCGAACAATCCCGTCGGTCTGGTCTGGATCGATCTCACGGCTCCGTCCTACGGGATTCATGGCACGCCCGCGCCTGAGGACATTGGCAAGACCCAATCCCACGGCTGCATCCGCCTGACGAACTGGGACGCGGTCGACTTGGCTGCGATGGCGCGCCCCGGAACGGTCGTGAGGTTCGACGACCAGGATTTGCCCGTTGCGCCTCCGTCCGTTCCGGTCAGTGAAAGACAGCCGCCGGAGTCCGAGCGCGTCTCCGCGGCGAGCGGACGCGGGCCGGTGGACAAAGCGCGGGGCGCAGACGCCAATGTTGCAGAGAAACTGGTTTCGGTCAGCGGCATGAATGCGTCCGACTACGCCGAATGCGTCTCCGAGCTGACCTCCGGAAAGGTCATCTTCGAGCAACTCGGCGACGTGACGCAGCAGGGCTGCAAACTCTCCGGCGCAATCAAACTCAAAGCCGTCACCACCGCTTTCGGGACCGTCGGCATCTCCGGCGAGCCTGCCATGCTGTGCAGTTTCGCCCGGCAGTTCAGCGGCTGGGTGCGCGACGTCGGGACGCCGCTGACCCTCGGCTACACCGGCCAGAGGCTGGCGCGGATCGAAGCGGGAGCCGGCTTCGCCTGCCGGGCCCGGTACGACAAGCCGGGTGAGGTCCCGAGCGAACACGCCAAGGGGGACGCACTCGACATCACCTCGTTCGTGTTGGCCGATAATCGCCGCATCCCTGTGAAGCAACAGGATTCTGACAGTCCCCTGACGCGCGATCTCATCCACGCTCTCCGAGTGACGGCTTGTGGCTACTTCACCACGGTCCTCGGCCCCGGGTCGGACTCGGCTCACGCAGAGCACTTCCACTTCGACTCCGGGATGCACGGCGCCACGCCAAACTACCGCATCTGCGAATAGGCTACAGATGGAGGCTCCGCCCCGTTACGGCTTCAACCCCACCGCCTTCAGCCCCGCCGCCTGCCGCTGCGCGACCGCGTCCATGTCGAAGTCGGCGATCGCGTCCTCGTACAGGCGGTGGAAATTGAGCCGCGCTCCGAGGCGGAGGAAGGCGGCGCCGAGGCCGATGGTGGCGCGCTCGAGAAAGACGAATTCGCGTGGGATCACCAGCCCGCCGCCCTCAGCTCTGAGCGCGCGCATGACCGCGCCGATCTCGCGCTGCCCGCGGGCGGCATGGCTCATGAACCTGATGATGCTCGGCATCTTCGGGCTCGGACAGCAGACGCAGCCCAGCCGGCTAACGCCGAGCGCGCGGAGCTGACGATCAAGAAGCCGCTGGGCCCCCCACTCCAAGGCGATGGGCCGCCGCATCGTGCGCACGCAGGCGCTACATGCATCGGCGCGCTCGCAGGCCTGATCAGCACGCCGCCCGGCGTCGCCTTCATCATCCTCGTCCAGATCAATTACGCCGTCGGGCCCAAGTGGACGAACTGGAGCTGAGCGGACCCGCGGGCGCGCACTTCGAGAGCGAGGCGCCAAGCCATCGTCTCGTCCGCACTTAGCCACGGCGGCAGCGGCTGAGCTGCCGCGCGAGACGCCGGGTCGCACAAATGCGTCCCAGCTTTCGAACGCTATGGCTTCTCGATCGTCGACTTATCGTCGACAAGCACTGCCATGAGCAGCGCCTCCTCGCTGCCATGGTTGACCCAGGCGTGGTTGGTGCCGCGCTGAACCACCACGTCAAATGGCTTGAGTTCCCGCTCCTCCTTGTCCAGCACAAGCGTGATCTCTCCGGAAAGAACGACGATATAATCGGTCGTTTTCGTCTGGTGCATGGCGGGATTTTTGCTCGTGTCGACCTGTGAATGGGACGCATTCATTGCCGCGAAGGCTTGGGCGACAAATTGCCGGCGTTGCTCGTCGGTCAGCGCCTCGAAGGCGGAAAGGGGCGGCAAGTGAAAAAAACGAAAAACAGTGCCCCCTGGCGGGGGCTCCAAACTTGTTGACTTTGTTGCATGGTCAAGCCGGTCCCCATGATCGGCGGCGCGACCGTCCGTCACCCACAATTCCGTCAGGATGGAGGCAATGGAGTTCGTCGCCGGTCCGTCGAGGAGGACCTCCGACTTGCCGTTTTCGTCATTGGTTGTGACGATGCGTCGAACAGGCTTGGGCATGTTTCCTCTCCGCTTTTGAAGGATAATTTGCGATCCAACTTCCGTTGTGGGCGTGGCCCACCCGGTCCATTCTCTGTCCGAGCCCCGCGTCCCTGAGGAGCCTGACGCTTCCGTATTCGAGCACGCCGGCCCGGATGCGCTTCAGCACATGCGCCTTCGTCTGCCGCTCGAACACGACGTTCTCGATGCTGTCGAGATGCAGCAAATGTGACAGTAGGAGTCCCGCCGGGCCGCCGCCGATGATCGCGACCTGGGTGCGCTGCATGAATTCCTGTTCCCTCCCCGCCCGGGGCCCTGCTAGTTTGACGTCGGCTCAGTCTACTTCTCGAGCCCGACCGCCGCCGCCGGCCGACGGCCGTATCGTCGAAACCGGCGATCGCATCCTCGTACAGGCAATGGAAGTTTAGCCGCGCACCGAGGCGGAGGAACGCGCCGCCGAGACCGATGGTCGCCCGCTCGAGAAAGACGAATTCGCGCGGGATCACGAGTCCGCCGCCTTCCCGCGCTCAGAGCTCGCATGACCGCGCCGATCCCGCGCCGAGGGGAATGGCAGACTGGCGAAGAGAGCATGCCGCGATTTCGATTGATAGGCTCGCGGCAAAGCGGCATGCTCTGAACACAATGCAGCCCTGACCTGGGGAGGACCGATGCGCCAGTTTGTTTTTGCCGCCCTTCTCGCCCTCGTCGCTCTGCCTTCTGCCGCGACGGAGCGGTGGGAGACCTTGCCGCCGACGCCCGCGCAGATCCCAACGGACCGCTCCGGCGAGGTCGAAGCCAATGGGATCAAGATCCACTATGCGATCTACGGCCAGGGCTCGCCGGTCGTCTTTCTGCACGGCGGGCTCGCCAATACGAACTACTGGGGCAATCAAGTTCCAGCCGTCGCCGCGCATCATACCGTGATCGTCCAGCCGCGGCCATGGCCGCAGCACGCGCGACGCTCGCCCCTACGGCTATGACCTCATGGCCGACGACGTCCTCGCGCTCATGGAAGCGCTGAAAGTGCCGAAGGCCGACATTGTCGGCTGGAGCGACGGCGGCATCCTCGGCATCGACCTCGAATTGCGCCACAAGAACCGCGTCGGCAAAGTGTTCGCCTTCGCCGCCAACACCGGGGTCAAGGAGGGTGTGGAGAAGAATCCGACCTTCGCCGCCTACATCGAGCGGGCGAGCCACGAATACGCCGAGCTCTCGGCGACGCCAAAGGAGTACGACGCCTTCGTCGAGCAGATCAGCAAGATGTGGGCGGACCAGCCGAACTGGACTGACGCCGAGCTCAAGGCGATCGATACGCCGACCCTCGTCGTCGACGGCGACCACGACGAGGCGATCAAACGCGAGCACACCGAATATATCGCGGCGACCATCCCCCACGCCGGCCTGCTCATCCTGCCGAACGTGAGCCATTTCGCCTTCCTGCGGGACCCGAAGATGTTCAACTTCGCGATCCTGCACTTCCTGGGGGATGAATAGCCGCGCCCGCGGCCACCTCGGCGGCCTTTCGCGGTTTGGCGCCGTCATCATCGGGCGGTGACGCGGGAAATCCGGACAGGCTAACAAGAGCGAGCGGTTTCACCAGTCCGCCAGCTAACCGTCGAGCCCCACCGCCTTCAGCCCCTCCGCCTGCCGCTTCGCGACCGCGTCCATGTCGAAGTCGGCGATCGCGTCCTCGTACAGGCGATGGAAATTGAGCCGCGCGCCGAGCCGCAGAAAGGCGGCGCCGAGGCCGATGGTGGCGCGTTCGAGAAAGACGAATTCGCGCGGGATCACGAGGCCGCCGCCCTCGGCCCGGAGCGCCCGCATGACTTGGCCGATCTCGCGCCGGCCGTATTCGCCGGGCTTGACGCCGTCGGCGGCGGTGCGCACACGGTCGTCGAGGACCGGCCCGCAGATGAATCGCGCCCAGATGTTCATCGCCTCGAACGCGCCTCTGGTGAGTTTTGGAAAGCCCCACATCGCATAGGCCTCGGCGATATGCGTCTCGTCGTTCGCCCTGAGCGCCCGGTAGAGCTCGACGACGCCGCTGACGAAGCGTGGCGGGAAGATCCGCACGCAGCCGTAGTCGAAGAGATTAATAGCCTCGACCCGGCGCGCCCCGCCCTGCCCCGAGGCCGCGACTGCGTAATTTCCGAGATGCGGATCGCCGTGGATGATTCCGTAGCGCAGAAATGGGCGCCACCAGGCGTGGAACAGGCCGACCGCGACCGCGTCGCGCGCGTCCTGGTTCGCCGTCTCGAACGCGGTCAGCGGCTCTCCGTCTAGCCATTGCAAGGTCAGGAGCCGCCTGGTCGAGAGGCTCTCCTCGACGCGAGGCACGCGAACGAACGGCCTGTCGGCGAGCATGAAGGCGTAAAGCCGCGCCACTTTGGCCTCGCGCTGATAGTCGAGCTCTTCCCGCACCCGCGCGCGGATCTCATGCGCAATCTCGCGCGTATCGATCGCGGCGCCCATGCGCCGATGCAGAGAGAACAGGAGGTCGAGCTGCGAGAGATCCGTTTCGACCGCCGAAGCCATCTCGGGATATTGCAGCTTGCAGGCGACCCACTCGCCGTCGAGCGTGCGCGCCTTGTGCACCTGGCCGAGCGAAGCGGCTGCGGCCGGCTTCAGATCGAACTCGGAGAAGCGCTCGCGCCACTTGGGCCCGAGCTCGGCCTGCATGCGGCGGCTGACGAATCCCGCGCCCATCGGCGGCGCCTGCGACTGCAGGCGGATGAGCTCGCTCGCATAGTCGGCCGGCAACGCGTCGGGGATGGTGGACAGAAGCTGCGCGACCTTCATCATCGGGCCCTTCATCGAGCCCAGCAGCGACGCCAGCGCCTTGGCGTCCGTCTCGCGCCCGCCCCCGCGCAGCCGGTTGACGCCGACGCGCGCGGCGAGCGCCCCCGCGTTGACCCCGAGACGCGCATAGCGAGAGGCGCGCGCGCTCAAGCGGTTGGCTTCGTCGTCCAGGGCCAAAGGCGATTTTCCCGAACGTTTTCTGGCTGTGGGCGGGAAGGCGAAACGCGCCCTTCGGCCCACGCCGGTCTGAGACATATAGGGGGCGCCCTAGCTGATTTCGCCCGTGGCGAATAGTGGGGGCGAAAACCCCAACTTTTCCCAAGCCCGACATTTCCGGCGCGCCTACAAGGCCCGGAGCAAACATTGTCGCCGATATCGCCGAAAAAGGAGGATCGTCATGATTCTGCGCCGGTGGCGCGGCTGGACCGCGCTCGAACAGGCTGACCGCTACGAGGAACTGATCCGCTCGATCATCTTTCCGAGCATCCTCGCGCGGAAGGTCGAGGGACTCGAAGGGCTCGAGCTCCATCGCAGGGAAGGCAGAGACGAGACGGAGTTCATGACCCTGATGCGGTTTTCCTCGTTGGACGCGGTGAAAGCCTTCGCCGGCCCGCAGTGGGAGACTTCGGTCGTCCCCGACGCGGCGCGCGAGGTCCTGTCGCGTTTCGACGAGCGCGCGGCCCATTACGACCTGCGTGTCAGCCGATAGTGACGCCGCGAGGTCCCAAAACGTCCCCGGGGAAGGGTTCCCTGCTCTACCGAGAGAATTCCCTGCACCCGCGAAAAAATTCCCTGCTCCGGCGCAAAAATTCCCTGTTCCGATCGCGCAGGGAATTTTCCTGCAAGCGATTGAAATCAGTAGTCTTCTTTGTTATGATTATCGAAAAGATGCGAAAAACTCCCTGCTCTTTCGCTGCAAGCAGGGAATTTGACGCACCACGACGGCAAGCGGCGGGCGGCTACCCCATCGCCTCGAGCTCGCCGATCATCCGCTCGATCACCGAAAGCCCGATGCTCCAAAAGGCCGGGTCGCGCGCGTCGAGGCCAAACGGCTTCAGGAGCTCGGAATAGGACTTCGAGCCGCCGGCCGCCAGCATCGCGAGATAGCGCTCGGCGAAGCCGTCGCGCGCGTTCTCGTAAACGCCGTAGAGCGAATTGACCAGGCAATCGCCGAACGCATAGGCGTAGACATAGAAAGGCGAATGGACGAAGTGGCCGATATAGGCCCAATAGGTTTCATAGCCCGGCTTCAGCTCGATCGACGGGCCCAGGCTCTCGGCCTGGACGCTCATCCAGAATTCGCTGATGCGTTCCGCCGTCAATTCGCCCTTCTGTCGCTCGAGATGGACGAGCCGCTCGAACTTGTAGAAGGCGATCTGGCGCACGACGGTGTTGAGCATGTTCTCGACCTTGGCCGCCAGCATCGATTTGCGCTCGGCCGGATCGGCGACGGCGGCGAGCATCGAGCGGAAGGTCAACATTTCGCCGAACACCGACGCCGTCTCCGCCAGCGTCAGGGGCGTCGGCGCCATGAGCGCGCCGTTGACGCCCGCGAGCACCTGATGGACGCCGTGGCCGAGCTCGTGCGCGAGCGTCGTGACGTCGCGCGGCTTGCCGAGGTAATTGACCAGCACGTAGGGGTGCGCCGACGGCGTGGTCGGATGGGCAAAGGCGCCTGGCGCCTTGCCCGGCCTGACCGGCGCGTCGATCCAGCCCTCGTCGAAGAACCGGCGCGCGATATCCGCCATGCGCGGCAAAAAGTCGGCGTAGGCGTCGAGCACCGTATCGCGCGCGGCCTCCCATTTGTAGAGGCGCTGCGGCGCGTCAGGCAGCGGGGCGTTGCGGTCCCAATGGGCGAGACGCGCCTTGCCGAACCAGCGGGTTTTCAGCGCGTAATAGCGATGGGACAGGCGCGGATAGGCCTCGGTGACGGCGGAGGCCAGCGCCTCGACCACCTCGCGCTCGACGCGGTTGGCGAGATGGCGCGAGTTGGCGACGTCGGCGAACTTGCGCCACCGGTCGGAGATTTCCTTGTCCTTGGCGAGGGTGTTGGCGATCAGGGAGAACAGCCGAAGGTTGGCGCCGAGGGTCGCCGCGAGCGCGTTGGCCGCCGCCTCGCGCTTCCGTTCGTCCGAGTCTTGAAGCTTGCCGAGCAAAGGCTCGAGCGTCAGGCTCTCGCCCTCGAAATCGAAACGCAAAGCCGACATGGTGTCGTCGAAGAGACGGTTCCACGCGGCCGCGCCGGAGACCGATTTCTCCAGGAACAGCTGCTCGATGTCGTCGGCGAGTTGGTGCGGCTTCTCCTTGCGGACGTCCTCGAGCCACGGGCGATAATGGCCGAGCGCGGGAGCGGCCATCGCGGATTCGAGCCTGGCGTCGTTGATCCGGTTGAGCTCGAGCTCGAAGAACAGGAGATCGCCCGTGAGCGCGGTGACCCGCTCGTGGGTGTCGCCGTAGAATTTCGCCCGCGCCGCGTCGCTCGTGTCCGAGGCGTAGAGCAGCGAAGCGTAGGACATGACGCGGCCGATCAGGTCCTGCAGCGCCTCGTAGGTCCGCACCGCCTCGGCGAGCCGCTCCCCGCCGTTCGCCGTTTCGGCGATCGCGGAGAGCTTGCCGCGCCACGCCTCGGAGAATTGTCTGGCCTCTCTTTGCGCGCGTTCGAGATCGGCGGCGAAGCGCGGAGAGTCCATGCTCTCGTAAAGGTCCTCGAGTTGCCATTGCGGCAGCGCGCCGAGTTCGGCCGACGCGGGGGACGGCGCCTGGGCTGCGCGAGGGGAATCAAAAAGCGCTGTCATTATAGGAAACCTGTTAATCCTTGGGTAAACCTGGTCCAATCCTTTGCGTCGACAACGAGCGCTCTTGGTCAGAGGGCGCGTCAACGCGAGACGTCATTAACATAGCATTTACCCTGATGTCAGACTGTCGAGGCGAAGCACGGCCGACCACGCCGCGCCCGCAGGATCATGAATGGCCGCCCTCATCCTCATTGTCGACGACGATCCCATCCAGCGCCGCCTGCTGGAGGCGATGGCGAGACGATTCGGCTACGAGGTCGAGACGCTCGACTCCGGAGAGGCGGCGCTGGCGCGCCTGCAGGCGATCGACCGGCCGCCGGTCAACCTCCTCATCCTCGATCTGATGATGCCCGATCTCGACGGCATGGGCGTGCTCGCGCGCATGCGCGAGCGCGACATCGCCGTTCCCGCGATCGTACAGACCGCGCACGGCTCGATCGAGGCTGTCATCACCGCGATGCGCGCGGGCGCGATCGATTTCGTCGTCAAGCCGGTCGGGGCCGAGCGGCTTCAGGTGTCGATCAAGAACGCCCTCAGGGTCGACGCGCTCGAGGACGAATTGCGCAGGGCCACACGCCGCAACGCCGGCGAGCTCGGCTTTCGCGACATCGTGAGCCGCGCGGAATCGATGGCCCGCACGGTGCGGCTGGCCGAGCGGGCGGCGAAATCGCACATTCCCATTCTCATCGAGGGCGAGTCCGGGGTCGGCAAGGAGTTGATGGCGCGCGCGATCCAGGGCAGTTCCGAGCGGCGCGGCAAGCCGTTCCTCACCGTCAATTGCGGCGCGCTGCCCGAGACTCTGGTCGAGTTCGATCCTGTTCGGCCACGAGAAAGGCTCTTTCACCGGCGCGACCGAGAAACACATCGGCAAGTTCGCCGAAGCCAACGGCGGCACGCTGTTTCTCGACGAGATCGGCGAGCTCTCCCTCGAGGCTCAGGTCAAACTCCTGCGCGCGCTGCAGGAGGGCGAGATCGATCCGGTCGGCGCGCGTCGCTCGGTGAAGGTCGACGTCCGCCTGATATCGGCGACGAATCAGAACCTCATCGAGCTCGTCAAGGCGGGCCGCTTCCGCGAGGACCTGTTCTATCGCCTCAACGTCTTCCCCATCTCGATTCCACCGCTCCGCGCACGCGCCTGCGACGTGCCCGATCTCGCCGTTCGCTTTCTCGCCCGCTTCTGCGCCGAGGAGGGCAAACGCATCCGCGGCATTTCCGCCGAGGCGCTGGCGCTGCTTTCCGCCTACGACTGGCCGGGCAACGTGCGGCAGCTCGAGAACGCGGTATTTCGCGCCGTGGTGCTCGCTGATAAGGACGAATTGACGACCGCGGAGTTCCCCCAGATCGCCGCGCAGGTCAAAGGCTTCGACGTGCGCATTCCCCCGGCGCCTCCCCCGGTCGCCGCTGACCCCGCCCAGTTCGCGCCCACCCGGACGACGTCGATCGAGACGCGCGATCCTCACGCGCTGAGACTGATTGACGACAATGGCGACGTGCGCACGCTTGCCGACATCGAGGCCGAATTGATCCGCTTCGCCCTCGCCCATTACCGAGGGCAGATGTCGCAGGTCGCGCGCAAGCTCGGCATCGGGCGCTCGACGCTCTATCGAAAGATGAAAGACGGCGGCATCGCCGAGGACGTCATTGGCGAGGCAGCGGCGTAGGCAAGACGGGGTCATTGCGTAGAACAGCCGCGGCTTTACTTTACGTGACTGCCTCATACTGTCCTAAACTCGCGAATTTGTCATCGTGTTCGCGCAGCGGGGATCGAAGGATGAACGTTGGCGGTCGCAAGCGGCGTGGCGCGCTCCTGTCAGGGTGCGCGCTCTTCGTCGCGCGGATCGCGATCACGACCGGCGCCGCCGCCGAGATCCCGTCGATCGAAGCGGCGCGCGGGCGCGCGACCGCGCCTTTTGCGGCTGCGTCCGAGATCCCGCCGTCCGTCGGCATCGTCGAAGGCGGTCCGCTGCTGGACGCCTTCAACCGGCCGCGGGCGTCGCTCGGCTCGCCTGACCTCGGCGCGTTCGGCCGGCTCGCGCCGCCTGATGTCATTTCCTGGGACATCTCCCGGGACATCGCTGCTGGCGCCGCCGAAGGAGGGACCGCGGCCGCCCCGCCGTCACGCCATGAGGCGGCGGCTGACGACGCGACCTCAGCCGAGCGGGCCCCGACGCGAAGCACCAGTCCGGCTCCCGCCCCGGTCCAGACGGCCATCGCGGCGGCGGCGGCTCGCCTGATCGTCGGCAATTCGGCCAATCCGCTCGGCGACGGCGATTGGCGCGCCGCCCGGGCGGCGATTGGCGCCTTCTACGCGGCGCGCGGATTCGAGCCCGTCTGGGTTGACGCAAGCGGCCTGACGAGCGCGGGGCGCGCCGCGCTCGCGCAACTCGGGCGCGCCGCCGAGGACGGCCTCAACCTCTCGGGCGTCACCGTTCCCAAACGGGTCGCGGCCGGCCTCAAGCCGGACGAGCTTGCGCATGCCGAGATCGCGATCGCCGCCGCAGTCGTCGCATACGCCGAACAGGCGAGCGGGTCCCGGATCGCGCCCGCGCGCATCTCGCCCCTGATCAGCGCCGCCCCGAGTGTCGCCGATCCGGGCGTCGCACTCGCCGAAACCGCCGCCGCGGCGGACCCTGGCGCACGGCTCGCCGCATTCAATCCGCCGCAGATGGGGTACGGTGAGCTTCGCAAAAAGCTGAAGCGCCTCATGAACTCGACCGCGCGTTCGCCTCGGCCGGCCGCGCTCGACCTCGGCGTCGATCTCGCCGGGGCGTCGCTGGTCGGCGGCGACGCGGTTCTCGCCCCGGATCCGAAGTTCGACCCGCCCCGCTCGGGGAAAGGCCACGGCCACGCCTATGCCGCCTCCGCCGATCTCGCGTCGCGACGCGCCGCGAGTCGCCGCCTCGCCGCAATCCTCGCCAACATGGAGATGTGGCGCTGGGAGCCGCGCGAAATGGGGGCGCGCCGGATCGAGGTCAACATCCCGGACTTCTCGGTCGAGGTGTTTGAGGGTGACACTTTGATCCACAGCGCGCGGGTCGTCGTCGGTAAGCCCCAGACCCCGACCCCGGTCTTCTCCAACGTGGTGCGCTACGTGCTGATCAACCCCTCTTGGCGGGTGCCCGATTCGATCGTCAAGAAGGAAATCCTGCCGCGGCTCAGCCACTTCGAGAGCCTCGGCTATGAAGTGAAGACGATCGGAGGACGGATCACCGTGCGCCAGCCGCCGGGCGACGACAACGCGCTCGGGCGGCTCGCTTTCATGTTCCCGAACGACCACTCGGTCTACCTGCACGATACCCCGTCGCGCGAGCTGTTCTCGGAGGAGATGCGCGCCCTGAGCCACGGCTGCGTGCGCGTCGAAGATGCGTTGCGCCTCGCCGAACTCGTGCTCGGATGGCCGGAGAGCCGCGTCAATGCTGCGATCGGAGGACGGGAGCGAGCAGTCTTGCTGCCCCAACCGCTACCGATCCACATCGAATATTTCACCGATTTCGTCGACGAGGACGGAATCCTGCAAGAGAGGCCGGACGTCTACGGCCTGACGCAAAAGGTCGCTGGCACATTGTCGGCGAAAAGTCAAGATTGAATCGGGCAAGCGATGGGTCTATACGCCGAGTCATTAGATTTAACCCTTGCTGTAGCGTCAGGGTGTCGACCCAATCGCGCGCAGAGGCGCGCTCGGGAAGGCGCAAAGGGCCGGTTGGGACGGCCGGTCCGGGAAATGATGCTTGCGCGGACGCATTTGTCCGAGGTCACGGCGACGCCGGCTGGGCGCGCCGCAATTCGGAAGGATGATTGGTTGGCGGGGTTGTCTGCGATGAATTTGGCCCGATGCGGCGGGGCGGCGTCGCGGGCGGCGACCGCGGCGGTTCTGATCGCCGCTTGGCTTGCGCCGAATTCGACCAAATCCGCGGTCGCCAACGGCGACACGCGCACGGTCGTCTTTTCGAACCAGCACACCGGCGAACAGGGCTCGTTCACCTATATGGTCAACGGGGTCTACGACCAGGCGGTGCTCGACAAGCTCAACTGGTTCATGCGGGACTGGCGGATCAACGAGCCGACCAAGATGGACCCGCGCCTGTTCGACATGGTCTGGGAAGTCTATCGCGAGTCGGGCTCGAAGGAGCCTGTCGACGTCCTTTCCGGCTACCGGTCGCCGCAGACGAACGCCATGCTGCGCCGACGCTCGCGCCAGGTGGCCGAACATTCGCAGCACATGGAAGGCCGCGCCATCGACGCCCATTTCGTCGACGTCGGCACGGCGCGCATTCGCGACATCGCGATGCGGATGCAGGAAGGCGGCGTCGGCTTCTATCCGAGCGGGCCGACCCCTTGGGTGCATATCGACAGCGGTTCGGTGCGCTACTGGCCGCGCATGAGCCGCGACGCGCTGGCGCGGCTGTTTCCTGACGGCAAGACGGTCTTCATTCCGGCCGACGGGCAGCCGATGCCCGGCTACGAACTTGCGAAGGCGGAGATCGAGTCGCGCGGCGGCCAGATCCAGACGGCGAGCGGCGGCGGCCTATTCGCCTGGCTGTTCGGCGCGCGCAACGGCGGCGCCGACGACGCCGAGGAGAGCGGCGGCCAGGAGGCGATGGTCGCAGTCGCAGGGGGGCGCGGCGGCGGCCGATCCGGCGGCCGAAGCGTCCAGATCGCCGACGCCGGGCCGGCGGCGATCGCGCAAGCCAAACTCAACCTGCCGACCGGCCCCGCTTACGCGAGCGCGCCCAAGCCGGCGGCAAAGCCCGTCCCCGCCCCGAGGCAGGAGGTCGCGCCGGCCCCGCAGTCCGAGGTGGTCGCCGCCCAGGAGCAGCCGAAGGTCGAGAGCGACGCAGCGCCGGATTCGCCGGTCAAGCTGCACGGGCCGATCGCGGCGCTCTATCTCGCGCCGCTGCCGCCGCGCCGCCCGAGCGACCGCGAACTGCAGCTCGCGTCGATCGCCAACATTCCCTTGCCGCCGGTCCGGCCCGCCGATCTCGTCGTCGCGCAAGGACCGGATTTGATCGCTTCAGGCGGCCCGCTGCCGCCGGTCCGGCCCGCCGAACTCGCGGCCGCGCCGGAAACGACCGCTTCGATCGGACCGATGCCGCCGGCGCGTCCGGCCAGTTTCGCGGTCCGCGCAGATTCGGCCGCAAGAGCCGGCGCAAAAGCGCCGCCGGCGGCGTCCGGCGCCGAAGCCGACGTCGACGCGCCGCCGAGCCGCGCGCTCGCCCTTGCGGAGCTGCCGCCCGCGCCGAAATACGACCAAGACGCGCTGCTCCAGCGCGCCGCCGAACTGACGGCGCCGCTGCCGCCGATGCCGATCCCGGCCGCCGGCGCGGCGCCGGAAGCCAAACCCGTCGCCACGCCAAGCCGCCGCAGCGCATGGGCCGAGGGCCTTTCCCGGCTGTGGAGCGCCGTGTCGTTCGGCGCGTTCGAGTCCGCGGAGGCAGGCGACCTGCGCGGGACGCAGCAGTAGGCGTCAGTCCGTCAGTCCTTTTCGATCGCCCACGGGCCCGGGCCGGCTGCGGCGAGATAGTGGAAGACGAAGCAGAAGAGCACCGCCGACACGCCGCCGTTGACCGCGGGGAAGAAGCTCTTCGGGGCGTGGGCCCAGAAATAGGCGACGGCTATGTAGCCCGACAGCACGAACGCGGCCGGCCGGGTGAACAGGCCGAGCGTGATCAAGACGCCGCCGACGAACTCCACCGTCCCGGTGAAATAGTGCAGCCACGCCGGCATTGCGGCGACGAAAGACAGATACGGGAAGCCGATGAGCTTGCCCGTGCCGTCTTCGAGATAGACAAGTCCGGTGACGACGCGCAGCACGGACAGCAGCGGCCCCGCCCATGACCGCGGTAGAATAGTCGCGCTCCGGGGCAGCCGCCTATATACCAAATATCTTGGTATAATATTGAAGGCCATGTCACGCCTCCCGGAGGATCTGGCGCAACAACGTCCGGCGGTTGATGGCCGTTCCGTCTGAACCGCCCCCTCCGCTAAGATCATGTCCGAAATTCCAACCCGACGCGGCGCCGAGGGAAGGCCAATGTGGCGCCAACCCCAAATCCATGCCAACTCGTTGCGGGGTAAAGTGATCTCCGGAAAAAATACCAGCGGGCGGCCTACGAACTTGAACTTAGAGCGAGGAAAGGCTCTGGGCGGTCCGAAGGAAAAAACGGTACCACCTACCTGCAATGCCCCCTCTTGGCCCAGCTGGCGAGAACGCTTTCGAAGGGACTTCGAAGTTTAATTCAAGCAGTGCTATCCTATTCAAATGGAAGCGCAGGCGATCAAATTAGCGACGGCAATATCCGCGTCGGTTGGCGACATTGGCTGGGAAGAGCGCTGCAAGAAATGGAATTCAGAGGTAGGGCGACCGCAAGGTAAACGCAGCAAGCGCCAGTTATCTCGCGATCCTTTGGTCCTTGCGGGCCATGGCGTCTCGCTCCGGATCGAAGCCGGGACGCTTCTCATCCGAAACGGCTTCACTCACTTTCCGCAGAAGCAGGAAACCTATCGCTTCGTTAAAGGCGATGCCGACTACCGCCTCGCATCATCATGCTCGATGGCAGCGGCAGCATCACCTTCGACGTGCTCACTTGGCTCAACGAGCAGAAGGTGCCGCTGGTCAAGATCGACTGGACCGGCAACGCCGTGACCGTTGTCAGCGGCGATAGCTTCGCTGCAAATCGCGATCGCGTTGCATGGCAAGCCGAAACGCGATCGAACAAGCGCAAGCGCATGGAGTTTTGCAACGCCCTCATCGCGAAGAAAATCGAGGGCTGCAAACTCAGATTGGAGACATCCCTGCGGCGCTCAGATGCTTGGGAAGGGGCAATGGAGCGCGCCAATGCAGACCTTGCTCGCCTGGCAAACGATCCGCCGCAGACCGTTGATGCGCTGCGGATGCTTGAGGCGAATAGCGCTGCGGCCTACTTCCGAGCTTGGCGAGCAACCCCTCTTGTGTGGCGGGCGTCCTCGCGCCATCCCATTCCGGACGATTGGCGGACGATCGGGCGCCGGTCGTCTCGGTTCCGCGGTACGGGCAGTCAGGACGCAGCCCACCCGGTCAACGCAATCCTGAAAACTGCCACTTCACCGAACGAAGACATGTTACCCGCAGCGGCCTGAACTGGACTGTCCTTGTCACTTTCGGTTACCAATGCACAAACGGAAGATCTATGCCATAAGTGTAAAATTTGTGACCTGTCCACAGCAGCGCGGGGTAGGTACTTATGAATGACCAAAAGAAGCAGTTTAACCCCATTGTAATTGCAATTGTCAAGTGAAATAGAATACCAGCACAGAGGTACGGGTATTTGATTTCCGGACCGCCCAGAAGAACCAATGGGAACGACACCTCAAATAAGATCACCGACCAGCAAATAACGCGCGCGCCTGGACTCCATAGTCTCAATAGCTGATGCACGTGTTGCGATCCGTAGATACGAGTTGCCATTATACCCCGGATTGCGTCACCCGTGCGCCATTTCGGCGAGACTGCTTTTACTACGCCGGCAGTGACGTACGCCAAACACGCCTGTCCTGATATAAATAATATAACTGCAGTCTTCGCTGCCTCGCTGCTTGGACAAAAACTAAGCGATCCAATTGAGCCAAATACCTCAGCCATCCCCTCATTTTTCGTCGCAGGCAATTTTGCAACCTCAGATACGTATCTTGATCCCGAGATACTTGTCTTGCGAGTCTTGCGGCACCTGATTTTGCGTCGCGATTATCGCTGATGAGGGCGCGTCATTCCAAAAGCGGCGTTTTCGTTCCCCTGATCTCACGTTGAAGGGCCAAAAAGTGCCGAAATCAGGCCATTTTTCAAATGAGGGGATTCATGAGGCCAAATACAAGAAGCTGCATTTGATCAGACCCTTCAAGTCCATATGGTACTCGAATCAACTGCAATAACAAGACCACAAATATCCTCATAAATCCCCTCATTTGAAAAATGGCCTGATTTCGGCACTTTTTGGCCCTTCAACGTGAGATCAGGGGAACGAAAACGCCGCTTTTGGAATGACGCGCCCTCATCAGCGATAATCGCGACGCAAAATCCGGTGCCGCAAAACTCGCAAGATGAGTATCTCGGGATCAAGATACGTATCTGAGGTTGCAAAATTGCCTGCGACGAAAAATGAGGGGATGGCTGAGACAAATATCAAGAGGCATTCCACAGGCGCAATTGATTGACAGGCAGCTGTCAACAGAACCACACAAGCGCTTACGCAGGAGACGGCCAAAAGTGCTGAGATTCGTTTGCCGTGCGACGCGGCTAAGATCGGTCCAAAGATACGGAGTACGAATCCGCTTCGGAGTAATGATACGTCTGCAGAAAACCACGCTCCAGATTCAAATTGCTTATTAATTGAGATTAACTCAGCTTGCGATAGGATGAGAGAGATCGCACAAAGACCTGAAACAAAAGCCAACGTCTCGTCCATACTCATATTGTAGTCAAAGATCATGGTAGTGTGACCGAAACAATTCCTCAAAAACTATGCCTTCTCCGCGCTGCCGACGTGATATTACTGCAAATTGTACTTTCAATGCGTTATGTGGATGCACTTCATTGGTCACCACATTTAATATGATGAGATAAGGAAGCAGAAGCTCATGCTAACTAGGATTACACTCGAGCTTTAGTCGGCATAATTCCTGCACAATATCAAACAACGCCTTCCTCAGTCGCCGATTTTGGTTCCAGGAACATGCAAGGTGACATCGTGAGGGTATACATGTTTCCGTCCATCGGCTCAGCGAGCCATCGTAAAGCTTGTGTCGATAGAACAAACAAACGTCTGAAGTCCCTGGCGTTGGACCAAAAAAATTCCAGCGCGGAATCAGAAGGCAGCGGGTAACTCTCGCTGCTCTCGGAATGAACAACAGCTGCCCTATCGCAGACGCGCCGAACCAGCATAGAAGTAAACAGATGACTATTGTCTCCATAAGCATCCTACCTCAAACGAAGACGGTGTCTTCGCTCAGCAATTAATTCTCTCGCGTTCATTCCACTCTTTGTAGGTGTCTCTCCAGTCAATGGATCCCCCTGCGGCAAAGCGCCCCATGCTGTCGCGCCAAATGCGACCAATTCAACGGTCGCCGCAACAGTCACGGCCGAGGCGGCCCAGCACATCGACGGCGAAAGAATGAGCGCCCCCCTTTCATCGTCCTCTAGGACTTCTAACGCCAGACGTTGCTCATAGCTCAACTTTGGCGGGAACAACGCCGAAACAATTCAACATTTGGAACATTTTTATATCGCTCAACCGCAATTAGACCAGTTGAGCATAGTTCACCACCTTTGTAAGGAAAGGCGTAAATCGTTGGTGCCCCGCCAGGAAACACTGGTATATTTGACGCGAGAGACTGCCCCCAATGTCGAATATCGACAAGTGAAGGCATTTCTCTCGCAAGTTCGATGGCTTCTCTAAATTCTAGTCGCTTTCTCTTTCTGTAAAGCTCATACGTGGTTGAAACAATAAACTCCGCTTTCGCTTGCGCTTGTTGATTTCGCATGAAGTTTATCAAGTATCTCATTGCCGTGGTTAGTTAGAACGATAACCAAAGTTCCAAGTTGCTCTGTGCTCAATTGCTCATTTGACACGGACGCCATTAGCAATGGCTTAAATCTAATTGATCGTCGTGGTCGTGCGAGCGCGGCGTCATAAAGACTTTGGAGCGCCTTGAATGAAGCAATGAGTCTAAAGTCGTCAACCATCGTTGTCTCGAGTAAACGGTGTGTGGGTGATTGAATTCTTAATACTCGGTGCTCCAATCAACCATAGAGATACAACACGAAGTAGCCGAAACACATAATAGACGCAGGAGGCGACCGAGGGATTTTTCCCGACGGCTAGATGCGCAACTCGTAATAGACCGCTACTGTAAGGTGCTAATTCGCTGATACATTCCGAACCATGTTTAACACCCGCGTTGGTTAGCAAGACGAATCCTAAATCGGCGTCGATATTAAGCTGCCTCAAGCGCTCCGCTTGTTCGGCGCAGCGAAGGGGATGTCCCGAGGAATGTTGAAAAGGGAGGAGCGGCGTTGCTCGCCTTGAGCCTTTAGGCTCGGGGTGCTGATTCCACAAAGGAAAGCAACGCCATGAAGAAGCATACCACGTCGACCGCGATTCCCACCTATGCGTTGAAGGCCGAGGCGCTGGCGAGCATGTCGGCGAGCTTTGAACGCTTTTGTCTTGCCGCCGGGCTCGAGACGCTGAGCGAGATGCTGGAGCAGGATGCGACAGCGGCCTGTGGCGAGCGCCACGAGCGGGGTGAGCGACGCCAGGCGCACCGCTGGGGGCGGACCAAGGGCAAGATCGGCTTTCACGGTGGCAAGGTCGAGATCGAGCGTCCACGGGTTCGCGGGCTCGACGGGGCCGAGCGCGTACTGCCGAGTTGGGAGAACGCCGTCAGCGAAGACTTGCTCGGCAAATGGGCGATGAACCAGATGCTGATCAATGTCTCGACGCGGCGTTTCAAGCGTTCGGTCCGACTGCCCGAGGGAGACGTTCCGGCGTCCGACGGAGCGGGGCTGTCGAAGTCGGCGACCTCCCGACGCTTCGTGACGTTGTCGGCGGCGCGCATGAAGGCGTGGATGGAAACCAGGCTTGACGATCTCGATCTGCTGGCGATCCAGATCGACGGCATTCACATGGATGAAGATATGCTCCTCGTCGCGGCGATTGGCGTCGACGCGAACGGCGACAAACATCCGCTCGGCCTCGTCGAGGGCGCGACCGAAAACGCCACGACGGTGCAGGCGCTCATCGACAATCTCGTCGAGCGCGAACTCGATCCAACCGTGCGACGCCTGTTCATCATCGATGGCGCGAAGGCGCTGTCCAAGGCGATCCGCCGCACCTTTGGACGCGATGCGGCGATCCAACGTTGCCAGATTCACAAGGCGCGCAACATTCTGGAGCGGTTGCCCAAATCGATGCACGCTTCGGTGCGGCGCGTCTTGCGGCAAGCCTGGGAAATGGACGACGCCGAAAAGGCCGAAACGCTCATTCGCAATCTCGCCCGCCGTCTCGAACCGGACTGGAACGGCGTTTCCGCTTCGATCCTGGAAGGGATCGACGAGATGCTCACCGTCACAAGGCTCGGCCTCCCTCGCGAACTGCGCCGCTCGCTCGCTTGCACCAACATCATCGAGAATGTCATGGGCACGGTGCGCGCTGCCTCGGTGATTTGAACAAGCGATTGAAGGCATACAAGCAACGGAAGCCCTTGGTTGCTTCCTGCATGGCGTCGGCGGCCCATCGCAGGGCCATCGAGGGGTAAATTTCAATGCGCGACGACCGCTTCGACAATTTCAACAGACGGCGGGACATCCCCGCAGCGAATGTCGACAGTCTCCAACGGAACGGTGTTTGCAGGATTGCCTAGGCTGTTAACGTAGAATCTGCAAATCGGGCATGACTCGTCAAATAAAAATACAGGCCGCTCCGGGGGGTCCAAGCCTACGCTGGAACGTTCTCGTTTCTCTTGGTTGTTCTGAGCCACGTATTGCCCGCCCAAAAGATTTTGCAAGGGCTTTTCCCCCGGTATATCTAAGTCGCCAGGAGCCCGAGACATAGACTTCTCTTTTCGGTCGTGCCGGACGGTTGAACGTTGTTACTAGCTACCATCATCCGGGCAATCAAGAAGCTATGCAGACATCGCGATTGATGATAAGTTCCAGCACCGCGCAGGGTAGTCACATGAAACGACCATTTTCAAGCCCTGTCGACCGTCGGTCTCTAGGCCGTCTTTCCATTTTCTTCGGTATGGCATTTTTGAATTCAAACTCGTTGGCATTTGGACCAGGTAATCCAGTCTCGGATCAGGCCATCAAAGTTGCGAAGAAGTTTCTTGAGTTTTGCGGCAAAGGCAATTTCTTTAGTGTGGCGGACCTCGCCGAGCTTCGTCAATTTTATGACGTACAAGTTGGTGAAGATTGGAAACGACGGGTGAGCAGGGAATCGTTTATAACGATAATTGAAGAAATTAGTGCTACATTGTATTCACTCTCTAATCCGACATTGGTATCGTCACGAAGCATTGATTTGCCGTTTTTAAATACGTCGGGTGAGACTATCATGCTTGAGTTTGAGTCGAGCTATTCTGAAGGTTTTCTTAGAGAGCAGATGTTTCTTGAAAATGGACCGGGCTTTGCGGCAACTTCGGAGTTCGGAAGTTGGAGACTTGTGGGGGTTAATTGGCTCGTCGCTATTTCAAATGGGTGAATTAGCGAGCACGTCACCGGCGATGAGGTAGACGATGGCTTTGAGGTTTCGTTTGGTTCGGTAGCCCTTGGCCTTGCGCTTGGCGGCCTGGACATTGCCGTTGATCGCCTCCAGAACGCCATTGGAAAGGCCGGTGGCGATCGATCTGAGGATGCCTTCCGACTTCGCCGTGATCGTCTTGGCCAGCTTCTTCATCGGCGCGAGGTCGCAGACTTGAACCCAGGCGTTCCAGCGGTCGAGGAAACGCCGAGCCGATTTGACGCTCATCGTGAACAGCTGTTGCAGGTTCATGCGGATCTGCATCGCTTGGATCGTGTCGAGGTTCTGCGCTTCCAACCGAGAGAGCGCCTCCTTTTCCTCCTGCGTCAGACGATCGACGTTCTTCAGGAAGATGTAGCGCCGGCCCTTGATCTGGAAGTTGTTCCGCGCCTCCTCGCGCCGCACCTGGTCGACGGCCTCGTTGGCGAGTTTGATGACGTGAAATTTGTCGAACGTGATCTCAGCGTTCGGGAAGTTCTCTTTGATCCCCGCCTCGAATGCAGCCCCCATGTCGATGCTGGCGTCGGTCACCGCTTCGCGCCGGCCGCCATGCGCCTCGAGGAAATCCGCGAATTCCTTCACGGTCGCCGCGTCCTTGCCGTCGGCGACGTAGACGACCTTGCGCCGCGCCATGTCAACGAACAGGCTGATGTAGTCGTGGCCGCGCCGCGCCGAAGTCTCGTCGGCGGCGATGCGCCGCACCAGCGACAAATCCAGCTTCTCCACCGCCCGCCAGACGTAGTGTTCGACGATGCGCCACAAGCGCGTGTCGTGCTCGCCGAGCCGCTCGGCCGCATTGGCGATCGGCATCGTCTTGGCCAGCGCCAGCACATAGGCCTCGAACAGCAACGTGAAACCCGATCCCGCGCGAGCCCACGGCGTCGCCACCTTGCGCACGCCGCACTGCGGACACGTCACCCTCGGCGTGCGCGCATGCAACAGCGTGCGATGCTGGAAGAAATCCAGATGCCGCCAGGTCTCCTCCTTCGTGTCATGAACCGCGCAGTCCTCGCGCCCACACTGCGCACAGGCGAACCGACTCCCCCGCGGAAAATCCACGCATAAATCGAGCCGACCGTCCACCGCGTCGAACTCGCTGCGCGTCACCATCCACGGCGACGCAAGACCAAGGGCCAACTGGAAAAGATCGGTGTCCTGCATCCCCTCAGGCTAAACGCGATCCCCCCTGAGCGATCGCTAACCCGCCCCCAAATTCCGACTTACCCACTCCTTTCAGCGAGGAGCCGGTTAATTTGCGTCCGGGCCGGACCGTGCCTGTCTCACAGGTTGAGGGCAGCGCTCGACAAGTAGCCGAGAAGCTCTTGGATATAATTGCGAAAAGAGACGAGGCGGCACTGCGAACATTTTACGCGGAGTCCCTTGACGAGATTTGGCAAAACGGCTCAACTCACCTCGATTTCAGCCACTCGCTCCTTGGTATGGCGAGTTGGCTCGGAGCGTTTATTGAGAGGCCTGGGATTGTACAAGCGGTGTCATTCAATAGTCTCCCGGGGAAAAACACAACAGGAACCTTTGTTCAGCTCTCTTATGTCGCGACATATACAGTAGGTCAAGTGAAGGAAGAGATTAACCTGAAGCGATCATCTGACGGATCCTGGAAGGTGATTGGCGCTTTTATGCGGCGGGCCATGTAGTACTGGTTTGCAAGGGCTTATCGAAGGGACAATATTCACGCCAAGGGGTTCGGAACGCCCAAAAGAACTCATGCAGGCCCAGTCGTGGTGACCGTCCCGGGAGAAAGTCCGCTAACGCACATTACTGGTATTTTTCCCGGAGATCACTTTACCCCTGCCAGCTCGTTGCAAGGGCTGCCCATTGTCATTGTGAGCTTTTTCAAATGGTTAGCGAACGGAAGAACGAAAGACCGCAAATTCGCAAATCGGCCGGCAAAAGGGGGTCGGCGTCATGGCCGTCCCCGGACTTTGACCCGGGGACCGTCCCGGCCGCCCACGCAGTCGGCGCGCCCGCCGTGGCGGCGCGGGCTCTGTGGCACTAAAGCCCGTGCTGGTATGGGCTCGTCAAACAGCGAGCCATCCAAAAAAATCCAACATTTGCTTGCATGTGTTCGCTTTATGTGTTAGCTTTGTTCTTCCGGGTCGAGACAATGGAGTACCCCGACTTGTCCACATCGCTAACCGCTCCCCGCCGCCTCCCGCAACCGGTCGATCGAGGCCCGGCGCACGGCGCGCGTGGCCAAGTTCGGGCGGGAAAGGCGGATCGTCGACCTCTTGAACCGCGGCGTTACGGTCGCCGAGATCGCGGATCGGGAGGGCGTGACGGAGAAGCGCATGCGCGCGGTCGTCAAGGAAATTCTTGCCCGCCGCATGCCCGAGCCGCCGGCCGAGTTCGTCGCGCTGCAGGTCGGCCGTCTCAACGAGGCGGCGCTGGTCGCCTACAGCGCCATGTCGGACATGAACCTCCGGGCGGTCGATCGCGTGGTGAGGATTGTGAGCTCGACCGCTATCATGGGTTTTTCCCGGCCGACCGGCGCTCTCTCGGCGATGGTCTGACCCGGGCGGTCGAAGGAAAAGCGCAAAAGCCGCTCGCACTCACGGCGGATTGCGCGGAAACGGCGCCGCAAGGGCGCGAAGGACATAAATCCGCGTCCGGAAACGCTATGGGTCCGGTCTGTCATCCCCGCGGAAGCGGGGATCCAGAGTTGCGAGGCGCGAAGTCCCAGTCGTTTGCGCCGCTTTACTCCTGGATATCCGCACGCGCGGGCATGACAAATTGCGCTCGCCCGGAAAAGGCGCCGCAAGCGATTGAAAACGCTCAATCCGCGCCCACAGCGGCCCCGGATTCGTCTTACGCCAGACAGGCGGCCGAGCGCGAGGGGGCCTTTGCCTCGCGATTTGCCGCGCCGGCGCAAAACTCCCTCGCGCTCGATCCGCCGCCGATCGATCGCCCGGAAAAGGCGCCGCAAGCGATTGAAAACACTCGATCCGCGCTCGGGAACGCTATGGGTCCGGCCCCGTCAGACCCCCAGGATTTGGCGCCCAAGCGCGAGGAAGCCTTCGCGTCCCCCGTAGCCGAGCGGGCGCAAGGCACGCTCGCCTCCGCCGCGCCGCCGGCCGATCGCCCGGAAACGGCGCCGCAAGAGCCTGAAAAGGCTCAATCCGCGCCCGAAAATGGCATGGCTGCGGTCTCCGCGGAACTTCAGGACGCGCCGCCGATACGCGGCGAGACGTTCGCACCCCGTCGGGCGGCCCGAGCGTGGGACCCGTTCGAACCGCTCATGACAGGGCGCAACGACATTGCGCCGCAACCGCTTGAAACAAGGGAGTTCGCCGGCCCGGCCTTGGGAAACCTGGGCGGTCTAAGACGGCCGAACGTCCGCGCGACGCTGAACGGGGTCATGGCCTGTTGAAAGGACCGCGCCGAGGCGTCTACCCCTTCTCCCCCCGGGAGAAGGTGGCCGGCGAAGCCGGCCGGATGAGGGCCTGGCATCGGCAGCAGGCCACGACCCACGTGACGCGCGCAGCATTCGTCTCGCGCCCGGCTGGGGCGGCGCGAAATCCCTCATCCGGCCGCGCTTTCAGCGCGGCCACCTTCTCCCCGAGGGAGAAGGGGACGCTCGCAATAACGGGGTTGACCCCGACATTAAACAATCCAGACCGCTCAGCCGAAGAGCTTCGCGGCGGTCTTGGCGATGAGCTCGCCCTGGTGCCGGGCGCCGTCGAGCTCGATTTTGGTCGGCTGGCGCTGGCCCTGGCCGCCGGCGATCGTTGTCGCGCCGCAGGGGGCGCCGCCGACGATCTCGTCGAGCGTCATCTGCCCGACGTGGCTATAGGGCAGTCCGACGATCACCATGCCGAAATGCATGAGGTTGGCGATGATGGAGAAGAGCGTCGTCTCGTTGCCGCCGTGCTGGGTGGCGCTCGAGGCGAAGGCGCCGCCGACCTTGCCGTGCAACGCGCCGCTCAACCACAAGGATCCCGCCTGTTCCCAGAAGCTGCCCATGGCGGAGGGCATGCGGCCGAACCGGGTCGGCGCGCCGACCACGATCGCGTCGTAGCTCGCGAGTTCGCCGGGGGTGGCGATCGGCGCAGGCTGATCGAGCTTGAAATGCGCCTGCTTGGCGATCGCTTCGGGGACCGTCTCCGGCACCCGCTTGACATCGACCGTCGCGCCCGCCGCGCGCGCGCCTTCGGCGACGGCGTAAGCCATCGTCTCGATGTGGCCGTAGCTCGAATAGTACAAGACCAGCACCTTCGTCATTCATGCCTCCTCAGGTTTCGACCGCGCGAAGTAATCCATCGGGCGCCGCCGCCCTACGATCATGGATTGCTTCGTCCCCCTCGCTTACGCTCGGGGTCCTCGCAATGACGGTCATTCCTTGTCGATCGCCCACGGGCCCGCGCCCGCTGCGGCGAGATACAGGAAGATGAAGCAGTAGAGCGACGCCAGCTCGCCGAAGTTGATCGCCGGAAAGAAGCTCTGCGGGAAATGCACCATGAAATAGGCGACCGCCATGAAGCCGGAAAGGACGAACGCGACCGGGCGGGTGAACAGGCCGAGCACGATCAGCGCGCCGCCGATCAGTTCCACCGCTCCGGTGAAATAGAGCAGTCCCGTCGGCATCTTGTCGATGAACGGCAGGTGCGCGGGGAAGCCCAGGAATTTGCCGGTGCCGTGTTCGATTAACAACAGCCCCGTCATGATCCGAAGCACCGACAGCAGCGCGGGAGCGTAGGACCGGGGGATGACCGTAAATCCAGAGCTGATGCGGGGTATGGTCGAAGAACTCATCTTAATGCGCCTTCTCTTTAATGGGTGTTGGCGTCAGGACAGGTTGTGACGCCGTATTCGATTTCAAGCCGTCAGACGAATTTCGCCATCTGATCGAAAGACAGCCGGGGGCTGCGCGGGAACAGCTTGGAATCGTCGCCGTACCCGATGTTGATGAGGACGTTGGCCTTGACCGTCCCTTCGGGGAAGAACTCCGCCTCGACCTTGGCCGGGTCGAAGCCGGTCATCAGCCCCGCGTCGAGGCCGACGGCCCGCAGCGCCAGGATGAAATAGCCGACTTGCAGCGTGCCGTTCTGTGCGGCGGCGCGGGCGGCGAACTCCGCATTGCCAGAGAACCAGCTCTTGGCGTCGGCGTGCGGGAAGAGAAACGGCAGGTGCTCATAAAATTTCAGGTCGTAGCCTGTGATGGCGACGACGGGCGCGGCCATGGTCTTCTCGAGGTTGCCCGGCGACAGCGCCGGACGCAGCCGGTCCTTGGCCTCCTGCGAGCGCAGGAAGAGGACCCGCATGGGCTGCTGGTTCGCCGACGTCGGCCCCATCTTGGCGAGGTCGAGCGCCTCGACGAGCAGCGCCTCCGGCACGGGGCGGTCGAGGAACGCGTTGTGGGTGCGCGCTTCGGTGAAAATCTGGGCAAGAGCGGCCGCGCCGACGCCGGCTCCGCGAACATTCTTGACTTCGGTCATCAGTCGCCTCCTTGCGCTGCGCTGCAACCCTGATTGCGCATCAAAGGAAGTGAAGTGCCCTGTTGGTCCTGATTGATCAGTGAGATAGGCTGAGATTTGCGAATCAACGCCATCACCAACGAGGTGAGTGAGGGTGACACAGGGGCTCTTGCCGTTCCAGTACGAAAGCGAGGCGGGCGAGGCGGGACTGACCGGTCTTGCGGGGCTTCCCCTGTATTTGGAGCTGTGGCGCGCGGCCGGACTGGAGCAATCGGTGGCGCGCCACGTGGCGATGAGCGGCAGCCAAGGCTGGAGCGATCGGCAGATGGTGTCGGGGCTGGTGTTGCTGAACCTTGCCGGGGGCGAGGGTCTCGACGATCTCGACCGGCTGGAGGCGGACGGCGGTCTGTGCCGGCTGGTGCGGGCGGCGGACGCGCACGGGCGCACTCGGCGGGAGCGGCGGGCCGAGGCGCGGCGCTGGCGGCGGCAGCGGTCGCGCACGCTGCCCTCGCCGCATGCGACGGGCCGCTGGCTTACGGGGTTTCACGATGCCGGCGAGGAGGCGCGGCGGGAAGCCGGACGGGCGTTCATCCCGGCGTCGAGCGAGGGCGTGGCGGGCCTGTGGCGGGTGAACGGCGATCTTCTGCAGGCGGTTCAGGCGCAGCATCCGGCGGCGCAGGCGACGCTCGACATGGACGCCACGCTCGTTGAGACGCACAAGCGGGCGGCGCTGTACTGCTACAAGCACTTCAAGGCCTATCAGCCGCTCAATAGCTGGTGGGCCGAGCAGGGCCTGATCGTGCATTCGGAGTTCCGCGACGGCAACGTGCCGGCGGGGCATGAGCAATTGCGCGTTCTCGAAGAGGCGGCGCGCCTGCTTCCGGCCGGGGTGAGGAAGCTTTACCTGCGCTCGGATACGGCCGCCTATCAGCACGATCTTTTGAAGTATTGCGCCGAGGGCAAGAACCGGCGCTTCGGGGTGATCGAATTCGCCATCGGGGCGGACGTGACCGGGGAGTTCAGGCAGGCGGTGGCGCAACTGCCCGAGGCGGCCTGGCAGGCGCTCGATCGGATCGTCGATGGCGAGCGCTACGCCGCCGGCCAGCAATGGGCGGAAGTCGGCTACGTGCCGAACTGGGCGGGCATGAGCAAGACGGCGCCGGACTACCGCTTTCTGGCGATCCGCGAGCCGTTGGGTGAACTCGATCTCGGCGATGCCGAGCAATTGCCCTTCCCGACGATGAGCTTTCGGCTGGGCCGCTACAAGCTGTTCGGCCTCGTCACCAACCGCACGCTGGCGGGCGACGAACTGATCCGCTGGCAGCGCGAGCGCTGCGGCAAGAGCGAGGAAGCGCACGCCGTGATGAAGGACGATCTCGCCGGCGGGCGGCTGCCGAGCGGGCTGTTCGGGGCCAATGCGGCGTGGTGGGCGATCATGGTTCTCGCCCACAATCTCAACGCGATGATGAAGCGTCTGGTGCTCGGCGGCGATTGGGCGGCGCGGCGCATGAAGGCGATGCGGTTTCATCTGATCGCCCTGGCGGGCCGCGTCGTGCGCCACGCGCGCCGGCTGATCGTGCGACTTTCGGCAGGCGCTCTCGACCTGATCCGCGACGCGCGCGCCGCCATCCTTTCCCTGCAGCCGGCGCCGAGCGGATGATCGCCCGGCTTCTTCCGCCAGTCCTGCAAACGCCGCCGGGCTCGGCCGGCCACGGCGTAGCCGTGACCGCAGGATCGGGGCGGAACTCGTCAACGATGCAGGAGGGCGGTCGCCTACAACCATAGCGCGAGCATGCTCGTCTCGTACCCGCCTCGACCCGCGGCCGCGGCCGAAATCCGCCCGCTCCACCGCCCGTTTCGCCCGTGCTCACGAATTAGATGCGGGATTGTGGATTACCCTGATTCCGCATCAAAGGAAGTGAAGTGCCCTGTTGGTCCTGATTGATCAGTGAGATAGGCTGAGATTTGCGAATCAACGCCATCACCAACGAGGTGAGTGAGGGTGACACAGGGGCTCTTGCCGTTCCAGTACGAAAGCGAGGCGGGCGAGGCGGGACTGACCGGTCTTGCGGGGCTTCCCCTGTATTTGGAGCTGTGGCGCGCGGCCGGACTGGAGCAATCGGTGGCGCGCCACGTGGCGATGAGCGGCAGCCAAGGCTGGAGCGATCGGCAGATGGTGTCGGCGCTGGTGTTGCTGAACCTTGCCGGGGGCGAGGGTCTCGACGATCTCGACCGGCTGGAGGCGGACGGCGGTCTGTGCCGGCTGGTGCGGGCGGCGGACGCGCACGGGCGCACTCGGCGGGAGCGGCGGGCCGAGGCGCGGCGCTGGCGGCGGCAGCGGTCGCGCACGCTGCCCTCGCCGCATGCGACGGGCCGCTGGCTTACGGGGTTTCACGATGCCGGCGAGGAGGCGCGGCGGGAAGCCGGACGGGCGTTCATCCCGGCGTCGAGCGAGGGCGTGGCGGGCCTGTGGCGGGTGAACGGCGATCTTCTGCAGGCGGTTCAGGCGCAGCATCCGGCGGCGCAGGCGACGCTCGACATGGACGCCACGCTCGTTGAGACGCACAAGCGGGCGGCGCTGTACTGCTACAAGCACTTCAAGGCCTATCAGCCGCTCAATAGCTGGTGGGCCGAGCAGGGCCTGATCGTGCATTCGGAGTTCCGCGACGGCAACGTGCCGGCGGGGCATGAGCAATTGCGCGTTCTCGAAGAGGCGGCGCGCCTGCTTCCGGCCGGGGTGAGGAAGCTTTACCTGCGCTCGGATACGGCCGCCTATCAGCACGATCTTTTGAAGTATTGCGCCGAGGGCAAGAACCGGCGCTTCGGGGTGATCGAATTCGCCATCGGGGCGGACGTGACCGGGGAGTTCAGGCAGGCGGTGGCGCAACTGCCCGAGGCGGCCTGGCAGGCGCTCGATCGGATCGTCGATGGCGAGCGCTACGCCGCCGGCCAGCAATGGGCGGAAGTCGGCTACGTGCCGAACTGGGCGGGCATGAGCAAGACGGCGCCGGACTACCGCTTTCTGGCGATCCGCGAGCCGTTGGGTGAACTCGATCTCGGCGATGCCGAGCAATTGCCCCTCCCGACGATGAGCTTTCCGACGCTGGGCCGCTATAAGCTGTTCGGCCTCGTCACCAACCGCACGCTGGCGGGCGACGAACTGATCCGCTGGCAGCGCGAGCGCTGCGGCAAGAGCGAGGAAGCGCACGCCGTGATGAAGGACGATCTCGCCGGCGGGCGGCTGCCGAGCGGGCTGTTCGGGGCCAATGCGGCGTGGTGGGCGATCATGGTTCTCGCATGGTTCTCGCCCACAATCTCAACGCGATGATGAAGCGTCTGGTGCTCGGCGGCGATTGGGCGGCGCGGCGCATGAAGGCGATGCGGTTTCATCTGATCGCCCTGGCGGGCCGCGTCGTGCGCCACGCGCGCCGGCTGATCGTGCGACTTTCGGCAGGCGCTCTCGACCTGATCCGCGACGCGCGCGCCGCCATCCTTTCCCTGCAGCCGGCGCCGAGCGGATGATCGCCCGGCTTCTTCCGCCAGTCCTGCAAACGCCGCCGGGCTCGGCCGGCCACGGCGTAGCCGTGACCGCAGGATCGGGGCGGGACTCGTCAACGATGCAGGAGGGCGGTCGCCTACAACCATAGCGCGAGCATGCTCGTCTCGTACCCGCCTCGACCCGCGGCCGCGGCCGAAATCCGCCCGCTCCACCGCCCGTTTCGCCCGTGCTCACGAATTAGATGCGGGATTGTGGGCAAGATGGGCGCTTGCTTGCATCAGCACAACTGTCTAAATTATGATGATTTCTATCGGCTCGCGAGATAGGTGATGCGATGATCGACGCCTTGACGCTCGACCAGATGCGAATCTTCGTCGCCGCCGTCGATGAGGGTAGCTTTTCCGCCGCGGCGCGAAAACTCAGGCGGGTGCAATCGGCGGTGAGCCAATCGATCGCCGCCGAGGACCAGCTCGGCGTGCCCTTGTTCGACCGGTCGGGCAAGTCGCCGCGCCCAACGCCGGCCGGCGCCGCGCTCGCCAAGGACGCGCGCCGCCTCCTCGAGGGCGCGGTCGCGCTGAAGAGACGAGCGGCGTGCATTGCGAAGCAAGTCGAGCCGGAGCTCGTTTTCGCTGTGGACGCGATCTTTCCGCACGAGCCGCTGATCGCGAGCCTGAAAGCGCTCAGCGCCGAATTTCCGGCCATGCCGGTTTCCATCTTCACCGAGACCCTGGGCGGCTCCGAACAGCGCCTGCGCGACGGGGGGGCGCAGTTCGCCATTTTTCCGACGCCTCCGACCGGGGCGGGCGATTTGGTGGCCGATTTTCTCGCCGCGATCGACGTTCTTTCCGTCGTCAGCGTCGACCACCCGCTGGCGAAGGAGCCGGAGCCGATCGCGCGCGAGACCCTCGAGCCGCATGTCCAGCTCGTTCTGACCGATAGGACGCCGCTGACCCAGAATTTCAGCGGCGGCATCGTCAGCCATCATATCTGGCGGTTCGCCGACCTCTCGACCCAACTCGAATTCCTGCTGGCCGGCTTCGGATGGTGCCGGATGCCCGCCCACCTCGTCCTGGGGCCGATCGCGGAGGGGCGGCTGAAAGCGCTAAACCTCGCCGAGTTCAGCTCCTTCCAGTTCCTCGCCCATGTCGTTCACGTCCGCGGCCATGAAATCGGCCGCGCCGGACGCTGGCTCATCGAGGATTTGCGGAGGCGGATGCTTGCAGCTGGCTGAACTCGGGGTATCGCGGCGTTCCCCGTCATCGACCTACCGGGCGGCCTGAGTGGTGCATAACGCCGATTCGAAAAACGGCGCGTCCCTTGACCGAACACGCCGCACTGCCTTTCGCCATCCGACTGCCGGCGCCAATCGGCCGTAGACGCGGCGTCGACCTGCGGGAGTCAGTTGTCGATGCAACCGTAGTTGCAGTCGTCGCGATTACGGCTAAGGCCATCGGTCTCAGGGGCAGCCGGGACAACGACTGGCGCCGGAACGAGAGCGACCGCCTTCGGCGAGAGCGCAGTGTAGGCGACCGAGTGAAGGTAGGCGACCCGATGATGAGCGTGATGCTTGTGGACCGGCGCTGCGCGGTCCGACGCATAGACGCCAACCGGAGCGCACAAAGAGACGCCAAGGATCAGCACAGAGATGGTAAAGGTTTTCATGGCACTCTCCCTGTTATGAGCCAATTCTTTGATCTATGCTCGAGTTGACAACTCTTGATCAACTGTGAGATTCGTACTACACCTGAATGACAAGCGCTGTGACGACGCTCACACAGCGCACGGCGCCGGTCGAGCCAATGTCAAGGCTGGAGCCGGTTGAGGGCCGACTACTGGGCCCGGCTTTCACGCCCGAAGAACAGGAGCATCGCGGCGATGACGACGCCACAGGAGATCTGCCGTCCGGCCTCCGGTCGGCCGAGACGCCGCGCCTCGCGCCGGCCGGCGCAGCTCGCAAGGGACGCCGCGCGGCTCCTTGAAGGCGCGGTCGCGCTGAAGCGACGGACGGCGTGCATCGCGGCCCAGGTCGAGCCGGAGCGGTTGTGCATGATGCCCGCCCACCCAGTCCTGGGGCCGATCGCGGAGGGGCGGTGAAAAAGCGCTCAAGCTCGTCGCATCGCCCTCCAGAACAAGCAAACTTGGCGGACAACTCACGCGCACCGAAAGGCGGACAACTGACCCGTCACCAACACTGCATTCTGGCTGACTTGCCACATAGCGTCTGCCAGCGCAGACTCGCGTCGCAAGGCCGCTGCGGCGGCGAATGTCGGTCCAATCCTCATGAAAGAGAGTCCCGTTGACCCTGATAAAACCCTTTCGCGCGTTGCGGCCGGCGGCGGGGCGGGCGGCGGACGTTCTTGCGCCGCCCTACGACGTGCTTTCGAGCGCGGAGGCCCGTGATCGCGCAAAAAGCAAGCCTTGGAGCTTTCTGCACGTCTCCAAGGCCGAGATCGATCTCGATCCGGGGATTGATCCCTATGACCGCGCGGTCTACGCCAAGGCCGCCGAGAATCTTCGGCGCATGATCGCCGCCGGTGTGCTCATGCGCGACGACAAGCCCTGTTATTACGCCTACCGACTGACCTGGCGCGATCGCATTGAGACCGGCCTCGCGGCGGTCGCGTCGATTGCAGCTTATGCCGAAAACCGCATCCGCAAGCACGAGCTGACGACGCCGGCGAAGGAAGACGACCGCGTGCGTCAGATCGAGGCGGTCGACGCGCAGACCGGCCCGGTGATGCTGGCCTATCCGGAGGCGCCCGGGATCGACGCTCTGCTCGCGCGAGCCGCCGCGGAGAGACCGGCGGTCGACGTCACCGCCGACGATGGCGTACGCCACCAGCTCTGGGTGGTCGACGACGAGGCGACGATCGCGGCGCTCACGCGCGCTGTCGATGCTCTGCCCGCGCTCTATATCGCCGACGGCCATCACCGCTCGGCTGCGGCTTTGCGCGTGGCGCAAGCGCGTGGCCAGAAGGACGGCTGTTTCCTTGCGGTGCTGTTGCCGCAGCAACAGATGACGATTCTCGATTACAACCGCGTGCTGCGCGATTTGAACAGCCATACCCCCGATGAGGTTTTAAGAGAAATCGGACGCCGTTACGCGGTCGAACCGAGCGATCAGCCGGTGCGTCCGGCTCGCGCGGACGAGGTCGGCATGGTTCTCGGCGGACGCTGGCGCCGTCTCACGCTGCGGCCCGAGGTCGCGGCCGAGAGCGCGCAAAGCGGCGACCCGGTCGCGCGGCTGCCGGTCACGCTGCTCGCCAAAAATGTCATCGAGCCGGTTTTCGGCATTTTCGATCCGCGTCGCGACAAGCGCATCGACTTCGTGGGCGGCGGCCGCGGCCTCGGCGAGCTGGAGCGGCTTGTTTCTTCCAGAGCGATGGCCGTCGCTTTCGCGCTCTATCCGACCCAGATGAGCGACCTCATGGCGGTCGCCGACGCCGGCGCGATCATGCCGCCGAAATCGACCTGGTTCGAACCAAAGCTCGCCGACGGCATGGTCAGTCACATGCTGGATTGATTATCGCGCGCGGCTTTCCCGGCCGTAGAGCAAGAGCATCGCGACGATGACGATGCCATAGATGATCTGCCGCCCGGCGTCGGGCATCTGAATGACCGACAGGATCGATTGCAAGAGCGTGATGAGGATCACGCCGGCGACCGTGCCGAAATAGCTTCCGCGCCCGCCGAGGATCGACGCGCCGCCGAGCACCACCGCGGCGATCGCCGGCAGGAGATAGGCGTCACCCATGCCCTGTGCGGCCTTGCTGGCGTAGCCGGCGAGCAGCACGCCGCCGAACGCGGAGAGGCCGCCGGCGATGGCGAAGGCAATGAGCACGATCCTCTGGGTGTTGATGCCCGACAGATAGGCGGCGCGTTCTCGATTGCCGATTCCGTAGACGGCGCGGCCGAAGGTCGTGCGGTTGAGCAGAAACACGGCCCCCGCGCCGATGAAGGCCCAGACGATCAGCGCATTGGGGAGGCCGAACACGAGGTCGCCCGTCGCCAGCGCCCGCATCGCCGGCGACGAAGAATCCTGGGGCGAGAAGCCGCCCGTATGCACGACCATCAGCCCCTGTGCGACCGCGTTGACCGCGAGCGTGACGATCATCGAGGGGATGCGCAGATAGGCGACGCCAAAGCCGTTGACGACTCCGAGCGCGACCCCACAGGCAACCCCGAAAGGGATGGCCAGGGTCCCGCCGAGCGGTCCCCAGCCCGTCGCCACCGTCGACATCATGCCGCCGACCGCCACCGCCCAGGGAATGGACAAGTCGATCTGCCCGAGCAGGATGACGTTCATCGTGCCCGTCGCGATGACGCCAAGGAACGAGGCGACCTTCAATTGCTGCAGCAGATATTCGGGCGAGAGGAAGCTCTGCGAGTAGAGCGAGCCGACGAACAGCAGCGCGACGATGCAGGCGAAGGCGATGGCGACCGGCCGGTCGATCCGCTTCAGGAGCCCGCCAGACAGCTTCGGTTGCGCCCGCACGCTCATTCGAACAATTCCAAGCGCTTGCGGACCTGAAACAGCCGCGTGGCGCCGATGCAAACGGCCGCGAGCAGCACGAGGCCCTGAAACAATGGCTGCCAAAGCGGATCGAGATTGAAAACGAACAGCAGGTCTCCGATCGTGCGGATCATCAGTGCCCCGAAGATCGCGCCGATGGCGCTGCCCGAGCCGCCGTAGAGCGAGACGCCGCCGAGCACGACCGCCGCGATCGAATAGAGCGTATAGGTCCCGCCGTCGGCGGCCGAGGCCTCACCCGAGTAGGTGACGAAGGTCAGGAACAGTCCCCCCATCGACGCGGCGAGGCCGGAGAGCAGATAGCCGCAGAATTTCGCCAGATCGACCGGAACGCCCGACATGAAGGCGGCCTGTTCCGAGGAGCCGACCGCGTAGGCCGCCCGGCCGATCGGCGAACGGCGGTAAGGGATCCAGACGACGAGGACGACGGCGGCGAGCGTCACGAGGCTAGCCGGCAGGACGCCGAGCGCCCGGCCGGTCAACGCGTCGGCGAGGGGGCCGTAGACGTCGCCGCCTGGCGTCGGGCGCAAGACGAGCGCCAGGCCGAAGAAGACCGCGCCGGTCGCGATGGTCGTGACGATCGGCTGCAAGCGCCCGACAATGACAACGAGGCCGTTGACCGCGCCACAGGCGAGGCCCGTCAAGAGAACGCCGGCGACCCCGAGCGCGGCCGTCCATGCGGTTCCAACGACGATCCACGACGCGAGGCAATTGGTCAGCACGAACACCGCGCCGACCGAGAGGTCGATGCCGGCGGTGATGACCACGAACGTCTGCGCCACGGCGACCAGCGCCAGCAACACGCCCTTGTTGGCCGCTGTCTGGACGACATTCGCGGTGAAGCCAGCAGGATGATTGCTCGAATAGATCGCAAACATCGCGACGAACAGGACGAACGCGATCAGCGTCGTGCGATTCTGGCTGAGGACGTAGCGCCAGTCGGTCATTGGCTCAGCCCCGCTGCAAGCTTGGCCGCAGGTTCCGCGATGTTGAGCGCGCTGCTGATGAGCGCGCGCTCGGTGAGCGCCGTCTCGCCGATTCCGGGGCGGCCATCATCTTCTACACGACCGATTACAGCGGCGGCTCGGCCATCAACCATTTGGCGATGACGACCTTCTGCTGATTCCCGCCCGACAGCGCCCCAGCCGCATTTCGCGCGGCCGCGTGATCGATCACGGCCGCGAGACGAAGCTCGTCGGCGACATGATCGAGCTTCTCGCCATCCGCGCCAGCGGAACTGACATCCCGCATCATCCTGCTCAACGATCCGACGCGCGGCATCGACGTCGCCACCAAGCAGGAGATCTATCAACTCTTGCGCTCGAGTGCGGCGAATGAGAGGTTGTCGCGAAGCGACATCGGCAGCATCAGCCCTTCCGTCTTGCGGTCCTCGGGAATGAGGGCCATTCCGACCGCCCCAGACTTCGCCGCGTTCGGGCTTCTTGGCGCGACGGGAGCGCCCGCCACGCGAATTTCACCCGACACGCCTCGCAGCACGCCGAACAGCGCAAGCAGAAGCTCCCGCTGGCCCTGCCCGTCGAGGCCGCCGAGCCCGACAACTTCACCGGCGTCAGCATGAAAGGAAATGTCGCGCAGGCGATCCATCCAGTTCAGACGCTTGACCTCGATCAGCGGAGCCGCCGCCGTCTCGCATCGCGGCGGCTTCGGCGGAAAGACATGACTCCATTCGCGGCCGATCATCATCTCGACGACTTCGGTGTCGGACTTCGTTCCGGCGGCGTAGCTCGCGACATTGGAGCCGTTGCGAAAGACCGTGCACTCGTCGGCCAGTTCGTCGATCTCGTGCATGCGGTGCGAGATGTAGAGAAGCGCCAGCCCTTCGTCGCGCAGGCGCTTCAGCACCACGAACACTTTGGCGACGTCCGCTGCCGTCAGCGCCGATGTCGCCTCGTCGAGGATGAGAATGCGGGGTCCGCGCGCCAGCGCCTTGGCGATCTCGACCATCTGACGCCGCGACAGAGCCAGGTCCTTGATGAGCGCCATGGGGTGGATGTCCGAGGCGCCGGCGCGCGTCAGCGCTTCCTCTGCGATGCGGCGCTGGGCGCGCCGGTCGATGAGCCCGAACCGAATCGGCGGCTTGCTGATGGCGATATTGTCGCGACAGACAAGTCGGGAACGAGCGAAAGCTCCTGAAAGATGCAGACGATGCCGGCGCGATTGGCCGCGGCGGGCGAGTCGAAGGCGACTTCCGCCCCATCGAACACGATGCGCCCGGCGTCGGGCCTGACGACGCCAGCCAGGATCTTGATCAGCGTCGACTTGCCCGCGCCGTTCTCGCCAAGGATGGCGTGGATGCGTCCCGCGCCGATGGAAAGGCTCGCGCTTTCGAGCGCGCGTACGCCACCGTAGCGCTTCGAGACGCCTTCCATCCTGAGGATCGGGGCGCCGGGCTCCAGTTGCGTCACAGCCTCGATCCTCGCGCGAGACGAAGTTGCGGCGCCCTCCGAGAAGGGCGACGGGTCCCCGTTACTTGTTCTCCTTCGTCTGCCCCATAATTTCCTGCGCGGTGAAGTTGATGTTGCAGGTGGGGAAGGCATTGCCGACGAAGAAGTTGTCGGACTGGGCGGAGTAGTAGTCCTGTCCGTCCTTGAAGTTGGGATCTTCCGCGGTCGCCAGTGGCAGTTTGACCGACTGCGGCACGACTTGCCCTTCGAGTGCGGCGATCGCGGTCTTGATCGCGACCGCGACCTGTCCGGGTCCGGTTCCGCCGGAGGCGCATTTCAATCCTTCGCTCGAATACTTGGCGCAGAATTTGCGGAAGCCGTTCTCCGTTTCGCCTCCAAATGGCGCGAACGGCTGCTTGGCGTCGATGATGGCCTGCACGACCCCGGTGTCGCCGCCCTGCGCGGTGTAACCGTCGAAATGCTTCTGCACCGCAATCGCGTCCGCCGTGACCTTCTGAGCGGTCGGATCGTCCCACTTGCCGTAGACTTCGATGACGTCCCACTTCTTGCCGGTCTTGTCGAGCGTCTCGTGGATGCCGTCGTGACGGTCCTTGTCAACCCCGGTCCCGGAAACGCCGCGCACTTCGAGAATCTTGCCTCCGTTGGGCAGGTGCTTATCGAGCCATTTCGCCCAGTAGACGCCAAGGCCCTTCTGGTCGACGTTGACGAGGATCGCATCCTCCGTGTCGAGAACGTTGTCGAACGCCACCAGCACGACGCCCGCCTCTTTGGCGCGCTTGATGACGGGCTTGAACGCCTCGGGATTTTGCGCGTCGGTGACGATCGCATAGTAGCCGGAGTCGATGAAATTGTTGATGGCGGCGATCTGCGCGGCGACGTCCTCGCCGGTCGAGACCACCTTGAATTCCTTGAGTTTGGCGGCGACGTCGGGCTGGGCAGCATAGGCCTTCGCCGTCTGAATCATCTAGATGCGCCAGGTGTTGCCGATGTAGCCGTTGGCGAGTGCGATGCGATATGGCCCCTTCTTCGCCGGGAACTTGAAGAATTTGGTCTTGTCGGTCCATGGGACGAAACATTTCGGGTCGGCGGAGGGGCCTGCAACCACCTCGGGCCCGGCGGCGTGAGCGGGCGCGGCGAGCGCGCAAGCGGCGGCCACCCCTGCGAGAGCGGAAAGTGCGAGAATGCGAACCGGCTGCATGGTCATCCTCCCTCATTTGTTTGTTTCTCTCGACGCCAAGACGGCGACGGAGTCGCTCGGTCCGCGACAAGGGCCTCCGCGCCTCCCCGATCCCAAATGGGAAATCCGCTTGGCGCGCCGGCGTCAAACTGGCTTGGCGCATTCTATTCGAGCTGACATGTCACTATAGCCCGGCCCCGAACGAGCGCAAGCGCGCCTTTGGGGAACCAGGCCGGCGAATCCAGGCCAACAAAAGCCGCTAAGTTGGCGTGCAATGGCGGTTGTTGGTCCGAGTCAGTCACTTTCGGGACTCGTCTCGCCAGCAGTCGATGGCGCCATCCCGTGCTAACGGTCATGAGGCGATCGGACTTAATACCGAAAACGCGGGCCCGAACGCTATTCGTTAAATGGCCCTCAACTCGAGTTCGGAGCGCTGGGCTTTGGGGGACGATGAGCGCAGCATGGTTCTCCCTCCCGGCGGGCTCAGCCATGCGCAAATCGCAGCTCTCAAGAGCTTCTCAAGCGGGCTTCCGGCAGAGGCGCGAGTTTTCCTGTTCTCGCGTCTCCGCCGCCTGTTCCTTCCCTGTTAAGCGCGATTTTCTTCCCTGTTCCGTTCCTGTTTACCGCGCTCATTCCCGCGTGTAAGAATCTCGCGCAACATACTGGAATAACTCGCATTTTGGCAGCGGACGCCGGACGACGGCGGGCCGTTTTGCCCTGTTCTTTCCCTGTTTAACAGGGAAACTGGTCGCCTCACCGGGCCCGATCAGGCGGGCGAGAAGCGCGACAGAGGGGGCCACGCCCGCGCCACGCGCATAGCTGACTTCAGCCCGCCGAGCTCAAGGCAACGGATCCAAGTCAACAGAAGCGCACCAGTTGGTGTGGAATGAATTGTAGAGGGTGCAGGTCGCTTTCGGGCATGGTCAGTCCTCCGGCGACTTCGAACGAAAAATGGCGTTCCGGTCGAGTCTCGAAATGTTGTCCCACCCCCCAAGCGCCATCGCGCGGTCGATCTCGCTATGGAAAAGCTCGAGCACCCGGTAGACCCCCTCCTCGCCCGCGCAGGCGACGCCCCAGAGGTGCGGACGGCCGATCAGCACGCCGCGCGCACCCAGCGCCAACGCTTTGATCACGTCGATCCCGCGACGGAAACCGCCATCGATCAGCACAGGCATTTGATCGCCGACCGCGTCGACGATCCCGGGCAGCGCCGCGATCGAGGAAACGGCGCCGTCGAGCTGCCGGCCGCCGTGATTGGAGACGATGACCGCGTCGACCCCACGCCGGCGCGCCTCTCGCGCCTCCTCGGGGTGCAAGAGGCCCTTGATCACGAGCGGCCCGCGCCATTGCCCGCGCAGCCGCTCGACATCGCTCCAGCCGACGTCCGGGTCGAGCTGCTCGACCATCAGCGGGCCGAAGGCGCCGATCGACGTCCGCTTCCCGTAATTGACGAAGGTCGGCGAAGGCGTCTCGCGCATGCGCCAGATCCAGCCCGGCCGGGTTGCGAAATCGAGAAAGCTTCGCGGCCCCCAGCGCAACGGAAAGTTCATCCCGTTGCGCATGTCGCGGTCGCGTTCGGCCACGACCTGATTGTCGACGGTCAGGATCAAGGCCTTGTAGCCTGCGGCCGCGGCGCGGGCGGCGAATTCGGCCGTCAGGCCCCGGTCCTTGTAGAGGAACACCTGCATCCATTTCGGACCGGCCGTGGCGGCGCCGATGTCTTCGATGGTCGCGGTCGAGGCGTGGCTGGTCGAGTAGATCGTGCCGAACCGCGCCGCCGCGCGCGCGGCGGCGAGCTCGGCATGCGGCCAGAGGAGGCCCGCGAGCCCCGTCGGGCCGATACCGGCGTAGGGAGTCTCTCGCCAAACAGCTCAATCGACTGATCTCGCTTCGGCGCGCCGGAGAGAACCTTCGGGATGAGCTCGATGTCCGCCAGCGCCTGCTCGTTGCGGCGCATGGTGA
Source organism: uncultured Alphaproteobacteria bacterium (assembly GCA_963758335.1). GTDB lineage: Bacteria > Pseudomonadota > Alphaproteobacteria > Rhizobiales > Beijerinckiaceae > Roseiarcus. Next base: position 603,082 of record CAVWVF010000006.1, on the reverse strand, counting down.
GTTCATCGCCTGCGCCGCCGTCCACCATGTCAAACACCATTCTCGGGAGGCGTCTCCGGGCGAGTGAGCGCAAAGCAGGGACGCTGTAGCCCTCGCGCCGCAGCTTCGCGGCGTCCATCAGACGTCGAGCCGATACGCTTTGACCGCGTTGTCGCGGAACAATTTGCGCTTGTCGGCAGGCGAAAATCCTGCGGTCGCCCAGTCGAGCGTGGCGAGCCACTGGAGATAGGAGCCGGCCAGTTCGGAGACCGGCCAGTCGCCGCCGTAGAGAATGCGGTCGGGGCCGAAACATTCGATCACCTGGTCGATGTATGGCCTGAGCTCGTTGCGGGTCCATGCCTTGTGGTCGGCCTCGGTGGTGACGCCCGACAGCTTGCAGACGACGTTCGGCAGCGCCGCCATCTCGCGGAGATGCTCGCGCCACGGATCGATGAGACCCGCCTTGATCCCGGGCTTGGCGATGTGATCGAGGACGAACGCGACCTCAGGGCAAGCGCGTATCATTTTCAGCGTGTTCGGCAGTTGCGTGTGAAAAATGCAGACGTCAAACGATAGACCGTAACGCGGCAGCAGGCGCAGCGCCTCCAGAAAGTCCCGCTGCAAAACAAATTCCGGATCGCGCTGGTTCTGGATCAGGCGCCGCACGCCTCGAACAGTCGGCAGTTTGGCGACTCGCTCGATCTCCGGCTCGATCGCCCTGCCCTGCTCCAGCGGGAGACAAACGACGGCTCCAAGAACGCGGTGGTCTTGCCTGGCGAGAGAATCCACCCACTCCGCCTCGTCGAGGTATTGCGGAATATCGACATCCACTTCGACGAAGACGAACCCCTCGATCTCATAAGGCTTTACGGAGCGGGCGAGATCGTCGGGGGTCCAATCGCGCCTGAGAGCCGGCGCGCCGTTCGACCACGCATAGCCGAACCGTTTCCAGTCGAGAAGATGGATATGAGAGTCGATGACAGGAAAGTCGATCATGAGGCGAGGCTCCAAGCGACGCTCCGCGCCAATCGTCATTTCGCGGCGGCGGCGGGCGTCGAGGCTGCCGCGAGGGGGAGCTCGCGTGCGCCGCCGCGCACGCGTTCGAGCACCGCCGCTTCCGCGATCTTCACGCGCTCGAGGCGTTCGAGCGTCTCCGCAATGCGACCGCGCGGGATGACCGCGACGCCGTCACGATCGGCGACGATGACGTCGCCTGAGGCGATCGCGCGGCCGCCGCAGACGATCGGCAGGCCGACCGTGCCAGGGCCTCGTCGGCCAGGCGGATAGGCGCTGACGCCCATTGCAAAGACGGGAACGCCCAGCGCTTCGAGACCGGCGAGGTCGCGCACAACGCGGCGCCGCGGTTGCGTGCGACGCCGATCAGCAAGTCGCCGGTGACCACAGCGCCGGTCGAGCCCCCGGTGGCGGCGACCAGCACATCGCCGGGCTCGCTTTGGGCGACCGCCGCAACGAGCGCGAGATTGTCCCCGGCGCCGCAATCGCAGGTCAGCGCGACCCCGAGAAGCGATTTCCCCACCAGCGGTCTTATGCGGCAGTCTAGCGCGCCCGAGCCGCCCATCGAATCGACGACAAAACTGGTCGGCGCACCCCTCAGCCGCTCGACGAGCTCCAGCGTCGGCCGCTCGATTGAATGCGCGAAGACGAGCGGAGGCGGTTCCTCGATCATGGCGCACCCCACGACAATCCGGTTGCTCGGCCGGCCTTTCCGAGGGGTTGACCAGTCTCGTGCATGAACGCATAGAATGCACGTCCAGGCGGGGCGCGGCAACAGCCTGCGCCATGGCCAATATGCAAAGGCCCCCGGGGATCGCTCCCACGCGGGCCTTCTTTTGCCGACGCCCTTCGGGGGGCGTCTTACTTCTTCTGGTCGCGAGCTTTCAGCGCGGCGCCGAGAATGTCGCCAAGAGAAGCCCCCGCGTCGGCCGAGCCGTATTGCGCGATCGCCTCCTTCTCCTCCGCGACTTCCAGCGCCTTTATGGAGACAGCGATCTTGCGCGCGCGGCGGTCGAACTGGATGATCCGCGCGTCGACCTTCTCTCCGACCGAGAAGCGCTCGGGGCGCTGGTCGCCGCGGTCGCGGGCGAGCTCGTTGCGCTTGATGAAGGTCGTCAGATCGGTGCCGGCGATCTTGACCTCGATGCCGCCGTCCTTGACCTCGAGCACCTCGCAGGTCACGACCGAGCCCTTGCGCAGTTCGCCCTCGCCTTCTTCGCCGCCCTTCTTGGCGGCGAACGGGTCGCTTGCGAGCTGCTTGACGCCAATGGCGATCCGCTCCTTCTCGATGTCGACGTCGAGCACCTTGGCGCGGACCTTGTCGCCCTTCTTGTAGTCCTCGATCGCCTGTTCGCCCGGGCGCGTCCAGTCGAGGTCGGAGAGATGGACCATCCCGTCCACGTCGCCGTCGAGGCCGATGAAGAGGCCGAACTCGGTCTTGTTCTTGACCTCGCCCTCGACCGTCGAGCCGACGGGATGCTTCTCTGCGAAGGCCTCCCACGGGTTTTGCAGGGTCTGCTTGAGGCCGAGCGAGATGCGGCGCTTCGAGGCGTCGACCTCCAAGACCTGGACCTCGACTTCCTGACTCGTCGAGACGATCTTGCCGGGATGGACGTTCTTCTTGGTCCAGGACATTTCCGATACGTGGATGAGGCCCTCGATGCCCGGCTCGAGCTCGACGAACGCGCCGTAGTCGGCGATGTTCGTCACGCGGCCCTTGAGCTTCTGGCCGACGTGGTAGCGCGCCTCGATGTTCGACCACGGGTCTTCCTGCAGCTGCTTCATGCCGAGCGAGATGCGGTGGGTCTCGTGGTTGATCTTGATGATGCGCACCTTGACCTGCTGGCCGATGGTCAGCACTTCGCCGGGATGGTTGACGCGCCGCCAGGCGATGTCGGTGACATGCAGGAGTTCGTCGATGCCGCCGAGGTCGACGAAGGCGCCGTAGTCGGTGAGATTCTTGACTGTCCCCTCGATCACCTGGCCTTCGGCGAGGTTGGCGACGATCTCGTGGCGCTGCTCGGCCCGACTCTCCTCGAGCACAGTGCGGCGCGAGACGACGATGTTGCCTCGCCGCCGGTCCATCTTGAGGATTTGGAACGGCTGCGGCACGTTCATCAGCGGCGCGACGTCGCGCACCGGGCGAATGTCGACCTGGCTGCGCGGCAGGAAGGCGACGGCCCCGTCGAGGTCGACGGTGAAGCCGCCCTTGACCTGGTTGAAGATGACGCCTTCGACCTTCTCGCCCTTCTCGAAGGCCTGCTCGAGCTTGACCCAGCTCTCCTCGCGCCGCGCCTTGTCGCGCGAGATCACGGCCTCGCCGAGCGCATTCTCGATGCGCTCGAGATAGACCTCGACCTCATCGCCGACGCCCGGCGCGGGATCGCGGCCGTGGTTGGTGAATTCCTTGAGGGCGACCCGGCCCTCCGTCTTCAGGCCGACGTCGATGACGGCCATGTCCTTTTCGATGGCGACGACCCGGCCCTTGACGACCGAGCCCTCGAAGGCCTCGTCGTCCCCGTAGGTCTCGTTGAGAAGCGCGGCGAAATCCTCGTGCGTGGGCGCGGAGGCTTGAGTTTGCGACATTGGTTCTCCTGAAACGCCCGCTTTCCAAGCAGGCCGCGCCGGCGAATGGGTTCGAGTTGACGATCAGGCGCCCGCCGGTCGGAAAGGCTCGCGAAGAAATCGCAGAACCTCGTCTCCGCCTCGCGGCAGGCCGGCGCATGTGGCCGACAGCGAACGCCCAGGGTTACAAGCCTCGGCCGAAAGGCCGAAGCAAGGGCGGTGTCGCTAGCAGGAAAGCCCGCCCGGGGCAAGGAGGAAAGCGGGCGCGTAAGCGACTTTTGAGTCCTCAGTCTTCCTCGACGTCGGTGTCGGGGCGGTCCCCGCCCTTCGCCGTCTCGACATGCCAGCGACCCTGCAAATCCTCGTAGGAGATGTCGGTCGTCTCGCCGCCGACCCGCTGCTCGGCCGCGGCCCGCTCGGCGGCCTTGCGGGCGAGGTCGTGGCTTGGGAAGGTCTCCGAGATGACGTCGCCGACGCGGTAGGCCCGACCGCCGTCGTGCTCGATGATGTGGTAGGTGACCTTGGGCATCGCAAGACCTCCGTCGTCAATGCCGGCACTCCTGCCCCCTCTGTCGGACCGAGAACCGGTTGAGTGAAACGCGCCACGAGCCGGAGGCGATCCGGCTCGAGGCGGGCGCGTCGAGACGGCCGCAGATCACCACCTCGTCGATCTTGATGTCGCCGATAAGGCCGGTCGCCACGAAGTCGACCGGCTCGGAGGTCTTTTCGCTCGCACTGAGGTCGGCGTAGGGCGAGAGGTCGTGCTTGACCATGCTGACCGCGATTTCGCCGTCCTTCGGCTGAGCCGTCCCGGGCTTCGACGCGCGCGCGGGCCCCAGCGTGACGCGCCCGTCGGCGATCGCGACAGGAATGGTCAGCTCCTGACCCGGCTTGAGGTCGACCGTCGCGCCTGGGCTTTGCGCGGGCCCGACGCCGGAGAGACCGGCGGAGGCGAAAAGGACAGCCCCAAGCGTCAGCGCCGCTCGCGCAACCAAAATTCTCCGCATTCCGAGCCTCTCGCGTCGCGACCGCCCGACCGCCTGGCGTCGCGGCATTCTCGCCGCCATGCGGACGGCGGGTCAATTCCCGTCTCGTTTGAGATGCGTTCGCCGCGCCGGCGCCGCGCCGCAGCCGCCAAAGGGTCGCAGCAACCGAACGTCGGCCCCGACATCGACAATTTTAGCATTAAATCAATCGTCTTCACCCGACCGTTCATTTTCTGTCAAAACTCTACGCCTTGACATTCCCCTCGCACGCCAGAAACAGTCGTTCATGTCCAACCTCGTGAACGTGATCGCCAACTCTCTGCCAGTTCTCCGCGGTCGCCTTCGGCCTCGTAGGCGGAGGAATCGCCCTCATAACCAACAGGCTGTGGTTTCGGCGCTGGCCAAAACACAGTCTGTTCGAGGACAAGCTCGCCGACACTGCCCACGCGAGCACCACGCGAGCCTGCTCGGCTTCTCCGCCTTCGTCCTCGCGGTTCTGATCTCGAACGGTTTTTCCAGCCTCTCGAAGACAGAAGACGCCGTCAGGCAGGAAGCTGTCGACATCTACAGGCTAAGCAGACAGTTAGACGCGCTCGGCCCTTCCGCAGGCGACGCAAGGCGAACTCTGGCCGCCTACACCCGGAATGTCGCCGAGGACGAATGGCCGCGGCTCGCTAGGCTGCCGATCGCCCTTTCGCCCCGCGTTCAGAAGAATCTCGACGATCTTTGGGGCCAGGTCCGCTCGCTCCAGCGCGGAATGGACTCGTCCGACCCGGCCCGAGGCGGTCTCGCGACGGATCTGGCGCAAATCGAGAACCTGCGGGAGGCGCGCCTGTCGGCGGCGACGTCCAACATCCCAAGCATCTTCTGGATCATCCTGCTGCTCTACGTCGCCGCGGCCTCGTTCCTCAGCGGGCGGGAGGCGCCGAAGCGTTTCGGCATGCAGGTCAACCTCATCCACATGGCCGCGATCGGCCTTGCGGTGGGCCTGGTGATCAGCCTCAACAATCCCTTTCGCGGCCAAACGAGCGTGAACCCCTCGATCATCCGCGACGCCCTGGCGCAATGAGTGCGGCGACGGATTCGAGGACGAATCGCCGCCCCGAAGGCCGCATCTTGCTGGTTCCGCTCTCGCGCCGCCAAAACGCTCTTTCTCCATCAAAAACCTCCCTGGATAACCTTCGCGAGGGGTCAATTCCTCGTGTCGCTAGGGGTCAATTCTTCATGTCGCCTGACAGCCGGCGCGCGGTGGGCCCGCGCGCTTTGGAGCCGCGCTAACAGCGCTGACGACTCGGAAAAAAGCCCGGCAAAAGGTTGACGGCTGAGCCTGCCGGCAGGGCCACCGATGTGGCGGGGCGGGCGAAGCAATCCTTGATCGAGCCCAAATCGTCGTTTCTGCGCGGGAGAGCGAAATGAACGGGAACCAACCGCAGCACAATTACGAAGAACTCCGTGATGTTGTTATCTACATCTTGCTGAACGCACACAGTAACGGCGTGGATAATTTCGACAAGCTATAGGAGCAGACCACACTTGCATTTTACAAGCAGGGCGGCGTCTCACAGTGCCGTCAGTATTTTTCGCACGGCTCGGCCACTCAATTGCACCCGAGTGATTCGGAGCTGGTTCTCGAGATCGTGTGGGACCTGTTCCGGCAAGGGATTGTGACCTTGGGCTTGAACGCATCAAACCCCGGCTGGCCATGGCTCCGGCTCAGTCGCTTTGGCGAGAACGCTCTCCAACAAAGTCCTTATCGCTTTCACGATCCAGCGGGCTTCTTGAAACGGTTGCATTCCGAAGTGACCGATCTGTCTCCCGACGCCCTCGTCTATCTTCAAGAAGCGGTTGCAGCTTTTTACGTGGACTGCCTGCTGTCGACCTGCGTAATGCTCAGCATTGCTGCTGAAATAGAATTTTGGGACTGCTGGATGTCGCCAAGAGCAGCACCGTTTACGGCAAATATTTTTCTCGAATCGGCGACGGGCTCTATATCAGAACAAAAATCTCGAGATTTCAGGAAGCGATAAAACCGACCCTCGGCGCGTTGGCCAAATCGGCAACCGAGGAATTGGAGACCAACTTGAACATGATCCAGTCGGTCATCTGCATAGCGAGGAATGAATTAGGGCGCCCGCCGCAAGCCAATCCGCCTTCGCGGGACCAGGTTTATCTCTATCTTCAACTCTTCATCCCTTTCGCCAAGCAGTTGACGCGGTTGCGACACGAACTGAGCGAACCCCCCTTCCCCCGCCTCGTCCGCGCGCCCTGAGCAGGGTTGGCGCCGTGCGGCGCGGCCTATTTGAGCGCGCGTCCGTCGGGCGCCTTCACGCTGACGGCGAACGGGATGCCGGCGCGCACGCTTTGCGAGACGGTGCAAAACTCCTCGAACTGCGCGAGCGCCCGATCGAGATGGGGGAGCTCCTCCGGGTTCGTCCCCAGGGCGATGTCGACCTTGATGTGGGTCACCCTGAGCCGGTTCGCCTCGTTGCGGCCGGTCTCGCAGGTCGCCGTCGCGGTCAGTCGTCCGGGATCGCCCTTGAACTTGTTGACGGCGAAGACGAGGCTCGAGCACAGGCAGTTGGCGACCGCCGCACCCAGAAGCCGCTCTGGGGACGGCCCGGCGCCGTCGCCCAGCGGCGGCGGCTCGTCGCCGACCATGTGGGGGATGTCCCCTCCGAAATCGACCAGGAACCTGTATTTCTCTTGGCGCGTGACCGTGACGCAAATCTTCTCGCTCATCTTCTGTTCATTCTCCCTTCCGGCCGACGCGCGCTTGCGGCGGTCGGTTTCGCAGGACATCTCCCTGCTCGTTGGCTTGACCCAGCCCCTCATTGCCCCATTTTCATTCCCGAATTGAGCCTTTTCAGTGCTTTGCGGCGCCATTTCTGGCCGACAATCGGACCTTATCCATTCGCCGCCCGAGCTTCCGGCCGTCGCGCTCGCCTCGAGCAAGAATCCAGGCGCCGACGTCAAGCGGCTGCGGCGCCAGGCGCATATTCATGCCAACTCGCGGCAAGGCCCGCCCATTGCCATTTTGAGCTTTCTCAAAGGGTTCGCGTGAAAGGACGGGATTTTGCATCAAGCGGCCTCGCCGACGGCCGCCATGACCCGAATATCGCGGGATGGCACGTCGTTGCTTTGTTTCACAGGTAGGGTCGGGGACTGGCGCGCCGGTTTAGGCCGAAGTTTGTGTTCCCTGTTGGCTCGCTCTTTCGTCTGCGAGTGTCACACCATCTCGGCCGTGCCACGTTTCCAGCCCCCGCCTCGTCGAACGCAGCATGCGGATTTCCCGCACTGCGCTCTCCTGTTTGCTTCGCCTCAAGGATTATGGGGGACGAAGGCGGGGACATCATCACCTCCGTGCGCTTCTCGACAGGCGAGTCACGGACGGCGTCCTCTACGCCAACGCGAGCGAAACTCTCCCGTGAAGAACCGGAAGACAAACTAGCGCATCCGTCAACAATTTTCACATCTCGAGCGATGAAAAACTCGTCGGGAGCAAAGCCGGACGCTGCCCCCCCACTGCGAGCACAACAGACCCGGCTTCGTCGGGGCGCCGCCGTGGCGCCGGCGCGCCGCATACGGCGACCGAAGTCCGCGCCAGACCGCGGCTTTCATTCCAAAGAACAGGGAGCATTGTTTTGGGGAACAGGGAGTTTTTGCGCAAGAACATTGAGTTTTTTGCACAGGAACAGGGGGCGTCGCCCCGCCGTCGACCCATTGCCGATCCGTTCGTCCGCGGGCATATTGCAGGCAATGAAATAGATGATTTGCAGGCATTAATGAGCCAACTGACTGTCCGAAACGTCCCCGCCGAGCTGGTCCGGTCGCTCAAGCAGCGGGCGGCGGCGCATGGCCGATCCGGGAGGCCGAACATCGCGAGATCCTCCGCGAGGCGCTTCGGGAGAGAGCCGACGATTTCGCGGCGGGCGAAAATTTTGCGTGGACGCCTCCACTCCACCGTCGACATGAGCGAGATCATTCGGGCCGACCGGGACCGCGACGGCGCCAAATGATCGTCGACTCCAGCGTCGCCGTGAAATGGCTCGTGAGCGAAGCTTTCTCGGAAAGAGGCGGTGAGTCTCCTGGACAATCGCATGACGCTCATTGCGCCGGAACTCCTCTTCGCTTAAGGCCGCCAACGCCCTATGGGTCTTGCGCCGCCGCGGCGACATCGCGAGGGAGGATTTTGCGGAGGCCGTGGAAGTGTTGAAAGCCGCGCCGTTCCTCATCCGATGCGCCAGCTCGCCGCCGCCTCCGCTGCGCGTCTGGCGATCGACCTCGGTCATCCGGCTTCACCCTCGCCCTCGCGGTTCAGGAGCAATATCCCGTCGTCACCGCCGACCGGCGTTTCTACGACATCGTCCGCAAGCATCCGTTCTGTCGGACCGGGTCGCGCATGTGGAGAGCTTGAGGCGACGAGAGAGGCAAATAGGGATTGAGCAAGCTGTCACCGTAATCCATATCTTCGTCGGCTCGAAGAACCTTGCGCAGCCGCTGCGGGCGACGGCGATTGAGGCGGTCATGACCGCGAACTCAGATGATGCGCGCGGAGTTCTGTTACGGAAGCGCCGCCCGACGGCAACTCGACAGGAGGCGGAAAATGCGGCCCTCGCTGGCCTTGAAAGCCAACGCCGATCGCGTGATCAAAATTCTTTCACGTTTCAACGTGAAGAATCCAAGGATATTCGGCTCGACAGCGCGAGCCGAAGACGACGACGAGAGCGATTTGGACATCCTCGTCGAGCCCGGCGAAGAGCTGAACTTTCTTCGATTTGGCTCGACTCGAACGCGAGCTTTCGTCGGTCTTCGGCTGCAAGGTCGACGTGACGACGCCTGGCGGATTGTCGGCCGAGGCCGCGGAGAATGCGGCTCGGGATATGAAGGCGTTGCCTTGAAAGGCGTAAGGCCGGTCGAGGCGTGCCTGCGCGATATCATCGTCTATGGCGAGCGGCTGGCTCGGCATTTGGATGGAGTGTCGAGAAGCGAGTTCCTGGCCAACGAAATGACCCAGGACGCCGCGGCCAAATGCGTCGAGGCCATCGGCGAAGCCGCCGGACAGATTGCGCGGCTCGAGCCCGACCTGGAGTCGCGTTATCCGGACCTTCGCCTTTCGGACGCCTATTCGGCGCGCAATCGCCTGAGCCACGGTACCACTCGATCGACTATGGCGTCTTGTGGACGGACCGTAGAGGCCGCGACGATTGCTTTGGCCGCGCGTAGCGCGAACAACAGCGAGGGCGGCGCCGGCGGCGGCCCGTAGTTAACTCGGCCTGCCGGCAGTTCGCGCGGGCGAGGCAGCGAAAGGAAAATTGGGGATTGAGTAAGCCGGCGCCGTCGCGGTTCAGGAGCAATATCCCGTCATCACTGCCGACCGGCGCTTCTACGACATCGTCCGCAAGCATCCGTATCTGTCGGACCGGGTTGTGCATGTGGAGAGCTTGAGACGATGAAAGAGGCAAATACGGATTGAGTAAGCTGTCACCGTTGTCCCAGGCGCGGAATGCCGCGCCGATTGGACTCGACGCGAATAGCACAGCGTTTTCGACGCCGCCCTTGACAGTAGGAGGAGGCTCGGAAAACAAAGCTCGGCAAGAGGTCGACGAGTTGGGCTGCCGAAAGGACGAGCGGGGTGGCGCGGCGAACGTAGACCATTGGGAATTGAGTAAGCTGTCGCCGTTATCGCCATCAAGGAGCGCATCATGAAACGAGGGAACGTCACGTTCGCCAGCGTCGTCGCAGTCAGCCTTGCGCTTGCCGGAGCGGCGGCCCTGACGCCGATCAGCCGGGCCTGCGCGGCCCAGGGCCAGATCAGTTATTCCGAGGACATCGCGCCCATTTTAAGAGGCTGGTGCGCCTCCTGCCATGCGCCGGGCGGGGAAGGCCTCAAGGCCAGCGGGTTGGATTTGTCGACTTACGAGGGACTGATGAAAGGCGCCAAGTTCGGGCCGATGGTGATCCCCGGCGATCCGGACGAAAGCAATCTCATGGTGCTCGTGCAAGGACAGGCCAAGATCCGCATGCCGTTCAAGCACAAGCCGCTGCCAAACTGTCTTCGCCAGAACATCTGGTCGTGGATTTTCGAGGGGGCGAAGAACAACTGACGGCGAGGTTCGTGCAGACGGGCCGCGAGCGTTCGCGCAGAGGGGGCAGCACGAAGTCATCTTGATCGGACGCCTGCGGAGGAGTGCCGCATTTGCAGCGTAGCGCGGCTTGGCGCGGCACGAACGCGAAGGCAAAGCAAGGCGGGCGTCCAAGCCGACTTTCACGCGCCCTTCCGCCGCCTGGACGGGTCGGCCCCGGCCTTCACCGACTGGTCCCGCCGCCCCGCAAGCAGCCCCGCGACCGAACTGTCTTCATCGATGTCCTCCCAATGCAGCCCGAAGCGGCCGATTTCGACCGCTTCGCGCTGCTTCGGCATGGCGTTGAGCAGGCGGGGGAACCAAGCGTAAGGCACGCTGGTCGTGCGTCCGTCCGACGGTTCGACCCACATCGAGTTGTCGTCGAACCTAACCGCCTTGGCCGAAATGTTCAATCAACAACCGCCCCCCGCCTCTCAGCACGAACCCGCAGCCCGACGCTCCCCGCCGTCGACCTCTTGCAAAGACCTCTTCCGAGCCTTCAGCCCTGTCAAGGGGCGAAGCCCGCCTTAAGGCGGCGCGCTTTCAGCGCGCCGTTGACTGGGCTCAAGACTCTGGAAAACAAGGCTCGGCAAGAGGTCGACGGCTTCTCGTGCCGGCGGGACGACCGTGGCGGCGCGGCGAACGCGAGTGATTGGGGATTAAGTAAGCTGTCAACGGAACCTGTCCGGAACCCGGGACCCCACCGGAACCCCAAGCCTTTGGGCGCCGAGGCCGAAAAGCGGACGACTGCAACGCACCGCGCCGCACAACGCGCTTTGACGGCGCGGACATGGGCTTGGCGCGATTCTTGCGGAGGATGATTCGCCGACGGCGCCCGACAATTCGTGTTGGAGGGCGGCGCCTGAGAAGCACCGTCCCGGGCGGGGGATGAGTTTCGAGGTCTGCGATGCTGATCCGCTACGGCTATGAAATGACGTTCGCGTGTGGCGCGCCGACGCCAATGGTCTGCCAGCTCGACGTGCATCCCTCCTGCGTCCCCGCGGTGCGGGCGGAAACGCCGTTCGCCGCGAGGCCGCATGCCGAATCGTGGCTCTATTCGGATGTGTTCGGCAATCGCTGCCGAAGATTCAACGCGCCGGCCGGCGACCTCACGATTTCCAACGCCGGCGTCATCGAAGTCAGCGGCCACCCCGATCCTGTCGTCGCCGACGCGGCTGAAATCCCGGTGGCGGATCTGCCTGACGACACGCTGCTCTATCTCGTCGGGAGCCGCTACGTCGAAACCGACAAGCTCAGCCAGATCGCCTGGGACCATTTCGGCCACGCGGCGCCCGGCTGGCCGCGGGTGCAGGCGATCTGCGATTTCGTCAACGGCCATATCACGTTCGGCTATGAGAGCGCGCGGGCGACGCGCACGGCCTATGAAGCCTATGCCGAACGGGTCGGCGTGTGCCGCGATTTCGCGCATCTCGCGGTCGCGTTCTGCCGCTGCATGAACATTCCGGCGCGCTACTGCAACGGCTATCTCGGCGACATCGGCGTGCCGCCGGACCCGGCGCCGATGGATTTCAACGCCTGGTTCGACGTTTTCCTCGGCAGATGGCACATCTTCGACGCGCGCCACAACATGCCGCGCATCGGCCGCATCCTGATCGCGCGTGGGCGCGACGCCGCCGATATTCCGCTCGTCAACTCGTTCGGTCCGCACATCCTCAAGTCGTTCCGCGTGTGGACCGACGAGACGCGTTCCGCGGCGCCAGGCTGATCGGCGCGCCAGCCGGGGTCGACGGCTCAGCCTGCCGCAAGGGCGGCAGCGGCGACAAGCTTCGAGCGCCGGAGATCAGCCGCTTGACGAACGTACTGGTTATTAGTACGTATAACGATGATCCGGTCCTTCAGGGACAAATTGACGGCGGACCTCGCCGCCGGGAAGGCGCCGAAGCGTGTGCCTCGGGACATCGCTGAGCGCGCCGTTCGGAAGCTGTTCCTGCTTGATACGGCACGGCTCGGAAGTCAGGTTAACAGAAGATTGAAATCCGGCGATTCGACCGAGATGTCGAAGCTGCGAAGAGGAAGTTATGGCCTCCGCGACCAGAATTGGCCGCACAAAGCCGCTCGCGAGCCGAGTCTAGTCGGGCGCTTCCAAAGTTCGAATCCCATGGGATGCTCGAAACGGCCGCATTCCGTGGATCGAAGGCCAATTAAGCAATTGAGCGGTTTCATGGAATCGATCGTCTAGTAGGTGCGCAAACAACCCACGTTACCCATTTTCCGGCGCAATGCGTGTTTTGTTAACCCGGATTCCGAGCCTTGCTTGATACGGTCACGCGGCTTGACGACTGCGCGTTCCGCCCGGCAATCGGCTGGACGCGCTTTCCGGCGAACGGCGCGGCCAGCACTCGATCCGCGTCAACGAGCAATGGCGAATCTGCTTCGTATGGCGCGACGGCGACGCCTATGACGTCGAGTTCGTGGATTATCATTGATGGAGACATGACTGTGTCCGCCGATATCCCCATGCCGCACCCGGGCGTCGTCCTGCGCGAAGAATTCCTCAAGCCGATGGGCCTCACCGTCTATGCTTTGGCGAAGGCCATTCACGTCACCCGCAGCCGGATCAACGATATCTGCCACGGGCGCCAGGGCATAACTGCGGCCATCGCGCTACGCCTCGGCCGCTTTTTCGATGTCGACCCTCAGTGGTTCATGAACATGCAGTCGAAATATGACCTGCACGTTCAGGCCGAGCGGCTGGCGGCCGAACTGGCGGCGATCGAGCCCCGAAGCGCGGCGTGACATGCGGCGACCAAGAAATCGAGGCGCCGATTCCAAGAGGATGCGGCGCCAAACGCAAATCCAGGCCAACTTGTTACAAGGCCTGCCGATTGCCGTTTTGAGCATTTTCAACGAGTTAGACCAATAGGACGTAATCGGGGCAAATTTCCGGGCGGAAGGGGGGAGTCAAGCGTTGGAAAGTATGATTCAAGCTGGGGATGTCCGTTGATTTGGGTGATCCGCTTGAGCGCATGACGCCGGCCGAGCTCATCGGCCTGGTTCGCACTTTGATTGGCGAAGTGACCCGCTTTCAGGCGGAGTACGAGAAGGTGAGCGGGGCGTTGGCCAAGCTGAGGGTCGAGCATCAGGCGGTCAAGGACGAACTGGCGCGATTGAAGAAACTGCCGCCGCGGCCGCCGCAGAAACCCTCGGGGATGGACAAGGCGACGGACCGACCGGATTCGCAAGCGAACGCGCCCAAGGGCGGGCGGTCGACGCAGCGGCGCGGCAGCAACCTGGACAAGCTGACGGTCACGCAAACCATCGAGGTGAAGGTCGACGCGCCAGCGGGTTCCCGCCACAAGGGCTACGAAGAGATCGTCGTTCAGGACTTGGTTCTGAATCCTTTGGTGACCCGCTATCGGCGCGAGCGCTGGCAAACGCCGGATGGGAAGACTCTGATCGCGCCGCTCGATCCCGGGATCGTCGGTGGCTATGGCCCGCATCTTCAGCGCCTGATCTTGATGCTGCACTTTCAGGGACAGATGACCTGCGAGCGGATTCTGGCGCTGCTGAACGGCGTCGGCGTGGTGATTTCGAAACGCCAGGTGGTGCGCCTGCTGGCCGCCAGGCTCGAGACGTTCCGCGCTGAGGACGCCGAGGTGCTGAAGACCGGATTGAGCAGCGCTTCCTTCGTCACGGTCGACGACACCGGCGCCCGCCATCGAGGCAAGAGCGGCGTGACGACCCAGATCGGTTCCGACAGCTTCACCACGTTTCGAACCGGCCCGAGCAAGTCCCGCCTGGCGTTCCTGCGCAATCTCCTGGGCGGCGCGGCCTCTTACGTGGTCAACGAGGCGGCGCTCGTCTACATGCGGGCTTGCAATCTGAGCCTCAGCCTCATCGACACGCTCGCGGGCCATCCGACGCGGCTTTTTGCGTCTCACGAAGACTGGACGAGCCATCTGAACGCGCTCGGATTCGCCGATCTCAGGATCACCCCCGATCCGGTGCGGGTCGCCAGCGAGGGTGCTCTGTGGGGCGCCGTTCGCGAGCAAGGCCTGCTCGGCCAAGCCATCGTCGTGTCAGACGGCGCCGGCCAGTTCCGCGTCGGCGAACACGCCTTGTGCTGGGTGCACGCCGAACGCCTGGTCCACAAGCTCATCCCCGCCAACGACAAGCAGCGCAACGCGATCGAGGTCGCACGGCGCATGATCTGGTGGTTCTATCGCGCCTTAAAAGAATACAAGCTCGCCCCGAGCCTCGAGAAAGCCGAGCGTTTGCGGGCGCAGTTCGACCGCATCTTCAACCGCTCCAGAACCGGCTACGCCACCCTCGACAGCCTGCTCAGGCGCCTCTTTCGCCTCAAGGACGATCTCTTGCGCGTCCTCGACCATCCCCATATTCCGCTGCACACCAACGCCTCGGAAAACGACATCCGCGTCTTCGTCACCAAGCGCAAAATCTCCGGCGGGACCCTCAGCGACAGAGGCCGCGACGCCCGCGACGTCATGCTCGGGCTCGCCAAGACCTGCAGGAAGCTCAAAATCCCCTTCTTCGACTATCTCGGCGCTCGCCTCGCCATTCCAGGCCCCGAAATCCCCGATCTCGCAACTCTCGTCAGGCCCGCCCCAAGCTAACGCCGCCCGGAAATTCGCCCCGGTTACAATAGGACGGGATTTTTTGCATGATCATGAGCGAAGCGTTGCCGTTGCCGGCCTCGCCCTGAGGCGTCTGGCCTGTCCTCGTGCCCACGATCTGGCTCAGCCTTTTGCGCGACAGGCCTCCTTCGCCGCGATGTCCTTGTCGCTCGCGCCCTCCTGCAGGCGGGCGACGATGCGCTGGAGGCGCAAAGCGCGGGCGGCGGGCGAGAGGGTCTCGCGGACGGAGCGGAGTTCTGCCGAACCGGTCATCGGGCGCCTTTTGTTGAATAGAACAAATATAGTACGAAATCAGGCTTTCGGCAAGAATTTTCACACTCCAATCAGGGGGCGCGAATCGCGGCCCCAACTGCAGGCGCAACAGACCCGGCCCCGTCGAGGCGCCGCCGTGGCGCCGGCGCGCCGCAGACGGCCACCAAAGCCCATGGCGGACCGCCGGTTCAGTCCAAGGAACAGGGATCTTTGTTCGGGGGAGCAGGGAATTTTTGCGATGGAACAGGGGCTCTTTGCGCAGAAACAGGGGGTCTTTGCATCAGGAACAGGCGGCTTCCAGCGCGGCGCAGACGCCGGCCCGCTCCCCAGCCGTCGACCCATCGCCAATCCGCTCGAGATCATTCGGGCCGACCGGGACCGCGACGGCCGCATGACCGGCACTGTCGTCGACGCCAGCGCCGTCGTGAAATGGCTCGTCGGCGAAGCTTTCTCCGAAGAGGCGGCGAGTCTCCTGGACAATCGCACGACGCTCATTGGGCCGGAACTCCTGTTCGCCGAGGCCGCCAACGCCCTATGGGCCTTGTGCCGCCGTGGCGACATCGCGAGGGAGGATTTTGCGGAGGCCGTGGACGTGTTGAAAGCCGCCCCGGTCGCCGTTCCTCATCCGATGCGCCAGCTCGCCGCCTCCGCTGCGCGTCTGGCGATCGACCTTGGTCATCCGGCTTACGACTGCTTCACCCTCGCCCTCGCGGTTCAGGAGCAATATCCCACCATCACCGCCGACCGGCGTTTCTACGACAGCATACGCAAGCATCCCTATCTGTCGGACCGGGTCATGCATGTGGGGAGCTTGAGACGACGAGAGAGGCAAATAGGGATTAATTAAGCTGTCACCGCAATCCCACTGTAATCCTGGATTTCAACGCCTGGTTCGAGGTCTTCCTCGGCGGCAAATGGCACACCTTCGACGCGCGCCACAACATGCCGCGCATCGGCCGCATCCTGATCGCGCGTGGGCGCGACGCCGCCGATATTCCGCTCGTCAACTCATTCGGTCCACACATCCTCAAGTCGTTTCGCGTGTGGACCGACGAGACGAGTTCCGCCGCGCCAGGCTGATCGGCGAGGGTCCACAAGCTATCGAAATGACTTATCCGGCGATGACTTTTCTAGTTGAATGTTTTCACCAGTCCCCAATCATCGATATTCAGAAAGTCGGCTCGGAAGAAATTACGTTTGAGTTGAACTGAAGCCTTGTAATCGTCAAAAAAAGCCTTACGTGTCATTTGTCTAACTGCACAGGATTCCACGAACACGAATGCCGAATCTTCACGACGAAGGCGAATACCAATTCTTCACAGTCGCTTCGGGTGAACGAGATTCGGCGCCAAGCGTCCGCGCTGACGTTTGATGCTCAGCAAGGGCCATAAGGCACGGCCAGAAGACTGATGACCAGGCTTGTCCTGGTCATCGCTTCCGCCGCCGCAGCCCCGACCGATAGTTGATTCAACGTCTCATGTGAGTACGGCCAACGTGGATTGGCGTTCTTGACCCGCTGCGCCTTCCAGCCGCACGGCCGGCGCTCGACGTTGGATTCGCGTTCGATACCGTCGGCGATCGACGCGCAGGACTCCACGGAGGCGAACCGGTGGGTCCGCCGCGCTTTGCCTAAACGTTTCCCGAGACCCTCGCGATGCTCAAAGGCGCAGGCGGGCGATTCGTCGCCTTAACGAGCGCCGTCGGCAAACGGCTGCGATGCCCGCGCCTCGCCGAACGACACCATCCGCCGCTTCTCCGCATCCCAGAGCGCGAGCCGGACGCATGCGAGGCTGTCTCTGAGACTGAGCCGGCCGACCTTCTTGAGCTCGGGATGGTTCCGCAAGACCTCGGGAAGCCGGTAAAAGGGAATGCCGCTCGACAGGTGATGCACGTGATGCACACCGATATTGCCGCTGAACCAGCGTAGCGCCGACGGAAGGTCGTAATGCGAACTGCCGTGCAGCGCCGCTTCGGGTTGGCGCCAATCCGTCGCCCTGTCCCATGTCGTCGCCTCGAATTGATGCTGCACGTAGAACAGCCAGACGCCAGCCGTCGCGCCGATGAGGATGATCGGCAGATGGACGACGAGGAACGGCATGAGGCCCACGCCCCAGATCAGCAGGCCGGCCGCAATCAGGATGCCCGCGTTGGTGCTCATCGTGCTGAGCCATGGCATGGCGCCTTTGCGCATGAAACCGAAAGGCAGCCGGTTCTCGATCAGGAACATGTAGGCCGGGCCGAGCCCGAACATCACGATGGGATGGCGATAGAGCCGATAGCGGAGCCGGCCGCGCCAGTTCAACGCGAAATATTCGCGCACCGTCAGCGTCTTGATGTCGCCGGTGCCGCGCCGGTCGAGATTGCCCGATGTCGCATGGTGGATCGCGTGGCAGCGCCGCCAGTGATCGTAGGGCGTCATCGTCAAGACGCCGATCGCCCGGCCCACCCAGTCGTTGGCGAGCTTGCTCGGAAGGAACGAGCCGTGCCCGCAATCGTGCTGGACCATGAACAGGCGCACGAGCAGCCCGGCGGCGAGCGGCGCCAACGCGAGAGAGAGCCAGAACAGGCCATGACGCGAGGCGACGAGCATTGCGGTCCAGAGCGCGGCGAAGGGCGGGAAGGTGACCGAGAGCTCAAAGACGGCGCGCGCCGCGCTCGCCTGGCGGTACGAGGTGAGCGCCTGCGCCCAATCGCGCGCCGCCTTCGCCGCGCCGTTCGATTCCGTCGCCGACATTTCTTCCAAAACTCCGCCCGACCCGCGCTCTTGAGGAAAGCGTCGTCGAGCCGCTCGTCGACTGCGCTTGCGGAAGGATCGACTGGATGATCTTTGCGGCGCCTCGCTTAGGGGTCGCGAACGCCGGTCTCGAGCGTCCCCGCCGAGGCGCTGAAATTTGGTCCGAGCCCGGTCATCATAGACGGGGGAGCATAAAGAAGCGATGACGATTCGCGCCTCGGCTCGCGAAAAGGCGCCACGCGAGCACCTCCGCGCCTCTCAGCACGAACCCCCAGCCCGGCGCTCCCCGCCCGACGCTCTCCTCCGTCGAACTCTTGCAAAGACCTCTTCCGAGCGTTAAGTCCTGTCAAGGGGCGAAGCCCGCCGGAGGCGGCGCGCTTTCAGCGCGCCATTGACGGGGCTGAAGGCTCGGAAAACGAAGCTCGGCAAGGGATCGACGGCGCGGTGAGGCGACTAATTCGTGAAAATATGCTTGTGTCACCGTAAAACCCGTAAAACCGGCGAAGGCCCGGCGCCGTCGCCGAGCGGCGGGGGCTCGTCGCCCGCCGACTGCGGAATGCCCGGCCCGAAATCGAGCAAGAACCGGTACTTGTCCTGGCGCGTGACGGTGACGCAGATTTTCTCGCTCATGAGATGTCCCTCCTTGCCCTTTCGACCGATATTCCGAGCTTAGCGCCGGAATCGACCGCTAGCGCGGCGTCGGCGGACGTTTCCGTCAAGGGGCGAAGCCCCCTTAAGGCTGCTGTGTAAGCTTCCCACTGCGAATTTAGTCGTCGGGTATCAATGTCAGCTCGGTATCGCCCAATTCCAGCTTTTGATGTAGCTTCAGCTCGCCACTTTTTGTTTCGACACCATTGATAATCGGCGTGTTCGTCGATCCCTGATCCTCGATACGAACCGAATCCGGCAGCAAGAACGCGATACAATGATACCGGGAAACGGTCAAATCATACTTGATCACAAGATCATTGTCCCCTGCGCGACCAATTCTTATCTTATCTGCCTTTGGCAACTTATATATAGAAGGCTGTGCTCCCGGCGATCTAATCTTGAACGCTAGCTGGCGCCTTACAATTCGCGCGGCGGGCGGCAGAGCCGCCCGTATCAATTTTACAACGTCAAGAAAAGCTTCGTCGGTGTCCTGCCAAGCCTTGATCGGCCGTCCATCCTTGGGCACCGCTAGGAGCTTCCCGAACGCTCCCTCCCAATCGCAGAATCGGAGGATTACCGGGATGACTCTCGCTTCCCCGGCTTTGTTGCGCTCCATGGCTCTCTTGAGCTCCACGTCCTGAATATACTTGGACGCGAGAAAAGTCCGGTGAGACAAGCAAGAGAATTACGTCGGCCCTGTTTAGTTCGGCGCTGATTGCGCTATCGAATTCGTCGCCGGCCTTGATTCGGCGATCATGCCAGGCCTCGATCAGGCCTTGAATTTTGAGTATCGCCAGCTGGACATCGAGCTGCTCTTTCAAGGTTTCGTCTTTGTGAGAGTACGAAATGAAAACAGACGCCATTGCCGCCCCCTATAGGCTTCCTCCATCAAAGCTGACACAACGCCAAGGCGATGAATTCGCATCCCAGCGGCGCAGGCGTCTCGCCGAACAACCCACTTCCCCTGCCTAAGCCTACACCGTCACGGCCGAGCTTGTCACGGCCATCCACGCGGTTCAACCGCAGTTGTTCTCGACTTCTCGCAATTCCTTCCGGTCAGCTTGGGGATTACGGGGACGTGATACGCATTGCCAGTTTCTGTAGATCCCCGTAACGCCCCGTAACGCCCCGTAACGCCCAAGTTCTTGCGATGATGCATAAGCGAGAGAAGGCAAATCCCTTGTTGACGGTCGCCATCTCCTCACGCGGCCTGCTCCCCAACCTCTACATACTCCGCCCAACTCGACGGCTTCGGGATCGGCAATCCTTCCTCCCGCATCCCTTCAAGATGAAACTCAATCGCTTCACGAATTTCGGCCTTCGCCTCTTCCAGAGTATCGCCGACCGACACGCAGCCGGGCAGATCCGGAACGTATGCCGAGTAGTTCCGCTCGCCTTTCTCGATCACGACAGCGTAGCGCATGGGTCAATCCTCGAGGCCGGCCTGCCGCAGAATGCTCTTCAACGTGCCCGGTTGCAAATCGGCGCTGAGTTTGCCGGGCACGGTGACCCGGCCTTTCTTGACCTTGTGCGTGAACTGGCGGTGGCTGCCCTTGGTCGCCACGAGGGTCCATCCGTCGTCTTCAAGACGACGGATGATCTCCTTGACGGTCGTCGGCATGGATCATGAGCACCCCGTCGTGCTCCCGCACGTGTCGCACTTGAGGCACGTTCCGTTCCTCACCATGGTGAAGTTGCCGCATTCCGGGCAGGCCTCGCCGACATAGCCCTTCAACCGCGCCTCCGCCCGCCTGTCGGCGACCGATTCGGCGGCCGGCGCGGACTCAGCGCCGCCGACCTTCAGGGGCGCGGGCTCGCCGAGGTCGCCTTTGAGCGCCGTCGCGCCCTGCACATAGCCCGCCGCGCCGGCGCCGCCGGAGGCCTTGAGGGCCGGCGCTTCGCCGCCGGTCGCGCCGCGCACCAGCATCAGCTTGTCGCCGGGCTTTGACCGTACGAGGCCGTTCGAGATGACCGCGGCCGCCGCGGGGCCGGCCGCCGGCGCCTTGCCCTGGCCGACGCCGCCGCCGAGCACCGTATTGCCGATGTCCTCGGGCGCGACATGGGCGAGGTCGTTGCGGCCGAGGTAGGAGATGGCGAGCTCGCGAAAAATGTAGTCGAGAATGGAAGTCGCGTTCTTGATCGCGTCGTTGCCCTGGACGAAACCGGCCGGCTCGAAGCGGGTGAAGGTGAAGGCTTCCACATATTCCTCGAGCGGCACGCCATATTGCAGGCCGAGCGAGATCGCGATGGCGAAATTGTTCATCAGGCTCCGGAAGGCCGCGCCCTCCTTATGCATGTCGACAAAAATCTCGCCGAGACGCCCGTCCTGGTACTCGCCGGTGCGCAAATAGACCTTGTGCCCTCCCACGACCGCCTTCTGGGTATAGCCCTTGCGCCGGTCGGGCAGCTTTTCCCGTTCGCGCGTGCGCTCGACCCGCTCGATCACCCGCTCGACGATTTTTTCGGCGATCTGCATCGCCCGCGCCGGGGCGTTGGCGGCGATCAGCGTCTCGAGCGCCTCCTCCTCCTCGTCGTCGCTCTCGATCACCTGCGCGTTGAGCGGCTGGGAGAGTTTCGAGCCGTCGCGATAGAGCGCGTTCGCCTTGAGACCGAGGTGCCAGCTGAGCATGTAGGCGTCCTTGCAGTCTTCCACTGTGGCGTCGTTCGGCATGTTGATGGTCTTGGAAATCGCTCCGCTGATGAACGGCTGCGCCGCCGCCATCATGCGGATGTGGCTCTCGACCGAAAGAAAGCGCTTGCCCGTCCGGCCGCAGGGATTGGCGCAGTCGAACACCGGATAATGTTCGAGCTTAAGATGAGGATCGCCATCCAAGGTCATGGCTCCGCATGCGTAATTGTTGGCCGCGTCGATCTCGGCCCTTGAGAAGCCGAGCGCCGAGAGGAGGTCGAAGCCCGGCGCCTCGGAGCGCTCGGCCGGGATCTTCAGCGCCCCGCTCAGGATCTCCGCGCCGAGCGTCCAGTTGTTGAAGACGAAGCGGATGTCGAAGGCGCCGCGCAAGGCCGTCTCGACCTTGTCGATTGCCGCCTCCGGAAAACCCTTGGCCCGCAAGGCGGAATGGTTGATTGCCGGCGCATGGGCGAGGGTCGCCCGGCCGACCGCATAGGCGACGATGTCTTCCACGGCCTTCTCGCCATAGCCCAGGGCTCTCAGCGCATCCGGCACGCCGCGGTTGATGATCTTGAAATAGCCGCCGCCGGCGAGCTTCTTGAACTTGACCAGGGCGAAATCGGGCTCGATGCCGGTCGTGTCGCAGTCCATCACGAGGCCGATCGTGCCGGTCGGCGCGACGACGGAGACCTGCGCATTGCGAAAACCGTGCTGCTGGCCGAGCGCCAGCGCCGCGCTCCAGGCGGAGCGCGCCGCCTCGCCCAGATGGGCGAAAGCGGGGCCGGCCTTCATGAGCGAGGCGTGGTCGAGCGGCGTCGGGGCAATGGAAAGCTGCTCGTAGCCTGCCGCCTCGCCGTCGGCGGCGCGCTTGTGGTTGCGGATGACGCGCAGCATGGCGTCCGCGTTCGGCTTGTAGCCGGGGAAGGCGCCGCTCTTGGCCGCGATCTCGGCCGAGGTCGCATAGGCGCGGCCAGTCAGCACGGCCGAGAGCGCGCCGGAGATCGCCCGCCCCTCGTCGCTGTCATAAGGGATGCCGCAGGACATGAGCAGGCCGCCGATGTTGGCGAAGCCGAGGCCGAGCGTGCGGAAGTCGTAGGAGAGGCGCGCGATCTCCTTGGAGGGGAACTGCGCCATCGCGACCGAGATTTCCAAGGTCAGCGTCCAAAGCCGGACCGCGTGCTCGTAAGCAGCGATATCAAAGGCTTTGGTCTCTGGGTTGAGAAACTGAAGGAGGTTCAGCGAGGCCAGATTGCACGCCGTGTCGTCGAGGAACATGTATTCCGAGCACGGATTGGAGGCGCGGATCGGTCCCGACGCCGGGCAGGTGTGCCAGTCGTTGATGGTGGTGTGGTACTGGACCCCGGGATCTGCCGAGGCCCAGGCGGCGTAGCCGATCTTCTCCCACAAGGCCCGGGCCTTCAGCGTCTTCGACGGCTTGCCGTCGAGACGACGGGTCAGCGTCCAGTCGCCGTCGGTCTCGACCGCATGCAGGAAGGCGTCGGTGACGCGCACCGAATTGTTCGAGTTCTGTCCTGAGACCGTCAGGTAGGCCTCGGACTCCCAGTCGGTGTCGTAGGTGTCGAACTCGAGCGTCGTATAACCCTGGCGGGCGTACTGGATGACGCGGTTGATGATCCCGTCCGGCACGTCGTCTTTTCGCGCGGCCTTCACCTCGCGACTGAGCGCGGGGTTCTTCTCGACCTTGAAGCAGTCGTCGCCCGAACCCTCGCAATTGACGCAGGCCTTGAGGATCGCCTTGAGGCGTCGCTTGACGAGCTTGGAGCCGGCGGCGAGGGCCGCGACCTTCTGCTCCTCCTTCACCTTCCAGTCGATATAGGCCTCGATGTCGGGGTGATCGACGTCGACGACGACCATCTTGGCCGCCCGCCGGGTCGTGCCGCCGGACTTGATCGCGCCCGCCGCCCGGTCGCCGATCTTCAGGAACGACATGAGGCCGGAGGAGCGGCCGCCGCCGGACAGTTTTTCGTTTTCTCCGCGCAACGCCGAGAAATTGGACCCGGTGCCTGAGCCGTATTTGAACAGGCGCGCCTCGCGCACCCACAAGTCCATGATGCCGCCCTCGTTGACGAGGTCGTCGGCGACCGACTGGATGAAGCAGGCGTGCGGCTGCGGATGCTCATAGGCCGACTTCGACTTGACGAGCTTGCCGGTCTCGAAGTCGACGTAATAATGGCCCTGGCTCGGCCCGTCGACGCCATAGGCCCAATAGAGGCCGGTGTTGAACCACTGGGGAGAATTAGGCGCGGCGATCTGGCGGGCGAGCATGAAGCGCATCTCGTCGCAATAGGCGAGCGCGTCCTCTTCGCCATCGAAATAGCCGGCCTTCCAGCCCCAGTAGGCCCACGCGCCGGCGAGCCGGTCGAACACCTGTTTGGCCGAAATCTCAGAGACATAGCGCTGGGCCTTGGGAAGATGCTCGAGCGCCTCCTCGTCCGCGGCGGACCGCCACAGGAACGCGGGGACTCCGTTCTCCTCGATCCGCCGGAGGCGCGCCGGAACGCCGGCCTTGCGGAAATATTTCTGCGCCAGCACGTCGGCGGCGACCTGGCTCCACGCCGCCGGAACCTCGATGCCGTCGAGCGCGAAGACGACCGAGCCGTCCGGATTGCGGATCTCGCTCTTCGTCGTCGCGAAGGCGATCAGGTCATAGGGCGAGGCGCCCGATTGCGTGTAATGCCGCTCGATTCTCATCTTTCTCGCCCTCGATCTCGCTTCTCGCAATAGCGATCTGCCCCACAGCCCGCCTCGTTGTCCTCGACCTCGAACGTAGGGCTCAGTTCCGCGTTCCCGACTCCCGAAATGGCTTCGCAGCCAAGAGCATGGGCACGCCGCCCCGATGTGCCCGATCTGCAAACCGTCTGACGCGTCCGGCGGGCCGAAACCCGCACCCTCGACTGGCTCGCGCCCGCATTTCCCGCGCAACTCGAAGACTACGACTATGTGACGAAGGCGTCAACAGCTTGTGACGGCGCTAGGCCTTCAACACAACATATTGTGGACAACAATGTATAATGCAACGTTAACGCAGCGCCCGATTGACAGCATCGTCCGAGTCGGCGGGCGCGGGCAAGAGGTTGGACGGCGCCTTCCCGCAAAGTTCGACTGGACAGGCGCGGCGGGCGTCGCCATAGTCCCGCACGCCCGGCCTCTTGGCAGGCTCCGATGACAGCGGCCTTCGACGGATGAAGCAGTTTCTTCTGCGGTTCTTCACGTGGTGGAACGGGGCGACCCTCAACACCCTGTTCTACACATGGCGCGAGGGCGAGCTCGTAGGACACGATCAGTTCGGCAACGCCTATTATCGCTCGAAGGGCGGCAAGATCGACCCCGCGCTCGGCTTCGACCGACGCTGGGTGATCTATAACGGGACCTCCGAAGCCTCGATGACGCCGTCCGGCTGGAACGGCTGGCTGCATCACACCGTCGACACGCCGCCGACCGAAGAGGCCTATCAGCCGCATCCCTGGGAGCTGCCCCATATTGGCAACCCCACCGGGACTCCGGCCGCGATCCGGCCCAAGGGCTCGACTTTGCAGCCCCATCCTCACCGCCAGCCGACCGGCGGCGACTATGAGGCTTGGAGCCCGGGCCCCTGAGCGCCTTCAATTCGCCGCGCTTCGTCGGCAGATCCGCCCGCATGCCTTTCATGACCGCCCGCCTGGGCCTGAGGCCGGCGCTTCGCGCTCTTGCGGCCTCCGGCGCGCTCGTCCTCCTCGCTTCGCCCTCGCAGGCCGACAAGATCAGCAACCCGACGGCGGTGTTCAACGGCCTCGACAAGATCACCGGGCGAATCATTTCCTTCGAGGTTGCGATCAACGAGACGGTCCAGTTTGGCACGCTGCAGATTACGCCGCGCGTCTGCTACTCGCGCCCGCTGACCGAGCAGCCGCAAACCGACGCCTTCGCCCAGGTCGACGAGATCGACGAGAATAAGCAGGAGAAGCGGATCTTTTCCGGCTGGATGTTCGCCGACAGTCCCGGCCTGCACGGGGTCGAGCATCCGATCTACGACGTCTGGCTCACCGGCTGCAAAGGTGGGACGACGGTCATCCACGAGGCGCCGCAGGTCGAGGCTTCGACGCCGGATATGGACAATCCCGACGCGGCGGTCGTCGAACCCAACGCGGCGCAAACGCCCCAGGCGGCCCCGGCCCAGCAGCCGAAGAAGCGCGCCAAGCCCAAGGCCCCGGCCGTGGTCGCGGCACCGCTTCCTCCGCCGCAAGACAACGCGCCGCCCGAACTCGGCGGAGCGTCGGGCAACGCGCGCGGACGGTAGGACGAGCCCCTTGCAGCCTCTCGCGGTCGAGCCGGGTGGATAACCGGGCCGAGCCGGCGCGACGGCTTGTTCTACGGCGCCGGTTCACCGCCAGGTCAGCCAAGCGGTCCCCGCCGCGAGCGTGAGTAACGTCAGCGGCAATCCGACCTTGAAGTAGGCCCAGAAGCTGATCGGGACGCCTTCCGCCCGCGCGCGCTCGGCGACGATCAGATTGGCGACCGAGCCGATCAGCGTGAGGTTGCCCGCCAGCGTCGAGGCCATCGCGACGACGAGCCAGGCGCGCTCAGGATCGACGAAACTCCGGATGAAGGGCCTGAGGATCAGGACCGCCGGCACGTTGCTGACGATATTCGACAGAACCGTGGTGAAGAGCGACAGGCGCCAGGGGACGTCGAGGCCGACACTCTTCGCCATCGCGACGCGGTCCGGCGTCAGGAGCGCGCGCTCCGCCCCGCCGACGACGATGAAAAGGCCGGCGAACAGGAGGAGCAGCGGCCCGTCGATCTCCTGGTAGATCCGCATCGGCTTGATCTGGCGGGTGAACAGGAGGATCGCTCCGCCGA
Source organism: uncultured Alphaproteobacteria bacterium (assembly GCA_963758335.1). Lineage (GTDB taxonomy): Bacteria > Pseudomonadota > Alphaproteobacteria > Rhizobiales > Beijerinckiaceae > Roseiarcus. Next base: position 576,674 of record CAVWVF010000006.1, on the reverse strand, counting down.
TGACGGCGGCTTCGGCCGGCGGGACGCCGGCGAAGAAAGCGATCGCGAGCCCGGCGCAGACGAGGCTCGCCTTCACGACCTGGCCGCTGTGCATGCGGCCGGGCTTCAGATGTGGGTTGATCGCCCCGTCCTTTGCGAATTCCTTGCGGAACGCGAGCCAGACGACGACGACGACCGCGATGAGCCCGAAGGCGGCGACCGGCGAGAGCGCTGCGGCGAACGCCGGATAGGAAATCTTCGACGTCGCTCCAATCACCATGTTCTGCGGATTGCCGGTGATCGTCGCGACGCTGCCGCAGTTGGAGGCGGTCGCGGTCGCGACGAGATAGGGAACAGGGTTCCGTCTGAGCGCGCGCACGACCTGCATGACGATCGGCGTCATCACGAGACAGATCGCGTCGTTGACCAGGAAGGCCGACAGGACGCCGGCGAGGATCGTCACCGTGACGAGCAGGACGAACGGCCAGTGCGCGTGCTCGATCGCCAACGAATCCAGCGCGCCGAACGCGCCCGAAACCTTCAGGTGCGCAACCACGATCATCATCCCGACCAGGAGCGCGATGGTGTTGAAGTCGATGGCGCCGAAGGCCTCTTCCAGGCTCAAGGGGCCGAGCGCGATCATCGCCGCGCCGCCGAGGAAGGCGATGCCCGCCCGGTCCAGGCGGAGGCCCGGGACGCCGCCGGCCGCGACCCCGACATAGGTCGCAACGAGGATGGCGAGTGCGGCGAGGCTCGAGGAATTCATTCGCCCGACGCCCCTCTAAGGACCGCGGCTTGCCCATTCTCGCGCCCGATCGCCTGCGCTCGCGCGTCTCGGGCATCAACAGGAGGAACACGGCCCAGCCGACCGCCGCGGCGCCCGCCAGAAACAGGAACGAGACGGAATAGCCGAAATGGTCTGTCACTTCGCCCGCCGCCAATGCGCTGATCGACGCGCCTACGCCCTGGGTGGTCGCGACCGCTCCCTGCGCCAGGTTGTAACGCCCGGTGCCGCGCATGATGTCGGCGATCACCGCCGGGGTCAGCGCCTGATAGATGCCCGCGCCGACGCCGTCCAGAAGCTGCACGCCGAGGAGCCAGAAGGCGTTATCGGAAAGGGTATAGAGCGCCGCGCGGATCGGCAGCACGGTGAAGGCGATGAGAAAGATCGGCCGGCGCCCCACCGGTCGGCCCGCCAGCCGACCAGGAGTGCGATCGGCAGCATCACGCCCTGCGCGACGACCATGCAAAAGGACAGCATCGCAGTCGCCTCTCTCGGAAATTGCAGCGCAAGCTTCTGCCCGACCAGCGGCAAGAGCGGGGCGTTGGCGAAGTGGAAGAAGAGCGCGCAGACGGCGAAAATCATCAGGGGCCGGATGCGAAAGAGGACGCCGTAGCCTTGCGCCGCGCCGTCGTCGCCGTTTCTTCCGAGGTCGCGCGCCCGATCGTGATCGATCGCGCCCGGCGGGATCATCAGGACCGCCGCCGATGTGAGCGCGGCGAAGAAGGGGACCATCAAAAACACGACCCGCTGGGAAAAGAGGTATCCGACCCCGCCCGCGACGAGGGCGATCGCGATGTTGCCGCCGTGATCGAAGGCCGAATTGCGGCCGAGCCGCCGGGCCAGCGCGTCTTTCGTGACGAGGCCGAGGGTCAGCGCCGCAACGGCCGGGACGAAGGCGTCGCCTGCCAGGCGGCGGTATGGGTGGCATGGACTATTGATCAGCAAACGAGACGAGCCCGGGCCGCGCTGCGGCGGCCCCGGACCCCCCCGATAACATCCGATATCGAACAACGGGGGCCGGGCCCTGCCAAGCTCGAAGAGCCCGCTTTAGCAGCGCGATGCAGCCGCGATAATTTCGCAGCTTGATCCCAAAGGCCTTCGCGCAGCAACCTCATCAATACGCGGCGCGTGAGCGGACAACCACATTTGATGGGCTCTGTCCAACGAAGAGCGTGATCTCGAGCTACTGGCCGTGCGTGCATTTTACTTGTCAACCCCGTTGCGCAGGACTGCGCTAAGGAAAATCAATCACTTGGGCCGTCGACGTGGGCACGATATCCACCGAAAATCGAATACTCTTGGCGAGTGTGACAAGGCCCTCGCGACCTTCGAGAAACGTCCCATCATGAATTCGACGACCTAGATCGCTTGTCCATTTCCGGCGCGTCCATCGCCTCACGTTTCCTCTTCCCCTTTCGCGACAATCGGCTATCTTCAAAGCATTGTCAGTAGAAGCGGCAAACTCGACGTCCGGAGTCCCACGACTGTGAGCGTCGGACGGAGTTGGAGATTGCTGGCATGCGATCGATAGGATCGCGCGCCCCGAAAACCGCGATTGACAAGGTTACTCTTATCCTCCGGCGGACGGGATCGCGATCGATGCGGACGGCGGTGGCTTTCTCCGGATCCGCGACGACTTTGGAGACGACGCATGATCATCGATATGAGCTGTTATCCCACCAAGATCGTCGATCTGGCGTGGCGGCACAACGGCGCGCCGTTTACCGGCGAACGCTTGCTGAAAATGATGGACGGGCCGTTCTACGTGAACGGAAAACCGCGCCGCGTCGATAAGGCCTTCATCCAGCCGCCTCAGGGCAATACCATTTACACCGATGGGATCGCCGACAAGCCCGGCATCGCCGGAATACGGGACTACATGGCCTATACGGTCGACCTCTGCGAAAAACACCCGGATCGCTTCCTCGGCTGCTTCGTCTACAACCCGCGCTACGGTGTGCAGAACGGAGCGGAGGAGATCGAACGCCATGCCAAGGAGCACGGCTTCAAGATGGTCCAGCTCCAGGCCAATATGCACGCCTACCGGCCGGACCGAGCGCTCGATTGGTTGCGACCGGCGATGAAGAAATGCGCAGACCTCGGCCTGCTGGTCAAAGTGCATACCGGCGACGGACCGTATTGCATTCCGACAGAATTCTATCCCATCATCCGCGAGTACCCGTCGGTCAATTTCATCCTCGCGCATTTTGGCGTGCAGACGGGCGGCGTCTATTGCTTCGAGCCCTATCAGATGGCGCTCGACGCTCCGAACGTTTACTGCGAATCCGGTTGGTGCCTGCAGTCGCGCATCGTCGAATTCGCGAAAGTGCTTCCCAAGCACAAGACTCTGTTCGGCACCGACACACCCCCCAACGAGCCCGGCATGTGGTTGCGCCTGCTGGAAGTGCTCTGCCATGAGCCGCCGCAAGGGCTCAATCTCGACGAGGACACGCTCGAAGACTATTTCGGCAACAATCTCGCACGGATGATCGACCTGACGCCAACCCCGCCGCCGCGCACGGTGGAGGAAGCCCAGGCGCGCCTCGGCCGCCATGCAAGCCAAACTTCAGCCGGCCTGAGACGACTTTCGTCCAAACGCCGCGACCACGACTTTCGGAGACGATCATGATCATCGACACCCATCTTCATCCGACCAATCTGGTCGATGAAGCTTGGCGCCATACCGGCACGCCGTTCAACGGCGAGCGCATGCTGAAGCTGATGGACGGCCCCTACATGATCAACGGCAAACCGCGCCGTATCGATATGGGCTTCATCCAGCCGCCGCCGGGCAACACCGGCTATCGCGACGGCAATCGCATGGGCCGCGAGGGCGTGCGCGATTACATGGCCTACTGCGCCGAGCTCTGTCAGAAATATCCAGATCGCTTCATCGGCAATTTCACTTTCAACCCGCGCTGGGGTCCCGAAAATGGCGCGGCGGAGCTGGAATTCCATGTCAAGGAATACGGCTTCAAGATGCTGAAGCTGCACGCCAACATGCACGGCTATCGGCCGGATCGCGCCCTCGACTGGTTGCGCCCGGCGATGAAGAAATGCGCCGAACTCGGCGTCGTCGTGCTGATCCACACCGGCGACGGTCCCTATACGATTCCGACGATGTTCTATCCGATCATCCGGGAGTTCCCTATGGTCAATTTCATCATCGGGCATTTCGGCATTCAGACCGGCGGGAACTATTCGTTCGAGGCGTTCTGGATGGCGATGGATACACCGAACGTCTATTGCGAATCCGGCTGGTGTTTCCAGTCGCGCATCGTCGAATTCGCCGAGCAGCTGCCGAAGGAAAAGATCGTCTTCGGCACGGATTCGCCGCCCAACGAGCCCGGAATGTGGCTTCGCGAGCTGGAAGTCCTCTGCCAGGAGCCGCCGCAAGGTTTGGGGATTTCCGAGGGCCAGCTCGAAGGCTATCTCGGCAATAACGTCGCGCGCCTGATCGGACTCGACCCGACGCCGCCGCCGAGGGACCTCAAGGACGCGGCGGCACGGCTCATTCATCCCTACGCCGACGTGAAGCGCGGCTGAGGCGAGAGGGCGCAGTGGCAAGCGCGACGGCGGCCCTTCCGCCGCCGTCTCTGGGGCGCCGCCTGCGCCGGCGAGCCAAGCCACGGCGAGGTCAGACGATGGACCACAACGTGCCCCGCAACCGTCAGGACTTTCGCGCGTTTCTCGCCGATTACCGGCGCGAGTACCCCGACGACGTTCTGACATTCGAGGACGCCGTTTCCAGCGATCAGGACGTGACGGCGGTCATCTGGCGGCTCAACGCTGAGTTGCGCGCGCCGCTGCTACATTTCAAACACGTCGAGGGAATCGCGGTCGAAGTCGCGGCCAATATTTTTGCTTCTCGCTCTCGCATCGCGCGCCTCCTCGGCGCGACGCCCGGTAGCCTCCACGAAGCTTACCAGGCGCGTTCGCGCAAGGCGGTCGCACCGCGAGTCGTTAAAAGCGGGCCCGTGCTCGACGAGGTCGCCAACGACCGAATCGATCTCACCTCTCTGCCAATGCTCAAGCATTTCGACACCGATCGAGCGCGATACGTCACGAGCGGCATCATAGTCGCCGAACACCCGGAAACCGGCGCGGGCAATCTCAGCTATCACCGCGCGATGATCCACGCGCCGAACGAGCTCGCGACCAGCCTGCACTCGCGCGGCCACCTGTGGCGGCTCCTCAACATGGCCAGGGACCGCGGCGAGCCGATGCCAGTCGCGATGGTGATCGGCGGGCATCCGTTGTTCATGCTCGCCGCCTCGGCGCGGCTGGCCTTCGGCGAGGACGAACGCGACGTCGCTGGCGGTCTGATGGGCGAGCCGCTCGAGGTCGTGCGTACGCCCAAATACGGCCTGCGCGTGCCGGCGCACGCCGAGTATGTGCTGGAGGGGATCATTGATCCCGCCGCGCAAGTCGAGGAAGGGCCGTTCGGCGAGTTCACGGGCTATTCCTCGGATCGATCGACCAACAATCTCCTCCGCGTCGAGACGATCATGCGGCGAAAGGACGCGATGCTGATCAGCGTCACCGGCGGCAATTCGGCCGACCACCTCAACCTCGGGCGCGTCCCGCGCGAAGCCGAGATGGTCGAAAAACTCAAGCAGCGGTTCCCGAGCGTCACCACAGTGCACTATCCGGCCTCTCAGGAACGCATTTTCACGCCTATGTTGCGCTCAAGCAGACGCGTCCCGGAGAAGCCCGCCAAGTGATGCTCGGACTCCTCGGATGGGACCCCTATCTCAAGACCGTCGTCGCGGTCGATTCCGATGTCGAGGTGACGCAGGATTCCCAGGTTTTGTGGGCGCTCGCCGCGCATTTCCAACCGCATCGCGACGTGATGATGGTCGACGGTTTGCCGGGTAACGCGCTCGATCCTTCCGCCTCCAACGTCGGCACGACGTCGCGCATGGGCCTGGACGCCACGCGCGGCCCTGATTTCCATGGCGTTCTCGCGAAGATCAGCGACGCAGCGATGGCGCGGGCCGAGGAAGCGCTCGCGAGGCTACGGCGGTGAGCGCCTTTAACATGCGACACGGCCGCGGCCCGCCATGAATGGATCGAGTGGAAGGCGAAAGCGCCTCATCGTCGGGATCAGCGGCGCTTCCGGCGCGATCTATGGCGTGCGCTTGCTCCAGATCCTGCGACGCGTCGATGTCGAGACCCATCTCATCATGTCGCGTCCGCGCTTCTGACGCTGGCGCTCGAAACCGATTTCAAGCGCGCTGACGTCGAGGCGCTCGCCGACGTCGTTCATACCAATTCCGACATCGGCGCGGCCTGCGCGAGCGGCTCGTTCGGCGCGCTCGGCATGATCGTCGCCCCTTGCTCAGTCAAGACGCTCGCAGAGATCGCGACCGGTGTCACTCCGTCGCTGATCTCGCGCGCGGCCGACGTCACGTTGAAGGAGCGGCGCAGGCTCGTGCTGATGCTCCGCGAAACGCCGCTTCATCTCGGACACATCCGATCGATGGCGCTGGCGACCGAGGCCGGCGCGATCCTCTACCCCCCTGTTCCGGGCTTCTATGCGAAGCCGACCTCGCTCGAAGCGATGATTGACCACACGCTCGGTCGTATGCTTTCGCTGTTCGACATCGACGTGGGACTGGTTGACGAGTGGGCCGGAAGTCACGGCGCCGCGCGAGAGGAAGACGGTTGAAATCGCCGTCGTCGGGGATGTCCCGGCCATCGGCCATTGGCGCTTTCGTTCAAACCGCCGACGTCAGCGGAAATCGCAAGTCTTGCGGCCCCGCCAATTTCGGGCCGTCTAGCCATCGTCTCGCCGGCACTGACGTGCGACGGCCTGGTTGGCTGGGACAAGCCTGGCCACGACCATCATTTCCAAGGGTCGCGCTCGCTGATTACGTGATGTCCCAGTCATGCGAGGTAAGCGTCGAGTCCTTTCTCGATTTCTTGCCGCACGAGATTACGGCCGATGAAGACGACCTTGCTGAAAGGCTTGTCCTTGCCCCAAGGGTGGTCTGGGCGGAAATCCAGCAGCGAATGAACCGCCTGCAACACGTGGAAACGGCTATCCCCCTCGATCGCGCAAATGCCCTTGACGCGAAAAACCTCGCGCCCGTGACAGCGCAGAAGGTCGCCGAGCAATTTGGCGCGGCGTTCGTGATCGAAGCGCCTTTCGAAGACGAAGGATTCCGACGTCACCGTCGTGTCGTGCGCGTGGTCGTCGTGACCGTGGTGGTGCTCGCCGTCTAGATCGAGGAGTTCCGCCCTTTGGCGCACATAGGACGGCGCGAAGCCGCCGACATTGAGAATGCGGCCGAGGTCGATTTTCGCATAGCTGGAATGCAGGATATCCGCGGTCTGGTTGAGCTTGCGCAATCCCGTCTCGAGCCAGTCGATGTCGGACCCTCCGACGAGACCGACCTTGTTGATGACGATGCGGTCGGCGGCGACGATCTGATCGACCGCCTGGTTGTCGCGTCCGTCGAGCACCGGATCGTCGATGTGCTGGCCGATATGCTTGGCGTCGACCAGCGTCACGATTGCGTCGAGGCTCACTTCCTCGCTGATCGCGGGGTCGATGAAGAAGGCGGTCGCGACTGGGGTCGGATCAGCAAGGCCACTCGTTTCGACGACGATGCGCTCGAAGCGGTCCTTCCTCGCGAGCAGCTTGCGCAGGACTTCAATAAGATCGTTGCGCACGTCGAGGAGACAGCAGATGCAGCCGTTACGCATCTGATAGATTTCTTCTTCGGAGGATCCTTCTCGAGACTGCGCCCGATCCCGGCGGCCCCTTTGGGGCCAAGGGCGTCGGCGAGGACCCGATCATTGCGCATCGCCGTCATCGAGAACGAATTCGGCGAGATCGACGTCGATTCGGATCTCGTTCTGGCCGATGGCCATGATTTTCGGTCAGGATGTGGTTAAGCAGCGTCGTTTTGCCGGCGCCGAGAAAGCCGGTGAGGATGGTGACGGGAATTTTCGGCAGCGGCGCGTCATAGCTTTGCATGGTCTGTTCCCGTGATCTTGCTTTTCCGCCAAAGCGCGTCGAGCACCTGCTCCGGGATAATCGGATAGTGCCGGAATCGGACGCCGATTGCGTCGTAAATCGCGTTGGCGATCGCCGGACCAATCGTTCGGATCGCCGGCATATCCATCGACAGGGGCATCTTGTAGTCGACGAAGCCCGGATTGAGCGAGCGCCCCGTCCGCTCGTCGATCTGATAGTCCTCGCTCAGCGTGTGGCCGATGCCTTGCTGGATCCCGCCCTCGACCTGCCCTTGCGCGGCGATCGGATGCACGACTTTGCCGATCTCGTGTACAGGGATCACTTGCAACACGCGCACCTCGCCGGTCTCGACATCGACTTCGACCTCGACGAAGTGAGCGGCGAACGAAATAGGACTTCGTCGGGGAATAGCTTCCAACGCCGATGAACTGCGCGGCAGGCATGCCCTTCGCTGGTCTGACGGCTTCTTCGAGCGTGAGGCTGCGATTGGTCCTTTCGCAACGAATGACGCCTTCGTTGAGACTAAGGCTTCCTGGAGGCGCGTCCAGCATCGGCGCAACGCGCTCGAAAATCCTGCGCCGGACGTCCTCGGCAGCCATTTTCGTCGCCATGCCGACCATATAGGTCGTGTGGCTCGCGAAGGCGCCGATGTCCCATGGCGCAATGTCGGTGTCGCCGTGAACGACGGAAACGCTCTCGAACGGCACGCCCAGAGATTCCGCCGCAATTTGGGCAAGCGCCGTATGCGCCCCGGTGCCGAGTCCGCCGGCCCCGGTCAGCAAAGTGACCGAGGCGTCTTCGTTGAGTTTGACGATGGCGTTGCCCTGCTCCTTGATGCCGGGATAGGCGCTGGAGCCATGCATCTCGCAGCCCAAGCCCCAGCCTCGGCGCCTGGTTCCCTCCCTGCTTCGGGACGCGGCGCGCACGCGCCGCCAGTCGCTTTCATCGATCCCGCGCCTGATGCAATCCTCGAGTCCATGGCCGACGATCGGGTGGCCCGAGGGGGCTATGTCTCCGACGCGCACTGCGTTCATCAGCTTGAACTCGGCGGGATCGAATCCCAGGCGCTCTGCCGCTTCATCGATCTGAAGATCCAGCGCATAGTAGCTCTGCACTACGCCATAGCCGCGGAACGCGCCGGCGATCGGCGTATTCGTATAGATGCAGCGCCCGACGACATCGATATTGTCGCAACGATAGAGCGAGGTCAGCGACGCTGAAGAAACATTGGTGACGCCCGGCCCGTGCGAGCCGTAGGCGCCGGAATTGAAGAGGATGCGCGCCTGGCGTGCTACGATCGTTCCGTCCTTGCGAAACCCCTGCTTGAGCCAAATCTTACCGGGGTGCCGGGAACGGCCGCCGAGAAACGTCTCCTTGCGCGTGAATTCGATGCGCACCGGGCGGCCGGCGCGCTCAGCGAGCAGCGCGCACAGGAATTCGTGCTGGAAAACGTCCTGCTTGGCGCCGAAGCCGCCGCCCATGTGATCGACGAGCACGCGAACCTTGTTGAGCGGCAACCCGAGCACTTCGGCTAGGGCTCCGCGCACCATGAAAGCCGATTGCGTCGAAGTCCAGACCGTCAGCTTGCCCTCGGCGTCCCACTGGCAGGCGCAGACATTGGGCTCCATATAAGCCGGCGTCGGCCGTCCAAGATCGTACTCGCCCTCGAGGATCAGATCGGCCGCGTGAAAGCCCTTTTCGACATCGCCGCGCTTGATGACGACTGGCGACAAGACGTCGTTCCCCGGAAGGCCGTTGTCGTGAATCTTCGGCGCGCCCTCCGCCATCGCGTCCTCGATCGTGAAGACCGCTGGCAAAGGCTCGTATTCGACCTCGATGAGATCGAGCGCCTCTTCGGCGATTTCAACGCTTGTTGCGGCGACCGCCGCGACGCCCTCACCCCAGTAGCGCACCCGATCGTCGAGGATATATTGGTCTTTGGTGACCGAAGCCAAGCGTGGATGCGGCGAGCCGTAATGCAACACGCGCGGCACGTTCTCGTGCGTCAACACCGCCTTGACGCCCTTAAGCGCAAGGGCTCTTGAGACGTCGATGCGTCGGATGTGCGCGTGAGCGAGTGAGCATCGCTTGATTTTGCCTTGGAGCAGGCCGGGAAACGCAATGTCCGCGACGAACTTGGCGACGCCCATCACCTTTTCGAGCGTGTCCGTCCGCTTGACGCTCCTCCCGACGATCGACGTTTGCCGGGCGCGCTCCTTGAGCGCGCTCGGGCGTTCACCGACCTTCGTCATGCCGCCCGCTCCCGTTTCCCTTGCTCGGCCGCCGCGCGGATCGCGGCGACAATCTTGGTGTATCCAGTGCATCGACAGATATTGCCTGCCAGCGCAAAGCGGATTTCCGCCTCACTCGGATCAGGGTTTTCATCGAGCAAGGCCTTAGCCATGACAAGGATCCCTGGCGTGCAAAAACCGCACTGCGCTGCGCCGTGAGCCATGAAACTCTCTTGAAGCAAGCTTGGTCGCCCCGGCGCGTTCTGCAATCCCTCGTTCGTCTCGATGATCGCGCTATCGACTTCCGCGGCGAGCACAAGACAAGCGTTGACCGGCTTGCCGTCTAGAATGACTGTGCAGCTGCCGCAATCGCCAACTTCGCAACCGTTTTTCGTCCCCGTGAGGCCGAGTTCGTTGCGAAGCGCGTCGAGCAGGCTGCAATAGGGCGGCACGAGGGCCGATATGCCGGTCAGCTCTGTCTACATCGGCAATTTCTCGGACGTTAACGCGGCGAAGGAGGCGGCGGTCAACATGATCGCGCACGGCGCGGACTTCGTCATTCCCGACGCCGACGCCGCCGGCATCGGCGTGATCCAGGCGGCCCGCGAGGCCGGTCCCGACGTCGCCACGTTCGGCGTTTTCACGGACATCACCTCGACTGCGCCCGACAATATCCTGGGAACCTATCTCGCCGACTATGCGCAAGGAGTCACCCAAATCGTCGCTGGCATCAAGGACGGTTCGTCCTTGCCGACGAGCAATGTCGCTTTCGGCCTCAAGGACGCCGACGTAATGAAGTTCATCTATAACAACAAGGCGAAACACGCCGTGCCGGACGACGTGCGCAAGTACGTCGAGACCATCAAGGCGAAGATCATTTCCGGTGAGATCCAGACGCTCAAGAAGTGAGAACGCTAGAGGCATCGGCGAAAAAGGGGGATCATTTTGAGAATGTGGTCCCCCTTCAATCCCGGGCTTCGTCTCGCCGGACGCCTGGGCTCTTCGATTCTACCGCCGATCGCGGCGGTTCTCATCGCACTCGCCGTGAGTGCGCTCCTCCTCCAACTCAACGGCTTTCACGGTTCCGACGTCGTCAACGTGATGGTGCTCGGCGCCTTTGCGGACAAACGATCGATAGCGGAGGTCCTGCTAAAGGCGATACCGCTCATTCTTATCGGCGTCGGACTTTGCGTCGCATTTCGCTGCAGCATCTGGAATATCGGCGCCGAGGGGCAACTCTACGCCGGCGCTTCGGCCGCGACCGCCTGCGGGGTCAGCTTCGCCGCGCTGCCTGCGTGGCTGCACATTGCGCTCATCCTGGTCGCGGGTGCGATCGGGGGAGCGCTTTGGGCCGCGCTGGCCGGGTTGCTGCGCGTCTATTTTCGCGCCAGCGAAGTCGTCACGACGATCATGCTCAACTATATCGCGATCATCTTCACGAGCTATCTCGTGACCGGACCGCTGAAGGACCCGGCGGTTCCCTATCCCCAGTCCGCCAAACTCGCGCGCGACCTTTGGCTGCCCCGTTTCCTGCCGCCGACGCGACTGCATATCGGCATCCTCATCGCAGTCGCTCTGGGGGCAGCCGTCTACGTCTTTCTCTTCCGCAGCAGCGCCGGTTACGCTGTGCGGGTCGTCGGCCTCAACCCGCGTGCGGCCGCGTATGCCGGCGTCAACGTCGCCAAGAACGTACTGATCGCCATGGCGATCAGCGGCGGCCTCGCAGGCCTGGCGGGGGCGATCGAAATCGATGGCGTGAACTATCGTCTCTATCAGGACATATCGCCGGGTTACGGCTTCGAGGGCATCGCGGTGGCGCTCCTCGCCAACAATAATCCGCTGGCCGCGATCGCCTCGGGCGTCCTGTTCGCGGCGTTGCGCTCTGGGTCGGAGATCATGCAGATTTCGGCGCAAGTGCCGCAGGTCCTTGTCTTCATCATTCAGGGCCTGGTCATTCTCTCGGTTGTCGCTTTCGCCGCGCTTCAGTATCGCGCGGCCCGACCGGCAGATTAGGGCCAAGCCATGCAAACGGCCGCGACGTTGGCTTTCCTAGCGACGACGCTAGGCGCGGCCTGGCGGCTTGCAACGCCGCTCATCTTCGCCGCGACGGGCGAAGCGATCTGCGAGCGTTCGGGCGTCCTCAACATCGGGGTCGAAGGCATCATGCTGATGGGAGCCTTTGCCGGATTTGGGACGACCTACGCGACCGGAGTTCTTGCGTTTGGCTTTGGCGCGGCGATGGCGGCAGGCTTCCTCGCGGCGCTGCTCTTCGCTGCCTTCACGGTCACGATCAAAGCCAATCAAATCGTCGTCGGCGCGGCGATCAATCTCCTTGGCACCGGCTTGACCTCGTTCCTCTTCCGCACGTACTTCGTCTCGACCGGCAAGGGGGTCGACATCGCGCCCGCCCTTCACTTCCCCTATCTCAGCGAAATACCCTATCTCGGCGTCGCGCTATTTCAGCAGAATCTACTCGTCTACGTCACGATACCGCTCGTCGTCGCGGCGCGATTCCTCCTCTATCGCACCTCCTACGGCTTGACGATACGGGCTGTCGGCGAGCACCCAAAGGCGGTCGACGTCGCAGGCAGGAACGTTGCGCTTTATCGCTATTCCGCAGTGTTGATCGGCGGCGTCCTCGCCGCGTTGGGCGGCGCGTACCTCACCCTCGCGCACGCCAACGAGTTCGTCGAGAACATGACGTCGGGACGCGGCTTCATCGCGTTTTCCGTCGTCGTTTTCGCCCGCTGGTCGCCAATCGGCGCCTTTTTCGTTTCGCTGCTGTTCGGCCTCTTCTTCGCCCTGCAATTGCAGCTGCAAGCCGATCCTTCCCTCAAGATTCCCTATCAGGCCCTCCAGGCCTTGCCCTATCTCATGACGATCGTCGCGCTGATGCTGGTGCGCAACCGTTCGGATGCGCCAAGCATGCTGGGCGTGCCTTATCGCAAAGCGTGAGGGAACGCGATTATGCCCGGCGAGCCGATCCTGCAGATGGAAAACATTCACAAGAAGTTTGGCCCGGTCGTCGCGAACGCGGGGGTCTCCCTAAGCGTTCGCGAGGGCGAGATCTATGCGCTGCTCGGTGAGAACGGGGCCGGCAAGAGCGTGTTGATGAACATTCTCTGTGGAGTTCTGACGCCGGACGCAGGGCGAATCCTGTTCAAGGGCGAACCGCTCAAGCTCGGTTCGCCGCTCGAGGCGATCCGCCTACGGATTGGCATGGTGCACCAGCATTTCATGCTCGTTCCGAACCTGACGGTGGCGGAAAACTACGTTCTCGGCCACGGCGCGCCGCTGAAAGTGTTAAGCCGGATGAAGGGGGTTGCGGCGGACATCGAAGGGCTCAGCCGTCTCTACGGCCTCGACGTCCGGCCGGACGCTCTCGTGCGCGACCTTTCGGTCGGCGAGCGTCAGCGCGTCGAAATTCTCAAGATTCTTTACCAGGGGGTGGAACTCCTCATTCTCGACGAGCCCACGGCGGTTCTGACGCCGGGCGAGACCGACCGTCTGCTCGAGCTGGTGCGCGGGCTCGTGCGGGACGGCAAGACCGTGATCTTGATCTCGCACAAGCTCGACGAAGTGATGCGCGTCAGCGTGATGCGCGACGGCAAGGTGGTCTTCACGACGCCGACCGCGGACACGAATCCGCGCCAGCTCGCGCGAGAGATGGTCGGACGAGAGGTGTTGATGGACCTACCCGGGCGCGGCGCGACGGCGGGCCGCGTGGTTCTCTCGGTCGAGAACCTGCATTGCCGCAACGATCTGGGGCTGCCGGCCGTAGAGGGCGTTTCCTTCGCGGTGCGCGCCGGGGAGATCGTCGGCATTGCCGGCGTTTCCGAAAACGGACAGAGCGAACTGGCGTTGGCGCTGACCGGTCTCATTCCCTCAACCGAGGGATCAATCGAACTCAACGGCAAGGAGATTCGCGGCCTCCCGCCCAACGCGATCAATCAGCGGCCAATGTCGCATATCCCCGAGGATCGCCATCTTCTCGGCGTCGTGCTGCCGATGCCGCTGACCGAAAACGCGATTCTGCAGCGCTACGACCACGCGCCTTTCGCCAGACATGGATTGCTCGATTTCAAGGCGATCGAAAGCCACACGCTCGACCTCATACGGAAGTTCGGCGTGCGAACGCCCAGCGTCCACACGCCGATCCAGAGCCTTTCGGGAGGCAATCAGCAGAAGTTCGTCGTCGCGCGGGAACTTTCTCGCGACCCCGACTTTCTGCTGATCAACCAATTGACGCGCGGCATCGATATTGGCGAAGTCGTAGCGCCTTCATAGTACCGCTGACCGCGGGGAACTGGGCTCACCGGGACCCGCGCGGCGACCGAACTCGTCATGCAGGCGGTCCTCGAACAGCGCGAATCCGGCAAGGCGATTCTGCTCATCTCGACCGAACTCGAAGAGCTCTTCGCGCTGTGCGACCGCATCCTGGTGATTTACGAGGGTCGCTTCATCGGCGAACTGCCGCCCGACCGCAGCCGACTCGAGGAGCTTGGGCTCCTGATGGCCGGCAACGCCGACGAGGCGCGCCGGCTTCATGAGGCGAGGGGCGCCGCAGTCCCGCGCGAGGCCACGCAATGACCGGGCACCGAGGTCCCGATCCGCCGCTTGGTCTAGGCGTCGCCTCGCGGCGGGCGCGCGAGCTCGCCGGTCGGCCGCTGACGAACATCACGCTGAAGCAGTTACAGGCCTTTGTCGCGGTCGCCGACCTCGGGCGCTTCAATCTCGCCGCCTCGTATTTGAACCTCACGCAATCGGCGGTCAGCATCCTGATCAAGGAACTCGAAAGCGAGCTTCAACATCGATTGTTCGATCGCAGCACACGGATGGTGAGTCCGACCCGCGCGGCGCGCGAATTCCTGCCCCAAGCGCGCAAGATACTCGTCGATCTCGAAATCGCCGTCGGCGACATCCGGGATTTGAATTCGCTACGGCGGGGAAGCGTCGCCGTCGCCGCCGCGATCGTACTGGCGGCGACGGTGCTGCCGCCCGCTGTCGCGCTTTACGTCCGGCGCTATCCCGACATC
This sequence comes from uncultured Alphaproteobacteria bacterium, assembly GCA_963758335.1. Taxonomy (GTDB): domain Bacteria; phylum Pseudomonadota; class Alphaproteobacteria; order Rhizobiales; family Beijerinckiaceae; genus Roseiarcus. The sequence continues at coordinate 561,659 of CAVWVF010000006.1, read as the reverse complement.
GCGGTGCAGATCCGGGATATGCCGGAAGAAGAGATCCTTCCCTCGCTGAAGCGCAACGAGGTTGATCTCGGGCTAGGAACGCATTCGGGCGACGACGCGGAGATCGAGACGACCCCCCTCGGCCGAGACCGGCTCACCTTGGTCTGCCGGCTGATCATCCCTTCGCCAGCCTCGAAGCCGTGCGCTGGAGCAAATTGAGCGGCGAATCGCTGATCGGACTCGCCAAGGATAATCCCCTGCGCGGCATGGTTGATCGCGCGTTGACCGTGGTTGGCGCGGAGGTGAAGACGCGCTGTGAAGTGCGCTATTCCACGACTGCGATCAGCATGATCGCCGAAGGCTTGGGCATCGCGATCCTGCCGGAAAACTCATGCCAGTTGACGACCGCGGTCAACGTCAAGACCATTCTGCTGGCCGATCCAGTCATCAGCCGCGATATTTCGTTGCTTCAACTGAAGCAGCGCATGCTCTCGCCTGCGGCATCGCGCATGAAGGAAACCCTCGTCGAGAGCGTCGGGCGCCTGCAGGCGAACTACGCGGACGCTGTCCTCGCCTGATCGTCGCGTCGCGGCAAGGAGGCCCAACGCGTGCGAATTCTCTACGTCTACTGCCACCCACTGCCTGAGAGCTTTCACGCTGGCATTCGCGCCAGAGCGCTCGCCAGTCTGAAAACGGCGGGGCACGAGGTTGATCTATTCGATCTCTATGCCGAAGACTTCGATCCTGTCCTCTCGGAGGAGGGGCGTCGGCATTATCACGAAATCCCCCGCAACCGCCTCGGACTCGAGAGCTATATTGCTCGCCTGACCTCGGCCGAGGCGTTGGTCATGCAATTCCCGACTTGGTGCTTCGGCATGCCCGCGATGTTGAAGGGATTCTGCGACCGTCTGCTGATGCCGGGTGTCGCCTTCGATATCTCCGATCCGGCCAACGTCAGGCCGACGTTGCAGAACATCCGCAAGATCGTCGGAATCGTCACCTATGGCCGCCCCTGGTACATGGCCAAATGGATGGGCGACCCGCAGCGCAAGATGGTCACGCGCTATCTGCGCTGGTTCACTACGCGCAAAGCGAGCGTCGAATACCTCGCCCTCTACCACCTCAATGTCGCCAGCGAAGCGCAACGGAACGCCTTTGTGGCGCGCGTGGAAAGGGCGCTGAGAAGGCTGTGAGAGCGGGCGAGGCAGTGTTTCGGCTACGAATATTGACGTCTTTCGGCGTCCAACATTGATGTTGCGCTGTACCTAAACGGGGTCTGCCTCACTTTGCGTGCTCGTCAGAAACTCGAATTCGCTAAAGACCACTGATAACGCACGGGAAAATTGGTTTGCGCCCGGGATATTTCACGCTGCGTATTGTCTCACAAGGCTCTTCGCCAAATTCTGGTGTTTTTCCCGGGTGTTATGGATTCGAAGTGGTCTCGGCAAGCACGCAAAGTGAGGCAGACCCCGCCAAGGTGCCCAGTGACACACGAGCTCCCGCCGGTTTTCAAGAAGGGCGTCGCGCCCCACATCAACAACGTCGAGCTTGGACGCCACGGGCGGTGGCGGTCGAATGTCTGGACCTATCCCGGAGGTTCGACCCTGGGGTCAGACCCGCGCGAGGGCCTCGATTTCCACCCGGCGGTCGTTCTGCTCGAGGACGCCCTCCTCGACGTGACGAACCACGGCGACATCGTCATCGACTGCTTTGGGGCTCGGGCTCGACCTTGCTGGCCGCGGAGGCCGTCGGACGTCGCTGCCGGGCTGTCGAGCTCGACGGCCGCTACTGCGACGTCATCATTCGCCGCTGGCGCGAAATGACGGGGCAAGACGCCGTCCCTCGAGTTGATCGGCGAGACTTTCGCCTAGGTTGAGGCGCAACGCGCAGGCCAAGACCCATACGACCCGAGCCCGACGGCAGCTCAAGAGCGCGATCGCGACGCCAACGACCAGGAACAGGAGGCTTGCAATGAGCGCGAGTAAGCCTCCCAAGCGCGCGCCGACAGCGATTACCGCGTGGGCTACGCCAGGCCGCCCAAGGCTACCCAGTTCCAGCCTGGCTGCAGCGGCAACCGCGAAGGCAGACCGAAAGGTCGGCCGAGCATTGACGAGATCATGCTCGAGGAGGCGGCTCGCCTGGCCAAGGTCAAGATCGGCGACAAGGTGGTGCATATCGACAAGGACCGCGCTTTGCTGCGCAGGCTCTTCGATTTGGGCCTCCAGGGCAATCTCCACGCCATCCGTCTCGTCATGTCCCGCCTGGCTCAGGCTCAAGCGGCGCTGGGCGAGACGGCCGAGTCCGAGGATCCGTTGACCGACGAGGAACTCGCGGTCCTGAAACTCATCTCGAAGAACCCGGGCAAATAGCGTCATGTACGGCGACCCCAATGAACTCCGCCGGCGCCATCGCGAGTTCGTGCGCGCCCACGCGCGCACGAACCTCTATGGCTTTTATCGGCTCGTCTTTCCGGCGCTCGCCCTGGAGGCGAGCTTTTCCTCCGCCCCGCACTTCCGCATCTTGGCGCGTGCGAATTCCACGGCATCGTGAGCGCCGATTCCAGACGATCATGAGCGCCAATTCCACGCGATCATGAGCGCCAATTCCACGCGATCGTGAGCAGTCGTTCCACGGGATCGTGAGCAGCCTGTGGACGACCCTGTCGGGCGCGTCCGCCGACAATCCCAACGGCCTATGGAGCGATGGGTCCATGCCAACCGAGAGATTGTCGATGCGGAAAATCCGCGATGTTCTGCATTTGAGGTTCGAGAGCGGGCTGAGCGAGCGCGTGATCGCGCGGTCAATGTCGCTCAGCAACGGGTCCGTGGGCTTTGTCAGAGTAACGGCAAGTCGTCTGCGCGTGACGTAACACGCCCACCCTCAATCCACATTCAAGCTGCGAGGGCGCGCCACTCGGCCAATGCGGCCGAACGTCTCTGTTTATAGACTTGGCGGGTGATGAGATGGCGCTCGTGATTGAAATGGTTGTGGACCTGGGCGTGAACTGAACTGAATTTCTGCAACGTCTTCATGCTTCGAAAGCAGCATGGCGCGCTCTCGTCGTCGAAACGGCTGATGCGAATTCTCCGCGCGATCGTTGAGCCCGCAACCGACCTCCTGGCGATCGGCGTTGCCGACCCTCTTCCTCGCCGCAGAATAAGCGCAAAGCCCGTCAGTGACGATCCTCTGCGGTCGGCCGTACTTCTTCATGATCCGCTTGAGAAGCTTCAGCGCCGCAGCTTTGTCCCGCTTCGCAGTGACCACCGCCTCCAAGACCTCGCCTTCATGGTCGACGGCGCGCCAGAGATAGCAGAGCTTGCCGTTGACCTTCACAAACACCTCGTCCAGATGCCACCGCCACTGAGGATAGCCGCGCATGCGCGCTACCCGCGGACGGTCTCATAGCTGATGTCGATCCCGCGCTCGGCCAGGAGATCCTCGACGTTGCGCAGCGACAGCGGGTATCTCACGTACATCATCACAACCAGACGGATGACCTCCGGCGAGCTGTTGAAATATCGAAACGGATTGCTCATGGCCCAAGCCTACCACGCCCAGAGGCGCCGCGAGCACAGGGAGTACCCCTTCACGCACTGACACAGAAACTCTTACGTCACCCATCGGGGAACGGGTTTGACGCAGGGAAATCAAACCCTTATATTGGTTTCTTGTTCGCGCGGCTCTGTCAGACCAAATGGTCTTGGCGTCCATCGTGAACAGCTGTTGCAGGTTCATGCGGATCTGCATCGCCTGGATCGTGTCCAGGTTCTGCGCTTCCAATCTTGACAACGCTTCCTTCTCCTCCTGCGTCAGATGATCGACGTTCTTGAGGAAGATGTAGCGCCGGCCCTTGATCTGGAAGTTGTTCCGCGCTTCCTCATGGGCGCTCTGGCCGAGTTCGAACGTGGCCTGATCGTCGAGCGGACGCAGGCCGGAATCCAAGCAGCAAAGAAGCGCGGTGTCCACCTCGGACGGCTGCCGTCGCTGGCTTCTGAGCAAGTCGATCATGCCCTGGCGCTCATTGAGCGCGGAGAGTCTCCCCGTGCGGTTGCGCGCACGATGCGTGTCGGAAAGTCCACGCTCTATCGTGCCCTTAAGGATACTGGCGACCGAAGCACTCCGCACAAGGCCGAGGGCATTCTCAGATCGATCGCCACCGGCCTTTCCAACGGCGTCCTCGAAGCCATCAACGGCAACGTGCAGGCCGCCAAGCGCAAGGCCAAAGGCTACCGAACCAAGCGAAATCTCAGAGCCGTCATCTACCTCATCGCCGGAGACGTTCTGGCCAATTCACCCACTTGAAATAGCGAGGAGCCAGCTATTTGTCCTCAATTGCAACGTGAGGAGGAGCGACGCCACAGCGATACTGTTCACCTTTCATAAAGCCCTGAGCTCTCGACTTTGTTAGCATCGTTCGCTCGAAGTTTTTAGCTTCTTCCGGTTTCATTTTTCGCTTTTCAAAATTAATTAAACGCGGCATTAAGCGATAGTATTCATCCCAAAGGGGTCTGTCACCCCTAATTTCATCTTTATAAGTGATCCAATACATAAGCATTGGCCAGAAGAATATGCTATGCGTCATATCGAGACTGATCTCACCTATCCCCTCATTTTTTTCGAGGGCCAAACTGCAACTCGAGGTTGGCGCTTCGCTGGACGACTCTCGTATGACGAGTCCTGAAGCGCGAGTTCGGGGCTCCGAATTATCGAGAAAGACATCGCGGCATGCTCAATGTGGGACCTTAGGGCCCTCCATTCGCCCCGCAGAGGGCCAAAGAGCCTCAAAATCACGCCGTTCTCGAAATGAGGGGATTCCTCAGGAGACTGACGACACCACTTTCTGTAAAAAACGCCACTGTCTCAAAGAAATCCAGTACATCATCCACATGAACATCACGTTTGGTTGCCTTGGCTGCTTCGCCTCTAATACGAGGAAACATCGGCTCAGATTGCCAAAATCCGAGAAGTTGTAAAAGCGCCTGAATTCTAACTGTTTTGTTCGTTTGCCATACAATTACTAAAGCACTAGAAATAGCTGCAAAGATGGCTGCGCCAGCAAGAATCTCTGTGGCAAACGCAGTTATTTTTACCCAGTATATCTCATCGTGCTTCTCGTCCGATGCTGCCCACGCAGCGCCTGCGAGTACGACAGACCAGAGGATCAGCAGAGCGTGACCAAGATATCGAAATCTAATCATGTTGCACGCTCATTTGGGTTCTTCCTTACACTGTAGCATGGATACCGTCGCGTGTCGCGTAAGGCCCATTCAATCTGTTAAAACGTGGCTGTCCCGAGATTCTCGATTTTTGCACGCTTGATTTCTGCACCGCACGCAACGACCGCTTTCTGACGCTTCCCGCCCGTTCATAGGGCCGATCTTGAAGGGCAGAAAAGGGTCGATTTGAGCCGTTCGCCGAGCCGTCGGCGAACGACCGGTATTTGCGCATTCCCGTCGAGTCCCAGCGCACACTCGCGCCCGCGCCGCTTCTTCGCTAGGGTCACGCCCTTCCCGCGTACGTCGAAAGTGTCTACCCGATAGATGCTCGGGACCTGCGCGTTACGTGGCCGGACGGATCCAGGCACCCGCGACGGCAGAAGACCTCAAGCCCGAATGGTTCCGTTATGCGCGAAAGCCCGGCGCATACGCCGGCGCTGAGGCCGAAGCCGGCGCCATCGCGAGCCAAAACTTGCCTTCGCCACGGCGTGAAGCTACCAGCGGCATTGTTGGTGGCATTCACCACTCGTTGAACCTGCAGATCTCGCTCCGGATGAGGGCCAGGATACCAGTAATAATGGCCGTTGCAGACGACCATTGGTTGACCCGCTGGCTCTATTTGAGCCCACTAGCTACCCATCCATGCCCTTGGCTCAAAACGAGCATTTGTTGACGGAGAAACGGATGACAACTTAGAATGGCAATCCCATCCTGAAGACCGGCCGATTCGATTGTCTTGCATACGGTACCCAGTACTTGTGAGACATCAACAGCCGATCTGCGAGCCACTCTCCCGCCTCTTGCCAAACTTCCTGCATGAGAATGCTGAAGCTCGAAACTCACGTCCCGAATACGACCCTTTTCGGGACAAAATTCCCTGCCAGCAAAATCAGCGACTTGTGCGTCCCACAATTTTGTCCCACAACATGGCATGCTAATCGGGTATGCTCGTAACTCGACTGGTGACCAGAACCTCGCCTTGCAGCGAGACGCCTTTACTGCTGCCGGTTGCGAGCGTATCTTCACCGACGAGGGTGTAAGCGGCAGCGTCACAGCGCGGCGCGCCCTTGATGCGGCCCTTGCAGCCCTTGGTCCCTACGACACCCTAATTGTCTGGAAACTGGACCGGCTCGGCCGATCCCTTTCTCACCTGGTTACACTCATCGCCGAACTCGGGGCACGCGGTGTCAACTTCCGCAGCCTGTCAGACCCGATCGATACCGCGAGTTCTGGCGGACGCCTGGTGATGCACACCCCTAGTGTTGATGTCATAGCTGGGACCTCAGGGTCATCGGAACATTCCCCAAATGGCACCGCAGACGCGCAAATTGCAGCGTTGCTGCGTCAAGAGCAGGCGAAGGCCGGCGGCTACGAACCGGAACGCCGGTAGCGGAGATGGCCGGGCATTGGCATGCGATCGGTGGTGTACTGGCCCCACGGCAGAGCGATAGCCGAGGGGGGCCGGAGCAGTTTCGCGCCCGGAGTGCGGCTCTTCATGTCAACGAGGGAGGGAAGCATGAACAATCTTACGCAAGCTCTGACTATACTGGGCGTCGTTTGCGCTATCGACCGCGACCAAAACTCTTTCACGGTGAAATGCCAGAGCAATGACACGTTCGTCGCCTATGTCACGAGACAGACCTCATTCCAGGTATTAAGCAATCTGGATGGGCTGTCGAACGATCGCGTTCCAAACCCTCCCGGATTTGATAGTTCATCACCCAGACCGTCTCAGCTGATTACGAAGTACGTGCGGGACAACCAGCTCATCATCGTCCAGGGCGTCTTCCAGATCAATGGCGATGCAACCAGATTCGACGGAAGAACGGTAATCCTGCTCGCCTCCGTGAAGGACCGTTACTTGTTCGAGGAGACTCACTGGTGGCTCACGCAGACGGCGCGGCTGGCGGATCAGTGGCTCGATTCTCTCTTCGGTGATAAGCGGAGCTACTCTGTCGACGACTGGGTTGCATTGTACCAGACAAACCTTAATATCTTAGGACTGCCTTCCGACGACAAGGTGCAGGAATGTGCTGTCCTTTCGCGGCTGATCTACGGCCTCTCCGCGGCCTATCTTATCGTCGGTGAAGATCGTTACCGTGAAGCTGCCGCCGCAGCGGTGAAATTCCAGCGGGATGCGTTTCGCTCGCTCAGCAACGACTATCAATACTGCTTCTGGGCTTACGGGCGCCGACGCGGGCCCTATGGGACGGATCTTCTCGTCCCCTCGCAGAGTGGCGACGACGCAGGCTCAATTCCCCTGTATGAACAGATCTATGCGCTGGCAGGCCTCGCCAACTATTATCGCATATCGCTTGACTGGGAGGTACTTGAAGACATCCGACGGACAGTAGCGGCGTTCGACGCCTTCTATCTCGATGACAAGCGGGAAGGTGACGGCGCCTTCACCGGGGCCGGAGGCTATTTCTCCCATATTGACTACGCCACAATGCGGCCAGATTGCAACGCAAATCGGGCGAACAACTGCAAGAAAAATTGGAACTCCGTTGGCGACCACATTCCAGCCTATCTCGTCAACCTGCTTATTGCGCTCGACCCGCTGCCGCCCGATGCGCGCGAAGACCTGCACGAAAGCCTACGATTGGCACAAGAGCTTCTTGAACGTGTCACTACGTTGATTCTGGACAAATTTCCGGACAAGAATCCGGCCATTCCTTATGTCAACGAACGGTTCTTGGCCAATTGGGACCCCGACCACAGCTATAGCTGGCAGCAAAACCGGGCAATCGTTGGGCATAATTTCAAGATCGCCTGGAATCTGACCCGGGTCGCCAACTACTACGAGACGCTCGCGGCGAACAGCGGCCACGGCGCGGGACGAAGCGGTACGGCGGAGCAGGGAGAGCACTACAAGGCACTGGCCGCCCGGTGCATGAAGCAGGCCGATAAGTTAGGCAGAGCCATGGCGAACGTTGGCGTCGACCAGATACGTGGAGGGTGCTTCGATGCCGTAGAGCGCGAGCCCTACACAGACGAACGTAAGTTCGGCCCGCCGATGCCGATCGAATTCACGTGGCTGAACACCAAGGACTTCTGGCAGCAGGAACAAGCAATACTGGCCTGCGTTATTCTGTTTGGTCATACCCGTGACCCGTTCTACCTTGAGAACGCTCGTCGTCTGGAAGCCTTTTGGAACATTTTCTTTCTGGATCGTGACCATCGCGGGATGTATTTCCGGATCGGTGAAAATGGTCTTCCCATCGTGCAGGGTGGCTATGAGATACGGGGAGGGCACTCGGATGCTTCCGGCTACCACTGCTTCGAGCTGAACTATCTAGCCCACATCTACAATCGTGTTTATGTCGCGTCCACGAATGAGACGGATCCGGTGTTCTCGATGTACTTCCGGCCCGACGAGGACTTCCGGGCAAACTCACTCAACGTCCTGCGGGCGCGCGCTCGGTCTCGAAGTCGGCGGGCAAGTCCTCGTCCGGGTTGGCGGCCGAAGTTGTGCGTCGGCACTTTGACCCGCCAACCGGGCCCGTGAAAGAGACCATCGAAGCACTAGGCCCGTCATGCCACCCGGCAGCGTGCGTATCGAACAGGTCCTGGTGAACGGCCGGCCTCGCGCGCATGTCGATCCCAACTATTTCCGGATCGAGCTGCAGGAGAGTGACCGCGGGGCGACTATTGCCGTGGTGTTCCGCGCCATCACTTCGGCAGGCGGTTAGGGTTCTGGACGGCGCACGGCAGATCACTGACCGGGGGAAAGACGGATGCGACCCGCACCTTGATACTTGGCGACATCCGCTTGATCCATGGGGAGATGCGCCGTGATGCACAAACCACTTGCAGGCCGGAAGATTGGCGTCATAGTCGAAAGCCAGTACATCCCTGGCGAGATTGCGACCTACTAGTACGGTTTCGAGATATTCGGCGCCACGGTCGACTTTATGTCGTACCTCTGGGATCAGCCGAAGCAAACCCTTCATCAGCGCGGTCGAGAATCACGGCGAGTTGCCGGTGCAGATGGACGTTACGACCGACATCACCAAGGTGAGCCAGGATGATTACGCGGCCCTCATCATGGCGGCGAACTATGCTAGCGTGCGTCTGCGTTACTTTGCGCCACCCCCGGACCAGCCTGCAATTCCGTCCGCGGCAATGGTCGCGACGGCGCCCGCCGTGGCCTTCTTTGCCCGACCGGGCGGGCCCATGCAATGCGGATCTAATCCGGTCGTGGGGATTTCCCGTACGCGGTTCAAGGCGCCGATAATGACCATTCGCTTTATCCACGTCGTCCCTGGCGAACGCAGTTCGTTGCATGCCAAGACTAAACGGAATGGGAGATCCTCGCCTTGATTTATCAGATCTTTCCCGAGCGCTTTGCGATCGGGCAGCCGCTCGATATCCAGACCAAGCTGGCCCAATCCGCCTATCAACGCGACGGCTATACTCGGCACGCCCGCTGGGATGAGGAGCCCACCGGCGGCAGCGACTTCTTTGGTGGAGACCTTCGCGGCATCATTGATCATCTTGACTACCTGCAGGACCTTGGTGCCGACGCTGTGTACCTGACGCCAATTTTCACTGCATACTCGAACCATAAGTACGACACCGTCGACTATCAAACCGTAGATCCTATGTTCGGCGATGAGCACGTACTCGGGGAGCTGATCGACAGGCTGCACCAACGCGGAATGCGGCTGATAATGGACGCGGTGCTCAACCATGTCGGCACGGAACACCCCTGGTTCCGCGCCGCGAGGCGCAATGAGCAGCCCTACCGCGACTTCTTCACCTTCCTGCCCGACGGTAAAAATCTTTGCTGGTGGGGTTACGGTACTCTGCCCGAGCTGCGCATCGAGCATCCTCTCGTCGCGCAGATGCTTTACCGCAATCCCGACGCAGTGCTGCCGCGCTGGTTGGCCCGTGGTCTTGACCACTGGCGGTTCGACGCGGCTCTTGACCGGGGCCTCGACGTGGTCGCCGACATCCGCAAAGCGCTTGAGCAACGATTCCCCCACGCGTGCCTGATTGGCGAGGTGCTGTCTTTCGCCAGCGCGTTCTGCTCCGGCCAGAGTCATTTTCATGGCGTGATGAACTACTGGTTCCGATATGCAACGCTCGGCTGGTTGCAGGGCACGGTCAGCACCCGCGCCTTCGTCCGCGCCATCACCGATTATTACCAGCGCTATGGGCACGAGGCAGCGCTCCGCTTATGGAACATCCTGTCCACCCACGACACCCCGCGATTACGCGATGAACTGCCGGACGCGACCATTCGCGACCTTGCGCTGGTTCTACAGTTCACGCTGCCGGGGGAGCCGCTGGTCTACTACGGGGAGGAGACCGGCATGGAGGGCGGCGGCGATCCGCATAACCGCCGGACCATGCAATGGGACGAGGCAAACTGGGATCAGGCAACCCTACGCTTGCACAAGAAGCTCATTGAGATCCGGAGGTCGCGTCGCGAGCTGCGCGACGGCCGGCTCCTGCTGCTGAGCGAGTACATCGATGGCGACGCATTGGCCTTCGTGCGCTTTACGGACGTGCCGAACCAGGAAGCTGTGGTGGCGGTAAACAAGAACAAACAGAGGCTTCAGCAGCGTTTGTTGGTATCGCATTCGCATTTCGAGCCGCGGCTATGGTTCAGGAACCTGCTGGCACCCGAGCAGCACGTGCAATTCTCGATGGCGAGCTTCCAGCTCGACCTGCCGCCGGAGTCGGCGGCAATCTATGTGCCCGACGATGGCTACATTATGCCGAACGACTCGCGTGAATCCACCTATGCCTTCTTCAAGCCACGCATCCTCGGCGCGAACTGGCCGTAGCCGTGTCGAAGCACCTGTCGGGGCCGCGCGCTTGAACTTCAGCACCCAGTCCCGGATGACCTGCAGCGTCACGGCGCCGATCTCGGCCGCCTCTGTGCGCGTCGCCAACAGGTGGCGGACCTCCAGGGAAAGTATCTGCCGCTCTGGTCCTTGGGCGTGGGGTCATGAGTGAGGTTTCCCGAAAGAGCACGCTAAGCCCGTCGGAGCTGACCTGTTGCCAATCAATTCAATTGGGCGACTGAATTGCGCAACGAATTTCTCGCGTTTTTTCAATTGGGGGGCAATTTGTTGAGCAAACGCTCGTTTGGGCAACACGCTGAGAGCGTTGCGCTTTTCGCTTAGCGTGCTCTTTCGGGAAGATTCCACTTGCGACAGGGCAAATCCTGGAAGGGAGGACGGAAATGTGACCTGAAACCTTTCGTAGCGGTCCAGAGGGTTCGACGCCCTCCCGGTAGAGGCGCAGCCCGCCAGCCGGAAGCGAGTTTTGCATGGGTGGCGGCGACGTCGCTCGTGAAGCGTAGACAGCGGATGCTGAAGCCCTGTGTCAGCCTCGATATTTTCCTATCCGCCGAGGCCTTCGGTTTGTGGAACCCGGGGGCAGCATCGACGAGACCGCCACAGGCGAGGTCTCTTCGGCTCGACCGGGGTCCTGGAGTAGGGCAGAGGCATGGGACGGATCGCCAGGGAACCTGTGAGATCCCGCTCGCGTCCACGGGCGCGACAAGCCGGAACGCGGAACGCCGGCTGATCAAATGTTCCAGGCCCGGCGGCGACCTCCCCGCCCGTCGGGAGCGCCTCGGCGAGCACGAACGAGGGAGGAGCGCGTGGGACCCGCAACCGAAGTCATAAGGGAGCGGGAATGCGCGGGCGGGAAGTCGTAGCGCCTTCATATTACCTGTGAAAGCGGGGAACCGGGCTCGCCGGGACCCGACGGAGGAAAGGGAGGCGCCATGAGCAGAGAACCGTTGGCCTGAAACAGGCGAGGGGACTCTGGACCCCGCGAACCTGTCCACGAACCGACAACGGATAGCCAAATTGATTGAGGACGACCACCTTCCTCGACCAACGAGTCACGGCCGGCGTCATCCGACGGATGATCGAAAAGATCGCCTACGAACGCGCCGTCGGGAGCGAATCTCTCTCGTGAAGAACCGGATGCGGGGAATCCGCACGTCCGGGTCTGTGGGGGATGGGGATGGTAACATCCCCATCTACCCGGCGATGACCCCGGCGTGGCCGAGAAGTCGAGCCAGAGCGCGAGGCCATTGGGCAGCTCGCGATGGATCGCGAGCAGCGACTGGCTCCACTGGAGATCCTCGTCGTGCACGTGGTGCGCCTCGTCGTTCATGACCACGAGGTCCTTCAGCGACTTCACCCGCTCCAGCATGGAGCGCTGGCCGGAGGTTGCAAGGTATTAGCGAGCATTCCCCCTTTGGGCGGCAACCGTCCAAGGGGCTTAGCGCCGCTTCGGCACGGCAACCGAGCCGCCGCTGCGCGAACTGGTCTCTACGGCAGAATCCAGCCATTTGCGGAGTAAGAACGCCTTGCGCCGGGCTTCGACCTCCTGTCTCGTCGCGGCGTAGATCATGTCGCGGTCCTGGCGCGTGCCTTTCGACGGCTTGTTCGATGAGCCCCCCGCGCTCAGCGCCCCCTTGTTGACGAGGGCGTTGGCGACCAGTTCGCGCAGCGGCGGCTCGGTTGCCGTGCCGAAGCGGGCCAGCAGATCGTCGTAGACGGCAATCGCCTCCGCGCTGCGTCCAAGCGCGCCGAGCCTGACCCCCTTGTTGAAGAGCGCCCGTGCGACCTGCTCGCGCAGCGCCGGCTCGGAGGCCGCGCCGAACCGGCCGATCACGTCGTCGTAGACGGTAATCGCGCCGTCGCTGCGTCCGAGCGCGCCGAGCCTGACCCCCTTGTTGACGAGCGCCTGTGCGACCCGCTCGCGCAGCGCCGGCTCGGAGGCCGCGCCGAACCGGCCGATCACGTCGTCGTAGACGGTAATCGCGTCGTCGCTGCGTCCGAGCGCGCCGAGCGTGACCCCCTTGTTGACGAGCGCCCGTGCGACCCGCTCGCGCAGCGCCGGCTCGGAGGCCGCGCCGAACCGGCCGATCACGTCGTCGTAGACCGCGATTTCCTCGTCGCTGCGTCCGAGCGCGCCGAGCGTGACCCCCTTGTTGAACAGCGCCTGGGCGACCTGCTCGCGCAGCGCCGGCTCGGAGGCCGCGCCGAACCGGGCCAGCAGGTCGTCATAGACGGCGATGGCGTCCTCGCTGCGGCCGAGCGCGCCGAGCCTGACCTCCTTGTTGAACAGCGCCCTGGCGACCAGTTCGCGCAGCGGCAACTCGGTCGCGGTGCCGAACCGGGCCAGCAGGTCGTCATAGACGGCGATCTCGTCCTTGCTGCGTCCGAGCGCGCCGAACGTGACCCCCTTGTTGACGAGCGCCCGTGCGACCCGCTCGCGCAGCGCCGGCTCGGAGGCCTCGCCGAACCGGCCGATCACGTCGTCGTAGACGGTAATCGCGTCGTCGCTGCGTCCGAGCGCGCCGAGCGTGACCCCCTTGTTGAAGAGCGCCTGTGCGACCCGCTCGCGCAGCGCCGGCTCGGAGGCCGCGCCGAACCGGCCGATCACGTCGTCGTAGACGGTAATCGCGCCGTCGCTGCGTCCGAGCGCGCCGAGCCTGACCCCCTTGTTGAAGAGCGCCTGTGCGACCCGCTCGCGCAGCGCCGGCTCGGAGGCCGCGCCGAACCGGCCGATCACGTCGTCGTAGACGGCGATTTCCTCGTCGCTGCGTCCGAGCGCGCCGAGCCTGACCCCCTTGTTGACGAGCGCCTGTGCGACCTGCTCGCGCAGCGCCGGCTCGGAGGCCGCGCCGAACCGGCCGATCACGTCGTCGTAGACGGCGATTTCCTCGTCGCTGCGTCCGAGCGCGCCGAGCGTGACCCCCTTGTTGACGAGCGCCTGTGCGACCTGCTCGCGCAGCGCCGGCTCGGAGGCCGCGCCGAACCGGCCGATCACGTCGTCGTAGACGGTAATCGCGTCGTCGCTGCGTCCGAGCGCGCCGAGCCTGACCCCCTTGTTGACGAGCGCCTGTGCGACCTGCTCGCGCAGCGCCGGCTCGGAGGCCGCGCCGAACCGAACGATCACGTCGTCGTAGACGGTAATCGCGTCGTCGCTGCGTCCGAGCGCGCCGAGCCTGACCCCCTTGTTGAAGAGCGCCTGTGCGACCTGCTCGCGCAGCGCCGGCTCGGAGGCCGCGCCGAACCGGCCGATCACGTCGTCGTAGACGGTAATCGCGTCGTCGCTGCGTCCGAGCGCGCCGAGCTCGATCCCCGTATTGACGAGCGCCCCTGCGACCTGCTCGCGCAGCGCCGGCTGCTCGGGATGCGCCCCGAGCAACGCCGACAAAGCCTCCACCCATGCAAACAGCACACGTGCGTTAACACTGCCCACCTCAAGAGAGGTCGCAATTATCGTGAGATCACCAAAGGCTAGGGCAGCGCCTGCATCCGATTGTGCATGCGGTGCTAGCCATGTCCGCACGTCGTCAAAGCCCGTTGTCAGGTCGTTCGCTCGGGACAAAACTTCGAAAGCAGCAAGGACCCAACTTTCCTTGACCCCTTTTACCGTAATATCGATCTGCTCAATCGAGACATGATTAGGGAATGTTTGCTTTGCCCTGGCGACAAAATCGAACATCGCATTTCCACCTGCATGCCAAGCCGTCTTCGGCATCCAGGTATGGCGTGGTCCCGCGAACGGGTTCTCCAAACCGCCGCGCAACGTCTCCAGAACGAAGAACTCGCCGATCAGGTCCGGTTCAAGCCGGCCGAGACGTGGGACCGACGGCTCCAGCGGCTTGCCGATTGCGCGACCGCACGCCGGCAAAATGGCAGTGTCGATCGACTTTCCTCGTGCCGTCTCGATGGCCTGCAGCTCGGCCGGACCGAGCCGATGGCGACATCTGCCTCGGCCCCTCCGATCGCAGCATCGGCCACCCCCAGCTCCTTGGGCCAAAGGTGTTTGCGATCTCGGCGCAACAGGTCTCGCAGCTCCGTTTCCAGCCCACCGAGACCCGGGCGGTCGGTAGACGTCGCGAGCGCATCCGCCAGGATCATTGCCACGAGCGGCCGGCGCTGGCTATCCAGCTTGTCCAATCGCTCGAAGAATTCGATGCGGGAGAGCGGGACGCGCGCCCTGTCGCTTCGCCACGGACACGCCTCGACAAGAGCCCAAACCTGAGCGTTGGTGAGATGCGACATAGCCAGCGGGGCCAGCCTGAAGCGCGCTCGTTCGATCACGCCTCGGTCGCTTTGATCGCTGCCCAAAAACTGGTTCTGGAACAGTTCGCCCGCCTCGCGCTCCAGCAAGAACAGGCGTATCGGAGGCAAACCCTCGCGACGAGCGAGACGTGCCGAAAGCGTGCGAATCTCCTCGATGCGCTTCATCACGTAGTCGGCGACGATCAGCGTCGGTGCTCGCGGAAACCAGGCGTCGAGAGAGGAAATATCGGTCTTGAAGCCACTCGGCAAAAATCCTGCCCGCCATCCTCGCCTGCGCACACCGAGGCAGAGCTCCCGCGCGATGCGGGTCTTACCCACCCCACCGCTGCCGGTCACCAGCCACCAGGCAAAGGGGTGCTGCCGGTCGGCGGTCAGGAACTCCTCAAGCGTCGCAAGTTCCGGATCACGACCGAGAAACGGCACACGCGGGTTGCGCGGGGAAAACCGCAGCGTTCCCTCGATGGATACCTTCTCCTCGAAATCGAGCGGCATGTCCCGATCGACCGCGCCCGCATCGAACCGCTTCGGCAGGGAGACGCCCGCGTGCTCAAGGTATTTCTTGAAACTGTCATCGTCGAGCAGCCGGACGACCGGGGTCGCTTCCAGAACGCGGCCGTTAAAATTCTCGTCGACTGGCCTCACCACGCTCACGAGAAGGTTGTCGGCGAAGATGGCCGCACCAGAAAAGCCGCCCCATTTGGCCCACTCGCGCGGGATGGCGCTGATGACGTCAATGTCAAAGCGACGTCGGCCGGTCGTCACCCAGGTGAGAGTTCCGATAATCGTTCTTTCATCGGCGCCGGCGGCTTCGGGAAATCCTGAACCAACGATTTGTCGCGGACGACCGTCATCCGGGACATCTCCAAAGAAAATCGGCCCCGGGAGGCTCAAGGGGTCTTCGGTGATTTCGATCAACGCGAGGTCGTGCTCGGAAGAGACCCAGCCGACTTTCGCGGGGAGCGGCGCCGGGCGTGACTCCTGAGCGCATAGCGTCGCCCGTTCGCCGGGAACACGAAGCGCATGGACCATGCACTCCGTACCAATGTTCCCCGGCTTGGGAACATGGCGGGCGGTCAGCACATGACGTGGCGTTACGATATACCCGCTGCCTCGGCTCTTGCCGTTCTGCAACACTTCAATGACGCGGCTCGGCTCCATAACCGCTGACTCAAATCATTCTCACCATTTCAGCGACGCTCTAGCGTGGTTTCTGACGGCTTATCTTTTTCCCGCGTGCCTTCCCTTGAGATGTCAACTTTTGATCGCCCGCCTGTCGCATCGACCAAAACGGGATTGAGAACAAACTTAACTTTCTGTGTTCGTTCATCGGCGCCCTTGCCGCTAACGCCAACGCTCGCCTCGGCAGCGAATATGTGGAAGCCGACCTTGGCCTCGCCCCCAATTTCTCTTCTCGCCACGACCTGAAATTCCATCTCGATCGGACCAAGCTCGAATTGGACGCCCTGGCTTGCGGCCTCCCCGCGAGCCGCCAGGATTTCGCCTCGCAGCGCATGAATGGCATCCCGTAGCGGTATCGTGTCCATGGTGCTCTGCCTCGGTACGTGAACCAAACACCCTAATAGGTCTAGCCAAAGATATTTGAAATTTCAGGACGGTGGCGCGAGCAGGTGCGTGGGGTATCCGAGGATGGTTGAGACGCGCCGGGTCTGGCGATCGGAATAGATGAAGGCGGGTCCCTCGATGCGATAGTTGCCCTTCCAATCGATGACGAAGGAGGTATCATTTTCTTCGATGTGGACGGGTTCCGGGTCGCCGTCGCGGGCCAGCCTTGCGGCGAGTTGATCGGACGGGTCGAGCAGCCAGGCGTCGCCGGTTTCGGTAGAGAACAGGACCAGCTGACCAACAGTGACGACGCGCCCATGGCGGTCAGCCGCCCGACGCTGGATGGAGCGGACCTCCTCGGCGAGGCGAAAGCTCTTCCCCTCCACCATCTGTTGCCCGGTCGACGCCGGATCGCCTTTCGATCCCTGCCGGGTACCGAGGGGGCTGCCATGGATTTGTTCACCAAGCTGTTCGGCGACTTCTTGGTCTTCGTCTATCACTGCTTCGACCGGATTGTCATTCGCGGCTATCTGACGGCGCTGTCGCGGCCCGAGCTGGTCGTCCACTTCTTCCGTGAGATCGTCGGGGTGGCGGAGGTCAGCAAGGAGGCGCTGAGCCAGCGGACGGCCGATTACCAGAATTGGGTGGAAGCCTACGCGCGCAATCACGCGATCCCGATCGAATGGGCCGAGAAGGGGGTACGCAAGGAGGACCACGTGCTGCGGTGTGTCTACTTCATCTTCAAGAGCATGGAGCAAGGGCCGACCTTCCGCATCAGCCTGCCGAAGTACCCGGCCAAGGACCCGCACTACCGCATCGTCGCGCACCAGCGCAGCCGCTTCACGCATTACTACTTCTATGTCCGCGACGAGGCGCTCGGACCGATGGTTGTGCGGGTGGCTTCCTTCTTCCCTTTCCAGACCGCCTACTATCTCAACGGCCACAGCTTCATCGAGCAGGAGCTGAAGCGGGCGGGGATCGGCTTCCGCAAGCATGACAACGCTTTCCTCGCCGTCGACGATGCAGCGGCGCTGCAGGCGTCGGCCGACCGGCTGAGCCCAGAGATCATTCGCCGGCGCCTCGACTACTGGACCCTGATCCTCGGACCGAAGTTCTCAAAGAAGGAGCGCGCCAAGCTCAACCTGTCACGCTTCTACGCCATCTCCCAGATCGAGTACTGCCGCAACTTCATCTTCAGGCGTCACTTTCCCATCCACAAGCTATTCGAGCGCAGCTGCGAACTCGGCCTGTGGCGGCTCAGCGCCGACAAGATCGCCACGATCTTCGGCAAGCGGGTCAGTCGCCGGATGCATGGCAAGCTGGCCACGGTCATCGACCAGATCGAGCACGGCCATCATGTCTTCCGCGCCTACTTCAAGAGCGGCTTCCTCAAACAGTATGAGAAGTTCCTGACCTTTCTGCGCAACGAATTGGTCTCCAACAATCTCACCGACTTCGGCCTGCTTAAGGGGCTCGACCATCTCGATGCCGTGCGGACCACCTTCCAGCTGATCACGGATCGCTTCGCCGGCTTCCAGGCCGAGTGGCTCAACGTGCATGTCGATTTCCCGCTGCTGCAGCGCCTCGCCCATCCGATCACCATCGGCGCGGTGCGTTATCCCGGCCTCAAGATCCACGAGCCGCGCATCATCCGCCTGTTCGAGGTCCTCCTGCATGGCGGTCCTCAGATCGGCGGCTGGACGGCCCGGCAGATCCATCAGGCCGTCCTCGACACCTTCGACCTCTCTGAGAAGACCTACCGCCTGAACCAGCTCCGCTACGACTTGCGCAAGCTCAAGGGACACGGCCTGATCGAGCGCGACGGCTCGCGCTACGCCTACCGGCTCTCACCCAAGGGCGTCCAAGTCGCCCTCCTCTTCCTCTTCTTCCACAAGCGCCTGTGCGGCCCCCTCGCCAACAGCCGCTTCCATCACCGGCCGGACCCGCAACACCGTCCAGACAGCCGGCTCGAAGCCGCCTATCACCGCGCCGACACCGCCATCCAACGCGTCGTCGATCTCTTGGCTGCAGCTTGATCGCCCCGCGCCTCAATGACAATGTTCGACTCGTCTTGTCTATGATCCCTCAGGTAAGAATCTAAAGGTCTCACAGTAAAACCCGCAAGCCCCTGACCGGTTTCGTGCGGGATGAATGCGGCCGCCGCTCGGGCCGACCTCACGTGTGCATTTTTGACCAAGTATCGACGTCAAAGAAATCAGCGGGTTACGCGGTGCAGAAAATCAGGTGCGAAACGCCCGCTTTCCGCCCTTTTGGAGGCCGTCAGCGCGGCTTAAGGCGGACGAAGCAGTGCAGCTCTTCAAAGCGGTCTGCATTGCCGCCTTGAACTCCTCCGCATTCAGAAGGGGGATAGATTGGCTGTTCTGGAAATTTCCCGACGAACGGGTAAGCGCGACCGATGCTGCCGCAGTCACGTCATCCGGATATTCGAACACGGCAAATCCGTCGTAGGGGCCCGATGTCATCCAATAGATCACGTCCACTTTTCCGCCGAAGCCCTCAGCCAGTTTTCGGGCTGCAGCTTCGCGGTCTTGTGGGTTCTCCGTCATGGCTTTTATAGCAGCGTCAGAATACTTGAAGTAGGTGACATAGTGGCGCATAGGCTGTTGCGCCATCACTGGTGAGACGAAGCCGATCACCAACCCTGCGGCGATAAACGTGCGTGAGCGAGAAAGCATTGCAAGTCTCCTCCGTCGGGCAAGACTCTTTCGAATTGAATTGGGTCCGGAGTCTCACCCTCTGCCGGGCCTCGACAGGGCGATCGGCACAGTCGCGCGTGCGACGCGACCCTTACCGTTTTTGGCGTTGCGCGTGTCTGTATCGCCGCACCCGTCCGATGAGGCGGCGCCTTTCCAATTTTGTCAAGGATGGTGACTCGGCGAGTCGGAGGACATCCACGCGCTAAATTTTTTCCGGCCCCGGAAAACCACGAAACACGCTTGCCGTCGCGCCCCTTCGGAAACTGGCGCCAGTTGCTGAGCAGATTAACCGTCGCGCTCCCGCGTCCGTGCGGCGATGTCGTCGGCGGCCCTCAAGCGGCCGTCGGCGGTCGATTGCAGCCGCACCTTCAGGCCCTCGCCGGATGTATCGGGGACCTTCAAGAGCTTCGAGGCCGCTCAGCGGCCTCCTCATGGGCGATCCCGAGGGGCCGTCAGGCCAGCATCCGGGCGACCGCCGCCGCGCCGTATCGCGTTCCCTTCCGGGTCACATGGCCGGCGGCGAAGGTCGGGATCGAGCGCGAGTTCGGCCCGGCTCGACCGGACCGGCTCGACCATCGGGGATACGGCGGAGTAGCCTTCCGTCGAACCTTTCGCCTAACTCATTGAGATGACCAGCGTTCGTCTAGGCGCTCGGTGCCGGCCCTAACATCGGCCCTAATATCGGCTCTCGCGACGGGCTCGCGACGCGTTTAAACGGCTCGGCGAGGCGCTCGATCGGCTCGACCGGCCCGGCTGGGCGTCGACCTCGACCTCAACATGGTCGACCTCGGCTCGGGCTCGACCATCTCCGCGTCCTGCATGGCTCCATCTGGTCGGCCACGCTGAAGCCGACCGACATCGCAATCGGGCCGCCCGGCCAAGCAGGGCTTGCCGGGAAGCCCACTGGTCGCCGTCTCAATCCTCGCGAAGGGAACGCTGGCCGAGCCCGCACGCCGTCCACGGCCTCGTAGGCCCTCCTGCAGACGAAAGAACTGCCAAAGTCGGAATGGCGAGCCGCCAAATTCGGCAATGGCCTCGCTTCGGAATCGAAAAGCGAAAAACATTAACCTACTGAATGGCTTTTACGATATTGTTCATGGTCTGTTCAGGCACGCTAGCGTATAAGCCTTCAGAAAGGATCGACCAATGAATGAAACACCATCGTCCGTCCGTCATAGGGCCGTCGAGCCCTGCCGCCGAGGCAGCGCGCGCGCGTCTCCAACGGCAGTCGCATGGAAAATGTCCCTCCGACGTCGTGGGCTTCAGCCGGCTGACCGGGGCCGACGAAGACCGCACGCTGGCTCGGCTCCGGGCGCTCAGAAGCGATCTGATCCGACGATCTCCGTGCACAACGGCCGTGTGGTCAAGCGGCGGCTCCGCGGCAAACACCATTTCGCCCTAACGCGGGGCGGTGAGGCCGACTGAGGCTTTCGGAGGGCGGCGCCTTAAGCATCATGCAAGGAGGCGCTGTCGGGGCGTGGCTGCGCTTATAACGAAGAGGCGATTTCGTCGAGAGTCCAACGGAGATGGAGCAAACGACCATGTTGAGCAATGCCGCCATTGGCCTGTGCGCGGGGCTTGTCGCACTTGTCGCGACGCCGCTGGGCGCGTCGGCCCAGGACGCGATCGCCGCGCCCGCGCAGAAGACGATTGGCGTCGCGGCCAGTAGCGCCATGATCCCCTCGCTCGCGGTCATCAATTCGCGGGGGGCAAGTCTTCAGGGCAACACTCTCACGATGACCGATGTGTCGTCGAATTTCATCGTCTTCGCCGATCGCCCGGTGAGAGCGGCGGGGCATGTGCTGACCAAGGATTTTCTCAAGGAATGGGATGAGGGCAGTAACAGCTTCGCCCACGATCCGCCGAACGCCACGATTTCGGTGCTGAGCGTGGACGGCGCTTCCGTCGAGGACGCGGTCGTTGTCCTGAAAACGCCAAAACTCGAAGGCGACAAATTGACTTTCGAGGTGTCGGTGCTCGAAGGAGGCCTGTCGAAGGCGACCGGACCGGCTTCGCTCTTTATCGACTGGTTTGCGGCGCGCGGCTATGGCGGCCGGGCCTTCGTCGGCGGCGTCGGCTACCACGGCGCGGCATGGCACGGCGCATGGTACGCTCATCCCACCGCCGGGTTCGCAGCAGGCGCTGCGGTCGGGGCTGTCGGTGCGGCGGCTGTCGGCGCGGCGGCGGCCGGCGCCTATTACCACCCCTACGCCTATCCCTACTACAGCTGCGGCGTCTATCCCTACCCGCCCTGCTACTGAAAACCGAACGATCGCGGCGGCGGAGACCAGGATGTCGCCGCCGCCAAGTGTTATATTCGTCGGAGTTTGTTTGTGGCCCTCGATCCGGTCTTCCTGTCTCGGCTACAGTTCGCTTTCGTCGTCAGCTTCCATATCATCTTCCCGGCCTTTACCATTGGCCTTGCCGCATGGCTCGCAACGCTAGAAGGCGCGCGGCTCATCACCGGCAACCCGGTCTATCGGCGGATTTTCGACTTCTGGCTCAAGATATTTGCGCTGTCGTTCGGCATGGGCGTGGTCAGCGGCATCGTCATGGCGTTCCAGTTCGGCACCAACTGGACGGCGAACGTCGATTTCGACCTCGACCTCGACCTCGTCATAGAGGTCGACGCCTTCAATCTTTCCAGAGGTTCTTGAAGCGGCCCGCTGCGAGTTCCGTGTAGCGCACGGTGTTTGAGATGTTCCTATGGCCTATGCAAGGTCCGGGTGTCCGTCCCTTTGTTGGCGAGAGCGTAGCCAGTCGCGTGCCGCAGCATGTGCGGATGCGCCTTGATCTCAAGGCCGGCCGCCCGCCCGGCCCGCTCGATCATCCGGCGGAAGCCCGAGACTGAGAACGGCGCGCCGCGCTCGCTGACGAACACGAACGGATTGCCGCCGCTCTCGCGCTGAAGTTTGCGCAAGGCCCGAAGTTCCTTTCCCGACAGCGGATGCGTCGCCGGCGTGCCGTTCTTGACCCGGCGAACGTGCAGGACGCCCTCGTCGAAGCCGACCTGATCCCAACGAAGATCGACAAGCTCGGCTGCGCGTAGGCCATGCCTGAACGCGAGCAGGATCATGGTCGCATCCCGGTGGCCTTGCCGATTTCCCTTGGCCGCCTCGATGAGGCGCTCGATCTCTACCGGCGTCAGGTGCTCACGGGTCCGTAGCTCTCGGTTCGGCGGACGGCCGGCCGGGCGACCTTTCGAGACTGTGCGCTTCGTGACTGTGCGCTTTTCAGGTTCCGGGCCGATGAGTTTCAGGCGCGGAGTCATGAGGAAATCCTTCGGTTCGGGCCTTCATCTGTGCGTATTTGTCCAGCGCTTTTCAGCACCACCCGCCCGAGCGCCACTTTCCGGCGGGCACCGGCGCTCATTACCCCCCCTCAAAGCCGAAGTCCGTAATCCCCAAGTCCCGCGCGTGGTCTCGCACCACGCTTTCGACGTCCGCGGGGAAGCCGCTCGCGGCCTCGGCGTCAATGTCGAGGGTCAAGCTGCAGGCCGAAGTAGAAACATCGGCTTTCTGACCTCTTGCGCCGGTTGCTTTCAGCTTAGAGTCGAGCGGGGACTGTTACCCCTCCAGTTGAGCCCTCGCCCAAAACGGCCATCGCTCTCTTTCCGGCTGATCGCCTTCGATTTCTCCAGCGTTGATCTTCGTCAACAACGCTTCCCTCGTTTGGGCAGGCAAATCGTCGATATCGATCCACACATCGTTCTCCGGAGCGCGCGCTAAATAAAGGATACCGGCAAAGCTGTCGAAGGGGTCCTCGTACATCCAAGTAACCTTCGCGGTCGCGGGATCGATCAGTTTGCCGCGAGTTTGCTTCGCGAGTTGTCGCAATTTCCAATGAAGATCGTAATCGTCTTGGAACTGGTTCGCGAGCTCCTGAATTTTCACAGCTGCGGCTTCCAGTCTCTCCCGTGTTACCGTTGACGCGGTCTCGATCGATTCGGCGACTGTGCTCTCTACAGATTCCGGCCACTCTTCCTTTTGCATCGAGTTTTCTCCTGAATTTTGATGTGGGATCTTCATGATTGGCTACTAGGCCTTACCGAACGCAACGGCGGCTTCGTCTTCGGTGACGTGTTCGCGGTATCTCGGCGCCGCCTCCAGTTGCCAAATTTCAGGCGAGACGATTATGTCTTTCAGCGGCGAGGCATCATTGATCGGCTCGCCCTTCATGTTCACTACTCGACCAACACCCATGCTTTCGTCCTCCTGTTCGCGGTTCGGAAGGGTCTCGCCGGACTGCTTGAAAACGCTGTCGCTCATCGGGCCGGCTCCTCGGCCCTTGGGCGCAACCACTCTGTGAGCGCCGGCCACGTCGAGACGCGATGACCTTCAGTATCGCGATGGAACGGGAGGGCTCCCGTCTTCATGGCTTCGTCGATCACGTCGCGGTGCACACGCGCGATCCGGGCGCAAGCGCCAATTGTGAGTTCAATAGGCGCTGCGGCGCCATTGCCTAAGGCATTGGGGGAATCTTTCAGTTGGGGTTGATTTTGAAAATCGAGGCTTTCGAGCCGATCTTTAGGCAAGCCTCGGGCCGATCGAAAACGAGGCGATTTTTGAAAGTCACTCCTCATCGGGGACGATCTCCTCGACGATCTCCTCGACATAGCCGCGCCATCCGTCTTGGCGGTTCTCCTTCAGCCGCCTGAACGCCACTACGTTGTCGCCCGCCCCGCCCTCGCAATGGCGCGCCCATGCGTCCATCAGCTCGCGCCGCCGCGCCAGCGCGTCCGATCGCCGGTAGGCTTGCTCTGCCTTGTCGCCGATGACATGCGCGAGCGCGTGTTCGGCGAGCTCGCGCGGGAACTGCGTCTCGTTGCCCACCCAGTCGCGGAACGAGGATCTAAAGCCGTGCGCCGTGTAGGGCGAGCCGATGCGCCGCAAGAGCATTTCAAACGCCATGCCCGACAACGGGCGGCCGGCCCGCTGGCCGGAGAAAACGTAGTCGCTCGTGCGCCCCGCGGCCATTTCCTCGAGGATGGCGATGGCGCGTTCGGAAAGGGGCGATTCCGCGGCGTCGATCGCCTTTTCGTTTTCGTCGGATCGGCGATTACCACAGGCGCCACGATGGCGCCGGCCGCCACGTCGACGGCGCTGCGGGTGAACGTGCCGAGCGACTCCACCAGACCCGGTTTCGCGTCCGTCAGCGTCTGTCCCTCGGCGAGTCGGTCGCCGATCGCGGCGACGACTTCGCCGGTGACGAACTTGCCGTGGTTTGTTTACCCACGCCGGGGGCCGCGCCCCCGAAGACGCCGAAAGGACAAAGATAGCTTTCTGTGCATGGGAATAGGCTGTTCAGGTCAGGACGCCGACGATCATGTTTAAGCCCTTGGCGGCGCAAGAAAAATCTGCAGGCGACGCCCCAGGCGATCCGGCACGGTCAGTCCTCCATCCCGTCCATGCTGGCTGCGATCCCTGAGCGCCCGGCTCTTCATTATCGCCCCGCTGATCGGCGCTGGTGCCGCGGGGCTTCCTCTTCGAGGAAGGCGCCCTGCTCGACGCGAAGAAGACTTGAATGCAATCGGTGCGAAAGCCGACGCTGAGGCCCTAATCCGCGACCATGGGGCCGAGGCCTATAGCGAGGCTCGCCAAGCGCGAGCGTGACGTGACCCTGGCCGGTGGGACAACGCACGCCGGCCGGTATTGGCCGTCGCGCCTCTCGAGCGTGGCGCTCACCCGCAGCGAACGCGTCCCCAGCGATCGCGCCAACACCAATTGCAACGACGATTTCCCCGGCGATCGCGCCAGCAATTTCGCCATCTCACCAGGTCGAGGTCGCTGCTGGGGCCACTGATCGCGCTTTTCGACAGCGGCACTATGGGCATGGCAGATCCTGTCGTCGAGGCCGTGGCGAGCAGCAGCCCCGCCAACCCGATGGCAAGTGCTATTTTCGACATGATGAAACCTCCTTGGGCGAGCACCGTCTAACAGACGATAGCAGAGGCAGCCGCGCCTCGCGCGCACGCCGTCACGGAGTGGTTTTGTGCTGCATGTGGTGCATGTGGTGGGCCGAGGCCCTAGCCCTTTCCCTGCTCATATTGGCCCGATGCCGCATCTGGCTTTTGTGCGACCCTGTCGGGGCTTTGGCGGCTGGAGCGCCCGCCGCAGGAGCGGCCGACTGGTCGCTCTGCGCAATAGCGGAGAGAGGGGTAAAGGCTATGGCCGAGCCAAGGGCAATTAAGGCGATCA
This sequence comes from uncultured Alphaproteobacteria bacterium, assembly GCA_963758335.1. Lineage (GTDB taxonomy): Bacteria > Pseudomonadota > Alphaproteobacteria > Rhizobiales > Beijerinckiaceae > Roseiarcus. The sequence goes on along the minus strand of CAVWVF010000006.1, from coordinate 535,914 downwards.
TCTTGAGCATTGTGTTTTTCCTCCAAGGCGAGTTCGTTCGACCCGTCCGCAGCTTCAGTACGCCCGTTACTCTGAATTAACCATGAACACTCGTCCCAAACAGGGCGCGACGATAGACGCGCCGAGTTCAGCAAACCGCGCTGACACGAAGCCTGTTGATGTCGACGGCCCGCAGCGCGAGACTGGCAAGGTTGGATAGGCCACGGCCGGATTCCGCTACCGGCGGCGAGACGGTGGAGAGCAATGGGGCCGACCGGATCGATGCGCGCGCAGATCGGAACGCTGGTCATCGCGACGAGCGTCATCCAGCTTGCCAATGGCTTCTTTGGCACCTTCATTTCCTTGCGGGTCGCGATCGCGGATTTTGGCGCGACCATGGCCGGTCTGGTGCTCAGCAGCTATTTCGCCGGCTTCACTCTCGGCGCGTTGCAGTGTGGACGGATCATCGAGCGGATCGGGCACATCCGCGCCTACGCGGCGTTCAGCGGCCTCGTGGTCGCCGCGACCGCGGCCATGCCGCTCTGGGTTGGGCCATTGCCATGGCTGATTCTGCGCGGGGTCATCGGCTTCGGCTGCTCTGGAATATTTATCACGACCGAGAGTTGGCTCAATGCCAAGGCCCGGCCGTCCGAACGCGGACGGGTCTTCTCGGTTTACATGGTCGGCGCCTTCCTGGCCCTTGCGGTGGGACAGCTCCTGATCGGCCGCGCCGATATTGAGACGGCCGCACCATTCAATGGGATCGCCGCCCTGTTCGCCGTGGCGCTGGTCATGGTGAGCACGACCAGAGCCGAGCCGCCCCGGATGACCGCAACGACGCCACTCCCCTTTGGCCAACTCTCGCGTGCGGCGCCGGTGGCGGTTACGGGCTGCGCGGTTAGCGGGCTCATCGGCAGCTCATTCTACGCGCTCGTGCCGGCATGGATGCAGGGCGAGGGCATCGAGCGAGCAACGATCGCGCTGTTCATGCTCGTGTCAGTGCTAGGCGGGCTTGCGTTTCAGGTGCCGGTCGGCCGGCTTTCCGACCGCTTTGACCGGCGCGTCGTGTTGGCCGCGCTCGGCCTTGGATTTGCCAGCGCCGCCGTTGCGATGGTGGTGCTGCCGCGCTCCCTACCGATAGTTCTGACGACTGCGGCTCTCCTGGGCGGCTTCATGTCGACACTTTACCCGGTCTGCGTCGCCCTCGCGCACGACAGTATGCCAGCCGATAGAGTGGTGGCGGTCAGCGGACGGCTCGTCCTGGTGAGCGGGCTCGGCTCGGTGATCGGCCCTCTTGTCGGCACAAGCCTGATGGCGCGTTTCGATATCGATGGCGTATTCTACTTCATGGCTGCCGCCGCAGTCCTCTTGTCCCTTGTGGCCACGGGCCGGAGTATGATCAGGGCGCCCCCGTCGCACTTGGAACGGCCGTTCGAGGTCCTCGGGCCGCAAGCAGCGCCGCTCGCGCACGATCCGCTCAGCTTCTCCGACGAACCCTCGTCGCCGGATCGGGTCGGGAGCGCCTCCGATGAGCGCTGATCCTCATGGCGGGGCCGGCGCTGAAGCTCCAATGAGGTCCGCGCGCGCGGGAGAACCCGGCCGCGAAGGTGAGGGCCTTCATTGCATCCAGCGCCTCCCTGGTGTTTTGCTCGCCGGGCGCATAACGGAGCAGAGTTTTCGCGCACCCCCGCGATCGACAAGTAGCAATGACGAGTTAGCCGGTCGATGACGTCTAACGCCCGGGACCGCCTCGGGCCGATTGTGTTGAAAACCTCGAATTTTCGGGTCGATCACAGTTGTCGCTCTCCAGCTGATCCAAGCCAGATGGCGCTCTGTATACAGCGAGCCCGCGACATGAACGATCCCGCTGCCCGGACACAGCGCGCCCGCCTTGGGCCAGAAAGTGCAAAGCGGGTTCTTGATCCGCGCCTCGGCGATATGGAGAACGACCGCTGCGCAACGAAGCAGCGTTCGCTTCTGGCCATCGCGGGCAGTCTGCTTGCCGAAATCAGCCTGCCGAAGCTTATTTTCGCCTGGGCGACGTCGATCCTGCTGCCCGCCGTTTTGCTTGGCCTCGCGCCGCTGGTGCTTGGTGGCTGGATCGGCGAGGCCTCGGACCGGCTCGCCGAGGCGACAGGGATCGGCGCCGCGATCGCCGTGCTGGCCGTTCTGGCGGTCGCATGGATCGGTTGGCGCCCGCTGTTCCGGCTTGCCGAAGCGAATTTCTGGTCGCTCAACGCCCTAGCGGTCCAGCCCGGATACGCCCTCTGGCGCGAGGCCGTTGAGGCACCTGACCGAACGGTCGCTGAAGAGCCGCAAGGGGGCGGCGCTGGCGCGCCTGCGAGCGATCAGCTGTGCCGGCTCCGGGCTTCTTCTCTTCGCTGTCGCGGTGCTGGTCGCACTCCTGACGTGGCCGGCGACCCGCTGGATCGGGACAGTCGCGGATTTTGCGTCGCCGCACCTCCTCATCCTTCCGACCATCTCCAACGCGATCGTCGTAATGTCCGCCTATCTCGCGGTCGCGGCGCTCGTCTGGGGCTTTGCGGACGCAACCGCAGATCAGCCACTCGATCTCGAGGCGTTCGACGCCGGCGACCCCGTCGACCGCGTCTGGCGAGTGGCGCATCTTTCCGACGTGCATGTCGTCGGGGAGCGCTACGGCTTTCGTATCGAGAGCGGGCGCGCCGGCCCGCGCGGCAATGGGCGGCTCGTCCGCGTGATTGAGCGGCTCGCGACTCTGGACGTCACAGAGCCGCTCGACCTCGTGCTCGTCAGCGGCGATATGACTGACGCCGGAATTGCCGCCGAATGGGCCGAGTTTCTCGACATCCTCGAGGCTCACCCGGACCTCGCCCGCCGCACGCTCATCCTGCCCGGCAACCACGATGTCAACATTGTCGATCGGACCAACCCCGCGCGGCTCGATCTGCCCTTCAGCCCGGTCAAGACGCTGCGCAAGATGCGCGCGCTTTCGGCGATCGCTGCGGTCCAGGGCGGACGCGTGCGCCTCGCCAGCTTCGACGCCAAAACACCCGGACCCCCGCTGGCCGCCGCGCTCGAACCGCGACGGGCCGAGCTCGAAGCGTTCGCGGACACAGGCGGCTTGCGGCGGTCGGCTCGCCTCGCCCGGCTTTGGAGCGATCTCTTTCCGCTGATCGTGCGGCCCGCCGAGGAGGACGGGCTCGGGATCGCGCTGCTCGACTCGAACGCCGACACGAATTTCTCGTTCACCAACGCGCTCGGCATGATCTCGGCCGCCCAGGCGCTGCGCCTGACGGCAGCGCTGGACGCTCATCCGAAGGCGCGCTGGATCGTGGCATTGCACCACCACCTCGCCGAATACCCGATGCCGGTTGACGCGTTCTCCGAGCGGGTCGGAACCGCACTCATCAACGGCAGTTGGTTTTTGCGCGTCTTGGGGCCCTACGCGGAACGGTTGTGGTTATGCATGGCCATCGCCACATCGACTGGATCGGCTCTTGCGGGCGCATGAAGATCCTCTCGGCCCCGTCGCCGGTAATGGGCCCCCCCGGCGAGCCGACGCATTTCTACGTCCATTCGCTAGCCGCCGGACCAGATGGTTCCATACGCCTGCTCGAGCCCGAGCGCGTCCATATTGAGGCGGTGGCCGCCGACTAGTCGCGGCTCGACGCAATTGTCGGGGCCGGGCCGCCGAGTAGCTCGGCGATCCATCGGGTCGACGGATAATGGCCGCAGAACGTTAGCGCGGCGATGGCGATCGGCACGCCGATAAAGGCCCCGTACAGGCCCCAGAGAAAGGTCCAGAAGAAGACGGCGAACAGCACGACCATGGGCGAGATCGAGAGAACGTTGCCCGATACGCGCGGCTCGACATAACTGCCGATGACGAACTGGATGACGTTGAGGCAGACGAAAACGCCGAAAACGCCGAGAACCGCCTGCCACGACGCCAATTGCGCCATTGCGAGCAGGGTCGGGAACAACGTCGCGACAAAGGGCCCAATGAATGGGATATAGTTCAGCGCGAAGGCGATGACGCCCCACTCCACCGCGAACTGAAGCCCCGCGAACCAGGCGAAGAGGCCGACGAGCAGGCCGGTGGCGAGGCTCATCTGCGTTCGCACAACCATGTATTTTCGGAACTTGCGCGCCGTATCTGCGGTCGCCGACAGGAGCATGCGGGCCGCATCGAGCGCGAGAAAGGCCTCAGCCTTTCGGCGCAGATCGTCTACCTCCATAAGGCCCAGGATCACGTAGACGAGCGTTATCAGCCAAAAGCCCAGAGTTGTGTTGACGCGGCCGGTGATCTGCTGCGCCCAGCGCAGCAGCCAGCTCACGTTGAAGTGTTCCGCCCACAGGCCGGCGACCGATATATCATGACTTTCGAGCCAAACGACCGCGGCGTCAAAGATCGCCTGATAGCGGCCCGAGTTGGCGATAACCGACCGGCCAACGTGCCCAAAGCCCCAGACGACGAGTGAAGCAAACGCCAGCATGATCGCGACCGTAACAGTCATGGTGATTGCAAGCGCAAGGAGCGCGGGCATCCGTCGTTGCAGCCAGTCTTGCATCGGCCAGACTAGTGCAATGACGAAAAGCCCAAGCGTCAGGGGCGCGAAGACGACGTCAGCCTGATAGGCGGCGACGGAAACGGCAATCCCCGCGATCAGCCCGACGGCAATGTTCAGGGTCGAGTTGCGAGCCATTGAAGCATTTCCCCGCATAGCTCGGGCGCCGAATTCGGCCGGGGCGGCTTGTGCCCGAAGAGAGCGGCCATGTACAGCGCATCGCCCGGCGCGACCCCTTGCAGGCGCCCGCGCGGCGCAACCCGCGCTCCCGCCCGCCGAACGCGCGCTTGCCGGACGCGCGCATGGGTCTGATCGCGGGAGCGCTCGTTCCTCCCGGAGTCGGAGGCATGAGCGATCTGATGTTCATGGCCTTCGATTCCGAAAGGAGAGGTGAGGTTGGCGCAACCGTCATCCGCACGGGCGGCGCGCGGCGGCTCCGCCAACGCGGCGGGCGTCCAGGCGCAGGTCGCGGAGAGGGTGAAGAACGCGGCGCGGCAGACCAAGGCGAGCGCGACCATGCGACGAAAGTCCTTTGCCAAACGGCGAGATCCATTGTTCGCTACCGGACTGAATGCAATGTGAATATTCGAGGCGACATCCGCAGGACCAGGCATTCGGGGCGCCTCGAGTGTTCATCTCCAATTCATGTTGGATTGGGTAATTAGCCACCGTGCAGACAAATCAGTTTATATGAACTTTGGAGAGAAGCTCATGCTCAAGAAGGTTGCCGCGATCGGCCTCGGGGCTGCCATCGCTTTGTCCCCCCTTGCCGCCCTCGCCCAGACCGACCAGTCCACGGCTCCCGCCGCCCCCGCGGCTTCCAGCATGGCGCCCTCCACGTCGACCGGGTCACACAGGAGCCACCAGCGGCAGCAGCGCAGGACGGCCCACCAGAGGGCGCGGAGTTCGGCCAAGCCGATGACCGCCCCCGCCGCGCCCGCCGAAGCCCCGAAGAGCTGATAAGTCATAAGAGATTCGGCTTCGAAATGAGCCGCCCCCTCCGCCGGACGGGGCGGCTTCTCTTTGCGCGAGGCCGCCTTTCGTATCTCGCGGCGCCAAGCCCGCTATGACAAGCCGCTGAAAACTACCCCGCCGCCGTCAAACTCGCCGCCGTCCGGATTTGGCTTCGCGATTATGCGTCGACGTCCTACTAGGATTGCGCCGCAAAGTCCGCTAATTGCCAGCTTGTTTAGCCCGCCGACGGGTGCGGCCCCGAAAGGGCGGCTGTCTGTCGACGCGGGGGCAAAAGAATAGAGGAGGATACAATGCTTTTCGAGGGTGGCTTCACATTCAGGAATTTCGTCGCCGACGCCTTTGCCATTTTTATGTTCGTCTTATGGTTTTGGTTGTTTGTCAGCGTAGCCAGCGATCTATTTCGCCGTCATGACGTTTCCGGATGGGTGAAAGTTCTCTGGGTGATCGCGCTCCTACTGTTTTCCTATATCGGAATTTTTGCTTACATCCTCACGCAAGGCGGGGGCATGGCTGAGCGCAATCAAGCGCGAGCGCAACAGGCGCGCGACGAATTGCGCCAAGTCGTCGGTTTCAGCGCTGCTGACGAGATCGAGAAGCTGGATCGACTGAAGTCAGCGGGGTCGATTTCAGAAGAAGAATACTCTCGCCTCAGGGCCCGGGTATTCAGCAGCTAACCTCGTCCCAACAACGGATCGCAGACGCTAAGGCGCGGTGTTGACAGTGTTTGGTGGTTCCAAGCGGGCGCGAGTTTCCTGTTGTTATTTGAACAGTTGAACGCGCGCGCGAATTTTGCCTTGGGGGTCGGCAGTCATGGCGAAGAATGCGGCAAAGCAGAACGGGACCGCCCGAGACCCTGTTCTCGCGGACCTCGCCCTGCAGGGTGGCGGGTCTCATGGCGCCTTCACCTGGGGCGTGCTCCATCGGCTTCTTGAGGAGCCGTGGCTCAAGATCGAAGCGATTTCCGGCACCTCGGCCGGCGCGATGAACGCGGCCGTGCTGGTCAGCGGGCACATGGAGGGCGGCGCGGAGGGGGCGCGCGCGGCCTTGGACGCTTATTGGAGGCGCGTCGCGGAAGCGGCGAAGTTCACGCTGGACGCTTGACACCAGCCCGCTGCAACGCTCGCCGGTCGATCGGCTGATGAACCCTCTCCTGCCTATCTCGCCATGGACCTTACACCGCGAGCGAGATCCTGAATCGCCTCAACGAGATTTCGTTCAACTCGCCACTGATGAAGGAGTTGCGGATGATCGCGCTCTTACGGCAAGTGGCTGATCCGGGAACCGGCGAGGGCGCGCGTTGGGCCGGAATGCGCACGCACAGGATCATGACCGACGCGCTCGCGGGGTTCGGCGCCTCCTCGAAGCTCAACGCGGAATGGGGCTTTCTCACCTTGCTGAAAGAGGAGGGACGGCGCAGCGCCGACGCGTTCCTCGCGACGCACGGTGATGATATCGGCAAACACTCGACGACCGATCTCGAGGTTCTGCTGGAGGAGTGTTGAGCGATGAGCGTTTCAGACCTCATCGGCCTCGCCGGAATCCTGATCGGGCTCGGCCTCCTGATCTGGCTCGCGTTCAAAGGCTGGAGCGTCCTCCTGCTCGCGCCGCTCGCCGCAATCGCGGCGGCGCTCTTTTCGCGGGAGCCTTTGCTGGCGCACTGGACGCAGACGTTCATGCGCAGCGCGGCCGGCTTTCTGGCCCAGTTCTTCCCGCTGTTCCTGCTCGGCGCGCTGTTCGGCAAGCTGATGGAGGACTCGGGGTCGGTGACCGCGATCGCCGATTTCATGACCCAAAAACTCGGCGCGAAGCGCGCCATACTCGCGGTCGTTTTGGGCGGAGCGATCGTCACCTACGGCGGCGTCAGCCTGTTCGTCGCCTTCTTCGTGATCGCGCCGATGGCGCAAGACCTTTTCCGGTGGGCGGGCATTCCTCGCCGCCTGATGCCGGCGGCGATCATGCTGGGCACTTCGACCTTCACCATGTCCGCCATGCCCGGTACGCCGTCGATCCAGAACACCATTCCGATGCCCTTCTTCGGCACGACGCCGTTCGCTGCGCCCGGTCTCGGCGTGCTGGCCTCGCTGATCATGCTGGGCTTCGGCCTGTGGTGGCTCGCCCGCGAGGAGGCCGCGGCGAAACGGAAAGGCGAAGGTTTTGGCGACGGCGCGCCTCCTCCGGCCGAGAGCCTCGCTGACGACGAGAAAATGCGTGAACGCGCAACGACGGCCCGCGAATTCGATCCGGCCGAGATCGCGCACGGAAAAGCGGCGTCGCAGCATCCGTCCATCGCCGCGGCGGCGGCGCCGATCATCGTCGTCATTCTGGTCAATTTGGTCCTGTCGCTCCTGGTTCTCCCAAAACTCGATCTCAGCTTCCTGGCGGAGCCTCAATGGGGCCCCACCACGGCCACGGCGGTCAGCGGCGTCTGGTCCGTGATGAGCGCCCTTTCCTGCGGCATCGTGATGGCTCTCGCCCTCAACTTCCGGCGAATTCCGGACCTGCGCGCAACCATGGACGCGGGCGTCAACGCCTCGGCGCTGCCCGCCGTCAGCGTCGCGAGCCTTGATTCGGCGCCGTGGTCGCGGCCATGCCGGCATTCGAGGTCGTGCGCGACGCCGTGCTCGGCATCGGCGGCGGTCCCCTGGTTTCGCTTGCGGTCGCCACCAACATTCTCGCGGCGTTGACCGGCTCGGCCTCCGGAGGACTGACGATCGCGCTCGACGCCCTGGGCTCTACCTATCTCGAGCGCGCAGCCCAGATCGGCATGGACCCCGCGCTTCTTCACCGCGTTGCGGTCATTGGGTCGGGAACGCTCGACAGCCTGCCGCACAACGGCGCGGTGGTCACGCTGCTCGCTGTTTGCGGTTCGACGCACAGCGAAAGCTACAAAGCTACAAAGACATATTCATGGTCGCGATCCTCGGCGCGATCCTCGCGCTCATCGCCGTCATCGCGCTGGGGTCTGTCCTCGGCTCGTTTTAGGGCCGCCAGACGCGTCACGACCAATTCGAGGCCGCATCCTCTGGGCTGCATCGGCGCCTAAATATTTGTTTGCAGCGGGCTCGGGTTTGCCCTAGCGTTGACAAATTACATTCTACATCATTCGAGCGGTACGTTTATGACCGAAGCGAGCCGCCGGGAATTCCTTCAATCAACCGGTTGGGCCGCGGTCGGCGCGACCATGGCCTCGAGTTTCGGCGGGGCAGCTCCTGCGACAGCCCAGACGCAATCGTCCTCTTTCGATATCGACCAGGCCTTCGCCAGGTTCATGCAGGATATCGGCGGTAGTCCGGCGGACGGTGGCGGGCGCGTGCTGTTCACCGGGCGCGATCCGATCCTGCGAAGCCACTTCCGGCTTGGCGCCTGCATGGCGATTCCCGCCATGGCGGGCGGCGTGGGGGCCGCGGCCGTCTGGCGCGAGCGCACCGGCCAGGCGCAGGAGCTTAGCATCGACCTGCGCCAGGCCCTGTACGGCATCGCGCCCTGGGCGCGTTTCCTCGCCGACTACAACATCGCCGCGGGCACACTGCCGCAAGACTGGCTGCCCCCAGAATGGACCTGGAACCCGACACTGAACGGCCGGTATCTCCAGGCGCCCTTCATGCTAGGCAACCCGCTCGGGTTCCAGGTGTTCGTGACCAAGGACGGCCTCCTGGTCACGCCGACCGGCATCTATCCGCATCACTTCATCGGCTTCCTCGCGTTGATCGGCGCGGGACCGGACCCGAAGCAGATCGCCGATCGCATCCGGACCTTCGACTCGGCCGAACTCGAGGAGATGGTCGGCGAGGCGGGGATGATCATGGGCATCCACCGGACCGTCGCGGAGTGGGACGCGCATCCGCAGGGGCAGGCCATCGCCAACATCCCTGTCGTCGAAATCATCAAGATCGGCGAGAGCGACCCCATGCCGTGGGACAACAACCCGGCGGCGCCGCTCTCGGGCATCCGTGTCCTCTCCAACAGCCACGTGATCGCAAGCACCGCCGCCTCGCGCACGCTCGCGGGTTACGGGGCCGAGGTGCTCCACGTCGCGCGCGATCAGGGCTTCGAGCACGACGCATTGGTGGTGGACGTGAATGTCGGCATGCGTTCGACGATGCTCGATATGAAGAACCCCGAGCAGAACCGGGTGCAGCAGCGTCTCGTTCCCCGCGCCGACGTGTTCGTGGAGGGTTTCCGCGGCCGCAAGATGGAGGAGCTCGGCTTCGGCGCCGATGAGGTCGCGCGCATGAAGCCCGGCATCGTGTACCTGTCGGTGCGCCCCTATGGCTGGGAAGGCCCGTGGAAGATGTACGCGGGCTTCGACATGGAGGGGCTGACGGTCACCGGCTTCACCATGATCGAGGGTGGCGGCCAGCGGCCACGCTTCCCGCCCACCTTTGTCATGAACGATTACATTGCCGGGTACATGGGGGCCGCTGGCGTGATCGCGGCGCTCCGCCGGCGCGCCCGAGAGGGCGGCAGCTATCATGTCCGTGTGCACCTCGCCCGCTGTGCGACATGGTTCATGAGCCTGGGCCAGTTCACCGACGCGGATTTTGAGCGCCGCGGACCCGAGAACCGGCTCATCGCGCCGGAGGTGATTCGCGGGCAGACGCCCTATGGCGAACTCGAGCGCCTCGCGCCGCTCGTCCAGCTTTCGCGCACGCCGATCCGTTGGCGCACGCCGCTCGTCGCGGTTCGCGGCGGCGATCTGCCGGTCTGGGAAGGATGAGGGCCCTTACATCATCACGAGAGGTGCGGAATGAGGGGAGCGGCGGACTCGCGTGAGGGGCTCGGGCCGTATGTGCGCCTCGCAAGCCCGGTTTTCCTGCTTGCGCTGACCCATTGTCCGGCACTCGCCCAGAGCGTCGCTCCAGCGCCGCCGGCGCAGCCCGGCGTGATCGTGCTCGGAAGCATAACCGAGCCGCCTCCGGACATCCTCGACGGCACGCTCTCGGGCTTGGGCGACGAACTCGATGACGAACACGTGGAGCAGTATGGAAGCTCCTGGCTCCGCTTCCCGAGCCCAATGCAGCCCTGGCTGGACTTCAAGCAAGAGGTGCTGCTCCAACAGTACGGCCTCCTGATCGGCGGCTCGGAGGGGATCCTGGGCCAGGACTATTCCAGCAGCCTCACTGGACAGCACGACGCGGTCGGCCAGAAGTTCACGCTCAACGTCGGCCAGCAGCTTCTGAGGCAGGGCACGCCGCAGGCCCTTTGGATCGAGGCTGTGATCGAGGATCGTGGGCCAGTCGGAACGGATTTCGCCCCATTGCAGGCGGGCCTACAGACAGGCTCGAGCACGGCAACCGCGCCGACCTGGGGCGACTTCAACCTTGGCGTGACGCAGCTCTATCTGCGCCAGAGCCTGTTCGACAATCATTTTCAGTACACATTCGGGAAGCTCTTCGCACCGAACTACGTCAATCCCTATCCATTTTTCGACGACAACCGCCAGTACCTCAATCAGATCTTCACGACGAGCGTCACGATTCCGGTTCCCTTGCGCGGCTTCGGCGCGGTCGCGGCATGGTTTCCCACCGACTTCGGGCTCTACGCGAAAGGCGGAATCTATACGGTCTATAGCGACGACACCGGCTTCACCGCCGACAGCTTCTTCAACAAGCCCCAATATTTCCGGCATCTCGAACTCGGCTGGAGCGGCATAGCGGCGAACGGCACGCCCATCCAGGCGCGCGGGCCGATGGACGCCAACAATTTTTCCGTGACGCTCTGGGACAAGGACGCAGAGCAAAACGGACCTGCAGCCGCGCACGGGGTCGCGTTCAACGCGAACTATCTTGTTCAACCCAACCTGATGGTGTTCGGGCGCGGCGGCTGGTCCGAGGGCTGGCAGCTCGACCGAAACCTCAACTTCGGGCTCGGCTGGCGGCCCAACCTGGATTACTCGGACCTGTTCGGGATCGGCGGCGGCTGGGCGCAACCAGCCAACCCAATCCTGAGGGACCAGTATATCTTCGAGGCGTTCTATCGCTTCCAGCTGACGACGCAGCTTGCGATTACGCCCGACCTCCAGTGGATCCTGCATCCCGCCCTCAATCCGAACACGGGCTCCCTTTGGGTTGCCAGTCTACGGACGCGGATCACGTTCTGAAGCAGAGGCCGCTGGCGACATGATCGCCGGCGGCATAGTCACTGTAAGGAGGACGTCGCATGAAGACGATTGATCGAGGCAGCCTGGTCGGCGCAATTCTATGTGGCGCTGGCGCGGCTATGGTCCTCGCACCGCAGGCCCTCGAGGCCATGCCGATCGACACGAAGGTCCCGGAGGGCTTCGACAATTTCGTCGAGAAGGCGCAAACCGTCGTGGTGCATAATGGCCGCCGCCGCCGCCCCTGGGTCTGCCGGTGGCGCGGGGGCCGCCGCGTTTGCGGCTGGCGCTGGGTGTAAAGCGCCGCGTCCGTTCGCCCAGAAGCGGATCGGAGCCGCGGCGTCGCGTCTGACGCGCCGCTTCGACAAAGAGGCGGCGTCGCCGCTGCTGTTGCTCCGGCGGGCTCACGCCTGTCATGATTCATGGCTGTCACCCGAATTTCACGGACGACGCGTTAGGGTGGAGTTCGGGTCCTTTACCTAAAGCCGTGCGATGTCGCGATCTTACAGCCGGTCGGTAACTTGCTTTGTTTCGAGAACAGCCGATCCATTAGGCGCGGACATCCCACTCTTCGCAACCTTGTTTTTCGGAGGAAGAGCACATGATCGGAGAGGCCAAGATAGATCGACGAACCCTTCTGACCGGCGCCGGGGTCGCCGCGCTGGCGCCCGTTACTGCAAGCGCCTACACCTCAAGCGAAGGGATGGCGAACGACGTCGCCACCGCGCTCGCCCAATTCCGGAGTTCGATTCCGAGCAATTTCGAGCACGACTATGTCGAGCATGCCGTTGTCCCGTTCTTCCTGGAGAGCATCTATCAGGGCGAACGCCCGGCGCTCCCCATGATCGATGTCCCCCTGACCAAGGAGAACGCCATTCCTTTCGACTTCTGGGGATTGCTTTCCAAGGACTGGAGGCCCAGCCCGGAAGAAGGCGTGACCGTCTTCCTTCAGGGACTGGAGAATCGCGGCCCCGACAATCTGCGCAAAAGGATCTATTTCTCCGGCGTGACTCCGGACCTGTACGGGCCGAAATACCAGAAGAAGGTCGTCGCCTTTTTCGACGACCTTCTCGACCCGAAGTTTGCCGGCAAGCCGATGATGCGGCACTACCTCGACTATTACTTCGACCTCTACTGGGACATTCATCTTGGGGTGAAGGGGGACGCCGTTCCTGCCGAGGTGCGGCAGATCGGCGAAAGTTTCAACACCGTGCTCGCCTATCGCAATCCGACGCGGCAGATCGTCTACGAGCACTACATGACGGTGCGCAAGCTGCTCGACACGCTCAAGGAGTGGATCGCCGAGAGGGTCAAGGATCTGGAGAGCGGACGCACCCCCAATCCCGACAAGACCATGGCCTGGTACTGGCTGAAGAACGCCGGGAATGGAGAGCATTTCGACCGTAAGGACATCGTGTTCGAATGTTTCCACAATTTCGTCGCGTTGAGCCAGTGGGGCAACTCGATGTTCGGCATCATGTCGCGCGTGATGGAGCACGGCGGCGACGCGGAGGTGCGCGCGTCGTTCGTCAAGACGATGAGGGGCGATTATGATCAGGCAAACGGCGGCCCGTTCACGCCCCTCGAACTGTTCACGATGGAGCTCTTCCGGACGATCTCCCCGAATGGCGGAAGCCTCTCGGCCATCACGGACGCTCCGCGATCGTTTTACGGTCAATCGCCGCACATGCTGCTGGACGAGCAATTCAGGCGCTACGGCTATATGAACACGCCGCACACCTCTACCAGCTTCGACCCCATTCACTGGTCCAACCCGCAACAGTTCGATCCGGACCGCTACAAGACCGTCCCGACGAGCGACCAGATCGACGAAGCCAAGTGCAAACAGATCGGCCTTGCCAAGTGTCCTTTCGACATCACGAAATTCCACGTCGCCGACGGCCGGAACGCGAGCATCACCAATAGCGGGTTCGGCACCGTCTTCGGAGAGGTCGACGGCAAGCCCTTGCCGGTCACCTATTATGCCGGGTACGCCCCGTTCGGCTTCGGCTATCGACGGTGCCCGGGAGAACAGCTCACGGTCCAGGTGTTTGAGGACTTCCTGCGCAAGGTCTGGAAGGACAAGATCGAGTTCGTAAAGCTGAACCTGCCCACCCCTGGCCAGGTTCCCATTGGGCCGGGGGCCGTCATAGAAGACGATATTGGGTTCACCCGGAGCGCCTGACGGCGTCGGCCAGGACGGAGTCGCGATCAGCGCTGCATAAGCCGGCTCGAGCGCCGACTCATGACTTAAGTGCGGGCGCCGAGTGGGTTGGCGGCGGCGCCGCGCGAGGAAGACGAACAGGGCGGCCAGAGTGAGCGCTCCGGCGCAACACCCCGACAGAGCGAGTCACGCCCTTGCGGCGCTCCTCTGCGGATTCGCGAGCATGCTTTCGGTCCCGCGGATGGGATTGGCCGGCTCGGCGCGCGACTATCTCAACGCGCCGATCGATACCTGGCTCACCTTCTAGAACTTCGGCTACTTCGCGTCCGTGACGCCCGAGGACGGGATGGACGTGACGTCCAGCATTCGCAGCAACGTCTATGCGCAGTCGCTGGCGGCGGTAGGAGGCATCTGGTCGGTGGCAACGCGCTGCTCGCCGCGATCATCGTGGTGCTGGTGGCGCACCGTCGCCGCCTCGCGACGCCGCGCGAAACCATGGATGCGGGCACCAACGCTTCCGTGCTGCCGGTCATGAACACAGCCAGCATGGTTGGGTTTGGCGCGGTCATCGCGACGTTGCCGGCCTTCGCCGGCATCCGCGACGCGCTCGTTGCCATACCGGGGGGGCCGCTCGTCTCAGTGGCGGTGGCCACCAACGTCATCGCCGGCATCACTGGCTCGGCGTCGGGCGGTCTTATCACGATGGGCGAAACTTATGTGCGCATGGCAGCGGCAGCCGGCATTGATCCGGCGTTGATGCACCGGGTCGTGGCCATCGGCTGCGGCGGGCTGTCCGGCCTGCCGCACAATGGCGCGGTGGTGACGCTGCTGTCGGTCTGTGGTGCCACGCATCGCGGCAGCTACCGCGATATCGCGATAGTGACGGCGAAGACATATGGGATCCGCGTCGGTACTCTCCGGCCGATATCTCGAAGGCCGACGAGTGCGCGGCGATGGTGGCACAGGCGCAGAGCGAGCTCTCCCGCAAACTCGATTGCACACTCGTTTCGCGGCGTTGATTGAAAGCGTTAGGGCCATAGTGCGTTAGGCTCCTTGCTTCAGGTGTGGGGACGGAAGGCTGAGGCAGGCCCGACGTAAACAATGGCTCCAGAACCGACCGGACTTACTCAGCCCGGTCGGAGTGTCTCGGGACGCCCGTGATGATCACGACGTCACCGGGCTTGGCTAGTTGTGATGCGCTATCTTACGGTTGGACCGCCGGGTGTCGCATATGATGCATATGCTTGGCCGACGCCCGCGCCCTTTCTTTACTCATGTTGCTTCTGTGCCGCATCTGGCTCCTGTGCGTCCCCGACGGGGCGGCTGCCGGCGTGGCGCTCGCACCAGGAGCGGCGGGAGCGGTAGACTGATCGGTCTGTGCGAAGGCGGATAGAGGCGCGAGCGCCAGCGCGGCGCCGACGCCAAGTAGTGCGATCTTGTTGAGCATAGTTGTTTCCTCCAAATCGATGACCAAGAGACGGTCACCTTGAAAATTGAGTTTACTCGCCACAGGCTGAATGGACACTGAACAGTGGGACAGCGCCTTCAGCGTCGCGGGTCTCGTCGGCGTGCGAACGGGCCAGGCCATCGAGGTCGCCGCGCGCAATCCCGCGGACAATATGCGCCTGAAGCCCTCGAGGACTTGGGGTCGGCCCCAGCGTGGCTACGAATGAGGCGCGAGCCATGCTATCATCTAGACGGCGCTTGCCCAAGGAGGTTTCCTCATGTCGAAAATCGCACTTGCCATCGGGTTGGCGGGGCTGCTGCTCGCCACAGCTTCGACGACAGGATCTGCCATGCCCATAGTGCCGCTGTCGAAAAGCGCGATCAGTGGCCCCAGCAGCGACCTCGACCTGGTGAGATGGCGAAATTGCTGGCGCGACCGCTGGGGAAATCGTCGTTGCAATTGGTGTCGGGCCGATCGCTCGGGACGCGTTCGCTGCAGGTGACCGCCACGCTCGAGAGGCGCGACGGCCAATACCGGCCGGCGTGCGTTGTCCCACCGGCCAGGGTCACGTCACGCTCGCGCTTGGCGAGCCTCGCTATAGGCCTCGGCCCCATGGTCGCGGATTAGGGCCTCAGCGTCGGCTTTCGCACCGATTGCATTCAAGTCTTCTTCGCGTCGAGCAGGGCGCCTTCCTCGAAGAGGAAGCCCCGCGGCACCAGCGCCGATCAGCAGGGCGATAATGAAGAGCCGGGCGCTCCGGGATCGCAGCCAGCATGGACGGGATGGAGGACTGACCGTGCCGGATCGCCTGGGGCGTCGCCTGCAGATTTTTCTTGCGCCGCCAAGGGCTTAAACATGATCGTCGGCGTCCTGACCTGAACAGCCTATTCCCATGCACAGAAAGCTATCTTTGTCCTTTCGGCGTCTTCGGGGGCGCGGCCTCCGGCGTGGGTAAACAAACCACGGCAAGTTCGTCACCGGCGAAGTCGTCGCCGCGATCGGCGACCAACTCGCCGAGGGACAGACGCTGACGGACGCGAAACCGGGTCTGGTGGAGTCGCTCGGCACGTTCACCCGCAGCGCCGTCGACGTGGCGGCCGGCGCCATCGTGGCGCCTGTGGTCATCGCCGATCCGACGAAAAACGAAAAGGCGATCGACGCCGCGGAATCGATTGCGTTGACGAAGTGATCCGGCGCCCATTGGTTTAAACCTGTCAAAGGGTCTTTCGAAAGTGAGCGACCCTGTAACAACTCCCACAGACCCGATCGCGCCGTCGGACGAGCGACAGCGCCCGACTTGCAGAACCACTCGACCTGCGCCGGAATTCCCCTTCTCGATTGATTGTCTTGGCGCCGTCGTGCGGCTGTCCTGCGGCTTTGCAGCTACGGGGCATTGATCTTACACTTGTTGCTCGGCGCGCAAGCTCGACCCTGATTCATCCAATCCGGATCAACGGAGGAGCCGGCCTGAGGGAGGACCATCATGGACGCGGCGGCAAACCCCAGCGCGGCGGGTGGCGGCGCATCCTGGCACGCGATGTCTGCGGACGAAGTCTTGCGGCGGCTCGCCACAAACGGGGAAAAAGGCCTCGACGCCGATGAGGCCTCAGCCCGGTTTCAGAAGTATGGGCCGAACCGCCTGCCGGAAGGTAAGAAGCGGGGCCCGTTCATGCGGTTCGCCGTCGGACGAGCGACAGCGCCCGACTTGCAGAACCACTCGACCTGCGCCGGAATTCCCCTTCTCGATTGATTGTCTTGGCGCCGTCGTGCGGCTGTCCTGCGGCTTTGCAGCTACGGGGCATTGATCTTACACTTGTTGCTCGGCGCGCAAGCTCGACCCTGATTCATCCAATCCGGATCAACGGAGGAGCCGGCCTGAGGGAGGACCATCATGGACGCGGCGGCAAACCCCAGCGCGGCGGGTGGCGGCGCATCCTGGCACGCGATGTCTGCGGACGAAGTCTTGCGGCGGCTCGGTTCGGCCCATACTTCTGAAACCGGGCTGAGGCCTCATCGGCGTCGAGGCCTTTTTCCCCGTTTGTGGCGCCTGCCGGAAGGTAAGAAGCGGGGCCCGTTCATGCGGTTCCTCGCTCAGTTCGACAACATCCTTGTTTACGTCCTTCTCGGCGCAGGGTTCACCAAGCTGATGCTGAGCCTGTGGGTCGACGCGGCGATCATCTTCGCCGTGATCGTCCTCAATGGGCTGCTCGGGTTCATCCAGGAAGGCCGGGCTGAGAAGGCGCTGGATTCGATCCGCAACATGCTGTCCGCCGAGGCTCGGACGGTGCGCGGCGGCGAGACGCGCATGCTCCCCGCAGAGCAACTCGTTCCGGGGGACGTCGTGCTCCTCGAGTTGGGCGACAAGATTCCGGCCGACCTGCGCCTCCTCGAGGCGAAGAACCTGCGCACAGAAGAGGCGGCGCTCACCGGCGAGTTGGTGCCGGCGGAGAAGAACACGGACGCCGTTTCCGCCAACGCCACTGTCGGAGACCGCGAGTGCATGGCGTTCTCCGGCACGATGGTCGTCTCCGGCCGGGCGACCGGTGTCGTCGTGACCACGGGCGGCGAGACGGAGCTCGGCCGCATCAATCAGCTGCTCGCGGACGTCAGCCCGCTCGAAACTCCGCTTCTGCGCCAGATCAAAAAGTTCGGCTACGCGATCACTGCGGTCATCGGGGTGGTCAGCGTGCTGATCTTCTCCTATGGGCACTGGCTCGGGCACATGAGCTTCGTCGAGTTTTTCCAGGCGGTCGTCGGCATCGCCGTGTCGCTGATCCCAGAAGGATTGCCCGCGCTCATCACGATTACACTCGCCATCGGCGTGCAGCGCATGGCGCACCGAAACGCCATCATCCGACGGCTGCCTGCAGTCGAGACTTTGGGCTCGGTGTCCCGCATCTGCTCGGACAAGACGGGCACGTTGACGCTGATGGAGATGATGGTGACGTCCGCGGTCACTGCCGAGTCCACCTATGAAGTTACCGGCGAAGGTTATGCACCAGAGGGCGAAGTCAAGCGGGACGGAAACCCCGCAGACGACTCGCCGGTCCTCGCGCTGATGGGGCGCGTCTCAATGCTCTGCAACGATGCGGAGCTCTTCCAGGAGGACGGCGCCTGGAGGGTGGAGGGCGATCCGACCGAGGGGGCGCTCTACCCGTTCGCGACCAAGCTTGGCCTCAATCGGCAGATCGAGCAGGCGGCGGCTCCTCGCATCGACGCCATCCCGTTCGAGTCGGAGCACAAGTTTATGGCGACGCTCCACAAGTCGGCAAATGGCGCGGAGGCGCTGTTCGTCAAAGGCGCGCCTGAAGTCATCCTCGACCACGTTTCATGCAGGAGTCCGACAGGCTCGCCGCGCAAGGCGAGCGGGTGCTGGGGCTTGCGTGGCTCGAGAAGCCGTACGTGAAGGCTGGCAGTCTCGGTCCGCTGACCGGCACTGAAATCGAGGCGATGGACACCGCCACGCTTCAGGAGCGCGTCCGCGAGGTCGACGTCTTCGCCCGCGCGAGCCCGGAGCACAAGCTTCGGCTGGTCAAAGCGATCCAGGCCAACAAACAGATCGTGGCGATGACCGGCGACGGCGTCAACGACGCGCCCTCTCTCAAGAAGGCCGACATTGGCGTCGCCATGGGCGTCAAAGGCACCGAGGTGACGAAGGAGGCGGCGGGGATGATCCTGGCCGACGACAACTTCGCTTCGATCACCGCCGCGGTGAAGGAAGGTCGGACTGTCTACAACAACATCGAGAAGGCGATGCTATTCTTGCTGCCGACCAACGTCGCTCAGGCGCTGGTCATTGCGGTGGCGATCTTTTTCGGCTTCACCATGCCGATCACGGCACCGCAAGTCCTCTGGGTCAACATGGTCACGTCCGTCGCGCTGGGCCTGGTGATCTGCTTCGAACCGCACGAGACCGACGTCATGCAGCGGCCCCCGCGGGCCGTAGACCGCTCGATCGTGACTGGCTTCGGCATCTGGCGTATCATGTTCATCGGCCTGGCGCTGCTTGCCTACACTCTGCTGGCGTTCTTCTGGATGAAGTCCCACGGTGCGTCGGACGCGCTTGCGCGGACGGTCGCGGTCAACGCCATCACCATCGGCCAGGCGTTCTACCTCTTGAACAGCCGCTACCTCATCGACTCGTCGCTGTCCCTGAAGGCGCACATGGGCAACCGGTACCTTCCGCTCGGCATCGTTGCGGTCGTGATCCTGCAGCTCTTGTTCACCTACACGACACCGTTCCAGGCGTTGTTCGGCAACGAAGCCGTCCCGCTGTGGGTTTGGCCCTGGCTGCTTGCGGGCGAACTCGTGTTCTTCCTCGTCGTGGAGGCGGAGAAGTTGGTCATCCGTTCGTCAGAGCCGCTTCGGACCGCGGTGACCGCGGTGGAAACCGGGACGTAAAGGCTTGCGGCGCTCCGAACTGTCGCGGCCGATGACATGCGCCAGGCCGACGCGGAAGGATCGGGCTATTGGCCGCGGCCGACGAGGTGGGCGGCGGAGCGCCACGCGTGACGCGCGAGCGCCTCGAAACGGGCGACCGTATCGACCCGGTCGATCGCTTCCGCCGCTGTCAGCTCGCCGGTCGCGACCGCGCTCAGCGTCGCGCGGCGATGGACGAGTCGCAGCTCCTTTAGCGCTTTTGCGTTTTGCACCAGCCGCGTCAGGGCCGCAGGCGCGTCTGGCGCAGCCTCCGCCGCAGGCGGCGCCGGCGAATCGCGCCGCGATTCAATTGGGGCCGCCCGGTCGAGAGCCGCCGGCGGGGCGGCGACTTCACTCGCGACCGAGGCTGCGTCTTGCATCGCCTCCGCGCAGAGCTGGGCGGCGCGCATGTCTTCGGGCCCGCCTTTGATTGTTGGGAATTCCGTCTCCTCGCCCGCCAGTTCGGCCAGCCGGGTCGCGTGCTCGAATGTGCTCGTCAGTCGCTGCTCGTACTCGTCTTCCGGCGGCCCGCTCACGTCCGACATGAACTCCAGCGCCTTGTCCAGCGCCTCTGCGGCCTCCGTCACGGATGCGGCGCCTTTCTCGAGACCGGGGGGTCCGCTATCGGATGCGGCGGTCAGCGCAGCGTCTACGGATCTGCATATCGATTCGATCGCGCGCGCCACACTCCTACTCTACGCTGTGCGGCCATTGGGCGCCCAGCGGATTCATGGTTGCCGCGCGGGATCGGTCATAACGGCCTCCCAGTCCTCTCCAGCTGGTCGGCAATTTGTCGCAGCAGCTCGGGAGCCATTCCCCCTTTGGGCGAGCTGTCGGGCTTAGCGAGGCCGCGTATAATATCAGCTTGCCGAGAGGGCTGAATTTCCCCGTAACTGGAGAAGGTCGTCAGGCAATTCTCGTGTCCGAGGTTCTGCGACCAAGCCTTGAACTGTTCCGCGTCGAGCTTCAATTCATAAGCCAATTGGACAAGCGTGTTCCGCAACGAATGCGGATTGAAATAGGGCAAGCCCGCAAGCGTGCAGGCTTCGCGGAAGATCCCCCGAACTTGGTTCGCGTTCGCCCAATGCGCCCGATCGAGGCCGACAGCGCAAAACTCGAGATTGTTGTCCGGCGCGACCTTGGATTTCGGAAAGAGCGGGTCCTCCGCGCGGTCTCGCTGTTGGATTTCTGTTGCCACCGACCGGGAAGAACCAGGAGGTAAAGGTCTTCGCCCTCTTGGTCCGCACTTCGCGCGCGTCCTGTTCGATTAGTTCGTTTTCGACATCGATATGCTTCAGCTTGAAGGAGATGATCGCCCGATCACGTGCTCCAGAGAGAAGCGCGAAGGCGCCACCGCCCGCCGATACAAGGCGTGCCCGACGGTCAATCAGGTTCGGGCGATGATCGAAGCCATCCCGGACCGAAGCCTTTTTGCCCGCGCAGGAAGCCGACCCAATCGACGAAAATCTTGCGGAAGTCGTCGCCGACGCGAGACAGATTGTCCGGCGCGTTAAAGTACTCGACGTCAGCGGCGTCGATTTTCGAGCGATAGCCGCGCTGTTGAGCGAGCCACGAAAAGAAAGCCTTCAGCGCCGCAAGTGTCGAATGAATGGTCGAGGCCGACAAGGGCTCGCCGGTTCGCGCATTGCGAGTTGCGCCCAGGTGCGCCTTGAACCCGCGCGCCTGTTCGATGTGGAATTTCTTGAATTCCCGATGTCTGGTATACTCTTCGAAGCGATGGATCGCCTTTGCGGCGCCATCGATTGAAGCGTCGTCACGTCCTTTAACATCCTTGAGATAGTGCAAGTAGCGATGCTTCACACGCTCGTTTGCGGCGTTGAATTTCGTCATTCTCGTTCATCCTGCGTGAAGTCAACATTTGAGTGGGGTTCGGCGCTATCGTCTAGCTCGTCGCCTAGTGGCGCTACGTGAAGGATGGCGTCATTCCCGACGGAGCAAGAATGAAAGCGGCGTAAGACCAGCTTTCACCTCTTGCCCCGAGTGAGGTCGACGGTTGGCGGTCGCCGCAGAAACCCGAGGGCCCATCAGGG
Source organism: uncultured Alphaproteobacteria bacterium (assembly GCA_963758335.1). Lineage (GTDB taxonomy): Bacteria > Pseudomonadota > Alphaproteobacteria > Rhizobiales > Beijerinckiaceae > Roseiarcus. The sequence goes on along the minus strand of CAVWVF010000006.1, from coordinate 514,232 downwards.
CGCCGAACTGAAGATTGGACCCGCCGCAAGGAACTCCTCTTCCCGGATGCTGGGATCGTGGTAGGGATCACAAGATCCGACCGGATACGAGGTTGGCAGGGAGTTCACCCTGTCTGACAAATCGGAGTTCACCGAGACCAACAATTGGCGGTTGACTTCCCGGCCCTCATACGAGGGTTTCGGACGCCGGCCCTTTGCAGGCGGGCGGGGCTTGACGCGGGGCCGGCGTCCGAAAGCCTCGCAAGGAGGAAACCGCGGGCAGGAAATGGCGCTGTTTGGTCGGGCGCGAACCTATGGGGATTTTGGGGTCGCGGACGGAGCGCTGGTGGGTCTTCGGGGGCCGGTGGCGCGGATTGTTCTCGGTGGGAGCGAAGACGACGGAGTTTTTCGAGGGCGAGGTTGCGAGGGGCGGGGGTAGGCGCGGCGCTTGGAGGAGGAGCGCCGAGCTTGTGAGGGCATCGCCTTCCTGCTCCGGCGCGCGGCCGGAGACGAGGAGAAAGGGCATTGCGCGGCGGGGAACGCGGCCATTGTCATGAGGTGTCGATCCTGATCCGGGTCGGCGATGACGGGCGCGCGTGGCGCACGCCTTCGAAGGTTTCGAGGATGATCATCCGGCCGCCGCAACACGGACATTGACGCGCAGGCGAAGCTGTTTCGGGTTTGCTGTCCGCCTCGGCGGGCGAGCGCTCCGGCGACGCGTCAGGCGCGGCGAGCAATTGGCGGGCGCGCTCGATGTTGCGGGCTCGAACCGTGCCGGCGAAGAGGCCATAGTGGCGAATGCGGTGGAAGCCGCTTGGCAGGACATGCAGGAGAAAGCGGCGGATGAACTCGGCGGCGTCGAGCGTCATGGTGCTGAGCCGGTCGCGGCCTTTGATCCGGTAGTCCTTCCATTTGAAGGTGACGCCCGCCTCGTCGAGCGCAATGAGCCGGGAATTCGAGATGGCGACGCGGTGGGTGTAGCGCGCGAGATAGGCGAGCACGGCTTTCGGTCGGGCGAACGGTCGTTTGGCGTAGACGACCCACTCGGACCGGCGCAACGGCGCGAGCGCGGTTTTGAAGGCGGGCTGGTCGGCGAGCGGCGCGAGGTCGCCGAAGAAGGCGAGGCGGTTGGCCTTGTGTAGGGCCGCGAGACCTTCGAGAAACAGGCGGCGGAACAGGCGCGAGAGCACGCGCACGGGCAAAAAGAAGCCGGGCTTGCAGGCGATCCAGCGGGCGCCGTCCGGCGACAGGCCGACGCGATTGAGCAGGCGCGCAATCTGGCGATTTGGCATCAGTCGGGCCAGCTCACGCATGAGCGCGATCGTATCGTCCGGGACGCGTGGATTGTGCCGACCGGCTGCATTCAGCCGCTGCTTCACCTGCAGTTCAGTGTGATCGCCGCCTTGCCAGTGCAGGACGGCATGTAGGATCGCGCCGTCGCGGCGCACGATGACCTCCGAAATCGCAGTGCGCAGAATCCGCTTGCGGGTGGCAGGCGTGGCGGCGGGATGCGACCAGGCGCGTTCGAGATCGGCGCCGAGCGCAAGGAGTTGCTGCCGCTCCGGCTCGCCAAGCGGGGGCCGGCGCCGCGCAATCATGGCCGCGATATCGCCCTCGATCCGGGCAATGGCTTGCAAAGCCTCGTTCCACCGGCGCTCCAGCTCGCCGGCGACGAGCCGGTTGGCCGGATCGACAGCATCGTACTGTCGACGGGCATGAGCGGCCTCGTAGCGGGCCTGCTGCAGGGAAAGTTCCAGTTGCCGCTCAGCCGCCGTGGTCTCGCTTGTCTGGGCTTCGATCGCCTTGACCGCCGCTTCCAAACCGAGCGGTCTCAGGGCGCGCAGCACCTCCCGGGCGATCGCCGCGTCGATGCTCAAGCCGCTCACCGAGATGCATCGCATGGCGCCGTGGTTCATGCGCGCGCCATAGCAGTTGTAGCGACCGAGCTTGCCGCTGTAGTGCACATGGAGTTTGCGGCCGCAATGGCCGCAGCGCAGAAGCCCGGGCAGCAACAGCTCGCCTTCACGGGCCGCCCCGCGAGCGAGCGCGCTGCTCATGCCGGTCGCGTTGTTGGCGATCGCCTTGATGTTGCGTTCGAACTCGTCCCAGCTGATGTAGGCGGCGTGATGGTCCTCAGAACGTCCCATTCATCGATCGGCCGGCGCACGCCACGACGAACGCGCTTGCGACCTTCCACCACGCTGATCCGGCTCGTCGTGCGCCCGAATGCATAGGCGCCGGCATAAATCGGATTGGTCAGGATGTTGTGCACGATGTTGTAGGCCGGCAAGCGCCACACAACACCGTGCGCCTCGCCCCGCCGCGATTTGGCGGGCAATTCGATCCCTTCGTCTCTGATCCAGACGTGCACCTGCCGCGCGCTCTGGAACTCGGCGAATTTCGTGAAGACGAGTTGAATGGCCTGTTGGACGCGCTGGTCCGGATCCTTTTCGATCCGGCCACGCCCGACTTTCACATAGCCCGCGGCCACGCCGAGAACCAGATCGCCGCGACGCGCCATCTGGCGCAACGCCTCCTGCGAGCGCTGGCGGAACAGCGACAATTCGAGTTCGCTCATCGTGCCTTTCATACCCAGCAACAATCGATCGTTGGGATGGCGAGGATCGTAAATTCCGTCCTCGTCGACGAGGATCGTGCCGACCAATCCACAGAACTCTATCAGCGTGTGCCAGTCGCGGCCGTTGCGGGCGAGGCGCGAAGCCTCGATGGCAAGCACCACACCGACGCGACGGTCACAGATTGCGGCCGACAACCGCTCGAAGCCAGGACGGACGACGCCTCCGCCCGATCGTCCGAGATCGTCGTCGATGATTTCGACAGTCGTCCAGCCAAGCTGCCGGGCGCGATCGGCAAGCCCGTATTGCCGGCGCTGGCTCTCGAGGTTGTGCACGAGCTGATCGGGGGTTGATTGACGGATATAAACGCAAGCGATGCGTTGCAGATGCTCGGCTGTGATTTTGCTCATGGATGATCGCCCCGTTTCTTACGTTGGACCAGCGTCGCCGCGATCTCGCGGAGCAGAGCTTCCACGACGCCCGCGAGTTCGACCTTGCGAGCCGGGCATGGCTTCACGAGCGGCGCCTCCTCGTCGAACAGGCTTCGTTGGCGATGTTGCCGATGTTCGGATTTGCGCGCCATTTTGGGCTCCCTCCGGTTTTGATTCGGGCAGGAGAAAGCCTAGGAGCGGATCGACCTCCATGCGCATCGAGCGCAAGATGTGGAGTGGAAAATGCGGCTGGTCGCTGATCGTGAAACGCGACGCCGCCGGTTCCGTCATCCATGCCGGCAAGCAGGCGAACGAGCCGTCCGGTTGAAGAACGACGACGAACTCGACGCCGCCGCTTTCGAGCCGTCGCCTGATCTGCACCACTTCGCCGAAGCGCGGGTGGAACCGGTAGCTGATACGAGCTTCAGCCGGCTGTTCGTGGGCACTATGTAGCCATTTCGAGCAGGACCTGGATCACCCGGATGTCGACGTTCTGTTCGAGCAGGTGGGTGGCGAAGCTGTGCCGCAAGGTGTGCGGCGAGACGCGCTTGGCGATCCCCGCGGCCTGCGCCGCGGCGTGGACGGCGCGCACGAGTTGACGGGCCGACATTGGGTTGACCGGGTTCTGGCCCGGGAACAGCCAGGCCTGCGGCCGAGCCGCGCGCCACCATTCGCGCAAGAGTTCGAGCAGTTGCGGCGAGAGCATCACGTATCGATCCCGCTGCCCCTTGCCCTGCTCGACCCGGAGCGTCATGCGCTGGCTGTCGATGTCGGACACCTTGAGGTTCGCGACCTCGGACACCCGCAGGCCCGCGCCGTAGGCGACGCTGAGCGCCGCCTTGTACTTGAGGCCCGGGCGCGGCTTCGAGAAGGCGCGCCACTTCCTCCTGGCTCAGCACGACCGGCGCCCTACGCGGCTTGTTCACGGTCGTCAGAGGGAGAACGAGGTCGGGCCGTTCGAGCGTCACGGTGAAGAAAAACCGCAGCGCGGCGATGGCGGCGTTGATCGATCCTGGGCTGATCTGCTGCTTCGCCATATGCAGTTGAAAGCGGCGAAGGTCCTCCTGCGTTGCCGTATCCGGCGACCGGCCGAGGAAGGCCGCGAAGGTTCTGACGTGCCGGACGTAGGCCTTCTGCACCTTCTCGCTAAAACGGCGCGCCGTCATGTCGTCGATCATGCGCTGGCGCAATGGGCTGATGGGCTTGTCGGACATCGCGAAAGCTCCTGTCTCGCATGGGGTTGAACCCCGTGATCTTGAGACAAGTTCGACGATTTATTTGGCTGCGATCGTCGTCATGGACCACGGCGTCGCGTAGCGAATCTCCATGGCGTCATACGCGGGCTTTCCAACAAGCCGCTGCCGTTCAGCGAAGGAGGTCACAGCGCTTTCGTCCGGGACGCCCTTGTCCTTGAGAGCCGCTAGCGTCGTCTGCATGCCGTGCACAGCACCCTGGAGCGCGGCGTTGGCATAGAGCACCAGGCTGAAGCCCATGTCCGCCGCCCTTCCTTCCTCAACGATGGGCGTCTTGCCGCCGAGCAGGTAGGCCGCCTCAAGGCGAGCTGAAGGATCGAGCCGGCGCTACCCGGCCGAGGTCCCGAGCCGGTTGACCGTCAGGCTCAAGAGCGGCGAGTCGTTCGCTCACGAGGTGCCGTGAAGCCTGCGTCTGGCCTTATTGCGACCTTTTGGAGCAGGTCCTGGACGTCCGGCTTCGCTCACGACCGCGGCCGGATCGAACGGATGAGCATTATGCAGCTCGATCGTACAGAAGACGGCCGCTTGTCCGGGAACCGCAGTGTTATAGCTCTTCAGGGCAAGATGGTCGAAGCAATCCAGTTTCATGTTGTCCCAGTCGACCCGGATCGGCTTATCGAGGGCTTGCGCCAGACCGTTTGGTCCCTCAATGACATACCTCGGGCCGGTGACCCCGCGTGAGGCAAGGAAGACCCCGTGAACCGACGCCAAGGCTGCCTGCGACGAGCTCAAGCCTTTCCATTGCGAGATTGGCGTAGTGCGCACGACGAGAAGCGGAATGACGTCGCCGCAAATTCCGATGGCCGCCAAAGCTTTTGCTTCGTCGAGTTGGAGCACTTTAGACGCTCCGGCTGCTATGGAGAATGAGAGCTGCGTCGTGAAATCAAACCCGTCGGCCATAAATGGAGCATTAGCCGTCAGCGCCGACTCGACCTGGTACGCAACCGCCAGGGCGGTCAGGAATTCCTCGCCTGATCGTCCGGCGTGCTCACAGACGGCGAGGATCGATCCCACGTTGTCCGATGGGTGACAGAGCTCTTCCCCACCCAGATAACTGTCCATGAAGTCGACGTACCGCACGACTGCCGTGTTGTACTGAGCTGCGTAGACCACGTTGGCTTGTCCGCCCCCGATCAGAGTGCAACGGCCGTCCGAGCCGCCGAACTCTTTGGCCTGTTCCAGGCACGCCACGATCGGCGGCGCCCCAAAGGCATTGATGGCGCACGCCAGAGAATCGAGTACGCTTACCTTGAGCCGTTCCCGGCGCTCGGGAGTAAGATCCTGATAGCTCCGCAATACCCTCAGACTGACTGACGCCCGTGATGATCGGCGCAGGTTTCTCTGCAGAGTTGCCGCCCTGACTTAGTTTCATATCGCTCCCCTCCTGAGCCATAGCAGCGTTCGCGGTCGCGACAGACGCCGCTAAGGTCCCGGCTCCTTTCAAGAATGTTCGACGAATGTATTCCATCACTGTCTCTCCTCAGACGAGATGCAGCTTCTTCGCCGATGCCATGAGTTCGTCGCGGAATTCGGGATGTGCGAGACCGATCAGCGCATGGGCGCGCTCGGTCGAGGAGAGGCCCTTGAGGTTTGCGGATCCGAACTCGGTGACGACATAGTGCGTGTCGATGCGCGGAGTCGTGACCGGCCCTTCGAGCCGCGGCACGATGCGCGATATCTTCCCTCCGGCTGTCGTCGATCGTGTCGCGATGATCGACTTGCCGCCTTTCGACGCATAAGCGCCACGCACGAAGTCGAGTTGACCGCCCGAGGCGCTGTACTGATGCCCGAGCATGTGCTCGGAATTGCAGGCGCCGGTCAGGTCGATCTCGATGGTGGCGTTGATCGAGATATCGTTGTCGTTCTGCGCGATGAAGCGCGGATCGTTGACGTAGTCGACCGGGCGGCTTGCGACTGAGGGGTTGTCGTCGAGGTAATCGTACATGGCCTTCTCGCCCATGGCGAAGGTGAACACGGACTTGCCGCGGTCGATTGCCTTGCGCCGATTGGTGACCACGCCGGCGCGGGCAAGGTCGACCAGCCCCATGTTCAACGCCTCGGTGTGAATGCCGAGGTCGTTGCGGTCGACGAGTGCGGCGCAGACGAGGTTCGGCAGCGCGCCCACACCCATTTGCAGACAGGCCCCGTCCGGCACGAGCCCGGTGATCGTACGGCTGATCGCCTCGTCCTCGGGTCCAGGGCCGCGGGAGGGCAGCTCCAGCAGCGGCACATGGTTTTCAACAATCGTGTCCACCTCCGAGACATGCAGCTCCGCGCCGTCGCCGTGGACACGCGGCATGTTTTTGTTGACCTCGACGATCAGCCGTTTGGCCGAGCGGGCTACCTTGGTCGAATAGTCGTTTCCAGTCCCGAAGCTGAAATAACCGTGACGATCCATTGGTGAGACGGTGTGCAGAAAAGTGTCGATGCCGATCTCCTCGATGAGCAACTTGGGTGCTTCATGGAAGTTGTTCGGCACAAAGCTGACCACTTTTCGACCACCATCCTCGATGCCGCGTTTGACGAGCGCGCGGTCGACCGCGGTCACAAACATGCTGTACGGACGGAGGCGATCGTTGAGCTCATAGCGCAGCACCGTATCGCCGGCGATGCGCGTGGTCTCAAAGTAGTAGAGTTCTGAGATCCTCGACCGCGCCGGCGGCCGCGCGATCCGCCAGCGCCTTGAGCAGCCCCGGTGGCTGTGCGACGGCCATGCCCATCGAAACGCGGCTTCCGGACGGAATACCTGCAACCGCCTTTTCAGGCGTCGTCAGCTTGGATGCGTAAAGCGAGGCAATGTTCATCACTGCACCTCCCTGACGGTCAGTAGTTGGCCGCCTCTTCCGGCGAGTGGCCGCGGCGGTAGATGAGCATGGTGCGCTCGAAGCTCATCACTTCCTTCCCGTCCTGATTGACGCCGCGGGTGGCGACGGTGACGATGCCCTGGGTAGGGCGGCTCTCGGACTCGCGCTTATGGAGCACCGTGCTCTCGGCATAGAGCGTGTCGCCGGCGAACACGGGGTGGGTCGCCTTCACCTTGTCCCAGCCGAGATTGGCGACGACCTTAGCGCTGACCGTGCGAACGCTCATGCCGGTGAGCAGCGCTAGGGTGAACGTGCTGTCCACCAGCATCTTCTTCCATTCGGTCTTGGCGGCGTACGCGGCGTCGAAGTGAACCTGCTGGACGTTGAGAGTCAGGAGCGTGAAGTAGGTGTTGTCGACGTCGAGCACGGTGCGCCCGGGGCGATGCTCGAACACGTCGCCCGGCTCGAAATCCTCCCAGTAGAGCCCTGATGTCTCGCGGTAGCGCCGTTCGCCGACGGGCTTGTAGGCGGGCAGGATGCTTTCCATTGGATTTCTCCTGGGCAAGTTGGATTGGAAAATTATCTGCCGGTTCATGCCGCAATCCCGGCAGCGGCGAGCGTGCGGCGGGCCTTGCGGGCGACGGCCTCGTCGATCATCTCCCCGTCGACGGTGCCGACGCCCTTGGCGTTCACAGCAATTACGGCGCGTGCGTTCTCCACTGCCTCGGCACTGGGCGTGAGCGCCGCATTGATCGGACCGATCTGTGCAGGGTGTATCGCGGCCTTGGCACCGAAACCGAGCGCCACGGCGGCTGTGACCTCCTGCTTGAGCCCGGCTTCATCGTGCAGCTCGAAAAACGGCGAATTGATCGCCAATACGTCTCCCAACGCGCAGGCGGCGATCAGCCGGCCGCGTGCGTAGGCAAGCGGCTGCCAGGCAGTGGCAGCGCCAAGATCGGCGGACATGTCGGCCGCGCCCAACATGAGCGCTGCAAGCCGTGGTGTCGCCGTCGAGATTGCCTCCACTGCGGCGAGCCCAGCCGCGCTTTCGATCAATCCGACAAGGCGAGTTGCCTTACCAACTGCGGTCAGAAGGCGGTCGAGGATTTGCAGATGGCCGCCAGTTTCCGTCTTGGGCAGGACCAGGAAGTCTGGAGATGCAGCTGATCCGAGCAGCGCATCGAGATCGGAGATGCCAGCCCGCGTATCAAGTCCGTTGATACGCAGGGCCCGGAGCGTACCCGCGCGGGGGCCGGCCAGAGAGTCGAGCGCTGTGGTCCGAGCAGCAGATTTGTCGCGAGGCACCACGGCATCTTCAAGATCAATAAGCAGAACATCTGCGCCCGCTTCAGCTGCATTTACAAAACGCTCCGGGCGGGTCGCCGGTGTGAATAGCCAGCTCCGAACTCGGGTTGGAAGCAAGTTGGTCATCGGCTGGATCCTTCATCTCTCTCGCTGGAGTATTCATCCAGTTCCGAGAGTGGGAGTGGTCGCCAATTCGTCGAGAGCGCTACCCGGCCTCCTGTCCTCTACAGGAAGGACATGGAGCTGCAGATACCGCCCTAGTCAGATCGGATTCTCGGCGAAAAGGCGGGCCACGAGAGCGGAATTGAGATATGCTCGAACCTCAACTATCGTGCGATCTACAAATCGACAGACCCAGCAGTACCGGTTGTCGAACCTGAGACCATTCTTCGCGGTGGCGTCAGAATGCAGCTCCACCACCGCCCAATCGCCACTAACGAGCGCATGCTCCACCATCAATTGCGCACCTTGTGGCAGGACTTTCGCCAGCTTTTCAAATGTATGTGCGAGGAAATCCGACTTGCTCCGATAATGGCCGGCAAGAGGGTGTGTGCCCTCGACGATCCAGTCCACGTCCTCAGCGACATGATCGAAGAACTCTTTTCCGTCTCCGGATTCGAGATGCCTGAAAATCTCTCGGACGTACGCGAGGCTTACGGGCCGCGCATCATCGGATCGCGTGGTCGACATTGCTCAAGCCTCCCAGATGCGTGCGGCGTTCCGCTCCGTACTGACCGCGCCGGGACAGTTTCGCCTATCTTTAGATTCTTACCTGAGGGATCATAGACAAGACGAGTCGAACATTGTCATTGAGGCGCGGGGCGATCAAGCTGCAGCCAAGAGATCGACGACGCGTTGGATGGCGGTGTCGGCGCGGTGATAGGCGGCTTCGAGCCGGCTGTCTGGACGGTGTTGCGGGTCCGGCCGGTGATGGAAGCGGCTGTTGGCGAGGGGGCCGCACAGGCGCTTGTGGAAGAAGAGGAAGAGGAGGGCGACTTGGACGCCCTTGGGTGAGAGCCGGTAGGCGTAGCGCGCGCCGTCGCGCTCGATCAGGCCGTGTCCTTTGAGCTTGCGCAAGTCGTAGCGGAGCTGGTTCAGGCGGTAGGTCTTCTCAGAGAGGTCGAAGGTGTCGAGGACGGCTTGATGGATCTGCCGGGCCGTCCAGCCGCCGATCTGAGGACCGCCATGCAGGAGGACCTCGAACAGGCGGATGATGCGCGGCTCGTGGATCTTGAGGCCGGGATAACGCACCGCGCCGATCGTGATCGGATGGGCGAGGCGCTGCAGCAGCGGGAAATCGACATGCACGTTGAGCCACTCGGCCTGGAAGCCGGCGAAGCGATCCGTGATCAGCTGGAAGGTGGTCCGCACGGCATCGAGATGGTCGAGCCCATTAAGCAGGCCGAAGTCGGTGAGATTGTTGGAGACCAATTCGTTGCGCAGAAAGGTCAGGAACTTCTCATACTGTTTGAGGAAGCCGCTCTTGAAGTAGGCGCGGAAGACATGATGGCCGTGCTCGATCTGGTCGATGACCGTGGCCAGCTTGCCATGCATCCGGCGACTGACCCGCTTGCCGAAGATCGTGGCGATCTTGTCGGCGCTGAGCCGCCACAGGCCGAGTTCGCAGCTGCGCTCGAATAGCTTGTGGATGGGAAAGTGACGCCTGAAGATGAAGTTGCGGCAGTACTCGATCTGGGAGATGGCGTAGAAGCGTGACAGGTTGAGCTTGGCGCGCTCCTTCTTTGAGAACTTCGGTCCGAGGATCAGGGTCCAGTAGTCGAGGCGCCGGCGAATGAACTCTGGGCTCAGCCGGTCGGCCGACGCCTGCAGCGCCGCTGCATCGTCGACGGCGAGGAAAGCGTTGTCATGCTTGCGGAAGCCGATCCCCGCCCGCTTCAGCTCCTGCTCGATGAAGCTGTGGCCGTTGAGATAGTAGGCGGTCTGGAAAGGGAAGAAGGAAGCCACCCGCACAACCATCGGTCCGAGCGCCTCGTCGCGGACATAGAAGTAGTAATGCGTGAAGCGGCTGCGCTGGTGCGCGACGATGCGGTAGTGCGGGTCCTTGGCCGGGTACTTCGGCAGGCTGATGCGGAAGGTCGGCCCTTGCTCCATGCTCTTGAAGATGAAGTAGACACCGTAGGCATTGCGCTTCTCCATGCGGCGCAGCCACCGCAGCACGTGGTCCTCCTTGCGTACCCCCTTCTCGGCCCATTCGATCGGGATCGCGTGATTGCGCGCGTAGGCTTCCACCCAATTCTGGTAATCGGCCGTCCGCTGGCTCAGCGCCTCCTTGCTGACCTCCGCCACCCCGACGATCTCACGGAAGAAGTGGACGACCAGCTCGGGCCGCGACAGCGCCGTCAGATAGCCGCGAATGACAATCCGGTCGAAGCAGTGATAGACGAAGACCAAGAAGTCGCCGAACAGCTTGGTGAACAAATCCATGGCAGCCCCCTCGGTACCCGGCAGGGATCGAAAGGCGATCCGGCGTCGACCGGGCAAACAGATGGTGGAGGGGAAGAGCTTTCGCCTCGCCGAGGAGGTCCGCTCCATCCAGCGTCGGGCGGCTGACCGCCATGGGCGCGTCGTCACTGTTGGTCAGCTGGTCCTGTTCTCTACCGAAACCGGCGACGCTTGGCTGCTCGACCCGTCCGATCAACTCGCCGCAAGGCTGGCCCGCGACGGCGACCCGGAACCCGTCCACATCGAAGAAAATGATACCTCCTTCGTCATCGATTGGAAGGGCAACTATCGCATCGAGGGACCCGCCTTCATCTATTCCGATCGCCAGACCCGGCGCGTCTCAACCATCCTCGGATACCCCACGCACCTGCTCGCGCCACCGTCCTGAAATTTCAAATATCTTTGGCTAGGTTTCCCGCCGGATTGTGGCGTGAACTCCCCGCCAAGCCCGCGCCACGCGGCGATCTGGCGTCGGAAAATGCCTGCGGGCCGAAAATCTACCTGAGGAAATACCGCGTCATGCCGCTCGGGATACGCTGCAGCGAGATCGATCGGAGGCTGCTGTGCCTTGCCCGCGCGCAACGCCGCGCCACTAGGACAATAATTGCCGCTGCAACTGGAGAGGCGAGACGAGAAGTTCATGGCACCTCCTGCGGTTCAACCACTCGTGAAGTGCTCGCTAAGCCCCGGGCCGGGTTGTCCCACGCCTCCTGGGTCTAGCTGGGTCTAGCCTGTGTCGTCTTTAATCCTTCAGAGCGGTTTCTTCTTCAATTGTGATCGGTAGATCGTGCGTTCTCTTACCCGTCACATGACAGCCGCCATTTGCAATCGCGAGCGCCGCCGACACGGCCGTCAGTCCGCCAAGACCCTTGGCACCGAGTGGGCTCGTACTTCATCGAAGCCGCTAGCTCATGGACTTGCTCCCTTAGGCGCAGCTTCTTTGCGGCCCGAAACCCGCGTTCCGAAAAAATGTTCCCCCGTTTCGAAAAAATTTTCCTGGATGTCTCTATCGTCGTCCCTGCGGGGACTGGGGCTACAAGCGCCACGATCGTGCCACACAAATCATCGCGCTCGACTGCTCTGGGTCGCTCGACCCTTCGCCACGCCGCCGAGGAATGACCGCTATTTGCGCACAGTCTGTCGTTCCCGCGTTGTGTCTGAACGGGAGACGATCCACCTTGGCAGGACTTCGACCGTAGCACTGGACAACCGCACCAAGCTGGTTGCGCGCAATGTCACCGAGTTCTTGAAGGAGAGCGAAGACCCGCTTCCAGAAGACGACCGTGTTCTGCGTCGATCGAGCCGTCAGGATGCATGTGCCCGCGAACGAAAGCGGTATTAGCTTCATCGGCCTCGGCGTACAGCCGCCGGACGCCTCGCTTGGCTCGTTTCTGCTGGAAGGACGCCCCTATCTGGCGACCGCTCCATGGCTCGCCCTTTTCCCTGGCGCGGTGCCGGTGGCGACACTTCTCTCCGTCAACCTGGTGGGCGACGGCCTGCGGCGCACCTTCTATCAGGCCGAAGAATGACTGCGGCGATCGAAGTCGGCGATCTTGTCATGGACTACAGGTCGACGCGCGGCGAGGCCCGTGCGCTCGACGGGGCAACGCTCAGCTTCAGTCCAGACGAGATCCTCGGCGTGGTTGGCGAAAGCGGCTCGGGAAAATCGACGCTGGCGGGCGCAATCGGATGGCTGCCGATACCGCATCTCCACCGCATCTCCGGCGAGGTCATCGTGGACGGATCGAGGATTTTCGCTCTCCATCGCGCCGACGACCGGACGGGTGTTGCTCGAGGGAGCAAGCTTTCCTGCAAATCGTGGACAGTCGCGGGGCGCGCTGGGGGCCGTGCTGCAACGCTTCGCAAATCGGATGCGCGGGCGGTTCGGAGAGGGAGATGGCTGAAGAACCTTTCAAGCGCAGCCGGCGCTCGCGCACGATCATCGCTCTCGCTCACGACGCTGCCCTTCGCTCGGCCAACACGCGATAGACGCTTGCGACGCCCACGCCGAGCCGCTTGGCGATCTCCTCGCGCTTTACGCCCTCGCCAGCAAGCTTAACGATCTCGACGGCCTTCGCGCGTGCCGTCGGAGCGCGTCCCTTGTATTTGCCTTCGCGCTTCGCTCGCTGGACGCCCTCGCGCTGGCGCTCCAGCATAACCTCGCGCTCAAACTGGCCTATCGCGCCGAGAACGTTGACGACGAGCTTGCCAGTCGGCGTCGACGTGTCGACGCCCATGGCGAGGATGCGCATCCCGACGCCCTTCTCTGTAAGCCTCTCGACAATCCGGACCAAGTCGGCGACGCTGCGCGCGAGCCGGTCCAACTTCGTCACAACGATGGCGTCGCCCTCTCTCGCGAAGTCGAGCGCGCGCTCAAGACCCTTGCGCGGCCCGACCGCGCTCGTCCGCTCAGTGAATAGCTTCTCGACGCCCGCAGCCTTGAGGTCGCGCTCCTGCGCTTCGAAGCCCGCGTCCTGCTCCACAGTCGAGACGCGCGCGTATCCGATCAGCATGCTTGCTCCTCTCATTAGAGATTTTAGGCTATGTGAGAAGAGCCTATCGAAAATTCAATGGAGATGTCTGTGAGAGGGGAAACAAGGCAGCCGCACCCTATCGCAGGGGCTCGCCCTATTGAGTGGCCGACATACCGGCGGCGGCCAGCAAACCTCTCAGCGCCGGTTCTGGAAACCAATTTCCGCTTGTCTGAGGAAATTGCTCTGAAAACCCGGCCTCCCTCGACCAGGCGGAAGGACGAAAGGGCGAGGTAGGCGGACATGCGCTGCGATCGTTGCGGCCGAGCCGCCCTGGCCGTGGTGGCGTCGGTTGGCGGGCCCAGGCGGCGAGCGTTGCGTGACCCGCTCTGGCCCGGCGCTATGTCCTCGTCCGTATGATCCGATGTGCCTCGCGCTCGATGGCCCTGTCCTCCGCGTCAAATCTCTTTGTGTCCGCGCGTCGTTTCCAAAACAGCGTTTCCAACTCTGCTTCAGTCAGATTTGTCGATCATACTTCGGCGGCCAAATCGCCTCTGTTTTCGACGTCCGAGGCGCACTGACGGAAAGCCGTCAAACATCCCCAATCCGTCGAAAAGACCCGAAACTCACCAAAGGCCTGATCTAACGCCACAATCAGTCCGTCGCGTTCCCCATCTGTCCGCTTATGGGTAGTAAACGGCCATTTCGTTAGTTCCGGCCGTCCTATGAAAGGATCGCCGAGGCCGCCTGCTGCGCCCGCTCGAACCATCCCGAAGGCATCCTTGCGGTCAAAGGGACGGTCAGACAGGACACCCGTCTTCCCGTTTGACGCCCGGAACAGCGGGCCCTTGGGCTCTTTGGCGATCACGGCTGCATCGATATAGGCATCGAGGTACTCCTCGAGGGTATGGTGCACCGGCATCTCGTGGTGTTTGCCGCCCTTCTCGTGGAGTCTTAACCACCAGCGCTTGCCTTGGGGGAAATAGTCCTCGACCCGCATCGAAACGGCAGCCGAAACCATTGCGAAACTGTAGATCAAAACGCCAATGAGCGCCCGGTCCCGCAGACCGATGAGCGTGTCAGTCGGGATGCCATTGAAGAGCTCACGCGCTTCCTCGGGCGACAACACCGGGGTCTTGCCGCGCTTTATAACGTGCTTGGGTCCGCGCACGACCGAGGCCGGGTTTGAGCGCACCACCTAGCCGACCACCAGCCAGTCGTAGAGCATCCGGACCGCCGCAAGGCTCTGCTTGACGCTTGGCGCAGCCCGAGTCTTGCCAAGCTCCTCGACGTAGCCAGCGACATTCACAGGACGCACCGCGTTGAGGCTGTGAAGCCCTCTTGCCTCACACCAGCGGAAGAAATCAGAGACTGCCCGGGCGTAGGCTGCCCGCGTGTTGATATTTCGGATATTGGCCGTGAAGAACTCGATGAAGCGGGTTACCGCCTCCTCCCCGGCCTCAATGATCTGCACCGGCGCCAGGGGCTCTCTCCCTGCAACGATGAGTTCATTTCCCATGCATTTACAGTACCAAATTGGCGAGATAATAGCAAGACAGAAAGGACGTTATGTCTCCCTATTGGGGGGGGGGTGAAAAATGGGGGGTGGGGGTCGGAAAGTTATGCCGGCGCAGACGCCACAGGCCACAGGGAAGCCCCGAGGATAGGGGAAACGGTTCCGGGCACTGTGGAGCCGCCGGCACCCTTGGGGCTTCCCTGTGTGCCGAGACGAATTCGGCGTCTCATAACGGGGTCATCGCAGAATCTGTTCCAAAACGCACTCTAAGTGTCCAGGCCTTGGAGCGGCCTTGGATTCGTTTGCGGCGGACGGGCGATCGGGCGCTTTCTCAAGGATTCTGTACCAACGGAGGTACATGGGCAGGTTTTCAGTGCTGACTCCGTGGAAGCGACGCAGCCACTCTTTGCGGCGAGCCTGATAGGCTCTGACATTGTCGATGTGGAATTGCGGGTCGTCGGGCTTGCCGGCGGCGCGCGCCGGCGCAACGTGAACCTTGAGGTTAGCTCGTTTTGCGAATGCTTGGATCTCTTTGCCGCCGTCGCAGCAGAAGTCAGTGGCAGGCGGGATGAGATCGCGGAGGGCCTCGCTGAGGCTTGCCTCGTCGAGACTGGGGAGAACGGCGTCGAACGTCGCGCCGCGGCGATCGCGCGCGACAACGACGGGGATCTGCTCTGTAAGGACGTCATGCTCATTCGCTTTGTTGCCGCGCTTGCGCGCTGGCCTCGGCAAGCCTCGCTTCCGGCCCTTGAATGATTCCGGAATCAAAGACACGTCGGCTTCGACGATGCCCGAAAATGACTTCGGCTCTTCGGAATTGCGGGCTGCAAGGAAGCGGCGTCGCCAACGGTAGACTGTGCTTGGGTCGACTTGGCAACGCTCGGCCGCTTGCGCCAGGGTCTCGCCTTCGATGAGAGATCGGGCGTGATCCAACAACCGATCTTTGTGGTGCAACCTTGCCACGGGAGTGGCCGTGAAGCCGTTAAAAGTCTTGCGGCAAACCTTGCAACGATAGCGAGGTAGACCGCCCGCCTTCCCCCAGGGGCGAACCTCGTTTGTTCCGCAATGCGGGCACCCTGACCGCAGTATCCGCTTTCGTCCGATCTCGCCGACGAAGTCGAGCCCCTCGTCGCCCGAGGCGAGAGAACCAGCGCCAATCGAAGTATCGGCGCTCTTTTCGCCTACGATTTCGTTCGCCGCTGGCTGAGACGCGACAACGATTTTCTCGACGTTGCCTGCGTGCGGATCGTGAATTTCGTCAACACCAAGCTCGCGCAGCAGAAGTCCACGTTGCTCTTCGCTCAACAGCTTCAGCGTAGACAACCATTCTTCAAAGCGCGATCGTTTCATATCTTTTTCTCACTTGACGGCTCCATCTCCCACGTCGCCACAAGCTTTGCAATAAGGGGCACTGCAAAATCTGTTTCAGTCCTACGTTAATGGCTCAGGCTTTGGAGCGGCCTTGGATTTCGCGATAGACAGTTGAACGACCGAGACCGGTTTGCCTCGCAGCCTGAGTGGGTGTGAGGCCGTTGTTTACGAGTAGCAGGGCCGCGCCGAGTTTGTCCTGATCGAGCGCCGGCCGGCCTGGTTTTCGTCCTTTGGCGCGAGCAGCGTTCATGCCGTCGCGGGTACGTTCTGCGATGAGGCGGCGCTCGAACTGCATACGTCCATCAATTATCTTGTGTCCACAAAATAATTATACCATTCAAGGACGCTCCAGACGCAGTTCTCTCGCCTATGCCTCCTCGCCAAATCCTCTCGCAGCAAGCGCGCGGCGCGCTCTTCGATCCGCCGACGGACCCAGCGGCGATCGTGCGCCACTACACATTCTCGCCGGAGGACATGGCGCTGATCCGCGAGCGGCGACGCGCCGCCAATCGGCTCGGGTTCGCCATCCATCTCGCCTATTTGGGGGCATCGCCGGGTAGATGGGGATGTTACCATCCCCATCCCCCACAGACCCGGACGTGCGGATTCCCCGCATCCGGTTCTTCACGAGAGAGATTCGCTCCCGACGGCGCGTTCGTAGGCGATCTTTTCGATCATCCGTCGGATGACGCCGGCCGTGACTTGTTGGTCGAGGAAGGTGGTCGTCCTCAATCAATTTGGCTATCCGTTGTCGGTTCGTGGACAGGTTCGCGGGGTCCAGAGTCCCCTCGCCTGTTTCAGGCCAACGGTTCTCTGCTCATGGCGCCTCCCTTTCCTCCGTCGGGTCCCGGCGAGCCCGGTTCCCCGCTTTCACAGGTAATATGAAGGCGCTACGACTTCCCGCCCGCGCATTCCCGCTCCCTTATGACTTCGGTTGCGGGTCCCACGCGCTCCTCCCTCGTTCGTGCTCGCCGAGGCGCTCCCGACGGGCGGGGAGGTCGCCGCCGGGCCTGGAACATTTGATCAGCCGGCGTTCCGCGTTCCGGCTTGTCGCGCCCGTGGACGCGAGCGGGATCTCACAGGTTCCCTGGCGATCCGTCCCATGCCTCTGCCCTACTCCAGGACCCCGGTCGAGCCGAAGAGACCTCGCCTGTGGCGGTCTCGTCGATGCTGCCCCCGGGTTCCACAAACCGAAGGCCTCGGCGGATAGGAAAATATCGAGGCTGACACAGGGCTTCAGCATCCGCTGTCTACGCTTCACGAGCGACGTCGCCGCCACCCATGCAAGACTCGCTTCCGGCTGGCGGGCTGCGCCTCTACCGGGAGGGCGTCGAACCCTCTGGACCGCTACGAAAGGTTTCAGGTCACATTTCCGTCCTCCCTTCCAGGATTTGCCCTGTCGCAAGTGGAATCTTCCCGAAATCCTACGCTAAGAATCATCGAGGGGTGCGCGGACGCTTCCGCTACCGAAGCCTTGCGTTTTTTCGCTTCGCGGCCTCGGCGGTCGCCTGGCTGAACAAGTGGCGGGGGATGTTGATCAGCGCGAACCGTCGCCGTTCTTCCGGCAATTCGCTTGTGTCGGCCTCAACGAAGATTTCGACAGTCTCGTCGCTGGCATGAACCTCGACGCGCAGCGTAGAGCCCTCGAAATCGACTTCGTGACGCCGCCCGGATTTACCGCGAATAATTGCGTGGGACATTTGCGTTCCTACGAGAGGCTGAGGGGATAGGAAGGCGTCAAGGCAAGCCTTCGATATGTTCCAGGGCCGTTTGAGCGAGCGCGGCGTAGAGCGCGGTCTTGCCGACTTTGATGCGAGCGGCAGCTTCGCGAACGGTAAGACCCTGGGTGACAAGCGTTTGCGCGCGCCGGAGCTTTTCGTCAGTCACGACGGGTTTGCGCCCGCCACGCCGACCGCGGGCCATCGCTGCATCGAGGCCGGCGCGAGTTCGTTCGCGGATGAGGTCACGCTCGAACTGTCCGAGCGCGCCGAAAATGTGAAAGATGAGCCGTCCGCCTGGCGTCGTGGTGTCGATCGCTTCTGTCAGAGAGCGGAAGCTGACGCCGCGCGCTTCCAGGCCGTTCACCGTCTCGATCAAGTGCGGCAACGAGCGGCCAAGCCGATCGAGCTTCCACACCGTCAGGATATCGCCGTTTCGCACGAAGCTCAGCGCGGCTTTCAGTCCAGGGCGGTCGGCTTTGGCTCCGGACGCGCCGAGGTTGTTCTGCGTCGCCGCCCATTGGAGCGGAACCCGCTCGCGCGTCAGCTCCTCGAGCGCGGCGCGATAGGCCGCCGCCGCCTGCTCGAGCCGCGCCGTCCCGCTCTCGCGCGCCCCGAGCGTCTTGAGCGCAGCGCCGAGACCCGTCTGCGTCGGGGGAGCCAGTCATGCCGATTGAGCCGGATGGTACCTGCATGACGATGTCACGGCACTTCTTTTCACGCTCCGCGTCATACCGCAAGAACGTAATGTTGAACCCTGGGGGACTAGAACCAGGTTTGATGATTCGAACGGCCGGATCGTCGTCAGCGACAGCCCGCGCTCTTCGCACCAGGCGAAGAACTGGGTGCAGGCCCGCGCGTAAGCGCGGCGCGTGTTCGGGTTGCGGATATTGGGGTCACCACACGATTTGTTCAAAATCGTACGCCAACAGCCATTCGAAGGACGATTGCCTTTCGTCGGCACTATGGAAGAGGTTTCTGCAATGGAAATTTTCGAAAAAATCGGTGGTCACGAAAATCCTGCGCAAACGACCGTTTGTGAAAGCCTATGAAATACCTGCCATTTTCGCCTAGCGTACGATTTTGAACAAATCGTGTGGCGACCCTACAGTGGGAAATCGCTCTGATTTTGAAGCGAGCAGATTCTGGCGCCATCATAGAGCGCCGCAACAGGAGCAACCGTGGGGGGGACGAACTGATGGAGCCGCATCGGTTTGCCGGAATGGCGGGTATCGCCTGGGTATTCGTCACAGCGATCGGGATCGGCCTGTTCGCCGCCGCCGGGCCGCCGCCCCCCTTCGCCGAGGCGTCCTCATACGCGAATTTCACTACGGCATCGGCGAAGTTCTTTCTGCTTGACGCATTCACCACCGGTGTGAGCGCCGCCCTTCTTCTCGCTTTCTTCGCGGGGCTGGGAGCGGTATTTCGCCAGCTGGACGCGGAGCACCTGCTTCTCAATACGCTTATCCGTGGCTATGGAGCGGCTTCCGCCACCATGCTGGCAATGGTCGGCGTCTTCGAAACCGTGACGGTGTACGTGAGCGAAACGTCGGCCTACAGCGCCTTGACCGCGCCTCTCTGGATGCTCACGCAGACGGCGATCACTTTCCTGTATTTCTTCGGGGTCGGCGCGACGGCGGCATTGGCCGCGGCAATTTTCAACACGAACGCGCTGCCAAGATGGGCAGGTCGGCTGTGCATATTCGCCGCCGTGCTCCTTGCCCTCGGATCGTTGTTCACCTTGGGAGGGACCGGACAGATGGGTCCTCTCGGATTGGCGATGGTGCTGGTCGGCTTCCTCCCAGCCGCCATCACCTTCTTGGCTTTGAGTGTGCTGTTGCTTCGATCGTCTGGCTATCAGAACCCTTGACTATCGGGCGAAATGAAACTGCGGAGGGACGCTGCGTCGAACAGCGTCTTTCGTGCCCTCCTCGTCGGCCCCGTCAGCCGGCTGTAGCCGACGACGTCGGCAATCAGAATCGCCGCAAGTTTTCGGAGTATCGCCCACGAAGGCATTTCGTCATGTGACATCGGGTATTTGCGTTAGGCGCGGCCGAGACAGCGCATCAAATGGCTTTGGCGAGTCGCCGTGCGATCGTTCAAGAGTCCGCTTTCCCCCATTGCGACGTCCACCGTCGCGAGCGGAATGACCCCTTAACGTCGATTGCGGGCGTTCCATGGGCGACGACCGTAGGGTCGGTCTCCGCCCCAAGCAGGCGTTCCGGGCCTCTCGGAGAGTAGCGGCGCGGCGGACGCATCGCTGGCGAACTCCCAGAAAGCGGCTCTCAAAACTCATTCTCGATTCCGGTCTCTCAAAAGATCGTAGGCGAGTTTCGAGTGGTGCAGAAGTCAACACATTTGGAACAACGATTTTTGCCCAAAAAGCGGGAGGTTTTGAGAGACGACGAGTCCCCTTCCGGAATTTCTCCTTGCGGCTTCCTTGCGGCTTCCGCACCCCGGTCTTGGCGAGGGCCAGGGCTGCATCAGCGGATGCAACCCAAGGTCAACAAGGATAAAAGGAAGGGGCGGTTTGATCCTAATCGTTGGGGTACACGCGAGGACGGCGCGATGCTTGACGAATTGTGGTCCTGGCTAAGAGACCCCGCCAATCGGGAAGTGGGATTGGCGGCGGGCTCGTCGTCGTCGTTGGCGGCGTTTGGGCGGTCGTGAAATTCTTCGCCAAGAAGGAAAGTGGCGCAGGCGCGGCTTTGAGCGTGAGAGCGGATAGGGGCGGCGTCGCGGCTGGCGGGAGCATCTCGAACAGTCCGATCAACACGAATTCCGACAAAGAGAACTCAAAAAAAGCCCGCAAGCCCGAATCTTGAGACGCGCCCATGTTCGATTGGCTGCGCCGTTTGTTGAGCGCTCCGCCGCCGCCCTCGGACGGTCCGAGGGTGGAGGCGACGGGCGGTGGCGTCGCCGCAGCCGGACACATCATAAACAGCCCGATCATTACAGGCTTGGGCGAGGAAGACGTCGTGCGTCGGCATCGCGAACAAATGGCGGGGCAGGAGGAAATCCTGCGCGCCATAGCGAAGGAGAAAGGCGTCGAGGAAGCGCCGCTTCGCGAAGTCCTGAAGAAGCAGGGCGGGGCAGACACGCCCTTCGCCGATATCCCGGCTCGCCTCAATAGGGCGGCCGAGGAATTGATCCAGCTTCGCGCCGACCTTGCTAGGCTGCGAAACGACAGACCGGAATTCGCCGTGATCCGCGCGCGGGCCTCGGCTTTGATCGACAAGGGCGAATTCGACGCGGCCCGTGCGGAACTGCGGAAAGGCCGCGAGGCCGCCCGCGCGCTGCGGGAAGACATCAGCCGATCCGAGGCGGGGTTTCTGGTCGACGAGGCGCGCGTCGACCGGCTGCAACTGAACTACGACGCCGCCTGCGCGAAATTCCTGGAGGCCACGCGCCTCGATCCCGATAATCCCTGGATATGGATCGACCTTGGCGATCTCTGGGTCATCCGCGGTTCGCTCACCGAGGCGGGCAAGGCCTTCCGGGCCGCGACGGAGGCGGCGGGCCGAAGCGGAAACGAGCGCGACCTCGGGGCCTCGCACGACAGGATCGGCGACGTGCAGCGGGCGCAGGGCGACCTGGCGGCGGCGCTGACGAGCTACCAGGCCTCGCACGATATCTTTGAGCGTCTGGCGAAAGCGGTCCCCGGCAACGCCGGCTGGCAGCGCAACCTCTCGGTCTCGCACGACAGGATCGGCGACGTGCAGCAGGCGCAGGGCGACCTGGCGGCGGCGCTGACCAGCTACCAGGCCTCGCTCGCGATCCGAGAGCATCTGGCGAAAGCGCCCGGCAACGCCGGCTGGCAGCGCGACCTCGCGTTAAGCTACGGCCGTCTATCCATAATCGAAGCAAGACAGGGCACGCGCGACAGTGCACTCAGCGCATTCCGGCAAGGGCGGGGAATCATTGTGCGGCTTTCACAGCAGTCGCCGGATAGCATCTCAAAAGACAGATTCTCAAAATCCTTTTGAGAGAGTGTGCGTGCAGGCGTCGCCCCTTCACCGTCGCCGTTGTCTTTCACTCACTTGACACCGTATCTGCCGTGGCGACAAGCTCATGTGTAAACTGAGGTCGCCGTCATGCTCGCAATTCGCGCCGCTCGTCCGGGAGGCCCAGAGGTCCTCGAGCCCTTTGAAGCCCCGACGCCGAAGCCGGGCCCCGGACAGCTCCTCGTGCGCCATGAGGCCATCGGCGTCAATTTCATGGACACCTATCAGCGCGCCGGTGGCGGCGTAGTTCCCGTAAAGTTCCCCGCTGTTCTTGGCCAGGAAGCGGCTTGTGTCGTCGAAGCGATCGGCGACGACGACAGCGTCTTCCTTCCTGGCGACCGCGTCGCCTATCTCGGCAAAACTGGCGCCTACGCCGAATATGGCCTCGCCTCCGCACCCATGGCCATCCGGCTCCCGGCCGCCATCTCTTTCGAGGCCGCCGCGGCGGGGTTGGTCAAAGGCATGACCGCCGAGTTCCTTCTGCGCCGCTGCCATCCCGTGGAAGCGGGCGAGACGGTCCTGGTTCATTCTGCGGCTGGTGGCGTCGGGGCGATCCTGGTCCAATGGGCCAAGGCGCTTGGCGCGCGCGTTATTGGCACGGTGGGCGCGCCGGAGAAGTCCAATTTCGCACGAAGGCTCGGCTGCGACGACGTGATCCTTTATCGTGAAGAGGATGTCGGTGCCCGCGTTCGCGAGGTCACAGCGGGCCGCGGCGTCACCGTCGCCTACGATTCGGTTGGCCAGCAAACATTCGAGGGTACACTGGCGAGCCTCGCCACGCGCGGGCTCTTCGTCAGCTACGGCCAGTCGTCCGGCCCGATCGCGCCTTTCGCGCCAGTAAGGCTGTTGCAGGGCGGCTCGCTGTTTTTCACGCGGCCCATGCTTTTCGACTACGTCGGAACGCGGGGCGATCTTGAGGAAAGCGCCGAAGCGCTTTTCACTATGATTGCCGAGGACAGGCTCAAAATCGAAATCGGGCAGACTTTTAAGCTGGCCCATGCGAGCCAGGCTCATGAGGCACTGGAGGCGCGCAAGACCGTCGGTTCGACTATTCTGGTTCCCTGAGGCTTTCCCGCTCACAAGGCTGGCTGCGGTTGTGTCTCTTCGCGCTCGAGTGAGCGCCACGAGCATCCGGTCGTTCGAAAACCAAGAGACCCGGACCACGCAGCGCCGGAGAGATCGAAGGGCGCGAAAAGTGCCGATTTTGTCTCTCAAAACTCATTCTTGATTCCTATCTCTCGAAAGGTTGTTGTACCGACGAGTTGTGAGAGATAAGCAATGTCAGAGAAGAAATCCCGCCGCAAGGCGACAGTGGCGCGAATCCGTCGCGCCCGTCGTCCCGCCCCGAAGAAGCCGCGTCAGCAGCCGTCGCCACGTACGGACGGCGAGGTGCATCCGAATGGCGTTCTCATCGGCTATGCGCGGGTTTCGACGCTCGACCAGAATTTGACCTTGCAGCGAGACGCCCTGACAGGAGCCGGATGTACGAAGCTTTTCGTTGAGACGATGTCGGGAATGGTGTTGGAGCGGCCTGTGTTACGCGACGCGCTCGAATTTGCTCGGGCGGGCGATACCTGTGAACGACAACGGATAGCCGAACTGGCGAGGACGACGGCGGGGACATCATCACCTCCGTGCGCTTCTCGACAGGCGAGTCACGGACGGCGTCCTCTACGCCAACGCGAGCGAAACTCTTCCGTGAAGAACCGGATGCGGGAAAGCTGCACGTCCGGGTCTGTGCGGCGACAACGATGGAACCCGTTTTCATGCTGCCCGCAGTCGGAAATCGGTTCAGAATTTACAAGAATCTCGCTCGTCTACATTTTCATCGCGGATTTTGGGTATGCCCTACGCCTTGGCGGTCGCGAGCGGTTGTGGCATGATCCAAGGTGCCCGAGGTAGATTTTCACGCTTGGGGTTGTTCGACCGCGCTTCGCAAGATGGGCCAATATAGGGTTGGTTCAGAGCGCGAGGCGAGTGTCGTTCGTCTATTTCTTTCTAATCTTGGTTGTTCCACTGAGCTCTAAGACAAAGGAGAACGGACATGAACTATAAGAACAAGGTGCAATTAACGGCGATCATCATTGCCCCTTCAGATCAAGCGGAGGAAGGCGATCGCATCTTTCAGAACCACGCCTCCTGGATGGAGGCTACGCATCACCGTGCTGGTGAGAAAGCTCTTCTGAGCTATACCGTTTCCAAGGCGCAGGAGCTCTCGAATCCCATGGATCTCAAGTCCGCGCCGACGGGAAACACGTGCTTCATACTTACGGAGTACTATGAATCCGAGCTTGGCGTGGTCGACCACCTGCAGCAGTCCGGAAGCTGGAAGGACTTCCCCGCTTTGATGCAGTGGATAGGTAAGTGCAAAGTAACGATGGTGGCTGCGGCGCCAGTCTTTAATTCACTCTGGTGAATGAGTTCGCTTAATCCGATACTAGCCAAGTACTCGGCAGCGGCGGCGATTTTTGAGAGGGACGCTCAATTGACGTAAATGGAGCTTATGCGACTGGCGCGGGCAAGACCGGCTTGAAGTGAGGTTGGTTTGGCCGTGTCACAGAGACTTTTGAAGGAGACAGTAAAGTTTCGTCCACCCAGACGGCACCCATTGGGATGTAATCACCCTGCCCAGAACTATCACGCCGCTGGGGTCTTCAGGCATAGGTTTGCTCATGCAAGTCTCCATGTTGGGGTAACCGCAATACCGAAGGCCGAGCATTGCATATTGGCAACTATAGTCAAGCCGATCAGGTCATGCAGGCTCAGGGGATCATCGATAGATTACCGCCCGATATTCCGTCCATACCAAGGCCGCCGCGCCGAGCATCGACCGTGTGCATAATTCAACATTTTCGCCACAGTCGCAGACTTTTGAAATAATTGCGCTTTTCCGTGGCGTATTTCTGGGGCAGAATGAAAGCCGGTTTTTGGCTTCCGCCGACTGTCCGAAAGGAGTATCATTTTCACATGACCGAGTTGCTTGAACGCGCCGTCGAAACTGCCCGTGGCCTACCCCCTGCCGCGCAGGATGAAATTGCGCGCCTCGTGCTACAGCTTGCCGCCGACGAGGAGCCGCCGGTGGTTCTGACCGGCGACGAACGCGCGGCGATTGCCCGTTCCAAAGCCGCCGCCGCGCGCGGCGAATTTGCCACAGACGAACAGGTACGCGCGGTCTGGGCAAAGCACGGTCTGTGAAGGTTCGCTACACCCTTCCGGCGCTCGCCGATCTTGACGAGATTCTTGATTACCTCGCGCCGCGCTCGCCACAGGGCGCGGCACGCGTCCAAGCCCGCATCAAAACCTTCGTCGATCTTTTGCCGTCCCATCCCTTGATTGGCGGGCGCACGGACGATCCAACCATCCGGCGCTTGGTTGTGACGCCGTATGCTTATTTGGTGTTCTACGAAGTTGGCGACGACGAAATTATTATTCATAACATCAGGCATTCCGCCCGCGATCCCTCGGCAATGCCCGGTTCCGCGCCGCCATGATTTACGGCTATGCCCGCGTCTCGACCGAAGCCCAAGACCTCGCCAGCCAGCTAGCCCAATTGAAGGCCGCAGGCTGTGAGAGGATTTTTCGCGAGAAGATGGGCGGCGCGACCGCCGAGCGCCCGCAGCTTAAGAAGCTGTTGGGTATTGGCAAGGATTCGCGCCAAATCCTCACACAGGCGTTTGGCCTGGACGATAGTCCGAGCATCTGATGCGGCGTCGAGAAGCTCTCCATTTTTGGCTGTGCACTAATCCCCGTTGCCTTCGCCATCCACAGGCTCCGGGTTTTCAATCCCTTGCGCGGCTCCGCGAGCCTGTGTCCTAATCTAGAGTATAGAGCACAGGGCTCTGCTGAGCGCTGGGGGGCTGGTGACGACGAGGGTGGCGATCTACGCGCGCGTATCGACGGGCGAGCAGAGCCCGGAAGCCCAATTACGCGAGCTGCGCCTCTATGCCGAGCACCGCGGCTTCTCTATCACCCGCGAATATGTCGACCAGGCATCAGGGGATGTGCGTAAACGTCGACGCGCGCCCGAGTTCGAGGCGCTGATGGCGGATGCACGTCGGCGCCGCTTCGACTGCGTACTGGTGTGGAAGTACGACCGCTTCGCCCGCACGCTCGGCGCGCTTATCGCGGCATTGCAAGAGTTCCGTGATCTCGGCGTCGATTTCATAAGCCACACCCAGGCGATCGACACGACGACGCCGATGGGACGACTGTTCTTCCACGTCATCGGCTCGTTCGCCGAGTTCGAGCGCGACGTCATCGTCGAGCGAGTAAAAGCCGGCCTTGCCAACGCGCGCGCCAAGGGCAAGCGGCTCGGCCGCCCGGTGAAGGATAACAGAGCCGCCAACCGCGTTGTCGGTCTCCGGGCCGGGGGGATGAGCTTGCGCGCGATCGCGGCAGCCGAGGGCCTGTCGGCGTCGGGCGTCAGAAAGATGCTGCTACGCGCCATGCACACCCTTGAGCCGGTTGACGGCTAACGATGCCCACGCTCGCCGACACCGCTTACCCACGGCTTCGCGTGAGCCCCGACGAAGCCGAGCTTTCGGGCGCTTTTACGCCTACACCGGACGAACTGGCGTTCGCCGTCAAACGGACCCGCCAGCCTGGCCCGCGCCTGGCGTTGCTCGTCATGCTGAAGACGTTTCAGCGGCTCGGACACTTCGTGCAGCCCGATGACGTGCCGCCGATAATCGTTGCCCATATCGCTGCGGCCACGGGGCTGGGCGACGCGGTTGCGGAATTCGACGCCTACGGCACGGCGTCGAGTTACCGGTCAAGGCTGATGACGCTCGTGCGTGACTACGTCGGCGTTGCCGCCTACGGCCCGCCCGCGCGCAAGGCAGCGACGGTTGCGGCGATCGAGGTCTCGCGCGGGCGCGACGACTTGGCCGACATCGTCAATGCGGCGATCGAGGAGCTGACGCGAAGGCGCTTTGAATTGCCAGCGTTCAGCACGCTCTTGAAGATTGCGCGCACCGCCCGTGCGCTTGTCAACCGCGGCTATCATCGGCAAGCCGCCAGCGCGATGACGCCTGAGACCCGCGAGCGGCTTCTGGCGCTGCTCGCAGTGCCAAACGACCAGCCCCGTTCGGCGTGGGATGTGGTGAAGTCGGAGCCCGAGCGTCCAAGCCCGGCACGCATGCGCGCGTTCCTATTGCATCTGCGCTGGCTGCGCGAGCAGACGGCCGACAATGCGCTTGCCGGCATCCCCGGCCAGAAGCTTCGGCAGTTCGCGGCCGAGGCGCGCAGCTTGAACGCGGCCGACCTGTCGCGGATGACGGAGACCAAGGGCCTGACGCTCATCGCGGCGCTTTTGCGCCGGCGCGCAGCGGCCGCGCTCGACGAGGCTGCCGAGATGTTCGTGCGACTGACCGCGCGCATGCACAACCGCGCCAGGGAGGCGCTCGACGAGCACCTGAAGCGCCACACCGATGAGACCGACGCGCTAGTGGCGCTTCTGCGTGAGACGGCGATCGCCGCCAAGAGTTCAGGCGATCCGGCGGTAAGGCTTGCGACGATCGATGCACTGCTCCTGCCCGATGCCGACGGCATTATCGAGCGGTGCGAGGCGCATGCCGCACTGGCCGGCGGCAATCACCTGCCGTTGCTCGGCCGCTTCTACAAGGGTCAACGCGCCGCTTTCATCCGCTTTCTCGAATATGCGAAACCCGTTTCGACCTCGCAGGACCGCTCCGTCGAGGAGGCGATCCGCTATCTGCTCGACCATCGAACACACAGGCACCCAAGGCTTGCCGTGGTGCGCGATGAAGGGCGAGGCCACAATCGCACCGTCATCAGCCTCGTCGACCTGTCGTTCGTGCCGGACAAGTGGTGGCCGCTCGTCGTCGGGCAGAAGGGCCGCGAGCCCGCGCCCCGCGAGGTCGACCGCCGCTATTTCGAGTTGTGCC
Source organism: uncultured Alphaproteobacteria bacterium (assembly GCA_963758335.1). Lineage (GTDB taxonomy): Bacteria > Pseudomonadota > Alphaproteobacteria > Rhizobiales > Beijerinckiaceae > Roseiarcus. The sequence goes on along the minus strand of CAVWVF010000006.1, from coordinate 486,435 downwards.
TGTTCACGCAAGTGGTCAACGAGCTCAAGTCGGGCGACCTTTGCCTGCCCGGCTCCGACGACTATGGCGACTCCCGCGATCAACTCGTGTCGTGGGAGGATTACCACCGCGACGTCGCCGCCTATGCCGTGCAGGCCGGCGTTTCAGCCGACCCCGCGACGTTCGTCGCCGAGCTGAAAGCCAAGTTCGCTGAGGTGGCGAACGAGGTCGACCGCGCGTTTCCGGACAACGAGCACGTCGAGATCGTCGGCGGCAGGCCGGTGATCGGTCGCTTGCGCGCCAAGGCGACACCCGATGGCGCGGATCGTCTTGAGCGACTCATGAAGGAGCGGCTTGCACCCATCGGCATCCTGGACGCGCTTGCCGAGACCGAGCACTGGTTAGGCTGGACCCGTGCATTCGGACCTGTCTCGGGGTTTGAGGCCAAACTCGACCGCCCGCGCGAGCGCTATCTGTCGGCCGCGTTTTGCTACGGCTGCGGATTGGGTCCGACACAGGCAGCGAGATCGCTGAAGGGCCTCGACCGCCGCCACGTTGCCTTCGTCAACCAGCGGCATGTGACCGAAGAAACGCTCGATGAGGCGATCGCCTCCGTCATCAACGCCTACGCACAAGCATTGGGGCTCGGGCGACACCGCGTCGGCTGACGGCATGAAGTGGGACGTCCACCCGGCCAGCCTAATGACTGCGTATCACGTCCGCTACGGTGGTTACGGAGGGATCGGCTACTATCTCGTCTCTGACACTTACATTGCGCTGTTCTCGAAATTCATCGCCTGCGGCGCCTACGAAGGACACTCGATCCTCGACTTCGTCGCCGAGAATCGCTCGGTCATCCAGCCTTCGAGCGTCCACGCCGACACGCATGGCCAGTCAGCGCCGATCTTCGGCCTTGCGCACCTGCTTGGCATCGAGCTGATGCCGCGCATTAGAAACTGGCAGGACCTGCATCTGTTCAGGCCGGGCGCGGGCCATGCCTACACCCACATCGACGCGCTGTTCTCAGGGTCGATCGACTGGACACTCATTGCGGAGCGCCTGCGCGACATGCTGAGGGTGGCGCTATCGATCAAGGCGGGCCGGCTGCTCCCATCGGCGATCTTGCGCCGGCTTGGAACCTACAGCCGCAAGAACCGGCTCTACTTCGCCTTCCGCGAGCTCGGCCGCGCGATCCGCACCGGCTTCCTGCTTCGCTACATCGGATCGGTCGATCTCAGACGTACGATCGGCGCCGCCACCAACAAGAGCGAGCACTTCAACCGCTATGCGCAGTGGGCAGGGTTCGGAGGTGGCGGGCTTGTGACCGCAGCGGCGCGCGACGAACAGCGCAAGATGATCAAATATAACCACCTCGTCGCCAATCTGCTCATTTTCCATACGGCGATTGGTATAACGCGAGCGCTGGACAGCATCGCGGCCGACGGTTTTGGCGATGCGGTTAACGCCGAGGGAATCGCAACCTTGAGCCCCTACCAGGCCTGAACTAACGGAACGGCCTCCAATTACACATAAGCGGACAGAGTGAGAACGGTTCCGTCTGATTATGCAAACAGAACAGACGATTACGGCGTCTCGGGTTTTCGGTCGGGTTACAGAGTCTGACGGGAAACAAGTGTTTTCCGTCAGTGCGCCTCGGACGTCGAAAACAGAGGCGATTTTGCCGCCGAAGTATGATCGACAAACCCTGTCGGAATGGCGCATTGTGCGGAAACCTGTCGGATGAGGTTTTTCGCGCATGCTTGTCGGCTATATGCGCGTTTCCACCGACGGCGACCGCCAGACTTTTGATTTGCAGCGCGACGCGCTCCTTACCGCCGGAGTCGATGAACGTCATTTGTTCGAGGATCGGGTGAGCGGCAGCCGCGGCGAGCGCGCAGGCCTGGCCAAGGCGCTGGCCTTCATCAAGTCCGGCGACTGCCTGGTCGTATGGAAGCTGGATCGGTTGGGGCGCTCACTGCCTCACCTGCTTACGACGGTGAGCGATCTCAGGGCGCGCGGCATCGGCTTTCGTTCGCTCACAGAGCAAATGGACACCGCGACGCCGCAAGGCGAATTCCTCTTTCATGTGTTCGGCGCGTTGGCGCAATTTGAACGGTCGCTCATCCAGGAACGGGTTCAGGCTGGGCTGGCCGCTGCGCGTCGTCGCGGGCGGCGCGGCGGTCGTCCCACGGCAATCGACGCCGAGAAGCTGGCCGCCGTGACCTCGGCGCTCGACAGTGGGGCCTCCAAGGCCGCCGTCTGCCGAACGTTCGGAATCAAGCGCAGCACGCTCATCGACGCCTTGGCCAGGATCGGATGGTCTGCGGGAAGCCAGAGTCGGGAGACATGAGTGGCGCGATGGCAACGATTGAGCGAAGCGCAGATCACGGAGTTGTTCGATCCACCCGTCCAACAGCGTGAGTTGATCCGTCACTTCACGCTGACGGCGACCGACCTCGCGGCGATTTTGCGCTGCCGGGGCGATTCCAATCGTCTCGGCGACGCGGAAGGATCGGGCTATTGGCCGCGGCCGACGAGGTGGGCGGCGGAGCGCCACGCGTGACGCGCGAGCGCCTCGAAACGGGCGACCGTATCGACCCGGTCGATCGCTTCCGCCGCTGTCAGCTCGCCGGTCGCGACCGCGCTCAGCGTCGCGCGGCGATGGACGAGTCGCAGCTCCTTTAGCGCTTTTGCGTTTTGCACCAGCCGCGTCAGGGCCGCAGGCGCGTCTGGCGCAGCCTCCGCCGCAGGCGGCGCCGGCGAATCGCGCCGCGATTCAATTGGGGCCGCCCGGTCGAGAGCCGCCGGCGGGGCGGCGACTTCACTCGCGACCGAGGCTGCGTCTTGCATCGCCTCCGCGCAGAGCTGGGCGGCGCGCATGTCTTCGGGCCCGCCTTTGATTGTTGGGAATTCCGTCTCCTCGCCCGCCAGTTCGGCCAGCCGGGTCGCGTGCTCGAATGTGCTCGTCAGTCGCTGCTCGTACTCGTCTTCCGGCGGCCCGCTCACGTCCGACATGAACTCCAGCGCCTTGTCCAGCGCCTCTGCGGCCTCCGTCACGGATGCGGCGCCTTTCTCGAGACCGGGGGGTCCGCTATCGGATGCGGCGCCTTTCTCGAGACCGGGGGGTCCGCTATCGGATGCGGCGGTCAGCGCAGCGTCTACGGATCTGCATATCGATTCGATCGCGCGCGCAACCGTCCGCCACCCTTCCGCAGCCGCGATCGGGGTCGCGAGGGCTGCCGGATCGAGACAGCGCGTCAGCGGCGAGGTCCGGTCGGGCAGAAGCCGCTCGAACTCGGGCCATGAAGCCGGGCGCGAGCCTGCTGCTGGCGGAGCCCGCAGGCCACGTGAGCGGGCAAGAGTTCGAGAACGAGCTCGCTGTCGCTCGAGGAGCCGGCCTTACGACCGTCGGTCGACCGCGAGTTCCCCGGAGCCAGGCGGCGGTCCTCAAGAAGGCTTGAGCTATCGGCGCGAGACCGCTCGCGTCTCCCTGACCGGCGTTCCGCCGCGTCGCGCTTAAGCCTCGTGCTCGATCCTGCTCTTCGTGTCAAGGCCATTCACCCACAAAGGACCGTGGGAACGGCAACGAAAGCCAGCAATGGCTGAGCTACCCGACAGATCTGCACGTCCGGTTCGATGAGGGGGGTTGTGGAAACGGAGCTACGGCTGAGCCACTAAGGCACCGCCAGACGAAAGGGGCGGCAACAGACATGCTCAACCTAGACTAAAGCCACCGCGCCACACTCCTACTCTACGCTGTGCGGCCATGGTTGCCGCGCGGGATCGGTCATAACGGCCTCCCAGTCCTCTCCAGCTGGTCGGCAATTTGTCGCAGCAGCTCGGGAGCCATTCCCCCTTTGGGCGAGCTGTCGGGCTTAGCGAGGCCGCGTATAATATCAGCTTGCCGAGAGGGCTGAATTTCCCCGTAACTGGAGAAGGTCGTCAGGCAATTCTCGTGTCCGAGGTTCTGCGACCAAGCCTTGAACTGTTCCGCGTCGAGCTTCAATTCATAAGCCAATTGGACAAGCGTGTTCCGCAACGAATGCGGATTGAAATAGGGCAAGCCCGCAAGCGCGCAGGCTTCGCGGAAGATCCCCCGAACTTGGTTCGCGTTCGCCCAATGCGCCCGATCGAGGCCGACAGCGCAAAACTCGAGATTGTTGTCCGGCGCGACCTTGGATTTCGGAAAGAGCGGGTCCTCCGGACCGAAGCCTTTTTGCCCGCGCAGGAAGCCGACCCAATCGACGAAAATCTTGCGGAAGTCGTCGCCGACCGGGAAGAACCAGGAGGTAAAGGTCTTCGCCCTCTTGGTCCGCACTTCGCGCGCGTCCTGTTCGATTAGAGCGGAATCCGATCATCCTGTATCGTGCTCATAACCACAGGATTTGAAGTAATTTGTACATTGCGAGGGCTTGAAGATTTCGGCGCAGGTTTCGAGGGCGCGCATGAGGCCCGCGACGGTCCGTTCGGCGATTTTGCGCAGGAAGGCTTTGAGCTTGGAGAAGGCTTTTTCGATGGGGTTCATATCAGGACTGTAGGCTGGGAGATATCGCAACTCCGCGCCCGCCGCCTTGATGAGTTGCTCGACCCGCGGCCCCTTGTGAGCCGGGAGATTGTCCATGACGACGATCTCGCCGGGCGAGAGCGTGGGGACGAGGCATGTCTCCAGCCAATCCTCGAACAGGGCGGCGTTGATCGGTCCATCGAAAGTCTTTGCCGCCGTCAGGCCGCGAAGGCGAAGGCCGGCGACCAAAGTCACCGTTTTGTAGTGACTGTGCGGGATGGCCGCCCGCAAGCGGCGCCCGCGCCGGCAACGTCCGCCTTTGCGCGCGAGATTGGTGGAGGCTCCGGTCTCGTCAACGAAAACGAGTTTCGTCGGATCGAGATCGAGCTGCCCCGCGAACCATTCCCGGCGTCGACTTTGCACGTCCGCGCGTTGTTGTTCCTCGGCATGCGCTGTTTTTTTTAAAGGTGATCTCGTGACGGTCGAAGAAACGCCACAGCACAGAGACCGCAAAGCGCTCGCCGCAATTGGCGATCAGCCGCTCCTGGATCTCGAGCAGCGTCATGTCCGGGCTGCGCCGGATCAGGCCCAACAGATAGTCGCGATGCGCCTCGATCCGGCCGGAGCGTCGGTCGCCGCCAGAAGGCGCCGGCGAAATCTCGCCCGTGGTTTGGAACCGCTTCACCCAGCGCACTGCGCTCGCTATGCTCACTTTGAAATGCGCGGCCGCCTGATTGCGCGACAACCCGCCCAAGACCACCGCCTCAACCACGCGCTCGCGAAGATCGTTGGAAAGACCCATCCCCGCCGCCCCCATTCTCGCAGCGTGAATGACGAAGCAGAAATTAACCGATTCGGGAATCCCCCAACCGATTCAATCCGTTCGGATACCGCTCTAGTTCGTTTTCGACATCGATATGCTTCAGCTTGAAGGAGATGATCGCCCGATCACGTGCTCCAGAGAGAAGCGCGAAGGCGATCAGCGCGCGGTCTCGCTGTTGGATTTCTGTTGCCACCGGGATGGCTTCGATCATCGCCCGAACCTGATTGACCGTCGGGCACGCCTTGTATCGGCGGGCGGTGGCGACGCGAGACAGATTGTCCGGCGCGTTAAAGTACTCGACGTCAGCGGCGTCGATTTTCGAGCGATAGCCGCGCTGTTGAGCGAGCCACGAAAAGAAAGCCTTCAGCGCCGCAAGTGTCGAATGAATGGTCGAGGCCGACAAGGGCTCGCCGGTTCGCGCATTGCGAGTTGCGCCCAGGTGCGCCTTGAACCCGCGCGCCTGTTCGATGTGGAATTTCTTGAATTCCCGATGTCTGGTATACTCTTCGAAGCGATGGATCGCCTTTGCGGCGCCATCGATTGAAGCGTCGTCACGTCCTTTAACATCCTTGAGATAGTGCAAGTAGCGATGCTTCACACGCTCGTTTGCGGCGTTGAATTTCGTCATTCTCGTTCATCCTGCGTGAAGTCAACATTTGAGTGGGGTTCGGCGCTATCGTCTAGCTCGCCTTTTCGATCAGGTCGCGGATGTCCTCGACCTTCCACGCGGTCGTGCGCGGGCCGAGCTTCACCGGTTTTGGAAAGCGACCGGACTTGACGCCCGCCCACCACGTCGACCGGCCGACTGGAATCGGGCCACGCGGCGCGAGAATGGAGGCGAGGCGGACAAAGCCGGAAAGTGGGAGGTCGTGTTTGGTAGGTTCTTCGTTCTTGGAGGCGTGATCGACTTTTTGCATTTGAACCCTATCCGTCGGAGAGACGGCGTCGGCGGCGACCTTTCACTTGAAATTGTCGCCACCGCTGCTAGGGTTGTTCCGCTCCTAGTCGAGCGCGGACTAACCCCCGCAAGAGTTGCATCGCTGGCAGGCTTTGCGACTCTTTTTTCGCCGTGCAGCGAAATCCAAATTGAGTTCGCCATGTCCGACAGATTGCCAAGGCGTTCATCGCGCTGCAAGAGCAGTGCCCTCGTTGTCCCCGTCTTTTCAACAGGGCAACAAAATTTGCATTCACGGCGCACGACCACTTGATCTATGGGGGAGAAGCTCAGTTTTCCACAGTTTATCCACAGGACCGCTAATGGAGGGAGTTTATCCACAGGCCCGCTTAAAAGATGGGGCGGCCTCCTCACCAACGTAGATTGTTCATGGTTTGTTCTATTCCGAATCGCAGCTTGCAGACTGCGATCGAGATTCGGGTCGGCTGCGCGAGGCGGAAATTTCCGACATGAGAGACCCCGAATTGGCGATCCTTACGTTGATGGATGATTGCGCGGCCTCGATTCAACGGCTTTCAGCGGAAAATGCACACACGGCAGTCTCCGAAAGGCGGCGCGTTGGCCTCATTGTTGGCCTCGTATCGCTGTCACATTATATATAGCTAAAATTTTCAAAGCTTTGTGACCATAATTCGATTCCGCCCCTGGCACCATCGCCGGATCGATCTGCGACATTGGTCAAGTCGGCGTGAGCCAGGCGACGGGCGACGGCGCGAAAAACAGCGTCGAGACGCTTCGACCGGCTTACGTCCGGACGCGCAGCCCCGTGGGGTCGTAGGGCGACTTCAGAAGGGTTGGCGGGAATCGCAGCGCTACATCGTCGCCGGCCTCACCGCGGCGCGGTCAAGGCGTGAACGCTAAGCGGAAGGGACGGCGATGGACGAAAGCCGGCTCGAAGTCGCCGGCGAACGCCCCAGTAGGAATTGAGGAGGCCGAGATCGCGGACCTTGATGAAAATCGGCGGGATGGCCGTCGCCAACGGAAACAGGAGCCCGAGCTGCAGATTGCTCAGGAGAAAACGGTCGCCGAAGAAACGCAGGTGGGCGAAGGTGAAGGCCGCCATCGATGACAGCGCGAGCGTCAGGGCGACGGTGAAGACCGCGATCAGGAGCGAATGCCGAGCACCTGCCAATACCGGTAGCCGGTCAGGATATCCCAGTAGTTCTTCCAGACCCAGACGCGCGGCAGGGAGAAAGGATGCGACTGCAGGTCGCCGAGCTCCTTGAAGCCGTCCAGCGCCGTAGCAATGATCGGAACAAGAACGACGCCCGCAAGGACGACGAGCGCGGCGAAGGGCGCGATGCTCGCCAGGGCGCCCGGACGGCGGCCCGAAGGTTCATGCGCCGCCGCCACGGCGACGCCCTGGATCGCACCCGAGGTCTCAGTCATTTCGCATGAAGATCCGTCGGTAGCCGAAGGCGAAGGTCACGCAGATGATGAACAGCACGACGCCGACGGCGGAGCTGAAGCCGAAACGCATCCGCGTGATGCCGAAATAGTAGAGGTAGGAGACCATCGTGTTCGTCGTCTCGAACGGACCGCCGCCGGTCAGGGGCACGATGATGTCGAAGAGCTGCAGCGAGCCGACGACGGAGAAGAAGATCGAAAGCCGGATCATCGGGCCGAGCAGCGGCAGGGTGATGTGCCAGAACCGCTGGAACGCGCTCGCCCCGTCCATCTACGCCGCCTCGAGCAGCGCCTTGTCGATGCCCTGCAGACCCGCGACGTACAGCATCGTGTAGAAGCCGAAGTATTTCCACAGGATGACGATCAGCACCGCGCTGAACGCCCAGTTCTTGTCGGCGAGCAGATAATAGGGCGCCAGCCCGAGCGCGCCGGTGATCACGCTGGGCAGTCCGAAACCGCCGTCGAACATGAAATGCCAGATCAGGCCGGCGGCCACGTCGGCGAGGACATAGGGCAGGAAAAAGATCATCCGGAACCAGACGGCGCCTGTGATCCGGCCGGCCACCATCAGCGCCACCGCCAGCGCGAACGGCTGCTGGACGAGGAGCGAAGCGGCGATAACGAGGCCGTTGTTGACCAGCGAGCGGGTGAAGGTCGCGTTGCCGATCAGGTAGCCGTAGTTCCTGAGCCCGATGAACTTCTCGGGCCGGCCGTAGCCGTCCCAGTTGTAGAAGCCGTACCGGGCCGCCTCGACCATCGGCAGGGCGACGAAAACGGTGAAAAGGAGAAGCGCCGGCGGCAGGAAAATGACGACGATCGCCCAGCCGTTGGCGGACATGCGCCGGGCGGGTTCGACATAGGTCGTCTCGATCGCCGACAAGAATCCGAGCCTCGCGCTGTTGTCGGAGAACGCCGGCCCCACCGCCGGAAGCGGTGAGGCCGGACAACAATCAGGTTTCGGCCCGCCGCTGCTGCTGTTCGGCCGCGTCCTGAATCGCCGCCGCGCCGCCTCGGGCGTCATTTCGCCGGCCGCCACCGCCACCGAGACGTCGTTGATGACCCGGCCGACGGCGGGGCCGAGGTCCTGGTCGAAATAGTTCTGGTGGTAGGTCGTCGCCGCGAGATCGCTGGCCAGGCGCTTGAACAGAGGGTCGGTGAACGAGGATTCGGCGCCCTTGATGACCGGGATATATGCGGCCGTCGCGGCGGCTTCGTTCGCGTACTTCGCCTCGCTGAAGAACTTGAGGAAGTCGACCGCCTCGGGGGGCGCCGACTTGCTGACGAGCCAACCATTGATGCCGCCGAGCGTGTCGGTCGCCTTGCCCTTGCCGCCGGCGACGATCGGGAAGGACAGGATGCCGATATCTTCCTCCGGGAGACCCTTGCCGCTCACGGAATTCGGGGCCTGCATGCCGAGCAGCCATTGGCCCATGAGGTCCATCGCCGCCTTGCCGTCGCCGAATATGCCGGAGGATTCCGTGTGCTTGGTCGAGAGATAGCCGGGCTGGAAGGGCTCGAGCGCGCCGAGCTCGCGCAGACGCTTGCCGGCCTCGACGAAGGTCGCGTTCTTGAATCCGCCGTCCTTTCCGGCCTTGGCGTCAGCGAGCGCATGCTCGCCGCCGATCCGCATGACGAGGTACGAGTAATAGAAGTGCATCGGCCACTTCTCGCCGGCCCCGACGACGATCGGTGTGACGCCGGCCGCCTTGAGCTTCTTCACCGCGCCGAGGAAGTCGTCTCAGGTCTTGATGTCCTCGGCCTTCATGCCCGCCTTTTCGAACAGCTTCTTGTTGCAATAGAAAACGACCTCGCCCATCTCGAACGGCACCCCGACGACCTTGCCGCCGTCCTTGAAGGCGTCGACCGCGGCCGGGATCATTGTAGATTCCACGGAGGCGACATCGCCCGTGATGTCGTTGAGGAAGCCGGCCTTATCCTGCGCGTGCATGACGCCGCCAGCCCAGCTGTAAAACAACTCGGGGCGGTCGTTCGACTGCAGCATTGTCGGCAGTTTGGCCTTGAACGCTTCATTTTCCAGGTATTTGAACTGGACTTTGACCCCCGGGTGCTGGGCGTTGTAGTCCGCGGCAATCTTGTCCCACAGCCCCTTTTGAGCGGGGTTTTCGCTGACGTGAAGAACGGTGACGTTCGTCTCGGCGATGGCAGGCGCCGTCAGGGCGGCCAGGCAAGCGGCTGCGAATGTGAGATGTCGTAAACTCATCTTCTCCTCCCACAAAAATTCAGGCTCGGGCGTTGTCGTCTTTTATCCGAGATACGAATTAAATCTGTCGCGACTTCTCGTCGCTGTCAAGCGGATGGCGCCGAAAGCCCGTCATCGCCGAGCGGATGCGGTTGACAGGCTCCGCCGGGGATGAAAATAATTCCGCCTCCCGCATAAAAATGGCCGAGGCGGAAAACAAGCCACCCATGAAGACCGCCGACCCAGAATTGATGCGCGCCATCAACCGCTTCCACGTGATGGACGCGATCCGGCGATTCGGGCCCGTCTCGCGCGTCGAGATTTGCGCGTTGACGGAACTAAGCCCGACGACGGTCTCGGCCATCACGGCGGCGCTGCTCGACGATCGGCTGATCATCCCGCTGCAGGTCGGCGCGTTGCGCGACGCGGGCCGCGGCCGGCCGCGCGTGATGCTAAAGCTCAATCCGGACGCCGCGCATGTGGTCGGGGTGAAGCTCGCGCCGGACCGGATCACGGTGGCGGTCACCAACTTCTGCGCCGACATCCTGCGCTCGCTGGCCATGCCGATCCGCATCGACCGGCAGACCGCCGCGCTCATCGCCGACCTCGTCGAGGATGGCGTGCGCCGGTGCGTCAGCGACGCGGGCCTCGAGCTCGCGGACGTCTCGGGACTCTGCGTCGGACTGCCGGGCGTCGTAGAGCGCGCCGCCGGAGTTTGCCGGCAGAGCCCGATCTTCCACGAGCGCGACGTGCCGCTCGGCGCGGATCTCGCCTGGCGCCTCGGCGTTCCGACGTCGATCGACAGCGACGTCAATCTCGTCACGCTGGCCGAGCATTGGTTTGGGCAGGCGCGCGACCTCAACGACTTTCTGGTCGTCAACGTCGACCGCAGCCTGGGGCTCGGCATCTTGCACAACGGCGAACTGTTCCGCGGCGCAAACGGCCTCAGTCCGGACCTCGGCGACCTGATGGTTCGCCGACGGGGCGACGGCGTCGGCCGCCTCGCCGAGGTCGGCTCGGAGACATCGGTCCTCTGCGACGCGGAAGCTTTGTCGGGCAACGCCGCCCTGCGGGCGGAGATTCGGCCCGAGCGCGAAATGGCGCTCCTCCTGCAACGCGCGAGGGACGGCGACGCGCGCTGCGCCGACCTCTTGGCCGCCGCGGGCGAGGCCGTCGGCTTCGCGGTCGCCAATCTCATCACGCTGTTTGCGCCGCCCAGGGTGATTGTTTCCGGGCGGGCCATGGCGACCAGCGAATGCTTCATCGAGCCGCTCCGCAAGACGGTCGCGGCGCTCTTGCCGGCGAGCCTCGCCGATGTGTCGGACATCGTCGTTCGCGAATGGAGCGAGAGCGTCTGGGTGCGGGGCGCGGCGGCGATGACGCTGCGCGAACTGTATGGCGCTCCGTGGGGGACGACCGGTCCGGCGCAAATCCGCGAACTTCAGGCGTCGCATGCGGGAGACTCGTCATGAAGCGGGTCGGCGTGGGGGTCGTCGGCTGCGGAACCATTAGCGCCGCCTATCTGACCGCGGCGAGGAAATTCCCCATCCTCGAAATCGTCGCGCTCGCCGACGCCAATCCGGCTGCGGCGGAAGCGCGCGCAGCCGAATTCGGCGTTCGCGCCCGTTCGGTGGACGCGCTCCTTGCAGATCCGGCGGTCGAAATCGTGCTCAACCTCACCGTTCCCAATGCGCATGTCGAGGTCGGGCTCAAAGCGAGCGGAAGGATCGAGTTCGCGACCGCAGACGAGGACTGGCGCGAAATCCCGACGCGCCACGCCTATGCCGACGGCAACTACCGGGTTCTCGGCGCGGCGGACATGGCCTACGCCATCCGCTCCGGCCGCCCGCACCGCGCCAGCGGCGCGCTCGCGTTGCATGTGCTGGAGGTGATGGAGGCGTTCCAGGCGTCGTCCGACAGCGGCCGCGCGGTGAGCGTCTCGACCCGCCCGGTGCGCCCGGCCCCGCTGCCGGCCTCGCTCGCGGTCGGCGAGCTCGACTGATGCGACCGGGCTAAAAGCGCCCGAAGACGGAGGAAGCGGCGATGCGGGAAGCGCTCATTGTCTGGGGCGGCTGGAGCGGCCACGAGCCGGAGAAAGGCGCTGAGATCGTCGCCGGAATGCTCGAGACGGAAGGTTTCAAGGTCTACGTCGAAAACACCACCGAGGCGTTCGCCGACCCTGCGATCGCCGACATGAGCCTCATTGTGCCGATCGTCACCATGTCGAGGATCGAAAGGAAGAGGTCGAAAATCTGACTGCGGCGGTGCGCGGCGGCGTCGGCCTCGCCGGCTATCACGGCGGCATGTGCGACGCGTTTCGCGAAAGCGCCGACTATCAGTTCATGTGCGGCGGCCAGTGGGTCGCCCATCCGGGCGGCGTCATCGACTACCGCGTCGACGTGGCGAAGCCGGACGATCCGATCATGCAGGGAATCTCGAGCTTTCCGTACCGCTCGGAACAATATTACATGCATGTCGACCCCTCGAACGAGGTGCTCGCGACGACGACCTTTTCCGGCGAGTACGCGTCGTGGACCGCCGGCGTCGTCATGCCGGTCGTCTGGAAGCGCAAGCACGGCGGCGGGCGCGTCTTCTTTAGCTCGCTCGGTCATGTGGCGGCGGAATTCGACGTGCCCGAGATGAAGGAAATCTTGCGGCGGGATGCTCTGGGCGGCCCGCTGAACCATCTGTCTCCCACCATGACGATGATCCACAACCCCATTCTGCCCGGCTTCAATCCCGACCCGTCGATCTGCCGGGTCGGCGAGGATTATTACATCGCGACATCCACGTTCGAGTGGTATCCCGGCGTCCAGATCCATCACTCGCGCGACCTCGTGAACTGGCGCCTCGTCACGCGCCCGCTCGATCGCGCGGCGCAACTCGACATGCGCGGCAATCCCGATTCCGGCGGGGTCTGGGCGCCCTGCCTGTCGCATGCCGACGGCCGCTTCTGGCTCGTCTACACCGACGTCAAACGCCTCGACGGTAGCTTCAAGGACGCTCACAATTCCATCGTCACCGCGCCGGCGATCGAGGGTCCCTGGTCCGACCCGACCTACGTGAATTCGAGCGGCTTCGACCCCTCCCTCTTCCACGACGACGACGGCCGCAAATGGTTCGCCAACATGGTCTGGGATCGCCGCATGGACGGAGCGGCGCGCCATCGGAAGCATCCGGCCTTCGCCGGAATCCTCCTGCAGGAATACGACGCGCTTTCCGGCAGGCTCGTCGGCCCGGTCGACAACATCTTCGCCGGCAGCGAGCGCGGGCTGGTCGAGGGGCCGCATCTCCATAAACGCAACGGCTCGTACTATCTGACCGTCGCCGAGGGCGGCACGGGCTACGACCACGCGGTGACGATGGCCCGGTCGCGCCGCATTAAGGGGCCTTACGAGCTTCATCCCAACGTGCATCTGATCACGTCGAAGGACGCGCCCGAGGCGACGCTGCAGCGCGCCGGTCACGGGCAGATTGTCGAAACGCCGCCAGGTCAGGTCTATCACACGCATCTGTGCTCGCGCCCGCTCGAGGGCTTGCGGCGCTCCCCCCTGGGGCGCGAGACGGCGCTTCAACAATGCGTCTGGGGCAAGGACGACTGGCTCTACCTGGCCCAAGGCGGTCGAACGCCTGCCGTCGACGTCCCCGCTCCTCCCGGAAGCGTGGCGCGGCAAAAGCCAAAGACGCGGCGCGCCACGTTTTCCCCCGCGGGATTGCCGCCCGACTTTCAGTGGTTGCGCACGCCCTACCCCGAACGCATCTTCTCGCTCTCGGCGCGGCCCGGCCATCTGCGGCTCATCGCGCGCGAGTTCGATCGGCTCGTGGTTCGAGCAGGCCCTCGTCGCGCGGCGGCAGGAAGACTTCACCTACCGCGCCGAGACCGAGCTCGATTTCCGGCCGCAGAATTTTCAGCAGGCGGCGGGAATGACGGTCTACTACAACCGGCACAAGTTTCATTTTCTCGCGGTCGCATGGCGCGAGAATTTGGGCCGAGTGCTGACGGTCCTGAGTTGCGAGGCCGACTATCCAGACGGGAACCTGACCTTCCCGCTCGCCGAGCCCGTACGACTCGACGCCGACGGCCCGGTGCGGCTGGCCGTCGCGGTCGAACGCGAGAAGCTGCAGTTCTACTTCGCTCAAGGCGACGGATGGCGGAGGGTCGGACCGGTCCTCGACGCCTCGATCCTGTCCGACGAAGCCGGACGCGGGGAGCACGGCTCCTTCACCGGCGCCTTCGTCGGCATGGCCGCCTTCGACACGTCCGGCGGCGCAATTCCCGCAGACTATGGATATTTCCTGTATGAGGGTTTCGACTAAAGCTCGGCCTCGGCGACCTCTTCAACCACACCCGCCAAGCTCCCCCTGAATTCCCTGCTCTCCGCTCCAAGGGCGGATTTAATCCGCTGTTCGCGTGAAAAAATTCCCTGCTCGCCCGCGTAGGGAATTTTCGCGCAAGGTCCTGGAATCCATCCTCTTTTCGGCACGATTTCTCCGAGATTCACCGGCGTCCGCGCCTGAGGCTCGCCGGCGGCCGGCGCGTCATTCGACTTCGATTTCCCGGACGCGCAGCTCGTCGCCCGCGGTCATCTGGACATGGTAGCGTCCGCATTCCGGGCAAGCGCCAAACCGCTCGGCGATCGGGACGGTCTTGCCGCAATCGAGGCACCATCCCGCGCCAGGAACGCGGTCGATCTCGAGCTGCGCCTCCTCCGCGATCGTGCCGGCGGAAACGGCGGCGAAGCAGAACTGCAACGCGTCCGGCTCGACGTGGCTCAGAGCGCCGACCTCGACGAACACCCGCCTTACCTTCCCCGCTCCCTGCTTTTTCGCCGCATCCGCCGCGATTTCGACGATGCTCTCCGTCAACGCCATTTCATGCATGGTTCACCGAACATTCGGCCCTCCCACGGGACCGACGCGGGCTCCAATCGCATATTCAGCCGCCGCGCAGCCAGAGGCCAGCGCGGCCCCTGGCCGGGCGAAGTTTCGGCAGGTCTATAGTGAACAGCAATTTCCTCGACTGAGGTGGAACAATGACGCGCGCTCGGACATTTGGTTAACGCCGGGTTCCGCTAGCCGCCCCGGACGCATCGAAATCTGACAATGAGGAGAAAATCATGCGGGTTCGTCTATCTCGACGAGCTTCGACGGCGGCACCATAGTGCTCTACGTGGTCGCGACGGCGGTGATTGGCGGCGCGAGTTTGTTCGGCGGGCGCGGTCATCCCTTGCACGCGGTCCTCGGCGGCCTCGTCATCGCGGGAATCGTCAACGGCATGGCGCCGCTCGGTCTGCCTGCCGCGATCCAGTTGATGGCCACGGCCCTGGTGCTACTCGCCTCGATCACGGTCGACGTCGTCATCAGACGCCGAGGGGAAACGCGCGCTAGGCCGAGAACTGCTGATTCTGGGGGGCGAACCCTAAAGCGAAGAGGAGGAGCCGCCACATGTCCGCTTCCGTAACGCCGTCGAGGTTGGGCCCGATCGGCCGCAGAACGTTGCTCAAGACAGGTCTCGCCGCCGGAGCGATCCAGGTCGCGAGCCCCTTCATCGTCAGGGCGCTCGGCGAAGAGCTGATCAAGATCGGCCTCGACGACCCGTTCACCGGCACCTACGCGGAACTCGGCAAGCATGAGCAGATCGGCTGCCAGCTAGCGGTCGACGAGATCAACAAGAAGGGCGGCATCCTCGGCCGCCAGGTCACGCTCATTTCCGAGGATTCCACCAGCGCCGACACCGGCGTCGCGGTGCAGAAGGGGCACAAGCTAATCGACCGCGACAAGGTCGATTTCCTCCTCGGCAACGTCAACTCCGCGATGGCGGTCGCCCTGGGCGACCTCTCGGCCAGCGCCGGCGTCCTTCATATCGTCACCGGCGGCCACACCGACGCGGTCACCGGTTCGGACTGCCACTGGAACGTGTTCCGCGTCTGCAACACGACCCGGATGGAGACGAACTCGGTCTCCAAGCTCCTGTTCGATAAGTTCGGCAAGAAGTGGTATTTCATCACACCGGACTACGCCTTCGGCCACACGCTTCAACAGGGGTTCGAGGCGAGCCTGAAGAAGTTCGGCGGGACTGAGGTCGGCGCGTCGCTGGCGCCGCTCGGCACGACGGATTTCTCGTCCTACCTGATCAGGGCTCAGGCGGCCAATCCCGACGTCATCCTGTTCCTCACCGCGGGTCAGGACGCGGTCAATTCGTTGAAGCAGGCGGTGCAGTTCGGCCTCGACAAGCGGTTCCACATCGCCGGGGCGCAGCAGGAGCTCGAGGTGCTCGAGGGCCTGCCGCCTGAGGCGCGCATCGGCACCTGGGTGTTCGAGTGGTATTGGCTGCAGCCGAACGTCCCTCATGTCGCCGATTTCGTCGCCGCGATCCGCAAGGTCAACGACGGTAAGGTCGCGACCGCCCGTCACTGGTTCGGCTACGCCTCGACACGGACCTGCGCGCTGATCGCCAATGAGCTCAAGACCCTCGACGCGAAGAAGCTCGCCAAGGGCCTCGAGAACTTCACGCTGCCGCCCGAGGTCGCGCTGATGCCAGACAGGGTCTTCTACCGCGCTGGCGACCATCAACTGATGCCCGGCCTCTATGTCGGCCATGCGGTCGAACACGGCCCTGAGCCGGAGGATTTGTTCCACGTCGATTCGGTCGTCAAGGGCGAAGAAGCGGCGCCGCCGGTGGATCAGACCGGCTGCCACCTGTCCTATCCGGCCTAAGCTCGAGGAATTGGCGGACGTTGACGCGGCGTCCGCTCCGACCCGATGACTCAGCTCATCCTCTTCGACGTATTCAACGGCCTCATCATCGGCGCGTTTTACGCGCTGATGGCGCTCGGTCTGTCGCTCATCCTCAACCTATCAGGAGTGATCAATTTCGCCCACGGCGGGTTTCTCGCGATCGGCGCCTATCTCGCCTACACGCTCATGCCCTATCTCGGCTTCTGGGGCGCGCTCATCGTCGCTCCGCTGCTCACCGCGGTCCTCGGGCTCGTTGTCGAGCGGCTCTTGATCCGCCGGGTCTATGGACGCGATCCGCTCTACAGCCTCCTGTTGACCTTCGGCCTCGCCTTCATCCTCCAAGACGGCGCGCGCATCCTCTGGGGCCCGGGAAACTTACCCTTCTCCCTCCCCGGCTGGATGTCGAACCCGTTGAGCGGCGAATATTTCTTCCTCACCGGCTATCGCCTGTTCATGGTGGCGCTGGCTGCGCTGACCGTCCTTGCGCTGTTCGCCGCGCTGCGGTGGACGCGGCTCGGCATGCGCATTCGCGCTGGCGTCTTCGATCTCGAGACGGTCTCCGCGCTCGGCGTCAACATCGGACGTCTGCGCAGCTTCAATTTCGCCCTCGGCATTTTCCTCGCCGGCCTCGCCGGGGTGCTGGCGGCGGGAATGCTCGGCCTGCAGCCTACGATCGGCAACGAACTCATCATGCCGAGCTTCGTCGCCATCATCATCGGCGGACTCGGCAGGCTGCCGGGAACGCTGGTCGGCGGACTCTTGATCGGCGTCGCGTCCGGCCTGACGACCGTGTTCTTCCCGTCCGCCAGCGAAGCGGTGATCTACGTGCTCATGGCGCTCGTGCTGCTCGTTCGGCCGCGCGGACTGTTTGGCGAAGAGGGCCGGCTGCAATGACCGCGCGGCCAAACTCGAGATTGGCCGCAAACGCGCTGATCTGGCTCCTGCTCATGACGATGCCGTTCTGGCTCAACGCCGTCGGCGGATACACCCAACTCGGGACGCTCGTGCTGGTCATGGCGCTCGCCGCCACCGCCCTCAACTTCCTGCTCGGCTTTACCGGCGTCCTGTCGTTCGGCCACGCCGCCTATTTCGGCCTCGGCGCCTATGGCGCGGGCCTGACGATCAAATACCTTGTCCCGAACACGCTTGTCGGCATGGCCGTGGGCGTCGCCGCCGCGATCGCCACGGCGGCGATCATCGGGAAGCTGATCGTTCATCTGCGCGGCATCTATTTCGCGATGGTGACGATCGCCTTCGGCCAGGTCTTCTATTTCATCGCCTTCCGCTGGAACAACGTGACGGGCGGCGACGACGGACTGTCGAACTGGAGCCGTGCGCCGATCGACCTCGGCTTCGCTCGGCTCGACCTTCTCGGCAGCCCGACGACGTTCTATTATTTCGTCCTGTTCTTCTTCGCCCTCTCGCTCGCAGCCATGGCGTGGACGCTCCGATCGCCGTTCGGGCGGACGCTCATGGCGATCCGGGAAAACGAGCGCCGCGCGCGCTTCCTCGGCATTCCGGTAGACAACCACATCTGGCTGTCATGGATGATCTCCTGCGCCTTCGTCGGGCTCGCGGGCGCGCTGTTCGCGCTCCTCAACAATTTTGCGGATCCCCACGACCTGCGCTGGGACCAGTCGGGCGAGTTCGTCATCATGGCGGTGCTCGGCGGCATGCGCTCGTTCTGGGGACCGCTGGTCGGAGCGGCGATCTTCGTCGTCCTGCAGGACTATGTATCGACGATGACGGAGAACTGGATGTCGTTCATTGGCTTGTTCTTCGTGCTGATCGTGCTGTTCTTCCCCGACGGCGTGCTCGGAATGCTGCGGAAGGCGTGATCGATGAGCCTCCTTGAGGTCGAGAACGCGACCAAGCGCTTCGGCAGCCTCCTCGCCGTCGACAATGTCTCGATGAGCGTGGAATCCGGGGAGCTGCGTGCGGTGATCGGGCCAAACGGCGCCGGCAAGACGACCTTCTTCAATCTTATCAGCGGGTTCGTCAGGCCTGACGCGGGCCGCATCGTCCTCGACGGCCACGACGTCACGGGTCTGCTTCCTGCCCGGCGCGTCTGGCGCGGCCTTGCCCGCACCTTTCAGATCACCGAGGTCTTCCCGAGGCTGATGGTCAGCGAGAACCTCCAGATTTCCGTCGAGGTCGCCTCGGGCTTCCGGCTGCGGTTGGGGCTGTCGCGGCGGGAGGGGCTCAAGATCCAAGCGCGAGCCGACGAACTCCTCGAATGGTCGGGCCTCGCCCGCAACAGCGGCAGGGCGGTCGGAGAACTCAGCCACGGCGACCAGAGAACCGTCGAAATCATGATGGCCCTCGCGCTGAACCCTCGCATGCTGCTGCTCGACGAGCCGACGGCGGGGATGGGCGAACGGGAGACCTACGAAATCGCGCACCTCATCGGCCGGCTGCACCGCGAGAAAGCGCTCGCAATCGTTCTGATCGAGCATGACATGCGCCTCGTTCTGCGGATGGCGGACCGCGTCATGGTGCTCGATCGCGGCGCCGTGCTCGCTGATGGCGCGCCGGCGGAGATCGTCGCCAACGAGATGGTCCAAGCCGCCTATCTGGGAAAGGCCGTCGCATGACGGGCCTAGCGCTCGAAGCAGAGGCCATCGACGCCTTCTACGGCAAGAGCCATATTCTCCACGGCGTCAGCCTCGAGGTCCGCGAAGGCGAGATCGTCGCCCTACTGGGCCGCAACGGCGCGGGCAAGACGACGACGTTGCGCAGCCTGATCGGCCTGACGCCGCCCCGCAGGGGCACGGTGCGCGTGTTCGGCGAGACGACGATCCGATGGCCCCCCTATCGCGTTCCTGCGCTCGGCGTCGGCTATGTCCCTGAAGGCCGACGCATCTTTTCCCCGCTCAGTGTCGAGGAAAACCTCAAGGTTCCGCTCGAGCGCTCCGGACCCTGGACGATCGAGCGCGTCTTCCGCCTCTTTCCGCGCCTCGAAGAGCGAAGGAGCGCCAAGGGCCGCCAGCTTTCCGGCGGCGAACAAGAGATGCTGGCGATCGCCCGCGCGCTCATCCTCAATCCGAAGCTCCTGCTGCTCGACGAGCCGTCGCAGGGCCTCGCGCCGCTCATCGTGCGCGAGGTGTTCGACGTCGTCGCGGCCGCCCGGCGCGAGGGACTTTCCATCCTCCTGGTCGAGCAAAACGTGCGCGCGGCGGTCGAGATCGCCGACCGCGCCTATGTGCTCGACGACGGCGCGATCGTCTACGCCGGGGACGCGAGCCACCTCGCGGGCGACGAAGCGCGCATGCGCGGTCTTGCGGGCGTCAGCGATGCGGAGTGGGCTGATCCGCCCGGCGCAGCCGCATCGACCCGACCGGATGCGCGCGGGCAAGCCAGTCGCTGAAGCGGTCGAGATAGAGATAGACGATCGGCGTCGTGTAAAGCGTCAGCCATTGCGACACGAGCAGGCCGCCGACAATCGCAACGCCGAGCGGCCGGCGCAACTCCGAGCCCGCGCCTTGCTCGACCGCCAGCGGCAACGCCCCGATCAAGGCGCATAGCGTCGTCATCATGATCGGACGGAAGCGCTGCAGACAGGCCTGATGGATCGCGTCCGTCGCGCTCCTATGCCCGTTCCGCTCGGCGACCAGCGCGAAGTCGATCATCATGATCGCGTTCTTCTTGACGATGCCGATCAGGAGGATGATGCCGATCAGCGCGATAAGCGTCAGATCGTAGCCGATCGCCATCAGGATGAGCAGCGCGCCCACCCCCGCCAGCGGCAGAGCCGACAGAATGGTGACTGGGTGGACGAAGCTCTCGTAGAGCATGCCCACGATGATGTAGATCGTCAGGATCGCCGCGGCGACGAGCAGCGGCATGGTGACCAGCGACGCCTGGAAGGCCTGCGCCGTTCCCTCGAACTGGCCGATCAGCGTGTCCGGCGCGCCGAGGTTTGTCTTGGCGGCCGTGATCGCGTCGACCGCCTGACTGAGGGAAGCGCCTTTCGCCAGGTTGAACGACAGCGTCACCGCCGGAAAGACGCCCTGGTGGTTGATGGTCAGGGGCTCGACCTTGCGCGTCACGTGCGCAATGGCCGAGAGTGGAACCTGAGCGCCGGTCGAGCTGGCGACATAGATATTCGCCAGCGCCGCCGGGCCGTACTGGTCGTTCTGCTCGACCTCGAGAATCACCTTCGCCTGCTGTACGCCGGCTAAGCGATAACCCGAAAATCGGCGCGGTGGATCACGCGGAAATTGTCGCTGATTTCGGTCGCAGAACCGTTTCCAGCGTTTGGGCACGGTATGCCGGAGGAATTTTATGATCTCCCGGCGGAATTCGTTGAAGGTCTTGTAATCCCGGTTGTGGGTGACGTTTTCGTGCATCAAGCCCCACAACCGTTCGATGGGATCGAGATGGGGACAATAAGGCGGAAGGAAGTGCAGCACGATTTTGCGCCCGGCCGCCGCAAGCCATTCTTTGACGAGGTCAGCCTTGTGATAGCTGGCGTTGTCGACGAAGACGTGGATGAGGCGCATCGCGGTATGCGTGCCCTCGATCTCGCCCAATAGCTTGATGAAGCTCAGCGCGTTGACCTTCTCGACCGCGAGAATCTGCGTCTGGCCGGTTTCGAGATTGATGGCGCCGTGGATGTTCAGCCGGTCACGGCCCGTCGTCTGCTCCACCGCGAGGGCGACGTCCTTGCGGGCCCAGCAGCCAGCCGGCCTCACCTGATGGGTCGGATGAACCGCATCGACGAAGACGACGGCCTCATCGACGCCCATCGTGTTGAGCAGGTTCTCGTATTCGTCGATGAAGGCTTGCTGCTTGGCGTCGTCGAGGGCGCGCGGCACCCGTTCCGGCTTGCGGTAGTCAAAGCCCAAGCGATGCAGCAACGCGATCAGCCCCGAATGGCTATAGCTCAGCCCAAATGAGCGCTTTAGCCAAGCCCCTATCTTCCGGGTGCTGCGGGGGCAATGAGCATCGATCCAATTGCCCAGAGCAATTGCCTGCTCGTCGGTGAGGAGGCTGCTGCCGCCTTCGTGGCCAAAGCTCTTCAGCCCCTCGACGCCACCTCGCTCATAGGCCCGATGCCAATCGCGAACCGTGTCGTCGTCCAGCAACAACGCCGCCGCGACCCGCTCGCAGCTCCAGCCCTGGTCGAGAAGGACGACGGCGTTGGCTCGGCGGGCCACGCGATGCTCCGCAAGTCCATCCCGAGCAAGCCCGGTTAGGGCCCGCCGGTCGTCAGCTGAGAGAAATCCGCCGCGAATCACATCCCCAGACGAATCCTGTTCGTCCGCAACGTCAAGGAGTTTCTCGGCTTCTCAATAAGTTCGGGGTATGACTGGACGAATAGATCGTCGCGATCTGCGCCTGGCCGAAGGAGTCGTTCAGCGCCGCGTCCACGTTGGCGACCGGCACGTTGAGCCGAGCGGCTGCGTCGCGATCGATATCCACGACGACATGGGGCGAAGCGATCTGCTGATCCGAGGCGACGTCGGTGAGGATTTTCATGCTCTCGAGCTTCTCGAGCAGGATTGGGGCCCAATGATTGAGCTCGTCGGAATTCGTGTCGGTCAGCGTGTACTGATACTGCGCCTGCTCGAGCCGGCCGCCGATGTTGATGTCCTGCCCTGCCTGCATGAAGAACTTCGCGCCGACGACTTTTGCGACCTCAGGCCCAGCCTCGCCATGACCTCCTGCACCGGCGGCCGCTCGTCGAACGGCTTCAGCTGGACGAACATGCGGGCGGTGTTTTCGCCCGGATTACCGCCCGTCGCCCCGGCGAAGCCCACGACGCCCGCCACCGCCGGATCCTTCAGGATGATGGCGGCGAACTGGTTCTCGATCTTGGCCATCGACTCGAACGAAATGTCCTGGCGCGCCTGAGCCATGCCGAAGATGAAACCGGTGTCCTGTTCTGGAAAGAAGCCTTTCGGGATCGTGAGGTAGAGAAACACGGTCGCGGCGGTCAGGCCGAGGGTCACGAGCAGCATGAAGAACTGGTGCTTGAGAACCCATACCAGACCGCGGTCGTAAGCCCCGACAAGACGGTCGAACCCGCTCTCGAGCCGGCGGCTCATCCGGCCGGGGTTCCCGGCGACCCGCGTCAGGAACCGCCCGCACATCATCGGCGTCAGCGTCAGGGACACCAAGGCCGACAGGAAGATCGCCAGCGTCACCATCATCGCGAATTCGTGGAACAGGCGGCCGACCACGCCTGACATGAAGAGGAGCGGGATGAACACGGCCGCGAGCGAGAGCGTGATCGAGAGAATGGTGAAGCCGATCTCGCCCGCGCCGTGGATCGCCGCCTCGAAGGGCTTCTCGCCGGCCTCGATGTGCCGGACGATGTTCTCGATCATCACGATGGCGTCGTCGACGAGAAAGCCGATGGCGATGGTGAGGCCCATCAGCGACAGATTATCGATGCTGTAACCCAGGAGGTACATGCCGGCGAAGGTGGCGACCAGCACGACCGGCAGCACGATGCTCGGGATCACGGTGGCCCAGAAGCTGCGCAGGAACAGAAAGATGATCATGACCACGAGCGCGAGCGTCAGCAGGAGCGTGTATTCGACGTCCGAGACCGAGGCGCGGATCGCCTGCGAGCGGTCGGAGACCAGGTCGACGTGAACCGCGCGCGGGATTGACTTCTCGAGCTGCGGCATGGCCGCCCTGATGCGATCGACGACGTCGATCGTGTTGGCCCCGGGCGCGCGCTCGATCAGCAGGACCTCGGAGAGTTTGTCGCCATACCAGGAGCCGGTGCGATCGCCGACCGAGCCATCGCTCACCGTCGCAATCGCCCCGAGCTGGACCGGCGCTCCGTTGCGATATGCGACGATCACGCGGCGAAACTGCGCCGCGTCGGTGAGCTGGTCGTTGGTGTCGATGGGCAATTCCTGGCGGAGACCCTCGAGGTTGCCCTTCGGCTGATCGACGCTCGCGCTTTGGATGGCGCTTGCGACCTGCGCAAAACCGAGGCCCATGGACGAGAGCGCGTTCGGGTTTAGGCGAACATCAACAGCCGGTTGCTGCTGCCCGGCGATGATCACCTGACCGACCACGTTGATTTGCGACAGCGACTGGGCGAGAAGCGTGTTCCCGTATTGGTCGAGATCCTGGATCGGATAGGCGTCGGAATGGACGGCGTATATCAGCACCGGGGCATTGGCGGGGTTGGTCTTGCGGTAGGTCGGCGGGTTCGGCAGGTCCTTCGGCAGCAGGCCGCTGGCGGCGTTGATGGCGGTCTGCACGTCCGAGGCGGCGCCGTCGATGCTGCGGCTGAGGTCGAACTGCAGCGTGATCGACGTCGAACCCAGGCCGCTCGTCGACGTCATGGACGCGAGTCCTGGGATCGTAGCGAACTGCTCTTCGAGCGGCGTCGCCACCGTCGAGGCCATCACGTCGGGGCTTGCTCCCGGGAGCTGAGCCGTGACCGAGATCGTCGGGAAATCGACGCTCGGCAACGCCGACACGGGCAGAAGGTTGAAACAGACGGCGCCGAAGGCGAACAGCCCCGCCATCAGCAGCGCCGTCGCGATCGGCCGGCGGATGAAGATTTCGGAAATGTTCATGGCGCGCCGCTGGCCGGCTTCGCCGGCTGTTCGATCGCGACCTTCACGTTGTCAGTGAGATTGTACTGCCCGTTGACGAAGACCCTTTCGCCCGCGGAAACGCCTTTGGCGAAGACGACCATTCCGTTCTGGCGATCGACGACCAGCACGGGAACGCGATGGGCGACGTTGTCGGACGACAGCGCGTAGACGTAGTTGCCGTTGGGCCCCGACATGACGCTGTTAAGGGGCGCGGTCAGCGCGTTGTTTCGCACGCCGAGGATGAGATTGACGGTCACGAACTCGCCGGACCAAAGCGCCTCATTGGGGTTGGGAAACGTCGCATAGAGCGTGTCGGTGCCGGTCGTCGCAGCCACCTGGTTATTGATGAAGCTCAGCTTTCCGTCGCCAAGGGTCTTTCCTGCCTGCGACAGCGCATGTACGTCGAGCGGCTCCTTGGCCTGCGCCGCGCGCACCTCGTCGAGTTCCGTCTGCGGGATGGGGAAAGTCACGTAGATCGGCGAGAGCTGGGTGATCGTCACCAGAGTCGTGCCGGCGCCGGCCTGCACATAATTGCCGGGATCGACCATTCTTGCGCCGACGAGGCCTGCGGCGGGCGCGTCGATATGGCAATAGGCGAGATTGAGCTTGGCCGTTTCGACATTGGCCTCATCGAGCTTCACCGTGCCTTCGTCCTGCTGGACGACAAATTGCTGGTCGGCCGCCTGCTGGCTGGCGATCGAATTTTCCTTCAGCAGCGTCTGATAGCGTGCGAGATCGGTCCTTGCTTCCGCGAGCAGCGCTTTATCGTGCTCGAGCTGCGCCTGCGCCTGGTCGAGCGCGGCCTGATAGGGGCGCGGATCGATGAGAAACAGCGGATCGCCCTTCTTCACCTTTTGTCCCTGGGTGAAGTAGGCGTCCATGATCTGCCCGTTCACTCGCGACTGGACGGAGACGGTCTCGATCGGTTGAACGGTCCCGAGCGCGTGGACGACGATCGGGACGTTCCGCTCCGTGACGACAGCTGCTGTAACGGGAACCGCCGCCCTCTCCGACCGTTCCGCCGGCGCGATATTCGTCGCCGCGCCGGGGCCCGCGCAGGTTTCGCGCAGGCCCCGTCGTCATCGCAGCGTTCGGATATCGCCGGCGACAATCACGCCTTCGGGAACGCGAAGGCGACGAACTTGTCGTTGCCGTCGGCGGTCTGGACCCGCATCAGGACAGCCTTCTTGCCCTCCTGTTTCGCGGCCGCAATCTCGGTCTTCACGTCGCTCGGCGTGGAAACGGGCTTGCCGGCGACGTCGAGAATGACGTCGCCTGCAGTCAGCCCCTTCTGGGCCGCTTGGCCGGCCGGATCGACCCCGGTGATTGCGACTCCCTTCTGATTGGGGCCCTCGACCTCGTGCGCCGGGGCCAACTGAAGGCCGAATCCGTATCCGTTGGACTCCTGAGGAGCGTTCGACTGGGCGTTGGCGACCTTCTCGTTCTTTTGCGGCGCGAGCGTCAGGTCGGCGGTCTTCTCGGCGCCGTTGCGCATGAACGAAAGCTGGACCTTGGCGCCCGGCTTCATCGATCCGATCCGCTGGGTGAGGTCGCCGGCGTCCTTGACCTCCTGCCCATTCACCTTGGTGATGACGTCGCCCGGCTGGAGGCCTGCATCGGCGGCGGGCGTCCCCGGCATTGCCTTGGCGATGATCGCGCCTTGCGCGTTCTTCAGCCCAAGGGCGTCCGCCATGTCCGGACCGACCGACTGAATCTGCACACCGAGATAGCCGCGCTCGACGACGCCGCCGTGCTCGAGCGCGGTGACCACCTGATTGACCGTGCTCGCGGGGATGGCGAACACGATGCCGACGCTGCCGCCAGACGGCGAATAGATCGCCGTGTTCACGCCCACGACCTGGCCCTGCTCGTTAAACGTCGGGCCGCCGGAATTGCCCTTGTTGATCGGCGCATCGATCTGGAGGAAGCGGTCGTACGGACCGTCGCCGATGTTGCGGCCCTCGGCCGAAATGATCCCGGCCGTCACCGTGCCGCCGAGGCCATACGGATTGCCGATCGCCACCACCCAGTCTCCGATCTTCGGCGGCTCCGTGGCGAAGGTCACGTAGGGATAATTACCCGGCTCGTCGACCTTCAACAACGCGAGATCCGTCTTCGGGTCGGTTCCGACCACCTTGGCGTCGAGAACCTTGCCGTTGTCAATGGTCACGGTGACGGACTTCGAATCCTGAGCGACGTGATAGTTGGTCACGATGTAGCCGTCGGCTGAGATGAAGAAGCCGGAGCCCTCGCCCAGAATGATCGAATTCGGATTTTTCGGAGCGCCATTCGGCTCGCCGAACTGTCTGAAGAACTTTTGGATTTCAGGCGGAAGGTTGTCGAGCTGGCTGGTCGAGTCGCCCTGGTGGGCGATCTTGACCTTGACCGAGACTACCGCCGGTTTGACGCGCGCAATCAGCGGCGCAAACGACGGCAGAAACGACGGCGCGGTCTGCCCCTGCGTGGCCGGCGTCGAAACGTCGGCGGTCAGGGTGGCATGAGGGGTGCTCAGGGCGGCTTCGCCGGCTGCGCCCGCCGTCGCCAGCGCAAGCACGGCGACCGAGGCCAGAATGCGGTTCCGGTTGCGCGAAAGGGGGGAAGAAGAAAATACGGACATGGTTGACTCCGATCCTGTTGCAAATTCCAACGGCGTCCCCGATGGCCGCATCGCGACCAATTCGCGGACAGGATGCGCCTCTCCGCATGTCCGCCCTTTGGCCATCGCATTAAGATTTCTCAACGAATTGACAATGTTAACGGAATGCGGCGCCGCCTAACCGACCGAACCCCTTCCCGCGCCGCGGGTTCCGCGTGGGGGCGGATTTCTCGGCTCCCGTCCCGATTTCGGCGGTTGACGCAGTCAGGCGTCTTGGTCAGCAGCTGTTTTTTCCATCATTTTTGAGATCCTTACCGGCGCGAGGTTGACTGCCCTCTCTACGGCGATCGTTCGGCCCGTCCGTCCCCTATTTCGGCGCCGTGTATAGTCCGTAATTCGCGATCCGCTCGGGGACGTTCGCGACCTCCTCCGGCGTGAGCAACGGCGGCTCGCCGCCGAGCTGCAGGCAATTAACATATTGGTGGGCGAGGTTTTCGACTTCGACTGCCAGCCACGTGGCGCTGCGCAGATCGTCGCCGAGCGCGATCATGCCGTGATGGGCGAGGAGGCAGGCTTTCCGGTCCTTCAGCGCCGCCAAGGCGTTGTCGGAAAGTTCCTGGGTGCCGAAGGTCGCCTAAGGCGCGCAGCGGATTGTGTCGCCGCCGGCCGCGCAGACCATGTAAAGGATCGGCGGAATGCTCCGCTCCATGATGGCGAGCGTCGTGCAATAGATCGGGTGCGCATGGACGATGGCGTTCACCTCCCGCCGCGCGTGCAGGATGTCCAGATGAAACCGCCACTCCGTCGAGGGCCTTCCATTGCCGACGACGCTGTGGTCGAAGCGCATCTCGATGATGTCCTCCAGCTGCATGAGGTCGTAAGGCATGCTGTCGGCGTGATCAGGAACTCCTCGCCGTCGCGCAGACTGATGTTGCCCGACGTTCCCTGATTGATGCCGATCGCGTTCATCGACCGGCAGGCGTCGATGATGCTCTGGCGCTTCTCCCTCGCGGCTTTGGTGAGCATGATGCGTTCCAGTGTACGTGACGGCGGGATTCCGCCGTGGGGCCGCGCGTCCGGCGCTTCTTCATCGGGCGTCCGGCGCTTCTTCATTAGGCGGCGCCGCGGGAGGCGACAAGCGGCGGGATTTGCGGCGGAGGAGAGCAGAAACGGCCGCGGCGCCAAGGAGCGCCGCGCTCGGGTTGACCGGCCCCCGCCCCTTTGCTAGCAAGGTTCCGTAGAGAGAGCCTCAGGCAATTGCGGCGATCCGCGGCGCGAACGCGTGGGTCGGTACGAGTTTAAGAGGGGGGGCGTCCGTGGAAATCGCACTTCGCAGCAGCGCGCTGGCGCTGGGAGCATTGGCGGCCACTCTTCTGGCGGGCTGCGTCACCGAACCTCCGCCCGCCCCGGTGGTCGCCGCGCCGAGCATCAGTCCGAACGCTCTAGTCGGCAAGTGGGGTTTCGCCGCCTACCACAGGGACAGCGACCGGCCGCGCACGATCAAGGAAGCGCTGGCCCAGTGCAACAGGCCCTACGTCATCGCCAAGGGCCCCAGCGGCGGCGTGATGATGAACCTGGCCGACCAGGCGGAGCTGTTGGAGCTGGTCCTCAAGGCGGGACCGGACGGCAAGACCTATCTCGGCCCGCCGGGCGACGCGGGGACGGCGGACGACCGCCAAGTTCTCGAGGTGAGCGCCAATTCGTTCACCACGATCTGGGTAGACCCCGACAACGCCAACCGCTATGGCACATCGGTGTACGAGCGCTGCGGCAAGCGCGCGTGAAGGGCCTGACATTTCATCATTCGACGGAGCGAGCATGACGGTTCGAGCAGGTGTTTTGGCGCGGGTGGCGGCTGCGGCCATCGCAGCCGCGGCAATGGTCCTTCCCGGGTTCTTCGCGACGGCGCAGCAGATCGACATGAACATCGGCGAGCAGCCCGGCTACCAGCCGACGCCGGAAGAGGAGCAACTCAGCGGCGCCTACGAGCGGCAGGAGGTGTTCTTCCGCACTTCCGAAGCGCCCGGAACCATCATGATCGACACCAACCAGCGCTTTCTCTATCTGGTGCAGCCCAACAACCGCGCCTTGCGCTACGGCATCGGCGTCGGCCGGCAAGGGTTCCAGTGGTCGGGGCTCGAGCGCATTTCGCGCAAGCAGGAATGGCCGGACTGGCGTCCCCCGCCGGAGATGATCGAGCGCCAGCCCTATCTGCCGCGCTTCATGGCCGGAGGGCCGGGCAATCCGCTCGGCCCGCGGGCGATGTATCTCGGCAAGACTGTCTATCGAATCCACGGCACCAACCAGCCGCAGACGATCGGCCACGCGGTCTCGTCCGGCTGCTTCCGTCTCGTCAACGACGACGCGATCGATCTCTACGATCGCGTGCCGGTCGGAACCAAAGTCATCATCAAACAGGCCGTCGCTCTCTGATTGCGACGTCCCAGCTCCTCTCGAGGCCGGTCATGCGCATGTTCGAACCGCTTCTCGCCGCCGCGGCGGCCCTCGCCTTTGGCGCGGCGACCGCCGCAGCCGAAGCCCAGACGCTGAAGACCGTCCAGGATCGAGGGACGCTCGTCTGCGGCGTCAGCCAGGGGATCGCAGGCTTTTCGATCAAGGACGACAAGGGCGAGTGGTCGGGCTTCGACGTGGACTTTTGTCGCGCGCTCGCCGCGGCGATCTTCAACGATCCGTCGAAGGTGCAGTTCGTGCCGCTCACGGCCTCCGAGCGGTTCGACGCCCTCAAGAACAAGCAGATCGACGTCCTGTCGCGCAACTCGACTTGGACGCTCGGGCGCGAGAGCGACTCCGGGCTCGTCTTCGCCGGCGTCGACTATTACGACGGCCAGGCGTTCCTCGTCCCGAAGAGCCGCAATCTCGCCTCCGCGCTCGAGCTCGACGGCAGCAAGGTGTGCATCCAGAAGGGCACGACCTCCGAGCCCAACGCGGTCGACTTCTTCGAGACGAACCACATCAATTACGAGATCGTCGAGGGCGCGACCGTCGCCGACGTCGTGTCGGACTATCTCGCCGGCAAGTGCAACACGCTGTCGACCGACGAATCGCAACTCTTCGCCCTGCGCTCGCAGTTTCCCAAGCCGAGCGATCACATGATCCTGCCTGACGTCATCTCGAAGGAGCCGCTCGGCCCGGTCGTGCGCCAGGACGACATGCAGTGGTTCAATATCGTCAAATGGGTCAACTTCGCGCTCATCGACGCCGAGGAGATGGGAGTCGGCTCGAAGACCATCGACGACGCGCTGAAGTCGCAGAAGCCGTCGGTGAAGCGCCTCGTCGGGACGGAGGGCGACTTCGGCAAGCCGCTCGGCCTCTCCGACGCCTGGGCCGCCAACGCGATCCGCGCCGTCGGCAACTATGGCGAAATGTTCGACCGCAACGTCGGCGCCCATTCCAAGCTCGGCATCCCGCGCGGGCTGAACGAACTCTGGGACAACGGCGGCATCCAGTACGCGCCGCCGATCCGCTGAAGCGGGATTTTGGCGCTCGCGCCGGCCTATCCGTCAGCAGACCCTCGCCCTGCCCTGGTAGCACTTGTTCAGATCCGGCGGCGACGAGTTGAGCGGCGGCGAGGCAGGCTTGGCTGGCTGAGCCGGCTTTGGCGCCGGCTTCGGCAGCACGAGGTTTTGCGCCGGCGGAGGAACAGCGATGATCGCCGGGTACGGGCTCGACATGAATTGAGCCTCCGCCGCGCTCGTTGCGACCGCTAGCGTAAGGCCGGCCGCCACGCCCAGAACTCTTGCCTTCATGGTCGGCTCCCCACCGCGTCCGGCATGTTCGCTATTGAACCGCTTGGCGTCCAATTGTCGATAGGCGAATGCACAAAGGCGGTCTTCAGCGGCCCGGGGCGCTCGGATCGGCTCATCGCGGAAAGCTCACGATTTCAGCTCTTGGCGCGCCTCTCGCGGATCATGAAATTGTCGAACGAGTATTCCGCCACCTGCCACCACAGATACTCGTCGGCGCGGAACGCCATGAAGGATTCGGCGATCGTCTTGAAATTCGGGTTCTGCTCGGCGAGCTGAGCATAGAGCTGGGTCGCGGTCCGATAGCAGGTGTCCAGGACCTCCTGGGAAAACAGACGAAGCTGTGCCCCGCCGACCACCAGGCGTTTCACCGCGCCGGGGTTCGCCGCGTCGTATTTCGTTCGCACCGAGCCGTTGGCCAGCGCCGCCGCGGCGCGCAACGACGCCTGATACGACTTGGGAAGTCCGAGAAACTTGTCCATTGCGACGACGAGATGCAGTTGCATGTCGCCCTTCCACCAGCCGGGATAATAGTAATAGGGCGCGACCTTCGAGATCGGCTCGCGGCCGCCGTCCTTCAGGTCGCTGAACTTCTCGTCGTCGTACGGGCCGACCCACTCGAAGGCGTCCAGCGAACCCTTCGACAGCGCTGCGAGAATATCGTCTTTCGGCACGGCGACCGGGATCCCGCCGAGGGCCTCGAACACTTTCCCGGCAAAGCCGCCGATTCTCACCTTCAGTCCCTTGAGATCGGCGGGGCTGCGGATCTCCTTGCGAAACCAGCCCGCCATCTGGGCGCCGGTGTCGCCGAGCGGGAAGCCCATGAGATTGCGTTCGCCGAGCAGCTTGTCGATCAGATCGCCGCCGCCTCCATCCCGCAGCCAGGACGCTTGCTGCCGGGCGTTCAATCCGAACGGCGCGCCCGTCCCGAATATGTAGGCCGGGTTCTTGTTCCAGGAATAGGAGAGCGCGGTGTGCGCGCAATCGGCTTCGCCGTCGGCGACCGCGTCGAGCGCTTCCAGCGCCGGCGCAATCTCGCCGGCCGCGGAAACAGCGACGGTGAACTGGCCGTCGGTCATGTCGGACAGCGCCTGGGCGAAAGTCTGCGCGGCGCCGAACAGGAAGTCGAAGCTCGGCTGAAAGGCGGACGCCATTCGCCATCGCACTGCCGGGTTCGGATTGGCGACCGCGGGACTTGCGACGCCGAGCCCCGCGGCCGCCCCGAACCCCATCACGAGTCGTCGTCGCGCAACCCGCATGTCAGGCCGCCGATTGAAGCGAACAAAGGCAGCCGGCGATCCGTCGCCGATCGTTCTCGCGGGTCATTTTTCCGATCCATCTCCCGTTCGACGGCAGCGCCTCATGGGCGATCATCGGTTCGCGTTCGTCGAGACGAAATACCGCCAAGCATACGGCGGAACGCCGCGGTGATACTCGCCGATGCCGGCCGCGAAGACAAGCGCCGACCGACGCCTCCGGATCCCCTCAATCGAGATGCATCGTCGCCATGTGGACGCGGATCTCGCGGGCCAGTTCGACCAGGGCATGCGGCGGGCGAAGGACTTGGCGATCGTGTCCCTGAGCGAAGGGTCGATCGCGCCGTCGGCGCCGGACTGCAGGGCGCGGTTGCGCTCGCCGATCCGCTCCATCCGTCCGATCAGGACCGACAGAAACCCCGCGACCGCTCCCAGCATGAACGCCGGCGCGGTCGCATGCGAGATCGCCGCGCTGAGATGATCGATACCGCCGACGACCGCCATCTTCCCTTGCGCCCCCTGAATCCGGACGAGGCGAAGCGGCCCCGCGCTAAAGTCTTGGCGCGGCGTCCGTCTGCGGACATTGAAGAGCAGCGGGCGGGATTGCAACTCGGGGCTGCGAGGCGCCCGCGGTCGCTGGCGACCGTGGCGTTACGGTCACGCCCGGCGACTTTCGCCGGAAAAAGCCGGAAAATCCGTTTTGGCGGACCGCGCGTCGCTTGCCGGCGCCGGTCTGGTTATCTAACCATTCCGCGCCGTGCCCGCTACCAGCGCGACCGCGGCGAACTCGAGGGGCATGCGATGAGGGGCGGGGCGAAAGCGGTACTGGTTGTGGTTGGCGTGCTCTCGGGCGCGTCCGCGTTCGCCGCCGACCTGCCGACGACAAAGGAGGCCCCCGCGCCCATTCCCGAGCCGGTCCTTCCCTCGACATGGCATTTCGAGGCGACGCTCGTTGGCTGGGCTCCGAGCCTGACCGCCAACGTCGGCATACGCAACTTGCCGGTCCTCCCCGTCTACGCCAACATCTTCAAGCTTCTGCCGCATCTCGAGGGCTTTGTCCCAGTGAGCGTCGTCGCCTACAATGATAATTTCATAGTTGGCCTGAGCCTCTTCTGGGTCCGCCTCGGCCTCAACGGGGAGTTTACGCGGGAGGAGGGAGCTTTCGGCGGCGTGAACGCCGGCCTGAAACTTAACGAGACCTTCGCCACGGCCTATGGCGGTGTGAGGATCCCGACTGCATCTCCGGATTGGAGCGTCTACGCAACCCTCGGCGCCCGCTATTTCGACTTGAACGGCTCGCTCAACTTGCAGTCGCCCGTCATCGGTTTTTCCCGTTCCACGTCGCAAGGCAAGGATTGGGTTGACGAGATCGTCGGAGTGAAAGCACGCCATCGTATCGACGACAAATGGTTCATCGATTTCGAGACGGATGTCGGCGGTTACCACGGGAGCGCGACCGCGCTGGGCTATGGGGCGGTCGGATACAAGTGGAACCAGTCCTTTACGACGAGCCTGGGCTATCGCGTATTCTATGCCTACTATCAGACCGCCGCCAACAGCGGCAACGGCAGCTTCCGTTTCCAGGAGACTCTGTTCGGGCCACAATTCAACGTCACGTACACCTTCTGAGCGCCCCAGTGGATGTAGGGGCCTTGGGTCGGGTTCAAATGCGGCTTCTGGTCTAGAGACCAGCTGTTCTCATAACAAGCGCCGGCGGAGAGATGCATCCGCCGGCGCTTGTTGTTTCAACGCTTGTCGTCAGCGGCAGACGCGCACGCCGGCGCGATAGTAGCAGTGAGCGCCATAGGCCGGCCGCGCCACGACGGCGGCGCCGCCATGGTAGCCGTATGCCGGGCGCGTCGTGGCCACGGCGCCGTGGGGGCCGGCGCATCCAGCGCGGTAGACGCCGCGCGCGCAAACCACGGCGTTGGCTTCCGCCACGGTCCCGGCCAGCAGGCCGAGCGCGAGCAGCGCCGAAACAAATGTCTTCATGATGGTCTCCTTCGGTTTGAGCGCGGCCGCCGTCATGGGCCGTCCGCGTTGGCTTGCGCGGCCTCAACGAGGGCCGCATTTTCGAGCTCCGGCGGAGCGCGAACCCTATTTGGCGCCGGCAGCCGCCTTCGCCATGGCCTCCTTGCAGCCTTCGCTGAGCTCGGCTGCGTGAGACTTGAGGCACTCCGCCTTGCCGCCCTTGCCCGGCTTCACGTCGGCGCAGTATTTCGTCATGTCCGCCTTGCAGGCCCGCCCGACCGCGGCCGCCTTGACATACGCGATCTGGCAGTCGGTCGAGAGGTCGGAGAAGTGCTCCTTCACGCACGCCTTCAGCGCCCCGCCGCCGGGCTTCACGTCGCCGCAGACCGACTTGATGTCCTTGGCGCAGGCCTTGGCCAGGGCCGACGGAGCAGAGTATGCGGAACCGGCGAAGAGCAACGCCGCGCCGAGCGCGGCGGCAATCGTCAAAGCTTTCATGATGGCCCCCTCGCATCCGATCCGCATGAAGCGCCTCGCACATCGTCGCCGGCGCATGCGCGCCGGTCGCCGGCGCATGCGCGCCGGTCGCCGGCTCACCTACATCATTGCGAATGAACCGGGTCTGAATGGCCGCGCGCCCCTTCTCCCCTAGAAGCGCGGAGAGAAGGAACACGCGAAGCTTCAGTCGGCCTGTTCCGGCCGCCCTTCGGCGAAGCGGTCGTCGTCGTTCTCGGAATTGAGTCCGGCGTCGACGTCGAGCCAGGAGCCCATGCACCAATGGCCCAGTTGAGGCGCCTTGCAGTCGGGCGTCACAGGGCCGGGGTCGCACACACAGTATTTGTCAGCATGCGGCGTGATCCCGGGCACCTCCTTTCGCTCGCCCGAAGGCAACGCGAAATTCATCTGGGAACCCCCGGTTTGCACCGCGAACTGGCACACGTGCCCCGTCGGCGCCGCGCACAGAAAGGTCACGGTTTGCTGGGCGTTCGCCGCGCTCGCCAGACAGATTGGCGCCGCGACGCAGAGCGCCGTCGATAGAAGCAGATTCTTCATGGCCCCCTCACTTCTCCATCATCATGCCTTCGGCGCGCATGTCCTTCAGGTTCACGGCGATGGCGTGAATGATCTTCTCGTTCGTGTGCTGCTTGCAGTATTCGATGACCAGATGCTCCATTTCGCGGCCCTTCTTGTAGTCCATGTAGTGTTTGTGGGCGAGGCCGTTGTACCAGCCGCTGTACCAGCTGGAGAGCGCGTTGGCGTCCTCCTGATAGGTGTTGGCGAGCTGGCCGCAGGTCAGCGCCGTCACGTCGATGAAGCCGTTGGCGTCGGCATAGGCCGACAGACCGACCGGGTCGGCCTTCGCCGCCCCGAGCGTAGCCAAAGCCGCGAGGCTCGAGAGCAGCAGGATTTTCTTCATGTTCAACTCCAAGGATTGTTGATCTACGCCGTTCTCAATGAACTGCGTCTGAATAGCCGCGCCCGAGGATCCGGCCGGCGACTCTTTCGTTACGCATACGCATACGCTTACGCATCGCGTCTCATGGCGCGGATTCGAATCTTCTCGTGGAATCGTCATCGCGAGGAGCGAAGCGACGCGGCGATCCAGAAGCACCGCCGACCTTGAAGACGCGCCCTGCCCCGCCGCCTGGGATCACCGGCTGGATGTTCAGGATGTCCCGCGTCCCGCCGTGCGGACCGTAGCCGAAGTTGGTGTTGTTCTGGAACGGGAAGCTGTAGAGGTCGCCGATCGGATTCTGGATCTTCTTGGCGAGATCGGTGTCGCTCTGCCCGGCGGTGTCATCGCCGGGACCGCCGGCGGTAGGCGGCGCCGACTGGGCGTGCGCGCTCGACGCGATCGCAAGGAACGCGGCGATAACCGAGAACTCCTCGCAAGAATGCCCGCCCCATTGTCAGCCTCCCGGAACTTACGGCTTGCGCACCGCGCCAAGGAGCGGAGTTTTCACCGGGCCGGCAACTCCGTAGATTACGGTAAAGCCCGACCCTCCGCCCTGGGTCGAGGTTGGACGGAAGGGATCGGCGGAGGTCGCCGCTTCGACGCTATCCCAGTTGTTCGCCACCCAGACATCGCCGGCGGGGTCGATCGACCCGATGGTCGGTATCTCGATGGTGCCGCCCTGGAAGAAGTGGATGAGATCGCCGGGCTTCACCCCTGCGGGATGGCCCTCGGGGTTCGCCCCGGCGAACAGCGCAACGCCGCGACCCAGACCGCTGGCAACCCAGACATCGTCGTTGCCGTCGATCGTCAGGCCCCAAGGTGCGTTCAACGCTCCGGCTCCGGTGAAGCCCGCTTGATCCAATTGGCTGCCGTCGGGGCGGATCATGCTGATGATGCCGGTCTTCTTGCCCTCGGCCTCGTACTTCCCCAAAGCGTCCAAGATCAGCGCAAACTGCTCCATGATCGACACGCCGTCGGGAATTTTCGGCATCGGAAAGTCAGGGGACATCAGGCTGGCCACCCAGAGATTGCCCTTGGAATCGAGTGCGACGCCACGCGCGCCGATCCCGACCTTGAAGGTCTCCACCTTGGACGGATCGTCGGCCGGAAATCGGAGGACCGTATCCGATTGGGAGTTGCTGACCCAGACGCGGTTTTCAGCATCAATGGCGATGCCGAAGGGCGACTTAAGTCCCGCGACCTCAACGATGCGTCCGTCCTTCAGCCGGCCGCCAGGGAACTCCACGAGCTGGTTTTTCGTGCCGTCGGCGATCCAGACATCGCCATTGGCCGCGACGCTAACGCCCATCAGCCCGCCGGTTTTGCCGGCGACGGGAATATCGGACTTTTTGGCGATCGGGTGCCCCTGAAAATCATGCACGCCGATTGCGCCGTTGAAGCTCGCGACCCAGACCTTGTCTAGCGCCACGGCCGTGCCCCATCCGACGCCGTCAACGCCCATGCCGGTAAAGCCGGTGATCGGCGGCGACAGCGGAGTCCCGTTTGGGCTGAACTTGATCAGGCCGCCGCCGATGCTCTTGCGCACGCCGGACTGCGATCCGGCCAGCCAGTTCTGGCCGCACCACATGTTGCCCTCGGCATCGAACACCATGTTGCCGTTGGAGTAGGACCCGCCGCCGCCGAACCACAGCGCGAGGGTGAAGTCTGTTGGCGAGTAGGCGCGTCGTTCCCGAACTCGGTCGCGGTCAACGAACTCACCACCGTGGCTTCGGCGTTCACCGCTGCGCGATTCATCGAAGGGGAGGCCGCGCAGCTGATCAACCCGGTGCTTCGCGGATGGGTGAATTACTTCAGGGCGGGACATTCCAGCGAGTGCTTCGGCTTCGTGAAGGACTGGGTGGAAAAGAAGATCCGGCGCCATATGCTGCGAGCCCGTAAACGACAGGGCTTCGGCTGGACGCGGTGGAGTAGGGACTGGCTGTACGAAACGCTCGGCGACAGGGAGCTCGACGCCGTTAAACTGCAAGATTTCGCTCGGCGTGCCCTTGGGCGAGCCTTCGGCCGAGGCGCCGTTGTCGCCGCTGATGTAGATGATGAGCGTATTGTCGAGCTCGCCCATATCCTCGACCGCCTGGATCACCCGGCCGATCTCATGGTCGGTATAGGCGAGAAAGGCGGCGTAGACGTCGGCCTGATGGATGAAGAGCTTCTTCTCTTCGTCGGTCGTCTGCTCCCAGCGCTGCAACAGGTCATCCGGCCAGGGCGTGAGCTTGGCGTCCTGCGGGATGACTCCGAGCTTCTTCTGATTGGCGAAGATCTGGTCGCGGAGCGCGTTCCAGCCCTTGTCGAACAGATGCATGTCGCTGATTTTCCGCACCCATTCCTGTGTCGGCTGATGCGGCGCGTGGGTCGCGCCGGGAACGTAATAGACGAACCACGGCATCGAGGGATCGAGATCGTTGAGCTGCTTCATCCAGTGGATGGCGTCGTCCGCCATCGCGGTGATCAAGTTCCACTTCCCTTGCTGCCCGACATACGGATAGATCGCCGTCGTGTTGCGGAAGAGGTTCGGCTCCCATTGGCTCGTGTCGCCGCCGACGAAGCCGTAGAAATAGTCGAAGCCCATTCCGGTCGGCCATTGGTCGAACGGCCCGGCTTGGCTCGCCTGATAGGTCGGCGTGTTGTGGTCCTTGCCGAACCATGCGGTGCGGTAGCCGTTCTCCCGCAAAATGCGGCCGATCGTCGCGGTGTCCTTGGGGATGAGGCTGTTGTAGCCGGGGTAGCCGCTCGCCGCCTCGGAAACGACGCCGAAGCCGACGGAATGATGGTTGCGGCCGGTGATGAGCGCCGCGCGGGTCGGCGAGCAGAGCGACGTCGAATGGAAGTTGGTGTAGCGCAGGCCGTTGTTGGCGATGCGGTCGAGCGCCGGCGTGGGGATGACGCCGCCGAAAGTCGAGGGGGCGCCGAAGCCGACGTCGTCGGTCATGATCAAGAGTATGTTCGGCGCGCCCTTCGGCGGCACCACGCGCATCGGCCAATAGGGCTTCGACTGATCCGCGTTGAGCTCGATCTCGCCGCCGAATTTCTGCGGCGGCGGCGGCAGCACGTGGCCGTCGATCGTGATTGTCGCGTTTGGCGCGCCCGGCGTGCCGCGGATCTCCTGCGCGCTCGCCGGGGCGAAAGCCATCGCCACCGCCACGCCGACGCCGCCAAAGAGACCCGCGAGACTCCAGCGCCGATTCGACAATCCTTGCCTATCCTCACCCATGTCGCTCTCCTCGAGTCGCCTCAACCCTTCGCGCCGCTCATGGCGAAGCCGCGCTTTCTCACCCATGCTCTCGCGAGCAAAGCCGTATTCAGAAGGTGGGCCAGGACCGCCGGCCAGAGCAGCAGGCCGTACGCCAGTCCTGTGACGCTGAGATAAAGGAGGTAGACGGGGACGAGAGCGCTCATCACCAACAGCGGCTCGAGCGCTGCGGTGGACCTCCCGCCCGGGGTCAGCCGCGGCCAGCATCCGAGCGCGAGGCAGGCCAGCACCAGACCGGCCGTGCGGCACACGATCTCGGCGTTCGCGTTAAGCCCCTGGCCGAACAGAAGGCGGGCGAGCAGCGACGGATCGACGACGAATGCGGCGCCGGTCAGAATCTCGAGCCCGGCCGCTGCGACTATCGGGCCTGTCTCGGCGTCCATTGCGCTCAAACCCACTGCCCCCTCAACCACAAGCGGGACCGACCTCAAGACGCCGGCGTTCCGCCGCAAACCTCGACGGGGACGCGACGCCGGAAGCACCCTGCCCCGGCGCTGCATCGCGATGCCGCATTACGCCGTAATCCACTGACCAAAATGATGTTTCTGCCGTCGAGCGGCCGCTCGCGGCGCGCGGACCATAGCGGCAATCTCCCCATGCGTCATTGACTTGGCGGGCGAAAAATTGACAGATTGAGACATTGGTCCGTCAGGTTTCTGTCATGTTGGGGTGTCGGCGCTTCGCCTCGGCGGTCGCGGACGGTGAGTGAAGTTGGATACCGCCTCTCGAAGGACGCACCGCTACCCGATCGCCAAGATTTGCAGTGTTGCGGCAATACCGGCGACGCTTGTCGAGCTTGGCGTTGATCCCGCGACTGTTCTGCGGCGAGCCGGGCTCGATCCGAACCTGTTTTCCAACCCGGAAAACGTCATGCCCTACGCGTCCCTCGGACGCCTGGTGACGGAAAGCGTCAAGGCGACGGGCTGCGAAAGCTTCGGACTGCGCGTCGGCGCGAACACCAAGGCGAGTTCGCTCGGCCTGACGAGCCTGGTCTCGATCAACTCCGCGACGGTGCGCGACGCGCTTAAGATCATTGTCGACACGCTGAAGACGAGCGAGACCGGCGGAACGACGTTTCTCGATGTTCGCGGCGGCCTTGCGTCGTTCGGCTATGCCGTCACGGCGCCCGGCGTCGAAAGCGTCGACCAGATCGTCGACGCCTCGATCGCGATCGCGCACGCCATCATGCGCCGGCTGTGCGGGCCCGCATGGCGCCCGAACAGGGTGAAGCTGATCCGCGATCCGCCCCGCGACAAAGGCCCTTTCTCGAAATTCTTCGAGGCGCCGATCGACTATTCCGAGCCGACCGGCCGCCTCGTCTTCGACGCCGCGACGCTCGACGCGCCGGTGCGCGACCGCAATCCGGAATATGCTGAAATCCTGGCCCCTTTCCTCGAAGAGGCCGCCGCCAACGCGCCGGGCGACTTCCTGTCGGCGGTGAAGATCGTCATTCGCAGCCAGATCGGCTTGGGCGCGCTCTCGCGCGATAGCGTCTGTCGCGCTCTCGGGATCAGCGCGCGCACCTTCGCCCACAGGCTCGAAGCCTTCGGCGTCAGCTACTCGGGCCTCGCCGACGAAGCGCGCTACGAGGCGGCGCAGAACCTTCTCAGGAAGGACAAGCCGATCGCCGAGATCACGACGACGCTTGGCTTCGCCGAGCCGAGCGCCTTCACCCGCGCCTTCAAGGCCTGGTCGGGCACGACGCCCGGCCGCTGGCGGGCGGAACGCGGCGGCCGGCGCTGAACCCTCGACAAATATACTATTTTGTTCTGTTTTATTTCATTCAGGAGGGTCCTCGAACCCGGCCGTCGGAGCCGGATTTCACGGCGACCCTAAACCGGGTAACCGGGGCGAATTTCCGGGCGGCGTTAGCTTGGGGCGAGCCTGACGAGAGTTGCGAGATCGGGGATTTCGGGGCCTGGAATGGCGAGGCGAGCGCCGAGATAGTCGAAGAAGGGGATTTTGAGCTTCCTGCAGGTCTTGGCGAGCCCGAGCATGACGTCGCGGGCGTCGCGGCCTCTGTCGCTGAGGGTCCCGCCGGAGATTTTGCGCTTGGTGACGAAGACGCGGATGTCGTTTTCCGAGGCGTTGGTGTGCAGCGGAATATGGGGATGGTCGAGGACGCGCAAGAGATCGTCCTTGAGGCGAAAGAGGCGCCTGAGCAGGCTGTCGAGGGTGGCGTAGCCGGTTCTGGAGCGGTTGAAGATGCGGTCGAACTGCGCCCGCAAACGCTCGGCTTTCTCGAGGCTCGGGGCGAGCTTGTATTCTTTTAAGGCGCGATAGAACCACCAGATCATGCGCCGTGCGACCTCGATCGCGTTGCGCTGCTTGTCGTTGGCGGGGATGAGCTTGTGGACCAGGCGTTCGGCGTGCACCCAGCACAAGGCGTGTTCGCCGACGCGGAACTGGCCGGCGCCGTCTGACACGACGATGGCTTGGCCGAGCAGGCCTTGCTCGCGAACGGCGCCCCACAGAGCACCCTCGCTGGCGACCCGCACCGGATCGGGGGTGATCCTGAGATCGGCGAATCCGAGCGCGTTCAGATGGCTCGTCCAGTCTTCGTGAGACGCAAAAAGCCGCGTCGGATGGCCCGCGAGCGTGTCGATGAGGCTGAGGCTCAGATTGCAAGCCCGCATGTAGACGAGCGCCGCCTCGTTGACCACGTAAGAGGCCGCGCCGCCCAGGAGATTGCGCAGGAACGCCAGGCGGGACTTGCTCGGGCCGGTTCGAAACGTGGTGAAGCTGTCGGAACCGATCTGGGTCACGCCGCTCTTGCCTCGATGGCGGGCGCCGGTGTCGTCGGCCGTGACGAAGGAAGCGCTGCTCAATCCGGTCTTCAGCACCTCGGCGTCCTCAGCGCGGAACGTCTCGAGCCTGGCGGCCAGCAGGCGCACCACCTGGCGTTTCGAAATCACCACGCCGACGCCGTTCAGCAGCGCCAGAATCCGCTCGCAGGTCATCTGTCCCTGAAAGTGCAGCATCAAGATCAGGCGCTGAAGATGCGGGCCATAGCCACCGACGATCCCGGGATCGAGCGGCGCGATCAGAGTCTTCCCATCCGGCGTTTGCCAGCGCTCGCGCCGATAGCGGGTCACCAAAGGATTCAGAACCAAGTCCTGAACGACGATCTCTTCGTAGCCCTTGTGGCGGGAACCCGCTGGCGCGTCGACCTTCACCTCGATGGTTTGCGTGACCGTCAGCTTGTCCAGGTTGCTGCCGCGCCGCTGCGTCGACCGCCCGCCCTTGGGCGCGTTCGCTTGCGAATCCGGTCGGTCCGTCGCCTTGTCCATCCCCGAGGGTTTCTGCGGCGGCCGCGGCGGCAGTTTCTTCAATCGCGCCAGTTCGTCCTTGACCGCCTGATGCTCGACCTTCAGCTTGGCCAACGCCCCGCTCACCTTCTCGTACTCCGCCTGAAAGCGGGTCACTTCGCCAATCAAAGTGCGAACCAGGCCGATGAGCTCGGCCGGCGTCATGCGCTCAAGCGGATCACCCGAATCAACGGACATCCCCAGCTTGAATCATACTTTCCAACGCTTGACTCCCCCCTTCCGCCCGGAAATTTGCCCCGATTACTAAACCGGGTCGCAAGCCCATGAAATCGTTGATGGCCGACCCTAAATCGGCGCTAAAGCGGCGATAGCGCCGGATCGGCGCGGGGCCGCCTACCCCCTCGCCTTCCAGAAATCCGCCTGCAGCCGGGCGGCCTCCTCTTCGAGCAGCGGCCCGACCACCTCGGTCGGCCGCTGGCCGGCCCTGAAGACGATCTCGCACGGCAGGTCGAGAGTCGGGTTCTCCTCGTGCGCGCCGGTCTGCTCTTTGAGCGCCTTCTCGCTCTGCCCGTAGACGACGCGGCCGATGCCGGCCCAATAGATCGCGCCGGCGCACATCGCGCAGGGCTCGGCCGACGTGTAGACGGTGCAGCGGGCGAGGAAAGCGAGGTCGTAGGCGCGCGCGGCGCGCGAGGCCAAGAGGCTCTCGGCGTGGGCGGTGCGGTCATTTCCCGCGGCCGAATAGCCGTTGCCCTGCTCCATCAGCACCTTTCCGTCCGCGTCGGCGAGCACCGAGCCGAACGGATGATCGCCCTCCTCGCGGGCGCGGCGGGCGACATCGAAGGCCCGGCGCAGCAGCGCCTCGTCATAGGGACGAACAGAAGCTTTCATCTTTCGACTCCGGCGAAGCCGAGACCCATAGCACGAAGTCCGGGACGCCGGTATCTCGGCCAGGCCGCAGCCGCGTTTTCCGTTGCCGCCAATTAATTTGACAGTTTGTCCTGCTGCGTTAGGTTCGCGGGCAAGGGCGCAAGCGACAGACGCGGAAACGATCGCCTCCGGCAGCCGGGACGGGAAATCGGCGCGGTTCTTGCGAGACGCGGATCGGGCAGGACGCCGGCTGAAGGCAGGGGAGCGAGGAGATGTCGAGGTGAAGGCCGAAGCTCCTCCGCGACTGAAGCTTGTCGGCGTCAGCAAGTCGTTCCCCGGCGTGCGCGCCAATGACGACGTCCATCTCAGCGTCCGGCCCGGCGAAATCCACGCCCTGCTCGGCGAGAACGGCGCCGGGAAATCGACCCTCGTCAAGATGATCTACGGCGTCATCGCGCCGGACGACGGGCAAATCCTGTTCGACGGCGCGCCCGCGCGCATCTCCAACCCGCGCGCGGCGCGCCGGCTCGGCATCGGCATGGTATTCCAGCATTTCTCGCTGTTCGAGGCGATGACGGTGCTGGAGAACATCTCGCTCGGCCTCGATTCGCGCCTCTCCGCGCGCGAGCTCTTGGCCGAGTTCACCCGGGTCCTCGAGACCTACCACCTCAAGCTCGATCCGCGCCGCATCGTCTCGACGCTCAGCGTCGGCGAGCGCCAGCGCATCGAGATCGTACGCGCGCTCCTGCTCGATCCGCGCCTGCTCATCATGGACGAGCCGACCTCGGTGCTGACGCCGCAGGAGGTCGAGCAATTGTTCGAGACGCTCAAGCATCTGGCTTCGAGCGGCTGCTCGATCCTCTACATCTCCCACAAGCTGCACGAGATCGTCGCCCTCTGCGACACCGCGACCATCCTGCGCGGCGGCAAGGTGGTGGCGACCTGCGATCCCAAACGCGAGACCTCGCGCTCGATGGCCGAAATGATGATCGGCGCCAACCTGAAGGAGATCGCCAAGCCGGCGGCCCGCGTCTTCGGGCCGCCCAAGCTCGAAACGCTGGGGCTGACCCTGCCGAAGCCGACCGAATTCGGAGTTGCGCTGCGGGACGTCTCGCTCGTCGTCCGCGCCGGCGAGATTTTCGGCGTGGCCGGCGTCGCGGGCAACGGTCAGAACGAGCTGCTTTCCGCGATGAGCGGCGAAACGCTCGCGCCGAGCGCTGAGGCGGTCCTGCTCGCCGGCGAAGCCGTCGGACGGATGGGCGTGACCGAGCGACGCAATCTCGGCCTCTGCGCGGTGCCGGAAGAGCGCCACGGCCATGCCGCGGTGAGCGAATTCTCGCTGACCGACAACGCCTCCCTCACCGGGCGCGACCGGATGGAGCTCGTGCGCTTCGGCCTCATCGACCCCGGCAAGGCGACCAACTACGCCGCCGAGGTGATCGGCGCCTTCACCGTCAAGGCGACGGGTCCCGGCGCCCTGGCGAGCTCGCTCTCGGGCGGCAACCTGCAGAAGTTCATCATGGGGCGCGAGATCCTCCAGCGCCCGGAGGCGCTCGTGGTGTGCCAGCCGACCTGGGGGGTCGACGCGGGCGCGGCGGCGGCCATCCATCAGGCGGTCGTCGACCTCGCCGCGCGCGGCTCGGCGGTGCTCGTCATCTCGCAGGACCTCGACGAGCTCTTGGCGCTCTGCGACTCG
Organism: uncultured Alphaproteobacteria bacterium; assembly: GCA_963758335.1. Classification (GTDB taxonomy): domain Bacteria; phylum Pseudomonadota; class Alphaproteobacteria; order Rhizobiales; family Beijerinckiaceae; genus Roseiarcus. Next base: position 442,115 of record CAVWVF010000006.1, on the reverse strand, counting down.
CTGGCCGTCATCAACCTCGGCAGGTTGTCGAAGACGCTCAAGGTCGGCGAGGTTTCGATCGAGGAGATCGGGCTCCTCATGGGCGGCGTGCACGGCGACCCGACCGCGACGATCGAAATGACAGAGCATCTGCATGCGCATCCGATTTGAAAAGCGGCTGACCCCGAGCCGCGTCATGCTGGTGGCGACGCCGATCGCCTCCGTGCTCTTGACCATGGCTCTCGGCGCAATCATCTTCGAGCTCATCGGCTTCGACGGCCCGCATGCGATCTACGAAACCTTCATCACGCCGATCGTGGCTTCGTACAAATGGCAGGACGTCCTGACCAAGGCCGCGCCACTCATCCTGATCGCGCTCGGCCTCTCGCTCGGCAATCAGGCGAAGATCTGGAACATCGGCGCCGAAGGGCAGTACATCATCGGCGCGCTGTCCGGCGCGGGCGTCGCCTTCGTCCTGCCGCACGCGCCAGCCTTCTGGGCCGTCCCGCTGATGATTGCGGCCGGAATTCTCGGCGGCATGGTCTGGGCCGCAATTCCTGCCTTTCTCAAGACGCGCTACCATGTGTCGGAAGTGCTTTCGACCCTCATGCTCGTCTATGTCGCTCTGCAGGTGCTCAATTACCTGATCGGCGGCCCGTGGAAGGATCCCAACGGCCACAACTTCCCGCAGACGCCGCCTTTCACCCCGGCCGAATCGCTGCCGAACGTCCTGCCGGGGACGGTTATCCCGCCCGGCTTCGTCGTCGCCATCGTTCTGACGCTCGTTTTCTGGCTGTTGACCACGCGCTCGGTTTACGGTTTTTCCGTGCGCACGGTCGGCGCCGCCCCGAACGCCGCCCGCTACGGCGGCTTTGACGCCTCGCGTACGGTGTGGTCGACGCTTCTGATCAGCGGCGGCATGGCGGGGCTCGCCGGCATCCTCGAGGCGATGAGTCAGCTCGGTCAGATCAATCTCGGCTTTCCCTCCGGCTACGGCTTCACCGCGATCATCGTCTCGTTCCTCGGCCGGCTCCATCCGATCGGCGTCTTCCTGGCAGGCCTCATTCTCGCCGTCACCTACGTTGGCGGGCAGGTGGCGCAGACGGTTGTGCATGTGCCGAACGCGACGGCGGGCATCTTCCAGGCGACCATGCTGTTCTTCATCCTCGCGAGCGATATTCTCGTGCGCTACCGCATCCGCATCGTCCGCGATGCGCCGAGCGCGCGCGCCGCGGCTGCCGGGGCCTCCGCATGAGCCTCGCGTTCGTCATCGACGCGCTCATCACCGTGGTCGGCGTCACCACGCCGATCCTGCTCGCCGCGACCGGCGAGCTCGTCGCCGAAAAGAGCGGCGTCATCAACCTCGGGGTCGAGGGCATGATGCTGATCGGCGCGATCGCTGCCTTTGCCGTCGCCTTCGATTTCGGGCCGGACCTCGGCGACTTCGCGCCGTGGGTCGCCGTCCTCTCGGCCGCGCTCGCCGCTGCGGCCTCCTCGATGCTGTTCGCCGTGCTGGCGCTGTCGCTCGGCTCCAATCAGGTGGCGACCGGCCTCGCGCTGACGATCTTCGGGATCGGCCTCTCCTCGCTCATCGGCGCAGGCTATGTCGGCATGACCGTGCCGTCGTTCGACTCCGTCTTTCCCGACCGGCTCGCCGCCGACCCGGTGGGAAGGGTTCTCTTCGGCTACAGCCCGCTCGTCTATTTTGCACTCATCATGGTCTTCGCCGTCGGCTGGTTCCTCAACCGCACACGCGCCGGGCTGGTGCTGCGCGCGGTCGGCGAGAACGACATTTCCGCCCATTCGATCGGTTATTCGGTGATCCCGATCCGCTATGCGGCGATCGCCTTTGGCGGCGCGCTCGCAGGCATCGCCGGCTCGTATTTCTCGATGGTGATCACGCCGATGTGGGCGGAGCAGATGACCGCAGGCCGTGGCTGGATCGCGCTCGCGCTCGTCGTGTTTTCCGGCTGGCGCGCCGGCCGGCTCCTGGCGGGAGCCTATTTCTTCGGGGTCCTGATGACGCTCGAACTCTACGCCAAGGCCTCCGGCTTCTCCTTCCTGCCCTCGCAATTCTGGGCCGCCATGCCCTACATCATGGCGGTCGTGGTGCTCGCCGTCATATCGGCCCGCGGCGTAACGGGGAGCGAGGCGCCGGCCTGTCTCGGCCGTCCGTTCATGCCGAGCGCTTGATGAAGCACGCCACGAACCAGGAGGAAAACGACATGAGTCTGGTAACCCGCCGCAATTTGATCAAGACCGCCGCCGCGGGCCTCGCCCTGCCGGCGCTTGGCCGGGACGCTTTCGCCGCCGAGCCGCTCAAGGTCGGCTTCGTCTATCTTGGCTCGATCGGCGACTGGGGATGGACCTGGTCGCACGAGCAGGGCCGCAAGGAACTGCTCAACGCGCTGAAAGGCCAAGTCGTCGCCGACTATGTCGAGAACGTCAAGGAGGACGCGAGCGCGATCCCGGTCATGAAGGATTTCGCCCAGCAGGGCCACAAGCTCATCTTCACCACCTCCTACGGCTACATGGACCAGACGATCGAGGTCGCCAAGCAGTTCCCGAACGTCAAGTGGGAGCACTGCACCGGCTACAAGCACGTCGACAACGTCGGCACCTACAACTCGCGCTTCTATCAGGGCCGAGCGGTGATCGGCACGATCGCCGGCATGATGTCGAAGACGAACACGATCGGGTTTATCGGGTCCTTCAAGATTCCCGAGGTGGTGATGGGGATGAACGCCTTCACCCTCGCGGCCCAGGCCGTCAATCCGAAGATCACGACCAAGCTCGTGATGATCGACACCTGGTTCGACCCGGCCAAGGAGGCCGCCGCGGCGAACACGCTCGCCAATCTCGGTTGTGACGTGATCGCCCAGCACGTCGACAGTCCGGCGACCTTGCAAGTGTGCGAGAAGCGCAAGATTTACGGGTTCGGCTATGGCGCCGACATGAAGAGGTTCGCGCCCCATGCCCAGCTGACGGCGAGCCTCGACCTCTGGGGCCCCTACTACATCTCGCGCGCCAAGGCCATGCTCGACGGGACGTGGAAGCCGGACGACGCCTGGTGGGGCATGAACGAGGGAATCCTGGGCATGGCGCCCTACAGCGCAGCGGTGCCGGAGAACGTGCGCGCCGCCGCCGACAAGATCATCGCCGGCACGAAGGACGGAAGCTACGATGTCTTCACCGGGCCCATCGCCGACCAGTCAGGCAAGGAGCGGGTCCCGGCAGGCGAGCGCATGAAGGACGCCGACATGCTGGTGATGGACTGGTACGTCAAGGGCGTGCAGAGCTGATCCTCGCTTCGAGGCTCCCACGAGCCCGCATATTTCCGAGCGTCGGGTAACTCCCGAGCCGTTTGATCGTTGTCATGCCCGCGAAAGCGGGCATCCAGAAGCTCCCGCTGACGGCGCAGAAGGGTGGCGAAATCGTCATCTCCGACACGCATTGCGGTGATCTGGACCCCCGCGTTCGGGGGGCGAGGCGCTCCCGCCCGACCCCTCACCCCCAACCCCTCTCCCGCAAGGGGAGAGGGGCGTCATGCCAGCTCGTGCACCCGCGCCTCCGGGCAGACGCGCTGCGCGATTTCGGCGAGATGCAGGTGGTGGGTCAGGTAGATCACCTGCCCGACGCGGCCCATCCCGGCGAACAGCTTCAGCGCCTCCTCGGCGCGGAAATGGTCGAAGGTCTCCATGATGTCGTCGGCCACGAAGGGCGCCGGCGGGCGCGATTTGGCGAGCTCGTGGTAGCCCGCGACCCGCAACGCGAGGTAGAGCTGGAAGCGGGCGCCCTTCGACAATTGCTCGGCGGTTTTCGAGCCGCCGTCGGCCCCGAGCGCAATCAGCGTCTCGCTCTGCCCGTTCGGGAGCGCGGTCAGGCCGCGATAGGCGCCGCGGCTGATCTCGGAAAAGGCCTTTGACGCGCGCTCCATCATCGCGCCGCGATGCCGGTCGCGATAGAGCCTCAGCGCCTCGTCCGCCGCCGCGACGCCCGCGCGCAAGATCAGATACCGTCGCGCGCCGTCCTTGACCACTTCGAGGATGGTGCGCCGGTTCTCCTCGATCCGCGCGACCGCGTCGTCGCCGCCGACCGCCTCGAGCCGCCGCTCCGCTTCGCGGAAGGCGGCGTAACGCTCGGCGTGCTCCGCGTCGTCCGCGCTCGCGCGGGTCTTAAGGTTGCTGAGCTCCTCCTCGAGCGCGGCGCGGTCGGCGGCTTCGAGGGCCGCGCGGGCGGCGTCGAACGCGCTCGCGACATCGGCTTCGAGGATGGCGCGCGTCTCCTTCAAAACCTCGTCGCGCAATGCGTCACGCCGCCTGCAGTCGTCGAGCCTACCGGCGACTTCGGCGAGGCTCGCGACGGCGAAGAAGCCGGTCATCGCCGAAGCGAGCTTCGCGTTGACCGCGAGCGCCTCGACCACGCCTGCAAGCGCGGCGCGCGCCGCTTCCAGCGCCTTTGCCTTCTCCCGGCGTCGGCGTTCGTTCTCGCGCGCCCGCGCCACGCGCGCCTCGATCGCATCGGCGCGCGCGGCGGGCTCGTCGCCGCTTTCGTCGAGGCCGAGCGCCTCGGCGATGTCTGCGACTTCCGCCGCGAACAGGCGCTTGTCGCGCTCCATCGCTTCGATCCGGTGCTCGAGTTCGGCGCCCTCCTTCAGCGCGACGCGCAATTCCTCGAGCGCCTTCAGCGCCTGTCGCACCGCGTTCAGCGGCGGCTCCGACCCGGCTTCGCCGAGCCACGTCCCCGCGCAGGCTTCGCGCCATGCGGCGCGCCAGCGCGCGTCATCGTCCAGCGCGGCCTTCAGCCTGGGTTCTGCGCGCCCCGCCTCGACGCGGCGCTGCTTCGTCGTCTGGCGTTGCGCCTCCGCTTTTGCTGCCTCCGCGACCGCCGCTTCCGCCGCCTCGATGAGCGAATCGAGCGCGCCGTCCGGGTCGTGCGCGACCCGCGCGCCCCGCATCGCCTCGCTCAACGAGCGACGCACCTGCTCGGCGTCCTCGTACGCAAGGCGCGCCGCGTGCTTCAGCTCGCCGACCGCGCTGATGAGCTCCAGCGCCGCGTCGCGGCCGGCTCTCCACGCGTCGAGAAAACTCAAGGGGTCGCGGCCACGAGGCGGCACTGCGGGCATCAGCGCGGCAATCTCGTGATCGAGCGCGTGCAGGGCGTGGTCCGCCGCCTCGAGGTCCGCCCTCGCGCGCGCGCATTCCGCCTCGACCCCGGCGAGCTTGATCGCGCGCTCCCGCTGGGCCGCGACCTCCCGCGCATTGGCGAGCCGCGCCGCGCCCGCCGCGTCGTCGCGCCGCATCGCGGCTTCGAACGCGTCGGCGCTCGACGCGCTTAGCGCCGCGCGATGGGCGGACCATGACGCCTCGCGCGCCGAGCGAAGTTCCGATGCGACGTCGTCGCCGACGACTTCGGCCGCCCGGGCGGCGACCGCCGCCTCGGCCCGCAATCGTTCGGCTTCGCCGCTCTTGTCGGCCAGACGCTGGACATGGGTTTGACGCTCCGCGAGCGCCTGTGACAGCCGCTGACGCAGCGCCGCCGTCTCCGCTTCGCCTGGAACGGAGACGCTGGCCAGCGCCTCCGGCTGTCCTTGCCAGGGGGCCAGCGCCGCGAGCGCGTCCATGAGTTTCCGCGCCTGTTTCTCCATCTCGGCGCGCGTGGCGCGAAGCCGCGCGGAGGATTCGTCTCGCCGCGCCGCCTGAAGACGCGTCTTCAACGCTTCCAGCGCCGCGCCGCCGCTGTCGGACTCGGGCGCTTCGGCGAGCGCCGCGGCGAGCGCGCTTTTGGCGTCGTCCAGCGCGGCCCGCGCGGTCTCGAGCTTCGCCAGCACGCCCGAGCGCTGGGCGGCGAGCTCCTCGAGCCCGCCAACCGTCCGGATGGACAGGATGAGCCTCTCGGGCTCGGCTTCGCCCGGCCTGCCGAGGCGGCGCAGGATTTCGGCGACTGCCTCGCGTTTGCCGTCGAGTTCGCCCTGGCGAACGGGAATGTCCCTCGCCGTGTCGTAACGGCTGCGCAACTCGCGCCAGGCGTCCACCCGACTTGCGACTTGCAGCGCAGCCGCATCGTCGCCGATTCGCTCCAACTCGTCGCGGAGCCCGCCGATGGCGCCCTCGGCGCTCTCTCTTTGCGCCTCGAGCCGTATCGCCTCGGCCTGCAGCCTCGCCGCCTCCTCGCCCCATCCTTCGGGCTGCGCCGGGAGGCCGGCGAGCGGCTGAAGATTGGCTTCCGCCTCGTTGAGCGCGGCCAGATGGGGAAGCGCCGCGAGCAGCCGCCGGATGGCTTCGGCGCGGGCGCGCCGCTCCGACAGGCCCTTGCCCGCGGCCTCGTAGGCCGCCTTCGCCTCGTCACGCCGGCGGACGAGCTCGGCATAGGTCGAGGCGAGCGTATCAGCCTTGTCGCGTTCGTCCTTCAGCGCCTCGAGCGCGCGCTTCTTTTCGGCCAGTTCGGTTTTTGAAGCGCGCGGCCGGTAGAACTTTTCCGCCTTCTCTCTCAAGGCGTCGAGCCGCTCGCTGAACTCGGTGAGGCCGGCGCTGGCCTGAAAGAGCAGCTCGCCGAGATCGCCGCGGCTTGCGAGAATCGCCTCGCCGCCCCTCTCCAGGCTCTCGTCGTCGAGCGAGAACATGGTGCGGAACGCGCCCCGATCGACGCCGGCGAGCTCGGTCCTCAGGAAGGTCTCGTCGATCGGCCGGTTGTCCTTATCGACGAGGCTGTTCCTGTCGCGCTTGAGCCGAGCGATCTCATGCGTCCGGCCGCCGATCTCGATCCCCGCCCCGACCCGCATGGCGGAATAGGCGTGCCAGTTCGCCCTCGCCTCCGCCGCGCCATAGGGCGACTGCTTTTCGATGCCGAACAGGAGGTCGAGGATCGCCGCCGCCGCGGTCGATTTGCCCGCCTCGTTGAGCCCGTAGACGATATGAAAGTCCGGGGCGCCCGCGCGCGCCGCGCCGAAGTCGATCGTATGGTCGCTGAAGCGCCCGTAGCGGGTGAGATCGAGGCGGGCGATCCTCACTGAGCGGCTTCCCTGTCGGCGGCGCGCAAATGGGCGAGCACGTCTTCGGCGCCCTGCCGCGCAACGGAGCGCAGGATGTCCGCGAACGCCTGCGCGTCGGCGCCGAACAGGTCATCGCGACTGCCCGGCGGCAGATGGCCGCGAAGATCGTCGGCGATCGACTGCAGCTCGTCGCGGAACGCTTTCGACATTACGACTTCGTTTTCCATCAGCGCGCGCAATTCGGCGATCGGATCGCTCGAGGCGGCCTCGGCGGCGCGCGGCTCCTCACAGGCGAGCTCGATCTTGTCGATCCAGGTCGCGCCGAGCCCGGCGCCGATCGCGCCCGCCTCCTCGGCGAGCCTGTCGGCGTCGCAGCGCAGGCGCCAGGCGAGCGGCGTTGCGCCCTCGAGCGTCAGGCGGGCGACGAGATGCTCGCTCGGCGCCATCGCGCGCGCCTTTTCCAGCGCCGCCTCGATCCGCTTCAGCGCCGTCCTCCAATCGTCGGCGTGGGAAAGATCGACCAAGACGCGCTCAAACTCGGCGACGCCCGTCAGCCGCTGTTCGACCGCGATCGTCCGATCGTCGCCGACCGTCACCAGCGAGGCCGACTTCGGCCCCGGCTCGTTGATGTCGCGCCCTTGCGGATTGCCCGGCATCACGATCGTCGCCCTGCCCTTTTCGACGAAGCGCTGATGAATATGGCCGAGCGCCCAGTATTGGAAGCCGTGGTCGTGCAGCTCCGCCGGCGAACATGGCGCATATTGGTCGTGCGACGGCGATCCGCCGAGGCTCGTATGCAACATGCCGATATTGACCGCGCCGTTGTGGGGGCTTCGGAACTTCGGCAGCAGACTCTCGGGCGCGTGCTTCTGGGCGAAGCTCACGCCGTGCACGACGACGTCGAGGCCGCCGGCCGTGAGCGCGACCGATTCCGCCCGCCCGCCGAACACTTTCACCGACTCCGGCAGAGTGAGCTCGCGCGTGATGCGGGACTCGGCGTCGTGATTGCCGCGAATGATGAAGGTCCGGATCCCCGCCTGGTGCAGACGCCTCAGCTGGTCCGCGAGAAAGCGCGCGGTCTTCATCGAGGTCTGCTCGCCGTCGTTGAGATCGCCGGCGATCATGAGCGCATCGACCTGCTCGGCGAGGCAGAGCTCGATGACGGCGGCAAAGGCTTTGCGCGTCGCTCCGCCGATGAGCTCGGCGAGCGCCGGGTCGCGCAGCGCCAGGGTGCGCAGCGGCGAATCGAGGTGGATGTCGGCGGTGTGGACGAATCGGAACGGCATGGGCTGAGTCGAGCGGTAGCGTCCGATTCGGTCGAAGTCACCGCCCGGGCCGAGAAGGCGGTGGATAAGCGCCTGACCCCTCGTCCTGAGGCGCCGCGAAGCGGCCTCGCAGGACGTTTCAGAGTGCGCCGTTCGACGCCTCCTGGAGCATCCTTCGAGGTACCGCAAAAGGCGCCTCAGAACTGCTTTTGAAACAGGCTCTAAGCTGCTTGCCGCGACGCCCGCCCTGAGGCAAAGAACGCCCGTTAGTCCGGGCTCCAGGCTCGGGCTTCAGCACAAGGACCCCTTCTTGCGCTACGGCCGGCCGACCTCAGCGACTTCCGACAGCGTCGAGAACGCGACCCGCATGCGCGTCAGCCGGTCGCTGCACGGGCTGTGGCGCAAGGCCGTGCGCATGCCGCTCAAGACTTTCCGGCGCCGACTGTCGGGCGCGATGGCCGCCCGCTCGGTGCCCGGAATCCCGGTCGCGGTCGACCGGACGACCGAGCTCGCCACGGCTCCGTTCGAAGGCCGCTTTCCACCGCCGCTCACGCAATGCACGGTCGTCGAGCCCTGCCGATATCCGACGCGGCTACATCCGCTCAGCGTCAATTCGACGACGAGCGAACGCATGCATTACGTCGACCATGTCGTCGACGCGCCGGCGTTGACGCTCGAGCATCTTGTCGACCAGCACTGGTTCCCCAAGCTCGGGCTCCTCGTCTCGAATGAGGGCCTCGTCTGGCGTCACTCGTTCCTCGGGCCGTTCCAGGAAGGCTTCCTCTCTTCCGTCAATGCGATCGTTGACCGGCCCCTGCCCGACGGCGGGCGAGAGCATCTCCTCTACCCCGAGCGGCTGAAAGGCGCGCCGACGATTCCTGGCGAGCGTCTCCTGATCGCCAATTCCGAGCGGCCGAACTACGGGCACTATCTCCTGGACATCGTCCCTCTCATCCATCTCGGCCAGTGCATGCGCGCTCCGATGCTGACCTGGGCGCTAAAACCCTGGCAGCGGGCGCTGATCGCGCGGCTCGACGTTCCCGCCGGGCTCATTCGCGAAGTCCGGCCGCAGCCGGTATTCCTCGAGCACGCCATCGTCAGCAACCGGCACAGCGGGGTCAGCAGCCAGAACGCCCATCCGCAGCACCGGGAGGCCTTCGCCGCGATTCTCGCCAACATACGCAAAGGGACGCCCGCCCCAGCGACGCCGAAGCGCGTGGCGGTCTGCCGCAGCCTCGCCAACAGCCGCAACCTCACCAACCGGGGAGAGATGATCGAGGCCTTGAAGCCGCTCGGCTTCGTCGCCATCCAGCCGGAGAAGCTGTCGTTCGACGAGCAGGCTCTCGTCTTCGCCGAGGCGGAAGTCGTCGTCTGCGAATTCGGAGCCGCAATGGCGAACCTGATGTTCTGCCGGCCGGGGACAAGGGTGGTCGAGATCATCGCCGAGGGCCAGCACGATCCGTGGTCGTCGCATCTTTGCGCGATGCTCGAGCTCGAGCACGTGGTGCTCTTCCAGCGCCAGACGGAGGAAGACCTCGCGAGCGCGCCGCGGCACGCGAAGGACTCGCCCTTCGCCTATGCGGTCGACGTGTCGAAGCTCACCGAGACGGTGGCGGCGCTCGGCTGATGTGCTCGCGTCTTGAGAGCCTGTTTCAAAAGCAGTTTCCTCATCCTGAGGCGCCTTTTGCGGGACGCAAAAGGCCTCGAAGGATGCTCCAGGACGCGTCGAACGGCGCGCTCAGGAGCGTCCTTCGAGGCCGCTTCGCGGCGCCTCAGGACGAGGACGCAGGGTCAGGCGCTCAGTCCTTCGCCATGCGCGGCGAGAGCTGCCCGACGTGCGGCGGGTCCTTTACGAAGCGCTGGCGATAGACGCCGAGGTTCTCGCTGACCCGCTGCACGTAGTCGCGCGTCTCGTCAAACGGGATGCGCTCGACCCAGTCGACCGGATCGGCGCCGTTGCGCGGGTCGCCATAGGCGGCGATCCATTGCGCCACCCGCCCGGGGCCGGCGTTGTAGGCGGCGAAAGCCATCTCGCGCGAGCCGCCCACGTCCTCCATCACCTGGCCCAGGAAGGCCGCGCCGAGCTGAGTGTTGAAGGCCGGATCGACGATGAGCCGGGCGTAGTCATAAGCCACGCCCGCGCGCTTGGCGGTCGACGCCGCCGTCGACGGCAGGATCTGCATGAGGCCCTTGGCCCCCGCGCCGGACGCCGCGCGCCAGACAAATTCGCTCTCTTGCCGCGCGACCGCATAGACGCTGGCGAGGTCGGCCGAGTGGGCGAGCGGCAGAAAGGCCGGCACGCCGGACGACGGGAACGCCATCGCGTCGAAGGCGTAGCCGCGCAGCGTCGCGATCTTGCCGAACTGGACCTGGGTCGCGGCGTCGGCGCGCCGCTTCACCACCTCGGCCATCGCCGCCATCTGCGCTTCGTCCCGCCACCCGCGCGCCGCCTCGAAGGCGAGCGCGGTCGCAAGCTCGTCGAGCCCGTCGGCATAGAGAGCTTCCGCCGCCCGCACCAATTCGTCGCGCTCCGCGCCCTCGGCGACCGCGCTCGGCGCGCGAAGCTCGAGCCGCTTGGCCCCCAGACGCTGCGCGGCGAGCTGTCCGTAATAGGCGATCGGCTCGCTCGCCGCGCTCTCGTAATGGAGCTTCGCTTCGTCCTCGTTCCCAATCGCCTCCGCGGCCCGGCCGCGCCAGTAGGCGGCGCGCGCGATCGACAGGGGCGTCTCGGCCGCCTCGGCGGCGAGGGCGAAGCGCTTGGCGGCCTCGCGGGCGTCGCCGAGGAAGCGCAGCGCGATCCACCCGGCGTGAAAATCGAGATCGACCTTGTCGGCGGCGTCGTCCGGCAGCGCCGCCTTGTCGCAGACCTCGAAGGCGAGCTTGGGCTCGTTCAGGTCAAGCAGTTCCCGCGCCACCATCCGCCGCTCGGACCACCACTTGTCGCGATTGATGAGGGAATCGCGGTCCTTCGGCGCGAGGCTCAGCAGCATCGCCGCCTCGTAGGCGCGGTTCGACCGCCGCGCGTCCTGGATGCGCGCGAACAGGAGGCCGGGATCGTTCTTGAGCGATTGAGGAACCGCCCTGAGCAGCGCCGGGCTCACCGGTCCGTGCGCGGCGGCGGCGCGGGCCTGAGCGAGCGCCATCTCGTCGGGACCCGCCAGCGCCGCGGCGCGCAAGGCGGCGGCGTAGCTTTCGGCGTAAAGCAAACGATCGGCGCGGTACTTGTGGTCCGACTTCAAGAGCACGACGCCGAAGTCGCGCAGGATCGCGCTCTCGGTCCAGGCGTCGAAATTGCCTTCGCGCCACAGCTCGCGAACGCTCCGGATCGCCTCGTCGGTAAGCCCCTTGGCCGCCTCCGCGCGCGCGACGGCGAGTTTCCCCGCGCTCGACTGCGGCGGGTCCGCGGCGAAAAATTCCTGCACCGTCGCGGGGGACGGAGGATGAACGAGGAGATCGGCCTCCTGCCGGTAGCGCACATAGCCCAGCCCCGGCCAGGTCGGATGAGCCTTGGCGAAAGCCTCGAGCGCGGCGAAAGTCGGATGAGGATCGGCGCGCAGCGCCGCCCACTCCAGCGCCAGCCGCTCGTCCGGGTCGCCGGCCGCGGCCGCGAGCGCCGTGAGCGCCGCGATGTCGCCCTTCCGGTAGGCCTGCGCGGCCGGAGAGACCGGGGCGGGCTGCGGCGGAGGCGCGCCTTGTGAGGCGGCGCCCGGCTCTGCCTCAGAAGAGGCGTTTTCAGACGGGATCTGCGGAGACGCCGGCGGCTCGGCCGACGCGAATCCCCGGCGAAGGAGCGCGGCCATGTCCTGCGCCACGCCCGAGGACGCCTCGGCCTCCGCGCCTCTCCGCGAGGCGGAGTCGATTCCCCGGCGAACGAGCGCGGCCATTTCCTGCGCCAGCGTCTCGACGGCCCTGTCCGCCGCCGGCGGAAGCACGGCGCGGGAGACGGCGACGGGCGCGCGGGCGAGGCGGGATAGGACTTGCCGCTCGGAGATTCGGCCGGAGAACGGAACGAGGGCAATCATGACGGCTGCCGCCGAGGCCCCGATGAGCGCGGTGGCGCGCCATTTGGTCATGGGTTCATCCTTGCGCGTGAAAATGGAACGACTGTTCTAACGAAGGGTTAACCGAGCCTTCGGGGCGGGTTTGCCCTTTCGCGCGCGCTCCGCCGGGGCTATGTGTCCGGGTGCGGACGCAACGGGAGCGCCGAGCGGCCACAGAACCGACGGAATGCGCGAGATGAGAGAGCGGGCGAAATTTCACGGCTCGATGCCGGCCCTGGTGACGCCGTTCAAGGAGGGCGAGATCGACGAGCAGGCGTTCCGCGCGCTGATCGATTGGCAGATCACCTCCGGCTCGCACGGGCTGGTGCCGGTCGGCACCACCGGCGAGAGCCCGACGCTGACGCACGACGAGCATCGGCGCGTCGTCGACATCTGCATCGACGAGGCGCGCGGCCGCGTTCCAGTCATCGCGGGAGCGGGTTCGAACAACACCGTCGAAGCGGTGGCCCTGGCGATCCACGCCGAGCGCGCCGGCGCCGACGCCGTCCTGGTCGTGACCCCTTACTACAATAAGCCGACGCAGGAAGGGCTCTACCAGCACTTCAAGGCCGTCAACGACGCGATCGGGATTCCGATCATCATTTACAACATCCCTCCCCGCAGCGTCGTCGACATGTCGGTGGACACGATGAAACGCTTGAGCGAGCTCCCCAACATCGTCGGCGTGAAGGACGCGACCGGGGACGTCGGCCGCGTCTCGCGCCAGCGACACGCTATAGGGTCGGACTTTATCCAACTTTCTGGCGAAGACATGACCGCGCTCGCCGCAATGGCGGCGGGCGGACACGGTTGCATCTCCGTCACCGCCAACATCGCCCCGGAGCTCTGCGCCGAACTGATGGAATTCGTGTTCAAGGACGACTGGAACCACGCGCTGAAGATCCAGGACCGGCTGACGCCGCTGCACGCGGCGATCTTCGCCGAACCCGGCGTAAATGGCACGAAATACGCGCTAAGTCTGCTCGGGCGGGTGCGCAACGAAACGCGCCTGCCGCTCATTCCGGTGAGCCAAACGACGGAGGCGCTGATCCGCCGCGCCATGGTGCACGCCGGTTTGTTGAACGCCTGACCCGGCCATGCCGCTGCGCTTTTTCGCCGCACTTGATTGCGGAACAAATGAGGGGCGCCAAGGTGCTCCACCGCCCTATTGCGGCAGGATTGCGGCGGCGGCCTCGCCTGCCAGGCGTTGATCGATGGCCGAGAAGGAGAAGTCCAATTTCAAGGTCGTGGCCGACAACCGGCGCGCCCGCTTCGACTATGAGATCGGCGAGACCTACGAGGCGGGCCTGGTGCTGACCGGCACCGAGGTCAAGTCGCTGCGCAACGGCAAGGCGACGGTCGCCCAAAGCTACGCCGCCGTCGACCGCAACGGCGAAGTGATCCTCTACAACGCCAACATCCCCGAATATCTGCAGGCGAGCCGCTTCAACCACGAGCCGAAGAGGCCGCGCAAACTCCTTCTGCACGCAAAGGAAATCGCCAAGCTCGCCAAAGGCGTCGAGCGCGAGGGCATGACGATCGTGCCGCTCAGAATTTACTTCAACGAGAAAGGCCGCGCCAAAATCGCCATCGCGCTCGGACGCGGCAACAAGCTGCACGACAAGCGCGAGAGCGAGAAAGCACGCGACTGGAGCCGCGACAAGTCGCGGCTCTTGCGGGAGCGGCGGTGAGGCCCGCAGGCGTAGCGAGGCCAATCCCAGAGCGAAGCAGGGGCGCAATAGGCCAGCCCGTTGGCTCGAGCGTCTGTCGAATGGCGGACCCGTCATTGCGAGGAGCGCAGCGACGAAGCAATCCATGACCGCAGCCGCCCGGCATGGATTGCCTCGCCTTCGGCTCGCAAGGACGGCGAATGGCGGACCCGTCATTGCGAGGCGCGGAGCGACGAGGCAATCCACGATCGCAGGGCGCGGCGGCATGGATTGCTTCGCCTTCGGCTCGCAAGGACGGCGAGACCCGTCATCGCGACTTCCGATCACAGCCGCCGCAACGGCCCTTCATCTCTGGATCGCTTCGCTCGCGCTCACGCTCGGGGTCCGCGATGACGACATTGGGTCGATCACAATCGCATCATGGCTTCTAGACTAGTCGAGGATCTGGAAGATGCGATTGGAGTTTTGGTCGATAATTGCGCGATGACCGTTGACCACGGCAACGCCATAGCCGGGTCGACCCGGGATTGGAGTTGGCTTGACGCCGTACGGTAGCGCCTGACCCTGTTGAGGCGCGCCGGGGACAGAGACGACCGGGACACCCTCGGCAGTCCCACAGTCCGGCGCGGAGACCGTGTTCGGCAGCTTTGGCAAGGCGGGAGCCGTCCGCGGGGCGTCGAAGACTCCGACGAGCTGGCCCGACGCCGACGGCGGGGGAGCGTACACTCCGCGGAGCGATCCAGAATCCTGCTGGCCGTAGCCTGCAGAACCCATTGCGAGCAAAACGACAAGCGAAAGGACAAACTGGCGCATGAGAATCTCCTACGCGAGCGATGATCTTTCAATTCGAGGGTCACGAAGCGGTCATGGCGTCCTCCTCGGCCGCCGCCGCACGCCATGTGCCAGGAAAACGGGCGTTGGCCGCGACCTTAGCAGTCGACCCCGATCAGCGCCAGGATCGGCGCCGGGGCTTTGCTCGGCGACCTCCTTGGGCTGACCGCCCCACGACGGGCGCGCTTTTGTCCGGAGGTCCTCGGTCACGTCACCGCAATTCGACGGGCGCCGACACCGAGCGGATGCGCCGGCAACCCCAAATCCACGCCAACTCGTTACAAGGCCCGCCCATTGTCGTTTTGAGTGTTTTCAAGGGGTTGCCCAAGACGACAGTAATCGGGGCAAATTTCCGGGCGGAAGGGGGGAGTCAAGCGTCGGAAAGTATGATTCAAGCTGGGGATGTCCGTTGATTCGGGTGATCCGCTTGAGCGCATGACGCCGGCCGAGCTCATCGGCCTGGTTCGCACTTTGATTGGCGAAGTGACCCGCTTTCAGGCGGAGTACGAGAAGGTGAGCGGGGCGTTGGCCAAGCTGAGGGTCGAGCATCAGGCGGTCAAGGACGAACTGGCGCGATTGAAGAAACTGCCGCCGCGGCCGCCGCAGAAACCCTCGGGGATGGACAAGGCGACGGACCGACCGGATTCGCAAGCGAACGCGCCCAAGGGCGGGCGGTCGACGCAGCGGCGCGGCAGCAACCTGGACAAGCTGACGGTCACGCAAACCATCGAGGTGAAGGTCGACGCGCCAGCGGGTTCCCGCCACAAGGGCTACGAAGAGATCGTCGTTCAGGACTTGGTTCTGAATCCTTTGGTGACCTGCTATCGGCGCGAGCGCTGGCAAACGCCGGATGGGAAGACTCTGATCGCGCCGCTCGATCCCGGGATCGTCGGTGGCTATGGCCCGCATCTTCAGCGCCTGATCTTGATGCTGCACTTTCAGGGACAGATGACCTGCGAGCGGATTCTGGCGCTGCTGAACGGCGTCGGCGTGGTGATTTCGAAACACCAGGTGGTGCGCCTGCTGGCCGCCAAGCTCGAGACGTTCCGCGCTGAGGACGCCGAGGTGCTGAAGACCGGATTGAGCAGCGCTTCCTTCGTCACGGTCGACGACACCGGCGCCCGCCATCGAGGCAAGAGCGGCGTGACGACCCAGATCGGTTCCGACAGCTTCACCACGTTTCGAACCGGCCCGAGCAAGTCCCGCCTGGCGTTCCTGCGCAATCTCCTGGGCGGCGCGGCCTCTTACGTGGTCAACGAGGCGGCGCTCGTCTACATGCGGGCTTGCAATCTGAGCCTCAGCCTCATCGACACGCTCGCGGGCCATCCGACGCGGCTTTTTGCGTCTCACGAAGACTGGACGAGCCATCTGAACGCGCTCGGATTCGCCGATCTCAGGATCACCCCGATCCGGTGCGGGTCGCCAGCGAGGGTGCTCTGTGGGGCGCCGTTCGCGAGCAAGGCCTGCTCGGCCAAGCCATCGTCGTGTCAGACGGCGCCGGCCAGTTCCGCGTCGGCGAACACGCCTTGTGCTGGGTGCACGCCGAACGCCTGGTCCACAAGCTCATCCCCGCCAACGACAAGCAGCGCAACGCGATCGAGGTCGCACGGCGCATGATCTGGTGGTTCTATCGCGCCTTAAAAGAATACAAGCTCGCCCCGAGCCTCGAGAAAGCCGAGCGTTTGCGGGCGCAGTTCGACCGCATCTTCAACCGCTCCAGAACCGGCTACGCCACCCTCGACAGCCTGCTCAGGCGCCTCTTTCGCCTCAAGGACGATCTCTTGCGCGTCCTCGACCATCCCCATATTCCGCTGCACACCAACGCCTCGGAAAACGACATCCGCGTCTTCGTCACCAAGCGCAAAATCTCCGGCGGGACCCTCAGCGACAGAGGCCGCGACGCCCGCGACGTCATGCTCGGGCTCGCCAAGACCTGCAGGAAGCTCAAAATCCCCTTCTTCGACTATCTCGGCGCTCGCCTCGCCATTCCAGGCCCCGAAATCCCCGATCTCGCAACTCTCGTCAGGCCCGCCCCAAGCTAACGCCGCCCGGAAATTCGCCCCGGTTACAGACGACAACCGTTTTTTTGACTTGGGGCGAATTCCGGGCCGGGTCGCCCGGTCGCCGCGCTCCACGCGCCCGTCAAAGGACAGGCCGACCCGGTTACGGCGTTTGAGCATCGGACGCTTCGCAGCGGCCCGCCGCTTGCGTTTGGGCCGGACAGCCAAGTCGCCGATGAGGGGCGGGCCGTTGAAGCCGCCCCGATCGCAACAGCGGTCGAGCCGATCGACGAGCGGGAGCGGACGCAGATGCCCTGGAGGCGCAGCGCGCGCGGCGGGAGGGGGTGCCGGGCGGACGAATGGAGCAGCGACATGGGCCGTCTTTCCGATGGAGAACAAATATAGCACAGCAGCAAGAATTTTCCACTGGGTCCGATGGAAAAACAAGCCGCGCGAATCCAAAGCCGAGCGGAGCGCCGCAGGCGGGCGTAGCAGACGTGGCGCCAGACGCCAGCGACCGCCCCGCCGGCGCGCGCCGGATGGGGGCCGAACGCCGTCGCCGACCATCGTTTTGGTTCGGAAAGCGGGGAGTTTCTTTTCGCAGAACAGGGAGTTTTTCTCGCGGAACAGGGAATTTCTTGCGCCGTTCTGGGCGCCTTTGATAACTACTGTTTAATTATGGTGACGCTCCAAGTTTACTTGTATTGAGCCCGCCTCGATAGGGGTCCTCCGGCTGATGCTACGCTGTGGGAAAGACAGTCCGGCCAGCGTGCGCCGCACTCACCACAGGCGATCGCCGATCGCCAGAAATGGAAAAAATGCAGCTGTCACCGTAATGCCCAAATTCCCTGCGCCGGCGAGCAGGGAATTTTCATGCGCCGAGCAGGGAATGGGCAGGGAATTCTTGCGCGGGAGCAGGGGATGTCCCCGGCGCATGGCCGACCCGGCGCCGAGTTGAGCGAAGGCTTGACGACTGCGGGCCCAATGATTAGCTAAATTAGCTAATCAGATTGACGCCTTTGCGGATTTCTCCATGCGAAAAGTGACGATTCATGTCGCCAAGACACAACTTTCCCGGCTGATCGAGGCGGCGTTATCCGGGGAGGAGGTTGTCATCGCGAAAGGCGAAAAGCCTGTGGTCCGGCTCGTTCCGATCCCCCAGGGGGCGTTCAGGTTCGGCGTCCTCGAGCCAGGCGCGCTCGGCGAGGGTCCCGACTTCTTTTCCCCGATGGACGAGGACGAACTTGCGGCGTGGGAGGGTCGCTCCTGACCACGCTCCTGCTCGACACCCATGTCTGGGCATGGACGTTGACCAACGACAGGCGCATTTCGGATCGCGCGCGCAAAGAGATCGCCGAGGCGGACGCGATCGTCGTCAGCGCCATCTCGTTTTTCGAGATCGCGCAGAAGGTTCGCCTCGGCAAATGGCCGGAAATGGCCCCGTACGTCGATAGGCTGCCGGAGCTGCTGGATAGCCAACGGGCGGTCGCCACGTCGCTCGAATCAGCCGACTGTCTGTTGGCTGGAACGATGGACTGGGTCCATCGCGATCCATTCGACCGCTTCCTGGCCGCATCAGCGCTGCGACGCCGAATTTCGATCGTCTCGGCCGATTCGATTTTCGATGCAGTGTTGACCCGAATTTGGTGAGGCGGATACCGCCGGGCGCCAAAGCCGCGCGCGAGAAACGCGCGCGGCCTTCGGGCGGTCACCCTTCGAGGATGCCGCCAATGAGCTGCCAGCTCGAGCCGTCGAAGGAAATGAGCTGCAACTGGCGGATCGGGCTGTAGTTGTCGGGCGAGGTGTTGAGAACGATCCCCGGCTCGAGCATCGGCGCCGGGAAGTTGTGGAGACTGGCTGCCTGCCGCATGACGTTGTTGCGCGACAGGTCGTTGCCGCATTGCTTGAGCACCTGGATCATCGTCGCCGCGGCACCGAAGGCGTAGGCGGCGTTGGCGTCGATATAATCTGTTTCGGACATGTATTTCGTCGTAAAGTCGTTCCACTGCTTGACGCCGGGCTCGTCCTTCCAATGCGGATCGTTGACGTCCATGACATAGCCGACCGAGATGAGGCCCTTCGACTTGTCGAGTCCGGCCGGCTTCAGGACAGTCGCGATCGACACCGAGACGGTCGTGATGTAGCGGGCGGCGTTCCAGCCGAGGTCGTAGAATTTGCGGATCGCCTGCGCGGCGAATTTCGGAGTCGCGGCGATGAGGAACACGTCGGCGCCCGAGCCCTGCAGCGTCACGACCTGCGAGTTGACGGTCGGCTCGGATGTCTCGTAAGACGCCTCTTTGATGATCATCCCAGCGTGGTCAGCGCCGAGCGCTTCCTTGAGGCCGATCAGGTAGTCCTTGCCGAAGCTGTCGTTCTGATAGAGGACTGCGATTTTCGCATCCGGTTTCGTCGCCAGGATGTGCTTGCCGTAGATGTGCGATTCCGTCTCATAGTTGGGGTTGTAACCCATCGTCCAGGGGAAATGCTTCGGGTCGCTGAACGTCGCTGCGCCGGTCGCGACGAACAGCTGCGGCACCTTGTTGTCGTTGAGATATTGCCGAATGGCGAGGTTCGGCGGCGTGCCGAGCGTCTGGAACAGGAACGCGACCTTCTCTTCCTCGACAAGGCGGCGCACCTGCTCGACCGTCTTGGGTGGGCTGTAGCCGTCGTCGAGGCTGATCAAATTGATCTTGCGGCCGTTGATTCCGCCCTGCTCGTTGATCATCTTGAAGTACGCGGTCTCGGTGCGGCCGATCACGCCGTAGGCGGAGGCCGGGCCGCTGTAGGGCATGGTCTGGCCAATCTTTATCTCGCTATCCGTGACGCTAGGCGCGTTCTCGGCGCGGGCCGAGCCGGCACTCGTCGCGAAAGCCGCGGCGGCGGCGCTTGATTGCAGGAATGATCGTCGGGTGAACATGGCTCTCCTCCCTATTGTCGCCTAGCTTGCCGACGTCGCCGCCGACTCTCTCCCTGAAGATTGCACGTTTGCACAACAATGAAAATGCCGCGGCCAGGCGCGTGAGCTCAGCCGTGCAATATCTCGCCGAACGGCTCCCAGCTCTCGCCATTGAACGAGACGAGCTGCAACCGCCGGATCGGTCTGAAATTGTCGGGCGAGGTGTCGATCGTGATGCCCGGGAATAGCAACGGAGCATGAAAATCCTTGAGATTGGCCGCCTGCCTCATGATATTGTCGCGCGAAAGATCGTCGCCGCATCGTTTGAGAACCTCGACGATCGTCGCGGCCTCGCCGAAGCCTCGAGCCGCATTGCCGTCGACGAATTCGGTTGCCGACATGTATCTCGAGGTGAAATCCCTCCATTGCTTGAGACCCAGATCGTCCCTGAAGCGCGGGTCGTTCACGTCGATAACGAAGCCGGCGCTGATGAGACCCTTCGACTCGTCTAGGCCAGCGGGTTTCAACACGGCCGAAAGCGATTGCGCGGGGTAGCTCAAGTAGCGCGCCGCATTCCAGCCGAGGTCGAAGGATTTGCGGATCGCCTGCGCGGCGAATTTCGCCACCGCGGCGATGAGGAGCACGTCGGCGCCAGAACCCTGCAAGGTTACGACCTGCGAATCGACTGTCGGCTCGGACGTCTCGTAGGACGCTTCCTTTACGATCATGCCTGCCCGGTCCGGGCCCAGCATGTCCTTGAGCCCGATGAGGTAATCCTTGCCGAAGGAGTCGTTCTGATAAAGCACCGAGATCTTCGCATCCGGCTTGGTCGCCAGGATGTGCTTGGCGTAGATTTGGGCTTCGGTCTGATAGGCAGGGAGGTAGCCCATCGTCCAGGGAAAGTGTTGCGGATCGGAAAAGAGACGCGCCGCTCTCGAGGAAGAGCTGCGGCACCTTGTTGTCGTTCAGATATTGCCGGACCGCCGCGTTCGTTGGCGTGCCGATGCTGCCGAAGATCAATGCGACCTGCTCCTGCTCGACGAGACGGCGAGTCTGCTCGACGGTTTTTGGCGGGCTGTAGGCGTCGTCGAGGCTGATGAGGCTGATCTTGCGGCCGTTCAGGCCACCCTCATCGTTGATCATCCTGAAATAGGCGGCATCAGTGCGTCCGATCACCCCATAGGCCGAGAGAGGCCCGCTATAGGGCATGGTCTGCCCGATCTTGATCTCCGTCTCGGTGATTCCGGGGGTGTCGGCGACCGCCGAGCGCGCGCTGGCGGCGAAGGCCGCGGCGCTCGATTGCAGGAATGAACGTCTTGTGAACATAGGCGATCCCCCTTCTCTTTCTTTCGCGACTGCGTCGGCCCGCCCTCTCGCGACGGCGTCGGCCCGCCCATTTGCGGCGGCTTCGGCCCGCCGCTGCCTTCAACTTGTGCGCGTGTGCGACGAAATCAACCCCCGCACGGCGTAATTCGCCGCAGCCCGCAACGCGCCCGCCACCCCGGTCGGCATGCCTGCCATGGCCAGGATCAACAGCACGCCGTAGATCGCGCCCGGCAGCGCTTTCGCGCTCTCGCCGAAATTGACTGAAAGCTGGTCGGCGAGATTGGGCACGAATTCGATGAAAAGCGCGCCGAACACCACGCCGCCGAGCGAGGCGAGCCCGCCGACGACGATGCCGACCAGAAACGACAGCGAAAGCCAAAGCCCGAAGCTGTCGGGCGAGACAAAGCCGACCGCGATCGCGCTCAAGCCCCCGGCCACGCCCGCATAGAGCGCGCTGACGCCGAAACAGGTGGTCTTGTAGAGCGCGGCGTTGACCCCCATCGTTTCCGCGGCGATCGGCTGGTCGCGGATCGCGACCAGCGCCCGACCGACGCGCCCGCAGACCAGATTCCTCGCCGCCCAGTAGAGGACCGCCGCGGAGAAGAGGCAGACAAGATAGAGCCATTGGTCGGCGCTTAGCGGCAGTCCGAACGGCGCGTGCGGCTTCGTCAGCGTTACGCCCTGCGAGCCGCCGGTCCAGGCGTCGAAGCCTGTGTAGCTCAGGATCTGCGGCGTCGCGACGGCGAGCGCGAAGGTCGCGAGCGCCAGATAGAGGCCGCCGAACCGGAGCGCGGGAAAGCCGAACAGGAATCCCGCGCCGAAGCAGACGAGGCTCGCGACCGGGATCGCCGCCCAATAGGGCAGCCCGAGCTTCGCCGTCAGGATCGCCGCGCCGTAGCCGCCGATGGCGAAGAAGGCGCCGTGGCCGAGCGAGATCTGGCCGTTGATTCCGGTGAGCAGATTGAGGCCGAGCAGCGCGATGGCGAGGATCAGCACCTGCGCGCCCTGATAAAGGTGGTAGCCCGACGCCAGAAACGGAAAGGCGAGCGCGCCGGCGAAGACCGCCAGCGTCACGATGAGCCTCATCGCGCTCGGCTCGGCCATGGGTCACACCCTCGCCACCAGCCGGCGCCCGAAGAGGCCCGAGGGCCGCCACACGAGGACGCCGACGATGATGGCGAGCGCGACCGAGAGCTTCACCTCCGCGCCGACGACATAGGCGCCGATGAGGTTCTCGAGCACGCCGACCGCGAAGCCGCCCAATGCGGCGCCGAACGGATTGTCGATGCCGCCGAGCAGAGCCCCGGCGAAGGCGTAGAGCAGAACGCCGCCCATCATGTTGGGATCGAGATAAACGATCGGGGCCGCCATCATCCCGGCGATTGCGCCGATCGCCGCCGCGAGCCCCCAGCCGATCGCCAGCATCCAGCCGACCCGGATGCCGACGAGGCGGCTCGAGGTCGGGTTCTGCGCTGCGGCCCGCATCGCGAGGCCGAGGGGGGTGAAGCGGAAGAAGGCGTAGACGAGAGCGAGCACGCAGAAGGTCACGACGACCGCGCCGGATTCGTGAGCGGACATATAGACGTTGCCGAACCACGGCCGTCCCGAAAACGGTGTGTCGAACGACGTGACCGAATAGCCGTAGAGCCAACCGGCAAGGGCATTGAAGATGAGCGCAAGGCCGATGAACACGACCACCGAGGCGAGCACCGGCGCTTTGGCGAAGGGACGCACGACCACGCGCTCGATCGCGACGCCGCCGACGAACGAGACGAGCACCGTCACGGCGAACGCGCGCCAGTAGGGCCAGCCGGAATCCATCAGCTTCCAGGCGAAATAGGTCGAGAACATCGCCATCTCGCCCTGGGCGAAGTTCACCAGCTGCGTCGCCTGGTAAATCATCACCAGCGCGAGCGCCATGATCGCGTAGACGCCGCCGAGCGCCAGTCCGGACGCGAATTGGTGAAGGAATTCGTTCAAAGACGTTTCCCTTCAATAGCCGAGATAAGAGCGCCGCACCGCGTCGTCCGCGCGCAGCGCCTGCGAGGGGCCGCTCATCGCCGCGCGCCCCGTCTCGATCAGCACGGCGTGGTCGGCGAGGTCGAGCGCGAGCGAGGCGTTCTGCTCAACGATCAGCATGCTGACGCCTTCGTCGCGGTTGATTGCGGCCAGAATGCGAAAGATTTCTTCCACCACGAGCGGCGCGAGGCCGAACGACGGCTCGTCCAGCATCAGCAGGCTCGGGCGCATGAGGAGCGCCCGGCTGATGGCGAGCATCTGCTGCTCGCCGCCCGAGAGGGTGCCCGCCTGCTGGCGTCGGCGCTCGGCGAACCGCGGGAAATAGGCGAACACGCGGTCGAAATCCTTTTTGACGCCGTTCCGGTCGGAGCGGACGTAGGCCCCGAGCCGCAGGTTCTCCTCGACCGTCAGATCGGTGAAGGTGCCTCGCCCGTCGGGCACATGCGCGACCCCGCGGCGCGCGATCGCCTCGGTCGACAACGCGCCGATCGGGCGCCCGCGAAGCCGGATGTCGCCCTCGCGGTGGATGAGGCCGGAGAGCGCTCTCAGCGTGGTCGTCTTGCCGGCGCCGTTCGCGCCGAGCAGCGCCGTCGCGCCTCCGTCTTCGACGTCGAAGTCGAGTCCGAACAGCGCCTGGAGCGGCCCGTAGAAGGCCGTAAGGTTCTTCACCTCGAGGATCGGGCCGTTCACGCCGCCGTCCCTAGATAGGCGCGCACAACGTCGGGATTCGCTCTCACGTCTTCCGGACGTCCATCGGCGATGACCCGGCCGAAATCGAGCGCCACGACCTGGTCGGAGACCCGCATGACGAGGTTCATGTGATGTTCGACGATCAGGATGGCGACCCCGCGGCGATCGCGGATGGCGCGGATTTCCTCGCTCAGCGCGTCGACCTCTTCGTGATTGAGCCCCGCGGCGGGCTCGTCGAGCAGCAGCAGCTTCGGCCCGACGGCAAGCGCGCGCGCGAGCTCCACCCGCTTGCGCACCGCGAACGGCAGCTCGCCGACGGGGCGGTCCGCGACCCGCTGCAAGCCGAATTCCACGATCAGCGCCTCCGCCCGCTCGGCGAGCCGGCGTTCCTCGCGACCCGCCAAGGGAAGCGCGAGAGCGTTGGCGAGGAATCCGCCCCTCGCCAGCGCATGCGCGCCGACGCGAACGTTGTCGCGCGTCGTCATGGTGGCGAACAGCGCCACGTTCTGGAACGTGCGCGCGATGCCGAGCGCGGCGATTGCATGTCGGGGCACGCCCGAAAGCAGCCGGCGGTCGAACCGGATCGAGCCGGCGTGCGGATCGTAGAGGCGCGAAATGCAGTTGAACAGCGTGGTCTTGCCGGCGCCATTGGGGCCGATAAGGCCGCCGATCGCGCCGGGAGCGACCCTGAACGTGACGTCGTCGAGGGCAGTCACGCCGCCGAAGCGGATCGAGACGCCCTCGACCGCCAACAGCGCGGATCCGCAACCGCCAGCATCGGCGGTCTTGGCTCTCGCCTGGGCCAGCTCCATGGACTTTCCGTTCCCGCTGTCGGTCTTTGGGCCGACAGCATCGGCGTTTCCGACGGCATTGTCACCTGATTTGTTTGGCAAAAGCAGGGACGCCGACCGGAATCGGCGCCGCTCAGGCGCGACCTTCCAGGAACGCCAAAACTCCCGCCTTATAGACCTTGTCGCCGACCGCGAGATTGTGATCTCGCCCGGGGATGTCGAGCGTTTGCGCGTTCGGCATCATCGCCGCGAGCCTCGCCGCGTCGCCCGCAACGACGTCGCGCGTCCCGACCGCCACCAGCGTCGGCTGGGCTATGCGCGCCACGCCGGCCGGCGTCAGGCTCTGGCGCGAGCCGCGGATGCAGGCGGCGAGCGCGGCGCGGCTTTTCGTCTGGTCGGCGAAGGCGCGGAACATGCGCTGCGTCGGATCCGTCAGACTGTCGAGCGACGCCGCCTCCATCGCTTCCGCAATGCGGGCCGGCAGGCCGACGCCATGCACCAGCCGGTCGCCGAGCCCGCCGAGAATCAGCAAGCGCACGAGCCCGGGCCTTGCCAGCGCTAAAAAGGCGGCGATGCGCGCGCCCATCGAATAACCCATCACGTCGGCGCGCCCGATCCTTAAATGCGCGAGGAGATTCGCCGCGTCCCGCGCCATCAGGTCGGAGCGGTAGTCTGCCGGCGCATAGAGTTTTTGGCTGAGCCCATGGCCGCGGTTGTCGAAGGCGACGACCCGCCGCTCGGCGCGGGTCAACGTCTCGACCCAGCGCGGATTGACCCAGTTGATGCGATGGTTCGAGGCGAAGCCGTGAATGAGCAGGATCGGCTCGCCGCGGTCATCCCCTACCGCGGAACGTCGATATAGGCGATGTGGACGCCGTCGGAAGAGAAGTGCCGCAGCATGCCGGACCCCTTGCCGACCTCAGGGATAAGGGGTCCCATCCCGCCTGAAAAGGCGCCGTCCGTTCCGTCCCGGGCCGCTGGCCCGGCGGCGCGCCATTCTTCCGTTCCGGTTTCGAGCGATTTCAATAGCTCGCAACAGCATTTCCAGCCGACCTGCAGCTCCCAAGGAGATTCCGGTCGTTTCGTCCTTGGCCGTTCGCCGGGCTCGAGCGGCGCGCCATTTCCGCTCCGCTTTTGAGCGATTTCAATGGCTTGCAGGGGCATTTCCAGCCGACCGCAACTCCCAAGCGGCGCACATTCACGAGCCGGCGCGATAAACGAACTTCATCCTGAGGCGCGCATTGCCGAAGGCGATGCACCTCGAAGGATGCTCGTTGGCCGCCGGCAGGCGCCCCCCCATCGATAGGCTCGGGCAGCCCTTCGAGACGCCCGCTCCCGGGCTCCTCAGGGCGAGGGCGCGGGCGCCAACGAAAACCAGCTTGGTAGTCTCCATCGGCTGCAGGGCCGCGCGCCCTCCGGCGTCTTCCAAAGGGCGCCAGGCGCGCATCAAGGCGCGACATGGAGCTTCCAAAAGCCCGCAAAACCCCTTCCATTTCCTTCCCTTTCCTTCCGCGAATCGAGCCTTATCAACGGGTTCCGCGGGCTGCCGGGCCAGAAAAAATTCTTCGGCGCCCTCTCTCGGGCCGGCGGCGAATTGCGCATGGGCGCCGGCGAAGGCATGATCGAAAGGCGTCGCAGGCTTTTGCTTTCCACAAACCATTTGTAGTCTTCCTGGCCAACGCTCCGCGCCGATCGCTTGGGCCGCTCGCGCCGGAACTCTTCGCAGGGGGCCGCAATCACTCGTCTTCCGCATCGACTCCGGATTGTCAGCAAAGACAACCATAGCATCGAATCCATCTTTCGTACACTGTTTGTTCCGAATGAGGTTAAGCTGCCCGACCCGCGTCCTCGGCTCTTAAGGGAGACAGGCCGATCGGCGACGCCGCCGTCAGCCGCGCCACCCGCCTCGCCGCGACTCGATCGCCTTGAGGAACCGGTCGCAAGAGGCGTCGAGTGCCAGCGCCAGCGCGATCACCGTGCCGATGACGATCGGCTTGACGTTGTCGCCGACCCCGAACAATTGCAGCCTCGGCGATCTCAGTCCGCGAAGCAGATCCTTTCCGACGTCGAAACAACCAATCGCTTGCGCTTTATTTTAGTATTATTGAGCTATGTTTATTATCAATTGACCAAGACTTGAACTTCTGAAGAAAGCTTTTCCTGAGCAGTGGCGTTGCTTCAACATTGGATATGCTACCGACGACGTCAAATACTTCGCGGTTACCGACTATCATCTTATGAATCCGAAAAGCCTTTAGAGCCATCGGCAAGCGTATATTCCTTCGCTCCGAGAAAATCTTCCTTCTGAATCGTCCCAGTTCTGATTAGAGAAATATATATATTATCCTCATTTAGCGCGCGTGAGCGTGTGAGCGATCCGGGAACCGGGTGCCGGCGCACTCCGGCGGTTGTGGAGTTTGAGAACGCCGGCTGAAGAAGCCTTCAGCGAACGCCGCGCGCTGGCGTTGTCTTGCAAAACAGGCCCACTCGGCTTCATCGTGTCTCCAGTGTTCTTCCAGCGAGCCGAGCGTATGTCGCTAGACGACGGGAGAGGAGACCGAGGGAAACGGAACACGCCCCGCCATCCGGATATGAAATGGCGCGCCCGAAGAGATTCGAACTCCTGACCCCCAAATTCGTAGTAGGCGTCTCCGAACGGACACGACGCGACACTAAGAGAGCGGACCCGACAAACGGCTTGTAATGTCAGCTTGATGAGCCTATACCAACTGACATAACGCGACACGTCGCGACGGGACGGGTCCGTTGGACGGGTCCGCTACGGGTCCGCGGACCCAACAATATGGGGCGGCAGACGAAGCTCACGCAACGCAGGATCGAAACCCTCGAATGCCCGGCCGGCCGGCGAGACATGATGGTGTTCGACGACGAGCAATCGGGCCTCGGCGTCCGCGTCACGGCGGGCGGCGGAAAGTCCTTTCTCGTCCAATACCGACACGCCGGCGAGAAACGGCGCGTTCCTTTGGGCTCTTGCTCGGCTATCTCGCTGGCGAGCGCCCGGGAGGCTGCTAGGGCTTTCCTCGGCGACGTCGCCAAGGGGAGAAACCCCGCCGCCGAACGCAAGCGGGCGATCGAACAGGCCAAGGCGAGGGCCGAGCAGGAGGCATTGACCCTCGGCGTTCTGATCGACCATTGGGAGGCGGGTCACCTTGCTGCGAAGCGCGCCGGCTACAGAATTGAGGCAACACGCGCGCTCCGCTTCGCGTTCAAGTCGAAACTCGGCAAATCGGCCGCTGATCTCGATCCGGGAACGGTCAAGCGAGAAGTCCACTCCATCGCCGCCGCTGGAAAGTTGGCCACAGCGCGGCTGACGGCCGCATACGGCCGGGCCTGTTATGGTTGGGCGATGGGAGCAGGCTTGCTGGAGGCTAACCCTTTCCACGGCGTTCGCCTGAACGCCGTTCCGTCCAGAGAGCGAGTGCTAACAGACGCCGAGCTTGCCGCCATCTGGAAGGCCGCAGACGGGCCGGGCTCCTACGACTCGATTGTGCGCCTCCTCATCTTGACCGGCCAGCGCCGCGAGGAAGTTGCGGGCATGACATGGAACGAAGTCACCGACGACCTTTCAGCGTGGACCATTTCGGCGAGCCGGGCAAAAAACGGTGTCGCGCATATCGTGCCTTTGTCTCCGCAGGCGCAGGCGATCTTGCGCGCCGCGCCACGCTACGAGGGAGCCGATCCGGTTTTCCCCGGCCGTCGCGGACCCTTCAACGGCTTCGGCAAGGCGAAGGCGGCCTTGGACGAGGCCAGCGGCGTCAAAGACTGGCGCTTGCATGACCTTCGCCGCACGATGGCCACCGGCCTTCAACGGCTCGGCGTGCGGCTTGAAGTCACCGAGGCCGTGCTCAACCACGTTTCGGGCAGCCGCGCCGGCATCGTCGGCGTCTATCAACGCCACGAATGGGCCGACGAGAAGCGCTCGGCCCTCAACGCCTGGGGCGCGCATGTCGCCGCGATCGTCGAGGGGCGCGAGGCGCAGAGAGGCGACACCTAAATCAAGGAGTTGCCACTTGAAGACAATTCTGACGAAGAAGCAGTTCGCTCAGCGCATGGGGCGCTCGGTTCGCCATCTGGAACGGTTGCTTGCGACTGGCGAAGGGCCGCCGGTCATTCGCCTCGGTGCCAGGGCGGTTGGAATTGACGAAACCGATGGAGACGCTTGGCTTGCTTCGCGGCGCGTCGTTCCGCCCGGCTGGCAAGACGGGAAGGGCGCATGACCGATGCGCCCCTCAGAAAGCGCAAGGGTCGCGCCCGCGATCGATGCGGCGCGCGACCCTCAGATTGATCTGCTTCCCGGCAAGATCGAATGCACAGATACCGCCTTCGGCAGCGGGGGGCAAGCCGGCCGCATCGTCTTAGGCGTCGACATTGGGGTGTCCGGCGCCTGGCCGTTCTCACGGAAGCGGGCGAGCCTCTGCGACGATCGCCGACGACCCGATGATCGCAGAGAGGCGCGACAGTGAGCGCCCTCGCCCAGAGACCGGCGTTGCTCGCGCTCGCTCGCGCGATCGAAAGCCGCGGCGCGGCCCTTCGCCGCGACGAATCCGGCGACTGGCAGATCAAAGGACGCCACGGCCATATCTATGCCGTTCCCGGCAGTATCGGCCGGCCGGACGCCGAGGGGTTCCTGCGCTACGTCGCGCCCGGCTCGGCAAGAGCATGGACGAACACGAAACGCGTTCTTGCTTTCGCCGAGCTGACGCAAAACGGCGACGACGAAGGCATCTTCCTTCTCGACCGCCAGCCGACTGCGGCGGAAGCTGCCATCATCCGCTCACGGCTCGGCGTCGCGAAGGGCCGCAGCATGAGCGAGGAAGAACTGGCGCGGCGTCGAAGATGGGCCTCGGGCAATTCGGGGGCTCGGGCGAAATTTTCCCTGACTTCGCCCGGCCCGGCATGTTCACCCCGGGGAAGGCGTCGAAGACGAAATTCCCGCGCATCCCGATCGCCTGGAACGATACGCGGCGCTCGGCGGCGACGCCCCGCCGGAGCTGCGAAAGGTCTACGACAATTGAGCGCCCCCGGCTTTACTATCTCCAATGCGAAGGTGCTTCGCAAGAACTCGCTGATCGGCGTTTGCGACTTGCAAATGCCAAGCGGACTTATCGTCCGAGGCGCGATGCTGTTTGAGAAGAACGACAAGCGCTGGGTCGGCTTTCCGAGCAAGGAAAGGGTCAAGGAGGACGGGACCAAGTCCTATAGCCCGCTGCTCGAGTTCGCAGACCGCTCGATCGCGGACAAGTTCCAGCAACAGGTGTTGCCACTCGCTGAGCGGGTGCTGCTGTGACCGACGCTCGTCCAGTGGAATCGGCTGTCCGCGACTACATCGCACGAGGCTGGTCGCCGGTCCCCGTCCCGCACCGCAAGAAAGGCCCGCGCCTCGATGATTGGCAGAACCTCCGGATCAGCGCCGAGACCGCGCCGTCCTACTTCAACGGGGTTCCCCAGAACGTCGGCGTCATCCTCGGGAAGGCGTCGGACGGCTTGACCGACCTCGATCTCGATTGCCCGGAGGCGATCGCCGCCGCACCGTACATCCTGCCCCGCACCGCCGTCTTCGGGCACGCGAGCAAGCCCGCGTCGCATTGGGTCTATCGAACCAACCTCAGCGAGACGCAGGATCGCGCCGCGATCAAGTTCATGGGCTCGGAGAAGGTCGGCCTGCTCGAAGTCCGCATGGGCGCGAACGGGATGGCGGCCCAGACCGTCTTTCCGCCGTCGACCCACACCAGCGGCGAGCCGATCGAATGGGCGGGAAGCGGGCCGCCCGATGTCGCCGATGTCGACGGCGACGAGCTCATTCGCCTAGCTCGTCGGCTCGCCGCCGCTTCAGAACTCGCCCGCCACTACCCCGGTCGGCGGCCGCCATGACGCGGCGTTCGTGCTCGGCGGATTCCTCAGGCGCTGCGGCTTGTCGCCGGCCTATGCGGCGGCGTTCGCCGAGGCGGTCGGCGCAGCCTCCCTGCAACCCGGCGACAAACGGCGGGACATGGGGCGCACGGCGCGCGACGGCGCGGACGCCAAAAAGGGCGCCGGGTTTCCATTGCTTGCCGAAACATTCGGCAAGGGGCCGGCGAAGAAGGTCGCCGACTGGCTCGGCTTTTACGCGCAAGAGCAATCAGATCGGCGAGATGACGCCCTCGAGCGGCGGCGACAAGCCTGTCATCCAGATCAGCGGCGGCGCCCTCGACCACATGGCGACGCAAGGCGAAGAGGCGCTCCGTACGGCGGGCGTCCCGCTATTTCAGCGCGCAAACGAGATCGTCCGCCCGATCGTCAGCGAAGTGGACGCGGCGCATGGACGTAGAACCAAAGTGGCCCAACTTCTTCGCGTCGACTCTGTCTATTTGCGCGACCTTCTGTGCCGAGTGGCCACTTGGGCCAAATGGGACAGCCGCAGCAAAAAGTTGGTTGCGACGAACCCGCCGGCCGAGGTCGCGGCCACGATCCTCGCGAGAGCAGGCGAATGGGGCTTCCCGGCGCTCGCCGGCGTCATATCGACGCCGACCATGCGCCCGGACGGGACGATCCTCGCCCAGGAGGGGTACGACGAGGTCACGCGGCTGCTCCTCGTCGCGCCTCCGCAGATGCCGGCCATTCCCGAAAACCCGACCCGGGATGACGCGCTGGCGGCATTGGCGCGGCTCAAGGGCTTGCTCATCGAATTCCCATTCGTCGGCGATCTGGACAAGGCCGTCGCACTGTCCGCCCTGATCACGCCCGTCGTCCGCGGCGCCTTCCCCGTCGCGCCGATGCATAGCGCGAAGGCCCCCGTCGCCGGATCGGGGAAGTCCTATCTGTTCGACGTCGCGGCGGCGATCGCGATCGGACAGATCATGCCGGTCATGGCGGCGGGAGCCGACGAAGAGGAACTGGAAAAGCGTCTCGGCGCGGCGCTGCTCGCCGGCCAGCCGCTGATCTGCATCGACAACGTCAACGGCGAATTGGGCGGCGACGCGCTATGCCAGACGATCGAGCGCCCCCTGGTCCAAATCCGCATCCTCGGCAAATCGGAACGCGTCACCATCGAAGCGCGCGCCACCACGACATTCTGCACCGGCAACAACGTCATCATCGTCGGCGACCTCACCCGGCGCGTCGTCACCATCATGCTCGACCCCAAGATGGAGTTGCCGGAGACGCGCGAGTTCGCGAGCAACCCGGTCGGCCTGGTCCTCAGCAACCGCGGCGCATACATCGCCGCAGCCCTCACAATCTGCCGGGCGTATGCCGTCGCCGGGAAGCCGGGCAGAGCGAAAAGACTGGCGTCGTTCGAGGGCTGGTCGGACACCGTCCGAAGCGCCTTGATCTGGCTCGGGGAGAAGGACGTCGCCGCCTCGATAGAGGTCGCGCGAGGCGAAGACCCGGAACGCGCCGACCTCAAGGAGATGTTGTCCGCCTGGGCCGACGTTCTCGGCGTCGGCTACCGGAGCCGGCTACCCTCGGCGGAGGTCATCAAGATCATTGGCGAGCAGACCTTTGGCGAGGCTTCCTGGCCACGGTTGAGCGCCGCAGTCCATGTCGTCGCCGCGAGAGGCAAGGAACCGGCCGACGCAAGGCGGCTCGGGTTCTGGCTCAGGAGCCGCAAGGGACGCGTCGTCGGGCGCTTGAGGTTCATGAACGACGGGGACCAGAACAGGATGCAGATTTAATGGTGGGTCGACGACCTCTCCGGGGGAACGGCGGAAGGTCGTCGATTGTGAGACGCAAATTCTGGAGGCTCGCCCAATGACTGACATGGCGACGGGCGCGGCAAAGAAATTCGACCGCACAGCCTACAGCGCGACTACATGCGAAAGCGTCGGCAGGCGAAGCGCGATCCGGCCGCGCGTCGTTTTGAAGGAGCTGCTCGACAACTCTCTCGACGCTTGCGAGGAGGCCGACGTCGCGCCCGTCGTCAAAATCTCGGGTAGTTCGAAGAACGGCGCCATCGTGATCGAGGACAACGGTCCCGGGATTCCAGAGGAAACGATCCGCGGGGTCTGCGACTACACGATCAGGGTCAGTAGCCGCGAGGCCTACTGCTCCCCGAGCCGCGGCGCGCAAGGCAACGCGTTGAAGACGATCATCGCCATGGGCTACGTCCTTGATCACGAAAGGCTGAGCCGGGGCGACGCAGATGCAGCCGCGGAGGCGACCGGCCGGACCGTCATCGAGAGCCGGGGAACGGCGCACACGATCCTGTTTTCGGTCGATCACGTCAGCAACGAACCCCGCATCACGCACACGACCGCGCCGTCGCCGATCACCACCGGCACGCGGATTACGATCAGATGGCCGCAAGGCTCGCATGGCTATTGCTCGGTACTGCAGGGCGCCGGGCAGCGGTTCAAGGCGCTCGCCGAGAGTTACGTTTGGTTCAATCCTCACCTGACGTTGAACGGCGCGTGGGACGGCGCCGATTTCGTCAACGTCGAGGCGACCAACCCGGGGTGGACGAAATGGCGCCCCTGCGATCCGACCAGTGCGCATTGGTACACCGAGGCGCGGCTGCAGCGCTATTTGTCGGCGCACGTCGCGCGTGACCGGCGCCTCGGGCAGGATCGGCCGGTGCGCGAGTTCATCGCCGAATTTCGTGGCCTGAGCGGCACGCAAAAGCAGAAGAAGATCCTCGCCGAGATCGGCGCCTCGCGCCAATCGCTGCGCACATTCTTCGGAGAGAAAAGGCCCAATCGAACTGGAATCGGTCAGCTGCTCGAGGCCATGAAGCGCCATTCGGCGCCGGTCCCGCCAAAGCATCTCGGCGTCATCGGCCGGGAGCACTTCAAGGCGCGCGTCCTGGCCGCCGGCGGGGCCAAGGCGACATTCACGTATGAGCGGCGGATAGGGTTCGAGCAGGACATTCCCTACCTCGTCGAGTGCGCTTTCGGCCTGCGTCAATCGGGCCTCGATGGAAACCCCTACCGCTTCAAACTCACCGCCGACAGGCGCTTGATCGACACCGGCGAGCCGCGCTTGATCGTCACCGGCGCCAACTGGTCGGTCGGAATCCAGAATCCATTCCGAAGGTTCGGAAGAACCGGCGAAGGCCTGGAGAGCACGCTCGCTGCGGTGCGAGCGAATACCAACCAACCCGTGATTATGGCCCTGCATCTGGCGAAGGCGTTTATCCAATACGCCGACCGCGGCAAATCATCGATCATAGTCGAAGGAGACGTGGAGGCTGCCGATGTCTAAGGCTCCAAAGACGAAGCATCGCAATCTCGGCGAGGCCATCACCTCAGCCGTCACCAAGGCGACCGGGAAGTGGACAGCGACCAAGAAATCCGAAGAGCGGCGGCCGAGCTACGTCAGCTATCGAAGGGTGCGCATGACCGCTGCGCGCGGTTTATCGCAGAAGGACGCCGCGGCGCAGGTGATGGAGGAGGCTTATATGGCCGCCTCGACGAACGGCACGCTGCCCGCGAACGCTCGCCAGGTGATGTATGCTGCGAGACCCAAGATCGAGGCGCTGACATCCGGCAAACGGCTCGACGATCAATATTTCTGCCAAACTCTCTTGCCGGATTACATGGAGGAGCATGGCGTCGATTGGGACGTCGTCTTCGACGCGCGCGGGCACTTCACCGAACCGCACGACGGCAAAATCGTCAATCTCGGCACCCTCGACGTTCGCACTTACCTGCACAATATACGGAAAGCGGAGTTAGAAGAGCCGACACTCGACGCCGCCAACATCAGCACGCACGGTCCGGATTGCAATTTTGGCGCGGTGATGTTCATCGAAAAAGAGGGGTTTCAACCGCTGTTCGAGCGGGTCAATCTGGCCGAGCTGCGCGTTCCGGTGGATCGTGAACACGGATTCCGTTTGATTGTGAACATCCAATCCAGTTGATCCTGAACACCGGTTCCGGTCGATCGTGAACACCGATTCCGGTGATCATGAACGCGGCCTGGAGCGCCACGGTGGGTCTGTGCTGCTGACAGTCTTCAACCAGGGGTAGTCCCGATCCTTTGCCGAGCAGCGGAGGATGGGAATGCCGGGCGAGAGATTGTCGATGCGGAAGATACGCGAGGTGCTGCGCCTGCGATTTGCTCAGGGGCTGAGCCAGCGGGCGATCGGGATCAGTTTGCGGCTGAGCACGGGGGCGGTGAACACGTACCTCAATCGTGCGCGGCGGGCAGGACTGGGTTGGCCGTTACCGGACGGGTTGGACGACGCGCAACTGGAGACGCTGCTGTATCCGCCTCCGCCGGCGGTGGCGGCGGAGCAGCGGCCGGCGCCGGACTGGGCGGCGGTGCACCGCGAGTTGCGGCGGCCGAATATGACGCTATCGCTGCTCTGGGAAGAATACCGTGGCGGAACGGGAGCCCAGGACGGGTTTGGCTACTCCTGGTTCTGCGACCTGTATCGCGAATGGGTTGGCCGGCTGAAGCCGACACTGCGCCAGGTGCACACCGCGGGTGAGCGGATCTTCGTCGACTTCGCCGGTCACGCCATGGAGGTGATCGACGGGGCGACCGGAGAGGTGCGCCGGGCCGAGATATTCGTCGCGGTGCTGGGCGCCTCCAGCTACACCTTCGCCGAAGCGACCTGGACGCAGTCGCTGCCGGATTGGATTGCCGCGCACGTCGCCATGCTGGCGTTCATCGGTGGCGCGCCGCGGCAGATCGTCAGCGACAACCTGCGCGCCGGGATCACCCGGGCCTGCTTCTACGAGCCGCTGGTCAACCGCACTTATGCCGATATGGCGTCGCACTACGGCACCGCAGTGGTTCCGGCACGGCCGTACAAGCCGCGCGACAAGGCCAAGGTGGAAGTCGGCGTTCAGGTGGTGCAGCGCTGGATATTGGCGCGTCTGCGCAATCGGCAGTTCTTCTCCCTGGCCGAACTAAATCAAGCGATCCGCGAACTGGTCGATCAGCTCAACGATCGGCCAATGCGCGGCTGGGGCGCCACCCGACGCGCGCTCTATGAGCAGGTCGACCGGCCCGCCCTGCGGGAGCTGCCGCCGGCGGCCTACGAATATGCTGACTGGAAGCGCTGCCGGGTCAACCTCGACTACCACGTCGAGATCGACAAGCGGCTGCTCCGCGAAGAGGTGGAAGCGCGCATCACTGCAAAGACGGTGGAGATCTTCCACCACGGCAAGCTGGTCGCCGCCCATCTGCGTAGCCTGCGGCCGTACCGCCCGACCACGCTCGCCGACCACATGCCGAGTTCGCACCGGCGCTACCGCGACTGGACGCACGAGCGGATCCTGCGAGAGGCGGCAGCGATCGGCGACGACGCCGCGGCGTTGGTCGAGATCATCCTGCGTTCGCGCCCGCATCCCGAGCAGGGGTTCCGCTCCTGCATCGGCATTCTCCGGCTGGCGACGCGCTACGACGCCGAGCGGCTGGATGCCGCCTGCGCACGGGCGCTCGCCCTGGGCACCCGCTCGTACAGCTCGGTCGCTGCGATCCTGAAGAATGCCCAGGACAGGAAGCCGCGCGAGCCGGACCACCCCAGCCTGTTCCACGAGAACATCCGCGGCCCCGGCTACTACCATTGAAAGGAGAGACGATGCTGACCCACCCTCTGGCCGAGCGCCTGCGCAGCCTCGGCATGGCCGCCATGACCGATGCGTTCCTCGAGATGCAGACCACGTCGGCCGCCACCGATCTCACCCGCGAGGACTGGCTCGGCCTGCTGCTCGACCGCGAAGTGACCGCGCGCGACAACAAGCGTCTCGGCCGACGATTGCGCCAGGCCAGATTGCGCCAGAACGCTGTGGTCGAGGATACCGACTTCCGCACCCCGCGCGGTCTGGACCGTGCCCTGTTCCACAAACTCACTGGCTGTGACTGGATCCGTCACAGCCAGCACCTGGTGATCGGCGGTCCGACGGGTACCGGCAAATCGTGGCTGGCCTGGGACACAAGGCCTCCCGGGAAGGCTTCTCGGTGCTCGATCGGCGTGCGCCGCGGCTGTTCGCCGAGCTCGCCACCGCCCGTGGTGAAGGAAGGCTGCCGCGGATGCTGGCGATGCTGGAGCGCACCAGGCTGCTGATCATCGACGACTGGGGTCCGGAACCGCTGACCGCCGAGCAGCGGCGAGATCTGCTGGAGATCGTCGATGACCGGTACGAGAAGGGCTCGCTGCTGGTGACCAGCCAGGTCCCCGTGACGCGCTGGCACGAACTGGTCGGCGATCCGACGATCGGCGATGCCATCCTCGACCGCGTCGTGCACCGCGCCCATCGCATCGAGCTGAAGGGGCCGAGTCTACGCAAGCGTCACGCTGTCAGTGCTCCGACGGAGGGCGACAGCTCTGCCGCTGTCCGATGAACACCGGTCCGCTCCGAGCCTGCCGATCACGCCGCCTGAGCCGCGGCTCACCCGGCTATCACCCATTGCATTGCGTTACGTAACGGGAATCCCGCCATGCCAAGAGGCCGACACCCCGAAGCTGAGCACCCGCTCAGCAACGCCGAACGCCAAGCCCGCTATCGCGCGCGCCGCGAAGCCCACAAGGCAGTGCCCGTCGTCCGATATCGGCGGCCTGCCGACCGGCGCACCCGCTCGCAGCGCTGGCTCGACACGGTCGCCGGGCTCCTCGCCCTGCAAGCCGAATACGCCGCCTGGTACGACGCCTTGCCGGATAGCCTCCGCGACACCCCTACTGCTGCGGCCTTGCAGGCCATCGTCGATCTGGATCTAGATGAACTCGCCGCCATCGTGCCGCCGCGGGGGTACGGACGCGATTGACCGGCCAGGAGCAAGCAATGTGCATCCGCAACTATCGGGGAAAATATGCCGAGCCGCGCTGGCGCCGCTTGACGAACACCAAGGAAAGATGAGACGGGACAACCGTCAGTGGCAACCACCCACCGTGACGGCGTGCCGCTCGCCAGCGCCCGCTCAGGCCAGCGCGAGCGGGTGTTCATGATCACCGGAATTGGTGTTCATGATCGAACGGATTAACCGTTCAAGATCACCGGAATGCGCAGGCCGAGCGCCACGACCTCGCGATCATGTCAACCAAGGGCGTCTCGGTCACCGCCGCGCGCCTGCTGGTCGATCGGATGTGCGGCGCCCACAGCATCCCACTGTTTGTCTTGCATGATTTCGACACCGCCGGCTTCACCATTCTGGACACGCTGCGGCGCGACACCCGACGTTATCAATTCGAGAGCGACTTCGAAGTCATCGACCTCGGACTGCGGCTCGCAGACGTCCAGGCGATGGGCCTGCAATCCGAGGCCGCCGCAAGCTCCAAAAGTAGTCCCCAGAAGACACGCGACCGGCTGAGCAACAGCGGAGCAACGCCCGAAGAATGCGAGTTCCTGCTGCGCCAGCGGGTCGAGCTCAATGCGATGACCAGCCAGCAACTCATAGTCTTCATCGAGCGCAAGCTCGCCGAGCACGGCATCAAAAAGATCGTCCCGCCAAAACAGACGCTTGATGACACCTATCGGCTGTTCGAGCGCGGCCGGCGCTTCCAGGAGGCGTACGACGCGGCGGAGACCGACCTCGACGACGCCGACGTTTCTGCGCCAGACGACATCGAGCAACAGGTCACCAAAATCTTGAATGATCGCCCGACGCTTCGCTGGGATGCGGCCGTCAGGAAAGTGCTGGATGCCGACCAGTGACCGACCGGAGCCATGGTGATGGGGGTGTCATGGGGATGTTTCACTCCCTAGACCCTAAATTGGCAGCTTTAAAAAACTGCCATTTTCATGCGCGTGGCGTGGAGTCATCACCATGATCACCAGTATCCCCGGCGGCCCGCCGACGCCACTGCGGCCGAAAACTGGGCGAAAAACGCAAAAACACGCCAGGGGGCAACTGCAAAAAGCGCCAAAAGGGCAGAAATCAGAAAACGGAAGGAAAGAAAAGACGCGATGTTGAGCACGTTTGAGTTCGCCTTCGACGCCCCGCCCTTCACGCGCTCGGAAACAGGCACATAAAAGGTAGACCCTTTTGTGCGCCCGGATGCCGCCGACTGGATGTTGCGGGTCGCGGCTGCGCTCGCCGATGGCTGGCTTACTCTCGCCGCGTTGGTTGCGAAATCATCACGAAAATTGTACGACAGAACACGTGAGCGACGTCGAAATCATCGAGCCGCAACGCGGCTATCGCGGCAGGTGGCTGATGTCCGGCAATCCTGGCGGACTGACGCACGAGCACCGCGACCTGCTCAAGCTTTTCCGGGACAAATGCCCTGACGCCGCCAATGTGCTCTACGACATCATGATGGACCCGAAAGCGCCGTACACCGTCCGCGCTTTCTGCGCCGCAAATTGGATCAACCGCGCGCTCGGCAAGCCGCGGCAATCCGTTGAGGTCGAGCAGCAGGGCCGCTCGCTCGAACAGATCCTCAATGCGATCGTCGCGGCGCGGGAGGCGGAGGCGCAGGAGCGCGGGGAGAGCAAGCAAGCGGGCTGACACGGGGCGTCGGCGAGCTTCTGGCAGCCGCCGCCTGACCGGCGTTCTCCG
Source organism: uncultured Alphaproteobacteria bacterium (assembly GCA_963758335.1). GTDB lineage: Bacteria > Pseudomonadota > Alphaproteobacteria > Rhizobiales > Beijerinckiaceae > Roseiarcus. The sequence continues at coordinate 403,172 of CAVWVF010000006.1, read as the reverse complement.
CGTTCCGCCATCTCCCTTAGCAGCTCGCTGCGCAACGTTCCGCTCTCAGTCTGATTCCCGTCTCAGGGTCAATCAGCTTCGTGTTCCTCGCCTGCCGCGCGTAATGCTGCATGGCGAACGCCCTGTCGCGGATGTCTTTCACTTCGTCAACGCGATGGGCCTCGGCGAGCGCACGCGCGGAGCGATGCAAGGCGTCGAGAGCGCAAATTCGAGCCCGGCGGAAACCGAAATGCTTTGCTTTGCGCTCGAAGTCTGTTACAATTCCTTAAAGAAAGGACACGAACAAACCGGCAAAAGCCATGTCACGTAAAGAGTTAACCAAGGCAGTTGCCTACTTCCGAACATCGTCAGCGACTAACGTTGGGCCAGACAAGGACTTGCTCAAGCGCCAGCGCGCCGCTGTGGTTACCTTCGCCAAGTCAGCGGGATATGAGATTGTCGAAGAATTCTATGACGCGGCGGTGTCCGGCGCTGACGCAATCGACGAGCGGCCGGGCTTCGCCGCCATGTTGCAGCGCCTCCTCGGCAATGGCGTGCGGACAATCATTGTCGAGACGGCGGGCCGCTTCGCACGCGACTTGATCGTCCAAGAGACGGGTTGGCGCTTTCTTCGCAACGCTGGCGTAACGCTCGTCGCGGCGGACAGCCCAGACAGCTTTCTCGACGAAACCCCTACGGCCGTTCTGATTCGCCAAGTCCTGGGGGCCGTCGCCCAGTTCGAGAAGCAGGCCCTTGTCGCCAAGCTGCGCAAGGCCCGCGAGCGCAAGAAGCGCGAGACGGGCAAGTGCGGCGGCCGGCATAGTGTCGCCGAGGCGAAGCCTGAAGCGGTCGCGCTGGCCAAGAAGCTGGCGCGCTATCCCATCAACGGCCGCCACCGCTCATTGCGGGAGATCGCGGCCGAGTTGGAGGCGGCGGGGCATGTGACGAGCAAGGGCACCACTTACGGCGCTGCAGCCATCGCCCGCATGATCGCGTGAGAGGGAGTGCTGGCAGTGTCGCGCGTCCCAGCAATTGGAGAAGTGGCTCGGCCTGCCTCCCCTGCTACTGCCCCGCCGCCGCAGCAGGCGACAGGCTCTCGAGCCGGAGCAATCCGACAGCGGCGCGCGCAGGCGAAAAGCATGCTTATTCCACGGGCGACGCCCTCGACCTCGGTTTGGGGGGCGCCCCGCAAGAGCCTCTCCGTGGCGCATCGCGGCCGAACACGCACGGCCCTGCCCCCTATTTGGGTTCGGAGGGGGTTAATAGGCTCTCCTACCGTGTGTCTCTCCACTGGAAACGCGTCCACGCGTCTTGCGGCGACGTGACGCGTCTGTAGTCGTCAATGGAAGCGCGGGGATAGGCGCGCTACCTCGCGCTCCACCGGGGCGCTCGCGAGGGCTCGCGACTTCTCAGACAATGATGGATCGCCTTCGCTGCGGCGGAGGCATCGCTCCGCCGCTAGAAGCTCATGAGCCGGGTTCTTGCACACAAAGGTACAGAACCGCTTTCGATCGCGAAACCTCTCAGCTAATCTTTTTGCGGAATGGTACCGCAGCAATAGTGATGCACAAGGCGTTGTACGGAACGGCAGCAATGCGCAAATAACGGCCGTTCGCCAAGGCCGCGGTGAATGGGTCAAATCGACCCAATGCTGCCACTCAAGATCCCATTCAGGTGATCCGAGAAGCGGACGTTCACTGAGGCACTCCGCCGACGGCTTGGCGCCTAGCGCATCGTGCTTGATGCTCTTTCGTCGCAACCTAGACTAACGCGGCGCAAACCGCTGTTTTGCGGCGTCAGTGACGGGGGTATACAGACCCACAAGCGTTCCTTCGGGATCGCGGAACTGAGCCGCGCAGTTGCCCCAGGGCATCATCTTCGGCGCATGCACCACTTCCACCTCATCTTTCAGCCTCGCGAACTCGGCTTCCACGTCATCGACCTGGAACTCGATGATAGCAGTGCGATTGGCGGCGGGCTCAGCGCTTCCCTCCTTGAATAGCGACACCGTCTCGGCGCTGCCGAAAGCAAGCGTCGCCGCCGACGTTACGATTTCGGCGAACACAGGCGCAAGCCACTCCGCCTTTTGGCCCGTCACCTTCTCATAGAAGCTGACAAGGGCCTTGATGTCAGCAGCGATCAGCCGTGTGGAGGCGAACTTCATGGCAAACTCCTATCGATTGGGCCGCGGAGGCGCTGCGGTATTGCCGAAGCTCTTGTCGCATAGGCCTGCTGACACCATCCTGGCAGCAGGAGTCAGCATCCGATGCGCCGCGCCGACCGATTATTCCAGATCATACAAATCCTCCGCCGATCGACCCGACCGGTGACGGCGGCCGCGTTGGCGGAGGAACTCGAAATCTCGAAGCGCACGGTGTACCGCGACGTCGCCGACCTGATAGGCCAGCGGGTTCCCATCGAGGGCGAGGCGGGCTTGGGTTACCTGCTCGCCACCGATTACGACATGCCGCCTCTGATGCTGACATCCGATGAAATCGAGGCGGTGATGCTCATAACCCCTCACAAAACGAGGCAATGTAATTAGAATCCATCCGACGCGAAGGACATCGTCAAGATGTCGATCAAGGGCGACGAAGTTATCACGCCGATGAACCACTGAGCCGATGTCCCCGTGGCGTCGGGCCGCCCCGGCGGCGAGACCTTTTTCATTCATTCTATCGTCCTGATCCATAGCAACAGCAATGACCGACGATCCTCTCGACGCTATGAAAGCGCGCTGGAACCACATCCAGGGCTATCTGTTTCCTTGGCTTCGCGAGGAAGTCGACCCGATGACCGAAGCGCTCGGGCGGCTCGTCACGACCCTCGACGTGATCGGCCTCGAGGCCTTCGTTCCCGAACCGCCCCGAGGCGCCGGCCGCCCGCCTGGCGATCGCCGCGCCCTCGCCAGGGCTTTCGTCGCCAAGGCGGTGCTGGGCGTTCCTACCACCACCGCTCTGATCGAGCGCCTCGAGGTCGACAAGTCGCTGCGTCGCATTCTCGGTTGGGAACGACGCTCGCAAGTGCCATCGGAAGCTACCTTTTCCCGCGCCTTCGCGGAGTTTGCGCAGGGCGATCTGCCCGACAAGATGCACGCGGCGCTGATCGAGCGCTCGCTCGGCGGGCGCATCGTCGGCGTGATCGCGCGCGACGCGACCGAGATCGAGGCGCGCGAGAAGCCGGTCAAGACGGAGCCGAACGACAATAAGGGGGATCCGCCGCCGCCCGATGGCGCTCAGCCGACGCGCAAGCGCGGACGCCCGCGCAAGGACGAGGAACGGCCAAAACCCGAGCCGACGCGCCTCGAACGGCAGACCACGCAGAACCTCGATCAGATGCTCGCCGATCTGCCCACCGCGTGCGATGTCGGCTCCAAGAAGAACAGCAAGGGCTACAAGGAAACCTGGATCGGCTACAAACTGCATCTGGATGTCGCCTGCGGCCAAATCCCGGTCTCCTGCGGACTGACCTCGGCTTCCGTCCACGACAGTCAGGTCGCCATTCCCTTGATGACCATGACCGGCGCCCGCGTCTCCTATCTCTACGATCTAATGGATGCGGCCTACGACGCCGCCGCCATCCATGACCACAGCAAGGCGCTCGGCCATGCGCCGATCATCGATCGCAACTTTCGCGCCCAGCACGAAGCCAAGGCCGAATGGGCCAAAGAAGTCGAGCGCATGAAACTCATCCATATGCCCGATCCGGACGACGTGATTTTTGATTTTCGCACCCTGGCCGAACGCGTCAACGCCCGACTGAAGGATGAATTCGGCGCACGGTCCGTGCGCGTGCGCGGCGCGATCAAGGTCTCATGTTCGGCGTGATGGCACTCGCGGTCGATCAAATACTCCGCGTCACGCAGCTCAGGCTCGCGCCGGCCTGAGCGCCGGCCCCCGCGAACACAGGGAAAATTCGCCGCGTTCGATGAATTTTGCAAGAGGCTCTTATCGCCGACCTTACGGGCTTCTTTGTACTGTGCCGAAATTCGCCAATTCTGAGCTGCTTCCATGCTATCAAACTGGTTGACGGCTACGCGTGTTTTCGGTGGCGCTCCTTCGAACACGACTATATTTTGCCCTGCGGCGAGGAGATGGCCACCAGCGGCCTTGATTGAAGCCTGCGCAAGAGGGACGTACTCTTGTTGGTAAGCGTCCAAATTCGTGATTTCGATCTCAGTGACAACGTAGACCGGCGGCTTGGTTTGTGCACGAAGGCCCTGAACCGCCAACGCGCCGATTGCAGCGCCCGTCAACATAGCAAATGCGGCCGTGTAAGAGTTTTCATGGCGTTCCTCTCCTTTTCCGGTAGTACACGCTTATGCGGAGGACGGCTCGATTTGGGCCTCCCAGCAGCATCTAATACCGATAGAGGCGTTGCGGGCAATGCACCCGATCCGCCGCCAAGACTTCTCGGCGCATGCCCCGCATCAAGGTCGCCGCCGCACTGAGCGCCAGGCATTCGCGTCTTCGGCGGACCGCCTTCTGGAGGACGGCTATCGCCAGCCACGACGAGACGTCCATCGGTCGAGGAATGGGTGGCGTCTCGCGCCGCACGACCGCGCGTTGAAGGTCGCGCCGAATGAGATGCAGAATTTCGAGTCCGTTCATGTTCGCTCCTCTTTGAGCTAGAGGAGGTCGGAAAACGTCAGACCCACACTAAGCGTATGAAAAAACGAGAGAAAAGTAAAGTGTATTTGCGGGCGCAGACGCCCGGGGGGGGGAAAGGGGGGCGTACGGGACGGAAAATCATCGGATTGGCAAGTTTGAAAATGCGAGAGACAAGCCTAAATTGCGATCACTATAGTTTGACTATCGATCTAACCTCTCTTCAAGTGCCCCAATAACAAAGCTTGGCGGGCGTCCAATCGGTGGAGCTTTGTCCTGAATTCTATAAATCATCTTAATTAAATCATTCCGCAGCTCCGCCTCATTTTGGTTTTGGGGGGGGCAGTGCAAATAATATGTTGCCAGCAGAAATGATGGTAGCCCAACTTTGCATTCAACGGTACGAACAATCGGGACAAATTTACTTGGGTTATTGGCACCATCTTGTAGAAGGTAGCCCTGTATCAGACGAATTTCCCATCCTAATCCGCCATGCCGTCCGTCTGCTCTCATTGCATACTCTTCGTTGCAAATCATCAACACACGATCGGCTAGTGCAATTTCGTTCACATCCATTATGCGACATCTTGACCCGGAATAAGGTGCCATTGGTCGAGCCTTGCATCAATACCATTTTCGCGAAGAAAGACCGCTAAGTCTTTAACCCAAGAATTGCGCTCTTGGCTCGTCCTTGTGTAACTAATAAATACACGGTTTGGAACAAATTAAACCCTGTTTGCTCCCTCGTCCTCGTCCTGAACGATTTCCTTCTTCGATTGAATAGATAAGGTAGTGTGAAGTTCTGCATAAACATTTTGATCAAGAATGTAAATCTTAAGCGTGGCTTGTTCGGGTGCGGCTTCCAGGAACCCTTTAGTGAGACGTTCTACAACGTCGTGAGATCGAAGTCCGCCAGCACCTGCTCCAAGAAGCGGCGCAGAAACTTGCAAGACAGACTTGTTTTCGGCCGCAAAGGTCCCCAATTGTCGACCAATTTGTTCAATTGCTTCAATACTTGAAGTATAAACCTGCACTGACGCGGCGAAGGCTAAGAAACTGGCTAATTGCTGGAGAGGTCTAGTCGATTGCTGAAAATCAATTTCACCGAGCCTCATGCGTCGCGGATTTGGTATTTCGAAAGATCGGAGACGCCTTCGGACCGTTTCGGTGACTGTGCCCCCTGTCGAGCATGGGAGAACAATGAGATCAGTGGGACCATCGAACATGTCCCCATGTACTAATTGCAGCCTCGCGACCATCGCCATTCACCTTGCTTAATGTCGGGTTCGGCGTTTGCGCCGCTTCATCCCGAGCGGGTTCCAGCCACGAACTGAGGCATCGGGCTGAACCGAGCGACGCGGCACACTAAAGACGTTCATTCCAAAGCTACTGCCAGAACCCGTATGCTAGCAGCGCGGCCGCAACGACGCCAGCCTCCGCGCCATCAGTCCGTTCAGCCCGCGCGATTGCGCTTTGCGCGACTCGCCGCAATCGCACACGCCGCCAACCCAGCCACGCACCATTCATCCGACTCGCGAAGCGTTCGATCTATCTTGGATAGGGCCTCGCCTAAATCTGGAGGAATGTTTGGCGGGAGGAATTCGTTTTTTCCGGGCCGCGACGGCGGCCCGCCCCGCTTCACCCGCGGCTACGGCCTCGCTTTCGGCCAGAGCGAGCGGAAGGCGATGGCGATGGCGCTCGTCGACCGCGCCTTGCGCGCCGATGAATTCGCCGAGGAGCGCAACGGCCCGGCGCAGGACGAGGAATTCGTTCTGTCGCACTGCGACAACGTGCAGGCGACCGGCTTCGTCGAGCATCTGAAGCTGCCTCACTACGTCGACTTCCAGGGAAGCGGCGGCGGCCTCGCGCGCGCTCGGCATGGCGACGGTGATGGGCGCGCCGAACGTCGTCAGGGGCGGATCGCACTCCGGCAATGTCGCGGCCCGCGAACTCGCCAACGCCGGCCATCTCGACATTCTGTCGTCCGACTATGTGCCGGCGGCGCTCCTGATGGCGGCGTTCCGGCTCGCAGACACGCCCGCGATCGGCGGACTTGCCGGGGCCATCCGGCTCGTCAGCAAGGCCCCGGCGGAAGCGGCCGGCCTCGATGATCGGGGCGAGATCGCGGCCGGCCGTCGCGCCGATCTTCTGCGCGTCGCGACCCACGACGGCGAGCCTGTCGTGCGCGCGGTCTGGCGTGAGGGGCGGCGCGTGGCTTGAGTTCAGATCTCGACGCAGTTGACGCGGGACCGAAGCGACACATTTTCATTACCAGAGCAGGCGCAGAAGCGTGGGGATAGCCGCTATCCCCTCAACCGCGACGTCCGTCACAATCTGCAATGACCGCTGTGCGCAAATACCGGTCGTTCGCCGACGGCGTGGCGAATCAGATCGACCCGAAGCAGCCGGACAGAACCGAACAATGATCATATGGTTTTCACGGCTGGGCGCGAAGGTCGGGGGCCACTATCGATATGTCGCGTTCCGGATGACCGAGGCCGCGAATCCCAAAAGCCTGTTCGCTGACATTTTGCCGCTGATCGCGGAACCGCTGCCGCCGCCCATTGCATCGACTGGGTAATGCGTTCGGTTGTCACGCGTTCCATCAAAAACTGCGGGAGACCCGTGCCTTGAAGACAGAAAATTCGCCGTTATTTTGCTCGCTACGGGAACCGACACCTTTCGGAGCGCGCTCGCAGTCAAAAGCGACGCGTCCGGGCCGTCAGCGGGGACAGTCTCAGCTTAAACGAGGCTTCCGTCTGGAGAATCTCGGCTCAGGGCGGAGCGGGGGTCGCCAATTTTCCGACCTCATTTTCCTCGCCAACAAAACGAATTTAGGCGGAATCCGATCATCCTGTATCGTGCTCATAACCACAGGATTTGAAGTAATTTGTACATTGCGAGGGCTTGAAGATTTCGGCGCAGGTTTCGAGGGCGCGCATGAGGCCCGCGACGGTCCGTTCGGCGATTTTGCGCAGGAAGGCTTTGAGCTTGGAGAAGGCTTTTTCGATGGGGTTCATATCAGGACTGTAGGCTGGGAGATATCGCAACTCCGCGCCCGCCGCCTTGATGAGTTGCTCGACCCGCGGCCCCTTGTGAGCCGGGAGATTGTCCATGACGACGATCTCGCCGGGCGAGAGCGTGGGGACGAGGCATGTCTCCAGCCAATCCTCGAACAGGGCGGCGTTGATCGGTCCATCGAAAGTCTTTGCCGCCGTCAGGCCGCGAAGGCGAAGGCCGGCGACCAAAGTCACCGTTTTGTAGTGACTGTGCGGGATGGCCGCCCGCAAGCGGCGCCCGCGCCGGCAACGTCCGCCTTTGCGCGCGAGATTGGTGGAGGCTCCGGTCTCGTCAACGAAAACGAGTTTCGTCGGATCGAGATCGAGCTGCCGCGCGAACCATTCCCGGCGTCGACTTTGCACGTCCGCGCGTTGTTGTTCCTCGGCATGCGCTGTTTTTTTTAGGCTCAATTAGCGTTTGATTGACACGCCTGTTTGTGCTACGATTTATTATGGATTGACAGGGGTTTGCGATGGATCAGGGGATGTTTCGAGCGTGGCTGGCGGAGATCGACGGTCTGACGGCGAAGCAGCGCCAAGAGCTCGAGGCGGTGCTGGCCGGCCGGCAGCCCAGAGCGGCGGTGGCGGCGGCGATCGAGGAGCGCTTGGGCGAGGCGCGTCGCTGTCCGCACTGCAGCGGGGCGTCGGTGGGCGGGGGCCAAGCCGACGGCCTGCGCCGTTTCCGCTGCAAGGATTGCCGCAGAAGCTTCAACGCGCTGACCGGAACGCCGCTGGCCCAATTGCGCAAGAAGGAACGCTGGCTTGATTTTGGTCAGTCGTTGAGCGAGGGCGAGACGGTGGCCGCCTCGGCCGAGCGGTGCGGGGTGGCTGTGAGCACGGCGTTCCGCTGGCGACATCGCTTCCTGCGCGCCGCCAAGAACCCCACGCGCCTGTTGAGCGGCATCGTCGAAGTCGATGAAACCTACATATTATCAAGCCGTAAGGGCGAGCGTCGCCTCGGGCGCAAGGCTCGCAGGCGGGGCGGAAAGGCAGCCAAGCGCGGCCTTTCGGACGAACAGACGCCGATCCTAGTGGCCGCCGACCGGAGCGGCGCCACCATCAGCGCCGTCCTCTCGGCCGTGACCGTCCAGACCATCAAGCCGGTGCTGGCGCCCGTTCTGGGTAAGGACGCCTTGCTCGTCACCGACGGCAATAACGTCTACCCGCCTTGCGCCGCCGCCCTCGGCGTCAGCCATGAAGCGCTCAACCAGTCGAACGGCGAACGTGTCCGCGGCGAATTACACATCCAGACCGTCAACAGTCGCCACGAGAGCCTCAAAACCTTCCTGCGCCCCCATCGCGGCATCGCCACAAAATACCTCGACAGCTACCTCAGGTGGTTCCACCTCGCCGGCCTCAAGCACAATCCCACGCCCCGAACATGCCTCAATGCCGCCATCGGCGGAGGAGCTCAAATGGCCATGTCAACCTAACGCGAATTGAGCCTTTTTTTAAAGGTGATCTCGTGACGGTCGAAGAAACGCCACAGCACAGAGACCGCAAAGCGCTCGCCGCAATTGGCGATCAGCCGCTCCTGGATCTCGAGCAGCGTCATGTCCGGGCTGCGCCGGATCAGGCCCAACAGATAGTCGCGATGCGCCTCGATCCGGCCGGAGCGTCGGTCGCCGCCAGAAGGCGCCGGCGAAATCTCGCCCGTGGTTTGGAACCGCTTCACCCAGCGCACTGCGCTCGCTATGCTCACTTTGAAATGCGCGGCCGCCTGATTGCGCGACAACCCGCCCAAGACCACCGCCTCAACCACGCGCTCGCGAAGATCGTTGGAAAGACCCATCCCCGCCGCCCCCATTCTCGCAGCGTGAATGACGAAGCAGAAATTAACCGATTCGGGAATCCCCCAACCGATTCAATCCGTTCGGATACCGCTCTAAACAGACAGATGCGGGAGGTGACCATGGCGGAACACGTCGCGGGCTCTAAGCGCACCCAATGAGAGCCGTTGCCGGGAAACACGGGAGGAGACCTTGGGCTCCGCGAACCTGTCCACGAAACGACGTCAAGGCGAAGGCTGAGACGTCCTGGAAGTTCCGGGGATTGTACGTCCATGTGTGAGCCCGGAACCGACAGGGCTTCGGCTGGGCGCGGTGGAGTAGGGGATGGCTGTACCAAACTCTGAAGCTGTTCAATGGCTACCGAGTGGTTCGACCAGCGCCGAAAGCCGCTCCAGCAGGATAGGGCCCATAATCCTTGAGGCGAAGCAAACAGGAGAGCGCAGTGCGGGAAATCCGCATGCTGCGTGACAGTTCTTTCGAAACGCAGGGCTCGCAGCTGGAATGCGAGTACTGGATATTGGCAGCGGCGCTGGTGACGTTGCGTTTCTCGCCGCCGAGTTAGTCGGCGCTGCGGGCGAGGTTGTTGGCACGGATAGATCGGAAACCGCCTTAACCTCTGCTCGGAGACGCGCAATGGAACGTTCGTTGAGCAACGTCTCCTTTCGCGATGGCGACCCAACAATGTTGACCTTCGACCGACCATTTGACGCCGTCGTGGGTCGGTATCTCTTGATGTTCTCCACTGACCCGGCTGCCATGCTGAGGGGGATTGCGCGTCATCTGCGACCAGGCGGGACAGTTGTCTTCCATGAGGCGGATTGGAGGGGCGCGCGATCATTCCCGCCGGCCCCGACCTATGATCTTTGCTGCGACTGGATCGTCAAGACGTTCCGCAAGGTGGGCACCAGCACCCAAATGGGCCTTAGCTTGCATTCCGCATTTCTTAGCGCCGGTCTGAATGCGCCTACTGTGGGATTACAGGCCTTGGTTGGAGGGGGATCCAACAGTCTCAGCGGTCTGGACTTGATCGCCGACCTTGCGGTCACAATGGGTCCCGTGATGGAAGAGATGGGCGTAGCGACTATCGCTGATCTTGCGCCGGTCACGCTCTATGAGCGTATGCGTGCAGAAGTCGAAGCCAACGGAAGCGTCATAGTTGGCCGGTACGAGGTTGGGGCGTGGTCCCGTCTCCAGCAACGCAGCTAAGGGTGTATGCGGCGAATCGTGTCCTCGAAAACAACCCCCGCGATCACGCCTGCTTCCCTATGTCGCCTCGATGCTCACTCTCGCCGCCGCGGCGATCCTGCTGTTCGCAACACGCATCTGAGGCCCACTACGCAGGCTTGAGGAACGCCACCCGAAAGGGATCAACGTTGCGCCACAGACGCGTCCCGATCGAGCCGTCTCTCGACTTCGGCCACAATGGCGCCGAGCACTTCGTTGATCTCGAAATCCTTGGGCGTATAGACCCCCGCGACTCCGGCGGCGCGCAACCGCTCAGCGTCGGCGGGCGGGATGATGCCGCCGACGATGAGGGGCACGCGCTCCAGGCCCGCCGCACGCATGTTCGCCAAAACTTCTTCCGTCAACGCGACATGCGAGCCCGACAGAATCGACAAGCCAATGCAATGGACGCCCGACTTGGCGCGCTCGACGATTTCCGCCGGAGTAAAACGGATGCCGTCATAGACCACGTCCATCCCCGCATCGGTCGCGCGCGTCGCGATCTGCTCGGCGCCGTTGGAATGTCCGTCGAGGCCCGGCTTTCCGATCAGGAGCCGGACCCGGCGGCCGAGCTTGAGCGAAACGCGCTCGACCTCGCCGCGCAAGGCGTCGAGACCGGCCGCCTCCTGCCGCGCCCTAGGCGATACGCCGGTCGGAGCGCGGAACTCGCCGAACTCGGCCCGCAGGGCGGCGCCCCATTCGCCCGTGGTCACGCCGGCCTTGGCCGCTTCGATTGACGCAGGCATAATGTTGGCTCCGCTCGCGGCGGCGGCGCGCAGCCCTTGCAGCGCCCGTCTGACCCGCGTCTCGTCGCGCGCCGCCCGCCAGGCTTTCAACTTTTCAATCTGTTCCGCCTCCGCCTCGGCCGAGGGAACCATGATGGAGTTCTCGCCCGCCGTCAGGGGCGAGGGCTCTGAATTCGTGAAAGCGTTGACGCCGACGACCACTTGTTCGCCGCGCTCGATGGCCTCGAGGCGCCGGGTGTTGGATTCGACCAGTTTCGCCTTCAGTCGGCCGGTCTCGATCGCCTGAACGGCGCCCCCCATCGCGTCGATTTCCGCGATCTCGTCCAGCGCTTCGCGTTTGAGCTTGCCGACGAGGGCGGCGACCTCCTTGCTGCCGTCGAAAATGTCGCCGAATTCAAGCAGATCGGTCTCGTAGGCCATGATTTGCTGCAAACGAAGCGACCACTGCTGATCGAAGGGACGCGGCAATCCAAGCGCCTCGTTCCAGGCGGGCAACTGGATGGCGCGCGCCCGCGCGTCCTTCGAGAGCACGACCGACAGCATCTCGATCAGGATTCGATAGGCGTTGTTTTCCGGCTGCTGCTCCGTCAGGCCGAGCGAATTGACCTGCACCCCATATCGGAAACGTCGCTTGGACGGATCCTTGACGCCGAAGCGGTCGCGGGTGATCTCGTCCCAAAGCTCGACGAACGCCCGCATCTTCGCGAGCTCGGTCACGAAGCGCATGCCTGCGTTGACGAAAAAGGAGATCCGCCCTACGACCTCGGCGAAACGCGCCTCGTCGACCTCGCCCGACCCACGCACGCGATCGAGCACGGCGATCGCCGTCGCCAGCGCGTAGCTCAGCTCCTGAACCGGCGTCGCGCCCGCCTCTTGCAAATGGTAGGAGCAGACGTTCATCGGGTTCCACTTCGGCGTCTCGCGCGCACAGAAGAGAATAAGATCCTTGGTGAGGCGTAGCGACGCGTCCGGCGGAAACACGTAAGAGCCGCGCGCCAGATATTCCTTGATGATGTCGTTCTGGGTCGTGCCCTGGAGCTGACTGCGGGGAGCACCCTGCTCGTCGGCCGTCGCGATATAGAGCGCCATCAGCCACGCGGCTGTGGCGTTGATGGTCATCGAAGTGTTCATCGAGGCGAGTGGAATGTCCTCGAACAAGGTCCGCATGTCGCCGATGTGCGAAATCGCGACGCCGACCTTGCCGACCTCGCCGCGCGCCAGGGCGTGGTCGCTGTCGAGTCCGGTCTGGGTGGGCAGATCGAAGGCTATCGACAGTCCTGTCTGGCCTTTTGCGAGATTCTGACGGTAAAGCCGATTCGATTCACGAGCAGTCGAGTGTCCGGCGTAGGTGCGGAAGATCCAGGGTTTGTCCCGGCACTCCGCAGGAGCCTGTCCGTTCGCCTCCGCCATCGCTCTCCTTTCCGCCTTCTTGCGAAGGCGCATTCGATGTTCGCGCCGGATCAAGCGACCTCGCCCGCCAGGCGCACGCGCGCCGTCATGAAAATTTGCGCGGCACAATCGCAGAAAATGCTCGCTCGCGCCACACTCTCGATCATGGGGTAGTGTCTCAGTTTGAAATTTAAGGGGATTCCCTGATTCCGCATCAAAGGAAGTGAAGTGCCCTGTTGGTCCTGATTGATCAGTGAGATAGGCTGAGATTTGCGAATCAACGCCATCACCAACGAGGTGAGTGAGGGTGACACAGGGGCTCTTGCCGTTCCAGTACGAAAGCGAGGCGGGCGAGGCGGGACTGACCGGTCTTGCGGGGCTTCCCCTGTATTTGGAGCTGTGGCGCGCGGCCGGACTGGAGCAATCGGTGGCGCGCCACGTGGCGATGAGCGGCAGCCAAGGCTGGAGCGATCGGCAGATGGTGTCGGGGCTGGTGTTGCTGAACCTTGCCGGGGGCGAGGGTCTCGACGATCTCGACCGGCTGGAGGCGGACGGCGGTCTGTGCCGGCTGGTGCGGGCGGCGGACGCGCACGGGCGCACTCGGCGGGAGCGGCGGGCCGAGGCGCGGCGCTGGCGGCGGCAGCGGTCGCGCACGCTGCCCTCGCCGCATGCGACGGGCCGCTGGCTTACGGGGTTTCACGATGCCGGCGAGGAGGCGCGGCGGGAAGCCGGACGGGCGTTCATCCCGGCGTCGAGCGAGGGCGTGGCGGGCCTGTGGCGGGTGAACGGCGATCTTCTGCAGGCGGTTCAGGCGCAGCTCGACATGGACGCCACGCTCGTTGAGACGCACAAGCGGGCGGCGCTGTACTGCTACAAGCACTTCAAGGCCTATCAGCCGCTCATCAGCCGCTCAATAGCTGGTGGGCCGAGCAGGGCCTGATCGTGCATTCGGAGTTCCGCGACGGCAACGTGCCGGCGGGGCATGAGCAATTGCGCGTTCTCGAAGAGGCGGCGCGCCTGCTTCCGGCCGGGGTGAGGAAGCTTTACCTGCGCTCGGATACGGCCGCCTATCAGCACGATCTTTTGAAGTATTGCGCCGAGGGCAAGAACCGGCGCTTCGGGGTGATCGAATTCGCCATCGGGGCGGACGTGACCGGGGAGTTCAGGCAGGCGGTGGCGCAACTGCCCGAGGCGGCCTGGCAGGCGCTCGATCGGATCGTCGATGGCGAGCGCTACGCCGCCGGCCAGCAATGGGCGGAAGTCGGCTACGTGCCGAACTGGGCGGGCATGAGCAAGACGGCGCCGGACTACCGCTTTCTGGCGATCCGCGAGCCGTTGGGTGAACTCGATCTCGGCGATGCCGAGCAATTGCCCTTCCCGACGATGAGCTTTCCGACGCTGGGCCGCTACAAGCTGTTCGGCCTCGTCACCAACCGCACGCTGGCGGGCGACGAACTGATCCGCTGGCAGCGCGAGCGCTGCGGCAAGAGCGAGGAAGCGCACGCCGTGATGAAGGACGATCTCGCCGGCGGGCGGCTGCCGAGCGGGCTGTTCGGGGCCAATGCGGCGTGGTGGGCGATCATGGTTCTCGCCCACAATCTCAACGCGATGATGAAGCGTCTGGTGCTCGGCGGCGATTGGGCGGCGCGGCGCATGAAGGCGATGCGGTTTCATCTGATCGCCCTGGCGGGCCGCGTCGTGCGCCACGCGCGCCGGCTGATCGTGCGACTTTCGGCAGGCGCTCTCGACCTGATCCGCGACGCGCGCGCCGCCATCCTTTCCCTGCAGCCGGCGCCGAGCGGATGATCGCCCGGCTTCTTCCGCCAGTCCTGCAAACGCCGCCGGGCTCGGCCGGCCACGGCGTAGCCGTGACCGCAGGATCGGGGCGGGAACTCGTCAACGATGCAGGAGGGCGGTCGCCTACAACCATAGCGCGAGCATGCTCGTCTCGTACCCGCCTCGACCCGCGGCCGCGGCCGAAATCCGCCCGCTCCACCGCCCGTTTCGCCCGTGCTCACGAATTAGATGCGGGATTGTGGGATTGACAATCGCTCGCGCTGCGCCCCTGTCCCGTGGTATGCTTGACACAAATCACGGAGCTTGCGCGATGGTGTGGTGTGAAGTTTGGGACGATAGTGGCGGCATAAACGCCCAATTCGAAATTGTTCCCCATGTAGGCGAAGAGATTATGATTTTCGTGGACGGGAAGACTAGCGTGACTCCCGGGGTCAAGCGGGTCACTCATATCTCGTTGGCCGTTCACGGTGATAATTCGCGGCCACGTATCCAGCTATTGGTCGAAAATGCCCACCGGCCCTAAAGGCGAGAAGCGTCCCGCCGATGTCATCGGCAACGCCGTCAAAGTCATGCGCATTGCGACGGGCGTCGCCACAGCCACGTGAAGTCGTAGGCGCCCATCGGATCCTCGGGACGCTGCTGCGCTGATTGGTTCTCCAGCATCTTCAGCCACGCGATCACCTTCTTCCGGCCTTTCGCAGTCTTGACCGCCTTGCGCGGCGTCTGGTTGCCGAGCGCCGGGATCGGCTCGTCCAGCGTCTTGCGATAGTGATCCGTCAAGGCCTGATGAACGATGCTTCGCTCCTCGTCCGGCGGGAGGCGAACGATGTCCTGTTCCGAATGCGCCAACGATGCCCCTCATCGGATGACGGATGCAGCATGGGTCTTCCGATTTCCGGCGTTGCGAAGCGCTTCGCTCGACTGCCTGGGATTCTGCCGGCGGGCTCCTCCGGCTCGTCTCTGTTCGGCAGGAGACGAGCCTCGCGCTCGACGGCCCGTCGATAAAGCCGCCATGTCGAATGACCGAGCGTCGGCATGGCGACTGCTAGGCCGATGAAGAGCGGCAGCGAAGCCACGACGAGCGCCGCAGCGACGATCAGCCCCCACAGCGCGACGGCCATGGGACATTCGCGCGAAAGGCGCAACGAAGCGCCGATCGCAGGCACAAGCCCGATGTCGCGGTTGAGCATCAGCGGAATCGAGATCACGCTCAGGCAGAGCGCGAGCGCCGCAAAGCAGAAGCCGATCGACCCGCCCGTGACAACGAGCAGCCAGCCGCGGGTCGTCGTGAGAGCGTCGCGGAAGAAGGGAATGGCCGCGGCGGGCGGATCGGGTCCGTAGATGTGGACATAGAGAAGCTGCGCAGCGCCGATCCAGGCTGCGAAGATCGCAAACAGCAGAAGACCGAGCGCCAGAATCGAAGGCAGCGCCGGCGACCGCACGACCGCGAAAGCGTCGCGCCAGTCCGCCTCAAGCCCCTGCTCGCGGCGGCGGCTCATCTCATAAAGGCCAACTGCGACGGCAGGGCCGACAAGCGCGAAGCCGGCCGCGAGCGGAAAGGCGAGTTGCAGCGCGTCGGCGAACGACGAGAGCGACACCAGGGTCACTCCCGCCAGTGCGTATAACAGGCCGAGGAACGCCGGATAGGTCGGCATCTCAAGGGCATCGTCGAAACCTTCGGCGAACGTAGCAAAACAGTCCGCCGGTTCGAGTCGCCGGAGTTTTCGGCGACGCAGTCAGCCCGTTTGCTCCGAAATAGACGTGAAAGGTCGACGCCATGGCTGCGCTCCGCATGTCCCAACCGAGACAGAATCTCGCGTTCGTCAGACGCATCCGCGCTGGCGTCGACCCGTTCCGTCGTGGGGTTGCGCTTCGTGAGCATTTAAACAGCTTAGGCCGGCGCCGTATTCGATCGACGCGCATATTCCCGGAGGCGTCCCTACGCCTTGACGCGTGGTTGTCTGATTCCGATTCGCACGTCCGAATAATTTTGGTGTTCACTTAGGGCCCAGGCTGTTTTTCTCATGCGGCGAATGAGTTCCTGCATTGCCTTGCGCTCGGCGATGGCCTCTCGCGTGTAGAGCCCATGACGGTAGGAGCCGTTCGGCTCGACGCAGGGTGCACCGCTACCTTCAGCGCCGCCGTGGAGGCGGCAGCGCTTCTTGCCTTTCGCCGCGGGTTTCGGCAGGGCGTCCCCGACCGCGTTCGGGCCAAGCATCGCGGCGCCAGGCGCAGCGGTAAGGGTTCGCGGGTGGAGCGTTCCATAGGCTTGGTTCTCTTTTTCATCAACTCCCCCTCCCTCCACCTTCCGGTTCGACACGGCCCCGACGATCGTTTGGCCGCCGGGATAGACGTGGACATGCTCGACCCTGACTGTCTGCTCCCCGCCGCGCTTGATCTTTGCGAGCGCCTCGGTCTGGGCGGTGAAGGTGCGAAGCAGCTTTGTGGCCAGCGCGCCATGGGCCCGCAGCTGCTTTGCCGACCGCAACGCGCGGCGAGATCCGATTGCGTTGCGTGGCCCAGCCCGACGCCGCTCAGGCGGCGCTCCTTGATCGCCTCGGCATCGTCTTGCCCAAGCGCATGCGCCCTCCCGAAAACGAGTCGCCCATTCTCGCCCTCAGCGCCTAAACCGCCTCCCTCAACGAGAAATGTAGTGACGACTTTTCGTCTAAGGCATTGATTTGCCTAGGCCACACCCCCAATTCTGCGCAAGTTGGGCTAACGCCCGACTTCCCGCGACAACGTCGTCTCGACGATCTGAGCGACGGCGGCGCTCGCTTTTCCGTCTGCCATGACTGCGGCGACCGTCGACGAGCGGGCCGCCGCCCACGCTACGGTCGACGCGTGGCTGGCCCATCGCGCCGTTAGGGCATTGGCATGCGAAATCCAAGCCCAGCGAATTTTCGCCCGCCGCCGAATAGGCCGCCAGGGAGAGGTGTTCTAACCGGCATCTCTACGCCCTCGACGCGGCGCCGAGAGAAACCCTGTTGAGAGGATAAACCCATGAAACCCATGGACGATTCTACCTTTTCGCAGCTCAATTTGGTGACGGATTCGCAGACCAATTTGGTCTCGCTTGGCTATGCGGCTGCGGCAAACGTCGATCCGAATCTCATCAATCCGTGGGGCGTGTCGTTTCCCCCGGACGGACCATTCTGGATATCTGACAATGGTACAGGCTTGGCATCGCTCAAGGACGGCTCGGGACAGCCGTTTACAATGCTCCCCTCCATAACGATTGCGCCGCCTCCGGGGCAGACCACTCCCTCCGCTCCGGACGGGCAGGTCTTCAACAGTTCCGGCGGGTTTGACATTTCCCAAAACGGCAAGACCGCATCCTCTCTTTTCCTCTTCGCGACCGAGGACGGAACGATTTCCGGCTGGAACCCCGCCGTCAACGCCGGCAGTTCGGTCATCGCCGTCGACAATTCGATGGGGGGCACCGGCGCCGTCTACAAGGGCTTGGCGATCGCCCAGACCAGCCAGGGCACCATGCTTTACGCGGCGAATTTCCGCAGCGGCTTCGTCGAAGTCTACAACTCGAATTTTCAGAAGGTCGACAGCTTCACCGATCCGACCGTGCCGAAGGGCTATGCGCCATTCGATGTTCAAGTGCTCGACGGACACTTGTTCGTCACCTTTGCGCTGCAGGACGCCGCCAAGCATGACGATGTCGCAGGAGCCGGGCACGGCTTCGTCGACGAATTCAACCTGGACGGGACTCATATGCAGAGAGTGGCGTCGATGGGCGTGCTCAATTCGCCCTGGGGCCTCGCCATCGCGCCCGCGGGCTTCGGCGACTTGGCCGGCGACCTGCTGGTCGGCAATTTCGGCAACGGCGAAATCAACGCCTTCAATCCGAAGAACGATAAGTTCGTCGGCACGGTGGACGGGTCCAACGGGAAGCCGATCGTGATCCAGGATCTCTGGGCTCTCACCACGGGCAGCGGCCCCGTCGACAATCCAACCGCGATCTACTTCACAGCCGGGTTGCAGGATGAGAAGCACGGCCTTTTCGGCTTGTTGAGCGCCAATCCTGAAATGCATCACTCGGCCATGGCGCCGATGCACTCCATGCACGGCTAAATGGCTAAGTCCGTAAGCTGGCTCGCGCCCGATCCAGACACGCGCCGATCGGGCGCAAGTCGACTGTTCAACGCGCTCCGGGCCCGCTTGCAAAGTCAGGCGACGGCCCGCGGGAATTGGGCGCGGTCGTTGGCGTGACGGGTCTGCAGCGCCGAGAGCGTCCTCGGACCATCGCAAGGGACCATCGATTGAGAGGGCCGGCTCGTGACAATATTGGGCAGGCCGCCGGCGGCGGGCGATTCAGTTCGCATCGACACGATCCATCCGCGTGTCCGGGCCGTCATGGCGGCGGCCAGGCACCATGGCGTGGAGCTCGATCCGGCCGAATTTCTCTGCCCTACGGGCGACGCCACGCCCACCGCTGCAAAGCTCTCCGCCTGGGCCCGTAACGCCGCGCTCGAGGCCAGGGCAGTGCGGTTGCGCTGGCGGCAGCTTCTCCGGTTCGAAGACGCCGGACCGGTTGTGCTGCTCTTCACCGACGGAGGCGCAGGACTCCTGGTCGGCGCGAATCCCGAGCGCAATGTCGTCTTCCTCGCCGACCCCACGCGGGGCGGCGAGGCGCGCATCCCCGCCGACGAGTTGCGATTGCAGCAGGTCTGGTCCGGCGAAGCGCTGCTCATGCGTCCCGAACGCAGCCAATCCGGGGCAGACGCGTCTTTCTCCTTGGCGTGGCTCGCCCGCCTCGTCCTGCAGGAGAAGGCATTGCTCCGCGATATCGGGCTTGCTTCCCTGGCGCTGAGCTTTCTCACGATCTTCCCGCCCCTGGTGGTCATGTCGACCGTGGACAGGGTGCTGACCTACCGAAGCTATTCGACGCTCGGCCTGCTCGCGGCGATGCTCGCCATCGCGACCGTATTCGAGGCATTCCTCGGCTACGCCCGGCGACTGATCGTGCTCATTGTCGGCCGCCTCGACGCCAGGCTGAACCTGCATGTGTTCAATCGCCTGCTTCGGCTGCCGCTCGACTATTTCGAACGCCGTCCGGCCGGCGAGACGATGCACAGGATGGTCGCCGTCTACAAGGTCCGCGAATTTCTGACAGGCAAGCTGCTGACGACGTTTCTCGACCTGATGACGCTCATCGTATTGCTGCCGTTCTTGTTCTTCCTGAATGCGTTCTTGGCCTGGATCGTGCTCGCCGGCGCTGCCTCCATAGGCCTCGTCATTCTTGGCTTCTTGCATCCTACCCGACGTTTGTTCGCCAAGGTCGTGGTCGCGGAGACAGAGAAGGCCGCAGTGCTCGGCGAGACCGTCTTCGGCATCCGGACGGTCAAATCGCTGGCGCTCGAGCCGCAGCGCAAAGCGCTATGGGATGCGCGCGTTGCTGAGGTCTCGAAGCGGCGTCTCGCTTTCGGCGGGCTGTCGAACTGGCCGCAGACGATCGTCACGCCAATCGAGCGGTTCATGTCGAGCGGCGTCGTGCTGGTCGGCGCGTATATGACGCTGACCGACGCCTCCGGCGCCGCTGTGGGCGCCCTGTTCGCCTTCATGATGCTCAGCATGCGGGTGGCGCAGCCGCTGGTCGGATTGGCGCGGCTGATCGAAGACTATGAGTTGGTTGGCGCCGCCATCAGCGAAGCCGCGTCGGTGCTCGACCGTCCGCCGGAAGCGGAAGCCGCATACGGTGGGCTTCTCCCGCGCTTCGAGGGCGCAATAACGTTCGATGACGTAAGCTTCACCTATCCCGGCAGCAAGCTTCCGGCGCTTGAACGCGTCAGCTTCGAGGTTCCGGCCGGCGCCATGCTGGGCGTCGTCGGGCGCAGCGGGTCCGGCAAGTCGACGCTGACCCGGCTGATGCAAGGGATCAACCGGGACTACAGCGGTTTCTTGAGAATCGACGGCGCCGATCTGCGCGCCATCAACCTGCGCCACCTGCGCAGAAGCCTAGGCGTCGTGCTGCAGGACAATTTCCTGTTCCGCGGCTCCATCCGAGACAACATCATTGCGGGTCGTCCCGGGCTGACGCTCGACGATGCCGTGCGGGCGGCCCGACTGGCCGGCGCCGAGGAATTCATCGAGTGTATGCCGAATGGCTATGAGACGCTGATCGAGGAGGGTTCGCCCAACCTCTCGGGGGGACAACGACAGCGGCTGGCGATCGCCCGGGCGCTGATCACCGATCCGCGCATTCTCATTCTCGACGAGGCGACGAGCGCCCTCGATCCCGAAAGCGAGGCGCTGCTCAACGCCAACCTGCTTCGCATCGCGCGCGACCGGACGATGGTGATCATCTCGCACCGTCTGTCGTCCTTGGTCGAGTGCCACCAGATCCTGGTGCTGGACAGGGGGAGGGCGGTCGATATCGGCCCGCACGGCGCGTTGCTGGATCGGTGTCTGACCTACCGCCCTGGGGTCAGCAAAATCGCCATGTCGAAAGTCAGGGGCTCGGTCATGCCACTCTTGTCGCAGCGCTCGGCCGCCGCCGCTAGCCTCGAACACATGCAAGACGATGCGACGTTTCCGGTGATCCTGGAATTCTCGTCGCCGTCCTCGGCGATCATCGCCCAGAAGGTCCCGCGCGCGGCGCAGGGCACGGTCTGGGCGATCGGAGGCCTCTTGGCCGCATGCCTCACAGCCATGGGGCTGATTCCGGTCGACCGAGTGGTGACGGCGCCGGGAAAAGTCGTGGCGCGCGTGCCGACAATCGTCGTGCAGCCGCTCGAAACCTCGATCGTCCGCGCCATCGAGGTGACAGAGGGAGAGAGCGTGCATGCGGGCGACCTCTTGGCCGGGCTCGATCCGACTTTCACGGCGGCCGATGTCGGCACCTCGGAGTTGCAGGTCTCGGCTCTCGCAGCCGAGGTCTCGCGCCTCGAAGCGGAAGCGGCCGGACGCCCGTTCGTTTATGAGGGCACCGATCCGAACCTGTCGTTGCAGGCCGCGATCTATGCTCAGCGTCAGTCGGAACGCAAGCTCAAGCGCGAGATCTACCAGCAGCGCATCAGCGGGCTGCAAGCCGCCATTGAGCGCAGCGTCGCTGACGTTCAGTCCTATCGGGCCCGTTTGGCGGTCGCCGACCAAGTCCTGAACATGCGCAAGACCTTGGAGCGGCTTCAAGTCGGCACGGTCCTCAATTCGCTCGCCGCAACGGACAACCAGCTGGAAATCGCGCGAGGGCTGTCGACCGCCACGCAGAGCCAGGAGAGCGCGCGCCGGGATCTCGAAGCAATGGCCGCCGAACGCGACACCGACGAGGAGAACTGGCGGATCGAGGTTTCGCAGAAGCTCTCCGAACAACGACAAAAGCTCGCCGACGCCCAGCAGCAACTGAGCAAAGCTCAGTTGCGCCGCCAGCTCGTGGAGCTGCGCGCCAGCCGCGATGCGACCGTCCTGACGATCGCTAAAGTCTCCGTCGGGTCCGTGGTGCAAACGGGCGAGCAGCTGATCACCTTGGTCCCCGCCGACGTACCGCTCGAAGTCGAAGCAAACATCCTCGGGCGAGACGATGCCTTCGTGCGCGACGGCGCGCCGGTCGCGATCAAGTTCGATTCCTTCCCGTTTTCGTTGTACGGCCTGGCGGAGGGACGGGTGCGAACGGTCAGCGCAGACAGTTTCACTGCGCAAAATGAGGGCAAGACCCGCGCCGGCGCCGCTTCCGCAAGTTCCGACGGCGCCGAGCCCTTCTATCGGGCTCGCATCACGCTCGATGCGATAAAGCTGCACGACGTGCCCGCTGACTTCAAGATCCTGCCCGGCATGCCCGTCACGGCCGACATCAAGGTCGGCAAGCGCACGGTCCTGGCTTACTTGCTGGGTCGGATCTTGCCGGCGACTTCGCAGGGAATGCGCGAACCATGATGAAGACCTCAAATCCGTCGCATTCCGGGCCCTGACCCATGGCGCGGGCGAGCCTGTTGGATCGTGTCGCGGGCTTGATGCCGGCGACGGCGCTGCGGCGCGCCATCCGCCTCTTCGCCGACGGCAAGGCGGAGCGGGGATTTCTGCTGCTTGCTCGCGCCGCCCGCGCCGGCGTGACGGAGGCCCAATACCGGATCGGGCTATCTTATCTGCAAGGCTCCGGCGTCCCGGCGAGCCGCACCGAGGCGGCGCGTTGGCTAGAGATCGCCGCAACCGCGGACCACGCCGAAGCCCAGGGGCTGCTCGCGACGCTCCTGATCGAAGGCGTCGGCACGCCGAGCAGCCGCGCAGCCCGCCCCGGTGAGCGCGGGGCTGGGAGCTTGTTCTCGGGCGACGAGCCCGCTGAACCCGACTTCGTGCAGGCCGAAAAATGGGCTCGTCGGGCGGCCGAACGCCAATTGGCCAACGGGCAGGCCGTTCTCGCCTTCATTTTGTCGGCAGGCCCGGAAGCGATGCGCAACCCCGATGAGGCGCATCGCTGGTACGAGCGCTCGGCCAACGGCGGCTCACCCCAGGGCAGTCTCGGATACGGGCTGTCGCTGCTGCGATCGGCCAAGGGTCACGAAGATGAAGAGCGTAGAGCGGCCGAGCATATTCGTCGGGCGGCGAATGCGGGGCTCTCTCTGGCCATCTATTGGCTGGGCGTGCTGACGGACCACGGGACGGGGACTGAGCGCGATCCTGCGGCCGCGGCTGAGCTTTACCGGCGAGCCGCTGCCATGGGCCACCGCTCCGCACAGGCATGCTGGGGCCGCGCGCTGATCGCGGGGCTGGGCGTGGATCCAAATCCGACCGAGGGGGAGTCCTGGCTGCGCCGAGCTGCGCTCGCCGGCGATCCCGAGGCTGCCGCGCTGATCGGGGACCTTTATGCGGCCGGCGGCGCGCTTCCGCCGAACTTCGCCGAGGCGGCAATCTGGTTTCGCCGTGCAGCCGAGGCTGGCCATCCTGTGGCGGCGCGGGCGCTGGGACTCATCCACCTGAACGGCGCCGGAGCGCCGCGGGATCCGAAGGAGGCGGCGCACTGGTTGCGCATTGTTGCAGACGCCGGTGACAGCCGGGCCCGCCTGGAACTCGCGAGCCTCATCTTGAAGGGCCTGGCCGACAGCGATCCTGAAGATCGGGCGAGCGCGCGCGATTGGCTCCAAGGCGCGGCCGAGTCCGGAAATCAGGTGGCCGCCCTGAACTTGGGCCTTTGCCTGCTCGAGGGTAATGGCGTCGAGCGGGATGAGCGGCAAGCAGCGCAATGGCTGCATCGCGCCGCAGACGGCATCGCGATGGGGCAATATTGGTATGGTCGTGTGCTTGTCGAAGGACGGGGCGTGGAGGCGGACGCGGAGGCGGGTCGCGCCTGGATTGCGCGGGCCGCCGCCGTCGGCATACCGGAGGCTGAAGCCGCGCTGGCCGAAATGATGGTCACCGGTCGTGGCGGCGTTCCGGACCGTGCGACGGCAGTTGCCTTGTTCGAGAAGGCGGCAGGCAAGGGCCACGTCGGGGCGATGTTCGCGCTGGGTGCCCTGAACGACGCCGGCGACGCGGCGAACCGGGCTTTTTCACTGCGATGGCTGCGGGCGGCCGCGGAACGCGGGCATGGCAGAGCCCAGCAGTTGCTCGGCCGCTATCTTGCCCAAGGTCTGGCAGGCGAGCGCGATCCGGACGAGGCGCGTCTATGGGTTGCCAAGGCGGCGGCCCAAGGCATTGCGGACGCCGAGTGCGATGCGGCTGCACAATAAAGTCGGGCCGGGGCAACTACGCCAGCCTCGGCCCGAACAGGTAGGCAGATCAACCCGCGTCGGTGACGTCTTGGAGGTTGCGTTGCGCCCGATCTGACGTTGCTACCATCGCAGATCTCGTCCACCAGCTCGTATCGAGCGTGAGTTCCATGAGGTTGGTGAGCCGCGGCTTGCCGCTCGATCCGGTCGCCGTGCTGCCCTGCAAGATGCGAAACTTTCCCCAATACATCCACGACAACACCGATGACGAGATCACGGCCGGAGCTTTGGCCCGGTCGAACATCAATCTTCTCGCCGCAACTCGACCGGCTCTACGTTGCGGCCCGTGCTGGATGGCTGTGATCTCGGGCTGCCATTCTTGTCTTCCGGCCGTCGCCGTAGGCCGAACATCCGAATCGATGGGACCCCGACCTCGATCCGAATTTTGTGTTCCCGCAACCGGTGCCGGACTTGTTCAAAGAGCGGCCGACGAAGGCGAGCTTGTCTCGCCTGTTCCAGCCGACGCGCCTCCGCCGCCGACGCAACATTTCAAGCACGGCGAACCCACGGGGACATGGATCTATCGTGACGCCAGCGGCGCAGAGCATTGCCGCATTTTGCGCTTCGACTTTCCCGACGGGCGCAAGGAATTCTGCCCCCTGACGCTTTGGCGCAATGCCAAGGGCCTACATTGGCGCTGGAAGGCCATTCCCGCGCCGAGGCCGCTGTACGGCCTCGACCGGCTCGCGTCCCGTCCTGACGCGCCTGTGATCGTCAGCGAGGGCGAAAAGTCGGCCGACGCGGCTACGCGCATTCTTCCCAATCATGTGGTGGTCACCTCGTCCGGCGGCTCGCAAGCGGCCGCAAAGTCGGACTGGTCGCCCCTCTCCGGCCGCAAGGTGACGATCTGGCCGGACAATGACGAATCGGGCGCGAACTACGCCAACGAGGTTGCGGCGATCCTGACCAAACCGGGCTGCGAAGTCAGCGTGATCGACGCTGACGCTCTCGCTGCGACTGACGGGGGCGGTCGCGGCTCAAATTTCGAGCCGATCGGCTGGGATGCGGCCGATGCTATCTCTGAATGGCCTGACCCGGCGGCCCTGCGGCGCGCCGCCCTCGGTCTTGCGAAGCCCGTGACGACCACCTTCCCCAAGGCTGCGGACGCTAGGCCGACTCCTGACGAAGCCGCCATCGAACGTCGCGTCGCCGTATTGAGCGTGCTCACTGAGATCAAATATGCGGTTGCTCGCACTGCTGCGGCGAAGGAACTTCATATTCCGGTTGGGATTCTCGACAGGCTCGTGAAGGCTAAGCGGCCGCAGGATGACCCCGGTCAAGGCCGTGCGATCACCTTCCCTGTCATCGACCCGTGGCCGCACTCTGTGGACGGCGCAGCGATGCTCGGCGAACTCGTGCAGGCGCTTCGCGGGTACGTGATCCTTAGTTCAACGCAAGCGGACGCCATCGCGCTGTGGGTTGTGTTTACTCACGTTCATGACGCCTTCGACGTCTCCCCTCGCCTCGCCGTCAAATCCCCGCAAAAGAGGTCAGGGAAAACGACGCTCTTCAGCGCGCTCGCCCGCGTGGTCGCTAGACCTCGTGGGGCGTCAGGCATCACTCCTTCGGCTCTGCTTCGATTAATCGAGTTGCATGGCCCGACGATGCTCCTCGACGAAATGGATGCTCTTATGGGGCGCGACAAGGAAATGGGACAAGCGCTTCGCGGGCTAATGAACTCTGGGTTCAATCGGGACTTCGCGACCTTCACCATGAACGTGGCGACACGCGACGGTGGATACGAACCGCGCGAGTTCTCGACATGGTGTCCGCTGGCGCTGGCCGGCATTGGCGAACTTCCTGAAACTGTCCGCGACCGCTCGATCGAAATTGAGATGAAGCGCGATCCCCGCCTCCTCCGCCGCATCGAGCGAATTGTCGAGCACTTCCTTGGCGATGACGAGCGGCCAATCCCAGATTTGGTGACCGGTTTGGTTCTGCAGCTCGCGTTCGTCACGATCTTTGTAGGCAAGGACCGTGCGGACCTTCACACCTCATGCCATCCGGCATGGGTGGCCGAGCAAGAAGCCGAGGCTCGCGGTTGTGCTTGGAATTGAAACGTCGGTCGACATCAGGCCCGAACGCGACGCCTCTTATATCGAGACGAGGGCGAAATGAAGATGTCGCCCTCCCGGCAAAGGATCGCCATCCGCGTCGATGGCGTGGCAAGCGCCTTG
Source organism: uncultured Alphaproteobacteria bacterium (assembly GCA_963758335.1). GTDB lineage: Bacteria > Pseudomonadota > Alphaproteobacteria > Rhizobiales > Beijerinckiaceae > Roseiarcus. The sequence continues at coordinate 376,691 of CAVWVF010000006.1, read as the reverse complement.
ACCGTGAAAAAGTGCCTGTCTTCGGCGAGCGCTTTTTACAAATCGCGGAACGGGCGGAGCAGAATTCCATGCGCCGCGAGACCTGGAAGGGCACTCGCGTCAATTTGTGCCGTTTATTCTGTGGGTTACGCCGGTCGTCAGGATCGCGGTCAATTCGAAAAACGGGACCATCATCATCGACGACAACGGCCCCGGCATTCCCGAGGGAACCATCCGCGCGATCTGCGACTACACTATCCGCGTCTCTTCGCGCGAGGCTTACGTCAGCCCGTCCCGCGGTGCCCAGGGCAATGCGCTCAAAACGATCTTGGCCATGGGCTATGTGCTCGACCGGGAGAGCCAGAGCGACACAGACGAGGCGACCGGGCTCACAATCATCGAGACCGGAGGAGTCGCGCACGCGATCCGGTTTCTGGTCGACCACATCAGCAACGAGCCCCTCATCACGCACACGACCGCGCCGTCGTCGAAAACGATCGGGACGCGAATCTTGATCAAGTGGCCGCCGCACAGCGGGTTCGGCTACGGCCATGTGCTGGCGAACGCCGAAAAGCAATTCAAGGCGCTCGCCGAGAGTTATGTTTGGTTCAACCCGCACTTGAGCTTGAGCGGCAGGTGGGACGGCGCGGACTTCGTCAAGGTTAAGGCGACCAATCCCAACTGGACGAAATGGTTTCCCCACAATCCGACCTCTGCGTGGTGGTATACTGAGGCGCGGCTCCAACGCTATCTGTCGGCGCATGTCGCACGTGATCGTCGCCTTGGGCAGGACCGGCCGGTGCGCGAGTTCATCGCCGAATTCCGCGACTTGAGCAGCACGCGAAAGCAGAAGGCGATCCTAGAGGAGATTGGCGCATCGCGACTCTCGCTGCGCCGCTTTTTCGGGGAACACAGGGTCAATCGAATTGGCATTGGTCAGCTGCTCAACGCCATGAAGCGCCACTCGGCGCCGGTCCCGCCAAAGCATCTCGGCGTCATCGGCCGCGAGCATCTCAAGGCGCGCTTTCTGGCCGCCGGCGGAGCCGAGGAGACCTTCAAATATGAGCGGCAGACCGGGGTCTCATTGGACCTTCCCTATATCGTTGAATGTGCTTTCGGGCTCCGCCAGTCGGGCCTCGATGGAAACTCCGGCGAGAAGCGCCTGATCGTCACCGGCGCGAACTGGAGTGTCGGAATCTCTAACCCATTTCGCAGGTTCGGCAGGACCGGCGAAGGCCTGGAGAGCACGCTCGCCGCGGTGCGGGCGAACGCCAATCAACCGGTCATCATGGCCCTGCATCTGGCGTCGGCGCACATCCAATACGCCGACAGAGGCAAGTCCTCGATCATCGTCGACGGAGATGTGGAGGACGCCGATGTCTAAACCGCGCAATCTGGGCGAGGCCCTCGCATCAACCGTCAGGAGGGCGACGGCCAAGTGGGCGAAGACCAAAAAATCCGAAGAGCGGCATCCTGGTTATGTCAGCTATCGAAGGACGCGCATGACCGTCAGGCGCGGCCTATCGCAGAAGGACGCCATGGAGATGGCGGCCGAGCCGGCTTATATGGCCGCATCGGCCAGTGACACGCTGCCCGCCACAAGCAGGCAGTGCATGTATGCAGCCCGGCCCATGATCGAGAAGCTGACCGGCAAAAGGCTCGACGACCAGTATTTCTGCCAGACGCTTCTGCCGGATTACATCGAGGAGAACGGCCTCGATTGGGACGTCGTCTTCGACGCGCGCGGGCATTTCACCGAGCCGCAGAACGGCGGCAAGATCGTCAATCTCGGCACTCTCGACGTCCGCTCCTATCTGGCAGACATCAGGGACGCCAAACTCAAGAAAGCGAAGCTGAAACCCGCCCGCGTCAGCACATGCGGACCGGATTGCAGTTTTGGCGCGGTGGTCTTCGTTGAGAAGGAAGGGTTTCAGCCGCTGTTCGAACGTGTCGAGCTCGCCAGGAGACATGACATTGCAATCATGTCGACCAAAGGCGTCTCGGTTACGGCGGCGCGATTACTGGTCGACCGGATGTGCAGCGAGCACAACATCCCGTTGATGGTCTTGCACGATCTCGACGTGGCCGGGTTCACCATTCTGGACACGTTGCGGCGGGACACCCGGCGCTACCAGTTCGAGGGCGACTTCAAGGTAATCGACCTCGGATTGCGGCTCCAGGACGTCCAGGACATGGGTCTGCAACCCGAGGCCGCCGCAAGAACCAAAAGCAGCCCCGCCAAGATTCGCGCCCGGCTGATGAGGGCCGGCGCAACCCCCGAAGAGTGCGAATTCCTGCTGCATCAGCGGGTCGGAGCTGAATGCGATGACCAGCGGGCAACTCATCGCGTTCATCGAGCGCAAGCTGGCCGAGCACGGCATCAAGAAGATCGTCCCGTCGAAAGAGATGCTGGACGAGACCTATCAGCTTTTTGAGCGCGGCCGGCGTCTCAAGGAAGCGCTCGACGAAATGAAGCGAGAGATTGAGATCGTGGAAGTGCAGGCCCCAGACGACATCGAGAATCAGATCGCCGAAATCATGAGGAAGCGCCCGACGCTTCGCTGGGACGAGGCCGTCAGGAAAGTGCTGACGGGTGAGACTGACGAGGAAGACGAGGCAAGCCCGCCGGGCAAGAAGAGAGTTCCCGAGGAAAAATATCTCAAGCTCATCAAGAAAGTGTTCGGAGACGACGAGGTCGAAGACGACGACGACGGCGGCGGCGAGGGTGGGGCCGTCAAGGAACCCGACTGGGGCGATCCCATGGTGCAAGAGATGGTGAGCCCCTTGGGCACGCTTATCAACGATTTTTTAGTGGGGGATCGCAAGAGGCCGAACCCGGAGACGAAGACCGAGGACTCCGAATGACCGCGCCCGCCGTCGGCCAAACTCTCGCGCTCGCGTCCGGCGAAAGCCGAAATTGCGGATGCACGCCCCTGCCGCGGGCCGAGATCGCCGCGCGTAAGCGCGAGGCCCGGCAGACGCGCATCCCCGACTGGAGGCCGAAACGATCAGCGCCTCCGTCTTGATCAGCGGCACGCTGCTGAAGCCGCCCGATCAGCGCATGTCGAAGACGAACAAGCCCTACGTCATGGCGCAAGTGAGCGTCGCGGACGGGACGACGTCGGACTTTTGCACTGTGTTCGCATACCGCGAGGAGGCGCGGGCCGAACTCACGCAGCTCGACGTCGGCGACCGGCTGTCGGCGCAAGGACGGCTGCAAGTCGAGCTCTACACCGGCAAGGACGGCAAACAGCGCATCAACCGTTCGATCGCCGACGCCCATGTGCTCGCGCTACGGCGGTCGAGGGCGACGAGATGACGAATGATTTTCGATACGACGTCTTCGAGGATTCGCCCGACGATCCATTCGCGGGACGACGCGACAACGGCGGCGGCGGCGCGCCGCGCTTCGTCCTCACCCGTTTCGCCAAATTCAACCCGATCGATGGCGAAGACTATTGCGTCAAGGGCGTGCTGCCGAGGAGCGGTCTCGTCGTCTTCTGGGGACCGCCAAAGTGCGGCAAGAGCTTCTTCGTCTTTCGGGCCCGGCGCCGGCACACGCGGAGGCCTTTCGGAGCGAATTGGGCACTCGATTTCGAGGGAGGTTAGGGCCGGAAAACGGGCTACCGGGTCAGCGACTTCGACGACCCATTGAGCGCTATCTGCCTGCTCGCCAGACTTCAGCTCGTGAACTCGTGAAACGGGTTGAAAACACGAGCGAAATTTCCGTTTCCAAACTCGTGATCGCTGGTGCGGATCACGGGTTCGAAAAGGGGCAAAACATTTGCGATATCAACTGCCTTCACGAGTTCACGACTTTGAACCCATATTTTGGCATGGTCGCGGAAATGGAGTTGTCGTTCATCAGAGACCGCCAGCGCGCAGGCATCGAGGCCGCCAAGGCGAAGGGCGTGTATAAGGGCAGGCCCGTCACGTTCGACCACCAGCGCATCCTCGCTCTTCGCAAGGCTCATCGGGGCCACTGAGATCGCTGGCGAGGTGGGATGCAAGCGGGGGCTGGTCTACAAGGTCCTCCGCGCAGACGGGCTGGCGTAGGGTCCAAGCAACCCTGGTGGCGACAGGATAAATGCGATGACTGAAAATACAACGCGAAAACAACGCGGCGGGTTCAAGCCCGGCCAGTCCGGCAATCCCGCCGGCAAGCCCAAAGGCGCACGGCACAAGGCGACGATGCTTGCCGAAAGGCTGATGCAGGACGACGTTGAGAATATCGTCAATGCTGTTCTGACCGCTGCGCGCGATGGCGACATGACGGCGGCGAGGATCGTTCTCGACCGGATTGCGCCGGCCCGGAAAGGTCGTCCGGTTGAGTTTGAGCTCCCGGCAATTGAGGAGCCGGGGGATCTGATTCCGACGATCGAGGCGGTTGTGTCTGCGATGGCAACGGGAGAACTAACTCCGGATGAAGCATCTGCCGTCGCAGCTGTGATTGATGTCAAACGTCGCACAATGGAGACGGTCGACATCGAACGCCGCATCGCTGCGCTGGAGCAACGCGAACCGGACACGAAAGGTCGATAAGCGCGCTTGAGAGGCATTTGCTCGTGTTGTCACGCGGCTTAACCCGCTCAAACGCTCCGCGCTTTAAGCCCGGCTCAACACGCTTGAGGAACGCTGAACAATGGCAAGCACACTCTTGGCAAGACTATGCAGGCTTGAAGCGAAATATCCGGAGCCGAACCCTTTCGAGGAATTCACGGACGACCAACTAGGTGCATTGCTATTGTTCCTCGATTCTAGGCCGGAAGCGGCGGAAGTGAGCGACGAAACGCTCTGGCACAACGGAATGACCCGAGAAGGATATGAGGCGGCGCTGAATAGCATTTCGGACGAAATGTTTGAGCGCCTCACGGCGTGGACGAACAAGAACCACAGATGAGATTTGGTGGCGCGGTTCGGCACCGAGATCGCCCAGCCCGATCTGCTCGTCGCGCCCAATCGACGGTTGATCACCTCCGGCGGAGATCAGGTGCCACCGGAAGACACCGACCCTTGCGTAAGCCGCTGCGATTATTCAAGTCTTAAGCAAGCGCAGCGTTTTGGTCCTACGCTGGGTCCCACTTTGGAAAACTACGAGCCGTCCGACAGAGGTTCAGCTGCACGATGACGCTGTAGACGGCCGGAATGCGCAAACAGCGGTCGTTTAACTCGCGACCGCCTCCGTTACCCCTTCCCGGCGTAGAATGCGAAATGAACGCCCCGCGCAAACCGGACAGCAAAGCTTTCCGCGGCGTCTCCGGCCGAGCATCAACGATAGCGAGACCGACGCTGTTATGGAGGGTGTGAAGCACAAGGTCGGTCGGACTCGGCCGTTTACCGATCAAGTGAATGCTATGGGTGCGCACAATCGTCCCACTGGTGGCGCACTGCGCCACCACGAGGCCCGCTACCAGCCAGTGCAGTGCAATTTGCGTTCGCGTGTAAGCGAGGGCCGAGCGCGCCGACTTGGCAAGGCTACTTTCCGTTTTTCGCGAGCCAGTCCTTCATTTGCGCGATCTCTTTTTCCTGCGCGGCAATGATATCGGTCGCCATTTGGCGCAGCTCCGGGTCGGTCCCGTATTGCAGTTCCACCTTCGCCATGTCGATTGCGCCTTGATGGTGAGGCGTCATCATCAGAACGAAATCCTTGTCCGGATTGCCGGTCGGCTTCAGGTTCATGCCCTTCATCATATTCTTCATCGAGGCCGTGAAGGCCTTGTCGGCAGGGGTCGCCGCCGGCTTCGTCAACGTATTCATGCCCTTCATCTCTTCAGCGCGGACGCCTTGCGACAAACACAAAACCGCAGGTATGACCAGAGCCGCGGCGACAAATGTCGATATTTTCATAGTGGTCTCTCCCATTGAGCATCGACCGTGAACCCGAGTGAATTCTGCGCGCGCGACGCCGGTTCTCTAGCTGCGCAGATATTTGATCAGCGCCGCGATCCCGAACATCAACGCGACCAAGACGAGAAGCGGGATCAGGAACGGGCCCCACATCAACGAGCCGCCGAACATTGTGTGCCAACCAACCATGTTACGTCCTCCTCGTTGCGCTTAGCGGAGCCGCACTGTCCGCAGGCGCAAAGCGTTAGTGATGACGCTAACCGACGAAAGCGACATGGCGGCGGCGGCGATGATCGGCGACAACAGAAGGCCGAAGACCGGGTAGAGAACGCCGGCGGCGATCGGCACGCCGGCGGCGTTGTAGATGAAGGCAAAGAAGAGATTCTGCCGGATGTTGCTCATCGTCGCTTGCGACAGACGGCGGGCTGTGACGATCCCCTGAAGGTCGCCCTTCAGCAGCGTGACGCCGGCGCTTTGGATCGCGACATCGGTTCCCGTTCCCATCGCGATCCCGACATCGGCGGCGGCGAGCGCCGGCGCGTCATTCACGCCGTCGCCGGCCATGGCGACGATCCGCCCCTCTTTGCGCAGCCGCTCGACGATCTTGCCCTTGTCCTGAGGCAGGACTTCGGCCTCGACGTCCGCGATATCGAGCTTGCGCGCGACCGCTTCAGCGGTCGTCCGGTTGTCGCCGGTGAGCATGACGACGCGGATTCCGGCGTCGCGGAGAAACCGCATCGCCTCCGCGGTCGTCGCCTTGATCGGATCGGCGATCGCCAATACGCCGGACGGCTTTCCGTCGATCGCGACGAAGATCGCGGTCGCGCCTTCAGCACGCAAATCCTCCGCCGTCTTTTCAAGCGCCGAGACGTCGATCGCGCCGGCCTGCATCATCAGCCGGTTGCCGATGTCGATCCGCCGACCCTCGACCGTCCCGGTGACGCCCTTGCCGGAGGGAGAATCGAAGTCCTGAACCGGCGCGAGCGGGAGCTTGCGCTCGGTCGCGGCCTCGACAATCGCGGCGGCGAGCGGGTGCTCGCTGCCATGTTCGAGGCTGGCGGAAAGCCGCAGCAGATCGTCCTCGGCAATACCGCCGAAGGCCCGCACCGCCACGACTTTCGGCTTGCCCTCCGTCAGCGTGCCCGTCTTGTCGATCACCAGCGTGTCGACCTTTTCGAACCGCTCCAAAGCTTCCGCGTTCTTGATCAGAACGCCGGACTGCGCGCCACGCCCGACGCCGACCATGATCGACATCGGCGTCGCCAACCCGAGCGCGCAGGGACAGGCGATGATCAGCACCGAAACGGCCGCCACCAGCGCGAAGCTGAATTGCGGCTCCGGCCCCCAGATCGCCCAGACCACGAACGCGAGGAGCGCAGTCGCGATCACTAGCGGCACAAACCAGCCAGACACCTGATCGGCAAGGCGCTGAATGGGCGCGCGGCTGCGCTGCGCCTCAGCGACCATCTGCACGATCTGCGCCAGCATCGTGTCGCGGCCGACCTTGTCGGCGCGCATGACGAAACTTCCGGTGCCGTTCATCGTGCCGCCGATCACCTTCGCGCCGGCGGCTTTAGCGATCGGCATCGACTCGCCGGTGACCATGGATTCGTCGACGGAGCTGCGGCCTTCGATCAGCTCGCCGTCGACCGGCACCTTTTCGCCGGGGCGGACGCGCAGACGATCGCCGACTGCGACCGCCTCGAGGCCGATTTCGTCGTCCGTGTTGTCGGCGCGGATGCGGCGGGCGGTCTTCGGCGCGAGATCGAGCAGAGCCCGGATCGCCCCGCCGGTCTGTTCGCGGGCGCGCAGTTCGAGAACCTGGCCCAGGAGCACGAGGACGGTAATCACCGCCGCCGCCTCGAAATAGATCGCGACCGCGCGGTCCGGTCCGCGGAATGCCGGAGGGAACAGGCCGGGCGCGACCGTCGCCACCACGCTGTAGGCCCAGGCGACGCCCGTGCCCATGGCGATCAGCGTGAACATATTGAGATTGCGGCTGACCAGCGAAGCCCATGCTCGCTCGAAAAACGGCCAGCCGGCCCAGAGTACGACCGGCGTCGCCAGCACGAGCTGAATCCAATTCGAGGTTTCGGCCCCGAGCAGCATCTTCAGGCCGATGAGATGACCTCCCATTTCCAGCACCAGCACCGGGACCGCGAGAGCCAGCCCGAACCAGAGGCGCCGCGTCATGTCGATCAGTTCGGCGCCAGGGCCTACGTCCGCCGTCACCGTCTCCGGTTCCAGGGCCATTCCGCAGATCGGACAATGGCCCGGCCCGACCTGCCGGATTTGCGGATGCATCGGGCAGGTGTAGATCGTTCCCGCCGACGCAGCCTTCGGCGTTGAAGCTTCCGCCTTGGGTGCGAGGAAGCGCGCGGGATCGGCGACGAATTTCTTGCGGCAGCCGTCCGAGCAGAAGTAATAGGTCGCGCCAGCATGTTCAGCTCTGTGCTTGGCCGTGGCGGGATCGACCTCCATGCCGCAGACAGGATCGCGAACATCGGCGCTCGGCCGGGCGGATTCGCTTTTGGGCGCGAGGAAGCGAGCCGGATCGGCGACGAACTTCTCGCAGCAACCATTGCAGCAGAAATAGTAGGTCGTCCCCGCGTGTTCTGCCGTGTGCTTGGCGGTGGCGCGATCGACCGCCATGCCGCAGACGGGATCGCGCGCGTGATCCTCCGGCAACGGCGGCTCAAACATGGTCATCATGGGATCAGGCGTTGAGTGCGAATGCGGGGCGTTGGACGGCATGGTGCAGTGTCCGTGGTTGCGATGGACTTGCGCTATTGAAGCGCTTCGCCGATGTTGCTAGACCTTCCCACCATGGGAAGGTCAAGGGAAATGCAAATATGATTATCGGCGAAGCTTCCGCCGCTTCCGGGGTGAGCGCGAAAATGATCCGTCACTACGAGGCAATTGGCCTCTTGCGGCCGGCTTCGAGGTGCGAGAACAGCTATCGCGACTACGGCAATCACGAGGTGCATGAGCTTCGATTCATTGCTCGCGCCCGCAAGCTCGGCTTTTCCATGGCCGAAATCGCCGCGCTGCTGGCGCTCTGGCGTGACAAGGAGCGCCCCAGCCGAGAGGTGAAGACGCTGGCCTCCCGTCATCTCGCCGAACTTGAACAGCGCATCGCGGAGATGAACGGCATGGCTGCGACGTTGCGCCAGTTGGTGAATTCCTGTCACGGCGACGATCGTGCGGAGTGCCCCATCCTTGCGGACCTAAGCGGTGAGACGCACAGAGCCAAGAGCGGGCGGCTGATCGTGTCGCGGCGCTCATGATATCGCCCCCGCTTGGCGTCCGCCAAAGCGTGGAAGGAACGCCGGCGTCGTTCGTGCGTATGCGCGCCACGATTCGCCAAATTGAGCTTCCGACGCGGCCTCTTCTCGCCGCGCAAGGCGGGCATAAACCCACACCAGGATCGGAAACATCGCCAGCGTCACCAAGGTCGGCCACTGGAACAGGAACCCGACCATGATGATGATGAAAGCGACGTATTGCGGATGGCGAATAATGGCGTACATGCCAGTCGTCGCCAAACGATGTTCCCTTTGGGCGGCGTAAAGAGTGTGCCAGGCGTTGGCGAGCATCAGGAAGCCGCCGAAGATCAGGATATTGCTCAGAATGTGGAACGGCCCGAAGTGCGGGTTGCCCCGCCATCCGAACATCATCTCCAGCAGATGACCGCCGTCATGCGACCAGAAGTCGACGCCGGGAAATTGCCGCTCCAACCATCCGGAAAGAAGATAGATCGTCAGCGGGAAACCATACATCTCCGAGAACAGCGCGACGACGAAGGCCGAGAAAGCTCCGAGAGATCGCCAGTCCCGGCTCGCTGGAGTCCTGGTGAAGCTCGCCGCGAACAATATGAAGATCGCGGAGTTGAGGATCATGACTCCCCAGAGGCCATAGGCCGGCGAAGCATCATGCATGGCTCGGCCCTCCTTTGCTTTCGACTTCGGCGCGCTGCTCAGCGTGACCGCTTCCGTGGCCATGGCCGTGGTGCATGAAGAGATGCATCAGCGGACAGGCAAGCAGAAACAGGAACGGCAAGAAGCCCAAGGCGTGGATGGTGTGCTCATAGATGATGAGCGTCGCGGCGATCAGGCAGAAGGCCAAGAACACCGTCTTGCTGATCCAACTCCATGTGTTTGATTGTCTCGGTGTCATGGCTATTCTCCCGTAGAAACCACGTCGAAGTTCCGCCCCGGCTCCTGGTCCTATACCGCTCGCTCCGCAGTCCCGCTCAATGTCACGTTCAACAACACCCGTGGCGGTGGGCATTTCTGCTGGCCTCCGGCGCGCCCAAGTCCGCGCCTGTCTGCGGGCCAGAAGCCGCCGCGGCGGGCATGTCGGTCATTTGCGTCGGCGGCGCGGCGTCTGCGGAACGGCGGCCTGAGTTGCCGGCTTCATTGTCCGATCTGGATGCGCCGTGGCCATGCGCGTGTCCCATGACGTGACTGCCGCAACCGAAACGCATCATCAGGAAGAACGCGCCTGCGAAGAGCGCGAGATAGACGACTGTATCGAATGACATGACTGGCCTCCTTTAATCGAAATTGCTCCGGTCTTTGGGTGGCGACGCGAGGCGGAGACAATCCGCCTCGCCGCCGCCGTCCCCTTATCCTGAGAGCCTCACATTCGCCCGCCCATCCCCATCATGGGGCCGCCGAGCAGTTCGTCGGCGGTCTGCTTCTGGGTGTCGGTCAGCACGGCATAGAGAGCCTTTTCCGCAGTGGCGATCGCCTTCATGCCCTCAAGCCGTGCGCTCATCATCTGCACCATGGCGTCGGTTCGGTCGGCCGCGGTCCACGGCTTTTCCGGCTGCGCCTTCGCCATGTTGGCCATAGTCTCGCGCATGGCTTTCGAACCGGCGCGCAGTGCATCGGCGAAAGCGTTCCACTGCGGCGTTTGCGCGTCCGTGATGGCCAGTTCGGCCTTGATGAAGGCGATACGGCCTTCCGTATGCGTGAACGGCATCATTGCCGTTCCGCCTCCTCCGGACTGCATAGCGCCCATCATCTGCATCATCTGACCCATGCCGCCGTCCATCATCGAGCCCATATTCATCATGGGCGTGCCGCCGCCGTTCTGACCCATGGCGGTCGTGCCGCCGGGAGAGCCAGGACGCGGCGGAGCGGTTGCATCGCTCGTCGCCGGCGCCGAGTCGGCCGGATGATGAGCAGCGTGATCTTGCGCGGTTTGTGCGCTCGCTGCCGCCACTGTCGTAGCAAGCAGGATAGCCGCAAGCTTCAGGGGTGTATGCTTAGCCATAGTGTACTCTCCTCTTGTTAGCCTCTAAGGCTGGTGTCAGGCGTTGTAGGCGACGAAGGCCATCATGCCGGCCGCCATGTGATAGAGGTGGTGACAGTGGAAGGCCCAGCGGCCGGGGTTGTTGGCGTCGAACGCGATCGTGACGGTGCTCCTCGGCGGAACCGCGACCGTGTCGCGTGCCGCCCCGCGCAGTGGCTTGCCGTTGATGCCGACCACCTGAAAATGATGCCCGTGCAGATGCATCGGGTGCGTCATCATCGACATATTGAGCATGGCGATCTCGACGCGGTGGCCCTGATTGACTCTGAGTTTGTCCGCGCCGTCGATGCCCCAGTCATAACCCGTCATGCTGCCGACCAGCCTCACGGCGTAACGGCGATCGGGCGCGCGTTGGGTTAGGGGCTTCGCCGCTCTGAGCATGCTTTCCAGCGCCAGATCGATCACCGGCCCTTTGCGGTCGCCGAGCACGGGCGTCTTGGCGACTTGCGCCGAAGGCGTCGCGAGGATGATTCCAGCGCGCTCGTTCGCGCCCTCGCGCAGCGCCAGCAGGGGAAACGCGCCGCCGTCTTTGGGCAGGGTCAGCCGGATATCGAGCCGTTGCCCCATCACGATCGGGAAGGACGCGCCTTTGACGGGTACGATGTCCTGACCGTGGACGGCGATCAGTTCGCCGCGCAGCCGGCCGGTATCGATCGTGAACGCCGTCGCCGCCGCCGCATTGATGATGCGCAGCCGCACGCGGCCGCCTTTTTCGACGGGAACCACCTGAGGATCGTGGAGCGTGCGGTCGTTGGCGAGATACGCGTCATATTGGATGTCGTTGAGGTCCATGGCGCTCATGCCGGCCGTTCCGCCGCCGGGCTTCATGGCCGCCGGCGTCTGGATCATTTGGGCGGTGTGAGCCTTCATCCTGGCCTGATTCATTCCGCCCATGTTGACGCCACTCATGTTCATCCCGCCCATGTTCATGCCGCCCCCCGCGCTCTTGAGATGCGCGAGAAGTTCGCTCGCGGGCGTGAACGAGAAATCGTGCAGAAGGACCACGACCTCCTGTTCGTCCGCTTTCGCATCGGCGACGGAGCGCACGATCAAGGGAGCGTCGAGCAGATTTTGCTCCTGCAACGTGTGCGCGTGCATCCAGTAGGTGCCTGCGTCAGCCACGGGAAACTTGGACCCCCGCGTTTCGCCCGCCTTCAGCAGCGGGGCCGGCACGTCGGGAACTCCGTCCATCGGCCAGGGCGGCAGGAGGCCGTGCCAATGGATCAGCGTCGGATCGGACAATTCGTTGTGGAGCGCGACGTCGAAGTTGTCGCCCGCATTCATGGTCAGACCGGGCGTGCCGTTGCTTTGCACGAGGCCGTAAACGCTGGCGGCCTTGCGGTTGACATCGAGGCTGCGGGATACGGCCTTGAGCACGGTCGCTGTCGCGCTTGGAGGGGCCGGCTCTTGCGCCCAGGCGGCCATGCGTGGGAAGGAGGCGGCGACGACGCCGGCAAAGCCGGCCATCGTGCTTGTCAGAAAATCGCGGCGGTTCATGGTCGTCTCTCATTTGGCGTTGATCGGGGAATGACGAGACGCGTGGCGCGCATCGTCATGCGATCTGCGCAGGCCGCGCAGAATTGCTTTGGGCGCGGACGTCTGCCGAAAGGCAGGCCGCGTCAGATCAAGCCGAGAGTTTGGGGGGGCCGGTCAGCGGTGCGACGGCAATCCCGGTCAGAAGCTTTCCATCGGGAATCGGAAACGCATCGCGTTCAATACGCAGTGCGACATAGGGCCGCACGACTCCGACCGATGCCGCGGTTGTCATCGAGACGCAGCAGGGGTGGATGCATTTGCCGTCGGTCTCGTGCGGTGAGACAGGATGCTGGGTGAATTCACTCGCTTCCGGACCGCAGTGGGAAACGAGCTGGTCGCCAGAAGCGCTTTCATGAAGCGCTTGGACGTGATGATCCGTGCAGGGCAGAGCCGCAGCCGTCCTGATCGTTGCGGCGCCAAACGCCGCGACCACCAGAAAAACCAGCAACGATTTAAGGACCCTCTGCATCCACGAACCTTCACGCGTCTAACGCTTGGAGCGGCGTCTCACGCAACGGAAAGGTATGCGCCGATAGCGGCCGGATCAAGGTGAGCCTTCGGGTCATAAAGTCGCAGGGAAAGCGCACAGTCGACGACTGTGACCTGTCCGCGGAAGCAGCCAGTCGGTTCAGGCAGACAGCCGCTTTCCAACTGTGACATCCACTTTCGCGATCCGCAATGGCCGCTTAACGTCGACTACGGTCATTTTTGGCGAAAGAATTTTTCGACTTCTACCGTGACCTTTAGGGGTCAAACGCTATTGGTACTTAAAAAAAGACCTGGGTCAGGTCCCGCCCGACGCCGATTTCATCCCTGCGGCCTCAAGAGCCCATTTCTCATGAGACGCGAGTGCGATCGGCCTGGACCCGGGCCACTGAAGGCGCTCGGGAAAAACTCGCCAGCCGCTTCGCGACAGAGGAAGGCGCCTGCGGCCAATGCGGGTGGCTTTTTCCCGCTCGCGCCGCGGCCCCGGCCTGAACCTTTGATCCATATCAACACCGAGCGCGTCGCGGCGCTCTACAACGCCGGGTTTGGCCAGAAAAACAACAATAAAGAGGAGTTTCCAGTGTGGATCGATGCTTCGGCCGGCGCGGCTGAGTTTATGCGCCAAACGCTCCAACAACTCGCTCGGACCATCGCAATCTTACAACGAGAGCACGATCAGTTGATCCCCCTTGTTGTTGATGGCCCGCCTCACTTGCGTCCGCTGCGCCTGCGTCAGCTGAAGTCGATTGCAAAGCGGCTCGTAGCCGCGCGCTCGGAGGAAGCAACAATTTCGGGTCGAGAGATCAGCCTTCATTAAACGCGAAGCGGCGCGCAGAGGGCTTGAGGCTCCCCCCGACGCCGCCGCTCATGCTTGCTGTGTCAGATCCGCAGCCGACGCATGTGTTGTTCGAGAGCCGACAAGGTCGTCTCGAACTGCCCAAGCATCTTCTCGGCGTCGTCGGTTGAAGCGCCAATCGTTCGAAGCCTCACAATCCGCTGGCGCTGATCCTCCACGATAGCCCTCCCGCGCTCGACCAGCTTGCGGGCTCTCTGAACCTCCTCCGGTTCGTTCAATGCGGCCCTCCTACTGGCTCAGGCTGTCCTGAACGAGGGGGAGTCCTCGACCGGTTCGAAGCCGGGACAGGTGAACCGGCTCATAGGCGCTTGAGCAACGCGCATGGCGCTCGCCGTCCATCGTTTCCCGTTACGCCGGCCATCGCGACGGTTTTCCTCGCAGGCGCAGCGATCGGCGGCTTGTTCGTCCATCTGCTGGAGAAGTGACGATGACCGAGCTTGCGCGTCCGACTACGCCGGGCCACTTCTCCGGCCCTGAGGGAGCCGCGCCAAGGCGATCACCCCCAACGAAGAAGGGCCAGAGAGTGAACTCCGGCCCTAAACTTCAGAGAGTGATCGCGGCTGGCCTTTCGGGATGTTTTTGATCAGAAGGCTTTGCCCGTGGACTGCTCCGACGTTGCCGAGCATCATCGATTTCTGCGTCGGCGGTTTGATCTAGATCAACGGAGAGGCGCTTAGTCACGCGGACAAGTGTCGGGCCGAGCTGTGACTCGGTGGGAGCGAGGCTGAGTTGCAGTACAAGGTGCAATATCTCGACGGTTCGAACAACGTCGTCCGCGAGTTCGAGCGCCGACACGACAAACTCGTCGGAATATATCAGTGACAAGAACTGGCCGTCTGGCGCCGTCGGGATGCGTGTGCTCGACCAAAATGGCCGCCGCGTTCTTTCCTTGACCAAGCCCCCCTCGAGCGCTCGCGCAGTAGGTCGTGCCAGCCGCCTCGGTTGGTGACGTCGCTGAATCAGGTGATAGCGTTACGCCCGGCGATGGCGGATGGCGGGGCAGTCTCTTCGCCAGCGAAGCAAAATCTCGACCCGAACGTGATTTGCGCCATCGCGATCCGGGCGGCGATCCCCTATGGCCGCTTAACGTCGACTCCAGTCCTCCGGTCAGCGTCGATTCCGGCCGTCGCTGGACAACATTCGAGTGCCAGATGGCGAAGACAGCTACGGAGTGTGGTCTGGTGAGGTGCCGTCCTGTGCCACCACTGACTAATTGCAAAGCGCTGACCGGCTTCTGTTCGTTTCAGAGATTTGCCTGCCGATCCCACGCTTGGTCCCTCTTTGACTGGGTAACAACGACCCCGACCACATACTGGACGTTGATAAAGTATGAACGCCGACTGCTCTCTCACCGATGCCGACGAAACTAAATCGATCGCCGCGCTCGCAATCCACCACATACTCACCAGCTACCGTCAGCACCTCGATGCGCATAGAGATCGCGCAACTCGCGCCTGAGAACTTTGCCGATCGGGCTGCGCGGCAGGCTGTCGACGATCGACAATGCCGAGACGCGCTGGGTTTTGCCGAGCCTCGTATTGACCCAGTCCATCAGCACAGGTCCGTCGATGATCGCGCCCTGCCGAAGGGCGACGAAAGCGACCGGCGTCTCGCCCCAGCGCCCCGAGGCGACGCCGACGACTGCGGCCTCGACAACCGCTTCGTGCCGGAGCTCCGCCTCTATGCCCGAGGGATAGATATTGAAGCCGCCGGAAAGATAACGTCCTTGCTGCGATCGAGCAGTATCAGGAAGCCGTCCTCTGGCGCCGCTATCTTTCAGCATCATCGTCAGGCTCGCCGGCGTCGAGGACGGAGCGAGCGGCGCCACGGCGGCGCCCGCGGCGAGAATGCCGCGGAAGGCAGCGCCATATCGGTGAAAAATCGCCCTGAGACATAGGTCTCAACCCACGTCCAGCCTCGTCCGGCGTATTGCTGAAATTGACCGTCGGAGAGACCATCGTCTCAGCTATCAAGATATCGCGCTCTTGGTTGAGTAGCTTCTTGTTGCGGTCAAGCTCCGCGGTTCGCGCTTGGGTTGATCGGCGAGGTTGGATTGTAGGTGCCGAGTGGCGTCGTTACCAGCAAATGAAAGCTCGAGAACGTCTGCGGAATGAACGACTGAAACTGCTCGCGGGTCAGCGCCGGTCCGCCGAATATGTTCATCTGCCACAGAAAGCCGATATCCGACGCGCCGTTCGCGGACGCTCGGAAAGGTCCGGCGCTCGTGTCCAGGAACGCATAGGGCAGCACGATCGACACGCCGCCGGTGCGGCCCCAATAGTCCATGATCCGGGTGAGGACGAGCGACTGGGCGAAGACGTTTGAGCGGGTGCCCGGCACGGTGTCCGTGCCGTCCTCGGGCGTGACCGCGCTCTTATAGCTGGCGTTGTATATGGCGAGCCACGTGTCGACCGGCGCGTTCAAATAGTCGCGCGCCGAACCGGCGCGCGCATCGTTCAAGAGCGCCAGCGATCCCGCGATCCCTATCAAGGGCGCCAGAAATCCAACGCGATTGATCCGGCGCCCGCCTTCGTCCACGCCCGCCGCCAGAGCTTAGGCCTGCCGGTTGAACCCGATGTCGTCGTCGATCACCGCGCCCGGCCCAACCGGAACCCTTCCAGGTCTCGGTTGATTGAGATTGTGGAAAACGATCTTTTCGCGCCATACCTTGCGGAGAAAATCCGCGAATACGTCGATCGTCAGTTGCTCGCCGGGGCAGCGTCGATAGCCGAAGCCGAACGGGGCGAATCCGGCATAGTCGCACACCGGTGCCGGTTTCCCGTCCGACACGGCGAACACGGTGCCGAAGCCGCTGTTGGTGATGCCGGTCTTGCGCCCGTCGCTAACGGGCAGCGTCGTAATGTCGAAGGGGCAGCGTGGCAGCCCGATCTGCTTGCATTTCGCCTCATCGATCTCGGCGCTCGTCGGCACGCTCAAGTAGCGTGCCGGATCGAAGCGCTCGGGCTCCTTCCACAGCCGCGGGTCGAAGCTCGTCTCCGTATGGGGCGTATTCATGTACGAGTGCCGCTCGTAGGGCACGCCGAATTGCGCGAACGGAGAGCCGCCGTAGAAGGACGAGGCTCTTGTGTCCGTGATCGCGGAAATGCTGCCGCCGTTGGGCGAGATGGTGCGAAAGAGCTCCATCACCAGAAGCTCAAGCGGCGTATAGGGCGCTCCGTTCGCGTTGTCGAAGTCTCCGCTCATCGTCTTTTGGAAGGCCGCCCGCACCGTCGGATCGCCGCCATTTTCGGCGAGACGATTCATGATGCCGAAGATGGAATTGCCCCATTGGCTGAACGCCACGAAATTGTGGAAGCATTCGAAAACGACGTCCTTCTTGGCGAAATATTTCCCGTCGCCCGCATTCTTGAGCCAATAATAGGCGATGGTCTTGTCGGGATCGGCGATCCGGCCGTTCTCGATATCGTCGAGCCGCGCGTCGATCCATTCGGTCAGGAACGGCCGAAGCGCTCTCACGGTCATATACTTTTCGTAGACGACCTCCTGCAGCGGATTGCGGTACGCGAGCACTGTGTTGAAGGCCTCACCGATCGTGCGGACCTGAGGCGGCACCGCGCCGCCCTTCACGCCGAGATGCAGGTCCCAGTAGATATCCCAATAATAGTCGAGGTAGTGGCGCATGAAAGGCTTGTCGGCAAACTTCGGATCGAGAAGCTTGTCGAAAAAGTCGACAACCTTGGCCTGATATTTCGGAGCGTAGAGGTCGGGCGTGACCCCGGTGAAATAGATGCGCTTGCGCAGATTGTTATCGCCGCGGTTCTCAAGCCCCTCGAGGAAAACGGTCACGCCGTCTGAAGGGGTCGGCTTCCAGTCTTCGTAAAGCATGCCCCAAAAATCCCAGGGGATGGCATCCTGTTTCGTAAGCGGCAGGTCGATCATCGGCAGGATGGGCCGCTCGCCGGCAAAGATGCTTCCGAGGAAAAACGGCACCACGGCGTTGTTGACGTACTCGCGGTCGAAATGGCTGGGGATGGTGGCACGAAATCTTTGCAGGGCCGCGGAGAGGTCGGGAGCCTGACGGGCGGCGGTTCCGCCATCCCCGAGGCTTTGGTTCTTGGCGGTGGCTCCTCCCGCGACGGGCAGGAGAGCAGCCACGCCGGCGCCAGTCAGAAACGTGCGTCGTTCCATCCTCGGTTCCTCCCTTGCACTTTGGGGCGCGGACCGTAGGGAACGACGCAAGGCGCGTCAACATGCGCCCTATCGGACCGCGCTGCGGTTCCGCACGATAGACAGAAGAATCCCGCGTTGACGCGACCGTGTTGTGACGGGCGGAAACCGGCGCCGTCGCGCAAGATCGCGATCGAGCGGCAGGCGGCGGCCTGCGACGGTCCGCTGTTCACCTTCGGACGTTCTCTGCTGCCTCGATCAAGGCCTCCTTCGGCCGGTGAAGCCTACTTAGCGCTCGCTATGGGATGACGCCTTTGGTGCCAACTCCGGTCGTTCCCGAGGCGAGCTCGTAGGCCTGCAATCCGCCCACTTGCGAAGTCCAAGGCCGCGGTCTGCTAGTCGCCAGCGTCATTGAATCTCTGGTGTTTTTCTGAATCTCTGTCGCGGCGATGCGGCGATGGAGGTGATTCGTGGCGGGCAGGGAGATTTCGGTCAAGAAATATGTGGTGAAGTTGAGCGCCGAGGAGCGCGAACGGCTGGAGGCGATGATCTGCGCGGGCAAGCATCCGGCACAGTCGCTGACGAAGGCGCGCATCCTGTTGAAGGCGGACGTGTCGGAGGCGGGCGAAGGTTGGAGCGACAGCGCGATCTCGGCGGCGTTGGACACCAGCATCAACAATATCGGCCGCACCCGGCGTCGACTGGTCGAAGAAGGGATGGCGGCGGCGCTGACCCGCAAATACAATCCGAACTCCGCCCGGCCGCGGATTTTCGACGGGGCGGCGGAGGCGAAATTGATCGCCCTGACCTGCTCGCCGGCGCCCGAGGGGTTCGCGCGTTGGAGTTTGCGCCTGCTCGAGGAGAAGGTCGTCGAATTGAACATCGTCGAGAAGGCCAGCGACAACACGATCGGAAGGACTCTAAAAAAAACGTCCTCAAGCCCCACCGCAATCGGCAATGGGTGATCCCGCCGGACGCCAACGCCGGCTTCGTCGCCGCGATGGAAGACGTGCTGGATACTTACCAGAAGCCGCGCGATCCCGATCGCCCCCTCGTCTGTCTGGATGAATCCTCCAAGCAGTTGATCGTCGAGACGCGCGCTCCGATTCCGGCCAGACCCGGACGAGCCGTCCGGCACGATTACGAATACGAGCGAAACGGCGTAGCCAATATATTCATGATTTTCGCGCCGCTGGAGGGCTGGCGCCGCGTCAAGGTCACCGACCGCCACGCCCAGGGCAATCGACTGAAAATTCGCGTGACAAATGGACGACGAGCTGAATTTGTCGTGATCCTCTGATTCGGGCGGAGGATGGGTCGATGACGGAAGGGGACGCGGCTGCCGGGGCGGTGAGGGAGACGACGGTTTTTCTGTCGTATTTCGAGGCCTTGCCGGACTACCGGCAGAAGGGGAAGGTCGCCTATCCGCTCGACGAGGTGCTGCTTTTGATGCTGGCGGCGACGCTGGCGGGGGCGGAGACGGTGGCCGACATTGCGCGCTTCGGCCGGGCCAAGCTTTCGTTCCTGCAGCGCTTTCGACGCTTCGCCAACGGCACGCCCTCGCACGACCAGCTGGGCATCATCCTCGCCCGGCTCGACCCGGTCGCGTTCCAGCGCTGTTTCGTAGCGTGGGCGGCGGCGCTGACGAAGACGTCGGCCGAAGTGATCGCCATCGACGGCAAAACGGTGCGGCGCTCCTACCAGAAGAAAGGGGGCGAAGAGCCCATTCATGTCGTCTCGGCCTTCGCCGCGCGCCAGCGCATGGTGCTCGGGCAGGTCAAGGTCGGCGAAAAGTCCAACGAGATCGTCGCCATTCCCGCGCTGCTCGAGCTGTTGGCCATCGAGGGCGCGGTGGTGACCGTCGACGCCATGGGCTGCCAGCGCGAAATCGCGCAGACAATCATCGACAAGAAGGCCGATTACATCCTCGCGCTGAAGGGCAACCAGGGCACGCTGCGCGACGACGTCGAGCTGTTCGCCCGCGAGCAGAAGGCGGTGGCGTTCAAGGATACGTCGGTCAGCCGGGACACGACCGTCGACGGCGACCACGGCCGCATCGAGACCCGGACAGTCACCGTCTTCCACGATATCGGCTGGCTGCAGGACAACCACCAATGGCCGGGCCTGAAGTCGGTCGTCATGATCGAGAGCGAACGGGAAACCGATGGCAAGGTCGAAGCCGAGACGCGCTTCTACATCACCTCGCTCGCCTTGCTCGCCAACGCCCTGGGACCGATGATCCGCAGTCATTGGATGGTCGAAAACGGCCTCCACTGGGTGCTCGACATGATCTTCCGCGACGACGAATGCCGCGTGCGAACCGACAACGCCCCCTTCAACCTCGCCATCGTCAAGCACAGCGCCCTCAACGTGCTGAGAACCCGCAAAAGCAAGGATTCGCTGCGCATGCGCCGCAAAGTCGCCGCATGGGACGAAAACGCCCTCGCCGCCTACATCGCCGCATAAAACGTTCAGTCGATTCCCCTGCCGCCACGCCGCCGCCGATTACGCGCAGGTGCTCAAGGAACTGTCCGACGTGCATTTTCCCGACGCCGACCAAATCAGGCTGGTCCAAGACAATCTGAGCACGCACACGCCCGCCTCGCTCTACGCGGCCTTTCCCGCGCCAGAAGCGCGCCGCCTCGCCAAACGGTTCGAATGGCACTACACCCCCAAACACGGAAGCTGGCTCGACATGGCCGAATCCGAACTCGGCGTCCTGTCGAGCCAATGTCTGAGCCGCCGCATTCCAGACAAGCCGACCCTCGAAAAACAAGTCGCCGCCTGGGAGGACCATCGCAACAAGCATCACGCAAAGGCCAACTGGCAATTCACCACAGACGACGCCCGCGTGAAGCTCAAGAGGCTCTACCCCTCATTTTGAATGACTCGGGCGACTAGGTCCGCTTTACGTCGATTTGAGACATCGCTCAAACGTCTCAAATGCGCAAACACCGGTCATTCGCCGACGGCTTGGCGAATGGCTCAATTCGACCCTTTGCTGCCGTTCAAATTCGTACCGATGAAAGGCAGGAATGCGCAAACACCGGTCGTTCCCTGACGGCTTGGCGAACGGGTCAAATCGACCCGTTGCTGTCCTTCGGGATCGACACGGTACGGGCGAAGATCACCAGAAAGCGGCCGTAGGCGCTACGGGCAGGAAGCGCCAGGACCGACCGTCCCCAAAAACAAGCTGCGAGCTTGGCGAGCTTTGCTTTCGTCGACTGCCGCTTCTGGCTCAACCAGATCGAGATCTGGTTCTCCATCCTCGCGCGCAAACTCCTGCGCCGCGTCAGCTTCACTTCCAAAGAACACCTGAAGGCTCGCATCGAGGCCTTCATCGCATACTTCAATCGCACCCTCGCCAAGCCGTTCAAGTGGACCATGACCGGCAAACCGCTCGCCGCATGACCCCACAAATGGGGTTCGTTCTTCCGGCGAGGCGTATTAGCTAGCGGAATCCGATCATCCTGTATCGTGCTCATAACCACAGGATTTGAAGTAATTTGTACATTGCGAGGGCTTGAAGATTTCGGCGCAGGTTTCGAGGGCGCGCATGAGGCCCGCGACGGTCCGTTCGGCGATTTTGCGCAGGAAGGCTTTGAGCTTGGAGAAGGCTTTTTCGATGGGGTTCATATCAGGACTGTAGGCTGGGAGATATCGCAACTCCGCGCCCGCCGCCTTGATGAGTTGCTCGACCCGCGGCCCCTTGTGAGCCGGGAGATTGTCCATGACGACGATCTCGCCGGGCGAGAGCGTGGGGACGAGGCATGTCTCCAGCCAATCCTCGAACAGGGCGGCGTTGATCGGTCCATCGAAAGTCTTTGCCGCCGTCAGGCCGCGAAGGCGAAGGCCGGCGACCAAAGTCACCGTTTTGTAGTGACTGCCGCAAGCGGCGCCCGCGCCGGCAACGTCCGCTTTTGCGCGCGAGATTGGTGGAGGCTCCGGTCTCGTCAACGAAAACGAGTTTCGTCGGATCGAGATCGAGCTGCCGCGCGAACCATTCCCGGCGTCGACTTTGCACGTCCGCGCGTTGTTGTTCCTCGGCATGCGCTGTTTTTTTTAAAGGTGATCTCGTGACGGTCGAAGAAACGCCACAGCACAGAGACTGCAAAGCGCTCGCCGCAATTGGCGATCAGCCGCTCCTGGATCTCGAGCAGCGTCATGTCCGGGCTGCGCCGGATCAGGCCCAACAGATAGTCGCGATGCGCCTCGATCCGGCCGGAGCGTCGGTCGCCGCCAGAAGGCGCCGGCGAAATCTCGCCCGTGGTTTGGAACCGCTTCACCCAGCGCACTGCGCTCGCTATGCTCACTTTGAAATGCGCGGCCGCCTGATTGCGCGACAACCCGCCCAAGACCACCGCCTCAACCACGCGCTCGCGAAGATCGTTGGAAAGACCCATCCCCGCCGCCCCCATTCTCGCAGCGTGAATGACGAAGCAGAAATTAACCGATTCGGGAATCCCCCAACCGATTCAATCCGTTCGGATACCGCTCTAGATTTGACGGCCACTCCAACGCGCTCGAGGATCCTTCCCGCCGAAAGGCCGGCCGTCGCGGACATACGCAAGTTCTTCGAACCTGCCGACATCGCGCCAATGCGCGGCGGAGCAAGGCAGCCACGCCGATGTCGCCGATCGGTCGAGCCAACGCTGTCGCGTCGACATCGGCTCGTGTGCGACGCCGCCAAGGACATGCTGGTCGACGGCCTCAAGATGAAGACCGCGGTGATCATGAGCGAGGACGCCGCATGGACCACGCCGCTCGACGCCGGCTACGAGGCATGCCTGCCGAAGATCGGGCTCAAGGTGCTCGACCATATCTCGCCGGACACCACGGATTTTACGCCGATCTTCAACCAGATCGAGAGCGCAAAGCCGGACGTGGTCATCACCGGCATCTCGCATGTCGGCGTGCAGCCGACCGTGCAGTGGAAGAGCCAGCAGGTGCCGATTCCGATGTTCGGCATCGCCTCGCAGGCGACCAACTCCACCTTCTGGAAGGACACCAACGGCGCGACCGAAGGAGTGCTGTACCAGGGGGTTTCGGGTCCGGGCGTGGCCGTCACGCCCAAGACGCTGCCGTTTGTTGACGAATTCGTGAAGAAATTCGGAAATACGCCGTCCTACTGCGGCTACACCGCCTATGACGACGTCTAGATCATCGCCGACGCGATCAAGCGCGCGGGGAGCGTCGACAGCGACAAACTTGTCGCCGCGATGGAGGCGACAGACTACGTCGGCACGATCGGCAGGATTCAGTTCCTGCCGCAAGGCGATTCCCATGTGCATGGCCTGAAGACCGGCGTCGGCCTCATCACCGGCCTGATGCTGCAATGGCAGAAAGGCGAACAGGTCAACCTCTGGCCGGCGGAGCTCGCCAAGGGCAAGCTGGAATTTCCGTCCTTCATCAAGATCGCATCGGGCGGCAATTGATTGATGCGGGGAGGGCGCATCGCGAGGCGAGTTCGTCCAGGGCGCCGGGGCGCGATAGATGCTGTTCTGGCAGATCCTGATCGACGGTTTCGCGATCTCTTCGGCTTCACCTTGATCTTCGGCGTTACGGGCGTGCTCAACCTCTCGCATGGAGCGATCATGGTTGCGGCGGCGGTCGCTGCCTGGGCCGCCTCCGGAAATCTGGGCGCGGGCGCCTATTCGAGCCAATTCTTGCCATTTGCGTCTCCCTTCTCACCTGTAAACGCCGGCGCGAACCCGCGGCCGCCTAGCCCAGTCCATCACCTCTTTTGGAATCTCGAACGATCCCGGCCCCATCGCCGCCAGCACCAGCGCGCCGGCGACAGCATTGATCCTGTCGTCGTGTCCGCCCGGCGGGTGGTCGATCGAGTCCTTGCCCGATCGCGCCGTCCGCCTCTCGAGGCCGACAAGCTGGTTGATCGTCTTCCGGTCGTCCAAGAGATCGGCCTTGTGAGAGTTGATCAGCGGCAGGAGCTCGACGTAAATCTCGCTCTTCGTCCGCTCGCTCGCCGTGCACGTCGCGCCGCGCTTGCGGAACAGCTCCACCGGGAACTCGCCGCCATACCGATCGGACGTGACCGTGACGCAGCGGTAGGACTTCATCGTCGCGGCGAACTCGGTCACCACGGCTTCCGGACTGAAAGGCGGCTTTGCCTCCCGCACCAGGTCGAGCACGACGCGGCCATCCTTCAGATCGCGATGGGCGATCGCCAGAGTGAAGCTATCAGCAGATCCGCCGCTCGGATCAATGAACGCAACGTAGTAGTAGCGCGACATGGCTGAGCGCTCGAACACGCCGGCCGAAACGCACGCCTCCACCGCATCGAGCGAAATGAAGCTGTCGACGTCGCTGCGGAACTCCCCGCCGTACTCCGCCGCAGCCGCCAGCGCGTCGCGCTCGTAGGCCCGGTCGACCACGCGTTGCGACAACAGCGGATTGAGAGCCCGGCTCTCCGCCCGCGCGATCAGGATCAGCGGATCGCCGGCCGGGCCGAAGTTGCGCTTGAACTCGGCATACATCTCGCCGCGCTTCGCATAGGGCGAAGAGATGGCAATCAGCGGCCCGCCCGTCGTGACCAGCGCCGGCCGCGCCGCGTCGAGGATCTCCTTGTCCGGATTGGCGCTGTAGTCGCTGTCGTTGCGCCAGAAGGCGATCTCGTCGCAGATGACGCCGACACATGTGCGCCCGCGGATGGTGCGGAAGTGCGCCGGGATCACTTCCACGTCGACGCCGGTCGATAACTCGATCGTGCTCGCGGTCTCGTGGATCACTAGCTCCTTCAGGACCGGAACGGATGTGAAAATACCGCGACAATAGCCGAACGCTCTCTGCGCCTGCGCAACGCTCGCGCTCAGCACCAGCATGCTCGCACGCTCGCCGAGGGCGAGGTCATACTCGCATAGGCCAGCAAGATAGCTCGCCAAGACCGCCGCGGCCCGCGTCTTGCCGGAACGCCGGCCAATGCAGAAGAAGGCCTCCTCGACCTGGTGGCCCGGCTCGCGATCGCGGCCGGTGACCTGGGTGAAGATGGCGCGCTCGGCGTCAGTCAGACGCTCACCACACAAAGCGATGAGCAACACGCGCCAACCCGCCCAGTCTGTCTCCCTCAAGCACCTTGCCGAACAGGCGAGGATCGGAGAGCGCGGCGCGCATCGTAATGCGAGGTCTCACGGCGGGTACAGCTTCCCAAAGCTCTCGGCGGCAGCCCTCCTGCCGCACGCCTCGCCTCGTCGGAACACTTCCTCGAATACGTCCTTAAGATCAGAAGCAAGCCCCGGATCCCGCGTGCAGCCACCCTCGTCATAGAGTTTGATCAACGAATTGACGAACCCATCGATAGAAGGCACCCGCCCCAAAACTTGCCGCCACTGCTCGGGCGAGAACCGGCTGCCCTCTCGGTGCGCCTTCACAGCCATTAGGAGCCCCCATGATCGGCAAGAACAGCTCGTAGGTAGGGCGGCTTCCGGATCAGCCTTCACCGCGCGCATGGCGGCCCTTAGCGCGCGCTCCTTGCGCT
Source organism: uncultured Alphaproteobacteria bacterium (assembly GCA_963758335.1). Classification (GTDB taxonomy): domain Bacteria; phylum Pseudomonadota; class Alphaproteobacteria; order Rhizobiales; family Beijerinckiaceae; genus Roseiarcus. The sequence continues at coordinate 351,048 of CAVWVF010000006.1, read as the reverse complement.
CAATCGTGTTGGTCAGGCGCACCAGGTCCTCGAGCGAACGTTGATCGCCCGATCGCGCCCTGCTCGCGCTCGAGGGTGAACCGAAGTGCGGCAAGCTCGCGAAGCGCAACCGGATTGGCCGGCCCGAACTCGGCGGCGAGAGCCTCGACGATGTCCTGATAGCGCCGGCCGTCGCGCGTCCGCCTATCGACCCCGGGAAGCAAGCTAGGATCGTTGGTCAGCGCCGAACGGGTCTTCTCATGTCTGGCCGCAGTGGCCGGCCCAACCAACATATAACCGCCTCTCAATATGCGCCTAAACTCTCGTCTTCCTGCCGCGATCGTCATCATCCGTGCGCTGACGAAATGCTGACGAGAAGCGAGAATAGGCGGAGACGGCCCGAAAAGTCAACCGCATGGCGCGGCGATGCGAAGGATATCAATCCTTTGGCACAGCCAGTTGCGCGCGGCGGCGAGCGACGAGAAGAAAACTTTCGCCATTTCAGGTTTCTGTTCTCGGCTGCTAGTGTGTCGGATGCTCGGAGCCTCTGGTGGCGCTCCCAAGGGCAACAAAAAACGCCCGGAAGCACTGCGAACTCACGGCGGAAGCGATGATCCTCAAAAAGGAAATCACCGCCCTCACCCGGATAGCCCGCAAGGCAATAATCGCGATCGAATAGCGCAATGCAAATCCGCTCGCGTTCGCTCGGCGATTTCGTGCCGGACCTTCTCGTGGCGCTGGCCTCATGTACGCGTCGGGCAGACCTCTCGCCACTCCGGCTACTTGGGGCATGGCGGTAGTCCGGGATTTCCGCACTGCGGCGCGTGCTGCGCCGCTGGCGGCGCGCGAACGACCGGTGGCGGTGGCGCCGCATGGACAACCGGTGGCGGTGGCGCCGCATGGACAACCGGTGGCGGTGGCGCCGCATGGACAACCGGCGGCGGCGGTGGCGCATGGACGACCGGCGGCGGTGGCGCCGCATGGACAACCGGCGGGGGTGGCGCCGCATGGACAACCGGCGGCGGTGGCGCCGCACGAACGACCGGCGGCGGTGGACGAACCAATGGTGGCGGCGGCGGGGCATGGACGACCGGCGGCGCTGGGGAAGGCGCGTGAACGATAGCGGGCGCCGTTTTGGGCGGAACCGCCGGCGCTATGGAAGGAGGATTGACGTCCGGTTTCGGAGCCAAATTTACCGCTGGCGCTGGCGCGGGTCCTGGCGGCTTGGGTAGCGGTTTCACTATTGTCGCGGCGGGCGGCGGGGGAACCGGCGAGGGTTTCGCTGGCGTGGGGGCGATGAGCGTGCTGGCCGGCGGCTTAGCCCCAGCTGGCGGTGTCACAACGCCAGGCGCCTTTCGGCTAAAAGGCGTTGCCGGAACTCCCGACGAGGGAGTCGCGATGTTGGGCGCGACCGGCAGCGGCTTGGCGCCGGAGGGAGCGGCGGCCGCGGCCGGCGGCTTTCCGCCCGGCGTCGCCACCGGGGCGCCGGGCAATGAAGCAGGCGCGCCCGGCGTAACCGTAGGCGGCTTGCCCAACGCAGGCGCAACTGGCGCTGGAGTCGGAGGCTTCCCTGCCGGCGCCGGGGCGCTTGGCGCGAGGGGAACGGTGACCGCGGCCGGCGGCTTTCCGCCCGGCGTCGCCACCGGGGCGCCGGGCAATGAAGCAGGCGCGCCCGGCGTAACCGTAGGCGGCTTGCCCAACGCAGGCGCAACTGGCGCTGGAGTCGGAGGCTTCCCTGCCGGCGCCGGGGCGCTTGGCGCGAGGGGAACGGTGACCGCGGCCGGCGGCTTTCCGCCCGGCGTCGCCACCGGGGCGCCGGGCAATGCAGCAGGCGCGCCCGGCGTAACCGTAGGCGGCTTGCCCAACGCAGGCGCAACTGGCGCTGGAGTTGGAGGCTTCCCTGCCGGCGCCGGGGCGCTTGGCGCGAGGGGAACGGTGACCGCGGCCGGCGGCTTTCCGCCCGGCGTCGCCACCGGGGCGCCGGGCAATGAAGCAGGCGCGCCCGGCGTAACCGTAGGCGGCTTGCCCAACGCAGGCGCAACTGGCGCTGGAGTCGGAGGCTTCCCTGCCGGCGCCGGGGCGCTTGGCGCGAGGGGAACGGTGACCGCGGCCGGCGGCTTTCCGCCCGGCGTCGCCACCGGGGCGCCGGGCAATGCAGCAGGCGCGCCCGGCGTAACCGTAGGCGGCTTGCCCAACGCAGGCGCAACTGGCGCTGGAGTCGGAGGCTTCCCTCCCGGCGCCGGGGCGCCTGGCGCGAGGGGAACGGTGACCGCGGCCGGCGGCTTTCCGCCCGGCGTCGCCACCGGGGCGCCGGGCAATGAAGCAGGCGCGCCCGGCGTAACCGTAGGCGGCTTGCCCAACGCAGGCGCAACTGGCGCTGGAGTCGGAGGCTTCCCTCCCGGCGCCGGGGCGCCTGGCGCGAGGGGAACGGTGGCCGCGGCCGGGGACTTTCCGCCGGGGGGAGCGGTCACAGCAGGCGTTCCCGCAGGGGTTTTGCCCTCGGGAGAAGGGGCAGGAGGCGGTCCTCCAGCAGCGGGCTTCGCGGCCGGCCCCGCTGGAGGGCCAAGAGGCGGCAACGGTTTGACGTGTCCACTCGCGGGGCCGGTAACACGGACCGGGACGGGAGGGGGCGGCTGCACAGGGTTCACATTGCGTGGCAATGGCGGAGGCGTTGGTGGAGGCGGCCGGAACGGCCGCAGGCCAGCGGGCGCTACCCCATCGCGATGGTAGTGATCGTAATGTTGGAACGCGACCGCGCCGACTACGAGGGGAATTCCGATTGCCAGCACCGGCAGAAGGCCAACGTCAACGGGCGGTGGCGGCGGGGGGAGATCACGCCAATCATCATCTTCGACGTAGTAATATTGTGGTGGCGGGGGCGGCGGCGGAGGTCCAAACGCGTCGAAGGCGTAAACGGGCTGCGCCTCATAAAAGTCTTCTTCCTGCGGTGGCGGCGGCAGGTCCTGATACGTCATCGGTCGAAAATCGGGCGGCGGCTGGTAAGCCGCCGAGATCATCGCAAGACGCCGGCGCGCGTCCGCGACGTGCGGGCCTCTGGGATAGCGGCGCAGATAAGTCCAATAGGCATGCGCCGTGTTGGTGTTGACCGAACGCCGCCAGAAGTAGGCTTCGCGCAGGGCCGCGAGAATAGCGCGCACGCGCGGCGCTTGGGCTGAATCGGGAAAATGGGAGAGGTACTCCTCGTAACCTCTTATCGTGTCACGCTGCAGCGCCGCCGCGTAGGCCGCGTCGGCAGGAAGGCCGGCGATCGGCTGGTTGGTCACGGCGGTGGCGACCGCGGGAGGCGGCGCGTCGGCGGCGCGTTCGAAGATGTAATAGGGTTCCGTCAGCTTCGAGGCGCTCCACGGGAGCAGCGCGCCCTGCGTTAGCTGGTTGACCGTCACGCGGGTCTGGTCAAACACTTCCACGACGTCAACGCCGCCCTGGCGCATCGCGCCGGCAAGCGTCTTGCCAAAGACGCCGTATGGACCCTGTTCGTCCCCCGCCAGAGTGCCCGGCGCCGCATTGAAAGCGACTAATTCGCCTGGCTCCGGATCGACCAACGCAAGTCCCGGCGCAAGCGGCGACCCTTGCGAGGCATAAGGGTTGGCGCGGGCCGCGTCGAGCACGATGATGCGGGCCTTGCCCGGCGTCTGCGCCAGCGCATGGGCGAAGTCGGAAATGCGCAGCGCGTCGATCGGCACGTCGGCGTCGCGGTTGATCTGCGCGTCGACCGGCACGAAGTAGTTGTCTCCGTCATATTGCACGCCGCGGCCTGCGAGATAGACAAACGCCTGCATGTCCGGACCGGCGGCCGACGCCTTGTCGAGAAAATCGCGGAACGCGGTGCGCAGGGACTGGCCGTCGAGATCACGCGCTCCGACCACGTCAAACCCCGCCGCTTGCAAAGTTTGTGCGATGAGTCCGGCGTCGTTGGCGGTCGTCGCCAGCGCCGCGTCCCGATAGGTTGCATTGCCGATGACTAGAGCAATGCGAGGATTCTGCGCCGCCTGCTGCGCGCTCCCGGCTAAGGACAGCAATGCTGTGGCCAACAAAGCCACGAGCGCCGCGAGCGTTCTTCTTCCGGCAATCATATGACAATCCCTATGGTCGAAGGACTTCCCGTGCGTTCATGTAGAAAGTTTCGGCTTCGTTCCGACGCGGATGGGCCGCCAACGGGCCGATGACCGCCACGACATGTTCGATGCCGAATTTATCCTTCAGCAGCCGATATTGCGATTTAATCATGTCGCGGATGACAAATTTCGGAAATTGCATGCGCGGTTGAAGCTTTGAATTGCTTGGCGACGTCGTCAGCCCGTTGCCGATCGCATCTTTGCAGACGACGAAGTACTCTTCGGGTCGAGTGCTTTTCCGGGTCCGATCATGAAATCGAGCCGGTGATGGTTGCCCCCTAGCGCCGTCACCATCAGGACAGCGTTTGATTTTTTGGCGCTGAGCGTGCCGTGGGTGACGTAGGAAATCGAGAAATCTTTGATCGCGTCGCCGCTTTCGAGCTTGAGTTCCCTTTCGTTGTAAAGCTGGTGAGGCGGCTGTTGCGGCGTGTGCCGCGGCGGGCAGCGACAGCATCAGGCCGACGGCAACAAGATGTGCGATGCGATTCACGTGCGTTCTTCCCCCGCGATCAAAAGTAGCTACCGGCTCACCTCGCCAATGAACCGGACTGGATCGCGGTTTTGAAAGCTTCCGCAAGGTGGTGCGCATCGAAAGCCCGTCGGGTACATAGCGTGTTGTAAGCGGTAGCGTTGGGCCGAGAGGATTTCTGCTGCAGATGCAAGAAAGTCTGAAGTTGCACCGAACTGGTTCCGTGCAAATAATGCGGCGTCGTCACGTTGCGATGCGGAGAGGCCGGCGTAAGTAGGTGACACGAAGAGGCGTCAGTTGAGTGAAGCCGAACAACTGTGGGAATGGCGGCAGAAGATCGCCAACCTTTACTGCGAGGTGCGTTCCAGTCGGGACGTTGCTGCCGCATGGCGGCTTTGGTGCGACACCCGCGCCATGCTATTTCGCACCCATCCCCAGTCACCCATTGAGCCGGCGGATCGCGACGCGTTCGCAGGTCCGGCGACATTTCCTTATGACCCTGCGCTCCGCCTGACAGTACAGCCGGCTCCGACGAAGCCAGAACAGATAACCGTTGCAACTGGAGCAGACGGGGACACGTCGATGCATGCATTTGCCCGCACCGAGGGGCTGGAGGCCAGATTAGGTTGCGAATTGACTCTCTACTGGATTGAGGGCTACGGCGGTGGCGTGTTCCTGCCGTTCGCCGACGCCACGGCAGGCGCCGAGACATATGGCGGTGGTCGGTATCTCTTCGACACAATCAAGGGGGCGGATCTCGGCGCTGTCCGCCCAGACGGCACGCTGCTGCTCGACTTCAACTTCTCCTACTTTCCGTCGTGCGCGTACTCTTCTCGCTATGTCTGCCCGTTGGCGCCTACCGGCAATCGACTAAGAGGCGCGGTACGGGCCGGAGAGCGGATCCCACTGGCGTAATAGTTAGGCATCGGGTCCCATTTTCCGAAAAGCCTTCACCACACGGTCTATCGAGGCAGGCTTAGCCTCTCGGCCAAGCCCTTATCCCGTTCTCTTCAATCGGTCCAATTTGATTGGCGAGGTGCCATGCCCGCCCGCCGATACCCCCGGAGGACGGCACGGCCGGGGCTCCCGCCCTGCTAAACGTCGTTGCACGCGCGGCTCAGGCGCCCTTGCCCCCCAAAGCAAGCCTGAGCCGCGTTTGCCGGGCCGTGGCCTGGAGCCGGCGTTACGTTCCACGGCCCACAAAAAGAGGCCGCCTCGCAGCAGCTTCAGAGTCGATCCGCATTTTGACCTTGCGTCCGATGCCGCCTAGACGCTTGTCATTCGGCGGCTCGACCGGTTGTGGGGCTTGATGCACGAAAACGTCACCCACAACCGGCCGATTGCTCTGCTCCCCCGGCCCTGAGGCACCTCTCGTCTTCGCGATCGGCCTGATTGGGGTTTGCGCCGAACCGGCTGGGCTGCAACACTGTCATAGCAAGCGCCCGGCCGCCGCAAGCCATTCTTTGACGAGGTCAGCCTTGTGATAGCTGGCGTTGTCGACGAAGACGTGGATGAGGCGCATCGCGGTATGCGTGCCCTCGATCTCGCCCAATAGCTTGATGAAGCTCAGCGCGTTGACCTTCTCGACCGCGAGAATTTGCGTCTGGCCGGTTTCGAGATTGATGGCGCCGTGGATGTTCAGCCGGTCACGGCCCGTCGTCTGCTCCACCGCGAGGGCGACGTCCTTGCGGGCCCAGCAGCCAGCCGGCCTCACCTGATGGGTCGGATGAACCGCATCGACGAAGACGACGGCCTCATCGACGCCCATCGTGTTGAGCAGGTTCTCGTATTCGTCGATGAAGGCTTGCTGCTTGGCGTCGTCGAGGGCGCGCGGCACCCGTTCCGGCTTGCGGTAGTCAAAGCCCAAGCGATGCAGCAACGCGATCAGCCCCGAATGGCTATAGCTCAGCCCAAATGAGCGCTTTAGCCAAGCCCCTATCTTCCGGGTGCTGCGGGGGCAATGAGCATCGATCCAATTGCCCAGAGCAATTGCCTGCTCGTCGGTGAGGAGGCTGCTGCCGCCTTCGTGGCCAAAGCTCTTCAGCCCCTCGACGCCACCTCGCTCATAGGCCCGATGCCAATCGCGAACCGTGTCGTCGTCCAGCAACAACGCCGCCGCGACCCGCTCGCAGCTCCAGCCCTGGTCGAGAAGGACGACGGCGTTGGCTCGGCGGGCCACGCGATGCTCCGCAAGTCCATCCCGAGCAAGCCCGGTTAGGGCCCGCCGGTCGTCAGTCTGAGAGAAATCCGCCGCGAATCACATCCCCAGACGAATCCTGTTCGTCCGCAACGTCAAGGAGTTTCTCGGCTTCTCAATGAGTTGGGGTATAACAGTTTCATAGCTGATGTGCCCGGCTCATCCCGGGCGCGGAACGTCCCGATCATGCCACCGCTCTCTGCCCGGGCTTTTTCTTATACAATCGGCACCAGCCGCCTGGGGAGATCTCTCCCGCGACCCACTTGCAGGCGGTGGGCGCGACGAAATGTTTGCAATCGGCGCAGAATTGGTCGCCCTTCGGCTCCGACTGATAGTGGACGACGTCCTGCGACACCTTCGGGGCCGTGTCGGCCCCGCCGACTCCGGCTAGAAGGGGCGCCGCGCCCGCGACCGCAATGAGAACGGTGCGCCGACTGGGCTTCTCGTGCAGATCTCGCATGTCGCGTCACACCTAGCCCGCCTTCTTCGCGCTATTGGTTATTGTCTCCCTGACTAAACACGCGCTCGATCAACTCTATTCGATAAAAAATCGCCGAGGCGGCGAGAAACTCATCAGGCGCAACCGTAAGAGGAGGTTGTCCGAGGCCGCGCATTCGAGTCCGTGCAGCTCAGCGATCGCGGCGACGAGGCTGAGGCCGAGCCCCGTTCCGGTCGATGCCCGCGCCGCTTCGGCCCGGTAGAAGCGCTGAAAGATCGCCTTCAGAACGGCGCAACTCCAGGCAAATTCCCCGCGGCGCGTAGACGCTGTCCGGCCTCGGCCTGGCGAAAACCATGAACGCGGCGATCGCCCTCGCTGCCCGTGAGAGCGCCGATACTCCCGCCAACAGCCGCGCTAGCGGCGGGAGCGACGGCGTGCCGAAGAAGGCGATACGGGATGGACGGAGAGTCGGCCATGTCGCCGGCCGCGCCGGCGGTTGCATCCTTAGCGCCGCAGCGGGGCAGCCCATCGGCGCTCCGGCTGCACTCGAAGGCCGTCTACAGGGCCCCACATGGCCGTGGCTAACGACCTCCGCCCTGACCTCCGCGCCTCAACAACCCCGGGGGTTGGCACAACACCCGCGTTTCCCACGCTGCGCAGCCAATATCCTCCGCAAACGCGCCGATCGGCCCTCGGCCTCCGGCGGCTACAAGCGCAAAAATCGCTCAATAAAATTCTTACGCACACAAACTGCGGAAGTTGGGCTAGTAGCGATTGGTTCCAAGTTGAGAAGTCGTCGGGAATCGGCAACCCGGTCTTGGACCGCATCAATCGTGATCGGGTCACCGACGGGTGATCGTGCAGGATGAATAATTTGCGGAATTGAAGTCGACGCTCCAAAGCAAGGTATAAAGCAAGGTATTAAGACTTCGAAAATCGCTTTTCGAGCGTTCGCGCGAGATCAGTGGTCTGCTGTTCAGGCAATCGACCGACCACAAGGTAGCTGCGTCCGGCGTGGGACCATGAAGTCAGCGAATAGTCGCCGCGCCTTTCCGAGCCTGTCGGCTCATCGGCTCCTCTGTTTGCAATGATGCAAAACAGCACCGGCGCGCCCTGGCCGTCGACATAGGCAATCTCGGCCAACGGGACGCCGTCGTATGAGAGCATCTGCGCCATCTTGAAGCGCAGGCCCGGGACCGCCAAGTCTTCAGGCGTCAGCGTCGCGCCCACCCTTTGGCCGATAGCGTTCAATTTCTTCGCCTCGACCGACGGGTCAATGTCGTCAAACGCGAAGGTTTCGTTCGTATAAAGCTCCATGTATTCGACGACCGCCGCCTGCCAATCGTCCTTCTCCTCATGCGGCGCGAAGCTCAGCGCCACCCACACCGCCGCGCCGGCCGCCAGGAGACCGATGGCAAATCCCGCAGCAAGCCCACGCAGAGTGATGCCAGCGAGTGGCCAATAGGTCGCGCGAGGAGCGACTTCCGGCGGGATCGCAGCGCGAAGCCGAGAAGACGGCGCTTTTTCGAGCAGTGCTTTGAACGATGCGGTGATCGACGGTCCAATGTCCCGCAACGCTTCGTATCGCTTGCGCAACGCCTCATCTTCCGCCAGGCGCATTAGCACCCGCCGCTTCGCGTCTTCGTCAAGTTCGTTGTCGATAAGCCCGACAAGCTCCGCGTCCTCAGGGGACATCGAGATCAGGATCCTTCCTGTAACCTTGCCAGCGACGAACGTGCCGCGGCGAGCCGGCTCATCACGGTGCCGATCGGAATACCCAGGGTGCGTGCAGCTTCAGCATAAGCATTAGTGTTTCGCGTTGCGCCTCAGGCAAACGAATGATCGCTGTCAACACCTCGGCGGCAAGAATATTCGTCTCGACCATTTGCACGCCATCGACGGACAACACGTCCTCTGCGGGTAGGAATCCTCCCCCTTCACGAATTCGACGGGCGCGAACTTCATTGAGCCAGATCGACCGGAGGATCACGAAAAGCCAGCGATCCAGTCGAGTTCCCGGCGAGAACTGATCCGCGCGCTCAATCGCGCGCAGGCAGGTCGCCTGCACGAGGTCTTCAGCCACGTCGGCGGCTTTCGACAGCACCAGCGCGTACCGCCACAGGCGTGTCAAACAGCGCTCAAGTCCCGCCCGCACTTCACGTCGGCTTTCTTCACTCACAGCCGAAACCCAGGATTACGGCGCACCGGGGCGAGAGAACCGGCGTCGGTCATTACGGGCGCGGCGTTTAATCGGGTCATTCGCCTCGCATGGCCTCGATCGGGTCCAAGCGTGAGGCTCGATAGGCGGGATAGAGACCGAAGACGAGGCCGACCGCGCCCGCCAGCCCCCAGGCGATGAGGAGGCTGAGCGGCAAAATCGCGACGCGCCATCCCGCTTGCCAACTGACGCCGAGCGACGCCGCGATTCCCAGCACGGAGCCGGCCAGCCCGCCCGCCAGGGCGAGGGCGACGGTCTCGACGAGCAGTTGCAGGACGAGATCGCGCCGGCAGGCGCCGACCGCCATCCGCATCCGAACTCGCCTGTTCTTTCGCCGACCGAGACGAGCATAATGTTCATGATGCTGATGCCGCCGACGGCCAGGGAGACTGAGGCGGAGGCCAAGAGCAGCCAGGCGAGCGCGCGGGTCGCGCCGGCGCGGGCATGGAGGATGTCGGGCGGGGTCTTCGACCGAAAAGTCGTCCGTCGCGTCACCCCGGAGTTGATGTCTGCGGCGCAGCACAGTCTCAGCTCGGCCGAATCGGTCCCCTTGACGGAAATGAGGTCGAGGGAGTCTCGCGTTCCTATGTTCGCCGTGCCGATGAGCCGGCTCTTCGCCATCGAGAGAGGAACGAACACGACGTCGTCCTGGCTGCGGCCGGCGCCGCCAGCGCCTTTCGGTGAAAGCACCGCGATCCTCTTGGTGGCGGCGCATCGACGCGCCCGACGTTCTCAACCAACTCTGCTCCTCGACGGGCAGTCGCCAACGTAAGCCGCCAACACGCCAGCGCACAGATTTATTCGAAACGCCGCACGAAAAAGAACCACAGTCGAAAGTGCGCGGGAGGACCGAATACGTCGCCGCCGAGAGTTGTTTACGTCTCTGAATTCAAGCCGCTCGAAGACGTCGTGGCGCAAGCGAATCGTGCGTTCGCTGACGCTCGAACTCGCGACTAGCTGGCGATGAACACGGAGGATCATCTATGGCGTCCGCCTTCCACGTCTATTTCGGACCCGACGCGGCGACCCAGCGGCCAATGGTCCGTAGGATCGAACCGAGCGACTGCTTCGCGGCTCTAGCCGAAGGGATCGATGACGTTCTCGAAATGCCGACGTACCCGGCGTTCGTCGGACTCTTCTACGGACTCGCCGGCGTCGCGCTCGTTTCGCTGACTTCTTTCGGCAACGCGCTGCACTTGGCGTTCCCGCTCGCGGCCGGTTTCGCGCTGGTCGGGCCGTTCGTCGCGGTCGGTCTTTATGAGATGAGCCGCCGCCGCGAACAGGGGCTGCCGGCGACGTGGCGCGACGCCTTCGCCGTCTTGCCGTCGCCCGCGCTCCCCTCGATCCTCGCGCTTGGGTTTTTGTTATTTGTCATTTTCTTCGCCTGGATCCAGGCGGCGCAGCTTCTCTACGTCCAGATTTACGGCCCCGACCCGCCGGCCGCTGCGATCCCCTTCTTTCGCGACGTCTTGACGAGCGGGCGCGGCTGGCTGCTCATTCTCTTGGGCGGAGCGATCGGCTTTTGTTTCGCCACGGCGTCGCTCTGCATCAGCGTCGTCTCCTTTCCGCTCTTGCTTGACCGCGATGTCGGGCTCGTTCCCGCCATCGGCGCTTCGCTGCGGGTCTCGCGCGAGAATCCGACCGCCATCGCGCTTTGGGGCCTCATTGTCGCGGCCGCCCTCTTACTGGGCTCGCTCTCGTTTTTCATCGGCCTCGCGGTCGTGATGCCAACGCTCGGTCATTCGACATGGCGATTGTACCGCCGGGCGATTGCGCGCGAACCAGCGCGTGAGCTCCCCATACGGACCGCTGAGCCGAACCCGAGAGACTCCCGTTTCAGTCCGGCATCCGGAATACCTCATGGTCGCCGTTCGCCGTTTTCCGCTGAGGCCTCGGCGTCGCCGCGCCGGGCGAGCGATTCGCCGTCCCGAGTCCATAGGACAGGCTTGGGTTACCCTGGAGGGAAGACGTGGGAGAATTGAGAGAAAAATTTGGTATCAGCCGACGCACCGTCCTCATTGCGGTCGCCGGAGCGGCGCCGTTACTGAGGCTGATGACCAACGAGGCCGAAGCGGGCGCAAGGGTGCCGCAGTCCTCAGTTCATTATCGGCCGTCGCCGAAAGACGGCCAGGACTGTGATGACTGCGACCATTTCGTCGCGCCCAGTAGGTGCGAGTTGGTCGACGGCAACATCTCTCGCAACGGTTGGTGCGGGTTGTGGGTCAAGAAAGTCGGCTAGAATTGATCGGACGCCCCGTAGGATCTGCGCCGTGCTGCACATGCCCAACCGGCGCGGCCACCGAATGTCACACAACTCGACTTTTCTTCGAATTTCGAGGTCTCGCCGCGTCCTTGGAAGAGGCTGCCCTCCTGCTTGACCCGAGGGTGGGCCCAAAGGGCCGGATGGGCTGTGGAAAGCAGGGATGACTTGATGAGGGGTCGTCGGCCTTAAGGGCGAAATGTGACCGCGAATGGGGTCATGTAGTCACAGCTCGATAGCCCCCGCGTAGAGGCCACGAACCTCTGGCTTGCACCGACCGTCGCTTCCCGCCAACTGCGACGTCCACGGCCGCGATCCGTAACGGCCGCTTCGCTGAAATACCGGTCATTGCGTTGGACGAATGGAAGTGGGTCATTTGACCAGAGCGATCACTCGCGATCGTGCAGAATCAAGAATTTCGCATCGCGCGAAACCGGCTCGAAAATAAGAGGTTCTGAGAAATCGTTGCTAGTGTTGGGACCAAATGCGTTTACAGCGAAGCCGATGAAGCTGCGCAGCCTTGTGTGCGACGGCGGTCGGGCGCATAGAGGATATGAAACGGGCGTGACGCCGATCGATACTCGATAAGAATCGCGACAAGGCTCAGCGTTTACGCCGTCGCCGCCTTCCGCTCGGCGTCGGCGAGCAGCTCCTGGGCCTTGCCATGCCCGCGCTTGGCGGCCTCCCGCAGCCAGCGCTGCGAAAAAGCCCGCTTCGCCGCGTCGCCGCCGTCATTCAGCGCGCCCAACGCGAACATGGCGCCGACGTGACACTTGCCTGCCGCCTTCTCGAACAACGCCACTGCCGTCGCGCGGTCCGGAACGCCGCCGCGACCGGTGACCATCATTTCGGCCAGCGCTGCTTCAGCCTCCGGTATGCCTACTGCGGCGGCCCGCGCAATCCAAGCGCGGCCCGCCTCCGCGTCCGCCCGCACGCCCCGTCCTTCGACCAGCACGCGCCCATACCAGTATTGCCCTATCGCAATGCCGTCTGCCGCGCGCCGCAGCCATTGCGCCGCTTGCCGCTCATCCGGCTCGACGCCACTGCCCTCGAGCAGGCAAAGGCCCAGGTTCAGGGCTGCCACCGGATTTCCGGACGCAGCCGCGCCTTCCAGCCAATCGCGCGCCCTCGCCAGATCTTCGGGATGGCTTTCGACGAGACCTTTCAAGATAAGGCTCGCGAGCTCCAGGCGGGCCCGGCTGTCACCGGCGTCAGCGGCGACCCGCAACCAGAGCGCCGCCTCCTTCGGGTCTCGCGGCGCTCCGGCGCCGTTCAGGTGGATGAGTCCCAGCGCCCGCGCCGCCACAGGATGGCCGGCCTCCGCCGCACGGCGAAACCAGATTGCCGCCTCGGCAAAGTTCGGCGGAAGCGCGCGCCCGGCCGCGTAAAGGTCTCCGATCAGCGTCGCGGCCTCAGGATCGCCGGCGAGCCCTGCTCGCCGCAGCCAGGACTTGCCCTCGGTCGGATTTGGATCGACTCCCAACCCCGCCATCAGCACGCGGCCCCAGCTTGCCTGCGCGGAGCGATGGCCCATTGCGGCCGCTCGCCGATAAAGCTCAGCCGCGGCTGCAGGATCGCGCTCAGTCCCCGTCCCGTGTTCCGTCAGCACGCCCAGCCAATAGATCGCCAGAGGGAGCCCCGCCTTTGCCGCCCGACGAATATGCTCGGCTGCTCTCTGCTCTTCATCTTGCTGACCCTTGCCCGATCGCAGCAGCGACAGCCCGTATCCGAGGTCGCCCTGGGGCGAGCCGCCGTTGGCCGAGCGCTCGTACCAGCGATGCGCCTCTTCGGCGTTGCGCAACGCTTCCGGGCCTGCCGACAGAATGAAGGCAAGAACGGCCTGCCCGTTGGCCGATTGGCGTTCGGCTGCCCGGCGCGCCCATTTTTCGGCCTGCACGAAGTCGGGTTCAGCGGGCTCGTCGCCCGAGAACAAGCTCGCAGCGCCGCCCTCGCCGAGGCGGACTGCCCACTTGGCCGGAGAGCTGACGCCTTCGATCAGGAGCGTCGCGAACAGCCCCTGGGCTTCGACGTGGTCCGCGTTTGCGGCGATCTCGAGCCAACGCGCCGCTTCGGCGCGGCTCGCCGGGACGCCGGAGCCCTGCAGGTAACATCGACCGATCCGGTATTGAGCCTCAGGGATGCCGGCGCGGGCGGCGCGAGCAAGCAGCGCAAACCCCCGCTCCGCCTCGCCCCTGTCGAAAAGGCGGATGGCGCGCCGCAGCGCTATCGGTGGCGCCAAGCGAGCCAAACGGTCCATGAGGCCTGCCCGCGCCATGGGTCAGGGCCCGCAGCGCGACGGATTTGAGGTCGCGGTCACGGTTCGCGCATCCCCTCCGATGTCGCCGGAAGGATCCGACCCAGCAGGTAAGCCAGGACCGTGCGCTTTCCGACCTTGATGTCGGCCGTGACGGGCATGCCGGGGATGATCTTGAAGTCGGCGGGAACGTCGTGCAGCTTTATCGCATCAAGCGTGATGTGGGCCCGATAGAAGGGCTCGGCGGCGCTGGAACTTGCAGAAGCGGCGCCGGCGCGGGTCTTGCCTTCATTTTGTGCAGTAAGACTGTCAGCGCTGATCGTCCGCACCCGCCCTTCCGCCAAGCCGTACAGCGAAAACGGGAAGGAATTGAACTTGATCGCGACCGGGGCGCCATCGCGCACAAAGGCGTCGTCTCGCCCGAGGATGTTTGCTTCGACTTCGAGCGGTACGTCGGCGGGGACCAAGGTGATCAGCTGCTCGCCCGATTGCACCACGGACCCGACGGAGACCTTGGCGATCGTCAGGACGGTTGCATCGCGGCTGGCGCGCAGCTCCACGAGCTGGCGGCGCAACTGAGCCTTGTTCAGTTGCTGCTGGGCGTCGGCGAGCTTTTGTCTTTGTTCGGAGAGCCTCTGCGAAACCTCGATCCGCCAGTTCTCCTCCTCGGTATCGCGCTCGGCGGCCATCGCTTCGAGATCCCGGCGCGCGCTCTCCTGACTCTGCGTTGCCGTGGAGAGCCCTCGCGCGATTTCCAGCTGGTTGTCAGTTGCGGCGAGGGAATTGAGGACCGTGCAAACCTGAAGCCGCTCCAGAGTCTTGCGCATGTTCAGGACCTGGTCGGCGACCGCCAGACGGGCCCGATAGGATTGGATGTCGGCGGCGCTGCGCTCGATGGCGGCCTGTAGCCCGGCGATGCGCTGCTGATAGGTCTCGCGCTTGAGCTTGCGCTCCGACTGACGCTGAGCGTAGATCGCGGCCTGCAGCGACAGGTTCGGATTCGCGCCCGCATAAACGAACGGACGTCCGGCCGCTTCTGCTTCGAGCCGCGAGACCTCGGCCGCGAGAGCCGAGACCTGCGACTTCGAGGCCCCGGCGTCGGCCGCGGTGAAGGTCGGATCGAGCCGGGCCAACAGGTCGCCCGCATGCACGCTCTCACCCTCCGTCACGTCGATGGCGCGGACGATCGAGGTTTCGAGCGGCTGCACGATGATTGTCGGCACGCGCGAAGCGATTTTTCCCGGCGCCGTCACCACCCGGTCGACCGGGATCAGCCACATGGCGAGCAGGCATGAAGCAAAGAGAGCTCCGATCGCCCAGACCGTGCCTCGCGCCAGTAGCGGGACCTTCCAGGCGATGATCGCCGCGGACGGCGACGAGAATTCCAGGATCACCGGAAGCGTCGCGTCGTCCTCAGTGTGCGCGAGGCTACCGGCCCCGACCGAACGATGGGACAAGAGCGGCATGACCTAGACCTTGATTTTCGATGTGGCGATTTTGCTGGCCCCAGAGCTGACGGTAGGTCGAGCACCGCTCCAGCAACGCGCGATGCGGGCCGATATCGACCGCTGTCCCCTTGTCCAGCACGAGGATTTGCTGGCACTCGACCAAGGACGACAGACGGTGCGAGACGATCACCATCGTCCTGTCGCGCGCGATGCGAAGCAGGTTGGCGTTGAGCAGCGCCTCGCTTTCCGGGTCGAGAGCGCTCGTCGCCTCGTCGAAATGAGAATGCGCGGATCCGTAATCAGCGCCCGGGCGATCGCCAGCCGCTGTCGCTGTCCGCCCGATAGGTTGGGCGAACCCTCCTCGATCTGCGTCTCATAGCCGTTCGGCATACACTCGATGAATTCCTCGGCGCCGGCCAGTCGGGCCGCCCGCACCGCGTCGTCCAATGTCAGCCCGGGACGACCGGCGATGATGTTGTCTCGAATGGAGCCGCGGAACAGGAAATTGTCCTGCAGCACGACGCCGAGGTTTCGGCGCAGGTGGCGCAGGTTGATGGAGCGCAGATCGGCGCCGTCGATTCTGAGAACACCGCTGTAGTCCCGGTTGATCCCCTGCAGCAGCCGAGTCAGCGTCGACTTGCCGGACCCGCTGCGTCCGACGACGCCCAGCATCGCGCCAGCCGGAACCTCGAAGCTGACGCGATCAAGCGCCGGAATCTTGCTGCCGGGATAGGTGAAGCTCAAGTCATCGAACGTAATGGCGCCCTCGAAGCATGGGAGAAGCCCACCATATGCGGCTTCTGCTTCCGGCGGCCGATCGAGCACCGACGCGGCTTCGCTGATCGCGGCGCCAACCGACTCGTAGTCTTCGATCAACCGCGCCAGTCCGACCAGCGGCTGCGCCACGCGCATGCTGAGCATCATGAAGGCGAACAGGGCGCCCACCGCGTGGCCGGAGGCGTCGGTCAGCGTCAGGTACGCACCAACCAGCACGACCCCGCTCGACATGAACCGCTCGATTGGCGAGACGATCGTTTGCGGCCAGTTCGAGAGCCGGCCGAAAGCGAGACGCCACTTCGAGACCTCGGCAACACGCGCATCCCATAGCGCTTTGCGCTGCGGCTCGAGCGCCAGCGATTTGACTGTCCGGATGCCGAAGACGGTTTCGCCGAGCACTGCGGCCTTCTCCGTCTCCGCGACCACGACCTTGCCGAACAAACGTCGGGTCGGAGGCAAGAAGCCAAGAATGACGAGACAGATCGAGGCGGCGCCGGCGAGCACGATCCAGGCCAAGAACGGTCTGACATGATCAATGGCCGTTGTGCGAATGTCGGCTTTCCCCATAGCCGACCAACGGAGCCGGGAACCAATCGCTTCGTCGGCGCGCTCCTCGGCGTCGAAGGCTTGTTCGCGCAGGCGCTCATAGGTTTGCCGCCACATCCCCTTCGGCTTGGGCGGAAACGGCGAGGCTGTTCCGGTATTGCCGCCGAGGCGTTGCCTGATCTTGTTCGCGCGGCGCATCGAGCGCCTCTGCGCGTCCTCGCTCTGGCTGGCGTGCACCAGGCGATAGCAATGCCGGCAAAGAAAATAGCGCCCCGGCCCGTACAGCTTGGCGACGCGCCGGCCGCAGGCGGTCCCGTTCACGACGCCGGGGCAGACGAAATAGGGCCGAGCTCCGCCGAACCGGCAGGGCATGCGGACGATGCGGACCGTCTCGTTGACGTCCTCCCACTCGCCGGCGCCGATGCGCACGCGATAGGTGAGATGCAGCCGATCATGCTCAGCACGCATATTGGTCGGGGTGACCTTGTCGCCGTCGCGCGACCATTGCCAGGTGCCCATCCAGCCGGCGCGCAGGCAGCCCTCGCGATGCAGCCAGTTTGCGCAAATAGCGGCCGTTCACTGGCGGCTCGGCGAACGGATCATGTCGACCCGAAGCGGGCATTTGAGCTGCATCCAACGACGTTGCTTCAGCCGAGGAGGTGCAAGGCGGTGTTTTACTGGTCTTCAAAGCGGAATGGCCGCGCCAGTCCGGGCGGACGTTGCCTTTCGAGCGTCCGCCTTTAGCCTACGACGTCGGGGCCGTAAGATTAGTAGGAGTTACAGACTCGGGTGCCGTACTCGTCGATCCAGCAACGGCGCGCGGCAGCCGCGCCGACCGCCGCCGCTCCGACCGCCGCCGCGCCATAGCCGTAGCCACGGTAGCCGTAGCCGCGATACGCACCGCCGCGGTAAACTGCGCCGCCGCGGTAAGCGCCGCCGCGATACGCGCCGCCGCGATACGCGCCGCCACGAACCGAGCCGCCGCGAACCGCCACGCCGCCACGCGGGCCGCGAACCGCCGCCCCGCCACGCGCGGCATATCGCGCCGGAGTGACCATGTCAGCCTGCGCCGCGAACCCGGGCGCGGCAAAAACCTCGACGGCTTCGGCCTCCGGAATGACGCAACAAATGGCGACGCTGAAAAGCGCGCTTCGGGCCAAATTCGACCAACGCATCGCTTCCTCCTTTGTCAAGCCACGCTTCGGACGCTTTTCGACCCCTCTAGGGTCCAAGCCCAACGCGACAGGGTGATACTTTGTTCCGGCGGCCGACGAGGGCCAATTCTCGCTCATCCGATTTGGGCGGACTTCCGACCTACAGAGGTCGCCAGGGAAAGCCCGCTTCCCGCCCAATTGAGGCGTCCAAGGCCGCGGTCTGCTACGTCCGCAATGCGTCGACTCCGGTCATCCGCCACATTCAGCAGACGCCGCGCTTGTCGCTTGCTTTATGCCGCAGGTTTCAAGCGCCCTATAGACGCTCCCACGTCCGATACCGAGGTCGTTCGCGATCTGGGTCACCGTCCGACCCGCTTTGAAGAGCTTCACCGCTTCGTCCGCCTTGAGCCGCGCAGAGGGTCTCCTCCCGAGGTAACGGTTCTCGGCCCTCGCCTTTGCGATCCCCTCTCGCTGGCGCTCGAGCATCATCTCGCGTTCGAACTGCGCGAAGCCGGCGAAGATGGTGAGAATGAGTTTGCCAGTCGCGCTCTTGGTGTCGACCGTCTCGCCGCCGAGGTTGAGCACGCGTAGCCCCGCCCCTCCATCCTCAACTGCCTCAAGTCGCTTCACGATCTCCCATAGGCCCACCGTCGAGCGAGCCAATCGATCGACCTTGGTGACGACAAGCGTGTCGCCGCCGCGCACGTAGTCCAAGGCGCGCTCAAGCTCGGCGCGTTGGGCGATCGATGAGACTCGCTCTTGAAATATTTTGGTGCAGCCAGCCGCTTGGAGGTCCCGGACCTGGGCATGAAGCCCAGCTTCCTGGTCAGCGGTAGAGGCGCGGGCGTATCCGACCAGAAGGCCCTTGTGCGCTGCGTGAACCATCATGCGAACCATTAGGCTTTGTGTCCACAACGCCTAGGGTTTTGAGTTGTAACCGTCCAAATGTCAATACACACGTTTTGGACGCCTCATCAGCGCACCTGCGGACACGTCCATTTGGTTTTGCGATGCAACAACCACGCTGATCGACGGGGATCAAGTTGGGCAAAGAGCATGCAGAGCGTTCGATCCGCCAATGGATGTTCGCGGCGTAGTCACGACCCGGAAGCCGATCGCGCCAGAAACCGGAGGTGCGCAACCGTCCGCATCGTCCGCATAGTCTGCATCGCCCGCGCCGATACCGAAATCGAACCTCCTCAAAGGCTTGGCGGCTCCCGACCCGCGGACGATCGCCAACGATGCGGACGGTAGCGGCCGTGAACAACTTCCGACCGTCCGTAATCGGGGCAAATTTCCGGGCGGAAGGGGGGAGTCAAGCGTCGGAAAGTATGATTTAAGCTGGGGATGTCCGTTGATTTGGGTGATCCGCTTGAGCGCATGACGCCGGCCGAGCTCATCGGCCTGGTTCGCACTTTGATTGGTGAAGTGACCCGCTTTCAGGCGGAGTACGAGAAGGTGAGCGGGGCGTTGGCCAAGCTGAGGGTCGAGCATCAGGCGGTCAAGGACGAACTGGCGCGATTGAAGAAACTGCCGCCGCGGCCGCCGCAGAAACCCTCGGGGATGGACAAGGCGACGGACCGACCGGATTCGCAAGCGAACGCGCCCAAGGGCGGGCGGTCGACGCAGCGGCGCGGCAGCAACCTGGACAAGCTGACGGTCACGCAAACCATCGAGGTGAAGGTCGACGCGCCAGCGGGTTCCCGCCACAAGGGCTACGAAGAGATCGTCGTTCAGGACTTGGTTCTGAATCCTTTGGTGACCCGCTATCGGCGCGAGCGCTGGCAAACGCCGGATGGGAAGACTTTGATCGCGCCGCTCGATCCCGGGATCGTCGGTGGCTATGGCCCGCATCTTCAGCGCCTGATCTTGATGCTGCACTTTCAGGGACAGATGACCTGCGAGCGGATTCTGGCGCTGCTGAACGGCGTCGGCGTGGTGATTTCGAAACGCCAGGTGGTGCGCCTGCTGGCCGCCAGGCTCGAGACGTTCCGCGCTGAGGACGCCGAGGTGCTGAAGACCGGATTGAGCAGCGCTTCCTTCGTCACGGTCGACGACACCGGCGCCCGCCATCGAGGCAAGAGCGGCGTGACGACCCAGATCGGTTCCGACAGCTTCACCACGTTTCGAACCGGCCCGAGCAAGTCCCGCCTGGCGTTCCTGCGCAATCTCCTGGGCGGCGCGGCCTCTTACGTGGTCAACGAGGCGGCGCTCGTCTACATGCGGGCTTGCAATCTGAGCCTCAGCCTCATCGACACGCTCGCGGGCCATCCGACGCGGCTTTTTGCGTCTCACGAAGACTGGACGAGCCATCTGAACGCGCTCGGATTTGCCGATCTCAGGATCACCCCCGATCCGGTGCGGGTCGCCAGCGAGGGTGCTCTGTGGGGCGCCGTTCGCGAGCAAGGCCTGCTCGGCCAAGCCATCGTCGTGTCAGACGGCGCCGGCCAGTTCCGCGTCGGCGAACACGCCTTGTGCTGGGTGCACGCCGAACGCCTGGTCCACAAGCTCATCCCCGCCAACGACAAGCAGCGCAACGCGATCGAGGTCGCACGGCGCATGATCTGGTGGTTCTATCGCGCCTTAAAAGAATACAAGCTCGCCCCGAGCCTCGAGAAAGCCGAGCGTTTGCGGGCGCAGTTCGACCGCATCTTCAACCGCTCCAGAACCGGCTACGCCACCCTCGACAGCCTGCTCAGGCGCCTCTTTCGCCTCAAGGACGATCTCTTGCGCGTCCTCGACCATCCCCATATTCCGCTGCACACCAACGCCTCGGAAAACGACATCCGCGTCTTCGTCACCAAGCGCAAAATCTCCGGCGGGACCCTCAGCGACAGAGGCCGCGACGCCCGCGACGTCATGCTCGGGCTCGCCAAGACCTGCAGGAAGCTCAAAATCCCCTTCTTCGACTATCTCGGCGCTCGCCTCGCCATTCCAGGCCCCGAAATCCCCGATCTCGCAACTCTCGTCAGGCCCGCCCCAAGCTAACGCCGCCCGGAAATTCGCCCCGGTTACCCGGTTTAGTAATCGGGGCAAATTTCCGGGCGGAAGGGGGGAGTCAAGCGTCGGAAAGTATGATTCAAGCTGGGGATGTCCGTTGATTTGGGTGATCCGCTTGAGCGCATGACGCCGGCCGAGCTCATCGGCCTGGTTCGCACTTTGATTGGCGAAGTGACCCGCTTTCAGGCGGAGTACGAGAAGGTGAGCGGGGCGTTGGCCAAGCTGAGGGTCGAGCATCAGGCGGTCAAGGACGAACTGGCGCGATTGAAGAAACTGCCGCCGCGGCCGCCGCAGAAACCCTCGGGGATGGACAAGGCGACGGACCGACCGGATTCGCAAGCGAACGCGCCCAAGGGCGGGCGGTCGACGCAGCGGCGCGGCAGCAACCTGGACAAGCTGACGGTCACGCAAACCATCGAGGTGAAGGTCGACGCGCCAGCGGGTTCCCGCCACAAGGGCTACGAAGAGATCGTCGTTCAGGACTTGGTTCTGAATCCTTTGGTGACCCGCTATCGGCGCGAGCGCTGGCAAACGCCGGATGGGAAGACTCTGATCGCGCCGCTCGATCCCGGGATCGTCGGTGGCTATGGCCCGCATCTTCAGCGCCTGATCTTGATGCTGCACTTTCAGGGACAGATGACCTGCGAGCGGATTCTGGCGCTGCTGAACGGCGTCGGCGTGGTGATTTCGAAACGCCAGGTGGTGCGCCTGCTGGCCGCCAGGCTCGAGACGTTCCGCGCTGAGGACGCCGAGGTGCTGAAGACCGGATTGAGCAGCGCTTCCTTCGTCACGGTCGACGACACCGGCGCCCGCCATCGAGGCAAGAGCGGCGTGACGACCCAGATCGGTTCCGACAGCTTCACCACGTTTCGAACCGGCCCGAGCAAGTCCCGCCTGGCGTTCCTGCGCAATCTCCTGGGCGGCGCGGCCTCTTACGTGGTCAACGAGGCGGCGCTCGTCTACATGCGGGCTTGCAATCTGAGCCTCAGCCTCATCGACACGCTCGCGGGCCATCCGACGCGGCTTTTTGCGTCTCACGAAGACTGGACGAGCCATCTGAACGCGCTCGGATTCGCCGATCTCAGGATCACCCCCGATCCGGTGCGGGTCGCCAGCGAGGGTGCTCTGTGGGGCGCCGTTCGCGAGCAAGGCCTGCTCGGCCAAGCCATCGTCGTGTCAGACGGCGCCGGCCAGTTCCGCGTCGGCGAACACGCCTTGTGCTGGGTGCACGCCGAACGCCTGGTCCACAAGCTCATCCCCGCCAACGACAAGCAGCGCAACGCGATCGAGGTCGCACGGCGCATGATCTGGTGGTTCTATCGCGCCTTAAAAGAATACAAGCTCGCCCCGAGCCTCGAGAAAGCCGAGCGTTTGCGGGCGCAGTTCGACCGCATCTTCAACCGCTCCAGAACCGGCTACGCCACCCTCGACAGCCTGCTCAGGCGCCTCTTTCGCCTCAAGGACGATCTCTTGCGCGTCCTCGACCATCCCCATATTCCGCTGCACACCAACGCCTCGGAAAACGACATCCGCGTCTTCGTCACCAAGCGCAAAATCTCCGGCGGGACCCTCAGCGACAGAGGCCGCGACGCCCGCGACGTCATGCTCGGGCTCGCCAAGACCTGCAGGAAGCTCAAAATCCCCTTCTTCGACTATCTCGGCGCTCGAGAGTTGCGAGATCGGGGATTTCGGGGCCTGGAATGGCGAGGCGCGCCAGTGTCAAATTCCGTCTCGACGGCGACAATCTGGAGCCAAAGGCACCCGCGCC
The DNA here is from genome assembly GCA_963758335.1 of uncultured Alphaproteobacteria bacterium. Taxonomy (GTDB): domain Bacteria; phylum Pseudomonadota; class Alphaproteobacteria; order Rhizobiales; family Beijerinckiaceae; genus Roseiarcus. Next base: position 328,403 of record CAVWVF010000006.1, on the reverse strand, counting down.
GCCACCGTCGTCATCCTCGATCTGCTATGTCTGCCTGCAGGAAAGGCTACTCGCTGTCTCGACCTTGTGACAGGGCTTGCAGAGGTTTCGATCCACGCGCCTGCGGGAGGGGCGACAGACCGCCGACGCGAAGGCGAGCACGAATATTCCGTTTCGATCCACGAGAAGCATTACCGCGACATGCAGGACCTCGAGTTTACCGTCGAGCGCGGCAAGCTTTGGATGCTGCAGACCCGCAATGGCAAACGCACCGCGCGCGCGGGAAAGGCATAAGGGATTTGGATTTGCGGGCTGAAATTGCAGTCGAAGACTTGTGTGAATCGCGCTTGGTATGAGTGCGTTCTCTTGGTGGGAGCGAAAGAAGAATTCTCGCAAAAGAAGAATAACTGTTGAGGCGACCACAAGCACCGCTGGCGCGAAGCCCCATATCGCGCCGTGGACAAATTCTGGGACATATCCGGCTAGACTAACTCTGGGTATATACGAATACCCGTTTCCACCGCCACTATCATCGCGGCAACAAAAAGGCCGCCATATTCAACCCATTCCCAGAATGTCCAATGACGCATATCCGGCCCGCCTCCCGCCGTGGATCGTGGAATGGAAAGGAATATTCTTAGAGTACGCATTCTTCGATTGCAAAAATCTGCAAGGAATTCGCCCGCCCCCGAGCTTGCTAATCCGCGCAACGGCGAGAGCATTGCACTCCAGGCAACTGCGATAACTAGTTCGATTAGTTTCGATAATTTCCCTGACGCCGCCGCTATTAATCCAACGATGATCCGGGACCCTAGCGTCTCTAGGTTTATGCCGGGTTATCAGTTCGTGATAACTCTCAGATTACACATGCCGAAGACCTTGGCGGAGAAGTTCTATAGTGCTATTGTCAGTGGGAACACGATGAGGTTGGCATTACGATCGCTCTTCGTGTCTATCGCTAGAATTGACACTCCGACGATATCCTATCGGCTGCCTCTGTGGAATGGTATTACCCTAACACGTTCAATATCTGCTGGGCGCATCATATTTCTGGGAGAGAGGGAGCAAACAGCTTCCCGGATAGATGCATGATTTCATTCCCGCTGGCCTTTGGCTTGCCGGGGCCACCGGCATCTGGACGCACTTCGGGCCAGATGTGGCCGGGGCTCCGGCGGCGGACGCGGGTTGTGCGTCGCCCGAAACGGGCGCAGATTGGGCTGGAGCCTGCGGCCATCCGGGGGATGTCGAATGATGACGATTCGATGTGGGTCGAGTTGTCGGACGGGTGCACAATTGGCGTCCCGTATGCCTGGTTCCCCCGCCTGCCCAAGGCCAGTCGTCGACAGCGCGAGGCGGTCGAGATCGGCCGTTCCGGCCTGCATTGGCCGGACATCGGCGAAGACATTTCCATCGCCGAGTTGTTGGCGGGGCGACGGGATCGAACGGTGAGACCCCCGGCCGAACCTGCGAAGCGGCGGAAAGCGCATAAGGGGCTTGGTCGGCGTGAAACACCATTCAAGCTATTCTGATGATTAAATTCGTAGTCACCTTCTACGTGCTTTCTATTGTCTTGTTCGTGTTAGCATACGTTGCAGCTCAAAGGCAGGCCAAAAGTTCAGAGAAGAAAATAGAAAAGATAGCTGAATTCTTCCGTAACGCATTTATTCAATATTCAAGTTGCTGCTTTGTTGTTCTCACTCAGCTCAGCAATGTTAATATTTAACGCACAACAGCAACAGCAGCAAATGGTTGCTCAACTCAATGAGCAAAAACGACAAGAATTATTTAATGTTGGGGAACTTAGGCAAGTAAGCAACGCTTTGCTCCGACGATCGTATGCTATTTCGAAGGCAATTTTCTCCTTAAATAACTCAAGATTTGTGAATATTAATTATGAGGCCGCGGATTTATGTGATCCATTTAGCGGAGACGCTAAACATTCTCCGCAGGTGTGCGCATATGGCTATGTAGAGACGTTGGCCGACAACTATCGCTCCCCCATTACGCTAGAAATGATAAGCGATATTCGTGGTTCATTGCGTTTATCTGACGACATATCGGGTTCTGAGCTAATTGCAGGTAAATTGGATCTTCCTACTCTTCTTGAGACAGAATTTATTTTAAATTATCGCCTCAATGAGATCGAAAAAGACATAAATGGATGGCCACATCACGATCGGCCTCAGGGTGAGATTAACTACCGAGAATTGTTGCCTGCAATCTTGCACCTAATGTCAGACTATAGAAAATTCCATACTCAATTGATTTTCTACGCATATAGACTGTGTGTATACATTGATTTAACTCATAATATTAACGCTGATTATGCCGGTTTGTTCGAAAGATTACATTACGATGCTATTCATATGAGCGATAGTCCAGTGTCGCCGTATACTGACATATTGAAGAATGATACTGCAATTGTGACTGAACTCGTTTCTCGACATGATCCGTCTTTAGTGACGGATTGCAAACCAATACTTGATCGCTGGGGACTCAGCGGGTGGTCGAGAAAGTCCACGCGCTGACCGGCCGATCGGGTACATGGCAAGAGACCACAACGCTGGTGAGCAAAGTGAACCGCACGCTGCGCGGATGGGCGAACTACTTCGCGGTAGGCGCCGTCAGCAAGGCGTATCGGGCGCTCGATGCTTACGCGGCGATGCGGTTGCGCCGGTGGTTGCGCTTCAGGCACAAAGTCAGGCGACGAAGGGGCGGGAGCTATCCACTCTCGCACCTCTACGGGCACTTATGCTAGCGATACTCAAGCGTTAAGTCAGTCAGATCGCAGAATTTCCACTTATGACGCAACCATGCTGTAGCGTCTTCCGGAGGCGGGGCCGCGCCGGTCTCGCGCGTCAGGGGCGAGCACCAAGCGCGTCAGCAGCCGCTGCAATCCGCATGCGCGGCGCCACTTCACCTGGACAACAGCCGACGACAATTGCGCAATTATACCCGTATCAAATTCAGCAGGTCTTCCTCGGACAACTTGGCGCTGACCTCTGTCCCTTCAAGCAGGTCGCTGGCGAGGTCGCGTTTTGAACGGTGCAAGTCGAGGATCTTTTCTTCAATCGAGTCGCGCACGATGAGCCGGTAGACGGTGACGGGACGCTGTTGGCCGATGCGGTGGGCGCGGTCGCTGGCCTGATCCTCGACCGCAGGGTTCCACCAGGGGTCAATGTGGATGACGTAATCGGCGGCCGTGAGATTGAGCCCCGTGCCGCCGGCTACCCCGCCCGACCTTGTCCGTCCCGCCGGCAAGACTACGCCTCACCGGCCATCGCCGCGACAAACGCCCTCCGTCCGCGATCCTCAAATCCCCATAGGTCGCGTCCCGCACACAGCGCCCTTCCTCCCCGCGGTTTCCTCCTTGGGAGGCTTTCGAACGCCGGCCCCGAGCCTCGCACCACCGTCGCGCAACGGGCCGGCGTCCGAAACCCTTCACCGAAGCAGGCCTTGATCGAGGCACCAGCAGAGCGTCGCGAAGGGTGGATAGCAGTCGTTCGTTCTGGAGTCGTTAGCGCTCGAACGGAACCGCCCGTTCCGGCCGCCTAACTTGCGTTCTTGGCCAGCGCGCGTACGATTTTCGTCAGCAAGCGATCGAACTTGTAGGCCGCAGTCCACTTCTTGTCCAGATCGAGCGCGTGGGAGAAATCGGAGATCGCTTGGTCGAACTTTGATTGCGTCCGGAGGAGGTGAAAAGGCCGCGACGTGACCGCACACCGTTGGCAAAAAACTCAAACAATTCCGGCCGGCGGGAAACAGCGCCTGCCTCTGCGCAGCACTTCCTAAAGATCAGGCCAGATCCGCTCGCCTCCCCAGTCTCGGCGAGAACCGCAGCCTTTCCGACTGCCCGGCCGCGACGGGCTTGCAGTCCCTCTGGTGGCCCGGTAGCCGAAGGGGATGAAGAGAATCAGCTACTGCGGGTACCGGTTCCCGCCCGAGATCATTCATCAAGCAATATGGCTCGCCCCGCGAGGTTTGTGCCTGCTCCCAGATGCGGCCGCGGTGGACGAAAACGACCGTGTCGGCGGCGCGCCTGGCGAAGCCCGTCTCATGAGTGACGAGGATCATCGTCATGCCGCCGGCGGCGAGCGCCTCCAGAACCCGGACCACTTCGCCGACCAGTTCAGGATCGAGCGCCGAGGTGATTTCGTCAAACAGCATGAGGCGCGGTGCCTCGAGCCAAAACGAACAAAATGTCTTCCCGTCAAAAGTCGTTATGGCGTCGCGACGGGGTAGTGACCTATTATGACGAAAACGGGACCCGGTCTTCCCCCGGCGGCGATAGGAAACGCTTTTTTATGGCGAACATTCGTGAGAAGAACCTCAAGTCCGGCGTAAAGGCCACTCCAGCCGAAGCCGCCGCGGACGCTCCGGCCGCGAGCCGGACGATCCCCCAGAGCTCGAGCGCCGCGCTGGACGCCGCCGAGCGAGCCAAGCCGAGCAAGGCGCCCACCGCCAAACCGGAGACCGCTGCGCCAAAGGCCGCTGCAAAAGCTGCGACGCCGCCTGAAGCAAAATCGCCGAAGAGCCCTTCCAAACGGAAGTCGGTCAACGCCTTTTCGACGCCGGCGTCGCCGGCGAAGCCGCGACGGGGGGCGTCCGGCCGCTCGGGCACCGAAGGTTTGGACCAGTGGGTCAACGCCATGTCCGCGGAGCCCCCCCAGGCCGAGCCGCGCGGCGCGACCGAGAGCCCGTCGGCCGCGACCGAGAGCCCGTCGGCCGCGCCCGAGCCAAGGGCCGCCGCGCGACAGGCCGCGACGACGGTGCGGAAGTCGTCGACGGCTCCGCGAAAGGCCCCATCGGCGAAGCAGCCGGCCGCCCCGATGTCTGAGCCAGAGCCGCCGCCGGCTTCGCCCCCGCCGTCCGCCGCCGCAAATCCCGCGGTCCTCGAACCGGCCGCCGCCCCGCCGCCCGCGCGGCCGGCCGCGGTCGAGCCAGCGCCCGCTCCGAAGCCCGCTCCCCCCGCCTCCCCTGCCCCTGCGGCCGCGCGCGCGGCGGACGCGTTCGGGCTCGGCTCCCCATATCCCATGCCCAACGTCGAGGCGCTTGCGCGCAACGTCGGGAACGCGATCGAACACGCCGGCAAGGCGATCGCCGCCTACTTGCGGCCGCGCGAGACCGGCCAGATCAAGACGACGATCGCCGACGATGTCGGCGATATGGTGCGCTCGCTCGGCCATGTCGCGGAATATTACATGTCCGATCCCGCGCGGGCGATCGAGGCGCAGACGGCGCTTACCATACGGATCATCGACTTGTGGGCCGCGACGCTGCAGCGCTTCCAGGGCGCGCCGGTGAAGTCGGTCGCCGAACCCGACGGCTCGGACAAACGATTCTCGGATGCGGAGTGGCGCGACAATCCGTTCTTCGATTTTCTCAAGCAGGCCTATGTGGTGACGTCGGACTGGGCTGACGATCTCGTCAGGCGCGCCGACGAGCTCGAACCGCGCAAGCGCGACAAGGCCCGGTTCTATTTGCGGCAGGTCACCGCCGCTTTGTCGCCGTCCAATTTCGTGGCCACGAATCCCGAACTGCTGCGAACCACCCTCGCCGAGAGCGGCGAGAATCTCGCGCGGGGCCTCAAGATGCTGGCCGAGGACATCCACGCCGGACGTGGCCACCTGCGCATCCGCCAGGTGGACGCGCGCCCCTTCAAGCTCGGCGTCAACATGGCCGCGACTCCGGGCAAGGTGATTTATCGCAATGAGCTGATGGAGCTCATCCAATACGAACCGACGACGCCCAAGGTCTACAAGCGTCCGCTACTGTACGTGCCGGCCTGGATCAACAAGTACTATATTCTCGACCTCAATCCGGAGAAATCCTTCGTCCGTTGGGCGGTCGCGCAGGGGTTGACCGTGTTCGCCATCTCCTGGGTCAATCCGGACGAACGCCACGCCGACAAGGGCCTCGACGCCTACATGCATGAGGGCATCCTGGCGGCTCTCACGGCCATCGAAGACGCGACCGGCGAGATCGACGTCACGACGATCGGCTATTGCGTCGGCGGAACGCTGCTATCGGTGACGCTCGCCTACATGGCCGCGGTCGACGACCGGCGCGTCTCCAGCGCGACGCTCTTCGCCTCGCTCGTCGACTTCACTGACGTCGGCGACCTCAAGGTGTTCATCGACGCTGAACAGCTGAAGGCGGTGGAGGAACGGATGGCCGAGCAAGGCTACCTCGAAGGCTCGCACATGGCCCAGGCCTTCAACATGCTGCGCCCGAACGACCTCATCTGGTCCTACTACGTCAACAATTATCTGAAGGGCAAAGAGCCGATGCCCTTCGACCTCTTGGTCTGGAACTCGGACTCGACGCGCATGCCCGCCGCGAACCACAACTTCTACCTGCGCCACTGCTATCTGCAGAACGATCTGTCGAATGGGCGCATGGTCTTGAGCGGCAAGACGCTCAACCTCGGGAGGGTGACGATCCCCATGTATGTGCTGTCGTCGCGCGAGGACCACATCGCCCCGGCCCGCGGGGTGTTCAAGGGGGCCCAATGCTTCGGCGGCCCGGTGCGCTTCGTGACCGCCGGCTCCGGCCATATCGCCGGCGTCGTCAACCCGGCCGACAAGCCGAAATATCAGTTCTGGACCGACGGGCCGCCCGAGGGCGATTTCGAGTCCTGGATCGCCGCCGCCAAGGAGACGCCGGGGTCCTGGTGGCCCGACTGGGTCCAGTGGGTCACCGCTCAAGCGCCGGAGAAGGCTCCCGCCCGCAAGCCGGGCGAGGGCAAGCTGAAGGCGATCTGCGACGCGCCGGGCGAGTATGTGCGGGTGAAGGCGTAACGCGCGCGCCAAGGGGCGGCGGCCGGGTGAATGGCCCGGAAAAGCGATCGATGGCTCGGTGCGATTCAGGGACGATCGCAACACGAACCTAACGTTCGCCAGCCCCAGACGCCCCGCCAACATCCTCCGCCTGCGAGACCTCATCGCCGCCGGCGCCGAGGACTGGCAGCCTTTCCACGATGCCGGCGCGCCCGGCGGCGACGCCGCAGCCGCCGATCGCGACGACGCGCCCGCAATCCCCAGGATCTGTCCCTGCTGCGGCGGACGCATGAGCCTCGTTGAAACATTCGCGCCCGGCGCAAAGCCGCGAAGCTTCAGCGCAGATCCCATCGGGATCAATTCGTCATGACTGCCGCCCCGATCCGCGCCAACCCTGACGATCTCTCGTCGACGATAACCTGCGCCGGCGCGCCCCCGTTCGCGTCACAGCCGAACGCCACGCCCAGTATCGCGACCGTTCGCTTGTCAAGGCGCATGGCTTGCTCGCCGACACCGTGATCGTCAGCGACGACGCCGTCGGGCACGAGACGAGGGAGAGCTTGAGATAACCCTTCCAGTACGGGCGGGACGGGGGCAATGGGAACTCCTACTCAACGCGGTCGAAAATGTCCTATAGCACGGCGGGCGGCGCAGAGTTGCCATGTGCAACGCGCTCATTACATTTGTACATTTGCTCGTAACCTGCTCAGCGGATTGCACCCGCTCATTGGGTTTGGCAAGGAAGAGCCCGGCTAAGGGAGGCCGAAATGGCGTCTCCGTAGGGCTTTCACCCATGTCGACGGGCGGGTGGAGGTCGAAGCCCTCGACGTCGTCAAACCGGAAACGAATGCTGTGTCCGAGACCGCCGACGCCCGGAAGAGCATCGCGGCCAGATCACGTTCGTCGCTCACAGCGAGGGCTAGAGAGTTTTCAAGCTACGCGGCTGTTTTCGGCGGGCGTCCTTTCCTGCCCGCTCGGGCCCGGCCGCCCATCTGACCAAGTCCCATCTTTTTCGCCAACGACAATCGTTGCGCCGCGTAATTGGGAGCAGTCATGGGATAATTGGCAAGTAGGCTCCACTTCTCGCGATACTGCTCTGGCGTCAGGCCGTGCACCGCCAAGTGACGCCGCAAAGACCTGAAATGTTTGCCCTCCTCGAGACAGATCAGATAATCCGGTGTGACCGACTTGCGGATCGAAACCGCTGGAGCCTTCGACTTGACCTGCGGCCGCCGGGGCGGGCGCCAGGATGGTTCGCTTGCGCGGACGAGGTCCTGATCCACTCGACTTTCCTCAGCCGCGTTCTCAACTGGAGTTGGAGCGTTGGAACGAGCCCGCGATGCTCGACGCGCCGGTCGATTGCCGGGCAATGCGGCGTCCACAGCGGCGCCGACCGTTTCCGATTGACTTGAAACCGTGATGCTCTTGGCGATGCGTGCGTGAACTTGGGAGATTTCCTCATCGAGTCTGACCAACTGCGACTCGAATGCCAGCTGCCGTCGGGAGGACCGAATTCGTAAACTCACACTGCTCTTTGGCGAAGAAGCGACTGGCTTTTCGTTCGGAAGAGAGCGTGTATGCCGTGGTAGGCGGCCGACGTAGCCGCCGACGAACTCTCCGCCCCGGCGATCGCGCCGACCCGGGGCTCGCGTCAGTGAGGGGCCGGAATTGGTTCGCCCCTTCGCGACACGGAGGGTTCGAAGATGTCATTGAAACTTAGTGATAAGCAGCGTGAGTTTCTGAGCGCAGCGGCTGAGCGCGAGGATGGCCTCCTAGCGATTCCACCGCAACTGAAAGGCGCGACGGCGCAAAAGGTTGGGGCGAAGCTGGTCGCCGCGGGTCTGGCGAAGGGAGTCAAAGCGAAGAGCGGCGGGCCCGTTTGGCGTCGCGACGCCGAGACCGAACAGGCGTACGCGCTCAAGCTCACGGCCGCCGGCCTGAATGCGGTCAGGGCCGACGCAAAGCGGCCGGGCGAAGGGGGTCGGCTCAGCGGTAGAGCACTCCCTTCACACGGGAGGGGTCGCAGGTTCGATCCCTGCATCCCCCACCATCCAGTCCCGGCAAACCGACGCGGTTTCCGGGTCGGGAGAAACCCTCGCAATTCCCGTCGGTTAGCGAGGCGTGTCGCGGTCTGCGAACCGAATTCCGACCGTTCTCCCGTGTTTTGGGCCTGAAATCGCCCGCCAGTCTCAGCCTGCAAAATTCCGTTTCCCGGCCCACGAGATGGAGGCGGAGCCGAGGCTGAGCGCCTTCCGATGACGATAAGGAGGATTCGCGGGATTGGCGGAACAGAATCGGCCCGCGCAAGATCACGGTCGGCGACCGGGAAGTGAGCGACACGATAGAGGCGCAGACGGCGCTTATCCTGGTTAATTCCACGCTATATCAACTCGCCGCAAGGCTGGCCCGCGACGGCGACCCCGAACCCGTCCACATCGAAGAAAACGATACCTCCTTCGTCATCGATTGGAAGGGCAACTATCGCATCGAGGGACCCGCCTTCATCTATTCCGATCGCCAGACCCGGCGCGTCTCAACCATCCTCGGATACCCCACGCACCTGCTCGCGCCACCGTCCTGAAATTTCAAATATCTTTGGCTAGCCTTTGAGCGCTTGGGTTAGTGAAGAGGGCTGGCTACGGCTCCCTGGAGCCGGCCGCGCTTTGGACCTGCCTAGTACTCCGACAGCGATAGGCTTAAGACAGCATGTCTGCCATGGCGTCTGCCGCACCGAGTGTCACGCCACCGCCTATCCTCTGGCCTCCAGCCCGTCGTCGAACACTGAACGCTCCGAGCTGGCGAATTGTGCAATCGGATCCGGCCCCAAATGATTGCAGTTCCATAGGTGGACGGTGGCATTGCGATTGGGGCTATTTGCCACCATAACGTACTTCGGCATGGCAGACAGTCTCTTCCAAAACACATTCAAAATGATGTTCAGCGACAAAGGTCTATGAGCGGCCTGCGCGCCATGCCCGCGAAGCCACAGAAACGGCCAGGACGGCGGTCGCCGCTCGGCAGGTCCGTTGTTCACCCGCAAAGTCGAGTGGCCGGTCCTAAACCGTCCAAAGGCCGCCCGCATGATGCCCGATCAGATTGCCGAGGCGCAGCGGCGAGTGGAAGCCGAATTGACGCGGCTGCTCGGGCGTTGACCTACTTCAATGCGCGCGCTGCTAAGTCCATTTTGATGTGGTAAGCGGCCATATGCCGTCTCGACAATGCCGCCGAGCAAGTCGGGGGAGGATGATGATGACGACGGTGCAGCAGGTACTCGACAGAAAAGGCTCAGAAGTCTGGCATATTAGTCCAGACGCCACTGTCTTCGACGCCATCACAAAAATGGCTGAAAAAGACGTTGGGTCACTGGTTGTAATGGACGGAAACGAACTCGTCGGTGTTTTCACGGAACGGCACTATGCACGCAATGTTTTTCTGAAAGGCAGGGCCTCTCCGAAGACGCTTGTTCGCGACGTCATCGAAGAGCAAGTTTATATCGCGCGGCCGGAACAATCTGTTGAGCAATGCATGGCACTAATGACCGACAGGCGTGTCCGCCATCTCCCGGTGGTCGATGGAAAAAAGTTAATTGGGATTATTTCGATAGGCGATCTGGTGAAGAGCATTATTGACCAGCAGGAATTCATAATCGGCCAGCTTGAACACTACATTCATGGTCAAAGTTAGCGCTGGTCTGGAAGTTTGGGCCGAGGCTGGCGAGTTTGCGGCCCGACAGAGCGGCCAAATCCTCGAAGGGAAGCCGTCCGGCGCGTGGGAAGTGTTCCGCATCGCACTGCTTCATCCTCCGACGCGTCGCCCACCATGCTCGCGAAGCCACAGAAATGCTCTAGGACGGCGTTCGCCGCTCAGCCGGCGCCCCCCCAACTCGCGAAGGCGAGAGGCCGGTCCTGAGCCGCCCAAAGGCCATCGCGGCTGGGCCGGTTGAGGCTCTGAAGGACGGGGCGCGTCGTGCCGAAAAATGGAAACTGGATGGCCGAAGTGCTCGCAATGCAGCGGGCGGCCGTCGGAGAACCCCTTCCCGAAGGAAGGGGTTTCTCGCGGCCAAGCGTCAAGGCGTTCGCCTTTTCGAGCCTGTTGCCGTCCTCAGGGCGGCGGGCGTCTGTTAGTGCTGTGACTTTTCGTCGCCAAGCCGGGCCAACCATGAAACGGGGAACATTACGCTCCTTGCAGGCGGTCTTGTCGCGCTGGCCCTGTTCGGCGTCGCGCCGCCCCGCCCCGAAACGTATCTACAAGCCGCGGCGGGGTCTCAACGACATTTCAGTCTTGTCAAAGTCTCGCCAATGGACGCAGTCTCAGCTCCGATAAGGCTATCGGACTGACGTATGTCGAGATCAGCGAGTTCGCACGGGGCGGGGGGTCGAGGCGTCCGGTCCGGGTACACAGACATCCGACGCGACCCTTCCCTTCCCTGGAGTCCGCCAAGCCCATCAGGAGACCGTATGGCCGCGTCCAGCTCCTCCGAGGTGGGGGGAAAGTGGCGGGTGAGCGCCGATCGCCCTGGACGGTGTTTGTGAGGCATTGAGGCGCTGCCACCGGTCAGAGAGAACGATGCGATCCCAGCCAAGCCGAGGAGAAGAGACCGTCGAAGCGCATTTGCGGCCGGAAGTGGTCGAAGTCGCGCTCTGGTGGAGTTCGATCTAAGAAGTTTTCGAGTTTGCCACCGTTTCGCCCCCGCTATCAGGGTATGATGCGACCGGAGCCCATTTCTGAAGGATTTCCAGCCATGGCCGAACAACCCAGTGAGCAGATCGCCGAAGCCAGCGCCGCCTCAATAGCCGCCGTTCAGGAGTTGACCAAGGCGTATCAGGAATTGGCAACAAAGAATGTCAAGAACCTGACCGCTGCGATGCAGGCGCTGGCCGCAGTGAAAAGCCCGACAGAGTTCATGGAATTACAGCAGCGGCTGATCAAAGAAGGGGTTGAAGCGGCTGTCAGCGATAGCCAACACATTGCCCAATTGACCACTGCCGTGTTCACTGCCGCTTTCGAGCCAGTGAAAAAGCAGATCGAGGCGTTGCAGAAGACCTCCCGGACCTAAGCCAGCTTTTTTCGGCTCCAGAATTGCGGTCCGGGTGAGTGGCCGTGGTTTGCGGTGGGAGTGTGGCTTGCGCGCGGCAAGCGGAAGCTCGTGTACTTTCCTTGCCCTGGACGTCGGTCAATCGTAGAGAACCGGCAGCCGCGCGGGGTGAGGCAGGGCTGTGGTTCGAAAGATTGCCTCGAAAATGGGGCCGATTCCCATTTCCTCGGGCTCGCACCCCGCGGAGGCGAAGCCGCGAAAGGCGCCGAGCGGCCTCGGCGGCCGACATCAACACGCTGAACGCGGCGCCGTCAGAGAGCTGGCTGGCGTTGCCCGCGGTGACGAACTGCCCCTCACGCACCGGCTTCAGCTTCGCGAGCCCCTTCAGCGTCGTGGTCGGACGGTTGCCTTCGTCCTTGGTGAGCGTGAGCTCTTCCTGGCCGGCGACCTGACCTTTCTCGTCGAGGACGTTTTTCGTTACGGTCATCGGAACGATTTCGTCGTCGAGCAGCCCCGCGGCCTGAGCCGCCGCCGTGCGCTTCTGGCTCTCCAGAGCGAACAGGTCCTGCGCCCCGCGGCTGATCCCATAGTGCGTCGCGACGAGATCTGCGGTCTCGATCATGGTCGCGTAGACGCCCGGCTTGGTCCGCTCGAGCCAGGCGTTGCGGAGATGGACCCGATTGGCATTGGGCTGAGCGAGGCTGATCGACTCGAGCCCGCCGGCGACGCAGACGGGAACGCCGTCGACCATCACCCGCCGCGCGGCGGATGCGATGGCTTCGAGGCCCGAGGCGCAGAAGCGGCTGACCATCGAGGCGGCTGAGGACGCCGGCAGGCCGGACCGGAAAGCTGTGTGGCGCGCGACATTGCCGCCTGTCGCACCCTCGGGATAGCCGCAGCCAAAAGTGAGCTCCTCGACCTCGCCAGGTTCGATTTCGGCACGCCCCAGCACGGCGCGCAGGACAGGCGCCGCGAGCTCCACCCCGGCCGTGGCGTTGAACGCGCCGCGATAGGCTTTGCCGATCGGCGTGCGCGCGGTCGATACAATGACCGCTTCATTCATGAGTTGGGTTCCTGGAACTGAATGCGCGGACGTGGCGTTGTGATCAGCTGAACGCGGCGATGCCCGTGATCGCGCGGCCAAGGATCAGGGCGTGGATGTCGTGCGTGCCCTCGTAGGTGTTGACGACTTCGAGATTGACGAGATGGCGCGCGACGCCGAACTCGTCGCTGATGCCGTTGCCGCCCATCATGTCGCGGGCGGCGCGCGCGATGTCGAGCGCCTTGCCGCAGTTGTTGCGCTTCAGGATCGAGGTGATCTCCACTGGCGCAGCTCCCTCGTCCTTCAGCCGTCCGAGACGTAGGCAGCTCTGCAGGCCGAGCGCGATCTCGGTCAGCATGTCCGCAAGCTTCTTCTGGATGAGCTGGTTGGCGGCGAGCGGACGGCCGAACTGCTTGCGATCGAGCACATACTGCCGGGCGCGGTGAAAGCAGTCCTCTGCAGCGCCGAGCGCGCCCCAGGCGATGCCATATCGGGCGCTGTTGAGGCAAATGAACGGACCCTTCAGCCCGCGCACCTCGAGGAACGTGTTCTCTTCCGGGCAGAAGACTTCGTCGAGCACGACCTCGCCGGTGATCGAGGCGCGCAGGCCCACCTTGCCGTGGATCGCGGGCGCGCTCAGGCCCTTCCAGCCCTTCTCCAGCACGAAACCGCGGATGTCGCCGGCGTCGTCCTTCGCCCAGACGACGAAGACGTCGGCGATCGGGCTGTTGGTGATCCACATCTTGGCGCCCGAGAGCCGATAGCCGCCCTCGACCTTGCGCGCCCGCGTGACCATGCTCCCCGGATCGGAGCCGTGGTTCGGCTCGGTCAGACCGAAACAGCCGATCCACTCGCCGGTTGCGAGCTTGGGAAGATACTTCTGCTTCGTCGCCTCGTTGCCGAACTCGAAGATCGGGACCATCACGAGCGACGACTGGACGCTCATCATCGAGCGATAGCCCGAATCGACCCGCTCCACTTCCCGAGCAATGAGACCGTAGCACACATAGTTCAGACCGGCTCCGCCGTAAGTTTCCGGGATCGTGGCGCCGAGCAGCCCCAGTTCGCCCATGCTGCGGAAAATGCCGGCGTCGGTCTTCTCGTGGCGAAACGCGTCCTGGACCTTCGGGAGCAGCTGCTCCTGGGCGTAGGCGTGCGCGGCGTCGCGCACTGCGCGCTCGTCGGCCGTGAGCTGGCCTTCGAGCAAGAGCGGGTCGTCCCACCGGAAGGACTGGCGCGTCGATTGGGAAGCCATTGGGGAAACTCCTGTTCGCAAAGGCCTGTATGGGCGTCACATTCCCGAGTAGTTCGGCCCGCCGCCGCCCTGCGGCGCGGTCCAAACGATGTTCTGCGTGGGATCCTTGATGTGGCAGGTCTTGCAGTGGACGCAGTTCTGCGCGTTGATCACGAGGCGATCCTCGCCCTGCTCGTCCTTCACGAATTCGTAAACGCCGGCCGGGCAGTATCGCGCCTCGGGCCTCGCGTAGCTGGCAAGGTTGACCGCGACGGGAACGGTCGCGTCCGACAGTTCCGCATTGAGTTCTTTCAGACGAATCGCGGGAGAAGTACGAAGCGCTGCGCAGCGTGATGGATGAGCAAAATGCGCCGATTGTGGGCAGCTACCGAAGCGCGTGCACCCGGCTACGGCGGTGTCAGCACCGTCTCGTGGGCGGTCGGCCTGACGCGTCAGACGATCACGGCGGGGATGAAGGAGCTGGGTAACTCGTGTGCGTGCAGCGCTTGACACCGACGTCTACCCGACGGGAGCCAAAGTAGACGACGCAACGATGGCCTTATTGCACTTGATTTCGGACAAGTTCCATGGCGACTGGAACTATGTGTTCGCTCCGAGCGGATCGAATCGAATCAAAAAGCAGCCTCGCAAACTTCGACACAAGTTGTAAAAGTAATATTCTGACGATGCCTTACTACCCGAAACCCCAATCTACTGCAATCGCGAAGCAGCTTGAATGTCGCACTATTCTTGGACATTACAGGGTCGCCAAGGGGGCAACCGGATCGAGTTTCCAGATCTGCGCGTTGTATTCGCGGATGGTGCGATCGCTGGAGAAGCGGCCGCAGCGGGCCGCGTTGATGATGCTCATTCGGGTCCAGCGCTCGGGGTCTCGAAAGGCGTGGGCCGCCCGGCGCTGAGCTTCGACGAAGCTGGCGAAGTCGGCGACCGTCATCCACGGGTCGCTGGGGCTGCGGATGCTGCCGAGGATCGGGTCGAAGTAGCCGGGCGAAAACTGATTGAAGTGCGCGCTGTCGAGCAGATGCATGACCCGGCTCAGGTTCTCATCCTCGCGAATGATCCGCTCGGGGTCGTAAACGCGGCGGGCCTCGCCGACTTCTTCGGCGGTCAGCCCGAACAGGAAGAAGTTCTCCGGCCCGACCGCTTCGAGGATCTCGATGTTGGCGCCGTCCAGGGTGCCGATGGTGACCGCGCCGTTCATCATGAACTTCATGTTGCCGGTGCCCGAGGCCTCCTTGCCGGCGACGGAGATCTGGCTGGACAGGTCGGTGCCGGGGGCGAAGACCTCCATGGCGGACACCCGGTAGTTGGGCACGAAGATCACTTTCAGCAGATCGCCCACGAGCGGGTCGTGGTTGATGACGTGGGCCACGTTATTCACGAACTTGATGATGCGTTTGGCCATCCAATAGCCGGGCGCGGCCTTGCCGCCGAAGAGCACGCAGCGCGGTGTCCAATCCTGGGTATCGCCGCGCTTGATGCGATCGTAAAGATGGATGACGTGCAGGACGTTGAGGATCTGGCGTTTGTATTCGTGGATGCGTTTGACCTGCACGTCGAATAGGGCTTCGGGGTCGCATCCTACCCCGCAGATGGTCTCCACCGCCCCGGACAGGCGCCGCTTGTTCTGCTTTCTTATGTCCCACCAGCGCTGCCGAAAGACCGGGTCGTCGGCATGGTGCTCGATCTCGCGCAAGCGCTCCAAGTCGGTTATCCAGCGCTCGTCGCCCAGGGTCTCGGTGATGAGCTCGCTCAAGCCCGGGTTGGCCAGGGTCAGAAACCGCCGCGGGGTCACGCCGTTGGTCTTGTTGTTGAACTTCTCCGGCCACAATTCATAGAAGTCCCGAAACGATCCCTCCTTGAGCAGTCGGGTGTGCAGTGCCGCCACGCCATTGACCGAGAAACTGCCGACGATGGCCAGATGTGCCATGCGCACCTGAGGGTCCAGGCCCTCTTCGATGATCGACATGCGGGCCTGGCGGAACGTATCGCCGGGCCAGCGGCGGGCCACCTCCGACAAGAACTCCGCGTTGATCTGGAAAATGATGTCGAGCAGCCGCGGCAGCAGCTCGCGAAAGGTGCGCACCGGCCAGCGCTCCAATGCCTCCGGCAACAGCGTGTGATTGGTGTAGGCCATGCAGCGCGAAGTAATTTTCCAGGCACGGTCCCATCCCATACCGTAAACGTCCATCAGCAGACGCATCAGCTCCGCCACCCCTACCGAGGGGTGCGTGTCATTGAGCTGAAAACAGTTCTTCTCGGCAAACTGCGAGAAATCCAAGCCGTGATCGCGCACCCAGCGGCGCAACACGTCCTGAATCGCCGCCGAGGCCAGGAAATACTGTTGGCGCAGACGCAGCTCCTTGCCGATATCGCTGGCGTCATCCGGATACAACACCTTGCTGATGTTCTCCGCCGCCAAGCGCCCGGCAACCGCCTCGACGTAGAATCCCTCGTTGAACTGCTCCAGATCGAACTCCTCAACCGCGACCGCCTTCCATAGCCGCAGCGTATTGACGGTATCATTGCGATAGCCGGGAACCGGAATGTCGTACGGGACCGCCAGCACATCTTGCGTGTCCAGCCAGCGTACCTTTAGCTCGCCGAGGCCATCCGAACCATATTCCACGCGGCCGCGAAACCGCACCCGTTGAATGAACTCGACCCGCTCCAACTCCCACGGATTTCCGTGCGCTAACCAGTGATCGGGTTTTTCCACCTGCTCGCCGTTTTCGATCAACTGGCGGAAGATTCCATACTCGTAGCGAATGCAGTGCCCCATGACCGGCAACTGCAGGGTCGCGCAACTGTCCACAAAACAGGCCGCCAAACGCCCCAACCCGCCATTGCCCAACCCGGCGTCACGCTCGATGGTCAGCAGTTGTTCCAACTCCAGGCCCAAAGCCTGCACTGCTTCCCTTACCGCCTCGGTGACGCCCAGATTCAACAAGGTGGAGCCCAGACTGCGCCCCATCAAGAATTCCATCGACAAGTACTGGGTACGCTTGCAGCCCGAATCCTGGTAGGAATAATGCGTGCGCTTCCAGCGCTCCATCAGACGGTCCCGCAAGGCGATCACCAGCGCCTGGTACACGTGATGCGCCGACACCGAGTGCTTGTCACAGCCCAGGGTGTAGTTGAAATGACGCCGGATGTCGGCGGCAATGCTGTCCGCGTTCATGCCCAGCCCCTTCCCCTCGATCAACAACGACTGAGGCAAGGGCACGCGCCTATCCTTCGTGGTCATGTCGTTCTCCTGTGCTCCGCAATTAATCGATCAGGCCGATTGCGGCGCGAGCGAATTACCTATGATGGGTAGGCGTAAGGATTCCTTCGTAAATGAGTAACATCATGCCGTTGCAATAAGGTTGACCAGCTTCGCATGACCGCAACGGTATGGTGCCCCCCGTCACACTGTACCCAATGCTCGCGGCCGGATGAAGTGAAGCAGCGTCGAACGCGATACGTGCAAAATTTTGGCAATCGATGCCTTCGGCACTCGTTTTCCCAACAACGTCCGGATCCCCATTTCCTTGCCATCGAGTTTCGAGTGTCCGCGCGAGCCCTTTGGGCGGCCTGGCATATGGCCTTTGGCTTTGGCCGCCGCCATCCCTTCGCGCGTGCGTTCCGAGATTAAATCGCGCTCGATTTCGGCAAACAATCCGAACATCGTCACCATCACTTTAGACGCCGGAACTGGTGGCGGCGCTATGCCCGTATCGAACGCACCACATCAGTCGCTTTGGGATATACGAGCTTCATGATTGTGAACCGGCGCCGGTGGATTACGGCACAATGTTCGAAATGGGGGATCGGATGGTGGCATAGGCGATCAACTATTGCCAACGGCATGATGTTACTCATTTTACGAAGGAATCCTTACGCCTACCCACGATGGCCTCGCGCGCAAGCCGGAAGGGCTTCTGCTGGCCAAAGCTCAGCATCGTTTCGAAGTCGGACTCGAAGCTGTCCAGGTCCCACCGTCGGCTCTAGCGGCGGATCGCGCCTTGACGAAGGCGTTTCGACCGCCAACCTCGACCTCGAGCGCCGGCAGGTCATCGGCGCCGAAGCCGGCCCGGGCGTAGACCTCCTCGCTCAATAGCACCTCGCAGTGGCCAGCCGCGGGAGATCGTCACCGACGGGCTTTGCTCTTATTCCGCAGCGATGAAAGAGCTGGGCAACGCCGATCGGCACGAGGTCGGTGGCCGCCTCAACAATCGGGCGGAGAATTCGCACCAGCCGTTTCGACGACGAGAACGGGCGATGCAGCGGTTTCGAAGTATGAAGACGCTGAAGAAGTTCAGCTCAGTTCACGCCCAGGTCCACAACCATTTCAATCCGGAGCGCCATCTCGTCGCCCGCCAAGTGTACAAGCAGAGACGCACGCCCGCATTGGCCGAGTGGCGCGCCCTCACAGCATAGATCGTCGCTCGCGGGAGGGCATGTCGCGCTACGCGTCGACGAAGCCCCGTTGCTTTGACAACGCCCCTTGGCCGGCCAATCCAATCTCGGGGGGTAGCCTGGTCATGTGCTTCGTCGTCATCCGGTTCATGGTCGCTGCGCGCACAGTGCGTGGAATCCGGCATCAGTGTGTGTTTGCCACGAGGAGCGACGCCCTAGGGAGGAGGCAGACGACGGCGGTCAACCCTTGCGTTTTTTAACCGAGCCGCCCTGCATCCGCGCCCGCTGTTTTTGATATTCTGCAAATTCGCCCTAGCTTGTGGGAAGAAAATGCAATTCGATCAATCGACATGGCGCGAGTTCGTAATGCTCCTCGGCGGCGCGGCCGCAGCATGACCGCTCGCGCACCACCGCAGCGTCTGGAGATGCCGGAGATCGGTTACCTGAGCAGCAAGTCAAAGGCTATTTTGATGCACCCCACATCACTCGCGGTCCGATTGCTCCTTTCGCTTAGTTGCGCGATGCTTGCTGCGCCGGCCGTGTGTGAAGACACTGGCGTCGGTCCCCCGCCCGCGCTGGCACCAGGACAAGCACCGCCGCTGCCGCGAGCGGGTTGTGTCAAGAAGACGCGCAAGCGTCATGCTGTACGAGAGATGAAGGTCGACCCTTCGAAGTCGCTTTGTAGGAGGAGGCTTCAAACCGCCATGAGCTGCTTCGGTCAAAAGCAGCGGTGGTGAACGTCATGGTTAAAAGGCGTGGCAGTGATCACGTCAGGTATGGATGAGAGAGACGAGCGCAAGCGAACCTCTGACGACGCATCGAAACGCTTGGATGACATCGAAACCGGGGTCTCCCGCTTGCTCCGGGATCAGCGTGGAAGATACCTACTTACTGACCACGCGGTGTCCGGTGTTGAGGAGGCGTGACTCTCGCCCAGGCTTTCGTATGGAACTTGAGACCGAATTATCGGCCAGTCTCGACAAGAAGTTCTCCGAGAAAGTAGGCGAGGGGTTTCGCAACATTGCGCGCCGCATCGCATCGTCACGAGACCTTGTGGTAGCCGGTCTCGGGCTGGTGCCCGGCGGATCGCTAGTGAAAGATGTGACCGGGGCAGCGATCGGCGCAGTCGGCAGTTTGGCTAGAAGTGACAAAAGCCTGTCGCAACTGCGCGACGAACTCGCCGCGGATCTGCACGGACAGGACAAGCGGCTTCTCGTCATCATAGACGATGTCGACCGGTTGCCGGCGAACGAAGTCCGCCAGATTTTTCGGCTCGTCAAATCCGTCGCCGATCTGCCAAACGTCAATTACCTGCTCATTTTCGACCGGGAGGTTGCGGAGCGCGCGTTCGAGGATCCGTTCATCTCTGAGGCTGATGCCGGGTGCGCCAACTCGAAAGTTCCGGGTCTCAGCAGGTCCGCGACACCTTCAACAAAGCCCTTGTCTTTTGACGAATATGACAGAAAAGCCCGCATCTGAAAATGCTCCCGGCCAAGCGCGATTCGTTCCCGGATAGTACCCCATTCTCATGGTGAGGTCCGCTCCGGACGTGGTCTCGGCTTTCGTCCGCGCACTGACCCTGTTGCTGCGCGTGGACTACCTCGCGATCGCACGACCTTCGGCGTCGCGGTCGTATGCAGCTCGTCGCGCTCAGCGCACAGAAACTGACTGGCAGCCCCTTCGGCGTCGCGTCAATCGGCGTATGTTCTCACCACCGCGCAAATCTCACGCCACCCGGTAAATTCCGCAGAATCGTGCAGTTGGAGCAGCCGGACGAACCGGGACATTGATTCCCCGCCAGCGCACCATCGGGCCAAAAACCGAATCGAAGTCGGCTGCGCTCGAACTCGGCCCTGAAGGCTTCGAGGAATATAACGGCCATTTCTTGGGTTTTCTCGAAACCGGCCCCTAAATGCGCGCGCGGCACGGGCTGGCGCTGGCCCTTCTCAAGCTGGGCGAGGTGAGGAGGCGATGAAGCACTTCCGCGCGATGCTGAAGCTGAACCCTGGCGACAATCAAGGCATCCGCTACCTGCTTATGTCGTTGCGCTTAAGCAGGCAGACCAGCAACCTTTCACGTCGCTCCTGCCAGCGACATTATGGGCGCGCCGTTTTCGACATTGAGGATGAGTATTTTGTCAAAGTTGATCTATGGCTGATTGGCAGCGTCGCAATCACGCTGATGGATTTTTTCTTCGGGGTCGCCGGCCAGGTGGCCGGCGGGGGCCACGCCGTCATGGAATTCCGGCCCGACTTCCAACGAACAATTCAGGGCCTAGCTGCGGAGAATAACGCCCTCCTCGCGGAGATGCAGGCAAGCGACCGCTTCCTGCTGTCGCCGCTGATGACGTTGGCATGAGCCGTGGTGGCGTTAATCTTGTCCTTCGTGTCCGCGATCCACTTGGACTTGTCCGGGTATTTATCACCGAGCCAGCGATAGCGCTTTTTCGTCAGCTTCTGCGAAGGGTCGAGAATCCCGAACGGATCGGTATCGACGAAATGATGTGCTTCGGGATTGGCGATCATGGCTTGCACCTTGTGCAGCCGTAGGGCCGAAAAGAACGCGAGGGTATGGTGCTTCTTCATCAGCAAGAATAAACGACCAAACATGTCCGCGCGGTCGAATTCGATGCTGACGATGCATAAGGACAGGTACATCGTCGCAGCGCGCGCATGCGCGTAGTGCTGCCCATAACGGGCTGGGGCGTCGAGAAGCATGGCGCGCTCGCTGACGGCGCGACAAGGCTGCAGCCGTGAAACTGATGCGCAAACTGCTCAAGAAACAAGGCTTCGCACCCGATGTGGTGGTGACCGACAAGCTGCGCTCTTACGACGCGGCAGAGTCCGAAATCAGAATGCCGGCTCGCCACGAGCGGGCTTGCGCAAGAACAATCGGGCTGAGAATTCGTATCAGCCGAACGACGGCGCGAGCGCAAGATGCAACGCTTCAAATCGCCCGGGTCAGCCCAACGCTTTCTGTCCATTCACGCCGCCGTCCAAAACACTTTCTGCGGATTCCGACGAAGCCGGCCATGCATTCCGACCGGAAGCCGGCCACCGATTCCGATTTGAAGCCGGCCGGGGTTCCGATTTGATGTCGGCCACCTGGCATCTGCTTCCGCGGATCGATGTGATGATGTTTTGCCCGGAGCGGTTGGTCAAGCGGGCTTGGATTTGGATCTCCGCAAAAGCTCGAGTGGCGGTGGGTAACGGCGGGCGAAGCGCGCTTTCCATTGCGCCGTAGCGCAGCCCGCCGTTATCCACGGCCTTGTCGCGCCGAGGTCGGGTGAGCCGGCCTTCGCGCGCACGTCGGTTTCATGGCGAGGACCGCCGCTTGCGCAAGCTCTCGCCGGCCAGATCGATGCGATAGGCGTTGTGAATTACGCGGTCGAGGATGGCGTTGGCGAGCGTGGGAACGCCGATCAAGTCATGCCAGCGGTCCACGGGAACCTGGCTGGTGATGATGAGTGAGCCTTTGTCGTAGCGATCCTCGACGATTTCGAGCAGATCGCGCGCTTGGTCGGGCGTGAGCGCTTCGGGTCCCCAATCATCCAGGATGAGCAGTTTGACGCGCGCGAGGGACCGCAGGAGCCTGGCGTAGCGCGCATCGCCATGGGCGATGGCGAGATCGGCGAAGAGCCTGGGGGCGCGGGTGTAGAGGACGGACATGTTTTCTCGACACGCCTTGTGGCCGAGCGCGCAAGCGAGCCAGCTCTTGCCCAAGCCGCTCGCCCCGGTCAGGAGCAAATTGCGGCGCTCGGCGATCCAGTCGCAGGAGGCGAGCTTGAGGAAGAGCGCGCGGTCGAGCCCGCGAGGGCTCTGATAGTTGACGTCCTCGACGCTGGCCGGATGACGCAAGCGCGCGACCCTGGCGCGCGTTTCGAACTGCTTTTGTCGGCGCAACGTCAGCTCGTATTCGAGCAGCAGACCGAGCCATTCGGAATGATCGAGGCTGCGCGCTTCAGGTTTGTGTTCGAGTTCTTTGAACCCTTTGGCCAAGCCGTAAAGACCGAGGGCGTTCAGCTGGTCGAGCGTGGGATGAGTGAGCATGGGATTTTCTCTCAATGGTAGTAGCCGGGACCGCGCAGATTGGCGTGGTCGAAGAGCGTGGCCGGACGGCCGTCCTTGACCGCCGCGGGGTCGCATTTGCGGGCGAGGAGGGAGGCGACGCCCTTGCAATTGAGGACGCCCAATTCGACAGCGCGGGCCGACACCGCTTCGACGCGGACCGGATCGAGGCCCCGATAGGTGCGCAGAATGCCAAGGCAGGTGCGGAACCCCTGCTCGGGATGCGGCCGGCTGGCGAGCACGGCGCTGATCAAGCCTTCGGTGTTCGGCCCGATCTTGCCGGCCCACCGGCGGAACCGATCCGGCGTCCATTCGGCGTAGCGCCGGTGGGAGCTGGGCATATGGTCGGGGTCCGTGCCGTGCTTGCGGCCCGTGGTGCGGCGCTGATAGACGCCGACCCGTTGGCCCCGATGGAAGATCTCGACGGTTCGCGCGGTAATCCGCACGTCGACCTCGGCGCGGACGAGCGCGTGCGGGACCGAATAGAGAAAGTCATCGACCTCGATGTGATAATCGAGATTGACCCGCGCGCGCCGCCACTCCGCGAACTCCCAATCGTCGGCGGGCAAGGCGATGAGGGCGTCGCGCTCGATCGTCTCGAACAGCTCCCGTCGGCTCAGGCCGAGGTTGCGCATGGGACGATCGTTCATGCGTTGCATGACGAGCGCGATCGCCGCGTTGCATTCGGCGAGCGAGAAGAAGGTCAGCCCGCGCAGCCGCCCCAGAATGTAAGTCTGAGCGAATCTGACCCCGGCCTCGACCTTTGCCTTGTCCCGCGGCTTTCCCGGCCGCGCCGGCAGGACGCCGACCGAGTAATGCGCCACCATGGCCCCGTAGGTCCGGTTGATCTCGGGATCGTAGAAGGAGGCCTTGTTGACCCCGCTCTTCAGATTGTCGGGAACCAGCAGCTTCGGCGCGCCGCCGAAAAAGCCGAACATGCGCACGTGGGCGCCGGTCCAGTCCGGCGCCTTCTGTGTCCAGGTCGCCTCGGCGTAGGTGAGGTTCGAGGCGCCGAGCACGCCGACGAAAATCTCCGCCTCGCAGATTTCGCCCGTCGACGGATCGACGATGCCGATCCGCTTGCCCGAATAGTCCACGAATGCCTTTTCCCCGGCGACATGGTGCTGGCGCATCACCGGAGTGAGCCGCCGTTCGAATCCACGAAGCAGATCGCAGAAGCGGCTGTAGCCGTAACCTTCAGGATAGGTCATCGGTATTCCTCCCACAGGATCGTCATCGTGACGCCAGGACGCTTCAAGCTCGCGCGCCAAGGCCGCCCAGTCCGGCTCGACCCGCCGCCGCTGGGTTCGCGGAGCCCAAGGTCTCCTCCCGTGTTTCCCGGCAACGGCTACTCCTGCTCGAGGGCCGGCTCCGTTGTCTACGGTAGGAAGTCAAGCGGTATAAAGTACAAGGTTTCGCCCTCAGGATTTTGCACCGACCAATCGTAACGCTCAGATGGCGGCCCAAATTGCTTGAGGGCGACGAGGGACGACGCGTCCTATCCCCCTTTTCGATCACGGCCCCGCCACGTTTTCGTCGGGGCGAGTTCACATGTAATACCAAGACTCACTGATTGGACGCATGAGCCCATTGGCGCAAACCGATGGACATGATCCGCCACGGCTGATCGGTGAGTTTGTTCCAGGCTTCGCACACAGTTGTCGCGCATGAACTGCCAGACGTTCTCCTGCGGGTTCAGTTCCGGGCATTTTGCCGGCAGCGGCACGACCGTCATGTTGGGCGGAACAGTCAGGCGATCGGAGAGATGCCAACCGGCCTGATCGAGGAGCACAACGGCGTGGGTGCCCGGCGCGACTTGGGTGGCGATTTCGGCGAGACGCAAAGTCATCGCCTCGCTGTCGCAGCGCGGCATGACGAGCGCCCTTGCAAACGCGTTGCCCACATCCCCACAGCAGAAGCAGAAAGAAGCGGCTTGATTCTTGAAAGGACAAGGGCAGGCGAGATTACACCTTAAATCCAACCCCCCGTGGTCCCACGAATGGGGTCCAGTTCAGTTACGCCTGACGAGGTCGCGTTCGAGTCCGGTGTGTTCCTGCTAAGAAAGGTTACCGCGGAAGCAATCCGGGCAGGCCGGCCACCGACGCCCCCTTCACCTCCGGAGGTGAAGCCGGGGCCCGAGACCACGCCTCCTCCCGAAACCGGTCCTGGGACCGGACCCGTGCACGAGCCTGGCCCTTCAACGCGGACGCTACGCCTAGCGGGCACCGTCCCCCCCGAAGTGTGGAACCGGCTCGGTACGAAAATACTGCCGAAGCTCCGCGCTGGTTCGGAGCTGAAGATTGGACTGGACTTCTCGGCCACAGTCCCAGCCGACACAGCCAACGGCCTTGCGACCGATCTGCGCCAAATCCTGCAGGAGCTTAGCCTCGCTGAAGCCATAAGGGTCGAGTAGCGGGTGCGGCGGGCCCTAGAGGGCCCGCTATTGCAGGGTGTGGGACCATGTGTGGGACTGGTACTTGGTTGGCTAGGCTAACCTCTTAAGATAGCAACGGAAAAGCCTGGATATTGGTGCCGCAAGAGATTCGAACTCCAGACCCCATCATTACGAATTCTACGGTAAGCATTTTCTACTGCTTTCCCGACCATAGCCTCGACGCCTATCGATAGCAATAACCGCTGGAAATTCGGGTCCAAAGGTTTTCTCTTGCTTTCTGTCAAGTTATGGCGTTTTCTCTCTACTGCTTACCGGGCGCTTACCGGTACCAAGAATCAGAGGGTCGCCGGTCGTGTCCAAGGGCCGCATCTCCAAACGCTCTGTCGACGCCCTTGCTTGCCCTCCTGGAAAGGACCGCGTGTTCCTTTGGGATGACGCGCTCGCCGGATTCGGCGTTGTTGCTTTCCCAACCGGCAAGAAAGCCTATGTCGCGCAGTATCGGAAGGATGGGCGCTCGCGCCGAGTCGCGATCGGGCTTCACGGCAGGTTGACGCCCGACGAGGCGCGGTCGATGGCCAAGACGACGCTCGGCAAGGTGGAGCAAGGGACTGATCCAGTCGAAGAGCGGCGGAAGGCGCGCGCTGTCCGCGCGTTTCGAGAAGTCGCCGAGGAATGGCTGCGGCTGCATGTGGCGGCGAAGACGAAGGGCCGCACCGGCGACGCCTACGAGAGAACTCTGCGGCTTCATATTCTGCCGGCCATAGGCTCAAAGCGCATTGTGGACGTTTGCGCGCCGGACGTGGCGCGGCTTCACGCTAAACTCGCGGACACGCCCTACCAAGCGAACAAGGCGCGCGCGGTCGTGTCCGCGATCTGGAATTGGGCTGCGGACGAGCGTCACGAAGTCGCCCGCGCCGCCAATCCTGCGCAGGGCGCCAAGCGCTTCACCGAGCATAAGCGGCAGCGGTTCTTGAGGACCGAGGAATTGACTCGGCTCGGCGACGCGCTGCGCAAGGGCGAAACGGTCGGCCTCGAATATTCGGTTGACGAGGGCAGCCCAATGGCGAAACACGCGCCAAAGCCAGATCATCGCCGCATCAAGCTCGACCCGTTCGCGGTCGCCGCGATCCGTCTATTGATTCTGACTGGCGCGCGCCTTCGGGAGATTTTGCACGCGCAATGGTCGCAAGTCGATATCGAGCGAGGTATGCTGCTTCTCGCCGACAGCAAGACCGGCGAAAAGCCGCTGTACCTTAGCGCCGCCGCCCAAGCCGTGTTGGCAGGTCTGCCGCGAATTGAGGGCAATCCGTATATCATCGCCGGTTCGAAGGACGGCGAACCGCGCGCGGACCTCAAGAAGCCGTGGGCCGCGGTCACACGCGTCGCCGCCTTGCGCGGCGTCCGCATCCACGATTTGCGCCACAGCTTCGCCAGCTTCGGCGCCGGCGCGAAGCTCGGATTGCCGATTATCGGAAGGCTTCTCGGGCATTCACAGCCCGCCACGACTGCGCGTTACGCGCATCTGGATGCCGACCCCCTGCACAGCGCGGTCGAAACGATTGGCGCGACGATCACGGCGGCGATGGATCGAAACGCAGTCGACAACGTCAAACCGCTCCGCTCGGCCTAAGGGGGCGGCGATGCCCGGCGGAAAGCTTGGAGCGATCGCAGGCGCGGGGGTGTGGACCCGGCGCCTCGACGGCGATGTCGTCATGCGTTCCAGCCTCTCCTACGGCATCAGTGTCCGGTCGTTGAAGCGGTACCGGTCCGCGAGGAAGGCGAAGAAGCAGCCGAAGGCCGCGACGATCAAAGAATGGCGCCAGAGGCTTCGAGAGGCGTTCAAGCGCTATCGGGTCGATTGCGGACGACATCATCCGACCGCGACGGAACTGCGCGAAAGCCTTCAGCGGATCAGGACTGCCGCGCGCCGCTATGCGAGTGAGGGGGACCTGCATCGGGCGGACAAACTCCTCGAACGGCTGGAGGCGGACAAGAACGTGGAAAAAATCATTCGCCAATCACTTTGGACCGCCGATCTAAACTGGCCAGGATTTAAGAGAGAATTGCGGGATGTGTACGCCGTGCGCGCCACCCCCACCGGATCGGTGGACGTTGCGAAACGGATTGCTGAAATCGACATCGAAGAACTTGTCCCCGAACCTGGACCTTGGCGCGATCCCGCGCTGTTCAAACTCGTCTCGGTCGTAGCGCCCATCTGGGAAGAAGTTACTGATCGCACCGCTGCGCTCGTCTCGCCTGATAACGATGATCGTAAGCGCTGCCCGTTCGCGGAGTGGCTCGGCAGCATGCTTGAGTTGATCGGACAGCCGCGACCGTCGGTCGGCTCGGTCGTCGATATCGTCCGCGCCCAAAAATCGGAAAATCCGGCACCCGTCAAAGCCGAGAAATATTGAGCGACCGTCGGCCATTCTCAGCGATTCGGAGAATGGCTTGTGAGTCTCGAACACGCTCCACGTAAGTTCCTACGCCGCAAGCAGGCGGCGGAGTACCTTCTCGGAAAGTACGGCTTTGGTGCCGCGAGGACGCTGGCGAAGTTGGCCTGCGTCGGCGGCGGTCCAGTCTTTCGAAAAGCCGGACCCATTGTCCTCTACGAGCTGCCAGATCTAGATGCTTGGGCGTTCTCCCGGTTAACCGCGCCTCTCCGCTCGACCTCCGACGAGGCGGAGTGAGCTATGCGCGCCTCAACGAAGACCCGGCCGCTGGCGACGGCCGGGCTTCGGAAACGTTCTGTTTAGCGGCTGAACGTCCCGGAGATAGCCTTTCCACCCTCGACGAGCAGGTACTCGAACAGGCCCTACGCGCCGGCGCGGTGAAAGCGCTCCGCAGGCGCGCTGATCGACAAATCGCCATTGCACGTGCCGCCGACGAGCGCTCGGGCGAAGGCGTGATCGCGCGTCGCCTCCCGACAGTTCTCAGCGGCCTTGCTGATGACCTTGAGGCGAAGGCCGCGCCATGAGCTCGTTCAAAATCAGCAATGCGCGAGTAATTCGTAAAAATTCGCTGATCGGCTCCTTCGATTTGGAAATGCCGTTGGGCCTCATCGTGCGTGGCGTCATGCTGCACGAGAAGAACGGCAAGCGTTGGGTCAACTTCCCAAGCAAGGAATGGGTCAAGCCGGACGGGGCAAAACAATATTTTCCTCTTCTTGAATTCGCCTCCAACGACGTTCGCGACAGATTTCAGCGGCAGGTCCTGCCGCTCGCCGAGGAGGCGCTCCTCGGGCGCGATGCGGCATGAGTCTCGCGGACTTCCAACCCCCGGCGTCCGATGCGCCGATCGATTGGGCGCTCGCCTACGCCAGCGCCGGCATGGCGATCTTCCCCGTCGGCGCGAACGAGAAGCCGCTCACTCCGCATGGGCTGAAAGATGCGTCGACGAACGATACGGCGATTCGCTCCTGGTGGCGCAGATGGCGTCATGCCTACATCGGCTGGGCCGTACCGGCCGACGTGGTCGTTGTCGACCTCGAAAGGGAAGCGGCGACGGCCTGCGAGATTTCCTCGCCCATCAGGGAGTCAAGCCCGACGAGGTAGAGACGCCGCAAGCCTCGACGCCGTCCGGTGGCCAGCATCTCATTTATTCCGCCAATGGCGCACCCTACAATAATGGCGTGCAGATCAACGGCTCGGCGATCGATCTGCGGACGCAAGGCGGCTATATTGTCCTGCCCGGACCGGACAATGGGCGCGCATGGCTGAAGCCGCTGACGACTCCGCTGGCGACGATTCCAAAATGGATTGCCGCGCGGGCTTCCTGCAGCGTCACCGCATACGGACGCGGTGCGCTCAAACGCGCCTGCAGGGCGATCGAGACAGCGCAAAACGGCGCGCAAGAGGCGACGCTCAACAGAGAATGCTACGGCATGGGCCAACTCGTGGGCGGCGGCGAGATTGACTACGGGAACGCGCTCGACGCGCTCACCCGGGCCGCGCAAGCTATGCCGGCATACGCCGAACCATGGGGAGATTTGAGCAAAAAGGTCCGTCGCGCCGTCGAACAGGGGATGGCGACCCCGAGGACATTGCCCAACCGGGCCGCCAAGCCGGGCAAGGAGGGCGAAGCCAGGCCCCGCGGCGGACCGCGCCAGCGGCTCGATTACAGCGAAGACCGCCGGCCTCGGTTCGAAGTTCCGGACGCGAAGGGCGAACTTACGCCTGTCATGCGGCTTCTGGACGAGCAGCTGCTCACCGATGAGGACGAGCCGCCGATGCGCAGCGCGGACGGCTGGCCCGTCGAAGTCCGCGTCTGCGAGCCGATTCGCATGCACGAGCTCACCGCCTCGAGCGCAAACAACGAGGAAGGCGACAATTCCCGCCTTCCGGCGCCCAAGCTCCACACATTGGTTCGGCATACGCAATGCAGCATGGCGCTGACGATCGAGCGCTATGTGGCGTTCTTCAAGCGGACGCGCCGCAAAGACACAGAGGTCGTCGAAGTCCCGAAAAGGTTGCCGGGACCATACGTCACTCACTACCTCGATTATAGCAAGTCGCGCCTGCCGTGCGTCTCCGCGCTGGCGACCATGCCGCTTGTCCTGTCTAATGGACAGCTCTTGACGAAGAACGGCCTCGACCGTGCGCGGCGGATCGTCTTTCGCATTGATCCCAAGATCGTCGAGCTCATGCCTGCTGCCCCTCCGGAAGACGACGCGGTTGAGCACGCCATAAAATTCCTGACCGACGAGTGGCTCGTCGACGTCCAAACGGATTACCCAGGCAAATGCGTCCTCATCGCGCTGG
This sequence comes from uncultured Alphaproteobacteria bacterium, assembly GCA_963758335.1. GTDB lineage: Bacteria > Pseudomonadota > Alphaproteobacteria > Rhizobiales > Beijerinckiaceae > Roseiarcus. Next base: position 298,690 of record CAVWVF010000006.1, on the reverse strand, counting down.
CGCTGAGCATCATCGAGCGCGATCTCCTCGCTGAGAGACCGGCGTTCTTCATCACGGCTGGCAAGCGCGGGGGCGGCAAGACAACCGTCATGAACATGATCGCTCTCGCCGTACTCGGCAAACGGGCGCCGGCAATGTCCTGGTCGAGAGTCGAAGAAGAACGCCGCAAGTCGATCTTCGCCGCGCTGCTGCAATCCGTTCCGCTCATCGTTTGGGACAACATCGCCGCCGGCTCGGCGCTGTCTTGTCCCGTGGTCGAGAAGGCGCTCACCGCGAGCGAAATGGAAGACCGCGTCCTCAAAGAGTTGCGCAACGAGCGCGTCGCAAGCACGGCGATCATGGCGTTCACCGGAAACAACATCCTGCCCAAAGGCGACTTGGCGTCGCGCGTACTCATGGCGCGCATCACCGTGAATCGCCCCGACCCGGAGAACCGCACATTCCGGCATGCGGACCCGTTCGGCTGGACGCTCGACCACCGCGGCGAGATCATTGAGGCTCTTTACACGATCCTGCTCGGCAACCCGCGCCTGACCCAAGAGCGGAAGGACGAGAAGACCCGCTTCAAACAATGGTGGCGTCTCGTCGGTTCGGCAGTCGAGCACGCGGCCGAATTGGCTGGCGCAAAAGTCGACTTCAGCAACCTGTTTCTCGACGTCGAGAGCAACGATGAAGAGGCTGCGTCGCTCGCCGAGGTCCTGCAATGCCTCGACAGGCTCCGCGGCATCGACGCAAGAACCGGACTCCCCGCGAACTTCCGCTCCGCCGACGTGCTGGGCTGGGCGACAGGCGACAGCGAGGATGCCAGGCCACTGAATACCTTCTTTGGCGGCGCCGCTCAGACGCCGACAACACGCGGGATCACCCGAAAGCTCAACTCGGTCGCCGATTCGCCCGTCAGAACCGACACCGCTGTGTTGACGCTCGCGGCAATCAAGCTTTCTCACGGAAACCAAGCCCAATTCGGGATCAGCTCCCAGGAGATCGAGCATACGAAAGGAACGGCTCTATGAACACAGAAGCGCTATGGGCACGATGGAACGAACTGGCCGACAGGTGGGACGCTCTGATGGGTCCAGCACCCGGCGCGCCGCGACAATCGACGCCTACGGCCACAAAACCTTCATGCGGCTCGCACGACGCCTTGCGCACCATTTCCACTGGAGCAGACCGTTGGTTAAAATGGTGAAAATGGTGAGTATTTTCGAATGACCCCTAGACCCCAACCATCCGCCGAAAACCACTCGCACGCGCGCGGGGACTTCATCCCAGAAATTCACCAAATTCACCAAATTAACCAACGTATCTAGACTGTAAAAGATCCGGCGAAAGCGGGTGCTTCGCGTCGCGCCTTCCAGCCTACAAAGGAGAACCGAATGAGCGAAATGGAATTGGACTGGCCCCTGCCGAAAGCGTGCACTCACCGAGACGATCGCTGCTCGCCGACGGCCGCCTGACTGTCACCGTTCTTCGGAATGGCGTTCCTGCAACGCGCGCGTTGGTAGGGCGCGGTGCGGTGGCAGAGGGCGCTGTGTGCAGATCGAATTGCTTCACGGCGAAGCTGGATGAGCTTAATCGAACTGCGTTGCCTCGATCCAGTTCGCCGTGATGACCGCGCAGCCCTTGGCATTCACGTCGCTGTCCACCGTGAATTGAGAAGGCAGCTGCACGCGCGCTTGGTGAAATCGCATGGATGGTGTATGCGAGCACTTATGGCGAAAGGGATGGGCGCGGTCGAGATCATCACGAAAATTGTACGACAGAACACGTGAGCGAAGTCGAAATCATAGAACCCCAACGCGGCTATCGCGGCAGGTGGCAGACCTCGGGCAATCCTGGCGGCCTCACGCATGAGCATCGCGACCTGCTCAAGCTGTTCCGCGACAAATGCCCTGACGCGGCCAATGTGCTCTACGACATCATGATGGACCCGAAAGCGCCGTACACCGTGCGCGCTTTCTGCGCCGCAAATTGGATCGATCGGGCGCTTGGCAAGCCTCGGCAAAGCGTCGAGGTCGAGCAGCAGGGCAGGACGCTTGAGCAAATCTTGATCGCGATCCATGCGGCGCGGGAGGCGGAGGCTCGCGAGGAGGCTGCTGCGCCTTCTCCTGACGGAAATATGTCCGGCGGCTGATGCCAAGCGCTTCCCGTCAGGCACATGCATTGGCCTGCTCAAGCTGTTTCGCGACCATTCGCCTGCGGCTGCGAACACGCTGTACGATCTGATGGTCGACGAGAGCGCTCCTGCGCCTTCGCCTCGCGCGCCTCGGCCAATGCGAGCGGCGGGCGACCAAGAGGGCTGACACGGGCGTCGGCGAGATTCTGCCATCGGGAAGATTGCGTGGTTTGCGTGGTGACGCAGAGGTCTTTGAGAGTGGCGGGCTGCAGCTCTCGACGCCCGGCTTCGCCTCCCTTCGCTCTCTCTCCGGTCTCGCATTTCGCGCAAAATCTCGCCGGCCCGCCGCTCTGCCTGCAAGCGAATGTCCATCGCTTTGTCAATCAAGTCGGTGTCCCTCGCCTCCCGGGCGTATTGCTGCATCGCCAGCGCCTTTGTCGCGGATGTCGAAACCACAGCGGGATAGTCGCCTCTTGTCACATTGCTAAACGCCCCTATATAATGGTGACAGGCCAATGAGAGGCGTCGGAAATGCCGAAAATCGTCACCTATCTGCGGGTCTCGACGGATGGTCAGGGCCGATCTGGCCTCGGGCTCGAGGCGCAGCGCGAGGCGCTGGCGCGGTTCGCGTCCGCCGAGGGACATGACCTCGCCCGCGAGTTCGTCGAGGTCGAGACGGGAAAGGGGGCGGATGCGCTTGAGCGTCGGCCTCTGCTGCGCCAGGCGCTTGACGAAGCGCGGCGGCTTAAATGTGCTATAGCCGTCGCCAAGCTCGACCGCCTATCGCGTGACGTCCATTTCATCTCCGGCCTCATGGCGCAGCGTGTCCCATTCGTCGTTGCCGAGCTCGGGCCCGAGGTCGATCCGTTCGTGCTGCACCTGTATGCGGCGCTCGCCGAAAAGGAGCGCGCAATGATCTCTCGGCGCACAAAAGAGGCGCTGAGAGCCGCGAAGGCCCGGGGAGTGGTCTTGGGCAATCCGAGGCTGTCCGAGGCCAGGGAAGCCGCCAAAGCGTCGCAGCGGGCTGCCAAGGCTGGGCATGATGCCAACGTGCGGCCGATCATCGACGAGATCAAGCGCTCTGGAGCGGTGACCTTGCGAGCCATCGCCGACGCCCTTAACGCTCGAGGCGTTCAGACCGCGCGTGGCGGGCGGTGGCACGCCGGATCGGTCGCGCGAGTCCTCGGCCGATAAGAAGCAGGCTTATTTCCGCCCGCGCTGGCCCAGAATTGAGTTGGGGGCGACCCGGTTACTGGCCCCGCGCTGCGCATCAAAGCGAGAAGACGACGTTAGTCGCCAAATTGGCGGCTGCGCGCAGGCGCAAACGCGCGACCGGCGTCAAGGTCGACGGTCGCAAGAGCCACGCCGAGGCGCGCCTGGAGGTCGTCAAGATGGCGCAGAATCTAGCCCAGCTCAAGGGGGGACGGTGCTTGCGGGTGCTTGCGGGCGATCTCAAAGGAGCTGGTCCGCCGAGGGGTACCTTAGCCAGCGCGGAAACGCCTTGCGCGGCGAAGAGCGTCGCCTCGATGCTGGAGTCGCTACCTAAGGCGAGCGCCCGACGACGAGCGCCGGGAGCGGCGCGTGGGCCATTGGCCGCATGATCGCGTGAGAGGGGCTGCTGGCAGTGTCGCACGTCCCAGCAACTGGAGAAGTGGCTCGGCCTGCCTCCCCTCCTACTGCCCCGCCGCCGCAGCAGGCGACAAGGGTCTCGAGCCGGAGCAATCCGACAGCGGCGCGCGCAGGCGAAAAATGCATTCCCCGGGCGACGCCCTCGACCTCGGTTCGGGGGGCGCCCGGCACGGGTTCCCATCGCGGCGCATCACGATCGGCCACACGCGGCCTTGGCTTTCGTTTCGGGACTCTGCCCCCTGACACCGCATTTTTATTTGGCACCGCATTTTTCTTGCACGAATCTCCTTTTTTCGGACGTGTCTCTCCGCTGGAAACGCGTCCACGTGTCTTGCGGCGACGTGACGCGTCTGTAGTCGTCAACGGAAGCGCGGGGAATAGGCGCGCTACCTCGCGCTCCACCGGGTCGGCCGCGCCTTCCACCATTGCCGCAGCAGGTCGAGGATCTCGGCCGGAAGCATCACATTCCGGTCCTTGCGGTCTTTCGACTGCACGATGCGAATGATCATCTGCTCACTGTCGATGTCGCACGCTCGCAGCCGCACCACTTCGCTGGCCCGCAACCCGCAACCATACGCGAGCGTCAGCATCGCGCGCGCCTTGAGGCTCGTCCCCATGGTCAGAACACGCTTGACCGCCTCAGGGCTCAACACCGGCGGCAGCTTCTCCGGCTCCTGGATATGCCAGATCTCGGCCGCCAGATCGTGGCGACGCAAGGTGACGCGGAACAGGAAGCGCACCCCGGTCATGATCCGGTTGCGGTTGCAGATGCTGGCGCCGCCCTCGACGAGGTGCAGTTGGAAGCGGCGCACCTCGTCGGTGTATCGGGTGAGCGTTTGAGCCAGGCGGCGAACCGCTTGCAGCTAGAGATGTGGCTTCGCTGCGTGTGCGGGTTGAGCTTGCGCGCAGCCATGTCTTCGATCATACGCTGACGCAGCGGACTGACAGTGTTGGTCTCGCTCATCGGGCGCTCCTTCCTGAGTGAGGTTGAACCACCCTCGATTCTCAGGACGGGGCTGCCCGTCGCGCCATCACTATCCAATCCGCTTGCTACCCGCCTCTCGGCTCACGCCCCCCGCGAAGCGGGCCGGAGCGCAGCGACTTCGTGCCCTGGGTCAAATTTGACCCGTTCGCCACGCCGTCCGGCAACGACCGCTCCTTGCGCACAGCGGACGGCCGGAGTTGACGTAGACCGGTCATTCCAGATCACGACGGCGGACGCGGCAAAGGGGCTGGAACCGGCCGTTCGCCTAAGCGACGTCTCATGCGACTGGCGCCGGTTCACTCCTCCGGCAGCCCCGCCTTTCGCAGACCCTCGAACAGGGGCGGTAAATTCGGCCAAGTTGGCCTTGACGGGCGCTGACCGGACTTTTGGCTCTATCGGTGGCCGCGTTCGCGCAGAAACGCCTCGAAGGCCCGCAGCGTCACGGGGGAGACATAATGCTCGATGCCCTCGGCGTCGGCCTCCGCCGCCTCGCGCGGCGCGCCGACGGCGACAAGCAGATCGACGACGAGCCGGTGACGTTGATGAACGCTTTTCGCCATCGCGGCGCCGGCCTCGGTCAGAAATATCCCGCGATAGGGCTGAGCCTTCGCGAGCCCCTCCCGCTTCAGGCGGGCGATCGCCTTGCTGGCGGTGGGGTGGGCGACGCCGAGCCGCCGCGCAATATCGGTTGTGCGCGCTTCGCCAGTGGCCGCGATCAGATCGGCGATCAATTCGGTGTAGTCCTCGAGCATCGAGGCCGAGCGCGCGGAACGCGCCTTGCTGAAACGGTCGGCCTGCACCGGCTCGGTTGCGAGTTCCGCGCCTTCTGACGGCGGACCCTTCCCGCGTTTCCTCGTAACCACCCAACCCTCGCCCAGCCCGCCACGGCAAATTATCACGACGTTATCACGACGGTTTCATTATGCAGCCTTGGCTGCAAAATGCAACCACGTTTCCGGCTCCATGACCGCATCAAGCCTTTGCGCTCTTTTGCAGCCCATTGACTATTACGTAGCAACGGGTACATTCTGCAGACGAAGCGTTCGAGAGGTTGGAGAACTTCGATGAGTGATGCGGTGGCGCGAACCGGAATTATGACCGAGCGGACCGTCGAAGGCATTCGCGAGGTGCTGGGCGGCAAGATGCGCTGGCACAGCCCGCTCCTGTTCGCCGGCCCCGCAGTGATCGCCTCGATCGCCTACATGGATCCTGGCAATTTCGCGACCAACATTCAGGCCGGCGCGAAATACGGCTATTCACTGCTGTGGGTCGTGCTCATGGCCAATATCATCGCCATGCTGTATCAGGCGCTGTCGGCCAAGCTCGGCATCGTCACCGGGCGCAATCTGGCCGAAATGTGCCGTGAGCATTTTCCGCAGCCGGTGGTCTGGGCGCTGTGGATCATCAGCGAAGTGGCGGCGATGGCGACCGACCTTGCCGAATTCCTCGGCGGCGCCATCGGTCTTTCCCTGTTGCTGCATATACCCCTGGTCGCCGGAATGGGCGTCACGGCCGTCCTGACTTACGGCCTCCTGATGTTCGAAGGACGGGGGTTTCGCCCGATTGAACTGATTATCGGCGCCCTCGTCGCCACCATCGCCCTTTGCTATCTCGCCGAAATGTTCATCGCGCCGATTGATTGGGGCGCGGCGGGGATCGGCAGCGTGGTTCCGCTCTTGCCGTACGCCGGCGCGGTCACGATTGCGGTCGGCATCGTCGGCGCGACGATCATGCCGCACGCGATCTTCCTGCATTCCGGCCTCACCCAGAACCGGGCGCCGGCCCGCAACGACGGCGAAAGGCGCCAGTTGCTGAAGTTCTCGAACATCGAGGTCCTTATCGCCCTTGCGGTCGCCGGTCTCGTCAATATGGCGATGGTGGTGATGGCGTCGAGCGCATTCCACGAGGGCCACAGCGACGTCGCGGAAATCGAGACCGCCTATTCGACGTTGACGCCGCTCCTCGGCCCTGCCGCGGCGGGCGTGTTCCTGACGGCGCTGCTGGCGTCCGGCCTGTCGAGCTCGGCGGTCGGCACAATGGCCGGGCAGATGATCATGCAGGGTTTTGTCGGCTTCCGCATCCCGATCATCGTCCGCCGTCTGGTGACGATGATTCCCGCCTTCATCGTCGTCTGGCTCGGCGTCAATTCGACCAACGCGCTGGTCATCAGCCAGGTCGTGCTCAGCATCGCCCTGCCCGCGCCGGTCATCGCCCTGCTCATCTTTACGCGCCGTAAGGACATCATGGGCGATTTCGCCAACAGCCGCCTGACGAATGTCGCCGCGGTCGTCGGAGCCCTTCTGATCCTCACGCTGAACGCCATCCTGCTGCTGCAGACTTTCGGCGTGAACATTCCAGGATTGCCGAGCGGTTGACAGAGGGCGGGCCCGCCTCAGCCGATGCTCTCGGCCAGGGCGATCGTCGAAGCCGAGCATGGTTGCGACAATGCCGCCCCCTGTCGTCGCTGATCGCGATCCTTTGATGGTCTTTTTCGCGCTTCTGCTGCTCGCGATCTTGGTTGGGGGCCCGATTGGAGCCTTGGTCAGACTCTTGCGCAAAGCCATCCACGAACGCATGGGACAGAACAGCGAGAAATGATTGCAGCGAAATCGGCCCCTTTCCTGCGGCCTGGCGCGTCGTGCAGCCGAAGCAGGGCCGGGTGAAGCTGACCCTGCAAAATTAAGGGCGTTGGCGCCGTCCCAGGTCCACGATGCGCGGATTGCGTCCCAAGGGTTGGGGAGCCGTGAGTGACAACGGACGAGTTTGCGGAAGTCTGTTGTCCGGCGTCCATGGCATAAGTCCCCAGCCACACCATCGACGCATCATTGCGCAGACGGCCGGACTCGACGTATTCCGGTCATTGCCGAACGCGGCGCTGGACGCCTCAGTTGGGCGGATAGCGCCCCTACCGGGGCCGCCTCAGGAAGGAGCGGAGTTTGAGCGAAAACCGGCATTCCAGTGCGAGCCCGAAATAGAGTTTACCGCCCGGACCGGAAGTCGCACTTATTAACGAGCGGTCGCTGTGATCGGATCGGGAAGCATTTGCCGCGGGCGCGGCATCACGGGGTTTGCTGCCTTCTGAAAAAATCGGGCGGCTTCGCGGTCGTTCACGAAAACGTGAACCCTGCGGCAGCGTCAAAGAGTGCCATTTGTCTTCTTCGGTCGTTGATTAGCGCAACGGTGGAGTTTGCCCGCCATAGGAGGTCGTTTCATGCCATTCAGCACGCTTGGTCTATCCGTGGCAACGGCCGGGATGGCGATGCTGGCATTCGCCATCGCCGCTCCAGCTTCAGCGCAAGAGCACTACGCGCACACCCACTACACGCACACCCACTATGCGCACGCCCACTATGCGCACACGCGCTATCACCACTACGCCCATTATGGCGAAGGTCGTCAGATCATCGTTCATTCGCAACAGCCGGTGCAGGTGCAGACCTACGCCTGGGGGCCCGTGGGGGCGGTGGGCAGCGTCGTGGGCGGAACCGGCCAGGCGGTGGGGGCGGTCTTTTACGGCGCCGGCGGCATCGTGGGCGGGGTCGTCGGCGGAGTCTTTGGCGGCGTGTCGGCGCTCTTCGGCGGCCCCGGCTACAGTTACGCCCCGGCTAACGGCTACGGCGGCCCGTTCGCGGCGCCGTTCAATGCGGCCGGGTCAGTCGCCGCAGCACCCTTCCAGGTGGTCAGCGGCGCTTTTGGAGGGACGCCGCCTTCCGGCTATACCTATGCACCGGCAACGGGCGCGCCCGCGTACAGCTACTAGAGCAGCTGCGCCGCCTCGGCTTGGATGAACAGTCGCTGCGATCTCGTCGCCGGCAACCGCGTCTCTTTCCCGTGACGATCAGCCGATGACGGATCGCATTGCGCATCCGGTCTGGTAAACCCCGGGCCGGCGACGCGTTTGCCGTCTCGACGGGAACCTCCGTTCGTGGCGCAATCTACGCGTTCAGCCTAAGCCCGCTTTCTCGCCCTTTCTGCCCGTTCATCGGATCGACCTTGAAGGGCAGCAAAGGGTCGAATTGACCTATTCGGCAAGCTGTCGGCGAATGTCCGCTCGTTGCGCACAACGGACGGCTGGAGTTGACGTCAACCGGTCATTGGAGATCCTGGCGGCGGACGTGTTCAAAGCGGTGCTGACGGCCTGAGCGCGCGATTAGGCACAATCGCTTCTAGGGCCACTAGGAGAGTCACATGCGGCCGTGAGGCCTTTCGACTACCAACCCCCCCATCCGGGCACCAGCCGAGGCCAGTCCTGAGTTATCTGTGAGTCACCTAAGGCGTGACGCGGCATGGATCACCGCCTCCTCCCATCCCCTAAATCCCCCTGCGCGGCGGTCACCGATCGCATGCGCTTCGCAAAATCTCGGGAACAACGAATCGCCGAGCGCGGCGAAGACCCAAAAAGGCTCATAGAAATCTGGATTTCTAGATTGCGAGCCGTTGGACGCTTCACCGCGTTAGTTGTAATCTGGCAAGCTCATAAGGCTGGAAATATGCGGAACGTATCGCGACGCGCCCTGTTGATTGTCAATCGGCGTCGAAAAGGGACCCCCCATCGGCATGGAAAAAGGACCCCTCTTGATCATCGGGAGCGGTTCATCCCCGGAGTCCATAGGGGGGACCCGCGCGTAGCGACGCGCCCTCCGCGCGGCTGGCGGAGCGTAGCGCGGGGGGTACCTGTGGGCCCCCGGGGGTGAACCGCGGGCGGGGTAGCGCCGGTGGTGAGGCCAGGCGTCTGGGAACCGCTCGGAGCGACACGTTGGCTTGTCTTGAGCGTTCGTCGCTGGAAGGTCAGTCGCGTCCGAAGCCGCGTGGGGGCGCCACGCTCTCGAGTTCGGAGAGATCGAGTTCGCAGATAGCCTGGAGGGCCTCGGCCAGCGCGCTGTCGTGTTGGTTGGCCGGCAGCGCTTCGAGCCAATCGGCATACTGCGCTTGCAGCTCGCTGAGCTGGGCGACGGCGTCCTGCCAACGCCGGGCGCGACTGCGATGGTCGGCCGGGCGACGGGTGCGGATCACCGGCGCATCGGCCGCGCGCGCGACGCGGTAACGGGCCTGGCGCTCGGCGTCGGTCATGGCTTTCTCGCCGATCGGCTTGCGCGGCATGGGGCCACTCCCAATCGTTACGTCACGAAACCCGGTTGGTGCGGGGCAGCTCAGGCGCGGTTTTTGAAGCGCCAGCTTTCGTTGCCGGTCTCGACGATGTCGCAGTGATGGGTGAGGCGGTCGAGCAGCGCGGTCGTCATTTTCGGATCGCCGAAGACGCTCGGCCATTCGCCGAAGGCGAGGTTGGTCGTGACGATGATCGAGGTGCGCTCATAGAGACGGCTGATGAGATGGAACAGCAACTGCCCGCCGGCCTGGGCGAAGGGGAGATAGCCGAGTTCGTCGAGGATGACGAAGTCGAGGCGCGTGAGATAATCGGCGAGCCGTCCCTGGCGGCCAGCGCGCGCTTGAGCCTCGAGCTGATTGACGAGATCGATGGTGGTGAAGAAGCGCCCGCGCGATCCGGCTCGGATGCAGCTTCGCGCGATGGCGATGGCCAGATGCGTCTTGCCGGTGCCGGTTCCCCCGACCAGGACGACATTGCGCTGCTGGGCGATGAAGCCGCCGGCGGCGAGGTCGCGCACGAGAGCCTCGTTGATCGGCGTGTTCTTGAACGCGAAGTCGTCGACGTCCTTGGCCAGCGGCAGCTTGGCGACGGTGAGCTGGTACTTGATCGAGCGCGCCTGCTTCTCTGAGATCTCGGCTTTCAGGAGATCGCCGACGAAGCGCTGCGGCTCATGCTTGCGCTTGAGCGCCGTGGTCAGCGTCTCGTCGTAGGCGCTCCTCATCCCGTAGAGCTTGAGGCTGCTCATCATGTCGAGGACTTCGGTTCTTTCCATGGGTTAGGCGCTCCTGAGTTGATCGTATCGGGCGCAGTCGGCGACGGGCGTGTGGCAGAGCCGCAAAGCGTCGGGCGTCATGATCGTCGCCGCCGGTCCGGGATCGCGCTGACGCGCGAGGATGTTGATGACGACGTCGGCCGAATGGACGCCCTCGGACAGCGCCTGAAGGCAGGCGGCCTCCACCGCAAGCAATCCATCGGTGAGCACGGCGGCGAGGATTTTGACCATCTGCCGGTCGCCGTCGTCGGACCCGGCAAGCTTGCGCCGCACGCGGTCCAGCGCCGTCGGCAGCACCCAGTCCTTGAACGGGGCGCCGTTGCGCAGAGCGCCCGGCTTGCGCGCCAGAACCGGCACGTAATGCCAGGGATCGTAGATCGTCTCGCCACGCCCGTAACACCGCGGATGTTCCGCGACGATGCGCCCGTCCTGGCGGATCACGACGCGATCGGCGTAGGCGTGGATTTCGACCGGGCGGCCAACCGCGCTGGCGCTCACCGAGTATTTATTGTTGTCGAACCGCACCAGGCAGGTCTTGGACACCGAGGCCGGCGACTCATGGAATCCGTCGAAGCGGCCGCGATAGGGAATGAGCTTGGGACGCTCTTCCTCGAAGACCTCCCAGATCGTCCTGTCAGGCCGTTCAGGATGGGGATGCGCCTTGGCCCAGGCGATGCTTTTGTCCATCAGCCAGGCGTTCAGCTCGTCATAGCTCTTGACTCGCAAGCGCGGCGTGAAGAAGCGCTCGCGAACGAGACCCACCTGGTTCTCGACCTGACCTTTCTCCCAGCCCGACGCTGGCGTGCAGGCGACGGGCTCGACAAGATGGTGCGAGCACATCTGGAGGAAGCGGCGATTGTATTGCCGGTCCTTGCCGACGAAGATCGTCTCCACCGCCGTCTTCATGTTGTCGTAGATGCCGCGCGTGCAGGCGCCCCTGAAGAACGCGAACGCCCGCTCGTGGGCGTCGAACACCATCTCCTGCGTCTCGCGCGGATAGGCGCGCGCGAGCATCATGCGGCTGTGGCAAAGGCGGACGTGCGCGACCTTCACGATCGTCGTCACCCCGTCCATCACAACGATCTCGTGGCTCCAGTCGAACTGATATGCCTCGCCCGGCGCGAACGTCAGCGGCACATAGGCGTTCGCCGTCTCGCCCGCGTGTTGCTTGCTCCAGGTCCGGGCGTAACGGCGAACCGCGTCGTAACCGCCCTCATAGCCAAGCCCCCGCAACTCCTCGAAGACCCGAATGAGCGTCAACCGCTCGCGCGCCGGCTTTCCGTCATTCTCCAAAAGCAATGAATCAAGCCGATCGCGCCAAGGCCCGATCTTCGGCTGGGGTTGGACGTCCCGCTCATAATGGAACTCTGTCGCCTGCGATCGGATGACCTTCCGAACCACTTTGCGCGAAACACGCAAATCGCGGCAGATCGCCTTGATCGTCATCTTTCGCGAAAAATACGCTAGACGAATTTTGGCTATCGTCTCCACAATCAGCATCTCGAACTCGGCCTCCTAAGAAATCAGGAGGCCTGTGTGGACCCTTATCCCCGGGGTCCCGATTGGATGCCGATCACCCCGAAAACGGGGTCCTTATTCCATGCCGAATGACAGGGTTTGCTTGCGCTCGCCTTTTGGACACTCACCTGCCCCAGGTCTCGCCTGGGACTTTTCTTCCGACGCTCACCACCACGTTCTGGAACGCAGCAGCTCGGACCGGTTTGAGACCTGCTCCTGAAAGCCGATCCCGATGGGCCTGCCATCATCTTTTACGCAGCTGTACGGTACGATCTAGTTCATAGCGAACTCCTTTCGTGCCTCTGCAGCACACCTTTCTTCTTCGTGTCCACCGAGATGACGGGCTGGTCCGCAGCCTGCGCCGCAATCACCTTGGCATTGATGTGTTCGAACTGCGCGTCGCGGTCGGGATGCTTCGAGCCCTCGTCCGCCTTGCGGTTCGATTGCCGGCTGTAGCCGAGCCCCGGCAACAGTCTGCGCACGCTGTTGGCGCTGATCCTGTGACCCATCCTCTGCAAGGCGACAGCCAGCTTGTCGTGGCTCTTCGAGACCCATAGCAACGGCCGCACGGGGCACCCAAGCGTAGCCGGCTCGACAATGCGCCGCAGATCATCGATCAGCGTTGGGTCCCAACTCGACAAAGCTCGCCGGCCGCCACCCTTGCGGCGAACCCGGCCTTTCGGCAGTGGCGCAGCGTCGAGATCCTTCAGGCCGCGGCCGATGGTCGAGCGCGCCAGACCCGCGATCTCGGAGACCGCCTCCAGTCCGCCCCATCCCGCCGCCCGCACCTCCCCGGCCGCGAACACCCGCCGACCGCGTTCATCAAGCTTCGAGCCGACGGCCTCCCAACGTTTGCGAATCGCCTGGCAATCAATCATGCCGATCCGCATATCGCCACATCGCAGCGCAAGGAATCCCGCCGCCCCGAGTTATATCGCCACATGTCGTCTGACCCAGAACCGATTCATTTGTAGTGGCGGGTATCCTTACTCGCGGCGTCTCCTACGCGACTATGGAGGCCCTTGCTCCGTTGCGACCCGAAGAGCTGACGCACGCGGCTCTTCTGCACGACGCCGGTCACCTCCCGTTTTCGCACGCTTCCGAGAGTGCGCTTGATGCGGACCCAGGCAAATTCACCTTTGCGGGCAAGCAGCAAAGCGTTCGTCGAGCGGGATCTGGGCAAGGCCGTTTCGCTCTCGGAGACGCTCTCGATCTTCATCGTTCTGTCACCGCGCTTTTCGCGCTTCTACAACGGCCACATTGCCTTGCGTGGCGTGGATCAAGACGCTGTTCTGCGCATCGCATGTCTTATTGCCGGCCAGCGACCCGTTCCACACTGCCGCAACATCCAGCACCTGATCTCCTCTTCAGCGGTGGACGCCGACAAGATCGATTACGTCTCGCGCGACGCTCAGGCTTGCGGCATCCCGGTAGGCGTGGACGTCTCCCGGGTTTACCTCGGCTCGAGCATGCTCAAACTCAACGCACGGACCTCGGAAAAGCTCGGCTATTACGATGAGGAGAGCCTCGTCTTCGCGCTGAACGCTTCCGGCTGGGACACTTTTGACGAGATCACCCGTTCGCGCTCAACACTGTACCAGCGCGTCTATCTCCATCCAGTTACCAGAACCGCCGAAGCACTATTTGCACGGGCGCTTCAGCTGAACGCTGGTTCCGCCGAGGCGGGTACCTCGCAGGCTAGGTTGGCAGACGCGGTCGAGCTCTGGGCCGAAACTGACGACCTTGTCCTCGACATTCTTTGCACCTCCGCCAATCCCGATGTTGCCGGGCTCGGCCGCGCATTGCGCGGTCGCCATCTCCCCAAGAGAGCTTGTGCGTTGGCCGGCTCGCTCCTGCGTCCGCTGGCACCCTTTGGCGAGATTCTGCCGGATGCGTTCGGACCGAAGAAGAACGAGGTCTCTAGGCTGACGGCGGCAGCGTTTGAGAACTCGCTCTCTCGCAAGAGTTCAACCGCAGTAAACTCGGTCGAGTTCGAAAACGAAGTCATTGATGAAGCGCACAGGCTTCGCGACCTCATCGCAAACGTCGAGCCTGACAACGCCCCACAAGGCGTGGTTCCTTCGCTCGTCTTGATTCCTATTGCGACCCTCGACGCAGGCGCGACGGACGCGCCTGTGTTCCAGCACGGCGAACTCCTTATGACGCTTCGGAGATGTTTCGCGCTGCCGGCTTCGTCACGTCCTCGCCCCCGTGGCGTGAGATCGTACTCGTGGCTACGCAGGTGGTGCTGTACCATCGCTCGCTGAAGTTCAAACGGTACGAAATAGGTCTTGATTCGGCTGGCGGGGCGGGAAGTGACGTTGAAAATGCGCTTAGCGCCCGTCACGCTCCTGGTTCCCGAAGACGTCGTACGCCGGGTCGGCGCTTCTCGCGACCGTGTGCGCCGCCTGTACGCTGCTTGCGCTGAGGCGGGCTACTTCGACGAGCTGCCGCTTCTTGCGCAGCGCACCGACCTAAACAGCGCCATAGTCAAGGCCGTCGCAAAACGCTACACGAGATTTGACGGCCAAGGGGGGTGGCGTGTGACGGCCGCCAGCGTTGCGGCATTTGTCGATCAGGCCCCACCCAGATTGCGCTCCGAGCTCCTGAGCGCACTCAAGACCGGAACCTACCTCGGTCAGGCGGAAATCACGAGCGGGCTCGGCCGTATTTGCTTGCGCGTCGCCAATGAACTCGGGGCCCGCAAGCTTGTCCTGGCTCCTCTCTCTCCGAGCAGCGGCGGTGCCGCATCCACTTTTGCCAAGGTTGCACTTACTAAGGGACGGCACCACCACATCGCAAGTTCGCTTCGCGACGCGCTCTCTGTCGCGGAGACTGACGACGCCATCGTCTTGCTGGACGACAACGCAGCATCCGGCAGTCAGTCCTCCGCACAGCTATACGCTTATTGCGGGACGCCCCGCGACCAATGGCCGGAAGCGCTGCGCGCGGAGACCGGCCTCTTCGAGGTCGAGCTCAACTCGGTGAACTTAGCGAAGCTGCGGACCGCGACGCTGGCGGTCGCCGTCGCCATTGGCGATAACCGAGCCGACACAGCCGTGCGCGGCGCAAGCGCTGAACCTCGAGGGCTTTGCGGGCGTCCACTTCGACAAGGAAATCGCAGCCGCGATCTCCTGGTCGCCGAAGCTGAAGTCTTGGTTATCTGAGGTAGGCCGTGATTTGATCGCTGGCGATCGTTTTGGACGCCCTTTCGACAACCTTGAGACTAGTCAGAAGGAGGTGTGCGAGCAGCACGCCTTCGGTTACGGCGGTTTCGGCGGGGTGACGATAACCTCCTTCAACGTGCCCACCTCGACCGTGACCGCATTGTGGTTGCCCGGCGAATATGCCGGTCGCCCGTGGATCCCGCTCTTTCTGCGACGCGGCCGACTGGAGCGAGCGATCCTCGCGTGACGCCGAGCACCTAACCGAAGATCGCGCAGGTGCAAGCTTGCCTGCTGCCCGTTGCTACCCAGATTGCTACCCAACTCCCTGGGACATGCTGGGACTTAGAACGATAAGGGAACGCGGTTTCCCTGAATTTTTAGGACAGTGCGGGAGGCGACAGTACCAACCGGGACGTCGCAGACCGAATTTCAAGACCGCTGCCTTAAACCACTCGGCCATCCTTCCCTTTCGCGTCGGCGGCGACGCGTGGCGCGACCCTTACTCCATCAGCCGGCGCGTCCGCAACGCCCTCACGCGAGCCTGCTCTGGGCCTTGGCCGCGGCGATGAAGCTCGCAAACAGAGGGATGGGCTCGAACCGACGCGACTGGAGGCTCGGATTGTGTTTAATGCCGATAAACCACCGCGAGTTGGATCGGCGAGCGCCTCGTGCGGTGCACAACCTCATGGTCGTTCCGAGCTGACAGGGGCCAATTGCCCTTTCTGCTTACCGATTGCTTACCGAAATCGTTAACAACTCAATTTTACCGCTGATAGTTTTGAGGTAAGTCGTTGAAATAATTGGTGCCGCAAGAGGGAATCGAACCCCAGACCCCATCATTACGAAAGAGCTGTTCTCTCGCTGACAGGAAACGAAAAGTCACGCGCGGACCCGACAAAACAATTTGATTTTGCACCACACCTCTCGTCGGCTTCGGGCCCCGATTCCGTCCATCCGAGTGCCGCAATCGGGAGGCAATAGTGTAAGTTTCTGACCAGTCGGCCGACTTTTCTTTCTTCAGCGTCACTGTTTTGGTGGCAGTAAGGCTTAGATTTTGATAAAGTTGCAATAATAGCTGTTGTAGCCTTTTGTTGCGCCTATGCGGACCTATTACTCTCCAAGATCGACACTCTGCGATCCTCCAGACTTCAACCAGGTTCTTGCCCGCAAGGGAAACATCAAGGCTGCTTGGCGGGACTACGCGAGCACCGCGACCCGCCCCTACAGCTACGAAACCTTCCGCTGGCGCTATCGCCAATGGTTCTCCGCGAGAAAAACCGCGGATCACTGAGTTGACAGGCCCCGCCGAGGCGACGGCGGACGAATTTGTGGCCTCTGAACGGTACTGGCGTTCGCGATCGAACCCGAAAGCGCGAGTGCTCGCTCTGCGGACCGGGGCGAGCGTTCGCGTGCGAAACGGCGCGCTGGAGATCGCCGAGACCCTGCCGCGGCACCTCTCTCCGGATGGCGAGCCGATCGTCGTCACCTTCAGCGGGACCGAGACCCGCCGCGGTCATCGCCTGTCATCTCGGTTGACGCCGAAGGCGATCGTGCTTCCCGAGCACGGCTGGTACCTGACCGCCGAGGCCGTCAAATTCTGTTTGGAGCACAAGATCGACCTCATCAGCGTCTCGGCCCGCAGTTCTCAGGGTGAGAAAGGTCTGATGACCGTCGTCGCCGGCGATGCTCAGAACAACGCCGCCCTTGTCCGGGCGCAGGTCCTCGCAGATCCTGTCGACGTCGCCCGCGAGATCGTCCGTAACAAGATCGTTGCATGCGCGACGCTGGGGCGCGTCTCAGCCGCCCAGGCGCGCGGCCATGGCCACGGTCTCGACAGAGCGAAGACCGTTGACGCCGTGCGCGCCGTCGAAGCGCTCGCCGCTTCAACCTATTGGGCGACGCGCCAATGCCGCGTCCGCAGCAGCTCAAGACGCTGGCCACGGGACTGGGAGCGCTTTACTGTCCGTAAGTCGTGGATTGGCGATGACGGCCCGCGCCACGCCGACCACCCGGTCAATGCGTTGTTGAACTGGTCTTACGTTGTCGTCGCCGGCCGGCTGGCTGCGCAGCTGTTGGCGCGTGGGGCCTACCTCGGCATCGGATACCTGCACGCCGACAAGCTCGGACGGTACTCGCTTGTCTATGACGCGATAGAGGTTCTCCGGCCTCTCATCGACGAGAAGGTGTTCGCCTTTGTCGATGGCGCGATATTTCGGATGGGGGATTTTCAGGTGACGCCGTCTGGCCCTTAGAGGGGCGAGGTTCGTGTGAGCCCGGAGCTGCTGAAGGTGTTTGGCCCGGCGACCTGCCTGCCGGCGCACGTGATCGAAGAGGCGGCGGAGTGGCTGGTTAATAAGATTCTCGACCTTTTTCGGAACGCAGGCGGGCCAAGCCGAAGTGCAAACGCGGCGCAGGTGTTATAGGTGGTGCTTGCTGGCGAAGCTGTGAATTGGCGACGGGTCCGGACGCCCGATCGGTCTGCCTGCTGGCGGATACGGGCTATTTCAGCGCGGCGAACGTCGCGGCTTGCGACAAGGCGGGGATCGAACCGCTGATCGCCATGGGCCGTCAGCCGCATCATCCACCGTTGGCCGAGCTCTTCCAAGCGGCGCCGGAAGCGCCGCAAGATCCAACGCCGGTCGAGGCGATGGCGCATCGGCTGAAGACGCCGGCAGGCCGGGCGCTTTACGCGCTGCGCAAGCAGATGCCGGAGCCGGTGTTCGGGATCATCAAATCGGCGCTGGGATTCCGTCAATTTTCGCTGCGCGGCCTCGCGGGCGCGCGCGGCGAATGGAGCCTCGTCACCATGGTCTGGAACATCAAGCGGATGTTCGCCCTCGTCCCGGCCTGACAAGGCTGAGGTGCGCCGGCTCGGCGGACAGGTCCCCAGGAAACGCCGATCTCCGGCCCCTTCAACCGCTTTCTGCACCCAACTCAACGCCCGAGGCTTGCCGCGCGGCTGTTTCCCGCTCGCCTCCGCCTTCGCCTGCCGCGCCGCGAGCCTGGCTTCGTGCTCCGCCTGCTCGCGCGCATGGCGTTCCTTGGCCCGCGCCTCGATCTTCGCCCGCGCCTCGGCCAGCTTGCGCAACCGCTCTTCGCGCCGCGCCAGTTCGTCCGGTATCGACATGCCGTCGGGAATGTCCGCCGCGTCGGCAGCTTCGGCTTTGGCCATCAGATCGGCGACTTCGGCTTTCAACTGCGCCTCGACCTTGCCGGCGTGTTCATAAGACAGCGCGCTGTGCCGGCTGGCGTTGGCGTGAATCTTCGTGCCGTCCAGCGCCACCGTCCCCATCTTCAGAACGCCCATCTCCCGCGCCAGCAGCAGCACTTGAACGAACAGAGCTTCGATCTCCGCCAGAAAACGCCGCCTGAAGCTCGCGATCGTGTCGTGGTCGGGATGATCGTTGGCCGCGATGAACCGGAACGCCACCGAGTCATAAGTCGCACGCTCCAGCTTGCGGCTCGAAAACACGCCCGTCGCATAGCCGTAAACCAGAATGCCCAGCAGCATTCGCGGATGATACGACGCCGACCCGGAACCGCGATAACTGCCGCTCATCGCGCGAAGATCGAGCCCGTCGACAACCTCCACGACAAATCGCGCCAGATGTTTCTCGGGAAGCCATTCGTCGACCGAGGGAGGCAGCAAGAACCCCGTCTCGCGATCGATCGTACGAAAATTGCTCATCAAAAAAGCCCGCCGCCCTGCGCGAATCAATGCCTGATTTTAGCGTAATCGCAGGCGCGGCGTTAAGTCCGACAGGCTGCTAGTGAAGCTCCTGCGCTCAACGATCCGGGTGAAGACACGCATCGCGTCGAACCGGTCCATGCTCGCTCCATTGTTCGCAGGCTCGGATAGTGATGCCGATCTATGACTGATTATCTTATTGGGTGAAACGAATAATTTCTCCTCATCAGCCGCCGATCACCGGCGGGGCAGATCAGGAGAAAGTCCATGACCGACACCAGCAGCAAAGTCGCGATCGTTACCGGAGCCTCCGGTGGTATCGGGGCTGCGATCGCGCAGCGACTGGCCCGCGACGGCTTCACCGTCGTCGTCAACTATGCCGGCAACACCGCCCCCGCCGAAGCGCTGGTGGCGAAGATCGAGGGCGGCGGGGGCTGCGCGGTCGCCGCGCAGGCCGATATTGCCGATCCAGCCGCCGTCGCCCGTCTGTTCGACACTGCGGAGGCAGCGTTCGGCGGCATCGACGTGGTGGTCAACAATGCCGGCATCATGCAGCTGGCGACGATCGCCGAGAGCGACGACGCGCTGTTCGACCGCCAGATCGCGATCAACCTCAAGGGCGTGTTCAACACGCTGCGCGAAGCTTCGCGGCGGTTGCGTGCGGGCGGCCGCATCATCAACATCTCGTCGAGCGTGACCACACTGCTCCAGCCCACCTACGGCGTCTATGCCGCGACCAAGGCGGCGGTCGAGGCGATTACCAGCGTGCTCACCAAGGAACTGCGCGGCCGCAACATCACCGTCAACGCGATCGCGCCGGGGCCGACCGCCACCAGGCTGTTCCTCGACGGCAAGCCGCAGGAGGTGATCGACCGCCTGTCCAAGGCGGCCCCGCTCGAACGGCTCGGCCAGCCCGAGGACATCGCCGCGGCGGTCGCCTTCCTCGCCGGCCCAGACGGCGTCTGGATCAACGGCCAGACGTTGCGCGCCAATGGCGGGATCATCTGAGCCCATTCCACTCCCCTGAACCAACCTCACATCGACAAGCATGTCATCCTCGTCACCGGCGCGTCCTCGGGCTTCGGCTTGATGACCGCCCGCGCGCTCGCCCAGGCCGGCCACATTGTCTATGCCTCGATGCGCGAGACCCAAGGCCGCAATGCGCCCCAAGTCGCCGAGGTCGCGGACTGGGCCGCCGGGCAGCGGGCGGACCTCCGCACCATCGAGCTCGACGTCCAGTCCGACGCATCGTCGGAAGCGGCGATCGCCCATATCCTCGCCGATGCGGGCCGGCTCGACGTGATCGTCCACAATGCCGGGCACATGATGTTCGGCCCTGCCGAGGCGTTCACGCCCGAACAGTATATCGAGCAATATGACGTCAACGTCCTCGGCGCCCAGCGCGTGAACCGCGCCGCGCTGCCGCTCCTGCGCAAGCAGGGCAAGGGCCTGCTGGTCTGGGTCGGCTCGTCCTCGACGCGCGGCGGCACGCCGCCCTTCCTCGCACCCTATTTCGCGGCCAACGCGGCGATGGATGCGCTGGCGGTATCCTATTCCACCGAGCTTGCGCTATGGGGTATAGAGACCACGATCATGGTGCCGGGCGCCTTCACCAAGGGGACCAACCACTTCGCCCATTCTGGCGCCCCGGCGGACACCGCGCGCGCCGCCGAATATGAAACCGGCCCCTATGCCGGCATCACCGACAAGGCGCTGAAGAGGCTCGCGAGCCTCGAACCCGCCGATGCCGACCCGGCCGAAGTGGCGCGGGCGATCGTCCGGGTGGTCGAGACGCCGTTCGGCAAGCGCCCGTTTCGCGTCCATGTCGATCCGTCGCAGGACGGAGCGGAGGTGGTCAACGCCGTCGCCGACCGGATGCGCCGCGAGATGTACCGCAACATCGATCTGGAGGTGTTGCTCAGCCCTCGTACAGTCTAACCGCCTCGCGACCGGAAAGGCATTGCAACCAGGGCGAGAAGAGCCTTGTTTGCTCTTCGCCCCAGCAAGGTACTTGGACGCTACATCAAGCAAAATGCTAGCCAGAGACCGTTGCAGTGCTCACTCGGCGAACGGCCGAAATGCGCAAATAGCGGTCATTCCCCGAGGGCGTGGCGACCGGGTCAGATCAACCCAAACCGTCATTCCGGACCGACGCTATGGACACTGCAGCCGCGTAAGAGCATCATCAAATGCCGATGGTCCCAGGAAACGTGGATGGATGTCGGGGTTTGGCTTCGGGGCCTCGGCTTGGGGCAATATGAGGCGGCGTTCCGCGATAACGAAATCGACGGCGCGGTGCTGCTGAAACTGACGATTGACGACCTGAAGGACCTGGGCGTCGCCGTCGTTGGACATCGGCGCAAGATCCTGTCGGCGATCGAGGAGCTGAACGCGGCGCCGCCCGCCCGCGCCGAAGCCGCCAAGGCGCTCGCGGCGCAGACGCCTGTCCCAGACGGCGTTCCTCCGGACGCCGCCGAGCGCCGTCAATTGACGGTGATGTTCTGCGATCTGGTTGGCTCGACCGCACTTTCGGCGCGGCTCGATCCAGAGGACTTGGGGGAGATCATCGGCACTTATCATCGCTGCTGCGCCAATCTGGTCGCGCGTAACGGCGGGTTCGTCGCGAAGTATATGGGTGACGGGTTTCTGGCTTATTTCGGCTATCCGCAGGCGCATGAGCATGATGCCGAGCGCGCCGTCCGAGCTGGGCTTGCGCTGGTCGAGGCACTTCCGAAGCTCACGACAGCCGCCGGGGTTCCCTTGCAGGCGCGTATCGGGATCGCCACCGGGCTCGTCGTCGTTGGCGACCTGATCGGATCGGGGGAGGCGCAGGAGCGCAGCGTCGTGGGCGAGACGCCGAACCTTGCGGCGCGCCTGCAAGGGATCGCCGAGCCGAACACCGTCGTCATCGCCGAGAGCACGCGGAAACTTCTCGGCAATCTGTTCGAGCTTGAGGACCTCGGGGCAAAGGACCTCAAGGGAATTTCTGGGCCGGTCCGGGCCTGGGGGGCGCTGCGGGCGAGTTCAGCGGAGGGTCGGTTCGAGGCGCTGCACACGACCGGCCTGACCGCCCTCGTTGGGCGGGAAGAAGAGTGCGACTTGCTGCGACGCCAGTGGTCAAAGGCAGCGGAAGGCGAAGGTCAAGGCGTGCTGCTTTCCGGCGAGGCCGGTATCGGAAAATCGCGTCTTACGGCCGCGATTGCGGAACTTTTGGCGGCTGAGCCGCACACGCGCTTACGCTATTTCTGCTCCCCTCAGCAGACCAACACTGCGCTTCACCCGATCATCGGCCAGATGGAACGTGCTGCCGGCTTGGCGCGCGACGATACGCTGGAAACGAAACTCGACAAACTCGACGCGCTCCTGCGGCAGTCTTCGACGTCGGCCGAGGACTCCGCGCTCCTCGCCGAAATGCTGTCGCTGCCGAACGATGGGCGCTATCCCGTGCTCGAGCTCGCCTCGCGGCAGCGGCGGCAAAGAACGATGGACGCACTCATCAGGCAGGTGGAAGTCCTGTCAAGCTCTGCACCGGTGCTGATGGTCTTCGAGGATGCACATTGGGCGGACCCCACGAGCCTGGAACTGTTCGGCCGGCTGGTAAGCAATATTGCGAGCCATCGCGTACTGCTGATCGTAACCTTCCGGCCGGAATTCGAGCCGCCCTGGATCGAACAGGCGCACATCACAACCCTCACCCTCACTCGGCTGGCGCCCAGTGATGTCGAAGCCGTGATAGACCAGATCATCGGCAACAATCCGCTGCCTGCGGGGATCCGCCAGGACATCATCGAGCGCACGGACGGGGTCCCGCTGTTCGTGGAAGAGATGACAAAAGCAGTGCTGGAGACAGAGTCCGAGGATGAGGCCCGGCGGACCGCCGGTTTGGTTCCTTCTCCGACGATGGCCGTCCCGCCGAGTTTGCATGCGTCGCTGATGGCGCGGCTTGACCGACTGGGCCCCGCCAAAGAACTCGCACAGATCGGGGCGGCTATCGGCCGAGAATTCTCCCACGAGCTCCTGGCTGCAGTGGCGTGCAGGCCGGAGGCGAAACTGGAAATGCAGCTCGACAGACTCATTCGAGCGGGGCTGCTGTTCCGGCAAGGCATGCCGCCAGACGCAATTTATTTGTTCAAACACGCGCTGGTGCAAGACGCGGCCTATGGCCTTCTGCTGCGCGAGCCGAGACGCCACCTTCATGCGCGAATCGCCGAAACCCTCGGGAGCAAGTTTAGCTGGATCGCCGAGAACAAGCCCGAGCTGCTGGCGCGTCACTGCGCCGAGGCGGGTGAGATCGAAAGAGCGGCGGCGCTTTGGGGGAAAGCCGGGCAGCGATCGGCGCAGCGTTCGGCCCTGGTCGAAGCCGCGGAACAGCTCAGATGCGGGCTCGACCTGATCGCGACCTTGCCAGGCACACCCGCACTGCGCCGCGATGAGATCAAGCTTCAGGTGGAGCTTATAACCCCGCTCCTCCACGTCCGCGGGTACGCGGCGCCCGAAACCAGAGCCGCGGTCGAGCGCGCGCGTCTCTTGATCGAACAATCCGAGGCTCTCGGAGAGCCTCCTGAAGATCCGTTCTTGTTGTTCTCCGTCCTTTACGGCTTGTGGGTCGCGAACCTTGTCGCGTTCAACGGTGACGTGATGCGCGAGCTTGCCGTCCAGTTCTTGGCGCTGGCGGAAAAGCAGAGCGCGACCGGGCCAATCATGATCGGGCGTCGTCTCATGGGTCTATCCCTCCTACACACCGGCGACATTGGAGACGGGCGAGCGCATCTCGATCGCGCGATCGCGCTCTACGATCCTGCCGGACATCGTCATCTAGCGACGCGCTTCGGGCAACACGTCGGCGCCTCGATTTTGGCCTGGAAATCGATGGCTGTGTTGCTGCTCGGCTATCCCGAGGCCGCACTCGCGGACACTGAGGAGGCGCTCAAAATTGCGCGTGATAGCGCTCACTCAGCAACATTGACCTACGTGCTGAACTTCAGCGTTTTCCAGCACGCCTATTGCGGTCATTTCGCGGAGGCAAATGCGCTCATCGATGAATTCAACATATTAAAGGATCAGATCGGGTCGGTATTCTGGGGCGGATGGGGGTTGGCGCAAAGAGGTTGCGTATCGGCCCTGACCGGAAGAGCCGCGGAAGCGGTTCAAAGCATCGCGTCCGGCATCGCTGCAATTCGGTCGACAGGAAACACGATGTGGACGCCTCTGTTTTCGTCATATCTGGCGCTGGCCAACGCGGAAATCGGTCAATTCAATCAGGCCTGGGCCAACATTCGCGAAGCGATGACCGCGGTGGAGACAACGAAGGAGAGCTGGTGCGAGGCCGAGATCAATCGCATTGCCGGAGAGATTTTATTGCTTTCGCCGGAGCCCGATGCGGCCAAGGCGGAGACTTATTTCGCCCGCGCGCTCGAGGTGGCGCGGAAGCAGCTGGCAAAGTCGTGGGAGCTCCGAGCGGCGATGAGCATGGCGCGGCTCCTGCGCGCTCAGGGCAGGCGCTCGCACGCCCGCGAAGTTCTAACTCCGGTCTATGGCTGGTTCACCCAGGGCTTCGACACTCTGGACCTGAAGCAGGCGAAGATATTGCTCGACGAACTGACGCAATGAGCGCGCTGGTATTTGCAGGAGAACGGGCGGGGCGCCCTCCTGGCGCCGGCTGCGGGAGCCTTACGCTTGGCTTTGTCTGTGACTGCTGCTGTTTGGGGCCGGGCTGGTGTCATTGCCTCCCCAAGCACGGAAAAGCCCGTCTTGAGCCTCCTGGTGGCTTCTTCGCTTGGGTTTGGGCGATCCTCAGCGATGAACCCCGAACGCCCTGACGCTATAGACACGTAAGACCGCCTTGGCTAGGGGAACCGCATGGATGTAGGGGTTTGGCTGCGGACGCTCGGTCTAGGGCAATACGAGGCGGCGTTCCGCGACAACGAAATCGACGGGGAAGTGCTGCCGAAGCTGACGGTCGAGGATCTCAAGGATCTCGGCGTCGCAGTTGTGGGCCACCGGCGCAAAATCGTGTCCGCGATCGAGGAACTCAAAGCTGCGTCCCCCTCGCGGGCCTACGCTGCGACGACGCTCGCGCCGCATGAATCGGTCCCGGCTGCCGCCCCTCCAGATTCCGCGGAGCGGCGCCAGCTCACCGTCATGTTCTGCGATCTCGTCGGTTCGACCACGCTCACCGCGCGGCTCGATCCCGAGGACATGCGCCAGGTTATTCGGGCCTATCAGGACGCCTGTTCTGGCGTCGTGGCCCGCTATGACGGCTTCGTCGCCAAATTCCTTGGCGACGGGATCCTCGCCTACTTCGGCTTTCCCCGCGCGCACGAGGACGACGGGGCGCGGGCGGTCCATGCGGCCTTGGAAATCGCTGAGGTCGTTGCAGGCCTACAAACCCGCGCGCGCGAAAAGCTCAGCGTTCGCGTTGGCGTCGCCACCGGCCTCGTCGTCGTCGGCGATCTCGTGGGACGAGGCTCGGCGCAGGAACAGGCGGTCGTCGGCGATACCCCCAATCTGGCCGCACGATTGCAGGGCCTCGCCGAGGCCGGTGGGGTCGTGGTGGCCGCAGCGACGCGGCGGCTGCTCGGCGATCGTTTCCGGCTGCGCTACCTCGGCGGGCACTCCGTCAAGGGCCTCGCCGAGCCCGTCGAAGCATGGGCGGCGCTTGGCGTGTCCGAAAGCGAGAGCCGATTCGAGGCAGCTCATCCAGCGCGGCTGACCTCCATTGTCGGACGCGAGGCCGAGTGCGCCGACTTGATCGCGCGGCAACGCCGGGCATGGTGCGGCGAAGGCCAGACCGTTCTGATCTCGGGCGAAGCGGGCATCGGCAAGTCGCGCCTGTCCGTCTGGCTCGCGGAGCAGGTCGCGGATACGCCGCACACGCGGTTGCGTTACCATTGCTCGCCCTATCATCGTGACAGCGCGCTTTATCCCTTCGTGCAGCAATTCGCGCGTGCTGCGGGCATCGCGCCGCAGGAGCCGCCGGAAGGCAAGCTCCAAAAGCTGGAGAAAGTGCTCGGCCTCGCGACCGATCGCATGAACGAGGTCGCCCCGCTGATCGCATCCATGCTGTCGATCCCGCTGGGGAGCCGCTATCCGCCGCTGAACCTGTCTCCAGCGCAGCAGCGCCGGCAGACGTTCTCGGCGCTGCTCGATCATATAGAGGGTCTGGCGAGAAAGCAGCCGGTGCTGATCCTGTTCGAGGACGCGCATTGGGCCGACGCGACCTCGCTCGAACTGCTTGATCTCGTGATCGAGAGCGTGCAGCGGCTGCCCGCGCTGTTGCTGATCACCTTCCGCCCGGAATTCGAGGCGCCCTGGAAGGGCCTGCCCGTCGCGACGATCGCCCTTGGCCGCCTCGACCGCGCGGAGGCGGGGACGCTGGTCGAGCGCGTGGCGGGCGGGCGCAAGCTGCCGGCCGAGGTGCTCGCGCAGATCGTCGCCAAGACCGACGGCGTGCCGCTTTTCGTGGAAGAGCTGACTAAGAACGTGCTGGAGTCGGGACTTCTGATCGAGGAACCAGAGCGCTACCGACTCGACGGCCCGTTGCCGCCCATGGCGATCCCCTCGACGCTGCAGGATTCGCTGATGGCGCGCCTCGATCGCCTCATGGCGGTGAAGGAGATCGCGCAGATCGGCGCCGCGATCGCGCGCGAATTCTCTTATTCGCTGCTGCACGCCGTGGTCGGGAGCGACGAGGCCTCTTTAAGAAGCGCGCTGGCGCAATTGGAGGAATCCGAGCTGGTGTTTCGCGACGGAGCCCCGCCCGAAGCG
Source organism: uncultured Alphaproteobacteria bacterium (assembly GCA_963758335.1). Classification (GTDB taxonomy): domain Bacteria; phylum Pseudomonadota; class Alphaproteobacteria; order Rhizobiales; family Beijerinckiaceae; genus Roseiarcus. The sequence goes on along the minus strand of CAVWVF010000006.1, from coordinate 271,941 downwards.
CGCTACAGCTTCAAGCACGCGCTCGCGCAGGACACGGCTTACGAAAGCTTGCTGAGGACCCGGCGGCAAATCCTGCATCGGCGCATCGCCGAAACCTTGTGCGAAAAATTCGCTGGTGTCGTCGAGGCTGAACCGGAACTGGTCGCTCATCACTTCACGCAAGCGGGCCTCACCGAGCCCGCGATCGAATACTGGGGCAAGGCGGGCGATCTCGCGCTTCGTCGCTCGGCGTTCAAGGAGGCGATCGCGCATCTTGGCAAGGCGATCGAGATGATGGGGGCCTTGGCGGGCGTGGGCGAGAACGAGAAGACGGGCGGGCAACTGCTGCGGCTGCAGGTTTCCTATGGAAACGCGATGATTGCCGCGCACGGCCATGGCGCCCCCGAGACTCTCGCAGCCTTTACGCGCGCGCACGAACTCGGCGCAGACGCCGCGGACATGTATACGCGCTTCTCGGCCAATTACGGGCTCTGGGCAGGCAGCTATGTGCACGGCGACCTGAGCGGGATGCGCGAGCCTGCACAAGCGTTCCTGCGCGACGTCGAATCGCAACCCGGTTCGCCCGAGGCAGGCGTCGCCCATCGGGCCTACGGCGTGACGCTATGGTTTACGGGAAATTTCATCGAGGCGCGCTCGCATCTCGAACAGGCCCTGGCGATTTTCGATCCGGTACGAGACCGCGATCTCGCCTTTCGCTTCGGCCAGGACGTCGGCGTTTCCGCGATGGTCTATCTGGCGATTGTGCTTTGGCCGCTCGGCGAGGTCGATCGCGCGCGAGAGCTTGCCGGCGCGACGGCGACGCGAATCGCGAAATTGGGGCACCTCGCGACCTCGACCTACGGGCTGATGCACAATGCCATGTTCGAGATTATCGGCCGGAATGTCGACCGCGCCGCTCCTCTCGCCAAAGCGCTTTCCAGCGTCGCACACGAGCATCGGATCGCCCTGTGGATCGGTTTCGGGGCCTTCCTGGAAGCCTGGGTGGAATTGCGATCCGGCCCCCCGGAAATCGGCCTCCTGAATATGCGCCGGGCCGCCGCGCTACTTCAGCAGGATGGCGTGGGCGCCTTTCAGCCGCTCGTCAAGACAGCTCTGGCAGAAGCGGAAGCGCGAAACGGCGAGACGGAAGCCGCTCTGGCCACACTCGCGCAAGCGCTCAAGGACTTCGATTGCGCCGGACAGCAGTGGTTCGATGCGGAGATCCACCGCACGCGCGGCGACATCTTGCTTGAGAAATGCCCGGCGGACCCCGCATCCGCCGAAGACGCCTTCCGCACCGCCATCGCCATCGCCCAACGCCAGAAAGCCCGCAGCTTCGAACTGCGCGCCGCACTCTCGCTCGCCAAGCTCTATCGCGCGACCGGCCGCGCCGCTGGAGCGCACGCCATTCTTGGCCCGGCTCTGCAGGGGTTTTCGCCGACGGCGGAATTTCCAGAGATCGAGGAGGCATTAGAGTTCGTCGCCGCGATTGAGGGCAGCGCACAATTCGGACACGGGCGTCAACAATGCGCATCCGACTGGCAGCTTTCCCCCGCCGCGACGTCCACGGTCGCGATCGAATGACCGGTTTACGTCGATTCCAGCCGGCCGGAATGCGTCTGAGGCGGCCGGTCGAGGGGATTTTGGAACGCCCATTACGGGCGGGCAGCGGACCCTCTTGCCCCTCTTCGTTCCGTAACCTCGACCCTTGCCATCTAACTGGCGCGGCCGCAGCAAGCCCACGAGAGGGCCCCGATAGGGGCTGGGTCGGGATAGGACTGACCGTCGCTTATCGTGTCATCGTTGTTTAGATTAGACGGTGTCGTCATTCTGAGGACCGGGCCGTCGCTTCGAACAGCGCCGCTGCCCTAGCCGCTTCGAATGTGTCGGCAGTGCCGCCAACGACCAGATCGTCGTCGCGGCCCTCGACATTTTTGGCTTTGCGCCGGACCTCCCATGTCGGGACGTTATCCTCCGTGAAGACCAAAAGCATAAAACCTCCAACATCGGTCGAAACCGCCGGGCTCGGCCAGAGTGGAGGCAGCGGTTGCCAGTCTATGTTGGCCATCTATTCGCTCTTGCGTCGGCGTCAGCTCTCAATTGAGTTCAATTACCCAAGCCGCCAGCGCCCCGTCGCCGGAGGGGCGGAACCCGGTCGCGGTTGCTCTCGACCCTTGCCCTGCGACTAACCCGAAAACCCCGTCAGCAGGCGATTTCAACGGCCACTTCAAGTCGATTCCAGGCGGCCACCTGACAGGGTAGCGTCAGGCTGAGGCTCCTCTAACCTTGAGGAGCCTGCTATGGACGAATTCAGAATTCGGGTTGTTACAAGGCCTTGGAACAAGGGCAAACTTGTTGGTCAGAAGGCGCCGCTCAAACTCAAGGAAATTTGGGCTATTCGCGTCCGGCTTCAAGTCTTTTGCGCATTCCGGTGATCTTGAACGGTTAATCCGTTCGATCATGAACACCGATTCCGGTGATCATGAACACCCGCTCGCGCTGGCCTGAGCGGGCGCTGGCGAGCGGCACGCCGTCACGGTGGGTGGTTGCCACTGACGGTTGTCCCGTCTCATCTTTCCTTGGTGTTCGTCAAGCGGCGCCAGCGCGGCTCGGCATATTTTCCCCGATAGTTGCGGATGCACATTGCTTGCTCCTGGCCGGTCAATCGCGTCCGTACCCCCGCGGCGGCACGATGGCGGCGAGTTCATCTAGATCCAGATCGACGATGGCCTGCAAGGCCGCAGCAGTAGGGGTGTCGCGGAGGCTATCCGGCAAGGCGTCGTACCAGGCGGCGTATTCGGCTTGCAGGGCGAGGAGCCCGGCGACCGTGTCGAGCCAGCGCTGCGGGCGGGTGCGCCGGTCGGCAGGCCGCCGATATCGGACGACGGGCACTGCCTTGTGGGCTTCGCGGCGCGCGCGATAGCGGGCTTGGCGTTCGGCGTTGCTGAGCGGGTGCTCAGCTTCGGGGTGTCGGCCTCTTGGCATGGCGGGATTCCCGTTACGTAACGCAATGCAATGGGTGATAGCCGGGTGAGCCGCGGCTCAGGCGGCGTGATCGGCAGGCTCGGAGCGGACCGGTGTTCATCGGACAGCGGCAGAGCTGTCGCCCTCCGTCGGAGCACTGACAGCGTGACGCTTGCGTAGACTCGGCCCCTTCAGCTCGATGCGATGGGCGCGGTGCACGACGCGGTCGAGGATGGCATCGCCGATCGTCGGATCGCCGACCAGTTCGTGCCAGCGCGTCACGGGGACCTGGCTGGTCACCAGCAGCGAGCCCTTCTCGTACCGGTCATCGACGATCTCCAGCAGATCTCGCCGCTGCTCGGCGGTCAGCGGTTCCGGACCCCAGTCGTCGATGATCAGCAGCCTGGTGCGCTCCAGCATCGCCAGCATCCGCGGCAGCCTTCCTTCACCACGGGCGGTGGCGAGCTCGGCGAACAGCCGCGGCGCACGCCGATCGAGCACCGAGAAGCCTTCCCGGCAGGCCTTGTGTCCCAAGGCCAGCCACGATTTGCCGGTACCCGTCGGACCGCCGATCACCAGGTGCTGGCTGTGACGGATCCAGTCACAGCCAGTGAGTTTGTGGAACAGGGCACGGTCCAGACCGCGCGGGGTGCGGAAGTCGGTATCCTCGACCACAGCGTTCTGGCGCAATCTGGCCTGGCGCAATCGTCGGCCGAGACGCTTGTTGTCGCGCGCGGTCACTTCGCGGTCGAGCAGCAGGCCGAGCCAGTCCTCGCGGGTGAGATCGGTGGCGGCCGACGTGGTCTGCATCTCGAGGAACGCATCGGCCATGGCGGCCATGCCGAGGCTGCGCAGGCGCTCGGCCAGAGGGTGGGTCAGCATCGTCTCTCCTTTCAATGGTAGTAGCCGGGGCCGCGGATGTTCTCGTGGAACAGGCTGGGGTGGTCCGGCTCGCGCGGCTTCCTGTCCTGGGCATTCTTCAGGATCGCAGCGACCGAGCTGTACGAGCGGGTGCCCAGGGCGAGCGCCCGTGCGCAGGCGGCATCCAGCCGCTCGGCGTCGTAGCGCGTCGCCAGCCGGAGAATGCCGATGCAGGAGCGGAACCCCTGCTCGGGATGCGGGCGCGAACGCAGGATGATCTCGACCAACGCCGCGGCGTCGTCGCCGATCGCTGCCGCCTCTCGCAGGATCCGCTCGTGCGTCCAGTCGCGGTAGCGCCGGTGCGAACTCGGCATGTGGTCGGCGAGCGTGGTCGGGCGGTACGGCCGCAGGCTACGCAGATGGGCGGCGACCAGCTTGCCGTGGTGGAAGATCTCCACCGTCTTTGCAGTGATGCGCGCTTCCACCTCTTCGCGGAGCAGCCGGAACGGCACCGAGTAGAAGTGCTTGTCGATCTCGACGTGGTAGTCGAGGTTGACCCGGCAGCGCTTCCAGTCAGCATATTCGTAGGCCGCCGGCGGCAGCTCCCGCAGGGCGGGCCGGTCGACCTGCTCATAGAGCGCGCGTCGGGTGGCGCCCCAGCCGCGCATTGGCCGATCGTTGAGCTGATCGACCAGTTCGCGGATCGCTTGATTTAGTTCGGCCAGGGAGAAGAACTGCCGATTGCGCAGACGCGCCAATATCCAGCGCTGCACCACCTGAACGCCGACTTCCACCTTGGCCTTGTCGCGCGGCTTGTACGGCCGTGCCGGAACCACTGCGGTGCCGTAGTGCGACGCCATATCGGCATAAGTGCGGTTGACCAGCGGCTCGTAGAAGCAGGCCCGGGTGATCCCGGCGCGCAGGTTGTCGCTGACGATCTGCCGCGGCGCGCCACCGATGAACGCCAGCATGGCGACGTGCGCGGCAATCCAATCCGGCAGCGACTGCGTCCAGGTCGCTTCGGCGAAGGTGTAGCTGGAGGCGCCCAGCACCGCGACGAATATCTCGGCCCGGCGCACCTCTCCGGTCGCCCCGTCGATCACCTCCATGGCGTGACCGGCGAAGTCGACGAAGATCCGCTCACCCGCGGTGTGCACCTGGCGCAGTGTCGGCTTCAGCCGGCCAACCCATTCGCGATACAGGTCGCAGAACCAGGAGTAGCCAAACCCGTCCTGGGCTCCCGTTCCGCCACGGTATTCTTCCCAGAGCAGCGATAGCGTCATATTCGGCCGCCGCAACTCGCGGTGCACCGCCGCCCAGTCCGGCGCCGGCCGCTGCTCTGCCGCCACCGCCGGCGGAGGCGGATACAGCAGCGTCTCCAGTTGCGCGTCGTCCAACCCGTCCGGTAACGGCCAACCCAGTCCTGCCCGCCGCGCACGATTGAGGTACGTGTTCACCGCCCCCGTGCTCAGCCGCAAACTGATCCCGATCGCCCGCTGGCTCAGCCCCTGAGCAAATCGCAGGCGCAGCACCTCGCGTATCTTCCGCATCGACAATCTCTCGCCCGGCATTCCCATCCTCCGCTGCTCGGCAAAGGATCGGGACTACCCCTGGTTGAAGACTGTCAGCAGCACAGACCCACCGTGGCGCTCCAGGCCGCGTTCATGATCACCGGAATCGGTGTTCACGATCGACCGGAACCGGTGTTCAGGATCAACTGGATTGGATGTTCACAATCAAACGGAATCCGTGTTCACGATCCACCGGAACGCGCAGTCTTTTGCCGAACGCGGGAATTAGCGCTGTTCGATCTTGGCATCGACAGCAAGTTGCGGGCCTGCGACCTGCTTAAACTGAAGGTTCGAGATGTCTGTCACGGCGAGCGGGTCGCTGCACGGGCGATCGTGGTGCAACAAAAGACTTCAAGACCCGTGCAGTTCGAGATCACGGAGTTGACCCGAACCGCTTTGGCCGACTGGATCAGGCTGTCAGGTCTCGTACCTGACGACTTTCTCTTCAAAAGCCGCGTTCATGCGTCGCCTCATTTGAGCACCCGACAATATGCTCGGATTGTCGACTCCTGGGTCGAGGAAATCGGTCTTGATCCGGCCGCCTACGGAACCCATTCCATGCGCCGCACGAAGCCGTCTCTGATTTATCGGCGAACCAAAAACCTGCGCGCTGTGCAGCTCCTGTTGGGCCACACGAAGCTTGATTATCTCCCGCGTCGGACTATGTCCCGTCGTGGTCAGTTGAGCTGATCTGCCGCGCGTTGGTGCTCAACGCGCCGGACATAGCGATCCTCCTTGCCGGGCACTTCTGCCCGCAAGGAGAACGTCATGGAACGAACGCATGAGAGCGCCGCGGCGCTCGTCGGCCGCGCCGCTGGTCCGCTCGCAAGCCATCTTGGCCCGTTTGTCACATCGTTGATCGACCAGCAGTACACCGCGAGCGTCATTTACATCAAAGTACGGCACGCACTGGCGTTCGACCGTTGGCTCGCGAAGCGCCGTGTAGTGTTGGCTGATCTCGGCGAAGTGCACATCGAGCGGTACCAGCACCGCAGTCGGCGTCGACACCAACGCATCCGCACCGAGACCCGACGTCGTGAGTGGTACGAGGTGACGCAACTGCTGCAGTTCTTGCGCGGTCACGGTGTATGCCCGGCGGCCCGTGTCGAGACCACAGCGGCTGACGATCTGGCGGCCCGCTATGGGCAACATCTTCAGGATGATCAGGGGCTGGCGACCGCAACGATCGAGCGCTACAGGACGGTCGTCGGGCGGTTTCTCCACGAGCGTTTCGGCCGCGGTGTGGTCGATCTACGTGCCCTGCGCACCGGCGATGCGATTGCGTTCGTGCAACGCCAGACCCAATGTCTGCAACCGCCGGCACTCAAGTGTGTCGCGAACGCCATGCGCTCGTTCCTGCGCTACGCGCAGGATCGCGGTGAAGTGGCCACCGCGCTCGCTGCCGCGGTGCCGATCGTGGCTGCCTGGGCCACCACGCCGGCATTGCCCAAGGCGATATCACCCGAGCATGCTCAGCGTGCGATCGACAGTTGTGACCTCAGTACGGGGGTCGGCCTGCGCGATCGCGCCGTGCTGCTGCTCCTGGCTCGTCTGGGGCTTCGCGCTCACGAGATCATCGCGCTGCAACTCCAAGATTGCGACTGGGACGGCGGCCACCTGCGCGTGCGCAGCAAGAGTGGGCGTGAGCAACTCTTGCCGATGCCCGTTGATGTGGGCGCGGCCATCGCCGCCTATCTGCAGCAGGGACGGCCCACGAGTAAGGACCGGCATTTGTTCTTGCGGTCGATGGCGCCGATCCGCGGACTGATGCCAGGCTCAGATGCCATCGGCACGATCGTGTGCCACGCGCTGCAGCGCGCCCAGGTCGACGCACCGCACCGCGGTTCACATCAGTTTCGGCACGCCTTGGCAGTGCGCATGTTGCAAGGGGGCGCCTCGTTGAACGAGATCGGCGAAGTCCTGCGCCATCAAAGCCCACAGACCACCTCGATCTACGCTCGCGTGGATATCAGTGCACTGCGTTCCCTGGCCCTGCCGTGGCCAGGAGGTGTGCGATGAACACCCTACGTGAGGCCTTGCAAGAGTACCTCGCACTGCGCCGAGGTCTGGGCTTCAAGATGCATGACGCCGGTCTTGTGCTGCCGCGGTTCGTCGCGTTCATGGAGGAGCATCAGGCGCTGCACATCACGACACGGCTCGCTCTGGAGTGGGTGCAACAGGCGAAGACGGTGCAGCCCGCTGAGCGGGCGCGACGACTTTGCTTCGCACGCGGCTTTGCTCGCTACCGTAGCGCCACCGATCCGCTCACCGAGGTTCCGTCGCCGGAGCTCTTGCCGTATCGATCGACCCGATCCCGGCCCTACCTGTACACCGAGCAGGAAGTGCTGGGCTTGTTGGAGGCGGCGCTGCAACTGCCGACCGCATGGCCGTCGACGCCGTTGCGGCCCTGGGTCTTTCATTGCCTTCTGGGTTTGCTCAGCGTCACGGGTCTGCGCATCTCCGAAGCGCTCGATCTGAAGCTCGATGATGTCGATCTCGAGCAAGGCGTGCTCACGATCCGGGCTGCCAAGTTCGGTCGATCCCGCCTCGTGCCCCTCCATCCATCCACACGCACCGTGCTGGTCCACTACCTTCAGCGGCGCAAACAGTTTCTCGGCGCGCGCCGCTCGGACTACGTGTTCGTTTCCAATCGTGGCACGCGGCTCGACATCGGTCGCGTTCATCGAGCCTTCTACGCTCTGTCGCGGCAAACGGGCCTGCGGGCGCCCGGCGCGCGCAACGGCCCCCGGCTGCACGACTTCCGACACCGCTTTGCGGTCCAGGTGCTCACCGGCTGGTACGAGTCGGGCGATGACCCAGCGAGACGATTGCCGGCGCTGTCGACCTATCTCGGGCACGTATACGTGGCCGGGACCTACTGGTATCTCAGCAACTCGCCGGAACTGATGGCACAAGCGATGGCGCGGCAGGAGCGGCGCTGGGGAGGGTCATCATGACGGGCCAGCCGACTTTCCCCACCCTGTTGGAACGCTTCTTCACACAGCGGCTGATGCAGCAGCGTCAGGCGAGCGCCCACACGATTGCTTCCTACCGCGACACGTTTCGCCTGCTGCTGCAGTTTGCGCAGAAGCGGTTGCGCAGGGCGCCGTCGACGCTGGCGCTCGAAGACATCGACGCACCGTTGGTGGTTGATTTCCTCGATGAACTGGAGAAGGTTCGCGACGTGACGGCGAGAACGCGGAACCTTCGTCTGACGGCCATCCACTCGTTCTTCCGCTACGTTGCCTTCGAAGCACCTGCGCATGCCGCGCAGATCCAACGCGTGCTTGCCATCCCAGCCAAGCGATTCGCACGTGCACTGGTGCCGTTTCTGAGTCGACAAGAAGTCGATGCGCTACTCGCAGCGCCGGATCAGCGCACGTGGTCAGGGCGCCGCGATCACGCCCTCATTCTGCTCGCGGTCCAGACCGGGCTACGTCTGTCGGAGTTGACCGGTCTTCAGCAGCAGGATCTGCATCTGGGGACCGGCGCGCACGTGCGCGTGATCGGCAAGGGACGTAGGGAACGCTGTACGCCGCTGAGCAAGAACACTCGGGCCGTCCTCGTTGCCTGGGTGAAAGAACCACTCAAGCTCCCGGATCAGCCCTTGTTCCCGAACGCAAGCGGCGGCCGCCTGAGTGCGCACGGCGTGCAATACCTGTTGGCCAAGCACGTCACCTCGGCCACTACCGCCTGCCCATCGCTGAAGCACAAGCGCGTGAGCCCGCATGTGCTTCGCCACACAACAGCGATGGATCTGTTGCAACAGGGTGTCGAGCAGTCCGTGATTGCGCTGTGGCTCGGTCATGAGTTGATCGAGACCACGCAGATCTATTTGGATGCGGACCTTGAGTTGAAGCAGCGGGTTCTCGACTTGGTCACACCCCTCAACGGAAAGCCCGGGCGGTATCGACCCGACGACAAGCTTCTCGCCTTCCTCAGAAACCTATGACATCACGGACTATGTTCCGGCCGCCTACCCGTTCGCATTGATGATGAACCGCGTCACCGCGCGACGGGACATAGTCCGACGCGGGAGATAATCTAGCCTATTGCCTGCGGGCAATAGGATCGAGAGCACGGTTCGTTACCTTGGCATCGAGGTAGAGGACGCCTTGGAGTTGGCGGAGCAAACCGAAGTGTAACGATGCGCGGGGACTGAGTTGGGTTGATCGCAAATTGCGAGGCTTTGATCCGGCTCACGCCGCCCCTCAGCGGCAGTTCCGCGCAAATAGCGGTCATTCCCCGACGCCGTGGCGAACGGATTCAAATTGACTGGAGCGGTCTTTTCGGGCTTTGCCCTTCCACAACGTAAAGACCGCCATGCCTCTGTCTTTCCAATCGTTGACAGCCTAAAATCAGGCAGCGGAGAGGCCGTAGGTCCTTCCTTGGCCTTGCCGTAACCGGCAAAGCCAAGACCGGCGGAACAAATCAGCATCGCGATGGTCGAGGGGTCGGATACGCTCGCCAGGAACGCTTGCTCGTACGGGGGGTTAGTCGGTGGTCGGAACCAAGTCGACCGAGATCGGTACGGAGCCAGTGCCGGGCGGGGCTCGTCGTCGAGGTCGACCGCGCTCCAAGCCGAAATCGCAAAAAACTCGGGATCAGAACACTAGTCTGGTTCGCGCGATTCCCGGCCTCGCCGATCAAGCCGTAGAATGGAACGGCGCGCTTGCCGTAGGATCGCGTCGGACCGTTCTGTGTTCGTGAAGACCCGAGATAGCACCACAGCGCCGACCATGGTGCACCAGGCGGAGACCGCCAAGTCGGCCGCCTCAGGATCCTCGCCAATGGCCGCGGCCAAGTCGTCGAAATATTTTTCGAGGCGCCGCGCCATGATCGCGCGTACCTCCGCATCCGCGCGACCGACGTCGCCCGCCAGGGCCGAGACCGCACATCCACCGCCTGCGTCGTCGCGATGCGCCGGGCTCAGATAGCGGTTGAGGATGGACTTAAGTGTTGGGGCGACCTTGCCGCTCGTCGCCGGCACCGATTTGGCCTCACCCTCCGTCAGAGCTCTGTCGAGCGCTGCGGCAATCAAGGCCGAACGCGAAGGAAAATGACCGTAGAAGCCGCCGCGCGTCAGCTTCGCAGTCTTCATGAGCTCGGCGATGCTCACGCTGTCCAGTCCACCCGCGCGGATTTGCCGCGCGGCCGCAGAGACTATGCGCTCCCGGCTTTGGGCCTTTTCGGCCTGAGAATGTCCCACCTTGGAATCTATCTCTCAATTTGTGCTTGACGATCTGGATGATGGTCATCATGCTGATGCCGTCTGAGTGACGCATAACATGCGGAGCGTCATTCCCGATAGGCTCGGGTCTCGGCTAGCATTTGCTGGAGCGGGTTGATCTTAAATCGGCTTACGAGCCGGACGGCACAAGGCAGGAGGAAGCGTCATGTCCGATTTTCGACGGGTGGGCGAGGTCACCTTGCGGGTCGCCCTCCAGGGTCAAGGCCCGCTGGTGGTCATGGTCCACGGCTTTCCGGAGTCGTGGTACTCCTGGCGCCACCAGGTGTCCCCCATCGCAGGCGCCGGCTTCACGGCTTGTGCGATCGACGTTCGCGGCTACGGCGGCTCCGACAAACCCCACGAGGTCGAGGCCTATAGTCTCGAGCGCCTCTCCGGCGATGTGGCCGGTCTGATCGCCGCCCTCAGCCCGGATCAGCCCGCGGTGGTCATTGGGCACGACTGGGGCGCGCCCGTTGCTTGGACCACGGCTCTCGTCCATCCCGACCGCGTCCGAGCGGTCGCGGGCCTTTCGGTGCCGCACACCGGCATACCGCGGCGCTCGATACGCGAGGTGATCGAGGACGTGTACACAAGCAAAGGACGGTTCTTCTATCAGCACTCTTTCGCGGCGGAAGGCGTCGCGGAGGCCGAATTCGAGGCCGATGTCCGCGGGGGGCTGCGACGCTTTTTTTACGCCTGGAGCGGCGATGCGCCGGCCGAGGCGTGGCCTGCGGACAAGCGGGCCGGAGACCCAGTCCTGCTGCGCGTCCCCGATCCGGATCCCTTCCCGGCCTGGCTCACCGACGCCGACATCGACTACTACGTCGGCCAGTTCGAGCAGTCTGGCTTTCGGGGACCGCTCAACCGCTACCGCAATCACGATCGGGACTTCGACTTCCTGCAGGGTTTCCAGGGGCGCCGCATTGAACAGCCGGCGCTATTCATCGGCGGCGAGCGGGATCGAGTCCTCGTCATGTTTGGCGACCTCCTGCCCGCCATGCGGGCCGCATTGCCGGATCTGCGGGGCCTCTATCTGCTTCCAGGCTGCGGCCACTGGACCCAGCAGGAGCGGCCGCAGAAGGTCAACGATCACCTCTTGACCTGGCTTCGCGAGCTCTGACGGACGTTCGCCACGGTCAAGACGGCCTTCGCGCGCTCCGATTCACTCAAGAACTGATCCGGAGGACTTCTATGAAATTACTCCGAGGCGATATCGAATTCACCATCACTGACCTGTCCCCCGAACACGTCCTAGCTGAAATGCCGATACGGTCTGGCCTTCTCAATCCGTATGGCGTCGTGAACGCCGGTGCCATGTTGTGGTTTGCCGACGTGTGCGCGTCCACACTCGCATATGGCAAGGATGAGTTCGCGCCCGGCGCGCCGGGTTTTCCACTCGGCATTAGTCTCAATGCAGTTTTCGTCGGGAATCAGAAGGACGGTGTCTTCAAGGCGACATCCAAGTTCGTCAAGCGCGGTCGCCAGCTGAGCATCGTACGTACGGTCATCACCGGTACCGAGGACCAACTCATTGCGGACGTCACGACCAGTCACTTCGCCGCTAGCGCTTGTGTCGACTGTAGCCGTAGGACGGCTATGTGTCACACCTGGCTTCATGCCAGCTTACTCTCCAAAACAGCCATCCAACTTGCCCGGCCTCCCGCGTCCATGCAGTATCAGAAAAGCGGCGGCCTTGCGGGAATCTCGGGCGAGGGGCGCGAAAGGCGCCGGGGTCCATGCATTCCATGAGGCGAGCGATCGCCTTCGTCATGATGACCTTCGGGGCCAGCGTTGCGGGCATGCTTCTGCAATGGGTCGTCCCGGCGCAGTATCTCACGGAAGCCAAGGGCACGGTCGGTGCGATGGTCGGGCTTGTCACCCTGCTCCTGGCGCTGGTCCTCGGTCTTCTAATCTTTACGGCTTTCTCGGTCTTTACGACGCAGCAGGCCGAGGCGCAGTCGCTCGGGCCGGTGGTGATCGAGCTCGATCTTGCCCTCGAGCAATATGGGCCCGAGGCGACGCTCGGACGCGCCGGCTTGCGGGCGGCGCTGGAGCGCTCGCGCGCTCGCTTCTTCGGCGACGCAAAGCATGGGCCGCAGGCCTGCACCATTGAGGAGACCCGCGCGACGTTGCACGGGCTCAATAGCTATTTCGACAGCCTTGAACCCTCGACGGAGGCGCAACGGCAATTGCTGACCTCCGCGCGGGATCTCGCGAAGAAATTCGCCGAAACGCAAATGCTGATGGCCCGCCAGCTCGCCAATCCGTTTCCGCCTTACGTGCTGGTCGTGGTGGTCTGCTGGGCCTCCGCGCTCTTTCTCGGCAATGGACTGGTTGCGACGCCGAATGCGGTGACGATCTGCGCGCATCTGGCAGGCGCGATCGCCATTGGCAGCGCGGTCTTCTTGATGCTGGAACTGAGCCAGCCCTATTTGGGGGTCGTCAAACTCTCGTCCGCCGGCGTCGACAGGCTCTTGCAGGTCCTCGCAGAGGCGGACGCCAAGGGCCCAGCGTAGTCGCGCGCGGGGCGGCGGCAGGGCGGTCAAACTGAAGCGGCCAGCTCGCAGGGTCGTTGGGCGCGGACGGCAGCTTTCCTCCTAACTGCGACGTGCACGGCCGCGATCTGGAGTGACCGCTTTACGTCGACTCCGGCCGTCCGCGGCGTAAGGATGCGACAATGGTGTAGATTCGGACTAACACACTATCTGGTCCTGGCTAGCTGGAAACCCGCGGCCTCGCACAGTCGGCCCTCAATCCGGTTTTCGAAACCTGAGAGTCATTCGGTCGGACGCCGTGACGCCGATTACCGAAATGCGTACGAATTGGCGCTGCTTCGGAGCGCCGCGATGTACATGCCGAATTTCCTCGACGGTTTCGACCGGCTCGTCGCCTTCGACGCGGAGACGACTGGCAAGCGTACACCTGACGCCGAGTTCATTCGCAAGCAGCCTTTTGCCTGGAGAGCCCCTGGCATCATCATCGAAGTCGGTTTCGTCGAAATGCTGCGCGAAGGCGAGGGCTGGCGCAAGGGCGAGACGTGGCGCTCCAGGGTCAACCCGGATGGGCCAATCGACCCCGAGGCCATCAAGATCCACAGGATTCGGCCCGCCGATCTCAAGAACGCTCCACGGTTCCCGACGATCCTGCCGAAAGTGAAAGACTTCGTCGGAGAGTCGCCGATCGTGGCCCACGCTTACAAGAACGAGCGAGATTTCCTCGACTATGAGTTCGCCCGGGCCAAGGTGATTCAGTGGGGCGAGAGCGCCTACGCTGAGGAGCGGTACATTTGCACGCAGGTCCTGTTCGCACAGCTTTTCCCTGGCGCCAGTAAGTCGCTTACCTCGATGTGCGATCGGCTAGTGCTCGACAGCAGCGAAAGAGACGACCGGCACGGCGCGTTGCTTGACGCCCACATGACTGCCGATGCGCTCATACTGCTGGAGCGCCAACTCAAGCACGGTGAGACCGGTGCGCCGAGATCATGGACCTCGACCTGACAGGCGTGACGGCAGCGTCAATAAGCGCCATTCAGCCAATGCGGCCCAGATTGAGCGGTAGACCGCCTGCGCGGCATCCGCGGAGTGGCGCGCGAAGAGAGAAATGGCGATCCTGGCACCCTCATGAAGCCAACGTCGGAATCATCGAGTCAAGAGGTTCTCGCAGGCCTGGTTGAGCGGGTCACTTTCCACAACGCCGAGAACGGCTTCTGCGTGCTCCGGGCGAAGGCGCGCGGCCACCGCGATCTGGTGACCGTCGTCGGCCATGCCGCCATCATCTCCGCCGGCGAGTGGATCACCGCGTCGGGCGAATGGATCAACGATCGCGCCCACGGTCAGCAATTCAAGGCGCGGTTTCTCAAGACCTCGGCGCCCAGTTCAATCGACGGGATCGAGAAATATCTGGGCTCCGGGATGATCCGCGGCATCGGCCCGGTCTACGCCAAGAAGATGGTCAAGGCCTTCGGGGAGAAGGTCTTCGACGTCATTGAGGCCGAGCCCGATCGACTCCGTGAGGTGACGGGCATCGGCGCGGTGCGAGCCAAACGGATCACGGACGCCTGGGCCGAGCAGAAGATCGTCCGGGAGATAATGGTCTTCCTTCACAGCAACGGGGTCGGCACCGCCCGGGCGGTTCGCATCTTCAAGACCTACGGCGCGGACGCCGTGCAGGTCATGACGGAGAACCCCTATCGACTTGCCCGGGATATTCGAGGCATCGGTTTCAAGAGCGCCGACGCGATCGCGATGAGGCTCGGCATCGAAAAGACCGCGATGATCCGACTGCGCGCAGGGATATCGTACGCGTTGACCGAGGCGATGGATGAGGGTCACTGCGGGCTGCCGACGGATCAATTGATCCCGCTCGCCGAAGAACTGCTCGAAGCGCCAAAGGACTTGATCCTGACGGCCCTCGAGCTCGAACGATCCGAGGGCGCCGTGATCGCCGACAAGGTCGGCGACACCGCCTGCACCTTCCTGGCGGGCCTCTATAGGGCCGAGCAAGCGATCGCCGATCGGCTGACCCGCATCGTGAACGGCGGGCTGCCCTGGACATGGATCGACGAAGAGAAGGCCGTACCCTGGGTCGAAAAGCGCAGCGGTCTGCAGCTTGCCGACAGTCAGAGGGCGGCGATCCGTCTGGCGTTGACCGCGAAGGCGCTGGTGATCACTGGCGGGCCTGGCGTCGGCAAGACGACGATCGTCAATTCAATCCTTAAGATCCTCGCGGCCAAAGGCGTGAGGCTGTTGCTTTGCGCCCCGACGGGCCGTGCGGCCAAGCGCATGACCGAAGCGACGGGCGTCGAGGCGAAGACGATCCACCGGCTACTCGAAGTCGATCCCAAGAGCGGCGGGTTCAAACGCAACGCTGACAATCCCCTCGATTGCGATCTGCTCGTGGTCGACGAGGCCTCCATGGTTGACGTCATGCTGATGCAGGCGCTGATGAAGGCGATGCCGGACAACGCGGCGCTGCTGATCGTCGGCGATATCGACCAGTTGCCCTCCGTCGGACCTGGACAGGTATTGGCCGATATCATCGGCTCAGGCGCCGTGCCCGTGGTGCGCCTCACCGAGGTGTTCCGGCAGGCCGCCGCGAGCCGGATCATCATCAACGCCCACCGCATCAATCAGGGATCGATTCCCGATCTCAGCGCGCCTGTCGGCGACAGCGACTTCTACTTCGTTCCTGCCGAGGAACCCGAGACCGCCGTTCAGCGCATCTTGGAGTTGGTGAAGACCCGCATACCCAAGCGCTTCGGCTTGAACCCGATCCGCGAAATCCAGGTGCTTTGCCCGATGAACCGCGGCGGCGTAGGCGCGCGTTCGCTCAACATCGAACTGCAGGCGGCGCTGAACCCCGTCGGCGAACGCAAGATCGTGCGTTTCGGCTGGACCTTTGCCCCGGGCGACAAGGTCATGCAGATCGAGAATGACTACGACAAGGAAGTCTACAACGGCGACATCGGCTATATCGTCGGCGTCGATCCCGAGGCGGGCGAACTCGTGGCGAACTTCGATGGGTGCTCTGTGACCTACGGCTTCGGCGAGCTTGACACGCTGGTTCCCGCCTATGCTGCCACCATCCACAAGAGCCAGGGCTCCGAATATCCCGCCGTGATCATACCCATCCTGACCCAGCACTACCCGATGCTACAGCGAAATCTCCTCTACACCGGCGTCACGCGTGGCAAGCGGCTCGTGGTTCTCGTCGGCCAGAAGAAGGCCATCGCGATCGCTGTTCGCAACGTTTCGGGCCGGCGACGCTGGTCGAAGCTCGACGAATGGCTTCGGCTCGGCGCGCCGCGCGCTTCATCCCTTGTGCCGAAGCTGGGCTGAGGCCTAGCGTAACCGGTGGCGAAAAGGTGGCAAGACTCGGAAGTTTCTTAAATCCAACTCGGGGGTTTGGATGAGTTGAGGCGTCGCTACAGCCATTCAACAATACGTTCAAGGCTGAGAATTTGTCCACGGCCAGTTGCTCGGGGTCACGCTCTTCGTTGGACAACGTGACAGGGCCCATCAAAATGTGGATGTTCGCTCACGCGCTAGCGATCCTTCAAAGCCTTATTCTCATCAGCGCAGCTAACGGAGCGCCGGTCCTGTTCGCACTGCTACTGGGAGCGCGCTTCGCTTGTCGGATCGACGGGGGGATCGTGTTGCGCGACGGTCGTCCTCTACTCGGTCGACCCAAGACCTAGCGCGGCCTCGCTTCAGCTATTCTTCTCGCGGTCTCCGTCGCGTGCCTGATCGGTCTGCCGTGGCAGCTGGGTGCGGTCGCTGCCGCTTCCGCCATGGCGGGCGATTGCCTCTCGTCCTTCGTCAAACGGCGGATCGGGCTCGAGCCGAGCAGCATGGCGCTCGGTCTCGATCAGGTTCCTGAATCGCTGTTACCCGCAGGTCGCTTGCAGCGCTTACGTGCCGCTCAATCCTATCGATGTTGCCGCGATCGTGTTGGTGTTCTCCGTCGGAGAGCTGGCGATGTCACGGCTCTTCTTCGCCGTCGGCCTCCGGGATCGTCCCTACTGAGGGACGCCGCGCACAAGCTGGTGCAGGGTGATCTCCGGCCGATTGTTGAAGCGCACCGGAACGACCGAGGACCCTGCCCCCACTGAGGTATAGCCCGCCATGTTCGCATTTCGCCACGCGCCAGCGCCGAAAGCGCGCGGGAGATCGGCTTCGAGCAGGATAGGAATGCCGCCGGGCAAGCAGATCTGCCCGCCGTGGGTATGTCCGCTCAGCATCAGATCGAAACCGGCGTGCGCAGCCTGCCGGTAGATTTCCGGAGTGTGTGACAGCAGGACAGAAACACAACCGCGTGGGATGTCCGCGGCCGCTTTTTCGATGTTGTCCGCGCGATAGAAATGCGCATCGTCGACCTCCGCGAGATAGATTAAAGCCCCGCCACGGTCGATGGCGACGCATTCATTGAGCAGCATGCGAATGCCGAGCGCCTCCAGGTCGGGAACCATGGTAATCGAATCGTGGTTGCCGAGCACCGCATAGATGTCGCCGCGCAACGCTTCACGTAAGCGCGCGACGCCTTCGAGGCAGGGCCTGCAATCACCGTGGGTGTGTCCGCGATAATCTCCCGTCAGCACACAGAGGTCATAGTCGAGGCCATGCGCGAGTTCAGCGGCCCGCTGCATTGCGGGGCCGCTCAGGTCCGCATGCAGGTCGCTCAGATGCAGGATGGTGAAGCCATCGAAAGCGCTTGGCAGATTTGGGAGACGCACAATGTTGCGCCGCACTTGCACCTTGCCCGCGTTTGCCCGGCCTCGCCAATAGGTCCCCGTCATCCGAAGCGCTATCTCGATCATCGCCTGCATCAGGGGCAAGTTCTCGAGATGCAGGAAGCTGAGCCCCTGGCCAAAAGCCTGTGCCTCGTGCTCGCGCTCCATGCCGAGACGGAGCTGTGCGTGCAACGGCCCGAGTTGCGTTTCGAGACGGTGCAGCGCTTCGTCGCGATCGAGTGGGCGGCGCGTCGTCACGTAGTCGGCTCCCGCGGGTTAAGGATTCGATCTCGCCCATGTCGTCGACGCCTTCGTGCCTATCGCCCCTCTGGCAGGTGACACGAAGATCGCTCTCACGTTTTCAATAGAAGTCGAGAGAGTCACGTCAGCTCGATAACATCTTTGCGCCCGGGCATTCGCGCCCTACTCGATGGTGAGAATCTCGATCTCGTGGCCACCTGCCAAAGACAACATCGCCCGCGGCTCTGCCGATTAGAGCCCGCGCGACGGGGGAGACATATGAAATTGATCCATTCCGAGGGTCCGCTTCGTCTTCCCCGACGATCCTGAAGGCCTGGCGCCTACCGTCGTCTCGCTTGAACGACACCTGATGTCCAAAGGCGACTGCGCCGAACTCCGCCGGTGGCGGAACAATCTGAGCTGTCCTCAGACGATCGGCGAAATATCTCATTTCGCGAGAGGCGGCCGCGACAGCGCGACGACGCTCGCCGGCGTCCTCGATCTGCTGCGAGGCGTCCTAAGCGGCGCGCCATTCCGCCATCGCGTTGGCCAACGCCTCCAGTCCTGACGCCGTCACCAAATTCGGATGCGGCGAGATAGGCCGATCGGGTAGCTCGACCTCCGCGGCCGTTTCAGCACTTTCCTCTCGGGTAAAGGCCACGCTCATCGTCTCGACTTTACTCCTTCTCGAAGCGGCCGCCGATTCGTAACTCGGCGCGCCGCATCCTCGAAGGGCGCCGCTGCTTCGGAGGGTTGCGCCCCCAAAGATAACAAATTGGCGCTCAACGCCGCCAGTTCAACGACGGAAATATCGACTTGGTCGCGCTCGTCAGCGGAACCCGCTCGGAATCCCGGCAGTCCGGACTAGGCGGCGCTTGCTCCGGCGTCAATGCTCAGCCCCGTTCAGCCACGGCGAATTTGCCCCCGAATTCTCCGACTGGGGTCTACCCAAGTTTGCCGCGACGGTCGTTCGGCTCAGCGGTTCAGCTGGTCCTTGACCGATTTGGCGGACGAGAAGGTAAGCTTCTTTGACGCCGCAATCTTGATCCTCTCGCCACTGGCCGGATTGCGGCCTTCGCGTTCCGGCGTCACCTTGACTTTGAACCTCCCGAACCCCGGTAGCGACACCTCCGCGCCGCTCGCCGCCGAGTCCACGATGTCCTTCAAGAAGTCGTCGACGATCGACTTGGCTTGCGCTTTGCTTACCGCCATGCGTCTCCAAGAGCTTTGCGACGAGTTCGGATGTGTTCATTTCGGAGGTTCCTTGCGATTCGAATCGCAGCGTCTATGGCATGGGCCTGCCGACATGTCATTGTCACGTTATTGGTCGATCCACGCGGGTCTCCCGCGACGTCTCGACAGCGTCAGCGCCAATCGCCTATGACTGCGCCTTGCAATGAATGGCGGCTCAGCTAGGTTCGTCGGCTTATTCGAGAGGAGCGCGCCATGGCGACGGGCACAGTGAAATGGTTCAATGCGACGAAAGGCTTCGGGTTCATTCAACCCGACGCCGGCGGCCCCGATGTGTTTGTCCATATCAGCGCGGTCGAACGGGCCGGTCTGCACGGCCTGAATGAAGGGCAGAAGATCGCCTATGAGATCGTCGCCGACAAGCGCACCGGCAAATCCTCGGCCGACAATTTGAAGCCGGCCTGAAATTGCCTGTGACCTATCATGTCGTCGTCACATTCGATCGGGACGAGGAAGGCGGCTTAAAGCCTGGCGAAGCTCAGGAGGTCATGAGTTCAATCGTGGCCGAACGCCGGGCCCGCGCGCTCGCACTCGAACATGCGGGTGCCCTGGCGTTCTCTCGCACCGGCAATCCGGCGACAGGAGAGCTTCAGGACGCGGTGATCCTCGCTCGGTTCGGCGAGGTCGATCTCGATTCGCTCAGCGGGTGAGAGGGCGGCATTTCCCGACGGCGCTCGCTGACCAACGGCGCCTTCGATTTTGCGCAAGTCCGGGATTCGCTCATGTCTTCAACCTCTTGCACGGAGAGATAGAGCCTAACTGCTCCGAGATTCCAGCGAATGGCGAATCCAAGTGAGCCTGTGTTGCGAAATTGGCCGGTATGATGCGCATCACGGCCAATAGGCGCGCGCCGTCTGCCCGCGGCATTTTCTCGCCTTTGCGCCATGCGGTGTTCCGACGCATCTGGAGCGCGAACCTGTTATCCAACCTCGGCATCTTGGTTTTGGGCGTCGGCGCCGCGTGGACGATGACGCAAATCTCTTCATCGGCCGATATGGTGGCGCTGGTCCAGACGTCTTTGATGCTGCCGGTCGCGCTGGTGTCGACGCCCGCCGGCGCGATCGCGGATATGTTTGATCGGCGGATCGTAGGAATCGTCGCTCTATCGATCGCGTTGGCGGGCTCAATTTCGCTCTTGGCTCTCGCATGGCTCGGCGTCGTAACGCCCGTCCTCCTGCTTGTCTCATGCTTCATCATTGGCAGTGGGATGGCCTTGTTCGGACCGGCCTGGCAGGCGTCTGTCAGCGAACAGGTGCCGGCGGAGGCGCTGCCCTCGGCCGTCGCGCTCAATGGCATTAGTTACAACATCGCCCGAAGCTTTGGGCCGGCGATCGGCGGCGTCATTGTCGCGTCGGCCGTGGCCGCCGCCGCATTCGCCATGAATGCGCTTCTCTATCTGCCGCTTCTCGTCGTTTTGTTTCTCTGGCGCCGGCTGAAGGAGCCGTCGCGCCTGCCGCCCGAAAGAATGGCGCGGGCCGTCATTTCGGGCGTTCGCTACATCGTGCACTCGCCCTCAATTCGAATTGTGCTCGGGCGGACCTTGGTTACCGGAATTGCCGGCGGATCAGTCTCAGCGCTCATGCCGTTTGTCGCGCGCGACCTCCTGCATGGCGGCGCGCAAACGTACGGCGTCATGCTCGGGGCGTTTGGCATGGGTGCGGTGATTGGCGCGCTCAGTATTTCCACGCTCCGCGGCCGTCTGGGAGACGAAGTTTCGGTTCGCCTGTGCATGGTAGTCATGGGCGTCTGCGTCGCTGGTGTCGCGATCAGCCGCTCGCCAATGCTGACCGGAAGCGCACTCGTCTTCGCGGGCGCCGCCTGGACGGCTTCGGTCACGGTGTTCAATGTCGGTGTTCAACTCGCCGCCCCGCGCTGGGTCGCTGGTCGCGCGCTGGCGGCCTATCAGGCGGCGATCGCAGGTGGGATCGCGCTCGGCAGCTGGGTGTGGGGAAGCGCGGCAAACGTTATTGGGGTAGAGGGAGCGCTGCTGATTTCGGGCGCAACCTTGTTTGCCTCGCCGGTGCTCGGCTTGTGGATGCGGATGCCGACGGTTAGCGGCCCGAACGAACTGTCCCTTGACGTCCTCGCCGATCCGGAAGTGCGCCTCTCACTGACCCCACGCAGCGGACCGATCGTGATAGAGATCGAATATCGCGTCGATCCTGCCAAGGCGCGCCTCTTCTACGCTGTGATGCAGCACGTTCAGCTAAGCCGTCAGCGAAACGGCGCTTATGGTTGGTCAATCGCGCGGGACATTGCCGATCCTGAATTATGGACAGAGCGCTTTCATTGCCCAACGTGGCATGACTATCTGCGGCAGCGAAGCCGCTCGACGGCATCGGAGCGCGCCTTACACGTCCGCGCTAACGAATTTCATATCGGTCCAGAGCCGATCCGAATTCGCCGCATGTTGGAACGGCCTATCGGATCTGTGCGCTGGAAAGAGGACACGCCCGATCGATCAACCGCGGATGTCACACCGATTACGAGCCCGGGGAGCGGCCCCTGATCAAGATCGCGCCCGATCATCGCCTTTGCGCTCTACGACAGCGACAAATGGCCGAACTCTTGCTGCGCCCGCTGCCCGGGATTCTCTTTGCCGTTGACACTCTTGCCCTTGCATTGAAGGAAGAGAGGGCTATGTACTTCCCATCCTCGCGATGCCGTCGGAGTGGGGACGGAAGCCCATACTGCCAGCTCTTAGGTTGGCGCGTTTAGGGCGGCGGCGTTAACGATCTCAAATTGACGACGTTCCGCGACGCTGCTGCTGTCGAAAGCGCAATTGTTCGCCGAAAAGTCAATTAGGTGACCGCTTGGCGCGCAAGCCTTGCACGAAATCGAGAGACCGAATCTGACGCTTCGTCGTACCAGATCTGACACGACACGTTCGGCGCCCGCATCTGGGCGCTTTATGGAGACTTGACGGCTCGGCGCTGCGACGCCTCGAACGCCGCCACTCCGCAGAAGCTCCAACACGCTCCCAGCAGGAGCGGTTGAACCCTAAGGATAAGAAATGTCACTTGGTCAGAATGACCGAATTCGCGGCCGCCAAACAAATCGCGGTCGTGAACCCAACCCCTTGACGCGATCGTATGACTCGCACGGCCCTGACGTCAGAATTCGTGGCACTGCGCTGCATGTGGCTGAAAGATACCTTCAATTGGCGCGCGACGCTCACACGGGCAGCAACCCTATCGCCGCGGAGAACTATCTTCAGCACGCCGAACACTATTTCCGATTGATCGCCGCCGCGAAGGCCGTGCAACTCCAGGCTCAGAATGGCGACGTGCGGGCTCCAGGAGAATCCGATCGGGAAGACTTGGATGACAGCAACGATTTTGGTGGCCTGCCCGATCGCTTCACCTCTCCGGGGCAGCAAGACGCGCGACAAGCTTTCACCAACCAAACCAACGTCGTTGCGCCGGCTGCTCCGCAACCGTACGGGCAACGACAGCCCTTGGTTCGGCGTAAGGTTTAGACGCCGATCGGCGGTCACAACGGCCGCTCGCATCGATATCAGCGCGATCTTTGCTCACGCCATGCATGAGCGGCGAGCGTCTGCTCGGCAAGCCGGAGGATGAGCTATCTATGACGATCCGCCCACGGTCAGCGTGATTTCCGCAAGGAGGAAATTGCGCGCGGGAGGGTGTAAGAAATTCGCGTCTGAGCTCGCGCATCTATCACTTCGCTGGAAACCACAACTATGGGAACACAAGACAGGGCGCCTATATGTGCGAAGCCGACGCCAAGGCCAGCGGCGACCGCGCGGCAGCGAATGAGGCGCCATCCGTAGCCCTATCGGCGATCGGCCTTCTGTCGCCCAAAAACTTCGTGGCCCTCGTGGTCGAGAATGCGCAATCCGATCGTTCGAGGCGGAAAAGCGATATTCGCGGCGGCGACGATCGCCGCCGATGCGTCCGCCGCCTGAATCTCGACTTCCGTCAAAGTTATCGGACCATGCTCTGGCGCCGCACCAACAAATTGGACCCGGAACGGGCGCGTCGCCGCGGCGATGAGGCGCGTTGGTTCCTCTACCGGCGTTGGCTCGGAAAGGGATCGAGGCTTGTGCGACGCGTCCTCTTTGCGATCGGGAACGAGAACGGCATTCATTGCTAGCCGGACCGAGGGGTCGACGTCTTTGCTTCTGCCGATCAGGCGCTTTCGGCCAACTTGCGGCAGGCGTTCCCCTGCGCGCCCGCTCTCAGTCTGATGAGGCGGCCTGGCGGCACTGCGCATAAAGCGCGTCGAGGGATTCGATTCCCGTCTCGGCGGGGCGAAACAGGAGGGTGCTGAGGGCGAGCTAGAGGTCCAAGCGGGTGCGGGTCAGGATGGTGACACGTCTTTTCGAAAGCCAAATGCCGAAGGCTTTCGCCGTGCGGGCTTGAACCAGCATTGGCCGCCGATGTCGACGCGGCCGTTCCGCCAGGAGGAATCACCCAGGGATAGTGAACTGGGTGTCCGTTCCGAATTGTTCGCGGATTTTCCTCCCTTATCTTTCCCTTATCTTTAGCGAGTGACCAAGAACCGAGCCATCGCGCATCTGTGACACAACACTGTTTGGCTCCCGATCCCCCTTCCCGACCAGGACCAGACGCGCTCTCGACGCACGCGATGCGAAAGATAGAGGTCACTATGTCAAACCGAACTGCTTCCCCTCGCTTCCGTGAATCGACGGCCGAAATCGCTGCCGCCGAACTTCGGGCCGACAAAGGCCGAGGGTTGGACGCCATTGTGACGGTCGCGGCGTTGGTTGCCCGGTCCGATGGGTGGGTTGATCGCGCCGAACTCTCCCAGTTACATGATTTCCTCGACAGACACGGGTTCCAATCGCTGGCGCGCGTTGACCTACGCGATTTCTTCGAGCGGCGAACGCGAGAACTAAGAGAGCCGGGCGGTTTTGAGACCGCCCTGGCCAACCTTGGCCATTACGAGCGGCGCAGACTTTCGCAACTCGTCATCGACGCGGGCGAAGAAATTGCCGCAGCGGATGGTCGTCTCGATCCTCGCGAGGACGACATCCTTCGTCGCATCCGGGTTGCTCTGCGCCAGAAATGGTCGCCTCCGCCTCGAGAATGCCACATCCCGGACGAGCACCCATGAGCCGCGCAACAGAAACGGTTCACGCTGCAATGGACTGCCCGGACCATGCTTTTGCGCGACACAACGAGCGCCGACTCGACAGATTGATAGATCGGCTGCCGGATCACGTGCAAACAACCACGCGCTGGCTACGTCGGCCATCGTCCCGTTTGTTCAGAATTCCCGCGGGCGTGCTGCTTGTCGGCAGCGGCTTCCTGGGTATGTTGCCTTTGCTCGGATTCTGGATGCTGCCGCTCGGGCTGGTGCTGCTTGCCGAGGATGTGCGGCCATTGCGGCGGGCCCGCGACCGCGTACTGGACTGGATCGAGCGGCGCTGGCCGCATTGGTTTGTCGGCGACGAAGTCGTGACTACGACATCGGCGCGGCCAAGTCTGTCCTTGTCATATCCGCCTTCAATCGCTGGCGTGAGTCAGCCGCCCGCTCTAGCCGATAAGAGGTAATCATGTCCTTCAATTCTCCCTTCGATCACGGATCTGTGCCGCGCGCCGGCAATGGAGCCGCCACAACCGCGGTCGATCTCGGCCTCCGCCAGTACATGCTGAAGGTCTATAGTTTCATGGGCGCCGGGCTCGGCGTGACCGGGCTCGTCGCGTATGTCGCTGTTGCAACCGGATTTTATCAGCAGATCGCCCACACGCCACTCATCTGGGTCGTGATGCTGGCGCCGCTCGCCGTCGTTCTGTTACTGAGTTTTCGCATTGAGCCGATGAGCGGCGGCGCTGCCCAGATCGCGTTTTGGGGTTATTCCGCTCTGATGGGCTTGTCGCTCGCGGGCGTCTTCTTGCTCTATACCGATGTCATCATCGCGCGGGTGTTTTTCATCAGCGCTGCGACTTTTGCGGCGATGAGCCTATACGGTTACACCACCCAGCGTGATCTTTCGCACTTCGGCTCCTTTCTGTTCGTGGGCCTTATTGGCGTCGGCATCAATATCCCTCTGATCCGCGCTCATTGGCCCGATATCCTGAGAATCGGGGCGTCCATTCGCAGCGGAATTGTGACGGCGTCGCTGATCATGCGCCAACTCGCAGCTGGCAACCCTCGTCAATCTCTTCATTGGCTCTGACGCCCTGCAGTTCACGATCTCGGTGATCGGCGTCGTCGCGTTCATCGGCCTGACGGCCTGGGATACGCAGCGCATCGAGGAGGTTTATCTCGCCACCGATCCGAGCGAAGCATTGACCAAGAAGTCGGTAATGGGCGCATTGATGCTCTATCTCGATTTCATTGCCGCTGTTGCAGCTCTTCGGCCAGCGGCGCCAGGAGGGCAGCCTCGGCCACTGCTGACCACGGCGGCGGAAACAGCACCTTGGGCCGGGGTTTCCGCCAGGCGCGAGACCACGCGAGACGAGGCGCGCGTAGCTCTTTCGCGACCACGATCTAATGAAAGAGCATTGCGCGCAGCGCGGCTCAGCGGAAACGTCCACGCCTCTCGCCCCCTGATTGGAAGCTGTCAAAGTAAGGATGATGCGCACCGAGACTCATTGGTACTCGATGGCGGTTGACGAGGTGCTCAAGCGCCTCGGTACGCGTGCTGAGGGCCTGACGACGCCAGAAGTGCGGCAAAGGCTTGCTGAGTTCGGTCCGAACCGCCTCAAGGCCGCGCCACGCCGTGGCTTTTTGCGCATATTTCTCCGCCAGTTCCATAACGTTCTTATTTACGTCCTCCTGGCGGCCTCCGGCGTGACAGCGATTCTCCACCATTGGGCCGACACGCGGGGTCATACAGGGCGCGGTGGTTGTTAACGCTCTTGTCGGCGCTATCCAGGAGGGGCGGGCGGAAGCGGCGATTGAAGGGATTCGCGCGATGCTCGCGCCCCGGGCAAACGTTCTGCGCGACGGCTGCCACCGGTCGATAGCGGCCGAGGAGCTGGTTCCGGGCGACATCGTCTTGCTCGAGTCAGGCGATCGCACACCCGCCGATCTCAGGCTCATGGCTGCGAGAAACCTCCAGGTGCAGGAGGCTATCCTGACGGGCGAATCGGTCGCTATCGAAAAGAGCGCCGCTCACGTCGACGACGACGCGGCCTTGGGCGACAGGCGCGCGATGGCATACGCCGGAACGTTCGTTACGACCGGTCGAGGCACAGGGGTGGTGGTCGCGACAGCCGATGCGACCGAAATTGGCAAGATAGGCGCCCTCGTCTCGCAGGTGCAGCCGCTCACTACGCCTCTTCTTCGACAGCGCTCGCGTTTCGGGCGCGTTCTCACGCTTGCTATCGCAGCGCTGGCGGCCTCTACCTTCGCGATCGGAACCCTGGGTCGCGGCCTGATGCCTCCGAGATGCTCATGGCGGCCGTCGGTCTCGCGGTGGCGGCCATTCCCGGGGGTTTGCCGGCCATGATCACCATCGCGCTTGCGGTGAGCGTCCGGCGCATGGCTCGGCGCAACGCCATCGTTCGTCGGATTGCCTCAGTGCAGGCTGCGGAACGTTCGCCCCCTCCATTCGAAGCCATCCGGCATGGCGGTGACGCGATGGAGGATGGGCCGACCCACCAGCCGGTCGAGCAGCTCGCCGCGCTGCGAGCGGTGCCCGGGTTGATCACGCTGCGGCCCTGCGACGCCAGCGAGGTGGCGGAGAGCTGGCGGACGGTGCTTCGGCTGAAGCACCAGCCCGCCTGCCTGATCCTGAGCCGCCAGCCTTTGCCGACGCTTGATCGTAGCCGCTTCGCCTCCGCCGCGGGGGTGGTGCGCGGCGCCTACGTGCTAGCTGATCTCGGCGGCGCGCCGCCGCGCGTGATCCTAATCGGCACGGGCAGCGAGGTTTCGCTCTGCGTCGCCGCCGCCGAACAGCTCGCCGCGGAGGGGATCCCGGCGCGAATCGTCAGCATGCCCTCCTGGGAACTCTTCGAGCAGCAGGACGCGACATACCAGGAGCAGGTGCTGCCCGACGCGATCGCGGCGCGCGTCGCGGTGGAACAGGCGGCGACGCTCGGCTGGGCGCGCTATGTCGGGCGGCACGGCGCGATCGTGGGCATGCACAATGTTTGTCTACGATTTTGAGGTGCTGAAGGGCGAAACGGTTGTTGCGTCGAAGCGATCGATCGCCTTGCCGAATATCGGCGCGGCATGGACGAAGATCGCCAACCTTGCGAAAGCCATTGATGAGCCAGGCTACAAGATACGTGTCAGAGATCAGGCCGGTGGAATTGTCATCCTAATCGGCGTCGCCGCGCTTCGACGCTGCGCCGATGCGATCTCCCGACGCCATTGCGAGCGAAGCCGGAGAGTCGGTTCGTTGCCTTTTGGAGGGAGGCGGGATTGAGCCACGGCGACCTGAGCGAAGCGGAGTGGCGTTTGCTCGCTTGGCAACGCGGCGGCCTGCTTCACCGAGTTCGCCATCTGCGCCTCGTCGAGCTCGTCGCCTTCGTGGACGTAGATATACACTCGCGCCACAATTAGCGAAGCCACGCGATCGATGTTTCACGTCAAGCGTTCATTATGCACCTGAATCTTCATCGCCATTCGGATCAAGTCGGCCAGGTTGCGGGCACCCATGCGCTCCATCACCCACGACCGATGATTATCGACGGTCTTGGGGCTGATCCTCAGTCGGATGCCGATTTCCTTGCTAGAAAGCCCAGCCGCCGCAAGCTCCATGACTTGGCGCTGCCGTAGTGAAAGTGCGTTGAACCGCGATTGCAGTTTCTCCAATTCCACGGCGGTGCTTTCGCTCTGCCGCCCTTTTTCCACTGCCCGACGGATGCTGGCGAGCAGGCGGGCCTCGTCAAATGGCTTTTCAATACGCTCTTATTGCAATGTGTGTTGACATGAGCGATAAAGGCTCTGGGCTTTGGGGGCGAAGATGAAGCCGTCGGATTTCGCGGGATGGCTGGCCGCGCTGTCGTCGTTGAGTGCGGCGCAGCGCCGTGTCGTGTTTCGCGAGCTCGCGCTCGCGGAAGCTGACGATCCCTGTGAGGAGGGCGTCGAGATCTGCGAACCGAGGTCTGCGGCGGGGGACGCGAAGAGGGCCGAGGAGCGCAGCGATGCGGTTGCGGCGACGCTTTCCGCATCGGGCGAGCGCGATATTTTCCGGAAAATCGCAAAGGAGCGTTATTCGCGGACGGGATGTCCGCGCTGCGGCGCGCTCGATGTCCGGCCCTGGGGTGAGGCGAGAGGTTTGCCGCGCTATCGCTGCGTGGAATGCCGCAGGACTTTCAATCCGTTCACCGGCACTCCGGTGGCCGGCCTGCACAACAAGGATCGCTGGTTCGATCAGGCGCGAGCCCTGATCGAAGGGGAGAGCCTCGCCAAGGCGGCCGACCGCTGCCAGATCCACCCGAGCACCGCCTTCCGATGGCGGCATCGGTTTCTCGCCGCTCTCAACCTCGACAAACCCAAGAGCCTTTCGGGCATCGTCGAGGCCGATGAAACATTCATACTCGAGTCCTTAAAGGGTCGGCGGGGCGGCCTCGCCAGGCCCGCGCGCCGCCGCGGCGGCAAAGCCGCCAAGCGCGGCCTCTCGGCCGAGCAGATTCCCGTCGTCGTGGCTCGCGACCGCAGCGGCGCCACGTTCGACGCCGTCCTGTCCCGCCTCGACGCCGCCAGCCTAAAAGAAGCGTTCGGCGAACGAATTCCGCCTTCAACCGATTTCTGCTGCGACGGCGGCTCGGCCATCACCGCTTTCGCCAAGCGGGCCAAGCTCAAAGTCCATGTCCTACCCGCGCCCGGCAACCCCAAGCCCGAAGAATCGCAGTTCCATATAAACAACGTCAACGCCTACCACGGACGCCTCAAAGAGTGGATGCGACGCTTCCACGGCGTCGCCACCGAAAACCTTCCCACGTACCTGAGTTGGCGCCGAACCCTCGAAGCCATGCCCGCCGATGGCGGCCCGGCTCCCTGGATCGCCGCCGCTGCCGGACTCGGACCGTATCAACACGAAACACAATAAGAGCGTTTCAATAAAATCGAATGCTCCGTTTTTGATAGCGGTAACCGCCATGTCAACGTCGCCATGCCCGGTGATCAGGACGACGGGCCGCGCATACGAGCGCTCGTTAAGACGCTGCGCCAATTCAAGCCCGGACATCTGAGGCATGCGGACATCGGAAACGATGCAATCAAACTGTTCCCGTTGATCGAGGGCCGTCAGAAAATCCTTCGCGGCCTTGAAGCAAGAGGTCTCGATGTTGTGGCGGGCTAAATAGTGCCGGAGCGCGTCGAGCACAGCCTCATCGTCGTCGATCAGCGCTAAGTGAATCGGATCAGGCATGCTCGGACTTCGTTGCGATCGGTAACGTAAGGCGGATTGACGCCCCATGCGAAATTGCATCCAACCACAGACGGCCGCCATGGGCCTCCACGATCGATCTGCAAAGCGGCAATCCGATGCCAAGACCGTCGGCTTTGCTTGAAGATAGAGGAAGGAATCCGTTTTCGATTCGCTCGCGTGCAAATCCCGGACCCGAGTTCGACGACGCAGACCTCGACAAATTCTCTGTCGGCCGGCTCCGCCTCGATCCGGATGGCGCCTTGAGGGCTTCCACTGTCGCCGATGGCCTCGATCGAGTTGCGCATCAGGTTGACCAGAACCTGCTCGATTTGCAGCATATCCACCATCACGGGCGGAAGATTGCCTGACTGGCGGAATCGCGCCGTTACATTTGCGCGGTCGAGGCTAGCCTGGCACAGTTCGATCGCCTCCTTAACTAGTCGTTCGATTGAGCACATTACGCGGTTGCTTCGATCGAGCCGCACCAACGCGCGAAGACGTCGGATTACCTCGGCGGCGCGATCGACCTGCGCCACCGCTTTCTTTGCGATCTCTGCAACCTCCGCGGCGTCGGCGTTTCTCGAACTCGTCATGTCGGCCACCAGGCGGGCGTAGGTGCCGGCCGCCATTAAGGGCTGATTGACCTCATGCGCCACGGCGGCGGCCAGTTCCCCGATACTGCCGAGCCGGGTCAGGCGCGCGAGTGATTCCTGATGCAACCTCAACTGGGATTCCATGCGGCGTCGTTCGGTAACCAACTCCCCCGCGATCAGCCCCGTCACGGCCAGGACGAGCATCAGGGCCTGAAAGGCGATCAGCTCTTCTCGTTCATTCGGTAAGAACCTCGCTCCCAGAATCACGCCGAGCTGAGTGACCAAAATACCGGCGCTGACGCCTTCGATCCCATTGCGCACCGCCATCCATACGATCGGCAAGAAGAGAACATAGAACAGTTGGAACTCTCGTTCCTCGGCAATGCCGAATACCAGCATTAAAGCGCAGACGACGGCGGCGCACTGAAGCGCTGTTTCCATCGACATGGGAAGGATGCGCCGACGGGTCAAGGCGAACAGTGCGAATGGGGCGAGCACCAAGATCCCGATCACGTCCCCGATCCAATAACGCAGCGCTGCAGCCACAAAGTCTTTGGCCGTTAACAACCCCGCCGCAATCATCAGGCCCACGTAGCTCGATGCCACAAACGCCACGCTCGCAGCAGCAACGAGCACTAGCACGACAAGATCCCGCATCGACGACAGCGCCGGATCAAAGTTGGATCGTTGCAAGAGAACCAAGGCGGCCGAATAGCCTCCGCCGATCAGCGCTACGGAGAGGATCTCGACCGGCCAGGGCAGAACGACACGTCCATTGACGAGGTCGGCCAGAAATGGGCCGAGAAAAAGCAACGGAATCATCCGCAGGCCAAACACCAGGACCATGACGAAGCTCAAGCCGGTGTCAGGATTCCACGGCGTGATGCCGAAGTGGGCGTATGGCTCAATGAAGCTGACTCGGTCGAGCGCTACATACGCAGCAAGGTAGGCCAACCCGACAATGGCCTTGTGGGTATCAACGATCCCCGGGAAGGCCGCTGCTCGCAACCGCATCGCCTGCACCCATCTGTACATCGCAAGATTTGACCTTTTTTCTATCTGCGATCACCCCGGGCCTAACCCTAGGGACAATAACCCGGGGATAGTCACCTGGGCATGCGTCCGGAATTGGCGGCGCATTTTCCTCCTTTATAGTAAGCCGCGATCAAAAAGCGGAGCGCGCCTACGCGGCCGTTCCACTAGGAAGAATCGTGCCAAGCTGTCGGGGCCAATCGTCTTGGCCGGCGAGGCGTAACGTTCGCGACGTATATCTTCCGGAGTGGTAGTCATTATGGCATGGAAAGAAAGTTTTGGGAGCGATCATATAAGAACTGCGGCTAACGACGGTCAGTTCGAGCCGGCTCGCTGGCGGGCGTCCGAGTAGTTTCGCATGAGCGATCCCGACTGGCTGGCCTCCCACGACGACAAGGCCCGTGGCCGCGACACGCGGGGCCTTATCCTTCGGATTATTGTGGTTGCGTTTCTTGGTGCGCTCTTCTGGCAGGCGATCATCGCTGCCGCGAGACCGTGACGGCCAGAGATGTAAATTCGATTGACGCGTTTGAGCGGGGCAATCAATTGCTCCCACGACGAGTTCATTCCCTGTGGCGCAGGCGGTCGAGATGCTTGGAGCAACCGAAGGGGCGACGATCGCCGAATTGTCGGAAGCGTTGGACTGGCTGCCGCATACAACCCGCGCCGCCCTGACCGGCCTGCGCAAGCGCGGCTACGCCGTCCGGCTAGGAGCGCGGCGAGAACGGCCGCGCCTCGGTCTACCGCGCCATCGCGACTCTCGTGGCCAGCGCGTAATCCCCATGCGATCGAGCCCAAGAGCTTGACGCGGCGGCCGAAGTTGGGCCGCGACGGATAAAGACGAACCGCCTCCTCACCCGGCAGACGCAATCGCCGGCTCACGTCCAGCCGGCGCCGGCGTGATGCTGTACTGATAGTTCAGATTAAGAAAAACACACCAACGGGCTGTGAGCTGCGGACCCTCAGCATGAGCCGCGAGGTGGTCCCGAATTTAAATCAGTGCATTCGGGTCGGGACCGACCGCGAGGGGGCGGAGTTTTTGAGGTTCGAAGACGCTGCAGGGGACGGCCGGAATGCGCTAAAGACCGGTCGTTCGCCGATGGCGCGCCGAATGGGTCAAATCGACCAAACGGGCCCTTGGCCTTGTCGATTTCAAGACGCGCAGACCTTCTGGGTTCTGATCGACCGAAGCAGCGAAAGAGGAGGAATGTTCGAAGTCCAATTGCTCCGGTCTCTGCCGGCCCCGCTTACGCGGGCAACCGTACGCCTACAACCATAACGACCCCAATGAGCGCGGAGACAACGCCGGCTGCGACGCCGACGAGCGGCCCGACGGGCAAGAACTTTTCGGCGAGAACAAACAGCGCCAGCGCAGCGACCCAGACAAGGTTCATGACGCCGAAAACGAATAGCAGCGCCATCAACAACGCGCAGCAGCCGAGGCAATAGATCCCGTGCGTGAGACCGAGGCGCGCTGCGCCTGCCCAGCCCGGCCGCCAAAATTGCATCAGAAAGGACATTGGAGAACGGCAGTTCTGCAGACATGCCCGCTTGAGCGGCGTGGCCTGATAGAGGCCGGCCACGATCAGGAGAGCGCCGCAGACACGTTGATTGCCCAATGCGAGGTTGATTTCGGAGACCGCGCCCGACCGCACAAGCAGCCACTGAGCGAAAGCCGCCAGCGCCGAGAAACCTCCCCAAATGGTCAGGTACGCGCCCGCGAAAATCGATGTCGGTGCCAAGACCGATTGCCCGTCGCGCGCGCCCCGCGCAAGTCCGCCGTAAAGCATGATCATCGGCGCGGCGGAGGGCAGCATCATTGCGATC
Organism: uncultured Alphaproteobacteria bacterium; assembly: GCA_963758335.1. GTDB lineage: Bacteria > Pseudomonadota > Alphaproteobacteria > Rhizobiales > Beijerinckiaceae > Roseiarcus. Next base: position 238,850 of record CAVWVF010000006.1, on the reverse strand, counting down.
ATCATTAGGAACCACATGACGAAGGCGCTTGCGAGGTACGCCGCCGCGTCCGACGGCGACACCATCTCCGCGCTAGGCATTTCCATGCCCGGCATAGAAGTGTCAGGCGCCATCGCCGCCCACTCCCGCCAAAGCCAAAGCCAAGCGAGGACGGCGATCGCCCCAACGCAGCCCCCGACAATCCAACGGTCGCGCAGCAGCAAGCGGTCAACCGCCCAGTCGGTCATGTCCCTCTCTTCGCAGTGGGGTTAGTTCGACCAGTTGATCGGCGCATAGTGGCCGTTCTTGCCCGAATTGTCCCAGCGCATGCCGTGATCGGCAAACCAGTTGCCCTGGACGCCCACTCCGAATGCGAGCTTGTCGGGGGCAACGGGATGACCGACAGCAGCCCAAGTCTCACCGCTGGGGTGTGCGCTGGGGAGAGGCCCGACCACCAAATGCATAATGTTAGCGATTTCGACCGATCGGATTTTTCCGTTAATACTATACCTGATCGGGACTTTCTTTACGCCGAGATGCTTTCCGACCAATGGCGCGAAGGCCGCCGTCGGGCCGCCCTCACCGCCGCCAAAGATGGCTGCGAGCGCGGTGGTCTGCTTCTCATCCGCGCGCTCGTCGATATATGCCGCAAGCGTCCAGTTGCCGTCGGCCATCGGGCCCGGCGTGTGGGCGACGACCGCGACATTCAGGCCGTCGAGCGCGACGCCATTGTAATCGCCCTTATCGATATGGAAGACCAGTGGCACGTTGCATTCGCCCTGGGTCGGCCTCGCGGTGAGCGGCGCGGCCTTTGAGACAAAGCACGGGCAGAGCACGTCGCAATTGCAGTTTTCAAAATAGTCGCCTGACAGATGCCACTTGTTTCCCGCCGCCATTCGTTCCTCCCCCAATTTCCGCTCTTGCAGCAACTCCAGCCTCCGGTGCCGCGTCCGTCACATTTCATCTCCGCCTGCCGGACCAGAGGAGCGGCTGCGACATCACAGGAAGGATGCTCCTCAATTTCACAATCTGGACGAAACTCCGCCCCCGGACCCATCCTGCGTGCCGAAGGGTGCGCCTGTAGGAGTTGGAGCATAGCTTGGCCGATCGAAAGGCCTGCTTCCCCAGCTGCGACGTCCACCGTCGCGATCCGAGCGACCGCTTAACGTCAACTCCTGCCGTTCCCGAGCGCCCCTTGGGAGGGCAGGAATCCGCCCTTCTGAGACGATCGCTATTCGCTCGGCGATGACCGCCCTCGACCCTTTGCGGGCCTTCCCGGTTGCTACCCGATACGGAAGAAATGTGCACATGAGCGGTCCTTCCCTCGAAAACAGGCAGACTGGGGCTGGCATTTGGGCTAATGTGGCGACTCCAAGAGGGGCGCAATGAGCGAGACCCGGAAGCTCGCAGCAATCTTGGTCGAGGATATTGTCGGCTATAGCCGGCCCCCAAGGACGAGGCGGCGGCGCGCGCGGCGGTGGAGGCGATCTTCTCGCAACATTCCGCCTTCGCCTATGAAATATTTCACGCCGTCAGGCTAGCGCAGCGCGCCGCGAGGCGAGGCGAGGCGAGGCGACGCGTCGCGTCGCGTCGCTCGAAATATGCTATTAAGCGACGCCATGGATGGTGAATTTACCAGTTGGCGAAGTAAAAACGGGGCGTGGCGAACCGATGCGAGGAGGGAGGTCATGAGGGGGAGAACGTTAGCGCACGGTTTGGCCGCCTTGGCCGTGATAGCAATATGCTTTCACGGGTCGTTGGTTCGAGCGCAAGCCGTTGAACAGGGGCAAGCCGCCGAACAGGAGAGTGAAAAGGCGGCGATTGATCGCGCGTACCGTTCCTATACGGATGCGTTTATTGCTGGCGACCTGTCCACCATAATGAAGTACTGCAGCAACCCGCTTGTAGTAGTCTCTCAAAAGGAGGTACGGGTGCTGCCGACGGCGGCGGATGTCGAAACATTCTACCGCGCAGTCCTTCAAGGCCTCAAAGAACGCGGCTACTCGCACAGCAAATTGTCGGAAGTAAATGTGAGACTGCTGGGTACCGGCGTAGCGCTGGTCAGTATCGTTACCACAAGATACAAAACTGACGGTTCCGAGTTAGAAACGCTCGGCGTTACATATCTGTTTCGCAAAACTGAAGGTATCTGGAAATTAGCTGTGTTAACTGTTCATCCGCCAAAAGACGTTATTCGAACCGACTAGCCCACACCCGAAGGCCTCTGACATCGTTCGCCGTGGCGTCGAGGGCGTCCGGCGCTAGGACACCGCCGAGTGGCTCGGCGTCGACACCCATCCGATCAAAGGGCGGCGATGGCTGGAGGCCATTCAGCCCGGCAGCGTTTCAGAGAAGCTGCGTATAAACGGAGTGCCCTGCATGGATGCTGATCAGGCCATCGCCGCCGAACAGGTCTTCGGCGACAAGGCCAACTGAGTGGAACCTAGCGACAGGCTGTCCTAGGGTTTTCACGGTTACCAAGACTATGCGTACTTGGCCGCCTCCAACGCGCAGGCGCGCCGGATGGACGAGGCGAAAGACGCGTTGGCGGAAGCACGGCGTCTCAATTCCAAACTCACGGTCAAATGGCGGATTGAGCACTCGTCGGGTGTTCCGGCGGTGGTGGACGGCCTGCGGAAGGCGGGGCTGCCGGAGGAATGAGCGAGACCCGGAAAATCGGCGCTCCTTGGCTTGTCGGACATTCCCGGCATTCCGGCGACGAGCGTATGGCGCGGCTGCGGACGCTCGCTCGACTAACAGACCCCAAGAGCAAAAATCGACGTCCGCTTGGTGAAGGATTCCAGCCCGTCCCTGGGCGACGCATGAAGGCCCGCTTTCCGCCCAATTGAGGCGTCCAAGGCCGCGGTCGGCTACGTCCGCTCTACGTCAATTCCGGCCGTCTGTGACCGAGGCGACGCCGCGCCAAGGCATGAGCGAATCCGTTCTTCATCTGTTCTCGCCGACCGTCTATGCTGCTTCGATGCCAAACGATCGCGACGCCCTATCTCCCGCCAAAGCCGAAGACGTCACCGACGCGCTCGCCTTCGCGCTGCGCTTTCACGGCGACAAGCGCATCCACAACGCCGACGAGATCATGGCGGAGATCATAGCGAAGCGCCTTGTCGAGCATTTGGAGCGCGCCGGCTTCGTTGTTATGAAACGCCCGGCGGAGATCGGCGCCGCGGCGCTGGGGCGGGGATTTCAGAGGTAATGCCGGGGAACGATTTTTCCGACCTGATGAATCTCAGCGAGACGCCCGCGCATCCACCCTCGACGCGAGCGCATTGCCCGGCCGGTAGATCGCGAGCAGGAGCGGGCTCGGCTCGGTCATTGCTGGCTTCAGCGAAGCGATTGCAGCCGAGGGCGCGTTTGTGTTCGCCAAGGCGTGTAAAATGGGGCTTGAGGGGATCGTCTCAAAGCGCGTCGGCACCATTTTCTGGAGCGGGCGATTCCGGAATTGGACGAAGGTGAGGAACCCAGCTTTTCAGGGAAGCTAGGTTGCCGTAGCCGGGAGGGAAACGCCCGGATATAGCCGGCGGCCTCATCCTCGGCCTCGTCCGCCGGTTCGTTCAAGGGTTCAAGGTGCTCCGCTTGCGGTGGTCGGGCTCATTGAGATCGATCCAAACCACGCCCATAAACCATTCCCTCGTCCTGTTGTCGGCCGCTTCCCATAGGCGGCGCAGGGCGGTGGCCTTTTCCCAAGTGTCATTCGGCATGGAATAAGGACCCCGTTTTCGGGGTGATCGGCATCCAATCGGGACCCCGGGGATAAGGGTCCACACAGGCCTCCTGATTTCTTAGGAGGCCGAGTTCGAGATGCTGATTGTGGAGACGATAGCCAAAATTCGTCTAGCGTATTTTTCGCGAAAGATGACGATCAAGGCGATCTGCCGCGATTTGCGTATTTCGCGCAAAGTGGTTCGGAAGGTCATCCGATCGCAGGCGACAGAGTTCCATTATGAGCGGGACGTCCAACCCCAGCCGAAGATCGGGCCTTGGCGCGATCGGCTTGATTCATTGCTTTTGGAGAATGACGGAAAGCCGGCGCGCGAGCGGTTGACGCTCATTCGGGTCTTCGAGGAGTTGCGGGGGCTTGGCTATGAGGGCGGTTACGACGCGGTTCGCCGTTACGCCCGGACCTGGAGCAAGCAACACGCGGGCGAGACGGCGAACGCCTATGTGCCGCTGACGTTCGCGCCGGGCGAGGCATATCAGTTCGACTGGAGCCACGAGATCGTTGTGATGGACGGGGTGACGACGATCGTGAAGGTCGCGCACGTCCGCCTTTGCCACAGCCGCATGATGCTCGCGCGCGCCTATCCGCGCGAGACGCAGGAGATGGTGTTCGACGCCCACGAGCGGGCGTTCGCGTTCTTCAGGGGCGCCTGCACGCGCGGCATCTACGACAACATGAAGACGGCGGTGGAGACGATCTTCGTCGGCAAGGACCGGCAATACAATCGCCGCTTCCTCCAGATGTGCTCGCACCATCTTGTCGAGCCCGTCGCCTGCACGCCAGCGTCGGGCTGGGAGAAAGGTCAGGTCGAGAACCAGGTGGGTCTCGTTCGCGAGCGCTTCTTCACGCCGCGCTTGCGAGTCAAGAGCTATGACGAGCTGAACGCCTGGCTGATGGACAAAAGCATCGCCTGGGCCAAGGCGCATCCCCATCCTGAACGGCCTGACAGGACGATCTGGGAGGTCTTCGAGGAAGAGCGTCCCAAGCTCATTCCCTATCGCGGCCGCTTCGACGGATTCCATGAGTCGCCGGCCTCGGTGTCCAAGACCTGCCTGGTGCGGTTCGACAACAATAAATACTCGGTGAGCGCCAGCGCGGTTGGCCGCCCGGTCGAAATCCACGCCTACGCCGATCGCGTCGTGATCCGCCAGGACGGGCGCATCGTCGCGGAACATCCGCGGTGTTACGGGCGTGGCGAGACGATCTACGATCCCTGGCATTACGTGCCGGTTCTGGCGCGCAAGCCGGGCGCTCTGCGCAACGGCGCCCCGTTCAAGGACTGGGTGCTGCCGACGGCGCTGGACCGCGTGCGGCGCAAGCTTGCCGGGTCCGACGACGGCGACCGGCAGATGGTCAAAATCCTCGCCGCCGTGCTCACCGATGGATTGCTTGCGGTGGAGGCCGCCTGCCTTCAGGCGCTGTCCGAGGGCGTCCATTCGGCCGACGTCGTCATCAACATCCTCGCGCGTCAGCGCGATCCCGGACCGGCGGCGACGATCATGACGCCCGACGCTTTGCGGCTCTGCCACACGCCCGTCGCCGACTGCGCCCGATACGATCAACTCAGGAGCGCCTAACCCATGGAAAGAACCGAAGTCCTCGACATGATGAGCAGCCTCAAGCTCTACGGGATGAGGAGCGCCTACGACGAGACGCTGACCACGGCGCTCAAGCGCAAGCATGAGCCGCAGCGCTTCGTCGGCGATCTCCTGAAAGCCGAGATCTCAGAGAAGCAGGCGCGCTCGATCAAGTACCAGCTCACCGTCGCCAAGCTGCCGCTGGCCAAGGACGTCGACGACTTCGCGTTCAAGAACACGCCGATCAACGAGGCTCTCGTGCGCGACCTCGCCGCCGGCGGCTTCATCGCCCAGCAGCGCAATGTCGTCCTGGTCGGGGGAACCGGCACCGGCAAGACGCATCTGGCCATCGCCATCGCGCGAAGCTGCATCCGAGCCGGATCGCGCGGGCGCTTCTTCACCACCATCGATCTCGTCAATCAGCTCGAGGCTCAAGCGCGCGCTGGCCGCCAGGGACGGCTCGCCGATTATCTCACGCGCCTCGACTTCGTCATCCTCGACGAACTCGGCTATCTCCCCTTCGCCCAGGCCGGCGGGCAGTTGCTGTTCCATCTCATCAGCCGTCTCTATGAGCGCACCTCGATCATCGTCACGACCAACCTCGCCTTCGGCGAATGGCCGAGCGTCTTCGGCGATCCGAAAATGACGACCGCGCTGCTCGACCGCCTCACCCATCACTGCGACATCGTCGAGACCGGCAACGAAAGCTGGCGCTTCAAAAACCGCGCCTGAGCTGCCCCGCACCAACCGGGTTTCGTGACGTAACGATTGGGAGTGGCCCCATGCCGCGCAAGCCGATCGGCGAGAAAGCCATGACCGACGCCGAGCGCCAGGCCCGTTACCGCGTCGCGCGCGCGGCCGATGCGCCGGTGATCCGCACCCGTCGCCCGGCCGACCATCGCAGTCGCGCCCGGCGTTGGCAGGACGCCGTCGCCCAGCTCAGCGAGCTGCAAGCGCAGTATGCCGATTGGCTCGAAGCGCTGCCGGCCAACCAACACGACAGCGCGCTGGCCGAGGCCCTCCAGGCTATCTGCGAACTCGATCTCTCCGAACTCGAGAGCGTGGCGCCCCACGCGGCTTCGGACGCGACTGACCTTCCAGCGACGAACGCTCAAGACAAGCCAACGTGTCGCTCCGAGCGGTTCCCAGACGCCTGGCCTCACCACCGGCGCTACCCCGCCCGCGGTTCACCCCCGGGGGCCCACAGGTACCCCCCGCGCTACGCTCCGCCAGCCGCGCGGAGGGCGCGTCGCTACGCGCGGGTCCCCCCTATGGACTCCGGGGATGAACCGCTCCCGATGATCAAGAGGGGTCCTTTTTCCATGCCGATGGGGGGTCCCTTTTCGACGCCGATTGACACCCAAGCCTTGCGAAGCGCAGCGCGCGGGTCCCCCTCACCGCTGGCAGAGCGCGCGGTGACGTTCTTCGCCGCTTCGGTGGCCGCCTTCGCGGCTCTCCTTGGTTTTGGCGACGCGGCAATGGCCTTTTGTTGCTCGGGCGGCAGATCGGCCACCTTGGCAGCATCTTGCACGCCAATTCGCCCCTTCTTCACCGCCTCCTGCAATTCCGGTTCGGCTTTCTCTTTGACCTTGCGCGTGGCGTTGATCATTTCACGGCTCACCGCGCCGCCTGCCGCCTTGGCCAGTTCGCGGCTCGACGCTGTTTTTGCCTTCTCAGCCGACATTTTAATGTCAGATTGTGTCGCCGGCTCACCCAACTCGTAATGCAAGTTGAAATCCTCGGCCTCAACCAACGTGTCGGCAATGGCCTGCTTGGTCAGGTGACGCCGCTTGAGGTTGTGGGAAACCACAAACATCAAGGCTTCTTCCCTAGTGCCCTCAAAATCAACGTAGCGCGGCGCTACGCTCGCGCTTTCGCAAGCGGCGGCCCGGTTGCGTCCGTCGAGTATCCGCTTCTCGAAAAGCACAATGGGATCAAGCAAACCGTGTGCGCGAATGTCATCAGTAAGGTTCTGCAATTCGTCCTCGTCCGCCGACGGCATTAGGAGGCAGATGGGGTGAGGGTTGGGCCGCTCAGGCGGGTTGTAAATTGGCGTCAAGTTCATTGTCGGCTCCCTGAATGGCGGGATACTTTGAATGATTCGGCTTCGCGAGGGATCTCGCCCGCCTGGCTTGCGCTACGCAAAATGCGAACAAACCGATAATACAACCAAGTAAAGTAAAGGTTTTTCAGCAGCACGAATTTTTGGAGAGCGCTTCTGGCCAAAGCTGAGCGAAGCGGAAGTCCCCCCTAGCCTTCGTCCGCCTATCGTTTCCGATTCGGTTTCCGCCCCAAGATTGTATTCTTACCACAGCGAGCGAGGCCCGCGCGGCGAGCGGCGAGGGGACCGGATCGACGGGGTGAGTCTTCGACGAGCTAGCGATGGGTAAGGCTCAAAGAGTCCAGGCACCGGTAGGCGAGCGGATTCGGTGCACGCCCGAGGCAATCCCGGCGGGTCCGCTGTCGGTCCGCACGACCAAAAGAGACGTTTGGGCATCCTAGCGCTGAGTTAAAAAGTGCTTTTCTTACATTCGGTTAAGTGGCGCGCCCGGAGAGATTCGAACTCCCGGCCCCCAGATTCGTAGTCTCGTGGCATGGGTTTTCGGCCGCTTACCCACAATTTCCGATCGGCTGGAATTGACTTGTCCTGCTGGCCGTCTCGTTTTCCCTTGCTTTCCGGTAAGCGCTGGCGTTAGCTCAATTCTGCTTACCGAGCGCTTACCGCAGAAATTTTTGGGGAGGGGAGATGCGCAACGTACGGATCACCAAAAATGCGGTTGAAGACCTTCGTTGTCCGGCCGGGAAAGACCGCGAGTTCAAGTGGGATCGTGCGCTCGCGGGGTTCGGCGTATGCGCCTTCCCGAGCGGCAAGAAGGTCTATGTGGCGCAATACCGCAAGGACGGCCGCTCGCGTCGCGTCGCCATCGGTGAGCATGGCAGGCTCACGCCGGACGAGGCGAGGGCGGAAGCGAAGAAGCTCTTGGGCGCCGTCGAGAAAGGCATTGATCCGATCGCCGAGCGCCGAGCCGCGCGCGAGATTCGCACGTTCAAATCCGTGGCGGAAGACTGGTTGCGCCTTCATGTCCGGGCGAAGCGCGAGAGCCGCACGGCCGAAGAATACGAGCGCTTGTTGACAAATCGCATTTACCCCGTCGTCGGCTCGAAGCGCGTCGTCGACGTTCGCCGGGCCGACCTAATCAAGCTCCACGCCGCAATGTCGGAAACCCCGCGCGCTGCCAACCACGCCTTGAGCGTCGTTTCCGCGATCTGGAATTGGGCCGCCCGGCGTGACGAGGTTACAGCCGCGGCTAACCCCGCCAAGGGAATCGAGCGCTACCCGGAGCACGGCCGCGAGCGCTTCCTGAAGACGGAGGAACTAGCCCGGCTCGGCGACGCGCTGCGCGAAGGCGAAACGATCGGGCTTCCCTATTCGGTTGACGAAACCAAGCCGACCGCCAAGCACGCGCCGAAGCCCGATCATCGCCGCGTGAAGCTCGATCCGTTCGCGGTGGCGGCGATTCGCCTTCTGCTTCTCACTGGCGCGCGGCTGCGCGAAATTCTCGACGCGCAATGGTCGCAAGTGGACCTCGGGCGCGGCGTCATCTTTCTGCCGCGCTCAAAGACGGGCAAGAAGCCGATTTATCTGAGCGCCGCGGCGCAAGCGGTCTTGGCCTCTCTGCCGCGCATCGAGAGCAACCCGTACATCATCGCCGGCGCGAAGGACGGCGCGCCGCGCGCGGACCTCAAAGGGCCTTGGGAGCGGGTTCGGCGTACCGCCGGCCTCAAAGGCGTCCGCATTCACGACTTGCGCCATTCCTTTGCGAGCGTCGGCGCGGGCGCGTCTTTGGGCCTGCCGATCATCGGCAAGTTGCTGGGCCACACGCAAGCCGCGACAACCCATCGTTATGCGCACTTGGACGCCGATCCGATGCGTCGCGCCGTCGACACGATTGGCTCTACGATCGCCGCCGCGATGGGGGAGCGCAAGGGCGGCGAAGTCGTCGAATTGAAGCCATCCAGACCAGTGGCTGGCAAATAGGGCAGTTGGAGGGCAAGAATGCCCGCCGGCAAGCTAGGAGCGATTGCAGGACGGCCGGTCTGGACCGGGCCACTGCACTATGGGGTCAGCGTGCGATCCATGAGGTTGCACCAATCCTCGAAAACGCCAAAGCCGAGGCATGACGTCACTGCGATCAAGAAGTGTCGCAAAACGCTTCGCCAAGCGTTTAAGCGGTATCGAATCGACGCAGCGCAAGCGCACCCAACCGCGACGGAACTGCGCGAAAGCCTTCACCGTATCAGGACTGCCGCGCGCCGCTATGCGAGCGAGGGGGACTTGCACTGGGCGGACAAACTCCTCGAACGGCTGGAAACGGACAAGAACGCAGAAAAAATCGTTCGCCAATCACTTTGGACCGCCGATCTAGACTGGCTAGGATTTAAGGGAGAATTGCGGGCCGTGTACGCCGTGCACGCCACTCCCGCCAGATCGATGGAGGTTGCGAAACGGATTGCTGAAATCGACATCGAAGAGCTTGCGCCCGACTCTGGACCTTGGCGTGACCCCGCCCTGTTTCGACTGGTTTACGTTCTTACGCCCCTATGGGAGGAAGTGACGGGTCGCACGGCCGCTCAATCGACAGTGGATCGGATCCAAGAGTTGAAGGAATTCCGCTTCGCAGAGTGGCTTGAGGAAATGCTGGCGTTGATCGGCCGCCCGCGCCCGCTGCATGGCGCGGTTCTCGATATCGTCCTCCACCAAAAAAAGGAAAATCCGGCGTCCGTGAAAAGCTGAGAAACCGGGGTCTACATCGCGCTATCCCACGCAAGCCGAGGATAGCTCATGCTCCACGAACAGTTTCTGCGCCGCAAGCAGGCGGCTGAATACCTTCGATCGAGATTCGGTCACGGCTCGGCGGCCACTTTAGCCAAACTCGCCTGCATTGGTGGTGGTCCGCGCTACAGAAAATCGGGGCGCTTCCCAGTCTACGTCACCACCGACTTGGACGACTGGGCGATTTCACGTCTTGGCCCGCCCCAACGGTCAACCTCAGATGCGCCCCGTCAGCCCGCGACCCCCAACAGCGTGGCGGCGCGAGGTGGCTGAAAAAATAAGCCCGATCGCTTGCGATGACCGGGCCATGAAGGCGAACTCAAATATCTCGGACACACAAAATAGCGCATCCGCCTTCCTATCGCAAATCTGCATCGTCAGCGCCGATCCGGGCTTGTCCGGGGCGCTCGGCTTCTACTTCCCGAGCTTCGATCGACTGACGGTCTACGACATGCCCGTCGCCGGCGGCGATATCGACGCCGCGACGCTCGCCGCCTGCATTGCGCAGATGCGGCCCGAGATCGCAATCGTCGAGCTTGTCTCTTCGAGGCCGCATCAAGGCGTGGCCAGCGTGTTCAAGTTCGGATGCGGCTTCGGCATGGTCCGCGGCGTCATCGCGGCGACCCGTATTCCCCTCCACCTCGTGACGCCTTCCAAATGGAAGCGGCACTTCGGCCTGGACGGCGACAAGGAGAAGAGCCGGGCGTTGGCGCTCCGCGTCTGGCCGACCCGTTCCGACCTTTTCGGCCGGAAGAAACATCACGGCCGTGCTGAGGCCGCCTTGCTGGCGCGCTGCGGCACGGAGCGCATTCTCAATGGCGGGGGCGGCCTGTGACTCTTGAATCATTCGAGGCGCGGCACTTCCAGGCGAAGACCGCCGCGATGATCGATCACGCCAACTCAATCATCGCCGAATATCAAGCGCGTGGTTTCACCCTGACGCTGCGCCAACTCTACTATCAATTCGTCGCCCGTTCGCTGATCGACAACAAGCAGTCTGAATACAAGCGGCTCGGCGACGTCATCAAGAACGGTCGACGGGCTGGGCTGATCGATTGGGAGGCGATCGAGGACCGCACCCGCAACATGCGCGACCACCCTTCATGGGACAGTCCGGCGGGGCTCGTGGCGGCGGCCGCGGAACAATACCGCGAAGACCTGTGGCTAGGCCAGGATTTCCGACTCGAAGTTTGGATCGAAAAAGACGCGCTGCTCGGCGTGATCGAGCGAGTCTGCGACGATTATCGCGTGCCCTATTTCGCCTGTCGGGGCAACAATTCGGACGCCGAGAAATTTGGGGTGGAATGCTGGGAACTCGACGCCCTTGACCCGGCCGTCATCGCCGAACTGATCCGCCGCGAAGTCGAGGGAATGATCGACGTCGACGCCTGGAATGCAGCTAGGGATGAGGAGGCGGCCAATCGAGCCTTGCTTGAGGCGGCGTCGGGAAACTGGGCCTCGGTCGAGAACTTCCTCGGGGGCGACCGATGAGCGGCCTCCGCGCAATAGCTCGGGTGCTCGGCGGCGAGATCGTCGGTGGACAGGTCGTCGCGCCGGGCCCGGGCCACAGCCCAAAGGACCGGAGCCTGAGCGTTAAGCTGTGTACTTCATTGCCGGATGGATTCGTAACGCATTCCTTCGCTGGAGACCCTTGGCACGAATGCCGGGACTATGTGCGCGAGTGCTTGGGACTGCCCCGCGACAACGGCCCGCGTCGGCACACAGAAGCGCGCAGGCGGTCCCCGGAGTTCGTGCCCGGAGGATGACGAACCGAGGGCGCGCGGCCTTGCCATTGCCGCCACCTATGTCCGGGAAATGCAACCCGTTCGCGGCACTCACGGCGAGCGCTACCTCCGCGAAACTCGCCGCATCGACACGGATGCAATTGCCGACGTCCTTGAACGAACTGACGCAATTGGCTGGCATCCGGCGGTTTTCTTCAACGAGCTCGGTCACGCCATGCACGGCCGACGTCTTGGCTGCATCGTCGGCGTCATGACCGATCCGATCACGGCCAGGCCGACTGGCGCGATCTCCCGCACATACGTCGATGACGACTTGAGCAAGGTTGGCAAGGCCAAAACATTGGGCTCGCCATCTGGAATCGTCCGGCTGACGCCCGATGAAGACGTGCTCTCCGGTCTGCATCTCGCCGAAGGGCTCGAAACCGCTTTGACCGCGATGGCAGTCGGGCTGCGCCCGACGAGGGCGACGGGCTCGACCGAGACGATGAAGAAATTCCCAGTACTGCCTGGCATCGACTGTCTGACGATCGTCGCCGATCACGACGCGAAAGGAGCCGGCGAGAGGGCAGCTCGCGAAGTCGAGGATGCCTGGCGTTGCTCGGGGCGCGAAACACGCATCTTCATCGCCGATCGGCCGGGAGACCTGAACGATGTTTGGCGCGAGGTTTCGCGCTGATGTCGCCCGAGGAATTGCTCCAAAAAATTGGCGTGCGTCAGCTCCCCCCTCCGTCGGTCAAGTCGAAGGCCGAACGCGCTCAAGCGGATAGGGGCAATGGCAAAGCCCGCGGCGACGAGCTTCACGATCGGACGCCTGGCGAATTCGAGGCCCGCGTCGGTTCGCAGCCTGTGGATAAGGCCCTAACCCCACCCGACGGGTACGAGCTGAAATGGCACGGCGAGGCCGATGACGCCCCGCTGAAGGAGTGGCTGGTCGACAAGATGCTTCCCAAGAAAGGGAAAGCGGTGCTCGCGGGACAATGGGGAACATTCAAGACGTTCGTGGCTCTCGACTTATGCTGTTCGGTCATGACCAGGTCGCTGTTCGCCGGCCATGCGGTTCATAGGCAGGGCGGTGTGCTCTTCATAGCAGCCGAAGGCCAAGACGAGGTTCGCGTGCGTCTCGAAGGCATCGCGAGCGAAAAAGTGGCGAAAGCAACGCCAGGAGACAGCCGCGACGAGGTCAAACCCGTCGACCCGACGCGCATGCCGTTCGCCTGGGCTGAAGCTTGTCCGCGGCTGACGGCGGACGACGCTCTGGCCGAGCTTCGGGCGATGGTGTCCGCAGCGGCAAGAGGCATGCGGGAGCGATTCGGCCTACCGCTTGCGCTTATCGTCATCGACACGCTCATGCCCGCCGCAGGCTTCAAGGATGCAAACGATTCCTCAGAAAATCAGCGCGTCATGGACATCCTAACAAAGGTGGCCACGGAAGCCGACGCGCTCGTCCTGGCAGTCGATCACTTCGGCAAGGACGTGACGACCGGGACACGCAATTCCTCGGTTAAGGAAGCCGCCGTCGACGCCGTGCTTGCGCTACTCGCCGAGCGGGACCTCGCTGGCAACGTAAGCAATCCACGCCTCGCGATCCGCAAAGTCCGCGGAGCGCCGACGGGACAGGAAATCCCGTTCCAGACGCGCACAGTCACCGTGCGCGAAAATGCGGGATACGACGCGATAACAACACTCGTTGTCGACTGGTGCGAGCAGATCACAACGCAAGCCGGAGTCTCGGCGCCAGCCAAGGAGAAAAAACGCTGGCCGAAGTCGCTCATCATCTTCAAGAGGGCGCTCGACTATGCGGTCGCGTCGTCGGGCAAGAAGATTCACCCATTCGCTGACGGGCCCGAAGTTCTCGCCGTCGAGCGGGATACGGTGCGGCGCGAGTTCCTGAAGGCTTACCCGGCAGATAACGTCAAAGCGAAGGGAGAGGCGTTCAGGAGATGCGAGAAAGGTGCGGTCTCCGCTAGCCTGATGACGGCTCGCGAGATCGAAACGGCGGAAGGCGCGGCTACATTCTTCTGGTCCGCAACCTCGAAATGAACCGCTCGATATGACGACGTCACGAGAAACGGGAAAGCCACAGCAGCCACACCCACTGGGCCCTATAGGGCCCTTGTGGTGTGTGTGGCCGCCATACGGTCCACAAAGTTGCCGTTTGTGGCCGCTGTGGCCGATATTGCCGAGCGTCATCAATTTAGAACGGCCGAGAGGGCACGCGACAAAGAGGGTTCCGACCCTCTCGCATGAAAGGCTCGTTCGCCAGCCGCCAAGCGGACGTCGACAGCTGGCGCGGCTTTGCACTCGGGCAACCGGTCATCGAGCCTCTCGTTTGGTGGCTCCCTCTCGAGCAGAGGGCGAGGCTCGTCACGTTCTTGTGCAAGAAAGTCGCGGCCGCGACATGCGCGAACAGGCAATAAAACAGGCGGGGCGAGGCAATGCCCAGAGGTGGCAGACGATCTACGAGACAGCATCGCGATGCTGCGTGTTCGCACATCGAAAGTATACCTTTCACGAGCAGATCGGTAACGCGCTCGCGCGTAATGGTGCGGCCAGCCCTTTACCCCGCGGGAAACTGGGGGCAAGGCGCAAGTCTTTTACAGACCCGGCCTGCCGCCGCCGACTGGATCGTGCGGGCGGCCGAGTCGTCACCCAGGCGCTCGCCGACGGCCGCCTGACCGTCACCGATCTTCGGAATGGCGTTCCTGTAACGCGCGGGTTGGTTGGGCGTGGCGAGGCGGTAAATTCGCGCGCTTGATCGAAACGCGCGGAAAATGTACCTCAAGGCAGATGGCTATCAGTGGCGAAATCCTCCCGCCTCAACGCATCAACGGCAAGTTCGCGCCCGGCGTCTCCGGCAATCCAGGCGGAGTGTCCGAGGCCAGGCGCGAAATGCAGGAATTGGCGCGTCTGCATTCGGTTGAAGCAATCGAAACGGCCGTCATGATCATGCGGACCAGCAAAAGTGAGACAAACCGCCTCGTGGCGGCCAACATGCTCCTCGACAGAGGCTGGGGAAAGCCGCGGCAAAGCGTCGACGTGGAGCAGCAGGGTCGGTCGCTTGAAGATATACTTCTGGCGATCCATGCGGCGCGCGAGGGGGAGGCACAGGGCGACCAAGCGGGCTGACACGGGCGTCGGCGAGCTTCTGGCAGCCGCCGCCTGACTGGCGTTCTCCGCGTTCCACCATCTCCCTCAGCAGCTCGGCTGGAATTCCTTCATGTGGCTCCGGGCCTCGGACACCCAGTTCTGCAGGTTCGCCATATGCGGCCTCTATTTGTTTCTAAATGTTTGCAGGGCATGGGGTTTCAAGCAACGCTTAAACTGCGGATCGGATACGAGCTGGCTGCAACTCTTTGCCATGCCGGCTAAGCGCCCGGCGTTGCGATGCGGTCATGGTCATCCCGCGGCGTACGGAAGCGCGCGACCGAGCCGGAGTGCCATCGCCCACCACGCGGCGCTGGAACACCTCGGGCGTTGAGGGCGTCGGCGATGGCTTGCAAAGTCACGGCTCCAGAGCCCTCGATTTCATCAATGATCGGCCGCAAATTGGCCATTTGCCGGGCTTTGGCAGCCCGCTTCGACGCATTGGAGGCTTTTCTCGCCTCAGCCAACCTTGGATTGCCCAAGACCATCCCGCGGACTTTTGCGGCAGCCAGGGCGGCCTTGGTGCGCTCGCTGATGATCTTGCGCTCACGCTCGGCGAGGGCCGCGAAAAGGTGCAGCGTGAAAGGCTCAACGTCTGCCCCGAGCTCGGCGACGAGGAAGGGCACGCGATGCGCCATCAGGCCGGAAACGAAGTGAACGTCGCGGCTCAGTCGGTCGAGCTTGGCGACCGCGATCTGGCACTTCAGCCGCCGCGCTTCGTCAAGCGCCTCACGCAGCAGCGGCCGGCGCTCAAGCGCATCGGCTCCCTTGCCTGTCTCGACCTCGACAAACTCGCTGGCGAGATCAAACCCCTCGGCGGCTGCGAACCGCGCCAGCGCTTCGCGTTGCGCTTCGAGCCCGAGACCAGATCGGCCCTGACCATCCGTCGAGACCCGCAGATAAGTGACGATTTTCGGCATTTCCGACGTCTTTCATTGACCTACCGCTAATATATAGGTCCGTTTATGAATGCGGAAGGAGGGAAAGGCTCATGCTTAATTTCGATGACCGCGAGGACCATGTCCTTCACGGCTCGCCGAGCATGCGAAGTGCGCGACGGTCAGCCGGCGCGGACGATCAAGCCGGCGATCGCGACGTCGACCAAGCGGCGCGCGGCAATTTGCTGCATGACGCAGGCGAAACCACATGAAAGCCGTGATGTGCCGGATGGCCCGGCGCAACCAAAAACTCTTGGAGAATTAGGTGTGGTCGGGCCAGCCGACCGCAGCGATCCGCGAGCGGCGTCGGCGCCGCGATGGCAACGAGCGGAGAAAAAGAATTCTTAAAACCTCGTCGCCTCGGCCAAACCGACTTGGCGAGTCGACCCAGCGGGTCCCATCGCGATGTAGCGAAATCGGGCACAGAGGGGTAGGGCCCTGATTTTTTGCCCCCAGCGATTTTCGAGGCCCCCCTCCGATTTTTTTTCGCATTGCGTCTCGGGCCCGGAGGAGCAACGGTGGGCGAGGGCCACAAGGCGCTGACCGCGGCGAAAGCGTCGCGGGGGGAGGGCTCGAGGCCACCAAGCAATTTGACCCGACCGCTGGCCGAATCACCCCGCCAGCCGTCGCCACCATGGCCTTGCACGCTCGGCCGCCAGCGCGTCGAGCCGCTCCGCCAAAGCCGCAAACGCGGCAATCGCCTTCCCGGTCCGCGCCTCGGCTGCGGCAAGCTGGCCCTTCAGCGCGTCATTCGTCATTCTCGCCCTGCAAGGTCTTGATATGGCTCTCAAGGGCGTGCACGAGCGCAGAGGCGTCCGCCTTGCGACCGGGGGTTGAACGCGGGTTCAACGGGGAGCACGACCTCGGCCGCGGACCTTAGGCTGGGTGCCTTCGGAACGGCAGCAATGCGCAAATAGCGGTCGTTCCTCGATCGTGCGAATGTGCGCAATGCCCAGTAGGGGAGCCGTTCTTCGACGGCGAAGACACCCTGTTTCGCCGTGGGCCATCTGCTCGCGTGCAAGGCGCTTCCCGGGCGGTTACGAGTTCACCCGCGCCACGAGGACCGACATTCCGGCTCTGGT
Source organism: uncultured Alphaproteobacteria bacterium (assembly GCA_963758335.1). Taxonomy (GTDB): domain Bacteria; phylum Pseudomonadota; class Alphaproteobacteria; order Rhizobiales; family Beijerinckiaceae; genus Roseiarcus. Next base: position 221,815 of record CAVWVF010000006.1, on the reverse strand, counting down.
GGGGACGACCCTCTCTAGCCTCAGCCCAGAGCGCGCGAGCAGTTGCGCAAATTGCTGTTCTGTACGCTCGACTCCGCCGGTGACCGCCAGCATGACGATGTCAAGATACTTGTTGAGGTCAGGATCGTTGCCTTCCCCGGTAATCCGCTCCGCGACCAGAACTCTTCCTGAAGGCGGCATTGCGGCGCGGCAGTTGCGCAGGATATTGGCCGCGCGGTCGTCGTCCCAGTCGTGGATGACCCGTTTGAGAATGTAGACGTCGCCTCCCTTCGGCACAGCCTCGAAGAAACTGCCGGCGACAAATTCGGTTCGAGGCAACGGGCCGCCAAGGCCGGACTTGGCGGCCTCGACGTTAGCAAGCCTGTCGAACAAGACTCCCACGAGATGAGGGTTCCTGGCCAGAATGGCGGAGAGCAGCTGCCCAAGTCCTCCACCAACGTCAATGACGCGCTTGAACGGCGTAAAGTCGTACGCCTCCGCTACGGCTTCATTAGCGCCCTGGCTCAGCGCGATCATTGCACGTTGGAACAACGCGGTCTTCTCGGGGTGGGCGTCGAGCCAGTCGAATCTTGGCGCGCCGAAAACGTGCTCGAACGCCGTTCCCCCGGTCTTGATCGGATGGAGAAGATCCTCGAACGCCTGATAGGGCTCGCTGTTGATCATGCGCACGAAGTCGCGCGGACTCTCCGGCAGGTCTGATCGCAGCGTCGCGCTGAGCTCGGTCTGGGCGAACCGCCGCAGTGAAATCTCGCGAAACACGCCCTCGCTTGCGAGTAGCCGGAGCGTGCGATACAGCGCGTCGGCATTAACGCCCGAGGCTTTGGCGAGTTCGTCCGCTGTTTGCTCTCCACTCGCCAAGAGATCGGCGATTCCGAGTTCAGCGACCGCCCGCAAGGCCTGCGACGTCACGAACCCTAATCCCATTCGCAGGATCTGTTGCGACGGCGAGGCCATGCTGGGTCTCCCTGAGCCGCCAGTGTAGCACATCCGGCTGAAGTCGTCGCCGGTGCAGCACATCCGGGTGAAGTCACGACATGACGTCGGAGTCCATGCGCGAGCGGCGCTTAGCGATGGCCGCTTTACGTCGACTGCGGTCGTCCGCTGCGCGCAAATAGCGGTCGTCTTGCGACGCAAACTGGTTCTCGTCCGGCGCCCACATCGGCACGGGACGCTCAACCTTTCGTGACGATCGGACCTCTCTCTTGCCGGGCGTGGTTTTGGTTTTGGGTAGCTCTCCGCTGTTGAATGGTCGCGCGCTCCGCCGCGACGAAAGAGGCGCACACCCGCCGAGGAGAACCGATGTCTGATGCCCCCACCGTCCCGCCGCTCGTCGAAGAATTGGTTGCGGCGATCGTCGAGCTTCACGCCGCGCACTATCGCGAGGCCGGCGCGCTATAGAAGATCGTATCGGGCGCGACCAGCGCGGTCGCTCGGCCCGGCACGCTGATCGTCATCACCGTCGCCATCGCCGGCTGGGCGGCGCTCAACTTTGCTCTGCCCGCCTTCGGACGCGCAGCACCCGACCCGTTTCCCTTCCCGCTGCTCGCGGCGGCCGTCTCGACGCTTGCCCTCTATCTGGCGGCCATGATCCTGATCGCGCAGCGCCACGACGACGAACTCGCGACGCGGCGAGATCAACTGGCGCTGGAGCTCGCGATCCTCTCAGAGCAGAAATCGGCGAAAATCATTGCGTTGCTGGAAGAATTCCGCCGCAACGACCCGCACCAGGGCGACCACCGCGACGTAGTCGCGGAAGCGATGGCGCAGCCTGCCAATCCGCAAGCCGTTCTTCACGCGATCCGGTCGGCGCACGGGGCGGCGGCGACAAGTGCGACGAAGACCGGGGGAGATGAAGGCGCATAGGGCACCACCAACGCGGCAGCCGACAAGCTGGGCGCGCTTTTCCAGCGTCAACATCGTCGGCTCGCCGCTGGTCGCATTGACCAGTAGGCCATGCGTCCCTTCCGCGATCTGGCGTTCGATCAACTTGCCGTAAGTGTCGTAGTCGATTTTCTCGTCGTGGAAAGGAACAATCAAAGGACAGTAGCCACCGCGCAAAGCGTCAGTCTTTGGCATTTGAGTTTACTCCCTTGAAGCCCGTTTCGCTCCATCCTTCGACCTAATGGCGCTCGGCCAAGCGAAGGGCGGCCAACTTGTTCCTGGGCCGTGGAGTCTACGGCAATCTTTTATGATATCCGGTGGGCCAACTCACCCAAACGAGGTTCCGAGCGGTGTTCAGGCAGCTAGCGCTAGCGTACAGCGTCGCGATGTTGAACGGCAGCTTTACGCCGGCACCGGCCGCTCAGCGGTCCGCTGTCCCATTTCCCCGTTCGGACACGGGCGTGGCGGTTTCGACGCCGACTCTCTTGCCGGTCTTTTTTGCGATCGCCAGCGCAAGGCGGCGCCAATGTTTCGCCATCGCGTCGGAACTGGCCTCATGCTCGCGCCGGCGCGCGGCGGAATAGGCCGCCGCGCCCAGGTTGTGAATGAACCCGTCGGCCTCGGCCTCTATGCTTTCAGCCCTCTCGCGCCAGCGACACGACAGCATTTCCGATCCTTTTGCCTTGTCGGACTATGGCTGCATAAATGCGGGGCATGTGCAATCTTTACAGTCTGACCAAAGGCCAACCGGCCATTCGCGGCCTGTTCCGCGCCAAGCATGACGGCGCGGGCAACCCGCCGCTATTCCCCTCGATCTTCCCCAACCAACCCGCGCCGATCGTTCGCGTCGGCGCTGACGGCGAACGCGAGCTTGTCATGGCGCGCTGGGGAATGCCAGGACCGCTGCAATTCGGCGGCGCGCCAATCACGAACATTCGCAACGTAAAAAGCTTGCACTGGCAACGTTGGCTTGGGTTGTCGAATCGCTGCATCGTTCCTGCGACATCATTTTGCGAATACGCAAACGCGAAGCCGCGCAAGGCGCCAATCTGGTTCGCGCTGAACCATGATCGGCCGTTGTTCGCTTTTGCCGGTCTATGGACGCCGTGGCGCGGCATACGCGGCCCCAAGAGCGCGCGAGTTGACGGCGATCATGAACTGTTTGGCTTTCTGACGACCGAGGCTAATGCGATCGTCGCGCCGATCTATCCCAGTGCCATGCCAGCCATTCTGACCTCGCCGCCCGAAGTCGACTGTTGGCTCGAGTCGGACGCGACCGAGGCTCTGGCGCTTCAGCGACCGCTGCCGGATGATGTCCTGCGCGTTGTAGCAATCGGCGAGAAGGCGGACGGCGCCATGGCGTGACCGGAGCCGCATAGCAAAGGCCGCCATGATCCTGAAGCCGCTCATGCGTGGGCGTTGGGCGCCCTGCCAGTGCCTCAAGTCGATACGAAGGTCGACCTGAAAAGTCTTGCTCGACGGCCCCGGATTCGTCCAGCCGGCGTGTGTTGTCACGCCAGCACATCACCCTCGCGCTTGCGAGCTTCCCTATTAGGCCCTGGCACCGCAGACTGTGATGTTTCTGGCACACCTCCGGCCAAATTGTGCCGGAAGTCTCCAAATTGCGGCCGAGTGTGGGCCAGGGCCTTCAAATTGCGGCCTAAGGGGTGGTAGCCATCGGAATCGCGGCACCGCTCTTCCATGGTCCGACACGCTGACCGAGCCAGCCGCCCGCGTTTTGAAAAAGCAAGAAGGCGAGAGTTTGGGTTTTACATCAACGCGCGAAGACCTTTTGGCGCTCTCGGGACCGTGCGAATAGTTAGGTCCGTGAGACGGGAGCGCACCCCTATTTGCAAAACGACAATCCCGCGCGAAAACGTAGCGCCCGTACTTAAAGGTCGGCGCAGCGGGTCGCGCTCATTGTGGCGCGATTCACCGTAGGCCTTGGCGCCATGGTCCCCGCGGCGCGGCGCCGAACCGGCCGCCCCGGAGGCCCCCTGCTTCTGTTCTTCCGCGCTTCGCGGACAAGGCCAACGATCTGAATGCGCGCCTCGTCGATTTCCGCCCACAAATGACAGAGGGCGCACGCCATCTGGAGACGGATGGGACCAGCTTCGACTTCCTCGGCCTGACCCATGTCTGGGGACGGTCGCGGAACGGCAGGAACATGGTCAGGCAGGTCACGGCCAAGAGCCGTTTTGCCCGTGCAGTGGCCGCGGTGAGCGACTGGTGTCGGAAACACCGGCACTGGTCCATCCGCGACCAGCATCGCCACCTGAAGTTTCGCCCGCGGCGGCGTATCCGTGGCTGATCTTTGGCGGAGGCAGGGGAAGAAGGCGGTCGATCGCGCTGCGGACGCGGGAGAACGTTCACTTCAGCGACTTCGAGATCCAGTCTTCCATCGACCGCGGCGTTGCGCCGAGCGTCTCGGTCCAGCCCGCGGGGACCTGATCGCCCTTGGCAAGCGAGTCGAACAGGTCGAGGAACGATCCCATCAGCGAGTCCTTCGTGTCCTTGCGGGCTCCGGCGATCTGATCGACGGTCATGAACTCGACTTCCATCTTCCTGCCGGTCGCCTTCTCGAACAGTGCAACGGCGTCGAGTTGTGAGATGGCCTTCGGCCCGCCGATCGGGATCGCTCTCCGGCTGGCCTTCGGGTTGTCCAAGCTAGCGATCGTCGCCTTGGCGACGTCCTCTAGCGCCACGTAGCTCACTTTGGCATTCCCGTCGCCGTAGATCCGGATCTTTCCGTTCCCCGTGTCGAAGCCCACCGCGGGAGAGAACCAAGTCTCCGCAAAATAGGACGGAAGGAGGAGGGTGTAGTCGATCGAGGAGGACTCCAGCCGCTTCTCGCCCGCGCGCTTGGCGACAGAGAGAGGGAAGTCGTCCCCGATATTCCGGCTGAACGAGACGAACACGAAGCGCTTGATATTTGCGGCTTCGGCAGCATCGATCAGGTTCTGAACACCCTCCTGGTCGACCGTCTCGATGGAATTGCCTTCCCGGCGGGACATGGTCGAGCTCGCGGTGCAGATCACGGTGTCGATCCCATTTAACGCCGCGTCGAGCGGGACTTCAGATCGCCGACGACGAGCGCGGCGCCTGCGGATTTCAATTCCTTCGCCTTGTCGGCTGAGACATCGCGAACGAGCGCCGCCACCTCTTTATGCGAGGCGATCAGGCCCTTCACCACGGACATGCCTAGCGACCCGGTGCTGCCAACAACCAGTATCATTTGCGTCTCCTTCATTCTGTCGAGAAGATACGAAAAGTTGGTTGCCGAGCTTTGGTTCTTGGATTGGTTTTGGCGGCTTAATTCGCGCTGACTATTTATCTGCCGTCGACCACGCCGACTTGATCGCCCTGGTGCCGAATGGTTCTGCGGCGGATCGTTTTGGCCCGGCGCTGTGGGCGTGGTTCAAGCTGCGGGCGTAGTTTCAAAGAGAATGGAAGGACATTCGTCGGATGACGGCCTTATTGCCGTTGAGACTGCGCCCATAGCTACACTTTGACAAGACTGAGATTCGTTTTCGGGGCAGGGCCGGCCCGCGGTCGCGCACCGAGCGATGCCGAATTTTCTGTCATCACGCACTCCCGCGGTTTTCCGCGGAACGTGCGACAAACTGAACCTTCGTTACGCAGTTGACGTGACCGACGTCAGCGACGACCTTTGCCATCTGGAGCACGCCCTTGCCCGTGGTTGTTTTCGGGCCCGTCATCGCGAACGGCAGGTTTACGTCGGTTCCCGACGTCGCCTCGAACGTCTCAAACGCGCAAGTTCTCGGCTCGCCTGTCGGCGGCACCGCGAGGCCCGCAAGCCCTCCCGCGTTCCGACGACAGGAAAATTACTGAGCGGTGAATTCTATGCAGGGGTCGGGATTGCCACAATGTTTACCCGCTCCGAATTTCAGGTGCGAACTGCCTGCCGGAATTGTGCCTGACATTCCCGTCAACTGATAGCCGACAGGGAAGGGGGCCTAGTCAATACGGTCGAGTTTAACCTGGTATTTGTTTCCCGCGTATGCACAGATGCTCAGGGCGCCGCTGATCCAGGTGCTTCCGTCCGGTTTCCTGCCGACAAATTGCAGTTGGTCGCCTTGCCCCGCGTTTATGGTCAAATACAGTGGCTGGTTGTCTTTTTGATGTAACTCCTTCCACGTGTTGCTCACCTTCTTTTCCAATAGCTGTTGCGGGCTCGTCAGGCATTCTTGAGCGGAAGCAGATTCACATACGGAAAGCCCAAGCGCCATCCCAAATGTAAGAAAGGCAGTGTGATAAGAGCGTGCATTCAGTTTGCCACGGGGAACATGCACAATCGAGTCCGCTGACCGACCAAAACTTTCCTTCCTCATCCTGCCTCCTTCCTGTCGGACGTTGTGTTGTGCCCGCCGCCCTCTCGGTGGCCGCCAGCGCAATGTGTTATGGTCCAGAAATCGGGTGCAAAAAAGTCCGCTCGTCGCCCTAACTGCGACTTCCGCGGCCCGATCCGTAATGGCCGGTTTACGTCGACTCCAGTCGTCGGCAGTGCGCAAATAGCGGACACTCCCCGACGGGTCGAACGGGTCAAACCGACCCGAAGCGGAATTTCCCGTGTGTCCGTCGACCGTCCGCCACCGAATAGCCGCTGTTACGCGCCGGCCCTCCCACCAAACATGCGCGCGATTCAATTTGTATTTGCCGGCCCCTCGGGTACGCCCGCCTTGCGGAGGCCTTCGATTGTGCGCGCCCCCTGCGCGTTGTAGGTCGGATCATCGGACTCATGGAGGCCAGCCCATGTCTGCACAGTGAAGCTGGGGTCGGCTCTGCGCAGTTCCGCCACTGCATCCTTGGCCTCCTTGACGCGGCCGGTCCACGCGAAAGCAACAGCGAGCGAGGCGAGCGCGGTTGCTCTTTCCCTGACGTTATTTGCGAGCGCCTTCTCGCACCAGTCGATGGTCTGTTCCCAATGCGCCAGATGGAGATGGAGGAGGCAAAGGTGGAGCTGCCACATTGGCGCGTTGGGATCGTGTGGGCTCAGGCGAAGCGCGGTCTCAATGTCTGAGACGCCATCCTCGCTGTGGCCGAGGTACATTTTCCAAAAACCAGCATACGCAATGGCGTCGGCATTATTGGGGTCGCCTGCGCGCGCTGCCTCGGCCTCGGCAATCGCTGACCTGAACTCCTTCTTATGCTCGAAAATCCACGCCTTTGCCATGAGTGCCCACGCATCGTGGGGGCGAAGCTCCAAGGCGGCGTCCGCTGCTTTTTCAGCGCGCACAAGGTCGCTTGACGGATCGTCGCTCCAACCAGCGGATACGCGCGCTTGCAGAGCAAGCGCCAGCCCGGTCATTGCCATTTCAGTCCTCGGGTCAAGTGCAAGCGCCCGCTCGAGCATCGCTATGGCGTCGTTCCAGCTAGATTTGTTAGCGTTGTTCCAGTCCCGGATTTTCGCTAGGCCGCGTAGGGTGAGATCAACTGCGTTAGGATTGTCCGCCCGCTCGCGCTCGGACCGCAGGGCTTCGGCATTGAGGAGCTCGACGCCGAGCGAATTGGCGAGGCGGGCGACGACTTCAAGCTGCAGCTTGCCGAGGTTGCTTCTTTCGCCCTGGAACTGGTCGGCCCACACATGCGCGCCCGTCTCAGTCGAGATGAGTTGCGCATTGACCTCGACGGTCTCACCAAGGCGGCGCACACTGCCTTCGAGCACGTAGCGCACACCGAGTTCGCGGCCGATCGCCTTCGCGTCAATGGGCTTGCCTTTGTATATGAAGGCGGTGTTGCGGGCGATGACGAAGCTGCCTGGTACCTGCGAGAGGTCGGTCGTTAGGTCATCGGTGATGCCGTCAGCGAAATATTCCTGATCCGGATCGCCGCTGAGGTTCTCGAACGGCAGCACGACGATGGAGAAGCGCGGCGCGGTCTTTAGCTTGTCCTCGGCGATGGGGGTGCCGAACAGGCGCGGCGGGAAGCCCGCACGCCAAGCGTAGCCGCCTACCGCGAGAAGCACGACCGCGAACACGGCGGCAATCGCGAAGATTGAGCGCCATCTCCTTGTCGCAGCTTTCGGCGATTTCACTACAGCGGGCACGCCCTGGCGAAGCAAATAGGCGCGGACCGGCTCGACGATGTTCTTGAGGCTTTGAGGCCCGAGATCGGCATCGCAAATACCTTCGAGCCGCGCCGCGATGTTGACCCCGTCGCCCATCAGGTCGCCGTCGGCCTCCTCGACGATATCGCCGACATGAATGCCGATGCGAAATTTAATTTGGCGCTCGGGCGGGACGCCCGAGTTGCGCTCGGTCAGGCCGTTCTGCACCTCCATTGCGCAGCGCACGGCGTCGACCACGCTGCGGAATTCAACGAGTATGCCATCGCCGGTGCGCTTGACGATGCGGCCATTATGGACGGCGATCGTCGGGTCGATGAGATCGCTGCGTAGCGTCCGCAGCCGGGCCAGAATAAGTTCCTCGTCGACGCCAGCGAGCCGGCTGTAGCCGACCACGTCGGCGGCGAGGATTGCCGCGAGTTTTCGTCCCTCGGTCACTGTCCTCCTCCGGGCGGCTGAACCGTAGCACCTTCGCCCGCTCCCGCCCAACTGCGACGTCCGATCGTCACGATCCGCAATGGCCGCTTCACGTCGACTCCGGCCGTCCGTGGCCCAAGAACGCTGTAATGGTGCAGATTCGGACGAACGCACTATCTGGCTCTGGATGTAGGGCGTGGCATGAGCCCCTCGGTGGCGAAGCGTTTCGCGAAAAACGACTTGCTGATCCATAGCGGCTTGGCACCCGGCAATGTCAGTTTCTCTCGTTGGCACCATCTGATCAGCGTTCCGACGTCGCTGACGCCATCCTGGAAGCGTCATTCACAGCGCCTATCGCATCGACCTTGCCGGCGAGAGTTTGCGCAAACGGCGGTCCTCGACATGAAACCGACGTGCGCGCGACGGTTCGCCCAGGACGCTTCCCGAATCCGAAAGAACCGCGATATCGTCGCGCGTCTGCCTAGCTTAGCTAGCCGCCAAGCAAGTCCCCGAACAACTCCCAACTTGAGCCATTGAACGAGGCAAGTTGCATTTGTCGTATCGGATGGTAGTTGCTCGCAGAAGTTCCGACTTTCACTCCCGGCAATAACATCGGTAATTCGAGGCCATTAATATTGGCGGCTTGATACATGATGTTCTTACGCGATAGGTCGGCGCCGCACTGCTCGAGCACGTGCACCAAAGTCGCGGCCACGCCAAAACCATTTACCACCCTTGCGTCGTCTTGCTCATCTCTTGACATGTATTTTGTGGCGAACGCGGAATATTGAATGAAACCGGCATCGTCGCGTCGCGAAGCCCGTCACGGTAGCGGCCGAGAAAGGCGCAACGCTCATCGTCGGAGAGAAGCTCCAAGAAAGGGTGCAGCTCGGAACCTGCGAACCAGTCGGCGATCTCTTCCGGCCCGTCGAACATAAGGACGTAGGTCGTCATCCACATGTCGATCCGTGAAGCGACCGGCCGCAGCCAGGCGTAGTAGTCCTCGAACTCGGCGATCACGGGCTGGGTCTTGGCGACCGGCACCAGTCGCGACGACCAAGGCCCCTCGGCCGCGACCATCCGCATGAGCGCATGCGAGGATTCGCGCGCCGTCGAGGGCATCTGCGCGGCAAAAACACCGCCTGGCGCGAGCGTCGCAGCGAGGCGGGGGAAGAGCGCATGGTGGTCGGAGAGGAAGTCCAAGGCGGCGTTGGCGAAAATTAGGTTGGGCGGTTCCGTGGGCACCCAATCGAGGATGTTCTGCTGAACGAACCGTGCTCGTGGCGCGCGCGTCCGCGCGTGGTCCAGCATCGCCTCGGACGTGTCGAGGCCGGTGATGTCAGCGTCGGGGAAGCGGCGCGACAAGAGTTCGGCGCTGTTGCCGGGTCCACAGCCCAGATCGTAAACGAGCCGCGCCGAAGCCAGCGGAACGCGCGCCAGAAGGTCGCGCGCCGCAAGCATCCGCTCGTCCTCGAACCTCATATAGAGGCTTGGGTTCCAGTCGCTCGCGGGTTGGACCTGAACGGAGACGCGCGGATTCATTACGGCAAGAGCGGGTTAGGGAGACGGCCCCTTAGATTAGTCTATTGATTACGTCAAAGAGGTGAGACCGCGCGCCCCGCGCAGTGGGACCTCGGCCAGCGTGGCAGATCGCAGCGCCCGCGCATTCCGCTATGTCCGCTGTGCGCAAAGACCGGCCATTCGCCGACGCTTGGCGAACGCGTCAAATCGACCCGAAGCGGACGCTCAGCCTTGCCTAACCTCCGGTCGTCCTCGACGCACACTGGACATTGTCGCCCACTCAATTCGTCTTCTTTTCCCCCTCGGGCAGCCCGGCCTTGCGCAGGCCTTCGACGATGCGCGCGCGTTGGGCGTTGAAGGTCGGGTCGTCGCTGAAATGAATGCCCGCATATTTCTGCACGGTGAAGCCGGGATAGACTTTCTGCAATTGGGCCACGGCCTCCTTGGCCTCCTGGTCGCGGCCGGCCCAGGCGTTGGCGGCGGCGAGCTCGAGGAGCGGGTACCAGCCATTATATCCGCCCGCGCGCGCCTTGTTGCACCATTCGATGGCCTGTTCCCATTGCGCCAAATTCATGTGGAGGATGCAAACCTGTACCTGCCACCAGGGGACGATCGGATCGCGAGGGCTCAAACGAAACGCGGTTTCGAGCCCCGAGAAACCGTCCTCGCTTCGACCGAGATACATCTGAAAGAGACCGTGAAGGGCGTGAGCCCAGGCGTAATTCGGATTGTCGGCGATTGCGGCCTCGACCTCGGCGATCGCCTGCGGCCATTGCCGATTGGCGTAGAAGACATCCGCTTTCGCCATATGCGCGGCCGAACTGTGGGGCTCCGCGGCGACGGCGCGCTCGGCCAAATCCTCCGCGCGCGCGACATCGCCTTTCGGATCGTCGCTATGGAGCAACGTCACCCGATTGACCAAAGTCGACGCAAGACCGGACATCGCCGGGACAAGGTGGGGATCGATTGCGAGCGCGCGCTCGAAAAGACCGACAGCGGCGTCTTCGTTTGTCTTGATGCCCAAGCCTCGATACCGCTCCACCCATCCACGCATGGAAAGATCGACCGCGTCGGGGCTGTTTGGCCGCTCCCGCATCGCGCGCAGAGCCTCGGCCTTGACGAGCTCCACGTCGAGCGAACGCGCGAGCCGCGCGACGAACTCAACCTGCAATTCGCCGAGCTTGCTGCGCTCGCCGTCGAACCGGTCGGCCCAGACATGCGCGCCGGTCTCGGTCGAGATGAGCTGCGCGTTGACCGTGATCGTCTCGCCGACGCGCCGCACGCTGCCTTCGAGCGCATAGCGCACGCCGAGCTCGCGGCCTATCTGTTTCGTATCGACGGCCTTGCCCTTATAGGTGAAGGCTGTGCCGCGGGCGATGACGAAGCTGCCATCCAGGTGCGAGAGATCGGTGGTGAGATCGTCGGTGAGGCCGTCGGCGAAATATTCCTGCTCTTTATCGCCGCTCAGGTTCTCGAACGGCAGCACGACGATCGAGAGCCGCGGCGCGGTCGCGAGCCTGTCCTCGGCGACGGAGAGGCCCGGCAGGCGCAGCGCGAACCCTGCATGCCAGGCGTAACCGCCCGCGGCGAGAACCGCCGCGACGAGCGCGGCGGCGAGCGCCGGCCAGCGCCGCGAGAGGCCGCGCGACTTCTTCAGGGGCGCCACGAGTTCGCTTTGCGGGGCCGGCTTGGGCTGCGCCAGCGCGCCGACTTCGAGCGAATAGACATGGATCGGCTCGGCGATGTTCTTGAGCTGCGTCGGGCCGAGATCGCTGATCTTAAGATCGAGCCGCTGCTTGACCTGCCGATAAGCGTCGTCGGAGATGCAAATCCCTCCGGGCTTGGCGACGCCCTGCAGGCGCGCGGCGATATTGACGCCATCCCCCATGAGGTCGCCGTCGCTCTCCTCGACCACGTCGCCGAGATGGACGCCGACGCGAAATTCGATGCGCTTGTCGGGCGCGACGCCGGCGTTGCGCTCGACCATCGCCCTTTGGACTTCAACGGCGCAGCTCACCGCGTCGACGACGCTGCGGAACTCGACGATCGCGCCGTCGCCGGTGCGCTTGACGACCCGGCCGTGATGCACGGCGATGGTCGGATCGATCAGGTCGCTGCGGAGCGCCCTGAGCCGCGCCAGAATCCGATCCTCGTCGGCACCCGCAAGCCGCGAGTAGCCGACGACGTCGGACACCAGGATCGCCGCAAGCTTCCGGGTCTCGCTCATTGCGCCCCTCCGGCTGCCGGCACATTACCACAAATGCCAGCCCAATCTGCCGAAATTCATTAAGATATTGAGAGACGGAGTGGGAGCTTGTTTGTCGAACAAGCGAGCTGACTGGGCCTATTTGGGCTGTTCGATTTGGCGTCGAGGAACGACCGCTTCCCGCCCAACTGAGGCGTCCAAGGCCGCGGTCTGCTACGTCCGCAATACGTCGATTCCGGCCATCGAAGGACCGTTAGTCTAGCTCGTTTCGAAGCCAATGCGGTATCAATTCGCCTTGGCTTGATCCGGCCAATCCCCCATGCTCCGAATGGAGCCTCACGAAACGGATTCTCGAACGCCCGGCGATGGCGAGCAATGACACCGAACAAGCGGCTACTCGCGGCATGGCGGAAAGGCGTGCACTTGGGCATCGCCTGGTTGGTATTTGCCGATAATCGGAACAAGAAGCTATTTCGCGAGCGGCAACGTGAAGGCAAGGTTTTCATCTCGGGATACAGCATACCTTAGAAATTGACCTGATAGCTCGCCTCGAAGATGGACAGCTTCAAGCGTATGGCATTGAAGAGGGTAGCGACGCCGGACCGATCCGCATCGCTGAATATTACTTTTCGAAGACCGCGGAGGTCGATTATAAGAACGATACCGTCACAGCACTCGGTAAGAAATTCTATGAGGTCACAGTTCAAGGGGATCGAGAACCGCCAGACGAAACGCAGCCGAGCGAGCCAGGGCCCGTCATCATCGATCCGTGTGAGATCACAGCTCAACGGGAGCGAGAACGTTTACACGAGACCCCGCCGAGCGTGCCAAAGACGTCTCGCGAGCCGCATGAGATCACGGATCAAGGGGAGGGAGAACCGCCACACGAAACGCTGCCAAGCGAGCCAGCGCCGTCAATCAAACCGCGAACGGGCCGACCACCTTTGCTGCCCAACATTCGGGAAGTGGTTCGTGAACTCATCGACGGCAACGAATTCGAGAACTTAATGAAAAAAGAAATGGTAACACTTATACGCAGCAGAGCGAAAGTTCGCTTTCCGGTTTTGTTTCCTAAGCCAACGCAACCATCGTTAAACAAGATAAATGAAGCACTTAAAGCCGAGGGATGGCCACCTCCACCTGCGGAATAAAGTTCATAAAGTTCAAAAAGTTCAAAAAGTCCAAAACAAAACGCTTTCTGAACTTCATTTCGGTGGCAGCCGCTCGTCTTTTGTGGCCCGATGGGGACCGTTGAGCCGGTAGTCGGCAAACGGGTCTCGAAATGTCTGCCAAGCCACTCTCACCTCAATGCGCGCTACTGACTTTCGATGAATTGGAGGTCCGATGATGAGCGCGTCCTTTCCCATGGCCCCCCCTCACGGTCCGACAGGGCCTGGTAAAGAAGCGCGAAAAGGAAGCCCGCCGTGCAGCCGAGTTGCAGGAGCGAGCATCCGTCCTCGCGGTGAGCAACGGAGCGGGCCAGGGGCTCCCGGTGGTTGCTGACCAGCCCGGTACAACCCTCTCCAACGCCATAACCGCCACCGAAAGCGCGAGGCGAAGCAAAAGGCTGAGGCCTGTCGCGAACGCGACCGCGCTTCCGGACGCGCCGTGTTGGCGGAGGCCGCCGCCGCCGCAAACAGGCGGGGCATGTCCATCTCGGCCTTCATCAGAGAGACCCTTTGCGCGATCGCGCCCACATGCCCGGTTCAGGCCAGGAAGCGAATGAAAAGCCGCCCACGCCTGCGTGGCCGCAGTCTCGTCGTAGTCAGCGCCAAGCTTGACGATGCCCTGTTGAGCGCGGTCGAAGCCGCCGCGGACGAGCGGGGCGTCTCGCTCTCCGCCTTCATCAGCGACGCGCTTTGGGCGCGCGCCGGAAATTTACACCGAGAGGCGGCGTAAGAAAAAGCCCCCGCGATTGGCCGTCGCAGGGGCTCGGTATCTACACGTTTAGGGCGAGCCGAATGTCAACCTCCACAGCGAACGAAACGGATCGTCCCTATGCCTCCCAATACAGCTAAACAGACTGATCCGCAAGCTCAAAGTGCGTCAATCGCCAGCTTTGCCGCGGGTAAACGCGACCGAAGTCCAGATGTAAGCGGGTCGTCAGAACCGCCGCTCAATAGCGATCGCCGTCGTGCACACCGACCTTATTGAAGCCCACCTCGATATTCTTGCTGCGCGTCTAAAGCCGCGCCGCAACGGGTCGGGCTCCTTCACATTTCTATTAGTCGCCCATTCCGAATACCGGCAAGCTGTGTGTTACTCCGACCAGCTTCCGTTCGTGGTCGCGGCGGGTCAGAAAGTGCGTGTTCTCGGAAGGCGAGCAGAATATCAGGGCAAGCCGCAAATCATATTCCAGGCGCGCGATATACAGCTTGTTTCCGAGGCCGCCGGCAATTCGGATCTCATGTCCATTGACGCGACTATCGGACGCATATACGTGCAAAAGCCAGACCGGACATGGAAAGCGTTCAGCATATCGTGCTGCGGTTTTGAAAGTGCGGCCGGTGACATCACCTTCGACATCCATGATGGGCAGCGCCTTCGGCTTCGTGGCTTTAAGGGTGCTTACAAGGGGAAACCGCAGCTGCTCGTCACTCATGCCGAGCCGCTGGGCGTGGAATACGCGGATGATCGCCGCCGTATCTTCACTCAGTCAAAAATTCCATCAAGCTACTATGATCGACTTGTCGTCGCGCTGGGGTCGGAATTCGCGGCCCGGGTCAGTGTAAACCCTGACCTGATCGCCTCGGCGCTGCCGAGAACAAAACCGGCAGTGCGCGAAAAGATTGCCGATGCATGCGTCCGGATCGAAGCGCAAGACGCATTCGCCGCCGCGCTACGCAGGTGCGGTGTCGCCGAGCGGACCGTAGCGGCGCTGACCGCGTGGCACCCGGACGGCCTGGCAAGGCTGACCGCCTACGACCTCATTGACTACCGCTTGTTGGACGAAGACAGGGCGCGCGGCTTGAGGAGAGGCCTGACTTGCGGCGAGGCCGACAAGCTGGCGCAGTCGGAATATGCGCTCTCGTTCCGTCCGTTCGATCCGCAAAACCTGGAACGCGCGAAGTGTTTCGTCGAGCATCTTACACGCGAACGCATCGAACTTAGAGGCGACATCGGCGCGCCGATCGCCCGCGTGACCGCCGATCTGGAAAAGCGGTTCGCCATACGAACGACTGTTGCGGAAAAAGCGGTCGCGCTCATGGTCGAGGAACTGGCCTACAGGCTCGACCCCTCCCGACCCGACCACGTATGGCTGCCGAGGGAAGTCCGTGCGGAAGCCGTAATCGTCGAGAGCGTCGGCGCCCGTAGCAAGCGCACTAGCCTTTCGCGTCGTGTGGGGAAGAACGTGACGCTCTTCCCCACATCCTCGCCTCGCGTCATCGAGTTGACCCGGGCGCAGCGCGACGCGGCGAACATGATGCTCGAGAAAGGCGTCTCGATCGTCTGCGGCCCTCCCGGCGTCGGCAAGACGAGCGTGCTTGCTGCGAGCGTCAAACACGGGGGCGACCGTGTTCTGATCACGGCGCTCGCGGCGGCCGCAGCCCAGCGCGCCCAGGAAGTGACTGGCGGGAAGGCGACGACCGTCGCATCGTTGACGACCGAGGTCAGAAATTCCGCCCCCGTCGCCCGGCCCGACCGACTCGTCGGCATTGACACGCTGATCATTGACGAAGCTTCGATGGTCGGAAGCCGTCAGTTGGCGGCGCTGCTCGATGGCGCAGACAGGGCTGGCGTCGTGCGCGTCGTGCTCTGCGGAGACCCGGACCAGCTTCCCCCGATCATGCCGGGTTCGCCTTTTTTTGATCTGATCAATTCCGGTGTCGTCCCCATGGCGCGGCTGACGACAATCTTTCGCTCGGCAAACGGCTCGGCGGTGCAGGCGCTGGTCGAGGCGATTTGCACCGGCGCGTTCACGTCTGCCAGCGAGCAGACATTCGGCGAAGACGTCGAGTTTCTGGACGGCGACAAGGGTAGCGCGGCTGCGATCGTCTCAAAATATTTGGAGCTTGCCGGCATCTATGGCGCGGACAACGTCGCTGTTCTCTCGCCATTCAAGGGCGAGGAGCACGGGGTTCACGCGCTCAACGCCAGCTTGCGCGCGGCGCTCGGCGCCACGTCGCCGCAGCCTCGGGTCGGCGAAATCCTCATGTGCGTCGAGAACTGGCCCGCACACGATGAAGGCGGCGGCCTTCGACTGCTCAACGGGATGCGATTGGTCGTTACGGCGTTCGACGGCAAGCAGATCACGTTGCGTCGCGTTTCTTCCGGCGAGACGGCGGTGGTGCTTTATGAGCCGCACCAGCACGGGCCGGCCGAAACCATCGTCTGGGGTCGCGCCGCCACGGTGCACAAATATCAGGGTTCGGAGGCGGAGGCCGTCATCATGGTGATACCGCCGGGAGCCCTGCTCTCATCGAAAAAGAGCCGCACATCTTCGACGCGGCGAACTTCTACACCGGAGTAAGCCGGGCCAAAAAAAGCGCGTCGTGATCATGGGCGCCCTCGATCAACTACCGGCCCTCATGAAGCACGGGACGCGGCGGCGGATCACTACGCTTGAACGGACTTTGAGGGAGGCGCTCCATGGCTAAGCGGCGCACCCCGAAAGCTTTCAGCCCGCGCACTCGAGCTCGCTTGGAGCGCCGCTCGAGCGCCGATTTCCGCCCGGCGACCAAAGCCGAATTGAAACGCATGCGGTCCTCGATAGGCTCTGAGAGGTTCATCGAGAAGAGCGTCAAAAGGATTGGAGCGAGCACGCCGTCAATCTCGCGGCGCGAATACCTCAAGAAGCGCGGCTTCGAGACGGCGGGCGTAAAGCTATCCCTGGAAAAGCTCGCCGAACGTCGTCGCACCGGCGAGATTGCCTACCGGACGGCCGCGGCCGCGGAGCAAGCATCGAAACAGCGAGAGACGCGTCGCCGCGCCGCGCTTATTGCCGCCGCGCTGCGGGCGCCGCCGCCGTTCACGCCGCCAGCGCGCCGGCCGGTGAATTTAAGGCGAGGGCGTGCCCTCGCTTACAGTATTCCTGAAGCGCCGCGACAGGTGAAAGCGGCGTTGCGTGACAAGATCATTCACCAGCGGTTTGTCGAAAACGGTACGTGGCAACACGTCCAGGACTGGCTCAGGGCCCACGGCCAAGACGAGCTTGCCGACCTCTTCCGGCACAGCGGTCCGTCCACACCAGGCGCGGGGATCATCCTGTGAGCGCGGGACCGGCGCTCCCCGACATGCCGCCCGAAATGGAGAACGCATGGTCCATTGCCGTCGGCCTCATAGCTCTTGTAGCTCTTATAGCAATATTGCCGCCGCCCTCTTAAAGGAAGCCGGTCTCGGCGCTTGGCCGAACACCGACGATACGAACGGCTTCGACGCCCTGAGGCGCGCTGAAGAAGTGGGAAGCGAAGGCGCGCCAAAGGGAAGCCCACCGGAAATTCAGGTCGAAACCTGAAGTCAAGCGCAAGCGGGCGGAAGTCTCGCGTCGGTGGCGGGAGCAGAACCACGCCAAACATTTGGCTCAGCCTTGGCTGCAACGGCGCGCGGAAGCGCGAAGCGCGCATTATCATCGTCCGTTCGCCACGGTCGACAGCGAGGGCATGAATTATCCGGGCAATGACGTCGTCTATAACGGCGTGGTCTACCCGGATCACCGGACGTTTTTATGGGGCGCGGCGGGCGTAATGCGGATAACCGAACCCTCGGCCAAAACACCTCACGGCGAGTTTTGGGATCTGCCGCTGCATTGGCTCGGTCATGACGACAAGCGGGCGCTCACCCTTGTCGAAATTCTCGACTGGCTGACCGCGCTACCGGAAAAATTCGGGGTCGCGACCTTTATCGCTTATGGATTCAATTACGACGTGACGATGATACTCCAGGCTGTCGCGGACTATATGCCGAAGCTGGCCTACCGAAAGGTCTATGAGATCTGCAAAAAGGAAAGGCTTGGTTCGGAAGGGGCAATCAAGGTCAAAGGCCACGTCTTTGTCGGCGACTATGCAATCGATTGGATCAAGGGCAAACGGTTGGTCGTAAAAAAGTTTCGCGACCCCGACGATCCGAAGGCCGGCTTCATCCGTCGCATTACAATCTACGACGTATTCGGCTTCTATCAATCGAGCTTCGTAAAGGTCATCAAGAGCCTTGAAAAACTGGGGCTTGCGACGGGAGAGGAAGTCGCGACGATTGAGCGCGATAAGGCCCGACGGCAGAATTTCGATCAAGTCCCGCTCGGCGAGATCAAGGCCTACAGCGAATTGGAGCTGCGCAAGCTGTCCCTGGCGGCAATCAAACTGCGCGACGGATTTGACTACATGGGTATTCGCCTCGGCTCATGGAGCGGCGCGGGCGCGGCAGCAGCGGCGCTCATTCTTGCTCGCGGCGTGTCAAAGCATTACGCCGGATGGGTCGACAAGCACGACCCTTCGCCCGAGCAATTGATCGCGCACGCAGGCTATTACGGCGGCCATATTGAAATGGTATTCGGAGGCGGGCGCGTTCGTCTATGACGTGAAGAGCGCGTATCCTGCAGAGATGCAAGACCTACCGTCCATGATCGGCGGACGCGTCCGGCATTGGAACATTAAAGACAATCCGACCGGGCTCGACTGGAGCCAGGTCGAAACCTCAAGCAAGATCTCTGCGTTCTTCATTCGCTGGCGTTTGCCCCCGTTTTATGTGGACCGCGCGAGTGGCGAGGTCCGCGGCGTCCCCTTCTTTCCGTTGCCTTACAGGCTCAAGGGCGGCGGCATCCTGTTTTGCTCGGAAGGGTCCGGCTGGTACATGCGCGACGAGGCAATCGCAGCCAAGCGATACTTGGAGACTTTCGCCGCGCTTGGTCTGCCCGGCGTCGGGGCGGACGGTTTGCCGTGCGACATCGCTGCGAACGTGGCGAAGAAGATTGCGCCTTGCCTCGGGGTCAAACTCCTGACCCGGCGCGCGAAGGAGCACGGGCTCAACCTCCTGATCACGGAGGCTCACACATGGACGTACAATCCCCGGAACTTCCAGGACGTCTCAGGCCTTCGCGGCCTTCTTTGAGGCCGACGAGACGCAGCCTTATGCCTTCATCCCTGAACTCTACCAGGAACGCGCCCGGCTGCGCCGTGAGGAGCCGGGCAACGTGGCCGAGCAGAACATCAAGCTCACCCTCAACTCCCTATCGGGGAAGGCGGCCCAATCCGTCGGCGGGAATGAGACAGCCCCGCCGAGAACCGCATGTCCCTGGTACGCAGCGGCCACGAACGCGGGAACGCGGCGGCGTGTTATGGAGGCGGCGTTGCAAAACCCGCACGCGATTGTCCAATTCTCCACGGATGGCATCGTCTCGCTGGAGCCTCTCAATCTCGATATCGGTGAAGGGCTCGGCCAGTGGGAGGCAAAACGGGTTGCACCGGGAACGCCTTCCGTCTTTCTCCAAAGCGGGCTTTACACGTATCGCACCGAGGACGAGGAGCTTCCGACCGTCAAGACACGCGGTATGAAGCGGAACTACCAAACGCAGGAAGAATGGCTGTTGAAACGCGTGCCGGCGGCGTGGCGCAAGCCCTCAGACCCGAACGACCCGAGCACGTGGCCCAAGCTCGAAATCGAACAAACGGAATTCGTCACGGCGGGAAGCGCTGTCGCGGGTCGCAAACGGTTCGAAACGATCGGCCGATGGGCGAAGCGGCCGCGCACGATCGACGTGCATATTCCAGGGCTCAAACGACGGCTGAACGCGCTCCGACCGGAATTGTACTACGGCACGGACGAACGGCCGGCGCGGCGCTGTTTCGAGCTGGTGGAGACCCTGCCGGCGCAGAACTCAGCCGCCAACGGGTATTTTGTGCCCAGCAAGCCTGCGCGACCAAAATGGCTGGAAACCGGCGAGATCGCTTTCACGAACGAATTCGCGGCTGAAGAGGACGAGGAGACCGGGCGGATTATCGAGGCGTTGTAGGGGCGCGGGCGGCACGTTCGGCCGGTATCGACGTCAAGCGGCCGCCCAGGATTGCGTCCTTGGGATGCCGCAGTGGGCGGGGAGCGGGCCTTCCATGGCAACGCCTGTGGGCCCGGACTCCGCCCTTTTGAGACGTACCGGATTGGTTGCCAGTCTTTCGGTTTGGATCATTCGGGGGCGGCGACAGCGGCGGCAAAGCTGGAAGGGGTTTAACGGCCGCAACCTTGCCCCACGCCTCGCAGGCCGAGGCCGCGCTTTGATGGGCGTCCGTTAGGACGCCTGTCTGTCGGCGGACTGTGGAGCGCGCGCGACATTTCGCGCTCCTTCGCACCGCGTAATGGGACGTCCCGCCTCGCCGTGACGCGCTTGCGCCGGCGCGGAGAACGGCGTTATCGTCCTGTCGTTTGGTCATCCGCGCGGCGGCGAGGACGACAGTGATTGGATTGCGGTCTTATTGGCGGTTTTGCCTTGGGGCGCTCGCAGCGGTTGGCATCGGCGTGAGCCTAAGCCATGCGCCCGCCCGCGCCGCGGATGTCGATCCGTCAAAGATGAGCGCCGACGTGATCAAGGCGCTGTAGCAGCGGCATCGACGGGAAGGCGAGCGGCGCGCTTGATGACGCGATCAAGGCCTGCCCCGACCAGCGGCCGTTCCTGCGCATCGAGACCGGCATGCACATCGCCGCCATCACTCGTATTGGCGTCGACTCCGCCTGCCGGCTGCTCGCGACTGCGTCCGAGGACAAAACCGTCCGGCTCTGGTCCCTGCCCGACGGCAAGCTTCAACGGGTGATACGCCTGCCGATCGGCGAAGGGAACGCCGGAAAGGTCTATGCCACCGCGCTGTCGCCGGACGGGCGCTGGCTCGCCGCCGGGGGATGGGACGCCGCGTGGGATAAGACCGGGAAAGAGAGCCTCACGCTCGTCGACCTGTCGAATGGCGCGATCCGGCGCTTTGGCGGATTTGGGGATGTCATCTACCGCCTCGCGTTCTCCACCAACGGGCGGCGCGTCGCGGTCGGGCTCGGATTTAACAACGGCGTGCGCGTGCTCGACAGCGCGACCAGTGCGGAACTACTCGCCGATCGCGAGTATGGCGACTCCGTCTACGGCCTTGCCTTCGCGCCCGATGGTGGGCTGATCACGTCGAGCGATGACGGCCAATTGCGGCGCTACGGGCCTGACTTGAAGCTTGCTGTCAAGCGCGCCGCGCCAGACGGCGAGCGCCCCTACGGAGTCGCGATCGACCCCTCGGGCCGGCGCGTCGCGGTCGGCTACGATGTCGCGAAGTCGGTGTCGATCCTCGACACGAAGACCTTGGTGCCGCTCGCCAAGGCGCAGACGAGCGATGTGAGTGATGGGGACCTTTCGCAGGTCGCCTGGTCGCGCGACGGCGCGACACTTGTCGCGGGCGGGTTCGCGAAGGCGCAGTTCCAAGGTAAATGGCGCGAATTCCTGCGCCGGTTCGACGCCGCCGGCCGGCGCAAGGGTGGGGACGTCGCCGCGAGCGACAACACAATCTTCGACATCCAGACCTGCGGCGACGGCTTCGCCTTTGCCGCCGCCGACCCGACATTCGGTCTCCTCTCCGCACAAGGCGTCGCCACGACCCTTCAAGGCCCGCACACAGCCGACATGCGCGCCAAGCGGGGATCGGCGTTCGCGCTCTCGCCCGACGCCGCCTCGGTGAGGTTCGGCCTTGGCGTCGGAGAGGAAAAGTCCGTCCTCTTCGATCTCGCCGCCGCGTCGTTGACGGACTCCTCAAACGTTCCGCCGAAATTCCTGACCGCGAAAGTCGACGGCCTCCCCGTGACGGATTGGAAGAACAATTACGCGCCGAAATTCAACGGCGCGAAGCTCGCGCTAGCGGATCAGGAGCTCTCCCACGCTCTGGCGGTCCGCGCCCACGCGTCCGGCTTCGCCCTCGGAACGGAACATGAGGTCCGGGCTTACGACGCGAAGGGCAAGGAGCGCTGGAAGCAGCCGGGCCCGGGCGGCGCTTGGGGCGTCGATTTCTCTGCCGACGGCGCAATCCTCGCCGTCGCCTATGACGACGGCACCATCCGCTGGCTGCGCTGGAGCGACGGCGCGGAGTTGCTCGCTTTCTTCGTCGAGCCGCAGAGCGGGAAATGGGTCGCCTGGACGCCAAGCGGCTATTACATGGCGTCCGCCGGCGGCGAGGACCTGATCGGCTGGCACGTCAATCGCGGCTGGACGCAAGAAGCCGACTTCTTCCCCGCCTCGCAGTTCCGCGCCGACTACAACCGGCCCGACATCGTCAAGCTCGTGCTCAAGACGCGCGACGAAGCCGAGGCGGTTCGCTAGGCGAACCAGACCGCCGATCGCGCGGTTCCGGCAAAGCCGCTTGGCGCGGCGCTCCCGCCGGTCGTCACGAACATGTCGCCGACGGGCGGCGCCCATTTCTCCGGCGACTCGGTCGAAGTCGCCTACGCCCTGCGCTCGTCGTCGGGCCTGCCGATCGATCGCCTGGAGGCGCTCGCCGACGGCCAGCCAGTTCCCGTGGCCGGGTTCGAGACGACCAGCGCTCGACAGCCCGAAGGCCGCGTGGTCGTCACGTTGCCGAGGAAGAATACTGAAGTGTCCCTGATCGCCTATTCCGGCGAACTGGCGAGCGCTCCGGTCAAAGTGAGGCTCGTCTACGACGGACCGACGACCGCCGATCTCTTGAAGCCAAAGCTTTACGCGCTGCTGGTCGGGGTCGCCGGCTACGACAATCCGGACTATAACAACATTCATTACAGCGCCCACGACGCCGACGATCTCGCCAAGGCGCTGTTGGCGCAGAAGGGGGGGCTTCTACGCCGACGTGCAGGTCAAGATCATCGACGATCGGAGCCGGCCTGACGCCGATCCGACCCGCTCCAATGTCGAGAACGGGCTCTACTGGCTTAAGCGCGAGACGAAGAGCCGTGACCTTGCGGTCGTGTTCCTGTCCGGCCACGGCTTCCTCGACCCGAAGCAGAAGTTCTGGTTCCTGACTCGAGAGGCGGACACTGCGCGGCTCCGGACGACCGCGATCTCCAATGATGACCTTCTCGATATTGTCGCCGACATACCCGGCAAGAAAGTCCTGTTCGTCGACGCCTGCCATTCCGGGGCCGCGATGACCGTAGGCCTGAAGGCGACGGACGCGACCCCGGATATGAACAAGTTCGTCAACGACTTCTCGACCGCGGGTTCGGGCGTGGTCGTCTTCGCAGCCTCGACCGGCACGGAACTCGCCAAGGAAGACGAGAAATGGGACAGGCACGGCGCCTTCGCCAAGGCGCTGATCGAAGCGATCGGCGAGGGCAAGGCGTCGATCGACCCGAGCGGGCGGATCACCACGGACATGCTCGACCTCTATGTCGAGGATCACGTGAAGGCAATGACCGAGGGTCGGCAGCACCCGGTGATGAACCGGCCGGTCCTTGTCCCCGATTTTCCGATCGCCGTCGCGCGGGCGCATCCGTGACCAAACCCGGAATTCTCTTTGTCCTGGCGCTGGTCCTATCGGCGTCCGCCGCCGCCCAGCCGACGGTCGGCTGGCCGGAGACGATCGACCGGCTGAACGAAGAGCGCTCGCGAGCCGAGGCCTGCGTCGCGCTGCTAAAGGACAGCGGCGATACGGCCGCGATCCGCAAAGGCCGGATCGTCTATGGGGCCGCGAAGGCTGCCTCCGACGGCGTGATCGCCGGTTTCGCCGTTGGGGTCGTCGAAGGCTACAGGCCCGAGAAATTGCCGCCGCTTCAGGCGAACCTCGAAAGGGCGGGGAAGGGACTGAAGGAAGTGTGCGACACGGCGGTCGCCGCCGCCTCGGCCGCGGGCGGGTCGAAGGGCATCGTGGAGGACCTGGCGAAGGGCGCCGTCGAACCCGTTGTTGACGGGCTAAAGGCCTTAGCCGGCGCGTTATGGACGCGCCACGTCGAAGAGGACAAGCTCGAGATCGAGACGATCAAGGGCCAGCTCGAAGCCGCGAAATGGCCCGACTTTGGGTCGTAGCGGGATTTCGGAAGAAAGCGACTTAGGTCCGGTCATGGCGCAATACGGGAACGGCGGGAACGGGTCGACTTGACCCGTTCGCCGCGCCGCCGGGAACGACCGGTATTTGCGCACTGCCGCCGGCCGCTGCTTCGCCCTCGCATGACCAAAATCCCCCAAAGCGACCAGGCTTCATTCCGTTCGTCATGGATTGCGATATGAGGCGACAAACACCCGAAAAGTGTCCTTGGAGCCGGCCTCGCCTATGCTAGAGTGAGCGGACCGCCGTGGCGCCACCAACGCCACGGCGGCCCTAACCGCCCCATCAGTGCTACCAGAAGGAACGGCTGCCATGCGGCATATACGCCCGGATTGCGCCGAGCAATCCTCGACCAATTTTCCCCTTCAACGTCGCCACAAGCCCAACAGCATCGCCGCCAGATTGACGCGCGATGTTTTGCTATTGCGAAGCGCCGGCTCGTCTCGCCGAGCAATCGCCGCCGCGCTCAATCTCAGTCAGCGGAGGGTCCAAACCATTTTGAACGGCGCTGCGCCGGGCGTCCAAAGCGAACGTAAGCCTTTCGTCATGCGAGAGCGCGACGCGGACTATGCGAACGTGGAGGCGGCGTTACGAGCGGGTTCGACGATGCGCGCAGAGCACCTGGCATATGCGACCCGCTGCCCCGCGCCCTACTCATACACTTCTTTCTGGTGCAGGTTCGAAGACTGGCTGGAGGTCCAACCTGAAACCGGTATCCCACTTTCATCCTCGACCGCGGAGCGCGTTGCGAGGAAACGCTCTATCCGCTCCGACGGAAAGGTCGCTGCCAAGCTTCGGCTCCGGTCTGAGATTCGCGTTTCTCCGGCGAACACATGTGACGAATTCTCGGCGGCCGTCGAGGAGGGAGACTTCGGCGAACTCGCGGTCTGTTCCGTAGCGATCGACCGGTCTCAGCGCGAAGACAGTTGCGACACGGCCACGGGTGGCTCTCCGCTGGAGGGAGGTCTGCTATTTATCTCGGAACCGGATACAGCCCTGCAAATTCGCAAGGGAGCGCTTTGCGTTCGATACCGCGACGGTGTCGAGAGAACCTTTCCGCGCGGCCGACATCGCCTCCGTTCCGTCATGCTCGCCTCGCCCGGCGCGAATGTGACCATTGAGGCGATGCGCTTCGCCATCGATGAGGGGATCACGATCTTCGTCATGCATCGCGCTGGGGAAGCGCTCGCGGTCTTGACCGACGCGCCTACTGTGGACGCCAGGCCATGCGCTTGAACTTCGGCGCGCGCAGTTGGCCGCGGCCCCAAAACAAAGGCTTGAGGTCGCGCGGGCTATATTAGCGATGAAAATTCAGGCCTGCGAATTGTCGGAGCGCGAGACGGAAGACGCGTTGAGGAGCGTGTCTAATGCGCGGGACCACGCGGAGCTGTTGATCGCTGAGGCTAAGAGCGCGAAGGTGTATTGGAGGCGATATGTCGGCTTCAAGTCCCGCCTGACCGACCGCTGCCCCGCAGCTTGGTCAGTCTTCCGCGGCCGACTGGAAAAGCGTGGCGCACAGCTGGTCCCACGTCGGGCGCGGACGCCTTGCAATGCGGCCCTCAACTACGGCTATGCCGTCGCCCTCGGCAATTGCACACGCGCGCTCGTCGGGCTTGGCCTCGATCCGTCGTTCGGTTTTCTCCATCATGCCGACGCGCCCGGCAGATTGAGCCTGAGCTATGATGTGATCGAGCTGCTCAGACCGCGCGTTGACGCATCCGTGTTTCGATTCTTGAAGAGCCGGCCGTTCGACCGAAAGGAGTTTGTTGAGAACGGCTCTCAGGTGCTCTTGGGACCAAGAACCGCGCGCGAGGTCGCGTTGCGCGTGTTGGCGGAGGTGCCGGTATCGGAATGCGAGGAGGCAGCGCGGCGCGTTGCTGAATGTATTCAACGCGGCTCGAAGAACACGGATTGTCCGGGACCAGAGCGAGGATTACGAACAAGCTCGCGCGAACGCAAATGACCGAACGCCGGCAATGCGCAAATAGCGGTCGTTCACCGATAGCGTGGCGAACGGGTCAAGTCGACTCGAAAGCGGCGCTTGCGAGCCCGCTGTAAGATCCGATGTTTGGAGATGAAAGGTTTCGGCAAAACCGAATTGCATTCAGCCGAACAGGCATGTGGATAAAAATGTCCCGCGTTCGCATTCCAGCGTCGCGGTTCCCCGCTTCAGCGTTCGAGCGTAACCGCCGTCCTTACGCACCAAAACTCTGTCGCCCTCGGGAATTATCGAGACCCTTTCGCCATGGCCGAAGCCAAGGCCGACAAGCTTCCAGTAGGCTTCTTTTGCTGTCCAAAGTGCAAAGAAGCGATCCATCGACGCGACGTTGACGTAAGCGCGCTCCACGGGATGCAGGACCGCCAAAGGAATTGGATCAAGGACTTTGATTGTCAATCGGCGTCGAAAAGGGACCCCCCATCGGCATGGAAAAAGGACCCCTCTTGATCATCGGGAGCGGTTCATCCCCGGAGTCCATAGGGGGGACCCGCGCGTAGCGACGCGCCCTCCGCGCGGCTGGCGGAGCGTAGCGCGGGGGGTACCTGTGGGCCCCCGGGGGTGAACCGCGGGCGGGGTAGCGCCGGTGGTGAGGCCAGGCGTCTGGGAACCGCTCGGAGCGACACGTTGGCTTGTCTTGAGCGTTCGTCGCTGGAAGGTCAGTCGCGTCCGAAGCCGCGTGGGGGCGCCACGCTCTCGAGTTCGGAGAGATCGAGTTCGCAGATAGCCTGGAGGGCCTCGGCCAGCGCGCTGTCGTGTTGGTTGGCCGGCAGCGCTTCGAGCCAATCGGCATACTGCGCTTGCAGCTCGCTGAGCTGGGCGACGGCGTCCTGCCAACGCCGGGCGCGACTGCGATGGTCGGCCGGGCGACGGGTGCGGATCACCGGCGCATCGGCCGCGCGCGCGACGCGGTAACGGGCCTGGCGCTCGGCGTCGGTCATGGCTTTCTCGCCGATCGGCTTGCGCGGCATGGGGCCACTCCCAATCGTTACGTCACGAAACCCGGTTGGTGCGGGGCAGCTCAGGCGCGGTTTTTGAAGCGCCAGCTTTCGTTGCCGGTCTCGACGATGTCGCAGTGATGGGTGAGGCGGTCGAGCAGCGCGGTCGTCATTTTCGGATCGCCGAAGACGCTCGGCCATTCGCCGAAGGCGAGGTTGGTCGTGACGATGATCGAGGTGCGCTCATAGAGACGGCTGATGAGATGGAACAGCAACTGCCCGCCGGCCTGGGCGAAGGGGAGATAGCCGAGTTCGTCGAGGATGACGAAGTCGAGGCGCGTGAGATAATCGGCGAGCCGTCCCTGGCGGCCAGCG
Source organism: uncultured Alphaproteobacteria bacterium (assembly GCA_963758335.1). Classification (GTDB taxonomy): domain Bacteria; phylum Pseudomonadota; class Alphaproteobacteria; order Rhizobiales; family Beijerinckiaceae; genus Roseiarcus. The sequence continues at coordinate 194,433 of CAVWVF010000006.1, read as the reverse complement.
CGCGCTTGAGCCTCGAGCTGATTGACGAGATCGATGGTGGTGAAGAAGCGCCCGCGCGATCCGGCTCGGATGCAGCTTCGCGCGATGGCGATGGCCAGATGCGTCTTGCCGGTGCCGGTTCCCCCGACCAGGACGACATTGCGCTGCTGGGCGATGAAGCCGCCGGCGGCGAGGTCGCGCACGAGAGCCTCGTTGATCGGCGTGTTCTTGAACGCGAAGTCGTCGACGTCCTTGGCCAGCGGCAGCTTGGCGACGGTGAGCTGGTACTTGATCGAGCGCGCCTGCTTCTCTGAGATCTCGGCTTTCAGGAGATCGCCGACGAAGCGCTGCGGCTCATGCTTGCGCTTGAGCGCCGTGGTCAGCGTCTCGTCGTAGGCGCTCCTCATCCCGTAGAGCTTGAGGCTGCTCATCATGTCGAGGACTTCGGTTCTTTCCATGGGTTAGGCGCTCCTGAGTTGATCGTATCGGGCGCAGTCGGCGACGGGCGTGTGGCAGAGCCGCAAAGCGTCGGGCGTCATGATCGTCGCCGCCGGTCCGGGATCGCGCTGACGCGCGAGGATGTTGATGACGACGTCGGCCGAATGGACGCCCTCGGACAGCGCCTGAAGGCAGGCGGCCTCCACCGCAAGCAATCCATCGGTGAGCACGGCGGCGAGGATTTTGACCATCTGCCGGTCGCCGTCGTCGGACCCGGCAAGCTTGCGCCGCACGCGGTCCAGCGCCGTCGGCAGCACCCAGTCCTTGAACGGGGCGCCGTTGCGCAGAGCGCCCGGCTTGCGCGCCAGAACCGGCACGTAATGCCAGGGATCGTAGATCGTCTCGCCACGCCCGTAACACCGCGGATGTTCCGCGACGATGCGCCCGTCCTGGCGGATCACGACGCGATCGGCGTAGGCGTGGATTTCGACCGGGCGGCCAACCGCGCTGGCGCTCACCGAGTATTTATTGTTGTCGAACCGCACCAGGCAGGTCTTGGACACCGAGGCCGGCGACTCATGGAATCCGTCGAAGCGGCCGCGATAGGGAATGAGCTTGGGACGCTCTTCCTCGAAGACCTCCCAGATCGTCCTGTCAGGCCGTTCAGGATGGGGATGCGCCTTGGCCCAGGCGATGCTTTTGTCCATCAGCCAGGCGTTCAGCTCGTCATAGCTCTTGACTTGCAAGCGCGGCGTGAAGAAGCGCTCGCGAACGAGACCCACCTGGTTCTCGACCTGACCTTTCTCCCAGCCCGACGCTGGCGTGCAGGCGACGGGCTCGACAAGATGGTGCGAGCACATCTGGAGGAAGCGGCGATTGTATTGCCGGTCCTTGCCGACGAAGATCGTCTCCACCGCCGTCTTCATGTTGTCGTAGATGCCGCGCGTGCAGGCGCCCCTGAAGAACGCGAACGCCCGCTCGTGGGCGTCGAACACCATCTCCTGCGTCTCGCGCGGATAGGCGCGCGCGAGCATCATGCGGCTGTGGCAAAGGCGGACGTGCGCGACCTTCACGATCGTCGTCACCCCGTCCATCACAACGATCTCGTGGCTCCAGTCGAACTGATATGCCTCGCCCGGCGCGAACGTCAGCGGCACATAGGCGTTCGCCGTCTCGCCCGCGTGTTGCTTGCTCCAGGTCCGGGCGTAACGGCGAACCGCGTCGTAACCGCCCTCATAGCCAAGCCCCCGCAACTCCTCGAAGACCCGAATGAGCGTCAACCGCTCGCGCGCCGGCTTTCCGTCATTCTCCAAAAGCAATGAATTAAGCCGATCGCGCCAAGGCCCGATCTTCGGCTGGGGTTGGACGTCCCGCTCATAATGGAACTCTGTCGCCTGCGATCGGATGACCTTCCGAACCACTTTGCGCGAAACACGCAAATCGCGGCAGATCGCCTTGATCGTCATCTTTCGCGAAAAATACGCTAGACGAATTTTGGCTATCGTCTCCACAATCAGCATCTCGAACTCGGCCTCCTAAGAAATCAGGAGGCCTGTGTGGACCCTTATCCCCGGGGTCCCGATTGGATGCCGATCACCCCGAAAACGGGGTCCTTATTCCATGCCGAATGACATCCTGGCGCTCGCGGCGGTCCGCCGGCTGTTGGGCGGGCGCAGCGGATGCGCCGATGGAGGTCGACGCTGCGGTTGTTCTGGCGGCAGACGTCTCGCGCAGCATCGACGAGGACGAATTCGTCCTGGTGCGGCTCGCTACGTCTTCGGCGATGAACTCAAACCCGGTGAGAGTTGGAAGCCGGCCGTTCGCGGTGCAAAATCGCCGTGATGGTGTAAATTGCCACAAACACACCAACGGGTCTTGGGCGCCAGAGGATCTCCTCAGCATGAGCCGCGAGGCGTCCCGAATTCGAATGCACTGATTCGAATTCGGGACCGCCCGCGATGGCGGGAGTTCGATGCGCTGCAGTGGACGGCCGGAGTGCGTAGAGTAGGAGTGTGGCGCGGTGGCGTTAGGCTGAGCATGTCTGTTGCCGCCCCTTTCGTCTGGCGGTGCCTTAGTGGCTCAGCCGTAGCTCCGTTTCCACACGCCGAGTAGGCCCGGGGAATTTCACCCCGAGCCTCTCACAGATCCGGACGTGAGACTCTCGCCTCATCCGGCTCGTGCCACTCAACGAAGGCTGGCGCCTTCCGGCGAGACAGCTGAGTTCCTCCGGTCTCCCGTTGACCCAACAAACGCCGTGAGTGGCCCACCCCCTTCGCTCCACGGGCATTACCCCGCTTCGTCACTACTATGGGGCGGTGCGCGCCTGACTGGCCCATCGGTACTTTCAGCCTCGCGGGTCAACCGCTTGTGCCTTTTCCCTTGGCATGGCCAACCAGGGTCTCAAGTTCCGTACGAAGGCCCAGATGAGAGTCACGCCTCCTGAACACCGGACACCGCGTGGTCAGTAAGTAGGTATCTTCCACGCTGATCCCGGAGCAAGAGGGAGACCCCGGTTTCGATGCCGTCCAAGTTCGTTTCGATGCGTCGTCAGAGGTTCGCTTGCGCCCGTCTCTCTCATCCATACCTGACGTGATCACTGCCACGCCTTTTGACCATGACGTTCACCACCGCGGCTTTTGACCGTAGCAGCTCATGGCGGTTTGAAGCCTCCTCCTACAAGGCGACTTCGAAGGGTCCACCTTCATCTCTCGTACAGCATGACGCTTGCGCGTCTTCTTGACACAACCCCCTCATCGAACCGGACGTGCGGATCACCCGCATCCGGCTCTCGGACAAGACCTCACGCCTTCGTCCACGGCACGTCGTGCCCAAGCCGGCTCAGACGTACGAGCCCGAAGTGCCCGTAGAGGTGCGAGAGTGGATAGCTCCCGCCCCTTCGTCGCCTGACTTTGTGCTTGAAGCGCAACCACCGGCGCAACCGCATCGCCGCGTAAGCGTCGAGCGCCCGATACGCCTTGCTGACGGTTCCTACTTGGAAGTAGTTCGCCCATCCGCGCAGCGTACGGTTCACTTTGCTCACCAGCGTTGTGGTCTCTTGCCATGTTCCCGATCGGTCGGTCAGCGCGTGGACTTTCTCGACCACCCGCTGAATGCTTTTCTTTGACGGCCGGTAGCCGATACGGGCTTGCCCGGTCCTCGCCGAAAACATTCGCCCGAACGTGTATCCCAGGAAGTCGAACTCTCCTTCCGGCACTTTGCAGATCCGTGTCTTCTCCTCGTTCACCGTCAGCTTCAGCTTGCCCATGATCTCGCGCAGGCTTTGCAAGGCCGCTTCGGCCTTGCCCCTTCTGCACAGGATCACGTCCGCGTAGGTTATGAGGCGAGTGCCGAGGCTTCGCTCAAGCCCGAACATCTTCCATCCCAGCACGAACCGGCGCATGTAAATGTTGGCCAGCAGTGGTGAGAGGGGTGAGCCCTGCGGAATGCCGCGCCGCTTGTCCCGCGCCTCGGTCGTTCGTGTCTTCCGTCCTCGATCGTCGGTTTCTTCCACGGGGCAATCCAGCCACATCCTGATCAGATGCAGCACGCGCCGATCAACGATCCGGCGCGATACCGACTTCAAAAGCTCGGCATGGGGAATGCTCCCGAAGTAGTCCGCGAGGTCGGCGTCCACAACTTCCGGATGGCCGCGAAACAGCAGCTCTTCCACCTCGACCACCGCCTGTTGGGCGTTTCGCCCGGGACGGTAGGCGTAGAGTTCCGATGGAAGGTCGGCTTCGAAGATCGGCTCCAGCACCAGCATCGCTGCTGTCATGCAGACCCGATCCCGCAAGGTTGAGATGCCCAGCGGCCTGAGTTTGCCGTTGGCCTTCGGTATGAAAACGCGTCTGATAGGGTCCGGTCGGTAAGTCTCCTGCCTGAGCGCAAGCGCCAGTTCGCCCAGCCATCGCTCGACCCCGTACGCCTCGATGTCCTCGAAGTCCTGACGGTCCACGCCCGGCGCGCCCTTGTTGGAGCGGCACTGGGCATAGGCGTGCGCCAGAATGTCCTCGCGGCTGATCTTGTCGTAGAGGGCGTAGAAGCGGTAGCCGGGTTCTGCCTTCGCTTTCGCGTGCAACGCCGTCTGCAGTTTCTGAACGCTGTTCGGAGTTGATAGGTTGCCCAATCTCCAGGTCCCTCACCACGTCTTGCGTCTGTCTTGAACTGAGGCCCCTTCCCTCCCCCGGCGTTACCCGGCTTCAGCGGTACTACAAGCCTCTCCGCCACCCCACAGCGCCCAGCCTCTCCCTCGCGGGCGTCTGGTTGGTCATCCCTGACCGCGCTTTGGGGCTTCCCGTGTTGCGCGCGCTTTCCTTGTGTACGTGCTGCCGCCAGTACCCCGGTGCAGCGACTGGGCGTCGTCTTCGCTCATCTCAGCCGTATCAGCCTTCCCCGAAATTGCAGTCGGGTCGGCCTGCACATCGACCTTTTCGAGGCTTGCTCGGCGTTCACTCGCGTTGCGGCCCGCACACTCGCGCCGTCACCTATATGTGACCTGCTACACCGAAGGCTTCAGCCATTTCGTCACCTCCATGACTGCTCCGGTTGCTTCCGGCTGGAGCGTTCGCCGGGTGGGGCTTGCACCCACTGGAAAGCGCCGCCTTCTCACGGCGCACGCAAATAGCGGTCATTCGGCGACGGCGTTGGCGATCTTGCCCCTCATTGGTGGAGGACACCGCTTTTCGGCGCGAGCGCTCAACCTTTCATGACCTGCATCGACGTCCGCGCGCATGAGGCGCGCGTGCATCCCCTCTTCGCGCGGCTTTCCTCTACGATTCGACGCTGGAGCGCGCGCCAAGGGACAATGTCGCCGGATCAAGCGGTCGGCTATGCAATATCCGGCAAATGCAAGAATTTTTTCGGGCGGAACGTAGCGAGGCCGCTGGTGCCTATCCACAGACAGCGCGGCCCAAAGCCACCGAGCTCAAGACCGTGGGCGTTTCCACGCATTAGATTGGCAGCCATCATTGCTTGATCTGACTCAAGAAACGCTGGATGTCCGGATCATCGGGCTCTAGCTGCGCGAGGCGGGTCGCATAGCCCACCGCCTCTTCTTGATGCCCCAGATCACGCGCAAAACTGGCAGCGGCGTAAAGGCTCTCCCGATCGTAGGCATGGCGACGGAGCAAATCGCGAAGAATCTTCGCAGCCTGAGCCCGACCGCCAGCGCTTCCAGCTCCAGAGCCTTCTTGAATTCAGCTTCCGCCTCGGGCGCGCGGCCGAGCTCCATCAATGTGAGGCCGATGTTGTGATGAGCTTCCGGGCGGTCGGCGTTGCTGCGCTGAGAGGCGATGTACTCTTCAATTCCTTTGTCGTGACGTCTGCGCTCCTCCTCGCTCAGACTTTGCGCCGGCACTGTCGCGAGGGTTTGCGTCGCCTGGAGCCGCACGTCTCGGATGGGATCATCGAGGAGCGGCGCCACATCCTGGCGGACTTCTGCGGGCGCGCCGGCATAAGCCTGCGCGGCGGCCCTGCGGACAATCGGATCGGCGTCGTGCAGCAGCGCTCGAAGACTTTCGCGTTGGGCGGAGTTGACGACGCGGTCGAGCCGACTGATCGCACTTGCCCGCGCAATGCCGGGGCTGGTGGCGTCGTTTGCCAGCGCCAATAATTGCTCGCGCGCACCGGGCGCGCCCAGGGTCCCCGCTTGCAGAACCTCGGCGAAATGCTGAAAGCCCGGATCTAGGGCGCCATGCCACGATTTCACCTGGTCCGCGGCCCATTGCGGCGACTTGTCGGTGTGGCAGCCGTTGCAGGCGTTGGGCGTGCCGAGCGCGACGCTGAGATCGGGGCGAGGAATCCGCATGCTGTGATCCCGGCGCGGATCCACGACCATATAGGTGCGGGCCGGCATGTGACACGATACGCATTGCGCGCCAACCGAATTCGGCGCGTGCCGATGGTGGGCGGCGACATCGTATTTTTCCGGCGCGTGGCACTGGACGCAGACCCCATTGCCGGGGGCGCGCAACTTCAAGCTGTGGGGTTCGTGGCAATCGCTGCAGGTTATGCCGGCATGGAACATGCGGCTTTGCAGGAAAGACCCATATTCATAGACTTCGTCGCGAATCTGGCCATCCGGAAAGTAAAGACTGTCGTCGAGCAAGGCGACGCGATAGCCATCGCCGATCGGCGCGCCGGGCGGGACGTCCGCCCAGATCGGTCCGCGTCGCGAGTGGCAGTGCGCGCAAGTCTCGATCTCGTGGGTCGTCCGCCGCGGCGCGCTGCGTGCGGTGTTGCCGGTCGTCGGGTCGAGCGTCCAGGACACGTCCCGTCGTTCATCGAAGGACACGGCAAGGCCCTTGGTTGCATCCAGCGACTGCCAGCCGGCGTCCTTGCGCGCCCATGAGGCGTGCAGGGAGCCGGGTCCGTGGCAGCTTTCGCACGATACGTTGATTTCCGAGTAGCTCGTCTTGTAGGCGCTGCTGACGGGATCGTAGTTCCTGCGCAGATTGGTCGAATGGCATTCCGCGCATTCAAAGTTCCAGTTCTGCTGCAGCCCGGTCCAATGCAGCGGATCGCCAGCCTTGATCGTCTCGTTCGGGTGGAGATGAAACCACCGCTGCCCGCCGTCGGCTTTCGGCCTTGAATCCCAGGCTATGGTGAAAGCCTGAAGCCGCCCGCCCGGAAGCTCCAGAAGATATTGCTCGAGCGGCGACACGCCAAAGGTGAACTTCGCCTCATAGTCCTGCAGCGCGCCGTCTGGCCCGTCCGTCCGGACCATGAACTTGCCGTCCTTGCGGGTGAACGTCGTGGTCACGTCGCCATAAACGAAATGCGCGTCATTGAAATCGCCATGCACGGTCGATTCGGTCGCGTGTTGCATGGCCTCCGCGTGGTGCGAGGTTTCCCACGCCCTGACTTCCGACGCATGGCATTGTCCGCAGGCCTCGCGACCGACGTAGGTCGCGGCTATGGCGGCCGGCGTGGGTGTTGGCTGTGGTAGGACGCTGGGCGCCTGAAGCTGGGCTGCAAATGGTTGCGGGGCCATGAGACGGCTGCCCAAGACAGCCGCAGCGAGGACCATGAAAACCGCAACGACGACCAGCAGCCAAGATGGCAAGCTTTTCGCGGATCGCGCGTCGCCTTGTTCGAAGACTGCCGGTGATTCTTGATTCTTGCCGGTTTCGGGTCTGAGGCTCGCGCTCACTTGTGATTGATCCCGATCCTCTCTTGCTGCGCCGGGTCATAAATGTCTCAGATCCGTCTTCGGATGTTCACCCCGGCGCAGGAATTTAACGAAACGGCCCAAGCGCCCGCAAGTCGCACTCTCATCTCCATGGCGCCGGCGAGGGATTGAGGCCGGCCTCGAACAAACGCAGGAACTCGCTGCCCGGGGAGAGCGCGATCGTCGAGTTCGTCTGCGCCAGGGACTGACGGTAGGCTTGCAGCATGCGGTAGAGCTTGAAGAAGTCGGGGTCGCGGTCATACACCTCCAAAACCACCTTGTTCGCCTTCGCCTCGCCCTCGCCGCGCGTAATCGTGCTGCGCTCATCGGCGTCGGCCAGCAATGAAGCGCAGCACATCGCGGTCAGAAGCGCGTTATCCGCGCTCAACATCAGTTTGATCACGCCGATTTCGGCCACCGCACTGGCGAAATGGAGGTCTGCTGTGGGTTTCAAACGATCCGTGCCTTACTTATTCCATAGACGATTTTCGTCATCGGTCGTGCAACCCCGCCCGTGCTGCGCCTCTCTTTGATCGGTCGCCTATCAGCCGCCGCGGAATCGCGTGATGTTGGGCGCGGGCGGGTTCGGATACTTCTTGACCGACTCCAAATACTCCTCGACTGCCGTGAGCGCCGGGTCGGTGATCCAGCCGAATAGCGCGGTAATGTCGAGGTCTTCGTGCGGGTCCATCTCGATGTTGTAGGCCTTGGGGTAGCCGGCCATCGTTGCACTCGTCGACATCATGCCCGGCAGCCGCTCCGGCCCGATCCCGGTCGGATGAATGTCAGTGAAGTAAAAGCGCCACTGCTTCCAGCGCGCGGCGACGAGGTCGGCGCCGATGAAGCTCAGAAGACTCTCGCGGTGTCCCGTTTTGCTTGCGCCGGTGAGGACATCGATCTGGTCCACGCCATCGATGGGTCGATCCGTCGGCATCTTGCCGCCGACGATGTGAGCGAAAGTCGGAAAGAAATCCATGATCGAGAACATTGCATACGAGGTGGTGTTCGGCTTGATATGCCCGGGCCAGCGGATCATTCCACAGGTCCGCGCCCCCTCGGTCGCTTCGCCGAGCTCGCCGCGGAACGGGCCGGAATTGCCCATGTCCGGCGTTCCCTGATTGCCTAACTCTCGGCTGGTCTCACCCTGCGGGCCATTGTCGGAAGCGAAGACGACGATCGTGTTCTCGTCAACGCCGAGGTCCTTCAGCGTCTGAAGGATCTGCCCGACATGATAATCACCCTCCATCAGCTTGTCGCCATAGTTGCCGATGCGCGACTCGCCCCGGAATTCCGGGGCGGGCAGATTGGGAAAGTGACCCATCGAAAACGGCAGATAGAGAAAGAAAGGCTTCCCGGCCGCCTTCTGACGCTGCATGAAGTCGATGGATTTCGCCACCAGCTCGTAGTCGATGTTGGAGCGTACCTCTGGAGTGTAGGGCTTCACCACCTGGGGCTCGTTGGCCTTGCCCTCATAGATTTGCGGACCCTTCGCTAGCAACACATCGTAGGGTGTATCGAAAGAGTGCGTGAGCGCCTCAGTGCCCACGTATGTCGCCGAGTCCCACGAAATGTCGGGCGGGATGGCCATAGAATTCATCAAAGCCGTGCGCGGTCGGCAGGCTCTGTGGTTCGCCGCCCAGGTGCCACTTGCCGAAGATCGCGGTCGCATAGCCCACGCCCTTGAACATTTCGGCCATCGTATAGGCGTGGGCGGAAAGCGTATTGGGGGCTGCCGGGAACGATGACCAGCGAAAGGCCATTGCGGATTGAATACTGCCCCGTCATGAGCGCTGCCCGCGACGGCGTACAGGCAGGCTCGACCAGATACTGGGTCAGTCGCAATCCTTCGCTGGCAAGTTGGTCGAGGTTCGGCGTCGGCGCGCCACGCAGTTCCCCGCCCCCGTAAGACCCGAGGTCTCCGTAGCCTACGTTGTCGGCGAGAATGAAGACGACGTTTGGCTTCTGGTTTCGCTCTTATATCGAGCTCTGTTGATATGGACCCAATCCGGCGGCGCCCATGATCCAGGCGTCCGGGACCGAGTTTGTTGAGAGGGCCTCGATCGTTCGCCTCCAACTCAGATAGCTCGGGAGGTTCTTGGTGGCGACGCCATGGAAGCGCCGCATCCACTCCTTCAGTCGGCCGTGGTAGGCGTTCACGTTGTTGATGTGGAGATCTGGCGCCTCCGGCTTGGGCGTGCCGGGTGCGGGCAAGACATGGAACTTGACCCGGGCGCGCCGAGCGAATGCGGTGATCGCCGCACCTCCATCGCAGCACAGTTCCGCTGGCCGGGTAATGACCTGCCCGAGCGCGGCCGTGATGCTGGCGGCGTCGAGCCGCGGCAGGACGGCATCGATGGTCGCGCCGGGTGCGGTCGCGGGCGACGATAACTGGGATCTGCTCCGCCGACAGACCCCGCTTGGCGGCCTTGCCGCCCCGCTTGCGCGATGCTCTCGGCAGATCGCGGCGTTTGCCCTTGAAGGATTCGAGGATGAAGGTCTCGTCCGCCTCGACGATCCCGGACAGGCACGGCGGCTTGTCGAGATTGAGCGCGGACAGGAACCGATGTCTCCACCGGAACGCGGTGGTGTAGGCCACCTTGCAGCGTTCCGCGGCCTTCGCGACCGTCTCGCCGGCGATCAGCGCCTGCGCCTGGTCAGGCCAGCGATCCTGGTGATGCAAGCCGGCCAAAGGCGTCCCGGTCAGCGGGTTGAATGTCTTCCGGCAGCTCGTGCAGCGGTACCGAGGCTTGCCGCCAGCCTTGCCCCAGGGACGAACATCATCCCCACCGCAGTGCGGACAGCCAAAGCGCGCAATCCGACCCCGCCCGACCTTCGACAACAGGCCTTCCTCAGGCGCGGCATCGTCCGCCTCTGCGACCGGAAGCAAGGGCGCAACAGCAGCCTCATAAGGCAGCACGGCGGCATCGACAGGGTGAGCGTCGATCGGATCGTCCGCTTCGGCCAACGCCAATTCCCGGAACGCCTCGGCGCGTTGCGCCGGGTCCAAAAGCCCAATCCCGCCAAGCCAAGTCGCAAACGCCGCGGTGTCCATCTCACTAGCCCTCCAAGCCCGACCCAACTCTCTCATCTCTCAACAGACTTCGCAATAAGAGCGAATAGGTAAGGCGCAGTCATCCGGTCACGCAGCTTTGGAGGTGCGATGAGTCCCACCCGTCCGACCCGACAAGATGCCCCTGACCTCGCCGATTGGCTGCGTCGGCTTGAGGCCCTGCTGGAGCGCCTAGTTACCTCGCCACTAATTCGGTTCGACGACCAGTGTCGGCAACGCCTGACGGAGGCGCATGGCATCTACCGAATTTTCGATCCAAAGAAACCTAACGAGACCATTCGCGCGGGCCGAACTAAAACCGCGGCCGGTGGGCTGCGCCAGCGCGTATATCAGAACCATCTCATGGGAAATCAGCCCGGCAATCTCCGTGCGCAACTCGTCAAAGATGGAATTTGCCCTAGTCTCGAAGCCGCTAAGGACCTCATGCGGCGTGATTTTGTGGTACAGATATTTCCTGTACCAGACGCCGCAGAGCGCGCGTCGCTTGAGCATCTCATGCTCGCAGTGCTTCGGCCGCGCTATGGCGACTAATAACGGCCCATCCACGAAGGGACGCTGCGCCGCTCCAACGCCGGCGGATCAATTTGACCCACTACCGGCCGCTGTCTTTACTTGACATGGACCTGCACAAAGGAATTGCTCGCCACGAGAAGCCTTGATAGGAGCCGCGCAACGCGTGCCCTCGACGAGATGAAGTCGTCTGTTCATCGAGTGCGATGTTAGGCCCGATCATTATGGCGTCTGGCTGAGTAGGGTCCCCGCTTTGAAAGCTTCGCGGTGGCGCGACCCTATGAGTTAGTATATTTCTGACATTATAAAAGTTCGCCCAATCCCGGTCACCGTTTTTGCCGATTAGTTGCAGGGCCGCGAGGATCGGGTCTGCACTAAACGCGTTGGAGTATTTGCCAAAGCAGTAGTCGGGATCGACCCGTCGCTCGTCCCTTTCGGTCTCTAGTGGGAAAGCCGCAGGCATCAACATTGCGCCAATCGCGAACATGCCAAACGAGAATGAGTCAATGACAGAGCAACCGGTGCTGAAAAAGCCGAATAGGTCTCGCTCCTGCTCGAACCTTAGTCTCGGAATAGGCCCAGGCCCGTTCTTTATGATCCCCTGAGTGAACCGTTGATCATATTCGGCCATAGCCAAAAATCTGTAACAGACTGCACTCCATGCTCCTGCGAAACGGCCAAGATGCCGTTGACCAGCAAGCCGGAACTGCACACGTGCTTCTATGCTCTCGAAATCGATCCCCGGAAAATCGCTCGGTACGTCCAACTGACGCGCTTGAAGACGCATATCGGAAGCTTGTCCCCCATTGCCCGCGCCTAACCCCGCCGACGCGTCCGACCTGACCGCGGCGCTCGCCTACCTGCTCCGATACCAGGGCCGCAAGCGCGTCCCACAACGTTGACGAGATGATGTCCGAGATTGTGGCCAAGCGCCTTGTGGAGCATTTGGAGCGCGCGGGCTTCGTCATCATGAAACGCCCGCCGATCGGCGGCGGCGCCGCGTTAGGGCGCGGTTTCGAGGGGTGACCATGCCAGCACGGCGATCTCAGGCCCGGCTTCTCATGGCCAGAAGTAGTGTACCGGGGCTAACCAAGACGAAGTCGTGTCCTGCTCGCTCTTTGAACGTGTCAGGGACAGATCGCGGACCCATCTGCCGCGAAAACCCTCGCGCGCTGCGACTGCCGAGAAATAGGCGTCGCGTTCATGCTCGCTACGAAACGCGGCGAGTTGCAAACCGTCCCAACCCCCGAGTGCGATCGCGACCGCCTTGGGGTGCGACTCCGTGACGGGGACGTTTGGAAACTTCTCTCGAAGTCGCTGAACGAACATTGCGCCCTGAACGAGCGCGGCACCTCGAAGTGAGTTAGGGGTCTGCACTGTGCCGGGTCTTATTCCATACGTCTTGCGTATCCAACGGTCCGCCTCGCGCTCCGCAGAGCGCCCGGATGACCACCACAACGGAGCGTCGACACCGACACCAGCCGGCCGCGCCGTGATCATCGCGACGGCTTCATCCGCGCACGAGACGCAGGCCGTGGTAACTTCGCCGCCTTCGACGATGATCGCAACACCAAAGGCTTCGGAGCCGCCAGGATCGGCACCAACCCAAACTGTATCCATTGTCAAGAACGGCCCCGTTCCAAAGAGTTCGACAACTAATGTCAGACGCCGTCAGATCGCTCACCCTTCGCGACGATGCGCAACGCGTCGTCCGGCAAAGGCCTCTGCAGCGCGAGCGCCTCGGCCGTGTCCGCTTCAAGCCACATCTCGACCTCGTCCGACGTCGTCAGGATGACGGGCATGGCTTTCGCGTGGACGGGGGCGACCACGGCGTTGGCCTCTGTTGTCAGGAAACCAAAAAGCTCGTGATCGCCCTCGACGGGTGCGCTCTTTGGGCCGCGCACGCCCTTCCAGGGCGTCCAGACCCGCGAACGCGAACAAGGGCCGATCCTCGCTCAGCGCGAAGCATATGGGCGTCTTGCGCGGCTTTGTGTCGGCGTATTCGCAGAACGACGTCGCCGGGATGATGCAGCGGTTTCTTTTGCCGAGCCATCCCCGCCAATGCGTGCTTTTCACGTTGCGGATGTTTGTGATTGGCGCGCCGCCATACTGCGGCGGTCCGGGCATGCCCCAACGCGCCATGACGAGTTCGCGCTCGCCGTCACCGGTAGCACGCACGATCGGGGCCATTTGATCAGGGAAGACCGCCGGCAGAGGCGTTAGGTTGCCCGCGCGGTCATGCTTCACGCTGAACAGGTCGCGGATGGCGGATTGCCCTTTGGTGACGCTATAGAGGTTGCACATCGGGCGAAACCTACGCAGCCATAGGGTGACAGGGCAATGAGGACGAAATTGCTATCCACACTCCGCTCGCTCGCCAATGCGATCCTGGGGAAGACCGGCAAGCCGGATCGTCCCGATGCGGCAACGCGCATGGCTCAGGATGCGGATTTCAGCCGCGGGGGCGAGCCGCCAACGCCGGAACCGGAGCCGGCGCAGAAGGTCGATCAGATTGACGAGCTTATGCGGATCGTCGGCGCGCAAGGCAAAGAGCCGCCGCACCGCTCCAAGGTACCGACGCCTCCACGGCACCGCCGCAGCCGCCAGGGCTGCTGTCCCGGCTCCAACTCGATGAGCCGTAGGATCACGTCGCAGTAGCTTTCGGCCGGCCGCGCATCGCCATGAGACGGTCGACAACGGTCGCCTCAAGCCAGATCATATCAGCCGTTCGCCCTTTGCGTTTGTCTGCGGTTCGTAGCCGACGCTGCCAAGCGGGAGCGTGGCGGCTATCGCCTCGAAGGCGGCGGACGTGATGGCGATGCGGACCATTGGCGTGGAGATTGATCGTGGGCCGGGTCGAGGGTTTTGATGCCGGTAATTTTCCGTGGCCCCGACTGCCGCACCCTGCTTACCGAGTGCTTACCATATAGACGCCTTCACTCTGGTCATTCGCGTCTTTCAATCCTAATCGTTTGAAATCATTGGCGCGCCCGGAGAGATTCGAACTCCCGGCCCCCAAATTCGTAGTCTGGTGCTCTATCCAGCTGAGCTACGGGCGCGCAGGCCCGCACGGGTGGCGGCGCGCCCCCGATGCGGATGCGGGCGTCTAGCCGCTTTTGCGTCAGCCGGCAAGAGCAAATCGCCGGTGCCTGATGTTTCGCCCCAGATCAAAAGCGAACTTCGCTCATGAGAAACGGCCGCCCCGCACTGCGCGCCGAATGCGGAGCGGCTTCTACGGGCAGAGGTCCCAGAAGCCCTGCCGACGGCTCGGGTCGGTGTAGTACCAGCAGAGGCCCGGTTGCGGCGGCGCGCCAGCCCAGGCGGCCGCGGTCGCAGCCGTGACGAAGCCGATCGCCGCGCCGGCCGCAATGGCGCCGCCGGGCGCCCGGGTAGCCGGGACGATAGCCCGGCCGGTGACCCGGGACGCAGGGGCGGTGTGCCGGGAGATGCGTGGGCCGATGCGCGCCGCCGGGGGGATGCACGCCGCCTCGATGCATCCCGCCTCCACGATGGCCCCCACGATGGACTGCGGCGGTCGAGACGAGGCCGTCGTTCATTCGGGCGATCGGGTTCGAGCCGCCCTGGATCTCGATCGCTTCGGCTTGCGGCGCTGAAGCCGATCAGCGCGAGCGCGAACAGCGCATTCTTGAAAAAACCCGATCAATTCATGGCGCACTTCCTCCGGTTACGCCAACCCACGAGCGCGGCTGTCCACGCGAGCCCGGCGGTTCGTCATACTCGTCCCGAAACAGCGTTCGTCGCGGTCATGACAATCTACGGGACGGCGAAATTTGCAATATTCGGCGCTCGTGACGTTGAGCCGAAGACGATAGGCTGACGAGGCGAGGCGGGTCGGCTTTTGAGGTGGGCGCAGGCGAGCCTCAGCATTGCGACGTTCCTGATCCTGGGCAGGTGTTGCAGGCGGGCCGCGCCGCCAACATGGTCGTCAAGCACATGAAGCTCTCCAGCGGCGGCTGAGCCCTTGGCGTCCCGCGGCGTCGGCAGTCCGCGGCAAAAGGCCTCTTTCTTGCCCATTGATCGTAACGGCGCAAAAAGCGGTAAGATGGCGCTTGCGGGAGCCAGAGCTCCCGAAGGACGAAAGCTGGGTCGCTTCAGGCGGCCATGACCAAGCCCCGAAGGGAGGAGCAAATGACCAAGTCCTTCACGAAATCGATTCCGCCTGCGAAGGCCTAACCCGGCGACACTTCGTCGTAGCCGGCGCCGTCGGTTCTGCGGCGGTTCTGACCGGAAGCCTGCAGCCGGCATTTGCCGCGGAGAAGCCGAAGGTCGGCCTGGTGATGAAGGCCAATGAGTTCTTCAAGCAGATGGAGGCGGGAGCGGAGAAATACGCGGCCGCAAACGCCGACAAGTTCGACTTCAAGGCGGTCGGCATGAAGGACGAACGCGATTTCGCTGCTCAGGTCGACGCGATCGAGAACTTCGTCACGCAGAAATACGACATCATCGTCGTCGCTCCGGCCAACTCCAAGGCGATGGTCACGCCGATCGCCAAGGCGGTCAAGGACGGCGTCAAGGTGATCGACATCGACGTCGAGCTCGACAAGGACGCCAAGAAAGCGGCGGGCATCGATCTCGCCTTCTTCGGGCTCGACAACCGCGCCGGGGCGAAGCTGGCGGGCGACGCGCTCGCCCGCCGTCGCCCTCGTGCTGATCGTGTTGTTCTTCTCGCTGACCGCTCCCTATTTCGCCACGTCCGAAAACTTCCTCAAGATCTTCGTCCAGATCGCGATCAACACAGTGCTCGCTTCGGGCATGACCTTCGTCATTCTGACCGGCGGCATCGATCTTTCGGTGGGTTCGGTGCTGGCGTTGTGCACGGTGGTGGGCGCTCTCATCATGACGGACAAGGATCTTCCCGTCGTCCTCTCGGTTCCGCTGGCGCTGCTCGGCTGCATGGGCGTCGGCTCGTTGTGCGGAGCGATCAATGGCTTCGTCGTGGAGCAATGGAAGATCCCCTCGTTCATCGTCACGCTCGGAATGCTGAACGTGGCGAGCGGCGCGGCGCGGGTCACCAGCAACAACTCGACGATCGCCGGCCTTCCCCAACCCTTTGTCGATTTCGGCAACCTCATCGTCTTTAGCGTGTTCCCCTCGATCTTTCTGATCGCAGTCGGGGTCATTCTGGTCGGATGGTTCATCCTGCGGTTTACGGTCTTCGGCCGGCTCATCTATGCCATCGGTACGAACGAGGAGGCGGTCAGGCTGTCCGGCCATTCCCCGCGCATCTTCAAGATCGCCGCCTTCACCATCAGCGGGCTGACTGCCGGCGTCGCCGCGATGGTCTACCTTTTGCGCCTCAACGTCGGCAGCCCGATCGCCGGCGTGGGATATGAACTGAACGCGATCGCGGCGGTCATCATCGGCGGCACCAGCCTTTCCGGCGGAAAGGGCTCGATCATCGGCACGCTGGTCGGCGCCTGCATCATCCAGGTGCTCTCGACCGGGCTACAATTGTTTGGGGTCGGCGACAACGTGAAACCGATCGTCATAGGAACGGTTATTGTGCTTGCGGTGGTGCTAGACGCCTGTCGCGACCGGTTCCTCAAGGCGATCGAAGTCGCGCTGAGCCGGTTGATCCAGCCGGCGGTCCCCGCCGTAACAACGACGGCGACGCTGCGAATAGCGCAGCAGGAGGCCACAATGAACAGCCGTAGATCATTCTTGACGCTGTTGAGCCTTGCGGGCGTCGCGCTGGCGCTTCCGGCACACCCTTTTGAGTTACATCCATACGTTTCGGCCGCGGTCGAAAAGGCGATCGCGTCAGGCGAGCCGGTCGTCGTTCACGTGTACGCGTCATGGTGCGTGCAATGCCACGCGCAGGCCGCGATCCTAGACCGCCTGAAAAATGACCCCGCCCACGACAAGATCACTTTTTTCCGGGTCGACTACGATAAACAGAAGGACGTGGTGGCGAAGCTGAACAGCCCGCGCTCGACGCTCATCGCCTACAAGGGCGGCAAGGAGGTCGCACGGATGTCCTGGGGCGTCACCGAGGATGACGTCGTCAAGATTTCTGAAGGCGGCGATGTGAACCTCATTCTCACTCTGCCGCTCGCCTTGGCGGCAGGGATGCTGACGATCCTCAGCCCCTGCGTGCTGCCGCTGGCGCCGATTGTGCTCGCAAGCGCGCGCGCTCGCGATCCGCGGGGGCCGATCGCGCTGGCGCTCGGGCTTGCTCTGACGTTCGGCCTGGTCGGCGGAGTCTTGGCTTCGTTCGGCGTCGAGTTCGGCGATTCCTACATCGTCCGGGCGGTTTCGGCGGTCGTCATGATCGCAATCGGCGCGGCGCTCATGTTTCCGGCCGCGGGCGACGTCACCGAGACCCGGCTCGGCGCCATTGGCTGTGCGTCGGGCGTCCTGCACAAGCGCCTGCCTCGGGCGGGTCTCGTCGGCCACGCGGCGACAGGTGGTCCTGGCCTTCGCCTGGTCGCCCTGCGCAGGCCCGACGCTCGGGGCGGCGCTCCTGCTCGCGGCCAAGGGAGGATCGCTCGGCGCCGCCGTGCTGACGATGACCGTGTACGCGCTCGGCGCCGCGGGCGCGCTCTTTGCGGTGGGCTTCCTTCTCGGGCGCTTCGCCGGCAAGGCGCGGCTTGCCGCGGCGGGGGCGGCCGGCCGCGTCGCGCTCGGCGCGGCCTTCGCCCTGACCGGGGTTGCGATCCTGACCGGCTTCGATAACCGCGTCGAGGCAATTCTCGTCGCGGCGATGCCGAACTGGCTGACGACGTTCGTTACGTCCTTGTGGCGGGTCGGACGCGGAGCCCTCGCCTCTTTTCAGCGGGAGCCCAACCGCTTATGGCCCGGAGGCTCGACGGGGTCCGGCGGGGCGCGGCGATCGCCTAACCTTCTGCGCCTCAACGTCGGCGGCCCGATCGCGGGCGTCGGGCTACGACCTGAACGCGATCGCGGCGGTCGTCATCGGCGGCACGAGCCTTTCCGGCGGCAAGGGCTCGATCATCGGCACGCCGGTCGGCGCTGCATCGCCCCCCTCACTCAATTGAGTATGAGCGGAGGAGCTTGAGGAATTCAATGAATTCGCGGTTGCGGTGGCGGTCCTTGACGAGAGCATGGATTTGGCCGGTGAGCAGATCGATGCCGGCCAGCAAGCTGACCGTGCCGTGGCGCTTGTACTCGTAGTCGCGCGCGAAGGTCGCATGTCTGCCGGGCTCGAGCGGCAAGTCCGAGGCGGTCGTGGCGATTGCCTGAATGCTGGGCTTCTCGTCGTAGGAGACAATCGCCACCGCATCGCTCGGTTCTTGTTTTGCGGCCGCCGCCGTCTCCTTGATGAGCCTCACTTCGCGATAGACGCACAGAACCTCCGCCATCTTCTGGCGGCCTCCTGGTTGCGCAGCTTCGGCGAAAGCGCGCCGAGCACCACGACGATGAGACGCCGGCCGTAGTGATTGGCGCTCGCTACAACGTTGAAGCCAGCTGAGCAGGTGAAGCCTGTTTTCATGCCGTCCGCGCCGGGATAGCGGCCTAGTTCATCGATTCCGTGAATCCAATCACGTACCCAGGATTCATTTTTCTCGACATGGGTTGTAGCCTTTGCGCTTTTGATTCGGAAGCGAGGTTTGAGGTCGTGGCGGGACGGCGGAAGGCGATCGAATTGGCGATGAGCGAGGAGGATTTGGCGGCTTTGCGCGCGATTGCCCGTTCGCGAAGCGAACCGGCGGGCCGGGTCGAGCGAGCGCGAATGCTGCTGGCCTACCGGGACGAGCCATCCTTTTTTCAGGTGGGACGGGCCGTGGGCGCGCACCATCAGACCGTTCAGCGCTGTGTCGAGCGGGCGCTGGTCTACGGTGCGCTGGCGGCGCTCGATGATCGGCCGCGGTCCGGCAAGGAGCCGACGATCACCGCCGAGGCCAAGGCATGGGTTGTCGACCTCGCCTGCCGCAAGGCCAAGGATCTCGGCTATCCGCACGAATTGTGGACGACGCGACTGCTTGCCCGCCATGCGCGCGAGCATGGACCCGCCGAAGGACACGCCTGCCTCGGCAAGCTGGCTCAGGGCACGTTGTGCAAAATCCTCAATGAGCAGGAGATAAAGCCGCACAAGGTCCGCTACTACCTGGAACGCCGCGATCCGGAGTTCAAGCAGAAGATGGCGGAGGTTCTGTGCGTCTATCGCGAAGTAAGGCTCATCAAGGAGACGGCGGCGGCCGCAAAACAAGAACCGAGCCCAGAGGGATAATATAAGGTTGGACATCTTTGCTGCAACCCTGATTCTGCATCAAAGGAAGTGAAGTGCCCTGTTGGTCCTGATTGATCAGTGAGATAGGCTGAGATTTGCGAATCAACGCCATCACCAACGAGGTGAGTGAGGGTGACACAGGGGCTCTTGCCGTTCCAGTACGAAAGCGAGGCGGGCGAGGCGGGACTGACCGGTCTTGCGGGGCTTCCCCTGTATTTGGAGCTGTGGCGCGCGGCCGGACTGGAGCAATCGGTGGCGCGCCACGTGGCGATGAGCGGCAGCCAAGGCTGGAGCGATCGGCAGATGGTGTCGGGGCTGGTGTTGCTGAACCTTGCCGGGGGCGAGGGTCTCGACGATCTCGACCGGCTGGAGGCGGACGGCGGTCTGTGCCGGCTGGTGCGGGCGGCGGACGCGCACGGGCGCACTCGGCGGGAGCGGCGGGCCGAGGCGCGGCGCTGGCGGCGGCAGCGGTCGCGCACGCTGCCCTCGCCGCATGCGACGGGCCGCTGGCTTACGGGGTTTCACGATGCCGGCGAGGAGGCGCGGCGGGAAGCCGGACGGGCGTTCATCCCGGCGTCGAACGAGGGCGTGGCCCACAATCCCGCATCTAATTCGTGAGCACGGGCGAAACGGGCGGTGGAGCGGGCGGATTTCGGCCGCGGCCGCGGGTCGAGGCGGGTACGAGACGAGCATGCTCGCGCTATGGTTGTAGGCGACCGCCCTCCTGCATCGTTGACGAGTCCCGCCCCGATCCTGCGGTCACGGCTACGCCGTGGCCGGCCGAGCCCGGCGGCGTTTGCAGGACTGGCGGAAGAAGCCGGGCGATCATCCGCTCGGCGCCGGCTGCAGGGAAAGGATGGCGGCGCGCGCGTCGCGGATCAGGTCGAGAGCGCTTGCCGAAAGTCGCACGATCAGCCGGCGCGCGTGGCGCACGACGCGGCCCGCCAGGGCGATCAGATGAAACCGCATCGCCTTCATGCGCCGCGCCGCCCAATCGCCGCCGAGCACCAGACGCTTCATCATCGCGTTGAGATTGTGGGCGAGAACCATGATCGCCCACCACGCCGCATTGGCCCCGAACAGCCCGCTCGGCAGCCGCCCGCCGGCGAGATCGTCCTTCATCACGGCGTGCGCTTCCTCGCTCTTGCCGCAGCGCTCGCGCTGCCAGCGGATCAGTTCGTCGCCCGCCAGCGTGCGGTTGGTGACGAGGCCGAACAGCTTGTAGCGGCCCAGCGTCGGAAAGCTCATCGTCGGGAAGGGCAATTGCTCGGCATCGCCGAGATCGAGTTCACCCAACGGCTCGCGGATCGCCACAAAGCGGTAGTCCGGCGCCGTCTTGCTCATGCCCGCCCAGTTCGGCACGTAGCCGACTTCCGCCCATTGCTGGCCGGCGGCGTAGCGCTCGCCATCGACGATCCGATCGAGCGCCTGCCAGGCCGCCTCGGGCAGTTGCGCCACCGCCTGCCTGAACTCCCCGGTCACGTCCGCCCCGATGGCGAATTCGATCACCCCGAAGCGCCGGTTCTTGCCCTCGGCGCAATACTTCAAAAGATCGTGCTGATAGGCGGCCGTATCCGAGCGCAGGTAAAGCTTCCTCACCCCGGCCGGAAGCAGGCGCGCCGCCTCTTCGAGAACGCGCAATTGCTCATGCCCCGCCGGCACGTTGCCGTCGCGGAACTCCGAATGCACGATCAGGCCCTGCTCGGCCCACCAGCTATTGAGCGGCTGATAGGCCTTGAAGTGCTTGTAGCAGTACAGCGCCGCCCGCTTGTGCGTCTCAACGAGCGTGGCGTCCATGTCGAGCGTCGCCTGCGCCGCCGGATGCTGCGCCTGAACCGCCTGCAGAAGATCGCCGTTCACCCGCCACAGGCCCGCCGCAACCCTGATTCCGCATCAAAGGAAGTGAAGTGCCCTGTTGGTCCTGATTGATCAGTGAGATAGGCTGGATTTGCGAATCAACGCCATCACCAACGAGGTGAGTGAGGGTGACACAGGGGCTCTTGCCGTTCCAGTACGAAAGCGAGGCGGGCGAGGCGGGACTGACCGGTCTTGCGGGGCTTCCCCTGTATTTGGAGCTGTGGCGCGCGGCCGGACTGGAGCAATCGGTGGCGCGCCACGTGGCGATGAGCGGCAGCCAAGGCTGGAGCGATCGGCAGATGGTGTCGGGGCTGGTGTTGCTGAACCTTGCCGGGGGCGAGGGTCTCGACGATCTCGACCGGCTGGAGGCGGACGGCGGTCTGTGCCGGCTGGTGCGGGCGGCGGACGCGCACGGGCGCACTCGGCGGGAGCGGCGGGCCGAGGCGCGGCGCTGGCGGCGGCAGCGGTCGCGCACGCTGCCCTCGCCGCATGCGACGGGCCGCTGGCTTACGGGGTTTCACGATGCCGGCGAGGAGGCGCGGCGGGAAGCCGGACGGGCGTTCATCCCGGCGTCGAGCGAGGGCGTGGCGGGCCTGTGGCGGGTGAACGGCGATCTTCTGCAGGCGGTTCAGGCGCAGCATCCGGCGGCGCAGGCGACGCTCGACATGGACGCCACGCTCGTTGAGACGCACAAGCGGGCGGCGCTGTACTGCTACAAGCACTTCAAGGCCTATCAGCCGCTCAATAGCTGGTGGGCCGAGCAGGGCCTGATCGTGCATTCGGAGTTCCGCGACGGCAACGTGCCGGCGGGGCATGAGCAATTGCGCGTTCTCGAAGAGGCGGCGCGCCTGCTTCCGGCCGGGGTGAGGAAGCTTTACCTGCGCTCGGATACGGCCGCCTATCAGCACGATCTTTTGAAGTATTGCGCCGAGGGCAAGAACCGGCGCTTCGGGGTGATCGAATTCGCCATCGGGGCGGACGTGACCGGGGAGTTCAGGCAGGCGGTGGCGCAACTGCCCGAGGCGGCCTGGCAGGCGCTCGATCGGATCGTCGATGGCGAGCGCTACGCCGCCGGCCAGCAATGGGCGGAAGTCGGCTACGTGCCGAACTGGGCGGGCATGAGCAAGACGGCGCCGGACTACCGCTTTCTGGCGATCCGCGAGCCGTTGGGTGAACTCGATCTCGGCGATGCCGAGCAATTGCCCTTCCCGACGATGAGCTTTCGGCTGGGCCGCTACAAGCTGTTCGGCCTCGTCACCAACCGCACGCTGGCGGGCGACGAACTGATCCGCTGGCAGCGCGAGCGCTGCGGCAAGAGCGAGGAAGCGCACGCCGTGATGAAGGACGATCTCGCCGGCGGGCGGCTGCCGAGCGGGCTGTTCGGGGCCAATGCGGCGTGGTGGGCGATCATGGTTCTCGCCCACAATCTCAACGCGATGATGAAGCGTCTGGTGCTCGGCGGCGATTGGGCGGCGCGGCGCATGAAGGCGATGCGGTTTCATCTGATCGCCCTGGCGGGCCGCGTCGTGCGCCACGCGCGCCGGCTGATCGTGCGACTTTCGGCAGGCGCTCTCGACCTGATCCGCGACGCGCGCGCCGCCATCCTTTCCCTGCAGCCGGCGCCGAGCGGATGATCGCCCGGCTTCTTCCGCCAGTCCTGCAAACGCCGCCGGGCTCGGCCGGCCACGGCGTAGCCGTGACCGCAGGATCGGGGCGGGAACTCGTCAACGATGCAGGAGGGCGGTCGCCTACAACCATAGCGCGAGCATGCTCGTCTCGTACCCGCCTCGACCCGCGGCCGCGGCCGAAATCCGCCCGCTCCACCGCCCGTTTCGCCCGTGCTCACGAATTAGATGCGGGATTGTGGGCAACCGCGTCGGTTGTCAAAAGCATCTTGCGGCGCTACAGTCATGGCCGCGGCAAAGGGTCCACAGTGTTTTTCCAGTCTGCTACCGTCACTCAGGAGCCGCTGATCGATTTAAAAAGCGAGGAGTCTGGTATGGCGACCGGTTTGTATCTGTTGCAAGACGGGACGATCATGGTGGCGTACGGCTCGAAAAAAATCCCGATATCTCCGGCCCAGTACAAAGCGAACGGCTATAGGCCTCCGTTCGAAAAGCTGAGGGTCAAACCGGCGGGCGCGGACAAGGCGCAGCGCCAACCCGAAACCGGCCTCCGAGACCGCCGGTCTTTGCACTCCTGACGTCGAGAATCGGCCGTCTGTCGCGGTGCTGAAACGCGCCCCGGCAGTCCGCTGGCCGGCCGTATTTCGCGCGGACGATCCTCCCGGCCGCCCGCCCTCCTTAAGGCGAAGCAGCCTCGATTAGCGGAGCTTATTGCGGCTCCTGGCCCTTCTTGCCGATGCAACTCTTGGAGGCGCGGTCGCCGGCGGCCTTGGCATCGGCTTCACACATGTACGCGCCCTGCTTGGTCGTGCCGTAGCTGCGCGTGCCGGCGTAGTGATAGATATGGGACTTGGTGTTCAGCCAAACTACGGTGTCGGACGGACAGCGCGCCTTGGCCTCGCCTTCCGTGCTGAACTCGCCCGCGCCAGTTGGTAGCGCCGCGGGCTTCATCGGCGCGGGAGCGGGCTTCGGCTGGGAGGCCTGGACAGGAGCCGGCGCGGGCGCCGGAGCCGGAACCGCTGCCGGCGCGGGAGCCGCTGCCGGCGGGGGAGCCGCCGCCGGCGCGGCCGCCTTCTGCGCGCGACATTGCGCCAAGAATTGCTGCCAGGTCATGCCGTTGGTCGTGTTGTTGGCCTTGGCGGCCTTCCATTCGTTGCCGCACTCTTTCATGACGCTCTGGGCGTGGGCCACGCCGGTCGTCGCCAGCGCCATGGCGGCGGTCAGGAGAAAGGCCGAAACTGCGACCCTGAACGATTGACTCTTCATGTCCGCTCCCTTGGTACGCTCCGGTCCCCAACCTAGGGAGTCAGGCCCGAAGCCCACGGCCCAGCCCCATCGCCGAACCTGGTTGTTGTCGTCATGCCGCCGTTCCGTTGAACACGGCATGAACGATGTTAACTCTGATTTGGGGCGGCCGGTCAAGCCGCGCGGTCCTCATCTCTCTACCGCTCGCCTCACTCGACGCGCAGCCGCCTCGACGCCGTTGCCGCTGTTCGATCCCGATCCTGCGAAGCGTCGATCGGCGACCAGCCGCGCTCGTGAAGCGGATCGGCCCGCTGGGCGCGCGCGACCCTCGCGTCAGCGTCGGAAGCGTCCGCCCGGCGATGCGCGAGGCGAGCCAGCCGAGTCTCGAGCGGCGCCCCGAGGAACACGCCGTCGAAGGAGACGCCTATCTCTGAGGCTCCGCGAGCGACGGCTGCTCGGTCGCCCGCCGATGCGAAGGTCGCGTCGAGAACGACGGAATGGCCCGCCCTCAGCGCGCGCCGCGCCTTGTCGTCGATGCGTCGATAGACTTCGCGCGAAACATCGGGGGAATAGTCCGCCTCGGGCAAATGATCCATTTCCTCGACGCCGAACATCGACTTACGCTCGACGTCGCTGCGCAGCCAGAGCGCCCCCGGCGCCCGACCGATCCGCGGCGCGAGCGCGCCGGCAAGCGCGCTCTTGCCCACGCCCGAAAGACCGCCGACCGCGATGAGCCTCGGGGGCGAATAGCGAAGAAACGCGGCGGCGCGATCGAAATAGGCGCGGGCGAGCGAGCGCGCTTGCGTCCGCCTCTTGCCTTCGAGCCGCTCGGCGGCGGCCGCCTCGACTTTCGCCCGGATCGCGGCGCGCAGGCTCAGGAAAAGCGGCAGCGCGGCGAGGCCCGCCATGGCGTGCGGAGGTTCGGGGCCGAGATAGCGGTTGAACAGCCGGTTTGCGGCCGCGCGGAGGCCGCGTTCCTCGAGATCCATCAACAGAAACCCCAGATCGTAGAGCACGTCGCCGCTGGCGATCTCGTCGGAAAACTCGACCGCGTCGAACAAGGTCGGCTCGCCGTCGATGAGGACGATGTTGCGCAGATGCAAATCGCCGTGACAGCGACGGATGTGTCCGGAAGCGCCGCGCGCCAGCAGCACCGGCCGCGCGACCGCGAACGCAAGACGGGACTCCTGGGTGAGACGGCGCGCGCTCGCAGGCGGAAACAGATCGGGCCATGCGGCGAATGCGGCGTCGTTCTGCTCGATATAGGTTTCAAGTTCGTGCGCCGCCCGCGCGGCGTCGCGCCGTGGGGCTCGGGCGTGGGAGCGCCGGATCGCCAGCGCAAGCTTGTCGATAATCGCGTCCGAAAGGCCGCCGCGCTCTGCGACCCGGTCAAGCGTCGCGTTCTCGTCGAACCGGCGGAGGTGCGCGACCCATTCGACGACGTCGCCTGCGCCCCCGATCGCCAGGGAGGCGCCGTTGCGCACGATCGGCAGCGCTTCGAGGTAGACGCTCGGCGCATTGTCGCGATTGACGGCAATCTCCGCCTCGCAGGCCTCGCGCCGCTTCTCGAGCGTCGAGAGATCCATGAACGGGAACTTGACAGCTCGCTTGACCTTATAGACGTCGGGACCGGCGAGGAAGACCACGGCGCCCGCGGTGTCGACGCGCCCGACAGGCCCCGCCAGGCGATGTTCGCCAGGGTCGGCAAGAAAGCGGAACACCGCCTCCTGCGAGTCGACTGGCTCGCTCACCTGCTCCCCGCAGAGTTGGAGGCTCGGCGCCCCCGGTGGCCCTCCGCCCCACTTATATCGTCCTTTACCATCTGTGGCGATCCTGCCGCCGAGAGGATATAGAACGGCCGCAGGCGGCGGCTGTTTTGATCCGGGTCAAGTCGGCGCGACGGTTCTGAGCTAAGGAGCGCTGAAAGGCGCATACGGTTGCGCATTGTCGCCCCCCGACGGCCGCCGCTTCCAGCAACAGTCACAACGAAAGCGTTTCATGTCTCCGATCGAAAACCGCACGTTCGACGAGCTTCAAGTCGGCGAGGAAGATCGCCTCGTCCACACGCTGACCTCGGAGGACTTTTCGCTGCTCGCGACGCAGGCCGCGACGATCGGCGCAGGCCTCGTCGATCCAGTGGTCGCCGCGACGCGCGCCTTCGAGGTCGACGCGGCCCAGAGCGGCTGGGCGAGCGCGCTGATGAGCGCGCTCATCGCCGGGCGGCTGCCGGGGGCCGGCTCGAAGCTGGTCCGCCAGACCATCGAGACGACGACTACGACGCGGCCGGGCGACGTGATCACGATCGTCGCCAAGGTGATGTCCAAGGCACCCGAAGGGCGGCGAGTGATGATCGAAGTGCGCGCGACCAATCAGCGCGGCGAGCTCGCGATGGCCGGGTCGGCGGAGATCGTCGCGCCGAAGAAGGCGATCGTTGTGGAGCCGCGCGAGGAATTCATCGAGGAGATGCGCGAGAAGGGCCGTCGCTACAAGCAACTCATCGACGCCACGCGCGATCTGAGGCCGCTCAAGATCGCCGTGGCGCATCCGGTCGACGAAGCCTCGCTCATGGGCGCGATCGAGGCGGCGCGCGAGGATCTGATCGAGCCGGTGCTGGTCGGTCCGGAGGCAAAGATCCGGCGCGCCGCGGCCGCGCACAACATCGACATCGACGGGTTTCAGATCGTCTCGACCGAGCACAGCCATGCCGCCGCCGCCCGGGCGGTGGCGATGGCGCGAGCCGGCGAGGTCGAAGCGCTGATGAAGGGGGCGCTGCACACGGACGAACTGATGCATGCCGTCGTGGCGACGGATACGGGCCTGCGCACCTCCCGGCGCATCAGCCATGTGTTCGCGATCGACGCGCCGGCCTACCCGCGGCCCCTGTTCATCACCGATGCCGCCGTCAACATCTATCCGGACCTGATCGACAAGCGCGACATCGTCCAGAACGCCATCGACCTCGTGGTCGCGCTTGGTATCGTCACGCCGCGCGTGGCGATTCTCTCCGCGGTCGAGACGGTCTCGCCCGACATCCGCTCGACGCTCGACGCGGCGGCTCTGTGCAAGATGGCCGACCGCGGCCAGATCGTCGGCGGCGTCCTCGACGGACCGCTCGGCTTCGACAACGCGGTGTCGTTCGAAGCGGCGCGGGCCAAGGGGATCGTGTCGCCGGTCGCCGGCCAGGCGGACATTCTCGTCGTTCCGGATCTCGAGGCCGGCAACATGCTCGCCAAACAGCTCGTCTATTTCGCCGACGCGGAAATGGCGGGCATCGTGCTCGGCGCGCGCGTTCCGATCGTGCTGACGAGCCGCGCCGACAACACCCTCGCCCGGCTCGGCTCGTGCGCGATTGCGCTGATCCTCGCGCGGAGTCGGCAGGGCCGGCGAGTCCAGCTCAGAGCTTGAACGCGACGCCGTTCCTCTCCTGTCTCGAGTAGCCGCGCGTCGGTTTGCGCGCCGCGAAAGGAGTCCGCAAGCGCGCCCGGCGACGCCGGGCCGCTGTCGCAAAATCTTCACCCCGATCGTTGACATTCCGCCCCGAGGCTTTGCTAATCATGGGGTGACCGCAGGGGTTGTGCCGATCATGAGCGCGAACAGGAACGACTCGGTCAGCGCGATGCAGCATCGCATCAACGCCGAAATCCAGGACAACCTCGACGAGGATCTGGAGCTCGAGCTCGAGGACAGCGAACTCGCCGACCTCCTGGCGGAGGGGCATGAGCTGCCGGAGCGGCACGCCTTCCCGCGCAAGCTCTACTTCTCCGAGCTCCTGCGCCTGCAGCGGGAGCTCATCAAGCTGCAGGACTGGGTGGTCGACAAGAAGCTGAAGCTGGTCGTCATCTTCGAGGGACGGGACGCGGCCGGCAAGGGCGGCGTCATCAAGCGCGTCACCCAGCGGCTCAACCCGCGCGTCTGTCGAGCCGTCGCGCTGCCGGCGCCGAGCGAGCGCGAGCGCAGCCAGTGGTACTTTCAGCGCTACGTCCCGCATCTTCCGGCCGGCGGCGAGATCGTCCTGTTCGACCGCAGCTGGTACAACCGCGCCGGCGTCGAGCGCGTGATGGGCTTCTGCACCGACGAGGAATACGAGGATTTCTTTCAGTCCGCACCGGAATTCGAGCGCCTGCTGGTGCGCTCGGGCATCATCCTGGTCAAGTACTGGTTCTCGATCACCGACGACGAGCAGAACCTGCGCTTCCTCATGCGCATCAACGATCCGTTGAAGCAGTGGAAGCTCTCGCCGATGGACCTCGAGTCGCGCCGCCGCTGGGAGGCCTACACCAAGGCCAAGGAGGCCATGCTCGAGCGCACCCACATCCCCGAGGCGCCGTGGTGGATGGTCGAGGCGGTCGACAAGAAGCGCGCCCGCCTCAACTGCATGGCCCATCTCCTGACCCGGGTGCCTTACGAGGAGGTGCCGCACGAGAAGCCGGCCCTGCCCCCGCGGGTCCACAACCCCGAATACCACCGTGCGCCGATCCCGGCGGAAATGTACGTGCCGGACCTCTACGTGGACATCGTGCAAGAGCCTGTGGGGTAGCCGCTGGCCAAGCCGGCGCGGAGCGCGCAGTCTCGGCGACGACCAAGCTCTCTCAATGCATTAGGCGCCAAAAACTGTCGCTTTCCTCGTGATCGCGGCCTCCGGAGTCGCGAACGGCCAGCGGCGGGTCCTTGTACCAGATGTTGGGGGCTCGAGGCTTCCGTGGCCATACCAGTTCCCGGCGCGAATCCAACCTTTTCAATCCTTTGCGGCGCCATTCCCGGGCGACTCCACTTTGCCGTCGCGCGCCTGTCGATCGGCCTTCTCGACGACCCCCGAGGGCATGGAAGGATTCCCAAGAAAAGCGGAAGGATTTCCAAACCGGGCGGAAGGAAATCCAAATTTCCCGGAAGGGAATCCAAACATTCTCGCCACGTAAAAGCAATGTTTTCAAGGGGTTAGACCAAGAATGAGTAACCGGGGCGAATTTCCGGGCGGCGTTAGCTTGGGGCGGGCCTGACGAGAGTTGCGAGATCGGGATTTCGGGGCCTGGAATGGCGAGGCGAGCGCCGAGATAGTCGAAGAAGGGGATTTTGAGCTTCCTGCAGGTCTTGGCGAGCCCGAGCATGACGTCGCGGGCGTCGCGGCCTCTGTCGCTGAGGGTCCCGCCGGAGATTTTGCGCTTGGTGACGAAGACGCGGATGTCGTTTTCCGAGGCGTTGGTGTGCAGCGGAATATGGGGATGGTCGAGGACGCGCAAGAGATCGTCCTTGAGGCGAAAGAGGCGCCTGAGCAGGCTGTCGAGGGTGGCGTAGCCGGTTCTGGAGCGGTTGAAGATGCGGTCGAACTGCGCCCGCAAACGCTCGGCTTTCTCGAGGCTCGGGGCGAGCTTGTATTCTTTTAAGGCGCGATAGAACCACCAGATCATGCGCCTGGTCCACAAGCTCATCCCCGCCAACGACAAGCAGCGCAACGCGATCGAGGTCGCACGGCGCCGTTCGCGAGCAAGGCCTGCTCGGCCAAGCCATCGTCGTGTCAGACGGCGCCGGCCAGTTCCGCGTCGGCGAACACGCCTTGTGCTGGGTGCACGCCGAACGGTCCGCTCTCGCTTTGGGGTAGGCATCGCGTTTGCCCTATTAATCGGTTATTACATAGGGCGGCAGGGCCCCCTGCACAAGCGGTGCGGGTCGCCAGCGAGGGTGCTCTGTGGGGCGCCGTTGCCGGAGCGGTGTTCCCCGATTATGGTCTGAGCAAGAAGCAGCTCGCCGAGACGATCGGGCTCGCGCCCGAGGCGCTCTACAAGACGAGCCGGCTGAGCGCGAGCAAGACGCAGACGCGTCTGCGCGAGATGAACGAGATTCTCACCCGCGTCTCGGCGTGGGCGGGCGGCCCGCCGCAGGCCATGGCTTGGTACCGCGCCGAGCCGATTCCCGCGTTCGGCGGGCGCACCGCGGAGCAGCTGGTGAAATCCGGTCAGGCGACGGCGCTGCGCGACTATCTCGATTCGATCGCAATCGGCGGCTTTGCTTGAGGTTTCAGGGCCTCGCCTGGCGCGCCCACGATCCCCGCTGGTCGTTCAGGCCGCTGTCCGGCGACGGCGCCGCCATCCACGGCGGCCGGTTCAACCCGAGAGGCATGCCCGCACTCTATGTCGCGCTCGAACCGATGACCGCGATCAAGGAAGCGGCGCAGGGTTTCGCCCGAAAATTCGAACCCTATGTGCTCTGCACCTACGAGATCGACTGCGAGGACGTCGTCGACCTGCGCGCCGAGGCCGACCGGCGAAGCGCCGGCGTCGCCGAAGACGACATGGCCTCAGCCTGGTTCACGGAAGCGGCGGCGGGCCGTGAGCCGTCCTGGCGCCTCGCCAGGCGGCTGATCGCGGGTGGCGCAGCCGGTCTCATCGCGCCGAGCTATGCAATAGCCGCGGGGCCCGGCGACGCCAATCTCGTCCTCTGGCGCTGGAGCGGCCTGCCCCATAAGGTCGCGGCCTACGATCCAAGCGGGCGCCTGCCGAAGAACCAGCTGTGGTGGGACTGAGCAGGGATGCCGAAGACAGGGCCCAAAACTGAGACCAGAGGCTCAATTCAACGGGGTCGTCATGACCGTCCAGAGCTTGCCCTTCGTCCCGCCCGCGCCGCCAGTTCACATAAAGGATTTGCCGGTCTGGCGCCTCCTCTGGAGAGTGACGCGTTCCACGCTGTCAATCTGGCCGGACTACGCTTTCGACAGGCTCTACGTCCGAAACCGCGTGATGGGAATTGAAACCCTGCTCGTCAGCGATCCCGAAGGCGTGCGTCACGTGCTGGCGGCCAACGCCGCGAACTATCGGCGCCCTTACTCTGTCACTCGTTTCGCGCGCCCGCTCGGCGGTTCAGGGCTTTTTCTCGCGGAAGGCGCCGATTGGCGCCGTCAGCGCCGCCTTCTGGCGCCAACGTTCGCGCCCGCCAGCATTGGCCTGCTGCTGCCGCATTTTCGCGACGCGGGTCTGCATTTGTTGCGTTCGATTGCAAGGGCCAATCTTTCGAAAGCCTTCCAGGACACGGCGTTGGAGGCGGTCCTGCGCGCCTTGTTTTCCATGCCGGAGAGCGGCGACCGCGAGACCTTGGGCCATATGGCGCGCGACTATATCGAAGGACCGGGACGGCCAACCCTCATCGACGGGTTTTCGAAGAGCGAAGGCTCCTTCGCCTTCGCGAACGGCAGGCGCGCGCGTTTTCAGAAACAATGGTCCGCGGCGATTGACGAAATCATCTTGCGACGCAAGGCGTCGCCGACAGAGGCGGGCGATCGCGATCTCCTCGACCTGCTGTTGAGCCTCAGGGACGCCGAAACCGGCGAGGCGCTATCGGATGCGGAAACCCGCGACCAATGCGCGACCATGTTTTTCGCGGGTTCCGAGACGACCGCGCGACTGATGTTCTGGGCGAGCTACCTCCTGGCGATGGATCCTGAAGAACAGGCGAGCGTCCGCGAGGAAGTCGCCGCTTTTCCGCCGGAGCGGATCAACTCCCTCGACGATCTCCAGAACTGGCAGCGGTTGCGCAGCGTGCTTTTGGAGGCTTTGCGGCTCTATCCGCCGGTTCCTCAAATCGTTCGGGTCGCCAATGGACCCGACGACATTTGCGGCGAAAAAATCGGCGCCAACACGCAGGTGTGGATCAGCCCATGGGTCATGCATCGCCATCGGAAGTTCTGGGATCGGCCGATCGCTTTTCTCCCCAGTCGATTCGCCAGAAAGACGGCCCCGTGGACGCAGACGCCAGCCTATGTTCCCTTCGGCGCGGGACCGCGCATTTGCATCGGCCTTTCGTTCGCATTATCGGAAGCGCAGATCGTCATGGCGCAGTTGTTATCGCGCTACAAGATCAACCTGCCCGATGCGCGGCCCGTTTTGCCCGTCGGCCGTATAACAATCGAACCGTCTTATGAACCCTTGTTTCGATTGGAGGCGGTGTGAGCCCCCCAAACCTCGGGGGCGAGGATCGCGGCGAGCGGCGGGCGGCGGTCATTGCTCGGGGACTCCGGCCTTGCGCAGGCCCTCGAAAGTCGGCTCGAGCTGGGCCAGAAACGTCGGGTCGTCGCTCCTCGCGGCCACGTTGGCGCGAAAGCGGGAGACGGCGAAGGCCGGGTTGAGCGCCAGGCCGGCCTTGACGGCGGAATGCGCCTCATCCGGTCGGCCAAGCTGCGCGAGGGAGGCGGCCAACTCAAAATGTGGATACGGATTATTTCGGTTGGCCTCGATCGCCCGGCGAAACCACGCGGCCGCTTGCTCCCAAATGCCAAGGTGGA
This sequence comes from uncultured Alphaproteobacteria bacterium, assembly GCA_963758335.1. Classification (GTDB taxonomy): domain Bacteria; phylum Pseudomonadota; class Alphaproteobacteria; order Rhizobiales; family Beijerinckiaceae; genus Roseiarcus. Next base: position 162,060 of record CAVWVF010000006.1, on the reverse strand, counting down.
GCTTCGCAACGCCCGCGGTGTTCATCCAGCGGTAGGCCACCGTATCGCGCGGACTGAGGCGCAGGGCCTCGACAACGTGAGCCTCTGTTTCTTCGGCGCGACCGATGAAAATCTTGCCAAATCCGATAGCGCCATGGGCCTCGGCGAGATTTCGATCGAGCTCCAACGCATGTTCGCATTCGGCGATGCCCTGCGCCGCGCGCTTGGTGAATATGTAGACAATTGCCAAGTACAAATGTGCGCGCGCATGGTCCGGGACCGACGACAAGGCTTTGGTCAGCTTCGCTTCGGCCGCCGCGAAGGCCGCCGTATGATCGGTCACAAAGAAATTCGCTCTTATTGTGTTTCGTGTTGATACGGTCCGAGTCCGGCAGCGGCGGCGATCCAGGGAGCCGGGCCGCCATCGGCGGGCATGGCTTCGAGGGTTCGGCGCCAACTCAGGTACGTGGGAAGGTTTTCGGTGGCGACGCCGTGGAAGCGTCGCATCCACTCTTTGAGGCGTCCGTGGTAGGCGTTGACGTTGTTTATATGGAACTGCGATTCTTCGGGCTTGGGGTTGCCGGGCGCGGGTAGGACATGGACTTTGAGCTTGGCCCGCTTGGCGAAAGCGGTGATGGCCGAGCCGCCGTCGCAGCAGAAATCGGTTGAAGGCGGAATTCGTTCGCCGAACGCTTCTTTTAGGCTGGCGGCGTCGAGGCGGGACAGGACGGCGTCGAACGTGGCGCCGCTGCGGTCGCGAGCCACGACGACGGGAATCTGCTCGGCCGAGAGGCCGCGCTTGGCGGCTTTGCCGCCGCGGCGGCGCGCGGGCCTGGCGAGGCCGCCCCGCCGACCCTTTAAGGACTCGAGTATGAATGTTTCATCGGCCTCGACGATGCCCGAAAGGCTCTTGGGTTTGTCGAGGTTGAGAGCGGCGAGAAACCGATGCCGCCATCGGAAGGCGGTGCTCGGGTGGATCTGGCAGCGGTCGGCCGCCTTGGCGAGGCTCTCCCCTTCGATCAGGGCTCGCGCCTGATCGAACCAGCGATCCTTGTTGTGCAGGCCGGCCACCGGAGTGCCGGTGAACGGATTGAAAGTCCTGCGGCATTCCACGCAGCGATAGCGCGGCAAACCTCTCGCCTCACCCCAGGGCCGGACATCGAGCGCGCCGCAGCGCGGACATCCCGTCCGCGAATAACGCTCCTTTGCGATTTTCCGGAAAATATCGCGCTCGCCCGATGCGGAAAGCGTCGCCGCAACCGCATCGCTGCGCTCCTCGGCCCTCTTCGCGTCCCCCGCCGCAGACCTCGGTTCGCAGATCTCGACGCCCTCCTCACAGGGATCGTCAGCTTCCGCGAGCGCGAGCTCGCGAAACACGACACGGCGCTGCGCCGCACTCAACGACGACAGCGCGGCCAGCCATCCCGCGAAATCCGACGGCTTCATCTTCGCCCCCAAAGCCCAGAGCCTTTATCGCTCATGTCAACACACATTGCAATAAGAGCGAAGAAATTTGCTCCCTCGAACAGGTCCGCGCGCGCCGATTCGACGAGCGCGTCGACATTGCCAAAATCGGCGGCGAGCGCGCGATCGAAAAAGCTGCGGGCTCGCGCCACAAAGTCAGGGGTCAGACCCTTGTTGAGCCAAGCCAAACCCTGAAAATAGAGGTCCATCGAGTTGGGGTTCGGCGCCTGTTCGGCGCGTCGCGCCTCGGCGGCGACGAGCTGCGTGTTCAGCGCGCCAGCCAGGCGCGCGACGATTTCGTCCTGCATGTCGAAGAGATCGGCGAGCGGCTTGTCGAACCGCTCGGCCCACAGATGATTGCCCGTCTCGGCGTCGATGAGCTGGACATTGACGCGCATGCGGTTTCCGCCACGCTGGACGCTGCCCTTGAGAACATAGCGCACGTTCAGCTCGCGCCCGATCGTCTTCACGTCGAACGGCTTGCCTTTGTAGGCGAACGCCGTATTGCGGGCGATTACCACAGCATGTCGTATGCGTGAGAGGTCGGTCGTGAGGCTCTCCGTGACCCCGTCGACGAAATGCTCCTGCTCCGGTCGCCGCCGATCTTGGCGAACGGCAAGACGACCATCGAGAGGCGCGGGGGCCCCGTCTTTTCGGGCGCCGGGGCCGGCGCGGCCTTCGCCTGCGCCGGCTGGCCAACTTCGAGCGAATAGACCCGGATTGGCTCCGCGATGTTCTTGAGCACTTTCGGGCCGAGGTCGTGGACCGCGAGATCGAACCGCCCCTTGACCTGCCAATAGGCCTGCTCGGAGAGACAGATGCGCCCGGCTTGGCGATGCTCTCTAATCGCGCGGCGATGTTGACGCCGTCGCCCATCAGGTCGCCGTCGGCCTCCTCGACAACGTCGCCCAGATGAATGCCGACGCGGAATTCGATGCGGCGCTCTTGCGGCACGCCGGCGTTGCGCTCGATGAGGCCGTTCTGCACCTCGATCGCGCAGCGCACCACGTCGACCACGCTGCGAAACTCGATGAGGCTGCCGTCGCCGGTGCGCTTGACGATGCGCCCGCGATGGCGGGATCGATCAGATCGCTCCGCAGCCCCCGGAGCCGTGACAGAGTGCGATCCTCGTCCGCGCCGGCAAGCCGGCTGTAGCCGACGACGTCGGCGACCAGGATCGCAGCGATCTTCCGGGTCTGGCTCATTCTTCCGGCAGGCCCGCCTTGCGCAGGCCTTGATAAAGGCGGTCGTAATAGTTGCGCAAATTAGGGGTGTCGAAGGGCTGGCGCGCCTTGAATTGGGCGATCGTCCTCGGGGTGTCGAGCGGCAGCGCGAGATAGCGACGCAGCGTATCGCTTGCCTCCGCGTCGTGGCCTGAGAGCGCGAGGGAGGCCGTCAGCCTGACGTAGGCGAGCGCAAACTCAGGGTATACTGCAATCGAGCGTTTGAAAAACTCGGTCGCATCTTCGTAGCGGGACAAGGTGAATAACCCGGTCCCCTTTTCGGCGAGAAATCCAAAGGCAAGGGAGTCGTGGGGACTGAGCCGCAACGCCGCATCAGCGTATTCATCGGCCTTTTCTGTGCGTCCCGCAGTCCAATTCGCGATCCAAAGCGGAACGTAGGCTGAAACGAAGCTCGGATTGAGAGCGAGAGCCCGGTCGGCTTCGACAATCGCCTCCTCCGGACGCTGTGGCCCCAGGACCAGGAACCACGACCGGGCATGATGAGCGAGGTAGTTGTTCGAATCAACCGCAAGAGCGCGCGATATCAGCTCGTCGGCTCTGAGACGATCGGCCTGGGGGTCGGCGCTTTGCAGATTGTATACCCGCACTATGAGCCTTAGCGCCAAAATCACCAGCGCGCGAACATTGCGGTTATCGATGAGCAGGGCCTGTTCGCAAAGGGCATAGGCTGGCAGCAGGTAATCGGGGCAAATTTCCGGGCGGAAGGGGGGAGTCAAGCGTTGGAAAGTATGATTTAAGCTGGGGATGTCCGTTGATTTGGGTGATCCGCTTGAGCGCATGACGCCGGCCGAGCTCATCGGCCTGGTTCGCACTTTGATTGGCGAAGTGACCCGCTTTCAGGCGGAGTACGAGAAGGTGAGCGGGGCGTTGGCCAAGCTGAGGGTCGAGCATCAGGCGGTCAAGGACGAACTGGCGCGATTGAAGAAACTGCCGCCGCGGCCGCCGCAGAAACCCTCGGGGATGGACAAGGCGACGGACCGACCGGATTCGCAAGCGAACGCGCCCAAGGGCGGGCGGTCGACGCAGCGGCGCGGCAGCAACCTGGACAAGCTGACGGTCACGCAAACCATCGAGGTGAAGGTCGACGCGCCAGCGGGTTCCCGCCACAAGGGCTACGAAGAGATCGTCGTTCAGGACTTGGTTCTGAATCCTTTGGTGACCCGCTATCGGCGCGAGCGCTGGCAAACGCCGGATGGGAAGACTCTGATCGCGCCGCTCGATCCCGGGATCGTCGGTGGCTATGGCCCGCATCTTCAGCGCCTGATCTTGATGCTGCACTTTCAGGGACAGATGACCTGCGAGCGGATTCTGGCGCTGCTGAACGGCGTCGGCGTGGTGATTTCGAAACGCCAGGTGGTGCGCCTGCTGGCCGCCAAGCTCGAGACGTTCCGCGCTGAGGACGCCGAGGTGCTGAAGACCGGATTGAGCAGCGCTTCCTTCGTCACGGTCGACGACACCGGCGCCCGCCATCGAGGCAAGAGCGGCGTGACGACCCAGATCGGTTCCGACAGCTTCACCACGTTTCGAACCGGCCCGAGCAAGTCCCGCCTGGCGTTCCTGCGCAATCTCCTGGGCGGCGCGGCCTCTTACGTGGTCAACGAGGCGGCGCTCGTCTACATGCGGGCTTGCAATCTGAGCCTCAGCCTCATCGACACGCTCGCGGGCCATCCGACGCGGCTTTTTGCGTCTCACGAAGACTGGACGAGCCATCTGAACGCGCTCGGATTTGCCGATCTCAGGATCACCCCCGATCCGGTGCGGGTCGCCAGCGAGGGTGCTCTGTGGGGCGCCGTTCGCGAGCAAGGCCTGCTCGGCCAAGCCATCGTCGTGTCAGACGGCGCCGGCCAGTTCCGCGTCGGCGAACACGCCTTGTGCTGGGTGCACGCCGAACGCCTGGTCCACAAGCTCATCCCCGCCAACGACAAGCAGCGCAACGCGATCGAGGTCGCACGGCGCATGATCTGGTGGTTCTATCGCGCCTTAAAAGAATACAAGCTCGCCCCGAGCCTCGAGAAAGCCGAGCGTTTGCGGGCGCAGTTCGACCGCATCTTCAACCGCTCCAGAACCGGCTACGCCACCCTCGACAGCCTGCTCAGGCGCCTCTTTCGCCTCAAGGACGATCTCTTGCGCGTCCTCGACCATCCCCATATTCCGCTGCACACCAACGCCTCGGAAAACGACATCCGCGTCTTCGTCACCAAGCGCAAAATCTCCGGCGGGACCCTCAGCGACAGAGGCCGCGACGCCCGCGACGTCATGCTCGGGCTCGCCAAGACCTGCAGGAAGCTCAAAATCCCCTTCTTCGACTATCTCGGCGCTCGCCTCGCCATTCCAGGCCCCGAAATCCCCGATCTCGCAACTCTCGTCAGGCCCGCCCCAAGCTAACGCCGCCCGGAAATTCGCCCCGGTTACGGCAGCATTTCTTTCCGTAGATTGCCAAAGCGAAGATAGGCGGCCTCGCACTGCAGAGCCAATTCCTCGGAGTTCGGATTTTCGGGGTGGGCCCGCGCGACGCGGCTCGCTTCCGCCTCAGTCAATTCGACTTGCAGAGCCCGGGCAAGGCGGGTGACGATCTCGTCCTGCATCGTCAGGAGATCGGTTTCATCGGCGTCGAACTGATCCGCCCAAAGATGAGCGCCCGATGCCGCGTCAATAAGCTGGGCGTCGACCCGCACGCGCGTCCCGCTCTTTTGCGCGCTGCCCTTCAGCACATAGCGCACGCCGAGCTCCTTGCCGATCTGCTTTACGTCCATCGCCTTGCCGCGATAGGAGAAGGCCGTCGTGCGCGAGACGACGAAACTGCCGGGCAGCCGCGACAGGCTGGTGGTCAGCTCTTCAGTCAAAACGTCGCCAAGATAATCCTGGCTCGCATCGCCCGAGAGATTTGAGAAAGGCAGCACGACTATGGAAAGTTGTGCGGCCTCGGCGGGCGGGGCGCGGTTGACGCCCCAAAAATGCCAAGCACCGGCCGCGATTGCGATCAGCGCGGCGACGCCTACCATGAGCAGCACGGCGATCGAGCGCTGGGATGGAGTGACCGTCTTGGCCGGCTTCGCCGTTGCTGGCTTGCCGACTTCGAGCGAATAAGCGCGGATCGGCTTTTCAATGTTCTTGAGCTTGGTCGGGCCGAGATCGGTAACCTCCATGTCGAGCCTGCCGCTCACCTGACGATAGGCGTCTTCGGAAAGACAGATCGCGCCCGGCTTGGCGATTCCTTCGAGGCGCGCGGCGATATTGACGCCGTCGCCCATCAGGTCGCCGTCGCTCTCCTCCACGACGTCGCCCAAATGAATGCCGACGCGAAACTCGATGCGCTTCTCGGCCGGCAGGCCGGCATTGCGCTCGACCATGCCGTTCTGCACCTCGATGGCGCAGCGCACGGCGTCGACCACGCTGCGGAATTCGATGAGAATTCCGTCGCCGGTCCGCTTGACGACGCGCCCGCGAAGCGCGTCGATGGCGGGATCGATCAGATCGCTGCGCAGACCCCGCAGCCGCGCCAGCGTGCGATCCTCGTCGGCGCCGGCGAGCCGGCTGTAGCCGACCACATCCGCGACCAGAATCGCCGCGATTTTTCGGGTTCCCGCCATGGCGCGCCCTCATGCGCAAGGGCAGAATAGCACAAATGCCGGCAGGAGACGCGCGCCTCTTGATTGAGCGATGTCGCCGAGCGAAGGGGCCGCTGGCCCCTCGCCATTTACGATCCAAGCGGCCCCTAACGAGGAATCAGCTGTCGTCGCCATGGCGCCATTTTCACCACTAAGACACGAAGCGCACGAAAAGCTCTGTCATTCTACGCGGTCTTCGTGCCTTTGTGGTGAATTCTCGGGCTGCGCGTGAGGTCGTGAGCCATGCCGAAGACAAGCGCCGGAATTCTGCTGTTTCGCAAGCGTCCGGCGGGCCTTGAAGTCATGCTCGTCCATCCGGGCGGTCCCTTCTGGAGAAACAAGGATGAGGGCGCCTGGTCGATACCGAAAGGGCTGGCGGACGAGGGCGAAGACTTGCTCGCCGCCGCGCAGCGGGAATTCTCCGAAGAAACGGGCGCGACGATCGGCGGCGTGTTCATCGATCTCGGAGCGCACAAACAGCCGGGCGGCAAGACGATCGTCGCCTGGGGGTGCGAAAGCGACTTCGATCCTGCGTCGCTCCGAAGCAATATGTTCACCATGGAATGGCCGCCTCGTTCCGGGAAGACGGCCGAATTCCCGGAGGTCGACAAGGCCGGCTGGTTTTTACTCGACGAAGCGTCGAAGAAAGTGACGAAGGGCCAAAGGCCGATCCTTGCAGCTTTGGCCGAGAAGCTGGGCGTGAAGGTGACCAGGGATGACGGCGAACCAGGTTAAGAGCCTGTTTCAAAAGCAGTTCCTCATCCTGAGGTGCGTTTTGCGGTACGCAAAGGGCCTCGAAGGATGCTCCAGGAGGCGTCGAATGGCGCCCTCTGGACCGTCCTTCGAGGCCGCTTCGCGGCGCCTCAGGACGAGGACACGAGCTTTTGGGTCAGGCGGTAAGGCCTCGCGGGAGGGGGCGATGCGCGCCCTTGCCTTCCTGCCCGTCCGCGTGAAAAAGCGCTTCCTCGCCCTATATGATCGTTTCACTTCTCCGGACCTCGCACATGCCCTTCTGGTTGGAGATCGCCGCCTTCGCCCTCAAGGCGCTCATCATCGTGGCGGCGCTCGCAGGGCTTGCGCTCCTCGTCGCCCGCCTTGCCCGCTCGGGCGAGCCGAAGGACCGGGAGATAAGAGTCCGGTCGCTGAACGAGCGCTACGACGACATGCGCGACGCGATGAACGCCGCGCTCCTCGACAAGAAGGAGCGCAAGGCGCTTCTGAAGGCGCGCAAGAAGGCGATGAAGGCGCTCCGTGGCCAGCCGCCCGGCAAGCGCATCTATGTGATGGCGTTCAAGGGCGACATGCGCGCGACGGCGGTGAAGCAGCTCGGCCAAGAGATCGACGCGGTGCTGACGGTCGCCCGGCCCGGAACCGACGAGGTCGTGGTCAGGCTCGAAAGCCCGGGCGGGACGGTGACCGGCTACGGCCTCGGCGCGGCGGAGATCCTGCGCTTGCGCGAGCATAAGCTCAAGGTCACCGCCTCGGTCGATCAGGTGGCGGCGAGCGGCGGCTATATGATGGCCTCGGCCGCCGACCGCATCGTCGCCGCGCCCTTCGCCGTCGTCGGCTCGATCGGCGTCGTCGCGCCAATCCCGAACCTGCACCGACTGCTCAAGAAGAACGAGATCGACTTCGAGGAGATGACGGCGGGCGAGTTCAAGCGTTCGGTGTCGGTCTTGGGCGAAATCACGCCGGCGGGGCGCGAGCATTTCCGCGGCAAGCTCGAGGACACACACGGCGCGTTCAAGGCGCATGTGGCGCGATGCCGGCCGAACGTCGACATCGCCCGCGTCGCCAACGGCGACACCTGGCTCGCGAGCGAAGCGCTGGAACTGGGCCTCGTCGACGAGATCGCGACCGGCGACGAATTCTTTTTCCGGGCCCGCGAGACCGCCCGCCTCTACGAAGTCACCACCGAGGCGCGCAAGAATTTGCTGCAGCAGCTCTTGAGCGGCCTCGGGATTGCGGCGCAGAGAGCGGCGGATTTCGCGGCGGCGAGGCTCGGGTGAACCGAACGGGAGGCCCTCATCCGGCGGGCTGCGCCCGCCACCTTCTCCCGCAAGCGGGAGAAGGATTTCGCCCCCTCTACCGCTTGCGAGAGAGGGCCGGGGTGAGGGCGGACGGCCGTGTTCGCCGGCTGTCACCGCAGCTCGTAGCAATTGACGATCGTGTGCGGATTGCGCGTCACGTCGAAGAGAATCCCGCATTGAACCAGCTCGTTCCGGCCCGGATGGCGGAAGAGGATCAGCGACGTGCGATTGTCGTAGCCGCTGGCGAAGCCGGCGATCTCCCATCCGTCGGCGAGGAGCTTCTCGATCGTCAGCGGCGGCTGCGCCAGCGCGGCGCCGCAGGCGGCCAGGACGGACGCAAGCAAAACTCCGATACGCATGCCGATGGTCCTCCCGTCGCGAGATCGAAGCCGCCATTGTAGCCGCGCTCCATAGCCCGTCGAAAGACGGGCGTCCTTCCGGACGCCCTATGGCGCGCGGCCACGCGGTCAGCGACCGCGTCTACAAGGCGCACCGGTCCGATCGGACGCGGTCGGCGACCGCGTCACCAGGCGTGCGCGCCACTCGCGAGGGCGTCGCGCCTTGCCACTCTAACCCGCCCCTGATATTCCCCGCCGCAATTTCCTCCCTTCAATTCCTAAGGATACGCAATGGCCGCGCGCCAGTTCATCTACCACATGCAGGGCCTCAGCAAGACGTGGCCCGGCGGCAAGAAGGTTCTGGAGAACATCAATCTCTCCTTCTATCCGGACGCCAAGATCGGCGTGCTCGGGGTCAACGGCTCGGGCAAGTCGACGCTGCTGCGCATCATGGGGGGCCTCGACACCGAATTCGTCGGCGAGGGTTTTGTCGCCGAGGGCGCAAGAGTTGGCTTTCTGCCGCAGGAGCCGCATCTCGACCCGACGCTCGATGTGCGCGGCAACGCCATGCTCGGCGTCAGGGACAAGCAGGCGATCCTCGACCGCTACAACGAGCTGGCGATGAACTATTCCGACGAGACGGCGGACGAGATGACGCGGCTGCAGGACGAGATCGAGGCCAAGGGCCTGTGGGATCTCGACAGCCAAGTCGAGCAGGCGATGGACGCGCTCGGCTGCCCGCCCGACGATTCCGACGTGACGACGCTCTCGGGCGGCGAGCGGCGGCGCGTCGCGCTCTGCCGGCTCCTGCTCGAAAAGCCGGACCTGCTGCTGCTCGACGAACCCACCAACCATCTCGACGCCGAGACGGTCAACTGGCTCGAAGGGCATTTGCGCGCCTATCCGGGCGCGATCCTGATCGTCACCCACGACCGCTATTTTCTCGACAACGTGACGGGCTGGATTCTGGAGCTCGATCGCGGCCGCGGCATCCCCTACGAGGGCAATTATTCGTCGTGGCTCATTCAGAAGCGCAAGCGCCTCGAACAGGAAGGCCGCGAGGATGTTGCGCGCCAGCGCGCGCTCGCCGAGGAAAGCGAGTGGATCGCGTCTTCACCGAAGGCGCGGCAGGCGAAGTCCAAGGCGCGCATTGCGGCCTATGACGAGCTCGTCAAGAAGCAAAGCGAGAAGGCGCCGACCACCGCCCAGATCATCATCCCGGTCGCCGAGCGGCTGGGCGCCAACGTCATCGACTTCGTCGATCTGTCGAAGGGCTACGGCGAGAGGCTCTTGATCGACAAGCTCACGTTCAAGCTGCCGCCCGGCGGCATCGTCGGCGTCATCGGCCCGAACGGCGCCGGCAAGACGACCCTCTTCCGCATGATCACCGGCCAGGAGAAGCCGGATTCCGGCGCGATCAAAATCGGCGAATCCGTGCAGCTCGGCTATGTCGACCAGTCGCGCGACGCGCTCGACGACAAGAAGACGGTGTGGGAGGAGATTTCCGGCGGCGCCGACGTCATCTATCTCGCCAAGCGCGAGATGAACTCGCGCGCCTATTGCGGCGCGTTCAACTTCAAGGGCCCCGACCAGCAGAAGAAGGTCGGCCAGCTGTCGGGCGGCGAGCGCAACCGCGTGCATCTGGCCAAAATGCTGAAGAGCGGCGCGAACCTGCTCTTGCTCGACGAGCCGACCAACGACCTCGACGTCGACACACTGCGCGCGCTCGAGGAGACGCTCATCGACTTCGCCGGCTGCGCCGTCATCATCAGCCACGACCGCTTCTTCCTCGACCGCATCGCCACCCACATGCTCGCCTTCGAAGGCGAGAGCCATGCCGAATGGTTCGAAGGCAACTTCGCCGACTACGAGGAGGAAAAGAAGCGGCGGCTGGGGATCGACAGCGTCATTCCGCACCGGCTGAAGTATAAGAAGTTTTCGAGGTAGCGGATGGGAGGCTCACGTGGAGCTAGGGTTCACATCAACACTATTAGTACGATAAGAGCCCTTTTGGATACCGTCGCCTTGATGTCAAAAAAAACAATACCGAAAAAGCACAGAACATTGCACTCATAGCCGATAATATTATTCTCTGGATGAAAACTGGCGGACAAAAAAATGCGCTGTCACTTGGTGCCACTAGAGCCAACATTATTATAGAGGCACTAAGCAATCCAAAAACTGTACTGGCAATACGACCCCCCCTTATTTCCAACGCTGCGCCTAAATTCATCGCGTTGGCTATTTCCTCGGCTCACAATTTTTGGCACGCCCATAATGGTTCCTAGGACACGGGGAAGACGCTCGGGGGCCGTATGCAAAAGTTCTATTACCGCCCCATCATTAGGATCGAGGAAATTAAAGGACAATTCAACAACGATATTTTGTTCATTTGCACGTATGTCAGCCGAAAACTTATTTACATCCCTAGCTGCATCACGACGTGTGCGATGAATAATATTGGCTCAATTAGCGTTTGATTGACACGCCTGTTTGTGCTACGATTTATTATGGATTGACAGGGGTTTGCGATGGATCAGGGGATGTTTCGAGCGTGGCTGGCGGAGATCGACGGTCTGACGGCGAAGCAGCGCCAAGAGCTCGAGGCGGTGCTGGCCGGCCGGCAGCCCAGAGCGGCGGTGGCGGCGGCGATCGAGGAGCGCTTGGGCGAGGCGCGTCGCTGTCCGCACTGCAGCGGGGCGTCGGTGGGCGGGGGCCAAGCCGACGGCCTGCGCCGTTTCCGCTGCAAGGATTGCCGCAGAAGCTTCAACGCGCTGACCGGAACGCCGCTGGCCCAATTGCGCAAGAAGGAACGCTGGCTTGATTTTGGTCAGTCGTTGAGCGAGGGCGAGACGGTGGCCGCCTCGGCCGAGCGGTGCGGGGTGGCTGTGAGCACGGCGTTCCGCTGGCGACATCGCTTCCTGCGCGCCGCCAAGAACCCCACGCGCCTGTTGAGCGGCATCGTCGAAGTCGATGAAACCTACATATTATCAAGCCGTAAGGGCGAGCGTCGCCTCGGGCGCAAGGCTCGCAGGCGGGGCGGAAAGGCAGCCAAGCGCGGCCTTTCGGACGAACAGACGCCGATCCTAGTGGCCGCCGACCGGAGCGGCGCCACCATCAGCGCCGTCCTCTCGGCCGTGACCGTCCAGACCATCAAGCCGGTGCTGGCGCCCGTTCTGGGTAAGGACGCCTTGCTCGTCACCGACGGCAATAACGTCTACCCGCCTTGCGCCGCCGCCCTCGGCGTCAGCCATGAAGCGCTCAACCAGTCGAACGGCGAACGTGTCCGCGGCGAATTACACATCCAGACCGTCAACAGTCGCCACGAGAGCCTCAAAACCTTCCTGCGCCCCCATCGCGGCATCGCCACAAAATACCTCGACAGCTACCTCAGGTGGTTCCACCTCGCCGGCCTCAAGCACAATCCCACGCCCCGAACATGCCTCAATGCCGCCATCGGCGGAGGAGCTCAAATGGCCATGTCAACCTAACGCGAATTGAGCCATAATATTTCTGTCAACTACCTTTGAATTTTCGGAGAACTCCAATCGCAGCGGGTCGTCCACGACAATATCGGAACGCCTGATCGTAGTGGTACCGGCATTCCAGAATACCACTTCAGTCCGTGTAAGTCTATCAACAGGCTGGCCTTTGTAACTTACTTCCACGTCTTGTGCAAGTTGACGATCTGGAACACCGATCAGAGGCACAGAACTCATAAATTAAACCGGTCGTGCGCGAATTCTTGAGGCTAGGTAAATGTAGACAGCGACGATTAGGCCGACAACGCCAAAGAAAGCAGTAACTATTGCGCCAACCCAGCCTAAATTGAGGAACGATATAAATGGCTCGTCGCTATTTCAAATGGGTGAATTAGCGAGCACGTCACCGGCGATGAGGTAGACGATGGCTTTGAGGTTTCGTTTGGTTCGGTAGCCCTTGGCCTTGCGCTTGGCGGCCTGGACATTGCCGTTGATCGCCTCCAGAACGCCATTGGAAAGGCCGGTGGCGATCGATCTGAGGATGCCTTCCGACTTCGCCGTGATCGTCTTGGCCAGCTTCTTCATCGGCGCGAGGTCGCAGACTTGAACCCAGGCGTTCCAGCGGTCGAGGAAACGCCGAGCCGATTTGACGCTCATCGTGAACAGCTGTTGCAGGTTCATGCGGATCTGCATCGCTTGGATCGTGTCGAGGTTCTGCGCTTCCAACCGAGAGAGCGCCTCCTTTTCCTCCTGCGTCAGACGATCGACGTTCTTCAGGAAGATGTAGCGCCGGCCCTTGATCTGGAAGTTGTTCCGCGCCTCCTCGCGCCGCACCTGGTCGACGGCCTCGTTGGCGAGTTTGATGACGTGAAATTTGTCGAACGTGATCTCAGCGTTCGGGAAGTTCTCTTTGATCCCCGCCTCGAATGCAGCCCCCATGTCGATGCTGGCGTCGGTCACCGCTTCGCGCCGGCCGCCATGCGCCTCGAGGAAATCCGCGAATTCCTTCACGGTCGCCGCGTCCTTGCCGTCGGCGACGTAGACGACCTTGCGCCGCGCCATGTCAACGAACAGGCTGATGTAGTCGTGGCCGCGCCGCGCCGAAGTCTCGTCGGCGGCGATGCGCCGCACCAGCGACAAATCCAGCTTCTCCACCGCCCGCCAGACGTAGTGTTCGACGATGCGCCACAAGCGCGTGTCGTGCTCGCCGAGCCGCTCGGCCGCATTGGCGATCGGCATCGTCTTGGCCAGCGCCAGCACATAGGCCTCGAACAGCAACGTGAAACCCGATCCCGCGCGAGCCCACGGCGTCGCCACCTTGCGCACGCCGCACTGCGGACACGTCACCCTCGGCGTGCGCGCATGCAACAGCGTGCGATGCTGGAAGAAATCCAGATGCCGCCAGGTCTCCTCCTTCGTGTCATGAACCGCGCAGTCCTCGCGCCCACACTGCGCACAGGCGAACCGACTCCCCCGCGGAAAATCCACGCATAAATCGAGCCGACCGTCCACCGCGTCAAACTCGCTGCGCGTCACCATCCACGGCGACGCAAGACCAAGGGCCAACTGGAAAAGATCGGTGTCCTGCATCCCCTCAGGCTAAACGCGATCCCCCCTGAGCGATCGCTCACCCGCCCCCAAATTCCGACTTACGGACCCAAAGAGTTCATAAGAAATCCCTCGCAGAACGGCAACATGGAATTGTATTGGCTTTACCGCAATTGTCAAGGCTTTGTACAAAGCGGCACAGAGCAGTATCAGAATTATCAGCTCTCGCTTGCATCCAGCACTGTCAACCGATAAGCGACTTTGCCAAGCCGATCGATAACGCGCTCGGGATGAAGACGATGTTCCCTACAATTGAGCCGTGCTCTAACGGTGACGGTCGCTGAAAATCGGCATGGTGGCGATGAATAGCGTTGGATAACAATTGGAGAATCTGCGAACGGGAGGCTGATAGTCGTGATCCACACATGGGTTCAAATGAGCGCCGATTACGCCCTCGTCTGTATAATCTCACGCGTCGTCCCACCCGGCAGGAAGCGCGGCGATGCAAAGAAGGCCTGACATGAAACAGGAGTACGATTTCTCGCACGCCGAGCGCGGCAAGTTCCATCGTCCAGAGATGGAGCTGGCGCCGCCCGTCCATCTGGAGCCCGGCGTCCTGGCGTGGATGACGTCGCACGCTCAGTCGAAGGGGACGACGGTGAACGCACTCGTCAACGAGCTTTTGAAGAAAGACATCGAACTGATCGAGACTGCGAGATAGCGCGTCGGCGCCCAGAAGAGACACGAGAACGGAGGCGTAATAGATCAATCGAGTTCGCCGTCTCGCATTCGGCGAATGCCGTCGACCGCGTTCTCGCCCAGACTCGGGCGAGATTTGGCCCGCTCCACGATCTGCGCCACCAGTTCACGGGGCGGTTGCCGCATGGGGCGCTCGACGGCCGAGCGCAGATAAGCAACGACCTTCCCGTGGCGGGTGATCGCCACCTCTTGGCCCTCAACGGCCTCGTCGACTAGCTTCGACAAATTGTCCTTCGCCTTGGCGATCGAGTAAGTCGGCATGCCGCCTCCGTTCTGGCCAGCGATGGCCAATATACGCTTCGGCCCAATGATCGCAAGCCGGGATCCCGCCCCGCGCTTCATAAGACCCCGAGAATCCATCCCTCGACGGCCGCGAGCGAGCGCTCCGACTCTGAAAGGTCCGGATCGAGGAACGCGCCGAGCCGCCCGCTCCGATCCTCTTTCGCCATCCATGCCGCGACGCAGAAGGCGTCCTGTTGGTGGCTGTTTCGGCCCTCGGGCGGAAAGCGCTTGTTCCACAACGAGGGATAAAACTCGACGATCGCCGATCGCCCCTCCGGGATGGTCCAGCCGTCGAACGGCCAGAGATGGACCCTCCCTCCAAGTCGCTGGCGAATGGCGCGCAGCCACGGAAGGCCGGCGTGCGTCGCTTTGGCGACGGAACCGGGGACGTCGAAGTGAAAGACCGACTTGGCTCGGCCGGCGCGCTCCTCCGTCAGCCGCCGCCATTTTCGATTGCCTTGGCGTGCGGCGCCATCTCCTACTTTGCGCTCGCGAACGAAATCGACGTAGAGGTGATCGCCGTCGGTCGGCCAATGGCGCTGAAAATCGTCGAGAAACGACGTCCAAATCCGGTCCAGACGATATTTGTCGAAATAGCGGAGAGGAAAGGAAAACGCGTGGTCCAATCCGACAAGCGTCGGAACGCCGCCGCCGAGCTCCTCGATCAGCCGTCCGGCGAGCGCGCGTCGCGACCAATATTTGCGCGGCCCCGGCGGCGGGGGGACCTCGATCGGCCGAGCCTCATCGCCCTCGGCGACGAAGACGCGAATGCCCGGCAGGCTCTGGTCGGGCGTCTCGGCGCCGGAATAGTCGACGCCGACATAGCGGGAAAACATCGGCGCGCGCGAGGCGGCCGTAACGGCTGACAGAATCGCTTCCTCGCGCTCGTCCCGCATCCGCCGAATTAGGTCGACGGCATTCCCGCTTAGGCGCGGGCGCGTCTTCGCGCGCGCGGCGATCTCGTTGGCGAGTCGCGGCGGCGGTCGCCGGACGGCGGCGCTCGTCTTCGGCCGAAGCTCCGCCACCGGCTTTCCGTCCCGCGTGATCGTCACGCCTTCGCCGGCGAGCGC
This sequence comes from uncultured Alphaproteobacteria bacterium, assembly GCA_963758335.1. GTDB lineage: Bacteria > Pseudomonadota > Alphaproteobacteria > Rhizobiales > Beijerinckiaceae > Roseiarcus. The sequence continues at coordinate 146,256 of CAVWVF010000006.1, read as the reverse complement.
CTTGTCGATCAGCTCGGACAAGCGCGCTCTCGCTTCTTCGATCGAGTAAGTCGCCATCGGGCTTCCTCAAAGAGCCGTCGATCACGCGCGCACAGGCGTGAACAGAGCATACGCGCCCTGCCCCACCTTCTCGGCAAGCCGCATCTTGATCAGCGACTGGTAGGGCACATCGCGTTTGTGGGCGGCGATCTTGATCTGTTCGAGCAGGCTGACGGGAAGGCGCAGCGAAATCGCGGTCGTGCTCGGCTGCAGATTGGGCAGACGCACGCGCTTGGCGTGCCGCCAGTCGAGGTCAGCTCCCGAATTCGCCCGCTCCCAATAGGCGCGCTCCTCCGCCTCATTGGCGAAAGTCGGAACGGCTTTAGAACCTTGCTCATAAGCGATCCTCTCTCTGGCGCTCGTGCCGCGCGGATTTCATGCGGACCAAGATAATGTCTCGGCGCAGCATGGAAGTGATGTGCAATCACCTGTTCCGTTCGTCCGGTCCAGCTCGGACTATCGCCCCGGCGCAATTCCCTTTGGGTCGTCGATGGCCCATATACCCTCCTGCCCCCCGCTTGGCCGCCTTAAGGACACGCCTTTGATCGTCGTCTTCGACATCGGCAACGTGCTCGTGCGTTGGAATCCACGCAATCTGTTCCGCAAGGTGTTCAGCGAAGAGGCGCGGATGGAGCGGTTTCTGGCGACCGCTCTGGCCATGGAGTTCGTCGCGCATACCGACATCGCCGCCGATTTCTCGCTGGCGGTCGCGCAGAGGGCAAAGGCCTTTCCGGAATTCGCCGACGAACTGAGGCTGTTCCACGAGCGGTGGATCGAGACGCTCGGGGGTCCCATCGAGGAGAACGTCGCGCTCATGCGGCGTCTCAAGGCGGCCGGCGGTCCTGTTCACGCCCTCAGCAACTTCGCTCACGAGAAATTCGCCCTGGCGCGGGAGCGCCACTCCTTCCTCGACGAATTCGACACGTGCGTCGTCTCGGGCGATGTCGGCGTCGTCAAGCCCGACCCGCGCATCTACGAAATCCTGTTCAAGCGCGTCGGGCGGCCGCCGGGCGAGTTATTGTTCATCGACGATTCAATCGCCAACGTGCGCGCCTCCGAGGCGGCGGGAATGGCCGCGATCCACTATCGTCAGGGCGCCGATCTGGAAAGCGAATTGCGCTCTCGGGGCGCGCTGCCCTGACGCTCCGTCTCCGGTCCGGAACGCCTGCAGCGCGCCGCCCGACTCAGCGTTGCCCGCCCGAGATCCCTTCGCCGGTCAGCCAGAAAGAGGGGGAAAGCCCCTTCAGATCGAGCCGGGCGGAATGAACGCGCAATAGAGATAGATGTCGTCGAAGACGTTCGACGCGAGCGGGCCGAGCCGGTCACCGTCGGTCGCCTGCCGGTAGCAGAGATGCGCATGGTGCGTGTCGCTGTCGAGCCGGTCGCCGGGGATCGGCAGAAAGGTGATGCGCTCCTCGGGGATCGCAACCCAGCGCTGCTCGCGGGTCAGGAATTCGAAGCGGCCGCCGCGCTCCCGATACGAGGTCGCGGCGCAGTTGTTGCCGCCGCAGCACAGTTGGCCGTTCTTTCCGTGCACGCCGGTGTAGATATCATGGGCGCTGGCCGCAGAGAAGGACGCATAGACGAGGGCGCCGCCAAGAATCGCCCGCAAGAGAGCATTCATCATCGTCAACCGCTCCTGTTGGCGGCCGACCGATCGATTGGCTCGTCGATGCGATCGGGCCGCATGCCGATCGCCCCCTCGGACGCCTGCAATCCTCCCGAATTCAACAAGACAAACTGGGGCAAAAGCTAGGGCTTCGGCTGAGACGAAAAGCTTCGAAAGCGCCGTCCGGCCGCCCCGCGAATCAATTCGCAATTTTCATGCCGGATAAGGGAGCGCACATCCTCGGCCCGCGCCGTGTCAAGCAGGCCTGTGAATAAGAAGCCGGCGTTTATCGCGCAGGCGCCGGCGTCGAGATTTCCGTTGAAAATCCGCGATCAGTTACTATTATGGCCATCGATAGCCAGAAGGTCGTCCCGTGGGCACATACTCCCTCGCTCAAGCCAAGGACCAACTGTCGCGCCTTGTCGATGAGGCTTTGAGCGGGGAGATCGTGACGATCACGCGCCACGGCAAGCCGGTCGTCAACCTGACGCCGAACGCGCCGGCGCCGCTCCCATTGAGAAAGGCCGATATCGAACAGATGCGGCGACGTGCCGAGGCGCGGCCGAGCCTCGGCGCAGACTCCGTGACGCTCGTCAGAGAGATGCGCGGCGAGGAGCCGTGAGCTCTTGTCTCGATACGAACTTCCTTGTCTCGATCTTCTTTGTTGACGCGCATTCGGACCGCGCCTTCGCTTGGCTCGAGCGCGCTTCTGAGCCGATCTGCGTCAGCGACTGGGCCGCAACCGAGTTTTTTGCGCTTGCCCACCGAGGGGTGCGCGCCGGGCTCCTGAGCGCCGACGTTGCGAACGCCGCCCTTCTCGATTTCGACGCCTTCGCCGGAAGCCGAGCGCAACGCTTGTCGCAATCCCCAGCGACGGGAGCCCTTGCCGCGCTCCTCGCGCGCGACTCGGCGCTGAAGCTTTCAGCCGCTGACGCGCTCCAACTCGCATTGAGCGCCGAGGGCGGCCATCGCCTCGTGACATTCGACGTTCGGCTGGCTGACGCCGCGCGCGCCCGGGGCTTCGGCTTCGAAATCCCTTAAGCCCGCACAAGCGCCGCGTTACGTCCGCACGACCTCCTCCAACGCCCGACGCGGGCTCGGCGGGGCGGGGCCGTCGGGGACGCCGAGACGGAAGACGAAGGTCGCCTCCCAGCCAGGCTCGGCGGAGAATTTGGCGAGCTCGCGGCCAAATTCGTCGGGCCGGCCGAGCGCTTTGTCGCGGTCGGCGCGCTCGACCGGCTGGTTGAGCGGCTGCGCGGCCAATCCGGCCGCAGTCGCCGCCAGGTGCAGCCGCTGCCAAGCCCGGCCGGCCGCGATCGCCGCGGCCATGTCCAGCCGGTCGCGCACGAACATGACGCCGAGCGCCGGCGCGGTCGGAACCTGGACGTCGCGGGTCATGGCGAGCCAATAGCGGTCGCTCGTCTTCGCGTCCGTGTCGGGCAAGAGTTTTGCGAGCGCCGTCATCGGCGGCGAGAGGCCCGCCGCGTCGAGCGTCACCCCGTCGCGATGCGCGTCGATCTCCCGCCGCCCGGTCCGGAACCAGCGCGCGCTGTCGGCCGACATTTCGGGATCGTCGACGATCGCGCGGGTCGCCTCGACGATGAGCATGCCGAGGTCGCGGCGCGCGGCGTCATCCGCGATGAAGGCCACGCGCACGTCGCCGCTCGCCGCCAGATCGGCGAAGCGGCGCAACGCATCGGGCGCGACCGGATGATCCGGCCGATAGGGGCCTCGGTTGGTGTGGCGGCGGGGGATGGCGGCGTAGAGCGCGTCGCGCGCCTCCGTCCCCTGCTCGACGACAATTCGCGCCGCGCGGATCGGCGCGTCGGCCGACGACAGCGTAAGCGCGCCTTCGACCGGCTCGACCGTGGCGTTCATGCCATAGGCGCGGGCGGCAAGCGCGAGATTCTCGATCGCGGCGCCAAGGCCCAGGTGCATCTCGCGCCGGAACGGATCGAAGGAGCCGAGATTGCGCGACCTGTCGGCGAAAACCTCGATCGCCTTCGGCCCCAAGGCGAAGACCCAAGGCTGGGTGTCGTGCGGATTGGCGGAGAGGATCGCGGCCCGCAGCGGGCGTAAGAGGCCGTCCTGCGGCCGGCCCTCCCAGGTCCGCCACGGCTCATAGGCCGGCCCCTCGCCCCCAGCGCCGACGCCCCGGTCCCAGGCCCGGTAGCCGAGCCCCGCCAGCGCCAGGCCAAGGGCGCCGCCGCCGATCAGCAATGCTCGCCGCCCGATCATGCGCGCCCCCCGAGAAGAACGGCGAAAAGCTAGCGCAACGCAGCGCTCGCCGGCGCCTACGCCACGGCGACGATCGCCGCGCCCACGAAATAGCTCCGGTATAGCCGCTGGTCGCGGGTGATGAGGGGCCACCCCTCGGCGCTCGCCAAGGCTCCGATGAAAAAGTCGGCCAGAATATTCGAGCGCTGACCGCCGCTCGCGCGGTAGCGGCGAAAGGTCTGTCCCGCAAGGAACAGCGCAGGCCGGGTCATCGGCGCAAGCCTCAGGCCCATTTCCGCAATCGCTTCGTCGACTTCGGCCTGCACGGCGAAGCCGGCGGACAGCTCGGCGTAGACAGTATCGTTGATGGCGAGCGGTCCACGCCGCCTGCCGGCGGCAAGCGTCTCGATCGACCGGTTCGCCCAGACAGGATCGTCGGTCAGAATGTCGATGAGGACGTTCGTGTCGACGAGTGTCAATCGTCGCCCCGGAGCAGGCGCATGATCTCGTCCGTGGTTCGCTCGCCGAAGGGTCCGTTCGCGAACGGGCGGCGGCGAGCGATCGCCTCGAGGCGCGCGCGGAACGCCATGTCTTCGGTTGGCGCCGCCTCGCGTTCGACGACGATACCCCCCTCGGGGCGCACGCGCACCGTCACGCGATCGCCCGGACGATGAGAGCCGTTGCCGGGAAACACGGGAGGAGACCTTGGGCTCCGCGAACCTGTCCACGAAACGACAACGGATAGCCGAACTGGCGAGGACGACGGCGGGGACATCATCACCTCCGTGCGCTTCTCGACAGGCGAGTGCCCGCAGCTTCGCGCACCGCCTTGGGCAACGTCACCTGCCCCTTTATCGTGACGTTCGTGGCCATTTCGCCCTCAAAGTAATACGTCTCCAATAAAGTATTACCCCAAGCGACGTCAATTCGACGCCATGTCAATTCGACGCTATCTGGTCGTCACGTTAACTGGGCATAGCGCTGATATCGAAGCGCTTGATCAGATCGTTCTCGATTCGGAAGACATGGACGACCGTCCTGTCGGAAAGGATATTGCCATTGAGATCGCGTACGGTTTGGCGGACCTCGACGTCGAACGCCCCGTCGGCGCCTGCCGAGACACCAGTCGGCTCCACATGCGGGTCGATTTTCGCCCACTGCCGAGTCCAGTAATCCCGAACGCCGTCGCGCCCATGGACGTGACCACCTTCCATGCCGTTCGCCCAGATGACGTCTTCGTGCATCCCCGCGAGCGCCGCTTCGATTTCGCGGGCGTTGAAACGGTCATATAGGCGCCTGATGAGTTCCACGCCGCTCGGCATCGCGCGCTCCCAATCGGTTTCGGCGAGTAAGGCTATGCGCAGCCGAGCCGTGAAGCCAAGTCCGATTGCTCACTCGCCTCTTAATCCTTCGGCGCCGGGCGCCGCGCCGTCCCGCACGTGCACGACCGCGACCCCGTCCGCGTAGAGGCGCCGCCAGCCGGGCGCGCGGTCGAGGGTCGCCACGATCCCGGCGTCCGGGGCGAAGATGGTCCAGGCGATCCGATAGCGGGCGAGCGTATCCTCGACGGTCGCTGGGTCTCCGGCCGCGAGCTTGCGGTAGAGCCCGAGCATGGCGTCGCCATACATATCGGCCCGGCCGTCGATGAACGGCCGCACATGCGACCAAATGAGATAGCCGCCGAAGCGGTACTTGTTGAGCACGGGCTCAGCGCGGAGTTCGGGCGGAACGGCGGCGGGCGCCGAGATCGGCGCGCCGGGTCCGTCGACACGCACGACCGGCTCGGCGAGTCTCAGCGCCGCGATCGCCAGCGCCGCTAGGAGGCTCCCTGCAAGCGCTACGCGCGCGACCTGCCGTCCGTCCCCCATCAGCCGCCCGGCGGTCGCCGCGGCGATCGGCCTCGCCAGCAGCATCGGCCCGATGAGCCCGAGAAGCTGGGCGTGGCGGCTATGCTGAAGCGCCATCGCAAGGAGGCCGGCGATGAGCGCGGCGCGGACCGGCGGCGTCGCCATCGGCCGCGTCAGCGCAAAGCCGACGAGGAGCAGCAGCGCGATCTCCATCGACCCGACATGGCCGAAATCCTGCGGGCTCCACTCGCTGATGCGCGAGAGATTCTCGACGCCCATCAGCCGGAAGGGAAAGAGGAGCGCCTCGATCCCATAAGGATTGACGAGCGCGCCGGCGACGGCGGCGACGCCGAACAGCGCCCACGCGCGCAAAGCCGCGAGGCGCGCCTCGGGCGGCTTCGCCGCGACCGCCTCGAGAGCGAACGGCCCGATCAGGGCGAGGCCGAATACGAAGCCGCCGTGCATGTTCGACCACAGGGTCATCAGCGCGGCGAGCCGGAGCGGCGGCGCCTTATCCCGGTCGCGCGCGTCGAGGAGCCCGACGGTCCATATCGCAACGAGAGGCAGCGCGAGCACATGGGGGCGGGCGAGCAGGTTCGGGAGCCAAAGCGCGACGCCGAGCGCGACCGTCACGCCGAGCGCCGCGCCGCCGAGATCCCGCGCGACCCTGAGGCCCATGATCAGCGCCGCGCCGCCGGCGGCGGCGGCGGTCAAGAGCACGACGCCGCTCCACCCGCCGCAGCGAAACACGAGCGTCAGCAGGATTTCCGCGAACCATTCGTGCGCCGTCCACGGCGCGCCCGGCATCAAATGGCTGAAGGGATCGGCCCGCGGCACGGCGCCATGGGCGATGATCCATTCGCCCGTCGCCAGATGCCACCAGGTGTCCCCGTCGCCGAGCACGGCGGGCGCAAAGGCCGTAAGCGCGAACGGGGTGACGGCGACGAGCGCGAGGACGAGACCCGACACGCGCGCCTCCGAGGTCTCCGAGCCTACGGAGCGGGCGGCGGACGGCAGGGCGAGCGACATGGCGCGGAAGCGTGCCGAAGCCGCGACTGGTGGGCGCTGCGCCCCGGACGAAAGCCATAGGAGCAATCGAGGAAGTCAGCCTCGTAGATGGCGCTCAAAACCTCCGCCGCCGCGCCCTGGACGATCTTGTCCTCCAGAGCGAGGATGCCGAGAGGTCGCCTTCCACCGTCGGCGTTGGGGATGTACGTCCGGCGAACCGGCTGCGGCTTATACCTGCCGCCGTGGACCCTGTCGCACAGCCCACGAAGATTATCCGTGAGCCATTCCGAACGAAACCATAGCCAGACGCGGCGCGCCGAGCCCGTCTGGGCGAAGCTCGCGAAAACATTGCGGATGGCGGTGACGACGGCCTCGTCGGGGTGGAAGCGGACCTCGCCATCGGCCTCGCCCCAGACAAAGCCGACCGGCAATCCTCGGCGCAGTTCAGTTCACCGCGCGCCGCCTTGTTGCGAATGCCGCCGTTGAGGCGGGCCCGTAGCATATGCAACTCGGCTTCGCTCATGGCGCCCTTGAGCCCGAGCAGGAGGCGATCGTTGAAGAGGGCGGGATGATAGATGCCGTCGGCGTCGCCGATCAGCGTATCGGTGAGGCCGCCCAACTCGATGAGGCGATGCCAATCGGCGTTGTTGCGCGCCAGGCGCGAGACCTCGAGCCCCAGCACGAGGCCGACGTGGGCGAGCGCGACTTCGGCGGTGAGCCGGGCGAACCCTGATCGCGCGACAAAGCCGGAGCCGGAGAGCCCGAGGTCCTCATCGATGACGACGATGCGATCCGCGGGCCAGCCGAGTTCGCGGGCTTTGGCGGCAAGCGCATATTGTCGATCGGTCGACTCGCGATTGTTCTCGACCTGGGCGGCGCTGGACTGGCGCAGGTAGACGATCGCCTGACGCGAAAGATGGTTGGCCGTGATCTTGGCGCGCTCATTCATCGCTTCCCTCCCTCTTCGATCTGGCCGACAGCATGCGGGCGATGAGACGTGCGAGAATCTCGAGCGCTGCGACGCGCGAGGCTTCGTCGAGCTGCTGCCAGGCCGTCGCCAATGGCGCTGCTGGAGAGGGGTTCGGGGCAAGATCGGTTGGGTCGAGGAAGGCCAGTTTCAATTGCATGACCGCTCTCCTTTCGCTGCGCCGACTCGACATGTCGGCCGCTCAGAGCGTCGATGACCTTGCGCAGGTGAAGCAAATCCCCGAGTTTGCCCAGATCGTGGTCGCCATCGCCGACATCTTCCGCCGGCGTTCGGTCGGCCTGCTCGGGGCGCCAATCGGTCCACTCAGCTGGAATGAGCGACCGGCTGCCGTCCGGCAAGACCACGAGAACCAGGAGGACGCCGCGCCGCCGGATGCTGCTGATCGCGGCCAGCGATTGGCCTTCGAAAGCGTGACGCTCGCGGGTGATCGTTACCGAATCCGGAACATCACGACGATGGGTAGTCTGTGGCCGCTTCCTTCGGGAGCATTCCCCATGCCGAGCTTTTGAAGTCGGCAGCGCGCCGGATCGTCGATCGGCGCGTGCTGCATCTGATCAGGATGTGGCTGGATTGTCCCGTGGAAGAAACCGACGATCGGGGACGGAAGACACGAACGACCGAGGCGCGAGACAAGCGGCGCGGCATTCCGCAGGGTTCACCCATCTCACCGCTGCTGGCGAACCTTTACATGCGCCGGTTCGTGCTGGGATGGAAGATGTTCGGGCTTGAGCGAACCCTCGGCACGCGGCTCGTGACCTACGCCGACGACCTCGTGATCCTGTGCAGAAGGGGCAAGGCCGAAGCGGCCTTGCAGAGACTGCGGGAGATCATGGGCAAGCTGAAGCTCACGGTGAGCGAGGAAAAGACGCGCATCTGCAGAGTGCCGGAGGGAGAGTTCGATTTCCTGGGATACACGTTCGGGCGAATGTTTTCGGCGAGGACCGGCCAAGCTCGTATCGGCTACCGGCCGTCAAGGAAAAGCATTCAGCGGGTGGCCGAGAAGGTCCACGCGCTGACCGACGGATCGGGCACATGGCAAGAGACCACAACGCTGGTGAGTAAGGTGAACCGTACACTGCGCGGATGGGCGAACTACTTCCAAGTAGGAACCGTCAGCAAGGCGTATCGGGCGCTCGATGCTTACGCGGCGATGCGGCTGCGCCGGTGGTTGCGCTTCAAGCACAAAGTCAGGCGACGAAGGGGCGGGAGCTATCCACTCTCGCACCTCTACGGGCACTTCGGGCTCGTACGCCTGAGCCGGCTTGGGCACGACGTGCCGTGGACGAAGGCGTGAGGTCTTGTCCGAGAGCCGGATGCGGGCGATCCGCATGTCCGGTTCGATGAGGGGGGTGTGGAAACGGAGCTACGGCTGAGCCACTAAGGCACCGCCAGACGAAAGGGGCGGCAACAGACATGCTCAACCTAAAGCCACCGCGCCACACTCCTACTCTACGCACAGCGGTCGTTCCCGCGTTGTGTCTCCCCACCTTGGCAGTCGGAGTGACCGGCTCTCTAGTCATCCCTCGAACCCACATCCAGGCGCCGCTCCTCCGACGGCTGCCGGCCGCTTCAGGTCCGCGCATCCTGACGACCGAAATTCGAACTTCCAACGCGCTGGCCGACTAGCCGGCATTTCGGGCCTAAAAAGCGCGCGAACCGGTTGTCAAATTTTGCGAGGGTTTGATACCGAATTCCGCCCCGTTCATGAACGCCAAAAGTCGCGCTACGACTTGATCCGGCGCTTCCTGCTGGACCCAATGACCAGCACCGGGAACAAGAACGGTTCCTCGATAATCAGAGCACGCCGTCTCCATCGCGTTCAATGCGCCGGCAGTCTGGTGGATACCCCAATCGCGCTCGCCCCCGATGAACATTGACGGCACGTCGAGCCTTCGACCGTCGAATAGCTCCATTTCCGCCGCAACGCCGGGAACGGTCCCGCATCGATACCAGTTAAGCCCGCCTTGAAAACCCGTGCGGCCGAATTCGGTGGCATAGAAATCGAGATCGCTTTCCGTCATCCACTGACAGGAGGCGACCTGTTCGCTCGACGGCATGAACGGCGCAACGGTAGCCGCCATGTCCGCATCCCGATCCATCACATAATAGGTCGGCAACTTCGACAGTTCGTCGGCCGTCATAGCTTGTAGCGGGAACGGCCTATTGCCCGACCATTCGCCGCTCTTCACATGGAAATATGCGCGCAGGAAATCGCTTATGCCCTGCGGACAGTTCCGCATGTCGTCATTGGCTTCCGGTGTCGAGTAGTACCAGACGTAGTGCTTGCGAGGGCGTTCCAGTTCAGCGAGATCACCGACGAATTTTGGCGTGCCAAGCCGGCTCGACCCAACTGGCGGAGCGGGCCTGTAAGGTGCGCTGATCATGACACATGATCGAAAAACGTCCGGCCGCGTCAGGCCGCACCAAGCAGCAATTGGCGAACCGAAATCATGACCGACAACGGTATGAACCGCCTTCACGCCCAGCGCACGAACGAGCGCGAAAGCGTCAACGGCGATCCGCGAGATCGTGAATGATTGGAGGTCACCGTTGAACCGGTCGTCCCAGCCGGTCGTGCGGCCATAGCCGCGTTGGTCAGGCGCCACGACATAGTACCCGGCGTCGGCCAAAGGCGTCACCACCTTGCGCCATGAGTAGGCGAGTTCCGGAAAGCCGTGCAGCAATAGGATCAGCGGCCGGCCGTCTGGCTCTCCGGCTTCCAAGATGTGCATGTTCAGCCCGGTTGCGATCTGAACGTGACGAGATCGAATTCCGACTGGTAGGCTGAGATCGATGAGGGCCGACATCGGGTTGGGTCCATTTATGTGAGCATCACCCGTCGGCGCTATCTGCGGCCGTTGGGCCGCCGATGACGATCTGGAAAGGTTCCGCACATTGGCGAGATGCGCCGGGTTCGTCTGAGTCCGTTGGCGCTAACCTGAGGCATGTTGGCGACCTTCCCTGGTGCTCATCCGGCTGGGAGGGATCCGAGCAATCGACATAAGAACCGCCGCCGGCGGTCGGGACGCATTTGGCGGTTCAGGCAAGGGCGATCAACGGCGGCAACCAGGCGGTCGCGCAACACGAACATGCTCGCCGTTTGAGAGGGGACCCGCCGACCCCGTCAGGTCCGAAGGCCTCTCAGTCCGTCCGATCAGGAATCGCGCGGCCGCGGCGTCGGCGGTGGCCACATGATCGGCGACGAATTGCAACAGCAGCACTCCGATCAGCTGCCTTGCGGAGGCCGCGTCGGATCTTGCGACCTCCCGGCGCATGTTCTCGATTTCGCGCAACAGCTGAGTATGAAGTTCGAAATGATGAAAAAGGAAAGGGAACCGCGCGTCGGTCATCATCGCTTCCTCGCGCGCAAAGTGATCGTGAAGTTCCTCCGCGATCATGTCGAGCAACGCCGGCAGCTCGGAATCGGCGGTCGTCGCGGCGGCGTCGAACAAGACATCGATCGCGGCGTGGTCACGATCCATAAGTGGAACGCCGAGGCGCGGAGCCGACGGCATCACAAATCCTCCCGTTGAGGGCCAGGCGAACAGACCACTCCCACGCCCCGCCATCTTCAACGGAGTCCGCACCGTCGAAGGCGGCGAGCATAAAAATTTATAATCACAGAAACTGGGATTTGTCCTTGATCTCGCTCAAACGCGTAGGCACAGGCCGAACCCATCTGATCGACGCTACTGCTATCCACTCACTGCAAATCGTTCCTCCGCGCTCAATTTCCCCGCGCCCGGCAATCTTGCTCATTTGTGAGCAGCTTTTCTGCCGGGCATCCGGGGTCAGAACCGCCGCTGTCCACGCGCGGTCGGACGAGACGAACCCAAAACAAACACCATCTTTGGAAACGGAAGTTTTCGGCCGGAGACTTTCGGCCGCATTCGAGCGCAAAAGGCAGACAAACCCGCAATATTGCTGCCGCAGACCGTAATCGGCCACTCTAACGCTTTATAATGTCGCAGGATTTTGCAACCGGGGAAACCGCCGCCGCTCGTGCGGACTACCTGGTGGTGGACGCAGTCCTGCGGAACCAGTCTGCGGAGGCCGCGTGCGCCACGCCCGACCGCAGTTAATGTTTTTTTGGGGGGCTCAAAACGGGGCTTTCGTAGCGCTGAAACACCTGTGTTTACAATGCGTTAGCCGATCCTGAGCCAAATAAGGCCTGAGCAAAATAACTGCGATTACTGCGAATTACTGCCAACGCGCTTAAACACTCGTCTTTACAATGCGTTAGCCGAAATTGAGATGTGGTCTCAGCGCCGACGTTCGTGTCGGTGCCCTTGGGGAAATGTGGTCACACATCGCCGTTCTGGCGTATGATCGCTAACCTGGTCGGCGGCGGGCGGCGGCGCCGAACCAGTCAAAGACCTCATGGTGAGCTCGCGCTTTGATGGGAATCGCGTCCTCGCGCCGCCGCCGCAAACTCGGGATGGTCGTAAAGATCGTTGTGCCCCGCGTCGTTCGGCCTTTTTGCAGCTAATGCGGGTTCGCGCCTGCTTTGGACGTCGGTTCAGGGCTAAGGATGCGAGCCTTATCAGTGAGTTACGCGAATGAGCCGCGTTGGCCTCGTAAATGCAGCAAACGGTGCGTTAAGTGGTTGACATTAAACGGAAAACTAAACCCCTCGGCAAGCCTTTTCCCAAGGGCGTGTCCGGCAATCCGACAGAAAAACGCCGTCGATTAGCAACGGTCGACAAATGTCTTCATGGGCGAGATGTTCAAGAAGAGGCAATTTGACAATTTGACGGCTTAAGCGCGTGACTCTACTTTGTTATTGTCGTAAAGGTAAACTCTGCCAAAGGGCGCGCAGGACGCGTCAGGGTGATCTGCAGGCAAGAGGCGAGGAAGGCGATGAAGATATCCGCTTCGAGCGGTTAATTTCGGAGTGTCAAGGGTCGTAGTTTCGTCTTGTCCTTCCCATAATTCCGGATTGTCCTTCCCATAATTCCGGATTGTCCTTCCCGTAATTCCGGGCTGTCATCCCCGTAATTCCGGGCTGTCATGGACAGCTCATTCGCCGAAACGCGGAATGGGATCACTGAGGCGCTCGAAGTGCGCTGCGAGGGGCGCCGTCACATTGCCGCGCGAAGAGCACGAGAGGTCTACGCCTTACGGATTTTTAAGCCGCCGCGACGGCCTCACGCCACGTTGTCAATCGCTGCGGCGCGTAGCATGCGGTGTGAGACGATCCGAAGGCGCTGCTCGACGCGCCGATGGTGCTTCTCGGTCAGTGACGGGCGCGCGCGTCGGTCCATTCGCCGGACATAGCGGAGCCTCAAGCATTTTCGGCCTGAATGGCGCGGATCACAGCGTCGGTCACCTTCCGCGTGTCGGCGGCCCCGCCGAGATCGGGCGTGTGCAGTTCGGGATCGGCGGTAACGCGCTCGATCGCCTTCATCAGGCGCCGGGCGGCGGCCGACTCGCCGAGATGATCCAGCATCATCACGGCGGACCAGAACGTCCCGACCGGATTTGCGACGCCCTTGCCCATGATGTCGAAGGCCGAGCCGTGGATGGGCTCGAACATCGAGGGGAACGTCCGCTCGGGATTGATATTGGCGGTCGGCGCAATGCCGAGCGACCCGGCGAGGGCCGCCGCGAGATCGGAGAGAATATCGGCGTGCAGGTTCGAGGCGACGATCGTATCGAGCGCGGCGATCACCTGAATAGCCGACTGCAATTTCTTTCAAGACGCCGTGGCTCTCGCATGCGCATCTGGCTGGCTTTGCAGACCAGAGCCTTATGACCCGTGCCGTCGTAGCGCGTGATCCCAATGTCGCCAAATGAAGCACCCGCCAAACCAGGAGACCAGTCATGAGATACTGAATTCCGGCTGATAGAAGGTGCCCAGCGGCGGTGGTCGAAGGCGACGCGGACGGCGCCGCGAATGGCCATAGAGGCTGTGCGAGAATCGCGCCGCCATCAGCGTCCTGCCGCGCGCGTTGACATGGCGGACGTGCGGATCGCGCACGAGGCCCGGCGCGATCTCGTCGAAGAGCCCGACCTGAGCGAACAGGCGAAGGGTCTCTGCGTCATAAGCGATGGCGCGCGGAAGCCCCACCAGCCGGGAATTGCGTTCGAACAAGACGACCCGAAGGCCGGCCCGCCCGAGCAGGTTCGCCGTCATCAGCCCGATCGGGCCGGCCCCCACGATCGCGACGTCATATTCCCCCATCGGGGCGGCTTTTGTTGCGGAATGTTCCATCGCCGGTTCCTCTCGAAAAATTGATGTTGCACATTTAGGTCAGATCGACTAATAAGTCACTATGACATTTTCGTACAGTGCACGAGGAGGCCGGAAATGGCCAGGATTGACCTGAAACGGCGGGGCGAAATCGGTCGCGAGCGGCGCGCCAGGAGCCGGGCGCAGCTCATCGAGGCCGCCCGGCTCCTATTCACGAGCCGGCCCTTTTCCTCCGTCACCGTTGAAGAGGTGACGAGGCAGGCGGGGCTTTCGAAGGGCGCCTTCTATTCTCACTTCAGACGCCTCGACGACCTCTGGGCCGCGGTCGCCGCGGAGCTGGCGGCGGCGTTCGAAGACGTCGCCGGTGCGAGCCGGCGCTCCGTCGCCGACCCCGTCGAGCGAATCGCCGCGGGCTGCGCGGCCTTCATCGGCGAAGCTCAGCGCGATCCCGCCTGGGGAGCGCTCATCGCTCGCGGCGCCTGGGACTTTCCGGATGTCGCCTGCGCAGCCCGCGAGCGCTTGAAGACAAACCTGCGGCTTGCGCAAAGAGAGGGGCGGCTCGCGTCTTTTTCGACCGAGGTCGGCTTCGATCTCGTCTTCGGCATCGTCATCCAGGCCATGCGCTCGGCGAGCGAAGCGCGGTTATCGCCCCATGACGTGCCGGACGTCGTTCTGGGGATCTTGCGTGCGCTGGGCCTGCCGCCTGAGGAGGCCGAAGGCGCTCTCCAGCGCGCCGACCGCGCGGCGGCGGCGCGAGGCGCAGGTTCCGCGCCCGCGACCATCTGACCTTGAAAGGAGGAAACGATATGGCGATCAATCTTGCGCGCTTTGAGCTCAGCGGAGTTCCTCGCTGGGGAGTTGTCTCCGGATCCGGCATATCGCCCTTGGCGGGCGACTATCCGACGACGGCTGGGCTGATCGAGCGCGGCGAAGCCGATTGGCTCGCCGCGAAGAGCAAAACGGCGACCCTGTCGCTCAACTCGATCAAGATCCTGTCGCCGGTGACGACCCCGTGCCGCATCTACTGCCAGGGGGCGAATTATCGCCAGCACATGATCGAATTGGGCATGGACCCGGACGCCAAACTCTTCAACATGTTCTTCACGAAGTCGGACGCATCTGTCGCCTCCGCGCGAGAAGCCGTCGCGCGGCCGAAGCACGTCGCGCTGCTCGACTACGAGATCGAGCTTGCCCTCGTGTTTCGCCGGCCGATCTCATCGGCGGTGACAGTTAAGCGCGAGACGCTCACGGACTACGTATTCGGAGCAGCGATCGCCAACGATCTCAGCGCGCGCGACGTGCAGTTGCCGCAGACGCAATTCTTCAAGGGCAAGAGCTATCGCGGCTTCTGCCCGATCGGGCCTTGGCTGACGGTCCTCGAGGACGCCGAATTCAACCGCCTCGACGACCTCGAGCTCGAGCTTACGGTGAACGGGGCGGTGCGGCAGCGCGATTCGACCCGCAACCTCGTGTTCAAGCCGGCCGAGACGATCTCCGAGCTGTCGACTTTCGCCAATGTCGCGCCAGGCGACGTGCTCTTGACGGGGACGCCGAGCGGCTGCGCGCTGCGCGTGCCGCCGCCGCCGATCCGCCGTCTCGTCCAGCTCCTGCCGGAGCGCCAGTTCTGGGGGTTGTTCCTCAAGTCGCAAAGGCGCCGGCCGCAATACCTTGAACCCGGCGACCGGATCAGCGCGCGCATCAAGAGCGCGGACGGACGCATCGATCTCGGCGAACAGACGACGGAAATCGTCGCCGCGGCAAGCCAACCGGGGCAACGCCGCCCGCATGAATGCAAATGAAAGCATCCAGAAGCGGGTCGACGAGCTGGTCAGCAAGGCGGCTGAGAAGGCCGGCGTCACCGTTGAGCGCATCGTCAACGAGCTCGCCAAGATCGCCTTCAGCGACATCCGCAAGGCCCTCGACTGGGGCATGAAGCAGACGGAGGAGGGCCCGGTCCACTCACCCTCAAAACCGAAGGACAATCCCACAATGGCCGACAATTCAAACGATCCCGTGATGCAGAACCAAGACGTCGTCCAGGGCGCGCGAAATCGGGATCAGCGCCAACCAGCTCGCTCGGCAGCTCAAGGTGCCGCAGAACCGCATTAGCCAGATCATCGCGGGCAAGCGGGCGATCACCGGCGACACCGCCTTGCGCCTGGGGCATTGGTTCCGCAACAGCGCCGAGTTTTGGCTCAATCTGCAATCGGCCTACGAGCTGCGCCTTGCGGAGCAGGCGGCGGGGCCGGAGATCGAGGCCCTGCCGGTCATGCCGGATAGCAAAGCGACGCCACAACAGCCGAACATGCTGTGAGCGATCAGCGGCCGTTAACTCAAAGCGACGACGTACTTGCCCCTCAGAGCAGGCCGCCACCGGACGAACGCCCCATATGGACGTGCTCCGGCTGACCGACGGAGGTTTCAGGCGCGTTTAGGCCGTTTCGTTAGTTCCGGCCATTCGACCGGGTCGGACTCCGGCCAAAACGGCCCGCGGCATCCGAACTACTTTATCAAAAATGTGTTGTGAGTCACAGGCCGGACGCGAAAAGTATGCTCTGATTTTGTCTTAGTTAACAAGGCGAGCGTTCAGCTCTCTATGGCGACGAGACGACCGGTGCTTAGGAGGCAACAATGGCGAACTTCCTGGAAACCGCACCCACTTTGAGTCCCCACCAACAGCCTTTACCGGAGCGTTCGGCCGACCCCAATGCTTCGATCACGGATACTCGTTTGGAAGACGCAAATGACTTGCTATCCCTATTTGAATTGTCATGGCATAAATTGGTACTCCATGGCCCTGCTTTAGCAAGCTTATTTGCATTCGCATACGTCGTTGGTTACTTCTATGCGTATGATATCACCTGGTTTCCATTTTTCATTCTAGCTGAGCATTTAGTCTTCGCTCTCAGGGCAATTCCTATTGCGATTGTGGCGTTTGTTGGGCTAATAATTGGCGTTAACTATTCTACTAAGTGCAACACACAAGACTATAAATGGAATAACAAATTACGTATATTATTAGTGTGGCTCAAATACTTATGGCTAAATTCTCTTGGACTGGCGTCATGTGGTCTCATTATGGGAAATTGCGTAGGACCTGGCTTAAGTCTTGTTGGCATATGGTATTTTAGCCTACTTGAAAAGCCGCATCGACCTCTTATCCATTTCATGTACTGGGGCATCAATCTGTTTGTGCTCTGCCTTATGCTTGGTTTCGTATCTGGCTCGACGTGGCGCATCTATCGATCACCTTGGGCGACTTTACAGCACGTGATTTGGAAGAATAGCACGCACGTCAATGCGGCTCCAGTGGGACACATTATATTTTCTGGTAGTAATGGCATATTAATTTTCGATTATTGTCTTAGGCAGACCAGACTGGTCCGTTTGGATGACATTGAAGAAATTATGGAGTGTCGTGGGGCAAAGTGCAAAATCGAGTGCAATCCTCAGGAAACGAACTCTTCGTATCATTCGTCCTCCCAGGACCGCATGATTCTTTGAGGCTTGGATCCGTCTCGACGTCGTCAATGATCTCGTTATAGCGGGTCACAAAATCGGAGACCGCGAGCCGACGTCCGTCGGCGCCGAATTTGCCCAGCTGATAAAGGTTGAGCGCAATGAACTGCTCAACCTCGAACACGTCGATCCGGTCGGCCAGGCCGGCGTTGTCCACAAGGCCTTCCGCGGCTCCGTCCGGACTGCTGATCCGACGTTGAATAGCTGTTGTGTTCGAACTTGCCCGGGCCAAGGGCACAATCGAGCTTTGCGCCGACCATGTGCTGCATGTAAGGTTGTGGATTGAGGTCGGCGGCCCGGGGTAAGCGCGGGAAATATTAGTGCAACATAAAGGACGTTATGTTGGGATAACTTCAAAATGAGCGACGCTTAAGCTCGGACTGAACCATCCGCTCGTATGAAATCCGCGCGATCGGCAATGATGGTGTCCCACGCGGGCTGCCCCTCGGAAATAACCCCAGCGAGCGGAAAGGAAAGAATTCCGTTCTGCTCCCGGATGGTGAACACTGGTCCGCCGCTCATGCCGCCCGTGTCGAAGGCCCGCGGCGGCACTCCTCCCAATCCGGGGATTCCCTGTACGTACTGCCATTCGACTTTGCACGAAAGTTGCCATTCAGTGGTTCGCTGTGCAACCGCACAAGCGGTATAAATGCCGAAAGAGCCGGTGCGTGGCCCCTCCATTACGATCTCTGTCGCTGGGTAGCCCGCAAGCAGCACGCCGCGATCGTCGTCGTCCGGTGGCGCTGGGGAGGCTTCCCGTTGTTTCAGGTCTGTCTAGATGTAGTAGCTCGGTGCGAACTGCCGATTTGCGCGGATTGTCGCGTTGGATGATGTCCCAATAGGTCTGCGGCTTGCGATGCGCAGCGAGGCCGAGCACCGTTTCGAACGAGACGTGCCGATAATAACGGCGGTTGTAGCGAAAGACGAATTCATTGAGGTAGACGTCGACGTGTTTGCGCCGCAGGCCGTGATACGTGCCCAGCGCCCAGCGCTTCATCAGCGAAAAAGCGCGATGGCTCCATGGCAGGACGATATTGGCAGCCATATTGCCGACGACGCGCGGATCATGCCGATAATCGCCCGACAGTCCCGGATAGGAGGCGTGACCATCGGTGATCAACGTCGCGCCCGGCTTCACGTTGGCCCGGACGAAAGCCTCGATCGATTTGGCCGAGTTGTCGGCGATCACCGCCAGACGCAGTCGACCCGAACGGGTATCAAGATATTTCGCGCCCCTTCGTCTCGGCTTGGGCTTGCCAGAGCTCCGATCGATCACCTCGACCGCGCCGGCGACGAGGATTTTGCCGGCGGCGCCGGGCTCGAAAAAGGCGTCGCCGACGCGGAAGGGAATTTCCGTCTGATCCACCTCGACGACGCCTTCGAGAAGATCACGATCGGGATCGATCATCGAGCGTCGGAGCTTCTGCGTCAGCAGCCAGGCCGTCTTGTAGCTGACGCCCAGTTAGTCTTCCAATTGTCGCGCCGACATGCCGTTGGAGTGCGTCGCCATCACATGCGCCGCCCAGAACCACGTGGTCAGCGGCAACTTCGACCGATGCATCGCCGTGCCGGCGATGAGTGAGGTCTGGCGACCGCAATCGAGGCCTTTGAAAAGCCGCGGCCGGCTTTTCAAAGCCACGGCGCGCCCCTTACCGCACGCGGGACAAACAAACCCGTCCGGCCAGCGCCGCGCCTGCAGAAACGCCGCACAACGCGCCTCGTCGGGAAACTCCTTCTGAAACTCCGCGAGCGTCCGCCCACGCGCCATCGATCCTGCTTTCCCGATGCCGAGCGCATCGAACACCTCGGCCATGCGAACCCAGGAGTTGTAGACATAGCCTTGCAGCTCGCAGAGCGCTTTCGACCCTTTGACCAGCGAGCCATCCGGATAGACCACGCAATCCGGGGAATCCTTCCAGCTCATGTTCTCATAACCGACCGGAGAGCGCGTCTGGTATTCCCGAAAACCGTCGCCGTCGCGGTCGCAATAGTTGTCGATCCAGGACAGGCATCCTTCCGCAGTCTCGAGATGCCGCTCCAGGAGCGAACGATCGCCGGTCGTCCGCCAGGCGGCGTGCAAAGTGATCAGGTAGAGAGGCGTGGCGTCCGCGGTTCCGTAATAGGGCGTGTGTGGGATCAGCTTGAAATGCGCGAGCTCGCCATAGCGTATTTCATGCAAAATCTTGCCGGGCTCGGCGTCGCGGTAGTCGTCCATTTCCTTGGCTTGCAGCGAGCCGAGAATCTCGAGCGCTCCGCTCGCAAACTCAGGATAGATGAGGGTGTTCTGTAACGAAACGATCAAGCTGTCGCGTCCGAACGGCGCGATGAACCAAGGGAGTCCGGCGGCAGGCAGGAAAACCAAATGATCCGTGCCCGCGATCGGCAGCCTGAGCGCAGCCATGTCCTCGAGAGCCTGGCGAAAGAGACGATAAAATTCCTCGTTGCTGGTCTGGATCTTGACCACGTTCTGCAGCCAGTCCGCCATCGTCTCGGAATGGTGCGATTTATCACTCTGAGCGACGCACTTAGTCAGCGAAGGAAAATGCCGGTCACCATCTGTCAGCCCATAGTGGAGGCAGCAATGCCATGACCCACCCGGTTCGAGGGCCACCTCGAAGCTCAACCTTCCGTTGGCGTACACCGCCTTCGCGTGCACCGGGAAAATTGTCACGGCGCGGCTGAAATCGCCGTTGCGGTAGGTCGTACGAAGCTGCTGGTCCGGCTCGGACCAATCCGTCGTGACCCGGCCTCGGCGCACGATGCTCCCCGACTTGACCTCGAAGATATCTGCAAAATCGCAACGGAGCGCGATCTCGAGCTGGAACTTCACGGCCTTCTGGCTGTCATTTGTAACGTCGAGGTCTTCGTGCATTCCGCCGCTGATCCAGCGGCTTATGGTCAAGCCTAGCGTACGCTGCGGGATCACTCCCTCTTCGGTGCGCAAAGCGCGATTGGTCAGGAAGATGCGGGACGCGTAGTAGCTGATGGCGCCGCCGGTCAGCAGGTCCCATGGTTCGCCGTTGGCGTATATCGCCCAACTGCTGATGACGCGGGTGTCGAAGAAATAGAGACCCTTGTCGCTCGGCCAGCCGATCCGACCGCTCTCCTCAGTAATCAGCACCGTCTGGCCTTGGTGTATTGAGATCTGCGGCGGGCCAACCTGGACTCTGAATGGCATGATGCCCTCCAATGCTCGTGGAGCCCGATTGCGGTATGTGAACTGGACCCCATTCGTGGGACCACGGGTCGTTGAATTTAAGGTGTAATCTCGCCTGCCCTTGTCCTTCAAGAATCAAGCCGCTTCTTGCTGCTTCTGCGTCTGCTCTGGCGGCGGCGCCCTTGGGGCGCAGCCAGAAGTCAGAGGTGGCGGTGGTAGATGTCATCGATTCGCACGATGTCGTCCTTCGGGTGTTGCGGCCTAGCCGGTCCAGCTTGACCACCACCAGAGTGTCGCTCGGGCCGAGACGTGCTGAACCTGGTGGCACGAGCTGGAGCAGAAGGGTGCGAGCCTGCGGGTGCTGGAGCCCGCAATCGACACGGGCGGGCCCATGGGCAAGATTGTTCTGACCGTGCTGGGCATGGTCGCGGAGATGGAGTTGGGGTTCATCAGAGACCGTCAGCATGTCGTCTCCACGAGGTGCTCGGTTCGGGTTTCTTCGCGCAGTGGCTCACGTTCGTGAGCCAGTTCGGCAGCCGCGCTCTGGCGGTCGTCCGGGCGGGGTCTTTTAATCCTGAACCAGGCCACATAGAGCGCCGGAAGGAAAACGAGCGTCAGGACCGTCGCGACCGCCAAGCCCCCCATGATCGCGTAGGCCATCGGACCCCAGAACACGGTCGGCGCGATCGGAACCATCCCGAGGATTGCCGCGGAAGCCGTGAGCAGGATGGGTCGGACCCGGTGCTGGGTGGCGTCGATGACCGCATCCCAGGGGTGGAGCCCCTTCGCCTTGTCCGTCTCGATCTGGTTGATGAGGATCACCGAGTTGCGGGCGATCATCCCGGTGAGCGCGAGCACGCCGAGGATCGCCACAAAACCTAAGGGCTTGTCCGCGAGCAACAGGGCGGCGACGACGCCAATGACGCCCATGGGAGCGACGCTCAGCACCAGGAACATGCTGCTGAACCTCTGAAGCTGGAACATCAGCACCGTAAGCATGATGACGAGCATCAAAGGCAGGACGGCGGCGACCGAGGTCTGCGCCTTGTGGCTCTCCTCCACGCTTCCGCCAACGCTGACGTGGTACCCGCTCGGCAGGCTGGAGTTCAGCGCCGCGATCTGCGGCGCCAGCGACTGCACGACCGTCGCGGCCTGCGTCCCCGGCGCGAGGTCGGCCTGCACCGTCACGGTGGGCAGTCGGTCCCTACGCCAGATGATGGGATATTCCTGGCCGTACTCGACGGAGGCGATCTGGCTTAAGGGAACGGTCTTCCCGTTCGGCAGCGGAACCTGAAGCGTCCGGATTGTCGACAGCGACATGCGCTGCTCGGCGGAGGCCCGAACCAAGACGTCGACGAGCCAGATCCCGCTGCGCATCTCGGTGGCCGTGACGCCGGACACGACCGTGTTCACAGCCAGAGCCAAATCCTGCGAGCTGAGACCCAGAAGACGGGCCTGATCCTGGTCGACCCTGATCCTGATCGTGCGGCCAGGCTCCATCCAGTTGTAGTTGACGTTCGCGGCGTCGGGAGCTGAGCCAATAAGCTCAGCCACCTGGGAGGCGATTTTGCGCACCTGTTCCGGCTCCCGTCCGCTTACCCGGTATTGGAGCGGCCATCCGACCGGCGGGCCGAGCTCCAGCGGGTAGACCCGACCGACAACGTTCGGGAAATCGGCCGCCAGCGCTTGCTCGAGCTTCGCCTTCACGCGTTCGCGCTGCTCAAGTCCCTTGGTAACGACCACTGCCTGCGCGAAAAAGTCGTTCGGCAGCTGCACGTTCAGGGGCAAATAGAACCGGACGGCGCCCTGCCCGACATATGTGCTCCAATGATCGACTGTCGGTGCCGCTGCAAAACTCCCCAAAAGTGCCGACTGAAAATTCCCCAGGCAGGCTGAGATAGGCCGTCGGTCAGGGGCGGTTGGGCGGCGCTGTGTTGCCGATGCTTTCCCCTCAGGGAGGGGGGAGCCGGTGATCCGACTTGGAGAGATTGTCATGATCCTCGATCTGCATCGGCAGGGCGCCAACGTGTCGACGATCGCCCGGCGCACTGGGTTGGACCGCAAGACCGTTCGCAAGGTCATTGCCAGCGGCCTCGAGCCGCCGGTCTATGGTCCCCGGCCGCCCCGAGTGACGCGGCTGCAGCCGTTCGAGGCGTATCTGCGGGAGCGGCTTGCCGCGGTTCCCGAGCTGACCGGGCGCCGCCTGCATCGCGAACTCGGCACGCTCGGCTATCGCGGCGGCTATACGGCGGTGACCGACCTGCTGCGCGAGATCCGGCCAGCCGTGCCGCCACCCTTCGAGTTGCGCTTCGAGACGCCGCCGGGGCAGCAAGCGCAAGTCGACTTCGCCCAGTTCCATACCGAGTTTGCCGATGAGCCCGGCGTCGTGCGCATCGTCTGGCTGTTCTCGCTGGTACTTGGGTACAGCCGGATGCTGTGGGGCCGCTTCGTGCTGCACCAGGACATGCCGACGCTGCTGCGCTGCCACATTGCCGCCTTCGAGACGCTCGGCGGCGTGCCGCAGCAGATCCTCTACGACCGGATGAAGACCGCGGTGATCGGCGACGATGCCGAGGCCGGCCACATCGTCTACAACCGCACGCTGCTCGACTTCGCCCGCCACCATGGCTTCCTGCCCAAGGCGTGCCGCGCCTATCGCGCCAAGACCAAGGGCAAGGTGGAGCGTCCATTCCGCTATGTGCGGGAGGACTTCTTCCTCGGCGGCCGCTTCCAAAATCTCGACGACCTCAACGCGCAGTTCCGGCAGTGGCAGGACGATGTCGCCAACGCCCGCGTGCATGCGACCACACGGCGCGTCGTCGCCGAACACTTTGCCGAGGAACGCCCGCATCTGCTGCCGCTGCCGGCCGGCACGTTCCAGGCGGTGCTGCGTCTCGAGCGGCGCATCACCCGCGACGGCATGGTCTCGATCGGCGGCAATCTCTACAGCGTGCCCAACGCCACTCGCCGGCGGCCGGTGGAGGTGCACACCACCGCCGGCGAGGTGCGCATCCTGGAAGACGCGCGGGTGATCGCGGTCCATCCGGTGCTGGAGGGCCGCGGCCAGCGCCGCATCATCGCCGGGCATCGCAGCCTGCCGCCGCCGGCCAACAGCCACACCCCACGGCAGGGCGGCGCTCCCGCCTTGCGCGCGGGCGAGACCGTCGCACCACGCCCGCTGGCGTTCTACGACGCCGTCGCCCGCCGCCTCGCCGCTGCGGGGCCGCAGCCATGAGAGGCGAGACCCAGTCGGACGCACCGATCGAGCGCATCCGCCGCCACCTGGTCGCACTCCGCATGCCGCGCGCGCTCGAAACGCTCGGCGATCTCGTCCAGCAGATCGAACGCGGCAAGATCAGCGCCATCGAGGCGATCGAGATGCTGCTCGCCGAGGAGCTCACCGTCCGCGAGAGCCGCCGCATCAAGGCGGCGCTGCAGATGGCCCGCCTCGGCACGATCAAGACGCTGTCGGGCTTCGACTTCGCCTTCCAGCCGTCGCTCGACCGCAATCGCATCCTGGCTCTCGCCCAGCTCGACTTCATCGACCGCCACGAGGTCGTGCATCTGATCGGCCAATCCGGCACCGGCAAAAGCCACCTGGCGGTGGCGCTCGGGGTCGAGGCGGTGCGCGCCGGCCGCAGCGTCTACTTCTCCCCGCTCGCCGACATCATCGACAATCTCGCCCGCGCCGACCGCGAGAGCCGGTTGCGCGAGCGCATCCGCTATCTCTGTCGGGCCCAGCTGCTGATCATCGACGAGATCGGCTATCTCAGCCTCGGCGCCGGCGCCGGCAATCTGTTCTTCCAGCTGGTCAACGCCCGCTACGAGCGCGGCGCGATGATCCTCACCTCCAATCGTGGCTTTGCCGAATGGGGCGAGGTGTTCGGCGATCCGGTCGTCGCAACTGCACTGCTCGACCGGCTGCTGCACCATGCCGTGGTGGTGCACATCGAAGGCTCCAGTTATCGGCTGCGTCAGCACGCCGATTTGCTGGCACAGCCACGGCGCCCCAGCCAGCCCACCACCGAAGCGCCGCCACACCGACGCGGCCGGCCGCCCAAGGCGACGCCGCGCGCCGGGTGAACTCCGATCCCCATACAATTCCGTTACGTCACGGAGAACACCCCCATGCCGAGAGGTCGCCACCCCAAGGGCCCTGAGCGATGCCGAACGCCAGGCCCGCTACCGCGCCCGCCAGCTCGCCCAGCAGAAGCTACCGCCGGCCCACGGATCGGCGCAGCCGCGCGCAGCGCTGGTGCGATATCGTCGCCGAACTGCTCACCTTGCAGGCCGAGTATGCCGCCTGGTCCGACGGTCTACCCGACAACGCGACAGCGCCACCGCCGAAGCGCTTCAGGCCATCGTCGATCTCGATCTCAACGACCTCGCCGCAATCGTCCCGCCCCGTGGTTTTGGCCGTGACTGATCAAGACAAAGTGGGGAATTTTCAAGCGGCGCTTTTGGGGAAAATTCAATCGGCATTGACAATCGACGTCCTGATCGTCCTTCAGAAGCTTGTCCAGTCGGGCGGAGGCGTCCTTTGTTGCGTAGATGGACGCGTTCTCGGGCAGCTGCAGGTCCACCAGGAGCTCGGGGCGGTCAGACGCTGGAAAGAATTGCTGCGGAACGAAGCGCATTCCAAAGACCGCGACCCCGAACAGCGCGAGCGTAACGGCGATTGTCACCCCGCGGAGTTGCATCGCCAGCGCAAGGAACCTGAGGAAGGCGCGCATGATCGGGCCGTGCTCTTCCGGGTGCGCCGTCTTGGGCTTCTTGAGCACCCAGACGCCGAGCATGGGCGTAAACAGGGCCGCGACGCACCACGACGCGATCAGAGCGATCGCGACGACAGCGAAGATCGAGAAGGTGTACTCTCCCGCAGCACTGCGAGCGAATCCGATGGGGACGAACGCCGCGATCGTTACCAGCGTGCCGGCCAGCCTCGGAAAGGCCGTCGAGCTGTAGGCGAAGCTGGCCGCCTGCTCTTTTTCGTCGCCTCGCTCCAGCCGCGTGACCATCGACTCGATCGTGATCATGGCGTCGTCGACCAAGAGACCGAGCGCGATAATGAGGGCGCCTAGCGAAATTCGCTGAAGGTCGATCCCAAACATCATCATTGTCACGAATACAGCGGCGAGAACGAGCGGGATCGAGAGGGCCACGACGGCGCCCGCGCGCAGGCCGAGGGCGAGGAGGCTGACCCCGAGGACGATTGCGATGGCCTCCCACAGCGCCTCCATGAAGTCGTCCACCGCGTGCTCGACGGTGACCGGCTGGTCGGCGACCAGCGTCGGCTCGACGCCAACGGGCGCACGTCCTTGGCCGGAACCCCGGTCTCCTCCTCCTGCCATTCGTCGTCCGCCCAGCAACTGGGCCGTCGGATTGCAGTGGGGGCCGCCAGGTCGACCAGAAAGGACCTAGGCGGTTAAGTTTGCAATCAATTGCACCAATGGTTAGGTGCCCTATTAACGATAAAAAGTAGGAACGCCTCACGCCGGCCGGCTTGGTCACGTCGAGGGGATCACGAACGCTGCGGCGAGCCGGCGTCGCCCAACATCCAGCCCTCGACCTGCGCGACAGTGCGCTGACGGGGTCAGGCTGGGCTTCAGCAACGCCGCCAGGGTGACGTGAAAGCCATCTGGCGACGCTATAGGCGTCGTGCTGATCGGCGGTACGCCCCTCGCGGCCGAAGCTCCCGCTCCACATCCGAGCGTAGACCTCGGCGACGGCGGACCGGCCAGCAGGAATTTCCCACCCGTCGAACGGCCAGAAATGAACGCGCGCCTCCAGCTTTGGTCGGATGAACCGCAGCCATGGAATTCCGGCATGCGTCGACTTGGCCACCGACCCCTGCACGTCGAAATGAAAAACCGACTTCGCGCTGCCTGCGCGTTCCTCCGTCAGTCGACGCCATCGAGGGCTGCCCGTGCGTGCTGCGCCATCGCCGCTTTGGCCGTCGCGGACGAAGTCGACGTAGGTGTGGTCGCCGTCCGTCGGCCGATGGCGCTGAAAATCGTCTAGGAAGGCCACCCAGTCGGGTTCGAGCCGTTGGACCTCGAAGTACCGCAATGAGAACGAGAAGCCCTGATCCATGCCGACAAGCGTCGGCGTGGGCTCGCCAAGCTACTCGACCAGCCTTTGGGCCACGCCGCGCCGGGTCCAATACTTTCGGGACGGCCCGGCAATCCACCGGACGAGGCTGAAGCGCAAGTTGGACGCGCCGACGGCTGCGGTAGGCGGACGCGAGGGTAGAGGTGCTGCCGCGACGGCCCGCGAAGGCGGCGGCGCGTGTCAAGGCTGCGGCCGTTCGCGTTATGGGCAATCGGAGAACATGGACAGTCAGCGCATTGGCCGCTACGCACGAAGTGCGCCAGGGGCGGGGTGTCATAATCAGCCATCGGCTACGAAGTATCGGGGGAGAGTGAAGGCCGGAGGAAGCGATTCGTAGCGATTTCATTGCCGCTGGATCGCCTCCGACTCCGGCATCACGATTTCAGCGTCAGCCCGTAGACGCGGTTGTAGCCTTCGACCATTTTGACTTCGTACCCCAGACCTTCGAGCTGGCGCTTGAGCGCCTTGTACGGAACTGGCTTCTTCATGCCCTGTCCGGTCGCCCACTCCGTCATCGCCTCGCGGAAGTCGCGCAACAGTGCATGACCGTTGGGGTCGGCGACTGTCCCGTCCTCAACGAACGCGAGGAGCGGGTTCGCGTGCGTCATGAATTCTTGCGCAGCGCGGATGCAGTCCGCCGGCGGCATGAAATCCCCGCGCTGCCGCAGCCGCGCGAGCCCCTCGAGCGCCCGGTTCAGAACGCCAGGCAATTCCGACTGCCAAATCTTGGGGAAGAGCTCCTTGTCGGCCTCGCCGGGTCCGAACTGACGATCAAACGGGATCACCATCGCGCGCCGCCGCAGCCCGTGCGAATTGTCGGACGTCGTCGGGTAGTGGTTCCCCGCCATCACCGGCAGAGCGAGGCACCGGAATTTGAAGTGCCGCTCGCCATAGGCATGGCGGGCCGACATTTCCTTGGCCTCGGAGATGGCCTTGAGGAGGCCGTCATCCAGATGGGTGTCCGCGCCCATGTCGTCGTCGATGAACAGCAGCTTGCCCTGCAGCGCGGCGATGTTGAAACGATCGCTCTGGAATTTCGCGATCGGCGCGTTCATGACCGAGGCCGGACCGACAAGACGCTGGAGGGTCTGGAGCAACTTTGACTTGCCGTTCGCCCCGTGCCCGATCAGGAGCCAGAACGTGGGGATGTCACGGCGCGGCTGGATGCCATAGCCGAAGAATTCGGTGCAGTGGCGGGCCATACCGGGGGGGTCAGACGCCTTGTCGAAAATCTCGAGCAGGGTCTCGTCGAAGATCGGGCACGTCGCCGAGGGATCAAACGCGACGGGCAGGCACGAGGTCAACCGGCTTGCGGGATCGTGCGGACGCAGCTCTGGCTTG
Organism: uncultured Alphaproteobacteria bacterium; assembly: GCA_963758335.1. GTDB lineage: Bacteria > Pseudomonadota > Alphaproteobacteria > Rhizobiales > Beijerinckiaceae > Roseiarcus. The sequence goes on along the minus strand of CAVWVF010000006.1, from coordinate 118,227 downwards.
CCGCCCTTGTCGAGCCACACCTCCCCATTGGCGCAGTTGACTACAGGCAGCGGGTCGGCGTTGAAGCCCATCAGGTCCTCGTCGCCGCCAAGCATGTAGTCGAGCGTCTTCTTGGCGTTGCTCACCAGCTGCTGCATGTTCGCGCAAGACGGCTGCGACTTGGCGGCCTCGGTCATGAGCAGCTTGCCGAGCGCGGCGTCCGACGTGGACTGCCATAGGCGCTCGTTGAACGCCCAGTAGGAGCCGTCCGCGCAGCGCAACAAATGCTTCCCGCCGTTGAAGGAGTTCGCGAGCACGGCGTTCGCGAGCACCCGAGCCTTGTCCTTCGAGTCAGCGCCGACCTTGAGTTCGATCAACCCGAGTTCGTGCTTCAGCGTGCTGGCGCGAACGCCTGTGCGATAACGGATTGCGCCGATCGCCTTGTCCTTGGCGATCGGGCCGAGATCGGCCTTGGCGGCCTTTCCAAGCACGGCATTGATCTGTTCCGGGGTGCTGTCCTTGGTCAAATCGGCGGCGAGCGCCAAAATATGCTCCAGCGTGAGCGCCTCGGGCTCGACCGCCTTCTTACCGTGTGGGAGAAACGTAACGCCCATCTTCATCTCCTGTCGTTTTTTCAGTGACCGCGCTCACGCCTCCGCTGAGACAAAGCGGGACCCTCCCCGGAAATCGGGTTGCCTGCTCCGCAACTGCGAGTTGATGTCGCGCCCCAACAACCCTGCTTGACTGCGCGGGATTCGCAAGGTCAAAATACTCGTTGGACCACATTCGTGACGCACGCAGGTGGTACACACGCCGACATCAGAGGATGCCTAAGCCATTGATTTCAAATGGATCGTGAGCGGCGGGTCGATGATCCCCTCAGCTCCACCAGGTAGTCCGCACGAGCGGCGGCGGTTTCCGCGGTTCCAAAATCCTGCGACATTATAAAGCGTAGAGTGGCCCGAGTACGGTCTGCGGCAGCCATTTTGCGGGTTTGTCTGCCGTTTGCGGTCGAACCCGGCCGAAAGTCTCCGGCCGAAAACTTCCGTTTCCAAAGCTGGTGTTTGCCTTGGGTTCGTCTCGTCCGACCGCGGGTGGGCAGCGGCGGCTCTCACCCTGGATGCCTGGCCGAAAAGCTGCTCACAAATGGGCAATCCGATCAGCCTCAAAGTGTTCTCGAGGTCGGCGAGACGCCCCTCGTCGGTCGCTTCGGCGCCGCCAAAGCGCAGTCTGCCCCATTCGGCGAGCGGGTGCAGGGGCGTGTTCTGCAGCAGCTGCGAAGCGGCCCACTCGACCCAGGTGTGCGGCGTCTCGGCGAGTTTACCGCGAAATTCCTCGATCAAACGCAACTTGCCGATGCCGGGCTCGCCGACGATCTGGACGAACTGTCCCTCGCCTTCGAGCGCGCGCGACCAGCGGCGCGTCAGCAGCGCAAGTTCGTCCTCGCGGCCGACGAGCGGCGTCAGGGCGCGCGCCCCGCCGCGCCTGCCGCCGCCGCTCGCCCGCACGATCCGATAGAGCGCGACCGGCGCCGGCACTCCCCTGAGGTCGTGCGCGCCCTTGTCCTCGACGACAAAAAGCCCGGCCGTCTGCCGCTGCACGCTCGCGGTGACGAGTACCGTCCCCGGTTCGGCGGCGGCCTGCACTCGGGCCGCGACGTTCGGCGCCTCCCCGAACACTTCGCCGACGGCGTCGCCACGACAGAGCCGCACTCGATTCCGATGCGGGTGGAAAGCTCGGGCGCGCCGGGTCGCGCGTTCCGCGCGTTGAGGTCAGCGAGCGCGCGCTGGATCGCGAGTGCGGCGCGCACGGCGCGTTCGGCGTCGTTCTCCTGCGCTTGCGGATAACCGAAGAGGGCCATCAGCCCGTCGCCGAGCTTCTTGAGCACATGGCCGCCGAGGCCCGTCACCGCCGCCGAGGCCTCATCGAGATAGGCCCCGACCAGATTGCGCCAGTCCTCCGCGTCGAGCTTGGACGCGAGACTTGTCGAGCCGACGAGATCGCAGAACATCACCGTGATCGCCCGGCGCCCTTCGCTCGTCCCTTCCACCGTCCTTCGGACGGTCTCCATCCCGCGCTTCGCGGGGCAGGACGGGCAACGCCAGGGCGGCGATCGCCGCGAGGAGCCTACGCCGGTCGCCGACCGCGGACACGCCGATTTCCTTGAGGTCGTCCGCCGTCAGCTGCGGCAGCACGTCCGCATCGATCTTGTTGTCCCGGAAATTCGCCTCGAATTGGCCGAGGCCGAGACCGCGAAGCCACCCCGCCACGTCCATGGCCGCGCTCCACATGGATACATAGCGTAATCGCCGAGCGGAGACGTGTCCAGCGGTGTGGCACGAACGCTCAGGGCATAGTCTCCGCCCTGATGACCTTGACGCGGCGCCAGCCCTCGAGCGGCGCGAAAATCATGAATATATTGGCCACGCCGTTTCGCTCGTATTCGTAATCGTGCCGGACGACTCGTCCGGGTCTGGCCGGAATTGAAGCGCGCGTCTCGACGATCAACTGCTTGGAGGTTTCATCCAGACAGACGAGGGGGCGATCGGGATCGCGCGGCTTCTGGTAAGTTTCCAGCACGTCTTCCATGGCGGCGAGGAAGCCGCCGTTGGCGTCCGGCGGGATCACCCATTGCCGATTGCGGTGGGGCTTGAGGACGTTTTTTTAGAGTCCTTCCGATCGTGTTGTCGCTGGCCTTCTCGACAATGTTCAATTCGACGACCTTCTCCTCGAGCAGGCGCAAACCCCAACGCGCGAACCCCTCGGGCGCAGGCGAGCAGGTCAGGGCGATCAATTTCGCTTCCGCCGCCCCGTCGAAAATCCTCGGCCGGGCGGAGTTCGGATTGTATTTGCGGGTCAGCGCCGCCGCCATCCCTTCTTCGACCAGTCGACGCCGGGCGCGGCCGATATTGTTGATGCTGGTGTCCAACGCCGCCGAGATCGCGCTGTTTTTCGGGCGCTGGAATTGAGCGAATAGACGCGCATCGGCTCCGCGATGTTCTTGAGTTGGGTCGATAGTCGGCGATCACCGAGGTGTGGCCGGCAAAGGGCGCATCGACCAGCGTCGGGATTCCCTTGGGCTGGCCGTAGTCGCGCAGCGCCATGGTTCGCAGGTTCAGACGGATCTGGTTCGCGTCGCCAGGGTCGGCCGCAGCTCGTCGTGGATCTTGATCTCTTCATCGACGCACTTGAGATTTTTGGCGTAGGGATCGACTTCGAGAGGCGCATCTTTCGGCACGTGCTATCCCTCTGTCATTGTCGTGTCTTGACGAAAATTGATGGCCGGCTGAGGGTGCGCCGCTCGGGGAGGTCGGACCGCTACTTGCGGACCACGGCGCCGCCGATCGATTCCATCAGCGCTTCGAAGGATGGCACCCGTCGTCGGCGACATCGGCCACCACGGCTGCCTTGCCCGGCGATCCTGGCCGAGCCGGCGCGCATGGCGGCGAAATCGTCGCGGAGAACGTGCCGGGGGTCAAGTCCGTCACCGACCGATCGAACCGTTTTCGGGGACGGTCAACGATCCGGCACCCAGCGCCGCCGAAAGGCGGTCGCCGGCGGATTGAGGAGGACGCGCGAGCGAAATTGCGCCGCCCTGATTGTTCAAGCGCAATGCGCCGGCTGTCTTGACCGGCTATTAAGACGCGCTTCCGTAGCGGGGCGTCCTCGAACGCCCGGAAGCGTGTTCGGAATCTCAGATGAGCAACGTCCCCCGTTCGATAACACCGGCCCCGGTGCCCCGCGAAATCGCGGACGCCGCTACATTGCCCGACCTCTTCAGAGCCCGCCTGGCGCTGACCCCCGGCCGCGTCGCCTACCGGCAGTTTGACGCGCAAAGTCAGTCCTGGGTCGACTGGACGTGGGCGGCCGTCGCCGCCGAAGTCGTCCGCTGGCGCCGCGCCTTCGCGGTCGAGCGATTCCCGGCGGGCGGCCGGATCGCAACCATCATGCCGAGCGGCGTTCCTTACGTCTGCGTCGACCAGGCTGCGTTGTCGCTCGGGCTCGTCATCGTGCCCCTGCATCCGACCGACAAACCCGGCAATGTCGGCTTCATCCTGCGGGACAGCGAGATTTCGGCGCTCGTCATCGACAAGCCGGACTACTGGGCCGAGCTTGCGCCCGAAGTCGCGGCGCTCGCCAGCCTGAAGCGCGTCGTGATCGCATCTAACGCGGCGGAGCCGGGGCACCCTCTCGTCGCGACCGATCCTCGCGTGACGCGCGCCGGTCCGTGGCTCGACGCCGCCGGACCGCTCGAGGCGCCGAGCCCGACCGTTTCGCCGGAGATGCTTGCCGCGATCGTCTATACGTCCGGCACGACCGGGCGCCCGAAAGGCGTTATGCTGTCCCATCGCAACGTCGTCTCCGACGTGCTCTCCGTGCTCAAGCGGGTGCGGCCATCGACGGACGATGTGTTCCTGTCCTTCCTGCCGCTGTCGCATACGTTCGAGCGGACCGCCGGCTATTATCTCCCCATTGCGGCCGGCAGCACGGTCGCTTATGCGCGCTCGATTCCGCAGCTTGGCGACGACATGCGGACGATCCGCCCGACCATCCTCGTCTCTGTGCCGCGCATCTACGAGAGGGCCTATACCGCCATTCGGAGCGCGCTGGCCAAAAGGGGCCCGCTTGCCCGCGCGCTGTTCGACTGGACCGAGCGCCTGGGCTGGCGCCGGTTCCTGGCGTCCCAGGGCGCAGCCCCGACGCTGTCGCCCTTGATTCTGCCGCTGATGCCGATCCTGGACCGGTGGGTCGCCGCGAACGTCAGGGCGCAGTTCGGCGGCCGGCTGCGTGAGGCGATCGCCGGCGGCGCGCCGATGCCATCCGCGGTGTCGCATTTATTCCTCGCGATGGGAATCGACGTCCTTCAGGGTTACGGCATGACCGAGTCCTCGCCGATCGTCAGCGTCAACAGTCCGACCCGCAACGATCCCGCGACTGTCGGCGAGCCGATCGACGACGTCGAAGTCAGGATCGGCGCCGATGACGAGCTCATGGTCAGGGGGCCGAACGTGATGTTGGGCTATTGGCGGCGCGAGGCGGAGACGGCGCGCGCGCTCGAGCCCGACGGCTGGCTGCACACGGGCGACAAGGCGAGCTTCAAGGACGGGATGATCACGATCAAGGGGCGCATCAAGGACATCATCGTCACCTCGACCGGCGAGAAGATTTCGCCCTCCGACCTCGAGCAGGCGATCATCGCCGACCCTTTCTTCGATCAGGCGATGGTGATTGGCGAGCAGCGCCCGTTCATCGCCGCCCTGGCTGTTGTCAGTCGCTCGGCCGCCGAACAGGCCGCCAAGGACCTCGGAATTGTTGGCGACCTCGGCGAAGCGCTGCAATCGGACGAACTCCGCGCTCTTGCGCTCAGGAATATCGGCCGGGCAGCCGCCCAGTTCCCGAAATATGCGACGCCGCGCAAGGTCTGGCTCACAGTCGAGCCGTGGACCGTCGGCGCCGCGCTGATCACCCCAACCCTGAAGCCCAAGCGGCTGGCGATCGAGCGCGCCTTCGCAGCGGAGATCGAACGGCTCTACGCGAAGTAAGGGGAGAACGCGAAGGATGAACCCAGCGCAAACAGCGGACCGCTTCGGAATTTCAATTTGGGCGAGCGCCCGCCGCAGGCCCTCGGGCGTTCTTGGCGTCAGGGACGAGGGAGGGGCGCGGAGCGATCGGATGCAATAACACCATTTCGCGTTTGCTGCCCGTCTATCGAATTCAGGCTAGGGGACAACGATCACCAGACATGGCGCAAAGCCGACGCGCTTGCACGTCTCGTGCGCAATTCCAGTTGTTCTGCTCCGCCCTGCTCTTCGCCTCGCGCTCCCTCCGACAAGCGTCAGCATAGGCCCCAACCCCATGCTCACGTATCCGGACCTGATGCGAGCGACAATCGCGCCGGTCAAGCCCTTGTGGCGAAAGTCTGTTCATCGTGTCCTCATTGCGGAGCGGCCCCGACCGAGTTTCGCTGAAGTCGCAACAGGCGGGCACGCAGAGCCGGAGGCCTTGCTCGCGTTCCTGCGCTCCACCTAGCGACGTGAGCCATCGTGGCGCCATGCCGAACTTGGAACCTACCGGGCCGCAGATCGACCAGATTTCGGCTTATCACGAAAGTTTGCGGCCGGAGAAGTAACCCTTATGAGTCCCCGCGCCCTCGTTGGCGCAGATCGATGCTCAGCACCGGCGCGCCGCGGGCGAGCGCGATCGCGAGCGCCAGATCGTTCCTAATTGCGCCACGGCTCAGGACCGTGAGGCGTTCCTTCAGCCCGCGAAGAGCATGCGGCGCAGCTTCGGCGAGGTAATCGACTGGCCCCCCGTGGATCGGCCGATGAGAATGGTTGCCCATGCCGCTCCTCAGTTCGACGCGCAAAGCCTCGCCGCCTGCGCGGCGCATGTCGACCACGACAAGGCTTTCGCCCGTCGCGGCCGCGATACCGCCAGCGGCGTCAACGCTCGGATCGTCCGGCGCGGCGGCGATCGCAACGATGGAGCCGGCCGCGCGAGTCAGCCGCTCGGGCGCCAATAGGACGGCCGCGGCGGACCCGAACGCGGCATCGAGGAGCGAAGCGAAGGGTTCGGCGGCGCGGTCGGCCGCCGTTGAGGGAGGAGCGATCACGACGATGTCTTCTGACCGCAAGATCCTCGCAATGGCCTGCGCGGCTCCGCCGCGGACGACCTCGAACCGCCGGCGCTGAAGGCGGCGGGAGGCTTCGGCGAAATGGCGCCCGGCTCTTTCCGCCGCAAAGTTCGCGGCGCCAGGCGGATGAGAGGGCTCCAGCCGGCTCCATCCCGCGCGGAACGCGCTGATGGCGCGCGCTGCGGGCATTGCGGCCAGACGGCGCAGACCGAGGTCGTCAATGAAGAGCCCGAGCAGCTCGACGTCGAAGAGGCTCGCGAATTCCACAGCGAGCGCGGTTGCGCTCATCGGCGCGCCCGGCAGCAGTCCGAGCACCACCCGTCCGAAACCGAGCGGTTGCAGCGTCACTGTGGGCCTTGCGTGCGCGCTTCGCCGACGCCCTCCTTGGCGAAATTCTTTCGGATGTCGGCGAACGAGCGCAGCCGGTCCTCGACTTGCCGGTTGACGCTGCCTGGCGGAAAGGCGCCGTCGGCCTGCCGCTGCCCCGCCTCGAGCTCTGTGAGAAGCGCGACGCCCTCGTCGACGCGGGCGATCGGATAGACCGCGAATCGCCCGTCGGCGCAGGCCTTAACGACGTCCTCGCGCAGCATCAGATGCTGCACGTTGGCGCTCGGGATCAGGACGCCCTGCGACCCGGTCAGGCCGCGCGCGGCGCAGATGTCGAAGAACCCTTCGATCTTCTCGTTGACCCCACCGATCGCCTGAACGTCGCCGAGCTGGTTGACCGAGCCGGTGACCGCGAGGTCCTGCCTGAGCGGCGCGTCGGCCAGCGCCGACATCAGCGCATAGAGTTCGGCGGAGGAGGCGCTGTCGCCCTCGACCCCGCCGTAGGACTGCTCGAACACCAGGCTCGCGAACAGCGACATTGGCGCGTCGAGCGCATAGCGCCCGGCGAGGAAGCCGCTGAGGATCAGCACGCCCTTGGAATGGATCGGGCCGCCGAGCTCGACCTCGCGCTCGATGTCGACGACCTTGCCGGCGCCCGGTCGCGTCTGGCAGGTGATGCGGGTCGGGCGCCCGAAGGCGAAGCCGCCGATCTCGATCACGCTGAGGCCGTTGACCTGGCCGACGCGCGCGCCTGCGGTGTCGATGAGCGCGATCCGCTCGATGATTGCCTCCTGCGCGCGGTCGCGCAGCCGCGAGGCGCGCCGGATGCGCGCCTGAAGGGCGCGCTCGACGTCGCCCCGCGCGATCGCCTCGCGCCCGGCCTCCCGCGCACAAAAATCCGCCTCGATCAGCGTTTCGCGCAAGTTCGTGACCCTCAGCGACAGCTTGCCCGCATGGTCGGCGAGCCGCGCCGCGTGCTCGACGACCCGAGCGGCGGCTTCGCGGTCCAGCGGCCTCAGGCCGTCGCGTTTGGCGATCGAGCCGGCAAGGCGGGCGAAAACCGCCTCGGTCTCCGGCGTCCGGGCGAACTCGTCCTCGAAGTCGGCCAGCACCTTGAAATGCTCGGCAAGTTCCGGGTCATAGGCGAACAGCAGGAAATAGAGCAGCCGGTCGCCGATGAGCACGACCTTCACCTTGAGCGGGATGGTATCGGGTTCGAGCGAGACGGTGCTCGTGAGGCCAAGGAAGCGGCCGACGTCCTCAATGGCGATGTCTCCGCGCTTCAAGGTGCGTTTCAGCGCCGTCCAACTGAAGGGCTCCATCAGAAGCGCGCGGGCGTCGAGAATGAGGTAGCCACCGCTCGCGCGGTGGATGGCGCCCGCCTTGATCAGCAGGAAATTGGTCACGAGCACCCCGTGCGCCGACACATAATCGATGCGGCCGATGAGGTTGCCGAGCGTCGGGTGAAGCTCCTCGACGAGCGGCGCGCCGGGAGCGCCGTTCTGCGTGATCAGCAGATTGACCTCATAGCGCTCGAACGCGGCGGCCCGAGCCGCATCGGCCGCCTCGCCCTCGCCGCCCTCGGCTCTGGCGGCGGCGAACATCGGCACGCTCTCGATCAGATCCGCGCTCACAGCCTCGATATGCTCGGCGACGCGCGGCACGTCGGCGAAGGCGCCGCGAACCTCCTCGATCAGATGGTCGACCGCATATTTGGCGGTTTCGCGGTTGAGTGTCCGGACTTCGTCGCGCCGCTGCTTGTCCCATTGCGGAATCTGGCGAACAATGCGCTCGAGCTCCTTTTCGAGCGCGGCGATGTCGGCCTGGGTCTCGGCGCGCTTCTCTTCGGGCCAGTCGTTGAACTGGTCCGGCGGCACGACCTCGCCGTTCGCCGCCGGCGCCATGGCGAAGCCGACCGGCGTGCGCAGAAGCAGAATCGATTTCTTGGCGGCCTTCTCCCTCAGCGCGGTGAAGGCCTCGAACTGCTTCTTCTGGAACGCTTCGTCGATGGCGCCGCGCCGCGTCTGGTAGTCCTCGCTCTGGAACGCCGCCGGGGCCGCGCTCTTCAGGTCCTCGATCAGCTTGTGCATCGCCTCCTTGAAGCCGGCCGCGCGCCCGGAGGGGAGTTCGATCGCGATCGGCCGGTCGGGCTTGGCGAAATTGTTGACATAGACCCAGTCGGAAGGACCGGGGCGCGTTCGCGCTTCCTCGGCCAGCATGGCCTTGACGGCGTCCCGCATCCCGACGCCCGTCCCGCCGATGACGAAGAGGTTGAACCCCGCCTTATCGATCTTCGTGCCAAATTCCACCGCCTCGAGCGCGCGCGCCTGCCCGATCATCCCGTCGATCGGCTCGAGCTCAACGGTGGACACGAAGGCCAAGCGCGAAAGGTCGCAGGCTCGGTACAGGTGGTCGGCGGAAAGCGGTTGAACCGCGCTTTTGGTTCCTCGAAGTTCGCCCATCGCGCCCCCTTCGCGGCGGATCCAGCGTTGTCTCCAACAGCCGCCAGGAGAAGACTACTCGACTTTTCGAGCATGCGCAGTCTCCGCCACGCTCCATCCGCACCGGCTGACGCACACACCACTAGGATTCCCGATGCTTCCCTATCCTCCCTCTGTTGCGTGCGCATGAGATAGATCAATGCTGCCACGATTCTCCAGCTTATGAAGTCATATGTTGATCAACTTAGGGCGGCTGAGGCCGGCCTCGTAAGCGAGGACAGCGAGGATGCCATATAAGCAAGTCCTGTTTCGTTCGGCGGCGCGCGAGAAGATCCTGCGCAGCGCGACCCTGCTGGCGGATGCAGTGCGAGTGACGCTTGGTCCGCGTTCGAACCTGCAGGTCACCGGCTTCCCGCGAAGACACGGCAGGCGCTCGCTGAAGATGCGCCGATCACACCGCTGGTTCCGACACCTCCAGCGCGCTAGGCGGGCGTTAATGATGACCGGTGCTCCCTGAGCGGACAGATCCCGAAGCGTTCGCGAGTAAGCGCTGTGACGCGATTTGGAATGCGTACCGCATCCCGGACAGGAGGTCGGCTGCCGGCTGTCCACCGTGACCGTCCAAGCCTGTTCTCCCCGTTGAACGCTCACGACGTTCAGGCTTGGCGTGGGTGACCATGAAACTGATGTTTTCATCACCCTCGCCGCGGCATACCGGCGCAAGATGCCAGCCCGCCAGGGCGTCATCGGGCGTGTCGCGCCCGGCGCGTGCACCAAGAGTAAATCAGACCCAGCCAAGATGCTCCCGACAGATGCGCGCAAGAACGTATTGTCGCGCTGTGGCGAACCTGACCTAGTCGAACTGATCAAGCCTGCGCAGGAAGAGCCGGCAACAAGATAAGGTGCGGCGTCATTCTGATGCCGGGCGGCTGTCATATTCGCCTTCCGTTATTGAAACAGTCGTCGAGTCGGGATGATGGGACATCGCCGGTTCAGCGGCGACCAACGGCCGTCTTCGCGCACGTCTCATCCCTTTATGCAGATGGGCGCCCTCAGACGCGCCGCGCGCCGCGCGAGATCGGCTTTTTCCGTCGGGCGCCCAACCCCTCGGCTCGACGGGCTGCGGATCAGAACGCGTTGCGCTGCGAGGTCATCCGCGATTTGATTGGCTCGACAGCAACCGGATCCCCATAGGCCACGAACCCGGAAACGCGAAAGGTGTCAGCGCTGTGCCCGTAGGTGAGCGGCTTGCCATGTTCGGTTACTACTGTGCCCCCAGCCGCTCGCACGATTCCGTCACCAGCGGCGAAGTCCCATTCGTGGGTTGGGGCGAGCCGAGGGTAGAGATCGATATTGCCTTCGGCGATGTAGCAGAACTTCAACGACGATCCGCAGAATACGCGCTCGGCTTCTGGAAACCGTCGGAGAAAATTATCGCTTCGCTTCTCGAAGTGCGAGCGGCTAACTGCCGCACGCACGCCCCGCGCAGGGAATCGGCGTGTTCGAATGGAGCGCCGGCTGCGGCATGCACTCGCCTCGGCGCCGGCGGGCAAGTCCAACCGCTCGGCCCCCACACCAGCAACTCCCCGCCACACGACGCCGAGGGCGGGCGCCGCGATGCACCCGATCACGGGGACGCCGCCGCTCACCAGCGCAACGTTGACCGTGTACTCGCTACTCTTCGCCAGAAACTCTCGAGTACCGTCAAGTGGATCGACGAGCAGAAACGGAGAGCCAGGTTGAAGCACTGGCCACTGTTCGCTTGCCTCCTCCGAAATGACCGGGATCCCCGGGAGAACGCGCGACAGCCCCTCGAGGATCACCGCCTGAGCGACTTCGTCGGCGGCGGTGACTGGCGAAAGATCAGACTTCAGCCGCTTTGCCACGTGATCGATATCAATTGAGAGGATCGCCGCTGCTGCCCGAGAAACCAGAGTCGTAATCTCCTCAAGGAGACGTGTCACTGATGGTAGCGCAGCGGCGACATCGGGCATGAGACGCTCTGAACTTCCGATTTCCGCGACCATAATTATATAAACTGTCAATCAGCGCTTTGATTTAACGCAAGGAATACACCGCGCGTCGGTTCCATTGTTTCATGGTTTCTCTTCGCCCGATGGCGCTGCCACCATCACGTATAACGCGCCGCTGGGCAAATACGGTCGCGATTTCGACGATTTCAGGGGGATTCTTCCCCCCGAACGCCTTCGCGGCCGATTCGGCCAACGCCCGGGTTTGTAAGCGCGCGAGAGACGCACTGCGGCGCAAGATCTGACCGCCCCTCCGACCGGCGCTCAAAAAGCGAGTCCGGGCCCGCCGTGCAACAACCGCCTGCGTGTTTTCCGTTCCCGCTCATCGCGCGAGGCTCGCCGCGTCGGCGGTCACTCGCCCTTCACCTCGATCTTCTTGACCGGCTTCTGGGCCTCGGCGGTCTTCGGCAAGGTGACGGTGAGGACGCCCTTCTTGAAGGTCGCCGCGATCTTGTCCGTGTCGACGGTGTCGGGGACTCTCAGCGAGCGCTCGAAAGAGCCGTAGCGGCGCTCCCTGAGATGATAATCCTCCTTCTTCTCTTCCTTGTTCTCTTCTTTCTGGCCCTTGATGGTCATCACGCCGTTGACGACCCTGACCTCGATGTCCTTCTCGTCCATCCCCGGCAGGTCGGCGTGGACTTCATACGCATTGTCTTTTTCCACGAAGTCCACCGCCGGAACGGCGACCCAGGACTCCGGCGCCCAGAACGGCTCGATGTCGAACGCCGGCTTTCGGAACGGCAGCCGGAACGGGCTCAGGGTGAAGTCCTCGAACAGCCGGTCGACCTCGCGCCGAAGATTTTCGAACGGACGCCACATCTGCATCGCAGCCGGGGGCGCTCCGGGTTTGTTTCGCTCTTGACAGGAACATTTGTCTCGCCTTTTGCCATGGGATCCTCCATCCTTGGCTGCTTTCCAGCCAATTAAAATGTACGCCGCGGCGCGCGTATTGCATTGACGCACCGCAAACGCTCGCGGGCGGAAGCTGATATAATAATGATCCGCGCGGGGCTAGCGTAAAAGCGCACGGGCCAGCTCACGCTCGCGAGCCGAAATGAGAGGAATGAACCGACAATGCTGCAATGGCTCAGACGCCGCCGACAGGCCGCACGGCTGGCGCAATCCGACGCCGAGGCCCTGATCCGCGACCATGGCGCCGAGGCCTACAGCGAGGCCCGCCATCGCGAGCGTGACGTGGTCCTGTCCGATGGGACAACTCATGCCGGCCGGACGCCCGCGCACTGGCGGCGTGTCGCGCTCATCGTGGCAAAGCGGACCGGGAAGGGGGTCTGGCTCGATACCGCGACGCGGATGGCGGAGGACGCCGACTTTCTCCGAGATCAAAGACCCGGCGCTCCGCGGGCGCCCGCTCCTTGCTCGCCGGTTGACCCATCGGACGAATTGAAGCGCATTCTTTCGCGGCGGTGAGGGGCTGATCGTCGCATTCGTGCGCAGAGCGGGCCAGCGCGGCCTATCGCGAGCGAGGACGGTGTCGGGATCCATTTTGGCGTGACAATTCGACTTCAAGAAAATCAACGAAACTGGTGCTTGGGAATATCCATTCAAATTGACAATATGACTTGCCGAAGCCAGTTAATTTGGGAATTTGTTACCCCAACATTTTCGTGAATTCGGCGGGCGACGATGAGCGGAGAAGATTTTTCGTCCAGCGCTTTTGGCGGGCGTTTTGCAAACGATCAACAACCCCGCCGCCCTCAACGCTGTTGGGATGAGACGATCCTAAGGGGGCGAAGAGCGTTCGAATGCCTATGCGAGACAGCCTTGGCTTGAAGCTCAAACGGCTAGGCAAAGGCGTCAAACGTGAGAATATTTTGGGGCGATATTCTCGCGTTTGATGGCTTTTTTGGCACGAAGTTCGATATTCTCAAGCCAAGATGGCTCCCGACACGGAAGCGAAATCCATGAAATTCCGTCCATTGCACGACCGCGTCGTCATCCGCCGCATCGAAGGAGAGGAAAAGACGAAGGGCGGCATGATCATTCCCGACACAGCCAAGGAAGAGCCGCAGGAAGACGAGGTCATTGCCGTCGGGCCGGGAGGCCGTGACGAAAGCGGCAAGCTCGTTCCGCTCGACGTCAAAGCGGGCGACCGGGTGCTGTTTGGAAAATGGTCCGGCACCGAAGTCAAGAACGAGTATCGGTGAAACGAAGGCCGCGCTCTCTCAAGTTGTAGCCATGGTCGGCGCGGCCGATCATCACAGGGAACGGTTCCTGACTGACAGCCGACCTCGAGTTTGATAATCAATCTTGGTGAACGGCGCGCGTCGAGGGCGCGCGACCAAGGCGGGGTCGCCACCGTCCAAGGACAACCCGCAAGGGGCGTTTCGAGACGCCCACTCGACGCGCCGCCCGCAGAGGCGGCTGGGACACAGAAATCCGGGTGAACCGCGCCAGCCATCTCGAGCAATACGCTCGGGAGAAGGCCAGCGTGCCGGTTGTTTCCCTCGAAGGTTCGCCAACGAGAATTCAATCACCGCTCGTCTCGCATGGAGCGGGCCAACCGAGGAGCCTGAAATGGAGCTGAAAGGCAAAGCGATCGTCGTCACGGGCGCGGCTCGAGGCCTTGGTCAGAAAATGGCGGAGATGTTATCGGGCGAAGGCGCCAACCTCGCTGTGGTGGACGTCGATCAGGCTGCGCTGAACAAGACCATCGATCTTTGCTTCAAACCGGAAATAAATGTCAAAGGCTACGGACCCGACGTGGCGGATGAGCAAGCGGTCGTCACGCTTTTCAACGAGATCGAAAAGGACTTCGGAGGCATAGACGGGCTCATCAACAACGCCGGCATCACCAAGGACAGCCTCTTGGTGAAAGTCCATGAAGGCAAGGTTGTCGGAAAAATGTCCGTCGATGATTTCAACAAGGTCATCGCCGTCGACCTGCGCGGCGTCTTTCTCTGCGCGCTCTGCGCGCGCGAAGCCGCCCAGCACATGACCGACGGCGGGCGGCAAGGCGTCATCGTCAACATTTCGAGCATCTCGCGCGAAGGCAATGTCGGCCAGACGAACTATTCGGCCGCGAAGGCCGGCGTCAGAGCCATGACGGTGACCTGGTCGAAGGAGCTTGCGCACCACCATATCCGCGTCGCCGGCATCGCCCCCGGCTATTGCGACACGCGTATGATGGCCACCGTGCCGCCGAAAATCCTCGAGCGGATCGTTTCGACGATCCCCGTGGAGCGGCTCGCGGAGCCGGCCGACATCGCAGATGCGGCGCTGTTCATTCTGCGGAACGATTACTTCGACGGCCGGGTTCTGGAAATGGATGGCGGGCTTCGACTTTGACCGTGTCGGGCATCGACGGGTGTCCCGGCCCAGCTTGGCGTTTGCATGTCAGATCGAGCCCTCGAGCGCCGCTGGCAGAGGGCGGCCGGCCGGATATGGCGTTTGATCAGGAGATCGCCCCCGAGCATGACGATGGTTGCGCAGAGCGACGAGCCCCGCCTGCTGAATGACGTCCCGCCGACGGCGATCGAGACGATCGGGCTGACGCGCGCCTTCGGCGAACATGTCGCCGTACGCGACGTCGCCTTCTCCGTGAGGACGGGCGAGATATTCGGGCTCATAGGCCCCAACGGCGCGGGCAAGTCGACGCTGGTCAAGATGCTGACGACCATGCTCGCGCCCACCTCCGGCCGGGCGCGGGTCGCGGGCTTTGACGTGGAGGCCGAATTGCGCAAGGTCCGGGCTCATATCGGCTATGTCCCGCAATTGCTCAGCGCCGACGGAGCGCTGACCGCTTATGAAAACCTGCTGTTGTCGGCGCGGCTCTATCTCGTTCCGCGCCGCGAGCGCGAGACGCGCATAGCGGCGGCTTTGCGCGAGATTGGTCTTGGCGACGCCGCGCACCGATTGGTTCAGACTTTTTCCGGCGGCATGATCCGGCGGCTCGAGATCGCCCAGAGCATGCTGCATCGTCCGCAAGTGTTGTTCATGGACGAGCCCACGGTCGGGCTCGACCCGGTCGCGCGCCATGGCGTCTGGGACCTCGTGCGCAATCTGCGCGAACGATTCTCCGCCACCGTGCTGATCACGACCCACCTGATGGACGAGGCCGACGCGCTGTGCGACCGGATCGGCGTGTTGCACGCCGGCGTATTGGAGGCGGTCGGAACGCCGTCCGAGCTGAAGGCGCGGGTTGGACCGCAGGCGACGCTCGACGACGTCTTCGCCGCGATCACTGGCGGGCAGATCGCCGACGAGGGCAGCTATCGCAGCGTGCGGGAGGGGCGGCGCGCCGAGCGAGCCCATGGTTGAACGAGCTTTCTCTCCTAATGCCGCTGAAGCCGGCGGCCTCGCGGGATATTTCACCCAGGTTTTCGCCGTCGCCGACGCGGAAGTGCGCAAATTGCGCCATGATCCGTCGGAATTGTTCACGCGCGCGCTGCAGCCGGCGATCTGGCTGCTGCTGTTCGGCGAGGTGATGGCGCAGGTGCGCGGCCTCGCCACGGGCCAGGGACGCTATATCGATTTCCTCGCCCCCGGCATTCTCGCCCAAAGCGTTCTGTTTTCGGCGATCTTCTACGGCATCGCGGCGATCTGGGAGCGAGACCTCGGCGTCCTGCATCGCTATATGGTGAGTCCCGCGCCTCGCACTGCTCTCGTGCTCGGCAAGGCCGCGTCTTCCGGCGTGCGCGGCCTCTCTCAGGCCGTGATCGTCTATCTGCTCTCGCTTGCCCTCGGCGTCGATGTTTCGCTCGCGCCCGGGAATATCCTCGGCGCGGCGGCGATGATCATCGTCGGCTCGGCGCTCTTCTCGACTTTCTCGCTCATCGTCGCCTGCATCGTGAAGACGCGCGACCGTTTCATGGGAGTGGGCCAGGTCCTGACCATGCCGCTCTTCTTCGCAAGCAACGCGATCTATCCGATCGCCATCATGCCCGGCTGGCTGAGGGCGGTCTCCTCGGCCAATCCGCTGACGTATCAGGTCGACGCGCTGCGCGCGCTGATGCTCAAGGGCTCTGCGAGCGCCTATGGCCTTCCCCTCGACTTCGCCGTTCTCGTCGCCTTCACTGCCGTCCTGACCCTGATCGCCGCGCGACTCTATCCGCGGCTGACGTCATGAACGCGGTCGCGCAACGCCTCGCCAGGATGCTTTTGCAGTTGAGCGCCGCGGGTTTCTTCTGGTCCATGGGCGCATCCATCGGCACCTGCGCTGGAGGCCACGTGCCGGACGCGGCGGTGGCGCAACGAGGGAGCGCCGCTGTCGCTCAGTCCTGTGCGACAGGCGATCGCGACCGATGCTACGATCGAGCGATGAGGTGCTTTCGAAGCTGCGACACCCTTCAGCGGTGCAATCGCTCATGCTGCCAGGGGCTTCGCGACTGCCTGTCGTCGCGCTCATGCAATATTGAAGCGGCGATCTGCAGAGGGCTTTGATCCAAATCAGAAACGGCGTCACTCCGTTCGGGCATTCTTTCGAACATGCTTAGGAAATCGAACGAGGTATGCACATGCTCATGTCCGGCCGGCGGCTCGGGACGATTGGCCGGCGCCGATCATGAGTAGCGACGACACCGAGGCCCCGCTTCCGTCCGTCTCTTCGGGCAACGTTGAGATCGGGCGCGCAGACGCGCTGTCGCCTGCGCAGGGCGCGCTCGTTCCCGCCCCGTCCCCGAAGCCTCCCGCGCCGGCGCGGCGAAGACGTCAGTGGGCGGCTTGGGTGCTGCTGGGTCTGGCGATCCTCGCCTGCGTCGCCGGCGGCGCCTATTGGTGGCATGCGAGCCACCCCGGACTTTCTCTCGGGATTGTGTCCGGCAACGGCAGGATTGAAGCGGACGAGATCGATATCGACACCAAGTTCGCCGGGCGCATCGCCGAAATGCTGGCCGACGAAGGCGACATGGTGAAAGGAGGGCAGATCCTTGCTCGCATGGACACCCAGGATCTCGGGGCGGAGCTGAAAAAGTCCGAGGCCCAGGTCCAGCAGGCGCAACGCAGCCTCGACGAGGCTCACTCCGATGTCGATCTGCAGAAGACCCAGCTCACTCTCACGCAGCAGGAGTTCGACCGCACCAATGCGCTGGTCAAGAAGGGTTTCGCCACCAACGAGCTGCTTGACCAGCGCCGTCAGGCGCTCAACGGGGCCATCGCCGCGCTCAAGGCGGCCAACGACCGCGTGGGCGAAGCCGAGCGGGCGCTCGACGCCGCCACGCACGACGTCGAACTCTACAAGGTCAACATCGCCGATAACACGCTCGTCGCTCCACGCGACGGCCGCATCCAGTACCGCATCGCCAATATCGGCGAGGTGCTTCCGGCCGGAGGCCGGATCTTCACGATGCTCGACATCCTGTACGTCTATATGGACATCTATCTGCCCACCGCGGACGCCGGCAAGGTGAAGATCGGCGCCGACGCCCGGATCGTGCTGGACGCCAGGCCCGATCTGGCGATCCCAGCAAAAGTCGCCTTCATCGCGACGCAGGCGCAGTTCACCCCCAAGATGGTGGAGACCAAGGAAGAGCGCGATAAGCTCATGTTCCGCATCAGGGTGAAGATCGACCCCGACCGGTTGCGCGCGCGCGGTCCCGCGGTGAGAAGCGGTCTGCCCGGCGTTGCCTTTGTGAAGCAAGATCCGACGGTCGCGTGGCCGCCCGCTCTGCAAGGAAATGTCCCGCCATGATTGAAGGCGGACCCTCGGTCGCCCGGATCGAGGGGATCACACAACGCTACGGGGCGGCGGTTGCGCTTGACGACGTCGGAATTGAAATCCCGGCCGGCTGCATGGCGGGGCTGATCGGCCCGGACGGGGTGGGAAAATCCTCGCTTATGAGCATAGTCGCCGGCGCCCGGCAGATCCAGACGGGAAGAGCCTTTGTCCTCGGCGGAGACATGGCGGACCGAGTCCATCGGCTGGCGATTTGCGCCCGCATCGCCTTCATGCCGCAGGGGTTGGGCAAGAACCTCTATGCCGATCTCACGGTCCTCGAGAACATCGAGTTTTTTGGCCGCCTG
Source organism: uncultured Alphaproteobacteria bacterium (assembly GCA_963758335.1). Classification (GTDB taxonomy): domain Bacteria; phylum Pseudomonadota; class Alphaproteobacteria; order Rhizobiales; family Beijerinckiaceae; genus Roseiarcus. Next base: position 99,838 of record CAVWVF010000006.1, on the reverse strand, counting down.
TTCGGGCAGTCTCCCTCCGAGCGGGACGAGAGAATCGCCGAGCTTCTCCATAGCACCGGCCTTGCGCCGTTTTCCGACCGCCTGGCGAGAAAGCTGTCCGGCGGCATGCGGCAGAAGCTCGGCCTTTGCTGCTGCCTCATTCATGATCCTGATCTTCTCATCCTCGACGAGCCGACGACCGGCGTCGATCCCCTGTCGCGCCGGCAATTCTGGGAGCTGATCGACCGCATGCGCTCGCGCCGTGCCGGCATGAGCGTGATGATCGCCACCGCCTACATGGAAGAGGCGGAGCGGTTCGACTGGCTGGCGGCGATGAGCGCGGGCAAAGTGCTGGCGAGCGGGTCGCCGGCCGAGCTCAAGGCGAGCGCCGGCGCGGCGACGCTTGAAGACGCGTTCATCACTCTGCTTCCCGAGGAGGAGCGCACCGGCCATCGGCGGTTGAGGATACCGCCGCGCCGCGTCTTCGAGGGCGCGCCGGTGATCGTCGCACGCGATCTCACGCGCCGGTTCGGCGACTTCACGGCGGTCGACCACGTCAGTTTCACCATCGAACGCGGCGAAATCTTCGGCTTCCTCGGCTCGAACGGCTGCGGCAAAACGACGACCATGAAGATGCTCACCGGCCTCCTGCCGCCGAGCGAGGGCGAGGCGCTCCTCTTCGGAGAGCCCCTCGCGCCGGGCGATATGAGTTCGCGCTATCGGGTCGGCTACATGTCGCAGTCGTTCTCGCTCTACGCCGAGCTGACCGTGCAGCAGAACCTCGATCTTCACGCGCGCCTCTTCCATTTGTCGCCCCACAAGGCGAAGGAGCGCATCGGCAAATTGGTCGCATGGTTCGGGCTCGAGGATCATCTCGAGCAGCGCGCTTCCGATCTGCCGCTCGGCATCCGCCAACGACTGTCGCTTGCCGTCGCCATCGTGCATGAGCCCGAAATCCTCATCCTCGACGAGCCGACTTCAGGCGTCGATCCGCTTGCGCGCGACCGGTTCTGGGAAGCGTTGATCGATTTGTCGCGCAACCAAAGCGTGACGATTTTCATCTCGACTCATTTCATGAACGAGGCGGAGCGTTGCGACCGCATTGCGCTCATGGATTCCGGACGCGTGCTCGCCGCCGGCCAGCCGGCCGATCTTGTCAAAGCCCGCGGAGTCGCGACGCTCGAGGACGCATTCATCGGCTATCTCGAAGAGGCGACGGGCGTACGCCCTCCGGCGGCCGCGGCGACCCCGCGACCTGCCGCTCGGCCGCGATCGGCGCCGCAGGGCGCCAGGTTCAGCTTCCGGCGCCTGCTCGCCTATACGATCCGCGAGACCCTCGAGCTTCTGCGCGATCCGATCCGGCTCGGGTTCAGCCTGTTCGGCACGACTCTTCTCATGCTGGTGTTCGGATTCGGCGTTTCGACCGACGTCAACAACCTTTCCTTCGCCGTGCTCGATCACGATCAGAGCCCCGAGAGCCTCGCCTATCTCGAGGAACTGCGGGGCTCGAGCTATTTCGTCGAGAAGCGGCCGCTCGCCGACTATTCCGAGCTCGAGAATCGTCTCAGAAGCGGCGACATCAAAGCGGCCATCGAGATTCCTCCCGGCTTCGGCCGTGACATCAAGCGCGGGCGTCCCGCCTGGGTCGGCGCGTGGGTCGACGGCGCAATGCCATTTCGGGCGGAGACCATCCGCGGCTATCTGCAGGGCATGCACGATTTGTATCTGACGGATCCGGCGGTGAAAACGACGGCGCCGGCGCCGCCCCGCTCGTCGACATCGAGGTGAGGTTCAAATACAACCAGGACTTCGACAGCATCTACGCGATGGTTCCTTCGACCATGGCTTTGATGCTGGGATTGTTTCCGGCGATCCTGATGGCGCTCGGCGTCGTTCGCGAGAAGGAGCTCGGGTCGATCACCAACCTTTATGTGACCCCCGTCACCCGGCTCGAGTTTCTCCTCGGCAAGCAGCTGCCCTACGTCGTGGTCGGGCTGACCAATTTCACCTTGCTGTTCCTGATGGCTCTGTTCGTGTTCAAGGTGCCGCTCAAGGGCGATTTTCCGACCCTGCTCGCGGGCGTGCTGATCTACGTCACGGCGATGACCGCCTACGGGATGCTGATTTCGGCGTTCACGCGCACCCAGATCGCCGCGCTTTTCGGCACATCCATTCTGACTGTCCTCCCCGCAACTCAGTTCGCCGGGATGATGACCCCAGTGTCATCGCTGGCCGGAAGCGCGCAGATCATGGGCCGCGCCTTCCCGATGACCTACTTCGTGCCGATCAGCGTCGGCGCTTTCACCAAGGGGCTGGGTCTTGCGGATCTCAGCGCGGACTTGGCGGTTCTGGCTGTCTTTGTCCCGATTCTGACCCTGCTGAACGTTCTGCTCTTGCGCAAGCAGGAACGCTGAGAGGTGGCGACGATGCGCAAGGTCTCGAACATCTATTGGCTTGGCGTCAAGGAACTGCGGAGCTTTCTCAGCGATTACGTTCTGCTCGGCCTCGTCGTCTATGCGTTCTCGTTTGCGGTGACCATGCAGGCTCGAAGCTTTTCGCAGGAGCTTCACAACGCCTCGATCGCTATCGTCGACGAAGATCACTCGGAGCTCTCGCGGCGGATCGCCCATGCATTCCTGCCGCCTCTCTTTCAGCCGCCGCAACGGATCGCCGAGCGGGACGTCGTTCCCCTGATGAACGCCGGGCGGTACACTTTCGTGATCGACATCCCTCCGAACTTCCAGCGGGACGTGTTGGCCCTCCGCCAGCCCGCGCTTCAAATCGATGTCGATGCGACCGCGATGGTCCAAGCGGGTCTCGGGTCCGGATATGCCCAACAGATCGTCACGACGGAAATCTCAGACTTCGTCTCCCACTCGGAAGGCGCGCCCCTGTCGCCGGTCAATCTCGCGGTGCGAATCGCGTTCAATCCCAACATCACGACGGCATGGTTCACCAGCGTCATGGGCATCATCAACAGCATATCGATGCTGGCGATCATTCTCGCCGGGGCTGCGATCGTCCGGGAGCGCGAGCACGGCACCATGGATCATCTTCTCGTCATGCCGCTGACGCCGTTCGAGATTGCGATGTCCAAAGTCTGGGCGAACGGCCTCGTCATCACGGTCGCGGTCGGGCTCTCGCTCTATGTGGTGGTGCGGACCATTCTGGCCATACCGATCGCCGGCTCGATACCGCTCTTCATGGTCGGCGTCGTGATCTATCTGTTTTTTGCGACCGCCATCGGCATCTTTCTCGGCACCGTGGCGCGGTCCATGCCGCAGCTCGGATTGCTCTACATGCTGGTCTATCTGCCGATGAATATGCTCTCGGGTGCCAATACGCCGCTCGAAAGCATGCCGCCTTGGCTCGCGACGGTCATGCAGGCGTCGCCTTCGACTCATTTCGTGTCGTTCGCGCAGTCGATCCTCTATCGCGGCGCCGGAATCGACGTCGTGTGGCCCAAATTCATCCTCGTGGCGTTGATCGGCGGCTTGTTCTTCGGTCTCGCCATTCTGCGCTTCAGGTCGGTCGTGGCGCAGGCGGCGTAAGGCGGGTGGCGGAGCAGGCGGACATCGCAGACGCGGCGCCTTTTACTCTGCGGATGGCGGGCTTCGGCTCGGATCGGCGGCCCGAGCGTCAGGAGGCGGGCGAATTTTCTCTCGTCGAGGCGCGAGCGTCCACCGTTTCGATCTTCGCGAGCTTCTGAATTTCCTCGTCCGTTAACGGCTGCGACAGAACCGTGAATCTCACCCGATCCGCGGCCTCAAGCGAAAAACTGTCGCCGCCGCCATCCGTCACGTCGACGACGATCCGGTAGGGCGCCCAGTAAAGCGTACTGCGACGCCCCGACATAGAAGGGCAGAGCCTTCGACTTCGCCGAGGAGGACGTCCTGTGCGCCCGGGGCGTCGCGAACCAGAGCGCGCTGGAAATTCATGCGCGCGTTGAGCGCTGGGCTCTCGACGAAGTTCCTCTTCCAGGCAAATTCGTCCATCAGCTCATTGAGTGGCTCTATCGCGAGGATCGATTTTGTCGAGGTGAACTGAGGATCGACAAGTTGATAGGCCCTCAAAGCGTGTCAACGCCCACGCTTGCGATCGTCGATACTGCGGACGATATCGCCCCTCTTGAGGCGGTTAAGCCTTTCATCGAGTCCCTGGCGACGCGAGATGCGCGCATTATCGAATATCCGGGCGAAATCGGAGTGGGCCTGCAGCACCTGGGACCGCTGATCGGAAGGCACGCGCTCGCCAGAATCTGGCCCGCGATCGTCTCCTGGATAGATGCACGCCGGCAAGGCGGCGGCCAGACTCCTTTTACCAAAAGTTTGCGGCTGAGCCGACAGAGAGCCGCTCTGGGATCCTGGCTACGCTGCGCCCTCAGCCCATAGGTTTTCCCCGTCATTCGTATCGAGCGAAAGCAACAAGCCTTGGAGGAAAGATGAAAACGACAGCGACGGCCTCCAGCAACACGGCCGCAACATACGATGACGTGAGGAGCATCCTCGGAGACCTCGACGAGACGAAAATGCTGCCAATTCTGGCGCTCCGGCCGACGCTCGCCGACGTCGAAGAAGCCGTCGATCGATCAGGGTGTATTCGCTTCAGGTCGGCCTCCCGGCGCAGCCAAAGCCAGTGGAGCCCGACGCGCCGGGCAATGCGCCTCGACTTCCGCCGGAGCGCCGTCGAGCACGGTCGGATGGCCGCACGGCCTGCCGGCGAACGGCAGATAGCGGATCGCGCTCCCGCTGAGGATGCGCAACCCCTCCTCGGCGTGAACGCCGCCCATCAGCCAATCGACGCCGAGATCGCGAGCGAGCGCGATCGACCGCAACTCGTCGTCTCGCGACGTCGAGACCACTTCCATCCACACCGCCGCGCCGGCCTCGCGAATGGCGGCGGTCAAGCGTCTGAGCTTAGCCGTTTCGGCACCGACGTCCTTGAAACCGATGTGCCTGAGCGCAAGGTGGCGCGCAACCTCGACGAGGTCAAGCGCGTTTTCGACCGTCGCGTCGTTGCGGGTCAACATGAAGACGAAATCCATGGCCGCCTCCCGCGCTTTTCGTCGATCCAACCTATCACCCCGCAGGAGACAATAGCGCACCGCGAAAACGGCAGTCCGTGACGACGTGCTTAGGTCCCCGCACGACCGAGGCCGGGTTGCTCCGGACCACTTGGCCGACCACCAGCCAGGCAAGCGTCATGACCCGGGCCGCCGACCCTTCGGAGCGCCGTACTTGCCGCATCTTGACGTCTCGGTCATGGCCGCCAAGCATTCTCGTCGTCCGCGCGCCCGGGCGCCGCCTGAGGTTTGACAGGACCGCAGGACGGGCTGAATTTCCGGCGACGCTGGAGCTCATCCGGCGAATGTCGACTTATTCCGTACGCACGGAGGCAGGCAGATGAACACGCCGTCTTTCAGCAATCCGGATGCGTTGGCGAAGCCGCCAGGTTTCACCCATGTCGTCGAGGTCGCAGGCCCGGGAAGGATGGTATATCTCTCTGGTCAGGTGGGGATCGACCGCAGCTTCAAAATTGTTGGCGCGCCTGGTGATGTGCGGGCGCAAATGGTTCAGGCCTTCGAAAACGTCAAGCTCGCTTTGGAATCGGTCGGCGCGTCGTTCAAGGACGTGATCAAGCTGACGCATTATCTTGTAGACGCCGCCCATCGTCCGACCTTGATTGAAGTTCGAGATCAATATGTCAATGTCGCCGCGCCGCCTGCGAGCACGCTTGTCGTCGTCGCGGGGCTCGCTTTGCCTGGATTGCTCTACGAAATCGACGCTACAGCGGCTCTGCCGGACTGACGCTGGAGGGAGACGCATGCGCGCGATTCGCCGCGTGGGGGATGGGTGAACCTCCCCCGGATTACGTTGCCGGTCGGCTCGGTGGCCTATGAACCCCAGCCGAATGAGCGGGGCGATTAGACGCCGCCGACCCCACCGCTCAGCCCTGGTCCGCTCAGCGTCCCGCCCCCGCCGTCGAGGGTGATCATCAGCGCGTCGGTTGCGCCGACGTTGCTGTCGCCAATCGTCACGCCCTTGAACGGCGGGCGGCGCGTACGGCAACGGCACGGTGTTCGAGATCCAGAATACCGGCACGGTCGCCGCGCCAGTCTACGCCAGCGCCCCGACCACGCTGGTCAGCTTCAGGCGTGGCTCGATGCACTGCCGCCGAGCCTTGCCGACAGCGCGACGGCGGAAGCCTTGCGCTCAATCTGCGATCTCGACCTTTCAGACCTTGAGAGCGTCGAGCCGCCGCGGGGATTCGGACGAGACTAAGGCAAGGGCGCGTCCGGATCGCGCGTCAACGCTTGCAACGCAATCCGCCAGGGCATGAGCGCAGGGTGATTGCTGTCCGTCGTGGCGTCCCCCAACGTCAGGTTCGCCCGGCGGCCTCGTGCGCTTCCTATCGGCGTCGCACGCGCCAAAAGCCGCAGGACCGCGAGCCGGCTGGCGAGGTCATGGCGCAACGCCTCAACCTCCCCGATGACCTCGTCGATCGCGCCCTCGATGACCGCGCCGATCGCCGCCTCGACGCGACGCTCGGCGCGCTGATGCGCGTCGTCGTATTCGGCGATTCTGGCCTCGACCTTCGCCAGGGCGGAGCGCGCCGCCGCAATGTCGCTTTCCGCGTCCTGCTCGGCCGCGCGGTCCGGCCGCTCGATCGTCGCCGTCTGGCCTGAGAGCAATCGCTCGACGCGCTCCTCGGCTGCAGCCGACGCGGCGGACTTCACCGCCGCGAGGCGCGCCGTGGCGTCGCTCAAGGCCTCCCCCATCTTCGCGGCGGCGGCCTTCGCAAATTCGAGCCTTTCCGCCATCTGGTCGCGCTCGCTGATCGCCTGCGCCAGCGCGATGCGGCTCGGATCGCGCGGGCCGGCGCTCGTCTGTGTGCCGAAGCCGAACATCGATCGATCTCCCTCTCCCTGAAATGCGGCGGTAATGGATGACGTTCGGCTGCTTCGGCAATTGTCGTGGGCGCGATCTCCACAAGGTCCTTGTCAGAATCGGCCAAATCAGCGTACCCCCGGCAGACGCGCAATTCCGCGCTGGTGGAGCTACTCGAGCCCCAGAAACACGAAGACCGCCCTAGAAGGGCGGCCCGGTGGGACCGACCCCGACGCGATCGTCGACATGAGCCGCAAGATCGAGATGCACATGCCCTCAGACCGGCCCGGCATGCTGATGCGCCAGCGGCTGAACGCCCTTCTGGAGGCGCATGGCGAGCGCGAGGTTCCGCGGTGAGCGTTACTGCGGCAGGGTCCACAGGAAAATCGCACGCGGCATGCAACCGATTCGCCCACAGCAGGCGTTGGATTTGGTACAATCGGCGCTGGGAGAGGCTTACGAAGGCGCCCGAACTCGGGAGCAGCAGGATGCCCATTCGAGCAGCGATAGTGTTGAGCGCCGCGGCGCTCGCTCTTCTTTCCCGGCCGGCTCTTGCCGGACCTTGCACGGACGAGATCTACCAGGCCGACGTCGCCGCCGCAAAACGCCTGGACGCCATCGCTGCGCAAGGGAAGGCCGCGCCCGAATCGAACTTCGCCACAATGCACCGCCAGCCGACGCCTGGAACCGTGGCGAGGGCGGAAGCGCAGGTTGGCGACTTGTCCGAGGCCGACTTGAACACGCTGACTCAGGATATGGAGGCGGCGCACAAGGCGGACGCCGCGAACGATCGCGCAGGTTGCGAGAAGGCGCTCGCCGACGTGAGGCGCATTCTCGGCGTTCTTCCGCAGTGACGCCCTACCGAATTCACCCAAGTCGAATTCGCAGCGCTTTTCAGGTAGTTGCGCGGACTTCCGAACGTGGGCGACGGCCGGCAAGACTGGAAACGGCCCATCCGCCGCGGCCTCAGGGCGGCCGCAAGCCGGCGATCGAGCCGGTAGACAAGCTGGCCGTGACCATGTCGCATCGTGAACGAGGACGACAACTTCACTGTCGGGGGCTCTCGCGCCGCGCTCCATGCCGTGTGCCAGGAGGCGGCGGCGCGCGGGGCGAGGCGCGCCTTTGCCCTCCCGGTTGCCGTGCCGTCGCACACGCCGCTCCTGCTCGAGGCGACGGAGCAGTTCCGCGCCGTCCTGCGCGAGGCGTCTCCGCGGCTGCCGCGCGCCGGATATCGGCTCCTCAGCGGGATCGACGGCCGCTGTGAGCGCCATCACACACCGGACGGTCGAAGCGAACGGCAGAACTCGGGATCCAGATTGCGCTCGGCAGTGGACATGTGGCGGCGCACGGTTTCGCGGCCCGGGCCACGGGCGACGCATACCGGCGCGCGTCCGATCTTTGCGAGGAGCTTGGCGAGACCCGCGAGCTCTTCCCGGTGCTGTACGGCCTTTGCCTCTATTACCTCTACGGCGCCCAACTGCCGGACGCGAAATCAGTTGCGGAGCGCCTGCTTAAGCTTGCCGAGACAACCGGCGATCGCGGCCTCTTGTTCTTCGCACATCGTGGGGTGCGGCGGAGCCGATGTTGGCATCATTGAGCGGAGCAACCAGAGGGCAGCAACCAGAGGACCGAAGCGCGCGCTGGAAGAAACCGACCGCCCGAACCCGGCGCGCTGGAAGGGGTGGCTCGAACAGATGCTGGCCAACCCGAAGAAGGCCGGCAAGCGCCGCGGCCACCACGCGGCCATGCCCTACGCCGATCTGCCCGCCTTCCATCTTAGAATCGGAGGAACGGCTGATCGAGGGCGGCGAGTGTCGCCAGCGGGAGGATGAGATATGAGACGCCTTTTGCAGAGCGTGATGGCCGGCGCAACAGGCGGCCGAAAAGTGCGCCGCTGACGTTCTCACGTATTCTGCTCCAACAAGCCTTCTACCCCGACTGTTGGGCTCTTGCGGGACGACCGGGCTTCAGATGGACCAAATACACGAGCAGCAAACGGCGCCGCCCACGACCTTCAACAAGTGGTGAAGTGCCGGAACGCCCTCGCCCATGGCGGGCGCTTCGGCGACGATCCGCCGATGGACACGGTCGACGAGCTTTGCGTCAAGCCGAGCGGACGCAAATCGGCAAGTGGAGCGACAGGGTATCTCCCCTTCGCCCAGGCCGGCGGTCAATTGCTGTTCCATCTCGTCAGCCGGCTCTACGAGCGCACCTCGATCGTCGTCAGCACCAACCTCGCCTTCGGCGATTGGCCGAGCGTCTTTGGCGATCCAAAAATGACGACCGCGCTGCTCGACCGCCTGACGCACCACTGCGACATCGTCGAGACCGGCAACGAAAGCTGGCGCTTCAAGAACCTCGCCTGACCCTCGAAAACGGCTCCTCGCCAACCCGCGCTCGCCCCGGCTGCGCAACCCCGACCAGCTCCGCCAAGGAGCGCGCTGCCGTCCTCGCTCGTCACATAAAGGAGTCAATTTTGGACGCCGATCCGGGGTCATTTTTCGACGCCGATTGACAAGCTGATCCGATTGATTTCCTATTGCTCGCTGTATGAAGATGATTGCGTCCGCGCCAGTAGCGGGCGCTTTCGGACTTAATGCCCGGCGTTGGTGTAGTCGATGAGACCTGACCGGCCTTTTCTGAACTCGAGGATTTGAGAGGACGCCACAGATTACTGCGCTCAGCATCTATTGTATGCGCCGGGTGGTGAAGACGCCCACGCCGGAACTTTCAACTGCCATTGGTTCGGTGAAGATAGAGACGCACGATGCCTGAATACATGGTGTAGGATATGACACAAAGCCTCGACCAGAAAGATGAAGCTCTGCGAGTCCGTCTGGCTGCTCTGGATACCGTGCTAGTTGCCTACTCGGGTGGAACAAACTCAGCCTTCCTGGCATGGGCTGCTCACCGAGTTCTGGGACCGCAGATGTTGGCCGTGCTCGCCGATTCTCCCAGCCTGCCGCGCCAGGAATTGAAAAGCGCCGTCAGTTTTGTGGAGGAGATGCAAATTCCACTCAAAATTGTTGCGACGGAGGAAATGGCGCGGCCGGAGTACGTGCGTAACGATGCGGCGCGCTGTTTTCATTGCAAGGTCGAACTTTTCCGCGTCATGGAAAGGGAACGATCCGCGCTGGGTTTCCGAAACATCGCATACGGGATGAACACGGACGATCGCGGCGACTTTCGTCCCGGACAGCGGGCTGCGCAACTGCATAATGTTGTTGCTCCATTGTCCGAAGTGGGACTCACGAAAGATGAAATTCGCCAGTCTGGCGCGCCGCGCTGGATTGCGTCTTTGGGACAAGCCTGCTTCGGCGTGCCTGTCGTCGCGCATCGAGTACGGGCGCCCTGTGACGCGCGAGGCGCTGAGCGCGGTCGAAGCCGGTGAGATGGCGCTGCGCGAGCTTGGGTTCCGGCAGTTCCGAGTGCGGCATCATGGAAACCTAGTGCGCATCGAAATCGCGAGCGAAGAATCAGACCTGGCGTTCGCCCCAGAGATGGCTCGCCGGCTCGTTCCGATTTTCAAGAAACTGGGATTCGAGTACGTGACGCTCGACTGCGAAGGATATCGTTCCGGGTCCATGAACGCCGTGCTGCGGATCAATTCGATCGGGCGCGCCATTTAGCTTTGAGACCAGGAAGGTGGATTCATGCGGGTCGCTTACCTCGAATGTTTTTCCGGCATCAGTGGCGACATGATGCTGGGCGCGCTGCTGGATGCTAGTGTGAGCGCCGAGTTGCTGCGGAAAACTGTGAGTTCTCTGCAGCTCGGGGCGGAGTTGCGCATCACCCGCACCGATCGTAGCGGTATATGCGCGACTAAAGTGGATGTTGTGGTGGAGGGAGGCCGTTGGATCGGAGGGCTGCACGGTGGAACTTGGCCGTGCAGTGAGGTAATCTAGAGCGCTCGCCAATGGTATGGACCCCGCCCCTCCCGGCGCGGGTTACGATCGGCCGTCAACTGCATCGACCCTGTGCCCCGGCGCGGGTTTGCTCGTGGCAGGCTTCGGCCCCAGCGGTCGTGCGCTAGCCAAAGGTTAGTTGATCATCCCAATAAAGGGGAGTTGGCGATACTGGTGTGCGTAGTCGATACCATAGCCGACGACGAAAACGTCGGGGATAGTGAAACCGACGAAATCAGGATTTATCACCACCTCCCGGCGACTCGGCTTGTCGAGAAGCGTACAGGTGAAGACGTTCGCCACCTTTCTCTCGCGGAGCAGGTCGCGCGCGTAAAGAAGCGTGCGGCCTGTATCTACGATGTCGTCTACGAGCAGTACGACGCGGCCTGCAAGGTCCATCTCTGTCTCACCGATGAGGCGCACATTGCCCGAACTCTCTCGCCCAAGACCGTAGCTGCTCAGCCTTATGAATTCGACGCCCGGCTTGCAGCCGATGCGATGCAGCGCGCGGATAAAGTCCGCGACAAAGACAAAACTGCCAATGAGCAATCCCACGATCACGAAATTGCCCGGAAGGTGGTCCACCGCCATGCGCGCGAGCTCCTCGACGCGGGTAGCGATCTCGTGCTCGTCGAAGAGCTCAGTGATCTCCGCTTGCTTTCCCTATAGTGTGAGCGGTACTCACAGCGGGATGTGATGTTTCCGCCGTCGGTGTTGGGCTCGCCCGGATCATTTCATCGCGGGCTCGCGCACGCGATTTCAGCAACCCACCCCCGCCATGACCCCACAGGCGGCTCGCGAGACTCGCCTGGCTTGTACAGACACCGGAACTGCGGGACTGGAATTATCGACTGAAAGGAGCGGATTCAGCGACCCGCTCCTTTCACGCTCAGCTCACGTAATCAGCTCGCCCGCACGGCGGGATGATGGATCATCCAGATTTCCGAGACCGAGGCGACCGCCACGATCAGTCCGAGCACGACAAACGCCCAAGCCGCATAACCTACAGCGGCGAAGCCTACAACGAATGGCGCGATAATCATCAACACGCCGGCGACCAACGCTACCCAGTCCTCCCATTCAGCGAACTGGAAAAGCGCCGCAAGACCCATGATCGCGATCACGACGCCGCCGACCCCTGCCGTTGTTGCAGCTGTCAGGTGTCCAGAAAAGGCCAAGGCCCAAGGCGAGATGAACAGCAGGACGCCGCAGATCAAGTTGATCCAGTCCTGCACGCTCTTGCCCACGCGCCACGAAGTCTTCAAAGTCATCGAAACCTCCTTCTTTGACCCGGCGTTCACAAACGCCTTCAGAGGCTTGGCGTCTAACGCCTTACTTCGCATGTGGTTCTCGGCGGGGGAGATTCAAGTCTGCAAGCATGCGGTCGATCGTCGCACCAGGTCGGGCGTCCCTCTCCAAGTGGATTTTGATCGTGCGCTCAAGATCACGAGATTCCGCTAGCCGTCATGGTGGAGCGACCTTGACGCCTCCGCGCATGGGGCGCCAGCGTCACGGGCGAGTTCCTAGGCAAACCTCTTCCTGCGACTGCGCGCAAAGATGTAGCGCGCCGCGGTCGGCGGCGATCATCGCCCCGACGCGTGCGCGTGCGCTCAGTGGCGAAGGGATTTCCTCAGCTTCGAAAGCGGCAGTGTATTGACTACGTCGCCCCTCTCGAGCCAGCCGCGGCGCGCCTGGTCGACGCCAAAGCGCATCCACTCGAGGAAAGCGGGCGCGTGCGCGTCGGTTGAAATTGCAATCAGGGCCTTCGCCTCCTTGGCGGCGAGGGCGTGGACGTCGTCGAGATCCAAACGGTCCGGAGCGGCGTTGATCTCGAGGCGACAGCGTCGTTCCGCCGCCGCGGCTGCGATCCGCCCGAAGTCGAGGTCATAGGGCGCCCGCTGTCCGATCAGCCGGCCTGTCGGATGAGCGATGATCGAAACGTGGGGATTGTCCATGGCGCGGACGATGCGCGTGGTTTGCGCCTCGCGTGGAAGTTCGAAATGTGAGTGGACCGCGGCGACGACGAGGTCTAGGCGCGATAGGATGCTGTCCGGCAAGTCGAGCGCGCCGTGCTCCAGAATGTCGACCTCGACACCTTTCAATAACGTGAATCCATGCAGCCCGGCGTTCAGTCGGTCGATTTCGTCGATCTGGCGCGCCAGGCGAGAGGCGTCGAGCCCGTGAGCGACCGTCAATCTCCGACTGTGGTCCGTAATCGCGAGATATTCATAGCCGCGCGCCTTGGCCGCCTCCGCCATCTGCTCGATCGAGGCCGTTCCGTCGCTCCATGTCGTGTGGACATGGAGGTCGCCGCGAATGTCGGCGAGCGCAACGAGGTTCGGCAAGGCGCCTCCGCGCGCGAGCGCGATTTCGCCGCGATCCTCGCGCAACTCTGGCGGGAGAAAGGAAAGGCCAAGCTTCTGGTAGATGGCCTCCTCACTCTCGCCGGCCAGCAGTCGTTCCCCTTCGAAGAGACCGTACTCTTTCAGCTTCCATCCGCGATCGTTGGCGAGCTTGCGCAGAGCGATGTTGTGGGCCTTCGAGCCGGTGAAATACATCAGCGCGGCTCCGTAGCTGGCGTTCGCGACGACGCGGAGGTCGACCTGAAGTCCGCTGCGCAGCACGATTGTCGTTCGACTGGCGCCGTGCGCAACGACCTGAGCGACATTCTCGTAGGCAACGAGACGAGCGCCGACGGCGGCGGCGTCATTCGAGGTCGCGAGCAGGTCGAGGTCGCCGACGGTGTCCCTCGGTCTTCGAAAGCTGCCCGCTGCAGCGATTCGGCCGCCGCCGACGGTCGGCTTCAAGAAGGAGATCAGCGCGTCGGCCTCTTGTTCGACACTCGAGAGCTTGTAGCGCGTCTCGGCAGGCGGCTTCGCCAGCGCCGTCCGGAGCGTCTCCTCGATGCGAGCGCCAAAGCCTTTCAAGCCGTGAAGACGCCCCCCCTTCCACCGCTCGCCGCAGATCGTCGAGGGTTCGCACCCCGAGCTCCTGATGGAGCTGGCTCACGCGTTTGGGGCCCATGCCGGGCAGCGCGGTGATCGCAGCCAGTTCGCCGGGGACCTCGCGCTTGAGGTTATCGAGCGCCGCAAAATGGCCGGTCCTGACGATTTCGGCGAACTTGCTCGCCAGATCTTGGCCGATGCCTGGCAGCGCCGCTAGGTCCTCTCCGGCGGCGAGGACGTTCGCGACGGAGCGGGGCAAGGCGTCGATCGTTCGGGCGGCGCGCCGGACACGGAACGGGTTCGCGCCCTGGATTTCAAGTAGCTCGGCTTCCTGACTAAGGAGAGCCGCGATTTCGGCGTTCTGTATGGGCATGGATCCAAACTCGTTGGCCGACGGGAGAAGCGACGCTTGTCTGAAGCTGGAGGCCGCGACCGAGCTGTCGGCTATGCGGCGGCGGGCGTTTCTCGTGGCTTCTGGTCAGTGTTGCCCCAATAGTTCCAGCATTCCTGCTCCCGTCCCCGGACGACGCGCTGGCCTGCAATTGGGCCGCGCGTTTCCGTGACAATCGTGCACTGCCCTTCAGGCAGCGCCTCCGTCTCGTAGTAGATCACGACCCAGTCCTTCACCCGCCCCAGCTGGTGGGCGAGGGCCGTGTTCGAGTAAAGGGCGGTGAACCGCCAGTCGCCGCGCCGAGCATGCAAGATCGGCAGCCAGGCTTCGCCGGAGGGATTGAATTGCTTGGGCGCAATGGTCCTCAGTTCGCCGGCGCTCGCCCGCCTTCGGTATTCGGCGTCGACGTTAAGCAACAGATCGACCGGAGGACGCTCCCGCGATTGCCGGAGCCTGCGCAGGCGCGGACGCCCAAGCCTTTCGCTCAGGGCCGAGCGGATCATTTCCGCGCGCCGCAAACCGATCCCTTTGATCGCGGCGAGACGTCCGTCGTGAGCCGCCGCTTCCAACGACTCGAGCGTGTCGACATGCAGTTCGTCGACAATGCGCTTCGCGAGGGTAGGCCCGACGCCAGCGATCGTCCGGAACCGCTCTTCCGGCTCGAGCGTCCCGCGAAGCCGCTCCAGTTGCGCCCATCGTCCGGTCATCAGCATCTCGGCGAGGGCGGCCCCAATCGAGCGGCCGATGGCGGGCAGCGCCATCAGAGCTTCGCGGCCACCGGCGGCAAAGACTTCGCCGAGCGGGCGGTCGAGACGCTCGACGACGTCGGCCGCGTGCTGGTAAGCCGCCGCGCGAAACGTTTCCGCGCCTTGTTGACGAAGCAGCTCGCCATATTCGCGAAGCATGCCCGCGACGACCGAGTTTTGGTTGAGATCTGCAGGTGATTGAGCCACAGCCGTCAGCTTCTTAACTTACAGCAATACGCCGAAAGAACTGTAATTGGCTGCTGCGCCGGCCAGCACTGGCGCATAGCCCTCGCGGCCTCGATGGCGCACCTCTCACTTCGCGACCGGCTGCGGCGCCATCGTCGGGACTTACCGGGCGCTCTCGCCTGAGGGACGCGCCGAACTCTATGCCTTGACGCGCGTGGGTCAGGGCGATCTAGCCGCGCAGGACTGGGATCGCGGGCTAACAGACGCCGCGCTGCTTGGCGAGTCTGCAGCCGCCGCTGTCTTGGACGATCCTGACCTGCATGATCACCTCGTCAAAGGCCTATACGAGATGGAAAGAGCCTGACCCTTGCGACCAGGAGCCCGAGGCGCATTGATCGCTTCGCGCAGAGCTGTCAGTTGCTCGGCGTCCGCTGGCAGGGGTTCGAAACCGAGCAGCGCCGTTGGGTTGTGCTCGCCTCGACTGGATTTCGTTCCGCCGAGGTCGTTCTCGGCCACATTGCCGAGAAGCTTGTCGCGCTGGATGCGCGCCACCTGCGCGAGCAGCGCAATGAAGTAGGCCTGGCCTTTATTCATTTCGCGCAACATGATCTGGTTCTCCCGCTCATTTTATAATTCCTGTCGCGCAAGGGCTTCCAGTGCGCTGACATGGGTCAAATTGCGGCTCGGGACGGCGAAAATGCCCACGGGTCGGCGGCCGAGCTAGGGCTTCGGCGGAAAGCGCTTGAGCATCTCTATCACCTCCTCGTCCGAGATCTGTCGGAAGTCCCGATAAAACAATCCAATTGCCCCAAAGAACGTGTGATCCTCAAGACACACGACGTCGTCGGCCTCCTCGCGCATTGCGGCAACGCTATCGGTTGGCCCGACGGGCACGGCGAGCACGAGCCGTTTTGGATTTCGCATGCGTGTTGCGCGCAAGGCGGCCCGCATCGTCGCTCCGGTAGCGATGCCGTCATCGACTACAATCGCCGTACGACGGGCGACATCGACTCGTTCGCGCCTGCCCAGATATTGCCGCCGCCTCCGTTCGATCTCGGCGAGTTCCCGATCGCAGACGGCCTTGAACTCCGTCTCGCCAATGCCGGCGTTCTCAATCACGTCTTCGTTTCGCACAATGAGAGGGACATCGCCATCGACGACGGCGCCCATGGCGAGTTCGGGTTGAAAGGGTACGCCGATCTTGCGCACCAGGACGAGATCGAGAGGCGCATCGAGAGCGCTCGCAATCTCAGCCGCCACGGGAACGCCGCCGCGCGGCAATGCAAGGATGGCCGGCTGCTGATTCCGGTACCGAGAGAGCGCCTTCGCCAATTTCTGACCGGCTTCAAATCGGTCATTGAACGGCATTATGACCTCCCGTGCTTCTCGCCGTTCGCGGCGGAGGTTGATCCCGCGGAACCGGGCTCCAGATACCGTTCGAACCATCGAGCCGCGTGGTCGATCACAGCCTCCAGCGCCCCAGGTTCCGGAAAAAGATGGCTGGCGTTGGGAACGATCTCCAGGGCCTTTCGCCCTGGCAGTCGCAACAACGCTTGCTCGTTGAGTTCGATGACCCCGACATCCGCGCTGCCAACAATGAGGAGGGTCGGCGTCCAAACTCGGTCGAGTGAATCGCCGGCGAGGTCCGGACGCCCGCCGCGCGAAACGACAACGAGCGCAGCCGCGGCTCCAGTGCTGGCGCCAAACAACCCAAGCGGAAGCCTCGCGAGAAATGTTTGCCCGTCGATCCAATTCACCGCGTCGACGAGGCGGGATGCCAACAATGGAATGTTGAACACATTACTCCGATCGGCCTCTTCAGCCGGCGTGAGGAGGTCGAATAACAGCGTCGCTATGCCCCGCCTGTTCAGTGCGCTGGCGACCGCTCTGTTTCGCGGGCTTAGCCGACTGGAGCCGCTTCCGTGGGCGAAGACGACAAGTGCGTAAGCGCTCCGCGGAACATCCAGCGTTCCTGGCAGCCCGATCGGCGGCACGCTGGTATCGTGCGTTTCCCGTTTTCCCTGCGCCATTTTGGCAGACTGCGTCAAACAAGTTGCTTGGTTTTTGACGCAAATCAACGAGCGTCAAGCTGCTAACGCGATCATTACGAATACCCTCGCGGTGCCGCGGCCTGGATGGTCGCATGGCCCTGGTCGACCAAAGAGAGAACCTCTGTGACAGCCCAGAGCGTTCCGATTGATGCAGCGCTGGACGGCATTCGCCGAGTTCAGTTCGAGACGGCTGACATTCTGCGCCGCGCGCAAGGGCGTACGCTTCAAGCCGTTGGCTTCGGCCCGGACGAATGCCCCTACCGGGTCATTGCTTCGGGTCCATTCTGGCTCCTGCGCGATTATGGCAAAGACAGCGCAACGCAATCCGTTCTGATTGTCGCGGCGCCGATCAAGCGCGCGTACATCTGGGACTTGGCTCCCTCGTCGAGCGCAATCCGCTACTGCCTTAAACAGGGCTTGCGTGTGCGCCTGCTCGAATGGCTGCCGGCCTCACGAACGAGCGGCGCCAACGGTCTTGCTGAATACGCTCAGGCCATCGGCGAGTGCGTCGTGAAAATCTCGGGCGAACGCGAAGACCGCAAGCCTTTCCTTATCGGTCACTCGCTCGGCGGTACGCTCGCAGCCATCTACGGTGCCATGGCGTCCGAATCCATCTGCGGCCTTGTGCTGCTCGGCGCGCCGCTGTGCTTCCGGCCTGCCACGAGCCGCTTCCGCGACGCCCTCGTGTCGCTCGTCCCATCGGACCTGGACGAGGCAGAGCCCTTTCCAGGCTCGCTCCTGACTCAGATGAGCGCCCTGGCGTCGCCCGAAATATTCATCTGGTCGAGGCTCACGGACGCGGCCTTGAGCGTCGCGAACCAGAGCGCGCTGGAAATTCATGCGCGCGTTGAGCGCTGGGCTCTCGACGAAGTTCCTCTTCCAGGCAAATTCGTCCATCAGCTCATTGAATGGCTCTATCGCGAGGATCGATTTTGTCGAGGCGAGCTGAAGATCGACAAGTTGATAGGCCCGCGAAGCGTGTCGGCGCCCACGCTTGCGATCGTCAATACGGCGGACAATATCGCCACTCTCGAGGCGGTTAAGCCTTTCATCGAGTCCCTGGCGACGCGAGACGCGCGCATTATCGAATATCCGGGCGAAATCGGAGTGGGCCTGCAGCACCTGGGACCGCTGATCGGAAGGCGCGCTCACGCCAGAATCTGGCCCGCAATCATCTCCTGGATAGACGCGCACCGGCAAGGCGGTGGCCAGACTCCTTTTGCCAAGTTTTGCGGCTGAGCTGACAGATTGCCGCCCTAAGATCCTGGCCACTCTGCGCCCTCAGCCCAAAGGTTCTTATCGAGAGGCAGCGACAAGCCTTGGAGGAAAGATGCAAAAGACCGCGACGGCCTCCAGCAGCAGGCCCGCAACACACGATGACGTGAGGAGCATTCTCGGAAGCCTCGATGAAACGAAAATGCAGCCGATCCTGGCGCTCCGGCCGACGGTTGCTGACCTCGAAGAGGCCTCTATCTGGCTTGGCGGCGATGCTGACGTTTTCGGAGCCGCAAAGCCTCTAGGAGCCGCCGCAAGCCAAATTGTCACGATCCTTACCGCAGACGAGGACGAAGAGTCGCCGCGAGCTTTTTGATGCCGGCACTCTGCTTCAGCATATCAGCGGAAGCGTCGTTGACCATCACTAACGCCGACGTTCTCACCGGGATCCCCGATGCGCCGCAGAGGCGCTTACCCCCGCCGCCATGGAATTAGAAGCGGGAGCGTGCCATACTCGCGCGGGGAAGCGAAGACGATTGCGAGCGCTTACATATTGAGAGGCAGGGGCCCGTCGGTTGAGAGAGATTAAGGAAGTCGGCCGCGCCGTCGCCGAAACGGACGCCTGGATCGACGATCTGGCGCAGCGCCTGGGTTGGCGCGATCGCGGCAAGACCTATGCCGCGTCGATCGGCGCGCTGCACGGACTGCGCGACGCGCTGCCGCGCGACGAGGTCGTGTATCTCGGCGCGAGATTATCAAACGGCCCACTCGATGTCTTTGTCTCCAAACCGGAATGACGAGTTGGCCGCGGGCGAGACGGCCGGACGTCGGATACGGCCGCCGCGCTTCCAGCTCCGCAATTTGCGTCGGATCAATGAAGAGCGCCCGCCGCTGTCATAAGAAGATAATATGGCGTCGGGAACGGAAGGCCGTCACCCAAAGGCGCGAAGGCGAGGGCGCCCGGAGGGCGCAACGCTCGGGCTTAGGGCGCCGACCGTCGACGAGGTGTGAGCGTTGCGACGAAGCACGGCGAAACGCAAAACGGAGGATCAAGTCATGGCGGACACGCAGGTAGCGGCGCTCGATCACACGATCCAGCAAACCAACATCTGGCTCAAGACGCTCGCCGAGCAGCTGCTTATCGAAGACCGGCATGACGCCTACAGGGCGTTGCGATCGGTGCTGTCTTGCGCGATCGCCTGACGCCGGAACAGGCCGTGCACCTGGGGGCGCAACTCCCGCTTCTCGTGCGAGGGATCTTCTACGACGGCTGGCGCATTGCGGGAAAGCCGTCCGACGAACGCCAACCGGTGGAATTCGCAACCCTCGTTGCGGCCGACCTGCCCCCGTCGCTGGCCCGCGACGCGTCGCGAGTGACGAGAGCTGTATTCGGCCTGCTGGAGAAGGAACTCGGTCAGGGCGAGACGGAAAAGATCATCGCGACGCTGCCCCGTCCGTTGCGAGTCCTGTGGCCCGCGCCCAGACCCCACGAAACGCCTCCGCTCTGACGCAATCCTGGAGAAGACAATGCGGATCGACGCAACCGAATTCGGCGCCGTCACGATCGACGCAAAGACGTACGAACATGACGTGATCATTCGTCTTTCCGGCAAAGTGGAAAAACGTCGAAAACGCCTTTCGAAAGAGAAATATGGGACCTCCCACATCGTCTCGAAGGAGGAGGCGAAGTTCGTCTTCGAAGACGGGTGCGAAGTGTTGATCGTAGGGGCCGGCCAGGACGGAAACGTCCGGTTGTCTCCGGAAGCGAGCGCGTATTTCGACAAGAAGCGCTGTCGCGTGATCCTGCAGCCGACGCCTGAGGCGATTGAGAGCTTCAACCGATCGCGCGACAAGAAGATCGCCCTCATCCACGTCACCTGTTGACGTCGGTCGCAGCAGTTCGCCACGGCGCCCCCTCTCCGGAAATCGCCGTTCCGCTCAAGCGACCGCGCGCTGCGCCCCGTCTATACGAGGTGATGCTTGCCGATCAGGCGAACCGTGCTCGCTTGTGCGCCCTTTGCGCCTTCTTCCTCGACGAAACGGACTTCCGAGCCAACCCTCAGTCGGCGGTAGGCCCCATCGAGCACCGCATTGCGGTGAAAATAGATTTCGCGGCCGTCGGCCGTTTCGATGAAGCCGCACTCATCCCCCGCCAGAAGCTTGGCCACCCGACCGTGGCTTTCCGCTGTGTGCTCTTTGACTTGACCGCGCATATCCCGGGCGATGTCTTCGATTTGGCGTGACGCGGCGTCGAAAGCCTCCCTGATCGCGACTAGCGCATGCTCTCGCTCGGGGGCGTCGTTATGGCGCCTGTCGACGACGACGTCCTTATGCTCGGGCATCGCGATGCGAAGCTCGACCTGAAAAAGGTCTCCACGCTGGTGACGGGTCTGCGGCCCGTTGACGACGACGCGACAACTGGTAATTCGAGGACTGAATTTTTCCAGACGCTGCACCTGCACAGCGATCTCGGATCGGATCTCTTCCGATGGCTCGTGTCGGTGCCGCTGCAAAACTCCCCAAAAGTGCCGACTGAAAATTCCCCAGGCAGGCTGAGATAGGCCGTCGGTCAGGGGCGGTTGGGCGGCGCTGTGTTGCCGATGCTTTCCCCTCAGGGAGGGGGGAGCCGGTGATCCGACTTGGAGAGATTGTCATGATCCTCGATCTGCATCGGCAGGGCGCCAACGTGTCGACGATCGCCCGGCGCACTGGGTTGGACCGCAAGACCGTTCGCAAGGTCATTGCCAGCGGCCTCGAGCCGCCGGTCTATGGTCCCCGGCCGCCCCGAGTGACGCGGCTGCAGCCGTTCGAGGCGTATCTGCGGGAGCGGCTTGCCGCGGTTCCCGAGCTGACCGGGCGCCGCCTGCATCGCGAACTCGGCACGCTCGGCTATCGCGGCGGCTATACGGCGGTGACCGACCTGCTGCGCGAGATCCGGCCAGCCGTGCCGCCACCCTTCGAGTTGCGCTTCGAGACGCCGCCGGGGCAGCAAGCGCAAGTCGACTTCGCCCAGTTCCATACCGAGTTTGCCGATGAGCCCGGCGTCGTGCGCATCGTCTGGCTGTTCTCGCTGGTACTTGGGTACAGCCGGATGCTGTGGGGCCGCTTCGTGCTGCACCAGGACATGCCGACGCTGCTGCGCTGCCACATTGCCGCCTTCGAGACGCTCGGCGGCGTGCCGCAGCAGATCCTCTACGACCGGATGAAGACCGCGGTGATCGGCGACGATGCCGAGGCCGGCCACATCGTCTACAACCGCACGCTGCTCGACTTCGCCCGCCACCATGGCTTCCTGCCCAAGGCGTGCCGCGCCTATCGCGCCAAGACCAAGGGCAAGGTGGAGCGTCCATTCCGCTATGTGCGGGAGGACTTCTTCCTCGGCGGCCGCTTCCAAAATC
Organism: uncultured Alphaproteobacteria bacterium; assembly: GCA_963758335.1. Lineage (GTDB taxonomy): Bacteria > Pseudomonadota > Alphaproteobacteria > Rhizobiales > Beijerinckiaceae > Roseiarcus. Next base: position 78,135 of record CAVWVF010000006.1, on the reverse strand, counting down.
TCGACGACCTCAACGCGCAGTTCCGGCAGTGGCAGGACGATGTCGCCAACGCCCGCGTGCATGCGACCACACGGCGCGTCGTCGCCGAACACTTTGCCGAGGAACGCCCGCATCTGCTGCCGCTGCCGGCCGGCACGTTCCAGGCGGTGCTGCGTCTCGAGCGGCGCATCACCCGCGACGGCATGGTCTCGATCGGCGGCAATCTCTACAGCGTGCCCAACGCCACTCGCCGGCGGCCGGTGGAGGTGCACACCACCGCCGGCGAGGTGCGCATCCTGGAAGACGCGCGGGTGATCGCGGTCCATCCGGTGCTGGAGGGCCGCGGCCAGCGCCGCATCATCGCCGGGCATCGCAGCCTGCCGCCGCCGGCCAACAGCCACACCCCACGGCAGGGCGGCGCTCCCGCCTTGCGCGCGGGCGAGACCGTCGCACCACGCCCGCTGGCGTTCTACGACGCCGTCGCCCGCCGCCTCGCCGCTGCGGGGCCGCAGCCATGAGAGGCGAGACCCAGTCGGACGCACCGATCGAGCGCATCCGCCGCCACCTGGTCGCACTCCGCATGCCGCGCGCGCTCGAAACGCTCGGCGATCTCGTCCAGCAGATCGAACGCGGCAAGATCAGCGCCATCGAGGCGATCGAGATGCTGCTCGCCGAGGAGCTCACCGTCCGCGAGAGCCGCCGCATCAAGGCGGCGCTGCAGATGGCCCGCCTCGGCACGATCAAGACGCTGTCGGGCTTCGACTTCGCCTTCCAGCCGTCGCTCGACCGCAATCGCATCCTGGCTCTCGCCCAGCTCGACTTCATCGACCGCCACGAGGTCGTGCATCTGATCGGCCAATCCGGCACCGGCAAAAGCCACCTGGCGGTGGCGCTCGGGGTCGAGGCGGTGCGCGCCGGCCGCAGCGTCTACTTCTCCCCGCTCGCCGACATCATCGACAATCTCGCCCGCGCCGACCGCGAGAGCCGGTTGCGCGAGCGCATCCGCTATCTCTGTCGGGCCCAGCTGCTGATCATCGACGAGATCGGCTATCTCAGCCTCGGCGCCGGCGCCGGCAATCTGTTCTTCCAGCTGGTCAACGCCCGCTACGAGCGCGGCGCGATGATCCTCACCTCCAATCGTGGCTTTGCCGAATGGGGCGAGGTGTTCGGCGATCCGGTCGTCGCAACTGCACTGCTCGACCGGCTGCTGCACCATGCCGTGGTGGTGCACATCGAAGGCTCCAGTTATCGGCTGCGTCAGCACGCCGATTTGCTGGCACAGCCACGGCGCCCCAGCCAGCCCACCACCGAAGCGCCGCCACACCGACGCGGCCGGCCGCCCAAGGCGACGCCGCGCGCCGGGTGAACTCCGATCCCCATACAATTCCGTTACGTCACGGAGAACACCCCCATGCCGAGAGGTCGCCACCCCAAGGGCCCTGAGCGATGCCGAACGCCAGGCCCGCTACCGCGCCCGCCAGCTCGCCCAGCAGAAGCTACCGCCGGCCCACGGATCGGCGCAGCCGCGCGCAGCGCTGGTGCGATATCGTCGCCGAACTGCTCACCTTGCAGGCCGAGTATGCCGCCTGGTCCGACGGTCTACCCGACAACGCGACAGCGCCACCGCCGAAGCGCTTCAGGCCATCGTCGATCTCGATCTCAACGACCTCGCCGCAATCGTCCCGCCCCGTGGTTTTGGCCGTGACTGATCAAGACAAAGTGGGGAATTTTCAAGCGGCGCTTTTGGGGAAAATTCAATCGGCATTGACAGGCTCGCAATAGCGAAAGGCGATTTCGACTGGGGTCTGCATATCAAATCCTCCCATCGCCACCAAATGCTACACCTCTGACTGCGCGGCGCCTTGCGGCGGATCAACTCCCCCACGACGCGCCAGCAGCCTCTCTCGCAGCGAGAAGTAGGTCGGCAACCACCCGCCTGGCGGCGTGAGGTCGAGCCGGTCCGGCCGCCGCGACGCGCGCCCGGAGAGCATGAGGATTTCGCCCCGGTAGGCCCAGACGCGCAGGTCAGCCCACAGGCGCCTACCCTCGACCTGAACGGCCGCCTTGGCGATCCGTCGTTGCGCGACATAGCCCTCGCCCCGCCTCAAAAGCCGACGCAGCCGCCCATGCCCGACCGAGGCGCTATCGATGAGCCCGCGGCTCGCAAATCCATGCCGGGGCTTAAAAACAAAGTCGGCCTTGCGCTCGGCCAGCATGTCCGCGTTGTCGGCGCTCAAGACATGCGTCTCGGGAACGTGGGCGCTCAAGATCCGCCGTTCGTCCGCCTCGACCCTGAGGTCGCTGTCGCGTTCCGGCGACGACAGCCATTCCATGAGCCCCTTGTCGCTGCGGGTCGCATAGGTGAAGGGATTGGGCGCAACATAGACCGCGCCCGACGCATAGGCCTTGCGCAAGGCGGCGAAGTCGTCGGAGGCCCAGAAGAAATCGGTCGAGCGATTGACGACGAAGGCGACTGGCAGGCCCTCGAAGGTCAGGCGCTCGTCGTCCCAAAGCGCTTCGGCGGCGGAGCCGACGGCGACCCGCCAGCCCCGTTCGCGGAGGGGGTCGCCGAGCAGCCTAAGCTCTCCGCGGAATTTGCCTCCCTGCAGCGATTCCGGGTCATCGAGGATGAGTAGACCCCCCGCTAGGCGCTCTCCGAAGAACGCCTTAGCCTCACGTTCGACGAGCCCCCCGATCGTTTCACGAAACGCCGAGACCGCAGGGGGCGACGCGATCCCCTTTTTCCGCGCGAGCCCGGTCGCCTCGTAGAAAAGCGCGTTGACGATCGCCGCGAACAGGAAGCCGGAACCGTTGTCGTTTAATTCAATGAGCTGAAAGCCCCCTCGGGCGGGAGATGGAAATCCCAGGCGCTGAAAAAGCAGACCTCGCGCCGCCTCAGCTGCGCAATCGTCGGCGCCTCCCGCCGCGCCGCCGTCTGCCATGCTTCACGGCCGGTTACGTGGTCGAACGTACGGATGAAGCCGGCAATTTCCGCGAGCATGGCGCTGGATACGATCTGAAGCCCCAGCGCGACCGAGAATTCCCCTTGCGCCTCCCGCATCCCGGCGGCCCGCAGCGCCTCGAAGAACCTCTCGCGGCGTGTGGGCTCGAGGGTCAATCTGTCAACTTCTCTTCGGCGGCAGGGACGCGTGCCGCAATCCTAACGTTGTGAGGCCCGGGAGGGACGGCGGCCAATTGACAGGCCCATCGCGCGCCGATCAGGTGCGCCGCGCGTTTCGCGGACGCCCGGATGTAGCGTTTCATGAGGCTGGAGGCAGGATATCGCGAGCGGGCTACGCCTGTCACCCGCGGTCGAACAGCTTGCGCAGCTCCACCTTGGCGCTCAAGCACTTGCGACCCGAACGCTTGGCCCGGCATTCGGGGGAAGGTGAGCCCGGGCGGGCGGGGCTGCCGTCAGTTGTGGTGAAAATCAAACGCTTGATTCCCGCCCCAATTGACCGGATTCGACCCATCTCAAAGCCACGAGTGTCGGGAGCCATCTTGGCTTGAGAATATCGAATTTCGCGCCAAAAAGGCCATCAAACGTTAGTATATCGACCCAAAATATTCTCACATTTGATGGCTTTGCCTCGCGGCTTGAGCTTCAAGCTAGGCTGTCTCGCATAGGCATTCGATCGCTCTTCGCTCCCTTAGGATCGTCTCATCCCAACGGCGTTGCGGGCGGCGGGGTTGTTGATCGTTTGCAAAACGCCGGCCAAAAGCCTTGGACGAGAAATCTTCTCCGCTCATCGTCGCCCGCCGAATCCACGAAAAGGTCGGAGTAACAAATTCTCAAATTAACTGGCTTCGGCAAGTCATATTGTCAATTTAAATGGATATTCCCAAGCACCAGTTTCCGATTAAATCGTTGATTTTCTTGAAGTCGAATTGTCACGCCAAAATGGCTCCCGACAGCCGTTCACGTTCTTCCCGCAAATAGGCCTCAAGCGCGAGAACCAACGGCTTCGACCGTTCCTGGTGCGCGGCTCGCCGTTCGTCGGCGGCTTGCCGCTGATATCGCGCTCGATCGCGAACAGCTCGTCGATGCGGCGCACGATCTCTTTGGCGATGCTCGCGCCCGCGCGCATCCGAATTTGACCTACGTCAAAACGATCGCCAAAATAGGCGCGTAGATTGATTTTGTTGTCGGAAGGGGGCGGAGATGGCAATAATGCTGAGGTCCGAGGTTACCGGCCACAGGCCGCGAGCGCCGCCGCAGTGGCGCGTGATTCTAGCCCGGGTTAGGGAGCAGCACTGGCGGGTTAGAGAGCAGGACTGGAAAGAGAGCGAGGAGGGAGAGCTTTTGTTAAACGGGAGAGGGCGCGTGCATGCGCTCGACGTGCATGCGCTCGATGAGATGCTGCATTGGCGAGACCCGGTGGAGAGGTTGCGGACTCTTCGCCGTCGGCGACGCACTCTTATCGACGATAACCCGTGTTCGGGTTAGGGCTGGGTAACCGGGACGATTGGCGCGTTGCCGTAGGGCGGGTGGGTTAGCGGTTAGCAGGCGGCTCTCTCCAGCAGCGGCGGTTCAGTGCGAGCAGTCAGCCCTGAAGTACACGGGCAAAGCGCTGCTGGCTGAACGCGGCGGGGTGGGCTGAAGGCGGCCAGGACTAAGGACAACCTGCGGCAATGACCGCGATAGCCGCGGTCGGCGACGATTTGGGTCAGGTTCGCGCCGAACTGCGTCTCGATCTCCGGGATGACGGTCGCCAAGGTGTGGCCGCCATAAGGGTCAGCGTCTTGGCGTGGGCAATTGCCCGCCCTTCGAAACGATGGAGCATGGTGGCGATCGAGACCTTGACTCCCAACTCGTGGCGGCGATGGGCCTTCCCCTTGCCGATGCATTCTACCTCGGGCGCGTGCACAGAATACACCTTCCGCGATGCGTGATGCGCCATCTCAGAAGCACGCAAACGATTCTGCAGCGAAGATCCTCCAGGCGCTTGACGCAGAGCGCGAATATGCATCGGGGAAGCTGTGGGCGCTCGTCGCGTGCGTCCAGGTTCACATGAATTATGGCTACCCGTGTCAGGACGCCAACTATTGACCGCGTCATTATCGGGGTCGCCGACGAGAACCTTGCTCGTCCAAGGCTCTCAGCGTCGCAAGCAATTCGCGATGCTGAAGAGGGCGAGGGAGTGAACTTGAATGGAAGTAATAAAAACTACGCCGTTAACTCGGTAAACAAGAGGAAAGGATCGAGTTGAGACGGAAGAGGCCAATATATGATCTGAATAAGCCCGAGGACCGCGCCTACTTGCTCAAACGCGGCTTCGTCTGGGCGGTGATTTATCCGCACGGACAGAACCGGGGAAAGCTAATCTCCGCCGATCGGGATGAGAAAGGCGTGAAATTCATCTTGAACTATCTGAAGGACAGCAAGGTTGATGTAGTCAAAATTGCCGAGTACCCCGATAACCTAAGTTGAGTACGCTGAACTTCGTGCTCGTCCTTCTGCGACCTGATCGCGGTCACGCTTCACGGCCTGATCTGGTTGAATCCCGATCGCCGGTCGATCGAGTGAAGAATTTCGCTCTTATTGCAATGTGTGTTGACATGAGCGATAAAGGCTCTGGGCTTTGGGGGCGAAGATGAAGCCGTCGGATTTCGCGGGATGGCTGGCCGCGCTGTCGTCGTTGAGTGCGGCGCAGCGCCGTGTCGTGTTTCGCGAGCTCGCGCTCGCGGAAGCTGACGATCCCTGTGAGGAGGGCGTCGAGATCTGCGAACCGAGGTCTGCGGCGGGGGACGCGAAGAGGGCCGAGGAGCGCAGCGATGCGGTTGCGGCGACGCTTTCCGCATCGGGCGAGCGCGATATTTTCCGGGAAATCGCAAAGGAGCGTTATTCGCGGACGGGATGTCCGCGCTGCGGCGCGCTCGATGTCCGGCCCTGGGGTGAGGCGAGAGGTTTGCCGCGCTATCGCTGCGTGGAATGCCGCAGGACTTTCAATCCGTTCACAGCACTCCGGTGGCCGGCCTGCACAACAAGGATCGCTGGTTCGATCAGGCGCGAGCCCTGATCGAAGGGGAGAGCCTCGCCAAGGCGGCCGACCGCTGCCAGATCCACCCGAGCACCGCCTTCCGATGGCGGCATCGGTTTCTCGCCGCTCTCAACCTCGACAAACCCAAGAGCCTTTCGGGCATCGTCGAGGCCGATGAAACATTCATACTCGAGTCCTTAAAGGGTCGGCGGGGCGGCCTCGCCAGGCCCGCGCGCCGCCGCGGCGGCAAAGCCGCCAAGCGCGGCCTCTCGGCCGAGCAGATTCCCGTCGTCGTGGCTCGCGACCGCAGCGGCGCCACGTTCGACGCCGTCCTGTCCCGCCTCGACGCCGCCAGCCTAAAAGAAGCGTTCGGCGAACGAATTCCGCCTTCAACCGATTTCTGCTGCGACGGCGGCTCGGCCATCACCGCTTTCGTCAAGCGGGCCAAGCTCAAAGTCCATGTCCTACCCGCGCCCGGCAACCCCAAGCCCGAAGAATCGCAGTTCCATATAAACAACGTCAACGCCTACCACGGACGCCTCAAAGAGTGGATGCGACGCTTCCACGGCGTCGCCACCGAAAACCTTCCCACGTACCTGAGTTGGCGCCGAACCCTCGAAGCCATGCCCGCCGATGGCGGCCCGGCTCCCTGGATCGCCGCCGCTGCCGGACTCGGACCCTATCAACACGAAACACAATAAGAGCGAAGAATTTTGACCGCGGGACCAACATCGTTCGCCGCGACGTGCAAAACGGTCGCCAAGGCCAAGGGCGAGGGCCGTATTTGGCGCGGATGCCGCGCCCTGTCATCGCCGCCACCTCGCCGGTCGAGCGTCCCTTCGCCAACAACCAAATCGTCTGGAAATGCCGCGACGACATCACGTCCTCGCACGCCTCCTGGCCCTCCTCCAACGCCGCAACGCTCAGATGATCGGCTACATAAGCCATGCCCGAATTGCGAATCATGGCCGTCCTATCTACCAGCGCAAACCCAAGTAGATTTCACGCCCGTCCGCCGACTCTATGAAGCCGTATTCTTCTCCCAACGATGTCATTGTGCTCGGGCATTGCGATGCGAAGCTCAACCTCGAAGAGGCCGCCGCGGCGGTACCGGGTTTCCGGCCCAGCGACCACGACGCGGCAGCTCGTAACGCGAGGGCTGAACTTTTCTAAACGGCGCACTTGCTTGGCGACCTCGGATCGAATCTCGCCCGAGGTTTCACAGTGCCGAAAGGCAATCTCCACTGGGACTTGCATGTAGACCAGCCATAGACCGCGACGATTCCGATGTGCTGTCGATCGGTGCGGGGCTTCTCATCGTCAACGATGGCATAGATCGGAATAGGCGCGCCTTCAAGAGACCGCCAATCGCCCGCCAGCGGCAAGCGCGACGCGCGTCCCGAGAGGCGCGATCGGAGCTTGGGGGCGAACGAGTGGCTGAAGGTGAATTGCCAATGCGCGGGTCAGCGGAGGCGCGAGCCGGGGGCCACGGTTTGTTCGCCGATCTCTATGAACTCACCATGCTGAGCGCCTATGGGGCCTGCGGCATGCGCGAGGCCGCGACGTTCAGCCTCTTCGTCCGCGAGCTGCCGGAAAGCCGCAACTTCCTCCTCGCCTGTGGCCTCGACGATCTTCTCGACGAGCTCGCAAGCTTCCGCTTCCGCGCCGACGACATCGCCTATCTGCGGTCGCTGAACATGTTTCCCGAGAGCCTGTTCGATGACCTTGCCGGACTTTCGCTTTGCCGGAGACGTGTTTGCGGTCGCGGAAGGAACCCCAAGCCAAACGATAGGGTCGAGCAGCACCGTGCGGGCCGAGCAGGCGCCGCGATCGCAGCCGATCTTGGCTCCCGTCAGGCCGAGCGGGCCGCGCAACGCCTCCGCGAGCGTCATCCGCGGTTCGATGGAAATGGCCTGGGTCACGCCGTTCACCCTCAGCGCGACCGTCGTGGGGCCGGGGCCGACGATCTCGGGCCCGGCTTCCTCCGCCACCGCCTCTCTCACGCCCGCCAGCCGCCTCGAGCATCGCCGCCCGTCCCCGCCCCGGTCCCCCTGAGGAACGAGCGACGAGATATTTCGGCGCGCGCGCCATCGGCCATCATCACACGCGCCAACGCCGGCCGCCACGCTTCGACTTACCTAGCCGAAATCGACCTGTTTGCTTTGACACAGATCAAGATCTGGCAAATCGTCGAGGGCTGGGCCACGAGCGGACGTCCCCGCTCCTTGCCGCACCGGCTCTCGACGCCCCGAGAAGCGACGCGAGCTGAACATGCGCGATCATAGTTGAGGGTCCAGTTGTGAGTGAAAGAATGCGTTCGAGTGCCCCTGACATTGCTGCATCTACTGCATTGGCGCCTTGCTTCGCCCCTGGCGGGAACAACGCTGGGATCGACCTGAGCGCAGCACGCGCTGCGCTTTGCGACGACGCGCCCGGTGTCGGAGCCGCCACATGATTTGCGTCAATGTGGGTCGTCTCCTCGCAAGGCATAAAGGCGCCGTTCGACAACGGTCGCGACCGAGGTTGCGCGCCCGGATCGAAACGGAGGGTGGCGAGGGCGAGGTTTTCGGAGGAGCAACGGTCAGCTATGTCCAACACTGTGAATAACTCTGCCGTTTGGTTGATCACTGGCTGCTCGAGCGGGTTCGGAAGCGAGTTCGCCCGCGCGGCGCTTAGGCGCGGGTTTTGCGTCGTCGCTACAGCGCGCGATCCCCACAAGATCGCGGATCTGGTCGCCGGAAATGAAACGAAAGCGAAAGCGCTCGCTCTGGACGTGACCAGCGCCGATCAAATGAGGCGCGCTGTGGTCGAGGCCGAAGGGGCGTTCGGCCGCATCGACGTGCTCGTCAACAACGCCGGCTATGGCTACATGGCGGCGGTCGAGGAAGGCGAGGAGAATGGCGTCCGCGCCCTCTTCGAGACCAACTTCTTCGGTCTCGCGGCGATGATCCGCGCGGTGCTGCCGGGCATGCGCGCGCGGCGCCACGGGGCGATCCTCAACATCAGCTCGGTCGGCGGGCTGCGGGGCTTGGCCGGGTCGGGTTACTACGCCGCCACCAAATTCGCGGTTGAAGGCCTTTCGGAAGCGCTGGCGCAAGAAGTCGAACCCCTCGGCATCCATGTGATGCTCGTTGAGCCGGGTCCATTCCGCACCGACTGGGGCGGCCGCTCCCTCCAACAATCGCCAAACGTCATCGGCGACTATGAGGAAACCGCCGGCAGGCGGCGACGGCAGGTTCCGCTTTACAGTGGCACGCAGCCCGGAGATCCCGCGCGCGCCGCAGAAGCGGTGATCAACGCTCTGCAGTCACCGGCGCCACCGCATCATCTGGTGCTCGGCCGTCAAGGGCTGGAGGTCGCGCGGAATCAACTAACTTCGATGCTGCGGGAATTCGACGCCTGGCAGGAGACGAGCCTGAGCGCCGACTACCCCGTTATCGCCGACGTCGGATAGATGGCCGGAGACCGGTCCGGCGTAAGACGCAGTTTGTCGATCGATATCTGTTTGGAGATGCAGCCGCATTATTTCGTCCGTGAAGCTATGGGCTTATCGTGCAATTTTTTGGGTGGCACCTCTGAGGAAAGGAATTTGCGACAGGAAGGAAGCGTGTGCCCGGCGCATAACGGCGAGCCGCCACCGCTCGGAAACTCTCCAACTGCGCCTCCGGGCATGTCGCCTAAAACGCTGATCCAGCAACGAGCCCGGAGCATGCCGACGATGGCGGCACGACGCATTGATTGGGGCATCCCCCGCGCGACTCGCGTATGCGAACGCCCGCGACGTGACGCCTCACCGCGCCACGCGACGGCGCAATGCGCCGCTGCGTCGACACGCAACGCAACGCGCCCTCGCGATGACGGTCGACATAGCAAGCGCGCGCCGAAAGCTCGTGCAAGATGAGAGCAGCAGCATCCCCAGGCCGTTCCTGGTCCTGTTGATGTTCTGGCTCGGCGTGGTTTTCGCTAGCTTCGGACTCTTCGCGCCCCCCAACGCCACCGCCATAGCCGCCTTGTTGCTATGCTTATGGCGGTTTCGGGCGGCATCGTCATGATTTTGGAGCTGGATAGTCCCTTCTCAAGCGTTCTTCACGTTTCACCAGAGCCCATGCGCAAAGCCCTGGTTCAGATCGGGCGTTGAGCGCCGTCATCGGTAGGGTCGGGGACTGACGCGCCGGTTTAGGCCGAAGTTTGTGTTCCCGGTTGGCTCGCGCTTTCGTCTGCGAGTGTCACACCATCTGGCAGCCATCTAGGAGGGGCGTACGCGGCAAAACCGGTCGCTCCGCCGAAACCCCTAAGGAATTTTCCATCGAGGCCGCCAGCGGTCGTCTGAATTGTGATCGATGCGGAAATTCGAGTTTTTCAACACTATCGACCCAAAGCCGCCGTTCGTCGACGCCGTTTGGGGGCCGCGATCATGTGGCGGATTGAGCCGATTGATCCATGCACCGACATGGCCTGGCCCGTTGGCGCCTGAGCGCGTCGTGAGCAATCGCCGCTTCCAGCGCTCGCCGGGTTTGAGTTCATGCCGAAGACATAGCGAGGCGCGACGCGATCTCGCCGCTTGGATCGCCAAATGGGGCGCCCGCTATCCCAAACTCGTCAGCTGGGTCGAAGAGACCATCGAGGAGGGCCTTGTCACGTTCGCGCATTTTACTTGTCAACCCCGCTGCGCACTCACGGACCGCGCTAAGGAAGATCAATCATTTGGGGCCCTCGACGTGGGCGCGAAATCCACCGAAAATGGCCTATTCTTGGCGAGTGTGACAATGCCTCTGGTGGCGATCAGGGAGGCTTTCGACGCGGCGGTACGGCAAATCGAAGACGTCACGCGCGAGGCGCGCGGTCAGGTCAAGGAACATGTGGCAAAGGGCCATGGCCGTGTGACAAAATTCCTCGCTGGCGAGGATTGCGGATTTATCGAAACGCCGGACGGCCGTGAAATCTATTTTCATCGCAACGCTGTTCTCGACGGCGCCTTCGACCGCTTGGTCGTCGGCTCGGAAGTGGTCTTCGTCGAGGAAGAGGGCGACAAAGGCGCGCAGGCGAGCACCGTCCGCCTCATTGGCAAACACCACCCTGCCTAGCGGAGGGCGCCGCGTCAGCAGGTTACGTGCATTAGGGCGATTTTTCTGTCGTGAGATTCGTTGAAGGCTCGAACGGCCTCAGGCGTCGGTTGCGTGAGGACCCGGCAGTGTTTCTTGTCGAAATATTCGCTGGGCTCAGGAGACAATCGCACGTTCCCATCCTGGCCGGCCCCCACGATCAAAAGATCGCAACCGTCCTCGAACACGAACTTGGCTTCCGCCTTTGATATGATGTGAGAGGTCCCATACTTTTCTTTCGAAAGCCGCTTTCGCCGCTTCTCGACCTTGCCGGAAAGACGAATGATCACGTCGTGTTCGTAGATCTTTCCGTCGACCGTGATCGAGCCGAATTCGGTGGCGTCGATCGGCATCTTCTTCTGCTCCGCGCGTCTGCTAGAGTTGCGGGGTTGAGGGACGGGTGAGGTCGGGCCACAAGGCGCGCAGTGGGACTGGCAGTTCGCGGATGACCTTCATCGTTTCCCCTGGATCGAGCTCCTTGCACAGCAAGTCAAGAACGGCCTTCGTAACGCTTAGCGCGTCACGCGGAAACTGCGGGGGCAGTTGGGCCGCCACGCGCTTCGCGAATTCGTCGGGCTGTCGTTCGTTTGTCGGTTTGCCGGCGAGACGCCAGCCTTCATAATAGATCCCTCGCACCAGAGTCGGCAGTTGCGCTCCCAAATGAACAGCTTGTTCCGGCGTGAGACGGTCGCGCAAGACGTGCAGCACTGCGCGAAGCGCGTTATAGGCGTGCAGTCGATCGCCAAGATGGTGATCGTCCGCGAGCTTTTTGAGCCAAGTATTCGTCTCCTGGATCGTGTGATCCAGGGCCGCAACCTGAGTGTCATTCATGGCTTTGTTCTTGGCTCAGCGTTCTCGGCATTGTTAGAATATAGTCGCTCAAACTTCAAGGCGGAGACCCCCGGCCGGACATCGACGGCGCCGAGCGCGTGGGCGACTACGCGATCAGACTTAATCGCCGCTTGTCCGAGCCCGGTCGCCGGCTTGGTTCATCGAATCCTACGCAGCAGCAAGGTCGCACGGGCTTGGCGGTTTGAGAGAGCGCAATGCAACGAAGCCTTCGTCCGGCTATGGCGTGTTCCGATGATGAAGGTGGCGTCATTTTTCTGGAGTGTGATATGAGCAAGCTCTCTATTCCGCATGACGCTTTCGTTTTCGTCGGCGACGGCCGCAAGGCGCTTTTTCTGCGCAACGAAGGCGACGAAAAGTTTCCCAATTTGGTGACCGAGCGCGTTTTCGTCGATGACAATCCCCCGACCCACGAACAGGGAACCGATCGCCCCGGTCGCGCCTTCCCGAGCGCCCACGCAATCGGCCACAGCGCTGTGGAGACGACGGACTGGCATGAAATCGAGAAGGATCGTTTTGCTCAGCGGGTGTCCGCCGCTCTGGAGGATGTGGTGCGAAAGCGCGCCGCGTCGGCGCTGGTCATTGCGGCGCCCCCGCGCATACTCGCAGACCTGCGGCATGCGCTTCACCCCGATGCGAAAGCAAGGATTGTCGCTGAAATCGACAAGGATTTCACCAAGATTCCCGTTTGGGACATCGAGCGACACATCCTCAGGTCAACAACCTAGCCAAGGCGGGCCGGATCGATGGTCTTTCAGGATCGTGCGGACGCGGGACGCCGAGCTTGCGCATTATAAAGGCGAAGAGGCCGTGGAGTTCGCGCTGCCGCGCGGCGGCGGTTGGTCCGAACCGCGCTCGCGGAAATGTGGATGCCGCAAAAATAGGACAACTGACAGAGCCGCGCTGCCGTGTTTTAGGAGCGCAGGGTTCCGTTGCCTCGAGATTTCGTTCGATCAAAAGTGCGGGTCGAGTGCAGAGGACTCCATCAATGGCCGACATTCAAGGCGGTGAGCGAGCAGGAGCAGTCCTCCGCGACTCAGGCGTCAGCTTGGCGAAGAAGGTTGCTTTCCTTTCCGATCCCGCCGCCTACGCGGGCGTCGGCGCGACTGTTGAGACGATCGAGACCCATATGTCTTGGGTGTTTCTTGTGGGCGAACGGGCGTTCAAGCTTAAGAAGCCAGTCCGTTTCGCCTATCTCGACTTCTCGACGCTTGCAGCGCGCGAAGCGAATTGCTGCGCAGAACTGACGCTCAATCGCAAGCTGGCCCCTGACGTCTATCTTCGCGTCGCGCCCCTCACCCTGACCTCGGAAGGTGCGTTGAAGCTCGACGGCGAAGGCGAGGTCATCGATTGGCTAGTCGTTATGCGTCGTCTTCCTGTCGATCGAATGCTCGACACTCTGATCGCCAATCACGATCTCGACATGAGAGCAATCGATCGCCTCGCCGGCGCGCTCGCGAGGTTCTACCGACTCGCCGAACGGCCTGCAGTTCCACCGAACGACTATTTTCGACGGCTCAAGGCGGAGGAGGACGAAAACCGGGAGGTTTTGACGCGCCGCCGTTTCGTGATCGATCACCGACTCACCCTGTCCCTTGTCGATCGGATGGACAGCGCGCTGGCTGCCAACCGAGCACGGCTTGAGGCCCGCGCCGCGGAGGGCTTCTTGGTTGACGGACACGGCGATTTGAAGCCCGAGCACATTTGCTTTCAGAACGGAGTCGTCATTTTCGATCGTCTTGAATTCAGCACGCGGCTGCGTCAGGTCGATCCTGTCGACGAAATTGGTTATCTCGCAATGGAATGCGCCAGGCTCGGCGCCGATTGGCTCGGGCCGCCGCTCTTGCAAAGTGTGTTGGAGGCTCTCGGGTGGCCTGACCCCGGTCGCCTGTTCCCACTTCACTCCGCGCGGCGCGCCTTGTTGCGCGCGCGCCTGGCGTTGTCACATTTATTAGACCCGACGCCGCGACAACCCGAGCGTTGGGAACCCCTGGCTGCGGAGTATCTGTCCCTCGCGGAAAAGGCGATCACAAGACTAGCCAAAGATATTTGAAATTTCAGGACGGTGGCGCGAGCAGGTGGGGTATCCGAGGATGGTTGAGACGCGCCGGGTCTGGCGATCGGAATAGATGAAGGCGGGTCCCTCGATGCGATAGTTGCCCTTCCAATCGATGACGAAGGAGGTATCATTTTCTTCGATGTGGACGGGTTCCGGGTCGCCGTCGCGGGCCAGCCTTGCGGCGAGTTGATCGGACGGGTCGAGCAGCCAGGCGTCGCCGGTTTCGGTAGAGAACAGGACCAGCTGACCAACAGTGACGACGCGCCCATGGCGGTCAGCCGCCCGACGCTGGATGGAGCGGACCTCCTCGGCGAGGCGAAAGCTCTTCCCCTCCACCATCTGTTTGCCCGGTCGACGCCGGATCGCCTTTCGATCCCTGCCGGGTATCGAGGGGGCTGCCATGGATTTGTTCACCAAGCTGTTCGGCGACTTCTTGGTCTTCGTCTATCACTGCTTCGACCGGATTGTCATTCGCGGCTATCTGACGGCGCTGTCGCGGCCCGAGCTGGTCGTCCACTTCTTCCGTGAGATCGTCGGGGTGGCGGAGGTCAGCAAGGAGGCGCTGAGCCAGCGGACGGCCGATTACCAGAATTGGGTGGAAGCCTACGCGCGCAATCACGCGATCCCGATCGAATGGGCCGAGAAGGGGGTACGCAAGGAGGACCACGTGCTGCGGTGGCTGCGCCGCATGGAGAAGCGCAATGCCTACGGTGTCTACTTCATCTTCAAGAGCATGGAGCAAGGGCCGACCTTCCGCATCAGCCTGCCGAAGTACCCGGCCAAGGACCCGCACTACCGCATCGTCGCGCACCAGCGCAGCCGCTTCACGCATTACTACTTCTATGTCCGCGACGAGGTGCTCGGACCGATGGTTGTGCGGGTGGCTTCCTTCTTCCCTTTCCAGACCGCCTACTATCTCAACGGCCACAGCTTCATCGAGCAGGAGCTGAAGCGGGCGGGGATCGGCTTCCGCAAGCATGACAACGCTTTCCTCGCCGTCGACGATGCAGCGGCGCTGCAGGCGTCGGCCGACCGGCTGAGCCCAGAGATCATTCGCCGGCGCCTCGACTACTGGACCCTGATCCTCGGACCGAAGTTCTCAAAGAAGGAGCGCGCCAAGCTCAACCTGTCACGCTTCCACGCCATCTCCCAGATCGAGTACTGCCGCAACTTCATCTTCAGGCGTCACTTTCCCATCCACAAGCTATTCGAGCGCAGACTGCGAACTCGGCCTGTGGCGGCTCAGCGCCGACAAGATCGCCACGATCTTCGGCAAGCGGGTCAGTCGCCGGATGCATGGCAAGCTGGCCACGGTCATCGACCAGATCGAGCACGGCCATCATGTCTTCCGCGCCTACTTCAAGAGCGGCTTCCTCAAACAGTATCAGAAGTTCCTGACCTTTCTGCGCAACGAATTGGTCTCCAACAATCTCACCGACTTCGGCCTGCGCAAGGGGCTCGACCATCTCGATGCGGTGCGGACCACCTTCCAGCTGATCACGGATCGCTTCGCCGGCTTCCAGGCCGAGTGGCTCAACGTGCATGTCGATTTCCCGCTGCTGCAGCGCCTCGCCCATCCGATCACCATCGGCGCGGTGCGTTATCCCGGCCTCAAGATCCACGAGCCGCGCATCATCCGCCTGTTCGAGGTCCTCCTGCATGGCGGTCCTCAGATCGGCGGCTGGACGGCCCGGCAGATCCATCAAGCCGTCCTCGACACCTTCGACCTCTCTGAGAAGACCTACCGCCTGAACCAGCTCCGCTACGACTTGCGCAAGCTCAAGGGACACGGCCTGATCGAGCGCGACGGCTCGCGCTACGCCTACCGGCTCTCACCCAAGGGCGTCCAAGTCGCCCTCCTCTTCCTCTTCTTCCACAAGCGCCTGTGCGGCCCCCTCGCCAACAGCCGCTTCCATCACCGGCCGGACCCGCAACACCGTCCAGACAGCCGGCTCGAAGCCGCCTATCACCGCGCCGACACCGCCATCCAACGCGTCGTCGATCTCTTGGCTGCAGCTTGATCGCCCCGCGCCTCAATGACAATGTTCGACTCGTCTTGTCTATGATCCCTCAGGTAAGAATCTAAGCGCCGTCTAGCACTGGCAAGGTCGGTTGGCGGCTTCCGCGAATCTTATCGGACTAAGTGTTCTACTCGTGCTCCAGCAATTCATTGATCGATCCGCCCGCGTGACAGCGCTCAATAGCCCCCCCAATTAGAGCGCCGATCGGCACGAGACGCACCCGTTCGCGCGCAACCGCGTCCACGAGGGGGACCGGAAGCGGCAGGCTGTCCGTCACCCAGATTTCGTCCAAAGCTTCAGCGGATAGAACAGCCTTTCCACCATCCACAAATAGCCCGTGCGTCGCAACGACGAGCACCTCGACGGCGCCGCGCGCACGACAGGCCGCCGCTGCGCGCACCATAGTGCCGCCCGTGCTGATCATATCGTCGAGTACAATCGCGGTGCGACCCTTAACGTCGCCCGCATACATATCGCCCGTCACCTTGCCCATGCTTCGGGTCTTGTCGACAAGCGCCTTGCCTACAGGCTCGCCAAGCGCGCGTTCCAACGTCTGCCTGAACAATTCGGCGCGCTTCTCCCCTCCGGGATCGGGAGAGACCACTGCGGCGCGCCGCCCCGACAGTCGCCCAACCAGCGCCCGCGCGAACAAGGAGTGGGTATCGAGATGTTCCGTACGACAACGGAAAGCATTCTGAAACGCAGCGAGGTCGTGCGCGGTGACGGTCACCACACAATCGACGCCGACTGCCTCCAGGATCTGCGCGAGATAACGCGTAACGACGGGGTCGCGCGCCTTCGTTTGCCGTTCTTTGCGAGAATAGCACAAATAGGGCGCGACGAGTGTTACCCGCTGTGCTGCCGACTGCTTGAGCGCGCCAATGAAGAACATCAGTTTGCAGAGTTTGTCGTTGACGCTCTCCCCCGATGACGACGCCAGATTCGCGATCACATAGACGTCCTGATTGCGCACGCTCGCCAAGGGTCGGATCTTGTGTTCGCCGTCCTCGAAGTCCCGCTCTTCGTGTGGGGCGATGCTAGAGCCGAGCCGCTTGGCGATATCGGTCGCAAGCGCTTGCGAGCCACCAAGCGAAAACATAATTGGTCGTGTATGCGAGGTCGGGGAGCGTGGCGGACGGCCCTCAGCGCCAACTTGATGCCGAGTTTCATGGGCGATAAGAGCGCCGTTCACGCGGCCATCCGATCCGGCCACGGGCGCGGCGATCAGATCGACGATCGCTGTGTCGTCATCATTGTCCTCGCTTGCAAAGGTCGCAAGCACCGGCTCGCCCTTCTGAATGACCACTTCGAACAGTCGTCGGAGGCGGACGGCCTGACGCCGCTTAGGCGTGTTGAAGGTCGCCGAGAAGCCCCGAAAGCTTTGCGCCTCTGCGTTCGAGGACATAGTCTCTTGCCCGTGGGGCGCGAACGAACACCGAAACTTCAGGTCGCAACACCTTGCTGGGGAACGGGACTTGCGGGGCGACTTGGCCCGCGCGGAGCCGAACCCAGGAGTTGAGCACGGCAGCGAGCTCAGGTTCGTGCGGTTGCGGCGCGAAATCAAGACGACCAAACAATCGGCGCAAGGGCGCAGCCGTAATAGCCATCGTCGTCATAAGCGTCTTCGTCGGGTCATCACGCTGTCGAGTCACGCCTCGGGCGGTACGGATTTTGAGGCACGACTGGATCGGGGCCCGGCGGATTTGGCCCGACGGGCACGATGCCGTTGTAGCACCGAGAAATGGCCGTGCTTGATATGATTGATGCTGGCCGTCTTCCTTGCAACACTCAAGTGGTGAATGCCGATGTCCGCAAGTGGCGTATCGCCGGCGCGCGCGCATCGGCTCGATGCGGTTTGACCGGAGTTGGCTCATGCCTTTCGCGGAATTTCTGTGCGACGAGCGAACTCGCTGCCGACCTCGGCGATGCCAATGTCGGCGCGATCGACGCGTCTTGGCGTCTGCCGAATACGGGGCGCATTGGCGCGGCCAGCACGGGCGGCTGAAGTCGCCCAATGCGCTTTAGACCGCGTTCGTGGAGCACAAGGTCAATCTCGCCAAGCCGATCATCGCCACCCGCGGCTCCGGGTCAGCGCGGCGATTCTGGCGCTGGCGGCGAGGAGGCTGGCGGCAAGGTCGCGGGCCTTTACGATGCCTCATTGGGGGGAATGGGGCTGCCGGGACGACTGCCTGGTCGCGACCGGACCGGTCTGAGAGCGGGCAGGTAGTTTTATTCCGCCATAACCCAGTCGACGCCCGATCGACCGCGTCTGGGCCGCGTCAAATCAGCGCGACGCGCTCGTAAGCTGCCGTCAGTTCCTCCCAACGAATCAGGCCGCCTCCCTTAATTCACAAACGATTCTAACGATTCGTTATCTTCCCGGACGGTCTCTAAGAGGGGTTCAAGAGAACATCAGGAATCCTTCGAATGGCTTGGATCTGTCAGTCCCCTCGCAATTGTATCTCGGGGCTTCAATCGCATTAGGCGCCCTTTGCGGCGTTGCAAAGCCTTAGTCGAGGCCAGCATCTCCATCGCGGACATCCTATCGCTTTTATCCTTTGCTCTGGCTATCGCTCCGATCGACGCTTTAGTCATGTTTCCGCCATGAACAGCGGAATGTCCGACTGGTTGATGAGGTCGCGTGTCACGCCGCCTAGAATCCACTCGCGCAGACGCGAATGGCCATACCCGCCAGCGCATTATAGGTTATCACTTTGCGAAGCTGGGAGCGAAGCGAAGGCTCCTCGGTCAGTCAGTCTTTCAAATCTGTCGGTGTCCCCTGACTAGGGTCAGGATATAGCATCGAGTTTGACGGGCGAAATGGAATCCTCCACGATACTCGGTCACACTCTCGGAAGAGGGGCGGCGAAGGCCCATCTCGTCGGGCATTCGCTCGGCGCAGCAGTCGCTTTCCGAGTGCTGGCGGATCGCCCCGAACGAGTTGCCTCGATCTTTCGACGCAGTCGATCGTCGCTACCCAATCGGCGTTTAGGCGGCATAACGGCGGAGTGGAGCCTCAGGAATTTGTCAGGCCGCTGCGACTACCTTCCGCAACCGCCTGATCGATTCGGCCGCTTTTCGAACGTGGGCAGCCGCCTCGAAGCCCTCCGGATTGGATGGCCAAAGGAGCTGCAATCCTGGCGCGCCATCGATGCGAAGTCATTTTGCGAACTCTCGAGCGACTCCTCAAAGACGAGTACCACTTTCACTCTGGTGCTTCGGATCGCGAGCTATGCCGCACTCGCGACTACCGCTCGACTGGCGAGCGTCGGCTTGCCCCCCAACTGCAACGTCCACCGTCGCGATCTGCAGTGTCCGCTTTACGTGTGCGCCGTGAGAAGACGGCGCTTTCCAGTGGGTGCGAGCCCCACCCGGCAACCGCTCCAGCTGGAAGCAACCGGAGCAGTCATGGAGGTAACAAAATGGCTGAAGCCTTCGGTGTAGCAGGTCACGTATAGGTGACGGCGCGAGTGTGCGGGCATCGATCCGCCCGGCTACGATGCGGGCAAGAAGATCAAGGGCAAGAAGCGACACGTCCTCGTCGACACGCAAGGCCTGCTGATGCATGCCATTGTGCATGCCGCCGACGTCCAGGATCGCGACGGCGGCGCGCTGCTGATGGCGAGCCTGTTCGGCGCCTTCCCGTTCCTGGTCACTCTCTATGCCGACGCCGGCTACCAGGGGCCGGAATTCCAAAGCGCGATGAAACGCATTCTGGCGCGCGTCAGCGTCGAGATCGTCAAACGATCGGATCAGGTCAAGGGCTTCATCGCCCTGCCCAAGTGCTGGATCGTCGAGCGCACCCTGGCCTGGCTCGGCCGCTGCCGCAGACTGGCCAAGGATTGGGAATGCCTCAACCGCAAGGCGCTTGCCTTCTTGCGCCTCGCCTCCATCCGCCTCATGCTCCGAAAGCTATGCAATCCTACGTGATGTTCTCGGACAGACTCTAAGAGGGGGAGCTATGTCAATCGCAAGGCGTCCGTTTCTCACAGGGCTAGGCGTAGCGGCGGCGGCGACCGAATTCCTCGCGGTCGCCGGAATCGGCGGCCTGTTCTTCTGGCTCGCCATTTTGCGCTTCAGGCCCGTCGCGGCGCAGGCCATGTGATCTTCCTGGAGCCGCTAACTGACCGGAGCCCGGCGATGCCCTCCCTCAATTTCTGTACGACGAGCGAACTCGCCGCCGAACTCGGCGACGTCAATCTGGGCGTGATTGATGCGTCGTGGCATCTGCCGAATACCGGACGCTTTGGCGCGATCGAATTCCGGCTAGCGCATATTCCCGGCGCTGTGTTCTTCGACATCGATAGGATCGCCGACCCCCAAGACCGGCTTGCCGCATATGTTACCGAAACCTGGGACGCTCGCCAAGGAGATGAGCGCGCTCGGGCTTGGTGATGGAATGCACTTTGTCGTCTACGACTTGCTGGGGCTGTTCGCTGCGGCGCGTGTATGGTGGACCTTGCGCGCCTACGGCGTCGAAGAGATCCGCATCCTCGAAGGCGGCTTTACCAAATGGATGCATGAGGGCCGCTCAATGGAGCGCGGCGAAGCACACCCCAAGCCCCGAATGTTTACGCCGCGCCTCGACCAAAGCTTGGTCGCCTCGCTCGAGGAAGTGCGCGGAGCACTGAGGAGCGGGTCGGCGCAGGTCGTCGATGCGCGCCCTGCGGACCGCTTCCGGGGCGACGCGCCCGAACCGCGTCCGGGGCTGAAGAGCGGCCATATACCCGGCAGCCTCAACCTGCCCGTTGGCGACATCGTCGAGCACGGGCGGCTCAAATCGCCCGAAGCCCTCAAGACCACTTTCGCCGAGCACAGGGTCGATCTCGCGAAACCGATCATCACCACCTGCGGCTCCGGGGTCAGCGCGGCGATCCTGGCGCTGGCGGTCAAGGAAGCCGGCGGCAAGGTCGCGGGCCTTTACGACGGCTCGTGGGCAGAATGGGGCAGCCGAGATGACTGCCCAGTTGCGACTGGGCCGGCTTGACGGAGAGGTAGGGGAAACTGTTACGCTTTTTTTGCGCGCAGACCGGGGCTTCGACCTGGCCCAGCGCCCGGTTTCGCCGCGGCGCTTGGAATCCCGCTATTTGCACATGCTGAGAGCTCAACAAAAAGAATGCGAGCGATGTTTGAAACGCCTACTTGGGTGTCAAGCGAGCGGTGTGATGGCCTCGAATCGGCGATCTCATTGGAGAATACGATCGGTCCAAATCGGTCAAAGCTTCAGGCATGACCGCACCTCCAAAGCCAACAATTTGAATAGTTCGTTGAGTCCTTAAGCTGGCTCTCCGCCGTCTGCGCCGCCTCCTCCCTCCAGCGCCGGATGATCGCGGTCTCCGGCGTCTCTTCGGCGACGACCACGCGGCGGCCAAGCGAGATTTCGCCGGTCGCGCCGTCGAGCGCGATCCAGTCACCCTCGCGGATCTGCCGGCCGTCGAGGGTGGCGGAGCCCAGAGGTTCGGCGATGGCGAGCGCGCGGCAGCCGACGAGGCAGACCTTGCCCATCTGCCGGGCGACGACCGCCGCATGGGCGGTGCGCCCGCCGACAGCGGTGAGAATCCCCTGGGCGACTGCGAATCCGGCAACGTCCTCGGTGGACGTGTCGCGCCGGATGAGGATCGCAGGCTCGCCGCGCGCCGCGACATCCTTCGCCCGCTCGCTGGTGAAGCAGGCATGTCCGCAGGCGACGCCGGGAGAGGCGACGACGGCATTCGCCACCGGCTCCGCCGGCTCGGCGAAGCGCGATGCGCGGGCGGCGGCGTGGTCGACGTCCGCGACCCGAGCCAGCGCCTCCTTGCGGTCGATGACGCCCTCCTCAACCAGATCGACGGCGATCTTCAGCGCAGCCCGAGGGGTGCGCTTGGCCGTTCGCGTCTGCAGGAACCAGAGCCGGCCGCGTTCGACCGTGAACTCCATGTCCTGCACATCGCGGCAGGCGGCCTCGAGCGCGTGCGCGCCTTCCTCGAGCTGCCGCGCGACCTCGGGCATGCGTCGCTTGAGCAGCGTCGCGTCGGCCGGCGAACGGCGGCCCGAAACGACGTCCTCGCCTTGAGCGTCGGCGAGGAAGTCGACGTAGAGCTCCTTTGCCCCTGTCGCCGGATCGCGCGAGAACGCGACCCCGGCTCCGGAATCGCCGCCGGAATTGCCGAACGCCATCGCCTGGACGGTGACGGCGGTGCCCTTCAGGCCCTCGAGGGAATTGAGGCGCCGGTATTCGCGCGCCCGCGCGCTTTCCCACGAACGGTAGACCGCGTGCGCGGCCTCCGCGATCTGGTCGATCGGGTCGAACGGCGGCGCGTGGCCCGCGTGCGAGGCCAATCCGACAAACTTCTCGATCAGGCGCTCAAGCGCCTCGGAATCGAGCTCCGCCTCGTTGGCGACGCCCTCGGCCGCGATCATCTGCGCGAGCAGGCCGGCGAAGCCGCCGGGCGAGACGCCGCCAACCACTTCGGCGTAGGACTGGATGAACCGCCGGTAGCTGTCGAAGGCCATCCGCGGATTGCCGGTCATGCGGATGAGGCCGTGGACGCTCGCCGCGTTCATGCCGACGTCGAGGATGGTGTCGAGCATGCCCGGCATCGACCGTTCCGCGCCCGAGCGCACTGAGACGAACAGCGGCGAGCGGCCGTCGCCGAGGCGATGCTTGGTGGCCGCCTCGAGCCAGCCGATCCCGGTGACGACGCCATTGCGCATCGCCTTCATCGCCGCGTCGTCGGCGGCGATGACGCCTCCGCAAAGAGAGGTCGGCAGGACGAAGGCCGGCGGCACAGGGAGGCGCAGCGCGTTCAATCGTGCGAGCTCCGCGGCCTTCGATCCGACATGCTCCGCGAGGATCGCGCCGGGCGAGCCGCCCGGGCCGATGAACACGGGTTCGAGATGCTTGCCGTTCATGCTGAGAGCCCTTGCAACACCCGATTACGCAACGACATCGCCGCATGGGCGAGGCGATCGGTCGCCTCCTCCAGCGTGCGCGCGATTTCGAGGCCGAGGATGAGAACGCGCGCCTCGCCGCCGCGACCAGCGTCTTCGCTGTCGCGCTTCGGCGGCGCGCTCATCATCGCTGCAATCGCCGCCCGCTCGGCGGCGTCCGCGTCGCGCTCGGCGTCGATCACCGCGTCTACGCATTGCAGCGCGAAGTCGGCGTCAGCGCGCTTGCCCTCGGGAATTTGCCTGGCGGCTTCGACTGCCCGGACCAGCTCGGCGGCGCTGTGGCGCGCGATCGCGGCCAGTTCCGCGAGCGGAGACCCCAAAGCGTCCGCGGCTTCATGGTCCGGCGCCAGGCTGACGAGGAACGCCGCCTCGTCGAAACAGTCGGTCGCGTTCTCGACCTGATCGATCAGCGTCAGCAACTCGTCCGCATTGCGGACGCGGGCGAAGATCTCGCGCGCCGCGACGGTCAGGCGATCGCCCTTCTCTTCGATCTGTTTGGCGCGCCGGGCGAGCGACTCGCGCTCGCCGATGTCGGCCAGGCCCCCGGGGCCGAAGGCCGTCTCGATCATCCCGGCGAGCATGCGGGTGAGGCCGAGATGGCGCAGAACGGTGGCGAGCAATTCGCTCTCGGCGGTGTCGAGGCGCTCCGACAGATCGGCCTGGATCTCGTCGCGGATGAAGCGGGTAGAGCGCCCGTTCTTGAGGCCTTCGCTGGCGATATGCAGGACGCTGCGCAGAAAGGCGGCGCATTCGCTATCGCCCAGCGCCTGTCCGAGCGGCACGCCGTAGGCGATGCGTCCGCCGGCCGCCCGCCTCACCGCGTCGAAGACGAGATCGGCGCCGCCGAGCTCGAGAAAGGCGCGATGGCCGTCCTCGCGCTGCGCGGCGTCGATGAGGAGTTCGATCGCCGCGTCCTTGGACACGAACGATTGCAGCGCCTTGCGCGCCTTGTTCCAGTCGATCAGGAAGACGATGCGCGAGCCGAGAAAGGTGAGAAAACGATCGAGATCGGCCTCGTCGCGCCCCTGATAGACGCCGTTGAGGAGATAGAACGCCTCACCCTTGGCGAGGTCGTGATCCTGATTCTCCGCGAGCGGGCTCCACTCGACCGCCTCGTCAGCGAACAGCGTCATGAAGAACTTGGCGCGGACGCGATGGACGTCAGTGTAGGTCGTCGTGACGGCGAGGCCCTCGACATGCACGACGAGCACATGCGCGTCGGTCGCGCCGATGTCGTTCTGGATGGTGAGGCGCGCGCCGACCCGGCCGGCGGTCGTTTCGAGCCCCGGATGCCCGAAAGCAAGTCTCGCGGTGCGGTTGAGGCCGCTCATGAAGGCGCCCACGCGCGCGCGGCCGGCGTCGTCGAGGCCATGCACGTGTGCGCCGTCGATCTCTTCGACGGCCGCCGCGGCGGCCACCCCGTTCAGCGCCTTGTGCAGGTCCATGACGAGGAGATGCAGGCTGTCGTCGCCCCCGCGCCGCGCCGCGGTGAGTTCTGCAACCTGACGATATGCGACGCAGTCGCCCTTGAAATCGGGCAAGGCCGCGAGCGTCGCGTCGAGGCGCGCTTTCAGCGACGCCGCGTTTTTCGCCTCTGCGACCTCGATGGGCGCCATCATCGCCTTCAAGTCGCCGGCTATGCCGGCCGCCAGCGCCTCGGTGCCGGGCGCAAGGAAGGTATCGGCGTCGATGCGGCGCGCGCCGGAAATGGTGGCGTCGAACATCGGGTCAGTCAGTCCGACGCCCCGGCGCTCGCGCTCCATCGACGGCGCCGCCCGTCCCGGCTCCGAGACCTGGGCGGCGGCTTCCTGCAGCATGGTCAGCCGGATCTTCAACCGGTCGTTCGCCGCCAGACCCTCCTCGATCAGGGCCGGAAGCAGCACGGCGCGCTCGCCAAGCTTTTCGACGATTCCGACTTTCGTCACCATGCTGGGCCCTCCAACGATGCTGCCGGCGCTCTTGCCCCGACTGCGCCGCTTCGTGACACTCTAGACGGATTCGGGCTCACGCTTCGCGGAATTGTGGCGCCAATATCGGTCCGCCCTGAGGAGCGAGCGCCAGGCCTTCCAAAGCGCCGCCTCGTCGCCGAGGCTCGCGCGTGCGCACCAGCCCGCCGCCGCGCCGGCCGCAAAGCCGAACTCGGCGTTGGTTCCGAAATGAAGCTCCTTGACCAGACGCACGGCGATCGTCGCGTCGTTGAGCTCGCCGAGCAGGTTTTGCAGCGCCGCGGCCCTGTCAGCATAGCGCTCGACCGTCGACGCCGGATGAAAGAGATGGCCGAAGAACTCGGTCGCGTAGCGCATGTGTTTCATGGCGATGCGCAGCGCGTGCCGCGCCTCCGCATAGACACGCGCATCTGATGAACCGCCTCGACGGCGTCGCCCAACTCAAGCGCCGGCAGGTTGCCGGATTTAAGCTCGAGCTCGATTAAGACCCAAATCGATAAGCGCGGCCGGAGCCGTCGACATAAATCGTTCGGGCGATTCGGGAATCCCCAGTCGATTCAGCTCGTTCGGATACCGCTTAGGCTGGGCATCATCTTCTTATTTGCTGGGCGGCGAGAACAAATCGCTCGCTGAACGAAAACGAGGCCACGATAGTGACAGTGGCGAGGTAAGAAGCTCAAACGGCGGCCTCAGGATTGACGGCAGCCCCAATTGGCGCTTCAGGATTGGCGGAGGTAGATACGACTAAGAAGTAGCCAAAACCGGAATCATCGCGGCCCGCTGGCAAGCGACTCGATCACAGAATGCTGACGGTCGTCCGGCGAAGATAGGGCTCCGCTTCGAACTCGCATAGCGACCTTCGCCGCTTGTTTCAGGTTCAACGCTCCGGCGGACGAGGCGACGTGGCGCACATGTCCGATCAACTAACATGCGAACTGAATGCGCCAATGACGGCTGGTCAGCAGCACGTCGCAGCCATTCCAAGGAAAAAGCCCTACCATGCAAGCGCCAACCGAGATTGCCTTTCGCCACTGCGCGCCTTCAGAGCATATCCGGTCTGAAATCGACAGACAGGTGAAACGCTTGGAAAAGTTCGGCCCTCAGATAACGAGCTGCAATATTGTGATCAACGGACCGCAAACTTGCCACCGGCAGGGCGCTCTATTCAAGGTCGATCTTCGCATCGCGATTCCCGGGCACCATGAAGTCGTGGTCAGCAAGACGCATGGCGACGCGCCCGAGCGCGAGCACGCGCTGGTGGCGATCAGGGAGGCTTTCGACGAGGCGCTGCGGCAAATCGAAGACGTCACTCGCGAGGCGCGCGGCGAGGTCAAGGAACACCTGGCGGAACGCCATGGCCGTGTGGCCAAGTTCCTCGCCGGCGAGGATTGCGGCTTCATCGAAGCGCCGGACGGCCGTGAAATCTATTTTCATCGCGACGCTGTTCTCGGCGGGGCCTTCGACCGCTTGGTCGTCGGCTCGGAAGTGGTCTTCGTCGAGGAAGAGGGCGACAAAGGCGCGCAGGCGAGCACCGTCCGCCTCATCGGCAAGCATCATCCTGCCTAGTGGCGGCGGAGGCTTCCGGCAGAGGCTCTTATGGCGTTCGCTGTCGTTGGGAGTGCGCTTCCGCCGGACCCTCGTTGTCCTTCAATGACGCATTGATCGGCGAACGCCTTATCCGAAACAGGAGAAGTGAAGAGATGAATTGTCAAGACCGACGAAGCGCCGCCGATAGAGCGTCGCCTCGGCCTTGACCGCCAGGTCCTGAACGGTGATCTCCTCATAGCCCTTGAAGCGCGAGCCCTGCGGAGCCTCGACCGTGAGCGTCACCTCCCGGGCTATCGAGAGCTTGGAGACGCCGGGGCCGCGCCGCCGCTTCGTCGTCTCTTCCTCCTCGCCCTTCGCTGCGCGCTCCGGCCGATCCGTCGCCTGCTCCATCCCGGAAGGTTTGCGTGGACGCGGCGGCAAACCTTTGAGCCGCGCGATCTCGTCCTTCAGCGGCTGATTCTCGACCCGCAGCCCCGCCAGGCTTCGCTCAGCCTCTCGCTCTCCGGCCGCACACGCCGACAAGCGGCGACGGCAGGGCTGCTTGTTGACCTCAAGACGTTGGAACGGCGACGCATCGTCGGGTGCAATCCCCTCGGTTGACGCGGATCAATGCCGCTCGGCTTCTCCAGCCTATGCTGCGCCGCGATAATGGGGCGGATGCCCAGTTTCCGCCCGCGGAAAAAGGAGCAAGCTCATGCTGGACGAGGCTCGCGCGAAGAAGAACGGGGCCCTGACGACGGCGGCGAAAGGCTGGGCGGTCCCCGAGGCGCAGGCGGCGCGCACGATCGAACGCGCCAAGGCGCTCAAAATTGCGCCGACCGCGGCGCCGGCGGCGCAGAGGGCGGCGAAAGAGCGGCCGAATTTCCGTACCCTCGACCGGCTCAACCGCGCGCTCCTTGCCCGCGCGACACAGGGGGTTTCGCCCGCGGCGGAAAAGTTCGAGGTCGGACGGAACGTCGCGGTCACGCCGGGCAAGGTCGTCTACCGCAATGACCTCATAGAATTGATCCAATACGCGCCCGTGACCGACAAGGTGTTGCTCGAGCCGATCCTGATCGTTCCGGCCTGGATCGAGAAATACTACATCCTCGATCTCGAGCCGCAGAGCTCATTGGCGCGCTGGCTTACCGAACGTGGCCACACTGTATTCATGGTGTCGTGGAAGAACCCGGACGCGCGTGACCGCAACGTGAGTTTCGACGATTATCGGCGGCAGGGCGTGATGGCCGCGCTCGACGCGGTCTCCGCCATTACACCGAACCGGAAGATTCATGTCTGCGGCTACTGCCTCGGCGGCACGATCTCGGCGATCGCGGCGGCGACGATGGCTCGCGACGAGGACGAGCGCATCGCCAGCCTCACCCTGATCGCATCTCAGACCGATTTCGTGGAAGCGGGCGAGATCATGCTCTTTCTCGACGAGCGGCAGGTGAAGCTGCTCGACGACCTCATGTGGGACCATGGCTATCTCGAGAGCCGACAGATGTCGGGAGCTTTCCAGGCGCTGCGCTCGGACGAGCTCATCTGGTCGAAGTTCATCCGCGAATACGTGCTCGGCGAGCGCGACGAGCTGACGGCGCTGATGGCGTGGAACGCCGACCAGACCCGCATGCCGGCGCGCATGCACAGCGAATACCTGCACAGCCTCTATCTCGAGAACCGGCTCTCGGCCGGACGGTATGCGGTGGACGGAAAGGTGATTGCGCTCAGGGACATCCGCGCGCCGATCTTCGCCATCGGCACGGCGCGCGACCACATCGCGCCCTGGCGCTCGGTCTACAAGGTGAGCCTGTTCTCGGACACCGATGTGACCTTCGCTTTGGTCTCGGGCGGACACAATGTCGGGATCGTCAACCCGCCGGCGCAAGCGAAAGGCTCGTTCCAGCTGATGACTCGAACGGCGGGCGAACGCTATATGGACCCGGACACCTGGGTCGCCGCCGCGCCCCATTTCGAGGGGTCGTGGTGGCCTGCTTGGGAGGAATGGATCAAGTCGTCCGGCTCGCACGAAGAGGTCGATCCGCCGGCGCTCGGCGCGACCGAGGAAGGCTATCCGCCGCTCGCCGACGCGCCGGGCTCCTATGTGCACGGATGAGGAGGGCCAGGAGGCGGAGTCTGCTCCGAGCCGCCTTGAAACCGCTCAAATCACCCTGCGCACCCAGCCGTATTCGTCGGCGATCTGGCCGTGCTGAATGCGGACGAGCTTCGCGTTCAGGGATTCGGCGACCGCGCCGCCGGCGCCGTTGCCGATGACGAAACCGCCATAGGCCGACTTGATCTCGCCGATCGGGGTCACGACCGCCGCCGTTCCGCAGGCGAAGGCCTCGCGCAGCCGGCCGCCACGAATTATAAGCATAGCCGGCCGTGGCGGATCGGCGTCAGCAACTTCCCGGCCGGGCAGACGTAGGCGTCGCGCACGGCGTCGTATCGGAACTCGTCCTTGGGATACACGGCCTCGCGCGCCGAGGAGCCGCGCTGCGGCCTGGGACGTGGGGAATGCAGCCGGCCTTCTCGCAGGCCTCGATGTCTTCGATCTTGAAGTAGCCGCGATCGGCGACGACGTCGATCGTCTCGACCCCCCAGGACACGGCTCGCAATCCAGGTTAACAAAACACGTGTCGCCGAAAAATGGGTACCGTGGGTTGTTTGCGCACCGACCAGACTCGCACCGCGAGCGGCTTTGTGAAGCCAATGCGGGTCGCGGAGCCGATAACTCTCCGCAGCGTCAACATCTCGGGCGAATCGCCGGATTTCAACCTTCTGTTAACCCGACTTCCGAGCCGTGAGGAAAGACCGAGTTGGAGTTGCCTGGAGCCAGCGAGGATGGCAATCTCGGCTCTGGCCTTAGCCCACATCCGGCGCATGCTGGCGAAAATGGCGTCTTCGGAATCTGTTGACCAAGATTGGAGAGGCCTTTACGCCGTCGGCGGGATAGTGGGAATCCTAAACGGCGTCTTGGGTCTTGCCTCTTCGCGAATGGCGTATCGGCTCTACAGCGCGGGCTACCCGGACACCCCCGCGGCCTATCTGCAGCTCGTGTCGCAAAAACAGGTGCTGGCCAACAGCCTTTGGAGCCTCTGGATTTTAAATGATTTGCTGGGCTTCGTGTCCACCGTCGCGATCTATCTTGTCCTGCGACGCAGCAATAGGACTCTTGCTCTTCTTGGCGCTTTGTTTGTATTTTTCTACATGTTTTACGACATTAGCGTCACAGAGTTGAATTCATTGACTCTCGTCAGCCTCTCCCAGGCGTACGCGAACGCCCCGACTGACGCTGCGAGGGCCTCATACGTTGCGGCGGCCGCCTATGGTTATGCCGCCCTTCCTCTCCAGACAGTCCTTAGCTTCGGGGTTGGCGCGATCGGATGGCTTCTTTGGAGCGTTGCCGTACTGCAAGGGCGTAGCATCTTCCGAAGGTGGATCGGGGTCCTCGGCGTCATCGTCAACGTCATAGGAATCATCGGGGCGGCTGCTCCGGTTGTCCCCACATCGTTCATTCTTGGCCTTTTCCAGTTCTTTGCCGTCCCGCTCACCGCAATCTGGGTGATAATAGCTGCGGTCCGACTGTTTCGGTATAGCAGGACGTTGCCGACCACGGCTCGGAATCCAGGTTAACAAAACACATGTCGCGCCGAAAAATGGGCACCGTGGGTTGTTTGCGCACCGACCAGACTCGCCCCGCGAGCGGCTTTGTGAAGCCGATGCCGGTCGCGGAGTCCATAACTTCCTCTCCGCAGCGTCAACATCTCGCGCGAATCGCCGGATTTCAACCTTCTGTTAACCCGACTTCCGAGCCGTGCCCCCAGGATTTCGCGGGCCGGCTCCGCAGTCTGCGTCAACAGGCCCACGTCCACGACCTAGTTGGTCACCGCCTGCTCGGCGATCAGCTTGTTCTTCGCGTCGACCGCGACTTGAATGTTGTAAGCGGTGCTAACCGGCTACATGGGTAACGGAATAGACCGGCGACATGGGTAACAGGTTATCTGGTCGGCGAGGAGGGCCGTGTCGATGGTTTGGAGGAAGACCTGTGCCAGCATCGCTTGATAACGGCCGCACTTCTCGCTGAGCGCCGCGATCTTCTCGGCCAGGTTCTTCGTGCGTGCGCCGCCCCCTGTCGCGCCGTCCTCGACATCGCCTGGTCGAGGCGCTCAGCCGGCCATGACGCGTCGATCTGGCGCTCAGTCAACCAAGCGCTTTTGTCGTAGCCGGCGTTCAACATACAGAGGCCGAGCGAGACGCGCGACGGCTTGTCCATCGACAAATGAAATCCAACGACCATGCGGCTGAACACGTCGATGGCGAGCGTCAGCCATGGTCGCTTGTCCATCGCCATTCTGGTCTTTTCGTCGACCAGGAAAACATCGACTTCCGTATGGTCGATCTGCACAACTTCGAGCGGTCGGGACGTCACGTACTGACCTAGCACGGCCTTTGTGGCTTTGACGCCCTTCGCGTCTTTGCGCTTTAGAGCAACCGTTCGCCGTTCAATTCGATCGACGCGCGTCTTGATCGTCCGGCGGTCGGGAGGCGGCAAGCCTTTTTGCGCGCACCTCGCCCGCACTTGCTCGATAAGATACGCCATGGTCGGGCGCTCGGGCTTCAGATAGATCTCGTGGATCCTCGAGGCGATTAGCTTCTCGCGCTTGGCGTCCAACACCAATGTGTCTTTGCGCCGCCCCAGCGCGCGCGGCTCGACCGACGACACTGTGCCCTTGGCTCGATAAGCCGTGATCAAACGATACATCGTTAATCGGCTATAATTCCTGCGCGATTTCTTCGACGGCGCCGATCGTGAGTCTCTTGTCATCGTGCCGCTCCAGCAGGCCGCGGATTGCTTCCTCGCGCCGCCAGCCCTCTTCTCCGCGCCGATGCGCCTCGTCGTCTTCGGCAACGTCATCTTCTCCGCCCATCGTCGCCCGCCGAATCTACGAAAAGGTTGGAATAACATATTCTCAAGTTAACTGGCTTCAGCAAGCAATATTGTCAATTTAAATGGATATTCCCAAGCGTCGGTTTCTGTTTAAATCGTTGATTTTCTTGAAGTCGAATTTTCACGCCAAAATGGCTCCCGACAAGCAGACCAAGAACCTCTTGGTTAGCTACAGCGAGAAGGCGCTCGGCTTCTTCTGAGAGCCGTCCTGCCCCACCACCGCGCTTTCGCGCGGTCCCCCTACCCCGCGAGGCCCCGCGAAGCGGGGGAAGAAAGGAGCGGCGGCGACAGCCGCCGCTCTTCCCATGCCGCAGATCGAGGAGGAAGCCATGACCGACCGCGTCGTCTTCACCCCCGCCGCCGTCGCGCTCGTCCGGTCGCTGAAAGCGGCCGAGGGCCCACTCATCTTTCATCTGTCCGCCGGATGCTGCGAGGGCAGCGCGCCGATGTGCCTCAGGCGGAACGACTTTCGCCCGGGCGCACAGGACGTCCTCCTCGGCGAAGTCCAAGGCTCTGCCCTTGTCGGGGCGTCGCAGTACGCTTTACTGGGCGCCCTACCGGATCGTCGTCGACGTGACGGATGGCGGCGGCGACAGTTTTTCGCTTGAGGCCGCGGATCGGGTGAGATTCACGGTTCTGTCGCAGCCGTTAACGGACGAGGAAATTCAGAAGCTCGCGAAGATCGAAACGGTGGACGCTCGCGCCTCGACGAGAGAAAATTCGCCCGCTTCCTGACGCTCGGGCCGCCGATCCGAGCCGAAGCCCGCCATCCGCAGAGTAAAAGGCGCCGCGTCTGCGATGTCCGCCTGCTCCGCCACCCGCCTTACGCCGCCTGCGCCACGACCGACCTGAAAACGCTCCACCCTAGCTCGGTGGTTTTTGCTCCAGCGGCTAATTGATGCCGTCCTTCACTCCTCGCCCCGCGCCCGGCAATCTTGCCCATTTGTGAGCAGCTTTTCGGCCAAGCACCGCGGGTCAGGACCGCCGCCGCCCACCCGCGGTCGGACGGGACAAACCCAAAACAACACCAGCTTTGGAAACGGAAGTTTTCGGCCGGAGACTTTCGGCCGGGTTCGACCGCAAACGGCAGACAAACTCGCAAAATAGCTGCCGTAGACCGTACTCAGCCACTCTAACCCTTTAAAAGGTCCTACGATTTTGGAAGGGCGGAAACCGCCGCCGCTCGTGCAGACTACCTGGTAGCGGAGGGGATTCAAACTGATGGTCAATCGTGGCTTGACGCCTTCGGGTCGCGGGATTCGCCAGAATCTCAGCGGCGGTCGTTTTGGTCACCCAAGCGTTCAATAGGACGCGCAGCATTTCACTTTCCCACTCGCTCCGGGTTCGGATCTCAGCCGTGCGAAGACGACGCAGTGACGAGGGGACGCACTGAATGACGGGAATGCGCTAAATAGCGGTCGTTCACCGAGGGTGGCGAATGCCTCACGGGTCGTCGGACTGGGCCTCGGGACCACGAGATCTTGCGCCGGCGGCTCGTGATGAGGATCGCGGGTAGTTGGTCATAAATTGCGCGTTGGCTGGCGCACTCGCGCTGAGTGTGGTCAACGTCATGACCCGGTCAGGCCCTGTATTTTTGATTTGATCATCGGCCTCCCCCGAGGCGGGGGATTTCCCGCTCTGCCCCCCATTCAAGCCCCGAACCGCCGGTTGTCGAGTGTCAGGCGCGAATTTACGCCAACTTGGCGCATCGAAGACCTGGATCAGTCGAGATGCATCGTCTTCATGTAGACGCGGATCTCGAACGTCAGACCGACCAGCGAGGCCATCAGCAAGGCCAGCGATATCGCAAACATCAGCGCAACGATGCCGCCGTGGCTCACACCGACGAGGGCGGCGAGAAAGGCGGCGATCAGCAGGGCCGCGGTCATGAGGGCGCTCAGCACCGCAAAATAAATGCTTCGGATCAAAAGCTGCATCCGCCGGGCGAACGCGGCGGCGACCGCCTCCCTGACCTTTGTATCGACATCGTCCGCCGCGCGCAGCGCTCGGTTCCTGTCGACGATGCGCTCCAGGCGGCTGATCAGAATCGACAGGAATCCCGCCACGGCACCCAGCATGAACGCCGGCGCGGTGGCGTGCGAGATCGCATTGCTGAGATGGTCGATGCCCCCCACGACCGAGCCCATGGCCGCCTATACCTTTCTTATCGCTGAACCCCAACAGACTCTGGCTCGACTGCGACTCGCAAGGCGCTTCCCGGAATACCGCGATGTCGGTCCGTGTCACGGCGGCTGGCCATCCGGCGCTGATGCCTCCGTCCACAACCAGGTTGTGCCCGGTCACCAGCCGTGACGCATCGCTGGCAAGGAACAGTACGGCCTGGGCTATGTCGTCGGCGTGGCGGACTTGCGGAAGCGGTTGCCATCGCGGCAGGACGGCGGCGATCGCTGTCCTCGGTCGTCGCGTCCGCTTCGTCATACGTCACGCCCGCGCCCTTGCCAAAGATGCCGGTGACGATCGGCCCCGGCGAGACAGTGTTCAGGCGGATGCCAAGCTCGCCGAGCTCGACAGCGGCGCAGCGCGTGAAGTGGATCGCGGCGGCCTTGGCCGCCGAGAGTTCGCGAAGCGCGCCGCCGGCGCCGGCGAGAAGCTCACGACCAACGGTCGCGACGCCGCGGAAAATGCGACGGCGACAATCGAGGAGGCGGCGGTCCGTTCGGTCCGGGAGTTCGGCAAGATCAGCCGCGCTGTTCAGACCACGCTCTATCAGGACGCGGAGGCGCTGGGGCGACGCCGCGGCGGAACGCGTAAGGGCGATTGTGGACTACGTCGGAAAGTGGAGACTTGGTTTGTATCGACGGTGAAGAGGTCGCCAGGAGAGCCGCATTTCGCCGTCCCGCTATGAGTTCTTCCACCAATCCAAAAAATAGTATGGCGGAGACAATCCCTATCAAAACGCATAAGGTTTCCAAGGCGCTGCCCAAGGGGTGGATCATTTCGAGCCCCAGCGCCAACGTGGCCACGCACACTGTGCCGCTCAAAATCACCGCCCAGTTCATTGGAACCTCCAATACTTTTCATGTTATCTCGATCTCTTCATTGCCGCGCTGCCGCAGCAGATCAAGGAAGAGAATGCTACGCTGGAAGGCGTCGACTACGTACTCTGGCCAAGCCGTAATCATGTTTCCGGGCGCCGTCACGAAAGGGTTGGGCAAGGTGGGCAATTGCGGGCCCAGCGCGCTCTTTGCAGGCGCCGCCTTTGACATGGACTGGTTTGTTGTCGTCATGAATTTCTCCCTTCACGAATTGGTCGAGGCGCGCTTCCCAATCGCTCCACCAATTCACAAAAAAGCGATCAGTATGATTGCCCCGTCAGAAAGCGTGTGCGCGGCATTAGCAGCGCGCGCCTTCAATCGCCGAACGGTGTTTTTCCAGAACAATAGAGCCCCTTCAACCCGAATAATCCACATCGCTTGACGCCGACCTCAGCCCACGAGGTTACGGCTGCAGTGGAGCATATCGAGTGACCGCGACGCCGCGCTAGACTAGGTTCGGAAATTACCTACGCCATGTTCGCGGCCCGCCGGCCCTTTTCGGCTGTGGTTTGCTACGTCAGGCCTCGATGATCACCTTGAGCGCTGTGGGAGACGACGTCGACCTCAAAAAATGGCCGACAGTGGTCGATCCGATCTATAAATCGAAAGAGCAATATCAGGAGATACTGACGGAACATGTCAGGCTACTTAGTTCCCAACAGCAGCTTCTCTACGCATCCAACGGCCACGCGATCCTGCTGATCTTTCAGGCCCATGAATGGCGGAGTTGCTCAAGCGGCTCAGTCACATGGGCGGGTGATGTCGATGTTGAACAAGCGACCTCACGATGAGCCATCCTTTGAAGCCTACTCACCGCTCAATGTGCTCCGGCCCCGTACCGCGTGACGTCTGGATCGTCGATGGACCGGAAATCCAGTTCGATTATGCAGGACTGCGACTGCCTTTCACGATTCGAGTGATCGTCATCAAACTGCGCAACGGCGATCTGCTTCTTCATTCGCCGCGGCATTGGCCGCCCTGATCCTGCAATTACGAGAGAGCGAAATATGCGCGGACAAGAACCTATGAAGGCCCGATTCCTCGGCGTGGTGGTCTCGGTGCGCGGCAGTGTCGTGGACGTTCGGTTCGATGAGCATCTGCCGCCCATTTATTCGGTGCTGCTCACAGGAGCGGAAAAGCATATCGTCATCGAGGTTCTGGCGCAGCAGGATGCGCATCACGTGCGCGGGATCGCGCTGACTCCCACACAAGGTCTGGCGCGCGGCATGGCGGTGGAGGATACGGGCGGACCGTTGAAAGCGCCGGTGGGTAAAGCAGTTCTCTCGCGGATGTTCGACGTGTTTGGCAATACCATAGATCGCGAATTGGCATTGTCCGATATCCAATGGCGTTCGGTGCATCGGGCGCCGCCGTCCCTGGCGCGACGCTCCACCAAGTCGGAGGTCTTTGAAACCGGCATCAAGGTCATTGATGTCCTCGTGCCGCTGGAGCGCGGCGGCAAGGCGGGACTTTTCGGCGGGGCGGGCGTCGGCAAGACGGTGCTGCTGACCGAAATGATCCACAACATGATCGGTCATCACGAGGGCGTCAGCATTTTCTGCGGCATCGGCGAGCGCTGTCGCGAAGGCGAGGAGCTTTACGACGCGATGAAGGAAGCTGGCGTGTTGCCGAACATGATCATGGTTTTCGGCCAGATGAACGAGCCGCCGGGCGCCCGCTTCCGCGTCGGACATGCGGCGCTGACGATGGCCGAGTATTTCCGCGACGACGAGCACCGCGACGTGTTGCTGCTCGTCGATAACATTTTTCGCTTCATCCAGGCCGGCATGGAAGTGTCCGGCTTGATGGGCCAGATGCCGTCGCGGCTGGGCTATCAGCCGACGATGGGCACGGAGCTGTCGGGGCTGGAAGAGCGCATTGCCAACACGGATACCGGTGCCATCACCTCCATTCAGGCGGTGTATGTGCCGGCGGACGATTTCACTGATCCGGCGGCGGTGCATACATTCTCGCATCTCTCCGCGTCGATAGTGCTCTCGCGCAAGCGGGCCAGCGAAGGGCTCTTCCCGGCCATCGAC
Source organism: uncultured Alphaproteobacteria bacterium (assembly GCA_963758335.1). Lineage (GTDB taxonomy): Bacteria > Pseudomonadota > Alphaproteobacteria > Rhizobiales > Beijerinckiaceae > Roseiarcus. Next base: position 41,695 of record CAVWVF010000006.1, on the reverse strand, counting down.
CCCTTGCAATCGAGTTCCAGGATGGCGACGCCGGGCATCGTCGGCGAGCGGCATTATGGCCTGGCGCAGGAAATCCGGCGGACGCTCGCGCAATACGCCGAGCTCAAGGACATCATTGCCATGCTCGGTCTGGAGCAGCTTTCGCCCGAGGACCGCAATGTGGTCGGACGCGCCCGCCGGTTGGAGCGCTTTCTCACCCAACCCTTTTTCACGACCGAACAATTCACCGGCCTCAAAGGAAAGCTCGTTACCCTCGAGGACGCGCTGGACGGCTGTGAGCGCATCTTGCGCGACGAATTCAAAGACTATCCGGAGAGCGCGCTCTACATGATCGGGCCGATTGGCGAAGCGAAGGCAAAAGCGAAACCCGACCCATCCGCAGCCCCGGGCAAGCCGGAATTGAAGCCCGCAGCGACGCCCGGATCGGGGGATGCCGCCGGGTTGCAAGCCAAAGCCGAATCAGAGCCGCAGCCGAATGCCGGCGCGAAGCCTCAGCCGGACCGCGAACGTGCTGGCGGCGCCCATGAATCTTAAGGTGCTCCTGCCGTTTCAGATTTTTGCCGAGAAAACCGACGTGTCGCGCATCGTCGCCGAGACGCGCGAAGGCTCGTATGGACTCCTGCCACATCGACTGGACTGCGTCGCCGCGCTGGCGCCTGGAATTCTGACCTACGAGACGGCAACAGAGGGCGAGGTTTTCGTGGCCGTGGATGAAGGGGTGCTCGTCAAGACCGGTCCGGACGTGCTCGTCTCCGTGCGCCGGGCGCTGGGCGGAACGGACCTCGGGCGGTTGCGCGAGGCAGTGGAGCGAGAGTTTCTGACCCTGGACGAGCATCAGCAGAGCGTGCGCTCGCTGTTGGCGAAAATGGAAGGCGATCTCGTCCGCCGCATGATGACGCTTCACAATGACTGACGACCCCCAAGATAAGCTTGCGAAGCCGAAGCTGTCGCTCAGCGATGAAGTCGGGGCGAAGGCGGCGCGCAAGCTCAAGGCGCGGCGCAACTCCGCGCAAGGCGTCTGGTTCGGCCTGGGAATGATGGGACTGATCGGCTGGTCGGTGGCGATTCCGACGCTGCTCGGCGCGGCGCTTGGTATCTGGCTGGACCAATATTATCCGGGGAAGCATCCCTGGACGCTGGCGTTGTTGGTAGCCGGGCTCGCGATCGGCTGTTTGAATGCGTGGCATTGGGTGGCCAAGGAAGACAAGGCGATGCGGGGCGAACAGGTGGATAACGATGAGTGAAGTCTTGGTTCTGGCACCGCCGTTGGCGGCGGGCCTGTTGCTCGGCGCGTTTTTCTTCGGTGGCCTCTGGTGGACGGTTATCAGGGGCGTTTCGTCCCCACGGCCAGCGCTGTGGTTCCTCGGCAGCATGCTGCTGCGGATGAGCATTACCCTGGCAGGATTTTATTTCGTCGGACGTGAGGATTGGCAGCGGTGGCTGCTGTGTCTCCTTGGCTTCGTGCTGGCACGCCTCGTCGTGAAGTGGTTGACCCGCCTGCCCGTCGAACATCACAAAGCCCGGGTGCCGGAGACGAGCTATGCGCCTTAGTCCCGATGACATGATCTTCTGGCAGCACGGGTTTCTCAAGCTCAACGGCACGATCGTGTTGACCTGGGGACTGATTTTCGTACTGGCCGTCGGCTCAAAGCTCATTACGCGCAATCTCTCCACGGAACTGAAACGGTCCCGCTGGCAGAACCTACTGGAAATCATCGTCACCGGCATCGAGAAACAGATCGAAGATGTCGGTCTCCGCCACCCGAAGAAGTATATCGGCTTTCTAGGCACGCTCTTTCTGTTCGTCGCGTTAGCGAGCCTCTGCACCATCATTCCCGGCTACGAGCCGCCGACGGGGTCACTCTCGACTACCGCGGCGCTCGCGCTGTGCGTGTGGGTGGTCGTGCCGTTTTTCGGTATCGAGGAGCAGGGCTTGGGCGGCTACCTCAAATCCTACGTCGAACCGACGGTCATCATGCTGCCGTTCAACATCATCAGCGAGCTGTCGCGCACGCTGGCCCTGGCGGTCCGCCTGTTCGGCAACATGATGAGCGGCACGATGATTCTCGCCATTTTGCTGACCATCACACCCTTCATCTTCCCGATCGCCATGAGTGCGGTCGGGCTGCTCACCGGCATGGTGCAGGCCTACATCTTCAGCATCCTGGCCGCAGTTTACATCGCAGCCGCCACGCGCGGCCGCAAGTCCAAGCGCGAACCGACGCAAAGCAGCAAAGCGTGAGCAACGACAACAAGAGGAGACACCATGGATAACATGACGCTCATTGCCATTGCTTCTATCGTCACTGCCGGACTGACGATTGCCTTGGGGAGCATCGGACCTGCGCTCGGCGAAGGCCGTGCGGTTGCCACGGCATTGAGTTCTCTGGCGCAGCAGCCGGATGCCGCAACGACGATCACACGGACGTTATTTGTTGGGCTGGCAATGATCGAGTCCATTGCGATCTACTGCTTCGTGGTCTCGATGATCCTCATTTTTGCCAATCCGTTCTGGAATCACGTCATCGCTCAAGTCTCGGGAAAATAATTCATGCTCATCGATTGGTTCACTGTCGGTGCGCAAGCGCTCAACTTCATCATCCTGGTGTGGTTGCTGAAGCGGTTTCTGTACAAGCCCATTCTCAACGCCGTCGACGCCCGGGAGAAGCGTATCGCCGCGGAACTCGCGGACGCCGACGGGAAAAAGGCCGAAGCGCAAAAAGAGCGCGACGAGTTCCAGCGCAAGAACGAGGAGTTTGACCAGCAGCGCGCCGCACTCATGAGCAAGGTGATGGAGGAAGCGAACGCCGAACGCCAACGACTGCTGGACGAGGCGCGGAAGGCAGCGGATGCCCTCAGTACGAAGCGACAGGAGGCGCTGCGAAGCGACGCCAACACTCTCAATCACGCCATCCGTAGCCGCGCCGAGCAGGAGGTGTTCGCCATCGCGCGAAAGGCTCTGACGGATCTTGCCACGACAAGTCTGGAAGAGCGCATGAGCGAGGTGTTTGTTCGCCGCCTGCGCACGCTAGACGGTAAGGCAAAAGAGGGCCTCGCCGAGGCCCTCAAGACAGCGTCTGAGCCCGCGCTCCTGCGCAGCGCGTTTAACCTGCCTGCGCAGCAGCGCGCGGCGATCCAAAAGGCGCTCAACGAGACCTTCTCGGCAGAAGTCCACGTCCGGTTCGAGACCGCGCCGGACCTGGTCAGCGGTGTCGAACTCACTGCGAATGGACAAAAAGTTGCTTGGAGCGTCGCGGATTACCTCACGTCGCTGGAAAAGGGCGTCGGTGAACTCCTGAAAGAAAAGGACAAATCTGAACCCAAAGCCCCGCTGAAGACCGAGCGCAGACCTGCAGCGAAGGCCGAACCAAAGCCAGAAGCCAAAGCCGCGCCCAAGCCTGAAGCGAAGGCCGCGCCCAAGCCCGAAACGAAAGCCGAGCTCAAGCCCGGAGAACCCAAACCCGAATCAATGAGCCAATGAGCACAGAGCCGGAAAGCTTGAAGAGTGTCCTCGACCACGCTTTTGCTGGCATCGGCCAAGTGCGGAAAGCATTCACGCCGCAACTAACACTGCGGGAGGTGGGCACGATCACCAGCATCGCCACCGGCATCGCCAAGGTCTCCGGGCTCCCCGCCGTGGGCTTTGAGGAGTTGGTAAAGTTTCCCGGCGATTTGCTCGGCATGGCGTTCAACGTGGACGAGGCTGAAATCGGCGTCGTGTTGCTCGGCGAATACTGGCATCTGAACGCCGGCGATGAAGTCGAGCGCACGGGCCGGGTCATGGATGTGGTCGTGGGCGATGGATTGCTGGGGCGCGTCATCGACCCGCTGGGTCGGCCGCTCGATGGCAACGGGCCGGTGGCCGGCGAGCGCCTGCCCATCGAACGCACGGCCCCGCACATCATGGATCGCGCGCCGGTCTCGGTGCCTCTCCAGACCGGGCTCAAGGTCATTGATGCGCTCATTCCGGTCGGGCGCGGTCAGCGCGAGTTGATTCTTGGCGACCGCCAGACCGGCAAGACCGCCATTGCGATTGACGCCATCCTCAACCAGCGCGACCAGAATGTGCTGTGCGTCTATTGTGCCATCGGTCAGCGCGCGTCCGCCGTCGCGAAGGCGGTGGCAACCCTGCGGGAAAAAGGCGCGATGGATTACACCGTCCTCGTCGTGACCGAGGGCAACGATCCGCCGGGTCTCGCTTTCATCGCGCCTTACGCCGCGACCAGCATCGCCGAGCATTTCATGCAGCAAGGCCGCGACGTGCTGATCGTCTACGACGACCTGACCCATCATGCGCGCGCCTATCGCGAGCTGTCGCTGCTGTTGCGGCGCCCGCCCGGCCGCGAAGCGTTTCCCGGCGACATCTTTTACATTCATGCACGCTTGCTCGAACGTGCGACGCATTTGCGCAAGGAACTCGGTGGCGGTTCCCTCACTGCCCTGCCGATCATCGAAACCGAAGCGCAGAACATTTCCGCCTACATTCCAACCAACCTGATTTCCATCACGGATGGGCAGATCTATCTCTCGCCGTCACTATTCGAACTGGGCGTCCTGCCAGCCGTCGATGTCGGAAAATCGGTTTCGCGCGTCGGCGGGAAGGCGCAACGCGCGGCCTACCGTGCCGTCGCGGGTGACCTCAAACTCGCCTACGCGCAGTTCGAGGAGCTCGAGACCTTTGCCCGGTTCGGCGCTCGGCTGGATGAAAATACCCGCAAGATCATCGAGCATGGACGACGCATCCGCGCCTGCCTCAAGCAGGCGGAAGACGCACCGGTGTCCGTGCCGGCACAAATCACCGTCCTACTCGCGTTGACGGCGGAACTCTTCGACGGTATCGCGTTCGACCACATGACGGAGGCGGAGCACGCCGTCCAAAAAGCGGCTGCGAACATCCCGCCGGAAGTGAGCGCGCGATTCGCAAGTGCCGACAAGTTGAGCGATGGGGACCGTAAAACGGTCATCGAAATCGCCCGCCAAGCGCTCGCTCCCTTCCAACCCAAGCCGGAAGCCAAAGCCCAGGCCAAGCCCGACGGCAGGTCCAAGCCGAACGCCCCACCGGAGCAGACGGCGGCGGCCGAGGCGAAGTCATGAGCGAGACCACGGAAAGCCTGCGCCGAAAGATCAGCAGTGCCGGCGATCTCCAATCCGTCGTCCGCACGATGAAAGCCTTGGCCGCATCGAGCATCGGGCAGTATGAGAAATCGGTGCGCGCGTTGGCCGACTATTACCGGACGGTGGAGCTGGGGCTGGGCGCGTGCCTTCGAGAAAACCAGGCGGCGACCGCGATCCTGGAGCGGAAAACACCAACCCATGCGCAGGCGATTGGTGCGATCGTTTTCGGGTCCGATCAAGGATTGGTCGGGCAGTTTAACGACGTTGTGGCTGATTATGCGATCAGGACCCTCGCGGCGCTGCCTGGTAAAGCTCAAGTCTGGGCGGTCGGCGAGCGTGTTCACGCGCGTCTGGCGGATGCGGGCCTGCCGCTGGTCGGGCTCTTCACGGTGCCGAGCTCCGTCCAGGGCATCACCCCGCTCGTCGGACAGATTCAAATTGACAGCGAAGCGCATCGAGCCAAGGGCGAGAATACCAGCCTTTGGGTGTTCCATAACCGACCGTTGTCCGGCGCGCTCTACGAACCGGTTGACCAGCGGCTGTTGCCACTCGATGCGCAATGGCAACAGGGTCTGGCCAAACTCCGGTGGCCGACCGGGAATTTGCCTGAGGTTATGGGCAGGGGCACCGCGACGTTGCGCGCACTTATCCGCGAATATCTCTTCATCTCGCTCTTCCGGGCCTGTGCCGACTCCCTAGTGAGCGAGAATGCAAGCCGCCTGGCGGCGATGGAGCGCGCCGACAAGAACATCAACGACCTGCTCGAGCAGCTCCACCGCTCCTTCCACCAGTTGCGCCAGAGCGGCATCGACGAGGAACTTTTTGACGTGATCTCTGGCTTCGAGGCGCTGGTTGGATCGCGGTAGCAACCACGTCGAAAGGATGGCGCAACATCCTGCGCATCATTGATCGTTTGCAGGTCATTCGCGAACTTGCCCTTGATCGCCGCTTGGCGGAAAGGGTCCCGGCCCTCGTGTTCGAGAGACTTGCCGCTGAGGGGCGGCGCATGACGGCGCAGCATATCCGCGATTTGACGACCGGCCGTCGCCACGCTGTTCTATTCGCGACTGTCGTCGCGCTTGAAACCGAGCTGACCGAAGCGAGCGAGAATGCAAGCCGCCTGGCGGCGATGGAGCGCGCCGACAAGAACATCAACGACCTGCTCGAGCAGCTCCACCGCTCCTTCCACCAGTTGCGCCAGAGCGGCATCGACGAGGAACTTTTTGACGTGATCTCTGGCTTCGAGGCGCTGGTTGGATCGCGGTAGCAACCACGTCGAAAGGATGGCGCAACATCCTGCGCATCATTGATCGTTTGCAGGTCATTCGCGAACTTGCCCTTGATCGCCGCTTGGCGGAAAGGGTCCCGGCCCTCGTGTTCGAGAGACTTGCCGCGGAGGGGCGGCGCATGACGGCGCAGCATTTCCGCGATTTGACGACCGGCCGGCGCCACGCTGGTTCTATTCGCGACTGTCGTCGCGCTTGAAACCGAGCTGACCGACGCGACCCTGTTCATGTTCGACAAGCTGATGGGGTCGTTGGCGCGAAGGGCCGAAAACAAGACGGCGGCGCCCGGTCGCCCTGAGGGACATCGGCCGAATGGAACGATCGCGCGGCGATCATTCTCTGGAACACCCGGTATTTGGCTCCGGCGTTCGCCGAACTCGCACGGCGCGGCCATGACGTTTCTCCCGAATTGATCCGCCACGTCGCGCCGCTCGGCTGGCAACACATCGCGCTCACGGGCGACTACTCCTGGAACCTCGCCGCGCCTCTTGCCCCGGATGCGCTCAGATCCCTGCGAAATGAGAGTTCAATTCTGGCCGCATGAGTTCCCCATTCGTTCGTGCGAAAGGAGCATAAAGTGCACTTTCGTGTTCTGACCCCTTCGAGGATCAGGGCCGTGCGGGCACCGCCGCGCCGCCGCCAAACTTCACGTTTGGGAAATTTCGTTGCGCAGGCTTCGTGCAGGAGATGCTCGCGGGCTTCCTCCGGGTCGGCTTAGGATACGTGTGGATCGGACAGAAAAATGGCGTTGACAGTTGAGACCGAACACCTCTTCGGAAACCTCGAGCCACTAAGTTCCGCTATAGTGTTAATGTCGGGAACCTCGCTGTTGTCAGGCTGGCGGGTTTGTTGAGATCCCGCTGTAGTGGCTCGCGCCACGCGGCCCCAGTGGGCGAAGGTGGCCGCGTGTGGGCGTCCTGCCGACGCTGGCGGGCTTCTGGGTATGCGCCAAGCCGATCGGTCGCGATGAGCGCGTCAGCATCGGCCTCTGCTCGTCGAGCGACCTCACCTCGGCGGCGCAGCCATGACAACGTCTTCGGCCCCCTTTGCCCCTTCTCACTATTCCGGGCATAGTCGCCGCCCATGTGCAACCTGTATTCGGTGACCAAGGTTCAGTCGGCCATCCGTGATCTGTTCCGCATCGCGAACGACCGGGCCGGGAACCTGCCGCCGCTGCCCTCGATCTTCCCCGACCAACACGCGCCTCGCATCGAATGGTAGGCGACCAGTGGCTGATCCAAACTAAACCGTCAAAGTCGCTCCGCGAATTAGCTCAAGAAGTCGGCGCATTGAGCCAAAGCGCAACTGTTCTCGTCGCGTCCGCGGTTCTTGATACGGAGCTCGAAAGAGCGCTCAAAGCGACTATGCGGTCCTTGAATAAAACAATGTATGAACGTTTGAGGCAGTTGCAAATTTATTTGGACATCCTAACTTATAGAGACAATATATTTAGATCACGTCCGGCACATTTCAAGTGATATACTGTAAAATATTACGCCTTGTCTTTTAGCTGAGGTTGAAATATTGTTTTGATTCCATCCTCCTGATTCGCAATAACAGGCATGACCAACGATCCTCTCGACGCCATGAAAGCCCGCTTAAACCATATCCAGGGCACTCTGTTTCCTTGGCTTCGTGAGGAAGTCGACCCGATGACCGAAGCGCTCGGGCGTCTCGTCACGACCCTCGACGTGATCGGCCTCGAAGCCTTTGTTGCCGGGCCGCCCCGAGGCCCCGGCCGCCCTCCCGCGGACCGCCGCGCTCTCGCGAGGGCCTTCGTCGCCAAGGCGATGCTGGGCGTTCCCACCACCAACGCCCTGATCGAGCGCCTCGACGTCGACAAGTCGCTGCGGCGCATCCTCGGTTGGGAGCGACGCGCGCAAGTGCCCTCAGAGGCCACGTTTTCCCGCGCCTTCGCGGAATTCGCGCAGGGCGATTTGCCCGACAAGATGCACGCGGCGCTGATCGAGCGCTCGCTCGGCGGGCGCATCGTCGGGGTGATCGCACGCGACGCCACCGAAATCGAGGCGCGCGAGAGGCCGGCCAAGAAGGAGACGAACGACAAGGAAGACGATCCGCCACCGCCCGACGGCGCTCAGCCGACGCGCAAGCGCGGACGCCCGCGGCAAGGACGAGCAACGGCCAAAACCCGAGCCGACGCGGCTCGAACGGCAGACCACGCAGAACGTCGATCAGATGCTCGCCGATCTGCCCATCGCGTGCGATGTCGGCTCCAAGAAAAACAGCAAGGGCTACAAGGAAACCTGGATCGGCTACAAACTGCATCTGGATGTCGCCTGCGGCCAAATCCCGGTCTCATGCGTGCTTACTTCGGCTTCCGTCCACGACAGTCAGGTCGCCATTCCCTTGATGACCATAACCGGCGCCCGCGTCTCCTATCTCTACGACCTGATGGATGCGGCCTACGACGCCGCCGCCATCCATGACCACAGCAAGGCGCTCGGCCATGCGCCGATCATCGACCGCAACTATCGCGCCCAGCACGAAGCCAAGGCCGAATGGGCCAAAGAAGTCGAGCGCATGAAACTCATCCACATGCCCGACCCCGACGACCGGCTCTTTGATTTCCGAACCATGGCCGAACGCGTCAACGCCCGACTGAAGGACGAATTCGGCGCACGGGTCGTCCGCGTGCGCGGCGCGATCAAGGTCAAATGCCACCTCATGTTCGGCGTCGTCGCGCTCGCCGTCGATCAAATACTCCGCGTCACGCAGTTCCGGCCCGCGCCGGCCTGAGCCTCGGCCGCTCACAACGCCTAATGAAGGCGAAATGCGTCGCGCTAATTGAATTTTGCAAGAGGCTCTCAGAAAAGCCCGCTGATGATCGCGCTTGAGAAGTTCGAGGCCGCGGAGGCTAACCTTCTCAAGCTGGAACACCTTTCGCATGAACTCGGCGAGCTTATTCCAAGCGGCATCTCCTTCGGCTCGAATCCGGAGTATGAAGATCGTTCGCGGTCCTATTCGCTTCTCCTTGCTGCCCTTCCCAAAATTGACGGCTGGCGGCCGGAGGCCGAACCACCGGACCTCGATGCTCTCGCCCAAAGCCGTCTTGATGCACCTGAGGTCGATGAGCCGTGGGCACATGTTGCGGTTGAGAAGTCGCTTGAGGAGCCAGCCAAAGAGCTACGCGAATATCGCTTTCGGTTGAACAACAAGCGGCGCGCGCTTATCCGGGATGCTCTGGTCGAACTGATCGATCAAGTGGACGCTGACCTCCGAACTCTCCGCCACGCGGCCGGCGGCGAGGAGGAGAATCATCAGCTGGATTCTTCGCTTTGGGCTGACATGAAAAGCCACGTCAGCCAGATTGACGTACTGCTCGGCAGCAGCGTGCAAAGACCGCCGCGTTGGAATGAGCTTCAGCGTCATATGCACTTCGGCTGCGTCGTCGACCTCCGAGACATTGAACGAATGGATTGGCCGAGCGTCAAGGATGGCCTGCGGAAGGGGATGTACGCCGCGAACGAGCCCGTGCCAGTGGGCGTTGATGATCTTTCAGAATTAGTCGCCGCCAAGCCGCGCGGTCGGGTGACCATCCAGCTCGCCTGGTCGGAGCTTGATGACGAAGATTTTGAGCGTCTGGTTTTCAGCCTGATCAGCGATGCCGCTGGCTACGAAAATCCGGAATGGCTTATGCAGACTCGCGCGCCGGACCGGGGCCGCGATCTTTCTGTTACTCGTGTAACTGTCGATGATCTTGCGGGCACTCTCCGTCAGAGGGTCATTATCCAATGCAAGCACTGGCGGACCCGAAGCATCGGCCTCGCAGAAGCCTCCGCTGCCAAGGCTCAGATGGCGTTGTGGACCGATCCGCGTGTTGATGTCTTGGTGCTAGCCCGCTTAATGCAGCGCTTTGGCGGCTCCGCCGTCGTGGGCGGGGTTTTTGGGTGATTTCTTTGGATTTCACCTGCGTTTGGACGCGCCGCGTCGGCTCCGGCTTGGAGCCAGAGTTTGGGGCGGGGAGGGTTTGCGGTTGAAGGGGCGATTGTGAATATTCGGGGCGCTCGAGCCCCGCCTGTCAGGTGACGAGGCGCGGTATGCGTCCGAGAGCGAAGCGCAGGATATCCTGCACGGGGCAGGAGGTCGGCAAGTGCACTCGGATCATCGTCTTCATCTCGACGACGCGGGCGGCGATCTTGATGAGGCGCAGGCGCAGCGTATCGAACTGGGCGACGCGCCACATCGAACGTTTCGGCATCGACACGCGCAGGCCCCACATCAGCCAGTACGCGCCGGCGTGCAGGAACAGCCGAAGCTGATTGGCCGTTGCCTTGGTGCATGAGGTGCGATCCGCCGCCAGATGCGTCTTGAAGGATTTGATGTGGTTTTCGGCCTGGCCACGCCGGCAATAGACCTCTTCATAGAGCACGCGAGCGTTTCTCTTGTTCAGGTTGGTGACAATGAAGCGCGTGTCGGGCCCTTCGGGGCCAGCCTCGATGCGGGCGATGATGCGCTCGACGCGGCTCCAGCTTTTGGCGCCGTCGAAGAACTCCTTGAAGCGGCGTATTTTGTCGTCTCTTGGCGCGGCCTCGAAGCGAGCCTTCGTGCTGGCCTCGAGGACTTCGATGTGTCGGCGCAAGGTCGCGGTTGGCGCAACGCCGAGGATGTAATCGAGGCCGTTCGCCCGACACCAGTCGAGGACCTCGGGGCTGCAGTAATGGCTGTCGGCCCGCAGCAGGATCTCAGTGTTGGGCCAGTTGGCGCGGATGGCGCGCACGAGACGGCGCAGGAAGGCCTTGATTACCTTGCCGCCGGGCCGTTTGGCGGGCCCAAGGACGGCGGTGATGAAGCGGCCCTCGCCGTCGAACACGACGATCGGCTGAAAGCCATACTCGTCATAATGCGCGTTGAACAACCGCAACTGCTGGCCGCCATGCACCGCGTCGAACGTGTCGTCGATGTCGAGCGTGATTTGCTTGGGAACTTTTCCGAAGGACTCGCAATAAAGATCGACCATCGCCCGGCCCATGCGCAGCAAGGCGCGAACGTTCGGCAGATTCTCCAGCCGCGAGATCGTCGATTGCGAGCACAGTTCCCGATCGGACGGCGACAGGTCGAGCGCCATCTTGAACATCGGATCGCTTCGCAGACAATTGGCGTCGTTGCCGTCCTCGTAGCCGGCGCCGATCATCAGGAGCCGAAAACGAAGGATATCGGCCAAGCTGTGCGTGACTTGATCGGGATCGCGGGGGTCTACGATGCAGGCGGCGAGCCGGTCGGCGAGGCGAAGCCGTTGCTCCACCTCGCGCAACGCCAGAACGCCGCCATCCGACGAAAGCAAACCGCCATCAAATTTGACCCCGACCGGCTTCCCGCTCGCCGGTGACAGACCAGGCAATGGCAACATAGGATCGTTCATGGCGGGTGTGGCCTCACTGAAATCGCGCGAATCGGCTTCGATAACCAGATTCTACGTGATATCAGACATTTAAGCTACATCCGCCAACCCGCCGCGCATAATCCGGGCTAGTCGGCGGCGCGTGCCCCGAATGGCTGCGATTAGGACCGAATAATGAGGTTCGCACTGATTGCGTCCCGATGCCCCACAAGAATGCTCAATCAGATTTGTCGCGCGTGCGCTTCACCAGTTCCCCAGCATCCACCTTCAAAGCGTCCGCTACGCGTCCAAGTACGGTGATGCTCATCGACGCCTGCGCACGTTCGATCTGGCCCACATAGCGGGCGCTCACCCTTTCTTCGGTGGCGTTTCGATCAAAAGCGGGTGACCGCACACCACGATCTCGCGCGGTTCGTCTTTCGGCAGCGTCGTCACGGCAGCGGCGGATACGGACTCCCGGCCATGTTCGACGGGCGCGGTGACGAGGCCGGCGCGCGGCGCCAGGGCGTCCAGAGACCCGCGAACGCGAACATCGGCCGGTCCTCGGCAAGCGCGAACCACTTCGGCGTCTTATGCGGTTTGCTGTCGGCATATTCGCAAAACGATGTGGGGGACGATGCAGCGGCTCGCCGGCCCGAGCTACGGCGCAATGTCAGTGTCATTCCTGCTCTGTCGCGACAATTTCGCCGCACTGCTGACCTTCCCGATGAACGATATCGACGGGCAAATCGGCTCCTTCCGCGCTCGCCGCGCCTCGTGCAGGGGGCGGGGGAGCCCAGAAGGTGCCACGCCGTCCATTTGCCCTTGCGAACGCCCTCAAGGGCCGCAACTCCGATCCGGGCGTCACGAACGTCCGCAACGTCTCCTCGCCGCACTGGCGCCGATGGCTCAGCGTCGAGAGCCGATGCGTCGTCCCCTTCACAAGCTTCGCCGAGAATGAAGTCCTGCCAGACGGCTCGCGCCCGCCGGTCTGGTTCGCTCTCGACGAAAGCCGCCCGCTCGCCTTCTTCGCCGGCATCTGGACCCGCTGGACCTCAGTGCGAAAGGTCAAGGAAGGCGAGACGACAAACGATCTCTTCGCCTTCCTGACGACCGAACCGAACGCGATCGTCGCGCCGATTCACGCCAAGGCCATGCCCGTCATTCTGACGACGCAAGAGGAGATCGACGCTTGGATGACAGCGCCCGCGCCGAAGGCCCTGACGCTGCAGCGTCCATTGGCCGATAGCGCGCTCAGAATCGTGGCGCGGGGCGGGAAAGCGGACAACGCGCTGTCCGCGCTACCCTGAATTGACCAATGTCTGCCCAAATAGTCCTTGCGCGGCACTTCCCGCCGAACCTGCGTTTCGGGCTTGTCGGATCGGAGTGCGACCTAAACCCGCACGCCCCGCGCTAGGCGTCGTCGGATTCATTTTCTTCCGCTGCCAATTGCTGAAGGTCGGCCGGGCTGACCTGCTCGCCATTTTCGTTGAAAATCCGAATGTTTGGCACCCTCTGAGTCACATGCGTTTCTTCGTCCACTCAGGAGAGGGCATTCAAGAGGTTGTGGAGCGCTACGATAGCGCCACACTGGCTCTCGAGGCGGTGTCCATTGTAGGACCGACCCATCCAGGCAGCGGAACGGACCCATGAACCCGAAATACGAAACTGCCCTGGCGGATTATGTAAAGTTCACTTTTGCGGACGGACCTTGGACGCGCTCCGTCTATCGGCGCGGGTCGGGCCCTGCGGTGATCGTCATCCACGAAATTCCTGGTCTGCATCCGTTGGTGATCCGCTTCGCCAACCGGATCGTCGCGGCCGGCATGACAGTGTTCCTGCCCGTGCTGTTTGGCGAGCCGGGGCGGCCGGTAACCTCGGGTTACGCGCTACGATCAATGCTATCGGCCATCTGCATCCACCGCGAGTTCAATGTCTGGTTCACGGGTAAGTCGAGCCCGATCGTCGAATGGCTGCGCGCGCTCGCCCGAAAGGCGCATGCCGAATGCGGCGGCCGCGGCGTCGGCGCCATCGGCATGTGCTTCACCGGCGGCTTCGCGCTCGCCATGATGACCGAGTTGAGCGTCGTCGCGCCGGTTCTGTCCCAGCCGTCATTGCCTGCTGCCGCGATATCGAAAAAGGCCGCCGCTGGAATCGACGCTGCGGTCGCTCTTGAAGCGGAGCCCGATCATCGAGAGGTTCTCGTTCTCGAACCGCCTTCTAGCGCAGGCGACCTCTTCTGGCGCTCAGTTCCCGACGCGCGCTTCGAGGTCTATCGACACGAGTTTGGAGACAAGTTCGAGGCGATCGAACTGGAAGATGCGGACGCCGCCCCGGCCGACCGACCGCCCCATTCGGTGCTGACTATACACATGCGCGAGGATGGTCCGACCAAGGCCGCCGAGCAGCGGGTGATCGCCTTCTTCAAGGAGCGGACCGGAGCCTGAAGGCCATTTCGGCACCTGGTGCGCACCTGGCGCAGATGAACGCTCCGATTTGTTCGTCGCGTTATCTTCGGCCGTGGGGCCATCTGAGATGGCGTGGAGACTTCCGGACTTTGGTGCGATGCGGCGGGTCTGTCTCTGCGTCGCCGATAAGTCGCTTCAACTCGTCGATCGGGTCCACCTTCCTCGGCTCAAGCTCCGGTCCTCTGGATTCACTGCGGTCGCTGAAGTCTGCTTCGACCGCCATCCCGGTCGAAGTGTCGAGCCCGACCCGATGTCCGGTCCGCTTCGCAACAATGAGCGCAACGCGCCGCCAGTGCGCGGGCGTCCGACCGGCGTGCGTTGTCCCGTCCGGCAACCTCATGTCACGCTCGCGCTGGCGAGCCTCAGAATAGGCTTCGCCGCCGTGGTCGCGGATCAGCGCCTCGGCGTCGGCTTGTGCCAGCCCATAGGCCTGCCGGCGACGTCGGAACCACTGAAGGATTGTCGCCCTCATGTCATCGCCGGTCGATTGTGTTATGGATGACGTTCGTTACGCGTGGTGCGATCGCCAGCGGCCTTCGCGTCCGCTTCACACATACAGATCCCATGCTTCGTGTTGCCATAGTTGTGGGTTCCGGCGAAGTGGTAAATGCCCGATTTTGTGCTCATCCCGGCGAACCTTCGGGATCGCGTGAAGGAAGGATGAAACGCTCTATCGCCGCATCATAGGTCACTGCATGAGCCCGATGTTCTTGATCGCCAGCTTGGTCGGCGCCCCCGCGCTGGCCGGTTCGCTGAGCGGCGACTTAGAAAAGCCGCCCGATTGCAGTGATGCGGCCGTTGAGAGCGACGATCGCGTCCGCGTCGAGGATCGCGTCGCGGACCTCGACCTTTCCGGCGCGACGACGACGATCGACGCCCAAGGCGTCGCGCTCGTCGTGGGCCATAGGAACTCCTGCCTCGGGTCGCGCTGGTCACGGCCTCTTCCGCCGTTCGGCGCGGTCATTTGCATGCAAACAGTAGGGCCCACTGGGCGCCTCTGGCAAGCCGCCGTGTCGGCTTCAACACCCAGGACCCGTTAGTGCGTTAGCCCTCATCTGCACTGACAGCCCTTGCTCGCGCCACGAGACGGCCGGTGTCGACGTAAAGCTGCCGTTCGCGATTGTTCGCGATAAGCGCGCCTGTTGGTGACCAATGTCATGCGCGTCGACGCCTCTCGCGTTCGGGGAAGGACTTCGCATGAGCATCGCTGAGCGTCCGGTTGAGTGGGGCGGGGTGGGGTGGGGTGGGGTGGGGTGGGGTGGGGTGGCGCGGAGGCGACGATCACGATGAGCATAGGGTTTGCGGCCACCCCGTCATGGCAAGGCCAAGTCTCCCCCTTGCTCGCCCTGGCGGCATGGATTTCATTGAGACCGTCTGGGGGCGAGGCTACGTCCTACGAGAACCAACCAACCAAGCGATCGCAAGCTGATGCAGCGAGGTCAGCCGTAATTGCAGTTGCGCTGTTCCTGGCAGGTGGAGGGCGTGGCTGGTGCCTCCTGGCCCTAGTTGCGCTTGGGCACGCGCAGAGCGAAGCGAGTTGGGCGCAATCACGTCGTGTTGGCGCGAGACTGTCTCGTCGAGGTGGCGTGAGGCAGCCCCAAGCTCGTGCTCATGCTTGCCGGCAATTCTCCGCTGCTTCGAGGCGAGTTTCGGTGCTCAGTTTTGCGTCGGCGGACCGCCCCGCGCTTCATTTGGAACGCAGCGAGCGCTTCTAACTCGTCACGCCCGTGCGGGCGACCGACCCAGCGGAGTGGGCTGCCTTCAGGTCCGCGGCCGACGGTGGGCGAGCGCCGGCGAAGCGACGGAGAAAACATGTGACGCTTGATGCGCCGGTTAGCGTCGGCTCGGAGGAGAGCCCCGTCATCCGCTGGCTGATGACGGATGGTCGCCGCATAACGGACCCAAAGTGCGCGCCGAGGGCTACCGGCGCTACCGGGCCGGCGGCTGAGGCCGGCGCTGGACGCAAAAAAGCCGCAGCGGTATTTTGAAGCAACGCCGGCGCCAGTCCGGCGCGATTCGTCAACAGCCGAGAGGACTCTTGCTCTTGCGACGTTTGCTTCCTTCCGCCGGCCTCTGCGTCGGCCTCATCGGGCCGGCATTCGCCGATCCGGCGATCACCACGGCCTGGTCCAACATGCGCAGCGCGCCGAGCGCGCATTCGCATATCGTGCAGAGCATTCCGGCGAACGCGCAGATCGACCTGCAGAACTGCGCCGGCAATTGGTGCCACGCCTCCTGGCGCAATCTCGCCGGTTACCTCCCGGCCTTCGCTGTGGCCCAGGCGGGCCCGCCGCCGGGCGCCGTGGCCGCGCCGCCCCCGGTCGTGGTCGCCGCTCCGCCGGTCGTCGTCGCGCCGGTCTTCGGATGGGGCGGGCCTTATGTCGGCGGCGGCTGGGGTTACGGCTGGCGACGCTGGTAAGGCGGGCGCCTCGGTGATCTGCTCGCCTGCGAATGCCAGGCGATTCGCGCGCGCTGCGCCGCGCCGGCACGACGGCATCGCGCTTCGCTATGATCATGGCCGTGGGCGCGAGCGAGCCACGAACGAACTCGATCGTGGGCATACGATTGCGGAGAAGCAGGTCGACTGGAGCCCACCAGGAGAGATCTCGAGCCAAGGCCTCCAGCGAGTCGAAGGGCGTGACCAGGATTAGCCCCACAACAGGTCGATGCCGGGCAAGATAGGCGGCGACCCCAGAGCCGATGCTGAACCCGACCGCAACGATATGCTCCCCGGCCTGCGACTGCTGCAGGGGGTCGAAGATCGCAAGTGAATCGGAAAACAGCGCCCGTGCACTCGGCCTGCCGCTGCTCAGGTCATACGCTCCAGGCAAATTCCGTTTCACCGACGAGGCGTGTCTCGCTCCTCGACGCATAACGATCCTCGTCACCCGGGAACAAAAAAATGCAAGGCGGTCTCGCTTTTTCGGCGTAATTGGTAGAATAGTCTGAGGGACCGTCTCCCTAGCCGGTTCCTGCCATCATGAATCCGCCCGTCCCCGTTGAGGTCCAGCCCACAAGCGACTGGAACCCAAGCCTGTACATGAGGTTCGCGGACGAGCGGATGCTCGCGGCGCGCGATCTTCTGGCGCGCGTTCCGCTGGCTTCGGCGCGGCTCGTTTACGATCTGGGTTGTGGACCCGGCAACAGCGCCGAACTCTTGTCGCGCCGATTCCCGAACGCAGACGTCATCGGCCTCGACACGTCCGAGGCGATGCTGGACCACGCGCGGACGCGCGCGCCACGCGCACGGTTCGTCAGGCAGAACATTGTCGACTGGGTGCCCACGGAGCCGCCGAACCTAATTTTCGCCAACGCCGCGTTGGACTTCCTCTCCGACCACCATGCGCTCTTCCCTCGCCTCGCTGCGACGCTCGCGCCCGGCGGCGTTTTTGCCGCGCAGATGCCCTCGACGGCGCGCGAATCCTCGCATGCGCTCATGCGGATGGTCGCGACGGAGGGGCCTTGGGCGTCGCGACTGGTGCCGGTCGCAAAAACCCAGCCCGTGATCGCCGAGTTCGAGGAGTACTACGCGTGGCTGCGGCCTGTCGCTTCACGGATCGACATGTGGATGACGACCTACGTCCTTATGTTCGACGGGCCGGAAGAGATCGCCGACTGGTTCGCAGGTTCCGCGCTGCACCCTTTCTTGGAGCATCTCTCCGACGATGAGCGTTGCGCCTTTCTCGGCCGCTACCGTGACGGGCTTCGCGACGCCTATCCTGCGCAGCCGGATGGTAAAGTCCTGCTAGCCTATCCGCGTCTATTCATAGTCGCGGTTCGTGGCTGAGGGCCCCGAGATCAAGTTGGGCTTGCGTGCGGAGTCCGCGCGGCGCAATCTCACGCCGGGCAATAGGCGATGGGGACGCCTTTCTGTTTCCGCTCGCCAGAGGATTGAGCCGATGCCTGACAAAGCCCTTGACCCTCGTCGGCGCCGACGAGGATCGCACGTTGGCGCGGCTCAGGGCGCTGCGCAGCGACCAGCGGTGACCTATACGTCGTCCGCTGATGCCCTTGCTGCCACGACACTATCGCGCGAGAATCGTGAAGCTTGCAGGCTAGAGTAGGAAGGAAGCCATCACAACTTATTGGAGGAACGCGGCAAATGCCTCTACCCACTGACGAAAAAGCCCTAGCCCTCGGCAAAGATCTGTTACAGGCATTGGACACCGTCTTTGGTGGACCTTATCCGGGCTACCGCGCCGTACATTCCAAAGGCGCGCTGCTCACCGGGACCTTCGCGCCGACACCAGAAGCCGCATCGCTGACGCGGGCGCCACACGCCACTCGCAGCTCCACCCCCGTTTCCGTGCGCTTCTCCGACGCTGCCGGCGTTCCCTTAGTTCCCGACAACGATCCTCAGGGAGCCAGTCCACGCGGCTGCGCCGTCCGCTTTCATCTCGCCGACCACGTGCACACCGATATCATCAGCCACTCCGCCAACGGTTTCCCAACGCGCACAGCTGAAGAACTTCTTGAGTTCTTCCGCACCATCCCGACAAGCGGCCCATCCGTGCCTCACCCAACGCCGATGGAAGTATTCGTCAGCAGACACGCTGCCGCAATGGCCTTTGTGAACATGCCTAAGCCCTTTCCAACCAGCTTCGCCAAGGAGCATTTCTTCGCTGCCAACGCCTTCAAATTCACGAATGCCGACGGATCTGTCCGCTACGGCCGCTACCGCATCCTTCCTGAAATCGGCACTGAATACCTCGAAGCTGCCGCCGCCGCTGCTAAGACGCCCAATTACCTCTTTGATGAGCTGTTCGAAAGAATCGCAGGCGGACCAATCAAGTTCCAGATACTCGTTCAGCTTTCCGAGGAAGGTGATACAGTCGATGATGCCACCGTCCAATGGCCCGAGAATCGCAGGTTGCTGAAGTTCGGCACCATAACGCTCGATGCGCTCGCTCCCAATAATGAAGCCGAGCAGCGCCAGATCATCTTCGACCCCATTCCGCGCGTCGATGGCATCGAGTCATCCGGCGACCCGCTACTTGAACCGCGAGCCACCGCATACCTGCTCAGCGGACGCCGCCGCCGGGCAGGAGGTCAACATTCAGGTTCGTAGCCCACGGTGCCGAGCGGGAGCGTGTCGGCGATCGCTAGCGGTGATGGTCGCGAACCGGGCTGATTTTGACGCAAGAGTCGCGCGCGCGAGGCTGGAACGGAAGCTGAATACGACAAAATTGCATCGTTAGAACAAGAGGTTCACGATGGCCTGTTCGCGCCTGACGCGGCGCGTGTGATAATTTGGTCGAAGCAGTGGCGAATGGGGAAACTTGATCCGAAGCGTTGGGGCGAGAAGTCCACCACGCAGCTAGCCCGACTTTCTCAACTGGGGCTACCGGCTCGGGCCGCCTCCTGCATGAGGAAGAAGGGGCCTCGAAGCCGAGGTGAATCCCGACCCGGAACTCGATGCGGCGCTCGGGCGGGAGGCCAGCGTTGCGGCGGGGCGAGCAATGTGGTCCACGCCACCTCGTACCGCGCGTCCGATTTTTCGGTGACCAGCGGCGCTTCGTTCCGCATGGTGCTGGATGTCGGTCAATGGGATAACAGCCGGACCATCAATACGCCCGGCCAATCCGGCGATCCGGACAGCCCGCATTATCGCGACCTGGCCGCGCTCTGGGCAAACGGCGAATATGTGCCGCTGCTGTATTCGCGGCAAGCGGTCGAAGCAGCGGCCAACGAGGTGATCGCGCTCAGTCCGAAGCGGTGATCGGGCGGTCGTTGTCGATCGACGCGGCGCAAGTGCGCTCCGCCAGGCTTTGTCACGTTGCCGTGCCGCGAGCGCGAAGTGTCGGCACCTCAGGAATTGTCAGGCCGCCGCGACAGCCGTCCGCCACGTGTCCATCGCCGCGGCGCGAAGCACGCGGTGCGTTTGGGCTGAGGTGAGATGGCGTTGGACGTTGAAGGTATTGTGGACGGCGGCGTGGGTGGAAAGAAATTTCTGGGCTGAACCCGGGCTCTTGAACCGCTGCATCTTGCGCTCCCGCCGCCGCGTCGGCTGATGCGAATTCTCAGCTCGATTGTTCCTCCATCGCCCGCGCTCGTGCCGGCGTTCGATCCCAAGCTCCCGGACCGCGGCGCTGTATGATCGCAGGTCGTCGGTGACCAACCGCTCAGGAACAAAGGCATACTTCTTCAGGAGCTTGCGCATTGCTGCCTCGAACGATCAGGCCGTACCGATGCACACGCCAAGATGCTCCACGATGGCATCGCTGGTTCTCAGCTCGTCATTATCGATGGAGCGGACCACGCGCTCATCTGGACGCACTCCGATCAACTCGTGCGGGTGACCGACGAATTCCTCGGGGCCTGATCGGGCATGGTCTGGCGGCTAGGAGACCGAATTCTCGTTAATTGGCCCGCGCAAACCAAGCAGACCGTGCGAAAAGTCGGCCTGAGCGGATTCCTTCGTGGCGTTGCCAACGTTAGAATCACGCATGACTCACATCCCCGGATTCGAACGTGACCAGCTTCTGTTGTTGCGCACGACATACGTTCGCCGCCTGATCTCTTCGTTGAGCCGCTCCAACATGTTGGTGCTCTTGAGATGCTTATGGTGCTGGCGAGGCAGGCGATAGAAGGTCAGCGTCTCCTCGATGGTCTCCTCGCCCCAGGCGACGAGCTTTTGGCAGCGGGCGCCCCACTTGGCGATCCAGGCTGACAGATCGCGTCGCGCCTCCTCGACCGAGCGCAGCCTGCCACGAACACAAAGCCGTTGCAGATTTGGGTTGGAACCGACGACTATCTGGAAATGTCGGTTTAACTAGGAGACGGGCATGAACAAGGGACAAAAGGTAATCAAGGATACCGAGAGGATTGCCGTCCTGCTCAACCGGATCATGGAATATGAACTGGCCGGAGTGGTGCGCTATACGCACTATTCCCTGATGGTTTTCGGCCACAATCGCCTCCCCATCATTTCATGGCTGAGCGGACAGGCCGACGAATCGCTCGCCCATGCACACCAGGCGGGCGAAATGATCACTCACATTGGCGCTCATCCGTCACTTGAAATCGGCCCGCTGCTGGAAACCCACAAACACGATATCGACGATATCCTGCGGGAGTCGCTGGCGCACGAAGCCGCAGCGTTGCAGCTTTACCGCGACCTGTTCAAGGAAGTGGAGGGCGTGTCCGTGATGCTGGAGGAATATGCGCGTAAGATGATCTACACCGAGGAACTGCACCAGGGTGAGGTTCACAAGATGCTACGCAAGCCGGGGGATGTGTCCGCTTTTTCGGCATTGTCCACTTCGTAGCGCCTCCTACAGATCACTGTTTCTCTTTTGCAATCCGCTCCGCCTCCTGCGGGAATTTGATCCGAGAATGAAATTGAACACGGGTTGAGGCTGTCCAGGCGTCGTCGCCTGTAAATCAGCGGGAATCCTTGTGGCCGCTTCGGCGAATTCAGCGAGCGTCGCGGGTGACATGCCGAGACAGGATCAATCCCTTGAAGAGCATACGCAGTGGACCGTCTCGATCCGCAACCTGCCAAAGACCTTCCCAGGCCTCATGAGCTTCCCAGTAATAACCGTGATTGAAGAGGTCGAGACCCCAGAGAAATATGTCTGAGCCAAGCGATGGCTCCGCGGCAAGCGGAATTGGTTCGACATGGTAGCTATGTCCCGTGGGGTCGCGCACGGGATGCGGTTCCCTACCTGGCAGATACGCGTAGGGTGGAAAGCTCTTCTGCGGCAGCCAGCGCGGACGTAACATCGAACCAATAGCCATCAAGAAGCATATCATGCCCCCGCTGGCGGACGGCTACGTTTAAGGCCCAAGATCAAACCCGGCTCGCGCCTCGTTCGCGAATGGCATGGGCGAACCCACACGGTCTGCGGCGCGTGCAGATACGGCGCGACCCCTCGCCGCCGCCCTCACGACCGGTAGCCGGGGTCCAGCCGGTCCATCTTGCGCAGCAGCGCCGGCCAAGCCAGCTGGCCGCCGAGGCCGCGGGTGACCGCCGCCGACTGGGCGCGGGTGCCGTCGAGGATCGGCTTGGCGATCGGGATCAGCGCGCCGCCGCCCGACTGGGCGATGACCTGGATCTCGCAGGCGCGCTCGAGCGTGTACATCGCGAGGAAGGCGTCGGCGATCGACCGGCCGACCGTCAAAAGGCCGTGGTTCGGCAGGATGAGGAACGTGCTCTTGCCCAAGTCGGCGACGAGCCGCGGCTTCTCGGCCTCGTTGAGCGCCACCCCCTCATAAGGGTGATAGGAGAGGCTCGCGAGCACGAACAGCGACTGCTGCGAGATCGGCAGGAGGCCCTCCTTCTGGCAGGCGACCGCGACACCGGCGGGCGTGTGGAGATGCATGACGCAGGCCGCGTCCTCGCGCGCGGCGTGGATCGCCGAATGGATGACGAAGCCGGCCGGATTGACGTCGAACGGGCTCTCCATCACCTTCGCCCCATGAAGGTCGACCTTGACCAGGCTCGAGGCCGTCACTTCCTCGAACAGCATGCCGTAGGGGTTGATGAGGAAGTGATGGTCGCCTCCGGGCACGCGGGCGGAGATGTGGGTGAAGACGAGGTCGTCCCAGCCATAATGGGCGACGACCCGGTAGCAGGCTGTCAATCGGCGTCGAAAAGGGACCCCCCATCGGCATGGAAAAAGGACCCCTCTTGATCATCGGGAGCGGTTCATCCCCGGAGTCCATAGGGGGGACCCGCGCGTAGCGACGCGCCCTCCGCGCGGCTGGCGGAGCGTAGCGCGGGGGGTACCTGTGGGCCCCCGGGGGTGAACCGCGGGCGGGGTAGCGCCGGTGGTGAGGCCAGGCGTCTGGGAACCGCTCGGAGCGACACGTTGGCTTGTCTTGAGCGTTCGTCGCTGGAAGGTCAGTCGCGTCCGAAGCCGCGTGGGGGCGCCACGCTCTCGAGTTCGGAGAGATCGAGTTCGCAGATAGCCTGGAGGGCCTCGGCCAGCGCGCTGTCGTGTTGGTTGGCCGGCAGCGCTTCGAGCCAATCGGCATACTGCGCTTGCAGCTCGCTGAGCTGGGCGACGGCGTCCTGCCAACGCCGGGCGCGACTGCGATGGTCGGCCGGGCGACGGGTGCGGATCACCGGCGCATCGGCCGCGCGCGCGACGCGGTAACGGGCCTGGCGCTCGGCGTCGGTCATGGCTTTCTCGCCGATCGGCTTGCGCGGCATGGGGCCACTCCCAATCGTTACGTCACGAAACCCGGTTGGTGCGGGGCAGCTCAGGCGCGGTTTTTGAAGCGCCAGCTTTCGTTGCCGGTCTCGACGATGTCGCAGTGATGGGTGAGGCGGTCGAGCAGCGCGGTCGTCATTTTCGGATCGCCGAAGACGCTCGGCCATTCGCCGAAGGCGAGGTTGGTCGTGACGATGATCGAGGTGCGCTCATAGAGACGGCTGATGAGATGGAACAGCAACTGCCCGCCGGCCTGGGCGAAGGGGAGATAGCCGAGTTCGTCGAGGATGACGAAGTCGAGGCGCGTGAGATAATCGGCGAGCCGTCCCTGGCGGCCAGCGCGCGCTTGAGCCTCGAGCTGATTGACGAGATCGATGGTGGTGAAGAAGCGCCCGCGCGATCCGGCTCGGATGCAGCTTCGCGCGATGGCGATGGCCAGATGCGTCTTGCCGGTGCCGGTTCCCCCGACCAGGACGACATTGCGCTGCTGGGCGATGAAGCCGCCGGCGGCGAGGTCGCGCACGAGAGCCTCGTTGATCGGCGTGTTCTTGAACGCGAAGTCGTCGACGTCCTTGGCCAGCGGCAGCTTGGCGACGGTGAGCTGGTACTTGATCGAGCGCGCCTGCTTCTCTGAGATCTCGGCTTTCAGGAGATCGCCGACGAAGCGCTGCGGCTCATGCTTGCGCTTGAGCGCCGTGGTCAGCGTCTCGTCGTAGGCGCTCCTCATCCCGTAGAGCTTGAGGCTGCTCATCATGTCGAGGACTTCGGTTCTTTCCATGGGTTAGGCGCTCCTGAGTTGATCGTATCGGGCGCAGTCGGCGACGGGCGTGTGGCAGAGCCGCAAAGCGTCGGGCGTCATGATCGTCGCCGCCGGTCCGGGATCGCGCTGACGCGCGAGGATGTTGATGACGACGTCGGCCGAATGGACGCCCTCGGACAGCGCCTGAAGGCAGGCGGCCTCCACCGCAAGCAATCCATCGGTGAGCACGGCGGCGAGGATTTTGACCATCTGCCGGTCGCCGTCGTCGGACCCGGCAAGCTTGCGCCGCACGCGGTCCAGCGCCGTCGGCAGCACCCAGTCCTTGAACGGGGCGCCGTTGCGCAGAGCGCCCGGCTTGCGCGCCAGAACCGGCACGTAATGCCAGGGATCGTAGATCGTCTCGCCACGCCCGTAACACCGCGGATGTTCCGCGACGATGCGCCCGTCCTGGCGGATCACGACGCGATCGGCGTAGGCGTGGATTTCGACCGGGCGGCCAACCGCGCTGGCGCTCACCGAGTATTTATTGTTGTCGAACCGCACCAGGCAGGTCTTGGACACCGAGGCCGGCAACTCATGGAATCCGTCGAAGCGGCCGCGATAGGGAATGAGCTTGGGACGCTCTTCCTCGAAGACCTCCCAGATCGTCCTGTCAGGCCGTTCAGGATGGGGATGCGCCTTGGCCCAGGCGATGCTTTTGTCCATCAGCCAGGCGTTCAGCTCGTCATAGCTCTTGACTCGCAAGCGCGGCGTGAAGAAGCGCTCGCGAACGAGACCCACCTGGTTCTCGACCTGACCTTTCTCCCAGCCCGACGCTGGCGTGCAGGCGACGGGCTCGACAAGATGGTGCGAGCACATCTGGAGGAAGCGGCGATTGTATTGCCGGTCCTTGCCGACGAAGATCGTCTCCACCGCCGTCTTCATGTTGTCGTAGATGCCGCGCGTGCAGGCGCCCCTGAAGAACGCGAACGCCCGCTCGTGGGCGTCGAACACCATCTCCTGCGTCTCGCGCGGATAGGCGCGCGCGAGCATCATGCGGCTGTGGCAAAGGCGGACGTGCGCGACCTTCACGATCGTCGTCACCCCGTCCATCACAACGATCTCGTGGCTCCAGTCGAACTGATATGCCTCGCCCGGCGCGAACGTCAGCGGCACATAGGCGTTCGCCGTCTCGCCCGCGTGTTGCTTGCTCCAGGTCCGGGCGTAACGGCGAACCGCGTCGTAACCGCCCTCATAGCCAAGCCCCCGCAACTCCTCGAAGACCCGAATGAGCGTCAACCGCTCGCGCGCCGGCTTTCCGTCATTCTCCAAAAGCAATGAATCAAGCCGATCGCGCCAAGGCCCGATCTTCGGCTGGGGTTGGACGTCCCGCTCATAATGGAACTCTGTCGCCTGCGATCGGATGACCTTCCGAACCACTTTGCGCGAAACACGCAAATCGCGGCAGATCGCCTTGATCGTCATCTTTCGCGAAAAATACGCTAGACGAATTTTGGCTATCGTCTCCACAATCAGCATCTCGAACTCGGCCTCCTAAGAAATCAGGAGGCCTGTGTGGACCCTTATCCCCGGGGTCCCGATTGGATGCCGATCACCCCGAAAACGGGGTCCTTATTCCATGCCGAATGACAGCTCATCATCGTCGCTGTTCACTCCGCGGACGGATCGCAACCTTTCGCGTCGCGTCCATGTCGGGGGCGTCCTTTTGGAGTTAGGAACAGATGTGCGGGATTCCAAACCAGGTATTTGGAGCAGGGAGAAGATTGTGCGGATTTCCAAACGGACCATATGGGATAAAGTCCAGGTCGGTGCGATTTGCCAAATCAGGACCTTGGAACGAGGATAAGGTTGTGCGGGATTCCAAACCCGCCACAGTCACGAGGCATGGCGCGCCGCCAACTCCTACCCACTTGATCAGCGAGATGAGGAGATGGGCATCATGAAGGGTTGGGGGCTCGGCCTCGCCGAGCTCGAAACGACCGCGCTCTAGACCCGCCTCGCCGTCAACACGATACGAAGCGACGCGATCAGTGGGAGCGGCTCGGGACGAGTCAAGAGCCAATCGCGCCGTTGCGCGGCGGTCGGACTTAAGCTCAATGACGGCTCGAGGCGTTGGACTGGCCGCGGCGGCGGCGGCTCCGGAGCCTCGAGAACCGCCTTTGATAGCGATCTTGGACGCTCTGAGCAGTTCCGTTTATGGGCCGAGGAAGGTTCCCAAGTCGGGCCCTTCGTCCTGCTTCTTCAGTGAAACATCCAAATTCGATAGGACTCCCATGCGACGACGTGACCTCCTCGCCCTCCTCGCCGGCGCGGCTCTGCCGTGGCCGCTCGCCGCGCGCGCGGCCCAGACCGAACTCGACGAGGCGGTCGACTTCACCGGGCAGATCCTGTTCGTCGCGAGCAAGGTCCCTGCCCTCGTGATCGGCGTCGTCCAGAACGGCAGGACGTCGATCCACGGCTTTGGCCGCCGCGCAGACGGTTCGGACGCCGAGCCGGACGGCGACACGCTGTTCCGGATCGGCTCGATCACCAAGGCCTTCACCGGTCAGGCTCTGGCGGGCCTCGCCGCCGACGGCGTCGTCGCCCTCGCCGACCCGCTGACCAAATACGTCCCCGACTTCATCGCGCCGCTGTCGGAGGGCGGGCGGCCGATCCGGCTTATCGATCTCGCCACCCATTCGGCCGGGCTTCCGCGGGAGGTTCCCCATGAGCCGGGTCCGCCGGACAATCCCTTCGTCCATATCACCCGCGAGGCGTTCGTCGCCTGGCTCAAGGCCAATCCGCTGCTGTTCACGCCGGGGACGGCGGTCTCCTACTCCAATTTCGGCTTCCCATCGTGCGCTCGAACAGGATCGCGGCGATGACCTTCTCCCCGGTGAAGGCAGGCGCGCTGATGATGCGCACGCGCATTTCGTGCATCAGCCGGAACATCTCCGCCTCGCCGCTGTATTCGCTGTCCGGGATGCCGTAGAGACGCAAGGCGCCCGGGGTCGATCCTCCGCTCTGGTCGAGCGCGGCGATGAAGCCGTCCTTGCTCGCCATCTGCGCTTTCATCTTGTCGTTTGCCATGGTCGCGATCCTCTCGAGATCGAGCGCTTCAAAAACTGGCGCGGGACGGCGCAGTCAGCGACAAGCGCGCGAAGACGATGCGCCGTCGTCAGCCCGGGTTAACGGAACCCCCACCGCAACCTATCACTAAACCGTTGCCTGTCACGCGCGCATTGCGGTCGATCAATTGGCGGCGTTTCACGAGCCTGCCGCGGCCGTCAGCCGTTGCACCTCGCGATAGCGCTTGACCGCGGCGCGTGCGGCCTCGTCGTGGGTCAGAAGTTCGAACGACTTGTCGTCCTCGTCGGTCGCCGGGATCAGCGCCTTGATTTAGTCTGATAATGCCGCATTATCGGATCAACCAAGCTCGGCCATTTTCAGTGGGGACACTTTCAATGTCGTAAGGATGCGGATTGGCCTCTAGCGCCTCTCTTGCGCCATCGGCGTGGCCCTGCTTGTAAGCCTCGCAGGCAAACTGAGCAGCGAACGCGACGGTGGTCGGGTCGTTTGAGAACTTATACACTTTCAGTAGGCTCGGGAGGCGGCACGACGGTCCTAACGGCCCCTGTTTTGCGCCTTGGAAACGTCAGGGCTTTGGCGCGGCGGCGAATCTTGTCCGTTCCTCGCCCATGATGCGCATCAGCGGGACGCACAACCGGACCCGCGGCCCAGACAGTTGTCCGAGTTGCGGCGCATCCTTGACGACAAGCGGTAGCAGGCGCCGTCCGGCGGATGCGGACTTGTCGGCCGCGTCAGCCCGAGCCCGATCACATGTGCGCCCCCGCCAGTGGCCCAACCAGCAAGCCGGCAAGTGGTTCCTGAATGGCTTCCCTCTCTTTACGACGAGGCGTCAACGAGCACCCGGGCGTGTGGCGGAGCCTATGCGTCAACGAGTACCCGGACGCGTTGCCGGATCCCGCGGCTGCTGCCATCCGAGTCGCTGCCAGGGGTAGGTCTGCGTCGCGAGGGCCGTCTTCTGTTGCCCCCACCGCCTGAAGCGTCTCCGCTATCGAGCCGGGGAGACTGCGTTGACGCCTCTGATGGAAAAGAGTCTCGCCGCTAAACCGGCGCTAAAGGCGACGTGAGGGCCGATTGACGCCCTCGCGGCGAGACCCCACATTCCGGGTCGACGCGCAGCAGGAGTCCGACGATGAGCTTGGTTCTGGTCACCGGCGGGTCGGGCTTCATCGGGGGGCATTGCATTCTGCAGTGTCTGGCCGCAGGCCACCATGTGCGGACGACGGTTCGCAGTCTCGCGCGTGAGCCCGAAGTGCGGCGCTCCTCATAAATGCCGGCGCGGACGGCGACGACCGGCTGTCGTTCGCCGCCGCCGATCTCGAGCGCGACGCCGGCTGGCCGGAGGCGGTCGCAGGCTGCGACTTCGTGCTGCACGTCGCCTCGCCCTTTCCGCTCGGCGTGCCCAAGCACGAGGACGAGCTCATTGTCCCCGCCCGCGACGGCGCGCTGAGGGTGCTGAAGGCCGCGCGGGCGGCGGGCGTCCGTCGCGTCGTGCTGACCTCGTCTTTCGCCGCCGTCGGCTATGGTCAGAAGGAGCGGTGCGCGCCGTTCGACGAGACGAGCTGGACCGACGTCAACGGCCCCGGCGTCAGCGCCTACGCCAAGTCGAAGACGCTCGCCGAGCGCGCGGCCTGGGATTTCGTCGCCAAGGAGGGCCGCCTTGAACTCGCCGTCGTCAATCCGGTCGGCGTGTTCGGCCCGGTTCTCGGGCCCGACATGTCGACCTCGGTCGCCGGCATCAAGCGCCTGATGGACGGCGCGGCGCCCGGCCTGCCGCGCATCCGGTTCGGCGTGGTCGACGCGCGCGACGTGGCGGATCTGCATCTCAAGGCCATGACTGACCAGCGCGCCGAGGGCGAGCGCTTTCTGGCGGTCTCGGGCAAATTCATGAGCATGCGCGAAATGGCGCTGACGCTGAAGGCCCGGATGGGCGAGGCGGCGCGCCGCGTGCCGACCCGCGAACTGCCCGACTGGCTTCTGCGCATCGCCGCGCTCGCCGACTCCTCCATCCGGCAGATCGTTCCCGAACTCGGCGGGACCAAGAGCGCGACCAGCGAAAAGGCGAGGCGTCTGCTCGGCTGGGCGCCGCGCTCGCGCGAGGACGCGCTGGTCGCGACCGCCGAGAGCCTCATCCGACTCGGATTGTTGAAACGCTGAGGGGCTTGAGTGCGGACGCCGGATTGGCATGCTTCCTGCTCTGCCGGATGAGTTGTCGCGCGGCCCGCCGAAATGCGGCAAGATCGGCGACAGGCTTGCGACGACACGCATGCGGGAATGGAGAATTACGCGGCGACAAATTCGGACATGACTTCGGGGAGAATGATTTCGCGGCGGTCGTTTCGAGCCGCTGTTCGCCTCACGTCGAAACTCTGCAAGAAAAGGCTTGAGCGATGAGTCCCTTCTGGCACTTCGGTCAACTTGTCGTTTGCGTCGATACCGACTGGCTGACGCCGCCGCAGCCGGACGAACGGTTCCCGGCGCGGGGCGACGTCCTGACCATCGGAGACATCGATCCCGACCAGGGATTTGCGCCCGGGGAGATCGGCTTCCGGTTTGAGGAATGCGTTCCCCGCCACGGCGGGTGGTTCCTGTCCCGTCACTTCCGCCCGGCGCGGCTGTCCTCAAACAGCGCGCTCCGCGAGCTGCGAGCGCTTCTCCCGACCAAGCGTAAGCGTTCTCGCGAGAACGCCGACGCGTAGTCAGGACGCCTTGGAAAGCCTCCGGCGGCAAGGCGGTGTAGGAATTTTGCCATTGCAAGCGAAATTCGGGGACGCAAGTATCCACTTCGACGTCCGCCGCGGCAGGCGGTCGTCACATAAATTGGGAGGATGAGAATGGCCTACGCGATTATGCACTTCTTTCCTGGCGGCACGAAGGAACAATACGAGGCGTCAATTGCACCGTTGAGCAAATTCGAGGCTGTGCAGGGTAGGCTGAGCTTCCACACCAGCATGGCGCGCAAGACGCTTGCCCAGGACCGCCAGCACGCGTTGCGGTGCATCCGGACAGAAAAACCCTGCCAAAAGGCCAGATTTTCCACGTGGCTGGGCCGTCCACAGGAGGGTGGACGATTGTAGCGGTTCACGATTTCAAGGAAAGTTGGGAGCATTTCCGCGACGGCATTCTGATGCCTCAAATGAAGAAGGGCATCACGGGCGGGTTCGCCAATCCGCCTCAGGAAACTACGATCGAAGTTCACAACCTTCAGAAATAACGACGCGTTCTGTTTAGTGACGGGATCCGTGTCGGCTCCCGTCACCTTTCCCCGCTCTGCCTCCCTTGGCTCAGCGGGGCTTTTCTGACTCAGATGCCGGGAGATGCGACCATAAACGCAGCGCGCGCTATGGGCGAGAACTTGCGCGATAGCGCCCGAGCAGGCATCCTGGTAGGCCCGGATGACCCCTCGCATGTCCTCCGGATCGAGCCGCTTCGAAAGAGCGGTCGAGCCGACGAGATCGCAAAACATTACGGTCAGCTGCCGGCGCTCGGCGGCGTCGGTTGATGAGGGCCGAGATGAGCGGCTCGCTGGCTTCGCTGCCGTCCCCGTCGCGCAAAGACTTGCGATCGCCTTGCGCAGGCGCTTGCGATCCCCCAAGGTGACGCCGAGTTTTTCGAGGTCGTCGCCCGTTAGATCGAGCAGAACGTCAGGGCCGATCGAGTTATCATTAAACTCAAGTGTGGTTAAAGCATTTTTCCAAAGCCCTATAGGTCCGATCAACTCATATCAGCCGTGTGCGCCTTGCTGGCGAGTGTGAGAGACACTACGTCTTGAGTTGACCCTGCATCAGGTTCACCGTGAGACGCTTATGCCCCCACCGACGAAACCGGTCGTAGAGGCTCCCGCCCAGGATGAAGGCCAGTTTGAAATAGACGGGCGCGCCCTCCAGCAGCGTATCCGCCAGCAGGAACTCTTGGCTGAACTCGGTGTCACCGCCTTGAGGGGGACTCCATTTGTGGAGTTGGTGAACCAGACTGTGCGCGTAGGGGCTGAGGGTCTACGAGCTGAGCTGTGCAAGGTACTGGAATATATTCCATCGGAAAATCGGCTCTTGATGCGCGCGGGAGTGGGTTGGCACGAGGGGTTGATCGGCGTGGCGTCCGTTGGCGCCGACCTCGCATCCCCGTCCGGCTTTGCGCTGCGTACGGGCAAACCGGTCATATCGAACCACTTGGAGAGCGAGCAGCGATTCAGGACGCCAGAACTCCTTGCGGCGCATGGCGTCCGACGGGCCATAAACGTCATCTTGCAGGGCGACGGGGCGCCCTACGGGGTGCTTGAAGTCGACAGTAGGTCCGAGGGCGAGTTCACCGAAAGCGATATCGCTTTCCTACAAGGCGCAGCGAACATTTTGGGTATGGCGATTGAGCGCGAGCGTCACGAGCGAGGTTTGAAGGCGGCGCTAGAGCACCAGAAGGTGCTGGTGAAGGAGATCAATCATCGGGTCAAGAACAGCCTTCAATTGGTCTCGGCGCTCCTAAACTTGCAGGCCGGAAACGACCCTGAGATCGGAGGTCTCTTGCGGGAGGCCTCGGGTAGGATAATGGCTATCGGACGGGCCCATGACCGGCTCTACCACAGCCAGCAAATCGATAAAATCGAGCTTGCCGACTACCTTTCCGCCATATGCAAGGACTTGGAGGAAGTCACCCCGAATTGCGATGTCTCGTTTGAAGCGCCCGAAGCTCTGTTCCTGACCACGGACCGCGCCATCGACGTCGCCCTCGTTGTGACCGAACTGGTGGTCAACGCCGCAAAGCATGCCTATCCCGGGGGCACGCGAGGTCGTATTTGGGTTCGTTTGACGCACCCTGAAGGCGAGCTTGCATCCGTTTCGGTTCGCGATGCGGGGGTGGGACTGCCTGCCGATTTTGACTACATCAAAAGCGGCCGCCTGGGCATGCGCCTCACAGCCGCTTTGGCTAAGCAGACGGGAGCGCGACTCCGCATCGAGCGGCATACGCCTGGGACGGAGTTCATTTTGGAACTACCGCTAAACAAGGATGACGCAACAGCGGGGGGTTAAACTCTTCGCCGCTCGCCTTCCTGTGGTGCGGCCTGCATCGATGCTCGTCGTCATCCCTCACTTGTAAGGCCCGAGTTTCTGGGCGAAATCGAGGTTATCGCCCCAAGGGCCTGATTTTGACCCGTTTGCCGCGCCGTCGCGCAACGGCCGCTATTTAGCGCAATCCGGCCGTCCACGGCAGCGTCATTCGCACAGCCTAAATCCCGTGATCGCAGTCGGTCCAAACCCGAATGCACTGATTCAATTCCGGGACCGCCTCGGCGGCTCATGCTGAAGCTCTGGCGCTCAGCGCCCAATGGTGCGTTTGGCCTAATCTGCACTATCAGCGCCTGCGGCCAAGAACCCCAAGGCCATGGCTGGCCCTGATGATGAATCGCGATTCGATAGGCTCGCACGCTTCAGTTGAGAGGCGGCGTCAATGGCTGCTGGCTGTAATTCGGACCGAACGCCTCCTTTTCCACAGCGTCGAGGCGATTCGAGAGCGCCTTGAAGAGTTGCCCGTATTGTGTGGCAAGGCCGTCGGTAAATTGCGCAATCTTCATCTGGCCCTGCAATAGCTGCTCGATAGCGGCGGCGTGATCGTTGTGGCGCTCGACGTCGTCGTTCCGCACCTTCGCAACGAGGTCTGCGAGCGCTTCCATTGCTGCCACCTGCTTACCAAAGAGGGAAATGATTTCGTATTGCTGTTTCTGCGCCCGCCCCATCAGTTGGGCCATCTGATTGAACGCGTCCTCAAGCTCTTTGGAGAGCCTGTCTGACAAGGTCTCGAACGCCCGCGCGATTGCCTGGGCGATCTGCTGTTCGTCGTCCGTCATTGGATCAATCCCTTCCGAAAAAGGCGTTGCCGGGACCGTCGGCGATAGCTCATTCACCTGTCTCATCCATCGCTCGCAAAGGCGGCTGGCCGAAGTCGGCGCGGTGAATGCAGCAGCAGCATATCCCTCGAAGCGCAATTGGCTGGTCGCGTACGCCTTTAACGTCCACTGGCGGTCATTGCAGTTCTCTACGTGACCGGACACGATGAATATTATGGGACGCCGACCTCTCGACGAATTGCGTATATAGGCATAGTTGGGGGCAACAAGGCTGTTCGGTGAGGACTCTGCCACATGCCCCAACCAGTAACCCTCGAAATGGCCGCCGAAGTGGTGGCCGCGTTCGTCTCCAATAACCCTCTTCCAAGAGGCGAACCGCCTGCACTGATCCAAACAATTCATGACACTTTGGCAAGGCTCTCCGCTGGCGTGGAGAATTCGACCCCGAAAGAAGAGCCGAACGAGCCGGCCGTCTCAATCCGGAAGTCGGTCACGCCGGGATATTTGATCTGCCTGGAGGACGGCAAACATTTCAAGTCGCTGAAACGGCATTTGGCGGCGCACGGCCTGACGCCGGAGCAGTATCGCGCGAAATGGAAGCTTCCCTCCGACTATCCTATGGTTGCCGCCAACTACGCAGCGAGTTGGTCGGCGATGGCGAAAATGGCCAACGAGGGCGGTCGGAAGGCGCGGAGCAACAACAACCGGCGCGTCGAGGCCGGCACGCCGACCGTCAGGCCCTATTCGATCGGATCAGAGCTTTCTACGGCGCCGGCGGGACGATCAAGGAAATCGCTATGGAGATGGATCTCGGCCGCCGCCGTGTCGAGCGCTGGGTACGCCTCATCGTCCTGCGGGAGCGCAACATAGCGCAACATCATGAATCCGAAAGGCTTTGTCACGTTGCCGTGCCGCGAACGCGAAGTGTCGGCACCTCAGGAATTGTCAGGCCGCTGCGACTGCAGTCCGCCACGTGGTCATCGCAGCAGCGCGAAGCACGCGGTGCGTTTGGGCGGAGGTGAGATGGCGTTGGACGTTGAAGGTGTTGTAGACGGCGGCGTGGGTCGAAAGAAATTTCTGGGCTGAACCCGGGCTCTTGAACCGCTGCATCTTGCGCTCCCGCCGCCGCGTCGGCTGATGCGAATTCTCGGCTCGATTGTTCTTCCATCGCCCGCGCTCGTGCCGGCATTCGATCCCCAGATCCCGGACCGCGGCGCTGTATGATCGCAGGTCGTCGGTGACCAACCGCTCAGGAACGAAGGCATATTTCTTCAGGAGCTTGCGCATCAGTTTCAGCGCGGCGTGCTTGTTGCGCTTCGACTGGACCAGCACATCGAGGACCTCGCCCTCGGCGTCGACGGCCCGCCAAAGGTAGACCATTCGGCCGTCGATTTTCAGATAGACCTCGTCCAGATGCCAAGTCGTATGAGGTTTTAGGCGATGCTTCCGTAGGTCGGCCGCGATCATCGGTCCGAAATGATTCACCCAACGCCGAACGGTCTCGTAAGACACCGCCACTCCGCGTTCCGCCAATAAATCTTCGACGTCGCGCAGGCTGAGGGTGAACCGGAGGTAAAGCCATATCGCTTGCTGAATGATCTCGGGCGGGAAACGATACCCGCTGTAGCTGATCTTGTTCATCCGCGCGGCTACCAGGCCACCGAGAACGCCGCAAGCCCGGAGCGCCGTGACAATGCCGCAACGGCGGATCGTGAGTGATCCGGGGAAGGACGTTCGTGAACGGGTCGAGATTGGATCAGTCTGG
Source organism: uncultured Alphaproteobacteria bacterium (assembly GCA_963758335.1). GTDB lineage: Bacteria > Pseudomonadota > Alphaproteobacteria > Rhizobiales > Beijerinckiaceae > Roseiarcus. Next base: position 6,900 of record CAVWVF010000006.1, on the reverse strand, counting down.
GCAGATGAGAAAGGAGCGTGAAGGTGGAAAGTTCCCTATGTGAAAAACCCGAACGTCACGCGCCGAGGAGACTGTCGGACTATCTCAACCTCGAAGGTCTGAACCAGAAGGTCCACTCACTGGTGGACAAGGTTTCTGCCTCGTCTCACTGATACCATCTCTTCAGACTGCGAAAGCCCATTCATGAAAGCTGGATGCGGGAAAACTGCACGTCCAGTTTGAGCGGCGAACGGAGGCAAGCGCGAAGGCAGCTGAGCGCGCCTCCTCCGACCCGACACTGCTGATGACCGCGAAGGAAACGAGTTGATCGGAGGGAAGGCCTCAACCATTGGGGCGGCCCGAGGCCAGACGAGAATCTGGACCTCCAAAGTTGCCCCGCGCGCCGGCCTTAAGGCGCTCAGGCGGATCAGACCGACTGCGCTCGCGCGCCGCCGAACCTCCCCGCAATCCGTTCAAGAACGCTCTCCGCGCCGCATAAAAAAGCCAAGCTCGCATGGCATTGAGGCACAAACTCGGGCGCCGCGCGCATAATGAACCCGTGCGACGCGAAAACGTTCGGGCGAGAGGCTGGGGTTTCAAGCGGAGGGAGTCCCTTATGGCAAACGTCGAGTTCCATTATCCGCTCGGGCGCACAGCCCGATATCTGGACGCATCGTCGATGATTTCGGCACTCCGCTTCCAGCCCGAGGATTTTGAATACGAGCACGGCTGGCTCCATCATGTGCCGAGCCGTCACCGCTTCCAGTTCGACCGGCTGGGACGGGTGTCGATCGACGCGATGTGCGGTTGCGCGGCGATGTCGATCAGACCGGAACAGACCGACGAACTGGTCTCCATGTTCAAGACCTGGCGAGGGGAATACTGGCTGCCGCTCGAGACGAACCGCGAGTTCGCCTCGCATTTCCGCAAACCCAACGCCTGGGTGCGGCTGTTCCGCGACATGCGCATGGCATTCCGGCGCTTCCTGCGCCGCGAAGAGCCCGCCCGCATTCCGATCGACGATCTGGCGGCGGCGCGCGCGACGCCGGCGGAATAGGCGAGGGTTTCACGCGGCCTTCCTCGACGCCCTTTCGCGCCGTCTCGGTCGCGCCGTCACGCCGGGCAAGCGAGGGCCGAAACCCAAGAGCGAGCGCCAAAGCGAAGCAGAAAATAGGTCATTGCGGGTGACCCGCAAATCTTCGATCTGTGGCAGGATCCGCAGCAGCGCTACGACGAAGCGACCAAGTCCGGCTGGACTGTCGTCAGCATGAAGAACGGCTGGAGACGCGTTTTCGCGTTCGAATAGGGAGAAACGGGCGCTCGCGCCGGCCCACGTCGCTTTTGCGGGCAGACGAGCGATTGTCATCGCTTCTCCGCATTCCCCCGACTATAATGCAGCCGCTCGAACCCGTTCCAATGACGGCGGACGCGTTCGAGGCCGGCCTTCGTGTCTCGCGTGGGGCGCGCGTTCGTTCCTTCAATCCTTCCCCTGGCGCAGTCGACGACCCGGCGCAGGCGTCTCCGCGAGCAATGCGCTCTCCTTGCGCGCCTCGATCTCGCGCTGAACCGCGGACGCTGCGGGCTATGGACGTGGGACTTGCATCGCGGACGAATCGTCTGGTCGGCGTCGATGTTCAACGTTCTCGATCTTGTCGAACGGCCGGGCCACTGGACGGTGTCGGAACTGCAGGGCCTGATGCATCCCGAGGACCACAGCCTGGAAGGCATCGCGCAGCGCGCCCTCGAGCGGAGCTGCGATTTCATCGAGGTCGAGTTTCGCATCCGTGCGGCCGACGGGCGGTGGATCTGGCTGCACAAGCGCGCGGAACTGGTCGAGGACGAGGAGACCGGCCAGGCTAGCCTAGTGGGCATCGCTTTCGACGTCACCGACCGCAAGCGCGAAGCGGAGGCCTCTGCGACCGCCGATCAGCGCCTGCGCGATGCGATCGAAGCCATTTCCGAAGCCTACGTACTCTGGGACTCGAGCGATCGGCTGGTTCTGTGCAATTCGAAATACCAGCGTCTGCACGATCTCCCGGACGAAGCGGTCCGGTCCGGCGCGCATTAAGCCGATCTCTCGTCGCTCGCCCCGGAAGCGCAGCCGGAGATCGGCAAGCCGGTCGGCCGCGTCCGCCGTTGCCGAACCTTCGAGTCGCGGCTGCCCGACGGACGGTGGCTGCAGGTCAATGAGCGCCGCACGCGCGACGGCGGATTCGTCTCAGTCGGGACCGACATCACGGCGCTAAAGGAGCATGAAGAGCAGCTGATGAATTCGGAACGGCTGTTGCTCGCGACCGTCGTGCAGCTGCGCCAGTCGCGCCGCTCGCTCGAACAGCAGGCTGAGCAGCTCGCGGAACTGGCCGAGCGCTACCACGAGCAGAAGGCGCAGGCGGAGGCGGCCAATCGCGCCAAGGCGGAGTTCCTGGCCAACATGAGCCACGAGCTACGCACGCCGCTCAACGCGATCATCGGCTTTTCGCAGCTGATGGGAAGTCAGACGTTCGGCCCGCTGGGGTCGGAGAAATATCGCGACTACTGCGAGCACATTTCCGCGAGCGGCGAATATCTCCTGCATGTGGTCAGCGACGTCCTCGACATGTCCCGTCTCGAGGCCGGGCGGGAACGCCTGACCTATTGCCGGTTCCGCGCCGACGAGGCTGTCGGCCGGGCGGTCCACGACGTCGCGGCCACGGCGCGGGAAAAGCGCATTTCCGTGACCGCCGACGTCGGCGCGAACCTCGTCATCGAGGCGGACCGGAGGGCCCTGGAACGAATCCTCACGACGCTCATGCGCAACGCGGTGAAATTCGCGCCCGACGGCGGCGCCGTCGAGGTCGGCGTCGAGGCGATCGCCGACCGGATCTATTTCTACGTCCAAGACAACGGGCCCGGGATCGCAGCGGAGGACATTGCCCGTTTAGGGCGGCCCTTCGAGCAGGGCGACGTCGCCATGGCCGACGGCATGAAAGGCTCGAGCCTCGGCCTCGCCATCGCCAATTCGCTGGTCGAACTGCATGGGGGAACGCTCCGCCTGGGGTCGCGGGAGGGGGAGGGCGCGGTGGCCGTAGTCGCGCTGCCGCGAGTCCAGCGCGGCCCGAGGGCAGTGGCGCTCGCAAAAGTCGCGTAGCGGCGTTTAACGCCGCTTTAGGGGCGGCGCCCGGACCCGCCCGACTACATCGGCGGCGCGACGCCGTTCGTGCCGATCACCACGAACCCGGAGGCGAGAGTGCCATCCGAGACGCGCTCAGCCGGAACGAAGACGGCCGCGCCAGGCTTCAGGTCCGCCTCAGTGGCCGGGGCGAAGGTCACGATGGGGATACCCTCGGCGACGGAAATCCATCGTTGCGAAATCGGGATGTGAGGCGGCCCTCACTCGGCTGCGCAGGCGCCGATCGCGCGGTCGTCGTTCCAGGCGACGCAGACACCAAGCACGCATTTCTGGTCCTCTGGCGCAGACTGGCCGGCGAGCAAGGCTTCGGTCGCCTCGCGCAGATCCGAGCCCGTGACCGGCAGTGGGCTCGCGGGCGAGCTGTCGTCGAACTGGCCGTGATAGAAGAGCTGCCGGTCGGCGCCGAACAGGAAGAAGTCCGGCGTGCACGAGGCCATGTAGGCGGCGGCGACCTTCTGGTCGGCGTCCTTCACGTAAGGAAAGGGATAGTCGTATTTCGCGCTCTCGGCTGCCATGTCCTCGAACGTCTCACCGGCGTTGACGTTGATGGCGATGGTCGCGACGCCCTTTTCGGCATACTCGCGGGCGTAGTCGACCACGCCGCGGCCGATGTGGCGCATGAACGGGCACCGGGTCGAGGCGAAAATGACGAGGACCCCGTTCACGCCGTCGTTGGCCGGCAAACTCCAGAGGATGCCGTCCGGCGCAGGAAGGGAAAAGTCGGGCGCGATCGACCCCAGCGGAATTTCAAACGCGAAATCTGCTGACATGCGATCTCCAAACAGCGGCTCAAGACCGCAAATTATTCATAGAATACCAGTTGTACAGACAAAATTACAAATGTCAACACTTATATCTTATTATTATCTTTTTTTATGTGTTTAACTTGACCGTCTCCGTAATGCCGCCGCCGTGGCCAGACCTCCTCGATCGGTTCGAGCAACTTGCGGCACGGCCGACCGCCCGACCGGCTCGACAGTCTGGACCATCTGGGTTTATGACCTAGGCCTCGTCGGTCGGTGAAGGATGAGCCATGAATTTGGGTTCCGAACCACGCGCGCCAATTCCGGATCAAGCCGGCAAACACCATCGTTACGAATAACAAAATCCGGCGGAACGAAGACGTGGTCCTTGACGAAATCCAGCACGGCGCGATCGGCCTTCGCTCGCTCCGGCGCGGGGCGGCTGCGCCACTCCCTCAGAAAACGCGCCGGAGTTTCGGCGCCGCGACACCATGGAGCGCAAAGACTCGATGACGAAGATTCAGCCGGTGATCATGTGCGGCGGTTTGGGCACTCGCGTCTGGCCGGAATCGCGCGAGAGCCTGCCCAAGCAGTTCATTCCCCTGATCGGCGACCGCTCGACCTTCCAGTCGATCGTCAGCGTGGTCGGCGACCGGGCGATCTTCGATCCGCCGGCCGTCATCACCAATTTCGACTACCTTTCCGCGTAGCGGAACAGCTGAAGGAGATCGGCGCCGAGGCAACAATCCTGCTCGAGCCGGAGCGGCGAGACAGCGCCGCGGCCGTGGGCGCAGCGGCGGCCTGGGCGGCGGCGCGCGATCCCAAGACGTTGGTCGCGGTGCTGGCCGCCGACCACGTGTTCAAGGACGGCGCGAAGTTTGCGCTACTTTGCGCCCAGGCCGGCGTCGCCGCCGAGGCAGGCGCGATCGTCACCTTCGGCGTGACCCCTGATTATCCGGCGACCGCCTACGGCTATATCCGTCCCGCCGAGCCGCTGGCGGTCGATCCGCAGGTGCGGCGCGTCGAGCGCTTTGTCGAAAAGCCGAACGAGGAGCGCGCACAGGCCTTCATCAAGGAGGGCTATTTGTGGAACTCGGGCAATTTCGTGTTCCGCGCCGATGTGATGCTGGAGGAGCTGGCGCGGTTCGAACCGGAGATCGCCGCCGCGACGCGCGAGGCGGTCGCCCGGGCGAGCGCCGATCTCAGCTTTACCGTTCTCGACAGGGCGTCTTTCGTTCGGGCACCGAAGACGTCGATCGACTTTGCGGTGATGGAGCGGACCCATCGCGCGGCGGTGCTGGCCGCCGACCTCGGCTGGTCTGACGTCGGGCAGTGGTCGACCGTCTGGCGGCTGAGCCCTCAGGACGAGCAGGGCAACGCTCTCCGCGGACGGGCGGTGGCGATCGATTCCTCCAACGTGCTGGTGCGCTCGGAGGACCGTATGACCGCCGTCATCGGCCTCGACAACGTGATCGTGGTCGTAACGGGCGACGCGGTTCTGGTCGCCGACCAGTCACAGACCCACAAAGTCAAAGAACTCGTTGAGCGGCTGAAGGCCGAGCACCATCCGGAGGCGACCCAGCACAGACGAATGTACCGTCCCTGGGGCTACTACCAAAGCATCGACCAGGGTGCGCGATACCAGGTCAAGTGAGCTGGACCCCGGATTTAGGACCATTGGCTACTCTGTCGCAACCGATGGAGCGAGAAATGACGAAGTCACGCAAGAAGTTTGATGCGGCGTTCAAGGCGAAGATTGCGCTCGAGGTGTTGCGCGAGGATGCGACGGTTCCGGAACTGGCGAAGCGGCACGGGGTGCATCCGAACCAGATTTATGCCTGGAAGAAGCAGGTTCTCGACAATGCGGCGAGCCTGTTCGCGCGCGGGGCGAGCGGTTCGGGCGATGGCGAGGAGGAGCGCGAACGTGAGACGGCCAAGCTTTACGCCAAGATCGGCCAACTGACGGTCGAACGGGATTTCTTGGCCAGGAGGCCAGGTCGATGAGCGCGCCCTCTCGAAGAGCGATGGTCGAACGGCCTGGCAAGGACCTGTCGGTGCGCCGCCAATGCGCGCTTGTGGGCGTGGCGCGCTCGGCGATCTACCGCCCCAAGCCCGTCGCCCGGGCGGACGATCTGGCGGTGATGCGCCGCATCGACGAACTGCATCTCGAACTTCCGTTCTACGGCTCGCGGCGAATGACCTTCGAACTCAACCGCAAGCGAGTGCGGCGGCTGATGCGGGTGATGGGGATCGAAGCGCTGGTTCCACGCCCCGGCACGAGCAAAGCCGCGCCCGGGCGCAAGATATACCCCTACCTGCTGCGCGGCCTGAAGATTGTCGAGCCGAACCACGTGTGGGCGGCCGACGTGACCTACATCCCGATGGCGTGCGGCTTCCTCTATCTGGTGGCGATCATCGACTGGGCCAGCCGGGCGGTTCTGGCGTGGCGGCTGTCGAACACCAACGATGCGAGCTTCTGCGCGGCGGCGCTGGAGGAGGCGCTGCTTCGGTTCGGAAAGCCGCGGATATTCAATACCGATCAGGGCTCATATCTGTCATGCAATGGCGGATCGGAAGATCAGATATCTCTTCACTGTGATACGAGCAGAAATAATTGAGACAAAGCAAGTTCTTCCTTTCGTTGGGTCTCATGTAAACGTTCCGCGAGACCTAAGCTCACGCGATCTCGACTGGACGAAATCCTGTCCAACGACGCCGTGGCAACATGGCGACGTTCCATGGGTGCAGGTGCATCTGGCCAAGGTTGAGCTTTCTAGCGCGGATGTCATGCTGACTTTGTGCGGTGGAAGGGAAAGGGTCAAGACTTCAACCGAAGGCAATTTGCAGGCGCGGGGGTGCCAATCGCGCGGGAAAAGCACGCCTACGCGTGGACAAGCGCAAGCTGAAATCGGGGAGTCTATGTTCGATCCGAAAGAATGGATCACCATAGACGCAGCCGCGAAAATACTGCGGTTCGAAAGGGATTTGAGCGACGGCAGCGGCCGATTG
>CAVWVF010000005.1:0-369427 GCA_963758335.1 uncultured Alphaproteobacteria bacterium | reverse complement strand
CATAGGAGAATCGCATTTCGAGGCGAACGCAGACAGTGCCAATCCACACCAAATGCAAGCGCGAGGCAATTAGCGCCATATTCCAAAGCGTGCATCAAAGAGACCAAAGTTTTTATTCGAGATAACGCAGTCAGAGCCGAGTAGATCACAAGGAAGGTAATCCCGATTCTCCGATGACACGCCAGGAATTGCGATTGTGAATTGCTTCGCGACTCCTGCCCGCTGAACGAAGCGGTGTGGCTGCTCCGCGAAGGTTCGCGTGGATTCAGCTCTGCTTTTTAGCCGCTCCGCCCGAACCGCTTCAAGGCGACTCGATATCAATTTAACTTGCGTCGCCTTATCGACTTTGTCATCGGGTATCCAAAGGCAGAATCTTGGTTCGCCTCCTATTAATTCTTTCGATCCGACGTAACGACGTACTACTTCCAGATCTAAACACTGTGACTTAATAATCTCCGCTTCGTCTCGACCCAAATTTAGATGACCACCGTCTCTTGGCATATTGCCGAATATCATTTCTGGTATGTCAGAGATCGGCCTGGCTTCAGCAAACACAATCGATTTCTGATTTGGAATCAGAAAGCAACCGATATTATCGACAATTCTAACAGTCGACTCGTGATAGAGAGTGCACTTCCCGACGGGCTGTCGACATATCCCCAATACAACTACCGTCACACCAGCCTTATTTGCCGCCAGATTATGCCACTTGAACGACTGATGGGCGAACTTAAGTCCTAGCCCGCTTTCGAATATTGGTTCCCATAAATCCCCGCCTGTTGACCCTGAGTAACACTGGTTGTCATAACATAGGCGCAACAACAGTTGCGATATGACATCAGACACATTTGGGCTTTTGCTAGCCAACCGGTGACATAGTCAGTTATCTTTGCAAGCTGCGGATGTCGAGTCCACGCGATCCTTAGATCATCCTTTTGGGCTTCGTCTTGCCATTTACTTCATCGGTACGGTGGATTCCCACATATGTAGGTCTCCGCCTCTTTCGCATCGAAATCGATTTCCCCTTGATCCGGGAGTGTCTCGAAGAGATCTGTCGACCGCAGTTCCATCCGTATAGCCGGCGGGCAGACCTCCAGCCAATCCATGCGTAGCGCGTTGCCCACATAGATTTGCCCGGTCTTGTGCAGCGGCAAGACGTTAAGCCACGCGACATCCTCCCCGAAAAAGCGCACGTCGCACTGGAACTCGGCGATTAGCAGCGAGAGCCGCGCGATCTCGACTGGGAAACTCTTGATCTCGATGCCATAGAAATTTTCGAGTTTGATATGCGTGCGTGAATTATCATTGAGCCGCTTGACGATCTCAAATTCAATCTCGCGCATCTTGATATAGGAGATGACGAGAAAGTTCCCGGAGCCGCAGGCGGGGTCAAAGACGCGGATCGAGGCGATGCGGCGGCGCAGATTTTTGAGCTTGCGCACATTGTCGTCCGCTGCCTCCAACTGCGCGCGCAAATCGTCGAGAAACAGCGGGTTGAGCACTTTGAGAATGTTCGGCATGCTGGTGTAATGCATCCCGAGCGACCCGCGCTCGTCGTCCTCTGCGACAGCCTGGATCATCGAGCCAAAAATGTCGGGATTGATTGCCTTCCAGTCGAGTTCGCCGGCCCGCAAGAGGTCAGCGCGCGCAATACGCGAGAAGCGCGGACAGTCGGCTTTGCCCGCGAATAGATTGCCGTTGACGTAAGGGAATTGCACGGCCCAGGGGCGGAAGTTCCGGGCTTTGAGGTCCTCGCGCTTCGTGTCCATCACGCGAAAGAGCTCGGAGATTACCTCATTCGGGTTGGCGCCCGAGGGGTCCGTCATCTGCCGGATCGTCTCGGTGAAGAGATGCGGCAAGAATATGCCCGTGCTTTCGGCGAAGAAGCAGAAAATCAACCGCGCCATGAACTGATTGAGTTCTGGCCGGCGCGCATCGGTCCCCCAATCCTCGTTGTCCTTCAATAGCTCGACATAGAGCTTGTTGAGCCGGCCGGTCGCCTTGATGTCTATCGGGTTGTGCGCGATCTGGCGGACGGTCGAGATGCCCGCGAGCGGCAGGAAGAAGCCGAAGTGTTTTGCGAGTCAGGATAGGCGCTCGCGACCGTGTCGCCCGAGGCCAGGTCCTCGGCCTGAAACTCGACACCGTCCGTCGCGAGCACGAATTTCGCCTTGGCCGCCGACGTCTTGGGGCTTTCCCGCAATGCCTTCAGCGTCGCGTCGACCTGACCCTGAGCGCAGGTCGCGATATGGATGTTGTTGCGCTGGAGCACGCCGCCGGGAATATCCGAGGCGTTCGACGAACCCGCCCGCAGGCGCTTGATCGTCGTGTCCTTGTTCCCGAACGCCGCCAGGAAAGCATACGGAAATTCGGCGGCGCTAAAAGGAGCGGCGGCCAGCTCCGACACCGCCTCTTCGATTTCAACGGCGTTCATCAGCCCCCCGCCCACCCAAGTCGACTCTCTGGCTCAAAACTGGGGCGTCATGCCGCTGTGGCTCAAGCGTATTTCGCAGTGGCGCTCTCCCCCTTCAACATTTGCCGAGCCTGCAATTGTGTTCTATGTTTGTTCTTAACGTCAAGGGAATTTTTTCGCTCTTATTGTGTTTCGTGTTGATACGGTCCGAGTCCGGCAGCGGCGGCGATCCAGGGAGCCGGGCCGCCATCGGCGGGCATGGCTTCGAGGGTTCGGCGCCAACTCAGGTACGTGGGAAGGTTTTCGGTGGCGACGCCGTGGAAGCGTCGCATCCACTCTTTGAGGCGTCCGTGGTAGGCGTTGACGTTGTTTATATGGAACTGCGATTCTTCGGGCTTGGGGTTGCCGGGCGCGGGTAGGACATGGACTTTGAGCTTGGCCCGCTTGGCGAAAGCGGTGATGGCCGAGCCGCCGTCGCAGCAGAAATCGGTTGAAGGCGGAATTCGTTCGCCGAACGCTTCTTTTAGGCTGGCGGCGTCGAGGCGGGACAGGACGGCGTCGAACGTGGCGCCGCTGCGGTCGCGAGCCACGACGACGGGAATCTGCTCGGCCGAGAGGCCGCGCTTGGCGGCTTTGCCGCCGCGGCGGCGCGCGGGCCTGGCGAGGCCGCCCCGCCGACCCTTTAAGGACTCGAGTATGAATGTTTCATCGGCCTCGACGATGCCCGAAAGGCTCTTGGGTTTGTCGAGGTTGAGAGCGGCGAGAAACCGATGCCGCCATCGGAAGGCGGTGCTCAGGTGGATCTGGCAGCGGTCGGCCGCCTTGGCGAGGCTCTCCCCTTCGATCAGGGCTCGCGCCTGATCGAACCAGCGATCCTTGTTGTGCAGGCCGGCCACCGGAGTGCCGGTGAACGGATTGAAAGTCCTGCGGCATTCCACGCAGCGATAGCGCGGCAAACCTCTCGCCTCACCCCAGGGCCGGACATCGAGCGCGCCGCAGCGCGGACATCCCGTCCGCGAATAACGCTCCTTTGCGATTTCCCGGAAAATATCGCGCTCGCCCGATGCGGAAAGCGTCGCCGCAACCGCATCGCTGCGCTCCTCGGCCCTCTTCGCGTCCCCCGCCGCAGACCTCGGTTCGCAGATCTCGACGCCCTCCTCACAGGGATCGTCAGCTTCCGCGAGCGCGAGCTCGCGAAACACGACACGGCGCTGCGCCGCACTCAATCAACGACGACAGCGCGGCCAGCCATCCCGCGAAATCCGACGGCTTCATCTTCGCCCCCAAAGCCCAGAGCCTTTATCGCTCATGTCAACACACATTGCAATAAGAGCGAATTTTTTAGTGTCCGGTTCCGAAGCCGTTCTGCCCAGCGCCACCGTTCGCATACGGTCGATCGGGGAGGGGCGCGTGGCGAACGCCGACCCAGTCAAGCCCGCCCTCGCTCTCTTGCACGGCGGCGTCGGGCTCGCGGAGGTCGCGGCGCACGCGGGCGTGATGGCAAAGCGGGTTCGCCGACAAATGGTTCCGCAAAGCGTTGATATCGTTGAATCAGCGCCCGGAAATTCTATGGCCCCGACGCTTCTCCAACCACAACATATGGCGGGTCCCCGGGGCCTGCGCCTTGCCCGTCGAGCCCCCTTTGCCGCCCAGCGGTAAGCAATGTGGCGGAAATGAGAACGGGGAAAAAGAATTCTTCCGCCTCTCGTAACCGGGGCGAATTTCCGGGCGGCGTTAGCTTGGGGCGGGCCTGACGAGAGTTGCGAGATCGGGGATTTCGGGGCGTGGAATGGCGAGGCGAGCGCCGAGATAGTCGAAGAAGGGGATTTTGAGCTTCCTGCAGGTCTTGGCGAGCCCGAGCATGACGTCGCGGGCGTCGCGGCCTCTGTCGCTGAGGGTCCCGCCGGAGATTTTGCGCTTGGTGACGAAGACGCGGATGTCGTTTTCCGAGGCGTTGGTGTGCAGCGGAATATGGGGATGGTCGAGGACGCGCAAGAGATCGTCCTTGAGGCGAAAGAGGCGCCTGAGCAGGCTGTCGAGGGTGGCGTAGCCGGTTCTGGAGCGGTTGAAGATGCGGTCGAACTGCGCCCGCAAACGCTCGGCTTTCTCGAGGCTCGGGGCGAGCTTGTATTCTTTTAAGGCGCGATAGAACCACCAGATCATGCGCCGTGCGACCTCGATCGCGTTGCGCTGCTTGTCGTTGGCGGGGATGAGCTTGTGGACCAGGCGTTCGGCGTGCACCCAGCACAAGGCGTGTTCGCCGACGCGGAACTGGCCGGCGCCGTCTGACACGACGATGGCTTGGCCGAGCAGGCCTTGCTCGCGAACGGCGCCCCACAGAGCACCCTCGCTGGCGACCCGCACCGGATCGGGGGTGATCCTGAGATCGGCGAATCCGAGCGCGTTCAGATGGCTCGTCCAGTCTTCGTGAGACGCAAAAAGCCGCGTCGGATGGCCCGCGAGCGTGTCGATGAGGCTGAGGCTCAGATTGCAAGCCCGCATGTAGACGAGCGCCGCCTCGTTGACCACGTAAGAGGCCGCGCCGCCCAGGAGATTGCGCAGGAACGCCAGGCGGGACTTGCTCGGGCCGGTTCGAAACGTGGTGAAGCTGTCGGAACCGATCTGGGTCGTCACGCCGCTCTTGCCTCGATGGCGGGCGCCGGTGTCGTCGACCGTGACGAAGGAAGCGCTGCTCAATCCGGTCTTCAGCACCTCGGCGTCCTCAGCGCGGAACGTCTCGAGCCTGGCGGCCAGCAGGCGCACCACCTGGCGTTTCGAAATCACCACGCCGACGCCGTTCAGCAGCGCCAGAATCCGCTCGCAGGTCATCTGTCCCTGAAAGTGCAGCATCAAGATCAGGCGCTGAAGATGCGGGCCATAGCCACCGACGATCCCGGGATCGAGCGGCGCGATCAGAGTCTTCCCATCCGGCGTTTGCCAGCGCTCGCGCCGATAGCGGGTCACCAAAGGATTCAGAACCAAGTCCTGAACGACGATCTCTTCGTAGCCCTTGTGGCGGGAACCCGCTGGCGCGTCGACCTTCACCTCGATGGTTTGCGTGACCGTCAGCTTGTCCAGGTTGCTGCCGCGCCGCTGCGTCGACCGCCCGCCCTTGGGCGCGTTCGCTTGCGAATCCGGTCGGTCCGTCGCCTTGTCCATCCCCGAGGGTTTCTGCGGCGGCCGCGGCGGCAGTTTCTTCAATCGCGCCAGTTCGTCCTTGACCGCCTGATGCTCGACCCTCAGCTTGGCCAACGCCCCGCTCACCTTCTCGTACTCCGCCTGAAAGCGGGTCACTTCGCCAATCAAAGTGCGAACCAGGCCGATGAGCTCGGCCGGCGTCATGCGCTCAAGCGGATCACCCAAATCAACGGACATCCCCAGCTTGAATCATACTTTCCGACGCTTGACTCCCCCCTTCCGCCCGGAAATTTGCCCCGATTACCGCCTCTCCGCGTAACTCCTTGATAAGTCCCGATTCGCGGAAAGAAATGGAAGGAAAAGGAAGCAAATGGAAAGGCTTTTTTGCGGCGATTGCGTCCATGTTGCGCGCGGTTGCGCATCGGTAGCGTCTTTTTGAAGGAAGACGGCGGCCGAGACGGGCTACCAGTCCTTGAGCACTATCGGCGAATGGACCTATCCTATCGCGCCCTGGAGGGGCGCCCGACCCGCGCGCTCGCCAGCGCGGTCGCCAGCCGTTCGACTTTCGCGCGCTCGTGCAACCCCTTCTCGTCGGCGACCGCGCGATAGAATTCGGCGGGGATCGGGCGCTCGACCTCTGTTGCCGAATAGAGCGAACGGGCGAGTGGCTTGTCTTCGATCACGGGAATGTCATGCGCCTCGGCGATTGCGCAAATCTTGAGCGCGACGAGATCGGCGCCCTTGGCCAGGGCGACCGGAGCGCCGCCCTCGCTGCGCGCATAAGCGCATCGCTACCGCGTAATGGGTCGGATTCGCGACCACCATGGTCGCGCGCGGCGCCGCCGACAGCATGCGCCGGCGCGACCGGTCGAGACGCAGCGAGCGCAGGCGCGCCTTGACCATTCGGTCGCCTTCCGCCTGTCTGAGCTCCTCCTTGACCTCGTGCCTGCTCATGCGGTTGTCGCGGCGCCACAGGATTCGCGACCAGACGAGGTCGGCGCTGGCGACGGCGAGCGTGGCCGCCAGGACGGCGGCGATCGTCTTGACCGCGAGCGCCTGGATGCGCTCCGGCAAGGCGCCCGGATCGTCGTCCATCGCGGTCAGCACAACGGCCTTCTGGCTCATGAGCATGGTCCCCGCGACGGCGACGACCGCGCAGAGCTTGATCAAACTCTTTGCAAACTCCACCGCCCCGCGCGCGCCAAACATGCGGCGGATCCCGGCGCGCGGAGAGATGCGCGAGAAGTCGGGCATAATCCGCTCTAGTACGACGCCGGGGGCGCCCTGTGCGGCGGACGCGATGACGCCCGCCGTCATCAGCAGGGCCACGATCGGCCAGAGGAATTCGGCGGCCGAGCCGACCAGCGGCCGGCAAGCGCAAGCGCGTCGGCGCCGCGCTCGATACGCCAGCCGGCGGGGTCGTCGATCACGCCGATAAGCCCCGTGATCAGGCCGGCGACGCGTCCGGGAACAACGAAGGCGAACGCGACGAGCGCCGCCGCCAGCGAGGCGAACAGCGGCGCCTCGCGCGAGAAGGCGATTCGTCCGCGCTCGATCGCGTCGTGCTCCTCGGTTTTGTCCTCGTGATCGACCTCGGAGCTCATTCTTCGCGTTCAGTTCCTTGCGCTGCTTCGTCCACGGCCCCGCCGAGCTCGATCTCGTTGCGGGCGGCCATGCCGAGGACGATTTCGGCGATGGCCTTGCGCGCCCTGGCGACCTCACGCGGCGGCGCCACGGCACCGGAGAGGCCGCTCAGGAGAGGAATTGGATTGCGCTGGGCTTCGACGAGGAACTGGTCGAGCGCGTGGGCAAGCCCCGGCATGCGCTCCACGGAGAATCCCGCATGGTCGCGCAGCGCCTCCCTCAGTTTGCCGGCGTCGGTGTCCGGCGGCCCGCCCTCCTTCGTCATGCCGCTTCCCTAACCAGATTATTGTCGCCGCCGCCGGAAATCGTTTCATTCTCGACCACGTCGATGGTCGGCCGTTCCTCGGACCGAATGGTCTTGCGGCCGAACTCGACCGCGACCTGCGGCATCGCGCCGTTCATGAAGGCGAGCAGGCTCTGCTTGACTAGTGTGAACAGCCGCAGCTGCTTCTGACGCACTCCTCTGATCTTCTGCGCGATCGGCCCGACGACCGCGTAAGCGAGAAAGATGCCGGCAAACGTGCCGACCAGCGCAGCGCCGATGAGCCCGCCGAGCGCCTCGGGCGACTGGTCGAGTGCGCCCATCGCGTGGATGATGCCGAGCACCGCGGCGACGATGCCGAGCGCCGGCAATCCGTCGGCCGCCGCCTGAAAGGCGTGGGCCGGCTTGAACCGGTCATGCGCCAGGGTCTCGATCTCCTCGTCCATCAGCGCCTCGATCTCGTGGGTGCGGGCGTTGCCGATGATGACAAGGCGGCCGTAGTCGCAGATGAATGTCACCAGGGTCTTGTTGGCGAGGAGGTTGGGGAACGCTTTGAAGATCTCGGATTCGCCGGGGTTGTCGAAATGGCCTTCGACTTCGCCGCGCGATTTGGCCCGCAAGTCGCGCATCAGCGCATGCAGCGCGCTCAGCACGTCGAGATAGTCGCGGGGCTTCGGAACCTTGTCGAGCACCGCCTCGAGAAATGCCCTGCCGCAATCCTTGATGGTCGACGTCGTGTTGCCAACGATGAAAATGTCGAGCGCTGCTCCGGCGATGATGACGAATTCATAGGGTTGCATCAGCACTTCGCGATGGCCGCCGAGCGCCGCGTAGCCGCCGAGAATGCAGCCGACCGCGATCAGAAGGCCAATGGCGAAATTCAAGACGCGCTCCCGGTCGGAACCCCCGTTCAAGATGTGCGGCGTGAGACTTACGCCAGGCTGTCAGAAGCAAGGTCAGCCCCGGACAAGGCGCCAGCGCGATCGTCGCGCCGCATGTGCGATACCGCCCCGTGCGGTTCGCCCCGGGAAAGCTTCATGCAAAACGGACTTTATGTCGCCGTGTCGGCCCAGGTCGCCCTCGAACGGCGACTCGAGACGATCGCCGACAATGTCGCCAACATGAATACGGTCGGTTACCGCGCGACCGGCGTTTCGTTCGAATCGGAAGTGATCAAAGCAGGCGACGCGTCCATGAACTACGTTTCGCCCGGCTCCGACTACCTGTCGCGGCGAATCGGCGGGCTGGCGAAGACCGATAATTCTCTCGACTTCGCCATTCAGGGCGACGGCTGGTTCGGCATCCAAACGCCGACCGGCGCGGCTTACACGCGCGACGGGCGGGCGCGCGTCGACGAATCCGGAACCTTGGGGACTCTGAACGGCGATCCGATCCTCGACGCCGGCGGCGCTCCCATTCTTGTCGACGCCGCGGGCGGACTACTCTCGTATCGGCGGACGGCATGATCAACCAGAACGGTCGTCAGGTCGGCGCAATCGGCCTCTTCGCCATCGATCCGAGCGCCAGCCTAAGGCGTGCGGAGAACTCGGGCGTTGTACCGGACAAGCCGGCCAGACCCATCCTGGAATTCACCCGCGATGGCGTCGTCCAGGGCGCGGTGGAAGGCTCGAACGTCGACCCGGTGAAGGAAATGACTCGGCTGATCGAGGTCACGCGCGCCTTCGACGGGGTCGCAGCCGAGGCTGCGCAGTCGGAAGGCTCAGTGCAGGACGCCATCAAGACGCTCGGTTCCGCATCGTGATCGGCCCGCGGATCGACTCGCCGGCAATGCCCGCCCGTGAGGGTCTTGAAGGGAGCGTCGCCTGGGGCTTGCGCAATCTGAAGGCCGCCCGGGTGAGCGGCGTAGTCACTGAAGTGTCGATGTCCCACTACAGAGTCGCCGGCCTGTCGCGCTTCCTCAAGCTCGGCGACTGCGTCGGAATCGATGTCGGCGACCGAATCCAGATCGGAGAGGCGGCCAAGATCGACGACGCCACCGCGACGCTCAAGCCGTTCGACGCGCGCTGCGACGCCGCCATCGGCGCGCGCGCCTATCGGTCCGACAATCTGTCGCTGTCGCCGGACGCGTCCTGGAAGGGCCGCGTGATCGACGCGCTTGGACGGCCGCTCGACGGCGCGGGCCCGCTCGCATGCGGGGAAACGCTTGCCCCCCTCGACGCTGATCCGCCGCCGCCTCTGCGCCGCGCGCGCGTGACCGCGCCGATCCGGACTGGGGTGCGAGTGGTCGACCTCTTCACGCCGCTTTGCCTTGGTCAGCGCGTCGGCGTGTTTGCCGGCTCCGGCGTCGGAAAGTCCTCGCTCCTCGCGATGCTCGCCCGCGCGCCCCAGTTCGACACAGTGGTGATCGCTCCTCGACGATGCGCTGGGCGGTAGCCGCGCCTCGGCTGTCGCGGTGGTGTCGACGGCGTCTCGCGCCCAAGACCGCAATTGCGGTCGCCGAATATTTCCGCGACCGAGGCGAATCGGTTTTGCTCATCCTCAACTCGGTGACAAGGTTTGCTCACGCGGCGCGCGACGTTGCGTTGGCGGCAGGAGAGCCTGCCGTCGCGCGCGGCTACGCGCCGAGCGTGTTCAGCGATCTTCCGCGGCTCCTCGAGCGTGCGGGGCCGGGCGCCAAGGGTTCAGGCTCGATCACCGGGATCTTTTCGGTTCTGGTTGACGGAGACGACCACAACGATCCGGTCGCCGACGCCGTCCGCGGCGCGCTCGATGGGCATATCGTGCTCGATCGCGCGATTGCCGACGAGGGCCGCTATCCGGCGGTCAACGTGCTCGCGTCCGTGTCGCGCCTCGCCCACCCGGTCTGGACGCCGGAGCAGCGTAAGCTCGTCGCGAGCCAGCGCTCGCTGATCGCGCGCTACGAGGAGACGCGCGAGCTGCGCCTGATTGGCGGCTATACGCCCGGCGCCGATCCGATTCTCGACAAGGCGATCAGGTCCGCGTCGCGGATCTACGAAGCAATGCAGCAGTCGCCGGACACGCCGCGGTCCGAGGATCCGTTCATCGAACTCGCAGCCGCGTTGCGCCGCGACTCCAAGGCGGAGGCATGAGCGACGCGATGATCCCGCCCGGACCGGAAATTTGGTTTCGCGCCATCGGAACGGCGCTGGCCGGCGTGTCTCTCGCCTTCGCCGGCTATATGCTCGCCTACGGCGGGGGGAAGGTTCGCGTCAACGGCATCGATCACCGCGCAATCTTTGCCCAGCCTCGCGGCCCGGCGACCGCCGGCGTCACCGAGATCGCCCGGTCGGCGGAAAGCAAGCCGTTCGACGCGTTGGCGAGTTCGACTGCGGATCGTAAGGCCGACGCGCAGCCCGCCCCGCGCCCGGCCAGGATCGTCGCCGCCCGTCCCGACCGCGTCTGGCTGATGATCGGCGGCGTGATCCGCTCGGCCGGTCCCAACGACGACGTGCCTGGCGTCGGCCGCATAAGCGCGATCGTCCGGCGCAACGACGGCTGGGCTTTGGTCGACGACAAGGGGACGACCCTCCTCACCATTGCGAACGAGGCGAACGGCGCCCAGCTGTTTTCACACAAGCTGATCTTCGAATAGGCCCAAGATCAGCGGGCCTTCGCCAAAATCCGGCACGCCTCGCGTAGAGCGCGTTCGCGATCGCGACGCGCGCGCCTCCGCGTTCGCGTGTCTCCGCCGGCTGGCGGTCAGGGTGATTGCGCCAGATGAATTCGCGCCAGCGGCGGGCCAGCTGCCGCGGGGTCAGAGCGGTCCCAAGGCCGAGCTCTTCCGCAATCGCCGTCGCCGTCTCCGATCGGGAGACCTCCGGTTCGTCGGCCGGACTAGACGCAAGCCGCGCGGGCGGCGGAGCCGATTCCTTGGTCCATTGCATCGGCCAAGTCCCAGCGCGCTCCGCCGCCGCCCTGGCCTGAGCTGAAGCCGACGGAAACAGGCGCCTCCGGCATCGACGGATGCGGACGGGACTCGATCCCGGCCGGCGTGCTGCGCCGCGCTTCGTCAAGCGCCCGCAGAAACGCCTCGCCGGCGCGGTCAGTCATTGCCATTCGGCTGCCTCGGCGAAGGCGTCAGCTGCTTGCGGCGCGCTGGACCCGTGCAGGCGCGCTCGGCCGTAACGGCTCCCGGGCGCTCTCCGCGACCACACGATTCCTTCCATTGGCTTTGGCGTCGTACAGACGCTGATCGACGCGCTCCAAAAGCTCGGCGCCCGTTTCGTTCGGTCGAAACTTCGCGACGCCGAACGAAACCGTCACTCTCCCCACGTGCTCGCCGTTGGGTTCGATCTTCCATTGCTTGGATTCGAGAATCCTCCGAATTCGTTCGACCGCTTTGACGGCGTCTTGGAGGCTCGCGCCCGGAAGCAGGAGGGCAAATTCCTCGCCGCCGAACCGCGCCACCCAGTCCTGGCACCGTGTGTTCTTCGCCAGAATCTCGGCAAAGAGGCGCAGCAGTCCATCGCCGACCAGATGGCCGAATTGGTCGTTGACCAGCTTGAACCGGTCGAGATCGGCAAGCGCAAGGCAAAGGTCGGCGCCGTTGCGACACGCCTTGTTCAGTTTTTCGGCCAGCGCCGCTTCGAAGTAGCGACGGTTGCCAATCATCGTCACCGGGTCGCGCATCCCGGCTTCCTCGGAGCGCGCGAGGTCGTTCTGCAGCTGCAGCGCCCTGAGCCGCGACGCCTCGAGCTGATTGCGCAGGTTTGCCAGCTTGTCCGGCATCTCGCGATTGTCCTCAATAAGCGCGAGCACGATTTCGTTGACGGCGCCCGCCTGAGGATGCCGCGACAGGCGGTGTGTCGCGCCGTTAAGCCGCTCGGAGAACGCATCGCTGTCCGACAGATGCGTCTGGATGAGGGCGATCGAGCGCAAGAGCTGATCGACCGCCTCCGGCTTTTGAGCCGGTTCACTCGCTCCGGCCGGAGCGGCTTCGCTCAATTCGACCCTGATGGTTAGGCGCGCGAGAGACTGCGCCGAGCGCCCCGAACAGGAGAAGCTCGACACCGGGCGCCGCACCGGGAATGTCGAGGCGCAGCGCCGTCAGCGACAGCGCGCCGAGAAACACGACGCTGAGCGCAGGAACCGCGGCGCGGCGCGAGCGAAGCAGCAAGAGCGCGTTCATGAGCCCCCTTGTTCCGGAAGACGGCGGTTGGACCGTGAGTGGCGCGCGAGGTCGGAAGCGCTGCCTGACGCGCTCGCGCCCGGCCTTCGACACGCGCGCCGACATGGCGGCCCCGGCTGGCCGTCATGGCCGCCCGCGCAATGAAATGCCCGATTCCGTCGGACAGCGCATGTTGTATCGCACTGTAGTTGCTGCTTTGTAACCGGCCGACGTTCAGGCGCGCGTTTACAGCGCGGCGCGCCTTGGGTAAGAGCTGCCGATGCCGATCCTTACGCTCGCCGAGACTCTCGCCATCGCCGCGCCCGAAAGGGGTCGCCTCGTCGAGGTCGACGAGGCGATCCGCAATCTGGTCTTTGCGGTCGAGGAAGTCGCCCGGCGGGACGGGCTCGATCAGCGCCTTCTGTCGCGCGCGCTGGTCGACGTCATTATCGCGGCTGCCGCCCGACAGGCGCTGGCCGCCTACCCGTCGATCCCGAGCCACCAGCTTGCCGATGCGTTCGACGGTCTGGCTGCGGAAGCCTTTGAATGGGCGTCGCGACGCGGAGTCGCGCCGGCGCGCGGCAAGCCAGCCTGAGCGCGAGGGTTTCGGTCCGGCGCCCCGCCGCTGCGAACGAAAGGGAGACACGCTGCATGGCTCAATTCGTTCCTTCGCGATTGCCGATCATCCAGGCGCCGATGGCAGGTTCGCAAGGCGTCGATCTTTGCGTCGCGGTCTGCGAGGCGGGGGGCTTGGGCTCGTTGCCGACCGCCATGTTGAGCCCGGCCGCGCTTCGCGACCAGATTGGTGCCGTTCGCGCCCGAACCCGGGCGGCGTTCAACGTCAACTTTTTTTGCCATGTCCCGCCGGAGCCCGACGCAGAGAGAGCGGCGCGCTGGCTCGAGGAGCTCGCGCCGGACTACGCCGAAGCCGGCCTCGATCCGCCCGCCGCGGCGACGAGCGCGGGCCGGGCGCCGTTCGACGAGGCGATGGCCGAAGTGATCGAGGAGACGAAGCCGGCCGTCGTCAGCTTCCATTTCGGCCTGCCGCACGAGCCGCTGCTCGAGCGGGTGAGGCGCGTCGGCGCGAAGATCTATTCCTCCGCCACCAGCGTCGAGGAGGCGCGATGGCTCGCCGCGCGCGGAATTGACGCCGTCATTGCGCAGGGCGCCGAGGCCGGCGGCCATCGCGGCATGTTTCTGACAGACGACGTGGAAGCCCAGCCCGGTCTTTTCGCACTCCTCCCGCAGGTTGTCGACGCGGTCAAACTCCCCGTGATCGCCGCAGGCGGAATCGCCGACGGCCGCGGGATTGCGGCGGCGTTCGCCCTCGGCGCCAGCGCCGCGCAGATCGGCACCGCGTATCTGCTCACGCCGGAGGCGACGACATCGGCCGTGCATCGCGAGGCGCTCGCCCGTGCGCGCGACGACGCCACTCGGGTCACCAATCTTTTTACCGGCCGACCGGCGCGCGGGCTGCTGAACCGGTTCATGCGTGATCATGGCCCGATGAATCGGCTTGCGCCGGCCTTCCCGCTCGCGACCGGCGCCGTCGCTCCGCTGCGCGCGCGATACGAAGCGCTGCGATCGGGTGACTATTCGCCGCTCTGGGCAGGGCAGGCTGCGGCCCTCGCGCGAGCCGAAGACGCAGGCCGCCTGACCGAGCGCTTGTGGAGCGAGGCGACTGCAGTTCTAAAGTCAGTCCAATTGGCGCCGTAGTGTCGATCAAGGCAGCCGGATGGACGCTTGCCCCCCGGGTCTGTGACTGTGGCAGCTTTGACGAGATGAGGCCCAAAATGTCTCATATTCGGTACGCGCTTTATCTCACGCCGCCGAAGGACAGCGATCTGTGGCGCTTCGGTTGCGACGTCATCGGCCGCGACGCCTGGACCGGCCAATCCATAGAGGGATTTGCGCCGGAAGGGCATGAACTCGAGGCTTGGCGGAAATTGACCGGCGAGCCCCGCCGCTACGGCTTTCACGCTACGTTGAAAGCGCCCTTCCGTCTCCGGGCTGACCTCGACGTCTTCGCTTTGCTGGACGCGGTCGCCAACTTCGCCCGCAAGCGCGCGGTGTTCGACGCCGGACGTTTGTGTGTGGGCCATATGGCCGCAGGCGAGGGGCGCGCCTTCGTCGTACTGAAGCCCGATGGCCCTTCGACAGAACTTCATTCGTTGGCGGAGAGCGCGGTGCGCGATCTGGACGCGCTGCGCGCGCCGCTGACGGACCCCGAACGCAGCCGCAACGTCGTTCGCCTCACCCCTCGCCAGCGTTACTACCTCGAGGCGTGGGGCTATCCATACGTGCTCGACGAGTTCCGACCCCATTTCACCCTGACCAACCCGATCGAACATGCGGGTGCGGTGACGAAGGCGCTGGAGCGGGAGTTCCGTCTGCGGGTCGGCTCGCCAGCCTTGCGGGTCGAGTTGATCGCCCTGTTCGGCGAGAGGGAGTCGGACGGCCAATTCGAGATCCTGCGCGCCTTCCCGCTCGGCCGCGCGAGACGCGCGAAGCGGGCCTCGCCTCGGGTCGCCGCCGCCGCCTTCATCGACTGACGTTCGGATCCGGCCCTGCGTCGTCGGCCGACAAGAAGCAGATTAGGCGCACGCTCGGACTGAAGTGAGGGAGGGAACCCATGGCCATCGAGGGACGCAGCGACGCCAGGAAGGGCGACAGGATCAGGCTCGGCATGGTGGGCGGCGGGGAGGGCGCCGTCATCGGCGCGGTCCATCGCATCGCCTCGCGCATCGACGACCAGTACGAACTGGTCGCCGGCGCCCTGTCGTCGACGCCGGACAAGGCGCGCCGCTCCGGCGAGGCGCTCGGCCTCGCCGCGGACCGCGTCTATGACGATTACGAGAGCATGGCGAAGGCCGAGGCCAAGCGGCCGGACGGGATCGAGGCGGTCGCGATCGTCACGCCGAACAACGTCCACGCCGGGCCGACCTACGCCTTCCTCAAGGCCGGGATTCACGTCATCTGCGGCAAGCCGCTGACGGTGTCGCTCGCCGAAGCGAAGAAGATGAAGGCCGCGGTCGACAAGTCGGGGCGCATCTTCGCGCTGACCCACAATTACACCGGCTATCCCCTGGTGCGCCGCATGCGGGAGATGGTGCGGAACGGCGAGCTCGGCGAGATCCGCCTCGTCCAGGTCGAATATCCGCAGGACTGGCTGACCGGTCCGACCGAGACGACCGGCAACAAGCAGGCCGAGTGGCGGGTCGATCCGAAACGCTCGGGGGCGGGCGGGGCGCTCGGCGACATCGGCACCCATGCCTTCAACTCGCCGACTACGTGACCGGGCTCGAGCTCGCCGAGCTCTCAGCCGACCTCACCTCGTTCGGCGCCGGACGCTATGCGAATGGCGCGCGCGGGTCCCTATGGGCGAGCCAGGTCGCGCCCGGAAACGAGAACGGCCTCATGCTGCGGGTCTACGGAACGAAGGGCGGCGTCCATTGGAGGCAGGACAACCCCAATTATGTGTTCTTCTCGCCCTACGAGAAGTCGACCCGCATCGTGACCCGCGGCGGGCCGGAGGCGGGCGAGGCGGCGGCGAGGGTGACGCGCGTGCCGCCGGGGCACCCGGAGGGCTATCTGGAAGGCTTCGCCAACATCTATTCGGAGGTCGGGGCGGCGATCAAAGCGGCGCGCACGGGCAAGAAGCCGCCCAAGGGCGTCCATTTCCCGACCATCGACGACGGCGTCAAGGGCCTCGCCTTCGTCGAGGCGGCCGTGAGGTCTTCCAAGGCGAACGGCAAGTGGGTGAAGCCGTAGCCGGTCCGGCCGCCGGGCTGCAAAATTTTGGCGCCGACTCCATGGTTTCAATCGCTTCGGCGCCAAAACCTGTCATTTCGCAACTTGAGCCGCCTTAAGTCGAACTGTACTTTCGCGGAGCGCCCTTGTACTAGATCTTGGGGGTTCTGGGCTTGCGAGGCCATACCATTTCCAGGCGCGAAATCAGTGTTTTCAATCCTTTGCGGCGCCATTTCCCGGCGACGATCCCGCTGAGGCATGCGCCGCGCCAATCGCTCGTATTCTCCCATTCAGCGAGAGGTGAGTGGAGCGATGGCCGTGTCGGGCCCTTGTACCAGATCTTGGGGCTCGAAGTTTGCGAGGCCATACCATTTCCGGGCGCGGAATCAATCTTTTCAAACCCTTGCGGCGTCATTTCCGGGCGACTGCGCTCCGCCATCACGCCCGCCTGCGTCGCGATCCGGGCGACCGAAGCGCCGCGGTTCAAGAGTTTGACGATCGGCTCTTGCCGCCTGGTTCTCGGCGCGCACCACAGCGGCGCATCGATCGATCGGTTCCGAGGAGCGGTCGGCGGAACGGCTTCGACGGAACCGGACAAGCTTGCTGACTCCCTCAGGCGACAAGAACAAATATAGAACATAACCACGCTCTTGGCAAGAAATTGATTCTTTGAATGGCTGGGAGCTTTCTACGCAGTCGACCATGTGAGTTTTTCGCTGGGGAGCAGCAATCAGGGTCAGAGACCCTCAGTCATGGACGACTTACAATCGCCGGGGTCTCTCTCAAGAACTCAGGCCCATGGGGTGGGAAAGGACCCTTATCTTGCGACGCGGCTCTTGCAAGCGCCTCGCGGCGCTGACCGGGCGCGACCCGCGGCCCGGCGAACGGGGGCGCAAAAGCCGCTCCGCGCAAGCGGTCGAGGACGGAGCGCACACCGTGGTCGAAAGAATTAAGGCGAATATGCATGCGCCAATGTTTTTCGACTCGATCTTCCTCGAGACCACCTGCCTAGTCTTCGTCTCGTAAGACGGGTCGGCGGGGGTCCTCCAGTGGGCGAGCCGTGACGGACCCAAAAATCATGCCGGCGATGTGAGCGACATAGGCCACGCCTCCCGATTGCACGTCCGCAACGACGCCAAAGCTGAGAAGCTGAATAAGAAACCAAAACCCGATCAGGAGCGCGGCCGGAATGAAGGTGACGCGGACCAGCCACCCGATGATCAGAACCGTCCGAATCTTGTCGCGCGGGTAGGTGATGAGGAACGCGCCCATCACGGCGGCGATCGCTCCGCTGGCGCCGAGTTCGACGGCGACTTGCGCGAGCATGGACACGACTCCGCCCGCGACGTAGAAGGCCGCGTACCTCCACGGATTCATGGCGTCTTCTATCTCCGGGCCGAACGCCCAGAGGAAGATCATATTGTCCAAAATGTGCGACCAGCTCCCGTGCATGAACATGGACGTCAGAATGTTAATCAAGTGACGGCCAGCTGCAATATCGGCGGGAATGACCGACCATTGGAGGACAAATTCGTTGCCGGCCGTCAGTTCGAGAATGAAAACCAGCACGTTCAGCGCGATGATAGACCCCGTCACGACAGGAGGACGCGAAGGGCGCCGCAATTCATCCTGGAGCGAGAACATGTTTTCTCTCGTTTCGAAGGTCGCCAATCCGCTGGGGCATCGGCCTAGTCCAGCTGATAGCGCTTGAAGAACCAGCGCTTCACGAAGAAGACGAGGACGAGATAGGCGACGGTCACGAGCGCCAGCGCGCCGGGGAGGGTGGCGGGCGGCGGAACGAAGCCGAGCCAGGACGCCAGCGGCGAATAGGGAAGCGCGACGGCCAGGGCGGTGGCGAAGAGCGTGCTCGCGACTAGCGCCGGATGCGGCGGATCCCGCAGCGGATCAGACGTGCGGATGATGAAGATCACCAGGGTTTGGGTCGCCAGCGACTCGACGAACCAGCCGGTGTGGAACAGCTTCTCGCCCGCATGGAAGACCCAGAGCATGAGGCCGAAGGTGGCGAAGTCGAAGATCGAGCTCAGTGGCCCGAACACGAACATGAACTTGCGGACGATGTCGAGATCCCAGTGGCGCGGCTTCGCCACCATGGAATTGCTCACGTTGTCCAGCGGGATCGCCGCCTCCGACAAATCATAGAGAAGGTTGTTCAGAAGGATCTGGGTCGGCAGCATCGGCAGGAAGGGGAGGAACAGAACGCCGCCCGCCATGGAGAACATGTTGCCGAAATTCGAGCTCGTTCCCATCATCATATACTTGACGATGTTCATGAAAGTCTTGCGTCCTTCGCGCACGCCGTCCGCGAGCACGCCGAGATCCTTGCGCAGAAGGATCATGGCGGCCGCCTCCTTGGCGACGTCGACGGCGGTGTCCACCGAGAAGCCGACATCCGCGGCATGAAGCGACGGCGCGTCGTTGATGCCGTCGCCAAGATAGCCGACCACATGGCCCCTGCGCCGCAAGGCCGAGATGACGCGGGACTTCTGCGGCGGCGTGACGCGACAGAAGAGGGTCGTGTCGTCGACCCTGGCGAGCAGGGCCTCGTCGGTCATGGCCGCAACCTCAGAACCCGTCAGCGTTCCGGCGATGTTGAGACCGAGCTCGCCGCAGACATGCCGGGTGACCAGCTCATTGTCGCCGGTCACGACTTTCAGGGCGACGCCAAGGTTGGCGAGGGCGGTCAGAGCCTCGCGGGCGCCCGCCTTCGGCGGATCGAGGAAGACGAGGAATCCGGCGAAGGTCAGGTCCGTCTCGTCGGCGATGTTCGCTTTGACCCGGTCCGCTTCGACCTCGCGCCACGCGACCCCGAGAGCCCTGTAGCCCTCGGCGCCGAGCCGGTTGAACGTCGCCTCGGCGGTCTTGCGCGCCATAGCGTCGAGGGAGCGCGGCGGCGCCCCTTGCTGCTCATAACGGGCTGAGTGGCCGAGAATGTCTTCCGGGGCGCCCTTCACGATGAGGAGACGCCGACCTTGGCCTTCGACGAGTACCGAGACCCGGCGCCGTTCGAAGTCGAACGGGACTTCGTCGATCTTGCGCCAGGCCGCGAGGTCGATCTTGCCGGCCGCGAGAATCGCTTCGTCCAGAGGGCTCTTGAGCCCGGTCTCGAAGGCGGCGTTGAGCTGCGCCATCTGCATCACCGCGCCGCTGTCCTGCTCGGAGAGGTCCACTTCCCGGACGAGCTTGATCCGGGCCTCGGTCAGCGTTCCCGTCTTGTCGCTGCAAAAGACGTCCATCGCGCCGAGATCGTCGATGGCCGACTGACGCTTGACGATCACCTGCTTGCGCGACAGGCGGATCGCGCCATGGGCGAGCGTGACCGACACGATCATCGGCAGGAGCTCGGGCGTCAGCCCGACGGCGAGCGCCAGCGCGAACAGGAAGGATTCGAGCACCGGCCGATGGAACAGGATGTTGACGAGGACCACGAACAGGACGAGAAAGATCGTGGCTCGGATGATCATCATCCCGAACTTCTGGATGCCCATGGCGAAGGCGGTCGGCGGCGGCGGCTTCTGGAGCGCGCTGGCGATTGAGCCGAGCTGGGCCTTGCGCCCGGTCGCCACGACCAGCGCCTTTGCGGTTCCGCTCACCACCGAGCTTCCCATGAAAACAAGATTGGGCGGGAAGGTCTCGCGCGCGCCCGCGCCGCCTATCGCCGCGGCGTCCTTTTCGGCCGGGTACGGCTCGCCGGTGAGAAGCGCTTCGTCGACGTAGAGGTCGCGGGATTCGATCAGTCGGGAATCGGCGGGCACGAGATCGCCGGCGGCGAGAAGAACGACGTCGCCGGGCACGATCTGCGCCGCGGGAATGTCGACCGGCTTTCCGTCGCGAAGCGCCTTGGCGGAAAGCGAAACCTGCGCGCGCAAGCGCTCGGCGGCGTTTTGGGCCTGGCGCTCCTGCGCCACGTCGAGGATCACCGACATCAGCACAATGGTCGCGATGATGACGAAGCTCGCGACGTCGCCGGTGAACGCCGAGACGGCGGCGGCGAAGAGTAGAATCAGGACCAGCGGATTGCTGAATCGTTCAATGATGTCGGCCAGCAGGCTCTTGCGTTTGGTCGTGGCGATCTGGTTCGGTCCGGCCGTCTCCAGGACGTCGGCGGCGGCGGACGCGCTCAAGCCGGCGTCGGTGGAATTCAGCCGCTGAAGGAGATCGGCGAGCGGAACGGCGGCGAAGTCCGATATTTCTAGCCCCGCCTGGTCACGCGCGCCTCTTGGCGAGCGCTCCCCGGCAGCCCCGGGGAGAGTTCCGTTCGGCGCTACGGAAGGGTTGCTCATATCTCCTCCAAGCGTACCGGTTGCGGCTGTCCCGGCGGCTTGCAGCCAAGTCACGCAGCCGGCTTCGCCGGCTGCACGCTCGAGCGGATCGCGGGGAATTGGTCGGCGGTCAGGGTCTCCCGCGCGAGCAGCAGGCGGGCGCCTTCGTCGAGATCGACGCGGCGCGAGCGCAGGATGTCGGTCGCCCGACCGAAGGCCTTCGCCACTAGGTCGCGCACCGCGACGTCGATCTCGCGCTCTGTCGTCTCCGAGGCTTCGACGCGGTCGCCGGCGGCCCCGGCCAGAAACGGTTGGGGCGGCGGCGCGTAAGTGCGTTGTCCGACCGTCTCGCCCATGCCGTAGCGCGTGACCATTTCCGTTGCGATCTGGGTCGCACGCTGCAGGTCGTCGGAAGCGCCGGTCGACACCTCGCCGTCGAAGACCAGCGCTTCCGCGGCGCGTCCGCCCATCAATACGGCGATGCGGTTTTCCAGCTCCCGACGCTCCAGCAAAAAGCGATCCTCGGTCGGCCGCTGCATCGTGTAGCCGAGTGCGCCGACGCCGCGCGGAATGATCGACACCTTGTGGACCGGATCGACGCCCGGCAGGCTCGCGGCGACCAGCGCATGACCCATCTCGTGATGAGCGACGCGGTTGCGTTCGGCCGGGGCGAGGACGCGGCTCCTCTTTTCGAGCCCCGCGACGATGCGTTCGATCGCCGTGGTGAAATCATCCAGCGTCACCGCGTCGCCGTTGCGCCGCGTCGCCACGATGGCGGCCTCGTTGACCAGGTTGGCGAGATCGGCGCCGGTGAAGCCGGTCGTCAACCCGGCAATTTGGTCGAGATCGACGCCGTCCGCGAGCCGCACCTTGGCGACATGAACCTTGAGGATTTCCAGCCGTCCTTGGCGATCCGGCCGGTCGACCAGCACTTGGCGATCGAAGCGTCCCGGCCGCAGCAAGGCCGGATCGAGCACCTCCGGCCGATTGGTCGCGCCTATCAGAATCACCCCGATGCTCGGATCGAAGCCGTCGAGTTCGGCGAGCAGCTGATTGAGCGTCTGCTCCTTCTCGTCGTAGCCCCCGTAAGCGCCCGACGTGCGGCTTCGCCCCAATGCATCGAGCTCGTCGATGAAGATGATGCAGGGCGCCGCCTTTCGCGCCTGCTCGAACAGGTCGCGGACGCGCGCGGCGCCGACCCCGATGAACATCTCGACGAACTCGGAGCCGGAAATCGAGAAAAACGGCACGCCCGCCTCGCCGGCGACGGCGGGCGCCAGCAGCGTCTTTCCCGTGCCCGGCGGTCCGATCAGCAGTACGCCCTTGGCGATGTGGGCGCCCAATCGGCCGAACGATTTCGGATCTCGCAGGAAGGCGACGACCTCCTGAAGTTCGTATTTCGCCTCGTCGACGCCGGCTACGTCCCGGAAGGTCACCTTGGTGTCGGTTTCGACATAGATCTTGGCGCGGGATTTTCCGATCGCCATCAGGCCGCCGAGCCCCTGGCGCTCGGCCATGTGACGGACGCCATAGGTCCAGATCAGGTAGAACACGAAGATCGGCAGCGCCCAGGACAAGATCGTCGAGAGAACATTGTTCGTCGTCGCGCCCGTGACGGTGACGCCATGTTCCTTCAGCTTGTCCGCGAGCCCAGGATCGACCCGCACCGTGTAGAAGAGCTTCCGACCGTCGGAAAGAGGCTCCTTCAGCGTGCCTTGAATGCTGTCGGCGCCGACCATGGCCTCGGCGATCTTGTTTTCCGAGAGCAGCTGCTCGAACTGACTGTACGGGATGGTCTTGACCTGGGTGTACACCAGCCACAGGTACTGGGTCAGCATGACGCCGAGGAAGGCGGCAAAGACGTACCAGATGGCGAACTGGTGCTTGCGGTCCTCGGGCGCCTTCGGCGGCTTCTTCGCCTTCGGCTCCCCCGCCTTGTCGCCGTCGCCGCCGAAGCCAAGAAACCGCGGCAAGCGCCAACCAGGCGACGGTTGCATGTCCCTTGTCGGCTTGTCGAGCATGTCGGTTTCCCGTGCGAAGCGCGGCTGGGTAAGGGTCGAGTACGCCGGCCTATCCTCTCAATGTCACACTCGCGATGACCCGCATCCGCCCTCGGGATTGCCTTGAGAGCGACAATTCACAGCACCTGACGCCCTAGCGCCGCTTTGCCTGCCGCCAAAAGTTCGCCCGCCGAACAGCGGGCGAACTGCCTGTTGCGATCCTGCGAGCGACAGTCCGGACGAGCCGAGGCGCGTCCAATGCCTCCTGGCGAGCTATGGCGGCGTCGATTGCAGCCAGCTTCGCCTGTTCGACCGCAGAGATGGCGTAGTCGATCGCCATGCTGGCTTCCCACTCCAGCTCGTCTGCCCAGTTCTCGGCGCGCTTGGCGTCGAGGTCCTTCTACCAGTGTTTGACATTCGCCTTGAGCGTCTCGCCATCAGCGGAAACCTTTGCCTGGAAGGCGCTGAAGCCGCTCGAGACGGCGCTGCCGGCGGACTTCATATCCTTTTTCAGCTTTTCAACCGACTGCGTCGCAGCAGCGCGCAACTCTCGCGTTGCAACACCATCTTGTCATGGGTCTCCTTCTTCGTTGCGGCGAAATCATCCTCAGCCTTTTTTGCATGCACCGACAATTCGGCGAGCTGTTCAGAGAGTGGTTTTACCTTTGCGGCCTCCTGTTGGTTACCTTCATATCTTGTGGACTAATACCAAGACTCACTGATTAGAACCGGTATGCGGATTTGCACATTCCGACGGACATGATCCGCCAGGGCTGATCGGGAATCCTCTGCGTGAGTCGCGATCAGCAAGGACCGGTATAACCCCATCTGCTTCACCATCATCGGCGAACGGCGCCGTCTCACGCCGCGCGCAACCCGAGCGCCAGCGCGATCCAGGCGAGGCCGTAGAAAATCAGGTCAATCCCGATGAAAAGGCCGATCACCCAGAGTCCTGAGGCGGGCCACTGCGCAAGAACCAGCGCGCCAAGGACAATGGTGATGATCCCGTCCGCCGCCTGCCAGCCCCAGCCCGGGAGGGCGACAACGAGCGAGCCGATCAGTTCAAACAGCCCGCCGATCAGGAAGAATATGGCCATGACGAAGGTCAACGCCTCGGCGCTGATCAGCGGTCGCGTCACCAGCATTAGGCCCGTCACCCCGAAGAGAATCGCGGCCAGCAAATGGCCGAAGAAGCCCGCCCAATGCCCAACCATGACCGCCTGGACGATTTCGATTGCGGCAGCAATCACCAGCAGCCAGCCGAAGAACAACATCGAGGCGATGGTGGCCGTGAAAGCCCGCGCAACGGCGGCGACGCCAAGCGCCACTAATCCGATCCCGAACGCCAAGAACCATCCCCAGTAATGGACGAGTTCTGGAGGCATAAGTATCGCTAAGGTTTGGGTGTCACTCATCGTCATGTCTCCCTGGTCTCGCGCCGATGCTCACGCCGCAATTGCAGCATAGCGCGAAACGCCATCGGCGGCCGCGATCCTAAGTCACTTTAACGCCGCTGCGACTGATTTCACCGCCTCGCGCGCTGCGAACGCTACCATGATGATCGCGCAACCCGAGGTGAGGAGGTTGACGCCGGCCAAGAGACCGAGCGTCCACGCGGCGCTCAGCGGCCAGCTGGCGACAATGATCGCGACCAGGACCGATCGCAAACGCCGCTCGCCAACAACCAGCCCCAGGCGTCAGGCAGCGCTTTGCGATAGGCTAAGGACGTCACGATCTGGAAGACGCCCTCGGCGGCGAAGAACGCCGTCAGCACCAAGGTCAGCGTGGCGGCGCCTGCGCCGGGCTTGTAGAGCAGCAGCACGCCAACACAGAGCGACAGCGCCGCGGTGACCAGGGTCCATAGGAAGGCCGCGATGTCGTCGGCGTAAAACATCGCGACCAGTCCGACTAGGCCAGCAATCAGAAACACCCAGCCAATGTAAATCTCGACGGCGATGGTCGCGAAAAACGGCGCCGCAATGGCGAGGGCGCCGAGAATGATGAGCACGACGCCCTCGAACAGGAGGAGCCCCCACCGGGCGCTCAATGCGGACTTCACTCCGCGGTGCAGGTCGTTCAGATCGGAATTGATGGAAGCCATGGGATTCGCCTTTCGAGTGAGTTTGCGCCGCGGAACTGACGACGCCTAAACAAGTTGCGCGCCTAGTGGGTTTGAATTTTCTCCGATCGCCGCAGCATATTCGCTAATCTCATTGCGCGCCAGCTGAGGCGAGTTAAGCCGTCTAATTCGTCCCAAAACCTGCTAAATCTATGCAGGCGCTCTAAGGGCGCCAGCGGCTCCATGCACGGGGTGCGGGATCGAGTTAGCGACGATCAGTCATAGACGACTTGGCGCGGCGATCGTATTTCTCGACGGTCTTCCGCGCGAGCGGCGCGCGAAGAGGGAGCCCTGTCATTCCAACATCGCTGATCGTCGCCGGGATTTTCGGCTTCCTGCTTGTCGTCTTCCTCATCGTCGACAGCGGCGCTGCGGATGTGGCTCGCGCCATGCTGGTCCTCGGCTGGCGGCTTGTGCCGATAACGCTGTTTCGTCTCGTCCCCTTGTCTCTTGATGCGCTCTCGTGGCGGGAGTTGTTGCCGGCCTCGAGTTGGCCCAGCGTCTTCAGCGTTGTCTCGATGCGATGGATCCGCGAGTCCATCAATGCCCTCCTGCCGGTCGCTGGGGTGGGCGGCGACATCGCCGCCGCGCGGCTCGTGCATCGGCGCGGCGTTCCGGGCGCGAAGGCGGCGGCCGCCATGGTCGTCGACATCACGGTCGGAGCGGCGACCCAGCTCATCTTCGTCCTGGCCGGGGTGACGGTGTTGGCGGCCCGATCGAGCGCGCACGCCGCGATCCCGGTGGCGTCGGCGATGCTGACGGGCATAGCCGTGTTCGTGGCCGCGGTCGCGACATTCGTGCTGGTGCAGCATCGAAGCATGTTCGTCGTGCTCGCCAAGCTGGCGCGCCGCGTGACGCCGGAGAAATGGCTCTCCGACTTCACGGGCGGCGCCTCGGCTATCGACGACGCCGTCATGGCCGTCTACCGTCGCGGCTTCGTCGTGTCGCGCGCCAGCCTGTTGCGCCTCGCCGGCTGGGCCGCCGGCGCCGGCGAGATCTGGCTGGTGTTGCATTTCCTGAGCCGGCCGTTCGGCGTGACCGACGCCTTTGTGCTTGAAAGCCTCGGCTCCGGCGTCGAGATGGCGGCGTTCATGGCGCCCGGAGCGCTGGGCGCCCGCGAGGGCGGCTTTGTCCTGTTCGGGGCGCTGTTCGGACTGCCGGCGGACATTGCGCTGGCCATTTCCCTCGCCAAACGGGTTCGCGAGCTGACCCTAGGGCTGCCGGGCCTCATGGCTTGGCAGTGGGTCGAAGGGCGTTATCTCATGCGCCGCGGCGACGATCGGGCGAACGTGACGCCCCGATGACCGGCGCTATCTATCTCGACGACCCGGCGGTGGCCGGCGATGCGACCTCGGCGGGAAGGCCGATCGCTTCGCGCAGATCCGCGCGGCGCGATTGGTAGTAGTCCGAGCGCAGGAAGCTGTAGAAGTCGATCGAGGCGCTCTCAGCTTCCTTCCACTGGGCGAGATGCACCCCGGCGTCCAAGCCTGCCTCGCCGGCGACCGCCGGCAATCCGAACGCCGAGCCCAGCGCCCAGCCGACCGGATCGCCCGCGATGTCGACGACCGTGCCGAACGCATGGCGCTGCGTTTTGGGTCCGAAATAGGGTAGCTCCACAAAGGGGCCGGCAGCGACGCCCCAGACGAACAGGGTCTGGCCGAAATCGCCGCTCTGCTTCTTGAGCCCGCCCGGGGTGGCGACGTCGATGAGGCCGCCGAGGCCGAAGGTCGAATTGAAGACGAAGCGGCCGAGCGTCACGCCGGCCGCGCCGAAGCGCCCTTGCAGGACGTCATTGGCGAAAATGCGCGGCTCCTGGATGTTGTCATCCAGATCTCGCAGACGGTTGAGCACGGGCGTGGGCGTCGCCGCCTTGACGACATTGGCGACCGGGTCAAGCACCGCCTGGTTCACCGCCAGGACGCGCCGGTTGAATTGCTCGTTGGGGTCGTCGATCGGCAGGGACGGATCGCGGGGCGCGCCCGCGCAGGCGCTGACGAGCGCCGCCAGCCCGCCCGCAATCAAAGCTCTGACCCGACGTTCTGCGCCACGCATTGTCAATTCCTCTCGGATTTCCCGGCGACGCGTGAGCTCCCCGCGCAAGTCCGACAAAGGACTGGCGGGGACGACCAGCTCCGCCTCTCGAGAAATCAGACCCGCGCCCGGATCAGGCTAGCAGAGCCGCACGTCGACGTCTGTCACCGTTCTGCCACACCTCCGCCCTTTTCAGCGTGGCCGGGCAAGCCCCCGGGATAGGTCTTGCGCTGCGTCGCCAGAAGGGCGGGCTGGAAGAGGACGGCGGCGGAGAGCGTCGTCGCCAGCGACAGGGCCATCAGCTTGCCCATGCTCGATGTCCCGGGATGGTGCGAAAACCACAGGCTGCCGAAGGCGGTGGCCGTGGTGCAGGCGCTGAAGAAGACGGCTCGCGTGAGGCTCGATTGCAGGAAGTTCTTCTCGCCCGAACGCCACGCCATGACGTAGTAGATTTTGAAGGCGACGCCGACCCCGAGCAGAAGCGGCAGCGCGATGATGTTGGCGAAGTTCAGCTGCAACCCGATCACGACGCACATCTCGAGCGTGACGACAATGGCGACCAGCAGAGGCACGAGCGTCAGCGCGACATCGGTCCAGCGGCGCAGCGCGACGAACAGAATGAGCGCGATCGACGCCACCGACCAGACCCCGGCCTCGAGGAACGCCTTGACGATGGTGGCGGCGGCTTCGATGATGAAGACCGGCGTTCCAGCGGCCTGCGGCGCGACCCCGCGGACCGCCTTTACGTAGCGGCGCAAGGTCGCGTTGTCATTGCCGTCTCCATTCGGCGCCACCTCAATTCTGGCCCTCCCGTCGGGCGTGACCCAGTCCCTTCGCAGAGAGGGCGGAAGGGTTTCGACCGTCACCCGCTCGGCGCTCAGGAGATCCCTCACCTGGCGCAGCGTCGTCTTGAGCGGCGTGACCAGAGCGTGCTCTGCTGCGTCCCACGCCGCCTGCCGCGCCTTCGCCAATGCGGTCAGAAGGCCTGCGAGGCGACGAGCCTGAATGGCGGCCGTGCTGTCGAGCTCGCCTGCCGCGCCCGCAAGGTCGCGGGCGGTGCTGTTGATCGCCGCCGCCGTCTCGGTCGGCGTCGGCGCAGCGTCGATCTGATCGGGGCTCAGCGTGTTCTGCAGGAAGAAGCTTGCGTCGTCGATCATCGCCAGCTTCTCATCCTGATCGTCGGGGACGAAGCTTTGAAGCGTCCGGGCGTGAGCGACCTCCGGCAGCCGCCGGAGCTTTTCGGCCAGGGCCGAAGCATGGCCGAGGTCGCTTTCCAGGACGTCGATGCTGTTCGGGCTCGTGTCCGGATCGCGCATGAGGTCGAGCAGCGTTGCGACCGATTCCGCATCGCGCGCGCGCAGATCGAGCGGGTTGAAGTCGAAGCGCAAGTTCGCGAGCAGCGGCAGGCCGAGGATCGTGGCCGCGAGCGTCGTTCCGACGACCCAGTTGCGTCGCCTTTCGAGGAAGCGGTCGAGGGGCGCGAGCGCCGCATACCCGATCGGCGCCGGCTCGCCGACGGGCTTGAGAACGGTGAGCAGCGCCGGCAGCAGGGTTAGGGTGGTCAAGAGCGCGACAAACATGCCGGTTCCGGCGATCAGACCGAGCTCCGAGAGTCCCACGTATGCGGTCGGCAGGAACGAGTAGAACGCGGTCGCGATCGAGGCGGCGGCGAGCAGAAGCGGCCCCGCCACCAGGAGCGCCGTCGCGAGAAGCGCCCGCTCGAAATCGGGGGACGCATGCCGCTCGGCCCGATAGCGGACGCTGAACTGGATGCCGAAATCGACGCCGAGCCCTATGAACAGTACGGCGAAGGCGACGGAGATGAGGTTCAGCGCTCCCACCATCATGAGCCCGAGGGCGGCTGTGAGAGTGAGCCCGATCGCGAGGCTCACCAAGACGGCCAGGATGATGCGGGCCTGCTTCAGCGCAAGCCACAGCACCAAGATGACGACAAGGATGGTGATGGAGCCGTTCAAGCCGGCGCCGTCGGCGACAGTCGCGAATTCCTCGTCGGAAAGAGCGACCGGTCCGGTGAGGCGCACTTTGACGCCCCTGTCAGGCCTCAGGCCGAGCCGTACGACCGCCTGGCGTATGGCCGCAGTCGCCTTGCCGGCAGGCTGAAGCGCGTTGAAGTCGAGGACGGGCTGGATGTCGACGAAGCGCCGAAGCTCGGAAGGCTTCGGCGCGCGCCCGGTGATGAGCCGGCGCCAGGAGAAGGCGGGATTCTTTCCTCTCGCCAGAAGTTCCAGGGTCTCGGCGATGGCGACCATGGCGGGCCTCAGATCCTCGAGTTCCGCTTTTCCCCGGCGGACGCCCTCGATCGACTGCGACAAGGTGCGAAGAACGCCGCGCAGCGTCGGATCGGCGGCCAGAGTGCCGAGAAAGGGCTGAGCTTTGATGAGCTGGGCGGTGTCGGTGCGAACCTCGTCGACGGAGAGGAAGAGGACGCCGTTCCTTGCGAAAAACTCGCCGCCATCGGGTCGCCTGATGGTTCGGATCACGTCCGAGCGAGGCGAAAGGTCGTTCACCAGCGAGTCGGCCGCCTCATCGGCGGCTTCCGGCGTCGCGCCGTCGACGACGGCGATGATGAGGTTGGTCCACTGCGGGAACGCCTCGTTGAGCATGATCTCCTGCTGGCGCCAGGGAAGCGAGCTCGAGAGGAGCTTTTCGCTATCGGTCGTGATGGCGAAATGGCGGGTGAGATAGCCGGCGGAAAGGATCGCTGCGAGCAAGAAGGCGACGATGACGAACCACGCATGGCGGCTCGACAGGCGCACCACCGTCTGCACTTT
Organism: uncultured Alphaproteobacteria bacterium; assembly: GCA_963758335.1. GTDB lineage: Bacteria > Pseudomonadota > Alphaproteobacteria > Rhizobiales > Beijerinckiaceae > Roseiarcus. The sequence continues at coordinate 339,909 of CAVWVF010000005.1, read as the reverse complement.
TGCGGCGATCGTCACGAAATTCTCGTCACCGGCGCAAGCAGCTTCGCCCGTTCGGCGACTTCAACGCGCGACCTCGCGGCGCTCCCGCAGGAAGCGAAAGAACTCGACGCCTTCCCGCAAGCGGCGCCTCATCATCTCGGGGCTACGCGCCATCTCGCCGACGATGGAGGCGATCTTCGGGGCGCGGAAATAGAAGCGCCGGTAGAAAACCTCCACCGAATGGAAGATCTCGGAATGGCTGAGATGCGAGTAGTGCAGAGGCGCGATCTGCACGCCCTCGGCGTTGACGAGTTCGGCGTTCGCATCATCGAGCCAGCCATTCTCCAGCGCCTGCTTATGCAGGAAGGTGCCCGGATAGGGGGCCGCAAGCGAAACCTGGATCGTGTGCGGATTGAGCTCCTTCGCGAACTCGATCGTATCCTTGATCGTGTCCGAGGTTTCTCCCGGCAGCCCGAGGATGAAGGTTCCGTGGATGACGATTCCGAGTTCGTGGCAATCCTTGGTGAAGCGCTTCGCGACGTCGACCAGCACGCCCTTCTTGACATTGTCCAGGATCTGTTGATTGCCGCTTTCGTAGCCGACGAGGAGCAGCCTTAAGCCGTTGTCCCGCATGATCTTCAAGGTCGAACGCTTCACATTGGGCTTGGCGTTGCACGACCAGACGACCCCGAGCTTGCCGAGCTCCTCGGCGATCGCCTCGGCGCGCGGCGCGTCGTCGGTGAAGGTGTCGTCGTCGAAGAAGAATTCCTTGACCTGTGGGAAAGCGGACTTGGCCCACCGGATTTCCTCGATCACATGGCCGACGCTGCGGGTGCGGTAGCGATGACCGCCGACCGTCTGCGGCCAGAGGCAGAAGGTGCAGCGCGATTTGCAGCCCCGCCCGGTGTAGAACGAAATGTAGGGGTGTTTGAGATAGCCGATAAAATAATTTTCGATCTTCAGATCGCGCTTGTAGACCGGGGTGACGAAGGGGAGCAGGTCCATGTTCTCGACGACGGGCCGCTCGGCATTGTGCACGATCGCGCCTTCCCTGTTGCGCCAGGATATCCCCTTGATCGTCGAGAGGTCCCGCCCCTCCGCCACGTCCTTGATGGTGAAGTCGAACTCGCTGCGCGCCACGAAATCGATGAGGGGTGAAGCTTCGAGACTCTTGTCGGCCTCGACAGCGACTTTCGCCCCGATCATCCCCGCCTTGAGGCCGGGGTTCGCCGCCTTCATCGCTTCGATCGTCCTCACATCGCTTTCGAAGGACGGGGTCGAGGTGTGAAGAACGACTAGATCGTAGTCGCGCGCTTGTTTCACCACCACGTCGATACCGATCTTGTGGGGCGGGGCATCGATGTGCTTCGACCCGTCGACGAGGGCCGCCGGTTGGGCGAGCCAAGTCGGATACCAAAAAGAGGCGATCTCGCGCTTGGCCTGATAGCGCGATCCGGCGCCGCCGTCGAAGCCTCGGAAGGACGGGGCTTGCAGGAAGAGCGTTCGCATCATGACCGATTTGGTCCTTCAGTCGGCGCACAGCAGCGTGCCGTTGGCCAGAACACGGTAATTCCGACCCCGCCAAATAATGTCCCGGCCGCAAAAGCTCCACACGAATATCGCGAACGAAATCAGATCGCAGACCGGAATCAGCCAACAGAGCGCCAAGGCGGGGCGATGGTTGCGGGCCGTCACATGCAAAAGCACAATTCGGCCCAAGATGGCAAGAATTGCGAGGGCCGAGCCGGCGACGGGCGCGCCGGCGGCGAGCGCCAGAAGGGCGAAAGCGAGCGGGTGGGTGACCAGCGAACCAGCATATCCGAGCGGGGCCACCGTGCGAATGGTGCGCGCCCAGCGCAGTTCGTGGCGCCACAATTCCACAAATGAAGATTCGCCGCAGTTATGGTCCACGAGAAGCGGCGGGACGGCAACCCTGAGCCCTTTCTTGCGCAAGGCCGCCCCAATCGCATAGTCCTCCGCTAGAAGGTCCGAAAAAGCTTCGAAGCCGCCGATCTCGTCGAGGCGACTGCGATGTAAGGCGATGGTCGGGCCAAAACAGGGCTCGGCGAGCCCCGATCGCAGGCCGATCAGCACCTTCGGAAGGAAATGCGCGTCGATTGCGAGCGCCCCCAATTTGGACCAGAATTTAGAAACAGCGACGCCGCGATAAAGGCAAGTGACGCACCCCACTCCGGGCTCCTCCGAGGCCGCAGCGAGTCGCAAAAGATAGTTTGCCGGCACGCCGACATCGGAGTCAGCGAGCACGATGAATGGGTGACGCGCCACCGTCATCATATTGATAAGGTTTGAAATCTTCGGATTTGTCCCATGCACGGCCGGATCGATGACGAGATGCAAGTCCTTCTCGGGGAACGACGCCTTGAGGCGCTGAACGATGGCGATTGCTTCATCGTTGACGTCGTGCACCCCGAATATCAGCTGCACCGGTGCCGGGTAGGCCTGAGTGCAGAACGACGCGAGGTTCCCCAAGAGATCCGGTTCGTCGCCCCTCAGCGGCTTGAGAATGCTCACCGCGGGGAGCGGTTTTGGCTCCGAAATCGCCTTGCCGCCGAATCTCGCAAACACCACGGCGGCGCAGACAAGATACAGGCACCCCGCCGAAGCCATGATCAGGGCGATAAATGATAGGTATGCTGCCATCATTTGTCTCTATGGACTTCCGGAGCGTCGCGGGCAAGCGCTTGTCCCTCGAGCATCCGCCAGCCCAGAAGACTCGGGCGCCCCCCTTGCGCCGCGATACCTCCGCCGCGCCGGCATTGTCTCTTGGTTTGGGACTTCCGCCCTTTGGAGCGCGCGATAAGCCGGCGACATGCGGAAGACCAGTTCCCGCGCCGCTCGATGCGGTTTGACCACGACCCCCATCAAGGCGTTATGATCTGAGCGTGCGACCTGTTGCGCCCGCGAGACCCGCCGAACGAAGTGACGACGGACGCACAAGCGGCAGGTCGCCTATCGAAGCCAATCGCCTATCGAGGCAAATGGAATATCGCTGATGAAAGACCTCAATCTCCGCCGAATCCTGACCCGGATCGCCGCCATTGCGGTGCTCGCCTTGGCCGCCTACGGCCCGATCCCACTGCGAGCTGCTGCGGTCGACCCGGCCGCCAGGCGCATCGAAACCTACTATCGGGAGCTGCTGCCGACGCTCCAGCAGGCGGGCCAGCTTAGTGTGCGCGAGCGCGACCGGCGGTTTACACCCGCCATTTCCTCCACCTTCGATCTCGGGACAATGACGAGGCTGGCGGCGGGGCCGGCCTGGGCGACCTTCTCGGGCGCCCAGCGATCCGCGGTGCGGGAAGCCTTCTCCCGCTTCATCATCGCGGATTATGCGCACCAGGTGTCCGATTATTCCGGCGAAAGCTTCGTCGTCGACCCGCAGACGAGCCCGGAATTGCGCGGCGGCGGGGAGATCGTCAAGACGAAGCTGATCCAGTCCGGCGGGCGGACGGTGACGATCAACTATCTGGTCCGCGGCGGGCGGGTGATCGATGTCTATCTCAATGGAACGATCAGCGACCTCGCGACGCGGCGCGACGAATTTGCTTCGATCCTCGCCCAAGGCGGCGGCGCGGACCACCTGATCCAGAAGCTGCGCGAACGGACCGCGACCTTGTTGGGCAGCTCGATTCGTCCAACGCTTTCCGTCAAAGGAAATCATCGGCGATTGATCAGGCTATCCTTCGCCGCCTGTCCGAGCTCGACCTCCCTCCCGCGGGCGCCGAGGCGCATCAGCCGCGCGAATTCAGGTTGGGCTTTCAGGCGCCTGGCATAAATGCCGCTGACGGCGGCGGTGAGCCGCCCGTCGCGGCCGAGAAGCTCGTCGGCGAAGGCGATCATCCGGGAGTTCGGCCAGGCCTGCAGGCGGATCGCCAACAACCGTTCGGCGGCGTCGTCCTCGCTTTCATTCCCGTGCGCGTCGGCCAAGATCATCAGCATCGCGGCGGTCGAGCGCGAGATTCCGGCGTGGCAATGGATCAAGAGGTGGCTGACGTCGCCCGCCTCGCGGCCGAACGCCAGGATCGCCTCGACGTCGGCCCTTTCGGGCAGCACGACGCCCGGAGCGGGCTCGATCGCGTCGTGAAAGCGGAAGGTGGCGCGAAAATGCGGATCGAAGGCGAGAAACGCCTCCGGCTCCGGCCAATCGGGGTCGAGAATTGAGAGAACGTGCGTTACGCCTAGGCCGGCGTGGCGGTCCAGTTCGTCGAGGCCGCAAACGGTTAGGGATTTCATGGCCGAAAGCCCCTAGCACAAAGGCGGATCGGCGGCGACCCGGCCCGGCCGCGCAGGGCGTTCAATTCCTCGCGTGGGCGCATGCCTTCGGCCGCCCAGCAGGCAGTCGGCAGTCGGCAATTCGCTTCGCCAGGCCTAGGCAAAGGACGCATGGCTGAAGCGCCGACTGTCAACTTCCAACTGCCGCCACGACGCGTTGCGGCGGGACGGCCGCTGGCGCGATCAGGACAAAAACAAAGTGCGTACGAATCAGCCACCCACGAAACGGGACTCCGATTCGCGGCAAAAGCGAGTCAAATCTTGGCGAGAACGGCGCCGCCCCCGCGTCGGCCTCAATCGATCGATCGAGCCGCCACCGGCCGGCCCAGGCCGGAACGCAGGCGAATGGAGGGAGCACAAACCGGGCCGGAATTGGCGACGCCGCGAGTCGCGGCCGGCCTGGCGTGAAAGGCAAGCCGCGCCGACTCCGAATTGACAGGCGTGGTTAACTGGTCTCTGGATGGCCCGCTGCCTACTGCCGACTTCCGACTGCCGATCAACCGCCGACCGCGCGCCTCGACAGAAGCTGGTCCTCAGCTATAAGAGCACGGAGCAAGCCTCTGACCGGAGCGCCTTTTGTCTGTTGCGCCGTCCGTATCCCGTCGAATTGCCGGCGACGGCGTCGTCCTTTCCCTGGCCGGCGGGTGGGTGGTTTGCGCCGGCAGGGCTCTGGAGACGAGCGCGGCCGCCCTCGCGTCGGGCGCCCTCGGCGCAAGGAGCGCGACGATCGATCTCGCCGGAGTCGACCGGATGGACACCGCGGGCGCCTGGATCATCGACCGCGCCCGGACGGAACTGACAGCGGGCGGTGTCTCGGCGGCCTACCGCGGCGCGCGGCCCGAACACGCCCTGCTCTTGCGGGAGGCGGGCTACCGCCCCCTGGAGCCGCCCGCGGACAACCGTCCCAACCATGGGCTCATGTTGCTCGCCGCGGTCGGCGAGACCGTCTACACGGCGGGGTCGGACCTCATCGACATCGTCGACTATCTCGGCGAGGTCGTCGTGATGTGGCTGCGCCTCGCGCTGCATCCGATGCGCTGGCGCTGGACCTCGATGGTGCATCACCTCGAGATGTATTCGTTGCGCAGCGTGCCGATCATTTCGCTGATCAACTTTCTCGTCGGCGCGATTGTCACCCAGCAGGGCGTCTTCCAGCTCGCGCGCTTCGGCGCCTCGCCCTATGCGGTCAACCTGGTCGGCGTGCTCGGCTTGAGGGAGCTCGGCGTCCTGATGACCTCGATCATGATCGCCGGCCGGACGGGCTCCGCCATCACCGCCGAGATCGGCTCGATGAACATGCGCGAGGAGATCGACGCGCTGCGCGTGATGGCGCTCGATCCGCTCGAGGTCTTGATCATGCCGCGTCTGGCGGCGCTGGCGATCGCCCTGCCGGTGCTGACGCTCGTCGCCGACATGGCGGAGCTCGCTGGCGGGCTTATCGTCAGCTGGATCTATTCCGGCATACCGCCGCAGGTGTTCGTCACGCGCCTGCAGGGCGCAATCTACACCGGAACGTTTCTGGTCGGATTGATCAAGGCGCCGTTCATGGCGGTGATGATCGGCCTCATCGCCTCGACCGAGGGCATGGAAGTGCGCGGCTCGGCGGAGTCGCTCGGGCGCTGCGTCACGGCCTCGGTCGTCAAGTCGATCTTCATGGTCATCGTCATGGACGGCGTGTTCGCCATGTTCTTCACCGCGGTGAACTATTGAACGCGCGCCGCCCATCGACGCTCGAGGGACGGCGCGAAGCCGTCATCCGCGTGCGCGGCCTCAAGGTGGGGTTCGGCGAGCGGCTCGTCATGGACGGGCTCGATCTCGATCTCTATCGCGGCGAAGTGCTCGGCTTCGTCGGCGCCTCGGGCGCCGGCAAGTCGGTTCTCACCCGGACCATATTGGGGCTCATCCACAAGCAGGCGGGCTCGATCGAGGTGTTCGGCTACGACATGGACAAGCTCGGAGCGCAGGAGCGGCTCCTCATCGGCGAGCGGTGGGGCGTCCTGTTCCAGGAAGGGGCGCTGTTCTCCAGCCTGACGGTCCGGCAGAACATCCAGGCGCCGATGCGCGAGCATCTCGACCTTTCCCAGAGCATGCTGGACGGGCTGGCGGCGCAGAAGCTGGAGCTCGTCGGCCTGCCGCAGGATGCGGCCGACAAATACCCGTCCGAGCTGTCGGGCGGCATGACGAAGCGCGTCTCGCTGGCCAGAGCCCTGGCCCTCGACCCGGAGATCGTGTTCCTCGACGAACCCACCTCGGGGCTGGATCCGATCTCGGCCGGCGACTTCGACGATCTCATCGGCACGCTGCAGAGGACGCTCGGGCTCACCGTGTTCATGGTCACCCACGACCTCGACAGCCTCTACGCCATCTGCGACCGCGTCGCGGTGCTCGGCCATGGCAAGGTCTCGGCGGTTGGTACGATTGACGAACTTCTGCTATCCGAAGATCCTTGGATCAAATCGTATTTTCACGGCAAGAGAGGCGTGGTTCGCGCCGAAGCGGCCGGGACGCGGCGCGCCGAGCGCGCCGGAAACGAAGCCGAGGACGCGAGGCGCTGACTGATGGAGACGCGGGCCAATTTCATCCTGATCGGCGCGTTCACCCTCGCCGCGGTGGTCGCCGCCTTTCTGTTCGTCATGTGGATCGCCGGCTACGGCGCGACGGGCACGCACAGGCGCTATCAGATCGTCTTCAACGGCTCGGTCTCCGGCCTTTCGTCCGGGGCCACCGTTCTCTTCAACGGCCTCAAGGTCGGCGAGGTGACCAATCTCGGCTTCGTGAAGGGCAATCCGAGCCAGGTCGTCGCCGACATCGACGTGACCAACGCGAGCGCGCCGATCAACTCGGACACCAAGGCGCAGCTCGAGACGCAGGGTCTGACGGGCTCGGCGACGGTGGCGCTCATCGGCGGGGAGAAGGGAGGGGAGCTGACCGGCAACCCGCCCGTCATCCCCTCCTTGCCGACGGCGACGCTGGCGGACCTGCAGACGAAGGCCGGTTACGTGCTCGATCTCGCCAACAAGCTTTTAGTCGACAACGCCCAGCCGATCCATCAGACGATCGAGAACGTCCAGACCTTCTCGATGGCGCTCGCCAACAATTCCGCGGGCGTCGACGCCGCGCTGAAGGGCATGGCCGATCTCGGCAAGACGATCGAGCCCCTCGCCACGCGCCTGCAAGCCCTGTCCGACGACGCCGACAAGCTCGTCAAGGCGGTCGACGCGGACAAGATTCGCGCCATCGTCGACAACGTCCAGGCCATGTCGGGGAAGGCCGATTCGGTGCTGAACCGCGCCGACAAGCTTCTGGCCGACAATTCCGGCGCGATCGATTCGACCATGGCGAACGTCAGCGCGTTCTCAAAGACGCTCAGCGACAACCGGTCGAACGTGGATGCGGCGCTGAAGGGCCTGGCTGATCTCGGCAAGACGATCGGGCCGGTCGCCGCGCGCATTCAGACCCTTTCGGAGGATGCCGACAAGCTGGTCAAGGCGGTCGAACCGGACAAGCTGCGCGGCGTCGTCGACAATGTGCAAACCTTCAGCCAGTCGCTGGCTGAGAGCTCGGACAACTTCAAGACCCTGGTGCGCGACGGCGCCTCGCTCGCCACCCGGCTCAACGACACATCGAAACGTCTCGATACGGCGCTGATCGACATTGACGGCCTCCTCAAGGCGATCGACTCGCAAAAGATCGCCGGCATCGTCAATTCCGTCAGCGACGTCGCCGCCACGGTGCGCGACAACCGCGGCAACGTCGATCAGACGCTGAAAAACTTTGCCGAATTGTCCGCCAAGCTCAAAGGGTCGGCCGACAAGGTCGATGGGCTCATCACGAGCGCCCAGGGCTTCCTCGGCGCCCCTGGGACCAAGGGCGCGCTGACGCAGCTCGGCGACGCGGCGCAGTCGGTCAGGAGGCTGGCCGACGACCTCGACGTTCGGGTGAAGGAGATTTCCGTCGGGCTCAACCGCTTCAGCAATTCGGGGCTGCGCCAGTACGAGGCGCTCGCCGTTCAGGGACAGCGTGTCCTGGAGGACATCGACCAGACGGTCCGCTCATTCAAGCAGAACCCGAGTCAACTCATCTGGGGAGCGAAACCGTCGCTGCCGGAATATCGCACGGGCCAGTAATGCGGAAAGCCGGGGGGCCAATCCGAAAACGCCTCATGGCGGGAGCCGCCGGCGCGCTCGCGCTGGCGCTCGCCGCCTGCGCCAGCGTGCCCTCCGTGATCTTTGACCTGGGGGCCGCCCGGCTGCCCGCCACGCGCCCGCTCGGCACGCAGATCCGCATCGCCGATCCGTTCGCGACCCTCGATCTCGACAGCGACCGCATTCTCGTGCGCGACGGGCTGGCCCTCGCCCTGCTGCCCGGCGGACGATGGCCGCAGCCGCTGTCGTCGCTGTTTCGCGCGCGCCTCGTCGAGACCTTCCAGAACGCGGGTCTCGCCCGTTCGCTCGCCGGCGGCGCCGCGGCGGCCGACTACGAGCTCGACCTCGACATCCGCGCCTTCGAGCTGGACGCGGCGAGGTCCGAAGCGCATGTCGACGTCGCCGCGAAGATCGTCGCGGTGATGAGCGGGCGCGTCGTCGACGTTCAGATCTTCGACGCGCGCGCCCCTGTGGCCGCGACCGACGCCGCCTCGGTCGTCGCCGCACTCGACCGGGCGTCGGCGACGGTCATCACCCGGATTGTCGCTTTCGTCGCGAGAAAGCTGTAAGAGCGGAGGCGCCGTCGAGCCGTTGGGGCCGGGACGGCGGGCTGAAGGAACGGGAATTCAGGAATGATCGCAGACGTCGTCGCCGCCGAAACGCTGTTCGATTCGATCGTCCGCCACGGCGTCGACTCGATCCGCGCCGCGAGCCTGTTCGAAAAGCCCTATCCGCACCTCATTTTCCAAAAGTTCTTCAGTCCCGACGTCTACGGGAAACTCATCGCGAGCTGGCCCGACATCGACCGCTACGTCGATCTCAACGGCGCGCGTACGCGAAAGCAGTACACGCTGTGGGATCGCCGGGTCGAGGCGGGCGACCCAGAGCGCACGGCGCTGTGGCGCACGGTCTCGGACGCCCTGTCCGCGCCCGAGATCCAGGCCGCGCTGCGCGAGCGGCTCCGGAAGGGACTCGAGATGCGGGCGAAGGGCAGCGGCGAGAGCTGGCCGGTGCCGATGTATCCCCAGCCGGTGCTCTACGCCGACTTCGACGGCTACGCGATCAAGCCGCATCCCGACACGCGCCGCAAGGTGCTGACGGTGCTCATCTACATGCCCGAGGACGAGAGCCAGCGCGAGCTCGGCACGACCGTCTACAAGATCTCGCCGATGGGCGTGTTCGCCTGGAAGTCCTATGGCCTGGTGAAGGAGAAGACCGCGCCCTTCCTGCCCAACACCGGCTTCGCCTTCGTCGTCATCCACCCGGCGCACAACCTTCTGCACACGAGCTGGCACGGCCGCGACACGATCTCACTCGACAACGCCAAGCCCCGGATGACGCTCCTCAACACCTACTATGCCAAGCCGCCGAAGGGGGATGAGGACGAGAACGAGTACCGCTGAGGGCGGTCATTGTCTCACTGGCTCGAAGCCAGCTCGCCGGCGCGCTGTCGGCGGGCGGACGCCTGCGGGTCCGCAAAGGGGCGGGACAGGGCCGTGAACCGCACCCCGTCCGCGGCTTCGAGCGAAAAACTGTCGCCGCCGCCGTCCGTCACGTCGACGACGATCCGGTAGGGGGCCCAATAAGCGTACTGCGCCGCGCCGACATAGAACGGGCAGCCCTCGACTTCGCCGAGAAGGACGTCCTGCGCGCCCGGCCGGAAATCGCTCCGCCTGAGGCACATCGGCGCGCTGCCCTCGCAGCATCCGCCGGACAGATGAAAGATGAGCGGCCCTTGCGCCGCCTTCAGCGACCGGACGAGCGCGACGGCGGCGGGTGTGAAGACGACGCGATCCGGCATCGGGTTCCTCTTCGATCGGCGGCATGGAAGGAGCGGCGGCCGTCGCCGCCGCTCCTGCCGAAGTCGTGGGCCTTCGGACGCCGACCGGCGGCGCCGTCGGCCCGTCTCTACTCTCAGAAGAAGCCGAGCGCCTTCTCGCTGTAGCTGACCAGCAGGTTCTTCGTCTGCTGGTAGTGCTCTAGCATCATCTTGTGGGTCTCGCGGCCGAAGCCCGAGGCCTTGTAGCCGCCGAACGCCGCATGGGCCGGATAGACGTGATAGCAGTTCGTCCACACGCGGCCGGCCTGGATCGCGCGCCCGACCCGATAGGCGACGCGGCCGTCACGCGACCACACGCCTGCGCCGAGGCCGTAGATCGTGTCGTTGGCGATCTCGATCGCTTCCTCCATGGTCTTGAACTTCGTCACCGAGAGCACCGGCCCGAAGATCTCCTCCTGGAAGATGCGCATCTTGTTGTGGCCGACGAACACGGTCGGCTTGACGAAGAAGCCGTTATCGAGCGCGCCCCCGAGATAGGCGCGTTCGCCGCCGGTCATGCACTTGGCGCCTTCCTTCTTGCCGATGTCGATGTAGTTCAGGATCTTCTCGAGCTGCCCCTTCGAGCACTGCGCGCCCATCTGGGTCGCCGGGTCGAGCGGGTCGCCGACCTTGATCCTGGCGACGCGCGCCACCGCCTTCTCCATGAACTTGTCGAAGATCGACTCCTGCACCAGCGCGCGGGACGGGCAAGTGCACACTTCGCCCTTGTTGAAGGCGAACAGCGCAAACCCCTCCAGCGCCTTGTCGAGGAACGCGTCGTCTCGCTCCATCACGTCGGCGAAGAAGACGTTGGGCGACTTGCCGCCAAGCTCGAGCGTCATCGGAATGAGCGTCTCGGCCGCGTATTGCATGATCTGGCGGCCCGTCGTCGTGTCACCGGTGAAGGCGATCTTGGCGATCCGCGGGCTGCGGGCGAGGGCCGCGCCCGCCTCGGAGCCGTGGCCGAAGACCACGTTGAGCACGCCCGGAGGCAGCACGTCGCCGACCAGATCCATCATGACCGCGAGGCTCATCGGCGTGTCGGACGCCGGCTTGATCACCACGCAGTTGCCCGCCGCGAGCGCCGGCGCGAGCTTCCAGGCCGCCATCAAGAGCGGGAAGTTCCACGGGATGATCTGGCCCACGACGCCGAACGGCTCACGGAAATGATAGGCCACGGTGTCGTGATCGATTTCGCCGATGGTTCCCTCTTCCGCCCGGATGCAGCTGGCGAAGTAGCGGAAGTGATCGGCCGACAGCGGCACGTCCGCATTCGTCGTCTCGCGGATCGGCTTGCCGTTGTCGCGCGTTTCGACCCTGGCGAGCAGTTCCAGATTCTCATCGATCCGGTCGGCGATCTTGAACAGCAGGCGGGCGCGCTCCGCGGGCGACGTCAACGCCCATTTGACCTTGGCGGCGTGCGCCGCGTCCAGCGCGCGCTCGACGTCCTCGGTGTCGGACCTCGCGACTTCCGCGAGCGTCGATCCATCGATCGGGCTCTTGTCGGTGAAATAGCGCCTCTTGACCGGCGGCTTCCACTCGCCGCCGATGAAGTTGTCGTAGCGCGTCCGCAGACGGCTCTCCTCCAACTTCGACTTGGCAGGTCTATCGCGCATCGAATCCTTCTAAAATTCCCCTTTCCGTCGTTCCGCGAGCGCCGTTAACACGAAGATGTTTACGGCGGTTTGGCCTGGGTCAATTCCCGCGCAGTTTTTTCGCATCCCGTGAGAGGCGAGCGGTCGGCCCATGCGGGGGCGGCGCGGTGAAAAACGAAGAGTCCGGTCGGGAAAGGGTTGCGCCGCTTTGCGGCGGGCGAAGCGGTCAGCGGGCTCTTAACGACCTCTTAGTGCGGCAGTCCGCGCCGCTCGGCGATGAACCGGGCGGCGTCCGCCTCCGGCATCGCCCCGGCGAAGAGCCAGCCCTGGCCGTCCGCGCAGCCGCCGAGCCTCAGCTCCTCGAGCTGTTCCGGGCGCTCGACTCCCTCGGCGACGCACGGCAGATCGAGGCGGCGCGCCATGTCGACGATCGACCGCGTCAGACTGGCGATCTTCGGGTCGACGCAGACCCGATCGACGAAGCTCTTGTCGATCTTGATCCTGTCGAGCGCGAGATCCCGCACCTGCGCGAGGCTCGAATGGCCCGCGCCGAAGTCGTCGAGCGCGACCCGGACGCCCGCCGCCCGCACCATCTCGATCGTGGCGCGGGCGGCGTCGAAATTCTTCATGATTGCGGTTTCGGTCACCTCCGCCTCGAAGCGGGAGGCGCAGAACCCGAACTCCTCGAGCGCCGCGACGATGTCGGGGCCAGCGTTCGGCCTCAACAATTGTTCGGCCGAAAGATTGAAGCTCAGCAACACGTCGCTCGGCCATCGCGCCGCGGCATTGACCGCCTTCTGCAAAAGATCGAACGACAGTTTCTCCATCAGGCCCAATTGTTCGGCGACCGGGATGAAGACCCTGGGGGCGATCGACCCGAGCTCGCGATCGCGCCAGCGGGCAAGCGATTCGAAACCGCTGATTCTGCCTGCCGCAAGCTCCACGATCGGCTGGAAGCAGACGCCGATGCTCGAGCATGCGACTGCTTGATAGAGGGCCTGTTCGAGCTTCGCGCGCGCGATGGCGGCGTTCTCGTCGCCGATGTCGAAAACGCCGATATCGCCCCGCCGCCTCCTCTTGGCCCGGTAGAGCGCAATGTCCGCCAGCCGGATGAGCTGGTCGGGCTGATCGGCCGAATCGGGAAAGAGGGCAAAGCCCGAGGTGCAGCCGACGTGAATGGCGAGGTTTTCGAGATGGAACGGCGCCGCGAAGACCCCGCGAATCTCGCGTCCGAGCGCGATCGCATCGCCCCGCCCCACGACGCCCTCGCAAATGACCGCGAATTCGTCGCCGCCCATTCTGGCGGCGTGGCCGCGTCCCCGCATTGCGCCGGCGAGCCGGTCGCCGACCTGCTTCAAGATCGCGTCGCCGGCCGGCTGCCCGTGAATGTCGTTGATCGGCTTGAAGCCGTCGAGGTCGATGAGGCCGACCGCGAAGGGCTTTGCGCCCGCTTGCGCCGCCTGGGCCCGATCGGCCAAGAGCGACAGTAGAAAGCGCCGAATTCGGCAGCCCGGTCAGATAGTCCGTATAAGCGATGGCCGTGGCGGTCTCTCTCGCCGCCTCCGCGGCGCGATGCATCTCGGCGATCGTGAAGCGGGAACAGATGATCTCGGAGAACGCGCGGGAATTCTCGATCAGCATGAAGCTGATGAGGCCGGAGGCGATAACAATGAGGGCGGCAAGCCATAGGCTGAACGGGGACCCGCAGAGAACGAACGCCGCCGCGATCGGCGCCGCGGCGGCGGCGACGACGAGAACCGCGCAGCGCGCCAAGCGCATGAGACAAAGCGCGCACGCGGCGGCCACGATCCAGCTCGCCGTCAGCAACAGCGATTCTTCGATCGGCCCCACTTGCCCGAAGGTCGTCGCCGCGAGCACAGCGAACAGGAAGGTCAGCGTCGGAATCTCGACGTTGGCCTGGCGAAGGTCGCGGCGAATGACGTCGAGGCTCTGGCGCTCCATGCGCGGGCGAACCGCGAGCCAGTAGACCAGCCGGAAGAGCACGAAGGCGAACGCGCCCACAAGCACAAAGGCGCGGAGAGCCGGCGACGCCTCTCCAGCGAAGTAGCCCAGCATCGCGGTCCCGGCGATGGCGACGCCGCAATGATAGGGCGCGATGCGGGCGAGCGACCGGTATTGCTCGCGCAAAAGGGCGTCGTCGAGATTCGGTTCGCTCGAAACGGCGGCCGAGGCCGAGCCCCGCCGCGCGAGGTCGCGAAGCGACAGATCGAACAAAGCCATGCAGCGGCCCGAATATTACGCGTGTCGTAACGGAGCAGCAGGTGAACCCGCGCCCGCGGGAGCGCTTTCGCATTCCGCCGCCTGTAATTAACGTAGGATTCGTAAATCGCGCCTTTACGTCAGCGGTAAACGTCGACCCTTTGCGGGACCGCGGCGTCACTAAGGGGAAGGTCGGCATTTCGCCGCCAAGCGGAGCTCAGATAAGCTCAGGCCCTCGAAGAGGAGGGCTTGCGTGACCGGCTTCATCGATCCGACAAAAGAAACTTTCGCCGCCTTTCGCGCCGCCGACCGCGAAGGCCCGATCCACATGCTGAACCTCGTGCGCCTGCGCGAGCGGGCGTCCTATCCGGACGGGCGCTCGGCGAGCGGAGCGGAAGCCTATGCGGCCTACGGGCGCGAGAGCCTGCCCGTCTTCAGCAGGCTCGGCGGTTCGATCGTCTGGAGCGGCAAATTCGAGCTCATGCTGATCGGCCCGCCCGAGGAACGCTGGGATCGTTGCTTCATCGCGCGATACCCGAGCGTCGCCGCTTTCGTCGAGATGATCCGCGACCCGGTCTATCGCGAAGCGGTCAAGCACCGTCAGGCGGCGGTCGAGGATTCCCGGCTGATTCGGCTCGCGCCGGGAACAGCCGGGACCGGATTCGGGTGAATTATGGTTTGGCGGCCCCGCCTGGGGTGACATGCTGCGAGCCGCCGGTCGAGCTCGGGCTTAGGAAAGAGCAGGCCGGCGCCATTTCGACCAAATTGCAGAAGGCGCTACGCCCAGCTCTCGAGGAACTTCTCCAGTTCTGCCGGCGGGATCGGCCTGCTCAGGAGATATCCCTGGATCTCGTCGCAGTTGTTCTCGCGCAGGAACGCGGCCTGCTCGGCCGTCTCGACCCCCTCCGCGATGACCTTGAGGTTGAGCTTCTGGCCAAGCGAAATCACGGCCGTCGCCACGGCCATGTCGTCCTCGTCGCCGGGCAGCCCGCCGATGAAGGTCTTGTCGATCTTCAGCCGCGCCACCGGAAAGGTCTTGAGCGCGCTGAGGCTCGAGTAGCCCGTGCCGAAGTCGTCGATCGACAGCTGCACGCCGAGCCGCTCCAGTTCCTCCATCGTCGCGACCGCCTGATCGACGTCCTGCATGATCAGGCTCTCGGTGAGCTCGAGCTCGAGGAATTTCGCTTCGAGGCCGCTTTCGGCGAGCGCGCGGGCCACGATCGGGGTCAGCTGTCGGTCCCTGAATTGCCGCGCGGAGATATTGACGCTCATCCTGATCGGCGGCAGGCCCCGGTCCTGCCAGGCCCTCGCTTGGCGACAGGCTTCGTTGAGCACCCATTGCCCGATCGGCGCGATCAGTCCGGTCTCTTCGGCGAGCGGGATGAAGCGCGCCGGGGGAAGCAGCCCGAGGGTCGGGTGATTCCAGCGGATGAGCGCTTCGACGGCGAAGATTGCGCGCGTGCGGAGGTTGGGCGACTGATAGTGCAGCACGAACTCGCCGCGCGAGATCGCCGCGGGCAACTCTTCCTGCAACTGAAACTTCTCGTGGACCCTGACGTGGAACTCCGGCCGATAGAATTGAAAATTGTCGCGCCCGACATCTTTCGCCCGATACATGGCGGCGTCGGCATTGGCTAGCAGGACGTCCGCATCCTGGCCGTCGTTCGGGTAGGTTGCGGCGCCGACGCTGCTCGTCACGCTCAACCACCGGCCGTCGATCTGGACCGGTTCGGCGATCGCGGACTGGAGCTTGTGCACCGTCGCGATGACGGCTTCGGCGTCCTTGGCCTGATCGCAGAAGATGACGACGAATTCGCAGGCACGCCACCATTCGGCCGGAGATCGTCGCCGCCGATGCGAACTACGGTGTCGGTCGCGCGATTTGAACAGTTCGTCCCCGGCGTTGTGTCCCAGGCTGTCGTTGACGTATTTGAAATTGTCGAGATCGACGAAGGCGACCGTCGCCCATTGGTCGTGCCGCTGCGCGAGCTGGATCGCGCGCGTCAGGCGCTCTTTCAGCAGGGCGCGGTTCGGAAGCCCGGTCAGCGCGTCGTGGGTCGCCATGAACTGAATCCGGTCTTCCGCCAGCTTGCGTTCGATGGCGATGCCGGCGATCTTGGTCGCGGCGTCGATCGACCGCAGTTCCGCCGTGCTGGGCTCGCGCACCGAGCCGGAATAGAGCGTAAACGTGCCCAGGACCTGTCCGTGATGCGAGAGGATCGGCGTCGCCCAACAGGATCGAAGGCCGTGAGCGGCGGCCAGCGCGCGGTATTCGGTCCAGCGCTCGTCGCTCGACAGGTCGGCGACGATCACCGCCTGGCGTGTGAAGGCCGCCGTCCCGCACGGGCCGGCGCGCGGCCCGATCCGCAGTCCGTCCACCGCGCTGGTGTAGGCTACGGGCAGGCTCGGCGCCGCGCCATGATGCAGGCGGAGGCCGGCCTCGTCGAGAAGCAGGATCGAGGCGCGCACTCTGTCCAGCTGGGATTCGACGAGATGCGTCAGGCGAACGAGCACGTCGGCCAGCGGCGCGCTCGTTGCGATCATTTCGAGAATCTGCGCCTGGAGAAAACAGGCGCGATATTTGCGGGCGAAGGAACGGTAGGCGGGGGTCGATCCTGATGAAGGCCCAGTGACCGCGAAGGTGTGCCGTCGCGCAGAGTCTCGGCCAGTTTGCGCGCCGTGATGTCGCGCGAGATCCCGACAAGTCCGACGACTTGGCCGCTGTCGTCGCGCAGCGGCACCTTCGTCGACGAGATCCATACCTTCCGGCCGCTCGGATCGATGACATATTCCTCGAAATCGATGAGCGGCCGGCCCGTCTCAACGATGCGTCGCTCGTCGGCGAGGTATTTCCGCGCAGCGTCGGCGGGGTGCAGCTCGAGATCGGTCTTGCCGATCAGATCGCCTGACGCATCGAGACCGATCTGTCGCGCGGTGGCGTTGTTGGCGATGACGAAGCGGCTCGCTGCGTCCTTCACCCACAGATTGTCAGGGACGAGGTCGATCAGCCTTTGCAGGGAAATCCGCTCGGCGACGATTGCGCTGCGCTCGTGAAGCTCGGTCACGTCGTTGTGCGTCGAAACCCAGCCGCCCTCGGGCATCGGTTGGATATGGATCTCCACGCTCCGGCCGCTCGGAAGGCGCGCGCACCAGGCCTTGGACCTCTCGTCCCCGCCGACCGAATTGCACAGTTCGACATAATCGTCGGCGGCGCCCGGCGAGGCCCCGGCCATGAACTGGCGTTCGGCGATCTCCCGCACCGTGGCGCCGGGCTGCGCCTCGTGCGGAGCGAGGCTGTAAATTTCGGCGAACCGGCGGTTACACCGGATCAATCTGCCTTCGGCGTCGAAGAAGGTGACGCCCTGCCCGACGTTCTCGATCGCCGTCTCGTAACGCGCCGATTGGGCCTCGAGGCTCGCGATCACAGCCGTCTGTTCGCGGACGATGATGTCCTGAGACTGGATGACGGCGCGGCTCAGGGCGACGAGTCGCAACTCATCGAGAGCGTCGGCCAGCGCGGCGGGTTGCCTTGTGCTCAAGCGAAAGCCCTGTTCTGGGTATCCAGGAATAGAGCGTAAGAGCGCGGATTTAATCGAGCGTAAATCCGCACGTGTTCTGTCTGAAAGTCTCCGGATATACATCCGTTCTCAAGCTTCGAGCCTGACGTAACGGCAGGGGTTGGACCGCGAGTCCGGTTATGACTTCAGGAGATCGGCGGGCCTCGGGCGATCAGGGCGATGTTGCAGACGATCAGCGCTCGATCCGGGTTCGAAGCGGCCCGGATTTTTCTCGCTGCAGCGCTGCGGCGGGCGTGTTTCGCTGCGACCGTCAGGCGAACGCCGAGGCGCCGCGCCGTTCGAGTTGCGCAAGCGCCCTTGCGCGCGACCGGTCGGTCGCGCAGGCGATCGCCGGACCGAGGACCATGACGCGGAAGCCGCGGGCCATGGCCGCCTTGGCGGTCACCGACACGCAGGCGCGCGCCATCAGGCCGCCGAGGACGAGCGTCCCGACGCCACGGGCTCTCAGCCAGGGCTCGAGATCTGGGTTGCAGAAGGCGCTCGATCGCCATTTGGGGAAATAGGCGGCGCCGTCGAGCGGAACGCGGGCGTCCCAGCGGGCGCCGGGCGATCCGGCGAGGCTCGCGTAGCAGCGGAAGAAGTTCGCCAAGCGGTCGTCGCTGCGGAATTCGTTGCCGATCGCGACGACAGGCCGTCCACGCTGCTTGAAGAGGGCCGCCGCCTTCGCCGCGGCGGCGACAGCAGGCGCGACCTGGGCCCTTGCGACCGGCATCCGGCCGTCGTCATCGAGAAAGTCCGCCTGGAAATCGATTAGGAGGAGCGCGGAGTTGAGCGGCGGCTCGGGGATCTGAGTGTCGCTCATTGTCTTCTCCTTTCATCGGCGCTTTGTCGGCCCCGCGACATCCTCGAGCGCCCCGAGCTCGGCCAGGATCTCGCACGCTGATCCGGCGCCCGCCGGCCCGCGTCGGTCGGGAGACGGGCAAGCTCCTCCTGCAGCCCCGGAGCTCGGCGATCTCGCCTTCGATCGCGTCGAGCCCTCCGCCGGAAGGCGGCTGGTCGATCAGCCCCTTTCGCTCGTAGAACCGGACCGTCGCGACGCCGACGCCCGCCTCCTTCGCGACCGCGCGCTCATGGTCTCGTCTCCGGTCGGAACGATCGAGTCCGTACCACGGGTCCGGAGTCAAGCCGCGGGGCGCGCTCAGCGACCGCGACGGGCGCCTGGAGCCTTTCCGCCGATTTTCCCGGCTCCCGCGGGAACCGGCCGACTGCCCGCCGACGGGGCGCTGCTTGCAACGACATTGCAACGGCTTGGTTGCATTGGCGGCGGCGCAGGCGTGTGGTAGGTTAGTAGAATGGCGGACGGTCCTGCCGAAGTGCTTTCGGGATAACTCAACTGGTGTGCTTGCTACAAGAACGCTGACGAATATTCGTGAGACACGCGTCGGGTTCGACCTGCCGCGCCGTGATGTTTTGATTTGGGTTTGTGCAATCGTTTTTTCGAATCAACTCTTCGGCGTGTTAAGGGAGACGCCGTCGGATTCGCCCGTCCAGCTTCTCAACGACCTCGCCGGAGTCGGCGTCTTCCAGCTCATGGCATGGTACGCCATCTTTCGTCTCCTCGCCTCGAGTGATCCTGCCCCCGTTGCGCAACTGCGAGATTACTTAATCGCCGTCGCGCTTTGCTGTCTCGTCTTCGCCCCGTCGACTCGAATAATCTGGGTCACTGCGCTCGGCGTCGCCATTTTTGCTTGGCTCGTCAGTGGAGGCGACCGCAGGCTGCGCACAGCCTCAATCGTCCTTGCAGCACTCTCGGCACAGGAGTTCTGGGGACGCATTGTCTTCAAGCTGTTCGCACTTCCCTTGCTTCGCGCAGAGACGGCCGTCGTCGGAACGATGCTTGAGGCCGTTCGGACGGGGACAGTGTGGCGCGGCAACGTCATCACCGGCCCGGATGGTCACGGCATCGTAGTCTATGATCTCTGTTCCTCGTTCCACAATCTATCGCTTGCCGCGCTCTGCTGGGTGACGGTGCGCAGCCTTGGGGATCAGCGCTGGCAAGCTCGTGATTTCGTGACGGGAGGCGTCGTCGGTCTGACGATGGTGCTTTGCAATGTTATCCGACTCTGCCTCATGGCGTGGAACTCTGACCTGTATCAATATTGGCATCATGGGACTGGCGCCCAGATCTTCGCCATCGGCGCGTCGGCGGCGATCCTCCTGATCAGCCTCTATGGGTCGTCGGAGAGGCGGGTGGTTGCGTGAGATTCTCGGCGCCGCACGCGGTCTTCGCGGCCATCCTCGTGGGGTCGCTTGCAGCCCGAGCGCTGTCCGCCAATGCGTTCCTTGACGAAGCCAGCGTCCTAGAACCGGGCGTTTTGCGCGTTGCAGGCTCGCACGGCCTGGGCCTGCGTGAATACAGAACAACCGGCGGTATGGTCTCACGGGCTCTGGTGTTTCAGGCGCCTGACTGTTCGCAACCGGTGTATGTCAGTTTGCGCTTGTCGACCTTCGAGGAACAGACGCTTCTGGAATCCGCCCCGGAACGGGGCTACAGCCGCCGCTATATCTATTTCGACCGGACTTGGGACACGCCCGACCCTTGGGCGGCCTTCGCGCAGCGGATGAAGTATGCGGCGCTTTCGGTGTTCGGCCTGACGAGATACGTGCCGTCCCGATATCTTCTTTCGGTCGAAGCGCCAGTCGATTGTCGAGCCGTCGAGGCCATAGACTGGCGCTACGTTTGGAACCCGACGACCTCGCCGCGGCCGAAGCCAACACCGATTCTTCGCTCAAATCGAAACGCTCTTATTGCAATGTGTGTTGACATGAGCGATAAAGGCTCTGGGCTTTGGGGGCGAAGATGAAGCCGTCGGATTTCGCGGGATGGCTGGCCGCGCTGTCGTCGTTGAGTGCGGCGCAGCGCCGTGTCGTGTTTCGCGAGCTCGCGCTCGCGGAAGCTGACGATCCCTGTGAGGAGGGCGTCGAGATCTGCGAACCGAGGTCTGCGGCGGGGGACGCGAAGAGGGCCGAGGAGCGCAGCGATGCGGTTGCGGCGACGCTTTCCGCATCGGGCGAGCGCGATATTTTCCGGGAAATCGCAAAGGAGCGTTATTCGCGGACGGGATGTCCGCGCTGCGGCGCGCTCGATGTCCGGCCCTGGGGTGAGGCGAGAGGTTTGCCGCGCTATCGCTGCGTGGAATGCCGCAGGACTTTCAATCCGTTCACAGCACTCCGGTGGCCGGCCTGCACAACAAGGATCGCTGGTTCGATCAGGCGCGAGCCCTGATCGAAGGGGAGAGCCTCGCCAAGGCGGCCGACCGCTGCCAGATCCACCCGAGCACCGCCTTCCGATGGCGGCATCGGTTTCTCGCCGCTCTCAACCTCGACAAACCCAAGAGCCTTTCGGGCATCGTCGAGGCCGATGAAACATTCATACTCGAGTCCTTAAAGGGTCGGCGGGGCGGCCTCGCCAGGCCCGCGCGCCGCCGCGGCGGCAAAGCCGCCAAGCGCGGCCTCTCGGCCGAGCAGATTCCCGTCGTCGTGGCTCGCGACCGCAGCGGCGCCACGTTCGACGCCGTCCTGTCCCGCCTCGACGCCGCCAGCCTAAAAGAAGCGTTCGGCGAACGAATTCCGCCTTCAACCGATTTCTGCTGCGACGGCGGCTCGGCCATCACCGCTTTCGCCAAGCGGGCCAAGCTCAAAGTCCATGTCCTACCCGCGCCCGGCAACCCCAAGCCCGAAGAATCGCAGTTCCATATAAACAACGTCAACGCCTACCACGGACGCCTCAAAGAGTGGATGCGACGCTTCCACGGCGTCGCCACCGAAAACCTTCCCACGTACCTGAGTTGGCGCCGAACCCTCGAAGCCATGCCCGCCGATGGCGGCCCGGCTCCCTGGATCGCCGCCGCTGCCGGACTCGGACCGTATCAACACGAAACACAATAAGAGCGAATCGAAATGATGAGCCCCTCGATCAGGCGCGGCCGCGTTGAGCTTAGGACTGCCGCCTACGCCTCAAAAACATCGCTCCCAGCATCACGCCGGCGATAACCAGCACGGCGGGAGCGCCGGAGCCGATCATCGGAGCCGGCGCGGCGACCACATGATGCTTAGCAACAGCGCCGATCGGCGAAATCGCTGCCGCGCCGACGCCCAGCCAGACTGCAACCGCCAATGATCTCATTGCCGACTCCCCATCGTAACGCCGCGTATACATACAATCACAAGGGTTGTAATGTTGTCAAGCGCCTTTCCATTCCATGCTTGACATTTGCGGACCCCGGCCGAATTCCGGCGGTTCCCCTGCGGGAATCGGACAGTTTCCTTGCGGCGCACGGATCTTCGTCGAAGATTTGATCGCCAGGCCCGTTTCTTCGCCTCCCGATGGAGCGGGCGGTTGTCGCGCCTGCCGTTTGCCCCGTCGCGGCGGCCCAATCCCGTGAGAGACCCGATGTCCGCCCTTCGCCTCGTCCGCCTCGCCGCCTTCGCGCTCTTCGCCCCAGTCGCCCTGGCCGGGACGCCCGCTCCGCCGCCGGCCGACGTCCAGGCGCTCGCCGCGCCGCAGGCGCTGCCCGACGTCGTCCAGGGCCGGGCGGACGCGCCGGCGACGATCATCGAATACGCTTCGCTGACCTGCAGCCACTGCGCCGCCTTCCACAGGGACGCCTGGCCCGCGATCAAGGCCAAATATGTCGACACGGGCAGGGCGAAGTTCATCTTGCGCGAGTTTCCGCTCGATCCGCTCGCGGTCGGCGCCTTCATGCTCGCCCGCTGCGCCAAGGAAAAGCGCGAGGCGGTGATCGATCGCCTGTTCGACCATCAGTCCGAATGGGCCTTCGCCGCCAAACCGCTCGTTCACCTGAAGCAGCAGGTCATGGCGGCCGGCATGTCGGCGGCCGATGTCGACGCCCGCCTCGAGAATCAGGCGCTCCTCAAGGCCGTCGAAAAGGAGCACGACGACGCCGCAGCGAAGCTTCATGTCAAATCGACCCCGACCTTCTTCGTCGACGGGGTCGAGCTC
The DNA here is from genome assembly GCA_963758335.1 of uncultured Alphaproteobacteria bacterium. Taxonomy (GTDB): domain Bacteria; phylum Pseudomonadota; class Alphaproteobacteria; order Rhizobiales; family Beijerinckiaceae; genus Roseiarcus. Next base: position 317,320 of record CAVWVF010000005.1, on the reverse strand, counting down.
ACCGGCGAGCATGCGCTCGACAATGTCGACGAAATCCTCCCGCCAGCGGCGAAATGAGCGTTTCGCACGGCTTTCTCGCGCCTTCCCTGATTCCGCATCAAAGGAAGTGAAGTGCCCTGTTGGTCCTGATTGATCAGTGAGATAGGCTGAGATTTGCGAATCAACGCCATCACCAACGAGGTGAGTGAGGGTGACACAGGGGCTCTTGCCGTTCCAGTACGAAAGCGAGGCGGGCGAGGCGGGACTGACCGGTCTTGCGGGGCTTCCCCTGTATTTGGAGCTGTGGCGCGCGGCCGGACTGGAGCAATCGGTGGCGCGCCACGTGGCGATGAGCGGCAGCCAAGGCTGGAGCGATCGGCAGATGGTGTCGGGGCTGGTGTTGCTGAACCTTGCCGGGGGCGAGGGTCTCGACGATCTCGACCGGCTGGAGGCGGACGGCGGTCTGTGCCGGCTGGTGCGGGCGGCGGACGCGCACGGGCGCACTCGGCGGGAGCGGCGGGCCGAGGCGCGGCGCTGGCGGCGGCGGCGGTCGCGCACGCTGTCCTCGCCGCATGCGACGGGCCGCTGGCTTACGGGGTTTCACGATGCCGGCGAGGAGGCGCGGCGGGAAGCCGGACGGGCGTTCATCCCGGCGTCGAGCGAGGGCGTGGCGGGCCTGTGGCGGGTGAACGGCGATCTTCTGCAGGCGGTTCAGGCGCAGCATCCGGCGGCGCAGGCGACGTCGACATGGACGCCACGCTCGTTGAGACGCACAAGCGGGCGGCGCTGTACTGCTACAAGCACTTCAAGGCCTATCAGCCGCTCAATAGCTGGTGGGCCGAGCAGGGCCTGATCGTGCATTCGGAGTTCCGCGACGGCAACGTGCCGGCGGGGCATGAGCAATTGCGCGTTCTCGAAGAGGCGGCGCGCCTGCTTCCGGCCGGGGTGAGGAAGCTTTACCTGCGCTCGGATACGGCCGCCTATCAGCACGATCTTTTGAAGTATTGCGCCGAGGGCAAGAACCGGCGCTTCGGGGTGATCGAATTCGCCATCGGGGCGGACGTGACCGGGGAGTTCAGGCAGGCGGTGGCGCAACTGCCCGAGGCGGCCTGGCAGGCGCTCGATCGGATCGTCGATGGCGAGCGCTACGCCGCCGGCCAGCAATGGGCGGAAGTCGGCTACGTGCCGAACTGGGCGGGCATGAGCAAGACGGCGCCGGACTACCGCTTTGTGGCGATCCGCGAGCCGTTGGGTGAACTCGATCTCGGCGATGCCGAGCAATTGCCCTTCCCGACGATGAGCTTTCCGACGCTGGGCCGCTACAAGCTGTTCGGCCTCGTCACCAACCGCACGCTGGCGGGCGACGAACTGATCCGCTGGCAGCGCGAGCGCTGCGGCAAGAGCGAGGAAGCGCACGCCGTGATGAAGGACGATCTCGCCGGCGGGCGGCTGCCGAGCGGGCTGTTCGGGGCCAATGCGGCGTGGTGGGCGATCATGGTTCTCGCCCACAATCTCAACGCGATGATGAAGCGTCTGGTGCTCGGCGGCGATTGGGCGGCGCGGCGCATGAAGGCGATGCGGTTTCATCTGATCGCCCTGGCGGGCCGCGTCGCGCGCCACGCGCGCCGGCTGATCGTGCGACTTTCGGCAGGCGCTCTCGACCTGATCCGCGACGCGCGCGCCGCCATCCTTTCCCTGCAGCCGGCGCCGAGCGGATGATCGCCCGGCTTCTTCCGCCAGTCCTGCAAACGCCGCCGGGCTCGGCCGGCCACGGCGTAGCCGTGACCGCAGGATCGGGGCGGGAACTCGTCAACGATGCAGGAGGGCGGTCGCCTACAACCATAGCGCGAGCATGCTCGTCTCGTACCCGCCTCGACCCGCGGCCGCGGCCGAAATCCGCCCGCTCCACCGCCCGTTTCGCCCGTGCTCACGAATTAGATGCGGGATTGTGGGCAACCCTGATTCCGCATCAAAGGAAGTGAAGTGCCCTGTTGGTCCTGATTGATCAGTGAGATAGGCTGAGATTTGCAAATCAACGCCATCACCAACGAGGTGAGTGAGGGTGACACAGGGGCTCTTGCCGTTCCAGTACGAAAGCGAGGCGGGCGAGGCTGGACTGACCGGTCTTGCGGGGCTTCCCCTGTATTTGGAGCTGTGGCGCGCGGCCGGACTGGAGCAATCGGTGGCGCGCCACGTGGCGATGAGCGGCAGCCAAGGCTGGAGCGATCGGCAGATGGTGTCGGGGCTGGTGTTGCTGAACCTTGCCGGGGGCGAGGGTCTCGACGATCTCGACCGGCTGGAGGCGGACGGCGGTCTGTGCCGGCTGGTGCGGGCGGCGGACGCGCACGGGCGCACTCGGCGGGAGCGGCGGGCCGAGGCGCGGCGCTGGCGGCGGCAGCGGTCGCGCACGCTGCCCTCGCCGCATGCGACGGGCCGCTGGCTTACGGGGTTTCACGATGCCGGCGAGGAGGCGCGGCGGGAAGCCGGACGGGCGTTCATCCCGGCGTCGAGCGAGGGCGTGGCGGGCCTGTGGCGGGTGAACGGCGATCTTCTGCAGGCGGTTCAGGCGCAGCATCCGGCGGCGCAGGCGACGCTCGACATGGACGCCACGCTCGTTGAGACGCACAAGCGGGCGGCGCTGTACTGCTACAAGCAGTTCAAGGCCTATCAGCCGCTCAATAGCTGGTGGGCCGAGCAGGGCCTGATCGTGCATTCGGAGTTCCGCGACGGCAACGTGCCGGCGGGGCATGAGCAATTGCGCGTTCTCGAAGAGGCGGCGCGCCTGCTTCCGGCCGGGGTGAGGAAGCTTTACCTGCGCTCGGATACGGCCGCCTATCAGCACGATCTTTTGAAGTATTGCGCCGAGGGCAAGAACCGGCGCTTCGGGGTGATCGAATTCGCCATCGGGGCGGACGTGACCGGGGAGTTCAGGCAGGCGGTGGCGCAACTGCCCGAGGCGGCCTGGCAGGCGCTCGATCGGATCGTCGATGGCGAGCGCTACGCCGCCGGCCAGCAATGGGCGGAAGTCGGCTACGTGCCGAACTGGGCGGGCATGAGCAAGACGGCGCCGGACTACCGCTTTCTGGCGATCCGCGAGCCGTTGGGTGAACTCGATCTCGGCGATGCCGAGCAATTGCCCTTCCCGACGATGAGCTTTCCGACGCTGGGCCGCTACAAGCTGTTCGGCCTCGTCACCAACCGCACGCTGGCGGGCGACGAACTGATCCGCTGGCAGCGCGAGCGCTGCGGCAAGAGCGAGGAAGCGCACGCCGTGATGAAGGACGATCTCGCCGGCGGGCGGCTGCCGAGCGGGCTGTTCGGGGCCAATGCGGCGTGGTGGGCGATCATGGTTCTCGCATGGTTCTCGCCCACAATCTCAACGCGATGATGAAGCGTCTGGTGCTCGGCGGCGATTGGGCGGCGCGGCGCATGAAGGCGATGCGGTTTCATCTGATCGCCCTGGCGGGCCGCGTCGTGCGCCACGCGCGCCGGCTGATCGTGCGACTTTCGGCAGGCGCTCTCGACCTGATCCGCGACGCGCGCGCCGCCATCCTTTCCCTGCAGCCGGCGCCGAGCGGATGATCGCCCGGCTTCTTCCGCCAGTCCTGCAAACGCCGCCGGGCTCGGCCGGCCACGGCGTAGCCGTGACCGCAGGATCGGGGCGGGAACTCGTCAACGATGCAGGAAGGCGGTCGCCTACAACCATAGCGCGAGCATGCTCGTCTCGTACCCGCCTCGACCCGCGGCCGCGGCCGAAATCCGCCCGCTCCACCGCCCGTTTCGCCCGTGCTCACGAATTAGATGCGGGATTGTGGCCTTTGGGGTTGATTGCGCCGGGCCGATATGGCGGCTAATCCGATCCGTCCCACTTCGGGTGAGATTCGGAGAAGACGTTTGACGGGCGCGCCGGACCGCGGGAAACCGCCCGGCGGCCGGGCCGAAGGGTCGCCGCGATGAAATTCGAGCGCTTGCGCCTGACCGGCTTCAAGAGCTTCTGCGACGCCGCGGAGTTCAAGATCGAGCCGGGCCTGACCGGCGTCGTCGGTCCGAACGGCTGCGGCAAGTCGAACCTCGTCGAGGCGCTGCGCTGGGTGATGGGCGAGAGCTCGTTCAAGGCGATGCGCGGCTCGGGGATGGAAGACGTCATCTTCTCCGGCTCCGGCAAGCGCCCGTCGCGCAACATCGCCGAAGTCGGCCTCCTGCTCGACAATTCCGACCGCACCGCCCCCGCCGCCTTCAACGACCACGAGACGATCGAGGTCACCCGCCGCATCGAGCGCGACGAGGGTTCGACCTATCGCGTCAACGGCAGGGAAGTGCGCGCCCGCGACGTGCAACTCCTGTTTGCCGACGCGTCCACCGGCGCCCGCTCGCCCGCCCTGGTCCGCCAGGGCCAGATCGGCGAGATCATCGCCGCCAAGCCCCAGGCGCGCAGGCTGATCCTCGAGGAGGCGGCCGGCATTTCCGGCCTCCATTCGCGCCGCCACGAGGCGGAGCTCAGGCTGAAAGGGGCGGAGGACAACCTCCTGCGCGTCGAGGACGTCATGAAGCAGATCGACGTGCAGGTCGAAAGCCTCAGGCGACAGGCGCGCCAGTCGAGCCGCTACCGCAATCTCGCCGCCGACATCCGCCGCCACGACGCGCTCGCCCATCTCATCGCCTGGCGGGAGCACGAGACGGCCTTCGCCGAGGCGGCGAAGAAGCTCGACTCGGATCTCATCGACGTCGCCGAGCGCACCCGCGCCCAGGGCGAGGCGGCGCGCCTGCAGGCGCTCGCCGCCGCCGACCTGCCGTCTTTGCGCGAAGAGGAGGCGCGCCGCGGCGCGGCGCTCCATCGCATCACACTGGCGCGCGACGCGCTCGAGGCCGAGGAGAAGCGGGCGAAGGAGCGCGAGGCCGAGCTTGAACGGCGCGCCGCGCAGTTCGCCCGCGATCTCGAGCGCGAGCAAGCGCTGGTCGCAGACGCCGCTTCCGTCGTCGAGCGGCTCGCCGCCGAGGATCTCACTCTCGCCGAGGCTCTCGAGAACGCCGGCGGCCTGGCCACGGAAGCGCGCGACCGCGAGCAGGAAGCGCAGCGAAAACTCGGCCTCGCCGAGGCCGATCTCGCGGAAGCCCAGGCCGCCTCGTCCGACCTCAACGCGCGCCGCCATGCGCTCGGGGCCGCGGCGGCCGAGGAAGGACGCCGTCTCGCCCGGCTCGAGGCCGAATATGCTGGGATCGAGCGCGAGCTCGCCGGCTTGCGCGCCTCGGCCCCCGACGACGCCGAGCGCGACAAGCGCGCCGAGGCCGCCACCGCGCTCGCCGACGCTCTGGCCGCGGCCGAGGAGGCGACGCTCGCCGCCGAGGAGCGCCATAGGCAAGCGCGCGAAGCGGAGGCGCGCTCGCGCGGGCCGCTCGCCGAGGCCGAGCGCGCGGAGCAGGCGCTCGACACGGAAGCCCGCACCCTCGCCAATCTCTTGGGCGCGATGTCGGGGCGGGAATTTCCGCCGGTCGTCGACGCGATCACGGTCGAGCGCGGCTACGAGGCGGCCTTGGGCGCGGCGCTCGGCGACGATCTCGACGCGCCGGCCGACGAGACGGCGCCGGCGCACTGGTCGCTGCTTCCCGGCGTCGGCGCCGACCCGGCCCTGCCCGATGGGGTCGAGCCGCTCGTCTCCCGCGTGACCGCGCCCCCCGCGCTCGCCCGCCGCCTCGCCCAGATCGGCATTGTCGCCCGGGCCGAGGGCGAGCGCCTCATGGCGCTTCTGGAGGTCGGCCAGCGGCTCGTTTCGCCCGAGGGCGACCTTTGGCGCTGGGACGGTTTCGTCGCCGCGGCCGAGGCGCCGACGCCGGCCGCCCGGCGGCTCGCCGAGAAGAACCGCCTCGGCGACCTTTTGCGCGAGGCGGACGGCGCGCGAAGGGCGGTCGAGGCGGCGCGCGCCGAGGCCGCCGGCGCCGCCTCAGCTTTGCGCGAGGCCGCGGCGTCGGAAGCCGAATGGCGGGCACGCGTTCGCGCCGCCCGCGCAGCGAGCGACAGCGCCCGCGACGCGCTCGCCGACTTCGAGCGCAAGCGCGCCCAGACGCTGACGCGACTGTCGGCGGTCGAGGAAGCGGCGTCGCGTGCGAAAACCGCGCGCGACGAATCGGCCGAGCGCAAGGCGCGCGCCGAAGAGGCGATGGTCGGGCTCGCACCGAGCGAGGAGCTGACGCTCGCGCTCGAGCGCGCCCGCGGCGCCGCTGCGCAAACGCGGGCGGAATTCGCCGAAGCGCGCGCCGCGGCGCAGAATCTTTCGCGCGAGGCGGAGGCGCGCGTCGCCCGCGGAGCGTCGATCGCCGCCGAGCGCAAGTCGTGGGACGAGCGCCGGGCGCGGGCCGAGGCGCAGATTTCTGAGATCGCCGAGCGTCGCGCCGGCGCGGACGAGGAGCGCGAACAGCTCGCGGAAGCTCCGCACGAATTCGGCCGCCGCCGCCGGGCGCTGGCCGACGAGTTCGACAAGGCGGAGGCGGCGCGGAAAGAGGCCTCCGACGCCCGCGTGCTCGGCGAGACCGCGCTCGCCGAGGCCGACCGGGCGGCGCGCCGGGCGCTGGACGCGATGGCCGAAGCGCGCGAGGCGCGCGCCGCCTCGGAAGCTCGCCTCGAAGCGGCCCGCGCCCGGCGCGATGAGCTTCTGCGCGTGATTGAGACCGACCTCGACTGCGAGCCGGCCGGCCTCGCGGCGCTGGCCAGGCACGAGCCGAACGCCCCGCTGCCCGATCTCGACCAGGTCATGCGCCGGCTCGAATCCCTGAAGCAGGAGCGCGAGCGGCTCGGCGCGGTCAACCTGCGCGCCGATGACGAACTGGCCGAGGTCGAGGCGAGCCGCGACAAGCTGATCGCCGAGCGGGACGATTTGACCGAGGCGATCAAGCGGCTGCGCCAGGCGATCGGGGCCCTCAACCAAGAGGGCCGTGAGCGGCTCCTCGCCGCCTTCGACGTCGTCAACGGCCATTTCAAGAGCCTGTTCGCGACCCTGTTCGAGGGCGGCGACGCTGAGCTGCAATTGGTCGAGAGCGACGATCCGCTGGAGGCCGGGCTCGAGCTTCTGGCGCGCCCGCCCGGCAAGAAGCCGCAAACTCTCACCCTGCTTTCGGGCGGCGAGCAGGCGCTGACCGCGCTCTCGCTCATCTTCGCGGTGTTTTTGACCAACCCCTCGCCGATCTGCGTCCTCGACGAGGTCGACGCGCCGCTCGACGACTACAACGTCGAGCGCTTCTGCGACCTTCTGGAAGAGATGCGCAAGCGCGCCGACACGCGCTTCGTCACCATCACCCACAATCCGATCACCATGGCGCGCATGGACCGGCTCTTCGGGGTGACCATGGCGGAACGGGGGGTAAGCCAGATCGTGTCGGTCGAGCTGGCGGAGGCGGAGCGGCTCTTGGAGGTGGGGTAGGGGGCCTGCGGGCCCATGGAACCCTGCGGGCAGCGAATTTGCAGGGAATTCGGCCCTTTTTCGCGAAGATATGCGTCGAAAAGGCCTTGGATTTGAAGGTCTTGCGGCAAAATTCCCTGCACGGGAGAGCAGGGAATTTTTTTTGCGCCGAGCAGGGAACGTGCAGGGAATTTTTGCGCGGGAGCAGGGAATTTCGCAGCCGGCGCCAAAAACGCGGACGACACGGGCCGCTGAACCGCGACCGGCCTTCGGGAAAAGGCGCCGGAGCGGGCGCCGGGAGCCCGGCGAGAAATCCACGGCCGAGCGTCTCGTCGCCGCTAATTTCCAGGCTGGTCTCGTATCAGTCGATACAGCCGAGGCCATAGCGCATTATGTCATTCCCGCGAACGCGGGAATCCAAAGTCTCGCCCGACACGTGTCCTTTAGCCGCTTTGCGCCCCGACCCCTGGATGCCCGCATGCGCGGGCATGACAAGAGAGCGTACATTGGGCGTGTCACCCCCGCGAACGCGGGGATCCAGAGCCGCCGCACCCAGGCGCGTTCTTTGCTCGCGCGGCGCTCCGTGGCAATGTCGTTCGATGACCGAGCGCCGCTACAGCGTCACCATCATGGCCAGCCGGCGCAGTGGAACGCTTTACGTCGGCATGACCGACTATCTCGCGGCGCGCGCTCTCCAGCATCGCACGGGCCATGGCTCGCAATTCACATCGAAATATGTCGTGAAGCTTCTTGTCCGGTACGAGCATTACAGCGACGTGAAAGACGCCATTGCGCGGGAAAAGCAGCTGAAAAATGGCAGCGCCGATGGAAGCTCGACCTGATTGAGCGGTTCACTCCGCAATGGGCGGATCTTTATGAAACGCTGAACATGTGACGCTGGCGGCTCCACCCCCGCGCATGCGGGGATCCAGAAGCGTCGTCGCTTGGGACCGGTCAGGCCCATGACTCTGGATGCCCGCGTGCGCGGGCATGACAAGAGGTACATTGGGCGCGTGTCACCCTCGCATGCGCGGGCATGACAAGATTGGCAGTTTTATCATCGCCGCCCGTTCGGCCCGTTCCGCAGGGGAACGCGGGCGGAAGAAGGATCAAATGAACGTCGATGTCTTCATTTTTACTTTCACGCTCCGGTGTAGATTCCTTGATCGAGGGTCATGGCGAAAGGTCCGCTCGCCGGGTGACCAAGGATTCGCTCATGCGCAACCGCGGGACATTACGGTCTTATACTGTGGGCTCGGCCGCCGGCGGCGTCGGCCGCGCCCCAAAGGGCGTCCGCGAGGACGCCCGTCTTTCGACGGGCTATGGCGCCCGGCTCCACCGCGTCCGAACCATCTCCCATCCTTCGGCGAGTCACGGAGTGCGGCGGCGTCGCGGCGCGAGAACCGGACGCGCCGAAGGCGTGGCCAAATGAGCGGGCCGGGACCCTTCGATCCCGACCGCTCTCCCGCGGGCGGCTTGGCCGTGGAGACGGACGCGGGGCCAGGTCTGCTAACCCCCGACCGCTCTCCCGAGCCAGAGTGGAGCGTGGGCTATCGCCGGCCGCCGCTGGCCACGCGCTTCCGCCCCGGCCAGTCGGGCAATCCGCGCGGATCGCGCAAACGCGCGCGCACGCTCGGCGCGGCGGTGGCGGCGGCGCTCGACGAAAAGGTCGACGTGAAGGAGGACGGCCGCAGCCGCCGCATCACCAAGCTCGAGGCGGCGGCCAAGCAGCTCGCCAATCGCGCGGCGAACGGCGACCAGCGCGCGATGCAACTCGTCGCCCGCCTCATCGAGACCGAAGACACCCGCCCTGCGCCAAAAGAGCCCGAACGCCTCGGCAAGGCCGACGCCGTCGTGGTCGCGGAGCTGGTGCGCCGGCTATCGCGGCCCGCGCAATGAGCGCGGGCCGCTGAAGCTCAGACCTTCAGCGAGCGCTGATCGCCCTCGCTTCTCCTGCTGAGCTTGTGGACGCGGCGGGAGAAGGGCGGGTCAGGCGTTGAGCCATGACGGCGGCGGAGCGCAGAGATTGGCCTCTGCGGGGCCTTCCTTCCCCAGCTCCGCTGGGGAAGGTGGCGCGGAGCGCCGGATGGGGTATGGCCCGCTGCCTCGAGCACGAGTCGGATTGCGCGAACGGCAGCTCGAAACTGCACCGAGCCATACCTGCTCGCCACACCCCATCCGGCCCTTCGGGCCACCTTCCCCGCTTCGCGGAGAAGGGGGAAACGCGCCGCTGCGCCCCTCTCCCGCAAAGGGCGTCGACAGACGCCCGTCTTTCCACGGGCTATGCGGGAGAGGGCCAGGGTGAGGGGAGGCTGCTCTGACCAAAATTGGTCAAGCTCTAGGCGCCGGCTGTGCTGACCGGGCCATTGAAGGCGCGGAAGGACGATCTCGCGTGGCGGTATCGTATGGTGCTGGAAAGCTGGCGGGTGGTCCCGCTCGATGTCGATATCGCGGAAAGGGCCGCGAGGTTGCGCGCCGAAACCGGGCTGAGGCTGCCCGACGCGATCCAGCTTGCGTCCGCGGTCGCGATCAACGCCTTCGCCTCGGTGACGCATGATCGTGATTTCTCGGCGGTTCGCTGGTTCCGGATCATTCGCTGATCCGGCTTCCTCCGCGGGGTCGGGATGGCGACCATCCGGCGCCGCCACTTCACGCAATCCCGGCGATCGAGGCCGACGATCCCCGCCCCGCCCCGAAGGCGCCGACCTTACCCGAGCGAGGGGGACGCCCTCGTCTTCTCCGAGATCGTCCGCCGCCTCTCGCGGCCCCGGCAATGACCGCGGACCGCTGAAGATCAGGCCTTCAGCGAGTGCTGATTGCGCTCGCCTCTCCTGCTGAGCTTGTGGAGGCGGCGGGAGAAGGGCAGGGTTAGGTGTTGAGTGAGCGCAGCTTTCACCAATATTTCGTCGCAAGTCTATCCAGAGCTGACGATATGTACGACGGAGGCCAATTGGCGGCAGGATCACCGCGGGGAATGGAACCCCAGCCAGGCTCTACCGTTCATTTAGGCTGTTTTCCCCCTGGCCGCCCGCGCTTGCGCAAGGAAGAGGACCACATGATCCGGATCCTGGCTGCGATTGGAATGACCCTGCTCGTCGCAACTCCCGCGCTGGCCCAGTCCTATTGTGCTCAAGTAAGGGAGGCAGTTGCCACTTATGGATATTCCGCCGCGAGAAGGCATGCCCTGGCTCACTACGGGATACAGGCAGTAAGGTACGGCGACCGATGTCTGAGGGGCGCGCAGAGACGATACCACCTCCGGTACCATCGAGCTCATATACGGTACCACTACCACTACCACTACCACTACCACTACCACTACCACTACCACTACCACTACCACTACCACTACCACTACCACTACCACTACCACTACCACTATACACGGTGCTACTGAGCTCGTCGCACTGGCCACGCGCTTCCGACCCGGCCAGTCCGGCAATCCGCGCGGCTCGCGCAAGCGGGCGCGAACCCTCGGCGCGGCCGTCGCGGCGGCGATGGACGAAACCGTCGCGGCGAAGGAGAACGGCCGCAGCCGGCGCATTACCAAGCTCGAGGCGGCGGCCAAGCCGCTCGCCAACCGCGCGGCGAACGGCGACCAGCGCGCGATGCAGCTCGTCGCCCGCCTCATCGAGGCCCACGATCCCCGCGCCGCCCCGAAGGCGCCGACCTACACGAGCGAGGGGGACGCCCTCGTCGTCTCCGAGATCGTCCGCCGCCTCTCGCGGCCCCGGCAATGACCGCGGGCCGTTGAAGCTCAGACCTTCAGCGAGCGCTGATTGCCCTCGCTTCTCCTGCTGAGCCTTGTGGAGGCGGCGGGAGAAGGGCAGGGTGGGTTAGGCGTTGAGGCGCGGCCGCCTTGATGGGGGGAGCGCAGAGATTGGCCTCGGACGGCGGCCTCAGGGGGTTAAGTAAACCGTCAACATATTCAAATTAAGTTTCCACCCTTATCGCGTTTTCCACCTTATCGAATAGTGATCTAAGTAGTGGTCCAGGGGACGCCCCTGGCTGCGTCTCCGAAACTCAATCTTGTTCCGATTTTTATACCCGTGTGTTTTATTAATTGTTCTACAGTAGCGCGAACTGTGTCAATTGGAGCCATAACTTCAGATCTCCTACCCTCCATCGCTTCGATCTTCGCTCTTATTTCGTCCAGTAGGACATCGGATGACTGAGGTGTCCAATTTGACTCCTTGCTAACCTTGTATTGCTTGATTGTTCCTATAATTTCGTCGGACATACTCTGTTGTAAATCATTATATTCCTGTGAGTAATCGCCAAAACGCCTCAACAATAGAGTTTCGACATCAGTTGTGGAAATTGACGAGACGAATATGTGTTTTTTATTACTAAGTTTCCGAGCTAAGTCAATTAGGGCCTCTTCTATATCTGAACGCTGCCTTGGGACGATGCCGGAAGATTGTCGGATAGGTCGTCGTTTACTTGTTAGCGTAAATCCACCCTCAATTCGACGGAACGTCGGAAGAAATAGCGAGCTACCATATTCCATTAATTCAGTATTGGCACCGTCTTCTGCATTAAAGTAAACGTTGTTAACTTCGTCCTCGTAATCGTCAAACGTAATAGTCTTTTCATCAGATTGGAATTCAACTCGACAAGTTGGGGGACCGAGGCGATGCAACACGCAATTGTAAAAATCAGTTTCTAATTCACATTTGTTGAACGGAACCTCTTGCAGAGCAATTAATATATTTCCGCTCATGATGTACCACATCAATTTCAGAAAACTGGTCTTGCCAGCCCCGTTTCGACCAGTTAATACGTTTAAATCTTTGTTTAAATCTCCGCCAACCTTGCCTGGTTGGCCGAAAAGACCCGTTACCTCGAATTTCTTTACATACATGACCTAGTGTACTCCAGAATTTGCCGCCGCGAGCCAGTGCGGGTGGCCCGTATCACTCACAATGTAGCACCATCGTCTCTCGTGAACAGCAGCTTGAGCGCCAGATTGGGGCGAGACGCCTCCTTCCAGCCGAAGTCGGGATTGCGGTGAGCCTTTCCTCAATCCCGAGTTCCCGATCCCGCAACTCAACCGAGAGACCGGCTTCCATTATGCCATTCGAGCACCGCGCGATCCGGCCGGCTTCGCTGGTCGTCCGGCAGAGCGATCTCCCGCCCGTGCAGTTCGTAATACTGCCTGCCGTTCTCGAATTCCTCCTTGATGCGGCGGCTAACCTCGAAGCGGAGGTCGGGCGCGATCGTCACATAGCCTGCGTCGAACAGACTGTGGATGTCGCGGCGAAACAGCACGCCGTTGGAGGCTTCGTGTTCGCCGCCTTCCGCGAATGGCCGGATATGCGCCGCTTCGAGCGCCGGCAAGGTGCGTTCGCGCGTCACGGCGCACTTGCGATGATAATTGTCGGTGACGAGAACGCGAAACGCGCCCTGGCCGAGACGGGGGCGGACAAGCGTCGGCTCCCCGTACCGGGGCGCGGGCGGCGCTGAAAATCCCGGCGATGGAGCCGCGCTGATCGCGTCCTGAATGTTGTCCCACAGATGCATTCCCTCGGCGTCGGCGGTGGAGTAGGTCTTGAACGAGACGACGTTGCGCGGCCAAAGGTCGGCGGCCGGAATCCACGCATGTTCTGGCAGGAAGAACGGCTGGGTGAGTATCCGGCAGCCGATGTGGAAGTCTTCGCGATCGTCTGCGGATCGTTTCGTGTAGCGAGCGATCCGCGCTCGCATCTCGCGCAGCGTCGCGGCGCCGTTCTCCTCGCCGAACGCCTCCCACGCCAGCGAGCATGGCAGGATCGTCGCATGCGCAAACCAACCGCCGCCGACAATGAAGTTGTGCGGCGCGTGGAGTTTGAAGAGGAACAGTTCGCCGGGCGCGAGCGCGCGGAACGTCCGGTCCGACGGGGACCAGAAATTCACTTCGGTCAGATGAGGCAGCGCGCCAAGATGGTCGAACCAATCGCCGTCCGTCACCGCAACGACCAGCTTGACGCCCATGCCGCCCGCCTCTTTGGCCTTGCAAGATAAGACGGTTACCAGAGGACGGAAAGCGCCAATTTGGTTGGTTGTGGCTCGCCGCTGAGCTTGGCACCGGAGGATGTGATGATGTGACGACGCGCCCATGGACCCGCCGGGCTCTTTGCGCTAACCAAATACCATACTGCGCTGGGACACTTCGTCCGGATGGGGGGCGGCGAAGACCGTGTATCGAAACCCGACGATCAAGATCGCATTCCACAGAGGGCTGCTTGCCCTGTTCCTGGTCCTCGCTTCCCCACTGATCCTCGCGTTCGCGTTATCAGAAGCAGCAATCGCTCAAAGCCCCAGTTTCGATTGCCACAAAGCTCGCTACCCAGACGAGTTCGCCATTTGCCGTACTCCTGAACTCGCCCAGTTGGATAATCTTGTCGCGGCCGCCTATGCGTATCTTAGCTAAGGCTACCCGAGGGAGGCCGTACGCCGATTAGGTCGGAATTCCATTTTGGCGGCTGAGGCAAGCCTGCCAATCCGACGTCCTCTGCATCAAGGAGAGGCAGATCGAAGCCCTCAACGCTTATCGCGATGCAGGAGCTCCGGTACCCCTCGAAGTGACGAGAACGCCAAGTCCCGAGCCGCAACCCGCGCCCAGCGCTGAGCCCCGGGAGGCAGGACCTCACGAGGTCTCCTCAGGCACCGGCGTCTTCGTGACCAACGAAGGCCACCTCGTCACCAACGCCCACGTCGTCAAGGATTGCCTCGATATTCAGGTCAGCATGGGACAGGGAAATTTCGAGACCGGAAAGCTCGTCGCCAAGGACCCGACCAACGATCTGGCCCTCTTGAAAGTGAACGCCAAGCCGGCGCGCGTGGCGGCGCTCCGCTTCGGCTCGAGGCAGGGAGAGAACGTCGAGGCGTTCGGCTATCCCCTGAGCCAGGTCCTTGCGACGAGCGGCAACTTCACCACCGGCATCGTGACCGCGCTCGCCGGGATCGGCGACGACAGCCGGTTCTATCAGATTTCCGCGCCGGTCCAGCCGGGCAACTCCGGCGGTCCGCTCCTCGACGAGAACGGCAATCTCATCGGCGTCGTCTCGTCGAAGCTGAATTTTCTGAGCGAGATCAAGAACGCCGGCGACATCCCGCAGAACGTGAACTTCGCGATCAAGGCCTCGGTCGTCGCAAACTTCCTTCAGGACAACGCCATCAAGTTCCAGATCGGCGAGGCGACGCAGCCGATGAAGGGGCCCGACCTGGCCGATGAGGCGAAAGCTCTCAGCGCGTTCATCGTGTGCCGCTAAAGGTCGGAGGCGCGCCCCCTTCTCCCGTGCGGGAGAAGGGTCGGGGATGAGGGCGCCAACGGCTGCGATTGGCCGCGGCGGCGCCTCTGGCGGAAAATCGCGTTGGCCCGGTTCCCTCATCCGGCGCTTCGCGCCACCTTCTCCCCGAGGGAGAAGGGGTTCGCGCAACGTGTCCGCCCTCGCAAGCGCCTTGACGACGACGGGTCGAGCCGCAAAGCAGAATGATCAGCGCCCCAGATCGCCGCGCATCAGTCCTGCGCGACCGCCATGCCCTTCTCGGCCAGTTCTTTCTCGGCGCGCTCGTTCTTGGCGAGGCGGGTGAGACCCATCCCGCGCAGCACGTTCGGCGCCTTGGTGAACTGGACGTTGTCGTAGCCGACGATCTCGACGCGATTGCCCCAGGGATCGCGAAAATCAAGGAAGGGTCCGTCGGTCAGGGCGACTCCCGCGGCGTCGAGCGCCCTGCGGGCCGCCTCCTTGTCATCGACCACGAGGCCGAAATGGCGGCCGTCGTCCGCCGCTCGCCTGCGGCCCTTCTGCAGGGCGATGAACTGGTCGCCCAGATCGATGAAGGCCATGGTGTCGTTCTTGCCGCGCAGATCGAAGGCGAAGAGACGGCCGTAGAACGCCAGCGCTTCTTCGATGTCCCCGACCTCCAATGCTATATGGTTCAAGCCGACCGCGCGCGGCCTTGTGGATTCAGTCACTGGATCCTCCTGTGCCAGCCCGAGAGTCAGGTGGGTAGAGCCAGCCCAGGACGCAAGCGCGACATCGCAAGGCGATCGCGAATCGCGCGCTGCTCGTAAAGAGATACCTGGAAAGTCGAAATGCGTTCCTACGCCGGCGATATTCCGCAAAACGTGAATTTCGCCGTCGGTCGCCGCCAATTTTCTTCAGGACAACAATATCAAGTTCGAGATCGGGGAGGCGACGCAGGCGATGAAGGCGCCCGATCTGGCGGACGAAGCCAAAGCGCTCAGCGCCTACATCGAGTGTCGCCAGGGGTGATGACCGGCGTGCGCGCCCCCTTCTCCCGTGCGGGAGAAGGGCCGGGGGTGAGGGCGCCAACGGCTGCTATTGGCCGCGGCGGCGCCTCAGCGGAAGCGTTGTCGGCTGAAAACCCTCATCCGGCCCCATAGCCCGTCGAAGGACGGGCGTCTTTCGACGCCCTGTGGTGGCGGGGCGCCTATGGTCGGGCTAACATGAACAATGCGCCGCAGCGAAGTGATCGCGCGATTGAAGGAAGCCGAGCCCGCGATTCGCGCGCGCGGTGGCTAGGCGCTTTATCTGTTCGGCTCGCATGCGCGGGATGAGGCGGGCCCCGATTCCGATATCGACGTCTTCATAGACAAGGACAGATCGCGCCAGTTCGGCTTTGACGAGTTCATGGATATCTATTTGCGGGAGCAGTTGGGCGAAAAGGTCGATTACGGCACGCGCGAAGGCCTGAGCCCGGCCTTACGAGCGGAGATCGAGCGGGAAGCGATACGGGTTTTTTGATGATCGCCCGCTCACCGCGCGTGTGGCTGATCGATATTCGCGAAGAGATCGCGGGCATCCAAGGTCTCACGAAGGACGCTGACCTTGGCGCGTTTTCCGCGAGTTGGGGAATGAAGCGTGCGGTCGAGCACGCGCTCCTCATCATCGCCGAAGCCGCAAAACACTTGCCGCAGTCCATGGGACGCACGGCCGGAGGTTCCGTGGTCAAAAATCCACGGGCTCGGCAACTTGCTGCGGCACGAATATCGCCACGTCGATCCAGAGGTATTGTGGTCGATCGTGACCAGCCAACTGGACGAGCTCGACAATGCGGCTGCGGCGCTGCTTGAAAATCTGGATGAGGCCGGGAGCAAAGACGTGTAGCGGAGCCCTGGGGAGAAAAGGGGAATTACGGTGACAGTGCGCCGGGAGGCCAGCGGGGAGTAGGTGGCGCCAGTCCACTGCGATGAAGGAATAGCGAACCGCATCGGCCCCGAGCGAGTTCAAGGCTCACTTTAAGCAAATGGTAAGCATGGAGGGCCTCCGGG
Source organism: uncultured Alphaproteobacteria bacterium (assembly GCA_963758335.1). Classification (GTDB taxonomy): domain Bacteria; phylum Pseudomonadota; class Alphaproteobacteria; order Rhizobiales; family Beijerinckiaceae; genus Roseiarcus. The sequence goes on along the minus strand of CAVWVF010000005.1, from coordinate 300,670 downwards.
TCGGCATAAGGCGCCAGGGCGCGGCGGATTAGGACGGTCTTAACCGCGTTGCGCTCACGTTGCGTCGAACAGCGGGAGACGGCGCACTGTCCTCTCTAAGCGAACTCCGTTCTGCCCCGATGGAACAGGCCGGAACGAGCAGGTCTACGCTTTGGCGCGCGATCAAGGCAGGCAGGCTTTCCGGGGCTGGCGCCGGCGGCCCGCGGCTGGCCGGGCGCTCAATTCTGACCTTTGCGCTGTCCCGCGCCGCGGTTGCGCGGCCTCTCGAGGACGCCAATGCGGCGCTGCAGCGCGGAGACTACGCGGCGGCCTTCTCGCTCGCGCGGCCACTGGCCGATCGGGGCATTGCCGTCGCGCAGCTCGTTCTCGGCGTGATGTATGGCGGCGGGCACGGCGTGCCTAAGAACGACGCCGAAGCTGCGAACTGGCTCCACAAGGCTGCAGACCAGGGGCGCCCCGAAGCGCAGACCATTCTCGGCGTGATGTACGTCAAGGGCCAGGGCGTGCCGCAGAACGACGCCAAGGCCGCGAAGTGGTTCCGCAAGGCCGCCGATCAGGATCATGCCGCCGCGCAGTCCAACCTCGGCCTCATGCACGCCCGGGGCCAAGGCGTGGCGCAGAACGGCGCCGAGGCGGCGAAGTGGTTCCGCAAGGCCGCCGACAACGGCCTCGTCGAAGCGCAGACCATCCTCGGCCTGATGTACGTCAAGGGCCAGGGCGTGGCGCAGAACTACATTCTCGCGCACATGTGGTTCAATCTGCCGGCTGCGCAGGGCGACGCCGGAGCCCTCGTCAACCGCGATCACCTGGCCAGAATGATGACGCCCGCGCAGATCGCCGAGGCGCAGCGGCTGGCGCAGGACCGGACGACGATGAAATAGCGCGTGGGCATCGTCGTGGTTACGGCGGCAGTGCGCCGGGACGGCCGGCGCGGGGTAGGTGGCGCCAGTCCACGACAGTGAAGGCGTGGCGAAGCGCGCTGGCCCCGAGCCGTGCGTCATCGGCCGCAAGGCCGGGGGCGAAGCGTGGGCAGGGGAACGCATAGGCCAGCCATGGAGCCGCGAAAGAATCAATCGGGGCGCCGACGCCGTTGTCAGGAGCGGAAGGCGAAACGGGGTTGCGCGTCAACGCGAGCGCGTTTCCGGCCCTGCGTGGTCGAAGACCTGGCATGTGCGCTAAGCTCCTCGAACGGAAACCGGGAGATCTCCTACCTTGGCCGCGCGTGAGTTTGGCGGTCCACATCGGGAAGGCGCCGTTGCCGAAGCCGAGCCTTCCGTCAGGCGTCAACCGACTTCATGTCCCTGCCACGACGGAGGAAGGCGCACCCCGCCTCAGCCCAACTTGTGCCGGACCGCCTTGCCGAAGTCCTTTAGGCGGCGACCCGGGCGCGCACGGAGGCGTGCGCGATGATTTCGACGTGGACGTCGCCGGCGCCGTCGCCTTCGCCGAGATCGGCGACGTTGCGGCAGAACGCCTCGAAGGTTGCGCCCTCGACGTGCAGACCGTCGACGTCGGAGTGCTCCACATACCAGACGCCGGACTCGTCATCACGAGCGGCTTTGACGACCGCGATGCGCATCTGTCGCACTCCTTCGACGGTCGGCGCAATAATAGCACGATCCGGCGGCGCCGCGCAGTCGAGCCGCGCGGGCCGTGGCCGCGACGCACTCTCGCCCGCATCTTGTGCTCGATTCGCCGCGCTCGCATAGCGGTCGTTGCCGAGGAGGTTGGCTCGTCCGCGCGCGCCCTCCTTTCTGCCGAGCGGGCGAACGAGGCGCGGAGCTCACGCCGCCCGCTTCCCTGGGCGGGCGGGCTTGCGAGGCGCCCTCTTCTTCGGCTTCGCGGTCCCCTCGGCCAGTTGCGCCTCGATCAGCATGCGGATCAGGCGCTGCGTCGGCATGTTGGCCTTCGCCGCCTCAGCCTTCAGCGTCGCCAGCAGGGCGGCGGGCAGGCGCAGGCTGATCGCGGCGTCCTTGCGCGCCAGTTCGAAGCGCACCTTCTTCATGTCCGAGAGGTCATATTCCGTCAGGTCCGCGCCCTGCAGCCACGCGTCGGCCTCGTCATCGCTCTTCAAGTCTGGAAATTTCTTGGACATAGCGCTTGACTTCCTTATCATGCATATAGCGCACGCTGACCGGGCGAATCCTGTCGCCGCGCCACGCGAATACGCAAAAAAACCCAGCGGCCGGCGCCGGCGCCGAAGGCGAGCGTCCGACGCTCTCCGTTCACGACCGTGTCGCGCACCACGTAGACGTCGCCTCGAAAGAGCGCTTCGATCTCCTTGAGCGACACGCGCGTGCGAGGCACTTCGGCAGATTGCCGCTATCCCAGTCGAAGCCCCCGAACCTCATGAATTCTGATACGCTCTTGCATATGCAAAAGCAATGCAAAATGGTCGGCGCAGCCGCGGCCTCGCTATCCTCCGCGGCGCGCCCTTCTCCCCGGGCCCGAGGGTGGCATTATCTCCGGAACGCGAGAAGGGGACGCGCGCCTTGCGGCGACTGCCGCAGGTCGCCTCGCATCGGGGCGGGGATGCGCACACGTCACCCCCGCCTAAGCCTTCCACTTGATCGAGCAACCGACCGAGGGGATCTGGTTCGCCGGGGCGAGGCCGGTCGCAGCGATAGCGCGCATCGCTTCGACGAGTTCGCGGCGCGCGTTCGGAGGAGGCGGCGTCGTGCGGCCTTCGTCGAGGCGGCCGCGGTATTTGAGCTTCAGCTCCCGGTCGTAGCCGAAGAAGTCGGGCGTGCAGACGGCGCCGTAGGCGCGCGCGATCTCTTGGCTTTCGTCGTGCAGATAAGGAAACGGGAAATCGTGCCGCTTCGCGAAGTCGCGCATCTTGGCGAACGAATCCTCGGGGTAGCTCGCCGCGTCGTTGGAGCAGATCGCGGCGAAGCCGACCCCCTCGCGCTGAAGCAGGCGCGCCTCGGCGGCGAGCCGGTCGATCACCGCTTTCACATAGGGGCAGTGGTTGCAGATGAAGACGATGACCGTCGCTTTTTCGCCGGCCACGTCCCTGAGCGCGTAAGTCCGCCCGTCCGTCGCCGGCAACGAAAAATCCGGCGCCGGAACGCCGAGCGCGATGTCCGAAGCGCCGACAGCCATGGGGTCGGGTCTCCTTCATCCAATGGGGACGGCGGAGCGGCGCCGCTTCGCCGTCAGGCGCTCATTCTCTTCCCGTTGCTCGCCGTCTTCAAGCGCGTCGAGCGGCTCGTCATCCCCCTCGTCTTCCACGACAGAGCGCTCCGACGGCCTCTCGGCCGCGATCTTTCGGACGGCGCGACGCACTCATGCCGTCATCGTCTGCTTGTCTCGCGGGGCGGCCGCCGATCTTTAGCGGGCAGGCTTCGCCCGCCGGCGGCCCCCGAAAGCGCATCGTCGACGAGGAGGTCGTCATGGAAGAGACCGTGATCACCGAATATGCGCGGCAACTCATGGAGGCGCACGGCGATCGCGCCATCGCCGAAGCGGCTCAGCGCGCCATCGCCTGCGAACGGCAAAACGACAAGGAGGGGGCGCAGACTTGGCGGCATGTCGAATCCGCGCTCAAGGAGATGCGCGGGCCGCGCGCGAGCTGAGGCCTTGCTTCTCCCACAGGGCCACAAGGTGGGCGGCGACCCGCCCTCCGGTCGCGCTTTCACCCGCGGCCCGGCTTCCGCTTGATCGAGCGGCCGATCGAGGGGAGCTGATCGCGCGGGCGCCGCGCCGGCCGCGGCGAAGGCGCGAGCTCGCGGGCGCGCCGGTAGGGGCGGCGCAGTGCGGCCATCGTCGTGGCGCAGGGGCTATGCTCGACTCGCCCCTTCTAGAACGCCGGAGCAGCCGCGCGGAGGAGGCTGTCGAGATCGAGCCTGCCCAGCGCGCGGGTCGGAACGCCATCGATCAGATCGGAGAACAGCCTCCTTTTTTCGTCGAGGATTCTGGCGATGCGCTCCTCGACCGTGTCGGCGCAAAGATAGGCGAACACCTGGACCGGCCGCGTCTGGCCGATACGATGGACTCGATCCTCGGCTTGGGTCTCGACTGCAGGGTTCCACCAACGATCGAAATGGACGACGCGGGAGGCTGAGGTGAGGTTCAATCCCGTCCCTCCCGCGCGGAGCGAAAGGATCATCACTCGGCGTGACGGGTCGCGCTCGAAGGAGTCGAACGCGGCGCCGCGGTCGGCTGGTCCACGCCGCCGGTGATGACCAGCGGCCGGAAGTTCCGCAGTTCCTGGGCGAGTCGGAGCACGCCGAACGGTTCTTCCACGAATTGGGAGAAGACGAGGGCCTTCGCGTCGGACGCTCTGAACTCGTCGAGGCGTTGCTGAAGATCGACGAGTTTCGTGGAACGTCCCGTCTCGGGGCAGAAATTGCAAATCTGCTTCAGGCGGAGAATGAGTTCGAGCACATGCGAGATTCGCAATTCCCGCCCCAGTGAACGGAGCCACACCGTTCCCTCCTCCTCCGCCTTTCGATAAGCGGCGCGCTGCGCCGCCGTCAGGTCGAGTCCGATTACTGAAGCGAATTTGGGCGGCAGATCGTCAAGGACCTCTGTGCGGCGGCGGCGCAGTTGCACCCTGTGCGTCAGGCCGCGAAGGAGGCCCATTGCGCCAGGATCGAATTCGCCCGGCGCGGCGAAATCGAGCAGCGAAATCAGATCGTCGATGCGGTTCTCAAGCGGCGTTCCGGTCAAGGCCCAGGAGCGCCTTCGTTCGAGTGATTTGACCGCCAAGGCGACATCGGATCTCGGGTTCTTGATCCGCTGGGCCTCGTCGACGACGACCACGTCCCACGTTCGCCGGGCGCCCGAGGACTGCGTTCTGAGAGCGGCGCAGACCGATTCGAAATTCGAAAGGTAGAGCGGCGTCGCGTCGGCGCGCCAGGCGGCCATCCTTTGGTCCCTTGAACCAACCGCAGTCGAAACCGCGAGGTCGGGCACCCAAATGCGGATTTGCCGCCGCCACTGCGCAATCAGCCCGACCGGACAGACGATCAAGGCGTGTTCGACCTCTCGGCGCGCCGTTAAAATGCGCAAGGCCGCGATCGCTTGGATCGTTTTGCCCAGCCCCATTTCATCGGCAAGCAGCACCGATCGACGAATGAGCAGCCTTTCAATTCCGTCCTTCTGGTAGCCGAAGAGCCGATAGGGCCAATGCAGGCCGAACGCCTCATTTGACGCATCGCTCGGCCCCGTCATTCAGGACTTACTCCTCGTCGCGCGCCGCAGTGACGGGCGCCTGTTCCAGTTCGTTGCTTTCGCTGTAGTCAGTCGGGATCGTCCCGGCCTCGATCGTGGGTCGTTCGCCATAGAGGCGCTCGATATCCCACTCGGTGATCCAGGACTTGATGTATTGGCGCATGGACTTTCCAGCCCGCCGCTCGCCGATCGCGAGGGCGCCGGGACGCCAGAGGTAGGCGTCGTGATAGAGATCGGCAATCCGACCCTGGACGGAGCGCAAGACCTCCTCGTCCGGCGCAGCCAGGCGGACGCCGCGCATCCGTCGCAATTCTTCCATGCAACGTCTCGCCACGAAGGCTTGGCGCGCCAGCCCTTTCTGTTCGAGCCTCTCGGGGATCAGCTCTTCGTCGCGGCGAAGATCGAACATCGCGGCCACGAAATCGTCGGTGAATGCGGCGACCGTCGCGATCCCCGGCAAACCGTCCATTTCGTCCCAACCCAGCCAGCGCGCCAGCTCGGCGTAGCTTCTGCCACGCTGCAAGGGCGAATAACGGCCAATGAGCTCGACTTCGTCGAGAAGAACGCACCAGCCCGAGAGCCCCGCCGAGGACAGGAGACGCGGAACGAACCGCAGCCGCTGACCAACGAGTTCGGCTTCGCGCGTCGGCTTTATCTCGAACAGTTTGGCGGCCCCGTTGTCGCGAAGCCAGGACTTCACCACCGTCGCACTGAGTTTGCCGCCGCCGAAGAAGCGCGCGATGCGCGCATGATCCTCGGGCGCGAGGTGCGGAACCAGCCAAAGCAGGGCCGGGAACGCCGCGGACAGCGACCCCGCGCGCGCCTCCTCCGTGGCCCAGGACTCGAGGCGGTCGAATGGCACCGTGCCGGGCTTCAGCCGCCAAAGCGCTACGGTCATCAGATCGTCGTTTGCGCCCGGAACCTCGGCCGTGCGGATCGCCGCCGCGAACAACCGAGCAGGATCGAAAAGCGGAGTTTCCTTGCTCACCGGAACGACGCTGACGGCGAAGTTCCGCTCGAGGGCGAGCTCGCGCATGTAGCCGAGCAAATGCGATTTGCCGGCCCCAAATCCGCCCCAGACGATATTCCCCTCGGCTTGCCGTCCCTCCTCAAGGCCCGGCGCGCAACGCCCGAGCGAGTTGAGAAACGAATTGACCAACGCCCCGTCTCGTTCGCCCAGAAGACGTATGGCCGCCCGGTTGGGAACCCCGGCGCGCAGAGCTTCGATTGCGCCGCGCGCTTCGATGGCTGGACGGTCGTCCATCACGCCGCCTCCCGCCCCGATGGCAACCGCACGAGCGCGGCGAGCGGGTTATCCCGCCCCGTCGCACGGACGTCGTCCCATACCCGCATCTTCAACGCGTCATAGGCATTGAGCGATCGTTTCGGGTCGAGACCGGTGAGCGCCTCGTCCGCGAGCACGATAACCAGCAGGCCCTCGAATGTCTCGGCGTCGTCTATGAGCTGGCGCAACACCTCGAAGGCGTCGATCACCGCCGCAGCGGAGTATCGCACTCCCTCCGCAGGCGGAATCCGAGTGCGAAGGATCTGACGAATGTCGAGCGTCAGGCAAATTCCCTTGCGCCCGCAGAGCCGAAGCCACCGGCAGAGCGATCGCAGCATCGCCCGGCCATTGTGCCTCGTGATTTTTGCGGTAATCGAAATTTGGCGGAGGGGGCCCACGCGCCGCAACTCGCCGCGCAGCCATTCGAGCACCGGGTCGGCGACGCCGAAGTCCCTGTCGTCCGGCTCCAGCCGCGTCAGACAGAGCCTGGTCATAGCGATACGAAAATCCTGGCTCATCGCGTGATCGCGCATGACGTCATCGGTCAGCCAACGGTTCAACTCCCGCCGGAACAACAGTTCGTCAATCCCGTTGCGGGCCGCCACATCTTGGAGCGTGACGCCGCTGCCGGGCCGGGGCCATATGTAGCCCTGCTTCATCGTCAGGGCCTCCACGAAAACCTGGGCGAGCGCCGGCCAGTCCAGGCTCCGAGAAACTGCGAAGAAGATGTCCTGGATCATATGGAGCCGGGTCGCGGAAGAATCGATCCGGCACGACGCCACCCCATTCCGTTCCGCGAGACTGGTGAGGCGGGTCTCAATCTCCTCGAGTTGTTCGGCCTCGCCCTCGACGAACTTTACCGCGCTTCCCCCGCCGGCGATAAATTCGCGCAGGTATTCGCGATCGATCAGGTCAAGCCAGGCTTCCGTCGCAACCGCCATCTCACGCTCCCGGGACGAAACGGATGCCGTAATAGGTTCGTTCGGTTCCCTGTTCGTCATAGACGATCAGCGGCCTGACGCCCTTGGTTGTGGTTCCATGCGGGAACTCGAAACGATCTCCACCCCGGGTGCGGAGGTCCGGACGCCGGTCCATGAGAAGCAGGTCGCGGGCGAATTCTTCGCGCGGGTAGTCGGTGCCCGGCAGAAGCGTGAGCGTGTCGTGAATATCGATAAGCGGAACCACTCGGCCCGGGTCGGTCCCGTTCCACTCGCGCCCGACGAGCCGCCGGTAGGTCCGGTAGATCAGATCGAGGAACGCCTCCTCCCGGAATCGCTGAGGCCTCTTTTGCGCCTTCGCCAGGAGGCGAACGAGTTGGCTCGGCCGAATCCGGCGCTCGATCTTCCGGCCGACGCGGACGGCCGATTGATTGGCGTCAATGCGCAGAAGCAGGGGGAAGCAATAGATGCGTCCATCCCGTTCGAACATGGCCAGGTTTTGCTCGGCGGCCGCGGCCTCAAGATCCGCGAGGAAGCGGCCATCGGCCATGTAGCTCGACGTTTCGAACGTCCATGCGCCGGCGAGATCGCGCCCGGCGAATTGGGCGTCCGAGATCCGAGCATCGAGTCCGTCCAAGCCCTTGACGATCTCGGACACCTGCCCGGCCCGGGCGGCCCGCCGCACCCGCTTCAAGCCTTTGACCAGACCCTCCGCGGCCTTCAACGCCTTCTCCAGCCGCGCATCCAGCGCTACGAGCTCATCCTCGAACTCTGAAGCCATCCTGATCCTCGCGCTGCGGCTGTGACGCGCATTTTATCGGTTCTTTCCACGGCCGGCGCAACCTCGCTAAGGCCCGAGCCAAGCAAAGGCGCGCCTCAGGAATTCCCGCCCGCCGGACCGGGGCCACTCACCATGCGCAACGATCGCGCGCTCCCAGTTCCAGCTCGGCGTCTTGTCCCTCGCGGCGCGCGCCGCCGCCCGGTCGGTGAAGGAGAGCCGCCATTCGCGCGGCGCGCCGGGATTCGAGGCGGCGATTCCGTCGAGACGGGCCAACGGTCGCCGCCACCACGACCAGTTCTCATGCAGGAACCGGTCGTCGAAGGCTTGGACGAGATCGGCGATCAGCGGCGCGCGCGGCGGGCGGTGAAAGAAGACGATCTCGTCCAACACCGGCGATCCGCGGAACCACGCCTGATCGAAGTCCGGCCCCCATTCCGGCGGCGGCGAATCCTTCAAGGGCCCGGCGAATGCGAGGTCGCGACGACGTCTGAGCGTCGATTCGGGTCCCCACAATTTCGCCTCCGGATAGGCGGATTTCCACTCGGACAGGTAGAGATGGTGCAACTTGTTGGGACTGACGAGATGCGCGACCGCGCCAATCCGGTCGACCTCGCCGCGAAGCTCTGCGTCGAGCCGGATGGGGGACCAAACCCAAAGGCGGCCGTCTGGGAGGCGCACGATCGCGGCGCGGGTCGGGTAAGAGAACCCATAGAAGCTGACGATCTCGCCCTCGGCGAGCCACAACGCGTTCTCGATGCTCTCGAGCCGCGACATTGGAAGCGCCTCCTCGAGGGGCGAAACCGCGTTGACCAGCCAGTCCTAACTAGAGCGTGAAGTCAGAATAAAGCAGCTTTGAAACTCTTTTCTGAAGCAGAGGGGCTCTCTGGGTAATTAGAGACTATTGCGTCCGAAATTCCGCGAGGCGCGTGCAGTCAATTAGCCGAGGCATATTTTGAAGAGTAAAGACCTTGCCTCGGGTGGCAAGCAGCAATTTTTTCATATCTTCCCGGCGTAGCCAAATCAGCGCCCCGCGATGCAAGCGATTACCTCGAAGCGTGGTGGCTTTGTCGAAACTTGGCCTCGGATTGAAAGGCTACCACAGGCTACCAAGTTGTTGAACGCGCGTAACTTTATCGCGCGCTGTACCGCCGTCCTCTGTACTCTTGGCCTCGATTACGACCTGAGGGTTAAATTCATCCGGAACAATGCAGTCGGGCGCTTGTTCAAAGCCGGTAACGCGTTCCGCACGTTTGGTCTTACGAAAGCTGATCTTAGCTCTGGCAAGCTGTGCTTCGATTGCGGATTTAAGAATATCGCCAACCAACTCAGAAACGCTGTCGCGATGCATCAGTGGTCATTGATGCGTCCTACCTTGGCGCAACGCGCCCTTCCTGCATGTGGCACGATCTCGACAAAACAATTGGGTCAGCCGGTCAGCCGCCGTCAAGCCGCCATCGCTGCTGGCTTGCTGGGGGCTGGCGGCTGCTCAGGGCATTGGGCCGCTTCTGGTTCTAGGGGTCATCGCAGAATCTTCCCTAAATAGGGGTCATCGCAGAATCTTCCCAAAATCGTACGCTAAGGCCGGTCGCATTGACCTGTTGCCATTCCATCGAGTTTGGCAACTTGTTTGCGCAACACGGGAAGCCGAGCCTTTTCGATAGGAGATCAAATTGCTGCGCAAACGAGCGTTTATGCAACACGCTGATATAACGTAAGAATTCTCTTAGAGTGCTATTTCGGGAAGATTCTGCTTGCGACAGGACAAATCCCGGAAGGGAGGACGGAATGTGACCTGAAACCTTTCGCAGCGGTCCAGAGGGTTCGACGCCCTCCCGGTAGAGGCGCAGCCCGCCAGCCGGAAGCGAGTCTTGCACGGGTGGCGGCGACGTCGCTCGTGAAGCGTAGACAGCGGATGCTGAAGCCCTGTGTCAGCCTCGATATTTTCTTACCCGCCGAGGCCTTCGGTTTGCAGAACCCGGGGGCAGCACCGACGAGACCGCCAACGGCGAGGTCTCTTCGGCTCGACCGGGGTCCTCGAGCAGGGCAGAGGCATGGGACGGATCGCCAGGGAACCTGTGAGATCCCGCTCGCGTCCACGGGCGCGACAAGCCGGAACGCGGAACGCCGGCTGATCAAATGTTCCAGGCCCGGCGGCGACCTCCCCGCCCGTCGGGAGCGCCTCGGCGAGCACGAACGAGGGAGGAGCGCGTGGGTCCCGCGACCGAACACAATAAGGGAGCGGGAATGCGCGGGCGGGAAGTCGTAGCGCCCTCATATTACCTGTGAAAGCGGGGAACCGGGCTCACCGGGACCCGGTGGAGGGAAGGGGGGTGCCATGAGTAGAGAACCGTTAGCCTGAAACATGGGAGGGGACACTGGACCCCACAAACCTGTCCACGAACGGACAACGGATAGCCGAATTGGCGAGGACGAAACGGGGAACGGCGCTGTGCTCGCTCCACCGTCATCGATCTGGATTGGATGAGGGAGGCCTTTCGGCTGACCCGCAAGGACGGCGCTCCCGGCATCGACGGCGTCACGGCGGAGGATTATGAGGCGAACCTGGAGGCCAACCTGTTGGACCTTCTCGAACGCATCAAGTCCGGCCGCTATCGCGCGCCGCCGGTCCGCCGGGCGTACATCCCGAAAGCGGATGGCTCGCAAAGGATGCTCGGCATTCCAACCTTCGAGGACAAGGTGGCGCAACGCGCCGTGACGATGATGCTGGAGGCAGTCTACGAACAGGACTTCTTACCCTGCTCGTATGGCTTCCGCCCGGGCCGCTCGGCTCACCAGGCGCTCCGCACCTTGCAGAACGTACTCTGGGCCAAGCGACTCTACTGGGTGATCGACATCGACATACGCAAGTATTTCGATTCGATCCCGCATTCTCATCTCCGAACGTTCCTCGACCAACGAGTCACGGACGGCGTCATCCGACGGATGATCGACAAATGGCTGAAGGCGGGAGCCGTCGAAGACGGTCTCCTGCGCCGCACGACCAAGGGTTCCCCGCAAGGGGGCGTGATCTCGCCCTGCCTCTCGAACGTCTTCCTGCACTATGTGCTGGACGAATGGTTCGAGACCGAGGTGAGGCCGCGCCTCAAAGGGGAAAGCACCCTTGCCCGGTTCGCCGACGATGCGATCATGGCGTTCGACAATATCGTCGACGCCAAACGCGTGCTGGCGGTCCTGGGCAAGCGTCTTGCACGATTTGGGCTCACGCTCCATCCCGACAAGACACGCCTCGTCGATTTCCGCCCACAAATGACAGAGGCCGCACGCCATCCGGAGACGGATGGGACCAGCTTCGACTTCCTCGGCCTGACCCATGTCTGGGGACGGTCGCGGAACGGCAGGAACATGGTCAGGCAGGTCACGGCCAAGAGCCGTTTTGCCCGTGCAGTGGCCGCGGTGAGCGACTGGTGTCGGAAACACCGGCACTGGTCCATCCGCGACCAGCATCGCCACCTGTCATCAATGATGCGGGGCCACTTCGCCTATTACGGCGTTGGCGGCAACATTCGACGATTGCGATGGTTCGCCCATCAAGTGGTGCGGATATGGCAGAAGTGGCTGTCTCGGCGAGATCGCCAAAGCGTCGTCCGATGGGCGCGCCTCAACGCAATCCTGAAACGCCATCCTCTGCCTCCAGCCAAGATCGCCAACGGATACGCCGTTGGTCTTCTTGTCGATGAGTGGCAGCAGCGCCTTCAATGTCTCCTTGGCGTCGCCGACGAGATTGACCTCCATGGGAAAGCGGAGCGAAAGCATGTCGGGCGCGATGTCGATCTGCACGCCGCGGGCCTTGCCCTCTTCGGGCGGGAACTCCGAATAGGGGAAGCCCGAGCCGACCATCAGCAGCGTGTCGCATTCGGTCATGAGGCGGTAACTGGGTTTCGTGCCGAGAAGTCCGATCGACCCGGTGACGTAGGGGAGATCATCCGGAAGGGCGGCCTTGCCGAGCAGCGCCTTGGCGACGCCGGCGCGCAGTTTTTCGGCGACGGCGATCACTTCGTCGGTCATGCCTAGCGCGCCCGCGCCGACGAGGATCGCGATCTTCTCCCCGGCGTTCAGGACGTCGGCTGCGCGGCGAAGGTCCGCATCGAACGGCATTGTGCGGGGCTTGGAGAAGCCAACGCCCGAGTGCACCGTGCCGTGCTTGTGCGGAGGCTCCTCGTAGGGCTCTTCCTGCAGGTCGTTCGGCAATATGATCGCCGTCACGCGCCGCTCGCCCGTCGCGATGCGGACCGCGCGATCGATCCTGCGCGGGCGAAGACGCCTGCTGCACGAAGGCTCCGGCGACGTCCTTGTACATGCTGACGAGGTCGACCTCCTGCTGGTAGTGTCCGCCGATGGCGTTGCGCGCCTGCTGGCCGGCGATGGCGAGCACGGGCATGTGATCGAGACGGGCGTTGTAGAGCCCTGTGACGAGATGGGACGCGCCGGGCCCCGAGGTGGCGAGGCAGACGCCGAGCTCGCCGGAAAACTTGGCGTAGGCGCTCGCCATGAAAGCCGCCATTTCCTCGTGGCGCGCCTGGATGAACTCGATCTTGCCGTCCGCCCGGTTCAGGGCCTCGATGACTCCGTCAATGCCGTCGCCCGGGTAGCCGAAGATCTTGCGCACGCCCCAGGCGTGCAGGCGCTCGACGATGAAATCTCCAACTGTCTGGCTCATCTGCGGTTCCTCTGTGACGACGACGGTCGAAAGGTTCGTCAGGCTTCCTCCGGGACCTCCGACGGGCGGTCGGGCGGGAGTTCCTGCGGCGGCTCGGGCCGCGGAGGACCCGGCCCCGGTTCAGGCACGCCGATCGGAATGTCCCTCTCCGGCGTCTCCTCAGGCGTCGGCGGCCGGATCACATCGGGCGTGGGATCGGGAATAGGCGCGGGATCGGGAATTGGATGGCTCGGTTGGATCGGCATGGCTCGGCTTTGCGCGGTCTTCCGGCTCACGTACCCGGAGAATGCGCCCGGGGGGCCTTTGGTCCGGGGCGGGTCAATAGCGCAGCCGTGGCGTAAGATCGGTGAAGCTCGGAAAGAACATGAGCGCCAGGAACATGAAGGCTCCGCCCGCGACGAGCGCAGCAGCGCGGGGTCGCGACCGACGCCGACAAGTTCGACGGCGAAAGTCAGGAGCCCATGGCGGCGAGAGTCAGCGCTCCGCCGAAATGCGGTTGCCCACGCCGTAGAACCCGGGCGATTGCCGCCTCACGCAACGGGGTCGATCAGGGCGAGGCCGCTTTCGGGATCGTGGCGCTTGCGGAGATGGGCAGGGCTCTCCGTCAGCACGACCTCGAGCGTCAGCCGCACATGGCCTTCCAGCAGATGGCCGGCCATCGCGTTCCCGTCCCGCCGTCCGAGCACGGCGTGGACGTGCAGCGCCGGCTCGCCCCCTTTCCCTAGCTAGGACGACGTCGCCGACCAGCGAGGCCACTTCGACCTGCTCCTCGATCGGGTTGCGAAGGTAGTCCTTCCGCTCCCACTCGAAGTAGCCGAGGACGGCGCGGCGGAACGCGCCGATCGCGGTGAATTGGGAAGCGCCGAGCCGTTCGCGGCGCGCGAGCGCCGTCAGACAGGCGATCGCTTCGTCGCCCGTCTGCAGAACGATCGAAAACGTCCGCTGTCAGTCGACCTCATGGAGGAGCCTCGACCGCATCGCCTATCTCCATCACCTCGGAGCGCACATCGGCGGGCCTTGCCGCCACTCACCGCCATCGCCAAGGACTCTTCCTGCAACCTTGGAGCGCCGACTGAGTTTCGCCGAAGATCATGGCAAGCGCGTCGCTCCCAGTCTGCCGTGCACAGCTGAGGAGCCTCATCGAGCGGGGAAATCAAGTATCTCCATAATTCTACGGTGAAACCAACAATTTCTTGCCAAAAATGCGAAATTGTTCTATATTTGTTCACCAAGGAGCGCGCCGAGGAGCGCGCTCGCCAACCCGGGATTCCAACTCGGCAACCCCGATGGCGGTCAGGGGATGAATCAGGACTGGGAGGGACGCGCGCCGAGCGCGCCTCTCCGTCTCATGCCGGTCCGAAGCGATGACGAGCCCGTCGCGAGTCGCCCGCAAATGGCGCCGCAAAGGCTTGAAAAGATTGATTCTGTGCCGGAAAGGTTATGGCCCGGACGCCTAGAACCCACAAGATCTGGTATCCGGGGCGCGGCGGGTCGGCACAACGTTCCGTCCGTCCGGACGGCCGCGCTGAACGTCAGGCTCCCGCGCCCGCAAAAGCGCGATTCTGCCCCTGATTTCGGCGCAAGCCCTTGAAAGCATTGCATTCACAGAGAAATAATGTTTGGGAATCCTTCCTAGGAATTTGGATTTCCTTCCGGAAAATTTGGATTTCCTTCCGGCTTCGGCCGGCGTGCAGCGCCCCCTCAGGGCGCCGCGGCCGGTCCCTCGGCGTCGCGCCATTCGAGCGTGACCACCTTGCCGTTTTCCACCGTGAGCGCCAGCCGGCCATGCTTCAGATCGAGCGCCCGCTCGCCGAACAGCTTTCTCCGCCAGCCCGACAGCGCCGGCACCTCGGCCTTGTCGCTCGAAGCGATCGCCTCGAGGTCGTCGACCGTCGCGATCAGCTTGCCGGCGACGCCGCTCTCCTCGCTCACCTGTCTCAGCAACACCTTGAGAAGTTCGACCGTCGGGCCGATGTTGGCCCCGTTGTGGCGCTCGCGCGCGATCTTCGGTAAGGTCTTCGGATCGCGCGCCAGGCCGCGCTCGATCGCCTCGAGGATTTCCCCGCCGGCGCGGGAACGCTCCATGCCGCGCGGAAAGGCCCGCAGGTTGGCGAGCGCCTCGACGCTGCGCGGCGCGGCGAGCGACAGCTCGATGAGGACGTCGTCCTTGAGCACGCGGGCGCGGGGAACGTCTCGCGCCTGCGCCTCGCTTTCGCGCCATGCGGCGAGCTCCATCAGCACCGCCAGGTCGCGCGGCTTCCGCGCTCGTGACTTGTAGCGCTCCCACGCGCGCTCGGGGTGCTGCTCGTAAGTCCCCGGAGAGGTGAGCACCTTCATCTCGTCGTCGAGCCACGACTGACGCGCCGTCGCCGTCAGGCGTTTGCTCAACGTCCTGTAAACGTCGCGCAAATAGGTGACGTCGCCGATCGCGTAGTCGATCTGGGCCTCGGCGAGCGGCCTTCGCGCCCAGTCGGTGAATCGCGACGACTTGTCGACCGGGACCCGGCAGATCGATTGCACCAGCTCGCTATAGGAGACCTGGTCGCCATAGCCGCACACCATCGCCGCGACCTGAGTGTCGAACAAGGGCGTCGGCAGGACCCCGGCAAGCTTCCAGAAGATTTCGAGGTCCTGCCGGGCGGCGTGGAACACCTTGACGACGGCTTCATCGGCCATCAGCCGCAGAAGCGGCTGGAGATCGAGGCCCTCGGCGAGCGCGTCGATCGCCAGCGCCTCGTCGTCCGACGCCAGCTGGACCACGCACAGCACGGGCCAGAAGGTGGTCTCGCGAAGAAATTCGGTGTCGACGGTCACGAATGGATGGAGCGCCATTCTGAGGCATGCGGCCTCGAGTTCTTCCGTCGTCGTGATGAGCGACACCGACAAGCCTCGTTCGCTATTGGCTACTCGTTGTCGCCGCGCAGAGGAGCGGGCTTGGCGCGCTCCTTGCGAAGCGGCTGCGGCGCATGCCGCGGCATGCCCAGACGCTTGTCCAGATAGGAGCCCACGACGGCCTGCAGGTCGTCGATGCAGTCCTCGAAGAAGTGGTTCGCCTCGGGGATCACCGCGTGCTCGATGACGATGCCCTTCTGGGTCTTCAGCTTTTCGATGAGAACCAGGACTTCCTTCAGCGGCGCGACGAGGTCCTTGTCGCCATGGACGAACAGGCCCGACGACGGGCACGGGGCGAGGAAGCTGAAGTCGAAGCGGTTGGCCGGCGGCGCGATGGAGATAAAGCCCTCGATCTCGGGTCGCCGCATGAGGAGCTGCATGCCGATCCATGCGCCGAAGGAAACGCCCGCGATCCAGCAGGCGCGCGCCTCGGGGCTGATCGACTGGGCCCAGTCCAGCGCGGAGGCCGCATCGGAAAGCTCCCCCTGGCCGTGATCGAAGGAGCCCTGCGAGCGGCCCACCCCGCGGAAGTTGAACCGCAGCACGGAAAACCCGCGCTCGGCGAAGTTGTAGTAGGTGCTGTAGACGATCTGATTGTTCATCGTGCCGCCGAATTGCGGGTGCGGATGAAGCACGATCGCGATCGGGGCGCCCCGCTGTTTTGCTGGGTGAAAGCGGCCTTCCAGCCGACCGGCGGGACCGTTGAAGAAGACCTCGGGCATGTACACTCCAGAACAACCGGTCGACCCGCATCGGCGACGGCCGACGCCTTCAGCCGGACCGGGCGACACGGCTTGCGGCGCGTGGCCAGGGCGCGTATGTCTCTATTAAGTCGACGGGGGCTCGCCTCGGAGGCAGCCTCATAGCACGCAAGGCGCCCGAGATTGCAAGGAAAAACGGCGGCGTGAAGCCCGAGGCGGCGCGCAGGCCGTTTCGACCGCTTCCGCCGGAGTCTCCATGCCCGCCGACAGACCGACGACAAGGACCTACCTCGACCATAACGCGACGTCGCCGCTTCGCCCGGAGGCGCGCGAGGCCGCGCTCGCCGCGATGGACGCGGGCGGCAACCCGTCCTCGGTGCATGCCGAGGGCCGGGCGGCGCGGCTGATTGTCGAAAACGCCCGAGCGGAGGTCGGGGGCCTGTGCGGCGCCGCGCCCCGGTCGGTCACTTTCGTCTCTGGAGGCGCCGAGGCGGCCAACACGGCTCTCAATGTCCGCTTTGGCGTCGGATCCAAGGAAGCGGCGCTCGAACGATTGATCGTCGGTGCCGGCGAACATCCATGCGTCCTCCGTGGTCGCCGATTTCCCGATTCGGCGGTCGAGGTCGCCCCGCTGGACGCGGACGGGCGGATCGACCTCGACTGGATCGAGTCCGCCTGCCGTAAACCGGGGCCCGTGCTGCTGGCGCTCCAGGGAGCGAACAACGAAACCGGGGTTATCCAACCGGTCGCGGAAGCCGCTGCGCTCGTCCATGCGTCAGGCGGACGCGTCTTCTGCGACGCCGTACAACTCGCGGGCCGGACGGCCTGCGACATCTCGGCGCTGGGTGCCGACGCGATCGCGCTCTCGGCGCACAAGATTGGAGGGCCGAAAGGGGCGGGGGCGATCGTTGCGGCGAGCGTATCTTTCAACCTCGGCGAGCCGCTGATGCGCGGCGGAGGCCAGGAGCGCGGAGCCCGGGCGGGTACCGAGAATGTCGCAGCGATCGCCGGCTTCGGAGCCGCCGCGCGCGCCTGTCTCCGCTCGGCAGCCGACGAGGGGGCGCGGCTTCTCCGGCTTCGCGATCGGCTTGCCGACGCCGTGCGCGAGGCGGCGCCGGACGCCGTGATTTTCGGCGAAGTCTCGCCGCGCCTTCCCAACACCCTGTGTTTCGCCGTCCCCGGAATTGAAGCGGCGACGCTGATGATCGCCCTCGACCTCGCCGGCGTGGCGGCGAGTTCGGGGTCGGCCTGTTCCTCGGGCAAGGTGACGCCGTCACACGTGCTCGGCGCAATGGGCGTGCGGCCGGAGCTGGCGCGCGGGGCGATCCGATTGAGTTTGGGATGGACGTCGTCAGAAGGCGACGTTGGGCGATTCGCCGAAGCCTTCCGCGCCGCGTTGAGGCGGATGCGGGCCGGCCGTACGGGCGCCGCGCTCTGATCGAGGACCGCCCCTGATTCCGCATCAAAGGAAGTGAAGTGCCCTGTTGGTCCTGATTGATCAGTGAGATAGGCTGAGATTTGCGAATCAACGCCATCACCAACGAGGTGAGTTAGGGTGACACAGGGGCTCTTGCCGTTCCAGTACGAAAGCGAGGCGGGCGAGGCGGGACTGACCGGTCTTGCGGGGCTTCCCCTGTATTTGGAGCTGTGGCGCGCGGCCGGACTGGAGCAATCGGTGGCGCGCCACGTGGCGATGAGCGGCAGCCAAGGCTGGAGCGATCGGCAGATGGTGTCGGGGCTGGTGTTGCTGAACCTTGCCGGGGGCGAGGGTCTCGACGATCTCGACCGGCTGGAGGCGGACGGCGGTCTGTGCCGGCTGGTGCGGGCGGCGGACGCGCACGGGCGCACTCGGCGGGAGCGGCGGGCCGAGGCGCGGCGCTGGCGGCGGCAGCGGTCGCGCACGCTGCCCTCGCCGCATGCGACGGGCCGCTGGCTTACGGGGTTTCACGATGCCGGCGAGGAGGCGCGGCGGGAAGCCGGACGGGCGTTCATCCCGGCGTCGAGCGAGGGCGTGGCGGGCCTGTGGCGGGTGAACGGCGATCTTCTGCAGGCGGTTCAGGCGCAGCATCCGGCGGCGCAGGCGACGCTCGACATGGACGCCACGCTCGTTGAGACGCACAAGCGGGCGGCGCTGTACTGCTACAAGCACTTCAAGGCCTATCAGCCGCTCAATAGCTGGTGGGCCGAGCAGGGCCTGATCGTGCATTCGGAGTTCCGCGACGGCAACGTGCCGGCGGGGCATGAGCAATTGCGCGTTCTCGAAGAGGCGGCGCGCCTGCTTCCGGCCGGGGTGAGGAAGCTTTACCTGCGCTCGGATACGGCCGCCTATCAGCACGATCTTTTGAAGTATTGCGCCGAGGGCAAGAACCGGCGCTTCGGGGTGATCGAATTCGCCATCGGGGCGGACGTGACCGGGGAGTTCAGGCAGGCGGTGGCGCAACTGCCCGAGGCGGCCTGGCAGGCGCTCGATCGGATCGTCGATGGCGAGCGCTACGCCGCCGGCCAGCAATGGGCGGAAGTCGGCTACGTGCCGAACTGGGCGGGCATGAGCAAGACGGCGCCGGACTACCGCTTTCTGGCGATCCGCGAGCCGTTGGGTGAACTCGATCTCGGCGATGCCGAGCAATTGCCCTTCCCGACGATGAGCTTTCCGACGCTGGGCCGCTACAAGCTGTTCGGCCTCGTCACCAACCGCACGCTGGCGGGCGACGAACTGATCCGCTGGCAGCGCGAGCGCTGCGGCAAGAGCGAGGAAGCGCACGCCGTGATGAAGGACGATCTCGCCGGCGGGCGGCTGCCGAGCGGGCTGTTCGGGGCCAATGCGGCGTGGTGGGCGATCATGGTTCTCGCCCACAATCTCAACGCGATGATGAAGCGTCTGGTGCTCGGCGGCGATTGGGCGGCGCGGCGCATGAAGGCGATGCGGTTTCATCTGATCGCCCTGGCGGGCCGCGTCGTGCGCCACGCGCGCCGGCTGATCGTGCGACTTTCGGCAGGCGCTCTCGACCTGATCCGCGACGCGCGCGCCGCCATCCTTTCCCTGCAGCCGGCGCCGAGCGGATGATCGCCCGGCTTCTTCCGCCAGTCCTGCAAACGCCGCCGGGCTCGGCCGGCCACGGCGTAGCCGTGACCGCAGGATCGGGGCGGGACTTGTCAACGATGCAGGAGGGCGGTCGCCTACAACCATAGCGCGAGCATGCTCGTCTCGTACCCGCCTCGACCCGCGGCCGCGGCCGAAATCCGCCCGCTCCACCGCCCGTTTCGCCCGTGCTCACGAATTAGATGCGGGATTGTGGCCGCGGCAAAAGCTTGCATATCGCGCGCTGCAGGTGTAGAGGGCGCGTTCGCCTCCCCCTCTTCCTGCATTTTCGAAGGAGTTCTCCATGGCTCGCGTCACCGTCGAGGATTGCATCGACAAGGTCGACAATCGCTTCGACCTCGTTCTCATGGCCAGCCATCGCGCTCGCGCCATTTCGTCCGGCGCCCCGATCAACGTGCCGCGCCACAACGACAAGAATCCGGTGGTCGCCTTGCGCGAGATCGGTGACGGCAAGCTGTCGCCCGGCGACCTGCACGAGGATCTGATCCACGCCCTGCAGAAGCACGTCGAAGTCGACGAGCCGGAGGCGGAGGCGGCGCCGCTTATGGTGAACCCGAACGCGCAGGCGCAGATCGAGCTCGGCGGGGACGTTCAGTTCGACCGGATGACCGAAGAGGATCTGCTGCGCGGCCTCGAAGGCTTGGCGCCTCCGCCGGAGCCGGAAGAAGAGACCGAGTAGGGCTCTCGCCACCGCAAGACCTCCGTGGGAGCCTCGGCTCCCGCTGCGTCAATCCCGTCGGCTCTCATGAGCGCGGCGGGATTTTTTTCCCGGTGTCCACAGCCACGCTCAAGTTTCGCATGGTCTCTCTATTCTGCGCGCGGCGATTTGCTATCCTCGGGACTGGGAATCACTCGCATGGCGAGATCGCGCGGTCCGGCGGAACGGTTTCGAGTGTTCCCGGTCGCAAGGCGCAAACGGTCGAGGACGGCCATGTCGCGCCGTCGACGCGTCGAGTAGGGGGCTGAATTGGCCGAGGAATGCATCAAGCCGCCGGGGAAGGCGGAAATCGCTCTCGAGGGCGGCGCAAGCCCCGAAGCGCTCGTCGAAGTCGCCGGCCGGGTCAAATGGTTCGACGTCGCCAAAGGCTACGGGTTCATCGTGCCGGACAGCGGAGAAGCGGACGTTCTCATTCACGTGACGGTCTTGCGCCGCGACGGCTTCTCTGCCGTTCGCGAAGGCGCGCGCGTCGTCGCCGAGGCGCAACGCAGAGAGCGCGGCCTTCAGGTGTTCAAGGTGATCTCGGTCGCCGAGCCGGATGCGGATTACGCTTCGCCGATTCCGCCGGCTCGGACCCGCGCTCAGGCGACTTCCGTCGGCGGCTTCGAGATCGTGATCGTCAAATGGTTCAACCGGGCGCGGGGCTTCGGCTTTCTCACCCGCGGCGAGGGCACCGAGGACATCTTCGTCCATATGGAGACCCTTCGCCGCTACGGCTTTCTCGATCCCAAGCCGGGCGACACCATGCTCGCCCGGTTCGGCCCCGGGCCCAAGGGACTGATGGCGGCGGAGGTGCGCCCGCTCGACGGCTCTCGTATCTTCGCTCACCATTGATGATGCGGCGCTCGCTCGCTTGACCTCACGCTTGCGTTCCTTTTGAAGCTTCGGCCGGCCGCCGCCCACGCGGGGGCTCTCAGGCGAGCTTGGAGCAAGGCGATGACGACGGTCGGAGTTCGGCTTTGGGGAGCGCTTGCTCTGGCGCTGCTTCTGGCCGCCGGACTCGGCACGCACGGAAAGGCCGACGGCGTCGAGCGCTTGCAGATCGTCACCGCGAGCGGGACGCACGAATTTCAAGTCGAAATCGCAGCCGACGACGCAACGCGCGAGCGCGGGCTGATGAACCGACGCTACATGCCCCCCGATCGGGGCATGCTGTTCGAGTTCGACCGGGAGGCGCCGGTCAGCTTCTGGATGAAGAACACCTACATCCCGCTCGACATGATCTTCATTTCGCGAGCGGGCGTGGTGACAAGCATCGTCGCCGACGCAGAACCGCTGTCGGAGCGCGTCATCCCGTCCGGACCGCCCTGCGCGGCGGTGCTCGAGCTGAACGGCGGCGCGGCGGCGGCGATCGGGCTGAAGGTCGGCGACAAGATCCGCCACCCCTTCTTCAGGCCCTGAGGCAGGCTGGGTCACGGCCCCCCAAGGCCTGGCCGCGTTGCATCCGCCGTCAGGCTTGCTACATTCGAAGGCGAATACAGCCCGAGGATGATCTTTGTCTGTCGGGCGAGGGCGAGGTTTTCGTTTTGTCTGAAGCATCCACGTTGAGTTCCGCGCACGGGATCAACGCGCCGTTCGGCGGGCCTTACGTACGTTTCGGAGACGGCCGCGCGCCTGCGACTTATGCGGCGTTGGATCTCGGCACGAACAATTGCCGGCTGCTGATTGCCCGGCCGACCGCCGACGGCTTCCGCGTGGTCGACGCCTTTTCCCGCATCGTCCGTCTCGGCGAGGGCCTGTCGCTGACCGGACGCCTCAGCGAGCCTGCGATCGCCCGCACGCTCGAAGCCTTGCGCATCTGCCGCGACAAAATGGCCATGCGCGGGGTGACGCGGGCCCGCACCATCGCCACCGAAGCCTGCCGATCCGCCACCAACGGGCCGGACTTCGTTGACCGGGTGCGCGAGCGGCTCGGCCTCGAGCTGGAAATCGTCCACGGCGAGACCGAAGCCCATCTCGCGGCGGCGGGAGTGGGCGATCTCGCGGACAAGGACGCTCGCTCGATCGTCATGTTCGACATCGGCGGCGGATCGTCGGAAATCATCTGGCTCGGCATTGAGGAGCGCGGGCGGCGGGCGCGGATCGTCCGCGCGTGGGAATTGATGCGGCTGGGCGTCGTGTCGCTGGCGGAAAAATTCGGCGGCGTCGACGTGACCGACAAGACGTTCGCCGCGATGACGGCCTATGTGTCCGACGCGCTGAATCCGTTTGTCGACAAGGTCGCCGACGAAACGCGGTGTGGCCGGTTCCATCTGCTCGGCACGTCGGGCACGGTGACGACCGTCGCGGGCGTCCACCTCAATCTGCCCCGCTACGACCGCCGGGCGGTCGACGGGCTCTGGCTCGGGCGGAAGGAGGTCGACGAGGCCGTCGCAAGGCTCCGCTCGATGAGCTACGCCGAGCGCGCCGCCAACGCCTGCATTGGGCATGAGCGCGCCGATCTGGTGCTGGCCGGCTGCGCAATCCTGGAGGCGATCCGATCGCATTTTCCCGCCGAGCGGCTGCGCATCGCCGACCGGGGCCTGCGCGAGGGAATCCTCAGCCATCTGATGCGAGAGGACGGCGTCGGCGCGCACCGGCGGGCAGGCCGGCGATGAGCGGCGGCGGCTCGGGCCGGGAGGGCGGCCGGGCCCTGAAGGCGCGGGTGAAGACCGCCCGCAAGCGCTCGCTCTCCTCGACCCTGTGGCTCGAGCGCCAGCTCAACGACCCCTATGTCGCGCAGGCGAGGCGCGAGGGATACCGGTCGCGCGCAGCCTACAAGCTTCTCGAGATCGACGAGAAATACAAGCTCTTCAGGCCCGGCCAGCGCATCGTCGACCTCGGCGCGGCGCCGGGAGGTTGGAGCCAGGTCGCGGCGGCCCGGACCGGCGCCCGCGAGGGCAGGGGACGGGTGATCGGCATCGATCTCTTGGAGATGGACCCGATCGAGGGGGTCGCGTTCAGGACCATGGATTTCCACGACCCCGAGGCGCCGGAGCGGCTCCGCGAATGGCTCGGCGGTCCCGCCGACGGGGTCCTCTCCGACATGGCCGCCAACGCCACCGGCCACCGCAGGACCGACCATCTGCGCATCGTGGGCCTCGTCGAGCTCGCGGCCGAATTCGCCCACGAGGTTCTCGCGCCCGGCGGCTTCTTCCTCGCCAAGGTGCTGCAGGGCGGGGCCGAGAGGGACCTGCTGGCGCAGGCTGAAGCGCGCGTTCGCCACCGTCCGGCACGTCAAGCCCAAGGCCAGCCGGGCCGACAGCGCCGAACTCTATGTGCTGGCGACAGGGTTCCGGGGGCCCGTGAAGCCACAAGGCTGAGCCGCGCGGTTGATCGTGGCAAGCGACGGCTAGAGCGGGATGGTTTCAAGTCGACTGAGCTCCGGCGCCACTCCGTTCGGAGGACCGGCGGTCGAGCGATGACGGTGCCATTTCTTAACCCTCGCGAGGAGCCTGCGACCGGTCGCGGGGCCCGCCCTTGGCGATCGGAACGGCGGCCTGGGTCGCCTGCCGAACAGGGCGATTCCCCTGTTTAACAGATCCTATGCGGGTGGACGGCGGCCGGACCCTTGGTAGGCTGATCTTCCACACCAGCATGGAGGCAACCGATGCATTTAATCACCTCCGCGACCGTTGTCGCGACCACCGCCCGCGCGAATGATATCACGCTGTTCGCCTCGCTCGAATTGAGCAAATCGAAACGCTCTTATTGTGTTTCGTGTTGATACGGTCCGAGTCCGGCAGCGGCGGCGATCCAGGGAGCCGGGCCGCCATCGGCGGGCATGGCTTCGAGGGTTCGGCGCCAACTCAGGTACGTGGGAAGGTTTTCGGTGGCGACGCCGTGGAAGCGTCGCATCCACTCTTTGAGGCGTCCGTGGTAGGCGTTGACGTTGTTTATATGGAACTGCGATTCTTCGGGCTTGGGGTTGCCGGGCGCGGGTAGGACATGGACTTTGAGCTTGGCCCGCTTGGCGAAAGCGGTGATGGCCGAGCCGCCGTCGCAGCAGAAATCGGTTGAAGGCGGAATTCGTTCGCCGAACGCTTCTTTTAGGCTGGCGGCGTCGAGGCGGGACAGGACGGCGTCGAACGTGGCGCCGCTGCGGTCGCGAGCCACGACGACGGGAATCTGCTCGGCCGAGAGGCCGCGCTTGGCGGCTTTGCCGCCGCGGCGGCGCGCGGGCCTGGCGAGGCCGCCCCGCCGACCCTTTAAGGACTCGAGTATGAATGTTTCATCGGCCTCGACGATGCCCGAAAGGCTCTTGGGTTTGTCGAGGTTGAGAGCGGCGAGAAACCGATGCCGCCATCGGAAGGCGGTGCTCGGGTGGATCTGGCAGCGGTCGGCCGCCTTGGCGAGGCTCTCCCCTTCGATCAGGGCTCGCGCCTGATCGAACCAGCGATCCTTGTTGTGCAGGCCGGCCACCGGAGTGCCGGTGAACGGATTGAAAGTCCTGCGGCATTCCACGCAGCGATAGCGCGGCAAACCTCTCGCCTCACCCCAGGGCCGGACATCGAGCGCGCCGCAGCGCGGACATCCCGTCCGCGAATAACGCTCCTTTGCGATTTCCCGGAAAATATCGCGCTCGCCCGATGCGGAAAGCGTCGCCGCAACCGCATCGCTGCGCTCCTCGGCCCTCTTCGCGTCCCCCGCCGCAGACCTCGGTTCGCAGATCTCGACGCCCTCCTCACAGGGATCGTCAGCTTCCGCGAGCGCGAGCTCGCGAAACACGACACGGCGCTGCGCCGCACTCAACGACGACAGCGCGGCCAGCCATCCCGCGAAATCCGACGGCTTCATCTTCGCCCCCAAAATGCCCAGAGCCTTTATCGCTCATGTCAACACACATTGCAATAAGAGCGAATTGAAATGGGTTGTGACGATCAACAGTCCGGGCAGCGAGAAATTTTCCAGGCATGTGGTCGAGGGTGGGGACGGCGCCGGCCTGCTCGACCTTCTTTCGCGGTCGAGTGAGCCCAGTTCCCCGCGGTCAGCGGTACTATGAAGGCGCTACGACTTCCCGCCTGCGCGTCCCCGGTCGTGAGAGCCGTTGCCGGGAAACACGGGAGGAGACCTTGGGCTCCGCGAACCTGTCCACGAAACGACACAGCTTTCCCGCATCCGGTTCTTCACGGAAGAGAAGGCCGAGCAGCGCTATGGCGTGCCGATCAGAGCGATCGTCATTCAGGAGGCGGGATTGGACGGATTTTGGATCCATCGCCTGCTGCTCGCCGAGGGGATCGAGAGCCACGTGGTCGATGCGGCTTCGATTGCGGTCGACCGGCGGCATCGGCGAGCCAAGACCGATGCGATCGACGGCGAGACGCTGTTGCGGACGCTGATGGCGTGGGCTCGCGGCGAGCGGCGGGTCTGCTCCATGGTTCGCGCGCCGAGCCCGGAAGAAGAGGATCGCCGGCGGCTGACCCGCGCGCTGGCGACGACGCAACTGGCTGCGGTCGAACGGGCCCGCGACGCGCTCATCCGCACGGAAGCCGAGGAGCGCACCAACCCCGCCGCCCGGCTCCTCGAGCTCAAGGGCTTGGGCCCCGAGTTCGCCTCGCTCCTCTGGCTGGAATTGTTGTTCCGCAGCTTCGCCAACCGCCGCCAGGTGGCGGCTTACGGCGGATTGGCGCCCAGCCCCTGGCAGAGCGGCGGCGTCGAACGGGATCAAGGCATCTCGAAGTCGGGCAACCGCCGCCTGCGCAAGACCATGATCGAGCTGGCCTGGTTCTGGCTGCGTCACCAGCCGGACTCGGCGTTGAGCCGCTGGTTTCGGGCGCGGGTCGGCGCCGCGAAGGGACGGGTCCGCCGGATCGCCATCGTGGCGCTGGCCCGCAAACTGCTCGTCGCCTTGTGGCGCTATGTCACCCAAGGCGTCGTTCCCGAGGGCTCGGTGTTCAAGGCGGCCTGACCCGATGGCTCAATCCTACGCCGACGCTCCAACGATGGCTTAACGACTCAACCCCATTCCAGCGAAGCCGAACGCGACGGCTTCGCCGGATCCGGGCGGGCGGTGACCGCGGCTTTGCCTGGCTGAAACACGCCGTTTAACAGGATGGTCCCCTTAACAGGATGGTCCCCGCCAACCCGAGCCCGACGCCCTCGAGCATGAGGGATTATGGTGCGAGCCCCGACAAGCTCGACCGGATGTGAGGTGATGCGGCCGTCAAGGCTGCATGCGAAAGACGGGCTCACGCTTCGGATCCAAACGCCAAAGGAGATGCGCAATGCCAAAATGAATGAGCGCGGCAAAGACCATGTGAGGCAGCCAAGAGCGCGCAAGGGCGCGCTCGCTCGTGACAGTGTATCCGGCCGCTGGCGCGTCAAGGTCGCTTCGCTCCCTGCTCCGCTGCGCTTCGCCCCGCTTCGCGGGTGACCCGCCAGCGGCCGGCGCAAACGAATGAGCTTGACCCGAAACACCCCATGTGAGGCAAGAGCGATTCCGGACGGCGGAAGCGCGCCGGGGGCCTCGAAAACGGGTTCGCCGGAACGCGAAAAGGGGCCCAAAAGGGTAGATATTCTATCCTTTCGCCCAGCCTTCGACGAGGGTTCCTGATCGCCGGATGGTCCGGCTCGACGAGCACCCGCCCGTCCCCAAGTCGGGCGTGGGAAGCCGCTCCCCGCCATGATGGCGGCGGTTCAACCCGATCGCATCATGCTCTAGCTAGGGCGCTGGGCCGGCGCGCGGACGCGAGAGGCTCCTGCAACCCCGGCGCTCAGACATCAACACGCCGCCTCTACAAATATGTCGATTGTCAACTTTTCCCTTTGGTCGCTTACTTAGCGCAACGAGCGGCTTACGGAACAGAACGATGTCACTTCCTCGGGCGCATTACCAAATGCCTCAGCGCAACCGGCCCGCCTCTGACTCCGCGGAGCCGGACGCCGCGATGCGCACCCGGCTGAGAAAGGCGCGGTTTCATCGATTGCTCGGCTATTGCGCCGGGGTTCTCAGGGAGAGCGTTCGTGCGTCGGAAGAACTTTCCCAGCGCATGCATTCCCTGCGGATAGAGATCGAATCACAGACGAGCGGCGAAGTCCGCTGCAACGATGGGGAGAGAAGCTGATGAAATTCCGACGCCTGGCGTGCGACTGCTGCAAGTCGAGCGAGTTTCCCTCGCTCTGCAAATCGCCGATCTATGTCTTGAGCGAGGTTGTGGAAAATTCCAACGTCGTTTTCCTGCTGATGACGAAACGGGGTCGGGCCTCGTGCGGCGGGCAGCTCGCCGTCACCAGCGATCCGGCCGGCCAAGAGCAACAGACCGTCGCGTACGAGCATGGCCTCCCGGAGATGGGCGACGTCGTCTGGACCGGACGGCCGGGTGCGGAGATCCTCGCCGCCTGCTGGCGCCCGACTTACCGGCTTGCGGGCAACGACGATTTCGAGCCGGGCGAATCGCCGATCCGCCGCAATCAGCGTCTGCTCGAAGAGGGGTCGGGATTCTGGCCGAGGCGAAACTTCAACCGGGAGGCCGACGCCGCTTTGCGCGAGCGGGAGTGAAGACGAAGGATCGGCGGCTCCAATCGTGGTCATTCGCTGAAGCGCGACTTTGAGACAGAAGGCGCAAGGAAGGCGAATTCCCTTGCGGCGCGCTTTTCGCCGTGCGGCGCGGGTCTGGCGCTCTCCTCCCGTCAGGCCCGCGCCCCGAACATTCGGGTCATTGCCCGAAGAACAGTCCGCGCGCCGCCGGGACCCGGCGGCGCGGCCGAAGCCGGGGGCGATCGTCTTCGAGAATGTTCCGAGATAAATGACCCGCGAGGCGTCGCGAGCCGACGCGCGCCACTCCAGGCGGACGCGCCACTCCAGGCGGAGAAGGCCTGGAGCGCGCCGAGATTGACCGGGAATGTCACCAGCGCCGTGTCGCCCGGCGAGATGAGCAGCTTGCCGAGAAAGTCGAGCGCCTGCTGTGACGGCTATATTGTCCAATTTGGCCGGCGCGTCGAGCGTGTTCGAAGGCGGCTCACGCCTGCTGACAAAGTGTCCCCACAGACGCGCTTGCCGCGTGCGTTGAGCGTGGCCGGCGTTGCCGGCGCCCGCGCCGACAATGCGCGGCCGTGCTGACACCGCCGCGACGCGCCGCTATAAGGCCGTCCGAACGGGCGACGCCGCGCTCCTGGGGTTGCATGCGGGGGAACCGAAGCGGCGGCGCCGGCATTCCAGATGCTGAAAGGGCCTTCATGTCCGGCTCGATGTTGAGCAGCGCCGCGCTCGATGAGCGGCGGCGGCGGATTTTGTTTCGCGCCTGGCGGCGGGGCATCCGCGAGATGGACCTGGTGATGGGCCGGTTCGCAGACGCCAATCTTTCGGCGATGAGCGAGGCCGAGCTCGACGCGTTCGAGCGTCTCCTCGACGCTCCCGACCCCCAGGTGCTCGCGTGGATCACCGGCGAGGAGAGAACACCGCCCGAGTTCGACACGCCGCTGTTGGCGCGACTGAGGGATGCGCCGCGCGCGGCTCTGGCGAAAGCCCAACAAGCTCCGTGACGATGCTCGCTCCTGCCGTCCGCCGCCTCGCCGAAGGCGGCGCGGTCACTCTTTGCCGCGCTCCCGAAGGCTACGACGCCTTCATCGTCGCGGAGCTCGCGCGGGCGCTCGCCAAGGCAGGCGAAACGCGCGCGGTTTCGCTCGTCTTCGCCGCGCGCGACAGCGTGCGGGCGCAGACCTTCATCGACGCGCTCGGCTTCGCCGCGCCCGAGATCGAGGCGCTTTACCTGCCCTCGTGGGACTGCCAGCCCTACGACCGGGTTTCGCCGAACGCCGCCGTTTCCGCCGAGCGGATGACCGTGCTCGCGCGGCTGGCGCGGACCCGTGGCGCGGTCGAGCGGCCCCGCATCCTGGTCGGCTCGGTGAGCGCGCTGACCCAGCGGGTCCCGCCGCTGAAATATGTGGCCTCCGCCGCCTTCTCCGCCGCGCCCGGCAACAGCGTCAGGATGGACAACCTCGCGCTCTGGCTGCAAACGAACGGCTATGCCCGCGCCAGCACCGTGCGTGAAGTCGGCGAATACGCGACGCGCGGCGGCATCCTCGACCTCTATCCGCCCGGCGCCCAGGCGCCGATCCGGCTCGACTTCTTCGGCGACACGCTGGAATCGATCCGCACGTTCGACCCCGAGACCCAACGCAGCGTCGGGCAGCTGCGCTCGCTCGACCTCGTGCCGATGAGCGAGGCGAGGCTGACGACCGAAACGATCCGCGGCTTCCGCCAAGCCTACGCCGCCGAATTCGGCGCGCCGACCCCGGACGACGAGCTTTATTCCGCGGTCAGCGAGGGCCGCCGCGCGATCGGCCTCGAGCATTGGCTGCCGCTTCTCTACGATCGGCTCGACACGCTGTTCGACTACCTGGGCGACGCCCCCTTCGTGCTCGACGCGCGGGCCGAGGAGGCGGCCGGCCAGCGGCTCGCCCAGATCGCCGACTCCTATGCGGCAAGGCGCGCCGCCTATGCCCAGGACCCGGTAAAGGCCGACTATAAGCCGCTGCCGCCCGCGCGGCTCTACCTGACCGAAGACGAATGGAAGGAGCGGCTCGCGACTTCGCCGCTCGCGCGCCTCACGCCCTTCGAGGCGCCGCCCGACGCGGGCAATTTCGTCGACTGCGGCGGACGGGTGGGCAGGAATTTCGCCCCCGAGCGGCAGAACGAGAACGCCAACGTGTTCGACGCCGCCGTCGCGCACATCAGGGCTCTGCGCGAGCACGGGCTTGCGGTGATCGTCGCCGGATGGAGCGATGGCTCGCGCGAGCGGCTGAGCCACGTGCTGGCCGAGCACGGCCTGAAATCGCTCGAGCTCGTCTCTTCATACCATCAGGCGAAGACGGCCCGAGGCGGCGCGTTTCCGCTCGCGGTCATCGCGCTCGAGCAGGGCTTCGAGGCGCCCGATCTGGCGATCGTCGGCGAGCAAGACATTCTCGGCGACCGCCTCGTCCGGCAATCGAAGCGCAGGCGGCGCGCGCAGGACGTGCTGGCGGAGGCGAGCGCGCTGACGGCCGGCGACCTCGTCGTCCATATCGACCACGGCGTCGGGCGCTTCGTCGGCTTGCAGACGATCGAGGCGGCCGGCGCCCCGCACGACTGCCTCGAGATCCACTATGCCGGCGGCGACCGGCTGTTCCTGCCGGTCGAGAACCTCGAGCTCCTGTCGCGCTACGGCTCGGAGACGGGCGAACTCGACAGGCTCGGCGGCGCAGGCTGGCAATCGCGCAAGGCCCGCCTCAAGAAGCGGGTGCGCGAGATGGCGGGCGAGCTCGTCCGCGTCGCCGCCCAGCGCCTGACCCGCCCGGCCCCGCGCCTCATCCCGCCGGAAGGGCTGTACGACGAGTTCTGCGCCCGCTTTCCCTATGACGAGACTCTCGACCAGGCGAACGCGATCGAGGCGACGCTTGACGACCTCGCCGCCGGCCGGCCGATGGACCGGCTCATCTGCGGCGACGTCGGCTTCGGCAAGACGGAGGTGGCGTTGCGCGCCGCCTTCGCCGCGGCGATCAACGGCAAGCAGACCGCGATCGTCGTGCCGACGACATTGCTCGCCCGGCAGCATACGCGCGTATTCCGCGAACGCTTCGCAGGCCTCCCCGTGCGCATCGGTCAGCTCTCGCGCATGGTCGGCGCGAACGAGCAGCGCGAGACGAAGAAGGGTCTCGCCGAGGGCGGAACCGACATCGTCGTCGGCACCCATGCGGTGCTCGGCAAGACGGTCGACTTCAAGGATCTCGGCCTCGTCGTCGTCGACGAGGAACAGCATTTCGGCGTCGGCCACAAGGAGCGGCTGAAGGAGCTCAGGACCGAGGTGCACATGCTGACGCTGTCCGCGACGCCGATCCCGCGCACCCTCCAGCTCGCTATGACGGGGGTGCGTGAAATGTCGATCATCGCGACCCCGCCGATCGACCGCCTCGCGGTCAGGACCTTCGTCTCGCCCTTCGACGCCTTGATCGTGCGCGAGGCGCTCTTGCGCGAGCGCTATCGCGGCGGCCAGTCGTTCTACGTCTGCCCGCGCATCGAGGACCTCGACGAGGCGGCGGCCTTCCTGCGCAAGAACGTGCCCGAGGCGAAGTTCGTCGCCGCGCACGGGCAGATGGCGGCGCGCGAACTCGAAGACAAGGTCGGCGCCTTCTACGACGGCAAGTACGACATCCTGCTGTCGACCGCGATCGTCGAATCCGGCCTCGACATCCCCCGCGCCAACACGATGATCGTGCAACGGGCCGACATGTTCGGCCTCGGACAGCTCTATCAGCTGCGCGGTCGCGTCGGGCGCTCGAAGGTCCGCGCCTACGCGCTCTTCACGACGCCGGCAAAGGCGAAGATCACGCCGCAGGCGGAGACGCGGCTCGCGGTGCTGCAGTCGCTCGACACGCTCGGCGCCGGCTTCCAGCTCGCGAGCCACGACCTCGACATCCGCGGCGCCGGCAACCTCTTGGGCGAGGAGCAGTCCGGCCACATCAAGGAGGTCGGCTACGAGCTCTATCAGCAGATGGTGCGCGAGGCGGTCGAGCGCATCAAGTCGGGCGAGGACGCGCCGGCCGAGGACATGTGGTCGCCGACCATCCAGCTCGGCGCGCCGGTGACGATCCCCGAGAGCTACATCCCCGACCTGCCGACGCGGCTCGCCTTATACCGCCGCCTGTCGGCGCTGGAGGACGAGGCCGAGATCAACGCGATGGGGGCCGAGATCGTCGACCGCTTCGGCCCGCCGCCGCCGGAAGTCGGCCTGTTGATGAAGCTCGTGCTGATCAAGGCGCTCTGCCGCCGGGCGAATGCCGAAAAGCTCGACGCCGGGCCGAAGGGCGTCACCTTGGCCTTCCGCAAGAATTCCTTCGCCAATCCGGCGGCGCTGGTGAAGTGGGTGACGGCGCAGGGCGATCGCGCCCGCGTACGGCCCGACATGCGCATCGTCGTCGCCGACGATTTCGAGAAGCTCACGGACCGGCTGTCCGGCACGCTGAAGATCATGCGGGAGATTGCGAAGATCGCGTGGAGGAGGGGGGTAGGGTTCGGTCTGCCCTCTGGCGGCGGACTGGGGTGAGGGCTCGTAGTTGGGCGTTGTGCTCGCGAATAATGACGGCTCAAGTCCTCAGTTGCCGTATCTTTCCCTTGATCGGGAGTTCATACATCGCTCCGCCCGCAACCCGGCTGGCGATGATCTCGATGTCGTCCCAGAGCGCAAGGAGACGTTGCATCTGCCGAGAGACCTTCGAGGCGTTCAGGGCGGGCGCCAGGAAGAAACCGACCAAACGCGAATTGCGAAACACGGCCTGCTCCGCCTTCCTCTTTACAATGTTCGTGTCGCCAGAGACGACGATCCAGCGACCTTCGTCCGAAAGACGACCGATCCATTCGGCGTCATTCACTTTCGACCCGAATCGATCTCTGAGGTGAATGACCTCATGGTCCCCCGCGAACAGCGCATTGAGCGCCCTCGCCAAAGCGGGCGAGAGGTTCTCGTCGATGACGACCCTCACGCAGCCATCAGGGATCGTTCGAAAGCTATCGCGTCGTTGACGACGGCGACGGGAACCTCAAACAGTCTTGCGGCACGATGCGGGGAATTTTCCGCCTTGGCGGCGTTCGTCAGCGCGGACGTCGGGACGCCATAGTCGGCTGCAAGCGGCTTCCCGAAAGACCGGTTCGGATCGATCACGATCGATGGCTTCCCCTTGTAAGGACGCCACTGGACAACTGAACCGCCGGCCAGGTCGAGGTCCCGGAAAGTCGGCTCGACCACAAGCTTGAAAACCATCTGGCCGGTCTTGAGGTCGGTGATCGACGAGACGGCGCTTGCGGTCTCCTTCTCCTCGGACTCCCTGAGGCTTTCAAGAAAGATGCTCTTGCCGTCGGTGCGAAACCGGCGAGTCGAGAATGGACGGTCTTCGCCGATGATCCTGCGCGCGTTTTCCAGACAACGCCGTATCACATTCAAGCCGACGTTATGCTCGAGGAACGCTAGGACGAATTGCAGTTCGATGAGATCGCGAAAACCGAGTTCCAGGTGTTCGTCGAAGCGAGGCAGTTGCGGGAGCCAGAGCGGCGCTGCGCGAACGACATTTCCCTGGACGTCGCGATAGGAATAGCCACCGAGCCAGCGCGAAATGTTCCTGGGCGTCGTCCCGAGCAGGCGCGCCGCCTCGGGGACCGTGTAGCAGCCGATGCCGATTGCAACGACGTCTGCGTCGCGAACGTTTTCCTGCATGGCAGGAAATTACACGCTCGGCCGGCGCCGTCAAAGGGACCGAACACGAAACCTCCGGAGGCCACTGCCTCTTCCGCTGGAAGGGCTTGGCGAACTCGGTCGAAACGCGGTAGTGGCTGGCTTTCGACAGCCGCACCGTGGCGCCTGGAAGCTGGGGCAGAGGAATCACCTAATGGCCCAATTGCACGAGGACGCGACCAGTCGGCGATCGACGAACATTTGTCGCCGCTTTGCCGCTCCTGGGTCTGTTAGCTTCAGCGACACGGAGATTAATGCGACTTTCCAGTCGGGAAACCCCTCCTGCGGAGCGGGCATCACGCCACATAGAACGGTCAGGCCCCGGCGCTCCAGCTCACGAACGTATGCGAGGATGTCGTTGTAAACATGACGCCGGCCGGGCTTCGAGGGCGAAGGCCACGCCACGATATCTGAGAGCGCGAACGACGCGGCATCGATCATTTCGCTGAGTTTCTCGATATCGTGATTGTAGGTTTCCGGCACCGCCGGACGATGGATCAGAAGGGCTTGGCATTGGGTTGCAGTAACCGGGGCGAATTTCCGGGCGGCGTTAGCTTGGGGCGGGCCTGACGAGAGTTGCGAGATCGGGGATTTCGGGGCGTGGAATGGCGAGGCGAGCGCCGAGATAGTCGAAGAAGGGGATTTTGAGCTTCCTGCAGGTCTTGGCGAGCCCGAGCATGACGTCGCGGGCGTCGCGGCCTCTGTCGCTGAGGGTCCCGCCGGAGATTTTGCGCTTGGTGACGAAGACGCGGATGTCGTTTTCCGAGGCGTTGGTGTGCAGCGGAATATGGGGATGGTCGAGGACGCGCAAGAGATCGTCCTTGAGGCGAAAGAGGCGCCTGAGCAGGCTGTCGAGGGTGGCGTAGCCGGTTCTGGAGCGGTTGAAGATGCGGTCGAACTGCGCCCGCAAACGCTCGGCTTTCTCGAGGCTCGGGGCGAGCTTGTATTCTTTTAAGGCGCGATAGAACCACCAGATCATGCGCCGTGCGACCTCGATCGCGTTGCGCTGCTTGTCGTTGGCGGGGATGAGCTTGTGGACCAGGCGTTCGGCGTGCACCCAGCACAAGGCGTGTTCGCCGACGCGGAACTGGCCGGCGCCGTCTGACACGACGATGGCTTGGCCGAGCAGGCCTTGCTCGCGAACGGCGCCCCACAGAGCACCCTCGCTGGCGACCCGCACCGGATCGGGGGTGATCCTGAGATCGGCGAATCCGAGCGCGTTCAGATGGCTCGTCCAGTCTTCGTGAGACGCAAAAAGCCGCGTCGGATGGCCCGCGAGCGTGTCGATGAGGCTGAGGCTCAGATTGCAAGCCCGCATGTAGACGAGCGCCGCCTCGTTGACCACGTAAGAGGCCGCGCCGCCCAGGAGATTGCGCAGGAACGCCAGGCGGGACTTGCTCGGGCCGGTTCGAAACGTGGTGAAGCTGTCGGAACCGATCTGGGTCGTCACGCCGCTCTTGCCTCGATGGCGAGCGCCGGTGTCGTCGACCGTGACGAAGGAAGCGCTGCTCAATCCGGTCTTCAGCACCTCGGCGTCCTCAGCGCGGAACGTCTCGAGCTTGGCGGCCAGCAGGCGCACCACCTGGCGTTTCGAAATCACCACGCCGACGCCGTTCAGCAGCGCCAGAATCCGCTCGCAGGTCATCTGTCCCTGAAAGTGCAGCATCAAGATCAGGCGCTGAAGATGCGGGCCATAGCCACCGACGATCCCGGGATCGAGCGGCGCGATCAGAGTCTTCCCATCCGGCGTTTGCCAGCGCTCGCGCCGATAGCGGGTCACCAAAGGATTCAGAACCAAGTCCTGAACGACGATCTCTTCGTAGCCCTTGTGGCGGGAACCCGCTGGCGCGTCGACCTTCACCTCGATGGTTTGCGTGACCGTCAGCTTGTCCAGGTTGCTGCCGCGCCGCTGCGTCGACCGCCCGCCCTTGGGCGCGTTCGCTTGCGAATCCGGTCGGTCCGTCGCCTTGTCCATCCCCGAGGGTTTCTGCGGCGGCCGCGGCGGCAGTTTCTTCAATCGCGCCAGTTCGTCCTTGACCGCCTGATGCTCGACCCTCAGCTTGGCCAACGCCCCGCTCACCTTCTCGTACTCCGCCTGAAAGCGGGTCACTTCGCCAATCAAAGTGCGAACCAGGCCGATGAGCTCGGCCGGCGTCATGCGCTCAAGCGGATCACCCGAATCAACGGACATCCCCAGCTTGAATCATACTTTCCGACGCTTGACTCCCCCCTTCCGCCCGGAAATTTGCCCCGATTACCAAGGAGGGGCTTAAGGCTCGGATTATCGTCGAGATGGTCGGCGATGCGGTTGCGCTGGACGCGAATGCGCGCCCACCAACTCGGGCTGCGCTTTTCGCGCTTACATTGCCACTTGAGGAGGTGAAGCAGCAGGACGCTCAGGCGGCTGATCAGCTCGCGCTTTTCCGCTCTCCCCATGCTGTCGATTTCCTCGGCGATGTGCTCGATGTCTGCCTGCGCCAGCTTCCCCGCGCGCAAGAGGTCGGCCTGCTGGCGGCTCCAGGCATAAAAATCGCGATCATAAAGCGGGCGCTTCGCGGGCATGGGAGGAAAATAGAGGCTCAGCGGACGGGTGTCCATGAAAGGGAATGGCGACCTTCCTTGACGCGTGCGATTTTCGTAGTTACAAAAATTCGTGGCGAGCTGGGACGAAAACAAGCGGATTAAGAACCTGGCCAACCACGGCGTCGACTTTCGCGACGTCGAAGGCCTGGATTGGAAAAGGCGCTGAATTTCGAAGACCTGGGCAAGGAATATGGCGAAACCCGGCTGATCGCGATGGTGCCGCTCGGGGTCCGGTTGCATGCAGTCGTCTATGTTGAGCGCAGCGGCGAGCCCCGCATCATTTCAGCTCGCAAGGCCAACAGTCGCGAGGTTCCCGTTCTGTGAGAGAGACTCATCCGTCCTAGCGTCGAAGAGGACGCCCGGATCGCACGCGGCGTCGCCGCCGATCCCGACGCCGCGCCCGACTGTCAAAGCCGGTCGAAGGCGTCGTTCCGCGCGTCGGGCGCCCGCCGAAAGCCGATCGCAAGGTTTCGGTGACCCTGCGGCTCGATCGAGACGTGGTCGAGCGGTTCAAGGCGACCGGCGCGGGCTGGCAAACGCGCATCAACGCCGTGCTTAAGAAGAGCCAGGGCCGCTAATTCCGGGCGCCGGCGCTATCGCCTCGAGTTGGCCCCGCCCGCGAGCGCATCAAACTCGGTGCGCACTCAGGCTCGGCGCCGCGTCCATCGCGTTATGGCGCCGTCACGCCCCCGCCATGATCTTCTCCCGCGCCGCGCTGGCGAGAAAGGCCGAGCGACTCAGGCCGCGCTCCTTGGCGGCCACGTCGATCGCGTCGAGCAGGGCCGCGTCGAGGCTGATGTTGGCGCGCACCGTTCGGCCGGAGTTGAGAAGGAGCGGGATCATGACCGCGCTTTCGCCCTCGCCAATTTCCCTGGACGCCACGATTTCCGACAGGGTCGAGGGCCGCGGCGTGGGGAAGCCGTCTTCGCGCTTGTGAACGACGACGTCGCGCAGCGCCTCAGCCGCGTCCGCGATTGCCGCCTCAGGGGTTTCGCCGCCGCCGACGCAGCCGGGAATGTCAGGGATGCGGACGCCCCAGACTTCGCCGCCGCCGTCGAGCACGCCGACATAATAAGTCATCGCCTCGCTCCTCTTGTCACACCCAGCCCGCGGCCTTGGCGATCGAGCGCGCAACGCCGGGAGAGAGTTCTCGGTGACGCGGGACGACGATCATCATCTCGGGACGCTCCTTATGAACGAAGCGATCATGACTTCCGCCGCCGATTTTGGTCCAGCCATCCGACTTGAGACGTTCAATCACTTTGCGGACGTTGGTTTCGACCTTTGCCATGGCCCCGCCGCCGGGCGTTGAATATCAGTGCCCAGCCGTCTCGAGCCAAGAGGAATACGCAATTTTTTGCGCATTGGCGCGCCCTCGACCGTCTCGCCACTGATGGTGCGGCTGGCTTGGCCGGGCTTGTCGAGCACATGCACTTGTCGATCCTCGACACCACGGGCCACGCTGGCGCGGGGGCTGATAGGGCCCGTTAGGGAATTCCATTACCCTTTCGGCGGAAGCCCGCGCACGAAGCCGAGCGCCCCTTCGATCAGCCGCAGCCGGATCGCGTCGTCGCCATAAGCCGTCGGCCCCGCGCGCACCCAGCCTTCCATTGCGCGCCCCCGCGAGATCATCGGCGACACGTCCGGCAGGCGCAGGGCCCATGCGTCGTTGCCCTTGCCGAGCCGCGCAAGCAAGCCGTCGCCGCGCGCCCCGAGCGGGAGGTTGCCGTTGAGGAGCCAGGCCCAGCCGCCAAACATCGCCTTTTCCGTCAGTGCTAGGCCGCTTGGCAGGTCCTCGCGGATCAGGTCTTCGAGGCCGAGGTCGCGCCCATTGGTCAGGCGATCCGGTCCGGAATGACCTCGGCGCCGCGGAGGGTCTTCTGCATGTCTCAACGAACCATTTTTGGGGGCGACCGTCAAAAGTGCGAGCCTCCAACATTGGTCGGCGGGCTTGTCGCCGGCCGGCCTCTTGACCGCGGGCGACGTCACCGACCGCTACGATGCGACAAATTTCTTGGCGAACATCGAAAGCCATGCTAGATTTGTCAAAAGACCGGGATCGGCTATTGCCGCGGACGAAGATGATCTTGGCGCCCAAAGAATTGCAATCGCCGGCTGGCTGTCAGGTCGGCTGGCCCGGTACGACCGGCCCTTTGGGCGGGGGAGGGCCCAAAAAAGAATTTCTGAGCCAATGTCGCGCACAATCCCTTCACGAACGTGTCGTCGGCGTGACAACGTGTCGTCGGCGTGACTCTGAAATCCAGGTCAAAGACCGGCGTCCTCCCGGACGCGTTAGGGAGCGTGGCCCGTGCTCCACGGACCCGTCTTAATGATCCCGCGCCGCCAAGCGCAAAAGGAGTTTTCGTGACGACAAAAACCGCCGCCCTTTCGCTCTCCGACGTCCTCGGCCTCGGCCGTCTCGCTGCGGACGCGGCGGAGGGTATTACCGGCCTCGTCGAGCACATGCACAATTCCATTCTCGACACGCCGGGCCTCGCTCCGCTCGCGCAAGGTGTCACGGGCGGCGTCACGCAACTCGTCTATCGCGGCGTCCGCGGCGCCTTCCGGCTGGCCGGCGCCGGCGTCGGGGCCGCCGCGGCGCTCGCCGCCGCGGAACCGGACGACCGGCCGGCATCGCGCGGGCGCGAGGCCGCGGTCGCCGCGCTGAACGGCGTCGTCGGCGACCATCTGGCGAAAAGCGGCAATCCGCTGGCGCTGAAAATGCGGTTTCGCCGCGACGGCCGCGCCCTCACGCTCGAGAGGGGCGCGCTCGCCGAGGCTTTCCCCGGCGCGACCGGCAAGCTCGCGGTGTTGGTCCACGGGCTCTGCATGAGCGACCTGCAATGGACGCGCCAGAACCACGACCATGGCGCGGCGCTCGCCCGCGACCTGGGCTTCACGCCCGTCTACCTCTCCTACAATTCCGGCCTGCACGTCTCGATGAATGGCCGCGCCTTCGCGGAGGCCCTGGAGGCGCTCGTCGCCGAATGGCCGGCAAGACTCGAGGACTTCGCCATCGTCGGCCACAGCATGGGCGGGCTCGTCGCGCGCAGCGCCTGCCGCATTGGCGAAGAGGAGGGACATTCCTGGCGCAGGAAGCTCAACAAGCTCGTCTTTCTCGGCGCGCCGCACCACGGCGCGCCGCTCGAACGGATCGGCAATTGGGTCGACGCCATCGTCGGCAAGGCGCCCTACGCGGCCGCCTTCGGGCGGCTCGGGAAGATCCGCAGCGCCGGCGTCACCGACCTCCGCTACGGCAACCTCTTGGACGAGGATTGGCAGGGCCGCGACCGCTTCGCGCGCGAGCCCGACCCGCGCCGCCCCGTCCCCCTGCCGGACGGCATCGCCTGCCACGCCATCGCCGCCACGACGGCCGCTTCGCCGGGCGGCCTCCATGATCGCCTGGTTGGCGACGGCCTCGTTCCGGTCGCGAGCGCGCTCGGCAGGCACAAGGACCCCGCGCGCGCCCTCAGATTTCCTGTCGCCAGACAGTGGATAGCCTGCGGCACGGGACATCTCGACCTGCTCGGCCGCCACGACGTTTACCAGCAGATCGCCGGTTGGCTCGGGCGCGACGAGTAACTATATCAATGCCATCCGTCATACTTTCAGGCGGCCACGCGCGCATTGTCGGATGCGGCGGGGCCCGACTGCGGAGCAACCGACATGAAAGACAACCCCAAGAAGCCGGGCGGATCGCGCGAGCAGCGCGAGGAGGAGGAGCGGCGGCTCGACGAGGCGATCGAGGAATCGTTTCCGGCCAGCGATCCGCTTCCGACCACCCGGACCTCGATCGGCGCGCCGGATGAGCGTCGAGCGAAGACGCCGCACGAGCGCCTGTCGCACAAGAAACCCGCCTGAGGCCGTTTGCGCGCCGACGCTAAACGGGGTCGCAAGTCCCTGGATTTCTTAGGCCCCGACGCTAAATTTGCGCCAAGTCAGCGCGCGGGACTCTTGCGGCCGTAGCTAGACCGTCGGCCGGAGGGCGAAGGTTCCCGTTTCCGCGCCGTCGCCGGCAGCCGCCTCGGCGAGCCGGAGGCGCGTCACCATCGCGCCGCGCGGGCCACGCCGCATCTCGGCCAGCATCGCTTCGACGTCGGCCGGCGCGCCCTCGATTACCGCCTCGACCGTGCCGTCGGCGCGGTTGCGCACCCAGCCCGAGACGCGGAGCCTCAGCGCCGCGCGGCGGACGAAGTCGCGGTAGCCGATCCCCTGCACGAAGCCTTCGACGACGACGCGCCGGACGAGGGTCTTGTCTTGCGCCATGGGCACCGTCTTATCACGGACCGGACAGCGAGCTGAACCGCGGCGCTCGCGGGCGGAGGAGGATTGCCCGCCGCGCGCCGCCCGTCTATAGGCATGCGCGATTTGCTTACGCCGATTGGTTTCGGCGAGTGAGCCGCGGAGCGAGCATGATTCACGTCACTTTTCCCGACGGCGCGCAGCGCGCCTATGAGCCCGGCCTTTCCGGCCTCGACATCGCCAGGTCGATCTCCCCTTCTCTCGCCAAGCGCACGGTGGCGGCGATCCGCGACGGCGAACTCGTCGATCTCGCCGACCCGGTCGAGAAGGACGCGACGCTCGAGTTCATCTCCCGCGACGATCCGCGCGCGCTTCCGCTCATCCGTCACGACGCGGCGCATGTGCTCGCCGACGCGGTGCAATCGCTGTGGCCGGACACCCAGGTGACGATCGGGCCGGTGATCGAGAACGGTTTCTACTACGACTTCTACCGCTCCGAGCCGTTCACGCCCGAGGATTTCCCGGCGATCGAGAAGCGCATGCGCGAGATCGTCGCGCGCGACGTGCCGTTCAAGAAAACCGTGGTGTCGCGCGACGAGGCGAAGAGCTTCTTCGAGAAGAAGGGCGAGGCGTTCAAGGTCGAGCTCATCGACGCCATTCCGCCGGGCGAGGACGTCAAGCTCTACAGCCAGGGCGAGTGGACGGACCTCTGCCGCGGGCCGCACATGACCTCGACTGGTAAGGTCGGCGACGCCTTCAAGCTGATGAAGGTCGCCGGGGCCTACTGGCGCGGCGACTCGACGAAACCCATGCTGTCGCGCGTCTACGCGACCGCGTTCGCCAGGAAGGAAGAGCTCGACGCCTATCTGAGGCAGCTCGAGGAGGCCGAGCGGCGCGACCACCGCAAGCTCGCCCGCGAGATGGACCTTTTCCACGTCCAGGAGGAGGGGCCGGGCTCAATCTTCTGGCATCCGAAGGGCTGGATGCTGTTCCAGGCACTGGTCGCGTATATGCGACGGCGGCTCGCCGACGACTATCAGGAAGTCAATGCGCCGCAGGTGCTCGACAAGCACTTGTGGGAAATCTCCGGCCATTGGGGCTGGTTTCGCGAGAGCATGTTCGTGTGCCGTCCCGCAGGCGAGGACGCCGAGGCGGAGGACGAGCGCTTCTATGCGCTCAAGCCCATGAACTGCCCCGGCCACGTGCAGATTTTCAAGAATGGCCTGCGCAGCTATCGCGAGTTGCCGCTGCGCTTGGCCGAATTCGGCGCGGTCAACCGCTACGAGCCCTCGGGCGCGCTGCACGGCCTCATGCGCGTGCGCTCCTTCACCCAGGACGACGCGCATATCTTCTGCACCGCGCAGCAGCTCGCCGAAGAATGCCACAAGATCAATGAGCTGATCCTTTCCGTCTATAGCCACTTCGGCTTCGACAAGATCGTGGTGAAGCTGTCGACCCGGCCGGACAAGCGCGTCGGCGCCGACGCCATGTGGGATCACGCGGAAGCGGTGATGTCCCGTGTCCTCGACGAAATCAAGGCGCGCCACGGCGACGTCGTGACGACCGGCGTCAATCCGGGCGAAGGGGCCTTCTACGGACCGAAGTTCGAATACGTACTGCGCGACGCCATCGGCCGCGACTGGCAGTGCGGCACGACTCAGGTGGACTTCAACATGCCCGAGCGCTTCGGCGCCTTCTATATCAGCCCCAACAGCGAAAAGACGACGCCGATCATGATCCATCGCGCCATCTTCGGCTCGATGGAGCGCTTCATCGGCATCCTGCTCGAACACCATGCCGGTCATCTGCCGCTGTGGCTCGCGCCGGTGCAGATCGTCGTTTGCACGATCACCAGCGACGCCGACGATTTCGCGCTGGGATTCGTGGCCCGAGCGAAGAAGAGGGGCCTCAAAGTCGAAACCGACCTTCGCAACGAGAAGATCAATTACAAGGTGCGCGAGCACTCGCTGGCGAAGGTCCCGGTCCTTCTGGCGGTCGGCCGCAAGGAGGCGAGCGACAACACAGTGTCGATGCGGCGTCTGGGGTCGAACGCTCAAACGTCGCTCGGCGCCGACGAGGCGATCGAGGCGCTGGTCATCGAAGCTCTGCCGCCGGATTTACGGCATTAGACCT
This sequence comes from uncultured Alphaproteobacteria bacterium, assembly GCA_963758335.1. Lineage (GTDB taxonomy): Bacteria > Pseudomonadota > Alphaproteobacteria > Rhizobiales > Beijerinckiaceae > Roseiarcus. Next base: position 258,260 of record CAVWVF010000005.1, on the reverse strand, counting down.
GCTACGAATAGACCGACCGCAAACATAGCGTAAGGCAAGCTGTCCACGCCTGCGTACATCGTTGGCCGCGGCCGGTTCCAATGGTCTGGCGCCCCAACCAACTTACCCCATATTTGGGTGAACGATGTAGCAGCCATCACACTTCCGTTTCACCCGCAAACCCTTCATCATAGGGCCGGTCTCTAGGAGCGGCGATGAAACAGTACAACAATCCGGCTGGATTTCGTGGCGCGCTGCGCTTCCGGTTCCGGGGGCGCGTGGTTGCTCTCGACCGGTTTTCACCTCGAGCGACCGTGCTCGACTGGCTGCGCGAGAGCGCGGGCGCCAAAGGCACGAAGGAGGGCTGCGCCGAGGGCGACTGCGGCGCCTGCACGGTCGTTCTGGCGCGCAACCGCGCCGGACGCCTCACCTACGACGCGGTCAACGCCTGCATTCTGCTGCTCGGACAACTCGACGCCGCAGAGCTGATCACGATCGAAGACCTCGCGGATGGCGACGCCCTCCACCCGGTGCAGCAGGCGATGGTCGACCATCACGGGTCGCAGTGCGGCTTTTGTACGCCCGGCATCGTCATGAGCCTGTTTGCCGCCTACCACTCCGGCGCCCCCTCGACCCGGACCAGCCTGTGCGATCAGCTCGCCGGCAACCTCTGCCGCTGCACCGGGTACCGACCGATCCTCGAGGCGGCGCTCGCAACCTTCGGCGGGGCGCCGGACGATCGTTTCGCCGCGACGGCGGAGGCGCGGACGGAGTCTCTCGCTCGCCTGAACGACAATGCCGATCTCTTCGTCGGCGACGAGACGTCCTTTTTCGCCGCCCCCGCCAGCCTGGAGGGACTCGCCGAGCTCTACGAGCGCTTTCCCGACGCGACACTCGTCGCCGGGGCGACCGACGTCGGCCTTTGGATCACCAAGCACCTGCGCGACCTCAAGCGCGTGATCTGGCTCGGCCGGACGGCGGATCTCGACGACGTACGCGAAACGCCCGACGGCGCGCTTTCGCTCGGCGCCGGCGTGACGCTCGCGGACGCCACGCCGCTGCTCGGCGCGATCCATCCGGATCTTGGCGAGTTGATGCGCCGCTTTGGCTCGATCCAGGTGCGAATCATCGGGACGGTCGGCGGAAATGTCGCCAACGGGTCGCCGATCGGCGATCTCGCGCCGGCGCTCATTGCGCTTGGAGGGCGCGTCGTGCTGCGCAAGGGTTCGACGACGCGCACGCTGCCGTTGGAGGACTTCTTCGTCGCGTACGGCAAGCAGGACAGGGCGCCCGGAGAGTTCGTGCTGGCGGTCGAGGCGCCGCGCCTTGGGAACGACCAGCGCTTCTGCGCTTTCAAAGTCTCGAAGCGCTTTGACGAGGATATCTCCGCGGTCATGCTGGCCGCGCGCGTCGAGGTCGATGGCGGGCGCGTCGTCGGCGCGCGCATCGCGTGTGGCGGCATGGCGGCGACGCCGAAGCAAGCCGCGCACGCAGAAAAGTCGCTCGTCGGCGCAAGCCTCGAAGAGCCTATCACCTGGCGCCCGGCACTCGCCGCGTTGTCGTCCGATTTCACACCGTTGACCGACCAGCGAGCGAGCGCTTCCTATCGCATGACCGTCGCGGCGAATCTGCTCGAAAAGGCGCTCATGGAAATCAGCGGGGTTAGCGCGCCGACCAGGATTGGAGCACTCTATGCCGCAGAGTGACGTCGCCGATATCGGCCTGTCGACGTTGGTCGTCCACAAACCGCTGCCGCATGATTCCGCGCGCCTCCACGTGCAGGGATCGGCGATCTATGTCGACGATCTTCGTGAGCCGGAGGGAACGCTCCATCTCGCAATCGGCATGGCTGACAAGGCGCGTGGCACGCTCAAGAGCCTCGATCTGGGGCCGGTGCGTGCGGCGGAGGGCGTCGTCGCCGTACTGACGGCGGCCGACATTCCAGGCAAGAACGACATCGCGCCGGTTTTCGCGGACGAGCCGCTGTTTGCCGACAAGGAGATTTTGTTCCACGGGCAGCCGTTGTTCGCCGTGGTCGCGCGCACGCGCGACGAAGCGCGGCGGGCGGCCCGCCTTGCGAAAATCGACATCGAGGAGCAAGCCCCGTCGTTGACCATCGCCGACGCGTTGAAGACGGGCGAGCGCGTGCAGGAGGACTATGCCTTCGGTCGCGGCGACGCGCGCTCGTCGATCGACCGAGCGCCGCACAAGCTCGAAGACCAGCTCTCGATCGGCGGGCAGGAGCATTTCTATCTCGAAGGCCAGGTGTCGTTCGCCTTTCCCGGAGAAGGCGTCGAGATGACCGTGCACGCCTCGACCCAGGATCCGACAGAGACGCAACACATCGTGGCGCGCGTCCTCGGCGTTCCGGACGCCTTCGTCACGGTTGAAACCCGGCGCATGGGCGGCGGTTTCGGCGGCAAGGAAAGCCAGGCGTGCGCCTTTGCCGCAATGGCCGGGCTCGCCGCGCGCGTGACCGGCCGGCCGTGCAAGATTCGGCTGGATCGCGACGACGATTTCATGCTGACCGGCAAGCGCCACGATTTCCGCGCTGACTGGCGCGTGGGCTTCGACGATCAGGGCGTCGTCGCCGGCTACGACGTGACTCTGAACGCGCGATGCGGCTGCTCGGCCGATCTGTCGCTGGGCGTCGTCGATCGCGCGATGTTCCACGCCGGCAACGGTTACTGGTTGCCGCACGTCTCGATCGCTTCGCGTCGACTGAAAACGAACACGGTCTCAAACACCGCTTTCCGGGGGTTCGGCGGCCCGCAGGGCATGCTCGCGATCGAGCGCGTGATGGATGCAATCGCGCAGGAACGCGGCCTCGATCCGCTCGACGTTCGGAAGGCCAATCTTCTGCACCCAGGTTTTGACAGCACGCCTTACGGGCAAGCCGTCGTGGATTTCGAGATCCAGCGACTCATGATCGACGAGCTCGAGGCGACGAGCCGCTATCGCGATCGTCGCGCCGCGATCGCTGCTTTCAACGCCTCGAGCCCACTCATCAAGCGCGGCATCGCGTTGACGCCGGTGATGTTCGGCATCTCGTTCACGCTCATTCGCCTCAACCAGGCGGGAGCGCTGGTGCACGTCTATTCCGACGGCTCGATCCATCTCAATCACGGCGGCACGGAGATGGGGCAGGGGCTCTTTATCAAGGTCGCCCAGATCGTCGCCGAGGAATTTGGCGTGCCGCTTCACTTCGTGCGCATCACGGCGACCAACACCTCGAAGGTTCCCAACGCGTCCCCCACCGCTGCTTCATCGGGGACCGACCTGAACGGGATGGCGGCCAAGATCGCCGCTGGCGCCATCAAGGAACGCATGGCCGCTTTCGCCGCGGAACATTGGGGCGTCGGCGCCGATGCGGTCGAGTTTCGCGACGGATGCGTGTTCGCAGGCAACGCCTCGATGAGCTTTGGCGAACTCGCCAAGGAATGTCGTCTGGCGCGGGTCCCGCTCTCTCACGCCGGCCATTACAAGACGCCGGAAATCCATTGGGACCGCGCCAACGCGAAAGGCCGGCCATTTTTCTACTTCGCCTTCGGCGCGGCCTGCTCGGAGGTGGCGATCGATACGATGACCGGCGAAATGCGGGTTCTGCGCGTCGATCTGTTGCACGACGTCGGCGCCTCGATCAATCCGGCGATCGACATGGGCCAGATCGAGGGCGGATTCGTCCAGGGCATGGGCTGGCTGACGACCGAGGAGCTCGTTTACGACGACAAGGGACGGCTCGCGACGCACGCGCCGGCGACCTACAAGATCCCCGTCGCGTCCGACGTTCCTCCCGTCTTCAACACGCGGCTTCATTTGGGAGCCAATCCGACGCCGAGCGTCTACCGCTCGAAAGCGGTCGGCGAACCGCCGCTGATGCTGGCGATCTCGGTTTATTCGGCGATCCTGGACGCGGTTCACGCGACGAAGCCGAAGGGTCACCCCAGGCTCGAGGCGCCGTGCACCCCGGAGTTGATCCTCAATGCGATCCGCTCGCTCGACGGGGCGCCATGAGTCGGCCCCATGAAGGCTTTCCGCCGCCTCATCGACGCGATCGAAGCCGAAGGGTCGGCGGCTCTGGTGACGCTCGCCCGCGTCAAAGGCTCGAGCCCGCGCGAGGCCGGCGCCCGCATGGTGATCAGACCGTCGGGCGGGTTTCACGGCACGATCGGCGGCGGGGCGTTGGAGTGGGCCGCGCTCGAGGCGGCGCAAGCGGCGCTGAAGCAAGGCCGTGGCCCGGCGTTGCGCCGCTCGCTGGCGCTGGGGCCCGAGCTCGCGCAATGCTGCGGCGGCCGCGTCGAGTGGCGCATCGAGACGTTCGATCGCCGCGACCTCGGCGATCTTGACACGATCGCGACCGCCGAGACTCGTGGACCCGCGACGGTCAAGGCGGCGATCGGGCGGGATGGGCGAATCGAGCGGAGGCTGGAGGGCGACCGGCGCGGAGAGGGCCTGACGGCCGCCTTGCCCGACGAGGGAGGGTGGACCGAGCCCATCGGCGAAAGCGCCCGCGCCGTCTATCTGTTCGGGGCGGGGCATGTCGGGCGCGCGCTCGCGCTCGCGCTCGCGCCGCTGCCTTTCGCGGTGCGCTGGATCGACTCGCGGCGCGAGGCTTTTCCGACCTACGCGCCGGCCAATGTCGTGCCGATCCACGCGCTCGAGCCTGCGGCCGAACTTTTGAACGCGCCCGACGGCGCGCTCATTGTGGTGATGACCCATTCGCACGCGCTCGATCTCGAAATCGTCGCCGAGGCGTTGCGCTCGGAGAGGTTTGCCTATGTCGGCGTGATCGGATCAGCGACCAAGCGGGCGCGGTTCCTTTCCCAGATGCGTGCGGCCGGACTGTCGGAGGCGCTGCTGGCAAAACTCGTCTGCCCGATCGGACTGCCGGGAATCGAAGGCAAGGACCCCGCGGTGGTCGCCGCCTCGACCGCCGCACAGCTCTTGATGGCGGGCGAGCGGCGGGGGAAGGCGGAGGCGGGCGCCTGAGGCCGCCGTCAACCATGACCCGCCGGTTTTGAACGCGGATTCAGCCCTTTCAATAGGATAGGCGCCAAAGCCGTAACCGGGGCGAATTTCCGGGCGGCGTTAGCTTGGGGCGAGCCTGACGAGAGTTGCGAGATCGGGGATTTCGGGGCGTGGAATGGCGAGGCGAGCGCCGAGATAGTCGAAGAAGGGGATTTTGAGCTTCCTGCAGGTCTTGGCGAGCCCGAGCATGACGTCGCGGGCGTCGCGGCCTCTGTCGCTGAGGGTCCCGCCGGAGATTTTGCGCTTGGTGACGAAGACGCGGATGTCGTTTTCCGAGGCGTTGGTGTGCAGCGGAATATGGGGATGGTCGAGGACGCGCAAGAGATCGTCCTTGAGGCGAAAGAGGCGCCTGAGCAGGCTGTCGAGGGTGGCGTAGCCGGTTCTGGAGCGGTTGAAGATGCGGTCGAACTGCGCCCGCAAACGCTCGGCTTTCTCGAGGCTCGGGGCGAGCTTGTATTCTTTTAAGGCGCGATAGAACCACCAGATCATGCGCCGTGCGACCTCGATCGCGTTGCGCTGCTTGTCGTTGGCGGGGATGAGCTTGTGGACCAGGCGTTCGGCGTGCACCCAGCACAAGGCGTGTTCGCCGACGCGGAACTGGCCGGCGCCGTCTGACACGACGATGGCTTGGCCGAGCAGGCCTTGCTCGCGAACGGCGCCCCACAGAGCACCCTCGCTGGCGACCCGCACCGGATCGGGGGTGATCCTGAGATCGGCGAATCCGAGCGCGTTCAGATGGCTCGTCCAGTCTTCGTGAGACGCAAAAAGCCGCGTCGGATGGCCCGCGAGCGTGTCGATGAGGCTGAGGCTCAGATTGCAAGCCCGCATGTAGACGAGCGCCGCCTCGTTGACCACGTAAGAGGCCGCGCCGCCCAGGAGATTGCGCAGGAACGCCAGGCGGGACTTGCTCGGGCCGGTTCGAAACGTGGTGAAGCTGTCGGAACCGATCTGGGTCGTCACGCCGCTCTTGCCTCGATGGCGGGCGCCGGTGTCGTCGACCGTGACGAAGGAAGCGCTGCTCAATCCGGTCTTCAGCACCTCGGCGTCCTCAGCGCGGAACGTCTCGAGCTTGGCGGCCAGCAGGCGCACCACCTGGCGTTTCGAAATCACCACGCCGACGCCGTTCAGCAGCGCCAGAATCCGCTCGCAGGTCATCTGTCCCTGAAAGTGCAGCATCAAGATCAGGCGCTGAAGATGCGGGCCATAGCCACCGACGATCCCGGGATCGAGCGGCGCGATCAGAGTCTTCCCATCCGGCGTTTGCCAGCGCTCGCGCCGATAGCGGGTCACCAAAGGATTCAGAACCAAGTCCTGAACGACGATCTCTTCGTAGCCCTTGTGGCGGGAACCCGCTGGCGCGTCGACCTTCACCTCGATGGTTTGCGTGACCGTCAGCTTGTCCAGGTTGCTGCCGCGCCGCTGCGTCGACCGCCCGCCCTTGGGCGCGTTCGCTTGCGAATCCGGTCGGTCCGTCGCCTTGTCCATCCCCGAGGGTTTCTGCGGCGGCCGCGTGAGCTGGACCCCGGATTTAGGACCATTGGCTAAGGTGTGAAATGTCCTGCTCTGTCGCAACCGATGGAGCGAGAAATGACGAAGTCACGCAAGAAGTTTGATGCGGCGTTCAAGGCGAAGATTGCGCTCGAGGCGTTGCGCGAGGATGCGACGGTTCCGGAACTGGCGAAGCGGCACGGGGTGCATCCGAACCAGATTTATGCCTGGAAGAAGCAGGTTCTCGACAATGCGGCGAGCCTGTTCGCGCGCGGGGCGAGCGGTTCGGGCGATGGCGAGGAGGAGCGCGAACGTGAGACGGCCAAGCTTTACGCCAAGATCGGCCAACTGACGGTCGAACGGGATTTCTTGGCCAGGAGGCCAGGTCGATGAGCGCGCCCGATCGAAGAGCGATGGTCGAACGGCCTGGCAAGGACCTGTCGGTGCGCCGCCAATGCGCGCTTGTGGGCGTGGCGCGCTCGGCGGTCTACCGCCCCAAGCCCGTCGCCCGGGCGGACGATCTGGCGGTGATGCGCCGCATCGACGAACTGCATCTCGAACTTCCGTTCTACGGCTCGCGGCGAATGACCTTCGAACTCAACAAGGAAGGCCGTGGGGTCAACCGCAAGCGAGTGCGGCGGCTGATGCGGGTGATGGGGATCGAAGCGCTGGTTCCACGCCCCGGCACGAGCAAAGCCGCGCCCGGGCGCAAGATATACCCCTACCTGCTGCGCGGCCTGAAGATTGTCGAGCCGAACCACGTGTGGGCGGCCGACGTGACCTACATCCCGATGGCGTGCGGCTTCATCTATCTGGTGGCGATCATCGACTGGGCGAGCCGGGCGGTTCTGGCGTGGCAGCTGTCGAACACCAACGATGCGAGCTTCTGCGCGGCGGCGCTGGAGGAGGCGCTGCTTCGGTTCGGAAAGCCGCGGATTTTCAATACCGATCAGGGCTCCACTTTCACCTCCGAGGCTTTCGTCGGCAAGCTCGCGGCGGCCGGCGTCGCGATTTCGATGGACGGACGCGGCCGTTTCATGGACAACATTTTCATCGAACGGCTGTGGCGCTCGATCAAGTATGAAGAAGTGCATCTGAAAGCCTACGCCGATGGCCGCGAGGCGCGGGCCGGCATCAGTTCCTGGATGACCTTTTACAATTTTCGGCGCCCGCACCAGGCGATGAACAATCTGACGCCGATGGCGGTGTGGCGCGCCGGCATGGACAAAATCGAGGCGGCGGCGAGGGCTGTGGATATGCCGCTTCGCTTGGACAACGCAAACGCGTTGCCCACATACCCACAGCAGAAGCAGAAGCAGAAGCAGCAAGAAGCGGCTTGATTCTTGAAGGACAAGGGCAGGCGAGATTACACCTTAAATCCATCCCCTCGTGGTCCCACGAATGGGGTCCAGTTCAGCGGCGGCAGTTTCTTCAATCGCGCCAGTTCGTCCTTGACCGCCTGATGCTCGACCCTCAGCTTGGCCAACGCCCCGCTCACCTTCTCGTACTCCGCCTGAAAGCGGGTCACTTCGCCAATCAAAGTGCGAACCAGGCCGATGAGCTCGGCCGGCGTCATGCGCTCAAGCGGATCACCCGAATCAACGGACATCCCCAGCTTGAATCATACTTTCCGACGCTTGACTCCCCCCTTCCGCCCGGAAATTTGCCCCGATTACGCAAAGCCTGCAACTTTGTCGCTCTCATGAGGCTCTCGGGTGCTGTTTGGCCGTCGCGTCACGGTGGGCCTGTAGTTTTTCAAAAGGCTGCGACCCCGTTAGGCGTCGCCCGGAGCCGTTTGACGCCGCTCGGATGCACGATGGTCGGGTTGACGAAGGACGCGCCGCCGAGTGCGCGCGCCGACTCCACGTCCATCCCGTTTTGGAGTGCGGATTGAGCTCTTTCAGGCGCTTGCGGCGTCTTTTCGATGCGCCTGATCAACGGCGCCTCGAACGGGAGGGGATCTTGCGCCGGCGCCTCGCAGCGGGACGCGAAGGCTTCGCCGCGCAGGGACGCCGCTTCCCGGGGATCCGGCGCCCAGCCGTTTCCGGGCGCGGAACGAGCTTTTTCAGGCTCTTGCGGCGCCATTTCCACGCGATGGGCCAGCGGCGCATCGGTGGGATCTTGCGCCGGCGGAGCACGGCGCGTGGCTTCCGCCGGGGAGTCCGGGGCCCGGCCGTTTCCGGGCGGGATTTGAGCCTTTTCAGGCTCTTGCGGCGCCGTTTCCAGGCGATCGGTCGGCGGCGCATCGGTGGGGCCTTGCGCCGGCTGAGCAAGGCGCGTGGCTTCCGCCGAGGAGTCCGGGGCCATGCCGTTTGCCGGCGCGGATTGAGCCTTTTCAGGCTCTTGCGGCGCCATTTCCGCGCGATCGGTCAGCGGCGCATCGGTGGGGCCTTGCGCCGGCGGAGAAAGGCGCGTGGCTTCGTCCGAGGAGTCCGGGACCATGCCGCTTGCCGGCGCGGATTTAATCTTTTCAGGCTCTTGCGGCGCCATTTCCAGGCGATCGCGCAGCGGCGCGCCAAGTGCGAGGGCGCCTTCTGGCGGCGCTTCGAGGCGCGGCGCGTCGAGAGAGCGCCGCTCGACGGCGACGAAACCGTGATAGCGGTCGAGCTCGCGCAGGATCTTGACGACGCGATCGACCGCCCGGAGGTTGCCGCCCGACATGGCGCTATAGGCCACGATGAGCGCCTCGCTGAGACGGCTCACCTGAAGCGCGAGGAATTCCGCGGGCGGCTCGGGCATGCGGTCGGCGAGAAGCTCCCGAACGAGCGCGCGCATGTGCTTCGCCGTCACGCCCTCCCGCGCCGCGATCTCGGCGATCGTAACGCCGCGGTTCAAAAAATCGAGGATCCTCCTTTCCCGCCTGAACTTTTCCACACGGGAAGCGCGCCGCGCCTCGATTGATCGATCGCGAGGGGCGGCGGACGGAACGGCTATGGACACGGACACGCGGCGTTCTCCTTAACAATGGAAGAACAAAGGTAGCACAGAAACCGAACATTGGCAAGGAATTGTCGTGTTTTCCTCTTACTTCACAGTGCTGTTACGTGTTATTGGGCGCGCGCGGCGGCTCGGTCCTTTCGAAAGGGCTATGTCAGCGCCAATGAGACACGCTCGCGGCAGCTTCCGGGCCCCGCGACCATCGCTGCGCGAAATGCTCTGCCGCCCGCTGGCGGGCGACTTCCTCGACCGCCTCGCGCCCTGCGGCCCATGGCGGCGGCGGTCGCGGCCTAGTACCAGCAGGTGCAGTCGACCCTCGAGACGGGTCTGTCGCAAGGGAAGGACTAAGGCGCGGCCCGGGGATCAAGCGAATTTAGATTCGTATAAGGAAGTTTAGTCGCGCATTCGCTTCGGGTTTCGTAGTTTGATGGTTCGTCGTACGTAAGGTGTTTGACGCCATGACGGTCTCCGACCCCATCGTCCGTACTCCAAGTCGTCGTCGTTTCCTTCAGGGCGCGGGCATCCTTGGCGGGATGTCAGCGACGTTTCCCGCCTGGGCCGACACCTACATTGATCTTGATCTGCCGGGCGGCCCGGATCGACGCGAGTTGACGACGGCCTTCCCGCAGAAGGGGCGGATGATTTTGCAGCGCACCCGGCCGCCGCTGCTCGAGACGCCGTTCGAAGTATTCGATCGTGGCATCTTCACCCCCAACGACCAATTTTTTGTACGCTGGCATTGGGCGGTGATCCCGCAAAACGTGGACGTGGTCGAGTTCAAGGTGGCCGTTCGCGGTCACGTCAATCAGGCGCTTTCGCTGTCGCTCGTTGACCTCCTGGCGATGCCGCGAGTTGAAGTCGTGGCGGTCTGTCAATGCTCGGGCAATTCCCGCGGTCTGTTCCAACCGGGGGTGCCCGGTGCTCAATGGCAAAACGGGGCCATGGGAAATGCGCGGTGGACCGGCGTCCGCTTGCGCGACGTGCTCGATCGTGCGGGCGTCAAGGCCGGGGCTGTCGCGGTTCGATCCAGCGGTCTGGACGATCCGGTCGTGCCGGCGGCGCCCAAACTCATGAAGCCGCTCGACATCGACCACGCGCGTGACGGCGAGGTGATGCTGGCCTTTCAGATGAACGGCGAGCAATTGCCGCTGCTGAACGGCTTCCCGGTGCGTCTGGTCGTGCCTGGATGGTATTCCGACTACTGGATCAAAATGTTGAGCGACATCGAGGTGCTCGATGCGCCGGACCAGAACTACTTTGAGAAGGTCGCGTATCGCGTTCCCGACACGCCCCATGCGAACGTGAAGCCCGGGGAAACGGGGTTCAAGACCGTGCCGGTCAGCCGCCTCGTGCCGCGCTCTTTTTTCACCAACGTCACCGACGCGACGACCATCGAGCCCGGCGCGGCCGTGACGGTCAGAGGAATTGCGTTCGGCGGCGATGGCGGCGTGACTCAAATGGAACTTTCGGCCGACGGCGGACAAAGTTGGCAGAAGACCACCTTGGGCCGCGACGAGGGCACGTACAGCTTTCGCCAATGGAATACGCAGATCACCGCGGCCGGGAAACACGGGAGGAGACCTTGGGCTCCGCGAACCTGTCCACGAAACGACAAGGCGAGTCACGGACGGCGTCCTCTACGCCAACGCGAGCGAAACTCTTCCGTGAAGAACCGGATGCGGGAAAGCTGCACGTCCGGGTCTGGGCAGAACATTCCGACCTGCCTTGATGCTCACAGCCCTTACAATTTCGACGCAGCATGCGTCCGCCCAACTTGGGGAAAAGAAGGTGCTCACCTTGGGGATGTCCCGCCGTCTGTTGAAATTGTCGAAGCGGTCGTTGCGCATTGAAATTTACGCTGCCTCGGTGATTTGAACAAGCGCCTGGTCGGAAGGCGGCTGTTGGCTTTGCTTTGCAAGAGCAGCGCGCAGAGCCGGCAGATGCTTGTATGCCTTCAATCGACGGAAGCCCTTGGTTGCTTCCTGCATGGCGGCGGCGGCCCATCGCAGGGCCATCGAGGGCGAGCGCCAGTATTTGACGTTGCGGCAGACCCTGCGCACCGTGCCCATGACATTCTCGATGATGTTGGTGCAAGCGAGCGAGCGGCGCAGTTCGCGAGGGAGGCCGAGCCTTGTGACGGTGAGCATCTCGTCGATCCCTTCCAGGATCGAAGCGGAAACGCCGTTCCAGTCCGGTTCGAGACGGCGGGCGAGATTGCGAATGAGCGTTTCGGCCTTTTCGGCGTCGTCCATTTCCCAGGCTTGCCGCAAGACGCGCCGCACCGAAGCGTGCATCGATTTGGGCAACCGCTCCAGAATGTTGCGCGCCTTGTGAATCTGGCAACGCTGGATCGCCGCATCGCGTCCAAAGGTGCGGCGGATCGCCTTGGACAGCGCCTTCGCGCCATCGATGATGGACAGGCGTCGCACGGTTGGATCGAGTCCGCGCTCGACGAGATTGTCGATGAGCGCCTGCACCGTCGTGGCGTTTTCGGTCGCGCCCTCGACGAGGCCGAGCGGATGTTTGTCGCCGTTCGCGTCGACGCCAATCGCCGCGACGAGGAGCATATCTTCATCCATGTGAATGCCGTCGATCTGGATCGCCAGCAGATCGAGATCGTCAAGCCTGGTTTCCATCCACGCCTTCATGCGCGCCGCCGACAACGTCACGAAGCGTCGGGAGGTCGCCGACTTCGACAGCCCCGCTCCGTCGGACGCCGGAACGTCTCCCTCGGGCAGTCTGAGCTGGACCCCGGATTTAGGACCATTGGCTAAGGTGTGAAATGTCCTGCTCTGTCGCAACCGATGGAGCGAGAAATGACGAAGTCACGCAAGAAGTTTGATGCGGCGTTCAAGGCGAAGATTGCGCTCGAGGCGTTGCGCGAGGATGCGACGGTTCCGGAACTGGCGAAGCGGCACGGGGTGCATCCGAACCAGATTTATGCCTGGAAGAAGCAGGTTCTCGACAATGCGGCGAGCCTGTTCGCGCGCGGGGCGAGCGGTTCGGGCGATGGCGAGGAGGAGCGCGAACGTGAGACGGCCAAGCTTTACGCCAAGATCGGCCAACTGACGGTCGAACGGGATTTCTTGGCCAGGAGGCCAGGTCGATGAGCGCGCCCGATCGAAGAGCGATGGTCGAACGGCCTGGCAAGGACCTGTCGGTGCGCCGCCAATGCGCGCTTGTGGGCGTGGCGCGCTCGGCGGTCTACCGCCCCAAGCCCGTCGCCCGGGCGGACGATCTGGCGGTGATGCGCCGCATCGACGAACTGCATCTCGAACTTCCGTTCTACGGCTCGCGGCGAATGACCTTCGAACTCAACAAGGAAGGCCGTGGGGTCAACCGCAAGCGAGTGCGGCGGCTGATGCGGGTGATGGGGATCGAAGCGCTGGTTCCACGCCCCGGCACGAGCAAAGCCGCGCCCGGGCGCAAGATATACCCCTACCTGCTGCGCGGCCTGAAGATTGTCGAGCCGAACCACGTGTGGGCGGCCGACGTGACCTACATCCCGATGGCGTGCGGCTTCATCTATCTGGTGGCGATCATCGACTGGGCGAGCCGGGCGGTTCTGGCGTGGCGGCTGTCGAGCACCAACGATGCGAGCTTCTGCGCGGCGGCGCTGGAGGAGGCGCTGCTTCGGTTCGGAAAGCCGCGGATTTTCAATACCGATCAGGGCTCCACTTTCACCTCCGAGGCTTTCGTCGGCAAGCTCGCGGCGGCCGGCGTCGCGATTTCGACGGACGGACGCGGCCGTTTCATGGACAACATTTTCATCGAACGGCTGTGGCGCTCGATCAAGTATGAAGAAGTGCATCTGAAAGCCTACGCCGATGGCCGCGAGGCGCGGGCCGGCATCAGTTCCTGGATGACCTTTTACAATTTTCGGCGCCCGCACCAGGCGATGAACAATCTGATGCCGATGGCGGTGTGGCGCGCCGGCATGGACACAATCGAGGCGGCGGCGAGGGCTGTGGATATGCCGCTTCGCTTGGACAACGCAAACGCGTTGCCCACATACCCACAGCAGAAGCAGAAGCAGAAGCAGCAAGAAGCGGCTTGATTCTTGAAGGACAAGGGCAGGCGAGATTACACCTTAAATCCATCCCCTCGTGGTCCCACGAATGGGGTCCAGTTCAGTCGGACCGAACGCTTGAAACGCCGCGTCGAGACATTGATCAGCATCTGGTTCATCGCCCATTTGCCGAGCAAGTCTTCGCTGACGGCGTTCTCCCAACTCGGCAGTACGCGCTCGGCCCCGTCGAGCCCGCGAACCCGTGGACGCTCGATCTCGACCTTGCCACCGTGAAAGCCGATCTTGCCCTTGGTCCGCCCCCTGCGGTGCGCCTGGCGTCGCTCACCCCGCTCGTGGCGCTCGCCACAGGCCGCTGTCGCATCCTGCTCCAGCATCTCGCTCAGCGTCTCGAGCCCGGCGGCAAGACAAAAGCGTTCAAAGCTCGCCGACATGCTCGCCAGCGCCTCGGCCTTCAACGCATAGGTGGGAATCGCGGTCGACGTGGTATGCTTCTTCATGGCGTTGCTTTCCTTTCGTGGAATCAGCACCCCGAGCCTAAAGGCTCAAGGCGAGCAACGCCGCTCCTCCCTTTTCAACATTCCTCGGGACATCCCCCACCTTGGCCGCCGCCCAAAAGATGGTTGCCGCCGCCCAGGCAGAGGCGGAACGTAATCATCTGGCCGGAGCCATCGAACAAGAGCGAAAGTGAATCTTGGGCGCTGTGACGGCCGCCCGCCGCCTCTGGGGCGTTGTCCTTTTGGCGACGATCGGCCTCACCGGCCTAGCCGGCGCGGCTGACCTTCCCGTTAGGACGTCGGAGCGAATGCCTCCTCCGCCTCCGCCGGACTGCTTCAGCAGCCTGTGGACCTACCTGAGTTCGTCGGTTGACGACTGCCCGCTGACCTATGCCGGCGTCACGCTCTATGGGAATCTCGACGGGGGGTATGGCTACGAGACCCATGGCGTGCCGGGCAATCCGAGCGCCGGCAAGGTCAATTACGCAATCCAGAAGAACAGCAACAACACCCATTGGCTCTGGTCGCCCAACGCTCTCAGCACGTCCGTGATTGGCCTCAGCATGAAGGAAAAAATTGGAGCCGGCTGGTCCTTGATCGGCGTCGTGCAAGTTGGGTTCGACCCCTATTCGGGCATGCTGATCAACGCTCCGCGGTCGCGGGCCGACAACAATGTCAACGCACTCGCCAACCAGACGGCGAACTACAACTCGAGCCCCGCGGGACAGTGGGACAACGCGCAGGGCTTCATCGGCGTCAGCAGTCCGGTCTATGGCAGGCTCACTTTCGGCCGCACGAACTCGCCCGCTCTGGACGCACTCAGTTCATACGACCCGGTCGCATCAACCGCCTTCTCGCCGTTCGGTTTTACCAGTTCGTTCGCCGGTTTCGGCAACAGCCCGACGGTCCGTCCGAACACCGCCTTCACCTATCGGTTGAGCGTCGGGAATTTCCGCGTCGCCGCGCAGGCGCAGGTCGGCGGTTACGCGATTGGCAACGCCTCCAACGGGCAATATCAGGGTCAGATCGGCGCAGACTTCGGCGATCTCTCGCTCGAAGGCGTCGTCAACTGGACCAAGGACGCCGTTTCTCTGGCGAGCTACAGCGGCAGTCCGCCGAGCGGATATGACGTCAACAGTGTCCTGAAGGCGACGCTGTCGAACAGCGCCGGCGTCGAGCTGATGGCGCGATACAAGTGGGGACAGTTCAGCTTCTACGGCGGCTACATTTACGCGCGGCTCATGAACCCCAGCGACGATTTCCCCAACGGCTTCCCGACCATCGCCGAGGGCATCTTCGTTCCTCCTGGCGCCGCGACCTCCAACGCCTACACGGTCAACAAAATCTTCAATACGGTGTGGACCGGCGTGCGGTATTCCGTATGGAGCAATCTCGATCTCGCGGCTGGCGTCTACTATCGCACGCAGAACGACTATCTGCCACCGCCCAGCGTCTGCACCGGGACCGGTACGAGCATCAGCAGCAGCAAATGCGCCGGCAGCACGGGCGCCGCTTCGTTCCTGATCGACTACAAGCCGCTCAAGCGGGTCGACGTCTACGCCGGCGTGATGGTCTCCGACGTTTGGGGAGGCTTCGCGAACGGCCATCTGTACACGCAGAACGTCGACCCCACCGTCGGCCTACGCATTCGGTTCTGAAGACCACCCGGGCAGCAGACGGCTGCGCACGAGAAGAACGACAGCGCCTGCGACAGATTATCCTAAGCAGCTGGCGTTGATTGGGATGGCTTTTTTTTGCGTGTTTGCGACTGTAGGTTGCATTAACCTTGGGGCGAGGCGTGGCGGTCGGCGCAAGGGGCGACCGTTGAGGAATGCCTGAAAGGCTCTTGCCGCTCCGGGGTAAGCTCGATCTTCATGCTTTGAAGCTGTATCTCTATTTCGCGTCGGTGCGCGAGAATCAGCGCCTGTTCTCCATTGGCCTCGCATGAGGTCATTCACGCGAAGACGGGGATCCCCGGCGACATCCGGCGCGCGCACAGCCTGCTGACGAGCGTCGGGCTCCTGGCGGCGACCGAGCGTGAATACAAGGGAGTGGTCGAGAAAATCAACGAGCCGAACAAATACTATCTGCGCGGGCGTGAGGCGTTCGCGTTGTCGGCTGCGAAAGCGGCCTGAACGACAGCCGCCAGAACCAGGACAAACCGCCAGACCGGAGGCGGTTCTATAGTGCAACATAAAGGACGTTTTGTTCTGAATGAGCTCGCCGCTTTTTGATGAGCGCGCATCATTGGATTGGAAGAAGATATCCGTGGGGCGATAATTACTGCACTGATATTCTACTTTACCAAATCCTCGCCGATGGCACCAAGCAGCTGATTGAGACGGTCTTTGACAGTCATGGCTAGTTTTCCCAATGAATCTACTTGTTCGGCTTCATCAAGGCTCCAAGGGAAGGCACATACGAGGCTAGGCCTTGGGGTAGCTGCGGACCGCTGGGTGCGGGTAAAGCCGTTGTCGAATTCTTCTCGTTCCGAAGCATCGACAATCTTTTCGTTTACCAGTTTCTCCCAGTAGTCGTTCCAGTCTTTGCGGGGAACTTGCCCCGCGCTGTCTATGCTGTCCTTCCAATACGACATGTGGCTCCTCGCTGAAAGGAGTGGGTAAGTCGGAATTTGGGGGCGGGTTAGCGATCGCTCAGGGGGGATCGCGTTTAGCCTGAGGGGATGCAGGACACCGCTCTTTTCCAGTTGGCCCTTGGTCTTGCGTCGCCGTGGATGGTGACGCGCAGCGAGTTCGACGCGGTGGACGGTCGGCTCGATTTATGCGTGGATTTTCCGCGGGGGAGTTGGTTCGCCTGTGCGCAGTGTGGGCGCGAGGACTGCGCGGTTCATGACACGAAGGAGGAGACCTGGCGGCATCTGGATTTCTTCCAGCATCGCACGCTGTTGCATGCGCGCACGCCGAGGGTGACGTGTCCGCAGTGCGGCGTGCGCAAGGTGGCGACGCCGTGGGCTCGCGCGGGATCGGGTTTCACGTTGCTGTTCGAGGCCTATGTGCTGGCGCTGGCCAAGACGATGCCGATCGCCAATGCGGCCGAGCGGCTCGGCGAGCACGACACGCGCTTGTGGCGCATCGTCGAACACTACGTCTGGCGGGCGGTGGAGAAGCTGGATTTGTCGCTGGTGCGGCGCATCGCCGCCGACGAGACTTCGGCGCGGCGCGGCCACGACTACATCAGCCTGTTCGTTGACATGGCGCGGCGCAAGGTCGTCTACGTCGCCGACGGCAAGGACGCGGCGACCGTGAAGGAATTCGCGGATTTCCTCGAGGCGCATGGCGGCCGGCGCGAAGCGGTGACCGACGCCAGCATCGACATGGGGGCTGCATTCGAGGCGGGGATCAAAGAGAACTTCCCGAACGCTGAGATCACGTTCGACAAATTTCACGTCATCAAACTCGCCAACGAGGCCGTCGACCAGGTGCGGCGCGAGGAGGCGCGGAACAACTTCCAGATCAAGGGCCGGCGCTACATCTTCCTGAAGAACGTCGATCGTCTGACGCAGGAGGAAAAGGAGGCGCTCTCTCGGTTGGAAGCGCAGAACCTCGACACGATCCAAGCGATGCAGATCCGCATGAACCTGCAACAGCTGTTCACGATGAGCGTCAAATCGGCTCGGCGTTTCCTCGACCGCTGGAACGCCTGGGTTCAAGTCTGCGACCTCGCGCCGATGAAGAAGCTGGCCAAGACGATCACGGCGAAGTCGGAAGGCATCCTCAGATCGATCGCCACCGGCCTTTCCAATGGCGTTCTGGAGGCGATCAACGGCAATGTCCAGGCCGCCAAGCGCAAGGCCAAGGGCTACCGAACCAAACGAAACCTCAAAGCCATCGTCTACCTCATCGCCGGTGACGTGCTCGCTAATTCACCCATTTGAAATAGCGACGAGCCCGACATGTACTCCGCAACAGATCCTATGCGGGTGGACGGCGGCCGGACCCTTGGTAGGCTGATCTTCCACACCAGCATGGAGGCAACCGATGCATTTAATCACCTCCGCGACCGTTGTCGCGACCACCGCCCGCGCGAATGATATCACGCTGTTCGCCTCGCTCGAATTGAGCAAATCGAAATGGGTTGTGACGATCAACAGTCCGGGCAGCGAGAAATTTTCCAGGCATGTGGTCGAGGGTGGGGACGGCGCCGGCCTGCTCGACCTTCTTTCGCGGTCGAGGGCGAAGGCCGAGCAGCGCTATGGCGTGCCGATCAAAGCGATCGTCATTCAGGAGGCGGGATTGGACGGATTTTGGATCCATCGCCTGCTGCTCGCCGAGGGGATCGAGAGCCACGTGGTCGATGCGGCTTCGATTGCGGTCAACCGGCGGCATCGGCGAGCCAAGACCGATGCGATCGACGGCGAGACGCTGTTGCGGACGCTGATGGCGTGGGCTCGCGGCGAGCGGCGGGTCTGCTCCATGGTTCGCGCGCCGAGCCCGGAAGAAGAGGATCGCCGGCGGCTGACCCGCGAGCGCGGCACGCTGCTCAAGGAACGCATTCAGCACACCAATCGGGTCAGGGGCCTGCTCAGCGGCCAAGGCATCCGGGATTACAACCCGCTTCGGCGCGATCGTTTTGAGCGGCTCGAGGCGCTGCGAACCGGCGACGGCCGCGAGCTGCCGCCGCTGCTGAAGGCGGAAATACGCCGGGAGCTCGATCGGATCGCGCTGGCGACGACGCAACTGGCTGCGGTCGAACGGGCCCGCGACGCGCTCATCCGCACGGAAGCCGAGGAGCGCACCAACCCCGCCGCCCGGCTCCTCGAGCTCAAGGGCTTGGGCCCCGAGTTCGCCTCGCTCCTCTGGCTGGAATCGTTGTTCCGCAGCTTCGCCAACCGCCGCCAGGTGGCGGCTTACGGCGGATTGGCGCCCAGCCCCTGGCAGAGCGGCGGCGTCGAACGGGATCAAGGCATCTCGAAGTCGGGCAACCGCCGCCTGCGCAAGACCATGATCGAGCTGGCCTGGTTCTGGCTGCGTCACCAGCCGGACTCGGCGTTGAGCCGCTGGTTTCGGGCGCGGGTCGGCGCCGCGAAGGGACGGGTCCGCCGGATCGCCATCGTGGCGCTGGCCCGCAAACTGCTCGTCGCCTTGTGGCGCTATGTCACCCAAGGCGTCGTTCCCGAGGGCGCGGTGTTCAAGGCGGCCTGACCCGATGGCTCAATCCTACGCCGACGCTCCAACGATGGCTTAACGACTCAACCCCATTCCAGCGAAGCCGAACGCGACGGCTTCGCCGGATCCGGGCGGGCGGTGACCGCGGCTTTGCCTGGCTGAAACACGCCGTTTAACAGGATGGTCCCCGCCAACCCGAGCCCGACGCCCTCGAGCATGAGGGATTATGGTGCGAGCCCCGACAAGCTCGACCGGATGTGAGGTGATGCGGCCGTCAAGGCTGCATGCGAAAGACGGGCTCACGCTTCGGATCCAAACGCCAAGGAGATGCGCAATGCCAAAATGAATGAGCGCGGCAAAGACCACAGAGGCAGCCAAGAGCGCGCAAGGGCGCGCTCGCTCGTGACAGTGTATCCGGCCGCTGGCGCGTCAAGGTCGCTTCGCTCCCTGCTCCGCTGCGCTTCGCCCCGCTTCGCGGGTGACACGCCAGCGGCCGGTGCAAACGAATGAGCTTGACCCGAAACACCCCATGTGAGGTAATGCGGTTGTCATCCAGCAGAGACCCGAAGCCACGAAACCGAAGTGGAAGTTTGGCCCGATGCGCCACCCCTCGTCGGCTAGCATGAGAAGCCGCTTGATCGCTTCTGGTCTCTTGTAGAATTCGCGCGCTTGCTCGAGCGTGTCCGCTGGCCACATTGTCAGTTCTACAGTCCGGTTCTTTCTATTGTAGTTGAGTTGGGCAGGAGTCACGGCCAAGTGCATTCCAGGAAATTTTGGAGCGTCACTTCCGAGTACTTCCATCAAAATCATGTCGAGTCGCCTCCCAACACGGGACGCCTCGGCCTGACACCGTCGAAGCGTGTTGAAGGGTCCCAATTGTGGGAATTGCCTGTCAACGAAGTCCAGGAAATCGGTCAGTATAATACGTTCGGCTCCTCCAATCAGACCACGGTTTTCGTCAGCGATATCGGTGAATATTGCGAGAACGTCGTGCCAAGACATTCTTTTAATGGGGCCATCGAACACTACCGGCTGGCCATGAAGGTTTATGTTGCGCGCTTGCCAGTCATCGGCGAATTCGCCCAACTTGGACTCCAGCACAATCACCGCCTCGTCGCCGTAGCGAATGACGCCATCGAACACCTGCCCTCGATCAGGATGCAACACTCTGCCGGAAGAAGCGGTGGCAATATCTGCCGAACAAAGAACGCTGATGCCTTTGATTGGCTCGTTGGTTGCGGGCTGTTCTTCACCTCTCAGAATAGTACTCCGCTGTGTGTCGAAGGCGGGAGGCGGAAGTGAATGTAAAAGGAGTCTACTATCGATTAGTGCGAGCCACGCTTGGTGTGCAATAGGACAATAACGAAGGACCACTAGGAGCGCCCGTGTGAGCTGGTTCTCGTGCGAAGGAGGGAGGGCTTCCCATGGTTCGAAAAAGTTCAGTTTGTCGTGCATGAGTTATCCTTGCGTTGGTCTCCGCGGGGGCGCGGGGCCGCGTGTCGATCGCCTTCCGCCAGCTTCAAATCGCGACCCTCTCCACCTCGTCGAGCGTCACTTCCTCGGCGCGCCGATCGTAGAGCTGCGTCGTCCGCGTGCTGGCGTGGTTCGCCATCTGCGCCGCGCGCTCAAGCGTCCCGCCGTTTTTCAGGTAGGCGGTCACGCCCGTCGCCCGAAACGTGTGATTGCCGATCTTCGTCGTAATGCCGCCCGCCCGCGCCCGCCTCTGAATCATCGCATAGGCGTTCGCCTGGGGCAGGGGATTGCCGGTGAGCCGGCCGGTCGCGCGGCTGTAGGTCTGGAACAGCAACGCCTTCGGATCGCTCGCGAGCCCCGCGCCGTCGATGTACGCGTGCAAATAGGATTCGAGGTTGTGATGGCAGGGCATGGCGTGCTGCTTGCCCTTCTCGTGCAAGCGCACCCATAGCCGGCGGTTCTGCGTGTACACGTCCTCGACGCGCATCCCGATCGCCGCGCCGATGCGTGCGAAGGAATAGACCATCAAGCCGATCAAGGCGCGGTCGCGCAAGCCGATGATCGTCGTCGTGTCGATAGCATCGATGAGCTGGCGCGCCTCGGCCGGGTCGAGCACCGGCGTCTTGCCGCGCCGCACGATATGGCGCGGCCCGCGCACGGCGGCGGCCGGATTGGCCGGCATGACCTGGCCGATGACCATCCAATCGAACAGGTGACGCAAGGCGGCCAGGCGCAGCTTCGCGGGTCGGCGCGGATCGCGCGCGCTGCAACTGCTCGATGTAGGCGGCGACATGCACGCTCTCGATCGCCGCGAGCTGCGTGACGCCCTTCGCCTCAAGCCAATCGAAGAATTCCGTCGCCGCGCGCGCGTAGGCGCGGCGCGTGTGCGGGTTCCTGATCTGCGCGGTGAAGAATTCGAGGAAGCGATAGGACGCGCGTGCGCCGGACGCCGCAATTATAACCGGAGCCGACGACGCAACGGGGGCAAGAAGGTATGTCATTTGGTCGGTGTTCCCGACAGCACCCGGCGACAAAGCGTTTCGATATCTTGAACGGCTTTTTCAATCTTACGGTCGATATCGTCGGGGCGCTCGGCCATTCCCCAACCCAACGAATCCAAAAGCGGCGGCGCACTCCGTCAAAGTCGTCGCCCCGTGTAATCTGAATCAGGACACTCGCGGCAGAGTGAATCTCGTTGTGAGCGCCCCAAATCGCCTTGAAAGGCTCAACCGCGCTCTCGCCAAATTCGGCAGCGAAGGCGTAACGCAGAGATTGGATTTTGACGAAGAGCGTTTTTTCGCGGGTCAACCGCTCGATTGGAATGAAATACGTGTTGCGCTTTTCCTGCTGCGTCGCGGTTTCCCCCGGCGCTGGCGTCCGCGTGCTGCCTTCTGCTCCGAAGATGCCACGGCTGCGAACCCAAATGAACGCATCGCGGGCCTCGTAGAAGGCGGTCAGGGCCTGCTCGGCGAGTTCCGTCTTGCATTTATGATCGTGCAGCTCTCGGTCATACTTGAATTTGCGTTCCGCGATTTCCTTGTCGAACGTGAACTTCCGCTCGGCCAGTTCCTTGTCGGACTCGAATTTGCGTTGGGCGAGTGTCTCGTCGGCCTCGATACGCCGCCCGAGAAGTTGGGTTTGCACCCCCCAACTAATGAGCGAACCCATGACAACGCCGCCGAACCCTGCAAAGGCGGCGACTACCTGAGGCGTCCAAAACGTGTCCGGCATCTGGCCTCCTACTTATATGATAAAGGTTATTATCGTTTACTAATAGCCCGAGCAACATCGTTCCCTGCTTCGCCCGTTTTCCGGCCAGTGGCACCGGCCCCGGGTCAGTGCAAGGGTCTAGTCTAGGACTGGTGATCGTCTTCGCGATCGTATGCCGTCCACTCCAAGCCCCACAGTTTGAGCGACCGGAAGCGCTCGACGCGGCGCGTGCGCCGGCGAGACTCCTTCGCCCATTCGGTGAGGAAGAGGATTAGGTGGACGGCCGACATCGAGCGAAGCCCTGCCCCCGCCTTCTGCAGGTCGCGAGCGATGACGAGCAAGTCGGTCGTGTCGCGCGAGAGGCGATCGACGGCGGGGATGATTACCACGTCGCCGTGAGTGACGGCCGCCAGCAATTTGCGAAGGTGCGGCCGGTCGGCCGTCGCGTCGCTGATCTTCTCGCGGAAGACGCGCTCGCATCCGGCGGCCTTCAATTGAGCGAGCTGGCTGGTGAGGTCTTGGGCGTCGGTCGAGACGCGGGCGTAACCGTAGATCATTGCAGCAATCGCGCGACGTCGACTTTCGTCAGTTCGCGCACAACGGAAGCGGTGCGCTCAAACTCGTCGTGCTCCGTCTCCAGTGAATCAGTCATCGGCTCCCCCGTTTTTGGGGTGCCATTCTGCAACAGACTTATGAAACAGAAAAGCTCAACCTCACCAATGGCCTAGGTTTGTTGCAAAAATCTTGCAGACCGTGCGAAAACTCGATGCGTGGCTCCGTAGGGTCGCGCAGAGAACCGATTTTCGCGATTTTCTTCGCTCTTCGCGGTCGTAGGCCGCGAAATTTGGGCGCCACGTAACGCGTCGCGGAGTTTTCGCACGGTCTGCTTGATTTTTGCACCTTACGCAAAGCCTCGCGGCTAAAAGCTGGGTTTCACGTGTTGGTGGTGATGGTGCTGGTGATGCTTGTTATGAGGCAGTCGACTTGAAGAAGTATCACCAGCCATGCCAACGCGTCTAAGGCTTGGACGATTTAGATTACCAGCGCTGAGAGCTGTTTGAGGCTTTTGAGTTGTTGGCGCATGAGTGTGACTTGCGTTGTAGTTTTCACGGAGAGAATTTTGGGGCTCCTCGCTGAAAGGAGTGGGTAAGTCGGAATTTGGGGGCGGGTTAGCGATCGCTCAGGGGGGATCGCGTTTAGCCTGAGGGGATGCAGGACACCGATCTTTTCCAGTTGGCCCTTGGTCTTGCGTCGCCGTGGATGGTGACGCGCAGCAAGTTCGACGCGGTGGACGGTCGGCTCGATTTATGCGTGGATTTTCCGCGGGGGAGTTGGTTCGCCTGTGCGCAGTGTGGGCGCGAGGACTGCGCGGTTCATGACACGAAGGAGGAGACCTGGCGGCATCTGGATTTCTTCCAGCATCGCACGCTGTTGCATGCGCGCACGCCGAGGGTGACGTGTCCGCAGTGCGGCGTGCGCAAGGTGGCGACGCCGTGGGCTCGCGCGGGATCGGGTTTCACGTTGCTGTTCGAGGCCTATGTGCTGGCGCTGGCCAAGACGATGCCGATCGCCAATGCGGCCGAGCGGCTCGGCGAGCACGACACGCGCTTGTGGCGCATCGTCGAACACTACGTCTGGCGGGCGGTGGAGAAGCTGGATTTGTCGCTGGTGCGGCGCATCGCCGCCGACGAGACTTCGGCGCGGCGCGGCCACGACTACATCAGCCTGTTCGTTGACATGGCGCGGCGCAAGGTCGTCTACGTCGCCGACGGCAAGGACGCGGCGACCGTGAAGGAATTCGCGGATTTCCTCGAGGCGCATGGCGGCCGGCGCGAAGCGGTGACCGACGCCAGCATCGACATGGGGGCTGCATTCGAGGCGGGGATCAAAGAGAACTTCCCGAACGCTGAGATCACGTTCGACAAATTTCACGTCATCAAACTCGCCAACGAGGCCGTCGACCAGGTGCGGCGCGAGGAGGCGCGGAACAACTTCCAGATCAAGGGCCGGCGCTACATCTTCCTGAAGAACGTCGATCGTCTGACGCAGGAGGAAAAGGAGGCGCTCTCTCGGTTGGAAGCGCAGAACCTCGACACGATCCAAGCGATGCAGATCCGCATGAACCTGCAACAGCTGTTCACGATGAGCGTCAAATCGGCTCGGCGTTTCCTCGACCGCTGGAACGCCTGGGTTCAAGTCTGCGACCTCGCGCCGATGAAGAAGCTGGCCAAGACGATCACGGCGAAGTCGCAAGGCATCCTCAGATCGATCGCCACCGGCCTTTCCAATGGCGTTCTGGAGGCGATCAACGGCAATGTCCAGGCCGCCAAGCGCAAGGCCAAGGGCTACCGAACCAAACGAAACCTCAAAGCCATCGTCTACCTCATCGCCGGTGACGTGCTCGCTAATTCACCCATTTGAAATAGCGACGAGCCAATTTTGGGACGAGCAGGAATTCACGAAATATGTAGATATGAAGAGTGGCAAGATTATACAGCAACTGCCTTTCAGCGATCCTTGCTAAGGAGGGTATCTAGTCAATAGGTTACGCTCTTATTGTGTTTCGTGTTGATACGGTCCGAGTCCGGCAGCGGCGGCGATCCAGGGAGCCGGGCCGCCATCGGCGGGCATGGCTTCGAGGGTTCGGCGCCAACTCAGGTACGTGGGAAGGTTTTCGGTGGCGACGCCGTGGAAGCGTCGCATCCACTCTTTGAGGCGTCCGTGGTAGGCGTTGACGTTGTTTATATGGAACTGCGATTCTTCGGGCTTGGGGTTGCCGGGCGCGGGTAGGACATGGACTTTGAGCTTGGCCCGCTTGGCGAAAGCGGTGATGGCCGAGCCGCCGTCGCAGCAGAAATCGGTTGAAGGCGGAATTCGTTCGCCGAACGCTTCTTTTAGGCTGGCGGCGTCGAGGCGGGACAGGACGGCGTCGAACGTGGCGCCGCTGCGGTCGCGAGCCACGACGACGGGAATTTGCTCGGCCGAGAGGCCGCGCTTGGCGGCTTTGCCGCCGCGGCGGCGCGCGGGCCTGGCGAGGCCGCCCCGCCGACCCTTTAAGGACTCGAGTATGAATGTTTCATCGGCCTCGACGATGCCCGAAAGGCTCTTGGGTTTGTCGAGGTTGAGAGCGGCGAGAAACCGATGCCGCCATCGGAAGGCGGTGCTCGGGTGGATCTGGCAGCGGTCGGCCGCCTTGGCGAGGCTCTCCCCTTCGATCAGGGCTCGCGCCTGATCGAACCAGCGATCCTTGTTGTGCAGGCCGGCCACCGGAGTGCCGGTGAACGGATTGAAAGTCCTGCGGCATTCCACGCAGCGATAGCGCGGCAAACCTCTCGCCTCACCCCAGGGCCGGACATCGAGCGCGCCGCAGCGCGGACATCCCGTCCGCGAATAACGCTCCTTTGCGATTTCCCGGAAAATATCGCGCTCGCCCGATGCGGAAAGCGTCGCCGCAACCGCATCGCTGCGCTCCTCGGCCCTCTTCGCGTCCCCCGCCGCAGACCTCGGTTCGCAGATCTCGACGCCCTCCTCACAGGGATCGTCAGCTTCCGCGAGCGCGAGCTCGCGAAACACGACACGGCGCTGCGCCGCACTCAACGACGACAGCGCGGCCAGCCATCCCGCGAAATCCGACGGCTTCATCTTCGCCCCCAAAATGCCCAGAGCCTTTATCGCTCATGTCAACACACATTGCAATAAGAGCGATAGGTTAAGCCTCGCCTCATTGCGGAAACGCAGGTCTGAAATGACAGGTGACATTGCCAATTCCTCACTGAAATCAACCTACTCCAATGCTACGCCAAGTATGATATCGCCTCGGAAACGGAGAGCGTGATGTTTGCGTCGAGCGAGGTGGCGGCTGTGTTGGGATTTCCGGCAAAGTCCCCGGAGGCTCATTCGCCTGTCGCGCTGATCGTCCGGATCGAGCATGGGTTGCCGGTCAAGGCGGTCGACAGGGTCGCGCATCTGCTCGCGCCCGACGACGCGCAATTCAAATACCGGCTTGTTCCGAAGGCGACGCTCGAGCGGCGAAAGACCACGAAAAAGCTGTCCCCGGAGGAGGGCGCTCGTCTGGCCCGTCTTGCAAGAGTTTGGAGCGCGGCCCGCGACGTTTGGCGCAGCGACGACGAGGCGCGCGACTTTCTGTTTCGTTTGGCCGGCTGACCGCGCTCGGAGTCCAAGCCCCAGGCCGTCAACGGATCGCTGATTGCGAGATTCCATTTCCTTCATAGCGGAGCCTGCTCGACCCTGCTGCCCGGTGAAGATTTCGCACACCTCAAGCCCGAATTGCTGCGGACCTTCGGTTATAGAGAAATCAGGGTGTCCGGGCCGATAGCCACGTTTTTCGCATGATCTTCGCCGCTTCCTCGACAAAGAAGCGTTCGCGTTTTTTCTTGAACGGACGAGTCATTGCGTCAAGCCTCCGCTTGAATTTATCGCGGTCCCCGCGGGCTCAATGGCTTCACGTCAATGTCCCCGGCCCGCTGCCGCATGGTGTAGGTGTCAAACCACGCCTGCATCCGCAAGAGCATGTCCATGTTGACCCCGAAAGCCTTCTCGATCCGCAAGGCCATCTCCGGAGACAGGGCGGCATGACAGTTCACGAGGTCGGACAGGGTCGCCCGCCGCACGCCTAAAATCTCGGCGGCGGCGGCAACGGACAGGTCAAGTTCGGCAAGGATTTCCTCCCGGATAAACTCGCCCGGATGCGACGGCTTCATGCCTACTTTTGCAAGGTCTTCGCTCATCCGTGATAGTCCTCTAAGTCAAGATTGTTGATTTCGTCGCTGGCGATTTCAAAGGTGATGCGCCAGTTGCCGGAAACCGAAATGCTCCAGGTCCCGGCCCGGTCGCCGGTAAGCTGGTGGATGCGCCAGCCGGGCGGGCCTTGCAGCCCCTCGACGGTTTCGACGCTCAGCAAGGCGGTAAGCACGCGCCGGACCCGGCCGACCCGATCGCGCCCGATGCCCCTTTCGTCGTCATCCTCGATAAAGCGTTTGAGCCCTTTATGCCGGACAGCGAATCCTCATGCCTTTAAGTGTACGGCGAAACCGTACGCCTGTCAAGCCGAATGAGGATGGTGTCGCGCCAGTAGGGCTCCCAGCCGTCGTCCATCGAGTGCAGGAGCCGCGCGACATGGCCGCTCTCGCGGCGACAACGCGCCGACATCGGCGCGGCGGTCAGGCGTGGAAGGTGAAATCGGCTGAATTCGCGGTCATCGCGGCTTCGGTCGATCCGGGAATTTGGATCGTGCCGGCGCTTGACGATGATCTCATCTGAGACTATATTCAGCCTCAATTGAAACGGAGGGCGTGATGTTCGCATCGAGCGACGTGGCGGCTGTGTTGGGGCTCAAAGCAGAGTCTCCGGAGGCTAATTCGCTAGTCACGCTGATCGTCCGAATTGAGCATGGGTTGCCGGTCAAGGCCGTCGACAGGGTCGCGCATCTGCTCGCGCCGGACGACGCGCAATTCAAGTACCGACTCGTTCCCAAGGCCACGCTCGGGCGGCGAAGGACCACGATAAAGCTTTCGCCGGAGGAGGGGGCTCGTCTGGCGCGTCTTGCAAAAGTCTGGAGCGTGGCGCGCGACGTTTGGGACAGCGACGACGAGGCGCGGGATTTTCTGTTTCGTCCCCATCCGATGGCGGACGACAAGCGGCCGATCGATCTGATGATCCAAAGCGAGTTCGGCGCCGAACTGATCATAGACATTCTGAACGGCCTGAAATACGGCACGGCGGCGTGACGGCGCAGATCCTCGATCGCACGCTGATCGCGTTCCGCATCGGCGATCCGAAGGGGGCTCATCCGATCTTCGACGCGACCGGCTCTACCTTCGCTCCTGGCCGATGGAATACGCCGGGAAGCCCCGTCATCTATTCGAGCGAGCATTATTCCACGGCGCTGCTCGAAAAGCTGGTGCGCGGGAGCGGACGCCTGCCGCCCAATCAGCATTACGTCCAAATCACGATCCCACGGGGTCTTTCCTACGAGGTCTTTTCGCCGCCGAGTTTGCCGGGCTGGGACAGCCTGCCGCCGACGGTGAGCCGGCAATTCGGCGAGCAATGGTTCAACCAGAAACGAAGCCTCGTCTTCATTGCGCCCAGCGTCGTCGCCCGGCTCGACAACAATGTCATGATCAACCACGCCCATGGCGAGTTTCGGCTGGTCGAGGCGAGCTTGCAACAACCGGTTTTCTGGGACCGACGCCTTTTCGGATTGGCTGGCTGACGAGTTGCCAAGGCGTCAGAGGCCCGACGCCTTGGCATGTGCCCCGGCTTCGCGCGTTTCGAAGGCGTGCAGTGGATGCTGCCGGCGGCCGATTGACCCCACGACTGGACGCCGCCCTTCATCATGATGCCGCGCCGGAGGGCGAATGTCTAAATGAACAATTCAACGTTCATTTGTTTATTTTCGGCCGGCCGCGCTTTATCCCGCATGAGAGGGCCGAACGGGCGAGGACCCGCGAACGCCTCGGCGTCAGGGCGGAAATCGCTGCTGCGCCGAAAGAATTCCGCTGTTCCAAGGAATTGATCCGCTGTTCTGTTTGCACAGCTAATTTTCGCGTAACATCATGGAATCATTTATGTTTTTGGCAGGAATATTCCTTGGTCGGGGCCCCGAAACGAGGAATCCGCTGTTTTTTCCGGTATTACCAGCGGATTCGGCCGCCCAAAAGCGCCGGGATCCCGTCGGCGGCCCGGCGTCATGGATGGGCTCGGCTATTCGCCCCGGACGCCGTTATTTGTGACCGCGCGCTGGCCTCACCCCACCTGAAACCACCCGCCCACCCCCGCGGCGCGATGCTCGGGGATCGCCGACTCGATCGGCCATTTGCCGGGATTGTCAGCGACGAAGGCAATGTGCGCCGTGCGGCCGGGCTGGATGAGGATCGTGTCGCGCCAGTAGGGCTCCCAGCCGTCGTCCATCGCGTGCAGGAGCCGCGCGACATGGCCGCCGAGCCGCATCGCCTGCACGACGGCCGTCTTGTTGGCGATGGCGAAGACGGACGGCGCGCCGCGCGGAATGACGGCGGCGGGCTTCGGCGTCCAGTCGGCGAAAGCAACCCCGTTCAGGGCGAAGGGGGCGGCGCCTCCTCCGGTCACGGCGAAATCCATGCGCTTCGAGGCTTCGAGCGCGATTTCGGCCGGGAGAAGCGGGTTGGCCGCGAGGCGCGGCGAGGCCGTCCGCTCGGCGACCGGCTCGCCCTCGGCGGCGAAGACGACGAACGGCTGATCCGCCGCGCCGTTCTCTCCCCGCAAGACGAATTTGACCGCCCCAGCCGCCTCGCGCGGCATGTCGAACATGAGCTCGAAGCGCGCGCCGGGCCCCATCGGGAACTGGTTTCTGAGCGGCTCGAACGGCTCGCTCGGCTGGCCGTCGACCGCAACGATGAGGGTCTTTGCGCCGTCGACGCCGAGATTGGCGAGGCGCGCGGTCGCGGCGTTGCCGAGTCTCAGCCGGACGCGCGCGCCGGGGCGTGCCTTCAAGGCAAGGGGCGCGGCAGCGTCGTTGGCGAAGACGAGGCCGCCCTTGCGGCCCACGCCGCGGGTCAAGGCAGGATCGGCGAAATCGTCCCTGATCTGGCCGCGCTCGTCGATGCTCCAGTCAGACAAAGCCACTGCGACGTCCTGATCGACGTCGACCTTCTCGACTTCCTCGACGAGGAT
This sequence comes from uncultured Alphaproteobacteria bacterium, assembly GCA_963758335.1. Classification (GTDB taxonomy): domain Bacteria; phylum Pseudomonadota; class Alphaproteobacteria; order Rhizobiales; family Beijerinckiaceae; genus Roseiarcus. Next base: position 228,324 of record CAVWVF010000005.1, on the reverse strand, counting down.
CGGGCCGAACAGGCCGCGGCCCTGCTGGCCGGCGTCGGTCGCGCCGCTATGGGGCAGATAGAGATTGAAGCCGGAGTCGGGCGGGATGAAGCGGACGTCCGCGCTCGCGCCGGGCGCGAGCCGCGGCCCGGTCAGTCCGCCGTAGCCGGCGCTGGCGTTGGCCGTCCTCAGGCCCGGAAAGCTCAGCGCGGTCGGCTCAGCGAGCCTGTTGACGAGCCTGAGTTTCAGCTCCTCGCCTTTCCTCAGTCGAATAAGCGGGCCCGGCGTTGCCCCGGCGTAGGACAGCGTTGCGGCGGGGTCCGCCGGCGGCGGAGCGAGCGCAAGACGCGACGGCGCGGCCTCGAAGACGGGGAAGCCGTCGGCTTCCGGGGCGGGGGCCTCGGCGCGGGAAGGGCCGAGACGCCAGGCGGCCGCGGCAAGCGAGCCGCCGAGAAGGGCTCGGCGGGTCAGGTTCAAGATCGCCTCATCCAAAACTCCGCTGCGCGCGGGCCTGTCGCCGCGTCGCGACGCCGCCCTAGTTAGTTAGCCGAGCTTGGCGGTCGCGCAACCGCTCTTTTGCATGAGCCTCGGCCCCGCTCCGAGCCTTGCGCGCCGCCTCGCGGCCCACAAGCCCCGACCCGCGCCGCAACGGTTGTTTTTTCTCTGGCGCGGGGCGGTTAAGCTGGTATAGACCGCGCCCGAAGCTCAAGGCGCCCTCGTTGCGGCGGGGCTCGACGCGGGCGTGGCGGAATAGGTAGACGCGCCGGATTTAGGTTCCGGTGACGAAAGTCGTGGGGGTTCGAGTCCCTCCGCCCGCACCAGCCGCCCGCACCAGTTCCTGAAACGCCCGCGGGGACGGGCCGCTTGGCGCCGCTCTTCCGACGCGCGGCCGGCTGAATGACGTTTTGGCGACACGAGGAAAATCGGCTAAGGGATCCCCGGCCAGAAAAACAAGGCGGATTGGACAATGCAGGTGACGGAGACGCTGAGCCAGGGGCTCAAGCGGGAGTATGACATCTATCTGCCGGCGAGCGACCTCGCGGAGAAGCTGAACGGACAGCTGGCCGACCTCAAGAGGAAGGTCCGCATCAACGGCTTCCGTCCGGGGAAGGTGCCGGTCGAACACTTGCGCAAAGTCTACGGCAAGTCGGTCATGGCCGATGTCGTCCAGGAGGCGATCGCCGACGCCAACAAGAAGATCGTCGACGACAACAAGCTGCGTCTCGCCCGCGAACCGAAAGTGGAGCTGCCGAAGGACCAGGCCGTGATCGACGCAGCGCTCGAGGCGCGCGGCGACCTCAATTTCAAGGTCGCTCTCGAAGTTCTGCCGGTGTTCGAAGTCGGCGATTTCTCCCAGATTTCGCTGGAGCGCTTGACCGCCGACGTCGAGGACGCGGAGGTCGACGCCGCGCTCGACAGGCTCGTCGAGGAGCGCCGCTCTTATAAGGACAAGCCCGAGGGCGCGAAGGCGGAGACCCGCGACCGGGTGACCGTCGATTTCGACGGGACGATCAAAGGCGAGCCGTTCGAGGGCGGCATGGGCCGCGACATCCAGGTGGTGCTCGGATCGAACACTTTCATCCCGGGGTTCGAGGCGCAGCTACTCGGCGTCGCCGTCGGCGACAAGCGGACCGTTCACGCGACGTTCCCCGAGGCCTACGCCGTGCGCGCCCTCGCCGGCCAGACGGGCGACTTCGAGGTGGCGGTGAAAGCGCTGGCCGAGCGGGAGCCGCTCCCGATCGACGACGAATTCGCCAAAGGGCTCGGCTTCGAAAGCCTCGAAGGGCTGAAAGAAATGATCCGCACGCGGGTCGCGTCCGACTTCGCCCGCGCCTCGCGCGACAAGATGAAGCGCCAGCTGCTGGATAAGCTCGACGCGCTTTACTCGTTCGAGCTTCCGGAGGGTCTGGTCAACCAGGAATTCGAGTCGATCTGGGGGCAGGTCATGCGCGAGAAGCAGGCCTCGGGCCGCAGCTTCGCCGACGAGAACACCACGGAAGAGGCCGCGCGCGCCGACTACCGCAAGATCGCCGAGCGCCGTGTCCGTCTCGGCCTTCTGCTCGCCGAAGTCGGCACGAGGGCGGACGTCAAGGTGTCGGATGAGGAAATGACGCAAGCGCTGATCGCCCGGGCCCGCTCGTTCCCCGGTCAGGAAAAGCAGGTGTGGGACTTCTACCGCAATAATCAGCAGGCTCTGGCCGAGCTGCGCGCCCCGATCTACGAGGAGAAGGTCGTCGGCCACATTATCGGGCTCGCCAGGGTCGAGGTGCGCAAGGTGAGCAAGGACGAGCTGCTGAAGCCGATCGATGACGAGCCGGCTACGCCGGCCGCGGCGGCGGAGCCGTGGCCCGCCGCCGAAGCGGACCAGGCCGCGGGCTGACTTTCGGGCGCGGCGACGGTGGGCGCACCTGAATTGATCCCTGCGCCTTCCGCCCCTTTTCGGGACGGCGGCAGGCGCCTATGTTCAGGGGCGTCCGCCGGACAACCTTCTAAGAATGCGGTCATCCTCGCGAAAGAAAGAGCCCATGCGCGATCCGATCGATTACTACACCAACAACCTCGTGCCGATCGTGATCGAGCAGTCGGCGCGCGGCGAGCGTTCGTTCGACATCTTTTCGCGCCTTCTGCGCGAGCGGATCATTTTCATGATCGGGCCGGTTGACGACGTCTCGGCTTCGCTGGTCGTGGCGCAGTTGCTCTTCCTCGAGGCGGACAATCCGAAAAAAGACATCGCGCTCTACATCAATTCCCCGGGCGGCGTGGTCACCGCCGGCCTGTCAATATACGATACGATGCAGTTTATTCGTCCCAAAGTGACCACGATGTGTATCGGGCAGGCGGCCTCGATGGGCTCGCTCCTCCTCGCCGCCGGCGAAAAGGGCAGCCGTTTCGCCCTTCCCAATTCCCGCATCATGGTCCATCAGCCGTCGGGCGGCTTCCAGGGCCAAGCCTCGGACATCCAGCGGCACGCCGAGGACATCCTCAAGGTGAAGCGGCGCCTCAACGAGATCTACGTCCACCACACCGGCCAATCCTACGAAGCCATTGAAAGGACACTGGATCGCGATCATTTCATGTCGGCAGAAGAGGCAAAGGCGTTCGGCATCGTGGACGAGGTGACGACGACGCGGGCGGTCGAGCTGGAAGAGGCGAAAGTCCCCGCCTGAGCGCGCCGAACGCGACACTGGCGCGAATCTTGCGTCGTTCTGCCGCAATCAATTTTCCCGGCCGGACTTGATTTCCCCGGGAGTTTAATGGTTGCTTTGTCGAATCCTCTCGTCGAGGGCGAACGCAGGTTGTGGACGATTTCGCGGCGGACGGCGAGGCTTGGGTCGAGGGCTACGTTTCGTTAGGTTGGTTTGTTTAGGCTGGGCGGTCGGGCTGGACGACAAGCGGCCGGATGGAGAAAGACGATGGCCAAGGCCGACGGCGACGCCAAGAATACGCTCTATTGCTCCTTCTGCGGCAAGAGCCAACATGAAGTGCGCAAGCTCATCGCCGGCCCGACCGTGTTTATCTGCGACGAATGCGTCGAACTATGCATGGACATCATCCGCGAGGAGAGCAAGACCGCCCTCGTCAAGAGCAAAGACGGCATCCCGACCCCGCGCGAGATCTGCAAGGTCCTCGACGATTATGTGATCGGCCAGCCCCAGGCCAAGCGGGTCCTGTCGGTCGCGGTCCACAACCACTACAAGCGGCTCAATCACGCGAGCAAGCATGGCGACGTCGAACTGGCGAAGTCGAACATCCTGCTGATCGGACCGACAGGCTCGGGGAAGACCCTGCTCGCGCAAACGCTCGCTCGCATCCTCGACGTGCCCTTCACCATGGCCGACGCGACGACGCTCACCGAAGCGGGCTACGTCGGCGAGGACGTCGAGAACATCATCCTCAAGCTCTTGCAGGCCTCCGACTACAACGTCGAACGGGCCCAGCGCGGCATCGTCTACATCGATGAAATCGACAAGATCAGCCGCAAGTCGGACAATCCGTCGATCACGCGCGACGTATCGGGGGAGGGCGTGCAGCAGGCGCTGCTCAAGATCATGGAAGGTACGATCGCCAGCGTGCCGCCGCAGGGCGGGCGCAAGCATCCGCAACAGGAGTTCTTGCAGGTCGACACGACCAACATCCTGTTCATCTGCGGCGGCGCCTTCTCCGGCCTCGAGCGGATCATCTCGGCCCGCGGCAAGGGGACGTCGATCGGCTTCGGCGCCAAGGTGCAAGCGCCCGACGACCGACGCACGGGCGAAGTGTTTCGCGAGGTCGAGCCCGAGGACCTTCTGAAGTTCGGGCTCATCCCCGAATTCGTCGGCCGCCTGCCGGTCATCGCGACCCTGGAAGACCTCGACGAAGAGGCGCTGAAGAAGATCCTGACCGAGCCGAAAAACGCGCTGGTCAAGCAGTATCAGCGCCTGTTCGAGATGGAGAACACCGACCTCACGTTCCAGGACGAGGCGCTGAACGTCGTCGCCAAGAAGGCGATCGAGCGGCGTACCGGCGCGCGCGGCCTGCGCTCGATCATGGAGGGCATCCTGCTCGACACGATGTTCGAGTTGCCAGGCCTCGACGGGGTGGAGCAGGTGGTCATCGGACCCGAGGTTGTCGAGGGCAAGGCCCGACCGCTCTACATCTACGCCGAGCGCGCCGAGCGAGCCGGCTGAGGTGGATAGTTCAGTCGACTTGAAAGTTGGGGAAGAGGGGCCCATCTTCGTCCCAAAGACGTTTGATTTCGGCCGGCGCGCCATGAAGATTGCGTCACCGAATTGTTGCGGTCCCGCCCGGGCCTTCGGCCGGACGGGTGCATAGGCGACAGGCGCAGCTGCTGAAATCAGAGCCGCCCTCGTCGGCGGGCGTCAAAGCAAACGAGGGGGTCGGTCTTGACCGGCTTCCGAACAGGGACAGCCATGACCAGCCAACGCAAAACCATCCCTCCGGGAACGCTCGACCTCTATCCCGTCCTGCCGCTGCGCGACATTGTGGTCTTTCCGCACATGATCGTGCCGCTGTTCGTCGGACGCGAGAAGTCGATTCGCGCCCTCGAAGAGGTGATGCGGTCCGAGAAGCCGATTCTGCTCGCGACGCAGAAGAACGCCGCCGACGACGACCCGGCGCCCGACGCCATTTTCTCCGCCGGCACGCTGGCGAGCGTCCTGCAGCTGCTGAAGCTGCCCGACGGCACCGTGAAGGTGCTGGTCGAAGGCGCGACGCGGGCGGAAGTGACGCACTACATCGCCGGTGAGGCCTACTTTCAGGCAGAGGCCAGGGCCGTCGCCGACGAGCCGATCGACAAGATCGAGGCGGAGGCGCTGTCGCGCTCGGTCGTTTCCGAGTTCGAGAGCTATGTGAAGCTCAACAAGAAGATTTCGCCCGAGGTCGTGAGCGCGGTCAATCAGATCGACGACTACGGCAAGCTCGCCGACACGATCGCCTCGCATCTGGCGATCAAGCTCGCCGACAAGCAAGCCATCCTCGAGATGCGCTCGATCGCCAAGCGCTTCGAGAAGTGCCTCGCCCTGATGGAAAGCGAGATCTCGGTCCTGCAGGTCGAGAAGCGCATCCGCACGCGCGTCAAGCGCCAGATGGAGAAGACGCAGCGCGAGTACTACCTCAACGAGCAGATGAAGGCGATCCAGAAGGAGCTCGGCGACGAAGAGGGCAAGGACGAGATGTCCGAGCTCGAAGAGCGCATCAAGTCGACGAGGCTCACCAAGGAAGCGCGCGAGAAGGCGCTCGGCGAGGTGAAGAAGCTGAGGCAGATGGCGCCGATGTCGGCCGAGGCCACCGTCGTGCGCAACTATCTCGACTGGCTGTTGTCGATCCCGTGGCAGCGGCGGTCGAAAATCAAGAAGGATCTTCCGGCCGCTCAGGCGATCCTCGACGCCGACCACTTCGGGCTCGACAAGGTCAAGGAGCGGATCGTCGAATATCTCGCCGTCCAGCAGCGCGCCAACAAGCTGACGGGCCCGATCCTCTGCCTCGTCGGGCCGCCCGGCGTCGGCAAGACTTCGCTCGGCAAGTCGATCGCCAAGGCGACCGGACGTGAGTTCGTGCGCATGTCGCTCGGCGGCGTGCGCGACGAAGCGGAGATCCGCGGCCACCGGCGGACCTACATCGGCTCCATGCCCGGCAAAGTCATCCAGTCGATGCGCAAGGCCAAGACCTCGAACCCGCTCTTCCTGCTCGACGAGATCGATAAGATGGGCATGGACTTTCGCGGCGATCCTTCGTCGGCTCTGCTCGAGGTGCTCGACCCCGAGCAGAACGTGTCCTTCAACGACCATTACCTGGAGGTCGACTACGATCTCTCCGGCGTGATGTTCATCACCACGGCCAACACGCTCAACATTCCGCCGCCGCTGATGGACCGCATGGAGATCATCCGCATCGCCGGCTACACGGAAGACGAGAAGCTGGAGATCGCCAAACGCCATCTGTTGCCGCACTCGATGGCCAAGCACGGCCTCGACGCCAGCGAGTGGGAGATCGAGGATAGCGGCCTCATGGAGCTCATCCGGCGCTATACGCGCGAGGCCGGCGTGCGCAATCTCGAGCGCGAGATCTCGAACCTCGCCCGCAAGGCGGTGAAGGAGATCCTGACCAGCAAGAAAAAGAAGATCGTCGTCACCGCGGAGAACGTCGCCGAATTCCTCGGCCCGCCGAAGTTCCGCTTCGGCGAGATCGAGGCCGACGATCAGGTCGGACTCGTGACGGGTCTCGCCTGGACCGAGGTCGGCGGCGAGCTCCTGACGATCGAGGGCGTCATGATGCCGGGCAAGGGCCGCATGACGGTGACTGGCAACCTGAGGGACGTGATGAAGGAGTTGATCTCCGCTGCGGCGTCCTACGTGCGCTCGCGCGCAGTCGACTTCGGCATCGAGCCGCCCCTTTTCGACAAGCGCGACATCCACGTGCACGTCCCGGAGGGCGCGACGCCGAAGGACGGGCCGTCGGCGGGCGTCGCGATGGCGACGGTCATCGTGTCGATGCTGACGGGCATCCCTGTCAGGCGCGACATCGCCATGACCGGCGAGATCACGTTGCGCGGCCGGGTGCTGCCGATCGGCGGGTTGAAGGAGAAACTGCTCGCGGCGCTGCGCGGCGGCATCAAGAAGGTGCTCGTTCCGGAAGAGAACGTGAAGGATCTCGTCGAGATCCCGAACTCGGTGAAAACCGGCCTCGAGATCGTTCCGGTCTCCCGCATGGAGGAAGTGCTTTCACACGCCCTCACGCGCGAGCCTAAGCCGATCGTATGGGAGGAAGAGGTCGTCGCGGTCGCGCCGCCGGCTCCTCCGCCGGAGGACGCGGGTCAGGGCCTGATCGCCCACTGAGGCGGCGCGGGGCCGACCCTCCGCATTGACCCGATCAGACGCCGCGAATCCTGGCAGGATTCGCGGCTTTTTTTTCGTCGCCCCCCGGATTCGCGCGGAAAACGTATCTTTTTTTGGGGCCGGTCCGCGCGGACGCTTGCGTTCCCTTGGCGAAACGGCGAGCAATGTGACCAAGTCAACCGTCGATTCGCGCGGAAGCGGCGCCTAGCGCCGCTTCCGAACGGGCGGGTGTGAGGGCGCGGCCCGAGACGGCCGCGCGAAGAGGACGGCGCCGCGGAAAGGACGCCGCGTTCGAACGGAGAGGCCAGTATGAACAAGCTTGAACTCGTCGAGCACATCGCGACGGAAGCGGATTTGACCAAGGTAAGCGCCGCCGCGGCGCTCGAGGCGATGCTTGAAGGCATCGAGAAGACGCTGAAGAAGGGAGAGGAGGTCCGTCTCGTCGGCTTCGGCACCTTCTCCGTGCGCGAGCGCGCCGCCGGCAAGGGTCGCAACCCCGCGACCGGCAAGGAAATCAAGATCTCCGCTTCGAGAAACGCCCGCTTCAAGCCCGGCGCGAAGCTCAAGGAAGCCCTCAACAAGAAGGCGGGCAAGAAGTAAACGGGACCTTTCGCGGCGGGCCTGCGAAGAGAAGAAAAGAGCGCCGAGCAGGACGTGCCACTGCCGCCGCGAACTGTGCGGTCGGCCGACCGGCCGCCCAGCCCCTGCCAACCGAGGTCGGGAAGGCAGCCCGAAACGGGACGCTGCGACCCGAGCTCTTTTTTCGCCCAACGAAGCGAGCTCGCTTGGAGGAGCGTGCGCAAGCCTGTAGTGTTGAGTGTTGAGGCTCGCGAGGAAATAAGGGCGGTTATCCCAGTTGGTAGAGCATTTTGCGGGGCGGTTAGCTCAGTCGGTAGAGCATCTCGTTTACACCGAGAGGGTCGGCGGTTCGAGCCCGTCACCGCCCACCAGCGGCGGAAAGCGCGTCGCGCTCGGCGCGATCCTCGGCCTTGCGGGGCTCCTGAGCTCCGCGGCGGCGTCGGCGGATTCCGGTTCGATGACGTTTCGTGTCCAGGCGCTGGAGACGGGCGGCTGTGGCGCGCGCTGTCCCCACGTGATCGTCGCCGACGGCGTGATCGAGACCGACACGCCGCAGGCGTTCGTCGACTTCCTCAAGGCCGGCGCGGACGACAAGGCGCTGCGTCGAGTGTTGTTCATCAATTCGCGCGGCGGCAACGTCGCCGCTTCGATGGTGTTCGGCCGCGTCCTGCGGGAGTTGCGGGCCGCGAGCGTCATCGGACGGTTCGATTCCGGCGGGGAGGCGGGTCCTTACGCCGGCGAATGCCTGTCCGCGTGCGTCTACGCCATGATGGGCGCCGTGCGCCGCGTTGCGCCGCCGGGCAGCGAGGTGGCGCTCCACCGGATGTCGATCGTCGAGAGCGAGGGGGGCGGATGGGGCGGCCCGGCGCGCGTGACCCGCAGTTTCGCCGACCCGCCGATGGTCGCCCTGCTCGCGAAATACGCCAGCCGGATGGGCGTCAACCCCGCGCTGGTGCGGGCGGCGGAATCGCTGCCGCCGGACACCATGCACGTGCTCACCCGCGACGAAATGCGCCGCTGGTCGTTCGCGACAAGCCAGTTTTAGGCGCTTTGGCGCCGATCGCACGCGCGCCTTGACTTGCGCGCGCCCCTGGCTTATCCGGCCTCACCCGTCGCGGGGGAGTAGCTCAGTTGGTTAGAGCGCCGGCCTGTCACGCCGGAGGTCGCGGGTTCAAGTCCCGTCTCTCTCGCCATTTCCCCATCACGAAAATGTTCCAACGGCCGCTTCGAGCGCCGGGCAAACGCATGCAAAAACCCGGATTTGTCTATGTATCGCTTGCATGCGACTTGCGGATGAATTGAAGCGTTTCGCCTTGCATGCATCGCTGCACTGCGGTAGGCGTGCGGCCACGGGAGCGGCCCGCGTCGAAATGACGCTGTGCTCCCTTGCGCCCATTCAATTCAATCCCGCGAGTCAGGCCGATGCCGAGCCTCATCTCCGACTATCTCCCGCTGGTCGTGTTCGTCATCCTGGGGGCGTTGATTGCGGGCGCGCTGCTGGTCGCGCCGTTCCTCGTCGCCTTCAAGGCGCCGGATGCTGAAAAGCTGTCGCCGTACGAATGCGGCTTTGCTCCGTTCGACGACGCGCGCATGCGTTTTGATGCGCGCTTCTACCTGGTCTCGCTGCTGTTCATCATTTTCGACCTCGAGGTCGCGTTCCTGTTTCCGTGGGCAATCGTCTTCCACGACCTCGGCGCGCTCGGCTTCTGGTCGATGATGATCTTTCTCGCCGTGCTGACCGTAGGATTCGTGTACGAATGGAACAAGGGAGCTCTCGAATGGGATTGACCGCCAGTCAAATCGTCGCGCCCGCGCCGAAGGGCCTCGTCGATCCGGCGACCGGCAAGCCGCTCGGCGCCGACAACGGCTTTTTCGGCTCGATCAGCGACGAACTCGCTGACAAGGGCTTTCTCGTCACCACGACCGACGATCTCATCCAGTGGGCGCGCACCGGCTCGCTGATGTGGATGACCTTCGGTCTCGCCTGCTGCGCGATCGAGATGATGCAGCTCTCCATGCCCCGTTACGACGTCGAGCGGTTCGGTTTCGCCCCCCGCGGCAGTCCGCGCCAGTCGGACGTGATGATCGTCGCCGGCACGCTGTGCAACAAGATGGCGCCGGCGCTGCGCAAGGTCTACGACCAGATGCCGGAGCCCCGCTACGTCATCTCGATGGGCTCCTGCGCCAACGGCGGCGGCTACTATCACTACTCCTACTCGGTGGTGCGCGGCTGCGACCGCATTGTGCCGGTCGACATCTACGTTCCGGGCTGCCCGCCGACCGCCGAAGCGCTGCTCTATGGTGTCCTGATGCTGCAAAAGAAGATCCGCCGCACCGGGACGATCGAACGCTAGAGACGCCGCTCGCAAGGAAGACGCATCGAATGGACGACCTGCTGCAGACGATCGGCGAGAAAGTCGCCGCCGTGATGCCCGGCGCGGTGCTCGGCTCGACCTTCGCATTCGGCGAGCTGACCCTGATCGTCGACCCGAGCCGGAACATCGATGTGCTCAAGTTCTTGCGCGACGAGCCGGCGGGACAGTTCGTCTCGATCATCGATATTTCCGGCGCCGATTATCCGGAACGCGAAAAGCGGTTCGAAGTCGTCTATCACCTCTTGTCGCCGAAGCTGAACCGGCGCATTCGCGTGAAAGTGATGACCGACGAGGAGACGCCGGTCGCCAGCGCCACCGCCGTCTGGCCGGGCGCCGACTGGTACGAGCGCGAGATCTACGATCTGTTCGGGGTGCTGTTCGTCGGCCATCCGGATCTCAGGCGCATCCTGACCGACTACGGTTTCGACGGCCATCCTCTGCGCAAGGACTTCCCGATGACGGGCTTCGTCGAAATGCGCTACGATGACCAGGAAAAGCGCGTGCGCTACGAGCCGGTCCGAGTCAACCAAGAATTCCGCGAGTTCGATTTCCTCAGTCCGTGGGAAGGCCCGCCGCTGCCGGGGGATGAAAAGGCGAAGGGCGGCAGCAGGCAGTAGGCGGACCGCCGGTGGGTGAGATCAAGTCGTACCGCGATCTCAAGGTTTGGCAGGAAGCGATGACCCTAGTCGAACATTTCTATCGTTTCTCCGGGGAATTTCCCAGGGAAGACTTTTACGGGCTAACGTCGCAGATCCGTCGCGCAGTGGTATCAGTTCCTGCGAATATTGCAGAAGGGTATGGCCGGAATAGCCCAAGGTCGTACATCGGGTTCTTGAGAAACGCCCAAGGCTCTCTCAAGGAACTGGAGACGCACCTGCTACTCGCGCAGAGGTTGAAGTTGGCAATTGCGATAAGGCTGCGGACTTGCTCAGCTTTGCGAGTTGATCGGGCGGATGCTTGTCGGCTTGGTTCGCGGCGTTCGAAACTCCGGGGAACGCTGACATGAATGGCCCGCGCCAGTCTCCTGCCCACTGCCCACTGCCTACTGCCTACTGCCCTCCGACGCTGCCGCTTGGGACGCGCTGATGGCCGACCAGAACCTCCGCAATTTCTCGATCAACTTCGGTCCCCAGCATCCGGCGGCGCACGGCGTGCTGCGCCTCGTGCTCGAGCTCGACGGGGAAGTGGTCGAGCGGGTCGACCCGCATATCGGCCTCTTGCATCGCGGCACCGAGAAGCTGATGGAGGCGCGCACCTATCTGCAGAACGTGCCCTATCTCGACCGACTCGATTACGTCGCGCCGATGAATCAGGAGCACGCCTACGCGCTGGCGATCGAGCGGCTGCTCGGCATCACGGTCCCGCGCCGCGCCCAGCTCATCCGCGTGCTCTACTCGGAAATCGGCCGCCTGTTGTCGCATCTGCTCCAGATCACGACGCAAGCAATGGACGTCGGCGCGCTGACTCCGCCGCTCTGGGGCTTCGAGGAGCGCGAAAAGCTGATGGTGTTCTACGAGCGCGCGAGCGGGGCGCGCCTGCACGCGGCCTATTTCCGCCCCGGCGGGATCCACCAGGACCTGCCGCCGAATCTGATCGACGACATCTACGCCTTCTGCGATCCGTTCCTCAAAGTCTGCGACGATCTCGAGGTTCTGCTCACCGGCAACCGCATCTTCAAGCAGCGCAACGTCGATATCGGCGTCGTCAAGCTCGCTGACGCCTGGGCGTGGGGCTTCTCCGGCGTGATGGTGCGCGGCTCCGGCGCTCCGTGGGACCTGCGCAAGGCGCAGCCTTACGAGTGCTACGAGGAAATGGAGTTCGACATCCCCGTCGGCAAGAACGGCGACTGTTACGACCGCTATCTCATCCGCATGGAGGAGATGCGCCAGTCGACCTACATCATGAAGCAGTGCTGCGAGAAGCTGCAGTCCGCGAGCGGTGCCGGACCGGTGACGACCGACGACGGCAAGATCGCGCCGCCGAAGCGCGGCGACATGAAGAAGTCGATGGAGGCGCTCATCCACCACTTCAAGCTCTACACCGAGGGCTACAAGGTCCCGGCCGGCGAGGTCTATGCGCCGGTCGAGGCGCCGAAGGGCGAGTTCGGCGTCTACCTGGTGTCGGACGGCTCGAACAGGCCGTATCGCGTGAAGCTGCGCGCGCCGAGCTTCGCCCATCTGCAGGCGATGGATTTCCTCTGCCGCAAGCACATGCTCGCCGACGTCAGCGCGATCCTGGGCTCGCTCGACGTCGTGTTCGGGGAGATCGACCGGTGACCGTGCTCGAATCGCTGAAGAATTGCGCGGGCCTCATCGTCTCCGGGGCCGCTTCCTTCGTCGTCGTCATCGGCGGCATGCGGCTTGCCGCCGCCGAGCCGCTTGTCCGGCCGCAGGCGAACGCCGGATCGTGGTCGGCGTCGCGATTGCGGCGCTGCTCTTCATCATCAATGACACGCGCGGAGGCGCGCGGGTGACTCGTCCGGGCCGGGATATTTCCCTCTCCCCCTGCGGGAGAGGGGTTGGGGGGAGGGGTTCGTCGCCGTCAGGCGTCTCGTCTCAGCGCCTCGCGGCGCGGACCCCTCATCCGGCGGCCTTTGGCCGTCGCCTTCTCCCGCAAGGTGAGAAGGAAAGCGCGTCTGGCTTGCCGACGCAATTGAGGAACTTCTAGCCGATGTCCGTCCGCCGACTCGCCGAAAAGCAGCCCGAGAGTTTCGAGTTCACGCCCGAGAACAAGGCCCGGGCGGCGAAGGAGATCGCCAAATATCCGGCCGGCCGGCAGGCCTCGGCGGTGATCTCGCTCCTGTGGCTCGCCCAGAACCAGAGCGCCTACTGGCTGCCGAAGCCGGCGATCGAGAAGGTCGCCGAGATGCTCGACATGCCGAACATCCGGGCGCTCGAGGTCGCGACCTTCTACACCATGTTCAACCTGGAGCCGGTCGGCCGGTATTATGTGCAGCTCTGCGGCACGACGCCCTGCATGCTGCGCGGCGCGGAAGACCTCAAGGCGGTGTTGCGCAAGCGGGTCGGCGAGCCAGGCCATGTCACGGCCGACGGCGTGTTCTCCTGGAACGAGGTCGAATGCCTCGGTGCCTGCTGCAATGCGCCGATGGTGCAGATCAACGACGACTATTACGAGGACCTGACGCCGGAGAATTTCCTGAGGTTGCTCGACGATCTGGCGGCCGGCCGTCCGGTGAAGACGGGCTCGCAGATCGGCCGCGTCTCCTCCGAGCCGATCGGGGGCCTGACCGCGCTGACGACGCTCTACGGCGTCGACGGACGCGGCGGAAAGTCGAGCGCGCCCGCGCCGGCGAACGACCAGCCGGGCGCGGCCGCGCCGCTGGAAGAGGTGCACGACAACGCCAAGCCGGGGCACTGAGCGATGCTGGAAGACAAGGATCGCATCTTCACCAATCTTTACGGCCTCGGCGACCGCAGCCTCAAAGGCGCGCGGGCGCGGGGGAACTGGGACGGGACCAAGGCTGTCATCGACAAGGGACGCGACTGGATGGTCGCCGAGATGAGGGTCTCGGGCCTGCGCGGGCGCGGCGGGGCGGGCTTTCCGACCGGCCTCAAGTGGTCGTTCATGCCCAAAACAGTCGATCCGAAGCGGCCGCACTATCTCGTCATCAACGCCGACGAGTTGGAGCCCGGCACCTGCAAGGATCGGGAGATCCTGCGAAACGATCCGCACACCTTGGTCGAGGGCGCGCTGCTCGCCTCTATCGCGATGGGCGCGCAGGCGGCCTACGTCTACCTGCGCGGCGAATACGTTCTGGAGCGCCAGCGCTTCCAGGCGGCGGTCGACGAAGCCTATGAGGCGAAGCTCATCGGCAAGGACAACATTCACGGCTGGCCGTTCGATCTCATCGTCCACCACGGCGCCGGCGCCTACATCTGCGGCGAAGAGACGGCGATGCTCGAGTCCCTCGAGGGCAAGAAGGGCATGCCGCGCATGAAGCCGCCGTTTCCCGCGGGCGTCGGGCTCTACGGCTGCCCGACCACGGTCAACAATGTCGAGTTCGATCGCGGTTGCGCCCGAAATTCTCAAGCGCGGTGCGTCATGGTTCACGAGCTTCGGCGCGCCGAATAATTTTGGCACCAAGCTCTTCTGCATCTCCGGGCACGTCAACAAGCCGTGCAACGTCGAAGAAGCGATGTCGATCCCATTCCGCGAGCTGATCGACAAGCACGCCGGCGGCATTCGCGGCGGCTGGGACAATCTTCTCGCCGTCATCCCCGGCGGCTCGTCGGTTCGCCTGGTTCCCGCCGCGCAGATCATCTACTGCCCGATGGATTTCGACTCGCTCGCCAAGCTCCGTTCGGGCCTCGGCACCGCAGCCGCGATCGTAATGGACAAGTCGACCGACATTGTCCGCGCGATCGCGCGGATCTCCTACTTCTACAAGCACGAGAGCTGCGGGCAGTGCACCCCCTGCCGCGAGGGCGCCGGCTGGATGTGGCGGGTGCTCACCCGGATGGCCGAGGGCCGCGCGCAGAAGCGCGAGATCGACATGCTGCTCGACGTGACGAAGCAGGTCGAGGGCCACACGATCTGCGCGCTCGGCGATGCGGCCGCCTGGCCGGTCCAGGGCCTCATCGCCCACTTCCGCCCGGAGATCGAGCGGCGCATCGACCGCTATTCGGCCAACCCGCACAGCGAGCCTGTGCGCGAAGCGGCGGAGTAGCGCTCGATGCCGAAGGAGCCAGAAAACATCGTTCACGTTTTGCGCGACATTCGCGCCAAGCAAGATCAGCATTTCACCGAGCTCGATGCGGTCGAAACGCGAGTGCGGCACGTCGGGAGCCAGTTGGATGACCTGCGAATGGCGGTCACCTACGCGCTCGGTCAATCGACTGAGACTCAATTCAAGCAAACCAAACAAGGCGCGCGGATCGGCGAACTCTTCGCGCAAGTGGGAAAACTCCTGGCGACCGAGAAACCGTAATCATGAACGCCAGCGCTTTTCATGCGACCCACATCGCCCAGCTCAATATCGGCCGGCCGCTCCATGCGCTCGACGACCCGGGCATGGCCGGCTTCATGCAGAACCTCGACCGCGTCAACGCGATCGCCGAGCGCAGCCCTGGGTTCGTCTGGCGGCTGAAGGACGAAAGCAACAATGCGACCGCGCTGAGGCCGTTCGACGATCCGAACATGCTGGTCAACATGTCCGTGTGGGAGAGCGTCGAGGCCCTTGAGCGCTTCGTCTGGGCCACGGTTCACAAGCAGT
Organism: uncultured Alphaproteobacteria bacterium; assembly: GCA_963758335.1. Classification (GTDB taxonomy): domain Bacteria; phylum Pseudomonadota; class Alphaproteobacteria; order Rhizobiales; family Beijerinckiaceae; genus Roseiarcus. The sequence goes on along the minus strand of CAVWVF010000005.1, from coordinate 212,824 downwards.
TCTACAGCCGCAAGGGCGGCTGGTTCGAGAAGCTCGCCGAGCCGCATTTCGTCATGTGGTCGATACCGCCTGGGCATATTCCGGATCTCGGCGAGGCCAAGGCGAGGCTCGCACATCTGAGCGCCTACGGCGACAGCGACTTTGTGTTCGGCTGGAGTCATCTGCCGCACATCAAGCTGTGGATGAGCCAGAAATGCGGGTGACCGGGCGAAACGGACCGACGCCATGACGATCGAAGGTGAGAAGCATCTGATGGATGTCCGTCACGCCGACCCTTACGGGTCGCGCTTGGACGACGCCAATCTGGCCGGCTCGAGGAACGAGAGGGCGAACCTCGTCGGCGCGTCGATTGTCGACGGCCGGCTCGAGGGCGCAACGATCGACGGGATTGCCGTCACCGATCTGCTCGCGTATTGGCACGCCGGTCACGGGGCGAATGGCGCATGAAGAAGATCATCATCGACGGCAAGGAAATTGAAGTTCCGGCCGAATACACGCTCCTGCAGGCCTGCGAATTCGCCGGCGCGGAAATCCCGCGCTTCTGTTTCCACGAGCGGCTGTCGATCGCCGGCAACTGCCGGATGTGCCTCGTCGAAGTGAAGGGCGGCCCGCCGAAGCCGACAGCTTCCTGCGCCATGGCGGTGAAAGACCTGCGCCCGGGCCCGAACGGCGAGCCACCGGTCGTCGAGACCAATTCCCCGATGGTGCGCAAGGCGCGCCAGGGGGTGATGGAGTTCCTGCTCATCAACCATCCGCTCGACTGCCCAATCTGCGATCAGGGCGGCGAATGCGACCTGCAGGATCAGGCGATGGCCTACGGCGCCGACTCGTCGCGGTTTTCGGAGAACAAGCGCGCGGTGGAGGACAAATACCTCGGCCCGCTCGTCAAGACCTCGATGAACCGCTGCATCCAGTGCACCCGCTGCGTGCGCTTCGCCACCGAGGTCGCGGGCGTGCCGGAGCTCGGCGCGATCGGGCGCGGCGAGGACATGGAGATCACCTCCTATCTCGAGAGCGCGATGACCTCGGAATTGCAGGCCAACGTGATCGACCTCTGCCCGGTCGGCGCATTGACTTCGAAGCCGACCGCGTTCCATGCCCGTCCTTGGGAATTCGCGCATACCGAGTTGGTCGACGTCACCGACGCGCTGGGCTCGGCGATCCGCATCGATTCGCGCGGCCGTGAAGTGGTGCGCATCCTTCCGCGCACCAACGACGCGATCAACGAGGAGTGGATCTCCGACAAGACGCGCTACGTCTGCGACGGCCTGAAGGTGCAGCGCCTCGATCGGCCTTACGTGCGCGCCGGCGGCAAGCTCAAGCCGGCGAGCTGGCGGCAGACGTTCGACGCGATCGCCGCCAGGGTGAAGACGGCGCCGCCTTCCAGGGTCGGGGCGATCGTCGGCGATCTGGCGACGGTCGAGGAGATGTTCGCCCTCAAGGGGCTCATTGGCAAGCTCGGCTCGCCGAACATCGACTGCCGCCAGGACGGTTCGAAGCTCCATCCGAAATTCGGCCGCGCGTCCTATCTGTTCAATTCGACCATCGCCGGCATCGACCAGGCGGACGCCATTTTCGTCATCGGGTCGAATCCACGCCGCGAGGCCGCTGTGCTCAATGCGCGCATCCGCAAACGCTGGCTGAAGGGCGGCGTGCTAATGGGCCTCATCGGCGAGCGGGCCGACCTGACCTACAAGTACAATTACCTCGGCGCCGGGCCGGAGACGCTTGCCCAGGTGGCCGAGAAGCCGCCGGCGGGCATGACGAAGCCGATGTTCGTCGTCGGCGCCGCGGCCTTCGCGCGTCCCGACGGCGCGGCGGCGCTGGCGAGCCTCGCCAAGGCGGCGCTCGCCGCGGGCGTCGTCAAGGACGGCTGGAACGGGTTCAACGTGCTGCACTCCGCCGCGTCCCGCGTCGGCGGCCTCGACCTCGGCCTCGTGCCGGACGATCGCGGCCTCGACGCGCTGTCAATGGCGAAGGCGGGAGCGCTCGAAGTCGTCTTCAATCTCGGCGCGGACGAGATCGACATCGAGCCCGGCGCCTTCGTCGTCTATATCGGCACGCACGGCGACCGCGGCGCGCACCGCGCCGACGTCATCCTGCCGGGCGCGGCCTACACCGAGAAGACCGGCATCTACGTGAACACCGAGGGCAGGCCGCAGTTCGCCGAGCGCGCGGTGTTCCCGCCGGGCGACGCGCGCGAGGACTGGTCGATCCTGCGCGCCTTGTCCGATCCGCTCGGCGCGAGGCTCCCGTACGATTTGCTGGCGCAGTTGCGCGCGACGCTCGCCGCTGCCTATCCGCATCTCGTGCGCTTCGACGAGATCGAGCCGTCGGACCCAGCCGCGATCGTCGGCCTGTCCGCAGTGGTCGGGGCGCCCGACAAGGCCCCGTTCGTCGGCGCAATCCACGACTTCTACCTCACCAATCCGATCGCGCGCGCCTCGCGCACCATGGCCGAGTGTTCGGCCCTGGGGCAGGGCCACGCTCGCGAGGCGGCGGAATAGGCCAAGATGAGCAGCGTTTCCCCTTCCCGCCGCCCGGACTCCTCGCCTTGGCTCGCCATTCTCGGCGTCGCCGCGCTGCTCGCCGCCCTCGTCGTCGCGGCGCTGCTGTGGTTCCTGATCGGCGGGGGCTATTTCGCCGCCTTCGGCCGCTGGCTGTATGCGACCGACGTCGGCACGGCGGTGCGCTACGTGCTCGAAAGCCTGTTGCTGCTCGTCTGCCTCCTGTTGTCGACAGCCGCCTTGATCTACATCGAGCGAAAAATCTGGGGCGCGGTGCAGCTCCGGCGCGGCCCGAACGTGGTTGGGCCCTGGGGCGTGTTGCAGCCGTTCGCCGACTTTCTGAAATTCATCTTCAAGGAGCCGGTCATCCCGGCGGGGGCCAACAAGGGCGTGTTCGTTCTGGCGCCGTTGGTGTCGGTCGTGCTGGCGATCGCGGCCTGGGCGGTGATCCCGGTCGCGGACGGCTGGGTGATCAGCGATATCAACGTCGGCATTCTCTATCTCTTCGCCGTGTCGTCGCTCGGCGTCTACGGCATCATCATGGCCGGCTGGGCCTCGAATTCGAAATATCCGCTACTCTCGGCTTTGCGCGCGGCGGCGCAGATGGTGTCCTACGAAGTCTCGATCGGCTTCGTCATCGTCACTGTTATCATGTGCGCCGGATCGCTGAACCTCAGCGAGATCGTGACCGCCCAGGACACGCGCTTCGGCTTCCTCGGCTGGTACTGGCTGCCGCTGCTGCCGATGTTCATCATCTTTTTCGTCTCGGCGCTGGCCGAGACGAACCGGCCGCCGTTCGACCTGACCGAAGCCGAATCTGAGCTCGTCGCCGGCTATTCGGTCGAATATTCGGCCTCGCTGTTCCTGCTGCAATTTCTGACCGAGCTCGTCGCGGTGCTGACGATGTCCGCCATGACGGCCGTGCTGTTCCTCGGCGGCTGGCTGTCGCCGCTGCCGTTTGCGCCCTTCACCTGGGTACCGGGCATCATCTGGTTTCTCGTCAAGATGTGGTCGGTGGTGTTCTGCTTTTCGATGGTCAAGGCCTTCGTGCCGCGCTATCGATACGACCAGCTGATGCGGCTCGGCTGGAAGGTCTTCCTGCCGATCTCGCTCTTCATGGTCGTCCTGGTGGCCGCCGTGCTCGAGCTCACCGGCCTCGGCGCCAACGTCTCGGGTTAGAGGAGGGGAATTGCATGGCTCTCAGGCTCGCCCAGTCCGCCCGCTCGCTGTTCCTGGCCGAATTCCTGGCGGCGTTCGCGCTGTCGGTCCGCTACATCTTCAAGCCGAAGGCGACGCTCAACTATCCGAACGAGAAGTCGCTGCTCTCGCCCCGCTTCCGGGGAGAGCACGCGCTGCGCCGCTACCCGAACGGGGAGGAGCGCTGCATCGCCTGCAAGCTCTGCGAGGCGATCTGCCCGGCCCAGGCGATCACGATCGAAGCCGGGCCCCGCCGCAACGACGGCACCCGCCGCACGACGCGCTACGACATCGACATGACGAAATGCATCTACTGCGGCATGTGCCAGGAGGCCTGCCCGGTCGACGCCATCGTCGAAGGACCGAATTTCGAATTCGCGGCGGAGACGCGCGAGGAGCTGTTCTACGACAAGGACCGGCTGCTCGAAAACGGCGCCCGCTGGGAGCGGGAGCTCGCACGCAACATCTCGATCGACGCGCCATATCGGTGAGCGCCCCCTCTCCGCTTGCGGGAGAGGGCCGGGTGAGGGTTAAGGCGAGGGCAGGGTGGGGCGCGGCCCTCATCCGGCGCTTCGCGCCACCTTCTCCCGCAGGCCGGAGAAGGGATACGCCCCCTCTCCTGCTTGTGGGAGAGGGCCGGGGTGAGGGGTTTTGCAAGAGGCTGACGATGCAGGCCGAGGGTGTGTTTTTCTGGATCTTCGCGACGATCCTCGTCGGGTCGGCGCTCGCCGTGATCTCGGCCAGGAATCCGGTCCATTCCGTGCTGTTCCTGATCCTCGCATTCGTCAGCGCAGCGGGGTTATTCCTTCTGATGGGCGCGGAATTCCTCGCGATGATCCTGGTCGTCGTCTACGTCGGCGCGGTGGCGGTGCTGTTCCTCTTCATCGTCATGCTGCTCGACGTCGATTTCGCCCGCATGAAGCAGGGCTTCGTCCAATACCTTCCGCAAGGGATTCTGATCGCCTTCTGCGTCGCGGCGGAGCTCGTCTACGTCGTCTCGGGATGGGGGGTCGCGCCGAATCGGGCCGAACCCGCGACGCCGGCCGGCACGCTGTCGAACACCGCCGCGCTCGGCGAGGTGCTCTACACCCGCTATTTTTATTTCTTCCAGGCGGCCGGCATGATCCTGCTCACTGCGATGATCGGCGCGATCGTCCTCACCCTGCGTCACAAGGCGGGCGTCAAGCGTCAGGACGTCGGCGCCCAGGTCGCGCGCAATCCCGAGACCGCGGTCGAGCTGCGCAAGGTCACCTCGCGCGCCGGCATCTGAAGGATCAACCCATGGACCTCTCCGCCTATCTGACGCTCGCGGCGATCGTGTTCACCATCGGCATCGCCGGCATCATCCTCAACCACAAGAACATCATCATCATACTGATGTCGGTCGAGCTGATCCTGCTCTCGGTCAACATCAACCTCGTCGCCTTCTCGAGCTACTCAGGCGACCTGACGGGGCAGGCCTTCGCGCTGTTCGTCCTGACCGTCGCCGCGGCGGAGGCGGCGATCGGCCTGGCGGTCCTCGTCGCCTACTACCGCAATCGCGGCTCGATCGCGGTCGAAGACATCAATTCGCTGAAGGGCTGAGACAGGGCGCATGTACGATCTGATCGTCTTCTTACCGCTCTTCGGCTTCCTGATCGCCGGGCTGTTCGGCCGCTGGATCGGCGCGCGCGGTGCCGAAGTCGTCACCAGCGGATTTCTCGGCGTCTGCTTCGTCCTGTCGTGGATCGCCTTCTTTCAGGTCGCGGCCGGCGCCGGCGCGCATGTGCCGGTCGCCAACTGGTTCATCTCGGGCAAGCTCGCCGTCGACTGGGCGCTGCGGATCGACACCCTGACCGCGGTCATGCTGGTCGTGGTATCGACTGTGTCGTTTCTCGTGCATGTCTATTCGATCGGCTACATGGCCGAGGACCCGTCGCGGCCGAGGTTCTTCGCCTATCTGTCGCTCTTCACCTTCGCCATGCTGATGCTGGCGACGGCGGACAATCTCGTCCAGCTGTTCTTCGGCTGGGAGGGCGTCGGCCTGATGTCCTACCTGCTGATCGGCTTCTGGTACGAGCGGCCCTCGGCCAACGCCGCGGCGATCAAGGCCTTCGTCGTCAACCGCGTGGGTGACTTCGGCTTTGCGCTCGGCATCTTTCTGACTTTTACGCTGACCGGCTCCGTGACATTCGACCAGGTGTTCGCCGCCGCGCCCGGCCTTGCCGGCAAGACCTTCCATTTCATCGGCTTCGACTGGGACGCGGCGACGCTCGCCTGCGTCCTCCTGTTCATGGGCGCGATGGGCAAGTCGGCCCAGTTCCTGCTCCACACCTGGCTTCCCGACGCGATGGAAGGCCCGACTCCGGTCTCGGCCCTCATCCACGCCGCGACGATGGTGACCGCCGGCGTGTTTATGGTCGCGCGCCTGTCGCCCCTGTTCGAGACGTCTCCCACCGCGCTCAGCTTCGTTCTCGTCATCGGGGCGACGACGGCCTTCTTCGCCGCGACTGTCGGCCTCGTGCAGAACGACATCAAGCGCGTCATCGCCTATTCGACCTGCTCGCAGCTCGGCTACATGTTCGTCGGCATCGGCGTCGGCGGCTACAGCCTCGGCATCTTCCACCTCTTCACCCACGCCTTCTTCAAGGCGCTCCTGTTCCTCGGCGCGGGCTCGGTCATCACGGCGATGCATCACGAGCAGGACATGCGCCGCATGGGCGGCCTCCGCGCGGAGCTCCCTGTCACCTTCTGGATGATGGTGATCGGCTCGCTGTCCCTGACCGGCGTCGGCATTCCCTTCACCTCGATCGGCTTCGCCGGCTTCGATTCGAAAGACCCGATCATCGAGGCGGCGTTCGCGTCACACCGCTTCGGCGCGACTTACGCCTTCTGGTGCGTCGACATCGCAGCAGCCTTCACCGCGTTCTACTCCTGGCGGCTCCTGTTCATGACCTTTTTCGGCCGCCGCGGAGAGTGGGCGGCCTCACTACCGGCCGAGGCGCAAGACGAACATGCGCACGGCCACGCAGATCACGGCGTCCATCAGGTGCATGAATCGCCGCAGGTGATGCTGGTCCCGCTCGCGGTCCTGGCGCTCGGCGCGACGGTCGCGGGCGTTGTGTTCCGTCGCTGGTTCATCGGCGAGGGCGTCTCCGAATTCTGGCGCAATTCGCTGTTCCTCGGCCAGGAGAACCACATCCTGGAAGAGATGGAGCACGTCCCATCGCTCGTCTCGCTGTCGCCGACGCTGATGATGCTCGGCGGCCTGCTCGTCGCTTACTACATGTATGTCGTCGACAAGACGGCGCCGAAGCGGCTCGCCGACGCCTTCCCGGCTCTCTACCGCTTCCTGCTCAACAAGTGGTACTTCGACGAGCTCTATGACGTGATCTTCGTCCGTCCGGCCTTCGCCATCGGGCGCCTGTTCTGGAAGGGCGGGGACGGGGCGATCATCGACGGCCTCGGCCCGGACGGCGTCTCGGCCAGAGTCCTCGACGTGACCCGGAGCGCCGTGCGGCTGCAGTCCGGCTACGTCTATCAATACGCCTTCGCGATCCTGCTCGGCGTGGCCGCGCTCGCGACTTGGTATCTGTTCGGCGGGGGGCGCCTCTGATGTCCGGCTCCTGGATCCTCTCGGCTCTCCTCATCCTGCCGCTGCTGGGCGCGGCGTTCATCCTCCTGTTGCCGGGCGAGACGGAGGCGGCCAAGCGCAACGCGCGCTGGATCGCCCTCTTCACGACGCTCATCACATTCGCGCTGAGCCTCGTCGCGTGGTTGCGTTTCAATCCGACCGAGCCCGGTTTCCAGCTCTTGGAAGAGCACGACTGGTTCTCGCACGCCATCCTCTACAAGCTCGGCGTCGACGGCATATCGATGCCGTTCGTCCTGCTGACCGCCTTCCTGATGCCGATCTGCATCGTCGCCTCGTGGTCCTCCATCCAGAACCGGGTGAAGGAATACATGATCACGTTCCTCGCCATGGAGACGCTGATGATCGGCGTCTTCGTCGCGCTGGACCTCGTGCTGTTCTACCTGTTCTTCGAGGGCGGCCTCATCCCGATGTTCCTCATCATCGGCATCTGGGGCCATGGCAACCGCGTCTATGCGGCGTTCAAGTTCTTTCTCTACACGTTCACCGGCTCGGTGCTGATGCTGCTCGCGATCATGGCGATGTACTGGACGGCGGGCACGACCGACATCACCGTGCTGCTCCACACCGCGTTCGCCCCGAAGATGCAGACTTGGCTGTGGCTCGCCTTCTTCGCCTCCTTCGCGGTGAAGCTGCCGATGTGGCCGGTCCATACCTGGCTTCCTGACGCGCATGTCGAAGCGCCGACCGCGGGGTCGGTGATCCTGGCGGCCATTCTCTTGAAGATGGGCGGCTACGGCTTCATCCGCTTCTCTCTGCCGATGTTCCCCGACGCCTCGCACTATTTCACACCACTGATCTATGCCTTGTCGGTGATCGCGATCGTCTACACCTCGCTGGTCGCGCTGGCGCAGGAGAACATGAAGAAGCTGGTCGCCTATTCGTCGGTCGCCCACATGGGCTTCGTCACGATGGGCATCTTCGCCGCCAACACGCAGGGGGTGCAGGGCGCGGTCTATCAGATGATTAGCCACGGCCTCATCTCGGGCGCGCTCTTCCTTTGCGTCGGCGTCGTCTACGACCGCATGCACAGCTACGAGATCGAGAGCTACGGCGGACTGGTGCAGCGCATGCCGCTCTACGCCGTCGCCTTCATGGTGTTCACTCTCGCCAACATCGGCCTGCCGGGCACCACCGGGTTCATCGGCGAGTTTCTGACCCTGATCGGCACGTTCCAGACCAACACCTGGGTCGCCTTCTTCGCCGCCACCGGCAGCATCCTGTCGGCGGCTTACGCGCTTTATCTTTATCGCCGGGTCATTTTTGGCGTGATCGAGAAAGCGAACCTGAGGTCGATCGTCGACTTGGCGCCGCGCGAAATCGCGACCCTCCTGCCGCTGGGGCTCCTGGTCATTTTTTACGGCGTCCATCCCCAGCCGGTCATCGACGCGAGCTCGGCTTCGATCGAGGCGATCCTCAGGGGCGTCGAGCACGCGATGACGGCGACCAAGACGGCCGGCCTCTGACAAAGACCCCGGACCTTTTTTTGAGAACGAGCAACCCATGCACCAAACGGCCCTCTCTCTCCCGGTAGTCCTGCCCGAAGCGGTTCTGGCCTTCGGCACGCTGGCGCTCGTGCTCTACGGCGCGCTCAGAGGCGAGAGGGCCTACAACCTTGTCACCGAAATCTCTGTGGCGCTCCTCGGGATCGTGTTCATTTTGCTCGTCGCGAAGAACCGGCCGATGGGGATCACGTTCTACGGCGCTTTCGCCGACGACGCGTTCACCCGCTTCATGAGCGGCCTGACCGTGATCGGCTCGCTGGTGACGCTCCTCCTGTCACTCGAATTCATGCGTTCGGAGCGGATCGCCGGCTTCGAGTTCCCGATCCTCATCCTCCTGTCGACGCTCGGCATGCTGATGCTGATCTCGGCCAACGACTTCATCGCCCTTTATCTCGGCCTCGAGCTGATGAGCCTCGCGCTATATGTGATCGCCGCCTATCGACGCCACGACCTGCGCGCCACCGAGGCCGGGCTCAAATATTTCGTGCTCAGCGCCCTTTCATCGGGCATTCTCCTCTACGGCGCTTCACTTATCTACGGGTATGCGGGGTCGGTGTCGTTCAGCGACGTCGCCGCCGCCGTGCATGATCACCGGAGCATCGAGGTGCTGTTCGGCCTCGTGTTCGTGCTGGCGGGGCTCGCCTACAAGATCTCGGCGGTGCCGTTCCACATGTGGACGCCCGACGTGTACGAGGGCGCGCCGACCCCGGTGACGACCTTCTTTGCTACGGCGCCAAAAATCGCGGCCATGGCCGTTCTCGTCCGCGTCGCCCTTACGGCCTTCCCCGGCATCGCCAACGACTGGCGGCAGATCCTCACCTTCGTCTCGATCGCCTCGATGTGGCTCGGCGCCTTCGCCGCCATCGGCCAGACCAACTTCAAGCGGCTGATGGCCTATTCGTCGATAAGTCACATGGGCTACGCGCTGGTCGGCCTTGCGGCCGGCACGGTCGAGGGCGTGCAGAGCGTCATCGTCTACATGGCGATCTATGTCGTCATGACGCTCGGGACCTTCGCGGTCATTCTCTCGATGCGGCGCGACGGTCGGCCGGTCGAGACCATCGCCGATCTCGCGGGCCTAGCGCGGACGGATCCGACCATGGCCTTTTTCCTGGCGGCGATGATGTTCTCGCTCGCCGGAGTCCCTCCGCTCGCCGGCTTCTTCGCCAAGTTCTACGTTTTCGCCGCCGCCATCAAGGCCGACTTGTACGGCCTTGCGGTCATCGGCGTGCTGGCGAGCGCGGTCGGCGCCTATTATTATTTGCGCATCGTGAAGCTCATGTATTTCGACGAGCCGGCCAAGGCGTTCGACCGCCCGACCCTGGTCGCCCGTAGCGTACTGGGAGTCGCGGCTCTGCTGATTATCGCGTTCGCGCTCGCCCCTTGGCCGTTGACCGACGCGGCGATGGCGGCGGCGCAGACGCTGTTTTGAGCGCTCGGCCGGAATCCAATAGCGCGCTCGCGGGTTGGCGGATCGCCCGCTTCGGCGCGATCAACTCGACCAACGACGAGGCTCGCCGCCGCGCCTTCGCCGGCGATCCCGGGCGTCTTTGGATCATCGCCGAAGAGCAGAGCGCGGGGCGGGGCCGGCGCGGTCGGACCTGGATGTCGCCCAGAGGCAACCTCCACGCCAGCGCGCTCTTGATCGACTCGTGCCCGCAGGCGGCGGCGCCGCAACTAGGTTTTGTGGCGGGCGTCGCCCTGGCGCGCGCCGCGAGAGACGTCGGCGCCGCGGGAGCGCGTCTCAAATGGCCGAATGATCTCGTCTGCGACGGCGTGAAATGCGCGGGCCTCCTGGTCGAGGGCGCGACCCTCCCGGACAAGCGACTCGCCTGCGTCGTCGGCGTCGGCGTCAACTGCCTGAGCGCTCCGAGAGGCGTCGGCTATCCGACCGCCGTTCTGACGATGGAAAGCGGCGGCGCGATCGGAGCGGGCGCGCTCTTCGAGCGGTTGATCGAGCGTTTCGACGAGGCGCTCACCGCATGGCGGGCGGGCGAGGGATTCGAGGCCGTTCGGTCCGCGTGGCTCGCTCATGGGACCGCCTTGGGCGCGCGCATCCGGGTCGAGAGCGGCGGACGCCGGCGGGAGGGGACATTCCAAGGGCTTGACGACGCCGGCCGTATGCTGTTTCGCGGGGAGAGCGGGATCGAGCGGATCGAATCCGCGGACCTCTGGATATTGCCTCAATCGGATGGCTCGCCCGTGGCGGCTTCGTCCACTTCGCTTGCGCGGGAAGGCCCGGACTGAATGACAGACGACGGCGAGCTCGTGTTCGCGCCCCTTGGGGGCTTGGGCGAAATTGGAATGAATTGCGCGCTCTACGGCTATGGCCCGGCGAAGGCGCGCAAATGGCTGATGGTCGATCTCGGGGTCGCCTTCGCCGGCGACGACCTGCCCGGCGTCGAACTCATCATGCCCGACGTCGGGTTCATCGAGAAGGTGAAGAAAGATCTGGCCGGGATCATCGTCACCCACGCGCACGAGGACCATATCGGCGCGCTCGCCGAGCTCTGGCCGAGCCTTGGCGCGCAGGTGTATGCGTCTCCTTTTGCGGCTGGCCTCGCCGAAGCGCGGCGGCTCGGCGAGCCGGGCGCACCGAAGATTCCGATCAAGGTCGTCAAGCCGGGCGCACGGCTCGAGATCGGGCCGTTCGACGTCGAATTCGTTCCGGTCGCCCATTCGATCCCGGAGAGCTCGGCGCTCGCGATGCGCACGCCGGCCGGCCTCGTCGTCCACACTGGAGACTGGAAGATCGACGCGACCCCGGTCCTCGGCCTGCCGACCGACGAGGCGCGCTTCAGGGCGCTCGGCGACGAAGGCGTGCTTGCGCTCGTCTGCAACTCGACCAACGTGCTGCGGGAGGGCGAAAGCCCGTCCGAACGGGACGTCGCGGCGGTGCTCCACGATCTGGTCGCCAAGGCGAGGGGCAGGGTGGTCGTCACCACCTTCGCCTCCAACGTCTCGCGCCTCCGCTCGGCCGCCGAGGCGGGCCTCGCCGCGGGCCGGCAGGTCTGCATCATCGGGCGCGCGATGGAGCGCGTCGTCGCGGTCGCGCGCGAATGCGGCATGCTGAACGGCGTGCCGCCGTTTCCCGGCGTGGACGCGTTCGAGCGCCTGCCGAGGAACAAGGTTCTGGCGCTCGCGACCGGCAGCCAGGGCGAGCCGCGCGCGGCGCTCGCCCGCATGTCCGAGGACGAGCATCCGACGGCGGAGCTGAGCCCCGGGGACACGGTCATCTTCTCCTCGCGCACCATTCCCGGCAACGAGAAGGCGGTCGGCAAGCTGATCAACGCCTTCGCGGCCTCGGGCGTCGAAGTCGTCACCGACCGCAACGCCCTGGTGCACGTCTCCGGCCATCCGCGCCGGGCGGAGCTCGCCAAAATGTATGCCTGGCTGCGGCCCAGGATCGCGGTCCCGGCGCACGGCGAGGCGCTGCACCTGAGCGAACATGCCGCTTTCGCCAGGGCGCAGGGCGTGCCGCAGGTGCTGCGCGCCTTCGACGGCGACCTGGTGCGCTTCGCGCCCGGCGATGTGGCGGCCATCGGCACGGTCGGGCGCGGAAGGCGGTTGAAGGACGGCGAGATTCTCCTGCCGGTCGATCAGGAATGCGTCGCGCAGCGGCGCCGCCTGTCGTTCGCGGGCGTCGTCTCGATCGCGCTCGCGCTGACCCCGAAGGGCGAAATGGCGGGTGACCCGGACGTGATGATCGCCGGCCTGCCCGAACGCACCCGCGAGGGCGCGGCGATCGACGCGCTGATCGACGCGGCCATCTTCGACACCTTCGAGGGCCTGCCGCGCGGCAAGCGCCGCGACCCCGAATTCCTGTCGACCGCGATCGAGCGGGCGGTACGGAATTCGGTCAATGCGGTTTGGGGGAAGAAGCCGCAGGTGCACGCGCTGGTGGTCGAGGTGTAGGGGGGACCGAAATTCGCTTCGTACTCTCGTGTATTGAAAACATCCGCTCTTTGGAGCGGTGCGGCGTTTCCAGGCGCGAAATGCGTCTTCTCAATCGGGTGCGGCGCCATTTCCGGGCGAATGATTGGCCGCGCCTCGGGACCAAGGGGCCCCTGCGGAACGATCCGGGGATTCGCGCAGGCTCCCCCTCTGCAAGCGCCGGGCAGGGCCGCCATTTCCAGCCGCTGAATCAACCTTTTCAGGCCTTTGCAGCAGCATTTCCAGCCGACTGGCGAAAGGCGCCGGGACGCGCAGGGCGTCCGTCGTCCGTCGGTGCCAAGCCGCGGCGAACCGTGATTGCGGTCGAGCTCGCGCATTCTACGACACGGCTATGGACGGCCGGGCGAATACGATGCGAATTGGTCCGGACCGGATACTGGCGTTCTTCGTGGCGGACGTAAGAACAAATATAGAGCATGATCGCAGCCCGCACAAGAAAAATGTTTGATTTATTGAAAGCGAACCGCCCGCCAACCCCTGTCGGCGAGCCCGGCGAACGGGTGCCTTGGGGCCGATGGCCCGGGCTCGCGCAGCTTTGATTCGGGGCGCCGTCCGGAACGGCGATCGCAGAATCGAAGCTCGATTTCGCCTGTCAATTTCGAGGTCCATTCGATACAAGCAGCGGGGTATCGGCGCGACCCACCACTCGTTTTGAATCTTGCTTCTGGAGCGGCCCCATGATCGGAAAACTGAACCACGTCGCTATCGCCGTTCCCGACCTGATTAAGGCGGCGAAGACCTATCGCGAGACTCTGGGCGCGCGCGTCTCGCAGCCGACCGATGAGCCGGATCACGGCGTCACCGTCGTCTTCGTCGAGCTGCCCAACACCAAGATCGAGCTTCTGCATTCGCTCGGGGCGAACTCGCCGATCGCAAAATTCCTCGAGCGCAATCCAGACGGCGGCATGCATCACCTCTGCTACGAGGTCGACGACATTTTAGCCGCGCGCGACAGGCTGAAGGCCGAGGGCGCCCGCGTTCTCGGCGACGGCGAGCCAAAAATCGGCGCGCACGGCAAGCCGGTGCTGTTTTTACATCCGAAGGATTTCGTCGGGACGCTGGTCGAAATCGAGCAGGTGTGACGCATGCGGATGGACCGGTCGCCGAGTTCAAGTGGCGCAAGACAGCGCGGTAGTGTGTCTTGACGTCATCACGAGCGAAGCGTGGCGATGCAGCGGTTCCGCTTCCGCTGCCTTGGGGCGCGCGAAGGCCAAACGGATCGGCGCGCGATTCTGGTTGCTGAGGCGGCGGCGGAAAGTCTGGATCGCCACGCTTCGCTCGCGATGACGGTGGCGGGTTATGCGAGAGCCGTGCGTGTACATCATCGCGAACGAGCGCAATGGCACGCTCTATGTCGGCGTGACCTCGAACATCAGCCGACGCGCATACGAGCATCGCACCGGAGCAGTTGACGGATTCACGAAACGATACGGCTGCAGGATGCTCGTCTGGTTCGAATTGTATGATCGCATGGTCGACGCGATCGCCCGCGAGAAGCAGATCAAATCCGGCAGCCGCGCAAGCAAAATCGCCTTGATCGAGGCACTCAATCCCGACTGGTGCGACCTCTATCTGAACTTGAACGCCTGAGGTCGGCGGCAGGGGATCGGCGCGCGATCTGGTCGCTGAGGCGGCGGCGGAAAGTCTGGATCGCCACGCTTCGCTCGCGAGGACGGTGCGCGCGTCCTCGCGAGCGTAGCGAGGCGATCCAGCAGTTCCGATTTCGCCGTCGCCAGGACAGACAGCATCTCTGCCTCGACAAGGCGCGACGGTTTCTATATTATGTTTATCTTTCTAGAAGATGGCGCCGCCGATGGCCTCGCCGCGGGCGACATCCCGCTTCCCTCGACATCGGCGATTGCTTTGCCTACGCGCTGGCGGCCGCGATGGGAGAGGAGCTATTGTTCAAGGGCGATGACTTTGCCCCAAACGGACATTCGCTCGGCGCTGCGGGCCTATTCGTGCTGAGGATTCATCGGAACGCTGACCGAAATCGAGCAGGTGTGACCCACGAACCACGAAAGCCAGCTATCCGAGCAAGCGGATTCCTCAGCCGCATGCGAGATACATCAGAGCCATCAGTACTATCCCCACCAGTAATCACCAGTAAGGCTCCGCCGACCGCCAAGAGCCCGTCGAATATTATGGAAAGCTTTGACGGCTTTGGTAACGCTAATAAGCGTCGCCTCGGCGATTCTTGCTTTTGTTCCAAGAGTGTCAATCGCACCAGTCGCTCAAACGATTGAAGATGGAGACGATGCGTTGTACTTTCGTATTTCGAACAAAACATATATCCCTTTGTATAATGTGAGAATATTGTTTGGTTTGTGTGAGATTGATAGTAAGAATAGACCTGATCATCAGACTTGTCATGGACCGCTTTTGTCTTGGTTGATACCTCATGAATCCCCTCATTTTAAAAATGGCCTGATTTCGGCACTTTTTGGCCCTTCAACGTGAGATCAGGGCAACGAAAACGCGGCTTTTGGAATGACGCGCCCTCATCAGCGATGATCGCGACGCAAAATCCGGTGCCGCAAGACTCGCAAGACGTGTATCTCGGGATCAAGATATGTATCTGAGGTTGCAAAATTGCCTGCGACGAAAAATGAGGGGATGGCTGAGGGTTGATACCCGGCAAGTGGCAAACGAATGAATTGCATATTGATGACTACAAAACCGTATACTTGTGGGACCTATTCAATAACGCGTCCTCATTGACTTACGCCGATTTTTCTATTGCTGTGGAGGGCGATCCCTTGGGATTTTGGATTTTTCGCATGAAACGGGAATTCAAATTTTTTCTTAGGCGCTTGAGCGACGGAAAACGGCATTGGGAACAGTGACCAGCAAGCGAGTAATATAAACCTGCTTATTCGCTTTTGGCGTTTGCCAAACCGCGTGGGCGGCTGGGACAAGCTCGGCTATGACAGGCTATGACGCCTTCCCTTTGCCAGGATTCCGTCCCGGTTACCCGATCGCCGAGTTCAAGTGACATAAGAAAGCATCTCTCACTCGACAAGGCGCGACAAGTTCTATATTATGTCTAACTTTATACTGGCGCGTCTTCGAAACACACGACTGATATTCAGTCTTTAACGATTCAACTCGCTGAAAATTAGGCGGCATGCTGCGGCATGCGCGGCATGCTAGCCCGACTTTCTCAACTGGGGCACGGATTTGGAGTTTTGTTGAAAAAACCGGAGTCAATACAAAGGATGACAAGCCGAAAACGAGTGTAGTGAAGACCTAACCCCTTTTCTGGGTCAGCTTTCGGCGTAGAATTGCGTGGCATGTACTTGCGATTCACCCGGCGAAGGAAAAACGGCAAAGAGCACCGTGACTGGAGCATTGTCGAAAGCAAGCGCTGTGCTGGCGGCCGGGGGGTCCAGCGCCCGGTGCTGTATCTGGGCGAGATCAACGACAGCCAGCATGCGGCTTGGTCGCGGGTCATCAAGGGCTTTGACGGGGAGAGCCAACGGCCGCGCCAGCGCGCGCTGTCCCCGGCCGGGCGGGACGTTCCCGATCACGCCGCGGGCTTCGGCGTGCAGGTGCGGCTCGACGCGATGGAGCTGCATCGCCCGCGCCAATGGGGCGCGTGCTGGCTGGCGTGCCATCTCTATGAGCAACTCGAACTGGATCGGTTCTGGACGCCGCGGCTGCCCGACTCGCGCGAGGGGACCCGCTGGCGGCATATCTTGCAGACGCTCGTCTGCTATCGACTGATCGATCCCGGAAGCGAGTGGCGCTTGCATCGGCTGTGGTTCGAGCAGAGCGCGATGGCGGATCTGCTCGGCGAGGACTATGCGCTGGTCGAGAAGAACGCGCTCTATCGCTGCCTCGACAAGCTGCTGGCGCACAAGGCGGCGCTGTTCGATCACTTGCGGGCGCGTTGGCAGGATCTGTTCGGCGCCAAGTTCGAGGTTCTGCTGTACGATCTGACGAGCACCGATTTCGAGTCCGATCCGCCGGACAACGACGCCGACAAACGTCGGCACGGCTACAGCCGCGACAAGCGCAGCGACTGCGTGCAGGTGGTCATCGCCCTGATCGTGACGCCCGAGGGCTTGCCGCTGGCCTACGAGGTGCTCCCCGGCAACACCGCCGACAACGCCACGCTGCGCGGCTTCCTCGAGAAGATCGAGGCGCAGTGCGGCAAGGCGCAGCGCATCTGGGTGATGGACCGCGGCATTCCGACCGAGGAGGTGCTGCGCGAGATGCGCCAGGCCGATCCGCCGATCTCGTATCTGGTCGGCACGCCCAAGGGCCGGCTCACGAAAATGGAGAAGGCGCTGCTCGCCCGGCCTTGGCAGGCCGTGCGCGAAGGCGTCGATGTCAAGCTGCTGGCGCAAGAAGAGGAGCTCTACGTGCTGGCGCGCAGCAGCGCGCGCATCGCCAAGGAGCGCGCCATGCGCCGGCGCAAGCTGAAATGGCTGTGGGCGCGGCTCAAAGAGCTTTCCGCCATGAGCCTGACCCGCGAGGAATTGCTGATGAAGCTCGGCGCGGCGCGCGCCAAGGCGCCGGCCGCCTGGCGCATCGTCGACGTCGAAGTCGACCCGCGTATCGCCACGTTCACCTATGCGCTCGACCGCGACAAGGTGCGCAGCGTGCGACGGCGCGAAGGCCGCTATCTGCTGCGCACCAATCTATGCGGACGCGAGCCGGCCGAGATGTGGCGATTCTATATCCAGCTCACCGAGGTCGAGGCCGCGTTCAAGACCCTCAAGGACGATCTGCAACTGCGTCCGATCCACCATCAACTGATCGAGCGCGGCGAAGCGCACATCTTCGTCGCTTTCCTCGCCTATTGTCTCCACGTCACCCTGCGCGCGATGCTCAAGCCGCTGGCGAACGGCCTCACGCCGAGGGCCGTCTTGGACAAGTTCGCCGCCGTGCAGATGCTCGACGTTCACTTCCCCACCACCGACGGCCGCACGCTCGTGCTCAGCCGCCATACCGAACTCAACGCCGACCAGAAGCTCTTGGTCAGGCAGCTCAACCTCGAGCTGCCCCCGCAACCCCCACCACGGATCACCGCCGCCGGCCATATCGCTCGGGCGCCTGCCCGCCCCGTGTAGTGAAGACTTCTTCGCCCGACCCCCCATTCTATGGGCATTTGCGGCGCTCTTACTCCGCCAGTTGGGAAAGTCGGGCTAGCGATGTACAGACCGCCAGGCGGAGTGTGTGAAGGTCATTAGGCGGACGGGATGATCACCGAAAAGAGTCCGGAAAGCTGGCAGGAGCTCCAGGAATGGGCAGCCCAAATCCTTCAGGAATGCGGATGGACCGCCGAAACCGAGGTGGAGGTCAGTACGGTGCGGGGCACGGCGGAAATCGACTATTCGCTATTGAGACGCTTCGCGGACGTGGATATAAGACCCTTATCGAATGCAAGAATTGGAGAGCGCGAGTTCCACAAAACGTCGCGCACGGCTTCCGGACGGTCATGGCCGACGTCGGAGCCAACACGGGCTACATCATATCAAGAGCCGGGTTTCAGGCCGGTGCGTATAAGGCGGCGGCCAACACTAACGTCAGGCTACTGTCTTGGACCGAGTTTCAGGAACTCTTTGAGGACCAGTGGTATTGGACACATCTCACCCGACAAGTCCACGACGTTTTGGACGGGCTTTGCTCGTACCTCGAGCCGCTACCAGCCATGATGCATTGGGACTCGTATCTTAACGAAGGCGAGACCGACCGTCTGAAGGAATTGTACCACCAACACGCTCCGCTGGGCATGCTGATTATGGCCTTGCAGCCCTATATGTTCCGCTTCAAGGAAAGAGTGCGATTGCCGTTAGGCGATCACGCCAAGCACTATGGAGATTTGCCCGAGTCCGTGACGTCGCGCACGGGCTATCGCGAGTTCTTCGACGAGCTTGTGCAGCACGCTTTACCGATACTGAGGGAGTTTCAGTCGTTCCGCGAGCTGGCATTCGAACGGAAGAAGGCGGTGGAAGGCCCGTAGGCGCCGCCCAAGTAATCTGACCATAGGCCGACGCAGTACAAATCGAGCAGGTGTGAGGCTTTGAAATCCGACAAGGCGGGGATGAGCCGGCTCGCGGCGGACGGTCTCCTGCTGATCACCGCGTGTCTTTGGGGCGTGACGTTCGTCGCGCAAAAGGACGCAGTCGGCGTGTTGCCGCCGCTCGCCTTCGTCGCGGCGCGCTTCGGGGTGTCGGCGCTCGCGCTCGCGCCGCTGGCGCTGCACGAGCAGCGCGCGGTTCGGCGTAGTGCCGCGCCCGGGTCAAAGCGATTGGCGATCGTGATCGGCCTTTCGCTCTTTCTCGGCACGAGCCTGCAGCAGGCCGGACTTGAAACGACGAGCGCGACCAACAGCGGCTTTCTCACCGCCTGCTATGTCGTGCTGACGCCGTTCGTCGTCTGGGCCCTTTCAAGGGCGCGCCCACGCCCGATCGTGCGCGCCGCGAGCCTCGTCTCGCTGCTCGGCGCGTGGCTGCTCGCCGCCGGCGGCGGACCGGCGGCGCCGCCGACGATCGGCGACGGGCTCGTCCTCCTCGCGGATCTCGCATGGGCGGCCGGCATCGCGCTGACCCCGCTCTTCCTCATCCGCGCGGCGAGGCCGCTGACGCTCGCCTTCGTCCAATATGCGGTCTGCGGCGGGCTCGCGGCGCTCTCCTCGATCGCCTTCGAGACCGTCGACCGCCATGCATTCGTGGACGCCGCGCCCTTGATCCTGTTCGCCGGCCTCGTCTCCGGCGCCGTCGCCTATACGCTGCAGATCGCTACACGCCGCCGGCCGAAGCGGCGCTGATCCTGTCGCTCGAAAGCGTGTTCGCGGCGCTTGCGGGGGCGGCCCTGCTCGGCGAACGGCTGACGCCCGTCGGCGCGATCGGCTGCCTGCTGATTCTTGTCGGCGCCGTCGCGGTCGAGGCGCCGGCACTCGCGCGAAGGTCCGCCGCGCAGGCATGACCGCGGCGCCGACGCTTCAGCGTTCGCGTAATTGCCAGCCGAAGCCGTCGGCGGTGGGCTTGCAAAAACAAGCGAATGGAAGATGATGTTGGTTAATTCCGAGAATCAAAATTTTCAATCGCTCGGACCGGGAGGAGACCAATGAGCATCGAGGCATATTTAAAACATAGCTCACACGTCAAAGTCGCGACAGCCAGCCTGATCGGCACTGCGATTGAGTAGTACGACTTCTTTCTGTACGGAACCGCGGCGGCCCTGATTTTCAACAAGCTGTTCTTCCCCACTTTCGATCCGTGGATAGGCACGCTGCTGGCGTTCGCCACTTACGCGCTGGGTTTCGTGGCGCGGCCTCTGGGCGGCATAGTGTTCGGCCATTTCGGTGACACCATCGGCCGCAAGACCATGCTTTATCTCACTCTGTTCATCATGGGCGTGGCGACTGCGGTGGTCGGCCTGTTGCCGACCTATGAAACGCTCGGCGCCTGGGCGGCGGTCCTTCTGGTCGCGTGCCGGCTGTTCCAGGGTTTCGGCCTCGGCGGCGAGTGGGGCGGCGCCGTGCTGATGGCGGTTGAACATGCGCCCGAAGACCGGCGCGGCTTCTACGGAAGCTGGCCGCAACTCGGAGCGCCGCTCGGACTGGTGCTCGGGACGCTGGTTTTTTCCATCGTTTCGGCGACAATGAGCAACGCCGACTTCCTCGCTTGGGGATGGCGCCTTCCCTTCCTGTTCAGCATCGTCCTGGTGATCGTCGGATTGTGGATACGGTTCACCCTCGCCGAATTGCCGGAATTCCAGAAGGTAAAGGACGCCAAGCAAGAAGCCAAGATGCCGATCATCGAAGCCATCCGGACTCATCCGAAGAACATCCTGCTTGCGATGGGCGCGCGCTTCGCGGAGAACGGCTTCTTCTATATTTATGCGACGTTCGTGTTGGCCTACGCCACCCAGGCGCTCGGCATGAACAGGCAGGACATTCTGAACGGCGTCCTGATCGGCGCGCTCTTCGAAACTGCCACGATACCGGCGTTCGGCGCGCTCTCGGATGGCCTGGGGCGGCGGCCTGTTTACGTTTTCGGCGCCGTGTTCTCCGCGCTCATGTCGTTCCCCTTGTTCATGCTGCTGGGAACGAAGAACCCACAGCTCGCCTGGATCGCGATCGTTCTTGGTCTGGCCGTCGGGCATGCCGCGATGTATGGCCCGCAGGCGAGCTTCTTCGCCGAACTTTTCGGCACCAAAGTCCGCTATAGCGGCGTATCGCTCGGCTATAACCTTGCGTCGATTTTCGCCGGCGCCCTTTCGCCGCTGATCGCCACCTCGCTGATGGCGGCGTACAAGCCGCAAACTTGGCCGATCTCGGTCTACATGATCGTTCTGGCGGTGATCACAGTGGTGTCGGTATATTTCGCGTCGGAGACGCGCCAGCGCGCCGCAACCGGAGGACTTGCGGCGCCTCGTTTAGGCGCATAGCGCGCCTGATGGAAGGGAAAGCCGACCGGAAGCCGCCGATTTCGAATGAACAGCGAGACAGAGCGAGGCGGCGCCGACTCCTGCGGGCAAAACGGCGCCGGGAGAAACAATGACGACGCATCCGGTTTTGCCGTTTCTCAGGCGCAACGAAAAGGGCAAGGTCGTCTCCGCCGCCGAGGCGGTGAAGCTCATCCGCGATGGCGACACGCTGGCGACCGGCGGTTTCGTCGGCATCGGCTTCGCCGAGGAGATCGCCATCGCGCTCGAGGAGCGTTTTGTCGCCGACGGCGCTCCGCTTGGGCTCACTCTCGTCTATGCGGCGGGGCAGGGCGACGGCGGCGAGAAGGGCCTCAATCACCTCGGTCATGAAGGCTTGGTCAAGCGGGTGATCGGCGGGCACTGGGGCCTCGTGCCGAAACTCCAGAAGCTGGCGGTCGACAACAGGATCGAGGCCTACAATCTGCCGCAGGGCGTCATCACCCATCTTTTCCGCGACATCGCCGCGCGCCGCCCCGCGCATGTCACCCGCGTCGGCATGGAGACTTTTGTCGATCCGAAAAACGGCGGCGGCAAGGTCAACGCGAAGTCGATCGAGGACCTCGTCGAGCGGGTGACGCTCGGGGGCGAGCAATGCCTCGCCTACAAGACCTTCCCCATCCATGTCGGGATCGTCCGCGCCACGACCGGCGACGCCGAGGGCAACCTCACCATGGAGAAGGAGGCGCTGACGCTCGAGGCGCTCGCCATCGCCATGGCCGCCCACAATTCCGGCGGCATCGTCATCGCCCAGGTCGAGCGGGTGGCCGAGAGCGGCAGCCTCAACCCGCGGCAGGTGAAGATTCCCGGAATCCTCGTCGATTGCGTTGTCGTCGCGTGTCCGGAGCACCATTGGCAGACCTTCGGCACCCAGTACAATCCCGCCTACAGCGGCGAGATCCGGGTGCGCGCCGGCTCGCTGCCGCCGATGGCGATGAGCGAGCGCAAGATCATCGCCCGCCGCGCCGCCTTCGAGCTCAATGCCAACAGCGTCGTCAATCTCGGCATCGGCATGCCCGAGGGTGTCGCTGCGGTCGCCAACGAGGAGAAGATCATCGACCTCATCACGCTGACCGCCGAGCCCGGCGTCGTCGTCGGCGTGCCGGCGAGCGGGATCGACTTCGGCGCGGCGACCAACACCCAGGCGATCATCGACCAGCCCTACCAGTTCGACTTCTACGACGGCGGCGGGCTCGACGCGGCTTTCCTGGGCCTTGCCCAGGTCGACCGGCGCGGCAATCTGAACGTCAGCAAGTTCGGCCCCAAGCTCGCCGGCGCCGGCGGCTTCATCAACATCAGCCAGAGCGCCAAGGAAGTCGTGTTCGTCGGCACGTTCGGCGCCGGCCGGCAGAAGGTTTTTGCGCGCGAGGGCAGGCTCGTCATCGACGAGGAGGCCCAGCAACGCAAATTCGTCGAGGCAGTCGAGCATGTCACCTTCAGCGGCGCCTATGCCGGGAAACGTGGCCAGAACGTGCTCTATGTGACCGAGCGCTGCGTGCTGGCGCTGAGGCCCGAGGGCCTTGAACTGATCGAGGTCGCGCCCGGAATCGACATCGAGCGCGACGTCCTCGCCCGGATGGACTTCAAGCCGCTCATCCCCCGCGACCCGGCCGAGATGGACGCGCGCATTTTCCGCCCCGAGCCGATGGGGCTCAGGGCCGATCTCGTCGGATTCCGCTCAAGCAGCGCTTCACCTACGATCCGCTGCAGAACGTCTTCTTCGTCAATCTCGAGCGTTTTTCGCTGCGCAGCCGCGACGATATCGACGCGATCGAGAAAATGGTCGTTTCGAAGCTCGAGCCGGTCGGCGAACGCGTCTACGCGATCGTCAATTACAACAATTTCTCCATCTTGCCTGAGCTGCTCGACGAATACACGGCCACGGTGCGCAAGCTGGTCGACCGCTACTATTCCGGCGTCTCGCGCTATACGACGAGCGGATTCTTGCGCATGAAGCTCGGCGAGTTGCTGAACCGGATCTTCGATCAGGACCAGCCCGTGTTCCTTACCGCTGCGATGGCGACGAAGACGAATTTTGACCTGGTCTATGGGCACGCGGTCATTTTCTTCGATGTGGACGGGTTCCGGGTCGCCGTCGCGGGCCAGCCTTGCGGCGAGTTGATCGGACGGGTCGAGCAGCCAGGCGTCGCCGGTTTCGGTAGAGAACAGACCAGCTGACCAACAGTGACGACGCGCCCATGGCGGTCAGCCGCCCGACGCTGGATGGAGCGGACCTCCTCGGCGAGGCGAAAGCTCTTCCCCTCCACCATCTGTTTGCCCGGTCGACGCCGGATCGCCTTTCGATCCCTGCCGGGTATCGAGGGGGCTGCCATGGATTTGTTCACCAAGCTGTTCGGCGACTTCTTGGTCTTCGTCTATCACTGCTTCGACCGGATTGTCATTCGCGGCTATCTGACGGCGCTGTCGCGGCCCGAGCTGGTCGTCCACTTCTTCCGTGAGATCGTCGGGGTGGCGGAGGTCAGCAAGGAGGCGCTGAGCCAGCGGACGGCCGATTACCAGAATTGGGTGGAAGCCTACGCGCGCAATCACGCGATCCCGATCGAATGGGCCGAGAAGGGGGTACGCAAGGAGGACCACGTGCTGCGGTGGCTGCGCCGCATGGAGAAGCGCAATGCCTACGGTGTCTACTTCATCTTCAAGAGCATGGAGCAAGGGCCGACCTTCCGCATCAGCCTGCCGAAGTACCCGGCCAAGGACCCGCACTACCGCATCGTCGCGCACCAGCGCAGCCGCTTCACGCATTACTACTTCTATGTCCGCGACGAGGCGCTCGGACCGATGGTTGTGCGGGTGGCTTCCTTCTTCCCTTTCCAGACCGCCTACTATCTCAACGGCCACAGCTTCATCGAGCAGGAGCTGAAGCGGGCGGGGATCGGCTTCCGCAAGCATGACAACGCTTTCCTCGCCGTCGACGATGCAGCGGCGCTGCAGGCGTCGGCCGACCGGCTGAGCCCAGAGATCATTCGCCGCCGCCTCGACTACTGGACCCTGATCCTCGGACCGAAGTTCTCAAAGAAGGAGCGCGCCAAGCTCAACCTGTCACGCTTCTACGCCATCTCCCAGATCGAGTACTGCCGCAACTTCATCTTCAGGCGTCACTTTCCCATCCACAGGCTATTCGAGCGCAGCTGCGAACTCGGCCTGTGGCGGCTCAGCGCCGACAAGATCGCCACGATCTTCGGCAAGCGGGTCAGTCGCCGGATGCATGGCAAGCTGGCCACGGTCATCGACCAGATCGAGCACGGCCATCATGTCTTCCGCGCCTACTTCAAGAGCGGCTTCCTCAAACAGTATGAGAAGTTCCTGACCTTTCTGCGCAACGAATTGGTCTCCAACAATCTCACCGACTTCGGCCTGCTTAAGGGGCTCGACCATCTCGATGCCGTGCGGACCACCTTCCAGCTGATCACGGATCGCTTCGCCGGCTTCCAGGCCGAGTGGCTCAACGTGCATGTCGATTTCCCGCTGCTGCAGCGCCTCGCCCATCCGATCACCATCGGCGCGGTGCGTTATCCCGGCCTCAAGATCCACGAGCCGCGCATCATCCGCCTGTTCGAGGTCCTCCTGCATGGCGGTCCTCAGATCGGCGGCTGGACGGCCCGGCAGATCTATCAAGCCGTCCTCGACACCTTCGACCTCTCTGAGAAGACCTACCGCCTGAACCAGCTCCGCTACGACTTGCGCAAGCTCAAGGGACACGGCCTGATCGAGCGCGACGGCTCGCGCTACGCCTACCGGCTCTCACCCAAGGGCGTCCAAGTCGCCCTCCTCTTCCTCTTCTTCCACAAGCGCCTGTGCGGCCCCCTCGCCAACAGCCGCTTCCATCACCGGCCGGACCCGCAACACCGTCCAGACAGCCGGCTCGAAGCCGCCTATCACCGCGCCGAAACCGCCATCCAACGCGTCGTCGATCTCTTGGCTGCAGCTTGATCGCCCCGCGCCTCAATGACAATGTTCGACTCGTCTTGTCTATGATCCCTCAGGTAAGAATTTATGGCTATTCAAGAGAACGCTCGACAGCAAGGACATTGGCCCAAACTGCGGAGCACTCATGAATCAGGTCTTCAAGAAAGCTTTGCAGAACGACTTCTCTTTTGACGGCGTCAGAGCCCACATGAACGAAAAATTTGGGAAGGTCTTGTCGACGCCGCTGGACGCCGAAAAGCAAGCAGACGCCGAGAGAAAGATGGCAGAGTTCGAAGCGCACCGTCAGAAGCAGATGCAGGAATACGCCGCAGAAAAGGCCGCGTCACGGAAGGTCGTTCCATGACCATCTCGATAGCTTGGGTTCGTCATCTTAGCGGAGCCCGCCATCTTCCGTTTCTGAAGCGTCGGTCTCGCCGGGAGCTCTCGGCGATCGGAGGGAAAAGTCCGAAACGACCATGATGCGGATTGCCGGTAAACATCACCGCCTGTGGCAGCGCCTTTACGGACGCAGGGGGATCCTCGTTCTCAACGACGACGATCTGGCGATCATTCTTCTGGCCTGCGAGATACAAATAGAACTGCGCATCGAGATCAGTGCCCCTTAGGTCGTCCTCGGCACCTTCGGGGGCGCGGTACGCAAGAAGGGGAGAGTCGAGGACAGCGAATCCGGGGTGTGGCGTTTGGTGTGCTCGACAATACTCAAGCAGGCCAATCGTGAAAGCGGCATGGGTGACTGCGCGTAATCCTTTGCCGCGAGCCGTGCGAGCCTTTCCCGCTATCACGAGATCGCGCGCCTTGGAATCAAAGAAGACGCGATCCGACTCTGGGAAATGCCAGGCTTTCAAGATGGCTTCCACCTTTTGCGAAAACTGCTCGGCAACCGTAGTGGGCAAATCTCCGTCCGCAACCGACCCTGCTTTCTGGTCATCCGATTCTTGGTCGAGCTCGACGCGCCGACGTTCAACATCCTGCAACGTCCGCAGCATCGTGAGGGCTTCGCGCACCTCACCACGCTTGTCTGCGAGCTCAGCATAGGAGGCACGGGAACGGGAGAGCCGCGGGGATACTGTATTCTCTATTTCCAACGATACGTCACGCAGTTGACCTTCCACCCGCGGCAGACTGCGGTCGAACGCGGCGGCCTCCCGCTGCAATGTGGTGACGGTGTCCGCAAGTTCGATGCGCAAGAGATCGATTTTCGCCATCTCGCCGCGGGCGGCAGAAACCACAGAACCTACATTCCCGTCACAATCAGCGTCGCGCCTTTGATGAGCTGGATCGGCACCGCACAACGGGCATGCGCCATGTCCAATGGCAACGAATAAAGTGCCCGACTCTTCTATCCCTCGCAAGCGAGCCAAATCAGATTGGTAATGGCGGTCAAGAAGAACAAAGCGCTCAAGCAACGAGGCGATTTCCGCGCGGCGATCCCTGCCTTGCTCCAACCTTTCCCGAAGCTCCCGGCGTTTGGCGGAAAGCCGGCGGTAGTCCGCCTCAGTGCTAGCCAAGTGGGTGGTCTGTCGCTCCAGTGTTCCCTCGATGCGCGTAAGCTGGTCATCAAGCTCCTTTGGGGACGTGGTCATGTCCTTGAGCCTTGCCCGATAATCGGCAATTAGCTGGTCAAGCAAATCGGCTTGAGCCTCCCGCGTCTGAACTTCCGGCGTGGCGGGCGCGTTGGCAACCAAGGCGGAATCGTCGGTGCCCGTGAGCAAGAGCTTGAACGTCGCAAAATTTGGCGTGTCGGCCGTGGGATTGCCGTCTGAAAGGGGCGAGCGCTGATCCGTGATCTCGGTTTCCGTTACGATCATTAGCCGCGCTACGTTGCGGAAGCTGAGACTGTTTGTATCGCCGCGCTTGTTCTTCCGAACACGCGTTCCGGAGAGGGCCGATTTCTCAAGAAGAAAGGCGGACAAATTGTCGGCATTGCGGTCACTGTGCTGCTCTGCGAGGTCCCGCGCCTCCGCCCCTTCGGGCGGCATTTCCGTGTGAAGGCCGGTGTAGAGGCGAAACCGGCCACCTTCGACGCTGCGAAAAATGGTGAAGGCCTCCTCTGTAAACGTCTCGATGCCAAGCAGAAGCCGATCGTAGCCGACACGTTCGGGGATATCGCGAAGGGGTGGCTTACCGCCAAGCATGAAGTCCAGCGCCTCGACGACGAACGACTTGCCGGTGTCAGATGCGCCATAAATGACGTTAAGACCTGGTCCAAAAGCGACGTGAGCGGGCTCACGCTGGGGGCCAAGGAAAACGAGATGACGCAGACAAAAGCCGGGGATGCTCACACGTCGGCTCCCAAGCTGCGTTCGGCGCTCTGGAATTCTTCAACCCACTGATCGAAGAAACGGCGCATGAGGACGCGAAATTCGGCGTCAGGCAAAGTTCCGAGCTGCCCTGCAAGCCAGCGCGCGCGTTCCTGCAACGCCTTGATGTAGTCAGATTGAATGGCGGCGAGGAACGGAACCGCGTTCTCGCCGGCAGTGTACCGAATGCCTTGTGAATCCACCACTCGCGTAACGAGCTCGCAACTCATCATCAGAAGTAGGGCGCGCTCGATGAGTTTACGTCGGACCAGGAGTTCGGCTG
The DNA here is from genome assembly GCA_963758335.1 of uncultured Alphaproteobacteria bacterium. Taxonomy (GTDB): domain Bacteria; phylum Pseudomonadota; class Alphaproteobacteria; order Rhizobiales; family Beijerinckiaceae; genus Roseiarcus. The sequence continues at coordinate 185,060 of CAVWVF010000005.1, read as the reverse complement.
AGCGCAGCGGCACTGGCGGGTGCAAACTGGCAGGCCCGCCTACGTCGCCGGTGTGAACGAGCAAATGGTCGAATGCGATGAGGCGGTGAAGGTCGAATGATTTTGGATGCGCGGCAACGAGTATGGTGACAGCCCGGACACCCGCCTCAAGGGGGCTGTTGAAAGTGACAGGCCTTTGCCGTTCGGGAGTTACGACTTGATCCATCGCAACCGATCCTCATTCGCGAGCTGATGACAAATTCCGTCGCGGTCTTGGGGTTTGGCCCTGGTGATGAGAGCGTTTGACGTGATCTGCATTTCGCGGGCCGCCTTCGTCACGGCGCAGAGCCGTTCATAGCCGTCGTGATGCTTGGCGTCGTGAGTGTCGATCACGCCAGAGTAGATATCCTCCTGAAGGGATTCAAAAGTTCCTTGAGGGACGCTGTCACGCGCGAAAATTCTAAGCAACTCCGCATGATAGAAAGCGACCCGCTGCCGAAGGAAATGCTCTTTTAGACGCGGCCATGATTTGAGGCCATCAGTCTCCGTGATCGGTTGTTTGGCATGGTCCGTGTAGGCTTGAAAGAGCTGCTCGACATAGCGGCTTTCAGTGGGCGTGATGTCCTCGGGCGGGGTTCCGGGTTCGGGTCGAGCGGGAAGGCCACCGCCAAACCTCGCCGCATGGCAGGGGGAAAGCTTGTGGTCTTCAACAAGCTGCAATGGCGTTTTGGCGCTAAAGATAGTGAAATCGAAGGCCTGGATGTAGGCGAGGAACTTCCCGTCGAGCGGAATTTCTTTCGTCGTTGTAATTGCCTCGTGGGACCACGAGGGGATGGATTTAAGGTGTAATCCCGCCTGCCCTTGTCCTTCAAGAATCAAGCCGCTTCTTGCTGCTTCTGCTTCTGCTTCTGCTGTGGGTATGTGGGCAACGCGTTTGCGTTGTCCAAGCGAAGCGGCATATCCACAGCCCTCGCCGCCGCCTCGATTTTGTCCATGCCGGCGCGCCACACCGCCATCGGCATCAGATTGTTCATCGCCTGGTGCGGGCGCCGAAAATTGTAAAAGGTCATCCAGGAACTGATGCCGGCCCGCGCCTCGCGGCCATCGGCGTAGGCTTTCAGATGCACTTCTTCATACTTGATCGAGCGCCACAGCCGTTCGATGAAAATGTTGTCCATGAAACGGCCGCGTCCGTCCATCGAAATCGCGACGCCGGCCGCCGCGAGCTTGCCGACGAAAGCCTCGGAGGTGAAAGTGGAGCCCTGATCGGTATTGAAAATCCGCGGCTTTCCGAACCGAAGCAGCGCCTCCTCCAGCGCCGCCGCGCAGAAGCTCGCATCGTTGGTGTTCGACAGCCGCCACGCCAGAACCGCCCGGCTCGCCCAGTCGATGATCGCCACCAGATAGATGAAGCCGCACGCCATCGGGATGTAGGTCACGTCGGCCGCCCACACGTGGTTCGGCTCGACAATCTTCAGGCCGCGCAGCAGGTAGGGGTATATCTTGCGCCCGGGCGCGGCTTTGCTCGTGCCGGGGCGTGGAACCAGCGCTTCGATCCCCATCACCCGCATCAGCCGCCGCACTCGCTTGCGGTTGACCCCACGGCCTTCCTTGTTGAGTTCGAAGGTCATTCGCCGCGAGCCGTAGAACGGAAGTTCGAGATGCAGTTCGTCGATGCGGCGCATCACCGCCAGATCGTCCGCCCGGGCGACGGGCTTGGGGCGGTAGACCGCCGAGCGCGCCACGCCCACAAGCGCGCGTTGGCGGCGCACCGACAGGTCCTTGCCAGGCCGTTCGACCATCGCTCTTCGATCGGGCGCGCTCATCGACCTGGCCTCCTGGCCAAGAAATCCCGTTCGACCGTCAGTTGGCCGATCTTGGCGTAAAGCTTGGCCGTCTCACGTTCGCGCTCCTCCTCGCCATCGCCCGAACCGCTCGCCCCGCGCGCGAACAGGCTCGCCGCATTGTCGAGAACCTGCTTCTTCCAGGCATAAATCTGGTTCGGATGCACCCCGTGCCGCTTCGCCAGTTCCGGAACCGTCGCATCCTCGCGCAACGCCTCGAGCGCAATCTTCGCCTTGAACGCCGCATCAAACTTCTTGCGTGACTTCGTCATTTCTCGCTCCATCGGTTGCGACAGAGCAGGACATTTCACACCTTAGCCAATGGTCCTAAATCCGGGGTCCAGCTCAGTTCTACAGTATTTGTCCCAACCGGCAATTAGAGCCTTCTTCAGCTCCGGCGCATTGGAGAGATTGCCGTTGAGGGTAGTGCCGACGCCACGTGGCGCGACAAAATAGTAGCGGCGCGGTGCAGCAAACGCCTTGGTGAACGTGTACCAAAGCAATTTTCCGATCTCGGGCAGCGCGTCGCTGGGGTAAAGAGCGTGGTCATAGTGCTTGCACTGGTAATTGTCCCAGACGCCCTTCAGCTTGTGGGCGTCGGTGAAGCCGGCAATGTCGATGCCCCGGTCGCCCGCGCCTGCGAACCTTTGTACCTCGGCGTAGAGTGTCTTCAGGCAATAGTGCGCCCATTCTTGAACAAAGACCTCCCACTGCTCACTTGAGTAGACAAGAATTTGCTGCTGGGGCGGAATGTGATGCCCGTAGAGGGCCTGATCCGCGCTGAGAACTCCGCTCGCCGTGAGCGGCGGAAGGATATCCTGCCAGCCGTTGGTCATGGCGCGTTCAGAGGACGGTCGCCGAACTTGGAGAGAACCAGACCACGGAATAGAGTGCCTGGCGGCGTGCGAACCATTTGTGCGCGACGATGATTGGCCGGTAATTCTGTTGAATCCGCTTTTCCCTCAGCGCCAACCCGGCAATGAGGGGAATATCGAAGAAGGTCTCGATGCTCATATTTGCGCTGTCGCTCTCTCGAAATGGAAGACCTCGACCTTATCCACGCAGGCCGCTGTTGTCCCTCAAACGCCGCGTAACCGGGGCGAATTTCCGGGCGGCGTTAGCTTGGGGCGGGCCTGACGAGAGTTGCGAGATCGGGGATTTCGGGGCCTGGAATGGCGAGGCGAGCGCCGAGATAGTCGAAGAAGGGGATTTTGAGCTTCCTGCAGGTCTTGGCGAGCCCGAGCATGACGTCGCGGGCGTCGCGGCCTCTGTCGCTGAGGGTCCCGCCGGAGATTTTGCGCTTGGTGACGAAGACGCGGATGTCGTTTTCCGAGGCGTTGGTGTGCAGCGGAATATGGGGATGGTCGAGGACGCGCAAGAGATCGTCCTTGAGGCGAAAGAGGCGCCTGAGCAGGCTGTCGAGGGTGGCGTAGCCGGTTCTGGAGCGGTTGAAGATGCGGTCGAACTGCGCCCGCAAACGCTCGGCTTTCTCGAGGCTCGGGGCGAGCTTGTATTCTTTTAAGGCGCGATAGAACCACCAGATCATGCGCCGTGCGACCTCGATCGCGTTGCGCTGCTTGTCGTTGGCGGGGATGAGCTTGTGGACCAGGCGTTCGGCGTGCACCCAGCACAAGGCGTGTTCGCCGACGCGGAACTGGCCGGCGCCGTCTGACACGACGATGGCTTGGCCGAGCAGGCCTTGCTCGCGAACGGCGCCCCACAGAGCACCCTCGCTGGCGACCCGCACCGGATCGGGGGTGATCCTGAGATCGGCGAATCCGAGCGCGTTCAGATGGCTCGTCCAGTCTTCGTGAGACGCAAAAAGCCGCGTCGGATGGCCCGCGAGCGTGTCGATGAGGCTGAGGCTCAGATTGCAAGCCCGCATGTAGACGAGCGCCGCCTCGTTGACCACGTAAGAGGCCGCGCCGCCCAGGAGATTGCGCAGGAACGCCAGGCGGGACTTGCTCGGGCCGGTTCGAAACGTGGTGAAGCTGTCGGAACCGATCTGGGTCGTCACGCCGCTCTTGCCTCGATGGCGAGCGCCGGTGTCGTCGACCGTGACGAAGGAAGCGCTGCTCAATCTGGTCTTCAGCACCTCGGCGTCCTCAGCGCGGAACGTCTCGAGCTTGGCGGCCAGCAGGCGCACCACCTGGCGTTTCGAAATCACCACGCCGACGCCGTTCAGCAGCGCCAGAATCCGCTCGCAGGTCATCTGTCCCTGAAAGTGCAGCATCAAGATCAGGCGCTGAAGATGCGGGCCATAGCCACCGACGATCCCGGGATCGAGCGGCGCGATCAGAGTCTTCCCATCCGGCGTTTGCCAGCGCTCGCGCCGATAGCGGGTCACCAAAGGATTCAGAACCAAGTCCTGAACGACGATCTCTTCGTAGCCCTTGTGGCGGGAACCCGCTGGCGCGTCGACCTTCACCTCGATGGTTTGCGTGACCGTCAGCTTGTCCAGGTTGCTGCCGCGCCGCTGCGTCGACCGCCCGCCCTTGGGCGCGTTCGCTTGCGAATCCGGTCGGTCCGTCGCCTTGTCCATCCCCGAGGGTTTCTGCGGCGGCCGCGGCGGCAGTTTCTTCAATCGCGCCAGTTCGTCCTTGACCGCCTGATGCTCGACCCTCAGCTTGGCCAACGCCCCGCTCACCTTCTCGTACTCCGCCTGAAAGCGGGTCACTTCGCCAATCAAAGTGCGAACCAGGCCGATGAGCTCGGCCGGCGTCATGCGCTCAAGCGGATCACCCAAATCAACGGACATCCCCAGCTTAAATCATACTTTCCGACGCTTGACTCCCCCCTTCCGCCCGGAAATTTGCCCCGATTACAACGCCGCCTGTTATCCCCTGATAACGCGAATTGTCTCCCTGATAACCGCCAATATCTCCCTGTTATGGCGCCTGTTCCGTCTGCGCGGCTTGCGCAGCTTTCTTCCCCAAAACGCCTGAAATCAAACGCCTTCTCGCGATAGCGACGCTCCCACTGGTTTCGGCGACATAGGTCAGGATGTCGAGAAGATCGGCGCGGACGGAGGCGAGGAAATGTCGCCCGCCTCACGCGGCGTGGCCTCTGGCTCGCAACTCCGCGCTCTTGGCGGCGATGGCGGCGTCAAGCTCGTCGTCCGAAACCTCCCCGCCTGCCGCGATCGACGCGTCGAGCGTCGCTCGGAGCGCGGCAAGCTTGGCTTCGCGCTCTTCGACCAGCCGCAGTCCCTCGCGCACGACCTCGCTCGCCGAGCCATAGCGCCCGCTTCTGACGATGCGGTCGACGAATTCTTCCCAACGTTCTCCGATCGACACGTTCATGGGCATGGTTCTCCGACGGACTGGAGCAGTAGAATAGCATAAATTGCGCGATTTATGATAAAACTTGCTGTCCCGGCTCGGCTGCAGTCCGCGTGGCGGCCGTTCCGATATAGCCGAGGCCACGCTGCACGGTGTCGCGAACGCGGGGATCCAGAGTTCCCGCGCGAACATATATATTATATATGATGAGCCGCTTTGCGACCCACGAGCCTGGATGCCTGCGTGCGCGGGCATGACAAGGTTGAAAGCTACTGCATGACCGCTGATCTCTTTGCCGACATCGAAGTTCGCGCGCCGATCCGGAAGACGATGGGCGAGGGCGCGGTCCTTTTGCGCGGCAAGGCTCTGCGGCTCGAAGACGAGCTCATCGCGGCTCTCGCCGCCATCACGGCGCGCGCGCCGTTTCGGCGCATGGCGACGCCGGGCGGCTTCGTCATGTCGGTCGCGATGACCAATTGCGGCGCGGCCGGCTGGGTCACCGACCGGACCGGCTATCGCTACGACCGCAGGGATCCCGAAACCGGCCAGCCCTGGCCCGACATGCCGGGCGCTTTCCTCCGCCTCGCCGCGGAGGCCGCCGCGGAGGCGGGCTATCAAGACTTCGCGCCAGACGCCTGCCTGATCAACCGCTACGAGCCCGGCGCGCGCCTGTCGCTGCATCAGGACAGGAACGAGCGCGATTTCGCAGAACCGATCGTCTCGGTCTCGCTCGGGCTCCCGGCCGTTTTCCAGTTCGGCGGTCTGAAGCGGACCGACCCGGTCGCCAAATATGCGCTGCGCCACGGCGACGTCGCCGTCTGGGGCGGTCCGTCGCGGCTTCGCCTCCACGGAGTCGCTAAGCTGAAGGATGGCGACCATCCCAAGCTCGGGCGCATGCGGATCAACCTGACCCTCCGCCGTGCCCTTTAGAGCATGATGCGATCGGGTTGAACCGCCGCCGTCACGGCGAGGAGCGGCTTCCCACGCCTGACTTGGGGAGCGCGGGCGCTCGGCGAGCCGGACCATCCGGCGATCAGGAACCGATCTCGTTCGCCGAAGGTTGGCGAAAGGATAGAATATCTATCCTTTCGGGCTGGCTTTCCGGCCGCCGGCGAACCCGTTTTCAAAGCCCCGGCGCGCTTCCGCCGTCCGGAATCGCTTTTGCCTCACATGGGGTGTTTCGGGTCAAGCTCATTCGTTTGCGCCGGCCGCTGGCGGGTCACCCGCGAAGCGGGGCGAAGCGCAGCGGAGCAGGGAGCGAAGCGACCTTGACGCGCCAGCGGCCGGATACACTGTCACGAGCGAGCGCGCCCTTGCGCGCTCTTGGCTGCCTCTGTGGTCTTTGCCGCGCTCATTCATTTTGGCATTGCGCATCTCCTTGGCGTTTGGATCCGAAGCGTGAGCCCGTCTTTCGCATGCAGCCTTGACGGCCGCATCACCTCACATCCGGTCGAGCTTGTCGGGGCTCGCACCATAATCCCTCATGCTCGAGGGCGTCGGGCTCGGGTTGGCGGGGACCATCCTCACATGGGGTGTTTCGGGTCAAGCTCATTCGTTTGCTCCGGCCGCTGGCGGGTCACCCGCGAAGCGGGGCGAAGCGCAGCGGAGCAGGGAGCGAAGCGACCTTGACGCGCCAGCGGCCGGATACACTGTCACGAGCGAGCGCGCCCTTGCGCGCTCTTGGCTGCCTCTGTGGTCTTTGCCGCGCTCATTCATTTTGGCATTGCGCATCTCCTTGGCGTTTGGATCCGAAGCGTGAGCCCGTCTTTCGCATGCAGCCTTGACGGCCGCATCACCTCACATCCGGTCGAGCTTGTCGGGGCTCGGACCATAATCCCTCATGCTCGAGGGCGTCGGGCTCGGGTTGGCGGGGACCATCCTCACATGGGGTGTTTCGGGTCAAGCTCATTCGTTTGCTCCGGCCGCTGGCGTGTCACCCGCGAAGCGGGGCGAAGCGCAGCGGAGCAGGGAGCGAAGCGACCTTGACGCGCCAGCGGCCGGATACACTGTCACGAGCGAGCGCGCCCTTGCGCGCTCTTGGCTGCCTCTGTGGTCTTTGCCGCGCTCATTCATTTTGGCATTGCGCATCTCCTTTGGCGTTTGGATCCGAAGCGTGAGCCCGTCTTTCGCATGCAGCCTTGACGGCCGCATCACCTCACATCCGGTCGAGCTTGTCGGGGCTCGCACCATAATCCCTCATGCTCGAGGGCGTCGGGCTCCGGTTGGCGGGGACCATCCTGTTAAACGGCGTGTTTCAGCCAGGCAAAGCCGCGGTCACCGCCCGCCCGGATCCGGCGAAGCCGTCGCGTTCGGCTTCGCTGGAATGGGGTTGAGTCATTAAGCCATCGTTGGAGCGTCGGCGTAGGATTGAGCCATCGGGTCAGGCCGCCTTGAACACCGCGCCCTCGGGAACGACGCCTTGGGTGACATAGCGCCACAAGGCGACGAGCAGTTTGCGGGCCAGCGCCACGATGGCGATCCGGCGGACCCGTCCCTTCGCGGCGCCGACCCGCGCCCGAAACCAGCGGCTCAACGCCGAGTCCGGCTGGTGACGCAGCCAGAACCAGGCCAGCTCGATCATGGTCTTGCGCAGGCGGCGGTTGCCCGACTTCGAGATGCCCTGATCCCGTTCGACGCCGCCGCTCTGCCAGGGGCTGGGCGCCAATCCGCCGTAAGCCGCCACCTGGCGGCGGTTGGCGAAGCTGCGGAACAACAATTCCAGCCAGAGGAGCGAGGCGAACTCGGGGCCCAAGCCCTTGAGCTCGAGGAGCCGGGCGGCGGGGTTGGTGCGCTCCTCGGCTTCCGTGCGGATGAGCGCGTCGCGGGCCCGTTCGACCGCAGCCAGTTGCGTCGTCGCCAGCGCGATCCGATCGAGCTCCCGGCGTATTTCCGCCTTCAGCAGCGGCGGCAGCTCGCGGCCGTCGCCGGTTCGCAGCGCCTCGAGCCGCTCAAAACGATCGCGCCGAAGCGGGTTGTAATCCCGGATGCCTTGGCCGCTGAGCAGGCCCCTGACCCGATTGGTGTGCTGAATGCGTTCCTTGAGCAGCGTGCCGCGCTCGCGGGTCAGCCGCCGGCGATCCTCTTCTTCCGGGCTCGGCGCGCGAACCATGGAGCAGACCCGCCGCTCGCCGCGAGCCCACGCCATCAGCGTCCGCAACAGCGTCTCGCCGTCGATCGCATCGGTCTTGGCTCGCCGATGCCGCCGGTCGACCGCAATCGAAGCCGCATCGACCACGTGGCTCTCGATCCCCTCGGCGAGCAGCAGGCGATGGATCCAAAATCCGTCCAATCCCGCCTCCTGAATGACGATCGCTCTGATCGGCACGCCATAGCGCTGCTCGGCCTTCGCCCTCGACCGCGAAAGAAGGTCGAGCAGGCCGGCGCCGTCCCCACCCTCGACCACATGCCTGGAAAATTTCTCGCTGCCCGGACTGTTGATCGTCACAACCCATTTCGATTTGCTCAATTCGAGCGAGGCGAACAGCGTGATATCATTCGCGCGGGCGGTGGTCGCGACAACGGTCGCGGAGGTGATTAAATGCATCGGTTGCCTCCATGCTGGTGTGGAAGATCAGCCTACCAAGGGTCCGGCCGCCGGCCACCCGCATAGGATCTGTTTCGCCAAGACGCCGCCTGTTATCGCCCTGATAAGCGCAAAATCGCCCCCTGTTACGCTCCTGTTATTGCGCCTGATCCGGCGCTCCAGCGTTTTCGCGTAAGCCATTGCAGTCACGACATTTTTATGCCGAGAAACGCGGTGCAAGGGCGCGTCTGCCCCTGTTCTCTCCCTGTTTAACAGGGGAATCGCCCTGTTCGGCAGGCGACCCGGGCCGCCGTTCTGATCGCCAAGGCGGGGGCCCGCGACCGGTCGCAGTCTCCTCGCGAGGGTTAAGAAATGGCGCCGTCGTCGCTCAACCGCCGGCGCCAGAGCCGAGTCGACTTGAAATCATCCCGCCCTAACCCGTCTTCGCGGATTGGGGCAAAATCGCGGACTTGGCGTGTGCTGAATCAACGATTTAGGCTGAAAGGTCTTCACTACGAGGAGTGACTCGGGCCAAGGCGGCGGCGGTGATTTTGGGCGGCGGCTGGGTCGGCAGAGCGAGTTTTAGCTGGTTGATCAGCAGTTGCAGGTCGGGCTCGGGTTGGGTGTATCGGGTCAGCACGATCTCGCGCCCGTCGGTGGTAGGCAGATGGACGTCGATCATTTGGACGGCGGCGAATTTTTCGAGCGCGCTGCGGGCGGTCAGTCCAGAGGCCAGGGCATGGAGTTGGCGCGTCAGGGTGATCTGCAGGCAATAGGCGAGGAAGGCGATGAAGATATGGGCCTCGACGCGCTTTTCGTCATGATGGTAGATCGGCCGGATCGCCAGGTCGCCCTTCAGGGTCTTGAAGGCCTCCTCGACGGCGACGAGTTGAATGTAATACTGCCATAAGACGGCCGGATCCTTGTCGGTCAGATTGGTGCGCAGGAGATAGCGCCCTTCCCGCCGCCTCGCGATTCGCAGTTTCTTGCGATTGAGGGAGAAGGTCAGCGCGGCGCTCTGTTCGTCGAGCGTGACATCGACCAAGCGCCACGCGGTCGGCGCTTTCGAGCGCGCCGCTCCCAGCTTCATCAGCATCTCTTCGCGCGAGACGTTCATGGCGGCGAGCTTGCCGAGCCGCGCCCACAGCCATTTCAACTGCCGACGGCGCATCGCGCGCTCCTTGGCGAGGCGATCCTCGCTCTGGGCGAAGACGTAGAGTTCGTCGTCCTGGGCGAGCAATTTGACCTCGACGCCTTCGCGCGCCTTCCGCCAGGGCTTCTCGATCAGGTGCTTTTCCAAGCGGTTCAGCCGTCCCTTGGGCGTTCCGACGAGATATTGCACGGGCGGATCGCTGGCCCGCATCTCGGCCAGAACCGCCTCGGTGGGCACGCCGCGATCCATCACCCAGACGCGCCGCGCCTTGCCATATTGCTTTTCGATCTTGCCCAGGAACGTCCGCAACGTCTTGCTGTCGGCGGTGTTGCCGGGCAGGACTTCGTAGGCCAGCGGCAGGCCTTCGGTCGTTACGACCAGGGCGATGACCAGTTGCGGGCAATCGGGCCGCTTGTCGCGGCTGTAGCCGTGGCGACGTTTGTCGCCCTCGGGCAGATCCGAGGCGTTGATCTCGAAATAAGTGCTGGTCAGATCGTAGAGCAGCACGTCGAAATCGGCGTTGAAAAGATCGCGCCATCGCCCCGTCAGATGCGAGAACAGCGCGTCCTTGTGGGCGAGCAACAAGTCGTGGCAGGCATAGAGCTTGTGCGTCTCAGCCAGGCCGAAATCCGATCCCAACAGATCGGCCATGGCGCTCCTGCCGAACCACTCGCGATGCAGCCGCCACTCGCTGCCGGGTTCGATCAGCCGATAGGCGACCAGGACGTGCAGGATTTGGTCCCAGCGCGTTCCCTTCCGGCTCGCGGGCAGGCGTTCGGCCCAGAACCGGTCGAGTTGCAAGTCTCGCCACAAGAGGCCGGCCAGCCAGCAGGCGCCCCATTGACGCGGACGATGCAGGCGAAGTTCAGACAGGCGCAGCCGCACCACCGAGGCGTCGTCCGCCGCGGCCTCGCAGCGATCCTCGGGGTGTCATTCGGCATGGAATAAGGACCCCGTTTTCGGGGTGATCGGCATCCAATCGGGACCCCGGGGATAAGGGTCCACACAGGCCTCCTGATTTCTTAGGAGGCCGAGTTCGAGATGCTGATTGTGGAGACGATAGCCAAAATTCGTCTAGCGTATTTTTCGCGAAAGATGACGATCAAGGCGATCTGCCGCGATTTGCGTGTTTCGCGCAAAGTGGTTCGGAAGGTCATCCGATCGCAGGCGACAGAGTTCCATTATGAGCGGGACGTCCAACCCCAGCCGAAGATCGGGCCTTGGCGCGATCGGCTTGATTCATTGCTTTTGGAGAATGACGGAAAGCCGGCGCGCGAGCGGTTGACGCTCATTCGGGTCTTCGAGGAGTTGCGGGGGCTTGGCTATGAGGGCGGTTACGACGCGGTTCGCCGTTACGCCCGGACCTGGAGCAAGCAACACGCGGGCGAGACGGCGAACGCCTATGTGCCGCTGACGTTCGCGCCGGGCGAGGCATATCAGTTCGACTGGAGCCACGAGATCGTTGTGATGGACGGGGTGACGACGATCGTGAAGGTCGCGCACGTCCGCCTTTGCCACAGCCGCATGATGCTCGCGCGCGCCTATCCGCGCGAGACGCAGGAGATGGTGTTCGACGCCCACGAGCGGGCGTTCGCGTTCTTCAGGGGCGCCTGCACGCGCGGCATCTACGACAACATGAAGACGGCGGTGGAGACGATCTTCGTCGGCAAGGACCGGCAATACAATCGCCGCTTCCTCCAGATGTGCTCGCACCATCTTGTCGAGCCCGTCGCCTGCACGCCAGCGTCGGGCTGGGAGAAAGGTCAGGTCGAGAACCAGGTGGGTCTCGTTCGCGAGCGCTTCTTCACGCCGCGCTTGCGAGTCAAGAGCTATGACGAGCTGAACGCCTGGCTGATGGACAAAAGCATCGCCTGGGCCAAGGCGCATCCCCATCCTGAACGGCCTGACAGGACGATCTGGGAGGTCTTCGAGGAAGAGCGTCCCAAGCTCATTCCCTATCGCGGCCGCTTCGACGGATTCCATGAGTTGCCGGCCTCGGTGTCCAAGACCTGCCTGGTGCGGTTCGACAACAATAAATACTCGGTGAGCGCCAGCGCGGTTGGCCGCCCGGTCGAAATCCACGCCTACGCCGATCGCGTCGTGATCCGCCAGGACGGGCGCATCGTCGCGGAACATCCGCGGTGTTACGGGCGTGGCGAGACGATCTACGATCCCTGGCATTACGTGCCGGTTCTGGCGCGCAAGCCGGGCGCTCTGCGCAACGGCGCCCCGTTCAAGGACTGGGTGCTGCCGACGGCGCTGGACCGCGTGCGGCGCAAGCTTGCCGGGTCCGACGACGGCGACCGGCAGATGGTCAAAATCCTCGCCGCCGTGCTCACCGATGGATTGCTTGCGGTGGAGGCCGCCTGCCTTCAGGCGCTGTCCGAGGGCGTCCATTCGGCCGACGTCGTCATCAACATCCTCGCGCGTCAGCGCGATCCCGGACCGGCGGCGACGATCATGACGCCCGACGCTTTGCGGCTCTGCCACACGCCCGTCGCCGACTGCGCCCGATACGATCAACTCAGGAGCGCCTAACCCATGGAAAGAACCGAAGTCCTCGACATGATGAGCAGCCTCAAGCTCTACGGGATGAGGAGCGCCTACGACGAGACGCTGACCACGGCGCTCAAGCGCAAGCATGAGCCGCAGCGCTTCGTCGGCGATCTCCTGAAAGCCGAGATCTCAGAGAAGCAGGCGCGCTCGATCAAGTACCAGCTCACCGTCGCCAAGCTGCCGCTGGCCAAGGACGTCGACGACTTCGCGTTCAAGAACACGCCGATCAACGAGGCTCTCGTGCGCGACCTCGCCGCCGGCGGCTTCATCGCCCAGCAGCGCAATGTCGTCCTGGTCGGGGGAACCGGCACCGGCAAGACGCATCTGGCCATCGCCATCGCGCGAAGCTGCATCCGAGCCGGATCGCGCGGGCGCTTCTTCACCACCATCGATCTCGTCAATCAGCTCGAGGCTCAAGCGCGCGCTGGCCGCCAGGGACGGCTCGCCGATTATCTCACGCGCCTCGACTTCGTCATCCTCGACGAACTCGGCTATCTCCCCTTCGCCCAGGCCGGCGGGCAGTTGCTGTTCCATCTCATCAGCCGTCTCTATGAGCGCACCTCGATCATCGTCACGACCAACCTCGCCTTCGGCGAATGGCCGAGCGTCTTCGGCGATCCGAAAATGACGACCGCGCTGCTCGACCGCCTCACCCATCACTGCGACATCGTCGAGACCGGCAACGAAAGCTGGCGCTTCAAAAACCGCGCCTGAGCTGCCCCGCACCAACCGGGTTTCGTGACGTAACGATTGGGAGTGGCCCCATGCCGCGCAAGCCGATCGGCGAGAAAGCCATGACCGACGCCGAGCGCCAGGCCCGTTACCGCGTCGCGCGCGCGGCCGATGCGCCGGTGATCCGCACCCGTCGCCCGGCCGACCATCGCAGTCGCGCCCGGCGTTGGCAGGACGCCGTCGCCCAGCTCAGCGAGCTGCAAGCGCAGTATGCCGATTGGCTCGAAGCGCTGCCGGCCAACCAACACGACAGCGCGCTGGCCGAGGCCCTCCAGGCTATCTGCGAACTCGATCTCTCCGAACTCGAGAGCGTGGCGCCCCCACGCGGCTTCGGACGCGACTGACCTTCCAGCGACGAACGCTCAAGACAAGCCAACGTGTCGCTCCGAGCGGTTCCCAGACGCCTGGCCTCACCACCGGCGCTACCCCGCCCGCGGTTCACCCCCGGGGGCCCACAGGTACCCCCCGCGCTACGCTCCGCCAGCCGCGCGGAGGGCGCGTCGCTACGCGCGGGTCCCCCCTATGGACTCCGGGGATGAACCGCTCCCGATGATCAAGAGGGGTCCTTTTTCCATGCCGATGGGGGGTCCCTTTTCGACGCCGATTGACACCTCGGGGAACAAGGCGAGCGTCCGGGAGGCGCCCGCCCGCGGGTCGAACACCTCGACCGCCTTGCGCCAAGCCTCCGCCTGCGACGAATTGATCTCGCCCAAATACAGAACGTGGCGCTGCACCACCCGGCCGTCATCGAGACGCTTGTTCTCGACGACGCTCCAATAAAGATGCGTTTTGCCCTTCTTCCGTCGTGTGATTCGTCGCAGGAACATGACGGCGACGATTAAATCAGGAAAACAACTCCCTGAGAATCCGGGGTCATCTCGGTTGGTCTTCACTACAGACCGATTTGAAGATATTGGCGACACCCCACACATTCGAAATCAATTACTTAGACGTCCAAAAAAAATCCCAATCCCGCCTTTCCAACTACGAATCCGCGAAGTCGGGCTAACCCGAGCGAAAGGCTGGCGCCCAGGAAACGCCGCTGAATGAGCCATGTCTCAGCGGGGGAATGCCAACCCGCTCTTCGCGGCGGTTGCCGGCTCTCTGCACGCCTATGCTGAGACACGAAGGCGTGGCCGGCCCAGGCGGCGCACGACCGCCGGCGACCTCCAGCGATCAAGGCCGCCGAGCGGCGGCGCGCCGTTTCGTTGCAGGCGCCGACCTTGCGGCGCCTCTCGGCGCGGTGCTCTTGGTGGCTTTCGTCGGCGCCTTGGCCGGCGCGACGACTGCGGCCGTCGTCTTCGCTGCGCGATTCGACGTATGCCGTGCGCCCGGCGTCTTCGCGCCCGCAGCTCCTGGCTTGGTCCCCTTCGGAGCAAGCGCCTTTGGAGGAAGCTGCGCGCTCGCGGAAGTTTTCCGGCGCGCCTGCCTCTTCTTCTCGACGCTGCGCTCCTTCGGCGACGGGTCCGGCGCCGCCATTTCGATGCCGAACAAGGCCGCGACGTCGTCGTCGGCGAGCACCCGATCGCTCGCCGCAGCGGCCTCCGTCAGCGACAGGTCGGCGCCGACCGTCGAGACGAGTTCGGTGCGATCGACCCCGCGCAATGTGAAGATGAGGTCGGGATTGGAATTGAGCCTTGTACCGACGCCGTACAGCGTCGCCGCCACATGCTTGCACATGTCCGCCCAGTCCGGGCAGGAGCACGACATTTTTATCTCGGGCGGGGCCGGGAATAGGCCGTCGGCCTCGCGGCAGACCCGCTCCATCACGTTCTTCGACAATTTGCCTTGCAGCAGTTCAATGAGCGAGCCGATGGAGCCCGCGCAATCCCGGCAGATGGCCTTCCAGCGCGCCGCCGTGGCGACGGCGACGTCGACCTTCACCTTGTAAATCTCCGAGCCGCTGACCAAAGCCTCGACCTTGCCGCGCTCGATTTGCAAATCGATCACCGAGCCGTTGCGGACATAGGTTCGCCCGCGCGGAAGCCGGTTCTCGAAGTCCGAATAGCGTTCCAGGTTGTCGCACCAGGCCTTGCCCCAGAAATTCTGCGCGATCTTGCGGCCCTCGATCACGATCGGAGAGACGACGCGCCCGTTCTTGCTGAGCTTCGCCATCTCCTTCTGCGCCTGCCAGCGGCGTTGTGCGACCGGCACATAGGGTCGGAAGCCGTAAAAGCCCATCGCGTCATCCCTCCTTCGTGGCGGCTTCGAGGTCGAGCCTGACGAGCGCCATGAGGTCTTTGTCGCTCAGTTCGGTGAGGTTGATTTCGCCCCCGCCGTTCAGCACGTCCTCAGCCATTCGCCGCTTCGACTCGATGAGTACGTCGATTTGCTCTTCGATCGTGCCACGACAGACGAACTTGTGCACAAGAACGTTGCGCTTCTGCCCGATGCGGAACGCACGGTCGGTCGCCTGGTTCTCGACTGCCGGATTCCACCAGCGGTCGAAATGCACGACATGCGAGGCGGCGGTCAGGTTGAGCCCCGCCCCGCCGGCTCTGAGCGACAGCACGAAGAAGGGGACGCTGTCGTCCTCCTGGAACGCCTTGACGAGGTCCTTGCGCTTGCCGATCGCCGTCTCGCCGGAGAGCGCGAGTCCGGCGCGGCCGAAGGCGGCGGCGAGCAGGTCGCCGAGCGGCTCGATGATCTCCCTGAATTGCGTGAAAACGAGCATTTTCTCCTGGCGGCTGGCGACCGTCTCGGCGATTTCGGTCAGCCTCGCGAACTTGCCGCTGTCCTTCTCGTCCCAGCCGCCGCCCCCAAGGCCGTGTGATGCGTGGTTGCAGATTTGCTTGAGCCGCATCAGCGTCGCCAGCACCAGTCCGCGCCGCGCCATGTCCTCGGAGACCGCGCGCAGCCGCTCGTCGAACTCGTCCACCGCCGCTTGATAAAGCGCCGCCTGCTTCTTGGAGAGCCCGCAGAAGGCCTTGACCTCGGTCTTGTCCGGCAGGTCGGCGATGACGCTGCGATCGGTCTTGAGGCGGCGAAGGATGTAAGGCCCGACCAGCTTGCGCAGCGGCGCGTAGGAGACGGGCTCCTTGGCGGCGAGACGCTTGACGAAATCGGTGAAGGCCTTCGATGACCCCAAAAGCCCGGGGTTGAGGAAATCGAAGATCGACCAGAGATCGCGCAGATTGTTCTCGATCGGCGTGCCGGTGAGCGCGATTCGGCTGTCGGCGGCGAAGGTCTTGACGGCGCGAGTTTGCTTCGCGTCAGGGTTCTTGATCGCCTGCGCTTCGTCGAGGACGGCAAGCCGCCAGCGCGTCTTGCCGATCCAGTCGAGCCGCAGCGCCGAACCGTAACTCGTCACGACGAGGTCGGCGCGCGAAATCTCCTCGGCGGAAGGCGCGCTGAGGCGGTCGGCGGGCGTGAACGAGGGATGCGCGACGAACACGCGCAGGGACGGCGTGAAGCGCGCCGCCTCGGCCGCCCAGTTGGCGAGAAGCGAAGCGGGCGCGACGAGGAGGCTCGGGCGCGCCTCGCCTGCCCGCGGGCGCAGCGTCAGGATGAGCGCGAGCACCTGCACGGTCTTGCCCAATCCCATGTCGTCGGCGAGGCAGGCGCCGAGGCCCAGCTCAGCCAGAAAGGCGAGCCAGCGCACGCCGACCTCCTGGTAGGGCCGCAACGTCGCCTTCAGAGCCTCGCCCGGATGGGCCGCGGCGAGGCTCTCGGGCCGGCGGCAGGCGGCAAGCGTTTCGGCGAGCCAAGAGCCCGCCGTGACCCGCCCCCAGGAGGGGTCGGGCGCCTGAACCGCAGCCGCTCCGCCGATATCCGCGCCCGCCAGGAGCCGCATGGCCTGAGCGAAGGACACGCCCTCGCTTCGCGCCAGCCGCTCGACCGCTTCGAACCGATCGAGCGTCGCCTTCAACCGCTCGTGGTCGACCTCGACCCACTTGCCCCGCAGCATCGCGAGCCCGTCGGTCGAGGCGACGAGCCGCTCGATTTCCTCGCGCGTCAGCGTTTCGCCCTCGAGACTGACCTCGACCTCAAAATCCAGCAGCGACTGCGCGCCGACGAGCGAGGGCGCCGTCGTCCCGACCCTCGCCTCGACCGCCGGACGGCTCGGCCGGTTCATCCGCCACGAGGCCGGCATGCGCACGACGACGCCGGCGCGCTCCAGCGTCTCGACGTCGGCGAGCAGGCGCATCGCCTCCCTCGGCGTCCAGCGCAGCGGGTGAAAAATCTCGCCCGAGTTGACGATCTCCTTCAGCCAAGCGCAGTTTTCGCTCGCGCGGTTGACCGGCTCCAGGAGTTTGAGGAGCTCGCTCTTTGCGCCCGCGCCGGCGTATTCGCGCAGGGCGTGCCCGAGGCCCAGGTGACGCAGCGCGCCGTGCGCCGCGAGCGACGAGGCGTAAGTCGCCATGAAGGCGAAGGGGCGGTCGGCGTCCTTGCGGTTCTCGGCGAGGTTGAGATGCACGCGCCCGACGAGCCGCCAACGGCTGTCTCGGGCGCGCAGAAAGTCTTGGATCGGCAGGCCGCTTCCGGCGAGTTCGACCTCCAGCGCGCGCTGGAGCGATCCCCACATCGAGGCGAGACAGACGGCGTCGAGATATTCGCCGCCGCGCATCGGCGGCGCTTCGTCGACGAGCGCGCTGAGCTCGTCCTCGGCGGGCTCGGGGACGCGCGGCGCGCCGGCCGCGGCGGTCTCTTCGCTGGCGCAGACTGCGGCGACGAAGCGCATGGCGAAGGCCCGCCAATAGGCGAGCTCCGGCGACAGACGGCTTCCCGCTTCGGCTGCCCCGAGTTGCAGCAAGCCATGGCCGCCGCCGCGGACGAAGGCGGCTTTGAGGCGCGCGGCGACCTCGTCGTCGAGCAAAAATTCCGCCGCCTGCCATTCGAGATGCAGTGCGCGGTGGGGCGTCAGCACAGGGATGAGCGAATCGGTCATCGGCGCGATCGAATCCGGGGAATCAGGCGGCTCGATCTAGCACGAGCGAAGCAGACGGGGGTCGCGCGCCGGCGTCCGGCGCTCGAAGGCCGAATTCCCTACTTGCAGCGAAAAATACAGCGTATTTCTCATTTCTTGGCCGATTTGGCGAAAACTCGCCTCGAAAAGACGCTTGATTCCATAGGCTTGCGCGAAAATTCCCTACGCGGCCGAACAGGGAATGTTGTCGGCGGAACAGGGGATTAATTGTCGTTGATCGGCGGAAAACAGGGAATTTCCGCGCGACGCGCGATCCAGCTGCGACCCCGATTCCGCATCAAGGAAAGTGAAGTGGGAGTTGGTCCTGTTTGATCAGGGAGATAGGCTGAGATTTGCGAATCAACGAACCGGTGAGCCCCGCCTCGCCCGCCTCGGATTCGTACTGGAACGGCAAGAGCCCCTGTGCCACCCTCAGTCACCTCGTTGGTGATGGCGCGCGCGCTGCCCTCGTCGGATGCGACCGCTGCCGCCGCCAGCGCCGCGCCTCCGCCCGCCGCTCCAGCCGGCTCCGCCCGTGCGCGTCCGCCGCCCGCACCAGCCGGCACAGACCGCCGTCCGCCTCCAGCCGGTCGAGATCATCGAGACCCTCACCCCCGGCAAGGTTCAGCAAGACCAGCGCCGACACCATCTGCCGATCGCTCCAGCCCTGGGCGCCGCTCACCGCGACGTGACGCGCCACCGCCACATCCAGTCCGGCCGCGCGCCACAACTCCAAATACAGGGGAAGCCCCGCAAGGCCTATCAGCCGCTCAACACCTGGTGGGCGGAGCAGGGCCTGATCGTGCATTCGGAGTTCCGCGATGGCAACGTGCCGGCGGGGTACGAGCAATTGCGCGTTCTCGAAGAGGCGGCGCGCCTGCTGCCGGCGGGGGTGAGCAAGCTCTATCTGCGCTCGGACACGGCAGGCTATCAGCAGGATCTTCTCAAGTATTGCGCCGAGGGCAAGAACGAGCGCTTCGGGGTGATCGAATTCGCCGTCGGGGCGGACGTGACGGGGGAGTTCAAGCAAGCTGCGGCGGAACTGCCCGAGTCGGCCTGGCGGCCGCTCGATCGGATCGTCGACGGCGAGCGCTATGCCGGCGATCAGCAATGGGCGGAGGTCGGCTACGTGCCGAATTGGGCAGCCATGAGCAAGAGAGCGCCGGACTACCGCTTCCTGGCGATCCGCGAGCCGTTGTGCGAGCTCGATCTCGGCGATGCGGAGCAGTTGCCCTTTCCGACGATGAGCTTCGGGACGCCGGGCCGCTACAAGCTGTTCGGCCTCGTCACCAACCGCACACTGCCCGGCGACGACGTGATCCGCTGGCAGCGCGAGCGCTGCGGCAAGAGCGAGGAAGCGCATGCGGTGATGAAGGACGATCTCGCCGGCGGACGGCTGCCGAGCGGACTGTTCGGGGCCAATGCGGCGTGGTGGGCGATCATGGTCCTCGCCCACAATCTCAACGCGCTGATGAAGCATCGAGTGCTCGGCGGCGATTGGGCGGCGCGGCGCATGAAGGCGATGCGGTTTCATCTGATCGCCCTGCCGGGCCGGGTCGTGCGCCACGCGCGCCGGCTGATCGTGCGGCTTTCGGCCGGCGCTCTCGATCTGATCCGCGACGTGCGCGCCGCCATCCTTGCCCTGCACCCGGCGCCGAGCGGATGATCGCCCCACCCCTTCCGCCAGATCTGCCGACAACGCCGGGCGCGGCCGGTCACGGCGGCGTCGTGACCGCACGGCCCGGGCAGGACTCGTCAACGATGCAGGAGGCTAGCCGCCCACAACTATAGCGCGAACCCGCTCATCTCATCTGCAGCCCGAGCCCCGCCGCTCCCGAAAATCCGCCCGCCCCGCGGCTCGCTTCACCCGTGCTCACCAATTAGTTGCGGGATCCTGGGCGAAGCATCGGGTTGAGATCGCGGACGATCCGCGCGAGGCTTGAAATATCTGTGCGCCGCCGCCGGCGCAGGCTTGCCTGCGGGCGCGGCCTCGCGCAAGGAGCGGGACGCTCTCAGAAGAAGTCGAGGCAGGAGGAAGGACCATGGCCAGGACCGTCGCGTCGAAGACGGGCGCCGCCGACAGCATCGTCAGTCTCAAGGTCACGCTCAAGGGATCGAAACCGCCGGTGTGGCGTCGGCTCCTCGTCCCCGGCTCGATGACGCTTGGAGATCTCAGCGAAGCGATTCTGACGGGGATGGGCTGGATCGGCGGCCATCTGCACGCTTTCGACGTCGACGGCCGGCAATTCGGCGACCCCGCCACAACCGACGACGTCGCCAACGAAAACCGCCTCACGCTGAACGGCGTGGTCAAATCCGGCGTCAGACGCTTCGGCTATACTTATGACTTCGGCGACGATTGGGAACACGTTGTGGCGGTCGAGAAGACTCTTGCTCGCGCCCCGGGGCAGGCCTATCCGGTCTGCGTCGACGGCGAGCGCAACTGCCCCCCGGAAGACTGCGGCGGCGTCTGGGGCTACGCCGAGCTTTTGGAAATTCTGGCCGATCCCGCTCACCCGGAGCGCGAAGAACGGCTCGAATGGATCGGCGGAGACTTCGACCCGGAAGCGTTCGACGCCTCGATCGCCGACAAGAGACTCGCAGCGCGCTTCAAGCGGAAGTGAATTTTCGCCCGGGTGGCCGGCAATGCGGGCGGCGCGAATTGTCGAAGCGGAAGTGAAAGCCCCTGGCGCCGTCCGAGCTCCACCCGTTCGATCGGGTTGAACCGCCGCCGTTACGTCGAAGGCTGGACGAAAGGTTAAATTCTTACCTGAGGGATCATAGACAAGACGAGTCGAACATTGTCATTGAGGCGCGGGGCGATCAAGCTGCAGCCAAGAGATCGACGACGCGTTGGATGGCGGTGTCGGCGCGGTGATAGGCGGCTTCGAGCCGGCTGTCTGGACGGTGTTGCGGGTCCGGCCGGTGATGGAAGCGGCTGTTGGCGAGGGGGCCGCACAGGCGCTTGTGGAAGAAGAGGAAGAGGAGGGCGACTTGGACGCCCTTGGGTGAGAGCCGGTAGGCGTAGCGCGAGCCGTCGCGCTCGATCAGGCCGTGTCCCTTGAGCTTGCGCAAGTCGTAGCGGAGCTGGTTCAGGCGGTAGGTCTTCTCAGAGAGGTCGAAGGTGTCGAGGACGGCTTGATGGATCTGCCGGGCCGTCCAGCCGCCGATCTGAGGACCGCCATGCAGGAGGACCTCGAACAGGCGGATGATGCGCGGCTCGTGGATCTTGAGGCCGGGATAACGCACCGCGCCGATGGTGATCGGATGGGCGAGGCGCTGCAGCAGCGGGAAATCGACATGCACGTTGAGCCACTCGGCCTGGAAGCCGGCGAAGCGATCCGTGATCAGCTGGAAGGTGGTCCGCACGGCATCGAGATGGTCGAGCCCCTTAAGCAGGCCGAAGTCGGTGAGATTGTTGGAGACCAATTCGTTGCGCAGAAAGGTCAGGAACTTCTCATACTGTTTGAGGAAGCCGCTCTTGAAGTAGGCGCGGAAGACATGATGGCCGTGCTCGATCTGGTCGATGACCGTGGCCAGCTTGCCATGCATCCGGCGACTGACCCGCTTGCCGAAGATCGTGGCGATCTTGTCGGCGCTGAGCCGCCACAGGCCGAGTTCGCAGCTGCGCTCGAATAGCTTGTGGATGGGAAAGTGACGCCTGAAGATGAAGTTGCGGCAGTACTCGATCTGGGAGATGGCGTAGAAGCGTGACAGGTTGAGCTTGGCGCGCTCCTTCTTTGAGAACTTCGGTCCGAGGATCAGGGTCCAGTAGTCGAGGCGCCGGCGAATGATCTCTGGGCTCAGCCGGTCGGCCGACGCCTGCAGCGCCGCTGCATCGTCGACGGCGAGGAAAGCGTTGTCATGCTTGCGGAAGCCGATCCCCGCCCGCTTCAGCTCCTGCTCGATGAAGCTGTGGCCGTTGAGATAGTAGGCGGTCTGGAAAGGGAAGAAGGAAGCCACCCGCACAACCATCGGTCCGAGCGCCTCGTCGCGGACATAGAAGTAGTAATGCGTGAAGCGGCTGCGCTGGTGCGCGACGATGCGGTAGTGCGGGTCCTTGGCCGGGTACTTCGGCAGGCTGATGCGGAAGGTCGGCCCTTGCTCCATGCTCTTGAAGATGAAGTAGACACCGTAGGCATTGCGCTTCTCCATGCGGCGCAGCCACCGCAGCACGTGGTCCTCCTTGCGTACCCCCTTCTCGGCCCATTCGATCGGGATCGCGTGATTGCGCGCGTAGGCTTCCACCCAATTCTGGTAATCGGCCGTCCGCTGGCTCAGCGCCTCCTTGCTGACCTCCGCCACCCCGACGATCTCACGGAAGAAGTGGACGACCAGCTCGGGCCGCGACAGCGCCGTCAGATAGCCGCGAATGACAATCCGGTCGAAGCAGTGATAGACGAAGACCAAGAAGTCGCCGAACAGCTTGGTGAACAAATCCATGGCAGCCCCCTCGGTACCCGGCAGGGATCGAAAGGCGATCCGGCGTCGACCGGGCAAACAGATGGTGGAGGGGAAGAGCTTTCGCCTCGCCGAGGAGGTCCGCTCCATCCAGCGTCGGGCGGCTGACCGCCATGGGCGCGTCGTCACTGTTGGTCAGCTGGTCCTGTTCTCTACCGAAACCGGCGACGCCTGGCTGCTCGACCCGTCCGATCAACTCGCCGCAAGGCTGGCCCGCGACGGCGACCCGGAACCCGTCCACATCGAAGAAAATGATACCTCCTTCGTCATCGATTGGAAGGGCAACTATCGCATCGAGGGACCCGCCTTCATCTATTCCGATCGCCAGACCCGGCGCGTCTCAACCATCCTCGGATACCCCACGCACCTGCTCGCGCCACCGTCCTGAAATTTCAAATATCTTTGGCTAGAATTTCTATCCTTTCGGGGCCGCTTTCCCGGCCGCCGGCGAACCCGTTTTCGAAGCCCCCGCGCGCTTCCGCCCTCCGGAATCGCCTTTGCCTCACATGGGGTGTTTCGGGTCAAGCTCATTCGTTTGCGCCGGCCGCTGGCGGGTCACCCGCGAAGCGGGGCGAAGCGCAGCGGAGCAGGGAGCGAAGCGACCTTGACGCGCCAGCGGCCGGATACACTGTCACGAGCGAGCGCGCCCTTGCGCGCTCTTGGCTGCCTCTGTGGTCTTTGCCGCGCTCATTCATTTTGGCATTGCGCATCTCCTTGGCGTTTGGATCCGAAGCGTGAGCCCGTCTTTCGCATGCAGCCTTGACGGCCGCATCACCTCACATCCGGTCGAGCTTGTCGGGGCTCGGACCATAATCCCTCATGCTCGAGGGCGTCGGGCTCGGGTTGGCGGGGACCATCCTCACATGGGGTGTTTCGGGTCAAGCTCATTCGTTTGCGCCGGCCGCTGGCGGGTCACCCGCGAAGCGGGGCGAAGCGCAGCGGAGCAGGGAGCGAAGCGACCTTGACGCGCCAGCGGCCGGATACACTGTCACGAGCGAGCGCGCCCTTGCGCGCTCTTGGCTGCCTCTGTGGTCTTTGCCGCGCTCATTCATTTTGGCATTGCGCATCTCCTTGGCGTTTGGATCCGAAGCGTGAGCCCGTCTTTCGCATGCAGCCTTGACGGCCGCATCACCTCACATCCGGTCGAGCTTGTCGGGGCTCGGACCATAATCCCTCATGCTCGAGGGCGTCGGGCTCGGGTTGGCGGGGACCATCCTCACATGGGGTGTTTCGGGTCAAGCTCATTCGTTTGCGCCGGCCGCTGGCGGGTCACCCGCGAAGCGGGGCGAAGCGCAGCGGAGCAGGGAGCGAAGCGACCTTGACGCGCCAGCGGCCGGATACACTGTCACGAGCGAGCGCGCCCTTGCGCGCTCTTGGCTGCCTCTGTGGTCTTTGCCGCGCTCATTCATTTTGGCATTGCGCATCTCCTTGGCGTTTGGATCCGAAGCGTGAGCCCGTCTTTCGCATGCAGCCTTGACGGCCGCATCACCTCACATCCGGTCGAGCTTGTCGGGGCTCGGACCATAATCCCTCATGCTCGAGGGCGTCGGGCTCGGGTTGGCGGGGACCATCCTCACATGGGGTGTTTCGGGTCAAGCTCATTCGTTTGCGCCGGCCGCTGGCGGGTCACCCGCGAAGCGGGGCGAAGCGCAGCGGAGCAGGGAGCGAAGCCGACCTTGACGCGCCAGCGGCCGGATACACTGTCACGAGCGAGCGCGCCCTTGCGCGCTCTTGGCTGCCTCTGTGGTCTTTGCCGCGCTCATTCATTTTGGCATTGCGCATCTCCTTGGCGTTTGGATCCGAAGCGTGAGCCCGTCTTTCGCATGCAGCCTTGACGGCCGCATCACCTCACATCCGGTCGAGCTTGTCGGGGCTCGGACCATAATCCCTCATGCTCGAGGGCGTCGGGCTCGGGTTGGCGGGGACCATCCTGTTAAACGGCGTGTTTCAGCCAGGCAAAGCCGCGGTCACCGCCCGCCCGGATCCGGCGAAGCCGTCGCGTTCGGCTTCGCTGGAATGGGGTTGAGTCGTTAAGCCATCGTTGGAGCGTCGGCGTAGGATTGAGCCATCGGGTCAGGCCGCCTTGAACACCGCGCCCTCGGGAACGACGCCTTGGGTGACATAGCGCCACAAGGCGACGAGCAGTTTGCGGGCCAGCGCCACGATGGCGATCCGGCGGACCCGTCCCTTCGCGGCGCCGACCCGCGCCCGAAACCAGCGGCTCAACGCCGAGTCCGGCTGGTGACGCAGCCAGAACCAGGCCAGCTCGATCATGGTCTTGCGCAGGCGGCGGTTGCCCGACTTCGAGATGCCTTGATCCCGTTCGACGCCGCCGCTCTGCCAGGGGCTGGGCGCCAATCCGCCGTAAGCCGCCACCTGGCGGCGGTTGGCGAAGCTGCGGAACAACGATTCCAGCCAGAGGAGCGAGGCGAACTCGGGGCCCAAGCCCTTGAGCTCGAGGAGCCGGGCGGCGGGGTTGGTGCGCTCCTCGGCTTCCGTGCGGATGAGCGCGTCGCGGGCCCGTTCGACCGCAGCCAGTTGCGTCGTCGCCAGCGCGATCCGATCGAGCTCCCGGCGTATTTCCGCCTTCAGCAGCGGCGGCAGCTCGCGGCCGTCGCCGGTTCGCAGCGCCTCGAGCCGCTCAAAACGATCGCGCCGAAGCGGGTTGTAACCCCGGATGCCTTGGCCGCTGAGCAGGCCCCTGACCCGATTGGTGTGCTGAATGCGTTCCTTGAGCAGCGTGCCGCGCTCGCGCGTCAGCCGCCGGCGATCCTCTTCTTCCGGGCTCGGCGCGCGAACCATGGAGCAGACCCGCCGCTCGCCGCGAGCCCACGCCATCAGCGTCCGCAACAGCGTCTCGCCGTCGATCGCATCGGTCTTGGCTCGCCGATGCCGCCGGTCGACCGCAATCGAAGCCGCATCGACCACGTGGCTCTCGATCCCCTCGGCGAGCAGCAGGCGATGGATCCAAAATCCGTCCAATCCCGCCTCCTGAATGACGATCGCTCTGATCGGCACGCCATAGCGCTGCTCGGCCTTCGCCCTCGACCGCGAAAGAAGGTCGAGCAGGCCGGCGCCGTCCCCACCCTCGACCACATGCCTGGAAAATCTCTCGCTGCCCGGACTGTTGATCGTCACAACCCATTTCGATTTGCTCAATTCGAGCGAGGCGAACAGCGTGATATCATTCGCGCGGGCGGTGGTCGCGACAACGGTCGCGGAGGTGATTAAATGCATCGGTTGCCTCCATGCTGGTGTGGAAGATCAGCCTACCAAGGGTCCGGCCGCCGTCCACCCGCATAGGATCTGTTATCGCCAAAACGCCGCCTGTTCTTTCTCTGCCACGAAAATCGGGTCAGACGACCTCCGCAATCGGCCGGAGCGTTATGTGATAACCAAGGCGTTCGATGCGGCGCTTCAGGTTGGCGACGGTGCGGGTCTGTCGGATTTGATCGAGATAGGCTTCTCCGAGTTCATGATAGGCGACGCCCTTGGCGAGCATGTGATAGGCGGCAACCAGGATTTTGTGAGCGATGGCCAGGGCCGCGCGCATGCGCCGCGGCGGGCCTTGAGACGGTGGAACTTGTCTTTGAGGTAGCTGCCCTTGGTCCTCGCGGCGGAGATCGCGGCGCCGACCAGCATCGTGCGGAGGTGGACATTGCCCTTCCGGGCGCGGCCGCTCTTCTGCCGGCCGGCGCTCTCATGGTTGCCGGGGCAGACGCCGGCCCAGGCGCTCAAGTGATAGACGCTCAGGAACACGCTCATGTCGACGCCGATCTCGGCGATGAGCACCGCGGCGACGAGCCAGTCGACGCCCGGGATCTGCATCAAGAGCGCGTGCGGCGTCCGATAAGGTTCGAGCCGCTCGACGATGCGCAGGTCGAGCGTTGCGGTGTCCTGCTCGATCGCTTCGAGCCGGCGCAGCTGGGTGGCCAGGGGGAACCGATGATGCTCCTCCATTCGCCCCTCAAGCGCCAGGATGAGATCGGATCGCTTGCGGCGCAACTGCCCTTTGGCGAGATCGGCCATCTCTTCAACCGAGGCTCGGCCCTCGATCAGCGCCTTGAGCATGGCCCGGCCGGAGACGCCGAAAACGTCGCTCATCACGCTCGCCAGCTTGATGTTGGCCGTTTCCAGAAGCTTCAACAGGCGGTTGCGCTCCGCGGCCTGGCTCTCGACGAGCTTGCGCCGATAGCGCAGCAGTTCGCGCAGCTCGCGCAACGGCCGGGGCGGCACGAAGCTCTTGGCGATCAGCCCATGGCGCACCAGATCGGCGATCCACTCGGCATCCTTCACGTCGGTCTTGCGTCCAGGCACGTTGCGGATGTGGTGCGTTGCGGACGATCAGGTCGAAGTGTCCCTCCAGGACGGCATAGACCGGGCGCCAATAGACGCCCGTGCTCTCCATGCCGACATGCGTCACCCCCGCCGCCTTCAGCCAGTCCCGCAAGGCTTCGAGGTCGCGCGTCACCGTTCGAAACGTGCGCACCTCCTTGCTCGATCGAATGCCCGGCGCGCCGATCATAAGGCACGCTACGACCGTCTCCTGATGCACGTCCAACCCACAACACCGCTCGATGAGCGCTCGCATCCTCGCCTCCTTCTGTCGGAAGGCGACCGTGACGCCGCAGGTACGCTCGAGACACTGCCACGCGTGCTCCCCGTTTCCGAGGGCGACAAAGAATGGTACCTCTATGCGGCGCGGGCCGGACTGTTATTCGGGGTCGCGAACCACCGCAGGGATTGTCAGCCTCAGCACTGTCGCCGCGCAAAGGCTCGGACAAAACGGCCCGGCCCGCCACCATTTTCACCCGTAATGCGCGCCCGCGGGCGCTGGTTGGCTGTTATGCGCGACTTGTTTCCCTGTTGTCGTCCTGTTCCGCGCGCGCCGGGTATCTTCGCGCAAACTATTGGAATCAAACGTATTTACGCGACGGAATCGGCCGCAGAAGGGGCGATTTTCCCTGTTATTTCCCTGTTCGCAGGGAACACGCACCGGCGCCGGCGCATACACGCCTGCTCTTATTGAACTTCGGTCTGTCATGAGCGAACCCGCCCTTCTTCTCGAAGCCAGGGACGTGGCCAAGAGGTTCGACTCGGTTATCGCGCTCAAGGCCGCCTCTCTTCAGGTGCGCCGGGGCGAGGTTCACGGGCTGATGGGATCGAACGGGGCGGGCAAGAGCACGCTGGTGAAGATCATCACCGGCGTGTTTCGAGCGGACGGCGGCGAGATATCCGTGAAGGGGGTCGCCCGCTCGTTCCGGTCTCCGGCGGAAGCGCGCGCCGCGGGCATCGTCTCCGTCTATCAGGACCCGGCTCTTGTGCCGGACCTGACGGTCGCCCAGAACATGCGGCTCGCCGGCGCCTCCATCGGCGACGTGCGCAAATGGCTGGCGGAGCAGGGCGTCGCCAGGCTCGATTTCAGCCTCCTGGTCCGCGACCTGCCTTACCCGACCCTGCGCCTGATTGATCTCGCCCGCGCGCTCGCCTCGGAGCCAGACGTTCTGCTGCTCGACGAAATCACGGCTTCGCTGCCGGCGGATTTGTCCGAGCGGATTTACGCGATGGTGAGACATTGGCGCGAGAGGGGCAACGCGGTGATTTTCATTTCCCACCGCATGGCCGAAGTCTCGGCGCTGTGCGACCGGGCGACGGTGCTGCGTGACGGCGTCACCGTGGGGGTGACCGAACGCGCGCGCGGCAGCGAGGAGCGCATCGTCACGCTCATGTTGGGGGCCGAAACGGCGCGGGCGGTCGCGTCCGCATCTTCGACGCCTACCAGCGCGCGAACGCCAAGGGACGTGCAGGCGGCGTTGGAGGTGCGCGGACTGCGCCGCAGTCCCCTGCTCGACGACGTTTCGTTCAGGCTCTATCCCGGCGAGGTCCTAGGGGTCGCGGCGTTGGAAGGCCAAGGGCAGGAGGAGCTGTTCGACTGCATCGCCGGCAGTCGTCGCTACGACGAGGGCGAGATCCTCGCACACGGCAAGGAATTGAGACTCCACCATCCCGCCGACGCCATCCGGGCGGGCATTGTCCTCGTGCCGGCCAACCGCTTGTTGGCGCTCCTGCAACAGCGCTCCGTTCGGGAAAATGTCGCTTTGTCGGCCTTCGGCGGCATCCGGAATTGGGGTCCGATCGGAATACGCGCGGAGCGGGCGCGCGTCGAATCCGCGACCGCACGCCTGCAGATCGACACCCGCGCGGGGTCGGAAGTGAGCCGGTTGAGCGGCGGCAACCAACAGAAGGTGGTGATCGCGCGCTGGCTCGCCAGCGGTTTCAACACGCTGCTGTGCTTCGACCCCACCCGCGGCATCGATATCGGCACCAAGCGCCAGATCTACGCGCTGGTTCGGGAACTGGCGACGTCGAGCTCGGCGGTGCTGCTGTTCACTTCGGAGCTTCCCGAGATTGCCCTTGCGTGTGATCGCGCGATCGTCCTGTTTGGCGGGCGGGTGGTCGCCGAGATGCCGGTGTCCGAGGCGGACGAGGCCACGTTGTTGCGCGCCGCGCATGGGCTCGCCCGGCCGTTGCGGGCGGCGTCATGACCACGCCCGTCGAAGGGAAACCGTCGATCATGGCGGTCCCCGACGTCGGCTCGGGCACGCCGCTCGCCGCGCGGCTGCGGCGTTCGCTCCGGCTTCACCCCAGCCTGTTCGCGATGCCGGCGTTGCTGATCGTCTCGCTCGCGATCACTGTGGCGATCCACCCGCAGTTTTCCGATTTCGACCGGCAGTCGCTCGCCATGGGCGCTCTGCCGCTCGCCTTTGCCGCCGCAGCGCAAACCGTGGTCGTGATCTCGGGGGGGATCGATCTTTCGATCGGGTCGATGATGGCGGTCCCCAACGTGCTTGCGGCGAGCACCATGGAGAATGTGAGTTTCGGTCAATCATTGCTGCTGGCGGTGGCGGTGATGATCGCCGGCGCCGCGATCGGCGCGCTGAACGGCCTGATCGTCGTCCTCTCCTGCGTTCCCGATGTCGTGGCGACGCTGGCCCTCGGGTTCATCTGGGGCGGCGTCGCGCTGCTCATCATGGAGCAACCGGGCGGCGGCGCGCCGCCGGAATTCCTCAACCTTGGCGCTGGAACGCTGTTCACCTCCTGGTTGCCCAACGCCCTGATTCTGCTCGTGGCGGCGGTCGGCGTGATCTGGGTCCCCCTGTTCCGATCCAAGCTCGGGCTCCAACTCTACGCGGTCGGCAGCGATCGCGTCGCGGCATTCCGCAGCGGCGTCAATGTCGACCGCACGCGTTTCGCCGCCTACATATTCTCCGGACTGTTCAGCGCGATCGGCGGCCTTGGCCTTACCATGACGACCGGGATCGGCGCCCCGCTCGCCGGCGTCTACTACACCCTGAGCGGATTGGCCGCAGTCGTCGTCGGCGGGGTCAGCCTGGCCGGCGGTCGCGGCGGAATGGTCGGGCCGGTGACGGCCGCCTTCGTGCTGACCCTGATCCCTACCGATCTGATCTTCCTCGATATCGACCCCAATTTCGGCCAGGTGATCCAGGGGACCCTGATCGTGGCGATCGTGATGATCGGCGGATTTGTCGACATGGCGCGAATGCGCAAATGACCGAACGAGCCAAGTCGATGTCCTCTCATGGCGTTCTTCCAGTCATTCCTGGCCATGGGGTCCTATCGTGGCCTCGCACACGGACGATCGTGGCGCTGGCGCTGCTGCTGCTGGCTTTCGTCGGGGGCATCGACATCGCTCGGCCAGGCACCGTCAACGCGCTCTGGATTTCGAACATGGCGCTGTTCGCCGCGCCGCTCGGAATCATCGCGGCGGGGCAGACGCTCGTCATGCTGACGGGGGGATCGACCTTTCCGTCGCGAGTGTGGCGACCGCCTCGGCCTACATCATGTCCAGCCATTCCGGGCTCGGCGGCGTGGCGGCCGTTCTGTACGGTCTCGCGGTCGGCTTGGCCGTCGGCCTTGTCAACGGCGTCGGCATCGCGCTGTTGAGCGTGCAACCCTTGGTGATGACCTTGGGAACGGGCCTGATGACCGAGGGAATGCTGGTCGTCTACAGCCAGAAGATGATGGCCAACGCGCCGCGCGTGCCCCAGTTCATCGAGGACCTCGGCGACGGAAAATTCCTGGGCGGCGTTCCGAACGATCTCCTGCTCTGGGCGCCGATAGCCATCCTCATCGTCTTCGTATTGCGCCGAACGGGATATGGTCGACTGCTTTACGCCATCGGCGACAACCGCGAGGCCTGCAATCTGGCGGGCATCCGCATCTGGCAGGTGCTGCTGGTCAATTACGTCATTTGCAGCCTATTCGCCGCTGTCGCCGGCCTCGTGATCGCCGGCGGCGCCGATTCGGCCGACCTCAGCCTGGCGGACGTCTATCTCCTCCCGTCGGTGGCCGGTGATCATCGGCGGCACCTCGATTTTCGGCGGGCGCGGCGGCTATTCTGGCACCATCATCGGCGCGTTGATCCTCACCGTGCTCAACAGCATCCTGACCTTGCTCGGCGCGCCCGAGCCGATTCGCCAGATTCTCTACGGCGCCATTATCCTGCTCCTCGCAGCGGCGTACACGCGTCTTACCGGGTGAAGAAGAGATGAGCATGAAGCAGGGCGCGAATGCCGGATAGACTGCGAGTGCTCGTTATCGTCCTCGGTCACATGGGGATGACGCACGCCAGGGCCTACGAGCGTATCGACGACTACGAGCTGGCAGGCTTGTGCTGCCGCTCGATCGAAAAGCGCGACGACATCGCCGAGGCGTGGCCCAATGTGGCCCACTTCGCCGACTACGGCGATGCCCTCGGCGCCGTGAGGCCAGACGTCGTTTCGGTCAACACCTGGCCGGACACCCACGCCGAGTTCGCGGTGCGGGCCTTCGAGGCCGGAGCGCATGTCTTTCTCGAGAAGCCGATCGCCGAAACGATCGCGGACGCCGAGCGGGTGGTCGCCGCCGCCAAGGCGAACAGCCGTCAGCTCCTGGTCGGCCTGGGGCCGCGGCACAGCCCTACTTACGCCCGACTGATTGAACTCGCGCGCGGACTCGGCAAGCCTCTGGTTATGCGCATGAATTTGAACCAGCGCTCGATCGGGCCGGCCTGGACGTGGCACAAGAAACTGATGAAGTCGCTATCGCCGATCGTCGATCGCGGAGTGCACTATGTCGACATGATGTGCCACATGACCGGGGCGAAGCCGATCCGCGTGCACGCCATCGGCGCCAGGCTGGCCAACGAAATTGCGTCCGACATGTACAATTACGGTCAGCTCCAAGTCGTGTTCGATGACGGTTCGGTCGGCTGGTACGAGGCCGCCTGGGGCCCTCAGGTCAGTGAAGTCGCATTCTTCATCAAGGACGTTTTCGGACCGGAAGGTGGCGTCCACTCGTCGTCGATGATCCTCAGGACATGCTGGTCGCCGGGGCGACGACCGGGGTATCGTCCGACATTCACACGCACTCCAAAGTGGGCGCCGTCCGCGTTCATCACGCAAGGTTAAGGCCCGATCAGTCCCTCGCCGAATCCGACGAAGAGATTACAATCGAGGATCGGCCCGACCATGACGAGATGAGCGTCCGCAAACAGCGTTTCCTGCTCGACGCCATTCGCGGCAAACACGACCTTGCCGAGCATATGCGCGATGCGGTCAACAGCCTTGGAATTGTGCTTGCGGCGGACGAGAGCATCCGCACCGGACGCGCGATCGAGATGTGACATATCCGACCGCGCGCGCGACGCAAATGAAGATGGTGAGGCTTCGCTACGAAGGAACAGGCTCTACTTCTGCGTCGACGGCGGCGGCTGCAGAAGTGGAGCGCGGCCCTTCGACGTTCATGGCCGAGCGCTCGCAGAAGCTGCAGCAGGTCCCTTGCAATCCCGCGACGAACTTCGAGAAGGCGGTCGCGAGCGTCGGCGATCTTTGGCGCCAATGCTGCTCCGCCATTGTCCGTCCGAATGATCGTTACGAGGGCGTGGTCTTTCCATTTGGGGCGGCCGGAACCTATCTCCATGGCCGCAAGACGTTCCTGGACGCGTGCCCGCCATTCGCTCGGGTCTGCGCAATGAGTGACCGTTATGCCACGTTCATCCGGGCGGGCTTGGGCGGATTCGGGTTACATGCTCCCTCCGAGGGTCCCCGGTCGACGCCGGATCGCCTTTCGATCCCTGCCGGGTACCGAGGGGGCTGCCATGGATTTGTTCACCAAGCTGTTCGGCGACTTCTTGGTCTTCGTCTATCACTGCTTCGACCGGATTGTCATTCGCGGCTATCTGACGGCGCTGTCGCGGCCCGAGCTGGTCGTCCACTTCTTCCGTGAGATCGTCGGGGTGGCGGAGGTCAGCAAGGAGGCGCTGAGCCAGCGGACGGCCGATTACCAGAATTGGGTGGAAGCCTACGCGCGCAATCACGCGATCCCGATCGAATGGGCCGAGAAGGGGGTACGCAAGGAGGACCACGTGCTGCGGTGGCTGCGCCGCATGGAGAAGCGCAATGCCTACGGTGTCTACTTCATCTTCAAGAGCATGGAGCAAGGGCCGACCTTCCGCATCAGCCTGCCGAAGTACCCGGCCAAGGACCCGCACTACCGCATCGTCGCGCACCAGCGCAGCCGCTTCACGCATTACTACTTCTATGTCCGCGACGAGGCGCTCGGACCGATGGTTGTGCGGGTGGCTTCCTTCTTCCCTTTCCAGACCGCCTACTATCTCAACGGCCACAGCTTCATCGAGCAGGAGCTGAAGCGGGCGGGGATCGGCTTCCGCAAGCATGACAACGCTTTCCTCGCCGTCGACGATGCAGCGGCGCTGCAGGCGTCGGCCGACCGGCTGAGCCCAGAGATCATTCGCCGGCGCCTCGACTACTGGACCCTGATCCTCGGACCGAAGTTCTCAAAGAAGGAGCGCGCCAAGCTCAACCTGTCACGCTTCTACGCCATCTCCCAGATCGAGTACTGCCGCAACTTCATCTTCAGGCGTCACTTTCCCATCCACAAGCTATTCGAGCGCAGCTGCGAACTCGGCCTGTGGCGGCTCAGCGCCGACAAGATCGCCACGATCTTCGGCAAGCGGGTCAGTCGCCGGATGCATGGCAAGCTGGCCACGGTCATCGACCAGATCGAGCACGGCCATCATGTCTTCCGCGCCTACTTCAAGAGCGGCTTCCTCAAACAGTATGAGAAGTTCCTGACCTTTCTGCGCAACGAATTGGTCTCCAACAATCTCACCGACTTCGGCCTGCTTAAGGGGCTCGACCATCTCGATGCCGTGCGGACCACCTTCCAGCTGATCACGGATCGCTTCGCCGGCTTCCAGGCCGAGTGGCTCAACGTGCATGTCGATTTCCCGCTGCTGCAGCGCCTCGCCCATCCGATCACCATCGGCGCGGTGCGTTATCCCGGCCTCAAGATCCACGAGCCGCGCATCATCCGCCTGTTCGAGGTCCTCCTGCATGGCGGTCCTCAGATCGGCGGCTGGACGGCCCGGCAGATCCATCAAGCCGTCCTCGACACCTTCGACCTCTCTGAGAAGACCTACCGCCTGAACCAGCTCCGCTACGACTTGCGCAAGCTCAAGGGACACGGCCTGATCGAGCGCGACGGCTCGCGCTACGCCTACCGGCTCTCACCCAAGGGCGTCCAAGTCGCCCTCCTCTTCCTCTTCTTCCACAAGCGCCTGTGCGGCCCCCTCGCCAACAGCCGCTTCCATCACCGGCCGGACCCGCAACACCGTCCAGACAGCCGGCTCGAAGCCGCCTATCACCGCGCCGACACCGCCATCCAACGCGTCGTCGATCTCTTGGCTGCAGCTTGATCGCCCCGCGCCTCAATGACAATGTTCGACTCGTCTTGTCTATGATCCCTCACGCCTGAAGATGAAGTTGCGATGAGCCCAGAGATCATTCGCCGGCGCCTCGACTACTGGACCCTGATCCTCGGACCGAAGTTCTCAAAGAAGGAGCGCGCCAAGCTCAACCTGTCACGCTTCTACGCCATCTCCCAGATCGAGTACTGCCGGAAGGCTTGATGGCGTTCCGCGAACCGAAGCACATCAGAATGCGCCTGCGCACGGTCCGAGTTCGCGGCCGAGACCCGAGAGCTTCCAGCCGCCGAGCGGATTCCGTTAGTCAACGGGTTCCTGTTAGATTCTTACCTGAGGGATCATAGACAAGACGAGTCGAACATTGTCATTGAGGCGCGGGGCGATCAAGCTGCAGCCAAGAGATCGACGACGCGTTGGATGGCGGTGTCGGCGCGGTGATAGGCGGCTTCGAGCCGGCTGTCTGGACGGTGTTGCGGGTCCGGCCGGTGATGGAAGCGGCTGTTGGCGAGGGGGCCGCACAGGCGCTTGTGGAAGAAGAGGAAGAGGAGGGCGACTTGGACGCCCTTGGGTGAGAGCCGGTAGGCGTAGCGCGAGCCGTCGCGCTCGATCAGGCCGTGTCCCTTGAGCTTGCGCAAGTCGTAGCGGAGCTGGTTCAGGCGGTAGGTCTTCTCAGAGAGGTCGAAGGTGTCGAGGACGGCTTGATGGATCTGCCGGGCCGTCCAGCCGCCGATCTGAGGACCGCCATGCAGGAGGACCTCGAACAGGCGGATGATGCGCGGCTCGTGGATCTTGAGGCCGGGATAACGCACCGCGCCGATGGTGATCGGATGGGCGAGGCGCTGCAGCAGCGGGAAATCGACATGCACGTTGAGCCACTCGGCCTGGAAGCCGGCGAAGCGATCCGTGATCAGCTGGAAGGTGGTCCGCACGGCATCGAGATGGTCGAGCCCCTTAAGCAGGCCGAAGTCGGTGAGATTGTTGGAGACCAATTCGTTGCGCAGAAAGGTCAGGAACTTCTCATACTGTTTGAGGAAGCCGCTCTTGAAGTAGGCGCGGAAGACATGATGGCCGTGCTCGATCTGGTCGATGACCGTGGCCAGCTTGCCATGCATCCGGCGACTGACCCGCTTGCCGAAGATCGTGGCGATCTTGTCGGCGCTGAGCCGCCACAGGCCGAGTTCGCAGCTGCGCTCGAATAGCTTGTGGATGGGAAAGTGACGAACGGCGCCTGCAATTCGGTCGTATCGTTGACGTTGATCCCGACGGCCCCGGCTTCGAGCTGCTCGGCGAAAGACCACGCGCGTTCCAGGTCGCGCGAATAGACGTAGGCGGAAGGCCCGAATGGCAGGGCGTTGGCGACCGCGAGCGCCTCGGCGTCATTCTGCACGCGACGGACTGCTGCGATTGGACCATAGCTCTCCTGCGTCATGACGAGCGCGCCGTCGTCTGCGCCGTCGATCAGCGTCGGGTTGAAGAAGAAGCCGTGCTGATACGCGCTTCCGACGGGCGGCGCGCCGCCGGCGATGAGCCTGCCGCCGCGCTGCAGCGCATCCTCGATGTGCGTCCGCCTTCGCGCGCGGACCCCTTCATGCAGACAGGGTCCGTAGGCTACGCCGGGATCGACGCCGTGGCCGAGCCGGATCCGTCCAGTCTCCGCCGAGAGCGCGTCGAGGAACGCGTTGTGAACGTCGTCCGCCACGAGGATGCGGTTCACGGCGATGCATATCTGCGCCATATTCGAGAAGGACCTCCGAGCGGCAGCCAACGCAGCCTCCGCGGAGTTGGCGTCGTCCAGCATGATGAATGGGCATTGCCCGCCGAGCTCCAAGGACAGACGCTTCATCGTGCCCGCCGCCGCGCGCATGATCGATTGGCCCGCGGCGGTCGACGCGGTCGCCGTCATCATGCGGACTCTTGGGTGCGCCGCGAGCGCCGGCCCCGCCTCCGGTCCCGTCCCGGGCAGATCGTTGAGCACGCCCGCGGGCAGGCCCGCATCGGCAAAACATTGCACGATGAGGCCGATGGCGAGCGGAGTTTCGTGCGGCGGCTTGGCGACCAAGGTACAGCCGGCCGCGAGCGCCGGTCCGAGCTTCCAGGCGTAGATGTCGACCGGATAGTTCCACGGGGTGATTGCGCCGACGACGCCGGCCGGGGCCGAGACGACGAGACTGCGAACGTCGTCGCGCGATGAAGCCCGGATGCTGCCGCCGATCCTCCTGCCTTCCTCCGCATAGTAGCGGATGACCTCGACGCCGAAGCGGATCTCCTTCTCCGCGTCGGGGATCGGCTTGCCCTGCTCCCGGGTGAAAAGCTCGGCGATCGCCGGCAGGCGCTCCACGATCAGGTCGGCGGCGCGATGCAGGATGCGGGCGCGCGCGTCGGCATGCGTCGCGGCCCAGCCCGGCAGAGCGCGCTCGGCCGCGGCGACGGCGGCGTCGACGTCTGCGCCGCCCGCGATCGCCGTGGAGCCGACTGGGTCCCCGGTCGCCGGATCGTTGATCGCCAGCCGGCGACCGCTCTGAGCCGACCGCCAGCGCCCGTCGATGAAAAGATCGCGCTCGCGCATGGCTCTGCACTCCTTTGGCGCGCCTTCAGCCGGCGCCAGAGCTCTTCGTAATTGCGGTCGTTCGCGGCGTTGGCCGCTTCCTTGCCGGCGGTGTTCGGATTGACCATCACGAGAGGCTCGATCCCGCGCCGGGCCAGTTTCTCCGCTGTCGCGGCGATGATCGCATGCGCGATGGCGATGGCGACGCTGGTCGAATTGGCCCCGACCGGGGCGTCGAGCCCTTCGATGCGGATCGACGCGTCGGACAGGCTCGCGCGCGTGTCGATCACGATGTCGGCGACTTCGGACAGGCGCTTGCCGGAGGAATGGCGAGAGGGAGCCGCTGACGAATGCGGCAGCGATGTCACTGCGATGACGGTGAGGCCCTTCTCCTTGGCCCCGAGCGCGATGTCCAGAATCACGGCGTTTACGCCCGAGTGCGAAAAGAGAACGATCGAATTGGCCGGGTCGAGCCGATGCGAGCGCAGAATTGCCGTGCCGTAGCCCTCGGCCGCGTGAATGAACCGAATCTTGCGGAAGCTGGGCGACGATAGCGTCGAGCGCGATCTCGATGAGCTGGCGCTCGCGCGCGGCCAGCTCGGACGCGTCGATCTTCGCCTGGGTGAGACCGTCAACCGTGCCGAGACAAAGGCTCGCCGCGCGCGCGCCGAGAATTCGGCCCGCGGTCAGGATCGTCGCTGTCTCCATGTCGGTTGCAATCAGGCCGAGGCGTCGCACCTCGTCTCGTGTCGCCTCGACCATCCGCTTGTCGCCCGCGGCGAGCGCGAACATTTCTGTGTAGAAGCCGTCGTAGGTTCCGAATAGGCCCGCCCGCCATCGGCCGCCGCGTTTGGCGAGCGCGGCGCGTAGTGCGACGCCAAGACCGAAGTCGGCGACCGCCGGATAGCCGGGCGGCGCATAAGTGCGCGATGTTCCCTCGCCGCGATACGCCCCGTCTGCGACGACAAAGTCCCCGACCTCGGCTGGGGGCATCACCATGGCGGTGCCGATGCGCAGGAACCTCCGCACGCCGAGATCGAAGAGCTCGTGCAACACGATCGCCGCGATCGGGCCGCCCATGCCGAACGCGGCTGCAGTCACACGCTTGCCGGAGCGAAGCCCTGTGACTGTCCGCAGCCCCCGATTCTCCGCGACAAACGCCGGCGACTCAAGATGGTCCGCGACCCGATCGATGCGGGCGCGATCGCCGACGAGGATCGCCGCCTCCCCGACCTCTTTCTCCGAGCAGCCGACGTACCAGGCGCTTCGCGGCATGCGTCTAACTCCGCTTCGACGCGCCCATGCGGGACATGAGCAGCGCGCGGGCGGCCCGTATGCCGGCCCTGACTGCCTCTTCCGGGTCGGGCCTCTTCATCCATGCGGCGAGGAAGCCGCCGATAAAGGTGTCGCCGGCGCCCGTCGAATCCTCGGCCTCGACCGGCTCGACGGGAAAGACCCTTTCGGCGCCATTCTGCATAAAGGCCATTCCGTCGCGTCCGCGCGTCTCGATGCTGACGCGGCGGCGGGCGGGCTTGTCCGCGGCTGCAAAGGCCTCGGCGGCGAACTCCGCCTCGCCCTGGCTGAAGATCACCATGTCGGCCCGCGCCGCGAGCTCAGCGGCAAGATCATGCGGGGCGGCGCGGGGATCCGCCTTCACCGCCCAGACCAACGTGGCCTCGGAACGCGCAAGGCGGAGCGCCTCCCGGGTCGCCATCGTCGGCCCCACGGTGACGCAGACCGCCTCCGCCTCGGCCAACAGGGCGCGCTGCCGCTCATCCAGATCCGACAGCGCGGTGAGCCCGGGATCGTACAGGCAATGGCAGCGGCCGTCCGGCTGATAGGCGAGGATGCAGATCGGAGTTCTGCCGGGCCGCACGCCGATCCCGTCGGTCCGGACGCCGAGCGCCTCGAGGCTGTCGCGGTAGCGGGCGCCTTCGGCGTCGTCGCCGACCCAGGCTGACGGGCGGGGCGTCGCGCGCTCCCCCGGCGACGAGCGCCGCTGCGACATAGGCCGGCGACCCGCCGAGACGTGGCCACTCGGCGGCGCGGGAGAGGATCGTCGACGTTCTGTCCGGGAGCGCCGGCGAGTTGAGCTGCACCGCGTAGTCGAGGCTCGCGTAGCCGGTGACGACGATACTCATCTCAGCATCTCGAGAGCGCGTTCGAGAGGCACAACCTCGCCGAAATAGCGCTCGATGTCCTCGAGCGACGCCTCGGCGAGATGCGGGCGATTGGAATTGGTCGCTTCTCTCGGCACGACGACGGCGAACCCGTTGGCGAAGGCGTCCTGCACCGTGGCGCGAATGCAGACATTGGTCTTGACGCCTGCGACGATGACGCGCTCGATCCTCTGCTCGCGCAGGAAGAGCGCGAGATCGGTGGCGAAAAACGCGCTGTAGCGGCGCTTCGGACAAGCGATCTCGTGCGATCCCGCGGGTGCGAAGCCCTCGAAGAACGCCGAGTTGGGATCGCCGATGAGGTGATGACGCGGCAGCTTCCGCCACTCATAATCGTCGAAGCCGGGATGGTGCCGCTCGACGGCGTGCACCACGAGGCGGCCGGCGCTTCGCGCTTGAGACAAGAGGCGGCGGAGCGCGGGCAGGACGTCGGCCGCCTCCGGATAATGGTTCGGCATCCCATCGAGGAAAAAGGAATTGATGACGTCGACCAGGATCAACGCGGTCCGCGGCGGCTGCGTATCGGAAGCGCGATCAATCATCACAGAGCCCTTCGGCGGGCGGCGCGCCGGTCGGCCAGCCCCAAGCCGGCCAAGACGATGATGACAATAACGTAAGGCAACGTTTGGACGATCTCAGCGGGAACGCCTCTGCCCTGCAGACGGATTTGCGCCGCGTCGAACACGCCGAACAGCAAGGCGCCGAGGGCGGTCCGAAACGCCGAGGTCCGGCCGAAATAGAATGCCGCGAGCGCGATGAATCCGCGCCTGCCGGTGATGCCCTCGCTGAAGAGGCCGACGATGCCGATCGACAGGTGGGCTCCAGCGAGACCCGACAGCGCGCCGGCGAACACGGTCGAGCCGTCGCGTATGGTCAGCGGCGCCAAGCCCACCGAACGCACCGTTGCCTCGGCAGCCCCGGTCGCGCGCAGTCTGAGGCCCCAGCGGGTGCGCGCGAGCGCGAAGGCGACGGCTGGAACCAGCGCCCATGCGAGCCACGTCAGCGGATCCATGGGAATCGCATCGGCGAAAGGGATATCGAGTTGCGGCAGCATCGCGACGCCCGGCGGATTGTAAATGCCCCAGACGCCGTAATCGCTCTTCAGGATGAACCGGACGAGGCCGGCGACCGCCACCGTGAATCCGAGGCCGACGATGATCTCGTTGGCGCGCAGGCGCGTGACGGCGAGCGACATGGCAAGGCCGATCAGTGCGACGATCGCCGCGGCGGCGACTGTGGCCAGCATGGCGCTGCCCGTCGCGGAAGAGACCTGGACCGCGACAAGCGCGCCCGCCAGCATCATCGACTCGAGGTCGAGGTTGACCAGACCGCCGATGCGATTGACGAATCCTCCAACCGCCGCGAGCAGGATCGGCGTCGTCGTTAAGAGCGCGGCGTGGATGAACAGATTGCTCACGACGCCGGCCCTCGACGCTTCGAGCCAAACCCGAATTGCGCCACGGCGAAGATCATGACCGCGCCCTTCAGGATCTCGACGATCTCGATCGGAACATTGCTGAATAGCTGGATATTCGCGCCGGCCGAGGAGAGCGCGCCGAACAGGACGGACGCGATCGCGACGCCTGTCGCCGAGTTGCGGGCGAGCAGCGCGATCGCGACGCCGGTGAAGCCATAGCCCGGCGAGAAACCGGCGACGAAGCGATGGACGAGGCCGAGCGCATGGATTCCGCCGGCGAGCCCGCCGACCACGCCCGAGGCGATCATCACGCCGAGGAACACGCGTGGCAGTTCGATGCCGACCGCGCGGCTGAAGCGGGGGCTGAGCCCGACGAGGCGCGTGCGGAGGCCTCCGACGGCGAACCGGCTCCAGAAGCCGTAGGCGATCACCAGCACGAGGCTCAGAACGAAGCCGAGATTAAGAGTCCCGGCCGGCGTTAGACGAGGCAGTTCGGCGGCCGGGCTGATCAAGGGCGTGGCGGAGTTGGCGAAGCCCCGCGCGAGCAGCGGGCCGTTCACCAGCCAAGTCGTCAGGTCCATGGCGATGAAGTTCAGCATCAGCGTCGTCACGACCTCGTCGACCCCGAGGCGCGCGCGCAGCAGGCCCGGCGTGACGAGCCAGGCGCCTCCGGCGATCGAGGCCATCGTGAGCGCGAAGGGGACAAGCAGCGCGCCCGGCCAATCCGGAAGACCGTAGCCGGCGAACGCCGCCACGATCCCGCCGAGATAGAAGCAGCCTTCCGCGCCGACATTGAAAACGCCGGCGCGAAACGCGATCGCCGCGGCGAGCCCGGTCAACAGCAGCGGGGTCGCTTCCGAGAGCGTCGCGGCGATTCGGCCTTCTCCGCCGAACGCTTCCTCGATCATCAATCGATAGACCTCGAGGGGTTGGTGACCCGTCGCGGCGAGAATGACGCCCC
Source organism: uncultured Alphaproteobacteria bacterium (assembly GCA_963758335.1). Lineage (GTDB taxonomy): Bacteria > Pseudomonadota > Alphaproteobacteria > Rhizobiales > Beijerinckiaceae > Roseiarcus. The sequence goes on along the minus strand of CAVWVF010000005.1, from coordinate 143,737 downwards.
CGATAGCGACGGCCAGCGCAAGAGGCGCGGCGGCCGCCGCCGCCTGCCGGACGCCGTCGAAAACGCGCGCTCTCATGCCGCCGTCTCTGGCCCCAGCACCATTCGCCCCACGCGTTCCACGCTGGCCGCTGCGCGGTCGATCTCGCCGACGACCCGCCCCCTGTAGAGACAAACGACGCGGTCGGACAGCGCAAGGATTTCGTCGAGCGATTCGGAAATCAAGAGAACTGCGCCGCCCCGATCGCGGAATGCGGCGATCAGGCCTTGGATGAACGCCGTCCCTGCGATGTCGACGCCTCGCGTCGGTTGCGCGGCGATGAGGAGTTCTCGGTTCGCGGTCGAGTTCGCGCGCGATGGCGAGGCGCTGCTGATTGCCGCCGGAGAGGCTCGCGGCGGGGTCGTCGAGCGCTCCGAAACGAACCGAAAGCCGCATGAGCGCCCTCTGCGCCTCGGCGTCGATCGTCCCGCGCCGTGCCGAGATGCGAAAACGGCGGCTCGCGCTCGCGGCCGGCCACGAAGTTGTCGCGGATCGGGGCGGTCAGGCACAGCCCTTCTTCCCCGCGATCGGCGCTGACGTAGCCCACTCCTGCCGCGCGGAAGCGGGAGGTCGGCGATCCGGTCAGGTCCTGGCCGTCGAATGCAATCGTCCCGGCGACAGGAACGGCAAGACCGGACGCGCAGGCGACGAGTTCGTCCTGCCCGTTGCCGCCGACGCCGGCGATGCCGACGATCTCGCCGGCGAACATGTCCAGGTCGACCGGGCCCAGGCGCTCGAATCCCATTGCGTCCGCCCCGACAAGGCCGCGTGCGCTGAACAAGGGCGCGCCGGCCGGGCGCGGGCGCGGCTCGACCCGGGCGGTCTCGACGGCTTCGCCGACCATCGCCCTCGCCAGTTCGCCGACGCTCGTCGCCGCCGCGGTCGTCGTTGCGACGACACGACCCGAGCGCATTACGGTGATCGCATCCGCGACGTTCAAGACCTCTTCGAGCTTGTGGCTGATGAAGACGATCGTGCGACCCTCCGCCTTCAGCTTGCGCATCAGTGCCAGAAGGTCGTCGATCTGAGAAGGGGCGAGCACGGCGGTCGGCTCATCGAGGATCAGGACGTCGGCGCCGCGATAGATGAGACGCAGGATCTCCAGGGATCTGGCGCATGGGGATGGGAGCGTCGGCGGCCTTGAGCCGCCAGTCGATCGTGACGCCAGCGAGGGCGGCGACCCGACCGGCCTCGGCCTCGGCCTTGCGGCGATCGATCAGGCCGCCGAACGTCACCGGCTCCCGCGCCAGGATCAAGTTCTCCATGAGCGAGAGCGGCGGCGCCAGCATGAACTCCTGATGGACCATGCCGACGCCGCGCCCGAATGCGTCCGCTGGCCCCTCGAGCCGGACTGGCCGGTCGTCGAGGATCACGGTTCCTTCGTCAGGCGCGTCGACGCCCTGCAGGATGCGCATCAACGTGGACTTTCCGGCGCCGTTGCCGCCGACCACGGATCGTTCGCGGCGCGACGGAGAAGTCGACGCGATCGTTGGCGACAACCGCGCCGAACCTGCGCGTCAGGCTTCGGGCCCCGATTCGAACCTCGACCCCGACTTTTTCCGTCACTTGAAGAAGTCCGGGTAGCCCTGAACCACGACGTTCCACACCTTGATCTCACCCGAAAGAATCTTCTTCTTCAGGTCCTCGACCTTGTCGACCATGACGACTGGGATCATATCGCGCTGTATTTCATCGGCGAGAGGCCGACGCCGTCGTTCGCCAGACCGAGCGTAACCGTCTTTCCGCCGGGGAACTTGTGGTCGGCATAGTCCTCCATCACCGTCTCGACGGCGACGTCGGTGCGCTTGATCATGCTGGTGAGCACCGAGCCCGGAGCGAGGCCGTCCTGGTCGGTGTCGACGCCGATGGCGAAGCGCCCCTCCGCCTTTGCCGCCTGGACGACGCCAATTCCGGTTCCGCCGGCCACCTGGTAGACGACGTTGGCGCCGGCGTCGAACATCGCCTTCGCCATCTGCAGACCGATCGCTGGATCGCCGAAATTGTTGGAATACGCGACCTTGACTTCCACTTTCGGATCGATCGCGCACGCGCCCTGGATGTAGCCGACGATGAACTTGTTGATGCCCACCGACTTGGTGCCGCCGATGACGCCGATCACCGGCTTTCCGGTCATGCCCTTGGTCTTGGGATCCATCGCAACCATCGTTGCGAGCGCGCCAGCGAGATAGGAGCCTTCCTGTTCCTGGAACAGAACCGAAGCGACGTTCGAGCCCGGTTCGACCTCGTTCAGGATCGCGTAATCCGTGCTCGGGTAGTCTTTGGCCACGGCTTTGAGCGCGTCGCCGCTCGAAAATTCGAGGTCGATGATGAGGCCGAATCCGGCTTCGGAAGCACGACGCAAGATGTCAGGCGCCTGGGCGACGATGTCCTTCGACTCGACCGCCTTGCCTTCGAGCTTGTACTCGGCGAGCGCCTTCTGGAAACCGGAGTAGGCGAGGTCGTTATAGGACTTATCGCCCAGGCCGCATCGCGCCAAGGCCCAAGGCGAGGGCCGAAAGAGCGCTTATCATTCGAATTCGAGGCATGATGCTTCTCCATTGCCTTCGGGGGGTGGGAGCTCGTGACCGTCGGGGCGACGTCGCGACGGATTTCGGCGTGATAGGAGTAGCGGCGGGCGTCGTAGACGGCGTCCACGACGTCGAGCAGCGCGTCGTTTGAGCCCCTCGTTTCCCGCCGCACCGCCATGACCACGGGCTCGTCGCCGATGTCGAGCAGGCGCGCCTCCTCCGCGGTCGCCGCACGGGCGCGCAGCGTCTCGACGCCGCGTTCGATCTTCAGTCCGGCCTGGTGAAGGAGACGGTACAGCGAGAAGCCTGGCGCTGCGGCGAGGCTCCGGGTCAAGCCGATCCTGCGGGCGATCGCTGCGTCGATCACCGAACGATGAATCGCCGTCGGCTCGCGGTCGACAAGGCGCAGACGCTCCATGCCGATCAGCGCGGCGTCGTCCGGGTAGGGCAGGCCCTCGCGCCATTCGATCGGCCCGAATCTCAGCAGCCGATGCGAGGCCCGCCGCCCTTGCGCTTCGACGGCCTCGGTGAAGCTCGACAGATAGGACGGCGGGCGATGCAGCGACGGCGGCGCAACGAAGCTTCCAATCCCCTGACGCCGGCGGATCAACCCTTCGTCGACCAGGATCTCGATCGCGCGGACCACCGTGAAGCGGCTGACCCCGAACTGCTCGGCGAGCTGCGGCTCGCTGTCGATCCTCTCGCCTGCCGCCTTACGCGCGACGTCCGCCCTCAACCAGTCCACCAGCTGACGGTAAAGCGGTCGTCGGGACTCCCAGTCGAGGGCGAAGCTGTTCGCGCCGGGCATGGCGAAACCCAGTCGCACGGTTGACTGGACAATTGGTCGCATGAGTTGCAATGGCCGATCAAGCGCCGATTTTCGATGGCGCGAACGGTCGACTGAAGCAGAGGATCCTACGGTCGGGAAGCGGTCCACGACGGCGCGCGCGAGCAGCGTGATATCGCCGGGACGGTCGCGCAGCGGGGGAGGAAAACCGGGGATAATAGAGGTCGGCGCGGAATTCGCCCTTGGCGACCGCCTGCTCGAAGAGAAATCGACATTCAGACGCCGATCCCGGACGCAGTGAAGGCGCGCCGCGCCGATCGCGGCTTTCTGTTCCAAGGCTGCCGTATCCACGACCAGATGCTGCGCACCTATGCGCGCCAGATCACGAAGCGTTCGGAGGGACCGCATTTCGCCGTCGCCGAGAGGAGCGAGCTGACGCGCAATGAACTCAGGTTTTACGCCGATCAGGGAATCGAGATCATCGACATGCCCCTCGCCGAGGCGGCGGGCGCGCTCGCGGGGTGAAAAGCGGTCTCCGTCAAGTCTCGCAAAGTCGGAGACTGGGGGCAATCTCGACCCCGAGCGCTTGAGGAGGATGAGGGCGAGCCGCCGCTCAATCTTCAGGCCAGAACTCCGGGTCCAGCGCCTGGCTCATCGACCACGGGCAGGTCTCGGGAAAAGCGGATGCGTCGAGACCGGTTTCGCCGATGGCGTCCTTCAGCGCGTCGAGCCAGACGTCCTCTCTCCACGCGGGATCTTTCAACGTCGCCTTCAGGGTCGGTGTCGCGTTCAGCCGCCGTGCGATGCTTTTCCGCTGAATGGCGATCGTGTCGGGCCAGCTCTTTCCGCGCAATTGCGGCTGACATCGCCATTTCAGGAGATGCGCGAGCAGCACGGCCAGGCGACTGGCGAGTTCGCGCTGTTCGGCCTTACCCACGTCTTCGATCTCGTCGGCGATGTGTTCGATGTCGAGACGCGAAAACTCGCCCTTTCGCAGCAGGCGCGCCTGTTCTTGCGACCAAGAGACCACATCCTTTTCGTATGTCGTTCGCGCCATTTCCTTCATCCGAAGATAGGTCGAGCAGGATAGGCTCGCGGCCTCCCGTACTCAAGCGCGCCAAATCCCGCCGAAGAAACAGAACGTCTTTCGACGGGCTATGGCGCCGGATGAGGGTTGGCGCCGTCAGGCGCCTTGCTGAAGCGGGCCTGACGGCGCGTACCCCTCACCCCGACCCTGTCCCGCCGCCAGATGCGGTCAAATATAGGTTGCTCTTTTGTCATGATCCGCGCCCCTTCCTGGCGGGGCGCTTCGGCCGCCTGGCGGTCGGCCTTATGGCGACGCGCACGTTGAGGGCGCGCAAGACGGCGTGGATGGTCTCGAACCGCGGATGCGCGCCGGGCGCCAAGGCCTTTCGCGGCCGAGATGCGCCGCCGACGCCACTTGCGCCATGCCGCGCGCCTTCGCCACGTCGGCCAGGGCCGTCAGCAGCACGGCGGGGTTTTCGTCCTCTGCCGCCGCTGTGAGGTATTCGGCGATGACTTCCTCGTTGTCGAGATAACTCGCCGCGTCGAATGTCGCAAAATCGCTTTTCACCGTCCCGCCTCCTTCCACTCACGCGCCAACGCCTTCGCCCGCTCGATGTCCTGCTTCTGAGTGGACTTATCGCCGCCGCACAGAAGAACGAACGCCGTCGAGCCAGTCCTTGTAAAATAGACCCGATAGCCCGGCCCCGAAATGAACGCGCATTTCGGACACTCCCTCGCCGACCGCTTCGCAGTCGCCGAAATTGCCATTCGCTGCGCTCGCCAGCCGGGCAAAGATTCTCGCCTTCGCCCGTTGATCCGCGAGGCCGCGAAGCCAAGCGTCGAAGGCCGAAGAGCGGATGAGCGTCAACACGAGCACTTGTATCCTGGCGGATACAGACGCGCAAAGTCAAGACACGACAGGCCCAACGGCTGGCAGGAGCCGACGCCGAGGCCCCGATCCGCGACCGCTGCGCCGAGGCCTTTGGGGAGGCCCGATAGCGCGAGCGAGACGTGATCCTGCCGGACGGCGCAACTCACGCGCGCCGGACGCCCGCACACTGGCGGCGCGTCAAACTCATTGTCGCGAAGCGGACCGAGCACAAGGTCGGGCTGGATACCGCGACCCGGATGCTGAGGCGCCCTTTTCTGCGGAGCGTTACCCCTAGGTGTACCCCGCCAATCGCACCGTTCGAAAAGACCCCTGTCGGATTGTCGGATTGCTGGAGCCCACAACGCTCCGAATATCGCCACAAACGAGTCCGGGAAAAAGGTGGGCAAAACGAACAACAATCGGGCCAAGAATTCGCATCAGCCCACAGACGGCGGGAGCGCATCGCACATGGCGAGAGGTGGTCGCGGTCGCTTGAAACTGCGGGCACCATCCTGCTTCCCGTCGTCATTTCGATAACGTTACAGCACGTCGCGCCGCTATCTGTTCGACGTCGGGCTCGTTTCTTCCAGCTGGAAACGGCCCGACCCAATGGACATCACGGTAATGTGCTACTCCGAACAGGGGCAGGACGTGTAAGGTTGACAGAGATAGGGGTCGTTGATGCCGGGATCATAGCAGTCGCCGGTATAGTAATCCAGCCGATGATGGCCTCTGTTGTGAATATGAAGTCTAGCCCCGATTGCCGGCGGGTGCTCGCCGACCAGAGCAGAGGCGCCTGCCAAGTGACCAGGATCGATTGCCAGGGGGGCGCTTCGGAAACCGCCTATAGAGAGACCGCCGAGCCCAGAACCGCCGAGGTGGCTGCCAAAGCCGCCGCCGAGTCCTGAACCGGCGAGTCGGCCGCCCAAACCACCCCCGAGCCCACCGACATGACTACCCCAAAATCCGCCGCCGAATCCACCGACATGATCACCCCCAAACCCGCCCCCGCCAAAACCACCTACGTGACCACCTCCCCCGCCGTGACCCCCTCCGCGCCGCGCCGTCGCCACGTTCGCCACCGCTCCGGACAAGGCGGCCGCAACGGCAAAGATCACCATTTTGTGCAGCATCGTACTCTCCGTGTTTCGTCGCGCCATCGGGCGCTTAGTTGGCGTTGGCGTTTGGATTGGGACCCTGACGGGTGCAGTCATTTGTATTGGGGATCCGAAAGTTCCGAGGCCAACGCTGTACCGGTTCGCGGCGAACACGTGCGCTGACCCAGCTGCGCCAGGCGCCCCGAGAGCTGCAGCGCTAAAGCCGCGATCTTGCTGCGAGTAGTATGTGAGCCTCTCCTTTTGCGGCAGCGATGATCCTGCCGCCAAGAATGACATGGGTTTTCAAGCAGAACAAAACAATTGAAACATTGGTATGTGGCGTTAAAACAAACGTAAGCGAACCGTTTTTCCTAGGAAGCCATGGTCTATTCGCACAATATTCCTTGTTTTGATGATCGACAGCACATGGAAGAAGGCAAGATTCTCATCCTGCTCGTGCAGCGACGGCGCGGAAGCTGCAAATTTATCCTACGTCGGTGGACCGAGGTAAGTTGTGACAAGTAAAATCACCAAGGCGACAATGCCCACTTAAGGGATCTTTTTGTAACTTGCGTAATTGACCGCGGCGCCCCCTAACGAGCGGCCCGCACAAAGCTCAGCCATCCCCTCAATTTTCGTCGCAGGCAATTTTGCAACCTCAGATACGTATCTTGATCCCGAGATACTCGTCTTGCGAGTCTTGCGGCACCGGATTTTGCGTCGCGATTATCGCTGATGAGGGCGCGTCATTCCAAAAGCGGCGTTTTCGTTCCCCTGATCTCACGTTGAAGGGCCAAAAAGTGCCGAAATCAGGCCATTTTTCAAATGAGGGATTCATGAGCGCACAAAGTCCTGGTCTGAAATTGATGTGTCCGTCGGCGCCCCAATGACGACCACGCCATGGTTTGTGGCCTGATGGCAGGGGGTGCATACGGAGGTGAGATCGCTATAGGCCTTGAAGAACGCTGCCGCGTCTTTTGACTTGATTGCCTTGCGGATATCCTCAAAAGGCTGAGCGGTTGCAGACGAAATCATGTCTTGCAGCGGAATTTCGTGTTCCATGGGATGAGCGCGGCCGAGGCGATCAAAGGCGCCCTTCAGATTTGTCAGTTCGTAGGCAGCAAACAGCCAGTCCCCCCTCCGCGCGGCGACCCCAGTGTCTGACATGGCGGGGCTGACTAGTCGCTATCATGAGATCGCTGATGCTCGGAAGATAGCTTGTCGCGTTCGACGCCGGCGAGGCGTTCGATTGTGCCGACGTCGGTTGCGTCCAGAAGGCGAGACCGGTGCATCCTGAGATCGCCGTAGCTAGGAGAATGAGCGATTTGATCGAGTGTTGGTTTCAAGGTCTCGGCAGCGTGAGGCTCATTTGATCGGCCCGAAGGAGTGGGGACGTCGGGCTAAGGCGGCTCCTCAGCCGGGCCGCCTTCGGCGTCTATTGTTGACTTTGCGACGTGGGGCGGGCGATTTCCTGAATATCGGCGCGATGGATACCGATGTCGTGCAGTTCGTGATCCGAATAGCTGGAAAGCTCCTGCAGTACGTTCCTGTAGATCCGGCGTCGCCACAAGAAGCGCGTGAGCGAGAACAGTTTCATGACAGCCTCCTTGTGTGTTGTCGTCGGTGAAACAATGCATCGAAATTCGATCATCAGCAGGGCGGTCGCAATCGGCCTCCGGATGAATGGCGCGGAAATGTTCATGGGATCGGCGCCTGCTGCGCGCTCTGCGCCTCGGCTTCCTCGGCCGCCTTGCCGTGCAGGGCCGTAACAGCTGTGCTAGGCTGCAACCTTGTACTGTCCGTCGACCACGACCTGCTCGCCGGCCTTGAGGCCGGAATCTCATGAATCCCCTCATTTTAAAAATGGCCTGATTTCGGCACTTTTTGGCCCTTCAACGTGAGATCAGGGCAACGAAAACGCGGCTTTTGGAATGACGCGCCCTCATCAGCGATGATCGCGACGCAAAATCCGGTGCCGCAAGACTCGCAAGACGTGTATCTCGGGATCAAGATACGTATCTGAGGTTGCAAAATTGCCTGCGACGAAAAATGAGGGGATGGCTGAGGGCCGGAATTGATCAGAGCTTGCCCGTCGGTGATCTGCGCGACGGTTATCGGTCGGATCGCAACCGTGTTGTCGGGGATTGACGACGTACGCTTAGGCGCCTTTCGGACCCTGTTGGACAACGGATGCCGGAACGGTCAGGCCGTCATGCCTTGTATCGAGGAGGAGCCGGGCATTGACGAGTTCGCCTGGCCACAGGCGGTGCGCCGTGTTGGCGAAATTCGCCTTGAGCTGGATCGAGCCGGTGGTCTGCAGAATCTCGTTGTTGATGAGGCCGAGTGCGCCCTCATCGAGCTTGATCGTATTGTCCTGGCTGTAGGCGACAACTGTGAGCGGTCCCTTGGTCTCTTGCTGTTGCCGCTGAATTTGGGGCAGATCCGTCTCCGGGAGCGTGAATATCAGCGAAATCGGATTGATCTGTGTGACGACCACGACCTCGGAGTCCGTCGGGTGGATGATGTTGCCAATGTCGATCTGACGAATGCCGGCCACTCCATCGATCGGCGAGGTCAGCCGGGTGTAGCCGAGTTGCACCTTCGCGGCTTCAATGAGCGCTTCGTCCGCCTTGATCGCGTTCTGCGGCTCCGCCACTTGCGCCTTCTGAGTGTCGAGCAGTTGCGGCGTGGCCCAACCTTTTTCCCCCAGCTGGGTGTAGCGGGCGAGATTGGCCTGCGCATCCGTGAGCTGGGCTCGGTCGCGATCGCGTGTGGCCGTCAGCCGCTCGATCCGGGCCTGGTAGGCTCTGGGATCGATCTGCGCCAGCAGATTGCCGCTATGTACCGTGTGTTCTTCGGTGAAGTTGATGCTGACGATCTGTCCCTGGATCTGGCTCCGCACGACCACCGTGTTGTAGGCGATGACGGTGCCGACTCCGGTCAGATACATCGGTACGTCGTGCTCAGCGACCGCTCCGGCGACGATCGGCACCGGCGGCGCCGCCGCTGGCCGCGGGGCTGGCCGCGCGAACGGGTCCGTATGCGTGAGGGCGAGACCACCGCTGACCCCCGCGACGGCAATGAGCAAAGCGCCAGCAATGACAGTCTTGCGTCGCATGTGCGTGGCCCTCCAGAGATATTCGGGTCAACAGGATCGGAGAAGATGAGGTCGAGTGCCGCCCGGGCCGGCTCGTTGTCGTAATGCCAGTAGGGGCTGTACCAGCTGCTGCTGTCCGCGACCTGACCCGCCGTCAGGCCGAACAAGAAGAAGTTTTCCTCGCCCGCTTCCTCCGCCATCTCGATGGTCGCTCCGTCGCGCGTACCCAGCGTGAGGGCGCCGTTCATCATGAACTTCATGTTGCTGGTGCCACTAGCGTCGTAGCCAGCGGTTGAGATCTGGTTGGAGACGTCCGCCGCAGGAAGCAACCGCTCCGCAAGCGTAACGTTGTATTCAGGCAGGAACACAACCTTCAGCTTGCCGCTGACGGCTGGATCGCCTGCAAGCCCGGCTTCTTCCTGCCCGTGCGCGTGCTCTCCCGCCTGTTCCGCCGCCTCTTCCTTGAAGGCCTCGTAGCCCTGCATACGGCGGGCCGCCTCGCCTTCTGTGGCGATCTCGCGCCCCTTTCCGACCAGCGCGCCTTCCACGCCGCGCTCGCGCCTTTGCGCCGCTCCGCAAGCCGAGTAGATGGGGACGTTGCCGTCCCCATCCCTCACAGACCCGGACGTGCGGAATTCCCGCATCCGGTTCCTCACGAGAGAGATTTGCTCGCGGCGGCATATCCGTGGGCAATCTTGGCTGGCGGCAGAGGATGGCGTTTCAGGATTTCGTTGAGGCGCGCCCATCGGACGACGCTTTGGCGATCTCGCCGAGACAGCCACTTCTGCCATATCCGCACCACTTGATGGGCGAACCATCGCAATCGTCGAATGTTGCCGCCAACGCCGTAATAGGCGAAGTGGCCCCGCATCATTGATGACAGGTGGCGATGCTGGTCGCGGATGGACCAGTGCCGGTGTTTCCGACACCAGTCGCTCACCGCGGCCACTGCACGGGCAAAACGGCTCTTGGCCGTGACCTGCCTGACCATGTTCCTGCCGTTCCGCGACCGTCCCCAGACATGGGTCAGGCCGAGGAAGTCGAAGCTGGTCCCATCCGTCTCCGGATGGCGTGCGCCCTCTGTCATTTGTGGGCGGAAATCGACGAGGCGTGTCTTGTCGGGATGGAGCGTGAGCCCAAATCGCGCAAGACGCTTGCCCAGGACCGCCAGCACGCGTTTGGCGTCGACGATATTGTCGAACGCCATGATCGCATCGTCGGCGAACCGGGCAAGGGTGCTTTCCCCTTTGAGGCGCGGCCTCACCTCGGTCTCGAACCATTCGTCCAGCACATAGTGCAGAAAGACGTTCGAGAGGCAGGGCGAGATCACGCCCCCTTGCGGGGAACCCTCGGTCGTGCGGCGCAGGAGACCGTCTTCGACGGCCCCCGCCTTCAGCCATTTGTCGATCATCCGTCGGATGACGCCGTCCGTGACTCGTTGGTCGAGGAACGTCCGGAGGTGAGAGTGCGGAATCGAATCGAAATACTTGCGTATGTCGATGTCGATCACCCAATAAAGTCGCTTGGCCCAGAGTACGTTCTGCAAAGTGCGGAGCGCCTGGTGAGCCGAGCGGCCCGGGCGGAAGCCGTAGGAACAGGGCAAGAAGTCTTGTTCGTAGACCGCCTCCAGCACCATCGTGACGGCGCGCTGCGCCACCTTGTCCTCGAAGGTTGGAATGCCGAGCATCCTTTGCGAGCCATCCGCTTTTGGGATGTACGCCCGGCGGACCGGCGGCGCGCGATAGCGGCCGGACTTGATGCGTTCGAGGAGGTCCAACAGGTTGGCCTCCAGGTTCGCCTCATAATCCTCCGCCGTGACGCCGTCGATGCCGGGAGCGCCGTCCTTGCGGGTCAGCCGGTAGGCCTCCCTCATCCAATCCAGATCGATGACGTGGTGGAGCGAGCACAGCGCCGTCCCCCGTTTCGTCTTCGCCAAATCGGCTATCCGTTGTCGGTTCGTGGACAGGTTTGCAGGGTTCAGAGCCCCCTCCCGTGTTTCAGGTCAACGGTTCTCTACTCATGGCGCCTCCCTTCCCTCCGCCGGGTCCCGGCGAGCCCGGTTCCCCGCTTTCACAGGTAATATGAAGGCGCTACGACTTCCCGCCCGCGCAATCCCGCTCCCTTATGGCTTCGGTTGCGGGCCCCACGCGCTCCTCCATTGTTCGTGCTCGCCGAGGCGCTCCTGACGGACGTGGAGGACGTTCGCCAGGCCTGGAACAGTTGATCAGCCGGTGTTCCTCAATCCGGCCTTTGCGCCCGTGGACGCGAACGGGCAGCTCCAAGACCCCGGCCGAGCCAACAAGACCTCGCCTTTGGCGGCCTTGTCGACGCCGCCCCCGGTCAACCCAAACCGAAGGCCTCAGCGGGTACAAAATATCGAGGCTGACACAGGGCTTCAGCATCCGCTGTCTACGCTTCACGAGCGACGTCGCCGCCGCCCGTGCAAAACTCGCTTCCGGCTGGCGGGCTGCGCCTCTACCGGGAGGGGGTCGAACCCTCTGGATCGCTTCGAAAGGTTTCAGGTTACATAGCCCTCCTCCTTTCCAGGATTTCTCCTGACGCAAGGGTGGTCTTCGCCAAGCGACCCTTCGCCGGACCGCAAGCCGTGCTCGCCTATCTCGCCCGCTACACCCACCGCGTCGCGATCTCGAATGCCCGGCTCATCGCGCTCGGCGAGGCGGGCGTCACCTTCAAATGGAAGGACTACCGCATCAAAGGCCGCGACCGGCTCAAGACCATGACGCTCGACGCCGCCGAGTTCATCCGCCGCTTTCTCCTGCACGTCCTGCCCAGCGGCTTCCATCGCATCCGCCACTACGGCCTGTTTGCTGGAACGGTTCGAGCGCGCAACGTCGAGCGAGCCCGCCAATTGCTCGCCGCGCCCAAGGCCTCGCCCGCGCCCGCTGAGACGGACAGCGAGGCCGAAACACCTTCCCCTTCGCGCCCATGCCCCTGTTGCGGCGGCCGGATGATCATCGTTCAAACCTTCCAAGGCGCCCGCCCTGAGCGATCGCCATCGCCGACCCGCATCAGGATCGACTCCTCATGACCGTCGCCGTGCTTCCCGCCACGCAACGCCGTTTCGCCTCGCCTCCAGCCGCGCGCCGGAGCAGGACGACCATGTCCTCACGACCTCCGCAGACTCTCTCCAGGCGCCGCGCCCATACCCGCCGCTCGCATCCTCGCCTCCGAAAAAGCCCGTCGTGTTCGCTCCCGACGATAACACCGGCCGCCTTCCGCCCCCGCCGCCACATCGGCGATCCGTCCGCGACCATCAAATCCCCATAGGTTGCGCCCAGCCAAACCGCGCCTCTCCTTCCCGCGGTTTCCTCCTTACTAGGCTTTCGGACGCCGGCCCCGCGCCCAGCCCGCGCGCCTGCAAAGGGCCGGCGTCCGAAACCCTTCAGCATTGCGGACCTCGGCGCGGAAGCCAGCGTCGTCCGCGAGCGGCCGCAGCGCCTTGAGCATTGCAAGGTCGGTAATCCAGCCGTCGCCAATCGCGGCCGTAATCGCGCGAGCGAGAGCTGGGTTCGCGAGCCGAAGCCAACGGCGCGGCGTCACGCCGTTCGTCTTGTTGTTGAAGCGTTCGGGGAACAGCTCGGCGAGGTCCTTGACCGTCATCGTACGCAGCAGTCCGGAATGAATCGCGGCCACGCCATTAGTGCTGTGCGATCCCACGATTGCAAGGACCGCCATCCGCACGTGCTTCGTTGGCCCTTCCTCGATCAGGCTCACGCGGGCGACGCGCCCCTCGTCGCCCGGGAAGCGGGCGCGCACGTCATCCAGCAAGCGCCGGTTGACCTCGAACACGATCTCGAGCTGGCGCGGAAGGAGCAGCTGGAACCAATTCAACGGCCAGCGCTCCAGCGCCTCGGGCAGCAACGTATGGTTGGTGTAGGCGAGAGTGCGGCGGGTGAGGTCCCACGCTTCGTCCCAGCCGAGGCGCGCGTCGTCGAGCAGGATGCGCATCAGTTCCGGCACCGCGAGCGTCGGGTGAGTATCGTTGAGCTGGATGGCCACCTTCTCCGGCAGCGCCCGCCAGTCGCGATTGCTCGCACGAAACCGGCGTACGAGATCGGCAAGCGAGCACGCGACGAGAAAGTACTCCTGCAGGAAGCGTAGTGCTTGCCCGCGAAGCGTGGTGTCGTCCGGGTACAGCACGCGCGTCAGCGATTCAGCGGTGAGTGTTTCGACGAGCGCGGCCACGAATTCGCCGCCACTGAAGCGCATGAAGTCAAAGAAATCGGCCGCCGCGGCGCCCCAGAGGCGCAGCGTGTTCACGGTCTTGCCGCCATAGCCGACCACCGGTCGGTCGAATGGGATGCCGATGAGGGTGGACGGCAGGTTCGGGACGAGTTGCAGGCGGCCCTCGCGCAGCGCGAACGAGCATCCAAGCTTCACCTCGACGCACTCGTCTGGGCGCGCCACTTCCCACGGGTCGGGCCGGCGCAGCCAATTGTCCGGCTGTTCCTCCTGCCAGCCGTCGCGCATCGATTGTCGGAAGATGCCGTACTCGTAGCGCAGCCCGTAGCCCATCGCCGGAAGCTGCAGAGTCGCCACGAAGTCAAGGAAAACAGGCGGCCAGGCGGCCGAGCCCGCCGTTGCCGAGGCCGGCATCCGGCTCCTGCTCGAGCATGCCCAACCAGTCGAGCCGTTTGCGCTCGACCGCGCGTGTCGCGATCGGGTCGAGCAGCAGGTTGGTCACGTTGTTCGCCAGCGAGCGCCCGATCATTAACGACATTGATAGGTAGTAGATATGCTTGGGTTCTCGCGCGCGTAGCTGTTCGCCGTGAGCACACACCGCTGGGCGAGGACGTCGCGCACCGAGCGCGCGAACGCCTCGAAGCGCTCGCGCGCGCTTGCCGCCTGCGGATCGATAGCCTTGTCGAACACAAGATGGCGCTCGTACAAGGCGTTGTCCGTTCCCGCGAACTGGATCGGGCCGCAGTTGTACTGCGACAGCAACCGCCGCTCCTCGTCACCTGTTGCGGGCGTGCTTTGCTGCGTTTCGAGCTTGTTCACTCTCTTACTTCCATCGCTTCAGTCGCCAATGTGCTGCGTGTCGTGAGGATAGCCGTGCATGCGCGCAACACGTTTTTGCCGATCTCGGCAGCGAACATTGGGCCAAACCGGTTCCACCAGAACCGCACGGTCTCATGGCTGATGTCGATCCCGCGCTCAGCCAGCAGATCCTCGACGTTGCGCAGCGAAAGCAGATATATCACGTACCAGGCGGATAACCTCTGGCGAGCTGTTGAAATATCGGAACCGGTTGCTCATGGCCCGAGCCTACCACCGCAAGGGGCTCCGCCAAGCACTTGGTCTGACACAACCGTCATTTGAGGACCTTGCGGAACCGCCATAAGGCGAAGGCGAACAGCGCCGTTCCGATGCCGAAGAGCGCGAGGAGCTGGGGCCAGACGATGTCGATGCCGGCGCCGCGAAAGACAATCGCCTGCGCCAGCATGACGAAGCAGGTGTCCGGCGCGGCCAGCATGATGTTCTGAACGATCTGGGGCATGCTTTCCCGCGGCGTCGCCGCCCCGGACAGCAACTGCATGGGGAGCAGCGTGAGAACGAGAAGCAACGCGAACTGCGGCATGGATGCGGCCAAGGTCGCCAGGGCGATCCCCATCGCAGTCGTCGCGTAGAGTTGGAGCGCGGTGGCGAGCATGAACAACGGAATGGAGCCGTGGATAGGCACGGCAAGGACGCCCTGCACCACCACCATCAGCGACAGGAACGCCACGATCCAAACGACCAGTCCCATCGACCAGATCTTGCTCACCATAATTTCGGTCGGGGTGACCGGCATGACCAGCAGATGTTCGACGGTGCCGTGCTCCCGCTCGCGGATGAGCGCGGCGCCCGCGAGCACGACCGACAGCATGGTGATCTGTCCCATCAGGCTCGTGATTCCGCCAAACCAGACTCTTTCGAGATTGGGATTGAACACGGCGCGCAACGCGAGATCGACGGGCAGCGGGGCCGCCGAACGATAGCGGCGGAGGAAATCGGTGACCTCGCCGGAAACGATGCTCTGGACATAACCGCCGCCCGCGAAGGCTTGCCCTACGCGCGTCGCATCGACATTGAGCTGAATTTCATTGGCGCGGCCGCGGCCATTCAACACGTCCCGCTCGAAGTGCGGCGGGATATCGAGGGCGAAGGTGTCGGTTCCCTGGTCCATGCGGCGATCCATCTCCCCCGCACTAATGAGTTTGGGCGGCAGGAAGCGGGGCGGATAGAAGGCGCCGGCGATCCGGGCTGAAAGTTGCGACTGATCTTCGTCGACAACGGAAATGGACGCCCTGTTCAAGAGCTCGGGCGACACGGTCGCCTGGGTGTAGACCGCCAGAGAAGATAAGGAACACCATGATATGATCGCGGCCCAGGCCACGCAATTCCTTGATCCCGAGCTGCACGACGTTGGCAATGCGCATCTCAACTGTCCTGCTTCTTCAACAGCAGGCCGGACGCTACGAGCAGCACCGGAACTGTGATCGCCAGGGGAATGAGGTCGCTCTGCAGATCAACGAAGCCGAGCGCCTTCGAAAACGCGCCACGCGCGATCGTGATGAAGAACGACGTGGGGAACACTTGGCCGATCAGGCGGCCGCCGCCGGTTATCGATGCGACCGGGTCGATCAGTCCCGAGTAATGCACGGCGGGGATCATCGTCACCACCGTGGTGGCGAAAAATGGCCGCCACCTAGCTGCGCATGAAGGCCGAGATGAGCAGGCCGATGCCGGTCGCTACAGTCACGTAGAGCAAGGCGGCGAGGGCGAAAGTCAGGAAGTCCCGGTGAAGGGCACGCGGAAAACAAAGATTCCGACAGCAGTCAGCAAGAGGAAGTTCGCCATCGCGAGGACGAGGTACGGAATCTGCTTGCCGAACAGAAACTCGAAGCGCGTGACGGGCGTCACATAGAAATTGACGATCGAGCCGAGCTCCTTTTCGCGGACCACGCTGAGCGTCGCCAGGTTCGCGGGAATGACGAGCAGCAAGAGCGGGATGACCGCCGGCACCATCGCGATCAGGCTCTCGAAGCCCGGATTGTAGCGGTATCGTATCTCGATCTGGGTTTGGCCAGCCAACGTCTGTTTGCCGAACAGTTTGCTCACCTGATCCTGAAGCCACTGCAGGTGCATCAATTGAACGTAGCCTTGAATGATCTCGGCCCGGACTGGCATGGCCCCGTCAACCCACGCGCCGATCTTGACGTCACGGCCGTGCGCGATGTCCCGGCCGAAGTTGGGCGGGATTTCGAGGGCGAGGCTGATTTCGCCCGTCGCCATCCGCCGGTCGAGCTCGGCGTTGCTGGTGATCGGCGGATGCTGCACGAAATAACGCGAGCCGACGATATTGAGGACATAGTTCTCGCTGACCGTCGTCTGGTCGCGGTCGAGCACGGCGAAGGCCAGGTTGTCGACGTCGAGGTTGATTCCATAGCCCGTGATCAACAACAGGATGACGCTACCGAACAGGGCCATCGCCAAGCGTAGGTAGTCGCGGCGAAGTTCGAGCGCTTCCCGCATCATGTAGGCGCCCATGCGCCGTGGGCTGAACCATCCGCCTGTAGCGAAAGTTTGCCGTTCCTCAACAGCTTTCGGGGCCGCCGATTGGGCCGGTCGCTGCCCAAGCTTCTGGCCGGTGGCGTCCTCCAGGAAGCCGATGAAGGCGTCTTCGAGCGTCGCCGCATGCCGCATCGCTATGATGTTCTTCGGCGTATCGCTGACCAACACCTTGCCCGCGTTCATGAGCGAAATCCGGTCGCATCGCATGGCCTCGTTCATGAAGTGGGTCGAGATGAAGATCGTGACGTTATCCTTGCGGGAGAGGTCGACGAGGATTTGCCAGAACTTGTCGCGCTCGACAGGATCGACTCTCGACGTCGGCTCGTCCAGGATCAGCATCTCGGGGGAATGAATCATCGCCACCGCGAGCGAGAGGCGCTGACGAATGCCCAACGGCAGGGCGTCGGGCAGCGCGTCCATGACCTCGTTCAGGTCGAAGCGATCCGCCACCTCGTGGACGCGCGATTCGATCTTCTCCGGCGGCAGGCGGTAGAGGCGGGCGTGGAGATCGAGGTTCTGCCGGACCGTGAGCTCCGAATAGAGGGAAAAGGCCTGGGACATGTAGCCGACGCGGCGGCGAAGCTCGATGTCGTTCGCGTCCATCTTTTCGCCGAACAGCGTTGCGGTTCCCTCGGTCGGAGGAAGCAGCCCGGTCAGCATCTTCATGGTGGTGCTCTTGCCGCAGCCGTTCGAGCCGAGGAAGCCGAAGATCTCCCCGCGGGTGATGCGGAAGCTCACGTGGTCCACGGCGACGAAGTCGCCGAACCGTTGGGTCAGCCCTTTCGCTTCGATGGCGATCTCGTGTGACGCCGCAGCGGTGCGCGGCGGGATGACCACATCCACGTGGCCCTGGCGTTTTTCTGGCGGCAGCAGCGCGATAAACGCCGAATCCAGCGGATCCGCGCCGGTGCGGGACATCAGCTCCTTTGGCGAGCCGGTCGCCAGCACGTGGCCTCCATCCATCGCGACGAGCCAATCGAACCGGGAGGCCTCATCCATATAGGCGGTCGCGACCATGACGCTCATGCCCGGCCGCTCGGCGCGGATCTGATCGATCAGCTCCCAAAACTGACGTCGCGACAAGGGATCGACGCCGGTCGTCGGCTCGTCGAGGATCAAGAGGTCCGGGTCATGGATCAGTGAGCAGCAGAGGCCCAGCTTCTGCTTCATGCCGCCGGACAGCTTGCCCGCCGGCCGGTCCCCGAAACGCTCGAGCCCGGTGCCGTGCAATAGAGCGGCGATGCGGCGCTTGCGTTCCTGCCGAGAGAGACCGAACAGGCGGCCGAAAAAATCCACATTTTAGAATACCGAAAGGGGTGGGTCGAGGTTCTTCCCCAACCCCTGTGGCATGTAGGCGATTCTCGGGCAAGTCAGCCGCCGGTGCCGGGCGTCCCTCATGTCGCCGCCGAGCGCCTCGACCGTTCCCATCTGGATGGCGCGCGCGCCGGAGATCAGGTCGAACATCGTGGACTTGCCGACGCCGTCCGGTCCGATCAGCCCGACCATGCGGCCAGCGGGGACGTCGAGGCTGACGCCATCGAGGGCGCGCGTGTGGCCGTAGAAATAGCTGACGTCGCGCAGGCTCACCACGGTCGAGGTTGGGCTGGCGACCGTGGCGGCCAAACCAGGCGTTGTTATTGCTGTGGCAGCCTGATGGCCGCCAGGTTGTCCGGCCACTGAGCCTTGGGATCCAACTTGACGTACGCCATGCCCGGCACGCCGGTCTTCGCCATCTGGCTATACTTGTGCAGCTCTTCCGCCGGGAGTTGCGCCTTCAGACGAAACATCAGCTTCTGACGCTCCGCCTCCGTTTCGACTGTCTTCGGCGTGAACTGCGCCACATTGGCGACGAAGGTGATGGTCGCGGGGAGAACAAGTTCTGGAAAAGCGTCGAGCACGATGCGCGCCTCGGCGCCCACCGCCACTCTCCCAGCCTCTTTGGTCGGCAGATAAAAGGTCATGTAGATGTCGTCCAGGTCGACGAGGTTGACGACGCGCCCGCCCGCCGGCAGCACTTCCCCTTCCTGAGCGACCTTGAACTGCACCCGGCCGTCCCGCGGCGACTTGAGGCTCGAGTCGTCGATATCGGCGACGATGCGGTCGATGGTCGCTTGCGCGGCAATGACAGCCGCCTTGGCGTCGATGATTTGGGCTTTCGCCGCGCTGATCCCCGCCTCGGCGGCAGCCAAATTCGCTTGCCCTTCCGCGATCGCAGAATTGGTTGCATGTTCCGCAGCGCGGGCGTCGTCGAGCGATTGCTTGGTTTCAAAATCCTTGGCCGCCATCGGCTCGACGCGGGCCAGCCGGGATGCCGCCGCATCCCACAACGCTTTGCGGGTGGCGATCTGTGCCGTTGCGGCAGTCCGCTCGGCTTCGCGCTGCCCCACCACCAATTCCGCCGTCTCGACTCCGATCTTGGCACGCTCCAGTTGGGCTACGGCCTCGCGCCGCTGGGCCTCGAGCGTTTTGGTGTCCATATGGACGAGCACCTGTCCCGCGCTGACGAAGTCTCCTTCGTTCACCAGAATCTCGGCGATCCGCCCTGGGATTTTGGCGTCGACGTCGATCTCGGTCCCCTCGATGCGGCCGTTTCCGCTGGCAAAGCCGGGCGGGAGGCCGGGCGGCCTCAGCTTCAGCCACGCGTAATAGCCGCCGCCCCCGAGCGCGAGAACGACCAGGACCCAAATCAACGGCTTGCCAAACCGCTTCATCGGCCCATCGGTCTTTTGAATGGGCTCCCGCGCGGTGGTCTTCGCGGCGCTTTGGGGCGCGTCGCCTACGGCCAGGCTTCGGGGCGCGTCGCTCACGGCCTGTCGGTGAACAGCTTCTGTAACATTTGTCATGCCGGCAACACCTATCAAGTTGAGCGCAGAATAGGGGCAAATTCAGTGATGGCTGACCCGCCGTTTGGCGTGATAATCAGGGCATCCTCGATCGGCGGAAGTGCGACGCCATCAAAGGCGACATCAACGAGATCACCGGACCATTCATCGTTGTCGTCTGTTCCATTTTGCTATTTCGCCTGTCCGCGTCCCGTGGCGGTGGGCCGGCCGGCGCTTGACCTTCGCCGGCACATCGTCTCATCGACACGTCTTAGGTGACTTTGCCCAGAAGACCCAGTAAGGCGCGCTAAATTGCGCCAATTCTTTCTAAAGCGACGTCTATGGCCTTTGGGATACGATTGCCTCTGCTGCCTGCATTAAGGCGTGACTTTGGCTTTGCGGATGCCCTCCCTTTTGAATCAACCTGCTGGCTGCGCCCGAGCCAGCACGTATGGCGGCCATGTTGAGCGCGAGCTCAAGGCGCCTTCAGAGCCTGCAATTCCGCGCGGCATATCTCGCTGAAGGCGCGCAGCGGATCAATCGCATGGCTGTTCATCAGCTCTCGCAATTCAGGAAACGTCTTGTTCGGTGCGAAATATGTCTCGACAATTGTTCGAACGACTGCCTCGGCCTTTTCGACCACGTCCGAGCGCGACAAAACACGCATTCGGTTTATCAGGGCGTAGACGCTGACCAGCGCCGAAACCTCCGCTTGGTCGTGTACGAGGGCGTCGGCGTACAGCTTCGATCCCTCATCGATGAACTGCTTGTACAGCTTTTGCCGTCTAACCTTGTCCTGCGAGAGTTGTCTGGCGCGATCCTGACTGTGCTGAGTGAGCCAGGCTGAGGCAAGCGACGTGAGGCCGCCGCGTCGGCGAAACGCTTGTCGCCGGCCTGCTGGGCGCGTTCGGATTTGCCGGCGACAATTGCGCCGAGTTCGCCGAGAAACGGCAGCCACTGGCCGCCGGCGACTGTCAGCTCGTTGACGACGGCTTTGAGCAGGGTCGCCGCGGTGTCCACCAAGTCATTGGGCGCGCAGACCGATGAGAGGGTTCGGCGCCAGCGTGTTGCGCGCCGCCAGGTCGAAAAAGCGAGTCCGGTTCGGGTTCACCGGCTTCGGGGCGATCCGCCATTGAGATTCGACGCCTTCTGAAGCGCGCCTCGTCTCGGTCGAGAACTCTGCAGCCCGCGCGTCATACCGCGTCGCCGTATTGCGCGCGCAGCGTTTTCTTGTCGAACTTGCCGACGCTCGTCTTGGGCAACGCCTCAACGAACAGAATTTTCTGCGGAACGGCGAATTTCGAGATCATGCCCTTTTCGCTGTAAGAGAGGACGTGAGCCTTGATGTCCTCCTCGCTCACGGGCGGCGTGGTGTTCGGATCACGCACGATGAGCGCAAGCGGCCGTTCGCCCCATCGGGCATCTTTGACGCCGATCACCGCGCATTCCGCTACGCCAACGCGGTGCATGATGATGTCTTCGAGCTGAAGCGAGGTGATCCATTCGCCTCCGGTCTTGATGACGTCCTTGATGCGATCGGTGACCCGCAGATAGCCATCGGGCGTGATCACTCCGATATCGCTGGTGCAGGTAACCGCTGGCCCATAGCGTCGGGACTGTTGAAGTAGCCATTGGTGAGCCAGGGCGCGCGCACGAGGATTTCGCCTGATGTTGCGCCGTCGCGGGGCGCTTCTTTCATATTCGCGTCAACGATGCGCAAATCGACCAGCGGGCAGGCGCGTCCGGCCCTTGTACGTAACCCGACCTCCTGGTCTGGATCGCCGGAGAGATCGCTCGACTTGAGGTGAGCAACGGTCAACAGCGGGCCCGTCTCGGACATTCCGTAGCCCGCGAACACATCGACGCCGCGGTCCATCGCCTGCTTGGCGAGCGCCTTCGGCAGCGCCGAGCCACCGATCACCATCTTCAAACCGTCGAGATCGACGTTGGCCTTCGCGGCTGCGTCAAGCAGCATCTGCAAGAGCGTCGGCACGCCATGGGTGAAGGTCACGCCTTCCGCCTTGATCAGCTTGATAAGGCCTCTTGGCTGAAGGGTTTCGGGTGCCGACCCCTTGGGCGACGGTCGTGCGACGGGCGACCCGGATATCGCTTGGCATCATCAGCTCCTGTTCTTTGGCGATGCGTTCATGCTGGGCGCGAGCCCCGGATTGATCTGCTCTGGGGTGGGCGCCGACTTTGCCGTGTCCACCGGAATCGATTCCGGGGTTGCCTGCTCGGTGGTCGTCGCCGGAATGCATCCGGGCCGGGCAGGCGGACCCGTCAGGACATCCGACAGTCGGGTCCCAACCTCCGCGATGGCGCGGTCGAGCCAGGATCGATCCTGGGCGCCGACGGCTTCCTCCTTGATCGTCACCGTCGCGCTCAAGCCGGAGACGAGCGGCACGCCCGGAGGAACGTGATCGATCGCGATGCGAACCGGCACGCGTTGCGCGAGGCGAACCCAGGTGAAGACAGGGTCGACGTTGGGCAGACCCTGCGTCCCGGCTGCGGCGTCCGACACGCCGATGCCGCGTGTCACGCTGGCCACGTGTCCGAGGATGGGTTCGGCATATCCCATCAGCTTCGCTTCGACGCGATCGCCGATGCAGACCCGCGCCAACTTGGTCTCCTCGAAGTACCCGTCGATCCAATAGCTGTCGGTGTCGACGACCGAGATATTGGCGCCGCCCTCATGGGCGAAGTCGCCGACCCGCATCAGCAGGTTCGTGACATAGCCATTGACCGGGCTGGGAACCTGGGTTCGACGCAGATTGATCTCCGCCTGCGCCACCTGCTGTTGCGCAGCTTCGAAGGCGGCTTTCGCCTGGACCGCGGAACCGGCAAAGGTCTGCTGTTCCTCAGGGGTGGTCGCGAGATCCGAGAGTCGCTGTCGCCGCTCGGATTGCACCTGCTTGACCTGCAGATCGGCGGCCCTTTGCTGCGCCTGCGCCTTGTCGACGCGCAATGCAACCTCGAAGTCGAACGGATCGATCACGTAGAGCACGTCGCCCCTATGAACGTACTGATTGTCGCCGACCCGGAGTTCCGTGATCTGGCCTGAGACCTGCGGCGCCACGCTCGCCCTGCACGCGCACGCGCCCGTCTCGAGTCCACGGCGCCGTGACGTAGTAGTCCCATGTCACCAAGGCCATGATGATGGCGACGAGCGCGATGGCCAGGGTCGTGAGCCGCTTGAAGCAGGCGAGGATCCATCGAAGCGCAAGCCGTCGTCCACCCGGCGAGCGGCGTTCATCGAGCGGCGCCCGCTTGCGCGCCGTTTCTTCAGGCTGGGGCTCAACCCGCGTGACCCGCTGAACAGCGGGCGTTTGGCGCCCCGTGGCAGGGACGCCGCCGGCTTCCGGCTCTGGAGCAGGCCGACCCGGTTCGACCTGACGAACCGTTTGCTCCGCGACTTGGGGGTGACTCGATGAGCCTCTCCCTAAAAAGCGACCGTCAGCAGGCCGAGGATCGTCACATAGAGGCTGAGCTCTGCGAGAGCCGGATTGCTGAACAGCTTTTCGAACCCGCACAGATGCAGGATCGGACGAAGACCGAGGAAGATGGCGAGCGCCGTCACCGCGTAGACCATGAACGGCGCGACGAATACGTCGCCGATGACCAGCTCGGAAAACGAGTGCATCACGACACGGTCTCCATAACGGGCTGGGCCGCGTGTCTCGCGGCGTCGATGACGATGGCAGCGAGCGTGAGCTCACCGCTGATCTCTTCGGCGAGCGCGCTCCCGGCGCTGGCTGCATCTTTCAGGGTGAGACCCACGTCGCGGAGGCGTTGCGTATCCTCAGCCGCGAGCGCCTCCTGCGCCCCGGCCGCAAGATGGGACAAGGAGGTCTCGGCCAGCCGAGCCACGCTTTCGCGACCGAGCCGGATCGCAGCCGCGCGGTCGAAATACGACAGGGCCTCTTCCAGGAGCGCGCTGTTCCGATGGCTCGCCCCACTGGCCGGGATCTGACCGATCCGCGCGGCGTCGCGGAACATCGCCTCTTCCGGCGCCAGGCGTCGATCCCGGCGAGACAACACATGCTCGAAGTCGCAGCGCGCCGACGCCAGGATCCAGCGTTGGCGACGCTCGTTCGACTCGATCGGAACGAGGATCTGCGCCGTCAGCAACAGGGCGGCCGCAACCCAGACAAACAAAGAGGTGAACAGGAAGGCTTGCGGGTTGTAGGACGGCGGATTGCTGGGCGCGAAGATCGCCAAGATGAAGATCAGGTTGACGCGGCCGAGCCCCGACAAGAGCCGATTGGGCCGGGTCATCAGCACCGTCGCGCCGATCATGAAGGGCGCGAGAGCGAGGGCGAGCAACGCAAACTCGTTGACCCCGTCCAGGATCAGAAACTCGAGCGTGCCCGCCAGAGCAGCCGCGATCGGCGCCCCGATGAACGCCAAAGCCGTGAAGCCCTTTGGATCGGGCGTTGTGGCGCCCAATCCGATCACGACGACGACCAGCGACAGGGAGACGTCCGCCGCGGGCCAGCCGGCCAGGACGAAGAAGGCCGAAGGCAGCGCGAAGCAGGCCGCCGCCCGGATTCCCGCCGCGGCGGCGATGCGTTGCGATCGATAGAGCGGCGTACGCCACGTCCGTCGCGGTCGCGTGCCGGCGTACAATGCCTCGAGTCCTTCCCGAACCTCCGCGTCTCGCCGCAGAAACTCCCGCGAGGCCCAGGCCAACGGCGCCGACAACAGGGACGGCGCGCCGGGGTCGGCCTCCTCGCGCCCCACGGCGGCGGAAGCTGGCGACGGGTCGCCGCTCGGGTCCAACGTCGTCGCCATCCTCTCGCGGAAGGCCGGATCGGCCGTCGCGGGGAGGGCGTTCAGGGCGCGGGCAGCGTACACCTCCGCGACCAGCGCAACGGCGGCGCTACGGGCTGCTGCGCTCCGGACCGAGCCGCTCGCCGACTCGGGAGCGAGACTTGCCATCTCGGGGCGGAGCGCCGCAATATCGCGAAGTAGCCCCGCGGCCGTCGCCGCATCAGCCGCCTCATCCCGGAGAACGGGCTTCGCATAGTCGCGAACGCGGCGATGGAGGGCGGCCAACTGGGACGCCAGCCGCGGGAAGCTGTCGGGCGCAGCCAGCAAGTCGTTCACCAAGGCGACAGCCGCGATGCCGATGACGATCGCGGCGCCGCGCGCCATGCCGGTTTCGAAGACATGCTCGGGCGTGTCGATCTGCTGGATGGCGACGAGCGCCACCGTGTAGCCGGAGAGCACCGCGGCATAGGCGCGGTTTCCATCCATCTGTCCCGCTACGTAGACGCAGAGTCCGATCCATGCGCCGAAGGCGGCGAGGAGCAGGTCTCTGGCTTGGGAGAAGAGGCCGATGATCGTGATGGCTGCCGTAACGCCGATCAGCGTCGCGATCGCCCGATAGCAGGCCTTGTCCAAAGCTTGTCCGCGCGTCGGCGCCGCCAGGATCGCGACCGTCAGGGCGGCGGAGGAGGGCGCCTCCAACTCGAGCCAGAAGCTTGCCGCCAAGGCGACGACAACGGCGACCCAAAAAAGGCCCAGGCGCTCACCGGAACGCCGGCAAAGCTCAGCGGACGGGTGATCGTCGCGGTCGTCATGGAATCGCTCAGGGTTGCTCGCGGAGCGCGCCGTGTTCTGATTTCCATCCGGTTCGACCCGGCTGACGACGGCGACTGAGGCGACGAAGCTGTAGCCTCGCCCGGGAATATTGATAATGAACCGATTCCCGTCCCGTCCGTCACGCAGCATGCGACGCAATGCAGAGATTTGGACGGTAAGATTGGCTGGCTCGACAAAAATATTAGGCCAAACGCGAGCCATCAATTCTCGCTTACTGACCAGCTCACCTGGCCGTTCGAGCAAAACGATCAAGATTCCCAGGGCACGACTTCCGAGGGGCACGGGCTTCTCGCCTTCCAGCAGAAGAAACTGTGTCCAGAGTAGGCGAAATGGTCCGAATGAAACTTCGGTTGGCGCAGCCCCGGCCGCTTCGGTTCGTTTCTCGAAGAATGGCTTGTCCGTATCCGGACTTCGAATGGCGCCTCTCACGTCAAGTCTCGATTCGGGATGAAATTGCGCCAGCGCTGGCGCCTGGGGCCACGGCAAGCGTTCGAAAATCGTAGTCGATCCTAATGCGCCCATGGTAACCTCGCGTGCGTTGGGAGGGGTTCCCCGGCAAGATCTCGTGAGACGTAATTTGACGGTTTGGGGCAGCGCGAGGCCGATTGATCGTGGTCGTTCAGCGGTTACCCGAGCCAAACCTCCGAACATGATCGACGAGCAGCGGAAGCGCGTAAGCCCTACAAGGCATCCTGCAATTGCTTCGCGGGTCCTTTCGCCGCCGAACCGACGTCCTTTGCGCTCTGATAGCTCTCCATGACCGCGCGATAGTTTGGCGTGGCCACAGTACACGCTCGTCCAGACACCGGCCATGATCAGCGTTTTTTTGCCCGTCTCCCGAACTTCTGCGGTGTGAGGACTTCGAGCTTCGCGGTCATGGGTGATCCCTTAAGGTTGATGGCTCTCGACTTTGGCCTTCTGTCTCGCCGAAATGTAGGTTGAAGGCACTGCTCGACATATCCCCCGATGGAGGACACGTTGATGAGAGCCAATATGATGATTTGGATTGACGCGGTCCATTGCACGCAGGTCGAGCCAGATATGCTGATGGTTTCTTGCGCTGCACCTTGGTGTAGCTCGACCTGCGCGGGCGCTTGGACACTGCCGGCCGCTCTGCTGCAAGGGTGAGCGTGCCCTGTGTTTGGCTCGGTTGGCAGGAATTCACGGGGCAGTCATCTGTTGACTCGTCGGGCGCGCCGCGGCCGATGAAGATGGGCACTACTGCTTTGCCGTAGCGCTATGATGCCGGAGCCTGCCGCGCGCTTCAGTCGGACACACTGCGAAGGACTGCATTTGGCGCTATTCTCGCATTCCGAACCAGAAAGCAGCGCAACCAACTGATCCTGACATCTGAACCACAGCGGATTCTTCGCGCCAACGTGGGTTGACGTCCGACCGTGACACGCTGGCGTCCTTCCCGACTGGCTGAAGACTTTGAAGCACTCCGCCAAATGGTAATCCGCAGTCGCGGGGTTATCTTATCGTAAGCGTGATGTGATGGCCGCCTGACGAGATGCCGTTGGCGTCGGTTAAGTGTCAACCTGCGATTTGGTGGACACCTGATGACAGGTTAGGCTCGACGTTGAAGGCGGCGCGCGGAGGAAGCGGCGGTCTTGGAGCGTGGCGGAGCGTCAGCGGATCGTCGACGCGGCTCTGACGCCTGGGGGTTGCGGGCGTGGCGCGGGCGAATGGCGTCAACGCGAACCTGGCCTTCAAATGGATCCGCCGTTCGCGGGAAGGTTGCCCGGATCGGCGCTGCGGTGCGGGCAACCGGCCCGCCGCGGTAGGGATGCACGCTGGTGGAGCAGTAGAGTGGACGTTCCGGTTGGAGCCGGCGCGCGATGCAGTGACTATCCGCGCCCGGACGCACGCGCGAAGCTTCGCGCTTCGATGAACGGAGAACTGTGGACCGCAGCCGGGCGATCCGGTCTGGTTCGCTCTGCGCTGCGGCTTATCGTCGAGAAGGAGTTCGAGCGGGAGGTCGCCAACGCGTTTGGGCGCGAGCGCTATGCGCGGGGCGACAGCGAAAGGGCGGCCTATCGCAACGACTATCGGACAGGCGAGATCAACACGGCGGAGGCGCCCCGGAAATATTCCGCGCCGCAGGTTCGCGAGGCGACGGAGCGGTTTGTCTCGGGCGCGTGGTCGGGTGCGCTTAGGGGGCAGGCAGGAGCTGACAACGATTGACGGGATCGGAAATCGCGGCTGAGCTAACGCGGGATGAATTTAGGTCGAACCGGCCTACCCCAGCCTTGCCGGAGAGGCGCGGAAGACCTGGCGTGGCTCTGCTTCCCCGGCTTGCCCCCTTTGAGGCCCGTCGTCCGCCCTTGCTGATTGAAATCGGCGGCGCCGTCAAAATCCGCTGTTACGGCGAATTCTTTCGCTGTTCCGCCTGCAGCGCAGGTTTCCGATCAGCGCTTTGAACTTGCAAGCATTTCGGCCGCGCCAAGCGCGGCGGAGACGCCCCGTTTGGCGAAATCCGCTGTTTTTGCCGCTGTTACCAGCAAATCCAGCGGCGGTTCGGGCGATTCGTCTAAAATTCATCCCGCTCTAGCTGGTCGGCTCTCGCGAGAAAGAATGATATCCACTTTGGCGATATCGCCCCCGCGCGGCCTCATGACCACGGTCTGCCTGCGATTCGACGATCTGATCGACATCTCGGCCGCGAACCCCGAACCGGCGATGGTTCCCTCGAACTCGCCGTCCGAGATCCTGCCGACAACGTGACCCGCGACATTGCGCGACATCTCCTGCCAGTGTCCCTGGACGCTTTGGCCTTCCGCAACGACATAGCCGCGGACGTCGAAGCGATAGCTGTCGCTTGCGCAAACCAGCGTTTGCGAGAGTCCCGCTCCGTTCTCCGAGCCCGTGTAGGTCCCGCGGCAACTGACTCGTTCGGCGGCGCCGCTCGTGCTGGTGACTTGACCAGATCCTCGCCAGCTCCCGAGAAACTTTCCGAATGGACCGGCCGAGTTGGCGGCGCTGATCCGGCCGCCAACAGTACGTTTCTGGCCCGAGAGCAGAGGGATAGCGAGGACTGAGGTTTCAGCATGACCTTCACCGTCTAGGGATCGACTCCACAAAAAGCGTGCGATAGCCGCCCGAAGCGGAGGGCGCGAATTGCCGACTGCGGCGCAGGAGAAACGTGATCGTCGGCCGCAAGATCAGAAGATCGGCAACCAGCGCGGCGAGCATGGCGAACGCGCTGAGCCAGCCGAACAGCCGAGGCGCGGGGAGATCTGACAACGCGAGGGCCGCCAGACCGCACGCGAGCACGATCGAGGTTAGAATGAGAGCGGGACCGACGAGCGACGTGGCGCGCTCGACGGCGACCGCCGGATCGCGGTCGGGACGATCCTCCGACGCCATGCGGTTGAGGAAATGGAGGGTCGCGCTCAAGCTCAAGCCGAGCGAGACGGTGAGAGCCACGACGCTCGAAAATTGAAGACCGACGCCGAGCAGCCGAAGCAGCGCCCCGGCGGAAGCCACAGGAAACAATCCGGGCGTCAGACTCGCCAGGGTCACCGGCCATGAGCGGAATGCAAGGCCGATGAACGCCGCCACGAAGGCGAATTCAATCGTCAATCCTCGGTTGAGCTTGTTGATCATGCCGGCGCTGTTGCGGGCGGCGATGACGGAGAGGCCGGTCGGCGCGATCGTGTAGCCAGGATGCTCCGCGCGCACTGCGCTCAGCCTCTGGTCCAGTTGGTCGAGCATCGACAATAGTCCGGCCGCGTCCTTGTCCGGCACGCGGCCCGAAACGATCACGGCGCCCCGATCCTCGGATATGAACCTGCGCACGAGAGATTGTGGCAACAGATCGACGTATTGCCTGAGAGTCCCGACGTCCCGCTTGCCGAGCTTGTCGGCGAGCCACTCGCGCAGCGTCTCCAGCGACCAAACGTTGCCGACGCCTGGTTGCCTTTCCACCGCGTGGTGCGTCCTCGCGATGACATCGAGCGTCTCTGGCGCAAAGAGGTCGATGCCGGGCGGGAATTGGACCAGAACGTCGATCGGGTTGGCCCCAGTCAGTTTGAGGTCAAGCCTGCCGTTCGCCTGCAGGGCCTGCTCTTTGTCTGGGACTTCGTCGGCGAGGCGATAACGCGGCGGCAACCCGAAATAGACGGTTGCCAGACTGCCAACCACGACGAGCCCAACGAGTTTGTTGAGGCCGGGTCGGCCGACGATGCGCGCCGCGATCCAGACGCAAAAGCCGCGAAGCGCGTTCACACCCGCGTCGCCGCGCTTGAGCGTCACCACAAACGCCGCCTCGTCCCGAATAAGCAGCACGCCGAGAGCCAGCGCAAGCGAGAGAACGGTGACGAGCGCCACGACGGTCGAGAGGAAGCCTGCTTCGCCGAAAGCGCGGATGAGCTGCGAATTGGAAATGAGAAGCCCGAGGAAGGAAAGAGCCGCGGCCGCATGCGTGAGAACGCAGGCCGGACCGACTTGGGATTACGGCGTTGCCGAAAGCGGTCCTCTTGTCTTCGCCGCCGAGTATGCGGTCGCGCGCCGCAAACGTGAGCTGCATGCTGTCGGAGAAGCCGATGACCATGATCAGCGGCGTCATTACGTTCAGAAATATGTTGAGACGAAAGCCCAACCACCCAGCGCGCCGACCGCCAGCACGATCGCCACAAGAGGAGGCCCGGCGGCGATCAGCATGAAGGCCAGACGGCGGAAGAACGCGATCGCGATCGCGCAGCCGAGCAAGAAACCGATCGCGTTGTAGACGAGCCTGTCGCGCTTCAATGCGTTCCTGATCTCAAGCTGCATCGCCGGAACGCCGGACACTTGCGCTGTGAGCTCGGCGCCCTGCAAATTGTCTTGCGCCGTGCGACGAACGTCATCGACGACGTTCTGAAGCTTGTCGCTCCTAACGATGGTCGGGTCGAGGGAAAGCACGATGAGCGCGAGCGTCCCGTCTTCGGATAGGAGCTTGCCTCGAACGAGTTCGTTGCTTGCGACCTGACGCGCGAGCTCCTGGTATTCGGCTCCTTGCGGTAACTCCTCCGGGAAGAGGGGCGCGGGAATGCCGCCCGCGCCTGATGGTTGACGCGCCGAAAACAGGGAAATCGCGCCGCGCGCGCCATCGATGAGCTGAAGATCGGTGACGAGCGAACGGAGCTTTTCGATCGAATCCCGCTCGAGCAGCGACCGTCCCTCGACCACGACCAGAAGATCGTATTCACTCGATGGAAACTGCCGAGAGACCTCCTCGAATTGCCGGAACTCCGGCGTGTCCGCGCGGAACAATTGACTGAGCGAATCGTCGATTTCGATGCGCTCTATACCGAACACGGCGGCGATCGCGACGATCACGAAGGCCGCGATCGACAAGACCGGCGCCCGGAGAGCTGCGAGCCCGAGGCGGTCAACGCCAAGCGTAGTGGCGTGTCGAGGTCTTGGATCCTGGTCAAGCCTCTCAATCGGTCCTCGCAAACTCAGCGCGAATTCCCGTCTTTTGCAGGCGGCGTCCGCCGGGCTCCTGCTCGAAGGTGCACTGGTAAACTGGATTTCGGCGCCTTCGACCTTGGCATGCCGCATACGCGCCAGAGGACCTAGAGGCCGGCCTCTTGATGATTGATATCGCCCACCGCGAACTGATCCATGAGCGAAAGGAGCCCGCGCGGCGCGTGCATTGGGGTGCAGGCCTTGTCGCCGTCGACGAAGAGCACCAGACCATCAGGTTCGCCGTCGACGTGCGCGAGCACCGCCTCGTCGCCACACGGCAGACCCGGAGGCGCCTCGAGATTCATCGCGTAGATGCCGCGAAGGAATTGCCACTGGTCCGGCGTGAGCTCGATCAGCTTGCCGTTGTGGCCCGTGATCGCGGCGCGCACGGCCGCGAGATCCACGCTGCGGTTGACGAATTCCGCGCCGAACGCGATCCGTGGCAGAGGCGCGACAGCGCCGACGACAGCCAGGAAACGTCTACTCGACATGGTGGCCTCCGATCGCCTCGGTCTGAAGCTTTGCGGTTGACTGCGGTCCGCCGCGAGCGACGATCGCGCCGGCCCTGAGCTCATCCAGACTGTCCATGGCCGCCGCCCCCAGTATGGCCGCGCCTTTGTCGGAGCAATTCGACACAAGCCGTGCGCCGGACAGAGAAGGGGTCTGAGCTCCGAGCTGCTCGTCGTAGCCGTAGTCAACTGAATTTGAGACAGGCGGTCTTAACTCCGACACGAAACCGACCGCCATAGCGCAGAGCAACGCGAAAAAGCCAAGCGCAAACGACCCTACTCGGTTTTCCGAGGTATCCGATGTCGTGCGGGATAAGCGATCTAAGTCCCTCATCGCGAGCTCCTTAACGAGGATGATCCTCTCAGAAGCGCCGCGCCGGATATTGGGTAGTCGCTTTGCAAAAAATTCTGGTCGTGCAGCGACGCTTGGTCTGCGCGATGATTCGATAGCGGGCGCCGATCTTCGGCCACCGGCTGGCCACCCTCTGATCCGCAACGTCTCATGCGCCGAGGCGCGCCCCGCGCGCCGCGATCGTTGGCGTGGGCGATCCGGTTCAACGTGTGTCCGACGATCCCGTAACAGTTCTTCACGCCGGCTGCCTGCAGCGTTTCGACCAGTAGATCGGCCACTCGTTTGCTCATTGCTGAACCTCACCTGTCGCTGACTACGTCCGTGAACTGACGAGCCGCCATGCCAATCTCCGGGGTAGAGCCCGTCGAAGGCGCCCGCAAAAATGCTTATCGGGGCGTGCGCCAGTTTGCTGAAGAATGGCTCGACGGTGCTGAATATGATGATTTGGAACGCCGCGATCTATTGCACGCTGGTCGTTCAGGATAACCTTATGGTTGGAGTGCGCTGAACCTTTGGTTTACAAGCCATGGCGAACAGGCCGTCGGACTGCCGGCGCAGCACGCGCGGGCGCGCTGATCGAGGGAGGCGCAAGAAAGGCTGGTATGCCCGGTTCAGGAGTGTTGCGGCTTCTCAGGCACGAGCTTGAGCTTGTCGGCCATTCGGCCGAGCTCGGGAAGCGAACGGGCGTTCATCTTCCGCATCACCCTGCTGCGGTGGACCTTCACCGTGGCTTCGGCGATGCCGATATCGAAGGCAATCTGTTTGCTCAGGCGACCGCGCGCGACCTCAATCATGATCTTGCGCTCCCTGGGGCTTAGCGATTCGAAGCGCTCCCTGAGGGCGGCCAAGGTTTTTTCGTTCTCCCGCCGGGCACGATCGCGAGAGAGGCCGAGCTGAATGGCGTCGAGGAGCTCCTGATCACGGAAGGGCTTCGTCAGGAACTCAATGGCGCCACCCTTCATCGCTTGCACCGACATCGGGATGTCGCCGTGCCCTGTGATGAAGATGATAGGGAGTTCCCTGTTCGCCGCGGCGAGCTCGCGCTGAAAATCAAGACCGCTTTGCCCCGGCAATCTCACGTCGAGCACCAGGCAGGTGGGGCCGTCCGGAGGATCCGACTTGAGAAAGTCGGAAATGGACGCGAAAAGCTGGGCGTCCAAGCCGACCGATCGTAAAAGTTGCCCAACCGAGGCTCGAAGGTCCGGATCGTCGTCGATGACCAGGACGGTGGGCTTTGCGTCAGGCATCGCTGCTGCTCACGGTAAAAGGATCACGGAAAGTAGCCTCTATTTCGGTCGCAAGTTCAGCGTGGCTCTTCGGTTCGTAGGCTAGTCCCAATCTGTGGACGAGAACAGCGCCATTCTCGCCCAGAGGACATGCGCGGCACAAACCGAAGGTTACGCGCACTGACATTGGCTCGGCGGCATCTTGGTCGCGCAGCTTACGGAATTCGTATGTGGGCATAAGCCAAAGTTTACAGGGCGGTGGCAGCAGTGGCATTGCTCAGGCGACGCTCTTTGGCGCAGGATACGCAATTGGAATGCGGGCGCGACGACATTGTTGGGGGCGCCCGCATGGCGGGTTCGGGTGAACTGCCGGAGGCTATATGCCGAACGCGTCATTGGTTTCGGTCGTTGAGGATGATCAGTTCTTTCGCGAGTCCATGAGAAGACTCATGAGGTCGCTGGGCTACAGCGTCGAGGCTTTCCCATCCGCGGCCGATTTCCTCGCATCCCCTCGCCTTGTCGAAACCGCCTGTTTGATCGCCGACGTCCATATGCCCGCGATGACCGGACTCGAGCTCTACAGATATCTCATCGATGCGGGGTATGCGATTCCGACGATCCTCGTGACGGCCTACCCCAATGACGACGTCCGGGCCCGCGCCCTGAACGATGGGGTCGTTTGTTACCTTCGCAAGCCCGTTGATGAGAAGCATCTCATGCGGTGTCTTCGTGCGGCTCTCCATTCTGATGAGCGGCGTGAAGAGAATTCATGAGCTCCTTTCCGGGCTGGGCAAGGTGAACTGAAATACGGCGCCTCTAGGCTCGTTTGCGTCTGCCCACAGGCGGCCCCCGTGGGCGTCGATGATGGACCGGCAGATCGACAATCCCATCCCGACCCCGCTGGACTTCGTGGTGTAGAAAGCATCGAAAACGCGCTCGATACGTTCCGGATCGATGCCCGGCCCAGAATTGCGCACCGCGACGAGGACGCCATTTGCACGACTTTGCTCGGTGCTGATCAGCAACTCACGCGCCCCCTTCTCAACCGCGCTCATTGCTTCGGCCGCGTTCAGGACCAAGTTCAAAATGACTTGTTGCAATTGAACACGATCTCCCTACACGGGAGCCGGCCCCTCCGTCAGGCGGGTCTGGACTGAAACTCCATTCTCGGCGATTGCGCTTCGCGCCAACACAATCACCTCATTGATCGCCCCATTGAGATCAAAACGATGCTTTCTCGGAGGCGCTTTCTTGATGTGATCACGAATCCGGTCGACGATGACTCCCGCGCGGTCGGCGTCGCCAACGACACAGCCGAGCGCTTCCCTGACCTCGCCCAGGTCTGCCGGCTCCCTATCCAGAAAATTGAGGGCGGCGCGAGCGTTGTTGCGCGCGGCGGCGATTGGCTGCGTGATTTCGTGAGCCAGCGAGGCGGCCAGTTCTCCCATCATGCTCAGGCGGTTCATGTGGGCGAGGTCTGACTCCAGTTGACGCAGCCTCTCATGCTCCTCCTGTGCGCGCATGGTTGCTGTCACATCGGCGCCGGTGCCGCGATAGCCACGGAATTCTCCGTTGGGGTCAAACACTGGCTTGCCGCTAGCCTTCACGTACATTGGAGAGCCGTTGCCGCCCATCGAGCAATATACGAAGTCACGGAACGGTTTACGTGATTCGAGGGTCGCCCAAAGAAGGCGCCACTTCTCCGGTTCCGTTTCAAGGTCGAGAGCTCGATCCCAGCACGCCCTGCCAATTCGATCCGCCGTGTTTGAACCAAACGCATTCTCGGTCAACAGCGTGAATTTGTAGTCCGGACCGATTTCCCAAAACCAATCGGAGGCGCTTTCGGCGTAGTCGCGGAATTTCGCTTGGCTTTTCCAGCAATGCTGCCTCGGCGCGCTTGCGTTCCGTCACGTCAATCTGTGTAGCGACCACCTCGATAAGCTCCCCGGTGCAGAGAACTCAGGTTCGCCGATTGATTCAAGGTGTTTCACCGTTCCATCGGGCAGTACAATTCTGTACCCGATCGAGTAGCGTCTTTTTTCGCGCAATGCGCGCCTCTGCGTCCAACCGGTCCCGGTCGTCCGGGTGGATGCGTTGGAACACGGCTTCGCGACTCGGAATACCCTGCGCCGGATCAAACCCCCAGATGCGGTAAGTCTCCTCCGACCCATAGAGGATCGCCGTCTCGTTGTAGGCCGCCACACCGATGTGAGTCAGCCTCTGTGCTTCGGCCAGACGGGCTTCGCTGCGGCGCAGGGCTTCCGTGCCCAGCCTGGCGAGTTTTTCGGCCTGCTTGCGCTCGGTCAAGTCGAGCACGAATGCGACGCCTTGGTTCCCGCTTTCTTCGAAGTTCGCCGCACCGATCAGCACGGGCACACGGCTGCCGTCTTTCCGGAAATACTCCTTTTCGTACGGCTGCATAGTCCCGGTTGATTTCCGTTCTGCGTGGGTGCGTTCGTCGCGCTCGCGCCATTCGGTAGGCGTCAGATCGGTCCAGCGCACTTGGCCCGAGACGAGATCCTTACGGTCGTACCCCACCATCTGAAGAAACGCGTCATTGGCCTCAAGAATCCGGCCTTCCGCCTCCCAGATGAAAGTGAAGATGCCGATGATGTTGGAGTTGACTAGGCGCCGAATCTTCGCTTCGCGTTCTGCGAGATCGCGGTACAGACAGGTATTCTCGGTCACGTCCATCAGCGCTCCGACAATCTCCAGATTGCCGGCCGCATCTTTCAAGGCGTGGCTCAACACATGCACGAACTTGACTGAACCGTCCGACATCAACAGACGGTGCGTAACGTCGAAATCCTTTTCGCCGCTCGATGTCTCGTCAATAACTTGACGCATGATAGCGCGGTCGTCGGGGTGAATGCGCTGCAGCACCCGTTCGATCGTCGGCTTGACACTCGGGTCGTATTCGAAAATCCGAAAGCTTTCATCCGACCAGTGAAGTTCGCCGGTGGAGGGCGTCCACCCGAAACTGCCTGTGTGACTCAGGCGCTGGGCTTCGGCGAGATAGGCCTCACTGCGGCGCAGCCGGTCTTCGGCCTGCTTGCCTTCATCGATGTCAACAGTCAAGCCGTACCACTGGATGACGCGTCCCTGTCGATCACGTAGAGGCTCACCACGGGCATGATGCCAACGATACTCGCCGTCGGCCCGACGTAGACGGTGCACAGCCTGGTAGGAAGTTCCGGTCTGAATGGCGTGATCGAAGGCATTTGCAGTTTCTGAAAGGTCATCCGGATGGAGGAATTTGGTCCAACCAAGATGCAGGAGATCCTCAAATCGCACACCGATATAGTCCAAAGCCCGCTGATTGAGTTGTGTTTGTTCGCCATCGGGCCCTAGTGACCAGAGCAAGCTGGGCACCGTTTCGATGATTTGACGGAGCTTGTATTCGCTTTCCCGAAGGGCGTCCTCCGCCTTTCTCCGATCATCAATATCGATCAGGACGCCGTACCAACTTAGCACCCTGCCATCGCCACCTCGCAGTGGCTCTGCGCGTACAGCGAACCACCGATATCGGCCGTCCGCTCCTCGAAATCTGCAGGCTGCATCGTGAGGATTTCCGGATTCGAGATTTTCGAGCCAAGTCCGCACCTTGAATGCGACATCGTCCGGATGGACTTTTTCCATCCATCCCCAGCCAATGACTTCGCACGGTGGCGCTCCAAGATATTCGAGCACACGCTTGTTGACGTAGTCGATATTGCCGTCAGGCCTCGCCCTCCACACTAGCGCCGGAATCGCCTCCACCAGCAAACGAAGCTCTTGCTCGCTGCTCGTTACCGCCTTTTCAGCTCTGTTACCCTCCTTGGACATAGATCGCTCCATGGCCGATCCACAGATTTACACCTTCGTTGTCGGAGACAGCGAGTCGCAGAGGATCGCTGAGAGCCGCTGTCATCCAACTCGGTGGCCACCCTGAGACGGACGACCAATACTCTAAGGTTGTCTACTTGGCTAGTTCAAGACAAGGCGCAAGAAGCGTCCCACCTCCATGGGCGCGCCGAGCAGCCGGTCGAGCGCCTCGCCGCCGGCATCCTCGTGCCGGCCTGCCCCGATGACAACGTCCGGGCCCTCGCCCTGAACGATGAGGTCGTTTGCTACCTTCGCAAACCCGTTGATGAGAAGCGTCTCATGCAGTGTCTTCGTGCGGCTCTCCATTCTGATCAGCCGCCCAAAGAGAATTCATGAGCTCCTTTCCGGGCTGGGCAAGGTGAACTGAAATACGGCGCCTCTGGGCTCGTTTGCGTCAGCCCACAGCCGGCCTCCGTGCGCGTCGATGATCGACCGGCAGATCGAGAGCCCCATCCCCACTCCGCTGGACTTCGTGGTGTAGAAAGCATCGAAAACGCGCTCGATATGTTCCGGATCGATGCCCGGCCCAGAATCGCGCACCGCGACGAGGACGCCATTTGTCCGGCTTTGCCCGGTGCTAATCAACAACTCACGCGCCCCCTCGTCGACCGCGCTCATTGCTTCGGCCGCGTTCAGGACCATGTTCAGAATGACTTGTTGCAATTGAACACGATCTCCCTCAACGGGAGCCAGCCCCTCCGTCAGGCGGGTCTGGACGGAAACTCCATTCTCGGCGATTGCGCTTCGCGCCAACACAATCACCTCATTGATCGCTTCATTGAGATCAAAACGATGCTTTCGCGGCGGCGCTTTCTTGATGTGATCGCGGATCCAGTCGATGATGACTCCCGCGCGGTCGGCATCGCCTACGACACAGCCGAGCGCTTCCCTGACCTCGCCCAGGTCTGGCCGCTGCTTATCCAGAAAATTGAGGGCGGCACGGGCGTTGTTGCGCGCGGCGGCGATTGGCTGCGTGATTTCGTGAGCGATCGAAGCGGTGAGCTGACCCAACGTGTTTACGCGACTCGCATGGGCAAGTTCCGCCTGTACTGCCCGCAACGATTCCTCTGCTCGTTGCGCGCGCACGATCGCTGTCACATCGGTGCCGGTGCCGCGATAGCCACGGAATTCTCCGTTGGTGTCAAACACCGGCTTGCCGCTGGCCTTCACGTACATTGGAGAATCGTTGCCGCCCATGGAGCAATATACGAAGTCACGGAACGGTTTGCGTGATTCGAGAGTCGCCCAAACAAGCCGCCACTTCTCCGCTTCCGTTTCAAGGTCGAGAGCGTGATCCCAGCACGCCGTGCCGATTCGATCCGCCCCGTTTGAACCAAACGCATTCTCGGTCAGCAGCGTG
The DNA here is from genome assembly GCA_963758335.1 of uncultured Alphaproteobacteria bacterium. Taxonomy (GTDB): domain Bacteria; phylum Pseudomonadota; class Alphaproteobacteria; order Rhizobiales; family Beijerinckiaceae; genus Roseiarcus. The sequence continues at coordinate 105,525 of CAVWVF010000005.1, read as the reverse complement.
AATTTGTAGTCCGGACCGATCTCCCAAAACCAATCGGAGGCGCTTTCGGCGAAGTCGCGGAACTTCGCTTCGCTCTCCTGCAATGCTTGCTCGGCGCACTTGAGCTCTTCGATATCCAGATTTACCCCGACCCACTGCAGTAGCGTTCCATCGCTCGCCCGGAGCGGTTCGGCGCGACTGAGGAACCAGCGGTAGCCTCCTTGAGCGTTACGAGCTCGAGAACTCACCTCACCGGCCTCGCCCGTGCGCAGACAGGTTGACCAGACTTTGCGTGATTCTTCTTGGTCGTTCGGATGCAACAACGGGATATGGGCGTCCCACTGTGCGCCAATGTCGATGCCGAAACGTAGGAAATGATCTTTCGGAAGACCAAGGTAATCCGCAGTTCGTTTATTCACGAAGGTGAGGGCGCCGGACGGAGCCGCGTACCAGGTATAAGCCGGAAGCACAATTAGAATGGCTTGCAACTGTGCTTCATCGATGTCAACAGACAGGCCATACCACTGAATGATGCGTCCCTGCCGATCGCGCAGAGGCTCACAACGAGCATGGTGCCAACGAAACTCGCCGTCCGCCCGGCGTAGACGGAGGACACCATGGTACGAAGTTCCGGTCTGAATTGCTTGATAGTAAGCCTTTTCAGTTTGTGGAAAGTCGTCCGGGTGCACGAATGCCTTCCAACCAACCTGCTTGAACTCCTCAAATCGCATGCCGCTGTAGTCCAAAAGGCGCTGACTGACATGGGTCGGTTCACCGTCGGGGCCCGTTGACCAGATGAGGCCCGGTACCGTGTCGATGATTTGACGGAGCTTGTATTCGCTTTCCCGAAGGGCCTCTTCCGCCTGCTTGCGCTCGCTCAAATCGAGCACGAAAGTGACAGATTGGTTTCCTCCTTCTTCGACCGTCGCCGAGCCCAGCAGAATGGGGACGCGGCTGCCGTCTTTCCGGAAGTATTCCTTCTCGATCGGCAGCCGGACCCCAGTCCGTTTGTGCTCTTCGATCCATCGTGCGTCGCGATCGCGCCAGTCCCGGGGGGTCAGATCCTTCCAGTTGATGCGGCCCGCCGCGAGGCCCTCACGGTCGTATCCGACGATTCGGAGAAAGGCGTCATTGGCCTCGAGAATCCGACCATCGAAGTCCCCGACGAAAACGCCGATGATGTTGGAGTCGACTAGGCGCCGAATCTTCCCTTCGCGATCTTCGAGATCGCGATAAAGCCGCGAATTCTCGAGCGCGATCGCCGCCTGCGACGCAAGCAGTTTCAGAACCGCCATCCTGGTCGGCGCGAAAACGCTGCGCGCCAGGTTGTTCTCGAGGTAGAGCGCGCCGACGAGCTTGCCCTGGTTGATTAATGGCAGACAGAGAATGGAACGTGCCTGGCGCTGGCGGATGTAAGGGTCCGCAGCGAACGAGGACTGGGTTGCGGCAGCGTCGAGAACGACCGTTTCCCGGCTTCGCAAGACATAGTGGAGGACCGTCTCCGGCAGCACGGAGGCGGTCACGGGCGCATCACGAAGTTCCACCAGGACCGTGTCGCTGGAGGTCGTGGCTTCCGCCTCGATACGCGGCTCGGCCTCTCGCGACAGGATCAACAGGCCGCGGTCGGCGCCCGCCTGTTCGATCGCGGTGCGCATGAGCGTGTCGATCAGTTTCTCCAGCACCATCTCGCCCGAGACAGCCTGCGACACCTTGATCACAGTCGCGAGGTCGAGGCGTTCGATCGGCGCAGCGATCGTGCTCGTCGGGCCTGGCGCGTGCTCCTCCGCCCTCAGGTGCGGATACATCTCTTCGAGTTGCCGCACCTTGCCCCCGGCTCCCCACGCAGATAGGCGCCAGCGATCGTCTGAAAGCCGCGCGCCAAGCAAAACCGTGCGGCGCGTTCGTGGGCTAAGCCCTCGTTCTGCATGAAACCGTGTTCGCGCGCCAGCCGAATCGCCCCTTCATAGAGGCGCATCGCGTCCAGCTCCCGACCTTCGAGGCGCGCAATCTCGGCGCCTACCAATGTCGCGCGGTTCGCGAAAGTCGCGGGGCAGTTCTCTGCCCAGACCGCGAGCTGCTTGTGATGAGCTGCCAGCGCTTCCAAATGCTGAGACCGCTCCTCGGCCGCGGTCAAATCGCAATGCGCCGCCCGAGCAAGCGCCCCGTAGAAATGGTATTCAGCCAACTCAAATTGGGTCGGAGCCGTCCAAAGCAGCGGCGCGGCTTTCGATACCGCCGCAATAGCAGATGCCTCGTCGCTGGCGAAGATGCTCGCTTGCAGCCTACGAATCCAATACCAGCACGCGCCAATGGCCAGCTGGGGATTGTTCTGCAGATGTTGCTCGAAGCGGCCCTCGTCGAACTCCGCGTCATTAAAGGAGGTGAAGTCCGGCGTCAGTCCACGGAGCATCCGGATGAGCCTGAGCTGCCCAGTGATGCAGTCGCTGGCGAGACCGAAATCTTACTTTCCGCGCGTATTCGAGGCCATGCTCGGCCTCTCGCTCGACTTCACTGAGCGAATCTCCAGTGGCAATGCGGTTTGTGATCAAGTCGATGCAGCTATAGGCTGCATAAGAAAGGTCACCGGCATCCTGCGCCGCCTCAACGGCGCGACTGAGGAAGGCGCGAGACGTCTGCAAGGGCTGAGTCCAGTGAGCGACGTGGACAGCGAAGACCAGGTAGACGCGAGCTCTGAAGCGGTCGAGCCCATGCTTCTCGACCAGATCAAGGCCAAGTCTGCCAAAGCGGAACCCTGCCTGGTATTCTTCGAAGTACGTCCCCAGGACCCCGCCCAGCCATGCATAGGCGAGGCATGACCCGTCGTCGTTGCCATGCTCCAGGCTGAGGGTCGCCATCCGACTGACGACGAGACGAAACAAATTCAAGTCGGTGAACAAGGCCGGCGACGTAAGCACCGTGAGCACGTCTATGGTCGCACACCGGTCCGGGTCTCTCATCGGCGGCAGATCCAGCAATGCTTCGATCGACCCGGACCCCAGCTGCTGCCACAAACGATCATAGTCCTGACGTACGTCCTTCGCCGTTGGGTGCAGCGACCACTGGCCGTCAACCCGGCGGAGATACTCCAGGCCCACCCCGACAGCGCTGTCGCTCTGGTCCAAGGTCGTGTAGAGATTGATGCGCACGCAGGTAACAGCCGCAGAGTCAACAGTGGTCCGTGCGCGAGTCGATAACATCGCGAGCCGTTCTTCCGCTGACGCCAACTCCCCGAGCAGGTATTCGCATTCGGCCCGGCTCAGCTCCAGCGCAAAGATCAGCTCGCGCCGGCGCTCCCAGCCCTCTTCCCCCAACAGCGCTGCGCCCGCATCGAGATAGGTGAGCGCCGAAGCGTAGGCGGTGGACCCCTTGGCGCGCTTGCCGGCGATCAGGTTGAACTCCGCGAGCTGCTCGCGCTCTTCTCGCGAAGTGATCAAGACCGCGCCGCGGTTGAGCTGATTGACGATCTCGAAGATCGCCTCCTCCCGTTTCTCGGGCGGCGTCTGCACCGCCAGCAAGCGTCCGATTAGCAGATGAGCCTCGGCTCGTGCTTCGGCCGGGATCATTGAGTAGGCGGCTTCCTGCACACGGTCGTGGCTAAATCTATAGGAGCCTTCCAGCCGCTCGATCAATTCCTGGCGGACGGCCGACCACAAAATCGCGTGGATCTGCTCCTCCGACATCTGGAGAACGATCGAGAGCATCCTGAATTCGGCGGTATTGCCGAGACAGGCCAGCTGCTGCAACGCCTGCTGCGTTTCGACCGGCAGGCGAGTCAGCTTGCCAGCCATGAGGTCGACGACGTTGTCCGTGTAACCCTTGTCGTGAATGCGAGCGAGGTCCCAGGACCAGCGCGCCACCGCATAATCGAAGCGGAGCAAGCCCTCTTCGGCGAGTGCGTAAAGAAACTGAATCACGAAAAACGGATTGCCGGCGGTCTTCTCATGCGCCAGCTGCGCCAGCGGCGCCGCGCCCGGAGGTTCGCAGCGAAGCGCGTCGGCGATCAACTGCCCGAGGTCGTCGTGGGCGAGCGGCGCCAGGCGGATCTCCTGCACCTGCACTCCCGTTTGGCGGGTCGCGTCGAGTTTGCGCATCAGGGGATGGCTGGCATCGACTTCATTGTCCCGATAGGCGCCGATCAACATCAGGTGTTGCAGATCCGACCGCGTCAGCAGATCCTCGAGCAGGTCGAGCGTCGCCGCGTCGAGCCACTGCAGATCGTCCAGGAAGAGCGCCAGCGGATGTTCCGGCCGGGCGAAGACGCCGATGAGTTGGCGGAACACAAGCTGGAAACGACTTTGCGCCTGCTGCGGCTCAAGTTCCGGGACTGGCGGCTGGTCGCCGATGATGAGCTTCAGTTCGGGGATGAGGTCGGTCATGAGCCGTGCGTTCGGGTCCAGCGCCTCCAGAAACGCGCCGCGCCAGCTCGCCAGCTCGGCGTCGCCCTTGCTCAGAAGCGGCCGCACCAGGCTCTGAAGAGCCTGCACCAGGGTCGCATAGGGAATGTCGCGCTTATATTGATCGAACTTGCCGGCGGCGAAGAGGCCGCGCGTCGGGACAAGCGCCTTGTGCAGCTCGTTGACGACCGACGACTTGCCGATGCCGGAATAGCCCGAGACCAGCACCAGCTCCGACGCGCCGCTCGCGACCACGCGATCGAAGGCGGCAAGCAAGGTCTCGACCTCGCGTTGCCGCCCGTAGAGTTTCTCGGGAATCAGGAGCCAGTCGGGCGTGTCGTGTTCGCCGAGCGGGAAGTCATCAATCCGCCGCTGCGCCTCCCATTCGGTCAGGCATCTCCGAAGGTCGCTCTCGAGGCCGGCTGCGGTCTGATAACGGTCCTCGGCGGTCTTGGCGAGGAGCTTCATCACGATCGCCGAGAGCGGCCCTGGGATGTCCGCCACCCGCTCGTCCGGCGGCGCCGGCTGGCGGGCAATGTGGCAATGCACCCATTCCATCGGATCGGAGGCGGTGAAGGGCAGTTCGCCCGCGAGCATCTCGTAGAGGGTGACGCCGAGTGCGTAGAGGTCGCTGCGGGAGTTGACCGAACGGTTCATGCGTCCTGTCTGCTCGGGCGCCATGTAGGCGAGTTTCCCGGCGATGAACTCAGGCGGCTTGGCCGCCTGTCGCTCGCGGGGGAGGCGAGATGCGATGCCGAAGCCGGTGAGCCGCACCTCGCCGGTCGCGCCGTTTACGAGGATGTTGGCCGGCTTGATGTCCTTGTGGACGAGGCCGCGCTGGTGGAACTTGCCCAGAGCCATGGCGATACCGATGGCCAGGCGCAGGAAGCGTCCCACGTCCATGGGCGCGCCGAGTAGCCGGTCGAGCGGCTCGCCGCTGACATCTTCGAGCACCAGCATGGCCCGGTCCCCGTCGCGCACAAGCTCCAGCGGCCGCACCGCCCACGCCCTACCCGGTTCATCCTTCAAACCGAGGTGATCGAGGCTTGATGGCGACGGGTGCTCCGCGGCAGGCAATACGACTAGCATGGCGCTACGGTTGCCGTCACCTGCGCGCCACCCTCGGCGGAACACGCGTTCGCCACCCTCCTCCAAAAGCTGACAGCTGCCATCCGGATACGCGCCGTTCAAGGCATTCGGCATCACGTGTCAAACTCCGGCGTCGGGCTTCTGGTTACGTCCTCCGGTGAACACAAAGCGGGCATTTGCCAAGCTTGCGGGCGAATATTCGCCACATTGAGATTTTGGAGTCAACCCAAAATCGTCGCGGCAGTGCACAATGTGTTGGGCTGACCAAGCGTTACGTGCACCATGCGCCCGCGGAACGCGCCGCATCGGGCGACGGTAAAACTGCCAACATTATCGAGCCATCTCTGACGCCCGCTCAAGCGCCTCTTCAAGAAGGCCGATCGCGGTTCCGAGGGCCCGGGGCGGCCGGGCTTTTCGGCCTCCCGAGAATCCCTGCGCCGCGCGAAAAACTCCCTGCGCGTTCCCTGCTCGGGGCAAAAAAATTCCCTGCTTCTCCGCTTAGGGAATTTTGCCGGAAGGACCTGAAATCCGAGGCCTTTTCGACGCGGATTCTCCCGCAAAACGCCGAGTTCCCTGCGAATTCGCTGCGCGCAGGGAATTTTTCTCCTTACCCCGCCTCGAAAAGCCGCTCCGCCGCGGCGAGTTCGACCGACCCGATCTGGGTTCACCCCGCCGGGTCTGGCGTCCTCCTTGTCGACTTGTGTGAATGCGGTAGGGAGCCCGCGGGCGAACGCGCTGCCGATAATCGCCGAAATTCGCAAATCTGGCGCCACGACCCTGCGCGCCATCGCCGACGCCTTAAACGCGCGGGGCGTTCCAACGCCTCGCGGCGGGCGCTGGCATGCAATGAGAGTGAGAAATGTGCTAGCAAGGGGGTAATTTATCCGCCACAAATGGGCGAGAGCTGGCCTCGGCTTTCTGCCGAAAAAATCCTACGAGCGGGGTAGCGTGTTAAGGCTGGAAGGCGTCACTGCCGGCGCGAAGATACGCGGACTGGCCGGCCCGGCAGTCTGTCGAGGTCGTGAGGGCCGAGTGGATCGGGTCAAGCGCGCTCAATGTCGTTTACCGCGGCGCGGACGGGCCGGCGGAAATCGTGCTCTTTCGCGACAACGAGCCGCGCCTTGAGTTGTTGCAGGCGACGCGAGCCTTCGGCTTCGACGGGGATGGGGAAGCGTTCAGGATGGCCTCGGAAGCGCAGCGGATCAGGCTGGCGCACCTGTTCGACCCCTATCTCGCGGTCCATTCGTCGAAAATCGACCCGCTGCCTCATCAAATTACCGCCGTTTATGGCGAAATGCTTCCGCGACAGCCCTTGCGCTTCCTGCTCGCCGACGATCCAGGTGCGGGCAAGACGATCATGGCGGGCTTTTCATCAAGGAGCTGATCATTCGCGGCGACCTGGAGCGCTGCCTCGTCGTCGCGCCAGGCGGCCTAGTCGAGCAAATGGCAGGACGAACTCAAGGACATTCGGCCGCGAGCACTTCGAACGTGTTGGCCTGCTTCGCCGTTGCGGTCAGCTTGGCGAGGCGTTTCTGTTGGCTCGGGTCGAGACCAACATCCAGTTGGCGCTTCGCCTGATCGCGACGCGCTCGCGCCTCCTTGAGGGGGATTGTCGGATACGGGCCGATAGCTAGCTTGCGCTGCTTCCCGCCGAAACGATAGGCGAGATACCAGAGCTTCGCCCCCGAGGGCGTCACCCAGAGCTGAAGGCCGCCGCCATCGGAGTGCTTCGCAACCCTCCCTTCCGGTCGGCGAAGGGCCTGAATCTGTTTGTCCGTGAGCGGCGTCGTGTTGGCCTCGGTGAAGGGGTGTTGGCCTCAGGGCCAACAATGAGGCCAACAAAATTGTTGGCTGTCAATGGCGCCCTTGGATCGTTTTGGACACCAAGCTAGCCAATTTCTCTGAAAAATCAATAGCCTTTTGGACAAAATTGGACGTCATGAGATAGCGCGTTGGTGCCGGTTGAGGGACTCGAACCCCCGACCCACGGTTTACAAAACCGTTGCTCTACCAACTGAGCTAAACCGGCGCTTTTCGGCGCGCTCTTGGCTACCAGCGGCCTCGTCGCCGCGCAAGGCCCGTCCGATCAGCGGCCGGCCGAGACCGTCGGCGTCCAAGGGCCCTCGACCGCGACCGCCTCGTCCATGCCCGGCCACGGCGGCATGGTGACCGCGACAAAGGCCAGCGGAGCGGCCTCCTCGGCGCGAAACTGGAACGCGACGCCGAGCGGGATCGTCACCGCGACGCCGGGCCCGATCGGCTCGATCCGCTCGGCCTCCGGCGATCGCCGCCATAAAATTCCGCGGCCCGAGAGCACGTACCAGATCTCCTCGACCGTGCGATGCGTCACGGCGTGCGACACCGCGCCGGCCGGGAGTTCGAAATGCGCCATGCTTCCCGCGCGGAGGCTGAGCAGGAGCCGCACCGCAGTGCCGTCCGGGGCCGTCGCGTCGGGCTCGACGCCAAGGAGCTTCGTTTCGAATGACTTCGGCATAGTCTCAAGACAAACGGCCTACCCCTCGTCCCCCCCGCCCGCGGATCGGGACAGGAAAAAGCCGACGGCGCGGCTCCTCCCAGGTTAGCATGGTCGCGGACAAGCAGCCTATCCCGTGATCCACGGCTCGGAAGTCGGGTTAACAGAAGGTTGAAATCCGGCGATTTGCCCGAGATGTTGACGCTGCGGAGAGGAAGTTATGGACTCCGCGACCGGCATTGGCTTCACAAAGCCGCTCGCGGGGCGAGCCTGGTCGGTGCGCAAACAACCCACGGTACCCATTTTTCGGCGCGACACGTGTTTTGTTAACCTGGATTCCGAGCCGTGCCCGTGATCCTCCCCCGCTCGGGCGGGGGATGACCGTCCGAACGTCGATGAAGGGCAGGGGGTCGCTTCAGATAAACGAGCCCGGCCTGCCGCGCGCGCCGCACCCCCTCCACCACGCTTCGCGTGGTCCCGTCCCCCGCTGCGCGGGTGAGGAAAGCCGCGGCGCCGCCTCATCCTCCCCCGCAATGCGGGGGAGGGGGACCGCCCGAAGGGCGGTGGAGGGGGCAGGCAAACCACTTCTTAACCTGGAGCAATCGCCCTGCGGAGGAGGGGCCCCCCGCGCGCCGCCTTGGCGCGGCGAACGGCGGCCTGCTAAGAAAAGGGCATGACCGCGACCTTGACCGCAGAAGAGACGCTTGACGAGTTCCGCGCCGCCGGCGCCCTGCTCGAGGGCCATTTCATCCTCTCCAGCGGGCTGCACTCGCCAATATTCCTGCAAAAGATGTTCGTCTTCCAGGACCCCGCCCGTACCGAGCGCCTGTGCCGGGCGCTGGCCGAAAAGGCGCGCCAAGCGTTCGGGCCGATCAGCGTCGTCGCTTCGCCCGCGGTCGGCGGCATCGTGCCCGGCTACGAGACCGCGCGCTGGCTCGGCGCCAAGGCGATTTTTGTCGAGCGCGAGAACGGCGCGTTCAAGCTGAGGCGCGGCTTTTCGATCGCGCCGGGAGCGCGGGTGCTGATGGTCGAGGACATCATCACGACCGGGCTCTCGTCACGCGAGTGCCTCGAGGCGCTCGCAGAACACCCCGGCAAGATCGTCGGCGCCGCCTGCCTGATCGACCGCTCGGGCGGCAAGGCCGACATCGGCCTTCCGCGTGTCGCGCTGGCGACGCTCGACATCCCGGCCTATCTTGCCGACGCGCTGCCGCCGGAGCTGGCGGCGGTGCCGGCGGTGAAGCCCGGAAGCCGCGCGCTCGCCGGCGCCGCTTAAAGTAGGGCCTGTCCGATGACCGCGCTTCGCCTGGGCGTCAACGTCGACCATGTCGCCACCGTGCGCAACGCGCGCGGCGGGGCGCTGCCCGATTCGGTCCGCGCGGCGCTGATGGCGATCGATGCGGTTCTTCGATTTCTCAACAAGAGACCCAAGAGCCTTCTATTCCTATCGCTTTTCCTCATTCTCATCGGTTCCCGGGCTGCCGCCATCAACTACGCCGGAAATTCGACGCCGCTCTGGGATGAGTGGGAAGGTGAATGGGCCAACTTGTTAAAACCCTATATCCAGGGAAAGCTTACGGTTGGCGGTTTGTTTGCTGCGCACAATGAGCACGTCATTTTTTTCACACGATTGCTGACTTTGGCGATCTTCAACATCTCCGGCTACTGGGATGTTGTTTTACAAATGATCGCCAACGCGATCCTGGACGCCGCAACGATCGTCGCCATCAGCTACGCGCTTTCGCGGGGGCTTCGCCGGGGCTGGGCGCCGGCCGCGATGATTGTATCGAGCCTGATAAACGCCCCTCCCCTGAGTTACGATAACCTATTGCTCGGATTCAACACGCACTTCTATTTGCTGCTGGCGTTTTCGTTCTCGAGCTTGTGGTTTCTGGCCGACAGCCGGGCGTGGTCGCCGCGATGGGCGGCAGGAAGCCTGTGCGCGGTCGCCTCGTTTCTCTGCATGGCTTCCGGCGCGCTCACCCTCGCCGCGGCGATCGGCCTGCATCTCTTGCAAATGGTGTGCGGTCGGAGAGGGGGCCTTCGGGAGTGGCTCGGGATCGCCGCCCTCGCCGTGACGGCCGTCGTCCTGGTGAGCCTCGTGCCTCACGCGCAGGCGTCGGACCCGTATAGGGCGCACTCGCTGAGTCAGTTCCTGTCGGCTTTTTCCGAGTTGGCGAGTTGGCCCGCCCGCCCGGTCTTGGGATTGGTCATCGGTTTGCCGTCGGCGCTGTTTTGCCTGCGCACGTTTGCCAATCGCCCTGCGTTGGGCGATCCGCGTTGGTTCAACGTCGGGGCGTTCGGATGGCTCCTGGCCCAATTCCTCGCGCTCGCGGCGGGCCGTGCGGCGATGCCGCTCGAGTTCCGGTATTTCGATACCCTTTTGATCGGCCTGGCGATCAACCTGACGAGCGTCATTTGGCTCCTGGGGTCGGACCCGATCGGCGGCCAGCGCAAGATTTGGCACTCGCTGGCCCTCGCGGGATGGCTGGCCGTCGCCGCTTCGTCGTTGGCGCATCCAGCCGCTCCGCCGGGCTCCCTGGAGTTCCGACGCCAAACTGCAGAGGTCGAAGCGAAGAATTTGCGGGGCTATCTCGCCACCGGGGATGCTTCGTATCTCGCGGGCGCCCCCCTCTTTGAGATCCCATACCTATCGAGCCGGCTGCGCGAATTGCTCGACGCGCCGGAGATTCGATCCGCGCTGCCGCCGGAGCTCCTCTCGCGGGACAAGCCGCCGAATTGGGTCGAGGCGCTCAAGAGGACTTTCCTCGGGCTAGGCTATACATGGCTCGGCTTGGGCGTTCTCCTGCTCATCGCCGTCATCGCTCGGGAAGGGCGCTCGCTCGCAGGGCCGGCAGATCAGTCGCGCGCGCGGCCACTACAGCGACCTCCAGAAAATGTGTAATGTATATTGAAGAGGAGACGGATCCAATGAATAGGCGACCCATCCGATGACCGCGCTTCGCCTGGGCGTCAACGTCGACCATGTCGCGACCGTGCGCAACGCGCGCGGCGGGGCGCTTCCCGATCCGGTCCGCGCGGCCCTCGTCGCCATCGACGCCGGAGCGGACGGCATCACCGCGCATCTGCGCGAGGACCGGCGCCACATCCAGGACGAGGACATGCGCCGCCTCAAGGCCTCGATCAAGAAGCCGCTCAATTTCGAAATGGCCGCGACCGAGGCGATGCTCGACATCGCGCTCAGCATCCGCCCGCACGCCTGCTGCCTCGTGCCGGAAAAGCGCACCGAGCGGACGACCGAGGGCGGCCTCGACGTGGTCAACGGTTTTCGCGCGCTAAAGCCTTTCGTCGCAGAGCTGGGCAAGGCGGGGATCCGGGTTTCGATGTTCATCGAGCCCTCGGGCGAGGCCTTGAAGGCGAGCGCCGATCTCGGCGCGCCGGTGGTCGAACTGCACACCGGCGCTTGGTGCGACGCGCTGGCGCACGGCGATTCGGCGCACGCCGACTATGAATTCGGCCGCCTCAGGGTCGCCGCCGCCCAGACGCCGGCGCTCGGGCTCGAATGCCACGCCGGCCACGGACTCGACTACAATTCGGCCCGCATCATCGCCGGGCTGCCGCAGGTCGTCGAGCTCAACATCGGCCATTTTCTGATCGGCGAAGCGATTTTCGTCGGCCTCGCCGAAAGCGTGAAATGCATGCGCGCCGCGATGGAGGAAGGGCGGGCGAACGCCGAGGGCCGCGGGTGATCGTCGGCGTCGGCAGCGACCTCTGCGACGTCCGCCGCATCGAGCAGACGCTCGAGCGGTTCGGCGAGCGCTTCATCGACCGCTGCTTCACCGAGATCGAGCGGCGCCGCTCGGATGCCCGGGCGGGGCGCGCCGCCTCCTACGCCAAACGGTTCGCGGCCAAGGAAGCCTGCGCCAAGGCGCTGGGCACCGGATTGAGGCGCGGCGTTTACTGGCGCGACATGGGGGTGGTCAATCTGCCCTCGGGCCAGCCGACCATGCGTCTGACGGGCGGCGCGGCCGAACGGCTGAAGGCGATCCTGCCGCCGGGAACCGAAGGCTTCATCCACCTGACGATCACCGACGAGCCGCCGCTCGCCCAGGCGTTCGTCGTCATCGAGGCGCGGGCGCCGTCGCCGCGATAGCGGCGGGCGGGGCGAGTCACGATTCGCGGCCCATATGGCCCGCGTAAACGGGGGAGGGCTTGGGAGACGAATCGCTCCTGCCGTCCTGCCCGGCCTCGAGCCGGGCATCCAAGAGGCCGTCTTGCCCGGCCTTGAGCCGGGCATTCAGGCGAAGAACCTTGGCGAGCGCGGGCCGCGCCTGGATGCACGGGTCAAGCCCGTGCATGACGTGTGGGTTAAGCCCATGCATGACGAATGCCGGCGCCGCAACACCCGGCTTTTCAAAATTTGCCATCCGTCGTCTGGCGATGCTACCAACCGAGGCGACCTTCCGAGATTATTCGCCCATGAAAGGCGGCTATGTCTACACTATGTCTACATCACTATGTCTACATCATGACGAACAAGCCGCAGGGCACGCTCTATGTCGGCGTGACCAGCAACCTTGATCGGCGGGTGTGGGAGCATCGCGAGGGCGTCGTCGACGGGTTTACCAAGCGTTACGGCTTGAAACGCCTAGCTTACTACGAATTCTACGACGACATTCGGAACGCCTTGCAGCGGGAAAAGAACCTCAAGCACTGGCCGCGTCTCTGGAAGCTGGCGCTAATTCACGATTTCAACCCGGGATGGGCCGGCCTTTACGAGACGCTCAATTGTTGAGCCGCCGGCTTGGCCGAGCGGGAGACCGGGCCGGCTCATCCGGGCAGACCCATGGCGACGTTGGCCGAGGTTGGGTGTCTGGAGCCCGGCTCAAGGCCGGGCAGGACGGGCCGGTGGGTTTTTACCCGCTGGATGGCGCTGGATAGCGCATTCCGATCATGCCCGACAGGGCGCCGACCTTCCCGCCGTCATGCCCGGCCTTGAGCCGGGCATCAAGAAGCCGAGCCTCCGCGATTATGGCTGGGGAACCACCCGGCATTTTGAAGCGACGTCCTGCCGGAGCAGGGGACCGGCCCTCACTCGGGCAGTCGCATGGCGACGATGGCGCATGCCGCCGCCATCACGGGACGCCGACCTTGCCGCCGTCATGCCCGGCCTTGAGCCGGGCATCAAAAAGCCGAGCCTCCGCGATTACGGCCCGAGAGCCAGCCGGCTTTTTGAACCGCCGGCTTGGCCAGGCAGGGGAAACGGCCCCACTCATCCAGGCAGGCGCATGGCGAGGTTGGCCGAGGTTGGGCTTCTGGATGCCCGGCTCAATCCCCGGATCAAGTCCGGGGACGGGCAGGACGGGCGGGTGGGTTTTTATCCGCTGGATGGCGCATGCCGCCGCCATGCTCGACGGACCCTACCGCCGTCATGCCCGTCCCCGGACTTGATCCGGGGATTGAGCCGGGCACAAAGAAGGCTTTGGGTTTATGGTTGGGGAACCAGCGGGCTTGTTTAACCGCCGGACGATTCGTCCGGGGCAGGTTCATGGCGGCGATGGCCGAGGCTCGGTTCCTGGATGCCCGGCTCGATCCCCGGATCAAGTCCGGGGACGGGCAGGACGGGCCGGTGGATTTTTACCCGTTGATGGCGCATACTACCGCCATGCCCGATGGGGCGCCGACCTTCCCGCTTTCATGCCCGGCCTCGAGCCGGGCATCAAGAAGCCGAGCCTCCGCAAATAAAACACTCTTGTTTTCACATGGTTGCGGAGATGCCCGCGTGTCGGACCCGAGTCTCTTTGCGCCTCGGCGTGGATGGCCGGGGATCCCCGGGTTTAACCCGGGGACGGCCATGACGTTCCGAGGATGCCCGGCAATTCTCCGCCGCCCCTTGTTTCCACCAAGTTAACGTTTTGTTAAGACAGCTGAAACCGACCGCGAGCCCCGCCGGAGCGGCAAATCGTGACCTTTATGCAACAGCGTCTCAGGAAAGGCGGTTCCAAGGCGATTTCAAGACAGATTGCTGTTGAGACTCGCCGCGAGGAAGGTATGTTGAGTCGTGTGAACGGGAGAGTCCCGGTCGCGGACGGATTTCAGGGGTCGGCTCCTCGGGGCAGACCGCCGAGGTCCGAAAACATCGGGAAGAGGGGGCTGACCACCTTCGGTTTCATGGGTCGCTTGAAGCGGACCGCCGGATCGAGAGTGAGAAGAACCAACGCCCACAAATGTCAACTGGAGGTCAATTAATGACGCTCATCAAGAGCATGTTGCTCGGTTCGGCGGCCGGGATCGTCGCCGTCGCCGGCGCACAGGCGGCCGATCTTCCCACCCGCAAGGCGGCGCCTGTCGAATACGTCCAAATCTGCAACGTCGCCGGCATCGTCGGCTGGGTCCTGCCCGGCTCCGACACCTGCATGAAGATCTCGGGCTACGTCACCGCTCAGTTTGTGGGCGGCAACCTCAACACCCAATACAACTATGGCACGCCCGGAGAGGCTTTGGCTGCCAATACTCTTTTTCCGGCTTTCGATCGCGGTCTCGCGACCATAGCCGGATTGGACAATCGCGCCACCCAGCGCGTGCTCCTCGCGGCGAGCCCCGCGCAACAGAACACGACCTTCTACCGTAACGACACCGGATGGACGGGCCGCGGCGAAGTCGATCTCGATTTCGCCTCCAACACCTTCTACGGCCCCCTGCTCGGGCATATTGACGTGCGCGGCGATGTCGGCAACGGCCTCGACCCGCTTCAGTTCAATGACGCCGGCGTAACCAACTTATTCTACGTGGATCAGGCGTACCTGACCTGGGCCGGCATCACCGCCGGTAAGGCCGCCTCGTTCTTTTCGTTCATCGGCGGCGGCGACAACTTTGCGAACTTCTTCTCCCCCGACCGCAAGGGGTTCAACGAGCCGTTGCTGATGGCCTACACGGCGTCGTTCGGCGGCGGCTTCTCGGCGACGATCTCGGCCGAAAGCCCCGGCACCGAAGGCGCGTCCGGCGGCGGCACCCAACTGAACGGCTCGTACTTCAATACGAACTCGGGTCCGCAGACATTCGACTTCGGTAATGGTGGGAATGGTCAGCTGGGCTTCAATCCTTCGAACATCACCTACGGCGGCCAGCGCTGGCCCGACTTCGTCGGCAACCTGCATGTCAAGCAGGGCTGGGGCGAGGCGCAGGTGTCCGGCGTTCTGCACGACGTCAACGTCGCCGCGGACGGTTTCGACGGCACCTTCACTTGCGGTCTCACCAGCCGCGTCGGCTGCAACGGCCAGGAAACCAAGACCGGCTGGGCCGTCGACGCCGGCGTGAAGCTCCTCCTGCAGAACTGGTGGGGCGGCTTCTGGGGCTCGGGCGACGATCTTGTCGTCACCGGCGCCTACTCGCAGAGCGCGGTGTGGTACTCGGGTATACCGGACGGGATGTGGACCGACAACGGCGCGGTCAACGGCAACGGCCAGCCGATGTGGCTCGCCGACGCGTTCTTCAACCCAGCCACCAACCAATGGTCGACGCCCTACGCCTGGTCGGTGACCGCCCTGCTCGAGCACCACTGGACTCCGCAGTTCTACACCGACCTCGAAGGCTCGATCGGTGGGATCAGGTGGAGCAACATGGGCGGCGGGTGCAATTTCGCGCTCGGCCTCGCGGGTTGCCTGCTCGCCCAGGGGATCCAGGGCCCGATGTCGCCCAACGCCTTCAGACTGGCTCATCGGCGCCGACGTCGGCTGGAACCCGGTCACCAACCTCAACTTCGACCTCGAGCTGATGTATCAGAGCACGGACCAGACCAGGCCGAGCGGGTTCCTCGGGACGGTCTACAACTTTGGCGGCGTCAATCCCAACGGGACCAGCGCCGCGACCTTCGTGCCGGGCGACTGGCGCGGCGTTTCCAGCGGATTCCAGGGCCGCCTCCGTATCACCCGTTACTTCTGATCGCCAACCGACCGGTTGAAACAAGACCCCCGGAGTCCGGGGATTTTTTGGATCGCGTCTGCGAGCGCCGGGCCCGCCCGTCCGGCGGGTTCGTTCCTCGACAGCCCGGGGTCATGGCCGGGCTCGTCCCGGCCATCCACGCGGTTCCGCGCCCAAGCCGTCCCAAGCCGTGGCGCCGTTCTCCATCAACCGACGAAAGGTCCCTGTTTTCCACCAATTGCGACGACAAACGTATGCGACATTGCAGCACGAGCGCGTGGATGGCCGGGATAAGCCCGGCCATGACGGTGACAGAGGCGCCCGGCCGCTGCTCAAGGCATGAACCAGCCAGCGGTGTGAGGGGATGGGCCGAGTGAAAATTATATCATGAACTTGTATTTTATCTTCGGCAGTAAGATACCATTTTCCAGTACAACTCCAAAGGGCGGCGATAACAAACTGAATTCAAAGGAGGCGATTGCGCTTCGGGAAGCGCCGTTTCGACCACGACAGTGAACGCTGAGCGGTAACCCCGAAGCCGCGCAGAGGACAATTCCTTGCCAGAGTTGCGAAAATGTTCTATGTTTGTTCAAACACTGCCAGCTTGCTGCCGCCCTAAAGGAGATCGCCGATTTGTCCGGTTCCGTCGAACCCGTGCGGCCCGCTGCGCCTCGCAGCGCGCGGCGCGCGCGCCGAGGGCCAGAGGCAAGAGGCAAGAGGCGATCATCGATCCTTTGAGCCGCGCCGTGTCAGCGGCGGCGTGACGGCAAAGCGGAACCGCCCAGAAAGCCAACAATTTCTTGCCAAGCTCGGGTTTGTGTTCTATATCCGTTCTGATAACCGTCGCCCTGAAGGAGAGCCCGATTTGCTCGCTTCAATCGGAGCCTTAGGCCTACCGGCGCCGCGCATCCGATGCCTCCGGCGGCGGCGGCGCACGGCCCCGGTTTCCTCGGCGCCAAAGGGGAGTTTCTGGGAAGGGAGGGAGCAAAAAAAACTTTCGCTCTTATTGCAATGTGTGTTGACATGAGCGATAAAGGCTCTGGGCATTTTGGGGGGGAAGATGAAGCCGTCGGATTTCGCGGGATGGCTGGCCGCGCTGTCGTCGTTGAGTGCGGCGCAGCGCCGTGTCGTGTTTCGCGAGCTCGCGCTCGCGGAAGCTGACGATCCCTGTGAGGAGGGCGTCGAGATCTGCGAACCGAGGTCTGCGGCGGGGGACGCGAAGAGGGCCGAGGAGCGCAGCGATGCGGTTGCGGCGACGCTTTCCGCATCGGGCGAGCGCGATATTTTCCGGGAAATCGCAAAGGAGCGTTATTCGCGGACGGGATGTCCGCGCTGCGGCGCGCTCGATGTCCGGCCCTGGGGTGAGGCGAGAGGTTTGCCGCGCTATCGCTGCGTGGAATGCCGCAGGACTTTCAATCCGTTCACAGCACTCCGGTGGCCGGCCTGCACAACAAGGATCGCTGGTTCGATCAGGCGCGAGCCCTGATCGAAGGGGAGAGCCTCGCCAAGGCGGCCGACCGCTGCCAGATCCACCCGAGCACCGCCTTCCGATGGCGGCATCGGTTTCTCGCCGCTCTCAACCTCGACAAACCCAAGAGCCTTTCGGGCATCGTCGAGGCCGATGAAACATTCATACTCGAGTCCTTAAAGGGTCGGCGGGGCGGCCTCGCCAGGCCCGCGCGCCGCCGCGGCGGCAAAGCCGCCAAGCGCGGCCTCTCGGCCGAGCAGATTCCCGTCGTCGTGGCTCGCGACCGCAGCGGCGCCACGTTCGACGCCGTCCTGTCCCGCCTCGACGCCGCCAGCCTAAAAGAAGCGTTCGGCGAACGAATTCCGCCTTCAACCGATTTCTGCTGCGACGGCGGCTCGGCCATCACCGCTTTCGCCAAGCGGGCCAAGCTCAAAGTCCATGTCCTACCCGCGCCCGGCAACCCCAAGCCCGAAGAATTGCAGTTCCATATAAACAACGTCAACGCCTACCACGGACGCCTCAAAGAGTGGATGCGACGCTTCCACGGCGTCGCCACCGAAAACCTTCCCACGTACCTGAGTTGGCGCCGAACCCTCGAAGCCATGCCCGCCGATGGCGGCCCGGCTCCCTGGATCGCCGCCGCTGCCGGACTCGGACCGTATCAACACGAAACACAATAAGAGCGAAAAATTTTCGCGGCCCTATCGGGCGCAACCCTTTGACAAGTCGCGAATCGCGGTCAGAAATGGAAGAAAAGGGAAGGAAAAGGAAGGGTTTTTCGGTCCTGTTTGCGTGCGTTTTCCGGTTTCGGGCGGGCTCACGGCGCATATTGGAAAGGATTTTCGGCGCCGTTCCCGATGCGCCCATCGTCATGGGCCTCGAAGGATGCTCGCTGGCTCCGCCAGCAGGTCCCTCGAGACGCCCGCTTCGCGGACTCTTTGGATGGAACAAGACGCCGGTTGGGAGTTGCGCCGCCCGGAAATGGCGCCGCAACCCCTTGAAAAGTCCCGATTCGCGCCCGGGAATGGTATGGCCGCGCAGGTCTTGAACCCCAATATCTGGTACAAGCCCGCGTCGCGACCCTAGTTAGGCCGTCACCGCCAGGACCCCGGTTCTCGGCCCGGCGCCTTCCAAAGCGGCGGCCCCGTCGCCCGCGACAGCCCCGCGCAATCCTCGAAAAGGATATCTCAACCCCGGTCTGAGATTCTCAGTCTCGGATGGCGGGGCCTTCGATGGACACGGGCGCGATCATTGCTGCGCATGCGCTGAGCCTTCAGGCGGGGGCGATCGTCGCGCTCGCGCTCGCGGTCGGGCTCGCGGCTGCGCTGGCGCGCGCCTGGTCGAAGGCCGAGGAGCGTGCGAAGCGCGCCGCGGTCGAGAACGAGGCGCTGCGCGACGAGGTCTGGCGGCTCAAGGAAGCCGCCGCGGCGCGCGACAGGGCGGAGGCGGCGAGCGAAGCGAAATCCCGCTTCCTCGCCACCATGAGCCACGAGATCCGCACCCCGATCAACGGCATTCTCGGCATGGCGGACCTGTTGCGCGACGCTGAGCTTAGCCCCGAGAACATGAGCTACGTCGAGACGATCCGCAGTTCCGGCGCGGCGCTGATCGCGCTCGTCGACCAGATTCTCGATCTCTCCAAGTTCGAGACCGGCCATCTCGGCCTCGTCGTCGAGACGGTCGATCTCGTGAAGCTCGTCGAGGGCGTGGTCGAGCTGCTCGCGCCGCGCGCCCAGAGCAAGGGGCTCGAAATCGCCGCCTCGATCAGCGCCGAGGCGCCGCGTTTCGTGCTCGCCGACGGCATGCGCCTGAGGCAGGTGCTGATGAACCTCGCCGGCAACGCTGTGAAGTTCACCTCGGTCGGCGGCGTCTGCGTCTCGGTCGAGCCCGGGCAGGAGCGGACGCTGCGCTTCGCGGTGACCGACACCGGCCCGGGCGTGCCGCCGGATCGGCGCGCGGCGATTTTCGAGGACTTCGAGCAGGGCGACGGCTCCGACGCGCGCCGATCCGAGGGCGCGGGGCTGGGGCTCGCCATCTCCCGCCAACTCGTCCGCCTGATGGGCGGCGCGCTGACTCTCGACGACAACCCCGGCGGCGGTTCGGTCTTCGCCTTCTCGGTCTTTCTGCCGAAGGCTTCCCGCGCGGGCGCCGGCGCCCGCGACATCAAGGGGGCGGAGCTCAGGGGCGCGCGGGCGCTCATCATCGCCAATTCGCCGTTCGAGGCCCCCGCCATCGCGGCGCGCCTGATCGAAGCCGGGGCCAGGGTCGCGCGCGCGGAAGGGCTCGAATCCGGCCTTGCCGCCCTTGCCGAATCCGAGCGGCCGGACCTCGTCATCGTCGATTGCGCGCTCGGCCCCGAGGCGACCGACCGGCTGGCGCGCGCCGCCCGAGCGGCCGGCGCGCCGAAGAGCCTGGTCCTGTTTTCGCTGTTCGAGCGTCGGGCCTTCGGGCAGACGTCGCTTGCGGGCTTCGACGGATGGCTCGTGAAACCGGTGCGCGCGCGCTCGCTGTTCGAGCGCCTGGCGGCGGAATTTCCCCGCGAGCGGCCGGACGAGACACGATCGCCGACGCGGCGGGCGCTGCTCGCCGAGGACAACGACATCAACGCCCTCATCGCGCAGAAGGCCCTCGCCCGCCTCGGTTTCGACGTCGTCCGCGCGGCGGACGGAGACGAAGCGTTGCGACTCGCCGCGCCCGCGCCCGGCGCGCCGGCCGCGTTCGACCTCATCCTCATGGACCTCAAGATGCCGGGCCTCGACGGCCTCGAAGCGACGCGGCGTCTGCGCCGGCTCGAGGCCGAGAGCCGCTCGCCCAGAACGCCGGTCATCGCATTGACCGCCAATGCGCTCGAGGACGAGCGGCGGGCGTGCAAGGCGGCGGGGTTCGACGCATTCCTGGTCAAACCCTTCGACTTCGGCGATCTGGCCGGGGAAATCGAGCATCTGTGCGGCCGAGGGGACACGCTGCTTGGCGCGCTCGGCCGGGCGTCATAAAACCTTCCGGCGAACATGGTTCTGCTTTGTGGACAAAGCAAATTCGCGGGGACGCTGGAGTGGCGCTGACATTCGCATCGAGGCCGGGGGCGGACGGCGCCCGCGGGTTCCTGCGTCGATTCTCCCGCAAACGCGATCTCGCGGGCCTCGGCCCGGTGCTGGCGCGATCCGGCGCGCTCGAAGCGCGACTGGCGATCACCAAGAAGGACGTCCGGCGGGCGCAGAAGCTGCGCTATCGGGCGTTCTTCGAGGAGGGCGGCGCCACCCCCGATCCGACCGCCCGGATCATTCGCCGCGACGTTTGTCCGTTCGACGCCGTCAGCGACCATCTGATCGTGGTCGACAGAACGCTTCATCATCGCGACGGCTCGCCGCGGTTCGTCGGCGTCTATCGTCTGCTGCGGCAGGACGTGGCCGAGCGCAACTTCGGCTTCTACAGCGCGCTCGAATTCGACGTCGATTCGCTGATCGCCCGCCGCCCCCTGACCCGCTTTCTCGAGGTCGGCCGTGCCTGCATCGCGCCGACCCACCGCGGCCGGCGCGTGCTCGAACTGCTGTGGCGCGGGCTCTGGGCCTATGCGCGCCATCACAACATCGACGCGATGATCGGCTGCGCGAGCCTGCCGGGGGCCGATCCCGCCCTGCACGCGGGCGGCATCCGGGCGCTTGCCGCTGGCGGCGGCGATCTGTCGTGGCGAGTCGCGCCGTGGCGCCATTGCGCCGGCCCGTCCGGCTATGGCTGCTCCGTGCCGCCGGCCGACCCGCGCGCGCTGATCCGCGTCCTGCCGCCGCTCGTCAAAGGCTACTGGCGCCTCGGCGCGACCTTCAGCACTGTCCCGGCTGTCGACCCCGCCTTCAACACCACCGACATCTTCGTCGTGATGCCGCTCTCAGACATCGAACCGCGCTAACTGCTATATTTCGGCGTCGAGCAGGCGCCGGCGCCGCTCGCGGCCTGAAGCGGCGCGGGGAATTCCCTTCCGCGTCGAATTCGTCTATGGGAGAGGTCCCGCCGGTCCTGATCGGCGGGGACGTGATGCGCCCGTAGCTCAGCTGGATAGAGCGTTGCCCTCCGAAGGCAGAGGCCACAGGTTCGAATCCTGTCGGGCGCGCCAATAAGTTCAAGAAGTTATGCTAAACACGCGGCGTTGCTTGAACGGTGCGGCTACCACATGGCTACCCGAACCGCCGGCCCTAGCGCCTGCCGGAGGCGACGGGGCGAAAAGCGAACACCATTCATAGGCCTTATCTGCGCCTCTTGGTGCGGCGGAGACGATTTGAATACGTCGGCGCCTTTGCGCGACGCGGCGGCGGCTTCGCGTCTTGCTCGCCAACCATCCGGATCAGCTTGTCGACTGGCGTCGACCTTCTGCGCCGGGTCGCGCTCTGGCGTTGAGGGCTCGCCCCTGCGGCGGAAATCCGCGTCCATCGTCATACGGGTCGCTGTGTCGAGCCGATCCGGCTTGCCGGTCTTCCCCAGGATCGCGTTGGCGAGTGAGCGGAGTGTGGATAGCAATTTCGTCCTCATTGCCCTGTCGCCCCCGATCGCTGCAGAGGTTGTCGCCATGTGCAACCCCTACAGCGTCACCAAAGGGCAATCCGCTATCCGCGACCTGTCCAGCGTGAAGCAGGTTCGCCCAGGCAATCTGCCGCCCCTGCCGGCGATTTTTTCCCCGACCAGGTGGCTCCGATCGTCCGCGTCGGCACCGATGGTGAGCGCGAGCTGGTCATGGCGCGCTGTGGCATGCCGCGGCTGCCGCAGTATCGCGGCGGGCCTGTGACCAACATCCGCAACCTCACAAGCCCGAACTGGCGGAGGATGGCTCGGCAAGAGGAACCGCTGCATCGCGCCCGCCACTTCGTTTTGTGAATACGCCAACACGAAGCCGCGCAGGACCTTGATGTGGTTTGCACTGTTCGCCTTCGCCGGCCTGTGGACGCGCTGGCAGGGCGTGAGCGGTCCCAAGAGCGCGCCCGTCGAACAATCATGACCTGTTCGGCATCGCGCGCCAAACGGGCAGCGGCAGGCGAGACGAGATGGCCGAGGAAGGCTAGCTAGCGCAGCTGGCGAGTTCTCGACGGAGCCCTGCACTCAGCGAATCTGCCCCGACGACATCGTCAATGAAGCCGGGTCCGGCCCGACGATGCAGCCAGTTGCGCATTCCGGTGATCTTGAACGGTTAATCCGTTCGATCATGAACACCGATTCCGGTGATCATGAACACCCGCTCGCGCTGGCCTGAGCGGGCGCTGGCGAGCGGCACGCCGTCACGGTGGGTGGTTGTCACTGACGGTTGTCCCGTCTCATCTTTCCTTGGTGTTCGTCAAGCGGCGCCAGCGCGGCTCGGCATATTTTCCCCGATAGTTGCGGATGCACATTGCTTGCTCCTGGCCGGTCAATCGCGTCCGTACCCCCGCGGCGGCACGATGGCGGCGAGTTCATCGAGATCCAGATCGACGATGGCCTGCAAGGCCGCAGCAGTAGGGGTGTCGCGGAGGCTATCCGGCAAGGCGTCGTACCAGGCGGCGTATTCGGCTTGCAGGGCGAGGAGCCCGGCGACCGTGTCGAGCCAGCGCTGCGAGCGGGTGCGCCGGTCGGCAGGCCGCCGATATCGGACGACGGGCACTGCCTTGTGGGCTTCGCGGCGCGCGCGATAGCGGGCTTGGCGTTCGGCGTTGCTGAGCGGGTGCTCAGCTTCGGGGTGTCGGCCTCTTGGCATGGCGGGATTCCCGTTACGTAACGCAATGCAATGGGTGATAGCCGGGTGAGCCGCGGCTCAGGCGGCGTGATCGGCAGGCTCGGAGCGGACCGGTGTTCATCGGACAGCGGCAGAGCTGTCGCCCTCCGTCGGAGCACTGACAGCGTGACGCTTGCGTAGACTCGGCCCCTTCAGCTCGATGCGATGGGCGCGGTGCACGACGCGGTCGAGGATGGCATCGCCGATCGTCGGATCGCCGACCAGTTCGTGCCAGCGCGTCACGGGGACCTGGCTGGTCACCAGCAGCGAGCCCTTCTCGTACCGGTCATCGACGATCTCCAGCAGATCTCGCCGCTGCTCGGCGGTCAGCGGTTCCGGACCCCAGTCGTCGATGATCAGCAGCCTGGTGCGCTCCAGCATCGCCAGCATCCGCGGCAGCCTTCCTTCACCACGGGCGGTGGCGAGCTCGGCGAACAGCCGCGGCGCACGCCGATCGAGCACCGAGAAGCCTTCCCGGCAGGCCTTGTGTCCCAGAGCGCAGGCCAGCCACGATTTGCCGGTACCCGTCGGACCGCCGATCACCAGGTGCTGGCTGTGACGGATCCAGTCACAGCCAGTGAGTTTGTGGAACAGGGCACGGTCCAGACCGCGCGGGGTGCGGAAGTCGGTATCCTCGACCACAGCGTTCTGGCGCAATCTGGCCTGGCGCAATCGTCGGCCGAGACGCTTGTTGTCGCGCGCGGTCACTTCGCGGTCGAGCAGCAGGCCGAGCCAGTCCTCGCGGGTGAGATCGGTGGCGGCCGACGTGGTCTGCATCTCGAGGAACGCATCGGCCATGGCGGCCATGCCGAGGCTGCGCAGGCGCTCGGCCAGAGGGTGGGTCAGCATCGTCTCTCCTTTCAATGGTAGTAGCCGGGGCCGCGGATGTTCTCGTGGAACAGGCTGGGGTGGTCCGGCTCGCGCGGCTTCCTGTCCTGGGCATTCTTCAGGATCGCAGCGACCGAGCTGTACGAGCGGGTGCCCAGGGCGAGCGCCCGTGCGCAGGCGGCATCCAGCCGCTCGGCGTCGTAGCGCGTCGCCAGCCGGAGAATGCCGATGCAGGAGCGGAACCCCTGCTCGGGATGCGGGCGCGAACGCAGGATGATCTCGACCAACGCCGCGGCGTCGTCGCCGATCGCTGCCGCCTCTCGCAGGATCCGCTCGTGCGTCCAGTCGCGGTAGCGCCGGTGCGAACTCGGCATGTGGTCGGCGAGCGTGGTCGGGCGGTACGGCCGCAGGCTACGCAGATGGGCGGCGACCAGCTTGCCGTGGTGGAAGATCTCCACCGTCTTTGCAGTGATGCGCGCTTCCACCTCTTCGCGGAGCAGCCGGAACGGCACCGAGTAGAAGTGCTTGTCGATCTCGACGTGGTAGTCGAGGTTGACCCGGCAGCGCTTCCAGTCAGCATATTCGTAGGCCGCCGGCGGCAGCTCCCGCAGGGCGGGCCGGTCGACCTGCTCATAGAGCGCGCGTCGGGTGGCGCCCCAGCCGCGCATTGGCCGATCGTTGAGCTGATCGACCAGTTCGCGGATCGCTTGATTTAGTTCGGCCAGGGAGAAGAACTGCCGATTGCGCAGACGCGCCAATATCCAGCGCTGCACCACCTGAACGCCGACTTCCACCTTGGCCTTGTCGCGCGGCTTGTACGGCCGTGCCGGAACCACTGCGGTGCCGTAGTGCGACGCCATATCGGCATAAGTGCGGTTGACCAGCGGCTCGTAGAAGCAGGCCCGGGTGATCCCGGCGCGCAGGTTGTCGCTGACGATCTGCCGCGGCGCGCCACCGATGAACGCCAGCATGGCGACGTGCGCGGCAATCCAATCCGGCAGCGACTGCGTCCAGGTCGCTTCGGCGAAGGTGTAGCTGGAGGCGCCCAGCACCGCGACGAATATCTCGGCCCGGCGCACCTCTCCGGTCGCCCCGTCGATCACCTCCATGGCGTGACCGGCGAAGTCGACGAAGATCCGCTCACCCGCGGTGTGCACCTGGCGCAGTGTCGGCTTCAGCCGGCCAACCCATTCGCGATACAGGTCGCAGAACCAGGAGTAGCCAAACCCGTCCTGGGCTCCCGTTCCGCCACGGTATTCTTCCCAGAGCAGCGATAGCGTCATATTCGGCCGCCGCAACTCGCGGTGCACCGCCGCCCAGTCCGGCGCCGGCCGCTGCTCCGCCGCCACCGCCGGCGGAGGCGGATACAGCAGCGTCTCCAGTTGCGCGTCGTCCAACCCGTCCGGTAACGGCCAACCCAGTCCTGCCCGCCGCGCACGATTGAGGTACGTGTTCACCGCCCCCGTGCTCAGCCGCAAACTGATCCCGATCGCCCGCTGGCTCAGCCCCTGAGCAAATCGCAGGCGCAGCACCTCGCGTATCTTCCGCATCGACAATCTCTCGCCCGGCATTCCCATCCTCCGCTGCTCGGCAAAGGATCGGGACTACCCCTGGTTGAAGACTGTCAGCAGCACAGACCCACCGTGGCGCTCCAGGCCGCGTTCATGATCACCGGAATCGGTGTTCACGATCGACCGGAACCGGTGTTCAGGATCAACTGGATTGGATGTTCACAATCAAACGGAATCCGTGTTCACGATCCACCGGAACGCGCAGCCATGGCTCATCGGGTTCAGCGGCTACGTGCGATAAGGACCCAGAAACAGGTCTCCTATCGCCTCCCGCATTCGCAGCGTGATCAAGCGCCGCCGACGGTGCTCTGCACAGTCGTGAAGCATATGGCAACGCTGGCAAAGGGCCTTCAGATTTCGCAGCCGGTTATTGGTGGGATCGTGGTCAAGGTGCGCAGCCGCCAGCACGATCCTGGTTGTCCGAACAGCGATGTCGTCGCCAACCCGAGCAAGGCGGCGCAAAGCCCGTCCGCGTCCATTGCGCCAGGTCCGTTCGTCTTCATCCCACCATCGACCATCGCCTAAATGCTGGATCTCACGGCCATGCGGTCTGCCGCACCTCTCGCACCGGCCTTTGGCTCGCTCAAACCGGATCATCGCCGAAAGTTGCGGCCAGTCGATGGGATAAAACCATTTGTACTGGGGCGGATCGGCATTGAGCTTTATGAAGCTAAACGAGCCGAGAGAGTATCTCGTCGAACGGCATGGCGTCTACATCCGTCGGCGGGCGAGCGAATGAGCATGACGTCCTTACAGAGCAGATCCCCGTCGTTGTCGCACGCGATCGCCGCGGCGCGACGTTCGTTCTCCCAGCCTCGACGCGGCAAGCCTCAGCGAGGCCCTCCGCGATCTCATCCCGCCTGCCACTGACTTCTGCTGCGACGGCGGCAAGGAGATCAAAGCATTCGCAAAACAAGCTAACCTCTCATTGTGACACTAGCCGCGGAACCAGTGGCTTAACAAGATGTCCAGCTGAGACAAGACTTATAAAGAGGCGGCGTGACGAAATTAACCGGGAAAGATGATCTGATAAGGGAATATATTGCTAAAAAAATCCCTCACACTGTGATTGCAAGGCTTCTTAATGCCAACCGGTTACCCCTTTGTTTAAGAGCTGCTTTTGGTGTCCAGGAGCATCTGCTGGGCGAGGAAGTGGAAGTGGAAGTTGATTTTGGCGACATTGTCGTTAATCTCACGCAGGAGGGGAAATGGGTAAAGTTTCAACTGTTAGCCTTTGTGCTGCCCTGGTTGACGTTTAAAAGTCTCGCAATAACCGTCTGGGGGATTTTCTTCTGCAGGTATTCCCGGATGAGATCATCCTTCCCGGTAAGCTTGGTCACGCTGGATAGGCTGCCTTTCGGACGGCCCAACCGCATTCCCTCGCTTTTCTTCCGGGCTAAGGCCTCTTTTGTCCGGGAGGAGATCATGGAGCGCTCGATCTCCGCGGAAAGACTGAAGGCAAAGGCTAAAACTTTGGAGCTGATGTTGTTGCCAAGTTCGTAGCGCTCTTTGGTCGTGAACACTTTGACATTTTTTTCCATTAAGGTGTGGAGAATGCTCATGACCTCCATGATCGAGCGGCCGAGGCGGGAGAGCTCGGAAACTAGGAGGATGTCGCCTTTTTGCATGTCTGAGAGGAGCCTGCCTAATTTCCGCTCTGAGAGCTTGCGTGTCGCGCTCACAGTCTCGTCGATCCAGCGGTCAATCTTGAGGTGCTTCTCATCAGCATATTTGAGGATTTCAAACCGCTGGTTCTCAGTGGTCTGTTTGTCCGTTGAAACCCGGATATACCCGTAGATCGCATGGAAACCGCCGCTGACACCATCGCCAAACTGTAGATCAGCACGCCAATGAGGGTACGATCCCGCAGACCGACGAGCGTGTCAGTCGCGATGCCATTGAAGAGCTCATGCGCCTCCTCGGGCGACAAACGAAGGGCAAAGACGGTGCGGCGGAGCCCGCATCCGCGGCCAAGGGTGGCAAGGCCAAAACCTGAGACTCGAGGTCGCTGTTTCGTCTTATGATTGTGATCGACGAGAGCGCTGTGCGTAGAGTAGGAGTGTGGCGCGGTGGCGTTAGGCTGAGCATGTCTGTTGCCGCCCCTTTCGTCTGGCGGTGCCTTAGTGGCTCAGCCGTAGCTCCGTTTCCACACCCCCCTCATCGAACCGGACGTGCGGATCACCCGCATCCGGCTCTCGGACAAGACCTCACGCCTTCGTCCACGGCACGTCGTGCCCAAGCCGGCTCAGACGTACGAGCCCGAAGTGCCCGTAGAGGTGCGAGAGTGGATAGCTCCCGCCCCTTCGTCGCCTGACTTTGTGCTTGAAGCGCAACCACCGGCGCAACCGCACGGCTGTGTAAGCGTCGAGCGCCCGATACGCCTTGTTGACGGTTCCTACTTGGAAGTAGTTCGCCCATCCGCGCAGCGGTCCGGGGCGAGAAAAGCCAACCGCACACATCTCCGTGCCTGCCGGAGCCTAAAATGAAACCGGCTAACCGGCCGGCTGGCGGGCGTGCATCCAATCGGCGGCAGCCTGACAATTCCCCAAGGCGCCGACACTGCGCGCTCGCGATTCGTTGGACGACCGGCGGAAGATCGCCAATTCCGGCGCCCGCGACCAACGCGGGCGCCAAGCCGGTGAAGTCGTTCATCGAGAAGTGAGCCTGAAAAGTCACGGTTTCCTTGTCCTTCCCGTTCTTGTGAACGAAGGTAGCTATTCTCCGGCTTCCAGTGAGAAAAGGTGAGCAACCGATGGCCGACAAGATCCTGGGGCCTCTCCGGGGGATTGCACGTCTTCAGGTAGGACGGGCTCGCGACCAGCTGGTGCCGATAGGTCAGGATCCTTCGCGCAACCAGGCATCAATCCTTCAGCGCGCCGAGCCGGAACGCCAAGTCGACGCCCTCGGCGCCCGGGCTCATGCGGGAAGCTGACCGAGCGTCTGGTCGATCTCATCGTGAACTCTTAAACCCGGTATTCGCGCGTCTCAATGTGCATCGCGGTCCGAAGATCCGTGCGCGAGCCGACAGACGTCGTTAATTGCAGCTTCACCTGGACTATGGGATTGTGCCCGCGAGACAGGCGGTTGGCCTGCTCGCGCGGCGCTCGCCGCGGCCGCGGGGCGAGCTTTGAGAAATCACGGACGGGAGATTGCTTTCCATGAGAAAGTTGTTGGCTCTGTCGGCGGCGCTCGCCGTCGCCGTTTCGGTCGCGGCCTGCCAGACCCCGCAGCAGCAGAACGCCCTGGCCGGCGGGGCGCTCGGCGCAGGGGCGGGCGCGCTTATCGGTTCGGCCGTCACCCATGGAAGCGCCGGCGGAGCGCTGGCGGGCGCGGCGATCGGCGCAGGCTCGGGCGCGATGATCGGCGCGGCGGCGACCCCACCCCCACCCTACGGCGCCCCGCCCTACGGCGCCCCGCCCTACGGCGCCCCGCCCTACGGCGCCCCGCCCTACGGCGGCCCGCCCCCCGCCGGCCAATGCGCGCGCTGGGGCTATGACTACAACAGCAACCGCGTCTGCGTCGCGTATTACTGAGCGGGGGAATAGCGGCTGAGCCGCTTTAGGCGTCATGGCCGGGCAAAGCCCGTCGCAAGACGGGTGTCTTTCGGGTAGTGGGCCAGTTTGATTAAGGCTGTTGAGGCGACAGGGGAGTTTTTCCGCGGCGCGCGCCCCGGCTCCAATTAGAGCGCATTGGGGTCAAAGCTCACAGCGTGACCGGTCTCGACCGGTGTCATCGCAAATTGCGCGGCCTCTACGTTCCCTCGGCAGGCTCCGCAGGGCCATGCCTATGCCTCATATGTCGCGTTGAATCACCACTTCGCGACGGGGTAGCGGATGGACCCGACGCGTTTCGACATTTCTCCTCTAGGACTTTGGTTTCCTTCGCGCCACGCAAGGTCACGCTATTCAATGTGTTTGTTCCGACTAGAAGTGGCCCAATGCTGGTCCACGATCCGTCCTCGTTGCGCTTCCACTCTGCACAACTGAGCACAAGCGACTTGCCATGAACCTGGACAGTATCTTGCTTAGCGTCTTCCGCTATCGCGGCGCCCACCATTGCGATAGAGACCCATAATAGAGCTGTAACTCGAAGCATTGGGGTTGCCCTAGCGCCAAAAGATCAGCTCAGCGTCCGCATCGAAGCACCGGGGGCCTGCGGAGTCGAGTTCGGCTCTCGCGCTGCCTTCGTATTGTCCCCAGCCCAGCGCAAAGCGCGCCGTTTCCGTACAGTCGGCGGTCGCACATTCCCCGCGCGCCGGGCCCGCCGCCCGTCACGCGGAGTTGTCGCCCCGTGAGAAGAGGCTCGCTCGCAAGGCCGACGCCAAGAGCTTGCGCGCAATGCGCAAGGCGCGATCCATTGATGCCTCCACCCCGAAGAAGTGCGACAGGTGCACAGGGAGGAACGCAAAGCGTCACCTCGAAGCGGCTCCTGTACGGCAGGAACGGGCGGATTGCGGACACCCGCGGGTTGGCGAACGCTTGACCACGTCGCGCTTGCCGGCCCCGGTGCGCCTCGATACGTTCGGCGACCGACTTGGGGTGGGCGAGCCTGCCATATTGAGTAGTCTCAAAGCTTCGCCAAACATGATCTCGGACACCCAAGCCGCGAAGACCTCTGACTTCGCAGCCTCACCCGCGGCGCTGCCGGTCGGCGTGCGTGCGCGGATTCTGGGCTATCTGGGCATTCTGCTTGTCCTGCTGGGCTTTGGGTCCCCGGGAGGTGGCCTGATCGGGCTGCCGGTCAGCTTCCTACTGAAAAACAAGCTCCACCTGGAGGCGCACGAGATGGCGATCTTCGGCCTGATCGTCGGGGCGCCGAGCTACGTGTCCTTCCTCTTCGGATTTGCGCGCGACACCTGGAATCCGTTCGGCATGCGGGACCGCGGTTTCATGGTGCTGTTCGGCGGCCTGTGCGCGGCCGTGTACGTGGTGTTTGCCTTAATGCCTGTGACCTATCAAACGCTTCTGGTGGCCTACCTGCTGCTGGGAACGTCCTTCCTCTTCGTTTCAAGCGCGCAGAACGGCCTGACCTCTGCCATTGGCCAGCAACACGTGATGTCCGGACAGGTCAGCGCGGCGTGGAATATTTTCGGCTCGCTTCCCGGGATCGCGGCCCTGGTCGTGGGTGGTTCACTCAGCGACCTGATGGAAGCCCGCGATGCCGCGGGCGCGGCGCACCTGCTGTTTCTCGTCGGGGCGGTGATCATGGCGCTGGTGGCACTTTATGGCCTGTGGAAGCCCGCCAGTGTCTTCAACAATCTGCAAGTCGAACGCCCGCCCATCCAGTCGACGACATCAGGCGGCTGGTCAGGCACTGGCCGATTTACCCCGCCTTGCTGATCTGGCTTCTGTGGAACTTCGCGCCGGGGTCCGGAACGCCGTTGCAGTACTATCTGCAAGACGCTCTGCACACGAACGACGCCGAGTGGGGTCAGTGGAATGCGATCTTCTCCGCCTCCTTCATTCCGACCTTCGCGGTCTTCGGCGCTCTATGCCGGAGGTTCCCGCTAAAGACTCTGCTGTTCTGGGGCACGTTGGTCGCGATCCCGCAGATGGTCCCGCTGCTGTTCATTCGCTCCGCGATCGGCGCTCTAATCGTGGCAGTGCCGATCGGCCTCATGGGCGGCGTCGCAACGGCCGCCTATCTGGACCTGCTGATCCGCTCCTGCCCGAGAGGCCTGCAGGGCACGGTGCTGATGATGTCCGCCGCGCTTTATGCCATCGTCCATGGCCTCGGCAATGTGCTGGGCACGAACCTCTATGATCATTTCGGCGGCTTCACCGTGTGCGTAATCGCGATCACAATAGTCTATGCCTTGATCCTTCCGGTCCTGGTGCTGGTGCCGAAACGGCTGATCGACACCGCGGATGGGCAGACGCCCAAGATCGCCTTCACAGAAGATTAGGTACATGACATGTCGTCCCCAAAGGGGTGCGGTGGTCGGCCCAGCGTGGAACCCAGTCCGGATCGAGTTCCATCAGGGCAAATGTCAAGTTCGGGCCAGGTGCCACCGATGTCCTGAGGTGTCTCTCCCCGGGACTGTATCGGACCTAGCCCGGATTTCTCACAGCGTGAATTCTGAACGCGCTTTTTGGCGTGAATGAGCAGCTTTCTGCGGTGGTTCGGCCATGCTGAGGCGCCACCATCGGCGGGGTGCTCGCCAAGCGAGTCCTGACCGACGCCGCCGCACGTGTGTGGTGTGTTGGCGGGCGCGCTGGCGCGGTGCGGCGGGCAGGCGCGGCAGTATCGGACGGGCGGAAGGGTCAAGTCGCGGTGAGCGCCGCGTAGGCGGTTGCCCAGATGCGCTGCCTGGGATGGGCCGAGGCCATGGCGAACTTGATTCGCCGGAGCGCTCAGGCGCACGAGGGCGCCGATCTTGAGGAGCTTCAGGCGAACGGAGCCGCAGGTGGCGTTGGCGAGCGCGGTCCCCTTGAGGCCGATACGGCGCAGCGCCGCCCTCAGCACATAGGCCATCGATGCGAACCACAGGCGCAGTCTGGTTGGCGCGCATGATGGCGGTCGAGGTGCGGTCGGCGAAGGGATCGAGCTGGCATTCCTTGATGCGGTTCTCCATCTCGCCGCGCCCCTCCGCTCAGTCAGTGAGACGCGCATCCAGCATGCGGTGGGCGGTGCTAGCGTCGGCGAGGTTGAGAACCTCGCCGACCGGCAGCTTGAGCGTTCCGCGTTCGGCCATTGCCGAGATCCTGTCGAGCCGGTCGCGCGTGACGTCGACGATGAAATACGCTGCGCGCATGCCTTTCGACCGGACATAGGCCTCGTTCGGGCGACCGAGGGATGATTCGGCGGCGACGACCCCAGCCTCAATAGTATCGCGGGATAGGACCGTTGTGGGGCGTCGGGCGATCGGAAAGATCAAACGTCAGCTCATCGACGTAGCACCAGCCCCACCCCTCCGGCGGGTCGTAACCTTCGATGATCGGATGTCGGGTCGTGTGATAGTGTTTGGTGGCGTGCTTGCCTGGCGACTGATCGCAGCAGCCGACATGCCCGCACGTACGACAAATCCTAAGGTGGAACCAAGCGTCGCCTGTTTTCAGACATTCTTCGCACCCCAACGCGCTTGGGGTCACATCGCGAATGCTGTTCAAATGCGTGCAGCGCTTCGACATGGCGGGTCGCCTCGGGGTTAGAGTGTTGGACCAGGAGAGTGCGCGAGAAACCCGTGGATGGCCTGCACGACCTGCGCGCCTTCGCCGATCGCGCTCCCCACGCGCTTGACCGATCCCGACCGGACGTCGCCCACAGCGAACACTCCGGGCATCGAGGATTCGAGCGGCGAGGACGAGCGATTCTCGCCTTCGCTGAAGTGCACACCGGTGATCACGAAGCCGGCCTTGTCCACCGCGACCCCGCAGCCCTGAAGCCATTCCGTCGCGGGATCGGCGCCGACGAAGAGAAAGACGTTGCGAATGGGAGCCTCTGTCTCGACACCTGCGAGGTGATCCCGCCAACGGACCCTCTCGAGAGCCGCATTCGGGGCGCCGCTCAAGGCGACAATCTCCGTCTGCGTCATCAGCTCGATATTCGGCGCGGCGGCGATACGGTCGATCAGATACCGCAACATGCTTTCGGCAAGGCCTGGCCCGCGCACCATCATGCGGACCTTCGCGGCGTAGGCAGAGAGAAAGACAGCGCCCTGACCGGCGGAATTGCCTCCGCCCACCAGGACGACCTCTTCCCCCGAGCAAAGCCGAGCCTCGTTCGGAGACGCCCAATACCAAACTCCGTGACCCTCGAAATGGGCGAGGTCGGCGATCGCGGGGCGGCGATATTTCGCCCCGCTGGCGACCACGATTGCCCGCGCTTGAATGCGTTCGCCGCCCTCGACCTCGAGCGCCAACGCCCCGTTCGTCCGCGAACAATCAAGCGTCTTGACGACGGCGGGAATCATCATTTCTGCCCCGAATTTTTGCGCTTGGACGAAGGCGCGGGCGGTCAGGGCCTGCCCGGAAATCCCGGTTGGAAATCCGAAATAATTCTCGATGCGCGCGCTCGCGCCGGCCTGCCCACCAAAGGCGCGCGCATCCAAAACGACCACGGAAAGACCCTCAGACGTTGCATAGACGGCCGTCGAGAGGCCGGCAGGACCGGCGCCGACGACCGCGACGTCATAGACAAAATTTTGGCGCGGACTGCCGATCATCCCCAATTGCACGGCAAGAGCGGTCTCCGAGGGGTTGCTGAGCGTCGCGCCATTGGGACAAACGACCAGAGGCAATTTTCCCGCGAAAGCTGCGCAATGGGCGATCAGGTCGCTGGCTTCATGGTCTGTGGCGGGATCTAGCAGGTGATAGGGATAACTGTTGCGGCTGAGAAAGTCCTGCAGCCGGATAACGTCCCCAGACGTTGGGGCTCCAACCAACACAGGCCCGCCGGCGCTGCTTTTAACTAAACTCACGCGGCGCAGAATGAGCGCGCGCATGATGCGCTCCCCCAAATCCGCTTCCGCCACTAGCAGCGACCGAACGCCCTCGGGCGGGATGAGCAGCGTCTCGACATCGCCCTCCGCAGTTGCACCGACCAGCGCCGGGCGGTTGGAGAGTTGTCCAATCTCGGCCAAGAACTGACCCGCGCTTTGCTCGGCGACCGGAGTCACGTGGCCCAGCCCGTCGCGCTGCGTGATCGCCACGCTGCCCGACAACACGACAAACATGCCCGGTCCCGGCTCGCCGGTTTCAAATAGTCTCTCGCCACTGGAATATTTGCGCAAAGATCCGAACCGGCGAATCCGGTCGATCTCCTTCGCCGTCAAAGTCGGGAAGGTTTCATCGTAACGCGGGCCCTGCGCTGCGGCGCCCATTGGGGGTCATTCGCTCCTTCGCGCTTGCGGCGACGTCCTGAGAATGGCTGCCGCGAAGCCCACTTGACGGACCCGGCCCCCTCAGAATGAGTCCCGAGCGTCTTTCCTCGACCCCATCTCGTCGTCGATCACGCTCTTATTTCCACGCAACGCAAACGAGTTTCGAAGGCCTGTTGTCGCCGTACGCCTTCCGCCAATTCGAGTGCCTGTTTGCATCGCTTGCAAGAACAGCGCGTCTTGCTGGGTTGGAACAAACCGCGTGGGACCGCAATGTTCTTCGCCAACGTTGGGAAGCCTATCGTTGCGATCATAGAGCGCGAATGGGCGAGAGTGAATATGAAATGCCGGCATAAAACAGTCCAGCACAGCCCGACTTCTTTGTCTGTTCTGATGCGCCCCCTACCGGCGCGCCCCGGGGTCGCTTGCCGCGCCTTGCCGTCGTCCGCCCATGGCGGTCGAATCCGACCCAAAGGCACAGAGTTGACCTCGCCTCATGCCGGGGCCTTTCGCCACCCAGGACCAGATAGTGCGTTTCTCCCATCTGCACTATCAGAGGTTCCTGCGGCCAAGAACGCCAAGGCCTTGGCTGGCCCTGGTGATGAATTGCGATTCGAGAGGCTCGCACCGTTCAGTTGAGATGCGGCGTCGATGGCTCCTGGCTGTAATTCGGACCGAACGCCTCCTTTTCCACGGCGTCGAGGCGATTCGAGAGCGCCTTGAAAAGTTGCCCGTATTGTGTAGCAAGGCTGTCGGTAAATTGCGCAATCTTCATCTGGCCCCGCAATAGCTGCTCGATAGCGGTGGCGTGTTCGTTGTGGTGCTCGACGTCGTCGTTCCGCACCTTCGCAACGAGGTCCGCGAGCGCTTCCATTGCTGCCGCCTGCTTACCAAAGAGGGACATGATTTCGTATTGCTGTTTCTGCGCCCGCCCCATCAGTTGGGCCATCTGATTGAATGTGTCCTCAAGCTCTTTGGAGAGCCTCTCTGACAACGTCTCGAACGCCCGCGCAATCGCCTGGGCGACCTGCTGTTCGTCGTCCGTCATGGGATCAATACCTTCAGAAAATGGTGAAGCGGGAACCGGCAAAGGCTCGGCATAGGCTCATTGACCTGTCTCATCCATCGTGTGCATAGGCGGGTGGCCGAAGTGGGCGCGATGAATGCAGCAGATCCATGGAAGCGCAATTGATTGGTCGCGTGCGACTTTGAGGCCCACTGGCGAGCGTTGCACTTCTCTACGTGACCGGACACGATGAATATTATGTGACGCCGACCTCTCGACGAATTGCGTATATAGGCATAATCGGAGGCAACAAGGCTGTTCGGTGAGGACTCTGCCCCATGCCCCAACCAGTAACCCTCGAAATGGCCGCCGAAGTGGTGGCCGCGTTCGTCTCCAATAACCCTCTCCCAAGAGGCGAATTGCCTGTACTGATCCAAGCAATTCATGACGCTTTGGCAAGGCTCTCCGCCGGCGTGGAGAATTCGACCCCGAAGGAAGAGCCGAAGGAGCCGGCCGTCTCAATCCGGAAGTCGGTCACGCCGGGATATTTGATCTGCCTGGAGGACGGCAAACATTTCAAGTCGCTGAAACGGCATTTGGCGGCGCACGGCCTGACGCCGGAGCAGTATCGCGCAAAATGGAAGCTCCCCTCCGGCTATCCCATGGTTGCCGCCAACTACGCGGCGACGCGGTCGGCGATGGCGAAAGCGATTGGTCTTGGACAGTTGGGCGGAAACGCGGGAGCGCGCAAACGCGGACGCCCGCCAAAGGCCATCCAAGGCTAATCCGCATCGGCCGCCGATCCGCGATGGGACAGAACGCACCAGCGCCCTGCGCCAACGTTAGTCGCTGTTCTCGGACCCGGGCGTTCGCCAGGAGAATTCGGCGGCATTTCAATCTCGTGGGTTAACCCGTCGGTTACTTTCGCTCCATACGTGTGTGCCTCTTGAAGAGGGAGCACGCATGACAAACACGGCAGGCATCCCAGGCGATCGCATTTGCTCCTTTATCGAGCGAGTTGAACGAATTGACGAAGAGATCAAGGCGCTGAATGAGGGCAAGAAGGAAGTCTTCGCGCAGGCCAAGGGAGAGGGCTTCGATGTGAAAGTCCTCAGGGAGATCTTGCGCCTGCGCAAGCAGGACAAGGACGAGCGCGACGAACAGGAGTCCCTGCTCGACCTGTACCTCAGGGCCATGGAGAGCGGCGGCTCGTCGCAAGTAAAGGCGGCGTAGCGCCAAGCCGGCGGCGAACTTCTGGGTGTTGAAGGAAGTTTCCGCCTGCACATTCCTGGCTGGCCTCTACAGGGCGGAGCTGAGGACCGCCATGCAGGAGGACCTCGAACAGGCGGATGATGCGCGGCTCGTGGATCTTGCCGTTCGATCAGCTTGACGATGCCCATTAATGCGCAAGCGATCACGGCGCGTGTCGACACGCGCCAGGAAGCCATAAACGAGCCCCTGGCATCATCATCGAAGTCGGTTTCGTCGAAATGCTGCGCGAAGGCGGCCCCTTGCGCAGGCCGAAGTCGGCGAGATTGTTGGAGACCAATTCGTTGCGCAGAAAGGTCAGGAACTTCTCATACTGTTTGAGGAAGCCGCTCTTGAAGTAGGCGCGGAAGACATGATGGCCGTGCTCGATCTGGTCGATGACCGTGGCCAGCTTGCCATGCATCCGGCGACTGACCCGCTTGCCGAAGATCGTGGCGATCTTGTCGGCGCTGAGCCGCCACAGGCCGAGTTCGCAGCTGCGCTCGAATAGCTTGTGGATGGGAAAGTGACGCCTGAAGATGAAGTTGCGGCAGTACTCGATCTGGGAGATGGCGTAGAAGCGTGACAGGTTGAGCTTGGCGCGCTCCTTCTTTGAGAACTTCGGTCCGAGGATCAGGGTCCAGTAGTCGAGGCGCCGGCGAATGATCTCTGGGCTCAGCCGGTCGGCCGACGCCTGCAGCGCCGCTGCATCGTCGACGGCGAGGAAAGCGTTGTCATGCTTGCGGAAGCCGATCCCCGCCCGCTTCAGCTCCTGCTCGATGAAGCTGTGGCCGTTGAGATAGTAGGCGGTCTGGAAGGGGAAGAAGGAAGCCACCCGCACAACCATCGGTCCGAGCACCTCGTCGCGGACATAGAAGTAGTAATGCGTGAAGCGGCTGCGCTGGTGCGCGACGATGCGGTAGTGCGGGTCCTTGGCCGGGTACTTCGGCAGGCTGATGCGGAAGGTCGGCCCTTGCTCCATGCTCTTGAAGATGAAGTAGACACCGTAGGCATTGCGCTTCTCCATGCGGCGCAGCCACCGCAGCACGTGGTCCTCCTTGCGTACCCCCTTCTCGGCCCATTCGATCGGGATCGCGTGATTGCGCGCGTAGGCTTCCACCCAATTCTGGTAATCGGCCGTCCGCTGGCTCAGCGCCTCCTTGCTGACCTCCGCCACCCCGACGATCTCACGGAAGAAGTGGACGACCAGCTCGGGCCGCGACAGCGCCGTCAGATAGCCGCGAATGACAATCCGGTCGAAGCAGTGATAGACGAAGACCAAGAAGTCGCCGAACAGCTTGGTGAACAAATCCATGGCAGCCCCCTCGATACCCGGCAGGGATCGAAAGGCGATCCGGCGTCGACCGGGCAAACAGATGGTGGAGGGGAAGAGCTTTCGCCTCGCCGAGGAGGTCCGCTCCATCCAGCGTCGGGCGGCTGACCGCCATGGGCGCGTCGTCACTGTTGGTCAGCTGGTCCTGTTCTCTACCGAAACCGGCGACGCCTGGCTGCTCGACCAGTCCGATCAACTCGCCGCAAGGCTGGCCCGCGACGGCGACCCGGAACCCGTCCACATCGAAGAAAATGATACCTCCTTCGTCATCGATTGGAAGGGCAACTATCGCATCGAGGGACCCGCCTTCATCTATTCCGATCGCCAGACCCGGCGCGTCTCAACCATCCTCGGATACCCCACGCACCTGCTCGCGCCACCGTCCTGAAATTTCAAATATCTTTGACTAGCATTGAACGGCGTAAGGTCTCGATATGGATTGTCCTTGGCGAGCATAAAGAAATTATAAGTTCGGATGGCGCGTCGGGTCGCCGGCGGCGAGCGCACAAGAGTCTTTATGCCTTCCTTACGCGGTCCGCGAACAATCCATATCGAACTCTTACTCGCCTATGCTGTACCGACCTATCGCGCCGGAAGTCACTAGAGCGCCGCCCCCGCGTGGCGACAAGCGCGAGAAGGAGGGACAACGTGAACCTGTTTGTCTGGCTGCCGGCGATGTTCGCGCTCGGGCTCGTCAGCATGGGCGTTTGCTATGCCTTCGTCTTTGCCTGTGAAGAAATATAAGGGGCCGTTTCCAATGACCTACATCACGATCGCGGTGACCGCCCTCGTCATCGTCTACCTGTTCACGGCGCTCGTCCGCCCCGAGTGGTTCTGACGAAAGTGAACCTTCCCAATCGTCTCCCTACCCGCGCCGCGCGACGCTGAGCGCGCGTAGGATCTGAAAGGCTGCGGCCATGTGGCTTCTCCCGACATTGCTCATCGCGACGGCGATCGTGTGTTCGATCCCGCTCAGCGCCTATTTCGCCTGGCTGATGGACGGCAAGTACCGCGCGCCCCGCGTCCTGAAATGGTTCGAGGACCTCGTCGACACCGGGCCGCAAGACTGGAAGCAGTACACGATCGCGCTCGTGGTCTTCAACATCGCGCTTTTCGTGTTCGGCTTCGTCGTACTTTGCCTGCAGCCGCTCGCGCCCCTCAACCCGCGCGGCCTGGGGATGCTGGAGCCGACGACGATCTTCAACACGGTCATATCCTTTATGACCAATACGAATCTGCAGCACTATTCGGGTGACCAGTCTTTCTCGAATTTCAGCCAGATTTTCTTCATCCTGCCGAACATGTTCCTGTCGGCGTCGGTCGGCTTCTGCGCGCTGGCGGCGATCATCCGCGCTTTTCGCGGCGAAGCGACGGTCGGCAATTTCTTCGTCGATATGTGGCGCGTCGCCATGTACATCTACGTGCCGGTCTCGCTCGTCTTCGGGATCATTTTCATGTCGCAAGGCATGCCGATGACCTACGCCTCGACCGAGGTCGCGACCACGCTCGAGCCCGGCTCGATGGGTCTCGACGACAAAGGCCAGGCCAAGCCGCAGACGATCGTCGTCGGCCCGGTCGCAGCCGTCATTCCGATCAAGATGCTCGGCACCAACGGCGGCGGCTTCTACGGCATGAACTCCGCCCATCCGCTCGAGAACCCGACGGCGACATCAAACTTCTTCACCACGCTCGCGATGATGCTGTTCCCGTTCGCGCTGGTGCTGATGTACGGGCGGATGCTCGGACGCATCCGGCATTCCGTGGTCATCTACGGCGTCATGCTCGCGATGATGATCGGGCTCATCGCCTGGGTCATCCGCACCGACACGATGGAGCCGAATCCCGGCCTCACGGCGCACGCCGCCGCGACCTATCAGGTTCCCAGCCCCTCCTCGCCGTCGGGCAAGCTCGACGTGCCGAGCCCCGCCGTGGCGGCGCTCCCGGTCGACCAGCACCTCGGCAATCTCGAGGGCAAGGAGCTGCGCTTCGGAACCTCGGCCGGCGCCGCCTTCGCCGCGATCACCACCGACGTCACCTGCGGCGCGATCAACGCGGAGATGGACAGCCTCAACCCGCTGTCGGGTCTCTCGCCGATGATCGGCATGTGGCTGAACTGCGTGTTCGGCGGCAAGGGCGTCGGTATGATCAACCTCCTGCTCTTCCTCATTGTGGGCGTCTTCCTCGCCGGTCAGATGGTCGGCCGCACGCCCGAATATCTGGGCAGGAAAGTCGGCGCGCGGGAGATGAAACTCGCGATGATCGCGCTGCTGGTGCACCCGATCCTGATCCTGGGGCCGAGCGGACTGTTCGCCGCCACCAGCTGGGGCACGACCGCCGAGTCCAATCCGGGCGCTCACGGCTTGAGCCAGATCGTCTACCAGTATTCGTCGGCCTCGGCGAACAACGGCTCGGCCATGGACGGGCTCGGGGTGACCTACGGCCTCAACGACAATCCCAATCCGTCGCCGGAAGCGGTGCCTTTCGACATCGGCGCGGGCCTGGTGATGCTGTTCAGCCGCTACCTGCCGATCATCGCGCCGATCGCCATGGCCTTCTCGCTCGGACGCAAGAAGGTGTCGCCGGCGACGCTCGGGACGATGAGCGACGACACTTTGACGTTCGGATTCCTGCTGCTCGGCACGATCGCCATCGTCGGCGCGCTCCTCTTCCTGCCCGTCGCCGCGCTCGGGCCGCTGGCCGAGCATCTGGGACCGATTCCGTTCGGCGGCTGATCCGCAGAAACCCTTCGCGAAGCGCGGCCGGTGCGCCGCGCTTCGCCCCTCGCATTATTCAGGAGTTCGACCTCATGAATGCCGCCGCCGCTGCCCCCCCGACCCTCAAACTGGTTCGCCGCCGCGAACTGTTCTCCTCGGAGATCGTTCTGAGCGCGCTGAAGCAGTCCTTTCTCATGCTGCGCCCCGACGTGCAGTGGAAGAACCCGGTCATGTTCGTCGTCGAGATCGGCGCGGTCCTGACGCTCCTCTATGTGATTCAGGCCGCGCTCGGCCAATCGTCGAGCCAGGCTCCGATCACCTATTTCATCGCGCTCGACATCTGGCTGTGGCTGACAGTCCTGTTCGCGAATTTCGCCACCGCGGTCGCCGAGGAGCGCGGCAAGGCGCAGGCCGAGACGCTTCGCAAGACGCGCGTCGAGACGCCCGCCTTCCGCCTGCGCGCCGACGGTTCGATCGAGACGGTGTCCTCGATCGACCTCCGCCCCGGCGACGTGGTCGTCGTCGAGGCGAGCCAGATCATTCCCGGCTACGGCGAGGTGATCGAAGGCGGCGCCCTGGTCAACGAAGCGGCGATCACCGGCGAGTCCGCTCCGGTGATCCGCGAGGCGGGCGGCGACCGGTCGGGCGTGACCGGCGGCACCACCGTGCTTTCCGACCGGATCAAAGTGCGCATCTCGGCGGGGCCCGGCGAATCCTTTCTCGACCAGATGATCAGGCTGGTCGAAGGCGCCCGCCGCCAGCGCACCCCGAACGAGATCGCGCTCACCCTGGTGCTGACCGCCTTCACCGTGATCTTCATGATCGTCGTCGTGCCGCTGTGGCCGATGGCGCTCAACGCTGAAGTCTACATGACGAGCTATCTCGGGCTGTCGGACCCGCTGAAGAGCCTCGGCACCGACGTGCCGACGCTGGTTGCGCTCATCGTCTGCCTCATTCCGACGACCATCGGCGCGCTGCTCGCGGCGATCGGCATCGCCGGCATGGACCGCGCGCTGCGCGCCAACATCATCGCCAAGAGCGGCAAGGCGGTGGAGGTGGCGGGCGACATCGACACGGTGATGCTGGACAAGACCGGCACGATCACCATCGGCGACCGGCAGGCGCGGGAGTTCATCCCGCTCGGCGTCGCCACGGAAGGCGATGTCATGCGCCTCGCCGCGCTCGCCTCGGTCGCCGACCAGACGCCGGAAGGCAAGAGCATCGTCGCGGCCTATACGCATCTCGCGGGCTCGAACGCGGCGCTCGCAACGGCCGCCGGCGCGGAATTCGTGCCGTTCAGCGCCCAGTCGCGCATGAGCGGCGTCAACCTGCCCGCCGGCGGCGAGATTCGCAAGGGAGCCCCCGACGCCATTGCCCGCTATGTCGCGAGCAAGGGCGGCGCGCTCCCTTCGCAGTTCGACGGCGTCGTGGCGCGGATCGGCGCGCGCGGCGCGACTCCGCTCGCCGTCGCCCAGAGCGGCAAGGTCGCCGGCCTGATCGCGCTGGAGGACA
Organism: uncultured Alphaproteobacteria bacterium; assembly: GCA_963758335.1. GTDB lineage: Bacteria > Pseudomonadota > Alphaproteobacteria > Rhizobiales > Beijerinckiaceae > Roseiarcus. The sequence continues at coordinate 63,480 of CAVWVF010000005.1, read as the reverse complement.
TCCTCAAGCCCGGCATCCGCGAGCGGATGGACCAGCTCAGGCTCATGGGCCTGCGCACGGTGATGATCACCGGCGACAATCCGCTGACCGCACGCGCGATCGCCCGTCAGGCCGGGGTCGACGACTACATCGCCGAAGCGACGCCGGAAAAGAAGCTCGTCCATCTGCGCGCCGAGCGGGCCCAGGGCAAGCTCGTGGCGATGATGGGCGACGGCACCAACGACGCGCCGTCGCTCGCCCAGGCCGACGTGGGTCTGGCGATGAACTCCGGCACGCAGGCGGCCAAGGAAGCCGGCAACATGGTCGATCTCGACAGCGATCCGACCAAGCTCATCGAGGTGGTCGCGATCGGCAAGCAGCTGCTGATGACCCGCGGCGCGCTCACCACCTTCTCGATCGCCAACGACGTCGCGAAATATTTCGCGATCGTGCCCGCGATGTTCGCCGGCACGCTGCCGTGGCTCAAGGCGGTCGACGTGATGGGCCTGCATTCGCCGACCTCGGCGATCCTGTCGGCTGTCATCTTCAACGCGCTGATCATTCCGCTCTTGATCCCGATCGCGCTGAAAGGCGTTCAGTACCGGCCCCTGGGCGCGGACGCGCTGCTGCGCCGCAACCTCCTGATCTGGGGGCTCGGCGGCGTGATCGTTCCCTTCATCGGAATCAAGGCGATCGACGTCGTGATGGTCGCCCTGCACCTCGTTGCTTGAATTTAGGAGACTTGTGATGTTGCGCTATTTCACCAAGAGCGCGCTGCTGATTGGAATCGGCGTCGTCATCTTCTGCGGCGTCTATCCCGGCGTGCTCTGGTTGATTGGACAGACGCTGTTCCCCTTCCAGGCAAACGGCAGCATCGTGCGCGGCGACGACGGAAAGGTCATCGGCTCGATGCTGGTGGCCCAGCCGTTCACCAAGGACGAGTACTTCCAGCCTCGGCCGTCCGCAGCGTCTTACGACGCCACCGCCTCGACGTCCTCGGGCTATGCGGCCTCGAACTACGCGCTGCGCGACCGCGTCGCGCGGGCGATCGGCCCGATCGCCACCTACGCCTCGGGCGACAAGAAGGGGCAGAACGTCGCCCCCGACGTCGAAGCCTGGTTCGATGCCGACAAGGCGGGCGGCAATCCGCATATCGTCGCGCAATGGGCCGACGCTCACAACAGCCTGGCCCAGGGCTGGGTGACCGCCGATCCGACGCACGCGGCTTATGTCGACGCCTGGGCGAAGGCTCACGACGATGTCGTTAAGGACTGGTTCAAGAAGAATCCGGCCGCGCCGCAGCCGCAGGCCAAGGACCTCGCCGTCGTCTTTTTCGAGAGCTTCTCGAACGAGCATCCCGGCATGTTCCCCTCGCTGGTGACGAAAACGGGAGCGGACGGCAAGCAGGTGACCGAAATCGAGCCGGTCAAGACCGGTTCCGACATTCAGTCGTTTTTCTTCGACATGTGGCGCGCCGACCATCCCGACGTCGCGCTCAACGACGTCCCCGGCGATCTCGTGACCGCGTCCGCTTCGGGCCTCGATCCCGACATCACTCTCGAAAACGCCGAGTTCGAGCTCGACCGCGTCGCGGCGAAATGGGCCGACGATAAGAAGCTCAAGGTCGCCGACGTGCGCAAGGATATCGAAGGCATCCTGCAGGAGAAGGCCTATGCGCCCTGGGGCGGCGCGATCGGCGAGAAGCTGGTCAACGTCCTCGACGTGAACCTCGAACTGCACAAGCGCTACGGCGATCCGGCCTGATGGCGGCCGGCTCCGCCCGGATGCGGTGATCCGGGCGGCACGTCGAATGGTCGGCCGGGCCGGCTCTGCGGGTAGGCTCATGGATGCGCGCGCCAAAGCCCGCCAAACCAATATCCTCGTCCTGACGTTGGAAGTCGGGCTTGTCCGTTTGGCGCGGTCGATCCTCAAGCCGGGCTATGAAGTGGCGGGCGCAAATACGGCCACAGGGGCCGACTGGCCCGATATTGTGATCGTCGACGCGGAGACCGTCGATCTCGCCGTGCTGTCGCGAGCCAAGCAGGCCTATCCAAAGGCGCAGGTCATAGCACTCTGTCGGGAATACCGCGAAGCGGACTGCATTGCGATCCTCGAAATGGACGTCGACTATCTTCAGCGCCCATTCCGGGCGCAGGATCTCGCCGCCCGCGTGCGTGTGGCGGAGCTCCGGCGGTTCAACGCGACGGTCCGCCGACGCTACTACCGCAGGGGCCCTCTCGTCTTCGACCTCTTCAACCGCAAGCTCGCCCTCGCGGGGCGGCCGATCGCGTTGGCTCCGTCGGAATTGACCGTGCTGACGGTTCTGGCGAGCCGGGCGGGCACGATCGCGACCCATGATCAGCTTCTTGTCGAATTCGGCCTCGTGTGCTCCGAGAGCAAGCGGCGCGGTCTGCACTCTTGCGTTTATGTTCTGCGGCGCAAGATCGAGCGCGACCCGGTCTACCCCGAGATCCTCTTGACGGAGCCCGGGGTCGGCTACCTGCTCGCCCCGTCGGTCGACGAATGTCCCCTGGGAGAGACCGATCAATCGCCAGTCGACGAAACGCAGGTCCGACGTTGACCGGATTATTCGAAATCGCCCTCACCCTCGCGCTGGTCGTCGCGGCTGCTTATCCCGCCGGCGCTTTCATGGCTGACGTTTTCGAAAACCGCGGGACCTTTCTCTCGCCGCTCCTCCGCCCCGTCGAACGCGCGCTTTATCGCGTCGCCGGGATCGACGCCGAAGCCGAACAGGAATGGCTCGAATACACCCTTTCGATGGTCATTTTTGGCGGGGCTTGCCTGTTTGGCCTCTACGCGCTCTTGCGCCTGCAAGGTTGGCTGCCGCTCAATCCGCAGGGTTTTCCGGGCGTGGCGCCCGACCTGGCCTTCAACATCGCGGTCAGCTTCATCACCAACGCGAACTGGCAGGCCTATGGCGGCGAGACGACGCTCAGCCACCTGTCTCAGATGGTGGGCCTGACGTCCAACAGCTTCCTCGACTCGGCGGCGGCGATCGCGATCGCGGTCGCCCTCATTCGCGCGCTGTCGCGCGACGAATCGACGACGATCGGGAACTTCTGGGTCGATATCACGCGGGCAACCCTCTACGTTCTCCTTCCGCTGGCGCTGGTCGTCGCGCTGGCGTTTGCGGCGCTCGGCGTCCCGCAGACCCTGAGCGGCTCGGTCGAGGCGACGACGATCGAGGGCGCGAAGCAGATCATCTCCATCGGGCCGGTCGCGAGCCAGGAGGCGATCAAGCTGATCGGCGACAGCGGCGGCGGGTTCTTCAACGCCAATTCCGCCCACCCGTTCGAGAATCCGAGCGTCTGGTCGAACATCCTGCAGAACTGGAGCCAGCTCGTTTTGCCGGTCGGACTCGTTTTCGCCTTCGGCCGCATGGTCGGAGACCCAAAGCAGGGACGGGCGCTGCTCGCCGCGATGGCGGTCGTCTTCCTCGTCGCGCTCGTCGTCTTCTATTGGTCCGAGACGCGCGGCAATCCGGAGCTGACCGCCCTTGGCGTCGACACCTCGCTCGGCAACATGGAAGGCAAGGACTTGCGCTTCGGTCAGGCGGGGGCAGCCCTGTTCGTCGACGCGACGACCGGAACCGGCACGGGCGCGTCGAACGCCGTTCTGGAGTCGATGATGCCGATCTCCGGCTTGGCTGCAATGTTCAATCTGCTGCTCGGCTGCATCTCCCCCGGCGGCGTCGGCACGGGCCTCTACAGCCTGCTGTTGCTGGTGTTCATCACGGCCTTCATCGGCGCGCTGATGACGGCCGGACCCCGGAATATCTCGGCAAGAAGATCGCGACTCGCGACATGCAGTTGGCCCTCTTGGCGTTGCTCGTCTCGCCGGCGCTCGTGCTCATATTCGCGGGCGCCTCATCGATCCTGAAGATCGCCCTCGACAGCCTCGGCGCCGCCGGCCCGCACGGTCTCAGCGAAATCGTCTACGCCTATGCGTCGAGCGCGGCCGACAACGGCTCGTCCTTCGCCGGGCTCAGCGCGAACACGCCCTGGTACAACGTCACGACCGGAGTCGCGATGTTCGTTGGACGATTCGCCCACGCCATCCCGATCCTCGCGATCGCCGGATCGCTGGCGGCCAAGAAAAAGGCCAAGCCATCGGCTGGGACGATGCCGAGCGACGGCCCGCTGTTCGTGGGCTTCCTGCTCGCCGTGATCGTGATCTTCACTTTGCTCCAATACCTGCCCGCCCTCGCTCTCGGGCCGATCGCCGAGCACTTCCTGGCCGCGCACGGCCAGACCTTCTGACGGCGGCTGACGGTCTGGGCGTCTTGCCGGACCGCGAGCCCTTCATTCCCCGCCTCGGCGTCGAATTTTACTGATTTTTTATGCGCCGGGCTCGCATTCCATCTCGAACGCTTATGCGCTCGAGGCCAAATATCGCTCCGATACGACGATATGGAGGTTCATCCATGCGTAGGCGCTTGAGCAACCCGGGGACGGCGGCCCGTTTTGGCGCGCGAGCGAACCCAGATTTCGATGCCGCCGGCGTCGAGGAGCCTCCGGGGCCGTCGGGCATGTTCGCGCGTCTCGGCGTGCTGCTGCTGATCGCGCTCGGCTTCGGCCTCGCGGCGCAGCTTCTGGTCGGAGTGCCGCACTGAGGACCTGCTTTCCACAGATTCACAAGTCCTTCAAGGACGGCGAGGGCCGATACAGCGCGGGAGAGCGAGTGGCCGGGATCCTCGCCAAGGTTAGGAGAATTGCATGATTCAGCAATCAGACATTCGAGCGGCGTCAGCAGTCGGCTCGTGCCTCTATATTGGGCAGGATCGTTTCGGGCGCTGGGTCGTCAGAGACGCGGAATGCCTGTGCGGCGGGCTCTTCGCGAACCGGACTGAGGCGATCCGTTTCGCGATGTACGAATGCCAGCGCCGTCCCCAATCCGTCATCATGCTGCCGAACGGCCTCGAACTGGACGGCGAAGCTCCCCTCTTCACTCCGGCTCAGCGGTTTGCCTCTTGAAACGCGCCGGCGAGCCGTTTCCGTTGACCGGCTCGCGACAGAGAAAAGGGTCAATGAGTCGGAAGTCGGTATAGCCAGCGGCGCAGAGTTAGAAGCGCCCATCGCCGGACACCGCTCTGCTCCTTGCCCTGGCGGAGTGCGCTCGGAGCCTTGAGAGGGGCTCAGCCGAACGGTGGCCGGCCACACAGGCGAAGCATTCCCATGAAACTTCAACCTCACAATGACATCAAAGCCCCCGCCCTTGCAGCTCCTGGAGCAAAAGCCTTGGCCGCGGAGGGACTGATCACGTTACGAAGCGGCCACGGGCCGGAAGAGACGATGAAACGGCTCGAAGCCGCCGTCAAAGCCGAGGGCCTGTGCGTGTTCGCGAGGGTCGATCACGCGGCGGGCTCGACGGTGTCCGGGCTCCCCTTGAGGCCAACCGATCTCCTGATCTTCGGAGCGGCCAGGGTCGGAACGCCCCTCATGCAATCGGCACAGACGGTTGGAATTGATCTTCCCTGGAAGGCGCTCGTTTGGCAGGACGACTTGGGCGACACCTGGCTTTCGTACAATGACCCAGGGTGGCTGGCCAAGCGGCACAGGCTCGGCTCCCGCGCTGAGGTGACAATCAAGGCAATGGCTGGCGCGCTGAAAGCGATCGCAGCTGCCGCGACCGCCTCCTAATCCGCCCATGTTGCTCCTCGCGAGTTTGCACACCCTCAGAATTGCAATTATTGTGCGTCCGGTTGTGTGCAGGTTTTTGGACGCCGGCATGACGAGAGGCGCCTCGCACTCAGGCGGCCGGCGCACAAAAAGCGCCAAGGCACGAAGTCGCGGGAAGTTGGGTAGCGGCTGGGCGGCGAGCGCTATGGGGATTTGATGTTAGCGCCGAGTTCTCTGGTGGGCGCGACACTGGGGCGACGCGACCTGCATGCTTGCACGCAGCGGCGGGCGAGAGAGTGAGAAGGGCATTTCGGCGGGCGCTTGGAGCGTATCAACGGGCGCCGGATGATTGATCGCCGTGAATTGGGTCGAGAGAGATCGCCGCCAGCGTGGAGCCAGCGCAACGGAACGGGAAAGCGGCGGCGCTCAGAGGAGGTCTGGCTCATGACGTGTCGATTGTGCTTGGGGTCGGCCGCCACCTCGGCTCGCAGCCTCGCGCGAAGACCTCGATCACGATCATGCGGGCGCCGCAACGCGGGCATGGGCAGCGCAGCACGCGTGGTGCATCCGGCGCGATATCCGACTGCTGTTGTGGGTCGGCGGCAGGCGGGGCGACATCGAGCAGTGCGCGGGCCGTTGCGATGCTCTCGGCGCGGTTGGCGCTGGCCAGGAGCCCGTAGTGGCGGATGCGATGGAAGCCCGTGGGCAATACGTGCAGCAGGAATTGCCTGATGAACTCATGCGGATGCAGCCGCATCGTCTTCCAGCGCGCCGGGCCGTCGGCGCGGTAGTCCTTCCAGCGGAACGCGACGCCGGCGTCGTCGGCTGCAATGAGGCGGCGATTCGAGATGGCGACACGATGGGTGTAACGGGGGAGATAGCGCAGCACCTGTTTGGGTCCCGCAAACGGCGCCTTGCAATAGACCACCCACTTGATGTGCCGCAGCGGGGCGATGAAGCGCTTGAATGCGCCCTTGTCAGCGAGCCCGGCCTGCGTGTTGAAGAACTTCAACTGGCCGGCGCCGTGCGCATCCATGAGCATCGCCAGCATCTTGCCCCGGAACAGGCGTGCCAGCACGTTGACGTGCACGAGGAAGTTAGAGCGCGAGGAGACCCATCGCGCGCCGTCGAGCGAGAGCCCTCCGCCCGGCACGATCATGTGCACGTGCGGATGATGGGTGAGCGCCGAGCCCCACGTATGCAGCACGGCGGTGATGCCGATCCTCGCACCGAGGCGCTTTTGATCGGCAGCGATGGCGAGCGTTGTCTCGGCCGCTGCCTTCATCAGCAGGTCGTAGACCACGCGCTTGTTCTGGTACGCAATGTCACGCAGTTTGCTCGGCAGCGTGTACACGACGTGAAAGTGCGGTACCGGCAGGAGCTCCGCTTCGCGATCGGCCAGCCATCGGCGCGACGCCGCCGCCTGGCACTTCGGACAATGCCTGTTACGGCACGAGTTGTAAGCGATGAGCGTATGGCCGCACGCCGCGTTCTCGCAGCGTGCGACGTGGCCGCCGAGCGCCACCGTGCGGCAGCGCTCGATTGCACTCATCACCTTCAACTGGTCGAGGCTCACATGGCCGCGGTTGGTTTCGCGCCAAGCGGGACCGTGCTCGCGGAGGATGTCCGCGACCTCCAGAACTGGTCGAACCATGACCGACGGCGCTATCGCGCCGGCGGCTTCTCAGTGTCTTGCTTTGCGTGCCTGTGGCGCGGCGCGTTCAGGCCCTTGAGCGGGCTCTCGATCTTGGCGATCATTCCGGTCGCCACGCGGGTATAGCGAGCCGTCGTCTCGAGCCTATTGCCTGCGGGCAATAGGATCGATTATCTCCCGCGTCGGACTATGTCCCGTCGTGGTCAGTTGAGCTGATCTGCCGCGCGTTGGTGCTCAACGCGCCGGACATAGCGATCCTCCTTGCCGGGCACTTCTGCCCGCAAGGAGAACGTCATGGAACGAACGCATGAGAGCGCCGCGGCGCTCGTCGGCCGCGCCGCTGGTCCGCTCGCAAGCCATCTTGGCCCGTTTGTCACATCGTTGATCGACCAGCAGTACACCGCGAGCGTCATTTACATCAAAGTACGGCACGCACTGGCGTTCGACCGTTGGCTCGCGAAGCGCCGTGTAGTGTTGGCTGATCTCGGCGAAGTGCACATCGAGCGGTACCAGCACCGCAGTCGGCGTCGACACCAACGCATCCGCACCGAGACCCGACGTCGTGAGTGGTACGAGGTGACGCAACTGCTGCAGTTCTTGCGCGGTCACGGTGTATGCCCGGCGGCCCGTGTCGAGACCACAGCGGCTGACGATCTGGCGGCCCGCTATGGGCAACATCTTCAGGATGATCAGGGGCTGGCGACCGCAACGATCGAGCGCTACAGGACGGTCGTCGGGCGGTTTCTCCACGAGCGTTTCGGCCGCGGTGTGGTCGATCTACGTGCCCTGCGCACCGGCGATGCGATTGCGTTCGTGCAACGCCAGACCCAATGTCTGCAACCGCCGGCACTCAAGTGTGTCGCGAACGCCATGCGCTCGTTCCTGCGCTACGCGCAGGATCGCGGTGAAGTGGCCACCGCGCTCGCTGCCGCGGTGCCGATCGTGGCTGCCTGGGCCACCACGCCGGCATTGCCCAAGGCGATATCACCCGAGCATGCTCAGCGTGCGATCGACAGTTGTGACCTCAGTACGGGGGTCGGCCTGCGCGATCGCGCCGTGCTGCTGCTCCTGGCTCGTCTGGGGCTTCGCGCTCACGAGATCATCGCGCTGCAACTCCAAGATTGCGACTGGGACGGCGGCCACCTGCGCGTGCGCAGCAAGAGTGGGCGTGAGCAACTCTTGCCGATGCCCGTTGATGTGGGCGCGGCCATCGCCGCCTATCTGCAGCAGGGACGGCCCACGAGTAAGGACCGGCATTTGTTCTTGCGGTCGATGGCGCCGATCCGCGGACTGATGCCAGGCTCAGATGCCATCGACACGATCGTGTGCCACGCGCTGCAGCGCGCCCAGGTCGACGCACCGCACCGCGGTTCACATCAGTTTCGGCACGCCTTGGCAGTGCGCATGTTGCAAGGGGGCGCCTCGTTGAACGAGATCGGCGAAGTCCTGCGCCATCAAAGCCCACAGACCACCTCGATCTACGCTCGCGTGGATATCAGTGCACTGCGTTCCCTGGCCCTGCCGTGGCCAGGAGGTGTGCGATGAACACCCTACGTGAGGCCTTGCAAGAGTACCTCGCACTGCGCCGAGGTCTGGGCTTCAAGATGCATGACGCCGGTCTTGTGCTGCCGCGGTTCGTCGCGTTCATGGAGGAGCATCAGGCGCTGCACATCACGACACGGCTCGCTCTGGAGTGGGTGCAACAGGCGAAGACGGTGCAGCCCGCTGAGCGGGCGCGACGACTTTGCTTCGCACGCGGCTTTGCTCGCTACCGTAGCGCCACCGATCCGCTCACCGAGGTTCCGTCGCCGGAGCTCTTGCCGTATCGATCGACCCGATCCCGGCCCTACCTGTACACCGAGCAGGAAGTGCTGGGCTTGTTGGAGGCGGCGCTGCAACTGCCGACCGCATGGCCGTCGACGCCGTTGCGGCCCTGGGTCTTTCATTGCCTTCTGGGTTTGCTCAGCGTCACGGGTCTGCGCATCTCCGAAGCGCTCGATCTGAAGCTCGATGATGTCGATCTCGAGCAAGGCGTGCTCACGATCCGGGCTGCCAAGTTCGGTCGATCCCGCCTCGTGCCCCTCCATCCATCCACACGCACCGTGCTGGTCCACTACCTTCAGCGGCGCAAACAGTTTCTCGGCGCGCGCCGCTCGGACTACGTGTTCGTTTCCAATCGTGGCACGCGGCTCGACATCGGTCGCGTTCATCGAGCCTTCTACGCTCTGTCGCGGCAAACGGGCCTGCGGGCGCCCGGCGCGCGCAACGGCCCCCGGCTGCACGACTTCCGACACCGCTTTGCGGTCCAGGTGCTCACCGGCTGGTACGAGTTGGGCGATGACCCAGCGAGACGATTGCCGGCGCTGTCGACCTATCTCGGGCACGTATACGTGGCCGGGACCTACTGGTATCTCAGCAACTCGCCGGAACTGATGGCACAAGCGATGGCGCGGCAGGAGCGGCGCTGGGGAGGGTCATCATGACGGGCCAGCCGACTTTCCCCACCCTGTTGGAACGCTTCTTCACACAGCGGCTGATGCAGCAGCGTCAGGCGAGCGCCCACACGATTGCTTCCTACCGCGACACGTTTCGCCTGCTGCTGCAGTTTGCGCAGAAGCGGTTGCGCAGGGCGCCGTCGACGCTGGCGCTCGAAGACATCGACGCACCGTTGGTGGTTGATTTCCTCGATGAACTGGAGAAGGTTCGCGACGTGACGGCGAGAACGCGGAACCTTCGTCTGACGGCCATCCACTCGTTCTTCCGCTACGTTGCCTTCGAAGCACCTGCGCATGCCGCGCAGATCCAACGCGTGCTTGCCATCCCAGCCAAGCGATTCGCACGTGCACTGGTGCCGTTTCTGAGTTGACAAGAAGTCGATGCGCTACTCGCAGCGCCGGATCAGCGCACGTGGTCAGGGCGCCGCGATCACGCCCTCATTCTGCTCGCGGTCCAGACCGGGCTACGTCTGTCGGAGTTGACCGGTCTTCAGCAGCAGGATCTGCATCTGGGGACCGGCGCGCACGTGCGCGTGATCGGCAAGGGACGTAGGGAACGCTGTACGCCGCTGAGCAAGAACACTCGGGCCGTCCTCGTTGCCTGGGTGAAAGAACCACTCAAGCTCCCGGATCAGCCCTTGTTCCCGAACGCAAGCGGCGGCCGCCTGAGTGCGCACGGCGTGCAATACCTGTTGGCCAAGCACGTCACCTCGGCCACTACCGCCTGCCCATCGCTGAAGCACAAGCGCGTGAGCCCGCATGTGCTTCGCCACACAACAGCGATGGATCTGTTGCAACAGGGTGTCGAGCAGTCCGTGATTGCGCTGTGGCTCGGTCATGAGTTGATCGAGACCACGCAGATCTATTTGGATGCGGACCTTGAGTTGAAGCAGCGGGTTCTCGACTTGGTCACACCCCTCAACGGAAAGCCCGGGCGGTATCGACCCGACGACAAGCTTCTCGCCTTCCTCAGAAACCTATGACATCACGGACTATGTTCCGGCCGCCTACCCGTTCGCATTGATGATGAACCGCGTCACCGCGCGACGGGACATAGTCCGACGCGGGAGATAATCGAGCTTCGCGTGTCCCAACAACACCTGGATCACGCGGATGTCGACGTTCTGTTCGAGCAGGTGGGTGGCGAAGCTGTGCCGCAGTGTGTGCGGCGACACGCGCTTGGAGATTCCCGCCGCCTTCGCCGCGGCCTGCATGGCGCGGTTGATCTGGCGTTCCGTCACGGGATTGATCGGGTTCTGGCCGGGAAAGAGCCAGACCGGCGGTCGCGCCGCATGCCACCATTCGCGCAAGAGCGCGAGCAGTTGCGGCGACAGCATCACATACCGCTCTCGCTGTCCCTTGCCGCGTTCGACCCTGAGCGTCATGCGCCCACTGTCGATGTCGGGCACTTTCAGGTGCGCGACCTCGGACACCCGCAGACCCGCGCCGTAGGCGACGCTGAGCGCGGCCTTGTACTTCAGGCTGGGGGCGGCTTCGATGAGACGGGCCACCTCGTCCTGGCTCAGCACGATCGGCGTCTTGCGCGGCTGCTGAACCGGCGCCAGATGCCGGACGAGGTCGGGCTTTTCGAGCGTGATCTTGAAGAAGAACCGCAGCGCGGTGCAGGCCTGGTTGATGGTCGCCGGGCTGATATGCTGCTTGGCCAGATGCAATTGATAGCGGCGAAGGTCCTCGGCCGACGCCTTGTCCGGCGACCGGCCGAGGAAAACCGTGAAGTTCTTCACGGCGCGGACGTAGTCCCTCTGGGTGTCCTCGCCGAACCGGCGCGCCGTCATGTCGTCGACCATGCGCTGGCGCAAGGGGCTGATGGGCTTGTCGGGCATCGCGAAACCTCCTGTCTCGCATGGGGTTGAACCCCACGATCCTGAGACAGGCCCGAGCCCTGGCCTTGTTCTTTAGATCCCGCCGTCCTCCAGCCTTGACCGGCGCCCCTACCGCGCGAGCGGTTTAGTCCCCTGGCGCGACCTTGCCATTGCCGCGCGATCATCGAACGAAGGCTAGCCAAAGATATTTGAAATTTCAGGACGGTGGCGCGAGCAGGTGCGTGGGGTATCCGAGGATGGTTGAGACGCGCCGGGTCTGGCGATCGGAATAGATGAAGGCGGGTCCCTCGATGCGATAGTTGCCCTTCCAATCGATGACGAAGGAGGTATCGTTTTCTTCGATGTGGACGGGTTCGGGGTCGCCGTCGCGGGCCAGCCTTGCGGCGAGTTGATCGGACGGGTCGAGCAGCCAGGCGTCGCCGGTTTCGGTAGAGAACAGGACCAGCTGACCAACAGTGACGACGCGCCCATGGCGGTCAGCCGCCCGACGCTGGATGGAGCGGACCTCCTCGGCGAGGCGAAAGCTCTTCCCCTCCACCATCTGTTTGCCCGGTCGACGCCGGATCGCCTTTCGATCCCTGCCGGGTATCGAGGGGGCTGTCATGGATTTGTTCACCAAGCTGTTCGGCGACTTCTTGGTCTTCGTCTATCACTGCTTCGACCGGATTGTCATTCGCGGCTATCCGACGGCGCCTGCAGCGCCGCTGCATCGTCGACGGCGAGGAAAGCGTTGTCATGCCACCCCGACGATCTCACGGAAGAAGTGGACGACCAGCTCGTGACAGGTTGAGCTTGGCGCGCTCCTTCTTTGAGAACTTCGGTCCGAGGATCAGGGTCCAGTAGTCGAGGCGCCGGCGAATGATCTCTGGGCTCAGCCGGTCGCCTGAAGATGAAGTTGCGGCAGTACTCGATCTGGGAGATGGCGTAGAAGCGGCTCAGCGCCGACAAGATCGCCACGATCTTCGGCAAGCGGGTCAGTCGCCGGATGCATGGCAAGCTGGCCACGGTCATCGACCAGATCGAGCACGGCCATCATGTCTTCCGCGCCTACTTCAAGAGCGGCTTCCTCAAACAGTATGAGAAGTTCCTGACCTTTCTGCGCAACGAATTGGTCTCCAACAATCTCACCGACTTCGGCCTGCTTAAGGGGCTCGACCATCTCGATGCCGTGCGGACCACCTTCCAGCTGATCACGGATCGCTTCGCCGGCTTCCAGGCCGAGTGGCTCAACGTGCATGTCGATTTCCCGCTGCTGCAGCGCCTCGCCCATCCGATCACGATCGGCGCGGTGCGTTATCCCGGCCTCAAGATCCACGAGCCGCGCATCATCCGCCTGTTCGAGGTCCTCCTGCATGGCGGTCCTCAGATCGGCGGCTGGACGGCCCGGCAGATCCATCAAGCCGTCCTCGACACCTTCGACCTCTCTGAGAAGACCTACCGCCTGAACCAGCTCCGCTACGACTTGCGCAAGCTCAAGGGACACGGCCTGATCGAGCGCGACGGCTCGCGCTACGCCTACCGGCTCTCACCCAAGGGCGTCCAAGTCGCCCTCCTCTTCCTCTTCTTCCACAAGCGCCTGTGCGGCCCCCTCGCCAACAGCCGCTTCCATCACCGGCCGGACCCGCAACACCGTCCAGACAGCCGGCTCGAAGCCGCCTATCACCGCGCCGACACCGCCATCCAACGCGTCGTCGATCTCTTGGCTGCAGCTTGATCGCCCCGCGCCTCAATGACAATGTTCGACTCGTCTTGTCTATGATCCCTCAGGTAAGAATTTAATTGGGTCGCTTTGACCCTTTCGCCACGCACTCGCGCAATGACCGCTAGTTGCGCACTTCGGACGGCTGGAATTGACGTTAAGCGGTCGTTGGGCGTCGAGACGGTGGACGTTGCAGCTGGGGGATTCCAGCCGTCCCGACGAACTCGCGAGCCGCCCTATAGCAAGACGGCCCGCGCGTTTCATCAGCGGCCCGATTTACGGTTTACGCACCGTACCAATGAGCGGGGTTTTGACCGGGGCGGCAACTCCGTAGATGATGGTAAAGCCCGACCCTCCGCCCCAAGTCGAGGTCGGAGGGGACGGGTCCGCTGAAGTAGCCGCCTCGACGCTATTCCAGTTGTTCGCCACCCAGACGTCGCCGGCCGGATCAATCGACCCGATTGTCGGTATCTGGATGGTGCCGCCCTGGAATAAGTGGATGAGATCACCAGGCTTGGTGCCCGCAGGATGGCCCTTCGACTCGGCCCCGGTCAGCAGCACAATTCCACGAGCCAAGCCGGCGTCAGCCCAGACATCATCATTGCCGTCGATCGTTACGCCCCAGCTCGCATTTATTGTCCCGCCACCGGTGAAGCCCTCTGGCGCTGGTTGGGTGCCGTCGGGACGGATCATGCTCACGATGCCGGTCTTCTTGCCCTCACGTTCGTACTTCCCCAAAGCGTCCAAGATCAGCGCAAACTGCTCCATGATTGACACGCCAGCGGGAATCTTCGGCATCGGAAAATCCGGGGACATCACGCTAGCCACCCAGAGATTGCCCATGGAGTCCAGAGCGACGCCACGCGCGCCGATCCCGACCTTGAAGGTCTCCCACTTGGATGGATCGTCGGCCGGAAACCGCAGGACCGTATCCGATTGGGAGTTGCTGACGTAAACGCGGTTCTGGGGATCAATGGCTATGCCGAAGGGCGACACGAGCCCTGCGACCTCAACGATGCGTCCGTCCTTCAGCTGGCCGCCGGGGAAAAGCAGCAGCTGGTTTTTCGTGCCATCGGCGATCCAGACATCTCCATTGGGCGCGACGGCGATGCCCATCAGCCCACCGGTTTTGCCGGCGAAGGGAATATCGGATTCCTTGCCGATCGTGCGGCCCTGGAAATCGTGTACGCCGATTGCGCCGTTGAAGCTCGCGACCCAGACCTTGTCGAGCGCCACGGCCGTGCCCCATCCGATGCCGTCAACGCCCATGCCGGTAAAGCCGGTGATCGGCGGCGACAGCGGAGTCCCGTTGGGGCTGAACTTGATCAGGCCGCCGCCGATGCTCTTGCGGACGCCGGACTGCGAGCCTGGCAGCCAATTCACGCCGCACCACATGTTGCCCTCGGCATCGAAAACCATGTTGCCGTTGGAGTAGGACCCGCCGCCGCCGAACCAAAGCGCGAGGGTGAAGTCGGTCGGCGGATAGGCAAGATAAGGCGCGAACGGCGCAGTGCGCCGGGAGCCGTCCTTCGGTTGCGGGTAGGCTTCGTCGAACAGCGCGTAGAGCGCCTGCGGTTCGGCCCACGGGGTGCGAGCGATGCCGGCCATCGCCTCCAGCGTGTTCTTCGGCGTCACTCCGCTGGGCGGCGTTGCGGCCTTAAGGAAGCGGGCGCGCCAGTCATCGTTGGCCACGGTGGCGTAAGCGCTGATGAGCGAGCCAAGCGTATCCAGGTTCGCCAGCGTCGAAGTCCAGGTGCTGTTGCCCGGATCGACGATCACTTTGCCCCACCCACCGGTCGCGGGATCCACTAGGTTCGGGACGTTCCCGGCGGCAATGCGCAGTCCGAGCGGATTGCCCGAGATGGCTTCACCTTCGATGAATCGCGCATTGGTGAACGACGAAGCCACGGTGGTGAGTTCGTTCACTGTGACGGAGTTCGGGAACGACGCGCCCAGCACCGCCAACAACGCGAGACCATTGTTCGCGCTCTTGTCCGCAGCGGCCTTTGGCGTGCCGCCTTTGGCGATGACGTAAAGGACGCTCTGCGCCGGGGGATCGCTGTAGCTCAGCGTGAACGCGCCGTTGTCGTCGGCGTTGCCTTGCGCCAATTGCGCCGGAGCGCCTGTGCCGGCGGCGTAAACAATCTCGCCGACTTCGGCCTGCTTAAGGGGCTCGACCATCTCGATGCGGTGCGGACCACCTTCCAGCTGATCACTGATCGCTTCGCCGGCTTCCAGGCCGAGTGGCTCAACGTGCATGTCGATTTCCCGCTGCTGCAGCGCCTCGCCCATCCGATCACACGATCGGCGCGGTGCGTTATCCCGGCCTCAAGATCCACGAGCCGCGCATCATCCGCCTGTTCGAGGTCCTCCTGCATGGCGGTCCTCAGATCGGCGGCTGGACGGCCCGGCAGATCCATCAAGCCGTCCTCGACACCTTCGACCTCTCTGAGAAGACCTACCGCCTGAACCAGCTCCGCTACGACTTGCGCAAGCTCAAGGGACACGGCCTGATCGAGCGCGACGGCTCGCGCTACGCCTACCGGCTCTCACCCAAGGGCGTCCAAGTCGCCCTCCTCTTCCTCTTCTTCCACAAGCGCCTGTGCGGCCCCCTCGCCAACAGCCGCTTCCATCACCGGCCGGACCCGCAACACCGTCCAGACAGCCGGCTCGAAGCCGCCTATCACCGCGCCGACACCGCCATCCAACGCGTCGTCGATCTCTTGGCTGCAGCTTGATCGCGCCGCGCCTCAATGACAATGTTCGACTCGTCTTGTCTATGATCCCTCAGGTAAGAATCTAAACCGCTGGCGCGGTAGGGGCGGCGAGGGGCTCAGTAGGCTGAGGAGGAATACGAAGGCTCGGACTGTCTCAAGATCGTGGGGTTCAACCCCACGGGAGACAGGAGCTTTCGCGATGTCCGACAAGCCCATCAGTCCGCTGCGCCAGCGCGTGATCGACGACATGACGGCGCGCCGTGTCAAGGAGAAGGTGCAGAAAGATTACGTCCGGCACGTCAGGACCTTTGCGGCCTTCCTCGGCCGGTCGCCGGACACGGCGACAAGCGAGGACCTTCGCCGTTTTCAGGTGCATCTGGCCAAGCAGCAGATCGGCGTTGCGACCATCAACGCCGCCATCGCCGCGCTGCGGTTCTTTTTCAACGTGACGCTCGAACGGCCCGACCTCGTCCGTCATCTGACGACCGTGAACCAACCGCGCAGGGCGCCGGTCGTGCTGAGCCAGGAGGAAGTAGCGCGCCTCCTCGAAGCCGCGCCGGGCCTCAAGTACAAAGCCGCGCTCAGCGTCGCCTACGGCGCAGGCCTGCGGGTGTCCGAGGTCGCGAACCTGAAGGTGTCCGACATCCCCGGATCAAGTCCGGGGACCAGCCAGCGCATGAGGCTCAGGGTCGAGCAGGGCAAGGGACAGCGAGATCGCTACGTGATGCTCTCGCCGCAACTGCTCGAACTGTTGCGCGACTGGTGGTGGGCGGCGCGGCCGCAGGCCTGGCTGTTTCCGGGCCAGAACCCTGTCAATCCAATGTCGGCTCGCCAACTGGTGCGCGCCGTGCACGCCGCAGCGCAGGCGGCCGGGATCGCCAAGCGCGTGTCGCCGCATACGCTGCGGCACAGCTTCGCCACGCATCTGCTTGAGCAGAACGTCGATATTCGCGTGATCCAGGTGTTGCTCGGACACGCCAAGTTGGAGACGACCGCGCTCTATACCCGCGTCGCCGTCAACACGATCCGCGACATCAAGAGCCCGCTGGAGCGGCTGGGCGTCAACCTCGCGAGCCGATCGCCGCCCGCCTGACCGCGGCCGCATGACGCGGCCCCCGGGTCACAGCCCGGGGGTCGCCGACGTCTTTCGCGCCCATGGGGCGGCGTGGCGCAAGGCCAACGCCGGCCATGTGAGTCTCGGTCAGTCTGAAGGTGATGTCGGCGATCGAGACCTGTCGCACCGCCGCGCTCGGCGGCCATGTCGAGCGCTGCGAGGACTGCGCGCACGAACGCGTCGCCTACAATTCCTGCCGCAACCGGCATTGCCCGAAGTGCCAGGGCGCGGCGGCGCGGCAATGGCTCGAAGAACGCGAGGCGGAGCTTCTGCCGGTTCCCTATTATCACGTCGTCTTCACGATGCCGGCGGCGATCGGCGCGATCGCGTTCCACAACAAGGCCGCCGTCTGTGACCTGTTGTTCAGAACCGCCGCCGAGACGCTGATCACCATCGCCGCCGATCCCAAGCATCTGGGCGCGCGCATCGGCCTCACCGCCGTGCTGCACACCTGGGGCTCGGCGCTCACCCACCATCCGCACGTCCACGTCATCGTTCCCGGCGGCGGCCTGTCGCCGGACGGCGGGCGCTGGATCGCCTGCAAGCCCGGCTTCTTCCTGCCCGTGCGCGTGCTCTCCCGCCTGTTCCGCCGCCTCTTCCTTGAAGGCCTCGTAGCCCTGCATACGGCGGGCCGCCTCGCCTTCTGTGGCGATCTCGCGCCCCTTTCCGACCAGCGCGCCTTCCACGCCGCGCTCGCGCCTTTGCGCCGCTCCGCATGGGTGGTCTTCGCCAAGCGACCCTTCGCCGGACCGCAAGCCGTGCTCGCCTATCTCGCCCGCTACACCCACCGCGTCGCGATCTCGAATGCCCGGCTCATCGCGCTCGGCGAGGCGGGCGTCACCTTCAAATGGAAGGACTACCGCATCAAAGGCCGCGACCGGCTCAAGACCATGACGCTCGACGCCGCCGAGTTCATCCGCCGCTTTCTCCTGCACGTCCTGCCCAGCGGCTTCCATCGCATCCGCCACTACGGCCTGTTTGCTGGAACGGTTCGAGCGCGCAACGTCGAGCGAGCCCGCCAATTGCTCGCCGCGCCCAAGGCCTCGCCCGCCCGCTGAGACGGACAGCGAGGCCGAAACACCTTCCCCTTCGCGCCCATGCCCCTGTTGCGGCGGCCGGATGATCATCGTTCAAACCTTCCAAGGCGCCCGCCCTGAGCGATCGCCATCGCCGACCCGCATCAGGATCGACTCCTCATGACCGTCGCCGTGCTTCCCGCCACGCAACGCCGTTTCGCCTCGCCTCCAGCCGCGCGCCGGAGCAGGACGACCATGTCCTCACGACCTCCGCAGACTCTCTCCAGGCGCCGCGCCCATACCCGCCGCTCGCATCCTCGCCTCCGAAAAAGCCCGTCGTGTTCGCTCCCGACGATAACACCGGCCGCCTTCCGCCCCCGCCGCCACATCGGCGATCCGTCCGAGACCATCAAATCTCCATAGGTTGCGCCCAGCCAAACCGCGCCTCTCCTTCCCGCGGTTTCCTCCTTACGAGGCTTTCGGACGCCGGCCCCGCGCCCAGCCCGCGCGCCGGCAAAGGGCCGGCGTCCGAAACCCTTCAGCAAAGGGGACATTGCGGATTGCGGCGGCGCACGTCGCGTGGGGGGATTGCGGACGTCCGCGAGCCACCAATAGACTGAACCACCAATAAACTCCTAGACCAATCTGAACGACTTCTTCCGGCCGCCCGCGAAAAAAAGTTCTAAAGGGCGTCGCCGCGGGCGTCGCCGAGTTCGCGAAGCGTGTGCAGACGCGACGGAGGCGCGAGTTTGATACGCGGTCGGCGGGCTGATCCCCGGCGTTCATTTTCGCAACAAGGAGCATCATGCAGGTCCTGGAAGGCTGGAAGGACGCGCTCGGGATTCTTTCCGTCGTTGTGGCAATCGTCGCGGCGATTATCTACGTCATGCAAACATTGCGCGGTGAGGTTCGACCCCACCCGCTGTCGTGGTTCCTGTTCGGAGTCCTGAGCGCGACTGGCTATTGGGTACAGCGCGACCAGGGCGCCCATCAGGGCAGCTGGACGCTGCTGGCGATGACAATCATCTGCTTTCTGTTCGTCGCGGCGAGCGTCGCGCGAGGCGAGCGAAGCTTTTCAAGGGAAGAATGGGCCTTCACGATCGCCGGCGGTGCGGTTTTCATCCTTTATCTGTTCAGCAGGCAGGCCAATGTCGCAGCTGCGCTGACGACAATCGTCGATGCTCTCGGTTACGGTCCGACATTCGTCCGCGGTTGGGCCTATCCGAGGAAGGACAGCGTCACGAGTTTTGCGCTCAATGGCGCGAAGTTCATCCCGTCTCTCATGGCGATGGACCCAATTTCATTCGCCACCTCCTTTTATCCAGCGACGCTGCTCGTGCTGAACACGGCGGTCGCGATTACGCTCGTGATGCGCAGGCGCGCCGTCACCCGAAAGCGCTTGTAACCAGACCAGACATTCCCGGGCGGCAAAGTTGGCTGTGGTTGATTTAACCCATCCGCCAACGTGCCGCTCGAGGCTGAAGCGCAAAGCATGCCGCGGTATGCGAATAGCTTTGCAGTTTATCCTTTTTTAACGCTCCCGAAATGGAACTGTGGTATGGTGACCCCGGCCCGTGCTCCGCGCTGAGCCATCGGCGCCCGTCGACAGCATAACGCGTGTGCCGATCTTCGCTCCAACATTCCGGCTCTCTATGGGTCGGCTCACGTCTACAATTTTGATCCAAATCAATGCGTTCCACTGGCTGTCCCTTCAGAGTTGCGGCGTGATCAAATGTCCGCCTTCAAGAGACAAATTGTGCTGGGGACGCGGCATCAATATCACCACGCTCCCCGCCGCGGCGGAGCATGTGCCGACAGTTTATCGTCCACAGCGCAATATCCGCGTCCTAACAGCCACGAGCCTTTTCGACGGCCATGACGCGGCGATCAACAACGAAGACATATTTGACCCTCTCTTGGACGCGGTCCCGCGCTGCTCGCTCGGCCAGATCACCAACCTCCTGTTCGAAGTAGGCGGGCAGTACCGGCGTAACTTGTGAGATGCACGTCCGAGGGATCCCACGATGTGAATTGGGGGTGTCATGAGCCTTCTCGTCGTAGCCAGTGAGAGCAACCGCCCTTCGCGGGTCGTGGACCCTCGGACATCGTACTTGTTCCTTGATAGGGCGCCGATCGAGGAAGCGCTCAGGTTGCGCGAAAGCGGCGACGCCGACGAGGTGGTCGTCATGTCCGTGGGCGACCTCAAGGCTCAGATATTGCTGCGGCTTGCGCTGGGAATGGGCGCCGATCGCGCGATTGTGGCGAGGAGCGAGGACGACCCGTCGGCGCGGGAGATCTCTCGGCTCGTAACGGCGGTGGCCGCCCGAGAAAGCCCTGATCTCATTCTCCTGGGCGTGTCGGCCGGCGAGGTCGCGAGCGTCGCTGCGGGACGGGACCGCGGGTCGACCCCGCTAAGGCTGAGTAAACTTGCGCAGAATGCTTGCCGCCTCCCTACCCTCAGCGCGATCCGGAAGGCCACGAACAAGAGGTGGGATATTATTGCCGCCGCCGAGCTTTAGCGACTCGATAAGCCATGACCAATTGCTCACATCCTCTGGGCCGCCAAGAAGTCTATGCCATTCGAAAACACAGAACATATCGGACGCCGTGGAAATGGCCAGATTCTTGAACATGCTCGGACTAGAATTGCGAAGCTTAGCCGACTGCCTTTGGATCGCGTCAAGCCGGAGGCAAACTTCTTGGTCGACAGTTCTGCCGGCACGCTCAGCCCGAGACGCTCATAGTCCGGGGTGTGATTAGGCGTGGAATAAGGACCCCGCTTTCGGGGTGATCGGAGTCCAAAAGGGGCTCTGAAGCACGCTCGATGATCGGCCCGAGGATCAGACGGGGCCGATCAGGCGGGCTTGAAGGAGATCGATTTTCGGCGGTCGCCGCGGACGGCGATGAGGAGGTCGTGATGCTTGACGTGGTCAAGGGCGAGCGGGCGGTGGCGGGGTCGGCGGCGGAACTCAGCGCGCCGTTGAGGTTCGTCACCGCGACGAGCCTGTTCGACGGCCACGACGCGGCGATCAACATCATGCGGCACCTGTTGCAGCAGGCGGGCGTCGAGGTGGTTCACCTCGGGCACAACCGCTCGATCGACGAGATCGTCACGGCGGCGATCCACGAGGACGTGCAGGGGATCGCGGTCAGCTCGTACCAGGGCGGCCACCTCGAGTTCTTCAAGTACATGGTCGATCTGCTGCGCGACCGCGACGCCGGGCACATCCGCGTGTTCGGCGGCGGCGGCGGCGTCATCGTGGCGCCGGAGATCCGCGAGCTGGAGGCCTACGGGGTGGAGCGCATCTACGCCCCGGAGGACGGCCAGCGCCTCGGCCTGGAGGGGATGATCGCCGACGTGGTGAGTCGCGCCAGTTTCGATCTGGCGCACGATTTGCCGACGTCACTGGAGGGTTTGGAGACGCCGGACTGGCGGGTGTTGGCGCGGTTGGCGACCGGTCTGGAGAACGGGACGCTGTCGGGCGAGCTGGCGGCGGCGATCGGCGCGCGGGCGCGCGGGCGCCGGGTCGCGGTCATCGGCGTCACCGGCACCGGCGGCGCCGGCAAATCGTCGCTGACCGACGAGTTGATCTGCCGATTCCGCCTCGATCGTCCTGAGATCGGCGCCGCCGTTATCGCCATCGATCCGTCGCGGCGGCGCACCGGGGGGGCGCTGCTGGGCGACCGCATCCGCATGAACGCCATCGGCGGGATGCTCGGCGGCGGCTCGGTGTACATGCGCTCGCTGGCGACGCGGGCCTCGGGCAGCGAGGTGCCGAGTTATGTTCCGGCGATCGTCGATCTGTGCAAAGCGGCGGGCTTCGAACTCATTATCGTGGAGACGCCGGGCATCGGCCAGGCCGATGCGGCGGTGACGGGTCTCGCCGACTTGTCACTCTACGTGATGACGCCCGAGTTCGGCGCCGCCAGCCAGCTCGAGAAGATCGAGATGCTCGACCACGCCGACATCGTGGCGATCAACAAGTTTGACCGCAAGGGCGGCGAGGACGCGCTGCGCGACGTGCGCAAGCAGCTGCAGCGCAACCGCAAGGCGTTCGCCACGGCGCCCGAGAGCCTTCCGGTGTACGGCACGATCGCGTCGCGGTTCAACGACGACGGGGTGACGGCGCTCTACCACGGACTGCTGGCGGGATTGACGGAGCGCGGCTTCCCGCAGCCTGGGTCGCGGCTGCCGGCGCCGGCGGGCCGGGCATCCTCGGCCGGCGCCGCCATCGTGCCGCCGGCGCGCTCGCGCTATCTCGCCGAAATCGCCGAGACGGTGCGCGGCTACCACGCCACGGCGGCCGAGCAGGCGCGCCTAGCGCGCGAGGCGCAGCAGCTCGACGCCGCCGGGCGGCTGTTGTCCGAGTGCGGCGGCGACGGAACGCCGGCGGCGAAGCTGGCGGCGGAGCGGCGGGGCGCGCTCGACCATCGCGCGCGCCGCCTGTTGGAGACCTGGCCGTCGCTGAAGGCGAAATACGAGCGCGACGAACTGATCTCGACGGTGCGCGGCCGCGAAACGCGCAGCGCGCTGACGACGACGACGCTGTCCGGGACGCGCATCCGCAAGGTGGTCCCGCCCGAGTTCGGCGACCACGGCGACCTCTTGCGCTGGCTGTTGCGCGAGAACCTGCCGGGGCGCTTTCCCTACACCGCCGGCGCATTCGCCACCAAGCGCGACCAGGAGGACCCGACGCGCATGTTCGCCGGCGAGGGCGATCCCTTCCGCACCAACGCCCGCTTCAAGCTCTTGTCGCGCGACAGCGCGGCGACGCGGCTCTCCACCGCCTTCGATTCGGTGACGCTCTACGGCGGCGACCCGGACGAACGCCCAGACATCTGGGGCAAGGTCGGCAACTCGGGGGTTTCGATCGCCACCCTTGACGACATGAAGGCGCTCTACGACGGCTTCGACCTGTGCGCCCCCACCACCTCGGTGTCGATGACCATCAACGGCCCGGCTCCGATCATCCTGGCGATGTTCTTCGACACCGCGATCGACCAGCAGCTGGCCGCCTTCCGCGCCCGCGAGGGACGCGAGCCGGGCGCCGACGAAGCGGCGGAGGTGCGCGCGCGGACCCTGGAAGTGGTCCGCGGCACGGTGCAGGCGGACATCCTCAAGGAAGACCAGGGGCAGAACACCTGCATCTTCTCGACCGACTTCGCGCTCAAGCTGATGGGCGACGTCCAGGAATGGTTCATCGCCCACAAGGTGCGCAACTTCTATTCGGTGTCGATCTCCGGCTACCACATCGCCGAGGCGGGGGCGAACCCGACCAGCCAGCTCGCCTTCACGCTGGCCAACGGCTTCACCTACGTCGAGAGCTACCGGGCGCGCGGCATGAAGGTCAACGACTTCGCGCCCAACCTCAGCTACTTCTTCTCCAACGGCATGGACCCGGAGTACGCGGTGATCGGCCGGGTGGCGCGGCGCATCTGGGCGATCGCCATGCGCTTCAAGTACGGCGCCGACGAGCGGGCGCAGAAGCTGAAGTACCACATCCAGACCTCGGGGCGCAGCCTGCACGCGCAGGAGATGGACTTCAATGACATCCGCACGACGTTGCAGGCGCTGATCGCCGTCTACGACAATTGCAACAGCCTGCACACCAACGCCCACGACGAGGCTTACACCACGCCGACGGAGGCGAGCGTGCGCCTCGCCGTGGCGATCCAGATGATCATCAACCGGGAATGGGGGGTGGCGAAGAACGAGAACCCCAACCAGGGCTCGTTCTTCCTCGACGAACTGACCGACCTCGTGGAGGGGGCGGTGCTGGCCGAGTTCGAGCGTCTGGCGGAGCGCGGCGGCGTGCTCGGCGCCATGGAGACCGGCTACCAGCGCGGCCGCATCCAGGACGAATTGCTGCACTACGAGCACATGAAGCACGACGGCAGCTACCCCATTGTCGGCGTCAACACCTTCCTCAACCCGCAGCCGCCTGCCGAGCCGGCGGTGGCGCTGCAACGCTCCTCCGAGCACGAGAAACAGAGCCAGCTCGACCGCCTGCGCGCCTTCCAGGCCCGCCACGCCGACGCCGCCCCGGCGATGCTGGAGCGCCTGCGCCGCGCCGTCATCGCCAACGAGAACATCTTCGCCGTGCTGATGGACGCCGTGCGCTGCTGCTCGCTCGGGCAGATCACCAACGCCCTCTACGACGTCGGCGGCCGCTACCGCAGGAACATGTAGCTCGGATCGGGGCGGCGCGGGCGGCGCAAGGGCTTATCACGTTAACTCGGCGAGCTGGGTTCGGCTGATATGACCCTCGGATGGTCCTCCGTCTCGTCAGACTGCGAACCTGGCTGGAGGGAGGTTACTGTGACCGTAACGCTTACGGGCGGTTGCCAATGCGGAGCTATTCGCTACGCGCTCTTGTCCATTCCTGAAGGTGCGCATTTTTGCCATTGCCGCATGTGCCAGAAAGCCACCGGCGGCCCATTCGCGGCACTCGCACCGGTGCGACTCGTCGATTTTGCGTGGACCCGAGGTAAGCCGGCGATATTTGACAGCTCAAATGTCGCATATCGTCACTATTGCGCCGACTGCGGAACGCCGCTGAGTTTCGGCTACCGTTGGATCGACGTGACCATTGGGAGTTTGGATACACCTGAACGGGTGCCCCCGACGAGACAATACGGTATCGAGAGTCGGCTCTGGTGGTTTGATCCCGCAACGCTCGATCGACTACCGGTTCAAGACGCCGAAGTGAAGATTGATGGACAACCTGCTGTAGTCCTCAGTTATCAGCATCCAGACCATGAGACACCGGCAGATTGGCTTCGCTGATCAGAACCCGTGGGCCATTTGCGAATTCCGATGGACATGATTTTCCACCGATTCGGGAATCCCCTTCGTGAGTCGGCATCAGCGAGGACTGGTATTAGTCCATCGATCTGAGCTACCGCCTGCTGTCTTTCTTGGTTTGCTGATGCCGAACTTACAGTAGCAGAACAGCCCCGCGGCCGTCAGTATCACCTTGATCGGTCTTGGGGCGACAGCCGCTTTCGCGGGGCGCGAAAGGAAATAGGGTAATTTCGCGCCTAAGCGAGACCGCCTGGCGGGCTCAGATGGGGCGGCCCGTCTCTCAAAACATGACGCTATTGACCCGTTTCGCGTGTTTCAAATATGTTGATATTTGCACGAAGTGCCTTAATTTGCGGATGCCAATCCGCCCGCGTATCGTGGCGCAAACAACAGAGGCGTATATAAGCATGCCTGACAACGGACTAGTTTCTCTTAAATCTGCTCTCTCAGCATCCGGCCAGTTGTAGCTTGTGTATTCGTCGCGTGGAGGCCAACCAGAGTGGCAAACAAAACGCAGATCGCCTTGCTCCGGAAAGGGGCGAAAGAGTGGAACACCTGGCGAACGCGAAAACCGAGCAACCTTTTGGACTTAAGAGGCGCAATGCTTAGCGGCGCAAATCTTGAATACGCGCACCTGCAGGAACCTGCAGGCTCATGAATCCCCTCAATTGAAAAATGGCCTGATTTCGGCACTTTTTGGCCCTTCAACGTGAGATCAGGGGAACGAAAACGCCGCTTTTGGAATGACGCGCCCTCATCAGCGACAATCGCGACGCAAAATCCGGTGCCGCAAGACTCGCAAGACGAGTATCTCGGGATCAAGATACGTATCTGAGGTTGCAAAATTGCCTGCGACGAAAAATGAGGGGATGGCTGAGACCTGCAGGGGGTAGATTTTACAGATGGATACTTTGAGGAGATGAACTTGACTGGCGCGATCCTCGACGATGCGAACCTTACGCACTCGACACTCGTGGTGGCAAATCTCACCAAAGCATCACTGGCTAGGACGAATTTTTCGAATGTATCGTTGGGCGACACGGTGTTCGCGGACGTGGACCTTTCGAAAACGGTGGGACTAGATACATGCAAACATTGGACTGGAAGTATTATCGAGTTTCGAACCCTGACACGTTTTGGCAAACTTCCAACCTCTTTTCTGCGCGGTATTGGCCTTCCAGATTTTATAAACAATCACCCCTTTGAGCCGGAGCGCTATTTCTCGTGTTTCATCAGTTATTCCAGCAAGGACGAAGAACTCGTTGAGCGGCTACATGAGGAATTGCAAAATAAAGGGGTGCGGTGTTGGTTCGCGCCGCACGATTTGCCGATCGGCGCCAAAGTTTGGGATGCGATCGACAATGCAATCAGATCGCGCGAGAGATTGCTACTCGTTCTTTCCCAAAACTCCGTCGCGAGCGATTGGGTGGAAGACGAAGTGAACAAGGCCTTTGCGGAAGAGCGAGAGAGAAAGCAGCCTGTCCTATTTCCGATTCGGATCGATGACGCGGTGATCAAAGCGAGCGAGCCATGGGCGCGAAAATTGCGTGATCAGCGTCATATAGGCGATTTTAGAAAGTGGAAGGATCACGGCGTCGATCAAGCGGGCTTGGACAAGCTGCTACACGATCTCACTAAGCAAAACTCTTGATTTCTGTACCAAGAGCCGCCCGCGCGGATCGCTGCGCAGGGACTAGGCCGAACTTCCGAGAATGTTGAGCGCAACTGATTGATGTGACTCGATACTGGGATCGCCATGTACGTCACGCGCATCCCGAACCGCAATTCGCCGCCCGCCGTCCTCTTGCGCGAGAGCTATCGCGAGGGCAGCAAGGTCAAGACGCGCACGCTCGCCAACATCTCCGACTGGCCGGAGGCGAAGATCGACAGCCTGCGCCGGGTGCTCGCCGGCGAGACCCTCGTGCCGCTCGGAGCCGAGCGCTTCGAGATCACCCGCGCGCTGGCGCACGGCCACGTCGCCGCCGTGCTCGGGACGGTGCGCCGGCTCGGGCTCGACAAGGCGTTGCCGAAGGGACCTGAGCGCCGGAAGGCCTCGATCGCCGTGCTGCCGTTCACGAACATGTCCAGCGATCCCGAACAGGAATATTTCACCGATGGCAACAGCGAAGACATCATCACCGAATCTCTCGAAGCTTTCGCAGTTGCACGTAATCGCCGGCAATTCGTCATTCATCTACTGGCCGCGAACCCAGCCGGCGCTCCTTACGCCGGAATTTCCGGATAGACCGTCTTGCCGCGCAGAATCGCGAAGTCGATGTGCGCCATCTTGTTGGCAAGCGCCACGGCGACAAGCTTGGAGGTCTTCTTCTCGATCAGCTTCTTGGCCCACATTCGCAGCGGGTCGGTGTGCGGCTTGCGGTGAAACAGCACCGCATGCGCGCCCACGACGAGCAGTTTGGGCAAGTTCCGATTGCCCATCTTCGAGATGCGCCCCAACCGTTGCTTGTCGCCGGAAGAGTTCTGCTTGGGCGTCAGCCCGAGAAAGGCGGCGAACTCGCGCGGGCCGGCGAAGCTGGACGCATCCTGAATGGTCGCCGCCATCGCCGAGGCGGTGATGGGTCCGAAGCCGGGAATGCTCATCAGCCGGCGCGCCGCTTCATCCTTCTGGGCCATCTTCGCGATTGTGCGCTCAAGCTGAGCAATTGCTTCGTCGAGGGTCCGCAATTGCACCACGAGCGGCACCAACGCCTCGCACACTTCAAACGGGATTGTCTCGTCGCAGGCCTCGATCAGCCCGGCCAGTTCGCGAGCGTGTCTGGGCCCCTGCGCCGCGATGACGCCGACTTCGGTCAAGTGGCCGCGCAGCCCATTGAGCAGTTGCGTGCGTTGCGAGACCAACATCTCCCGCGTCTTGTGACGCATCAACGCCACCTGGTTCTCCAGCGAGCGCACGCCGACAAATCGCATCGACGGCCGCGTCACCGCCTCGCAAATCGCCGCCGCGTCGTTCTTCTGCCCGCGAACATACGGCTTCACATAAGCCGGAGGCATCATGCGCGCGTCATGGCTAAGCTTGATCAGCTCGCGCGCCCAGTGATGCGCCGACCCGGAGGCCTCGAGCCCCACCAGGCAAGACGGCAGCGAAGCGGAAAACTCCAGCAGCTTGTTGCGCCTGATCGCCTTGGCGACCACAACGCGCCCCGAAGCATCAACGCCGTGCACTTGAAAGACGTGCTTGGCCAGATCGAGGCCAACGGTCGTGATAGAAGACAAATCGGTGACAGACTTTCCCATCGACGACGCTCCTTCAAACGGTTGCTCAAACGACAACCATTTTGGCACGGCTCTTCATTGAGTCAGATGCCGTGCGGGCGTCGTCCACACCAACACGGCGCTCCGGGCTTGCGGTACTCTCGGCAGCCCGATAGCCAAGCCTATGAGGAGAATTGGCTATGCCGGATACCGGTTCCCGAAGGAGATCTTACAGCAGGCAATTTGGCCATATGTCCGGGTTGCGCTGAGCTTTCGAGACGTTGAAGCTTTGCTCGCTGAGCGCGGTATCGCGGTCTCCTACGAGACCGCCTTTGGAGGACATGATGACGAACATCGAAGCCGACCGGCGCGATCTCATCCTCGGCCCAATGCTCGCGCTGGCTGCAATATCGCTTGGCATTGGCGCGGGCCGAGCGGCCGGCGTCGACCCAGCCATGACCATCATCAAGCGGCCGGATGAAATTCCGCGGAAGCCGCTCTACAATTTCCCGCCCGGCATGGCGGAATTGGCCACGATGTTCGGAGCTATAGACGCGTCCGGGCAGTATTTCGTCCTGATCCGCTGGCATCCCGGCTACATGAGCGCGCCGCACTGGTATGAGACCGACCGGCTTTGCGTGGTGCTGTCCGGCACATGGTATGTGGCGAGCGGCGAGGACTTCGCGCCTGACGCCACTGTGCCCGCTCTTTCGTGCGCCGGGTCGCCGGGACGCCCATTACGACGGGGTCAAGAGAGGCGTCGACGAGCCAGCGATCATAGCGATCTCAGGCATAGGGCCGATCCACTATCACTTGACGGACACGACCAGACCGGGATGGCGCGAGCTTTAATTGCTCCATCGAAGAGAGACGAGCGAGCGGGCGAAGCCCCTGCGCCGGCCGTAGAGCTAACATACAAGACATAGGTGTGTGTCATTGGGGCGGGCCCGCGCCGGAGCTGAAACACAGATGAAGATGTGGCACTCTCTTGTAACGAGTGCTAGCATTTACTGCGCGCTTGAGACCCGAGCCGAACGTCAGGGCATGTCGCCCGAGGCCGGCATCGCAGGTCAACCGGGAGCGAAACTCATGAAATTCCGTCCATTGCACGACCGCGTCGTCCTCCGCCGCATCGAAGGAGAGGACAAGACGAAGGGCGGCATCATCATTCCCGACACCGCCAAGGAAAAGCCGCAGGAAGGCGAGGTGATCGCCGTCGGGCCGGGAGCCCGAGACGAAAGCGGCAAGCTCGTTCCGCTTGACGTCAAGGCGGGCGACCGGGTGCTGTTCGGCAAATGGTCCGGCACCGAGGTCAAGATCGATGGCGAGGACCTTTTGATCATGAAAGAGTCCGACGTCATGGGCGTGATCGAGGGCGCATCCGCCGACAAGAAGAAAAAGGCGGCCTGACGCCGCCTGTTCCCCTTGCCTCAAACCAGGGAGTAGCAATCATGTCCGCGAAAGACGTACGTTTCTCATCCGACGCCCGCGACCGAATGCTGGGCGGCGTCGATATCCTCAACAACGCCGTGAAGGCGACGCTGGGCCCCAAGGGCCGCAATGTCGTTCTTGACAAGTCGTACGGCGCGCCGCGCATCACCAAGGACGGCGTCACTGTCGCCAAGGAGATCGAACTCGAAGACAAGTTCGAGAATATGGGCGCCCAAATGGTGCGCCAGGTCGCGTCGAAGACCAGCGACACTGCCGGCGACGGGACGACCACCGCGACGGTGCTGACCGCCTCGATCATCAAGGAGGGCGTTAAGCTCGTCGCCGCTGGAATGAATCCGATGGATCTCAAGCGCGGCATCGATATGGCGGCGACGGCCGTCGTCAAAGACATCGAACGCCGCGCCAAGAAGGTGCAGTCGTCCGATGAGATCGCCCAGGTCGGAACGATCTCGGCCAACGGCGACAAGTCGATCGGCAAGATGATCGCTGAGGCCATGAAAAAGGTCGGCAACGAGGGCGTGATCACGGTTGAGGAGGCCAAGACCGCCGATACCGAACTCGACGTCGTCGAAGGGATGCAGTTCGATCGCGGCTACCTCTCGCCCTATTTCATCACCAATGCCGAGAAGATGGTGGCCGAGCTTGAGGACGCCTACATCCTCATCCACGAGAAGAAGCTTTCCTCCCTTCAGCCTCTGCTCCCCATCCTCGAGTCCATCGTCCAGGCTGGCAAGCCGTCGCTCATCGTTGCCGAAGACATCGAAGGCGAAGCCCTGGCGACGCTCGTCGTCAACAAATTGCGCGGCGGCCTTAAGGTCGCGGCGGTAAAGGCGCCGGGGTTCGGAGATCGCCGCAAGGCGATGCTCGAAGACATTGCGGTCCTCACCGCCGGCACCATGATCGCCGAGGACCTCGGCATCAAGCTCGAGAACGTGACCCTTCAGATGCTCGGCAAGGCCAAGCGGGTGCGCATCGAGAAGGAAAACACCACGATCATCGAAGGCGCCGGCAAGAAGCAGGAGATCGAGGGGCGGATTGCGCAGATCAAGGCGCAGATCGAGGATACGAAATCCGACTATGACCGCGAGAAGCTTCAGGAGCGTCTGGCGAAACTAGCCGGCGGAGTTGCGGTTATCCGCGTTGGCGGTTCGACCGAGGTCGAGGTCAAAGAAAAGAAGGATCGCGTCGACGACGCGATGCACGCAACGAAGGCGGCCGTCGAAGAAGGCATCGTGCCAGGAGGCGGAGTGGCGCTTTTGCGCGCCAAGGCCGCGATCGGCAAGCTCAGCGATGAGAATGCCGACATCCAGGCCGGCATCAACATCGTGCTCAGGGCACTTGAGGCGCCGATCCGCCAGATCGCCGAAAACGCTGGTGCCGAGGGTTCACTAGTCGTCGGCAACGTGTTGGTCGACATGCTGGAAGCCGGCATCGTCGACCCAGCGAAGGTCGTGCGCGTCGCACTGCAGGACGCCGCGTCAGTGGCCGGTCTCATGATCACAACCGAGGCCATGGTAGCGGAGCATCCGAAGAAGGAGGCTCCGGCTATGCCGGGCGGCGGCATGGGCGGTATGGACTATTGATCAGCTAAGATATCGAGCACGGGGCCGTCGCCATGCGGCCCCGGAGCCGACCACCCGCCGACGCGGGCGAACGCGTAGGTCATGACGCGGATCAATGACCGCTATTTAGCGCGAGGCGGTCATTCCGAAAGGCTGGCGCGCTGCTGCCGGGTGGACACCGGCCATTCGCGCAGCAGGATAACCGCTGGTCGTGGTTGCCGCGAAAACCGATTTACACGCTTCTTTCGACTGGCCCTCATTGATTGACATACAATCATCGCCGCATTTGGTTCTTGAGGCTCAAGGATGGGAGGGATCGATCCGCACACTTCTTGTCGCTTCAGCATTCGCTCTTGGCATCGTCGCCGGGTGCGCCTGGGCGCAGCCCATGATGGGGCCATCCCGTTTGCGCTCTCCGTAGACCCGGGCCGAGTGGATCGCGCTCTTGCCGCCACGCTTCCTTCGCGGCCTCGATCTTCTCCTGCCTGGACGACACGAAATTCCACGGCGTTGCCTCCTGTCGGCCTTGCGCAAAATCCGCTACGCTACGACCAGCAGCAGCCAAGGAGCACGACATGCCGGAGCCGACCACATCGGCAACAGACGCCGCGCCTGCCGCGGTCGAAGACGAGCCGATCCGAGAACGCGTCAAAAAGCTGACGAGCCAGGTTCTGCAGCAGGGCCGGGTCGATCCCGAGGCCGTCAGAGAGGTTGCCAGCGCCGTCCTTGGTCGGACGCCCGGCAGTGCCGCGGTGACCGGTGCGAAGGCCCGAGAATTGTTCGCCGAAGCAGTGAGGCAGCTTGACGATGCGCTCGTGAAATCCGCCAGCGCAACGCATGGCGCCCTCCAGCAGCTTGCGTCCCGGGGGCAGGACTTCACCGATAACGATCTCAAGGAGGCACTGGTCAGCCTGCCGAAGCTGGAAGAAGACTATGTGGCTGTCTCGAATCGACTTGCTGAGGCGCTGAGCGCCAATCTTCGCCGGGAAATGACGGAATTTGCCGCTCACGCCCAAAACCTCGGCGTGGAGGCGAGCATTCGTGTGGCAAGCATGATGGGGGAGTTTGCCAGCAGCATGGGCGCCGGTTCGGGGCTGGCGACGGTGCGCGGCGCAAGCGCCAACATGGCGATGCTTGCCAGTGGCGTATTGGCCGGCATCGCGGATGCGCTGCGCGCCCATACCGAGGCGAAGGAGGGCAAATAGCAACCAATGGTTTCCGGGTTGCTCAGCACGGCCCGTGAGCTGCCGCGCCTGCGTGAGATCAGCATGGTCTTCGTGCGGCATGGGCTCGGAGACCTCGTGCGTCGCGCTGGCATCGCTACGCTGCTCGAGCACGCAGGACTTGTATTGCACTGGGGGGAAGCCACCGAAATCGCGCATCTTGAAGTGCAGCAGCGCGCGAGGCTCGCATTCGAGCAGCTCGGACCGACCTTCGTAAAGCTTGGCCAAATGCTCTCGACAAGAGAGGACCTGCTGCCGCCGGCATGGACGACTGAACTGGCCCGGCTGCACAGCGACGTGGCGCCGGTTCCGTTCGATGATCTCCTGCCGCAGATCGAACAAGCGCTTGGCCGCTCTCCGTTCGAAGTGTTTGCCCATGTTGAGCGCGAACCCTACGCTGCCGCCTCGATTGCGCAGATACACCGGGCCAAACTCGCCAGCGGCGCGCCAGTGGTCCTGAAGATTCGGCGTCCCGGGATCGAGGCAAAGATCGACGCTGATCTCAAACTCCTCGATCGCCTTGCGCATCTGATCGAGCGTGAGATGCCCGAAGTCCGTCGCTACCGGCCAGTCCAGGTCGTCGGCCAACTGCGCGGCTCGCTCGAGCGCGAGCTTGATCTCGCAGTCGAAGCGCGCAACACGGAACGCTTCGCGCGTAACTTTGCCGAGGATCTCGATATCCTAGTGCCACGCGTCTACTTGGAGTGGACGAGCAGCACGATGATTGTGCAGGAGCACATCGAAGGCATTCGCGGCAACGACCTGGCAGCCATCGACAGTGCGGGCCTCGACCGAAAGGCGCTCGCGGCGCGCGGTGTCGATGCCGTGCTCAAGATGATCCTCGTGGACGGCGTTTTCCATGCCGATCCGCATCCGGGCAACGTCATGTATCTGCCCCACAACCGCATCGCGCTGATCGATTTCGGCATGGTGGGTCGGCTATCGCCGGCGCGGCGCAGACAGATCATCGATCTGCTGGCGGGACTCGCGGGCCACGACGAGGAGGCGATGCTGGAGGTGCTGCTCGACTGGCGCGGCGATGAATTTGTGGACGAGGCTCGGCTCGCCGCCGATCTCGGCGAATTCGCGTTCGACTATGCCGACATGCAGCTGAAGGATCTGAAAATCGGGGTGCTCCTCCACCGAGTATCGGCGATCCTGCGCGAGCACTCCATCGTGCTGCCGAGCGATCTCACGCTCCTGTTCAAGGCGCTCATCACCCTCGAGGGGCTCGGGCGCCAGTACGACCCCGAGTTCCGTCTGATCGAGCGCGTCAAGCCGTTCATCGACCGCGCGATGCGAGAGCGCTATCAGCCGGTGGAGACAGCGCGGCGCGCCCAGCAGACGCTCAGCGAATTGTATGGCCTCGTCACATCGATGCCGCGCGATCTCGCGCGGTTGGTCAAAGACGCCCGGCACGGCCGCATGCGGGTCGATCTCGACCTCAAGCGTCTCGACCGCTTCGGTGATCGCCTCCACAGCGCAATGGATCGGGCAACCATGGGGATCATGACGGCTTCGCTTGTGGTCGGCTCTTCCATAGTGATGACGATTGCGGAAGGGCCGCGTCTGTTCGGCGTTTCATTGCTCACCTATTGCGGGTTGGTTGGTTACCTGGTCGCTTTCGTGAACAGCCTCTGGATCATCTTTTCGATCTGGCGGTCCAGTCGGCGATGAGGGAAACGATCAGGCATGTACTTTTTGGACTTCAACTCGGGCCACCAAAACAGAATATGTGACCTGCGGGAAGGACGGCAACGGTCGGTTTGCAATGCAGAAATCTGAAGCCGCCAATGTCTTAGGCTTGCGTGCGTCGTTGTCGCCCATGGGGCCTTTGTCGGGTTATGGCGCGCTGGGGAATGCCCTTTAAAGCGGGGGGCTGTCCTTAGCGGCGACATGGAAGTTTGGCTTTGCGAAATCGGCCTCCGCGCGGAGAGGAAAGCGGGTCTTCTCCTGCGAGAAATGGAGAAAGCAAAGGGCACGCGCGGCAATCCCGGCGGTCGCGGAGCGCCGATTGTGCAGTCGTCCGACACGGCCGCACAACTAAAGGCGCTTGAACAGCACGGCATTACCCGTGACCAATCCTCCCGCTGGCAAAAGCTCGCTGAGGTTCCTGATGGCACTCACACCGGACGCCGGTGGCGAGGCCTAATCGGCTGGCACGGCCAAGTCCGTAAGACCGTGCGCCGCATAGGTGAGAGAAGTCCCCGACGCTTGCATGAGCTCGTGGTGAAAATCAAACCCTTGATTCCCGCCCTGTGTGACCGGATTCGACCGACCTCAAAGCCGCGAGGTAAGCTCCCTCTTCCCCCAATCAGCGGCCGATTCATGACGAGGCGGCTCCAAACGCCGGCGTACAGGCGCGCCCCGCTGTCCTTCTGCCGTCCCCTTCTTGCGTTCGAATTCGGCTCTCGATCGAACCAGAATTCGTCGCTTCGACCGTTCGGCCTGCCCGCATGGTCCCACAGCTCATAGGCCCTTTCGCGGATCATCTCTTCAATGGCGTTCATGATCGGTTTCCTCCCAGAATGTAATACGGGGCGGGCTCCCCATGCGGCATATCACCCCTTGCCGCCGGCGCAGACGACTTGCGTGCGATCTTAGTGAGGCTAGCCCGTCTTCGCGGATTGGGGCAAAATCGCGGACTTGGCGTGTGCTGAATTAACGATTTAGGCTGAAAGGTCTTCACTACGAGGAGTGACTCGGGCCAAGGCGGCGGCGGTGATTTTGGGCGGCGGCTGGGTCGGCAGAGCGAGTTTTAGCTGGTTGATCAGCAGTTGCAGGTCGGGCTCGGGTTGGGTGTATCGGGTCAGCACGATCTCGCGCCCGTCGGTGGTAGGCAGATGGACGTCGATCATTTGGACGGAGGCGAATTTTTCGAGCGCGCTGCGGGCGGTCAGTCCAGAGGCCAGGGCATGGAGTTGGCGCGTCAGGGTGATCTGCAGGCAATAGGCGAGGAAGGCGATGAAGATATGGGCCTCGACGCGCTTTTCGTCATGATGGTAGATCGGCCGGATCGCCAGGTCGCCCTTCAGGGTCTTGAGGGCCTCCTCGACGGCGACGAGTTGAATGTAATACTGCCATAAGACGGCCGGATCCTTGTCGGTCAGATTGGGGGGATGTCCCGCCGTCTGTTGAAATTCTCGAAGCGGTCGTTGCGCATTGAAATTTACGCTGCCTCGGTGATTTGAGCAAGCGCCTCGTCGGAAGGCGGCTGCTGGCCTTGCTTTGCAAGAGCAGCGCGAAGAGCCGGCAGATGCTTGTATGCCTTCAATCGACGGAAGCCCTTGGTTGCTTCTTGCATGGCGGCGGCGGCCCATCGCAGGGCCATCGCGGGCGAGCGCCAGTATTTGACGTTGCGGCAGACCCTGCGCACCGTGCCCATGACATTCTCGATGATGTTGGTGCAGGCGAGCGAGCGGCGCAGTTCGCGAGGGAGGCCGAGCCGCGCGACAGTGAGCATCTCGTCGATCCCTTCCAGGATCGAAGCGGAAACGCCGTTCCAGTCCCGTTCGAGACGGCGGGCGAGATTGCGAATGAGCGCTTCGGCCCTTTCGGCGTCGTCCATTTCCCAAGCTTGCCGCAAGACGCGCCGCACCGAAGCGTGCATCGATTTGGGCAACCGCTCCAGAATGTTGCGCGCCTTGTGAATCTGGCAACGCTGGATCGTTGTATCGCGTCCAAAGGTGCGGCGGATCGCCTTGGACAGCGCCTTCGCGCCATCGATGATGAACAGGCGTCGCACGGTTGGATCGAGTCCGCGCTCGACGAGATTGTCGATGAGCGCCTGCACCGTCGTCGCGTTTTCGGTCGCGCCCTCGACGAGGCCGAGCGGATGATTGTCGCCGTTCGCGTCGACGCCAATCGCCGCGACGAGGAGCCGCTGACGGCGTTCTCCCAACTCGGCAGTACGCGCTCGGCCCCGTCGAGCCCGCGAACCCGCGGGCGCTCGATCTCGACCTTGCCACCGTGAAAGCCGATCTTGCCCTTGGTCCGCCCCCAGCGGTGCGCCTGGCGCCGCTCACCCCGCTCGTGGCGCTCGCCACAGGCCGCTGTCGCATCCTGCTCCAGCATCTCGCTCAACGTCTCGAGCCCGGCGGCAAGACAAAAGCGTTCAAAACTCGCCGACGTGCTCGCCAGCGCCTCGGCCTTCAACGCATACGTGGGAATTGCGGTCGACGTGGTATGCTTCTTCATGGCGTTGCTTTCCTTTCGTGGAATCAGCACCCCGAGCCTAAAGGCTCAAGGCGAGCAACGCCGCTCCTCCCTTTTCAACATTCCTCGGGACAACCCCCAGATTGGTGCGCAGGAGATAGCGCCCTTCCCGCCGCCTCGCGATTTGCAGTTTCTTGCGATTGAGGGAGAAGGTCAGCGCGGCGCTCTGTTCGTCGAGCGTGACATCGACCAAGCGCCACGCGGTCGGCGCTTTCGAGCGCGCCGCTCCCAGCTTCATCAGCATCTCTTCGCGCGAGACGTTCATGGCGGCGAGCTTGCCGAGCCGCGCCCACAGCCATTTCAACTGCCGACGGCGCATCGCGCGCTCCTTGGCGAGGCGATCCTCGCTCTGGGCGAAGACGTAGAGTTCGTCGTCCTGGGCGAGCAATTTGACCTCGACGCCTTCGCGCGCCTTCCGCCAGGGCTTCTCGATCAGGTGCTTTTCCAAGCGGTTCAGCCGTCCCTTGGGCGTTCCGACGAGATATTGCACGGGCGGATCGCTGGCCCGCATCTCGGCCAGAACCGCCTCGGTGGGCACGCCGCGATCCATCACCCAGACGCGCCGCGCCTTGCCATATTGCTTTTCGATCTTGCCCAGGAACGTCCGCAACGTCTTGCTGTCGGCGGTGTTGCCGGGCAGGACTTCGTAGGCCAGCGGCAGGCCTTCGGTCGTTACGACCAGGGCGATGACCAGTTGCGGGCAATCGGGCCGCTTGTCGCGGCTGTAGCCGTGGCGACGTTTGTCGCCCTCGGGCAGATCCGAGGCGTTGATCTCGAAATAAGTGCTGGTCAGATCGTAGAGCAGCACGTCGAAATCGGCGTTGAAAAGATCGCGCCATCGCCCCGTCAGATGCGAGAACAGCGCGTCCTTGTGGGCGAGCAACAAGTCGTGGCAGGCATAGAGCTTGTGCGTCTCAGCCAGGCCGAAATCCGATCCCAACAGATCGGCCATGGCGCTCCTGCCGAACCACTCGCGATGCAGCCGCCACTCGCTGCCGGGTTCGATCAGGCGATAAGCGACCAGGACGTGCAGGATTTGGTCCCAGCGCGTTCCCTTCCGGCTCGCGGGCAGGCGTTCGGCCCAGAACCGGTCGAGTTGCAAGTCTCGCCACAAGAGGCCGGCCAGCCAGCAGGCGCCCCATTGACGCGGACGATGCAGGCGAAGTTCAGACAGGCGCAGCCGCACCACCGAGGCGTCGTCCGCCGCGGCCTCGCAGCGATCCTCGGGGAACAAGGCGAGCGTCCGGGAGCCGCCCGCCCGCGGGTCGAACACCTCGACCGCCTTGCGCCAAGCCTTCGCCTGCGACGAATTGATCTCGCCCAAATACAGAACGTGGCGCTGCACCACCCGGCCGTCATCGAGACGCTTGTTCTCGACGACGCTCCAATAAAGATGCGTTTTGCCCTTCTTCCGTCGTGTTCGACGGCCCGCTCGCGATTTATCGGATCGATTTCGGCAAGCGGGACGGGCTGATGGCCGCCACAGACGAGGAAGCCGCCGCCGTTTCCAAGCTCTTGGGATACGTCCAATAAGGAGGAGTGATGCGGTGGCTTTAAGCTGCCGTATAGCGTCGGCGATAACCCTCAGCTGCCTTCTCTGCGGTAGCTGGCTAAATGCGTCCTCCGATCTTAGCTTGGGCGGGAGGCTCTCGCCTGCCGCCTTCGAGGCTATCGCCGCTACGCCCCAATGCGATTGAGGGGCGTTGGATCGCATCGGCCAATCGCATGGCCGACGAATTGGGAACCACACCAGATTTCAGTGTTCCATGGAGCCGCGTTTTCGGGTATCGCGCCGCTAGTCTTCGGGGCGAATCGTGCTCCCTAGTTTTCTCCCCTATCCCATTCTGCCCGAGTTCATGTGACCGCGCCTTGATGCAGATCAACGTCAAGTTCCTCACGCCGGCGCGTATGGCGCAGCTTGGGTGACGACGAGCCCTCGGGTGACCGTCGAGGGTCGCCCCGAAAGATGAGCTTGGCGACGATCACGCGTTCGCTCCCGCCGTCCGCCGTCGGCCGCTCGCGAAAGAAGCCGACATTCATCCTGCCGTCGATGATCTTCGCGTAGGCCATTCCGTCCACGCGGATCGGCTCGATCGCCGCCGGCTCCGTCGCGGGCGCCCCATAGGTGAGGGTCGAAAGGTCCATAGCATTGCGCTCCTTCCTTTCGAAAGCGCGTCATGGCGCTCCGGCGCGCTTTGGTTGCCAGCGTTGGATGGCGCCATGCGCGAGCAGGCTGAGCGCGAACGGCAAGCCAGGCCGAAGCCTCAGGTCACGTCTCTTGTCACCCCGATGCGAGATGACCCCGGATTCTCAGGGAGTTGTTTTTCTGATTTAATCGTCGCCGTCATGTTCCTGCGACGAATCCGTGCTCTCGAGCTTCGTGTGGCCCAGCGGACACGCGTCATAATGCGCACCTCCTTATTCACTGAAACTCAAAGGTCTGTTACTTCTGCGCCGTGCCGCGCGCCAAGGGCGGCGCGGCCATCCGCCGCGCTTCCATCCGCTCGCGAGAAACGATCCGGCGCGCGCGTCGGCGCGCCCGCTTCGCCTCCGCCGCCGCCGTCGCCGTCTCGCGCTCGGCGAAGTATCGGTTGATCTCCGCTTGGTCTTCACTACAGACCGATTTGAAGATATTGGCGACACCCCACACATTCGAAATCAATTACTTAGACGTCCAAAAAAAATCCCAATCCCGCCTTTCCAACTAC
Organism: uncultured Alphaproteobacteria bacterium; assembly: GCA_963758335.1. Classification (GTDB taxonomy): domain Bacteria; phylum Pseudomonadota; class Alphaproteobacteria; order Rhizobiales; family Beijerinckiaceae; genus Roseiarcus. The sequence continues at coordinate 24,145 of CAVWVF010000005.1, read as the reverse complement.
GAATCCGCGAAGTCGGGCTAGCGGTCAGCCTCGCCGACGCGGACGATTTGACCGGAAACATGATGCCGGTTCATGCGCAATCACCGCAAGACGGCAGGTGTCGACCCCTTTCGCGTCCGGGTAGTGCCTGGGACACTACCCGCATCCGGGTCGATTTGACCCATTCGCCAGACCATCATGGAATGACCGCTATTTTGCGCGGAACTGCCGCCCAGGGCCGACGTGAGCCGGATGATGCTTCGCCGTTTGCGATCAATCCGGCTCAGCCGGGGCAAAGTTACACCTCTGTTTGCTCCGCCAACTCCAAGGCGTCCTCTACCTCGATGCCAAGGTAGCGAAACTCTTGCCGTCGTGCTCGGCAGCCTCGTAGCCGCTCGCCGGCATGGGCGCTTGCTCTCCGTTGTCCCGCCAGTAGCGACGGTGCGCGACTTCAGTGAAGTCGATGACGTGATGCACGCTTTTCATCATGTCCTTTACCTCCCTGTGTCTTTGAGCAGCCCAGTTTTCAGCCCACGAGCTTCTTCCACCAAGGCTGTCGCGCTTCTGCGAGCGCCGCAAGCCGCTCGGCGAGGGCGGAAAACTCGGTGATGGCTCGTTCAGCCTTTGGTGGCTCATGCGCACCGCGCTTCAGCGTCCGCGAGTTGGCCCTTCAGCGTCTCAATGTCGGCCTTCAGTGTCACGACGTGTCCTTCGGGGGCGCGCACTAGGGCGGCCTCTTCCGTCCGGGACGGGCATGCGGACCTTATCGCTTGTAAGGCGAACCGCATCGCCGGTCTCGAACTCGGCTCGATCCTCTTCGATATTCATGCGAGTTCCCAATCGGTCGCGAGCAGATCTTCTGTCAGAACGGCCGGAACCTCTTCCCCGGCTTGATCGATGATGAGCCGATTTCCCTCGACCGTGCGCATGGCAAGCGCCTCGCCCCGATTCCATGTCGCGCGCCGCACGCGATCGCCATTCAAAAGCTGCTGGACCGCCCATCCGATGTCGCGGAGATCAGGTTGCGCCATGCCAGAACCACAGAGCAGGAGGCAGCTTGGAATAGACCTCGCCGGGGATGATCGTCATCAACAGCGTCGAGGGAACGTCCTTCGGACCGAACGGCCCGGGAACCGCGTGTTTGATTGGCGGCAAACTCCGCAGATAGGCGACGATCGCTTGCGCGTCTTCACGATCGAGATGCGTGAGTTCCTGCCAAGGCATGAGCGGGGCGAGCCTCAGGCCGTCCGGCCGAAGATTGCACATGCCGGCCGACTATGATCCGATTCGACGGTGCGAGGCAAATGGGGCGAGAATGATGTTCTCCTGGGTGCGCCGCCGGCGCGAACGCAACGAGCGCGTCGAGTCCGCAGACGCAGAACGGGCTGGCGTGAACGAAATGCATACACATCGCGCAATCTTCGACGTTATTTTCGCCCGCGCCGACGCCCGCCAGCGATTGCGGGGTGCTCTATTTCGTTCTTTTTCAATTGGAGCGCCCACCCTCCAAGAAAAGACTGGCTTTCAGTCGGAAAGAGAGCATGTGTGTGGACGTCCGCGGGCGCTGAGGCGCGGCGGGTGAACCCTTCGCCCCGACGATCGCTCCGATCCGGGGCTCGCGTCAGTGAGGGGCCGAAATTGGCGCGAAGGTTCAAACATGTCCATCAAATGCAACGACACGCAACTTGTGCTGCTCAGCGCCGCGTCGCAGCGCGATGATCATTGCCTGGTTCCGCCGGCAGGTCCAAAGCGCGCCCAGCAGAGGGCCGTAGCCAAGCTTCTCGAAGCCGGGCTCGTGAAGGAGATAAGGGCGAAGGCGGGAGGGCCGATCTGGCGGCGCGACGGCGAAACCGGACAGACTTATGCGCTCAAGCTGACCGCCGCGGGTGCGAAGGCGATCGCGGTCCTCCGAAGGAGAGGCGGAACGACGCCCGGACCATCCGATCATCTCCGTCGATCCCAAGGCAAAACCCGGTTCCGACCCAGCAGCAGCCATTGACAGGCCCGATAGCGGCGTCGCGCCGACCCCAATCTCTCCGCGCGGCGGAACCAAGATCGCGCAGGTCATCGAGCTGCTGCAGCGTGGCGTTGGCGCTACTCTCGCCGAGCTGATCGCCGCTACCGGCTGGCTGCCGCACACGATGCGGGCCGCGCTCACCGGCCTGCGCAAGCGCGGCTACGCCGTCGGGATTGATCGTGCCGACAAGGCGCGAGGATCAGTCTATCGGATTGAGCCGACGGAGATGGGCGGGGATAGCGCGGCGCCGCACGTTGAGGCGGCGCCGACCAGCCAAACGCCGCGGGATCGGCCTGAACGTGCCGTGAGCCAGCGATCCCGTCGGGCGGCGTGATGGCGAAGCGCGGAAAAGCGAGCGGCGCCGGCGAGGCATCGGTCCCGCCAGCGCTATCGGCGTCAGAACGCGAGACGGTCGACGCCTCGGTCGCGAGCCTTTCCGGCCTCAACCTGGATCAGCTTCGCCTCCAGTGGCGAAACCAACTGGGCGGGATCGCTCCCGCCCATCTTCCAGGATGGCTCCTCGCGCGCGTGCTTGCCTATCGCATCCAGGCCGCGGCATTCGGGGATCTCGATCCGGCGATCTTGCGGCGTCTGCGCGAGGTGAAGGGCGAAGCCCTCGAGTCCGGACAAGCTCGTCCCTTTGCGACCCGCGGACCGACAACGCGCGAGGGCGTCGGGCTCAGGTCGGGAGCTCTCCTCGTCCGCGAATGGAACGGCCGCATCGAGCGCGTCATGGTCCTCGACGAGGGGTACGCTTGGAATGGCGGCGTCTACCGCAGCCTTTCGCAGGTGGCCAAGGCGATCACCGGCACTCATTGGAACGGACACCGCTTCTTCGGGCTGAAGGGCGTCAGGAACGGCATCTCCAGGAGAAAAGGAATTGCCGCGCCAACACCGAACGCAGCGCTCGACACTGGCGTATCGCACCTGCGACAGACTCAAGCCGTCCAGGAGGTCCGACGATGAAGCGGGGCGAGCGCAAGATCGCCCTTCGCTGCGCCGTCTACACGCGCGTCTCCACCGAATTGGGTCTCGAGCAGGACTTCAACTCGCTCGACAACCAACGTGAGGCTTCCGAGGCTTATATCAAGAGCCAGGCCCATGAAGGATGGAAGCTCGTCCGCGAATGCTTTGACGACGGGGGCTTTTCGGGAGGTTCAATGGAGAGACCCGCCCTTCGGCGCATGCTCACCGAAAAGACGTAGGCGACGGGACGATTCTCGAAGGCGGCGAGCGCCGTCTCGATCTCGCCGAGCCGTGCGTCGACCTCGTCTGGGAGTTCGTCGGCGCCATCGTAGTCGGCCTCGAGCTTGGCGTGTTCGGCGTTCAGCGCGTCGATCGCCGCCTGCTCCTCGGCGGTCAACTCGGCGGCCGCGCCGGCGAGTTTGCGCAGGCCATGGGCATGGCCGTAGGGGAACTCGGTCGCGACCTCGATCCATTTCCAGCCTTCGGCGGCGATCTTTTCCGCTTCGGCCTTCAGCTTCTCCGCGACCAGGCGGTCGAGCAGGGCCACGCTTTCGAGCCAGCCGCCGTCGTCCTGCTGGAAGAGGTCGCGCAGCACGACGCCGCCGGCCTGTCCTTGAGGTCGGCGGCCTGCACGTTGAAGGAGACGTATCGGACGGAGACTTCAAGGCATCCGCCGGCCGACGACGCCCGCTGGAAGGCGTCGATGACGAGCTTGTGCAGCAGCGCCGTCATGGCGATTTGTGGATTGTTCGCCACGGCGTTGCGGAGCGCGAGCGTGCGGTGGGCGGTCAGCTCCATCACCATTGCGTAAGCAATGGCGTCAACGCCCTCTACGAGAAGGCCGACCGCTACGGCGGGCACATCTCGCAGTACGGGCTCGAGCGCCGCCTCGGCCATGCCGATCGGCTCGCCCGGGCGGTTGGGTTGGACATGGTCGAGGCCGGCTGGAGGCTGACGGTCGAAAATTATCTCGGCCGCGTCCCGAAGCGCCGCATCCTTGAGGCGGTACGCGAGGCGAAGGGCGAGCATTCGGCGCAGCTCATTGATCACCTGAAGAAGGCGGAGATGGCCAAGGAGGCCGAAAGACTGCTGGATGGCGCCGGCTGGCTGCCGGAGCCGTTGCGGACGCCGGAGGCTGTGGTCGACTGCGCGTCGGCGGGCGAGACCAGCAGCGAGGACGAAGCGTTGCCGCCCTTTCTTGCCGGGGACGAAGGGAGCGTCGACGAAGAAGACATCGATGAGCCGCCAGTGATCGGCGCCGAGTGACGGCTGCGAGCGGGACGGCGCAAACCGTCTCGCTCATCTCGCGATCGAACAACCTAGTGGTCAACATCCAACACTCGGTACCCGGGCCGGATGTCGCCAAAGGAGCGGACAGCGGGCCTTCCCTGGCGACGCCTCTCGGCGCGGCGTCTGCCCGACGTTGCCATTCACCAGACGAGCACGGTAGTAGGTAACTGGTCGTCGCGAACCTGCCTTGCTAACAGTGCGTCGTAAGCGTCTTCTAGCTAAGTAACCGGGGCGAATTTCCGGGCGGCGTTAGCTTGGGGCGGGCCTGACGAGAGTTGCGAGATCGGGGATTTCGGGGCCTGGAATGGCGAGGCGAGCGCCGAGATAGTCGAAGAAGGGGATTTTGAGCTTCCTGCAGGTCTTGGCGAGCCCGAGCATGACGTCGCGGGCGTCGCGGCCTCTGTCGCTGAGGGTCCCGCCGGAGATTTTGCGCTTGGTGACGAAGACGCGGATGTCGTTTTCCGAGGCGTTGGTGTGCAGCGGAATATGGGGATGGTCGAGGACGCGCAAGAGATCGTCCTTGAGGCGAAAGAGGCGCCTGAGCAGGCTGTCGAGGGTGGCGTAGCCGGTTCTGGAGCGGTTGAAGATGCGGTCGAACTGCGCCCGCAAACGCTCGGCTTTCTCGAGGCTCGGGGCGAGCTTGTATTCTTTTAAGGCGCGATAGAACCACCAGATCATGCGCCGTGCGACCTCGATCGCGTTGCGCTGCTTGTCGTTGGCGGGGATGAGCTTGTGGACCAGGCGTTCGGCGTGCACCCAGCACAAGGCGTGTTCGCCGACGCGGAACTGGCCGGCGCCGTCTGACACGACGATGGCTTGGCCGAGCAGGCCTTGCTCGCGAACGGCGCCCCACAGAGCACCCTCGCTGGCGACCCGCACCGGATCGGGGGTGATCCTGAGATCGGCGAATCCGAGCGCGTTCAGATGGCTCGTCCAGTCTTCGTGAGACGCAAAAAGCCGCGTCGGATGGCCCGCGAGCGTGTCGATGAGGCTGAGGCTCAGATTGCAAGCCCGCATGTAGACGAGCGCCGCCTCGTTGACCACGTAAGAGGCCGCGCCGCCCAGGAGATTGCGCAGGAACGCCAGGCGGGACTTGCTCGGGCCGGTTCGAAACGTGGTGAAGCTGTCGGAACCGATCTGGGTCGTCACGCCGCTCTTGCCTCGATGGCGGGCGCCGGTGTCGTCGACCGTGACGAAGGAAGCGCTGCTCAATCCGGTCTTCAGCACCTCGGCGTCCTCAGCGCGGAACGTCTCGAGCTTGGCGGCCAGCAGGCGCACCACCTGGCGTTTCGAAATCACCACGCCGACGCCGTTCAGCAGCGCCAGAATCCGCTCGCAGGTCATCTGTCCCTGAAAGTGCAGCATCAAGATCAGGCGCTGAAGATGCGGGCCATAGCCACCGACGATCCCGGGATCGAGCGGCGCGATCAGAGTTTTCCCATCCGGCGTTTGCCAGCGCTCGCGCCGATAGCGGGTCACCAAAGGATTCAGAACCAAGTCCTGAACGACGATCTCTTCGTAGCCCTTGTGGCGGGAACCCGCTGGCGCGTCGACCTTCACCTCGATGGTTTGCGTGACCGTCAGCTTGTCCAGGTTGCTGCCGCGCCGCTGCGTCGACCGCCCGCCCTTGGGCGCGTTCGCTTGCGAATCCGGTCGGTCCGTCGCCTTGTCCATCCCCGAGGGTTTCTGCGGCGGCCGCGGCGGCAGTTTCTTCAATCGCGCCAGTTCGTCCTTGACCGCCTGATGCTCGACCCTCAGCTTGGCCAACGCCCCGCTCACCTTCTCGTACTCCGCCTGAAAGCGGGTCACTTCGCCAATCAAAGTGCGAACCAGGCCGATGAGCTCGGCCGGCGTCATGCGCTCAAGCGGATCACCCGAATCAACGGACATCCCCAGCTTGAATTATACTTTCCGACGCTTGACTCCCCCCTTCCGCCCGGAAATTTGCCCCGATTACGGACTTAAACGTTAAATCGTTGATTTCATTAGAGTTCGTGTTTCTGGCGAGAAAAATAAAACGCAATGATATCAAAATGTAGTATGATGCGGGGTCGGATACGTTTAGACCCGCCACGGTGGCGGACAGTCCGCCGCAGGAAAACGACGCGAAGTGCGGGTTCGCGTGCCACACTGTGGTGAAGAACCGCGACTACGTTTTCACGGAGTACGGAAAGAGGTGAGTATCGGATGGCGCGAGCTAAACAAGGTTGTATAGGACTCCATTTCTGGAGACGATGCCAACGTCGCCGCCAAGTTCGATGCGCACTTTGAGCGCATGGGGACGCGGCAGAGCCCATAATCGGGGCGGGCGCTGGCGCGGGTTGTGCTGTAGGAGCTGGGACGGGAGCGATCGTCGCCATAGTCCCCCCTCCGGTTTTCGGATTCGTGCGGCATTGCGCGAGGAACCTGCGGCCAGTTCAGTGCGCCTCACGAGTTGCGTCCGACCTCACAAGTCAGAATAGAACAAACTTATATTATTATTTATCCAAGACTTCCAAAATTCCGCGAGCGACAGTGAAGCGCACCGCCCGCGCGAATTTCGTTCCCCCTCCCCGGTGTCTTGACCGAGAAAGAATTCCTTGTCCGGCACCTCGCGCACCTAATAGCGGCACGCCGACGCATGACCTCGGCTAACTTCGCCACGCTAGCAGCCTGTCGGACTTAAACGTTAAGTCGTTGATTTCATTAGAGTTCGTGTTTCTGGCGAGAAAAATAAAACCCAATGGTATCAATATGTTATCGGTCAAGCGGACTTCGAGTCCGACAGACTGCTAGGCTCTTGACCCTTCCATGCCGAAAGCATGACATAGATCGATTAAGAGGCTCGAGGGGACGATAATTCAGAACGCTGCGGACGTCCTCCGGACCGCCGCGCAAAGCGCCCGGCGGCCCAGTTCGTCCTGGACAATGAGAAGGCAGCGCTAATGCGCCCCCGGAACCACGTTCATTTGCATTGCGAGGCTCCCGCGACCGGCGTTGCGCCATGCAGCGTCGGTCATGTCCGCCTCTACAGCCTTTCCCGCAGGCGCTTCCGGGCTGCCCGGCCGCGACGGGTGTGGATCCATCCGAGGAGCCGCCTCCACCAGGGTTTAGCGCGCACTTCCAGCGCAGCATATTTGGCTATCGCCTTTGCGGCTTTTGCTCGCTCAGCGACTAGTTCGGCGAGTTGAGCATTTCGTTCAGCTAAGTCGGCCACCTGCCTTTCTTCCCGGTTCTGAAGGCCCTTGAGCTCCGCCCCAAGGGCCGCGACCGCGACGGCCATGTCATTCGTTGCGGCCGTTTCAGGCGTTGCGCTCGTTTCAGGCCGTTCCGAAGCCTCCGGAGAGGCCGTTGCATCCTGTCCCATGGGACGCTCGTCGGGCCGTTGCGGCTCGAAGACGCGGAACAGTTCGGCCGGATCTATCGCGAAGCCGCCGTCATCCGTCCTCTGCGCCAGAAGCCTGCTTGCCTGAATGGCGCGCCAGATGTCGACTTTGCTCGTTTCGGTCCGTTCCGCCGCTTCCTGAAGGCTCAAAACCGCCATTGCGCCGTGTCCCGTAGGATGTTGCCCGGCGAGGGTGACGCAACGTCGTTAACGAGGTCTCAACGCGCGTCTTTCTGTGGTCAGCGAGCCGGACAGCTCATGGTCGCCCTCGACGCGCGCGCATCGCCCGGTAGATGGCGAGCAGGAGCGGGCTCAGCTCGGTCATTGCTGGCCTTGCCTGCTTGCAGGCGCCGTTGAGGGTCTGAGCGTAGATGGCACGAAGCTGGTCGCGCGCGTCGTCGACCTCACTTTTGGCGAACCAGAGGGCGAATGTAACGCCGGCGCGCGGAGCCAAAGGATTCTCGGTCAGCGCGGCCAGATCGGGCGCGTCGATGCGCGGCGCGTGCGTCCGCGCGGCCCATAAGTTTTCGACGTCCCGCCCGCATGCGCCTGTAATAACTAGAACTTGAGCCGCACTACGGATGCGTTCACCTGCCGCCGTCGCGTCCGCCTCGCACATGAACGCGCCTTCCTTCGTGTGCCCGTAATAGCGCGTCCCTGGGAAATGGTAGGCGTGCGAGTTATTGTTGACCCAAACGATCGTGTCTGAGGGGCAGCGAGACTAGGGCGAGACGATGCCTTCGTGCGCGACGGCGCGCCGGTCGCGATCAAGTTCGATTCCTTCCCGTTTTCGTTGTACGGCCTGGCGGAGGGACGGGTGCGAACGGTCAGCGCAGACAGTTTTACTGCGCAGAATGAAGGCAAGACCCGCGCCGGTGCCGCTTCCGCAAGTTCCGGCGCCGCCGAGCCCTTCTATCGGGCACGCATAACGCTCGATGCGGTGAAGCTGCACGATGTGCCCCTCGGCTTCAAGATCGTGCCCGGCATGCCTCTCACGGCCGACATCAAGGTCGGCAAGCGCACGGTCCTGGCTTACTTGCTGGGTCGGATCTTGCCGGCGACTTCGCAGGGAATGCGCGAACCATGATGAAGACCTCAAATCCGTCGCATTCCGGGCCCTGACCCATGGCGCGGGCGGGCCTGTTGGATCGTGTCGCGGGCTTGACGCCGGCGACAGCGCTGCGGCGCGCCATCCGCCTCTTCGCCGACGGCAAGGCGGAGCGGGGATTTCTGCTGCTTGCTCGCGCCGCCCGCGCCGGCGTGACGGAGGCCCAATACCGGATCGGGCTATCTTATCTGCAAGGCTCCTGCGTCCCGGCGAGCCGCACCGAGGCGGCGCGTTGGCTAGAGATCGCCGCAACCGCGGACCACGCCGAAGCCCAGGGGCTGCTCGCGACGCTCCTGATCGAAGGCGTCGGCACGCCGAGCAAGCTGGCAGTCCGCCTCGGCGAGCGCGGCGCTGCGAGCTTGTTCTCGGGCGACGAGACCGCGGAACCCGACTTCGTGCAAGCCGAAAAATGGGCGCGCCTGGCAGCCGAACGCCAATCGGCCAATGGGCAAGCCGTTCTCGCCTTCATTTTGTCGGCAGGCCCGGAAGCGATGCGCAACCCCGAAGAGGCGGATCACTGGTACGAGCGTTCGGCGGACGGCGGCTGTCCCCAGGGCGACCTCGGATACGGGCTGTCGCTGCTGCGATCGGCCAAGGGGCAGCAAGATGAAGAGCGCAGAGCAGCCGAGCATATTCGTCGCGCGGCGAGGGCGGGGATCACTCTGACCATCTATTGGCTGGGCGTGCTGACGGAACATGGCACGGGGACTGAGCGCGATCCTGCGGCCGCGGCTGAGCTCTACCGGCGAGCGGCCGCTATGGGCCATCGCTCTGCGCAAGCAAGTTGGGGCCGCGCGCTGATGGCGGGCCTGGGAGTCGATCCAAATCCGACCGAGGGCGAGTCCTGTTTGCGGCGAGCTGCGCTCGCCGGCGATCCCGAGGCCGCGACGCTGATCGGGGACCTTTATGCGCCGGCGGCGCGCTTCCGCCGAACTTCGCCGAGGCGGCAATCTGGTTCCGCCGTGCGGCAGAGGCCGGCCATCCCGTAGCCGCGCGGGCGCTGGGACTCATCCACCTCAACGGCGCCGGAGCGCCGCGAGATCCGAAGGAGGCGGCGCATTGGTTGCGCATTGCCGCAGACGCTGGTGACAGCCGGGCCCGCCTGGAACTCGCGAGCCTCATCTTGAAGGGCCTCGCCGACAGCGATCCCGAAGACCGGGCGAGCGCGCGCCTTTGGCTCCAAGGCGCGGCTTCCTCCGGAAATCTGGTGGCCGCCCTGAACTTGGGCCTTTGCCTGCTCGAGGGTAATGGCGTCGAGCGGGATGAGCGGCAAGCAGCGCAATGGCTGCGTCGCGCCGCAGACGGCATCGCGATGGGGCAATATTGGTATGGTCGCGTGCTTGTCGAAGGACGGGGCGTGGGGGCGGACGCGGAGGCGGGTCGCGCTTGGATTGCGCGGGCCGCCGCGGTTGGCATACCGGAGGCTGAAGCCGCGCTGGCCGAAATGATGGTCACCGGTCGTGGCGGCGTTCCGGAACGTGCGACGGCAGTTGCCTTGTTCGAGAGGGCGGCAGGCAATGGCCACGTCGGGGCGATGTTCGCGCTGGGCGCCCTGAACGACGGCGGTGACGCGGCGAACCGGGCTTTTTCACTGCGATGGCTGCGGGCGGCCGCGGAACGCGGGCATGGCAGAGCCCAGCAGTTGCTCGGCCGCCACCGAGGCGGTTCTGGCCGAGATGCGGGCCAGCGACCCGCCCGTGCAATATCTCGTCGGAACGCCCAAGGGACGGCTGAACCGCTTGGAAAAGCACCTGATCGAGAAGCCCTGGCGGAAGGCGCGCGAAGGCGTCGAGGTCAAATTGCTCGCGCAGGACGACGAACTCTACGTCTTCGCCAGAGCGAGGATCGCCTCGCCAAGGAGCGCGCGATGCGCCGTCGGCAGTTGAAATGGCTGTGGGCGCGGCTCGGCAAGCTCGCCGCCATGAACGTCTCGCGCGAAGAGATGCTGATGAAGCTGGGAGCGGCGCGCTCGAAAGCGCCGACCGCGTGGCGCTTGGTCGATGTCACGCTCGACGAACAGAGCGCCGCGCTGACCTTCTCCCTCAATCGCAAGAAACTGCGAATCGCGAGGCGGCGGGAAGGGCGCTATCTCCTGCGCACCAATCTGACCGACAAGGATCCGGCCGTCTTATGGCAGTATTACATTCAACTCGTCGCCGTCGAGGAGGCCTTCAAGACCCTGAAGGGCGACTTGGCGATCCGGCCGATCTACCATCATGACGAAAAGCGCGTCGAGGCCCATATCTTCATCGCCTTCCTCGCCTATTGCCTGCAGATCACCCTGACGCGCCAACTCCATGCCCTAGCCTCTGGACTGACCGCCCGCAGCGCGCTCGAAAAATTCGCCGCCGTCCAAATGATCGACGTCCATCTGCCTACCACCGACGGGCGCGAGATCGTGCTGACCCGATACACCCAACCCGAGCCCGACCTGCAACTGCTGATCAACCAGCTAAAACTCGCTCTGCCGACCCAGCCGCCGCCCAAAATCACCGCCGCCGCCTTGGCCCGAGTCACTCCTCGTAGTGAAGACCTTTCAGCCTAAATCGTTGATTCAGCACACGCCAAGTCCGCGATTTTGCCCCAATCCGCGAAGACGGGCTAGCGTCGCGCTCTCGCTGAAATCGGCGTCCATCGCCATGCAGGTCGCCGTATCGGGACGATCCGGCTTGCCGGTCCTGCCCAGGATCGCGTTGGCGAGCGAGCGGAGTGTGGATAGCGGTTTCGACCTCATTGCGGTGTCGCCCTTAGACACCAAGCCGCGCAGGACGTTCGCGCGGGGTTTGATCTAGTTAGGTCAATGCATATCCGCTGATGACCTGCTTCCCCTATGGCGAATAAGGACGGCCGTTGGCGTCTCGTCAAGGAAGCTTTCCAGCGTCACGCCAGCGTCGCGAAGGAAGCGCCACCCTGTCTCTTGGACAATCAAATCGCGAGCGAAACGGCTCGCCGTCGGATGAGCAGCCCTGCCCGTCCGATCGTCACTTGCTCGATGCCCATCCTGATGTCCGCCTCGGCGCGTTCAGCATCGCCGAGGGCGGCCCGGACGGCCTCGAGGACCTTGCCCTCAACCTCCGGCGCGGCGACGCGCGCGATCGATCCCGCATCCTGTTTGCGACCCTGCAGGATCGCCTGGGACACAGAATCTAAATTCGGCAGTTGGCTCTGATCGTCGCCCATGAAGCGGGGGGTGGTTCAATCTGCGGTTGCGTCAAGATGGACATAGGCGCGGTGGCGCGCGCAGGGCGCGGCCTTTGAGGAAGGCTTGAAAGGCGCGGGAGAGGATTTCGCGCCAACGCTGCCAGGGCGTCAACTGCTCCGCATTTGTGACCAACCGCCTCAGGAATCGGGCTACCGCACGAGCGTGGTCGCGAGAACCTGATATTCCCACATCTCCTCGCTCGGGCCGATGTCGGGGAAGGCGAGCCGAGGCGGTCCATCCTCGTCCATCGCGGGCCTCGCCAGCGCGCCTTTCACGCGCCGCCGCAAGACGACGGCGCGCCGTTGTCGGCTCCAGCCCTGCAATCGAATCTCGGTCTCTTTGGCTTGCCAACCTTGACCCGAATCGGCCCAATCGCTCTGCCGCGAAAGACGCTCGATCGCGCGTTTGACATTGGCGGTCAGCCGTAACTTGAACAAATACGGCAAAGCGCGCCGCTCGGCTTCGCCCATGATCCCCTCATTGCCGAAGCCCTTGTCGCCGCGCAAAAGAGAAGGCCAACAATCGCGGGGCGTTCGATCCAACAACGCCCACAGGCCAGGCGCGCTGTGATTGGAAGTGTGCTCGTCGCCCGCGCTCACATCCACGTCGAGAACCAATCGCGTCCCCGCCATCGAATAGGTGTGATAGCAGTGGCTAGGCCGTCCAGGCTTCTTGGGATTGTAGCCGACCACCGCTCCTTCCTGATGGCCGTAGAGCGGCTTCACCGTCGTATCGACGTCGAGTATCCACGCCTCGCTCAAAAGCGGCTCCACGCAAGGGTCGAGATGACCTCGTATCCAGTTGGCGCCCGCTTCTTCCTCGATCGCCGCGAACGCCCGCCGAACCGTGTCCTCGCTGACGATCTTGCTCATGTCGAGAAGCTCGGGCAACACGCCGTCGCCTCGCAGCGCCGCGATATGCGCGTAGCGCTTGTGCCCGGCCAACATCGACAACATCGCCGTCCCCAGCACGTCGCGCTTCTTGGGCGCGTTCGGGCTCGTGTAACGCAGCGGGCAATCCGCCACGAACGCCTCGAACAGCCCCGCAGTCTCAGAAAATCGATGAAGAACGGCAATTGCCCGAGCGGCGTAAACGCCGCTTCATGGTCAAACTCGACCCGAACCGAACCGGCGAAACTGTCGACCACCACGCCCATGCCCGAGGCGTCGGGTTCAACCGCAGATTGTTCACCCGACGGGTGAGCCCCAAAAGCGCGCTAAATCTTCTCCCATGCATATGAAAATGACTGATTCTCGGCCCGCGGAAAACACCTAAACCGCCGAATTTAGGATAATACCTCCATCGCCGCCCGCCGCGCGACGCCTCACTCGGGCTCATGCGTGAACCGCGGTCGTCGTAGAGCTTCCCGGTGAGCCACGCCTCCGCTGCTTGGGCCGGACTCCGTCGCGGATGGGTATGACTCGCAAGCAGGCCCTGGACCCGGTCCCAGGTCTCTACATCAATGATGGCCGCATGCTGCCCATCATAGACTTGGCCCTTGTGGGAAAGGCGGCCGACGTAGATCGGATTGGACAGGACCTTGTAGAGATGCCCTCGGCTGATGAGGCCGCCGCCCGCGCTCCTGCCGGCGCCGTCCGTGCGGACCGCAACCGGACATTTTCCCGATCCAGCGCCGCCTTCAACGGAACCACCGCGCCAATCTCAAGGTATCGGCGGAAGATGTCGCGCACGAAGTCGGCGTGATCCTCGACCACGTGGAGCGCGCGGTTTTCGACCCGTAGCCGAGGGGCACCACGCCTCCCATCCAGCGGCCCTTCTTCTTCGAGGCGGCGATCTTGTCGCGGATCCTTTCGCCCGTGACCTCTCGTTCGAACTGCGCGAAGGAAAGCAGCACGTTCAGGGTCAGCCGACCCATGCTCGTCGTCGTGTTGAAGGCCTGGGTCACCGACACGAACGAGACGCCGCGGGCGTCGAAGAGTTCGACCGTCTTGGCGAAGTCGGCCAAGGAACGGGTCAGCCGGTCCACCTTATACACGACCACGATGTCGATCCGGCCCCTGGCGAACGTCTTCCAGCAGTTTTTGTAGTGCCGGCCTTTCCATCGAACCGCCCGAGAACCCGCCGTCGTCGTAGCGGTCGCGAATGAGGATCCAACCCTCATGCGCTTGGGTCTTGATGTAAGCCTCGGCGGCTTCGCGTTGGTTGTCGAGGGAATTACGTTTCGAAGCTGTGTCACCGATGCGGAATGGCCGGGGATCGCGCCGCTGAGCGCCGGTGAGGCCTTGAGTCCGCCCCGCGGTCTTGTTCGAGACCGTCGACTTCCCGGTTGAGCCGGTTATACGATCGACCCTGCTCCGGCGATTTCGCGCCGGGACGAGGAGGGCTTCTCCAGTTGCTCGGCATGTCCTTGTCACCGTGCTGTCGCTTCCACCCCGCCGAAGTGTTGGAGCCGCATCGATCAGATTTCGGCTCCCCATGCTGCCTTCGCCCTCCAGTTGGGGGCTCGGCCTTCGGGGCTACTCACTTTCGAGGCCACTTTTGCGTTCACTGTCGTTACGGCCCGGTGACTCGTCGTCTTCCCGAGGGAGACGTTGTCGATAGGCTTCAGAGTCTTGGTTTCCCGCCACCCTGCTATCCAAACTACGGGGCTTCTGACTCTTACCCCGGCCGGATAGCCGAACTGGCGAGGACGAAGGCGGGGACATCATCACCTCCGTGCGCTTCTCGACAGGCGAGTCACGGACGGCGTCCTCTACGCCAACGCGAGCGAAACTCTCCCGTGAAGAACCGGATGCGGGAAATCAGCACGTCCGGGTCTGTGTGTTTTGTCCCGCGTGCGACAAGGGACGCGCTGTGGCCTTGAAGAGCCGTCCGCGCCTGTTGGAATGCCTCGACTGCGGACCATCGCCGTGCCGGCGGTGAGCGAGGTCTGCCGGCGGCGTCAGTGGGACGGGTTTGCATCGGTCGAAATTGCCGCTGACGACGTGGTTCTGGGCGGCGCATGTGATGGCCACGCATTCCAACGGCATCTCGGCGCGACAATTGGAGGACCAACTCGGCGTCACCTACAAGACGGCCTGGCTGCTGGCGCAGAAGCTTCGGCGCGCGATGGTCGATCCCGACCGCGATCTTCTCGAAGGCGTCGACCAGACGGAGATTCCCTTCCGCGCCGCCGGCGACGCGTTCTTCGAGCCCCGGCGCCGCCGGCAAAATCCTGGTCGCCGGCGCGGTCGAAGTGATCGATCGCAGCGCCGGCAGGCCCAAGCCGAGGCGCAAGGGCGCGAAGTATCTCGACACCCGTTCGGGCCGGCTGCGCCTGGCCGTGATCGCCGACAACTCGGCCAAATCGATCGAGGCTTTCGTGCGCGCCAGTGTGAAGCCTGGCGCGACGCTGATCACCGACGGCCACGCCGCCTATTCGGGGCTCTCGGGCGATTACCGGCACGATCCGCGCGTTGTCGGGAACATGGCGGGCAGCATCGTCTTGCTGGTTCAGATCACCCAAGGCTATGTCGACGCCGAAACGGTGCCTCCATTGCCGCCTGAATAGTTACTCCGCAGCCGAGGATGCCTTGAAGTAGATCATCCCCCAGTTGGACCTGCAATAGGTGCCAGGCAGGTGGCGGTTCGCGACGGTCACCTGTTCCCCGTTAAGCATATCGTGCCAAACCCCATTGAGGGGAAACGGCACATCGATCGATCGGTCAGAGTCCGAATAATTGAGCACGATGACGAACCGTTCGGTGGAGCCGTCATCGGCAGGGCCGAAGCGTTGGAAAATGACGACGCCGATGTCGGGAAACACGCCATAGCCCTGCTCATTCGCCGTTGGAGAGAAATTCGCCGAACGCAAGGAGGGATGTGCCGTCCGTAGTGCAATGAGCTGCTTGTAGAGGCTGTACAGGCCGTGCCCGATAGTGTCGCCGGAGTGGGATGACCACCGCAGGGGCCGTGGCGCGACACGGTCGGAACCCGACTCCGGGATAAAGTAGTCTTCGCCGAATTCCTGGCCGTTATGGATCAGGACGATGCCCGGAGACGTGAGCAATGCCATTGCGGGGGCCTGAGTCTTGTACCAGCGTTCCCGTCCTCCCGCCTTGTTCACCAACGTGGAATGGTCGTGGTTCTCGATATAGATGACCGGGGATTTCCCCGCTGAAAAATGAAGGTTGCTGTTGAGAACGCGGAGGAGTTCGCCGTCGATCTGGCTGCCGCCGACATAACCAAACGTCTTCAGCAGGAAAGAATCGAACCAGCACCCGGTGGCCGCGGTCTGATTGGTGTCGTCGATGGCGTCGTAGCGGTTGTCGGTGAGATCCTCGATGGTGAACGACCGGTTTTCGCGGCCCGCCGCTTTGTCGCCGGCAACGAGATCGCCGATCAGCTTGCAAACGCCGTGATTTGGGTCGTTGCGGCGAAGAAAACCACGAGCGTAATCGAAGCGAATCCCATCGACTTGCCAGACATCGAGCCAATACTCGCAAACATCTCGTATGAATTCTTCAGTGCAGGTATTGTCGTAGTCGAAATTCGCAAAAAACTGGCCCGCACTTCCGACGAAGGGCGAGTCGTTCGGTGACTGATAGAGCCAGTAATAGGGAAAACCTCTGCTCGGATCGCTCCCAGCATTGACGTCCTCGAAAACACCGTCAAGAATCACGTGCATCTTTCGACGGTGTAATTCATCGATGAGAGCTTTAAGTCGATAGAGCTTGTTCGCAGGATTGTTATCGTCGTGAATGTAACGATAGGCAACAGAAAAGAACTGAAACATGTTGTAGCCCCAGCTATACTCGTTGCCGGGCCAAGCGGTCCAGGGCATGAATTCAATGCCGTTCACGCCAAGATCCTGAAGGTAGTCGAGGCGGTCCCAGATGGCGTCCACGGGCGCGCGGTGGCCGCGGTATTCGGCGGTGAAGTCATCGATCATCAGTTCGTACAGGACAAGGTCCTTCTGAGGCAGCCTTTTGGAGATCGGGTTGACGCTATCGACCAGAGGTCCGCCGACGACGAAGCCGGCGTTTTCCTGTTCGTCGCTCCCGCCGTATTTCGTACACGGATCGGAGACGTATCTTGTCGTGCCATTCTCAAATCTTACGTAGTATTTATATTGGTAGAAGTTCTCGGGCAGAGGCCGGGTCGTGAAGGAATACAGCCATCCGATCTTTTGATACTGACGCTTCTGCATCACCGGCGCGGCGGCGGGATCCCAATTGGTGCCTCCGAGCTGGCTCTGGAAATCGCCGACGACCCGCAGTTCAGCGATGTGCGGCAGGCCGCCACGCCTGTATTGGTTGGGATCGAGCGTATTGTCGGGAAAAAACACCTGAAAGGTGACGGTCTTCGCAGTGTGATCGACAGCGGCGCCGAAAGTCTCGTACATCACGGCTTCCTTTCACCTGAGATACATCCCATCGACGCCTATCTTGCCCAGGCCGTTCAGGACGTAGATTCCTGCGGAATTGCCGCGCACGTGGAAGGAGAGCAACCCGCCGCTCACGTTGACGGCATTGCCGGTCACTGCGTCCGTGTACCGGCCATTGGGGACGTTGCCCACAGTGATATCCTGGTCGCCGCCGATGGCGAGGCCGACGACGACGACGCTCGCGCCATTGTCGTAGTTGCGAATGAAGCTCATCCCCCCGCCCCATTCGTTCAACTGGCTCATAGACCCCTTCTGCAGGGCGGGGATCGACTTGCGGATCAGATTCAGCCGTTGGATGTGGCGGTAGAGCGGGTGGCTTTGGGTCGTCGCGATGTTGGCATCGGTCAGGTGATCGCCGAAATAGGCGCGCCCGGTAGTGTCGAGAGTATCGTTGTTACCGATGACGTCCGCCGGCGCGCCCTTCATGAATTCGATTTCCTCGCCGTAGAGGAGGCAGGGGATGCCGCGAATTGTCCACAGCATGTTGTAGGCAGCCGCGGCCATCCACTGGTCTCCGCGGAAGCGGAAGCGGAAATCGTTGTCGGGGCCGACATCGTGGTTCTGAAGAAACGTCACCAGCTTCGTGGCGTCTCCGTAGATCCAGTCACGCGCAAGAATGCCGCCGATGCCGCCGTAGGTTCCCCGGCTGAGATTGTCGCGAAAGGTCGAAAACAGGGGAAAGTCGAGGACGGAAAACCCTGAGTTGCCGCCTGAATTGGGATTGTTGGGGTCGTCTCCGAGTTGCGTATACCACCAGGGTCTGATGTTGGACGGTGCATTGTCATCGCCAAACAGGTTGCCCCCGCCCGTCCCCTTCACCAACACCTCGCCAAAGGCAAACAATCCGGGCTTGTACGCCTTCCATGCATTGTTGAACTCGAGAAGGCTGTCCCGCTCGATATGCTTGGCGGCGTCGATGCGCAGCGCATCGACGCCCATATCAAGATATTGGCTGATTGCGTTGACCACATAATCCCTGACGGAGGGATGCTCGTTGAACATGGATATACAGTCGCCTGCCATGCTCTTCGTCTGGATTTTCGTCGTCTCCCAATCGCCGCCCATGATGAAACCTTCCTGGTGGTACCAGGTCGGATCGAGGTGGTTGGCGTCAACGCCGAAGAACCGGTTCGGGTTGTAACCGGGACTGGGAACGCTGACCTGGGTCGTGGGATCAACCAACGGGACTTCACCTTGCGGATCCGTCGTCTGCCTTGCGCGAAACCAATCCGGCGCGACGGGATTGTCGTTGTCCTCCCGATAGGGGTTCCGATAATCGCCGAGATTACCCTGATAGGGACCGTTGTTTAACTTGCCCTGAGTTGATCCCTGCGGCACATAGTACTTGATGGGCAGATGATCGATCCAGACTTGGTTGCGGATGCCGTATTGGCTAGAGTGGTTGACCACCACATCCTGAACAATCTTGATATTGCGGGCGTGTGCCTCGTTGATCAGGTCCTGATAGGTGGCGCCGGGTGACTCGAGCCGCGTATCGACCCGGGTCCAGTCATAGGGATGGTAGCCATGGTAATCGAGGCCACTGCGGTTCTCCACCGGTGCGGTAATCCAGATCGCGGTAAAACCCAAGTCACGGATGTAATCCAACCGCTGAATCAGCCCCTTGAAATCGCCGCGCCAATGGGGATCCTCGGCCTCTCCGGTGGTCGCGTTGAACTTGATGCGATCGCGGTTGAAGAAGTTGTTCGACGGATCACCATCATAGAAACGAGTCGTGAGTAGAAAATAAATTGTCTCCTCGCGAAAATCGACTTCGGGAGTCACTTCGCCGATATTGTAGTAGAAACTCGTGCGGGCTTCGTTTCCGGACGCGTCGACAGCCAGGAAGCGGAGTTGAGTTGCCCGGGAGATCGATATGGCTGGGCCGGCCAATCCGCCCGCCGCTTTCCCCTGGACATACACAGGCGAAGATTGAGTCGGCGCCGATCCGTCAGTCGTGTAATAGACGGTCACCGGCGTTGGCCGGTCTTTGGTTACTGTGGCAACGACTTTGATCGGCGCCGGATAGGTACCGTGCGTCGGATTTGCGGTGACGGTCGGAAGCGAAAGGTCGGCCTCAGGGTCGATCGTGTACAGGTAGGTCCGGACCTGGCCTGCTTCGCCCGCCGAATTGACGCCGAAGGCGTGAATAGTCGTCGTCTGCGAAACCGTAATTGGTCCGGTATATAACGTCGATGAACGGGTTGGGATGGTGCCGTCAAGGGTATAGTATATCTTGTCGTCACCATTTTCGCTGGTGAAAGTTACCGTCTGGGGCGTGTTATACGTCCGGGCGCGCGGCGAGACGGATATCTCAGGTATCTTTGGCTGCTCCGGATTCTTATCGTACCAATTGTTACTGTAGAACCAGCCAAGATGGTCCCGCCTCAGGTTCCCCGTTTGCCGGCCGCTGCCGTCGTTGAAGATTATGCTCGCCGCCTGCACCCCGGCGATCTCGCAAACGAACCAGTCATTCGCCTCCGCTGTCATGGCAACGCCCGGCCAAGTCGTGGGCGTTACAACCGGAGTTGTATCCCAATAATGGATCCGACAAGGGCCACTCCAGCCGCTTGGTTTCTTGAAGTGAACAATCAAGCTTGGCATGATCGTTCTCCGTTTTCAGAAGAGACTGCTCCAGGTTTATTGCCGCAGGAACACCACGACGCTATTCGCCGGCAACGCGGCCGTGAAACTTCCGTCTGCGGACTCGATGGTGCCGGCATTGGTCAATCCGCTGCCGCCATAGGCGGCCGCATCGCCGTTGAAGATTTCCCGCCATCGGCCGTCGGTGATCGACGCGTTCTGGATGCGGTACCCGGCGGTGAAGGCGTTGTTGTTCAGACTGCCCATCGCCAGGATCTCCTGCGCGCCGTCGCGGCGGCGGAAGGCCAGAACGCGGTTGGCATCGTGCACGTGCGCAATGTCGATCATGTGCGCACGCAGCGCCGGGTAGCTGAGGCGCAGGCGTATCAGATCCTGGTAGTAACGGAACAGGTTGGCTCCCGCGCCTGCCCGCAGACCGGGGAAATCTTCGCGGAAATTCACGAAGTCGCTGTAGCGGTAGGAATTGGCGGCACCAACCTCCTCGCCCATGAAGAACATCGGTGTCCCCGGCCCGAGGAGGGTCATCCCGGCGGCGAAGCGGACCCGCGCTTCGGCGTAGCGGCGGGTGGCGCCGACGAGGTCCGCGCTGTTGACCGCCACCACAATCGTGCGCGCGGAATAGACGTCCTGTCCCCCCTCCTGGTACTGGGAGTTCCCGGCCTCGTCGTGCGATTCGTGATAGACGACTCGGCCCGACACGGTATTCGCCAATGTCCCGGCGAACCAGGAGACATTGAGGGCGCGATCGTCGCCATAGCCGGCGAACTTCAGCAGCCGCGCCCGAGACGGGTCGTTGGTAGCGTCGCCGATCAGCTGATGGTAGTATTCGGCAAACCAGGTGGCGTCAAAGCCGAGACCGCCGGCCTCGCTGGACTGGGTGACTGCCGGCCAGCCCGAATGATCCTCGGCGATGAGAAAGACGTTTGGCCGCACTAGTCGCATAGTGCGGGTCCATTCGCGGAGGAATTTCGCGCCGAAGATCCGGGCATTGTTGGCCGGCGCTCCGTTGGCGTGAAGCACCGCATAGGAATGCAGCGACGTCGTCTGGTCGACGCGGAAGCCGTCGACATGGAACTCGGCGACAAGGCTGGCGGCGCTGCTGATGAAGAGCTTGCGGACCGATTCTTCCCAAAAGCGCGGCGCCCAGCCGGTCGACATATTGTCGATGTAGCCGCCGTCGGCCGCGGGGTAGTCGGTGGTGCGCCCTTCGTACCAATAGTAGATGTTTTTCTCGGGCGTATCCGAGTTGTAGTCCCATTCGGCCCGCTCGGCATCCGGGTCATAGTGGTTGTAGACCACATCCATCAGCACCGCCAAACCGTGGCGATGGCATTCCCGAATGAAGTACTTGAACTGGTCGCGGCCGCCGCCGGCATACTCGATCGCCATATAGTGGGAGGTGCCGTATCCCCAGTTGACCCAGCCCTCGTATTCGGCAAGCGGCATCAGTTCGACGGCGTTGACCCCGAGATCGACGAGGTGGGGAATCAGGTCGATCGCATCCTGAAGAGTGCCGCGCTGATCATGCCCGGCGCCCAGGCCGTCGACGTGGAGCTCATAGATCACCAGGTCCTCTATCCGGGTCGGCACTGGGCGCCGGGGTTCGAACTCGTCGCGCCAGAATTCGTCCTCGGTCAGCCAGTCGGTCTCGGGGAAGCGCGGCGCGCTGAAGGTCGCGGTCACGAGTTCCGGATCGATGACCACGGAACAGCCCTCCGGCCCGTCGAGATCCTGGCGCCGTCCGCTCCACTTCGGGTCCTTGGCTGGGTCGACGCCGCCGCTGCCGACCTGGCAGCGGGAATAGAGGTCGCCGCGGTAGGCGACCTTACCGTTGTCCTTGGTGATGCGGAACATGTAGAGGGTGTGGCCCCATGGCCCGAACTGGGCGAGATCCGGGGAGTTGGCTGTGTTGATGCTCCACACGCCGTCCCCCTCGTCGTGCATGGGGATAGTCGCGCTTACCCCGCGATTATCGTCCCAGATGTAGCCGCCCAGGCTGTTGTTGTCGCCGGACAGCTTGCTCCGCACCAGCTCGACGTTCTTGGCATTGGGCGCCCATACCGCGAAGCGGATGGCCGGCGCCGCAGCACCTCCGGTAAACAGCTTGTTCGCCCCCAGTCGCCGGCAATGGGTGAGGTAGTAGCGTTCGCTTTGGCCGTTGCGCGCGAGCGTGAAGCTTCGGGTGCGGTCGGTGGCATCGGCCCTGCTCACCTCGGTCGGAATGCCCGAAACATTGGCTTGCCCCGGCGTGTCGACGATCACGCTCCATTGGAACGTGCGACCGATGGAGCCTTCGTCGAACTGCACGGTGGTGCGGAAGGCCGGACAGCCGTCTTCGGCGGTGAACGCTTCCATCGCCGTGGTCGACCATTGATCGGCAGGGCGGCCCTGGGCGTCCCAGCTGCCCGTCAGCCGGGCATTGGCCAGCGCCGTCCGCCGCAACCCCGTCAGGTATTCGAAATGCACCGGAACAAGCGGCATGGATAACCCCCTTTGCTGATCCGTGGTCCTGAAGCGACCGCGGCGCTTCGACGCGTTCGCTGGAATCCCCTTACGATGGCACGGCGTCCTCGAGCATCAGCTCGAGGAGAAAAGGCCCGTCGTTGGCGAGCATGGTGCTGATTGCTGATTCGACTTGGTTTGGTGCACTCACCCGCATGCCCGGAACGCCTAGTCCGTTTGCCATCGACACGTAGTTGACGAAGGGATTGTGGATGTCGAAGGAAGGAGGGAAATCGGCTTGATTGATGCCGTGTTCCTGCCGGTAGACGACCAGATTGTCCTTGAGCAGACGGTAGCTGCGGTTGTTGCAGACGACGAACTTGGCGCCGATGCCATGGTGGGCCGCCGTCCACAGCGCCGGGAAAGTGTAGAGCGCGCCTCCATCGCCGGTGAAGCCGATGACCGTCTGGTTCGGCCGCGCCAGCTTGACGCCGATCGCTCCCGGCAGGCCCACGCCCAGCGTGCCGCCCGGGGTCTGGAAGAAGTTGCCGGGAACGTTCGGCACGAGATGTCGCGTCAGCTCCGGCGTGTGAGTGAGCGATTCATCGAACAGGATGGCCTCGGCCGGAAGCTGCTTCGCCAGCTCCTCGGCAAAGACCGACATGTGGAGCGGCATCTTGTCCCGCAAGGCGCCGTCGGCTGCGATTTGCGCGGCTTGTGCCTGCTTCGTCGCGGCGGTAATGCGCTCTGCACGTGCGGCCGCGGCTGCCTGCTGCGGCCCGGTCATGATCTTCTCCAGTGCCTGCGTGAGGGCGCTCAGCGTCAGCTTGGAATCACTGACCAAGCCAAGGGTCACCTGATGGTTCTTGGCGATGGCATAAGCATCGAGATCGATGTGAATGACCTTGGCGCCATCCTTGAAAGGACTTTCGAGCAGCGGGAAAACATCCGGGAACACGTAGGTCCCGCAGATGACGACGGCGTCCGCGTCCTGCACCGTCTTGCGGCTGGCTGAACCGAACATGTGCCCGGTGAGGCCGCGGTAGAGGGGATGCGTCCAGGGAAGGTTGATCTCGGAGGACATCGCCCCCCAGACGCCGGCGCCCAGAACCTCCGCCAGCCTGGCCACCTCCGCCTGCGCCCCTGCGTGCGCGACGCCGTCTCCCACCAGCACCACCGGGCTTTCGGCGCCCGCCAGCAGTTGGGCGGCGCTGTCGATGACCCCCTGTTCCGGTGCCACGCGCGTGTTCGGGATCACGGTCGGCACCACCACCTCGGCATTGGCCTGGTCAAGGATATCCTGCGGTACGCAAAGGAAGGTCGGACCGAACGGAGGAGTGGCCGCCACCTTGATGCAGCGCCGCAACAGGCGAAGCACGCTGCCCGGGTGCACGGCACGCGCGGCATATTTCGTCACCGGTCGGGCGAAGCCGGCAAGGTCGAGCCACATGTGCGCCTCGAGCGGGTCATAGGCGACGCCTGCCTCGCCGGCGATGACGACGAGGGGCGAGCGCTGCATGCGGAAGACGTGGTAGAGGCTGCCGAGGGCGTTGCCGAGACCGACACTGCAATGCAGTTGGACGACCGTCGGCTTTTTCGTGGCAAGCGCATACCCGTTCGCGAGCAGGATCAGGGCTGCTTCCTGCAAGCCCTGGATGTACTTGATGCCGTCGAAGCGCGAGATCTCGTCGAGCAGTCCTTCCTCGCTGCTGCCCGGATTGCCGAAGATGTACTGGACGCCGTCGGCCTGCAACTGCTCCAGCAGCTTACGATGTCCCGTTGCCATG
>CAVWVF010000004.1:1790000-2579939 GCA_963758335.1 uncultured Alphaproteobacteria bacterium | reverse complement strand
CGACGATCGCTCCGATCCGGGGCTCGCGTCAGTGAGGGGCCGGGTTTGGCCAGCTCCCGAAGCGCGAGGGTTCGATCATGCCCATCAAACTTAACGACACTCAACTTGTGCTGCTCAGCGCCGCGTCGCAGCGCGATGATCATTGCCTGGTTCCGCCGACAGGTCCAAGGCGCGCCCAGGCGCAGAGAGCTGTAGCCAAGCTTCTCGAAGCGGGGCTCTTGAAGGAGAGAAGGCGAAGGCGGGAGCGCCGATCTGGCGGCGCGACGACGAGACCGGGCAGACTTATGCGCTCAAGCTGACCGCCGCGGGCGCGAAGGCGATCGCCGTCGACGAGACTATGCCTTCTGAAGGAGAGGCGGAACGGCGTCCCGACCATCCGACCGAAGCTGTCGATCCGAAGCCCGAACCCGGTTCAGACAGGGAAGCAGTCATTGACGAGCCGAACAGCGGCGTCGCCTCGACCCCGACATCTCCGCGCTGCGGAACTAAGATCGCGCAGGTCATCGAACTGCTGGGCGTGGCGATGGCGCGACTCTCGCCGAGCTTGTCGCCGAAACTGGCTGGCTGCCGCACACAACGCGGGCCGCGCTCACCGGCCTGCGCAAGCGCGGCTACGCCGTCGGGATGGATGGGCCGACAAGGCGCGAGGATCGGTCTACCGGATCGAGCCGACGGAGAACCGCGACGATAGGGCCGCGCCGCACGTTGGGGCAGAGCCGACTCGCGAAGCGCAACCAGATCGGCCCAAGCGCGCCGCGAGCCTGCGAACCCGTCGGGCGGCGTGATGGCGAAGTGCCGAAAAGCGAACGGCGCCGGCGAGGGATCAACCCCGTCAGCGCCATCGTCGTCAGAGCGCGAAACGCTCGACGCTTTGGTCGCGACCCTTTCCGGCCTCAACCTGGATCAGCTTCGCCTTCAGTGGCGAAACCATCTGGGCGGGATCGCTCCCGCCCATCTTCCGGGATGGCTGCTCATGCGTGTGCTCGCCTATCGGATCCAGGCCGCGGCAATCGGGGATCTCGATAGGACGATATTGCGGCGTCTGCGCGAGCCCAGGGACGAAGCCTTCGAGTCGGTGGACGCCCGTCCCTTTGCGACCCGCGGGCCGACGACGCGCGAGGGCGTCGGGCTCAAGTCCGGCGCTCTGCTGGTCCGGGAGTGGAACAGCCGTCTGGAGCGGGTCATGGTCCTCGACGACGGGTACGCCTGGAATGGCGGCGTCTACCGTAGCCTTTCGCAGGTCGCTAAAGCGATCACAGGCACGAGTTGGAATGGACACCGCTTCTTCGGGCTGAAGGCGGTCAGGAACGGCGCTTCCAGCAGACGAAGAAGCGCCGCCCCGAGGCCGAACCCAGTGCTCGATACTGGCATGCCAACCCTCGCCGCGTTCGCGCCCGTATCGGCCGATCGTTCGCCGCCTCTCGCAACGAAGGAGTCCGATCGACGTCTCCGAACGAGTTGGCTCGGCGACCGAGCTGCGAGGGCAGGCCCAAGGCCCGACAGGCCCGCACGCGCAAAGAGCCGCGATCTGACCCCGCCGAGGTCCCGCCGCGGTCCGACTCTCCCGGTTCGATATAAGGCACACGGACCTTTCGCTCGAATCCCGGCCAGCCGCCGACAAGGGCGTACTGGGCGCGATCGACGTGCTTGAACTCGATCTGAGCTAAGCGCTTCAGCGCATCGTCGTGTGTGCGGCGCAATTCGACGTGCACGAGCATGACGGCGTCGAACCGCCCGTTGCGCCCGGAATGCACGCCACGCCAGATATCGCTCCCATCGGGATGCACCGGCCAATCGTCGGGGAAGCTCGCCGCCACGCCCTTGCCCAGCGCGACGCTTTTCCAATGCTCCGGCGACGACACTGTGGCCGCGCCGACATGGGCCGAGGCAAGCGTCGCTACAACGACAAGAAAAAAGCGCGAACCGCGCCCTCAAGCCGTCCTTGGAGCCTTTCGCAGGCAATACCCGACAACCAGCATCCATTTGTTCTTCCTTGCTGAAGGGTTCACCGCCAAAGTCGCTGGGGATCAATCAAGAGCATCACTGCGTGCGTCGAAAATCGCCATGCACTCTGGTTCGACGGAACTGTAAGTTCATATTGGTCCGTGAACCGCTAGACTGCGCAGATTACGCTGCTCGATCAGGCGTTGTCACATTGCCGCGCGAAGAGCAGGGGAGATCTACGCCTTACGGATTTTTAAGCCGCCGCGACGGCCTCACGCCACGTGGTCATCGCTGCGGCGCGGAGCACGCGGTGAGATTGAGCTGACGTGAGATGGCGTTGGACGTTGAAAGTGTTGTACGCGGCGGCGTGGGTTGAGAGGAACTTCTGGGCTGAGCCTGCGCTCTTGAAGCGTTGCATCTTGCGCTCCCGCCGTCGTGTCGGTTGATGCGAATTCTCAGCCCGATTGTTCTTCCATCGCCCGCGATCATGCAGGTGGTCGATGCCGAGATCGAGGGTTGCTGCGCGGTAGGACCACAAATCATCCGTGACCATTCGCTCAGGAGCGACGGCGTATTTCCTCAGAAGTTTGCGCATCAGTTTCAACGCGGCGTGCTTGTTGCGCTTGGACTGGACCAGCACATCCAGAACCTCGCCCTCGGCGTCGACGGCGCGCCACAGGTAAACCATGCGCCCATCGATTTTCAGATAGACCTCGTCAAGATGCCAGATCGAATGCGGTTTGGGACGGCGCTTTCGCAATTCCGCTGCAATGATCGGCCCGAAATGATTCACCCAGCGTCGGACTGTCTCGTACGAAATTGCAATTCCGCGCTCGGCGAGCAAATCCTCGACGTCACGAAAGCTAAGCGTGAACCGGAGATAGAGCCAGATCGCCTGGTGAATGATCTCCGCAGGGAACCGATATCCGGAGTAGCTGATTTTCGTCATGCCCTTCGGCTACCAAGCCGCCGACGCCGTGACAACGCCGCAGCCGAGAAATCGATGTTTTCGACACGCTCAGCGTCGGATACAGATTGCGCCCCAGGCCTTGCGGCATATCGGCATGCGGCCCCTGATCTCCCTGAGTTGCCACGGTTGGCGACGTCCTTGTCGAAGACGACGACCTCGCCCTGCTAAATCTTTCTCACCCCAGCGATCAGCCAAGAAGCGAGGACTTGCCGACGCCGTCCGGCCCGATCACGCCGACCATGATGCGCGAAGGGATGTCGATGCTGACATCATCGAGCGCGACCGTCGCCCCGTACCCGCCGCGAGAAATTTCGGCGAGGCGTGGGAGCTCTTTGCGCGCTACTCCCGCATTGTCAACGAAAGCGCGCGCTTGAAAATTTCGCGACAACGAGAAGTCGAAGTCAGCTTTGTTGGAATCCCCCGGCATCGCGCGAGGCAAATCACGGAGTTTCAGATCGCGCTGGTTCTAAGGGTTCTCGGAGAGATCACAGGTCGCGGCATTCGACCGACTCAAGTCGCCTTCGCACATCTGCGCAGCGCGGACTTGCGGGAATTCGAACGCTCCTATGGGTGTCGCGTCGGAGCCCCATCGGATCAACTGGAGTTTTCGAACGAAACATTCGCCTCGCCCTCGAGACAGGTCGGCTCCCAGATCAGGAAGATCCCGTTGCGCGGAAGCAACGCACGAACGCGCCGCATGAAGTCCTTCTTTGCATCAGCGCGCAGATGCTGAAGCGACTGGCCAATCCAGATGACGTCAACCGACTCGTCCCAGTCCGCAATCGCCTCGACGAAATCCTGGCAGCGAAGGTCGACGGGACAGCGCAGACTGCTAAGATTGCCCCGGGCGACGTCAAGGGACGGCTGAGAAATATCGATGCCGATAACTGGATGCTCGTCATCTCTTCGGCCATCGGTTTGATCGAGGTGAATGACCATGGGCGAGTCGGATTGCCGGTACGTGATCACTCGCGACAAGTACGATGCCGTCCTGCTCGATCTTGATGGCGTCGTGACCGACACTGCTAATCTGCACGCGGCGTGTTGGAAACAAATGTTCGACGAGTACCTCCTGAAGCGAGCCACCATGCCAGGCGAAGCATTGCGACTCTTCGATCTCGACACCGATTATCGGGTCTACATTGACGGGAAGCCACGCTTCGACGGCGTTCGCGACTTTCTCGCCTCACGTAAGATACGCCTTCCCGAGGGAAGCTCGGAGGACTTGCCACAAACGGAATCTGTGTGCGGCCTCGGAAACCGCAAGAACGAGTTGGTCAAGAAGATGATTCAAGAAGGGGGGGTCGAGGCTTACGACGGAAGCATTAGACTCATCCATCAGCTACATCGGGATCAGTTCAAAATTGCTGTCGTCACCTCGAGTCAAAACTGCGCGGCCGTGTTGAGGTCGGCCAAGTTGGATACGTTCTTTGACGTGCGGGTCGACGGCAATACGATCCAAGCTGAAGGTCTGCCTGGAAAGCCGGCACCGGATACATTCTTGGCCGCGGCAAAGTTGCTTGGGGTCGAGCCCAAACGGGCTGTCGTGATCGAGGACGCGATCTCGGGAGTTGAGGCCGGTTGCAGGGGGAATTTTGCGCTCGTGATCGGCGTCGCACGCAAAAGGAATAGCGAAGAGCTAAAGCGTCACGGCGCGCATCTGGTAGTAGAGGATCTCGGCGGCTTGGTTAGGTAACTCACCATCGTTCAATTTATTATGGTGTTGAGTGTTGAATCCAAGACCATAGCTCGGAATGTTCCCTGGCCAAATAGATCGTTCCCACAATGCAGGAAGATCAAGTAGCGAGGCGGGTTGTTTTGCAGGCCCAACCGATAGTTTGCCCGCGTTGGCTCATCCAGGTTGACCGCGCGATACATACTGGACTTTACTCGGAGAGCAAACGGATATGCTTGAGGCGCTGCAACCAACGCAGGATCCTGCATGGGTTCTGACCCACGAGGGCTACAACGTACTGACAGAGAGCGCCGTTGAGTCCCGCTTTGCGCTCGGCAACGGATTTCTTGGCATGCGCGCCGCTCGATCGATTAGCCGAGGCCCAACCTGGGTGTCCTGGCTAGGATACGGCATATGGGCGTCTTGGCCGCGCTGCTATGTCGCCGGATTGTTTGACATACCGAACGTCGAGCCTCCGGTTCCCGCTCTCGTGCCGGTCGCCGACTGGTCACGAGTGCGCGTCGTTCTCGACGGGGAGCCGCTGCTAGCGCGAGAGGGCGAAATACGTGTGGGCGTCAGAAAACTCGATCTGCGTCGCGGGGTGCTTATTTCAACTTGGACTCATCGCACTCTCGCCGGTGTTACCTTCGAGGGACTCGCGTTACGTCTGCTATCGCTCGCAGACCGAGCCGGAGGTCTGCAACTCCTGCGATTTTCGCTGGATCGCGATGACGTGGACATCGTATTTGAGGCCGCATTTTCGTTGGCTGGCCTCGGTATGGAACCGATAAAGTTGGAGCAGGATGTCGGTGCCTGGCGCCTTGAGGGCACGGGCAAGGCTGTTGCTATGGCCGGCGCCGCAAACTTGCGGCTCGGTGGCAATCCGCTCGTCCCGCGACGTCCTTTCCCGCTCCGTTGGCTTTGGCAATGGCGGTCAGAAGCCGGCCAGGTAGCCGAATTCGATCGATTCGTCGCAGCAGCAAGAGCTGACTCCCCCAAAGACAATCCGGCCCCGCTCGCCGAAGCCGCACTCGAGCGCAGTCGTACCCTAGGTTGGCGCGCGGTTCTCTCCGCACACGACGCCGCTTGGAACACGAGATGGACTGCGAGCGACGTCGTCATTGAGGGCGACGATGAATTGCAGAAGGCGGTACGTTTCGCCATCTACCACCTAACCAGCGCCGCCAATCCCGAGGATGATCGCGTATCGATTGGCGCTCGCGCCCTGACCGGTGATGCATATCTCGGCCACGTCTTCTGGGACACCGAGATTTACCTATTGCCGTTCTACACGGCAGTCTGGCCGGAGGCGGCGAGAGCACTGCTGATGTACCGTTTTCACACGCTGTCCGGCGCGCGGGCGAAGGCGGCGAGGTTCGGGTTTAAAGGCGCGCTCTACGCCTGGGAGTTGGCGGACACTGGCGCTGAGACCACTCCCGATCGGATAATCGGCCCTGGCGGAGCGTCAATCGACATATTGACCGGCAAGCTGGAGCAGCACATCAGCGCCGACGTCTCCTATGCGGTTTGGAACTACTGGCGCTCCACAGGCGATGATGATTTCCTTTTGAACGCGGGCGCAGAGATTTTGCTGGAAACGGCCAGATTCTGGGCTTCACGAGCCGCTGCCGAGCCAGACGGGAAACGGCACATTCGCCACGTTATCGGGCCCGACGAGTATCACGAAGACGTGGACGACAACGCGTTCACAAACGTGATGGCGCGCTGGAACATTGAGCGCGGGCTGGAGACCATCGACGTTATGCGAGGCCACTGGGCGGCCCGTGCGGACGCGCTCCTGAAAAAGTTGATGATTGACGAGGAGGAGGTTGGCGATTGGCGCGACGCCGTAGCGCGCATCGTAACGGGCCTCGATCCGACGACCGGCATCTACGAACAGTTCGCCGGCTTCCACGCGCTGGCCCCGATCGATCTCGTCGCAAATGCTGACCGCACGGTGCCTATTGACGTGGTGATCGGTCGCGAAATGACGCAACGGTCACAGGTGGTGAA
The DNA here is from genome assembly GCA_963758335.1 of uncultured Alphaproteobacteria bacterium. Taxonomy (GTDB): domain Bacteria; phylum Pseudomonadota; class Alphaproteobacteria; order Rhizobiales; family Beijerinckiaceae; genus Roseiarcus. The sequence continues at coordinate 2,573,337 of CAVWVF010000004.1, read as the reverse complement.
GCAGGCCGATGTGGTGGCGCTCATTGCGCTCCTGCCCGAAGAATTTCCGGGCGGGATGGCGGATGCAAACTTTCGCCACTACGAGCATCGTTGCAGCCATGGAAGTTCTCTCAGCGCGGGGATGCACGCATTGGTTGCTGCGCGCCTGGGCGACGCGCCGTTGGCGCTGCGTTATCTGCGCGAAACTGCAGCCAGGGACTTAGACCTTGATCCGAACACCGCCGGTGGCGTGCGCATCGCCGGCCTTGGCGCACTGTGGCAAGGGATAATTCTCGGGTTTGGCGGTCTCGACCTAAAGGGCGAGACGCTTGGGATCAACCCGCGACTGCCGACTCACTGGCGCAGTCTGTCGTTCCGGGTGTGCTGGAGGGGTCGGACCGTGGCGATCCGCATCGCTGGCAAAACTGTCAAAGCGACGCTGTTGGCGGGCGAGCCGATGCAAATGCGCATATCAACCACCATAGGCACGCTCAGTGCAGCCACCCCCCTGCAGATGACGGTATAGCGATGAGTGCTAAAACAGCTCCAACGCTAGAAAATCAGCAAAGTGTCCATGCGATTTTCATATCCACCACCTCCTCCTCAGCTTCGGGGGAGCCGAGCCGCGCGGGCCATTCCGGGAGCCTTCCCGCGCGCTTCGAAGAGATCGGGCGCGAGAAGGGCCACCTCAAACGTAGGCGCCTATCCTTCGTCGCCTGAAGACCTACCGCGAAATGACCCGCGAGGAGGGCCAGAAAGCGGCAGAGGAGGCTTTTGAGGCCGGGAGGACCAGCCCATCGTCAAATCGGGCCCTTAAGGCCATTTCAAAGGCTTTGAGGAAGCATGACAGATAAGGCGTGACGGTCATCGCTTTGCGCTTTCTGGGTGCGGGCCGGAGGCCATGGTCAATCTGACAGGGCGCCACCTCCATCGGGGGCGCGACGCCGTTCGTCCTGACCACCACGAACGCCGAGGCAGAACGCGCCGCGTGAGTCCCGCTGGGCCGGAACGAATACGGCCGCGCCCGGCTTCAGATCGCGGTGGCTGCGGCGAAGGGTCACGATGGGGATGCCTTCGGGGACGGAAGTTTTCTTCTCCCCACCCTTGATCGCGAGGGTCAGCGTGCGCCCGTCTCTCTTCTCCTGATTTCTCGTTTTCTTAGCTGAGGTCAGTCGTAGGGTCACGATGCGGGCCTTCAGCTGCACGTCCCACCGCGATGAACGAAATGCCGTGGAACGAAATGAGTCCCACTTTTGGCCAAAATCCTGCGGCGCGCCCGCGCCGGGCTCTCGCTCCGCAATCCCGGCAGGTTGCGATAAATGTTCACGTAATCATCGGCGACCCGCTCAATCGTGAAACGACGCTCGAAGCACTCACGCGCCTTCGCGCGGTCGAACTCGCGCAGGCGTCTGACCGCGACGACAGCCTCTTCAATGCCATCGACCAGGAAACCGGACGCGCCCTCGTCGATGACTTCGGGCGTTGAGCCACTTCGAAACGCAACCACCGGGGTCCCGCAAGCCATTGCCTCGATCATCACGAGTCCAAACGGTTCCGGCCAATCAATCGGAAATAGCAAGGCGGCGGCGTCCCCCAGAAATCTTGCTTTTTCTCGCTCGTTGATCTCGCCTACAAATTCGACATTTGGATGCGCCTCGACCATCGGTCTGATCGTCTCTTCCCAGTAGTCCTGGTCAACTCGGTCGACTTTGGCCGCAATCTTGAGCTTGGCGCCCGAACGCGCGGCGATCTCGATTGCTACGTCGGGGCGTTTCTCGGGCGAGATGCGGCCGAGAAACGCCAAGTAGTCGCCCTTGGGCATCGGATTGAACGGCAGCAGGTCGCGGGGCAGCCCATGGTAGACCATCCCCGCCCAGCTGACGGGCGGCATCGGTTTCCGTTGGCTTCTCGAGACCGAGACTAGAGGCACGCCGGAGAAAATCGTATGCAAGCGCTCGAGCTCGGGCAGGTCCAGCCGTCCGTGCAGCGTCGTAACCGTCCGTTCAGCGAAATCGCGGATGATAGGGTAGTGCAGAACGTCGAGATGGAAATGCAGAACGTCGAATTCGTCGGCGATCGCGCGCACTTTGTCGAGCATGACGATGTGGTGAGGAATGGGATCCCTGACGCGCGTATCTAGTCGCAGGGCAGTCTCACAGAACGGCTCCAGTTTGGCCGACGTGCGTGAGTCGCCACTTGCGAACAGCGTTACGTCGTGACCTTGTCGGACCAATTCCTCCGTCAGATAGGAGACGATCCTTTCCGTTCCTCCATAGAGCCGCGGTGGGCAGCTCTCGAATAGCGGAGCGATTTGCGCGATCTTCATCACGAGACTCTTCTTCGTTCCGCAGTCCCACGACTGCAAGCAACTTTTGAACCGACATTCGCCGCATTGCGACAGCTTCGCTGTCGCTGACAATTTGAGCGGGTCCTTCTTTTTTCGCAACGCGGCGCGGCGTCGCAAGGCGCGAAAATACAGCTGAACGGCGGCATCAGCCGAGGGGCTTGGGGGTGAGGGTCGATCGAAGCCGCAACTCCTTGGCCGCTATTTGCCCTCCAGCAGCGCGACAAAAACGATGCCCGACCCGACGGCTAAGCAGTCGCATAAATTGCCTACGATGCTGCTGACGGGGATGACGACGCCAAGACCGACGGCGAGCATCGTCGCACATATCAAGCCACTGACCACCAGGGACATGTTTTGCTCCCTCCTCTGGCCCCTTTAATTTTTTGGTTATGGGAGCACACACCGCCCTGCTCTTATCCAGGACAGAACTCCGACTGCTGGACGGCAAGGTCGAGTCGGGCGCTCTCGCTACACATCGTGCGCGTTTCGACCCTGCGCGACGGTCGGGCTGGGTTGGACGCCGGGTTTTGGCCGGGGAGCCAGCGCTATCGGCGAGCTTCCTGGGCACTCCGCGGCGGGCCGCGCCGGTGTCTGACCGTAAGGGACGCCGTTTTGCAGGCGCCTTAGTCGCGATTCCAACATGAAGATTTTCGAAACCCAATGCCTATTGATTCCATTTGCATGTGGTGAAACCACTCCCCACCTGCAGCGCGGAACTTCTCGACTGCCACGACCGGCGTCTCAGGAAGCTCAAGCACATGGATCGTTCCCGCTTCTGCGGCTTCCGGCGGCGTTAGGTGCTTCGGCAAGGGCGCGATCGCCCTGGTAGTCTCTTGCGCCATCACGTTCCTCCTATTGTAACTCCCTTCAGGGGCTTCGATTTGGCTATACGCTGCGATCCCGGCCGGTTACGATCGAGCGAAGGATGGCGCAAGACTTTGCCGAATGTCGCGATATGGCGAGGATCGATTGAAGCGCAGTGATGAAAGGCCATGCTGGAACAAATCCGAGCGCTGCTCGAAGTCCACAACCGCCCGGGCAACATATTTGCCGACAGAGCTGCCGCGACGAGTTGCTTCGACCGCGACTGACGCGGCAAGTTCACCGCCAATCGATAGAACAGCCGCTTGGGCCACATGCTCGTTCGAGCAGGTGTGGATCACCAACCCCAATTTCATCCGATATCCTCCCTAAACGAAGCTATCCAGACAACCGGCGACTATACGGACCGCTGTTTTGGAGCGCGGCTTTGGCGCTTCTCTCGCCACCGGCTTGAGGCGCGACTAGGGGCGTGGCTTGGCCTTCTCGCTCAAAAAAACTCGAGCCGCGAAAAACGCTCTTCGTCAATGAGGGATTCTACTTATCGCGCATTCCATCCTTACTGACGCGGAACAAGGAGGAGATGTCGCGCCAACGGCCTTCCGAATTCGTGCTCTATCGGGTGTTCGATTTTGCGATCCGACCGCGATCGTAGATAACGTTGTTCGACCGCCTGCGGCCGCATTGGCGTCCCGGACGGTACCGTGTGCCGGGAGGCTTCCCGATGGATGTAGAAACAAAGAAGATCAACGTTTTAATCGCCGAGATAAAGATGGCGTTGCAGCAATTCATCGAGGGTGATGACATCAACGTCATCAACGTCAGTGGTTCTGAACTATCCATAAAGTTTGTCGACAATAAAGAGGACGCTGATCGTTGCGCCGAAACTATCATGGAAACTGGACGTAACCGTTTTGCCAACTTTACCGTCACGCGAGAGTATCATTCGGGGATGTCACGCCCCCCTTCAGATCCGAAGCGCTCATCCGGAGTGATCGTTTTATCGGCACCGCGGGGAAACGATTACCGTGGCGATTGACTACGTCTGGCTATAACGCGATCTAGATTTAACACGGCTAGACGGTGCATCACGGGCAGGATCCGGGCCGGCTTCAACCTCTCGATCAAGCTTCTCGTTGGGATGCGTGGGTCGGCTCGTCCCGCAGGAAGGGCAGCCGCGCGAACCAGTCGGCCTCGCGGATCGCGTCCTTCAGCGCGTCGGGAAACTCGCCCCCGATCGCGTCGACGTTCGCGAACAGGCCGCGAGTGGAATCCTTGAAGCCGCGCGCGCCCCCGGCGATCGCGGTGCTGTTGGCGTGGTACGCCGCGATCGCCGCGACGGGTCGCGAGATCGCAGATGGCGCGCGCGCCGCCGAGCGCATGCGCTCGACCGCCGTCTCGGGCGCGTCGCCGAGGCAGATCGCCGCCGCGATGTCGGCGGCGTCGAGCCTGCGCCAGACGCCCGCGGCAGGTCGCGCGGCCGCCATCCGCAGGCGGCCAGAATCGTGTCGCCCATCGCCGCGTCGGAAGGCCCCGCCTTGACGTGGAGGTCGGCGGCGCCGATCAGCGCCGACGGCAGGTGCCTCGCGGCGCGGTAGCGATGCCGACCACGCGCTTGCCGTGGCTCAGGGTTTTCCGATCTCGTGGTTCTTCTCATCCGACGTGTGCTTGCGATCGGGACGGTCGCGGGCGTCGACAATCTCCCAGGGGCCGTAGTGACGGATCGCGCCGGCCGTCGGCGCGACCCAGGAGGGGCCGGGGACCTCGATCACCAGCGCGAAACTGCCCGGCCGGCGCAATCGGCCTTTCTGCACGGGCGTCAGCGAACGCTTGAGGCAGACGAGGGCAAGCGAGTCGATCGCGGCTTTTTGCGAGCGCGGGAGAAGGACCGGCGTCGATGCGGGAGCATCGTCGCTCGTCAGGAAGTCGAGATCGGTGGGGTCGTCAGACATGGCGCGGCTCCACGACCAACGTTCGCCGGTCGTCTGGCGGAAATTCGGAGGCGGAAGATTCCGCAGCGTTGGGGACATTCAGAAGGGCCTGCGAACCCGCCGAACGGCGGTTTCCGGCCCGATCGGTTCGGTTTCGAGGTCGACGGCGATGAGCCCGCCGCCTCGATCAGCGGCGCCGCGCTCGCCTCGTCGAGATGCACGAGCACGCGTACCTGATCGCCGACCGCGACCTGGCCATGGCGCGTCGACCAGACGGCGAGCGCATTCGAAAGCCGCGGCTCCGCGGCGATGTCGGCGGCCGTCACGATCTCGACGCGCACGCCGCTATCGAGATCATGTGCGCGCGGCGGCCGCAGGCCGGAATGGACGACGAGCGCGCTGGCGCCGGCGGCCCGATGCAGGTTCGCGATCGCCGGCTTGCCGCGCAGCACGGCCCTGGACGACGCGCCGTAGCTGACGATCCTGGCGTCGAGGTTGGGCGAAGAAGCCCGTCCGAGCGCTCGCCGCACGGCGTCGAGAATCCATGCCTCTTTGTTTCCGAACGCCCCGCCGCCGAGCAGCGTCAGCAACACGATGTTTGAATCGCCGCGCTGCGCGTTGAGAGCCGCCGCCAGCATCGTCGCCTCGTACGCGGCCTCCAGAACGAGCGAGGCGAACGCCTTCCAGCGCGCCGGCGCGCGGAGCGCTGGGAGGACAGCGCCCTGCGCGCCGGGGCGCTGTTCATGGTCGGCGACCCAAAGCAGGCGATACCGGACATCCTCGCGCACATCAACCGCTGCTTCGCCGGCCCTCTTGTCTTGCGACGGCCAGCCCGGCTATGTCGCGCTCGCCCCGACGCTCGACGGTCCCGACCATGATCTGCCGAGCGCGGCGCGCATCACTATCAGATCCGCGGCGATGAGGGTGCCATAGTGCCGCTCAGTCCGGGCGGCATCGCCCTGCTTGCACCGACCGGCGCCGAGCTTTGGCGTTATGAGCGCGCGCTCGAACAGCGCGGCCTGCCGATCGCCTCGCAGGCCGGGAAGAGCCTGTTCCGGCGACAGGGGGTGCAGGACCTGCACGCGCTGGCGCGCGTGCTCGCCGACGCCGGCGATACGCTCGCCTTCGCCGCGCGGTCCGCTGGCTGGCCTGACCGAAGAGGATCTGCTGGACATCACCGCCGCGCTTCCCGCGCATCCCGATCGTCCGGACGCGATCCCAGCCATCCCCTTGCCCGCCGAACACTGTCGATCCTGCAGGACCTCAGGGGACGCGCCGGCAACCACGCCGGCGCTGCTCCCGCCGAAGCGGCCGAGCGGCTCGGGGACCGACACACTCTCGCCGCGCGCGAAGGCGACGGCAGCGCCCGCGCGGCCGCCAACGTCGAGGCCTTTCTCGAACGCGTGCGGCCCTATGGCGTCCGCGGACTGAAGAAGCTCATCCGCGATCTGGCCAAGGAATGGCGAGACGGCGCGCCCAATAATGAAGGACGGGTCGACGCCGAAGGCGACGCCATCGAGATTATCACCAAAAGGGCCTGGAATGGCCGCTGGTGATTCCGATCAACACGGGCACCTTGTTGCGTTCACGCGAGCCGTTCGTCTATCGCGCCGCTGACGAGACTCTGCACTGGGTGATCGGCGATGTCATTTCCGCCCGACCTGCTTCTGGCGCTCGAATCGGAACACGACGCCGCGCTCGGAACTGGGGAAAGCCAGCGCAGAAAATCGGCCCAGAATTGAATCCGGAAATTGCTCGAATCGGCGAAATCCGCGACATGATGGAACGACGCAATCTTGCGCGCGCCGCCCCGCGTAAGGACCGTCCGATCGCGCAGTTCCAGGCGCCAAAGGATGCTTTGTGCGCTGACCCGAGCGTGACCACGAATCGCGAGATATGTACAATATGCTTATGTTGTTGTAACCGGTGGCTTTGAACAATGGATCTCGCGCCACGCGAGGCAGAAAAACGCCGAATTTCGAACGGCGACGAAAGCCAGTTCCGTGGTCACCATGTGGTCACCACGCTCATTAGCGGCTCTCGGCGGCGTTAACGCAATCTGAAATATCGCATAGATATCAATAATTTAAATGGTGCCGCAAGAGAGATTCGAACTCCAGACCCCATCATTACGAACGGCCGATACTCGAAAACGAATGTCTTCACTCCGCTCGGCATCACGCGTACGCCGAAACCGTTGACGAAGCGCGCGAGAAGGCGCGCCGCGCCGTGAAGTTGAGAATCAAACGCAATGAAGGCTTTCGGCCCCGGCGCCAAGCGCCGTCTCAAGCTCGGCCGCTTTGGACCTTTGACCGCAAGAGCGTCAACCGAGCGCTTCGTGAGATTGAGAACCGCCATTCCCGCCCCTTTCTGTCGCCACCGTGTCGCCACGCAAGGCGAAACAATAGGATGTTCCCGGAAACAGGATAGGCGTTCTAGCCTGTGTTTTCAAGGATCTCGGCGTGCTACAGCGGGGGCGAGGAAACTCTAGGATACGCCGATCACAAGTGCCCGTGTGGAGCTTGGCGTTGATCCCGTCGCCGAGAAGGCCGAACAGCGGGCCGCGGTCACGGTCGGCGGCCTGATCAACTCTTTCATCGCCGAGCACGTCGAGACGAAGTGCAAGGAAGGCACGGCGGAAGCGCACAGGGTCGCGCTGGAAAAGCTGCGGGCCGCGTACGGCGGCCTCAAGGCCGAAAGCCTGACTCGACCGCAGTTGGCCGCCCTGCATGCGAAGATGCGCTCGCATCCCTATGCAGCGAACCGCTTCCTCGCCGTCGTCTCAAAGGCCTTCAATTGGGCAGGCCGGCGAGGCCTTGTCCCCGAGACGCACAACCCCGCCTCGCGCATCGAGCGGTACCGCGAGAAGCAGCGCGAGCGCTTCCTGAATTCGGTTGAGCTCTCCCGCCTCGGTGAAGTGTTGCGCGAGGCCGAGTTCGAGCGGTCTGGCGTGGGCCGTTGACGAGACAAAGCCGAACGCCAAGCACGCGCCGAGGGAATCGAACCGCCGCCGCATTTTGGACCCCTACGCCGTGGCGGCGATCCGTCTCTTGATCCTGACCGGAGCGCGGTTGCGCGAGATTCTCCACGCCAAGTGGGAGCATGTCGATTCTGAGCGCGGTGTTCTCCTCTTGCCAGAGAGCAAGACCGGAAAGAAGACCATCTACCTGTCGGCCGCGGCCCTCGAAATCCTGGCGGGCCTGCCGCGGATGATGGGGAATCCGTACGTCTTTCCGGGCGGAGTTGAGGGCAAGCCGCGAGCGGACCTTAAGAAGCCGTGGGCCGCAATCGCCAAAGCGGCCGGCCTTGCGCGCGTCCGCATTCACGATTTGAGACACAGCTTCGCAAGCGTCGGCGCCGGGGCGCACATGGGCCTGCCGATCATCGGCAAGCTCTTGGGACACTCGCAGCCCGCTACGACGGCGCGTTACGCGCATCTGGACGCGGACCCGATGCGGCGCGCGGTCGAGACCATCGCCGCGACGATCGGCGCGGCGCTCAATGGGTCGGGCCGTGGCGAAGTGAAGCCGCTCGCGGCCCGGCGCGGTGGATGACTGAGCCTCTTCCGACCATTCGCGGCGAAGGCCGCGCTGTTCGCTCGAAAGCGCGACGACGGACGCGCCGAGGCCAGCTTGATCGTCCTGGCCGGCTTGAACTCATGAGCGCGACAGATGGCGGACATGAGGCGCCGAGGCGCGCGGCCGGCACGGGCTCCTCAAGGGGCCGCCGTTGCAAGAGGATATAGATGACGCGCGAGCGCCGCGCGAGCTTATTGGCGCCGTCTTGGGGCCGTCTTATTGGGGCCGTCTGATGAACAAGCACACGCGCGCAGACTTCGACCAATATCTCTCATGGGCCGAAGGGCAGTCGCCCGAGCGCAAGCCCGTCTCGTTTAAAACCGCTGCGGCTTTTGCGCGGAATACGTCCCGTTTTCCTATGCGATCGAGGGAATAATTCGTTCCGGCTCGCTCTACACTCGGACGGCGAAAACCGGCGCGGGCAAGACCGGGTTCAACGTCGCCGCCGCGCTCGCCATAGCGACCGGGAAAGGCAATCATTCTCGGGCGCTGTCTCATCCGGCCGCGTCGCGTATCTCGCGTTCGAGAACACCGACGCGCACGTATGCGCTTCATGATCGCGGCCTACTTGCTGAACACTGATATCGGTTCCCCTCGGCGACAGGCTCTTGATTCTCGACAGGCGCGAGAAACCGGAGGACATTTGCGCCGAGCTGGCGCGCCTCGCCAAAGCCGAGCCGTTCGCATCGATCTTTGCGGACACGTTCGCGGCCTGGTTCGACAGCAAGAACGTCAATGGCGCCGTCGAGGGCGACGAATTCATGCGGTGGGTTCGGCCGCTCACTCAAATTCCCGGCCTGCCCGCCGTCGTCGTCTCGGCTAATCGGGTCAAGAACGCCAATGAGAACAACCTCGTCCCCTACGGCTCGGGCGCCATCCTCAACGAAGTGGACCGCAACCTCACACTCTGGAGAGCCCACGACACCAGCGGTGTCTCGCCTCGTTGGCAAGGCAAACTCCGCGGCCTCGAATCAATCCCGCCATGCCCATTCACCGAGAGCCTGCTCGGGAGATCCGAATCATTGGTCAGGGTCAGGCTTCCGAGCATCCCGGCTGGACCTAGCCTCCTCCTCTTCTGGCGAGAGTGCAGGGTCGCTAGGCAGCTCCAGCCGAACGCTCAAGCCTCCACCCATGCGGCTGGCAAGGGTGATCTCCCCGCCATGCTCCCATATGATTGAACGAGTTACTGAGAGACCGAGCCCGACGCCACCAGTGTCAGGGTCGCGAGAGTTCTCAATTCTATAGAAGGGTTCGAAGACCTTCTCGCGTTCACTCGGTGGTATTCCGGGTCCCTTGTCGTCGACCGTTATGACGACACGCTCGGTTTCGGGGCTCAAGCTTACGGCGGCGCTCCCCCCGTACTTGATCGCGTTGTCGACAAGGTTGGAGATGGCGCGCCGCAAAGCTGTCGGACGGCAGGAAATCGTGACGCCCCGGGGTCCCGAGAATGTCACCGGTTCGCCGGCGTCGGAGGCGTCTTCGCAGATTCCCTCGACGAGCGCGCTCAGGTCGACGAGCGAACGAGGCTCGCGTTTCGCGTCATCCCGGGAGAGGGCGAGGACGGACTCGATCATATCCCCCATCATGTCGAGATCGCGCAGCATCTTCTGCTGTTGGTCCTGGTCCTCGACGAGTTCCGCGCGAAGCCGCAGGCGTGTCAGCGGTGTCCGAAGGTCGTGGGACATTGCGGCGATCATGCGCGTGCGATCCTCATTGAAACGGCGCAACCTCTCCTGCATGCGGTTGAAGGCCTCAATCGTTCCTCGCACCTCCCGCGGCCCTCGTGGGGGAAGCGGCGACGCATCCCCGCTCCCGCCGGTTCGCTCCACAGCTGCCGTCAGTTCGGAAAGCGGTTTGACGAGCCGTCGTGCGGCCAGCGTCGACAGCAATACGCCGAGCAGGATGGAAAGGGAGAGCCACGCGACGAACCTTACTTGCGAGAACTTGGTCGCGACTGGATCAACAGGTGGCGACTCCAAGTCGCTCCTGAAAAGCAGCCAATGCCCATCCGAGAGGGCCGCCTCGATCAAGACGCCCCCCTCGATGCGCTCAGGAACAGAGCCGGCGCGCTCGTCCGCTGGCTGGTACCGATCGGCAACGATAATGGGGCGAGAGACCCTCAGAACAGCCTCAATCTGGCGACGGAGACGCAGCAGATCCGCGCTCGGCTCGGTCCGATTGGTCAAATTCGGGATCGGCGCGTCAAGGATACGAACGTGGACCCTTGGACGTTGGGCCGCCGCGATTACGGCCGGCCTCTGCGCCTCTGGCGTCGCGTCGAGGACATCCAGCAGGCCCGCGATCCTGCCGGGGAGCTGCTGGAGAACCCGCGCATCGCGCTGCTGAACGGTTTGGCGCCGCGCAAGGCCGAGATAGTGCAGTCCGGGGGCGACCACTTGCTGAAGGCTGAAACCGAGCGCCATCGCGATCACGACCGCGAGGGTGATCGTCGCCGCGGCGCTCTCGCCCCTCCATTCCCTCACCAGGCTACCCCGTTCAATGTCACAGGGGCGGCAAAGACATACCCACCGGCGCGCACGGTCTTGATCAGCTTGGGCTCTTTAGGATCGACTTCGATCCGATGCCGCAATCGGCTGACATGCACGTCGATGCTGCGGTCGAATGCAGTCGAGGCCCGTCCGCGCGCTAGGTCAAGCAGCTGGTCGCGCGTCAGAACGTGGCTCGGTCGTTCGACGAGAGCGAGCAGCAGATCGAATTCGGCGGCGCGCAGGTCAACCAAGGCCCCTGCCGGCGAGCGGAGCTGGCGCCGGGTGACGTCAAGACGCCAGGCCGCAAACTCGAAGACGCGGCCGGTTCCGGGCGCTGAACCCGGAGCGGGCATGGACGACCGGCGCAAGACCGCGCGAATCCTTGCGAGCAGCTCCCGCGTGCTGAACGGCTTCGCGAGATAGTCGTCCGCGCCCATCTCGAGTCCGACCACACGCTCGATTTCGGTTCCCATCGCCGTGAGCATGATAATGGGCATCGTTCCGCCTACCCGCAGCCGCCGACACAGACTGAGGCCATCCTCGCCCGGCATCATGATGTCGAGGATCACGAGATCGACCCGTGCGGCTCCCAGCGTCTGCATCATTGCGGCGCCGTTCTGCGCAACGGACACGCGATAGCCGCTGCGCTGGAGAAAGTCCGAGAGGAGCGCGCGAAGTTCCCTGTCGTCGTCGACGACCAAAATGTGCTGTGATCCATCCATGGCGCCCAGAACCATCGCACAGCCGCCAAAGGCCTGTGAGAGTCAAATTGTAAAGGCTCAATTAGCGTTTGATTGACACGCCTGTTTGTGCTACGATTTATTATGGATTGACAGGGGTTTGCGATGGATCAGGGGATGTTTCGAGCGTGGCTGGCGGAGATCGACGGTCTGACGGCGAAGCAGCGCCAAGAGCTCGAGGCGGTGCTGGCCGGCCGGCAGCCCAGAGCGGCGGTGGCGGCGGCGATCGAGGAGCGCTTGGGCGAGGCGCGTCGCTGTCCGCACTGCAGCGGGGCGTCGGTGGGCGGGGGCCAAGCCGACGGCCTGCGCCGTTTCCGCTGCAAGGATTGCCGCAGAAGCTTCAACGCGCTGACCGGAACGCCGCTGGCCCAATTGCGCAAGAAGGAACGCTGGCTTGATTTTGGTCAGTCGTTGAGCGAGGGCGAGACGGTGGCCGCCTCGGCCGAGCGGTGCGGGGTGGCTGTGAGCACGGCGTTCCGCTGGCGACATCGCTTCCTGCGCGCCGCCAAGAACCCCACGCGCCTGTTGAGCGGCATCGTCGAAGTCGATGAAACCTACATATTATCAAGCCGTAAGGGCGAGCGTCGCCTCGGGCGCAAGGCTCGCAGGCGGGGCGGAAAGGCAGCCAAGCGCGGCCTTTCGGACGAACAGACGCCGATCCTAGTGGCCGCCGACCGGAGCGGCGCCACCATCAGCGCCGTCCTCTCGGCCGTGACCGTCCAGACCATCAAGCCGGTGCTGGCGCCCGTTCTGGGTAAGGACGCCTTGCTCGTCACCGACGGCAATAACGTCTACCCGCCTTGCGCCGCCGCCCTCGGCGTCAGCCATGAAGCGCTCAACCAGTCGAACGGCGAACGTGTCCGCGGCGAATTACACATCCAGACCGTCAACAGTCGCCACGAGAGCCTCAAAACCTTCCTGCGCCCCCATCGCGGCATCGCCACAAAATACCTCGACAGCTACCTCAGGTGGTTCCACCTCGCCGGCCTCAAGCACAATCCCACGCCCCGAACATGCCTCAATGCCGCCATCGGCGGAGGAGCTCAAATGGCCATGTCAACCTAACGCGAATTGAGCCATTTTAAACCAATGTGAAATGTCCGGGCGGGGACACACTGGTTAACGAAAACCCGGTTCGCATGAAATATTCCTGACGAGCAATAGCGGCAAATTGCGGCCAGTCGCGATCGAAAGGCCGGAAGTCGCCTGTCGCATCGGGACCAACGCGAGACGCGGCAGGGATCGGACGATTGCGGCGCCGCAAGGCGCCGACACGGCGCGGGCGGGTCGGCGAAGTCAGCCATGTGGGTTAGGGCCGGCTGTGCTTTCACGCTCGATGTCGCCGATCGCCTCGACTGGCCGTCGGAGGATGATTTGATGTCGGACGTCAAAGATAGGCGACAGTTTGATTGGAATCGGCGTCCGTTCTCGGCGCTCGAACTCAAGGCCTTGCAGAGCCGTCGCCAGATGCTATTCGCTCGGCCAGGAGTGCCGGTGCGGAGCCGTTGAAATGGAGACGCAGCGAGCTGCAGCATTGGCGCGCGGATGTCCGAGTGTCTAGATCATGGAAATCCGCGACCTCGAGTTCCTGGCGGCTTCGGCGAGCGCCGGTAATTTTGCCCGTGCAGCCAAGGCGCTCGGCTGCAATATCTCGACGATCAGCCGCCGAATCAGTCGGCTCGAGGACGAACTCGGCTTGGCGCTTTTCAAGCGAGGCCATGCCGGAGTGCGCCTCACCGCAGGCGGGAAGTCGGTGATGCTTCACGTCAGGCGCGCTCTCGCTGAACTCGATGCAGTCAAACGTTCCGGGATAGAGAACAGTTCGGGTGACGTGGGTGAAATCCAGCTGGGCGTTCGGCTGCCTCCGATCGGCGAAGCTATCGTCAGCCTCCTGGGCGACTGGCGCGAAAAACACCCGAACGTCATGCTTGTGGTCTCGGAGATGAATGATCGGGACCTTGCGGCGGCGCTGGAAGAGCGCCGCTTGGATGTCGCTCTGACCTTCCGCCAGTCTGTTGGCAGCGGTCCCCGCGGGGCATACCCTTGCAGAGCAGCCAATCGTCAACTGGGACGCTTTGCGCAGCGAGATCATCCTTGTGCAGGGATGGGAGGAGAGTCAGACGGCTCGCGAGTTGTACGCATCCTTTCTCGGTGAGGGCGCGATGTTCCGATCGCATGCTGCTAGCAAGCAAACCGTCCTCGCGCTCGTCGGTGCGGGTTTTGGCATCACTTTCGCCACCGCCAGCCAATCCAAGACCGCGTTTCCGGGGGTGGTCTTCAAGCCGATCGATGACCCGAACGCATCAATTCAAATCGTGTTGACGTGGCTTCCGGAGTTGGAGGACGCAACGGTCGGCCGGTTTGTCGCGTTCTTGCGCGACGAAGCGCGGTCACGACGACTCATCTCTCCAGGCTGAACTGGCGGCCCTTGGAGGCCCGTGATTCAGAACATCGCCGCGAGCTACGAGCTACGGGCGGGACCTCACGGACGAAGCTTGCCCACTCCCGCACGAGCGTGGACGCGTCCGCGCCCAGCCTTTCAGTATGAACAGATCGTTCGTTGACCGTTCACCGCAATGCGTGCTCGCTGCGGGGAATAGCCGCGAGCGAATGCTGTGAGAGAATGGTCCATCCAAAGCCAAAAGCGAAGTCGAACAATGAGCAACAATGCGAACGAAATTTCGCTGCCTGGATTCTCCACCAGCGACTGCATGGTTTCCATGTCATGAAGACTTGGCAAAGCCGAAAACGATGGGTGCGAATGCCATTCTCCGAGATAGTTAAACCGGCTGAAATCTCGGCCTGTTCCGTCGAAAAATTCGTTCAAGGCCGCCGTGTGCGCGGCCGGGTCTCGTCGGAAATGCGCATGCGAGCCGGAAGACGAATTGACCGAGAAATCCATCAGCCGGAATCGCGCAGGCGCAAGCTGCTCGGCAAATAGCATCCCGCCGATTTCGCGCCGCCCTGCCTGCCGCAAGGCGCGGCGCAGGCGGCTTTCGACGTCAGGCGCCAGTGAGACGCTCATCATCGCGGGGCTCAATGAGAGAAAGCATGTAGTTTACAGCCTCGGTCGTAGCGGCCGGGTCCGCGGCCTGCTGCCACGGACCTTCGGCGACAAAGTCCAGGGGACGGACATCCAGAGGCTCTGCGAAAATCCACGCCCTTTTGAGGCCGATGAAGTAGGCGGGATGTGGAAATTCCGAATGATCGGGCTGGATGAGGTAGTCCGTCACCATCCTCGTCGCATGCGCGGCTATCAAGCTAACGTGCGCATCGTCGGCGATAATCGGTCCCGCATCGCCGTGCGCGTCATACCTTCCGCCGTCCGCCGCTCCCCATGGCACGCCCCCCTGTTCGCACCATGCGAGATATTGTCGTCGCGCTTTATGTGGCGGCGGCTCGATATCGGGGCGCAGGCGCGCGACGAAGCCGCCGACGCCGCCCGCAAACACCTCCGCCCATATCATCGGTCGCGTGGCCGTTCGGGCGACCGACGCCAGAAGATTGAACGCCTGCGGGTCGGCCGTGGCGTCGATCAGGATATCGCACGTCGAAAGTTCGTCGAGAACGGAGGCCGTCGTGCCCGACGACTCCTGGCCGCCGAGGATCACCCTGCGAACATGAACGTTGACGCCGGGAGAGACCGCCCGGAGCCGCGCCTCCAGCGCATCGACCTTGTGTCCCCCAAGGCTGTTGCCGTCCAGGTCGTGTCGAACGAGATTTCCGGGTTTGAGAATGTCGTCGTCCACTAGAACAAAATCGCCTACGCCGCTGCGGGCCAGGCTTGTCGCCATTTTCGAGCCGAGCGAACCGCAACCGAGGAGTCCGATCTTCTTCGCGCGAAGGGTCGTGTATTGCTCGTCGACGCGCGGACCGGAGTCGGTCGTCAGGTCGATGGTCGCGAATGGCAAAACGGTCCATTCGCCGTCCTTGAGGAAGGAATAAAACAGCGACGCCGAATGCTGGTCCGCGAGGATGGTATGTCGGGTCGTCGCTTTGACGTACGACGCCAGGCTCTCGGACCCGCACGCGGTTTCAGTCAGCGCGTCGAGCGTTTGAATGTCCACGCTCAACGCTTCGAGCGAGTCGACACGCAAGAGCAGCGCCGCGTCGGGCGAATCCGAACGAACGGGGATCGTGCTTTCCTGCCATTCGGGGTTGTCGGCCGGACCTGCGGCGATGACGTAGGCCATCCAGGTTCTTTTCGGCCCGAAAGCGTCTTCGACTTGGCAGGCCCGATAGTCGCCGACGCCGAGCGACGCCGCGTATTCCTGCAACGCGTGCGTCAGGAGGAAGCGGCCGACGGTTCCGCGGAGACGCTGGCCGAGGGTTGACTGATGTGCGCTCGGCACGATCGCCTTCGCGTCTGGTGCCGGCCGTTCACCCGCCAAAAGGCGATGAGTGCTCTCCACCATCATCGCGCCGGTGATCGAGGGGTCCCAATTGTCCGACCGGAATTCAAGGCAGAGTTCACCGCCCGAGCCATATTGATGGCTCGACAGCCGCTGCCGGTCGCGCGGCGTAACCGAGGGCGGCGCATCGGGAAAGAACGCAGGGTACTCAAGCGTGAACTGCAATGGCTCGCAGTGAAGGTCGATGCTGAATTCCACGGCGAACTTAAGATCGCGTCGCAGTTCCAGCTTGACGGAGAGCAGCCATGGCTCGCCATCCCGAAGCGCCTCCAGCCCTGCAATCTCGGATTTGAGCCGGGCCGGGTTGGTCAACCACCAGATCACGCGAAACCCCTTGGCTTGTTGTCGACGCGGGGAGCATTCGGGAAGCTGAACGCCGACGCCGGCGGTGCGACGGAAGCCGCCTTGAGCAGGCTGGTTCTCGCCGCTGCCTTGGACGCGTCGCGGTCGGTGAAAAACGTCGTCGAGAATACATTGTCCCAGCACTTGAGCGCCTTGGTCCGCGTGCAGTTCGACTCGAAGAGCGGTGCCAGATTGTCCAGCGCCTCGTTGAGCCTCTCGCGGAGGAAGCGCGCGCGTGCATCGTCGTTGCCCGAGGTTATGGTCTCGTTCGGCGTCACCGGGTGCTCGACGACGAGGTTCCAGTTCAGGCGGTCGCGAATGGCCTTCATGGTGTAGTAGAGGGCTTTATCTTCGCGGTCGGCGTCGCCGCGAAAACATTCGGTGACGAGCTTGGTGATTCCGAATCCGCTGAGAATCTGGCTCTTCCAGCTCTCGCGGCTGCGAGAGAATTTCTTGATTTGCCGCGTGAGCCGGCGGAGCTGACGGCCGTTGTCCTCGTCCGGGCTCCGGTTCGCATTTTCCTTTTCAAACCATTCGGTCACGTCGCGCGCATCGGACCTTTTCCAATCGCTGCTTGCGAGCTCGTTGTGATTGTTCTCGTCGCCCCACGGGGTCTTCGTCGTAACCCGGCGATAGACCGGCAGGTCGACGTGATAGCCGGCCGCGTAATAAATCCGCACGCAATTGGTGTGGACCTCGGGCGCGGTCTTGAAGCTCCCGTCGTCGATTGCGTCCCGCACCATCTTCTTTGCCCGGAGCGGAGACATTTCCCCGCCGCGCTCGCCGACAAGGACGCTCATCTCGAAATAAACGCCGTCGTCGATGTCGTAGTCATTCTCGGGATGCTGCGTCATCGTCTTCATGGCGTAGCTGCCCTGGCTGACGAACTCGCGCGGCGCGGGTTTCTTCGCTTCCTTGAGGCCTTTCTTCAGGCGGTCGCGGTTGGCATTGCGCCGCTCGCGCATCGCCGTCCGCTCCGCCTGCGGCAGGGTTACTTCTTCGTCATGATGTGCAAGAACGTCGTCTGAACAGTCGAACATGGCAGACCTCTTGTTGATAATCACGCTTTGGCTGTTTGCGTCGCGGCAGATGTTCGCGAGAAGAGCGGATCAGTTCGCGCTGGGGTGGCGTTGAAAAGGGAGCAGATCAGAGCCGCCTCAGCGTCCTTGTCCGCATAGGCGCACCTGCTGTTGGTCATGTCCGCATCGGTGCGGGCCTGATTGATCAACGCCGAAATGGCCTCGGGCCGGGTTTCATCGAGGCCAAGGTGCGGGATCAGAGCGGCCGGCACCTTGTCGCTTGGGAATTGCACGATCGTGCACTTGCGATCGACATGACGCGCCAGCTTCTTGGCCATATGGTCGTAGGCGAACTGCTGCGCATCGACAGAAAGGCTTGCGGCATCGCCACCGAACTTCCATTCGAGCAATCCGCGATGCACCGCCGATCTCGCAATCTCCTCGCCCGCCGGCAGAGGACACGTACCGAGGCAGAAGATATGGATCTCCTGTCCGGGCACGGTCATGTCGAGGGCATCCGTGAGACCAACGAGAACCGGGTTGTTCGCCCAGAGCCCACCGTCCACAAAAATGTTGAAACCACCCGCCCCGTTCTCGGGATGGTCCACCGGCGCCATCGAGCGGTAGAGCGGTGCCGCCGACGTGGCGAGGCATACATCGACCAGCGTGTAATGGTCGTCGCGGTGGTTCGTGGTGTCCTTGAGATGTGGCGTCTTGAAGACCCAGGCGCGATGCTGGCTCAATTCGACAGCGGGAATGGCAAGCGCAATGCCACGCCTCGCATAGATGTCGCCCAGCGTGGTTGTCCCGAGATGATCCGCGAGAGCCTTGCGCAGCTCGTTCGTGCCCTTGGCCAGGGCTGCGGCGCGCGTAACGAGAGCGAACGGGAGGGTGAGTAAGTCAGTCGGCAGCGGCTGCGTAAAGATTTTCGCCGAGTAGGTGGGGATGTCGCCATCCCCACCCCTCACAGACCCGGACGTGCAGCTTTCCCGCATCCGGTTCTTCACGGAAGAGTTTCGCTCGCGTTGGCGTAGAGGACGCCGTCCGTGACTCGCCTGTCGAGAAGCGCACGGAGGTGATGATGTCCCCGCCGTCGTCCTCGCCAGTTCGGCTATCCGTTGTCGTTTCGTGGACAGGTTCGCGGAGCCCAAGGTCTCCTCCCGTGTTTCCCGGCAACGGCTCTCATCCCGTGGCGCCCCCCTTCCCTCGCGCGGGTCCCGGTGAGCCCAGTTCCCCGCGGTCAGCGGTACTATGAAGGCGCTACGACTTCCCGCCTGCGCGTCCCCGGTCGCTTATCTGTTTCGCTTCCGGGGTCCGCGCGATCCTCCGCTTTTCGTGCTCGCCTTGGCGGCGCTCCCGGATGGTTGGAGGACCCAGCCGGGCCAGGGCATTTGGTCAGCCGGCCGCCCATTTGCCGGCACACTCTCACTCGGACGCAGGCGGGATCTCACAGGTTCCCAGGCGATCCGTCCCATGCCTTTGCCCCGGTCCAAGACCCCGGCCGGACCGACGATCCTCACCCTGACGGTGTCGTCGATGCTGCCCCCGCTCAACCCACAGCGAAGGCTCCAGCGATAGAAATTTCGAGGCTACTCACGCGGCTTCAGCACCTGCTGCCTACGCTTCACGACGGGCGTCGCCGCACGCCATGCAAGGCTCGCTTCCGGCTGGTTGGCTGACCTTTGCCGGGAGGGAGTTGAACCCTCTGGATCGCGATGAAAGGTTTCAGAACTTCATGTTCATTCTCCTCTCCTGAGCTTTCCCTGTCGCAAGGGCCGTGTTCCTGATAGAGGGTGACCACATCTGAGAGAGGAACGCCCTTGGCGAGCGCGGAGGCGATGATGCCGCCGGTGCTGGTGCCGACAATGAGGTCGAAAGCCGCACCGATATCGAGGGCTTCCAGGCCGCGTCGTTTGGCGAACGTAGACGCCACGCGGTCGAGATAAGTCGCAGTGTATGTGCCGCGCATCCCGCCCCCATCAAGGCTAAGGACGCGAAAGGGCTGTCTGCTCGAAGTCATGCGGATCTCGTTAAGTGAACCAGTTTAAAGGCTCCCAAAAAAATTTACCCAATACGCTCATAGACAAATTCGACGCCGCCGCTGTCCGCCGTGCTTTCGCGACGGAGCAGAAAGCCCTGTTCCCAAAGCTGCTTGAACTTCATGCTTGCATTGGCGATTGAAATTTCCTTCTTCGTCGCGAATTCTGTCGCCCGGCACTGCGCCTTCGACATGGCGAACTGGAACGCCTCGCGTAATCCTTCGCTCGGCGCCGGGCCGATAACGTCGGCAGACCTTTCGCTCCAAAGCAAAATAGGCTGCTCTTTCTTCTCGGCGGCGGCGTCGAGATTTTCGATCAGATCCTTGTCGGTCAGGTCCACGACACAGAAGCCCTTCGTTCTACGAAAGCGGCGTGCAAGTTCGACGATCGTCTCTGAGGCGAACGATATGTCGATTTTTTGAATGCCCTTCATTGAAATCCTAAATTTGATCGTACCCGGATTTTTCTCAACGAACTCCAGCAATCGTTGATAAACCTCCCGACCTTGGTTCCGACCCCAACCTTCTGCCCGATCCATGAAGTCGCGCAGAAACAGCATTCGAATCGCCTCGTTCATCTGCGCAATTTAACCAGAATGAGGCCGCCGTCAACCTACAGGCTGAACGCGAACGCGATGTGTGTGCCCCAGACGAGCGGCAGGCCCTCGTAACAATGCGCCGTGTTGAGCTCGTATGTGCCGTGGGCGGGGGTGAGAAGGACGCGCTGATTGGGCAGACGTACGTCAAGGTTCGCTTTGAATTTAATCGCCTTGGCGGCGCAACCTTTGAGCCCGCAGCCCCGGTCCGCGCCGTGGCGCGAAAGACCTTGGCGGAAGACCTCGACCAGAACGTCTGTGTCAGACAAATTTGCAAGCCGCGGGAACTCGGTCCGCAGCGATGGGCGCAGCGTCTGCATGATCCCAAGGCCGCTGTCCGAAACCGCCACGGAAAGACGGTTCCCGCCTGAATACACTTGCAGCGCCGCGTAGCCGTCGAGCAGCGTAGCGCTGTGCGCGAAAATGTTGTCGATCAGCTCGGCGAATATTGTCCACGCGGCCCCCGTCAGCTCGCTCACGTCCGCACGGCTGCCGCATGCATGCGAGATTGCGTCTGTCAATCTACTCGGCAGATCGAGGTCGCGAACGTCTTTATTGATCCGCGCAATCTCGACGAGCATGCTGTTTCCGCGGCGGTATAATCGTGCGGCGGAATACATGGGGCGCGCGGGGGTGACTTCGATGTCCGGATGAAGGTGATCGAAGAAGCCCATGCGGTTCAAGTACCCCATGGTGCCGGCTTCGCCTTCCTCGAAATTCAACCGCACGCGGCGGCTCGTAAAGGCAATCTGGTTGGCGAGCGATAACAGCCTTATCGCTGCATCGACCATGATCTTGCTGCCCATCTGAAATTCAAAGCTGACCGTTCGCGTTTCGGTCGCAAGAGGACCGCACGAACCACGCAGCACCATTTCAAAGCGCGACGCGTCGATCCAGAGCGCGGGGAAACGAAGGAAACAATGCAATGCATCCGCCTCTGTAAAACGCACGGCTTTAATTAGTAATATACTCTGATTCGCTGTCGATAATCAGTTTGTACCCCTTCGCTTTGAGGCAAGCCAAGGCGTCAATCGTCAAGCAGCGGAAAGCGCGGCGTCAGCAACCAGGGCATATCAGGGCTTTGAAGACTGCGGCTCCCGATAGGACGGGGAATGGCCGAGGCCGCGGGCTGCCGCGCCAGGCAGTAGCTCGAGGGCGAGCTCTCATACAAGGAGAACTTCTCCTTTGGAGGATTCCGCCCGAAAGTAGGTGGGCGCTCGGCCCGGTTTTTCAACGAGGGGAACGAGAGCGAACTTCGATCTCCGACGCGACCGCCGTCCAGAACTGAAATCGCCGACGGCTGCGCGCGCGGCGGGCGTTCGACTTCTCGTTGGCCGCCGCCTTGAGAGCGGCCTCTCGGCCATATCGCGTAACGAGAAGCTCTGCGGCCTTGGCCACTTCCATTCGGAGCGAAATTTCTGTCGTGCTCACTGGCGCCAAAGGAGCCACTTTGGTCTCGCACTGTCCCGCTCGACCCCGCCTTCGAGCAGGACGCGAACAACGTATCCAGGAGCGGCGCGCTCAATCCATTGCGCCGATGCTGAAGAGCCTGTGGTCGGCCGGCTCGTCGTCCTCATGAGATGAAGCTCTCTCACGCCGTCTGTTCCGATATGGATTTCCCTGGGCGCGGACGCTGCGCCGGTGATGCGGGACGCCGCACTTTCGCGAAGGCGCGGTCGGTCGCCATGAAGCGCGCCAGCATCGGACCGATCAGTTTAGCGGGCTCGACGGCTCCCCGGCCGGTTTCGCGGCCGAGCGCATCGCCGTAGGCGACGAGGTCGCGATGGATGGCGGCGGGGAGTTCCATCGTCAGCTTGACCGGCTTGTCGTCAAGAATTGTTCCGAGCTTCAGCTTTGGCATGATGCTTTCTCACGTGGGATAGGGTTCGAGGACGAGGTCGTGGGTGACCATTACGCGCACCGGAAAACCGGGCCTGATGGTGATGGTCGGTTGGACATTGAGAGACCGCCCCACCACTTGCTCGCCGGCCTGATTGAAGCTCTGCGACGCCCCCTGTCGGATGGCTTGCGCGAGGTTGTTCTCGCTGTTGCTTGTGCCCGCCTCCGCGCCGACGCTTAGGATGGTGGAGAGGATCGCCGCGGTGAACAGCATGCCCCAATGGTTGTCGACCTCATCCTCGAGGCCGGCATAGCCTTCGGCGTCGGCGCCGGGCTGGCGCTCGAGGACGATGGAGCGGCCGTTAGGCATGATCAGGCGGTTCCAGACGAGGAGGGCGCGCGACTGGCCGAAGGAGATCTGTGCGTCATACTGCCCGACCAGGCGTGCGCCTTGCGGGATCAACAGGACCTTTCCCGTCGGGCTGTCGTAAACGTCCTCCGTCACCTGGGCGGTGACTTGGCCGGGAAGATCGGAGCGCAGGCCGGTGATCAACGCGGCGGGAATGACCGCGCCCGCCTGCAGGACATATTGGCTCGCCGGCCCCTGGACGCTGTCAGGGCTCGTTGTGCGTCGATCGACCGCGCCGTTCAGAAACGCAAGCTTGTGATCCTGTGGCGTCGAGTCTCCTGAGCCGCCTCTCGCCACGGCAGGCGTCGCCGTGGGGCCCTGAGCCGATCCGAGCGTCGCTTCGGCCGCCTGCCGGAGATCCGTCGTCGCGAACAGCCGGCTCGTCCGCGCAGCCTCCTGCTCCTGGGCGATGCGCTGCTGCTCGGGGTCGGTCCCGGCCGGCATGCCAGGCGCGGGAGCGCCCGCACTGGCGATCGGCCGGCCGAGATCGCCGGGCAATGGCGGGCCGAGCTTGGGAACCCCGCGCGGGAGCCCGGCATAGTCGCGCGGCAGATTGGCGAGGCCGTCGGGCGTCGTCCGGTTGCTGGTGTTGTAGAGCTCGGAACCGGTGGTCGGCCGATGCGGCGCGAGCGCAAAGATGAGCGCGGCGGCGACGCCGGCGGTCGCGACAACACCGAGACCAAGCAGCACCTTGCGGGAGAGCCGCTTGACCGGCGGACGCTTTTGCCGAAGCCTCATTGGCTCGATCGGCGCGCTGGCTTCGGGTTCGGTCACGACTGAGGCCTTCCATCGGTGCGGACGATGCGGACGATCTTCTGATGCTTGCCGCCGAGCCTGAGCTCGGCCGCGGCGAACAGCCTGTCGACGATCATGTGGTTGCCCCGAACCCGGTAGTTGACGAGCTGACCGTCGCCTTCCGCGCCGATCACCCAGAGCGGCGGCAGCACGCCCTGGCCGATACCGCTCGGAAACTCGATGAACACCTGCCGGCCGTCATCGAAGGCGCGCAGCGGCCGCCAGGCCGGATTGTCGCCCTCGATCCGGTAGCGGAAGTTGAGCGCGTTGATGTCGACGCCGGTCGCGACGGGAGTCGCGGCCTCCGCCGCGGCGTTCTGCCGGCGAAGGGCGATGAGCTGGTCCTCCGCGTAGGCCCAGGAGACCGACGCCATGTAGGTTTTCTCGTCTGAATGCAGCTCGAGATGATAGGTCCGCCGATCGGTATTGATGATAAGGTTCGTGACGAGATCGGGCCGTGTCGGCTTTGCCAGGATATGGATGCGTTTGGCCGCGCCGCCGCCGCTCTCGGTGTCGCCGATGACCCAGCGCACGGTATCGCCGGCCGCGACCGGACCGGACCCCACGAGCTGCTCGCCAGGCTCGAGCGCGATGTCGGTAATCTCTCCCGGCGCAGCGTAGACTTGGTAGAGCGCGCCGTCAGAGAACGGATAGACCTGGATGGCGTTGAGATAGCCTGCGCGCGTCGGCTGGATGCGCGCCGCCCCGTTGGCCTCATCGACGCGCGCATGCGGATCGGCCGGCTCGGAGGGCCCTTTGGAGTTTCCCGGAAGCGGCTTGAGCTGGCCCGGCAAGGGCAAAAGCTTAGGCAGCTCCACAATCCGCACAGGCTTCGGCGGGTCGAGCTGAAGCACCGCCCGCCTCGGCGTGTCGTCATAGCTGATCTCGGGCGGCTTCCAGGCGGTGGCGCAAGCGCCGAGGGAGACGGATGTGAGCAACAAGGTTGCGAGCGGGACGAAGCGCATCAGCCGAGCTCCTTTGACCAGTTGAGAGCGTGGACGTAGACGCCGAGCGGGTTCTTCTTCAGCCGATCGGCGTCGGTCGGCGTCTGCAGCACGATGGTGAGGATGGCGCTCCAGCGTTCGGTCGAAACGAGCGCGTCGTCGACGTACCGGCGCTCGACCCACTCGACGCGGAAGCTCATGTCGGAGGCGCGGATCACGCTCGCCACCTCGACCGACACTTGCGCCTTCCCGATCTTCGAGAACGGATCGTTGGCGCGGGCGTAGTCGTTGAGCGCGAGCGCGCCCTTGTCGGTGACGTAGTTATAGGCGTCGAGCCAGTTCTGCCGCAACACCACTGGGTCGGCCGGAATGCCTCGCACCTCTTCGATGAAACGCGCCAGGTGCCAGGCGATCTGCGGGTCAGTCGGCCGATAGCCGGCCACAGCCGGCGCGACGGCCTCAGCCTCGCCGAGCTTGTCGACCTCGACCACCCAGGGCGTGATCACACCACGCGCCGATTGCCAGACGAGGCCGCCCGCGAGACCGCCGCTCAGCGCCAGCGCGCTGAAAAAGGCGAGCCGCCAGTTCTTCGCCTGCACCCGCGCCGAACCGATGCGCTCGTCCCAGACCTGGCCGGCTCTCTGGTACGGCGTCTCGGGCTCTGGGGTCCTGCCGTAGCGTACGGTGGGTCGTCGAAACATGGATCATTCTTCCTCGGAAAGGTCGACCTGATGGCCGCCGCTCGGCCGGTCCCCGGAGCGGATGGCGTGGTCGGCGGCTGTCACGCCGCGGCTGATGGTCTGATTGCGCTTCATGCGCTGCGCCCAGGCCGGGGCGCCGGCGGAGCCGCCTTCGGCTGGCGTCGTTGCGGAGCCTCCCGTCACCGCGCGCCCGCCGGAGGCGAAGCTTTGTTGTAGGCTCGCGGCTGCACGGCGCAGTGGGCTCATTGCAGCCGATCCCGCTGCCTGAGCGACGCCCGCCGCGCCGCCTGCGCGAAAGGCGGCGGTTGCGCCGCCGGCCACCGAAGCGCCGGCCCGCGCCGTTCCGGCAATGGCGCCGCCCGCTAGGCTGAGAGCGCCCGCCGTCGCGGCGACGCCGGCGGCGCCGATCCCGGCGGCCGCGAGTCCCGTGCCGACGGCGGCTCCCGCGCCAAGCTGCGGACCGCCGGCGATCAGGCCGTTTGCGATGCCGGGGCCGAAGATCGTGAGGCCGAGCAGCGACAGGGCCGCGAGGATCAGGGTCAACGCGTCGGAGATGGTCGGCGGATCGTTGAAGCCGGTCGTGAACTGGCCGAAGATGGTCGAGCCGATGCCGATGATGACCGCGAGCACCATCATCTTGATGCCCGACGACACGACGTTGCCGAGCACCTTCTCCGCGAGAAAGGCGGTTCGGCCAAACAGTCCGAAGGGAACAAGGACAAAGCCGGCGAGCGTGGTCAGCTTGAACTCGATGAGGCTGACGAACAGCTGGATCGCAATCACGAAGAAACCGATGACGACGATGAGCCAGGCGACGAGCAAGATCAGGATCTGAACGAGGTTGGCGAAGACGCTGGTGAACCCCATCATGCCGGAGATCGCGGTCAGGATCGGCTTGCCGGCGTCGATGCCGACCTCGGCGATCTTTCCCGGCTGAAGGAGCTGCGCGGCGCTGATGGTTCCGCCACCCGCCTCGATGCCGAGCCCGGCGAAGGAGTTGTAGATGATCTGAGCGAGGTTGTTGTAATTGCTCAGGATGAAGGCGAAGACGCCGATGGTGAGCGTCTTCCTGATGAGCCGCGCGATCACGTCCTCGTCCGGCGCCATCGCCCAGAAGAGGCCGGCTAGCGTGATGTCGATGGCGATGAGCACGCCGGCGAGCCAGCGGACGTCGCCCTGCACCAAGCCGAAACCGGAGTTGATGTACTGGGTGAAGGTTCCCAGGAAATTGTCGATGACGCCGGTCCCGCCCATGAGCCTTACCTGCCGGACGATTTTTGCGATGCGGGCGCTGAAGCAGCGTCCCTCGGCGCAAGGTCATAGGTGAGGAAGCGGCGGCGGCTCTCGGCCCATGCGGCCTCGCAAGCCGCGTCATCCGTCGCTTGAGCAGCGAGCGCCTGACACCTTCGCAGCTCCTCGGTGAGCCGAGGGGAGGCGGTAGCGGGGCTTGCTTGCGGCACTCGCGGTACGTCCCGGCGAAAATGCAGCGTGGCGGCCACGATCGCGGCGGCGACCAGGGCGAAGCCGACCGCGCGGCCGATCGCACGCACCTCGAGGGCCCGACCCAGCATCAGTGGAACATCTGCGCGGAGCCGGGCTGATAGCCCGCGCCGTAGTTGAGGAAGTTGTTGGTTTGCGCTTGCGCCTGGACCTGCGTCTCCAGCGTGCGCGCCGCCTCAAAACTCTGGGCCCGCGCGATCGAGGCCATGAGAGCGGTGAGGTCTGCGAGCTGCGTCGTCTGAAGGGCGACGAGCTGGTTGCCGGACTGGGCGGCCTGAAGCGCGCCGGTCGCAGACTGGCTCGATGTCACGAGAGCGCCAATCTGCGTATGGGTGTTGTTGAGGTTTGCGACGACGCCGGCCTGGACCCGCATGGCGTCCTGGAACCCCGCGAGCGCGTTCTGCCAGCGCGATTGAGCGTCGGCGAGAAGCTGCTGGGACGAGGTCGAGCCGGAATAGGCCTGCGGATAGGTTTGGGTGAACGCCTGGTCGATCGCGCTTACGCTGTAGGCGATGCGCTGCGCCTGCGCGAGAAGCCGCTGCGTCTGAGTGATTTGCTGCTCGAGCTGCGCAAGCGAGGAATAAGGCAAGCTCGCCAGGTTGCGCGCCTGGTTGACCAGGGACGTGGCCTGGTTCTCCAGCATCTGGATTTCGTTGTTGACCTGCTGGAGCTCGCGCGCCGCCGTCAGCACGTTCTGCGCATAGTTGGTGGGGTCGAACACGATCCATTGCGCGAATGCGGGGACACCTGTGGCTACGACAACGGACATTGCGGCGCCGGCGATGAGACCAGCGCGGAGGCGCATTATCATGGGGAAGCCTCGGGGCTGCGGGTGAGCATGTCGGCCGCCCAGTCGAGGCCCTTGCTCCTGAGCCAGGCGGCGGCGAAGCCTGCGCGGCCGTGGGCGGCAAAGATCTCGTCGATGGCAGTCTGGTCGGTCTTCGACGATGCGGCGGCGAAGGCGAGCGCGACTTCGAAGAGGCCGATTTCGAACAGGCGGTTGCCGCGCCTTGACTGGCAGTAATAGTCGCGCTTTGGCGTCGCGCGGCTCAGGATCTCGATCTGCCGGTCATTGAGGCCGAAGCGCCGGTAGATCGCCGCGATCTGCGGCTCGAGCGCGCGTTCGTTCGGCAGCAGGATCCGCGTCGGGCAGCTCTCGATGATGGCGGGCGCGATCGCGCTGCCGTCGATGTCGGCGAGCGACTGGGTGGCGAAGACGACCGACGCGTTCTTTTTGCGCAGCGTCTTTAGCCACTCGCGGAGCTGCCCGGCGAAGCCCGGATTGTCGAGCGCAAGCCAGCCCTCGTCGACGATGAGCAGGGTCGGCCGGCCATAGAACCGGTCCTCGATGCGGTGGAACAGATAGGTGAGCACGGCAGGTGCCGCGCCGGCGCCGATAAGGCCCTCGGTCTCGAAGGCCTGCACGTCCGCTTCGCCGAGGCGCTCGCTCTCCGCGTCGAGCAGCCGGCCCCAGGGTCCGGCTACGGTATAGGGCTCGAGCGCCTGCTTGAGCGAATTGGACTGCAAGAGGACGGAGAGGCCGGTGATGGTCCGCTCGGAAACCGGCGCGGAGGCGAGCGAGGTCAGGGCCGACCATAGGCGCTCTTTCAGCTCCGGGGTGACGGCGACCGACTCGCGAGCCAAGAGCGTTGCGGCCCATTCGGCCGCCCAGGCGCGTTCGCCGGCCTCATCGATCCGCGCCAGCGGCTGCAACGCGACGGGCGCGCTCGCGTCGCCGGCCAGTGCGCCGCCGAGGTCGTGCCAGTCGCCGCCCATGGCGAGGGCGGCGGCGCGGATCGAGCCACCGAAATCGAAGGCGAACACCTGGGCGCCGACATAGCGCCTGAACTGCAGCGCCATCAGCGCCAAGAGCACGCTCTTGCCCGCGCCGGTGGGACCGACGATCAGCGTGTGGCCGACGTCGCCGACGTAGGCCAGCGTCAGGCCGGTGATGATGATGATGATGACCGAGAGGACTTTTGCGACCGGCCCCTGGATCAACTCGAGGATCTGATTGAGCGGCTGCTCCCAGGGCATGTTGGAGCCGGCGGCCGAGGCCGGCGCGGCAGCGAACGCCACGAAAGCGAAGGTCGAGGCCATGGCGTATGCATGGGCGACACGGTTGAACGGCATCACGGTTCTCCTGCGGGGTTGAGGACGTAGTCGCCGGTCGGGCCGAGGCCCTGGACTTCCGCGAGCTCGGCGAGCCTTCGCGCGGAGCCGCGGCCGGCGAGGACCGCGATGAGGTCGATGGTTTCGGCGATCAGGGCGCGCGGGACCGTGACCACCGCTTCCTGGATGAGCTGCTCGAGGCGGCGCAGCGCGCCGATCGCGGAGCCGGCGTGCAGCGTGCCGACGCCGCCCGGATGGCCGGTGCCCCAGGCCTTCAACAGATCGAGCGCCTCGGCCCCACGCACCTCGCCGATCGGAATGCGGTCCGGACGCAGCCGCAGCGCCGAGCGGACGAGATCGGAGAGCGAGGCCGCGCCGTCCTTGGTGCGAAGCGCAACCAGGTTCGGCGCGGCGCATTGCAGCTCGCGCGTATCCTCGATCAGCACCACGCGGTCGCCGGTCTTGGCGACTTCCGCGAGCAGCGCATTGACCAGCGTGGTCTTGCCGGTCGAAGTGCCGCCGGCGACGAGGATGTTCTTGCGCTCGAGAACTGCGGCCCGAAGCAGTTTGGCCTGCTGGTCCGACATGATCCCGGCGCGCACATAGTCGCCGAGCGTGAAGACAGCGACCGCCGGGCGGCGGATGGCGAAGCAGGGCGCGGCCGCCACGGGAGGCATGAGGCCCTCGAACCGCTCCCCCGTTTCCGGAAGCTCGGCCGAGACGCGCGGGCTGCCGGCGTGGATCTCGACGCCCACGTGATGCGCGACCAGCCGCACGATGCGTTCCGCGTCGGCCGGCGTGACGCGGCAGCCGGTCTCTTCGAGGCCTCCCGACAGCCGGTCGATCCATAGCCGCCCATCCGGGTTCAGCATCACCTCGACGACGCTTGGATCTTCCAGGAAGGCGGCGATCGCGGGCCCGAGCGCGGTGCGCAGCATCCGCGCGCCGCGGGCGAAAGCTTCGGACCGGAAGGAAATCGTCGTCACGTCGAACCCCGATTGGCTTCACGCGGAGGCGCATGCGCAGCGGGGTCGATTAGAAAGAGCGGGAAATGGGACTTCGCAACAACGGCGATCGGGAGAGAGGGCTTCGGGCTAGAAAGACAGGCGGTCGGGATGGTCGTTAGTCGGCGCCGGGCTCTGATCCTTTCTTCAATCCGGGCGTCACGTCGCGAATCACCTCGTCAGCAAGCTTGCGGCCGCGCGCGAGACGACGTCCGAGCGCCTCGACAAACCCCTCGTAGCGCTCGCGGCCCTTGGTCTGGGCGGCCGCCAGAGCGGCGTCAGGCAAAGCCGGGGTGCTGGTCAGCCAGAAGCGGACGAACACGGCCAGCGCCTCATTGGAGATCATGACATGCCGCTCGATCAGCTCTATCTGCCGCGTCATGCGATCGAGCCGCCGGGCCAGCGCGGCCTCCAGCCGATCGGCGCCGTCGGGCGAGAGATGCGACGCCAACGCCGCCTCGATGACCAAAGACTGCGTCACGCCCTTGCGTGAGGCATAGTCCCGCAGCCTCCTCATCAGATCGGCAGGCAGGGTGAAAGTGTGCTTCGTCCGCATGGCTACATCTGCATGTCGTCGCCCGGATCGAGCGACGCCTGGCGAGCGATGGTTCGAAGACTGCGCTGCATGATGCGCTGGCGCTGTGCTTCGTCATCGGGCTCGTCGTCAAACGGCTCGAATTCCTGAGCCGGCTTTCTCGGCTCCGGCACGATTTCCTCATGCTCCGGCAATTCCGGTTCGCGACGAATGCCGGCGTTGGCGGGATCCTCGGTGTCCGAGCCCGGCCCGGCTGCGATTACCGCGCCAGCCCAATCGCCCTCTTTCGGGGGGAGCGCGTCTTGGCCGCGGGGAGGCGACTTTGGGCTGGTTAACGTCGGCGGCGGCATGATGCGCGCCTTCATCTCAGGGTCTTCGTAGTAGCGCGCTTTCTTCGCCCGGATGGGCGCTGAGCCCGACACGAGAACGAGCTCGTCGTCGGGCGGAAGCTGCATCACCTCGCCCGGCGTCAGCAGCGGCCGGGCCGTCTCCTGGCGCGAGATCATCAGGTGCCCGAGCCACGGGCTCAGCCGGTGGCCGGCGTAGTTCTTCATCGCGCGCAGCTCGGTCGCGGTCCCGAGCGCATCGGAGACGCGCTTGGCCGTTCGTTCGTCGTTGGTCGCGAAGCTCACCCGCACGTGGCAGTTGTCGAGGATGGAGTTGTTCGGCCCATAGGCCTTCTCGATTTGGTTCAGGCTCTGGGCGATCAGGAAGCTCTTCAGACCATAGCCGGCCATGAAGGCGAGCGCGCTTTCGAAGAAGTCGAGACGGCCGAGCGCGGGGAACTCGTCGAGCATGAGCAGCAGCCGATGCCGGCGGCGATTCGATTCCAGTTCCTCGGTGAGGCGCCTGCCGATCTGATTGAGGATCAGGCGGATCAGAGGTTTTGTCCTGCTGATGTCGGAGGGAGGAACGACCAGGTAGAGCGTGACGGGGCGGTCGGCCTCGACGAGATCGCGGATGCGCCAGTCGCAGCGCTGCGTGACGGCGGCGACGACGGGGTCCCGGTAGAGGCCCAGAAACGACATGGCCGTCGACAGCACCCCGGAGCGCTCGTTCTCGCTTTTGTTGAGGAGCTCGCGCGCGGCGCTGGCGACGACCGGATGCACGCCCTTGTCGCCGAGGTGCGGCGTGGTCATCATCGCCCGAAGGGTTTTCTCGATCGGCCGCTTCGGATCGGACAGGAAGCTGGCCACTCCTGCGAGGGTCTTCTCCTCCTCAGCGTAGAGCACATGCAGGATGGCGCCGACGAGCAGCGAATGGCTGGTCTTCTCCCAGTGGTTCCGTTTCTCCAGCGCGCCTTCGGGATCGACCAGCACGTCGGCGATGTTCTGGACGTCGCGGACCTCCCATTCGCCGCGGTGCACCTCGAGCAGCGGATTGTAGGCGGCGCTCTGCGCGTTGGTCGGATCGAACAGCAGCGCCCGGCCGAACCGCGCGCGCCAGCCGGCGGTCAGCCCCCAGTTCTCGCCTTTGATGTCGTGAACGATCGCCGAGCCCGGCCAGGTGAGCAGCGTCGGCACGACCAGGCCGACGCCCTTGCCTGAGCGGGTCGGGGCGAAGCAGAGGACATGCTCCGGTCCGTGGTGGCGAAGATAGGCCTTGCGCCAGCGGCCGAGCAGAACGCCGTCGGGATCAAGGAGCCCCGCCTTGCGGATCTCGCGCGCCTCGGCCCAGCGCGCCGAGCCATAGGTCGTGACCCTCCTGACTTCGCGGGCGCGCCAGACCGACAGGGCGACCGCGACTGCGAAGGCCGCGACGCCGCCGGCGCCGGCGATGAAGCCGCCGGTGACGAAGATGTCGTGAGCGTAGGCGTCCTAGGCGAACCACCACCAGAAGAAGGCGGGTGGCTGGTAGACCGGCCAGCCGAAAAGACTGAACCACGGCTGACCGAGCTGCGGTTGGAAGGCGAGTCGCCAGGCGGTCCATTCCGTCGCTCCCCAGACGAAGCCGAGGGCGGCAGCGCAGACGACAAGAACCTGAACCCAGAGAATCTTCGTGGCGTTCATTGCGACGCTCGATCAGCCGCGTCGCGGAGGGCGGCGCAAAGCCGAAACGAGGGGGCGTCGCGACCCGGGACGCCGCGGCGGAGCAATAGGACGGCTGACGGCGCGATGCTCATAGCCCGAGCCCCCGTTTCCGGCCAAAACTCCACTCCACGTTTCCGCCAGGCGCCATGACGCCGCGCACCTCGCGGCCGAGCTCCTTCTCGAGCGCCGGACGCCAAGGAACGAGCTGGAAACCGAGGCCGTCGTCGATCATGGCGAACCGCCCGGAGGCGAGCGTCACCCGCTGCCGGTAGACGCCCGAGACGAGCTCGCCTTCGGCCGCAGGCCGATAGGCGAGTCCCGACTCCGCCGAGAGCTTCGCCACCGCGTCGTCCAATTCCCGCCGCTGCAGAGTGCCGAGGAGATCGCGGGCGAAGATCACGCGCTGTCCCTGCCGGCGAGCGAGCCCTTCCTCCGCGAGATGATCGACGCGCGCCTCCATGGCGTCGCGCACCTCGGCGCCGAACCCGCCTTCGCTGAGCGGCGGGTCCTTGGCGAGGAGCTGGCGGTCGAGCCAGGTCGCCCCCGACGCCGTTACCTGCGCCTCGATCGGAAGATCGGAGCGTGTGGCGAGCGACAAGCGACGACGTCCGTTCGTGTCGTCGTAGACCCGCGCCTCGACGATGGCCCCCGCCGGCGCATCGCCGGTCATCTCGAGATCGGAGAACCTGAGATGATGGGTGCGACCATCGACGCCGGCGACGATCACGTAGGCGGTCCCCTCGAGTTCGTCGTCGAGGCCGCGCTTGACCAGCCGACCAAGCACCGGTTCGGACGGCTCCTCGCTATGCAGGACGAAGGTGCCGACATCCGGCTCACGCCCGCCGGCGCTCATCGCCCGGTGCATCGTCTTGATGATGTCGCCGCGGATGCCGAGATCGCGCAGGGCCGGCTCGAGCCCCGGCTTCAGCGTCCACTGCGCCGGGCCGACGCGCTCGGCCAGACCGAGGCGCTCCAGCTTTGCCGTGCGTCCCAGCATGAGACGCCGCATTTCCGGATCTCCATCACCGCCCGGCCGAAGGTCAACGACACCGCCTCCCTCATCCGAATCATCGCGCAGCGCCCGGTCGAGACTGGTCCAGCGTTCGGCCTCGACCTCCTTCTCCAACGAGGTGCGGATCTGCTGCTCGCTTCGCGGCCCTAGTTCCAGCGTGACACGCTCGGCCGCGCGGTCGCGTAAGCCCCGGCTGATGTAGTCGCGGCTGACGACCAGGTCGCGGCCGTCGTCGGCGCGTCCTCGAATCAGGACATGGATGTGCGGGTTATCGGTATTCCAGTGATCGACTGCGAGCCAATCGAGCCTGGTCGCGAGGTCACGCTCGACGTCCTTCATCAGCTCGCGCGTGAAGGTGCGCAGATTTTCCAGGTCTGCCGCATCCTCGGGCGAGATGATGAAGCGGAAATGGTGCCGATCCTCCTCGCAGCGCTCCGAGAAGGCCTTGGCATCGGCGTCGTCGGAGCGAGCGTCAAACATGCGAGCGTCTGCCCCATCGCGCGTGACCCCATCGCGCTTCAGGTACGTCACATGCCGCGCAAGCGATGCCGATCGAAATTTCGAACCATGATGGCGGACGATCCGCGTCATGACCGTGACCCGCCGGCCGGGGGAACGCGACGCCAACGAAAGGGCCGCACGCCTGCCGCGGCCGAAGGTCGAGCGCCCCTTTGCTCTGCCGCCCTCCGTGAAGGTCCGGCCGACGTGTCCAGCTTTCTTCGCGGCCCGCATCACCTCGGCGACGAAGCTCTGCGGCCGCTTGCCGCCGCGGTTGCCGTGGCGGATCCGGCCCGGTCGAATTTGGATGTCGTCGTCGCCGGCAGTCATCGGCGCAGGGCTCCCGAGAAAGCGGGAGGATGGCGGTCGGACCCTTGAGAATGTTGAGAAAAGCGCCTGAACCGCCATCCGGCAGCTTGTGGCGGATGCCCAAAAACCTCAACCCGACCAACCATTTGCGCCTGCCGGACGGCGGCGCTTTTATCTTGCCGTCCATGGGTCGGGTCGATGTGCCGGACCTCCGACACACGCAATCCCCGCCCAGAGCCCTCCACAACACGATCGCTCATTGCGACCGCCCCTTGAGCGAGAGGGCCACGAACAGTCCGTCGGACTGCGGAACGAGGCCCGTCAAATCCTTGAGCCGATGGTCGTTCGTGGGACGCGGCGACTGCTGCTTCTGTGCGGGCTGACCGCCGATCAGCGACCCGATCGAGCGTGCGACAAACAGGGACGCTTCGGTCCAGGAACGGACGATGGAGGCCAGTGGAGCCGCATCGTCGGGCGCACTGCCGCCGACGATTGGAGCGAGACGGGCGAGGTACGCCTGCGTCTCGATCGGCAGCGGCCGACCGGTTGCGAGGTGATCTTCCCAGCGCGCTGGACCTGCATTGTAGGCCGCGAGGAAGCCGGGAACGCCATAGCGGTCGTGCAGCTCGTGCAGATAGGCCGCGCCGGCGATGATGTTGTCGTGCGCGTCGTAGGGATCGGCGCCGAGACGATAGCGCTGGCGTAAGCCCGCCCATGTCGCCGGCATGATCTGCATCAAGCCCATCGCGCGCTTGGGCGAGATGGCGCGCACAGCCCCGAAGCTTTCCGCGCGCATGACGCCGCGTATCCATGCCGCCGGAACGCCGAAGCGCTGCGAAGCCTCAGTGACGAACGCGTCGAAGGGCGAATCGAACGTATCGCGCGCGTCGCGCTGGACTGCCTTGGGTTGGACGCGTTGTGCGCGCGACTCGCCACAGTGAAGGGTGGCGGCGACCGCAATGCCGAGGGCGAAGACAATGGAGCCTCGACGAAGCAGTCGCGAGGCTGGCCGCGCGACATTCGACGCCGTGAAGGGGGTAGGGTTCGGCTCATGGAGAGGCGCGAGGTGTGCAGTCGACGGGCGTTTGAGCACGATCAGTTCTCCTCGCGCGTCCAGAGGGGATCGGCCCGGCCGACGATGGCTGTGACAGGCAGTGAGCCGAAATACCGGCCGTCCAGGGAATCCTCGGACTGCCGGTTCATGAGGAAGACGTCGCCGTCGGGGACGCGCCGGCATCCCTGCCAGGACGGCAACGGCCGACCGCGGCTGTCGCGATCAAGAGCGTCGCCCATCGCGACCCCGTCGACGGTGATAGCGCGATCGGCGCGGCAGACGGTTTGTCCCGGAAGGGCGAGGACGCGCTTCAGCAGGGGCGCGCCCTTCGGCAGGTAACGGCGCTCGTCGAGGAAGCTTGCGAGCACGGCAGGCGGCCTAACCGCCACAAGCTCGGTGATCTGCAGGGCGCCAGCCGGACGCACCGCGTAGAGACCGATCGGGACGCTGGCGCTGGCGTTCCAGATCAGTTTTGGGAGCGGACGAAAGAACGCCGACAGCCCCACGCCGAGCGTGGCGGTGCAGGTGGCAATGGCCCAGCCGAAGCGCGTCATGACCTGAGCCTCCGGCGCAGGAGCCACGCGCGATGCTGCTCGCGGCTATAAGCGCGCGGCGGCTCGCCGGCGACGAGCCGGTTGTGGAGGCAGCGCCAGTGATCTGGGGCAGCGTCGACCGGATCGACGCCAATCGCTTCGACGGCGTCGATCGCCTGAAGCACGCGCTCGACCTTCGGCCAGCCGCCGATGCGCAGCAGGATGTCGCCGCCCGGCCGTACGAACGGCAGCGTCTGGTAGGGAGCGCCGTGGTCGACCGCGCGCACGATGTCGACGCGGGAGATGACCGTGCCGAAGTCATTGGCCGCCCAGCGCACGAAGGCGAAGACGCTGTTCGGCGCAAAGCGCAGGACGCGACGGCGGCGATCGAGGATCGTCTCGCCGGCCTCGTGGCCGAATCGGATCCACTGTTCGATGCGGCCTTCGAGCCAGGTTAATTTGACCCGCGTCAGCATACGGGCAGCATCGCGCTCAGGCGCGCATGCGGCGCTCGGTTCGGGTCTCATAGGGCCTCCATTGCTCTCGGGGAATTCGGGGCGTGAGCTGCTCACACAGGCCACGCATGTGGCGGTCTGGCTGCGCTCGAAGGCTGAGGTCTTGATGCAGCTGCGGAGCGCCGTCTGGTTGTCCAAGGCGAGCCGGGTTGAGATGCTCCCGCCCTCGGTTGCGGACTCCGGCGGCTCCGGCCTCGGCATCGCGCGGACGCGCGGCGAAGCCTCCGTCGCGCTTCCACTTCGTCGCGGAGCACGCGTTTCGATCTCGAGGCGAGCGGCGCGGTCTCGCGTGCCGCGAAGCCGTCGCGACGCTGTTTGGCGCTGCTCGAGCTGCCCGAACCGCGCCGCTTCGGCGAAGGTAACCCGTGGGTTAGCGAGAAGCGGAAGCGCGGATCGTCATCCACAGTGCTTTGAGGGGCGCCGCGCGCGATGAGGGAGCCCGTCGGCCACCGCCTGAGGGAAACGTGCGCGAAGCGCGTTGAACGAAACACACGTGTCTCAGCGCCCCGTCCCGACACGGCCGTGGAGGCCCGGCTATCCAACAGCGCGGGCTGCGTGGGAACTGGCGCCAGAGCAGCCGCGAGCGCCACAGAGCGCAAGGCGGCGACAAGGGGCGAGCCGTTGATGATGATGTGGTTGGCGAGCAGCGCATGCTCGGGCGCCTCTCGATGGAGCGCAGCTTGGGCCAGGCCTATGACGGCGAACAGACGCTCCTGGCGCTTGCCACCGTGCTGTTCGAGCGAAACTAGCGCCGAGCCTTGCTGTTCGGCGTCGAACAGCGTGATGCGCTTACTCTGCCGAGCCGTCTGTCCTTCGAGATGGAGCGCGAAAGTCGTCTTGCCAGCGCCGCTCTTCTGATTGCCCCGTGCGACAATCATGGCTCGCCGCTCCGCGCGTGTTGACGAGTGTCGGTGTTCTGAGTTTCGCGCTTTCGCGCCTGGTCAGATTCAAGTCGTTCCAACGAGTTGTCGGAGACGTGTCGGTTCCGGGTTTGTGGACTCGCTTCGGAATGTTCGGAGTCCGTGTACTGGCCGGCTCGGTGAATTGCAGTCGATGAAGCAGAGGTCGATCGACGATAAGGCTCTGGTGTTGAGCCGTTTTGCGAATGCTTCGCTTCGAGGTTTGCGTACTCGGTACGCAACCTCGTTTCCGCACTCGCGAAACCTTGCCTCGGTTCGCGGAAGTCGGTTCGCGGACAACGAGCCGCCGATCCACAGACAGCAGAATCGTTAGATTCTATGTTAGATTCTAAGTTAAGCGAGCCGTAAGCGACTGAAATGACGTCGGAAAATGCCGCTTCGTGTTCCTGATAGCACGATAGTCCGGTTCCCGATAGCACGAGCCTCGGCGTTCCCGATAGCACGAGGCTTTCCACAGCTTGTCCACAGGCGCCTGTGGATAAGTCGCGGGCTGCGAATGCCAGCAGCTCGCGCCCGCCACGGTCGCGTTCGACGCTGAGCCGGTAGCCAGGCAGAGGCTGCCGGCGCACGAGATCGCGCAGCTCGAAAGCGAAGCGCCTGAACGGCGAAAGGCTCGCCGACTTGCTGTGGAGATGGTGAAAATCGAACCGCCAGCCTGCAGGCTGCCTGCCAGCGTGCTTGCGCGCAATGCGATAGAGCCAGCGCTCGAGACCGCCCGTCAGCTTGAAGTATTCGCGGTCGATCGTGAGCACAAGCGCCTCGTCGAGGACGGCGCGGTAGAACCAATCTGGCACGATGAGATCGATGCCCTCGGCGCGTCCGCTCCCGTCGGCGCGCTCGGTCCATTCGTTGATCCAGGAAAAGCGGTGCATGCGCCGCTCGCTCATCTGGCGCAGCGAGGTGGCGACGGTGGTGGACTGCAATCGGTCGAGCGCGGCCTTCAGGCGGTGATAGTCGCGCGCGCTGACGCCGCGGCCGATGAACGTCAAAATCTCGTACGGCGAAGCCGCCATGAGGCGGGAGGTGCGCAGGCCGGCGTCACGGGCGTGGACGATCTGGCTTGCGGCCCAGATCATCACGTCGGCGTCCCAGATGGTCGCCATGCCGTGCTCGGGCACCGCCTCGACGCGGATCACAATGTCGTTCATCCGATAGTCGATCGGCGCAACGCGACGCGTCTTGGCGAGCGAGAAGAACGGATAGGCCATGAGATCCTGTGCATCGCGAGGCGCGAGATCGCCGGGCAACGCGCGAAACAGCTCGAGCTGCTCGCGTTCGGATCGTGTGCGATTGCGCGCTGGCATGGGCGCTGTCAGCTGCGCGGCTGGCGGGCTTGTTCGAGCTGGGCCGGCGTATGGCGCCGGGCCGGCAGCACCACGAACTTCCCCGGATCGGATGTCGACGCCTTCACCGCCGCGTCGACCCACGCCTGCAGGTCCTCGAGGCGGTAGACGACGCGGCCGCCGAGCTTCGAATAGCGAGGACCGGTGCCGTAGATGCGGTGCTTCTCCAGCGTGCGGATGGAGAGGCCGACGAAACGCGCGGCCTCAGGCGTGCGCAGGTAGCGTGGCGGGAAGCCTGCGAGATTGGTTGACATGGGACATCTCCGTGATCGTGCGGGCCGCCGTCGAATGGCGGGGGCTGTCAGCGATCACGTTGGCGGAGAGCGGTCGGTTAGGGGGATGGCGATGTCGCGTGGTGGCGAGATCGCCACCCCGGTCGACTGAAGCTCAGATTCGGCCGCGGAAGGGATAGAGCAGCAGGCGGCGATAGCCGCCCTGCATCATGGCGTGGCCCAAGCGCACGAGCCGCACCGTGCGATCGCGAAGGTCATGGGTTTTCCAGCCGCGCTCGGGCATGTGGCCGGCGCCGAAGAGGGCTTCGGCGATATCGCGATAGCTCGCCTTCTCGAGCCGCCCGTCGAGCGCGCGCAGCGCGAGCGCCAGGCGATCGCGCCGGGCGGCGGGAAGCATCGCCGGGTCGCGCCCCGGCGAGCGCCCGGTCAAGCTGCGCCACAGCCGGAGCGCGGCCACGGCGCGGATCTCGAACATGTGATCGAGCGCCAGGACGACGCAAGGGACTTGCTCGCCCACGTCTTCGAGGACGTGCAGGCGGAACAGATTGCTCCGCCGTTCGATCAGCCGCTCCGGTCCATCTTGGGCGAGGAAGGGTTCAAGCGATAGGGAATCAGCTTGAAGTTTGAGATCCGGCGGGAGTCGAGCTATCGGGATCACGCTCGGCAGGCTCGCCGCCGTCCACAAGGGGCGCCTGGCGTCGACGCCGGGCTCGGGCAATACGAAATCGCACCCCCCAGCGCTGCGAGAAACTTGTCAGTTCGCCGGCGCTGAGGGGAGCCTGACTTGCCGCGAGTTCGAGCCTCTTGCAGTCGCGCTCGAAGGCTTGGTTGCGGCTGAGAAATTCCCAGGCGAACCCGGGGGCGTCGAGCGAACGCAGGTCCTCATAAGCTGCCGGCGAACGCCAATCCGCACGAGACATGATCCGCTGCTCCCCCAATCGAAACGCTCGCCGGCGCGTGATCGAGGATTCACTTGCGAGGAGGGGATTCGCTAGTCGCGCCCATCGCAATGAGCGTTGCAGGCTCGGCAACGAACCGAAGGTCAGTGCGGGGCGCCCCCACGCAGGAGGTGGCGATAGCCGCTCTCCGTCATCCAGCGGGCGCGCGCCAGATGGGTTTCCCATGCGCGCCGGGCCCGCATTGGTTCCGTCAGGGGATCGATGTGCAGAACCAGCTTCGCGACCTCCTGCCAGTCCGCGCCGTCCTTTTCTGCATCGAGTAGGCGCAGGTAGGTCACGACATGTTGCTCGTCGTAACCGGTGAGAACGCGGTCGGTCGGCGCTGTGTCGGCGACAAGTGGGTCGAGCGGCGGAGTTTGCATGCGTGGGTCCGTACAGTTCGCCGAAATACACGTTCCGCTACTTATGTCCGCACTCAGGACGAGTTGTGGCCTCCGCCTGGCGAGCTGCGCCGTTACCTCGTGCGATGACGTGACAATCTGCCCGCGGCCAAAACGACGGTCACGGGCATATTACGCGAGTATTATAATACGTAGCAATAAAATACGCGACTGGCCTCCATCCTACGGATGGATATCCGTAAGGTGTTTGGTCAGAATCTCCGCCGTTACCGGCTCGCTGCGGGGCTTAGCCAGGAAGCCGTCGCCGAGCGAATGGGTGTCGATCGCGCTCATGTCAGCAGCATGGAGCGCGGGCAGCAAAACGTCACGCTCCTGACCATCTGGCAGGCTGCGCAGGCCCTGGACCGGAAGCCGGCGGAGTTTCTCGACGAGGAGGTCACGGCTGTCGTCTCAGACGTCGCGAAGGCGCCGAGACGGAGGCGCACAAAGCGATAGGTCCGCCGCGGCCGCTTTGCGCCTTGGGGCATGGGCACACGAAAGCCCCGCCCGGCTGGGCCGGGCGGGGCGTCGGCGGTGTGTCCTCAGTCGGCGCTCTTGCGCGGGCGGGACCAGATAAGGGTGTAGCCTTCGCCGTCCTCGTCGTCGAACAGGTTCGCGTAGATCGGCGCGTTGAACGACGGATCGTCGAGCTTGAGCGAGAGGTAGCCGCGGCCCTCCTCGGAGCGCTTCGACCACCCTGCCCCGATCTCGGCCCGTCCCACATACACGCGGTGGCTGGGGGCGTTCTCGTTGGACCGGCTGGTCTCGGCGACGATGCGGACGCCCTTGGCCTGGACGCTCAGGGTGACGATCTCGCCCTGGAAGTCGCTGCCGACCTTCTTGAAGGAACCGATGTTGGCCATGTTGCTTCTCCTCGCTGGTTTCGAGCCCGCGACCACCGCGGCCTCGATGGCGATCGACAGGCCGAGGACGATCGCCGACGCACCCGCCCGCGGGCCGGAGCATGAGCGGAGGATGTCGGCGGTGAGACTTTCTTGCCTCGCGAGGAATGGGCGAACCGGGGTCCCCGCGGGGCTTGCCCCGTGGGGTGGAAAGCCCAGGGGAAGAAAGTCGATCCGACGACATTGTGCTTAGGCGATCGAGGCGCAGCCGGTCTTCGGCCAGATCAGGCCATCAAGAGGCCAGGTGCGTCCGTGCGCTTAAACAGCATCGTTAGGAGAAGACATGGCGGACGCCGGTTTTGCCACACAAGATGTCGGCGAGTTCAGGCGCAGAGACAGAGGCCATAGCGCAGAAAAAGGCGGCGTCGTTCGCCGGGGCATGGTCACGACCGAACGCCAGGCCACAAGTTCGTGGTCTGCCGAATGTTCGGCGCGATGGCGTTCAAGCGCTCCGAAGAGGACTGTGTCGCCTCCCGCACTTCGCTTCTGGGCGCGATCCGCCAACGCCGGATTGCCAGAGAAACTTGATCGCCGAGGCGAAGGCCCTACTCCTTGCGTGTCGCTGCCGCGAGAGCTGGCTGAGGCTTATTCCGCGCCGCCCCGCCAAGCCGCAGCGGGAGCGGCTCCGCCAGGGCAGCCATGCGCGCCCAGGCTGTGCCGCTAATGAATATCGCGCCGACCCAGGCGAAGACCTCGCGCCAGATCAAGGAGGGCACGCCGATCTGCGCCAGGCCGAGCACCGCGTGATAGCCGGCGATGGCCGCCGGAACCGCGAACGCCGCGGCGATTACAGCGCGCAGGATCAGAGGGCGAACGACGGCGAAAGCGATTTGGCCAATGGCGAGCGTCAGCGCGCCGGCGACGACGCCGACAAGCAGCGCGCCAACGACGCCCGCGCCGCAGTGGAGCGCCGCCAAGCCGGCCGTCAGTCCAACGAAGCACGGCAAGGCGTACACGGCGAGGGTGAAGATCAGCCAGCAGAACAGGCCCCCAGACAGACTGAGGATAAGTCCGATGACAAGCATGGCGGCGGTCTCCGCGACAAGAGATACGACGGACGCGCCTTCCACCACCACCACGGCGCACCTGAAAGAATAGCCGATGGCAAACCGGGTTGGAATTTATTGTTGGTGGTCAAAGCGTAACGCTTGGTCCGCCCGAGCAAGGATGTCCAGAACGGGTGGACACCCTGGCGGCCCTTGTGGGCCCGGTGTCCACCGAAGCAGGCATTCACTGGAGCCTCGGCAGACCGTCGCGAAGGGCGGAGACTGACCATTCGCTGAACGCCAGGAACGGGCCGGAGATCCGGCCTTCAGCGTCGCGCGGGAACGCGTCGTGTCCGCCCATTGCCGACGTTCCGCAAGCGCATCATATAGCGCATGCCGCGGTCGGCGCGGGCGTGGAGCTAGTCGAATCGGTCTCGCTGCCTTGTCGGCTTGGCGGATCGCTCGCTGAGCAGAAAGCGTCGGAGGTCTTGGGGTAGCTTTCCGGCACATTGGCGCACGTCGACTTGTGAAGCTAGACGTACGCCGCAGCGCCGCTATTCATCGCCGCTCCTCCGCCTCGTCCTGCGACAATCTTTCCGTTGACCTTCCATTGATG
The DNA here is from genome assembly GCA_963758335.1 of uncultured Alphaproteobacteria bacterium. Classification (GTDB taxonomy): domain Bacteria; phylum Pseudomonadota; class Alphaproteobacteria; order Rhizobiales; family Beijerinckiaceae; genus Roseiarcus. The sequence continues at coordinate 2,530,918 of CAVWVF010000004.1, read as the reverse complement.
GGAAGGTTTAGCGTTCGCCCGGTCGATGACAAGAGGCGCGTTCGATGAGCCTGGATACGAGCGAAAACTCCCTGGCGAAGGACCTGGTCTGCGGGATGTCGGTCGATCCGGGGACCGCAAAGCATCGCTTCGAGCACGATGGAACGACCTATTACTTCTGCTGCGAAGGCTGCCGGACGAAATTCGCCGCCGACCCCGCGCGCTACCTTGCCGCCGGGCCGGCGCCGCACGCGCACCATCACCACCACGCGGAGCCTGCGGCTCCGGGCGTCGGCGCGGTGGTGAAAGACCCCGTCTGCGGCATGTCGGTGGACTCGGCAACGGCGAAGCACAAAGCCGACCACGCCGACGCGACTTACTACTTCTGCAGCGGCGGCTGCCGGGAAAAGTTCGTCGCCAATCCAACAAAATACCTCGCCTCACTGCCCGCGAAGCCGGCCGAAGCGGCGCCGGGCGTCATGTACACCTGCCCGATGCACCCACAGATCCGCCAGGCCGGTCCGGGCGCCTGCCCGATCTGCGGCATGGCGCTGGAGCCGGAGGTTGCGACTGCGGAAACGGGTCCGAGCCAAGAGCTGGTCGACATGAGGCGACGGTTCTGGATCGGACTCGCGCTTGCCGTTCCGGTGGTCGTCCTCGAAATGGGCGGCCATTTGCCCGGCGTACACGCTTTTATCGGCCAGCAGGCGTCGAACTGGATTCAGTTCGCGCTCGCGACGCCGGTTGTGCTCTGGGCCGGTTGGCCGTTCTTCGAGCGCGGCTGGGCCTCGGTCAGGACGCGCAATCTCAACATGTTCACCCTGATCGCGATGGGTACCGGCGTCGCATGGGTCTACAGCGTGATCGCCACCTTCGCGCCCGGGGTCTTCCCGCCGGCGGTCCGCGAGGCGGACGGCGCGGTCCCTGTCTATTTCGAGGCCGCCGCGGTCATCACCGTCCTCGTCCTGCTCGGTCAGGTGCTGGAGCTGAGGGCGCGCGAGCAGACGGGCGGAGCGATCCGCGCGCTTCTCGACCTCGCGCCGAAGACGGCCCGCCGCCTCCGTCCGGCTCGTGCCGATGGATGTGCTCCACAGCTCCGGGCGGATACTCGACAGTAAGCATCAACATCTCTCTTCCGGGCACGTCGACGAGATCCTTCTGCATGACGGGGACCACAATTGGCTGCGGTGGTTCGGCGTGCACAGCCGATGTGAGCTGTACGCTACCTGCGAAAACCAGCGCCGCTCCAAGAAGGCGAAGGTATGACATGGCTGACTCTGCTAGATTGATTAGAAGCAAGAAGGATCCGGGGTCAGGCTGCCGCCTGTGAGCGGCGCAGCCATTCGTCGAGACCTATGCGGTCGAGGCGCGCGTCGCTGAGTGGCACGAGCGAACGCTCCTCGACCCGGCCGCCGAAGTATCTGGCCTCGGGGTCGCGAACGACCTCCCGCGGGTCGCCGACCGCCTTCAGATAGCGGGCGACGATTTCATTGAACGGCGCTCGTTCCGGGCCGGCGATCTCGATGATGCCGTTTCGCGGCGCCGCCAGCGCAACATCCGCGACGTTGGCGGCAACGTCGTCCGACGCGATGGGCTGGAACAGGCTCGGCGAAATCCTGACCATGTTTCCAGCCGCGCTTGAATTGGCGATGCCGCGGAGGAATTCCATGAACTGGGTCGAGCGGACAATGGTGTAGGGGATGCCGGAGGCCTCGATCAGTTTCTCTTGGGCGACCTTGGCGCGGAAATAGCCATTGTCGCTCCGGTCAATACCGACGATGGATAGCGCGACGTGATGCCGGACGCCTGCTGCGGTCTCCGCCGGGAGAAGGTTGCGCTCGGAAGTCTGGTAGAATTCCAGCACCGCCCTGTCTTCAAATGAGGGGGAATTGGCGAGATCGATCACGACCTGCGCGCCGGCCAGGGCCTCTTTGAGCCCCTCGCCAGTGATCGTGTTGACGCCGCTTTGGGGTGAGGCCGCGACGACCTCATGGCCGCGCTGGCGCAGGATGACGACGGTCTTTGAGCCGATCAGGCCAGTGCCACCAATGACGACGATCTTCATGACCTTACCTCTCGCTAATCCGTGTCGATAACAACGACACCATCGTTTCTGCTCGCTAATGGGTAGGAAGACCCGCACCTTGGGCTAGTCGCTAGTCGGGTCCGGAGCGTTGGCTATCCCGCTATAAAGGCGAGCAGTTCGGGGTTCACCACATCGGCGTGGGTGGTGCACATGCCGTGCGGAAATTTCTCGTAGACTTTGAGTTTCCCCTTCTTCAGGAGCTTTGCTGAGAGCAGCGCCGAGTCCGCGATCGGCACAATCTGATCGTCGTCGCCGTGCATCACGAGTGTCGGCACGTTGATGATCTTCAGGTCCTCGGTGAAATCGGTCTCCGAGAAAGCTTTCATGCCGTCGTACTGCGCCTTGGCACTCCCCGTCATGGCCTGCCGCCACCAGTTCTGAATAACGCCGGGGACTGGCTTCGCGCCTGGCCGGTTGAAGCCGTAGAAGGGACCGCTCGCAAAATCGAGATAGAACTGCGCCCGGTTGCCGGCGAGCGACTTTCGCAAGCCGTCGAACACCTCGATCGGCAGGCCGCCCGGATTGGCCGGCGTCTTCACCACGATCGGCGGCACAGCGCCGATAAGCACGAGCTTCGCGACGCGACCGTGGTGCTGACCGTGCTGCGCGACGTAGTGGGTCGCTTCGCCACCGCCGGTGGAGTGACCGATATGGACGGCATTTCTCAGGTCAAGATGCTCGACCACGGCGGCAGCGTCGGCGGCGTAGTGATCCATGTCATGACCGTCGCTCACCTGCGCCGAGCGGCCATGGCCGCGCCGGTCATGGGCGATGACGCGGTAGCCCTTGCCGAGAAAAAAGAGCAACTGCGTATCCCAATCGTCGCCGCTCAGCGGCCACCCGTGATGGAAGACGATCGGCTGGGCGCTCTTAGGGCCCCAGTCCTTGTAGTAGATTTCCGTGCCGTCTTTGGTGGTGATCGTACTCATGACATAAGCTCCTTGTTGCTGCTCGACTTGGCCAGCATCTTCGGTATTGGCCAGTCGCGCTTGATTTTTTCTGGGCGTTCTGCGGCTTGGATTTCGCCCAGCCGGAGTACTAAGTTCGGTTGTGGCAGTTTCCTAAGCCCGCGGAAAATCGCGCGGAGGTTCGCGTTTGAACGCCGCCCAGCTTTCCTCGTTCCGACAGACGCTCGAATTTTTTTTGAGTAGCCGTGTTTCTATTTCAGCAGCACAGGGCCTAGAGCAGACTCCGATCAAGTTGTATCATAGCCGCAGACGGCGAAGTAATTTGTGCATTCAGCAGATTTGAAGATGTCTGCGCAGGCTTCGAGCGCCCTCATCGGGCCGGCGACAGTTCGCTCGGCGATCTTGCGCAGATAGGCGGCAATGCGCAGAAAACGCCGAGAAGAGACGAGAAAGAGAAGTGTCCGCTCGTGTGGTTGTCGATTGCCGCTGCCGAAAGGCGGCGAGCCATTGGCCTTGGGTTTCAGGCGTGGCCGATCCTAAGAGTCCGATGGTCGGCAGGTTCGCCGGCCGCTGCGGCCACTTCGCTCGGGATGCCGGGAAACCGTCGCACTGCGGGATTTGAGCCGAGCTGATGCTTGGGTCGGCCGGGAGCTATGCGAAAAGTCTGAGCAAACTAGGCGGTCCGGATTTCGAGGCTCATCGCTGCGCGGAGCGAGAAAAATCGTAAGAATTTGCGCTTTGCGCCGCTATACCGACCTTTCCCGTCGAACCAATTCCGGAGCGAAGGTGATCTGATGGAACGCGCTGTCCGCATTCACAAGTATGGTCCGCCTCAGGTGCTGACCATCGAGCCCGTCGACGTACCGTTGCCCGGGCCGGGGGAGGCGCTGATCCGGCACACCGCGATCGGGCTCAATTTCGTCGAGGTGTATTTTCGCCGCGGCACGTTCCAGGTGCCGGCGTTTCCAGCGGTGCTTGGCAACGAAGGGGCGGGCGTCGTCGAGGCGGTGGGGCTCGGTGTCAGCGATGTCTCCGTAGGCGATCGCGTCGTCTACGCCGACGGCCCGCTCGGCGCCTACGCCACGGCGCGGATCTACCCGGCGGATCGTCTCGTCCGCATCCCCGACGGGGTCAGCGATGCGCAGGCCGCAGCCTCCTTTCTGCGTGGCGTCACTGCGCGCATGCTGCTGAAGGAGGTAGCGCCCCTGCAGCGCGACGACACGGTTCTCTTCCATGCCGCGGCGGGCGGGGTCGGGCTCCTGTTCGCGCAATGGGCGCGGGCGCTCGGCGTTCGCGTCATTGGCACGGCGTCGAACGAGGCGAAGGCAGCGGCAGCGCGGCAGGCCGGCTGCGTAGAAGTCATCGACTACATGAAAGAGGACTTCGTTACCCGCGTGCATGATCTAATGGGCGGCGAGGGCGTGGCAGCCGTTTTCGATTCCATCGGCCGCGACACGTTCCTGAAATCCCTGGAGGTGCTGCGGCCGCGGGGCGTGCTGGCCGCGTTTGGCCAAGCGTCGGGCAGTCCGCCAGCGCTCGATCCGTTCCTCCTGGCGCCGAAGGCGTTGCACGTGACCTGGCCGGGCCGGCACGTATATACGGCGAGCCGACAGCAGCTCGAAACGAGCGCTGCCGACCTGTTCCGCGCCATTCGCGAGGGCATTCTAGACGTCGGTCCGAGCCGCACTTATGCGTTCGATGACATCGCGTCGGCGCATCGCGATCTCGAAAGCCGCAAGATCATTGGATCAGCGGTAATCGAGCCATAAGGTAGCACGCCACTACCGCCCACCGTGCTCACGTCCCGGCCTCCGGAACGACGGTACATCCGCCTCGGCTCTTGGGGCTCGCATGTCGCCTCTTGCGGCTGAGGCGAGCCGGCGTCTGTTCAAATCATCGCAGCTGTGGCTTCGGCAATTCGCTGCCCGGCGGGTTCGCCTAGGCAAGCGCGATTTTCATCGATCAGTTCGAGGCGGGCGCGCACGCGTCCCGCCGCAATAGGGCAGGATCTCGTGGCGTGGTGGCGCGGAGGGTGGTCTGAGAGGCGACCGATGATGACGATCGCCGGTGCGACCCCTTGTGAAAAGCGGTGCGCAGGAGAGTTAAAGGGAACGTCACGTTTGCTCGGATTCCGGTCCTTCCCGAGGCGACCACTGTAGGGGCGCTATCCGCCCCTTCGCGGCATCCGGTTCGGTAGGTTCGTTCGATCGCGATATGAGCGGGGCGGCGCGCGCCGCCCCGCTCCTGGCGGTCACGTAGCGGCGATCACCGCAGGCTCGTCCGGGTCTTCTTCGCTGGCGATCTCTTCGTCCTCGGCGAGGAAGGCCGGCAGCGCTTCATCCTCGCCGGCGGTCTCGCCGCCCGACGGGCCGTCGACCGCGCATTCCGGAGTCTGCAGCGGCTCGGGAAGCCAGACTGTTCCCTCGAGCAGCCTCTCGGCCTCTTTCGCCATCTCAGCCTTCTTCAGATGGCCGATGAGCTGCGCCGAGTTCTCACCCTTCGCCTCGCGCACCGCCTCGAGGATGCGTGGCTTCGTCACGCGGCCGAGATAGTTTTCGACGGTCGGCCGCCAGCCGGCTTCGACCATGTCGAGGCGGACGGCCTGGGCGAGTCGGTCGGCCTGGGCAAGACGGCGCTGGACGCCCTGGACCGAAATGCTGGGGCCGCCATAGCGGTCGGCCTTCTCGTAGAGCGCGTTGAGGCCGAACGAGACGCAATGCGCGAGCAATGCGGCCCGGCTTCCGTCATCGAGGGCAGCGAGCCGGTCCCAGAGCGCCGCCTCGTCCTTCGGCAAATCGGCCTTCCAAGCCTCGTGCCGCTCCGCGATCGCCTTCGCCGGCGGGCTGTCCTTCAGGTCCGCCGGCTGGATCGGGAAGAACGCCTGCTTCACAGAGAGTTCGAGGCAAGCGCCGGCTGACGGATGGTGAAAGGTGTCGAGGCACAGCTTCTGTAGAAGCGCCGTCATCGCCACCTGCGGATTCATTGCGACGGCGTCGCGCAGCGCCAGCGTGCGGTACGCGGTCAGTTCGCCTAGAAGTCGATCGGGGAGCGGTTTGACGGCGTCGTCCCCGTCCTCCTCGGATTCGGCTTGGCCGCCGATCGTGATGACCGCGCGCTGGACTGCTGGCGTGGCAGGCTCGCCGCCGGTGTTCGTATCGTCGCCGCTCTCGCGTTCGCCATCGGTTTCCGTGCTGGCGGCGGGCTCGTCCTCCGGCCGGACATAGCCGCGGTCGACCGCCGGGCTGCCGTCGGAGCCGATGCTGACAAAGACGCCAGCTCGATCGATCTCGAGGGGATCGTAGGACCTCGGCCGATCCTCGAAAGCGGCAAGCGCGGTTTCGATCTCGCCGAGCCGCGCATCCACTTCGTCGGGCAGCTCGCCGGCGCTTTCGTATTCGGTTTCGAGCCTGGCGTGTTCCGCCTTCAGCGCCTCGATCGTGGCCCGTTCCTCCGCAGTAAAGTCAGCCGGCGCGCCATCGAGTTGGCGCATGCGATGGGTGTGGCCGAAGGGGAAATCGACATTCACCTCGACCCACTTCCACCCTACGGCGGCGATCTTCTCCGCCTCGGCCTTGAGCTTGTTGGAAACCAGGCTGTCGAGGAGTGCGACGTTCTCGAGCCAGCCGCCATCGTCCTCTTGGAAGAGATCGCGCAGGACGAGGCCGCCTGCCTGCTCGTAGGTGGCGAGCCCAACGAACTGCACGCGCCTGTCGGACGCGCGGACGGTGCGCTCGGTCAGCATGCGGCGGATCTGGTAGGGCTCCCGGCTGTAGGAGCGCTGGAGCGCGTCCCAGACCTGCTCCTGCCGCGCATGGTCGGTGGTCACTGTGAAGGCCATGAGCTGTTCGAGCGACATTCCGTCTTCGGCATAGACCTCGAGCAGCATCTCCGACACGGCGGCGAGCCGCAGCCGCTGCTTGACCACATTGACGCCGACGAAGAAGGCGGCCGCGATATCCTCCTCGGACTGGCCCTTCTCGCGCAGGGCCTGGAAGGCGCGGAACTGGTCGAGCGGATGCAGCGGCGCGCGCTGGACATTCTCGGCGAGGGAATCGTCCTCGGCGAGGATCTCGGTCGCGGGATCGCGGACCACGCATGGGATCGGCGCTGTTTTGGCGAGGCGCTTCTGCTTCACGAGGAGCTGCAGAGCCTTGAGTTGCTCTGCCGCCGGCGGGAACCTCGAACATGCCGGTCTCGGCGCCGTGGGCGTCGAGCACCGGCCGGACGTTCAGGCTCTGAAGCAGGCAGCCGCGGCGGGTGATGTCCTCGGCGAGCTCCTCGATCGAAACGCCGGCCTTCACCCGCCGGACATTCGACTGGGAGAGAACGAGCTTGTTCAAGGGAATGTCGCGCGAGGACGACAGGGTGAGCTTCGAAACGGCAGCAGTCATCGGGATTATCTCCGCGACGGGCGCCGAAAGACTCTCTCTCGGCTTCCAACCCATCACGAAGACCCGCGCAGCCCTCTTCCTCTTGCACGCCGCGGAACCGCAAAGCCGGAAATGCGAAATCCTCCAAATCCGGCTTTGCTTGGCGGCCGCGTAGCGCGCTTGATGCGGGGAGCGGCAGGAACGCGTCACGCCGCCTCACGTTCGCTTGCAGGCGCGGTGCGTTCATTGTCGGCGGGAAGAAAGCCGAGAAGGAAGTCGGCCGCCTTGCTCGCCTGCGACGCTGCACGGACGATGGCGCGGTTGTCGTCGCGCAACACCTCGAGCCAGGAAGCAACATAATCCGCGTGGCGCACCGTCGGAACGATGCCGAGCGAGGCGCAGCAGAATGCGGCATTCAGCTCGGCAATTAACTCTTCGAAAGCGTATTTTCTCGAGCCGAAAGAGCCGGAGAGGTCGCGGTTCAGCCGCGAAGGATGGCCGCTCGCATGACCTAATTCGTGCAGGGCCGTGCGGTGCCAATTGATCGGTTCGAAATAAGCTTGTGGCGGCGGGACCTGCACGTAATCAGCGGCCGGCACATAAAAGGCGCGATTGCCGCCGATGCGGAAATCGATGCCGCTGGCTTTGATCAATGCTTCGACCTTGGGCTCGATGAGGCCTGGCTCGGGTGGCGGTGCTACGACCACGAGATTCTCCGGCAGGCCTTCGCACTGCGCTAAGTTGAACACGGTGAAGGGCCTTGTCACGTTGCCGTGCCGCGAGCGCGAAGTGTCGGCGCCTCAGGAACTGTCAGGCCGCTGCGACTGCGGTCCGCCAAGAGGTCATCGCCGCGGCGCGAAGCGCACGGTGCGTTTGTGCTGAGACGAGATGGCGTTGGGCGTTGAAGGTGTTATAGACGGCGGCATGCATGGAAAGAAATTTCTGGGCTGAGCCGGTGCTCTTAAACCCCTGCATCTTGCGCTCCCGCCGCCGCGTCGGCTGATGCGAGTTCTCGGCTCTATTGTTCTTCCATCGCCCGCGCTCGTGCCTGCTTTCAATTCCCAGATCGCGGGCTGCTGCGGCATATGACCGCAGGTCGTCAGTGACCAGTCGCTCGGGAACGAAGGAGTACTTCTTCAAGAGCTTGCGCATCAGTTTCAGCGCGGCGTGCTTGTTTCGCTTGGACTGGACCAGCACATCGAGGACCTCGCCCTCGGCGTCGACGGCCCGCCAGAGATAGACCATACGGCCGTCGATTTTCAGATAGACCTCGTCGAGATGCCAAGTCGTATGAGGTTTCAGGCGACGCTTTCGCAGGTCGGCCGCGATCATCGGTCCGAAATGGTTCACCCAACGCCGAACGGTTTCGTAAGACACAGCCACTCCGCGTTCCGCCAACAAATCCTCGACGTCGCGCAGGCTGAGAGTGAACCGGAGGTAGAGCCATATTGCTTGGTGAATGATCTCGGCCGGGAAACGATACCCGCTGTATACCCCGACTCATTGAGAAGCCGAGAAACTCCTTGACGTTGCGGACGAACAGGATTCGTCTGGGGATGTGATTCGCGGCGGATTTCTCTCAGCTGACGACCGGCGGGCCCTAACCGGGCTTGCTCGGGATGGACTTGCGGAGCATCGCGTGGCCCGCCGAGCCAACGCCGTCGTCCTTCTCGACCAGGGCTGGAGCTGCGAGCGGGTCGCGGCGGCGTTGTTGCTGGACGACGACACGGTTCGCGATTGGCATCGGGCCTATGAGCGAGGTGGCGTCGAGGGGCTGAAGAGCTTTGGCCACGAAGGCGGCAGCAGCCTCCTCACCGACGAGCAGGCAATTGCTCTGGGCAATTGGATCGATGCTCATTGCCCCCGCAGCACCCGGAAGATAGGGGCTTGGCTAAAGCGCTCATTTGGGCTGAGCTATAGCCATTCGGGGCTGATCGCGTTGCTGCATCGCTTGGGCTTTGACTACCGCAAGCCGGAACGGGTGCCGCGCGCCCTCGACGACGCCAAGCAGCAAGCCTTCATCGACGAATACGAGAACCTGCTCAACACGATGGGCGTCGATGAGGCCGTCGTCTTCGTCGATGCGGTTCATCCGACCCATCAGGTGAGGCCGGCTGGCTGCTGGGCCCGCAAGGACGTCGCCCTCGCGGTGGAGCAGACGACGGGCCGTGACCGGCTGAACATCCACGGCGCCATCAATCTCGAAACCGGCCAGACGCAGATTCTCGCGGTCGAGAAGGTCAACGCGCTGAGCTTCATCAAGCTATTGGGCGAGATCGAGGGCACGCATACCGCGATGCGCCTCATCCACGTCTTCGTCGACAACGCCAGCTATCACAAGGCTGACCTCGTCAAAGAATGGCTTGCGGCGGCCGGGCGCAAAATCGTGCTGCACTTCCTTCCGCCTTATTGTCCCCATCTCGATCCCATCGAACGGTTGTGGGGCTTGATGCACGAAAACGTCACCCACAACCGGGATTACAAGACCTTCAACGAACTCCGCCTGGAGATCATAAAATTCCTCCGGCATACCGTGCCCAAACGCTGGAAACGGTTCTGCGACCAAATCAGCGACAATTTCCGCGTGATCCACCGCGCCGATTTTCGGGTTATCGCTTAGCCGGCGTATAGCTGATTTTCTTCATTCCCTTCGTTATTGGGCCACCAGTGGGACCGCAAGCCCGACGCGCCGTGACAATGCCTCGGAAAGGGCAACTGCTCCGCATCGCCGAGATCGAGCTCGCACAACGGCTCGCGGATCGCCAGGAAGCGGTAGTCCGGCGCTCTCTTGCTCATGGCTGCCCAATTCGGCACGTAGCCGACCTCCGCCCATTGCTGATCGCCGGCATAGCGCTCGCCGTCGACGATCCGATCGAGCGGCCGCCAGGCCGACTCGGGCAGTTCCGCCGCAGCTTGCTTGAACTCCCCCGTCACGTCCGCCCCGACGGCGAATTCGATCACCCCGAAGCGCTCGTTCTTGCCCTCGGCGCAATACTTGAGAAGATCCTGCTGATAGCCTGCCGTGTCCGAGCGCAGATAGAGCTTGCTCACCCCCGCCGGCAGCAGGCGCGCCGCCTCTTCGAGAACGCGCAATTGCTCGTACCCCGCCGGCACGTTGCCATCGCGGAACTCCGAATGCACGATCAGGCCCTGCTCCGCCCACCAGGTGTTGAGCGGCTGATAGGCCTTGAAGTGCTTGTAGCAGTAGAGCGCTTCGCGCTTTTGCGTCTCGATGAGCGTAGCGTCCATGTCGAGCGTCGCCTGCGCCACCGGATGCTGCGCCCGGGCCATCCGCAGAAGCTCGCCGTTCACCCGCCACAGGCCCGCTACGCCGCGGCTCGCGGCCGGGATGAACGCCCGCCCGGCTTGCCGCCACGCCTCCTCGCCGGCGTCGTGAAACCCCGCAAGCCACCGGCCCGCCGCATCCGACGAGGGCAGCGCGCGCGACCGCTGCCGCCGCCAGCGCCGCGCCTCCGCCCGCCGCTCCAGCCGGCTCCGCCCGTGCGCCTCCGCCACCCGCACCAGCCGGCACAGCCCGGAGTCCGCCTCCAGCCGGTCGAGATCATCGAGACCCTCACCCCCGGCAAGGTTCAACAAGACCAGCGCCGACACCATCTGCCGATCGCTCCAGCCCTGGGCGCCGCTCACCGAGACGTGACGCGCCACCGCCACATCCAGTCCGGCCGCGCGCCACAACTCCAAATACAGGGGAAGCCCCGCAAGACCGGTGAGCCCCGCCTCGCCCGCCTCGGATTCGTACTGGAACGGCAAGAGCCCCTGTGCCACCCTCAGTCACCTCGTTGGTGATGGCGTTGATTCGCAAATCTCAGCCTATCTCCCTGATCAAACAGGACCAACTCCCACTTCACTTTCCTTGATGCGGAATCGGGGACTTGTGCTGCTCAGCGCCGCGTCGCAGCGCGATGACCATTGCCTGGTTCCGCCGGCAGGTCCAAAGCGCGCCCAGGCCCAGAGGGCCGTCGCCAAGCTTCTCGAAGCCGGGCTCGTGAAGGAGATAAGGGCGAAGGCGGGAGGGCCGATCTGGCGGCGCGACGGCGAAACCGGACAGACTTATGCGCTCAAGCTGACCGCCGCGGGTGCGAAGGCGATCGCGGTCGACGAGACTGGGCCCTCCGAAGGAGAGGCGGAACGACGCCCGGACCATCCGATCATCTCCGTCGATCCAAAGGCCAAGCCCGGTTCCGACCCAGCAGCAGCCATTGACGGGCCCGATAACGGCGTCGCGCCGACCCCAATCTCTCCGCGCGGCGGAACCAAGATCGCGCAGGTCATCGAGCTGCTGCAGCGTGGCGTTGGCGCAACTCTCGCCGAGCTGATCGCCGCTACCGGCTGGCTGCCGCACACGATGCGGGCCGCGCTCACCGGCCTGCGCAAGCGCGGCTACGCCGTCGGGATTGATCGTGCCGACAAGGCGCGAGGATCAGTCTATCGGATTGAGCCGACGGAGATGGGCGGGGAGAGCGCGGCGCCGCACGTTGAGGCGGCGCCGACCAGCGAAACGCCGCGGGATCGGCCTGAACGTGCCGTGAGCCAGCGATCCCGTCGGGCGGCGTGATGGCGAAGCGCGGAAAAGCGAGCGGCGCCGGCGAAGCATCGGTCCCGCCAGCGCTATCGGCGTCAGAACGCGAGACGGTCGACGCCTCGGTCGCGAGCCTTTCCGGCCTCAACCTAGATCAGCTTCGCCTCCAGTGGCGAAACCAACTGGGCGGGATCGCTCCCGCGCCAAATCTCTCGTCGAAGGCGCAGCCCGTGTTGCGAACGGGGCTCAAACGCGGCAGTAAACACGGCGGTGGTCAACTGAGCAATGTGCTGGCTATCTTTGACAGCGGCTTCAACCCCTTCCCTGACCAGCTGCTGCTGTAGTTCAGGGCCAGCGGGACCTTCGTTTCCCGCGTCAACAGGCCGAAGACATGACCGCACCCGAGACGTTCGCAAGACCTTCAAAGCAACCCTTGACCAAGGGGCGCCGTCCAGACATGACGGTAAGCGTCCCCGTAATCCCAAATGACCTCAGCCCGACAGGCTGCTAGTCGATCCCGGTCCCGTCATCAGCCAGTGCACGCGCTCGCCGAGGGCGCGGTACAGGCTGATTTGCGCGTTTTCGCGGAGATCTCCAGCGAAACGCGTCGCCCACAGGTCGAGGTGGTCGACCCAAAGTTCGGCGAACAGCCCACATTGCTCGCCGGCCGTCTCGACCAGCCAGGCCGCGCATTCGAGCATCGCGCCCAGATAATCCGCTGGAACGCCCTCGGGCGGCTCGAGGCCGGCGCGGCGATAGATATCCTCGACTTCACGCGACGCCGGTCCGTCCAAGCAGCCGTGGCGGTAGTGGGACTCGAACGGGGGGCAGGCCGTATGCGGAAAGCCGCAGACGAAGAGACGCGTGTGCTCCGCCTGCCAGCGATCGAGCGGCAAGGCCGCGACCTCGCGCGCCGCCTGCTCGAGCCACGGATTGACCGTGGCGAGTTCGGCGACGACCGCAGCCAATTCCTCATCCGGCTGGGCTAGGAGCAGGCCGATCGCTCGGCACGCGCCGGCGAGTTCCTGGCGACCGCCGATCGTATCCTTCGATGGCACGGCGGCGCCCTCACCACGGATAGGCGTAGGCGCCGGCCATCATGAAATAATGGCGCAGCAGATATCCGCCCATCAGCACGAGAGCGGAGGACAGCACGATTGGCGCGGCCGAGCGCCATCCCCTCAGCACGCCGAGCAATTGTAGGGCGAAGGGGATGAGGAGTCCGAAACCGAGGAAGCCGATCACCCAGCCCTTGTCGGAGAACAGGATGGCGAGCGACCTGCGGCCATCCATGTCGCCGCCTTGCAAATAGAGCACGATGGCGAACAGGATCACCACTTCAGCGCTGATGAGCATCAGTTCGAGACGCTCATACAATTGGCGGATGTCCTCGTCCTCCGCGCTGTACTCGACGACGTAAAGCACGATGAGCAGATAGGCCATCGCCGTCGAGAAGGCCGATACGGTGAAGAGCAGCGGCACCCCGGGGTTGTGCCACAGCTCCACCGCCGGGAAGGATTGCAGCAGCAGGCCGGTATAGACCACCGTGCCGATGCCGTTGATCGTCGCAAACCAGCCGCACACCTTGCTGTTGCGCCTGCACACCTCGCTCAGCCAGATGACCGGCGCCAGGTCGAGGACCCACCGCAGCGGGCGTACGCGCTCCTTCACTACGGATTTCTGGAGATGCGGCAGCGAATAGAATACGCCCCAGACCATCATCCAGACGATGAACTGCGTGCCCCAGGCGATCCAGGCGTCGGGCTTTTTGAAGAGCACGAGGGGGGTCAGAACATAGATCACCGCCACGTGATGCAGGAGGTGACCGAACAGCAGCGCCGAGCCGAGGCCGAGCATCACGACCCCGGACCACGCTCCCCAGAGGACGAGCACACGGTGCGGCTTCATGTACATGTCGGTCAGGAACGTTACCGACAGCGTGGCCGCGCCGAGTCCGCCGAAAAACAGATAGACGGCGATCCACCACGTCCAGATGTCTTGGGTATGGTAGCTGAGGAAATCCATCACCTGGTCCCTTGCAAATCGTTGATATAGAAAACGTTCGGGCGCGTCCCGAGGTTCGCCAGCAGCGGCCGCGCCATGCCGGAAGCCACCAGCTGCGTCACCGGATCGGAGGGATCGTCGAGATCGCCGAACATGCGCGCCGACCCGACGCAGGTTTCGACGCAGGCCGGCTTCAGGCCGACCTCGACCCGATGGTCGCAGAACGTGCACTTGTCCACGCTCGGGCCGCTTCGGCGATAGTCCTGGCCATAGAATTCCCGGCCGGCGGCGACATCGGCGTAGGTGACCTCGATGCGCGCATCATAGGGACAGGCCATCATGCAGGCGCGGCAGCCCATGCAAAGACTTTCGTCGATCATCACTATGCCATTCGGCTTCTTGTAGGTCGCCCCTGTCGGGCAGACCTTCATGCAGGGCGGATCGCTGCAGTGGTTGCACAGCCGCGGAAAGAAGCGGCGGTGGACATTGTCGCCGACGCCGATCTCCTTGTCGTGCACGACCGTGCGCCACTTGCCGGCCCAAACAGGCGTCTGGTTCTCCATCGCGCATGCCGCCATGCAGGCGTTGCAGCCAACGCAGACATTCAGGTCTATCACCATAGCATAGCGGGTCATGCTGTCCTGTCCTCCGCCATCTTGGCGACTCTCACCGTGAATTCCTGGGAGCGGAAACCCGCGACGACGGGCTCCACCTGGTAGGGAATGAGCTTGTTGGTCGCCGTGCCGAGTCCGACGGCGCGCGTGAGCGCCTTATTCTCCACGCCGAACGCCGAGTGGAGGAAGGCCACTTCGCGATTGACCATACGCGTGACGTAAGCGCGGCCGCCCGCATTCTGGCCCGTCAGCGCGTTGGTGATCTCGATCTTGTCGCCAGTCGCGATGCCGAGCGGGCCGGCGCGATCCGGGTGGATCCACAAGCCGTAATAAACGTCGCCGCGGAACTGGTTGATGGCGGCGATGACCGGATTGTTGGAGTTCGTCGAAGCATAGGAGACTGTCGGAACCTTGCCATAGGCGAAGTAGAACTCGTCTCGGTCGAGCGGCGCGCCGGCGGCCTTGTCGGGACGGCAGTTTACCGGCACTGCCCCCGCCAGCACGTTGAAGTTCGGTGCGCGCTCCCCGCCGTCGCGCAAGGTCGCGAGCAGCGGCGCGTAGAATTCGACCCGTCCGCTTTCAGTCGGCAGCGGCAACACATGCGGCATGGCGTGAGTCTCGAGCAGCGCCGCCTTCTCCGTCTTGCGATAGATCCCCTTCTGCCGCATTTCGCTGTCGAGCACCGCGACGTCGACGCCGACCTCCTTGGCCGTTTCGGCGAATGCGACCTCGCGGCAGGCTGCGCTGAACGGACTGCGCTGCCCTTTGGACTTGGCGCGGGCGTAGGCCTCCTTCACCGCCGCCGCCGGCAGGCCCGTCAACTTGTCGAGATTCTCGAGGAAGCGGTCCTCGGCGCCCGAGATGATGTGCGTCATAGCCAAGAGAAGGTCGGACGTCTCCTCCAACTCGTAAAGCGGATCGATCGCGGCATAGCGCGTCGTGTAGGAGAGGTCGTGATTGGCGCCATTGCCGTAGATGGTCGGCGCATCGCGCTCCAGATAGGTCGAATTCGGCAGGATGACGTCGGCGTAGGGCGTGGTGTCGGAAGGCAGCACATCCATGGCGATGACGAGCTCCACTTCCGGCGAAGCGAGGATCTCCTTCCATCGAGATTCCGGATAGTAGTGGCGCATGGGGTTGGCGGCGTTGATGAACAGCGCCCGGGTGCGATAGGGCTCGCCGCCGAACATCAGCTTGCCTTTCACCGATTCTTCCAGACCGGTGTCGGCCATGACCGGCAAAGCGACATGCGGCTCGCCGGCGGCCTTCTGCTGCGCCGACCACGCAAAGGACCAGCTAGGATGGCCGTGCGAGAAGTTCTTGCCGTCGGAGAAAACACCGATGATCATTTTGGCGAACGGCATCCCCGCGAGCGAGGTCAGCGGCGCCGAAACCTCGCCGCCGCGCGCACGGGCCTCGTACATTCGGGCGACCTTGTCATGAAACTCGCCGCTCATGATCCAGCCGCCGGATTTGTCGATGCCGCCGGTCAGAGCCTGCAGCATGGCCTGCACGCGCCGAAGCATCAGGATGCTGCCGTAGCGCGCCCCATGCCAGCCGGGATCGATGATCGCCGGGCGGGTGGTCCCGAATTCGCGGGCGATTCGCCAAATCGTGGCGGCGTCGACGCCGGTCGAGCGCGCCGCCCATTCGGGCGTGAAGCCGCGGACCTCCTGGCTCTGGGCCTGCATCACGGTGACGGCCGGCCGGCCGTCGACCTGCAAGCCTTCCGGAGCGAAGAGCGAAGGCCGCACGGGCTTGCCGTCCGCGTCGTGATAATTGTCGTTGCCGAAGGCGACGAGGGGGCGGACCGCCATCAACTCGACGTCGGCGACCAGCGGCCAATTCTTCTCGTCGGTCGCTAGCCGCCACTCGTCGTCGGCGTTTCGGACGACGAGGAACGGCATGTTGGTGCGGCGCGCCAGGAAGGTCCGGTCATAGAGCTCTTCTTCGAGCATGACGTTGAGCATGGCGAGGCAGAAGTCGAGGTCCGTTCCGGGCCTGACCTGAATCCATTCGTCCGCTTTGGCCGCCGTCTCCGATAGGCGCGGGTCGAGCGCGACGACCTTGGCGCCGTTCTTTCTGCCCGCGGCGAACCGCACCATGCGGCAGGTGGAGACCCCGCCAACCGCGGCGTTGGAGGCGACGAGGAGGATGTAACGCGCGTTGTCGAAGTCAGCCAGAACCTCGTCGTGGATGTTGAAATTGCCGGTGACCAAGTCGGTGCCAAGGTGTCCGGTGGTCACGCAATGCTGCATCGGCGACGCGATGATGTTGGGAATCTCGTTGGCGAGGGCGAAGGAGACGGCCCAGTTCATATAGAAGACGCACGACGTCCAACCGCCAATCATGGTCCATTCGAACGGCTTGATAGCGGCGGCCTTGGCCTTGCGGTCGATATAGGCGTATGCTTCCTGCCAGGACGCCGGACGGAAGGCGAAGTCGCCGCGCTTGCTGCCTTCGACGCGGATCAGGGGCGTCTTGATCCGATCGCTGTCGTAGGTCTGGCGCAGGCCGGACTGCCCGCGCGCGCAAAGCTTGCCGCGATTGAGGGTCGAATAGGGATTGCCGTCGAGTTTGACGACGCGCTTGACGCCCTCGCGCGTGCGTGTCGTGACACGGACGTTGCATAGCGACGAGCAGAAGTTGCAGATCGTGTAACCGTATTCCTCGACCGCTTCGGGCTCCGCCGCAGCGAGTCGACGCGCGACCTGCAAAAGCCCGAGCCCGCCCGCGGCGGCGCCGCTAGCGGCGGCCGCAGTTAAGAACGCGCGCCGCGACAATCGTGGATAGCTCCACCCCACGGACATCTCCTCTCGCTTTTCGGCCCTGCTCGTCGCTCGCGCCACATTCGGGACTCCGCGCTTTCGCGCGTCTCTTCGGACCCGGACAAGCCGACTAAGGACCCGCCGCCGAAAGTTCCGGCGACCTCATAAAAAAGTCTACACGATGACAGGAGGGATCATAATGCGACGCGCGCGCGCAGCGACGAGTTGCCGCACGTGACTTTCGGCGCGCCGTTGGCTTCCCGATTGGGTAGATCCTGCGAGATTACGGTAGCTTCCACTTGCCAGTAGGTCATGTGTTCGACTGATGTCTCCACCATCCCTGTCGAGGGCTTCGCCGACAGACGCAGAAAATTCACCGAACCTGTGGCAATTCGGACTCACCCAGCTTGGGAGTTACGAATTTTGCTTGGCTGCGGGCGCGCCGCACCGGCTCCGGCTTGGGGCCGGATCGTGGGGTTGAGAAGGTTTGCGGGTTGAAGGGGCGGGGTCCAATGTTCGGGGCTGCTGACGCCCCGTGTCTCAGGTGGCGAGGTGCGGGATGCGTTCGAGGGCGAAGCGCAAGATATGCTGGGCTGGGCAGGACGTCGGCAAATGCACCCGGATCATCGTCTTCATCTCGACGACGCGGGCGGCGATTTTGATGAGGCGCAGGCGCAAGGTGTCGAACTGGGCGCCCCGCCACATCGAACGTTTGGGCATCGCGGCGCGCAGGCCCCACATCAGCCAGTAGGCGCCGGCGTGCAGCAACAGCCGAAACTGATTGGCCGTGGCCTTGGTGCAGGAGGTGCGATCCGCCGCTAGATGCGTCTTGAAGGACTTGATGTGGTTTTCGGCCTGACCGCGCCGGCAATAGACGTCCTCGTAGAGCGCGCGCGGGTTGCGTCTGCTCAGATTGGTGACGACGAAACGGGTGTCGGGTCCTTCCGCGCCGACTTCGACGCGGGCGATGATCCGCTCGACGCGGCTCCAGATTTGGGCGCCGTCGAGGAATTCCTTGAAGCGGCGGATCTTGCCGTCTCTCGGCGCGGCCTCGAAGCGCGCCTTCGTGCTGGCCTCGAGGACCTCGACGTGCCGGCGCAACGTCGGGGTCGGCGCAACGCGGAGGATGTAGTCGACGCCGTTGGCCCGACACCAGTCGAGAACCTGGGGGGCCGCAATAGTGACTGTCGGCGCGCAGCAGGATCTCGGCGCGCCCGGCCAGTTGGCGCGGATGGCGCGCAACAGACGGCGCAGGAAGGCTCTGACCTCCTTGCCGTCGGGCCGCTTGGCGGGACGGAGCACGGCGGTGACGAAGCGCCCCGCGCCGTCGAACACCATGATCGGCTGAAATCCGTATTCGTCGTAATGGGCGTTGAACAGCCGCAGCTGCTGGCCGCCGTGAACCGCGTCGAACGTGTCGTCGATGTCGAGCGTGATCCGTTTGGAAACCCTGGCGAAGGAGGATCGGACGGCGACAGATCGAGCGCCATCTTGAACATCGGATCGCCGCGCAGGGAATTGGCGTCGACACCGTCCTCGTAGCCGGCGCCGATCATCAGCAGCCGAAAGCGAATGATGTCGGCCAGAGGTGGGTGATCTGGTCGGGCGCGCGCGGGTCGGCCACGCAGGAGGCGAGCCGGTCGGCAAGGCGAAGGCGCCGTTCGACCTCGCGCAACGCCAGAACGCCGCCGTCCGACGACAGCAAGCCGCCATCGAATTTGACCACGACGGGCTTGCCGCCGGCAGGTGACAGACCCGGCAACGGCAGCATAGGATCGTTCATGCCGGGTGTGGCCTCGCTGAAATCGCGTGAATCGGACAACCGCGCCCCGTCGGCCTCGGGCGAAGCGGCCGCCGCGCCGGGACGGCCGCCGCGGCCTCTGCGCTTCCTAATAAGTATACCGGGAACGCGGGTACTGTCCACGGCTGGCTCACGCACGCCGTTTGATCAAGAAGTTGTAGATGCCGCCTTCCTGCTTCGACTCAACGAGCTCGTTGCCGGTCGTGCGGCAGAAAGCCTGGAAGTCGGCGATGGCGCCGGGGTCGGTCGCCAGAATGCGCAAGGTCTCGCCCGTCGGCACGTCCTTCAGCATTTTCTTCGCCTTGAGGATCGGCAGCGGGCAGTTGAGGCCTTTCGCGTCGAGAAGATGCTCAGCCATGATTCTATTCCTCACCGTTTCTTTGGTGTTCCGGCCCTGCGCTTCCGCGGAGCCGAGTTGCTGTCAAATGTAAAGGTTGATGTCGGATTTCAGCGCGTTCTCCATAAAGGTCGCCGCGCCGCCGAGGGACAGCCCCTCGATCATGTCCTCGAGTTTGTATTCGAAGAGATCCATGGTCATCTGGCAGGCGATCATGTGGACGTCGGACTCGATCGCGGCCTCGCGCAACTCCTCGATCGTCGCGACGCCCTTCTTCTTGATGAAGGTCTTCATGTACTTGGTGGTGAAGGCCGTGACCCCGGGCAGCATGCCGACCAGATTCGGCATCGCCATGTGCATGCCCATCATCGGCAGTTTCATCGCCGGATTGCCGAGCGTATTGACCTCGAGATCGAGCTTCTTCAGCAGCAGCGGCAATCCATAAAAGGTGAAGAACATGGTGACGTCGACGCCCATCGCCGCGGCGGTGGTCGCCAGGATGAAAGGCGGATACGCCCAGTCGAGCGTACCCTTGGTGACGATGATGGTCATCGACTTGGCGTTATTCGATTCGCTGGACGACATTCTCGTCCCTCCCTTGGATCCGATGGAGACCGTGTGCGTTCGATCTTCGTATGACCATGACAATTGTCAATGGCGTCGCACCCGCCTGCGGCGCGAAAATCAACGGGCGCCCGCGAAAAACCGGCCTCGCGGCTCGCTTGTCCCCCGGCTCACGCGCCGCGAGTGGTCAGATGAGCGGGGCGTGAGACGGTCTGGCGGCGGCGCGGGTGGAAGCGTTCTCGCCGGGCGCATACCAATCGAGCTTGTCGCGCAGCATCACCACCGTTCCGACGATCACGATCGAGGGCCCGCGCAGTTGGGCGGCGCGCGCCTTCGCGGCCAGCGTTCCGAGCGTCGCGACCACGCGCTGGTTGACCCGAACGCGCTGCGACCTCGGGCGGGTTGGTGCAAAATGGTTAACCGCCCGGCGAAGGATTCGGCCTCGCTGTGGTTGCGATTGTCGGGGCGGGCCGAGCCGATCAGATCGGCCGGGAGAGACCGAGCGCCCGCCATTGATCGGCAAAGCGCGGTGGAAGATCCATGAGACGCGTGACGCCATAGCCGCGCTCAAGCCGCGCGAGTTCGGTTATGTCCGCGACCGATCCCTTGACGAGCGCTTCGACCCAGGACCGCGCAGTTGCGATGCCGCGGACCAACCGATTCCGTTCGTCAGATTCCATCGGACGTCGAGCATCAGAGCCCATCTTCGGTGCGAGAAGGGCCCGCCGCACCCGCGAGGGCGGCTTGCTCCACGGGACTGAGAGCGTCCTGGTCGTGCTTCGATCGCTCGGGACGGTTCGAATCGACGCACAGCGGACTTTGGACCCTCGGACCGAGGGTCAGTGGCCCGGCCCTCAGATGGACCATGCCGAACGACGCCGGCGGCAGCTCCATCCGGTGACCTCGTCGTTGTTCACGAGCTCCGCTGGCGCCGGTAACTGTCCCGCATCTCCCGCTTGAGCACCTTACCTGCAACGTTGCGGGGGAGGGCGTTCATGATCATAACGTCGCTGACCCGCTGAAACTTGGCGTCCACCCTGCCGTTGGTCCATTGTTTCAACGGTTCGGGTTCGATCGTCGCTCCAGGGCGCAGCACGACGGCCGCCACCGGTGTTTCTCCCCATTTTTCGTCGGGAACTCCAAACACGGCCACGTCGGTCACCGCGGGATGCTGGATCACCACTTCCTCAATGTCTCTTGGATAAACATTGACTCCGCCGGTGATGATCATGTCCTTGATCCGGTCGACCAGGAAGAGATAGCCGTCCTCATCCACATAACCGCGTCGCCGGTGTGCAGCCAGCCATCAATAATGGCCTGCTCGGTTAGGTCGGGACGTTTGTAAGTAACCCGCCATCAGTGTAAGCCCCTTGCCGCAGAACTCACCCACCCTCGCCACGGGCGCACTCCGTGCCGTCCGCCCGCAGGATGCGCATCTCAAAGAAGGATGGTGGTACTCCCACTGACCCAACTTTGCGTATGGCGTCGTACTTGTCGAGCACGGTCATGAAACCTTCAGTCAGCCCGTAGAGCTCATAAAATCGGCCTAGCAACAATTAGATGCTTGTATTCCAGCAGTAGCGGGGCGCCGACATTGTGGATCATCTCCAGGGACGCCAGTGCCTTGGGGGTGAAGGCCGGGCATTGAGCACCGCGACAATTTGGGATGGCACCATTACGATATGGGTCACCTGTTCCCGTTCGATATCCCGGATCACCCGCTCCGCGTTGAATGTTTCGTGCAGTATATACGTGCAGCCCAGGTACATCAAGGGCATCAGGTCCAGCATTGCGCCGTTGAAGACAATGGCGCCGGCGTGCAGGCACACACTCTCCGGCGTCATCCGCCAGGCCGAAGCGAACAGCGTGCAGTACATGGCGCGCACGTAGTGAGAATGGACGATGCCCTTGGGGGCACCCGTGGTGCCGCTGGAGTACATGATGTTGTACACTTCCGCGTCAGTCAGGCCGGGATCCGGGGGATTATCCTCGACGGCCCCGGTGGTGAAGTCCTCATAGGTGCGGAAACCCGGCGGCACCTCCCCTTGACAGCCCACCAGCACGAAGCGGTCAGCCCGTAGTGCCGGCAGCTCGCCGCGAATACGGTCCAGGGTTTGGGCGAAGGACGCCTCGGCGAGCACGGCGACCGAATCGGAATCCCGCAGCAGGGTCGCCAGTCCACCTTCCTGCAGCAGAGTGCTCGTGGGGACAATCCGTTGCCGGGAAACACGGGAGGAGACCTTGGGCTCCGCGAACCTGTCCACGAAACGACAACGGAAATGACGATGCCGGTTTTGGCCGCAGCCCAGTAGGCGGTCATCAACTCCAGACAGTTGGGCAGAACAGTGGCGATCTTCTCGCCCTTGGTGAAGCCGTTGGCCAGCAGGGCGTTCGCCAGGCGGTTAACCACAGCGTTCAGTTTTTGGTAGGTCAGCCGCTGGTCGCCCACCACCAGCCCCAGATGATCAGGCCGGTAGCGGGCGTGACGCGGCAGCAATGCACCAATTTTCATGAACAATTCCTCCAACCTATTGTCGCGCCGCTGAAGGTCAGGTGCTCGACCACCGCTTCGGACGCACGCCGATCTCGGCGCCGGGCGAGATCCGTTTGGCGAGTCCCTGCAACATCTGGTCTCGGCTAGGCCGCCGTCTCTTCAAGTTTGAGAGACCAGACGACCCGGCCGCTCTCATCCGTCAGCCAGGCGTAATCCCGGCCCCAATGAAGAAACTGACGGGGTGATTCCGCGCAGCTTCAATAGCCTCTTTCACGTTCTCAGCGTGAAACGTCACATCATCGATTGTCGCCGGAACCTCGCCCTTGGCATTTCGGACGCCCGTCCGCAGCCGAAAATTTGTGCTCATATTCACTCCAGCTTCTTGGCCAAGCAGGACATTTGGGGCAGCGCGAACGCGCGTCAAGTCCTCGAATTTCAAACTGAGACACTACCCCTGCGCGGTGTCACTTGACAGGTATCGACGCTGACGAGTTGATCGGCGAGGATGCTGAAGGTATCCAGGCCAGGCTGGGCACACGTGGCCACATGGATGCTCGGAGAGGTACACGATGGCTGCGCCTGCCGACGACAAGAACTCCGAACACGATCTACCTAAAAACAGGCAGGCCTCGGATATTAACACTTCCGGCATTGCATCAGAAGACTCGCGAGAATTGGGTGGTGCGAGGACGGGAGCCGCGGCAGGAAGTCTTGGGCGCGAAGTGTCTATTGCCTTGCCCGGCGCAGGATCGAAGTTTGCACCGAGAGTGAATCCGCCGGAGATTCCGCCACCTCCGGTAATGGCATTTGGAAATAGGAGCTTCGAGGCAGCCGCCGACGCGGTAGTCCGCAGGCGGCCCAATCTTGGCCTCAACCAGTCGAGTGTCGCCGGCCCCCCTTTCCCGTTGGCGTCGGAGGCAACGGCGTCTACGGCTGTCATATTTGAAATGATACAGGAACGCCTTCGCGTTCTGGAAATCGCGTTCTCAAGGATGCCGCCCCCGCCCGTGGGTCTTGGACACAATAACCCCCCTGAGCCGATCGAAGATATCCCCTTGAGCGCGGCAGAATGGACGGAGACCGGACAGTTACTCGCTGTTCTAGAAGAGCAGACCGTAGCGCATGAGCCGATAGAAGCGAAAGCCGCAGCCAGCAAACTGAAAGCGATCGCTGAGAACGTATTGTCGTTCCTTGGCAGGCACTCCGAAGAATTCTCGTCGGAGTTCGCGAAGAAGGCCGGCGCAACCGCAGGGGTGGCAGCCGCAGGGGCGGCAGCCGCAGGGCTGGTTGTCCTTGCCCATTATGGAGAGGCTTCGTTGAAGACGTTCGCCACCGACCTAATCGAAGTGAGCAACCTCGTTGAGGCGTGGGTCCATTCGCTCGGCTTTGATTGGCTGTAGCCTGTCAAAGGGCAGCTTGGGCCATGCACTTGCCGACCCCACCCAGCCCTTTCGATCGCGGCCAATAGACGAGGCCGCCCCGGAAAACCGAGGCCGGTTTTCGTTCGGCCGCGCGGTTGGCCCGGCGACGATCGGCGCGCCTGCCGGCCGACGTGGCGAGGGCCGCGCGGGTTCTCGCTAGCGTTTGCTGTCACGGGCCGTCACGGCCGCCCTCGTCACCTGACGCCTCGTCGCGCGCCATTTGGAGAGAGCGCCTGGACCGAAGCAGCCGGCGCCAGCCGGGAATGTGGACTGATTTGTGTACCTGCCGTTCACCTATCTTGTAAGTCTTTGAAATCATGGCTTTAATCGGCTATTGATGGCGGATCCGCCATACAGCGTCGGGCCGAGGGGGGTGTCTGGGGGCCTGGCCCCCCGGCCCAAGCCGAGGGGCTACCAACGTGCGATATGTGCAATCTGTACAGCCTGACAAAGGGCCAATCGGCCATTCGCGACCTGTTCCGCACGAAGTATGATCGCGCGGGCAAACCCTACCGCTCTTCCCGGTAGTGTCTTAGCTTGAAATTTGAGGCCGTTGTGTTTTTGCTCTATGCTAGGCCGGCATGGATCACAGAATGACCGCCTTGGAACGAGCGTTTCAGTTGGCGAGGTCGGGGCAAGTGTCGACAATCAAGGAGATTGTCGGCTCGCTAAAGCGCGACGGATACTCCGCAAGCCAGGTCGACGGTCCAGTCCTAAGGCGCCAGCTTATGGACCTAATCAGGGCAGCACGGCTGGAGCATGTGATTGCCGCCCGAACCTAAAGGCGAGAAGCGCCCCGCCGACGTGAACGCGCCGTGATGATCGCTCGCACTGCGATCTGACGACCGAGGCCAACGACGCGAAGTCGTCAGGGACGCGGCGCGACGGCTGCCGCCGGGCGGGAAGGACTAGGTTTGTTCCGGAGAGAGCAATGAGACTTCAACAGGGCATGCGCTCGGTCTTCCTGCGCGAGTTTTTAGCGGCCTTCGCGCTGTCGATCCGCTACATGTTCAAGCCGAAACTGACGCTCAACTATCCTAATGAGAAAAGCCCGCTGTCGCCCCGCTTTCGCGGCGAGCACGCTTTGCGGCGCTACCCGAACGGCGAGGAGCGCTGCATCGCCTGCAAGCTCTGCGAAGCGATCTGCCCGGCCCAGGCGATCACGATCGAAGCCGACCCGAGCCACAACGACGGCACGCGCCGCACGACGCGCTATGATATCGACATGGTGAAGTGCATCTATTGCGGCTTCTGTCAGGAAGCATGTCCCGTCGATGCGATCGTCGAGGGCCCGAACTTCGAATTTGCGACCGAGACGAGGGAGGAGCTCTACTACGACAAGGAACGGCTGCTCGCCAACGGCGACCGCTGGGAGCGAGAGATCGCGCGAAATCTACTCGCCGACGCCCCGTATCGCTGACGCGCCCGAGAGCGGGCGTGTCAAGTCAATCTGGAAGAAACTGCGCACCGTCACAGCGACGGAAAAAGCTCTGAAACCACAGCCTCATCGGCTTGGCCCCCCAACCGTGGCCGATACGGGCTTCATCACAATCTTGATTCCGAGCGAGGATCATCGCCGCATGAAATCCTTCACCCGATTGCCCTGGGCCGGTACCGGTAATGCCAGCTCGCGATCGATGTGTGGCTCCATTGGCGGAACGAAGCATCGAGGAGTGTTGAAATGCCTGAGTCCCTATACCCTCCGTCGTCGCGCGAGCTCTCCGAGAAGCGGCGGCCTCTGATACGGAGAAGGCCTTCCATGCCTTCAGTCAGCAGGTCTTCGCCGATGGCGCACTGCCGGCGAAGACCAAGCAGTTGATCGCTGTTGCGGTGGCACACGTCACGCAGTGCCCGTATTGCATCAGAGGACACACGAAAGCGGCGCTACGCCACGGCGCCACGGGCCAGGAGCTGATGGAGGCCATCTGGGTTGCGGCCGAGATGCGGGCCTGAAGCGCCTATGCGCACACCGCCATCTCGCTGACCGCTATGGATGAAGTGGAACGTCCTCGCAGCAGCTGATGATCGATCGGTGATGTGCCCAGACCACGAGGATAGCATGGCGCAGGCGGCAGCTAAATTGGATGTCCGTCTCAAGCGTGCCTATTACCCGCCGTCTCCCGAAGACGGTGTCCGCGTCCTGGTAGATCGCCTCTGGCCGCGCGGCGTGCGCAAAGCGGACGCCGCCATCGACCGATGGGCAAAGGAGGTGGCACCGAGCACGGAGCTTCGCCGCTGGTTCGGTCACAATCCGAGCCGATGGGAAGAGTTCCGCCGTCGATATAGAGCCGAGATGAGCCTGCACGAGGACGCGGCGCTGTTCTTCGCCGACCCGGCCTGCGCTGCGGCTTGCGCCCGCAGCGCCGCCACCGACGCCGGCCATGGCCGGATCGAGGAGCGCTCCTGCCGCGTCGCCGAGGCAAGCTGGCTCGCCGAGCGCCACCCCGGCTGGAAGGGCCTGCGCTCGCTCGCCGCCGTCACCGCCAAGCGCACCGACAAGAAAAACCGGCGCCGAAAGTATCGAGACCCGCTTCTACATCACTTCCCTCGAACCCGACCCCAACGACATCCTCGCCGCCGTACGGGCGCACTGGGGCATCGAGAACAATCTGCACTGGACGATGGATGTGACTTTCGACGAAGACCGCTGCCGAACCCGAAAAGACGCCTCCCCTCTGAACTTCGCCATCATCCGCCACGCCGGGTACAATATGCTCAAAGCCGATAGAACACGCGGATCTCTCCGACGAAAACGCCTCCGAGCCTGCATCGACCCAACCTTCCGCTCCAGCCCTTTCGCCGCTTAACGATTTAGGATTTTGCCCTGCGTCGCCAACAACAACGCCTTGAGTTTCGACATCACATCCTCTATCGTTAAGTTGCATTGTTAAATCGTTGTGTTCGACCGCACGGCCGGCGAAGCCCGTCGGGCGCCGCCGGCCCTCCTATGCGGCGATGACGAGGGCCTTGCGGGCCCTCGCCGTTCTTCGGTTGGCCGTCACCAGCCGCCGCCGCCGCCGCCGCCGAACATGCTCCGCGCCATGCCGGGCATGCCGCCGCCGCCCCCGTAGCCGCCGCCGCCGCCGCCGAACATGCTCCCCGCCATGCCGCTGAGGCCGCCGCCGCGCCCGTAGCCGCCGTAGCCGCCATAGCCGCCCTCGCCGCCCCACGGGCCGCCGCCATAGCCGTAGCCGCCGTAGCCGCCGTAGCCGGGGTAACCGCCCCACGGGCCGCCGCCCCACGGGCCGCCGCCCCAGCCGCCGTAGCCGGGGTAGCCGCCATAGCCGGGGCCGCCGCCCCAATATTGCGCCTGAGCCGCGCCGGGCAGCGCCATGGCGGCCGTGACGGCCGTCGCCAACAACAACGCCTTAAGTTTCGACATCAGATCCTCCATCGTTAAGTCGCATCGTTAAGATGCAACGTTCGACCGCATCGACGGCGCAGCCCCGTCGGGCCCCGCCGGCTCTGCGATGCGGCGAGGGCCTTGCGGGCCCTCGCCGTTCTTCGGTTGCCGTCAATAGCCGCCGCAGAAGCTCCGCGCCATGCCGCTGAGGCCGCCGCCGCGCCCGTAGCCGCCGTAGCCGTAGTTGCCCCACGGGCCATAGCCATAGCCGTAGTAGGGGTTACCATATGGACCGCCCCAAGCATAGGGACCGCCCCAGCCATAGGGACCGCCCCAGCCGCCGTAGCCGCCGTAGGGACCGCCCCAGCCGCCGTACGGATAGCCGCCGTAGCCGCCGTACGGAGCGCCGTAGCCATAGGCGTAGGGCGCGACGGGCGGCGGAGGCGCGCCCCAAGCCGGAGGCGCAGCCTCAGCGGCGCTCGACCGCGAGGTGCGCAGCTATGAGGCCGCGTACGTGAATGGATTATGGCACTGGGATTGTCACCACGGCGGGTGTAGGCGAGGCGCAGCGTGTCGCTGTCGGGGCTGGGCCGTGTCACCTCGGGACCCGCGAGGAACCGCGTGAGAGGGGCTTCGCCGATCCGGCTTCAGATCGGACCTGGTCTCGGCGAGCGTGACGAGATTGTCGTGATGGAGCTGGAAATCTCGGCCTCGTCCACCTCGTCGACGCGCGCACCGGCAAGGTGCTGTCCCGGCTCTATCCCCAGGACAAGACCCAGAACGCCAGTGGCCTGCGCCGTCGCCTCGATCCGATCTCGCCCGAGCCCATGAACGTGAAGCCGGCGACCAGCATCGCGCCGCTGCTCGCCCGGCTGATCGACCGGCAGGCCGGCCGCCACCGGCATTGTCACGGCGCTTCGGGCTTGCGGCGTTCTCGGTGGCCGGGTAGCCGCATGCGGATGAACAAGATCAGCTACAGCGGGTATCGTTTCCCGCCTGAGATAATTCAGCAAGCGATATGGCTTTACCTCCGGTGCACCCTCAGCCTGCGCGACGTCGAAGATTTATTGGCGGAACGCGGAGTGGTGGTGTCTTACGAGACGGTTCGGCGTTGGGTGAACCATTTCGGACCGATGATCGCGGCCGACCTGCGAAAGCGTCGTCTGAAGCCTCACACCACTTGGCATCTGGACGAGGTCTATCTGAAAATCGACGGTCGTATGGTCTACCTTTGGCGGGCTGTCGACGCTGAAGGCGAGGTCCTCGATGTGCTGGTCCAGTCCAAGCGAAACAAGCACGCCGCGCTGAAACTGATGCGCAAGCTCCTGAGGAAGTATGCCTTTGTTCCTGAGCGGTTGGTCACCGACGACTTGCGATCATACAGGGCCGCGGTCCGGGAACTTGGGATCGAACGCCGGCATGAGCGCGGGCGATGGAAAAACAATCGAGCTGAAAATTCGCATCAGCCGACGCGGCGGCGGGAGCGCAAGATGCAGCGGTTCAAGAGCCCGAGCTCAGCCCAGAAATTTCTTTCCGCACACGCCGCCGTCTACAATACCTTCAACGTCCAACGCCATCTCACCTCAGCCCAAACGCACCGCGTGCTTCGCGCTGCGGCGATGACCACGTGGCGGACGGCGGTCGCGGCGGCCTGACAATTCCTGAGGCGCCGACACTTCGCGCTCGCGGCACGGCAACGTGACAAAGCCGCTTGGCCGCATTGGCGATCGGCATCGCCTTGGCCAGCGCCAGCACGTAGGCCTCGAACAACAACGTGAACCCGGAACTCGCCCGAGCCCACGGCGTGGCGACCTTGCGCACCCCGCAGTTCGGACAGCTCACGCGCGGCACACGAGCGTGCAACAGCGTGCCATGCTGGAAGAAGTCCAGATGCCGCCACGTTTCATCCTTCGTGTCGTGAACCGCGCAACCCTCGCGTCCGCACTCGGCGCAGGCGAACCGGCTCCCGCGCGGAAAGTCCACATACAAATCGAGCCGACCATCCTCGACCGCAAACTCGCTACGCGTCACCGTCCACGGCGACTGCAACCCAAGGGCCAACTGGAAAAGATCGGTGTCTCGCATCCCCTCACAATAAACTCGATCCCAACCAATCGCTCCCCAAGCGAACCCAAAAAACGGCCTTACCCACTCCATTCAGCGAGGAGCCGCAGTTTGTAGCTGCCACGCAAGAAATCTGTGAATATCGACAAGTAAATCTCTGTTATCTCGAACGATGTCACTCTTCTCAGCCTCACGGCTGAAGACCATTTCCATATAGGCGTCATACATAGCAGTTCGTTTTTCAGGTAACGACGCGCCTCGCCCGGGTCATTCTCACCCATGAAGCTGGGCGCGATGGATTTTGGCTGGCGCGTTTCCTTGCCCGACGCGGCATCGAGGTCCACGTGATCCAGCCATCGAGCCTACCTGTGGATCGGCGGGCACGACGGGCAAAGACGGATATCATCGATGTCGAGATGTTGCTGCGCACTTTGATGGCTTGCCTACGGGGCGAGCCTCGGGTCTGTTCGATGGTGCCATCCCGAGCGAAGCCGACGAGGAAGCGCGGCGTGCGTATCGAGAACGGGAGGATTTGACCGGGGAGCGGCGATCGATCGTCAACAAGATCGACGGCATTTTGGCGACGCTGGGCGTAAAGGGGTACAAGGCTTTGCGACGAGATCGCCGCGAGCAATTGACTGCCCTGCGCCAGCCGGACGGCGATCCCATTCCTCAAAAGGCGAAAGCGCGTATTGAACGTCTGCTCGATCGCCTCCCGGGTCGCGCGGAGCGCCGCAAAGCTGTGATTGGCGCTGCTCACCACGCAGGCGACCATCGGCGGCGTGAATTCGACCATCATATGCCACGACAGCGTCATCACGTTGGCGCGGCCCCGAAACGAAGTCGTCAGCAGGACGACTGGACCCGGCTCGAGCAGTTGATAGACCTTGGATAAGGGCGCCTCTTTCATTGCTTTGTCCTGTTGCGCCGTCAAAAAGCGCCGCTGGAGCGCCTGCATGCCATGCGCGGCCCTGGCGAGGACTATAGCGACGTCATCCTGCGTCTCGCTCAATTGGAGGCGCGTGGCCAGCCAAATGCCAATTGAGGACTGGATACAGCACTGGAAAGTGGCGCGGTTTCTCTATGACTGGCAGACCCTAATTGCGGGCGCCCTCGCGGTGTTGGCGGCGGGGGGGGGACCATTTGGGCGACGATCAAATCGGCCAGCCGAGAAATTGCTGCGAGCCAACCGCAGACCGGCGTCGCGCAGAAGCAAATTGAGACGACCGTTCGTTTGGAGCGACGACGCGCTGCGCGCGAAGGCTTCGCCTTTCACGCGATGGTCTCGGCCGCCATGGAGCGTGTGCTTGTCGTGACCGCGTAACGGAACCCAGAGGTATGACGTCGCGCGTGGATGCTAGAGCGGAATCCGATCATCCTGTATCGTGCTCATAACCACAGGGTTTGAAGTAATTTGTACATTGCGAGGGCTTGAAGATTTCGGCGCAGGTTTCGAGGGCGCGCATGAGGCCCGCGACGGTCCGTTCGGCGATTTTGCGCAGGAAGGCTTTGAGCTTGGAGAAGGCTTTTTCGATGGGGTTCATATCAGGACTGTAGGCTGGGAGATATCGCAACTCCGCGCCCGCCGCCTTGATGAGTTGCTCGACCCGCGGCCCCTTGTGAGCCGGGAGATTGTCCATGACGACGATCTCGCCGGGCGAGAGCGTGCAGCGCGGCGAATATCCCGAACACCAGCCGACCACCGGCGGTCGTGGTGTCGATGCTTGCCCCCTGGCCTGTCAGCACGCGGAAGTCGATCGCTCCGATCATCGCGCCCGACTTTTCTGGAGAGAGCTTCTCTGTCTCCAGCCAATCCTCGAACAGGGCGGCGTTGATCGGTCCATCGAAAGTCTTTGCCGCCGTCAGGCCGCGAAGGCGAAGGCCGGCGACCAAAGTCACCGTTTTGTAGTGACTGTGCGGGATGGCCGCCCGCAAGCGGCGCCCGCGCCGGCAACGTCCGCCTTTGCGCGCGAGATTGGTGGAGGCTCCGGTCTCGTCAACGAAAACGAGTTTCGTCGGATCGAGATCGAGCTGCCCCGCGAACCATTCCCGGCGTCGACTTTGCACGTCCACGCGTTGTTGTTCCTCGGCATGCGCTGTTTTTTTTAAAGGTGATCTCGTGACGGTCGAAGAAACGCCACAGCACAGAGACCGCAAAGCGCTCGCCGCAATTGGCGATCAGCCGCTCCTGGATCTCGAGCAGCGTCATGTCCGGGCTGCGCCGGATCAGGCCCAACAGATAGTCGCGATGCGCCTCGATCCGGCCGGAGCGTCGGTCGCCGCCAGAAGGCGCCGGCGAAATCTCGCCCGTGGTTTGGAACCGCTTCACCCAGCGCACTGCGCTCGCTATGCTCACTTTGAAATGCGCGGCCGCCTGATTGCGCGACAACCCGCCCAAGACCACCGCCTCAACCACGCGCTCGCGAAGATCGTTGGAAAGACCCATCCCCGCCGCCCCCATTCTCGCAGCGTGAATGACGAAGCAGAAATTAACCGATTCGGGAATCCCCCAACCAATTCAATCCGTTCGGATACCGCTCTAAATGCACGAAGAAATCCCTGAACTTCTCAAAGTCGTCAGAGCAGTCTTTTGCTAACAAGACCTCGATCCACGCCGGCATCAAATGCCCGGAGTTGACGGCGATCCCCAGCTCAATCTTTTTTGCCGTCTCGATTCCGAACTTCACACGATCAACACGAGCGAGTGGCGCGTCAATAATCCCTCCCCCGCTCCGTGGCGGCAGAGTCAGATCCATAAAGCGCACCTTCTCGCCGTCGGTTCGTACCTTCGGCACGAACTTATCGATGGGCAAGGGGCTCGAACTGAGTGCAAATGTTTGCCACGTCAGACGATCGAGCCCCTTCGTTCGGACGATCCCTGACAACTCCTTGGAACTGCCCTCGGGAACGTATTGCGTCACGATCGCTATCGCTTGAGTCAACTTCATGTATTCGCCGATGTGTTTTTCCACATCATCGAAAATCGCTCCGACTTGGTTGCGCGATTCGAGATATTCTTCAGCGCCGCGACGCGAGAAGTCCCATTTTGACCGCTTGTTGGGAGGGCCCGACACGCTGGCCGCAACTTCAAGCGCCAGGGTCTTTCCTGAAGCGCTCCTGCCGACGAAATTGAAAGTCGCCGTCTCACTGACCAATGGCGCGCGAGGTCGTCCCTTGGATGCGCGCAACTCCACGTACTTCAGAACAGGACTCGCGAGCATCGCCAGAACCGCCAAGCTGATGAACGACGAATGCCTGAGCAGTTTCCCAACTTCATCCCAGCGGCTCTTTGTCCCTCGAACCGCGCCGAGATTCATCTCGTCTGGATCGTCGCGCCACCAGTAACCATCCTTAGCGCCACCCAACATTTGGTCGCCTAAGACGAAACCTCTCCCGCTAGGGGTAAATCCGGGCTTGTGGGTCTCGATCAACGGCCTTAGCGCGACGCCATCGAGAATCCGCTTGATGAATTCGCAATCGTGGGCCGCAGGACCAGGAAGGGCGGCGTCGTAACCGAGCAGTTCTTTCCGTACCCACGCCAAGTTCTCTCGGCGCTCTGCGGGCACTCTAAGGCATCTGTCTTTGCCGCCGTACGTTGGAAACATCAGAATCAACGTCACGCGTTTCGTCTTATCGTCGGCGACGATTTCCGCCCTCCATTTCGAGCGAGATTGCGCTGGCGCCTCGCTCGCCGCGGCGCTCTTCGTGACCGGCCTGCGCGTCGATTGTGTGCTCTTCCCGACGTTCGCCGAATTTCCTATCAGGGCCCTACGCACCGGGGGCGATGTTGCAGACTTGTACATGACTGACCTCGCTAACTGCTTCCTGAACTCATCTTGGTAAACCGCCTGCTCGAACGATGTGAGAAAGTGAGATCGTCACAACACTCTGTGGCGCTCTTACGACCGTGGTTTCCGGATCTGAGCATTTCGGGCGCGTGGGAACCCGCCCGCGCCGGCGTTCACTTCGCTCGTTCCGGCCGGGGGATATCGCTTCAACTTCGAAGGCTAGCCGTGGCACCTCGCACCGTTCCGCGAGATTCTCGCGTCCATGCATCGCTCGCGTCTCGCAAGCGTCGAGACGTGACGGCACCGTGCGCGCCAATGTTGGCGCCTGCCGCGACAATGCGCCCCGGTGGCGCAATTCGATCCAGGAACAGCATCAGCTCGACCCAAGCCGCCCCGCGCAATTTCCGTCCGCGCGTATCCCGAGCCGCTCCGCGATCATCGCGATGCGCATAGTCTCGAACGTACGAAACGCGGCGCGTGAATTCACCTTTCAAACCATAAGCCAGCGACGCCCTCGCGCATCTCGGCTCAAAAGAGAAAAGGGGTCGCGCGATCTCGCGACTTCGATTGATCGCCTCCTTCAGTCTGTTTGCGCCACGGCTCTCGCGGCTCTTCGATCAGCCCCCATAGCTGGAATTGAAAGACCGCTTCGTCTCGGCAGCCGTCGAAGTGATTCAGGCTTACGTCTATGCCGGTGAGGAATTGATCGACGCCCGCATCTCGCAACGCGCAAGCCGCCTGCGCGCGAAATTTATTCCAATCAAATTCCGCAAGCGTCCCTAACGCCGCTTCGCCAAAGTCGGCACAAGCGAGAAGATCGTTAACTTCTGACCGCGACCCCGCTTCAGCCACGACCCGAACCGCAGACCACTAACGACGAACCAGCGTTGGACGGCCCGTAAGCAAATCGGACACGCGCCGCTGAAACATCGCCGATTCGGCTGACACGCCTCCAATTTGCGAGCGAGCGTCGCGCAGATCGTCATGCCAGAATCGCTGCGATGCCAGTCGAGCTTGCGAACAACCTCGTCACGTCGCCGCACCGCGTCGTGATACGTTTCCGCCGCGCGTTCCCAGCGCTTCCCGGCGTTTACGATCCAGTGCGGCGGCCCGTCGCCGAAATATTCGGCACCGACCAACTCGCGGAGCGAGAACCGCGTCACTCGCGTCATGTCACTTTCCTTTGTTGATGATGATGGGTGCGCGCGAGCGATCAACCGCGCCGCGCGATGAGGCACTGCGGCTGTCTTTCGTGCGCAAAATTTGAGGCGGCGCTTATCCGAGCGCTTTCCCGCGGATTGTTTGCGCTCTGTCGACGCCTCACGCGAAATTGCGCGACGTTGGGCGCAAAGGGATCAATAGATGAAGCAGTCGCCGTCGACCGCGCAATTCGTCTCGGCAAGTCAGCGTTCGACATGTTTTCCGTCGCTCGTTGAGCGTAGCAAGTTGGCCTGCTCATAAGCGAGCACGTCGGACAGCCGGTATCGGACGCTTCTGCCAATTTTTACGAAATTCACGTAGCCGCCATAGACGCGCGCATTGCGTAACGTCTTCACACTCCGCTGATGTCGCGTCGCCAGTTGCCGCTCCGTCAGGAACACCTCTTCGATTTGCCCGATGGACGGTGGCGAGTTCGCTGCCTGTCGTTTGTCGTCACTCATTGTTTACCCCGAGTTCCGCGCGCCACGCGCCGACGTCATTTTCCGTTCGTCGTGAGCGCGCGCCTTGTCAGTCGCCTTTCAGCACCGCTGGTTTACTCATCGATCGATTTCGCCGAATGGCCGCGATTTCTGCGGCTTGCCTGTAGTACGCTGACTGCGTACGCCGTTCGCTGTTCGCCGCGCGCGCGTGCTGAATTCTTTGCTCGCCCCGACTATGATTTACTCGGCGGCAATGCTAACTCTGCGTCCGGCGCGCTCGGCGTACTGCGGCGCATGTCCATATTGACCTGAATTCGATTCTTGCTACCCAAGTGCATGAGTTTCCAAGCGCCCGCGGCATCGTCATTGGCCTGTTCGCGTCGACCGGTTGCGCGGCGTCTCGTGTCGTGCAGTCCCTTCGCCTTCCTCTTGCAAACCGCTCACTGCGTTGTGCGCTATTCCCGCGGCGGCGGGCATCGCACTTGGACTTTCCCGGGGACCGTTTACTCGACGTTGAAAGTCGATCGGGTTGTCGCAATCTGCGGCTGCGGATGACTCGCGCCTTTGCGCGCGGCGCTATGAGCTGATAAACGCCCCCCATTGCCAGCTTTGGCGTCGGCGTCCGCCCACTCGACGAGCGCCGCACCGCCGGGTATCTCACATTCTCACGTGAACTCGGACACGCGGCGCCGGTCTCGCCGCGCTGCGAGCCCGCTCGCCGAGCGTACCCCGACTCCAAAATCTCAATCGGTCCGCTTGCATCGCCGTCGTGCTCGATTCGTGTGAGATGGTGAGATCGATTGTTCAATTCGCGACGGCGCTCCCGCAATTCGACGAGCCCCGCAAGGCTGGGTCTCTCACATTCTCACACGAACTCGGACTGACGCTCACTTGCGTCGTGCCTCAAGCCGCTCCGTGCGGTCCCTGGCATGAAACTCTCGAGCATGTCGAGTGGGTCGCGTTGTGCTCAATTCGCGTGAGATCGGTGAGAATGAGTCTCGCCCGACCGCTGCACAATCTTGTCCGCGACAAGACGATTAGACCGTCGCCTCACATTCTCACGTCGACAGGCATCCGTTGGATCGCGCGGCACCATTGAAGCTATGTCCACATGCAGCTCACACCCCCAGACATACATTTGCCCATGCGGGACCCGACGTGCCGGTACGCGCACCGGCAATCGCATAACCGCACTGACGCGGGATCGCGTCGGCGCGCACGATGGTTTGTGCCAGCGGCGAACCAAACAGACACACGCTAGTCCGAAGCAGGAACCAGTCATCGCGTGTTGTTTCCTTCGACAGGGAGCAGGTCGGAAATTGAAAAGCACGTTGACACATGACGCGGCGCAGACCGCGTCTGACGCACTCCGAACGTCGAGTAAACAATAGTCATCTCGGCGAATGCGGGTGACTGAGGATTCGGTTGTCAATCCGCAAGTCAGGATCAGGAACATGAGCAATAACGAGTCACCACGCCGTAAACAGGCCAGGGCCGACCACGATTGCGTTGAGGATATCGCCGCGCTCACTGAGAGGTTCCTCAGTTACCTCGCCAAGTGCCGGGAAGACTGCTCCCCGGAGCATGCCTGGCTGCTCGTACTTGAAATGGCCTGTGCTGCGCTGCGGTTCATCCGCATCGCAGACGGCCCCGATACCGCTAGAGACGCGCTAGTCGCTATCAGAGAGATCATGGAGGTCGAAACGAAGTTCGACGGCACCGAAAACGGAACACGCCACTGACGCCTGAGACGCTGAAAGAGGCGATCACGCGGGCCGCCGAACAGACTGGCTACGACGGCAAGGGCAAAGATGGTCTCATGGATCATCTGGCGCCATGCCAAGCAGATAACTTTTGGCGGGCTTGGGCTCGGCGATGCGCGTCGTCCATGGCAAGCCGTCGAACTCCTTCGGGCTCTCGCGCGAGTGATAACCCTTGTCGGCTACAAGATCGCAGGGATCTTCAGATCTCGGCGCGAGGCTCACGGCGGCGAGGTTCTCGCGAGCGAAGCTCGGCAGGGTAGGCGAGCGGCCGATAGTACAGATCACGACAAATTAACTATCGACGCCAAGCGACGTGTCGGCGCAACGCGTCTCACATGACGCATCTCGACAAATCTACCCAAGCACACGCGATCACGACCTCCGCGCGTTTAAGAGAGTGCGAGCGTTGGCGGCGACAAATCGCGCGGCCTCATGCGAAAAATACTGGCCGACGAAAATCGACACGATCAACGCGCCAAGACGGCTTCGCACGAATTGACGCATCGACGACAGTCGACGGCGATGAGCGACTTCCTGTCGTGCTGGGGCCAAACGAATGTCGGCGTTCCGCCGAAGGGTCGTCCCGAGGATGATTACTGTTCTCCAGGCGAGATGACGAGCGAGGGCAGGGAGACGATCCGCGGCCGGCCATTCCGGCTCAGTCCGATCGATCGGATAACGCTTCCATTCCCCGGGGGCGACAAAGAGAGCGCGTTGGCGGCGTCAGACTGTGCGCGCGCGCCGGCATTGCCGCAAGTCACGGCGATCGCGTCGCGCGACCGTCCGCGGCTGGGCGCGCGATGCGCCTCGTCCTCGCGGCATGGGGGCTACCCGGTTCGCGATCGAGGGCGAGTTCAAGCGAATGTCCGCATCGCGACGCCGGTCGCCGAAGGCGCGCGAGACGCCGGCGTTGGCGCCAGGCGCCGCGAGTTCGAGCGATCGAAAGCGTTGAGTAAACAACCAACGTTGCGGAAGCGCCCATGGCAAAAAGCGCGCTCGCGGCGAATGGCGGATGACGATCCTGCCGTCGCGCCGCAGGCGGGCACCGTGTAAGCAAGGAGTGAATGCATGCGAGCCGATACCAATGCACCGTTGCACGCCGACGCAGTGCACGAGGTGTTCTGACCGAGCGGCAACTTGCGACTCGGCATCAGCGCAGCGTCAAGACGTTGCGCAACGCGCGCGTCTACGGCGGCTACGTCCCCTTCGTCAAGATCGGCAGAAGCGTGCGCTATCGCTTGTCCGATGTGCTCGCTTACGAGCGGGATAACTTGCTTCGTTCGACGAGCGGGCACCATGTGGTAGCGTAAATCGGCGAGGCGGCGCGGCACCTCGATGGCGCCCGACGTCGCGCGCTCGCGGCGGCGCCAAGTTTGGAGTTCCGCCGAAAAAAAATACCCATTGTCCAAAGGTCGCCGCGCACCGCGACTGTCGATCGTCGGCGCGTTGTCGCGCTGGTCGTCGGCATCGCGAACGGACGCGAAAAGCGGATCCTGCATCGCCGAGTAAACAATGATGGCTCGCTCGCGACCGAGGTCGCGGATCACGGCAATAGCCCGCATGGCGCAAGTGGGGCCTGCGAAGTCGCGTTGACGGGCGGCGTGGGAAGCACCGCGCGTTGAGCGCGGCGGGGGCGAGTTTGGACTTCCGCGCACCCGTGCACGCTGTCGAAACGCAGCAGATGCACGTTGGTCTCGACCGGGCCGAGATCGTTGATCGCCACGACCTCGACGTCCGTCCGGCCCGTCTCGACGACGGCGCGCAATACGAACCGCCCGATGCGTCCGAAGCCGTTGATCGCTACTCTTGTGACCATCGCTACCCTCTCCTCATGCCCACCGAGATTCGCGGCCGCCGGCGAACCCGAAACGCGGAGACGGCCGCTCGTTGAAAAACGCCCGCTACATGCGCCTTCGCTCGTCTAAAGTCCACCCAAACATATTTGAAATTTTCCAATCATTCTTGCGGTGCGAGCAGGTCGGTCGGGTAACCGAGCACGGTTGTGATGCGGCCGGAGTCGCGATCCGTGTAGACGAAGGCTGCACCTTCGATGCTGTAGTGGCCCTTCCAGTCGATCGCAAAGGAAGTGTCGGTTTCTTCGATGTGGAACGGTTCAAGGTCGCCCTGGCTGCCGAGGCGGAGCGCGAGACGGTCGTCGCGGTCGATGAGCCATGCATCGCCGGTTTCGCTGGAGAACAGCACAAGTTGACCGATGGTGACGACGCGGCCATCGTGATCGGCGGCGCGGCGCTGGATGTAGCGGATCTCGTCGGCCAGGTGGAAGCTCGCCGATATGGGTGGTGAAACAGCCTTTGCCCGCATGGCGCGCCCCGGCGTCGTCGACGGTGACGAAGCACGCGTCGGTAAGCCCCGCCCGCAGCACAGCCTCGTCCTCGGCGCGGAAGCTATCCAGCTTCGCGGTCAACAGCCGCACCACCTGACGTTTGGAGATCGTCAGGCCCAGACCGGCCAGAAGCG
Source organism: uncultured Alphaproteobacteria bacterium (assembly GCA_963758335.1). Taxonomy (GTDB): domain Bacteria; phylum Pseudomonadota; class Alphaproteobacteria; order Rhizobiales; family Beijerinckiaceae; genus Roseiarcus. The sequence continues at coordinate 2,491,956 of CAVWVF010000004.1, read as the reverse complement.
CCACGATCCGTTCGCAGGGCATCTGGCCCTCATAATGCAGCATCAGCACTCCCACCGAGAACAATGCGCGCCACCGGCCCCCGAAGCCCCACCAGCGCTGCGTCCGCGGCCCCAAAATCCCCATAGGTCGCGCCGCGCCCAACCAAACAGCGCCCTTTCCTACCCGCGGTTTCCTCCTTGCGAGGCTTTCGGACGCCGGCCCCGCTTCCATCGACGCTGGTCTCTGTCATCGTTCCCGGCGACGTCTATGCCAAGATGCAGGCGCCGAAGTGAGCGCTCGGGCGACATTGCCGGGGGTTCGTCGCCCAACTGAAGGGATAGGCCTCAGCGTGGCATGGGCGAGCCGCGGCGAAGCTGCGGAGGCCCTTGTCATGCGCCTCATGTCGGCGTCGATCGCAGCGACCGCCGCCATTACCGCAGTCCGCGCCGCAATCAGATCACGCATGGCGGCGGAGAGGCCAGCGATCCCCTCGCTTGCTCTAAGAGCGTTGTCGATGAAGTCGGCAGTGAGTGCGCGGGGGAGTCGGATCCCGACGGCGGTGAGGGCGATGCGGATCATGGCCGCTTCTGACGCGCGCCGCGGGTCGGCCGGTAGGGTGGTGGCCCGGACGGCAAGAAAGCCGTCCTGAAGGCTCTGGGGCCGCCTTTAGCCCGATGGCGGGGCGGGGAAAGAGGGCGGGCTTCGGCGGACGCCCCTCTGGCATTCCAAACTACTCGATTGGCGCGCCGAGCGCTCGAAGCGCATTGCCGAGATTGGTCTGCGTCGTCGCCCAGTCGAGCGGAACCCGCTCGCGCGTCCATTCCGCCAGCGCCGCGCGATAGGGCCTCAACCGCCTCCTCGAGCCGCGCCGTCCGGCTCTCCCGCTCGCCGAGTCTCGAGAGCGCAGCGCCGAGATTGTTCTGCGTCATCGCCCCTGCCTCATCAGCCTTGAGCCGCGCCCATACGGGATCGGCATAGACGTTGCAGGCGCGGATTGGCCGCGGAGATCCTGCGCGACGATCCCGAGTTGAAGAGGCGCTGGAACTCAAAGCCACGATCGAGGCCAGCGCGCAATTATGATGCGGGTCGAGGAAACGCATTCAAATGTTCACGAATCCCTGAGCTGCGGGGATTTGTCCTCGTGATCTGGAATGACCACTTCACGTCGATTCCGGCCGTCGCTGGACAACGTTCGAGTACCAGATGGCGAAGCAGCTACGGAGTGTGGTGTGGTTTGCCGAGGAAACCCTGCGCGCCTTCCCGGCCGGCGCGCGACCTGTTGATCGTAAGGCAACATTTCGAAGGTAGAAAACGGCATCAGTGGCCTCAACCCAGGGCGGAGGGTCGGGCTTCACCGTGATCTACGGAGTCGCGGCCCCAGTTAAAACTCCGCTCATAGGGACGGTGCGCAAACCGTAATCTGACCGCTGATGAAACGCGCGGGCCGTTCGCCCCTGGGCGGCTCCGAACGCGGCGACAATCGCGGGAATGCGCCGGAAGGGAAGCGGTCCGGCAAAACTCGAACAGCGCACTCCTGGACCGCGCCCTCGGCGATCCGCTCGCCGACATGCATGGCGTAAATCCGGTCGACGAGCGCCGATATGCCTTTCACGTTGTGATCGACGATCAGGACCGCCCGCCCAAGGACGGCCCCATCGAGGCGTGTGGCCCTGATGTTGTCAGCTGATCATATGCCGCCATCACGCAGAAAAGGCCACTGGCGTCAGGCTACGAAGCGGGCGGCTCAAGTCCCGGACCACCGCAGGACCACAGGGCCAACCTTTCAGCCGCCTTCACAACTGATTGGCGGCGACATTGGCCGCTCCACCTGGCCGGCGGCGCTCGTCGTCGAGATAAAATTCATCGCTAGGCCGCTGCATCCAACGCTACGGAACGGTCGAGACGACCAGCGAAGCCCTGTGGGACGAAGTCATTTCGGTCAACCTGACTGGCGCGTTCCTGATTTCCAAAGCGACGATGCCGCTGATCCCGTCCAAGGGTCTTCCGGCTCATTCACCACGATCGTGCGCCCTGTGCAGAAAGGACTGGCTTTCCGTTCGGCGTCGAGCATTGTGTCGTCGTCAGACGCGGCGCGCATGATGCGCGGGTGACCCAACCGCCCCTTCGGCTTCAGCCGATCCGGGGCTCGTCCCAGTGGGGGGCTCGGATCGACCGGGCCTCCGGGATGAGAGGAAGGGTTGGATCATGAGCGTCAAACTTACCGATGCGCAGCTTATGATGATGAGCGCGGCGGCGCAGCGCGAAGACCGCTGCTTGGCAGCGCCCGAGACGATGAAGGGCGCGGTTGTCAGTAAAGCGGGCGCCAAGCTCGTGAAGCTTGGTTTTGCCCGCGAGATCCACGCAAAATCTGGAACGCCGCCGTGGCGTCGCGACGAAACCGGGCGGAGCTTTGCGCTTAAATTGACGGCGGCCGGGTTGAAAGCGATCGCCGCCGACGAGGGACCGCAAGACGCGATCGAGCCCGGCGAGGCGTCGCCTCAGCTTCCTGAGGCGAAGAATGGCGTCAGTCGGGATGACGTCGGCCGACACGCCCCTACGGCCGCTCCGCGAGACGGCAGCAAGCTGGCGCTGATGATCGACCTGCTGCGGCGAGCCGACGGCGCAACCATCGTCGATCTGACCCAGGCGACGGGATGGCTTGCGCACACGACCCGGGCGGCGATTACCGGGCTGCGCAAGCGGGGATATGCCGTGACCCGCGAACGGAGCGACGCTGGGGAGTTTGTCTACCGGCTCTCGGGCGACTCTCCCGGTAGCGAAGATCGTGTGGCCGTCCAGACGGCAGCAGTCCACGGCCGCCGAGCGCCCAAGCCTAAGACGAAGCGGGCGGCGTGATCGGCATGGGCCGCACGGAAGCCAAGTCCGGGCTGGCAGCGAAGCGTCCGATGGCGGCAACGTGGGGGGCTTCGCTGCCGCGCGATGTCTCTGTTTTCTCGATCGTGGCGGATCTCGAGGGACGCGATCTCGATGGACTGCGCCGTCAATGGCGCGCCCATTTGGGCGGCGAAGCGCCTGCCCATCTCCCGCGCTGGCTATTAATGAGGGTGCTTGCCTATCGACTCCAGTCGGACGCTTTCGGCGATCTCGACAAATCGATCCGTCGGAATCTTCGCTGCGAGAAGGACGGCGGCGCCGGCGTCCCCTTCGACAGGCGCGCCCCACAGACTCGGCAGGGCGTCGCACTGAAGACCGGCGCGCTGCTCGTTCGTGAATGGAGGGGCCAGCTCGAGCGGGTCATGATCCTGGAGCAGGGCTTCGCCTGGAATGGCCAGACTTTCGGCAGCCTGTCCCAGATCGCCAAGGCGATGACGGGGACCAACTGGAACGGCCATCGCTTCTTCGGGCTTCGGCAAGGAAAAGTCGACGCTGCGGGTCACGGAAGGGACTGCCGAAAAGGCGAGTCGAGCGCCGGCGCGAGGAAAGGGCATGACGCATCGCTAGGAAATCCGCCCCGGCGCCCCGCAATCTCGGCGAGCGCGGCGACCTCGATGGGCTCATCCAGGTGGGCCATGATGTAGTCTCTGAGCCGCTGGAGCACGTCCTTTCCCAACGCGCCTCGCACCCGGCCATCGAAATTTGAAGTATGCCGAACGAGCAAACCACCAAGGAAGGCGCTCGCTCTCTCGTTCCAGAAAAGCGGCCCGTTCGGGTAGCCGTTTGCACTCTCCGACGCCAGGTCGCGGGCAAGATCAAGCAGCGGCTGGTCGTAGCCTGTGAACCGTTCGATCAATTGCGCGTCGAGCGCCGAATCTTCTGCGGCCGCAAGCGCGAGGTTGCTGGGATCGATTGCGACGACAATGGCTTCCACACTTCCTGCGCAGTCGGCGACGTAGTCGGCTCCAGTCGGACAAATGGAGAGCGACCCGGCCTGCGGTTCGTGCGAAAGCGTTCGATCGGCGATGCGGCATTCGAAATGCGCTTGCTCAGAGACTTGGAAGAAGATGTGGTGCCTTCGCGGCTTCGCGCTGAAATGCATGCCACCTTGGAACCGCGCGTTGAGGACGAAGACGCCGCTTTCGCCGGGCGCGCTGCCCACGCCCAGCATCGTCGGCGGACCCCCGTCCTCCTGCGCCAGACGAACTTCTGAAACCTCGGCGAACATGGTCAACTCCGCGCCTGACGGCAGCCCCCCCGAGCCTCGCGGCCCCTCCGCTAGATGGATTTTGCCGCTCGCCGGCACAAGGGGCGCCACACGGGGAGCGAAAGCGCCGTGAGGACGCAAGGCGCGCGCCCGGCCGAAGCCCGCCGGGCTGGGCCTGGCGGCACGATGGAGACGACCGTCACCTCGCGCCGTTCGTGGTTGGCTAGGATTGCGGCAGCTGATAGAGCTCGCTGTATTTCCTGCGCAGATAAGCAAGATAAGGCGCCATCGTCATCGGACTTCTGGTCGCCCGGGTGACGATCTCGTTCGGTGTAAGCGTCCGGCCGTGGCGGTAGATGTTGTCGGTGAGCCAGCCGTGTAGCGTGCCGAACTGTCCGCTCGCGATCTCGCTCGAAATGTCTGGATGGTCCTTTACGGCCGCGGCAAAGAACTGCGCGCTTAGGACATTTCCGATGGCGTAGCTCTGAAATCCGGCTCGTCGCTATTTCAAATGGGTGAATTAGCGAGCACGTCGCCGGCGATGAGGTAGACGATGGCTTTGAGGTTTCGTTTGGTTCGGTAGCCTTTGGCCTTGCGCTTGGCGGCCTGGACGTTGCCGTTGATCGCCTCCAGGACGCCGTTGGACAGGCCGGTGGCGATCGATCTGAGGACGCCTTCGGACTTGGCCATGATCGTCTTGGCCAGCTTCTTCATCGGCCCGAGGTCGCACACCTCGACCCAGGCGTTCCAGCGGTCGAGGAAGCGCCGAGCCGATCGGGCGCTCATCGTGAACAGCTGTTGCAGGTTCATGCGGATCTGCATTGCCTGGATCGTGTCCAGGTTCTGCGCTTCCAACCGAGACAGCGCCTCCTTTTCCTCCAACGTCAGATGGTCGACGTTTTTGAGGAAGATGTAGCGCCGGCCCTTGATCTGGAAGTTGTTTTTCGCCTCTTCGCGCCGCACCTGGTCGACCGCGTCGTTGGCGAGCTTGACGACGTGAAATTTGTCGAAGGTGATCTCGGCGTTCGGGAAGTTCTCCTTGATCCCCGCCTCGAAGGCAGCCCCCATGTCGATGCTGGCGTCGGTCACCGCCTCGCGCTTGCCGCCATGCGCCTCGAGGAAATCGGCGAATTCCTTCACGGTCGCCGCGTCCTTGCCGTCGGCGACGTAGACGACCTTGCGGCGCGCCATGTCGACGAACAGGCTGATGTAATCGTGGCCGCGCCGCGCCGAGGTCTCGTCGGCGGCGATGCGCCTCACCTCCGACAAATCCAGCTTCTCCACCGCCCGCCAGACATAATGCTCGACGATGCGCCACAAGCGCGTGTCGTGCTCGCCGAGCAACCTCGCCGCATTGGCGATCGGCATCGCCTTGGCCAGAGTCAGCACGAAGGCCTCAAACAACAGCGTGAAGCCCGATCCCGCGCGCGCCCACGGCGTCGCCACCTTGCGCACGCCGCACTGCGGACACGTCACCCTCGGCATACGCGCGTGCAACAGCGTGCGGTGCAGGAAGAAATCCAGATGCCGCCAGGTCTCGTCTTTCGTGTCGTGGACCGCGCAGCCCTCGCGCCCGCACTGCGCGCAGGCGAACCGGCTCCCCCGCGGAAAATCCACGTACAAATCAAGCCGGCCGTCCGCCGCGTCGAACTCGCTCCGCGTCACCGTCCACGGCGACGAAAGACCAAGGGCCAACTGGAAAAGATCGGTGTCCTGCATCCCCTCAGGCTAAACGCGATCTCCCCTGAGCGATCGCTCACCCGCCCCCAAATTCCGACTTACCCACTCCTTTCAGCGAGGAGCCTGAAATCCGATGGTGTAGCTCTTAAACCCGCCGCCGATGCTTCCGAAATACCAGTGCACGTCTTGCAGGCAGCCGTCGCGATCGTTAGGCGGCGTCACGCCAAGATAGGTCTGCATGCCGGCGCGCCATGCCTCCGGCAGGTCCTTGACCCGGAGCCGTCTTTCGAGGAGCTTCAGCTCCAGTTCGAACCGCAGCATGATGTGAAGGTTGTAGGTCACCTCGTCAGCGTCGGTGCGGATGAGCGAGGGCTCCACCTTGTTGATGGCGCGATAAAAGATATCGACCGGTACCGATCCGAGCTGATGGGCAAATGTCCGTTGCAGCGCCTGGTAGTAATGCTCCCAAAACGGCCGGCTGCGTGCGACCACGTTCTCCCACAGCCGCGACTGACTTTCGTGGACGCCCAACGAAACCCCACTACCGAGCGGCGTCCCTTCGTAGGCTGCGTTCACGCCCTGCTCGTACATCGCGTGTCCGGCCTCGTGCAGCGTCGAGAACAGCGCGTCGCCGATGTGGTTCTCGCGCACGCGTGTCGTGATCCGCACGTCGCCCGCCGCAAACTTCGTACAGAACGGATGGTGGGTCTGGTCTAGCCGTCCGCGTTCGAGGTCGTAGCCCATCTGCGTGGCGACCGACAGGCCAAAGCCGAGTTGCGCCTCCTCGCCGAATGAGCGACGGAGACATCCGTCATCCGCCGGAGGCTGATCGCAGATCGCGCGCACCATGGGGATAAGCTCGCGCCGCAGCTCTGCGAAAAGGCGCTGGATCGTGGCTGTCGTCATACCCTCGTCGGCGTCGTCAATCATCGGATCGGCTATGTGGTCGTAGGGCGCGAAGAACGAAGCGTATTCCCGGCGCAGGTCGAGCGTCTTTTCGAGAAAAGGGATCATCGCCGCGAAGTCGTTTGCCGGCCGAGCCCAAATCCAGGCGTTATAGGATGCCGAACCATGCGCATTCGCGCGCGCAACGTACTCGGCCGGGACCCTGATGGCTCTTTCGTAATCGCGCCTCACGATGCGGATCAGGCTGGCGTCGTCGGCGGGAAGCTTGTCGGTCCCGGGCTCCAGACGATCGATCAGTCTACCGAGCGCGGGATCGACGAAACGCTCATGAGCAAGACGTCGCAGCAACGACGACTGACGGCCCCGTGCTACGGTGCCGCCCTTCGGCATATAGGTGGCCTCGTCCCAGGTGAGCACCGACCCCGCCGCTGTGAGATCGTAAATCTCTGACAGCCGGTGCTTCAGCTCGGCGAGGATCGCGCCGGACGATTGCCTGTTCACCGTGCGATTGACGGCATGCCGCTTGATGGTGCGGGTGGCTGTCGTTCGGAGCTGGATTGCGCCGGTCTTGCATTGCCTTTTGCTGCGCATGCGTACCTCATGATGAATTGCCCGTTTCGTAACACGCACCCACGCCTGAGCCATAGGCATTCTGTTTGTTGCAGCCTGCCATGTCCACCTACGTCTCCCCACCCGCAAGACGAGCAAGAGCCTCCTGCCGCTGGTGCGCCGTCAGCTTGCGGGGACGGCTGCTCCGGGCCTGATTGGCTGCACGAAATCAAGGATGACGGCTACTGCCTCATGGCGCGCCTGGAAGGCGGCAGGACGCGCGTGTTCTCCCGGCGCGGTCATGATTGGTCCGAACGGTTTCCCCGCCGATTTTCCGTGCTACCCTGCATAGCGCCTGAGGGCTTGCCATCCTCCACACACGGCCTCGCGGCGAAGAGCCTGGACGTCCGAAGCCGCCAGTCTCCCATGCAGTTGCCTCCGGCTCCCGGTTGCTACCAACTCGCTCCGTAGAGGACTTGCACCTCCTCTCCAGTGGCCCTGCCTGGCACACCAAGGGCAAGTCGCTGCGCGATGGCCTTCGGCCACCCTTGACGGCCGCTGCGCGCAGCCGCCGAACGAAAATCAGGTCGGGACGAGGAGATGTCGCACGCCAGTCGAGCAAGGAGATGCCCGCTTATAACAGCCTTGACACCAATTGCCCCATACAAGTCCGTTGGCGCAACTGAGACATTGGCGGCTTCAGATTTCTGCATTGCAAACCGACCGTTGCCGTCCTTCCCGCAGGTCACACATTCTGATTTGGTGGCCACGAGTTGAAGTCCAAAAAGTACATGCCTAATCGTTTCCCTCATCGCCGACTGGACCGCCAGATCGAAAAGATGATCCAGAGGCTGTTCACGAAAGCGACCAGGTAACCAACCAACCCGCAATAGGTGAGCAATGAAACGCCGAACAGACGCGGCCCTTGCGCAATCGTCATCACTATGGAAGAGCCGACCACAAGCGAAGCCGTCATGATCCCCATGGTTGCCCTATCCATTGCGCTGTGGAGGCGATCACCGAAGCGATCGAGACGCTTGAGGTCGAGATCGACCCGCATGCGGCCGTGCCGGGCGTCTTTGACCAACCGCGCGAGATCGCGCGGCATCGATGTGACGAGGCCATACAATTCGCTGAGCGTCTGCTGGGCGCGCCGCGCTGTCTCCACCGGCTGATAGCGCTCTCGCATGGCGCGGTCGATGAACGGCTTGACGCGCTCGACCAGACGGAACTCGGGGTCGTACTGGCGCCCGAGCCCCTCGAGGGTGATGAGCGCCTTGAACAGGAGTGTGAGATCGCTCGGCAGCACGATGGAGTGCTCGCGCAGGATCGCCGATACTCGGTGGAGGAGCACCCCGATTTTCAGATCCTTCAGCTGCATGTCGGCATAGTCGAACGCGAATTCGCCGAGATCGGCGGCGAGCCGAGCCTCGTCCACAAATTCATCGCCGCGCCAGTCGAGCAGCACCTCCAGCATTGCCTCCTCGTCGTGGCCCGCGAGTCCCGCCAGCAGATCGATGATCTGTCTGCGCCGCGCCGGCGATAGCCGACCCACCATGCCGAAATCGATCAGCGCGATGCGGTTGTCGGGCAGATACATGACGTTGCCCGGATGCGGATCGGCATGGAAAACGCCGTCCACAAGGATCATCTTGAGCACGGCATCGACACCGCGCGCCGCGAGCGCCTTTCGGTCGAGGCCCGCACTGTCGATGCCTGCCAGGTCGTTGCCGCGAATGCCTTCGATGTGCTCTTGCACAATCATCGTGCTGCTCGTCCACTCCAAGTAGACGCGTGGCACTAGGATATCGAGATCCTCGGCAAAGTTACGCGCGAAGCGTTCCGTGTTGCGCGCTTCGACTGCGAGATCAAGCTCGCGCTCGAGCGAGCCGCGCAGTTGGCCGACGACCTGGACTGGCCGGTAGCGACGGACTTCGGGCATCTCACGCTCGATCAGATGCGCAAGGCGATCGAGGAGTTTGAGATCAGCGTCGATCTTTGCCTCGATCCCGGGACGCCGAATTTTCAGGACCACTGGCGCGCCGCTGGCGAGTTTGGCCCGGTGTATCTGCGCAATCGAGGCGGCAGCGTAGGGTTCGCGCTCAACATGGGCAAACACTTCGAACGGAGAGCGGCCAAGCGCTTGTTCGATCTGCGGCAGGAGATCATCGAACGGAACCGGCGCCACGTCGCTGTGCAGCCGGGCCAGTTCAGTCGTCCATGCCGGCGGCAGCAGGTCCTCTCTTGTCGAGAGCATTTGGCCAAGCTTTACGAAGGTCGGTCCGAGCTGCTCGAATGCGAGCCTCGCGCGCTGCTGCACTTCAAGATGCGCGATTTCGGTGGCTTCCCCCCAGTGCAATACAAGTCCTGCGTGCTCGAGCAGCGTAGCGATGCCAGCGCGACGCACGAGGTCTCCGAGCCCATGCCGCACGAAGACCATGCTGATCTCACGCAGGCGCGGCAGCTCACGGGCCGTGCTGAGCAACCCGGAAACCATTGGTTGCTATTTGCCTTCCTTCGCCTCGGTATGGGCGCGCAGCGCATCCGCGATGCCGGCCAATACGCCACTGGCAAGCATCGCCATGTTGGCGCTTGCGCCGCGCACCGTCGCCAGCCCCGAACCGCCGCCCATGCTGCTGGCAAACTCCCCCATCATGCTTGCCACACGAACGCTCGCCTCCACACCGAGGTTTTGGGCGTGAGCGGCAATTTCCGTCATTTCCCGGCGAAGATTGGCGCTCAGCGCCTCAGCAAGTCGATTCGAGACAGCCACATAGTCTTCTTCCAGCTTCCGCAGGCTGACCAGTGCCTGCTTGAGATCGTTATCGGTGAAGTCCTGCCCCCGGGACGCAAGCTGCTGGAGGGCGCCATGCGTTGCGCTGGCGGATTTCACGAGCGCATCGTCAAGCTGCCTCACTGCTTCGGCGAAGAATTCTCGGGCCTTCGCACCGGTCACCGCGGTACTGCCGGGCGTCCGACCAAGGACGGCGCTGGCAACCTCTCTGACGGCCTCGGGATCGACCCGGCCCTGCTGCAGAACCTGGCTCGTCAGCTTTTTGACGCGTTCTCGGATCGGCTCGTCTTCGACCGCGGCAGGCGCGGCGTCTGTCGCCGATGTGGTCGGCTCCGGCATGTCGTGCTCCTTGGCTGCTGCTGGTCGTAGCGTAGCGGATTTTGCGCAAGGCCGACAGGAGGCAACGCCGTGGAATTTCGTGTCGTCCAGGCAGGAGAACATCGAGGCCGCGAAGGACCGGCGCGCAGGCGTCCGCTGCGATCTATACGGATGGGGGAAACCGAAGCCTGGGCGGCGCTGCGCGAATTTTCGATCCGGGCGCATTCGTGGTTCAACTGGCTCTATCCGATGCCATTCTGAGGCAAACACGAAAGGGCCGCCTCTGTCTTTGCCCCGCGTTTGTCGCGATATTCGCTGCCCCGGTCGGCAGGAGTCCGGTCAGCGGGTGTGGGAGAAAGTGAAGCGCCCTACGAGGAAACAAACTTGAGTGCGAACCAGAATTCCTCTGCCACCGCGACGCAACCCGCGCACTCGCGTTGGGGCGCATTCGGCTATGCGGCGTTCACAGTGATTTGGACTGCGAGCCTCGTGTCGAACGTCGGCACCGCCATGTTCGACACAGCGTCCGGCTGGTTGATCACCAGCCTGGACGCCAATCCGATGACCGTGTCCCTGGTTCAGGTCGCCGTCAGCCTGCCGCTGTTCCTGTTCACTCTGCCGGCCGGCGCCTTGGCGGACGTTATCGATTCGCGGCGCTTGCTGATTGCGGTCGAAGTCGCGATTCTGGCCGTCTCCGTGATTTTCGCCGGCCTCGTTTCACTGAAGCTCGAAACGCCGACGCTCCTATTGGCGACGACCTTCTTGCTCGGCGTGGGCGGAGCGCTCACCTCGCCCGCCTGGGGAGCGACAACGCCGCTTCTCGTCCCCAAAGAGGATCTGGACAGCGCGATCGCCGCGAACGGTGCCGGCTTCAATGTTGGGCGCGCCGCTGGGCCGGCGCTCGGCGGTTTGGTCATCGCGGCGGCAGGCATGGCTGTCCCTTTCTGGATCTTCGCGGCCAGCAACGGCGTCATCGTCGCGGCTTTGGTCTGGTGGCGGAAGCCGCGAAACGCCGCCGAGTGCTTGCCCGCGGAGCGACTGGTCAGCGCGGTTCGCGCGGGAGTTCGCCATGCTGTGAACAATCAATGGCTGCGCGCGACACTTATGCGCGTGCTTGCTTTCTTTCCTTTCGCCAGTGCCTATCTGGCGCTGCTGCCGCTAGTGGCCCGGGATCAGATATCGGGGGGGCCGCAAACCTACGGCATTCTTCTCGGTGCGATCGGGGTCGGTGCCGTCGGGGGGTCGCTGGCGCTGAGATGGCTGAAGGACGAGCTGGGTCCGGACCGCCTCGTAGCGACGGGATCTATCGGTGCAGCATTCGCGCTTATCCTTTTCGGTCTTGCGAACGGGCCCGTTGCGGCTATTTGCGCGTGCCTTCTCGGCGGCGCGTCATGGACCGTGGTGTTGACGAAGCTCTATGTATCGGCGCAGGTGGCGCTGCCGAATTGGGCGCGCGGCCGCGGGCTGGCGGTATTCCTGACCTTCATCTTCGGCGCGACGACTGTAAGCAGCGCGGTCTGGGGTAAGCTCTCCGCGATGCAGGGGCTGCCGATCGCCTATTTCATCGCGGCGGCCGGCTTGGTTCTCGGAATTCCGCTGACATGGCGTTGGAAACTTCAGACCGGCGCCGGAATCGATTTCTCTCCTGCGGTGCACTGGCGCGCCCCCCTCGCCACGCGAAAGGTCGAGAATAACCAAGGGCCGGTCCTCGCGGTGGTGGAATACCGCGTCGACGCCACGAACCGCGCTGAGTTCCTGGGCGCGGTCGATGAACTGGGACATGCGCGGAGGCGCGACGGGGCTTATGCCTGGGGCGTTTACGAAGACGTCGCCGATGTCGGGCGATTCCTCGAGACATTCACGATCGAGTCCTGGCTCGAGCTTATGCATCAGCGCGAGCGGGTGACCCACGCCGACGAAATTCTCCTCGATCGGGTTCGCCATCTGCTTGCGGAAGCGCCGCGCATTACACTTTCCGTATCCTCGGAGCGACCTCACCGGACGTGGAAAAAGTATGGCGGCGCGAGTGACGGTAACCCCCCAGCTGCGATGTCCACCGTCGCGACCTGAACGGCAGCTTCACGTCGGCACCGGCCGTCCGCTGCGCGCTAAAAAGCGGCCATTCCCGGCGGCGTCTGTGCGGGTGGCGTCTCCGGTCTCAACGGTCGCCGAAGGCGGCGCAGGGGAGAAATGCCCCAGTCAGTGCGCGGTGTTCTCGTGCGTGGATAGGACCACCAAGCGGGGACATGCCGATATCGCCCAGCGGAGGTGGGGCTGACCAGGAATGAGAATGCTGAACAATTTCGAACCTGAGCTTCACGGGTGGGGCGCCTCGCTTCGTTTTCGGCGCTGCGCAACCCAAACAGGCTCGGACAGACGTTCGGCCAAAAAAACCGCCAATGCCTCGACCTTGGCGGGACGCGCGCGGGCCGAGGGAGTCACGAAGTAAAGTGCGCCCCTTGGGAGCGTCCAGTCTGTTAGGATCGCCTCCATGCTGCCGTTCGCGAGATATTCTGCAGCGATGAACTCCGGCAGTTCGGCGACGCCGATGCCGTCCAATACGGTCGGTATCAGGGCGTCGACATTGGTGACGCGCAAGGGGCCCGTTGGCGTGACGATTTCTTCGTCCCCCGCCGCGTTGCTGAAGCGCCAAACGTCCTGGCGGGGACGGTAGGCGTAACCGAGGCAGTGATGACCATCGAGTTCGCGGGGATGGGTCGGGCGGCCATGCCCCGCGAGATAGGCCGGCGACGCGACGATAAAGCCCGCGACCGGACACAGTTTCCTGGCGACGAGCGAGGAATCCGGCAGAACGGCGATGCGCAGCGCAGCGTCGAAGCCCTCTCCCACGGCATCGCTCAAATGCAGGTCGATCGCCACCTCCGGATAGAGCCGGAAAAAGGAAGGTAAAATCGGCGCGACCCAGCGCAAGCCAAACGACATCGGCACAGCGAGACGAATGAGCCCGCGTGGCTGGCTGGAGAGTTCCCGCGCGGCGTTTTCTACATACTCCGCTTCGCAATAGATCCGCGTCGCCCGTTCGGCCAAAGTAAGACCAAAATCCGTCAACGCCAGTTGGCGGGACGTGCGATTGAACAGTCGGGCGCCAAGGCGCTCTTCGAGCCGTGTAACGCCCCGCGAGACCGTCGCGACCGAAATGCCCATGGCGCGGGCGGCTGCGGCGAAGGATCGCTCCTCCGCCACCTTGGCGAACATCGCCAACCCTTCGAAATCCGGAAGTTTAGACATGCTCAATCCTGCAACGATGGTTTTCGGGATCTTCTATTTTGGAATGATCTGCCCGACCACAAGTCTGTCTCACCCATCAGGAGACAGGTCATGCCCCATAAGCTCGCAGGGAAAATCGCCGTCGTTACCGGCGGCGCCACAGGGATCGGCTTTGCCAGCGCGAAGCGCTTTGCGGCGGAAGGCGCGCGCGTGTTCATCACCGGGCGCCGTCAGGCCGAACTCGACAAAGCGGTCGCTGGCATTGGCGAGAACGCGACAGGCGTGCAGGCCGACTCCACGAAAATGGCCAACTCGCTGCTCGTTGACGGCGCCTCTGTCATCCTGACGGGCTCGACCGCCAGCATCGTCGCGATGCCTGCCTTCAGCGTCTACGGCGCATCCAAGGCCGCCGTGCGCAGCTTCGCCCGTAACTGGACGCTCGAACTCAAGGAGCGCCGAATCCGGGTCAATGTACTGAGCCCGGGCCCGACAAAGACGCCAGGTCTGCTCGGCCTCGCCGGTGACGACCGGGCGGCGCAGCAGGGCCTACTCGCTGAGCTGGCATCGGATGTGCCGCTCGGCCGGGTTGCGGATCCGGACGAGATCGCCAGCGTGGCGCTGTTCCTCGCGTCCGACGACTCCAGTTTCATCACTGGCGTCGAGCTGTTCGCCGTTGCACGCAGGAATTCTCTCGAGAAATTAGAGCATATATTAGCTCGTCAGATGTTAAGATCCCGAAGCAAAGCCAAGCCAGGGATAAGCAAACCGCGCGTTGGCAAGGAGCCGGCGGCGAAAGGTGCCCCGGCGCGGGCAGGGCAAGCCTTCGGGGCTATCGCCGCAACGCTCCCGTTCGGCTTCGCGGTGGTGTATGTACCTCCCAAGTTTGACCGCAATGCGTCGCCCCTACAGCGCGGAGCTGATCCGGGGGCTTCCTACAGCCGACGCCTTGACGCCATCGGGGTTAGCGCGGTCGCTTAGGCGCTCCGCCAACTCGCTTCAGGTCGGGTCGCTCATATAGAGCGGGCCAGTTCCACATAGCGACAATAGGCGTTGGCCAGCCGCATTTGCTCCGGTGTGCGACAATCCGCTCCGAACACCATTGGAGAGGCAACCAGAACGCAGACGCATTTGGCGCGTGAAGTCGCAACGTTGAGACGATTCAGGCTGTACAGAAATTCCATCCCTCGCGGCGCATCAGCGAAGCTCGAGGTTGTCATCGAATAAATCACCAGCGGCGCTTCTTGACCTTGGAACTTGTCGACGGTGCCGATCCGCGCCGCTGCCAGCCGGGTCTGCAATTCGAAGACTTGAGCATTATATGGCGCGATGATGAGAATGTCGGCGAGGGTCAGCGGCAATTCGAGTCCCTCTCGATCGATCCAGGTCGGGTTCGAGTTTAGGACACCGCGAACCAGAGTGCGCACGACCTCCGCCTCCTCAGGCGAGGAACTTTGATTGCCGGTGTGGACGACCGGTCGATAACGTAAGCCAGAACCGTGGATGGGACCGGTTGATCGGATCTCCTGCAATTCCAGTCCCGGACGGGGATGGAGCCGGCCTTCGTAAAACAACTCTGATGTGAAGGCGCAGATGGTTGGATGGAGACGCCAGGTTTCCTCCAAGAAGAGCCCACGGTCCTCAGGGATGGTTTGGTGGCCAGCCAGGACATGGTCGAGCGCGGACGTATCCGTGCCGTCTGGGTGACTGCCCTGTGTGGGTTGATCGAGTTGTTGAGGGTCGCCGAGCAGGACGACGGTGTTAGCCGCCTGTGACACGGCCAACACGTTCGCAAGGGACATTTGGGCCGCCTCGTCGACGAAGAGCACGTCAACTGCCTGGAACGCGTCGGGACGAGCCCAAAACCAAGCGGTCCCACCTGCAACTCGGCAATCGCCTTGAAGAGCTGATAGGCATGCCGCGTTGTCCGTCGTGAATCGCAGACGAGCGTCGGTGTCTGTCTCTGGCACCTTTTGGATGCAGGTGAGGTCGACGGCGAATTCGTCCGCAGCTCGACAAACCTCATCCAGGAGGTTGTGGATCACCTTGTGGCTGTTGGCTGTCACACCCACTCGTGGGCCGGCCTTCGCCATCGCTGTGATCATGCGGCCGCCTGTATAGGTCTTGCCGCTGCCAGGCGGACCTTGGATTGGCAACACCCCGCCATCGAGCGCTGTCGCCAAACGCAGCGCTGCGCCCAGGGAGGTCTCCCCGTCAGCACGGAGTGGCTGGCTGCCGACGCGAGGGACGTGGCGCAAGACGAGGTCTCGCGCTGCCTGGTAGGGTCCCTCGCCCTCCAGACCATGGTCAGCCACATATTCGCCAATCCGCAGCAATGCATCGGCGAGCACGGCGGTATCGACATCGTCATAAGCAAATAGCGCCTCGGGATGGAGGCCAGCTAAGTCGCGACGTTTTTTGATGTCCACCCAGCCGTCTCCAATTGAAATATCCTTTACATGGCCAAGCTTGGTGCCGCCGGCCGCGAAGACATCTTCCTCGCCTCGAAGCTCAGTCTCCTGTGGTGGGAAGCGATAGCGGTGCACTGGCGCTCTTGTTGTGCCGCCAACCGCCGCCACGAACTCAAGGCCGCCCAAGCCCGCGCGCTCATCAAGCAGATCCCCGGCGGGGAGATCACAGAGGCGAAAATATTCCCACCACGAGACCTTTTTTTCGCGACGGTGCCAGTCGAGACTATGGGCGAGAATCCATCTGCCATGCTGCTCGGGCGTGCGGCCTGAGAGATCGTCGGGCACCCCCAAAGTGAGGCGGTCTACCAAGGCCGCGATCATCAACTGCCGTTCGCTGAGCTCTTCACTTGCCACAGCTTCTGACAAGGCGGGGCGCTCGATGTTTTCCCCTTCGGCGATGGCCGATGCTCGCACAGTCTCGAGCCAGTCGCGCAGTCGGAACGTCGATCTACAGTCATCGCGATTATAGGCTTCGACGACGCGGCGTTCGTTATCGCCCACGTCCGAAGCGTCGCCGAGTTCCAAGAACGCCTGCACTTTAGCCAGTGCTTGGTTAGCGTCGGGAAGCGAGGCCTCGCGCACATAGCCGTAGAGTGGCTCAAGGCGCTTGATCGAATAGCTCTCCACGCTCGCCCGCAGCCCCTGGCGCACGACCGCGAACAGATCAACGAACCGCCGGCCGCGTAGCAGCTGATCAAGCTCGTCCTCGCGCGTCGCATATCGCCCCATCAAGCGCTTCAGCGCCGCAGGCTCATAGGGCGCGAAATGATAAATGTGCAAGTCCGGATAGACGCTCAAGCGATCCATCACGAAGTCGATGAACCGCTCAAACGCCGCGCGTTCCTCCCCTCGCGATAATGCCCAATCCGCCACGTAGCGCTCGTGACCGTCTTTGCCCCTGAACGAGTAGCCGAACAAATATTCAAGCCCCCCGTCTCCGACGAATGGATCGCCCTCAAAATCAAAAAAGATGTCCCCTGGGCTTGGCTCGTACAGCTTGGCCAGACCAAACCCAGGGACTGGCTGCAACCGCTCATACAGGACTGCGCCCGTCGCCTTGCCCTCGACTTGAATGCGTGCCTGTTCTCGGACGCGCTCAAGAGCGGCCGTCGAACCGCGAGTGGGCCTGAAGGTCAAGGGGATCGGCGTAGCCGCTAGCGCGGCGCAGGTAGTGACCGCCTGATCAGAGAGCTCGGCAATTTGGACCTTGCTGATGCCCGCAACCAAAGACAAGTGATCATCCGCGTGACGCTTGGCGTCGCAACGTTCCCGCCAGCGGCACACCTCGCAAAACGGCTTTGGGTCCGGGTAGACGTTGACGGCTTGATCCAGTTTGACGGCCTGTTCGAGGCTAGCCCTCACACGCCGATAGTAAGCGGCGAAATCGTCGGTTCTGAAAGATTGGCGCTGATAGTCCGACCAGGGGGCGATCACGTGCGACTGTTGTGGTGTCAGTCCCTGCGTCCTGCCGACCAAGTCGCTGTATAAGCTTAACTGCAGAACGGTGCCGCCCTTGGTCTCTCTTGAGAGCTTCGTATCGACCACCTCGTATGACCAGTGGCCCAGGGTGCTCGGAGTTTCAACTCGCAATAGAACGTCGGGGCGGCAGCCCCAGTTGCACGACAGAAACGCGCCCTGAACGATCACATCTCGTCCAAGGCTCATCGCTTTCGCTGTTGCTGCAACGGCGCTTTCGTCGAATCCCACGCCCGGGATCGTTTCGACCTCGAGGCCTGACGTCCGGAGGTGCTCGACATAGCCCTGTTCGTGACGAAGGCCCCTTTCGCGCAGCACCTCGAGGAGCGGAACTCCAGACGCTTGGCTTGGCTAAGGCCCCTCTGGCGACCGCGAGATCAAGGTCAGTCAGATTGCGGCAATTGAGGTGCCCAACCAGATCGGAGGCGCTGAGCTGGATCGCATCGCCGATCTTCAGCACTGGGCGTTCCTCCTTTTCCCGACAATGCAGCTGATTGCGGCGATAGCGGCTACAGCAGCGCATTGGCTCCTACATCACCAAAGCCGCGAACTTCGCAGGTTCCGAATTTGTGGACGTTCAGTGGTTCCTGAAAAGTAGTGCGGTGCCGATTATACGCTCTGTTGAATGTCCGTAAGTAGCTGTTCCCGTTATATCTTTCGGTGGTGTTGATCTATTGACCCCACGTTTGGTACCTCACTCTGTGGCGGGTCAGCGGAAGTAACAGCACTTATCGAGGGCGAGTTCGATACCCTCGTCGCTGTACCGAGCGTCAAGCACTGGCCGCTGATTGGTCTCGCACAAACTTCCAAAACCGTTCACGTCGCTTCCGATCAACGTTGATCCATTCGGCCAGCCCCCTTGATTATCCGCTCGGCCATTTCTACCGGTATGAGCGGCAATTTCGTGAGTGGAAGCTTTCCTCTGTAACATTGAGCAAAACCAGCAAGAAGCTTGAGTTCGTATGACTTGAAATTTGACCGGGCCGCCATTTCCGTAATGTGCTCGTCGGCCCGGGGATTGTCGCTCCAGCGATCTCTCCATTCCTCCGATTGCGTAGCCTCGATTGGTGTTGGCCAACTGGTGCCGTCTTGACCTAGGAAGACACTTGTATGTCCCCCGATATAGCTTCCTCTCCTCACGGATTCCCCCCGTTTTTACCTTCCAACTAGCAAAGAACGATGCAACCGTGTGTTGTGATCACTCCTTCTCGAACCCCTGACTGTCAAATTTCAACGTGCGGCTGTTTTCGGTCACGGTGCGCACGAGCTGATCGCTGGCGCCGTTAGGCAGGCGGGCCTCGATTTCGATCGTCACCGTCACTTCGGCCCCCATTTGACCGGCTAGGTGGGCGATCACTTCTTCGGCGATGCGGCCGGCGTCGCGTCCGACGCGCGCGGAGTCCACTCGCACGGAGCCGTGAAAGCGCGTGAAACGCGGCACTGAGGGAGCAGTAGGTTCAGGGTCGGCGACCCCGGGACCGTGAGTTGTTTCCCCGCCGGCGGATGCAGGAAATTGCGCCGGTTTGGGCGCGACCTGGGAAGGCGCCGCCTCGGCTTCCAGTTGCCGGCTCGCGACGTCCGGCTTCACGAGCAGACCCGGGGTGTCGGGAGAGATGTTGATCCCGTATCCCCCTTGGAGGCCGCGATAGCGCCCTGCCGTTTCTTCGAAGCTCTCGGCGTAGGCGAACGTGTCCGCCCTCCACGTGAGCAGGGCGACGCCGGCTCGGATGGACTCCGCCAGCACTTCCGGTACTGCGAGCCGGGGCAGGTAGATATATCGGGCGAAGTCGTCGACGAGCTGCTTCACCGCGACGTTGTCGCCGCGCCACAGCGGGACCTCGTCAAGGTGCTTGCGCAGTATGGTTGAGGCCATGCTCTTGATCAGCAACTCGTCGCAGCGCAGCTTCCGGCTAACCCGTATTGCGAGCGCGTCGGCGCCGGTGAGCCGATAGGCCTGCCAGGCGACCGGAGCCTTCGGCGTCAGTTGCTCTGGAACGAGGAGCCATTGGTAGATTTCCGGCAGACGCGCGACCACCGCCCCCTCGGCGGCCTGTAGCTGCGTCTTGGCTTGGCCATCCTGATGCGGGTCGAGATTGAGGCTCCTGCTCTCGTCCACGATCGACTTCCAGGCCAGATACTTGCGCAAGGCCTCGTCGAGATCCTGCAGCCGCACCTTGTCGGCGGCGAGGAACACCAGCGTGTTGCGATAGAGACGCGGCGTGTTCCCGCGCGACTCCAAGATCGCCTTCGCTGCGACCTCCGCGGCGTTGCCGCTCTCCTTGCTGTAGGGATGGTCCGCCGACAGAACGACGAGCCGCGCATCATAGTCGTCGGGCACGTCGGCGCTCGACCGCGGCAGCGGGTGGATGCGCACGAAATCCCCGTTCCGCCGCAGATCGGCGCGCAGTCGATTGTCGAGTTCGGCGGTGATCTTGTCCGGATCGCGCTTGAGCTGTTCGGCGCGGTCCTCGGCCAGCTTCGTCACGGTCGGCTGGGTACCGTACCAGGCACGCGGGCCGTCCTGGTAGAGATAGGTGGCGGCGGCGGCGAGACGCCGGAGCGCGTCGCCGAACACTTCCGGCGTTTCGCCCGGCATCACGCAGCCGAGCTTCACGCGCCGGTCCTCGAGCCCCCGATGGGCTGCCGCCGTCGTCGGAGCCGACCCGAGATAGATCGTGCGCGCGACGCGGCGCGTCGCCGACATCTTGCCGAGGTTCGGCACCTCGGCGTCTATCCTGAGCGGCAGCGAGCTCGGCCCGTCGACGTCCTTCTCGATGATCGGCGCCCAGTTATCCGAAAGGTAGCGCGTCAGCTCAAACTGCACGCGCGGATCATCGATCGGGATGGTCGAGGGTAGGATTAGTGGGCTGCGGTCACCCTTCTCCCACAGGCTGTGGATCACAGCCGCCATCAATCGCAGGACGCCACGCGTGCGCTGAAACTTCACCAGCGTCGACCAGTCAGTGTAGAGGCGGTCGAATATTTCGGGGTGTATCGGGTAGGCCGCCTAAATTCGCTTCTCGTAGTCGCCGCTGCGGCACTCCGGCGGGAACTCGGCTGTCTTCTCGCGGTAGAGATCGGCGAAGCCGCGGGCGGTCAGATCGCGCTGCTTGAACAGTTCGCCGGCGATCGGCTCGAACAGGCGCCGCCGGACGATCTCGAAACCCTCTTCCGCTGTCGCCGGCCGCCAGGAGGAACTCAATGCGGCCGACGACGTTGCGCAGCCGGTCGAGCGCCTCGCGCCCGCGAATGCCGCCGACCTCGACATCGTCGGCCTGAGTATGCGGCGAACCGCCCGTGTCGGAGGCCGGCAGCGAAATGACAAGCAGGCAGTTCTTTGCGAGTTTCGCCGACTCCGTCAGCGCCTGGGCGAAGGTGAATTGTGTCTCGAAGCCGCCGGCCGGCAGATCGCTCTGGTCATGCAGCTGGCGGGCATAGGCCACCCATTCGTCGATCAGCACGAGGCAGGGCCCATGTTCGACGAAGAGTTCGCGCAGCGCGTCGCCGGGACTGGTCGCCCTCTCGTCGTCCGTGGCGACGCGCGCAAAGGCCTTCGGGCCGCCGAGCTGCCAGGCGAGTTCGCCCCAGAGCGTTCGCACCACTGTCCCGTCCGGCTTGGTCACCGGGTTGCCGGGCGAAATCCTGTTGCCGACCAGCACGACGCGCCTCGCCTTCGGCAGGGTCTTCACACCCACCTCGGCCATAACCGCGTCGACGCCCGCCAGCTCGCCGGGCGTTGCGCCGCCGAACAGGTGATAGAGGGCCAGCATCGAGTGGGTCTTGCCGCCGCCGAAATTGGTCTGCAGCTGAACTACCGGGTCGCCGCCTTGGGCAAGCAGTCGCCGCACGCCACCGACCAGCAGGCGCTTGAGGCTTTCCGTCAGAAAGGTGCGGCGGAAGAATTCGGCAGGCTTGCGGTACTCGTCGCTGCCTTCGCCGAGATGCACCTGCCACAGGTCGGCGGCGAATTCGGCCTGTTGATAGCGGCCGCTGGCCACGTCCGCATGCGGCGTCACCACCTCGCGCCAGGGTTTGAGATTGCCCGCCGCCGCCGGCTCGATCAGCGAACCGCCCGCCTTTCGCTTCTCGCTGCGCATCTGCTCCTCGTAGACGAGGCGCCGCAGCTCCAACTTCATCTTGCCGACCTCGTCGGCCTGCGGCGCCGAGACAGCCGTGAGCAAACGGCTGATCGAGTTGAGCGCGCGGTCGGCGTCGTCGCTCGAGAACGGTTCCTGATGCGCCCATTTGTTGCGCCAGTCCCGCAACTCCTGCACCAGCGAGCGCTCCGCGCGGCCGAGCGTGCGGCCGAAAATGTCGTTCCAGGTCTCCCACATCAGCTTCAGCGAGCCGGCGACGTCCCACTGCGCGATCGGCTTGGCACCGAGCATCGGATCGTCCGCGAAGCGCCGCACCGCGTCCATACGCAATGTTCCCGCCTTTACTGACGACTGCACCTCGCGCTCAACAAACGGGGCGAGGCCCGCCCGCAGGAGGTCCATCGCCTTGCCGACGCGTTCCTGATTTGTGATCGCCATGGTCACTCCCCTCCCGACGCTTGGGTCGAAGGCCATGCGCGCAAAAGCGCGATCCAGTGCTCGATTTTGCGCACGGTGTCGCAGACCTTCGTCGCAGCTTTGCGTGTCGCTGCATACTCATTGGCATGCACGAGATTGTTGCGGAGCTTCCGAGCCTCATTCGAGTCGCTATCGAATTTTCTCCATTCCAGCGGGAGAAGAGGACTCTTCAGGATGATATTTCTCTTGTCGTTAAAGTCGGTTAGCAGCAACTCATCCATTTCGTTGTTGTCTGCGACCGCTTTCTTTCGTCTGTTCTCGATCTCAGCTCGTCTTCTTGGAGATAAGCGATTCTTCCATTCTTCGGGGTTGTCGAGCTCGCGGCCGATCGCCTCAGCCATAGTCATCTCAAACCGAATAATCAGGGCAAACAGCGCGGCGCGGACCGGCAGCTTTTGCAGATCGGAAAGATTGACCAACCCGTTGATTTTTGCGCCCGACACTACAAGGCGGCAGCCGTTATGATCCGCCGTTCTCAAGAAGCCCAGGATTCCAGCGTTGGCACCGATCAGAAAATTCTCGGAAACGGGAATCATCTTTTCGTGAACGATGCCCGGCGGATTCTCGTCGTTGAAATAGGGCGCGAGCTCAAGGAGTCCGATGATTTGTCCCCCTTCGTCTGCGGCTCCGTCAAGTACGGGAAAGTAGTCGTACTTTTCGAGATTGTTACTCACGACCGTAGAAAGTGAATCCTCGGCACGGCAGGTGAGCAACTTGTCGCGGGGCGTTGCGATGAGCGCGACCGAGAGACGATCCTGAAGTGCAGTCATAGAGTCCAGAATTACTGCGCTGGCCGAGGAGGATCCGCTGCCGTTCATCCCCGCTTACACTCCATCCAACAAATCGGCCTGCGCCGGCTGCCGGTTGCCGCCTTCGTTGGCAAGGCGGACGATCTCCGGCCAGCTCTGGACGAGGCCATTGTAGGCGAGCGCCTCGGCGGCGCGCTTCTTGCGCTCGCACAGCGTGTAGAGGCGGTAGGCGAGTTCGCGCGCGGTCTCGGCGCGCGAGCCGAGATTTGCGACCAGATCCGCCGCGGCGCCCTCACCGCCGCTGCCGAGCGCGCGGATCAGGTGATGCACGACTTCCCATGCCGTCAGCCGCGGGTCTGTGGCCGGGTCCCAGCCCGCCGGCAGCTCGTCGGGCCTCAACAACCGAACCTTGCCCCGCCTGGACTCTACGATGCCCGCCTCGGCGAGGCCGACGACGGAGGTCACCTTGGCCTTGCTGAGAACTTCGGCGACACCGTACTCGCCCTCGGCAAAGCCGTTCTGCTCGAACCAGGCGAGCGCCCAGCGGCTGTCGGCGTCGAAGTCGCCTTCCTGTTCGGCGAGCGCCTCGTCGAGGGTCGCATTGATCATCGCCAGCGCCTCGCGCACGGGGACCGGCTTGCCCTCGGCGTCGAGGACCTTGGCGTATCGGGTATAGACGCTCATGCCTGGGCCGATGGCGGCTTGCGCGAGGTCCACTGGAGCGATGTTGCTCGCCTGAAGATGGCGCAGCGCGGCGGGCAATTCGGCTTTCAGCGCGGCGACGAACTCTCGGCGGGTGGCGATCGACGCGTCTAGCGCACGCGGACGGCAGACCAAGACGATGCTCGAAGCGAGGGCGTTGGTTCCGATGCCTACAGAGCGGGCGCCACGTTCCGTCCGCATCGGCCATGTGCCGGTGATGCCAAACCCAGCTCTGATTGTTGCATCGAGAAAAGTCTCCCAACCAGTACTGGCAGTCCCCTCGTCACTTTGGCTCTCTGACTGCTTAAAGGCATAGTAGATTGTTACCGGGAGGGCTGGGTGCGACTGTTCCGTCAGTCGGCGCATCGCTTGTGTCATGCCTTCGAGGAAAAAGCCCTCAGCTTTCTCTCTGCCGCCATGACGATAGGGAGTGGCGACGAGTTCATCGGCTTTAGGGACAGTTAGCGTCGCAAAGAGGTCAGGAAAAACTTCGCGCAGCGAGCGGCGCAGCCAAATATAGAAGAAGTCGGAGAGGTCAGCGTAGCCAACGTTGTCATAGCAGGGAGGGTCTGTGGAGGTAATTTTGTCGAGACCGATCCGCTGCACTCGTGCGTCTGCCTGGTCAGCCGTTCCGTTTTCGGACGCTGGGAGACTCTCGAATGCATTGGCGCTCGACTCAATGGTGGAATACCAGGGTCCAACCGCTGAAAACGGCGAGAGTTCGATGAAGTCCCAGCTCATTGGAATGGCTTGGCGCGCAAAGAGGGCTCTCACATTCTGGTTGGTATTGTTCCAACTGCAGATCGCATTCGAGAGGTCGCTCCAACGCGACGTGGCCATCGCGAGATAAACACCGATCATTTCTGCATAGGCCGTCGCTCCCAATCCACCGTTGCGGAGCTGATTACCGTCGTCTGGCAGGCCATCGGCCACCGCATCATTGCGAATGCGCGCCATTGCCTCGCCGACTAGATCGGAGAATGTCGTAAGCGCAGCTAGAGCGGTATCCGAACGGATTGAATTGGTTGGGGGATTCCCGAATTGGTTAATTTCTGCTTCGTCATTCACGCTGCGAGAATGGGGGCGGCGGGGATGGGTCTTTCCAACGATCTTCGCGAGCGCGTGGTTGAGGCGGTGGTCTTGGGCGGGTTGTCGCGCAATCAGGCGGCCGCGCATTTCAAAGTGAGCATAGCGAGCGCAGTGCGCTGGGTGAAGCGGTTCCAAACCACGGGCGAGATTTCGCCGGCGCCTTCTGGCGGCGACCGACGCTCCGGCCGGATCGAGGCGCATCGCGACTATCTGTTGGGCCTGATCCGGCGCAGCCCGGACATGACGCTGCTCGAGATCCAGGAGCGGCTGATCGCCAATTGCGGCGAGCGCTTTGCGGTCTCTGTGCTGTGGCGTTTCTTCGACCGTCACGAGATCACCTTTAAAAAAAACAGCGCATGCCGAGGAACAACAACGCGCGGACGTGCAAAGTCGACGCCGGGAATGGTTCGCGGGGCAGCTCGATCTCGATCCGACGAAACTCGTTTTCGTTGACGAGACCGGAGCCTCCACCAATCTCGCGCGCAAAGGCGGACGTTGCCGGCGCGGGCGCCGCTTGCGGGCGGCCACCCCGCACAGTCACTACAAAACGGTGACTTTGGTCGCCGGCCTTCGCCTTCGCGGCCTGACGGCGGCAAAGACTTTCGATGGACCGATCAACGCCGCCCTGTTCGAGGATTGGCTGGAGACATGCCTCGTCCCCACGCTCTCGCCCGGCGAGATCGTCGTCATGGACAATCTCCCGGCTCACAAGGGGCCGCGGGTCGAGCAACTCATCAAGGCGGCGGGCGCGGAGTTGCGATATCTCCCAGCCTACAGTCCTGATATGAACCCCATCGAAAAAGCCTTCTCCAAGCTCAAAGCCTTCCTGCGCAAAATCGCCGAACGGACCGTCGCGGGCCTCATGCGCGCCCTCGAAACCTGCGCCGAAATCTTCAAGCCCTCGCAATGTACAAATTACTTCAAATCCTGTGGTTATGAGCACGATACAGGATGATCGGATTCCGCTCTAGCTGCCGGTCAGTGAAAAGGTCGCCGAAAGTCTTCAGGCCGTAAAGCGGAGGCGAGAACCACCTTGGGTTCTCTGGCATTGCGACATCTGGTCTCCATTGGGACTTGGTCCGGCCAGCAGTCGTCTCATGCTCTGGAGTTGGCGCCAGATAGACCCTTTCGCGCGGGCCCTCGGCCACGATCGCCATCAGCCGGGTGCCCATTCGACCAGCGGTGGCCTCGCCATATATATGATCGGGTGCGATCGGCGAGCCAGACATTAGACACCGAAAGTTGGCACCCCGCGCCAGCTTCGTTCCGTTCTTCGCCCCTTCCGCATTCTTCGGCTTGCCGACCTTTATCGTGAACCGATAGCCGCGAGCCTCGATCACCGGTTCGACATAGGCTTCCTTGCCAGGTTTGGTGGACTGTCGAGGGTGGCGTAGCCGGTTCTGGAGCGGTTGAAGATGCGGTCGAACTGCGCCCGCAAACGCTCGGCTTTCTCGAGGCTCGGGGCGAGCTTGTATTCTTTTAAGGCGCGATAGAACCCACTTTGCTCCGAATTTTGCTGGGCCGAGAGCGAGCATCGAGCCAGCAAGGCCTGCTCGGCCAAGCCATCGTCGTGTCAGACGGCGCCGGCCAGTTCCGCGTCGGCGAACACGCCTTGTGCTGGCTCATCTTGCTGAGAACGCATCATCTCAAAGCGCTTTCCGATGTCATCCAATGGGCACGCCATCTGCCCCGCAGGCTGCGCACCCGGCGAAAGAGAGGTCGCGACAAAGGCCTCAACGTCGACCTTCTCGTTTCCAGTGAGATCGCTCGCCTCACTGTCGACTACGCTCGGGACGGCGATAAGCGCGGGATGGCGCAGAACAATCTCGGCAATGCGCTCTGGAAGCTCGGCGAGCGGGAGAGCGGGACGGCGCGGCTCGAGGAGGCGGTCGCGGCCTATCGCTCGGCGCTGGAGGAGAGGACGCGCGAGCGGGTTCCGCTCGACTGGGCGGCGACCCAGAACAATCTCGGCAATCCGCTCTGGAAGCTCGGCGAGCGGGAGAGCGGGACGGCGCGGCTCGAGGAGGCGGTCGCGGCCTATCGCTCGGCGCTGGAGGAGAGGACGCGCGAGCGGGTTCCGCTCGACTGGGCGGCGACCCAGAACAATCTCGGCAATGCGCTCCGTACGCTCGGCGAGCGGGAGAGCGGGACGGCGCGGCTCGAGGAGGCGGTCGCGGTCTATCGCGCGGCGCTGGAGGAATGGACGCGCGAGCGGGTTCCGCTCAACTGGGCGGCGACCCAGAACAATCTCGGCGTTACGCGCGATGAAATTCTGGCCCGCGTGCGTCGCGGCGAAACGTCCACAGAGACGGCCGAGCAATGGGCCGCAGAGAATGGTGAGATCTTTTCGACCAAGCCCGATCCGGCGCGGTTCGATCCCATGACGGAGCCGCACTGGACCCTGCCAATGGCATATGGCGCCGGATCTTCTTTTCCACCCAGTCCTTCACGAAGCCGAAGCACTCGCTGGAATGTCCCGCCCTGAAGTAATTCACAGAGACGGCCGAGCAATGGGCCGCAGAGAATGGTGAGATCTTTTCGACCAAGCCCGATCCGGCGCGGTTCGATCCCATGACGGAGCCGCACTGGACCCTGCCAATGGCGGCCGCGTGGATCATCGATCGATCCGGCGAAAAGGTTCGTGAGCAATGGGACATTTATCGGAGTGAGTGGCTCGATTGGAAATCTCTTGGGCCCCCGGATTTTGGCGCCGAATTGCGCGCGGTTGGGCCGGCCAACCTAGATGTCTTCGGACGACGTGTTGACCCATTCGAGGACGACATGGACGATATGCGGCCCTTCGCACACGAAATGTGTTTTGCGCTAAGGTCCGGGCAACTCAGCGCGACAGGAGTTAGCCGCGCTCGGAAAGTGCGCGTGCCGATTTCCAAATTCGCATGGCGCGGCCCGTTCCAAGGCGTCGAGCGCAAAACTCGTCCTGACGCGATCTACGCCGTCGATGCCGATTTCGTCAGCTATGATGAAGTGCAAGTTCCTCGCGATGAGGTGATTGGCATTTGGGCGCCGTTGGCCCCGCCCTCGATAACTTCGCCTACGACTGTCGGCGAACGGATCCCAACCGTCAGGTTGGCCGCGACTTTGCCTCCGGGATTCGACCGACCGGACTGGAGCGTCGAACACGTCTTAGCGTGGCTGGGCCATCCCAATTTGGCTGAACTTCGCGCGCTCGAATTGGCGGACCCGAAACGGCCGGACTGGTACGGGCGGATCTATCATCATGGCTTCATTGACGCCCATTCGGAGAGCTTGCTTCGGGAAGCTCTCATAACGGAAAAACTGATGGGCCGGGAAGGCGAGAATACCGTACGCCTAGGAGGACGGTGGCGCCAAAGGTCTCTCCAAAATGCGCGAGCGATTTGGTTCCGAAGCGATCATGTTATGCAGCTTTGGCCCGCGCAGGGCGACGAAACGGTGCAGACGATTGAGACAAACCCGCGCGACGAAGGCGAAGCGATTTCTCACGCTAAGTCCAGTTCTCAGAAGCAGATTCAAACTGACCACGACGGCTCACGCGACAACTTTAAACATGTTTCTGCACGTTATTCCAAGAAACGAGGGGTCAAGCCTCTTTTACGGGAACGTGTAATAGCGAAAATGCGGCAGGACATTAAGAATAGAAAGCACACGATAGAAGAGTTGAATGGTCTGAAACAAGCCTCTCTTGGTCTACTCTACGGTGTAGGACGCACTCTTGCCACAGATGTACTTAGGATGCTTATTTCAGAGGCCGACGACAATTACAATTCCGGAAAATAGCGACCGATGGCAAATTACGACAATCATAATGCTGGAAAATAGCGACCGAATATAAATTGCGACACGTTGGAATCTTAAGCTAAATGGCTCGCATCCGCACTCGATGTTGTTCGTCGGGTCGATTGGAGACGTGAGCAAATGTTAAACTCTACTGTGCCTCCTGAGCCGCCCGCACCCTCGCGGCCGCTCACAGTAACCGTCAAGACGGCCTGTGCGTTCCTGGGCGTCGGCCGCACCACGATGTGGGCGCTCGTGAAGGCCGAACGCGTCAAAACTACTCGCGTTGGTCGCCGCCGCCTGATCATCTTTGCGTCCTTGGAGGCGTTGGTCGCGCCCGCTGCGGGGGCGGCGTCGCGGGGGCCTGGGCGCCCGTGACAATGCATGTAGCCTCGTCCGACGACGTGTCGGTCGACGACGTCCTGCGCAGAATCGGTGGCGAGCATTGGTTCGGCGACGGTCCGCCGGTCTGGCGGCAAGGTCGAAACGATCGGCCCGCAGTGACGAGCGAAGAAGCGCGTCGCCAGCGTCTTGCGGCGTCGATCGTTCGGAGCTGATCGTTGGCGCAGGGAGGAATCCGCCGATAGGGCAAACCCAAGTCGCGCCGAACGCATCGTCGCTGAGGACGATGTGGCGGCGTTGTTCGGCCTCGAACTTGAGCCCGCGCCTTCGCGGTCTGGATCAAAAGATGCCGACACGAGTCTGAAATCGGGGATAAGCGGTAGGACTCAGCGAGCCACGCCTTTTAACCGACCGCCGGCGAAAGAGCCCCTCTCGCTCAACAGCAACTCCACGAGAACCAAGCCGACGCCGACCCGCTCAAAGGATGCGAAAGCCTCTCCGGTTTCGAGCGGTGCGCGACCTCAGCCGACCAACGCCAACGCGAACCGCGCTGAAGCCCGAATCGCGCGAGGGAAGACGTAATCAGCGACTCCGCCAATTCGGTCACCCGGAAAAGCGCCAAAGCAGGACGTTGGGGCAAGCGAACCGGTTGCGCCGCCATTGGAACCGAAATCCCGTCGTGGCGGTCAAACGATTGTGGCGAAATGGACGAAGTGGAAAAAGCAGAAGGCCCGCCATTCTTGAGTATGGGCCCAGTCCCCGATTCCCAAAGAACCGCCATGAATCACTCCGATGCGACGAGGCGTTGAACTGCATGTCCTCGACGATGTTGCGGCAGTAGTCGAAGGCGGCGTCCATCCGCCCTTCACGGGCGTAGGCTTGGACAAGGGCGCAGAATCGGGCGCTGCGGACACGGGCGCCGCTTCAGGCCGGACGCCCGCGCACAAAGCGCCCGCGATCGCCATACTGCCTGTCAGGAGCGCTCGCCGATGCAGCAAACCAGCGCCGACCGCCGCTTGAGCTTTGCTGACCTCGATCGTCCTCTTGGAAAGCGTCATGTTTTCCTCCTTTGAACTTTCCGCCCGCACGGATCGCCGAGCCCCCGAACTCACAGGCACCCGCCTCGCCTGCGCTCAAGGCAGAAGCAGAACCTTCCCCGCTCCGCCACGCCCCACGATCTCGTGGCCCTCGCGGGCGTCGCTGAGAGGCAACTTTCGCTCAATCGGGATGACGAGTTTCCTCGCCTTCACCGCCTGCGCCATGGGGAGGACGGTCTTGGCGTCCTGCCGCGAGACGTAGGATACAACCCTAACGTCTGGGTAATCCTTGGCGTTGGCCGGCGCGCCGGTGACGGAAGCGAACACGCCGCCTCGCTGGTCTGCGTCTCGCGTCGAAGTAGGGCGCGAGCGGAGCCTATCGATCCGCGGATCGCGCCGCGTTAAGGAATGGTCAGATGATCGTGCGGGCGCCGTCTTCGGCTCAGCGGACCCATGAGCTCTTTGGAGCGCGTGCGTCCTTTGGCGCATGAGGGCCGTTTTGCGAGGCCGGTCCGGGGGAAACGCGAGTGGGACGAGAACGAGAACGAGGCCGAGAGCTGGCAAGTCGAACGCACGGCTCTGCGACGACCACCCCAAGCGTTCGAGAAGCGATCCAGGCGAGCGAGGAGAAAAACACCGTTCTCGCCAAGCGGTATGGCGTCGATCGCAAGACGATCGCCAAATGGAAGGCGTGTAAGTTTTCGTCCGACGTGCGGATGGGTCCGAAAAATCCCCGTTCAAAATTTCTCACTCTCGACGACGAACGTAGCCGCCCGGCGGCGCTCGAACCACGATCAAGCGAGGGTGCTCGCCTCGTCGCGCATCTGGGGTGAATAGACCGTCGCCAATAAATCTCGTCGCGAACCCAAATGGTCTGCAGGCTATACCATTTGGCGTCACCTGACTTCTTCGGCGTTGAAAAACCGCGCCGAATGCACGAATAAGGACGCTTCAGCCGAGGACGCGGACGCACCCAACGTCCGCGACCGTGTGACGCGGGGGGCGTCCCCTCGCGCGTCTCTTGCGGTCGTTCTCACTAGTCCGGACGAGGGGTAGCACGAACGGCGCCGCATTGCGACGCCGTGAGCGCTCCTGCGCGCCTTGGGGCTGGCTGAGCTCGACAGGTCCGAACGACCCCTGGCGCGGGTGTCGGGCTTAAAGCCAAGTCGCCGCAGGAGAGTAGCTACGTCGAATTCGAGTGACAAGGACAAAGCGGATCGGGGAAACGACACTTGGCCGCGGTCAGTTGGAACAGACGCTCGCGCATAACAACGAGCTGGTGTCGCACTTCCAAAATCTCGGCGATCGCAGCGGCTTTCTTATTACTCACGAGGTCCGTCCTATCGACTCGGGCCAGGCCCGATACCAGGCTCCTCTGGCGGGCAAAATCAAAAAGACATCATCCTGTTAAAAATCGTTATTGCTTGTGGTTATTTTGATTGTCCTATTGGAATCGCCCAAGTTTGCAGGCGATTCCGCTGGTTGTCATTATCTCAGCCGTGTCCTGCGGGGCGCCAAACAGCACGATTTATACGAAGCTGCGGCGTACACCCATGTCACTGTGGGATTCTGGCGGGGCGTCCCTCCCGCAGGCGCTCTCCCTGCAACGCCCCTGCGGCCCCGTATTGCGCCCTGATACGCCCCTGATTTTGCTCGGCCTTATTGGCTCATGATCGGCTAACGTATTGTAAAGACAAGTGTTTGAGAGCTACGAAAGCGCCGGAAAGGCTTTTGCTGCTTTTGGCTCAGCTTGGCTCAGCTTGGCTGAGCTTTTGCTCAGCCTCATTTGGCTCAGGATCCGCTAACACATTGTAAGGACGAGTGTTTAAGCGCTCGGAAAAGCGCAGCCCCCGCCGTTTTGGACCCCAAAAAAGGCAATAGCAGCCATCAACGGTATGCTTTTCCCGATTCCCTAAGCGAGCGCGATCGCGGAGACCGGTTTCGCCGGACTGCGTCCGCCACCATCCAGTCCCGGCAAACCCAGGCCGTTTCCGGGTCCACAGAAAGCTTCGCAATTCCTGTCGGTTAGCGAGGCGTGTCGTAACCGGGGCGAATTTCCGGGCGGCGTTAGCTTGGGGCGGGCCTGACGAGAGTTGCGAGATCGGGGATTTCGGGGCCTGGAATGGCGAGGCGAGCGCCGAGATAGTCGAATGAAGGGGATTTTGAGCTTCCTGCAGGTCTTGGCGAGCCCGAGCATGACGTCGCGGGCGTCGCGGCCTCTGTCGCTGAGGGTCCCGCCGGAGATTTTGCGCTTGGTGACGAAGACGCGGATGTCGTTTTCCGAGGCGTTGGTGTGCAGCGGAATATGGGGATGGTCGAGGACGCGCAAGAGATCGTCCTTGAGGCGAAAGAGGCGCCTGAGCAGGGCGAGCTTGTATTCTTTTAAGGCGCGATAGAACCACCAGATCATGCGCCGTGCGACCTCGATCGCGTTGCGCTGCTTGTCGTTGGCGGGGATGAGCTTGTGGACCAGGCGTTCGGCGTGCACCCAGCACAAGGCGTGTTCGCCGACGCGGAACTGGCCGGCGCCGTCTGACACGACGATGGCTTGGCCGAGCAGGCCTTGCTCGCGAACGGCGCCCCACAGAGCACCCTCGCTGGCGACCCGCACCGGATCGGGGGTGATCCTGAGATCGGCGAATCCGAGCGCGTTCAGATGGCTCGTCCAGTCTTCGTGAGACGCAAAAAGCCGCGTCGGATGGCCCGCGAGCGTGTCGATGAGGCTGAGGCTCAGATTGCAAGCCCGCATGTAGACGAGCGCCGCCTCGTTGACCACGTAAGAGGCCGCGCCGCCCAGGAGATTGCGCAGGAACGCCAGGCGGGACTTGCTCGGGCCGGTTCGAAACGTGGTGAAGCTGTCGGAACCGATCTGGGTCGTCACGCCGCTCTTGCCTCGATGGCGGGCGCCGGTGTCGTCGACCGTGACGAAGGAAGCGCTGCTCAATCCGGTCTTCAGCACCTCGGCGTCCTCAGCGCGGAACGTCTCGAGCTTGGCGGCCAGCAGGCGCACCACCTGGCGTTTCGAAATCACCACGCCGACGCCGTTCAGCAGCGCCAGAATCCGCTCGCAGGTCATCTGTCCCTGAAAGTGCAGCATCAAGATCAGGCGCTGAAGATGCGGGCCATAGCCACCGACGATCCCGGGATCGAGCGGCGCGATCAGAGTCTTCCCATCCGGCGTTTGCCAGCGCTCGCGCCGATAGCGGGTCACCAAAGGATTCAGAACCAAGTCCTGAACGACGATCTCTTCGTAGCCCTTGTGGCGGGAACCCGCTGGCGCGTCGACCTTCACCTCGATGGTTTGCGTGACCGTCAGCTTGTCCAGGTTGCTGCCGCGCCGCTGCGTCGACCGCCCGCCCTTGGGCGCGTTCGCTTGCGAATCCGGTCGGTCCGTCGCCTTGTCCATCCCCGAGGGTTTCTGCGGCGGCCGCGGCGGCAGTTTCTTCAATCGCGCCAGTTCGTCCTTGACCGCCTGATGCTCGACCCTCAGCTTGGCCAACGCCCCGCTCACCTTCTCGTACTCCGCCTGAAAGCGGGTCACTTCGCCAATCAAAGTGCGAACCAGGCCGATGAGCTCGGCCGGCGTCATGCGCTCAAGCGGATCACCCGAATCAACGGACATCCCCAGCTTGAATCATACTTTCCGACGCTTGACTCCCCCCTTCCGCCCGGAAATTTGCCCCGATTACGGCGTGTCGCGGTCTGCGAACCGAATTCCCACCGTTCTCACGCGTTCTGCGCCTGAATTCGCCCGCCAGTCTCAGCCCGCAAAATTCCGTTTCCCGGATCACGAGATGGAAGGCGAAGCCCAGTGTAAACAGTAAACTCGTCAGCCTTTCGGCGGCTGACTTGCCGCGCCAGATTGCGGCGGCCCCCGTTCGAGTCGAGCCACCAAAGCCGCGTCCGAGAGCCGCCCCTCCCATTTCGGGCGGCCGCTTCACGACGACGAAGCCGGAGCGATCGAGACGCACCACAAGGCGCTAGGAGCCACGATCTCCGCACGATCCTCTTCGGATGGTGAGCGACGACGAAATTGGAAGAGCTCGCGGTGACTGCTCGCCACCCCTTTCCGGGAGGCAATGGAACGGGTGGCCCAATTTCGTCGTCAGCGTCATGCTATCAGTCGGATCCTTTCCGAGGCTTGCGAGATTACGTCTAGACTACTGGCGCGGCGAAGGTGTGCTCCAGAATAACCGCGCGCTTCGACGCCGGGTCACACTGAAAAGATCGCAATGACCCACGCCCGTCGCCATGGCGCCGCCCCCGAGAGCAACGAGCACGGCGTCTACGGGACCCCCGTCCTTGATGAGTTCGAGCCCAATCGTCCCGGCGCCTTCACAGGTATCGAGGTTTTCGCTGTCCTCAACCAGAAACGCGCCTTCGATGTCAGCCATCTGCCACGCCAGACGGCGAGCATCGTCAAAGTCGCCGTCGACAATCCGCACAGTCGCGCCCAATGCGCGGATACGTCCAACTTGTACGGGTTAGCGCTGGCGCCAGCCACGACCGTTACGGAAATCCCGCGGCTTTGTCCGCTGTAGGCCAGCGCCAGCCCAAGGTTGCCGACGCTCGCACAAACGGCCGACTTGGAACCGGGGGACGAATGAGGTTCCATCGCTCCCGCCCTCAGGCGTCGGACTGCAGATGGTCCCTCACGATCAGCCCGACAATCAGGATCGGCGATGACAGGAAGGCGCCCATCGGTCCCCACATCCAGGTCCAGAACAGAAGGGACAGGATGACGGCGAGATTGTTGATCTCGAGCCTGCGCCCGATGATCAACGGCGTGATGAACTGGCCTTCCGCGAAGACGACCAACATGAAGAGCGCCGCCGGCAGGAGGCCCGATCCCAGGCTCGGCGCGGTGATGATTCCGACCAGCGTCAGCACGACGATCATCAGGATCGGACCGACGATCGGGATGAAGTTCAGCGTCGCGGCGAGCGCGCCGAAGCCGAGGGGGAAAGGCAACCCGGTCAGAAACGCGATCACGCCGGCGGCTGCTCCGACACAGAGGTTGATGCAGGTGACGGTCAGAAGGTAGGCGGCCAGACTGTCCTCTACCTCGTTGAGGATCTTGAGGACGGTCAGGCGGGAATCACAACTCGCGAAGGTCATGACCAGGTCGCGCCTCAGATCGGGCCACCAGGAAATGAACAGGAGCAGCACCACCAGGAAATAGACAAATCCGGTGACGGGCGGCGTCAGGACCCCGAGCGTGGTGGGAATCCATGTCACGCTCGGCAGCGGAACGGCGGGCTCGGCGGCGGACGGATGGATTCCGATCGAAAGTTCGAGGCCTCGCCACCAGTCCATGAGGCCGTGAAAGGCCTCGAGCTTGGCGCCGATCTGCGGAGCGCGTCCGGCGAGCACGGCCAACGGCGAGGCGATCAGCGCCCCGACGACGCCGACCGCGAGCGCGGTTCCCACCACCATCAAGGCTGCGGTCAGGAGCCGCGGCACCTTGCGCTCTTCGAGCGCGCGCGCCACGGGCGACAGCATGACGCCGACGACGAAGGCGGTCACTGCGGGTATGAGCGGTTCACGAGCGAAATAGAGAGCGGCCGCCACGGCGATGACGGCGAGGATCGCAGTGGAAGACGCCGAGACCAGCTGCAGCCACTCGAGCTCGGTGGGGTCTTCATTTTCGTCGACAGTCTGAATTGCCCGCAATCTCGCCCTGCCCATGGTCGCCCCCCTTCGGCCGCGGTTAGCGGGCGGCCCAACAAACGGAAACCAGTGAAGGGCTGAAATTGTTCCAGAGCTGTTCTTGCCTGACGCGTTCTTACGACGCCGGCGCCGCCATCGCCTTGAGAATCTGCGGTTTGACTTCGCTTACGAGCGTCTCCGCCGTGATCGGTCCGACGACCTTGTAGGCGATCGTCCCGTCGGCCCTGACGATGAACGTCTCCGGCACGCCGTAGACGCCCCAGTCGATGCCCGCCCTGCCCTCGGGGTCGAGCCCAACCCTGGCGTAAGGGTCGCCGAGCGCGCCCAGGAACCGGCGCACGTTCTCCGGCGAGTCTTTTTGCGCGACGCCATAGACGACGACGCCCTTCGCCTTGAGTTCGTCGTCGGACGCCAGCGCCATCAGAAAGCGATGCTCGGAACGGCACGGCTGGCACCAGGAGCCGGACACGTTGATCACGCTGACATGGCCATGGCGAAGGTCGGCGTCGGTCAGGCCCGCCGCGCCGTCGAGGCCGGCGAGCGTCAGCGGCGGCGCGCTTTGGCCGATGAGGGCGCCTCTCCCGGCAACCTATTCACGGTCCCGACGAACCAAGTATTCACGTCGCCCTCCCCTGGCGCCCTAAGCCGGCGCTGTTTCCCTGCGTCGTTGCGATTGCGGGCTCTCTTCTCCGGTCAGCAATCATGAGGCCGGCGACCGAAGCGGCGTCCTGAAGGGCGAGCCGCACGACCTTGGCCGGATCGACGATGCCCGCAGACAGCATGTCGACATATTGCTCGGTCTGGGCATCGAAGCCGAAGGTCTGGGACTTGTTGGCCAGGACGTTGCCGACGACGATCGAGCCCTCCGCGCCAGAATTTTCGGCGATCTGCCGGATCGGCGTTTCGAGAGCCCTCAGCACGATATTGATGCCGGACTGGACATCGGCATTCTCATCGCTGAGTTTGCCGATAGCGGCCTTGGCGCGCAACAGCGCCACGCCTCCGCCCGCAACGATGCCTTCCTCGACGGCGGCCTTGGTCGCGTGCATCGCGTCCTCGACGCGATCCTTCTTTTCCTTCACCTCGACCTCTGTCGAACCGCCGACGCGGATCACCGCGACGCCGCCGGTGAGTTTAGCCAGACGCTCCTGAAGCTTCTCCTTGTCGTAGTCCGAGCTCGTCTCCTCGACCTGCGCCTTGATCTGCGTGATGCGGCCTTCAATGTCGGACTTCTTGCCAGCGCCGTCGATGATCGTGGTGTTTTCCTTCTCGATATGCACGCGCTTAGCCTTGCCGAGCATCTGCAGCGTCACGTTCTCTTGCGCGAGAGCTATCGCGAGGGGGGCAAGGTCAATTCGCGCACGCTGGCCAACATCTCCGATTGGCCGGAGGCGAAGATCGAGAGCCTGCGCCGGGTGCTGGCCGGGGAGACCCTTGTGCCGCTCGCCGCCGAGCGCTTCGAGATCATCCGCGCGCTGGCGCACGGCCACGTCGCCGCCGTGCTCGGGACGGTGCGCCGGCTCGGGCTCGACAAGGCGTTGCCGAAGAGACCGGAGTGGCGGGCCAGGCTGATCCTCGCCATGATCGTGGCGCGGATCATCGAGCCGGCCGCGAAGCTCGCGACCGCGCGCCAGCTCAGCGAGGCGACCGCCGCCCACTCGCTCGGCTCCGTGCTCGGCCTGGGCGAGGTCGACGAGGACGAGCTCTACGCCGCCCTCGACCTTTTGGACCGTAGCCAGACCAGCGTCGAGAAGGTCCTCGCCCAACGCCACCTCAAGGACGGCGTGCTCGTGCTCTACGACGTCACCTCGAGCTATCTGGAGGGACGGCGCTGCGAACTGGCGCAATTCGGCTACAGCCGCGATCATCGCCCCGACCGGCCGCAGATCGTCTTCGGTCTTTTATGCACGCCGGAAGGCTGCCCGGTCGCCGTCGAGGTCTTCGAAGGCAACCTCGGCGATCCGAGCACGCTCGCCAATCAGGTGCGCAAGCTGCGCATGCGCTTTCGGCTGAAGCGCATCGTACTGGTCGGCGACCGAGGCATGATCACCCAGGCGCGCATCGACGCCGATCTCGGGCCCGCCGGCTTCGACTGGATCACCGCGCTACGCGCGCCGGCGATCCAAGCCCTGGCGGCCGGGGGCGGCCCCTTGCAGCTCTCGCTCTTCGATGAGCGCGACCTGGCGGAGATCGCCTCGGACGACTATCCCGGCGAGCGTCTCATTGTCTGTCGCAACCCCGAGCTGGCGGCCGAGCGCACGCGCAAGCGCGCCGAGCTCCTCGAGGCGACCGAGAAGGCGCTGGTCAAGATCCGCGCAATGACCGAGCGAAAACGAAATCCGCTCCGCGGCAAGGACAGGATCGCCCTCAAGGTCGGCGCCGTGCTCGATCGTCGCCACATGGCCAAGCATTTCGAGCTCGCCATCACCGATACAGGCCTCGCCTGGTCGCGCAAAGCCGAGGCGATCGCCGCGGAAGCCGCGCTCGACGGCGTCTATGTGATCCGAAGCAGTCTTCCCGGAGACGGCTTCCCCGCCGCCGCCATCGTCCGCCTACAAAGGCCTCAGCCACGCCGAACGCGGCTTCCGCGACATCAAATCGGGCGACCTCGACGTCCGCCCGATCCACCATCGCCGGGCCCATCGCGTGCGCGCCCATGTCTTTTTGTGCATGCTGGCCTACTACGTCATCTGGCACATGAAGCGTGATCTCGCCCCGAGCTGTTCAAGGACGACGATCCCGCCGCCGCGGCCGCGCAACGCTCTTCCCCCGTCGGCAAGGCCAAAGTCTCTCCCGCAGCGCGCCAAAAAGCTCTGCGCAAGCGCACCGAAGACGGCCAGCCCGTCCACAGCTTCCGCACCCTCCTGCAGGACCTCGCCAACCTGACCCGCAACAGCGTCCGCTTCGGCGACGCACGCCCCACAACAATCCTCGCCAGGCCAACGCCGACCCAGACCCGAGCCTTCAGTCTCCTCGGCCTCAAGATCGCCGCGTAGGCAGAACTCGATTCCACTATCGAGTCACATCAATGAGTTGCGCTCAACATTCTCGGAAGTTCGGGTTAATCCGCTGGCAACGCGAGCGCTGCGGCAAGAGCGAGGAAGCGCACGCGGTGATGAAGGATGAT
The DNA here is from genome assembly GCA_963758335.1 of uncultured Alphaproteobacteria bacterium. Taxonomy (GTDB): domain Bacteria; phylum Pseudomonadota; class Alphaproteobacteria; order Rhizobiales; family Beijerinckiaceae; genus Roseiarcus. The sequence goes on along the minus strand of CAVWVF010000004.1, from coordinate 2,453,391 downwards.
CTCGCCGGCGGACGGCTGCCGAGCGGGCTGTTTGGGGCCAACGCGGCGTGGTGGGCGATCTTGGTCCTTGCCCACAATCTCAACGCGATGATGAAGCGCCAGGTGCTCGGCGGCGATTGGGGGGCGCGGCGCATGAAGGCGATGCGGTTTCATCTGATCGCCCTGCCGGGCCGCGTCGTGAGCCACGCGCGCCGGCTGATCGTGCGGCTTTCGGCAGGCGCCGTCGATCTGATCCGCGACGCGCGCGCCGCCATCCTTTCCCTGCAACCGGCGCCGAGCGGATGATCGTCCGACTTCTTCCGCCGGACCTGCAAATGCCGCTGGACTCGGACGGCCGCGGCGGAGCCGTGACCGCACGACCCGGAAGGGACTCGTCAACGATGCGGGAGGGCAGTCGCCTACAACCATAGCGCGAGCATGCGCGTCTCATCTGTCGCCCGAGCGCGGCCGCGGCCGAAAATCCGCCCGCTCCGCCGCCCGTCCCACCCTCGCTCACTAATTAGATGCGGGATCGTGGAATTGCGACGCGGCCGAATGGTCGCTCTCCGCCACGGCCGACCCCCGCCCAACCTGCGAACCATGCTTCTGTGTCGGATCCAGATCGACATGCGGCCGGTCCATGACCGCTCCCGCGGAAACTTGCCGCCTATCCCCTCGCCGACGAGCGTGTCACCCAATGAGCCCGAAAAAAATCGCCGCCAAGTCGCCCAACTTGGCGACCGCGACCCACCAAACTCACAGTCCAAGCCAATCGACACGCCCCCGTCAGCCCTGACAGCGCGTTCCTCACTTCCCCGCCGCGACGAACGCCCATAGGAGGCGGCTAGCGACGCCGCAGCTTCGTTCAATCCGGCTTCAAATAGGTCCCGCATCGTCCCACGCGGCGGCCTTTTGCGCCGCGGGACCTATTTGAACCCTCAGGCATTTAAGGTGCCGGCTTTAACGATTCACGAGACGGCTATCATGAAGTCTCTTCCTTCCCAGTGACCCGCTGATTGCCCGGTTTTGGTGTCATCTCCACCCGTCCAGAAGAACGTGAATCCAGTGACTCCTTCGGGCAGCTTCGCCGTATATGTGGTTTTATGGCCCGGCTGCAGCTCGATACTCCGAATCAATGGTGTCATGTAGGACGTTCCGTGTTTATCCCACGACCAGACGAAACCGGAACCCTCCACTTCCACTTCCATCGGTTTATCTTGTGGCCAAGGAAAATCAGTCGTTAACTCGAAGCGCCAAGGCTTCCTCTTCTCCGAGGATTCACTAGTGACGACTGACTCTTCGTCTGAAATGACTTGTGGGGACAAATCCTTTAGTTTCTCAGCAAGAAGTACCAAATGACGCAATAGCACTCGTGGTCCTTTTTTAACCGTGTTTACAAAAACCTGTTTTGCTGCAAGTTGCTGAACGTTTTGGTCGGCACCGACATTGAACACCAGGGGAATCTCTTCGTTTCCAATTGCATTGCCATCGTTACCGGGATCATCGAAACGATCTCCGTAAAGCGCCAAAATCGCGATGCTATCACCCAAGTGCTTCATTAAGTGCAATACGCCTTCACCCTTGCTTCCCTGCGGGGCGAAGTAGATTCTCCGATAGCTGTGATGGGAGTGTTCGTAAACGAAGATTTCCTCGCCTCCTGAAACAATCCAATGGACTCGGCTGAACAAGCGCGCGCGGTGCTTTCGATGGAAGGCGCTCGCCATTCGCTCCATGACTCTCAAATAGAACCATTCTTTGGGAGCGAGGGTATTAAACGCGATATGCGCGCCAGTCTCCAGGTACGCCGTAAGCACCTGCAGCTCTTTGTCGCCGAGCATAGCGCCAAAGGGCAGGAAGGTGTCGTCCAGATCTGTGGATAGCAATGGAAGCCGGTTATCTTGCTGCAGTGTACGCAGGCGGTCGCAAAGAAATTGTTCAGCGTCATGTTCTGGCGGATGCGCGCCCATAGGTATGCCCTTCGAGACGAGGAACACAGGGTGCTGGCTTTGGGGCCTCAGACAGCCGGTACGAATCTGCAAGAGATGATGGCTATCACCCTCGGTCCAGCGCGCATCCGCTGCCTTTTCACAAGGTACTTGCGCCGAGCGCGATCACGAATCGCCGATCCTCTTCACCAGCAAAGCGATGATCCGTTCGCGTTCGACGCTCGACTGGGGCTCACGAAGACGTACGGCGCCGCGAGGCGAGGGTCGCACCGGAGAAGAAACACCGGCACGTGCTCAAGCGTGGCATTGCGATGCAGCTACTCCTTCATCCGCCTGAGGTAGTCCTTGCCCTTGGGTGTCACTTCTGCGTATTCAGCAAGATTGAACATCCCGCTGCTGGGAATGTCAGAGAAATAGCCCTTTGAGTGGATCAGACCGAGCGCGCGGAGCCGGCGCAGCTCCGTTAGGAGCCAGCTGTTGCTCTTGTAGTTGTACGCTTTGTCTGCCTCGAGGTTCTGCAGGTGCCTACGCTCGCTGTCTGTCACCACCATAGATAACGCCAAGCTAAGGTCATCTAGCCCCAAAACCTTCAGCTGAGACTTAATCTGATCGATTTCCTGCATTATAACTTGTATTTCTGGAGTTGCAGTTAGCTCTAGGTTTCTACGACCAATCGCGTGCGTAACCGGATTTTCTGTTTGAAAACCCGGTTCTAGTACAGACGTGATTAACGCGGATCTGGTCATCGCGGACCTAAGCTTAAAGCCATCCAAACGCATTCAACGAGCATACGCTACATGATCCAAAAACCGATAATCCATATGCAATTGGCGGCAGAGGAATCTCCTTTCGACGTAAGTCAGTATCGGGCGATCAGATTTTCATACGATCGACATAGTGAATTAGGAAAGGCTCAAGAAGAACTGAAACGATTTGTCTAATGTCATTGATCATTTGAACATCGATAAGGCCTGGTCGTGCATCGTAATCAGCTCTTTTCACTTTGAAGTCGGGAAAGTCTTTCATCGCGGGACGAATTATTCCGTCAAGGAGCCAGTCGGCGTGTTTCGCTCGCCAATGGCCCAATAGGGCCGATTACAAAGCAGCCAACCAGCGCCTGCGGCGCGCCATTATGGATGATAATGGTGGCGCGTGACCGCCACCGCCGCACGGGCTATTTTCATGGCAGAGTTTGTTTTCCGACGTTTCGGACATCAGAGCCCCGAGTTGGACGGACTCGAATAACAGGTCCCCTGCCTCAACGCCATGCGCCAAATTGGCCACGATCCCGCATCTAATTCGTGAGCACGGGCGAAACGGGCGGTGGAGCGGGCGGATTTCGGCCGCGGCCGCGGGTCGAGGCGGGTACGAGACGAGCATGCTCGCGCTATGGTTGTAGGCGACCGCCCTCCTGCATCGTTGACGAGTCCCGCCCCGATCCTGCGGTCACGGCTACGCCGTGGCCGGCCGAGCCCGGCGGCGTTTGCAGGACTGGCGGAAGAAGCCGGGCGATCATCCGCTCGGCGCCGGTTGCAGGGAAAGGATGGCGGCGCGCGCGTCGCGGATCAGGTCGAGAGCGCCTGCCGAAAGTCGCACAATCAGCCGGCGCGCGTGGCGCACGACGCGGCCCGCCAGGGCGATCAGATGAAACCGCATCGCCTTCATGCGCCGCGCCGCCCAATCGCCGCCGAGCACCAGACGCTTCATCATCGCGTTGAGATTGTGGGCGAGAACCATGATCGCCCACCACGCCGCATTGGCCCCGAACAGCCCGCTCGGCAGCCGCCCGCCGGCGAGATCGTCCTTCATCACGGCGTGCGCTTCCTCGCTCTTGCCGCAGCGCTCGCGCTGCCAGCGGATCAGTTCGTCGCCCGCCAGCGTGCGGTTGGTGACGAGGCCGAACAGCTTGTAGCGGCCCAGCGTCGGAAAGCTCATCGTCGGGAAGGGCAATTGCTCGGCATCGCCGAGATCGAGTTCACCCAACGGCTCGCGGATCGCCACAAAGCGGTAGTCCGGCGCCGTCTTGCTCATGCCCGCCCAGTTCGGCACGTAGCCGACTTCCGCCCATTGCTGGCCGGCGGCGTAGCGCTCGCCATCGACGATCCGATCGAGCGCCTGCCAGGCCGCCTCGGGCAGTTGCGCCACCGCCTGCCTGAACTCCCCGGTCACGTCCGCCCCGATGGCGAATTCGATCACCCCGAAGCGCCGGTTCTTGCCCTCGGCGCAATACTTCAAAAGATCGTGCTGATAGGCGGCCGTATCCGAGCGCAGGTAAAGCTTCCTCACCCCGGCCGGAAGCAGGCGCGCCGCCTCTTCGAGAACGCGCAATTGCTCATGCCCCGCCGGCACGTTGCCGTCGCGGAACTCCGAATGCACGATCAGGCCCTGCTCGGCCCACCAGCTATTGAGCGGCTGATAGGCCTTGAAGTGCTTGTAGCAGTACAGCGCCGCCCGCTTGTGCGTCTCAACGAGCGTGGCGTCCATGTCGAGCGTCGCCTGCGCCGCCGGATGCTGCGCCTGAACCGCCTGCAGAAGATCGCCGTTCACCCGCCACAGGCCCGCCACGCCCTCGCTCGACGCCGGGATGAACGCCCGTCCGGCTTCCCGCCGCGCCTCCTCGCCGGCATCGTGAAACCCCGTAAGCCACCGGCCCGTCGCATGCGGCGAGGGCAGCGTGCGCGACCGCCGCCGCCGCCAGCGCCGCGCCTCGGCCCGCCGCTCCCGCCGAGTGCGCCCGTGCGCGTCCGCCGCCCGCACCAGCCGGCACAGACCGCCGTCCGCCTCCAGCCGGTCGAGATCGTCGAGACCATCGCCCCCGGCAAGGTTCAGCAACACCAGCCCCGACACCATCTGCCGATCGCTCCAGCCCTGGCTGCCGCTCACCGCCACGTGGCGCGCCACCGATTGCTCCAGTCCGGCCGCGCGCCACAGCTCCAAATACAGGGGAAGCCCCGCAAGACCGGTCAGTCCCGCCTCGCCCGCCTCGCTTTCGTACTGGAACGGCAAGAGCCCCTGTGTCACCCTCACTCACCTCGTTGGTGATGGCGTTGATTCGCAAATCTCAGCCTATCTCCCTGATCAATCAGGACCAACGAGGCACTTCACTTCCTTTGATGCGGAATCAGGGATGGCCGCCGCTCATGCGGCGGCCACGAAGCCAAAAGGTCCGAGGCTCGTGCGGCTTTGGCTCACAAGGCGCCTGCGCGAGTTGCGTGAGCGCGGCCCAATTCCTTGAAGTAATCGTCATTTGGCTCCCGCTGCTGAAAGCCCCAGGGGTCGCCGCTGTCAGGGTCATAGAACGAGAAGCCCGGCATCGCATGGCCGCGCTGGTCGCGTAGGAATTCGGGCCACAGGCTCTCGTCGGTATCCTGGGCACGGACGACGAAGACCCGCCCGCCCTCCGCCGCCCTGCCATCGGACTGCTCTTTGAACCATTCGAGTTCGTCCTTGCACCAACTCGACTTCAAGTAGCGCTCGGACATGACGATCACCAGCACGCCACACGCGCCGGCCTTCTTTTTGAGGCTGTCGGTCAGATGGGCGGTCGGGTCGATTTCTGGGTCCATCCAGATATCGAGGTTGTCGAACTCGGTCCGAAGTGAATGAAGTCCGTCCTTTAGCCGGTCGATCAGATCCCGGGTCCAATCCCGCAGCGGCGCGCGGCCGCCTTGCGGATCGCCATGCGAATAGCTGACGAAGACATCGGGGTCGAAGTGAGGGGTGAGATAGGACATCGGCGATCCGACGGCGGCCCAAGCAATATTCAAACAATAGAAGGACATCCTACGCCGCGCCAAACTCTTGTCGAGCCTCCTCACCGCTCGGGCGTCCCTTCCCCAGCTCTGCTGGGGAAGGTGGCGTCATAGGCCGTCGAAAGACGCCCGTCTTTCGACGGCCTACGGCGCCGGATGGGGTGTGGAAAGCAGGATCGCGTCGAGGAACGTTTTGGCGGTGACGGTCGTGCAAGTCGGCCACCGCCGCGACGGCGGCCCATACCCCATCCGGCCCTCCGGGCCACCTTCCCCAGCAGAGCTGGGGAAGGAATGAGCGGCGAGAGTAAGCGGCCTGCGATATCCGACTAAACGAGGCGCCCCTCGCGAATCATCCCACGCTACCCCGGCCCCACCTCCGCCCGAACAATCCGCGCGCCCTCGACCATCGCCTTCATCTTGGCGAAGGCGGAATTGCGGGGCAGGTATTTGAGGCCGCAGTCCGGCGCGACGATGATTTCCTCGGGCTTGCGGTAGCGAAGCGCGCGGCGGATGCGCTGGGCGACGGTTTCGGGCGTCTCGACCTCGGGCGTCGACAGGTCGAGCACGCCGAGAATGATCGTCTGATCGGGCAGGTCCTTCAGCACGGCGCAGTCGAGATTCGACTGCGCGGTCTCGATCGAAATCTGCTTGCACCGGCAGTTCTTGAGCTGCGTCAGGAACGAATAGGCGCTGGGCCTCTCATGGATGATCGCAGCGTAGCCGAAACAGATGTGAACCGCGGTCACGCCCTCGACGTCTTCGAGCGCGCGGTTCAGCGCGGCGAGTTCGTATTCCCCGGCCGCGCCTGCATATAGGGCTCGTCGATCTGGACGATGTCGGCCCCGGCGGCGAACAGATCCTTGATCTCCGCGCTGACGGCCTCGGCATAGTCCATCGCCGCGTCCGCCACCTTCGGATAAAAATCGTTCTGCGCCTGCTGGCTCATGGTGAAGGGGCCGGGCACGGTCATTTTGACCTTGCGCTCAGTGTGCCGGCGCAGAAATTTCAAATCCTCGACCTCGACTGCGTGCTTGCGCCGGATTTTTCCGACGATGCGCGGAACGGGATTGGGATGGCCGGAGCGGTCGAGGGCGACGCCGGGATGGTCGATGTCGATCCCCTCGAGGGCGGTGGCGAATTGGTTCGAATAGCTTTCCCGCCGGATCTCGCCGTCGGTGATGATGTCGAGGCCCGCCTCTTCCTGCAGTTTGATCGCAAGCAGCGTCGCGTCGTCCTGCGCCTCGGCGAGATAGGGCTCGGGGATGCGCCAGAGCTCCTCCGCCCGGACGCGCGGCGGAAAGCGACCGGCGAGCTTCGCCCGGTCGATCAGCCACTCGGGTTGCGCATAGGAGCCGACGAGCGTCGTTGGCAGAAGCATGGTTTTCCTCCCCGTTTCCGCGGCCAAAACCATTTCAGTTTCAGTCTATCTTTTCCCTGACATCCTGCCCCCATCGGGGCGCAGGAACAAGGCGCATCGGGTGAAGCGCAGGCATTCGCTCTACGGCTGCGGTCGGCTCATTCAGTACGGCGTGCGGCTGATCCGCCTGCGGTAGCGCGACTGGCTGATGACCTCCGGCGCCCCGGGGGACGCCTCTCCGCGATCGCCTTGGGAGCGGTCGCTGCGCTCACGTAGAACTCGGCGAGGTCCGCCTTCATCGCGCTGCGCGAGGCGTTGTCGAGGTAGACCATGTGTCCGGACGGGAAATTGCGGACGGTCAGCCGGTCGAGGTCGCGCGGGCTGCTCACCGGCATGGCCTCGAAGTTCAGAATCGTTTGAAAGAAGGGGGTCACGGCGTCGTAGTAGCCGTTGGCGGAGAAGACCTTCAGGTACGGATTGAGCGCCATCGCCGCCGCCAGATCCCCGGCGGTGTAGAGGCTCGCCGGTCCGCCCCTCTGCGTCCCGGTCGGATCGATGTGCGAGAAGTCCCAGTTGGCGAAGGCCTGATCAATCAGATCCATGAACGGCGAGGTCGAGGTGAATTTCAGCTCGTCGTTGAGATACAGAGCTCATAAGCACGGCCGCCTTCAGGCGGGGCAGAGCGTCCTCGCGCACGGCGCGGCCGGCGCAGTCGGTTCGATGGTGACGCAACTCGCACGATTGGCGGGCGCGGTGTCCCGGCCGCTGACGAACAGCCCCGCCTCCTTCGCCGGCGCCGGGTGCGCAGCAAGATACAGCTTGAGTGCGCGGCGCGCAGTGGCGTTCAGCGGCACCTCGCGGGCTTTGAGGCCAGATGTTCTGCCGTTGCGCCGCCCACTTTTCCCGTGATTCCCATTACTAAAAACATGCGTTTTCTCCTGATCTTGAGGGACAGAGCACTGCCCCTGTGACGTTCCACATCGCGGTGTAGACGCCCCCGACCGCCGTCATGGTCGGATCGTTTCCTCCGGAATTCGGAGCGATCGATCCAGCAATCCCGTCGTCCTCCCCGGTCACCCGGCCGTCATAGGCGCCGATCGCGAGCCCCTCGTCCAGCAACAGGCTGGACAGAAAGATGATGTTGTTCGACGAGGGATCGAGCCTCCAGTATTTCAGCACGATCTCCGGAACGCCAAGCATGTCGCTCAGCCACAATCCCGCATCTAATTCGTGAGCACGGGCGAAACGGGCGGTGGAGCGGGCGGATTTCGGCCGCGGCCGCGGGTCGAGGCGGGTACGAGACGAGCATGCTCGCGCTATGGTTGTAGGCGACCGCCCTCCTGCATCGTTGACGAGTTCCGCCCCGATCCTGCGGTCACGGCTACGCCGTGGCCGGCCGAGCCCGGCGGCGTTTGCAGGACTGGCGGAAGAAGCCGGGCGATCATCCGCTCGGCGCCGGCTGCAGGGAAAGGATGGCGGCGCGCGCGTCGCGGATCAGGTCGAGAGCGCCTGCCGAAAGTCGCACGATCAGCCGGCGCGCGTGGCGCACGACGCGGCCCGCCAGGGCGATCAGATGAAACCGCATCGCCTTCATGCGCCGCGCCGCCCAATCGCCGCCGAGCACCAGACGCTTCATCATCGCGTTGAGATTGTGGGCGAGAACCATGATCGCCCACCACGCCGCATTGGCCCCGAACAGCCCGCTCGGCAGCCGCCCGCCGGCGAGATCGTCCTTCATCACGGCGTGCGCTTCCTCGCTCTTGCCGCAGCGCTCGCGCTGCCAGCGGATCAGTTCGTCGCCCGCCAGCGTGCGGTTGGTGACGAGGCCGAACAGCTTGTAGCGGCCCAGCCGAAAGCTCATCGTCGGGAAGGGCAATTGCTCGGCATCGCCGAGATCGAGTTCACCCAACGGCTCGCGGATCGCCAGAAAGCGGTAGTCCGGCGCCGTCTTGCTCATGCCCGCCCAGTTCGGCACGTAGCCGACTTCCGCCCATTGCTGGCCGGCGGCGTAGCGCTCGCCATCGACGATCCGATCGAGCGCCTGCCAGGCCGCCTCGGGCAGTTGCGCCACCGCCTGCCTGAACTCCCCGGTCACGTCCGCCCCGATGGCGAATTCGATCACCCCGAAGCGCCGGTTCTTGCCCTCGGCGCAATACTTCAAAAGATCGTGCTGATAGGCGGCCGTATCCGAGCGCAGGTAAAGCTTCCTCACCCCGGCCGGAAGCAGGCGCGCCGCCTCTTCGAGAACGCGCAATTGCTCATGCCCCGTCGGCACGTTGCCGTCGCGGAACTCCGAATGCACGATCAGGCCCTGCTCGGCCCACCAGCTATTGAGCGGCTGATAGGCCTTGAAGTAGCAGTACAGCGCCGCCCGCTTGTGCGTCTCAACGAGCGTGGCGTCCATGTCGAGCGTCGCCTGCGCCGCCGGATGCTGCGCCTGAACCGCCTGCAGAAGATCGCCGTTCACCCGCCACAGGCCCGCCACGCCCTCGCTCGACGCCGGGATGAACGCCCGTCCGGCTTCCCGCCGCGCCTCCTCGCCGGCATCGTGAAACCCCGTAAGCCAGCGGCCCGTCGCATGCGGCGAGGGCAGCGTGCGCGACCGCTGCCGCCGCCAGCGCCGCGCCTCGGCCCGCCGCTCCCGCCGAGTGCGCCCGTGCGCGTCCGCCGCCCGCACCAGCCGGCACAGACCGCCGTCCGCCTCCAGCCGGTCGAGATCGTCGAGACCCTCGCCCCCGGCAAGGTTCAGCAACACCAGCCCCGACACCATCTGCCGATCGCTCCAGCCTTGGCTGCCGCTCATCGCCACGTGGCGCGCCACCGATTGCTCCAGTCCGGCCGCGCGCCACAGCTCCAAATACAGGGGAAGCCCCGCAAGACCGGTCAGTCCCGCCTCGCCCGCCTCGCTTTCGTACTGGAACGGCAAGAGCCCCTGTGTCACCCTCACTCACCTCGTTGGTGATGGCGTTGATTTGCAAATCTCAGCCTATCTCACTGATCAATCAGGACCAACAGGGCACTTCACTTCCTTTGATGCGGAATCAGGGTTGGTCTCCGGTCTATTGGGGCCACCGCAAAATGTCGGCGACTTGCGTTGCAGCCCATTTTCCGCCGCGAGCCGTCCCAATGCCCTGCGCACGGTCAGCCATCAAACCCCCGTCCTAGCGCGGCGCCGCCGACGTCCGCCGGCCGCTTCATGACCACGAAGCCGGCGCGCTCCAGATGGTTGACCAGGCGCTTCGCCACGATCTCCGACATGATCTCGTCTATGTCGGCGGCATCAGCGCCCACTACACGACCAACGAACCGCTACTCACTCGCGGGCTCGAGTTGCTGGGCATGCTGAAGGAAGATCTCGCCTATCTCGGGGCCGAAGACCTTCACCAGCTTCAGCGCGCCTGGGAGCTTCAGCACCGGGTCTTGGCCTCGGAAAGCGTGACGCAGCACACCTTGTTCCGGGCAGAAACGCGGTGGCCGGGATATTACTACCGGGCGGATCATCCGAAGCTGGACGACAAAGATTGGCATTGCTTCACCCTGTCCCGCTACGACCGGGAGTCCGGGAAGTGGGAGATGGAGAAGGCTCCGGTGTATCACATCGTGGACTGATCACCCGGTCACGAAACATCGGCAACTCCTTCATTCCTCCTCGCCCTCGATCAGCGCAGACGGCCCCGCTCGATCGCGCGTTTGACATTGGCGGTCAGCCCGGAACTCGTGACTGTCGACGACGATCTCGGGTGCGCCGCTTCAGCTCCCGCCAAGCGCTCTCGACGTCGGCGCCGAGCCGACCCCTTTCCAGGCGAGGCCGCGCCATGCGCGTTGCTGGAGCGTTCGCTGCGCCGAGTCTTCAAGCGGGCCTTGGCGCGATCGGCTTGATTCATCCTAAGTTCGGCAGTTGGCTCTCGCCCGCGCTCACATCCACGTCGAGAACCAATCGCGTCCCCGCCATCGAATAGGTGTGCGATGGGCGGGCGGTGACCACACGCCGCTGCGCGCTTGATGTAGGCTTCGGACGCGCTGGGGCACGGATGCAGATGTCGTGGCGCTCGTCACCCTGCGCTGGCCACAAACTAATGTTTTCGGCCACGCGGCAACGGCTCTGGAAACGCTTGTAAATTCAATGCTCGCGAAGGCGCGATTTGCGGGGGTTTTTAGCCACCCGTCCTTAGCGTGCGTTTTGGAACAGATTCCACTTGCGACAGGGCAAATCCTGGAAGGGAGGACGGAAATGTGACCTGAAACCTTTCGCAGCGGTCCAGAGGGTTCGACGCCCTCCCGGTAGAGGCGCAGCCCGCCAGCCGGAAGCGAGTTTTGCATGGGTGGCGGCGACGTCGCTCGTGAAGCGTAGACAGCGGATGCTGAAGCCCTGTGTCAGCCTCGATATTTTCCTATCCGCCGAGGCCTTCGGTTTGTGGAACCCGGGGGCAGCATCGACGAGACCGCCACAGGCGAGGTCTCTTCGGCTCGACCGGGGTCCTGGAGTAGGGCAGAGGCATGGGACGGATCGCCAGGGAACCTGTGAGATCCCGCTCGCGTCCACGGGCGCGACAAGCCGGAACGCGGAACGCCGGCTGATCAAATGTTCCAGGCCCGGCGGCGACCTCCCCGCCCGTCGGGAGCGCCTCGGCGAGCACGAACGAGGGAGGAGCGCGTGGGACCCGCAACCGAAGTCATAAGGGAGCGGGAATGCGCGGGCGGGAAGTCGTAGCGCCTTCATATTACCTGTGAAAGCGGGGAACCGGGCTCGCCGGGACCCGACGGAGGAAAGGGAGGCGCCATGAGCAGAGAACCGTTGGCCTGAAACAGGCGAGGGGACTCTGGACCCCGCGAACCTGTCCACGAACCGACAACGGATAGCCAAATTGATTGAGGACGACCACCTTCCTCGACCAACGAGTCACGGCCGGCGTCATCCGACGGATGATCGAAAAGATCGCCTACGAACGCGCCGTCGGGAGCGAATCTCTCTCGTGAAGAACCGGATGCGGGGAATCCGCACGTCCGGGTGTGTGTCCAGCGAAGGCTGGCATGTTCAGCAGGAGACAGACCTGCCGGGGCAAAAGTCAGGAGCCCCGTAGTTTGGATAGCAGGGTGGCGGGAAACCAAGACTCTGAAGCCTATCGACAACGTCTCCCTCGGGAAGACGACGAGCCGCCGGGCCGTAATGAAAGTAAACGCGAATGTGGCCTCGAAAGTGCGTAGCCCCGAAGGCCGAGCCCACATCTGGAGGGCGAAGGCAGCATGGGGAGCCGAAATCTGACTGAAGCGGCTCCTTCACTTCGGCGGGGTGGAAGCGACAGCACGGTGGCAAGAACATGCCGAGCAACTGGAGAAGCCTTCCTCGCCCCGGCGCGAAATCGCCGGAGCAGGGTAGATCGTATAACCGGCGCAACCGGGAAGTCGATCGAAGGCGAGAGGGTGGCGGTCGGGTCCGTAGTAGCGGCGAAGCGGAGTAATGTCCGTGGAGCAAAGGGGCCCTGCTGCTTGTAGCGTCTCCGGCCATAAGGAAGGCAAGGACGAGATGACAAAGGCGTCCATGGATTTGCAAGACCTGAGGCGGAGAATATACGTCAAGGCGAAGGCTGAGACGTCCTGGCGGTTCTGGGGACTATATGTCCACGTCTGCAAGCTGGACACACTGCGCGAGGCGTACGCGCTGGCCAAGAAGAACGATGGCGCTCCGGGAAGTGACGGAATGACCTTCGCGGCCATCGAGGCGCAAGGCGTAGAGGTTTTCCTCGAGCAGATCGCGGACGAACTGGTCGGGCGCACCTATGCGCCGCTCCCGGCAAGGAAGCAGGAAATCCCGAAGGATGGCGGCAAGGTCCGCGTCCTTTCGATTCCGGCGATCCGCGATCGGGTGGTGCAAGGCGCGCTCAAGCTCATACTGGAACCGATCTTCGAGGCGGACTTCCAACCGGGGTCGTTTGGATACCGTCCACAACGGACAGCCCATGAAGCGGTGGACCGTGTGGCGCGAGCGATCGTTCAGCACAAGACACGCGTCATCGACATCGACCTGAGCAGCTATTTCGACAATGTCCGGCATGATCGGCTGTTGGCGAAGGTGGCCGAGCGGGTGGACGATGGCGACGTGATGCGCCTGCTGAAGGTGATGCTCAAAGCCAACGGCAAACAGGGCGTTCCGCAAGGCGGGGTGATCTCGCCGCTGCTCAGCAACCTCTACCTCACCGAGGTTGACAGGATGCTGGAGCGGGCGAAGGAGGCCACACGCTACGGCAAGTACACCGGCGTCGAATATGCGAGGTTCGCTGACGACCTGGTGATCTTGATCGACGCCCACCCGCGGCACGACTGGCTGATGGCGGCGGTGGAAAAGCGGCTACGCGAGGAACTCGCCGAACTGCAGGTCGAAATCAACGAGGAGAAGAGTCGGATCGTGGACCTATGCCGCGGCGAGAGCTTCGGCTTCCTGGGGTTCGACTTTCGCCGGGTGCGCAGCCTGCGGGGCAGATGGCGTGCCCATTACACGCCCAAGCTCAAGAAGCGGACGGCGCTGCTGGCGAAACTCAAGGACGTGTTCCGGCGTCACCAGTCCCAGCCGGTCGATCGAGTCATCAAGCTGATCAACCCGGTGCTTCGCGGATGGGTGAATTACTTCAGGGCGGGACATTCCAGCGAGTGCTTCGGCTTCGTGAAGGACTGGGTGGAAAAGAAGATCCGGCGCCATATGCTGCGAGCCCGTAAACGACAGGGCTTCGGCTGGACGCGGTGGAGTAGGGACTGGCTGTACGAAACGCTCGGGCTGTTCAACGGCTACCGAGCGGTGCGGTCAGCCCCGAAAGTCGCTCCGGCAGGATAGGTCCCATAAGCCTTGGGGCGAAGCAAGCAGGAGAGCGCAGTGCGAGGAAATCCGCATGCTGCGTTCGACGAGGCGGGGGCTGGAAACGCGGCATGGTCGAGATGGTGTGACACTCGCAGACGAAAGAGCGAGCCAACAGGGAACACGAACTTCGACCTAAACCGGCGCGCCAGTCCCCGACCCTACTTGTGAGGGGTGGGGATGGCAACATCCCCATCTACCCGGCGATGACCCCAATTACGGTAATTATCGCCGCCCGTCGGCGGCGTTCGTCACACCCCGATCAGTTGGGCCCGTCCGCCCATGTCGATGACGGCCTGAAGCAACTCCTTCGAGGTCGTCTGGTCCGGGTCATAGCTCACGATCATGAGGTGCGGCTTGTCGTCGTGCGTGGCCACGCCCATCACTCCCTTCCGAGCCCTCAAGGCGTCCGCGATCTTGGCCCGCTGGTTGCTATCAAGCGTTCTGTCGATGTGGATAGTGACGTCGACCATTTCCATTTGCTTGTCTCCTCCGGCAGGCGTCGGGCCGCGCAACTCCCGTCGTTAGGGAGAGCCCGACGAGTTTGGGCGCGGCGCAGAGTTTACGAAAGCGTTATCATGGCGCGCGACGAGGAGTTGGCGACCTTGGCGCGACAAGACGACGCAGCGCGCCCCGCAGACCCGGACGTGCGGAACTCCCGCATCCGGTTTCTTCACGAGAGAGATTCGCTCGCGGTGGCGTATCCGTTGGCGATCTTGGCTGGAGGCAGAGGATGGCGTTTCAGGATGCGGCTCCTTCACTTCGGCGGGGTGGAAGCGACAGCACGGTGGCAAGGACATGCCGAGCAACTGGAGAAGCCCTCCTCGTCCCGGCGCGAAATCGCCGGAGCAGGGTCGATCGTATAACCGGCTCAACCGGGAAGTCGATCGAAGGCGAGAGGGTGACGGATGGGTTCGTAGTAGCGTTGAGGCGGGGTAACGCCCGTGGAGCGAAGGAGCCAACCGCCATCCACCGGCTTTCCCACGAGCGCTGTGCCGATGACTGCCGTCGACGACGACATCCAAATTCGGCCGGGCCGGATCCGCCACGGCACCCGCGGCGCCAAACGCCCGAAGAGCTTTGTCGCCGAGGTGATGCGGGCCGCGAAGAAGGCGGTCATGTCGGCGCCAGTTTCCGCTCGAGCCAGGGCCGCAGCCGGTCCCGATTCGGCCGCGGCCGCCGGGCGCCGTTCGGCGCCGCTTCCCAGGCATATCGCCTACCTCAAACGCGGGGGCGTGACCGGTGCCTGACCTGGTTCAAATCTTTCAAATCGCGATCCGCTCCACCTCGTCGAGGCTGACTTCGTCGCGCCGGCGATCGTAGAGCTGCGTCGTGCGCGTCGAGGCGTGGTTGGCCATGAGCAGGAGGGGCGACTTGGACTCTACGGCTTTCGCTGTGCTACGATTCGAAACTGGGATCGGCTTGAAAACCAGCACAAATCGTAAGGCAGCGATGATTGAAGCTATCGCTATCGGCTTCATCACTGCGTTCGTCGTGACGGCTCGGGCCACAGGGCCAGCTAGGCCACCCGCTCAGGTTGCCGCAGAGCGCCTCGGCAACCCACTCCTCGAGCCATGAGAGCCCTCGGACCATCCTTGGCTGCTCTACTTATGCGTGCGGACGGACGGATGAGAGCCGTTGCCGGGAAACACGGGAGGAGACCTTGTATGCTCTTTGGTCCTCAGGTATCCATCTCGCCGGCCGCCCTCCCCCCGGGCGACCGGGCCGCGCCGCCGTTAATTGTTTTTGTTCGCATTTTGGTTTGAGCCGACCTCATTCTACTTATGCGTGCGGACGGACGGGCATGCTCCCTGGGGGGGTCGCGGCGGCCGGGATAACCGCGGCTTTCTCGAAGCGGTTCTTTGGATTGCCCGGACCGGCTCGCCTTGGCGGGATCTGCATCCTGAATTTGGGCGGTGGAATTCGATCATCCGGCGCTTTCGCCGCTGGGCGGTGAAGGGTGTTTTCGAGATTCTCTTCAAGGCGTTATCCAGCGATCAGGATTTCGAATACGCCATGATCGACGGCACGATCGTCCGCGTCCACCAACATGGTGCCAGCGCTAAAGGGGGACTCAAAATCAGGCAATCGGGCGATCGCGCGGTGGTCTGACGACCAAAATCGTCGCGCTTGTCGATGCGCTCGGCAATCTGGCGCGCTTCACCCTGCTGCCGGGTCAGCGACACGACAGCGTCGGCGTCGAACCGCTGATCTCCGGCGTCGCCATCGGCGCCTTGCTCACCGACAAAGCCTTCGACAACGATTGGCTGCGCGCCGAGCTCAACCGCCGGGGCGCCATCGCCGTCATTCCGCCCAAAGCGAATCGAAGGGACCCGATCGATTGCGACTTCGAGATGTACAAATGGCGCCATCTGATCGAGAACTTCTTCTGCAAGCTCAAGGAATTCCGCAGAATTGCAACGCGCTACGAGAAGACCGACGCAAGCTACAGCGCGATGATCCACCTCGTTGGATCAGCAATCGCTATCCGATGAATGTCCACACGCCCTAACTTGGTCGACAGGTTCTCGTCATACGTCGGCGCGTTAGGAACATGCGGCATTGAGCCGGTCTCGTAGCGAAGTCCCTGCGCCAAGGCGAAAATGCCGAATAGCGCGACGTCATGCGGGTTGAGAAACGAGCAGACAGTGAGCGGGTCTGCCTCACTTTGCGTGCTCGTCAGAAACTCGAATTCGCTAAAGACCACTGATAACGCACGGGAAATTTAGCTTGCGCGCGTGATTTTCGCGCTGTGTGTCGTCTCACGAGGCTCTTCGCCAAATTCTGGTGTGTTTTCTGAGCGCTGTGGGTTCAAAGCGGTCTTTGACAGCACGCAAAGTGAGGCAGACCCCATGAAATGCTCAAGTTCGGGTTAGATGCTCGAGTCTCACCAAGAAATACCAATCGACACCTGCGAATACGAATCGGCGCTGAACGATAAGAAACCTGGGTCAATAGTGTTTGGAGCCCGATCAGGTCCGGTGGTCTCGTAATGCGCGCCAATAAGGGCGCCTCGGACAAGATTTTTGCCCGAATTGTCGTTGAGGCTCAGCGCAGACAAATGCGGGCCAGCGGCTTGTCAACAATTTTTTCTTAGGTCGATCGCCACATCAATTGCACAATCCCGCCAGATGTTGCGGCCCTCCCAGACAAGGTTCGTTGCGCCCATGTTGAAATCGGCCTTAAGGATTGTCGTTTTGTTTCTAGCTGTCCTCCTCGCGCCACCGCCGTCGGATCGCAGGAGCTGAGCGGCGCGCCGCCACAATCGTCGAATTCCTTGACGGCTTCCGAAGCCCAGCAGGCCCTTGAAGCCTTGCAAGACGACAATCGGCGCGCGCAGATGATCCAGACCCTGCACGCAATCGCGAAAGCATCGTCGAACGTGGCTGCGTCAGCGTCGGCGCAGCCATCGCCCGCAGCGTCGACCGACAATCTCGGCGTGCAGGTTCTTGTGCAGGTGTCTGACTGGCTCGGCGAGCTCTCGGGCCAGCTTGCTCTCGCCGCGCGAACCGTATCGAATTTGCCGATGGTCGGGCGCTCGCTTGCCCACTTGGCGACCAATCCAGCCGCACGCTATACTTTGTCGGATACGGCATGGAAACTTGCGCTTGTCATCGCCTGCGCGTTGGCGGTCGAATGGATCGTCTGGCGCGCGGTGCGCAGGCCTCTGTCCATAGTCGAGCGCTACGTTCCGCAGCGAGCACGCCAAGTATTTAGTCACCACCGCGCCTCCGCGGGGGATAGAGCCTTTCCTGCGGATCATATAGGCGCATTGCGCGGCCGACATATCGGCGCGGAGTTCGCATTTCAACTCGTTCTGCGGCTCCCTTTTGTGCTGCTGCGGCTGATCCTCGACCTGCTGCCGGTGGCGAGCTTTGCGGCGATTGGCTACCTGCTGCTGGCGACCGAACTCGGAAGCAACGCCACTGCTCGTATGGTGATCTTGGCAACGCCTATGTGCTCTGTCGCGGCATGCTCTGCGCGATTGCCGCTCTGGTCTCCCCCACACAGATGCAGCCGAGCTTGTTCATCATTCGTGACGAAACCGCTGCTTACATCGATGTTTGGGGAAAGCGCGTCGTCGTCGTCGCGGTATTCGGCATCACGCTCGCGAATATCGCATTGCTGCTCGGCCTCTTTCGGCCCGCCTATGCGGCCGTCATCAGGCTCGTGATGCTGGTTGTCCACCTGTTGGTCGTCATCATAATCCTGCAGGGCCGCCGTAGCGTCGCGGAGCTCATCCGTGCGCCCTTATCCGCGCACGGCGTGATCGCCGGCGTGCGCAATCGCCTCGCCGACATCTGGCACATCGCCGCCATTGTCCTCGATTTGGCGCTGTGGGCGGTCTGGGCGTTGCACGTGCGGAACGGCTACACTCTGCTTCTGCAATATTTCTTCGCCACCGTCGCAGTCTTGGTGATCGCTCGTCTGATCTCCACCGCAGTGATGATGGCGCTCGATCGCATTTTTCGTATTCGTCTCGATTTCATACGGCAATTTCCTGGCTTGGAGGCCCGCGCCAACCGCTATTTCCCAGCGTTGCGCACGACCGTATCCGGGATGATGGTCGTGATCACGATGATCGCCCTGCTCGAGGTCTGGGGCGTCAACGCGACCGCATGGTTTTCAAGCGGCCAGATCGGCGGCCGTCTGGTGTCCGCGCTGGCCACCATTGCTATCGCGGTCATCGTCGCGCTCGGCGTCTGGGAGGCGAGCAACGCCGCTATCGAACGGCATATGGCGTGCCTCGCACGCGAAGGTCGGTATGCGCGGGCCGCACGTCTGCGCACCTTTCTGCCGATGCTGCGGACGACCTTGCTTTCGACCATCTTGACGGTCGTCGTCCTCACCGCGCTCAGCGAGCTCGGCGTCAACATCACCCCGCTGCTTGCCGGCGCCGGCATTGTCGGCATCGCCATTGGCTTTGGCTCCCAGAAGCTCGTGCAGGACCTCATCACGGGCCTGTTCCTCCTCTTGGAGAACGCGATGCAGGTGGGCGACTTCGTCACTGTTTCCGGACTGTCCGGAGTGGTCGAGAACTTGTCGATCCGCACCATCCGCCTGCGCGCCGGCGACGGTTCGATTCACATTATCCCATTCAGTTCAGTGACCAGCGTGACCAACACCAACCGCGGTATCGGCAATGCGGCCATAAGCGTCGATGTAGCCTACAAAGAGGACACCGACCATGTCGGCGGCATCCTCAAGGAAATAGCGGCGCAAATGCGGGCCGAACCGGAATTCAGGCCGATGATCCGTGGCGATCTCGACCTGTGGGGCGTCGACAAGGTCAATGCCTCTCTGGTTACGATCGCCGGGCAGATCGAATGCACCGACGCCGGACGCTGGCCGGTTCAGCGTGAATTCTATCGACGCATGAAGAAGCGCTTTCAGGAACTCGGCATCGAGATCGCGCGGCCATCGCAAACGACAGTGGTCCTGCAGAATCTGTCCGTGCAGCCGCTGGCCGAGACAGAAGCAGTAGGCGGCCGAGGACAGGCGCCTTCGTCGCCCGCACGCGGTCGCGATCGATAATTTGCGTCCGATGCATGCCAGGCTAGCGTAGGCGGCAAGCCCCCAGCTATGCCCCGAAAGGGGGTCGCTGCGCCCGTCCACTCTTCTGCGCGGGGCGAAGGGGCCGTTACCGCTAAATCTTCAGCGTTCGCGGTCGGCGGCCGTCTATCCGCTTGTCGCGCCGCATCACTTAGACTAAACGGGGTCTGCCTCACTTTGCGTGCTGTCAAAGACCGCTTTGAACCCGAGAACGAAACCGCTCGCGCGGTAGGGGCGGCGAGGGACGGCTGGTTGGACTGAAGGACTGAGGAGGAACACGAAGGCGCGGCCCTGTCTCAAGATCGTGGGGTTCAACCCCATGCGAGACAGGAGCTTTCGATGTCTGACAAGCCCATCAGCCCGCTGCGGCAGCGCATGATCGACGACATGACGGCGCGCCGGTTCACTGAAGACACCCAGAGGGACTACGTTCGGAATGTGAGAATGTTTGCGGCCTTCCTCGGCCGACCGCCGGATACGGCGACGAAGGAGGACCTTCGCCGCTTTCAGCTCCATATGGCGCAGCAGCAGATCAGCCCGGGGTCGATCAACGCCGCCATCGCTGCGTTGCGGTTCTTCTTCACCGTGACGCTCGAACGGCCCGATCTCGTTCGTCCTCTGAGGATCGTGAACGAGCCGCGCCGGGCGCCGCTCGTCCTGAGCCAGGAGGAGGTGGCGCGTCTGCTCGAAGCCGCGCCCGGCATCAAGTACAAAGCCGCGCTCAGCGTCGCCTACGGCGCGGGCCTGCGCGTGTCCGAGGTCGCGAACCTGAAGGTGTCCGACATCCCCGGATCAAGTCCGGGGACCAGCCAGCGCATGATGCTCAGGGTCGAACAGATCCTATGCGGGTGGACGGCGGCCGGACCCTTGGTAGGCTGATCTTCCACACCAGCATGGAGGCAACCGATGCATTTAATCACCTCCGCGACCGTTGTCGCGACCACCGCCCGCGCGAATGATATCACGCTGTTCGCCTCGCTCGAATTGAGCAAATCGAAATGGGTTGTGACGATCAACAGTCCGGGCAGCGAGAAATTTTCCAGGCATGTGGTCGAGGGTGGGGACGGCGCCGGCCTGCTCGACCTTCTTTCGCGGTCGAGGGCGAAGGCCGGGCAGCGCTATGGCGTGCCGATCAAAGCGATCGTCATTCAGGAGGCGGGATTGGACGGATTTTGGATCCATCGCCTGCTGCTCGCCGAGGGGATCGAGAGCCACGTGGTCGATGCGGCTTCGATTGCGGTCAACCGGCGGCATCGGCGAGCCAAGACCGATGCGATCGACGGCGAGACGCTGTTGCGGACGCTGATGGCGTGGGCTCGCGGCGAGCGGCGGGTCTGCTCCATGGTTCGCGCGCCGAGCCCGGAAGAAGCGGATCGCCGGCGGCTGACCCGCGAGCGCGGCACGCTGCTCAAGGAACGCATTCAGCACACCAATCGGGTCAGGGGCCTGCTCAGCGGCCAAGGCATCCGGGATTACAACCCGCTTCGGCGCGATCGTTTTGAGCGGCTCGAGGCGCTGCGAACCGGCGACGGCCGCGAGCTGCCGCCGCTGCTGAAGGCGGAAATACGCCGGGAGCTCGATCGGATCGCGCTGGCGACGACGCAACTGGCTGCGGTCGAACGGGCCCGCGACGCGCTCATCCGCACGGAAGCCGAGGAGCGCACCAACCCCGCCGCCCGGCTCCTCGAGCTCAAGGGCTTGGGCCCCGAGTTCGCCTCGCTCCTCTGGCTGGAATTGTTGTTCCGCAGCTTCGCCAACCGCCGCCAGGTGGCGGCTTACGGCGGATTGGCGCCCAGCCCCTGGCAGAGCGGCGGCGTCGAACGGGATCAAGGCATCTCGAAGTCGGGCAACCGCCGCCTGCGCAAGACCATGATCGAGCTGGCCTGGTTCTGGCTGCGTCACCAGCCGGACTCGGCGTTGAGCCGCTGGTTTCGGGCGCGGGTCGGCGCCGCGAAGGGACGGGTCCGCCGGATCGCCATCGTGGCGCTGGCCCGCAAACTGCTCGTCGCCTTGTGGCGCTATGTCACCCAAGGCGTCGTTCCCGAGGGCGCGGTGTTCAAGGCGGCCTGACCCGATGGCTCAATCCTACGCCGACGCTCCAACGATGGCTTAACGACTCAACCCCATTCCAGCGAAGCCGAACGCGACGGCTTCGCCGGATCCGGGCGGGCGGTGACCGCGGCTTTGCCTGGCTGAAACACGCCGTTTAACAGGATGGTCCCCGCCAACCCGAGCCCGACGCCCTCGAGCATGAGGGATTATGGTGCGAGCCCCGACAAGCTCGACCGGATGTGAGGTGATGCGGCCGTCAAGGCTGCATGCGAAAGACGGGCTCACGCTTCGGATCCAAACGCCAAAGGAGATGCGCAATGCCAAAATGAATGAGCGCGGCAAAGACCACAGAGGCAGCCAAGAGCGCGCAAGGGCGCGCTCGCTCGTGAAAGTGTATCCGGCCGCTGGCGCGTCAAGGTCGCTTCGCTCCCTGCTCCGCTGCGCTTCGCCCCGCTTCGCGGGTGACACGCCAGCGGCCGGTGCAAACGAATGAGCTTGACCCGAAACACCCCATGTGAGGGCAAAGGACAGCGGGATCGCTATGTGATGCTCTCCCCGCAACTGCTCGAACTGTTGCGCGACTGGTGGCATGCGGCGCGGCCGCAGGTCTGGCTCTTTCCGGGCCAGAACCCGATTAACCCGATGACCCCCCGTCAGCTCAACCGCGCCGTCACCGCCGCCAAAACCCTGGCCGGAATCTCCAAGCGCGTCTCGCCGCATACCCTGCGGCACAGCTTCGCCACCCATTTGCTCGAGCAGGGCGTCGATATTCGCGTGATCCAGGTGTTGCTCGGACACGCCAAGTTGGAGACGACCGCGCTCTACAGCCGCGTCGCCGTCAACACGATCCGCGACGTCAAGAGTCCGCTCGAGCGGCTCGGCCTCAACCTGGCGAGGCGATCGCGGCCCGCCTGACTGAGGCCGCGTGGCGCGGCCTCCCCTTGGTCTTGGAACGTGGAGAAATTCAACTGGCGTGAGCGCCATCGACCCTTGGCGGCGTCGGAAGCCTAGAGGTCCTTGCCGGCCCTGCAGGGCGAAGAGAATGCGCCGATCCCGGCGATGGCCGATATCGTGATGCTCCCGGCGCCACGAGCGAACAGCTGCGCACAGGAGCTTCACATCAGCCCATAGTCATTGGCATGATATACTTCTTGATGGCTATTGGTTCGATGTTACGTCCGCGCTGGCTGCCGCAGAAGACTTTTCCACCCTACGCGTATCTGCCCGGTAGGGAACCGCATCCCGTGCGCGATCCCATGGGACATAGCTACCATGTCGAACCAATTCTGGTTGCCGCGGAGGCGTCGCTTGCCTCAGACATATTCCTCTGGGGTCTCGACCTCTTCAATCACGGTTATTACTGGGAAGCTCATGAGGCCTGGGAAGGTCTTTGGCAGGTTGCAGATCGAGACGGTCCACTGCGTATGCTCTTCAAGGGATTAATCCTGTTGTCGGCAGCGGGGGTCAAGATCCGGGAGCGCAAACATGTGGCGGCTGAGTGCGCTCGGCATGTCACCCGCGACGCTCGCTGAATACATCGAAGCGGCCACAAGGATTCCCGCTGATTTACAGGCGACGGCGCCTGGACGGCATTGTCAGACTAAATTCTATACTGCCGGCTGGCGCTTCGGGGTGGGGTGGAGCCCCACTGTTTTTGCTCACGAATCGCCAACGCGTTCGGCGAGATTCGACGCCGAAAATGGCCAATACTAATTTGCCTTGACAGTGCCCTTGAGCGAAGCCTCGGCTCTCGCCACGATTGGCGGGATCAGCGAGCCGCGCTGGGGTTCGCGTAACCCGATAGTCCATCCCCTTACGATTCCTGCATGGCCCCAAAGCTCTGTGCTCCTCGCCACACGGCGATCGCCCGAGCCCGGTCGTTCGATACCCGCTGTAGCTGATCTTGTTCATCCGCGTGGGGGCTACCCGGCCACCGAGAACGCCGCAAGCCAGCTGGCCGAGATGTATTGAGTTTCCATGAATTCGAGCATGCCCTCATGCCCGCCCTCGCGGCCCAGGCCCGATTCTTTCGTGCCGCCGAAGGGCGCGGCGGGGTCCGACACGAGGCCGCGGTTGAGGCCGACCATGCCGTAGTCCAGGCGTTCGCTGACCTGCATCCCGCGCTTCATGTCGCGGGTGAAGACGTAAGCGACCAGGCCGTATTCGGTGTTGTTGGCGCGGGCGATGACCTCTTCCTGATCGGTGAAGGTCTGGATCGCGGCGACGGGGCCGAAGATCTCGTCGGCGAGGCACGCCGCGGTCTTCGGCACCTTGGCGAGGACGGTCGGCGGGTAGAAAAACCCCGGACCGTTGGGGATGGTTCCGCCAAGGCGCAACTCGGCTCCCTTGGCGACGGCGTCCTCGACCAAAGCCGCGACCTTGTCGCGGGTTTGCGCGTTGACGAGCGGGCCGACGTCGACGCCCTCATCCAGTCCGTTGCCCATCTTCAACGCCGCCATCCTCGCAATGAAGCGGCGGGTGAAGTCTTCGGCCACCGCCTCGTGCACGTAGAACCGGTTAGCCGCGGTGCAGGCCTCATACGCTGACCGTCGTCGACGTCGCCGGGCACGACCTCAGGCGCGGGAGATTTGACATCAGTGCCTTGACCGGCGGTCTATCCCAACTACTCGCGACGTCAGGCGGTGCCGAGGCGCGGACTCCGAAAGGACGCCCGACTGGCTAATTCTTTCGACACAGACGGCCGGTGTCGACGTAGACCGGACATTCGCCAGCGCCTTGCCCATCGGCTCAATAGACCCCATCGGACAGGTTATGCCGGTAAACCGCGGGGCCTCGGCCCGCCGGTCGCCCAGTCGAGCAGCTCGGCCGTGTGCACGACGGGCAGTGCGGTTCCTGCGGCGATCTGGGTGATGCATCCGATATTGCCGGCGGCGATCAGGTCCGGCGCGGTGCTTTCGATATTGGCCACTTTGCGATCGCGCAGCTGTGTGGCGATCTCCGGCTGCAACAAGTTGTATGTGCCGGCCGAGCCGCAACAGAGGTGTCCCTCGGGCGGGTCGAGCACGATGAACCCTGCGTCCTTCAACAGCTGCTTCGGCTCGCTTCGAACCTTCTGCCCATGCTGCAACGAGCAGGCGCTGTGATAGGCCACGCGCCGGCCCGTCGGGCTGACCGACGGCTGGAGGCCGATCTCGTTCATCAATTCCGTAATATCGCGCGCGAGGCCGGAAACCGCTTGCGCCGGCCCGGCGAATTCGGGATCGTCGCGGAACATGAAGCCGTAGTCCTTGACCGTGGTGCCGCAGCCGGAGGCGTTGATGACGATCGCGTCCAGGCCTCCCGCCGCGATTTCCCGTGACCAGGCGAGGATATTGGCGCGGGCATGGTCGTTCGCCTCCTGACCGAGATGATGGGTCAAGGCGCCGCAGCAGCCTGCTCCCTTGGACACGACGACCTCGCAGCCGTGGCGCGTCAAGAGCCGGATCGACGCTTCGTTGATCTCAGGCGCCAGGACCTGCTGGGCGCAGCCGTTGAGCAATACCACCCGGCGCGTCCGAGTCGGGGACGCGAAAACTTGCGGCCGATCGACAGGCGAAGCGGCCGGCACATGCGACGGGGCCAAAGCGAGCGTCGCCCGCAATGGGCCCGGCGCCCATCGAGCGAAGGGCTTGGCGAGGCGCGACGCGCCGAGCGCCGCCCTGAAGAGATGGGGCCGAGGCAGGACGAAGCCTAGAACGCGGCGGAAGGCGCGGTCCAGCCACGGCCGGCGATAGGTCTTTTCGATGTGATGTCGGGCGTGGTCGACGAGGTGCATGTAATTGACGCCGGAGGGGCACGTCGACATGCACGACAGGCACGAGAGGCAGCGGTCGACGTGTTTGACGACGTCCTCCGTCGCAGGGCGGTTATTCTCCAGCATGTCCTTGATGAGATAGATCCGCCCTCTGGGGCTATCGAGCTCGTCGCCGAGCAGCACATAGGTCGGACAGGTCGCGTTGCAGAAGCCGCAATGCACGCAAGACCGGAGGATCTTCTCGGCCTCCCTGATATCGGAATTCGCAAGCTGGGCAGCTGAAAAGTTCGTCTGCATGGTTGTTACTGACCCTCGTGCATCCGGCCGGGATTTAAGACGCCACGTGGGTCGAAGCCCGACTTGACCCGTCTGGTGAGAGTGGCCAGCGGGCCCTGGAGGGGCTCGAACACTGCGGTTGCGGCGCGGACATCGTCGGAGGCGACGACCAGCGTCGCGTGGCCGCCGGCCGGAATTGTCGCAGCCCGCACCGCGCTCGCCCCGCCGTCGCGCCCCGCTTCGCCCGCCTCGAGGCTGAGCCAGATGAGGCCGCCGCCCCAGTCGTAGTAGCCTTCGGCCGAGGCGAACCGCGCCCGCAATACGTTCATCACCAACGGCGAAAAGGTCGGCGTCGGGCACAATCGCCACACGCATCGCCCGTCGGGCTCCAACAGAGTCTGCGCCTCGGCGATTTCCGCCCAAAAGCGCGCCGTCTCAACCGCGTCGAGCCGCATCCCATGTCCCAACAGCGCTTCGATCGCGTCGGCTCGATAGGCGACGGAAGGGGCCGGCCCTTCGAGCCGCAACGCGGTCACCGCGCCGAGGCCATTCGACACAGAAGCGACGTCCGAGCGGCGCGCAACCGGCGCCGGCAGGTGCGCCGCCGCCGACACCTCATAAGGCGTGTTCAGAGCTCGCGACAGTTCGGGAATGGCGATTTCGTCCGCCATCCCCTGAAGCAGGATGGTGCAGGCCGTCTCCGGCCTCGGCATGACTTTCAGAGTCGCTTCGGCAAGTACCGACAATGTGCCATAGGCGCCGGCTTGCAGCTTGCACATGTCGTAGCCGGTGACGTTCTTCACCACCTTGCCGCCGGCCTTCCATATGTCGCCCCAACCGTTGATCGCCGAGAAGCCGAGGAAGTAATCGCGCGCCGACCCGGCGCGCACCCGACGCGGTCCCGCGAGATTGCACGCCAGAACGCCGCCCAGGGTCGGTTCGCCTTCGCCGCCGATGAGGCTGCGCCAATCCGGCGGTTCAAAGGCCAACATCTGCCGCTTTGCCGCCAGCTCTGTCTCGATCTCGGCCATTGGCGTCGCGGCGCGCGCGGTGAGGATCAGTTCGGCCGGATCGTAGTCGACAATTCCCGCCAGTCGCGACACGTCAAGCCGATGGTCGACGCGTGGAGGACGACCCAGCCCGCGCTTGCTCCCGCCGGCGACGATTTCCAGCGACTGGCTCTCGGCGGCCGCCCAGGCGATGACTGCCGCGGCTTGCGCGACGTCCGACGGTTGGAAGACGGTCATGAGATTTCTCTTCGTTCAGAAACGCGGCAGATCTGGAAAGCGGAGCTGCCCGGCGCGGACATGCATGCGGCCCAGTTCCGCGCAGCGGCAGAGTTGCGGGAACACTTTTCCGGGATTGAGCAGGCTCTTTTCATCGAAAGCGCATTTGAGACGCTGCTGCTGGTTGAGGTCGATCTCGCTGAACATCGTGTCCATGAGGTCGCGCTTCTCGACGCCGACCCCGTGCTCGCCGGTCAGAACGCCGCCGACTTCGACGCAAAGCCGGAGGATGTCGCTGCCGAACGCCTCCGCGCGCTCGAGTTCCCCAGGCTTGTTGGCGTCATAGAGGATCAGCGGATGCAGATTGCCGTCGCCGGCGTGGAACACATTGGCGGCGCGCAGGCCGTAGCGCGCCTCCATCTGCTTCATGCGCAGGAGCACGTCGCCGATCCGCTTGCGCGGGATCGTGCCGTCCATGCAGTAATAGTCCGGAGAGAGACGTCCGACGGCCGGGAACGCGGCCTTCCGCCCAGCCCAGAACAGGAGCCGCTCCTCTTCGGACTGGCTGGCGCGGCAGGAGGTTGCGCCGTGCCGCGCGGCGATCGCCTCCACGGCAGCGATCAGATGATCCACCTCGGCCTCGCAGCCGTCGAGTTCGACGATCAGCAGCGCTTCGGCGTCAAGCGGATAGCCGGCGTGGACGAAAGCCTCTGCCGCTTCGATGGCGAGGCGGTCCATGATCTCCATTCCGCCCGGAATGATGCCGTCGCCGATGACTGCGGCGACGCAATCGCCGGCGCCTTCGACGCTGGGGAAGCCGATCATCAACGCCCGCGCTCCGGGCGGCGTGGGCAGGACGCGCACCGTCACCTCGGTGACGACGCCGAGCATCCCTTCGGAGCCGACCATGACGCCGAGCAGATCGTAGCCCGAGGCGTCAAAATGTTTGCCGCCGAGACGCACGACCTCGCCTTCCATTGTCACCATTTCGATGCCGATGACGTTGTTGGTGGTAAGGCCGTATTTCAGGCAGTGCACCCCGCCCGAATTCTCCGCCACATTGCCGCCGATGGTGCAGGCGATCTGGCTGGAGGGATCCGGGGCGTAATACAATCCATGGGCCTGCACGGCATGGGTGATGCCGAGATTGGTCACCCCCGGCTGCGCGACAACGCAACGATTGGCGATGTCGATCTCGAGGATGCGGTTGAACTTGCCCAGCCCCAGCAACACGCCGTCTTCGAGCGGCAGCGCGCCGCCGGACAGCGAGGTGCCGGCGCCGCGCGGCACGACCTTCACATTGTTCGCCGAACAGTAGCGCAGCACCTCGACGACCTGCTTAGTCGTATCCGGCAGCACGACTGCCATCGGCAGCTGACGATAGGCGGTCAGTCCGTCGCATTCGAAGGCGCGACGCTCATGTTCGGCGTCGATCACACCTTCCCCAGGCACGATCTGGCGTAGGGCCGCGACAATCTCTGCGCGACAGGCAAGAACCGCCTGGTCCGGTGAAGGCATCGCGATCATTGCACGCCTCCCACAGTCGGAATGATCCAGGGAATGACGAACTGCTGGAGCGCGACGAGCACGCTGAGCAGCAGGGTCAGGACGATGCTGTGCCAGAAGGTGCGGGCGAACACCACGCCTTCGTGACCCTTGAGATTGGTGACCGAAACGCCGGTGGCGATGTTCTGCGGCGAGATCATCTTGCCCATCACGCCGCCGGACGAGTTGGTGGCGGCGAACAGGACCGGATTCAGGTTCAGCTGACGCGCGGCGACGACCTGCAGATTGCCGAACAGCGCGTTGCCCGACGTATCGCTGCCGGACAGCATCACCGCGACCCATCCGAGGAAGGGGGACAGAAGAACGAAGAGATACCCCGTGGAGGCGACCGCGTGACCAAGCGTATAGGCAATGCCGGAATAGTTCATCAGATAGGCGAGCCCGATGATGAGCATTACGGTGATGATCGCAAGCCACGCCTGACTGAAGGTCTTGGCGACGCATCCGTAGAACGCGCTCGGCGAGAGCCTGACAATGGCCGCGGTGATGATCGCCGCCACCAGGATCGCGGTTCCCGTGCCCAGCGGCTGGAAGGCCCAGACGGCGCCATAGGGCTTGTTGTTGTACAGCGTGATCGAGATCGCATTGTGCAGCCCCGGCCACTTGATGTTGGCCTGGCCGATCGACGCCCAGCCGAAATGCGTCCACACTATCACGAGCGCGGACACGATGAGCCAGGGCAGCCAGCCTTGCCAGGGGGCGACCGGCGACGCTGCCTCCTGAGCAAGCGCCGCTTCCGTGATCCGGAATTCCGGATCGGGCGCCGGACGCCAGACCTGCAGGAACAGCAGCGTGACGATGAGCGAGCCGAGCGAGGCGAGCACGTCGGTCAGCGCGTAGTCGAGGAAGTTCGAGGTGATGAATTGCGACGCCGCGAAGCTGCCGCCCGCGACGAGCAGGACGGGCCACAGCGCGCGGACCGAGCGCATGCCGCCGTAGATCGCCATGACATAGAACGGCAGGATCAGCGCCATGACGGGCAACTGACGGCCGACCATCGCGCCGAGCGCAGTCGCCGGCAGGCCGGTGACGGCGCCGAGCACCGTGACCGGAACGCCCAGCGCGCCGAAGGCGACCGGCGCCGTATTGAAGATCAGGACGAAGACCAGCGCCTCGAGCGCCGGGAAGCCCACGAGAATGAGCAGCGAGCTGGTGATCGCCACCGGCGTGCCGAACCCGGCGATGCCCTCGAGCAGCGCGCCGAAGCAGAAGCCGATGACGACCAGCACCACGCGCCGGTCGTTCGGAAGATGCTCGATCACCCAGGCGCGGAAGGCGTCGAACCGGCCGGACTTCACCGCGATGTTGTAGAGCAGCAGCGCATTGACCACGATCCACATCACCGGCCAAAGCGCAAGGACGGCGCCGGCCGCGACCGAGTTGAGCGCGAGCCCGACCGGCATCTGCCAGACTGCGACGGCGACGATCAGGCCGGTGACGAGGGCGGCCAGGGCCGCCTGCCACGCCGGCCTCCGCAAGACGCCGAGAAGGACCAGCACCGCGACGATCGGCAGGACCGCGACGAGAAACGACAAGCCGAGGCTGTCCCCGACCGGGGTCAGAAGTTGTTGGAACATTGCGCTCTCCTTGGTGTCTTTTATTTTTGTTTTGATCCAGTTTCCGCCTTTTGAAGGCCTCACGCCACCGCCAGTTTGAGAAGATCGGTCGCGGCGTGTCGGCCACTCCTTATGCTCTGATCAGAATCGCCCGGAAATCATTGACGTTCGTCAGCGTCGGGCCAGTGATCACCTGATCGCCCAGCGCCTCGAAGAACGCATGCCCGTTATTGTCCGCGAGGCGCGCCTTCGCGCTTATGCCTCTAGCCGCCGCGCGCGCGAGCGTATCGGGCGCGACAATGGCGCCGGCGACCTCCTCGGCGCCGTCGACTCCGTCGGTGTCGCCGGCCAGCGCATAGACGTTGGGCAATCCGTTCAGTTCGACGGCCAGCGCGAGCAGAAACTCGACATTGCGCCCGCCGCGCCCATGGCCGCGCACGGTCACCGTCGTTTCGCCGCCGGAGATCAACACGCGGGGCGGCGGCGCCGGCTGATGGCGACGCGCGACCTGACGGGCGATCCCCGCCATGACCCGGCCAACCTCCGCCGCTTCGCCTTCGATGGAGTCCCCGAGGATCAGCGGCTCGACCCCTGCTTTGCGGGCGACGAGCGCGGCCGCCTCCAGCGACGCCTGCGGCGCGGCGATAATGCGCGTCAGCGTCCGCGCGAAAACCGGGTCGCCCGGTTTGGGCGTCTCCGCGTTGGGATCGGCGAGCCGGGCTTCTACGGATGGCGGTGGGTCGATGCCGAAGCGCTTCAGCACCGCCCTCGCGTCGGCGAGCGTGGTGGCGTCGGGCACAGTTGGGCCGGAGGCGATCACCGAGGGATCGTCGCCCGGCACGTCCGAGACGATCAGCGAGACGACCTGCGCCGGCGCCGCGGCTGCGGCGAGACGGCCGGCCTTGATCGCGGACAGATGTTTGCGGACGCAGTTCATCTCATGGATGCTCGCGCCGCTGCGCAAAAGGGCGCGATTCAACGCCTGCTTGTCGGCGAGTTCGATTCCGGGAGCGGGAAGCGACAGCAGCGAAGAACCGCCGCCGGAGATCAGGCAAAGGACCAGATCGTCCGGACCCAGGCCGCGCACCAGGTTGAGAATCCGTGCGGCCGCAGCCTGGCCGGCCGCGTCCGGCACCGGGTGGCCGGCCTCGATGACCTCAATGCGGGCCAAGGGTCCGACGCCGTGGCCGTAACGGGTGACGACCAGACCGCTGAGCGGCCGGTCCGCGGGCCAGTGGGCTTCGACTGCTCGCGCCATCGCGGCGGCGGCCTTGCCGGCGCCGATGACGATCGTGCGGTCGGCCGGCGGCTGGGGCAGATTGGGGGGGACAACCGCGTCCGCGGCGGCCGATTGCACAGCCGCATCGAACATCCGCCGCAAGAGCGCGCGCTCATCCATGGCGTTGGGTCCCTCCCTTCGCATTCAAAGACGCGGCCAGGGACGGTGCCCATGGCCGCGTCCCGTTATTCGGCGGCGACCGCCTGGCCGATCTCATGGCAGGCCAGGCGCTCCAGAACCCGCACCATGGCCGAATGATCCCAGGCCGCCCCGCCCGCGGCGACGGCTGCGTTGAAGAGCTCCTGGCAGGTCGCGGTGTTGGGCAGGCTGACGCCGAGACTGCGCGCGCCCTGAAGGGCGAGGTTCAGATCCTTCTGATGCAACGCGATCCGGAACCCAGGCTCGAAATTGCGCTTGACCATCCGCTCGCCATGCACCTCCAGGATGCGCGAATTAGCGAAGCCGCCCGATCTGACCACGGACCGCGCCATCGACGTCGCCCTCGTTGTGACCGAACTGGTGGTCAACGCCGCAAAGCATGCCTATCCCGGGGGCACGCGAGGTCGTATTTGGGTTCGTTTGACGCACCCTGAAGGCGAGCTTGCATCCGTTTCGGTTCGCGATGCGGGGGTGGGACTGCCTGCCGATTTTGACTACATCAAAATCGGCCGCCTGGTTTCAAGGCGAGGCTTGCAGCGGGGCGCGGAGCGGAGCGGAGGAGGAAGCGCTTGCCGTCCTGCTCGACTTCGGTCTCCGTCAACGAGTTGAGATCGGCGAGGACGGCGGGCCACGAAGCTCGCGTCGACACGCGGCCGCGGCAAGCCGATCCTCCAGCTCCTTTTTCAGGACGAGCGCGAGGAAACTGCACGCGACGTGACCGCGGATCGTCTCGTCGAGTTTGTGAAAGATCGGGCGTTGGTCCGCAGCACGAATACGCCGTCGAATTTGGCGTCCTCTTCCACCTTGGCGCGGCCGATGGCGAAGCCTCCGCCCGCGGGATTGACGAGAAACCGGCGATAGCCCTTGTTGCCGACCAGGCTCTTGTCGCCCTTCTTCAGTTGCCGCTTCCAGCGCGGCCACGATTGTCGCGTCTCGAACAGGCTCTTGGAGGTGCGGAACGCGCGCTCCACCATCCAGAGCTGCTTGTAGACGAGCATCGCCTCCAGCGGCGAGAGGCTGGCGCTCGTAGTGGCCCAGAGCTCCCTGCGGCGGGAACAATTGCGACTTTTCCTTGGTTTCGAAGTTGTTCGGGGTCAAGTTCGTGCAAGTTTGCCGACCCGAACGGGGGGCGACTTTGCGCGAAGGACGTTTGACCCCGGTTGAGCCGGTTGACGGCGAAGAAGAAGACAAAGAGCTTGATCCGATCGAGCGGCTGCGCCTGATTTCGACCTGGTCCCTCGCGATCCTGGCCGTCATCGGCCTGGGCGCTGCCCTCTATTTCGCCCGGGAGCCGCTCGTTCCCGTGGTTTTGGCCTTCGCGGTCGGCGTCATGCTGTCGCCCGCCGCCCGCGCGCTTGAGGAAAGGTGCCGCGGCTCCTTTCCGCGGCGCTGATCGTGATCTGCACCGCGCTCCTGATCGGCGTGGTCGTGACATTGATCGCCTCACCCATGGCCGATCTGGCCGGGCGAATCCCCCAGATTGGCGGCAAGCTACAATTCTTTGAAGACGCTTGGCGGCGTTTCGAGCTTTCGCTCGGGGTCAATCCTGCGACCGCCCCGCCCGCTATTCCGTTGCCAAGTCTCAATTGGGTTCCCACCACGCTCGGCGTTCTGACGCCGCCCATCACGGGATTCGTCTATTTCCTGGTGGTGCTGCTCCTGTTCATTTCCTGGTGGCCGGATCTGCGCCGGCAGCTCGTCATGACCTTCGCGAGCCGCGATTCCCGCCTCACGGCGCTCAAGATCCTCAACGAGATCGAGGCCAGTCTGGCCCTCTATCTCATGACCGTGGCCTGCATCAACGCCTGCGTTGGGGCGATCGCCGGCGCGATCGCGTGGCTGACCGGGTTGGCGTTCCCCTTCGGTTTGGGGGCGCTGGCGGCGACGCTCAACTTCATCCCGATCATCGGGCCGATCCTGATGATCGTCGTGATGGCGCTCGTCGGACTCGTCACGGTGCCGAACCTCGAAGCGGGTCCTGCCGGCGGCCCTGTTCATGCTGGCGGTGTTTCTCGAAGGCCAGTTCATCACCCCGACCATCATCGGGCGCAGGCTCGAGATCAACAACCTGGCCGTCATCCTGTCTCTTCTGTTCTGGAGCTGGATGTGGGGGCCGATGGGGGCGTTCCTCGCGTCGCCGCTCCTGATTGTGGGGCTGATCGTGAAAGAGCACCTGCCTTCGGAAGGCTCGAGCTGAGCCGGAACCGGCGGAGCCGCCCAGGACGCGGAGGCCAGAATGAAAGACACCCTAGAGGCCGTCGGCGGAGCGGCCGAAGGCGATACCGAAGACGATGTCGCCGCGCATTTGAAAAAGGACCTCACGGCCGCGAAGAACGACATCCATCTCTCTGAGCAGATCGCCAGTTGGATCAAAATGACGTCGAGATTAGCGGGGCTCGTTTTGAAAAGGGACGTTCATAGCCTCAGCGCAATTGGCCAACTTCGCGCGAAATAATTGCGATGGTGCGGCGCGCCGCTCGCGCAGTCTCACCGTCAACCACCGAGACGGC
Source organism: uncultured Alphaproteobacteria bacterium (assembly GCA_963758335.1). GTDB lineage: Bacteria > Pseudomonadota > Alphaproteobacteria > Rhizobiales > Beijerinckiaceae > Roseiarcus. The sequence goes on along the minus strand of CAVWVF010000004.1, from coordinate 2,419,579 downwards.
CGGCCGCAGGGCTGTTTCGCGGCCATCCGGAAGTTGTGGACGCCGACCTCGCGGACTACTTCGGGAGCATTCCGCTTGCGACAGGGCAAATCCTGGAAGGGAGGACGGAAATGTGATCTGAAACCTTTCGCAGCGGTCCAGAGGGTTCGACGCCCTCCCGGTAGAGGCGCAGCCCGCCAGCCGGAAGCGAGTCTTGCATGGGTGGCGGCGACGTCGCTCGTGAAGCGTAGACAGCGGATGCTGAAGCCCTGTGTCAGCCTCGATATTTTCCTATCCGCCGAGGCCTTCGGTTTGTGGAACCCGGGGGCAGCATCGACGAGACCGCCACAGGCGAGGTCTCTTCGGCTCGACCGGGGTCCTGGAGTAGGGCAGAGGCATGGGACGGATCGCCAGGGAACCTGTGAGATCCCGCTCGCGTCCACGGGCGCGACAAGCCGGAACGCGGAACGCCGGCTGATCAAATGTTCCAGGCCCGGCGGCGACCTCCCCGCCCGTCGGGAGCGCCTCGGCGAGCACGAACGAGGGAGGAGCGCGTGGGACCCGCAACCGAAGTCATAAGGGAGCGGGAATGCGCGGGCGGGAAGTCGTAGCGCCTTCATATTACCTGTGAAAGCGGGGAACCGGGCTCGCCGGGACCCGACGGAGGAAAGGGAGGCGCCATGAGCAGAGAACCGTTGGCCTGAAACAGGCGAGGGGACTCTGGACCCCACGAACCTGTCCACGAACCGACAACGGATAGCCAAATCGATTGAGGACGACCACCTTCCTCGACCAACGAGTCACGGCCGGCGTCATCCGACGGATGATCGAAAAGATCGCCTACGAACGCGCCGTCGGGAGCGAATCTCTCTCGTGAAGAACCGGATGCGGGGAATCCGCACGTCCGGGTCTGTGGGGGATGGGGATGGTAACATCCCCATCTACCCGGCGTGCCGAGCTTTTGAAGTCGGTAGCGCGCCGGATCGTTGATCGGCGCCCTCGATCTCCGACAGCGGCAAGAGCGGATCGAGCCCCGCGGCATGAGGATCGCCCGCGCGTCGCTCCGGGCGCGCAAGGCGGCGACGGCTTCCGGGTCCTCGCGCCGGTCGGGGGCGCGGTCGAGCGGGTCGGCGACGAACCCCAGGCCATCGAGGATCGTCACACCGTTACCGCGGGCAGGTCGGCGCGCGCGCCCCATTCGGCCCAGGAGCCGTCGTAGAGCCGGCCGATCGGCTTGCCGAGCCTGGCCAGCGCCAGATTGAGAATGGGCGCAGTGACCCCCGAGCCGCAGGTCGTGACGACCGGACGGTCGACGTCGACCCCGGCCGCGGCGAAAGCCGCGCGGAGGTCGTCGGCTTCCAACAGGCTCCCGGCGCGAACCACCGTGGTCATCGGCAGGTTGACCGCGCCAGGCATATGCCCGATGTTGATCACCGGCCACGGCTCGGGATCCCGGCCCTGGAAACGCTCGGGCCTGCGCGCGTCGACGACCTGGGCCGAGCCGTCGGCCAGCGCCGCCTGAACGCCGGGGACCCGGGCCAAGAACGAAGGGTCGAAGTGCGCGGTGAACACGCGCGGCTCGGGGGTCACAATTCCCGATTCCAGCTCCCCGCCGCTGGCGATCCACGCCGGCAGGCCGCCGTCGAGCACGGCGACGCGCCGGGTGCCGAAGGCGAGGAACATCCACCACGCCCGCGCCGCCGACACCAGCCCCTCGCCGTCGTAGACGACGATCCGGTCGCCGTCCCCGACCCCGAGCGCCCCGGCCGCCTCGCCGAACGCACGCTCGTCGGGAATCATATGCGGCAAGGTCGTCGAGGGATCGGCGATGGTGTCGATGTCGAAAAACCGGGCGCCGGCGACGCGGTCCTCCATGAACAGGGCCCGGGCGTCGCACATTGTGGCCGGCAGATAATAGGAGGCGTCGAGCACGACGAGATCGGGGTCGTCGAGATGGGCGCCGAGCCATTTGACGCCGACGATCGGGAAGGGCAGGTCTGAAGTCGTCATTCAACCCGCGGCTGGCGCCGCTCCCTTTTCGGCCTCAAGGATAGCGCGGACTGAGGCTCGCCGCACGCTCTACGTCACCGTCTGCCGGCGTTCGCCGGGGCCGGGCGGCTGAGGAATGTGCGCATGCGCTCGAGCGCGCGCTCGATGTTCAGTTGGCGTAGGAGAGGCGCAAATAACCCTCCCCGTGAACGCCGAAATCGGGGCCGCCGACCGTCGCCACCCCCGCTTCCTCGAGCAAGGCCGAGGCGAGCGGCTTCGCCTTCCAGCCGGTGCGGGAGACGTTGGAAAAGGCGTAGAACGCGCCTTTCGGCGTGAAAAGATGTCGTTGCGCCGTCGTCCGATCGACGCGCCCGCCCGCCACAGCGCGGAGACGACCGAGCCGTCCAGAGAATCGCTGATCGAGCTCAAGGTCGCGACGTTGTAGGTCTTCTCCTGCGGGATCATCGCGACGACCGAGATCGGCTGGACGCCGTCCGGAACTTTCACCTCGACCTCGACCACTGCGGCGCAATCCTTCGCCCAACTGGGCGGATTGATCGACACCTGGAACCCGAGCACGACCTGGAGCCGCGAACCCTCTCCCCACAGGCGGTCGGACAAAGCCCGCTCATTCAAATTGACGATTTGATAAGCGAGACTCATCTGCTCAGTCAGCGCGTCGCCCGCGGCGCTCGCGAATTGCGGGGCGAAGCCTTGAGGAGGCGAGGCGGCAGGAGAGTTGCGCTTCGCCGCGGCGCCTCCGTCCGCCTTGTCGGCGGAGCCGTCGGCCTGCTTGTTCGACTGGCCGTCGCCTTTGGCGCCGTCGCCCGCCGCCGGCGGCTTGTCCCCGGCACCATAGGCGAGGCTCAGACTGCGCGACCAGTCGGTCGACCGCTGCTCCTGCAAGGCGCCGAGATTCTGGGCAATGCTCTGGCTCACCACGTTGAGCCTGGCGAGCGCGGCGTCGAGCTGCTCGAGGATCAGCGTGAGCGAGCGATTGTCGAATTGTTTCGCGCGGCCAACGACGACGCCGTTCGCGGAGAAGTCATGCGGCCCGAAGCGGGTCGCGGCGCGCCGGTAGAGATAGACGGTCGCCGCGATCGCGACGGCGAGCCAGACCAGAGTCTGTATTCCACCCTCCAAGGGCCGAAGCCTCGCCCGAGCGCGGCGAGCCAAAGGGTGAACCCGCGCCAGAGCTCAAGGACCCAAAGGCTGAACGCGCGCCAGAGCGCGAGCAGCCAATCGCCGAATTGGCGCCAGGGCACGGCGGCCGGGCGCATTTATTCGCAATCCCATTTGCACTCGACGCTGCCGTCGGAAAGCGTGTGGCAGCGCAGAACCGGCTTCTTGCCGGGCGGACACCGTAGGCCGGGCCCGGACTTGACGTAGGTGCGGATCTGGACCGCGTCCCTGCCGGCGATACCGTGCTTCCCGAGAACGACCTCGAGGTCTTTGAGCAAGACCGTCTTGGACCCGCGCAAGACCAAGTCCTGCGCGGACCCGCGCGTGATCCTGAGCGTGTGGCTAAGGCCCTTCTTCTTCCCGCCCTTCATGGGCGCCCCTCCCTTCAACGCGCCGGCGGGCTCTCCCGTCTGAACGCGCGCCGTCGTTAACCCGGATATCTCACAGAAGTAGGTGCATCGGGGCTCCGAATCAGCGAAAGTTGTTTTGCGATAACGACTTGCGCGGAGGAGGAGGGGCTCCCCGCGGACAGAGTGTAGCACGGATTTCGATCTGTTTGGGCCGGTCGAAGGGCGGCGGGTGGCGGACTTCCTCGCGCGTGCGCGCGTACTGCGCAGCCTACCGCAAGTTACTGCCCAGCTCGTGGCACGGCTGCTGGTCGCCAAGCCATTCCGTGCCAGCCGCCAAGACGCGCGGTGATCCAGGCGAGCCAGGAGAGGGAGCCGGCTCACCACCATTTGCCGCCATCGCCGCCTTCTATCCGAGCTGCGAAACGCGCAACGCTCGTACCAAGATGCGTGCCGATCCGGTCGACATCAGGTACATTGCCGAACAGCCGGATGTTCCTCTGCTCGTCCTGCTGGGAAGCAAGGATACGATCGCTCCGCTGCGTGAGGGAAACTGCGAGAAACTTCTGAGCGACAGGAAAGCGCGGGGTTCTCCGGGCGATGGCCGCGGCCGTCACCCGCGGCTTGACGGCTGCGCCTCGCCCCGCCGCGGATCTTTTCCTCTCTCGTCGGGGCGCAATCTCGCGTCCACGTGGTGCGGCTGGAAGCGAACGTGAGCGGTCGCCGCCCCCACAGCCTCGTCAGCAGTCTCGGCGTTCACCTCCCACTGCTCGCTCGCCTCGACTTCATCCTCGCCAGATGTCCTTCACGATCCAGGTCGTCATCCAATCGTCCGCCGCGTCCACCACCGCCTTCGGGGCAGGTTGAGAAGCGGCCGGCATCCCCTCGTGGACGTGGACGTCGCGGCCCGACCGGCGGGACAGGATCTCGACGGCCCGCTTCGCCCGTCCTCCCAAAGGGGGCCTCGGGCAAATTCTTTCGCCTCGCGGCAGGCGGATGCGGCAAATCACCGCTGAGGCCCCGCCATTTCATCGCTCCGACGCCGCTCTCCCGCGACCGATGTCATGATCGAGATCGACGTCTTCGACGAGTGCAACACGATCATCGCGCCTACGAGCGGCTCGAGGAGCGCGGCCGCCTCTGGATTGAGCGGGGGCACAGTCTGCACCGACTCTCAGAGCCCCTGAGAACTTCCCGAACGCCGAGATCACGTTCGACAGATGATATCTTTTTCATGGCTCGTCGCTATTGGGATAGGGCGCACTGCGCCAGCTAGAATGCTGGCGCGCCCTAGGAGCCTGTCTGCTTAATCCCGGCGCGATGGGATTTGAACCGCCGACGCCGGTCGGAGAGCCGGATGCAGCAGATGCGCACATCCGATTTGATGTAAAGGCGGAAGCTTTCCGGCCATCCTTGGTTGCCCGTTTCCGGGGTGGCGAAGCTCACTCCGTTGCGAGTGCGGCCAGGGGCGGAGTCCGCCCCTGAGCGAGCTTCAGGATGTTGTGGGCGAGGCAGACGAGGCCCCATTCGTTGGCGACCTTCTCGACGCCGCGCAAGAGGAACTGACGGAAGCTGCGCGCTTGCTTGATCTGTCCGAACACCGGCTCGGGCAGCTGCTTTCTTAGGCGGTAGGGGCTGGCGTGCCCGCCGGCCCTGATTTTTTCGCGCATGGCGGCGACGCGCGCGCCGCCGCCTTCTCCTTCCCCGGCATGCTTGGCCCGCCCCGGCGCGATATAGGCGTCGATCTCGCGTTGCTCCAGCGCCGCAAGGTTGGCGTCGGAGCAATAGCCGGCGTCAGCCGACAGTTGCGTGGGCTTCTTGCCCAGATTGGCTTCGATCGCCTCGGCCATCGGCGTCAATTGGTGCTGATCGCTCTGCTTCGCGTCGAGCCCGTGGGCGACGATCACCTGGGCCGTCGCGTCGACCACCGCCTGCGCATTGTAGCCCTGGATGAAGCCGTCCTTGGTTTTCATGATGCGGCTTTCGGGATCGGTGAAATTCTTCTGTGCTTTGGGATCGGGCTCGTCGGATGGCGGGGCGGCGGGCTTTCCCGGTTTCTTGCGGCCTTCTGTCTTTCGCCGTTCCTCGGCCTCAGCCTGCGCTTGGGCCTTGGCCGCCGCGGCCGCTTTCGCCTCGGCCTCCAATTCGGCCTTCGCCGCCCGGATCTTCTCGGCGCGTCTCTTCTTGTCGGCGACCCACTTCGGCAGCTCCTCGCCGCTCTTGTCGCGGCCAAAGGCCTTGTCCTCCTCGGCGTCCGCAGCCTCGGCGGCGCTCAGCCATCGCTCAACCTCTGCCTCGAGCTCCGCCGCACGCTTGTCCATGCGCTCGTAGCTCATCGCCTTGTGCTTGGAGGCGTTCGCCTTGATCTTGGTTCCGTCGAGCGCGACATGGCCGAGCTTCGCCAACCCCGCCTGTTCGCACAGCTTGAGAACCTGCCCGAACAGGCCGGCGAGCGCCTTCAAGTGGCGCTTGCGGAAGTCGGAGACGGTGCGAAAATCCGGCGGATCGAGCCCGACAATGCTCATGAAGTCGACCCGCTCGCGCGCCGCCTTGGCGATCCGGCGCGACGAGTAGACGCCGTTGCAATAGGCGTAAAGCAACAGCCCCGTCATCATCGCCGGGTCAAACGGCGGCTGCCCGCGCTCGCTCGCGTAAGCGGCTTCGATCTCACGAAGGTCGAGATGCTCGAGCACAAGCGCCAAAACAAAGCGAGCCAAGTGGTCCTCGCCGACAAAATCCTGCACGCTCGGCGGCAACAACAGCGGCTGATCGATCGTCCAAGGGCGGAAAGTCTTGCTCATAAGCAAGCAGAATCCAATTCGCGCCAACGCCGCCACTGAAATCCGCTATTTCTCGGACAGGCTCCTAGGCGGACAACAGGGGATCCTGTCTCACAAAACGATCGTTTATTGAGACAGATGGTTTCCCCGTACATCCCAGCCCGCTTCAAGCTCGTCTAGATGTATCAGTAACACGTCTCAAAATCAATGTATAATATCGTGACATTATCATTCAGTATTTTATACACTGGAAATGATGGTTCCGCCTCGGATGAGAGGATATTCCAAAGGGCTCAGCCCAAGGAGGACATAAATGGACTTCGCACCGGTCAGCTTAACGCAATCGTGAAGAGGCTCGGCGGCGAGGCGGGTGTACACCGCTTCCTGCGCGGCGAACTGACGGTCGTCGAGACGCAGCAAAGGGCCGCGCCAAAGCGCGGCCGACGCCGCAGCCGCGGTGATCCCCGGTGGGTTCACGACAGCCCGGCCTGTCGTCCGCCTAAGGCGCGCGACAGGACACGCCGGAAGTCTTGAGAGGACGCCCGGCGCATCAAGGACGCGGGCGGCGGCTTCGTCGCGCTCACCGGCGTGCAGACGAACCAGTTTCCCCGCGCGCTCGACATCGGCCGAAAATTCCGCGCCGAAGGGGTGACGGTCGCCGTCGGCGGCTTCCACGTCTCGGGCTGCATCGCCATGCTGCCGGACCCAGCCGCCGGAGCTCAGGGAAGCGCAAAGGCTCGGCGTGATCCTGTTCGCCGGCGAGGGCGAAGGCCGCCTCGCCGGGCTTTTGCGCGACATCGACGCCGGCGCGGCGCAAAAACTCTACAATTTCCTGGACGACATGCCGGACATGGCGGCCGCCGCGATCCCCGTGCTGCCGCGCCCGGTCGTGACGCGGATCAACGTCCAGGGCCGCAAGTCGCGCTACCGCACCGCCGACGACGTCGAGGCGATCGTGCGCGCCAACGCCGCGCAGGGAATCACCCGCTTCTTCGTCACCGACGAGACTCGGCACGTTCAATCCTTCCCGACGAATGCCCAGTTCGGGTCGAATTTTTGCGTTCGGAGAGCGTTTCAGGAACGGCCGGTCCTGTGCAGGTTCCTGTGCAGGTTTTTGGACGCCGGCATCACGAGGGGCGCCTCTTGCTCCGGCGGCCGGCGTCCAAAAAGCGCCAAGGCACGAAGTCGCGGGAAAGTCTGGGGCCGGGTGGGCAGCCAACGCTATGGGAATTTGATTTTCGCGTCGATTATGACGGTGGGCGCGAAGCTGGCGCCAGGCGACCTGGATAGAGTGCGGAAGGGGTCCTGGAAGCGCGCAATGGGGATCTCGGTGGCGGCGTGAAGGGTATGAGCGGCCGATCGACTGGCTGATTGGCGTGGTTTTGCCGAGAGGAATCGCCGCCGGCGTGGAGCCGGTGCAACGGAACGGGAAAGCGGCGGGGCTGACAGGCGGTCTGGGTCATGACGTGTCGCTCGCGGTTGGGGTCGGCCGCCACCTTGGCTCGCAGCCCCGCGCGAAAACCTCGATGACGATCATGCGGGCGCCGCAGTGCGGGCACGGGCTGCGCAGCGCACGCGGCGCGTCCGGTGTGACATCCGGCTGCTGTTGAGGGTCGGCGGCAGGCGGGTCGGCGCCGAGCAGTGCGCGGGCTGTTGCGATGTTCTCGGCGCGGTTGGCGTTGGCGAAGAGCCCGTAGTGGCGGATGCGGTGGAAGCCCCTGGGCAGCACGTGCATGAGAAAGCGCCGGATGAACTCGTGCGGGTGAAGCCGCATCGTCTTCCAGCGTCCTGGCCCGTCGATGCGATAATCCTTCCAGCGGAACGCGACGCCGGCGTCGTCGGCTGCAATGAGGCGGCGGTTTGAGATGGCGACGCGGTGGGTGTAACGGGACAGATAGCGCAGCACTTGCTTCGGTCCCGCGAACGGCGCCTTGCAATAGACGACCCACTTGATGCGCCGCAGTGGGGCGATGAAGCGCTTGAACGTGGTCTTGTCGGCGAGCCCGGCATGGGCGTTGAAGAACCTCAACTGGCCGGCGTGGTGCGCATCGGTGAGCATCGCCAGCATCTTGCCGCTGAATAGACGCGCCAGCAGGTTGACGTGCACGAGGAAGTTGGAGCGGGAGGCGACCCATCGCGATCTGTCGAGCGAGAGCCCTCCACCGGGCACGATCATATGCACGTGCGGATGATGGGTGAGCGTCGAGCCCCAGGTGTGCAGCACGGCGGTGATGCCGATCCTCGCGCCGAGGCGCCTGGGATTGGCGGCGATGGCGAGCGTCGTCTCGGCCGCCGCCTTCATCAGCAGGTCGTAGACCACGCGCTTGTTCTGGTACGCAATGTCACGCAGCTTGCTCGGCAGCGTGTAGACGACGTGAAAGTATGGGACGTGCAACAGCTCCGCTTCGCGGTCGGCCAGCCATCGGCGCGACGCCGCAGCCTGGCACTTCGGACAATGCCTGTCACGGCACGAGTTGTAAGCGATGTGCGTATGGCCGCAGGCCGCGTTCTCGCAGCGTGCGACGTGGCCGCCGAGCGCCGCCGTGCGGCAGCGCTCGATTGCGCTCATCACCTTCAACTGGTCGAGGCTCGCATGGCCGCGGTTGGTCTCGCGCCACGCGGGACCGTGCTCGCGGAGGATGTCCGCGACCTCCAGTACCGGTCGAACCATGGCCGACGGCGCTATCGCGCCGGCGGCTTCTCAGCGTCTCGCTTCGCTTGCCTGTGGCGCGGCGGGCTCAGGCGCGCGAGCGGGCTCTCGATCTTGGCGATGAGTCCTGTCGCCACGCGGGTGTAGCGCGCCGTCGTGTCGAGCTTTTCGTGTCCAAGCAACGCCTGAATCAGCCGAATGTCCGTGCCGTCCTCGAGCAGATGGGTTGCGAAGGAATGGCGCAGCGAATGAAGCGAGACCGCCTTGCGCAGCCCCGCCGCTTTCGCCGCCTCCTTGAACAGCCGGCCGAACTGGCGCGCAGTCGTCGGTTGACGATCAATGCGACCGGGAAACAACCAGCGTTGTTCCGGCGCAACGCCGGCGTCACGCCGGGTCGGCCGCGCCTTCCACCATTGCCGCAGCAGGTCGAGGATCTCGGCCGGAAGCATCACATTCCGGTCCTTGCGGCCTTTCGACTGCACGATGCGGATGATCATCTGCTCACTGTCGATGTCGCACGCTCGCAGCCGCACCACTTCGCTGGCCCGCAACCCGCAACCATACGCGAGCGTCAGCATCGCGCGCGCCTTGAGGCTCGTCGCCATGGTCAGAACACGCTTGACCTCCTCAGGGCTCAATACCGGCGGCAGCTTCTGCGCCTCCTGGATATGCCAGATCTCGGCCGCCAGATCGTGGCGACGCAAGGTGACGCGGAACAGGAAGCGCACCCCGGTCATGATCCGGTTGCGGTTGCAGATGCTGGCGCCGCCCTCGACGAGGTGCAGTTGGAAGCGGCGCACCTCGTCGGTGTATCGGGTGAGCGTTTGAGCCAGGCGGCGAACCGCTTGCAGCTAGAGATGTGGCTTCGCTGCGTGTGCGGGTTGAGCTTGCGCGCAGCCATGTCTTCGATCATACGCTGACGCAGCGGACTGACAGTGTTGGTCTCGCTCATCGGGCGCTCCTTCCTGAGTGAGGTTGAACCACCCTCGATTCTCAGGACGGGGCTGCCCGTCGCGCCATCACTATCCAATCCGCTTGCTACCCGCCTCTCGGCTCACGCCCCCCGCGAAGCGGGCCGGAGCGCAGCGACTTCGTGCCCTGGCGCATTCTTTCCGTTGAAGCTTTGCCCGGTTTACATTTGAGATTCGACATTCGTATAGCCGTCGCGGTCGTCGGAAACCTGCATCAGTCGTGCGGACTGTTCACAAGTTCCCGGCTCTGCAGCTCAAGACATGAATAGGGCTCCCAACCCGGTCTCCGAGGTGCTGCTGGAGGTCCGCCATGGCCTTAATGCCTCTCCGCCCTCGCCTCCATGCGAGCCCGGCAAGCGCCAGCGCCGATTTCACACCGATGAATATGGCCTACCGATCCTATTTCCAAGATGCTTTGCGCGCGGCTAAGCTCGGTTGAGCGCCGGCCGATGGGCCGGAGGTCGGGTCAGGAGAGGAAACGTGATCTCAAGACCTTCCGCCGTCATTGCCGCCTTCTCGAGAGATGGCCGAAGTGGGATCTCGTCATCCAGAGAGGCGAATCCGTCTTAAACTGATCCGAGAATGTCGGCGACTTTGTCGAGCGGCGATGCCGCTACCTCGCAGGCCAAGGCGCCGGCTGGGCTCACGTCCGCCACGAAGCGGTTCGGCGGCGTGATCGCGATTCGCGACGTAACTTTCGATCTCGTTGCGGGAGAGGTGCTCCCGCTCCTTGGGGAGAATGGCGCGGGCAAGAGCACCTGCGTCAAGCTGCTCGCGGGAGTCTACCAACCCGACGCCGGAGCCGTTTTGATCGACGGGCGCCCAGTGGAGACCTGGTCAGCGCTCGAAGCCTCCCGTCGCGGCATTGCCGTTATGCACCAACATCCGGGCCTCTTCGGTGATCTCAGCGTCTACGAAAACATCTTTCTGGGCCACATGCCCAGGAACCGACTCGGGGGCGTAGATGACGACCGCATGCGCAGGCGAACGTCCGAACTCCTTGACGCCGTCGGCCTCGCTTGCCGCCCGGAGCGTCTGCTGAAGGAACTGAGAACGTCGGAGCAGCAGCTGGTCGAGATCGTACGCGCGCTTTCTGTCGACGCCCGGGTCCTGATCATGGATGAACCAACCGCCGCGCTTTCGCAGCGCGAGGTCGAGCGACCGTTCGGGGTGATGTCCGGCCTGAAAACCCACGGCGTCGCGATGATGTTCGTCAGCCACCGCATGGAGGAGATTTTATCGCGTTGCCGACCGCATCGCCGTGCTGCGCGACGGACGGTTGATCGGCATGGGACCGACCGGGGCGATCGACCGCGACGAAGCCGTGCGGATGATGGTTGGCCGCCCTTTGAGCACGATCTATCCGCAATGGCGATCCTCACCGGGACCGGTCGTACTCGAGGTCACGGGCCTTTCGCGTGATGGCGCCTTTGCCGACATCTCCTTCACCGTACACGCAGGGGAGGTGGTCGGCTTGGGCGGCCTCGTCGGAAGCGGGCGCACCGAAGTGGCGCGCGTCCTGTTCGGCATCGACCGACCGACGGCCGGCGAGATCAAGCTCGCCGGCGAGCCGACGACCTTCTCAGACCCTTCCGAAGCGATGGCGAGCGGAGTCGCCTATGTGTCGGAGGACCGGCTCGGCCAGAGCCTCGTCATGGATTTCCCGATCCTCGCCAATGCCTCGCTGCCAACGATCGACAGGGCGACTTTCGCTGGTTTGGTCCGGCGACGAAGCGAGCTTGCGCTGGTCGAACCGCATCTGCAGAGATTGCGGTTGAAGTTCCGCAATTTCGACCAGCCGGTGAAGACGCTTTCGGGCGGCAATCAACAGAAGGTCGTGCTGTCCAAATGGCTTGCCGCCAATCCGCGGCTTCTGATTCTTGACGAGCCGACGCAGGGCGTCGACGTCCAGAGCAAGGCTGAGGTCCATGCGATGATCGCGGAGCTCGCCGCGCAGGGCCTCGCGATCATTCTGATTTCATCGGAACTCCCCGAGCTCATCGGCATGTGCGATCGCGTCGTCGTCCTGCGCGAGGGGCGCCAGACCGCGACTTTCGCTCGAGCCGAGGCGGAGGCTGAACGGGTCATCCGCGCAGCGACGGATGTGGACGCCGACGTCGCCGCGATCCAGGAAGGCCGTCGCCACAAGCCCTCGCGGGACGAAGACGAAGGTGTCGTCTCTCTCATCCGCCGCGTCTTCGCGCAGCACGAAGTCGGCCTCGTCTGCGCCATGGCGGCCGTTGTGATTCCCATGACACTGATCAATCCGCGCATGATCGGCGGCGAGAACCTGACCGCGATCGCCATGGACGCCGCACTTCTCATGATCGTGGCGGTCGGGCAGATGCTGGTGATGCTAACGCGCAACATCGATCTGTCCGTCGCATCGGTCATAGGGCTTTCCGCCTATGGCGCGGCGAGCTTCATGCATAATCATCCAGCGGGCCCCGTTCTTGCGGGGGTCGGAGTCGCGAGCCTGGTCGGAATCGGCTGCGGGCTTCTGAACGGGCTCGTCGTGACGCTGGGCGGCGTCCCCTCCATCGTCGTGACCCTGGGATCGCTTGCGGTCTTTCGCGGTCTTGTCAGTCTCTGGGCTGGCGGCCGGCAGATCAGCGCCGATCAGGTGCCGCAAGCGTGGCTTGATTTGACTGGCGCCCGCGTCCTCGGCGTCCCGGCCGTCGTCCTGATCGCGCTCGCGGTTCTCATTGTGATCGGCGCGGTTCTCCGTCGCTTCTCGAGCGGCCGGGAGATTTACGCGATTGGCTCGAACCCCGACGGCGCAGCCCTGATCGGCATTCGCACGACCCTGCTGGTGCTCAGCGTTTTCGCGGCGGCGGGCCTGCTCGCCGGATTCGACGGTGCGCTTTGGGCCTCGCGATATGCGACGATCGACGCCCGCGTCGCCATGGGTTTCGAGCTGACTGTCATCGCGTCCGTCGTGGTAGGAGGGGTGGCGATCCGCGGCGGCGCCGGCACTGTGGTCGGCGTCGCGCTCGGAGCGCTCACCCTGCTCGTCATCCAGAACGGCCTGACGCTGGTGCGGGTCGATCCGCTCTGGCTGCAGGGCGTCTACGGCGTGGTGATCCTTGCGGCGGTCACGATCGACGCCGTCGTTGGACGCCGTAGTTGGGCAGGACGGCGCCCATGAAAGGCGGCCTGATCGCACGGCTTGCGAACTGGGACGCCTTTCTCGCCGCACTGACTGCGGCGACGCTGACCTACGCGGCGATCGCGGTCCCAAATTTCGCGACCGCTATTTCGCAGGCGATTGCCGGCGTGTCTGAACGGGCGCTGATTGTCTTGCCGATGGTGCTGCTGATCATTGCGCGCGAAATCGACCTGTCGGTCGCAAGCATGCTGGCGTTGAGCAGCGTCGTGTTCGGCGTCGTTGTCCAGGCGGGGGCCCCGATCTCGCTCGCCATTCTCGCCGCTTTGCTGACCGGGCTGGCGGGCGGCGCGCTGAACGGCGCGCTCGTAACTCTGCTCGGGTTGCCATCGCTAATCGTCACGCTCGGCACGCTTGCCGTGTTTCGCGGCGTCGGCTACATCATCCTCGGCTCCGGCTCGGTAAACGAATTTCCCGACGCCTTCACCGATTTCGGCATCAGCACATTGGGAGGATCGATCCTCCCGTGGACGATTGCTCCATTTCTCGTTCTCGCGCCGATTTTCGCGGTCTTGTTGCAGAGGGGCGCGATCGGCCGGCGCATATACGCCATCGGCGGGAATCCCGACGTCGCGCGTTACGCTGGCGTCCGCGTAGGCCCCATACGGCTCGCGTTGTTCGCGACAAGCGGCGTGGTCTCGGCGCTCGCCGGAGTCGTGTTCACGGCGCGGCTCGCCAGGCCGCCAAGCGCAAGGCCAAAGGCTACCGAACCAAACGAAATCTCAAAGCCGTCGTCTACCTCATCGCCGGAGACGTTCTGGCCAATTCACCCACTTGAAATAGCGAGGAGCCTTAATTCTCCATTGGTTTGAACGAGCGCATTAGCAAGGCGAGACTTGCCGATGCCTGAGGCACCGACGATGCGGACCGCGTGCCCAATGGCTGTTAAATGATCAAGTACGGCACGCCGAGGCGCTCTTCGAAGGCGTCCCAGCGGATCAGCTGGGCCCGCTCCGTCTGTCCCGTGGCGTCGAGAGCGTCGAGATAGGTGTCTTCCCATTCGATCCACGACCCCTCGTAGCCAGGATGGTAGAGATCGTCGTTCAGATAGGAGCCATGCTTCTTCGGCGCGCCGTTTTCGAGAGCGACGAGGGCTTCGGCGGCGCGCCCGGCGTTGAGCAGCCCACGTCCTATCCTGGCGGCAATGCCGGGTTGTTTGCGAACATCGGCAGGGACCAGAGCGATGTAGCCGTCCACATTGCCCTCGGCGCTCGCCAGGTCCTGCTAGGCGCGTCGGAGGCTGTCGGCACGACGGTCGTGCCTAGCGGCTTTATTTGGACAATCGGCCAGGGCGGCCATCCAATCTGCTCTTGAGCCGCGCCACCCCCGTCTCTCCGAGGGCTGGAAAGACGATCTCGACCAGGTCATCGAACACGCCATAGCCGTTGTCGGTGATCGCTGCGAACACGCGCTCCGCGAGGGTTTCCGGATCGGGCTTGGCTTTGCTGGCGAGCGTCGCGAGGTCGTTGCAAGCGGACCGGAACACATCCCCGACCGTCCCGTTGCTGTCGTCGACGCGATTGAACACGGAATCCGCCAAACTCACGCCACATCAGATCGAGCGCCAGATCGGGACGGCTCGACGCCACCCTATCGACGATCATCGCCCTTTGCAGGTCGAGGTCCTTGACGAAGCCCCGGGACTTTCGCCAATCGACGAGCGATCGAGCATTCCTTATCGAGATCAGCCGCTTGGCGATCTCGGCCGCGATGTCCTCGCTGCCGGCCTGGCCGGCGAGTTCGAGTCGCAGCCGACGCCGGATGTCCGCGTCGTCCTTGGCGAGAGCCATGAGGATGCCGACCAGGCGGTCGGAGCCCAAAGCGGCCAAGTTCTCGACGGTAACGGCCTTCTTCGACCCCATGATCGTCACCGCTCCCACAAGCGGGCCGCCTAAGGTCCAGCTTGATCTGGGGAGGTAGGGCAACCTTCGTCGTGTTTTAATAACATGAAAAAACAGGACCAGAAGCTGACGGGCTGCTTCAAGAGGCTTGGCCCTTCGGGCCCCACCTCGGCGCAGGCCGTCCAGTTCACAGCGGGCTCAGGACGCCGTTTCAAGGTCGGCGAGGGGAAATTGACCCTTGCCGCCTGACGACAAATTACGGCATCCAGGCTCGGGTCGACGAGCAGGTCAGCGCCTCTGCTGCCCAGGCTGGCGTCACCATCGACCGCATCGTGGCCGAGCTGGCCAAGATCGGCTTCAGCGACGTCCGCAGGGCTGCGACTGATGAGCCCGCCGCCCGTTGCCGATCTCGAGGTAGCGGCGAAACAGGCCTCGCACGAGACCCGATCGGGCGTTTTTCAACGAGATTCAATGTCTTAAGTCTCTGAGTGGCTTTTCGGTTGTACGGGAGACCTCTGACTGCGCGCTAGGCAGTACGGCAAACCGTATCTCTGGTTCGAATCCACCTTTCTCCACCACCCAGTCGCGAACTGGCGTAATTTCCTAGCGTCCGGAATAGGCCGACATTTCCGCGGCTTGGCGCCTGGAAATTCGGTCTGTGGCCGCTTCCCGGTGTTTGATCCTAATCCGCACCCAACTCTTGCGCCAGTCGGCGGTCTCAGCCGCTGATTGTAGGTCCTTTCGACCGAAGGTCTCAGGGCACAAGTTTTCGTTTCCCGGGATGCTGATTCAGGCAGGGCGTTCGTGGCGGCCACGCCCGCCAAACGCAGCTCCAACGGCGGTCGCGCTCAAGGTATGTCTGTTGAGGGAGCGCTCTGGCCGCCCTCGCCCCCCATCTCGCGCCGGAGCAGGTGGGCGAGGCGCTCGCCGCCGCTCCGCGCGGGTGCGAAGGGGTAGAGCGCGCTGTCGCGATGATAGGGCGAGCAATGGTAATGCAGCCGCGTGTGCGTGATCCGCAAACCGTTCAGGCGGCCGTGTCGGCAACGGCGTAGAAACAAAGCGCGGCTGCAGTTGCGCTGACGAGGTTGGGAAGGGCAGACGGGAGTTGATAGGGGCGAGATCGTCGTGGCGCGCAAGCTCACGCGCGGCCGGCTCGTGCCCTTCTTTGCTGAGCTGGCGCCGTGTGTTGTGGCGATGGAGGCTCGTTCGTCGGCCCATCACTGGGCGCGGCAATTGCTGGCGCTCGGCTTCGAGGTGAGGCTGATCCCGCCGGCGCATGTGAATGCTTATGTGCGCAGGAACAAGAATGACGCGGCCGACGCGGCGGCGATTTGCGAGGCGGCGGGTCGGCCGGGCCAGCGGTTCGTGCCGGTGCGTACGATCGAGAACCAGGCCAAACTGATGCGCCACCGGGCCCGCGAGTTGCTCGCCGGCCAGCGCACGGCGGCGCTCAACGCTTTGCGCGGGCATCTCGCCGAGATCGGCGTCGTCGCCGCAGGGAGCCGCACCACGCCTATGACCTGAAGCGCTCGGCCGTCGACGGCTTCGACGAGTACGGCGAGGTCCTGCTTCCCGACTGCGTCCGCGTGGCGCTTCGCCCGCTTGTCTGTCAAATCGACGCGCTCGACGAGGCGATCGGAGCCGTCGACAAGGAGATCGCAGCGTCTGTCAAGGCCGACGAGACGGCCAAGCGGTTGATGACCATTCCCGGCGTCGGCCCGGTCACCGCCTCGGCGATCGTGGCCACGATCCAGGATGCCGGCGTCTTCGCCAGCGGGCGCGAGTTCGCCGCTTTCCTCGGTTTGACGCCGCGCCAGAGCTCGACCGGCGGCAAGCCGCGGCTCGGGCGCATCACCAAGATGGGCGACCGTTACTTGCGCAAGCTTCTGGTCGTGGGCGCCTACGCGACGCTGCGCTGCCGCACAAAGGCCATAACGACGCTCTGCGTCTGTGGGCGAGTGGCGTGATGGCCGGCGATGAGGTTCATCATGTCGGCGACATCGTCGCGATGGCGGTCGCGGACACGCCATGGCAGGCGCGCGACGCCGTGGAGGCGCTCGTCGTGGACTGGGAGGCGGCGCCGGCGGCGGTCGAGGTCGAGGCCGCCATTCAATCCGGCGCTGCTCAGGTTTATTCCAGCGCGCCCGGCAATATCGCCTATGACGCCGAGATTGGCGACAGGGCGCGAACCGACGCGATCTTCGACAAAGCCGCGCATGTGGCGCGGGTGAAAGTCGTGAACCAGCGCCTGGTCGCCAATTACATGGAGCCGCGCGCCGCCGTCGCCGAATACGACGCCGCCTCCGATCGCCTCACTCTGCGGCTTGGAAGCCAGGGCGCCCGCAAACTCGTCGCAATGCGGCAGCTGAGGCCTCGGCGCAGCCTGTCCGGTCATTCGTTTGGGTCACCAAGATGAAGGAGACGCTTTGCGCGTCGAACAGCTCGACCAGCTTGGCGAAGTCGGAAAGCGACCGGACGAACTCGGCCTCGTCTTCGTCGACATGGAGGGCGCGGTTTTCGACCCGGTAGCCGAGCGGAACCGCTCCGCCCATCCAATGCCCTTTCGTTTCGAGGCGGTGACCTTGTCGCGGATTCTCTCGCCGGTGAGACAATGGCGATGAATAGATAGCTCACTGCATAGCTCAGCCAGGTAGGCCAGAGCGACAGAAGCGCTTTGAAAGTGGGAGCGTCGGGTGGCCGGAGGTCCAAAACCAGCACTGTAATAAGGACGGCAAACACGCCGTCAGAGAACGCGCCCAGTCGTTCGGGCGTTGCTTTGCGGAGCGGGGCCATGATGTTGTTTCCTCGGGTCGAACGCCTCTCTCAACAGATCGCCAATTCAATCGTTAGAGGGTGCACTCGAACCGCCTTCCAGTATCGTGCATGCGCAGAACCCAGAAAAAATCGTCAAAACGAGCGCGCCGCGATTCGATGTCGGCATTGTCAGCGCACTCAAATGTTGATGCGCCTTGAGCCTATGCCGACGCGAGGCCTGCTTCGCCCGGTTCCCACATATTGCCATGCTGCACCATCGCCGCGCCCGGCCTCGCGTATGATCAGCAAAAACAAGCGTTCAGCGGGTCCCTCTGAGGGAGGCGCCGCTCGGTTGGCCATGCCTCAAGCCACCGCGCCCTTCCTCGACTCTACAATTGGCTCCCTAACTGTCCAATAGCTACTTATAAGGTTACTGCCAATAAACGAAGCGTGGGCATGTCTCGGAGAACAACGACATTCTCCTTCACTCCCAAAAGGCTGGTGTTCGCTGTTCGATCGGACCACCCAACCTCACCGGTGCGATGCATGTGGCAAGACCTGTGGCCGGATCGGTTTCGACAGCGACACCGCACATTGACGCCGCGCCCTCTGCAGGCAGGAACCGTCCGAACGTCACGCCCGTGGCGAAACGCCGGACCGGCTCTTCTTTCTGCATCCCGACGACGGAGTTGTAATCGCCCGTCATGCCGACGTCGGTGATGTAGGCCGTGCCGCCGGCAAGGACGCGGTGATCAGCACTGGGCGTGTGCGTGTGCGTACCCACGACGAGACTGACGCGTCCGTCGCAGAAATGTCCCATCGCCTGTTTTTCTCCCGTTGCTTCGCAATGGAAGTCCACGATGATCGCGTCGACATCCCGTCCGAGCTTGTGGGCCTGCAATAGACGGTCGATCGCACCGAACGGGTCGTCGGTCGGCTCCATGAACAGGCGCCCTAGAGCGTTCAGCACCAGCACGCGCTTGCCGCCGACGGTCTCGACACGGACAAAGCCCTGTCCTGGCGTGCCCGGCACGTAGTTCAGTGGCCGCACCAGGCGCGGCTCGGTCCCGATGAAGCTCAAGGCTTCCTTACGATTCCAGGAGTGATTGCCCAGCGTAACCACGTCGGCCCCAGCGCCGCGAATGCCCTGATACGTATCCTCGGTAATCCCGAATCCGGTGCCCGCGGAGTTCTCGCCGTTCACCACCGCGAGGTCGACCTCCCAACGCGAGATCGCATCCGGAAGCATCGATTTCACTGCGGTCATTCCCGCTGCGCCGACCACGTCGCCGATGAACAGAATCCGCAACTAACCCTCCCTCGCCTGCTTGGTACCGACGGTCTACCGCATCGCAGGACGGAGGCGATCCTGCAAACGGGTGCTCAGAGCGCCTTCACCTCGCCACCGTCCATACGGAGCGACGCTCCGCAAAGGGAATTGGTGAACAGGCGCTGATCCCGGTATCGCCAAAAGTGGCTCGGTACCGCGCAATCGTGAAGTGCGGATTGAGCGCCAGCCCAGCTCGGGCGCCGGCCCGAGCCTCCTCCAGCCGACCGAGAAACGCCATCGCCACACTGGGAACGAAATGAATCAGCGCCCTCCCCTGAGGGCCGCAAATCGTCTCGGCTGGGGGTGGCTCACCCCCGCTTCCGGACCGGCGGTCCTGGCGTTCTTGCGGCAGACCTTCTAGCGCTGGAAGGCGAAATACGACGGAATGCGTCGGACGCGCCTCGCACCGCTTTTGACCCCGTGTCGGCAATCGCGCCGAGGTCGCGGCGAGCCTCAGGCAGGCGCGTCGAGTCGGTCTCGAACGGTGTCTTGCAGGATGGAGATGCGGCCAGTGGCGAGTGTCAGCTTCCTCCTCGTGAGCCGCGGCGACAACCGGCGTTTACGGAACGGTCGGGAACGACTGTCCCTGGCGCATCCGTCGCGTACCGCCATCGACCGCGATCCGATGCAACGGTCTCGTTCGTCGCCCCGATCGATCGGTGGGAGTGCTGACCCCGGATTCCGCTAATGCGGCTCATCTTCTTGTCAGCGCCGTGAATTTGCTGCAAACTTCCTGAGCGATACGCCCTGGCGACCATGTTCGTTCGGCACACGGTCTCGGATTACGCCGCTTGGCGGAAGGTCTATGACAGCGTCGCACCGATGCAGAAAGCGGGCGGCGTGACCGCTGAGGCCGTGTACAGGGGAGCCGATGATTCGAACGACGTCACGGTCACCCACGAGTTCGCCTCGATCGAGGCCGCGAGGGCTTTCGCCGGGAGCGCAGACTTAAAGGCGGCTATGCAGAGGGCGGGCGTTGTCGGAGCGCCGACCGGCCAAAATCCGTGGCTCCACTGAGGCGAGGTTTTCCACGAACTTGGGGTGAGGAGCCGGCCCATTTGGGGCCATGGCGGGGGCGTCGACGAAGAGCCAAATCAATGCCCACTGCCGCCGATCTTACCAAATGCCTTGTTCCTCATCATCGCGGCGTTCGCGCGCGATCTGCTCGACGAGAGCACAGAACCGGGGCATGAGGCGACTTGTGTGAAAACGTCCAGCCGGCGCGCCCCTCCGCTTCCGCGCGACGGGACGAAGCTGGCGCAGGTCGTCGAACTGCTTCAGCGGGATCGAGGCGCGGCCATCGCGGCGCGGCGCATGAACATGACTCAGTCGGCGATGAGCAACGCGCTGCTTCGGCCGCGCGACTATTTCGGCGAAGATCTCCTGGTGAAGATCGGACTGACGCCCCGCGCAGAGTCGCTGAAGGAGGTTGTCAGAGACGCGTCCGCGTCAAATGGACCCTCGCGAAGACGTCAGAGCTGGAGCGTGGCGATGTCGATCTGCTCATCATTCCCAGTTTGCTTCATTTTTGGAAGGCGTAAGATAATTCGACGACCTTGATCGGCAGCGTTCGCTGAGCCTGTAGGGCCAGCCGGGCGCCTCGATGAAGTCGCGCCGGGACAGCTTGCCGCGCGCGAGCTTGCGCTCGCTCCAAACTATCCCGCAGAACTCTTCCTCCAGAATCAACTCCGAGGCCTGATTTCCTGCAGGCTCTTGAGGGAATTGCCGCGCTACGGTTGGCTGCCTGATTCCTGGGTCGCGGGCGGCGGACGGCCGGAGTTGACGTTAAGCGCCCGGACGACCCCCTACATCAGGAGACCCTGGACGGAGGAACGGCGATGGCTGAAGCAACGGCGCTCTGGGAACTCTTGCGGCAGTCGGCTGAACCGGTCGTCGCCGACGAGTTGAAGACGGCGGTCGAAACCGCGCCGGACCGGTCGCTCAACCGCATCAACCCGCTCGCCTTCGCCGCCGCGCACGGCCTCAACGAGGAAGCGGTGATCGGTGCGCTCGTCCATGCGGCGCGGCTCGGCATCTTCGAGATGTCCTGGAACATGCTCTGTCCCGGCTGCGGCGGCGTACTCGAAACGGCCGCGGCCTTGAAGACCCTCAATCGCCATGAGTATTTCTGCTCGCTTTGCGCGGCCAACTACGAGCCGACGCTCGACCAGCTGACGAAGTCACCTTCACGGTCAACCCGAAAATCCGGCGCATCGCCGCGCACGACCCGAACGGTCTTTCGCATGCCGAGTACATGCGCCAGATTTTTTGGGGCTCCGGCGCCGAGGTTCCGGAGGACGTCGAGGCGGCCATCGCGAAGGCGACGCTCGACCTGATGGAACTTCAACCTGGCGAAAAGGCGGCGATGTCGCTGAACTTACCGGAGGGCTTCGTCATCGCCTTCGATCCAGTCACCCATGCGACGCTTTTCCTCGAAGTCGCCGGCGAGAAGACCCACGAACGCCGCAGCCTTTCGGTCGTCCTGGCCGACGCGAATGCGCATTTCGGCTCGACGAAGCTCCAGCCCGGCCCGGCGCGCATCACGCTGCCGGGCCTTTGGGTCCATGGCCCCGAGATGGACAATCTCTCCAGCCGGCGCCGGCCGTTCCTGACCGCGACCCGGCTCTTGAGCAACCAGACCTTCCGCGATCTCTATCGCAGCGGTACGTTCGATCCGGAACAGCCCTTCAAGATCACGAGCCTCACGGTCCTCTTCACCGATCTCAGGGGCTCGACGGCACTCTACGACCGGGTCGGCGATCTCGCCGCTTTCGATCTCGTGCGTGACCACTTCGGCGAGCTGCTGGCGGCGGTCGTGGCCGAGGGCGGCGCCGTCGTCAAGACCATCGGCGACGCGGTGATGGCGACCTTCCCGACGCCGGACCGGGCGTTGCGCGCCGCGATGCGGATGCGGGAGGCCATGCGAAAGATCAACGAAAAGCGCGGAGCGGAGGACCTCGCGCTGAACATCGGCCTGCACGAGGGGCCGTGCCTCGCGGTGATGCTCGACGACCGGCAGGACTATTTCGGCCTTTCCGTCAACGTCGCCTCTCGCGTCCAGGAGCTAGCCGACCCGACAGCGATCCTGGCGACGAAGCCGATCGTGGACGCCGCCGAAGCCGCGGGTCTCGTCGGCGCTAGCGGCTACCGGACGAGCTCAAGGCAACTGTCGCTCCGCGGCGTCAGCGAAGCCTTCACGATCTACGAGATTCGCGAGCGCGAGCCGGCCGCCGCCGCGGCGTGAGGAGCGGCGGAAAGACCCCGCGAAGAACAGAGGCACTCCGCGGCGCCGCCTTCAGATCCACGGTCGAGCTGGACGCCCTTTCACTCGGCGGGTGATGGCCGTCTCGCGGCTGATTTTGGGCGGCATGTTTGGGGCAAAACGGGCCGCGTAGATTGTGTCGGCGCGGATGGATGGGAGTGCGTGCTGAAGCCGGTCATGGCGCCGTAGCAAGGACGGCGTTCGACCGCGTCTGCCGCGGCGTCGATCCGATGTCCCTGGCTAGCCGATAGGGGTTCTCGGTCATGACCTGCACGGCGTCCGCGCCGTAGGTCACCGTCGATCTCACCCAGACCGGCCACGCCGGCCAGCAGGTCGTCACGCACAAAGCCTTCACCCATTTCATCTTCGGCGCCGACGGCGTCGAGCACAAGGCGGTCTTTCTCGAGACCGCGACCTGCATGCCGCTCTCCATCGCCGTCCATGCCGGCAAGACCGAAAAACTAGTGAACCTCGACTTCTCGTGCACCGAGGTGCCGAGAGGGGCACCCTATTTTGGAAGGGCGTCGGCATGATGTTCGAGGGCGTTGTCACGTCGTCGGCGGCTTGGTAGCCGAAGAGCATGACGAAAATCAGCTACTCCGGATATCGGTTCCCTCCGGAGATCATTCACCAGGCGATCTGGCTCTATCTCCGGTTCACGCTCAGCTTTCGTGACGTCGAGGATTTGCTCGCCGAGCGCGGAATTGTAATTTCTTACGAAACAGTCCGACGCTGGGTAAATCATTTCGGACCGATCATTGCAGCGGAATTGCGAAAGCGCCGTCCCAAACCGCATTCGATCTGGCATCTTGACGAGGTCTATCTGAAAATCGATGGGCGCATGGTTTACCTATGGCGCGCCGTCGACGCCGAGGGCGAGGTTCTGGATGTGCTGGTCCAGTCCAAGCGCAACAAGCACGCCGCGTTGAAACTGATGCGCAAACTTCTGAGGAAATACGCCGTCGCTCCTGAGCGGTTGGTCACGGATGATTTGCGGTCCTACCGCGCAGCGACCCTCGATCTCGGCATCGACCACCTGCATGATCGCGGGCGATGGAAGAACAATCGGGCCGAGAATTCGCATCAGCCGACCCGACGGCGGGAGCGCAAGATGCAACGCTTCAAGAGCGCGGGCTCAGCCCAGAAGTTCCTCTCAACCCACGCCGCCGCGTACAACACTTTCAACGTCCAACGCCATCTCACGTCAGCTCAATCTCACCGCGTGCTACGCGCCGCGGCGATGACCACGTGGCGCGAGGCCGTCGCGGCGGCTTGAAAATGCGTAAGGCGTAGACCACTCGCGCTTTTCGCATGGCAACGTGACAGTGCCATGTGGCGGCCGCGGGGGGCGATTTATGAATCAGACGCGCAGGGAGACCGGCCGCGCAAGTCCGATTTCGGCGGTAAGAATTTAACCAATGCTTTCGTTATGGCAATTCGGGAGCTTGCCCTCGAATAGACTGCCCGAAATCGGACAGTCGAGGATCACAGACGGAATACTTGTTAGCTTGTTGTAATTCTCGACGCTAGCAGATGATGAAGCTGAACCGGTCTCCACGCCACCTGCCAAAATACGAAGAACTCCTAAACCAAAACCTTGCCGAAGATCGTGGCGATCTTGTCCAGATTGTTGGAAATTATCCGTCCAAGGGTTATCCAGGACGATCAATTCCGTGGTCTTGCGGCGGCTTTTCACGAACTCGGTCTGAGTGAGGTTGAACGACCCTCGATTCTCAGGACGGGTTGGGAGAAGAACGGCGAAACCCACTAGAAGCTCCTCCATCCGAACGCGCGAAGTCGACGAGTTGAGACAGAAGGTAGCTGTGAAAGCCGTTCATCATGCCGCCGATGCCGATGAAGACCGCAACCCCGAGCATGACGCCGCCGATCGAGACGGCCGTCTGGCGCTTGCGCGCGCGCAGATGGGCAAAGGCGATGGAGATGGGCAAAGGGGTCATGGCGAAACGCGAACGGCCAGTCCGTCCCTGAGCCGGTCGGTCGGGTCGGCGACGACGGCCTCGTCGCCCGTCAAACCCGAGATGATCTCGACCTTCGCCGCCCCGACCGCTCCGGTCACGACGTCCACACGCCGCACGCGCACGCTCTCGACGACGAAGACGAAAGGGGGTCCCGGCCGTCCGCCGAGCGATGGTCCGTGAGCGATCGCGCCGACCGGCAGGAGCAGCGCGTCGGGCTTTTCCTTGATGACCACATCGACGTCGACCGTCATGCCGATCTTCAGCTTCGCATCAGCGGGAAGGTCCGCCTCCACCCGGAAGGTTCGCGAGCTTGCGTCGCCCTGCGGGCGGATATTGGTCACCTTCGCCTCAAACGCCTCATCGGGAAATCCGTCGGCGTGGGCCGCCAGCGTCGCGCCGAACGTGACTCCCGCGATGTCACGTTCGTCCACGTCGGCCGCGATGCGTTTGCGCGCCGTCGAGGAAATTTCGAACATCACCGCGTTCGCCGCGACCGTCTCGCCCGGCTCGACGTTGCGCTTGATCACCGTTCCGGCAAGCGGGGAAAGGACCGTATAATCTTCGAGCTGCCGTGCGAAGAGATCAACCGCGGCCGCCGCCTGGTCGCGCTCCTGTTGCGCGCGCTCCAGAGTCTGAACCGCCAGGACGCCGCGGTTCATCAACGCCTGGTCGCGGGCGATCTCCGCCTCCGCCATGGTCAGACGCGCCTTCGCGTCCTGAAGCCTGGCGCGCGGCTGCCGGTCGTCGAGCCGCGCGACGACCTCGCCCTTGCGCACTTGGTCGCCTTCGTCGACCAGAAGTTCTTCGACCCGGCTGGCGACGGTCGCGCCGAATCGCGCGTAGTCGATGGGCTCGACGACCCCGGTCGCATAGACCGCCTCGATAGCGGGGCCGCGCGACGGCTCGGCGAGCGTCACCATCGGCGGTTGCAGCAGGATGCGCCCTGCGACGAATGCGAGCGTCACCATAGCCAACGCTGCGATTACAACGGCGATGCGCCGCCGCCACTTGCGGCTTCTAGTCGGATCTTGCTGCGACGCCATGGCCGGCAACGCTAATTCCCGGACAATGCTGAGCTGCCCGGCTCCGCGCGACTCGGTCTCCATGGTGAGTTCGAGCCTCCTGCATAGTCTTACATCGCTGTCTCAGTCGAACGCATCGACGCGGATGCGCTCGTCCGCCGCGTCATGCACGTTGTCGGCCTTGGACTGAGACGCGTCGCCATCTCTCGCCAGAATCGCCGCGAGCGTTTCGCGGACGTCGCGAGCCATATCGCGACGTCCGCAGACGTAGACCAGCGCGCCCTCATTCAGCCAACGCCGCGTCTCCACGGCGTTCTCCGCCAGTCTCTCCTGGACGTAGGCGCCGTCGTCCGCGTCGCGCGAAAAGGCCGTATCGAGCCTCGTCAGCGATCCGTTTCGCAAGGCGGCTCTCCAGCGCCCTTCCCACAAGAAGTCTGCGTCGCGACGCCGATTGCCGAACAGTAGCCAGGCGGGACCTGGGCGCCCTGACGCTGCCCGCTCAGCCAGGAATCCGGGGAACGCCGCGACGCCGCTACCGGCGCCGATCATGATGATCGGTCGAGTAGGGTCGTCCGGCGGATTGAAAGCCGGATGGGGATCAATCCGCGCCGCCATGCGAGCGCCGATCTGCGCCCAGCGGATCAGTTCGCCCGACACGCGGCCGAGGCGCTCGACGCCGTCTGAGTCGATTCGCCGATGCAGTCGCACCGTCAGTTCGATGCGGCGCGGGTCGACGAGGCTCGTGCTGCCGATCGAATAGGGCCGCTCGCGCCCGCCCCCGAGCGGCGCGATGCGCAGCAAGTCGCCGGGTCGGAAGGCGAGATCGAGGTCGCTCGCCAGGACGATGGCCCAGGTCTCCTGCGTGTCGCCGCGACGGGGATCGTCGAGACGCGCGCGTTCGACAAGCCGCAGGGTCACCGGTGCAGCGCAGGCCGAGCCGGAATCTGCGAGACGCAGGCCGAGGTCGGCGGCAAGCGTCTCGAGCCAGGCGCGCCAGGCGGCAGTCGGATCGCCGTCCGCGCGCACCATCTCCGCCACTTCCCCGGCGCCCGCCGCCAGGAGCGCCGAGCGCAGCGTCTCGGCGCCGCCACAAAAATGTGCGTAGGCGCGATCGCCGAGTCCGATGAGCGCGAACCGGACGCCGGTCAAGCTCTCGGGCGTCAAGCGCGCGACGAAACGGGCCGCGCCGTCAGGCAGGTCACCCTCGCCCGTGGTCGCTCCGATGATCAGGACGTTGCGGAATCGGCGGAGCGCTTCAGGCGCGAGGCTGCCGATCGGCGTCGCGACAGCTTTCTCGCCGCCGGCGACC
This sequence comes from uncultured Alphaproteobacteria bacterium, assembly GCA_963758335.1. Classification (GTDB taxonomy): domain Bacteria; phylum Pseudomonadota; class Alphaproteobacteria; order Rhizobiales; family Beijerinckiaceae; genus Roseiarcus. The sequence goes on along the minus strand of CAVWVF010000004.1, from coordinate 2,393,018 downwards.
AGCGCCTGCGCGGTCGCGTTCGCGAGGCGGGCGGCGGTTCCGGTCTGGCTCGCGTGCGCGACGAGAATGTCGGCGTCGGACGCGATTGGCGCGCCCCGTTCGGAACGCATGCGGCGGAGCCAGGACCAGAGGCCCGTGGTCGTCAGCGCGAGCAGCGCAAGAGAAATCGCAAAATTCAGGCCGCCCGACCACGCCCCCGCCCAGGTCCCCTCATGAATCTGTTGGACGATTCCCGGTCCGCCTGACCGCTTGACGGTCGCGCTGTCCGTCACGACGAACACGCCGCCGGTGTCGCCGCCAGTCCGAATGAGGACGGACCCACGCCGAAACGTGCGCGCTGAGGTCAGGCGGCTCAAATCCACGGCGGGCGCAGCGCGCACGAGCGCCTGGGAGATTGTCACGGGATGCGTCGCTACGGGTAAAGGCGCGCCGCCGCGCCCGACGCCGAGCGTCATCAGGACGGCGGTCAGCGGCGCAACGAGGACGACGGGGAGAAGAACCCATCCAAGCGCTCGATGCCAGCCCATCAGCGAATTGCGAAAGCGCGGGGCAGCCAGAAAGGGGCCGACGAGAATCGCCGCTAGCATCGCCCAGCTCGCCGCCTCGACGACGAAGCCGAGGCCGAAGAGGAGGGATATGTGCACTCGCTCTGCGATCCCGAATACGTCGACGCTCCGTCCGGACATCGCGACAGGCGCGCTCGAAGCGACGTCCCAGGCGCCGGCTAGGCCCGCGGCCGAGCTCGCGACGTCGACGGTCTTGCCGCCGTCGGCATTGCGATGGCGCTGATCGGCCCGACGCCCTCGAGCCGCTCCAGGAGGCTCGTGAGGGCCGGGACGTTCACGGTTGAAACGGCGTCCGGCCGCGGCGCGGGATCGGACAGGATCGGCCGAAACGACAGAACCGCACCGGAAATAATGATGAGCAGAAAGACCGGCGCGAGCGCCACGCCGATCCAGCGATGTGCGCGGATCAGCAATGGTCGAACGGCAATGAACATGGTCGGCTCCCGATGGTTCACGAGCCGGACCTTCGGCCGAATTTGTCACTCAGGTTTGCCGCCGAGGCGCTAAAGTGTAAGCATCTACGCCGTCTGTCCGCCGTTACGACATTTGGATACAAATTCCGCCCGACGAGCCGCGCCGGCAGCGCTATGGTCGCCGCCGGTCGCATGAGAACGGCCCCCGCGGTGACGAGGCACGCCGCACATCCTGGTCGTCGACGACCATCGCGAAATCCGCGAACTCGTCGCGAAATATCTCGCCAAGAACGGCATGCGCGTCAGCGTCGCCAATGGGGGCGCGGAAATGCGCCAGCAGATGCGCGCCGCCGTTATCGACCTCGTCGTCCTCGACATTATGATGCCGGGCGAAGACGGTCTGTCGCTTTGTCGCCAGCTGCGGCAGACGAGCGACATTCCGATCGTCCTGCTGACGGCGGTTTCAGAGGAGACGGACCGCATCGTCGGTCTCGAACTCGGGGTGATTACCTGACGAAGCCCTTTAATCCGCGTGAACTACTCGCCCGGATCCGCGCGATCCTGCGTCGCGCCTCGCCACCGCCCAGGGTCGCCGAGGCCAACTCAAACCAGCGCTATCGTTTCGACAGATTTGTCCTCGACGCGACGCGCCACGCCCTCGTAGAGGACGCGGGGGCCGAGATTGCGCTCGGATCGGCGGAATTCCGGCTGCTGCTCGCCTTCGTCGAGCGACCCGGCATGGTGCTGACGCGCGATCAGTTGCTCGACATCACCGCGGGCAGGGCTGCGCAGGTTTTCGACCGCAGCATCGACAATCTCGTCAGCAGATTGCGCCGCCGCATTGAGCGCGACCCGCAGAACCCATCGCTCATCAAGACCGTCTGGGGCGACGGGTACATGCTGGCGGCTGCGGTCGAGGAAGCGTCATGACGGCGCCACTGCTGTGGCTGTGGCCAAAAAGCCTCGCGGGTCGCCTTGTGCTGCTGCTCGTCGCCGCGCTCGCGGTCGCGCAACTCGTCCTGGCGCTCGTCTTCCGCAATCAGGAGGATGCCGTCGCCGAAGCGATGGCGCACGGCCAGGCGCTCGCCCAGACGGTCGCGCTCGCGCGCCTCCTCGACGCCTACCCGACCAGTGAAGGCGAACGTCTGACGACCGCGTTCAGCTCGAAATTCTCGTGCGCACGGGTCAGCGATGCGCCGGCCCCGTCGCATGTCATGTCGGCGCCGGAGCGGCGGCTCGCGGACTTGATCGCGGTCATGCTCCACGGGGTGAAGGTGGGCGCGCCACAGGTTACGATCCAGCCGCTTACGGGGGACGTCCATCCGTGCGGCGCCGGGAAGCGGCCCGACAGGCGCGCGGTAGGGGACGAGGACGACGGCCGTCGCGCCCGGTCGCCGGAGTTTCGTTCGCGATTCGCGAACGTTGAAATAGCGGCGCCGCTGTCCGACGGCCGCTGGCTGACCTTCACGTCCGCCGTGCATACGCCGGGCGGCTGGACGCGGGCAACGACCCTATCCTTCCTGCTCTCCTGCCTCAGCGTCTCCGCCGTCGCTTTTGTCGCCGTTCGGGCGCAGACGCGATCGTTGCGCGCTTTGGCCGAGGCCTCGGAAAGGCTCGGACGCGGCGAGAGCGTTCCGCCCCTCTCGACCGCCGGACCCTCCGAGGTCGCCGCGGCCGCGCGCGCCTTCAACACTATGCAGGAGCGGATCGGAGCATTCATCCGCGACCGGCTGAAGCTGCTCGCCGGCGTCAGCCATGACCTGCGCACGCCGCTGACGACGCTCAGGCTCAAGGCGGAGTTCATCGAGGACGAGGCGGTGCGAGAGGACGTCGTGGCGACGATCGACGAGATGACAGCGATCTGCGAAGCGACGCTCGCCTTCACGCGCGCGGAGGCGGCGACGGAGGCGACCGAGACCGTCGACCTGCCGAAGCTGGTCGAAGAGATCGTCGAGCCGTTCCATCTCGCGGGCGAGAATGTCGTTTTCGCGCCTTCGCAGCCCTTCGACTTCCTCTGCCGTCCCGTCTCGCTGAAGCGGGCGGTGCGGAATTTGATCGAAAACGCCGTCCGCTACGGCGGCGGCGCACGAGTTTCCGCTTTTCACGCGTCCGACGCCGTCGGGATCACAATCGAAGACGACGGGCCGGGCCTGCCGGAGGACCAAATTGAAGACGCATTCAAGCCGTTCGTTCGGCTCGAAGCCTCCCGCAGCATGGAGACGGGCGGCATTGGGCTCGGCCTCGCCATCGCCCGAAGCATCGTTAAGGCCCACGGCGGCAGCCTCACCTTGGCGAACCGGTCCCAGGGAGGCCTCAGGGCCGAGATCCGCTTGCCCGTGCAGCGCCGGTAGGGGCAAGTGTAATCGAGAGCTTTTGCATTCGGGTATACGCAATATACCGTTCGTTCTTCAACGCCGTCGTCGACCATTGCTGCGATGCATGGAACAAGCTCATCGACCATCATGTCGATCGGTATCCAGACTGGGCCTACCGGTCGTGATCAGCAAGTCTTGGTATCAGACATTAGGGAGGCGCAAACAAAAGCAGAGCCGCTGCAGTGACGAGGCGCGCTGTTCTTTTGCCGGTCAAACGGTCATTGCGAGGGGCCAGGATCCCCCAACTGCGACGTCCACGGACGCGGTCTCCAACGTCCGCTCACGCCGATTCGCGACGTTCGATTGCTTGGGACGAATGTTGCGCGCCGACGCGTTCAAAGCTTCTTTCGGGGACGGTCGGTCCTGGCGCCCTGCTACCGTACCGGAGCGAACGGGAAGGGCAGCAAAGAGTCGGATATGACGCATTCACCGAGCCCTCCGGCAGCGCCCGCTTCTTGCGCGAAGCGGACGACCGGAGTCGACGTTTTGCGGACGTCGCAGACTACGGTCTTGCACGCCTTAATTGGGCGGATAGCGGACATTCGCAGCGAGGATTTGACGGGCGTAACCCCCGCCTTGACTGAACCGCCCCCAATCCCACACGCCGAGGCTTGTCGGCTCCGAAAGCAATCTCGGCCCACGTTCTGACTAGGGGCGAATCTCAGCCATCCCCTCATTTTTCGTCGCAGGCAATTTTGCAACCTCAGATACGTATCTTGATCCCGAGATACTCGTCTTGCGAGTTTTGCGGCACCGGATTTTGCGTCGCGATTATCGCTGGTGAGGGCGCGTCATTCCAAAAGCGGCGTTTTCGTTCCCCTGATCTCACGTTGAAGGGCCAAAAAGTGCCGAAATCAGGCCATTTTTCAAATGAGGGGATTCATGAGGGGGCGAATAGCGGGGCTATGCTTTCAGGGCGTCAGCATACCGACGAAACCCCATATTGGATCGTCAGACAAGCTCAGTTGCGCAAGAATTGTCCCTGCGCGACTTGTTTGTGACCGTACTGGAACGTATAGATTGCCTTCTTGTCCCTTTTCTTGTGTAATTAGACCTTCAGAAACCAGCCGTCCAATGATTTTGTCGAGCGTGCCTTTTCGAACTAACGTCCCTAGACCACGCAATAACGCCTCCTCCTTCCTTCCAGCTCCCCTCTGGAAGAACGTCTTCCTAAGCACCGTTACGAGCACTTTTGGGTCGGAAGCAAGTTTGCGGCACGTATTCGTGACGTTGTCGCAATTGAGGATACTCTGGATACCGAATTGCCCTCCAACCAATGCGGGATTGCTTGTTTCGAAGATATTCCATCTACTACACCTATTTCTGATCCTTCGATAATGACATTTGTCACAGACGCACTTGATATTACGGATCGCTCGATAATACTATTCATTACCTTCAGATTAAACACCCGCGCATGCGAAAAATCAAGGACAGATCAGTGTCCACCGTCAAGAATTGCGCTGCCAAAGTCCAATTCCACTAGGCCAGAGACAAGGATACTTGCCACAATGTCTAGGCCTAGAGTTTGATTCTTTCCACTCACATTTGCCTTGCACAAAGAAATTGCCAAGCTTATCAAGTTCATTACATCAAGTTTACGTCCACATATCAGCAAACCATTCTCGCTAAGCGGATTAAACCAATTGTCATTCCAAGGCTTGCCTTCTCGGCGTTCAACAATATGTAGAACGTGTGTCGCGCGTAACCCGTCGAGCATGTAGGTATCCACGAACCGCCTATCTTCGCTGTCAGCCGCGGTTCGTCCCAACCCGGGAAGTCTCTGAAGAAGTACGCTGGCCTGTTCAATCGGCGCATGGCCGACGACCCTTTCAAAGGCTCCTTGTATCTCTGAAAGCGAAAGGGGGCCGACGTTTCCCGGTTTCGTCCGAGTTAAAGCGGCCACCTCGACCAGAATGTTTTTAATTGTTTCGATGTTGAATGAAAGGTGTATTCGGGCCTCTCTCTCGCAAACCGCACCTAGCAACATGTCCCAGAACGTAACGAGATTCAATTCATCGAAGTGAAGCGGATCAATGCCACTTAAGACGCGTAAGAAAAAATCCACTGTCAACGGCTTTCGTGGTAACCATTCTGGGATGTCTCCTGATTTATCATTAAGAGTCATAAATTCCGTCATTTCGATCAATGTAAATTCGTCCTTTGATCTAAGCAATGTTACCGTTGCATTTGACAACCCAAGCGCAGAGAGAAGCTCATCGTCGCTATCAAAGTAATGTTCTCGGCCGACAACAAGTATCCGACCTCTTTGGTGCGTCACAAGATCGCGGACTCCGGTCAACGCATCATGCCTGAGTGCTTTCAGTGCTTTGGAGTCGTCACTCCAAAGTTGTACCCCGAGTTCGTCAAAACCGTCTAGTAACAGTATCAACATTCCTCGGTTATAAGCCTTAATGAAAGAGTCGGCGCGATCTGAAAGGTTTAATTCTTGCACATGCCGCCTAAGTATCTCAAAGCGATCTCTCAAACCCCAGCAGTTTCGTAAATCGATGGCGACCGGAAAAAGCAAACTTTCCCATGCGTTAACGGCGAGCTTATTAAAAATGTATTCAATGCACTTGCTCTTTCCGGTTCCATACTCGCCTATTAGTATTATTGTCTTGCCCGCAGACAATTCTTCCGTGACCGTCTCAGCGTCAATTTCTCCCCCAGTTTCAGTGCGCAGGCCAACAACCACGTACCTCGTAGTGTCTTTTTTCCCCGTCTCAGGATCAATTGCGCTACCAAACGGTACCGCGTTTCGAGTTACATAGTAGGCATCAAATGGAAGGAATTTGGCGCAGAATTCTTCGGCACTTAGAATGTCAATATTAACTTTGCCGCCAACGGTTCGCATAGCAGATGTAGGTTCGTACGCCGTAACGCAAATGCATTCTGTATGTCGGTACGAATTCGAAAAATTCGTAGTCCTAACGTGTATCAATTTATTCAAGTCATCCTGAATCTAATTGATATTTTTTACTTCTGTAACTTCAATTGCAACAGACGTCTTGTCGCTCAATTCGGCATATGCGTCAATCTGTCGACCGTGAACAACCACAGAGTTGAATTGAACTCCCCAGATCGAAGAAGCAGCCTTGCGGACGGTGTTCTCCAAGTCCTTCCATGAGGCCATAGTCTTTCCTCTTAGCTTGTCAAAAAGGGGGCACGTGAAGCTTCATAGCTTACGCGCGAGCAGGTCCGCACGTATAAATTTTTTGGTCACTGTCTGGCAAGGACCGTGGCCGGAAGACCTGGTAGCGACCAGGGAGCTCGGCGGTTGTCTCACAAACCTACAGTGACGAGCATCAGCGCTTAGCTCCGGTACCCTTCCGGGAAAAACGAGGCTGCGGAACGTCCCCTTCGGGTCGACTTGACCAGTTCGCCGAGGCGTCGGCGAACGACCGGTATTTGCGCACAGCGGACGGCCGCTGCGTAGTCTTTGCGCTGCTGAAATTCCCCTGACCGGTCGGAGGCCGGCTTGGAGAAAGGCGGCGCAGATGGGCCTGCGGAGGGCGACGGCGGGCCGATCGCATCACGTCTGACTGGTTGTCCCGGCCACCCTAAAACCTTTCAGAAGAATGGTCCTTCTCGCATGCGCCATGGGCCCGGCTGCGAAGCCAAACGCATCGCGTTCGCCTGCCTCCGGCGGATCTACGCGGTGGCTATCAACGCCATCACCCGGTTCGCGAGCTCCGGCTCGCGCAGCGCACTTTGCGGCCTCAGGAGGTGCGTCACCTCACCAAGGACCTTGTGCACGTTCGCGTCCTCAGCCGCGAGGCAAACGAGGGCCATTCCGTAATGCAGGCTCTTGTCGAAATCCGCCGGCCGCTCGCCGCGCGTCTGCGGATAAACCAAGTCACTCACTGCGGTGGCCCAGGGCGCTTCGAGACAGCCCTGGATCTCGGCAAGGTAATCCTGCGCCAGACCGTCAAGCGGATCGGGGCGGCCTCTGTCGGATGCGAGCTGCTTGCCGAGAACGACGGCCTCCATGGCGGCGACGCTCATGCCCTGGCCGAACACCGGGTTGAACCGGCAGATCGAGTCCCCCAGGGGGATCAGGCCGCGCGGAAAGCGGTCGAGCCTGTCAAAATGGCGCCGAACGCTCGCCGGCAGGTTGTAGCGCGCGATGTCACTCAAAGCCTTCGCGTTCTTGATCGCGTCGTGGATCGTCGGCGTTCGGAAGGTCTTTGTGAAGGCGATGAAGCCGTCTAGGTCGCCGGGCGGATTGTCGCCGTGCCTCCCGCCGAGCGAGACGATCCACTTGCCGTCTTCCATTGGAAATATGAAACCGCCGCGGCGGTCGTCTGGAGGCGTCGGAAGGAGCACGGCGCCCATCCACTCCTTTCGGGCTTCGGCTGGGATCTCGAAGATCGCGGTGGCGTATCCGATATCGATGCCGATCTCGGTGACCTCCGGCTTCGGCGAACCGATCCTTTCGAGGAACGACAACGTCGGCGCCGCGCGGCCCGACGCGTCGACGACGAGATCCGCCGCGAGGGTTTCCGGCTTCCCGGCGCCGCCTTCATACCTCACGGCTGCGACCGCGCCGCGATCGTCCGAGGGGACGATTTCGGTGACGCGCATGTCGGGGCACAGGTCGACGTTCGACTCCTCGCTGAGGCGTCGCCGGCAGAGGCTTTCGAGCAGAGGACGCGACAGGCAGAACATGTCGAAGCCGAGGTCGCGCCGCGGGAACGGATCGTATCCGGGTCGCTCGAAGATTGGGTCGATCCCGACCCGCGCCTTCACGGCGCCGGCCATTGCAAGGTCGGCGCAAAAGCCTGGAAAAAGCTCCTCGAGCGCCTTCTGACCGCCCGCGAGGAGCACGTGGGCGTGCCGCGCCTGCGGCGTTCCGGCGCGCGGCGCCGAGCCTTCGGGCAGCGCGTCCCTGTCGAGAACAATGACCCTCTCAAAGTGGGGCGCGAGCGCCTTCCCCGCCGCGATGCCTCCCATCCCGGCTCCGATGACGACGGCTTGCTTGGCGAACGGACGGGGCATCGGCGTCTCTCCCAAATGTGCTGCACGCAAGCCGGGCCATAAATACCCGGCGCACGCCCTTGCGGACGTCGCGCTTTCGAGTCACCCTTCCCCACAACTTTGAGGTTGAACGGAACGGGGGAGCGCGGCTGTGACGGAGATCACACACCGGACGGTCGAGGCGAATGGCATTCGCATCCATCTCGCCGAGGCGGGCGCCGGGCCGCTCGTCCTCCTTCGTCATGGCTTCCCTGAAAGCTGGTACTCGTGGCGATCACAGTCTGACGGCGCTGGCGGAGGCCGGCTACCGAGGGATCGCGCCGGACATGCGTGGCTTTGGGCAGACCGACCGTCCCGAAGAGATCGAAAAGTACACGCTCTTTCACCTCGTCGGAGACATGATCGGCATTCTCGACGGGCTCGAAGTCGACAAGGCCGTCATCGTCGGCCATGACTGGGGCGCGCCGGTCGCCTGGCACTCTGCGCTCCTGCGGCCGGACCGGTTTCGCGCGGTCGTGGGCTAGAGCGTGCCGTTCCGGCCGCGGGGGCCAGTCCGGCCGACGAGCGTGATGCCGCAAACGGACCAGTCGCTCTTCTATCAGCTCTACTTCCAGACGCCGGGCGTGGCAGAAGCCGAGCTTGAACGCGATCCGCGCCGAACGATGCGGAGCCTGCTCTATTCCGGTTCGGGGGATGCGCCGCGAAGGGCGGACAATGCGCTCTGCCGCGAGGCGCCAGGAATGGTACCGAGAACCGGAGGCTTCCTCACCCGAACGATCGATCCAGCTGAACTGCCGGCGTGGCTGAGCGAGGCGGATATCGACTTCTACGCCGGCGAGTTCGCTCGGACGGGCTTTCGCGGCGGGCTCAACTGGTATCGCAACATCGACCGCAACTGGGAGCTGATGGCGCCCTTCGCCGGACTGCGCGTGACGGTTCCGGCGCTCTACGTCGCGGGCGATCGCGATCTCGTGGTTTCGTTCGCAGGCATGGACAAACTGATCCCGAATCTCGCGAAATTCGCGCCTAATCTGCGGGGCGCAACCATGCCGCCCGGCTGCGGCCATTGGACCCAGCAGGAGCGTGCGAACGAGGTCAATTCCGCGATCCTCGCCTTCTTGGGCGGTTTGCCTTGAACGGCCAATCTGATGTGAAGCGCAAGGCGTCCGATCGCGGACGCGGACGACGGATCCGCTGGAGCGTCGGGCGCGACCGTCACATTGAACGGGCGGAGCGGTGTAGCAACCGCGAAGATCGGCTCGTTCTGGACGCGAAGAACGCGATCATAACACCAGGAGGACGATGATAATCGTCATTTGATCCATTCCGTTATCGCGCGCCCGCCGACCTGTGGACCGGCAGTCGCTCGGAGACTGCCGCTTTGGGTCAATGACCTGATCGCCACGCCGTCTGGGAATGGCCGCTATTTGCGCACAGCGGCTGTTCCTAAGGCACCCCCGGCCTAAAGGTCCGCGGCCGTGGTCGTGCTCCTCACGCTACAACCCTAAAGGTTTAGACTCGCCTTGATCCGCTGAACCGTCCCGACGCCGACGCCATGGGCCGCCGCGAGTTTGATGATACCGGCCTTGCCTTCACGCGGAAAAGTCCCAAAGCACCCATTTCCAGGCTCTGCTACGTGACGGCGCGATGAAGAATCCATCCCGAATATCGCTGCCGGGACGCGGACTTGTCGATACTGCCACGACAAACTCCGCTCCCGGTGGGGACTTTGAGATAGCAGCTTCAGTCGGGAAAAGAGGGGGGCAGCCTCGATACTTCCGTTTCCATTCCGGGATGTCGGGGTGATCCCCATTTCCCAACCAAAGGCGAGAATCTGACAACCTTCAGGTCCCCTCAATAGTCGGCCGGCCCAAGGCCGGATAGGCGGAAGCGCGCATGCTTCATCTCAATCGACCGCCCCGGGCGGCCCCATCAGGAGCCGCATGCAGGCGGTTCGACGGCTGAGCGGCAGGCCGGTAGCGGGAACCGGCCTGCCGCATGGCCTGACGCACGCGCGGCGTAGCGGAACGCCGGCTCCCGCGCCAGACCCGCCGCTCGGGTTACGAGACGGCTTCGGTCGACAGCGCGACGAAACGCGTACTGTCCCCTGTCTTGACCTGCATCAACACCGACTTCTTGCCGCCGGCCTTGGCGGCGTCGATCGCGGCCGTCACGTCGGACGGGTTCGACACCGGCTTACCGGCGACCTGCAGGATGACGTCGCCGGTGGCGATGCCCTTCTGCGCGGCGGCGCCGTCCGGATCGACGTCGGCGACGACGACGCCGGTCTTGCCTGCGCCCTCGACCGAAGTCGCGGGCTCGAGCGACATGCCGTATTTCGCCATGGCGTCTTTCGCATGCGCCTCGGGAGTGTCAGCCTTGGCCTGCTTGTCGTCCTGCATCGCGCCCAGCGTCACCTTGACAGTCTGCGGCGAACCGTTGCGGATGATCACGAGATCGGCCTCCTTCTTCGGTCCGAGCGCTGCGATCTTGCGGGCAAGATCATGCGAGTCGGCGACCGCTTCGCCATTGACCGAGGTGATCACGTCGCCGTCCTTGAGCCCGGCCGCCGCAGCGGGCGAGTCCTTCTCGGCCTTGTCGACCAGCGCGCCCTTGCTCTCCTTGAGGCCCATGCTGTCTGCGATGTCCTGCGTCACCGGCTGGATCTGAACGCCGAGCCAGCCGCGCGCGACCTTGCCGTCATCCTTCAGCGACTGGATCACGCCCTTGGCGACGTCGCTCGCAACGGCAAAGCCGATGCCGACGCTGCCGCCCGACGGCGAGAAAATGGCGGTGTTGACGCCGACCACTTCGCCGTTGGCGTTGAAAGTCGGGCCGCCGGAATTGCCGTGGTTAACCGGAGCGTCAATCTGGAGGAAGTCGTCATAGGGGCCCGAGCCGATGTCGCGTCCGCGCGCCGAGACGATGCCGGCCGTGACGGTGCCGCCGAGGCCAAACGGATTGCCGACCGCGATGACCCAGTCGCCGACCCGGGGCGTCTGCGAGGCGAAGGAAACGAAGGGATAGTCGCCGCCTTCGGTGACCTTGATGAGCGCGAGATCCGTCTTCGGGTCCGTGCCGACGACGCGCGCCGGGATCGTCTTGCCGTCGGAGGTGGTGATCGTCACGTCCTTGGCGTGCTCGACGACATGATTGTTGGTGACGATGTAGCCGTCAGCGGAAATGAAGAAGCCGGAGCCCTGAGCCATGCCCATGCGGGGCTGCTCGCGGTCCTGCCCGCCGCGCTCGCCGAAGCCGCGCTCGCGGAACTGCCGGAAGAACTTCTCCAGCGGGCCTCCCTTGGGAAAGTTCGGCATCGGCTGCGAGTTGCCGTCGAACGATGCCTTCGACTGGTCGATCTTGACCTTGACCGACACGACCGCGCCCTTGACGTGGTCGACCACGTCGGCGAAGGACGCGGGTCCGGCGGAAAGCGTGATTGCGGCCGCAAGCGCCGGATGGGTCGCAACCGGCAGCGCCTCGATTGTCAGGCCGCCGACGGCGGCGATGGCGACGGCGCCGAGCAACGCGGTGCGGAACGGCTTCCGCCCGGTCGGCCGTGAAAGAGAATTGGCCACTTTGACTTCTCCGTCTGAGAAAAACTGCCGGCCCCCTGGACCGGCCTGGTGGAGAGTTTATGGCGCGATGGCGGTTACGCTCCTGTGGCCGCAAGATGAAAGGTTGGTAAGCTCGTCCGGCTGGTGCCAGCGCCGACACCACAACGGGATCTTTGAAACCTACTGGGCTGTCGCTCGCGGACGCCTTCCATTGCCTGTCCAAAGAGGAACAGCGCGCCATCATCCTGCGCGCCCTCGCAGGTAGTGTGCGATCTAACGCCCGCCGCGCCGGTCATCCAGAGCCAGTAATCCTCGAAGCCAAGGTCAAGCCGCTCCCAGGCGGCGGTTACGTTCTCGACCAGGACAGCCTCAAGCCGCTGCGAGCCGAGTATGGCGGCGACGGCCGCACGCCCGCCGACGCATTAGCCGAGGCGCGGGCAATGGACAGCCAATTGGATCCAAAGGGTGCCAAAGCCGCCGCCGACCGGATCAAAGCGCAGCTAAAGGCTCGCACAGGCTAGTTGCCCAAAGTTTTACAGCACTCCGCAGTTGGCATTGGCCGTACCCCCGATCTACCCCCGGGCCGGTGAGGGTGTTGGGGCGATACCGTTGGGGCCAGCGTAGCAGCGTAAATCACCCTTTTTGTCTCTTGGCTTGTCTCTTGGCGCTACCTCTGCAGAGGCGCCGCGGCGGCGAATCATAGCGGCGGGACAACGGGCGGATGGCGCTCGACGCTGAGCGAAAACTAACGCAATAGATGGCCGGAATCGACGTATAGCTGCCGTTGCGCGTCGAGACGGTGGACGTTGCAGCGGGAGAAGGAGACACTAGTCGGTCTCGCGACGCCTGCCGCGACGCCCGAGGCGCGCGACATGTTCACTCCTCGGGCAACCCCGCCTTGCGGAGGCCGTCGAACGAGACCGGAAGATCGGGCGTGTGTTCCTTCAACCATTTGATCGTGATTGCGGGATTGAGGCGGCGCGCCTCCGCGAGAGCGGCCTTCGCCTCGTCTATCTTGCCCGCATGCGCGAGGGCGTCGCCAAGCGTCTCGGCGTCAGCGTCGCTTCGGTCTATCGCGGGCTGGCCGAACGGAAAGCGGAGATGCTGCGGGTAGCGAGCGGGGGGCGGTCATGAAGAGGCTTTACGGTGTGCATGTGCTGGCCGCGATCATCCTGATCGCCGTCGCGGTCATCACGTGGCTTGACACTGGATGCGCGCCCGGGAACTGCTGAAGGCGTCGCCTCGATGCTAGCGTCGTGAGCGGCGAGCGCATTCGCTCGCCGCCCTGCAATGCCATCAGCCTTTCGACGAACTCCGCGCCCACGCGAGCGACGACTGAGCGATAGGCACTGCCTCGCCAATGTCGATAACAGGGACAACATCGACTAGTTGAACTTCGAGACAAACGAGGAGACGACCTTAGGGTCGTTGGCCTCGACCAGCACGTAGCCGCCGTCCCCAGAGACTTTCTCCACAAAAGCTTGGATACTCAAGCCCTCCTCTGGCTTCCACTTGCTGAAGGCGGTCAGGAGTGTTTCCACGCCCGTTAAATTCTGATCATAGGTCAGGCCAGTACTTCGGAGGGTGTATGCAATCATGTACTTCACGCGCTGCTCCTTTGCGTCGATGCCATGGATAATTGTCCCCACCTTGACAGTGGCTTTGGCAGACTGCGCCTATCTGGCTTAGACAGCAAGGCGCATCGCGCTACTTGTCCTTCGCCAGCGCCAACGTAGAGCGCGCCGCTTTGGGCACGGAGCTCGCCAAGCAATGCTCGTCAGCGGATATGCAGCGCGCGGACCTGTTCGTCACTCCTGGCGATGGATTGGCGCGTGTCGGCATTGCTGCTCCCCGCAGGTGCAGCGTACAACGGCAGATGCCCGTGTGCGACACCGGCAATGGCTTTGCTGTCGTATTCGTGGCCGTTCCATTTGAGGAAATATTGCCGCGCGTGGCCGAAGCCATAGCGCTCTGGAAATGCGTCTTGCCCGATCCTCGGGCAGCGTCGAGCAGATAAGCGAGGGCTGGGGATAACGGCTCTTGAGCCAACGCGGGGTCATTGACGAATCACGAAGCCGCTGAGAGGCTTGTACGTTGCGACGGACCGAGACGCGACTCCTCCCCGCGTCCATGCGACGCCCCCCGGTCAATTTGGCCTAGAATTTAGGCCGGGGGCCTTCGGGTCCGCTCGCCCCACATCCCGCCTATTCTCCGCTGTCTTGGGGGCGCAATGTAAGTCGGGCCGGGCGACCACGCCAGCCACATCGGCCGCGCCTTTGCGCGTCAACCTAGTGGTCAAAATCTGACGTTTGGTTCCCGCGCCGAGGGACCGGACTCGACGCACCAATGAGTCTGAAACTTCTGACCGTGCCGTTGGACACGTCGCCCCGGCTGGACGATTATCCCACCAAGCCATGATGAAGTCCTTTAGGTGTTCTCGATGCGCCGGCTGTTTCCTTCCGACGATGAATGCGTGACGCGCATTCACGAACAAATTGAGAGACTCAGGGCGACGAGCGTATTGGCCAAAGTGACCCAGCCCGTCGCACGAGATCAACTCTCACAGCTAATTGAAGAATTGAAGCGGCTTTCTGGGCAAGTCTCCGCGCAAACGAGGGGAGGATGACGCGCGCTCGCGTAATAGTCACCGTTCCGCAGCAGGTTGCCGGTGCAATCGAACTTGAGGAGCCCATCCCCTTCAAAGACTCGGCGATTATGCAGCTTGCTCCCTCTGTCCCGATTGGCCACGGCCTAGGTGTAACCTTTATCGACGACATCCCAAAGATTTGGGGTTTCGCGCACGGGACTGCGGCGCGGATAGCCACCACTGTGAGCGTCGAAATCTTGGACCCAGGCAGGGTGAGGGTCGATGTCGCTCCTTGGCGACCCTTTGCAGTATTGGACGGCCAATCCAACGTGACCTTCGAAGACACCGGCCCCGATTTTTTTGCTAACTTTCTTTGGCGTACACTTCAAAAAACCGAGACCATCGAAGAGCACCATGAGTGCTTTGTTTTAGCAGAATCACGCGAACGATTTTAGATGATGGCCACGGCGGTGCTGTGTTAATTGTTTCTGGCGAAAAAGGCGACTGGTCTAACTCTCTCAAACCGTTCCCTTATCGCCTCAAAACCGCTGACAGCGCGATCCCCGACACAATTCGGAAGGACTTGTTCCGACAGGCCGGAAGTATGTCCCACGAACGCCCAAGTGGCTTCCGTGCCTATCCGGTTAATGCAGACACCCGCTACATGTAGGGTGCGTCCACGCGCCGGAATAAAGGTCGGCATAGGTCGGCGCCCTCAACCCCGCTAGCCCTGGTGGGTGTCTGCGTCAACCGGATAGGCACGGTGGCTTCTTCAGCGCGATTGAGCGGGGCAAGACTATCGCGTCGCTTGCAAGGGTCGACGGTGCAGTAGTCATGACGCGCGATGTGCGGCTACTCGGCTTCGGCGCAAAGATTGAATTTAAACCAGACCTAGAAGTGTCAGTTACGCGGTTCGCGCCGAGGGCGGGGAAGCAGGAAGTTGTCCCGTGTCGGTTGGAGGATTTAGGCGGAATGAGGCATCAATCGGCTGCGCGATTCGTCTCGGCAAACAAGAGCGCGGTTGCTATCGTTGTGTCGCAAGACCGCCATGCATCGCTGATGAACTGGGAAGAAGAGATTCAGTCGGTCTGTGTTGTTCGTAACGCAGAATGGTCGGTGTAAGTCCGGGTGCGTTTTCAGGCACGAAGGAACGTCCTGCGCGATCACCCCTCGAAGCCTCGCCCGAGGGCCGCATCGCCACCGATCGTCGTGCGCCCTTCGCCATGCTGTCCGGGAACTGTTGGCCGCGCCACTGGTGCTCCTGCGAACGAGGAGATCGAGGGTCGCTTCGGTCGATCGGACCCGTTCGGAAGGCCGCCAAGGAATGGCCGCTTCTTGCGCGCAGCGGACATTTCAACGGACAGCCCGAAGTCGTGACAGGGGGAACAAGCACTGAACCTGGCGCGAAGTCGCTTAGCGAAGTTGGGATCCCGAGCCGATCCAAAAGCTTATCTCTCTAATTAATCTAATAATAGCGCGGGATCGGGCCGTTGTGCGGCGTCATGCGGTCGGAGAGGTCCAATACGACTTCGTCGACATAGCACCATCCCCATCCCTCCGGCGGGTCGTAGCCTTCGATGACGGGATGTCGCGTCGCATGGAAATGCTTCGTCGCATGCCGTCCCTCCGATTGGTCGCAGCACCCGACATGTCCGCATGTGCGGCAAATTCTCAGATGAAACCAGGCTTGGACCGTTTTCAGGCACTCCTCGCAGCCGAGCGCGCTCGGGGTCACGTCGCGTATCGTGCGCGAATGCGTGCAGGTCTTCGACATGACAGTCTCGTTCCTCGGTTAAAGATGCGGAGTCGGAGGATGTGAGAGGAAAGCGTGGATTGCCGCGACGACCTGCGCGCCTTCGCCGATCGCCCCTCCGACGCGCTTGACTGAGCCGGACCGAACGTCGCCGATGGCGAATACGCCGGGCACCGAGGATTCAAGCTGCGAAGTCGTCGCACCGTCGTTTGTCCGGTTCCCGGTCGTCACGAAACCCGACTTGTCCATCGCAACTCCGCAGCCCTGCAGCCACTCGGTCGCGGGGTCGGCGCCGATGAACAAGAAGACGTTACGGATCGGGGCCTCAGTCTCGACGCCGGACCGCCGGTTGCGCCACCGCACTCTTTCCACGCCGCCGTCGGGCGAACCGACCAGTGCGACGATTTCCGTTTCCGTCATGAGGTCGATGTTCGGTGTCGCCGCGATCCTATCGATGAGATAGCGCGACATGCTCTCGGCGAGGCCGGCGCCTCGCACCAGCATTCGCACCTTCGAGACGTGAGCGGAAAGAAAGACGGCGGCCTGCCCCGCCGAATTGCCCCCGCCGACCAGAATCACTTCATTGCCGGCGCACAGGCGCGCCTCAATCGGCGACGCCCAATACCAGACGCCACGACCTTCGAAGCGGGCGATGTCGGGAATCGCCGGGCGGCGATAGCGGGCGCCGCTCGCCACCACGACTGCTCGAGCCTGTATGCGGTCGCCGCCTTCCATCTCGAGCGCGAAAGCGCCGTTGGCGCGTGAGCAATCGAGCGTCTTCGCCGTGGCGGGGATCATGACGTCCGCGCCGAACTTCTGGGCCTGAATGAAGGCCCGAGCCGCGAGAGCCTGGCCGGATATTCCGGTCGGAAAGCCGAGGTAGTTCTCGATCCGAGCGCTCGCGCCCGCTTGGCCGCCAAAGGCGTGCGCGTCAAGCACAGCCACCGACAGCCCTTCAGAAGCGGCGTAGACCGCGGTCGAAAGGCCCGCAGGACCAGCGCCGACCACGGCCACGTCGTAGACTAGGTCCGAACGCGAAGGGACGATCATTCCGATCTGGCGGGCGAGCGCGGCTTCCGAGGGATTGCCAAGCACCGTGCCGTCGGGGCAAACCGCTAAGGGAAGCCCGCCCGCGGCATCCGCGTAGCGGGCGATCACCTCCTTCGCTTCCGGATCCGTCGCCGGATCGAGCAAGTGGTGAGGATAGCCGTTTCTGGCGAGGAAGCCCTGCAGGCGGATAACGTCCGCAGCGGCCGACGGCCCGATCAGGACGACGCCGCCAGTGCTTGCTTGGAGCAGGGCCACTCGCCGAAGGATCAGCGCGCGCATAATCCGCTCGCCGAGATCGGCCTCGGCGATCAGCAGGGACGGCAATCTCTCCGGGGGTATAAGCAGTGCCTCGACCTCACCCTCGGCCGTGGCGTCGACCAGTGAGGCCGTACGGGAAAGCAGACCGACTTCGCCGAGGAATTGCCCGACTCCCGGCTCCGCGATCGGCGTTGTACGACCCAAGCCATCACGCTCGGCGATCGCGACAGCGCCGCGCAGCACTACAAACGCGCCTGGGGTCGCCTTTCCTGTCTCGAACAGCCTCTCGCCGTCGGCATATTTGTGCAATGTCCCGTAGCGCCGCAGCCGCTCCGTTTCCGGCGCCGTCATGGTGGGAAAGGTCTCGTCGTACCGAGACCCCTTCGCGACTGGAAAAGTCACAGGCTCTCCTTCCGAGCGGCATTCTACACGATGTTCGGCGAAGGCGCTGGCGTCTGCGCCCAAGGGCTGAACCCGTAATGCCGGATCGAAGCTCTCCTTAGCGTAATTGGATGACCGCTATTTGCGCATTCCCGTCATTCAGTGCGTCCCCTCGTCACTGCGTCGTCCCCGTACGGCTGAGATCCGAACCCGGAGCGAGAGGGAAAGTGAAATGCTGCGCGTCGTATTGAACGCTTGGGAGACCAAAACGACCGCCGCTGAGATTCTGGAGAATCCCGCGACCGGAAGGCGTCAAGTCATGATGACCATCAATTTGAATCCCCTCCGCTCCACCAGGAAGTCCGCGCACGATTTTCTTCGTCGGGAACCCTGCCGACGAACGGTGCCCTTTTCGTCGGCCTTCTTGCTCGGGGTGATTGCCGTCGTCACCCTGCTGCAAATATCTGCCCTGGACGCTCTGGGCCCGGTCGCCGAACTTCCTGCTTCAGCAAGGGACGTTGTTCTGAAGCACGGCCGGCCCGCCGTGAGCGCGCCGGTTATCGTGGATGCGTCCACAAGCGCGTGTTGGACCGCAGACTGCCCCGGGGAGTCCGTGCATCATCCTGCAGCGCTCGCCGTGGTGAAGGCTTCTCGGTGCGAAGCCACGAAATCCCGCACGGTCATTGGCGGCTTGCCGGTCAGTTCGGCGATGAACTTATCTTCACCCGAGAAGAGGCCGTTCTGATAGTCGACGGCGACCGCGCAGAAGTGCTGGATCATGAACTCATGTAACCCTGCCTTCTCGAGACGCTCCCGATATTGAGGAATGGTCAGCGGCCGGTAGCTGATCTTCCGGCCCAGCACCTCGGTCATGGCGGCGGCAATTCCGGCCTGATCCAGTTCAGTCGGTCCGCAGAGGGTATAGGTCTTACCGATATGAGCCGCCGGCTCCGCCAGGATGGTCGCGATAACCCGCGCCTGGTCCTCCCCAGCGATCGGAGCATGGCGCCCATTGCCATACGGCAGATCGATGATGCCATTTTGGACGATGGTCGAGCGCACAAACGGAAACAACAGCCATTCCGAGAAGAAGGTCGGACGGATGTGGACGGTCGGAACGCCAGACCAATCGAAAAGGCGTTCGGCGATCCAGTGGTCGCGCGCGGCGTGGCTTTCGGAATCCTCCCGCGCAGAAATCTGCGACATGTTTACAACGACTTTGAGCGCCGCCCGCTTGGCCGCGTGCGCGAAGTACGCCGTTGCCTGAATGAGTCCCGGGCTAACGGGATAGCAAAAATAAGCCGCGCTCGTGCCGGCTGTCGCACGGATTACGTCTTCGTGCTCCAACAGTTCACCGACCACGACCTCCACGCCTGTGCTCCGAAGCGCCTCCGAGCGTTCGTCCTCCTTGTGGACCATCGCACGGACGCCGTGGCCTTTTTCAACAAGACGCTGAACTGTATATTGACCGGTCCTACCGGTCGCGCCGATTACTAAGAACGTCTGCGTGCTCATCCCTTACTTTTCGGTGAGTCGGGAATGTCTGGAACTTACCCAGCTACCGCTCGTATGAGCGCCGCGAGATGCACCCGCCGTCGAAGGGTAAAGCCCAACTTGCGGTAGAGGGCGATAGCCGCATGGTTTGAACTGAAGACATGCAGAAACGGGATTTCGGACCGCGCTGCTATCGATGAAGCCAGCGATCTGACGAGCTCGGCTGCGAAACCGTGTCCTCGATACGCCGGTTCCACGCACACCGCGCTGATCTCGGTGAACCCGTCGAGGCGCATGCGCTCGCCGGCCATGGCGACCAGCGCGCCTTGCCGACGAATTCCGATGTAGTGGCCCAGCTCGATGGTCCGCGGACCGAAGGGCCCGGGTTGGGTCACGCTCGCGAGCGCGAGCATCTCGGGACCATCGGCGACCCCAAGGGCCCCGATCGGAGCCCCAGGCTGTGCCGTACAAGCGCCGGCATCCTCCAAGACCATCTGGTCGACGGAGGCTCGGCGGACCACCGAAAACGCGGACGGAGGCTGAACCTCTTCGGTCGTGAACAGCGCGATCTGGTCATCGCCGCCGACCAAAGCCAGCAGCGACCGGAACGAGGCCGGCTCCGCGTCGACCGTCGCAGCGAAGGGCGCAATGGCCGCCGGATAGCGACGAGCCCGCTCGTCTCCCTCTGCGAGACTTTCCTGGACGCTCGTAAGCGCCCGCCAGATCACCGCGTCAAGCGGATGTGGCTCGCTCGGCATTTCTTCCTCTTTACGGAACGGCATGGAACATGCACTCACGCGGACGGATAGGAGCAAACTTTGTTGTCGGCAGATCGCTCAATCGGCTTTGAATGCCAAGACGTTAGATAAGACCTGCAGCTGGATGCAGAACTTATCTAAGTGGGCTCTCGGTTGCGAACTACGCGGGATTTACGGTGCGCAGGAACTTCACGAGCTGGTCACTGACCAGGTCGGAGGCTTCGTGTTCGTTTTGGTGGCCCGACTTCCGCATTCTCTCGAAGACGCTGATATCCCCGCGCGGAACGTAAGGCACGCTCAGGCAGAACACCGCTTTAAATCGATCAGGACGCATCATCGCGGCGTTCCACGCGTGACTTGCGCCCCAGTCATGGCCCACGAGGACCGCGCTGGGGATCTTCAGCGCATCGAGGAGGCCGACGAGATCGCCGGCCGTTTGCAGCGGAGTGTACAAGGTTGCATCCGCCGGAGCCGAGCTGCGTCCATAGCCGCGCATATCCGGAGCAATTGCTCGGCATCCGGCTGACGCGATGGCTTTCATTTGTCGGCGCCACGTATAGGAGGTATCGGGAAACCCGTGGCAGAAGAGAACCGCTAGCCCTTCCCCTTGCTCAGTTACATGCAAGGAGATGCCATTGGTGGTGATGTCGTACTCCTTGAGGCCCGAGTCGCCCCCGGGATTCTCTGCTTTAGTCATTTGACCCTCCAACAGGACTGCAGCAACGGCCGTCCCGGCCACGAGCAAAGTGCGTCGAGAGATGGCTGGCATAGAACTCACAACCCTTTCGTTTTGAGCCACGACCGAACGGCTTCGGTCAGTTCGGTTTTGCGCTCGAGAGGCAACCGGCACGGTTCACCGCGACGCTTGGTACTCACTCGTGCAGCTCGCAAATCGGACAACTTCTGGACTTCAAGGGCTCTAACGGCTATTTAGATGTGGTGTGACATCTTAATAGGATGTCGGCTATCATCTATCTTGTCAAGGCCACCATGGGCGGCTAGCCGGAGGGATCAGCCGTTGAGGAAGTCGAAGCTGGAAGCCGCGCAGACCCGCGAAACGATCGTGACCGCTGCCGCAGGTCTCATCCGGCGCACCGGTATCGCTGAAGCGAGTCTCGCCGACATGATGGCGGCCGCTGGCCTGACCCATGGCGGGTTCTATCGCCACTTCCGTAACAAGGAGCACCTGGTCTCAGAAGCCCTCGCCGCAGCGGGAGAGAAGGTGATCGCAGCCATCGGTCGGAACATGGCGAAGGGCGGACGCAACGCCGTCGTGGACCGTTATCTTTCGACCACTCACCGCGACTCTCCGACGCCCAACTGTCCCTTCGCCGCCCTGGGAAGCGAACTGGCGCGATCCGGGAAGGAGACGAAGACCGCAGCGACGGCCGTCCTCGAGAAGCTCTTCGCCACGCTCGCCAGCGACACGCCGGACCGCGAGAAAGCGCGTGGTGACGCCATCGTCGCCCTCTCCACGATGATCGGCGCCATAACGTTGGCTCGCGTTGTGGCGGACAGCGATCTCTCGTCAGAAATCCTGGATCGCGTGAAGGATCATCTGCACCGCTAGGTCCGGCCCCTAACATTCTCTCTCGGCCTGGCCGCCCGGGAATGTCCGCTATTTGCGCACAGCGGACGGCCGGACTCGACGTCAAGCGGTCGTAGCCGAATCGCCACGGTGTACCTTGCAATTGGGGCAAAGCGGTCGACTGCGACGAAAGCGAAGCGACTTTCGCCCCTATTGGCACCAACCGCGCTTCGCGGACGTTCCGAAGCCCACTTGAGCGAGAAACCGAGACCTCCATCCGCAGGCGGCGTGGTGACCTTGGGCCAGGCTGTCAACTCCTCCGCGATCGTCAGCACGCCGGGATTTCTTTGCGTGACGATGCTGTTCAGGTGCTTGAAGAACTCGATCGACTCGAGATTTTCCCGCCCCCCGTAGCGGTTCGGGATCCACTCGCCGGGCTGGCGGCTGTAGTCGCGGTAGAGCATGGAGGCGACAGCGTCGACCCGCAGCCCGTCGACGTGATAGTGCTCGATCCATTCGAGCGCGCTGGCGATGAGGAACGCTTTCACCTCGTTGCGGCCGAGATTGTAGATGTAAGTGTCCCAGTCCTTGTGGAAGCCCTCGCGCGGATCCTGATGTTCGTAGAGCGCCGTTCCGTCGAAGCGGGCGAGGCCCCAGACGTCGGTGGGAAAATGGGCCGGCACCCAATCGACGATGACGCCGATTCCCGCCTTATGACAGCGATCGACCAGCGCGGCGAATTCCGCCGCCCGGCCGTAGCGGCCGGTCGGAGAGAACAGGCCGAGCGGTTGATGGCCCCATGAGTCGCCGAAGGGATACTCGGCGATCGGCAAAAACTCGAGATGGGTAAATCCCATCTCGACCAGATAGGGCACGAGCCGCTCGCCCATTTCGGTCCAGGTGAGACTTCGAAAACCCTCCTCGACAATCCGGAGCCAGGATCCCGCGTGAACCTCGTAAATCGACATGGGCGCGTCGAGGTTCTGCCGCCTGGCTCTGTCCGCGATCCAGGCCTCATCGGTCCAGACGAACGGTTCGCTCGAGGCGACGATCGAGCTTGTGCCCGGCGAGGCCTCGCTGTCGCGCGCCACGGGATCGGCCTTCTGCGCGAGCAGCGCTCCGTCGGGACCGAGGAGCTCGTATTTGTAGAGCGCTCCTGGTCCGATGCGTGGAACGAACAGCTCCCAGACGCCCGCCTCGCGGCGCAGGCGCATCGGATGTCGTCGGCCGTCCCAGGTGTTGAAGTCGCCGACAACGGACACACGGCGCGCGTTGGGCGCCCAGACGGCAAAGCGTACGCCCTTGACGCCGCCGATCGTCATCGCCTGGGCCCCGAGGCAGCGTCCGAGCTCGTAATGCGTGCCCTCGGCGATCAGATGCAGATCGAGCTCGCCGAGCAGAAGACCGAAGCTGTATGGGTCTTCCGTCTCCTGAACCGCATTGGGCCACCCGATGCGCAGGCGGTAGGGGCGGCGGCCGACCACCGGACCGGCGAAAAGGCCGCCGGGATGGGCGAGCTCGAGGCGGCCGAGGAGGCTGGAATCTTCGCGCGCGACCACGTCGATCGCTTGAGCGCCCGGCGCGAGCGCGCGCACGATCGACATCGAGCTGCGGCTGTGCGGACCGAGGATGGAGAACGGATCGCCGTGCCGCCCATCGACGAGCGCCTGCACCGCCTCGGCGCCGATCCCGACGAGGCAATCCTGACCGATCGTCATGCGCGCCGCGCTCCCCTTCTCAGGCGGTTGGCGACAGCCGCGAAGCCGCGCAGCGGAATGGCTAGCCAATTCGGCCGGTTGGCGGCCTCGTAGCTGATTTCATAAGCCGCCTTTTCCAGCATCATCAGATTGAGAAGCGGCTCTTTCGCCGGGCCCAGGCCAAGCCTTTGGGCGCCCTTGACCGAATGCCAGTAGGCCAGCAGGAACGCGGTGGCCGATTCCCTCCGGAACTGCGTCAAGAACCTCTCGCGGCGCTCGCGGACGGCTTGCGGGCTCGCGTTGTTTTCCGGCAATTCGAACGAGGCCGAGGCGTAATCGAGCGAGCGGAGAAAGCCGGCGACGTCCCGCAAAGGTGTCGTCTTGCTGCGGCGTTGCTGAAGGGAGCGCACGGGCTCGCCCTCGAAGTCGATGATATAGGCGTCCGACTGCGAGACGAGAATCTGGCCGAGATGAAAGTCTCCGTGGATGCGGATCGACAGCCCGCCCCGGCCGTGCTCGGCGAGAGCCGGCAGGCTCGCCATGAGATCGGCCTTGCGCGAGAGAACGGAATCGGCGAGCGCCTGGCGCTCGGGGCCGAGCGTCTGCCTTGCGCGCTCGAGGTCGCTCATGCCGCGTTCGATCTGTTCCGCCGCGTCTTCCGCACAGCGGGAGACGACCTCGTCATCCGCGACTTCCGGCGCGAAGGGCGGGTCGTTGGTTTCGGCGGCGAGGGCGACATGCATTTCGCCCAGCCTCCTGCCCACCACCGCCACGAATTCGTGGAGGAGACTGAAGGTGTGTGGCGAAGGTTTGCCCGCCTCGTCCTCGAGCGCGGCGTCCTCGAGCGCACGCCGAAGATTGTCCAGCATCCAGGTCCAGGCGTCGCCCTGATTTCGGATGGCGCTCTGGATTATGAAAAGCGTGTAGGGCGTGTTCTTCGGATCGATCCGGACGATCTCCCCCAGGAGCTGCGGCGCATTGGCGAAACCGCAAAACGTGAGACGTCGCGTCATTTCCGCCTCGGGATGCACGCCGGGCGAGACGCGTCTGATGAGCTTGATCATCGCCACGTCGCCGATGATCAGCGAGCTGTTTGACTGCTCGGTCGCCAGCCAACGGATGGGGGCCTGGCTCTGGTCTGGCAGCGCGTCGATCCCCGGCTCGCCTAGGCAGCGGATCTCTCCCTCATCCGTCGGGATTGCGGCGCGCTCCCGCAACCACCGCATGATCGCGCGCGGCAAGGCCTCGAGGGAAAAGGCGTCGGTGATGTAGCCGACCTGCCCTCCCCGCCTCACCCTCGCCATGGCGAGCTGCTGGGGCAGGAGCTGCGGCGTCGCTCCCTCCCACGCGATTCCGGCGGGCACGAGGTAGCGCTCGGCGCGTTCGCGAAGACGGACCTCGATCTCGGTGAGCATGACCTCCCGATTGCAGGGAACCTGCGCTGCATAAGCGATGCGCACGCTCGAAATGACCTCGTTTTTCGCCGCGAACCAACGCCGACGCTGGAGATAAGCAGGAAGAAGGTCGTGCAGAATTGTCGCGGAGTAGCGTTCGCCGAGAAGCTCGCGCAGGCTTTCGCGCACCACCAGGGTCTGGAATTCAGGCAATTGCTCGGGCGGCTCGTCGCGCCAGCTCGGCGCTGCTTGGGCGGAGGCTCTCAGCTCGAACCAGTAGAAGGCGTAGGGAGGGAGGGTCAACAGATAATTCAGCTGACCGATCGGGGGGAACGGGGACGTCCCGGTCAGCTCGATGGGAACCCGCCCGGCGTAGGCCGCGAGATCGAGCTCGACCGCCTGTGGGGTGCGGGCGAGATTGGCGACGCAGAGCACCGTTTCGTCTTCGTATTCCCTCAGATAAGCAAGAATGCGGCGGTTCCTCGGATAGAGGAGCCGGAGAGCGCCCCGTCCGAAGACCCTGTGGTTGCGCCGTAGGGTGAGCATGCGCCGCATCCAGTTCAACAGCGAATGTTGGTCCCTCGTCTGCGCCTCCACGTTGACCGCGGTGTAGCCGTAGACCGGGTCCATGATCGGCGGCAGCACCATGCTGGCGGGATCGGCGCGGGAAAACCCTCCGTTGCGGTCTTCTGTCCACTGCATGGGCGTGCGAACGCCGTCCCGATCGCCGAGATGCACGTTGTCGCCCATGCCGATCTCATCGCCGTAGTAGATCACCGGCGTGCCCGGCATCGACAAGAGGAGGCCGTTCATCAGCTCGATCCGGCGCCGGTCGTGCTGCAGGAGCGGCGCAAGCCTCCGTCTTATGCCGAGATTGAGCCGGGCGCGGCGGTCGGATGCGTAAATGTTCCACAGATAGTCGCGCTCGGCGTCGGTCACCATCTCGAGCGTCAGCTCGTCGTGATTGCGGAGAAAGATCGCCCATTGGGCGTTCGGCGGAATGTCCGGGGTCTGGCGAAGGATGTCGGTGATCGGAAAGCGGTCCTCCTTGGCGATCGCCATGTACATGCGCGGCATGAGGGGAAAATGAAACGCCATGTGGCATTCGTCCCCGTCGCCGAAATACAGCTGGACGTCCTCGGGCCATTGATTGGCCTCCGCCAGCAGCATCTTATCCTCGTACCGACGGTCCAGCTCCGCCCGTATGCGCTTGAGAATCTTGTGCGTCTCCGGGAGATTCTCGCTCGAGGTCCCCTCCCGTTCGATCAGATAGGGAATGGCGTCGAGCCTGAGGCCGTCGACTCCCATGTCGAGCCAGAAGCGCATGACGCCGAGCACTTCCTTGAGCACCCCGGGGTTGTCGAAGTTAAGGTCCGGCTGGTGGGAGTAAAACCGGTGCCAGAAATAGGCGTTCGCCACCGGATCCCATGTCCAGTTCGACTTCTCCGTGTCGATGAAGATAATGCGGGTTCCGGCGTACCGTTTGTCGGTGTCCGACCAGACGTAATACTTCCTGGCGGCCGAGCTCGGCGGGCTCTTGCGGGCTCTCTGAAACCAGGGATGCTGGTCGGACGTGTGATTGATGACGAGCTCGGTGATGACGCGGATGCCGCGGGCGTGCGCCGCGGCGACGAAATCCTTGAATTCGGCAAGCGCTCCGTAATCCGAGCTTATGTCGCTATATCCGGCGATGTCGTAGCCGTCGTCCTTTCTGGGCGACGGATAGAAAGGGAGAAGCCACACCGCATTGACCCCGAGGCTGTCGATATAATCGAGCTTGGCGTTGAGGCCCGCGAAATCGCCGATGCCGTCGTCGTTGGCGTCGAAAAACGATTTGATGTGCAGCTGATAGATGACCGCGTCCTTGTACCAGAGCGGATCCTTGATGAGCTGCGACTTTGGTCTTCGCGCCATCCTTCGCCCTTCAAGCGACCCGCCAAATGGCGAAGGGAAGTTCCGGATCGAGCCGAATCCGCTGATATTTTCCGCTCCAGACGAGCTCGCGCCCGCGCATCAGGTCCTCGGCCCTCAGTGTGTCGTAATCGGACAAGCCGAATTTCCAGAGCGGAATTTCGATATCCGCCTCCTGGGCGGCGCCGGGATCGAGACTAATCGCGACGAGGACGACATTCTCCCGGTCGACAGTCGTCTTCTCGAAGAACATGACATTCTCGTTCCAGGCGTTGTGAAACGATAGGCCGAGATGCGAGTGCAGCGCAGGGTTCTCGCGCCGGATGCGGTTCAGCGCGGTGATTTCCCCGATGATATTTCCCGGGCGGTTCCAGTCCCAGGCGCGGATTTCGTATTTTTCGGTCATCGAGGCCATCCGGCGGGAGCATCCCGAGGTCGTCTTTCTGTCCGAGGCGTTCACCCGACCCAAGGTCATGTACCGGCTCGCCAGGGCTGGCTTCTCCCAAAGCTACACTTATTTCACCTGGCGCAAAACGAAGTGGGAGCCGATCTCCGCATCCTCCCACGAATGAGCCCATTTGACCGCAGACGGACTACCGCGAATGAGGCCCGCGCGCCATGCGGCGTGATGCCCCGGGTCGGCTCTGAGGCTGGCAAAGGCGAGGTTGCGACGGGCGGCCCCGACTGGGTCCTCCACGGTCAATCATCATCGCAAGCAGGATGGCGACGCCAGCTCGAACGACCGCTATTTTCGCGGAGCTGCCGCTCTCGATGTCAGGCGGTCGTGGGCATCCTCGGCCGCCTTCGCGTCGTAGACCATGTGATGACCCTTTAGCCTCTTTAAGCCGATTCCGCCTTTACTCGACCGTGACCGATTTCGCCAGATTGCGCGGCTGGTCGGCGTCTTTGCCCATGATGACCGCGGTGTGATAGGCGAGCATCTGGATAGGGGCGGCGTAGACGATCGGCGCGAAATTGGCGTTCATGTCCGGCATCGCCAGGAAATGCTCGACAGCGACTGCCGCCTCCTCGGCCGCATGCTTGTCGCCGATGAGGATGATGCGCCCACCGCGCGCGGCGACCTCCTGTATGTTGGAGACCATCTTCTCGAACACCGCGTCGCGCGGCGCGACGCCCACGACCGGCATGTCTTCGTCGATCAGCGCGATCGGCCCGTGCTTCAGCTCGCCCGCGGCGTAGCCCTCGGCGTGGATGTAGCTGAGCTCCTTGAGCTTCAAAGCGCCTTCGAGCGCTAGCGGATAGCCTGTGCCGCGGCCGAGATAGAGCACGTCGCGCGCATGGGCGATGGCGTGGGCGAGTTTCTCCGCGGCGGGCTCGAGCCTCAGCGCCTCGGCGAGAAGGCCGGGCGTCGCGACGAGTTCGAGGAGAAGCGAGGCCTCCGCCGTCTCGTCGATCGCGCCCCGCGCCCGCCCGAGGCCGATGGCGAGCGCGGCCATCGCCGCGAGCTGACAGGTGAAGGCCTTGGTCGAAGCGACGCCGATCTCGGGGCCGGCGAGCGTCGGCGCGGCGACGTCGGTGAGCCGGGCGATGCTCGAGGCCGGCACGTTGACGACGCCGACCGTCTTCGACCCGTTCGCCTTGACGTATTTGAGCGACGCCAGCGTGTCCGCGGTCTCGCCCGACTGCGAAATGACGATGGTGAGGCCGTTCCGGTCGACCGGCGCCTCGCGGTAGCGGTATTCCGAAGCGACGTCGATCTCGACCGGCAGCCGCGCGAACCGCTCGATCCAGTACTTGCCGACGAGGCCGGCCATGTAGGCCGTCCCGCAGCCGACGATGGAGACCCTGGAAGGGGTCGCCGGGTCGACCGGCCAGGCGAAGGGTTTCAGCCGCATCGCGGCCATGTCGACATAGTGGGCGAGTGTGTGGCCGACCACTTCCGGCTGCTCGTGGATCTCTTTGGCCATAAAGTGGCGGTAATTGCCCCTCTCGGCGAGCAGGCCGCCGGCTGGGCTGCGCTGGATGCGGCGCTCGACCTTCTTGCCGGAAGCGTCGCGAAACTCGGCGCCCGACCGCCTCGCCACCACCCAGTCGCCGTCCTCGAGATAGGCGACGCGGTCGGTGAAAGGCGCGAGCGCCAGTGCGTCGGAGCCGAGATACATTTCGCCCTCGCCGTAGCCGACCGCAAGCGGCGCGCCCTCTCTCGCCCCGATCAGCAGATCGTCCTCGCCCTCGAACAGGTAGACGAGGGCGAAGGCGCCGCGCATCGCCGCCTTCGTGGTTGAGGACGAGCTTGCGAGCGGCAAGTCGCCGGCCGAGGCGGTCCACGCCGGGCTCAAGCGCATCTCGGTCTCGAACTGGTGACCCCTGGCGGCGAGTTCCTCGCGCAGCGCCTTGAAATTCTCGATGATGCCGTTGTGGACGACGGCGAGCTGACGAGAGGCATGCGGATGCGCGTTGGCTTCGCTCGGCTTGCCGTGCGTCGCCCATCGGGTGTGGCCGATGCCGATGGAGCCCGAGAGCGGGGCGGCGGCGAGCTTGGCCTCGAGGTTCTTGAGCTTGCCCTCGGCGCGTCGGCGCACGAGCTTTCCGCCCTCGAGGGTCGCGACCCCGGCCGAATCGTAGCCGCGGTATTCGAGACGCTTCAGCGCGTCGACGATGGAGCCTGCGACCGGACCCCTTCCAAGAACGCCGACAATTCCACACATCCGAGAAGCCCTCTCTGAGACTCAAGTCCGGCAAAGCAAGCGTTATACCAAAGGCCCCGCTTCCTGACTCACGGAGGATTCCTCCGACCCAGTATTGCTTGGGCGGCGCGGTGGATTCGCGCCATGCCGGCGGCAGTGAAATTGCGAGAGGACTTTTTCGGCCGAGGAGCTTCGGGCTCTTTCCAAGCGCTCCAAGGACGCCCGTCATAGCTGGCGCCTGTTGTCGCTGGCGGCAATCCGGACGGGAGCGATCATGGCGAGGCGGCCAAGATCGGGGGGATGGACCGTCAGACTTGCGCGACTGGGGTTCACCGCTTCAACGCGGCGGGACCCGAAGGTCTGTCTGACAATTGGGCGAGCGGTCCGACGCCGCGTCTTTAGGCTGGCCAGGATCGTCGAGACGGGTCAGGACCGGAAAGTCGACGGCGTCGTGCGCTGGCACCGGATCGATCTTCAACGACATCAGCCACAGCCAATGATACAAACGTGTCGAGCGCGATGCGAAGCGGCAGATTGGGCCGGCGCGGAAAAAGCCCCGGTCGCCGGCGCTCCGTTGTCATGACGCGCGTTTTCCCAATAATTGCGAAGCCGCGCCGTTGTATTTTGACCCGTTCGCGACGCCGTCCGGGAATGACCGCTATTAGCGCACAGCGGTCGTTCGTAGTGCCGTCCTCATACTGCTGAATTTCCCCCAAGCACTAAACCGCTCGCGCGGTAGCCGCGGCGAGGGCCTGCAGCGGGGAGCGGCCTCAAGTAGCGGCGCTAGCCCTTAGCCCCGCTCATTGCCCTCAGCCTCGTAGCCAACGCTACCGAGCGGAAGCGTGGCGCAGATCGCGTCATAGGCTTGGCCACGCAACAGGCGCCGCCGCCCGGAGCGCCGCCGTATGGACGCAATGGACCGGACTTCAACGGAGCGTGTCGTCAGAATCCGGACCCGTCTCCGTCACGGGCGCCATAGCCCACGAGGCGAGTGTCGGTGACCATGCAGTGGACCGGCGCCGTGCGCTCGATCTCGTCGCGGGCAAACACACCGCTGACCAGCGACACCCCCGAGCCGTCGAGCGCCAGATCGAGGCGCAACGTGAAGCCCCTGGCTTTCGCGACCGCCACGATAGCTTCATCGCCGAAGCCGACGGCCGCGATCAGCCGGTTGATCTCAAGCCGCACGCGCGCGAGGTCCCGATCGAAAGCGACCGGGCTGTCTATGTCGAAGCCGAAGGGGATCAGGGCGGCGAGACCCGCCTTGATCTTCGCCACCCGGTTGGCCGCGACGGCGCAGGCTTTAGCGACTGCCCGCCGCTCGATGTCTTCCAGCGCGGCCATGTAGCGGGCGAACCTGTCGACGTGGACCGGCTCAGTGATCGTGCGGCCGATGCGGTCGAGCCACATCTCGGCTTGCTCGCTCAACCAGTAAATTTCGCGCTCGAAACCGAGCGCCTCGTCGTCTTCTCCATCATGCCCATTCCTCGTCCGTGCTGGAACAGCTCAGACGGTCTTGCCTGTAGGGAAGGCGAGGACCTTACCGCGCTCGTCGTTCAGCCAATCAGCGTATCTCGTCATCACCTCGCGCCGCCGCTCCACCGCCGTCATCCTGCGGTAGGCGCCTTCGGTGGCGTTGAGGCTGTGCGCCAGCGCAGCTTCTGCGAGATCACGCGGGACGTCGCCGATGTCACCACACCAATCACGAAAGCAGCTTCGCCAGCCATGCGGCGTGCAAGCGTCTATCCCAGCCTTGGCCGGCGCGGTGGCGAAGCTGGAATAGGAGAGCGGTGAGCCTGACCGGCCGGGAAACACCGCATCGCCGCTGCGGACTCTCTGCTCGCGATCGAGCACCGCGAGCGCGGCGGAAGAGAGCGGCACGACGTGTTGTTTGGCGCTCTTCATCCTCTCCGGCGGCAGCGTCCACAATCTGCGATCGAAGTCCACTTCGGGCCAACGCGCTTCGAGCGCCTCCGATGGCCGCGCAGCGGTCAAGACCATAAACAGCCATGCCCCAAACGCGCTGCCTTCTTCAGCTTTAAGCGCTCGAAAGACCTCTTGCGCGTCGTCGATCTTCACGGCGCGGTAGTGAGGCCGTTCTCCCTTCCTTTTCGACGGGTGCGCCGCTGCAATCAGCTTGCTGCCGGCCGGATTGATCAACGTCGCTGTGCGCAACCCTTGAGCGATCGCGGCGTTGAGCACCAGCTCGATTCGCGATCGGACCCGTCTGGCGGTGTCGGGCGCGCCGGCTTTTTCAGCGCGGAGCATGATCGCGGTGATGTGGGAAATCTCGATCTCGTCGAGGCTGAGCCCGCCAATGATTGGGAAGGCGAATTTGGCCAGCGGATTCCACCAGCCCGCCTTCGCGTAGCGGTGCTTCCACGAGGCGCAGTGAGCCTGAAGATAGCTTTCAGCCATCTGCTTGAACGTGATCGGCTGCTGGGCGCGTGACTTGGCGAGATTGTCCGCTCGCTCCCTGCGACGGGTTTCAATAGGGTCATGGCCTTCGTCCCGCAGGACCGCGCAGGCCTTGGCCGCCTTGCAGGCGTCGGCGAGACTTACCTTGTCGCGGCTGCCGAGGCCGATCTCGCGTCGCCGGTCGCCGAGCCGGTAGCGATAGAAGTACGAGCCGGCGCCTGTCTCGCCGATTTTGAGATACAGCCCAGCCACGCCGGCGATCTTGTGCACGCCAACGGGGCGGCGCGCATAGCGTCGAGCAAGCGACCTTCCGAGGCCCTCACTTCCTCCGGCGTGGGTCGTTTCCACTCGCCTATGAGCTTCCGGCGTGACGAGCGTGGGGGCGTTCGGGCTGCCGGAAACGCGGGCGGGCGCGGATCCTCTCCGTTCGGTGTCGCGCGAGGGGCTATGAGGGAAGCGACAACCTCTCGAATGGGGGCAGGCAACGCGATGATGGCAGTGAGGGCGTCGCGAATAGCGACCAAATCGTCGGTGTGCATCTGATTCTG
Organism: uncultured Alphaproteobacteria bacterium; assembly: GCA_963758335.1. GTDB lineage: Bacteria > Pseudomonadota > Alphaproteobacteria > Rhizobiales > Beijerinckiaceae > Roseiarcus. Next base: position 2,360,702 of record CAVWVF010000004.1, on the reverse strand, counting down.
GCCGGAGGAGACGGACGTAGTTTAATGCCGCCAAAAGGCTACACCATCAAGGCTTCTCGCCGTCTTCGCGCAATTCCCTGGCCAGCCTGTCGGCTGAAGGTGGAAGCCGAGCTCGAAGCTCGACGGTTTTTCGACCAGCTGAAGGCGGGAACTGCTGCCGCCCAAGACGGGCAACGCGCGCCAGAGCGGGCTCTCACCCGTGTGAGAAGCAAGCCGTCGCGATCACACAAGACGCGGGCGACCCGCCTCGAGGGCGGGCGATCAGGATACCCGCGGGTGAAATTATCGCAAGGCGGACGGTTCCAGCCGGGTGGGGACATGGCTGGGGATGGTCCTCGCCTTTTCTCATTATCTCATTGAAAAAGAAGCTTTTCATGCGATTGTAGGGGCAGTCACCGCATCCGCCACTACGGCCTGTTCGCCGGCACGGTTCGTGCGCGCAACATCGAGCGCGCCCGCCAAGCGCTCGCCGCGCCACAGGTCACGCCCGCTCAGGCGGACGGTGGCGCCGAGGACTGTGGCGCCAAGGCTCCTTCGCCGGCGCGCCGATGCCCGTGTTGCGGCGGCCGGATGATCATCGTCGAGACGTTCGAGAGCGCGCGCCCTGCGCGGTCGCCACCGCCGAGCCGGATCAGGATCGACACCTCATGACCGTCGCAGCGCACTCCGCCTCGCAACGCCGCTTCTCCTCGCCTCCAGCCGCGCGCCGGAGCATGACAGCGCTGACCTCACGACGACACCGGTCCTCCTTCGACCGCCGCGCCGGCCCGCCGGCAAGACTACGCCTCACCGGCCATCGCCGCGACAAACGCCCTCCGTCCGCGATCCTCAAATCCCCATAGGTCGCGTCCCGCACACAGCGCCCTTCCTCCCCGCGGTTTCCTCCTTGGGAGGCTTTCGAACGCCGGCCCCGAGCCTCGCACCACCGTCGCGCAACGGGCCGGCGTCCGAAACCCTTCACCAAAGGCGACGTTCGCGATGATGCAGAATTCAAGCAGACCGTGCGAAAACTCGATGCATCGCTCCGTACGGTCGCGCAGAGAACCGATTTTCGCGATTTTCGATCTGCTCGAGGAAAACCTCTACGCCTTGCGCCTCGATGGCCGCGAAGGTCATTCCGTCACTTCCCGGAGCGCCATCGAAATTTGGGCAGGACGTAATGTGTCGCTGAATTTTCGCACGGTCTGCCTCCTCAACCAGCAATTGGACGCGGCGCGGCGCTGCCCATCTCTCTGATGAATCGACTGGCGATGATTCATGCAACACCCGAAAGCGCCTTGAAAGTTGCATGTTTTGAGAGACCCGCGAGCATGGACGCCGCCCTGCTGCGCGATCGCGCGGATGTCCTATTTGCGCGCGATTTGCCTAGGCGAGTTTTCTGAAGCTAGAAACTGTGAAATGGTAATCGCCCTCGATTGGATCGCGGGCGTGCGCCAATGTCGGTCAAGGTTTTTCTCTCGACTGTTTCCGACGAATTCCGCCCCTATCGCGACCAGCTCCGCGCCGACCTCACGCGGCACAATGTCGAAGTGAAGGTGCAGGAGGATTTCAAGAATCTCGGCTGCGACACGCTCGACAAGCTCGATGTCTACATCGCCCATTGCGACGCCGTGGTGCATCTTGTCGGAGACATGAGCGGCTCCGAGCCGGGAGATCGGGAGCAACGCGCGCTGCTCGCCAAATATTGCGACCTGGCCGACCAACTGCCGCCGCTGGGCGAGGTGCTCAAGCATGGCGTCGGAGTTTCCTATACGCAGTGGGAGGCCTAGCTCGCGCTCTATCATGGCAAGCTCTTGCTCACGGCCAAGGCCGAGGAGGCCGCGATACGGGGGCCAAACCGCGCGCCTTCCCGATGACGACCAAACACTAAGAACGAAAATACCGCGCGCAACGCTGATTCGTTTGGCGCAGAGACCTTGCGCAACCCGATTTAGACTTGCTTCACTGCAAGAGGTGCTCAAATACGCAACTGTGGCGCTAGATTGCGAGACGCCGTAGGCAAAGCCGGCGCGGAGGTGAGACACGACATCGCGGATCGCCGGCCCGCAGCCTATGACGGGCGTGCATCCGGCGCGCTCTGCGAAAGTCGGTCCGGCGCCAGTTGCCGCTCCCCGGGGCGGAGCGTCAATTGCGCGGCGGCTGAGAAAGCGCGCGCTCGCATGAGCAACGTCACGATCAGTCCGGCGATGCCCGATGCGGCGAAGATCATGGCTACGATCGTGAACTGATAGATGCCTGCGTAAATCGGACTGGCGCTCGACACCATCATTCCGGCCATTACGCCTGGTATCCAGACCAAGCCGAGCGATTTCAGCATATCGAGACGTGGGATGCCGCCGCCGTGACAGCCTCGCGCCGCGCCCAGGACATCAAGGGCTCGCTGCTCATCTCCTTCTATGCGATCGCCGCTGGATCTGGCGTCGCGATCGCCGTGATGTTTGCCTCCGGGACGCTCACTTCCGCCATCGCGGTGCTGGTTCCTGTGGGCAGCATGATCATTGCCAACGCCATGAACGCCTGCGCGCAATCCGCAGAGCGGTTCAAGAGCCGATGTCACCTCACACTTGGGCCAGATCGAAGGCGGGCTTGGCGCTCGGCGCCGAACCCGCCGTGACAGTTGCGCCCTACGTAGCGCGAGACTGCGATATCGGTGATCCGGGGTCTCGTGCAGATGATGTTCGTGGGCATGGTCCTGGCGCTGTTGCTCCAGGGAAATCTGCTGGTGGGCGTGCTCATCCTCCTGGCCATGACCTTTTCCAGAGTGCGGTTTATGCCAGCCTCCTTCGCTGATGTCGCTGACCAGAACCTTCCCGGCGACGGAGCGGGAGAGTTGCTTGGTCTCAAGCGCGATGGCCTGAGGCCCCGAACCTGCAGAGGGGCGCAAAGTCGCTTCTGAGTTGCCGATGAATCCGCTGGACTTCATAAGAGCAAAATGCGCCTCCCGCCGCCAGTCGCGCGAAGCATGCGGAGCGGCTCGATCGCGCGCGCCGCCTCGACCGTGCCAATGTCCACCAAAGATAGCGAAAAAGATCTGATATTTGTGTCTCCAAGGGGGCGCGCATCACACATAGTTGATCAGCCCCGCGAAACCCTCGTCCATGTGGTCCTGATGATGGCAATGGAAGAAGGTGGGGCCAGGATCGTCGGCGACAAAGTCGATTTCGGCCGTCGAGTATCGCGTCATGCTGATTGTGTCCTTCATCAGCCCCGACATCGACCGGTCGCCGACTTTCGTCACCTCGAAGGTGTGGCGATGCGTGTGGACCGGGTGCGCGTCGCCGCTCGCGTTGGTCATCAGGAGCCGATAGCGCTTGCCGGTCTCGACGGTGAACAAGGGGTCGGTCTCAGGCCAGGACTTGCCGTTGATCGTCCAACGGTTGAAGCCGCCGCGACCACCGGGAATCTTCTCGAACTTGAGCGCAACCGTCGCGTCGGGCGGCGCGGCCGGGGCGCTCCTGGCGAACGCGGCGTAGTCCCAGTCGTCCGCTGCCGGCGCGCGCCACTGCGGCTCGCCTTTGGCATCGGCATATTCGACGACGACGCCCATCCCCATGCCTCGGTCGTCCTCATCGGTCGAGCCGAACACCCAGACCCCTGGATTGTTCATGTCGACGAGGACGTCGGCCCGCTCGGCGACGTCGAGGCGCAAAAGGTCGACGCTCGCCGGGTTCGGAACCGGATTGCCGTCGAGCGCGATCACCTGGAACCGACGGCAGCGCGAGCGCAATCCCCATGTTGGCGCTCGCATTGAGGAGGCGAAACAACACCCGCTCGCCCTGCCGCACGCGGATCGGCTCGCCGTGCCCGAACATGCGATCGCCGAGCGTGGCTGCATGGTACATCACCTCGAGGCCGTTGTCGGGCGGCGGACCCTTGCGAAAGTCCTGCAAGCTGACCCATTCGCCCTGCCAGTGGTGTGCGGCAAGCAGAACCTCGCGATCGTAGCTTCCAGGATCGCCAGCCGCCGGCTCGACGATGAGGAACCCGAATTCTCCGGTATAGGTGCTCTTGTTGAGGTCGCGCATCGCCATGGCGTGGCTATGATACCAGCGCGTGCCCGATGGTTTCGGCGTGTAGGCGTAGGTATAGGATTGGCCGGGCTTGATGATCGGCGCTCCTTCCTCGGTCGCGCCATCCTCGATCGAAGGCAGATAGAGCCCGTGCCAATGGATCAGGTTGGGATAGCCGGAGTTGTTGACCACCTTGATCTTGACTGGCCGACCTTCCATGAGGCGAAGCGGCTGACCCGGAACCGAGCCGTTGTAGGCGGTCGTTTGGATGACCGTCTTCGGTCCGATCTCCAGCGAGACCGGCGCGATGCGAATCGTGTGATCGACGTCCCCCGCCTCCTCGGCGGCGGCGCGGGACCAATCCCATGCGGCGAGCGTCGACGGCGCGAGCGATCGTGCGGTCGCCGCAAGCGCCGCGCGACCCGAGGTTTTGAGGAAGCGGCGGCGTCCAAGGTCGACGTCGGGTTGCATCGAGGTGTTCCTCCATGACTACGAGGCTCTACGAGCGCCAGGCGCTCTCGCTCTTATCTAATCGCTTGGAGCCCCGTGTCATCGCGACGTACAGGTTCTTGGCGGCGGCCAGGCAATGAACATCCTTGAGAGTTTCATCGCCGATCATCCCGAGACGGCCGACAGAACGTACGGCCTTGCGCTCTCCGCCAGCTTGCGACGGGCGTTCCCCTGCGCGCCTACTTGACCAGAAATCGCGCGCGGCGGCCGAGCCGGAATCGGAGGGAGCGTCGACGATTCCGCTAGCTCACTCTCGATATGGGCCGGCACGTTGCGATACCGTTGCGATAACCGGTCATGGAGTGGTGCTGTTTCGGCCAGTCCTTTGAACTGTCGGCCGGAAGGCATATTGAGGCAAGGGATGCGCTAGCCTTTGAGCGTTGGCGGATTTCGCAGCGCGATCAAGACCCGACTTTCTTATCAGCGGGTCCAAGGTAGCCCTTGTGCGCCCACCATCGAAGCCCTTAAAAACAAAAGAAAAAACAGCCCTATGCCGAGAGGCCCGATTTAACCGCGCCTGCTTGCGGACCCACAGCGGACCCGCCCAGCCGAATTCGCGCACTTGCCCGCGGGCGATCACTAGCTCCGAGACTTTGACGCTCACGGTTGGCTTGCTGCCGCGAGGGCAAACGAACGAGCATGTCGATTTCGTCGGCCCGCGCGCGATCAGGAATTGCACCGCACTCGATGGCGCGCGCGGCACCCAGCCTAAGGATGGTTGGAAAGGAATTCTTTTCCGGGTGAGGCACCCGGAAGGGGCATTGAAATTCACGTCCGTGCAAGAAGACAGGCCCGGAACCGCGACGGCCGGTGGAGCCTCTGAGCGAGGACATCGCGTTCGGGTCCTGTGGAATTTCACCATAATACCTTATTGGTTAACCGCAGATCGCGGGAACAGGTTTCCGTTTTGGTCTGTTGAGCGGCGGGTGGGTGGCCGATCGGCCTCGGCGATGCGGGGCGAGGCAAAAGCACGTGGCAAGCCCAGCATCCGCAGCAATCCGAAGGGCGCGCGCCCCTGGACAATCCGCGCCGTCAGTGAGTTTTCGGCATTTTCGGCGCCAACGCGCCAAACTAGCCCGCTTTGATGCCCGAAAAGCTCATCGGGCGTCCGATCCAAGCCCCCCGTCCACCAGATATTCGGGGGTCTGAGATGGAAGAGCCGTTCGGCACGCCGTTCGCGAACCGGGAAGTGGCCGTCATCGTCGCGAACGAACTGAACCGGCATGACCGAGGCATATGGTTCTATACGGTCGAGCGGCAAATCGAGGGCAAGCGATGGATCATCGTCAGGGATGGCCGCGAGTTGGATTTTGGCAAGTGCCATTGTGAACTGCGCCAGGCGCGGGATGCTTAGCAGACGCGCTTGAGCCGAGGTAGTCTGCGGCAGCTCCCTCGGCTGATTGAACGGCCAGTGCGAAAAATCCGGGTTCCTCGACTTCAGCCATTGTCTGCTCGGGCCGCTCAATAACGGCTTCCAACCCGCTTCGACACAATCCCTTCGACGCCCATTTCGCACGCCTTGCTTGGCCGGAAGCCGAGCGTTCACGCGGATAGCAAGACTGCAGCGGCGGCGCGCAAGAATTCTTTGCCCGGGGAAACAGGGGGAGACCACCGCCCAGCAAGTCAGGTCTTGGGATAGTAGTGATATGGGTCGCCAGGGCCGCCGAGTCCGCGCCGCTCCGCGCGTCCTCTATCGACTAGGAGGTTGCAGTCCTGATTGACCCTCTGCTGGTAGGGCATTGTCACACGAACCTGTTTTACTAGTCACTACTCACCCCTGCGCCAATGCCGGTTCTAACGATTCCAACACCTTAGCGGATCGGTCCAAGGCGGTAAGTCAGCCTTTACTTGCTCGATGTGACAATGCCATACTTCAGTGTCGCCAACATGACGACCAATAAACATCTCGCGGTTCTGCAATCTCTAGACAGAGACTTGTCTGTCACAGAGAGGTCCGCGATGCAGAGGCATGTGTTCCATTCTCTCGGCCAGCGCGGCGCGCGGGCCGCGCTTTTCGGCTTTGTCGCCTCGTCGGCGCTGGCGACCGGCGCTTCGCCGATGGAGGGCACATGGGGTGGCGCGGACGCGCAAGGACGAACTGCGCAGATCACCATCCTCGACAATCAGGTGATCGGCGTCTTCTGGGGACAGGACTATCACGACGCCGAGAATGTCCGGTCTTCAAAGAACGGCGCGCAACTCGATTTTACAATCGAAAGACCCTGGGCGCATATCGGAGGCGTACGATGGGGGGTGCTCGCCTTGCTGCTGCTTCTCGCGGCGGACGCCGCGCTGGTTTCTTCGGCTTCGGCCGCTCGCTATCCGACCAGTTGGCGGCCTTCGGGCCGCCGGCGGGAATGATCGGCCTCGCCGCGCAATGCGTCCATGGCCTAACCCCCATCCGGCTGCTCGCTGCTCGCCGGACGGCGCAGGGCCGTGAGATCAGCCGCAGGAGATTGGGGGTCGCTTGGCCCGCATATCCCGTCAGGACGGCCCCCCCACGATGCGGTCGTCGTGGAGGTTGGCGATCTCGCCGTCAGTATAGCCGATTTCGGTCAGGATCTCGTCGGTGTTTTCGCCGAGCCTCGGCGCAATGCCCGGCAGGACGCGCTCGACGTTGGAGAAGGCGATGGGGTTGCCGGGCGTGAGATAGGAGCCGATGCCGGGGTGGTCGACGATCGAGAACATCGGGTTGTCGGTCGAACAGTCGGGATCCTGCTCGACGCATTCCTTGAATGTTCTGTACTTGCTCCAGGTCACGCCGCGCTCTTTGAAGGCCTTGGCGAAGTCCTGTATCCGGTGCGCGTCGAAGAACGGCTTGAGAACCGCCGTGATGGCGTGCCGGTGCTTGAAGCGCTCGCCCTCGAGGCTCAGTCTCACGCCGAGTTTCGCGGTGAGCTCGTCGAAGGCCGCCTGCGTTTGGGTCGCCGCCTTCAGGTTGTCCCATTGCCGGATCGTGAGCGCGACGACGATGACGCGGCCGCCGCACCGGCAGACGAAGTCCTGGGCGTAGGCGCCGTAGAGGGCGTTGCCGTATTTCGGCCGATCGGCGCCGTTGATCTCGACTTCGCCGATGATGCCGAGATTGCCGAGCATGGCGAGCGCCATGTCTTTCAGCGCGAGCTCGACGAGCTGGCCCTGGCCGGTCGCGCGCCGGTGACGCTCGGCGGCGAGGATCCCCAGAGCCGCCTGCTGTCCGGTAATGCAGTCCCAGGCGGGCAGCACGTGCCCTACCGGCTCGCTCGAGCCCTCTGGCCCGGTCGCCATCGGGAACCCGACCGCAGGATTGATCGTGTAGTCGACCTGCGGGCCCCCGTGCCGGTCGCCCGTGATCGACATCATGATCAAGTCTTCGCGATGCTTCTTAAGCTCGTCGTAGTCCATCCAGCCGCGCACGCGAAGGTTCGTGAGGAAGATGCCCGCCTGTTCGCCCGGCGCGCAGATGAGCCGGGTCACGACCTCTCGGCCGCGCGGTGTCGCCATGTCGACCGCGATGCTGCGTTTGCCCTTGTTGAGGCCTTCCCAGAACAGGCTGCGCCCGCTCTCGGTCACCGGCCACCGCTTGTAGTCGAGCCCGCCGATGAGGCGATCGAAGCGGATGACGTCGGCGCCCATTTGCGCAAGCGTCATCCCCGAGAATGGGGCGGCGACGAACGCCGAGCCTTCCACGATTCGCAACCCTTCGAGAATCTTGACCATCCTTCGCTCCCTGAGTTTTGCCAGTCGTCGTTCATGCAACGCATGTGTCTGTCGGCGGTGACAACCGACGGCAATTCCGCAAAATGAAGGAAAGGGCGCCGTCGGCTTCCGCCCGAGCTTCTCCGTTGCGCAGAGCGCGCGGCGTTTTCGGGCGGGCCCAGCTCACGCCCATTGCATGACGGCTTGCATGCATACGGCACCGTCGCCGGTCGCGGAGAACACTTCGGTTGCGCCGTCGTCGCGATTGCGTCCGTTCACCGTGGCGGTCTCGAAGTCGAACAGCGGACGCACCCCGCGGAAGTCGAACTGGGCGGGCGTGCGACCGGGCTCGTGCCGGCAAGCCGCGTCGAACAACAGAACCGCCTGCAGCGGTCCGTGCACGACGAGGCCTGGATATTTCTCGATCTCCATCGCGTAAGTTCGATCGTAGTGGATGCGATGGCCGTTGAACGTGACCGCCGAGAAGCGGAACAGCATGACCGGATCGATCGGAACAGCTTCGCGCCATTCGCAAGGCGGGAGGGCGACGGGCTCTGGCAGCCGGAATTTCTCGGGAATGCCCATGTAGACGATGTCCTGATCCTCCTCGACGGCCAGCCGCCCGTCGACGCGGATCTTGTGACGGACGGTGACGAAGACCATCGGGCCCGCCTTGCCGGATTTCGGGGATGTCCCGCCGTCTGTTGAAATTGTCGAAGCGGTCGTTGCGCATTGAAATTTACGCTGCCTCGGTGATTTGAACAAGCGCCTGGTCGGAAGGCGGCTGTTGGCCTTGCTTTGCAAGAGCAGCGCGCAGAGCCGGCAGATGCTTGTATGCCTTCAATCGACGGAAGCCCTTGGTTGCTTCTTGCATGGCGGCGGCGGCCCATCGCAGGGCCATCGCGGGCGAGCGCCAGTATTTGACGTTGCGGCAGACCCTGCGCACCGTGCCCATGACATTCTCGATGATGTTGGTGCAGGCGAGCGAGCGGCGCAGTTCGCGAGGGAGGCCGAGCCTTGTGACGGTGAGCATCTCGTCGATCCCTTCCAGGATCGAAGCGGAAACGCCGTTCCAGTCCGGTTCGAGACGGCGGGCGAGATTGCGAATGAGCGTTTCGGCCTTTTCGGCGTCGTCCATTTCCCAAGCTTGCCGCAAGACGCGCCGCACCGAAGCGTGCATCGATTTGGGCAACCGCTCCAGAATGTTGCGCGCCTTGTGAATCTGGCAACGCTGGATCGCCGCATCGCGTCCAAAGGTGCGGCGGATCGCCTTGGACAGCGCCTTCGCGCCATCGATGATGAACAGGCGTCGCACGGTTGGATCGAGTCCGCGCTCGACGAGATTGTCGATGAGCGCCTGCACCGTCGTGGCGTTTTCGGTCGCGCCCTCGACGAGGCCGAGCGGATGTTTGTCGCCGTTCGCGTCGACGCCAATCGCCGCGACGAGGAGCATATCTTCATCCATGTGAATGCCGTCGATCTGGATCGCCAGCAGATCGAGATCGTCAAGCCTGGTTTCCATCCACGCCTTCATGCGCGCCGCCGACAACGTCACGAAGCGTCGGGAGGTCGCCGACTTCGACAGCCCCGCTCCGTCGGACGCCGGAACGTCTCCCTCGGGCAGTCGGACCGAACGCTTGAAACGTCGCGTCGAGACATTGATCAGCATCTGGTTCATCGCCCATTTGCCGAGCAAGTCTTCGCTGACGGCGTTCTCCCAACTCGGCAGTACGCGCTCGGCCCCGTCGAGCCCGCGAACCCGTGGACGCTCGATCTCGACCTTGCCACCGTGAAAGCCGATCTTGCCCTTGGTCCGCCCCCAGCGGTGCGCCTGGCGTCGCTCACCCCGCTCGTGGCGCTCGCCACAGGCCGCTGTCGCATCCTGCTCCAGCATCTCGCTCAGCGTCTCGAGCCCGGCGGCAAGACAAAAACGTTCAAAGCTCGCCGACATGCTCGCCAGCGCCTCGGCCTTCAACGCATAGGTGGGAATCGCGGTCGACGTGGTATGCTTCTTCATGGCGTTGCTTTCCTTTCGTGGAATCAGCACCCCGAGCCTAAAGGCTCAAGGCGAGCAACGCCGCTCCTCCCTTTTCAACATTCCTCGGGACATCCCCCGGATTTCGTCTCGATCTTCTGAATGGTCGAGGTTTTCTCCGCCTCGTCGCCCACCCGAATCGGCGCAAGAAACCGGCATCGGCTCCCCGCCCACATGCGGCGGGGAAGTTCGACCGGCGGCAGGAAGCCGCCCCGTTGGGGATGTCCGTCGGGGCCGATTTCCGACATCGGGACGAACTTGAGGAAATAAAGCCAGTTGAACACGCCCGGCAAAACTGAGCCTGGCTCAGTGGGAAGATCGGCCGATCGGTTGAGCGTCGCGGCCAGCGCGCGGGCGGGCGCTTCGGCGATACGGTCCCGGGCGACTTCCCGCCGACCGATCCACTCCTTCCACTGCGTGTCGTCCATGCGCCCTCCCGACCAAATGCCCAGCCAACCAATATCGCAGAGTTAGCGTGTGAATAAAGCTTGCCGCTTGGCAGGTTACACGAGACCGCGTGGGATTGGATCACGTCATTGTTTGTTTTGCGGAGCGGGGCGCGAAAGGCGCGCCCGCTCAATTATCGCGATGCAGGCGCTATCGTTGTCGGTTTAGCGACGGGAAGCAGCTCGGCCAGGAGCCGACCGGCCCCTCACTGACGCGAGCCCCGGACCGGAGCGATCGTCGGGGCGAAGGGTTCGCACGCGACGCCACAGCTTTCGCGGACGGCCACGCACACGCACACACGCTCTCTTTCGAACGGAAAGCCAGTCTTTTCTAATCTCCTTCAAGAGCCCGGCTTCGAGAAGCTTGTCTACGGCCCTCTGCGCCTGGGCGCGCTTTGGACCCGCTGGCCGAACCAGGCAATGATCATCGCGCTGCGACGCAGCACTCAGCAGCACAAGCTGCGTGTCGTTGAGTTTGATGGACATGTTTGGACACTCGCGTTTCGGGAGCCGGCCGATGGAGCGCGAGCGATTGAAAAGACCCAGCGGGTCGCGATTTTAGGCGAAGCGGGCATTCCAGAACGGAAGCTTCCCGATGGCTTTGTCAGAGTAACGGCAGGTCGTCTGCGCGTGGCGCAACACGCCCACCGAAACCGGCGACGGCGTCAAGATTTTCATCGGCTCGGAGAATAAGCTATTCTCGCTCTCGGGGTCCTCGATGATCGCCGCGCCGTTGCGCGACGGCGACCACCGGATCGCCGGGGTGCTTGGCGTCATCGGCCCGACGAGGCTCAATTACGGTCGCATCGTGCCGGTGGAGTACGCCGCTCAGGTGCTGGGCGAACTGCGGCGGTCTCGTTAGGGCGGCGTGCCCGCGCCACTGCAAGAGGGGAGGAGGGCCATGTCGAACGTCGACGCGTCGCCCCATAGCCTTGGCGAAGCCGTGGAGCGCCTGCGCGCGAAATGGGCGTCGATCACCGGCTTCGGCGTGCTGCTGGTCGTCCTCGGCTTTGCTGCGCTCTTTTTCTCGCTGATTGCGACCGTCGCGACGGTGACGCTCAACGGCGTGCTGTTCCTCATCGCAGGCGCGGCTGAGATCGGCATCGGCATGCATTCGCGCACCGGGGCCGGTTCTTTCTCTGGGTGATCGGCGGATTGCTCTATCTGGCCGTCGGCGTGCTCTGCATCGTGAACCCGCTGCTCGCCTCGGTCGTTTTGACGCTGATGCTCGGCGCAGGACTGATCGCCGCGGGCCTCGTGCGGGTCTATCTCGCAACTCAGCTTCCCGCCGGCGAGCCTCGCCTCATGGTCTTCCTGGCCGCTGCGGTGACAATTCTGCTCGGTTTGATCATCGTCAATCATTGGCCACTGGACAGCGTCTACGTGTTGGGAACATTGCTCGGCGTCGACCTCCTGTTTCATGGCGTCGGCCGGGTGAGCTTTGGTATGGGACTGCATTCGCGGAGCTGACAGAGTTCAAGCTTCGCGCAGATCGTGAGGAGCGAACAATGACGAAGTGGGTCTACACCTTCAGCGCCGAGCGCGCCGAGGGACGGGCGGAGATGAAGAACCTTCTCGGCGGAAAGGGCGCCAACCTGCATGAGATGGCGTCGCTCGGCCTGCCGGTGCCGCCGGGCTTCACGATCACCACCGAGGTCTGCACCTACTTCTACGCCAACGGAAAGACGTATCCGCCCGATCTCGCCGCGCAGGTCGACGCGGCCGTCGCGGAGGTCGAGCGGCTGACGGGACGCGGCTTCGGCGACGCGGCCAATCCGCTGCTCCTGTCGGTGCGCTCCGGCGCGCGGGCCTCGATGCCGGGCATGATGGACACGGTGCTCAATCTCGGCCTCAACGACGCCTCCGTCGAGACGCTCGCCAAGACGTCCGGCGACGAGCGCTTCGCCTTCGACAGCTATCGCCGCTTCATCCAGATGTATTCGCACGTCGTGCTCGGCGTTGACCCCCACGAGTTCGAGGACATCCTCGAGCGCTACAAGGACGGCAAGGGCTACACCCTCGACACCGAGCTCAACGCGAAGGACTGGGGCACGGTCATCGTCGACTACAAGGCCAAGGTCGCCGAGGCGACGGGCAAGCCTTTCCCGCAAGGGCCGAAGGACCAGTTGTGGGGCGGCATCGGCGCCGTCTTCTCCTCGTGGATGACCCCGCGCGCGATCACCTATCGCCGACTGAACAACATCCCCGAAGACTGGGGAACCGCCGTCAACGTCCAGGCGATGGTGTTCGGCAACATGGGCGAGACATCGGCGACCGGCGTCGCCTTCACCCGCAATCCGTCGACCGGCGCGAACGAGCTTTACGGCGAGTTTCTCGTCAACGCCCAGGGCGAGGACGTGGTGGCCGGAATCCGCACGCCGCAGAACATCACCGAGGCCGCGCGCAAGGCCGCCGGGTCTGATAAACCCTCGCTCGAATCGCTGATGCCGGACGTGTTCAAGCAGTTCGCCGAAACAACGAAACTCTTGGAAAGACACTACCGCGACTTGCAGGACCTCGAGTTCACCGTCGAGCGCGGCAAGCTCTGGATGCTGCAGACGCGCAACGGCAAGCGCACCGCGCCCGCCGCGCTCCGCGTGGCGGTGGAGATGGCCAACGAAGGCCTGATCTCGCGCGAGGACGCGATCACGCGGGTCGAGCCCGCGACGCTCGACCAGCTCTTGCATCCGACCATCGATCCGAAGGCGAAGCCCGTGCTGCTCGCGACAGGACTCCCCGCTTCGCCGGGCGCGGCGAGCGGCGAGATCGTGTTCTCGGCCGACGACGCCGAGGCGGCGCGTCAAGCGGGACGGAAGACGATCCTCGTGCGCGTCGAGACCTCGCCCGAGGACATTCACGGCATGCACGCCGCCGAAGGCATCGTGACGACGCGCGGCGGCATGACGTCGCACGCGGCGGTCGTCGCGCGCGGCATGGGCAAGGCCTGCGTCGCCGGCGCCGGCGCGATCCGCATAGACTATGCCGCGCAGACGATGACCGCGGGCGGCGTCACGCTGAAGAGAGGCGACGTCATAACCATCGACGGCGCCGCCGGCCAGGTCATGCAGGGGGCAGTGCCGATGGTGAAGCCGGAGCCGACCGGCGATTTCGCTACCCTGATGGGCTGGGCCGACGCGGTGAGAAGGATGAAGGTGCGCGCCAACGCCGAGACCCCGACCGACGCGCGGACCGCGCGCTCGTTCGGCGCCGAGGGCATCGGCCTCTGCCGCACCGAGCACATGTTCTTCGAGGGCGAGCGGATCGTCGCGATGCGCGAGATGATCCTCGCCGATGACGAGAAGGGTCGGCGCGCCGCGCTTGCCAAGCTCCTGCCGATGCAGCGGCAGGACTTCGCCGACTTGTTCGAGATCATGACCGGCCTGCCGGTCACGATCCGGCTGCTCGATCCGCCGCTGCACGAGTTCCTGCCGAAGACCGACGAGGAGATCGAGGTAGTCGCCAAGGACCTGGGGGTCGGCGCCGACAAGCTGCGCAGGCGGGCGGCCGAGCTGCACGAATTCAACCCGATGCTCGGCTTCCGCGGCATAAGGCTCGCGGTCCGCTATCCGGAGATCGCGGAGATGCAGGCGCGCGCCATCTTCGAAGGCGCGGTCGAGGCCGGCCGCAAGACCGGTACGCCCGTCACCGCCGAGATCATGCTGCCGGTCATCTTCGGGCGCCCGGAGTTCGATCTGGTCAAGCCGATCATCGTCTCGACGGCGGAGGCGGTCGCCAAGGAGACGGGCGTCACGGTGCCTTATATTGTGGGAACCATGATCGAGCTGCCGCGCGCGGCGCTGAGAGCCGGAGAAATCGCCGAGAGCGCCGAATTCTTCTCCTTCGGCACCAACGACCTGACCCAGACGACACTCGGGATCTCGCGCGACGACGCGGCGTCGTTCCTCGGCATCTACACGGCCAAGGGTCTGCTGCCAGCCGACCCGTTCGTGACGATCGACACCGAAGGCGTCGGCGAACTGGTCAAGATCGCCGCCGAGCGCGGGCGTAAGGCGCGGCCCGGCCTCCATCTCGGCATCTGCGGCGAGCACGGCGGCGATCCCGCCTCGATCGCCTTCTGCGAGACGGCGCATCTCGACTATGTGTCGTGCTCGCCGTTCCGCATCCCGATCGCCCGCCTCGCCGCGGCGCAGGCGGCGCTCGGGCGGAAGGCGCACTCGACGGCGTGAAGGCGGTTCGAGTCTTGCACGGAAAGGCGCTCCGGGAAGCGCCTTTTTCGTCATCCGGACCGTTCGAGAAAGGGTTCGTTCGGACCGGCTCGGCGAGACATAGCGGGCGATTGTTTTTTCGAAGCCGACGCGACTGTCGCCAAGTCGCGTCGAGCCCAGACCCAGCGCTCACTCGCTCGCCTCGCGCCAACCAGCCGCGCGCGATCGCCTCGACGACCTTGAGCGAGGCGACCGCGCCGCTGACCGCGCCCTTCTCGAAGTCGCCCTTGCTCGTGGCCGAACAGCTCTTCGCCTCCGGCTGCCGACTGCTCGTCAGCGTGACCTCCGCCGGCCAGATCCTGCCGGTGCGCCCTGTAACAAAACCTACGGCCTCGCGCTCTGACGATTGGGAGCCGTCCGCGCCGGGCCTCAAGACCGCCGACGGCCGCGCCGGCCGATCGGATCGAGGGTCCACGCCGCGCGCGAGGGGCGAGGACCGGGGCGGGTCAGCCTCGCCGTCGAGAAAAGATTCGTTTCAGAGTTCGTCCAAGGGGTCGGCCGGCGGGGAACGATCGTGCGCCCGCAGGTCGACTTGCCCTTGATCGGGTGAACGGTCGGCGTCGGCCGCCAACAATCCGCGTCAACGATGAGCTCGATCGCGCCCGCGCCGCTTTGGGCGCCTGCGCTCCATTCACGAATGACGTTCGCGGAGCGGTCCAGGAATTGGATTCGGTATTGCACGGTCAGCGGTCCACAGCATTTGAAGCGTCCCGTTAAGCGTACGTTCAAGCGGCGCGCGATAACCAGGAGCCACCTTGACTCGAGAGGAAAAACTCATGCGAAAAATGCTTCTGACGTCAGCGATCGCGCTGTTGGGGTTGGCCGCCATTCCCGCCTCGGCAATGCCGGTCGCGCCACTCTCTGACGCGCCGACAAGCATCACGCTGGTCGCAATGGGCTGCGGCCCGGGATGGACGCGCGGACCCTACGGACATTGCCATCCGATGGGATATGGCGTCGCCGTCGTGCCCGGCCCCTATTACGGTTTCCATCCCTACGCTCACCCCTACGCCTACCGCCATTGCTGGGTTGGCCGCTGGGGCTATCGCCACTGCAACTAGTGACGGATCATCACGCGATGAACTCAAGGCCCGCCGTTCTGCCATCCGTCCAAATGAGACGGGCGCGCCGGATCGAATAGGCGCCGTCGCTGAAAGGCGAGGCCGTCGCCGACGACCCGGGCTCCACCCGCCGAGAGGTCGCGTAGCGTCACGTCGAACACGCAGAGGGCATGGCGAAGGCGTCGGGTCCGGGCCCTGTCCTCGCAGCGCAGTCTCAGCGGGATCACGGCGCGCCCGCCTTCCGCAGCGTCGCCTCGATCTTGTCGAGCAGGGCGGCGGCTTGCTGGAAGCATTCCGTCAATCCTTGGAGCGCACGCCTCTCGACCTCATCGGCGACGAAGGCGTGCGCCAGCGTCAGAACCTCGATCAGATCATGCTCCATAGGATCGAACCCTTGCGACTATCGCGTCGAGGTCGGCGGCGTTTATCAAGAGTTTGAATCCCCCCATGGGGCTCGATAGGGAGGGAAACTGGCGCGTGGCTTGCCGGCCGCGGCGAGGGCCTGATCTGTCCTTTCAGGACGAGCGAAAAGGTCGGCGTCGGCCCCCAAGCCGGTCGCCGTGTCGACGCCGACGCGCTTGCGGTCATCTTCGCCACGATGAGCGCGACGCGCCGCCAGTGCGCGGACGTCCGCCCCGCATGGGTTGTCCCGTCCGGCCGGACCACGTCCTCCTCGCGCTGGCGGGCCTCTCCATAGGCCGCGCCGCCATGGTCGCGGATCAAGGCCTCGCGCCAGCTGTTCGGCCTGTTGGCGGCGTCGGAGCCATTGCAGCATTCGTCGCCCCCTCCCCGGAAACTATTCCCGCGCCCGGATGATCCGCCGCGCCTCGCGGGTCGGAGGCTTTGTCGCCTGCTTCAGTCACCCGCTTCATGTGCGCGTCGTCGAGCAGCGTTTCGAGCTCGGGTTTGGTCAGGCTCCCGATCAGGCGAATTCGCTTCATCATCAGGTCCGGCCCGATGCCGGCCTCCCTGAGCATGGCCTCCATGTCGGGCCGCTTGCCGAGCCCGCCGGCGACGCTTTCGCCCCGGGAGAGCTTGGCGAGCCTGGCCCTTGCGGCTTCGGCCCGTTCGGCCGCCTCCGCAACTTTCGGCGCCTGTTCGGCGATCTTCGCCTCGGCGTGGCCGATCAAGGCTTTGTGCTCTTCGATGCTCGAAGCGCCCATGTCCCGCATCGCGTCCCAAAACCGTTCATCGTCCTTGGCGTTCTCCGCTTGGATCGATCGTTGCTCTTTGGCTGTGACCATCGGAATGCGGGCGTGGAGCGCGCCGGGGCCACAGATGGCTCACCTCATCATGAGCTTCGGTTTCGACGGAGGCGAGCAGCTCGCTTGGTCGGTCGAGATTAGACGGGAAAAGAATGGCGAGTATTCGCCCGTCGCCGACGCCTTCAAGTCTCACACGCTTGTCTATCTCGCCACGACCGAGCGCGACTCCGTCCGGCTGCGCTCGAACGTGCGCGCGGAGGACGCGCGCCTTTACCGGCTCCGCGCGTCCCCCGGCGGGGCGCGCGCAGTGCTGCTCCAATATGCGGCGGAAGCGAACGCGCCGGCCGAGCAGCCGGCATTCTACAATTCGATCACCACCAATTGCACGACGGCTGTCGTGAAGCTGATCCGGCTCGCTGGAGGAACGCTGCCGTTCGACTGGCGGCTCATCGTCAACGGCTATTTGCCGGGCTACCTTTACGACCAAGGCGCCGTCGTCACGACAATTCCCCTGAGCGAATTGATGGCGCTGGCGTGGATCGACGAGCGGGCTAAGGGGGCGGATCAGTCGCCGGATTTTTCCCGGCTTATCCGCGTCAGCGTTCCTTCACCGCTCTACCAGACGGCCCGGTGACAGGGCCGCTCACTCACCGTCCCGCCTTCAACGTCGCGGTCAGATCGGCGGGCTCCTCGATCCCGACGCGCGGCGCGATAGCCCCTCGCCCTTCATCGGGAAGCTTCCGTTCTGGAATGCCCGCTTCGCCTAAAAACGTGAACCGCTGGGTCTTTTCAATCGCTCGCGCTCCAAGAAAAGACTGGCTTTCCGTTCGAAAGAGAGCGTGTGTGCGTGTGCGTGGGCCGTCCGCGAAAGCTGTGGCGTCGCGTGCGAACCCTTCACCCCGACGATCGCTCCGGTCCGGGGCTCGCGTCAGTGAGGGGCCGGGATCGGCCGGCTCCCGAAACGCGAGTGTCCAAACATGTCCATCAAACTCAACGACACGCAGCTTGTGCTGCTGAGCGCTGCGTCGCAGCGCAATGATCATTGCCTGGTTCGGCCAGCGGGTCCAAAGCGCGCCCAGGCGCAGAGGGCCGTAGCCAAGCTTCTCGAAGCCGGGCTCTTGAAGGAGATAAGGGCAAAGGCAGCAGCGCCGATCTGGCGGCGCGACGACGAGTCCGGGCAGACCTATGCGCTCAAACTGACCGCCGCCGGCGCGAAAGCGATCGCGGTTGACGAGGCGACGGCCTCTGAAGGCATGGGGGAACAGCGCGCGAACCATCCAATCTCCGTCATTCCGAAGCCCGAGCCCGTTTCAGACCCAGCAGGCATAGGCAGGCTAAACAGCAACGTCGCCTCGACGCCAACGTCTCCGCGCGGCGGAACCAAGATCGCGCAGGTCATCGAACTGCTGCAGCGTGGCGATGGCGCGACTCTCGCCGAGCTTGTCGCCGCCACCGGCTGGCTGCCGCACACGACGCGGGCCGCGCTCACCGGCCTGCGCAAGCGCGGCTACGCCGTCGGAATTGATCGGGCCGACAAGGTGCGAGGATCGGTCTTCGGATCGAGCCGACGGAAATGGAGGAAGATAGCGCCGCGCCGCACGCTGAAGCGTCACAGACTTGCGAAGCGCCACCAGATCGGCCCGGGCGCGCCGCGAGCCTGCGAACCCGTCGGGCGGCGTGATGGCGACGCGACGAAACGCAAACGGCGCCGGCGAGGCATCCGTCCCGCCAGCGCCATCGGCGTCAGCGCGCGCAACCCTCGACGCTTCGGTCGCGAGACTTTCCGGCCTCAACACGGATCAGCTTCGCCTCCAGTGGCGAAACCACCTGGGCGGGGTTGCTCCCGCCCATCTTCCGGGATGGCTGCTCCTGCGCGTGCTCCCTATCGGATCCAAGCCGCGGCATTCGGGGATCTCGACAGGGCGATTTTGCGACGTCTGCACGAGTACAGGGACGAAGCCTTCGAGTTGAGGGACGCTCGTCCCTTTGCAACCCGCGGACCGACGACACGCGAGGGCGTCGGGCTCAAATCCGGAGCTCTGCTGGTCCGCGAATGGAACGGCCGTCTCGAGCGGGTCATGATCCTCGACGACGGGTGTGCCTGGAACGGCTGCGTTTACCGCAGCCTTTCGCAGGTCGCCAAGGCGATCACCGGCACGAATTGGAACGGACACCGCTTCTTCGGGTTGAAGGCGGTCAGGACCGGCGCCTCCAACAGAAAAAGAAACGTCACCCCAAGACCCGACTCATTGCTCGATATTGGCGTGTCGCCAACCCCCGCCGGGTTCGCCCCCGCAATGCCCGATCGTTCGCCGCCTCTCGCAACCAAGGAGTCCGATTCGGCATCTCCGAACGAATCGGCTTGGCGACACAGCTGCGAGGGCGGGCCAACGGTCCGTCAGATCGGCTCGCGCAAGGACCCGCGTTCCGACCCCAGGGAGTTCCCGCGAGAAGCTCAAGCCGTCCAGGAGGTCCGACGATGAAACGGGTCGAGCGCAATCGCCTTCATGCAGCAGGACGCGGGCGCGCCAACCCCCTTCTTGGCTGCCGCGCGTGAAAATGCAATCGCCGATCCGCGCTCCTTGTTCGCTGGCCGGCGGCGCGACACACGGTCGCGCGGGGCCTCTGGCCTTGCCTTCCCCTTCAGGCCGCCGACTTCAGGGCTCGGGATCGGCGAGAACGTCGTCGATGTTGCCTGTCGAGAAGCGCACGGAGGTGATGATGTCCCCGCCGTCGTCCTCGACAGTTCGGCTATCCGTTGTCGGCAACGGCTCTCATCGATCGACAGGCGCACGTAGCTCTCCGACACGCCGGTGAAGAGCTGGTCTTCGGGCGAGAGCTGCGAATGAGTGGTCGTCTCCGGATGGATCGCGAGAGAGCGCGTCGCCGATGTTGGCGACATGGTAGAAGAGCTTGAGTGCGTCGATGAACGATGAACTTGCGCCCGGCCTCCTTGCCGCCCTTGACTCGAAGCCGACAAGGCCGCCTTCTTTCCCGCGCAGGTACTTCTCGGCGCGCTTTCGCGCCGCACCCTTCTGGTAGGAGGGGTGGATGAGGGATCGATAATGGGTCCCATAGACCAGAGGCGAGAACGCAACAAATTCGAAGGCGATGGCGCAAACCGCGAGTTTGGATCCGGCCTCGATGAAAAGCTCCCGCGCCTTGCCCGTCAATCCGATCCGATATTCGAATGGAGACCCGAGCTTAAACCGGAGCGGCGTCCGCGCGGATGCGCTCGATCATTGCGCGCACACCGTTTGAGCGCTGCGGGGTGAGATGCTGCTCCAGGCCCAGCGCGCGAAATGCGCCCAAGGCGTCGACGGCAATAATCTGCTGCGGCGCCCGATCGGAGAAAAGCGCGATCGTTATCGCGATCAGTCCGCGCACAAGGTGCGAGTCGCTGTCGCCGCGATAGTGAAGGATCGTTTGCCCGCCACCGCCCGTTCTCGCCTCGCATTCCAACCATACCTGACTGACGCAGCCCCGCACCTTAGTGATTTCATTGTGGGCCGCCTCGACAAGCGGCTCGAGGGTATGACCGAGTTCAATGACATAGCGATAACGATCCTCCCAATCGTCGACGGAGGCGAAATCGTCGCGGATGGTCTCGAAATCAGCCAGGCAATCCTCGAACAAATGCACGCGCCTCTTCACGGCGCTCGGAGCGATTTAGGTCGCGAGCCAAATCGCCGCGCCTTTGACATGCGCGCGAGACGTCAGGCCTCCATCTGCTCCACCGCCTGAACGTCCGGCAGGAAGTGCTGCAGCATATTCTGGATTCCCCGCTTCAGGGTGGCGGTCGAGGAGGGGCAGCCGGAGCAAGCGCCTTTCATCTTGAGATAGACGACGCCGTCGCGAAACCCCTTGAACACAATATCGCCGCCGTCGCCCGCCACTGCGGGGCGGACTCGAGTCTCGATCAGTTCCTTGATCGCCTCGACCGTCTCGGCGTCCTTGGCGTCGAAGAATTCGCCAGTCGTGAGCGCGTCAGCGCCGCCTGTCTCGATCAGGGGCGCGCCGGAAAGGTAGAACTCGGTCACGACGCCGAGGATGGCGGGCCTCAGATGCTGCCACTCGCCTTCGGATTTGGTGACGGAAATGAAGTCAGAGGCGAAGAAAACGCCGTCGACGCCCGGCAGTTGCATCAGGGCCTTGGCGAGCGGCGAGCGTTCGGCCGCAGCAAGATCGCGCGCCTCGAACGTGCCCTCGTCCATCACCACGCGTCCAGGCAGGAATTTCAGCGTCGCGGGGTTGGGGGTCGTTTCGGTCTGAATGAACATGGCTTAAAGGCGCTCCAGACGCCGTAGATAGGCGCGCCGCGGCGCAAGCGAGACGATATTACCCAAAAATTCGAATATGTGAATAGGTAGATGAAAATAATCCGGAGCGGGACGAACGCCGTTCTCGCGGCGCGGGGACGGCCGCGCCGCATTGGGGCCGGTCCTGCGCGAATATCTCGCCCTTCAACTGGACATCGCGCCTCTCGCCGTTGCGGTCCAAGACTTCGCCGAGGAGGATTGCGCGGCCGTCGCCAAGCTGAGGAACGAAATTGCCGAACTGATGCCCGGCATAGGCCATGGCGACCGGCTCTGCGCCCGACGGTGTGACTTTGCCGGCATACATCGCCGCCAAGGTCGATCGCGCGGTGCTGGATTTCGTGAAAGCACTCGTTTTCGATCCAGCGGATTTTGTCATTCGCACCGACGGCATTTGCCGGCTTAATCCGGAAATGGCGCGTATGGTGGTGGCGAGAGTTTCGACGTTAGGAAATCTTCGACCCGGACGGCCGCAGTCGAGGTAGAGCGGACATAGCAGATCGCCGGTGGACGTCGAGGAGTTCTGCCGTCCAATGGTCGCCGCGCAACGGCAAGACCCCGCCCTCGGACTAAACCGCTCGCGCGGTAGGGGCGGCGAGGTGCGGCGAGGGGCTCATTGGGCTGAGGAGGAACGCGAAGGTCCGGACTGTCTCAAAATCGTCGGGTTCACAACCCCATGCGAGACAGGAGCTTTCGCGATGTCCGACAAGCCCATTAGCCCGCTGCGTCAGCGCATGATCGACGACATGACGGCGCGCCGGTTCACCGAAGACACCCAGAGGGACTACGTTCGGAATGTGAGAATGTTTGCGGCCTTCCTCGGCCGGTCGCCAGATACGGCGACGAAGGAGGACCTTCGCCGCTTTCAACTGCATATGGCGAAGCAGCAGATCAGCCCAGGGTCGATCAACGCCGCCATCGCCGCGCTGCGGTTTTTCTTCACCGTGACGCTCGAACGGCCCGACCTCGTTCTCCCTCTGACGACCGTGAACAAGCCGCGCAGGGCGCCGGTCGTGCTGAGCCAGGAGGAGGTGGCGCGTCTGCTCGAAGCCGCGCCCGGCCTGAAGTACAAGGCCGCGCTCAGCGTCGCCTACGGCGCGGGCCTGCGCGTGTCCGAGGTCGCGAACCTGAAGGTGTCCGATATCGACAGCCAGCGCATGACGCTTCGGGTCGAGCAGGGCAAGGGGCAGCGGGATCGCTACGTGATGCTCTCGCCGCAACTGCTCGAACTGTTGCGCGACTGGTGGTGGGCGGCACGGCCGCAGGTCTGGCTCTTTCCCGGCCAGAACCCGGTCAACCCGATGACCGCCCGTCAGCTCAACCGCGCCGTCCACGCCGCGAAGAACCTGGCGGGCATCTCCAAGCGAGTGTCGCCGCACACGCTGCGGCACAGCTTCGCCACCCACCTGCTCGAGCAGAATGTCGATATTCGCGTGATCCAGGTGTTGCTCGGACACGCCAAGTTGGAGACGACCGCGCTCTACACCCGCGTCGCTGTCAACACGATCCGCGACATCAAGAGCCCGCTGGAGCGGCTGGGCGTCAACCTCGCGAGCCGATCGCCGCCCGCCTGACCACGGCCGCATGGCGCGGCCTCGCCTGGAGGTCGCCGACGTCTTTCGCGCCCATGTGGCGGCATGGCGCAAGGCCAACGCCGGCCATGTCAGCCTCGGCCAACTGAAGGTCATGTCGGCGATCGAGACCTGCCGCACCTCGGCGCTCGGCGGACACGTCGAGCACTGCGAGGACTGCGCGCACGAACGCGTCGCCTACAATTCCTGTCGCAACCGCCACTGCCCGAAGTGTCAGGGGGCGGCGGCGCGGCAATGGCTCGAAGAACGCGAGGCGGAGCTTCTGCCAGTCGCCTACTATCACGTCGTCTTCACCCTGCCGTACTATGAAGGCGCTACGACTTCCCGCCTGCGCATCCCCGGTCGCTTATCTGTTTCGCTTCCGGGGTCCGCGCGATCCCCCGCTTTTCGTGCTCGCCTTGGCGGCGCTCCCGGATGGTTGGAGGACCCAGCCGGGCCAGGGCATTTGGTCAGCCGGCCGCCCATTTGCCGGCACACTCTCACCCGGACGCAGGCGGGATCTCACAGGTTCCCAGGCGATCCGTCCCATGCCTTTGCCCCGGTCCAAGACCCCGGCCGGACCGACGATCCTCACCCTGACGGTGTCGTCGATGCTGCCCCCGCTCAACCCACAGCGAAGGCTCCAGCGATAGAAATTTCGAGGCTACTCACGCGGCTTCAGCACCTGCTGCCTACGCTTCACGACGGGCGTCGCCGCACGCCATGCAAGGCTCGCTTCCGGCTGGTTGGCTGACCTTTGCCGGGAGGGAGTTGAACCCTCTGGATCGCGATGAAAGGTTTCAGAACTTCATGTTCATTCTCCTCTCCTGAGCTTTCCCTGTCGCAAGGGTCGTCTTCGCAAAGAGACTGTTCGCCGGACCGCAAGCCGTTCTCGCTTATCTCGCCCGCTACACCCACCGCGTCGCAATCTCAAACTCCCGGCTGATCGCGCTCGACGAGGCGGGGGTCACCTTCAAATGGAAGGACTACCGGATCAAAGGCCGCGACCGGCTCAAGACCATGACGCTCGACGCCGCCGAGTTCATCCGCCGCTTTCTCCTGCACGTGCTGCCAAGCGGCTTCCATCGCATCCGCCACTACGGCCTGTTCGCCGGAACGGTTCGAGCGCGCAACATCGAGCGCGCCCGCCAACTGCTTGCTGCGTCCGAGGTCTCGCCCCAAAGCGCGCACGCCGAGGCCGACAGCGAGACCGAAACACCTTCGCCTGCGCGCCGATGCCCGTGTTGCGGCGGCCGGATGATCATCATCGAGATGTTCGAAGGTCCGCGCCCCGCGCGCTACCCCTCGCCAATCCGGATCAGGATCGACACCTCATGATCATCGCCGCGCTTCCCGCCTCGAACCGCCTATCGCCTTCGCCCCACCCGCCCGCCGGAGCAGGAGGCCGACGTCCTCTCGAGGTCGTCAGTCCTCCCCCGACCGCCGCGCCCGCGCCAGGGCCGCGCATCCTCGCGACCGAACTCGCTCGTCATCATCGTTTCCGCCGCCAAGATTCCGCGCCACCGGCCCCCGCGGCGACACACGCGAGACGTCCGAGATCCTGAAATCTCCATAGGTCGCGCCCGACCAAACGGGCGTCCCTTCCTGCCCGCGGTTTCCTCCTTGGGAGGCTTTCGAACGCCGGCCCCGGGCCACGCACGACCGTCCCGCAAGGGGCCGTCGCCTCCCACCCGTCGGATCTCTCGGGAGCCGCGCGCTGTGGTCTGCGGACTTGCTACGTGTCCCGGAAGCTCGAGTACGGGGAGGGCCGGATCGTGGAGCCCGAGCCGACGCCAGGAACCTTCGACCTGATGGTCGACGGCGTCGGCGAACTGGCGGACTTGCTGGTGCGCTGAGCGGCGGGGGAATTGCGGAACAATGCCCGTCGGAACGTCGATCCGTCGCGCAAAGACGCGTGCGCCGCCCCGGCGGGAGATTCTGCCGGTGCGCCGATCGACGGGCTTCGTCGGCGGACGCGGTACTCGCTCCAAGCGCATTTTGCCGCCATCCGGAACCGGAGCGGTTGGATAAGGTGCCCGCGGAACATCGCGACGTCGGAGAAAGGGTCTTTCAGACCAGAACAGACAACAAAGTTCGCGCTCGGCCCAATCGCGAACCGACGGCCGCAGCGACATGAGAAAGAGCCATGCGCGCTATGGCCGCGGGATCCGTTCGATTGCGGCGACCGAATTGCCCGCGTCTGGCCGTTCGCCGACGCCAGCGGCGCGTTGACGTCGGGGGTTTGCGTCCGATCATGATCGCAATCGCGCGAGCGCCTAGTCTGTGAACGGGGAAGTGCTGCCTGGGTGCGCTGGGTGTTCGTGCCGATCCCAGCGTCCTCGCGGCGATTTTCGCCGTTGTCACAGGCTCGACCCTCCGGTTCCTGCAAATGAGTGCGGAAGGTTGGGCGGCAGGCGGTAGGAACGGTCCTGGCGGTCCTTGCAGGCTTCGGATACGTCTATTTGCAGACCCGCTGGGCGAACGAGCGAAGAGAGCGAGAACGATCCAATCGCGAAGAGATTGTGGCCCTGAGGCTGTCGGGCTGTTGGGGAATGACCGCCCTTCAGCAAAGCGGTCACCAGATCGCGACAGCGAACATCGCAGCTGGTGGGATTACGGCCATTCGCAATCCGATGGTATAGGGATCGAAGCCTGGACGAGGGATCAAAGGTGGGGCCCGGGCGGGCGATCCCGACCGCGCCGTCGCCATCCTCGACCAAGCCCTGGCGACCGCGGATCGCCTAGGCTATCGCGCGTTCGAAGCGGAACTGCATCGGGCGAATCGGGGGAGTTGTAGGGCGCAGCGAGGACGGCGTTGGCGAGACGCCATCGGAAGGAAGCCGATGACAGAGCTCTTACATCCTGCTTTCGACCAACCCGGCGGCCAGGCCGCCGACCAGCCTTATCTGGATACGACCGCCTACGGTTCGGGCCCGGATGATTCGATCACGGACGTCACCGAGGCGGCGGCGATTACTCATCATGTCGTGACGATCGGCGGCGTCTCGATCGCCTATACCGCGACGGCCGGGCATCTCGTCGCGGTCGATCCTGTCAGCTCAAAGCCGTCGGCCAAGTTCTTCTACGTCGCCTTCACCAGGGACGGGGCCGCGGCCAACATGCGCCCGGTGACCTTCTTCTATAACGGAGGCCCGGGTTCTTCGGCGGTGTTCCTGCTTCTCGGGTCGTTCGCCCCCCGCCGAATCAAGACGAACATGCCGGGCTTCACGCCGCCGCCCTATACGATGGAGGACAATCCCTACAGCCTCATCGACCGAAGCGACCTCGTCTATATCAATCCGGTTGGAACGGGGTATTCATCGGCGATCGCGCCATTCAAGAACCGGGACTTCTGGGGCGTCGATCAGGACGCGCGGTCGATCAAGCAGTTCATCAAGCGGTATCTGACAGCCAATGGCCGCTGGAACTCGCCCAAATTCCTGTACGGAGAATCCTATGGCACCGCACGCACCTGCGTCCTCGCCTGGATGCTTCACGAGGATGGAATCGATCTCAATGGTCTTACGCTGCAATCGAGTGTCCTCGACTACCCGGCCAATTTCAGCAACGCCGTGGGGCTCATGCCGACGTTCGCGGCGGACGCCTGGTATCACAACAAGACCGGTCTCAACCCTCCGCCGGTGAGCCTGCCGGCTTTCATGGACACGGTGACCCAGTTCTCCTCGGGACCCTACGCGAAAGCGCTCGCCGCCTATCCCAATCAGGATCCGACGACCGTCCAGACGCTGTCCCAATATCTCGGCATCCCTGCGAACGTGCTTATCGCCTGGCAGCTCAACGTCGAAGCCGCCGACCGGCTCGGTCATTCCCTGTTCCTGATCACGCTGCTGCAGGACCAGGGGCTCGCGCTTGGCGCTTATGACGGCCGTGTGACGGGCATCGACACCGGCATCGCAGCGATCGTGTCGCCCGACGGCGGCATGAACGATCCGACCATGGCGGCCGTCGGCGGCGTATACACCGCAATGTGGAACACCTATCTCAACACCGAACTCCTGTTCACCTCGACATCGAATTACGTCGACCTCAACGACCAGGCGTTCCAGTTCTGGGACTTCCGCCATACCGACCCGACCGGCGCGGTCCAAAACCCCGACAGCCAAGGCAATCCCACGCTCTACACGGCCGGCGACCTCGCGGCGACGATGGCGGCCAATCCTGACCTCCTCGTGTTGTCGGCGAACGGCTATTTCGATTCTGTAACGCCCTTCTACCAGACGAAGCTGACGCTGGACGCCATGCCGCTTCAGAACGCCGCGGCGCGTGCGAACCTGACGATTCGCAACTACCCCTCCGGGCACATGCTCTATCTCGATGGAAACTCGCGGACCGCGCTCAAGGCCGACCTCGCGACGCTTTATGACGGTGCGACCCACGCTGTCACCGCGCGACTCAATCGGATGGCCCTCGTTGCGCGAACGATCAGGACGCCGATCCATCCCTACTTCATCCTGCGCGAGCCCGGCGGCGCGATCCGCCCCGCGGCTGTCGGCGCCGAACCGTGGGAAGTCGCCGACCTCTGCGCCGCCTATTCCTGGCCCACGGGCCTCGCAGGCGGGGGCGTGATCGCGACCGTCGAGTTCGCCGGGGGCTGGCTGCAGTCTGACATCGACGCCTATTTCGCAAGGGTCAACCTTCCGAAGCCGGCCATCGTAGACGTGCCGATCGGCGGGGCCGGCAATGCTCCGAATCCCGGCGACGATCCTTCGACCAACCCGGACGGCGAAGTGGCCCTCGACATCCAAGTGGCGGCGGCCGCCTACAGCGTGGCGACCGGACAGCCCGCGACGATCCGGCTCTATTGGGCGGACGCGAGCGACTGGGGGTCGATGGCGACAGCGATCTCGGCAGCGGCGGCCGACGGGTGCGACGTCTGCTCCATCTCCTGGGGCACTGACGAGGCTAACTGGCAGGCTGTCGGACAGGCGACGGGAATTGACTTCGCCGGCCGATTGAACGCGGCGGCCCAGGCGGCTGCGGCCGCCGGCATGACGGTCTTCGCGGCGTCAGGCGACAACGATTCGAGCGACGGCGGGCCGACGCCCGCGAACGTCGATCTGCCCTCCTCGTCGCCGTTCGTCGTTGGCTGCGGCGGCACATCGAAGCCGCACGGCGGCGGTGAAGAAACCGTCTGGAACAACGATCCGGGCAACCCCAGCGGCTCGGGGACCGGCGGGGGCTTCTCGACGATCTTTACGCCGATGCCCCTCTGGCAGGCGGGGGCCCCGCATGGGCCCGGACGGATGGTCCCGGACGTTTCCGCCAACGCCGATCCCAACTTGGGCTACAACATCGTCGCCCACGGCCAGACTCTCGCTTTTGGCGGGACGAGCGCGGTCGCTCCGCTCTATGCAGGACTATTCGCAGCCTTCGGCCGCAAGCTCAGCCTGTCGACGCCACAAACGCTCGTCACGCCTCGGCTGTGGCTCAACCAGACGTGCTTCACCGACATCGTCACGGGCGACAACGGGTTCTTCCGGGCCCAAAAGGGCCCGGACGCCTGCACGGGGATTGGCTCGCCCATCGGCCAGAAGCTCGCAGCGCTCTTTGGCGCGCAACCCGCGACCGCCACTGCCAACGTGGCCCAGGTCGAGGTTTCCGTTCCTGAAAAGCGTCGCCCTTCCCATAGGGGCGCACGGGGCATGCGACGCCGTCAGGCGCCGGCTTAGGTGAAGGGTTTCGGACGCCGGCCCCTTGCGGGACGGTCGTGCGTGGCCCGGGGCTGGCGTTCGAAAGCCTCCCAAGGAGGAAACCGCGGGCAGGAAGGGACGCCCGTTTGGTCGGGCGCGACCTATGGAGATTTCAGGATCTCGGACGTCTCGCGTGTGTCGCCGCGGGGGCCGGTGGCGCGGAATCTTGGCGGCGGAAACGATGATGACGAGCGAGTTCGGTCGCGAGGATGCGCGGCCCTGGCGCGGGCGCGGCGGTCGGGGGAGGACTGACGACCTCGAGAGGACGTCGGCCTCCTGCTCCGGCGGGCGGGTGGGGCGAAGGCGATAGGCGGTTCGAGGCGGGAAGCGCGGCGATGATCATGAACTGTCGATCCTGATCCGGATTGGCGGTGGGGAACGCGCGGGGCGCGGGCCTTCGAACGTCTCGATGATGATCATCCGACCGCCGCAACACGGGCATCAGCGCGCAGGCGAAGGTGTTTCGATCTCGCTGTCGGCCTCAGCGTGCGCGCTTTGGGGCGAGACCTCGGGCGCGGCGAGCAATTGGCGGGCGCGCTCGATGTTGCGCGCTCGAACCGTTCCAGCGAACAGGCCATAGTGGCGGATGCGATGGAAGCCGCTGGGCAGCACGTGCAGGAGAAAGCGGCGGATGAACTCGGCGGCGTCGGACGCCCGCCTCGCCGATGAGCCGGGCGTTCGAGATCGCGACGCGGTGGGTGTAGCGGGCGAGATAGGCGAGCACGGCCCGCGGTCCGGCGAAGGGTCGCTTGGCGAAGACGACCCTTGCGACAGGGAAAGCTCAGGAGAGGAGAATGAACATGAAGTTCTGAAACCTTTCATCGCGATCCAGAGGGTTCAACTCCCTCCCGGCAAAGGTCAGCCAACCAGCCGGTTAGTTTCTGGCCGGTCGATTTTGCCGGGTTCGGCAACTATCGGAATTATCGCGCGAGCCTTGCATGGCGTGCGGCGACGCCCGTCGTGAAGCGTAGGCAGCAGGTGCTGAAGCCGCGTGAGTAGCCTCGAAATTTCTATCGCTGGAGCCTTCGCTGTGGGTTGAGCGGGGGCAGCATCGACGACACCGTCAGGGTGAGGATCGTCGGTCCGGCCGGGGTCTTGGACCGGGGCAAAGGCATGGGACGGATCGCCTGGGAACCTGTGAGATCCCGCCTGCGTCCGAGTGAGAGTGTGCCGGCAAATGGGCGGCCGGCTGACCAAATGCCCTGGCCCGGCTGGGTCCTCCAACCATCCGGGAGCGCCGCCAAGGCGAGCACGAAAAGCGGAGGATCGCGCGGACCCCGGAAGCGAAACAGATAAGCGACCGGGGACGCGCAGGCGGGAAGTCGTAGCGCCTTCATAGTACCGCTGACCGCGGGGAACTGGGCTCACCGGGACCCGCGCGAGGGAAGGGGGGCGCCACGGGATGAGAGCCGTTGCCGGGAAACACGGGAGGAGACCTTGGGCTCCGCGAACCTGTCCACGAAACGACAACGGATAGCCGAACTGGCGAGGACGACGGCGGGGACATCATCACCTCCGTGCGCTTCTCGACAGGCGAGTCACGGACGGCGTCCTCTACGCCAACGCGAGCGAAACTCTTCCGTGAAGAACCGGATGCGGGAAAGCTGCACGTCCGGGTCTGTGAGGGGTGGGGATGGCGACATCCCCACCTACTCGGCATGCGGAGCGGCGCAACGGCGCGAGCGTGGCCTCGAAGGCATGTCCGCCGTCGCCGTGACGATGTCGTTGGCGACAAGCTGAGCGCACCGGCCGGGAGGGGCGGTGCCGGACGCAGCGCCCTACGCAGGCGCGCCAGCGGCGGCCGGCTCGGCGGGCATCCGCACACGGGCCCGCAGCGCCGAGAGGAGCGCAAGCAAAGCTGGCGCCGTCAGCCAGGCGCCCGGCATGGCCGGGTTGCCGGTCGCGTGGATCAGGTACGTGCACACCACCGGCGTCATGCCGCCGAAGAGCGCCGTGGCGCAAGCGTACGCAAGCGAGAATCCCGCGGTGCGCACCTGGGGCGGCATGATCTCCGCCAGGAACGGGATCATCGCGCCGTTGTACGTGCCGAAGATGAACGAGAGCCACAGCTGGACGATCAACAGATTTCCGAACGACGTATCGGAAACGAGCCACGACATCGCGGGGTAGGCAGTCAGGATCGCCGCGACCGGGAGCGCGATCAGCATCGGACGCCGGCCGACGCGGTCGGAGATCGCGCCGCCGACGGGAAGCCAGAACAGGTTCGAGAATCCGACGCAGAGAGTCACGATCAGACTGTCGCGCGGCGCGAGATGCAGCACCTGATTGGCGAATGTCGGCGTGTAGGCGGTGATGAGATAGAAGGTGGTCGTCGTCAGCGACGACAGCATGACGCCTTCCACCACCACCGCCCAATTCCGGCCGATGATGCGCAGCGCTTCCGACGCGCTCGGATGATGTCTGCGCGACTGAAACTCCTCGGTCTCCTTCAGGGAGCTGCGCAGGTACAGGATCAGGGGAGCGATCAGGCACCCGATCAGGAGCGGGATGCGCCAGCCCCACGCGGCCATTTGCTCGGCCGGAATGATCGAGTTGAGCACCACGCCGAGGAGCGAAGCGAAGACCACGGCGACCTGCTGGCTGGCCGACTGAAAGGAGCAATAGAAGCCGCGGTGGCCTGGGGTCGCGATTTCGGCGAGGTAGACCGACACGCCGCCCAGCTCGCACCCGGCCGAGAAGCCCTGGACAAGGCGTCCCGCCAGAACCAGCACCGGGGCGATCAGGCCGATCCTGTCGTAGCCAGGGGTGAGCGCGATGCTGAGGGTGCCGACCGCCATCAGGCTGAGCGTGACAATCAGCCCGATCCGCCGTCCCTTGCGGTCTATGTAGGAGCCGAGGATCAGGCCACCGAGCGGGCGCATCAGAAAGCCCGCCGCGAAGGTCCCGAGCGAGAGCATCAGCGAGGTGAAGGCGTTGCCGGTCGGGAAGAACGTCGTGGCGATGTAGACGGCAAAGTAGCCGTAAACGAAGAAGTCGTACATCTCCAGGAAATTGCCGCTGGCGACGCGCACGACGTCTCAGATTTTCTCCCGGCGCTGTTCCGGTGTCAGTATTGGCCCGTTCTCCCTAGGCCGGTTTTATCGATGTCTCTCAGGCCCTGTTGTCGGGCCCTGTTTACCCTCCTGCTCAGACGATGAACCGGCAGTTGTCCTGCGGCGTGCGCATGTCCATGTTGCGGCCCCGGTTCAGGTGGTCATCGATCTCCGCGGCCGCGCCGATCATGCGGCCGTAAAGGAAGACGTTGAACGCGGCCGTCTCCAGGTCTTTCACGGTCAGCGTGCCGGACCGGTAGTCCTGCCACAAGACGGCGAGCAGCAGGGCTGCGATGATCGCGTCCACGTTGACGCAGAACACGTATGGCGTGGCGCCGGCATCGTACAGCGCCTGCGCCAGCTCGCGGTAATAGGCGTGAAAGATGTTGTAGTCGTCGTGCTCCTCCATGAATTTCGCAATGAAACGTTCGCGCGGGTCGTAGTTGACCGGTTTGCCCTTGAAAACCGGATGATGGACGCCCGGCAGCGCCCGCAGCTCCGCTGCCCCCAATTCCCTCGCGTTCGCCTTCTCCTCGCGGTACGCCTCGGCGAACGACTTCGCCATGCCGGCGAGGTCGATGCCGTGGTTCGGGTCGGTCGGTTCCTTGAGCTCGATGCCCTGGAAGCGTTCAAGCAGGAAGGCCATGCCTTCGAATCCATTGCCGCCGTGGCTGTAGCCGGTGTGCGTCAGGAAGCCGACCATGCCCTTATTGATCTGCACCCGGCCCGGCGTCTGCGGTCCGTCGGCGGACACCGCGCCCTTCGCGCCCTGC
Source organism: uncultured Alphaproteobacteria bacterium (assembly GCA_963758335.1). Classification (GTDB taxonomy): domain Bacteria; phylum Pseudomonadota; class Alphaproteobacteria; order Rhizobiales; family Beijerinckiaceae; genus Roseiarcus. The sequence continues at coordinate 2,328,107 of CAVWVF010000004.1, read as the reverse complement.
AGGGACATGGCGCCGGGGCCGTTCGAGATCAACGGGCCGGTCAGGATCTGCAGCGGGCGCGCCTCGCGCTCGGTCGGCTTGCGGCCGATCAGGGCAAGGCAGAGGAAGTCGGCCATCGTCCAGCGGCTGAACCGCTCCTCGCGCGGCACGCCGCATAGGCTGCCGTGCTGATGATGACGTCCCGGGATCGAGGCGCCGATCATCACGCCATACAGGCGCAGATACCAAGGCAAAGTCTCGGCGGTCAGGCGCGAGATGCGTTTGCGCATCAGCGGCCCCCACGCGATCGTGGTGGCGATCGCGGAGAGGATCGCGTCGCGCGAGACGCGCTCGCCCAGCGTGTCGAGGAACTTCAGGAACACCGACTTCCCGCCGCGCGCGCGCATGGCGGCGAGCATCGCGGGCGGGCGCGGGTCCTCGGCGTCCTGGGCGGTTGCGAGGAACAGAGCTCGGGTCTTCTCGTCGGTCGGGATCGCCCTCACGTCGAAGCTCTCGTCGTGCGCGTCCATCATGCCCGAGTGGGCGAACAGATCGACAAGCGCACGCGTGCAGGCGAGCGCGCGCTCGACCCGCTTCGGCCCGATGATCGAGGCCGCGGCGGCCATCACCATGTTCGGCGAGTTGCCCGCCTCGCGCGCCGCGTCGGCCGCGATCAGCGTCGGGTCGCCGACAAGGTTGATCTCAGAGGCGATGGCGATGTCGAGCATCATGCGGTCCTGCGGACCCGCGATCTCGTGCACCAGCGGCAGGGCGAAGATCGCTTCCAGCGGCTCGAGCGCCATGTCGAGCACGGAGTGCCCGTGCACCGAAGTGACCTGAGTTGCCGGGTCCATCATCGAGGCGCCGGACGCGTCCTTCATGTTCTGGCGCGCAATGATCGCGCCGACCTGCAGCGACACCGCCTTGATCTGCGCGTCGTACGGTGACCGCGCCTGCACGACCGGGAGCGCAATCCCCGAGGGAAGCTTGAGGCCCTGGTCGTTTGCCATCCAGGCCTTGAGCGCGAGCGAGCCGCGCGGCGAGAAGTCCGGTGAAACGCCATTGAGGCGCATCACCTCGGTCAGCGCCGCCGGGATGTGCGCAATGTTGGTGACCACCGCGCCTATGGCAGAGACAATCGGACTTTCGGGCGTGAAGATGCCGTCCACGCCGAAGGCGTTCATGAACCAGCTTTCCTTGTCCTCGGCCTTATCACCGGAGCCGGCCATGGCGCCTGCGTGGCCCACGGCGCGCGTGAGCCGCGTTTTCCAGCGGCCGACGACGCAGGCGACCACCGGCTTGTCGAAATCCAGGCTGCGTTCGTAGTAGCCGCCGGGCTCGCAGTAGATCACCGCCGCATTCGACCGCGCGTCGTTCTTCAGCGCGTGCACGAAATCGGGTGCGGCGTAGTGGATGTAGATGTCCTTGCCCGAGGAGATCAGCGTCGTCGTGCCCCAGCCGGCGGTCGCGAGGTATTGCGCGATCGTCGTGGTGAAGTTGCCGGAGTTGGAGAACAGAGCGACCGAGCCCTTGATCAGCGCCTCGTCCGGGCTGTCGCCGCCGAGGGCGCCGCCTAGGCGCACGCGGTTCCAGGAGTCCGCGACGCCAAGACAGTTGGCCCCGAAGATGTCGATCCCGAAGCCCTGGCCGATGGCGCGGATCTCGCGCGCATCGTGCACGGCGATCTTCTCGGTGATGATGACGATCTTGCGAAGGTCGGGATTGACCCGCACCAGTTCCGCCACGCCGTCGCGCGCGCCTGAAGGCGGCAAATACACCACGCCGGTGTTGAACGTGTGGCCGTCGGCGAGGCCCTCACGGATGTTGTTGTAGACGGGAATGTCGCCAGCCGGCGTCTGCAACGCCTGACCGCGCCGTCCCGGCGAGGTGCCGAACGCCACGTTGCCGCCGGAGAAGGCGTGGCTGGTGAGCGTCACCTGCTTCGACTCGCTGCCCATGATGTTGAGCACCGCGACGCGATCCTCGCGCGTCGCGATCTCGTCCAGAGAGTTGATTCCGAGGTAGTAGGGGAACCCTTTGATACCGCTCTTGTACATGCAATCCTCCCGTGCTCAGGCGGCTTGCTTGATCTTGAGACGGGCGGCGACGGCGGCGCGGCCTCCTGCGCGCATCCAGGCATCGACCTCCTTGGCGTAGTTCACGACCTCGGAGATCGCGCTGTCGAAGCCGAAGAAGCGGTAGGGGAGGCCGAGGTTGTCGCAGGCTTCCGCAAGGGCGCCCAATCCGCGCACGAGGTTGGGGCCGCCGCGGCCGACAACGACGAACAGCGGCTTGGGTCCGTTGCGGCTGAAATACTCGCGCAGCGCGTCGGCCATCGCGCGGAAGGTCTCGTAGATGTCGGTGTTGTTCGATTTGCCGCCGATGATGAACAGCACGTTGGTCTGCGCGAGCCAGTGTTTGAAGCAGATGGCGGCGACGGACTTCATTTTCTCATAGGGCGGGTTGCCGCCGAAGTCGGACTGCCTCGCCCAGCACCTCGGTCACCAGCGAGTTGGCGCCGCCCCCGAACGTGGGGGCGAGGATCGTGCCGTTCGGGTTGATGACGAACACGTCCGACTGGCCCTGGTGCGTGCGGAGCTGGTTCACCTCGAGCTCGAAGGCCGATGTGTCGGCGGTGAAGCTCTCGTCCGGCAGACCAAGCCGATGCCAGCGCGGATCGTCGCGGTCGAAGCCGCCCTTGAAGTTGCAGGCCTTGGGCGTGAGGCGCCCGTCGCGGCCGATCGCCATGCGGATCGGGTTCAGCTCCAGCGTGGTCATGCCATAGAGGTGGAACAGGTCCCACAGCTTGGGCAGGTGTTGCACCAAAGGCGAGATGATCTCCTTGGGCGCGCCTATGTCCGACAGCGCGTTGGCGACGACGAAGGCCTTGAGCCCGGTCAGCGCCTCGAACGGGATGTGGGCGATGTATTTCGTGTCCAGCTCCTCGATGTCCACGCCGCCCATGTGCGTCAGCGTCATCGTCGGCGCGCGGAAGACGGTTGAGTTGGTGATCGAGAAATAGACCTCGCGCTCGGCCGGTACGCCGGCCTCGAAGGTCACGCCGTTCGCCTTCGAGGTTGCGTTGCCGTGGCGATGCTCGACGAAGAACAGGCGCTCGCGTTCGGCGAGGGTTCCTGCCTGCAGAGGGCGCGGCGTCAATGTGCGGTGTCGCTGTCGAAACCGATCCGGCCACAGGTCTTGCCACATGCATCGCACCGGTGAGGTTGGGTGGTCCGATCGAACAGCGAACACCAGCCTTTTGGGAGTGAAGGAGAATGTCGTTGTTCTCCGAGACATGCCCACGCTTCGTTTATTGGCAGTAACCTTATAAGTAGCTATTGGACAGTTAGGGAGCCAATTGTAGAGTCGAGGAAGGGCGCGGTGGCTTGAGGCATGGCCAACCGAGCGGCGCCTCCTTGTTTTTGCTGATCATACGCGAGGCCGGGCGCGGCGATAGTGCAGCATGGCAATATGTGGGAACCGGGCGAAGCAGGCCTCGCGTCGGCTGGTCGCCGTATCCGGACTGCTGGTGTCCCAGAGGGCATTGTCAGACCAATTTTTCCGATCGTCTTTGGCTGTGGTAGCTTCAGGCCATGAGCAACCCGTTCCGCTATTTCAACAGCTCGCCAGAGGTGATCCGTCTGGTTGTGATGATGTACGTGAAGTACCCGCTGTCGCTGCGCAACGTCGAGGATCTCTTGGCCCAGGCGCGTTCGAGATCGGCGCCGAGCGCAAGGAGTTGCTGCCGCTCCGGCTCGCCAAGCGGGGGCGGACGCCGCGCAATCATGGCCGCGATATCGCCCTCGATCCGGGCAATGGCTTGCAAAGCCTCATTCCATCGGCGCTCCAGCTCACCGGCGACGAGCCGATTGGCTGGATCGACAGAATCGTACTGGCGGCGGGCGTGAGCGGCCTCGTAGCGGGCCTGCTGCAAGGAGAGTTCCAGTTGCCGCTCAGCCGTCTGACTGGGCTTCGATTGCCTTGACCGCGGCCTCGATGCCGAGTGGTTTCAGGACGCGCAGCACCTCCTTGGCGATCGCCGCGTCGATGCTCAAGCCACTCACCAGAGCTGATCGCGCATCTCTCGCGGCCGGAGGATTTGTCCCCGTTCGTCTCATTGAGGGCAGGTGCAGCTCAGCGTCGATGGCCGTCGGATAGTAGAACGAGAACGTCTCCTTCGGGCGGAGTCCGCGCGTCTATGCGTCATGCTGGAACGGCCGAAATGAAACCGACTGCGCGCATTCGCGTGTGGACCGAGCATGAAAGGAAGGCCTGTTGTTGCCCGCGGCACCCAGAACGCCCTGGCTAGACTTGAGCAAGACCGGCGATATTGCCGGTGTGGACGGCGCCGTGGTGCTGCTGGCTGCGGCGGCCGAGGCCTATGCCACGGGAGGCAGCTGGCTCAGCCGCCCTTTGGGTGCTCCGACCAGATATTCACCGGCGGGTCGGATGGGGGCGGACAAGACTAGGGCTGATACGACAGTGTTTCCAAGCTCTTGCTGAGATGGATGAGGCGGCGGGTCCGCGCACATGGCCATCTCGTGTGGGCAACATATGAGCAGATCCTTCATCATGAGCCCGTCGAACGACGGAACGACAACCCCAGGTTTCCGATCCTCCGGGATTAAGCGCGACGTCGCCGCCCCCCCTCCCACCGCGGAATGAAACATCGTCTTAAAGAGGGATAGGCCGCGTCGCTCTTAAGGCCGTTCTCGGTCCGTTCTAGGTCTTCTACTTCGCTATAAGAAAAGAAGAAGAGAAAGATCGTCCCCATCGTCCCCACTAGCTTCATCTCCTTGATATACCTGGGCAAAAGACGGGGACGATGCCGGAAAAAAGATCGTCCCCAGATCGTCCCCAGATCGTCCCCACAGCGTAGGAGCGTCCCCATTGTTCCGGTGGTGCTCACGCACACATCTGTTTCTACAGCGGCAGAACGGACGCCAGCAGGAGTTTTGAAAGCCGATGGAGTAATTGGCTGCGTCAGCCGACGAGGAGCCTAGAAACCTAGAAATTAGGGTTTCGAAACCGGATGTAGTAATAATCGACGCCATGAAGACCTGCATTGACGACCTTCCGGTGATTTTGGCGTCCCGTTTGCGGGCAGCTGGTCTCATCGGACGCGAGACGAAGGCGACGATCATTAAGTTTGAAGGCAGCGAGGTCGAGTACTCGGTCGAGGTGACGTCGAAATATTTTCCGAAGTGCGGCGGCGACTGGTCGCTGTTCCGGTGCAGTTGCGGTCGGCGGGCGCAGAAGCTGCGTTTGTTAGAAGGGCGTCCGATGTGCACCGCGTGTGTTCGCGCGGCGGGCGTCTGTCGCTATCGCACTGAGATGATGCCACGCTCCAGCCAGCGCGTCGTTCTGACGGAGCCGAAGCGGATTGCTCAGTTGAATAGTGATAAGCCGGCCCGCGTTCATGCCCGACCCGGCCAGATGTTGGACGGAAGGGTAAGGATTGAAATGAGCCTCAGGCGTTCAATCATTGTCGCGCGAAGAGCCGCGATAGATCAGTTCGAGAAGGATCTGAAAAAGCCATGAGCGTTCCTGATACCGTCTCTCATCTAGACGATGACGTTGTTGTTGAAGTTCTTAGCCGTCATGGCGTAAATGTCAGCGATGCGGCGGATGAGCTTTGTGTTGCTTCGGCTGATCTCAGACGTTTACTCTGGTCGCAGCCTGCTCTCGTCGACATGGCTGCCGAACTGGAAGAACGCCGGCTGGACGCGGCCGAGAAGAACATTTATGAGGCGTTGAAGCCTGAGGATTCGAGAAGGCGCGATGCGGCCAGCATGTTCACCATCCGTAACAGCATCAAGGCGCGTAGGCGCGGCTGGCTGACGTCCGCGGCGAGCCCTGACATGGTGAGCGCACCCGCGGCCGGTCGAATTGTCATCTCGTGGATTGGGGAAGGCGACGACGAGCCGCCCGACGATGGCAAGCTCATCGAGCACGAAGCGCCGGCTTCCGACAAGGACGCGCCAGAGGCGTCTTGATTGAGACGCGCCTTGGTGGACGGACAACGATAAGCAGATCCAGCGCAAGACGTTCGTGAACATCATTGAGACGCGCCTCGTCGAGCGCGGCACATCGACGTCAATCGACGTCAAGCCGATCGGGTGCACCCAGGAAGACATGTTGGCGATCGCCAACATCAGGTGCTGAACATCTCACAACGTGCGATTGAGGCCGCGAAGATTGCAACCTTAGGTAGGGGAAATAGGCCAACGTGAGCCCTAGCACCGAGCGGCCGGCTGCCTTGCGCTCGACGCCTGAGCGTCATTAGCCTGGTCGTCGCCGACATTCATGTCGGCGGCCTTGAGCGTCGCCTCGGTCAAGGGCTTGACAAATTCGACGCGACAGGGATCGCGCGCCGCCTCGACCTCGTGCTACACCATGCTCAGCGTGCGCGGCCGCAACTTGCACGCGACATGAACAACAAAGATTAATGATATCAACAACATAACATATGACAGACAGATGACCAATCCGCTGGTCAAGCCTTTCGGACTGGCGCTCGACCTCTTAGGTTATGGTCGGCAAGCCCGACCGGCGTCTCGACAGGCGGCGCCGGTCGGGCTTGCTCGCCTTACGCTGGTTGCCTAGCATTCTCTGATCGTAAACAGCGTCCCTTGGCGACGATTCGGATTTCCACCCTGAAATTTATCTACGTAGACAATTTTCTATCTGCGACATCCTTCGCTCGCGCGCGCTCTTCATACGGGCCGCAAACGCCGCGCCCGCGGCTTCCTCAACATCCAGCAGGCCATAGAGTTTCGCCGAATGTTGACCCAGCGCGCTTCCCAGCCCGCACCCTCCAATATGACAGTGATCGTCATCGCTCCACCATCCAACGAGAACGCAAAGGAATGCTTCATCATTGCACAATCATGCGCCGGTCTATCTGCGCGGCCAGGACAATGCGGTAGCCGGCGAAGATGAAGGTCGAAATCTCTATACAGATCAATCATTTACCCCCCTACCACCCCGCCTTTCCGGAGGACCCGGCCCTGCGCCAGCGTGCGCTTGAGCCGGCGCTCGACCTCGCCGGCCGAACGCAGTTGCCCCGTCATCGCGCCGTTTGACGTATTCGCTGATCAGCCAGCTCGACCGTGAAGGAGATGTCGCGTTGGATGACGCGGCCGAGAGGGCGAGGCCGGATTTCCTATTGGCAGGATCGTTTACCCCCTCCCCACCCCGGGGGTTCGTTGTGACTGCGGCCTAAGGCCCTCGCTCCCGGCATGACTCTGCAATAATTCACAAACAAACATAGTAATTAACATGACTCCCCAGTCCATCCACATCCCCGATGGACATTCCCTCCTCGCCGGCGCTATTCCTGCATCTCATGAAAACCTCGATCGACGACTTTCCATGTCTCAGCGCGTCACGCATGCGCACCGCTGGCCAAATCGGCCGCGACGCCACCGTCGTCGCCGTCAGCTTCCCCAACTGCGAAATCTCCTTCACCGTCGGCGTCCAGCATGTCCGCTTCAAGAACGGCGGCGACTGGGCCTTCTTCGTCTGCTCTTGTGGCCGGCGGTGCCGGACCCTACGGCTGTTCGAGGGCGGTCTTGCTTGCCGTGAGTGTCTCAGGGCCGGCGGCTTTCGTCCCCGTATTGAACTCATCGCTACCCACAAGCGCGCGGAATATCTCGCCCCGCGCCTCGCCGCGCGCCTCAACTCCACCGTCCCCGCCCAGCTTCATCCTCGGCCGGGCGAGATGCTCGAACGCCGGGCAAGGCTCGAACTCAAGCTCAAGCGCACCCTCCTGGTTGCTCGCCGGGCGAAGATCGCGCAGTTCGAGAAGGATCTGGGCAAGTGAGCGTAACCGCTTTCCGCCATCCGCCCGCTGTTCCCGACATGGTCGCTCGCTTGGACCCCGACATTGTCGTCGAAACTCTCAGCCGGCATGCGATCAATGTCAGTGAGGCGGCGAGCGAATTGGGCGTCGGCTCTGCCGACCTTCGCCGGCTCTTATGGGCCAAACCCCATCTGGTCGACGCCGCGGCCGAGATGGAGGAGAGGCGACTCGACATCGCCGAGAAGAACATCTTCGAGGCGCTGCAGAGTGATGATCCCCGCCGCCGTGACGCCGCTTCGATGTTCACCATCAGGAACAGCGCCAAGGCTCGCCGTCGCGGCTGGATCACCTCGTCGTCCGGCGTCGACGTGAGCGTCAACGCTCCTGGCCAAGTGGTGTTTCAATGGCGCGACACTCCCGGTCCCGATCCGCAGGCGGACGCCGAGGCCGCGCGACTGCGCGATGAAGGAAAGCAGGTGATCTCGATTGGCTGGGGCAACCCGGACGACGACAATCCGGACGACGGCAAGACCATCGAACACGACCCCAACCCCGCGCCTTCGGCCAAGGGCTGATATCCTCGCAATGGCCGGATAAAACGGGCGACTCCGCGGATTTATTGTCGTTCGACGATGGGCTCGTGCGAGTAATAGGGAGGGTGATGCTCGAACGTGCCGATGCGCAGGTGCACGAGGCGTTCGACCGCGACGATCCGCTTCGGCGTGAAGCCCCTCCTTCTCGGCCGCGCTCGACCTCGACGACGACGAGCCGCCGCGCGTCCTGATCGGTGCAGTGGGGCGACCACAGCGCGCCGCCGCCTCGGCAGGCGCGTCTGGTCAGGTCGGCGGCGGTGGTCAAAAGGTCAAAAACCAATCGGCGTGCTTGCGCCGGCGACCGCGTTGGGGATGCGGTCGTTCGAAGGCGACACTATGGACGACCGCACTGCGCAAATAGCAGTCGTTCACCGACGGCGAGGGAACGAGTCTCCAGAGTCTTGCATCTTCGTGTTATTGGGGGACCGGCCGCTGTTCGGATGCCTGGAGAGGACGTTTGCTGAGACTATTGCGTGAGCCGCTTGTTCAATTCGTCCTGATCGGCGGCTTGTTGTTCGGCGCCAACCAAAATTTCCAGCCGGCCGGATCGGCCAACCTCGCACCGCAGCAGAACCACGCAGCGGCGCCGCTGGCTCAGTCGCTGCCGCCGCCGTCGCGGCAGATCGTCCTGACACTCGATCAACTCACGCGGCTCGCAACAGTGTTCGAAGCCCAATGGGGCCGCGAGCCGACGCCGCAGGAACTCGACAAGCTGGTCGACGCCGATGTGAAGGAGGAGATTCTTTATCGCGAGGGGCTCGCGCTGGGGCTCGACAGGGACGACGAGATCGTCCGCCGCCGCATGGCGCAAAAGATGCAATTCCTCGCCGAGGACGTCGCGGTGGCGCATCAGCCGACCGACGCGGAGCTCAAGGCCTGGTTCGACGAGAGTGCGAAGCTGTTCGAGGAGCCTGCGCGGGTGAGCTTCCGCCATCTCTATTTCTCGCCCGACCGCCGCGCCGCCAACGCTGAGGCCGACGCCGGGAAGGCGCTGACCGAAGTCAGGGGCGAGCCGCAGGATGTCAAGTTCGCCGGCGCCGACCCGTTCATGTTCCAGGACTTCTATCGTGACAAAACCGCCGAATATCTCGACAAAGAATTCGGTCCGCTGTTCACGGCGGCGGTCGAGAAGCTTCCCGCGGGCTCCTGGCAGGGGCCGATCCAATCCGGCTTCGGCTGGCACCTCGTGTTCGTCGACACGGTCATCCCGGCCCGCACGCCCGCCTTCGAAGAGATCGAGCCGGACGTGAAGCAGGCATGGCTCAGCGACCAGAAGGAAAAAGCGGTCAAGAGGGCCTACGAGGACATGCGGGCCAAATACTCCGTGCTGATGCCGGCCCCGCCTGAAGGCGCTCCGCCCCCGCCGAGGATCGACGCCAAGGCCGCAGCGGCGATGCGCTCGATCCCCGACGACCTGATCCCGAAATGAGGGGCTCAAAAATGTTCGCTCGCTGGATCGCGAGCCTCGTGATTGCGCTCTGCGCACTCTCGGCGGCTTGCGCCCACGAAATCCGGCCCGCCTATCTCAATCTCAAGGAGACCGCGCCGGGGCAATACGACGTCTTGTGGCGGACGCCGGTCCTGTCGGGGATGCCCCTGCCGCTCGTGCTGCAGATGCCGGAGGGAGTCCGCAATTTGCGCGCGCCGCAGACGGACGATTTGACGGATTCGCGGGTCGAGCGGCGCTCGATCAACGTAGGCCCAACCGGACTCGAAGGCAAGCAGATTGATTTCCTCGGCCTTCAGCTCACCATCACCGACGTGCTCGTGCGCGTCGAACGGCTCGACGGCGCGCATTCGACCGAGCTCGTCCATCCTTCGCGCCCCTATATCGAGATCCCTGCGCCGCGCGGCGCGCTCGCGACCGCGACCGTGTTTCTGACGCAGGGGATCGAGCACATCCTATTCGGCGCCGACCATCTCCTGTTCGTGCTTGGCCTCCTGCTAATCGTCAGAAGCCCGTGGATGCTGGTCAAGACCATCAGCGCATTCACGGTCGCGCACAGCATCACCCTTGCCGCCGCGACACTTGGTTATGCGAGCATTCCCGCCCCGCCGCTCAACGCCTCGATTGCTCTCTCGATCCTTTTCCTCGGCCCGGAGATCGTCCGCTCCTGGCGCGGCGAGACGAGCTTCACCATCCGGCGCCCGTGGGTCGTCGCCTTCGCCTTCGGCCTCCTGCACGGCTTCGGCTTCGCCAGTGGTCTCACCGCCATCGGCCTGCCGCCGGGCGACATTCCGCTTGCGCTCCTAATGTTCAATTTTGGCGTCGAAATCGGACAGATCGCCTTCGTCGCGATGATTCTCTTGCTGGTCCGCGCCTTCGAGGTCATCGAAATGCGTTGGCCGCTCTGGGTCCAATGGGCGCCTGCCTATTTGGTAGGGTCGCTCGGTGCATTCTGGACGATCCAGCGTGTTGTCATGATGGTCTCAGGAGGGTGACATGAAGCCGAATGCGACCCGTCTCGCTCTGGCGCTGGCCTTCGCCGCGGGGCCGACTCTCGCTCATGCCCACGCGCAGGTCGGCGAGGCGACAGGGTTCCTGACCGGCTTCCTGCATCCGCTGACCGGGCTCGATCACATCATCGCCATGGTGGCCGTGGGTCTGTGGGGGGCGCAGCTCGGCGCGCCGGCGATCTGGATGCTGCCGGTGACGTTCCCGATGGTGATGGCGTTCGGCGGCTTTCTCGGCCTCGTCGGCGTGCCCGTCCCAGGGGTCGAGATCGGCATTGCCCTTTCGGGCGTCCTGCTTGGCGCCGCCGTGATGACGGAAAGCCGCCCGCCGCTCATTGCCGCAGCGGCGCTCGTCGCCGTCTTCGCCATCTGCCACGGCCACGCGCATGGCGCGGAACTGCCGCCCGGAACGAGCGGCCTCACCTACAGCATCGGTTTTGTCGTGGCGACCGGCCTTCTGCACGCGTGCGGCATCGGGATCGGGACCATTCACCACTGGTCCTACGGCCGTCTCGCCCTGCGGGCGCTCGGCGGCCTCATCAGCGTCGGCGGCGTTTTCTTTCTCTCCCAAGCTTTTGCATGACCCGACGCGTACAGGTTCTCTGGTCCTCCGCCGCTGCCCTGGCGCCGGCGTTCCTCGCGCAGGGAGCCGAGGCGCACTTGGTCGAGACCGGCCTCGGGCCGGTCTATGACGGCGTCGCGCATTTCGCCTTGTCGCCGGAAGAATACGTGCCAATCGTCGGCGCCGCGCTGCTCGCGGGGCTCCGCGGCAAGGACCACGCGCGTCTCGCCGTCCTGCTTCTGCCGCTAGCCTGGTTCGTCGGGGGGCTCCTCGGCGGCCTTCAGGGCGCGCCCGGCTTCCTCGCGCCCTTATGGCTGCCATTCCTGGCGATGGGCGGGCTTGTCGCGGCCGACCTCAAATTGCCGATCGCCGCAACGGGAGCGCTGATCGGCACGCTAGGGTTCATCCTCGGTTATCCCAACGGGTTCGCGATGGCGGAGTATGGGCAGGGCATGCGTGGCGTCATCGGCTCGACTGCCGCCATTTTCGTGCTCGTCACGCTCGTCGCCGCGCTCGCCGCGGGCACGACGATCGAATGGGTGCGAATTGCATGGCGGGTGCTCGGCAGCTGGATCGCGGCCAGCGGCCTCCTCCTGCTCGGCTGGGCGCTAAGAGCCAGATAGCGCACACGGTTTCGTTTCGTTGGCGTCCTCAGCTTTTAACAGCAGGAGCTTCGACGATTGACAGTCTCGAACCGCTCGCGCAACGTCAACGCTCAAGATCGATTTTTCGCAAATTGGGGTTAGAAATGAATAAGCTACTAGGCGTCACCTCCGCTATGGCGCTTTTTGTTTCTGGCGCATCCGCGCTGGCGGAGCCCAATCCGCTGCGCGACGCCTATTTCGGCGAGACTCACGTCCACACCAGCTATTCGGTCGACGCCTGGCTGTTCGGCGACCGGCTGACCGGCCCCGGCGACGCCTACAAATATTTCAAGGGCGAGACGATCAAAGCGCCGCTCGGCTACGACATCAAGATCGACACGCCGCTCGATTTCGCCGGTGTCACCGACCATTCCGAATATGTCGGCGTCATCAAACTCGCCAATGACCCGAGTTCGCCGATCAGCAAGCTGCCGGCGGCGCAGCCGCTGATCCTCAAGAGCAATACCCCGGAAGCCGCGAACGAGGTCTTCCTCTACGCCATCAATCACCTGATGCGCGGCGCGCCGAACAAGGATCTGGACAACCCCGAGGTTGCAAAGACGGTCTGGGACAGCACTGTCAAAGCGGCCGAGGAGGCCAATGAGCCCGGCAAGTTCACCGCCTTCTGCAGCTATGAGTGGACGTCCATGCCCAACAACATGAACCTCCATCGCAACATCTTCTTCAAGGACTGCAAGCACATCCCGCCGGCGCCGTTCAGCGCGCTCGACTCGACCGATCCGTCCGAGCTGTGGAACTGGATGGACGGCCAGCGCAAGGCCGGCAACGAGCTTTTGGCGATCTCGCACAACGCCAACCTTTCCGACGGGCGCATGTATCCGACCGAGGTTGACCTCCATGGCCGGCCGATCGACCGGGCCTACGCCGAAGACCGGATGCGCAATGAACGTCTGATCGAGATCGCCCAAACCAAAGGACAGTCGGAAACCCATCCCGCTCTGTCGCCCAACGACGAATTCGCCAACTACAACATCTGGGCCTTTCTGCTCGGCGACCCGCAGGGGCGCATTACGCACATCGTCGGCAGCTATGCCCGCCAGGCGCTCAAGGACGGCATTGCCCTTCAGGATGTGAAGGGCTTCAACCCATACAAATTCGGCTTCGGCGCAGCGTCGGACTCGCACGCCACCGGCGTGCCTTACCGGCAGGACAACTACTTCGGAACAATCGGCGTTCAGGACGGTAGCATCGAGCGGCGCATGTCGGGCGTCCTGCTCGGCGGTATGGACGCGCGGACCATCAGCACCGCGGGCCTGACCGGCGTCTGGGCGGAAGAGAACACGCGCGAGTTGATCTTCAACGCCATGCAGCGCAAGGAGACCTTCGCGGTCAGCGGCCCGCACATCAAGGTGCGTTTCTTCGGCGGATGGAACTACGCCAAGGACGCCACCGTCGAACAGAAGCGTGAATTCTGGAAGGTCGTGCCCGACTGGCTGAAGGACCGAGAATGGGTCAAGGCGGCCTATGAGCAGGGCGTGCCGATGGGCGGCGACATGCAGCCCATGCCGGCCGGCGCGACCGCCCCGTCGTTCGCGGTGTGGGCGGCGAAGGACCCGACCTCCGGCAACCTCGACCGCATCCAGGTCGTCAAGGGCTGGACGAAGAGCGGCCAGAGCTTCGAGAAGGTGTTCGACGTGGCCTGGGCGGGCGAGCGCGAGCCGGACAAGTGGACGGGCATTGTGCCGCCGATCGGCAGCACAGTCGACATCGACAAGGGGGCGTATGAGAACACGATCGGCGCGGTCGAACTGAAGACGGTGTGGTCCGACCCTGAGTTCGATCCGAGCCTGCACGCCTTCTACTACGCCCGCGTGCTCGAGATCCCGACGCCGCGCTGGACGACGATCCAGGCCGCCAAGCTCGGCATTGCGCCGCCGGACGTCGTCGCGCCGACCCAGCAGGAGCGGGCGTGGAGTTCGCCGATCTGGTACACGCCGACGGCCGAGGCGCGGCAGACCGCCAAGGCGGGTCCGACGGTCGACGACCTCAAGAAACAGGGGGCGGTCGCGCTTGGCGACGCGGAACTCAAGGCGCTCGTCGTCGGCAAGTCGCCGACGCTGCAGAACAACGTGACCGGCGTGAAGTTCAGGATCATTTTCGGAGAATCCGGAACTGCGAACGCCACCGAAACGCTGGCGCCGATCGACCCGAAATATGTGACGTCGAAATTCGCCCAGAATCAGAGTCAGCAGCGCTTCAACTACGCCGGCCGCGGCGCCTTGCAACCCAGCGAAATCGGCGATCCGGCGGCGAGCAGCTATCTCGGCCTCACCTCGCCCTACTACATCAACAACGGCAAGCTCGTAACTCAATTGGTCGGCACGCCGTTCGAGATCACCGCCTACAAGCTGGGCGACAGGTATTATGGCGCGCGCAGCAACGAGTTCGGCTACGCCAATTACGAAATCATCCCGGAGCTTACGGTGCTGAACCCGCTGAAGGAGATGCCCAGGGACGTCCTGCGCTGAGCGAGGTCGCGATGGGCCGCCGAACGTCTCCACCGGCAGGTTGGCTGAAGCTGTTCTTCGCCCTCACCCTGCCGCTCGTTTCGACGGCGGCGGCCGCGTGCCCGCTCTGCTATGCAGCCGCGCGGCAGATGATGACCGAGGGCGTGCAGCTCGACTCGACTGACCGCGCCGTGCTCGCCGCGCGGGACGAGGCGAGCGGACCGCTCCGAATCGTCGCGGTCGTCAAGGGCTCGGATAGGCTCGGCGACGCGATCGCCGAACCCGTCACGGAGGCTGCGGAAGCGGCGTCGGTGGCCGGCGAACCGTCTTTGCTGATCCACGATCCGACCGCCCCGCAGTGGACGAGCCTTGGAACGATCCCTCTTAAAGACGCGGACTGGCTTCGGCGGATCGTCGCCACACGCGAGGTCGCCGGCGACAGGCCCCCGCGGACGTGGCCCCTGACCATGTCGACGGCGGATGCGCTGAGTTATGCAGGCTGGCGGCAACGCGTCGCGCTCGTTGCACACTATGTCGAAAATGCGAATTCGCTCGCGGCGCGCCTCGCCTGGGGCGAGCTCGCTCGCGCGCCTTACGCCACGCTGGACGCGGCCCGGTCGCAGGTCGGCCCAGCGTCGATCGAGGCATGGCTCGACGATCCGAAGCTCGCGCCGCGCCGCGCCGCCTATCTGACCCTGCTCGGCTTCGTAGGCGGTCCTGAGGATGGGGCGCGCCTCGACCGGCGCATCGAGACGGCTCTGTCTTCGCATGACTCGACTGATCTCGCGGCGATGATCGCCGCCGATCTCGCGCTCGGCGGCCCGACGCGCATCGACTGGATCAGCGCGCGCATCTTCGCCGACAGAAAGAGCACGATGCCCGAAATCGAGGCCACTCTCCTGGCGCTGAACGTCCTCGGCGATGCAAACTCCTCAGTGCCGCGCGCCCAAGTCGTTGCAGCCTACCGGGAGTTCATCAAACTGCGCCCCCCGATGGGGCCGGGTTCGTCGCACCCCAACTGGCCGACTGGGGCTGCTGGGACGCGGCGGCGGACTATGCTGCAATCGTCAAATCGAAGGCTGAAATCGATCCCGCGTCGCAGTTCGCCATCGTCAACTACCTCAAACGAGCCGCCGAGGCTGGGGTGGCTGTACAATAGCCTCATAATGACCCTCCAAGCCCTGAACTTCACGCTGGCCCTTTCCCTGGTCTGGGGTCGATGACCGCACATTGAACAGCTCAGCCGTTGGCGTTGGCCAGCTGACGGTCCGCTTTCCCTCGGCGTCCAGCGGCGTGATCCAGAATGTCCGCTTCACGTCGCGAGCGGCCCTCTGCCGGACGGCCTAGCGAATGGGTCAAATCGACCCAATTCTCCGATCAATGATGGCGAATTGATAGTTCCATCGCAACTGTATGTGACCGCGATTACACGCCTGAGGCCCCCGGAAGGCGAAGACCAACGCGGAGGGGGCAACAGAACGCATCGGCGGCATCCGCTTGCTACAGGACTCGGAGAAACGGGTCCGAAGATTGAAGGGGTCCACGGGCCGCGTGTCGATGCTTTCGCGCCGACCCCCCCTTTGACTGTCCGCCCGTCGCGCCGATAGTTTCTGGCAGCCTGGAGCTCACTCCCATGTTCTCCTGCACCTCGGCGGAATCCATCCATGACGGCGGCCCTCGAGGCTGCCTTTGCCATCGGCCGGAAATTCAGACACTGACCCGCCGGATCAATGTGGACCTGACGCGGCGCGGATTTGTCGCCGGCGCCGGCGCCTCGATCGCGTCGCTCGGTCTGCCTCGGCGCGCGAGGGCAGAGCCGCCGCCGCGGCCGATCGTGTTCGCGAATTTTCTGCTGTTCGACGGAAAATCCGGCACGCTCCGCGAAGGGCTTGGTCTGCTCGTCGAGGGCAGCCGGATCAAGTCCCTCGCTGCCGGGAGTCCAGCGGCGCCGGAGGGCGCGCGCACGATCGATTGTGGAGGCCGGGTCGTTATGCCGGGCCTGATCGACGCGCACTGGCACTCCGTGTTCGCCGCTCTGCCGGTTTCGAGCCTGTTCGCCGCGGATGTCGGCTACATCTTTCTGGCCGTCAGCGCCGAGGCCGAGCGCACGCTGATGCGCGGCTTCACGACGGTCCGCGATCTCGGAGGTCCCTCTTTCCCGCTCAAGCAGGCGATCGACGAAGGCATCGTGTCAGGGCCTCGCATCTATCCGTGCGGCGCGATGATCACCACTACCGGAGGCCACGGCGACTTGCGTCCGCTGCAGGACATCCCGAGGAGTCCCGGCGGACCGCTGAGCCCGGTGGAGGAATCTGGGGGCACGATGATCGCCGACAGCGCGGACGAGGTTCGTTTGCGCGTGCGCGAGCAATTGTTGCAGGGCGCTTCCCAGATCAAGCTCGTTGGAGGGGGAGGCGTGTCGTCGCCGCGCACCGCGCTGGACATGACCACGTTCAGCGAACCAGAGCTGCGCGCGGGGGTCGAGTCCGCTGGCGACTGGAACACTTACGTCGCGGTGCATGCTTATGCGCCCGCGACCGTCCAGCGGGCGATCGCGGCGGGGGCGCGGTGCATTGAACATGCCCATCTGATGGACGAGCCGACGGCGAAGCTAATGGCGGACAAGGACATCTGGCTCAGCATTCAGCCCTTCCTCGGCGACGAGGATACAGGCGTGCTCACCGGCCAGAGCCGCATCAACCAGCTTCAGGTCTTCGCAGGCACGGACACCGCCTATGCGCTGGCGAAAGCGCACAAGATCAGGACGGCTTTCGGCTCGGATCTGCTGTTTTCAAGTCAGTTGGCGGCGCGCCAAGGCGTGATGCTGACCCATCTGACCCGCTGGTACGCGAACGCGGAAATTCTGACGATGGCGACCGCAACCAACGGCGAGTTACTCGCCATGTCAGGTCCCCGCAATCCCTATCCCGGCAAGCTCGGCGTTATTGAAGAGGATGCGCTCGCCGATCTCTTGGTGGTCAACGGCAATCCTATCGAGAACATCGAGCTAATCGCGGAGCCGGAGAAGTCGCTCGCGCTCATCATGAAGAACGGCAAGATCGTCAAGGACGCCCTCCGTTGATAGCCTCCTCCCATGTCGGCGGCTCGCTCTGCGGTCCCGCTACGCGAATCCGCTTCTGCCGGAATTAGCCTCGCGATTTACACCCGGCGCCAGCCGCAAACCCAGCGGCCTCTACTCCACCAGCAAAGCCATCTGCGACGAACACTGTCGCGATCCGCAATGACCGCTCTGCGCAAATACCGGTCGTTCACCGACGGCCCGGCGAACGGCTCAAGTCGACCCTTTGCTGCCGTTCAAGATCGGCCCTGTGAACGGGCGCGAAGCGGGAGAAAGCGGTCTTCGGCTGAAGGCGTCGATTGCGCGGGAAGCCGCGGTCCGAGAAACAAACGCGAATGCGTCCGTTCGACCCCAAGCGCCCCTCCGACCAACACCGCCTTGCGCGCTGGATCGTCGCGTGCTGGCGATCGGCATGCTTCACCACAATTGCCTGAAGGTGAAGCGCACGGTCTGCGAATTGGGTTACGTCAGTACGATAGTGGTCATCAAGGACCACAACCCCGCCTCACCGTTTACCGGCGGGCCGAAAGGACGGCGATGCAGGAATCCCCTGACTCTGCCGACACAACGTTTCGGCAGCTCTTGAACCGCGAGATCCTCGTCAGCGAGCGGCGGCGTATGCTCAGCTTGGCCGCCATGCTGGCTGTTATTCTTGCCCTGATCCTGATGGCGGCGACTTTCGCCCCCGTCCTCGTCAGGTCGATCTACCATGATCGACTCCCGGTGCGTAAATCATTGACGGTCTTCCCACCTTTCATTGCCTATGAGCTGCTCGCGGCTGCCTTTCTCACCATCCTGCTTCGTCGCGGTCGAAATTTTCCGGTCTTCGGGCGCTATGCGAACGCTCTGATCGAAACCAGCTTTCCAACTCTGCTGCTCTATCTCCTCGCCGGGTATCTCTCGGCCCCCGTCATCTTCGGCGCGTGGCCGGCGCTGCTCTATTTTCTCTTTATCGGAATCGCCGCGGTGCGCGGGCTGCCGGAGACCGTGGAGCGTAACCGCCTGGAGCTGGCATTGCAGCTGGCGCTTGGCCCGGCGCTGGTGTCAAGACGTGGGTTCGGTGACGCCGAGGCGTCAACCGGCTATCAGCGCGCCGCCGAACTGGCTCGGCGGCTCGGCGACGATCGCGACCGGTTTGCCGCAACCTGGGGGTTGTGGATCACGATCCGGGCGAAGAGCGCTAGCGACCACATGCGCCTACGGCTCCAGTATTTGGGCGAAATGGTCGAGGCCGCCGAGCGGGCCGGCGACGCCGAACTGCTGCTGCAAGCCCATCATTCCTCTTGGTCGACACGCATCTGGAATGGAGAATTCGCCAGCGCCAGCGAGCACGTGCGCTCCGGTCTTGCGCTCTACGACCCGGAAAGGCATCGCCACCATGCGCTGATGTACGGCGGTCACGATCCAGGGGTCTGCGGCAACGGACAGGGTGCAGTCGTGCTGTGGGAGCTGGGCTGGCCCGATCGGGCCGTGCAGAGCGCCCGCGAAAGCATCGTGTTGGGTGAGACCTTGGATCATTTGCCGAGCCTCCTTCACTCGCTGTGGTTCGCTACCAGCGTTTATTTTCTGCGGCGGCAAGCGGCTGACGTACTCGCGTGCAATGCGCAGCTGCTGGCGCTAGGTAGCGAGCATGGCCTGAAATTGTACGAGGCGATCGGCGGCGTCTTTCATGGGTGGGCGCTCATTCAACAGCTTGACGCGCAAGCCGGCCTGGCCGAATTGCGCGCGGCTGTCGCCACCTATGCCACCACTGCGCATGTGAACTTGGACCTTTACCGCGCCATCTTGGTCGAAGCCGAACTGCGAGCCGGCAATTTTGAGGAGGGCAAGGCGGTCCTGATCCAGGGTGAACGAAGTACTGACGAATGGTGGCGGGCGGGGTATCTCCGCTTGCGCGGCGACTTGCTGCTACGCGGCCCTAACGACGACCGAGGTGCAGCTGAGCGACTGTATCGCCAAGCAATCAGCGTTGCGGCGGGGCAGCAGGCCAAGTCGGTTGAACTGCGCGCCGCGACAAGCCTGGCGATGCTGTTGGGCGAACAGGGGAGGCGCAGCGAGGGTTATGCCGTGCTGGCTCCGGTCTATGGCTGGTTCACTGAAGGCTTCGGCACGCTCGATCTGAAAGAGGCTAAGGCGTTGCTCGGTGAGCTGCACGCCTGACACCAATTTCGAAACGGCCTCTTAGTGGCGGCGGGCATCATCAAGGAGGTAAAGATCTGACGGAAGGCCGGATTGTCGGCGCCCAGCCTTGCCTGACGAGCGTCTGCATCGCGGCAAAGCGTTCACGGTCCGCCGCCGTCACATTCGGCCGCTTGTTGGTCCCCACCGCAAAGCCGCCGTACAAAATCAAATGCGACACCCGTTCCGGATGCCGCGCGGCATACGCAATCGACACGGCGCATCCCTGGAGACTCCGAGTAACGGGAAACGGCCGAGCCCGGCGGCGTCGGCGACTGTCTCCATGTCGCTCACCCAGGCATCCAGGGAAAGTTCGCGAACGTCCCAGTCCGACAGACCGTTGCCGCGCGCGTCGTATCTGATCAAAGTGTAATCCTTGGCGAGTCCAAGAAGAAATGGCCGAGCAAGCGGCAACTCCCAGTCATATTCGAGATGACCGAGCCAATGCGCCGACCTCAGAATGGGCGGTCCCGTACCGACCGTCGCGTAGGCCAGCCGGACGCCGTCGGGTGCCTTGCAGTAGCGAATCTCCTGCTTGAGGTTTGCGGTGGTAAGAAACTGGGAACCGGGGGCCACCGCGGTATCGAAAAGGATCCCATAGACCTCGACAGGTTTGACGATATTCTTGAGATTTTGCCGGCCGAGTTCGCGATAGGACAGATCAAGTTTACCCTCGATCACCCTCGCGGGAGGCCGCGCGTACTTCAGCTACGGAACTCGCGCGTCGGCCTATCGAGCCGTCGATCACCATGTCAGCGAGAGCGTTCGCCGCTTCCTCGCCAAACGGCACAAGGAGCCCGGGCGAGGCGTGCGCCGGTTTTCCTGGAGTGAAATCCACGGAAAATTCCCCTGGTGTCCCCCAGCCGCGTTTCGGGGGACATCGCCCCATCATAAGTCATTGATTTTATGGGCGTGTCCTCGGCTAGGCCCGTCTTCGCGGATTGGGCTGTTTTTCGAATTCCTGGGTCAATAAAATCAATAACTTGACCTAAAAGGTCTTCACTACAAGACAGCTTCAGAGGGGGGCCGCAAAGGTGCAGTTTCGACGACAGCAAGGCTGGTAAAGCAAAGCTCAAGCGTCCGAGCGGAATATAAATATCGACAGTGACACGATTCGTGGTGCTTTGGAATCTGAGTTGAGTTTAGTTGGTCTTCGCTACAGCGGGTTTTCGGCTGGTTCTGTGCAATCGATGCAAGCAAAGTCAAATACTTGGCCAGCGCAAAAGGTCAAAAAATGCCTTGTGACCGGTCGAATCCGCGAAGTCGGGCTAGCCCGCGCCGCAACCCCCTGTCCGACAGGCTGCTAGGCGCTGGGCCCGGAGTAGCGTGATCCATTGGAGAGAGCGGGGCCAGCCCAACACCATCCGCTTGACCGGTTTGCGTAGAGTAGGAGTGTGGCGCGGCGGCTTTAGGTTGAGCATGTCTGTTGCCGCCCCTTTCGTCTGGCGGTGCCTTAGTGGCTCAGCCGTGGCTCCGTTTCCACACGCCGAGTAGGCCCGGGGAATTTCACCCCGAGCCTCTCACAGAACCGGACGTGAGAACTCTCGCCTCATCCGGCTCGTGCCACTCAACGAAGGCTGGCGCCTTCCGGCGAAAGAGCTGGGTTCCTCCGGTCTCCCGTTGACCCAACAAATGCCGCGAGTGACCCACCCCCTTCGCTCCACGGGCATTACCCCGCTTCGTCGCTACTATGGGGCGGTCCGCGCCTGACTGGCCCATCGGTACTTTCGGCCTTGCGGGTGAGCCGCTTGAGCCTTTTCCCTTGGCATGGCCAGTCAGGGTCTCAAGTTCCATACGAAAGCCTGGGCGAGAGTCACGCCTCCTGAACACCGGACACCGCATGGTCAGTAGGTAGGTATCTTCCACGCTGATCCCGGAGCAAGAGGGAGACCCCGGTTTCGATGCCGTCCAAGTTCGTTTCGATGCGTCATCAGAGGTTCGCTTGCGCTCGTCTCTCTCATCCATACCTGACGTGATCACTGCCACGCCTTTTGACCATGACGTTCACCACCGCGGCTTTTGACCGAAGCAGCTCATGGCGGTTTGAAGCCTCCTCCTACAAAGCGACTTCGAAGGGTCCTCCTTCATCTATCGTACAGCATGACGCTTGCGCGTCTTCTTGACACAACCCCCTCATCGAACCGGACAGGCAGATTTCCTGCATCCGGCTCTCGGACAAGACCTCACGCCTTCGCCCACGGCACGTCGTGCCCAAGCCGGCTCAGACGTACGAGCCCGAAGTGCCCGTAGAGGTGCGAGAGTGGATAGCTCCCGCCCTTGCGTCGCCTGACTTTGTGCTTGAAGCGCAACCACCGGCGCAACCGCATCGCCGCGTAGGCATCGAGCGCCCGATACGCCTTGCTGACGACGCCTACCGAAAAGTAGTTCGCCCATCCGCGCAGCGTGCGGTTCACTTTGCCCACCAGCGTTGTGGTCTCTTGCCATGTGCACGATCGGTCCATCAGCGCGTGGACCTTCTCGACCACCCGCTGAATCCTTTTCTTTGACGGCCGGTAGCCGATACGAGCCTGGCCGGTCCGCGCCGAAAACATTCGCCCGAACGTGTATCCCAGAAAGTCGAACTCTCCTTCCGGCACTTTGCAGATGCGCGTCTTCTCCTCGTTCACCGTCAGCTTCAGCTTGCCCATGATCTCCCGCAGTCTCTGCAAGGCCGCTTCGGCTTTGCCCCTTCTGCACAGAATCACGAGGTCGTCGGCGTAGGTCACGAGCCGCGCGCCGAGGGTTCGCTCAAGCCCGAACATCTTCCATCCCAGCACGAACCGGCGCATGTAAATATTGGCCCGCAAGGGTGAGAGGGGCGAGCCCTGCGGAATGCCGCGCCGCTTGTCCCGCGCCTCGGTCGTGCGTGTCTTCCGTCCTCGATCGTCGGTTTCTTCCACGGGACAATCCAGCCACATCCTGATCAGATGCAGCACGCGCCGATCAACGATCCGGCGCGCTGCCGACTTCAAAAGCTCGGCATGGGGAATGCTCCCGAACGAAGACACCACAGACTACCCATTCCCAAGACCTTCCGACTTCAGTGGTCATCACCCGCAGGCGGCATCCCTTCCAAGGACGCCGCCTCGCCGTGATCAACGGCCTGACGCGGCGCGGCGTGCCGTTGTTGTTGGTGGTGCTGCCCGACGGCAGCCGATCCCTCATTCCGTCAGCCTGGACGGACTGGTTGGGGAGCTGCGGCATCGACGCGCCGGGAGAGGTTAAGGACGGCGAGGACCTTTGCGCAGTGGGTGATTTGATCAAGGCGCGCGCCGTCATCGACGCTCTTCTCAGCCGACTCGCCGAGTTGGCCCCCGGAGAGGAGGGCGATCATGCAGTTGGAGTTGGCGTTTCTCGAACGGCCCGCGGCGCTGGCGGCCCGGATGAAGGGGCCCTGGGATCAGATCGATCCGCAGGCCCAGATCGCAGCGCTGGACATCCTCTCGCGTCTCATCGCGCAGATGCTCGCGGCCAGCTCAGCGCTGGAGACAAGTGATGAGTGACATCCAGAAGATCACCTCCAGTCACCTTACCCGCGTGGCCGTCGTCTATCTGCGCCAGTCCAGCTCCGCCCAGGTTGAGCACAACCGCGAGTCGACCGATCGACAGTACGCCTTGGCGCATAAGGCCAGTGAGCTTGGGTGGCCGACCGATCGGGTTGTCGTCATCGACGAGGACCTCGGTCTGACCGGCTCCGGCGCAGTCGCGCGATCAGGCTTCGCGCGGCTGACCGCCGAGGTTGCCCTTGGACACGTCGGTCTGGTGTTGGGCCTGGAGGTGTCCAGATTGGCCCGCAACAATGCCGACTGGTATCGG
The DNA here is from genome assembly GCA_963758335.1 of uncultured Alphaproteobacteria bacterium. Classification (GTDB taxonomy): domain Bacteria; phylum Pseudomonadota; class Alphaproteobacteria; order Rhizobiales; family Beijerinckiaceae; genus Roseiarcus. Next base: position 2,304,530 of record CAVWVF010000004.1, on the reverse strand, counting down.
CTCATCGACCTGTGCGGCCTGTCCGACACGTTGATCGGCGATGCGGATGGGGTCTATCACCCGGCGCTATTCAACGACCGGCTCCTGCTCGGGTTGAAGGGCACCATGAGCGAGGCGGAGCTCTACGTCCTGCGCGCCCGGCTCAACGGCGGCATCCGCAACAAGGCGGCGCGTGGCGAGCTTCGGCGCGGCCTGCCGGTCGGCTTTGTCTGGGGCGAGGCCGATGGCGAAGTCCGCTTCCACCCCGATGAGGCCGTGCGCACAACGATCGCCTCGGTCTTCACGCGATTCGCCGAGACCGGTTCGGCGCGGCGTGTGTGGCTGTGGTTCCGATCGCAGGGCCTTCGCCTACCGCTGCGGATGCATCAGCGGTGCGAAATCCGCTGGGTGGAGGCCAGCTACACCGCCATCCACCATGTGTTGAGCAACCCGGTCTATGCGGGCGCATATGCCTACGGTAAGACGCGCCGGGAGGTAACGCTCGACGTCTCTGGCCGGCGCAAAAAACGCATGCGACACTTACCCCAGTCTGAGTGGCAAGTGCTGATCAAGGAGCACCATGAAGGCTTCATCGATTGGCCAACGTACGAGGCCAACCAAGCCCGGCTCGCTGCCAACACCCGCCCTGGGCCGCACAAGGTGGGCGGCGCCGTGAGAGAGGGCTCGGCGCTTCTGCAGGGCCTGGCCAGTTGCGGCCACTGCGGTCGGCGTTTGAAGACGCACTACAGCGGACGCAACACCACCCCTGGATACCATTGCGCGGGTAAGACCATTGTCGAGGGCCGCGGTTGTTATTGTCTCAACGTGGGCGGCGTGCAGATCGACGAGGCGATCGCAAAGACCTTCCTCGCCGCGCTAGAGCCAGCCAAGCTCGCCGCCACCATTGCCGCCGCGGAGCGCCTCGAAGCCGACAGCGAAGCGGCGCTCAAGCAATGGCGGCTGGGCGTCGAACGCGCGAGCTATGAAGCCAGCCGCGCCGAGCGTCGTTACATGGCGGTCGACCCGGACAACCGGCTCGTCGCCCGTGGGCTCGAGCGCGAGTGGGAGCAGCGCCTGGCGGACCTTGAGGCTGCGAAGGATGAACTCGCCCGCCGCCTGGAGCAACGCCCCCGCGTCCTCGGCCAGGAGGAGCGTGTTCGCCTGCTCGCCCTCGGGGCCGACCTCGCCACTGTCTGGGATGCGCCGACGACCACACCGCGCGACCGCAAGGAGCTTTTGCGAGCCCTCATCGAGGAGGTGATCCTCTCGGTTGACCGTGACAAGTCATCGGCCCACCTCACTCTGCGCTGGAAGGGTGGCGCGTTGACCGATCTCGACGTGCCGCTACCTCGCTCAAGACCCGCAACAGTTCGAACTGATGAAGAGACCCTGGACCTCGTGCGCCGGCTGGCGGCCCTCTATCCGGACACGGTGATCGCCGGCATTCTCAATCGCCAGGGGCGGACGACGGCCCGCGGCCATCGCTTCGAGGCCAATCGGGTCGCCAGTTTGCGTACCCATTGGCGCATCCCGTGTTTCCAGCCCAAGCCGGAGGTCGCCGAAGGAGAGATCATGACTGTTGCGGCGGCCGCGGCGGCGCTCAACGTCGCGCCATCGACCCTGCATCGCTGGCTCAATGACGGCCTTATACCCGGTGAGCAGGTGACCCCGGGGGCGCCCTGGCGCATCCGCATGACCGATGAGCTCAAAGCGAAGTTCACCGAGGCGGCCGGCGACGGCTTCATCACCATGCAGGAGGCCACCCGCGCGCTCGGCGTGACGCGCCAGACCGTCTTGCAGCGTGTAAAGCGCGGAGAGGTCGAAGCGGCTCACGTCACCAAAGGCGGCAAAAGAGGATTACGGATCAAAGTGATAGAGCGCCAACCCACCCTCTTCAGCCGAATCCAATAAACCTGGGGGCAGTATGAAGCGGCATCCAAGAACCCCGCAATGTCGGCGTCCACAACTTCCGGATGGCCGCGAAACAGCAGCTCTTCCACCTCGACCACCACCTGTTGGGCGTTTCGCCCGGGACGGTAGGCGTAGAGTTCCGGTGGAAGGTCGGCTTCGAAGATCGGTTCCAGCACCAGCATCGCCGCTGTCATGCAGACCCGATCCCGCAAGGTTGAGATGCCCAGCGGCCTGAGTTTGCCGTTGGCCTTCGGTATGTACACGCGTCTGATTGGATCCGGTCGGTAAGTCTCCTGCCTGAGCGCAAGCGCCAGTTCGCCCAGCCATCGCTCGACCCCATACGCCTCGACGGCCTCGAAGTCCTGACGGTCCACGCCCGGCGCGCCCTTGTTGGAGCGGCACTGGGCATAGGCGTGCGCCAGAATGTCCTCGCGGCTGAACTTGTCGTAGAGAGCGCAGAAGCGGTAGCCGGGTTCTGCCTTCGCTTTCGCGTGCAACGCCGTCTGCAGTTTCTGAACGCTGTTCGGAGTTGATAGGTGGCCCAATCTCCAGGTCCTTCACTACGTCTTGCGTCTGTCTTGAACTGAGGCCCCTTCCCTCCCCCGGCGTTACCCGGCTTCAGCGGTACTACGAACCTCTCCGCCACCCATGAGCGCCCGGCCTGTCCCTCGCGGGCGGCAATACGCAGAACTGGGGCGAGCCGGTCCAGGAGTACACGGTCCAGGACACGCATGGGCTTCTCAGCTGCTGCGAGTGGACGGGCGCGCCGTTTCGCTAACGTCTACAACACTTTCAACGCCCAACGCCATCTCACGTCAGCTCAATCTCACCGCGTGCTACGGCGCCGCGGCGATGACCACGTGGCGCGAGGCCGTCGCGGCGGCTTGAAAATGCGTAAGGCGAAGACCACTCGCGCTTTTTGCATGGCAACGTGACAGCGCCCCCGTCATGACTGCGCGCCGGCCTCGGTGTCGGCCAGAAAGGCGAACGCCTCCGCAATCTCTGGAAACTCCGGCGTCGGGGCAAAGCCTTTGAGCGCCGGGCCGAGCACCGCGTGCGCGTCGGCGTCGCGGCCGGTCGCGCGGTAAAGTTTGGCGAGCGAGAGCGCGGCGCGCAGTTCGAAGGCGCGGGCTTTCTGGTGTTGCGCGACGGCGACGGCGGTGAGCAAGGCGTCTTCGGCGGGATCGGGGTCTGTGCGGTATTTCTTTAAGAGGATGTCGCCGCGCCTGCGGTGGATCTCTGCGTCGAACCAGCGCTGGCCTGTCTGTTCGAACTCTTCGAGCGCCTGCTCGATTGTAGCCAGAGCGGCTTGCGTCTCGCCGCTTCGCGCTTCCGCTTCCGCCAGCGACGCTTTGACCAGCGGCTGAAAGGCCCCGACGTCATCCTGGTCGAGCAGGGCCGCGGCCCGGCGCATATTCAAGAGACACATTGCCGAGGACCCGGATCGTAATTCCACCCAAGCTTCCAAGAAGGCACCGAAAGCGATCCACAGGCCAACCCCATGCTCGTGTGCGACGCTGGAAAGCGCTTTGGCGGCAGGGGCGGCGCGGTCTACATTCCGGGCGATAATCTCGAACATGACACTGTGCATCAGCCCGTATGTCGAGGTCGCGAGGTGTCCCAATTTCGCGATTCGCGCAGTCGTCGCGTCGACAAGCTCTCGCGCGCGATCAACCTCGCCGAGCGGCCAGAGCACGATTGCCAGATAGACCATCGCGGACACGCCAACGTCCTGGCCGAAGCGGAACGCCAGATCGCGGTCTCGCTCCGGATCGAAAATCGCCAATGCCTGTTCGAGGTGCGAGCGAGCCTCGATGTAATTTCCAGTAAACCATTGGGTCACGCCACGCGATGCGCCACGCCGGCCTCCGGCGAGCCGGGCCGCAACTCGACGTCGCGCAGAAAAGCCTGCGCAGGTTCGCGCATCCCCGTCAGGTCGCCGTGCACATAGCTTCCCGCCCAGGGCCCGTAATTGATCGAAAAGCGGGCGTACATGTCCGCGGCGTCTACCCGCGTCGGGCGCGCGCTCCTAAAGGCTGCGAGGGTTTCGAAACCTTGCGCGAAGAATTCCCCGACGTTGTCGACGCGGAACCGGAACTCATCGCCCACCACTTTACGCAAGCGGGCTTAACCGAGCTCGCAATTGAATATTGGGGCAAGGCGGGCGATCTCGCGCTACGCCGCTCGGCGTTCAAGGAGGCGATCGCCCATCTCGGCAAGGCGATCGAGATGACGGAGGCGCTTCAGGGCGCGGGGCAGACGGACAAGACGGGCGAGAAGCTGAAGCTGCAGGTCGTCTACGGCAACGCGATGATTGCCGCGCACGGTCATGGCGCGCCCACTCCAGAAAGTGGATCCGCGACACCGGGGGAAATTGCGGCCGTCAGCCTCATCACCCGCCGGCGATCGATCGATTCCGACTCGCCGCCTGCAGGCGGCAATCGCTCAGTCATCGTCCCTCCCGGCCATGCCGGCGCTCCGCCTCCTCTCGTTTAGGTCCTCACATTCTCCCCAAGGAGAAAGACGCTCCTTTCCGATATGTCTTGTCGGCGAAGGGGTTTGAAATTCTGAACGCGTCGCCATTCCCGAAACCGGAGGCCGGCAAGTCAGAGGCCCGCAAGCAGAACCTAGGCGAACGGTTTGTGGACGCGGCAAAGAACCTCGCGACGGAAGAGGCGAAATCGCTCACAAAGCAGGCCTTCGAATGGGGCCTATCACTGGCTATCGCCGGACTTAAAGCCCACCACGGCTACCCGTGACTATTAGGCCCACTCCGAAAATAACGCCTCAGCGTGTTGCAACACGTTCTGAACTGCAGCGTCCCGAAGGTCGGGCGGATAGCCGTATTTGCGGAGCAGGCGTTTGACGTGCCGCCTTACCCGGCTTCGGAACCTTGCCTAGCATCGCGTTCATGATCGTGCGGAGTGTGGATACCATTCTTGCGCTCATTGCTCTGTGCACAGTATGACGCGGCAGCATAGATCGTCGTCGCCCCGTATGCGCTCATCATTCACCCTGTTGCTGGCGATCGCGGGCCTCACTCTCGGCTTCGTCCTCGCGGCCCGAATCCCCCTCGGTGAAGGAGCATTTCGGTCCGAGTCACAAGTCTGAAAGCACGCCTTTAGCGCTGCGACGGCCTACCCGCCCTGCCTGCTGTCGAACACTTTGAAGGAGATGCCCGCGAGCAGCGAAGCCAGCTCTTCCACGAACAGTTCGGCCCGCAGGTCCACGAACTTGTCAAGCGCGTCGGCGGACAGTTCCTCCTGCTTCGCCCAGTCGAGGATTTGCGGCGGAACCAGATGTGCTCTTAGCACCGCCCTGAACTCATTGTTATCCAGCTTGGTCAAGTAGTCGACGGGGTTCCTGTCGCTGATCTTCAGGTTGGTCAGTTGGGTGAGGTAGGCAATGTTCATCAGGCTGTTTACGCCCACCTGGTTCTTGCCGGGGTTCTCCGCGATGAAGTTGACCGGGAAGACGTGGTGGAGGTTCGGCTTGTCGGTGAGCACATAGTAGGTGTCAGACACGACGTCCCGGTATGGGGGACTCCAGTCGCATGGCTTGCGGCTCGATAACAGTGAGAGGATCGCCCGCGAGAGCCGGCCGCGCGTCGAGTATGAGGCGCGCCGCAGCGCGTCTTTGTCGAGCCTGAATTCGACGAAGAATGCTGACGGATTGGCTGAGGTCAGGGTTGCGAGGTGCGATTGGAGTTGCGTGGTGTTGGCCAGCAAGTCATCAGCATGGAACGCGACGTACCAGAAGTAGCGCTTGAGAAAAGCGTAGTCAGGTTGTTTCGCCTTGAGAAAGTACGCCGTTATAGTCATGTAAAAATACCGAAAGGGGACGAGGTTTGGCCCCTTGAGGTGCAGGATTTGGTCGAAAAAGTCGAACGCCTTTAGAGCGGCGGCGACGAAATTCTGCCATGACGCCTCTATCTGCTCCGCCTTGATCTCGGTGAGGTAGCGGTCGGTTATGTTGCTGATCTTAGAATCTGGCTGATCCTTGCTGATTACGGTGGCCAGGATTTGCAGCAGGGTGTGGTCGTCCACTTCCGCGTACCGGGCGTGTGGAGGGATCAGCGCGCGGAATTCATCCACTCGCTCGCGCAGGTAGAACTCGGCGACGCCTTGTTCCTTGTTCGCGGCGCGGTAGGTCTTCGCCACGACGATATCGAATGTGTCGAGCGGTTGGCCCTCGCGGTTGATCCGTTCGAAGATTTGGCACACCTCAGCGATCTCTATCCCTTTGAGGAGGATGAACGGCACCCTGTAGTTGGCAAGCACGCTTTGCGCGCGGAACAGGTTCCGGCGGAGAGGGTCATCGAAATCGGCGTGCTCGCCCGCTTGCAGCGCCCGCTCCAGTTTGGCGAAGTCGTGATAGGTGTCGATCAGCTTGACAATCTCCCCGTTCTTAAACCGTTGTACGCGGCCTCGGTTGGCGACCAATTGGCCTCCTCGGTCGTCGAACTCGCTCCAGAATAGGAAGCGGCGACGGTAGCTGTCCTCGTCGTCGACGGGAGCCGTGAGGTCCAAATAGAGCGTCGGGTCGAAACCCGGGCGTCCGTGGATCGTGCCACCATATAGCGCGGTCAGCAGGGCCGTAGTGCGCTGCTGGCCGTCGAGAATGTATTGCTGCTCAAAGTACTCCGGCTTGTCAGCCAAGGGAAAGCCGCCAATCTGGCGGTGCTTCTGCAGCCGCGTTTGAGTTTGCCATATGAGAATGCTGCCGATCGGGTAGAAGCGGAAGACGCTGTCCCATAACCGCTTGACCTGGTCTTCGGAAACGCTAATTGGCCGGGCCGGCTTTGTCAGAGCAACGGCAGGTCGTCTGCGTTGGGCGCAGCACGCGCAGACCCAAGCGGCGATTAAGGCCGCGAGGGCGCTCCACTCGGCCAACGCGGCGGAGCGCCTTTGTTTGTAGACCTTTCGATGGACCGATCAGGACTGTAGGCTGGGAGATATCGCAACTCCGCGCCCGCCGCCTTGATGAGTTGCTCGACCCGCGGCCCCTTGTGAGCCGGGAGATTGTCCATGACGACGATCTCGCCGGGCGAGAGCGTGGGGACGAGGCATGTCTCCAGCCAATCCTCGAACAGCGCGGCGTTGATATGAACCCCATTCTCCAAGCTCAAAGCCTTCCTGCGCAAAATCGCCGAACGGACCGTCGCGGGCCTGATGGGCGCCCTCGAAACCTGCGCCGAAATCTTCAAGCCCTCGCAATGTACAAATTACTTCAAATCCTGTGGTTATGAGCACGATACAGGATGATCGGATTCCGCTCGCCGGATCTTCTTTTCCACCCAGTCCTTCACGAAGCCGAAGCACTCGCTGGAATGTCCCGCCCTGAAGTAATTCACCCATCCGCGAAGCACCGGGTTGATCCTAAGCGCGCTGGGGCGTTTTTCGCGTAGACGACGATGGCCATCGCTTTCGCTGCCCTAGACGCTCAGCCTCGCCAACCTCGGGAGTGCCTTGGGACACCTACAACTTTTGAGCCAAGGACTTTGAACGAACGGGTAGGGAAATCGTCCGAGCGCACAATCGCGTCGGGTGCCGCGCGAGGGTAATCTTCTCTCATCTCGGACCAGATAACCGCGTGAAATGGTCCTGTGCACGAGTAAGGACCTCCTGAACTGCCCAGCGTACTCCGAGCATGCCACGGAAATAGGCGTTCGCGATGAACATATTAGTCAGCAGACCAAATATTAGCCTCACCGATGGCAATAAGCAATCACGCGCCTGGCCGCATGTTTTGCCGGGGGATTTTGACTATAATTTGCTTCGAGCGTCGATGGTAATCGTTTTTCTATGGTTTGGCCATACGAAATGGCACGTCCTGGCTCCCTGGATCGACCCGGAGGCCACCAACCGTAAGGCAAAAGGGCGTTCGGCGCGTCTATGGCCTGTCAATAGGCGTATGCCCATAAAGTTCGGAGTGTGACACGCATCACAGAAATTTCCTTCGCTTGGGACTATTGCGAAATCCTTGGCCGTGAGGGGCAGTGTTCAGCCTATCTACGTTTCTCGGAGCCTTACACCGGATGACTTTGCGCGCCACCTTGATCTGCGGGGAGTTGCGTGTTTCGAAATGGAGGTTCAAATGAAAGATGCAGACTTGCGCGCCGTCATTTTACAGAAGCTTTATGATGCGAGAAACGAGGGTGGAGGTTACGTTCGTATTCACAACCTAAAGGAAGTCGCTCCAGTAGGGATAGGTCAACTCGCAAATGTTTTTGAGGAGCTACAACAGCATGGGCTCATAAGTTGGAAGGATGCAGTTGGCCCAGAAGGTCCGGCGGGTATTGGTAAAATCACGGCACGCGGTGTTGGTGTCGTAGAACATTACGTGGTGCCTCCGGTGGCAATTAATATTCAAGACCATAGTGTGAAGGTGACAGGTTCGCCTAAAGTTCAAATTGGCAACGCTAACATTTTACACGCGGGCATAAGCATACAAAAAATCCACGCCGTAATCGATAAGTCAAATGCATCGTCTGAGGAAAAAACAGAAGCCAAGTTCCTTTGGACTAAGATAACTAACAATGCTACGTTTGCGACCGTCGTCGCTGCATTGCCGCGTGCGGCCGGACCTGCACACTAGGTCCAACGTCCCGGCGGATTCCCCGGTGCGGCGCGGGAAGCAGGGAGCTGAACGCGTTTGGGGGAACGGGTGAAGAGGGTAGTCGCGCTAATCTCCGGCCATACTACAAGCCAAAGCCGAAACTGGTCTGGACGCTGTGCATGCTGCCGGACGGACGCCTCGCCTCGGGCTCCTCGGACGACACCATCCGGCTGTGGGACGTGACCGCCGGCGTCGAGACCGCCCGCCTGGAGGGACATTCGGGTCGGGTCGCCGCGCTATGCATGCTGCGGGACGGACGCCTCGCCTCGGGCTCCGATGACAACACCATCCGGCTGTGGAACTGACCGCCGGCGCCGAGACCGCCCGCCTGGAAATCGACGCGCCGATCAAATGCATTGCCGCGCTGCCGTCCGGCCGCCTCGTGGCGGGCGACGCCATCGGGCGCTTGCACTGGCTGGAGATTGTGGACTGAGGTCCGCGGCCGATTATCATACATTTAAACGCTTAGGGAAGGGGTCGAGCGGCTGGGGTAGGATCGGCCGAAAAGGGACCGATCAATGCGTCTGCCACCCGACTACCTTGACGCCATCGCCGGCGCTCGCGACCCGTCATGTGGACCGCTCGTCGTGCCCTGGCCGATGCCTGGCAACCTCGGAGGCCAAATCATCACGCACCGACGGCCCCACCACGAGGGGGTGCCCACTGTGTTGCTGACGCCTGCTATCGCTATATCCCATTGCGAACGAAGAAAGAACGAAATCGGTCGACGTGGCCCTCGTGGCGCCGTAGCTTCTCTGTTATGTGCAACCTCTACAGCATTACCAAAGGCCCCCAGGCGATCCGCGAATTTGCTCGGGCCGTTCGCGATACGACCGGCAACCTGCCGCCGATCCCAGGCGTGTTTCCCGACTACTCAGCTCCGATCGTCCGCAACGCCGCAGACGGCGTCCGTGAGCTTACAATGGCCCGCTGGCCCACTGCTGTTGCGTAGGTCGACACCGACCTCCCGATGCATTCGATCCGGACTGAGACCATGTGGGTCGTCCACTTCGCGCTTGGCTTGACGGCTCTCTACGCCGCCCTCATCACAGCGATGTATTTCGCCCAGACTTGGCTTCTCTTCCCAACCGCGCTTGCCGGAGCGACGCCGGTCCAGCCTCCCACATCGACCCAGTATCTGGAGGTCAAGACCCATGACGGCGAAAGCCTCGCGGGCATGCGAATCCGATCTGTGGGAGCGAAGGCTGAGGGTGCGCCAACGCTGGTCGGCTTCGGGGGGAACGCTTGGAACGCGTGGACAATGGCCCTCACCCTGCACGCGCTTTTTCCCGATCGCGATGTCGTTACGTTCCACTACCGCGGCTATGCGCCGAGCAGCGGCAGGCCAAGCGCAAACGCAGTGCTATCGGATTCGCTTGTGATTTTCGACCACCTGCGGCAGACGCAGGCAGACGAGCCTATCATTGCGGTCGGGTTCAGCATCGGGTCGGCCGTCGCCGCCTATCTCGCCCGCCATCGACCTGTCGTGGGGCTGATCCTGGTCACGCCATTCGACTCGCTCGAGACCTTGGCCCGCGATCTCTACTGGTGGGCTCCTGTCGGCCTGCTTCTCCACCATCGTATGCCCACGATCGAGTTCGTTCGCGGCTCGCTCGCGCCCACGGCCCTCATCATTGCTGAGCGCGACAGAATCGTGCCGGCGCGGCGCAGCGCGCCCTTGCGTCTTGCCATTGGAAACCTTGTGTTTGAGCGCACGATCGACGCTGGGCACAACGACATTTTTGACCGTCCAGCCTTCGCTACGGCGATGCGAGATGCCCTGGCGAGGATTGAGGCGTGTAACAGGCCGGGATGAAATCGGATCTTAAGGCGTCATCGCAGGAAGTGCTGGCCGGCCTGGTCGAGGGGGTACCTTAGCCCAACTTGCGCAGAATCAACACCTGGTATCAATGCAGTCAATGACTTAGGCAAAAAGTCGTCACTACATTTTTTGTGAGGAAGGCGAGAAAGGCCCGTTCTGCGGGCACGAATCACCCTTCGCAAATCGCGTCGCGCCAAAATCACAGTCACGATGACAAATCAACACCCTTAGTCGTCACTACACGTCGAAACAGACGCTTTCGGGGACTCAACTCCTTGAGCTGATTCATGGTGCCTAGCGTCGAAATCCAAAAACTGGTCTCCAACTGCGCAAGTTGGGTTAGCACAGCAGCCAAGAAAGCATGCTCTCCCCAGCGGAGGCCTCCGGAGGGGGGAAAAGGGCTCATACGGGGTCGGGGCTTCGCGGTCCTTCCGAATCGGCCGGCGGAGCTTGCCGCATGAATGCGATCCCATTCCGCTGGACCGGCAGGCGATGGTCCTGGTCCATCCGGAGGACGCAGAGCACTATCGCGTCAACAACCTTGACACCGAGAGCCGGCATGCACAGCCTTGTCAAGCCGGTGCGAGGGCGAATATCCGCTTGATGTTCCAGGCCATGGTGACGAGGCCCCATTCGCCGCGTGCGCCATCGAGGCCGCGCAGCGAAAACTGACGGATGCCCAGCGCCGATTTGATGATCCCGAACACCGGCTTAGATCCATGTTCATGCTCCATCATTCGGCTCGCGACTTGAGTGTTCGCGCTCGACCGGCGCACACGCGCTCCCACAAAGCCGCCTCAAGCCATCACCGACGCAATGTCTCCTCATTGCCGCACATATTCGCCGGGCGCGTCGCAGAGCGGGGCGAGGCCCTTGTCCGGAGCGCCGAGGGGCGGCGGCGCGACGAGCCCGGTTGAATGGTCGGCGAGCCAGTCGAACCAGGCGGGCCACCAGGATCCGTCTCGGTACGAAGCGGCGGCTGACCAGCTCTCGGGATCCGGTCGCGGATCGCTCGCCGCAGTCGTTCGAATCCGAAAGTGGGGAACGGACTTCCCATGGCCGGGCGGGGCGACGATTCCCCGATTGTGGCCGCCGCTGACCAGCGCGCACGTAATGTCCGTATCGGTCAGATAGTGGATCTTGAACACCGAGCGCCAGGGCGCGACGTGGTCGCGCTCCGTCCCCACGACGAAAAGGGGCGCGCGGATGTTCTGCAGCGCGACCAAGCGGCCGTCGAGCTTGAACCGGCCTTCGGCGAGGTCGTTGTCGAGAAAGAGCTTGCGCAAATATTCGCTGTGCATCTTATAGGGCATGCGCGTTGCGTCCGAGTTCCAGGCGGTCAGATCGTCGACCTGCTCCGGCTCGCCCATGAGATATTGGTGAATGGCGCGCGACCAGATGAGGTCGTTGGAACGCAAGAGGCTGAACGTGCCGGCCATCTGGTTCGATTCGAGCGCGCCTTGCTCCCACATCATGTCTTCGAGCAGCGCGAGTTGGCTGTCGTCGATGAAGAGCCTCACCTCGCCCGCTTCCTTGAAATCCCCTTGAGCGGCGAAGAGCGTGAGCGTTCGGAGGCGCTCGTCATGGTCGCGCGCCATGCACGCAGCGGTGATCATAGCCAGGGTGCCGCCGATACAGTAGCCGACCAGATGCGCATGGGAGGCGCCTGTGACGGCAAGGGCCGCGTCGATCGCGGGCATCACGCCCTCGCGACGGTAGTCGTCGAAGTCGATGTCGCGGTCTTCCGGGGTCGGATTGCGCCAGGAAACGCAGAAAACGGTGAAACCTGCGTCGACCAGGCTCTTGATCAGCGAATCCTCGGGCCGAAGGTCGAGGATATAGTACTTCATGATCCATGCCGGGACGATGACAACCGGTTCGGTCCGCACCGACGCCGTGGCCGGATTGTACTGAATGATTTCGGCAAGGCGAGTCCGCTTGATCACGGCGCCTTTCGTAATGGCGACCGTCTCCCCCGGTTTGAACGCCTTTTCCTGTTCGCTGCGTTCCCCCCTGAGCTGGCGACCGAGATCAAAGGCGTAATTGGTCGCGCCCCTCAGGAGGTTGGCTCCGCCTTCGTTGACCGTCTGCTTCAATGCGACGGGATTGGTCGCAAGAGAATTGGAGGGCGCGACCGCGTCGAGGGCCTGGCGCCCGAAGAAATTGAGCATATCCAGATGATGGCGCGCCGTGCCGTTGACGTCAGAGGTGGCTTCGTCCCACCAGCGTTCCGCAGCAAGGAAAGCATCGACATAGAACGAAAACGGCCAATGACTCCATTCCTCGGCGCGAAACCGCGGATCTCGCGCACGCTGCTTGGCGACGCGGTCGTCTCCGCTCTCTGCGGCGGAGAGCGGCACCTTGGGCAAGAGAGCCGCCTGCTTGGCGAGGGCGCTCAAAGCGAGGTCGCTCTGCCGTCCGGGCGAAGCACCCCCCTCAGCGCAATGGCCACAACGCCCCGGATCATACGGCCAGCGGGTTCGTCTAGGCCCTGTCATGTCGCCGGTGATCAGGTATGAGAAGCCACCGTTGCCGCGCCCCGTGAGCTTGAGCACGATGCTGCAATTGTTCGAGCTGTCCATATCCTCGATATGCTGCGAGAACAGCTCGAAATCGAACTTGTCCGAAAGGCCGCCGAGCTTGCGCTTCGCCAGCTCGTCCACGCGGACGGATATCTTTTCGAGCGGGCTGCCCGACAGGAGCCGCAGCTTGACCTCCGCGTTAATGAGCGCGAAGACGCGCCGCGCCTCGTCGCTGTCTTTGTAGTATTTCGGGTACATGATCCAGTCGGGGCGGTACTTCTCGAGGACAATCGACGCGCCGACAATCTCGCTGTGGTCGTCGTCGAACCCGGTCAGGATCAGGCCTTTGACGTTGTGGCCCTTCAGAGCCAGCGCCATCATCTCCTTGACATAGGCGACCGTGTCGTCGCCCGACGAGAGCGCGCCTACAAGGGCCGCCTTGGGAAGGACCGGAGTGCGTGTCAAAGCCGCCATTCCATTGCGAGCGCGAAATAGGCTTCACCGCCCTTTGGCGACGTTCGTGCTCAGAAATCACGATAGGGGGCGAATACGGCGCCCACGTCGCCGAGCACCAACCGAGGGGGCACCCTGTCGACCGGCGGATGCGCGATACTACCGGGAGGGCTTCCTTGCGGTGGTCGAGAGAGGGACGTGAGAGTGCTCTGGGGAACTCCCGGGACGCTACGCCGGAACCCGCCCGTGCAAGCGAAAGTAGAGGCAGGAGGTCGCCACAACGTGAGGATCGGCAAGGTGGCGCTCGTAGGCGCTGAGGTCACGCTCGAGATCCGCAGCTGAGATGAATCGGCCTGCGATCAATTGTTCCCGAACGTTCACGACGAAATCGCGAAAGATGGGCCTTCGGCTGTGGCCAGGAGGGATTGCGACGTCCACCTTGATGTCGGTGAGACCCGCCTCCCGGAACAGGCGATGCGTGCGCCGGCCGATGAAAAGATCGATCCCCTGCGAGCGCGCGTTTTCGGCATAGGCCCTCCGCAACCGATCATACTCGGCCGAGGGCGGATCAAGCACCGTGGCTTCCAAGTCCGCCTCGAAGCTCGCCACCCATCCGCCTGGGCGCACGAGCGACACCATCACGCGCACGATCAGCTCCGGCTTCGGCACGTTGACGAGCACGAGGCGCATGTGCGCGCCGTCGAACGACGCGCGGGCAGACCCGTGTCGTATGCGTCGCCCTCCTGCACCTCGACTTGCGTCAGACCGAGGTCGGCCGCGAAGTGTCGCGCGAGCTCGACGAAGTGAGGGCTGCGGTCGAGGCCAAGGACGTACCCGCTCGGGCCGACCCTCTTGCCCAACAGGTGGAGGACCCCGCCCGGGCCGCATCCGAGGTCGACCACCCGCTCGCCGGCCCTTATCCCGACTTCCGCGAGTTGCGGGTCGGACAGCGGCGCGAGATCGGCGATCTGCCGCTTAAGCCGAAGCTCTTCCGCTTTGCCGCGCCCGAGCAGGTAGACATCCGGCTGCGTCATCGGGTCCCCTCCGAGGAAAGCGCCACAATTTTGGGCGTCGAGAGCCGACGGACCGCCGCTCTTATGGCCGAATGCAGCGGCGAATTTGTGGTTCGACGACCGCGTGGGCTCAATCACGACGACGGTCGTCCGGCTGCAAGCGACGCAAACCGGACCTTGCGAACAGGACCGCGAGAGCGATGAATGGCGCGTCTTATTCGCGCCACCGCGCCCACGCCGCGGCAGGCCTACGCTAAACACCCTAACAACGCCTGAGCTTCCGCGATCTCCGGCATATCCGGCGTCGGCGCGAACCCTTCGAGCGCCGGCGCGAGGACGGCGCGGGCTTCGATGGGACGGCTGGTCGATTGGTAAAGCTTCGCGAGCGCAAGCGAGGCGAGCAGCTGATAGCGGCGAGCGCCTTGTCGCTTCGCGAGGGCGATGGCGGTTCGGAAGGGTTCCTCCGCGAGGACGGGATTGGCGGGATCGCGCTCGCGCAAGAACTCGCCGCGCGCCCGGTGGAGCTCGCATTCGTACGCGCGGTAGCCCATGCGCTCGCAAACCGCCAGTGCTTCGTCGATGATCACGACGCCTCGCGCCGGTTTCCCCACGCGAGCTTCGGCTCGGGCAAGCGCGATCTTAAACGGCCCGTCGAAGATGAGGATGCCGCGCTCCCGCAAAAGTTCGGCAGCGCTGCGCATGGTCTCGAGCCCGCCCTTCTGCCGGTAGTCCGGCAAGGCCTCGAAATACGACAGAAAAACCGTCGTCTCCCTCACCGCCCCGGCAGCCGCGTCCCCTTCCGTCATCGACCCATCCTCCGCCCGAATCAGAGGATCACGACAAATTCAGCTCGTCGTCCATTTGTCACGCGAATTTTCAGTCGATTGCCCTGCCTCCGCGCATGGGCCTTCTCGACATTATCGTCACAGTCTGGCAGACTGGGCCGCATGAGCACCGCCGACCTGGCGCGCCGGATCGATGAGGCGCGAGAGCGCGCTTATCCCGGCCGCGAGGCCGCCCTCTTCAGCGAGGCGCATCGCGCCTTCAATCGGATGATGGCCGCGACGCCATAGCCGCGGCCGAATAAACTGGGCGCTCGAGGGGAAGATCATGTCGGAAGCCGTCATCGCCCAGAAGGCGCCGTACGGGAAGGAGATCGAAGCGGGCAAGACCTACTACTGGTGCGCCTGCGGCCGGTCCGCGAATCAGCCGTTCTGCGATGGCTCGCACAAGGCCGTCGGCATGGCGCCGCGGGCCTTCACCGCCGAGAAGACGGCGACCGCCTGGCTCTGCGGCTGCAAACAGTCCAAGAACGCGCCCTATTGCGACGGCTCGCACAAGAGCCTGTGAGCGTACGCGTCTCAGTGTCAGCGGATGGGACGATTGCGAGACTGTAGGCGGCCATTTCTTTGATCGCCTCGACATAGGTTGCAAGCCAGGCGAGACCGTGGGCGCCGTGCTGCTCGGCATCGATCTTGGCGGCGCTGAGCTTGCCGCGCCCGCCGATCCGCTCGCGCATGGCCGTCACCGCGCATTCCAACAGGCCCTCAGCGGTGAACTGGGCCTGGCGGGCGAGGTCGTCGAGCGTCACGGGGGATTCTCCTTCATCGGCGCTGTTGCGCCGCACCATGCTTCGTCGCCGCTTCTGTTGCGATGCGTCTTTTTGGCGTCATCGGACGCGAATAGATCGCTGCGGCCGTAGCGCTGCGCGGGGGCGCCCGCCCTAAATGACGACGCGACGACCGTTGGAGACCCCGCGAGGCGAGATTGTGCAAGCTGGTTTCGATCCTGTGGAGCGCGGGCGAGAAGTTTCTCGCCGACGACGGCTGGGCGATCGCCAGCTATATCGGCCTGACGCTGCTGACCTCGCTGTTCCCATTCCTCATATTCGTCGCGGCGCTCGCCGGATTCCTCGGATCGGATGAGCTTGCGAAAGAGGCGGCGGTGCTGGTGTTCGCCGAATGGCCGAAGGAGGTCGCGGGGCCGATCGCCGAGCAGGTGTCGTACGTGCTGACGGCGCCGCGCGGGGGCCTCCTGACCCTCGGCGCGGTGCTGGCGTCCTATTTCGCCTCCAGTGCCATCGAGGCGCTTCGGGTCGGACTCAATAGGGCCTATGGGCTCACGGAGAAGCGCCCCTGGTGGCTCCTGCGGCTCCAGTCGCTGGGCCTCGTTCTGGTCGGCTCGCTCGCGCTTCTCGCGCTCGCGTTCCTGGTCGTGCTGGGGCCGCTCATCCTCGACGCGCTTGGGGCCTACCTGCCCTGGGTGGCCGCCGCGCGCGACCTTTTGACCTTCGCCCGTCTCGGCATCGCAGGCTTCATGCTCGCGATCTCGCTCCTCCTCGCCCACCTCATTCTGCCGGCCCACCGGCCAAGGATCGTCGACCTCCTTCCCGGCGTCGCGCTGACTTTTGTCGCCAGCATCACATTTGGCGAGGCGTTCGGCGCCTACCTCAGCGAATTCGTGCGCAACTACATCTCGATGTACGCGGGCCTCGCTTCGGTGATGATCGCGCTCGTCTACCTTTACTGGGTCGCGCTCTTGTTCGTATTCGGCGGGGAGCTCAACGCCGCGATCATCCGCGCGCGCGAGCAGTGGGCGAAGTGATGTCGCGGTGCGTATTCACCCGCTCGAGGCTCTCGACGTGCTCGACCCCGAGACGATGCGGCCGGTCCCCGCCGACGGTCGAACCATGGGCGAGGTGATGTTCCGCGGCAATGTGGTGATGAAGGGCTATCTCAAGAACAAGCCCTCGACCGACAAGGCCTTCGACGGCGGCTGGTTCCATTCGGGAGACCTCGGGGTCAAGCATCCCGACGGCTACGTGCAGCTGCGCGACCGTTCGAAGGACATCATCATCTCGGGCGGCGAAAACATCTCTTCGATCGAGGTCGAGGACGCCCTCTTCGAGCACCCGGGTGTGCAGCTGGCCGCAGTGGTCGCAATGCCGGACGAGAAATGGGGAGAGACGCCTTGCGCCATCGTCGAGATGAAGCCCGGACACGAGGCGTCGGCCGAGGAGCTGATTGAGTGGTGTCGGGCGCGGCTGGCTCACTACAAGTGTCCGCGCACGACCGTCTTTGGCGAAATCCCCAAGACATCGACCGGCAAGGTGCAGAAATTTGCCCTGCGGGAGCGGATGAAGCAGCTCGGGCAGACCCAGGGGCTAGCAGACCTATCTGGAAGTGGCCTGCCCAACTCACGCCGGTGAAACGAGTACCGGGAGACCATCAAGTCACGGGGTCGAGGGGTCCGTCAGCAGCTCCGGCCGCACCGATTTCGTTCACCGGTTCGTTGCGCCCGTCAGGTCAACGACCGCTTGTGTGCAGGTTTTTGGACGCCGGCAACACCGCGACGCTCCGCACGCTCAGCGAGCCGGCGTCCAAAAAGCGCCAGGGCACGAAGTCGCGGGAAGTTGGGGAGCGACTGGGCAGCGAGCGCTATGGGAATTTGATGTTAGCGCCGAGTTCGGCTGGCGGGGGCGACGCTGCGGCGACGCGGCCTGCATGGCTGCGCGCGGGGCGGGCGAGAGAGTGAGAAGGGCGTCTCGGCGGGCGCTCGAGCGTATCAACGGGCGCGGGGCGCCTTGAGCGGCGTGAATGGGGTCGAGAGAGATCGCCGCCGGCGTGGAGCCAACGCAATGGAACGGGAAAGCGGCGGCGCTCAAAGAAGGTTTGGTTCATGACGTGTCGAACCTGCCCGGTGTCGGCCGCCACCTCGGCTCGCAGCCGGCTGCGAACACCTCGATCACGATCATGCGTCCGCCGCAACGCGGGCATGGGCAGGGCAGCACGCGTGGCGCCTCCGGCGCGATATCCGACTGCGGTTGCTGGTCGGCGGCAGGCGGGGCGACATCAAGGAATGCGCGGGCCGTCGCGATGTTTTCGGCGCGGTTGGCGTTGGCGAAGAGCCCGTAGTGGCGGATGCTTCCGATCGACCATTGGCGCGAAGTCCTGCGCCGACGCCATCCTGGACCGTCTCGTCTACAACGCTCATCGCATCTAACTCGCCGGCGAAAGCCTGCGTCGGACCCAAGCAAAACAATCGAGGAAGGCTTGACCCAACACCACAGCCGGTGACAACAATCCCATCGGCCAGCGAGGCTCGCGACCCGGGCGGCATCATTCCGTTACATTGGGCAACATCATTCAGGAATCCGGGCCGTATTATCCTGTTACACCCGGCCCGGGCGGCTTCGTCGGGATCGGCATCCCTGCCTTCTTCTGAGCGGTGTCGAAACGGGGCTTGGCCTGGACCTAAAAGAGGAGGCTGAACCATGAAGATCGCTGTTCTTGGGTGGGGCTCGGTTGTCTGGGAACGCGGAGTTCTGGAGGTGGCCGCTGACTTCTTGCCGAATGGTCCCCACCTACCCCTCGAGTTCGGCCGAGTTTCGGGCGACGAACGCCTGACACTGGTGATCGACGAGACTTTTGGCGCTAGCTGCCCGACCTATGCAGCCCCAAGTAGTTTTGGCGACCTCAATGCGGCGCTTTTGAACCTATGGATGCGCCAGGGGTCCAAAGGAGAGCCGCTTCCAGGAGATGTCCGAAGACATGCGCGAGTTGGCTTCACCGACGTTTCTTCGGGTCAGAAAAGCGATAGCGCCATGCAACGTCACCCGCATGCTGTTGCAGCGATCACCGCCTGGGCGAAGGCGAATGGCTATGACGCCGCGATTTGGACGGCGCTAGCGAGCAGATTGCATGAGCCAGGCAAGCGCGGCGATCCGTTCATTATTAACGCGGCGATCCGGTACCTCGAAGATCTGGAAAAGCGAGACGCCGCAACATTTGGTTTAGCGTTGACCTATATCCGGAAAGCGCCCATTGAGGTGCAGACGCCGGTGCGCGATGCAGTCAAAAAGCGGTGGCCGTGATGAGCCGCTCCACAGCGATCACATCCCAGCTTCCCGGTCGAGCCACACGACCCGGTATTTGCGCACTCCGGCCGTCCCGGGTGGCGGGTTCGAATGATCGCAGTTCACCTTCGCGATGATCTGCTGCCGCCTCGGTCGATGCCCGCTCCGGGCGGAGTCCAGGCTTCCGGCGTCGCGCAGGAACGCCTCCTCTCCGTCCGTTTCCCGCCGTTCGGCCAACGGTCGCTCTCCGCCCGATTGAGGCGTTCAAGGCCGGGGTCTCCCGTTTTGAGCCCCCCAAAAAAACATTTACTGCAAACTCTGGCATTAGCAGCGTCGTGCAGGAGCGAGCCTTGCGCTCCTCGGCGAATTCGTCGGCGCGCAGCGCGCGGTCCACCAGCGCCATCGCCATCGCCTTGCGCTCGCTCTGGCCGAAGACGAGGCCGTAGCCGCGGGTGAAGCGCGGCGCGCTTCCGTCGCGGCCGGAGAACTGGTTGACCATCTGGCATTCGGTCACGCTGACGTCGCCGAGCGGGACGGCGAAGCCGAGGTCCCCGACGAACAGCTCCACCTCGACCTCCCCGTACCTTATCTCCCCGACGAAGGGATGGGTGCGGCCGTAGCCGCGCTGGGTGGAATAGGCGAGGCAGAGCAGGAAGCCCTCGTCGCCGCGCGCCAGCGTCTGCAGGCGGGCGTCGCGCGGCGAGGGAAAGTCAGGCGCCTCCCGGGTGATGTCGGAGACGGGCGCGTCCGGCGCGGCCGCCGCCTCGCGCCCGCGACGATCTGATCGAGCGACGAGGTCCCTTACGCGGGGGGCCGGCGCCTCCGGGGCCGCGGACGCGGTCGCGGGCGGGGCCGGGTCGGCCGGCGGTGGGGCAAAGGGCTGGTGCGCAACGTCGCGTCGCCGCGAATTCCCGGCCCGGCGAGCCACAGCAGTTCGCCGCGCGCGAGCGAGCGAAGCTGGAGGACGACCGTCGTCGAGCGGTCGGGGTAGGCCGGCGTCCCTTGCGAGAAGCTCGCTAGGTCGAGGGCGTCGGCCTCGGCGTCGACGAGCGCGAAAACCGCCTTGTCCGGCGAGGAGGCAAGAGGCTCAACGACCGCGCGATGTTCCAGCGCGCCATGACGTTGGTAAAGGCGTTGTCGTCCACGTCCTCATGGTACTCGTCCGGCCCGATAACGTGGCGGATGTGCCACTTGCCGTCCGATCCGGTCACCGCCGCTCGTCGCCGGATCGGGTCGGAGCCCGCCATCTGGATAAACCGGCTACCTGAAATGGCCTCCGATGGGAGCGACGGCCGGCGCAGCGCGTTTCTGTGGACGGATCGACCGAAGGTGGACGCGGTTTCGCCGAGACGGTTAAGGCTAAACAGAATCCCGAGGCGACGAATGCAGCAGTCACGACATGATCCGATCTTAGCGCCGGTCGGCAAGGCCGCCGCCGACGATTTCGTCGGCCGGCTCTACGGCGCGTGGGTCGTCGCCGCCGTTGATGCATTCGGCCGGCGCGCGACCGTCGTTTGCAAATGCGGCGTGGCGAGGCAAGTCGCCATCAACGCGCTCATAAGCGGCGAGTCCTGCGGTTGCGGCTGTCGCCTCACGAGGCACCGACCGAGTTATCCTCAACAAAATCGCGGCGGGTTCGCCTCCGCCGTCGCCAAGCAGGAAAGCCGCTCAAGCTGGAAACGGCACAGAGGCGGAGGCCGCGAGGAATGAGCGAGGCGCGAGCGCAGAAGCTGATAACGCTGGCCTCCAAATGCGACGTCAACGGCTGAAAGCGGTTCCGAGAGAGGTTCAGCAGGCCAGACATAATCGCCTCGAATTTGTGCTCTGGGATTGCCGCATCGAGCCTCGCACCCGCTCCCGCTTTCCGCGCCTCTAAAATCCAAAGGTGCGAGCACGGCCGGAAATGGATCGAGGAAACGCACAGAGGAGTGATCTATGTTCGCCCGCGCCAGCCTTGTCGCCCTTGCCCTCGCCTCGCCGTGGCCGCAACCATGCTGACCCACGGCGCCTACGGTGCCAAGCTGACCAAACGTTTCGATCCGAGGCGGCCATGAACACTATGCCCACCCTCGACGAAACTCACGATCCGGCGCGACGAAGCTGGGTCCGGGGCGCCGACGGCCATAACGACTTTCCGGTGCAGAACCTGCCGCTCGGCATTTTCTCGCCCCAGAATGACGACCTGCGCGGTGGGGTGGCTATCGGCGACTTCATCGTTGACCTGCCGGCACTCAATTCGAAGGGGCTGCTGGCAGGCGAGGCCAGCGACGCCGCAGCGGCGGCAGGCGGGCCAGCGCTCAACGACCTGCTGGCGCTTGGCGAGGGTCCCGCGGCGGAGAGTATTGGAGCTGTTGTCCGACGACAGCTTCCGAAGCCGGGTGGAGCCTGCGCTCAGCTTCATCGCGAACCCCGACACATTTAAGCGACGCGCGACCGCTCTTGCCGCCCGCCAGTGCATGCAAAGGGCAGGTGTTCACCGACCCTTGCATAAACGAGCCGGAAATATCATTTGAGAACCGTGATGATCGACGCACTTGAAATGAAATTGATTGAGGCTTTGAAGACAGTGGAGGCGACGGGGACGTCGCGCCCGCTCACGTCCACGATCCAATGACGATGTTGCTCCGTGAGAAGGCCATCCAAGCCAACCTAATGCGCTGGGACGACGCCCGAGATCGTTACGTGTTGACGGGTACGGGTCGCCGGCGAGTTAGCGCGCGAAGTCGCGCTACTGGGACAGTCGTATCGTTCAGGAAGCGCGGCGTCATGTGCAGCGGTGCGCCGTGCCGGAAACCCGCGAACACCAACCTGAGGGCAGGTTTGCCATCCTCGCCACCCGGTTCTTCCGAGAAGGTCCAGCCTCTTGAACGGAACCATCCTGATCTACGGTTCGACCGGTACACCGGCGGAGCGGCGCGCCCCCTTGCGCAAACTCAACCGTTCCGCATCCAATTCATCCGCTTCTCGTCCGGTCGGGCGACCTTGCTTCTGGACGAAGTCCAGATCGAGGCTTCGGACGCGTCAGCAGCGATCATCGCCGCCGCATGCGCCGCGTGGCCGCCTCAAACCAAGGAGCTGCGCATTCTTGATCGAAATGGCCGCCAGGTCTTCGAGCGCAAGGCCAAAGGCCGCCAGCCTTCGCTAGCACCTTGCCCGGAGCCTGCCCGGACGCTCGCCGCCAGACCTTTGATACTGCGATCCGTGCTTGCGAAGAATGGTCGGAGTGAGAGTCCGCACGCCTGACGTCCACACAAGCTCGCCGTCCGCTACGATCCGCATTGAATTGTAAGACCGATTGTAAGACCCATCACAGGGCTGCGGGGAGCGTTAAAATGCGCGGCGAGCAAAAACTCACGGCTCGAGCGAAGCAATTTGCGCTTGAACACGGTCTTAGCAGATCCACGACGAGAGTTTTGGGATCGATTGTGAGCATAATGCTTCTGGGGGGAGGCTCTATCAGCGTTTTACTCTTCTTTGCTCGCCACATATATACGGGCAGCGGTGACTTGGCTTGGCACTATTCTCTGATCGAATTCATCGTGACTGTTTATCTCCAATAAATTTGCCTTGCGGGATGTATTCCCTTGTTCGCGGCAGCCGCGCCGAATACGGGGAGGAAACCATGACGACACCACAGCGATCCGGGGCGACAGACTGTATTCATCACGTTGGCCTCAGTACCAACCTTGGGCCACACAGAGCTGCGGGTAATGTTGGCAGTTTACCGCCAGGAGGCTGCGAATGTCGCCACCCGCAAGGGTAGTCTTGTAGAATGAACAGATAGCTACGGTGATTGTGATTGGCGCCGGCGGCATTGGTATCAACCCAGTTCATAGAGCGCGCTACGCAGGCGCAGCCAACGCAGGCGTGATCGATCGGGTCGCAAGCAGGCGCGGCGGCCTGCGGCTAACAGTCGGGGCAACGCATTCCACTACCGAGGTCAACGAGGCCAAGCACTTGGCTGCTGAAGGCTGAAGGCGAGCGCTTGCCCCTAGCCCAACTTGCGCAGTTTGGGGGCCAGTTTTTGGATTTCGTCTCAACGCGCCATGAATCAACTCAAGGAGTTGAGCCTCCGATAGCCGCCAAGTTGAACCACATGTGGGCCCGCGCGTTCACGCCTAGGCGCGGCTTCGGCGGCGTGCGATACGGAGCACATCGGCGCGGTCGAGGCGGCGCGCTCGCTCGCGCCGCTCTCGGGATCGGGCACCGTGGCCCAGGATGTCCGCCAGACGGTTCGACACGCTCGCCCCGATGTGGATCACAATGCAAACCGCCGCGGTGATGTCGGAGCTCAGCGAGGCGCGCAGCGCTCCCCCATGGCGGCGTTCGCCCGCCGAGCCGCCCATCGGGCTTTGTCACGCCGGCGTCAGCTTGTTCAATCTTCGAAAGCGCGGTAGCCCGATGGGCATGACGAAAATCAGCTACAGCGGATATCGTTTCCCACCTGAGATCATTCACCCGAGCGCTCGTGCTCTACGACGTCACCTCGAGCTATTAACCCTGGGCGCGTAACTTCAGGGCATATGCGGGGCGGTTTGATCACGGTCTGAGAAGGTGCGGTGGGTGGCACCCTCACGGAGCGCGAACGGCAACGATCAGGTTCAGACTGGCGGGTCGAGCCGATCCACGAGCTTGTGCCCAGCGCGAGCTTAAGGGGGAGCGACGCCCACAGTCTTAATCGCGCATTCGTCGATCCTCGCCCATTTCTCCGGATTTCTGCTCGAATGACGTCACTTGAATGACCGGCGCGCTCGACTGAGTAAGCTGCTCGCTTCGTCTGCCCATCGAACCGAGGACGAGATCC
Organism: uncultured Alphaproteobacteria bacterium; assembly: GCA_963758335.1. Taxonomy (GTDB): domain Bacteria; phylum Pseudomonadota; class Alphaproteobacteria; order Rhizobiales; family Beijerinckiaceae; genus Roseiarcus. Next base: position 2,280,553 of record CAVWVF010000004.1, on the reverse strand, counting down.
GCAAGGCTCATGCGTACGTTCGCGTCCAAAGTCTCTTTGGGCTTGTCCAAGAGGACACAGCGATCCGCTGCGCGGCCGCGGCAGGCGCCCTCAGCATCGGCGGACTCGTCGCAAAGGTCGAGGCGAAGGTGCGGGACCGGCTGACGCCCCGACGTCAACCACGGGCGGCGAGGCGAGCGAACGACATCGGTGGCAGCCGCTTGTTCTTTTCAATCAGAGCGCCCGCCCTCCAAGAAAAGACTGGCTTTCGGTTCGAAAGAGAGCATGTGTGTGGACGTCCGCGAGCCGCTCAGGCGCTGTGGGTGAACCCTTCGCCCCGACGATCGCTCTGTGCTCGCCTCGTCCGATAGGCTGGATGAAGCGCTTCGCTGTCGACATCGACCGTTCGATCGACGCCGTTGATCTTGATGGTGGTGGCCATATCGAACGCTCGATTCCGAGGTCAGGTAGATGATCCGGCAACGTCTAGAAGGATCTTTCCGCCCCGTTGCGCATGCGCGACAGCCTGTTTGATCGAGGAGATGGGGTAGGTCGCGGCCACTGGTATGTGCACCCGGCCGGAGGCGATCATCGCCGCCGCCTGCACGATTGCTGGGCCAATTTTGGTGGCAATTTCCGGGTGGCCCAGCCAAAAGCCGCGCATCGTGAGAGGCTTGAAGATGACGTCTAGCGGGTTGATGGACATCGGACCCTCGCTCATGGCCGCAAAGCTGACGAGGGTGCCATGGGGCGAGAGCGTCGCTGCCAGCACGCCCGTCGCCGGGCCACTGACGCCGTCGAGCGCCAGGCGGAGCTCCGCCTGACCGACAGCCGCTTTGATTCTGTCCGGGACATCCGGAGAGTCGACGACAACGACGTCTCCGCCGATCGCCTCGAGCTCGGCCACGAGTTCCGGGCGCCGGACGATGTTGACGGTCTTCAGGCCACGGGTTTTCGCGAAAGCGATTACCCACCGCCCAACACCCGAATTGGCGGCGTTCTGCACCACCCACTCGCCCGGCTGCAGGTCGACATACTCGCTGACCAGAAGCGCCGCGGTCGGGGGATTTATCGCCAGCATCGCCAACTGCTGCGGGTCCGCGTCAGCGGGCAGGGCGGAAAGGCCGCCTGCCGATATGACTATCCGCTCCCTCCAAGTGAAGCTGGAAGGCGGCGCCAGGACCCGGTCGCCGAGCCTGACGCTCTCCACTCCCGGCCCTACGGCCAGAACCCGGCCGACCCCTTCATTGCCGATGACGGCTGGGAGCGGGGGGCGGAATGCGTAAATGCCCTGTGCGACCATGAGGTCATTCGGGTTGATGGGGGAATACTCGACGCCGATGAGGACCTGGTTTGGGCCGGGAGTGTCGGGCTCGGGAATGTCGACGCACTCAAGACTGTCGACAGGGTTGCCAAAAGCTGTGAGTTGAACAGCACGCATTGGGTTCTTCCTTTGAACCAGGGCAGGGGCTCGATCCCGATCAGCAGATCGCACGCGGCGGCCGGTGGCATGACGAGGCCGTAGGCCTGATCGACCCAGATCATGTGCACGAGGTTGCACTTCAGTCTTGCTCGACACGATGGTGCCTCAATAGGCGCCAGACAGCAGGGCGCCAGCACCAGGGACGATTGGTTCGAGATTAAGTAAACGCAACAAAGCATATGCCGTTCCAATCGAGGCAGTGACCACGGGCTTACCCGTAAGTGCTGCCTCGCGCCGACTTTGTGTGGCGAGCGGCGCGGCAATTCGCGCGCCTCGGGCCTTGCCCACATCGATTTCCTGACTGCCGTCCGCAGTCGGCCGACCGTCGCACTCTCCTGGCTGTGGAACGATGCGCGCGAACAGTGCTGCTCGCGCTTGATCATGCAGGACAGTGCGGATCGGCAGAGCGGACGGCGCCCGGTTGCGGCTCGAATGAACAGCCACGGATTCGTTGATTTTCCCGGCAACGATCGGGGCTGTCTAATGCGCTCGCAACCCCGACAGGATCCCGGCGCTCGGCGACGGCGCAGCCTGGTTCGATCACGATGCGTAACGAACGGGGTTCGGTCGCTCAAAGGCGGCTTAAGAGCTCCGCTTTCTTGGACGCGAACTCCTCTTCGGTCAGAATGTTCTTTTGGCGGAGTTCCGCGAGCCGCTCGATCGTCTTGACGATGTCCTCCATCGCAGGCTGTGCCGCCGGGGACGGAGCCGTTGGCGCGGCGCGCGTCTCCGATTGGGGCGCTTGCGCCGGCAGCGGCGCGGAACCGGACGGCGCGGGATTGCGCGGCTGATCGCCCTCGGGGACAACCAGGACCAGGTCCGCGACGTGCACGAGGCCATATTGGCTGGTGAACGTCAGCGACTGATCGCCGCCCTGCTGCTGGGAGAATCCCGATATCCTGTGCTCGCCGGTGTCATAGACCCGGACCTGCCCTCCTTGCTGGATCGCCAGTCGGCGCGAGCCGGGAAAGCAGGCGTACCGGAGATCATTTTGAGCGCCAGTGGAGGCGGGACTGCCCAGTTCGGCAGGCCACCATTGGCTGGCCGAGCCAGCGCCCGCCACGAACAGACTGAATTCGCCGCCGCTACTCAGCGTTTGTGACTGAGAACTCTCGGCCTTGGAGGTTAAAGGTTGAAGGTGCAGGATGCCGGCGAGTTCGTTGCAGAGCGCATCGACGCGATACTTGAGGCCCTGATTGAACATGTCGCCAATCATAATCATTCCGCCCTGCGACCATTGTCCCATCCCGCCGAGATCGGGGTGATTGAATTGAGCCTGGCGCCCATTCCCTCGCGCGAGCGCATCAAGCAAGACGAGCGCTCCGTCCAGGCTGACCCCATGGCGCTTTGCGGCGTCGGTCACGATGCGGAGCCCTTCGGGCGTGAGGTTCTGCATGGGCGGATCGGTTCCTGGCGGCGGCACGTCGCTTCGAGCGACACTGCCCGGCCGGTCCGAACGACTATACCGGGTTTGCGGGAAGTGCGAGCCCCTCAAAATCGATCTACGGCCCATCGGTTTCGCCCTGGCAAATGACGGCTATTTGCGCGAGGACTAAACCGCTCGCGCGGTAGGGGTGGCGGGAGGCGCGGGGATGCTTGATTGAGCTGAGGGGGAACGCGAAGGCCGGGGCCTGTCTCAGAGTGGTGGGGTTCACAACCCCATGCGAGACTGGCCGCGCGGGTGGAGTAGTTTCTCGAAGGGTTAGACGCTCGCTGCCGTAGGAGCCAGACCGGAACGATCGATGAGTGATCAATATTATAGTGCAATTCAAGAGCAGTGGTCCAACATCCGTGGCTTGTACATGGCCTACGGTAGTAAAAAACCAATCATGTTATACGATATCCATGAGAAGAAAATCTACGCTTATCCATATAAGGAATTTAAAGCAGAATTGAGCGAAAGGTCCCAAGTGGCTCTGGAAATGGACTACAAGTCGACATCTGTTCATGGCGGCACGATAGTGTTTGTCAGAGACAACATAGAACGGAGACTGGTCTCGTATGTGATGAACATTGATGCGGCGACTATTCAATAACGACCGCGCGTTTGGGCGTTTTGTTGGTCTGTATGTGATAATGTCCTTTATCGTATGTTTCGGAGCGGACAGAGATGCGATCCACCAGCAGGGCAAAGTCGGTCAAGACTAAAACGCGAGAAACTCGATCAAAAGACTTCGTTGAAGGGGCGTCGGCATCACTCAGACGAAGCGCCAAAGAACTTGACGAATTTCTTGACGGATTCGCCGTCAGGCCAGCAGGAGGTGATCTGCGCAACCGATATCGTTCGCTTCTCCGCGAATTTGCCGAACATTGGTTCAGGCGCGGGTTTAGGCAGGGCTGTACCACGGCCCATGAGCGTTGGAAGGGCCGGGGCTCATTTCCTTTCACACTGAGCCACAACGCTGACCGAGAGTTCTTTGAAAAAGGCGCAACGCGCCACGTGACAGTCACTTGGAGGTGTCCCGCATCAACCCCGCCGAGGCCGAGGTGAACCAGCTCGCCCTCCTGCCCTCCCCTACCCTTCGAGCCCCTTCCGCAGGTGGAGCGGATACTCGTTTGACCGCCGCCTACGGGAGTGAATGTCGCCATGCGCTGACGAACGCTGGCATCCAAGCGCTGCGGTCGCGCGTGCCAACCGCCTCCCTCTGCGGTCAAGCGTGGCCGTTTGGAGCCGAACGGACGGAACTGGAAACTGGAAATGGCCGAGTACAGCATTGGCTTTGCACGAAAGTTGTCTGAGGCGAGCATGACTATCGTTTCAGGGGGGCTGGATTGCAAAGATTCTCAAAGGGCTGCGCTATATACTGCATTGGTCGCTTGTGAAATCTCACTAAAAGCGGCCCTTGAGAAGGCAGGAATTGACTCGTCTGAACTAAAAAAGTGCGGGCATAACCTTTCGGAGTTACTACTATTGATTTCAAAATGTACAATTTCGGGCTTTATTGGAAGGCGAGTGAATGCATCTAGAATTAGATCAATAGTCGTAGACAGCAGTTATACCAATGCGACCATTGGAAAGTTGCTGCAGGCCGAGAAATACGGTGCCTCACAATTTCCGAATCAAATTCGATATGGCGGCGACACCCTAAACCACTTTCCGGCCTCGATCATTGCTCGCCTGAGCGAGAAGGTGGTGGATTGGGTCAACCTTCATTATGACGAAATAACTGTAAGCCATACACGATCTTGATTACCATTTTTCCCGAATAGTGCCGGTTTCTTTCCATGTCGGTCCACCGTTTGAGCCGCCAGCATCCTGATAATGTTCATGCCACATTCGACCAGAATTATTGACGCAAACGGTGTTTTGTAGGTCGTTTGCCGTTGATTATCTACTGTGCAACCCGCATGCCGTGCGCTGCGCGGAAGGGGGTCACTTTGCGGAACTCATTGTCGCGCAGGCGGCCTGTCCTTTGTCGGTCACTGCAAATGCGCTCGCCGACCACCCGGCGGCCTCGAACGGCTTCCCATGCAGGTCGATCGAAATGTGATTACCTTCACCCAGCCTCGGACGGAGTTGACCAGGGTCGGCCGATCGGATCAGCGAGCGCGAGGACCACGGCCGGCAAATCGATGGCTAGTTTCAAAGCAGTTAATTGTCACCCCCAGACTTTCGGTGATCGTTTTCAGCCTTGATTTCTTTGGTTGCCATAGACTCCCTGTTGGTGAGGCGTGGGAGTCCCGGAATTGGCCCCGGCTGTTCGCACAAACTATGAAGTGGCGCGCTGGACGGCGATCCAAACGCTGCTCGCGCTGGCTCTCGTCCTCCCCACGACCGCAATAGGGCTGCTGTGGCTCTACGGCGGCGATCTGAACCACACCGTGAGCGGAAACGCCACACTGCGTTTCTGCTTGGCCTTGGCGGCGATCGAGGCGCTCGTCTTCGCTCCGGCCGTCGCCTTCCGCAGCAGCAGGACGCTTCGCGAACTTACCCTTGCCCGCGACGAACTCGATCGGCTTGCGAACTTCGATCCCTTGACCGGCCTGTTCAATCGTCGTGCGTTCGACAAAGTCGCTGCCGGCGCGCTGACCTCGCCGGCTACGCTGGGTCGTCCCGCTGCTGCCCTGATGTGCGATCTTGATCACTTCAAGAGGATCAACGATCGGCTCGGCGACGAATTTGGCGACGCGGCGCTGCGGCATGTGGCGAATGTCCTGCGCGAGGCCGCCAGGCAAGACGATATTGTCGTAGCCAGGGTGGGAGGCGAGGAATTCGCATTGTTGCTGACTGACGTCATGCGCGCCGACGCCTTCGTGTTCGCCGAGAAACTTTGCATGAGCATCGCGGAGCACCCAGTGGAGTGGGCCGGCGCGAAGGCGACGATCACGATGAGCATAGGGTTTGCCGCCACTCCATCGTGGCAGGGCCAGGTCTCCCCGTTGCTCGCCCGCGCGGACGCGGCGCTCTATGAAGCCAAGCGGGGTGGGCGAAATCGCGTCGTGTTGGCGCGGGAATATCTCGCTGAGGTGGCGTGTGCGCGTTCCGGTGGATCGTGAACACTGATTCCGTTTGATCGTGAACATCCAATCCAGTTGATCCTGAACACCAATTCCGGCCGATCGTGAACACCGATTCCGGTGATCATGAACGCGGCCCGGAGCGCCACAGTGGGGGATGTCCCGCCGTCTGTTGAAATTCTCGAAGCGGTCGTTGCGCATTGAAATTTACGCAGCCTCGGTGATTTGAGCAAGCGCCTCGTCGGAAGGCGGCTGCTGGCCTTGCTTTGCAAGAGCAGCGCGAAGAGCCGGCAGATGCTTGTATGCCTTCAATCGACGGAAGCCCTTGGTTGCTTCTTGCATGGCGGCGGCGGCCCATCGCAGGGCCATCGCGGGCGAGCGCCAGTATTTGACGTTGCGGCAGACCCTGCGCACCGTGCCCATGACATTCTCGATGATGTTGGTGCAGGCGAGCGAGCGGCGCAGTTCGCGAGGGAGGCCGAGCCGCGCGACAGTGAGCATCTCGTCGATCCCTTCCAGGATCGAAGCGGAAACGCCGTTCCAGTCCGGTTCGAGACGGCGGGCGAGATTGCGAATGAGCGCTTCGGCCCTTTCGGCGTCGTCCATTTCCCAAGCTTGCCGCAAGACGCGCCGCACCGAAGCGTGCATCGATTTGGGCAACCGCTCCAGAATGTTGCGCGCCTTGTGAATCTGGCAACGCTGGATCGCCGTATCGCGTCCAAAGGTGCGGCGGATCGCCTTGGACAGCGCCTTCGCGCCATCGATGATGAACAGGCGTCGCACGGTTGGATCGAGTCCGCGCTCGACGAGATTGTCGATGAGCGCCTGCACCGTCGTCGCGTTTTCGGTCGCGCCCTCGACGAGGCCGAGCGGATGTTTGTCGCCGTTCGCGTCGACGCCAATCGCCGCGACGAGGAGCATATCTTCATCCATGTGAATGCCGTCGATCTGGATCGCCAGCAGATCGAGGTCGTCAAGCCTGGTTTCCATCCACGCCTTCATGCGCGCCGCCGACAACGCCACGAAGCGGCGGGAGGTCGCCGACTTCGACAGCCCCGCTCCGTCGGACGCCGGAACGTCTCCCTCGGGCAACCGGACCGAACGCTTGAAACGTCGCGTCGAGACGTTGATCAGCATCTGGTTCATCGCCCATTTGCCGAGCAAGTCTTCGCTGACGGCGTTCTCCCAACTCGGCAGTACGCGCTCGGCCCCGTCGAGCCCGCGAACCCGCGGGCGCTCGATCTCGACCTTGCCACCGTGAAAGCCGATCTTGCCCTTGGTCCGCCCCCAGCGGTGCGCCTGGCGCCGCTCACCCCGCTCGTGGCGCTCGCCACAGGCTGCCGTCGCATCCTGCTCCAGCATCTCGCTCAACGTCTCGAGCCCGGCGGCAAGACAAAAGCGTTCAAAGCTCGCCGACATGCTCGCCAGCGCCTCGGCCTTCAACGCATACGTGAGGAATTGCGGTCGACGTGGTATGCTTCTTCATGGCGTTGCTTTCCTTTCGTGGAATCAGCACCCCGAGCCTAAAGGCTCAAGGCGAGCAACGCCGCTCCTCCCTTTTCAACATTCCTCGGGACAACCCCCCACAGTGGGTCTGTGCTGCTGACAGTCTTCAACCAGGGGTAGTCCCGATCCTTTGCCGAGCAGCGGAGGATGGGAATGCCGGGCGAGAGATTGTCGATGCGGAAGATACGCGAGGTGCTGCGCCTGCGATTTGCTCAGGGGCTGAGCCAGCGGGCGATCGGGATCAGTTTGCGGCTGAGCACGGGGGCGGTGAACACGTACCTCAATCGTGCGCGGCGGGCAGGACTGGGTTGGCCGTTACCGGACGGGTTGGACGACGCGCAACTGGAGACGCTGCTGTATCCGCCTCCGCCGGCGGTGGCGGCGCAGCAGCGGCCGGCGCCAGACTGGGCGGCGGTGCACCGCGAGTTGCGGCGGCCGAATATGACGCTATCGCTGCTCTGGGAAGAATACCGTGGCGGAACGGGAGCCCAGGACGGGTTTGGTTACTCCTGGTTCTGCGACCTGTATCGCGAATGGGTTGGCCGGCTGAAGCCGACACTGCGCCAGGTGCACACCGCGGGTGAGCGGATCTTCGTCGACTTCGCCGGTCACGCCATGGAGGTGATCGACGGGGCGACCGGAGAGGTGCGCCGGGCCGAGATATTCGTCGCGGTGCTGGGCGCCTCCAGCTACACCTTCGCCGAAGCGACCTGGACGCAGTCGCTGCCGGATTGGATTGCCGCGCACGTCGCCATGCTGGCGTTCATCGGTGGCGCGCCGCGGCAGATCGTCAGCGACAACCTGCGCGCCGGGATCACCCGGGCCTGCTTCTACGAGCCGCTGGTCAACCGCACTTATGCCGATATGGCGTCGCACTACGGCACCGCAGTGGTTCCGGCACGGCCGTACAAGCCGCGCGACAAGGCCAAGGTGGAAGTCGGCGTTCAGGTGGTGCAGCGCTGGATATTGGCGCGTCTGCGCAATCGGCAGTTCTTCTCCCTGGCCGAACTAAATCTAGCGATCCGCGAACTGGTCGATCAGCTCAACGATCGGCCAATGCGCGGCTGGGGCGCCACCCGACGCGCGCTCTATGAGCAGGTCGACCGGCCCGCCCTGCGGGAGCTGCCGCCGGCGGCCTACGAATATGCTGACTGGAAGCGCTGCCGGGTCAACCTCGACTACCACGTCGAGATCGACAAGCACTTCTACTCGGTGCCGTTCCGGCTGCTCCGCGAAGAGGTGGAAGCGCGCATCACTGCAAAGACGGTGGAGATCTTCCACCACGGCAAGCTGGTCGCCGCCCATCTGCGTAGCCTGCGGCCGTACCGCCCGACCACGCTCGCCGACCACATGCCGAGTTCGCACCGGCGCTACCGCGACTGGACGCACGAGCGGATCCTGCGAGAGGCGGCAGCGATCGGCGACGACGCCGCGGCGTTGGTCGAGATCATCCTGCGTTCGCGCCCGCATCCCGAGCAGGGGTTCCGCTCCTGCATCGGCATTCTCCGGCTGGCGACGCGCTACGACGCCGAGCGGTTGGATGCCGCCTGCGCACGGGCGCTCGCCCTGGGCACCCGCTCGTACAGCTCGGTCGCTGCGATCCTGAAGAATGCCCAGGACAGGAAGCCGCGCGAGCCGGACCACCCCAGCCTGTTCCACGAAAACATCCGCGGCCCCGGCTACTACCATTGAAAGGAGAGACGATGCTCACCCATCCACTGGCCGAGCGCCTGCGCGGCCTCGGCATGGCCGCCATGGCCGACGCGTTCCTCGAGATGCAGAGCAATTCCACCGCCGCCGACCTCTCGCGTGAGGACTGGCTCGGCCTGCTGCTCGACCGCGAGGTGACCGCGCGCGACAACAAGCGTCTCGGCCGACGATTGCGCCAGGCCAGATTGCGCCAGAACGCTGTGGTCGAGGACACGGACTTCCGCACGTCGCGTGGTCTGGACCGTGCGCTGTTCCTTAAGCTCGCCGGCTGTGACTGGATCCGTCACAGCCAGCATCTCGTGATCGGCGGCCCGACCGGCACCGGCAAATCGTGGCTGGCCTGCGCTCTGGGCCACAAGGCCTGCCGGGAAGGCTTCTCGGTGCTGTATCGGCGCGCGCCGCGGCTGTTCACCAAGCTCGCGACCGCCCGTGGTGAAGGAAGACTGCCGCGGATGCTGGCGATGCTGGAGCGCACCAGGCTGCTGATCATCGACGACTGGGGTCCGGAACCGCTGACCGCCGAGCAGCGGCGCGACCTGCTGGAGATCGTCGATGACCGGTACGAGAAGGGCTCGCTGCTGGTGACCAGCCAGGTCCCCGTGACGCGCTGGCACGAACTGGTCGGCGATCCGACGATCGGCGAGCCATCCTCGACCGCGTCGTGCACCGCGCCCACCGCATCGAGCTGAAGGGGCCAAGTCTGCGCAAGCGTCACGCTGTCAGTGCTCCGATGGAGGGCGACAGCTCTGTCACCGGCCGATGAACACAGGCCTGCTCCGAGCCCTGCCGATCGCGTCGCCTGCGCCGCGGCTGACCCAGCTATCATTGTATTGCGTTACGTAACGGAAATCCCGCCATGCCCAGAGGCCGAACCCCCGAAGGTGAGCACCCGCTCAGCAACGCCGAACGCCAGGCCCGCTATCGCGCGCGCCACGAAGCCGACCGGGCAGCACCCGTCGTCCGATGCCGACGGCCAGTCGACCGGCGCTCCCGCTCGCAGCGCTGGAACGACCTGGTCGCCGGGCTGCTCGCCCTGCAAGCCGAATACGCCGCCTGGTACGACGTCTTGCCGGATAGCCTCCGCGACACTCCCACCGCCGCGGCCTTGCAAGCCATCGTCGATCTGGATCTCGATGAGCTCGCCGCCATCGTGCCACCGCGAGGGTACGGACGCGATTGAGCGGCCAGGAGCAAGCAACGTGCATCCGCAACTATCGGGGAAAATACGCCGAGCCGCGCTGGCACCGCTTGACGAACACCAACGAAAGATGAGACGGGACAACCGTCAGTGGCAACCACCCACCGTGACGACGTGCCGCTCGCCAGCGCCCGCTCAGGCCAGCGCGAGCGGGTGTTCATGATCACCGGAATCGGTGTTCATGATCGAACGGATTGACCGTTCAAGATCACCGGAATGCGCAGGCGTGAACGCGAGGCCAGGTTTCAGCACGGGGTCGTCGAAAAAACCTCTCGCTTCGGACCGGATGTCAGCGTGTCTCATCTCGGGAAGGCGCTCTCTCCGGCCGAGTATTTGACGTTAAGCCAGGCCGCGACTCAATCTCATTTGGTCGCGGTGTGTCGTCACAAGCCGGGACGGACTTTAACGCAACGTTAACCTTAATAGTTCATTAATCACCGATCGGAAACGGAGGGGTGGATGGTCGATCTCCTCGAGTTCCGCGTCGGCAAGCTGACGACGCTATCCAGTCACTATCGGGAACTTGCGATCGGCCTCCTTCCCGAGATGGTCAGCGGTGAAATCGCTGCGGTTGCGGACGCCTTCGACGACGAGGTGATGCGAATGATGCGCGAATGTTTGGGACGGAAGGCATGCCCCTGTGAGATGGGCGACTCCTGCACCGCCTTGGTCACCTGCGATCAGGCATTTGCAATCCCCGCATAGCAGCGATTTCGCCTCGATCCGAAATCGATGAAACCAATTGCGTGGCTCGCCCGGCTGGACCCAGGGCCTGAATGAACCGCGTGGCTGGTCTTACTTCCGCGGCGATAGTTGTGGCTGCGCGACAGCGCAACCGCGTTTGCGGCCAACCTCGCTGCGTCAGCTTGCGATCGCTTGCTTGGTTGGCTCTCGCAAGGCGTAGCCGCGCCCCCATATGGTCTCGATGTTATCCTGACCGCCGCTCGCGCTAGCGAGCTTCTTTCTGAACTGCGGTCAAACTGACTCGCCGGCCCGATCTCGTTTTGTCTCGCCAGCGTAACGCAAGCGGCGTGAAGCAGGACGGTCGAATCGCGAACAGTTGGTGATCAACCGGGAACCAAGTCCGCTCAGAGAGACTTGGCGACGCCTTAGCGTGGTGCACGGATGGCGGAATCTGACATAGACAGAGCTAGCCGAGCGCACTGCGATTGGCAGGGGAATGGAGCCTACGAACGGCGGCCCACGGCAACACTCAAGTGGCTTACGCTTATAGACGCTTATAGACGGTTTCAGGATTGACAAAACGAACGGACATCGGCGGGGCCCTCGTTTCGGCTCAAGGTATAGACTGCGTGTCGACGCTTACAGAATTATGTCAACGGACAAGCGACTCGAACGTGTAAGAAACGGGCGCGAAAGGAGACGGACCCACTCCAACGTTCCGCTCGCCCGGAGCAGGAGCCAGAGCCGCCTGCCGCTATTCCGGGAGCCCAGAATTCGCGCGCCTTGCGCCAGCTTCTCGATTGATCGCCGGCATCATTCCGACTTCTTTCGCCAAGCGTAAACCCATGTCTGCCTCCAACCCATGAACATCGCGAAGTAGCGAATTTGCCTCCGCGGGCCGTCCGGCCAGCGCCGTCGCGAGCGCGTGAAAGAAGCGAGTTGAGGCGAGCGTGGAATTCGCCCGCACGCCCTCCGCAAAGCGCGCGCAGGCCTCTTCGAAGCGGCCCTGCTGGAGGGCCGCTATTGCGAGTCCCTGATAGGCTGCGAAGGCCCATCGATCGAAGGGGCTGAGCCGCAAGGCGCGCTCGCCGAGTGCTTGACTGCGGCCTCCGGGTTCCCCCTCAAGGAATGAAGCTGCGCGCCAAAGAAGTGCGCGATAGCCGACGAAGGATTGAGCGACAAAGCCCGTTCGATCGCCCTCAATGCGGTGTCGTAGTCCTTGCCCAAATGGGCCGTCACAAGCGCGCCGACCGCGAGGACTCGCGCGCTACGATGGCATCGCGATCTCGTGACGTCGTCGGGCAGGCGGCTTCGATCTCGGCAGGCGAGTGGATCACCGCGTCGGGCGAATGGATCAACGACCGAACGCACGGGCAACAGTTCCGGGCGCGGTTCCTGAGAACCTCAACGCCGACGTCGATCGAGGGCATCGAGAAATACCTCGGCTCGGGGATGATCCGCGGCGCCCGATCGATCAACCGGCGACGTAGCGCCGATTGCGAGCCCGGGGAGTGGCCCCTGATCAAGATCGCGCAGGATCAGCGCCTTTACGCTCTGCGAGCGCGACAAATGGCCAACTGGAACTGCCGTCCGCTGCCCTAAATTCTCTGCGCCGTTGATGCGCTTGCCCTTGCATTGAAGAGAGGAAGGCTTATCTCCCCGGAACGGGAGATCGCGCGGCCAGCTCTTGGGTTGGCATTTTAGGCGGCGGGGTTAACGATCTCAAAACGACTTGCCGCGATGCTGCTGCTCTTGAAAGTGCGAGCGTTCGCGTAGAGGTCAATCAGGCGACCGCTTGACGCGCAAACCCTGCACGAAATCGACAGACTGAATTTGACGCTTCGTGATCTGACGCGAAAGGCGCCTGCATCTGGGCGCTTCTTGACGGACGGCTCGGACCCCCGAGCGCCTTGAAAGTCTCCACTCCGCAGAACTCGGACGCTCTCCCAGTAGGAGCCGCGGAACAGCAAGGATAAGAAATGACACTTGGTCAGACTGACCGATTTCGCGACCGCCAAACAAATCGTCGTCGTGAGCCCAACCCCTTGACTCGATCATATGACTCTCGCGGACCCGACGTCAGAATTCGCGGCACGGCGCTGCATGTGGCGGAAAGATACCTTCAATTGGCGCGCGACGCTAACACAGCCAGCAACCCTGTCGCCGCGGAGAACTATCTCCAGCACGCCGAACACTATTTCCGGTTGATGGCGGCCGCGCAGGCCGTCCAACTCCAGGCCCAGACGGGCGACGTTCGGGCCACAGGACACTCCGCGTCAGAAGACTTGGACGATGATGACGATCTCGGTGGCCTGCCCGATCGCTTCGCCTCTCGGGGCCATCAAGCGCGGCAAGCCTTTACCAACCAAACCAATGTCGTTGCGAGGGCTGCTCCGCAACCGTACGGGCAACGACAGCCCTTGGCTCGGCGTAAGGTCTAGACGCCGATTGGCGGTCACAAAGGCCGCTCGCATCGATATCGGCGATATCGGCGCGATCTTTCCTGACGCCGTGCATGAGCGGCGAGCGTCTGCATGGGTAGCGCACGACCGACGGGGAATCGCTGTGTCTCAGCGCTCATCCAGCAAAAGCGCCCGCGCGGGAGACAGCTTGGAGGCCCCTCGTTAGACCGCGATATCGGCAGACAGGGAGATCTCTTCCAGAAGTCGTTCGTCGTCACTATCCGGCGAATTGACCCGCCCCGATATCGGCCAGATGGTCATGGGCTCGCTCGGGAATGGGACGAGGAGGTCGCGCGGATCGGGCTCGGTTCCGAGCCATCGCCCGTAGCCGGCTGGGTTCAGGATTGCGGGCATCCGGTCATGGACGCGGCCGACGAGGTCGTTCGACGGTGTCGTCAGCACGACGAAAGTCCGCACCCATTCCTGCGTGGCCGGGTCCCGCCAGTTTTCCCATAGCGCCGCAATTCCGAAGGGAGAGCGGTCCTTCATGGCGATCGCGTAGGGCTGTTTCCCCTGTCCGGTCGCCCGCCATTCATAGAAGCCGTCGACCGGCAGGATGCAGCGGCGCCTCTGGTACGCGTCCCTGAAGGTCGGCAGACGGGCGACTGTCTCGGACTTCGCGTTGATCGGCTTGTGGCCGCCGGTCGGATCTTCGCACCAGTGGGGAATCAGGCCCCACCGCAGAAGATCGAGCGAACGCTCGCCGGTCTTGTGATTCTCGCGGATGACCAGCAGTTCCCGGCCCGGCGCGCCGTTCCATCGCCGCGGATAGTTCGACAGGCGGCTGTCGTTCGCGTCGAGTCCTTCGACCGTTGCGTACCTGAGAGGCCCTGATGATTGAATGACCCGACCACACATGCACGGGCATATCTGGGGACGGTGGGATTGGTTTGACAGTCTGCCGCCGAACGGGCCCGCCGGGCGGCGTGAACCAATCAAGAACAGCCTCCGCAGCCTGCCCGAGCGCGCTGCAGGTAACTGCAATCCTTTGAGAAGGCGGCAAGCCTCAATAGTGGCGTCGGCCGACGAGTCCGGCGTCAGGCCTGCGCGATCAAAACTTCGTCGCCGGAATGCTCGATGCAGGCTATGCCATCGCTCAAGCAAGGCCTTGAGAGCGGTCGTGTTTGCATCGAGCCGTCCGGGCAGACTTTCGCCCGCGAGGCCCGGGATGGAGGTCCGGAAAGTGTGGGATCGCTGCCTTTCAGCATTGCCCAGGAACTGCAAAGGTCCGCCCGAAGCGGACCCCCAGCCTTCGACAGGGCGAGCGCCTTACGACGTTTCTGTTTCCGGCAGGACTTCATTCAAGCAGGCGATGGCGTTCAATGCCCTTGGATAACCGATAAACGGCAGGAGCTGCGTCACGACTGCGAGCAAGAACGCCTTGTCGTTCCCGACATTGATATTGCCCTGAATATGCCCCTTCAACTGCGGTTCGCAGCCGCCGAGCGACAAGAGGATCGAGAAGGTCAACAGCTCTCTCGCTGCGGACGGGCTTGTACGCCGTCTCTACGCGATTCCCAGCTAGGCCATGTGCGCAAGAAGAAGGCGCGGCGTAAGGCCGGCGGGCCCCCAACCGGCTTCGTCGAACGCGAAATTGTCGAAGACCTCGATCAATTCGGGGTCGGTGAGCTTGAGCGTCGACTGATGGTTCGGGAATAGCTCTTCGTGATTCTTCTGCGCGGTGTCAGTGATCGGCATGGCTTGACCTCGTGCGAGCGCCGATTGGCCGTTCCCAACCGGCGTCCAAATGGGGCAATCTTGCAAGGGAACGGTAGACTCGCCCTCAACGGTCGATGTTGGCCTGGAGTGCGGCGGGATACCGGTCGCCTTCGACCTTGATCCTGGAGAGAGCCGCGCCGATCTCGGCAAGATCGGCGGCGTCGAGCGCGACGTTGGCCGCGCCGACGTTTTCCTCAAGGCGGTGAACCTTGGTCGTCCCGGGGATAGGGACGATCCAGGGCTTTTGGGCGATGAGCCAGGCGAGCGCGATCTGGGCGCGCGTCGCGCGCTTGCGCGCGGCGATCGTCCCCAAGAGGTCGACGAGGGCGAGGTTGGCCTTGCGAGCCGCCTCCGAGAAGCGCGGCACGATGTTACGGAAATCGTCCTTGGCGAACGTGGTCTTGTCGTCGATGGCGCCGGTCAGGAAGCCCTTGCCGAGCGGGCTGAAGGGAACGAAGCCGATCCCCAGCGCTTCGAGCGTCGGAAGGATCTCGTCTTCCGGCTCGCGCCACCACAGCGAGTACTCGCTCTGCAGGGCCGCGACCGGTTGGACAGCGTGGGCGCGGCGGATCGTCTTCGCGCCCGCCTCCGAAAGCCCAAAATGTCGGACCTTGCCTTCGGCGATGAGGTCTCGCACCGTTCCCGCGACCTCCTCGACCGGGACATTGCGGTCGACCCGGTGTTGATAAAGGAGATCGATGTGGTCCGTGCCGAGCCGCTTGAGCGAAGCTTCCGCGACGGCGCGGATATGTTCGGGGCGGCTATCGGGACCGGACCTGCCCGGTTCACTGAGGTAGCCGAATTTAGTGGCGATCACGACCTTGTCGCGCACCGGCGCAAGCGCCTCGCCGACGATCTCCTCGTTGGTGTAGGGACCGTAGGCCTCGGCCGTATCGAAGAAGGTGACGCCGCGCTCATACGCCTTCCGCAAGAGGGCGATCGCGTCGGCCTTCTCCATCGCCTGGCCATAGGCGAAGTTCAGTCCCATGCAGCCGAAGCCGATCGCGGAGACTTCGAGGCCGATCTTTCCGAGTTTGCGCTTCTGCATTGTCCTTGCTCCTTTGGATTTGCCTGCGTCCCGGTGTTTCCGGACCGGATGACAGGTCGCCCGAACCAGCGTTTACGGGTTGCTCACCCCGATGCTGCAGCGAATATAGAGGCCCGGATCGGTGGCGAGTTTGGTGATCAGGTCGGACAAGCCGTCGAGCGAAACGTCGTGACCCTTGAAGAGCTCGCCCTTCTGGGTGATCCGGTAGCTGACCCCCTTGTCGCGGGTAAACCATCGCGGGCGGAGAATGGTGTAGCCCAGGTCCGACTTCTCGATCTCGGCCGCCGAGTCCCGGTACGGGTCCAGGACGCTTCGATACGTCTCTCCAGGCACTTCGCCGTAGATACCCATCGAGCTGACAAAGATCAGCCGCTTCAGGCCCACGGCGTGCATGGCGTCGATGATGGCGCGGGCCTGCCGCGCCATGTCGCCGACAAGATTGGCGTAGACCACGTCTTGTCCTTGCATGGCTGCCGCATCGAGCACATCGCCTTCGACGATTGTCACCCGACTGGGGTCAGGATTCCTGAGCCTGCTTGCCCGCCGCAGATAAAGCGTAAGGGCGACATCGGTCATTTCGAGAAAGACCCGAGTCGTATTGCGCGCAAGCTGCCCGTTCGCGCCGAGGATCAGGACCCCGGTCATTCCGTCGCTCGCTTTCTTCTTATAGCTGCCCGCCCTTCAGCGCCCGCTCATCGCGAGCACCGCCGGCGGCAGGCGGGCGCCTCGCACCTCGATCTTTGAGGCGGCCTCGTCGATCTCGGGCAGGTCAGCGGGCGTGAACGCCACAGCGAGCGCCCCGAGGTCCTCGTCCAGGCGATGAAGTTTCGTGGTGCCCGGGATGGGCACGATCCATGGCTTCTTCGCCAGGAGCCAGGCGAGCGCGATCTGGGCCGGCGTTGCGTTCTTGCACAGCGCCCATTCGCGGACGAGATCGACCAGGGCGAGGTTCGCCTTCAGCGCCTCTGGCGCGAAGCGGGGAACGTTCGCCCGGAAGTCGGCGCTGTCGAATCGCGTGTTCTCGTCCATAGCGCCGGTCAGAAAGCCGGCGCCGAGCGGGCTCCAGGGCACGAAGCCGATCCCAAGCTCTTCGCAGGTCGGCAGAATCTCTTCCTCGGGTCCCCACCATAGCAGGGAGTATTCGCTTTGCAGCGCGGCGACCGGCTGCACGGCGTGCGCCCGGCGGATCGTCTTGGCGCCGGCCTCCGAAAGCCCGAAGTGCTTGACCTTGCCTTCTCGAATGAGGCCCTTCACCGCGTCGGCGACGTCCTCGATCGGGACATTCGGATCGACGCGATGCTGATAGAAGAGATCGATTCGATCGGTCCTCAGGCGCTTGAGCGACGCCTCCGCGACCGCCTTGATGTGCTCAGGGCGGCTGTTAAGGCCGCCACGGCGTTCGCCTGTGGCCGGATCGACGTCGAAGCCGAACTTCGTCGCGATCACCACTCCGTCGCGGACGGGCGCCAGGGCCTCGCCGACCAGTTCCTCGTTGGTGAAGGGCCCGTAGACCTCCGCAGTGTCGAAGAAAGTAACCCCGCGTTCGACAGCCGTCCGGATCAGGGCTACTCCCGCCTGCTTGTCGACGGGCGGACCATAGGCATGGCTGAGACCCATGCACCCGAACCCGATGGCCGAGACTTCGAGCCGGCTCTTTCCAAGTTTACGCTTCTGCATGACGGTCCATCTCCTTTCGGGACGTGCAGCCTGCCGGGACGCCGGCAGGGCGGGATCGCTCCATCCGCCCCACCGATTTTCAAGGCCCTGACTAGACGCGCAGCAAGGTCTTGATCGCGCGCCGCTTATCCATTGCGCGGTAGCCCTCGGCGACGTCGGCGAGCGGCAGCGTCAGGTCGAAGACCTTGCCGGGCTCGATCTTGCGCCGCAGCACCAGCTCGATCAGATGCGGCAGGAACCGGCGAACCGGGGCGGGGCCGCCCAACATGCCGACCTGCGAGAAGAACAGCCACTGTCCGTCGAGTTCGACGCCATGCGGCACGCCGACGTAGCCGATCATGGCGCCGGGACGCGCGCACCGGATGGCCTGCGTCATCGACTCTTTCGTGCCCACGCACTCCAGAACCGAATCCGCGCCGATTCCATCGGTCAACGCCTTGATCCGATCGACGCCCGCATCGCCGCGCTCGGAGACGATGTCGGTCGCGCCGAATTCGAGAGCGAGGTCCTGCCGCGTCTTGTGGCGGCTCATCGCGATGATCCGTCCGGCGCCCATCTGTTTGGCGGCGAGCACGCCCATGAGCCCGACCGCGCCGTCGCCCACGACGACAACCGTCGAGCCGGGCTCAACGCTCGCCGCGTCGGCCGCGTACCAGCCGGTGCCGAGCACGTCCGAAGTCGCAAGCAGGCTCGGAATCAAGTCATCCGGAGGCAATTCCTTCGTCGCGACCAGCGTCCCGTCGGCGAGCGGGACGCGCGCCCGCGGCGCCTGCGCTCCCGTCATGAACTCGCGCTGCTGGCACGACGACTGAAAACCGCGGCGGCAGTGCGGGCAGGTGTTGTCGGAGATGCAGAACGAGCCGACGACGAACTGGCCCGGCCTGACCGTGGTGACGGCGCTGCCCACCTCTTCGACGACGCCGCAATATTCATGCCCCATCGCCATCGGCGACGTGACCTCGTTCAGCCCCCGGAAGGGCCACAGGTCGGACCCGCAGACGCAGCTCGCCGAGAGCCGAATGACGGCGTCGGTCGGGTGGAGGATCTTCGGCTCGGGGACCTCCTCGCAACGCACGTCACGGGGTCCATAGAGAATAGTTCCCAGCATCAGTGGTTCTCCTTTTCGATTGGAGCCGGAGCGATGTCGCCACAGGCCTTCTGCGCGGGGCTCGCCGCCTTGGCCATCACTTCTCCCCGTCGGCGTACTGCCCGTCCGCGACCTTCTCCATCCACGTGACGGCCGAACCGTCCTTCATTTCGGCAATGGCGATATGCGTCATCGCGCAATCGGGCGCCGCGCCGTGCCAGTGTTTCTCGCCCGGCTCGAACCAGACGATGTCGCCGGGTCGAATCTCCTCGATCGGGCCGCCTTCCCTCTGCGCGCGGCCAAGACCGGCGGTGACAAGCAGCGTCTGGCCGAGCGGGTGCGTGTGCCAGGCGGTGCGCGCGCCCGGCTCGAAGGTGACAGTGGCGGCGCTCAGCCCGCCGCTGCTGCTGAACCGCGCGTCGATCCGGACAGTCCCGGTGAAATAGTTCTCGGGCCCCTTCTCTGAAGGCTGCGAGCCGCTGCGCTTGATGTCCATTCTCGCCATCCAAGGTCGACCACCGAACCTGTCGGGCAGTCTAGCCCGCATGCATTGTGAGGATTAGCTGCTATAGATTGCATGAAGTCATATCTGGAGTTCATGAATGCGACGCGAGGAGCTGGTCGATCTGAACGCGTTCGCGACCGTGGCGGAAGAGCAAAACTTCACGCGCGCGGCCGCGAAGCTCGGGACCTCCCAGTCCGCGCTGAGCCACACCATCAATCGCCTGGAGGCGCGGGTGGGCGTTCGCCTGCTGACCCGCACGACTCGCAAGGTCGCGCCGACGGAGGCGGGAGAGCGGATGCTTCGGGCGCTCGGGCCCGCGCTCGACGCCATCGCCGAGTCGCTGGCCTCGGCGCGCGAATTGAGCGAAAAGCCGGCCGGCACGATCCGGATCACGACCTCGGAGCACGCGGCGCACGCCGTCTTGTGGCCGGCGCTCGAAACGTTGCTGCCGAACTACCCTGAGGTCCACGTCGAACTCGTCCTCGAATTGGGATTCACCGACATTGTCGCGGAACGTTTCGACGCCGGAGTGCGGCTCGGCGAGTTGATCGCCAAGGACATGGTCGCCGTGCGCATCGGGCCGGACTTGCGCATGGCGGTTGTGGGGTCGCCAGCGTACTTCGCGGCGAATCCAAAACCGCGAACGCCGCAGGATCTGGCCCATCATGATTGCATCAATCTGCGATTGCCGACGGCGGGCGGGCTCTATGCATGGGAACTGCAAAAGGGGCGTCGAGAACTCCACGTTCGCGTCGATGGGCAACTGGCGTTCAACAACGTCCCGATGATCCTGCGCGCTGCGGCGGCGGGGTTCGGTCTTGCCTGCGTCCTCGACGACCAGACCGCGCCGATGATCGCCGAGGGGAGGCTCGTCCGAGTGCTGGAGGACTGGTGTCCGCTCTTCGCCGGCTACCACCTCTACTATCCGAGCCGACGCCAGCCCTCCGCAGCATTTTCGCTCTTGGTGGACGCCCTGCGGTACCGGGGATGATCGGCAAGGCAGATGTTGAGCGACATCGCGAAGCCCATCGCATTAACTGCGTGGTCATGCTCAGGACGACGATTCATCGCATATGGCGAATGTCCGTAATTGGCGCAACCTACGCATTCAGCCTCGGACCGCTTTCTGGCGCATCGCTCTCGTTCGTCGCGCCGGGCGATCGGAGGGTGTCCTTTGGAGAGCCTTCGCACGCGTGCTATCCTTGGACCGCCCCGCAGACGCACAGGTGAGCCATGTCCGCGATCGGGTTGCGTCGTCTCGGCTTGATCGTCGTCGCGT
The DNA here is from genome assembly GCA_963758335.1 of uncultured Alphaproteobacteria bacterium. Classification (GTDB taxonomy): domain Bacteria; phylum Pseudomonadota; class Alphaproteobacteria; order Rhizobiales; family Beijerinckiaceae; genus Roseiarcus. The sequence continues at coordinate 2,259,758 of CAVWVF010000004.1, read as the reverse complement.
TCGTCCTGCAGACCGCTCTCCTCAAGGCGGCGTTGTCCGGGCCGGACGAATTGGAAGCGCCGGCTCGCCCCTCCCTCGTCGGCCAATTGCTGGTCGCCGCCCCCGGGATGGGCGACCCGCGCTTCGAGCACGCGGTCATCTTGATCGTTGAGCACAGCCCGGATGGCGCCCTCGGGATCGTCATCAACAAGCCGGTCGGAGAGCAACCGCTTGTCAGCGTTTTCAAAGCCCTTGGCCAAAAGGAGGGCAACGTTGCGGGCAGCGTGCGCGTCTTCTCGGGGGGGCCGGTCCAGCCGGAAGTCGGCTTCGTCGTCCACAGTCCCGACTACCGACGGCCGGAGACCGTCGCAATCACGGACCGCCTTTCGATGACCTCGAGCGTCGCGATCTTGCAAGACCTCGGCGACAAGAGAGGGCCAGCAAAGGTCGTCGTCGCCTTCGGCTACGCCGGCTGGGGACCGGAAAGGACGAGATTGTTCTTGCCGACGAGGATCGGCGCGCAGAAGCCAAGCGCGCTGATCGAATTGGCGACCTCCCGCACATGCGCGGGGTCGAGCTTGCGGAGCTCGCGGGCCGGCATCCGCAATTCGTCGAGGGGAATGTGCGAATCGTCACTCCAACGTGCGTCACTCGGGTCCTTGTCGTAGACGGCAGTTATTGCCCCCTTTAATTTTTCGAGGCCCGTCGCTGTCATCGTCGAGGAGATCGATTGCGAAACGCCCGTCACGTACCGAATTGGCGTCCATCCAATATCGAAGGCTTTGTTAATTGCCTGCTCCGCGAGTTCTTGCGGAGCAACGATAAGGAACGTGTCAGCTCCCGCCCGCCGAATGGCCACGACCTGCGAATTGATTGTTAGGGCCCCGGTTTCATATGTGGCTGTTTCGACAATCATTTGGGCATGCTTGGCGCCGAGTCCCTCTTTCAGCCCAACCACATAGTCTTTGCCGAATTTGTCGTCTTGGTAGAGCACTCCGATCTTGGCGTCCGGCTTCGTTGCGAGCATATGTTTGCCGAATATCGCTGCCTCAGTCTGATAACTTGGTTGCCATCCCATCGTCCAGGGAAAGCGCTCCGGTTCGGCGAACATTTCGGCGCCGCTGGCGACGAAAAGCTGCGGTATCTCATTGATGTTGAGGTAGGGCCGGATTGCGCCGTTGGTCCAAGTGCCCAAACTGTTGAAAATGAAGGCGACTCCCTCATGCTCCACCAGTCGGCGGGTTTGCTCGAAGGTCTTGGCCGGGTTGTATTCGTCGTCAAGGCTTATGAGACGGATTTTACGTCCGTTCACACCTCCTGATTCATTGATCATCGCGAAATAGGCGGCGTCCGTTTTGCCGATCAAGCCATAGGCCGACAACGGCCCACTATAGGGCATTGTTTGGCCAATCTTGATTTCCGTTTCCGCGACCCCAGGCGCATTGTCCGCGCAGGCCGGCCAAGCGCCGCACGCCAAAGTGGCGACACTGGCGGCGCTCGATTGCAGAAAAGCGCGACGCGACCCCATGGCTGCCTCGATCTTACCGACATTCGCCAGATGACAGCCTTATCGTTGCTGTAGCTAGCTAGCTAAGCACGAAAAGCGGAGGATCGCGCGGACCCCGGAAGCGAAACAGATAAGCGACCGGGGACGCGCAGGCGGGAAGTCGTAGCGCCTTCATAGTACCGCTGACCGCGGGGAACTGGGCTCACCGGGACCCGCGCGAGGGAAGGGGGGCGCCACGGGATGAGAGCCGTTGCCGGGAAACACGGGAGGAGACCTTGGGCTCCGCGAACCTGTCCACGAAACGACAACGGATAGCCGAACTGGCGAGGCGGAATCCGATCATCCTGTATCGTGCTCATAACCACAGGATTTGAAGTAATTTGTACATTGCGAGGGCTTGAAGATTTCGGCGCAGGTTTCGAGGGCGCGCATGAGGCCCGCGACGGTCCGTTCGGCGATTTTGCGCAGGAAGGCTTTGAGCTTGGAGAAGGCTTTTTCGATGGGGTTCATATCAGGACTGTAGGCTGGGAGATATCGCAACTCCGCGCCCGCCGCCTTGATGAGTTGCTCGACCCGCGGCCCCTTGTGAGCCGGGAGATTGTCCATGACGACGATCTCGCCGGGCGAGAGCGTGGGGACGAGGCATGTCTCCAGCCAATCCTCGAACAGGGCGGCGTTGATCGGTCCATCGGGCCACTCTACGCTTTATAATGTCGCAGGATTTTGGAACCGCGGAAACCGCCCAGCGGAATACTTTGACGCTTCCATGGTCGGCGCCGTCGCCTTATCGCAGGCGCGAGATCATCCAAGGCGCGAGCGACGCAACGACTGGCGCTCGCCCGATGCGCGCTAACGCGCGCGCGATCCTGATCCAAGCCCTTGGCAACGCCCACCGCTGGCTGGACGAACTTCTGTCCGACCCCCGCCAGACTCTAGAGACGCTTGCATCGCGCGAAGGCAAGACCGAGCGATCGATCCGGATGACCTTGTCGCTCGCTTTCCTTGCGCCAGATATCGTTAAGGCGGCAGTCGAAGCCTATGTTCGACCACACTTTTCGCCACGTTCTCCGACATGATTGGCACCGGACAGAAGATTGCCGCGTCCGGAAGGACGTAGGGAGTATGGGGGCCACTCATGCGCGGTCACGCTTTCATTGTCGTGCTGGCGGCGAGCTTCCTTTGGAGCCCGATGGCCGCTGCCCGAGGGCCGAGCTTTGACTGTCGGAAAGCAACGTTCCGCGACGAATTCGTGATTTGCCGGACACCCGAGCTTTCCAAGTTGGACAATCGAATTGCGACTGCTTACGCCCACCTCAGGAATGCGCGCGGAAGGTCGTTCGCCGACGAGGTCAAAATTCCATTGTGGCGACGGAGGCAAGCTTGTCGATCCGATGCCCTCTGCATCAAGGAAAGGCAGATCGAGGCTCTCAACGCCTATCGAGCCGCAGGAGCCCCGGTCCCTGATGAAACGACGAGCGGCCTATCGAAAGAGCCCGTTGTTGGTGGAACGTCCCAGAACAAAGCGGAATCGAAGGGGGCGCAGTCAGGACTCGTATCCAGTCCAAATTCCCTAATTCAACAGCCTGTTGGAGCGCCGAGCCACGAGCCGCAGCCACCCCCCGCGTCGAAACCTCACTCGGTAACGTCAGGCGCGGGAATATTCATTACGCCCGAAGGGCACGTGCTCACGACTGCTCACGTCGTCGAAGACTGCTCGGAAATTCGCGTGGGCGTGGGCCAAGGAAACTACGAGGCCGGCCGGCTCGTCGCCAGGGACACGACGAATGATCTGGCGCTTCTGAAAGTGATCGCCAAGCCTTCGCGGGTGGCGACGCTGCGCTTTGGCGTCCGGTTGGGAGAGAATATCGAGGAATTCGGGTATCCTCCGAACCAAAGCTTGGCGACCAGCGGCAATCTCGCGATCGGAACTGTCACTGACCTCGCCGGCATTGCCGAAGACAGCCGATACCTTCAGGTCTCCGCCGCAACTCAACCTGAGGGCTCAGGGGGCCCGTTGCTGGACGAAAATGGATATATTGTTGGTATTGTTTCCTCCGAACTGAATTCTATCGCCGCGCTTAGAGCTGCTGGCGACATTCCGCAAAATGTGAATTTCGGAATCAAAGCCACAGTTGCAGCAAAATTTCTTGAAGACAACGACGTCAAGTTTCAGGTCGGCGAGGCTTCACAACCGATGAAGGTTGCCGACATTGCGGACGAAGCAAAGGCGCTCAGCGTATTCGTTGAATGTCGCTAGGCTCTCCCGTCAAGCGAGCTCGGCGAAGCAGGTGACCGCTGGTGAAATCATCGCCCAGGGGGCCGACAGGCGCTATTCGTGGAGGGGGGCTTCGCCTGGAATGGCCAGACTTTTGGCAGCCTTTCCCAGATCGCCAAGGCGATGACGGGGACCAACTGGAACGGCCATCGCTTCTTCGGGCTTCGGCAGGGAAAAGTCGACGCTTCGGGTCACGGAAGGGACCGCCGAAGGGGCGAGGCGAGCGCCTGCGCGACAACAGCGCATGGCGCGTCGCTAGGAAACCCGCCCCGATGAAGAACCTGACGACCAAGCGGGCTTTAAGATGTGCGATCTACACCCGCGTCTCGACCGACCAAGGGCTCGAGCAGGACTTCAATTCCCTCGACGCTCAGCGTGAGGCGTCCGAGGCCTACATCAAGAGCCAGGCTCACGAGGGCTGGCGGTTGGTCCGGGACCGCCGGCTTTGCAGAAACTGCTCATCGATGTGCAGGCCAGACGGATCGACGTCATCGTCGTCTAGCCTGGGCCGGCGGCCAAGCCCGCGGATGTACCCTCAACGGCCCCATCGGTGGCCCTGTCTTATGCGGATTTCGTCGCGGCGCTGAAGGCCGCGCTGCGACAGTTCAGTCGACCCGACCTCCTCGCCAGCAACCCGTTGATGCGCTCGCGGCTGCTCGGATCGAAAGGCCACGCCGGCCCCGGCGATCTCCAAGCGCTGCTCGCCCAAACAGTCGAGACCTTGTTCGCGAGCCCGCGGGACGAAAAGCTCCGTCGCGTAGCCGGCGAGCGAGCTGCACATTGCCGAGGATTGGTATCGCCGCACAGCGCTGGACGATCTTTTGGGCGTGCCGGCCGAGCGCGTCAACGATGACCGGCTGTACCGCGCGCTCGACCGCCTGCTGCCGCACAAGCAAGCCCTGGAGACCCACCTCAAGGAGCGCCTGGGAGCGTTGTTCGATCTCGACTATGAGCTGTTGCTGTATGATGTGACGAGCACGTATTTCGAGGGCCAAGCCGAGGGCAATGGGCTCGCTCGCCGCGGCTACAGCCGCGACCATCGGGGAGACTTGGCCGTTTGCGTACAACCAGTCTGAGGTTGGCCTGGGCGTAGGCATTCCCCTGATCTGCGTCTCGGGTTGCGTCATCCTCCGCGCGCGTGGCCGCCAACGTCGACCACGGCGGCGCTTTCCAGTGGGTGCGAGCCCCACCCGGCGATCGCTCCAGCCGGAAGCAACCGGAGGGCAAGGGCGCGCTGACGTCGATAGGTGGCCGTCGGTCCCAAATTTCCGAGCTGCGAGCTCAAATCCCAAACGATGTTCGCGTTCGCCGGCGCCAAACTCGCAACAGTCAGACCGCCGCCAACGTAGCGCCCTTAAAAGCAGGTTCGCTGTTCGTATCGATATGGCCGTTCGCTGCTCCTAAGCGCAGTTTCGCTGAAGGCCAATGCTGGGTGATCCCCGACGTTTACGTCGCCCGCTAGTCGCTGGCCGGAATGTCGAGCAGTACCTTCGCCTGCCTGAAGTCGGGGGTATCGAAGCCCTCAGTAAACCAACCGTGGATCGTCGCGAGGAGCTCGAACGCCTCGGTACACTTGCCCTGCCCTTGCCATAGCCGGGCGAGGTCGCAGCCAGCGCGCAGTTCAAGCGTGCGGGCACCTTGGCGGCGTGCCGTCGTCAGCGCCAGTTGTAATGCGGCCTCGGCATCCCTTTCGGCGTCGGCCCCACCGCGGGCGAGCACCGCGCGGGCCTTAAGCCGATACAGTTCCGCTTCGAGGAAACGCTCGCCGGTTCGATCCATCGTCGCGATTCCGTAGGCGACGACATCGAGTAGCGCGCCGAAGCGCTGCCGCGCCACCAGAGCCTCGCCGAAATGGCGCACAGCAGAGGGACGCCCACCTGGGAACCGGTGCGACGGTATTCTCCCAGCTCGCGCTGCGCGTCGTCGATTGCCCCGTGCGCCTCGTCGAGCAGGCTCGCACAGATGTCCCGCACGATGCGCGACGGGCCCAGCCACTGCCTAAAGCTATGCTGCTCAGACAGCGCCAAGCAGCGTGCCGCCTGCCGCTGTGCGAATGCCGCGTCTCCCCGCAGCACATGCAGGATCGACGCGTAATAGCAGACATAAGCCTGCGTGTGCGGATGTTCGATCGCATCGGCACGGTCGAGCGCGGCGGCCGTGCGCGCGAGGGCGGTGTCGGCATAACCCAGCGCCCACAGCGCCAAGGAGCTTACGGCGAGGCCCGCCGCCCCGGCATCCTGGCCGGCAGCCCGAGCGATGCCGCGCTCAATCTCGTCGCTCGCGTCGAATGCTATTAGCGCTTGTTCACCCTGATCCCGCGCTTCCGCGACCCGCCCCATAAACAGCAGTATCATGGCAAGGCCGCGCCGCCAATTGAGCAACGCCGTGCGATCGCCGCGCGCCTCGGCAAGGGCGAGTCCCGCCTCGCAAGCCTCCAAACATTCCGGCATCTCGCCGCGAACGAACCGCACATTCCCCAGCCAAAACATCACCTGCAGATACTCGGGCGCATTCGCGAGCCGCTCGCACAACTCCCGGGCTCGCGCGAACGTCTCCAGCGATGCGCCCGAGACCGGCCCTTGCGTCGCGATCAGGCAGGTGCCCAAAGCGACCTGGAAATCGAGTTCGAGCCGGTCCTTCGTTGAGCCCTCGGCGAAGCCGCGGATGGCGTCGATGCCGCGCCGCAGATGAGCAATCGCTTCGAGATTGGCCGAGCGCGCGGCGCTATTTCGGCCGGCTTTCAGCCAATAGGTCGCTGCCTTTTCGTGCAGGCCGGCTTCGGTGAGATGATACGCCACCGTTTCAGGCTGCGACTGGACGATCTCCACGAATTTTTCCTCGAGCCCCGCCGCGATGCGCAAGTGCAACGCTCGACGCGGGCCGCGCAGCAAAGTTCCGTAGGCCGTATCCTGCACCAATGAGTGCTTGAAGCGGTAATCGGCCCTCGGCAGGACGCCGCGCTGGAAGACCAGTCCCGCGGCGACCAGACGATCGAGCGCGCTGCGCATCTCCGGCTCCTCGCGCTGCGCAACGACGATCAGCAGTTCGTACGAGAACTCACGGCCGATCGCGGCGCCGATCTGCGTGACTTCCTTCGCGGTTGGACCGAGGCGGTCGAGGCGGGCCATCAGCGAGGCCTGCAACGTCGCTGGTACGGCCAGCCGTACCCCAGGAATAGCCGAAGCGATACGGCGAGCCGCAGCCGCGTCGCCGCCGGCCGCCTCGAGAACGCCCTTAGTCACCTCTTCGAGGAAAAGTGGCACGCCATCGGTGCGATCGAGGATCTCGTCGATGACCTCCGCGGGTATCTTGGCCTCATTACCGATGAGCTGGCGAACCAAGGCCGCGCCGTCATCACGGCTAAGCCGGTTCAGCGTCACTGTCGTCACGTACGGTTGGCCGATTCAGGGCGGCTGGAACTCCGGTCGAAAGGTAGCAATCAGCAGCACGGGCAGACGCTCTACCCGCGCAACGATGCGATCCAGCAATTCGCGCGAGGTCGGATCGCACCAGTGCAGATCCTCGAAAACCATCAGCACCGGTCGTTGTCGGGCGAGATTGTCCAGGTGACGGAGCAGCGCTTCGAAGGTTTTCTCCTTCTTGCGCTGTGGGGTGAGTTCAGGGCTGGGGGAGGATTCGCCAGGTATCGACAGCAACTCTGCAAACAGCGACAGATCGTCTTCCGCAGGCAGGGTCGCCGCCAACAGTTGGGCGAGCTTATGGCGCTTTACAGCGAGGGTGTCCTCACGCTCGAAGCCGACAGCGCGCTCGAGCTGGGCAATGACCGGCAGCAGCGCACTGTCCTGATGGTGCGGCGAGCAGAAATAGCGCATCCGCGTATACGACTCTGCCGCGATCCGCTGATGCAATGTCTCCGTCAGCCGCGACTTGCCGATGCCGGGTTCCGCGGACAACAGCACGACCTGACCATTGCCGGTCTTCGCTTGCGTCCAGCGGCGCAACAGCAACTCGATCTCCTCTTCGCGACCGACCAAAGGCGTCTCCCCTGATCGCAGCGCGTCAAAGCGGCTTTCGACTCCGCTCTCTTGCATCACCCGCCAGACCCGCGGCGCAACGGCAAATCCTTTGAGCGCCTGCGGCCCGAGATCGCGAGTCTCGAACCACGCGCCGATCTGCTGCCGAGTGCTGTCGGCGATAACGATGGCGTTGGGTTCAGCCAGCGTCTGCAGCCGCGCTGCCAGATTCGGGGTCTCTCCGACTACTGCCTGCTCTTGTGCGGCACCGGTGCCGATCGAGTCGCCGACTACGACGAGCCCGGTCGCGATACCGATGCGCACTTGCAAAGGCTGGGCCAGCGCGGCGCCAACGATCGCGTCGACGATGGCGAGCCCGGCACGCACCGCCCGCTCGGCGTCGTCCTCATGCGCCTGCGGGTAGCCGAAATAGGCGAGCACGCCGTCGCCCATGAATTTCGCGACAAAGCCCCCGAAATGGGCCAGCGCGTCGGTGACGTGCCGATGATAGGCGCGGATGATCTCGCGCAGGTCCTCCGGAGTCGCGCCGCCAACTCGGTCGACCCGACCACATCACAAAACAGCACCGTCAGTTGCCGCCGCTCGGCCTCGGCCGGCGCGGCGCCCCCACGCATCGCGCCCCGGGGCGCTCAGCGCGACGATCGCGTCCAGGAGCCGGCGGCGATGGCCGACCAGCAGAACACCGAGATCCTTCAGGTCATCCGCCGTCAGGCCCGGAAGTATCTTCTCGTCGATCTCGTTCTCGCGGAACGCTTGCTCGTATTGTTCGAGCCCGAGACCGCGGAGCCACGCGGCAATGTCCACGCTCGCCTTCCCCGACGCGGTCACTGCCGCGCGGGCTTATCGTACCCGAAGTTGCCGGTGGGCGCGAAAACTCATTGCAGCTTGTGGCAGCACAAGGTCACGGACGCAGTCCCGGTGATAAGCGGGGTGGCCTCAATCCGAAAGCTCTCCACCACCAGCTGCTCGACCGTGACCGAGACCCGGAAACTGGCCGCCATCTTGCGTGTCGACCGGCCAATCTATCCACGCCGTGCTTGAGCATAACACCGTCGCCGAGGGGGAGGAATAGACGATCGCCTGAAGCTGCGCTCAGAACGCGCATTGGGCCGACCAGAGGACGCGGGGTGGAGGAGGTTTGCGGGTTGAAGGGACGAGGTTCAAGGTTCGGGGCTGCTGACCGCCCCAGTTCTCAGGTGGCGAGGCGCGGGATGCGTTCGAGGGCGAAATGCAAGATATCCTGGGCCGGGCAGGACGTGGGCAGATGCACCCGGATCATCGTCTTCATCTCGACGACGCGGGCGGCGATTTTGATGAGGCGCAGGCGCAGGTAACGTTTTCCGCGAAGCACCACCTGACCTCGTTTGAGTTTCCCAGTCGAAACGTACCGCGGTCAATCACTTGGCCGCCGATGCGTTCGATTCGCGCTCGGCGCTCCGCGGCGGGCTCGTCATAGGGCGCCATCAAATGCCCGAGGCCATGCCCTGAGGCCTTGCGAACGACGACGCCGGTGTCCCTCCGATTGAACAAAACATACCGCTTGGCTGAGACGGCCAGGCACTGGGGCGGGTCAAGCACCCCCAGCTCGCCGTCCTTCCCGGCTGAAAAGTTCACCTTTTCCAATTGAAGGATCGACCGGTATTCGCCGTAGGGATTGAGGTCCCTGAACCAATCGCGGACCTTCAGCGCGGTCGCGATGAACTTGTCAGGCGGAAGGTTGCGCGCATTGGCGATGGCGATGCTGTCTGTGTCGGCGAAGACCCAATCGAGCCCCTGTTCGATGACCTGATGCTCGGCCAACGCCAGCATCAATCGCGCCGCGCCAGTGATCAGCGTGGCGAGCAGCGGATGAAAATAAGCGCCCGGCTTCTCGAATGCCTTGGATTTGAAGCGCAGGGATTCTGACCGCCCGCAATGTCCGATCATTCGTTTGGCGGCGACATAGTCTCCGACATTCAGTTCGACGAAGATCCCATAGCTGGTCGCATTGGCGAGGATCTTGATCCCTTGTTCGTCGCTTTTCAGGGCGGGCTTGTCCGCGTCGCTCGCGGCATCGTGCTTGGCCTTGATCGCGTTCCTATGGATGATCAAGCGTTGGTAGAAATCGTCGGTCGCGGGATCGATTGTCGACGTCGTGATCGGCCGCGAGCGCACACAGCGCTCGCAGATCGTCAAGCAGGCTGACGTGGTGGCGCTGATCGCTCTGCTGCCAGGGGAATTCCCTGGCGAGACGGCCGCGATCAACTTCCACCACTACGAGCCACGTTGCGCGCACGGCAGCTCGCTCAGCGCGGCCATGCATGCCTTGGTCGCTGCACGCATTGGTGATCCAGTCACGGCTCTGCGCTATCTGCGCGAGACCGCGGCTCTCGATCTGGACCCCGACCCGAACACGGCCGGCGGCGTGCGCATTGCCGGCTTGGGCGGGATGTGGCAGGCAGTCGTGCTGGGGTTCGGCGGGGTCGACCTCAGTGGCGGGATGCTGGCAATTGAGCCGCGGCTGCCGCCGCAATGGCGGGCGCTGTCGTTCCACATAAGCTGCAGGGGGCGGTCGGTCGCCGTTCGCCTCACCGCCGGACATACCGAAGCGACGCTGGCGGCCGGCGAAGCCATGGAGATCAGGATCGGGGGTGCCGTACGGCGCTTGGAACCAGGCGCAACGGTGCAGATGCCGCCGTAGGCAGATACGCAATCCTCTCGCGCATGTGCGTTGAGGCACCCGTGAGTTGCAAGGTAACACGCAGCATCGGCTATGCCCTCGGCGGCGTCACCCCAGAAATTCGCTATTTGCACGGGCTGGCTGCCGCAAGCGTATATAAGGCGTCCTGAACCGGCGTCTCGAAGGTCTGGAACTTGGGCTGGACCACGACCGTTTGTCTCCGCAAGACCAAGCCATGGCGTACCGGAATTGAGAATCGCCCAGGTTTCGCCGTTAGTCGAGAGCGTCCCGCCAAAACTCTATGGCGGCACGGAACGGATCGTCTCCTATTTGACCGAGGAGCTGGTGCGGCAGGGGCACGAGGTCGCACTATTCGCGAGCGGCGACTCCGAAACCACCGCGGAGCTCATCCCCTGTGCGCCGCAGGCCCTCAGACTGGCGCACGTCGACGACACCCTGCCGTACAGCGTGCTGCAGCTCGAGAAAATCCGTCAGCGCGCCCGCAGTTTCGACGTTCTCCACTTTCATTGGGACTACTTCCACCTTCCCCTCGTACGCTGTCTGGCTTCCCCCGCCGTGACGACCATGCACGGCCGGATGGACCTCCCCAATTATCAACCGTTGTTCGCGGAATTCGCGGACATGGCACTGGTTTCGGTTTCCGACCATCAGCGGAAGCCTCTGTCGGCGCGTTGGATCGCGACCGTTCCGCACGGCCTGCCGGCGGACCTTTACTCGTTCTCGCCGGACGGCGCCGATGGATATCTGGCGTTCCTCGGTCGGATCTGCCCGGAAAAGCGCCCGGACCTGGCGATCGAGATCGCCAGGCGCGCAGGCGTGGAGCTCAAGATCGCAGCCAAGGTCGACAAGGTCGACATGGCCTATTTCGAAGACGTGATCCGCCCGCTGCTGCGGGATCCGCGGGTCGAGTTTGTCGGCGAAGTGAGCGACGGCGAGAAGCAAGCCTTCCTCGCCGGGGCCATGGCGCTGCTGTTTCCCATCGATTGGCCCGAACCTTTCGGTCTCGTCCAGATCGAAGCGATGGCGTGCGGCACGCCGGTCATCGCGTGGCGCCGAGGCTCCGTGCCCGAGGTGATCGAGAATGGGCAGACCGGCTTCATCGTCGACGGAATCGACGAAGCGGTCACCGCGGTCGAAAATGTGCGTACACTCAGCCGAGTGGGCGTGCGCCGCGGATTCGAGAAGCGGTTTTCCATCGAGCGTGTAGGCCGGGACTACATTCGGGTCTACCAGTCCCTTGCGGACGAATCCATTGTGCTCGCCCGCTGAGGCGCGCGCGACCCGACGCGGAGCCTAAGGCGCGCCGCTTGTCGATCGACGAAGAATCGCCGAACGGGCGCCATGGCGGCATTGTCACGGCGCTCCGGGCTTGCGGCGCTACTGGAGGCCGGCCTCGTGCGCGAGATCAAAGCGAAGACGGGAATGGAAGCCGGGCGACGCGACCAGGAAACGGGCCCAAGCGTATTCGTTGAAATTGACTGACGCGGGACTGAAGGCCATCGCGGACGATGAGCGCGACTCGCAATCCATACCCAGCACGGCCGTTCCGCAGAACACGAACGAGGATTCGTCTAAGGCGAAGACCGCAGCAAACATGGCGGCGGCCTGGAGCGCAACGGCGGCGCCAACAGCGACGGCGCCCCGGCAAGGCGCGAAGATCGCGCGGGTGATCGAATTGCTCCAACGCGATCAGGGTGCCACGTTGGATGAGCTGATCGCCGCCACGGGGTGGTTGCCCCATACCGCGCGCGCCGCGCTGACCGGCCTTCGCCATCGCGGCTACGACGTCCGCCTGGAGCGTGGCGAAACCGACCGCGCCTCGGTCTACCGCTCGTCGCGACTCTCGCGGCCGGCGCGTGATCCCAATGCGATCGAGCCCGAAGAGCTTGGCGCGGCGGCCGATCAATTCGGCCGCCGAGCCGCATGGGCGGACCGTCGCCGGCAGCCTCGACCAGAATGACCCCGGGGCGCCGCCGAACGGTCCCGAAATCGGGGCTAGGGCTACGGCCAGCGCGCCGGACAGCACGAGCCAGGTGTCGGATCGCCTTGTGGTCTTGGCTGAGCTCACCCTCGCCGACCTGCGTCTGGAATGGCGGCGACTCTTTCGGGCCGACCCGCCAAGACTGAGCCGCGATATTATGATGCGGGCCGTCGCCTACCGGCTGCAGGAGATCGCCCATGGCGCGCCTCCAAAGTGACGCAGCGCCGATTAATGACCTTGACCGCGGAGTTCGAAACGGGCGGAACGATTGCGCCGCCGCCATGGCCTCCTCCTTGAGCGCGATCTCCCGCCAGGCGACCAAGAGGCCGCCATCCGCGCGGCGGCGGACATCGGTTGGCCTCCGCGGGCGACCGCCTTGCGGATCCTCGAGCCCGACGGGCGCGAGATTTTCGAGCGACTTAAGGCTGACCGCTAAGCATGGTGAAGGCGCCGGGGCGAGCCCTTCGTGAAGGACTGGCGGCCGATCGACAGCGCGCCCGAAACCCGCGTCATTCAGGTCATCGCCGCCGGCGACAAAACGCCTTCTCTCGCGATCCGCCGCGGCAACCGTTGGGTCTGGTTTCCCGGGGAGGTCCCTTGCCGGGCTGTCTTCACTCATTGGATGGACGTCTGGCGGCCGGGTGCGCCGGTGTTAAGAGCTTGATCAGCGAGGATGACGATGGCGAACGCGTGCGGCTGTGACCACGATCCTGCGACCTGGGCATCGCAGGTCGAGGACGCCTGCTTGCGCCAGGGCGCGCAGCTGACGCCCCTTCGCCGGCGCCTCGGTAGCTGTGCGGCTCAGTGGCCTTGGCGTGCGCTATGCCGGCCTTCTGGGCCTCTCTGGTGGCCGCCATAAACGCGGCCATGGCGTCCGTGACGGTCGATTTCGGCGGCTTGGGGCTGGAGATCGTGCTACATTGTGCGCTCCAGGGGGAGGGTCCAATGACCGAGACCCGGAAGCTCGCCGCAATCCTGGTCACCGACGTTGTCGGTTACAGCCAACTCGCGGGGGCGGACGAGGAACGCACCCTGGCGCGCCTGCGAGGCCTCCGTAGCGATCTCATCGACCCCGCCATCGCCGCGCATCACGGCCGCACCGTTAAGCGCACCGGGGACGGTAGCATTATCGAGTTCCGCATTGTGGTCGACGCGGTGCGCTGTGCGATCGAGGTGCAGAACGGGCTCAACAAGCGAAACGCCGGCGTGCCTCCCGAGCGCCGCATCGAGTTTCGCGTCGGCGTCCACCTCGGCGACGTTGTGGAGGAGAGCGACGGCGACCTGATGGGGGACGGCGTCAATATCGCGGCCAGGCTGGAAGGGATCGCCGCGCCCGGCGCGATCTATCTGTCCGAGCAAGCCTACTGGCAGGTCAAGGGGCGGCTCGAACTCCCGGTCAGCGACCTGGGCCCGAAAGAGCTCAAGAACATCGCCGATCCGATCCGGGTCTATTCGCTTGACGTCGGCAAGCCGGCGCAGGCAGAGGCGGCGTCGTCAACGGCGAGCAATCCGGCAAAAGCGCTCTCGGCCAAGGGGCGGCTTGGTTCCGGCCCGCTCGCCGCCGCCATCGCCGCCCTTCTGCTTCTGGCCGCCGCCAGCGGCTGGTATATCCTCGGCAACCGCCTGACGAAACCGGCTGAGGTCGGGCATCTCTCGATGGTGGTGCTTCCCTTCGCCAATCTCTCCGGCGACCCAAACCAGGATTATCTCGCCGACGGGATCACCGAAAACCTGACCACTGACCTCCGCGCATCAAGAAGAGCTTCGTGATCGCGCCGAGGACGGCGCTGACTTACAGAGGCAAGAGCGTCGACGCCAAGGAGGTCGGCAAGGAGCTTGGCGTCCGCTATGTTGTCGAGGGCTCGGTGCAGCGCGAGCAGAACCGGGTCCGAGTCAACGCGCAGCTCATCGACGCCGCGTCCGGCGCGCATCTTTGGGCGGAGCGGTTCGAGGAGGACTTAGCCGACCTCTTCAAACTGCAAGATCAGGTCGTGGCGCGGTTGGGCAACACTCTCGGGATTGAGCTCGTCAGGGCCGAGGCCGAGAAGAGCGCGCGCTCCACCAACCCCGACGCCATCGATCTGACCATGCGGGGGTGGGCCACGCTATGGCAGGGCGCTGAGCAGCAAGCCATGACGGAGAAGCAGAATCTCTACTATGCGGCGCGGGCTTTGTTCGAGCAGGCGCTCGCGATCGATCCGAACTACGCCGACGCCCTGGCGGGCGACGCTCAAGTCTATATGGTCGACTACCTCTACGGCTGGAGCCCGGCCAGAACCGACTACGAAGGAAAGATCATCGGTCAGGCTAACCGGGCAATATCGCTGGCGCCCGATGACCCGCGCGGGTACAGCCCGAAGAGCAACTATCTGCGCATGTCAAATCGCGCGAACGAGGCGCTTCAGGTCGCCGACGACGGCTTTGCGACCAATCCAAATTCTGCCCTGCTTTACCAGGCTCGAAGCTCCGCCGAAGTCGCGCTCGGCCGGTTTGACCAGGCGATATCCGACGCCGAGCAAGCGATCCGGCTGAGCCCGCGCGATCCGTTTGTCGGTTTGCGGCACGTCACGATCGGCGACGCCGAGGTCGGGCTCGGGCGTTTGGACGCCGCGATCGAAGAATACCACAAAGCGATCGACGTCGGTTATCGCAATCGCGTGGTGAATATGGTCGGGGCCTATGCGCTCCAGGGCAAGATGGAGGAGGCGAAGTCCGTCCTGGCGGAAGCGCTTGGCGCCAATCCCAAGCTGACCGTCAAGATGCTGACGGAGCGTTTTGCGATTCCTCCGGCCCTGGCGGAAGGATTGCGCAAGGCGGGGCTGCCGGAAGAATGAGCGAGACCCGGAAAATTGCAGCGATCCTGGTCGCCGACGTGGTCGGCTACAGTCGCCTCATGTTCAGGACGTTCAGGCGGGGCGCGCCTGGCCACCCCACGTGATATGAAGATCGCTCCATTCGTCGTGGGAGGACCGACATGAAAAACCGCCAGTGGCTGCTCGCGCGCCGTCCGCACGGAGCGATCCAGGACAGCGACTTCAACTTCGTCGAGACTGACGCGCCGACTCCCGGCGAGGGCGAAGTGCTGGTGCGCAACCTGATGCTGTCCTGCGACCCGACGCAGCGAGGTTGGATCGCCTTCGACACGTATCTGCCGGCGGTCAAGATCGGCGAGGTCGTCCGCTCAATCGGCGCGGGTCGGATAGTAGCGTCGAACAATCCCGGCTTCGCCGTCGGCGACATCGTGTCCGGTCTCACCGGCTGGCAGGACTATGTCGCGATGAACCCGAAGGGCCAACTCAACAAGCCGCCCCCCGGAGCGCCGCTGGAGCTGGCGATGAGCGCGCTCGGCATGAACGGCGTCACGGCCTATTTCGGCCTGCTCGACGTGGGCCGTCCGGTCGCAGGCGAAACGGTCGTCGTCTCCGGCGCAGCCGGCGCGACGGGCTCGGTCGTTGGGCAGATCGCCAAGATCAAGGGCTGCCACGCGATCGGCATCGCGGGCGGGGCGGAGAAATGCCGCTGGCTGACCGATGAGGCCGGCTTCGATGCGGCGATCGACTACAAGTCGGAGGACGTTCAGGCGCGGCTGAAGGAGCTGTGTCCCAAAGGGATCGACATTTTCTTTGACAATGTCGGCGGCGACATCCTCGACGCGGCGCTGGCGCTGCTCGCGATGCGAGGGCGGGTTGTGCTTTGCGGCGGGATCGCGAACTACAACGCGATCGAGCCGCCGCCGGGACCGAAGAACTACCTCAACCTGATCGTCCGGCGCGGACGGATGGAGGGCTTCATCGTGCTCGATTACATGCCGCGCGCTGCGGAGGCGATCGGCGCGCTCGCCGGCTGGGTGCAGGCGGGAAAGCTCAAGTACAAAGTCGACGTGCAGCATGGCCTGGAGCACGCGCCGGCGACGCTGCGGCGGCTGTTCGAGGGCCGCAACGAGGGCAAGCAGCTCCTGCGCGTTGCGGAGTAGGTCCGTACCCCCAATGGGGCCGGCGGAGGCGGCCGCAGACGTCAAACTGACGAGGCTTCTGATGCGAGCGCCAGTATGTGAGAAGTCGCGCCGTCGTCGGCGTCACCCGCGCGCTCCAGCATCAGGCCCTCAGTCTCGACGGTGACCGGGGCCTCTCCGCGGCCTTGCAACAGGGCGCGCCCTACCTTGGAGACGTCCATGATCTCGCGCTTGCAAAGGGGTCATTCGATCCCGACGGTGGACGTCGCAGTTGGGGAAAACCCGCCGTTCGTGCGCAACGGAACCGCCCTCTCACGCGATCTCCGCCATCAACGCGTGGGCGTTGCGGACGTCCCTCGCGCTCTCCCCGCCCTCGATCGCGGCGAGGGGCGGCTCCAGCAGCGACCGCGGATCATTGGGCGAACCCGCGTCGCGCGAGAGCCGGGCGAGGTCGGTCTCGGCGCGCAGTTCGAGTGAGCCCCCTTTCCCCCCCGCGGGGGAAGGTGTCGTTGCGAAGCTACGACGGATGAGTTCTCATTCGTTTGCGCGCACCTTGAAGGATGAAACGGGCTATGTTGCTGGGGGCCGGTCGAGAGGTCTGTTTCAGGAGAGGGGGGTCGCGCGGAGCGCGACGGCTTCATCAAGCTCCGATCATTTCGTCATTGCATCACGTATCCGCGCCACCGCCAACTCCGTCGAGCACCTGATCCGAACCATCGGTCTGTCCCTGCCGAACCCGCTGCTCGAAGAACTCGACCGGAGGGCGAGCGTGGAAGGCGTGTCGCGCTCCCAAGTCGCTCGCACGCTGTTCTCCCGCGGCCTCCCAGAACCCCGTCAACCCGATGTCGGCCCGGTATGCCGGCGCCACCCGCAAGCCGTTCGACTGCATCCAAGTGTTCAGGGCCGGCGCGGCCGTGCTGCGAAGGGTGCTTGGGCTGATCCGCTTGGACAAACTCAAAAGCGATAGGTGACACCCGTTCAGGGCCTCTGCGCGCCCTGGCGGGGGCTTTGAGGACGTTCTGGCTGTGAGGCCGCGGCCGCCCGCCAGAGAGGACCTCTGAGCGCAAGGGCTAATCTCAAAGGCCAGCGACAAATGAAGACTGGACGCGCGGATCCGTTCGGACCAACATAGTCGACAGGGTTTTGGGAGCGCTCGTGGACATCGGAGCCTGGCTGCGAGGGCTCGGCCTTGCGCGATACGAGGCCGCGTTTCGCGACAATGAAATCGACGTCGACGTCCTCGCCACACTGACGGCGCAGGACCTCGAAGAGCTGGGCGTCGGCTCGGTCGGGCATCGGCGCAAACTCATGGCGGCGATCGCAGATCTGTCCGGTCAGCCTGTTGCGATCCCGGCCGATCCGCGACCGGTGCCGGAACCAGCCGGCGCCGAGCGGCGGCAGTTGACGGTTCTGTTCTGCGACCTGGTCGGTTCGACGGCTCTTGTCCGCCATCTCGATCCCGAGGACATGCGCGCGGTCATGACCGCCTATGACCAGTGTTGCGCTCAGGCGATCACGAGCCAGGGCGGAGTTGTCGGACAATACCTCGGCGACGGGGTGCTCGCCTATTTTGGCTATCCGGAGGCGCACGAACGCGACCCGGAACTCGCCGTCGAGGCTGGGCTCGCGGCCGTTGCGGCCGTGCCGAAGCTCGAAACCCCAGCCGGTTCTCCGCTCAGCGTCCGCGTTGGGATAGCGACCGGAACCGTGGTCGTCGGCGACCTCACCGGCTCGGGAGATTCCGAGAATCGCGGTGTTGTCGGCGCGACGCCGAACTTCGCCGCGCGGCTGCAGGAGATCGCCTTGCCCAAGCGTGTCGTCGTCGGCGATGACACCCGACGGCTGCTGGGCTCGCTGTATGAGCTCGAGGATCTCGGCGCCGTCGCGCTCAAGGGCGTCTCAGAGCCAGCGCGAGCCTGGGCGGTTCTCGGGCGAAGTTCCGTCGAGAGTTGTTTTGAGGCGCTTCGCGAAGCGAAGCTGACTGTTTTCGTCGG
Source organism: uncultured Alphaproteobacteria bacterium (assembly GCA_963758335.1). Lineage (GTDB taxonomy): Bacteria > Pseudomonadota > Alphaproteobacteria > Rhizobiales > Beijerinckiaceae > Roseiarcus. The sequence goes on along the minus strand of CAVWVF010000004.1, from coordinate 2,241,395 downwards.
ACGCGAGACCGAATTGGACCAGATCCGGCGCTGTTGGGCGAAGGCGAAAGACGGCGAGGGACAGGTCGCTCTGCTCTCAGGTGAAGCCGGCTTCGGCAAATCGCGGCTCGTCGCGGAGTTCCTGGGGCGCATCGCCGACGAGCCGCAGGCTCGAGTGCGCTACTACTGCTCGCCGCAGCTCGCCGACAGCGCGCTCCATCCCGTTATCGGGCAGATCGAGCGCGCCGCCGGACTGACCCGCGACGACAGTCAAGAGGCCAAGCTCGACAAGCTCAATGCGCTATTTGCGCGGACGGCGACCTCTCTGCAGGACATCGCGCTGTTCGCCGACCTGCTATCGCTTCCGAACGATGGACGTTATCCGGCGCTGGACATGCCGCCGCCGCAGCGTCGGCAAAGGATGCTGATAGCGCTTATGGGGCAGATCGTGACGCTCGCTCGCGGGGAGCCGGTGCTGCTGGTCCTCGAGGACGCGCATTGGGCCGATCCGACGACCTTAGATTCTTACCTGAGGGATCATAGACAAGACGAGTTGAACATTGTCATTGAGGCGCGGGGCGATCAAGCTGCAGCCAAGAGATCGACGACGCGTTGGATGGCGGTGTCGGCGCGGTGATAGGCGGCTTCGAGCCGGCTGTCTGGACGGTGTTGCGGGTCCGGCCGGTGATGGAAGCGGCTGTTGGCGAGGGGGCCGCACAGGCGCTTGTGGAAGAAGAGGAAGAGGAGGGCGACTTGGACGCCCTTGGGTGAGAGCCGGTAGGCGTAGCGCGCGCCGTCGCGCTCGATCAGGCCGTGTCCCTTGAGCTTGCGCAAGTCGTAGCGGAGCTGGTTCAGGCGGTAGGTCTTCTCAGAGAGGTCGAAGGTGTCGAGGACGGCTTGATGGATCTGCCGGGCCGTCCAGCCGCCGATCTGAGGACCGCCATGCAGGAGGACCTCGAACAGGCGGATGATGCGCGGCTCGTGGATCTTGAGGCCGGGATAACGCACCGCGCCGATGGTGATCGGATGGGCGAGGCGCTGCAGCAGCGGGAAATCGACATGCACGTTGAGCCACTCGGCCTGGAAGCCGGCGAAGCGATCCGTGATCAGCTGGAAGGTGGTCCGCACGGCATCGAGATGGTCGAGCCCCTTAAGCAGGTCGAAGTCGGTGAGATTGTTGGAGACCAATTCGTTGCGCAGAAAGGTCAGGAACTTCTCATACTGTTTGAGGAAGCCGCTCTTGAAGTAGGCGCGGAAGACATGATGGCCGTGCTCGATCTGGTCGATGACCGTGGCCAGCTTGCCATGCATCCGGCGACTGACCCGCTTGCCGAAGATCGTGGCGATCTTGTCGGCGCTGAGCCGCCACAGGCCGAGTTCGCAGCTGCGCTCGAATAGCTTGTGGATGGGAAAGTGACGCCTGTGCGGAAGGTCGGCCCTTGCTCCATGCTCTTGAAGATGAAGTAGACACCGTAGGCATTGCGCTTCTCCATGCGGCGCAGCCACCGCAGCACGTGGTCCTCCTTGCGTACCCCCTTCTCGGCCCATTCGATCGGGATCGCGTGATTGCGCGCGTAGGCTTCCACCCAATTCTGGTAATCGGCCGTCCGCTGGCTCAGCGCCTCCTTGCTGACCTCCGCCACCCCGACGATCTCACGGAAGAAGTGGACGACCAGCTCGGGCCGCGACAGCGCCGTCAGATAGCCGCGAATGACAATCCGGTCGAAGCAGTGATAGACGAAGACCAAGAAGTCGCCGAACAGCTTGGTGAACAAATCCATGGCAGCCCCCTCGATACCCGGCAGGGATCGAAAGGCGATCCGGCGTCGACCGGGCAAACAGATGGTGGAGGGGAAGAGCTTTCGCCTCGCCGAGGAGGTCCGCTCCATCCAGCGTCGGGCGGCTGACCGCCATGGGCGCGTCGTCACTGTTGGTCAGCTGGTCCTGTTCTCTACCGAAACCGGCGACGCCTGGCTGCTCGACCCGTCCGATCAACTCGCCGCAAGGCTGGCCCGCGACGGCGACCCGGAACCCGTCCACATCGAAGAAAATGATACCTCCTTCGTCATCGATTGGAAGGGCAACTATCGCATCGAGGGACCCGCCTTCATCTATTCCGATCGCCAGACCCGGCGCGTCTCAACCATCCTCGGATACCCCACGCACCTGCTCGCGCCACCGTCCTGAAATTTCAAATATCTTTGACTAGAATTGCTTGGCAGGATGGTGGACAGAATCGAGACCCTTCGCGCGCTGCTTCTCGTCATTTACCGGCCTGAGATCGAAGCGCCCGGGCTCGGAAGGGCCTATGTCACCGCGCTCGCTGTCAACCGCTTGCCGACCCGTGAGATCGGCGCGCTGATCGACGAAATCGCTCGCCGGGCCGACGGCGTTCCTCTTTTCGCCGAGGAGATGACCAAGGCGGTCCTGGAGGCGCAGGGAGAGAGCGAAAGCGGCAGTGCCGCCGCAGCCGCCCGGTCTCCGGCGCTCGCCGTCCCCGCCAGCCTGCAGGCCTCGCTGATGGCGCGGCTCGATCGGCTCGGCCCCGCCAAGGAGGTGGCGCAGATCGCCGCCGCCATCGGACGCGAATCGTCGCATGCGTTGCTGGCCCGCATCGCGCGCCGGTCCGATTCGAGGTTGGACGCGGCTCTCGAGCGGCTCGTTCGAGCGGGTTTGCTGTTCAGACACGGAACCACGCCTGAGGCGACCTATCTTTTCAAGCACGCGCTCCTTCAGGATCTGGCCTATGGCGCTCTCCTCCGGGAATCGCGGCGGATGCTCCATGCCCGGATCGTCGAAGCCCTGGAAGCCCACTTCCCCGAGGTTAGCGAGCGCCAGCCGGAACTGCTGGCGCGGCATTGCGCGGAAGCGGGCTTGCGCGAGAAGGCTGCGGCGTTGTGGGGAAAGGCCGGACGGCAATCCTTGAAGCGTTCCGCGCTCCTCGAGGCCGAATCCGAATTCTCGAGGGCGCTTGCTGAGATCGCCGCCCAACCGAGTACGCTTGGCCTTCGCCGCGAGGAGATCGCCTGCCAGATCGGCCTTGCGAGCACGTTGCTGCTGAGCAGGGGCTACACATCGCCTGAAGCCCGCGTTTCGCTCTCGCGAACCCTTGCGCTCATCGAACGGGCTGACGCGCTCGGCGAGGCGATGGAAGATCCCCTCGCGCTGTTCACAACGCTCCACGGATTCTGGGTCGCCGGCATTGTTGCGTCGTCCGGAGACGCCACTCACGAACTTGCGGCGAGATGCCTGGCGCTCGCCGAGAGGTCGGGAGCCAAGGGCTCGCTCATCGCCGGGCACCGCGCCGTCGGGCTCACCCAGCTGTTCTCGGGCGACATCCTGGCGAGCCGGGCCCAGTTCGATCAGGCGATTGCCCTGTATCGCCCAACCGAGAACCATCAAGTGACCCGTTACGGAGGCGACCATTGGAGTTCGGCCCTGTCAGGCCGCGCCGCGGCGCTCTGGGTCCTCGGCTACCCGGAAAGAGCGCAGGCGGATACGGTCGAAGCGCTTCGGTCCGCTCGCGAATTTGGGCATACGCTCACGCAGGGCAACAATCTGATCTTCGCAGCGTGGACCCACTTCAACTGCGGGCGTTGCGCGCTCGCCAAGGCGGAGGCCGATCAGGTCGTCGCATTGGCGGACGAGAAAGGCGAGCCGTTCTACAAGGCGTTCGGCCATATGATGCAGGGCCCGGCTTTGGCCGCTGCCGGAGCAGTCCGCGACTCCGTCCATCTGATGGCTTCCGCGCTCGCCGCCTATCGTGCGACGGGAGCAACCCTGCTGACGGCGAACGTCCTGTCCTATCTGGCGAGGGCGCACGCGAATCTGGGGCAATTCGAAGACGCCTGGCGCTGCATTGGCGACGCCACGGACACGTTGGACGCGACCAAAGAGCGATGGTGCGAGGCCGATATCCTGCGCACCGCAGGGGAGATCGCGCTGCAATCGCCCGAGCGCGACATTGCCAAGGCGGACGCCTATTTCGAACGCGCGCTCATGGTCGCGCGCAGGCAACAGGCGAAGGCATGGGAGCTCCGCGCGGCGACAAGCCAGGCGCGGCTCTGGCGCGATCAGGGGAGGCGGGTTGCGGCTCGCGACCTCCTGGCGCCCATTTATGGCTGGTTCGTCGAGGGCTTCGACACGCTCGATCTGATGGAAGCGAAAACGCTCCTCGACGATCTGGCGTGCTCGGAAGACCCAATGTCTGCTTCTCAGTCCGTAAAAGAGTGAGTTCGCGCGCCCGCAAAACCAGCATGAGCTCTGGCGGACCCGATCACGCAGGAGCCGTTTGGGGCATGCCTAGACCGCCTGAGTTCGGCGGCCAGCCGGTGACGAACATCCGCAACATCAGCAGCCCGCATTGGCGAGGATGGCTCGGCAAGCGAAATCCATGTCCCGGCCGACCTCATCAAGGTGAGCGGCCAATCCGGACAAGACGTCAGCCTGGTTGCGAGCACGAGCTCCGGCGAACAAGCGATCAAGGGCAGCCACATCCTCGTCGCGGCCGGACGCGTTCCGAATACCGCCGGCGTCGGACTAGATAAGGCCGGCGTCGACTTGGACGACCGCGGCTTTGTTCGGGTCAACGAGCGGCTTGAGACGAGCGCGCCGGACGTCTGGGCTCTGGGCGAATGCGCCGGCAGCCCGATGTTCACCCACATATCCGAAGACGACTTTCGCATCGTTCGCGATAATCTGGCCGGAGGGCGGCGCAGCACGCGCGACAGGTTCATTCCCTACTGCATGTTCACCGATCCGCCGCTTGCGCACGTTGGATTGAGTGAACGCGAAGCGGAACGTCAGGGCGTCAAGACCCGTATCGCCAAGCTGCCGATGAGCGCGGTGCTCAGGGCGCAGGCGACCGGAGAGACCGAAGGCTTCATGAAGGCTCTTGTCGAAGAGACCGACGACCGCATTCTCGGCTTCACCATGATCGGCGCTCAGGCCGGCGAAGTGATGGCCGTTGTGCACACGGCGATGATGGCGGACTTACCATACACGCGGCTCCGAGAGGCCGACTTCGCGCATCCGACGATAGCCGAGGGGCTGGGCTTCCTGTTCTCGAACACGCCGCCACGGCAAACACAGTAGTTCCGCGCCGGGAACGGCGGGTCAGGCGCGGATCGTCTGAAGTTGAATAGTTCGAATTCCAAGGAGCGCAGCGATGTCCTCTACTGATGCGATGGTAGTGCTCGTTCATGGGGCCTGGGCCGATGGGTCGAGTTGGGCGAAGGTGATCACGCCGCTCGCGGCGAGCGGCGTCAAAGCGGTCGCTGCGCCTCTGCCGTTGACATCGTTCCACGACGACGTCGCAGCGCTCGACCGAACCCTGGAGCGAGCGGTGGGGTCGGTTGTCCTCGCCGGCCACGCCTTTGCCGGCGCAGTCATTGGGGCGACCCGCAGCGATAAGGTGAAGGCGCTGGTCTACGTCGCCGCGCTCGCCCCAGACGAAGGCGAGACGGTAGCGGACGTGTTCTATCGCGGCAAGCCGCATCCGCAGGCGCCTAAGCTCGCGCCGGACGCGCACGGGTTCATCTATCTGCCCGAAGCGGCCTTCGCCGCCGCCTTCGCGCAAAATGCTTCGAAAGAAGAACTGGCGGTGCTGGCGGCGGTCCAGCGGCCGATTTCGCCCGCCTGCATCACCGTCGCGGTGGAGCGGCCCTTGTGGAAGGACCGTCCGGCCTGGTTCCTCGTGGCTGAGCAGGACCGCATGATCGTCGAAGACAATCACCGCTTCATGGCCGAACGGGCTCTATGTTCTGCGCGCCATCAGGATCGGCTGGATGCGGGCTATCTGTTGGCTTACCTCGCCAGCCCCGCGTGCCAGAACTGGCTGTCAGCGCAGTCACGCGGCGCGATGATTCAGCACCTCAACCGGGCCGTGCTGGACGGACTGCAAATTCCTTTGCCGTCTCTCCAGATGCAGGCCAGGGCTGCCGCGCAATTCCGCGAGTTCGGTACTGACGTGCTTACGTTTCTGTCGCAAGCCACGGGAGCAAGTGAGCCGGATCGCGCTCAAGATGGTGGAGGGCTGACGGTGCCGTTCAGGTCCCAGCGAAGGGTCGCTTGCTCCTCGGAGTTCGCATGGTAACTTCAGCAAGCGCGGTCCGAGTTTGTCGGTCGGCGGTCGCGGCTTCTGGTGGACCATAGGCGGCAGGGGCCTGCGCGTGAGCGCTAGCATCCCCGGCATCGGGCTCGGCTGGTACCAGCGAGTCCCGTGGACCCGGCGCGCCCCACCAGCCACAAGCGCCAATCCGTTAGCTGGCGGTTTGCCGCCGCAAGCTCAGCCGAGAAGCACGGCGGGCGTCATCGTCATGACGCTGGTCGTAATCGGGGCGCTCATGCTGGTGGCCGTGCCGGTGGGGGCCACTGATGTTGATCATCGGGCCGCTTTGGCTGATCGCGATAATCTGGTGCCTGAGCCGGTGGCTTGCGCGAGATTCCGCGCAAGACTAAAGAGGTTTTGTCGCAACTACGATCTCGTTCGAGCTGCGTCTAACGCACGTCCACTTTTGCAGGAATCGCGCCGGCGGAGTGACGAGGTCAAAGAGGCCCGCGCCGTGACGGCTTCGTCCGGACATGCTCCTGAGACCCTTTGGGAGGACGGAGAGTTCGTCCTGTCTCGGGGCGCGTGGGATGGCGAACCCTTTCCGCTCCTCGCCGTCACACCCTCGTCGGCGCAGCCCTCACCCGAAATCCTGGCGCGGCTGCAACAAGCCTATGCGCTGCGAGAGGAGCTCGATCCTGCTTGGGCTGCACGGCCCTTGAGGCTGGAGCTTCACCAGGGGCGGCTTACGCTTTTGAGCGAGGACCCCGGCGGCGAGCCCCTGTTGAACCTAACGGGAAGGCCCTGGGCGATTGCGTCGTTTCTGCGCCTCGCCATCGGCATCGCCACGGCGCTTGCTCAGCTTCACCAGCGCGGCCTCATCCATAAGGACATCAAGCCGGCGAATGTTCTGGTGAACTCCGTCACCGGCCAAGCCTGGCTCATGGGCTTTGGCATCGTCTCGCGCCTGCCGCGCGAGCGCCAGGCCCCCGCGCCGCCGGCGGTGATCGCGGGGACACTGGCCTACATGGCCCCCGAACAGACCGGCCGGATGAACCGGTCGATCGACATCCGCAGCGATCTCTACGCCTGGGGGTCACTCTCTACGAGATGCTCACGGGCGAACTGCCCTTCACCGCCTCCGATCCGATGGAATGGGTGCACTGCCACATTGCCCGCCAGCCGGCGCGGCCGGACGAGCGGGTGGCGGACATCCCAGGGCCGCTCTCGGCGATCGTGATGAAGCTCCTCGCCAAGACCGCCGAGGACCGTTACCAGACCGCCGCGGGTCTCACGGCCGATCTGCGCAAGTGCCTGGCGGAATGGGAGTCCCATCGCCGCATAGAGCCGTTCCCGTTCGGCGCTAAAGACGCGTCGGACCGTCTGATGACGCCGGAGAGGCTCTATGGCCGGGAGCATGAGATCGGGACGCTGCTTGACGCCTTCGACCGGGTCGTAGCGAATGGCGCAACAGAGCTCGTGCTCGTCTCCGGGTACGCCGGCATCGGCAAGTCCTCGCTGGTGAACGAACTCCATAAGGCGCTGGTCCCGCCGCGCGGCCTGTTCGCCTCAGGCAAGTTCGACCAGTACAAGCGCGACATCCCCTACGCCACCCTGGCCCAGGCTTTCCGGAGCCTGGTGCGGCCCCTTCTCGGCGAGAGCGAGACCGAGCTTGCGCGCTGGCGGGACTCTCTGAGCGAGGCTCTGGGCCCGAACAGCCTACTCATCGTCAACCTCGTTCCCGAGCTCGAGCTCGTGATCGGGAAACAACCGCCCGTAGCGGACTTGCCGCCGCAGGAACCCAAGAATCGCTTCCAGATGGTTTTCCGGCGGTTCCTCAGCGTGTTCGCGCGCGAGGAGCACCCGCTCGCGCTGTTCCTCGACGATTTGCAATGGCTGGACGCGGCGACGCTCGACCTCCTCGAGCACCTGGTCACCCACCCAGACGTACGGAGCCTGCTGCTGGTCGGGGCCTACCGGGACAACGAGGTCGGCCTTGCCCACCCGCTCATGCGGACTCTCGAGGCGATCCGCAACGCCGGCGCAAGGGTCGCGGAGATCGTGCTGACGCCTCTCGGGCTCGACGATATCGGCCGGCTCGTCATCGACGCCCTAGATTGCGGGCCGGAGCGCGCGCGGCCCCTGGCGCAACTGGTGCGCGAGAAGACCAGCGGCAATCCTTTCTTCGCGATCCAGTTCCTAACGGCGCTGAACGAGGACGGGCTCCTCGTGTTCGACCCTGTCGCGCAAGCCTGGCGATGGGACATCGATCGCATCCACGCCAGGAGTTACACCGACAACGTCGCGGATCTCCTGGTCGAAAAGATGAAACGGCTCTCCGTCCCCACCCAGGAAGCGATGAAACAGCTCGCCTGCCTTGGGGACGCCGCCGATGTCGCCACCCTGACTCTGGTTTACGAGGAAACAGAGGAGGCGATGCACGCGGCGCTGTGGGAGGCCGTCTACGCAGGCCTCGTCCTGCGGCAGGAGAGCGCCTACTCGTTCCTGCACGATCGGATCCAGCAGGCGGCCTATTCGCTGATCCCGGAAGAGCGCCGTGCCGACGTTCACTTGCGAATCGGCCGCGCGTTGCTCGCGAGCATGACAATTGACCAGCTCGCCGAGCATCTGTTCGATGTGGCGAACCAGTTCAGTCGAGGCGCCGCACGGCAGATCGACCGGGACGAGAAAGCGCAGGTCGCGACGATCGACCTGCGCGCCGGGCGAAGGGCCAAGGCGTCGGCGGCCTATGCGTCGGCGCGTGTGTATCTGACAGCCGGTATCGCGCTGTTGGACGAAAGGGATTGGGGCAGCCAGTACGAATTGATGTTCCACCTCCGGCTCGAACTCGCGGAGTGCGAGTTTCTGACCGGGAACATCGAAGAAGCCGAGCAACTGATTGTGGAGTTGCTGCAGCGCGCCACTTCGAAAGTCGACCAGGCGAGTGTCTACACCCTCGACGTTTCGCTTCGCACCGCGAAGTCTGAAAACAGGCAGGCTGTGGACAGCGCACTCTCCTGCCTGCGCCTGTTCGGCATCGACATCCCGGCGCACCCGACCCAGGCGCAGGTCCAAGCCGAATACGACACGGTTTGGCAGACCCTCAATGGGCGGCCGATCGAGAGTCTGATTGATCTGCCGATGATGACCGATCCAGAACTGCCGGCCGCGATGCACGTGCTGTCGGTCCTCCTCTCCCCCGCTTACTTTACTGACTTCCACTTATGGTGCTTGCTCGCGTGCCGCATGGGGAAGGTCAGCATGGAGCACGGGACGAGCGGCGCATCCACGCACTGTGCCGATCTCGGCGCCATCCTTGGACCAGTATTTCACCGTTACAGCGAGGGTTATCGATTCGCCGAGCTCGCCTGCGACCTTGTCGAGAAGCACGGCTTCGTCGCCTACCGTGCGAAGGTCTACCATGTGATGGGAGTAGTTGCCGTCTGGACACAGCCAATCGCAACCTCGATCAATTTCCTGCGGACGGCCTTTCGCACCGCAACCGAGACCGGGGATCTAACCGTCGCCTGCTACTGCATGGACAAGTCCGTCACAGATTTTCTGATGCGGAACGATCCGCTCGACGCGGTGTGGCGCGAGTCGGAAATAGGCGTGACCTTCGTCCGCAAAGCCCGGTTCCACGACGCCGCCGCCGTTATCGAGAGCCAGCAACGCTTCATCGCAACCATGCAGGGCCGTACCTCGGCCTTCTCCACCTTCAGTGATGCGCAGTTCGACGAGGCGGCCTTCGAAGCGCAAATGACGGTGGACGGGACGGCCACGGCGGTCTGCCTTTACTGGATCCTCAAATTACAGGCGCGGTTCCTGTCGGGCGACTACGCCGAGGCACTCGCGTCAGCCGACAAGGCGAAGGCGCTGCTTTGGGCCGTACCCGTCCATTTCCAGCGGCTCGACTACTTCTACTACACCGCGCTGACGGTGGCCGCACTCTATGAGAACGCGTCGGCCGACGACAAGCAAGCGTGGCGTGACCTCCTGGCGGCGCACCGGGAGCAACTGCGCGAGTGGGCCGAACACTATCCACCGACCTTCGCAGACAAACACGCGTTGGTGTCGGCTGAGATCGCCCGCATCGAAGGGCGCGAACTCGACGCCGAGCGCCTTTACGAGCAGGCCATACGATCCGCCCACGACCACGGTTTCGTGCAGAACGAGGGGCTGGCCCATGAGGTAGCCGCACGGTTCCATGCCGCGCGAGGCTTGGAGAAGTTCGCGCACCTCTATCGCGGGAAGCCCGGCACTGCTATCTCCGGTGGGGCGCGCTCGGGAAGGTCAGGCAACTTGAAGAATGCTACCCGCACTTGCAGGAGGAAAGGGCCCCGACCCTCCGCGCCGCCACGATTGGCGCGCCCGTCGCGCAACTGGATGTCGAGACGGTGGTCAAGGCTTCGCAGGCCGTGTCGGGCGAGATTGTCCTCGAAAACTTGATCAAAACCCTCATTGTGATTGCCGTCGAAAATGCGGGCGCTGAACGAGGCCTCCTGATCCTGCCACGCGAAGAAGAGCTATGGGTCGAGGCGGAAGCGACTACCGGCCTCAAAGCGGTTGAGGTCAACCTCCGGCAGGCGCTTGTGGCGCCCTCAGAACTCCCTGTCTCAATACTGCAATACGTCATCCGGACGCGGGAGCCGGTGATTTCGGATGACGCCTCCCACGATAAGCTGTTCTCGGCGGACAAATACGTCACGTCCAGGCACGTCCGATCGGTTCTCTGTCTGCCGCTGATCAAACAGACCAAGTTGATCGGCGTGCTCTACCTCGAGAACAACGTGGCCGGGTCCGTTTTCTCTCCGGCCCGGATATCGCTGCTGAAGCTATTGGCGTCCCAGGCCGCGATCTCGCTGGACAATGCTCGCCTCTATGGCGAACTGACGATGAGCGAGGAGCGCTGGCACAAACTGTTCGAAAGCGTACCCGTAGGCGTCGCCTTGATCGGTTCGGACCGACGCTACGTCGCCGCGAACCCGGCCTTTCAGAAAATGACTGGCTACACTGAGGCAGAACTCCGTCCTCTCTCGCCCCCCGACATCACCCACGAGGACGATCAAGCCGCCACCGAGGCGATCATCGCAGCCAACGCCGCGGGTGAGCCCTTCGCACAGCGTATCGAGAAGCGCTACCGGCGCAAGGATGGCGGCGTGATCTGGGCGGAGGTCGACGCCTTTCTCGCCCCGGTTGCCGGAAGCGCCCCGTTTCTCGCCGCGGTCACAGTTGACATCACCGAGCGCAAACGCGCCGAGGAGGCGCTGAGGGACGCGCGGGCGGACCTCGAGCGAATGGCGCGGCTGACGACGATGGGCGAGCTCAGCGCGTCAATCGCCCACGAGATCAACCAGCCGCTCGCCGCCATCGTGGCCCAGAGCAGCGCCGGCTTGCGGTGGCTGAACCGGGATGAACCCGACCTTGACGAAGCGCGGGATGCGCTTTCACGCATCGGGCGGGACGGCATGCGCGCGGCGGACGTGCTTCGCGGCCTGCGAGCGCTGGCGAAGAAATCGGGGCCGCAACTGACCAGGCTCGACATCGACGACATCATCAAGGAAGTGCTGGCGCTCACAAGCGGCCAATTGCGGCGGCACGATATTGTGCTGCATACAGAACTGGCCGCGGTCGGCCGGCCGGTCAGCGGCGATCGTGTTCAATTGCAGCAGGTGCTTTTGAACCTCATCATGAACGGCGTCGAAGCCATGAGAGGGGTAACCGAACGGGCGACGGAGCTGACGGTATCCTCGACGCTCGCAGAGCCAGGCAGCGTGCTCGTTGCGGTCAAGGACACCGGCGCGGGGTTGGATCCGGGCGTCGCGGAACGAATGTTCCAGCCCTTCTTCACCACGAAACCGGACGGCCTTGGCATGGGCCTCGCCATCTGCCGATCAATCGTCGAGGCTCACGGCGGCCGCTTGTGGGTGTCGCCACGCACGCCGCGTGGCGCCGATGTCCGCTTCACCGTTCCGTTATGGGCGGAGCAGTAGCGCCACCACAGATCCCCGCAGGTTGCATCAAGGTTCAACGGGCCTCGAGCCTCGCGTCGAAGTCCTGGAAAGTAAGCGATAGCTGGCCTGAGAATGGCGACAGCGTTGGCTTTTGTCTCATCCTTCATCAGGGGAAAGCGATCCGGGAGGTGTCGTCGATGGAGACGTGGACGAACTCCCAGCCGACGCCGCGGGCTTTGCCTTGGCTGGTTCAGTCGCCGTCAGGCAGGTCGACGCTCGGAGAGAACCGGCGTCTCCGACAGGGGCCAAACGTGAATTTCGTCGGTCGACAGCGCGCCCTCGGCGATCACCAGACCTATACCCCCATTTTCGAACGGCACGCCGCTATCGTCCGTCGCGTGCAGGGTCGCTCCACCGGCGAAGCCGGTGATGTCTGCGCCGCGGACCTCGAGCGCGAGCGTTATCGGTTCCTCAAGGGTCCAACGGCACGCCGCCTCGGCCAAAACCGTGCATGCGTCGTCGCGCATTTTGACCAGGCAAGCCTTGTTCCCCGCCTCCAGCTGCAGAGCATAGTAGCGCCGCAGACCCTGGACGCGCGCGGCAAGGCCCGCGCTCGATCCCAGGTGCACCGCCACTTCGCTGGACACACGATAGTCCGTCCATTCGCGGGTGCCGCAGACAATGATGCCGCTGCCGCGATCCTGCGAGATGCGAAAAGCGGACGGGAAGTTCTTGCTGAAGAAACTGACGTTGTTGACCCAGGATTTTCGCCAGAACTCGCTCGAATCCTTCGGTCGTCGTAACGTCAGGAGCGGCGCGCCGTCCCAGCGAAGATAGTCAAGGAAGACGGTTCCGTCGGCTCTTGCGTCGCCCGACGTCAGCGCAACGCCGATCTTCTGGATCGGCTGACCGTCGAGGTCGGGAAGCGTCCAGTCCAGGATTCCACTCTCGCCAGGCGCGAGCGCGAGTGATGGTCCGTCGAAATCGAAAAGCCGATCGTTCAGCCCATAGACCTTGATGCGCAACGCGGCCTGAACCGTCGACGTATTGGCGCGGTCGGCGATCAGACGCGCCTTGACCGTCTGCCCCGGGTAAACTCGCGGACTGGCCTGCATGTCGTAGGTCCGCATGTCGACGACCTCCGGGGGAGAGAAGACCGGCGTCAGCGCGGCCTTCGACCGCCCATAGGCCAGCCCCTCGAAGCGCAGCGCGAGCGCCGGCTGCCCCTCGACCTCGCCTTGCTCGACGGAAATGAGATCGCTTTGGATGGCGTCGCGCTCAGCGGTGAAACCCTGCACGCTGCCGGGAAGGGAGAAATGAAACTGCGCGCCTTCCTTCGGCGGCGACAGCGGAGGGAGGCCGGCGAGTTGGCGGCCGAGGCTGGCGATATCGCATGCGATCCGCACGGCGTCATTGACCGCGTAGCCGCCGTCGCTGGCGGAGATCAGCGCGCGGTCGGCAAGCGGGCCGCGCCAGTCGGGGCCGCCCTCGAGGCCCTTGAGGCCGTGCATCACGCCGATCAGGCAGCCGACGTTGCCGGAATTGCAGTCCGTGTCCCAGCCGGAGGTATTGACGATCGTCATCGCCCGGTGGAAATCGCCGCCGGAATAGAGCAGGGCGAGAACGATCAGCGCGTGATTCGGCACGACATGGCGATTGCCGGGATATTTGTCGTAGCCGTAGTGTTCCTCGATCTTCTGCCGCGCGTCGCGCCAGTCGGGCAGTTCGGCGCGCCAGGCCCTCACGTCTCTGACGAGCGAGGCGATCAGCGAGTTGCCGGGAATGACCGACAGGCCGATGTCGAGCAGATGATCGACTTCGGAGGACAGAAACGCCTCCGCCTCCATCGCCGCGAGCAGTTTGGCCGCATGGACCGATTCGCCGTCGTGGCTGACGCTGCCGGCGGCTTCTGCGAGCTTCGCCGCCAGCTTCGGCCGACCTGGCGCCACCAGCGCCCAGCCGTCGATGAAGATTTGCGCGCCGATCTGTTGGGCGACGGCCTGCCCATTTGTCGCGATCGATCCCGAACGAGGGGCCGGCACGCCGCGCTTGAGGTTGAGCCAGGCCGTGTGCTCGGTCGAATTGCCGTTGCCGCCCCACCACAGGACGGATCGCTGCTCGATGATCGAGTTGAGCCATGTCTTGCCGATGTCCTCGGCTGAGAGGTCCGCATTGATCCCATGCTCGGCGAGCGCGCGAACGAAGGTGAAGGTGCCGGATACGTCGTCGTCGGTCACCACAAGCGGCGCATCGAAGCGGTCATGGACATAATATTCGATCGGGCCCAGCTCCTTCATGATGCGCTGATAAGTCCATCCTTCGAAGGGTCGGCCCAGATAGACCCCGATCAGCTTGCCCAGGACGCCGGCGTAGACGCGTTCGAGATAGTCGGCGGGAACAGAGGTCATTGTCGTTGCTTCCCTTCGCGAGAGAACCGAGAGCTTCAAATCGGGCGCTCACCCTTTGACGGAGCCGCTGGCCATTCCTTCGATGAAGCGGGCGCTGCATGCCGAGGAAGAAAACGACCGCAGGCGCGACGATGATCATCGCCGCGGCCATGATCTCTCCCCAGTCGCTCGAGTATTGGCCGCCGAGCGTGTAGAACCGCACGATTGCGGTCTGCGCATCGTGGCTCTGCAGGAAGGTGGACGAGATCAGGAACTCGTTCCACGTATTGAGCCCAGAAATGACGGCGACCGTCACAAGGCCGGGCGAAATGATGGGCAGGCAGATTTTATAGAACACGTGCCAGCGGTTGGCGCCGTCCATGATGGCGGCTTCCTCGATATCCCTCGGGATCGCCAGAAAGTAGGTGCGCAGGAGGAAGATCGAAAATGGGCTGAAGATCGCTGCGTAAACCAGCGACAGGGCGAAAACGTTGTCGATCAGTCCGAGACGCGCATAGCCGAAATAGAGCGGGAAGAGGAACAGCTGGATCGGCAGTGTCGTCGTGGCGAGGAAATAGGCGCTGATCCACTTCAGCGCCTTGGTCGACTGGCGAACCAGGGCGTAAGCCGCCATCGACGACGTCGAGCAGATCAGGAGCACGGTCAGGCCGGTCACTTCGGCGCTGTTCATGAGCGACCGGCCAAGCTGAGCGTCGGTCCAGGCGCGGGAAAAGTTGACCCACTGAAGCGCGCGCGGCAAGGCCAGCGGGTTGGCGACAATTTCGGCGCTCGTTTTCAAGGCGCTGACCACCATCAGCGCGAGCGGAAACAGGGCGACGGTCGCCCCGATCGCCAGCAGCGCGTAGGAGAACGCGGCGGTTCCTTTCCCGATCTGGTTGATCAATCCTCCTCTCCCTGCTGAAGCTGCACATAGAAGGCGGTTGCGATCAGGCCGAAGAAGCTGATCACCAGGGCGACCGCAGCCGCCGGGCCCATTGTGTAGTTGAAGAACGCGTAGCGGTAGGACAGCGTCGAAAGCACTTCGCTGGAATAGGCCGGGCCCCCCTGCGTCAGGACATAGACGAAATCGAACGCCAGGAAGGACCAGATGACGGTCATGATCATCATCAGGGTGATCGTGGGCCGGATCGCGGGGAGCAGGACGTGGCGCATCAACTGAAAGAGGTTGGCGCCGTCCATCAACGCCGCGTCGATCTGCGCCGCATCGACCTGGCGAAGCGCGGCAAAGAACACCACGGCCAGAAACCCCCACCAGTGCCAGAGGTCGACCGACGCGACGGCATAGAGCGAGATGGACACATTGGTCAGAGGATCGGCAAATGCGAAACCGTGAAGGTTGAGCCAGCCGACCAGGCCGGATTCTGGATTGTAGATCATCCCCTGCCAGACGCGCGCGACAACCACGGTCGCGATGATGACCGGCAGGAAATACACGGCCTGAAAGAACGTTTGCCCGCGGCGCGCCACGAGCAGCATCGAGCCGGCGAAAAATCCCATCACCATGGGAATGGTGAGGAAAATCAAAGTCCATTTAATGATGTTGATAAGCGCCGAAAAGAAGACCGGGTCGTCGAAAATGGCCCGAAAATTGTCGAGCCCGGCGAAGGTCGGCGTCGTTGCGACGTCCCATTCGAAGAACGCCATCGCGAGCGTCAGAAATGCCGGGACCAGAATGATAACGACATTGATGACAAGAGCCGGAATGAGAAAGGGCATCGGCGATCACAGCAGCCGGTATGAGAGATACAGCGCCGGTTTGGCGACGCATCCGGCGGGGACGGCCGGGCCGCCCCCTTG
This sequence comes from uncultured Alphaproteobacteria bacterium, assembly GCA_963758335.1. Lineage (GTDB taxonomy): Bacteria > Pseudomonadota > Alphaproteobacteria > Rhizobiales > Beijerinckiaceae > Roseiarcus. Next base: position 2,225,208 of record CAVWVF010000004.1, on the reverse strand, counting down.
GGCCGCCCCCTTGGGATGTCCGTTTCAGCGCGGGGCGATTTCCGGCACTTTGCCTTCCGCCATTTCCTGGGCGAATGTCGCCTGCATCTTCTTGAGATAGTCCTCAGTCGAGATCTGCATCAGCCAAACCTGCTCCATCCCGTGGATGAGATAGTCTTCCGTCGCCGGCGGCCAGAACGTCCACGTCGTATAGCCGTAGTTGCCCTCGGCGACGCCCTTGGCGAACCGGGCGAAAGTGGCGGCGAAGAGCGGGGACACGTTCTTGGCGAGCCTCTCTTCGTTGACCGACGTCAAGGGCAGGTTCCAGTCGCCCGGCCAATCCTTGCTGATCTTGTCGTAGAACTCGTCGGAATAGAGATAGTCGAGAAAACTGCAGGCCGCGTCGGGATTGGGCGAATTCTTGTTGATCGACATCGTGCTGCCGCTGCCGACGACGTAGAGCGGATAGGGCACGCCGTCCCGCAGGCTCGGAAGCGGCGCCACTCCGAGTTCCTGCCCGGTCTGCTTGAATGCGGCCACCATGTTGTCAAACGAGAACGTTCCGTTCGGCGCCATGCCGGCCTCGCCCTTGGCGAGCAGCAGCGCCTGCTGATCTCCGGTCAACGAGAAGTAATTCTTGCCGAACCATCCCTTCTGGTACCAGTCGTTCAGCATGGCGATTGCTTTCACGAAGACGGGGTCGGTCCAGGGAATCTCGCCCCTGAGGGCCTTGGAGACATTGTCTGGCCCGGCATAGTGATTGAGGATCACGGAAACGTGCCACTCGTTGGCGGGGCGCCAGTCGCCATTTCCGACCGAGAACGGCGTGATGTTCTTGGCCTGCATCGCTTCCGCAAGCGCATTCAGTTCACTCCACCGTCTTTGGAGGAGTCCAGCCGTTCTTGTCGAACAGCGTCTTATTGTAATAAAGGACCATCGTCTCGAACGTGCGCGGAAGGGCGTAGTTGTGGTCCTTGTAGTCGCCCGTCTTCAGCATCGGTCCGAGGATACGCTTGTCGAGGCTGTACTTCTTGATGCAATCGTCGAGCGGAAGCAGATGGTCCGACCCGGCGCTCGACCATCATCTGCTTGACGTGCGAGATCGCCTTGGCCGGGTTCAGGTGCTTCGGGCAGGCCTGGGCGCAGTTCATGATGGTGTGGCAGCGGTAGAGCCGGAACGGGTCCTCGAGATTGTCGAGCCGCTCGCCCTTGGCCTCGTCGCGCGAATCGACGAGCCAGCGGTAGGCCTGGAGTAGGATCGCCGGGCCGAGGTAGCGGTCGCCGTTCCACCAATAGCTCGGGCAGGAGGTCGAGCAGCAGGCGCAGAGGATGCACTCGTAGAGCCCGTCGAGCTTGGCGCGCTCCTCCGGCGACTGCAGCCATTCCTTCTCCGGCGCCGGCGTCGTCGTTTTCAGCCACGGCTCGATCGAGGCGTGCTGGGCGAAGAAGATCGTCTGGTCCGGCACGAGGTCCTTGATCACCTCCTGGTGGGGCAGCGGGTAAATCGTCACGGGCGTCGCGGCCTCGTCGATGAAGCCGGTGCAGGCGAGCGTGTTGAGCCCGTCGATGTTCATCGCGCAGGAGCCGCACACGCCCTCGCGACGGCCGGATCCAGCCCCGCGCCGGTGTCCTTGACCGCAACGAGCACGCTGGCTGGCTCAGCAAGAGCCGTCGATACCGTCAGCTCCCTCGTGCGTTCCGTTACTCCTCTCATGGCTTCGACGCCGTTCATGATCAGGTTCAAAAGCACCTGCTGCAATTGAACGCGATCACCCACGACCGGCCGGTCTTCCGCAGCCAGCTCGGTATGCAGCACGACGTCATGCCGCAGCAATTCGCCGCGGGCGAGCGCCAGCGCCTGCCTGATGACGTCGTCGAGGTCGAGCCTGGTCAATTGCGGCCCGGATTTCCTGGCGAGCCCCCGCAGACCGCGGATCACGTCCGCCGCGCGCATGCCGACCGCCACCAAATGATGCCGAAACTGCGAGCCTTCATCGATCACGTGAAGAGCCGCTCGAGCGCTACCAACAAAACCCGAAGTCACATTGATGACAAGCGAACACGCGAGATGAAAATGCGCTGACGTGGGAAGCGCTGACCGGAATAGATTGAAGTCACTACGTGCTGCAAACCACGATGCGAGACCTATCGACTGCTATTGCAGAGGCAACATCTCTTCTAATCGCGATTTCGTCGATAGTCCAAAATGCTTCAACCCAAACATCCATCGCTCTCCCTCAAGCGTCTCGGGGGCGTGACGTAGTCCCCCGATATAACCATGCCCGGCTCCGGCTATCGCATATCAGGTCTGTGGACGGCTGACGCCCGCTCGCCGCGCGACTTTCAGCACAGGCAGCGATCGGGACCATTCATCCAACCAGCGCCAATGACCGCTCTGCGTAGAGTCGAGGTGTGGCGCGGTGACGTTAGGCTGAGCATGTCTGTTTCCGCCCCTTTCGTCTGGCGGTGCCTTAGTGGCTCAGCCGTAGCTCCGTTTCCACACCCCGCTCATCGAACCGGACAGGCAGATTTCCCGCATCCGGCTCTCGGACAAGACCTCACGCCGTCTTTCGCGAGCGACGCCATCGGCAGCTTCTGAACATCATTGGAGTTGATAGGTTTCCCAATCTCCATGTCCTTCGCCACGTGCTGCGTCCGTCTTGAACTGAGGTCCCTTCCCTCCGCCGGAGTTACCCGGTTTCCGCGGTACTACGAACCTCTCCGCCACCCCAGAGCGCCCGGCCTGTCCCTCACGGGCGTCCGGTTGGTCCTGTCATTCCTGACCTGACCGCGCTTTGGGGCTTCCCGTGTTGCGCGCGCTTTCCTTGTGTACGTGCTGCCGCCAGTACCCCGGTGCAGCGACTGGGCGTCGTCTTCGCTCATCTCACCCAGCCGTATCAGCCTTCCCCGAAATTGCAGTCGGGTCGGCCTGCACATCGACCTTTTCGAGGATTGCTCAGCGTTCACTCGCGTTGCGGCCCGCACACTCGCGCCGTCACCTATACGTGACCTGCTACACCGAAGGCTTCAGCCATTTCGTTACCTCCATGACTGCTCCGGTTGCTTCCGGCTGGAGCGATCTGGCCGGGTGGGGCTCGCACCCACTGGAAAGCGCCGCCTTGTCACGGCGCACGCAAATAGCGGCCATTCAGACGGCACGGGCAGATCGAACCAGTGCGGTCTTTTCCGAGGCCTATGGACACCGCGTCTCGGTAAGACCATCATCGAATTCGGCGGTCCAAGGAAACGACGATGGATGTCGGGATTTGGCTGCGGGGTCTCGGCCTCGAGCAGTACGAAACACTATTTCGCGAGAATGACATTGACGCCGAGATTCTAGGTGACCTGACGGACAGCGATCTCGAAAAGATCGGAGTGTCTCTAGGGCACCGCAAGCGCCTGCTGAAAGCCGTCGAAGCGCTTGCGGGTTCGTCGCCGACGCTTCCACCCGCGGCCACTGCGATGCCGCGGATAGCCGATGCTGCCGAGCGCCGCCAGGTCACGGTGATGTTCTCTGACTTGGTTGGCTCGACGGCGCTCTCTGCCCGCATGGACCCGGAGGACCTGCGCGAGGTCATCGCCGCCTATCAGAAATGCGTCTCCCAGACGGTGCGCCGCTTCGGCGGCTTCGTGGCCAAATACATGGGCGACGGTGTCGGCTATCCACAAGCCCACGAGGATGACGCCGAGCGTGCGGTGCGGGCGGGGTTGGAGTTGATCGCGGCGGTGACCGTGCTCAAGTCGCCGCTTTCGCTGCAAACCCGGATCGGCATTGCGACCGGGCTGGTCGTCGTCGGCGACCTGGTCGGATCGGGCGAATCGCAAGAGCGCGGCATCATCGGCGAGACACCGAACCTTGCGGCGCGCCTTCAAGGCGTCGCCGAGCCGAACATGGTGGTCATCGGCGAAGGTACGCGACGCCTTCTCGGCAATCTCTTTGAACTGCAAGACCTCGGGCCAAAAGACCTCAAGGGCATCGCCGGGCCAGCGTGGGCATGGGCGGCATTGCGGGCGAGTTCGGTCGAGAGTCGCTTTGAGGCGTTCCACGCTAGAGAACTGACGGCACTCGTCGGACGGGAAGAAGAGCTTGAATTGCTGACACGGCGATGGGCGAGGGCAAAGACGGGCGAAGGCCAGGTGGTGTTGCTCTCAGGTGAGGCCGGCATCGGCAAATCACGGCTCACGGCGGCGCTGTTGGAACATCTCGCCAGCGAGCCGCACAAGCGCTTGCGCTATTTCTGCTCGCCGCAACATACCGACAGCGCGCTTCATCCGATCATTGGCCAGTTGGAACGCGCCGTTGGACTGAGGCATGACGACAAGCTGCAGGCGAAGCTCGACAAGCTCGACGCCATGCTCGCGCAGACCTCGACCTCGATTGAGGACGCCGCGCTCTTTGCCGATACGCTGTCGCTACCGAACGACGGACGCTATCCAGCGCTCGAATTGGCCCCAGAGCAACGTCGGCAGAAAACACTAGAAGCGCTCGTTTCGCAGACGGAGGCGCTGGCGCGCCAAAATCCCGTGCTGATGATCGTCGAGGATGCTCATTGGGCGGACCCGACGAGCGTGGAAGTGTTTGGTCGGGTGGTCGAGCGGATACGAACGCTTCGCGTGTTGCTTCTTGTAACGTTCCGGCCAGAGTTCGAGGCGCCGTGGATCGGACAACCTCACGTAGCCGCTCTCACCATCAATCGGCTGATGCAAAGCGACGTGGTCGCCATGATCGACCGCATCCTCAGGAATAACCTTATCCCGGCGACCATCCGGCAGGACATTATCGAGCGCACCGACGGCATTCCGTTGTTCGTGGAAGAGATGACAAAGGCGGTTCTGGAGGCGGAAAGCGAAGGCGAGGCGCGACGGACCGCTGCCGCGGTTCCGTCCCCAGCCCTGGCTGTCCCCTGGAGTGAGGGCCTGGCGGTCGACTGGCGCAACTTGTTGGACGCCGTTGCACATGTTGTTCTTGGCGGATGCCCATGCGAGGCTCGGCCAATTCGACGACGCGCGGCGCTGCATCGGCGAAGCAATGGCGGCGAGCGAGGCATCCAAGGAAAGCTGGTGCGACGCCGACATCCATCGCTTGGCGGGAGACATCGTGCTCCTCTCGGGCGACCCAGACGCGGCGAAAGCGGAAGCGTATTTCGAGCGTGCGCTGGCGATCGCGCGCAAGCAGCAGGCAAAGTCGTTCGAACTGCGCGCGGCGATGAGCCTTGCGCGGCTCTGGCGCGATCAGGGGCGGCGCACTGAAGCCCATGATCTGCTCGCTCCCGTCTACGGCTGGTTCACCGAGGGCTCCGGCACGCTCGATTTGATGGAGGCGAAAGCGCTCCTCGCCGAACTGGCGTCGTAACCGGCCAAGGCTACGCCTTCGCCGGCGGCAAGCTGCCGTCGCCGAAGGAAGCTGAAGTATGCAAGCCTCTGGGTGATGGTCGTCGTGCCCTCAAGCGCATCGTTCGACATGATAGACGCTTCAAGACACCCATCCTCCGAACGCCCGGGCTTATATTTAGGGCTCGGATGCGAGAGATGTTCGACCTCGTCAACGACAAAGTCGCCCGGGTGTAAACCCATTCACGTCGTGGCACTAGGCAGTCGGACAGGCGGCAGTCGGCGTTCGATGTCGGCGCGCGACAGCTCAAGCCACGGCGGCAGCTTGAGCGACGTGCCGAGACGATCGGGCGCCTCGTCGACCGTAAAGCCGGGTGGGTCGGTCGCGATCTCGAACAGGATGCCGCCGGGTTCGCGGAAATATATCGAACGGAAATACCGGCGATCGAGAACCGGCGTTACATTGAATCCGAGCGAAAGGATTTGTTCGCGCCAAGTCTTTTGCTCCTCATCGCTTCGCGCGCGGAACGCGACGTGGTGGACGGTGCCGCCGCCCCGCTGGTGGCGCTGAGCCTCGGGCTGGCATAGCACGTCGACCGCAGTCCCGATCGCGGTCTCGGCTTCGCCGGCGGCGCGGAAACGGATGTGGCCGGAGCTTTCAGCGACCTGCCGATAGCCGAAGGTTTCGGTCAACAGCCGCACGGTGCGCTCCGGCGCCTCGACGCACAATGTAACCGCATCGAACCCCCGGATGGCGTCGGGAGCGTCGGCCGTGCCAGGCGCTCCGAGCGCGGCGAGTTCGAGCGCGAGCCCGTTCGGATCACCAAACGCGATGACTTGGTGCGAGAAGCGCTCGAACGGCCCGTCGAACTCGACTGCGTGCTCGGTCAGCCGCGTCATCCAGCGTTCGAGCGAATTTTCCGGCACGGCGAATGTCGTGGTGTCGACCATACCGGTTCCTCTCTGCCCGCGGGCGCTCCTGACGATGGGAAAGAACGTAAGGATCGTGCCCGGCCGTCCCGCATTGTCGCCGTAGTAGAAGTGATAGGTGCCTGGATCGTCGAAATTGACTGTCTCCTTAATGAGTTCGAAGGCCCAGCACTTTCGTGCAGAACTCGATATTGGCCTGCGGATCGATCGCGACCGCCGTGACGTGATGTAAGCCCGCAATGTTCGTCATCATCGGATTACCCTCGTTGTTGTGGAACCAGTGAGGAAGTGGTGCCCGTGCCCAGCGATCAGCATCTCGGGCAAATCGCGCACATCAAAGAAACGGAGGTGCGACACGCGCTTGATGGGAACGTTGTCGTCGCAAGGCAAAGACGCCGGACAGCGGCACATTGCGGATAGCCTGGGGCACGTCGTTGGGATACCGGGCTGCGTACAGGCGGGTTGAGAATATCAATCATCTGGCTTGCGCCGCTGGGCGTCATACCGCGTCGCCGTATTGCGCGCGCAGCGCTTTCTTGTCGAACTTGCCGACGCTCGTCTTGGGCAACGCCTCTACGAACAGAATTTTCTGCGAAACGGCGAATTTCGAGATCATGCCCATTTCGCTGTAAGAGAGGACTTGAGCCTTGATGTCCTCCTCGCTCACGGGCGGCGTGGTCTTCGGATCACGCACGATGAGCGCAAGCGGCCGTTCTCCCCATCGGGCATCTTTGACGCCGATCACCGCGCACTCCGCTACGCCAACGCGGTGCATGATGATGTCTTCGAGCTGAAGCGAGGAGATCCATTCGCCTCCGGTCTTGATGACGTCCTTGATGCGATCGGTGACCCGCAGATGGCCATCGGGCGTGATCACTCCGATATCGCTCGTGTGCAGGTAACCGCTGGCCCATAGCTGCTCGGAGGCCTCGGGACTGTTGAAGTAGCCATTGGTGAGCCAGGGCGCGCGCACGACGATTTCGCCTGATGTCGCGCCGTCGTGGGGCGCTTCTTTCATATTCGCGTCAACGATGCGCAAATCGACCAGCGGGCAGGCGCGTCCGGCCCTTGTACGTAACCCGACCTCCTGGTCTGGATCGCCGGAGAGATCGCTCGACTTGAGGTGAGCAACGGTCAACAGCGGGCCCGTCTCGGACATTCCGTAGCCCGCGAACACATCGACGCCGCGACTTGGCGAGCGCCTGCGGCAGCGCCGAGCCGCCGATCACCATCTTCAAACCGGCGAGATCGACGTTGGCCTTCGCGGCTGCGTCAAGCAGCATCTGCAGGAGCGTCGGCACGCCATGGGTGAAGGTCACGCCTTCCGTCTTGATCAGCTTCATAAGCAGCGCTGGATCGTAACGACCGGGGTACACCTGCTTGACGCCCGCAAGCGTGGCCGCCCACGGGAAGCCCCACGCGTGAACGTGGAACATCGGCGTGATCGGCATATAGACGTCTTCGCGATGGAAGCGGCCTTGCTTCGCCGCAAGGCCGAACATGGCGAGTTCCGCGATTGCATGCAGCACCAGCTGGCGGTGGCTGTAGTAAACGCCTTTCGGCAGCCCCGTGGTTCCGGTCGTGTAAAAGGTCGTCGCCTGAACGTTTTCATCGAAGTCAGCAAACTCGAAGTCCGGGGAAGCAGCCCCAAGCAGTTCCTCGTATTCGCCAATGAACTCGAGTTTGCCGGTCGCCGGCGCTTTGCGGTCGGTGAGGACAACAAGCCTTTTGACTTTAGACAGTCGCGGCAAGATCGACTGCACAAGGTCGACGAACTCGTCATTGACGAGCAGCGTCGATGAGCCGGCATGGTCGATCGTGTAAGCGATCTGCTCCGTGGACAGCCTCACGTTGACGGTCCGCAGCACCACCCCCATCATCGGGATGGCGAAGAACGCTTCTAGAAACCGGTTGCTGTCCCAGTCGAGAACCCCGACTGAATTGCCGGGGCGCACGCCGACTTTTTCAAGAGCGCTCGCCAGTCGGCCGATGCGATCGCGCAATTCGACGTAGGTGAACCGCCGAACATCGCGATAGACAATTTCCTGGTGCGCCGTCTGAGCAAGCGGGGCGTGCAACAGCTGTTTGATCAGCAACGGGTAAGCGTACCCAGAAGGCGTCCCGGCGATCTTTCTGGCGTTCATCGGCGTCTCCCATTTCATATTCCGTGCCGCGCCCAGTCGGTCAGAGCGCGCTTCCTTCGCGGCTGATCCTGGCAGTCGCGACGTCGTCCATCATCGCGAGAAGCTCGTCGGGAACCGCCATCGGCGTGCAGGCCTTATCGCCATCGATGAAAAACACCATGCAACCCGAGCGGCCGTCGATCTTGAAACGCTTGGTACCCGACTGTTAGTGCCGCTGTGGGGGGAAACCCGACGGTTCATGCCGCGAGCTTCGCAGCGATCTTGGCAATGAGTTCGCCTTGGTGTCGCGCGCCGTCGAGTTCGAGCTTGCTGGGCTGACGCTCACCTTTGCCGCCCGCGATCGTTGTAGCCTCGTATGGCGCGCCGCCGACGATTTCCTCGAGCGTCATTTGTCCGGCATGGCTGTAGGGCAAACCTACGATGACCATACCGAAGTGCATGAGGTTCGCGATTATTGAGAAGAGGGTTGCTTCATTACCGCCGTGTTGTGTAGCGCTGGAGGTGAAGGCCCCGCCGACCTTGCCATGCAGCGCCCCGCTCAACCACAGACTGCCGGCCTTCTCCCAAAAACTCCCCATCGCGGAAGGCATTCTGCCAAAGCGAGTCGGAGCGCCGACGACAATGGCGTCATAGTTTGGCAAGTCCGCTGGCGTTGCGATCGGAGCCGCTTGATCGAGTTTGAAAAACGAGGCTTTCGCGACAGTTTCAGGAACGGTTTCCGCAACGCGTTTGACGTCGACCGTCGCACCCGTCGAGCGAGCGCTTTCGGCAACCGCATATGCCATCGTCTCGATGTGGCCGTAGCCGAATAGTACAATACGAGAACCTTGGTCATGTGCGCCTCTCGGGTAGGGGGAGTTCGTTGGAAGCCAAGCGTTAGATTTTGACCACTAGCTGGCGCGGGCTGACTTGGTCGTGACAGCAGGCGCGCTCTCAAATTTGCTGCGCAACTCGAGCAGCATTGTCTGGTGCGTGCCTTCGCACTGCCAAGAGCTTAGCGCGTGGCCCATTTTCTCCTTCTTGGCCCGCAGGTAGGCAAACGAATGAGGGTTCGGCGCAGCTTCGCAGGCGAGTTGGGCCACCACCTCGATGCCGCTCTCCGCCAAAGCGCTGGCTTTGCGCGGATTGTTCGAGAGCAGGCGAACCCGTTTGACGCCGAGATCGCGCAGGATCGCAGCCGGCAATCTGAAGTCCCTGCAGTCGCACTTGAACCCCAGGGCATGATTGGCCTCGACCGTATCAAGGCCGCCATCCTGCAGTTCGTACGCCTGCAGCTTCGCCATCAAGCCGATGCCGCGGCCCTCCTGATATTCGTAGATCACGAGCCCGCGACCTTCTTTGGCGATGGCCTGCATCGCCATTTCCAACTGGTCGTGGCAATCACAGCGCAGCGACCCGAGTACTTCTCCCGTGAAGCACTGCGAATGGATTCGAAGTAGCGGAACCCCTTCGGTCAGATCGCCCATGACGAGCGCGAGCGCGGTTTCAGCCCCTCGGGTTCCCTTCGAGACATCACGCTCGAAACCGATGGCGTCAAGCATCCCCCACTTGGTCGGCATCTGGGTGGATGCAACGCGCCAAAGTGTCCCGGTTTGCACAGCACTCACTGTCTTTTGCTCGCGTTCTAATCATCTCGGGAAAACGCCGAGGCATTTCCCGCAGCGCGTCTTATCTTGTCGTTCGGAAGAGCCTACCCGGCAGCTGCAGATTTCATGGTTCTGGTGAAGTCAGGCGGACGTTTCTCCAGAAACGCGGTAAGCGCCTCCTTTGCGTCTTCCGAGCGGACTTGCGCGCTGAACTCTTCGTTCTCGACCTTCATTGCCGCCTTGATCTCTTCGCGAAACGACTGCTTCATGAGTTGCTTGCTGGCTTGCAGCGCGCCGGCCGGCTTCGCCGCCAGCTTCTGCGCTGTTTCGCTCGCTGTCGCCAGCAGGTCCTGATCAGATACGACCTGAGTGACGAATCCTAAGTCCGCGGCGCGCTTGGCGTCGAAAGGTAGACCCAGCAAAATCAATTCCGCCGCACGGATGTGCCCGATCCTCGCCGGAACCAAGAAGCTCGATCCAAATTCCGGCACTACAGCAAGATTGATGAACGGCATTTGGAACCTCGCGCTGTCGCCCGCGTATACGAAGTCACAGTGCAGCAGCATGGTGGTTCCGCCTCCGATGGCGGCGCCGTGCACGGCCGCAATCAGCGGCTTGTCGAACTCGAGCAGCGCAGTCATCAGCCGGGCCTGCGCAGAGTCCCCTGGCCCGGGCGGATTTCTCAGAAAATCCTCTATGTCATTGCCCGCACAAAAAGAATCTCCTGCTCCATGCCAGAGCACGACGCGTGTGCGCTCGTCCTTGGCTGCTTCACTAAAGACATCCGCGAGAAACGCGTACATGCTCGACGTCATCGCGTTTCTCTTCGCCGGACGATTCAATTGCACGCGAACAATGCTTCCGGATTGTTCGGTAACTGATGCGGGAGCTCAAGGAGGTGTTTCGCCGACACCGGTCGCAACCGATCGAACGGGTGATCAACCTGATCAATCCGGTGCTACGAGGATGGGTGAACTACTTCGCGGTTGGGCACTCCAGCGAGTGCTTCAGCTTCAGAGTGTCGTACAGCCACGGCCTACTCCACCGCTTCCAGCCGAAGCCCTTTCAAGTACCGATGGGCCAGTCAGGCGCGCACCGCCCCATAGTAGTGACGAGGCGGGGTAATGCCCGTGGAGCGAAGGGGGTGGGTGACTCACGGTGTCCACGCTGATCCCGGAGCAAGCGGCAGACCCCGGTTTCGATGTCGTCCAAGTTTGTTTCGATGCGTCATCAGAGGTTCGCTTGCGCGTCGGCTGCGACGATGGGTCCCGAAATGAACCACCCACCGCCGAACGGTCTCGTAAGAGACCATAATCCCCCGCTCGGCGAGCAAGTCTTCGACGTCGCGGAAGCTGAGCGTGAACCGGAGGTACAGCCAAATCGCCTGGTGAATGACCTCAGGCGGGAACCGGTAGCCCGCGTAGCTGATTTTCTGCATCCGCTTGGCTACCGCGCGTCAAAACCGCCGGCAAGCGGCCGGTGCCGTGACAACGCCGTTCGGACACCTTGCTATGAGCGAGTTTGGTTCGGCCTTCGCGATACAATTTCCTCACGGCGTCCGCGATGCTTAGGACATCCGCCACATTGACCGCTGCGGTTGGCGCCTGCTCGCGGGCGGATGGTGTAGTTCCATTCAGGATGGAACGGGTCACCTTGAATGTCGAGCGCCTTCATCTGGGCATCGCTGACCTTGATGCCCTTTTCGTAAGCGCGCGTGTCCAGCGCGCTCTCGATTTTCAGGCCGGCCTTGGTTGTCGTCGCTGCGATCAACTCGACGACAGCCATGCGATCCGTGAGCGGCCGGCCGCGCCAGGTCTGCGTGATGTGGCAGAACAGGCGGTGCTCGATCCGGTTCCACTTCGATGTGCCCGGCGGATAATGGTGGACATGGATGACGAGCCCGGTCTCGTCGGCGAACCTCTGCAGTTCGATCTTCCACAGCCTGACGCGTGCGCCATTCGAGCCGCCGCAGTCGGCTGTGATCGTCAGCTCGCGCGCATCCGGATAGCGCCTGCGCCCCATGCGGTTCAGCCATTGCCGGATCGAGGCGACAGCGAACTCTGCCGTATCGCTCGTGATCCCGACGCTGACCCAGCCGGCATTGGCGCCAACGTCGTACACGCCATAGGGCGTCACCTTGCCGAGTTCCTTGTCCTCGAAGTCGTGCACCTTCACGCGTCGCGGATCGCCCTTGGGCCGATAGTCAGTACCGCCGTTGCGATAGTTGCCGATCAGCTGGTGAGTAGGCCGGTGGGATTTCACCGCCAGCCTCTCGTAGAACGGTGCGTGAGACTCTCACCTCACACCGCTCCCATCAGGCGAACGCGCCGATCATGCCGATACGCCAGTGTTCGAAGAGGGCGGGGTGGGTCTGAACCAGCTTCTCAAGGAAACGGGCAGCCCCAACCTTGCGTCCCTGGAAGCGCTTGAACTTCCGCATCGTCCAGCCCACGAGTGTCAGATTGACGTGTCGGAGCATGGTCTCCAGCGCTGCGCGGTTGTAGCGCCCATAGTAGCCGATCCACCCCCGTAGGAGCGGATTGAGCTTCTTGGCGATGTCGTCGAGCGAGCGCTGGGTCAGTTGCCGGATGTTCAAGTCCCGGACCGTCGATCGCATGGCTTTCAGCGCCGAGGGGCTGACCGCGGGGGTGAAGCTGCAGAACATTTCGTTGTTCCGAGAACTTCTGACCACTCGTGGTCGGAATTGGTATCCGAGGAAGTCAAACGTGACGTTCGGGTACCTCCCTTGGCGCTTGCCATCCTTGCAATAGACGATCTTGGATTTGGTGGGATGCATCTCTAGGCCGCATTCTGCCAGGCGGGCTTGAAGTTCGACCTTGAGGGTCTCCGCTTCCAGCTCACTGCGGCAGTGTACCAGCCCGTCGTCCGCATACCGACACCATGGGAGGTCGTGGTGTGTCCGCGTCATCCAGAGGTCAAAAGCATAGTGCAGGAAAAGATTGGAAAGTACAGGGCTAATCACGCCCCCTTGCGGGGTACCGCGGGTTCGCTCTATAAGTATTCCGTCCTTCTCCATCGACGCTGTCAACCATCTTTCGATGTAGAGTAACGCCCATTTACACTTCACATGCTTCCGAACCGCCTTTAGAAGCAGATCATGCGGAAGATTATCAAACAGGCCTCTTATGTCGAACTCTAGAACCCAATCGTATTTCCAGCACCGCTCTCGCGTGACCCCGACCGCATCCAGAGCCGATTTTCTCGGTCTGTAGCCGTAGGAGTTTGGCAGGAAAATGGAATCCAGATCCGGCTCAATCAGCTGTTTGACCACCATCTGCGCGATTCGATCGCCGACCGTGGGCACACCTAAAATCCTCTCGCCGCCACTCTTTTTGGGAATGGTGACAGCACGAACCGGCGGTGGAAAGTAGCTGCCCGAGCTCATCCGGTTCCAGACCTTGTAGAGGTTGCCCTCCAGATCGGCATCGAATTGCTCGATCGTCTGCCCATCCACGCCGGCCGCACCTTTGTTGGATTTGACCGCTTTATACGCTTCGTACACTTGCCGTTTCTCGATCTTGAACGGCTTGTCTGGCGTGTCTATCGACGTCATCCTGTCATCCAGTTGTTTCGCAAGACACGCCCACCTGACCCGCCCCCTTCGCTCCAGCCCCATTACAGGGCCTTCATCGCTACTACAGGGCGATCCGCCCCAGTCCCCTGCTTCGGTACTCTCGCCTCGCGGTTTTGGCCGCTTGTGCTTCTCCCTTGGCATCAGGAAACTGGTTCCTGCAGTTCCGCGCAAAAGCCTGTGTCCAACTCGCGCCCCCTATACGCCGGCCGCCGTCCGCTCGGTCATCAGGCTCCCCGCGGACTCATCTCAGGAGAAAAAAGCGCCCCTGATTTTGACGACACTTGACACCTTAACGACGCGTCATCGGTGGGTTTGCTTGCGCTCGCCTTTTGGACACTCACCTGCCCCAGGTCTCGCCTGGGACTTTTCTTCCGACGCTCACCACCACGTTCTGGAACGCAGCAGCTCGGACCGGTTTGAGACCTGCTCCTGAAAGCCGATCCCGATGGGCCTGCCATCATCTTTTACGCAGCTGTACGGTACGATCTAGTTCATAGCGAACTCCTTTCGTGCCTCTGCAGCACACCCTTCTTCTTCGTGTCCACCGAGATGACGGGCTGGTCCGCAGCCTGCGCCGCAATCACCTTGGCGTTGATGTGTTCGAACTGCGCGTCGCGGTCGGGATGCTTCGAGCCCTCGTCCGCCTTGCGGTTCGATTGCCGGCTGTAGCCGAGCGCCGGCAACAGTCTGCGCACGCTGTTGGCGCTGATCCTGTGACCCATCCCCTGCAAGGCGACAGCCAGCTTATCGTGGCTCTTCGAGACCCATAGCAACGGCCGCACGGGACACCCAAGCGTGGCCGGCTCGACAATGCGCCGCAGATCATCGATCAGCGTCGGGTCCCGGCTCGACAAGGCTCGCCGGCCGCCACCCTTGCGGCGAACCCGGCCTTTCGGCAGGGGCGCAGCGTCGAGATCCTTCAGGCCGCGGCCGATGGTCGAGCGCGCCAGACCCGTGATCTTTTGAGACCGCCTCCAGTCCGCCCCATCCCGCCGCCCGCACCTCCCCGGCCGCGAACACCCGCCGACCGCGTTCGTCAAGCTTCGAGCCGACGGTCTCCCAACGTTTGCGAATCGCTTGGCAATCGATCATGCCGATCCGCATCTCGCGACATCGCCGCGCCAGGAATCCCGCCGCCCCGAGTTATATCGCCACATGCCGCCTGACCCAGAACCGATTCATTTGTAGTGGCGGGTATCCTTAGCGATCACGGTGGCGTCGGTTCTGATCGACATGATGCCGCGTCGCAGCGACCACAAGGTCCCCGATCTCGGCCGCCGTGACGCGCCAACCGCGCTGGCGTCGATCTTGCGGTTCTGCAACACGGCTCGCGGGATGGGTTACGATTTTGTCCCACCGCTGCGGCCCGCCAGCGCGGCCGTAAGATGATCTCCAATGACGTTGGACGCGCGCCGTAGAGGGTCGGCGTCAAGGTGCGCATATCGCGCCGTCGTCGCGGGTTGTGAATGACCCAAGAGCTTCCCGACGATCGGAAGGCCGAGGCTCGCGCCCGCGCCGATCGACGCGAAGGTGTGCCGAAGATCATGGATGCGCACGCCTTCGAGGCCCGCGTGCCGCTGGATCGCCCGCCAAGGCTTCTTCAGGCCGGACCGCGACCTGCCCACGTCGGCTCCAGGTATGACGAAGGCGCCGCGGCGCTCGCGATCCCTCAAGAGGTCCATGGTGGCGGCGCTCATGACGATCGTCTTTCGACCCGTCTTGCTGTCGGGCAGGTTGATCAGCCCGCGCTCAAAATCGATATGGCTCCATTGGAGGGTCAGGATCTCTTGCAGTCTCGCGCCGGTGAACATGAGGAGACGAAAGGCAAGGACGACCTCTGGCGAGAGAACCGTCCGTCGGTTCTCCACCTGGACCAGATGCTTGCTCTGGGGTTTGTCGACGTCCAAGCGCCAGGGCAAACCCTCTGTTTCGGCTAGACGCAGCGTTTCCCCGAGACGGTTCAGCTCTTCAACTCCAAGATACGGCTCGCGCGAAAACTCGCGAAACCGCTCGATGCCTTGCGCCGGATTCGCGCCCCTTGGGACGATGCCGCGGCGCGCGGCGAAGCCGTACATGCTCGCGATCACCGCAACCAGGCGGTTCGCCTGATAAGGCCGATCTTGTAATGACAGGTGAAGCTACGAGATTTCCGCCGCGGCGATTTGATCCGCCGCTCTTTTCCCGAACTTCGGCACAAAATAGTTGTTTAATACCGCCGCGTAGCTGGCGGCAGTTCGCGCCTTGCGCTTCGGCCTGGCATGCTCGTTGATGAAAAGTTCGACGAGTTGCGCGATCGGCATCGCCGCATTCGCCTGCGACCATTCCTTTGCCGGGTCTTTCCCGGCGGCCGCGGCCCCAAGAACGGTCTTGGCCTGGGCGCGCGCCTCGTCGGGCGTGATCGCGCCGTGTCGCCCCAACACCATGAATTGTCTTGGACCAGCCCGTCCGGAGCGGCGAGGTCGGTAGCGGAGGATGTAAGTCTTGGTTCCGCTCTCAGCGACCCTAAGCGCAAACCCCTTCAATTCAGCGTCCCAGACGATATAGCGACCCGGTCGCGGCGTCGCCGCGTCAACCGTTCGCTTGGTTAGTTTGACGGATGACCCGACCATTTCCGCGCTCCCGGTTATTGTCCGTGGTGACCATATGGTGACCACCATGCAGGGACAATACCAGACCCGCCGGGATAATGCGAGTTTAATTTCTGTTGTATTATCAGTCTTTTATAGATATATAGCGACAAACAGAGACGTCGCGGGATATCGAATACCTCTAATTCGTAATGATGGGGTCGTGGGTTCGATTCCCTCTTGCGGCACCATTCAACTGTCTGAAACAGCAGTGTTTTTCTCGCCACCTCCCAAGCCCGCCTAGGGAGCGTTTTCGAAGTGCGGACCCAATGCGGACCCGCCGGTCGCAAATTTGGTAGGCGCTCGACTCCAAAACCCGCCAGCCAGTAGCCGCGCCAATGATCCGCATCGCAATCACGCCCGCCGCCTTCGAGGCGATAGCCGCCACGCTCCGCAGCGTCGGCTACGAATTGCAGACCAACGCAAACGGCGAACAGTTGATTTGGTTGGAGTCCACCGTTGTCGACCGTCTCATGGCCATGCGCGGCCCCGGCGAGAGCTACAGCGACGTGATCCTGCACTCATCGAGTTGGAGGCGGGACAGCGGCCCTAGCGGCTGCGGCGGCGCCTTGAAAACGTCAGCACCTTGGGGCGGCGTGGCGGCGGCTCTTTGCCTTGCACACCGACGATCCGCATAAGCTCGTCGATCGGATCGACCTTCTGCGCCGGCTCCGGTTCCGGCGTTCGCGGCTCGCCCCCGCGGCTGAAATCCGCATCCTGAGCCATGCGCGTTGCCACATCGGGACGATCCGGCTTGCCGGTCTTCCCCAGGATAGCATTGGCGAGCGAGCGGAG
This sequence comes from uncultured Alphaproteobacteria bacterium, assembly GCA_963758335.1. Lineage (GTDB taxonomy): Bacteria > Pseudomonadota > Alphaproteobacteria > Rhizobiales > Beijerinckiaceae > Roseiarcus. The sequence goes on along the minus strand of CAVWVF010000004.1, from coordinate 2,208,221 downwards.
TGTGGATAGCAATTTCGTCCTCATTGCCCTGTCGCCTCCTATCGCTGCATAGGTTGTCGCCATGTGCAACCTCTACAGCGTCACCAAAGGGCAATCCGCCATCCGCGACCTGTTCAGCGTGAAGCATGACCGCGCGGGCAACCTGCCGCCTCTGCCGGCAGTCTTCCCTAATCAAATGGCCCCGATCGTCCGCACCGGCGCCGACGGCGAGCGCGAGCTTGTCATGGCGCGCTGGGGGATACCAGGCCCTTCGCAGTTCGGCGGCGCGCCGATCACCCGCTCGACAAGCTGGTCGTCTTTTTCCTTCGGACACCTTCAACACGCTATCGCGTTGCGCCCGACTTGGCCGTGTGGTCTAGTGATTCGACGACGCAATGACCAAATCTCCATGAGATGATCCAAAGCTCCAATGTCACGACTCGCCGATGAGATATCCAAAAGCGCCGATAACCGAAGCGGTGATGGATATTAGGGTTGCTCATCGCCGTGATTTGGAAGTGGGAGAATTTTCCATCCTCGCCGCTGGTTCCGATTTCAGCGAAACTGCCGATCAGTTCAGTGTCACAGCGGCGATCCCCATTGGCGCTTCCGCGACTCAAACCATCACGCCCGTGAAAGAGGGATTCCAATTTGCGGCTAGGGCGAAGAATAAGATGTTCCAGGCCCAAAGGCGCGGCTGGGCTTTCAACAAACTCGCCCCATATGAGACGTGGGAACAGTTCAGCTCTGAGGGACGACTGTTGTGGAAAAGGTACAGGGATATCGCGCGTCCCGAAGCGATAACGAGAGTTGCTCTCCGGTACATCAATCGACTTGATTTCCCTCTGCCCTTCAAAGATTTCAAGGACTATATCCTGACGGTCCCGGAGATCGCGCCTGAGTTGCCCCAGGGGCTGTCTGGCTTCTTCATGCAGCTCCAAATTCCCCAAGTCGATCTTGCCGCGGTCGCGGTCTTAAACGTGGCAATGGTGCCACCTACCGCAGCCGACGTTTGCTCAGTGGCATTGGACATCGATGTTTTTAGAGATCGGGACGTTGCTCAAACTGAAGATGAAATGTGGGCTTATTTTGAAAAGTTGCGTGAGCGGAAGAACCATATTTTTGAGTTGTGCATAACAGATGCAATGAGGCGGAGGTTCGAATAATGGCTACTTCAGCAGCAACAATGCGGGGATACTATGTGTCTGGCTTTGAACCCCCAGTTTTACCGCCTGGTAACTGGGGGGAGCGAGTTGCTCAGGATGGCGTTGTCGTTCGTGAGTCCATAACACCTCTAGACGTAATCATCACTGACTCAACAATTCGCTTGATTCGTGCAATATTCGCGAATCAGAACAGAGCCATGCCGAGTAAAACTATTGGAGATCAGGCGGCCGAGGTCATTCGACAATTTTACCAGATTGTAACACCTACTACCGTGGCTGAATGGAATTCGTTATTTGACCGAGGTTCTGATTCCGATCCATTCGACTATATCAGCGCTCCAATTGAGCCGACTTATACACTTCGAGCAAAGATCAATTGGCTTGAGTTGTCAAAACCAATGCCAGTTGCTGATGACGAGTGAATATGGGGATTTGGACAAAAGTGAAAGGCTCCGCTTTGGGCCAGGGCGATCGTCTAAATGCGATCGCGGTTCCCCTGATTCGAGAAACGTTCCCTGAGCCCGATCAAGATGGAAGTGTTCCATTAGACGTGCAGTCAACAGACGTCATTGTTCTCACCCAGAGTTGCGACCTTGAGGCGCAGAAAACCGCATTCGTGGTCGTCGCCGCTATCTATACTGTTGAAAAATTTGAAAGGATTGATCCATCGTTTTTGAAGAGCGGAAGATGGACGGACGTCGCCAAGGGGCGCATCGAGGGCCTCCATCTATTGCATGGGCACGGGAAGCCAACAAACGGACGCGAATGTCTAGTTGTCGATTTTCGCGGAATTGTGAGCCTTCCCATCAGGTACGTTCAGTCGTTTGCAGGGAACAGCGGAGAGCGTTGGCGTCTATGCTCGCCGTACCTTGAGGGCATGTCCCAGGCATTCGGCCGCTATTTCATGCGGGTAGCGCTGCCTACCGACCTGCCCCGCAATTTCGCGAAGCTTTAGAGGGTAGCATCACAAGCGCTCGGCCCCGCTACGGCACGTCGCCAACGGCGTGGCCACGGCCATATCGCCGCGGATCATCCAGGGGCTCAGCGTCGGGCTAGAGCTAGTCGGCGGCGGTCCTAGCAGCGTTCTGAGCCATTGCAGGATCATCGCCCCTTATGACCGCGACCAAGCGTCGCCGCCCCGCCTATCGGCGGCCTCTTCATGACCACGAAGCCGGCCCGTTCCAAATACTCCACAAGGCGCTTGGCGACGATCGCCGACATGAGTTCGTCGGTTTTGCGGACGCGCTCGCGGCCCTGGTACCGGAGCGCGTAGGCGAGCGCCGCGGCAAGGTCGGACGGGTCGGCGGGCGTGAGCTTGTCGGCGTCGGGCATCGGCGGACGATAGTCGAGGAGCGTGAACGGAGCAAGAACATGCGGACCGCAATTGTTTTTGTCGCAATGCTGCTGGCGCTCCCGGTTCGGGCGGACTCGCCAGACACTTCAGCGAGACGGCTCATCTCGGCTTGGAAGGGTCAAGAACCGAGTATGAGTAAGCTTTCCGAGGTAATCGCAAGCGCCTTCTCAAGCCGCCTCTCTTGGCGCGGCTCGCTTGCGGGAAAGGAAGTCTTTTGCCCGCCGCCCGGTTTGAACGGGCATCAGATCATGGGCGCCCTTGAACAGTTCCTCAAGGAAAATCCCGACATGGCCGAAAGGCCTTATGGCGATGCACTCGCGCCGACGCTCAGCCGGGCCTTTCCATGCCAAGCACTATGAGCCGGCTTGCCGCAGCCTCAAATCCGGTAGGCGGAGTGCGTCATGCTGGGCCAATCCGGCGCCGTCCCCGCTTTAGGCCGGCCGACTTTCGTTCGTGGCGGCCGGCCTCAGCAAAGAGTTCGGCAAGAGGAACTCCGAGCGTGTCGGCAAGCCGGTCTAGCAAATCCACCGTCGGGTTCTCCGCCTCTCGTTCGGTGCCGCCGAGGTAGGAGCGATCGATACCGGAATCGAAGGCGAGGCGCTCCTGCGAGATGCCTTTCGTCACCCTGATTCGCCTGAGGTTCCGCGCGACGAGGCTCCGCCCGTTCATTTCGCAAGGCGGACTGCTATTGTCTCACTGGCACTCCATGCGCAAAGGCCAGTCCGGATAGCAGGACGCCCAGCAACCTTCGGCCCCGAAATGCCCTTAGAGCAAGGAGCGCACCATCATAGGCGACTACTACGGCGCGGTCGTCATTCGCTTTTTGTTGCCGGCCGCTCTCCCCCCGCCCGCTCCTGCGCCTGCTCGGCCTCGCGCGCCGCGGCGATCGCCAGCAATATTTCCTCTAAAGTGCGCCCTTGCTGCTCGACGTCCACGGTTTGTCTTGGACGGCCGAACGCACGGTCGAGAACGTGAGTAGCCGCTGCGATCTGCGCCGCATAGGGTGCCTCGGGATCGTCGACGATCGTCATGAGGCGACGAATTGCTGCGGGCGAGCCCTCGCGCGCTAGCGCCACCACGTCCCGTTCCGCATGTGGACGGCCTCCGGGGTTCGCGGTGTGGCCCGGAAGAAGCCGCCCTAGCTCATCGCGCGCTGGGACCAATGCTCTCATTCTTCAGCTCGATTGATTTCAAGCCAGAGGCTCGTGTTATGGCCGAGGAGGCGCTCGCGGCCGTTTTCGATTTTCTGGTCAAGAGCGTTACTCCCGACCTTGTGCGCGACCACCCGCTCGATCGACCGCTGAGAATTTGGGTCGCCGGTTGCAGTTCCGGCGAAGAAACCTACTCCCTCGCCATGCTTTTTCGTGAGCAGATCGACGCCTCGAAGCGCGACGTCAAACTGCAAGTCTTCGCCAGCGACGTCGACCCGGACGCGGTGGCGAGCGCTCGCGACGGCCTCTATCCCGACTCGATCGAGGCCGACGTGTCGCCAAAACGATTGGCCCAATTTTTCTCCAAGGAGGATCGCTCCTACCGGGTCTCGGCCGAACTGCGCTCGAACGTCGTGTTCACGGTGCACGACGTGCTCGCCGACCCGCCATTTGGGCGTCTCGATTTCGTGTCGTGCCGGAACCTTCTGATCTACCTTCTGCCGGAGGCGCAGGCCAAGGTCATCTCGATCATCCACTTCGCGTTGCGCGACGGCGGCCTTCTGCTGGTCGGCGACGCCGAGACGGTCGGGGTGGCCGATGGTCGGTTCGCGTCATCTCCAAACCTCAGCGCATTTACCGGCGCGTCCGCGGCGCCCGACCGGGCGATTTCGGTCTGTCCTCTAGCGCCGGCGACGGCTCCCGGCTGCGCGCGCGTCCTGGCCCGGCGTCCATACCTTCGCGCCAGATCGAGCTCGCCGAACTGTGCCGACGAATGGTCTTGGAAGCCTACGGTCCGGCTGCGGTGTTGATCAACCGCAACCTCGAATGCCTCCACTTTCAAGGACCGATGGATCGTTATCTCAAGGTCGCGTCGGGCCGCCCCGCGCATGATCTGATCGCCATGGCGCGCGAGGGCGTGCGCACGAAGCTGAGATCGGCGGTTCAGCGTGCGCTGCGCGAGAACGCCCGCGTCGTCATGCCCGCCGGGCGGACGAAAGGCGAGGCCGGCGCCTCGTCATTCAGCATCGTCGTCACGCCGGCGCCGCGTGAGCGCGAAGACTTATTGCTGGTCTGCTTCGTCGAGGAGCCGGAGCCGCGGGTCGTCGGGGGCGGCAGCATCGCGCCGGCTGACGTTCCGCGCGTTGTTGAGCTCGAACGGGAGCTCGAAGCGACAAAAAACGAACTGCAGAACACCATCCGCAACCTCGAGATCTCGAGCGAAGAGCAGATGGCGGTCAACGAGGAGGCGTTGTCCGTCAACGAGGAATATCAGTCGACGAACGAGGAGCTGCTCGCTTCCAAGGAGGAGTTTCAATCGCTCAACGAGGAGCTGACCGCACTCAACAGCCAACTGCAGGAAACGCTCGAACGTCAGCGCACGACCGCGGACGATTTGCAGAACGTGCTTTACAGCACCAAAGTCGCAACGATTTTCCTCGACACGCGCTTTAGCATCCGCTTTTTCACTCCGGCGACAAGAGCGCTTTTCAACGTGATTCCAAGCGACGTGGGCCGCCCGCTCACGGATCTCAAGTCGCTTGCGACCGACGACGCTCTCCTGGACGACGCCGAAACAGTCCTCAGGAGTCAAACGCCCATCGAGCGGGAAATCCAGGGGCAGAGCGGTCACTGGTTCGTGCGCCGGATCATGCCGTACCGCGCCAGCGACGAGACGACCGAAGGCGTCGTTATCACGTATGAAGACGTAACCGAACGGCGTCGCACGGCGGACGCGCTGAGCGCCGCCAAGCGTCAGGCCGAATTGGCGAACATCGCCAAGACGCGCTTTCTCGCGGCGGCGAGCCACGATCTGCGACAGCCACTGCAAACGCTCGCCCTCCTCCAGGGCTTGCTGGCAAAGCGAGTCGTCGGTGAAAGGGCTCAGCAGTTGGTCGAAGGCATCGATGAAGCTTTGGGCGCCATGACCGGCATGCTGAATACGCTGCTCGACATCAATCGGATCGAAGCGGGCGCCGTTGAGCCGGAAATCGACGACGTCCCCGTGAACGACCTGTTCGACCGCCTGAGGGAAGAATTGACCTACCACGCGCAGGCGGCGGGCCTTACGCTGCGCGTGGTCCCCTGCGCCCTGTCGATTCGGAGCGATCGGCGTCTGCTCGAGCAGATGATCCGCAACCTTCTGTCGAACGCGCTGAAATACGCCCAGCGCGGCAGGGTGCTCGTCGGGTGCCGACGACGTCAGGGCAAATTGCGCATCGAGATCTGGGACACCGGGATCGGCATCCCCGAGTCGGAGTTGCAGGCGATCTTTGAAGAATACCATCAGGTGGACAACCCCGCCCGCCAGCGTAGCCAAGGCCTTGGCCTGGGCCTCTCGATCGTCAAGAGTTTAGGAGAACTGCTCGGTCATCCGATCAGCGTGCGCTCGCTGCACGGAAAGGGGTCCGTATTCTCGATCGAGGTCCCGCTGACACCGAGCGGCGTCCCTTCGCCGCCTGACCGTCGTGCACGTGCGGCGGACGACGAATCGACGCAAACGGCGCCGCGCACTGGAGCGATCCTGATCGTTGAGGACGACCGGGAAGTTCGCGAGCATCTCAAGCTGTTCCTGAACGAAGAGGGCTATCAGACTTCGACGGCCGTCGACGGCCACGACGCCCTGGGATTGTTGGCGCGCGGGACGACGCGACCCGATCTGGTCCTCGCCGACTACAATCTGCCAGACGGCATGAACGGGGTTCAAGTGTGTCAGAAACTGAGGCAGGAGCTCGATCGGCAAATTCCATTCATCATTCTAACCGGTGATATTTCGACTGAGACCCTGCGCGATATCGCCCTGCACGACTGCGTTCATCTCAACAAGCCCGTCAAACTGGGCGATTTGAAGCGCGCGATCGAGAAGCTCCTGGCCAAGCCGGCCGACCCGCACGTCCTACCTCCTCGTCACTCTGCTGAAGCCCTGAGCCCTTCGGGCGGAGCCAGGATCATTGTCGTCGATGATGACGACCAGGTTCGCGAGGCGATGCGCGCCGTGCTCGAAGACGATGGCCGCGTCGTCGACACCTATGCAAGCTGCGAGGCCTTTCTGAAGGCCTTTGATCCCGGCAAATCCGCATGCCTGCTGATCGACGCCTATCTGCCGGGAATGAGCGGGCTCGAACTGCTCGAGAAGCTCCGCAGTGACGGCCATCGCTTGCCGGCGAGATCATGATCACCGGCAACGCCGATGTGCCCATGGCGGTCAAAGCCATGAAAGCGGGCGCTCTGGACTTCATCGAAAAGCCGATCGGCCGCGAGGAACTCATCACAAGCATCGGGCGGGCTCTCGAACTGTCGCAAGATTCGAACAAGCTGCAGGAGGTGCGAGAATCGGCGGCGGCTCACCTCGCGGGTCTTACGCCGCGACAACACGAGGTGATGGAAAGGGTGCTCGCCGGCCAGCCCAGCAAGAACATCGCAGCCGATCTCAACTCAGCCAGCGCACGGTCGAGAACCACCGCGCCTCGATCATGAAGAGAACTGGGTCGAAGTCGCTGCCCGCGCTGGCCAGGTTGGCGCTTCTGGCGTCGGGCGGAGAAGAGGAGCCGTCGATGGCGCGCTAAGCCGGCATTCGCCGCAACGGCCGGCACGTTGCGGCAGGCAATATTCGGGCGGCTTGCCGGATACGAGGGCCACGGAAGGGAGCACCCACCATGAAGGCCAGCGTCGACCCACCCACCGCTCCGGATTCTAGCCCTCCGGCGGAAGTGGACCCGAAGACTCCGCAGAGCTCTGCTCCCAAGCCGGAAACGGCGCCTAGAGTGGGCGCGGCAGCGGATCAGTCCAGGCAAGTCGAGGCGCAGAAGTCCCCGTCCACTAAAGGCGCCGGCATTGTCAGAGCAATTTTTCGGGTCGTCTTTGGCTGTGGTAGCTTCAGGCCATGAGCAACCCGTTCCGCTATTTCAACAGCTCGCCCGAGATAATCCGTCTGGCGGTGCTGATGTACGTGAAGTACCCGCTGTCGCTGCGCAACGTCGAGGATCTCTTGGCCGAGCGCGGGACCGACATCAGCCATGAGACGGTCCGGTTTTGGTGGAACCGATTCGGCCCGATGTTTGCCGCTGAGATCCGAAAAAGGCGGGTAGCGCACATGCGCGGGTATCCTCAGTGGCGGTGGCTTTTGGATGAGGCGTTCGTGAAGGTCAACGCTTAAAAGTCCGCATCCACTCTTCCCCAAAATCCAGGAGAGGGCCGGGCCAATCAGCAGGAGTTCGCCGCACATCAGCTAGTCATCGCCCATATCTTCCATATCGGGTTCGATCGGTAGCGGCTCCTCTTCCTCGCGGCTCTCGCTCCGCCACAATTCTTCGAATTGTGCGTCGACCTGAGCCAGCTTCCGCGAGACACGGGAGAGAGGTGCCTCGGCCACCGAAGCGAAACCTACTGGGACTTCCACGCTTGCGTTCACAACTTCGAGAGCGAATTGTCGCGTCGTCGAAACCGCACGGCGAAGATCGGCCCTCGAGACCCGCCACGGTCGACAGAACGGAGACATCGCGCGGCAGCGAAGCCCCCGACGTTTCCGCCATCGGACGCTTCGCTGCCTGCCCGGATTTGGCTTCCGCGTGGCCCATGCCGATCACGCCGCCCGCTTCGTCTTAGGTTTGGGGTCACGGCGGCCGTCGACTGCTTCCGTCTGGACGGCCACACGATCTCCGCTACCGTCAGGGGCGCCCGAGATCCGGTAGACAGACTCCGCGGCGCCGATCCGTTCGCGGGTCACGGCATATCCCCGCTTGCGCAGCCCGGTAATCGCTGCCCGCGTCGTGTGCGCAAGCCATCCCGTCGCCTGGGTCAGATCGACGATGGTTGCGCCGTCGGCTCGCCGCAGCAGGTCGATCATCAGTGCCAGCTTGCTGCGGAGCGGCCGTTGGGGCGTGTCGGCCGACGTCATCCAGACTGACGCCATTCTTCGCCTCAGGAAGAAGCTGAGGCGACGCCTCGCCGGGCTCGATCGCGTCTTGCGGTCCCTCATCGACAGCGATCGCTTTCAACCCGGCCGCTGTCAATTTGAGCGCAAAGCTCCGCCCGGCTTCGTCACGACGCCAAAGCGGCGTTCCAGGCTTTGCGTGGATCTCGCGGGCAAAGCCAAGCTTCACGAGCTTGGCGCCCGCTTTATTAACAACCGCGCCATTCATCGTCTCGGGCGCTGCTAAGCAGCGATCCTCGCGCTGCCCCGCCGCGCTCACCATCACAAGCTGTGCATCGGTAAGTTTGACGCTCATGATCCAACCCTTCCTCTCATCCCGGAGGCTCGGTCGATCCGAGCCCCTCACGAGGACGAGCCCCGGATCGGCCGAAGCCGAAGGGGCGGTTGGATCACCCGCGCATCAAGCGCGCCGCGTCTGACGACGATACAATGCTCCACGGCGAACTGAAAGCCAGTCCATTCTGCGTAGGGCGCGCGATTGTGGTGAACGAACCGGAAGAGTCCACCGGCCCTGATGTTGTCGGCTGATCGTTTGCCGCCTGACCGCGTGAGAAATGCGGGCCAGCGCGGGCGGCACAGCTGGTCGGGGTTGCGCAGCCGCCCGCGCGGCGAAGGCGGGGATGAACACTTCAGGCGCTGGCGTTCGCCCGCGACAGCTTCGCAGAACGGCGTACGCGCCTGGGACCGGGCGCGAGGGTCCCCGATTGTCTCTTCGGGTTGTTGACGGAAATCAAAACGCCGATTCCGCGAAGCGCCATTCTGTTTTTTATATCCAGACGGCCCGGCGTAGCGCCGGCGTCACGGGAACTGGCTTCGGCGTCGCGCCTCGCCAATGATTGGTGGAGGCTCAAATGAAATCCAGTCTATTCTTGATCTCTCTCCGCACCAACGAGGCGCATGACTGGCTGCTGCGCCGCCCCGCTGGTCGGGGGCCTTCCCCACTATGAGGGCGAAGAGGGTCCATGCGGCGCGACGAGCACTCCGTAACGAAGCGCTCGGGGATCATGCCGCATCTCCTCTCCCTGGCGCCCAGCGGTCCAGCGCCTTTGCCGGCCATGGTGACGACGGCCATCTTCTTCGCAGTGCCTGGAACGCGGTACAGGCGATCACGTCGGCCACGTCCGTGCACCAGGGGCTCATCAGGTCAACTACTCGGTCGAACCGCGTCTGCAGCGCCGGGTGTGTCTCGGATTCCGCCCATCTTCCCGCGCAGATGAGCGCCATGGCGAAGAGCGCAAAGTACACGCCGATCTGGCGTTTCTCATGGACCCGGTGCGCCTCGACGCTCTCCGCCTCCGCATAGTCCTCCGCTCGTTCGAGCATGTAGGTGGTCGCGAACGCGTCGCAGGACAGCTCTTCGTCATGGATCGTGTCGCGTGAGGCGCCTTGCGGCGCGCCGGTTCCTTCCTGCTGATGCTGGATGTGGCGAAGCTCGTGCAGCAGCGCCCAGCCGGTTGCGACGGCGGCAAGGTCGGCAGCTGAGCGGGCCTGGCGGTCGAGCGCGCCATCGGCATAGATCCCTGGCTCGGGCACGCCCGCGGGCATCGGGACCGCGGTTGGATCGTGCGCTTCGAGCATCGCGAGAAACGCGTCGACCATCGCATTGAAGCGGCCGAAATCCGGCGCCTCATCATTTGCGACCGCGTGCAGGACGCGCTCACGGCCCTCCCACGCGATGAAGCTGGCAAGCCAGAACGCCCGCATCGCGCGATGGTTGAACCTGACGAACTTGAAAAGACCGGCCTCAAGCATGAAGAAGCCGTCCGGACCGCTATCGGACAGGAGTTCGAAGCAGGCCCGTATCGCGACCACAGCGCCTCCAGCTCCGCGTGGCGCTCCGGAGCGACGCCGAGGAACAGCGCCCTGGCGGCGTCCTGCACGGCTTCGTCTCTGCGGGCATCACTCATCGTCTGGCCTGCCTTCCATCGCGATTGCGATCACCTTCATGAGCCGCCGCGTCTCGACGTAGAGCAACAGTTCATCGTCCTGTGTGATCGGCCGAGCGTGCAGGCCGCCAAGAAGAAGGGGTGGGCGGCGTAGGCGGGGATTGTAACGGGACTATTGTGACCGGGATCCTCGCCAAGCTGTAGCGGCTGTGCTTTCCTGCGCGTGATGCTCGGTCAAAACGTTGGCGAACAGGCGAGCGAATGTATGAGCATCGCCCGGCCAGCGCGCTGAGACATAGTTGCCGTCGCGCACCACAAAAGCCGCGCGATCGTCGTCCCACGTATCCCGTGACGTCCCGCTCACTTTGCGATCACGGTCGAGAGCATCTGCGGGAACGTCGACGAAGTCTTCAGGCCGCGCCAATGCGCGTGTGACCTCACTTTGCACCGACATGAAACCGGAAGGGTTTCCGGCTCCATCAGCATATGTGCGGTAGTAATTCGGGTCCCAGAAGCGAAAGACGCGCCCGAACGTCCAGCCCTTGCGTTCAAGCGCCCAAGTGAGCGCGGTGGTCCGGCGGCCAAACAAGACGGAGCGCCCGCCATCGGCGGTGCCGCTGCGCGCGGCGAGCAAAACGCCATGGCAGATCGCCGCCACCGGCAAGCCGGCCTCAAAGAATTGGGCGACCAGCGTCTGCAAGACATTGCTTTCGAGGTATTCGCGCATTCCCCGCGCACGATGGCCGCCGGGGAGCAACAGGCCGTCGAAGCCTTCGACACCCAACTGCCGCCAGGCAAGCGGGGCCTTGAACGCCGGATCGAGCCGCATCTCCGCATAGGCCCGCCGTGCGTCCGCATTCGCCCGCGCCATCCTGCCGAACGCGACCAGGCGTCGCAATCCGGGCAGGAAGCCCCAGAGGTCCAGGCCCTCGCCCGTCAGCATGATGTCGTCCGCGCTTCCCTCACGGCCGGCCGGCGTGGCGAACACGACAGAGTGACCAAGCCGCTTCAGCACTTTCCAGCTGACAGCCACCTCGGTCGGATCAAAATCCTTACTCGGGATTGGAATGAGTACGGTCGCCACGATCCATCTCCTCCATTGGCCGGACGTTCAGGATATCAGATCCCTCGTGGGCTCGACTGCGCGCTCTTCCTCAAGCTCGCCGCTTGCGACTGGATCGCCGAGCGCCGCAATTTGCTCCTGACCGGGGCGAGAGGCCTGGGCAAGAGTTGGCTCTACAAGGCGTGCCGAGACAACATGTCCGTTCTCTACACCCGCGCCCCCAAACTCTTCGCCGATCTGGCCATCGCCCATGGGGATGTCTGTTGCGTTCGCCACGCCGTGGGGAACGACCGCTATTTAGCGCATTCCCGTCGTTCACTGCGTCCCTCGTCACTGCGTCGTCTTCGCACGGCTGGATCCGAACCCGGAGCGAGAGGGAAAGTGAAATGCTGCGCGTCGTATTGAGCGCTTGGGTGACCAAAACGACCGCCGCTGAGATTCTGGCGAATCCCGCGACCCGAAGGCGTCAAGTCACGATGACCATCAGTTTGAATCCCCTCCGCTCCACCAAGTTCATCCCACTTTTTCTCCATAATTTCAAAAGACTAATAAGCCTGCCACTTCTTGTGCCCTAGCAATTGCCCTAATTCTGTGTTTGGGTGGGAATTGCCCAAGAGCGCGCTCCCACTTCGGAACCCGCGCGGGTTCGAGCTCCGGATAGAAATCCCGCCGTCTCTCAAAGGCGCTGATGGCGGACAATTCATCACGCATTGCGCTTGAATTCGAAAGTACGAGCCGTCAGGCTCATCTAAGCCCGACGTGCGTCGGTTTGAGATTCGGTGAGAGACATTTGAGAGCATGTGAGAGCATGAGCACTCTCGACCTATTCCGGCACGATTTTATCGTAAGCATCAAACCGGAGTACGCGACCAAGATCACGAGCGGCGAGAAGAAAGTCGAGCTGCGCAGGAGGTTCCCATTCGGCACGGTGACGGGAGCCCGTATTTACGTTTACGCGTCCGCGCCGATCCAGGCGGTTATCGGCTACGCTACCATACGGACCGTCGACCGCATTCCCCCCGATGAGATCTGGTCCCGGTACTCCGCGGTCGCCTGCATCGCACGGGATGACTTTGTCGCCTACTACAGCCACTCGAAGATCGGCTTCGTGCTGGTCCTCGACGACCCTGTGCTACTTGAGCATCCCGTCCCGCTGGCCGCTCTCAAATCCGAGCTTGGCTTCACTCCTCCACAGTCGTTCGCCTACGCCGACGACAAGTTCAAGCACATCGTTCACGGTCAGCCATAATGAACCTCCTCATCGACACCAACGTGCTTATCGAACTCGAGGACGAGGGAATCGTGGAGGAGCGTTTCGCTGACCTCGTACGAGCGGCATCGACTCACGGGATCGGCCTGTTCGTGCACGAGGCGTCCAGGCGCGACCTCGAACGGGATTCCGACACCGCGCGGCGGGCCAGTACCAAAAGCAGGTTCGCCAAGTTCCAGGTCATCAAGACTCCAAAGCGAATCTCACCGGAAGCTCTCGCCGAGCGGTTCGGTGCCCTCCGCAGGGAGAACGACGAAGTCGATGCACTCCTCCTCGATGCATTAGACAGGAACGCAGCGGACCTACTCGTGACGGAGGATCAGGGCATCCATCGGCGCGCGCGGGCCGCCGGTTTTGCGGATCGGGTGTTCAACACTCTTGAGGCGCTCGCCTGGATCCGTGACCTCTTCGAGCCGGATTTGGTCTCGTTGCCCATGGTCCAGGAAGCTGCGGCCTACGTGATCGACTTCGATGACCCGACCTTCGACGAGCTGCGCAAGGACTACAACGGCTTCGATAAATGGGCGGCCAAGTGCCGCGGTGAGCATCGACCTTGCTGGATTGTCTACGAGGACGACGTGATTGCGGGGATTGTGATCCGCAAGGATGAAACCCATGCGGAGGCCGGCACGAAGTATGTCGGACCGAGCATTCTGAAGCTGTGCACATTCAAGGTCGCGCCGGCGAGCCGGGGGCGCAAGCTTGGGGAGCAGTTGCTCAAGCAGGTGCTATGGCATGCTCAACGCAACGCATATGATCTAGCCTACCTTACTGTTTACCCAAAAGAAGAACGCCTTATTTGGCTTCTAGAGGAATACGGATTCGAGCAAACACAAATTCTGCGCAACGGCGAGCTGGTCTACGAGAAGCCGATCGGACACGGGCCGCTCCCGTTGGTTGCGGGTGAGACTCCATTGGCCGCCGCCCGACAGAACTACCCACGGTTCCACGACGGGCCGACCGTCAGGAAGTTCGCGATCCCGATTAGGCCCGTCTATCACCGCTTTTCCCGGAACGAAGTCCCGAAGTTGGAGGCGACCCCGGCAGGCCCGGGAATACTATACGGAAGGTCTACCTCACACATTCACGATCTACGCAGATGCGTGTGGGGGATCTTATCTTCTTCTACTTGTCACGCGGACACCGTCCTGACGCGCAAACCATCACGTCCCTCGGGGTGATCGCGGGCATTTCGCGCACCAGAGACTTCAGCGAACTCGTCAAGTTAACGGCGAAACGCTCGGCCTATCCAGACCACGAACTGAAGGCGCTGGCGGCTCGGGGGGTCGTGACCGCGATCGACTTCCTGCTTGTGGGGCACCTCGAACAGCAGCTCTCCCTTGGGTTCCTAACCTCAAAAGGCATTCTTCGTGGCCCACCGCAGTCCGTAACCTCGATAACGGACTATGCCGCGCTCAAGCGCGCATTCGACTTGGGATTCCAAGTATGACCACATTCGGTTGCGGGGGCCATGAACTCAAAGGAATAAATGCAGACGAGGTCGTCTTCCCTAAGGGAGCCGTAGAAACGATACAGCGTCGATAGGAGCTCGGCGCGTGAGTGACCTTGGGCTCCGCGAACCTGTCCACGAAACGACAACGGATAGCCGAACTGGCGGCCATCGGTGCGGGCATCCTCGTCATCAAGCTGACCTGCGAGGGTGCCTGAGTAGATTCCGATCCTATCCGACGGTTCGATGCCGCCATAGATTCGCGGTCTTGGCGTTCACGTTCGCCAATGGGCTGGCCACAGGGCACCGCAAAAATAGAGGATAAATCCCATGGACAAAGATCGCATCAAGGGAACGGTCGAGCAGGCCAAAGGCGCTGTGAAAGAAGCTGTAGGCAAAGCGGCAGGTGACGCCAAGCTTGAGATCGAGGGCCGGAATGAAAAAGCTGCCGGCAAAGTTGAGAACGCAGTCGGCGGAGTCAAGGACGCTTTGCGGGACGCTTTGAAGAAGTAATCGGCGAGCCAGCGCCTTCACTTGACGAATCAAATTCGTCTCCTCGCTTGAAGCGGCGCTCTTCGAGCTGGGGCGATCACGACCCCCACCGGCGGTCCTTGAAACCGTCAAGGCGAGGAGAAGTCACTTATGGCGGTTGTCCAGGAGACCGTCGATCGCGTACGCTCGATTGATGTCGAAGCGTACAAATACGGGTTCGTAAGTCCGATCGAGTCGGAACTGGCCCCAAGGGGCCTTAACGAGGATACTGTCGGGTTCATCTCTGAGAGGAAGGGTGAGCCGGAATGGCTGCTCGCATGGCGGCTCGACGCATTTCGCCGTTGGCGGACGATGGAAGAACCGAAATGGGCGCGGGTTACGTATCCGGCGATCGACTATCAGGCGATCTATTATTTCGCGGCGCCGAAATCCGGACCGGCGCCGAAGTCGCTGGACGAGATTGATCCAGAGCTCCTACGCACCTACGCCAAGCTCGGCATTCCGCTCGTCGAACAGGAGATTCTCGCCGGGGTTGAGAGACCGAGGGTGGCAGTCGACGCCGTATTCGATTCCGTTTCGATCGCGACGACGTTCAAGGCGGAGCTCGCCAAGGCGGGCGTCATTTTCTGCTCTTTCTCCGACGCTGTCCGAAATCACCCCGAACTCGTGCGCCGCTATCTCGGCACGGTCGTACCGGCCACCGACAATTTCTACGCGACGCTCAATTCGGCTGTGTTCTCCGATGGTTCGTTCGTTTACGTGCCGGCGGGCGTACGCTGTCCGATGGAGCTCTCGACCTACTTCCGCATCAACGAAAGGAACACAGGTCAGTTCGAGCG
Organism: uncultured Alphaproteobacteria bacterium; assembly: GCA_963758335.1. GTDB lineage: Bacteria > Pseudomonadota > Alphaproteobacteria > Rhizobiales > Beijerinckiaceae > Roseiarcus. Next base: position 2,192,641 of record CAVWVF010000004.1, on the reverse strand, counting down.
CACGCTCATCATCGCCGACAAGGGATCTTATGTCAGTTACCTTGAAGGCTGCACGGCGCCCAAGCGGGATGAGAATCAGCTCCACGCCGCCGTCGTCGAACTCATAACGTTTGACGACGCCGAAATCAAATATTCGACGGTGCAGAACTGGTATCCCGGCGATTCGCAAGGTCGCGGCGGCATCTATAATTTCGTGACCAAGCGGGGCGATTGCCGCGGCGCCCGGTCAAAAATCTCCTGGACGCAGGTTGAGACTGGCTCCGCGATCACCTGGAAATATCCATCCTGCATATTGCGCGGAGAGGCCTCGCGCGGCGAATTCTATTCGATTGCGATTTCGAACGGCCATCAGCAAGTCGACAGCGGCACGAAGATGATTCATCTTGGCCGCAACACGACGAGCCGCATTATCTCGAAGGGCGTCGCGGCCGGCAAGTCGCAGAACACCTATCGGGGGCAGGTGTCCGTGCACAGATTGGCGACCGGAGCGCGCAATTTCACCAACTGCGATTCCCTGCTGATCGGCCACGAATGCGGTGCTCACACGGTACCGTATATCGAGGCAAAGAACGCCTCCGCTGTGATCGAACACGAGGCGACCACGTCCAAAGTTTCGGATGAGCAGATGTTTTACTGCCTGCAGCGCGGCCTGTCGGCAGAGGAAGCGACGGCGCTCATCGTCAACGGCTTTGTTCGGGACGTGTTGCAGCAATTGCCAATGGAATTCGCTGTCGAAGCGCAAAGGCTCATCACGATCAGCCTCGAAGGGAGCGTGGGATGACAGCCGACCGAGCGCCAGGCGAGGGTTGAACCGCGATGCTCGAAATTAAGAACCTCAGCGGCATTGTCAAATTCCCCAAGAATAGGCCATTTTCGGCGGATTCCACTCCCACGTCGAGGGCTCTAAATGATTGATTTTCCTTGGCGCCGTCTTTGAGTGCGCAGCGCGGTTGACAAGTAAAATGCGCGAACGTGACAACGCCCACCAGCGGCCCGCGCTCCACCGGACGTCCTCAAACGACGCCTTCCGCAGAATGTTCTGATGCCGGAAGGTGGTGATGACGGCGGCCGTCGCCGCCCTCGCCGCCATCGTCCGGGCCAACGCCCTGCTTGAGGTCGCTTGCTTCAACCCGTTCACGCCGGACAACCATGATCACCCCGCCTTGCGGAACGCCCTGTTTGCCGTTGGCTTTGAGCATCACCTTCAGCAGGCGCATCACGTCGCCATCGTCCACCCGCTCGGCCACCTTCGCCAACAGCCGATCATGCCGGACATTGTCGAAATAGCTGCTCAGGTCGATGTCGATGACGCGTGTCTTGTGCTGAACGATCGCTCGCGCCACACGGTCCACCGCTTCATGGGCTGTCCGTTGTGGACGGTATCCAAACGACCCCGGTTGGAAGTCCGCCTCGAAGATCGGTTCCAGTATGAGCTTGAGCGCGCCTTGCACCACCCGATCGCGGATCGCCGGAATCGAAAGGACGCGGACCTTGCCGCCATCCTTCGGGATTTCCTGCTTCCTTGCCGGGAGCGGCGCATAGGTGCGCCCGACCAGTTCGTCCGCGATCTGCTCGAGGAAAACCTCTACGCCTTGCGCCTCGATGGCCGCGAAGGTCATTCCGTCACTTCCCGGAGCGCCATCGTTCTTCTTGGCCAGCGCGTACGCCTCGCGCAGTGTGTCCAGCTTGCAGACGTGGACATATAGTCCCCAGAACCGCCAGGACGTCTCAGCCTTCGCCTTGACGTATATTCTCCGCCTCAGGTCTTGCAAATCCATGGACGCCTTTGTCATCTCGTCCTTGCCTTCCTTATGGCCGGAGACGCTACAAGCAGCAGGGCCCCTTTGCTCCACGGACATTACTCCGCTTCGCCGCTACTACGGACCCGACCGCCACCCTCTCGCCTTCGATCGACTTCCCGGTTGCGCCGGTTATACGATCTACCCTGCTCCGGCGATTTCGCGCCGGGGCGAGGAAGGCTTCTCCAGTTGCTCGGCATGTTCTTGCCACCGTGCTGTCGCTTCCACCCCGCCGAAGTGAAGGAGCCGCTTCAGTCAGATTTCGGCTCCCCATGCTGCCTTCGCCCTCCAGATGTGGGCTCGGCCTTCGGGGCTACGCACTTTCGAGGCCACATTCGCGTTTACTTTCATTACGGCCCGGCGGCTCGTCGTCTTCCCGAGGGAGACGTTGTCGATAGGCTTCAAAGTCTTGGTTTCCCGCCACCCTGCTATCCAAACTACGGGGCTCCTGACTTTTGCCCCGGCAGGTCTGTCTCCTGCTGAACATGCCAGCCTTCGCTGGACACACGTAGGGTCGGGGACTGGCGCGCCGGTTTAGGCCGAAGTTTGTGTTCCCTGTTGGCTCGCTCTTTCGTCTGCGAGTGTCACACCATCTCGGCCGTGCCACGTTTCCAGCCCCCGCCTCGTCGAACGCAGCATGCGGATTTCCCGCACTGCGCTCTCCTGTTTGCTTCGCCTCAAGGATTATGGGGCCTATCCTGCCGGAGCGGCTTTCGGCGCTGGTCGAACCACTCGGTAGCCATTGAACAGCTTCAGAGTTTGGTACAGCCATCCCCTACTCCACCGCGCCCAGCCGAAGCCCTGTCGGTTCCGGGCTCGCACATGGACGTACAATCCCCGGAACTTCCAGGACGTCTCGGCCTTCGCCTTGACGTATATTCTCCGCCTCAGGTCCTGCAATTCGATGGACGCATTTGTCATCTCGTCCTTGCCTTCCTTGTGGTCGGAGACTTTACAAACAGCAGGGCTCCTTCGCTCCGCGGGCGTTACCCCGCCTCACCGCTACTACGAACCCATCCGTCACCCTCTCGCCTTCGATCGACTTCCCGGTTGAGCCGGTTATACGATCGACCCTGCTCCGGCGATTTCGCGCCGGGACGAGGAAGGCTTCTCCAGTTGCTCGGCATGTCCTTGCCACCGTGCTGTCGCTTCCACCCCGCCGAAGTGAAGGAGCCGCATCGGTCAGATTTCGGCTCCCCATGCAGCCTTCGCCCTCCGGGTGAGGACTCGGCCTTCGGGGCTACGCACTTTCGAGGCCACTTTTGCGTTCACTGTCGTTACGGCCCGGTAACTCGTCGTCTTCCCGAGGGAGACGTTGTCGATAGGCTTCAGAGTCTTGGTTTCCCGCCACCCTGCTATCCAAACTACGGGGCTTCTGACTCTTGCCCCGGCAGGCCTTTCTCCTGCTGAACATGCCAGCCTTCGCTGGACACACACCCGGACGTGCAGGTTTCCCGCATCCGGTTCTTCATAATCGGTCGCCCATGTCGGTCATGCTGCGAGCTACATTACCAGCCGCTTCCATTCGCCCGCTCAGCAATGGACCGTTCCAGTCCACGAGCCGCCTCAATTGCGGCTGGTGCGTTCGGCCGCCCGCGCTATGAGTTGTTTCGTGATAGCCGAAAACTCGGCGATCGTTGCTTCCGCCTTCGCGGTTTCTCGCGCCACCCGCTTCTCGGCGGCAGCAAGCTGGCGCTTCAGGCTCTCGTTCTCGGCCTTCAGGGTCTCAATGTAGGCTTCGAGGATGTGCAGACGCGCCGAATTGTGGATGGGCGTGGCGCGGGGCATAAGTACGGGCATGACCACACTCCGGCATGTGGGCATCAGGCGATCCGGTTGAGGCGGTGCTTCTTGAAGAGCAGGGGCCATGTCCTCCTCTACAGTCTTTCCAGCAGGCGCTTCCGGGCTGTCCGGCCGCCTAGGGTGTGGATCCATCCGACGAGCCGCCTCCACCAGGGCTTGGCGCTCTCTTCCAGAGCAGCACATTTGGCTATGGCCTTGTCGGCTTTGCGCGTTCACCAGCCGGTTCGGAAAGTTGAGCAATTCGTTCAGGCCGTTCCGAAGTCTCCAAAGAGGCCGTAGCATGCTGCCGGGACGTTTGTCTGGCTGTTGCGGCTTGAAGACGCGGAACAGTTCGGCAGGATCGATCGCGATGCCGCCGTCTTCTGTCCTCTGCGCCGAGAGTCTGCCTGCCTGAATGGCGCGCCAGACGTCGACTTTGCTCGTTTCCATCCGTTCGGCCGCTTCTTGAAGGCCCAAGACCGCCATTGCGCTGTGTCCCGCAGGAGTGTTGCCCGGCGAGCGTGACGCAACGTAGTTAACGAGGTCTCAACGCGGTCTGGACCAGGTCGTTCGCGAGCGCGCCTATTTGCTCTGGGAGCAGGCGGGGCGGCCGGAGGGCCGCGCCGACGACTTCTGGCACCAAGCGCAGTATCAGCGCTTCTGCGAACGCGCTTACGCGCTGTGGGAGCGGGAGGGCTGTCCGGAAGGCAAGGCGGACGAGTACTGGTATCGGACGCGCGCCTTTGAGGAGAGCTGATGCGTCGAGCGCGATGAAAATCGAAGAGCTCGCGCCACCGAGGGAAACCGGCGATGTCATCCATGTGTTCCGGAGCGGAAGCATCCAGCTGCTGACCGACGTGTCGATCGACCCGGCCGGCGACGTCTGGGCCGCGAACAACTGGAATCTCCCCAAAGCGGCGATGGCCAGCGCTCCTGACCCCCGCTTCTCGACCTGGGGCGGAGGCTCGGGCCTGACCGTCATCTATGGCGTGGCCGCCCCGGTGAAGCCGCCGCGCATGGGCCTGGTGATCCGCTACGCGACCGTCATCACTGGCGCCACTGGCGCTGATCCGGGCGTCACCATCCTCTTCGGCAGGTGAAGCCCGAGCGCGCGCCGCAGATCGGGCGCGCGCGCGGCTTTTAGTGCGGCAATCGAGGATAACAACCTCTGGTCGGGACGAGGGAGAAGGGCCATGAGTTTGAGGAACAGCCTGTTTGCGCTCGGTCGAGCATTCGTCGTAGGCGCGCCGCTCGCTTCTCTACCGGCGATGGCGCAGGCGCAAAACACGAAGCCCAATGTCGTGTTCATTTTGGCCGACAATGTGGGCTATGGCGACCCCGGACCCTACGGCGGCGGCGAACTGCGCGGCGCGCCGACGCCGCGCATCGACCAACTCGCCCGCGAAGGCTTGCGGCTGACGCAATTCCTCGTGGAGCCCGCCTGCACGCCATCGCGCGCGGCGCTGATGACGGCGCAATATTCGATCCGCAACGCCCTGTCGCTCGTGCTCGTTCCGGGGTCCGAAAGCACGCTCTCGGCGCACGCCTACACGATGGGGGACATGTTCCACGGGCTCGGCTACGCGACCGCAATCTTCGGCAAGTGGGCCGGCGAGGGCGGACCCTCGCCAGCGCTGCGCGATGATAGCCTCCGCGCCATCACGCCGCTCGCGATGTCCCGGTCGAGCCGGAGCGGCGCGGGGCCGTCGCAGAGGCGGGTCGGACAGGGGAGGCAGACGGATCCGATGCGCCGTCAACCAGGGCGCTCGAAGGCGGTTCGATCACTATCGGAGCTGTTCCCGCATGCGCGGCGTTCGCGTTGACGGCGATGCGATAAGCCGAGCCACGCCCCGCATCGAATCGATCGAGCGTCAGGGCGTACCCACGCTTGCGCAGGCCGGTCAGGACGGCGCGGGTTGTATGCGGCAGCCAGCCCAACGCTTCCGACAATTCGGCGATCCGCCCCTTCGATTGCTCGAAGCATCTGGACCGCCTGTGCCAGCTTCGTCCCCAGCCGCGGCGCGCGAGGACTGGCGAGCGCTTGAAGACTCGGCGCAGCGAACGCTCCAGCAGCGGTTCGACCTGGCTGAGCGAACGATGGCGATCGATCGGCCTCCTTGACCGGTCGCTCTTCGTCTCCGGCAGGCCTCACATCGTCAGCTGGATCGACCGCGATCGCCTTCGCTCCCGCGGCCGTGTGCTTGAGGGCATAGGATTGTCCGTTTTGCTCATCGCGGCGCCAGACAGGCGTTCCCGGCTTGGCCTTGACCTCCTTGACGAGGCCAGCCGCGATCAGCTTCGTCGCGACCTTATGCGCCGCGCCGCCCTTCAGCTTCTCGGGAGGCGTAAGGCTGCGATCGTCGCGTTGCGCAGCGGCGCTCAGCATGACGAGTTGCGTGTCGGAAAGTTTGATGGTCATCGATTGACCCTTCTCTGTGACGAGGCCCAGCCAATCTGGGCCCCTCACTGACGCGAGCCCCGGATCGGCGCAGCCGTCGGGGCGAAGGGTCGTCCGCACAAGTTCAATCCGCCGCGGACGTCCACACTCATGCTCGGTTTTGAGCAAAACGCCAGTCTTATCTGCGCGTTCGGACAGCCAACTCAATGAAACGCGGGAGCTTTTGATCTCCTACGGTTTCCATTTCGGTGTCGGTCAGTTTCGGCATGCGCGGCGCTCGCATCAACGGCGATGCGATAAGCCGAGCCACGCCCCGCATCGGATCGATCGAGCGTCAGGGCGTAGCCTCGCTTGCGCAGGCCGGTCAGGGCGGCGCGGGTTGTATGCGGCAGCCCGTCGAGACGGCCGTCGTCGACCGCCTGCAAGCCATGCGCGGGCCCGGGGGAGGACTATAGCGACGTGATCCTGCGTCTCGCTCAACTGGAGGCGAGCGGGAGCTAACTCCCGGCCTGTTCCGCATCGCGGGCGCGCCAGTAACGGCTGATAATTGACGAGTCACCAACAGGACGGATCAGTCCTTGCCTTCCTCGGCGTAACCCACGTTAGCAAGGTTGGAGATGAACCCTGTTAGGCGGAAATCCCGCGCTTTTCCAGGCTGCCGCCGGTTTCGGCCAATTTCAACAGGTCCTCAGGACTCTTTCCCCGCGCCCGTCGGCGGCTTCGACCGGCTCGCCAGTGTGCTCGTCGACCAGTTCCTGGCGCAGCCGGTTGCCGGTTCTCCTGTTGATCTATCGGAAGGCGACCCGCTCGCTTGAGGATGTCGCGGTGTAGCGCGCGATTGGACACGACACGAGGGAGAGCTTGAGATAGCCCTTCCAATAGGGGCGGGACGGCGGCATCGGAACTCCAAGCGCAAACGCGGGACGCAAGCCCTCCCCTATATCACGCCGCATTCGGCGAGATTCGACCCCGTTAACGATTCTTTAATCAAATCGTTAAGAAGCCGTCGCCCGCCGGCTGAGAAAACTCCGCTATAATTGTTGCCTATTGCTTCGCTGCGCTTTGGCTCGCAAGGTCGTCTTGGCGAGTCGAATCGCCCAAGACGATGAGCTGTATCGAGGGCCGCATTGAGACGCGCTATTCCGTCATTCACTGTCGAAGTTAGGCGTCGGCCGAGGCTGGCAACCAACTCAAGCCAGAGCGTACAACCGTCTGAGACCAAGATCCCGCAAGCAGGAGTTGAACGAGAGTCTCATCGTGTCACGGCTGCGGCATTCGAGACCGAGAAGTCAAATCAGTTTCCGGTTGATGTTGCGCCATCGCATCCAAAGGGTCGAATTCTTCAGAGCCTCGTCCCCGAAGAGCCGCTACGTCGTCAGCTCCGAGACGCCCCATCATCCGCTTCAACGTCGGATCCAACTTCGCGTGCGCAAAAGCGGCCGCAAGTGCGGGCGCTAAAGGGCAACGATCAAACATCCAAGTCGCCGCGGAATTTGGAATCCTTGTCTGACCAGACGGCACCGTTGGTGGACGGTTTGTCGACCGCATCCTGTCGATCATCCGGCGTGCCCCTAGATGAAGGGACAGGCCCGTCGCCAAGCGTGCCAACGGCGACACCAAGTCAAGTAGTTGGAAACGGCGGTCTGGCGCTGCGCTCAAAGGCAAAACGGCGAGACAAGATGCCGACCTCTTTTGATGACAGCAGAGCCACCCTTTCGCTTAAAGACCAACGATCCAGGACAGGAACGGACTCCCTGCCGACGCCCCTACCGAGCGTCGACGAAAGTTCACGTCAAAGTCGAAAGCGCACCATCATGGGTCGCTATGTCTTCGGCGATGAACTCAAACCCGGCGAGCGCTGGAAGCGGCGATTACTCATAGCACGGTGAGGCGCCCACCACGCCCGCTTGGTACTCGATCCACGACCCACCCGCCACACGATCGCAGTCCCTAACGGCGCCGACGAACGGCGCCTTTGTCGGATTTGACCCCGTTCGCCCACGCCGTGGGGAAACGACCGCTATTTCAGCATTGCCGTCGTCCACTGCGTCGCCGCACGGGTGAAATCCCCCAAGGCCTACGATCTATATCAAGCGTCGAATTTATCCAGTAGCTTCGCCGTCATGTGCAACCTCTATTCCATCACGAAGGGACCGCAGGCGATCCGCGAGTTCGCCCGCGCCGTGCGCGATACGACCGGCAACCTGCCGCCGATCCCAGGCGTGTTTCCCGACTACTCAGCTCCGATCCGTCCGCAACGCCGCAGACGGCGTCCGTGAGCTTACAATGGCCTGCTGGCCCACTGCTGTTGCGTAGGTCGACACCGACCTCCCGATGCATTCGATCCGGACTGAGACCATGTGGGTCGTCCACTTCGCGCTTGGCTTGACGGCTCTCTACGCCGCCCTCATCACAGCGATGTATTTCGCCCAGACTTGGCTTCTCTTCCCAACCGCGCTTGCCGGAGCGGCGCCGGTTCAGCCTCCCACATCGACCCAGTATCTGGAGGTCAAGACCCATGACGGCGAAAGCCTCGCGGGCATGCGAATCCGATCTGTGGGAGCGAAGGCTGAGGGTGCCCCAACGCTGGTCGGCTTCGGGGGGAACGCTTGGAACGCGTGGACAATGGCCCTCACCCTGCACGCGCTTTTTCCCGATCGCGATGTCGTTACGTTCCACTACCGCGGCTATGCGCCGAGCAGCGGCAGGCCAAGCGCAAACGCAGTGCTATCGGATTCGCTTGTGATTTTCGACCACCTGCGGCAGACGCAGGCAGACGAGCCTATCATTGCGGTCGGGTTCAGCATCGGGTCGGCCGTCGCCGCCTATCTCGCCCGCCATCGACCTGTCGTGGGGCTGATCCTGGTCACGCCATTCGACTCGCTCGAGACCTTGGCCCGCGATCTCTACTGGTGGGCTCCTGTCGGCCTGCTTCTCCACCATCGTATGCCCACGATCGAGTTCGTTCGCGGCTCGCTCGCGCCCACAGCCCTCATCATTGCGGAGCGCGACAGAATCGTGCCGGCGCGGCGCAGCGCGCCCTTGCGTCTTGCCATTGGAAACCTTGTGTTTGAGCGCACGATCGACGCTGGGCACAACGACATTTTTGACCGTCCAGCCTTCGCTACGGCGATGCGAGATGCCCTGGCGAGGATTGTAACAGGCCAGGATGAAATCGGATCTTAAGGCGTCATCGCAGGAAGTGCTGGCCGGCCTGGTCGCGCGGGTCACCTTTCACAATGAGCCACCGGCCCCGAAGCCCCACCAGCGCTTCGTCCGCGAACCCAAAATCCCCATAGGTCGCGCCGCGCCCAACCAAACCGCGCCCTTTCCTCCCCGCGGTTTCCCCCTTACGAGGCTTTCGAACGCCGGCCCCGTTGAACCCCCCCCGCCTGCAAAGGGCCGCCGTCCGAAACCCTTCAGTAAAGCTGCCGTTCGCGTTGACGGGCCCGAAAACAACCGCGGGCAAGGGCGTGTTCCAGATGGCAAAGGTCGTCGCCGACATCCTGCCGCTCATCGCGGAACTGCGGCCGCCGCCGGTCACGTCAACAGCGCAATATAAGCAGGTGGCGCATAGCCGCCTCCACGGACGCCTGAAAGATCTCCATAGCCTCGCCGCGCCAGATCGAGCTTTACGTCAAGTCGTTCCTTGACGCGCCGCGTACCGCTCAGGTCGAATTGACCTCTTCGCCAGGTGTCGGGGGAATGGCGGCTATTTGCGCATTCCTTCCGTTCAGGGGTCAAAGCCGAAGGTGAGCAAGGGTTCGAAGGTAGCCCTCCCGTCCACTAGCCGTTCCGCCCAAGAAGGCGTCCTGCACCCGTGTGCCGATCGTCCCGTCAGCCGCTTCTGCTGCTGCGTTTGGGCCGAGTGATCAGGCGACGAACGCCATCGCCGTCACCCAAAGCCCTACTGCTAGCACGGCGACCATCCAGACGTGGAAGAAACGTTCGAAACCGATGGCCTTGTAAGCCGCGGCAATCCGCTCGGCCGGAACCAGCAATTAAGCGTCAGTTCATTTTTTGATGGTCTTTCGCGGACGCCTTTTGATGGTTTGTTTGTTGGATAGGGTCCAGAATGGACCGGTCACTTTCATCTGCCATAGCCTCGGAGGTCTGGTTGTAAAAAAGGTTCTGCTCGACCTTCAGCAACAAGCCAAGCGACGACCGGAGGCGGCCAACCTTCTTGATCGCATGAGACGGGTGGTCTTCGCCGCGACGCCACAAGAGATCGCCGTACTCGGCGAGGAGCTGCGCGGCCGTTTTCACCCCGATGCCCGGGGGCGCCGGGCACGTTGTCGGTCGAATTGCCGGCGAGGGCCTGGATGTCGACCACCTTGTCCGGGCCGGCACCGAAATACTCCATCACTTCGGCCGCGCCGCTGCGGCGCTCCTCGCGGGAGCCTTTTGCGCCGGCTTCGCCCGAAGCCGGGTCGTACATCGCGACTCCCGGCTCGATGAGCTGCATGAGGTCCTTGTCGGCCGAGACGATCAGCACGTCGGCGCCCTTTTCGCGCGCGTGGCGGGCGTAGGTGGCGATGAGGTCGTCGGCCTCGTAGCGGTCCTGCTCGACCGGCACCATGCCGAAGGCGCGCACGGTGGCGCGCATCAGGGGAAACTGCGGCACGAGATCGGCGGGCGGATCAGGCCGGTGGCTCTTATAGGAAGGATAGATTTCGCGCCGGAACGAATCTTCGGACTTGTCGAAGATGATCGCCAGATGCGTCGGCTTGATCCCCGCCGCGCCGTCACGAATGAACTTAAGCACCTTGGTGGCGAAGAGCCTGACCGCCCCGATCGGCAACCGGTCCAAGCGGTAATTGTATTTCTGGTCCTGCCGGATCGACTGATAATAGGCGCGGAAGACGAAAGACGAGCCGTCGACGAGAAAGACGTGGTCGCCGGGGCCGACCGGACGGTGGGGCTGGGTCATGCTCGAAGAATAGGCGATGTGCGGAGCGAGCGCCATCAGCGCGGCCTTCATGCCGCGCCATTTCAGGAGCATAAGGCTCTTGTTCATCGTCCAGTCATCGCGTTCGGCGCATGTAGTCCAACAAGCCCCTGGCCGACTCGGCCTTCGGGAATCGACGGGGCAGACTGATGCAATTGCGCGGGTGGATCGCGGCTTTGGCTTTGGCGGCGGCGCTTGGGCCGGACTCGGCGCTCGGGCCGGCGCAGTCTTTGACCATCCCGACCGCCTGCACCGACGCCGCGCAATGCGCCGCCTTTTGCCGCAGCGTCATCGAACAGGGCCGGACGGAGGGCGATTTCATCGCGCTCGCATCCTACCAGCTCGGCCCGGAGAAGCCGATCGATCTGCCGCCGGCCAACCTGTCGATGCCGGCGCCCGTCGACCCGAAGAACGTCTACGCCGGCGCCGGCACGGGGATGTTCAGCCCCGCCGTCGCGGGCCACCTGTCGCGCGTCTATTCGCCCAATCTCACGACCGGCAAGGTCGACGTCATCGACCCCGAGACCTTCAAAGTCATCGAGAGCCTGACCGCGATTGCGAGCCCGGAGCACATCGTGCCGTCGTGGGACCTGCAGACATTGTGGGTATCGGGAGACATCAGCTATAGCTATCGCGGCGGGCACGCCAACGTGATGCCGATCGACCCGAAGACCGGCAAGCTCGGCAAGGCGATCGACGTGCCCGATTCCTACAACCTCTATTTCACCCCGGACGGCAAGTCGGCGATCATGGTCGCCGAGGCGATGCGCCAACTCGAATTCCGCGATCCACACACGATGGAGCTGCAGGGCTACATCAACACGCCGCAATGCGCCGGAATCAACCACGCCGATTTTTCGCCCGACGGCTCCTATGCGATCTTCACCTGCGAATACAATGACGCGCTCGCCAAGATCGATCTCGTCCATCACAAGCTCGTCGAGACGCTGCCGCTGAACTCCGGGCCACATGCCGCAGGACATCCGGGTCGCTCCCGCCGGCAAGATCTTCTTCGTCGCCGACATGCTGGGGGACGGCGTCATGGTGATCGACGGCGATTCGTTCGGGCAGGTCAGCCTCATCCCGACGGGAGTCGGCGCGCATGGCCTTTATCCCAGCCGCGACGGAACCAAGCTCTATGTGACCAACCGAGGCACCCACAATCTCGCCGGCCAGAAAAACGGCCAGGGCAGCGTGTCGGTGCTCGACTTCGCCACGCGCAAGGTCACCGCCAACTGGACGATTCCCGGCGGCGGCAGCCCAGACATGGGCAACCTCAGCGCTGACGGCAAATGGCTGTGGCTCTCCGGCCGCTACGACGGCGTCATCTACGCCTTCAACACCGACGACGGCTCCGTGAAGACGATCGCCGTCGGCGGCATGCCGCACGGGCTGACTGTCTGGCCGCAGCCAGGCCGCTATTCGCTGGGGCACACGGGGAACATGCGGTAGGCGGCGCTCGCTCCCCGCCTCTCTGCGCCCGCCCTACTTCATCTCCGCGAGGAGATCCTGGGCTCCCGAGAATTCGACCTTGCCGGCGTCCGGCTCGACATTGAGCAGCTTGACGACGCCGTCGACGACCAGCATCGAATAGCGCTTCGAGCGCAGCCCGAGGCCGCCGGCCGAGAGGTCGAGGTCGAGGCCGATCGCCTTGGCGAAATCGCCGTTGCCGTCAGCGAGAAAATCGACATGGCCCGTCGCGCCCGTCGCGTCTGCCCAGGCCTTGAGGACATGATGGTCGTTGACCGCCGTCATGGCGATTTGGTCGACGCCCCTCGCCTTGAACTTCGCCTCGTTGACGATGAAGCCGGGCAGGTGGTTCTTGTGACAGGTCGGCGTGAAGGCGCCCGGCAGGCCGAACAGCACGACGGTCTTGCCGGCGAAATAGTCCTTCGTCTCGACCGGCTTCGGGCCGTCGGGGGTCAAGAGGCGGAGCGAGGCGTTGGGCAGGCGTTCGCCGACTTTGATCGTCATGGGCATTCCCTCTGCTTGCGCCGCCGACGGCGGTTTCGGCCCGAGACTATGCGAAGGCGGCGCGGAAGGTAAAGCCGGGGCTCAGGGTCGCGCCTCGCCTGTTGTCTTCTGGGCCGAGGGCCGGCTGGACCGCCCTTCACACCCGCTCGATCGTTTTCGCTGCGGCGTCGAGCGCTGTTGGAGCGCCGCCTGCGAGAGGCCGACGAGTTCTACCGCGCAGTGTGGTTCGCGGCATGGGACTTGGCGTTTCACACGATCGCGCTCTCGACGGTCGACATCGATTTCGCACAGCGTCAGCTCGAATTGATGTTGAAGTCCTTCTACCTGCACCCCACCGGACAGATGCCCGCCTACGAGTGGAACTTCGGCGACGTCAACCCGTCGGTCCACGCCTGGGCCGCGATCTTTTTGCATCGGACGGAGCAGGCGCTCGGCCGCGACCTTGATCTGGAGTTCCTCGCACGCGTCTTCACCAAGCTCTCGCTGAATTTCACCTGGTGGACAAACCGCAAGGACCGGTTCGGCAAGAACCTTTATGAGGGCGGCTTCCAGGGCCTCGACAACATTGGCGTCTTCGACCGCAGCGCGCCGTTGCCGACCGGGGGCTATCTCGAACAGGCCGACGGGACGGCCTGGATGGCGCTGTTCTGTCAGAACATGCTCGAAATCGGCGTGGAGTTGGTGAAGCGCGATCCGGTCTATGAGGACCTGGCGACGAAGTTCATGGAACAGTTCCTTCAACGCACGCCGCCGTCTACAACACTTTCAACGCCCAACGCCATCTCACGTCAGCTCAATCTCACCGCGTGCTACGCGCCGCGGCAATGACCACGTGGCGCGAGGCCGTCGCGGCGGCTTGAAAATGCGTAAGGCGTAGACCTCTCGTGCTCTTCGCCATAGCAACGTGACAGCGCCCAAGCGCGAGCTGCGCCGCCTCTATCCGGGTCCAGCGGAAATGTCGCCGCTCGTAGAGGGCCCAGAACCCAAGAACCATGTGAACCGTCAGCGCGGAGTAAAGAACGATCGCGCCCGGGAATGACTGCCAAATCGATTTCTGGATCTTGAGCCCATTCTCCATCGCCTCGATCGAAATGTTGCCGAGCGCGTGATTGGCGAAATGCAGCGTCACATACGTGAAAAGAACCAGGCCGGCCACGAGTTGAACTTGCCGAATACTCGGCGTGCGCGCGGAGCTCGGCTTCAAAGGCGTGGAACGGGCTGGCGTGGGCTGCGGCATTTCATCTCGCCGATGCGGCTCAAGACATACTCGCTCGGACTTGGCAGCCCCGCTGCACTGGGCCGAGCGAGCGCTCAACCATCACCAAATCCGTCCGACGCCCGAACTTGTAGCCGATCGAGGGAAGGCAGCCGGTTTGGCGTCAGCGATATTGCGCCCGGATGTCGACCGTGGATTCGACGCCGAGGTGGTCGAAGCACTCCTCGATCCAGGCGTCCGCATATCGGCGTCCGGAGGCATGGAGATACATGAGGAAGTCCCAATCTGCGTTGAGCTTGGTTGAGGCGCCGAACTTCTTCATCACCACGTCCGCCGAGATGCTGTGGATGAAGACTCGTTTCAGACGACCGCCGTCGACCAGCCGCTCGTCAATGAGGCGCGTGACGAAACTGATGGCGCGCATCTCGCGCATCAGCGACGAGTTGAAACTGATCTCGTTGATGCGGTCGAGGATCTCCGCCGCATTGCGTGGCGTCTCGTCGCGTTCGAGCGGATTAATCTGGACGAGGACGATGTCCTTGCTCTCGCAGCCATAGATCAGCGGAAAGATCGCGGGATTGCCCATGTAGCCGCCGCCCCAGTAGTGTTCGCCGTCGATCTCGACCGCCTGAAACATGAACGGGAGACAGCCGGAAGCGAGGACGTGCTGGGCCCCTATCTCGTGGCGCTCGAACACCTTGATCTTCCCGGTGCGCACATTGGTCGCCGAGAGGAAGAGCTTGATCTGGCGCCCGTTCCGTCGCAGCGCCTCGAAGTCGACGCTGGACTCGAGTACGTCCCTCAGCGGATTGCGATTGAGCGGGTTGAATTCATAGGGCGAGAACAGGCGGGTCATGAGATCGAACATGACGAAGGCCGGCGAGAATCGCAGCGAGTGATTAGCGAGAACGCGGTCGAGCCAGCTTGGCTGCAGCGGCGAGGAAATTGCCGCCCGGCTGACGCGCTTCCAGAATGCAGCAAGCGCTGTCCTGGCTCCATCGCGGCCTCCGGTCGCGAAGCCGTAGGCGAGGACGGTTGCGTTCATGGAGCCCGCGCTGGTCGCGGATATTCCCTCAATCTCGATCCGCTCCTCTTTGAGCAGCCGGTCGAGCACGCCCCAGGTGAAGGCTCCATGAGCGCCGCCGCCCTGCAGCGCCAGGTTGATCGCTTTCGTCACGGCTGCCGGCCGCTTTTTCGTCCGAATGACCGCATCGGCTTCGCAAGATATTCCCGTGTCCACGATCCTTCGCTCCTTCCCAACGGCTGCGTCGACGAGATCGGCGCGGTGCCGTCTTCGGAGCGCGCCAGGTTTTGCCAAACGGCGTCTCGAGAGGTCTGCGGTTGGATGGGTGGCCGCTCTCACGCGACGGCGCTTTATACGGGAGAGACTCAGGCGCCACCGATTGTATTCCCCACGACGCCGAGAAAAAAATCGTCGAGACCGCAGGGGAATAAGACGGACGCGGATGCGGTCTGATTGGTGACGGACACGCTGCCAGCGCCCGGATCCGGTTCCATGTCGGCGCTGGCGTACCTCGTTCGAAAGGAGCAGATGATGATTATGCTATCGAGACGAACCGTTGCCGCGCTCGCGGTTCTTCTTGGCGTGCTGTTCGCCGGCGCGGCGCCAGCGTCCGCGACGTCCGACGAGGACCTCGCCCAGGCGCTGCGCGCCGGTGGGCTCGTGATCGTCGTGCGCCACGGAGCGACCTTTCCCGACCAGGCCGACACCGATCCGCTTAATTTCGACAACGTCGCCGCTCAGCGGAACCTCAACGACAAGGGCAAGGCGCTGGCGCGCGAATTCGGAGACGCGCTCCGCCGCGCCGGCGTCCCCGTCGGCAAGGTCTACACGAGCAAGTACAATCGCGCCTACGAGACCGCGGTGCTGGCCGGCTTCAAGGAGATCGAGAAGACGGCGGACCTCACGGAGGGTGGCCTTGTCGTGTCGCCCAACGAGAACAACCGCCGTGCCGAGGCCTTTCGCAAGATGCTCGCGGCCGCGCCGCAGCCGGGCGCCAATACCGTCCTCATCACGCATTACCCCAATATTATTGCGGCGCTCGGCAAGGATTGGTTCGACGTGAAGGAGGGTGAGGCTTCGATCTTCCGGCCCCAAAACGGCGTCTACATGCTCGTCGCCCGGGTCCAGATGGACGAGTGGCCCCGCATCGCGGATGCGGCGAAGTAACCGCGGGCATGCGTTGGCCCCTTGCTTTACCAAGGTACGAGCATCTCGGCGAGGTTCGGGACCACGTGATTTGAACGCGGTTTGCCGCGCCATCGACGAACGGCGGCTCTTTGCGCAGAACCGCCGCCCATGCCGTCGCCTTTGGACGACTGAAGTTCCCTATAGCGGCCAGTGCTTGTGGTTCAAACGGGAGACGTGTGCACCGTGGCGCAGAAAACTATGGCCTGATGCTTGGGTCGTTCGGAGTCGGCGCTGTCATCGGCGCCTTGATCAGCTTGAGGGCATAGGGTTGTCCGGTCTGCTCATCGCGCCGCCAGACAGGCGTTCCCGCCTTGGCCTTGACCTCCTTGACGAGGCCAGCCGCGATCAGCTTCGTCGCGACCTTATGCGCCGCGCCGCCCTTCAGCTTCTCGGGAGGCGTAAGGCTGCGATCGTCGCGTTGCGCAGCGGCGCTCAGCATGACGAGTTGCGTGTCAGAGAGTTTGATGGACATGGATCGACCCTTGTCTGTGACGAGGCCCAGCCAATCTTGGCCCCTCACTGACGCGAGCCCCGGATCGGCGCGGCCGTCGGGGCGAAGGGTCCTCCGCGCAAGATCAATCCGCCGCGGACGTCCCACACTCATGCTCTCATTCGAAGGGAACGCCAGTCTTTTCTGCTGTTCCATAGAGGCCAAGTGCGCCGATCAGGTCGCGGATCGGCTGGCCAAGACGCAGCACGAGCGCCTGCTCCGTCGCGTACTTGGGCAGGGAGCAACGTCACTCCGAAAGCTCAGCCGCCAGGAGCGGAGCCTAACGCCATCGCTCTTATTGCAATGTGTGTTGACATGAGCGATAAAGGCTCTGGGCATTTTGGGGGCGAAGATGAAGCCGTCGGATTTCGCGGGATGGCTGGCCGCGCTGTCGTCGTTGAGTGCGGCGCAGCGCCGTGTCGTGTTTCGCGAGCTCGCGCTCGCGGAAGCTGACGATCCCTGTGAGGAGGGCGTCGAGATCTGCGAACCGAGGTCTGCGGCGGGGGACGCGAAGAGGGCCGAGGAGCGCAGCGATGCGGTTGCGGCGACGCTTTCCGCATCGGGCGAGCGCGATATTTTCCGGGAAATCGCAAAGGAGCGTTATTCGCGGACGGGATGTCCGCGCTGCGGCGCGCTCGATGTCCGGCCCTGGGGTGAGGCGAGAGGTTTGCCGCGCTATCGCTGCGTGGAATGCCGCAGGACTTTCAATCCGTTCACCGGCACTCCGGTGGCCGGCCTGCACAACAAGGATCGCTGGTTCGATCAGGCGCGAGCCCTGATCGAAGGGGAGAGCCTCGCCAAGGCGGCCGACCGCTGCCAGATCCACCCGAGCACCGCCTTCCGATGGCGGCATCGGTTTCTCGCCGCTCTCAACCTCGACAAACCCAAGAGCCTTTCGGGCATCGTCGAGGCCGATGAAACATTCATACTCGAGTCCTTAAAGGGTCGGCGGGGCGGCCTCGCCAGGCCCGCGCGCCGCCGCGGCGGCAAAGCCGCCAAGCGCGGCCTCTCGGCCGAGCAGATTCCCGTCGTCGTGGCTCGCGACCGCAGCGGCGCCACGTTCGACGCCGTCCTGTCCCGCCTCGACGCCGCCAGCCTAAAAGAAGCGTTCGGCGAACGAATTCCGCCTTCAACCGATTTCTGCTGCGACGGCGGCTCGGCCATCACCGCTTTCGCCAAGCGGGCCAAGCTCAAAGTCCATGTCCTACCCGCGCCCGGCAACCCCAAGCCCGAAGAATCGCAGTTCCATATAAACAACGTCAACGCCTACCACGGACGCCTCAAAGAGTGGATGCGACGCTTCCACGGCGTCGCCACCGAAAACCTTCCCACGTACCTGAGTTGGCGCCGAACCCTCGAAGCCATGCCCGCCGATGGCGGCCCGGCTCCCTGGATCGCCGCCGCTGCCGGACTCGGACCGTATCAACACGAAACACAATAAGAGCGAACGCCATCGTTTTGCCAATCCGAAAGGTCTTGACGCCCGGGCATCGTAACGATCCATCTAGCCTCGCCGTCGGTTAGGTCTGCGGACGTCAATTATCGCCGAGTGGAGCGCCCTCGCGGCCTAATCGCCGCTTGGGTCAGCGCGTGCTGCGCCCAACGCAGACGACCTGCCGTTGCTCTGACAAAGCCTCCAGAAAATCTGCCACGGGGTCGCGCCCTCGACCTTAGCCGCGTCCTCGATTTCCGTGCTCAAATCGCGAAAGATGTCGCGCATGATCACGACGACGAAGGCGAGATTGAAGGCCGAGTAGCAGAGGATCCAGCCACGTGTCAATCAGGCGCAGATACCACAATCCCGCATCTAATTCGTGAGCACGGGCGAAACGGGCGGTGGAGCGGGCGGATTTCGGCCGCGGCCGCGGGTCGAGGCGGGTACGAGACGAGCATGCTCGCGCTATGGTTGTAGGCGACCGCCCTCCTGCATCGTTGACGAGTTCCCGCCCCGATCCTGCGGTCACGGCTACGCCGTGGCCGGCCGAGCCCGGCGGCGTTTGCAGGACTGGCGGAAGAAGCCGGGCGATCATCCGCTCGGCGCCGGCTGCAGGGAAAGGATGGCGGCGCGCGCGTCGCGGATCAGGTCGAGAGCGCCTGCCGAAAGTCGCACGATCAGCCGGCGCGCGTGGCGCACGACGCGGCCCGCCAGGGCGATCAGATGAAACCGCATCGCCTTCATGCGCCGCGCCGCCCAATCGCCGCCGAGCACCAGACGCTTCATCATCGCGTTGAGATTGTGGGCGAGAACCATGATCGCCCACCACGCCGCATTGGCCCCGAACAGCCCGCTCGGCAGCCGCCCGCCGGCGAGATCGTCCTTCATCACGGCGTGCGCTTCCTCGCTCTTGCCGCAGCGCTCGCGCTGCCAGCGGATCAGTTCGTCGCCCGCCAGCGTGCGGTTGGTGACGAGGCCGAACAGCTTGTAGCGGCCCAGCGTCGGAAAGCTCATCGTCGGGAAGGGCAATTGCTCGGCATCGCCGAGATCGAGTTCACCCAACGGCTCGCGGATCGCCAGAAAGCGGTAGTCCGGCGCCGTCTTGCTCATGCCCGCCCAGTTCGGCACGTAGCCGACTTCCGCCCATTGCTGGCCGGCGGCGTAGCGCTCGCCATCGACGATCCGATCGAGCGCCTGCCAGGCCGCCTCGGGCAGTTGCGCCACCGCCTGCCTGAACTCCCCGGTCACGTCCGCCCCGATGGCGAATTCGATCACCCCGAAGCGCCGGTTCTTGCCCTCGGCGCAATACTTCAAAAGATCGTGCTGATAGGCGGCCGTATCCGAGCGCAGGTAAAGCTTCCTCACCCCGGCCGGAAGCAGGCGCGCCGCCTCTTCGAGAACGCGCAATTGCTCATGCCCCGCCGGCACGTTGCCGTCGCGGAACTCCGAATGCACGATCAGGCCCTGCTCGGCCCACCAGCTATTGAGCGGCTGATAGGCCTTGAAGTGCTTGTAGCAGTACAGCGCCGCCCGCTTGTGCGTCTCAACGAGCGTGGCGTCCATGTCGAGCGTCGCCTGCGCCGCCGGATGCTGCGCCTGAACCGCCTGCAGAAGATCGCCGTTCACCCGCCACAGGCCCGCCACGCCCTCGCTCGACGCCGGGATGAACGCCCGTCCGGCTTCCCGCCGCGCCTCCTCGCCGGCATCGTGAAACCCCGTAAGCCAGCGGCCCGTCGCATGCGGCGAGGGCAGCGTGCGCGACCGCTGCCGCCGCCAGCGCCGCGCCTCGGCCCGCCGCTCCCGCCGAGTGCGCCCGTGCGCGTCCGCCGCCCGCACCAGCCGGCACAGACCGCCGTCCGCCTCCAGCCGGTCGAGATCGTCGAGACCCTCGCCCCCGGCAAGGTTCAGCAACACCAGCGCCGACACCATCTGCCGATCGCTCCAGCCTTGGCTGCCGCTCATCGCCACGTGGCGCGCCACCGATTGCTCCAGTCCGGCCGCGCGCCACAGCTCCAAATACAGGGGAAGCCCCGCAAGACCGGTCAGTCCCGCCTCGCCCGCCTCGCTTTCGTACTGGAACGGCAAGAGCCCCTGTGTCACCCTCACTCACCTCGTTGGTGATGGCGTTGATTCGCAAATCTCAGCCTATCTCACTGATCAATCAGGACCAACAGGGCACTTCACTTCCTTTGATGCGGAATCAGGGGATAGACCAGTTTGAGGTAGAATGGAACCAGCACGATCGCGGGCGGCAGCACGCGCTGCGCATGACGGGAGTAGCGGAGTTGCTGCTTTTCACCTCAGTCGATGTCACCGTAAGCACAATCTGCCGGATCAGCTTCGAGTGCGCCCAAGCTCGGATCGAAACGGAATAGCGTAGAGCAATAGGGGCACACGATCTCACTGGCATCGCCCATATTGAGGTAGATGTGTGGATGATCTTGCGGCGGTTTGTCCCCAATGCACTTGAACTCGCGGCAGCCAATGCGCACGATCGGCACCCCGACTTCATTATGAAACTTCGGATAACTTTCCATCTGCAGCTCGCGGCTTGGGCGCCCGATCGATGACGCAAAGTGCCGTGCATGGATCGTCGAGCGAGGGCGCGCTCCACAGGTCACTATCGATTAGCGCCCGGCGAGCTGCGCCCCTCTCGCGTCGTTCGGTTACCGTAAAACGTATCTGTCGCGCGGCAGCTGCGGTCATTCGAAGTTGTCCAAAACGCCGGCATTGTCGCAAGAGACGGTTCAGCCATGTACGCCCTGATATCATCAGCTCCCCGGGGATCGTTCAAAGGTAACCAGCGCGGCGGCGGCGCGCCCATGATATCCGAATCCGGCCGGCACCTACGCGCTTCAGTAGCTTTGCTGTCGGTGGGGTTGAGGCCGTCTGAAGCAGCCTCAACGAGAAACCGCCCTGAAGGCGACGGTCAAGCCGCGGCCGTCGTCTTCTTCGCGGAACTCTTCGGACCCCTCTTCTTCGGCGCGGCTCTTGCGCCCACCTTGCGACCAAGCCCAAGCGACTTCGCTAGGTCGGATCGTTGGGCTGCATAATTTGGTGCGACAATTGGGTAATCGCTCCTCAGCCCAAAGGAGGTCCGATACTCTGCCGGGGTCAATTGATGAGCCGCTTGTATGTGTCTCTTAAGAGATTTGAATCTACCACCGCAGACGAGGCACACTATCGCCTCCGGTGTTACCGACTTCTTTACCGCAACCGCCGGCTGCAAGGTCTTGGAACCGACATTCTGGGCATCCGTAGACATTGCTTCTGTGCTGCCCGCGAAGGCCCTTTTCACACTCTCAATGACAGATGGTAGGTCCGCAGCAGCGACGGTATTGTTAGAGAGATAAGAGGATAAGATTTGCGCGACGAGCGCTTTTTCGTCGGGCTCGGGCATTGTTGTCTCCATCGCTTGATTCTGGGTTTTAGTTAGACCACTATTTTCGCCAGAAGCAAAGAGAGATGGCAGTTAGATTTTAGGCGGACATGGCGAGGAATTGCGGGAACGCTCGTTGGCGGCGCTGCGAATAAATCTTCGGGAGGTTGCCCGCGGGCTCTTTAGCGTTCGAGCGCGGAGACCTACGCCCAAGCGAGCGCGCTGGCCCAACTCGACACACCAGTAAATTGCGCTTGACCCGCCGAAGGAAACGATCCGATGCTCGGCATCAAGCACTACAGGCGGGACGGGTCTCCGTCCTTTGTGTTCGATATGATGGAGCCGGAGCGACGCTGGGGGAGCGGGAGAGCGGGACGGCGAGCCTCGAGGCGGCGGTTGCGGCCTATCGCGCGGCGCTTGAGGAGCTGACGCGCGAACGGGTTCCGCTCGGCTGGGCGATGACGCAGAACAATCTCGGCAATGCGCTATTGCGGCTCGGGGAGCGGGAGAGCGGGACGGCGAGCCTCGAGGCGGCGGTTGCGGCCTGTCGCGCGGCGCTTGAGGAGCGGACGCGCGATCGGGTTCCGCTCGACTGGGCGGCGACGCAGAACAATCTCGGCAATGCGCTATTGCGGCTCGGGGAGCGGGGGAGCGGGACGGCGAGCCTCGAGGCGGCGGTTGCGGCCTATCGCGCGGCGCTTGAGGAGCGGACGCGCGATCGGGTTCCGCTCGACTGGGCGACGACGCAGACCAATCTCGCCGCTGCGCTATTGCGGCTCGGGGAGCGGGAGAGCGGGACGGCGAGCCTCGAGGCGGCGGTTGCGGCCTTTCGCGCGGCGCTTGAGGAGCTGACGCGCGATCGGGTTCCGCTCGAGTGGGCGTGACGCAGACCAATCTCGGCGCTGCGCTATTGCGGCTCGGGGAGCGGGAGAGCGGGACGGCGAGCCTCGAGGCGGCGGTCGCGGCCTATCGCGCGGCGCTTGAGGAGCGGACGCGCGATCGGGTTCCGCTTCAATGGGCGGCGACGCAGAACAAACTCGGCGCTGCGCTAGAGACGCTGGGGGAGCGGGAGAGCGGGACAGCGAGCCTCGAGGCGGCGGTCGCGGCCTATCGCGCGGCGCTTGAGGAGCGGACGCGCGAGCGGGTTCCGCTTGACTGGGCGGCGACGCAGGACAATCTCGGCAATGCGCTCCAAGCGCTCGGCGAGCGGGAGAGCGGGACGGCGCGGCTCCTGATATAAGGGAATGACGCTCAGGAGCGCGAGAGGAGATTTGATATGGCTAATCTTCACGTCGTACCGCATCAGGGTAAGTGGGCCGTGCAAGAAGAAGGTAGTGGCAAAGCTACCTCGATCCATGCTTCTCAGGCAGAAGCCATTGATCGGGCAAGGGAGACTGCGCATCGCCTAGGCGCGGTACTCATCATTCACGAAGCTCATGGTCGGATCGAGCACCGAGAAAACATCGCCGCAGAGCAGGTTCCAGCAAAGGCGGCCAACGCTGATCAGCATGTTGTGCCGCACGAGGGGAAATGGGCTGTTAAGCCCGCTGGCAGCGCCAACCCCACCGCTGTTCATGACACTCAGCACGAAGCGATCAAATACGCGCGCGAGGCCGCCAAGAAACAAGGTACGGTTCTTTTCGTCCACGCCCATGACGGTCACGTTCGCGAGCAGCATGACTATGGTAAATAAACTGGGTAATCCCCCGGCTTTGCGGGTGGGGCAGTAGCCGGGGGATGGTTACTTCTCTCTGTGCACCGCGAATTGGCTTTAATGGAATCAATGGGTTACGCGGTGCAGACATCAGGTGCATAAAGGTCCGCTCTGGAGCTGACGGCCGGCCTGGCGAATTGTGACGGAGAAGGGAGGAACGGCGATGGCGCGTCCCGTCTCATCGCGGGACCTCCTGGAGGGCTTGAGCTTCTCGCGGGACCTCGCTGGAGTAGGAACGCGGATCCTTGCGAGAGCCGATCTGACGGGCCTTGGGCGGACCTTCGCAGCTGGTTCGCCAAGCCGATTCGTTCGGAGATGTCGAATTGGACTGCTCCACTGCGAGAGGTGGAGAACGATTGGGCATTGCGCGCGCGAACGAAACGCGGAAAAATCCGTCGGCGCGATCGCCTGCGGCACGCTCGGCGCTGGCGACAGATCCGGATTCCAGACCACCGGAATGACCGCGCGGGCGATGATGTTCCAATCCGGGGTGATGTGGAACGGGACCACCGGCTCGAATTCGAGCACGTTCTGCGTCCCGTCATGCGGCCCGACGCCGAAGTTGGTGTAGTTCTCGAACGGCAGGATAGTGAGATTGCGGACGTGGCGGAGGTGTTCGGGAACCTGACGCGGCGCAGCCCATGGTTGAGTTCGGGCCTGCGATTAAGGCACTTGAACCGAAGTAGGCTGGAAGAGGTTCAGAGGGGCCGCCGAGGCCGCCGCAAACGCCGCAATTGCGACCGGTCAGTTTCAGGTCGACTGCAGGCAAAGCTGGAGATCAGTGAATAGCCCCACGCCTCAGGGAGCGGAAGGCGTGGGGCATCGCGGTCTAGAAGGACAGTCAAGCCGGCGGCTTTAGTCGAGGTTCTAAAGTCGCAATACGGTTTTCACGAAGACGTCCTGACTAGCACCATGATTTACTAGTCGCCCACGAAAGTCATACCCGTTCCAACAGCTACAACCATGTTGAA
This sequence comes from uncultured Alphaproteobacteria bacterium, assembly GCA_963758335.1. Classification (GTDB taxonomy): domain Bacteria; phylum Pseudomonadota; class Alphaproteobacteria; order Rhizobiales; family Beijerinckiaceae; genus Roseiarcus. The sequence goes on along the minus strand of CAVWVF010000004.1, from coordinate 2,168,323 downwards.
ACTGAGCCATCTCTGGCCGTGTAGATTGAGTGTTACCCTAATGCAATGAGTTACCGACTTCGGTGAACACATTGGTCACCTTCTGTCCGACCGTCGTGACTGCGGCGATGATGGCGACCGCAATGAGACTCGCGATCAGCGCGTATTCTATTGCCGTTGCCCCGTCTTCATTGCGTATGAATTTGCGAAGGGTAGCCATAACGTATGCCTCTCTGAACTATCAGCGACTTGGGTATATTGGCACCATAAAATTTATTTTCTATTACCCGCTGGCGGTTGATTTGTCGTGTTTGCAGGGATTGTCCGGGACTCGATTGCGGCGCGTGGCTCGGCTTATCATATGGCTGTCGACGCGAACGCCGCGAATGCGGGAAGAGCTCCGATTGTGATCGAACCGCCTTCGCGCGCCCATGTTGATGGCGGATCAGATCTGTCTGCTTCGCCTGTGCGACCCGTATCTGGTGGCGGCGCCGCGCCGCTCCGGCTCGACCAGGACATCGCGGGCGGCGTGATGGCGCGGCGGCAATCACCGAGCAGCGCCGGCGACGGTCCATCCCTGCCGGCGCCGCGACATGTTGAGGAGGCGGCGCTCAGCGAGGCGGTCGCCAGTCTCGCCGCGCTTGATCTTGCCGGCCTTCGGGTGCAGTGGCGGAACGTCTTTCGCGGGGTCGAGCTGGCATCGGCGATGGGCGCGAGGGGGAAGCGCTCGAGGGCGAACAAGATAGGGCGTCCGCGTCGCCGTTGTTCCTCGAGAGGGAGCCAAAATCCACGACGTCATCAAGATGCTGAGCCGGGATGGACGGGCGACCATCGACTGCTGCGACTGGCTGGCTATCGCATACCACCCGCGCGGCGCTCACTGGCCTTCGCAAACGTGGGTATGCCATCGAACGATCGCGGAGCGGAGACGGCGGGTCCTCCGCCTACCGCTTGACGCGGCCGAACCAGCCGGGAGCTTGAATATGGCCACGTGGTCATCGCGACACCGCGAAGCGCGCGGTGCGTTTGGGCGGAGATGAGATGGCGTTGGACGTTGAAGGTGTTGTAGACGGCGGCGTGGGTGGAAAGAAATTTCTGGGCTGAACCCGGGCTCTTGAACCGCTGCATCTTGCGCTCCCGCCGCCGCGTCGGCTGGTGCGAACTCTCAGCTCGATTGTTCTTCCATCGCCCGCGCTCGTGCCGGCGTTCGATCCCAAGATCCCGGACCGCGGCGCTGTATGATCGCAAGTCGTCGGTGACCAACCGCTCAGGAACGAAGGCATACTTCTTCAGGAGCTTGCGCATCAGTTTCAGTGCGGCGTGCTTGTTTCGCTTGGACTGGACCAGCACATCGAGGACCTCGCCTTCGGCGTCCACAGCCCGCCAAAGGTAGACCATTCGCCCGTCGATTTTCAGATAGACCTCGTCCAGATGCCAAGTCGTATGAGGCTTCAGACGACGCTTTCGCAGGTCGGCGGCGATCATCGGTCCGAAATGGTTCACCCAACGCCGAACCGTCTCGTAAGACACCGCCACTCCGCGTTCCGCCAACAAATCTTCGACGTCGCGCAGGCTGAGGGTGAACCGGAGGTAAAGCCATATCGCTTGCCGAATGATCTCGGGCGGGAAACGATACCCGCTGTATCTGACCTTGTTCATCCGCGTGGGGCTACCCGGCCACTGAGAACCCCGCAAGCCCGGATCGCCGTGACAATGCCCCGGCAAGATCTGCACCGTGATCGCGCCGACGAACTGGCACTGGGAAGAGGCCGATCCGCCGCCGATCGTTCCCGGGTCGTCCGGTCGCCCGAAGACTTCCGCCGACGCGATCGCGCACGCCGCCGCGTTGTTGAAGAACGGAAAGAAAACCGGTCTGGTGCTCGGCAACCTCGCGCTGCACGGAGAGGCGCTCGACATCGCCGGACGCATCGCCGCGAAAAGCAGCGCAATTCTCCTCTCCGAAACGTTTCCCTCGTATCACTTAGCGCGCGGCGAGGGCCGTCCGCCGGTGGAGACGATCCCTTACGAATTCGAAGTCTGCGTCAAATTCCTGGAAAATTTCGAGCAACTGATCTTCGTCGGCGCGCTGTTTCCGGTCGCCACTTTCGCCTACCGAAGCAAGCCGACGCTCAAGAGCCCGCCGGGCTGCGCGCTCTATGCGATGGCCTCGGCGGAGCAGGATCTGCCGGCCGCGCTGAAGGTGCTTGCGGAGGCGACGGGCGCGACGGCGACGGCTGCGCCCCGTCAACCTCGGGCGAACGCCGCGGCGCCGAAAGGAGAGCTGAACGCGCCAGCCGTCGGCCAGACGCTATGCATGCTGATGCCGGACAACGCCATTCTCGTCGATGAAGGGGCGACCAATAGCCCGACGATCTTCGAGGCGACGAAAGGCGCGAAGCCTATCTGCCTGACCTTCTGGACCCGAGGCCGGCCTGACCTGCCGGCGGCGGTCGGAAGCGCCTCCGGGTCATCAATGGCGGCAGGGCGTGACAAGGGAAGGGATAACTTGACGTTGGTGAAGTTAGCTGCATTGGGACGTCGCAGAAGTGCAGCTCGATACGCCGCCGGGCATGACCGCCCGATCAATCTGCGTCCCAACGCGCTCCGCCTCGTCAATCCTCTCCACTGACCGGGCCATCGGTCGTCTTGATCTCACCGAGCCGCGCGAGCAGATGCGCCAATAGAACCGGGGCGGGTCGAACGTCGGCTTCTTCGTTGACCTTTGTGACGCCGTTCAGGGCGAAGAAATACTCGATCAGCTGCATCAAGAGATCAGGCGGCTGGTCGTTCAACGGGACGTCGGCAAACGTCAACCAATTGCCCGACGGGGGGAAGGCGATGTCCAGCTCCATGGGCATCCGGGTCCTCCCCGGTCACTCGTCGTGACCGCTTTCAACTATGGCTGAATCCGCCGGCCTCGGCCTCGCTCATCGGCACGTTCACCGGATGTCGGTCGAAATGCTCGATCGCACGGCGAAAATCGGCAATCAGAAGCGAGCCGAGATCCGTCGTTACGCACTGGCGAACCAGGATGCGTTGAACCGCGATGTCGCTCAGATTGTCCGGCAGCGTGTAGGCCGGGACCTGCCAGCCGCGTACGCGCAGCCTGTCGGCGAGGTCGAACAGCGTGGCGAAGCGCGGCAGACCGTCGCCGCGGTTCCTTCGCCAGCGCTGACGGTCCCGGCAAGCCTGCACGCCTCGCTGATGGCGCGGCTTGACCGGCTCGGCCCCGCCAAAGAGGTAGCGCAGATTGCTGCGGCAATCGGGCGGGAGTTTTCCCATGCCCTGCTGGCTTCGGTGATGCGCAAACCTGAGGCGGAGCTGGCATCGGCGCTCGATCGTCTCACTGCCGCCGGTTTGCTGTTTCGGCAGGGCGCGCCGCGACGAGGAAAGCGGCGAACTCGCGCCCGCTGGCGAAGACGCCGGCATCCTGGATCGTGGCCACGATCGCCCCGGGCCGACGCCGGGAATGGTCATCAACCGCTTGGCCGTCTCGTCGGCCTTGACAGACGCTGCGATCTCCTTGTCGACGGCTCCGATCGCCTCGTCGAGCGCGTCGATTTGACAGACAAGCGGGCGAAGCGCCACGCGGACGCAGTCGGGAAGCAGGACCTCGCCGTACTCGTCGAAGCCGTCGACGGCCAAGCGCTTCAGGTCATAGGCGTGGTGCGCTCCCTGCGGCGCGACGACGCCGACCTCGGCGAGATGCCCGCGCAAAGCGTTGAGCGCCGCCGTGCGCTGGCCGGCGAGCAACTCGCGGGCCCGGTGGCGCATCAGTTCGGCCTGGTTCTCGATCGTACGCACCGGCACGAACCGCTGGCCCGGCCGACCCGCCGCCTCGCAAATCGCCGCCGCGTCGGCCGCGTCATTCTTGTTCCTGCGCACATAAGGCTTCACATGCGCCGGCGGGATCAGCCTCACCTCGAAGCCGAGCGCCAGCAATTGCCGCGCCCAGTGATGGGCCGACGAACAAGCCTCCATCGCCACAACACAGGGCGCCAGCTCAGCAAAGAAGGGCACGAGCCGGCCGCGCGTGAGCTTGCGCGCCACGACGATCTCGCCCCTATCAACTCCCGTCTGCCCTTCCCAACCTCGTCAGCGCAACTGCAGCCGCGCTTTGTTTCTACGCCGTTGCCGACACGGCCGCCTGAACGGTTTGCGGATCACGCACACGCGGCTGCATTACCATTGCTCGCCCTATCATCGCGACAGCGCGCTCTATCCCTTCGCACCCGCGCGGAGACAAGACGCCTTCGCTTCGCGAATGAGTAGTTTCTGAGTCTTCCGCCCTCCTCATCGCTCGGTATTGTGGACGGTGGGTTGTGAGGAGTTCTCGCTGGGATCGGGTCGCAGAGTGGGATGAACACGGGGGTCGCGCCAAAGGACAGATCATGAAGATGAAGACCGGAACCGTAAAGTGGTTCAACCTGCAAAAGGGACATGGATTCATTCATCCGGACGACGGCGGTCCTAACATATTCGTTGATAACTTCGCCGTGGAGTGCGCCGGCATGCACTGCCTGACGGAAGGTCGGAGGATCATTTTTGAGATTCGATCGGACAAGCGCACGGGCAGCACGACCGCCAGGTCCTTAGCACCGCTTGAATTTGGATCCTTTCGACGGGATGGCAGCCCTCGAATTGCCGTGCAAGCGCGGCGCGACCGCCGCTCGATGGCCATTTCGCAACAACGAATCCGTTCGATACCATTTCCGACATGATCTCGTCGGCGTTGTGGACGCGTTTGCAGCCGTGAAAGCGTAACGCGAAAGCGGTCTTCATGAACGAAGACGACATGGCGGCGCGTCAGATCGAACCGGACTCGCCGGTCGAACTGGAATCGGTGACAGAGGGCGGGACCGTGCTGGTCCGCGAGCGGTTTCAAGGCGCGGCCTTACAATATCCCGCGGGGTTCGATCGCCGCCTATTACCCCGAGACGAACCGGCCGTCGATTTTCAGATAGACCTCGTCGAGGTGCCAAGTCGTGTGAGGTTTCAAGCGACGCTTTCGCAGGTCGGCGGCGATCATTGGTCCGAAATGGTTCACCCAACGCCGAACTGTCTCGTAGGACACCGCCACACCGCGTTCCGCCAACAAATCTTCGACGTCGCGAAGGCTGAGGGTGAATCGGAGGTAGAGCCACATTGCTTGGTGAATGATCTCGGGCGGGAACCGGTATCTGGCGTAGCTGATTTTCGTCATCCGCTTGGCTACCGAGCGGCCGAGAATACCGCAAGCCCAGGGTGCCGTGACAACGCCATTCGGCGAGGCCATGCGTTGTGTCGCGCCGCTCGCGCTTGACGCTGAGCTGATCGAGGACGCGCGAAACGCAATTGCTGAGGCGTGTTAGGCCCTCCAGGTCGACATCCTCGCCCTTGACAATCGCGGCTTGCATCCGTTCGGCTTTGACGGCCAAGGTAGCTGCGTTGCGGAGAAGAGCCTTGTCTGCCTCACTGAGGGCGACCTCGCCGCCCAATGCGTTGTCTTTTTTTGTCGTCTTTTGAGAACGTGGCGTCCACCATATTGGGTGCCACCGGATAAGCACTGAACGACAAAACAAAAACTACCGCCGAGTCGCCCGGCGGCCGGTCTGCTTTGTGGGCGGACATCCCCGCGTCCTGCCATCGGCCTCGCGATGCCGCGCCGCCATCGCCCTGCCAAACGCCAGCGCGCCATGGTCCCGGCGAAGCCGGCAAATAAGTAGATTCCGATTCTATCGCGTGGCCGCCGTTGCGATATTCTGTCTCTGGGAGCAGGACATTAGGAGAACGGGTCGATGCGCGCGCTAATTGGTTTGACAGTGATTATTTATCTGGTCGGCGTTGGCGTCGCGCTATCGCCCACGATCGGGACCAAATGGAGTAGTGCATCAGCGTCAGATCTCGCCGAAAGCGTCTTGCAGGCTCTGCCCAATGCAGCTGCGTGGCCGGCAAGGGCCTACCGTAGTATGACCGAACGTGGTTGATGGCGAGATTGCCGCCGAGGAACTCGGCGGCCCGGCTGCACAAAGGCGAGCGCGCCAATTTACCTGCTCAATTGCGCCTCGCGCAGATCAACCCGAAGGATGTCCGCTAAGAAAGCGCCCGCGATGACCTATATCAACAGCATCCTCGAACCGGGCGAGAAGGTCCGCTACCACACAACTGTCAGCTGGACGACTTACAGAGCGGCGATTTTACTGACGATTTGCGCGCTAGCGTCACTGCTCGCCGGTGCGAGCTATGCCGAAATGGTGAATATCAGCTGGTTCGCCGCAATTGTCTTCGCCGTCGCGGCCATCGTCGCGTTTCTTCCCGCCTGGTTTCGCCGCTGGACGACGGAAATCGCCGTCACCGATCGCCGCATCATACTCAAGCGCGGCCTGATACGCCGGCATACAGTCGAAATGAATATGCAGAAGGTTGAAAGCGTCGACGTTGATCAGACGCTGATCGGCCGACTATTCAACTACGGCAACGTCACGATCCGCGGCACGGGGAGCAGTTTCGAGAAACTCAGCAGGATCGATTCACCTCTGAAGCTGCGCACAACTGTGACCGCTGGGTGAGGGAGACACTCTGACGGGAACCGCGGTCGCGGACCGCCCAGATTACCGGACTACGGGGACATTTTACCTGATCCCCGTTCAACGTGGCGGCGATCGATCCGCGAAGTCGCCAATTGGCGAAAGGTGAACCGCAGCCGCGAGGGTTGCGGTCGATCGATGTCCATCAAACTTACCGATGCGCAACTCGTCATGCTGAGCGCGGCCGCGCAACGCGACGACCGCAGTCTTACACCTCCCGAGAAGCTGAAGGGCGGCGCGGCGGATAAGGTCGCAACGAAGCTGATCGCGGCTGGCCTTGTCAAGCAGGTCAATGCCAAGGCGGGAACGCCTGTCTGGCGGCGGGATGAGCAAAACGGACAATCCTATGCCCTCAAAGCTGACGGTCACCGGAGCGAAAGCGATCGCAGTCGATTCGGACGACGGCGCGGGGCCTGCCGGCGAAGCGCAACGGCTGGGAATTGAGGTCGAACGATCGCCAACGGTCGCTGAGCAGGGTAGGGCTGCTTCCGGAGCGTTCGATGCGCCGAGCGCGCAAGCGCTCGCGAGCCCTCGCGCGCCGCGGGTCGGGACAAAGCTGGCGCAGGCGGTCGAGATGCTTGGAGCAACCGAAGGGGCGACGATCGCCGAATTGTCGGAAGCGTTGGACTCGCTGCCGCATACAACCCGCGCCGCCCTGACTGGCCTGCGCAAGCGCGGCTACGCCCTGACGCTCGATCGATCCGATGCGGGGCGTGGCAACTCCGACAGCGATAGGCTTATGACAGCATGTCTGCCATGGCGTCTGCCGCACCGAGTGTCACCCCACCGCCTATCCTCTGACGGCCGTGTCGGCCGACTGCGCCGGAAATGCCGCTTCTTTGCTTGGCCTTCGACGCCAACCAGAGTGGTCGGTTGCGGAATGGAATCACGCAAATCGGCGCTCGGACCCGTCGCCGAAACACGTCTACCCGGGTAGACGGTTTCACCGCCCGACGGGCCGCCGCGTATATGTACTCCATGGTTGAGTACCCATGGCGATCATGGACTTCAAGATCGCGGCCGCAGTCTCGTGATCTAAGTTATTCAAGACGTCCGAAAGCGTTTTGGCGACCGCATCAGGCTCAAACCCGACGAACCCCTCCTGCAAGATGAGCCTTCGAGATAGTTGAGGCAAATGGCCGCAAGCGCCGCCGAGTTGTCTGGTGTGTTGGCCGTCTTTCTCATCGTCTCGATGGCCGCGTTGACGCTCTCGGCCTGATCCTCGCGCAACTTGAAGCTCCTGACGCGCGTCGCAGTTGAGCTGCTCTCCGCCGCTCCACCCGAGGCGGTCGGTGCTGCTTCACGAGCTCAATGATTTCCCCCTTGCTGTGCGCCCGGCGCGCGCGCATCGCTGGCACCCCTGAGTATATTCCGCAACGTGACAAGGGGCGCCAAAGGGGCCACCGTGCTGCGCCCTCCCCCCTGGGGCGACCAAATGGGAAGCATAACATGCGGTGCTATCGGATGGTCAGGGCGAAGCGGGGGCAAACGAACTCAAGACGTGGAGGAAACCGTGACCAAAGAAACTCAGTCGTATATCGACATGCTGCGAAACTTCGGAACCAATTTCGGCCTGCCGCAGGTCGACGTGGAGCAATTGCTCGAGACGAATTGCAAGAACCTGGAGGCGCTCGGCGAATCGGCGAAGGTCGCCGCCGGGGGCGCGCAGTCCGTGGCGCAGAAGCAACGGGAGATTCTCGAAGCGAGTCTGCGCGAAGCCTCGGCTCTGGCCCGCGGCTACCAGCCAATGGGAAACGCGCAGGAAATCCTCGCCAAGCAGACGGAGTTCGTAAAAAAAGTCTTCGATATTTCCGTCCAGGGAGCCAGAGACTCGGCCGAGCTGGCGACGCAATCGACCGGCGAAGCGGTGAAAATCATTCAGGAGCGAATGAAGGCGAGCCTGGAGGAAATCCGCGGCAGCGTCAGCCGCCAAAGCGGGCACGCGCGATCCGAGACGCCCAAGGGCTGACACACGCGATGGAGGGTCGGCTTCCGCGCGGGTTCTGCATCAAGCGCCTGACCGACCTGCCGATGCTCTGGTCCGAGCAATGGGGCACCATCGGACTGCAGGCGCCGGCTCAGGTTCGAGCCGAACTCCGCTGATCCATCCCGCTCCTTTCCGCGCGCAGCGAATGCTCCTAATCCAAGCCGCGGCATTCGGAGATCTCGACAGGGCGATGTTGCGACGTCTGCATGAGCACAGGGACGAAGCCTCGAGTTCGAGGGACGCTCGTCCCTTTGCAACCCGCGGACCGACGACACGCGAGGGCGTCGGGCTCAAATCCGGAGCTCTGCTGGTCCGCGAATGGAACGGCCGTCTCGAGCGGGTCATGATCCTCGACGACGGGTGCGCCTGGAACGGCTGCGTTTACCGCAGCCTTTCGCAGGTCGCCAAGGCGATCACCGGCACGAATTGGAACGGACACCGCTTCTTCGGGTTGAAGGCGGTCAGGACCGGCGCCTCCGGCAGAAAAAGGAAACGTCACCCCAAGACCGGACTTATTGCTCGATATTGGCCTGCCGCCAACCCTCACCGGGTTCGCCCCCGCAATGCCCGATCGTTGGAGTTCGATGATCTCGTGGCGGAGAACTTCGCCAGCTACAAGCTTCGGGTCAGCGGCCTCGTCGAGGCGTCGCGGGACTTCTCCCTGGCTGACCTCAAGGCGATGGCGAAGCAGGAGCAGATCACGACGCATTTCTGCATCCAGGGTTGGTCCGGCGTCGCCGAGTGGGGCGGCGTTCCCGTGCGCGATATTCTCGATCTGGTGAAGCCGACACCGGAGGCCCGCTACGCCGTATTCTACTCACTGGCCGATGGGGCTGAAGGCGGCCGATATTATGCGTCCATAGCATCGAGAACATGCGCCACGAGCTGACGATCCTCGCCTACGAGATGAATGGGGCGCCAGTCAGCGTCCTGCATGGCGCGCCGCTGCGGCTGCGCTGCGAGAACGAGTTGGGTTTCAAGATGGTCAAGTGGATTACGGCAATCGAGTTCGTCCACGATTTCGCCGATCTCGACGCCGGCCAGGGCGGCTACAATGAGGACCACGAATTCTACGGCTATCGGATGCCGATTTGCCGGGGTTGGATTACATCCCGCGCATCAGCGACTAGACGCAGTCGAGGCAACAGGAACGCCCTGAAGCATGGGGGCTTCACGGTCGAGACGATAGCTCTCAGAAGGGAGATCGCTGCCCTCGCCCGGCTGGCCCGCGAGACGCCGGGGGCGATCGAATAGCGCGAGCGCCCTGAGAACGTCCGGCAAAGCATGCAACCTTCGGGGGACTTCGCTGGCCCATGCCGCGCATGGTTCACGGACCTGGGCGTCTTCTGGGAGCTGCCGAGCCTAAAGCGGCTGGTCTGCAAACCCGAGCCGATCCCGCACTGAGGCGATTTGCGCAATGGACTTTCCCGCGCTTTGGCACGAGGGTGCCGCGCAGGCTAAGGGGGGATGCGTTTCGGCAAGCAGGGCATCAACCCGTGACTACGCTGCTCATCAGCCACCCCGCGTGTTTGGTGCATGACATGGGCGAGGGACATCCCGAACAGCCCGACCGTCTACGCGCGATCGACCGGGCAATGGAGAGCGAGGTCTTCCAGATGCTGGCGCGCGACGTCGCGCCGCGTGCCGAGATTTCGGCGATCGCGCGCGTCCATCCGCTCGACTATATCGAAGCGATCCGCGCGGCGACGCCGACCCAGGGGCTCACGGCCGTCGACGACGAGACCTCGATTTCGCCCGGCTCATTCGAGGCCGCCCTTCGCTCGGCGGGGGGCGCGATCTTCGCGGTCGACGAGGTGATGACCCGCAAGGTCAGAAACGCCTTCGTCGCCACGCGCCCGCCGGGCCATCATGCGGAAGTCGCGACGCCGATGGGCTTCTGCTTCTTCAACAACGCGGCCATCGCCGCGCGTCACGCTCAGGCGGTCTATGGCGCCGCGCGCGTCGCGATCGTCGATTTCGACGTCCATCACGGCAACGGCACGCAGGACATCTTCTGGGACGACCGAACCGTCTTGTATGCCTCGACGCACGAAATGCCGCTCTTTCCCGGCACGGGGGAGTTAGGGGACCGCGGCGAGCACGATCAGATCGTCAACGCCCCGTTGCGCGCCGGCGACGGGGGCGAAGCCTTCCGCGAGGCGATGGAAGTCGCGATCCTGCCGCGCGTCGAAGACTTCGCGCCCGATCTCATCGTCATCTCGGCGGGCTTCGACGGCCACCGCCGCGATCCGCTCGGCAACCTCAATCTGGTCGAAGCGGACTATGTCTGGGCGACGCGGCGCCTGATGGAAATCGCGCAGACGCGCTGCGGCGGCCGCATCGTCTCGGTGCTGGAAGGCGGCTACGACTTCGACGCCCTGGCGCGCGCCGTCGCCGCGCATGTGACGGCGCTCATGGAGGGGTGAGGCGCGGTCTTCCGACAGCGCTGTCTGGGCGAGGTTGCGCGATGAGCCGGGATCAACGTCACGGGCGCCCTCGATCTCGCTCCGGATGGGGGCGAAATCCGCCGAAACTGTCAGCGTCTGAGCAATTCTGACAATACATATTTGCTAGAGGTCAGCGTGAACGAAGGTCGCTCTGAACGACCTTGAATATTGCGGCCCCGCCGCGCGGAACGGATCGAAGCGTCAAACCCGAACGAACCACTGCCCCCCACGACGGGAGCAAGAGTCCTCCTTTGGCGTTTCTCGGATCGCTCCCCGCAAGATGGACCAGCCGGTTCATCATCCAGCATTCGTCAAAGGTCGCCGCATCAAAAAGCTCCCAAACGCCTTCGGTCCCGGGCGCTTCAATGATGGCGAGGAAAATCGTGCCGGAGCAAGATAGGATCACTCCCGGCCCGTTGGCGACAATCGACGTGCGACCGGCGGGTGTGTCATCAGCCTGCACAAGGCACCTCCTCGACAACCCCTCACAGAGCTGTCCCTCTCCCGTCTCCCCCGCGTCCAATTCGCCTCTGGCAGCGAACCGGAACCCGTCGCTTCGACCGTCCGGCCTGACTACATGGTCCCACACTTCATAGGCGCATTTGCGGTTTGAATGGCGCTCCTTGGCGCTCGTTCTCAGCTTTCTCGCATTGCGGGGTAAAGCCGCACAAAAAGAGTCGGGCCCGGGCAAATACGCCAGCCTCGGCCCGAACTTTCAGAGGGGGATGATCACGGCCGCCTTCTCAGGAGGCTATTGGCCGCGCCCGCATCTGACGTTGCCACCATCGCAGATCGCAGCGCGTGCGCATTGATCTGGGTCAACGGGCGAGTTTGCGCTCTCACTTCGGCTTCCACTCGCTATCCAGCCGTTGCGCCTCGGCGATCTGATCGGGCGTCTCGGCGGGCCAAGATCGCTGGGGCGAGATCGCCCAATACCCGGATCGGGCTCTACAATTTCTCCTCACAGTACCAGCAGCGTCCGATCCCGATCAGCGGAAAACGCAACCGGCTCCTGAAGCTCGAGGGCCTGACTGGTCCACCTGATCATCGTGCTTCGTGCCCGGAAAGCCGATGAGCTCGAGGATGTACTCCTCGACCACGTCGAGCTCGGTTTCGGCGGTTTTCACGTAAACGAAGCCGGCTTCCTGTCGCCGCCGAACGCGCCTTCAATCGCCTCAAGATAGGGGCGGTGGCCGTCACTCGTTAATTGGACGCGGTTTGCGAGGCGTCGAGAAAGATCGTCCATGAAAATCATTGCGGCCTCGCTGTCGCGGCTTCCCACATAGAAGGATGCAACTAACTTCGTGTCGGCGTCCAATCCAACCCAGGTCCAGATATCGCCAGCGCCTTCCGGGGCGGCTTTCGCCGTCGCAACGCTTCCGCTGCTCGGCATAGCAAAAAGACCATGCCTCATCGACCTGTAGGCGCTTGCAGGGAAGGTTGACGAGCATCCGGTCCTGATAGTCCGAGAACGCCTGCCCAGCGTCTTCCAAGAGCTTCTGGAGCGCATGGCGCAAATTACCCTCTTCGCTGGCGTAGAAAGGACCTCGGCGGATGCCTTGAGGCGGCCTGTGGAAAGGGAGAGGTTCATAGTGAGGCCAAACGCCGCCGCAGCCGCCTCTCGCGGGTGAAGACAGAGCTTCTCAGCCCGGCCGCCAACGGAGAACAAGCCATGAATGACGCGGAAAAGACGGAAGTCGCCGACATCGCGCGCCGCATGGTGCTGGCCGAGCTGATGCCGGCATTGAAAGAACTGATGCCGACGTTCGACAAGATCGCAGATGGCCACGAGAAGCTCACGGCAACCGTCAAGAAGCTCACGGCAACCGTCGAGAAGCTCACGGCAACCGTCAAAGAGATCCTGGCGCTCGTCGAAAAACTCACGGCAAGCGTCGAGGAATTCGCCGAAGGCCACAACGAGCACACGGATAATATCGAGCAGCTCATGCTCGCGCAGTCGAAGACCATGAAGTTCGTCGAGGCCCTCGCCGATCAGTACGGACAGATCTTCAAGGCGCTGTCCGCCAGGATCGACGCGCTCGAGGCGCGCGAATGCGGCCTGCCCGAGCCTCCACCCGCGCCGCGCGCCAACTGAGATATCGTGAAGCGCTGTCGGCGGTTGACGCCTTCGTCATTCCGCTCGGCCTTGCCCCATCCGCTGAGTTGCACTGCTCGTCTGTTCAACTCAATCCAGTCCTTGATCTGAAGAAGCAGACCATTGCCCTGCGATCGAGCGGCGCTAATTATACCGTTCCGATGCCTGATAAGGTCATCAGGCCGCCGGGTTCCAATCCGACAGCCAGCAAGAATAAAGAAGACTTCGCCTTGTCTGTCAGCGCCCCGATGTCGTCCTCGCACACGTTCCGGCTTGTCGTTCAGGCGGCGGACGGGAAAGTCTACAAGTCCAGGAACATCGTGCTCGATTACTTTGTTCCCCGTCTCAAGGCGAAGAAACGCAGTGCGGAGGGGACGGACGAATGAGGCGATGTTGCGCCAGAGATCGGGGTTGTCGAGCCACGAGACGAATTCCGTGAACTTTCTCGGGCGCCGCTGAGCTTCGCGTTGCCGTCGACGACGAACCTCTCGAGCGTCGTCTGCCCGAGGAAGATCGCCAGGATGCCGGCCGCGCGTCGTCGTGAGCGCGGCGTCCGGGCTTCTCGACCTCGGCTCTAGAAGCCGTACAGACGCGCCGGATTGTCCACCAGAATTCGTCGCAGCAGCTCGGCGTCGCACCACGACGCCAAAAGGTCCATCAGATCTCCGTCGTTCGGCATGACGCGTCCTTCGACGACGGTGTGAGGCCGATCCGACCCCCTCCGTCGCAAGCCTCGAAGCGGCGCCGTCGGCCAACATTCCTCTGCCGAGCCTCGAGGCTTTTCCGCCCGAGCCCTCGGCGGAAGCCGTTCCGCCTCCTCCCGCCGCTCCCTCGCTGGGGGCCGCGCCGCAGCCCCCGGGGGGATTCGAGGTCGCCCGGCTCGAGGACAGCGCGCCTTTGCCCCCGCCGCGCCCGCCCGGGCTTGGCGAGCCGGCGCCACCCGCGGCGCCGCGTGTCGTCCAGCCGGCCGTGCCTGCGGCGCCGGTCGACAATCGCAACTTCTTCCAGAAGCTGTTCGGACTCGGGCTGCCGCCCACACCCGGGACCCAGGCCACGTCCGGGACACAGGTCGCCTCCGTCGAGCCGGAGAGCCGCACCGCCGCCAAGGCGCCCTCGCCGCCGCCCCCTCCGGCCGTCGCCGCTGCTCCGGCGTCGGGAGGCCGCAGCACCGGAGGCGGATGGTTCGGCTTCGGCACGCCCTCGGCGCCTCAGGGTTACGACCGGCAGACCGCCGTCTATGACATCTCGGCCCGCACCGTCTACATGCCGGACGGCACGCAGCTCGAGGCCCATTCCGGCCTCGGCGACCGGCTCGACGACCCCCGCTACGTCAACGAGCGCGCCCGCGGGGCGACGCCGCCGCACCTCTACGAGCTGACGTTGCGCGAGGACTCGTTCCACGGCGTGCAGGCGCTGAGATTGACTCCAATCGGCGAGGGCGGCGTCTACGGCCGCGCGGGCCTCCTCGCGCATCCCTACATGCTGGGTCCCAACGGCGATTCCAACGGCTGCGTGTCGGTCAAGGACTACGACGCCTTCCTGCGCGCCTACGATAACGGGCAGATCAAGCGCCTGATGGTGGTCGCGAGCGCGAACCAGGTCGTCGCCTCGGCCGAGCCGCAATCCGGGTCGTCGCCGGAAGGGCAGCTCTTAAGCTCGAAGCCCGTGCGCCGCCGGCAGGCCGGCGCGACCCTCGCCGCGCCGGCCGAAGCCGCGACGAATTGAAGAAACGGAGGGACGTCGCCGCGAGCCGCCCGCGGCCTCAACTCTGGGCGGCGCTCTCCCACGTCGCGTGCTCAACGCCAGGAAGCTTCTCCAGCGCTTCGACGACCGCGTCGAGTTCTTCCGACACGATCGCGGTCGCGATGAGCGTCGCGACGATCTCCACCGCGTCGTCGCCGCGTTCGTTGGACTCGACGTCGCTGTGCGTCAACTTGCTTCGAAGCCGCCGGGATCTCACGAGGCGCTTCGCCCCTCGCCCGAAAGTTGCGGCCACGCAAGCCCGCGGCTAAAATTTCGCCCCCGACAGGATGTAGTGTCTTTCGGCGTTCAACGACTCCCTTCAACCTCGCCAAGGAGCTGTCCCATGAGTTTCTCGCTGCCCGATCTGCCCTACGCCTATGACGCGCTGGGCCCCTATATGTCGCGTGAAACGCTGGAATACCATCACGACAAGCACCATCTGGCTTACGTCAACAACGGCAACGCCGCGCTCAAGGACACTGAATGGGAGGGCAAGTCCCTCGAGGAGATCGTCAAAGGCTCGTTCGGCAAGAACGCGGCCGTATTCAATAACGCCGGCCAGCACTTCAACCATATTCACTTCTGGCGCTGGATGAAGCCCAACGGCGGTGGCAAGATCCCGGGAGAGGTCGAGAAGGCGCTCAAGGATTCGTTCGGCTCGGTCGACAAGGCCAAGGAAGACCTCATCCAGGCGGGCGTCACCCAGTTCGGCTCCGGTTGGTGCTGGCTCACCCTGAAGGGCGGCAAAGTCGAGGCGACCAAGACCCCGAACGGCGAGAACCCGCTCGTCCACGGCGGCAAGCCCATTCTCGGCATCGACGTGTGGGAGCATTCCTATTACATCGACTATCGAAACCGCCGACCCGACTATCTGAAGGCCGTCGTCGACCACCTCGTCAACTGGGAATATGTGGCCGAACTCTTCGGCCAGAAATGACCCAACGCCAATGAGCCGCCCGCCCCCCGGCTTCAGCCGGAGGGCCTAGGGGCGCTCAATCCTTGAGGTTGAGCGTCTTGTCCGCGCAAACGTCGACGCCGGTCGCCTCCATCGTTTGACCGTCGTCGAACGAGCCGTGCAGGTCGACCTGGCAATCCGGCAGGCGGGCGACCGCCTGCTTGCCGGGCTTGAGCGCGCCCAGGACCTTTTTCCAGGCAGGGGAGCCGCTGACTGCGGCCTGCAATTCGGTGAGCCCGGCGGCGCGCGAATTGATGACTGTCACGGTGACGGTCGAGGCGGACGACGTCGGCTTCGCTTTCGGCTTCGTCGCGGCCTCGAAATCGAGATAGCAGGCCGGTGGTCCGAAAGGTTGGAGCAACTGTTGAAGATCTTTCGCGACGCATGGTTGTCCGCTGGCTGGCGTCCCGGATGGTCACCTGTTTCGACGAGAGCGGGAAATCGGGCGGTATTGCAGAAATCGCTTCAATGCCAAGCGCCTTAATTAAGTTGGCTCACGAGAGACGGGGGAGATAGGCGATCCAGTCAGCGAGTTTGCCGACTGTGCAACGGTCCCAAAACTCGCAGTCGTAGGGCTTGCTGCACTGGCTCCCTGGCTCGGCGTATGGAAGCTCGTTCCTGCCGAGACATTCGCGCATGGCGGGAAGGCGAGCCGGCAATTCGGCAAGAGCCAGACGCGCAGAATGAAACCGATCCCGATCGTGCTGGTCGGCGAACGCTATTGGCGCAAAGCGATCAATTTCGACTTCCTGGTCGAGGAAGGCGTCATCGCCGCCGAAGACCGCCGGCTCTTCTGGTACGCCGAGACCGCCGAGAGCATCTGGGACGGGATCCTCGGATGGGAGCGCGAGAAACAAGAGTGATACGGCTAGGCTGACCTCGCCAACGACGGTTTCTTCGCCTCGAACCCCGCCCCGGCTTCCGTCCCCGAGGCGCGCGGAGATCGGCGGCTCGGGTGAAGGCTATCCTCGAGTCGCCCTCGTACCGGGTGGCGAGCGAGGACAGCGACTTTCTCGCCAGCGGTTCGGTGCGCAGCCTGCGTCTGCAGATGGACTACCTGAAGCACGAATTGCTGCTGCGGGGCAACAACGTCCTCAGGACCATCGTCGTTTTCGGCAGCTCGCGCATCTTCGAGCCGGCCGACGCGCGCCGCCGGGTGGAGAGCTCCATCTCCGCACGACCCCACCCAAACCACCGAGTTGCTCGCCGTCCGCGAGGGCAAGAGCGAGCGCTCGATCCGGATGAGGCTGTCCCTCGCGTTCATCTCCCCATCCTGGCGGAAGCCGCGATGGAGGGTCGCCTTCCGCGCGGATTCAGCATCAAGCGCCTGACTGACCTGCCGATGCTCTGGTCCGAGCAATGGCGCGCCATCGGACTGCGGGCGCCGGCTCAGGTTCAAGCCGAACCCGGCTGATCCATCCTAATCCTTTCCGCGCGCCGCGACCTCCTTGTCGTCCTCGGAGCTCAGCCCCCGCTTCGGCCTCTCCATCCTGTGGTCCGGGAAACGGAGTTTTGCGGGCAGAGACTGGCGGGCGATTTCAGGCGCAGAGCGCGGGAGAACGGCCGGAATTCGGTTCGCAGACCGCGACACGCCTCACTAACCGACCGGAATTGCGAGGGTTTCTGCTGGCCCGGAAACGGCGTCGGTTTGCCAGGACTGTATGGTGGGCGATGCAGGGATCGAACTGATGGCCATCGCAGCTTGCCATCCCTTCAAAACGAGGCGGCGCGTCGCGGATTTCGTGCGAGAAACGATCTGACGCAGCGAATGTCAAAGTAAAACTGGCGGCGCTAACTACGAATCGCCGTCCTGCCTGCGCATTCCGGTGATCTTGAACGGTTAATCCGTTCGATCATGAACACCCGCTCGCGCTGGCCTGAGCGGGCGCTGGCGAGCGGCACGCCGTCACGGTGGGTGGTTGCCACTGACGGTTGTCCCGTCTCATCTTTCCTTGGTGTTCGTCAAGCGGCGCCAGCGCGGCTCGGCATATTTTCCCCGATAGTTGCGGATGCACATTGCTTGCTCCTGGCCGGTCAATCGCGTCCGTACCCCCGCGGCGGCACGATGGCGGCGAGTTCATCTAGATCCAGATCGACGATGGCCTGCAAGGCCGCAGCAGTAGGGGTGTCGCGGAGGCTATCCGGCAAGGCGTCGTACCAGGCGGCGTATTCGGCTTGCAGGGCGAGGAGCCCGGCGACCGTGTCGAGCCAGCGCTGCGGGCGGATGCGCCGGTCGGCAGGCCGCCGATATCGGACGACGGGCACTGCCTTGTGGGCTTCGCGGCGCGCGCGATAGCGGGCTTGGCGTTCGGCGTTGCTGAGCGGGTGCTCAGCTTCGGGGTGTCGGCCTCTTGGCATGGCGGGATTCCCGTTACGTAACGCAATGCAATGGGTGATAGCCGGGTGAGCCGCGGCTCAGGCGGCGTGATCGGCAGGCTCGGAGCGGACCGGTGTTCATCGGACAGCGGCAGAGTCGGACAGCGGCAGAGCTGTCGCCCTCCGTCGGAGCACTGACAGCGTGACGCTTGCGTAGACTCGGCCCCTTCAGCTCGATGCGATGGGCGCGGTGCACGACGCGGTCGAGGATGGCATCGCCGATCGTCGGATCGCCGACCAGTTCGTGCCAGCGCGTCACGGGGACCTGGCTGGTCACCAGCAGCGAGCCCTTCTCGTACCGGTCATCGACGATCTCCAGCAGATCTCGCCGCTGCTCGGCGGTCAGCGGTTCCGGACCCCAGTCGTCGATGATCAGCAGCCTGGTGCGCTCCAGCATCGCCAGCATCCGCGGCAGCCTTCCTTCACCACGGGCGGTGGCGAGCTCGGCGAACAGCCGCGGCGCACGCCGATCGAGCACCGAGAAGCCTTCCCGGCAGGCCTTGTGTCCCAGAGCGCAGGCCAGCCACGATTTGCCGGTACCCGTCGGACCGCCGATCACCAGGTGCTGGCTGTGACGGATCCAGTCACAGCCAGTGAGTTTGTGGAACAGGGCACGGTCCAGACCGCGCGGGGTGCGGAAGTCGGTATCCTCGACCACAGCGTTCTGGCGCAATCTGGCCTGGCGCAATCGTCGGCCGAGACGCTTGTTGTCGCGCGCGGTCACTTCGCGGTCGAGCAGCAGGCCGAGCCAGTCCTCGCGGGTGAGATCGGTGGCGGCCGACGTGGTCTGCATCTCGAGGAACGCATCGGCCATGGCGGCCATGCCGAGGCTGCGCAGGCGCTCGGCCAGAGGGTGGGTCAGCATCGTCTCTCCTTTCAATGGTAGTAGCCGGGGCCGCGGATGTTCTCGTGGAACAGGCTGGGGTGGTCCGGCTCGCGCGGCTTCCTGTCCTGGGCATTCTTCAGGATCGCAGCGACCGAGCTGTACGAGCGGGTGCCCAGGGCGAGCGCCCGTGCGCAGGCGGCATCCAGCCGCTCGGCGTCGTAGCGCGTCGCCAGCCGGAGAATGCCGATGCAGGAGCGGAACCCCTGCTCGGGATGCGGGCGCGAACGCAGGATGATCTCGACCAACGCCGCGGCGTCGTCGCCGATCGCTGCCGCCTCTCGCAGGATCCGCTCGTGCGTCCAGTCGCGGTAGCGCCGGTGCGAACTCGGCATGTGGTCGGCGAGCGTGGTCGGGCGGTACGGCCGCAGGCTACGCAGATGGGCGGCGACCAGCTTGCCGTGGTGGAAGATCTCCACCGTCTTTGCAGTGATGCGCGCTTCCACCTCTTCGCGGAGCAGCCGGAACGGCACCGAGTAGAAGTGCTTGTCGATCTCGACGTGGTAGTCGAGGTTGACCCGGCAGCGCTTCCAGTCAGCATATTCGTAGGCCGCCGGCGGCAGCTCCCGCAGGGCGGGCCGGTCGACCTGCTCATAGAGCGCGCGTCGGGTGGCGCCCCAGCCGCGCATTGGCCGATCGTTGAGCTGATCGACCAGTTCGCGGATCGCTTGATTTAGTTCGGCCAGGGAGAAGAACTGCCGATTGCGCAGACGCGCCAATATCCAGCGCTGCACCACCTGAACGCCGACTTCCACCTTGGCCTTGTCGCGCGGCTTGTACGGCCGTGCCGGAACCACTGCGGTGCCGTAGTGCGACGCCATATCGGCATAAGTGCGGTTGACCAGCGGCTCGTAGAAGCAGGCCCGGGTGATCCCGGCGCGCAGGTTGTCGCTGACGATCTGCCGCGGCGCGCCACCGATGAACGCCAGCATGGCGACGTGCGCGGCAATCCAATCCGGCAGCGACTGCGTCCAGGTCGCTTCGGCGAAGGTGTAGCTGGAGGCGCCCAGCACCGCGACGAATATCTCGGCCCGGCGCACCTCTCCGGTCGCCCCGTCGATCACCTCCATGGCGTGACCGGCGAAGTCGACGAAGATCCGCTCACCCGCGGTGTGCACCTGGCGCAGTGTCGGCTTCAGCCGGCCAACCCATTCGCGATACAGGTCGCAGAACCAGGAGTAGCCAAACCCGTCCTGGGCTCCCGTTCCGCCACGGTATTCTTCCCAGAGCAGCGATAGCGTCATATTCGGCCGCCGCAACTCGCGGTGCACCGCCGCCCAGTCCGGCGCCGGCCGCTGCTCCGCCGCCACCGCCGGCGGAGGCGGATACAGCAGCGTCTCCAGTTGCGCGTCGTCCAACCCGTCCGGTAACGGCCAACCCAGTCCTGCCCGCCGCGCACGATTGAGGTACGTGTTCACCGCCCCCGTGCTCAGCCGCAAACTGATCCCGATCGCCCGCTGGCTCAGCCCCTGAGCAAATCGCAGGCGCAGCACCTCGCGTATCTTCCGCATCGACAATCTCTCGCCCGGCATTCCCATCCTCCGCTGCTCGGCAAAGGATCGGGACTACCCCTGGTTGAAGACTGTCAGCAGCACAGACCCACCGTGGCGCTCCAGGCCGCGTTCATGATCACCGGAATCGGTGTTCACGATCGACCGGAACCGGTGTTCAGGATCAACTGGATTGGATGTTCACAATCAAACGGAATCCGTGTTCACGATCCACCGGAACGCGCAGCCGCGTCTCGAAAACGATGTCGGCTTCGGAACCCGAAGGCGTAGAGAGACCGATGTAGACGGTCGGAATGGCCTCTGGGGGTATCGGCACTCGATGCACTTTGAGCCGTGTCTCGTTGTTGTGCCTGAGCATGCGCCATTCGTCTTCTCTCTTCCAGACGAGCGACTTCACACGGGACGTCTTGTCGTAGTAGCCCTCCAAAGAAGTGCGGTGCCGACTCTGCTCGCGCTCGTTGCGGAAGAACTCGAAGAACACTTTGCGCGTTACAGGGGGCATCTTGGCCTCGTACTCGATGTGCACCCACGCGCTTTCGGGTCCGAGGTTGTCACCTTTCTCCTTGTTGTGCTTTTCCGTGATAAGGGACGCGACCTTTCGGGTGTCGAACTCCAGCGCAACCCCGCGGTGACCGTTACCGTAGTGGCCCCACATGTAGAGGTTGTCTTTCGGATGCGAGTCCTTAGTGACGGCGCTACAGGAGAACACGAAAGACGTATCCCGGAGGCTCTTCGTCGCTGGCGGCCTCGCTTGGAACGGTTCGCTCGCCGGAAAGGGAATTTATCGCCCACCGCCAGGGTTGAAAGGCCAGCAGGTTATGAGCGCCTTCGAGCGGTTCCTTGAGGACAATCCCGATATGGCGGAAAAGCCCTACGGAGACGCTATGGCGGCTTCGCTGAGAAGGGCGTTCCCTTGCCAGGACGATTGATTGGAATTGTTCCGGCTATTAGGCGACGATGATATGCCCAGCGCTTCCAACACCGCAGATCGGGCCGCGGCGATCTGCCGCTCCTCGAGCATAGCCTTGGCGCGAGTTCTCGCCTTCTCATCTCCCCTGGCGCTCGCTAGTCGCGCGCAGACAAGCTTCCTATCCCATCGCCAGGCCTGAATTACATCTCCGAGATCGCACTTCCTACCGGCGGTTAAGTTGGGCCACCTGACAAACGGTACGAGGAGCGGCGCAGAAACGAAAAGGGCGGCCGAAGCCGCCCCTAAGTTAGCGAGCCAGAGGGGGTTGGCGAGTGCCGAAGGCGAAGCAGCGGGCGGCGAAACGGGTTGCGACGGCGAGGGACTAGATCGCCGGGGTTAAATCCACTTATCCGATTTTCCGCTCAAATCTGCGCCACCGTAAGGCCGGCATTGTAGGCCTGTTTGGACGCAACATCTGGCATCGCGCCGCGAGAAGACGCCATCTCCCGCAAACGTTCATAACCCAGCACCCCGGTTTTTCCCGAGACTTGCTTTAGGTAGGATTGTGGAACCAAAATTTCAGCCGCGAATTGCCTACTTGCCTGTTGATCGCGTGTCACCGCGTTGGTCATTAGTCGGCGAGAATTTACGCCGGACACCCAGGCCAAATAGGCCGCGCGTCCCGCGGCAAATCTTCGATTCAATTCACCTTCCTGAAAAAGAGCGATCTTTGCGGTGTCGTCGCCGCGATCGATCCCTCCGCTCAACATCAGTTGCGAGTTCGTTCTGCTTAGAACAGTTTGTCTCGTGTCTAATTCCAGCGCATGGAAAATCTTAGTTGCCCCCTCATTGTCTTTTGGGTCAATACCTAATTTGTCACGCAGATTACGTGCTGCCTGCATTCCTCGACGCCAACTCGGTGCATTCAAATTGTCCGATGGCAAATCAACTCTGCCAAGCGCGCTAAGATTCGAGCTCACCGCGCGAGCTACTTTATCGACAAGCTCCTCTGCCAAGGCGACAGAATTGGACAGCTGTTCAGGGGTTGTCGCCAAGCAAAAATCACGAATGGCCCCTGGACCTAACACGCTGGCAATTCTTTCCAAGCTTTCGCTTAGATTGTCGTTGATTTCACTCGGCGATATTCCGAGGGACCCGGCTAGTTCACAATACGCCCTTTCTTCGGGCTCTAGCTCTTGAATGACCTTCCAGGATGTTTGAAAGTTCGTGTCTGTAATACCAAACGCGCGTAATTGATCGTCGGCATCACGCAGGAATTCCGATAGAATAGCCTCGACAACTTCTCTTGACTCGTCTCCAAATGCGTTAACGTTAAATGATACGTCCGCGTACGGTGCCTTTCTCGGAATGCAATCCAAGTGAATAGAACGGCCGAGCGGCACCAGCGAAAGCGCCGGCAGAGGGAACCCATGCTGAGCACTCAAAATCGAGTGCCGCTTGAAAAAATCTGGGTCATCGCTTTCTTCGTCCTTTCGCGGTTCGAAGAGCAAGACCCACCAATTTTCAGCAAGCCACTCTGCGAGATAATACAGAGGTATGGATAGGCGAGTTTCGACCTTGGTACGGCCGACCTTATGCGCGGTTATGTTCTCTTTTCCGAGAAAGATCTGAAAACTCGCGTAAGTCGCGATCAATTCATCGCGCCCGGCCTCGATATCCTCAAGGCCGGGTTTCGTAATCCAATTTTTTTTGAACTTCAGAAAGCTCACTTGCTTAGCCCAATCGGAAACTGGAAAGGCTCTAGCGGATAAGCGTGAAAACAACCATCGGGGCCACGGGTGTGTCGCGCCTCGTAGATGACCTGACCTTCCTTGTGCCAAACGTAGCGGGGAAACTCATTGTCCCAAACCTCCGAAACTTGGCCGCTGCGGAGTGCTTTTTGTAAGGCAGCGGTTGCTTCTTCTTCCTTCCATACCCTGGGGCAGATGGATGCTGGACTTGTCCGTCGTTTGGGGGGTTGCCCCTTTGGACCGCGGCAGTGATAGTCGCTGGAGCGATAAATTGCCCTTTGCGCCGCTTCCTCTAATTTGGCCTGATCCGGGGCTGGGTCAACCCGCCTTTGCTTGCCTCGCTTAGCGATCGGTTGCGACGGTCGTTTGAATAGTACCACGCACCCTCCCTGGACTTTTGTCGCGATTTGGCTACGTCCAACTCTTAGCGTTCGCCGGAGCTGAAGCGAGGCTGTAGGCCAAAATCGGCACCGATGTAAACTACTCCCGTCGGTGATCTGA
The DNA here is from genome assembly GCA_963758335.1 of uncultured Alphaproteobacteria bacterium. Lineage (GTDB taxonomy): Bacteria > Pseudomonadota > Alphaproteobacteria > Rhizobiales > Beijerinckiaceae > Roseiarcus. Next base: position 2,144,619 of record CAVWVF010000004.1, on the reverse strand, counting down.
CGGGGCTTGACGCGCCTCGCCGTTTCCCCTCTCCCGGGAGGGCTGAGCGATGGAATAGCAAGAGACGATCCTAGCCGTTCTTCGGGAGGATCGCGAGCGCGCCCTTACGTTCGAAGAGATGGTCAAGAGCGTCGCCGCGAGATTGGAAGCGTCGATAAGAGAGACGTTGAATGAGCTTGCCGACAAGCAGGAGATTCAGCGGCACCGGCCCTTCTGATCCCCAGCGCCTTGCACCGCGCCCAGTCTCGCCGCCTTCACCCTGCCGATATCCTGACATGCTTTGCTCTCTGGCGTCTTGGCTCCAGTGGATTTTCCGCCGTGCAGGCGACATCGTTTCCGGCTGATGACGTTACCTATTCCGAGATGAACGAATGTTCTGTTCCTCAAACAAAAGCGCTATCTTCGCCGATGGCCTCAACGCGCTCCCTGGCTAGCCGCCACACAAGTGCCCCGACCAACGTCGAAAAGCTCGCCGGCCGACGGCTTTTGATGTTTGAGCCGCGCCCAGGCGTCCAAGAAGACGCGGGGGACGCGATTCCGCCGCGCCTGTCTTTCGGCGCGTGTTTGTTTTCTTCGTTTGTTTGGCCGTTGCATCAGACAAACTATTTGCGCTAATGCGTTATGTTAATTCTGACTAGCGCGAATCAGCAACGGCGGCGAAGGCCGCCCTCTCTTCGATAGCGGCGCCGTCGAACGTCTCGGAGCCATCGCCTCGCGAAACATGCCTACCCTGGTCACTGACAGAACTGACAAAAGCCCCTCTGTCAGTTCTGTCAGTTTGCCAGGTAGGGGTATTTTCCGCGATGAGGGACTTGAGGCGCGCCAGATATCGGCTCATCTGAGCACCCTCGGGTTGATCGCATAGACCGTGCGCGGCCGTCCGGCCGTTTCGGTCGTCTTCGGCGCAATCCAGTCGAAATCGGCGAGCAATTCGAGCCCGGCCTTTATCTGGTCGTTTTCTGTCAGGCCCGACCATTCCTTGCGTCGAATATCTCGCGCCGCGAAGCCGTCTAGAAGGTCGCCCTTGCGGATGCGAGCAAGGATGGATTTCGCCGCCGCGGCCTCGCTCGCGGCTCCGGCGCCATAGGCGCGCCTCGCGTGCGTTTCGAGGTATTCCGCCAACGCTAGAGCGCGCGCGAGCGCCGTTTGAGATATGCGCCCGGCTCCGCCATCTGCGAGGTGGTTGATGAGCGCGAGCGCCGGAACGAGCTTGCGATACTTGGCAAAATGGCTTTCGAGTGCGGGCGACATGTCCGGGCCGCGCAGCCGTCGCTCTAGCTCGCCGCGCCACTCGACGAAGAGCCCTTGGGCGCGGTCGTCAAAACGCAGGAACGGCAACGGCTCGAATTGATCGCGCTCCGCTCCGATGGCGTTGGGCTCAAGCTTGTCGAGCAGATCGAATGTCTCCCACGCCTTCGCGCGCGCCTCGCTGTTCGGGTAGCGGTCGCTCTCCCGCCATTCTGGGTCTTGGTCCGGCCAAACGAGCAACCCGAACCGCTGAATGAGCCCGTCATCGCCGGCGCCGCCCGCAACCGCCCGCCGGACGTACTCGGCGAGGCGGCCGGGCTGGGTTGAGCCGAGCAGCGACAGACAGGCCGCCTCGATATGCGTCTTGCCGCGCAAGATGCGGTCGAAGGTGTAGCCCGTCGTCCCATTCCACGCAGTCAGAAAGAAGCCGCGCGCAGCAACATATTCTTCACGGTCAAGGGTCTTAGTCTAAGTAAGGAAACGAGCTCGTCTCGGAAGGCGAGCACGCCGTTGGGATTGTCCTCGAGGATTTCCCCGAGTGCTTCATAGGTCGTGTCGTTGACAACGTAACGCCGGGCCTTTGGCTCTTCCGGCTCTTCGATATCGATCGGACACGCCTCGCCTCCGGTTTTCAGCGCTGTGCGCGCCGCCGCCTTCGCCTGGCTTAGCTCGAGCTTGTGAAGCTCAACCTTGCAACCCTGATTCCGCATCAAAGGAAGTGAAGTGCCCTGTTGGTCCTGATTGATCAGTGAGATAGGCTGAGATTTGCGAATCAACGCCATCACCAACGAGGTGAGTGAGGGTGACACAGGGGCTCTTGCCGTTCCAGTACGAAAGCGAGGCGGGCGAGGCGGGACTGACCGGTCTTGCGGGGCTTCCCCTGTATTTGGAGCTGTGGCGCGCGGCCGGACTGGAGCAATCGGTGGCGCGCCACGTGGCGATGAGCGGCAGCCAAGGCTGGAGCGATCGGCAGATGGTGTCGGCGCTGGTGTTGCTGAACCTTGCCGGGGGCGAGGGTCTCGACGATCTCGACCGGCTGGAGGCGGACGTCGGTCTGTGCCGGCTGGTGCGGGCGGCGGACGCGCACGGGCGCACTCGGCGGGAGCGGCGGGCCGAGGCGCGGCGCTGGCGGCGGCAGCGGTCGCGCACGCTGCCCTCGCCGCATGCGACGGGCCGCTGGCTTACGGGGTTTCACGATGCCGGCGAGGAGGCGCGGCGGGAAGCCGGACGGGCGTTCATCCCGGCGTCGAGCGAGGGCGTGGCGGGCCTGTGGCGGGTGAACGGCGATCTTCTGCAGGCGGTTCAGGCGCAGCATCCGGCGGCGCAGGCGACGCTCGACATGGACGCCACGCTCGTTGAGACGCACAAGCGGGCGGCGCTGTACTGCTACAAGCACTTCAAGGCCTATCAGCCGCTCAATAGCTGGTGGGCCGAGCAGGGCCTGATCGTGCATTCGGAGTTCCGCGACGGCAACGTGCCGGCGGGGCATGAGCAATTGCGCGTTCTCGAAGAGGCGGCGCGCCTGCTTCCGGCCGGGGTGAGGAAGCTTTACCTGCGCTCGGATACGGCCGCCTATCAGCACGATCTTTTGAAGTATTGCGCCGAGGGCAAGAACCGGCGCTTCGGGGTGATCGAATTCGCCATCGGGGCGGACGTGACCGGGGAGTTCAGGCAGGCGGTGGCGCAACTGCCCGAGGCGGCCTGGCAGGCGCTCGATCGGATCGTCGATGGCGAGCGCTACGCCGCCGGCCAGCAATGGGCGGAAGTCGGCTACGTGCCGAACTGGGCGGGCATGAGCAAGACGGCGCCGGACTACCGCTTTCTGGCGATCCGCGAGCCGTTGGGTGAACTCGATCTCGGCGATGCCGAGCAATTGCCCTTCCCGACGATGAGCTTTCCGACGCTGGGCCGCTACAAGCTGTTCGGCCTCGTCACCAACCGCACGCTGGCGGGCGACGAACTGATCCGCTGGCAGCGCGAGCGCTGCGGCAAGAGCGAGGAAGCGCACGCCGTGATGAAGGACGATCTCGCCGGCGGGCGGCTGCCGAGCGGGCTGTTCGGGGCCAATGCGGCGTGGTGGGCGATCATGGTTCTCGCCCACAATCTCAACGCGATGATGAAGCGTCTGGTGCTCGGCGGCGATTGGGCGGCGCGGCGCATGAAGGCGATGCGGTTTCATCTGATCGCCCTGGCGGGCCGCGTCGTGCGCCACGCGCGCCGGCTGATCGTGCGACTTTCGGCAGGCGCTCTCGACCTGATCCGCGACGCGCGCGCCGCCATCCTTTCCCTGCAGCCGGCGCCGAGCGGATGATCGCCCGGCTTCTTCCGCCAGTCCTGCAAACGCCGCCGGGCTCGGCCGGCCACGGCGTAGCCGTGACCGCAGGATCGGGGCGGGACTCGTCAACGATGCAGGAGGGCGGTCGCCTACAACCATAGCGCGAGCATGCTCGTCTCGTACCCGCCTCGACCCGCGGCCGCGGCCGAAATCCGCCCGCTCCACCGCCCGTTTCGCCCGTGCTCACGAATTAGATGCGGGATTGTGGTCGCCCGGGTGCGTTGACACGAAAACGGCGTCGCTCTATATCCGGACCCTTCGACGGCGCGGCGCGCTTTCTTGCGGCGCTTTGCGCGGTGGGTTTCGGGAACTACGCGAGCGCGCTCCTCCCTGCTCAAGAGGCGGGGGCGGAGGGGCTTCGGTTGTTCCTGCTTCGCGTCAGCGGAGCCTTTTCGAATTCGGGCTCGGGCTCGAGCGCCGCAGGCGGACCGCCTCGGAGTTCGAGATCGAGTCTCAAAGGATCGGCGGATCCGGCGCGAGCCGGGGTCGTCGTTCTTCGCTGTTTGACAATTGCATCGGAAGGAAGAGAGACGTGGGCGGCGTGGTCCTTGCGTGAGGGGCTTTGGTCGGTGGGTCGGCGGTCGGCTGTGGCCGGCATTGCTGATTTTTCGATCGGGCTTCTCGTTTAAAGAGACCCACGACGGTCACGTTTCAGACAATTCATCGCGCTTTCGAGGGAGCTTGGAGGTTAAGGAACGCCGTGAGGCGGGCTTTCTCCTTCGGGTTTTCTTGGAGCGGATGCGTTTGGAACTCGTCAATGAGGCGGGCGGGCCCTTTTAAAGAGGGGTCCCGCCTGGAAGTGACCAGTGAAGTGACCAGTCGGGATTGGATCTTCAAGTCGAACTTGAGAGTTTGATCCTGGCTCAGAACGAACGCTGGCGGCAGGCTTAACACATGCAAGTCGAACGCTCGTGAGCGATCACGGGAGTGGCAGACGGGTGAGTAACGCGTGGGAACATACCCTTCGGTTCGGAATAACTCAGGGAAACTTGAGCTAATACCGGATACGTCCCCGCAGCAATCCGGGGAGAAAAATTCATCGCCGGAGGATTGGCCCGCGTCCGATTAGCTTGTTGGTGGGGTAACGGCCCACCAAGGCTGCGATCGGTAGCTGGTCTGAGAGGATGATCAGCCACATTGGGACTGAGACACGGCCCAAACTCCTACGGGAGGCAGCAGTGGGGAATATTGGACAATGGGCGCAAGCCTGATCCAGCCATGCCGCGTGAGTGATGACGGCCTTAGGGTTGTAAAGCTCTTTCGCTCGGGACGATAATGACGGTACCGAGAGAAGAAGCCCCGGCTAACTTCGTGCCAGCAGCCGCGGTAATACGAAGGGGGCTAGCGTTGTTCGGAATTACTGGGCGTAAAGCGCGTGTAGGCGGGTCTTTAAGTCAGGGGTGAAATGCCAAGGCTCAACCTTGGAACTGCCTTTGATACTGGGGACCTTGAGTCCGGGAGAGGTGAGTGGAACTGCGAGTGTAGAGGTGAAATTCGTAGATATTCGCAAGAACACCAGTGGCGAAGGCGGCTCACTGGCCCGGAACTGACGCTGAGACGCGAAAGCGTGGGGAGCAAACAGGATTAGATACCCTGGTAGTCCACGCTGTAAACGATGGATGCTAGCCGTTGGGGAGCTTGCTCTTCAGTGGCGCCGCTAACGCATTAAGCATCCCGCCTGGGGAGTACGGTCGCAAGATTAAAACTCAAAGGAATTGACGGGGGCCCGCACAAGCGGTGGAGCATGTGGTTTAATTCGAAGCAACGCGCAGAACCTTACCAGCTTTTGACATGTCCTGGACGGATTGCAGAGACGCGATCTTCCCTTCGGGGCCGGGAACACAGGTGCTGCATGGCTGTCGTCAGCTCGTGTCGTGAGATGTTGGGTTAAGTCCCGCAACGAGCGCAACCCTCGCCCTTAGTTGCCATCATTCAGTTGGGCACTCCAGGGGGACTGCCGGTGATAAGCCGGAGGAAGGTGGGGATGACGTCAAGTCCTCATGGCCCTTACAGGCTGGGCTACACACGTGCTACAATGGCGGTGACAGCGGGATGCTAAGGGGCGACCCCGAGCAAATCTCGAAAAGCCGTCTCAGTTCGGATTGCGCTCTGCAACTCGAGCGCATGAAGTCGGAATCGCTAGTAATCGCGGATCAGCACGCCGCGGTGAATACGTTCCCGGGCCTTGTACACACCGCCCGTCACACCATGGGAGTTGGCTTTACCCGAAGACGGCGCGCTAACCGATGAGGGGGCAGCCGGCCACGGTAGGGTCAGCGACTGGGGTGAAGTCGTAACAAGGTAGCCGTAGGGGAACCTGCGGCTGGATCACCTCCTTTCTGGATTCGGACGACAGAGGACAGAGGACAGAAACGACAGAAGCTTTTGCCTTTTGTCCGTCGATGTCGGCATGTCTTGTCGTCCGTTCAGAACCAAGCGGCCAGTCAGGCCGCGTTTTGCGGGATCGCGCCGCCTTCGTCTCTCTTTCTTTCAGACACCGGAGAACGGACGACAGAAGACGGATGTCCGTCCTCTGATCTCCGTCCTCTGTCCTCCGATCCCGGGCTTGTAGCTCAGTTGGTTAGAGCGCGCGCTTGATAAGCGTGAGGTCGGAGGTTCAAGTCCTCCCAGGCCCACCAGCCCGCCGAAGGCGGGCGGAAAACGGAAGTCGGAAATCAGAAACCGGAAATGCGATGTTTTCTGAGTTCTGATTTCTGGTTTCTCGCCGCTTCGCGGCGAAGGGGCCATAGCTCAGTTGGGAGAGCGCGTGCTTTGCAAGCATGAGGTCGTCGGTTCGATCCCGTCTGGCTCCACCATTCGGAGGACGGACGACAGAGGTTGGACGATGCCCGACGGGCGGCCTTCGCCATCCTTCCGATGCAATCTTATCAGTTTCGCCATGGCGCTTTGGAGCGCCGCGGCGTTTGGAAGCCGGGGCGCCGGCGCGAGGACCAATCCGTCCTCCGTCGTCTGATCCCCGTCTTCCGGCAATCTGACATTGTGAAGAGGAAGCGCATTCGGTCGAGGGCCGGGTGGCATGGGCTGGAATTGGCGGAAGCGGACTTTGTCTGTCCTCCGTCGTCCGTCCTCTGTCGTCCGATCCCGAGCAACCAGTCGTGGGTTTGGAGCCTGACCGCTCAGATCCCCGGATGCGTTTGAAGCAAAACTGGTCTTTTCACGCCAGGCGCCTTCGGCGCGGATCAGAAGACGGAAATCGGAAATCAGAAGTCGGAAGGCTTTCTGAGTTTAGATTTCCGACTTCCGGGCTCCGTCATCCGAACCGCGCCTTGGCGATGAGAGCAATCAAGTGCCTGAAGGGTATCTGGTGGATGCCTTGGCGCTGAGAGGCGATGAAGGACGTGGTACGCTGCGATAAGTCATGGGGAGCCGCGAACAGGCTTTGATCCGTGAATCTCCGAATGGGGAAACCCACCTTCAGTGATCGGTGATCAGTGAACAGTCATCGGAAGCGATTCTGGTCACTGATCACTGGTTACCGATCACTCTCGAAGGGACTTATTCTCTGAACACATAGGGGAATAAGGGCGAACCCGGGGAACTGAAACATCTCAGTACCCGGAGGAAAGGACATCAACGAGACTCCGTCAGTAGTGGCGAGCGAACGCGGATGAGGCCAATGCTTTTGCTCGAGTCGACCAGAACCGGCTGGAAAGCCGGGCCGGAGCGGGTGACAGCCCCGTATGGATAGGACTTGAGCTTAAGATTCGAGTAGGGCGGGACACGTGCAATCCTGCCTGAAAACGGGGGGACCACCCTCCAAGCCTAAGTACTCCTCAGCGACCGATAGCGAACAAGTATCGTGAGGGAAAGGTGAAAAGCACCCCGACGAGGGGAGTGAAACAGTTCCTGAAACCGGATACCTACAAACAGTCGGAGCCCGCAAGGGTGACGGCGTACCTTTTGTATTATGGGTCAGCGACTTAAAGTATCGAGCAAGCTTAAGCCGGTAGGCGGAGGCGCAGCGAAAGCGAGTCTGAATAGGGCGAGATGAGTTCGATGCTTTAGACCCGAAACCGAGTGATCTAGTCATGAGCAGGTTGAAGGTAGGGTAACACCTACTGGAGGACCGAACCGGTGCCTGTTGAAAAAGGCTCGGATGACTTGTGATTAGGGGTGAAAGGCCAACCAAACTCGGAAATAGCTGGTTCTCCGCGAAATATATTTAGGTATAGCCTCGAGCTTGAGGCTCCAGGGGGTAGAGCACTGGATGGGCTAGGGGGGCCAAAACCCTACCAAACCTAACCAAACTCCGAATACCTGGAAGCCATGCTCGGGAGCCACACGGTGGGTGCTAACGTCCATCGTGGAGAGGGAAACAACCCAGACCAACAGCTAAGGCCCCCAATTCACGGCTAAGTGGGAAAGGATGTGGAAATCCCAAAACAACCAGGAGGTTGGCTTAGAAGCAGCCATCCTTTAAAAGAAAGCGTAACAGCTCACTGGTCTAAACTTAAGGGTTTCTGCGCCGAAGATGTAACGGGGCTCAAGCCGTGAGCCGAAGCTTTGGATTCAGTGATCGGTTATCAGTGAACAGTGATCAGAGACGGCGACCGACATCGAGCGAACTGTCGTGGACGTCGGAAGACTTGGACGTCTTCCGCCGCGCCTACGCGCTATCGCTCGAACTCCATCGGTCGAGCCTGACCTTCCCCAAGATCGAACAATATGCGGGCCTTGTGCGGGCCTTGCGGATCAGCTGCGACGGGCCTCGAAGTCCGTGTGCGCGGCGATCGTGGAAGGGGGCGGCCGGCAGTCCGGCTCTCCGAAAGAGTTCGCCCGCTATCTCTCGATGGCGGTGGGTTCTGCGGAGGAGGCGAGGCTGTGGTGTCGATATGCGGCCGACCTCGGTTATGTCGAGGGCGCTCAGGCCGCGGCGTGGCGGCAAGAGTTTGGCCGCATCATCCGCATGCTGCAGGCTTTGAAGAGCCGCGTCGCAGGCGGCGAACCTTCGGATCACGGATTACCGATAACCGATCACTGGATGGTAGCGGAGCGTTCCGTTCGCCGATGAAGGGAGAGCCGCGAGGGCTCCTGGAGGCATCGGAAGTGCGAATGCTGACATGAGTAACGACAAACACTGTGAAAGACAGTGTCGCCGAAAGTCCAAGGGTTCCTGCGTAAAGTTAATCTTCGCAGGGTTAGCCGGTCCCTAAGGCGAGGCCGAAAGGCGTAGTCGATGGAAATCACGTTAATATTCGTGAGCCGGCAGGTGGTGACGGATCGCTTAAGTCGTTCATCCTGACTGGATTGGATGGGCGGCGACGCGGTTCCAGGAAATAGCCCCTGCATTACGACCGTACCCGAAACCGACACAGGTGGACAGATCCTATGCGGGTGGACGGCGGCCGGACCCTTGGTAGGCTGATCTTCCACACCAGCATGGAGGCAACCGATGCATTTAATCACCTCCGCGACCGTTGTCGCGACCACCGCCCGCGCGAATGATATCACGCTGTTCGCCTCGCTCGAATTGAGCAAATCGAAATGGGTTGTGACGATCAACAGTCCGGGCAGCGAGAAATTTTCCAGGCCAGGGGCTGGGCGCCAATCCGCCGTAAGCCGCCACCTGGCGGCGGTTGGCGAAGCTGCGGAACAACGATTCCAGCCAGAGGAGCGAGGCGAACTCGGGGCCCAAGCCCTTGAGCTCGAGGAGCCGGGCGGCGGGGTTGGTGCGCTCCTCGGCTTCCGTGCGGATGAGCGCGTCGCGGGCCCGTTCGACCGCAGCCAGTTGCGTCGTCGCCAGCGCGATCCGATCGAGCTCCCGGCGTATTTCCGCCTTCAGCAGCGGCGGCAGCTCGCGGCCGTCGCCGGTTCGCAGCGCCTCGAGCCGCTCAAAACGATCGCGCCGAAGCGGGTTGTAATCCCGGATGCCTTGGCCGCTGAGCAGGCCCCTGACCCGATTGGTGTGCTGAATGCGTTTGAGCAGCGTGCCGCGCTCGCGGGTCAGCCGCCGGCGATCCTCTTCTTCCGGGCTCGGCGCGCGAACCATGGAGCAGACCCGCCGCTCGCCGCGAGCCCACGCCATCAGCGTCCGCAACAGCGTCTCGCCGTCGATCGCATCGGTCTTGGCTCGCCGATGCCGCCGGTTGACCGCAATCGAAGCCGCATCGACCACGTGGCTCTCGATCCCCTCGGCGAGCAGCAGGCGATGGATCCAAAATCCGTCCAATCCCGCCTCCTGAATGACGATCGCTCTGATCGGCACGCCATAGCGCTGCTCGGCCTTCGCCCTCGACCGCGAAAGAAGGTCGAGCAGGCCGGCGCCGTCCCCACCCTCGACCACATGTTTCGTGGACAGGTTCGCGGAGCCCAAGGTCTCCTCCCGTGTTTCCCGGCAACGGCTCTCATCCGCCGGATCGCCATCGTGGCGCTGGCCCGCAAACTGCTCGTCGCCTTGTGGCGCTATGTCACCCAAGGCGTCGTTCCCGAGGGCGCGGTGTTCAAGGCGGCCTGACCCGATGGCTCAATCCTACGCCGACGCTCCAACGATGGCTTAATGACTCAACCCCATTCCAGCGAAGCCGAACGCGACGGCTTCGCCGGATCCGGGCGGGCGGTGACCGCGGCTTTGCCTGGCTGAAACACGCCGTTTAACAGGATGGTCCCCGCCAACCCGAGCCCGACGCCCTCGAGCATGAGGGATTATGGTGCGAGCCCCGACAAGCTCGACCGGATGTGAGGTGATGCGGCCGTCAAGGCTGCATGCGAAAGACGGGCTCACGCTTCGGATCCAAACGCCAAAGGAGATGCGCAATGCCAAAATGAATGAGCGCGGCAAAGACCATGTGAGGCAGCCAAGAGCGCGCAAGGGCGCGCTCGCTCGTGACAGTGTATCCGGCCGCTGGCGCGTCAAGGTCGCTTCGCTCACTGCTCCGCTGCGCTTCGCCCCGCTTCGCGGGTGACACGCCAGCGGCCGGTGCAAACGAATGAGCTTGACCCGAAACACCCCATGTGAGGTAGAGCATACCCAGGCGCTTGAGAGAATGACGTTGAAGGAACTCGGCAATTTACCTCCGTAACTTCGGAATAAGGAGGCCCTCGGGTCGCGCAAGCGGTCTGGGGGGCACAGTCCAGGGTGTGGCAACTGTTTAACAAAAACACAGGGCCCTGCGAAATCATCAAGATGACGTATAGGGTCTGACGCCTGCCCGGTGCCGGAAGGTTAAAAGGAGAGGTGCGAGCCTTGAATTGAAGCCCCGGTAAACGGCGGCCGTAACTATAACGGTCCTAAGGTAGCGAAATTCCTTGTCGGGTAAGTTCCGACCTGCACGAATGGCGTAATGACTTCCCCGCTGTCTCCAACGTCAGCTCAGTGAAATTGAAGTCCCCGTGAAGATGCGGGGTACCTGCGGTCAGACGGAAAGACCCCGTGCACCTTTACTATAACTTTGCGTTGGCATTCGTGTGGTCATGTGTAGGATAGGTGGTAGGCTGGGAAGCGCGAGCGCCAGCTTGCGTGGAGCCACCCTTGAAATACCACCCTTGACTTCATGGATGTCTAACCGGGCTGCGTCATCCGCAGCCGGGACAACGCATGGCGGGTAGTTTGACTGGGGCGGTCGCCTCCCAAAGCGTAACGGAGGCGCGCAATGGTTGGCTCAGACCGGTCGGAAATCGGTCGTCGAGTGCAATGGCATAAGCCAGCCTGACTGCGAGACCCACAAGTCGAGCAGAGACGAAAGTCGGTCATAGTGATCCGGTGGTCCCGCGTGGGTGGGCCATCGCTCAACGGATAAAAGGTACGCCGGGGATAACAGATCCTATGCGGGTGGACGGCGGCCGGACCCTTGGTAGGCTGATCTTCCACACCAGCATGGAGGCAACCGATGCATTTAATCACCTCCGCGACCGTTGTCGCGACCACCGCCCGCGCGAATGATATCACGCTGTTCGCCTCGCTCGAATTGAGCAAATCGAAATGGGTTGTGACGATCAACAGTCCGGGCAGCGAGAAATTTTCCAGGCATGTGGTCGAGGGTGGGGACGGCGCCGGCCTGCTCGACCTTCTTTCGCGGTCGAGGGCGAAGGCCGAGCAGCGCTATGGCGTGCCGATCAGAGCGATCGTCATTCAGGAGGCGGGATTGGACGGATTTTGGATCCATCGCCTGCTGCTCGCCGAGGGGATCGAGAGCCACGTGGTCGATGCGGCTTCGATTGCGGTCAACCGGCGGCATCGGCGAGCCAAGACCGATGCGATCGACGGCGAGACGCTGTTGCGGACGCTGATGGCGTGGGCTCGCGGCGAGCGGCGGGTCTGCTCCATGGTTCGCGCGCCGAGCCCGGAAGAAGAGGATCGCCGGCGGCTGACGCGCGAGCGCGGCACGCTGCTCAAGGAACGCATTCAGCACACCAATCGGGTCAAGGGCCTGCTCAGCGGCCAAGGCATCCGGGGTTACAACCCGCTTCGGCGCGATCGTTTTGAGCGGCTCGAGGCGCTGCGAACCGGCGACGGCCGCGAGCTGCCGCCGCTGCTGAAGGCGGAAATACGCCGGGAGCTCGATCGGATCGCGCTGGCGACGACGCAACTGGCTGCGGTCGAACGGGCCCGCGACGCGCTCATCCGCACGGAAGCCGAGGAGCGCACCAACCCCGCCGCCCGGCTCCTCGAGCTCAAGGGCTTGGGCCCCGAGTTCGCCTCGCTCCTCTGGCTGGAAGCGTTGTTCCGCAGCTTCGCCAACCGCCGCCAGGTGGCGGCTTACGGCGGATTGGCGCCCAGCCCCTGGCAGAGCGGCGGCGTCGAACGGGATCAAGGCATCTCGAAGTCGGGCAACCGCCGCCTGCGCAAGACCATGATCGAGCTGGCCTGGTTCTGGCTGCGTCACCAGCCGGACTCGGCGTTGAGCCGCTGGTTTCGGGCGCGGGTCGGCGCCGCGAAGGGACGGGTCCGCCGGATCGCCATCGTGGCGCTGGCCCGCAAACTGCTCGTCGCCTTGTGGCGCTATGTCACCCAAGGCGTCGTTCCCGAGGGCGCGGTGTTCAAGGCGGCCTGACCCGATGGCTCAATCCTACGCCGACGCTCCAACGATGGCTTAATGACTCAACCCCATTCCAGCGAAGCCGAACGCGACGGCTTCGCCGGATCCGGGCGGGCGGTGACCGCGGCTTTGCCTGGCTGAAACACGCCGTTTAACAGGATGGTCCCCGCCAACCCGAGCCCGACGCCCTCGAGCATGAGGGATTATGGTGCGAGCCCCGACAAGCTCGACCGGATGTGAGGTGATGCGGCCGTCAAGGCTGCATGCGAAAGACGGGCTCACGCTTCGGATCCAAACGCCAAAGGAGATGCGCAATGCCAAAATGAATGAGCGCGGCAAAGACCACAGAGGCAGCCAAGAGCGCGCAAGGGCGCGCTCGCTCGTGACAGTGTATCCGGCCGCTGGCGCGTCAAGGTCGCTTCGCTCCCTGCTCCGCTGCGCTTCGCCCCGCTTCGCGGGTGACACGCCAGCGGCCGGCGCAAACGAATGAGCTTGACCCGAAACACCCCATGTGAGGCTGATACTCCCCAAGAGTCCATATCGACGGGAGTGTTTGGCACCTCGATGTCGGCTCATCACATCCTGGGGCTGGAGAAGGTCCCAAGGGTTCGGCTGTTCGCCGATTAAAGTGGTACGTGAGCTGGGTTCAAAACGTCGTGAGACAGTTTGGTCCCTATCTGCCGTGGGTGTAAGGAGAATTGCGAGGATTTGCCCCTAGTACGAGAGGACCGGGGTGAACGTATCTCTGGTGGACCTGTCGTCGCGCCAGCGGCGGTGCAGGGTAGCTATATACGGAATGGATAACCGCTGAAGGCATCTAAGCGGGAAACCAGCCTCAAAACCAGTTCTCCCCGAAGAGCCGTGGAAGACCACCACGTCGATAGGCCGGATGTGGAAGCGCGGCAACGCGTGAAGCTGACCGGTACTAATCGCTCGTCCGACTTGATTGCTCTTATCGCCAAGGCGCGGCGCGCGCAGCGCGCAGAAGTCGGAACGCAGAAGTCGGAAATCGGAAGCCGGGCCGCGCGCTCAATGCGCGCCGTCTTTCCGATTTCCGTCTTCCCGCTTCCGAATCCAGTTTTGCTTCGTTCGGACGACCCTACGTCAGACGACAGAGGACGGAAGTCCTTCTTCCGATTTCTGAATTCTGATTTCCGTCGTCCGAATCCGTTCTTCGCCGGCCTGGTGGCCCTTGCAAGGCGATCAGACCTGATCCCATCCCGAACTCGGCCGTCAAACGCCTTAGCGCCGATGGTACTCTGTCTCAAGACATGGGAGAGTAGGTCGCCGCCAGGCCTGCCAAGAACGGAAAACCTTCCTCTTCAATCTTTTCCCGGCAGTCGGCAATCGGCAGTCGGCAGTAGGAATCGGCAGTAGGAAATCGACGTCCGCCCCGACTGCCCCTTGCCGACTGCCGAGTGCCCCTTGACGCGGGGTGGAGCAGCCCGGTAGCTCGTCAGGCTCATAACCTGAAGGCCGCAGGTTCAAATCCTGCCCCCGCAACCAAAACAAACACCCTCCGCGGCTCCCCGCGGAGGGTTCTTTTTTTTGCCCGGATGGCTCTTGCAGTCAGCCCGGATCGGACCGCCTCGATCTGGTTCGGCGCCTACGATCAGCCCGGTCTGCTCCTTCGATCGGCAAGCAGGATCGCGGCCATGTGGCCATGTCGAAGTCGGCGGAGGCCGTTCAGAAGGGCGCTTCAGCGCTGACCGCGTCCGGGCTTTTCGAGGCGAATGCGCAAGCCGTCGCGCGGGCGGCCGCGAGGGACCGGCGTGGACGGCGGTGGCGAAGCCGTAAGCGGCCGATCACCCAGAGGAAGGACGCCGGCCATTGCCCGTCGGCACGAGCCAGCAGGATGGCGGCAAACCCGATAGCCGCGGCCAAATTTCGGCGCGCGCTGAAATCCGGGCAGCTTTCGCGGCCTCAAAAAAATCCCCTGCGCCATAGCGAGCTTTCTCCGCCGGCTCGGAGACTAGAACCTTTCCGTCCGCCATCATGGCGCAGGACACAGGATCAAGGTCGAAGTTCGGCGTCGCGCCCTGGGTGATCAAGGACTATTTGTTAGCGCGCAAGCACGGTCTCCGCCGCGCGCCGCCGCTATCGTGCTTGGAGCGCCATCTCGATGCCTGTCGCTTTTAGCGAGATCCTCGACGCGTTCGCGTTCATCAGCGCGAGCGAGTTCGGCAATTCGGCTTGGGTGAACCGGGAGACAGGGACGATCCACTGGCGCAGCGAGTGGGACCCCGAACTCGACCCGCCGCCCGAGGACGTCGAGGACGCGCAGAAATACGTCGCCCTGCCGACGCCGCGCGACCTCGATCTCGGCAAGCCGCTCGTCATGCGCTTCGCAGCCGAACGTTTGGACAATCACTACGACGAGATCGCCGACATCTTTTCCCGCAAGGGCGCCTATCGCCGCTTCAAGGATTTTCTCCGGCGCGTCGGCGCCTTGGACAGCTGGTACGAATACGAGAGCGAGGCGCAGGAAAGGGCGCTGCGCGAATGGTGCGCCGAGAACGGGATCGAGGTCGAAGGGTGAGGTCATGGCGCTGACGAAGCGCGGGCCAAAGACAGGCGACTGAGCGCAGGCCTTATGAAGTCGTCGTTCGAGGCCCTCCGGGGCGCCTCGGGACGAGGGCGGATGGGCACAGGGAAACGCTTTTCTGGATTCGTCCTTCGATACGGCTGCTTCGCATCGCTCCCTAGCCCGCGTGCGGGGCGGACGCCATCACTTCACCTATTCGAAGGTGATGGCGGGGTCGCGTTTGACCGGGGTATCAAGGCCGTCGAGGGATTCGGGCTCGTGGGCCCGGTCGACCGTTGGCACCGGATCCGTGCGGAGATCCACGAGGAGGTCTGCCGGCGGGCGTTCAACACAGATGTGAAAACGGATCAGCTTGAGGCGCAGGCCTTTCCTGCGTTTGTGCCGCACGTGGGCGGCGTCGATCTCGCCCCGCTTGACACCTCACCGAGCCGCGCTCGCCCCGGCTGCGCAACCTCGACCAGCTACGCCGGGGCGAGCGCTGCCGTCCGTGCCCCGTCACCAACAGGGGGGGTCAATTTTGGACGCCGATCGGGGGTCAAAATTGGACGCCGATTGACACCGCGCTCACCGAGCGCGGCTACAGAACCGATCCTGAGGTCGATTTCGCTTATCTCGAAACCGGTCGCGGAGAGGGCGAAATCGAGGTCGAGGGTCTTGAGCTCCTCGAGCTTGACGCCAAGCCGCGCGTCGTCCCAGGAGGCGAGCTCGCCAAGCCGGTTGTCGGCGATCATGAATGCGCGGCGCTCGGCCTCGCCCAGATGGTCGAGCGTGATCGTGGGAACTTCCTCGAGCCCCAGGCGCCTGGCCGCGAGCACCCGCCCGTGGCCCGCGAGGGCTCCGCCCTTCTCGTCGACGAGAACCGGGACGTTGAACCCGAACGCCGCAATGCTGTCGGCGATGCGGGCGACCTGCCGGTCGGAATGAACGCGCGCGTTTCTCTTTTCGGGCTTGAGAGCCTCGACCGGCAGCCAGCGGACCTCGATCCGCGCGGCCGGTTGCTCGCTTGTCGCATTTCGCTCTGATGCGGCGAATTCCTTCCCTGATACGCAGGAATTAATTCCCTGATGTGCCGGAATTATTCCCTGTTATTTTCACTATTGCCGCGCGTCGATATTTTGCGGAAGCTACTGAAATCATAAGCTTTCTCTCGATGATGCCGCTCGGAAACCGCTCCGTTCTGCCTGTTTTGTTTCGCCTAACAGGGAAAACCAAGGGCGCCTGCCGCCAGGCGCGCCGCGGCGCCGCGCTGTATGCGATTGACGATCCGGTCGTGCGCCGGTGAGGCCCCTATTGCGCCGCCTGAACGACAGGGAAGGCGATTTCGATCAAGGTTCCGTGCTCGCGCCTGCTCTTGATTGAAAATTCGGCCTTGTTGGCTTCGACCAGCGCCTTCGTCAGCGGCAGGCCGAGTCCGACGCCGCCCTTTCGGCCGGCCCTGCCGATCTGGCCAAACGGCTCGAGCGCGACGCCGACCTCGCTCTCGCTCATGCCCACTCCGGTGTCGCGCACCCGGATCACGGCTTGTCCCCCCGCATCGACCGCGGTCGAAACGATGACCTGGCCGCCCGGTTCGTTGAACTTCACTGCGTTCGACATCAGATTCAGCATGACCTGCTTCAGCGAGCGTTCGTCGACCATCACGCGCGGCAGCCGCTCGAAAAGGGAGACGCGCAAGATGACGCGCTCGCGGGCGGCCTGGGGCTGCATCAGCGAAACGCATTCCCGGATGAGGCTGTTGGCGTCGACCGGAGCGAATTCAAGCTCGAGCTTGCCGGCTTCGATCCTGGTCAGGTCGAGCAGATCGTCGGCAAGGCTCATCACATGTTTGCCGGACGCGTGGATGTCCTTGAGATAGTCGCGATAGCGCTCATTGCCGATGGGCCCGAAACGCTCCTCCATCATGACCTCGGCGAACCCGAGAATGGCGGAGAGCGGCGTGCGTATCTCATGGCTCACCTGGGCGAGAAAGTCGGTCTTTGCGGCGCTCGCCGCGAGGGCCGCGTCCCGGGCCGCAATGAGGCGGCTCTCCGCCTCGCGTTCGCGGCTCAGATCCCGCACCAGAGCGCAATAGGAAAACGCATCCGGCGAACCGATCCTCGCGAGGGTCAGCGCGAGCGTGAGCGCTCCTCCGTCCCGGTCGCGGCCGACGACGGCAAGGGGACGATCGGGCCCGGGCGCGTCGTCGGCGCGACTGAGGCAGTCGAGTTTGGCTGTCGCTTCCGGATGGCTTTGCGGCGCCAGCAACATCAGCACGCTCTCGCCGACGACTTCGCGTTGTTCGTAGCCGAACAAAAGCTCAGCCGATCGGTTGAAGGACAGGATCCGGCCGGCGGCGTCGAGAATCACCGCGCCGTCGGTCGCCCGGTTGAGCATCTCCTGAAGGTCCGCCGCCGAACCGACCGGGGCCGGCGTCTCGCGCTTCGTTGGTTGAAGATTCTTATCGCGCTCGGCTTCGCTCGACGGCCGAATCGAAAACAGAGTGGCCGGAGCGCCGTCCCAGGAGACGACCTGTGCGTGGCCTTCGACCGCGAGCGCCTGACCGTCCGCCCTTACGATCGACAGAGCGCCGCGGTCCTCGACGGACACCGACTGCGGATCGTGGCCACGAAACATCGTCGCCAGCCCGTCGGACGACTCGAAATGTTCAAGATCCCGATAGCCCAGGAAGTCGAGCAGCGTGCGATTGAGATAGAGCGCACGGGCGTCGCGCGCGACCAGGATCCCGACCGGCAGCCGATCCAAGAGCCCCGCCGCGTTGCGCCGGGCCGTCTCGTCGAACCTATGGTCGTCGGCGGCCCCCTCCGGCGCGCCATCCGCTTCCTCGACCGGAGCCGGCGAGTCGGTCTCGCCGTCCTGGCGCAAGGCCGGTGGGCGGCCGACCAGCGCCCGCGCGATTTCCCGGAGGGCGTCCCGCTCGCTCCGGCTGAGCTCCACGCTGTCGCCGCCCCCATGCGTCGGCTCGCGCAAGGCGAGGGCGTCGGCGGCCCCAGGGCGGATAGGAAACACTCTTGACGGCGCCGCGGCGGCCTGACGGAGGAAATAAATCTCTGCGGTGCGCTCCTGAGGCCCGCCCGCGTGGGGCGTTTCCGCCTTAGCGCTTTCGGGCAGGGCGGGAACGGAATCGTTTCGGTCGGGTCCGTCGTCCGTTGGCAAAGACGGCGCCGCGTCGGTCTCGTTCTGCGCCGAAACAGTCGGACCCGCGTCTCCTTCGTCCTTCGGCGACTCCTGCGGCTCGGATGATGGCGTCGCGTCCTCCCGCGTCACCGCATCGGTCGCTGGGGAGCCGGCGGAATCGATCGAGAGCGGCTCCATGTCCATTTGCGCCGGGTTGGATCCTGCGAGCGCTCTGCCGGCGACGCCGATCGTCTCGTCCAAAACCCCGAAACCGCGATAACCGGCGAAGTCGCGATGGCTGTCAAATGTCGGCGCCGCGGAAAGCGTGAGCCGCAGCTTTTGACCGTCGCCGCTTCTCCGCCAGACGAGAGCCAGATCGGAGAACGTCTCGCGCTTTTCGATCAGGCCGGCGAGCTCGTCCGCGCGGTCGATCTCGGCGCGGAGACGGAGGTGAGCGAGCGTTTCCCCGGATTGAGGAGCCGCGGCGCCGAGCGCTGCGACCAACAACGGATCTGTGGCGCCGAAACGTCCTTCCGAATCCAGCGTCCACAGGAAGCGGGACAAATTTCCCGGCGCGCCACCTTGTAGCCGCGCTCGCTGAGAAGGGTAGACGCGGTCAGCGACCGCGTCTACAGGGTCGCCGGCAGGCGCGTCTGAAGGGCCGGGTTGCGCGTTCGGGCCCGCGGGAAGCTTCCTGTTCTCGGGCGCGGGCGTCGACAGAGCGAGCGCTGTTCCGCCGCTCGGAACTGAAACACGGGCGCAAAGCAGGTTGACGCTTGTCGAGCCCCGGCCGTGGGAAAAGCGCATCCGCTCGAGCCGCGGCGGACCGCCGATCGGCAAGGTCGCGCCCAGATGGCGCAATCGCCGCGCGTTCGGACTGCCGGCAGCGCCGAGCGCGCGCTGAAGTTCGGCTCGGCTCGTTGCTTCGAATAGCCGCATCGCCTCGGGGGTCGCGTATAGGATCTCGCCATTCTCGCCGAGGATCGCGAGCTCGCAGCTTTCGCCCGGTCCAGCCTCCGCGTGGCGCGCGGATTGGAACAGCGCGCGAGCCTCGTCGACCGCGAGGGCTGCGCAATCTTCCGTGGCTCTGGGCGGCGGTGAGGTCAAAGTCGGCTCGCAAATCGAAGGGCCGGCGCGCCGACGATTTTCCATCGACGCGGACCGTTAGCAAAAGTTTAACGCTGTCGCTCGGATTCCACCACGCCTGTCGTCGGCCCGTTCGTCTGCAAGGTTAAAATTTTTGGTGCGACGCAAAAAAAATCATGTTGCAGTGCAGCAAAATTCGCGCTATAAGACAATTGCAATGGATGGGCAGTCTGTCGCAGAGCCATCCGAAGGGGTAGAAAATGACAAATTCTCCATTTGAAGTTCCGAATGAAGTGCGCGATTTCGCCGAGCGAAGCGTCGAGCAGGCGCGCAAGGCTTTCGAAAGTTTTCTCGCGGTGGCCGAGCGCGCGGCCGGAGCAGCCGGCGACGCCGCCGAGACGAGCTAGGGCGGCGCGAAGTCGATTGGCGCTCATGTGTTGGCCTGCACCGAGCAGAACGTGAACGCCGCGTTTGACGTGGCGAGCAAGCTCGTCAGGGCCAAAGACCCGCAGGAGGCGTTCGCGCTTCAGAGCGACTACCTGAAGGCGCAGTTCGCGGCCTTGCAGACGCAGGCCAAGGAACTCGGCGGCATCCTTCAGAAGAGCGGCACCCCCGGTTCGAACTGAGCTTTCCGCTTCGTTCGTCCGTGCCCATTAACCCAGAGGAAAAGCAATGGCTAGCTCCCCAAAGAAAAGCGGCGCCCGAGCGCCCGCCTCCATTGAGCCGGATCTCGACGTCGACGTTCCCAGCGTGGAAGAGGCTGCGGCCGCGGTTGTCGAGCCGGCTGCCGAAATCCAGGAATCCGTCCGTACGGCCCTCGAAAAGGGCGTCACCGAATCGCGCGCGGTCTTCACCAGAGCGAAGGCTTCCGCCGACGACGCCGCGAACGCGTTCGAACTGAGTTTCGCCGCCGTGAAGGAGGGCGTGATCGCGATCAACGCCAAGGCGCTGGAAGCCCTGCGCGCGAACACCGAGGCCAACCTCGATTTCATCAAGGCCTGTTTCGCCGTCAAGACGCTGTCCGACCTGGTCGCCCTCCAGACCGAATTCGCTCGCAAGCAGGTCGACACGGTGGCGGTGCAGTTCAAGGATCTCGGAGTCCTGACGCAAAAGGCGATGATCGAAACGTTCGAGCCGGTGAAAGAACAGGTCGCCAAGTCCTTCAAGATCGCGGTCTGATCCGCCCTCGTCCGGCGCCGAGCCTTCCTTCGCTGCGATGAGCGCCGCCCGCGTGGGCGGCGTTCATTGCGCCTTCGTCGATCAATACAGGAGCGGCCCGCCGCGCCCGAGCCGATCGGCCAGCGAGCGCTTAGGACGTCCGCCAAGCCTTGCGCGCGGCCTTGTGTCCTGCTTCCGTTCCCATGCGTTCCCGCGAGCGCGGCCTTGCAAGGTGCGCGCTTTGACAGTAGTTTCGCCGCTTCCGACGCGAACCGTGCCGCCATAGCTCAGCTGGTTAGAGCGCTAGATTGTGGATCTAGAGGTCCCCCGTTCGATCCGGGGTGGCGGTACCATCGTTAGATCAAAGGCTTACGGTTCAGTCGCCGACGTCGATTTTGGCAAGTGTTTTTGCCGGGGTATGCAATAGGGTAACGAAGCCGACGCGCCGCCCGCGCCTCTTGCCGCCCGTCCGCGACGATCCGCGCCTGCCGGTCTCCCCCCGGAATTGGTCCCGCAGTCGTTGCATCACGCTTACGTCGTATCCATGAAGGCGTGGATTGCGCTGTTGGCTCCGTTTCGACGCCTCGGCGATTTGCAGATAAATCATTTGGGCGGCAACGCTATCGCGGTTCATCCCTTCGCTGGTCGCTCGCTCATGTCTCCGGCGAAAACTTGCGTGAAGCCCAATCGACGAGTTGTCGGACGAATTGCAGCCTGCTAGAGCAGCCGGTTGCGCCGCGGCATAGAACATGGCCTCTACATGCTCCTCTCGGAATGCCGCTTTCAGGGTCCCTTCGCCGCGAAGAACGGTGGTCAACACCGCTACAAAGTCGTGAAAGTGGATGAACAGACGCGGATCATCCGTCAGCTTGACTTCTATCTCCTCAACTAGTCGGAGAAGATCAGCTGGCGCAATCTGAAGGCCATTTTTCGATATGAACTTCGTCGCGAACCCCAGCCGGTCGACCTCGACCGCCCGGCCTCGGGTTTCAAATGCCCTATCAGGATGTAAGGGCTGTGCTTCGGGAAAGCGGCTGTAACGCATCACGCGGAAGGCGAACAGGAACAAGCAGGCCTCCCTGATCGTCTCCCACGTCTGCCGGGAGAGTGCAGCTTTAAAGGCTTTAGAAACTAAATCATGCAGGAACGCGAACTCTGCGAATGTCACGTACAGACTTGCGTAGTCCGTTAGGATCACTTGGGGGATGAGCTCAACAGTTTGGATGACGCTCTCGCAATCGCGGTCGATTAGGCAGAGTATGTTCCTCGCGTCGGCCGCTTGCTCTGCAATCGACTGAGAGAATGCGTATAGTCGGGCCCGATTTCCTGAGCAGAATGGCGACTCGCCTCGAGGCACACCTGTCAGACGTCAATTGTTCGGACAGCCACATCCAGTCTGTTCTACCCTAAACAGAGCCTCGAGCAATGCCCTGTCGGATGGGCCTTCCACAAACAGGTGCAGGACATCGGGCTCCAACTCGAAGTACGTTACCCACCCTTCAATTGTCCTGCGCGGTATAGGCACGTGGGTTCAACTCACAAACGCAGCCTCGGTGTTTAGCAAGTATCTCTATCGAGTGGGTTGCCATTATGAATTGCGTCTGACGCCCGTGAACGATTTTCACCAGAGAGTCGACCAGTTTTCTTTGCCACTTTACATTTATGGAAAGTTCAGGCTCATCTATCATAAATATACTTCTTCTTTCACCGGCGAGGAGCGCAGCGCAGAAAAGGAACACTAGCTGTCGTTCACCGGACGATAGGCTATCTACGTCTAACTTCGTGCGACCATCGCTAAACTGAATACCATCGAGCAAGTTTACGCTCACGGCTTTGTCTCGGAGATAAGAGTTCAGCTCCGACTCAAACACGGACACAACGCTCTGCAACTCTCCAAGGGCCTCGAGCCGAGTTGAAATAGAGTCAATGTATGGGCTTAGTACGTTCTTCATCTCAGCAACCCTCGATGGTGCTGCGGAGTTGAGAATGTCGACCAGTGATTCGAACGGGTACTTGGTAAGAAATCCGTGTCGGACAAAGTCCTCTGCACGCTGTTCCAGCGCGCGGAGAGAGTGAACTAGGCTCTCCTTGAGCGGCTCCAGTTCCTGTTTCGAGCGGCCTGGCTGGCTCAGTGCTGTAAGGACATCCACATAGACGCGAGACGCATCTAGGTCGCCAGTTGAGCCCTGCAAAAGCGCGCGTCTCCTGATCCATTCGGAAGCGGTATCGAGAATGCGATGAAGTGGGAGCACGGGTTCTCTATGGCCCAAGACAGACCCTATATCCCAGCCTGAAGAATTTGTTATCTCGTCCTCGGTAAGAGTGCTGAGAGTTCTAGAAAGCGCACTTCTGGTCAGAAGACGGGTTTGCACACGTTGATTTTGCGACTCTTGAAGAAAACCATAGGTCGTCTCGATGCGTCTTGTGTCATGAAGAAAGAGAAGCTCTAGGTTGAGCTTGCCCACCCCGTCCAACAAAGAAGGAAAACTTGGGTTCAGTGAACTGAGAATTCCTCCCTTTTCATTTACCTCGAGGTTGATATCAATTTCGGTCGCGGGCCCTTTGAGCGAGAAATTGTATCCGCCAATCAGGCCTCTCTGCTTTGTCACACGTAGTTCTGTCCCGTCGCGTAACCAAAGCGAGAAAGTCCTGAACGGAATTTTCGCGACATAGGTGCGAAGCCCGGCGCCCTCGGTGGGGGGAGAGGCAGGAATAGTTCAGCCGCAAGAGCGTAGTCTTACCGCTTCCGTTGTCTCCATAAAGGAGAGCTGTATCGCCGACCCCTTCTTCCGAAGACCCCAGAACGAGCTCGGGGTAGCTATAACGTCCGAAGAGGCCATCGATGGACAGGGCCCAAATTGCCGGCCAGTCAGGCATCTTCGGAAACCGCTTTCCCGTTTCAGTCATCGCCAACATAGTTATTTCGATACAGCCGCGTAGACAATTTTGGAAGCTAGTCTAGAATCGAACACCAAAACAGATTGGGCGAGCGGTTGCGTGCGCTGCAGGCTGACGTCAGGGAGCGCGAGAGACGTAGATTCTCCAAATAGATATCCCACGTCGATCTTGCTCCGCCTTGCGGTCCGTCGCCTGACGACACGGCCTTGATTGCGGAGCTGGCGTCGCCAAAATAGCAAGCAAAAAAAGCCCAAAATTCAAACTGAGACACTACCTACGGCCTCCCCTTCTTGTCACCATACGGGGGTCAGGAACCGAAGCTCCGCTCGAGCTCCGTCCTACGAGTTCGCCGCGGGGCGCCGATTGAAAGATTGAAAGACGCCTTGAACTGCCAGAGCCGGCACCCGCATTCGCGTCCGAGTCCGAATGACGCGGCCGAGAGGGCGAGGCCGGATTTCCTATTGGCAGGATCGTTTACCCCCTCCCCACCCCGGGGGTTCGTTGTGACTGCGGCCCAACCTCTTGCCGCATTCGCGTCCGAGTCCGGATGACGCGGTCGAGAGGGCGAGGCCGGATTTCCTATTGGCAGGATCGTTTACCCCTCCCCACCCCGGGGGTTCGTTGTGACTGCGGCCATTCGAGGCCGGATTTCCTATTGGCAGGATCGTTTACCCCCTCCCTACCCCGGGGGCTGTCAGTGACCGCGTTTAAGGTATAACCGGGCGTCCCGCCGATGCCCCAAACGCTCGCCGCGAGGCGCAAGAGGGCTCTGTCAGACCAAAGCTCGCGGCGCCTCTGACCGTGGTAGGCTCGGGTCATGAGCAATCCGTTCCGATATTTTAACAGCTGCCGGAGGTCATCCGTCTTGTCGTGATGATGTACGTGAGATCGCTGTCGCTACGCAAGGTCGGGGATCTCCTGGCCGAGCGCGGGATCGACATCAGCCATGAGACGGTCCGGTTTTGGTGGAACCGTGAACTGAGCTGAATTTCGGCAACGTCTTCATACTTCGAAAGCGCGCCATAGCGCACTCTCGTTGTCGAAACGGCTGATGCGAATTCTCGGCGCGATTGTTGAGCCCGCGGCCGACCTCCTGGCGATCGGCGTTGCCGACCTCCCTCATCGCCGCAAAGTAAGCGCGAAGCCCGTCAGTCACGATTTTCCGCGGTCGGCCGTATTTCTTCATGATCCGCTTGAGAAGCTTCACCGCCGCCGCCTTGTCTCGCTTCGCAGTGACGACCGATTCCAACACCGCGCCTTCATGGTCGACAGCGCGCCAGAGATAGCAGAGCTTGCCGTTGACCTTCACAAACACCTCGTCCAAATGCCACCGCCACTGAGGATAGCCGTGCATGTGCGCGACCCGCTTCTTGCGGATCTCGGCGGCGAACATCGGGCCAAACCGGTTCCACCAAAACCGGACCGTCTCATGGCTGATGTCGATCCCGCGCTCGGCCAGGAGATCCTCGACGTTGCGTAGCGACAGCGGGTATCTCACGTACATCATCACGACAAGACGGATGACCTCCGGCGAGCTGTTAAAATATCGGAACGGGCTGCTCATGACCCAAGCCTACCACGGTCAGAGGCGCCGCAAGCATTTGGTCTGACAGAGCCCTCGTAGCCGCTCTCTTCCGCGACAATAGGGAACCTGCAGCTTCGCCTGGAGGGGTGCTAGGGGCGGATCAAGCCGATGGGCGGCTCGGCTACGAATGTCCGGTGTACGTCGACTCCTGTCATATGCCACGGTCGGCAGATGCCCCGCTTGCCGCTTGCTTTATGCCGCAGGTTTCAAGCGCCCTATAGACGCTCCCACGTCCGATACCGAGGGCGTTCGCGATCTGCGTCAACGTTCGACCCGCTTTGAAGAGCTGCACCGCTTCGTACGCCTTAAGCCGCGCTGAGGGCCTCCGCCCCAAGTACCTGTTCTCCGCCTTCGCCTTGGCGATCCCCTCTCGCTGACGCTCAAGCATCATCTCGCGTTCGAACTGCGCGAAGCCGGCGAAGATGGTGAGAATGAGCGTGCCCGTCGCGCTCTTGGTGTCGACTGTTTCGCCACCGAGGTTGAGCACGCGAAGGCCCACGCCGCCATCCTCAACAGCTTCGAGCCGCTTCACGATCTCCCACAGGCCCACCGTCGAACGAGCCAATCGGTCGACTTTGATGACCACAAGGGTGTCGCCGGCCCGGACGTAATCCAAGGCTCGCTCAAGCTCGGCGCGTTCAGCGATCGATGAGACCTGTTCCTGAAATATCTTGGTGCAGCCGGCCGCTTGGAGGTCGCGAACTCCTGGGCTTCGAGCCCGGCTTCCTGGTCAGCCGTAGAGGTGCGGGCGTATCCGACCAGAACGCCCTTGTGCGCTGGGTGTGCCATCATGCGAACTCTTAGCCTGTGTCCACAATCTCTAGGCTTGTGAGTCGCAAACGTTCAAAAGTCAATACCGACTTTTTGGACGCCTGATGCGCGCGACTGGTGGAGATGGCCAATGAGGGCCTCATTTCGCGCGAGGACGCGATCACGCGGGTCGAGCCGGCCACGCTCGACCAAATGTTGCATCCGACCCTCGATCCCAAGGCGAAGCGTGCGCCTCTGGCGACGGGCCTCCGACGAGCCCGCCACTGCCGACGCCGAGGGATAGCGCGGCCTACGACGAGGACATTCGAGCGATGACGAGGAGCGGCATTCCGCACGAAGATTTTGTTCTTCCGGCTTGCGATCGCCGATCTGCAGCGGGCCGCGGATCTGTTCAGGCCGATCCACAACCAGACCGCCGGCGTCGACGGCTGGGTCTCGCTCGAAGTCTCGCCGCTCCTCGCCTATGACGCGCAACGGACGGTCGAGGCCGCGAGCATGGCCCCCGCATCTGGGACACTCCGATGGAGAGGCCGCCCCCATCTTCGGAGGCAAAATCCCGCCGGGATACCGTGACTGGAAGTTGATCTCCGTGGCCCACGACGGGCCATCACAGCCGCGATTTATTGGCAATACGTCCCATCGGAGGAAACGACAAAGTCTTTGGCCGTTCGCAATCTTTCGTTGCTGGGCCCCCCAAGAATATGCAGTTCATGGTCAGGGACTCGAAAAAATACGCGGCGACGGGCGGCTGGGGGTTCGCTGATTTTACGGACGGCAAACCCGGCGACGAGGCAATGCACAAAACCTGCTTCCCCTGCCACGAGCCCGCCAAAGGTCGCGACTATGTCTTCCGCCGTTACGCGCCTTGAAGGCCGAGCGCGGAGAGCGCGCATGTGAGTCGGCGTATCGCGATGCAGATCACCATTGGTTGAAAAGGAGAGGACGCGATGGCCTTCACCATCAAAGTCAACAGCCACACGCAGAGCGTCGATGTCGACGGCGACACGCCGCTTCTCTGGGTGTTACGCGACATGCTGGGCCTGACCGGCACGAAGTTCGGCTGCGGCATGGCGCTCTGCGGCGCCTGCACCGTGCATATCGACGGCGTCGCGACGCGTTCCTGCATCACCGCCGTCGGCGACCTCGGCAAGTCCGAGATCACGACGATCGAGGCGATCGGTGCCACCGCGGCGGGCGCCAAGATCCAGAAGGCCTGGCTCGACCTGGAAGTCGTCCAATGCGGCTACTGCCAATCGGGCCAGATCATGTCCGCTTCGGCGCTGTTGGCGAGCAACTCGCATCCGACGGATTCCGATATCGACGACGCCATGTCCGGCAACATCTGCCGCTGCGGGACCTATGTCCGCATTCGCGAAGCGATCAAGCAGGCCGCGCAATCGACCGGAAAGGAGGGCTGACCATGATCCTCGATCACATCGCTCGCCGCTTCGCTGATTCGGACCAGTCCGGGTCGGCGAACGGTTTTTCCCGGCGCAGGTTTCTAAAGGTCGGAGCGGCCGCCGGCGGCGGCCTGATGCTGAGCCTGAGCTTGCCGTTCGCGCATGGGGACGCCGAAACCGCCGACGCCGACGGCTTCACGCCAAACGCCTTCGTCCGTATCGGCAGCGACGGGCAGATCGTCCTGACCATGCCTTATGTCGAGATGGGCCAGGGCAATTACACAGCCATCCCGATGCTGATCGCCGAAGAGCTCGAGGTGGACCTGAAAAAGGTGCAGCTGGAGCATGCCCCGCCCAACGAAAAGCTGTACGGAAATCCCCTGCTTGCGGGAGTCCAGGCGACGGGCGGCTCGACGGCGATACGCGCGGCCTGGAAGCCCCTGCGCGAAGCTGGCGCAACCGCAAGGACGATGCTCGTGTCTGCGGCGGCAAAGCGCTGGAATGTCGATCCGGCATCCTGCCGCGCTGAGAGCGCGAGGTGGTTCACGCGCCGACGGGAAGGCGCCACACATATGGCGAGCTGGCCGCCGACGCCGCCCGTGCGCCTGTCCCGGAGGGCGTAGCGCTCAAGCGGCCGGAGGACTTCAAGCTCATCGGCACGCCGGCCAAGCGGCTGGATACCACGGCGAAGGTCAACGGGACGGCCATTTATGGCATCGACGTTCGCCCGCCGGGCGTGAAGATTGCGACGCTCGCGCAGTCGCCCGTCTTCGGCGGGCGTGTCAAGAGCGTCGATGATGCGGCCGCAAAGGCCGTGAAGGGCGTGCGCCAGATTGTGCGGCTCGACGACGCCATCGCGGTCGTGGGCGACCATATGGGGGCTGCGAAGAAAGGGCTGGCGGCCCTTGTCATCGAATGGGACGACGGTCCGCACGCCAAGCTCAATACCGAGGACATTGCGCGGGAACTCGAAGAGGCGTCGCTTTCTCCAGGGCCGGTGGCGCAGAACGTCGGCGACGTCGACAAGGCCATGGCGGGCGCCGCTGTCAAGATCGACGCGACCTATGAGCTTCCATTCCTTGCCCACGCGGCATTGGAGCCAATGAACTGCACTGTCCATGTCCGCGAGGATGGCTGCGAGGTTTGGGTCGGCAATCAGGCTATCGCTCGAGCCCAGGCCACTGCGGCCAAAACGACGGGACTCCCGTTGGACAAGGTCGTGGTCCACAATCATCTGATCGGCGGCGGTTTTGGTCGTCGGCTCGAAATTGATGGCGTCACCCGCGCTGTCCAGATCGCCATGCATGTGGACGGTCCGGTGAAGGTCGTCTGGACTCGCGAGGAAGACATCCAGCACGACATGTACCGGCCCTATTGGTTCGACCGAATCTCGGGAGGTCTCGACGAAGAGGGAAAGCCGGTCGCCTGGAGCCATCGCTTCGCGGGCTCCTCTGTCCTCGCGAGATATATCCCTGTGACGTTCAACAACGGTCTCGACCCTGACTCGACCGACGGCGCGATCGATCTGGTCTACGCTCTCCCGAACATGCACGTCGAGTATCTGCGGGTGGAGCCTCCGGGGATTCCGACCGCCTTCTGGCGCAGCGTCGGGCCGTCGCACAATGTCTTTGTGACCGAAAGTTTCATCGATGAACTGGCGGCCGCGGCGAAGCAGGATGCGGTCGGCTTTCGGCGGGCGCTGCTCGACAGCGCGCCGCGGGCAAAGGCTGTTCTTGAGCTAGCCGCGGAGAAATCCGGCTGGGGGCAGCCGTTGCCAGAACGGGTCGGCCGCGGAGTCTCCTTCCAGTCCGTCTTCGGGACCTACATGGCGCAGGTCGCCGAAGTTGAAGTCTCGAGGGAAGGCGCGGTCCGCGTTCGTCGGGTCGTCTGCGCGGTCGATTGCGGCACTCTGGTCAATCCCGATATCGTGCGAGCGCAAATCGAGGGCGCGATCATCTTCGGCATCACGGCCGCGCTCTATGGCGAGATCACGCTCAAGAACGGCCGGGTCGAGCAAGCCAACTTCGATACCTACCAGATGGTGCGCATGAACGAGGCGCCGCTTATCGAGGTGCACGTCATCCGAAACTTCGAGCCGCCGGGCGGCATGGGGGAACCGGGGACCTCCGCGATCGTCCCCGCGGTGGCCAACGCGATCTTTGCGGCGACCGGCAAGCGCCTGCGAAAGATGCCGGTCGACGCCAATGCGCTAAAGCAGCCGGCGTGAGCGGACCAACTCGGCTTCAAATGATGAGGGTTCGAGACCATCCAGAACCAGATTAGCACGGAGACGCATCATGATACGCAAGGCGAAGCGGTTTGGCGCGGCACAGGCCGCGACGGCAGCGGCAATCTTTCCACCGATTCCGGCGTGCTCGCAGAAATCCCGTATTCTTTCAGGACCCGCTTCGAGAACCAGAAGGGAACCAATCCGGAAGAGCTGATCGCCGCCGCACATGCCGGATGCTTCACTATGGCGCTGGCCTTTCAGCTGCAGGGCGCAGGCTTTACGCCCACCGAGCTCGATACGGAGGCCGCAGTTACGCTAGAGCCTGAGGGCCAGGGATCCCGCATCAGTCGTTCGGCTCTGACTCTGCGCGCGCAAGTGCCGAACCTGGACGAAGCCGCGTTCATGCGAATGGCCGGCGACGCCGAGAAGAACTGTCCGGCGTCCAAGGTGCTCAACGCCGCGATCACGCTGGACGCCAAGTTGATCTGACGAGCGATTTGTTCTCTCGACACAGCATGCGGAGACCGGTCAAGTATCAGCGAGATCACGGTGAAGGCTCACCGCGGCCAGGTGACGCGAAAGAAGGCCGGCTCTCTGCCTGACTTGATCAGAGCATTGCGTCGCATACGCGCGAGGGGCGGTTCCTTTCGCAAAATCTTGGAGACAAAGATGAGTGCGTCCTCTCCGAGCCTCGCCTGAATTCCCGCCGATGTCCCTCAGGATCGCCGGCGCCGCCATTTTCAAAGGCTCTTGTAACAAAGGCCTATTGCCCCGCCGGCTCATATGCGAAAGCGTCGAGTAGCGCCGCTTGGATGCGCCAGAGACTTCGATCGAAGGAATTGTCCGGCTCAGACGCATGGTACCGGCTTTGACTGTCCAGCCGTTTCCGCCTGGGCAGCCGACTGTAAGAGGTTGGCCCATCTTCCTGAGGGGAGACGCCCATGGAGGCCTATCGCGCAAAACTCGACTCCTTCGATCCCGATATAGCGCATGCCATCGCCGGCGAGGAGCGTCGCCAGCTCGATGGCGTCGAGATGATCCCTTCCGAAAATTACACCTATCCCGAGGTGCTGGCGACGCTCGGGTCGGTGCTGACCAACAAGTACTCGGAAGGCTATCCCGGTCGGCGCTATTACGGCGGGCAGCAATATACCGACGCGGTCGAAAATATCGCGCGCGACCGCGCCTGCGCGCTGTTTCGCGCCGAGCACGCCAACGTCCAGCCGCTTTCCGGCTCGCCGATGAACCAGGCGTGCTATTTCGCCTTCCTCAATCCCGGCGACACGGTGCTGGCGATGGACCTTTCGCACGGCGGCCACCTGACGCATGGAGCGCCGGTTTCCCACATGGGCAAGGTCTTCAACTTCGTGCGCTACAAGAGCGCGCCGCAGCAGGGGGGCGCAATCGACTTCGACGAACTGATGGATATCGCGAAAGCGACCCGACCCAAGATCGTGCTGTGCGGCTATTCCTCGTATCCGCGTGACTATGATTACGCCGCTTTCAAGAAAGTCGCCGATGCGGTCGGCGCGCTGACGATGGCCGACATTTCCCATATCGGCGGGCTGGTGGCGGCGAACGTCATGCGCAACCCGTTCGATTCCGGTTTCGATGTCGTCACCACCACGACCCACAAGACGCTGCGCGGACCGCGCGGCGGGCTGATTCTGAGCAAGGCGGCCTACGCGAAGAAGATCGACAGCTCGGTCTTCCCGGGTCTCCAGGGCGGCCCGCATATGAACGTCATCGCCGGCGCTGCAATCACTTTCAAGAAGGCGGCGGAGCCTCAATTCGTCGAATACGCGCGCGCGACTCTGCGCAATTCAAGGGCATTGGCCACGGCGCTTCTCGCAGAAGGCGTGACACTGATCACCGGCGGCACCGACAACCATCTGCTTGTGATCGATACGATGGCGAGTTTTGGTCTCGATGGGCGTGCTGCCGAAGAGGCCCTCGACGCCATCGGCGTCACGGCGAACAAGCAGATCATCCCCGACGATCCGCGCCCGCCCCTGCGCCCCAGCGGGCTGCGCCTCGGCACTCCAGCCTGCACCACACGCGGAATGAGCGAGGAGGACATGATGACGATCGCGCAATGGATCGTCAGGGCGCTGCGTCGTCCTGATGACGCGCCAGCAATCGAGGCGCTACAGGCGGAAGTGAAGACAATGTGTCGGCGCTATCCTGTGCCGGGAATTTCGTAAACCTTAGCCAGTGGGCTCAAACCAAAGGGCTTGCAAATGTCAGTTTCAGGCATGGTGACCCAGCAGAGATGGTCTTTGATAGGCTGTTCGATGCCGTTGTTGGCCGATTGAATGTCGGTGGGAGGACCCATGGGTCAGAAACAAGTACCGCCGCCGAGTACACCGTACGGCGCGCCGATCCTGCTCGAAGCGTCAAAGAAGGCGATGGCGGCGGCCGAGGCCGAGGCAACTAAGAACAACTGGGGCGTCGCTATCGCCATCGTCGATTCGGGCGGCAACGTAGTAATGTTGCAACGGCTCGACAGAAGGTGGCGTGCCGATCTACTCAGGCGGCAGTATCATTGGCGGGATCGGCGTGTCCGGGGCCGCGTTAGGTCTCGGATGATGCCGAGTTGCGTCCGGTCGAAGTTCGGCTTCCTGCCCGGATAGCGGTGCGGCTCGCCGGCCTCGGCGTGGGCTATTCCGGCCTTCTGCGCTCCCTGGTGGCCTGCGCTTGGGCCTCCGTAGGGGCCGCCATGAAGGCGATTAGGGCGTCCCTGGCTGCTTTCCCCGCGGACGGCCGGAGTTGAAGTAGACCGGGCATTGCGGATTGCGATGGCGGAGGTCGCAGTGGAGGGAAAGTGGCCGGTCGAGCATAGCGAGCCAAGAGAGACGGGCGCGGCCGACCATCCGCCGCCGCCAAGACTGTTGTCACCAAACTGACGCGTCCCCTCTGTTATGCTTGCCAAGGGAAAGCTGCGAAACGTCAACGTGCGTTGCACGCCCCCGCTATAGTCTCTTAGTCAGGAGGAGTGTTCCAATGGCGAAGTCCCCAAAGCATCCGGCGAGCGAGCATCATCGTCAAGCGGCCGCTCATCACCACGTTGCCGCCCATCATCATCACCAAGCCGCCCATCATCATGATCTTGGCGAGCACGACGAAGCGAAGGAGCACGCCGAAGCGGCTCGCGAACATAGCGAGCAGGCGCACAAGCACACCACGACCGCCCACGAACACTCTCACAAATAACGACCATGGGGGTGGCGGCGATGTCGCCGCCTCTTTCCGGTCTCGACGGTTCGCTTTGGGCTCGAAGGCGGCGGTCGACTGCAATTAGGAGCGCCAATCTGTGCTGGCGCGTTGCGCCTGCCTCGGATCGGGAGCATTTTGGAACGAACGATTTCACAACATCTGCGCATAATTTTGGAGTTGCTGGATCTGGGAACCCCGCGCTGAGACGCCAGGCGGAAGCGGGATATGGCATCGCCGTCACATGATGTTCCGGCCGAGGGATTTGATCGCTCTCGCGCCGCGCCAAGCCCGCCGCCTCGCGCCTCCGGGCGGTGATGCGACGGTTCTCTTCACAACTTCGAGGGGCGTCGACGTCCGTAAGACGCATGTCGCAGGCGCATGCTCAACTTCCCGTTTCCGCCCAAGAACTCGGAGCGCTCGAATGGAAAATGTCGCCGGAGCAGAACGGGCCGGAGGCGCCGGCGCGAAATCCGTACAGCAGCACATCGACGAATTGCCCATCTGGGCTGACGGCACCAGCCTGAAATCGGCGCCGATGACGGGGATGCAGTGGCTGATCTGGGGCCCGCCGCCGCCGGGAAGTTCTTTGAAGGCTTCGTCGTCTTCATGACGGGCGTGGCGCTTCCCCTTTTTTCCAACGAGTTCAATCTCGGCGCCGCCGAGCATGGCATCATCGGCGCGGCGAGTTTGTTCGGCATTCTCGTCGGCGCGGTCGGCCTCGGCGGCCTCTCGGATCAGTTCGGCCGCAAGACGATGTTCGTCGTGGAGATGATTATCTTCTGCGCGTTCCTGGCGCTGCTCTG
Organism: uncultured Alphaproteobacteria bacterium; assembly: GCA_963758335.1. Lineage (GTDB taxonomy): Bacteria > Pseudomonadota > Alphaproteobacteria > Rhizobiales > Beijerinckiaceae > Roseiarcus. Next base: position 2,111,234 of record CAVWVF010000004.1, on the reverse strand, counting down.
CGTGGCTCAAGGGTATATCCACGTTGTGATCTGTTTGTTCGGACTTGGGCTCGCGCTCGGCTGCGACTACCCGACGGCACATATGATCATCTCGGAAACCATCCCCAGCAGCGCCCGCGGCAAGCTCGTGCTCGGCGCATTCGCCTTTCAGGCGGTCGGCGCGCTGGGCGGCACGGCGGTGGGATACGCCGTCCTCTCGACCTTGCCCGAAATCAGCGCCTGGCGCTGGATGTACGCGAGCGCGATCATCCCCGCCGTGCTGGTCACGATCGGTCGCTTCTATATCGTCGAAAGCCCCAACTGGCTGTCGGGGCGAGATCGGGAAAGCCGAACAGGCGGTGAAAAAGCTGCTGGTGCGTAAGCCGCAATATCCCGGCGAGGTCAAGCTAGCCGCGCGGGATCAGTCCTCAGCGAGCGACAGGTCCCAGCAGACCTATGCTTCCCTGTTCAACAGCGCGAACCGCCGCGCGACGATTTTGGCCTCGGTCCCATGGTTCCTCCAGGACCTTGGGACCTACGGCATCGGGATATTCACTCCGACGATCCTGGCCGCTGCGTTGGGCGCGAATTCAGACCATGCCCGGAGCGTCCACGACCTGATCCTGAACGACATCACGGCTGCCAAAGGGGCGGCGCTGATCACCTCGCTGCTCATCGTCGGCATCCTGTTCGGTGTGATGCTTGCCGACGTCGTGGGCAGGATCTGGCTGCAGGTTTTCGGATTCGTCGGTTGCGCGGCGGGCCTGTTCCTGGCCTCGCTATCGGCGAATTTCACCGGCGGCGCTGGTCGCGCGCGACGAGGACGAGCGCGGAGAAGTCGCGCGCGAGGCGAATGGCCGTCGACCGACCGATCCCCTGGCTCGCGCCGGTGACGATGGCGACAGACTTCGCCATGGGCTGCCTCCTCGATTTCGAAGTGGGGGTCAGCGGGGAAGGAAGTCGCGAATGGCCGCTGCGATCTCCGGAGCATGCGTCTCCAGCGCGAAATGTCCGGTATCGAAGTAGCGCACGACCGCGCCCGGGATGTCGCGCTTGAACGCCTCTGCGCCTGGCGGCAGGAAGAATGGATCGTTCCTGCCCCACGCCGCCAGCAACAGCGGCTTATGGGTCCGGAAATATTGCTGGAAGGTCGGATAGAGCGCGACGTTGCTCTTGTAGTCGCCGAACAGGTCGAGCTGCACCTCGGCCACACCGGGCCGGGAGAGGTAGAAATTGTCGAGCGAGTAGCCGTCCGGAGAGACCCTCGTCGTGTCAGGTACGCCGTGCGTGTACTGCCAGATCGTGGTGTCGGGCTTCAGAAACGCGCGCAGCGCCTCCCGGTTGGCATGCGAGGCGTCCTGCCAATAAGCGCGGATCGGGTTCCACCCGTCGCTTAAGCCCTCCTCATAGGCGTTGCCGTTCTGGGAAATGATCGCAATGATCCGGTTCGGATGCTTGACGGCGAGCCGGAACCCGGTCGGCGCGCCGTAATCGAACACGTAGACGGCATAGCGGTCGAAGCCGACAATCTCCGTGAAGCGGTCGATTGCCTCTGCGATCCGCTCGAACGTGTGTCCGCGATCCGGCATATCGGAGTTCCCGAAGCCCGGCAGATCGGGAGCGACGATGTGGAAGCGGTCGGCCAGGAGCGGGATGAGGTCCCGGAACATATGGCCAGCGCTCGGGAAGCCGTGCAGCAGCAGCAACTTCGGCGCATCCGGCGCGCCCGCCTCGCGGTAGAAGATGTTGCCGCCGTCCACCTTGGCGGTCCGATAGTTGATGGCGGTCATGGGGCTTTTCCTTTGCTGAGCAATAACCTCGTCAACCCCATCAATGAGGTTATTGAGTGAAGGCAATAACCCGAATGACGCCGGTTGGCGCAGTTGCGAGAGTCGCTTGCTTCTTGCGAGAACGGTCAGCTCTTAACGGTCTGGTCGATCGCCGCGCGGATGATGTCCACGACGAAACCCGGCGCGGTCACAAGCGGCGCGTGATCGACAGGATGCGATCGCAGCCGAGCCTTCATACGCTCGGCCATGAAGCGCTGATTGTCTTGGGCGATCATGCGGTCCTGCTCAGCCACGAGGAACCAGCTCGGCCGGTCCTTCCACAAAGGCCGCTCCATCTTGACGGTGATGCAGGCAGGCGAGATCGGCCGCTGGACCGCGGCCAGCACCGCCAGCTCCCCTGGAGAGGCGTTTTGCGCGAAGGCGGCGGCGAAGGCCGCCTCGGGCAGATAGATCAACCCATGCGCGTCCGGCGCGAGCTTGGGCGCCTGAGGATGCGGCTCGGTGCGGTAGAACACGTCCGCGACCGTCTCGCCCTCGTCGGGAGCGAGCGCGGCCACGTAGACAAGCACGTTCACCTTCTCGCTCCGCGTCGCCGCGATGACCGCGCCGGCATAGGCGTGGCCGGCCAAGACGACCGGTCCGGGTACGCGCTCGACCGTTCGATCGAGCGCAGCCAGGTCGTCGTCGAACGATGTCAGCGGCAGCGGCGCCGCCGTCACCCTGACGCCATCGGCCGCCAACGGCTCGATGACCTTCGCCCAGCTCGATCCGTCAGCCCAGGCGCCATGGACGAGGACTACGCTCACATCGCTTGAGGACATCTTTACTCTCCTTCGAAGGGACCAACCCGGCTGACCGCACCGCGGAAGTGTACGCGGCGCCATTGGAGAGTCCTTACCCGGGCGCAGAACCATTTCGTGCGATTATCTGGTCAGCGATAATTGAGGTCCTTTCCAGGCCCGAGCGTCTGTTCATTCATTCGGCCGAACGCGCCGCCGCACTTATCCGCGCTGGATCGGCGACTATCGCTGCAAGAGCGTCGGTGAGACCGCGTGCCTGGCCAGCAAAGCGCCTGCGGCTTGGCGCCGATGAGCGCGGCCCAATTAGGCGCAGGGACGGCGTTCGAGGTGAAATGCCCATTCGCAATCGATGCGATAGCCGCCGTCTATAGAGCGGGAACTCGGATCAGCGTTCGACCCTGGCTTCGCCGCTGCAATGGGCGCCGCCCGGGCCAAAGGCCAAAAGGCCTGTGCGCCGAATTGCCCTTGCCGAGGAACAGCCTCTTCAGACGTCACAGCGAGTGAAAAGACGCGTTTGGCGGAGTCCTTCAATCTTTCCGCGGAAGCGTCTCTCGCCCCTCAGGCCGGAGCAACTCTGAGGCACCGCGCGCCCGTCATTTCCAGCCAACGGCCATGCGGCGTGTGGACCGCCCGAAGGACGATGGCCGCACAATTGCTGCACCTCAACACGACTCCCATCGGAGCTGCATAGTAGCGCAGAGAACCCACCGCTCCGACCGAGCCGCATGCGTCGCATTGAATATGGGCGGTCGTCACGTCGGCGGCGAAGACCTCGCGAAGAGCGCCTGCGGCGGCATTGCCATCCAGAACCAAGTCCAGATCGTTCTCAGCCATTGCCTCTATCCTCCGGTGGGTCCGAACCGCTCCGTTTTGATCGTGACGGCGTCATGCCCAAGCTCCACCAGAAAACTTGAGACGTCTTCCACGAAAGGCGCGGGGCCACAGACATATGTCTTTGGATTTCGGTCGGGTGGAAAGCACGCGTCGGCCAGCATCGACTTGTCGATCCTTCGCCGGTAGCCCGTCCATCCCTCCGGCTGTTCTCTGGTGAGCGTCGTGACAACGCGCAGATCGGGATCGCGGCGCGCCATTGCATCAAGTTCTTTTCGGTAGATCACATCTTCCAGGTTCCTGGACGAATGCAACAGCACGGCGGGGACGCGGCTGTTCTGCCTGTCTCGGTGACGCAACATCGCCATAAGGGGCGCGATTCCCGACCCGGCCGCGATGAGACAGAGAGGACCGCCCATGGCGACGGTCCACACGAAGTAGCCGCCGATCGGCCCCCGCAATTCGAATTGGTCGGCCTCCCGAAGCTCATCGACGAGATATGGCGAAACCTCGCCGTTCTCCACTCGCTCCACGGTCAAAGCGATCAATCCATCCTCGGGGGCGAGGCGATCGAATAACTGCGCTGCGCCTGGTAGCCATCCTCGCCCGTGAGCCGAATGTCCGCATGCTGGCCCGGCAGGTGTCCCTCCCATCCGGCGACCTCGAGAAGAAGACTTTTGACGCGCGACGTTTCGACGATGACCTGATGCACTTTGGCTCGCCGCCACTCAAGCCTGCGCACGGGGGCGGCGGAGGGCTCAATCGCCGTCATATCTCTGCTCTTTCCAGGGGTCGCCGTGGTTGTGATAGCCAAACGACTCCCAGAAGCCATGTTCATCCTCTTCCATGAACCGCAATCTCCGCACCCATTTGGCGCTCTTCCAAAAGTAGAGATGTGGGACGAGAAGTCGGGCTGGACCGCCGTGCGCGGGTGGAATTGGCGCTCCGTCGTAGCGAGTTGCGATCATGCCCTTGCCCCCGACAAGGTCGGCGACAGGGACATTTGTCGTGTAGCCTCCGTCCGAGTGCGCCATGACGTAAAGCGCCGGCGGCTCCCTGACGGCGGCGGCCGCGAGTAGGTCGTCGAACGTCACGCCCTGCCAGACCGTGTCGAGCTTCGACCATTTCGTGACACAATGAATGTCCGTCTTGATTGTGGTCTGGGGGAGCGCGTGGAATTCAGCCCATGTCCACTTGCCGAGCTCCAATCCGTTGAGGCGAAGCCCAAAAGTCCACTCTTCGAGTCTGATTTGCGGCGTTGGTCCGGCCGACAGAACCGGGAAATCCGTCGTCACATACTGTCCAGGCGGAATCCGGTTGGTCAGACCTTGCTCTTGTCGTCTCGACCTGAATCCGCGGGAAATGGGGGGCTCGTCCATGCTGGTGGCGCCTTTGGGTCTGGAACTAATGCCCGGCTGCGATCGAGCATGATCGAGGTCCGGCCGGAAGGCATTTCTGACATATTGTCGAAAGGGTGGAGAAACGTCTTTGGACTAGAGTGATCGGTCGGACCGCGGGCCCGGCCGACGCCACAGCGGCGCTCGCGGAATTCACTGGAGTTGTCTCCTGGCTTCGCGCCGATGAGCGCGGGCCAATTAAGCGCAGGAACGGTTTTCGAGGTGAAATGCCTATTCGCAATCGATGCGATAGCCGCCGTCTATAGAGCCGACCCCGCCAACTGGCGCAAATAAGGCGACGTTACACTTGCTATAGTGCGACACGATCAAAGGCTTCTCGATCATCTGCGCGTCGAGAGGTTTGGGCCAGCGTCTGTTGGTCCAGATCTGAGTTCGAATTTTGCGCGGCAAGCCGCGCTCAAACAGCCGGGCGTCCGGTGAGATCGATCTCAGCCATTTCATCGCTCAATCAATTCAATGTAAGAGGGCTTCGGTTGTTTGCCGAACCACGTCTTCCGCATCGCCTCGCGCACCAGCGAGCCGACCCCAGGCGAATAGCGACGCCCTCTCACGCTCACGAGGCTTACCTGTCGCCAAAACTCCGGCTCGACGACCGGCAAACCCACCACGCCGGGGTGTTTGACTGAGTTTGCAGGCATGAATGCAAATCCCAAGCCGGCGGCGACCATAGCCAAGGTCCAGTCGTCGCGCTCGCTCCAATAGGTGGGTTTGCAGGTAACCCCTTTCTGCTGGAGAATGTGGTCTGCATAACCAGCGAACTCGCAGTGGATGCGGTGGATATAGTTCTCGCCATTCATCTCTCGAACGGGGAACGCGCCCGTTTTGACGAGACGATGGTCGCGGTGAACGGCGAGAACCATCTGCTCGCGAAACAGCGGAATCGAATGAATGCGCTCGTCGGGTTCCTCGCCCGGTAAAGCGTAGATGGCGACCTCGAGATCGCCAGTCTGAAAGACGCGCGCGCAAATCCTTTGCATTCGCATCGCAAAGTCTCAGCTCCACATCCGGATGGCGGGTTCGAATATTGGCGATGAGATCGACAATCTCGTCAGGCGAAATCGTGCTCATGATCCCCAGTTTGAGTGGCCACTTTCTCACGAACTCCTGAGACAGGTGTTTCACTAACCTCGAGTGGTCGTAAACCGACTGAAGATGTGGAAGGACCATGTGGCCAAGATCCGTGAGGTGTGTCGATTTGCGCTCGCGGCGAAAGAGCAGCCCTCCAAGCTCCTCCTCAAGAAGCTTGATGGCGCGCGACAATGAGGGTTGCGTCACATTGCACCGCTCGCTTGCGTGCGTGAAATTCAGCTCCTCGGCCAGTGCGAGGAAATAACGAACCTGGTGCATTTCCATGACGATCTCACGGGTATGGTCGACGGGCATGGCAGCATTGGGAGGACTTTATGGCCGAAGACTCTTTTGTCAACGTTTGCCGTTCGGCTGGCCGCACTCCGGATCGCGGAGCCATCCGCAGTGCTCGCCGAAGCGATCGGCTTTATCGGCCAGGCTGTCAGAGCGGCCACGCCCCAGGCGGCGCTCTGACTTCGATGCATCACTCATACCGCCGCGAGTGACGTTCTCGATCTTGCCCAGCGCGCGCAAAATTCGCGGGGCGCAGCGGCGTCGCCGCTAGCCACTGTGGGGCAGGAGACCGCCCCTTTCGGTCTGGCGACGGCGCCGCCGCGGCCCCTTCGGAAGGAGAGAAATGTCCCAAAGCGAACCGCAGCCGGCGATGGAATCCGAGGACGCGCTTGCGCCGGCGGGCGTCGGCCAGGCGGCTTCTTACGCCGGCCGAATGAGCGATAAGCGGGTCGCAAAGGCGGACGCCGTCGCTCGAGTTGTCGCCAATATCGATAACAAAGCCCATACCATTTTGTCCGCGCCGCATGTTCGAATCGCGGCGGCTCGGCCCTATAGACGGTGGCTATCGCATCGATTGCGAATAGGCATTTCAGCTCGAAAACCGCTCCTGCGCTTAATTGGCCCGCGCTCATCGGCGCGAAGCCGCAGGAGACGACCTCAATGAAATGCACGAAAGCCCCTGCTTCGCTGGCTTAGCCGGCGGTATCACCGCGGCTCTCGCCGCCATTGCCCCGCAGAGACAGCTCGCCAAGGTCGCGCCGAACTACACAGGCCTCAGTCGCCGCGCCTTCGCCGTTTGTGTCATGAGAGGCGCGGGCCGGGCCGGGCGGAATTGAAGCGCACGGCCGAGTTGGGCGAACCGAGGCTAGTCGATGCTGAATTGGCCAGATAAAGCGAAGGCGGCAAGGTGTCGAACCCGATAACATTCTTTCGAGGCGACGGACTGCGGGCGCGGCTGGCGGTGCCGCTCGACGTCAGCGGCACGGTGCTGCGGGTAGCGGCGCCAGTTGTCGACCTGCTGGTCCGCATGTCTTTGGCGAAGGCATTCTTCGCACCGGGGATGCTCCCGGGCAGCGCCGTCGGCGATTTCCGCACGGCTTGGCCGATGATCCTCGCACAGGTGATGGGGCCGGTGCTGCTGGACGTAGGTTTTTTGGTTAGGCCGGTGGCTTTGCTGATGCTCATCCTGACGCTGCTGGCGCAGTCCCGCGGAGCGCCGCAAGACGAGCATCTATTTTGGGCCGCCCTGTTTGGCTGGTACGTGGTGCAAGGAGCCGGGCCGCTGTCGCTTGATCGCGTTCTGGCCAAAGGTCTGGCGGATAGCCCACTGCCGCTGGCCGGTCCCGCGATAGCAGCTTCGAGCTGGGTCAAGCCGGAGGTCGGCCCAATTTATCAGTTCGGCCTGCGGCTATGGCTGGCGGCGGCACTCACTGGGCCGGTGGTGGTGCCGACAATGCTGCCGACTATGGCATCCGGGATGCTGCCTAGGCCCTTGGCTGCAATCGGCGCCGCACTGCTGGGGTTGGGTCTGCTCACGCCGGTGGTGGCTGCCGGTCTTCTCGCCGTGGGATCCGGCATGGCGATGATGGGCGCTGATCAGGGGATGACGATCTACGGACCTCTGCTATTGGCCCTGCTGGGCGTGTCCGGACCCGGACGCTATTCGCTCGATCGTCTAATCGTCCGTTGGGCGGGTAGCGCATCCCCACTCGATGACGGCGCACCACATGTCGTCATCGTTGGCGGAGGCTTCGGCGGCATGGCGTGCGCGGCGGGGCTGCGTCACGAGCGGGCGCGAGTAACCTTGGTCGACCGTCACAACTATCATCTGTTCCAACCGCTGTTGTACCAGGTTGCGACCGGCGGCCTGTCCCCCGCCGATATCGCGACGCCCATCCGCGCCGTTTTCCACAATGATGCGAGACTGCGCGTCTTGCGCGGCACGGTCACCGCGGTCGAGGTCGCTGCCCGCCGCGTGATCGTCGACGGCCGCGCGGTTGCATACGACGCGCTCGTGCTCGCGACCGGCGCTACGCATGGCTATTTCGGCCGCGACGAATGGGCGGAACACGCGCCGGGGCTGAAATCGGTGCAGGACGCTACCAGCATTCGCAGCCGCATTCTGGACGCTTTCGAACAAGCCGAGGCGACCGGCGATCCGGTAGTGAGGGAGAGGCTCTTGACCTTCCTGATCTGTGGCGCGGGACCGACCGGGGTGGAGATGGCGGGCGCAATCGCGGAGCTCGCCCGCAACGGGATGGCCAAGGACTTTCGCAATTTCGACCCGGCCTCGGCGCGCATCCTGCTGGTGCAGGCTGGGCCGCGGGTGCTGCCTCAATTCAGCGAGCGGCTCTCGGGCTTTGCCCGGGCTTCGCTCGAGGCTCTCGGCGTGGAAGTGCGCGTCAATAGCCGGGTCGAGGGCATCGACGCAGATGGTGTGTTGGTTAACGGCGAGCGCATCGCGGCCGGAACCATCTTATGGGCGGCCGGCGTGGTTGCTTCGCCCGCGGCTGCGTGGCTGGGGACGGAACCCGATAGGGCGGGCCGCATCAAGGTAGGGCCGGACTTGTCTGTCCCTGGCTTACCCGACGTCTTCGCGATCGGCGACACGGCGTTGGCGCTCGCCTGGAACGGCCAGCCTGCCCCCGGACTAGCTCCCGCGGCGAAGCAGGGGGGCGCCTACGTCGCCTCGGTACTGCGGGCGCGGCTGCGGAACCGCAAGCCGCCGCCGCCGTTTCGCTATTGGCACCAGGGCAGTTTGGCCACCATTGGACGCAAGAGCGCGGTCGCGGATTTCGGCCGGTTCAAGCTAACCGGCGCAGTGGCGTGGTGGCTGTGGGGCGCAGTGCACATTCTGTTCCTTGTCGGCCTGCGCAATCGGCTCTCGGTGGTAGTGAGCTGGGTCTGGTCCTATTTCACGTTCGACGTCGGAGTGCGGCTGATTACGGAGGAGGGGACCCGCCGCGCCGGCGCTGGAGGCGCGCGGACCGGCTGACCTGACTATCCGTCTCATCGATACCAGCTGCGACCTAAGCAACAGCACTCAACAGTCGCCCGTGGAAGAACCTTTTGCTTCGCGGAGTCAGGCTCGCTTTGAGCTTTGAGCCGATTGGATTGCGGCCAGGAGATGGGCACGCAAAAGGGCTGTCAGCCATCTCAAGAGAAGGTGGAAGTTGAATCCGGCGGCGGCGGGGACGGCGTTGATGCGATCGCCGTCCTGCCCCTTGAGCGCGCTTTTCGGGCCGCGGGCGCCGCGCAGGCGTGCCCAGAGGCCCGCGAAGGCGAAGAGTGTTCGATCCGCGCTCAAGGCGAATCATATTGTGGGTCTTGCGCGGCTTCGTGTCCGCTGTTCGCACAACGAGGTCGCCGGGACGTTGCACCGATTCGTGGGGATCCAGGCGCCAGGGCGGCTTGAGACGTTGCTGATATTCGTCACCGGCCGGGCGCCGAAGTTTGGCGGCCCCGGTGGTGCTCAGCGCGCGAGGACAAGCTCGCAGCCCTCGGCCGCGTGCGGACGATCGGCACCGTCTGGTGTCCTGGAATATGGCCGGGGAAGAGCTGCAGGTTGGCAGTTCAGTTGCGTTAAGCCGCCTTGCTAGCGATGTTCTTGGCAAGACAAACTGGGACCATTCTCTGCCTTTCAGCGCTTGCCCGCCTGCAATCCCCTACGGCCCACCATCTTTCGTATCCGTTCTCGTTAGATCACGAACTGCCGCCGCAACTACGAACCCCATAAGCAGCGCCCATCGGCCGAAGAAGGACGGCGCGTCGGTGTGGAACCCGTAGAAGGAAGCCGCCCGTCGCGAGCGCGAATGGACTCCAGGAGCCGATAAGCGGAGCCATTGGCAAGGCCGCGAGAACGGGCTGCATATGAAAATGTCGTGCTCAGCGGAACCGGGCATGGAAAGCCTCCTTGATCTTCGGGCGAAGCAGCAGTTCGCTGGCTCAGCCAGCCGACAGGCCGCCACCCGAGCGAAGTGCGGCGACGGTTTGGAAATAGGCCGGGTGATCCGCGGATAGGCCGCGATGGACCTGACGGGAGATCTCGTCGGCCAGCACCTGACCTTCGCCTCGCTCGAGCGCGTCAAGCGTCGTCCGCGCGATTTGCTCGGGCGAACTCTTCGGCGCGTCGAAATTGCGGGCGAGGTCCGTGTCGATGAAGCCCGCATGCAGCCCGACGACCTGGGTGCCCTGTTCCGCAAGTTCGATGCGAAGGCCGTTGGTCAGCGCCCACGCCGCCGATTTCGACGCGCCATAGGTCGCCAGCGTCGGACCGTTCATCCAGCTTGCGATGGAAAGGACGTTGACGATTGCGCCGCCGCCGTTCTTCGCCAGCACGGGCGCGAAGGCGCGCGCCATGCGCAGCGGGCCGACGAAGTTGACCTCGAACTGTTCGCGGGCCGCGTCGACCGCACCGTCGGCGAGAAAGCCGCCGGGCCTGGCGATGCCGGCATTGTTGACGAGCAGATTGACGTCGGTGGCCGCGCTCGCCGCCGCGGCGGCGTCCTCGTCGCTGGTGACGTCGAGTTTCAGCGGCACAACGCCGTCAAGAGTGACCGCCTCCGGATTGCGGGCCGCGGCATAGACCTTCGCGGCGCCCATTTCCTTGAGCGCGCGGGCAAAGGCGAGGCCGAGACCCCGATTGGCGCCCGTCACCAACGCGATTGATCCTGCAACTTTCATTGTCGGCTCCTGTTTGTTTCGGCCTCATGCTGCGAAAGCTATGCAATCCCGCATGATGTTCTCGGACAGACTCTAAGGGAGCATATTCTTCCGCCCACTCTTTACGCCGAGAAGTGACGCTTAGTTCGCGACGATGGGCGCCACTTCCGCGAATGGGTCGACCCGGAAACGAAGCGGCATATCCTTATCGCGGTTGCGCGCTGCCTTGCGGCCCGTTCGCCAACAGCGCGCACTCGGCTGCGAACCCCGGAATCGCGCGCCGCCTCTTACGCGGTGAGCAGCTTCACGAGGATGCCTGACACGACTCCGACGGCCCTCACGCTTCGGCGACCTGCAGCACGAGCTTACCGAAGTTCTCACCCGCGAAGAGCTTGAGAAGCGTCTCAGGAAAGGTTGCAAACCCGGCGACGATATCCTCGCGCGACTTGAGCTTGCCGGCGGCGAGCCAGCCGGCAATGGCGCTTGTCGCCTCGTGATAGCGGTCGGCGTAGTCGTAGACGACCATGCCGGTCATGCTGGCGCGGTTGACCAGCAGGGAAAGATAGTTGCTCGGCCCCTTGTCCGGGGCGCGCCGCGGACGCAATCGGGGATCACGATTTCTCCGTTGTCGTCGAAGCCGTCGGCGGCCATGCGCTTCAGATCATAAGCGTGTTGCGCGCCTTGCGCGGCGCGATGACGCCGATCTGACACTGAAATATGGATGGAGGCCCGAAAAAGGCGTGGTAGTTGAGAGGGCGCCAGTCTCGCTGATGTCAATCAGGCGCTCCCGGCCTCGCGGCAATGCCTGGAATGTCCCGTTGTGTCGGCGTTGCGCGGGTTGGGCGTTCGCGCGATGATGGCCAGGGTAACGTGGGGGTGTCGTTTCGGAGCCGCATAATCGCGGGCGGATCGCAAATACGAAGACGAGGTTTTGATGCTGGATGCTGTGGCGATCACTGTTCGTTCGCCAAAAGCTCGCGCTCGAGTGACGAACAATCTGCGTGCGCTGCATGGCGTTGACGGCCGTTCCGCCAGGGGCAAACGGTATCGTGACCTCCTCGACAGTCTCATTGTGGAGTTTGGCACCGATAGTCCGGTCCGGCTGCGCGAGTTGGCCGGGCTGATGTTCACGCGGGAAATGATGCAGGCCGCGGTCGTGAATGGCGACATTGCGGCGTGCGAGGACTTGGTGCGCCTCAGCAATGTGATTGAGAGGAAAGAAAAGGCGCTGCGCGCCGCCAGGCGACGCCAGGCGTCCGATGCGCCGCCGAGTCTGCACGAGCATCTCACCGGGCGCGCCCGGCAAAGGGCTGCGCCATGATCGGAGGCCGCCCGCTCATATCGATGCGCGACGCGCTGGCCGACCCGGATCTGCTCGCCGGCGTGCTTCCCGGCGAGTCCTGGCGGGCGTGGCGCGTCATGCTGATCGCGGCCATGGGCGAGCCGCTCGACGACGATGAGCGCGCGATCTTCAAACGGCTAACAGATCGACAGAGCGAGCCGCTGGAGAGGATCGAGGAACTTTGGTGCGTCATTGGCCGTCGGGGCGGCAAGAGCCGCGCCGCGGCCACGCTGGCCGTTTATCTTGCATGCCTTTGCGACTACACCGGCGTCCTGGCGATCGGCGAGCGGCCGGTTGTCCTCATGTTGGCGCAAAACGCGGTCCAGGCCAGGATCGTCCTGTCCTACGCGACCGGGATCATCCGCGCGACGCCGATGCTGAGCGAGCTTGTGCGGTCGGAGGCGGCCGAGACGGTGACGTTGACGACCGGCGTTGTGCTCGAGGTTCGGCCGGCGTCGTTTCGCGCCTTGCGCGGCGTGACGTGTCTGGCGTGCATCGCGGATGAAGCTGCGTTTTGGTATGACGAGGGCGACAACAGCCGTAATCCCCTGTCCGAGATCCTCGACGCCGTCCGGCCCGGCTTGGCGACGACGCAGGGCCCGTTGGTTGTGATCTCGAGCCCCTATGCGCGGCGCGGCGAAGTGTTCGAGACGTGGAAACGCCACTTCGGCGAGAAGGGCGACAAGCGGATCCTCGTCGCGCGGGGCTCGAGCCGCGATCTCAATCCGTCATTGCCGCAGAGCGTCGTCGACCGGGCGATCGAGCGCGATGCGGCGAGCGCTTCGGCCGAGTATCTGGCGAATTTCCGCACCGACATCGAGAGCTTTGTCAGCCGTGAGGCGGTCGAGGCGTGCGTCGAGATGGGTTGCTTCGAGCGTCCGCCGCTTTCGGGCGTGGGCTACCGGGCGTTTACGGATCCTTCGGGCGGATCTGCGGACGGATTCAGTCTGGCGATCAGTCACCGTGAGGTCGACGGCCGGGTGGTGCTCGACCTTGTGCGCGAGCGCATGCCGCCTTTCTCGCCCGAGGCGGTCGTGAGCGAGTTCGCCTTGATCTTGAAGAGCTATCGCTGCGGGACGGTCACGGGCGACAAGTATGCGGGCGAGTTTCCGCGGGAGTTGTTCCGCAAATGCGGCGTGTCGTATGAGCCGAGCGAGCGGACGAAGAGCGAGATTTATGTCGAAATGCTGCCGTTGATTAACTCGCGGCGCGTCGACCTTCTCGACGACCGGAAGGCGCTTGCGCAGCTTATCGGCCTCGAGCGTCGGACGGCGCGATCGGGCAAGGACTCGATTGATCATCCGCCGGGCGGACACGACGATCGGATCAATGCGGTTGCCGGAAGCGTCGTCAGGGCGGCGACGCAGGCGGTGATGAACATCAGCGAAGAGGTTATGCGCTGGGCGAGAACGCCTCGGCGAAGCGTCGCTGATCGCTTTTCTCGGTATTGAGCGCCCCGATCTCCCCGGCCCGCCGATCGCCAGCGCCGGGCCACAGGGGCGGGCGCTGGCGGCCTTCCGGCCTCTCGCCGCTACCATCGCCGCGGGGCCGCCTACGGCCTTCCTATTGGCTCGGCGGTAGGACCGCCCGGCTCCGCACGAAATTTCTTGTGGACTCTCCGCCGGGGCGGAGCGCCAGGCCACCGGAAAGTCTTGTTCCATCGGCATTGGATGATGACCGCTTGAGGTTCGCTTGATGCAAGGTGGTAGCGCTGTTCTTCGTCATCCACGAGCCAGGGCGCTCGTGACCAACGATCCGCGCCGTCTGACGGCCGATGTCGACATGCGCTCGATCGCCGGGCGCAGGTTCGCCGATCTTTACGACCGCATCGCCGCCACGTTTCCAAGCGCAGACTCTGGTCGAATCCGCGAAATCGCCGTTCTGAGATACGAGGCCGAGCGGGCGACGGCGATCGACGCCTGCAGCCTCGCGGACGTCGTGTCGGCGCTCGATCTGGCCGGCCGCCTCGAAAAGGAATTGCGCGCCTGTAAGTAGGAGGATTTTAACATGCCAAGATATACGCGAGCGGGCGCGGTGTGTTGGGACGAAGCGCCACGGGCGGTGGACATACAAGTCGCGCTCAATTTTCTCCCTGACGATCAAGCCACGCGGCTCGACGCCGCCGAACGCGTTCTGACCGCAGCGTTGTCGCTCGCGCCCGAAAATGCGCGCCCATCTGCTCCTCGGCGTGGTCCAAATGCACACCAACCGCGGCTCGAGGATCATCTGGCGGCCTACATTAACGACGGCCGAGCGAGCCACGGCGCAGCAGCTCGCCTTATCCGTCGTATCGGCGGCGGCGAAGGCCGGGGCCGCGCGCGTTGGCGAGGACCGGTGCGGGCGCGACCAGACCGGGCGTATCGACGCGCCCCAGGCGTATCTGACCGGAGGACGCGAGCGGGAGGGCGCGAGCGATCGTCGGCGGCGCGGGATGGCGAGCGACGGCGGCCTGCTGGATTCGCGGTTGGCGGGGCTGCCCGCCGTCACAACGAGAACGAAATCCTCGTTACGGGCGCAATAACGGTCTAATGGCGGCCCGATTGGGGGCTATCCGCTTCTACGGCCCCAGGAGGTCTTACGCGGCTAGCCGGACGCCCGTCATGCCAGTACTGAGTCACCTGCGAGTTGACCGTGCCGTATCGAGCCCGCTGGGTCGTGAGTTTACGATCGACCTGCAACTTGCCCTCACTCGGCTGTCACCGATTGGCGTGGGCTTCGCAAACAAGCCCAACGAAGGCAGGTATTTCAACGAGCGCGCTGAAACGACGTTCGAGTGCGTGCAACGGGGCGGCGCGCTGTCAGAAAGCGCCAATCTGCTGAGGCACACGTAGTGGACGACCGCTGTGCGCAAATAGCGGTCATTCGCCGGCGGCGTGGCGAAAGGGTCAAATCGTCGACCCTTTTGGGCGTTCACGGCCAGCTGGACGCAGATTCAATACGCGCGGGGGAGATGACATGACGACCTAGCCCGACGATCGTGTCCGCCGACAAAGATGGAGTCCGCGTCCCGATACAGGGCGAAAAACGTTACGGAAAATTATAGTTTTTTTCCCTTTTGCCGCCATCTTTCCAATTAGTGTCTCGAATAGTCTTCAGATTGGGTAAGAATCGGAGGGCGCGAGCTCGAAATTGACGACGTTTTCGCAATGCACTGCCTGCAGACACCTTTTGCCAAGTGCAATAAGTTCGAAGCGGCTGCCCCCACGCGCCGCAGTCTAGCCGCAATAATCACGGTCAAGACTGGACCGTCTTCGCGGACTCCGCGGAACCTGAACTTGCATTCGACGCCGCCGTCTTTGACGCCCTATATCGCTTCCCCGAGGTTGAATTGGCCCCTGTGGCGGGGTTCGCAGGGTACACGTATGCCCTTGCGCGCTTTCTACTATGTCTATGAGCAGCGGCTCCTGCGCCAGATCAGGCGGCGGCCATCGCCTCGGCACGTCGGCATCATCCTCGACGGCAACCGCCGGCACGGGCGTTCTCTGGGTCTCACCGATCCTCGAGCGATCTACGAGCTGGGCGCTCAGAAGCTCGACGACATGCTCGACTGGTGTGCCGAACTCGCCATCCCGGTCGTCACCCTTTGGGTGTTCTCGACAGACAACTTGCAGCGACCCCCCGAAGAGGTCACCGGCATATTTGGGGCGATCGAAACCAAGATGGCGGCGCTAGCGTCCGACCCGCAGATTCATCGCCGGCGCGTGCGCGTGCGCGCCATTGGCGAGCTCGCGCTTGTCCCTGCCTCGACGCTCGCCGCAATCCGATCGGCAGAACAAGCGACGCGCGCCTATGACGCCATGCAACTCCACATCGCCGTTGCTTATGGCGGGCGCGAGGAAATCGTCGATGCGGTTCGCGGCAGCCTGCGTAACATGGCGTCCGAAGGCGCGACGTTGTCCGAAGCGATCGAGCGTCTCACGCCGGATGCGATTGCCGGACGCCTTTACACGGCCGGTCTGCCCGATCCGGACCTCATCATTCGCACCAGCGGCGAGATTCGCCTTTCAGGATTCCTGTTGTGGCAGAGCGCCCACAGCGAATTCTACTTCTCGGACGTCAATTGGCCGGCCTTTCGACGCGTCGATTTTTTGCGCGCAATCCGCGCCTATCAGGGGCGGCAGCGACGGCATGGGCGCTGAGGGCTGTTCCCGCCACCCTCTGCGCGCGGCGCAAGAGGTTTCTCGCGCCGCGCGGGGACTCAATTGCTCGCGCGTAGCTTTTCCAAGGCCTTCTTGTAAGCGGCATAGTGGTCGCCTTCGTCGGCTGCGATCTGCCGGAACAAGGCGGCCACCTTCTTGTCGCCCGCCGCATCCGCCTGGTTGGCGAACTCGACGTACATCTTGGTGTTTTCGTAGCTCTCGCCCGCCATGCCGTCGAGGAGGTTGGTCTCGTCGGACTTTGCCAGTCCAAGAGCGTCCGCCTCTCTGCGCAATCCGAGGAACTGTGGACATTGCATCGCGCCCGTGCGTTCACACGATCAGCGCTTCGTCATGCGGCCGCGATCGAAATCTGGCGAGTTCGATCATCATAGTCAAAGAGACCCGCGTAGCGACACCAGTCAATCACTTGGAGGAGTCCCTTTTCGACGTCCTTCGTCGGATGCAACTCGTTCAGATCGTCGACGACCTCCGCGAGCAACACCCTCCGCCTTGGATGGCTTGCGACCTTGCCTTTGATCAGATCGACTTCCGGCACGGCGCGTTGAAGCTGCTCGGCGAATATTTTCTTTCGATCGTGGGATGGCGCCGCAGCGAATGCACGGCCAACCGGCGTCAGTTCCAGCTCACCGCCCGAAAGCTCGGCAAAACCGAGCGCCTCAGCAACTTTGACCGTGGCCAGCAGTCGATCATCATCGGACTGAAAGAGGCGTCCAAGGGACGCAAGCCCAACCCGTTTGCCGTGCGGCTTGCGATAAGCACCCTGAAGGAGACCGACGAGTTCGTCTGCAGACACGCTCACTGGCAACTGGAGCACGTCGTCCCTGGTAGATGCCATTCGAATCGCAGACACCATAACCTCCCGACGATACAAATCCAAATTAGCAGGCCACGGGTGCCCAGAATTGAGTCTCGTCAACCGCAGACTAAATGGAGACGCAGAAAAGACACGCTGAGCTTTCCTTCGCGGGGTCCTCACATCCACTCAGCCGCCCAATGAAGTCGAAGTTCAAGCTCTCTCAATGCCCCTCTCTCGCGAGTCCGAGCGCCTTTTGCCGTCAAGGG
The DNA here is from genome assembly GCA_963758335.1 of uncultured Alphaproteobacteria bacterium. Taxonomy (GTDB): domain Bacteria; phylum Pseudomonadota; class Alphaproteobacteria; order Rhizobiales; family Beijerinckiaceae; genus Roseiarcus. The sequence goes on along the minus strand of CAVWVF010000004.1, from coordinate 2,093,828 downwards.
TGTGACCTGGATCAACACGCCCTTGCCGCCAATTCGCTATCGAACTACGTACCTTCCTCGACCTGAGGGCGATCGACATGGCTGACCTAGCCAATTCACCCGCTCGCATCGCCAGCTTGAGCGAAGCGACTGGGTTGAATGAACGGCTATTTCGTCGGACGCTCGTATCTATTGCGGTCGCTGGCCTCTTGCTGGGGTTGCTCGCCTGGGGCTTGGGTCGAACCGATTTAGCAAACTGGTGCTGGGCGGGCGGCACGGTTCCGGTCGTTATCGGCCTACTCGTCTCCATGATCCGGGACTTCCTGGGGGGCAGGGTAGGCGTCGACGCTGTCGCCTTCGTTTCCATGTCTGGCGCGCTTGCGCTCGGCCAGAACCTCGCCGGGATTGTCATCGCAGTCATGTACGCCGGCGGCAATATTCTGGAGGATTTTGCCGTCGCTCGAGCCGAGCGAGATCTGAGATCGCTGATCGATCGAGCGCCAAAAATTGCCCATCGCAGGATCAAGTCGGTGATCGAGGATGTGCCGATCGAGCAGATCGTCGTGGGCGATAGCATTCTTGTGCGCGCCGGCGAGGTCATCCCTGTCGACGGCGTGATTGTGAGTTCGATCGCCATCCTGGACGAGGCCGCGGTGACTGGAGAACCGATCCCGGTGAATCGGCAGGTGGGCGAATTGGCGCGGAGCGGCTCTGTGAACGCGGGCGAGACGTTCGAACTTCGCGCCTCCGCGACTGCGAGTGAGAGCACCTATGCCGGGATCGTCCGCATGGTGAGCGCCGCGCAAACTGCAAAGGCGCCGTTCGTGCGCATGGCCGACCGCTACGCGCTGCTATTGTTGCCCGTCACACTCGTAACCGCAGGCGGGGCGTGGTGGTTCTCGGGCGATCCGATCCGCGCGCTTGCGGTGTTGGTCGCCTCGACGCCATGCCCGCTCATTTTGGCGGCGCCGGTCGCCTTCATTGCCGGGGTCGCGCAAGCCGCAAAACGCGGCATTCTCATCAAAGGCAGCGGCCCCCTTGAGGCCCTCGCGCGGACCCATACCGTGATGTTCGACAAGACCGGCACCCTCACGATCGGCGGGGCGCGGCTGGTCGCCATCGAGGCCGCTCCGGGAGAGAGCGCGGACGAAATCCTGAGGGTGGCCGGCTCGCTTGAACAGGCGTCACATCACGTCGTGGCTGCGACTGTTGTCGAGGCAGCTGTAGCGAAGGGGTTCACGCTCTCGATCCCGTCCGAAGTGCGCGAGACGATGGGCTCCGGGCTCGAGGGCGTCGTCGATGGGCGATACGCGCGGGTCGGATCGCACCAGATGGTCTATGGTGCCGCCAAGCTGGAGAAATGGGCGGCGCGAGCTTTGCGGCGAGCGTCTTGGCGTTCGGCGCTAAGCATTTTTGTCGCCGTTGACGGCCGGACCATTGGGGCCATCCTGCTTGCGGACGAACTCCGCCGCGAAACCCCGCGCGCCGTGCAAGCCCTGCGGGCAGGCGGCGTCTCCCGAATTGTCATGGTCACCGGGGATCGCGCTGAAGCTGCGGAGACGATTGGCGCGGCGCTCGATCTCGACGCTGTGCTTTGGGACCGTGAGCCGGCAGACAAGGTCAACGCTGTAGCGGCGGAACAGCGCCAGCATCCGACGGTCATGGTCGGCGACGGCATCAACGACGCGCCGGCGCTTGCTGCGGCCAATGTCGGGGTGGCCATGGGCGCACGAGGAGCCAGCGCTTCATCCGAAGCTGCCGACGTGGTGATTCTTGTGGACCGGCTTGACCGCGTGTCGGAGGCAATTACCATTGCAAAACGCACTCGTCGCATCGCCCTTCAGAGCATCATTGCAGGCATGGGCATGTCAGCTTTCGCCGTCATTCTCAATGCCTTGAGAGCATTGTCTCCCGGACGCAAATCAAGTCGGCGAAAAATGCCAGAAGGGGCCGGCGCCTCGCTGCGCCAGGATCACGAGCGCGTTGAAGCTGCGCTTGATCATCTGCGAGAAATCGCGGATGCGCTCGGTCATTCCGACTCAGATGACGCGGCGAAGCTGATTTTGGAGGCGGACCAGCTCGTCGAGCACATCGTCAAGCACGAACGCGAGGACGAAAGCGCCGTCTACCCGGAGGTCGCCAAATTTCTGGTCGATCGTCATGGATTAGGGGCGATGAGCAGAGCACACCGGGAGATCATCCACCTGGCGCGGCTCCTTCGAAGGCTCGCCGACGGCCTCTCTTCCGGGGAAATCGATCGGTACTTGATCAGGGACGGACAGCGCATCATCGAATTGATCGAGGCCCTTGTGCGCATCCACAACGCTCAAGAAGAGGACATTTATGAGCATGCGATCGGGACGTAAGCGGCCGTTCGCAATCGAACGATGAGCGCGCCGCTTGATGGTCGGACTGCGCCATGCGGCAAAATACCGCGCGGCGCCTCGCATGCTCGCCACATATGCGGTCCTTCCGCGTGGCAATGAACCTCCACAAGCTGCGCGCCGGCATGGTACGGCCCGATCAGGACCGCATCGGCGGCCTGCCTGATCAGCATGTCGAAGTTGATGAAACCTACGTCGGCGGCCGGACTCGCGGCGAAGGCCGCGGCGTCCATCACAAGGCTCTTGTCGCCTGTGCTGTCGAAGTCCGCCACCGCAAGCCGGGGACTGCCCAGGATAAGCGGAAGGATGGCCGGTACGCCGGACGAGTCCGACTTGCGGTCGCTCCCGATCGCAGCGCCGAGTCTCTCTGTGGATTTGTCGAGAGCGCCGTTGCTCCAAGAACGCTAGTCGTCACCGACGATTGGAGCGGCTATGCCGGGTTGCGCAAACGCGGCTACAACCATCACGCCATTGCCGAAAGTGGCGATACGGAAGTGGCCGAGGAGTTCCTACCTATCTTCCATCTTGTATTCGCCAACCTCAAGACCTGGCTGACCGGCATCCATCACGGCGTCAGCAGCCAACATCTACAAGCCTACCTCAACGAATTCACATTCCGCTTCAACCGACGCTTCTACCCGTTCAACGCGTTCCGTTCTCTGCTCGGAATGGCGGGCGGCATGCAAGCGCCAACCTTTGCCGAGCTTTATTCCGGCAACTGGGTACACCCTACATGTAGTCGGTGTCTGCGTTAACCGGATAGGCAAGGAATGATCATAGTCGATTTGCATCAGTTCCTCCCTCATTCACTATCTTGATGACACTCAGAAAAATCGCATTCGTGCATTGACGTGGATCAACGGCTTCGCCAGCAAACGGGTCGGTGATGCTCAACATCGGTTCAGGCGAGGTTAAGGCGGGTTGCGGCTCATCTGCATCTGGTGGAAGAGACGAATCCAAGTGGGTTTCGGAAACGCGCCAAAGGCCGTCGGCCAACGGGGATGGGTTTCATGATCGTCAGCTGAGAATGCTCGCGGCGTTTGTGATGTTCTCGATCACAGTGCTGACGTCTTTGGCTTCGAGCGCGCAGCAGGCCGCGCAGAATCCCCGCATCGCTCTCGTCATCGGCAATGCGACCTATCGGGATGCTGCGCTGGCGACGACCGCCAACGACGCCGGGCTTATCGCCCAGACTCTTCAGGCGGCGGGGTTCGACGTAGTCGGAGCGCGCGATCTAGACGGTCAGTCCCTGCGGACGGCGTTCCGCGATTTTCTCGACAAGGCGTCGGCCGCCGGCCCGGACATGCAGGCGTTCGTCTATCTCGCCGGCCGCGGCCTGCAATATAACGGCGACAACTACTTCGTGCCGGTCGACGCGCAGATCAACCGCGACGCTGACGTGCCGATCGATGCGCTGCGAATTTCCGACTTCGCGCACGCGCTGGCGCAGACGCCGGGCAAGGCCCGCATCATCGTGCTCGATGCCGCCCGCGCGAATCCGTATGCCTCGCAGGGGTCGCCGCTTGCGCCGGGTCTCGCGCTGGTCGATCCGGAGCCCGGCGAATTGAGCGCTTTCAATGCGGCGCCGGGCACTTTGGCGGGTGACGAACAGGGTCCATACGGCGTCTATGGCAAGACGCTTGCCGGCGCGATGCGCCAGGGCGGCGTCGGCGTCGAGGAAGTGTTCGACCAAACGCGCGTGACGGTCAACCAGCTGACGCAGGGCGCACTGCTTCCCTGGAGCGCCTCGAAGCTGACCGAACCCTATTACATCTTCGAACGCGCCGCCGATGCGCCGCCTCCCGCGGTCGCTGTCGCTGTGACCAACCAGCCGATTGCCCGCCTTCCGCCCGACGCGGCTTACGCGGCGGCGCTGCAGCGTGACACGATGAAAAGCTACCAGGACTATCTCGCCGCCTATCCGGATTCGGCCCAGGCGCGGCGCGTGCGCGCCATTCTCGCGGCGCTGCGCGAGGCGTACTTCTGGCGACGCTCGGTCAACGCCAACACCGCGCATGCGTATTGGACCTATCTGCGCCGTTATCCCCGTGGCCCGCACGTTGCGGATGCGCGTCGGCGTCTGGCGATAATTTCGGCCGCTTACGAACCGCCGCCCGATTTTCAGCCGATGATCTATCAGGACCTGCCGCCGCCGCCGCCTGACGAAGGTTTTTACGAGGCGCAGCCCGTTTACGCCTTCGACGAGTTCGGGCCTCCGCCGCTCCAGCGCCTTGGCGAGCTTGCGCAGGCTGAACCCATTTGCGCCGACGCTCTCGATCAGCTTGGCGGCGCCGGCGACGATCGCAGCCTTCGTCAGGCCGGCGCGGGTTCCGGCCTTCCGTTCCGAAGGATAGCGTCTACTACTTGGCGGTCGCGCAGGACGGGCATCGTTGCAGCGCGTGCAAGCTGTACGTCGCTCCGTCGTCCTGCATCGCCGTCTCGGGCGTCATCGGCCCGGACTGCGGCTGCCGCATCTGGCTGCCGAAGGCCGCGTGACGGGTCGCCGCGCTAGGATGAAGAGGCGCGACGCGCGTCGGAGGCGCTTTGCCCCGGTCTCGTGGAGGCCGGGGAGAGGCGGTGCGACGTGGCCAGGCGCATTGTCATAGTCCGCCGTTCTGCTTAATTCGGCGGGATGAAGATTTTGGTTGTCGAGGACGACGAAGGGACCGCCGACTTCATCGCGGCAGGCCTGAAGGCGCGCGGGCACGAGGCGACGGTCGCGAGAGACGGCCGCGCCGGATTCGAGCGCGCGACCGCCGATCGCTTCGATGCGATCGTTCTTGACCGCATGCTGCCAGAGCTCGACGGCCTCGGCGTGGTCGCGCTGATGCGCGCCGAAGGCGTTTCGACGCCGGTGCTTTTCCTCACCAATCTGTCGGGCATCGACGATCGGGTCGACGGACTGGAGGCGGGCGGCGACGATTATCTCGTCAAGCCCTTCGCTTTCGAGGAGCTGATGGCGCGGCTCGCCGCGCTCGCGCGCCGCCCGACCCTGGGGTCGTCGCCCACAGTGCTGAGGGCGGGCGACCTCGAAATGGATCTTGTTGCGCGCACCGTGCACCGCGGCGGGGAGGAGATCGCGCTGCAGCCGCGCGAATTTCGGCTGCTCGAATTTCTCATGCGCAGCGAGGGCCGGCTCGTCACCCGCAAGATGCTGCTCGAGCAGGTTTGGGAGTTCCATTTCGATCCGAAGACGAACATCGTCGAGACGCACATCAGCCGTTTGCGGACCAAGATCGATCGCGGCCGCGGCGCCTCGGTGATCCAGACCGTGCGCGGCGCCGGATATATGTTGCGTGTCCCGAATCCGGCTCCTTAGGACCGCCAGCTTCCGGCTGGCGACGATCTATCTGGCGCTGTTCACGGCGTCGGCGGTGGCGCTGGGCGCCTTCGTCTACCTCACCATCCGTCATGAAATCCTGGCCGACTTCGACGAGAGGATTGTCGAGGAGACGGGCGCGCTGCAGCGCGCCTTTGCGGCTGGCGGACGCGAACGGCTCGTCGGGATTCTGGACACGCGCGGCTCGAGCGGCGGCGGTTTCGCCTATGGGCTCGAAAGCCCGGACGGCAAGCTCATCGCCGGCGATCTCCGCGCCCCGGCGGCAAGCGGGGGCGGCTGGATGGAGGCTCAGGAGACCGACAGCGACGAGCCGCCGGAAGCCAAGCCTGAAATCGTTCGGTCGCTGGTGTCGCGGCTGCCGGACGGATCGACGCTCATCGTCGGCGACGAGCAGCGCCGCTCGGACGAGATTCTGGGCGGCGTTCTCTCGGCTTTCGGCTGGGCGGTTGCGGCCACGATCGTTCTTGGAACCGCGGGGGGCCTATGGCTCAGCGCGCAGTTTCTCGGCCGCATCGATTCGATGAGGCTGACCGCCAAGCGCCTGATGGCCGGCGACTGGAGCCGCCGAATTCCCCTGTCGCGGACCGACGACGATCTCACCGCGCTCGCGCGCACCTTCAACCGGCTCTTCGACCGCATCGAGAAGCTCTTACAGGCGAACAAGCAGGTCAGCGCCGATATCGCCCACGACTTGCGCAAGCCGCTCGCGTCCATGCTGCGTCACCTGGAAGCCGCGCGTGGCGACGACGCCTCGCCGGATGTGATGCGCGGCGCGATCAAGACGGCGATCGCGGAGATCGAAGGCGTTCTGGAAACCTTTAAGGCCCTCCTGCGAATTGGCCAGATCGAAGCCGGCGCGCGGCGGGCGGCGTTCCGGCCACTCGATCTCGCCGAAGTCGCGCGCGAGGTCGTCGAGGCGTTCGAGCCCGCCGCCGAGGAAGAGGGAAGAACCATCGTCTCGCGACTCGATGCGCCTCTTCTGATGTCGGGCGACAAGGAACTGCTGACACAGATGATCGCGAATCTGCTCGACAATGCGCTGCGGCACACGCCTGCGGGCGTCCGAGTCGAGGTCGCCGGAAAGCGAACGTCGGAGGGGGTCTCGCTGTCGGTGGCCGACAACGGACCCGGTGTCGCTCCTGAGGAATTGACGGCGATATTTCAGCGCTTCTATCGCGCCGGCGCGTCACGCAAGGCCCCCGGAACCGGACTCGGGCTGAGCCTTGTCGTGGCGATCGCCGAGCTCCACGGCCTCGAATGCTCGGCCGCGGACGATCGTCCCGGCCTGCGGGTCACGCTGGCGACCGCGCGGGAGGACGAATAAGCGCGAGACTCAGTGCGCGTCGCTTCTCGCGGCCGCGGCGACTGCGCCGGAAAGCTGCGCGATCACGTGGCGCGCGTAGTCGATCGACAGGATGATGTCGATCGTCTCCACCTGCCCGGGAAACGCCGGAACCGCGGTCGTCACCGTGAGATAAATGTCGTCGTCGATCGCGGTCGCCGACGGGGGCTCGCGCGTAGCGAAGAAGAACGGCGCGCCGTCTTCCTGCGTTTCACTCATCGTTCCCTCCTCTTGAATCTCAGGTGACGTCGCCGGGTCCGGCCGCGCGCTTGACGCCGACGACCATCGCCCGGACGAGGTTTTCCCGGTGCCGGAGGCTCGCCAGCGCGACGCCGCCGAGGTGCAGCAGGACCAGGAGCAGGACGCCGTCCGCCAGAAGCGAATGCGCGCGCTGGGCGGCGGTCGAGCCCCAGAAGGCGTCGGTGGTGAGAAGCCAGCCGCTCGCCGCGGTCGCCGCCATCGCCCCGAGCAGGACGACGATCATCGCCCCGCCGGCCGGGTTGTGGCCGACGAAACGCCGTTCCGACCCGTCCGCGACCGCCCGGAGATAGCCGACGACCGTCTCCGTCGAGCGCACGAATTGCGAGAATCGCGCATAGCCCGGTCCGACGAAGCCCCAGATGACGCGGGCCGCCACGAGCGCGCCGGCGACATAGCCGGCCGCGTCGTGCAGCCCTTCCAAATGTTCAGAGCTGAGCCAGGCGACGGCGAAGCTCACCGCGAGCGTCCAATGGAAGGCGCGGACGAACGGATCCCAGACGCGGATCACGGCCGGGCGCCGGCGTTCGCTTGCGTCAGTTCTCGCCGGCCTCAGCGTTGTCGAGCTTCTCGAGCGTCTCGGCGTTGTAGGCCATGTTGGCGTGCTTGCCGTCCCTGTCGGTGGCGTAGACCTCGTAGCAGCCGCCCTCGACCTTGATCTGCCGCACCTTGTAGCCGTCGGACTGCAACTGGGCTTCGAGGGCGGACCTCGGCTGCCACTTGGATTTTGACGCGCTGGAGCACTTGCCTTCGGCGAAGGCGGGACCGGCGGCGGCGACGGCGAGGATCATAAGGGCGCTGAGCAACTTCATCAGGGTCTCCAAATTTGGACATTGAAAACGCTCGGCCGCGAATGCGTTTGCGAGCGCTTCGGTCCTCGATTTCGCGACCCAATCGGCCGGATTTGCGGTTCTGAGATTACTGATCGCCAATGTCGGCGAGTGTCCGCCGGGAGCGCGGGACCGGCCGAAGCCGCGCCCGTCCGCGCCCGGCTCAGTCGGCCTTAACGGGCGAAGGCCTCCTCAAATTGGCTTCGCAGATACGTCTTGCTCGTCGTGCTTCCCTTTGCCCCGCTCTTATTCACGGTGTTGATCCGTTGCGTAAGCCTACGGATTGGAGTGCAACGCCTCGTGCTTCAGCCTCGGTTCAGCGTTGTGACCGGCCAGGTACCAATGTTTCAAGCGGATTTCCCGCAACATTAATAGACATAGTCTCGACCCCGGCAGCGTCACGGGTGGCGGCTATGAGCGCGGCTTTGCAATCACGCTTTGCCCGACGGGTGGCACGCGAGCAAAAGAGGCCCGCGTCTGGGGGTTCAGCACGGGGCGGTCGAATTTTCCCGCTAACGCTCCTTCATGAAGGGGCTTCCCCGGTGACCGTCAGGGTTGAGGACAACAACATCGACACCGGCGTGCGATAGGGCGAAGGACCGCTTGGCGGTTACCGCATTCCGCTATGTCCGCTGTGCGCAAAGAGCGGCCATTCGCCGACGGCGTGGCGGACGGGCGAGGCCGACCCTTAGCTGCCCTTCACGATCAGCTCCGGTACGGGCGGAGAACACCAGAAAGCGGGCGTAGGCGCTACGGGCAGGACGCGCCATATGCGGTCATTCCGAACGACGCCCTACCGATGCTTTTAGGAGTTGATGACTGAGCTGCATGATATGGTCGTGGTCTTGAGAGGTCGCGGCGTTTGATCCAATCTTCCTTCAATTTGAAGCTGGCGTCCGCGTCGTCGAGCGCGATGAGCCGCGAGCTGGAGATGCCGACGCGGTGGGTGTAGCGGGAGAGATAGCCGAGGATCGCGTTCGGCCCGGCGAAGGGACGTTTGGCGAAGACGACCCTTTCTGAGCGACGCAGAAGCGCGAGGGCGGCGTCGAAGGCGTTCTTGTCGGCAAGGGGCGCCAGTGGTCGAAGAAAGCCTGTGGCGGGCGTTGCCAAGCGCTGACCCCGCGCGCCATCACGCCATCCGACGCCGCGCCACCAAGGTCGCGGCGGTCATGCTGGCTGCGCCGAGCAGCGCGAGCGGCCAGTATTGCCCCAGCAGCGCGGCGACGCCGTCCCCTTCGAGGAATGTGCCGCGCAGGATCACCATCAGGTAGCGCATCGGATTGACATAGGTGAGGTACTGCACCGCGCGCGGCATATTCTCGATCGGGGTGGCGAATCCGGAGAGGATGATCGCCTGCACCAGGAAGAGGAACGCTCCTAGCAGGCCCTGCTGCTGGGTGGCGGCGATCGACGAGATCATCAGTCCGAGGCCGATTGCGGACACCAGAAACAGCGCGAGACCGATGGCGAGGGCTACCAGGCTTCCGATCAGCGGCACGTGGAACCAGAAAACCGCAGCGGTCATGATCACGGCCGCCTCCACCGCGCCAATGAGCAGGCCCGGCGCGGCCTTGCCAACCAGGATCTCCCACGGCCGGTACGGCGTCACGAGAAGCTGGTCGAATGTGCCCGCCTCGCGCTCGCGCACGACCGAAAGGGCGCTCACGAGCACGGTCACTACGAAGGTGAGCAGGCCGACGATGCCCGGCACGACGAACCAGCGCGAGAGCAAGTTGGGATTGTATCTGGCGCGCAGGTCGAGCGCCGCCGGGATTGTCGCGCCGCCGTGCGACGGCGCCCAATCCGCGTCGAAGCCGAGCACGATATCGCCAACGTAGCTCAGCGCGATTGCCGCGGTGTTGGAATTGCGGCCGTCGATCACGACTTGCAGCGGCGCCGGACGGCCCTGCGCGAGGTTGCGGCTGAAGTCGCGGTCCACGTGGATCGCCAGCAGCGCCGCGCGCCGGTCGATCAGCTCCGCCATCCCCGCAGTGGACGGCAGCGCAGCGATCTGATCGAAACTCGGCGAACCCGCAAAACGCGCCACCAATTGCCGTCCAGCCAATCCGGGATCCTCGTTGATCGCCACGAACGGAATATGGTTGAGATCGAACGTGGCCGCATAGCTGAACACCAGAAGCTGGATCAGCGGCGGCCCGATCAGCACCATGCGGCTCGCCTTGTCGCGCAACAGGGCCAGGAACTCCTTGCGGATGAGAGCGATGAGGCGAGCCATCTCAGTCGAGTCGCTTTTTCGAGCGCCACAGCGTGACGCCGAGGAAGAACGTCGCCATCAGCGCCAGCGCCCCCGCGTCCGGCAGGATCACCGCCCAAACGTCGCCGGCCAGGAACACCGTCTGCAAAATCGAGACGAAATAGCGCGCAGGCAGAATTTGGGTGATCACTTGGATCGCCGTCGGCATCGAGCGGATGTCGAACACGAATCCGGAAAGGATGAAGGCCGGCAGGAAGGTGACCACGATGGCGATCTGGCCGGCGACGAACTGGTTGCGCGCAATCGACGAAATCAACAGCCCCATGCCCAGCGCCACCAATAGAAAAAGCGCCGAGGCGAGGGTCAGCACCACAAGGCTGCCCTGCAGCGGCACGCCGAACAGGGTCACCGCGAGCAGCACCGACAGGGCCATGCCGCCCATGCCCAAAACAAAATAGGGCAGCAGCTTGCCGACCAGGATCTCCGCCATGGTCACCGGCGAGGCCATCAGCGCCTCCATCGTGCCGCGCTCCCATTCGCGCGCGACGACGAGCGCGGTCAGCAAGGCGCCGATCAGCGTCATGATCACCGCGATCAAGCCCGGCACCAGATAGTCGCGGCTGCGCAGCGCCGGATTGAACCAGATGCGCGTCTGCAGGGTCACCGGAAACGCGGGCGCCGCGCCCTGCTCCCCTTGCAGTTGCGCAAGCCAGATCTGCCAGGACTGGGTGAGATAGCCCTGAACCAGCCGCGCGGTGTTGGCGTCGACCCCGTTGACCACGACGCCGATCGTGGCGCCGCCTGGGCCCAGGGTCCGGCGCGCGAAATCGCTGCGCAGCCAGACGAAGCTGTTGATTTCCCCTCGCGCCATCGCTTCTTGCGCGTCGGCGAAGGTCGGCAGCAAATAGACGTCGAAGTAGCGGGAGCGCTGCAGCGTCCCCACGAACGAGCTCGTCTGCGGGTTCGGATGCTCCGCCACCACGCCGATCGGCACATGCTCGGCGTTCAGCGACACGCCGTAGCCGAACAGCAGCAACAGGAATAACGGCAGCAGGAACGCGATCGCGAGCGCCGAGGGGTCGCGGATAATCTGGACGCTCTCCTTGCGGATCAGCCCACGCAGCCGCATGCCGTTCATGCCGCCCTCCGCAGATCGGCCTCCGCTGCCGCGATTAGCCCGATGAAGGCGTCCTCCATTGTGGGGTCAGGCGTATCCGGACTGGCTGCTCGCTTGCGGATTTCCGCCGGCTTGCCGGCGGCCAGCACGCGCCCTTGCGACATGAGCACCAGCCGGTCGCAGTACTCCGCCTCGTCCATGAAATGCGTCGTCACCAATACCGTGGTTCCGGCGCTCGCGTACTGATTGATGCGCCGCCAGAACTCCGAGCGCGCGAGCGGATCGACGCCCGAGGTCGGTTCGTCGAGGAACAGGATCGGCGGTTCGTGCAGGAGTGCGCAGGCGAGCGCCAGGCGCTGCTTGAAGCCGAGCGGGATGTCGCCTGCGTTCATCGTCATGAAGGGCGCGAGCTCGAATTCCTCCGCCGCCCAGTCGAGGCGCTCCCGCGCCCGTGCGCGTCCGAGGCCATAGGCGGCGGCGAAAAACTGGAGGTTCTGCGCCACGCTCAGGTTGCCGTAGAGCGCGAAACGCTGCGCGACATAGCCGATCCGCCGGCGCGCTTCGGCCGGCGCCGTGCGCAGATCCTGCCCGGCCACCCGCAGCGTTCCGGACGACGCCGGCAAGAGGCCACAGAGCATGCGGAAGGTGGTGGTCTTGCCGGCGCCGTTGGCGCCCAAAAGACCGAACACTTCGCCGCGCGCCACGTCGAAGCTCACGTCCTGCACGGCATGGAACGCGCCGAAGTAGCGGTTGAGCCCGGAGACCTGCAACACCGCCCCATCGCGGGGGTCGGCCGGCCGCGCGACCGCCGCCGAGGCGTGATGCGGCCGGTGTGAATGCAAGCGGTCGATGAACACGTCCGCGAACTCCGGCGCCGCCTCCTTCCACCTAGAGCCGTCCAGCGCCGGGATCGCGGCCTCCGGCGCGAGCAGCGCACGCACGCCGGTTCCCTCCAGCCTGGCGTCGGCGACGCCCGCCAGCCCCAACAACGTCTGCTGCAAGAACCGGCGATCGAGCGCGCCGTGCCGCACGGTGAAGCACCGCCCGGCAAGTTCCTCAGCCAGGGCGCGCGGCGATCCTTGCGCGAGCAGCCTGCCGGCGTCGAGCAGCACCACTTCGTCGCAGCGCTCCGCCTCGTCGAGATAGGCGGTGGAAACCAGCACGGTGACCCCGCGGTCGCGCAGCCCGGCGACGATCGCCCACAATTCGCGCCGCGAGATCGGATCGACCCCGACCGTCGGCTCGTCGAGCAACAGGAGCTCGGGGACGCGCAGCAGCGCGCAGGCGAGCCCCAGCTTCTGCTTCATGCCGCCGGAAAGCTTGCCGGTCCGCCGAGCGCCGAACGGGCCGAGCGCCGTCAGCCGCAAAAGCTCGGCGTATCGGGCCGGGCGTTGGGCGGCGTCGAGCCCTTGCAGCTGCGCATAAAGTTCGAGATTCTCATGCACCGTCAGGTCTTCGTAGAGGCCGAAACGTTGCGGCATATAACCGATGCGGCTCTGCATCCGCGCCGTATCCCTGACGGTGTCATGCCCCAGCGCTTCGAGCCGCCCCTCGTCCGGCGACAGCAGGCCGGCAGCGAGCCGCAGGAGCGTCGTCTTGCCGGCCGCGTCCGGCCCGAAAAGCCCTGTGATCCTCGCGGCGGGCACGGCGAGCGTGAGCTCGCGCAACGCCGCCACGCGCCGCGCGCCCCGGCCGAAGGATTTTGTCACGCCACTGAAGCGCACCGCAGGCGCGGGCCCGGGCTTAGCCACAGGGCCGCTCTCCGCGCGCCCGGGGGGCGGCGTCGTCCTCGATGTCAATCACCACCGTCACCGGCGCCCCAAGGCGCAGCCGCCCGTCCGGGTTGCAGGTGTAGACATGCATGCGATAGACCAATTCGGTGCGAACCTCGGTCGTCTGGACTGTCTTGGGCGTGAACTCGGCGGTGGTGGAGATGAAGCCGACCCAGGCCGGGAAGCGCTGGCCGGGAAAAGCGTCGCTTTCGATATAGGCGCGCATGCCTGGCCGCACGCGGCCCAGCTGTTTCTCCGGCAGGTAGGCGCGGGCATAGACCGGGTTGGTGAGATCGAGCGTCAACACGGGCCGGTCGGGACTGGCCATGTCGCCCGGCTCCTGGATGCGATCCTCGATGACGCCGTCGTCGGGGGCGTAGAGGCGCGCGTCGGCCAGCTGCTGGCGAGCGAAGATGAGCGCTGCCTGTTCGCCCGCCAGCGTAGCCTTCGTCTTGGCGAGGTCCGATTCGAGCACGCTAATGTGCTTACGAGCGACGCTGACGACGACGTTGTCCCGCGCCAGATTCGCCTGTTTCTCGGCGATGTCCGCCCGCCACTGCTGCGCCGACTGCACCGTGCCGGCGCCGGTGCGCTCGAGTTGGGAATACCGGGCGTCCTGCTGCTGCGAGAAGGTCAGCGTCGCTTCGTCTGCCCTGACTACAGCCTCCGCTTGGGTCACCACGAGTTGTTGCTCGTCCATCTGCTGCTTCAGGCCGTCGATGCTCGCCGCGGCGGCGTCCACATCGGCTGCGGCCTTGTCGGCGTTCGCCTGCAGGCGCGTCGTATCCAGTTCCGCCAGCAACTGACCCTCCATCACGCGGTCGCCTTCCTGCACCAGGATGCGGCTGATCCGGTCACTGTTGTTGAAGGCGAGCTGCGACTGGCGAATGTCGATCGCGCCATAGGCGACCACCGAGGTTGCAGCCGCCGGCGGCGGCGCAAAGCGCCACCAGGCGACGATTTCGCCACCCGCGAGCAAGACGAGCAGAGGGAGAATAATCCATTTCCGAGGCCGGCGAGGTCGGGCCGCCGATGCGGGAGCGGGGACCACGGCGCCGGGCAGAAGCGCCTCTCGCGGCAGAGTGGGTCGATCGAGCACCTGAGAAGCTCCTCATGACAGCATGTGCAATCCGATCGTCGGAGCACCGCAAAACAAATTGCACGTACGCACCGCACCTCCCGAACCGGAATCGCTCATGGACGCTCACCCCTAACTTGTGATCTCCGCGGCGGCGCCACAGATCACGGCGTCACAATGACGCAGCGCCGAAGCAGCCCGCGCGGCGGCCGCTTGCTGTGTCACCAACCCAACCGCCCGAAGGGGCAGCCATGTGCCGGCTCATCCTGCTGCTGGGCTGCCGCTGTCTGAGTGCTCGATTGGGGCGATTCCCGTTATGCGTGGCGATGACCGGGTGCACAGCGAGAGTGAAGGGCCGCTCCGGGCGGACACCCTCCGATCGAGGGGCGAGACGAACGAGAGCGATGCGCCAGAAAGCGGTCCGAGGCTGAACGCGTAGGTTGCGCCACAAGCGGACGCTTGATCGCCCTCTCGCGACGTTCGGCTGCGCTTTCAAACTGTTGCACCCGCCAAACCGCATGCAATGCCCGCTCCTACCACAGTGACTTGTTGGACATCGAGTGGATCGTTCCGGATCCGTCTGCCCCCGGCGTTTGCGCCGCCAGCCGACGTCGTCCCACTCCGGTCGAAGCCGACGCCAGCGGACCGCTCGCTGCGGAAACTGTGGGTGGCAGGCGAGGTCTGAAACTTGTCTTGCGTTCACACGTAGAGGCGAAGTCAACGAATTTTTGTTGAAATGCCCGCTAAAGGCCCTATCTGTGTGCTACATAACCCGAGAGTTTGTCGTGCTGTACCGTGTCGAGGTCGAGAACTTCTATTCGATCCGTGAGCCCCAGGTCATCGATCTGCGGGTCGCGGCGAACGTGCCCGACATCCCTGGCCGCTTCGCGCCTGTGTGGCAGGGCTCCGAGGAGCGCGTCCCAAAGACCATCGCGATCTTCGGCGCCAACGCCTCCGGCAAGTCGACGGTGCTGAAGATCGTCGCCTTTTTGGCCAACTTCCTCCTGCACTCGTTCGCCGCGCCGCCGACGCAGCGGATCATGTTCGACCGCTTCAACGACGCCGAGGCCTTCGGTCAGCCGGCGCGCTTTGCCGTCGAGCTCGGCGGCCTCGTCGACCTGTCCGGTCCGAACTACCCGGGCGCACCGATGTGCCGGTATCACTACGAGCTGGAGATCGGCGGCCCCGCCAATGAGCAGGGGCGGGTCATCCGGGAATCGCTGTTCTACTGGCCGGAGCGCGACGGCAAGCGTCGGGCACTGTTCCATCGCCGCGAGGACGGCACGGTCGAGGCTGCGAAGCCTTTCGGCCTCGGTCCCTTCAAGGCGTCGCTGCAGACGGTCCTCCGGCCGAACGCGAGCGTAGTCTCGACCCTCTACCAGCTGAAGCACCCGCAGGCGACGCGGATCTGGGAAGGCGTCTCGACCGTGATCTCGAACATCTTGATCGAGCGCGCCGAAGCGACCGACGACCAGATGGTGCAGAACTATGCGCAGTTCCCGATGCAGCTGCAGCTGCTCAATCGCGAGATCTCGCGCATCGATCTGGGCATCAAGGAGGTCCATATCGCCCAGGGTTCTGGCGGTCCCTTCTTCCAGTTCCTCCACGACAATCTTGCGGTGCCGATGCCTCTCTATCTCGAGAGCGCCGGCACGCGTCACTTCGTAAAACTCTACCCGATGATCGCGCAGGTCCTGTCGACGGGAGGCGTGCTGCTGCTTGACGAGATCGACGCGTCCATCCACCCGATGGTGCTGCCGGAGATTCTGCGCTGGTTCCACGACCCGCAGCGCAACTCGGCCAACGCGCAGCTCTGGATGACCTGCCACAACGCGTCGCTGCTCGACACCCTCGTCAAGGAGGAGGTCCTCTTCACCGAAAAGGACTTTGCCGGCAGGACGTCGATCTATGGCCTGGCCGACATCGCCGGCGTGCGCCGCGAGGACAACTTCTACAAGAAGTACCTCAGCGGCGTGTTCGGCGCGGTGCCGCAGATCGGCTGATGCGGATACCTCACCTGATGCGTCGTCAGCAGGTCATTCGCCGACGGATCTTCGTCGGCTGCGAGGGCGACGGCGAGCGCAGCTACATCGCGCTGGTGCAGCGCATCGTCAACGACGTGCACCACAAGGTACATCTCGACCCGCATCCGCTGCAGCCCGGCGGCGGCGACCCGCTCGACCTTGTGCGTCGGGCCGAGGTAGTTATCACCAAGATCGAGCGCACGCGCGAGCCCTACGACGAGAAGTATTTGCTGATCGATCGCGATAAGCTCGGCAGCTCGCCCCTGCGCGACCAGCAGATGCCGGCGATACTCAAACGCATCAACGCGCGGGTCATTTGGCAGGACCCTGCCCGCGAGGCGCTAATCCTGCGGCACCCGCCGACCTGCGCGACGCGTCGGCCGGCGAGCACTCAGATCGCGATGCAGCAGCTGCTGCAGCAGTGGCCCGAATACGAGAAGACTATGTCGGCGATGCAGCTCGCGACCCGCATCGATCTCGAGGCGCTGCGTCGGGCCGCGACGGTGGAGGACGAGCTGCGCGCCTTCTTCGCCTCGATCGAGCTGCTCTAGCGCCGCCATCGGGTCCCTGCGAAGGCGCAAAGGCTCAGGGTGCTGCGATCAATCGTTCTCGCCGATCGGCTTCAGCCAGTTCCCGAGCGCCCGCGCATGCTGGACGTCGCGCTCGATTATGCTCGCCACCGCGACCGGGATGTCGCAAATGGGCGGGAACCCATACTTGCTGGCGGTTGCTGAAAGGGCGGAGTCCGTGACGAAGCCGCCGTAGGCGGGACGGAGGGGTTGCGCCAGGACCGACCGTTCCTGAAAGAAGCTTGGAACGCGTCAGCTCGACCGGCGCGCAACACTCGTCCCAAGCAATCGAACGTCGCGAATTGAAGCGAAGCAGATATTCCGGATCGTGCCGGCGGACGTCTCAATCGGGGGAGACCGTTCGCCGGGTACCGCGCCGACGGCTCAGGCAAAAGATCGCCCGAGCCGTTTCCTCTATGGCTCGCGTTCCTCAGACCTTGTACTCCCAGGACTTGAAGCTCGTGCCCCGTGCGGCGCCGGGAGCTGAGGCAATCTTGCGAATGTCGCCCCAGGTCTGTTTGTAGTTGGGGATGATCAGTTCGTTCACGCCGGGCGAGACGACGTTCCCCTGCACGCCCATCGGGTAGGCGAACTGCATGAAGGTCTGCTTGCGCCTCGCCGTCGGCGTCGGGTAGGCCATCGCCTGCGTCGCGCCGTTGTCGTTGTAGACCTCGACAAGGTCGCCCGCCGAAAGGCCCAACTCCTTCATGTCCTCCGGATTCATCTGGATGAACGGATAGGGCCAGCGATCCGTGACGAGGTCTTCTTCCTGGTCGAGATAGGCGCTCTGCCAGACTTGGTTGGAGCGTCCGTTATTGATCAGGAACGCGAACTTCTTCGACTCCTCCTCTTTGCCCGGCGCCTCGAGTCCGCGCCACGGCGCGTCCATGAACCGCGCTTTCCCGTCCTCGGTCGAGAATACGCCGTCGACATAGAGGCGCTGCGTTCCGACCAGCTTGCCGTTTTCGTAGGCGGTCGCGGGCTCCTGCACTCCATTGGTGCCCATCGCGCGCAGCCGTTCGTAGGTGACGAATTCGCCGCCCTTGGCGTGCGCGTGATACCCATCCATGAAGGCGTCTTCCTCGGTCTTCCAGTCGAAGCCCTTGAACTTGTCCGCGAGATCCGCATGGCCCATTTGGCGGAACACGCGTTCGAGGTTGTTGGCGAGGCGCGCCGCGATCAGGCAATCCGCCATGGACTGGCCGGGCGGGTCCATGTAGCGCTCGGTCAGGCGTAACCGGCGCTCGCCGTTCATCGAAGTCAGGTTCATTTCGCCCGCCGTCGCCGCCGGCAGCCACACGTGGCAGGCCTGACCGATCTTCGTCGGGACGATGTCGACGTCGACCGCGAAGAGCCCGCCCGCCTTGATCGCCGCCAGGATCGCGTCGACCGTCGCCTTCCGGTCGCCATAGGAGACGGCCGATATCGCGTCCTTCACCCTGTCGGTGCGTTTCTTGTAGGCCTGCTTGAACTTGTCGGCGTTCAGAGTGGTCTTATAGTGATCGCAACCCCAGATGTGGTGCACGCCCCCCTTTCCATCGATGAGAAGCTGGTCGACGTAGGGGGCGGGTCGCGGGCCAGGATAATCAGGACGCACATAGCCTTCCTGGTGGCCGCCGAGGCGGACGACGCCCCCGCCCAGTTGACCGACGTTGCCGGTCGCGAGAGCAATGTTCACCAGCGCGCCATTGGTTCGGTAGTTGTCGTTTCCCCAAATCAGCCCCTTCTCGTATCCGAACATCACGCGGCGGCGCTTGCCGCCCTCTTTCGGCATACCGATCCATTCGGCCGCCTTGACGATGTCGGCGGGGTTCAAGCCGGTGATCTTGGCAGCATCGTCGATCGAAGTGCGGCACCCTTCGCGGGCGCCTTCGAATGACGTCAAATGGCCGGGGACCGCGGGCGAGTCGCCGCGCGCGGGGTATAGCGGCGGACGGTTCTGTGCGGCGCGCAAAGTGCTCTTCTGGATGAAGTCCTTTTGCGTCCACCCCTTGTCGGCGATGTAAGTGAACAGGGCGTTGAACAGAGCCAGATCCGTGCCGGAATTGATCGCCAGGTGAAGCACGTTCTCCTTGCCCGCCTCGACTTCGCAGGCGTTCACCGTGACGGTGCGGCGCGGATCCACGATGATGATGCGCGCAGCGGCGTGCGGCTCGTCCGGCATCAGCTTCTTCTTCTTGTCGAGCGTCGAGCCACGCAGGTTCGGAACCCAATGATTTAGGAAATAGTTGGTCTGCGTCTCGAGCGCGTTGGTGCCGACCGCGACGATCGTGTCGGCGAGCTCCGCGTCCTCGTAGCAATTGTTGAGTTCGCCGACCCCCATGTCGCGCGTCGCGTGAACCTCGGAATTGTAGGCGGGGCGATTATGGATGCGGATGTTCTTGATTTTCATCGCGCCGAAATAGAGCTTGCCGGTGCCCCAGGTGTTCTCGTAGCCGCCGCCGGCGCCGCCGTGGTCGAAGGCGGACACGACGAGCGCGTCCTTCCCCTGATCGGCAATGACTTCAGCAGTTACGCGCGCGACGAGGTCGAGCGCGTCGTCCCAGCTCGTCGGCTGCATCTGACCGTAGCGCCAGACCATGGGCTCGGTGAGGCGCTGCTGCTGGGTCGAGCGAGCCTCGGAGAATGATTCCTCGGCCATGCGCGCGCCGCGGATCGAGCCCAGGCCCGAATTCACGCTGCAAGCCGGATCGGGCTTGATGACCAGGTGAACGTCCTTCCCGTCCTGCTTGACGATGTTATACATGGCGGGGGCGTACCAATTTGCTGTCATCGCTTCCTGCTGCTTGGCGAGATCGACCCCGAACTTGTTTTGCGAGGGGGCCGGGCCGCCTTGCTGGTTGATGTCCCAGGTGTAGGCGTGGTAGCCGCAGCCGACGATGCAGAACTGACAGACGACGTTGTGTTCCCTGGCGTCGGGCGGAATGATCGGCAGACGATCAGTGTGACGCTTGAATGTCATGGTTCAGCCCTCCAGCACGTTCGAAAGGCGGCCGTAAAGCAGCTCATCGATGCCCTCGGCGTAAATGTCGCCCTTGGCGTCGATCCGCAGTTGATATTGGGGAAGGTTCGCCGTCGCTTGTCCCCAGATCTGCTGGCCGCCGTTTTCGCAATCAAAGCGCGAATAGTGGCCGGGGCAGTTGAGCGTCTTGTCGGAAGAATTGTAGGCGAGCGGAAACCCCTTGTGGGGGCAAATAGTGGTAAAGCCGACAATGTCGCCGTCGGGTCCGACTCCGCCCGGAACTTTGCTTCCAAGCTTCAGCAGCACGCCGGGCGCATTCGCGTCCGGGTAGGCGACCTGCAGCGGCGTGTTGGGCTTGAGATCACCGGTATTCGCGAGACGGTTTGAGGGATAGCTGAGGCGGGCAAGCTGCGGGCCGGCCTCCGCGCGCGGCGGAACGACGGTTGCAGCGGCGGCGCCGGCCGCGGCGATCCCCGCCCCGCTCAGGAATTTTCGACGGCCAACATCAATCATTGTCGGGCAAGACTTCATGGGCTTCCTCCTCCCTCACTGGCGGCGCTGTTTCGATCCCGAACCGCGATTGCGTGCGGAGCGGGAACCGGCCTTCACCGCCTGTTATCACATTGTCATATAGCGCCGTTATATCGACCCATATATGTCGAGACTTATCGACATATGGAGTTGTAGTGGAACTTGTCCTAGGTGTCATCTAGAAATCGGCGTGAACCCTGAGTCACGCGAGAGGCTATCGCATGCCGAGGAATTCGTTGGCGGTCGTCGGCCACATCGGGCCGGTCTCACACGGAGACGGTATGTCGCCCCAGCACGCCCTGGCGGCGCTGGCGGCGCTCGGTCAGCCGACGCGGCTCGAGATCTTCCGGCTGCTTATTCGACGCGAGCCGGAAGGCCTTGCCGCCGGCGCCATTGCGGAGGCGGTCGGCGCGCCGCACAACACGCTCTCGACGCATCTCGCGATCCTTGCGCGCACGGGTCTGGTGAAAGGCGCCAGGGACGGGCGCTCGATTGTCTATCGCGCAGATATCGAGGGCATGCGCGATCTCATCTCCTTCCTGGTCGACGACTGCTGCGACGGGCGCCCCGAACTCTGCGATCACAAACGATTCTCAGCGCGCCGGCGTGCAACTGCAAGCCGGAGGCCCAAGAGCGGCAAGCGCGGGAAGTAGGTCGTGAACGTCCGCCGTTTCTCCCGGCGTTCGGGCGATCGCGGCGCTCACGAGCCAGCACCCGCTTGACATTCCATCATTCGATCTTTATAGAAATATAGAAATTACCACTTTCGCATGAAGAGCACGCATGATTGCGGCGTCTCCGGAAGACCAGATCGCCCGCTACGCCGATATGCTCGCCGCCCTCGGCACGGAGACGCGGCTCAGGATCGTGCGGCTGCTCTTGTCGGCGCATCCGGAAGGGCTCGTAGTCGGAGAGATCGGCTCCGAGCTCAGCATCCCG
Organism: uncultured Alphaproteobacteria bacterium; assembly: GCA_963758335.1. Taxonomy (GTDB): domain Bacteria; phylum Pseudomonadota; class Alphaproteobacteria; order Rhizobiales; family Beijerinckiaceae; genus Roseiarcus. Next base: position 2,072,488 of record CAVWVF010000004.1, on the reverse strand, counting down.
CCTTCGACCCTCTCGCACCACCTCGACAAACTGAAGAACGAGGGGCTTGTGTCGGTGCGGCGCGAAAGCACGTTTCTCCGCTGCACCGCCAACACCCAGGCTCTTCAAGAGATCGTCGGGTTCCTGTTCGCCGAGTGCTGCACCCGCAACAAGGCGATCCGTCCGGAGCTCATCACCTGCGCCTGTCCATGAGGAGAACGCCAATGCCGGAGATCGATATCAAGGACGTCGTGCGCGAACGCTACGACGAAGCCGCGCGCAGCGTGGGCGCCCCAGGCTCGTGCTGCGGCGGCGCGCTCGACTGCGCGAGCCCGATCACGTCGAACCTCTACGCCGACGCCGAAAAGGACGCTCTTCCGGAAGAAGCGGTGCTGGCCTCGCTCGGCTGCGGCAATCCGACCGCGCTCGCCGAACTTGGAGAGGGCGAGACGGTGCTCGACCTCGGCTCGGGCGGGGGCATCGACGTGCTGCTCTCGGCGCGCCGCGTCGGCCCGTCGGGCAAGGCCTACGGCCTCGACATGACCGACGACATGCTCAAGCTCGCACGCGACAACCAGCGAAAAGCGGGGGCGAAGAACGTCGAATTCCTCAAGGGCGAAATCGAGCAGATCCCGCTCTCCGACAATTCGGTCGACGTGATCATTTCCAATTGCGTGATCAACTTGTCGGCCGACAAGGACCGCGTGCTGCGCGAGGCGTTCCGGGTGCTGAAGCCGGGCGGGCGCTTCGCTGTCTCCGACGTCGTCACGCGCGGGGCGATCCCCGAGGGGATTCGCCACGACATGCTGCTCTGGGTCGGCTGCATCGCCGGCGCGCTCGACGAGAACGACTACCGCATGAAGCTCGCCGCCGCCGGATTCGAGGCGATCGGAGTCGAGCCGACGCGCATCTACACGGTCGACGACGCGCGCGAGTTCCTCAGCGAGAAGGGTGCCGACATCGACGCGATCGCCCCCCTCGTCGACGGCAAGTTCATGAGCGCGTTCGTGCGCGCCAAAAAGCCGAGCCAAAGCCCGACGCAAAAGGCCGGCGCATGCTGCGCGCCGGACTGCTGCGATACCTGAGGAGGGAACGATGAGCGAACGACAATTCAACGTCCTGTTTCTCTGCACCGGCAACAGCGCCCGCTCGATCATCGCCGAAAGCATTTTGCGGAAAGTGGGCGCGGGACGCTTCCAAGCCTTCTCTGCCGGAAGCCACCCCAAGCGCGCCGTCAATCCCTTCGCCCTCGAAGTACTGGAGAGCTACAACTACCCGACCGACGGTCTCAGGTCGAAAAGTTGGGACGAGTACGCGGCCCCCGGCGCTCCCGTGATGGATTTCGTCTTCACGGTTTGCAACACCGCAGCCGCAGAGGCATGCCCGGTCTGGCCTGGCCAGCCGATGACGGCGCATTGGGGCATTGAAGACCCTGCCGCCGAGGACGGAACCGATATCCAGAAAGAGGCGGCCTTCGTTCTGGCGACGCGTTACCTCAGGAACAGGATTACTATTTTCTCGAGCCTGCCGATCAGGAGCCTCGACAAGATGGCGCTGAACGCCAAGCTGCGGGAGATCGGGCAGCTCGAGGGCGCGACGAAGCCGAGGCCGGAGGTCGCGTGATGGATGTCATCATCTACCACAATCCGGCATGCGGAACGTCGCGCAACGTGCTCGCAATGATCCGCAATTCCGGCATCGAGCCGCACGTCATCGAATATCTGAAATGTCCGCCGACGCGGCTGCCGATTACGCAACTGCTCGCGCGCGGCGGGCTGACGGTGCGGCAGATCCTGCGCGAAAAAGGCACGCCGTATCACGAGCTCGGCCTTGGCGATCCGTCGCTTTCCGACGACGCGCTGCTCGACGCGATCGGCGCGCACCCGATTCTGATGAATCGCCCTCTGGTCGTCACGCCGAAGGGCGTGCGCCTCTGCCGCCCCTCGGAGGCGGTTCTCGATCTGTTGCCGCCGCAACGCGGTCAATTCCACAAGGAAAACGGCGAGCGCGTCGTCGACGATCACGGACGGCGCGTCGCAACGGCATAGGAATCCTTTAATGTCCCTGTTCGAACGCTATCTCACGGTATGGGTCGCCCTCTGCATCGTCGCGGGCGTTGTCCTCGGCCATCTGGCGCCGCACGTATTCCATGTGATCGGCGCCATGGAAGTCGCCAAGGTCAATCTGCCGGTGGCGGTCCTGATCTGGCTCATGATCATTCCCATGCTGATCAAGATCGACTTTGCCGCGCTCGGCGAGGTTCGCCAGCATTGGCGCGGCATCGGCGTGACCCTGTTTATCAATTGGGCCGTCAAGCCGTTCTCGATGGCGGCGCTCGGCGCATTCTTCATCGGCCACCTGTTCCGGCCCTATTTGCCCGCCGATCAGGTCAATTCCTATATCGCCGGCCTGATTATCCTCGCCGCCGCCCCATGTACGGCGATGGTGTTCGTCTGGTCGAATCTCACCCGAGGCGAACCGCATTTCACCCTCACTCAGGTCGCTCTGAACGACACCATCATGGTGTTCGCTTTCGCGCCGATCGTTGGCCTGCTTCTAGGCCTCTCCGCGATTACCGTTCCGTGGAATACGCTGGTGCTTTCGGTGGTCCTTTACATCGTCGTGCCCGTGATCGTGGCGCAACTCGTGCGTCGCCGCGTGCTGGCGAGCGGCGGTCCGGAGGCGCTTTCGCGCCTGCTCGCGACATTGCAGCCTGTATCGCTGGTCGCCCTGCTGGCGACGCTGGTGCTCCTGTTTGGGTTCCAGGGCGAGGCGATCATCGCCCAGCCGCTCATCATTTTGATGCTGGCGATTCCGATCTTGATCCAGGTCTATTTCAACGCTGGGTTCGCCTATCTGCTGAACCGCTTCATGGGCGAACAGCATTGCGTCGCTGGACCCTCCGCGCTGATCGGCGCCAGCAACTTCTTCGAACTGGCGGTGGCCGCCGCGATCAGCCTGTTCGGCTTCAACTCGGGCGCGGCGCTCGCGACCGTCGTGGGTGTGCTCATCGAAGTGCCCGTCATGCTATCGGTGGTCTTTATCGTCAACCGGTCGAAGGACTGGTACGAGATCGGCGCGAAGCCGGCCGCGCGCCCGCTGCCAGTCGTGGTCAAGCGGTAGTTTGTGAAAGGGTCAAAGCGGAGTAAGCTTTTCACGTTGGAAGCGCGGATGTCACGGCCGCTCCGGAAGCCGAGTTACGATTGCTGCGACGAGGACGCCGACGACAGCCATTTGAGCTGATCGCCGCCCCTTCGTGTCATAACAATCCCTTCCGGAGTTTGCCGGATGCGCTATCTCGACCGAGCGCCTCCCAGCGCCTTACTGATCCTCGCCTGCGCCTTTTGGGGCGCGGGAACCGTACTAAACAAAGCCCTGCTCGCTTCGCTTCCGCCCGTCACCCTGCTCTTCGTGCTGCTTGCGCCAAGCGCGGCGGCCTTATGGGCGGCGACGCCGAGTCCCTCTGCCGAACGCGGCGTTGCTCGCGCCGATCGCGATGCTCGGACTTCTCAATCCGGGCATTGTCTACACCTTGAGCCTCATGGGCCTTTCCCGGGTCTCTGCGAGCGTCACCACGCTCTTGTGGACCTCCGAGCCGTTGATGATCCTCCTCCTCGCCGCCGCGCTGCTGCGGGAGCCTTTGACTTGGCGACTTTTTGCCCTCATGGCGGTCGGCGTCGTCGGCGTTGTACTCGTCGCGGATCTCGCGCACGGTTTTCCAGGCGCGGGGGCCGAGCCAATCGGAGTCCTGCTCGTGCTGGCGGGCGTGTGCTGCTGCGCCCTCTACACGGTGTTGACTCGCGGTCTGAGCGGCAGGGCCGATCCCCTCTCTCTCGTCGCGATTCAGCAGACGGCGGGGCTTGCTTGGACCGCGGCGCTTCTCTCGGCCGGGACCCGCTACGGCGATTGGACCGACCTTACGAACATCGCCCCCGCCCAGCTGGCGCCGGCGGCCTTGTCGGGGCTCATCTATTACGCGGCGGCCTACTGGCTTTTTCTCACCGCTTTGCGGTTCGTTCCGGCCGGCGTCGCGGGGGCCTATTTCAACGCCATTCCGGTCTTCGGGATCGGCCTCGCCATGGTTTTTCTCGGCGAGACGCTGACAGCCGTCCAATGGGCTGGCGTCGCGGCGATCATGCTGTCCGTGACCGGGCTCGCCCGTCTCACGCGGCACACTAACAGCCTCGCTCTTCCCCTCTTCTTCGGCGGGGTTGTCCACCAAATCCTCGGGGATCGTGAAGGGGTTGAGGCGCGCTGCGGCGAGCTCGCCCAGATCGCGGTCGATTCCGGATTCCACTTCTGGCAAGCCGGCGCGACGGTTCTAGCGGGCTGGGCGCTCGCTGAAGCCGGTGACCTTGAGGCCGGCCAGCGCGAAATTCAGCGAGGCATGGACGAGTGGCGCGCAACCGGCGCCGAGTACTTGATGCCTTATTTCCTAGCGCTGTTAGCGCAGGTCGAGCAAACAGCCAAGCGTCCTCAAACCGCGCTGCCCATGTTGGAAGAAGCGCACATCAGGGTCGAGCGGACCGGCGAGCGTTGGTACGAAGCGGAGATCTATAGGCTTGAGGGTGAGGTACTGGTGGCGCTCGACCGCCTCGCCGACGCCAGAGCCTGCTTTACACGCGGGCTCGAAACGGCCGCGGGCCAGCAGGCGCGCTTCTGGGAGCTTCGTGCTGCTCTGAGCCTTTGGCGCCTCGATCATGATCCTGCCGCGCGCGACCGCGTCGTCCGCCTGAAGGCGGGCTTTAGCGAGGGATTTGAGTTGACCGACCTCAAGGCAGCGCGGCTGTTGGCGCCCCACGAAACCCTCCAGTGAAGCAATCTTAAGTCAACGTGTCCATGCCGCCACGGCTTCCACGTCTGGCAAAGACCGGAGATGGTTGGCCAGTGGCCGGTCTGTCAGGCGCCGGCCCGCATCTATGGCGCGGATTACCAGCTGACGAGAGCGGGAGGAAGGGTGGAAGGTGAGCCCCCGCCGGGGCGCCGGGGCGGGGGCTCAAGTCACCATCTGAAAAGCAACGCTAATTGAAGGTGTGCAACTTAAGCTTAAGGCTGCCGTCAGGTTGTCTCGCGAAGACGTGTGTCGCGATGCCGCCGAACGTAGCGGGCGCGCCGTTGGCGTCCTTACCAGCAGCCGACCATTTCCCCGCCGCAGCGATTAGCCCGGCGTCGCCTTCAGTCTCGATCAGTTCGAGCTTGTGCGCGGTCACCCCATTTGCGAAGAGGCCAGCAAAGAATTTTTCAGCGCCGGCGGGTCCTTTGATGACGTCGTGACTCGGCGGAAGCAGTAAAGAATCCTCGGTGTAGAAAGCAGCGACAGCCTTGGCGTCACCTTTGTTGAAGGCGGCATCCCAAGCGGCGTACGCAGCCATTACCTCGGTCTTGACCTTGTCGGTCTGAGCAATACCGACGGTCGGCGCGAAATTCGAAATCGAGATTACCCATCCGGCCAATAGGCCGCTAACGATAAAGCTCCTTCGTTTCATGAGCGTCTCCTCCTACTAGTTAGTTAGTTAGTTAGTTAGTTAGTTAGTTAGTTAGTTAGTTAGTTAGTTAGTTAGTTAGTCTATTGTCTAACCATTTGAGACCCTTTGCCCGACATTCACCACGTCAACCGTGAGTTCAGCCACAATCCGAAACGATTTCATTTTTTGGAGTTGCCATCAGGGCGATCCTGCTCCCGCTCTCCCCGTCTTGGCAATGCTGTTCGCAGATTCCGGTCGCCCCCCCATCGCAGATCGTCGAGTTGCTGCCTTCCTGCACCATCTGCGCGGCGCCATCCTGCTCGAGCGCGATCCCGCGCCCGCCGAAGGCGGGGCCGGTGCTATTTCTTGAACACCTTCGCAAGGACAGGGCCGGCGTCGCCGTCCTCCACGATCGGCGAATTGTATATTTCCATGATTTTCATCGAATCCCTCCCTACTAACGCACTTTATTTCTGTAGTCCGTTCGGGACTTACAGATCAGACGACTATAGCCGAGATTCGGGCCATGAAATGAAAAATCGTCGGTTTCAGGCTCGAAGATCCGCGCATGAGAGTTCCGCGCTGTGCTGTACGGCTACGCGGATGACTGACAGGACGTTCGATCGAGAGCAGCTCGCGCCATCGGCCGGAATCCGTTTTGGCGTCGCCGTTGTCCAGACGAACGTCAGCGCGCCGTCGACCGCGAGCGCCTGCTCTCCATCACGTCACCCGCTCGAGCGTCAGGCGCGTTCGCCCCTCGCTGCAATCTTCGATACTTCTGCCGGCCGGTGAATAAATTCGTCCGGTGTCGAGAAAGGCTGCCCCCGACCAGAATTCCAATTGACCACGGCGGTTTTGACCTCGAGCCGTTCGGGTTCAGCGTAGCCGACAACGGCGGGGATCGGCTTCCGCAAGCATGACAACGCTTTCCTCGCCGTCGACGACGTCGCGGCGCTGCAGGCGTCGGCCGACCGGCTGAGCCCAGAGATCATCCGCCGGCGCCTCGACTACTGGACCCTGATCCTCGGACCGAAGTTCTCAAAGAAGGAGCGCGCCAAGCTCAACCTGTCACGCTTCTACGCACTCCCAGATCGAGTACTGCCGCAACTTCATCTTCAGGCGTCACTTTCCCATCCACAAGCTATTCGAGCGCAGCTGCGAACTCGGCCTGTGGCGGCTCAGCGCCGACAAGATCGCCACGATCTTCGGCAAGCGGGTCAGTCGCCGGATGCATGGCAAGCTGGCCACGGTCATCGACCAGATCGAGCACGGCCATCATGTCTTCCGCGCCTACTTCAAGAGCGGCTTCCTCAAACAGTATGAGAAGTTCCTGACCTTTCTGCGCAACGAATTGGTCTCCAACAATCTCGCCGACTTCGGCCTGCTTAAGGGGCTCGACCATCTCGATGCGGTGCGGACCACCTTCCAGCTGATCACGGATCGCTTCGCCGGCTTCCAGGCCGAGTGGCTCAACGTGCATGTCGATTTCCCGCTGCTGCAGCGCCTCGCCCATCCGATCACCATCGGCGCGGTGCGTTATCCCGGCCTCAAGATCCACGAGCCGCGCATCATCCGCCTGTTCGAGGTCCTCCTGCATGGCGGTCCTCAGATCGGCGGCTGGACGGCCCGGCAGATCCATCAAGCCGTCCTCGACACCTTCGACCTCTCTGAGAAGACCTACCGCCTGAACCAGCTCCGCTACGACTTGCGCAAGCTCAAGGGACACGGCCTGATCGAGCGCGACGGCGCGCGCTACGCCTACCGGCTCTCACCCAAGGGCGTCCAAGTCGCCCTCCTCTTCCTCTTCTTCCACAAGCGCCTGTGCGGCCCCCTCGCCAACAGCCGCTTCCATCACCGGCCGGACCCGCAACACCGTCCAGACAGCCGGCTCGAAGCCGCCTATCACCGCGCCGACACCGCCATCCAACGCGTCGTCGATCTCTTGGCTGCAGCTTGATCGCGCCGCGCCCCAATGACAATGTTCGACTCGTCTTGTCTATGATCCCTCAGGTAAGAATCTAATGTAGCTTATTGGTGCAGGTTTCGCCGCAGGCTACTCTTGGGTGAGAAGGTTGGGCAAAGTCGGCTCTCTCCAGCTGCCGAAGACCGAACTGCCGAAGCCCGATTCCTGTATCTTCCGTCCCTCGTCCTCGCGCGCGGCGTGGGTTACCCGGCTGACCCAAGGGACGTCGTCAGCGGCGGACGAGCGGGGCGTCGAGCTCTATTACGACCTTGCGATAACTCCCGCCGTCCGGCTGAATGTGAGCTATAAGCACGTTTGGAACCCGCTCATCGCGAAAGTTACCGAGAACCAAAACAATGCGAGCGTATTTCTTGCTCGCCTCAAGGTCCGCATTTTGATCAAGGCCATCGCTGAGGCGCAGCCTTCTTCAGCATGCTTGCGAAGATCATTGTCTGGGCGCAAATTCGCGTGAAACACCGGACCTGGGTATAGGGCCTCACATCGATCCAGGTGTTTTGCCCTTCCTCCCCGGCTAGCCTCCTGCCGGCTGACAGACCCTCAATCCAACGATTGGCATATGGCTCGCACTGCCTCTACGCGCCAGCTTGAACGGACCAGCGACAAAGGGCGCCCGAGATTGGCGCAAGTGGCCTCTCATCGTTGACTGCGATCTGCGGCATCGGACCAATAAATTTTACGTTGACCGATCCGTCGAAGCCCGGCTGGCGGACCGTGCGATCGCAAGATGCCACGGACTCCCGTCTGGCGGCGGCGGGCGGCCCGCGCCCTCCTTTTGAAATAGAGCGATTTAGCCGAACTGTGCCGTCCTCCGAGGCCGTGACGACCTGTAAACCGTCAGGGCGGAACTTGGCCGTCAGGACTGCGCCCTGATTACCGGCGAAAGTCCCGAGGGCGCGCCCCGTGGCCCCGTCCCACAGGCGCGCAGTTTCGTCGGTCGATGCGGTCACGATTCGTGCGCCATCTGGGCTGAATGCCGCGGTCGTAACCGAATTCGTATGTCCGGCGAGGGTTGCGAGAGCGCTTCCGGAAGACGCATCCCAAAGCCGCGCGGTCTTGTCCCGAGAAACCGTCACGACGCGCGTTCCGTCCGGGCTGAATGCGGGAAAGTCCACGCTCTATCGTGCCCTTAAGGATACTGGCGACCGAAGCACTCCGCACAACAAGCCGTAGCTGGGCACTGAAGAGGCAGCGTAGGGTCGAGAGCGACGAAGTCAGTGCCGAAGGACAAGCTGATTTGCCGAGACTCGGCTAAAGGGCCCATACGTCCGAATCGGCAGCAAAAAAATAAATGGATCGGTGGAAAGAAGATGGACCTAGACTGGCTCCTACGATTACGGCTCATCGTCGCGCGTTGCGGCGAAATGGATGCGCAGTGCTGGTGGAACACCGAGGGACAGCTTGGCCCCTATGGCGCGAAGGTTCTGAAGCGCGGCTTTCCACGCACGCATCATTTCGCGCAGGCTCGCTCGGTGTTCGCCGTCGCGGCGCACAGGTGCGCTGATGTCTTCGACCCTCCCGACGCCGCAACCTTCTGGCGCCTTTCGGACGAGGTAGAGGAGGCTTTCGACGCGCGTTGGGAAGGGTGGCTGGATGCGGCGCCGACCTGGGCGCCGTTTTTCGAATCCGTCGCAGCGCTCAAGGGCTTCGATGTCGCCGCCGCGCTCAAGGGGCTTTCGCTCGTCGACGACGCCGACGTCGAGGTGGCCGCCAGGCTCAAGGTGGCCGACGGCGAAAAGGGCGTCCTGGTCCCGGGCCCCCTCGAGCTCGGATGCAAAGCGGTCGCGCTCCTGGCGCTCGGTTTCGGGCGCGGCGCCAAGGGCGACCTTCGTGTCCCATACTCGCCGTCCAGGAAGGCATGAGGCCGACCGCTGTCTTCTCACAGCGATACCTGCGCAAGGGCCCTCTCGTCGAGGAGACCTATCGGCTTTTCGCGGGCTGGGACGACAGCAAGACGGTCTCAGAAAACCTGGACCTCGCCTTCCTTGGCCGGTTCCCGACGATCGCATGGGAACGGGAAGTTCGGGTGACGACGTTGGCTCGCCTGAAGAACGCAGACGCCATTCGCCCGTTGATCGTCCTGGCCCGGAACTCGCCCGAGCCCACGGCGTGGCGACCTTGCGCACCCTGCAGTTCGGACAGCTCACGCGCGGCACACGAGCGTGCAACAGCGTGCGGTGCTGGAAGAAGTCCAGATGCCGCCACGTTTCATCCTTCGTGTCGTGAACCGCGCAACCCTCGCGTCCGCACTCGGCGCAGGCGAACCGGCTCCCGCGCGGAAAGTCCACATACAAATCGAGCCGACCATCCTCGACCGCAAACTCGCTACGCGTCACCGTCCACGGCGACTGCAACCCAAGGGCCAACTGGAAAAGATCGGTGTCTCGCATCCCCTCACAATAAACTCGATCCCAACCAATCGCTCCCCAAGCGAACCCAAAAAGCGGCCTTACCCACTCCATTCAGCGAGGAGCCGCGATTCTCGGCATAGCGACGCAAGCGTTGTTGGCCGTCGGGATCATCGGTTACGTTCTGCCCTGGATAGGCTTAGACTAGAACTTCTCGACACGGCTCGGGCGGTTGCTGATGCCGATCTGCCGGGGCGAGTGTTATCGCTTTTTCGGGGGGCCTAGAATGACAGGCCCGGCTTCGCCAGCTTGCCGCCCATGCTTCGTCCGCGGGGCAGACGCGAATATCGCCGTCCTGTCCCTGACGCTGTTGACGAACCCGGCCATCGGGCCGGTGGCGATGGGCGGAGCGTCGAGATGGCCCATAGGATTTTCTGGAACAGATCGCGCGGCGTGGCGCGCTCGAACGTCCTCGGAGCGGTAAATGGGCGGAAATGGGCGGACTCCTGCCCTTCCTTGGCGACGCCTGTAGGGCAGGAGTCCGCCCTTCGCAACGTTCCGCCGGAGCCTCGACCTATGCCCGCTCCGGGCGGTGGGGTCATGAGAGGCGTTAGGCGTTCCAAATAATTTTGCAACTGGCTCATAAGACTGCGCCTGCGCATGTGAGTTTCGGTCAGTGATTCTGGCCATATGACGAGTTCGCCCCACTTCGATCTTGTAACCACCTGGCAAGAAGGGCGAGGCGAAGCGAAGAGGTGGGGTGCAGTTGTCCTCGCCGCCAATGGCCGCTTTGCGCCAGCGAGCTCAGCGTCGCCCAATCGATGCCATCGCCATCGATCGCCTCGGCCTCCCAGGCATGCGACGGTTGCCGCGGGCCCGACCACGCACGGCGAATTTCCTCAAGCGTTTCCGCCGTTTCTACCAGTACAACGGTACCAAGGTTTAGGTTGTCCATCTGCAGCAACACCGAGATCAGGTGCACGCGGGCTGGATCGATTTCGACGCCAAACTCCTCACGCATGCCCCGTCGCGCCGTGTGCTGGAAGACTTCGCCTCCGATGGCAATGTCCTGTTCCGTGACTTGCTCCTCGAAGCTCGCCGATAGCGGGACGAACCAGCGGCCCAACTCGCGCGAAAACCGGCTGCCGTCTTGCATTAGGGCCGCGTGGAATCCTCGGCCCTGCTGCCAAGTTGTAGCAGCTAGGCCGACCTCCATGACGTTTCCCGTCACGATCATGCGGGCAAACCGGAACTTAGGCTCCTGATTCGGTCCGATCAGGCGACCCCAGCGTCGCCAACTCCTGCAGGACCAACGCGTCAATCGCGTCGGTTACTTGTGTGCAATTGCCGACCAGCGGCGCATGAGCCGGCGGCACCACTTCAAGCGCTCCCGCTGTCGCCAACCAATCGTTCGGCCGCCGCTGATCTGAATCCGTAGCTAACCCTCTCAGACGACTTGCGATCTCGGTATCCCCGTTTTGCTGCGAGACCGTCGCGGCCCGCAACAACAGGAACCGCGACAGTTGCCTCTCCTTAGGATCGGACAGTTCGCGCAACTGCCGCCCGAGCGCCTCCAGGCACTTGGCGCGGAGCGCCATGGATTCGTGCGGCTTGATTGCGTCGTTTAGCAGGGCATTGCGCACCGTCTGTTCCAGGTCTTTGATGTGGCGCGCCAGTTCGATTAGCTCGTGCTCGACAAGCGTGGCGCCCGCACGTTTGGCCGCATCGGCTTCGCGCAGAAGCAGGGCGGCACAGCCTTGCCGCTCGGCGGTACCTTTCAGCCGGTTTGCTTGCAGGCGCAGCGCATGGAAACAGGCGGCTCGCACCTCAGCGGAGACTGACACTTCCTTGAGTTCGGCAAGCAAGGCGTCGCGGGCCTCCAGCGCGTCGAAATATCCCAACGCCCGCGCAACTGCCCCTCGCACATAGCTCTGGTCGTGTTCCATTGCCCCCACGAGAGCCTGCAGGACACGCGGTCCGAAGGTCTCGCCGCGCGCTCGGCGGCGGCCAACGTCAATGGCGTAACCCTGGACTTCGTGCCAGTCCGAATAGCGCCCGCCGTTCGTCTCCCAAATCCTCAGCCCGAAAATGATTTCGTCTTCGTCGGAGAGCGGCACCATCACCTCGTTGGGCCGCACCCGATACAAAACCTCGGCCGCAATGCGGTGCAATCTGGACAATCTACCGGCGGCATTCTCGCTCTCTGGGAAGCCAGCGAGATCCACCCGCGCCAGCTTGCGGAGCATGTCGAGAGCGCCCGGAGCTTCATCGAATGCAGCGAGGCTGCGGGCCACGTACAACAGAACGTCGATGTCGTCGCGTCGTTCTAGCTGAGACCGTGCAAAAGCGATGATCGCATCTAGCGCCTCCGGCGTGTTGAACTTTCCCAGAGCCTCAAGAAAGCGGGCGCGAAGCGGCCACTTCCTTAGGCCAGCAGCCAGCACCGGTACCGCCTTCGCGGCATCCCGCACGTCTCCGTGCTCAAGGCGCATAAAAGCACTGGCGAGGGTGCTGGCGGCTTCCTGGGTCAAACGCGCCGGCGGACCGAGCGTACTGTGGATTAGTGCTCGTTGCGCCGGGTCGTCCCGGTCCAGGCTGGCCAGCGGCTCGCCGCCAAGAACCTCAATAATTAGGTCGAAGACGGCATCAAATGAGTCTCTAAGTGCGTGCGTGACCGCCCAAGCACGGGCCATCGCGCCGTCATCCCAGCGCTTGCGATCGAGGATGAACAGGAACTCCGAAAATACCTCGCGTCTGATCGCTTCGTCCTGCTCGTCGTGGGCGTACCGAATAAGCATCGCCAACAGCGACCAGCCGCAGTCTTTGTCGCAGCGGTTGCACAGGTCGCGAATGCGTGCGGACTTGTCAGACGTGAAAAGCAGAACGCGCAACATGGAATAATTGTCGACCAGGTCGTGCCGCAGTCTCACCGTCGGCGAGCCGTCGCCTTGGGGCACCTTTACAACAAGTACACCGCTGTCCCTCAACTTCGTCAGGCCTTGTTCGAATTCCCACATAAAGCCCAGGGTTCGCTTTAGCTCCGCAACGGGAACGTCATAGGATAGTGTCCGCAACTGCAACTCGGCGATGGCGTGTATCAGCCAATCGCGGCCTTCATCGACTGACTGTGCGCCACCGCCTTGCGCCACGGCATCGGACCACATTCGACTCAGGAAAGCTGTGGCGGTGGGCGGCATGGTCTGTCGCTGACCGGCCCAACTCAGCGCGACGTCGAGAAATAGCGGTACCTTCAGCAAAGGATTCGGCGGGGTGGAGAGCAGCCCGTGCTGGCGGAGCAGCATTTCCACGTGGGCCTGGTCAAGCTCCGCAACCGGCGCGACGAGCACGCTAACCCTATCAGCGTAGGATTCCCAGATTTCCTCGCGACACCCGATCAGCACCGGCGCCACGTTGGAAAGAAGGTTCAGGCCCGCCACTAGCTGTCGCTGACCAGCGTCGCCGGGAACGACCATCTGATCCAGCCCGTCGACGACGAAGATGACCCGCAACGGCTTTCGGCTGGCCCGGCCCGGAGGCGGCGCAGCGGCTAGCGCGTCTATCTGCCGTGCGAGCAAATCCCTATCGCGCGCACCGAACAGCTGAGGCAGGCTAGTCGCGGCGGTGCGCAGCATCTCCTCGTTGACGAGGATGGGGTAAACATCCGGACGATCCAGCAACTCGCGGACGCAGTGAGCCAGGAGGAAGGATTTGCCGCTGCCGCCCCGCGCCGTGAGTACGACCGACCGGGGGAGCCCGTACGGTCCATCCCAGCTGAAGTAGCTCCGCCAAATGGCCTCCCAGAAAGACGGGTCCTTTCGTAGACCTTCGGACCACCTCTGGGCCTCTAAGCGACATTTGTCGAGCCGTCGGGATACGTGCGACGTTAACGCACGGCGCAGTTTGTCCTCGATCCAAGCAGTTATGGCGTAGTTGGCGTCCGGCTCGATCGGATCGGCGTAATCGATGGCCCCCGGCTTCGGAAAGCCCGCCTTACCCAGGAGTTCCCTTGTGACCCCCGAATCGAACTCTATCGGAATAACTGTTAGGCCGAGTTCACGCGCAGTCCGTAGTTCTTCTTCGATTCGATCGGGGTTCGCCTGCGCGGCTTTGGTGGAAAGCAGGACAACATACGGCAGCAGACCGGGTTGCTCCAGCGCCTCCTTGATCTGCTCCCTCCACACATATCCCGGCGTAAAATCGTCGACATCCCGGAAGGTTTTGTAGCCGAGCTCGCCGTTGATGAGGGCAACCACCTGGTCACACAGCGCGCGGTCGCGACGTGAGTAGCTTATGAACACCTCATGCACCATGGGGCCCTCTGCATAGTTTGGATCATCGCTTAGCCGAGCTCATGCGCGTCCCGCTGGACGATAAGCCGCCAGCGTAGGTACTCGTCAGTCAGCGCGCCCTCGACCCGCAGCACGAGCTTTTGGAAACGGTGCTGCAAATCGCGCAGCTGCGTGTCGGAGGCACCTTGCGAGGCCAGCGCCATTTCGTCCTGCAGCGTCATCACCTGGCCGCGCAGGTGCTCAAGCGCGGCCTCGGTTAGGCGATAGTTCTCGATCAAGAAACGCAGATTGAAGACACTCTGCAGGGCAAGAACCGTGCTACTTAACGCCGGCAGAAACATGCCCAAACTGACGGCGTGTCGCAGCATCATCGCCCCGGCTCTACCGGGTACCTGTTCCGGCATGGCGAGCAACCAGAACGCATTGATGCTCGCCAGCACGATCGTAGCGACCGCCACGATGCCGAGAATCCACGAGAGCGCTCGCGCGTTCCCTCGTGGGAGCGCCGCGCCGATCGTATCCAGGAAATCTGCTTGCCCACCCGATTAGTACTGATAACTCGCGACGCGTTCGGGCAGATCGGATAAGACCGGCAAAGACCGGGGAGATGACGAGAGACATTCGAGCCAAATCGGCCTGTCGCCGGTCTCGATGTGCTCCATCGGAACCAGTTCGGTCAATCCTTCGACGCTCGCGCTTTCGATTCGAGTCACTCGGCTCGCGGTCTGTGCATGGTCGGCATCGAGATACGGGCCCACCCTTGCGAGGCAAAGGTACTGCTCCCTCCTCATTAATTCGCTCCGCGTGCGACGCTCGATCCAATCTTCGGTTGGCTTCTTGTCAATGATGATCCGCAGAAAGACCAGGAAGGCAAGCACCACCTGACCGAAAAGGAGGCCCGCAGCGAAAGCGCCAGTGGGCCAGCCCGTCTGTTGCAGGCTAGCCAGCAGAATGGCCAAGGCCGGCGCGACATAGATCGACAGTGCCCGCGCGCGATACTGTCCCTGCGCGTCCGGAATAAGCTGTAGCAGTCGATGTTGCGCGGCGTCGATCTCGCCGACGCCGTCGAAATTCTCTGGCTTCCGGCTTGCGCGAGGAATTTGTAGCGCATCGACCTCACTCCGCTCGCCGCTCTGGCGCACCAGCCAGGTATAGCGACGAGCAAACAGGTAGCCATGTCGGACCAAAAGGAGAAAGAGGAACGGACACAGCATACCGCCGCTAACGAACTGCAACGTTAACCAGGGCATGGGTTGGTCCGGGAGTCGCGGAATCACAGCGAAGATTGCAACCAGCGCAAGTACGCTCACTAGGGACAGGAGGAAATTCTGATGGAGATATAGCTTTTCGGTTTTCCGTTTGGAGTAAGCTCCTGCACGGGCTCGCCCCTCTATCTCATGGTGCACTTTCCCACCTCGCGACTGTCGTGGAGAGCGTAACCGAATCGCTGGGGATGGTTCAATCGGCAGGTTTGCGCCGAACTGCAGGCCTTCCTCGAGGCCGTCGAACGAGGTGAACGGCCGCGCTACCTGCTCACCGCTCCGCCGAGGCACGGCAAAAGCCTGCTCGTCTCGCAGAAGTTTCCCGCCTACATCCTTGGGCGGCATCCCGACTGGGAGATCATCGCAACCTCGTATTCGTTCGACCGCGCCGCGGCGAACAATCGCGACGTGCAATGCCTGATCGACGACGAGGCCTACCAGACCATTTTCCCGGAGACCAAGCTGCGCAGCCAGGGCCTCGGGAAAGGCCGGTGGCTTCGCACCGACGACCTGTTCGAGATTGTCGGGAGGAAGGCAGGTACCGGGCGGCCGGCGTCGACGGCAAGGTCACCGGCTATGGCGCGAACGTCATCATTATCGACGATCCGATCAAAGACCGCGCCGAGGCCGAGTCCGTCGTCATGCGCGACAAGGCCTGGGACTGGTACAGGGGTACGTTGTACCCCAGGCTCGAGCGGGGCGCCGGCTGCCTGCTCATTCAGACGCGCTGGCACCACGACGATCTCGCCGGCCGGCTGCTCGACGCCGCGAAGAGCGGGCAGGGCGACCGATGGAACGTCGTTAATTTTTCGGCCATCGCCGAAGAGGACGAGCCGCATCGCAGGAAGGGCGAGGCGCTGCACGAGGAGCGGCTTCCGCTGCATGAACTCTTAGACGGACATTACTCCGCTTCGCCGCTACTACGGACCCGACCGCCACCCTCTCGCCTTCGATCGACTTCCCGGTTGCGCCGGTTATACGATCTTAGCGCGCCGCATCGTCACCGGCGAATACAATTGGGCTGCCGAGTATCAGGGCTATCCGACGCCGCGCGAAGGCGGCATGTTCCGGCCCGACCGCATGCCGGTCGAGCAGACGCCGCCCGATCCGCGCGTCGTGCGCGTTTGGGTTCGCAGATGGGACCTTGCCTCGATTGCCTATCGAAGCGCCAGATAGCACGCGACGTCATGGCCCTCCTTTTCACAGCGCCGGGATGGCGCTTTCTCGCTGAGCTCGACCCTTTTGGCCCTTTTGGCGCCTTGCCCCCTAGGCGTGTTTTCTCGCTTTTTGCCTTTTTATGGCGCCTCTCGATAAGCATTTCTTGACTATTTACCTACATGTTTAAGGACTTTCTCACTGATATCTCATGGTTTTTTGCCATCGCATGCGCAAACACTCATAGGGCGGTAGGCGGCAAAAGGGCCAAAAGATCCACCCGTGGCCGCGCTTTAATCCCCGGTGGCCCTTGAGGTGTTCAATTTCTCTCTCCTATTCTGGGATTGATGAAATAGACGGCGCTTGGCCGTCCTCCGGTCTTGACCGCCTTTTCTTGAAGCCAGCCAAAATCGACGAGCAGGTTGAGAGCGCCTTTCACGTGTTCCCGGTTTGTCAGGTTGGACCATTTGGAGTGATAGACGTCGCGCGCCGAGAATCCGTCCGTTAGGAAGCCCTTGCGGATACGGGACAGGATCGCCGCCGCCGCCGCCGTCTCGCCTTCCGAGCCAGCCGAGTAGGCGCGCCGCGCGTGCGCCTCCAGATATCTTGAGAACGAAATGGCGCGCTCCAGCGCGACGGCGCGAACGTCGCCATATCCTTCGTCCGCCAGATGGTTGATCAGCACCAGCGCGGGAACAAGCTTGCGGTATTTTGCGAAATGGCCCTTGAGGGCGGGGGAGAGTTCCTCTCCGCGAAGGCTCATTTCGAGCTCTCGGTGCCACGCGGAAAAGAGCCTTTGCGCTTCGTCGTCAAAACTCAGGAAGGGGACCGGCTCGTAAGAGTCCTTCTCCGCGCCGACTTTCTGCCAATCGAGCTTGTCGAGATCGTCGAACGCCGCCCACGCCTTGTTCTTGGCTTCGGCGTTCGGGTATCGGTCGATTTCTCTCCACTCGGGCGTCTGATCCGGCCACGCCAACATGCCGAAGCGTTGGATCATGCCGTCATCGCCCTCGCCGCCATCCAGAGCGCGGTGGACGTACTCGGCGATCTTGCCGGGTTGGGTCGATCCCAGCAGGGAAACGCACGCGGCCTCGATATGCATCGTTCCGCGGATGATGCGGTCGAACGTGTATCCGGCCGTACCGGTCCACGCCGAGAGGAAGAAGCCTCTGGCCGACGCATATTCCTCGCGATCGAGCGTCTTGAGCAGCGAGACAATTTCATCTCGAAACGCGAGGACGCCGTTCGGATTGTCGGCGAGAATTTCGCCGAGTTTTTCATAGGTGGCGTCTTCGACGATGTACCGCTTGGCTTTCGGTTCCTTCGGTTCGTCAAGGCATAGTTGAGTCGCGGCGCCTGCGTCCTTTTTCAGGACCTCGCGCGCCCTCTTGGCGGCGGCTTCCTTGCGAAGCTTGTGTTCCTCGACGGCATAGCGGTGGGCGGCTAGCGCCGCCTCATTGCCTTCCCGGGCTTTCGTTTCAAGCCGTTTGATCGGCTTCATCGCCTCGCTCATCGCCGGCGATTTCCTCGCGCCCGGAGGTCCTATGACGAGGCCCCAGAGATTCGGGACCTCGTACCAATCGGTCTTTCTCTGCGGCCGGATCGCGATCTTTCTGCCCAGCACGGAGCCGAGGGCGACCATTGCCGGGACGGCGACGAAATCGAGTGGGCACTGCATCCGGTCGGCGATGTCTTCGACCCATGGCGCGATGCTTTTCGGCAGGAAGGCCAAATCGAACGGAGGGACCGGCAAGAGGCCGGCGGGCAACGGTTTCGGCGTGCTCCACGGAGGAGCCTTGTCCTCGTCATTGCCGCCCCGCGCGGCGGGCTGCTCGTAGCCCAGCCAGTCGGCGACCTTCTTCGCCGGCCCCTCGCCGAACGTTTCGGCAAGCATCGGAAATCCAGCGCGCTTTTCAGCGTTCGCACCGTCGCGCTCCGTGCGTCCCATGTCGCGGCGCTTCTCGCCGGGTTGCAGGGAGGCCGCGCCTACCGCCTCGGCGAACGTCGCCGCCCATGACGGCGACAAGCCGCAGCGCGCGAGGAACCCGCCGAGCACGAATGCTGCATCGTGGCGGGCGCCGACCTTGGGATAGTGGCGCGCGAGCTCCGAGGCGGCGGCAAGGCGGCGCGCGTGCTGAATGAGTTCGTCGCCGTCGACGTCGGCGATCTCGTTCGGCCCGCGGCCCGCCCATTCGATCGTCTCGCCGCCGGGATGGACCGACGGCGGGAAGACGGTCTGCGCCGCCTTGTCGCCCCCGCCGCAGCGGATCTCAAGCAAGCCGCTCTTGTCCGAGGACATGAACTTGATCGCGGCGTGGTCCTGCGTCTCGCACAAGTTCGTTTTATAAACCCAATGCGACGCGGGCTTGCTCGGGCGCCCGAAGACGGCGGTTCTGGGCAGGACATACGCCGCGGCAGCGATCGCCTCGGGACAGTCGAGATCGATGTCGGTCAGGCCGCCTGACGCTTTTCCAAGGACGACGCCGACGTTCTGCCTGGCTCCGTTGAAGTAGGCGCCCGCGCTCGCGGCGGTGACTTTGAGACCCTGCCAGGCGTCGATCACCGGACCCTTCGAGCGATGTGGAATCGGAATCGGCGCCCAGCCCCTGATGATGTAGTCGAGGATGACCGGAAGCAGGTCGGGCATCAGTCGCCCCCCTCGATCCCGGGAAAGGCTTCCCTGGCCGCTTCGAGCGCAATCTTCTGGAAACGGTCCCTTGCCGTCCGGTCGCGGAAGTCGATGATGTTCGCCCACGTCTCCACGCCGGCGGAGTCGACGTAGGGCCGACCGGGAAGGCCGACCCATGCGCGGCGGCCTTTGGTATGCAGACTGCAGCCCTTCACGATCATTCCGCTCGGCAGGGCCAGATCGAAGAATTCTTTCAGCGTGTTTTTCTCGTGCCGGCGGGCGTTGCGGGCGGCGGCGCGGAGGTCGCTCATGCCGCACCCCGCCGACTGACAAGGGCCTTGATCGCCTCATCCCACGATGACGCCGGATGCTCGGCGAGATAGGCGCGCACGCGTTGCTCAAGGTCGGCTGGCGCCGCAACAGGTTCGGCGTTCAGCCGCGCCAGTTCCGCTTCGAGCGCGCGAGCGGCCTCAGCCCCGCGCCGGTGCGCCGCATAGGTCTCGGCGAGCGTCGCCGTCGGCGGCACCACCTTCGCCACGCCATTCTCGACGAGCTTGTCCTCGACGAACCTGATGAAGCGATCCGAGGTCATGCTGTTCAATTCGACGCGGCGGCCGGAAAGCAGGAATTCGATCTCGTCGTCGGTTGCGCCGTTGATGCGCAGGCGACGGGCGAGCGCGTCCCTGTCCTTGTCGATGGCGACGCTTTCGGATTCGAGGCCGAGCCGCTCCACGTCGGCGAGTCGCAGCCCGAGATCGATGGGCGCGATCTTGTGCCTGAACGTGTAGCGCCGCCCGCCCTCGGTCAGCGTCTTCAGAATCGAGAAACCGGCGATGTCGAAGTCGTGCAGGACGAACAGCCTGAGGCCGAGCCGCCCGCAGAGCCTCGGCAGCCTCTTTGATGCGCCGGCCGAGCGTCCTACGACCGACGCCAAGCTCGGAAGCGGAAATTTTGACCGGAACGAGGCCATCGCCCTCTGGCCGAGTCGCCGGCAACGGCTGCGGAGCCAAGCCGAGAGCGTAGCGGGCGAGTTGCTCTTTGTAGTGCTCGATGTGACTACGCCAGTTATATTTCCGGCCGTTGACGTCTAACACCGGCGGGTATTTTGGCGGCTCAATTTGGGCCTTACGCGTACCTCGGGACATGTCTTCTTGCCTTGTCTAGGACGCGCGCCGTTGATTCAGCGCGCGCATAAAACTCGGCCGTAGACCATGGCTTTAAACGGAAGCCGGCTCCGTTCAGCCCTTTCGCTTCAACCGCGAAAAAATCGTTGGGAAAGATGATTTTGCGATCGATCGCAACGTCCGCCCATCCGCGTCGTTCAAAACTATTCTGGCGCCGTCTTCCTCCGCTGAGAGATCTGAGTCGGAGCGATTGATTTGCGAGATCATTGCAGACCAAACCACGGACGCAGCCGGCGGCGTGGACATATGCTTAGTCAATTTCGAAATGCATTCGAGCGCGAGGTCGTCGAATGCATCGGCCTGAACAGCTTTCTTCCGTCGGCGTCCACGCCTCCGCTGATGGAGCCGGTGCAGCCGCTCGTATTCCACAGCCTCTGCGATCGTAGCCACCGCCTCTAACAGCCGGAAGCGAAAGCCGTGTCCGTACCTTGCATACTCGGAGTCTGGATCGTCGGCTTTCGCGAGTGCGCCGAATAAAGGGCGTAGTTGACGCGACGCGTGCGCCAGCTCTCTGAATGCTGTTTCCTCGTTCTCGTCGGCATCTGCACAATAGGGATTCGCTTGCAACGTCTTCTGCGCAAGCGCCTCCAATCGGGTGATTTCCTCCCTCGCGGCGGCGTCCAAACTGCGGTCGATTTCCCGTTGAGGCGCTTGCCGCCTCGCCTTAGCGACCTCGCCCATGGCGATCAGGCCCTCGCCTTGGCCAGGTCGACAACGTTCGACGCATTTTCGCCGCTCACGATCGCGTCGAGATACCGGCCCCAAGCTTCGAGCGCCGCGCGCTTTTCGGCGCTGTAGTTATATCGGTTATAGACCGCCGCGACGCCTTTGATTGATCCGCTCTTGTGGTTGAGGACGGCCTCGATGACATGCGGCGCGATTTTGAGGCTGGCCATGCCGCTGGCGCAAGTGCGCCGCAGATCGTGCAACGTCCAAGGCTTCGGCGCCTCGACTTTCTCGGGATCATCGCCGCGTTCGATCGCCGCCTTGCGCAACTCGGCCACCATCGCCCTTTCGATCACTTCCCTCGAGCGAGAGAAGCCGGATACCGGCGTCGCGCCCGTCGTCGAGAAGACAAGGCCCGCCTTCCCCTCGATCCGCGGCAACGCCTTGATGATCTCGACCGCGGCGTCAGACAGAGGAATCTCATGCGGCTCGCCGTTCTTCGTTCGAGATCCGGGCAGCGTCAGTGTTTTTGCGGCGAGATCGATTTCCTGCCAACTCGCCTCGGCGATCTCGCTTCTCCTCGCACCGGTCAGAAGCAACAGCTTCCCGATCGGCCCGAAGGGCCAGCCGATCGCGTGGAACGCGCGCGATGCTAGACGGACTTCGTCGTCCTCGAGCACGCGGTCGCGGCTGGTCTCCGCCGCCGGAGCCTCGATGCCCTTGCATGGTGAGACCACGATGAGACCACGGGCATCGCACGCCCAGTTAAAAAACTTCCTCAGGACCGCAAAGCAGCGATTCGCGGTAATCGGCGAGCCCCGGTCGACGATGGCGTCGAGGATGACCAGGATGTCGTTCTTCGTGACGTCGCCGATACGCTTCGCGCCGATCCGCGGAAGGATTTCAATTCTAAAGAGGCGGCCGATCTCAGCGCCCCAACCCTCGCCGACCTTGCCGCTGAGCTTCACGTGGCGCTTGATAAAGAGTTCGGCGACATGCTCGACGCGGTCGACGTCGGCTGCGCGCTCTGCCCTTGCGGCGGCCCTGGACGCCTGCTTGAGAGCGGCCGGGTCTTTACCCCCAGCTACATCGCCAAGGGCTTCCTGCGCCCGCCTTCGGGCCGTGGCGAGGTCGATCGCTGGATAGGGTCCAATTGTTAGTTTCCTCGGCAACCCGTGAGCGCGATACCTAAGAGCCCAGGACTTCGCGCCGGACGGCTGCGTGACCAAATAAAGACCGCCGATTTTTCCATCGGGAATCTCTCGGCGACTCTCAGGAGTCGGTAGCTTTTTGATACCTAGATCGGTCAGCATGTTACCCCGCTTCCCGGGTAACGAGGCGAGCTTCTGAATTCGAGCCCCATTCTGTTACCCCGCCTTCCAGGGGTAACAGAAAATGGCCGTCTTGGCCCATTACCCCATGTCTAGGACAATAGCGGACATTATGCGCTGTGTCCATAGTTATTGGGGCTCTCAAAGGGACGGAGCGTCCTGATATGTCCGGCGTCGTCTTGTGTGGAAAATTGATTGTGGATCTAGAGGTCCCCGTTCGATCCGGGGTGGCGGTACCAATCAAATCAAACACTTAGGAAGAGCTTAAGGGTCGAACGATTATCCCGTTTGGCGTCAAATCGCCACCTCGTCGCCACGGACCGTCCAATCTTCGGCTGGGCGGGGTCCACAACCTTTTTAGGACGCGACGCGCGTTTGTCGCCTTAGCGCGCGGCCGTGGCTCGCCCGCATCAGCCTCGGAGAGGCTTCCGGCTGCCGCTGGTCTAGCGCGCCGCCGAGATCGTGCAACAGATGCGCCAGGGGCGGGTCTCGCGCTACGTCTTCCCCGGGCAAGCCCGCGACAAGCCCTTGTCCAACATGGCCCTGCTGGTCTTACTGAAGCGGATGAACACCGCGGAAAGGAAATGGCTCGACCCGGTCAGCGGCCGGCCGATCACCGCACACGGCTTCCGAGCGACCTTCAAGACGTGGGCGGAGGAGGTCGCGACGGTTCCGCACGCGGTGGTCGAGCAGGCCATGGGGCATCAGGTGGGCACGCAGGTTGAGCGCGCCTATCGCCGGACCGACGTCCTCGATAAGAGGCGCGCCCTCATGGACGCCTGGGCGGCTTACTGCGAGCCCCGCCCCAGGCAGTCGGCGGTCGCGCAATTCAATCGACGCCGCAGGGGTGAAGGACCGGGCGATGCCTAGACGTTATGTGGTAAAGTTTGTGACGAGTTCACCCGGCTGGACTGGCACAGTCTGGGCCTACGGGTGCAAGCACCTCGCGTCGGCAGAGGTCCTGTTCGAGCGGAAGGAAGTCGAGGTCGGGGCCGGCGACGGGCTACTGCTGATCGACCGCCAGGAGAGGATAATTCTGCGCGCCAAGGGCAGCGCGGACCCGGTCAGGACCGCCAACTCGGCCATCGTGAACGACGCGACGATCCTGGCCGGGACGACCCCACTCATGGCTTGGCGACGGCGCCGCTCGAGCGAGGCTTGACGATCAGGCGATCGCGGGCTCACGTGAAGGCGGATCGGCGCCGCCGTAGAGCCCCGCTGAGGGCCGCGGCGGCGCCGTCCGTCTCAGCCGCGCCTCGTCCAGCCGCGCTTCGTCTTGATCATCATCTTCAGGTCGACCGCGGCGCCTTGGCGACTTCGGCTTCTTTCTCGGGCGTGACCTGTTCCAGATCGTCGGCGATGACCGGGCGAAGGCCAGCAGGCGGATGTCGTTGTGGCCGAGAACGAATTCATCGGGGTCGAATACCAGTCCCGAAGTGAAGTTTCCACATTAGCTTCGGCGGTCTCGTGCAAGATGGAAACGTCCAAGGCAGGGCGCGCCGCCAGGACCCCTCGAATGCGGCTCATCTGGCGTAGCAAGTTCGAGACATCCGCCTCGTCAACTCCGCGCCCGAGGCCGTCCTTCGCGGCTCTATGAGCGTCAAGCTCGCCCTTCAGCCTCTCGTTCTCAGCCCTCAGAGCCTCAAGCTCGGCTTGGAGCGCCGCAACGTCCATCTGCGGCTCGGGGACGACGTTCCGCGCTCCGGGGTCTTCAGCGGCGCCGGAGGCCGATCCTCCGTCGTCTTCCGCGGGGCGGATGATCTCCTCCTTCGAGGTACGGCCGGCGCCTTGGAGCCCGCCGGGCGTCGCACAAGAGGGCTTCGCCCGCACGATGCTTCGAGCGCTCTTGCACTCGCGCGCGGCCTGCGCGAGCTTGTCTTTCGGTAGCCGGGCGAGGCGCTCGAACGTAGAGGCGTCTTGCTTCGAAATTCCCACGGACTTGAGGGTTTCCTGCTTGCCGCTAACTTCGTCTGCGCCGCCGACGAAGTTGATTTTGTCGGTTCTCGCGCCCTGATTGGACTTCAGCGTCAAGGACATTTCGCCGATGCGCGCTTCGGCTAGCAGCTTCAGCTCGGCGGCCTTGCGCGCCAGTTCCGGGTCGCGCTCGGACTTATAGAAGGCGACCATAGCGGCCATCTTGTCGCGGATCAGGCGAACGTCCTCGACAGCTCTCGCCTCGGCGATCGCCCTGCGGTCTTTGTCAAAACCCACAACTTCGTTGGTCATTGTTCTTTCCCTTTCAGCGCGGCGCTCTTGGCGCGGCGCAATGTTTCGTTCTCAGCTTTCAATGAGGCGACTTCGGCCTGCGCCTCGGCTGCGGCGTTGCGTAATCTTTCGATCTCGGCTTCGGTTTCGGCCTGACATTTGGCGCGGTATCGCGCCTGCCGTTCGGCATGGGTAAGGGCCATAGGAGGGTCTCCAGTCACGTGACATCACGTGACACTAGGTCACGTGACCTGACCATCAAGGCTCAGCCGTTCACGAATTGTTACTGAATGTTGCTCGGGGCGCTGACGAACGTAGCCTAATGCCCTTTGTCCTGCGCTATCAGACAGTTAGGCCGATGACTATTCCGTTACGTAGCGCATTCCAGTTGGGTGACGCGCGTCCCCGGCAAATCAAAGCCGCGCCGGCTTTCTTTCTAACTTCATGAATTTCTAAATTCACGAAAGTTAGGCCGCGTCCAGGCCTCCGGATCGCGGCGCGCCGGAGGCCAAAAAGAGCCCCGATAGGTCCGCTCTGGGTCCGCAAGAAAGTCGAGCCGTCGCTGTTGTGCTAGAAAGCGCAATCGCTCCAGCGTCTTCGTGTACGGCGCAAGCCCTGGACCCGCCGATTGCAATAAGGGGCTGCCGAGAAGGGGTTGAGCCGGCGAGGCGCGGGCGCTACAGGTTGGCGGCGCGGAGGCGAGCGAGGAATGCGGGGCGCGAGCCCACGGCCGTTCGATACGGCTAGCCTAAGCAGGGGGACGCCCCAGCCCGCGCCCTTAATCGACCGGGCGAGGTGGGGCTGCGCGAGGGCCGTGCTCTCTAGCTTCGCGTCATCGCTGCCCCGCTTGTGCAACCCCGTCAACACCAAGCTGGTCTTGGAGCTCAGCGCTGCTGGACGTGAGGGTGGCGTCTGTCCCTCGGGGCCTTTTGCACGCGCCGCATGCATGTCTGTATCTTGCTGATAGGAATGTTCTTTTTCTTCAAAGCCGGTGACGCAACGGCGCATCGGCGCGGGCTGATCCCAGGCGATGACGGCGCAGCTCGGAGCCGGCGGCCTTCAGCCCGAACATCGTTCCGCAGAGCCACCCTGGGCCGGTTCTGCGCGCGCCCGTTTTTGCGGAAAGCCGGCCGGCCGGCCGCCGCCTGGCCGTGATCGCCGACAACTCGGCCAAATCGATCGAGGCTTTCGTGCGCGCCAATGTCAAGCCTGGCGCGACGCTGATCACCGACGGCCACGCCGCCTATCCGGGGCTCTCGGGCGATTACCGGCACGATCCGCGCGTTGTCAGGAACATGGCGGCCAGCATCGTCCTGCCCTGGAGCCACCGCGTCTTCGCCTTGCTGAAGCGCTGGGCGCTGGGCACGTATCACGGCCTGCGGCGCAAGCATGTCGACGCCTATCTCGATGAGTTCGTCTTTCGCTACAACCGCCGCTTTCATCGGCACGTCTCGTTCGAAACGGTGCTCGCGCTCGCCGCGCACCGCACGCCGGAAACCTGCCGCGACATCGTCAGTCGCGGCGCCAGCTCACCACTTGGCGGTTCGGAACGATCTACCACCTATAGAGCAACCTGAGTCAACGGGATAAGCCTCCTCGCTCCGCCCCCAGCCCTGCGCAACTTCAGCTGACCTTAACTGCCAGGCCTCAACACCTGCGCAGATCATAGCAACACGCCTTTACCCTTGACCGGGAACATAAGAGCTTGCTGACTTGCTGACTTGCTGACTTGCTGACTTGCTGACTTGCGAAAGAGGGGTGAGTCGGCGTCCGTGCCCGGACATCCAGTTCACGACCTGGCCTCGGCGCTGCACGTTCAGCTTTGCAAGGAGGTGGTGGACATGTGTTTTTGCGGTCGCGACACCTATGTCTAGGCGACGGGCAATGTCCTTATTGCTCATTCCGGCGACAATCATATGCCCAATCTGCATTTCCCGAACGGTTAGCACAGGGGAGCGAGTTGCGCCGTCGGCTTCGCCAACGTTCGAGCAGAGCACGGCTAGCCTGTGTAACAGACCGGCGGCGACCTCTGCGGAACAAGCTTGCCGGCCGCATCTGATGTCCGCAAGCAGCGGGAATATATCCGCGACGCCGCACGACCTTGGAATATAGCCCGCGACGCCAGCTTCTCCCCAGGCGATGACAAATTCTGGGTTCTCCGTGACCGCAATCACGACGGGCAAGACCTGGGGGACCGCCTCCCGGATCCGCCTTACCGCGCGGAGGCCTTCCGGAAACGCTTCGTCAAGCAAGATGATCTCCGAACGGGTGACGGCGACGACTGACAACGCCTCCTCCAGATCCGCAAAGCAGCCTGAAATCACGAGCTTGCTTTCACGCGCCAGCGCTTCTGCCAGACTTTCGCGCAAGAAGCGGATGTCCGAAACAATCAGAATCTTGATATTCCCGTCATTCGTTGCCGCGTTCGAGAATTCTGCTTTGAGACAACTGCTCATGATCAATTCTCCTCTTCGGAGCGGCTCAAAAACGGTTTCGCTTAACAATTCGACAATTTCGAGCTCGGCTTTACTGACGCGCGAGTTAGGATTAGCTATTCTCTGCTGGATTTTGGACGCGAGCCGTAAACGAGTTTAATCAGCCTCCACGGGGTGGTCCGAGAGCGATGCTAATGCATGGGCAGCCTGGGGTCTAGCGCGACTCTGTCGCCAAAGTGTGGGCGAGGCTTTGCTCTGGCTTTGCACCCTGTTGAAGAAGCGCCGCGTTTGGCCTTGTCGACGGCATTATCACCGCTGCAATACACGAATTCGAACTGGATGCAGCCGTCGTCGCGCAATTCGGCGGAGCTGGCGCCGGAGTCTTCGTCCATTTCGTCGAAGCCTTCGCGAGCGGAGCCGATGGACGACTTGTGAAGGGGATAAAAGCCGCCTTCGCGCTGCTCCACCTTTTTTATCCTCAAACTGGTTGATTACGCGCCATCGACGAATGTGCAGCTAGTCGCCCGAGTCATTCAAAATGAGGGGTAGAGCCTCTTGAGCTTCACGCGGGCGTCGTCTGTGGTGAATTGCCAGTTGGCCTTTGCGTGATGCTTGTTGCGATGGTCCTCCCAGGCGGCGACTTGTTTTTCGAGGGTCGGCTTGTCCGGAATGCGGCGGCTCAGACATTGGCTCGACAGGACGCCGAGTTCGGATTCGGCCATGTCGAGCCAGCTTCCGTGTTTGGGGGTGTAGTGCCATTCGAACCGTTTGGCGAGGCGGCGCGCTTCTGGCGCGGGAAAGGCCGCGTAGAGCGAGGCGGGCGTGTGCGTGCTCAGATTGTCTTGGACCAGCCTGATTTGGTCGGCGTCGGGAAAATGCACGTCGGACAGTTCCTTGAGCACCTGCGCGTAATCGGCGGCGGCGTGGCGGTCGGTGACCTTGACGCGGCGCCAGCCCTCCAGCGGCGCGAAAATCATGAATATATTGGCCACGCCGTTTCGCTCGTATTCGTAATCGTGCCGGACGGCTCGTCCGGGTCTGGCCGGAATCGGAGCGCGCGTCTCGACGATCAACTGCTTGGAGGATTCATCCAGACAGACGAGGGGGCGATCGGGATCGCGCGGCTTCTGGTAAGTTTCCAGCACGTCTTCCATGGCGGCGACGAAGCCGGCGTTGGCGTCCGGCGGAATCACCCATTGCCGATTGCGGTGGGGCTTGAGGACGTTTTTTTTAGAGTCCTTCCGATCGTGTTGTCGCTGGCCTTCTCGACGATGTTCAATTCGACGACCTTCTCCTCGAGCAGGCGCAAACTCCAACGCGCGAACCCCTCGGGCGCCGGCGAGCAGGTCAGAGCGATCAATTTCGCCTCCGCCGCCCCGTCGAAAATCCGCGGCCGGGCGGAGTTCGGATTGTGTTTGCGGGTCAGCGCCGCCGCGATCCCTTCTTCGACCAGTCGACGCCGGGTGCGGCCGATATTGTTGATGCTGGTGTCCAACGCCGCCGAGATCGCGCTGTCGCTCCAACCTTCGCCCGCCTCCGACACGTCCGCCTTCAACAGGATGCGCGCCTTCGTCAGCGACTGTGCCGGATGCTTGCCCGCGCAAATCATCGCCTCCAGCCGTTCGCGCTCCTCGGCGCTCAACTTCACCACATATTTCTTGACCGAAATCTCCCTGCCCGCCACGAATCACCTCCATCGCCGCATCGCCGCGACAGAGATTCAGAAAAACACCACAAATTCAATGACGCTGGCGACTAGTATTTGGCCGACGCAATTTTCACGATGGACCCCCAGTGACGCGCAACCGGACGGCCATGGTTACGCTGTCGCCGATGTTTCAAGACATTGTCCTTAATCTTTGGAAGCCCGAGCGGCGGGTCTGATAGTGGGATCGCCGCTCGGACAGGCTCTTGAGTGGCAAGGGGACAGGTTGACAGGCCATTTGCGCCGTATGCCGGACGGATCGACCCAGGCGTGTGACATTTGTCGAAATCTAACTCGTATTTTCGGAGGATTAATTCGTCGATCCACCTTTTCCTCCATCCGGCGGCGGATAGTCTTTCCAAGGGTTTGTGGAACAATGGAACAATATGCGATAAATGCACGGCCGCGAACAGTGTTGCGAGCCGAATGACATAGTAAGCCGCGGTATTTTAGCACTATTGCGGGAAATGCAGAGGAGGAAACAATATGTCGCTCCATGACCCCATAAAAAAAGGTCGCACTTTTCTCTTGCTCGAATCGCAAGTACAATTCTATCCACGACATTTTCCATGTCATTTGGTCGCCGCGCAGGGCGTCGAAGTAATTGATACGAACGGGCGCAGATATTTTGACTTTCTTGCTGGTGCCGGATCGTTGAATTATGGCCACAACAATCCCATAATCAAGAGCGCCTTGCTCGATTATATTAAGAATGATGGGATTACCCATAGTCTTGATCTTCAGACCGTGGCCAAGGAGCGCTTCCTGCTGGCAATGTCGGAAATAATTCTTAAGCCGCGGAAACTCGACTATGTCATTCAGTTCACGGGTCCGACCGGCGCCAATGCGGTCGAGGCGGCATTGAAACTCGCCCGCAAGGCCACCGGTCGCACCAACGTTATCGCATTCACGAACGCCTTTCATGGAGTAACCAGCGGCGCCCTCGCCGTGACCGGAAACGGCTACAATCGCGCCGTCGCTGGCGTGCCCTTATATGGAACCGCTCGGCTTCCCTTCGAGGGCTACCTGGGCGAGAACATCGACACCATCAGCTACATGGACCGCCTGCTCTCGGACCCCTCCAGCGGCTTCGATCTTCCGGCCGCTGTGATTGTCGAAACTGTGCAGGGAGAGGGCGGGCTGAACGTGGCAAGCGTCGGCTGGCTCAGGCGGCTGCAGGCTCTCTGTCAAGAGAGGAAGATCCTGCTAATCGTCGACGATATTCAGGCAGGCTGCGGCAGAACGGGCGCCTTCTTCAGCTTCGAGGCAGCGGGAATAAAACCCGATATCGTTACTCTTTCGAAATCCCTCTCCGGTTACGGCCTGCCGCTTGCCGTTGTGCTCATCAGGCGAGATCTCGATGTTTGGAGGCCTGGCGAGCATAATGGAACTTTTCGCGGCAACAACCATGCTTTTGTCACCGCGACCGCAACGCTCGAACATTATTGGCGGACGTCTGACTTTGCCGACGGAGTTGGAGCAAAAGGCGAATTTCTTGAGCAGCAGTTGCGGAGAATGGCAGATCGGTTCTCGGAAGAAATTGTCGACGTGCGTGGGCGGGGCATGATGCGCGGTCTGCGCTGCAAAGACCCGGAACGAGCTGCCGCGGTGACAGCAAAAGCGTTCGCAAGGGGCCTCATCATCGAGCGATGCGGGCCGCACGATGAGGTCATCAAGTGCATGATGCCTCTAACGATAAACCGGACCGAAATGCAGCAAGGCTTGGACATTCTCGAACTCGCCTTGGAACTGGAATTCGGTCGCAAAGCAGCGAAGGGACCAGTATCCTTCAGCCGACGGCGCAAGATACGGGAGCCAGTCGCGATTGCTTCCGTGGAAGTCGGGGCCGAATAACAGTCGTTTCGACCGCGGACTGCCATGTCTGACCGTATTCGGCCGCGTCAGGCACCCTCAACGGATAGTCGTTGGTGTGGTTGTGAAAAGCGCCAATGCACTTTCTGCGTTCTACGAAAGAACTGTGAGGAGGTTATCCAAGCGACTGCTTGGTTGTTGCACAATCCGCTCATTCCACCATAGTCAATTACTTATTCATGAGGTAGGTGTCGTAGCGAGGTTCCATTCAGGCGCACGACGGCAGAGTGAAAGGAGCATGCATTCATGATTACAGGCAACACTTTTGCGCCCAAATAGAGGATTTATAGTTAGAAGGAAATTCAGGCTTCCTTAGCCACCAAGGGGAGCGACCGGGAAGTGGTTACGCTTAAAGGGCAGCAGCATGTTTAATGACGTTCTCTACTGTCATAGTTATGACAATCAAGTTCGGTCGCAGGACGACGAGCGACTCGATCAGGTGTTTGAGCGGCGATGTGACGAACTCGTGAGAAAAAACGGCCCAACCCATACCGCAGTGGTCGTTGGCGATTTGGCTTTCACCTATGCGGACCTTGACCGAAGAGCGAACCAACTCGCGCGTTATTTGAAGAAGAACGGAGTCGGGTCAGGCGATCGAATCGGTGTCATGCTCAAGCAAACCGTAGATACGTATGCGGCGCTTCTGGCAGTACTCAAGCTGAACGCGGCCTATGTACCTTTGGATGCCAGCTTTCCGTCTGAGCGGATAAATTTTATCGCGAAGGACGCCGCTCTTACAGCCATTATATCGACGAAAATAAACCGTGGCCGGTTTGAACAATCGCCTCTGAATATTATTTACCTCGACGAAAGTTCCAGTAACATCTCAATCGAGAAATGCACACGTCTAAGTGTTGAAGAAAAGGGAAGGCCGACAGAAAGGCTATGCTACATTATTTACACCTCCGGCTCCACAGGTCATCCCAAAGGCGTCGCCGTTGAACACCCAAGTATTTGCAATTTTGTTAAAGTCGCTGCGGACGTATACGGTTACACAGAACTCGACCGAGTCTATCAAGGGATGACAATAGCATTTGATTTCTCGGTCGAGGAGATATGGGTTCCGCTAATAGCCGGCGCAACGCTCGTTCCCGGCAATCCGGAGACGCCGCTGGCTGGCAGCGACCTGGCTGATTTTCTCTCTTCCAATCAAGTGACGGCGCTGTGTTGTGTGCCCACATTGTTGGCGACGATTGTTACAGACTTGCCGGCATTGCGGTTTTTACTGGTTAGCGGAGAGGCTTGCCCGCACGATCTTGTCGTGAGATGGCACCGCCCCGGCCGGACCATGCTGAACGCTTATGGCCCGACTGAAGCGACCGTCACTGCGACTATGACCGAATTGCGGCCGGAGAAGCCGGTCACAATCGGCGTGCCGTTGCCGACTTACACGGTCGTCATTCTCGACGAAAGCGAGAACAAGTTGGCGCCGAAAGGCGCGTTGGGCGAAATAGGGATCGCGGGGATTTGCCTGGCTCAAGGCTATGTGAACCGGCCCGACCTGACCGAAAAGGCCTTCATCCCCGATTTCCTAAATATAGCGAATAACCCTTCCAAACGGATTTACAGGACCGGCGACCTCGGCCGCATCAACGAGCGGGGGGAAATCGAATATCAAGGACGCATCGACGCTCAGGTCAAAATCAGGGGCTACCGGATCGAGCTGACCGAGATCGAGTCCGTGTTAATGGAAATCCCACAGATTGCGCAGGCCCTCGTCGCCACTTTCAGCCCGAAGTGCGGCCCCGCCGAGCTCGTCGCGTATTGCACCTTGAAGCAGGGGGTAGTCGATCTCCCGCGCGAAGCGGTCGCCGCGCTTTTGCGGAGTTGACTGCCCAGCTACATGATCCCGACGTACGTCGAAGTCCTCGCAAACATTCCAATGCTGCCCAGCAACAAGGCTGACAGAAAAAGTCTCCCGCCCCCGATTGGACCGCGTTTTGTCACGGCCACCAACGCCTATCTTGCTCCGCGGGACGACCTCGAACAGCAGATCGCCGACGCCCTTGCGGAAATCCTTCGGGTGGACCGTATCTCTATCGAGGATGATTTCTTCGCCGACCTCGGCGCTCATTCCCTTCTCATGGCCCGTTTGTCGACGGCGATAAGACATGGCGGGCCAAGAGCCAACGTCTCCATGAGGGATATCTACCTGAACCCATCCGTCGCCAAACTGGCTCGATTCATTCGTTCGACGGCGAGCGCGCAAGCCGCGCCGACAACGGCTATACCATATCGGGCACCGTCGACACTCCAATACTATGCGTGCGGTTTTTGCCAGAGCTTATTCTATATTGGCGTTGGATGGCTCGGTTTGGAAATCATTGTCTTCGGAATGAACTGGTTGCTTGCGGCTACTGGTTTGGCGAGTTTGTATATTCGAGTCGTCTCTTTCACAGCGGTGATTTTCGTCGCATTTTCGACGTTGCCGGTCGCGGCCAAATGGATCCTGGTCGGAAAATGGAAGGCCGGCAGTTTTCCGATATGGGGGCCTACATACTTTCGCTTCTGGATGGTGAAGGCATTAATACAATCCAGCCCAATCCTGCTATTTCAAGGCACGGTGGTT
Source organism: uncultured Alphaproteobacteria bacterium (assembly GCA_963758335.1). GTDB lineage: Bacteria > Pseudomonadota > Alphaproteobacteria > Rhizobiales > Beijerinckiaceae > Roseiarcus. The sequence continues at coordinate 2,039,413 of CAVWVF010000004.1, read as the reverse complement.
TATAACTTATACCTTAGGTTGCTGGGCGCAAAGATTGGCTGCGACGTGGTAATCCAGTGCAAGTCAGTGCCCGTCTGCACAGACCTTCTGACAATTGGGAGCGGCGCAGTTCTACGAAAATATTCGCTCCTGAAAGGATACAAGGCCCAGTCCGGTTATATCTACACGGGGCCCGTGACGATTGGGGAAAACACATACGTCGGCGAAGCGAGCGTCCTCGATATTTATTCCTGCATGGAGGACCGCTGTCAGCTCGGGCATTCGTCCAGCGTGCCGTCCGGCATGAAGCTAGCCCTTGGAAGACGCTATCACGGCTCTCCCGCGGTGGAATGCAGCGCCAACTACGACTGCGTCGAGCCAATTCAGATCTCTCGGCTGCGGAAGGTACTCTATCCGAGCCTAATTGGGCTCGTTGGACTCTTTGTGACGATACCAATAATTCCTGTTGGCTTATATTTGTGTGTTCCCTCGTTGTTTGATAGCGACTTACGTCGTCTTGCTGCGTCTATTCCTCAAATGTCCCTGCAGATGTGCACGATAATCTTTTTGGCCTCAGCGATATTCTTGTGCGCTTCAATCGCAATCGCGTTGGTCGTGATTGCGTCGATCCCGCGTGCCTTGTACCTTTTTTTGAAAAAGGGCATTGTCTATCCATTATACGGGTTTCATTACATGCTATACAATATAATAAATACAATGACCAATTCGGTATATTTCAGCGTTCTTTTTGGCGACAGTTCTTCGATCGTCTATTTTCTCCGCCTGGCCGGATACAAGCTCTTGGACGTTGTGCAGACGGGGTCTAATTTCGGCACCGAGCAAATTCATGACGTTCCGTACTTGTGCACGGTGGGATCTGGCACAATGGTATCGAGTCGTCTTACGATGCTCAACGCTCAGTTTTCCAACACCTCATTCAAGCTCTCTGATGTTATGATCGGGAGAAATAACTTCCTTGGAAACGTTATCCATTTCAAGCCGAACGCGAAGGTCGGGGACAACTGTTTGTTGGGCTCCAAGGTCATGGTTCCAATCGACGGGCCTATGCGAGAAGACGTGGGACTTCTTGGATCGCCAAGCTTCGAGATACCGAGATCTTCTCGTATTGGCCCAAACGAGTTTCAGAGACTCGATGCGGAAGCCAGAAACTCTGCGCTTCACGAAAAGTACGCATTCAATTGTTGGAGCCAGGTTGAATTTCTGACCGCCCAATGGGTGCAGTTATCAGTGACGGTAGTATTTGCCGACACCGCGCTTAATTATTATGTCCGCTTTGGCAACACAGCTTTGGTTGCGGTACTGGTCGTTAACGTGGTGTTTTCGATAGGTTATCTGATCTTTTGCGAAAGACTGAGCCTGGGTTTTCGTCGCTTGAAACCAGCAACTTGTACTATTCTGAACATACATTACTGGCGCGTCGAGCGACATTGGAAATTTACAGTGAATATGCTGTTGACGCTATTCAAAGGGACACCTTTCAGAAATACAATATTACGCGCGCTGGGAGTTAGAATTGGCAAAAAGGTCTTCGACGATGGAAGTGCGTTGACTGAGCGAACGTTAGTGGAAATAGGAGACTACTGCACGCTCAACGAATTCGCGATTATCCAATCGCACACGATGGAAGATGGAATATTTAAATCGTATTATGTCAGGATTGGCAAGGGATGCACGATCGCGGCGAATTGTTTGGTATATTATGGTGTGGTTATGGGTGAAAACTCGATCATAGACACAGATTCTCTTCTGATGAAAGGCGAAGCGCCAGGGCCGCAAACAATCTGGCGCGGAAATCCAGCGCGGCAAGTTTAAGCCAGAAGCAAATAGTGAGCGCCGAGCTGGCCAGCGAACGAGGAAAAACCGATGATCAAAACGTTGGCAACCACACTGGTCTTCCTTTCTACTGCCGGCTTAGCCGCTTCGCAGGGGTTGAGCGGAGATCAAATCCGGCTGCGGGTGATCGGAAACACTCTAGTTGGAACAGAAGATGACTTGCAGTATTTCGAGTATTTCATCAACGACGGGACGATCGTAGGCCAGGGCAAGGATGGTGAGTATTCAGGTCATTGGTTTATACGAGGCAATCAGCTATGCGTCGCGTATGAAGACGACAAGGGGTACATCCCTGAGACCCACAAATGTTCGCGTGTTATCATGAACCGAAATCAGATTATAGCCTCCTCCATCGATGAGGACGACCCTTTGACGCTCCAACCAGGCAACCCGCGGAATCTTACCGCCCAAGGGACAGGCGGTGGTGACTAGAGCGGTATCCGAGCGAAGTGAATCGCTGAGGATTCTCGAATCGGCATTATTCTGATTCATGATCTTCGCCGCGCGAAGGAGGCGGCGGGGGTGGCGCTTTCCGACGATCTTCGCCAACGCGTTGTGAGGGCAGTGGTGGACGGCGGCATGTCGCGCAATGCGGCGGCCAAGGCGGCGGCCAAGCGTTTCGGGGTGAGCATCGCCAGCGCGGTGCGCTGGGTGGCGCGCTTCAAGGCCACAGGCGGGATTTCCCCTGGCTCAATTGGCGGGGATCGCCGTTCCCATCGCATCGAGGCGCATCGCGATTATCTGCTTGGTCTCATTCGCCGTCAGCCGGACGTGACGCTCTTGGAAATCCAGGAGCGACTGATCGCCAATTGCGGCGAGCGCTTCTCCTCCTCCGTGATCTGGCGCTTCTTCGATCGCCACGAGATCACTTTTAAAAAACCTGTCGCCGGCCGCGGGGCCCGCCTGTGGCGGTAGAAACGGGGGTGATATCCTGATTGCTGGAGGGGAGCGGCCGATAGATTTCTGGTGGTGGCAACCCCGTCAAAAAACGTGGCCCATGGGCTGTTGCGCACTTGAGAGTGGTGACGCCTTGCGGCGATCCCGGTCAGGAAGTTGATCTCCTTGCGCGGCTCAGCCCCTCCGCTTCAACTGAGAGGAGGCATCATGACCAAATCGAAGCGGCGCCACCCCGAGCGAGACTTCACCCTCACCCATCCTCATGCCGCAGCGATCGATATCGGCTCCAGGATGCATGTCGCGGCAGTTCCGCCGGACCGGGACCCTGAGCCGGTGCGCGCTTTCGGGACCTGCACCGCTTTACTGCGCTCGCGACAAAGTTCCTCGGAGTCTTGCAAGCAAAATTTCCGGGCAAGATCCGAACGGCGGGCCGCCAGCGCCGGCACGCCGCCGGTCGACCGAGTCCAACAAAGCACAGCTTTTCGTTGACGCCGCCTCTCGACAGGTCATTCGAACGCCCGCTTCGGGCGGACACCGGGCCTATAGGCGGCGCAAGGGAAGGCCCGCTTTCCGCCCGAGCTAAACCGCTCGCGCGGTAGGGGCGGCCGGTCAAGTTTGGAGGACGGCGAGAGCTGAAGGACAACGCGAGGGCTCGGGCCTGTCTCAGGATCGTGGGGTTCAACCCCATGCGAGACAGGAGCATTCGCAATGCTTGAGAAGCCCATCAGCCCGCTGCGTCGGCGGATGATCGACGACATGACGGCGCGCCGCCGGTTCAGCGAAGACACCCGGAGGGACTACGTTCGGAATGTGAAGAACTTCACGGCTTTCCTCGGCCGGTCGCCGGATACGGCGACGAGCGACGATCTTCGCCGCTTTCAACTGCATATGGCGCAGCAGCAGATCAGCGCAGGGAGCATCAACGCCGCCATCGCCGCGCTGCGCTTCTTTTTCACCGTGACGCTCGAACGGCCCGACCTCGTTCGTCCTCTGAGGATCGTGAACGAGCCGCGCAAGGCTCCAGTCGTCTTGAGCCAGGAGGAGGTGGCGCGTCTCCTCGAAGCCGCGCCAGGCCTCAAGTACAAGGCCGCGCTCAGCGTCGCCTATGGAGCGGGCCTGCGCGTCTCCGAGGTCGCGAACCTCAAGGTGTCCGATATCGACAGCCAGCGCATGACGCTTCGGGTCGAGCAGGGCAAGGGGCAGCGGGATCGCTACGTGATGCTCTCCCCGCAGTTGCTCGAGCTGTTGCGCGACTGGTGGCAGGCGGCGCGGCCGCAGGTCTGGCTCTTTCCCGGCCAGAACCCGATCAATCCGATCACGCCCCGTCAGCTCAACCGCGCCGTCACCGCCGCCAAGACTCTCGCGGGCATCTCCAAGCGCGTCTCGCCGCATACCCTGCGGCACAGCTTCGCCACCCATCTGCTCGAGCAGGGCGTCGACATTCGCGTGATCCAGGTGTTGCTCGGACACGCCAAGCTGGAGACGACCGCGCTCTACACCCGCGTCGCCGTCAACACGATCCGCGACGTCAAGAGCCCGCTGGAGCGGCTCGGCCTCAACTTGACAAAGCGACCGCCGCCCGCCTGACCGCGGCCGCATGGCGCGGCCCCGCCTGGAGGTCGCCGACGTCTTTCGCGCCCATGGGCCGGCGTGGCGCAGGGCCAACGCCGGCCACGTGAGCCTCGCCCAGTTGAAGGTCATGTCGGCGATCGAGACCTGCCGCACCTCGGCGCTCGGCGGCCATGTCGAGCGCTGCGAGGACTGCGCGCACAAACGCGTCGTCTACAACTCCTGCCGAAACCGCCACTGCCCGAAGTGCCAGGGCGCGGCGGCGCGGCAATGGCTCGCCGAGCGCGAGGCGGAACTCCTGCCGGTCGCCTATTATCACGTCGTCTTCACCCTGCCGGCCTCGATCGGCGCGATCGCGTTCCACAACAAGGCCGCCGTCTATGACCTCTTGTTCAGGACCGCGGCCGAGACGCTGACCACCATCGCCGCCGATCCGAAGCATCTGGGCGCGCGCATCGGTCTCACTGCCGTGCTGCATACCTGGGGCTCGGCGCTCACCCATCATCCGCATGTCCACGTCATTGTCCCGGGCGGCGGCCTGTCGCCGGACGGGTCACGCTGGATCGCCTGCAGGCCCGGCTTCTTTTTGCCCGTGCGCGTGCTGTCGCGTCTTTTCCGCCGCCTCTTCGTCGAAGGTCTCGAAGCCCTGCACAAGTCCGGCCGCCTCGCCTTCTTCGGCGATCTCGCCCCGCTCGCCGAAAAGCGCGCCTTCGACGCCGCGCTCGCGCCTCTGCGTCGCTGCGAATGCCGAGTAGATGGGGACGTTGCCGTCCCCATCCCTCACAGACCCGGACGTGCGGAATTCCCGCATCCGGTTCCTCACGAGAGAGATTCGCTCGCGGCGGCATATCCGTGGGCAATCTTGGCTGGCGGCAGAGGATGGCGTTTCAGGATTTCGTTGAGGCGCGCCCATCGGACGACGCTTTGGCGATCTCGCCGAGACAGCCACTTCTGCCATATCCGCACCACTTGATGGGCGAACCATCGCAATCGTCGAATGTTGCCGCCAACGCCGTAATAGGCGAAGTGGCCCCGCATCATTGATGACAGGTGGCGATGCTGGTCGCGGATGGACCAGTGCCGGTGTTTCCGACACCAGTCGCTCACCGCGGCCACTGCACGGGCAAAACGGCTCTTGGCCGTGACCTGCCTGACCATGTTCCTGCCGTTCCGCGACCGTCCCCAGACATGGGTCAGGCCGAGGAAGTCGAAGCTGGTCCCATCCGTCTCCGGATGGCGTGCGCCCTCTGTCATTTGTGGGCGGAAATCGACGAGGCGTGTCTTGTCGGGATGGAGCGTGAGCCCAAATCGCGCAAGACGCTTGCCCAGGACCGCCAGCACGCGTTTGGCGTCGACGATATTGTCGAACGCCATGATCGCATCGTCGGCGAACCGGGCAAGGGTGCTTTCCCCTTTGAGGCGCGGCCTCACCTCGGTCTCGAACCATTCGTCCAGCACATAGTGCAGAAAGACGTTCGAGAGGCAGGGCGAGATCACGCCCCCTTGCGGGGAACCCTCGGTCGTGCGGCGCAGGAGACCGTCTTCGACGGCCCCCGCCTTCAGCCATTTGTCGATCATCCGTCGGATGACGCCGTCCGTGACTCGTTGGTCGAGGAACGTCCGGAGGTGAGAGTGCGGAATCGAATCGAAATACTTGCGTATGTCGATGTCGATCACCCAATAAAGTCGCTTGGCCCAGAGTACGTTCTGCAAAGTGCGGAGCGCCTGGTGAGCCGAGCGGCCCGGGCGGAAGCCGTAGGAACAGGGCAAGAAGTCTTGTTCGTAGACCGCCTCCAGCACCATCGTGACGGCGCGCTGCGCCACCTTGTCCTCGAAGGTTGGAATGCCGAGCATCCTTTGCGAGCCATCCGCTTTTGGGATGTACGCCCGGCGGACCGGCGGCGCGCGATAGCGGCCGGACTTGATGCGTTCGAGGAGGTCCAACAGGTTGGCCTCCAGGTTCGCCTCATAATCCTCCGCCGTGACGCCGTCGATGCCGGGAGCGCCGTCCTTGCGGGTCAGCCGGTAGGCCTCCCTCATCCAATCCAGATCGATGACGTGGTGGAGCGAGCACAGCGCCGTCCCCCGTTTCGTCTTCGCCAAATCGGCTATCCGTTGTCGGTTCGTGGACAGGTTTGCAGGGTTCAGAGCCCCCTCCCGTGTTTCAGGTCAACGGTTCTCTACTCATGGCGCCTCCCTTCCCTCCGCCGGGTCCCGGCGAGCCCGGTTCACCGCTTTCACAGGTAATATGAAGGCGCTACGACTTCCCGCCCGCGCAATCCCGCTCCCTTATGGCTTCGGTTGCGGGCCCCACGCGCTCCTCCATTGTTCGTGCTCGCCGAGGCGCTCCTGACGGACGTGGAGGACGTTCGCCAGGCCTGGAACAGTTGATCAGCCGGTGTTCCTCAATCCGGCCTTTGCGCCCGTGGACGCGAACGGGATCTCTCAGGTTTCCTGGCGATCCGTCCCATGCCTTTGCCCAGCTCCAAGACCCCGGCCGAGCCAACAAGACCTCGCCTTTGGCGGCCTTGTCGACGCCGCCCCCGGTCAACCCAAACCGAAGGCCTCAGCGGGTACAAAATATCGAGGCTGACACAGGGCTTCAGCATCCGCTGTCTACGCTTCACGAGCGACGTCGCCGCCGCCCGTGCAAGACTTGCTTCCGGCTGGCGGGCTGCGCCTCTACCGGGAGGGGGTCGAACCCTCTGGATCGCTTCGAAAGGTTTCAGGTTACATAGCCCTCCTCCTTTCCAGGATTTCTCCTGACGCAAGGGTGGTCTTCGCCAAGCGACCCTTCGCCGGACCGCAAGCCGTGCTCGCCTATCTCGCGCGCTACACCCACCGCGTCGCGATCTCCAACTCCCGGCTCATCGCGCTCGACGAGGCAGGCGTCACCTTCAAATGGAAGGACTACCGGATCAAAGGCCGCGACCGGCTCAAGACCATGATCCTCGACGCCGCCGAGTTCATCCGCCGCTTTCTCCTGCACGTCCTGCCAAGCGGCTTCCATCGCATCCGGCACTACGGCCTGTTCGCCGGAACGGTTCGAGCGCGCAACATCGAGCGCGCCCGCCAATTGCTCGCCGCGCCCAAGGCCCCGCCGGAGAGTTCGCGCGCCGGCGCCAACAGCGAGGCCGAAACACCTTCCCCTTCGCGCCGATGTCCATGTTGCGGCGGCCGCATGATCATCATCGAAACGTTCGAAGGCGCGCGTCCTGCGCGGTCTTCATCGCCGAGCCGAATCAGGATCGACACCTCATGACCGACGTCGCCGCGCTTCCCGTTTCGCACCGCCGTTTCCCCTCGCCTCCGACCGCGCGCCGGAGCGCTAAAGCGTTGCGCTCACAAGCTCCGCACCTTCTCTCCAAGCCTCGCGTTCATGCCAACCCTGCGCATGCTCGCCCTCGAAAACGCTCGTCGTCTTCGTTCCCGCCCAGAAAAACCCGCGCCGCCGGCCTCCGAAGCGCCACGACCGCTCCGTCCCCGACCCCAAAACCCCCATAGCTCGCGCCAGACCAAACAGCCTCCTTCCTACCCGCGGTTTCCTCCTTGGGAGGCTTTCGAACGCCGGCCCCAGAACCCGCACGACCGTCTCCGCAAGGGGCCGCCGTCCGAAACCCTTCACCAACTGTCCCGTCCACGGCCGCGATCCGCAATGCCGGCTTCACGTCGACTCCCGCCGTTCGCTGTTGCGCAAATAGCGGTCGTCTTGCAACGGAAACTGGTTAACGTTCGGCGCCCATATCGGCCCGGGACGCTCAACCTTGGACGCTCAACCTTTCGTGTCGGCCGGACCTCTATCGTGCCGGGCATGGTTTTGGTTTTGGGTAGCATCTGCATTGTTGAATGGTCGGGCGCTCCGCCGCGACGAAAGAGCCCACCGCTGAGGAGAACCGATGTCTGATGCCCCCAACGTCCCGCCGATCGTCGAAGAATTGGTTGCGGCGATAGCCGAGCTTCACGCGGCGCACTATCGCGAGGCCGGCGCGCTACAGAAGACCGTATCGGGCGCGATTAGCGCGGTCGCCCGGCCCGGCACGCTGATCGTCATCACCGTCGCCATCGCGGGCTGGGCGGCGCTCAACTTTGCTCTGCCCGCCTTCGGACGCGCAGCACCCGACCCGTTTCCCTTCCCGCTGCTCGCGGCGGCCGTCTCGACGCTTGCCCTCTATCTGGCGCGGCCATGATCCTGATAGCGCAGCGCCACGACGACGAACTCGCGACGCGCCGAGATCAACTGACGCTGGAGCTCGCGATCCTCTCAGAGCAGAAATCGGCGAAAATCATTGCGTTGCTGGAAGAATTTCGCCGCGACCCTCACCAGGGCGACCACCGCGACGTAGTCGCGGAAGCGATGGCGCAGCCTGCCAATCCGCAAGTCGTTCTCCACGCGATCCGGTCGGCGCACGGGGCGGCGGCGACAAATGCGACGAAGACCGGGGGAGGCGAAAGCGCATAGGTCGCCACAGCGCGCCAGCGACGCACTCGCATTGATAACGCTCGCACAAAGCATCATGTTTACTTCGCAAACTTGATTGCAGCCCTGGCCATTCTCGTTGCGATTGAAAAGATTGCGCCGAAGGGGGAATTCGCCCGAAGCAAGCGTTCGCGACACGCGGCAGTCGTGTCGCCTCCAGCGGGGCGACCAGAGCCACGACCCCACTTGACGCTACTTAGGCGCGCAGGTCGGGTAGCGCCTGCAAATCGCGCCGCATGTGCTTTTCTTGCGGGTCCGCATAGACGAGACGCCGCCAGCCCCTGCGATGGAACGGCTCCCAACGGCCTTCCGGGAGGGCGAGACGGTCGGCGATCGCGTAGAGCGCCGCAGGATGCGCCACGAGGCCGAGGTGGCTCGACTGGACGACGATGTTCTCCGCCATCTCGCGTCGGATTTCTACGCTACACCGCCACGACACGACTCCGTCGGTCGGGCTCCAGATCGAGGTCGTCGGAACGGGCGGGGCCGCGCGTAGAGGCCCGTGGAAATCGTGCGAGTCGATGCGATGGCCGCTGGCGAACTCGTAGAGGCGCCAGACGTTCGTCTCGCGCGGATGGCCGGTGAAGGGCGACCCAAGGGAAATGACAAGCCGCACCAATTCCGGCGACTGTTTCGCGAGTTCGCGCGCGTAGAGGCCGCCGAGGCTCCAGCCGATGATGCTGACCTTGCGTCCGTGCTCACAATAAAGTTCGCGGAGCGTGTCGTGGGCACGCTCCAGGACCCCGTCGCGCAGACCGAGGTTGAGCCCCTGGCCCCAACCGACGGGGGCGAACCCGCGCGAGTTCAGAAAGCATCTCATAAGCGCTGTGGTTGCGTCGCCGGCCGCCAGTCCAGGCAGCACAAGCACGGGATGACCGTCGCCCCTCGCCGAAATTCGCCAAACAGGACGCATGAGCAAAGTTGCGTAATGCTCCCAGAACGCCCGGACCTCGAGAATTTGCAAAAGCAAGCCCGGGGCCGGTTCAAGCTGTCGCGTTATCTTTGCCTCAACGCTCATTGCTCGACGATTCCTTTTAAGGTGGCCGAAAAGCAGTGGATGCAACCTGGTTTTCGTGAGGACCTTGTCGTAAATTCGAGTTTGAACGCGCGAACTGGAATTAGGTTTCGTCGTCCATCAACCGGCGACCCGCAAAAGGAGGCGGCGACAACAGCTGGCTTTTTGACGTCACCTTGCGACAGCCAACCGCAAAGACAGTCCGCCCGCCGCACGAGCCAAGCGGCGCGGCGCACGAAGGCGTCGAGGAGCGCACACTGGTCGGGGCCGCGCCGGTGAGCCAAAGACGAATTGGACTAGGCCGCCGGCACCCAGCTGAGTTTATGGGCGTTGAAAGCCGTCGCCACTTTTTCAGGCGCGCAAAGATCTGCCTGTGAGGCTTGGCGGTCGACGAAATTTCCAGGCGACGGGTCTGAAATCCTCGCCGAGCATCGGATTGGCGCCACGTGCGACGACCGCCAGAGGTAGGGCGAGACGGCGAGGCGACAGGTCGCCGTCAACTCTGCGCGGCGGAGCTGGTTCAGAGAGCCGGGCATGTCGGCGCTGGCGGTCATGACGTATCGCAGACCCATTGGCGGTTGTTCGGGCGCGGTAGAACCTTGATGACGAGCAGTCGCCCGTCATCGCATAAAGGGCATCGGCGCAGCGATTTGTCGCTGAGGGCTTCATAGACATCACGGTAATCGCCGGACGTGCCGGACGCCGTCGCCGGCACGACGTTGGCCATGCCAAGCAGCTGACGACAACGCGCCAGTTTGTCCTGTCGGCGGCGATTGCAAAGGAAGCCGTAGTAGCGGATGCGCTGAAAGCCGCTTGGCAGGACGTGGATCAGGAACCGGCGAATGAATTCGTCAGCCGTCAGCGTCATCGTCGCGTGGCGATTGTCGCGGCGATAATCCTTCCAACGGAAGCGCACCTTGCCGTCGTCGATGGCCAACAAGCGGCTATTGGAGATGGCGATGCGATGTGTGTACCGGCCGACGTAGCTGAGGACTTGGTGAGGACCGGCAAACGGCGGCTTGGCGAAGACCACCCTTGCGACAGGGAAAGCTCAGGAGAGGAGAATGAACATGAAGTTCTGAAACCTTTCATCGCGATCCAGAGGGTTCAACTCCCTCCCGGCAAAGGTCAGCCAACCAGCCGGAAGCGAGCCTTGCATGGCGTGCGGCGACGCCCGTCGTGAAGCGTAGGCAGCAGGTGCTGAAGCCGCGTGAGTAGCCTCGAAATTTCTATCGCTGGAGCCTTCGCTGTGGGTTGAGCGGGGGCAGCATCGACGACACCGTCAGGGTGAGGATCGTCGATCCGGCCGGGGTCTTGGACCGGGGCAAAGGCATGGGACGGATCGCCTGGGAACCTGTGAGATTCCGCCTGCGTCCGAGTGAGAGTGTGCCGGCAAATGGGCGGCCGGCTGACCAAATGCCCTGGCCCGGATGGGTCCTCCAACCATCCGGGAGCGCCGCCAAGGCGAGCACGAAAAGCGGAGGATCGCGCGGACCCCGGAAGCGAAACAGATAAGCGACCGGGGACGCGCAGGCGGGAAGTCGTAGCGCCTTCATAGTACCGCTGACCGCGGGGAACTGGGCTCACCGGGACCCGCGCGAGGGAAGGGGGGCGCCACGGGATGAGAGCCGTTGCCGGGAAACACGGGAGGAGACCTTGGGCTCCGCGAACCTGTCCACGAAACGACAACGGATAGCCGAACTGGCGAGGACGACGGCGGGGACATCATCACCTCCGTGCGCTTCTCGACAGGCGAGTCACGGACGGCGTCCTCTACGCCAACGCGAGCGAAACTCTTCCGTGAAGAACCGGATGCGGGAAAGCTGCACGTCCGGGTCTGTGAGGGGTGGGGATGGCGACATCCCCACCTACTCGGCATTCCGCCGTCCGCACGCGGGCCAGATGCTGCAAGAACAGGGAGCGTTCCTGCAGGGGCATCAGGGTGGAGAAAAAGCTCAGTCGGCCAGCGGTGAACGCCTTGCCCAGGTAGTGCAGAAACAACCCGCGGAACAGGCGAGACAGAACTTTGACCGGTAGGAAGAAGCCGGGCCGGCAGGCGATCCATCGTTCGCCGTCCGGCGAGATCCCGCCGCCGGGGACCAGACAATGTAGGTGCGGATGATGGAGCAGGTTCTGGCCGCAAGTATGCAGCACGCTCAGAAAGCCGATCTCGGCGCCCAGATGGGCCGGGTCAGCGGCGATGGTGCGGAGAGTCTCGGCCGCGGCGCGGAACAAGATATCGTAGACGACACGCTTGTTCTGGAAGGCGATGACCGCGATCTCCTCCGGCACCGTGAAGACAACATGGAAATACTGGGTGTTGAGGAGTTCCGCCTCGCGGTCAGCGAGCCACTGCGCGCGGGCGAGTGACTGGCACTTCGGGCAATTCCTATCGCGACAGGAATTATAGGCGATGCGCTCGTGCCCGCAGTCTGTCGTATTGCTCGACATGACCGCCAAGAGGGCCGGTGCTCGGCGAAGCTGAACCGGACGACGTGGAGCGTGTCGGCGGGCGACACGCCGTTCTCTGCTCGAAAGGCCGCTTCGCGCTCGGCCAATCCGTCATCGAGCCGATCGACCTCGAACATGCAAAACGCGCGCCCGGCGGGCTTCAGCGCCTTCTCTAGCCTTTCGAGGCGCGTCTTCAGGTTGAGGTTGCGGGCAATCACTGGCTTGCCCCGTTCTTATTGGCTTGGTCTTCTAGCTTGGCGATCCGCTCGGACAGGTCCGCAGTCGCGATCGCCGATGCGATGTTTCCGAGGAGTGAGCCGAGCGCAGCCGCTTCGCTGGCGACGAGATCCCCCTCCGCAACCGACTGCATCAAAGCCGACGACGCGGCGATCAGGTCCTTTGATGTCTTGATCTCGGGCAGTTGGATTGAGACGGGCCGCTCGCGACGAGGCGGCACGAGCCGATCGAGCAGCGCGCGCATGACGCTGGCGTCGCCGCCAAGAGCCATCGCTACGGCCCGCTGGATCAGCTCCTCGGACTGTCCATCGATCAGAGCCTCCGCGAGCCGCGTCGCCCGATGACGCACTCCCTTGGGCTTGCCGGCAGGATTTGCGCTGCTTCCCTTCGCGAACGTCCCATCCTGATTTCTGCCGGAATTTGCAGGGGTTTCCGGCCTTACGCCCTCCAGCTTCTCCGGCCCTCCCAAAGGTGCGTCAACCTGGCGCACCTTGTCTAATGTCCGGCGCTTCTTCTTGCCGCCAGGGTTACCCGAGACGCCCTTGGGGAAGCGTCCGCCCGTGTGTTTCTTGGGACCGTCAACCATTCACTTTCCCCATCGATGCGAGGCGGACCTTGAGGATGCGCGCCTGCTTGGCGAGGCCGGGATGGTCCTTGGCGAGCTTGTCCAACCACGCGCCGATACCGCCTTCGCCGCCGGCCATCTCGAAACCCTTCAGGATCGCATCGCGCAGGTCTTTGTCGGTCAGGGGCGCATCCTTCAATCGACGCGCGGCGTCGGCATGGTTCTCTGACGGGGCCGTCAGAAACCTGCTGGCCGCCAGCGCGATCCTCAGCGGGACGCTCGGAAAGGCGCTGACGAGCTCGTCAGTACCCTGAAGGTGCTGCTGCGCGGAGCTCCGCGCGATACTCTGTGGGACGCCCGGCGAGTTTCTGCCCATCGTGGGCAGATCGTCCCCGGTCAGCGGCGCAGGCGGCGGACCGCCTAGCAAGAAGCAGCCGAGGTTCTGACCCTCGTCTTCCCGGCCGCATCCTTCTCCTATGTCTCGCCCGCAGGCTGCGCACTTCCCGTCTATTCGACGCGCGTCCATGAAGGGATCACTCATCGGCCGTTTCCCGCAGCCTTATGCCCTCGTAACCGTGGACGTTGCCCTTCCGGCGATAGACGATGCCGCGCGCTTCCAAGGCCCGCGACAGCTCGTCGACGTCGAACCGCTCCAACGCGGTCGTCGTCTTCAACACCTGGACCCGCGGCGTCCAAGCTTCCGGATCGATTACGTAATAGTCGCGGACCAAGTCGTCTACGGCCGCCTCGAGTTCAGGATGGCAGGGATAGCCGTCGACGACGAGGCGCGGATCGGACTTGGACAGGGCGAGCACGCCCGCAACCGATCTGTGACTGTCGAGGGTGTGATCGCCGTAGGCCTCCGCAGCTTCCCGGCAGAGTTTGTGCGCCAGGTGCATGGCGAGGTTCTGCGTATCGCGGACCCTTTCCTCGCCGGTCCAGACGATCCACTTCTTCTGCTTCGGCCAGTAGCGCAGCTCGTCACGGTGACGCTCGGCGAGGCGCTCAGCGAGTTCGCCCTCAGACGGCCTGCGCCGGTTGATTTTGCCGACCGGCCAGATGAGGTCGCCTTTGTGATCCCGTACCGGGAAAGTGCTGTTCATCAGCTCAACTCCTCGTGCTTGTCCGTCATGATGTTCCTCAGATGTTGGCGGAGCGTTTGTTTGGCTCTTCGATGAGGTGAAGGTGGCCGGCTGAGGCCCGCTCAGGGGCCTTGGCAGCCTGCAGCTCGTCCTCAAGGTTCGCGGCGCATTCCCTCAGCAGGCGGATGACGCGTGTCCGGTCGTTCGGCGTGGTCTCTTTGATCCACCTGGCCAGTTCGCCGGCGGACCGATACTCCAGGTTGCGGAGCGGCTTGGCGGCGGGCTGCTCCGGACCCTCTCTCCGCTCTCCCACTGCGTGGCGCGGCACGCAGTTCTCACGCGACGGCACGAGAGCCTCAACCTGAGCCTCAGGCGGGGCCTTAGCGGCCCTCAGGGCGACCGCGGCCTCCTTGGCCTCCTGGCTCAAGCTATCGACCGCAAGGGCGCGGCGCACGTTGCTGCGCTTAGCTTCTTCGGTCTTTCCTTCGATCGGCAGCTCGCGCGCGGCTTTGCTGATGCCAGACGGCTGATGCTGCGGGCCGGCCTTTCTGCCGTCAGGGAGGACTGGTTGGGCAACTTGACCGGGCAGTCTCTCCGGCTGCTTCGCCTCCATCAGCCTTATCCATTCAGCGATTTGCTCCGATCGCTGGATCACGGTCAACTCAGTCCGGTGAAGGTTCTCGGAGATCGTCCAGAGGCGCGCCTCGACGTCGTCGAAGTCGACGACACGGGCCGGGACACGCTCCTCGCCAATTACACGGAGAGCCTCGAGCCGGTGCCGCCCGGCGATCAGCAGATAGCGGCCGTCGCGCTCGATGACGGTGAGCGGGACCTGCAGGCCGATCGTCCGGATTGATGCGACGAGGGCGACGACGTCGGACGCGTTGGTCGGACGACCCTTGTCCGGGAAATCGATCTGATCGAACGTCAACCAAACCGAGTTCGAGGGGCGAATTATGGCGGTCATGTGCGGGGGTTCCTTGAAAATGCGATTACGGCGCGCGACGAGGCCTGCATGGCGGCCATCTCGGCCCGCTCCATGTCGGCCCGTCTCGCGCGCGCCTCATCTCCGAACAGCTCGGCGACGACAGGCGCGCACCAAGGCAGCTTCGGCCCGGCGGGATGTTCGGTAGGGCTCTGCGAGGGGAGTACGTCATCGGGCCGCGGCGCGTCGGCGACGACCGTCAGCGTAAGGCCGGTCGACGTCAGATGCGTACCTTTGCCAAGATGGGGTGTATCCCCCCGAGATATAGATAGTGGTGCCGTTTCAGCCATTTGCAGTGGTGCCGTTTCGACACTGGCGATTTGGCGGCTACGGTGCCGTTTCAGGTAGGGTCGGGGACTGGCGCGCCGGTTTAGGTCGAAGTTCGTGTTCCCTGTTGGCTCGCTCTTTCGTCTGCGAGTGTCACACCATCTCGACCATGCCGCGTTTCCAGCCCCCGCCTCGTCGAACGCAGCATGCGGATTTCCTCGCACTGCGCTCTCCTGCTTGCTTCGCCCCAAGGCTTATGGGACCTATCCTGCCGGAGCGACTTTCGGGGCGGACCGCACCGCTCGGTAGCCGTTGAACAGCCCGAGCGTTTCGTACAGCCAGTCCCTACTCCACCGCGTCCAGCCGAAGCCCTGTCGTTTACGGGCTCGCAGCATATGGCGCCGGATCTTCTTTTCCACCCAGTCCTTCACGAAGCCGAAGCACTCGCTGGAATGTCCCGCCCTGAAGTAATTCACCCATCCGCGAAGCACCGGGTTGATCAGCTTGATGACTCGATCGACCGGCTGGGACTGGTGACGCCGGAACACGTCCTTGAGTTTCGCCAGCAGCGCCGTCCGCTTCTTGAGCTTGGGCGTGTAATGGGCACGCCATCTGCCCCGCAGGCTGCGCACCCGGCGAAAGTCGAACCCCAGGAAGCCGAAGCTCTCGCCGCGGCATAGGTCCACGATCCGACTCTTCTCCTCGTTGATTTCGACCTGCAGTTCGGCGAGTTCCTCGCGTAGCCGCTTTTCCACCGCCGCCATCAGCCAGTCGTGCCGCGGGTGGGCGTCGATCAAGATCACCAGGTCGTCAGCGAACCTCGCATATTCGACGCCGGTGTACTTGCCGTAGCGTGTGGCCTCCTTCGCCCGCTCCAGCATCCTGTCCACCTCGGTGAGGTAGAGGTTGCTGAGCAGCGGCGAGATCACCCCGCCTTGCGGAACGCCCTGTTTGCCGTTGGCTTTGAGCATCACCTTCAGCAGGCGCATCACGTCGCCATCGTCCACCCGCTCGGCCACCTTCGCCAACAGCCGATCATGCCGGACATTGTCGAAATAGCTGCTCAGGTCGATGTCGATGACGCGTGTCTTGTGCTGAACGATCGCTCGCGCCACACGGTCCACCGCTTCATGGGCTGTCCGTTGTGGACGGTATCCAAACGACCCCGGTTGGAAGTCCGCCTCGAAGATCGGTTCCAGTATGAGCTTGAGCGCGCCTTGCACCACCCGATCGCGGATCGCCGGAATCGAAAGGACGCGGACCTTGCCGCCATCCTTCGGGATTTCCTGCTTCCTTGCCGGGAGCGGCGCATAGGTGCGCCCGACCAGTTCGTCCGCGATCTGCTCGAGGAAAACCTCTACGCCTTGCGCCTCGATGGCCGCGAAGGTCATTCCGTCACTTCCCGGAGCGCCATCGTTCTTCTTGGCCAGCGCGTACGCCTCGCGCAGTGTGTCCAGCTTGCAGACGTGGACATATAGTCCCCAGAACCGCCAGGACGTCTCAGCCTTCGCCTTGACGTATATTCTCCGCCTCAGGTCTTGCAAATCCATGGACGCCTTTGTCATCTCGTCCTTGCCTTCCTTATGGCCGGAGACGCTACAAGCAGCAGGGCCCCTTTGCTCCACGGACATTACTCCGCTTCGCCGCTACTACGGACCCGACCGCCACCCTCTCGCCTTCGATCGACTTCCCGGTTGCGCCGGTTATACGATCTACCCTGCTCCGGCGATTTCGCGCCGGGGCGAGGAAGGCTTCTCCAGTTGCTCGGCATGTTCTTGCCACCGTGCTGTCGCTTCCACCCCGCCGAAGTGAAGGAGCCGCTTCAGTCAGATTTCGGCTCCCCATGCTGCCTTCGCCCTCCAGATGTGGGCTCGGCCTTCGGGGCTACGCACTTTCGAGGCCACATTCGCGTTTACTTTCATTACGGCCCGGCGGCTCGTCGTCTTCCCGAGGGAGACGTTGTCGATAGGCTTCAGAGTCTTGGTTTCCCGCCACCCTGCTATCCAAACTACGGGGCTCCTGACTTTTGCCCCGGCAGGTCTGTCTCCTGCTGAACATGCCAGCCTTCGCTGGACACACACCCGGACGTGCAGCTTTCCCGCATCCGGTTCTTCACGGAAGAGTTTCGCTCGCGTTGGCGTAGAGGACGATGAGAGCCGTTGCCGGGAAACACGGGAGGAGACCTTGGGCTCCGCGAACCTGGAGAGCCGTTGCCGGGAAACACGGGAGGAGACCTTGGGCTCCGCGAACCTGTCCACGAAACGACAACGGATAGCCGAACTGGCGAGGACGACGGCGGGGACATCATCACCTCCGTGCGCTTCTCGACAGGCGAGTCACGGACGGCGTCCTCTACGCCAACGCGAGCGAAACTCTTCCGTGAAGAACCGGATGCGGGAAAGCTGCACGTCCGGGTGTGTGTCCAGCGAAGGCTGGCATGTTCAGCAGGAGAAAGGCCTGCCGGGGCAAGAGTCAGAAGCCCCGTAGTTTGGATAGCAGGGTGGCGGGAAACCAAGACTCTGAAGCCTATCGACAACGTCTCCCTCGGGAAGACGACGAGTCACCGGGCCGTAACGACAGTGAACGCAAAAGTGGCCTCGAAAGTGCGTAGCCCCGAAGGCCGAGTCCTCACCCGGAGGGCGAAGGCTGCATGGGGAGCCGAAATCTGACCGATGCGGCTCCTTCACTTCGGCGGGGTGGAAGCGACAGCACGGTGGCAAGGACATGCCGAGCAACTGGAGAAGCCTTCCTCGTCCCGGCGCGAAATCGCCGGAGCAGGGTCGATCGTATAACCGGCTCAACCGGGAAGTCGATCGAAGGCGAGAGGGTGACGGATGGGTTCGTAGTAGCGGTGAGGCGGGGTAACGCCCGCGGAGCGAAGGAGCCCTGCTGTTTGTAAAGTCTCCGACCACAAGGAAGGCAAGGACGAGATGACAAATGCGTCCATCGATTTGCAGGACCTGAGGCGGAGAATATACGTCAAGGCGAAGGCCGAGACGTCCTGGAAGTTCCGGGGATTGTACGTCCATGTGCGAGCCCGGAACCGACAGGGCTTCGGCTGGGCGCGGTGGAGTAGGGGATGGCTGTACCAAACTCTGAAGCTGTTCAATGGCTACCGAGTGGTTCGACCAGCGCCGAAAGCCGCTCCGGCAGGATAGGCCCCATAATCCTTGAGGCGAAGCAAACAGGAGAGCGCAGTGCGGGAAATCCGCATGCTGCGTTCGACGAGGCGGGGGCTGGAAACGTGGCACGGCCGAGATGGTGTGACACTCGCAGACGAAAGAGCGAGCCAACAGGGAACACAAACTTCGGCCTAAACCGGCGCGCCAGTCCCCGACCCTACCTGTGAGTTGGCTGATCTTGTCGTAGAGGGCGTAGAAGCGGTAGCCGGCACTGGCTCCCAGTGCCGTTTCGACACTGGCGGCTTTTTCTTTTCGAGCCGCTGACGAACGTCGTCGATAGCGGCTTGAGCCTCTTCGGTCGTCTTGAACTGGCGCCATCGATACAGAGGATCGGCCCCCTTCCGCTCAGCGCGAGACGTCAGCAGGAATTTGTTGGGGCGCCTGTATTCAGCCGCCCGAGCCATCTTCCCGCGTTCCGTGATCACGATGAAGCCGAGCGCCTCCAGCTCGGCCAGTGCCGGGCCTATCGAGTGCCGGCGGATGCCGTAGCTCTCGAAATCATCGAACGTGACGGGGAGCTTGCCGTTGTCCTGCCCGCCGTGGTGCGCCCATTCGATTTCGATACGCGAGAGAGCGCGGTGCGCCGACAGGCTAAGGACACGGTAGGCCGGGCTCTCCATCATCTCGATGAGGCGCGCCGCAAATTGGCCGCTGATGGCATTGTTGCGCTTGCCCATCAGCCTGCCCTCCGCTTCACGTAGGCAATCTGGCGAGATTTCAGCCAATTTTTCGTCTCCAAAGACGGAAGCGCCGGCTTCGCACAGCTAACCCGCGGATCGTTCGGCCAGACGCCGAACTTTTCCCGGTACTTGTGCGCCGCCCATCCGGTGTCGTAGCCGCGTTCGAGGGCAACAAACTTCAGCTCGCCGAGGAAGGCCTCCTTTTCCGCCATCGTGGGATCGCACCGGCCGCTGCGCCGCGCGCACAGCTCGACAAGTTCGCCAGCTACCTCGAGGACCTGGGAGATAGCGGTGACCTTCTCGCCGCATACCGAGCAGGCCTTGGCCTCGCGCGGTATTACGGCCTTGCAGTTCTGGCAGAGACACGGGAGGGGCGCGGTCTTTTCCTGCATCTTCGCACCGTTCGTCCGCTCACTGCCGCCGTCGAGGCGGTCCTGACCGATGTCGGTAACCATCCCCAATCTGAGATGATTGCCGGCGTGATCCAGGATGATCAGCCGGTCCTTTCCCGGCGCCGTACGGAGACCGCGTCCGATCGTCTGGACGAACAGTATTTTCGACTTGGTCGGCTTGGCGTCGATGATGCAGCGCACGCCGAGGTCGACGCCCGTCGTCAAAACGCCGACGTTGCAGATGACGCGCGTCTCGCCGGCCCGGAAGCGATCAAGGGCGGCTGAACGATCCTCGGGCGGTGTCTTCCCGTCCATGTATTCGGCCGCGACGCCCGCCTCGAGGAAGCGCTCGCAAACGTGCTGAGCGTGCTTTCGGTTGACGCAGTAGCAGAGGGTCGGCCGGTTCTCGCCGCGCTGCAGCCAGGTCGAGACGATGTCTCCCGTGATCGACGGGACGTCCATCACGTCGCCGAGGTCGTCCTGCTTGAACTCGCCCCCGAGCGACGAGACGTTCGACAGGTCAGGGTCGGACGGTGCAAAGACAACGAAGTCAGACAGATAGCCGTCATTGATCAGCTCGCGCGTCGTCGCCGCGACGATCAGATGATCGTAGTGTTGTCCGAGCCCCTTCGTCCACGGCGTCGCGCTCAGCCCGATGACCGGGACATGCTCCAAGGAGGGCGAGCCCATCCATTTGAGAAGCGATGAGTAAAGCACATGGGCCTCGTCGACGATTACAAGGTCCACGTCTGGCTTAGTCCGGCGGGCAAGCGTCTGAATGCAACAGACTTGCACGGGCTGCAGCCGGTTCGTGCGCTCGTGATCGGCCTGCATGACGCCGACGTCGTAAACGCCCTCGTGTTCGAGAACCCCAACGGTCTGATCAATCAGCGCCGTCGCGGGCGCAAGGACGGCGACGCGGCGGTCCTTGTCCAAAGCGCCCCTGACCAAATGCGCGATCAGTACCCCCTTGCCAGAGCCGGTCGGCGATTGCACCAGGGGGCGTCTCTTGCCGGCTCTGCCGGCGCTGCGAAGGTCCACAAGCGCCTGCTCCTGGTAGGGGCGCAGAGGCAGAAGTTGACCCGGCATGCGGAAGGGGCATTCACGCCACACCCCCTTTCCCGCCCGCGTCGGAGGGGAGCGAGTTGAAAAGCTTGAGCGCCAGGATAAGCGCGCCGCGCGCATGGCCAAGATGCACGCCCGCCACCGCCTGATCTCGGCGCCAAGCGCCTTCGCGAGCGCTGATAGCGTGGCTCACGACTAGGTCGCAGAACTCGACGATCTGCCCGAGCCGCTCGTCGGCCATTCGAGGCGGTTGCCATTTTCGATCGCCCGGATGTGCTTCCGGAGGTCGGGTGTAGAGGCGGCGGCGCTCATCTCGACGGCGCCGCCTATGACGTTCTGGCTCATGACGGCCGCCCTCCGAGCAAGATGAGGAGGGCCGCGGCGAGCGCCGGATCTTGCAGAACGACGCGGAGCGCGGCGCAGCCTAGCGGTTGCCAGGTATCTGGGCCCCCGCGGCTTGAATGAACGCTCTCAACCTCGCTAAGGCCGATCGGGTCGGCAGTTGAGCCTTGATCGGCGACGGAAAGTGCGGTATCCCGATACCACGTGCTGCCCAGCATCGTCGATATCGGGGAGCCGCCGGCCGCATGAAGCGGGCCGGCGGATCTCTTCGCATTTTGATCTTCCACGCCTCAAGCCGCGGCCGCTTCGGAGGTCGACTTGAGAGGGCCGCTGATACGTGCAAGCGCCCAAGCGTCCAGGGCCTCTTTCGTATAGAGTTCCACTCGGTCCCCCGCCTTGTGGAACTCGGGGCCGCCGCCGAGGCAGGCGAGTTTCGCGAGCGTCTTTTCAGAGCCGTGGCCGTAGCGGCCTTTCAAGTAATTTCCGGCTGCTCGGCGGCGCATGAAGTTCGAGCGCATCGAGGGGTCAGAGCCGACCTCCATCGTCGAGTGCTCTTGGTTAGAGCTGTTGCCCATGGCTGCTTCCTTTCATTTGCAGCCACTGATCTATTACTACGCCTACCGCTCCCGCAGTCGCGGTGAACTAGGCTAGTTGCGCTCGCCCCCTTCGATCAATCGCTCCCATTGAACGGCCGGCTAGGCGGTAGCGCTCCGCCGCGCTTTTCATCAAGTTTGTCACAATCTCAGCATCCACTCTATTGGCTCCGAGATAGGCAACCGGGACGATCCTTTGCCAATCGCGAACGGTTGTTCGGCTCACGTCAAACGCCTCGCAAACCGTCTTTACGGGGGCCTTGTCGGCGATTGTGACGATCTCGCCGTGATGTTGGATGCCTTGCTTCGCCGCTAGGATGTACGCCACAGCAAATCCAACATCACGGCGATAAGACGGGCCTATATTGCGCCTTCCCTCGGTTGCCGCATGGGCGATCGGACCCGGAATTTGCCACACCGCCAAATAGCCCGCGAAACCGCGGAGCGCGCTCAAGACGTCGATCGGTATGTCTCGGTGCACCTCTGGGGATTCGGCCATTTCCTTCACGTGAAAGTCGAGTAACTTCTCAATCGACCCCCACCAATCGCGAAGCCTATTCCGAAAGTCGGCACTCGCACTCTCAGGACCGTGCTCCGCAAGCCAAGCTCGATGATCGCGCTCGACCTGGCATAGTGCGAGCCATTCATGCTCCTTGGGCTTCGCGGTCATTGCGCCTTCCTGCTCGCCGGTGATTTGGCGGCATTCAGGGGAACGACCTTCCCTGAACTCTCGCGGTTCATGGCGGCTGAGATTGTCGAGCCGATGGTGTCAACCGCACGGCGCATCGGGTCCGTGTCGAGATGGGCATAGCGCGCCGTTGTCGTGGGCTGCGAGTGGCCAAGGAGCTTCCCAATGATCGGCAGTCCAAGCGACGCGCCGGCGCCGAAGGAAGCAAATGAATGGCGCAAGTCATGGATCCGGACGCCCTCCAAACCAGCGGCCCTGCTCACAGCGGCCCATGGCTTCTTGAGGTCTGAGCGCGGCGCGCCGTCCTTAGCCCCAGCAATTACATGCGGGTTGCCTTCGATGCGCGGCAGGTCTGCCAACACCTTTTGGGCGGCGGCTGAGAGATAGAGCGGCTTTTTGCCCGTCTTGCTGTCGGCGAGGAAAATCAGTCCGCGCTCGACGTCGACTTGCTCCCATTTGGCGTGAAGAATTTCGCGAAGGCGAGCGCCAGTGAGGATCAAGAGCCGAAGGGCTGATGCAGCATATCGGTCAAGTTTGACGCGCCGATGATCGGCCTTCGCAGCGTGCTTGGCTGTCGGCTTGGTTTCGTCAACGGAATAGGGAAGCCCTATGGTCTCGCCTTCCCGCAACGTGTCGCCGAGCCGCGCCAATTCATCGCTCGTCAGGAACCGCTCGCGCCCCTGCTCGCGGTACTTTTTGATGCCCCTCACCGGGTTCTGCCCGTCAGGGATCAAGCCCGCATCGGCGCCCCAGGCGAAGAGCTTCGACCAGACGGCGACTGCGCGATTGGCTGCGTAGGGGCGGTCGGCCATGCCAAGATGAAGGGTCGCGACGTGCGAGCGCGTCAGCGCCGTAGCCTTCAGCGCCCCATGAGCGCGGCGAAGCTCTAGTAGAGCTATCCGATAGCCTACCGCCGTTCCGGGCTTGAGCATCGGTCCGACGTATCGAGCGTCGAAGAAGTCGATCAGCTCGCCGACTGTCACAGAGGCCCGACGCTCCGCCTTCTCCTGTGCGGGGTCTCGACCCAGCCGAACAGCCGCCAGCATGTCTGCGGCAGCCTTGCGGGCCTGAGCGGGCGTCAATTGAGAGGTCTTGCCGAGCGTCACTCGCTTTTTCGCGACGCCACGTCCGCCGCCGTGCGGCCGGTACTCGCAAATCCAGGACTTGATGCCTGATGGATAGACCGCAACCCCAAAACCCGGGAGGGTCTCGTCATACTCGATGTATGGCTTAGGGCGAGGCTTGAGGTTTGCGAGAGGTTGACTTGTTAGCTTCGCCATCAAGGAGTTCCCCGCTCAAATCGCCACCAAATCGCCACCCAAAAGCAACGACGGGAAACGACTGGAAAGCAACAATACGCGAAGATCAGCCATTTACAAGGGTTTTGGCACGTTCAAGCCACGAATAGAAATGATCATAAATCTTGGTCCGTGAGATTGTGGATCTAGAGGTCCCCCGTTCGATCCGGGGTGGCGGTACCATCAGCAAGCGTCTCAAACCGGACCGCCGCCGCTCTTGGCTTGAAGCGCGGCGAGCGCTTCCTGGGCCGCCCGCACCCTGCTGTCATGCGCCCCATGCGCGGTGGAGAAGTCCAGGCCATTCGTGGCTTCTCCGGCGAAGAACAATCGGTCGTCGAAGGGACAGGCGAGTTGCCGCCGCGCCGCCGCACGGCCAGGGAGCGCATAGCTGTACGCCCCAGTCACTCGGCGGCGGCGCGACAGACAGCCGCTCCCGCCAGGCGGCGAATGCCCGCTTGCCGCCCTCTGCTCACCCGGCGAGAAGTTGAGGTTCCGGTACTGGACGCCCCAGGCGGGTCGCCTGCGATCGACAGAAAAGCCCGCCTCTTCAGCGATGCGCGTCCAGGAATTGCGATCGGCCGAATGTAGCCAACCGCACCCGAGATCGAGGCGCTGCTCCGCGATCTCCGACGCCCATGCGCGTCCGCCGAGGCGGGAGCTTGCCTCCAGCAAAAGCGTCGAACGTCCGCTTACCGCCAGTGTGCGTGCAGCGCCGATCCCTGCGCCGCCGCCGCCAATGATCACGACGTCGAAGTCTGTGTTCATGGGGACTTCACATAAGCGCCCAAGAGGTCACCGACGACCGGCTCGCAGCCGCTTTGTGGATCCGCTGCTCGCCGACTCTGACCGCTTTCCGGCCGTCGCTGACCAAGCGGCGGGCCGAGCTTCTCGGGGTCTCGGGGCGAGAGCCTAGAGCGTGATGCGATCACGTTGAACCGCCGACGTCACCGCGGCCACAACCAAGAAACCGAGGCGTCGACGCCAAACGAACGGGCGCCGACCGCGCATTCATGCCAACTTGTTACAAGGCCTACCCATGTCGTTTTGAGCGTTTTCAAAGAGTTAGAGCAAGAGTAGAAGAGTAGAAGAGTAGAAGAGTAGAAGAGTAGGCTCTTGTTCGCACCCCTAGGCGGCATCTCGAAGGATGAGGTCTGTTGCTCATTACGCTCTCTCAGGACACTCAAGGGAACAAACGTAGCACAAAATACGACTTTCGCCAACAATTTTCACAGCCGCCTGCGGGCGTAACAGGCGCGGCGCCGCCGTGGCGCCGGCCCGTCGCGGAGATCGGCCGAGGCGGTCGAGCGACCGCCGCTCCAGCAGGCGGTTCAGTCGAGTGCGGACTTGCGGCCATGGAGCCTTGTTCCCCGACGCCAGGAAATCGCCGATCTTGTCTTTGATGCGTTGCACGCTTTTCCGGGAGGGGCTTGCGCCCGGATACTTCCGCCCATTCAGCGGGGCGAATTTCGGTCCCAAGGTATAGCCGAGAAAGTCGAAGCCTTCCGTGCGGGCGTCCTTGATCGAGGTCTTCGCCTCGTTGAGGCTGAGCCCGAGCCGGGTCATCGCCGCTCGTGTCCACGTCAGGGCCTCCTCTGCATGGCCGCAGCTCGAGGATGACGAGTTCGAGTAGCGGAGGGGAATTTCACCCCTCCGCCCTCACAGAACCGGACGTGAGACTCTCGCCTCATCCGGCTCCTACACTCCAGCCTCCGGCCGCACGCCGAGCTGCCACAGGACGAACAGATTGGGGTCCCGCCGCGCGATGCGCCCCAGCCAGTGCATGGATGCGCGTTCCCGTCGCTTGAACCGCTTGAACTTCCGTCGCGCCCATCGAGCGAGAGCCTCGTTGAGATGGCGGAGCACCTGAACACACTTCGAGCGATAGTACCGTCCGTAGTAGTCATGCGCCGCCCTCCCTCGCCGTCCCGCTCTCCGACCGGACACGAGAGCCACAGCTTGATTAGGCGCAGCACGTGCGGGGTCGCAGATTTGCCGAGCCACGCTTTGCATGAGCTCGCGATGCGGGATCGCATCGAAGTATTTGGACAGATCGGCGTCGACGACGTCCGTGTAGCCCCGGCGGATCAGCCGGTGCGTCAACTGGACGGCGTCGAGCGCGCTTCGCTTGGGCCTGTATCCGTAGGCGCAGTCTTCCAGGTCCGCCTCGAAGATCGCCCCCGGGTCAAGCCCGGGGGTTGGCGGCGGTCTGGACGACCCGATCCCGGATGGTGGGAATGCCCAGAGGCCTCTCCCCGCCGCCCGCCGGTTTGGGGATCATCACCCGACGCACCGGCTGGGGCCGGTAGGTCCTCGCGGCGACATCCTCGCGCAAAGCCGCCAGCCACCCTTCCAGGCCCGCCGCCTCGATCGTCTCGAACAAGATCGCTCAGCTGCCCAAGGCAACCTTTGTCACGAGGCTTCGATCCAGCCAGTCACCCGGCCAAACCGCTCGTCAGCTACCGGACCCATCGACACTAATCCGGGTGGAACCTTCCTCCACTAGAGAAACGCGCCTGCAGGGCGCACACAGGGGGCTTTCGCACGAGAACAGGGGTGCGCCGGGAGACCGGCGGGGAGTATGAGGTGAAAGTCCTTTACGGTGAAGGTTTAGCCCACCACACCGGCCCCGAGCCGTGCGTTGTCGATCGCGAGGTCGGCGGCGAAGCGTCGGCGGAGGAGGCACAGGCCAGCCATTGAGCCGCGAAAGATTGTTGATCCCGGGCGCCGACGACGTCCCTGTGTCGGTAGGCGATGCGGACCGTTGCGAAACCGCGAGGACGGTCCGGCCCGCCGCGGTCTTAAGACCCTGGCATGTGCCCAAGCTCCTTGCGCGGGAACCGGGAGATCTCCTGCCCATCCGGGGCGCGCCTTGCGTCGCCGGATCGCGTCGGGAAGGCGAGGAGCCGTAGCCGACGATGAACGGACAGGAGAAGTCAGACTCCGCCATAGTGTGCGCTGGGCAGCGCGCGAGTCATGGGGGTTGAAGTCCCCTCGGCGCTCGGATGAGGAGGCCGGATCCGAAAGCGGGGTAATGCCTCGCTGGCCGGGAGAGCAGACGGGTATGGAGAAGCCTAAACGGGCACGAAGGCGAAAGCCGGACACGGCCAAGGCGGACCTGAAGCCAGCTGCTCGGGATATCCCGGAGGGCAGGGTGTCCGGAGCGATCCGGAATCCGAAGGGCATGAGGAGAAGTATCGGGCTGCAGTCGATGGGGGCGACCCCGAAGACGAACAGGTCGGCCAAAGATGGGGCAAGGTCGAGCCCGCACTGTGGGGGCGAAGGCGTTTCTCATCCACCCATCGCACCAAGGTGTTTGCTGGCGGCACGATACGGAAGATTCGCGGGTGACCCCAGGAGACCTGCACGGGTCCCGGCCCACGGGCCGGGTAAGCGACCCTATAAGCGCAAGCGAAACGGGAGCGATGCTCATGCAGGAGTCGGAGAACGGAATAGTACCTGAAGCGCGAGACGAACAACTCGCGTGACTGGCGACGGCGGATCGTGAGTGATCCGGGGAAGGACGTGAACGGGGCGAGATTGGATCAGTCTGGACAGATGAGAAAGGAGCGTGAAGGTGGAAAGTTCCCTATGTGAAAGACCCGAACGTCACGCCCCGAGGAGACTGTCGGACTATCTCAACCTCGAAGGTCTGAAGCAGAAGGTCCACTCACTGGTGGACTAAGGTGTACTCGCGCAAGAACTTGACGCTTGCGTGGGAGCGCGTTCGAGCCAATCAGGGGGCGTGCGGAACGGATGGATAAGCGTCGAAGACTTCGAGGCCGATCTGGAAGACAATCTGGAGCGGCTGCATCGAACGCTTCGCGACGGAACCTATCGGCCGCAGCCCGTGCGACGATTGGAGATTCCGAAAAGAGGAGCGCCCGGCAGGACCAGGCCTTTAGGCATACCATCGGTGATTGACCGAGTGTGCCAGCAGGCGATGGTCAACCGCCTGGAGCCGATCTTTGAGAAAGTCTTCGATCCGAGCAGCTTCGGGTATCGCAAAGGCCGCAAAACGGCGGATGCCCTGGGCAAGATCTGGCGCGAAGTGGAGGCCGGACACGAGTGGATCGTCGACGCGGATCTAAAAGACTATTTTGGATCGGTGGACCACGAAAGCTCATGGCCCTGATCGGGAAGCAAGTCGCCGACGGCCGGGTGCTGAAGCTCATTCGGCAAACGCTCGCGGCGGGTTACGAAGAAAAGGGCCGCCGGTATGAAACCCCACGGGGAACCCCGCAAGGCGGGGTCATCTCGCCCCTGTTGAGCAATATCCTGCTCACTCCCTTTGACAAGGAGATGCGGCGCCGAGGGTATCACCTCACACGGTGGGCGGATGACTGGGTGGTGACCTGTCGAACCCAAACGGAAGCAGAGCATGCTTTGGCTCGGGCGGAAAAGATACTCGAAGAACTCGGCGTCACGCTCAACCGGGAAAAGACCCGGATTGTGCATGTCGCGCACGGCTTCGAGTTTCTGGGATTTAAAACTCAAACTGTCCCGCGATCGGATTAAATCCAAGCTGAACCGATAGAATCTCTACGCCATTCCCACGCAGAAGGCGGTGGACCGATTCAAGGACCAGATCAGGGCCCTGACGAAAAGGCGCGTGCCTAATCCGGATGGGCGAGTTGATCAACACGATCAATTCGATCATCCGAGGATGGGGAAACTACTTCTGTCGCTCTCATGTGAGAAAGCTCTTCCACCAGCTCGACGGATGGATCGTACGACGGCTCTGGTCGCATCGCGCCAAGCGATGGAGGAACTCGGGCTGGAAGCACTATCCGACGAAACGGCTGCGGGGAGAGGAGTTCAAGCTGGTCGGCCTCGTCTCACTGATACCGTCCCTTCAGACTGCGAAAGCCCATTCATGAAAGCTGGATGCGGGAAAACCGCACGTCCAGTTGTGTGTCCAGCGAAGGCTGGCATGTTCAGCAGGAGAAAGGCCTGCCGGGGCAAGAGTCAGAAGCCCCGTAGTTTGGATAGCAGGGTGGCGGGAAACCAAGACTCTGAAGCCTATCGACAACGTCTCCCTTGGGAAGACGACGAGTCACCGGGCCGTAACGACAGTGAACGCAAAAGTGGCCTCGAAAGTGCGTAGCCCCGAAGGCCGAGTCCTCAACTGGAGGGCGAAGGCAGCATGGGGAGCCGAAATCTGACCGATGCGGCTCCTTCACTTCGGCGGGGTGGAAGCGACAGCACGGTGGCAAGGACATGCCGAGCAACTGGAGAAGCCCTCCTCGTCCCGGCGCGAAATCGCCGGAGCAGGGTCGATCGTATAACCGGCTCAACCGGGAAGTCGATCGAAGGCGAGAGGGTAACGGATGGGCTCGTAGTAGCGTTGAGGCGGGGTAACGCCCGTGGAGCGAAGGAGCCCTGCTGTTTGTAAAGTCTCCGGCCACAAGGAAGGCAAGGACGAGATGACAAAGGCGTCCATCGATTTGCAGGACCTGAGGCGGAGAATATACGTCAAGGCGAAGGCTGAGACGTCCTGGAAGTTCCGGGGATTGTACGTCCATGTGTGAGCCCGGAACCGACAGGGCTTCGGCTGGGCGCGGTGGAGTAGGGGATGGCTGTACCAAACTCTGAAGCTGTTCAATGGCTACCGAGTGGTTCGACCAGCGCCGAAAGCCGCTCCAGCAGGATAGGCCCCATAATCCTTGAGGCGAAGCAAACAGGAGAGCGCAGTGCGGGAAATCCGCATGCTGCGTTCGACGAGGCGGGGGCTGGAAACGTGGCACGGCCGAGATGGTGTGACACTCGCAGACGAAAGGGCGAGCCAACAGGGAACACAAACTTCGGCCTAAACCGGCGCGCCAGTCCCCGACCCTACTGAGCGGCGGACCGAGGCAAGCGCGAGGCCAGCTGAGCGCGCCTCCTCCGACCCGACCAGCTGTGAAGCGAGCGAACGAGGAGTTCGTGGAGCCAAGGGCGGGGACCGAGGGGAATGCTCTCCAGCAAAGCGCGTCCCGGACTCTGCGCCGGGCCGACGCGTCACAGGCGCTGACGGGCATACGTCGAGCGGCAATATCCGCTTGGCTGTCATTACCTGAGGTAGGAGCCGTATGCGGTAATTCCGCACGTACGGATCTGTGCGGGGGGCGCTCAGCAATGTGCGTCCCTTACCGCGATAAGTTTTTGCGCAATTCGGAGCACGTTCTCGATTCGTAATACAATCTCTTTCGTCAGTTGCTGCGCAACGACGTCGCCAACGCCGGCTGATGAACATACTTAAATTCGTCCCGATCTGGCGACTTCCGAGCCGGAGATTTGCATTATCGAATTTCCCCTTTCAAGGTCGGGTCAAACTGACGAACGGTTCGATCCGTTCCTCGTTGGATCGGCGGGACTCGACCCGACCTCAGCGACGGCAAATCACACGGCCGGCATCTTGTCTTCGTACAGGCACAGGTCGTTGAGGAGGCACGAGCCGCAGAGCGGGGTTCCCGCCTTGCAGACGTAGCGCCCGTGCAGAATGAGCCAGTGGTGCGCGTGACGCAGGAAGCGCTCGGGTATGACCCGCATGAGCTCGTCCTCGACCTCGCGAGGCGTCTTTCCCGGAGCGATGCCGAGCCGATTGGCCACGCGAAACACGTGCGTGTCCACCGCGACGGTCGGCGCGCCGAACGCCGTGTTCAAAACGACGTTCGCCGTCTTCCGGCCGACGCCGGGCAGCGACTCGAGGGCGGCGCGATCCTTCGGCGTCTGGCCTCCGTATTCATTCGCGATCGTCCGCGACAGCGCGATGATGTGCCGCGCCTTGGCGCGATAGAGGCCGATCGCCTTGATCCGCTCGGCGAGCCTCTCCTCGCCGAGGGCGAGCATCTTTTCCGGCGTGTCCGCGACCGCAAAGAGCGCTTTCGTCGCTTTGTTGACTCCGGCGTCGGTCGCTTGCGCCGACAGCACCACCGCCACCAGCAGCGTGAACGGATTGGCGTATTCGAGTTCTCCGCGCGGCTCGGGGTTGGCCGCCGCCAGCCGCTCGAAGACGGCTTCCGCAAGCGCCGCCCTCTTTCTTCGGGAAATAATTCCTTTCATGCGTCCTTATAGGACGCTGAACTTCGGCCGGCCAAGCGCGCCTACGCCTCGGTGCTTGCTTTGCGCCGTTGCTGCAAGCAAAATATCCACAGGGGTCGGGTTTATCGCGCTTTCAGCTGCGATTCGGCGCCGAGCAGGGAGGACAATCATGGTGCAATCGAAACGCACGTTGACGCTGGCGGCGGCACTTTACGCGATTCTGGCGGCTGAGGCGGCGCACGCGGCGCCGAACAAGGTCGTCATCGGAGACATCGACGACATGTCGGGACCGTATGCCGACGTCATCGGACCGGCGGGCGTCGAAGCGATCAAGATGGCCATCGCCGATTTCGGCGGAAAGGTTCTCGGCCAGCCGATCGAAGTCCTCACCGCCGATCACCAGAACAAGCCCGACATCGCCGTGCAGAAGTTCCGCGAATGGGCGGACACCGACGGCATGACCATGCAGCTCGGCGGGTCCAACTCCGGCGTCAGCCTCGCCATCTCCGCCGCCGACAAGGAAAAGCACATCCCGTTCTTCGCCATCGGCGCCGCCGCCGCCTCGCTGACCGGCAAGGACTGCACGCCCGACACGATCCACTACGGGTACGACACGACCGCGCTGGCCAACGGCACCGCGAAAACCATCCTCGAACAGGGCGGCAAGAGCTGGTTCTTCCTTACGGCGGATTACGCCTTCGGGACGCAATTGGAAAAGGGCGCCGCCGAGGTGGTGAAGGCCGGCGGCGGCACGGTGGTCGGGGACGTGCGCGTGCCGCTCGGCACCTCCGACTTCGCTTCTTATCTGTTGCAGGCGCAGGGGTCGGGCGCGCAGGTGCTCGGTCTCGCCAACGCAGGCACCGACACGTCGAATTCAATGAAGGCAGCCGCCGAGTTCGGCCTCACCAAGACGATGAGGCCGGCGGCGCTGCTCGTGTTCATCGCCGATGTCCACGCGATGGGCCTCGACATCGCGCAGGGCCTCGTGTTGACCACCGCCTGGTACTGGGACCTCGACGACCGGACGCGCGCTTTCGCCAAGCGCTTCTCCGAGAAGGTCAAGAAGGAGCCGACCTTTCCCGACGCCGCCTTCTATTCCGCGACGCTGACCTATCTCACTGCGGTCAAAGCCGCCGGCACCACCGACACCGACAAGGTGATGGACGAGCTTCACAAGATGAAGATCAGCGACGCGTTCGTTCAGAACGCGACCATCCGCCCCGACGGATTGCTGGAACACGACATGTACATCATGGAAGTGAAAAAGCCGTCGGAATCGAAGGGTCCTTGGGATTACTACAAACTTCTGAAAACGATGAGCGGCGCGGAGGCGTTCGGCAAGCTCGCCGACTCGAGTTGCCCACTGGTTAAGAAATAGCGCCAATTCGGGCGTGACGTCGCAGTCGCTGCGTCACGCCAATTGCGCCGATGAAGTGGATGGTGAGCCGAGGCCGCGCGCTCAGTCGAGCGCCACCCGATAGGTCGCCTGCGTCTTGGCCGCGATTTCGTCCAGAGTGACGCCGAGCGCCATTTCGACCAGCGCCATGCCGCGATAGCCGTGCTTGTCGATCGTGAACACGCCGAGATCGGTGATCACGAGGTCTACGACCTTCGCTCCGGTCAGCGGCAGCTCGCAGTGGTGCATGAGCTTCGGCCCGTCCTTGGCCGCATGCTCCATCACCACGACAATGCGCTTGACGCCGGCGACGAGATCCATCGCGCCGCCCATGCCCTTGACCATCTTGCCGGGTATCATCCAGTTGGCGAGATCGCCGCTCTCGGAGACCTGCATCGCGCCCAGGATGGCGAGGTCGATGTGGCCGCCGCGAATCATGGCGAACGAATCGGCGCTGGAAAAGAAGCTCGTCGTCGGCAGCTGCGTGACGGTCTGCTTTCCGGCGTTGATCAGGTCCGGGTCCTCCTCGCCCTCGAAAGGGAACGGCCCCATGCCGAGCATGCCGTTCTCGCTCTGCAGTTGCCTTGGGAATGTAGTTCGACACCAGGGTCGGAATGCCGATGCCGAGATTGACGTAGAAGCCGTCCTTGAGCTCCTTGGCGGCGCGGGCCGCCATTTCGTTGCGGGTCCAGGGCATGGGGAGACTCTTAAATCGTCAGGCTGCGTGGCGTTTGCGCGTCGTGCGCTGCTCGATATGCTTCACGGCGTTGGGGACATGGACGATGCGGTGGACGAAGATCCCGGGAGTGACGATGTGATCGGCCTCGATATCGCCGGGCTGGACCAGGTGCTCGACCTCGGCGATCGTCAGCTTGCCCGCGGTCGCCATCATCGGATTGAAGTTGCGCGCGGCCTTCCGGTAGACGAGGTTGCCCTCCGTGTCGCCCATCCAGGCGTGAACGAGCGAAAGGTCCGCGACGAGGCCGGTCTCCATGAGATAGGCTTCGTTGTTGAAGTCGCGGACTTCCTTGCCTTCCGCGACGATCGTCCCCACTCCGGTGCGGGTGAAGAAGGCGGAGATGCCGGCGCCGCCCGCGCGAATGCGCTCCGCGAGGGTGCCCTGCGGGTTGAACTCGAGCTCGAGTTTGCCCGACAGATAGAGGTTGGCGAAAATCTTGTTTTCGCCGACGTAGCTCGAAATCATCTTCCTGATCTGGCCGGTCTCGAGCAGGACGCCGAGCCCGACGCCGTCGACGCCGGCGTTGTTGGAGACGACGGTCAGGTCCTTCGCGCCTGTCTTGCGCAGCGCCTCGATCAGCGTCTCCGGTATGCCGCAGAGACCGAAGCCGCCGGCCATGACCGTCATGCCGTCTCTGACGGCGCTGGCGAGCGCCTCGTCCGCGGTGGCGTGGACTTTTTTCATCGGCGGCCTTCCCTAAGAGAGCGTGGCCTAACTAACCCTGGCGCAGGCGGCCTGCAAGCCCGGCTTGAGGTTCCGGCGTACGTGCGACAAATCGTTCCGATTTCCTCCGGCGCCCGACCCTCGTCATCAGCCCGGCCGAATGGCGCCGAAGGGAGCCGACGCCACAACTTCAGGCTGGCTTGCCGCTCCCCCTTGCGAGGCGGCCGCTTTCTCGGAGCCACGCCGCGATCACTGCGCCGAGGAGCGCCGCCAATCCGAAAAAACCCGTCGCGAGCGAGGTGGAGCTGGCGCCGATCAGCTCGGTCGAGCCCGTCCGCTTGACTCCGATATAGCCGCTTCCGCCGTAGCTTGGTGCGGGATAGAGAGAAACGACGCGGGGCATCGTGATTGCATCCGCGGCGCCGCCGGCGGCAATGCGGCGAACGGTGCCGCCGGTCGCCTCCGCGAGCGGGCGCAGCTTTTCGGTCGTCGAGACGACGTCCTGCATCTCGAGAGGATTGCTCGGACCGACACTGACGAGCGCGACATGCTCGCCATCTTCGGCGAGATAAAGTCCGTATTGCTCGACGGTCACATGCGCCCGGCTCAGCCCCGGCGCGACGCGCGTCAGCGTGAGCTTCGTCTTCGTCCCGGCCGGAGAGACGAGTTCGGTCTCGCGCTCCCGATCGCTCACGCTCTGCCGCTCGACCGTAATTTCGCGACCCTTGGCGCTCGCGCGCAGCGCCTCCTCCTCCAGCTCCGGCTCCTTCATCAGCCAGTGCGCGAGGCGACGCAGCAGGTCGAGATAGGGCCCGCCCCCGTCGTAGTTGCGAGCCCAGAGCCACATCTGATCGCTCAAAAGCAACCCTACGCGCCCCTTGTCGACCCGCGAGAGCACCAGCAGAGGCTTGTCGTCAGGACCATTCATCAGGGTCTGGCCGTTCGTTGTCTTGGCTCCGATCAATCGGAACCACCGGCCCCATGTCGGGCCGCCGCCTTCCGCTTGAAGTCCGTCGAGGCCGCGCGTCACTGGGTGGCGCAGGCCGTCTTGCGACGCGCTCGGCCGAAACGGGGCCTCGACATCGTCTCCCGTCGGCTCAGCCGGGGCGATTGCGCCGAGCGGCGAATAGAAGAGGCCCTCGGGCGTCGAAAATTCCGGCCCCTCGGCCATCAACAGCGCGCCGCCCTCCCGTACGTAATTGGCGATGTTCTCGAGATAGACGTAGGGCAGAATTGATTGCTGCGCGTAGCGGTCGAGGATGATCAGATCGAAGTCCTTGATCCTGGGGCCGAACAGGTCCGCGACGGGGAAAGCGATCAACGAAAGCTCGTTGATCGGAGTCCCGTCCCCCCTTTTTCCGGCGGCCGCAGAATTGTGAAATGAACCAGGTCGACGTTGGCGTCGGATTTCAGCAGGTTGCGCCACATGCGTTCGCCCGGATGCGGCTTTCCCGAGACAAGAAGGACGCGCAACTTGTCGCGCACGCCATCGATACTGACGACCGCGCGATTGCTGTCGGTCGTCAGTTCGCCTTCGACCGGCGCGACTTCCAGTTCGATCACGTTGGGTCCGGCATGGTCGATCCGAGTCTTGATGTCGATCCTCTCGCCGATGCCCGCTTCGATGTTCGCGATCGTCTGTCCGTCGTGGCGAACCGTCAGCCTGGCCGGCTCGCCCCGGTCTGCGCTGTCGAGCACCCGCGCAGCGATGACCTGATCCTTTCCGACAATGCCGTAGCGCGGCGCTTCGATGAGTTCGATCCGCCGCTGACGCTCACCCTCATGGCCGGTCACCAGCACGTGCAACGGGGCGTTGAAGCCTAGCGCTGCGGGTGATCCCGGGATGTCATGCGCGACGCCGTCGGTTATCATGACGGCGCCGCCGACCCGCTCGGGGGGCGCATCGGCAAGCGCCTCCCGCAGTGCGGCAAAGAGCCTGGTGCCTTCGGTTTCCGATTCCTCGCGCGAGGTTTCGACGACGCGCAGGTCGACGTCGCCCAGTCCCTTCAGGCCGGCCTCGAGCCGATCGAGCGCCAAGTCCGTCTGGCGCGGCCGCTCGCCGACGTTCTGGCTCGCAGAGCGATCGACCACGACCGCCACAATGTCCTTGAGCTGGCGGCGGTTCTCATGGACAAGATTCGGATCGCACAGACCAACGAACAAAAGGGCGAAGGCGAGCGCCCGGAGCCAGGCGCCAGGCGCACGGCGCAGCATGAGCATGATCGAGGCGACGAGCGCCAACATTCCGAGCGGGACAAGCGCCCATAGGGGCAGCAGCGGAGAGAAGGCGATCGACCAGACGGTCAACGCGTCAGCCTTTCAATGATGTCCTTGGCGTGGACCTGGTCGGCTTTGTAATTTCCGGTCAGGGTGTACATGACGAGATTGACGCCGCTCCGCAGCGCGAGCTCGCGCTGCCGGGCCCCTCCGGGGATGAGCGGGAACAGCGGGCGACCCTCGGCGTCGCTCGCCCAGGCGGCGGCCAGATCATCGGAAACGATGATGATGGGGGAGACGCCGTCGCCGGCGCGAACGGGCCTGCGGACCCGGTCGTTCGGATCGGGCGCGGGCAGCGCCTCGACCCAGGTCTGACCGATCGTGGTGCGGCCGATGATGCGGTCGAGGAGGTAGAAGGTTTTGGTCAGCACGTGGTCCCGGGGCAGAGGTTCGAGTTCGGGCACATCGACCCCTTCGAGCAGGGCGCGCAGCCACACCGCCTCCTCCGTCGGGGCGCCCCCCAGGGCGTGCGGTCAATGCGTCCCGCGTATCGAACAAGACCGTGCCGCCGTATTTCATATAGGCGGCTAGGCGGGCGCGCGCTTCCGGTCGAGGTTGCGGCCGTCCGGCGACGATCGGCCAATAGATGAGCGGATAGAAGGCGAGCTCGTCGCGCGCCGGATCGAGCGCGATCGGCTCGGAGAGGTCGGCGGACGTCCGGGTGGACAGGACGCGCGTCAACGCAATCAGCCCCTGTTTGGACGTCTGATCCACTGCGGAGTCGCCCGTCGCGACATAGGCGAGGCGAGTCGACAGCGCCGCGTCCATGTCGCGAGCGCTGGCGCCCGAAGTTTCCGCGGCATGGTTGGCATTCGGAACGAGCAGGGCGCCGAAGATCGCAGCGAATGCGACGGCGATGAGCGCGCCCCGGCGGCGCAGTCCGGCGCTGCCGGCGATCCAGATCGAAATGAAGGCGTCGATCGTGAGACCGATGAGGGCGGCGGGCAACAGAAACCGGCGCAGATCGATCGGGGGCGTGATTTCGAGGCCCCCCTCCCGCACTTTGAGCGCCCTGTAGTCGGCCCGGGCGAGCGACTGGGCCGCCGAGAGCGCATTGACGGCTCTCGGAAACTCCGCCGAACCGTAGAATCCAGGTGGATGGATCGCGTCGCCGAAGCCGGCGAAGTCGGCGGAGATCGGTTCTGCCTGGGCAGGCGGAGGTCCGAGCGTGCCGTAGCCGCTCAACGTGCGCCAGGGCGGGAAAGTCGCAGTGCGATCGACGGCGTCCGGCTTTGGCGTAGCCTGAACTGAGGGGCCGGCCTCGGCGACAACGCGGCGCAGCATGTCGACAAACAGACCCGACAGGGGCAGGTTCGACCAGGTCGTATCCCCAGTTACGTGGAAGAGAACGATCAACCCGTTCCCGCGCCGGGCGGCGGTGACGAGCGGGGTGCCGTCGGCGAGCCGAGCCCAGGTCTTCTCGTCGAGGCCGGCCGTCGGCTCGGCCAGCACCTGTCGCGTAATGGTCACCTCGTCAGGCGCGGCGAGGCCAAAGAATGGGCTGCCCTGCGCGAAGGGAGCGATGTGTTTGGGGGTTTCCCAGGACAGGGCTCCACCGAGTTGGCGCCCGCCGCGCCGCAAGTCGCATGGGATGAGGTCGTCGTCGCCGGCGGCCAGGCGGCTGCCGGCAAATCGCAGAAGAACGCCGCCCTTGTCGAGAAAGTTCACGATCGCGTCGTGCTCGGGTCCCGGCGCAACGCTCATGTCGGCGAGCGCGAGAACCGAAGGCCCTTCCGCCAGGAGCGATACGACGGGGTCGCTCGCAGAATCATGTGATTCGCTGATGTCCGCAAGCGGCTCCAGCGCCCGCTTGAGGTAGTAGGTCGGCGAGAGCAGTGGCTGGGCGATGTCGGCGCTTGCGCCGGAAGCGATGGCGACGCGCCGCCGGCGTGAACGATCGTCGATGAGCCAGGTCGCCCCCGTGGACCGCTCGCCTTCGATCACGACCTCCGCGGTTTGGTTGCGCAATTCGACCGGCAGTTCGAAACGGCTCGTGGTCACGAGGTTCGAGTCGAAGTCGAACGGAGCGCGGGCGATTTCGCGGCCGCGGGCGTCGAGCGCGCGGACCGAGCCTTTTGCTGGGGCGCGTTCGTCGGAGCGGACGAGGCGTGCCGCCAAGGCGCCGGCTTCGTTCTCGACGCCGGCAATGGCGCGCGCGCCGGTTCCGTCGGTCGCGACCTCGACCGATCGGCTCAGAGACGCAAGCCGCGCGGCGAAGCCGCTCGCGCCTCCGAGTTCGACGCCGTCCGCGATCCACAGGACGTCGGCCTTTGGCTCCCGTGCGAGAAACTGCTCGATTGCCGGCATCGAATCCGCGCGGGACGGCTCGTAGGGCACAGTTGCGAGCGCGCGCAACCGGCCTTCGATCCCGGCGGCGTCGAGGGGGGCAATGTCCCTGGCCCCCTCCGACAGGGGCTTGACCGCAACGATCCGGCCTGATCGGGCCGCCGCGCCCATCCGCTGCCTGGCGAAGGCTACTCGTTTCTCGAAAGTCGGCGCCGCCGCCCAGCCGTCGTCGATCAGGACCAGGAGCGGTCCCGAGCCGGCGAGGCCGGCAAGGCTGTTCCACAACGGTTGCGCCATGGCCAGAATGATCAACGCCGCCACCGCCATGCGCAAAGCCAGGATTGCCCAGGGCGTGCGCGCCGGCTCCGTTTCGTTCGAGGCGAGCCCGATGAGAAGGCGCAAGGGAGGGAACACCGTTCGTCGGGGCGCCGGCGGCGTCACGCGCAAAAGAAGATAGAGCGCGCCGAGTCCAAGGAGCGTCACCAGGACGGCGGGGGCGGCGAAAACGAGCGGAATGCTGAACACCTGTCAGGCGACCCCTTACGCCGCTCCGAGATCGGGAGCGGAAAGGCGCATGCGCAACGCCAACAGAATCTCCGCCGCCGAGCCGTCGGTCCGGCTCAGGCTCATGCCCCAGCCCAGTCTTGCGCAAATTCCCCGCAGCGCCTCGCGATGCGCGGCCAACTCCGCGAGATAGGCCTCGCGGATGTTCTGCGCCTTGGGGCGCAGGAGTCGAAGGCTTCCGTCCGGATGGAGAAACTCCACGTTGCCCGAGAACGGGTAGGTTTCTTCGATCGGATCGACGACGATCACGAGTTCGCCGATCGCGCCCTCGGCGCTGATCGACCGGAGCGCCTGCTCGGTCTGTTCGGGTTCACAGAGAAAATCGCCGATCAGCAGCGCCATCGACCGGGCGGCGGCGGGTGTGAAAGGCGGCAAGACAGCCTCGGATGGGCCATGTAGGCGCTCGTCCGTCGCGATCGCCTCGGCGAAGCGTTCGACGACCCCCGCGTCCGCAATCGGGCGCGTCAATCCGAGCAACCCCGCGCGTTCGCCTCCGCGAACGCACAGGTCCGCGAAGGCGAGCGCGATCACTGCCGCGCGATCGATTTTCGTCGCTAGGGCGAGACTCGATCCGAAGCGCATCGACGCCGATCGGTCGAACCAGATCCAGACGGTATGCGCCGCCTCCCACTCCCGCTCCCGCACGAACGCACGTTCTTCGCGAGCCGAGCGACGCCAATCAACCCTCGAGGAGGGTTCGCCGGAGATGAACGGCCTGAACTGCCAGAAAGTCTCGCCGGATCCGGCGCGACGCCGTCCGTGAACGCCGTGCCGCACCGTCTGCGCCACGTTGCGAGCGGCGATGACGAGGCTCGGCAGGCGCGACGAGAGCGCGGCGGCCTCCTGCCGGATCGAAGGGGAAAGCGTCATTTCGCGCTCGGCGGTCCGTTGAACGCTGTTCGGCTTAGCCTCATCGCAAAATCTTTGCCACTAGCCGGTCGATCACGCCGGACACCGTCTCTCCATCGGCGCGCGCGGCGAACGTCAGCGCCATGCGGTGTTTGAGGGTCGGCTCGGCGAGTGCCTCGACGTCCGCCAACGAGGGGGACAGGCGGCCGTCGACCAAGGCGCGGGCGCGGGCGGCCAGCATGAGCGCTTGCGCCGCGCGGGGACCCGGTCCCCAGCCGATCCCCTTCGACAGCTCCGGGTCGCCCTCGCCCGGCCGAGCGGCGCGCACGAGATCGAGGATCGTCTCGACAATCCGGTCTCCAATCGGCGCGCGCCGCACAAGACGCTGGGCGTCCGAGAGATCATCGGCCGTCATGACCGGTCCCGGCCTCGCGTCGCGCTCCCCCGTTGTCTCGATCAAGATGCGGCGCTCGGCCGCCCGGTCCGGATAGCCGACGTCGATCTGCAGGATAAATCTGTCCAATTGGGCCTCAGGCAGCGGGTAGGCGCCTTCCTGCTCGAGCGGGTTCTGCGTCGCCAGAACATGAAAGGGCGCTGGCAAATCATGCCGAAGGCCGGCCACGGTCACATGATGTTCCTGCATCGCCTGCAGGAGCGCGGACTGCGTCCGCGGGCTCGCTCGGTTGATTTCGTCGGCCATGAGGAGCTGGGCGAAAATCGGTCCACGGATGAAGCGGAAGGCGCGTTTGCCGTCGAGCCCCTCTTCCATGACTTCGGAGCCGAGGATGTCGGAGGGCATCAGATCGGGGGTGAATTGCACGCGCAAGGCGTCGAGCCCGACGACAATGCCGAGGGTCTCGACAAGCTTCGTCTTGGCGAGCCCTGGCACGCCGATCAGGAGGCCATGGCCCCCGGCGAGGAGAACGGTCAGCGCGAGGTCTATGACTCGCTCCTGACCGAAGATGACGGCGCCGATTTCGGCCCGAGCGGCCGCAATGCGCTCGAGGGCGGCGTCGACCTCCCGGGTCAACAGGCTCGTCTCGGCAGCATTGGTCGCGCTCATCGTGTCGTCCTTGTCGTCCTTGTCGTCACTAAACCGCCGGCCGTTTCGCTTTGGCGCACGGCGCACTAGATTGAGCAGGCTTCTATCAGGCTAATCCCCGTACCATGCCCACAAACTCGCCCACAAACAGGCGCCAGAATAAGGCGGAGGCGGCCCGTTCACCGGACGGGGTGCTCAGGGGGCTCGGCGTGGCCGCAGTTCGCGGCGCTCGCGGCCCCGCTCCCGTACATCTCTGGAATCCGCCCGATTGCGGCGACATCGACATGCGCATCGCCGCCGACGGAACCTGGTTCTACTGCGGTTCGCCGATCGGCCGGCTGCC
This sequence comes from uncultured Alphaproteobacteria bacterium, assembly GCA_963758335.1. GTDB lineage: Bacteria > Pseudomonadota > Alphaproteobacteria > Rhizobiales > Beijerinckiaceae > Roseiarcus. The sequence goes on along the minus strand of CAVWVF010000004.1, from coordinate 1,998,616 downwards.
ATTGGTCCAGCTCTTCTCATCGATTCTTCGCAAGGACGGCGATCGATATGTCCTCGTGACGCCGGTCGAAAAAGTCGGGGTAAGGGTTGACGATGCGCCCTTTCTGGCGGTCGAGATGCATGTCGAGGAAGACGGCGGCGATTCGCGTCTGACCTTCCGGACCAACGTCGAGGATCTCGTGACCGTCGATGAGCAACATCCGCTGCGGTTCGAGAGGGGCGCGGCTGAAGGCCTGAAGCCCTATGTCCGTGTGCGAGGCAATCTCTGGGCGCTGGTGAAGCGCGCGCTCTTCTACGACCTCGTGAGTCTCGGGGCGACCGAGCGCTGGGGCGACGAGACGTGGTTCGGCGTGCGCTCGAGCGGCGTGTTCTTTCCGATGTGTCCGGCCAGCGAGATCGAGGGGCTTTGAGCGATCTCGATCTTCTCCATCTCGCACCCGATACTTTTCGCGCGCTTGCGCGGCGAAAGCTCGCCCCTGCGCTACTCGCCGAGGATCTGGCGGGCGCCCAGGCGCCGAAAGCCGGCGATTTCGCCCTCAGCGGTCTCGCGCCGGCCGCCGTCGTCGCCGGAGCCCGTCCCGCCGCCGTGCTCGCGCCGATCGTCGCGCGTCGGGATGGTTTGACCGTTCTGCTGACCCTTCGCGCCTCGGATTTGCGCGCGCATTCCGGCCAGGTCGCCTTTCCCGGCGGCAAGATCGACCCGGGAGAGACGCCTGAGGTCGCCGCATTCCGCGAAGCGAGGGAGGAGATCGGGCTCGAAGAGCGGTTCATCGAGCCGCTCGGCTGGCTCGATCCCTATCTCACCGGAACCGGGTTTCGCGTCGCGCCCCTCGTGGCGCTGATCGATCCCTCGTTCACCCTCACAATCAACCGACACGAGGTCGACGAGGTGTTCGAGGCGCCGTTCGCGTTCCTGATGGATCCGGCGAATCACCGCCTCGATGAACGCGAATGGCGAGGCGAGGTGCGAAAATTCTACGCCATGCCGCACGGGGGGCGGTATATCTGGGGGGCTACCGCCGGCATGCTGCGCAACTTGTACGAGAAATTGTTTTCCTGATGGGACGGACCCTATTCGAGCCGCTTGCGCTGTTCCTGAGCCCGTTCGCAGCCTACGCCGTCTATCTGATCCTGCGCGCGCGCTACCCTCTCGAGATCGAGCATTGGACGAGCGGCCGGGTGTCCGTTCTCACGCTCATCGGCCTGGCCGCCGCGGTCCTGGGACTGGTCACGCTGAACCTTCTCGCGCCGCGCGGACACGGAACCTACGTGCCCGCGCACCAGGAGAACGGCGTGCTGGTGCCGGGACGGATCGAATGAGCCGCCTGCCGGGGCTGAAGGACGGACGGCTTCGAGATCTCCGATCGCTGATGCGCGGCCCGCTCGCGCGCGCGCTCGAGGCGCTCAACGGCGAAGGTGAGGAAACGCGCCTGGTCGGCGGCGCGGTGCGCGATCTCATTCTTGGCCTCGCGGCCGAGGACCTCGACCTGGCGACGACCGCGCTGCCGGACGAAGTGATCCGGCGCGCCGACGCTGCGGGCTTCAGGGTCACCGCGACGGGCCTCGCGCATGGCACCGTCACGCTGATCATCGACGGGCGGCCGATCGAGACGACGACCTTGCGGGAAGACGTTGATACGGACGGACGTCATGCGAGGGTCGCCTTCGGCCGCGATTTCTCGGCGGACGCGCGCCGGCGCGACTTCACGATCAACGCGCTGTCGCTGAGCCCGGACGGCGTGGTGCAAGACCTCGTAGGGGGGCTCGACGATCTCGCCGCCGGACGCGTGCGGTTTATCGGCGACGCGGACGCCCGCATTCGCGAGGACTACCTTCGGATTCTGCGCTTCTTTCGCTTCTCCGCGCGGTTCGGCGGGGGCGCCGTCAATGCGGAAGGGCTCGCCGCTGCGATCCGCAACCGGCTCGCGATCGCGAGACTGTCGCGCGAGAGGGTGCGCACGGAAATTCTCAAGCTCGTCGTTGCGCCTCATGCGGGCGCAGTTCTTCGGACGATGGGCGAGAGCGGGATTCTGGAGCAGGCGCTCGGCTTTGCCCGGACCGGACGCTTCAATCGCGCCATCGCGATCGAATCGGCGCGCGGCGCAAAGGCCGACGCTCTGCTTCGGCTCGCCGCGCTCGCCGCCATGATTCCGGAAGACGCGGAGCGCCTCCGCGAAAGGCTCCGCCTCGCCAACGCAGAATATGAACGCATCGCCCAAGCGACTGCGGCCCTGACGCGCCTGCACGGAATCCTGGCGCCGCCGCCCGAGGATCGTCTGCGCGTCCTCCTGTATTCGGCGGGGCGGCAGGCCGCGCGCGACGCGCTCATGCTCGCTGAGGCCGATTTGGGCGCAAGTCCGGACGATCCCGCCTTCGCGAGCAGCGATCGCTTCCTCGCGGAGACGCCGGCGCCCGAGTTTCCCTTAAGCGGAAGCGACCTCATTGCGCGCGGTGCCGAAGCGGGGCCGCGGGTCGGAGAAATTCTTCGCGTCTTCCGGCGGCTCTGGATCGAAGCGGGCTTTCCCAGCGACCCGGACGCGCTCGACCGGCTGATGACGGCGGCAGTCGAGACGCCTCAAAGCCCGCGTAATTCGAGATCCGATCGAAGCTGAAGCGATTGCCGAGAGGGGCCGGGCGAGGGCCGCGAGCCGCTCAAATTCACGATGCCAATCGCCGTCAATAGAATCCGATCGGAAAATATTTGAGATAGAGCTCCGAATAGGTTCCCTTCGAAAAAAGCCGGGCGAGGGCCCAGTTCAGCGCTCGCCGCAGTTTGACGTCGTCGGTCCGCACCGCAATTCCGACGCCCTCTCCGAAATAGAGGCTCTCGCAGTAGGGGCCGCCGAAGAAGCTGCAGCAATCCGCCGAAAGCTCGCTGTTCAGCCATACCGCCAGGGTCAGGCCGTCGGCGAACGCGATGCCGATTTCGCCCGCGCGCAAAGCCGTCTCCAGCGCAGAGACGTTCGGATAGGCTTTCGGCTTCGCGCCCGGGAAAAACGCTTTGAGATAGGCCTCGTGCGACGATCCGCCGACCACGCCGACCGTCTTTCCTCTCAGCCCGCCTGGGGACGCGTCGGACGGAGCGGCGTCTTTGCGGACGACGAAGCGGGCGGGGGTCTGGTAATAGGGCTGGGAGAAGTCGATCCGAGCGCGGGTCGCAGGCGTCGCGGCGATCGAAGCGACGACGGCGTCGCCTTTTCCCGCCGCCAGCGCGTCGATCAGGGTGTCGAAGCGGCGCGCCTGGATCGTGCAGCCGATCTCCAGTTCCTCACAGACCGCGCGAGCGATCTCGACGTTGAATCCGGCCAAGGTCCCGTCGTTCAGGGCGAAGTCGAGCGGCGCATAATCGTTGCTGGTCAGGAAGCGGATCGCCCGGATGCCCGAGAGGTCCGGCTTTTCGAGACGCAAATCCGGATCCGAAAAGCTCGGGACCTGAACCGCGTCGATTGTCGCCCCGGCGGCTCTTCCGCTCGGGAAGGGGAGCGATAAGCCCAGGGCCGCGCAAAAAAGAATTGTCCGGGCGTCAAAGTTTACCATGACAGCACAGAGAATATCGTGTCCAATGGAGGGACCGTTCGATCACGCCGCGCGGGAGGGGGTAGCGCCATGACTGACGTCTCACAAGGGTTTTGCGCGCCATCGACGGTCGGGGCGATCGCGGACCGTACGTTTGCGCGGCCGCCCTCCGGCGGCGACGGTTTGGTCAGGGAGTTGGGCCGCCCGCTTCCGCCGGAACTCGAATTCCTTGCCCAGCATGGAGTCTCCCTGAGTCTTCTGCTGCGCGCCGTCGCCGCCGCGCCGCGGGGCATCGAGCCGCTGGACGTCCTTCTCGGAGAAGGGGTCGTCGCCGAAGAGCACTATCATGCGTTGGCGCAACATTTGGGCTGCGCGTACTTCGTCGGAGACCCGCCGTTCGCCGGGCATTTCGACGCCGTCAAAGGCCTGAGATGCGGCGTTGCCCCTCTCGCCCCGCGAGGCGAGGGACCGCGGGCCGTCATCGCGCCCCGCGCGCAATTGGTGCCGCGCCTCATTAAAGAGTCTCGGGTCGGCTTGATCCGGAGAGCTTCGCCGTCGCTTCCCCCCAGCGATTCGCCGCCCTTGTCCGGATGCGGCGCGGAGAGACGGTCCTCGCCGACGCGCTTCAGCGCCTTCCCGACCGCCTTTCCGCGAAGCGCACGATGAGCGGCGCCCAGATCGCCGCCGCGGGGCTTATCGCAATCTCCGCCTTCGCGCTCGGCGCCGCAGACATCCATGCGTTGACCGGCGTGACGTCTTGCATGCTTTGGCTGTTGTTTTCGGCCTCGATCGTCCTGCGCTCGGCCGCCACCGTCGCGCACGTGGACGACATTCGGCCGAGAATGCTCTCCGACGATGAGCTCCCAGTCTATACGGTGGTCGTCGCCGTCTACCGCGAGGCAGACGTTGTCGAGGACCTCGTCAGCGCGCTCGACGCCCTCGATTATCCGAAGAGCAAGCTGGACATAAAGCTCGTCGCCGAACGGCGCGACGACGAAACCCTGGCGCGCATTCTCGGAATGCGATTGCCGGCGCGTTACGAGCTCGTCGTTGCGCCTCCGGGAGAACCTGCCACGAAGCCCCGCGCGCTCGACATAGCGTTGGCGACCGCGCGAGGGGATCTCATCGTCGTCTATGACGCCGAGGATGCGCCGTCGCCCGGTCAGCTGCGGCTTGCCGCGTCGCGTTTCGCAGCCGACCGCGGCCTCGCCTGCCTCCAGGCCCGGCTTACGATCAGGAACGCCGACAACTCGTGGCTGTCGAAACTGTTTGCGGCGGAATACGCCGTCCTGTTCGATCTGATCAATCCGGGTCTCTGCGCGCTGGACATGCCGATCGCGCTCGGCGGCTCGTCCAACCATTTTCGCCTCGCGAGCCTGACCAGCGCGGGGGGCTGGGACGCATGGAACGTCGCCGAGGACGCCGATCTCGGCATCCGGCTGGCGCGCTTCGGCTGCCGGGTCGGCAGCCTGAATTCCGACACGTCGGAGGAAGCCCCCCACGAGCTGGTCAAGTGGTTCCGCCAGCGCGTGCGCTGGCAAAAGGGCTGGATGCAGACCTCAATCGTCCACTCGCGCGAGCCCATCCGCCTCCTTTCCTCCCTCGGCAGGCTTAAAACCCTGTCTGCGACGGTACTGATCCTCGGCTCCGTCATGAGCGCGCTGTTCTGGCCGGCCTTCGCGGTCGACGTGCTCATGCGCGCGTTCGAGGCGGGGCGCGGCGGCACCTCGGCCTGGCGCGAGGCGACGGACGTCTTCGTCTATATCCTTGCGCTGGCCGGGATCTGGGCGCTGGCGGTTCCCGCCATCGTCGCCGCAAAATTGCGGCGGATCAATCTGACCGCGAAGATTTTTGCGCTGGCGCCCGTCTACTATGTTCTCGTCTCGCTTGCGGCCTGGGCGGCGATCCTCGATCTGGCGGTGCGCCCGCATTACTGGGCGAAAACCGAGCACGGCCGCACGCGCCTCCGGGCGGACTCGAGACCCTCACCCCAACCCCTCTCCCGCAAGCCGCGGGGCTTCCCCTTCTCCCGCACAGCCCGTCTTTAGACCGGCTATAGCGCCGGATGAGGGACTTCGCCCCGATTCTCGACCCAATCAGACGTGGCGGGTCACGATCATCGCCTCGCGGAGCACATTGACCTCCTCGCGCGAGTCCCGCAGCCGCCAGGCCATGACGTCCCGGACCGAAAGCATGCCGACCACCTTCGCGCCGTCGACGACCGGCAAGTGGCGGATCCGATGCTTGTCCATGAGCTTTTCCGCGTCGCTCATGCTCGTCTCCGGGCCGCAGGTGACAACCTCGCGCACCATCAGATCGCGAACCCGTCGCTCGACGAGCCGGGCGCCATCCCTGGCGAAGGCGCGCACGATGTCACGCTCGGAGAGGATTCCGACCAGCGCTCCATTGGCGTCGGTGACCGGCATGGCGCCGATGTGGAGCGAGTTCAGCCGCGCCGCGAACGCGACGATCAACTCTTCGGGTATGCAGATCGCCAGGGTCTGCCGATTCCATTGAAGCGCGTCCGACGCCTTCATCATGCTTCTCCAGTCCTTCGTCCCCCGGGGGCAGCTTGCCCTCAAAGTCCGACTTAAATCCGACGTTCGCCGAATAGACATAATCTGGGACATCGCACGCTGTGCGACAATCCCAGCTCGGCGCCTCGGACCCGTCCGTGATTGGTGGGCGGCAAGAAACCGAGCTAGGCGCCGACGGGCGCTGCCCAGGTCCATTCGTGGCGATCCTCGATTTGGCTGCGCGTCCCCATTTCTGGGCGAAAATAGCACGGGCCGGCCGCGCGTTCGGACGCCGTCGAACGCTGTCGCGCCTCGACAAGCCGATTGACTTGCAATTTGAGGCCTCTAGGGTTGCGCGCCTTTCGCTTGGGTCTTTGCGTGAGGCTTGAGAGACAGGATAAAAATGTCGTCGCAGTCCCTGCGCGAGGTCGCAAATGTGTCGAAAGCCTGGCCGTTCGAGGAAGCGCGCAAGCTGATCGAGCGCCTCGAGCGGTCAGGCAAATCCGAAGCGATCTTCGAGACGGGCTACGGGCCGTCGGGCCTGCCGCATATCGGCACCTTTGGCGAGGTGGCGCGCACGACCATGGTGCGCAACGCCTTCCGCGTGTTGACCGGCGAACAGGTCAAGACCCGGCTGATCGCCTTCTCCGACGACATGGACGGTCTGCGCAAGACGCCGGACAACATTCCGAACCGCGACATCGTCGAACGTCATCTCGGCAAGCCGCTGACCCAGGTCCCCGATCCTTTCGGCGAATACGACAGTTTCGCCGCGCACAATAACGCGCGCCTGCGAAAGTTCCTCGACCAGTTCGGTTTCGAGTACGAATTCATGTCCTCGACCGAGGCCTACAAGTCCGGCCGGTTCGACGCGGCGCTACTGCGGATGCTCGAGCGCTTCGAGGAGGTGCAGGCGATCATGCTGCCCTCGCTTCGGGAGGAGCGTGCGGCGACCTATTCGCCGTTCCTTCCTATTCACCCGCGGACGGGCGTCGTGATGCAGGCGCCGGTCCTGGGGCATGATTCGAAGGCTGGGATCATCCGGTGGCGGGACCCCGAAAGCGATGAGATCTTCGAGACGCCGGTGACCGGGGGCAAATGCAAGCTGCAGTGGAAGCCCGACTGGGCGATGCGCTGGTACGCGCTCGGCATCGATTACGAAATGGCGGGCAAGGACCTGATCGATTCCGTGAAACTGTCGTCGCGGATCGCGCGCGTCCTCGGCGCGGAGCCTCCGGCCGGATTCAACTACGAGCTGTTCCTGGACGAAACCGGCCAGAAGATTTCCAAGTCGAAGGGCAACGGGCTAACGATCGAGCAGTGGCTGACCTACGCCAGCCCGGAGAGCCTATCGCTGTTCATGTTCCAGAAGCCGACGGCGGCGAAGCGGCTCTATTTCGACGTGATTCCGCGCACGGTCGACGACTACCTCGGGTTTCTCGAAGCTTACCCACGCCAGGAATGGAAGGAGCGTCTCGGCAATCCGGTCTGGCACATTCACTCCGGCGCGCCGCCGGCGCCGGAAACTCTCGTTCATGACGGAAAAGCCCAAGTCGGCGTCTCCTTCGTCATGCTGCTCAATCTGGCGGCGGTGGCCAACAGCGACAATCCGGCGGTGCTATGGGGATTTTTGCGCCGCTACGCGCCTTCGACATCGCCCGAGAACCATCCCCGCCTCGACACCCTCGTTCGTTACGCCGTCGCCTATTTTCGCGACTTCATCGCCCCGAAGAAGCGCTACCGGGAAGCGGACGCCGTGGAGCGCGACGCGCTCTTGAAAGTCTCCGAAAGGCTCGGCGAGATGCCGGCGAACGCGACGGCGGAAGAGATCCAGCATGCTCTCTACGACATCGCCCGGCCGATCCCGCGCTACCAGGACCTCGACGCGAAGGGCGCGACGCCGGAGCGCCCGGGCGTCTCGAACGACTTTTTCAACATGGTCTACGCGATCCTGCTCGGCGAGGAACGGGGGCCACGCCTGGGGTCTTTCATCGCCCTATACGGCCTCGACGAAACCCGCGTGCTGATCGACAAGGCCCTTGCCGGCGAGCTCCTCCGGCAGGGCGCCGGGAAGAATCTTTGAGCTTGCGAGCGGTCGGCCGTCTTACCCTTCTCCGCGAAGCGAGGTGGCGCGAAGCGACGGATGGGGTGCGGAAAGCAGGATGCTTCGATGAAGGTACGCCCCTTCGCGCCACCTTCCCCGGCAAGGCTGGGGAAGGAATTTCAGAGTGCCCTTACCCGCCCTTCGCCTCGTTCCTGATCAGGCAGTTAATCTTGTTCGCCAGGCTCTCCAGCTTGCGCGGCGTTCCAGTTATGTTGATGGCGAACCAGGTATGCGCTCGCCGGGCGATTCGGCCTTCGACCCGTCCGAGCCCGTCGAAATAGGCGACGACGCGATCCCCGATTGCTCCAGCTGAAAACCCCCGGATTCCGATCAGCGAAATATCCTGTGTCTCACAGGGGAATTCGCTTCCGTCTTCGAGCATGTAGCGTCCTTTGAGCGTCAGGGGGACGCGAGCATGGCGGCGACGTTCGTCATTCGAGGCCGACGCGCCGCCGGATTCTTGGATTGTCCGAGTCGCCGGTCGTGGCGCTGGCGGAGCCTCCGACGAAGCAGACAAGTGTCGAAAGTCGAACGACGGTTTTGCGGACATAATCATGCCGGCCTTGCGAAGTTTGAAGACGGGCCTGGTCTGACGGCGGGGCCCGTCTTCGGACCAGGAAAAGCATGGCTCCCGGGTGATCGTCTCAGATAGAGTCTAAGGAGCCTTTGCTTACATGCTGTGCGGATGGTTAAAGTTTGGCAAAGCAAGCAACGGCCTCGACGCCGAGCTTTCACCGCCAATGCCGTCACGAAGGTGTGCGAGAATGGGCGCGTGCGAGCCCGCGCATGCGCGTTTAGGGCAAATCGAAAGATCGGGGTCAAGGCCGAACATTATCCCGGGGCGCCAATTCTTCTTGATGACAATTAACGTCATCGATGAAAGCCCCACGCCGGGGGAGCAGCCGACGCGGGGCTACCCGCGCATTATTTTGTGGAGACGGTCAGCGCGCACGGGTTGGCCGGCAATGTGTCATCGCATTACCACTCTGGCAATCGACAAATATGTGGAGGTTGCCGTTGTCGCGCCGAGCACGCAGCGCGGCGAGATCGTCCGGCGCGCGGCATGGTCCTTCAGGTCCCTCGAAACACGAGGGGACGTTGCCAGCGACCTGATCCGACATTTTCTTGGCGAGAATTTCGCCGGAATCGCGCCCGGAAATGTCGCGTTGGCCGCCCGCGCTTCAGAGGCAGGCGCGGGCGAGTTTCTGGAACGCTCTCGCGCGATGCGACAGGGCGAGCGACCCGTCCGGCGGAATGCCATGCTTCTCCTCGGCGGTCATTTCGCCGAAGGTCCGCTCGTGGCCCTCGGGCCTGAAGATGGGATCGTAGCCGAAGCCGGCCGTTCCGCGCGGGGGAATGACGAGGTCCCCGTCGACGCGGCCCTCGAAGGCGTCGATCCGGCCGTCCGGCCAGGCGAGCGCCAGCGCGCTGACAAAGTGCGCCCGCCAGGGTTTTGGAGCCCGGGAGGCGCGCAATTCCGCCTCGATGCGGCTCATCGCAGCCCGGAAGTCCTTGCTCTCACCCGTCCATCGCGCCGAGTAAACGCCGGGGGCGCCGCCGAGCGCGTCGACGCAAAGCCCGAAGTTGTCGGCGAGCGACGGCTCGCCCGAGGCGCGCGCCGCCGCCGCAGCCTTGAGCGCGGCGTTGTCGCTGAAGGTGAGGCCCGTCTCGTTCGGCTCACCGAGGCTCAGTTCCGCCGCGCCGACAGCGGCGACGCCGTGGCGCGCGAGAAGTTCGCGGATTTCGCGCAGCTTCCCGGCGTTATGGGTCGCAGCGACGATCCGCGCCGGCAGGCGGCGGCCTCCCGACTCGGTCGGTCGATCAGAACTCATTGAATCACAATTTTGTAAGGTTGTCCGGCGACGAGCGGAACGCCGCGCTCGAGGCCATTCAGGATCAGGAACTGGTCCAGCGCCTGCGGCAGGAACGCCATCCGCGCCGCCATCGTATCGGGCGTATCGACGCTTCCCGCCGTAACGATCTTGATCGACTGCGCCGCAGCCAGCGCCAAATCCCGGGCATTGATGACGCGGAACGACTGAAGCGAAGCGCGGAAGCGCTCGTCGACGGCCGGAGACAGGGTATGGGCGGCGAAGATCAGCCGGTAGAGCTTGCCGTTGAGGCGCACGGCCCCGAGCCGGAAGCTCCACTGGTCGCCGTTCGCGACTGCCGTCGCAGCCTCGAGACCGCCAATCTGCATGGCTTCGATCTGGGTCGTCTTGAGACCGTCGATCCAGCCGGAGGCGATCGCGCTTGTGACGGGGGTCGAATCGGCGATCGCGATGCTGTCGAGACGGAGCGCCTGGCCGCCCGCTTCGCCGACTCCGATAAGGGCGGCCGACTGGTTTTCCAGCGTGAACACTTCGGGGGCTTCGAAGGCGAAGCCAAGCTTCGGGTGGACGAACGTGGTTCCCCGAACGACCCCCTGGGAGGGGTCGTCGCCGAAGGCGAGGCCGTCGATCGCCGCGAGGTAGGCGTCCCGGCCGGTCGGTCTGGCTCCGAGAGGATCGATCGGCCGCGCTTCGGCTTCGGCCTCGCCGATGCGCTCGGGCGTTGACGGATGGGTCGCCATCATATCTGGCCGGTCGGCCGACCCCGCTCCCGAGATCGACGCCTTGAGCGCGCTCCATTCGCCGAGCGCGATGAGAAACCGCGCCGCGCCGTAGGGGTCGTAGCCGGCCCTGCCCAGGTTCTTGATGCCGATCTGGTCGGCCTCAAATTCCTGCTGGCGCGAAAAGCTGGCGATCGACAGTTTGGAACGCGCCTGGACCTCGTCGTCGGCCTGCGCGTGCTCCAGCACCTGGGCGTTGACCCGCGTAAAGAGCGCGGCGGTCTTCTCGAATTCGGCCCGCTGCGCCGCGTGGCGGGCGGTGACGTGCGCAATCTCGTGCGCCATCACCGCGGCGATCTCGGAAGTGTCCTCGGCCAGCGCAAGCAGCCCGCGGGTGACGAAGATGTCGCCGGAAGGGAGGGCGAACGCATTGACGACGGGCGAGTTGAGCAAGGTGACGCGATAAGGCTGGGCGGAGGCGTTCGACGCCGGCGCCAGCTTGAGAAGGATGCCGTTGAGGTAGTTCTCGGTCGCCGGCGCACGGTATTCGCCGCCGAAAGCCTGCATCAACCGCTTGCTTTCCGGCCTCGGCTGGGCAGTCGGGCGCGCCTCGGCCGCCGCCGGCGCGACGTTCGCGGGAGCAGGCGGGGCGTCGATCGACGCACAGGAGGCAAGGCTAAGGCCCAGCGCGCCCGCCGCGAGCACGAGGGCGCGCCGCCAGATTCCTGCCCCGCCGGCCGACGGCCTCAGGTTTTCAACAACGCCCTCGCTCATGGACGCGGCTTGTCTACTCCTTGCGCGTCGGAGCGACGCAAAATTTCTATCATCGCGGGCTCGTTGACCTCCAGTCTGGGTCCAAACCGGTCATCGAGGACACCTCGCGCCCGAATGGTCTGCCCAGCGAGCTCGTCTACGCGACGGCCGGCGTTCGCGAACGCTTTCTCCAGCTTGCGCGCGACGATGATCGTCGGTCCGTCATTGGGAGCGAGATCAAGATAAATGCGCGAGCGCCCAAAGCCAACCCTGCGCACGCGTCCCTCGATCACGACGAATTGTCCGACGCGGCGGCGGAGCGCCGCCGCTTCGTACGAGGGGATGACGGCGTATTCCGGGTCACGCCAGATTCCAAGGCCTGCGCGCCGCGCCCCGTCTTCCACGGCCAGTCGGGCGGCAGCGCAACTGCGCGTCTCGAACTCCGGCTTGACGCGCGCAAAGCCCGCTCGCAGCAGGGTCGACGCAATCGACTCGGCCGTGGCGGCCGCGTCGCCCGGTGCTTTGGGGGCCGAAAGGTCCGCCACCGTGCGTTCCCAACGGTCCGTTCCATTGACCAAGAGGTCGAGTTCCGCTTCGCGGCCGACAAGACGAGCGATGAGAAAGTCGCGCGCCGCCTTGGCGATCCCAGGGTCGCCGCGCTCCGGCGCGGGCATATCCAGACCTCCGAGCCTGACGAGCCTGCCGTCGGCCAGGGCAATGTCGAGCCGCTCGTCGACCGCGACGACCTGAACGGCTCCGGCCTGCGATCCGCAGTTGCCGAAGGCCAAGGAAGCAAAACCCAGTCCCGCGCCGATCACTCCGAGCCTGACGCCGGCTCCACCGGCGAAGCGCAGCAATCGTTCGCGAAATCGGTGCACGGAGCGGAAATCCATGCTATGGCCTTAGTTCACGAGGGTGCGCCCAGCGCGCTCTCGAGGAGATCAGGCGCATTTGGTCCCGGTAGCTCAGCAGGATAGAGCACAGGTTTCCTAAACCTGGGGTCAGGGGTTCGATTCCCTTCCGGGACGCCATTCAAATCAAAGGCTTATCGTCAGTTTGATGGGAGGTGCCGACCGTCGTTTTTGCCGGGGGTAACCGTAGGGGTAACGGCGCAGCCTGCGACACTCCGCCGCAGGCGATCGGGGCGTCGTGCTCCCGATTCGCGTCAACGAGGCAACGCACTAAAAAACCCGTTCCGCATGATCCGCATCGCCATCACTCCCGCCGCCTATGACGCCATCTGTTCGACGTTGCCCCAGGGCGCGCCTCTGTGGCCGGTGCAGCGCCAAGGCGGCCGTTGCCTCATCGATATCGAGGCGGGGCGCTGTCCGAACTAGCCCGCTTAATGCAGCGCTTGGGCGGCTCCGCCGTCGTGGGCGGGGTTTTTGGGTGATTTCTTTGGATTTCACCTGCGTTTGGACGCGCCGCGTCGGCTCCGGCTTGGAGCCAGAGTTTGGGGTGGGGAGGGTTTGCGGTTGAAGGGACGATTGTGAATATTCGGGGCGCTCGAGCCCCGCCTGTCAGGTGACGAGGCGCGGTATGCGTCCGAGAGCGAAGCGCAGGATATCCTGCACGGGGCAGGAGGTCGGCAAGTGCACTCGGATCATCGTCTTCATCTCGACGACGCGGGCGGCGATCTTGATGAGGCGCAGGCGCAGCGTATCGAACTGGGCGATGCGCCACATCGAACGTTTCGGCACCGACACGCGCAGGCCCCACATCAGCCAGTACGCGCCGGCGTGCAGGAACAGCCGAAGCTGATTGGCCGTGGCCTTGGTGCATGAGGTGCGATCCGCCGCCAGATGCGTCTTGAAGGATTTGATGTGGTTTTCGGCCTGGCCACGCCGGCAATAGACCTCTTCATAGAGCACGCGAGCGTTTCTCTTGTTCAGGTTGGTGACAATGAAGCGTGTGTCGGGCCCTTCGGGGCCAGCCTCGACGCGGGCGATGATGCGCTCGACGCGGCTCCAGCTTTTGGCGCCGTCGAAGAACTCCTTGAAGCGGCGGGGCCGCAGTAATGGCTGTCGGCCCGCAGCAGGATCTCAGTGTTGGGCCAGTTGGCGCGGATGGCGCGCACGAGACGGCGCAGGAAGGCCTTGATTTCCTTGCCGCCGGGCCATTTGGCGGGCCGAAGGACGGCGGTGATGAAGCGGCCCTCGCCGTCGAACACGACGATCGGCTGAAAGCCATACTCGTCATAATGTGCGTTGAACAACCGCAACTGCTGGCCGCCATGCACCGCGTCGAACGTGTCGTCGATGTCGAGCGTGATTTGCTTGGGAACTTTTCCGAAGGACTCGCAATAAAGATCGACCATCGGCCCTGCGCAGCAAGGCGCGAACGTTCGGCAGATTCTCGAGCCGCGAGATCGTCGATTGCGAGCACAGTTCCCGATCGGACGGCGACAGATCGAGCGCCATCTTGAACATCGGATCGCTTCGCAGACAATTGGCGTCGTTGCCGTCCTCGTAGCCGGCGCCGATCATCAGGAGCCGAAAACGAAGGATATCGGCCAAGCTGTGCGTGACTTGATCGGGATCGCGGGGGTCTACGATGCAGGCGGCGAGCCGGTCGGCGAGGCGAAGCCGTTGCTCCACCTCGCGCAACGCCAGAACGCCGCCATCCGACGAAAGCAAACCGCCATCAAATTTGACCACGACCGGCTTCCCGCTCGCCGGTGACAGACCAGGCAATGGCAACATAGGATCGTTCATGGCGGGTGCGGCCTCACTGAAATCGCGCGAATCGGCTTCGATAACCAGATTCTACGTGATATCAGCCATTTAAGCTACATCCGCCAACCCGCCGCGCATAATCCGGGCTAACTTGTCCGGTTTTGGTAGCACATCAAATGTCCGCTTCTTCTGGTTCTGTTCTCCTGTGGGGATGTGGTCGACGCGCGAGCGTCGGTGAGTAGGCCGGCGGAGTTGCACCACCAGCCTCTCGCAGAACCCAGCGTGAGACTCTCGCCTCACTGGGCTCCCATCAGGCAAACCCGCCGGTCATGCCGAGCCGCCAGTGCACGAAGAGTGCGCATTCCGGTGATCTTGAACGGTTAATCCGTTCGATCATGAACACCGATTCCGGTGATCATGAACACCCGCTCGCGCTGGCCTGAGCGGGCGCTAGCGAGCGGCACGCCGTCACGGTGGGTGGTTGCCACTGACGGTTGTCCCGTCTCATCTTTCCTTGGTGTTCGTCAAGCGGCGCCAGCGCGGCTCGGCATATTTTCCCCGATAGTTGCGGATGCACATTGCTTGCTCCTGGCCGGTCAATCGCGTCCGTACCCCCGCGGCGGCACGATGGCGGCGAGTTCATCTAGATCCAGATCGACGATGGCCTGCAAGGCCGCAGCAGTAGGGGTGTCGCGGAGGCTATCCGGCAAGGCGTCGTACCAGGCGGCGTATTCGGCTTGCAGGGCGAGGAGCCCGGCGACCGTGTCGAGCCAGCGCTGCGAGCGGGTGCGCCGGTCGGCAGGCCGCCGATATCGGACGACGGGCACTGCCTTGTGGGCTTCGCGGCGCGCGCGATAGCGGGCTTGGCGTTCGGCGTTGCTGAGCGGGTGCTCAGCTTCGGGGTGTCGGCCTCTTGGCATGGCGGGATTCCCGTTACGTAACGCAATGCAATGGGTGATAGCCGGGTGAGCCGCGGCTCAGGCGGCGTGATCGGCAGGCTCGGAGCGGACCGGTTTCATCGGACAGCGGCAGAGCTGTCGCCCTCCGTCGGAGCACTGACAGCGTGACGCTTGCGTAGACTCGGCCCCTTCAGCTCGATGCGATGGGCGCGGTGCACGACGCGGTCGAGGATGGCATCGCCGATCGTCGGATCGCCGACCAGTTCGTGCCAGCGCGTCACGGGGACCTGGCTGGTCACCAGCAGCGAGCCCTTCTCGTACCGGTCATCGACGATCTCCAGCAGATCTCGCCGCTGCTCGGCGGTCAGCGGTTCCGGACCCCAGTCGTCGATGATCAGCAGCCTGGTGCGCTCCAGCATCGCCAGCATCCGCGGCAGCCTTCCTTCACCACGGGCGGTGGCGAGCTCGGCGAACAGCCGCGGCGCACGCCGATCGAGCACCGAGAAGCCTTCCCGGCAGGCCTTGTGTCCCAGAGCGCAGGCCAGCCACGATTTGCCGGTACCCGTCGGACCGCCGATCACCAGGTGCTGGCTGTGACGGATCCAGTCACAGCCAGTGAGTTTGTGGAACAGGGCACGGTCCAGACCGCGCGGGGTGCGGAAGTCGGTATCCTCGACCACAGCGTTCTGGCGCAATCTGGCCTGGCGCAATCGTCGGCCGAGACGCTTGTTGTCGCGCGCGGTCACTTCGCGGTCGAGCAGCAGGCCGAGCCAGTCCTCGCGGGTGAGATCGGTGGCGGCCGACGTGGTCTGCATCTCGAGGAACGCATCGGCCATGGCGGCCATGCCGAGGCTGCGCAGGCGCTCGGCCAGAGGGTGGGTCAGCATCGTCTCTCCTTTCAATGGTAGTAGCCGGGGCCGCGGATGTTCTCGTGGAACAGGCTGGGGTGGTCCGGCTCGCGCGGCTTCCTGTCCTGGGCATTCTTCAGGATCGCAGCGACCGAGCTGTACGAGCGGGTGCCCAGGGCGAGCGCCCGTGCGCAGGCGGCATCCAGCCGCTCGGCGTCGTAGCGCGTCGCCAGCCGGAGAATGCCGATGCAGGAGCGGAACCCCTGCTCGGGATGCGGGCGCGAACGCAGGATGATCTCGACCAACGCCGCGGCGTCGTCGCCGATCGCTGCCGCCTCTCGCAGGATCCGCTCGTGCGTCCAGTCGCGGTAGCGCCGGTGCGAACTCGGCATGTGGTCGGCGAGCGTGGTCGGGCGGTACGGCCGCAGGCTACGCAGATGGGCGGCGACCAGCTTGCCGTGGTGGAAGATCTCCACCGTCTTTGCAGTGATGCGCGCTTCCACCTCTTCGCGGAGCAGCCGGAACGGCACCGAGTAGAAGTGCTTGTCGATCTCGACGTGGTAGTCGAGGTTGACCCGGCAGCGCTTCCAGTCAGCATATTCGTAGGCCGCCGGCGGCAGCTCCCGCAGGGCGGGCCGGTCGACCTGCTCATAGAGCGCGCGTCGGGTGGCGCCCCAGCCGCGCATTGGCCGATCGTTGAGCTGATCGACCAGTTCGCGGATCGCTTGATTTAGTTCGGCCAGGGAGAAGAACTGCCGATTGCGCAGACGCGCCAATATCCAGCGCTGCACCACCTGAACGCCGACTTCCACCTTGGCCTTGTCGCGCGGCTTGTACGGCCGTGCCGGAACCACTGCGGTGCCGTAGTGCGACGCCATATCGGCATAAGTGCGGTTGACCAGCGGCTCGTAGAAGCAGGCCCGGGTGATCCCGGCGCGCAGGTTGTCGCTGACGATCTGCCGCGGCGCGCCACCGATGAACGCCAGCATGGCGACGTGCGCGGCAATCCAATCCGGCAGCGACTGCGTCCAGGTCGCTTCGGCGAAGGTGTAGCTGGAGGCGCCCAGCACCGCGACGAATATCTCGGCCCGGCGCACCTCTCCGGTCGCCCCGTCGATCACCTCCATGGCGTGACCGGCGAAGTCGACGAAGATCCGCTCACCCGCGGTGTGCACCTGGCGCAGTGTCGGCTTCAGCCGGCCAACCCATTCGCGATACAGGTCGCAGAACCAGGAGTAGCCAAACCCGTCCTGGGCTCCCGTTCCGCCACGGTATTCTTCCCAGAGCAGCGATAGCGTCATATTCGGCCGCCGCAACTCGCGGTGCACCGCCGCCCAGTCCGGCGCCGGCCGCTGCTCCGCCGCCACCGCCGGCGGAGGCGGATACAGCAGCGTCTCCAGTTGCGCGTCGTCCAACCCGTCCGGTAACGGCCAACCCAGTCCTGCCCGCCGCGCACGATTGAGGTACGTGTTCACCGCCCCCGTGCTCAGCCGCAAACTGATCCCGATCGCCCGCTGGCTCAGCCCCTGAGCAAATCGCAGGCGCAGCACCTCGCGTATCTTCCGCATCGACAATCTCTCGCCCGGCATTCCCATCCTCCGCTGCTCGGCAAAGGATCGGGACTACCCCTGGTTGAAGACTGTCAGCAGCACAGACCCACCGTGGCGCTCCAGGCCGCGTTCATGATCACCGGAATCGGTGTTCACGATCGACCGGAACCGGTGTTCAGGATCAACTGGATTGGATGTTCACAATCAAACGGAATCCGTGTTCACGATCCACCGGAACGCGCACTTATTTGGCTTCGCAACCGAGTTTCGTCTCGTATGAAAGACACATGCGCTCTATCCGCGCGAAGGTCTCACGTCGCTGTAGCCACGGGTCGGTCCCAAACGCCATGGAATCGCATTGACTGGGCTAGCTCAACCATCTCTAAGATGAGCCGCGGGTCCGGGAGCATCTGAATTGCACCAGCTCGTTATGCTTGATGCAGCTCGCTCAGTAGGCATTCCAACATTCGCCGATCAAAACGGCGCCCTTATGGAGGGAGACGGCGGCTGCGCCTTGGCGAACGTTCGGATACGCGACGGCAAGCGGCTGTCTGTTTTTCGAAGTTACGTGTACCCGTACATGGACCGATCGAATTTGACCGTGCTGACCGGCGCGCTCGTCACGAAGGTCATTCTTGACGGCAAGCGGGCGACGGGCGTCGACGTCCTGTTCGAGGGGGCGGCTCGCCGCTTCCTCGCTGGCGGTGAAGTGGTGCTGTCGCTGGGCGCGATCAATACCCCGAAAGTCTTGATGCAATCCGGCATCGGCGACCGGGAGGAGCTTGCACGGTGTGGGATCGACGTCGTGCATCATCTGCCGGGTGTGGGGCGAAATCTACAAGATCATCTGATGGTCGCCAGCTGCATCTGGGAGTACGAAGAGCCGCTACCGATGCGCAACAATGGCGGGGAGGCGACCTTCTTCTGGAAGAGCGATCCAACGCTCGACACGCCGGACCTGCAGCCATTTCAGATTGAGATACCCTATGTCAGTCCGGAGACGGGGCGTATGCAGCCGCCTGCCGCCTCGTGGTCGATTGCGCCAGGCCTTGTGCGCCCGGCAAGCCGGGGCCGTTTGCGCCTCACGGGAAGCGGGCCGACCCTGATTCCGCATCAAAGGAAGTGAAGTGCCCTGTTGGTCCTGATTGATCAGTGAGATAGGCTGAGATTTGCGAATCAACGCCATCACCAACGAGGTGAGTGAGGGTGACACAGGGGCTCTTGCCGTTCCGGTACGAAAGCGAGGCGGGCGAGGCGGGACTGACCGGTCTTGCGGGGCTTCCCCTGTATTTGGAGCTGTGGCGCGCGGCCGGACTGGAGCAATCGGTGGCGCGCCACGTGGCGATGAGCGGCAGCCAAGGCTGGAGCGATCGGCAGATGGTGTCGGCGCTGGTGTTGCTGAACCTTGCCGGGGGCGAGGGTCTCGACGATCTCGACCGGCTGGAGGCGGACGGCGGTCTGTGCCGGCTGGTGCGGGCGGCGGACGCGCACGGGCGCACTCGGCGGGAGCGGCGGGCCGAGGCGCGGCGCTGGCGGCGGCAGCGGTCGCGCACGCTGCCCTCGCCGCATGCGACGGGCCGCTGGCTTACGGGGTTTCACGATGCCGGCGAGGAGGCGCGGCGGGAAGCCGGACGGGCGTTCATCCCGGCGTCGAGCGAGGGCGTGGCGGGCCTGTGGCGGGTGAACGGCGATCTTCTGCAGGCGGTTCAGGCGCAGCATCCGGCGGCGCAGGCGACGCTCGACATGGACGCCACGCTCGTTGAGACGCACAAGCGGGCGGCGCTGTACTGCTTACAAGCACTTCAAGGCCTATCAGCCGCTCAATAGCTGGTGGGCCGAGCAGGGCCTGATCGTGCATTCGGAGTTCCGCGACGGCAACGTGCCGGCGGGGCATGAGCAATTGCGCGTTCTCGAAGAGGCGGCGCGCCTGCTTCCGGCCGGGGTGAGGAAGCTTTACCTGCGCTCGGATACGGCCGCCTATCAGCACGATCTTTTGAAGTATTGCGCCGAGGGCAAGAACCGGCGCTTCGGGGTGATCGAATTCGCCATCGGGGCGGACGTGACCGGGGAGTTCAGGCAGGCGGTGGCGCAACTGCCCGAGGCGGCCTGGCAGGCGCTCGATCGGATCGTCGATGGCGAGCGCTACGCCGCCGGCCAGCAATGGGCGGAAGTCGGCTACGTGCCGAACTGGGCGGGCATGAGCAAGACGGCGCCGGACTACCGCTTTCTGGCGATCCGCGAGCCGTTGGGTGAACTCGATCTCGGCGATGCCGAGCAATTGCCCTTCCCGACGATGAGCTTTCCGACGCTGGGCCGCTACAAGCTGTTCGGCCTCGTCACCAACCGCACGCTGGCGGGCGACGAACTGATCCGCTGGCAGCGCGAGCGCTGCGGCAAGAGCGAGGAAGCGCACGCCGTGATGAAGGACGATCTCGCCGGCGGGCGGCTGCCGAGCGGGCTGTTCGGGGCCAATGCGGCGTGGTGGGCGATCATGGTTCTCGCCCACAATCTCAACGCGATGATGAAGCGTCTGGTGCTCGGCGGCGATTGGGCGGCGCGGCGCATGAAGGCGATGCGGTTTCATCTGATCGCCCTGGCGGGCCGCGTCGTGCGCCACGCGCGCCGGCTGATCGTGCGACTTTCGGCAGGCGCTCTCGACCTGATCCGCGACGCGCGCGCCGCCATCCTTTCCCTGCAGCCGGCGCCGAGCGGATGATCGCCCGGCTTCTTCCGCCAGTCCTGCAAACGCCGCCGGGCTCGGCCGGCCACGGCGTAGCCGTGACCGCAGGATCGGGGCGGAACTCGTCAACGATGCAGGAGGGCGGTCGCCTACAACCATAGCGCGAGCATGCTCGTCTCGTACCCGCCTCGACCCGCGGCCGCGGCCGAAATCCGCCCGCTCCACCGCCCGTTTCGCCCGTGCTCACGAATTAGATGCGGGATTGTGGCCGAATGACCCGCTTGACATCGATGCACAAATATTGAGTGAGCCCGCCGATCTGACCGCGCTGGTCGCCGGCGTGCAGCTTTGTCGTGAAATTGGCAATTCCGCCCCGCTTCGCCGCTTCGCCAAGCGAGAGGTCATGCCGGGGAATGTGACCGGCCCGGCGCTTGACAATTTCGTGCGCGACGCGGTCGTTCCCTACTGGCACCAGTCATGTACCGCAAAAATGGGCCGCGACTCGATGTCAGTCGTCGACGGCGCCCTAGCTAGCTAGTCTAGCAGGAACTGGAGAGTGATGCCTTCGTGGGACCGTGATCCCCGCGCGGTGCTGCATCACGGCGGCCCTCGTCGCTGGCCCTCCGCTGCGGCCTGACCGGCGGCCAGGTGCGCCGCGAGGGTGGTGGCTGTCGGGTGGTCCCAGGCGATCGTCACGTCCACCGGGATGCCCAGCATGTCCTCGAGCTCCGCGCTGAGTTCGACCGCCATCACAGAGGTGAGCCCGTAGGATTCCATCGGCCGGTCGGGGTCGATCGCGCCGGGCGCGTGGCCCGTCCGCGCGGCGATGCGCGCGACCAGCCACGCCTCCAGCGCGGGGGTGTCCATGTGCGCGCTCACGATGCCACCTCCTCGAGCACCGCCGCCTCGACCGACGTGCTGCCAGCTAGCTCCGCGGCGGGCAGCGCGGCGAGCGACGCGCGCAGGACGCCATAGCGCGTCTTGCCGCTGGTCGTCTTTGGGATCCGTCCCGGCAGGACGAAGCGGACGTGGTCCGGCATCATCTCGCAGGCCGCCCCGCAGACGCGGCGCGCGGCTTCCGCAAGCTCGCGCAGCGCGCGGTCAGCGTCCGGTGCGCGACCGAGCAGCAGCCCTCGGTGCCCACTGGACAGCTCGAGCAGCGCCACGATGCGCTCCACGCCATCGGCGCGCAGGATGGATAAGACGGCGGCCTCGCGCAGCTCCGGCATGCCGCCGCGCACGGCGTCCTCGACATCGTGCGGGTAGAGGTTGCGGCCGTTCACGATCATGACCTCCTTGAGCCGCCCGGTCACGTGGACACCGCCTTCAACGAGGAAGCCGAGATCGCCCGTACGCAGCCACGGTCCCTCGTCCTCCACCCCGCGCGCGCCGGCGATCTCGCCCCCGAAGGCCGCAGCGCTGGCCGCAGCGTCGTTGTAGTAGCCTTCTGCCACATGCGCGCCGGCGATCCAGATCTCGCCGACCGCGCCGTCAGGCAGCCTCTCGCGCGTCACCGGATCCACCGCGGCCAGCCGTGCGCCCGCCGGCCCCCAGCCGCTGCACACAACAGTCGTGCTGCGGCCCCCCTCGCCGGACGGCACGACCCGGCCGCGCTCTAGGCTCTCCGCGTTCACGCGGCGCGTCACGCTGCCCTGCCAAGCATGGCTGCCGGAGGCGAAGAGCGTCACCTCGGCCATGCCGTAGCAGGGATAGAGCGCCTCGCACCGAAAGCCGGCCACCGCGAAGCGTACCGCGAAGGCGTCCAGCGTGGTCGCGCGCACCGGCTCCGCCCCCACGAAGGCGACTTTCCAGGACGAGAGGTCGAGCGTCGCGGCCTCCTCGGGCGCGATCCGCTCGACGCAGAGGCGGTAGGCAAAGTCCGGCCCGCCGGAGGCCGTCGCACGCGCGCGGGAGATCGCCTGTAGCCAGCGGATCGGGCGCTTGACGAAGGTGAGCGGCGCCATGGTGGTGCAGGTAGCGCCGGCATAGATCGGCTGCAACAGGCTGCCGACCAGCCCCATGTCGTGGTAGTGCGGCATCCAGTTGACTATATCGGCCGTGCCGTCGAGCCGCATGGCCGCCGCGATCATGCGCTCATTGGCCATCAGGTTCCGGTGGCGCACTACGACGCCCTTCGGGCGGCTGGTCGAGCCAGAGGTGTATTGCAGGAAGGCGATGTCGCCGGTTTCGGGAGCGCCCGGCGGCTCCTGCTCCGCCCCCGCCTGCTCGAGCACGTCCAGCGTCACGATGCGGAGGTCCTGCAGGCCCGGCGTCGCAGCGAGGATGAGTTCTACCGTCGCCGCATGATCAGGCTGCATGACGACCAGGCCGAGGCCGGTGGTCGCCGCGATGCTCTCAAGGCCGGCGGCCGGGCGGCCGGGCCGCCGCTCGGCGACCGGGACCGCGATGACGCGAGCGCAGAGGCAACCCCAGAAGGCGACGAGGAAGTCGAGCCCGGCCGAAAACAGCAGCAGCGCCATGCGCGGCTGGCCGGGGCGTCGCGCGAACCAGGCCTCCAGCCCTGCGGCCACAGCCTCCGCGCGGCGGAGCAGCCCGGCATAGTCCAGCCGTTCCTCCGGCTGGGAGGGCCGCTCGGGCAGGAAGACATAGGCCGCCTTGTCGGGCGTGCGCCGCGCATGCGCGCGGAGCAGATCCACCATGGTGCGCGCCGGGCCGGAGGGCAGGTCGGGCGCTTTCATGCCGGGACGGCGCCCCGCACGCCCATCACCTCCGCCATGGCCCTCACCGCCGCGAGCCGCGGCTCCTGCAGGTGCCAGGCATGCAGCAGGATCAACTCGTCGGCGTTGAAGGTCGCGGCCAGCTCCAGCAGCTCGTCGCGGCAGGTCTCCGGCGTGCCGCTGACGACGACGCGGATGTCACCGCCGATCCAGCCCTCCACCAGCCGCAGCTGCGCCTCGGCTTCTGACGGATCCTCCGCGCAGATGCAGCTCGCCGCTAGCGCCAGGCGGCCGCGCGGATGTGCCTCCCGGTAGGCCAGCGTGACGTCGCGCTGCATCCGGCTGCCGCGGTGGAAGAGCGAATAGGCGTAGTTGACGCCACGCCGCGCGGCGAGCGCGGAACTGTTGGCGCCCGAGCCCATCACCCAGACCGGCGGCGCCGCCGCGAAGCAGGGCGTGGTCCCCTTGGCGAAGCGGTGGCCGGCCGGGAAATCCCCGTGCAGGTGGGCGAGCAGCCCGTCCAGCTTGTCAGCGAAGCCCGCCGCGAGCCGCCCCGCATCCTCGGCCGCACAGCCCGACAGCTCCGCCAGCGCGGCCAACGCAGCCGTATCCTGAGGGACGCCCGCGCAGACGCCGAGAGCGATGCGGCCGGGCGTCAGCGCCTCCATCGTCCGGAAGGTCTCGGCCACGGCGAGCGGGTTTCGCAGCGGCAACAGCAGCGCCGCGGTGCCGAGCTTCAGCCGCCGCGTGCGTTGCGCGAGGGCGGCGACGACGACCTCGGGCGCGGCCCAGCAGTAGTGCCACTCGTGGTGCTCGGAGAGCCAGAGGCGGTGGTAACCAAGCTCGTCCAGCACGGTGGCGAGCGCGAGGCTTTCAGCCAGTACTTCCGGCCCTGCCCGGCCGGGCGCGATGACGCCGAAGTCGAGGATGGAGTGATCAAGGGCCGCAGCGTGCTGGTCGTGGCTCCATGTTCTCGTGAGCGGAGCGTTCACGGCAGGGCATCCTTCGCGGTTGGGGGTGGAGTGTCGGCCAGCGAGGGATCCACCGCGCTGAAGGTGTTCCAGAACAGCACACGGCGGTTTGCCAGCGCGCCGCCCGCGAGCAGGCCGAGCGTCTTCGCGGTATAGGTCGTCTCGGTGCGGAAGCCGCCGACCTCGGCGACGTCCTGCGCTGCCTGCAGGCCAAGCGGGTTCGGCATGCCGTAGCCGGGCCCGGCCTGTGCGTCGATCCACAGCATCTCGCCCAGGCGCACCTCGCCGGTGAAGCCGGCGCCACGCAGCAGCTCCAGCGTTCGCGCCGCCAACCGGCGCATTTTGGCCGGGCCAGTGACGAGCATCGGCACCATGCGCACCGCGACCACGCGCACCGGCAGCTGCGCTATCGCCAAGCCGAGCAGCAGGCCCGCCGCCGTGGCACAAGTGCCGGTCGGCACAACCACGTCGTCCGGCATTGGGATCTCGCCGCCGCGGACCGCATGCGCGAGTTCCAGCGCGCCTTCCAGCACGCCGAGCACGCCAATCGGATGGTGAGAGCCAGGTGGGATCCAGTAGGGCAGCGTCCGGCCAAGCCGCGCGTAGCGGGCCCGCACGTAGCCGAGCGGCACGGCGGCGAAGCTGCCGCAGCGGATCACCTCCATGCCGAACTGCGGCAGCAGCCGCTCGTTGAGGACGATCTCCGGTACCCGGGGCTGCGGCGTCAGGAGGGCCCGCGTGCGGAACCCGTGACGCCGCCCCTGCACCGCGGTCGCGAGCACCTGGTGGCTTCCATAGGGCCCCATGGTCGCGACGCTGGAGACGCCGACCATTTGGGCGCGGCCGAAGAAGTATTCGAGGTTGCGCAGCTTGCTGCCGCCATAGGCGGTGCTGGACAGGTCGTCTCGCTTGATCCGAAGCTCGGCGAGGCGCCACCTCTCGGCCAGGCCCTGCGCGTTAGTCACCGGCGTCGGCCGCACCATCAGGTCGAGCGGCTTCGCCACCGCGTCGAGGCCCGGGACCAGCCGCGTCAGGTGGCGATCCGGCGTCATGCGTGGGGCCGCCCGTCCGAGCCGGCGGTGCCGGACAGCCGCGAGAGCTCCGCCGGGAGGCTGTGGCCGGCGGGATGGGCGGCGAAGAATGCCTCGATCCGAGGGTCCACGCCGCCGAGGCGCCGCACGCGCTCGCCGAGATCGGGCAGCAGCCTGTGCAGGACCAGTAGCATAGCGAGGGACGGGTTGCGGTACTCGGCCTCCACGTCCGGCGAGTCCCCACGCAGCAGGAAGCGGACGGTTTTGGCGAGGTCGGCCATCGTCGCGAGCAGCGTCTCGTCGAAGGCTTGGGCATCGCGGATCGCCTCCGCCCGGCAGACAGAACTGAGATCCACGAGCCCGCCATCGAGCACCGCGTTCTTCATCTCCAGGCAGTGCCCCACGCCGATGCTCTCGATGCTGCCGGGCAGGAAGCCGAGGACGAGCAGCCGCGCCAGCAGGTCGAGCCAGCCCCCGATCGCGGCCTCCGGGTCCGCCAGAGTGCGCAGCCGGGCCATCCAGTCCCCGCCCGGCCGGCCCCGCAGTAGCTCCGGCAGGTGGCCGACGCGCAGCGGCACCGCGGGATAGGCGTAGACCACCACGCCCAGACCCTGCCCCGCCAAGCGCTCCACGACGCGCCACGCTCGGGCCGAGAGCAGCGGCGAGAGCCGGGCGAGGTGCGCCTCCGCGACCGCGTAAGGCCATCGCGCCACGAGCAGGGGCAGCGGCACTCGGGCGAGCCGGCCGAAGCGCGCGAGATGGGTGGCCTGCACCGCTGCCGCCCCGCGCGCATCCTCGAGCGCCTCCTCCGCCGTGACGGCGAGCGGCACCTTCTGCTCGGTCAGCGGGAAATGCTCGAGCGCCGAGAAGAGCGAGCGGCCGCGTCCCGGATACTCGATCCGAAAGGCCCGCATTATGGCCAGTTGCGCGCCGACATCTGTGGCCAGCGGTTCCGTCCCCTTCACCGCGATCACGCTCCCGGCGCCGCGCAGGTAGAAGGCGCGGAGGTGGCGCCACGGGCGGGACGCCTCCGCGTCGTCGAAGGGCGACACGGTCGCGGCCACCGGCATCGCCCGGCGCATCGGCGCGATCGCCTCGGCGAGGTGCGGGGCGGCGGAGAGCAGTTCCGGTGCCTCCCCGGCCACGTCCCAGAGCAGCTCCGCGACGGGATGGCGGCCCTGCGTCATGCGGCCCCCCTGGGGCGGCGGAGCTGCCTCAGCCTCTCGAGCCCGGCGCGGCGAGTCGCATGGCGCGCCATCTCTTGCCGCTCCGCGCCGCCGGCCTGCAGTAGCCCGAGCAGGTCCTCGATCGGCGATGCGGGCGACCGCGCGGCCTGGTCGATTACCGCCAGAAGGTCCTCCACCAAGGCCGCCGCGGTCGCGACTTCGAACAGGTCCGTCGCGTATTCCAGCGTGCCCTGGATCGGCATGCGGTCGGTCAGCGTCAGCAGCAGGTCGAATTTGGCGGTCGCGGTCGGCAGCTCCAATGGCTCGACTGCCAAGTGCCGGCTGCCGAGCCTGGCGAAGGGCGTGTTCTGCAGCACGAATTTCACCTGGAACAGCGGGCTGCGCGCGGCGTCGCGCGGCGGGTTCAGCGTGCGGACCAGCACGTCGAAGGGGACGTCCTGGTTGAAGAAGGCGTCGAGGACGACGCCGCGCGTGGCGCGCAGCAGGTCGCGGAAGCTCCGTTCCCCCGTGATGTCGACGCGCAGGACCAGCTGGTTCACGAACAGCCCAATCATCCGCTCCGCATCCGCATGGGTGCGTCCAGCGAGATCGGTGCCGACGGCGAGGTTGTGCTGGCCGCTGCGCTGGTGCAGGACGACGAGGAAGGCCGCGAGCGAGGCCATGAAGAGCGTGCAGCCCTCCTCCCGCGCTAGCGAGTTAAGGCCGCGACTCTGCGCCTCCGACAGCGCGAAGGCGCGGACATCGCCGACGAAGCGCTGCACGGGCGGGCGCGGCCGGTCGGCCGGCAAGTCGAGCCGCTGCAACTGCCGCAGCGCGTCGCGCCAGTGGCTGAGCTGACGCTCGAGCACCCCGTCGGCGAGGCGCGCGGCGTTCCAAGCCGCCCAGTCGGCGTATTGCGCGGGAAGGTCGGGCAGCACGGGCGCGCGGCCCTCCGCCCGCGCGTCGTAGGCCGCGAGCACCTCCTGTACGAAGATCCCGATGGACCAGCCATCCGCTGCGATGTGGTCCATCAGCACCAGCGCCAGCGCCTCCTCCGGCGAGAGGCGGACGACCAGGATTCGGAATGGCAGCTCCCGGTCGAGCGCGAACGGCCGGCGGAGTTCGGCCGCCAGCCGTGCCCGCGCGGCCGCCTCGGGGTCGGTGCCGCCCGCCTCCTCGACCGCGATCGGGAGCGGCGTCCCCGGCGCGGTGGGCACCATGACGGGCCGCCCGTCCTCCTCGACGATGTGGCAGCGCAGGATCTCTTGGCGCGCGGCGACCGCCTCCACCGCGGCCCGCAGCGCGCCGAGGTCGAGCGAGCCTCGCAGCCGCGCGGCGAGGACGATGGTGTAGACGGGGCTGTCGGGCTCCAGCCGGTGCAGGAACCACATCCGATCCTGCGCCGGCGACAGCGGCATGGCCCGCCCGCGCGGCAGGATGGGAATCTGCGACTGGAACGCGCCTTCCCCATCCATCTCCGCACGGATCGCCGCCGTCATAGCGCGCAGCGTCGGGTGGTAGAAGGCGAGCGCGAGCGGCAGGTCGCGCCCGAGCGCGAGGCGCAGCTTCGCGACCAGGGAGGTCGCGCGCAGCGAATGGCCGCCGAGCGCGAAAAAGTCCTCGTCCGGCGGGACGAACTCAAGGTCGAGCACGTTGGCCCAAACACCCGCGACGAGGTCGCGCAGCACGTCGGCGCCGACCGTTTCTGCTCGAGGTGAGGCGCCCCGGCGCACATCCGGCGCCGGCAACGCCTTGCGATCCACCTTGCCGTTGCCGCTGAGCGGCAGGGCCTCCAGCACCACCAGATGCGCCGGGACCATCTGCGGTGGCAGCCTAGCGCGCAGGAAGTCGAGCATCGCGCCGGCCTCGGCCGCCACGCCCGCGCGCGGCACGACGTAGCCGACGATCTCCCGCTCCTCGCGACCGCTCGCCGGGCCGCCCTTGCCGGTCATGTGCAGCGCGGCGGCGGCGTCCTGTACGGCGGGGTGCAGCGCCAGTGCCTCCTCAATCTCGCCTAGCTCGATCCGGAAGCCGCGGATTTTCACCTGGTCGTCCTCGCGGCCGAGGAACTCGATCACGCCGTCCTCGAAGAAGCGGGCGCGGTCGCCGGTGCGGTACATTCGCGCGCCCGGACGGCTCCAATGCGGGTCAGGGACGAAGCGGGCGGCGGTCAGTTCCGGCTGGCCGGCGTAGCCTTCGCTCAGGCACTCGCCGCCGATGAAGAGGTCGCTGGGCACGCCGGGCGGCACCGGCTCAAGCGCGGCGTCTAGCACATAGTAGCGGGCGTTCTGGATCGGCCGGCCATAGGGGACGCTGCGCCAGCCCAACTCCACACGCTCCACGACGTGGAAGTTGGACCAGACCGTCGCCTCCGTCGCGCCGCCGAGCGCGACGACGCAGACGCCGGGGAAGGCGGCCTTCAGGCGGTCGGGCAGCGGCAGCGGCACCCAGTCGCCGCTCAGGAAGACCAGCCGCAGCGCGCGGTTCGCGACCGCAGCCGGCAGCAGCGGCATGAGCTGCCAGAGCGCCGCGGGCGCGCTGTCCCAGAAGGTCACTGGCTCGGTGGCCAGGATGCGCGCAAGTCGGTCCGGATCCGCCACATCCTCGTCGGAGGCGATGCGGATACGGCCGCCGGCCGCGAGGATGCCGAAGATGTCGTAGACCGAGAGGTCGAAGGCGGGGCTGGTTACGAACAGCATCCGGTCCTGCGGCCCGACGCCGAAGGTCCGATTCACCCACTCGATGAGGTTCACGACCGGGCGGTGCCGCACCATCACGCCCTTGGGCCGGCCCGTGGAGCCCGAGGTGAAGATGACATAGGCCAGGCTGCCGGCATCCCCGCGCGCCGTCAGCGGGCCGGATGTCGCCTCGCACGCCTCGGCCGCGAGCACCAGCATGGCGCGGCCGCCGAGCAGCGCCCGCGTCTCCTCCGCCAGCGCGGCCTGCGTCACGAAGCAGCCGACCTCGAGCGAATCGAGGATGTCCCCGATCCGCTTCGCCGGGTAGCTCAGCGGGATCGGCACATAGGCGCGGCCCGCGCGCAGCACGCCGATCACTGCCGCCACCATCTGCCGGTCGCGGCGCATCCGCACCGCGACCGCCGCCCCCTCCGGCAGGGCGGCCGCCTCGATCCGCGCGGCGATGCCGCGGCTCATGGCCTCCAACTCGCCATAGGTGACGCTGCCCGCGGCATCCTCCAGCGCGACGACCCGCGGCTCGCGCGCCGCCTCGCGCAGGAACAGCCCGTGCATCGTCGAGCCCGCGTCGTAGGGCGCCTCTGTCGCGTTCCACTCCTGCAGGATCCGGTGCCGCTCGGCCCCCTTCATGAGCCGAATGGCGGAGCACGGCGTGCGCGAGTCGCTCTCCGCGAGCCCCTCCAGCACCGCGGCGAGCTGCCGCAGGAGGCGCGGCGCCACCTCCTCGGGCAAGCGGTTGCGGTCGAGGATCAGCCGCAGGTGCAGCCCCTCGGTGGCAGGCTCAGCGAGTAGGACGAGCGGGTAGTTGGCGCGCTCCTCCACATGGGCGCGGGCGACGCGCAGCGGCGCGGACGGGTCCTGCGCCGCGACGGAATAGTTCTCGTAGACGACGATGCTCTCGAACAGCGGCACGCTGCCGGGCAGCTCGCTCCAGCGGCGGATGTCGGTCAGCGGCGCGAGCCCGTGGGCATTGAGCCCAGAGACGCCTTGCTGCACCTGCCGCAGCCATTCCCACGCCGTGCCGGCGCGGGGCGTCGGCATCCGCAGCGGCACCGTGTTTATGAAGAGGCCGACTAAGCGGTCGGCGCCCGGCATCGCCGGCTGACGCCCGGCGACCGTGACGCCGAAGACCACCTCCTCGCGCTCAGCGCGGCGCCCGAGCAAGAGGCCCCAGGCGGCGAAGAGCGGCACGCCGCCCGAAACGCGGGCACCGCGCGCCGCCACCTGCAACCTCTCGTGCAGGGCCGCCGGCAGCAGGGCGTCGTGGGTGACGTAGTCGGCGCCGGTCGCGCCGGCGGCGCGCCGCTCCTCGACCAGCGGGGTGGGCTCCGTGAAGCCTCGCAGCGCCTCACGCCAATGCCCCTCCTCCGCGCCGGCGTCGCGGGCGGCGAGCCGGTCGAGATGCGCGGCGAGCGTCGGCGACGGGGGCAGCGGGGCCGCCGAGCCGCCGAGCCGCGCGGCGTAGAGCGCGAGCAACTCCTCCATCAGGATCCCGGTGGACCAGCCGTCCAGGATCAGGTGGTGGTGGCTGACAAGCAGCCGGTTGCGCCGCGGACCGAGGCGGATGACCGCGGCGCGCAGCAACGGCGCCTGGTTTAGCGCGAAGGGCCGCGCTCGGTCCGCCTCGAGCCAGGCGCGCAGCCGCGCCGCGTCGTCGCCCACGCTCCAGTCGAGCCATTCGAGCGGCGGGCTGGCGTGGCGGAGGACCACCTGACGCGGCTCGGCGCGTCGCTCCCAGAGGAAGGCGCAGCGCAGCGCCTGGTGCCGCGCCACGACCTCCTCCAGCGAGGCCGCGAAGGGCTCGGGCCACAGCTCGCCGTCGAGCTCCACGACGAGCTGCTGGAAATAGGCGCCGGAATCCGGGTCCATCAGGCTGTGGAACAGCATGCCTTGCTGCAGCGAAGTCAACGGCAACGAGGCCTCGATGTCGGGCGTCCCGGCGGGCGGCGGCGTGGCTGGGGTCTGCGTCACTGGCCGGCCTCAGTGCCCGAGGAGCGAGAACAGGACACGGTCGCCGAGCTGGTTCGCACGGTCCACGTCGGCCAACGCCGACCGCAGTCGGGCCGCGACATGGCCAACCCCGGGCTCCTCGACGATGGAGAGGTGGTGCGCCGGGACCGGCGTGACCTCCGCCCAGCAGACGCGGCCCCAGCCGAGGTCCGGCAAGTCGCTGCGGTGCTGCATCGCCGCCTCCCGCAATGGCTCGGGGACCGGCTCGGTCGCGGTCAGCAGCAGCACACGGCGGTGATAGGTGCCGGGCCGGTAGCGGCGGACCACGTCCACGTTGCGCCGGAATACGGCGAAGAGCCGCTCCACCCGCTCTGGCCCGGCGCCATCCGGCAGCAGGCCGGCCTCGAGCGCGAGCCCGTGCAGCCGCGCGAGGCCGTCCTCGCGCGCAAGGGTGCGGAGCTCGGGCGGCGGCAGCCCGCTCGCATGGGCGATTAGCCGGCCGATGGACTGGATCAGTTCGCCATCCTCGCGCGCCGGGGCGTCGCCGGCGGGCGGGGCGCTGTCGATCATCGCGACGAAGCCGATCTCCTCGCCGCGCGCCACGAGCTGGCGGGCCATCTCGTAGGCGACGATGCCGCCGGAGGACCAGCCGGCGAGGCAATATGGGCCGCCGGCCACCGCCTCGCGGATGCGGGCGATGTAGAAGCCGGCCAGCTCCTCGACGCTGGTGTAATCGGCGGTGCCTTCCAGCCCCGGATCCTGCAGCGCATGGACCGGCCGCGACGGCCCAAGCCGCCGCGAGAGGGCGCGATAGCAGAGCACGCTGCCGCCGGTTGGGTGGACGAGGAAGACGGGCCTCTGCTCCGCAAGCCCGCGATTGATGGGCACCAGCACGGGGTCGCCCGCCGTCGCCGCGCGCAGCAGCGCGGCTTGGCCCGCTACCGTCGGCGCCTGGAACAGGGAGACGAGCGGCAGGTTGCAGGCGAACTCCCGGCGCACCTCGGCCATCAAGCGCACGGCGAGCAGCGAGTGGCCGCCCAGCTCGAAAAAGTTCCGGTCCACGCCGACCGGGCGCACGTCGAGCACCGTCTCCCAGACGCGCTCCAGGCGCATCTCGATCGTGTCGCGCGGGGCATGCGCCTCGCCCGGCGGCTCCTCCCGCGGCAGATCGGCGAGCGCCGTGCGGTCGATCTTACCGCTCGAGGTCACCGGGAAGGCGTCGAGCTGGACGAAGCGGGTCGGCACCATGTAGTCGGGTAGCCGCGCCTGGAGCCAGGCGCGGAGCCCGGCGGCATCGAGTTCGGCGCCCGGGCTGCAGCTGTAGTTGCATACGAGGTGGTGCGTCCCGTTCGCGTCCGGGAGCCGCAGCACGGCGCAAAGCGCGACCGCCGGGTGGACAAGGGCGCTCGCCTCGATCTCGCCGAACTCGATCCGGTAGCCACGCAACTTCACCTGGTGGTCGGTGCGGCCGAAGAAGTCGAGGCGCCCGTCCTCCCGCCAAGCGCCGAAGTCGCCGCTGCGGTAGAGCACAGCACCCGGAGCGCCGGAGAAGGGATCGGGGATGAAGCGCGACGCCGTTAGCTCCGGCAGGTTGACGTAGCCGCGCGCCGGCGCGGCTCCGCCGATCAGGATCTCGCCGCGGGCTCCGACCGGCACCAGGCGCATCGCCTCGTCCACCACATGGATCCGGACATTGTCGATCGGGCGGCCCAGCGACGGAAGCTCCTCCTCCGCATCCACCACCTCGGCGCAGACCTGGATCGTCGTCTCGGTCGGGCCGTAGAGGTTGACCAGTGCCGCCGGATGCACCGCGCGGAAGCGCCGCGCCAGGTCGGCCGTCAGTGCCTCCCCGCCGCAGAAGACGTGGCGCAGCGCCGTGCACGCCGCGAAGCCCGGCGAGTCGATCAGCACGCGGAGCAGGCTCGGCACGAGCTGCAGGGCCGTCACGCGCTCGCGTTGCAGCATCTCGACGAGCGCGGCGGCGTCGTGCTCCAGCCCCGGCGCGGCCACCGAGAGCACCGCGCCCTGCATCAGCGGCGACAGCACCTCCCAGACCGAGGCATCGAAGCTCAGCGCGGTTTTGTGCAGCAGTACGTCGTCCGGGCCCAACGGGAAGGCGCGCGCGATCCAGGCCATCTGGTTGGCCAGCGCCCCGTGCGGAACGACCACGCCCTTCGGCTGCCCGGTCGAGCCGGAGGTGTAGAGGATGTAGGCCGCATGCGACGGCGCGCAGAGCGCGAAGGCGACCGCCGGCGGTGCGCCGGCCTCTTGGTCGAGCAGCAGGATGTCGGGCTCGCCCCTCGCCGGCAGCGACGAGGCGAGGGCGCGCAGCGTCACGACGTGCCGCGCGCCGCTGTCGGCTAGGATGAAGGCCGCACGTTCCGCCGGCAGGTCCGGCGAGAGCGGCATCCAGGCCCCGCCGGCGCGCAGCACGCCGAGCATCGCGACAACATGCGCGACACCGCGCGGCAGGAACAGCGCCACCGCGCGGTCCGGCCCGACGCCGCGGAGCCGGAGCCGTGCCGCCAAGGCCTGCACCCGCGCCTCCAGCTCCGCGGCCGTCAGCTCCTTGCCCGCCTCCCGCAGCGCGAGGCGCCCGGGCTCCGCCGCGGCCCGGGCGGCTATGGCCTGCTGAACGGGCTGCCAAGGCTCTGGCACCGCCACGACCGGGCCGTGGAAGTCCGCGATGAGCCGCCGCTCCGCCTCGCCCAGGATCTCGAGCGCGACGAGGGCGGCCTCTGGCCGCGCCAGCGCATCGCGCAGCAGGGTCGCGAACTGCTCGGCCATGCGGCCGGCCGCCCCGGGCGGGCAGGCCGCGGCGTCATGGTCGAGGAAGATGGCCAGCGAGCTGTCGGCGCGGCTCAGCGCGGCAAGGCGGATGAGGAAGGGCTCGCCCTCCGTCGCCAGCTCCATCGCGCAGGGGGCCTCACCCGCCGGCTGCAGGAGGTGCTCGACCGGGAAGGCGGCGATCGCGTCGCCCGCCGGGGGCGGCAGGTGGTGGCGCAGGTCCTCCGCCGCGACACGTGCGTCTCGGGCCGCGACCACGAGGTCGGCGAAGCGCGTGTCTGCGTCCGGCCGCAGCTCCAGCGGGACCGGTCCGGCGAGCGGGCCGAGCGCACCGGTCAGCTCCGTGAAGGCCCGCCCCTCCGCGAGCAGCGCGACCGGCGCGGGGGTGCCGCCCGAGAGGCGCAGGAGAAGCGCGGCCCAGGCCGCCGCCAGCACGTCCGCGCGCGTCGCGCCGAGCCGCGCGACGAGCAGGTCCAGCGCGACCTCGGTCCTGGGCGGCAGTGGGCAGGCCACTCGCCGCGGCGCGAAGGGCCCCTCC
Source organism: uncultured Alphaproteobacteria bacterium (assembly GCA_963758335.1). GTDB lineage: Bacteria > Pseudomonadota > Alphaproteobacteria > Rhizobiales > Beijerinckiaceae > Roseiarcus. The sequence continues at coordinate 1,964,708 of CAVWVF010000004.1, read as the reverse complement.
GCGCGCGGCCGCAGCGCCGGTAGTGCGGGCAGCGCGCCGCCGCGCGCCGTCAGGCTGCCGGCGCCCCAGGACGGTGCCGCCGGAGCGTCCTGCTCCAGCAGGTAGCGCTGCCACTGCGCGAGGTCGAAATACTGCAGCGGCTCCTCCGGCTCCGCCTCGCCATTCAGCTCGCGCAGGATCGCGGCGGCAAGGCCGAGCAGCGTCGTGCCGTCGGCGAGGAAGGCAGGCATCGCGAGCCCAAGCACGCCGTCCTCGAGTTGCGCGACGAGCGGTGCGTCCTCCGGCCCGACGCCCAGCTCTCGCGCGCCGATCGCGGGCGGCACGCAATCCCGCGCCGCCTGCAGCGGCACCCCCATCTCCGGTAGCCGGAGGAAAACCGCGCGCAGGATCTCGTGCCGCTCGGCGAGCCGCCCGAGCGCCGCGCACAGCGCCGCGGGCTCGACCGGGCCGTCCAGGCGGAAGCGCCCGCGCACGGCCGGCATGCGCGCGATCTGCCCGCCGGACCAGAGGTGCCAGAGCCGCTCCTGCCCCGGGGAGAGGAGGTATCCGTTAACCGCGTCGCCGCTCATGCGAGGCGTTCCCGCAGGCTGTCCATAGCCTCGGCGTCGAGCTCCACCGCATCGCCCATTGCGGCCAGCACGCGGCGTTCGCCGCTGAAGCTCGAGCGGCCATGCGCGACGAGGTTGTTTTCGATCATCAGAAAGTCGCCGCGCTGCCAGGGGAACTTCATCGTCTCGGCCTCGTAGGCGTCGCGCAGATGCGCTGCCACATCGTCCGGGATCACGCCGCCGTCGCCGTAGTAGGTGCTGTAGACATAGAGCTGCGGCCCGAACTCCTCCTCGAACTGCCGGCGGACGGCCGGCTCCAGGCTGGAGCAGTGCCAGAACGCGATGTGGTTGAACCACAGCTCCTCGCCGCTGGTCGGGTGGCGATGGATCGCCGGGCGCACCTGGCGTGTCCGGAGCCAGCCATTCGGCAGCCACTGCCAGCCAATCCCGGCCGCGGACAGGTAGGCCTCCAGGGCAGCGACGCTGTCCACGCCGTAGCTGTAATGCCAGCTCGGGCCGAGCCCCGCGCCGAAGGTGCGGACGAGCTGCCAGCCGCGCCGGCGGAACTCCTTGGCCACGGCGGGATCGATGCGCGCAAGCACGCGGCGGGCATCGGCGAGCGGGGTTTCTCCGCCCGTCTCGGCCGGCGTGACACAGCCGAAGAATATCCGCCCGGGCCAGGCGGCGACGTAGGAGAGCTCGTTGTGCAGCGCGATCGGGTACTCCTTCGGGAAATGGGTCGAGGTGTAGATGCCCCGGCCCAGGTCCTCGCGCGGCGTTGCCTTCTCCACGTAGTTCATCAGCTTCACGCCGGTCGCCGCGACGGCACGGCCGAAGGCCACCTCGTCGGCGATGCCGAAGCCGCGAAACAGGATGGCGCCGTGCCGCAGCAGCAGCGGCCCCAGCGTCTCGCCGTGGTTCGCGATCCAGGCCGCAGCGTCGATGTCCGGCAGGGCCGGCTCGACGCAGAGCGGCAGGCCGCCCTCGAGCAGCGGCGCCATGCGCACGACGTTCCGGGTATCGACCTGGACGGGTCGCCGCTGGATGGCGCGCGGGCTCAGGATCGGGGCTGGCATGGCAGGGCTCCTCGTCATGCGCTTGGGTTCGCTCATGGCCCGGCCATCAGGGAGGCGAGGTCCTCGGGTTGGAGGAGCGTGGCCGCGCCGCGGTCCTCCGCCCGCGGCGGCAGGCTCGCGAGCGCGACGAGCTCCGCCTGGAATCTCTCCGCGAAGCTCATGAGCAGCGCGGGGTCGAGCCGCGGCGGGTCACAGGCGATCTCGAAGCACAGCGCCTCCCCGTCGAGCATCGCCTCAACCGACAGGGCGTGCGGCCGCGCATGGCGGGCGGCGAGCTCGGGCCCGCGCGCCGGGCAGCCCGGACGCCAGGACAGCACCTCGAAGGGTGCGCCGTCCGGCGGCGCCAGCTGGCCGAGGTAGTTGAAGCTGACCGCCGGCTCGTTGCCGGCGGCGAGCCGCGCGCGCGCCTCGGGCGGTCCCAGCCAGCGCAGCGCGCCGTAGTCGCGGCCCTCGCTAGAAATTAGGCCGCGCTGCTCATGGATGGCCGTCACCGCCCGCTCCGGCGGCACGCCCTCCAGGTCGAACCAGGCGGGGTAGCGGCTGGTGAGCCAGCCGACCGTCCGCGCGGGCTCGGGCGTCTCCTCGGGCGGCGTGCGGCCATGGCCCTCCAGCTCCACGTAGAGCAGCGGGCTGCCCGCCAGTTCCGCCATGGCGGAGGTCAGCGCAGCGAGCATCACGTCTGAGGGCTCGAGGCCCGCCGCGACCGCCGGCCCGCTCAGCACCGCAGCCGTCTCCGCCGCGTCGAGCGTGACGGCCAGGGCCTCCGGCGCGGCCGGGGCCGGTGCGACGGACGCGGGCAGGTCGGGCGGCGGCAGTTCGGCGGCGAGCGCCCAGGCATCGAGCTGGTCGAGGACCGGCGGGCTCGCGGCGAGCCGGGCCAGCGCCTCGATCCATTGCCGGAGGGAGAGCGTCTTCGGGCCGAGCTCCGCAGCGGGGTCGCGCACGAGCTTCGCGAGGTCCTCGAGCAGCGTCATCATCGACACCGCGTCCACCAGCCAGTGATGGAACACCACCAGCAGCCGGTCCGGCTCCAGCCAGGCCAGCACAATCGCGTCCCCCGCGGGATCCGCCATGGCCTGGACGCGCGCGAGCGCCGCGGCCTCGTCCTCGCCGGCGGCGACGCGGAACAGGGGCGGCGCCGCGGGCGCGGCGAAGCCCTGCGCCACGCGACCCTCCTCCTGCCGGGCGCGTAGGCGCAAGCCGTCATGCTGCTCGAGGAGGCGCGCGAAGGCGCGCTGAACGCCCTCGGGCGTGACGCCCGGCGCCATGCGCAGCAGCACGGAGAGGTTGGCGTGCGGCGCGAGGCCCGGCCCGCGCGCGAGCCAGCGGTGCTGGCTCGGAAGCAGCGGCAACTCGCCCTCGAGCCGCCCCTGCTCCGCGGTGGCCACGGCCGGGTGCACATGCGGGGCGAGGGTGGCGAGGGTCGGGTGGCGGTAGACGTCGGCGGTGCGCACCAGAAGCCCGGCCTGGTGGAGCTGCGCCACCATGCGGATCGCCAGCATGCTGTCGCCGCCGAGCGCGAAGAAGTCGTCGTACCGGCTGATCTCCGCCTGCCCGAACAGCCGGCGCCAGCACGCTAGCAGTTCCTGCTCGACGCGCTCGGACCCGGGCTGCCGGACCGCCGTGGCCTCGCCCCACAGCGCGGCCGAGTCGGGCGCGGGCAGCGCGGCGCGGTCGAGCTTCCCGTTCGGCGTCAGCGGCAGCGCCGCGTGCAACATCACCGCGGCCGGCAGCATGTGATCCGGCAGCACCGCCTGGGCCGCGTGCAGCACAGCCTGGGGCGTCGCCTCCGCCCCGCGCGGCACCACATGCGCTACCAGGGCGGGGCCACGCCCGGGCTGCTCGGCGACGAGCACCGCGCCGGCCGCCACCATCGGCAGGTCCCCGAGCGCCGCCGCCACCTCCGCCGGCTCGACCCGGTAGCCGCGGATCTTCACCTGGTCGTCCCTGCGGCCGAGCACCTCGAGCCGCCCCTCGGCATCGAGACGGCCGAAATCGCCGGTCGCATAGAGCCGGCCAGGCAAGCCGGAGAGCGGACGCTCCGCGAAGCGCGCCCCGGTCTCCTCGGACATGCCGACATAGCCGTCGGCGAGCTGCGGGCCGCCGACATGGATCTCCCCGGTCGCGCCGGGGGCGACGGGCGCGCCGGACTCGTCGAGCAGCGCGACCCGGGCCCCGGCGAGCGGCGCGTCCAGCCGCAGCTCCGGCTGCCCGCGCTCCCACAGGCCCATCGCGACGCCGATGGTCGCCTCGGTCGGCCCGTAATGGTTCATCACGACGAGCTCGGCCGGCGCGAGCACCGCCAGCCGCCGCAGCAGCGCCGGAGAGGCGCGCTCGCCGCCCAGGACGAGCAGGCGGCGCGGCAGCATCGCGGGGTCGGGCGCGCCCGAGAGCAGCGCCTCAAGATGCGACGGCACTATCTTCATGAGGTCGGCCGGCATCCGCCGAACGGCCGCGGCGAGGAGTTGCGGGTCGCGCGCCGCGGCGTTTCCGACGACGTGCAGCACGCCGCCATGGAACAGCGCAGGCAGCACGGCGGTGAGACCGAGGTCCGCCGCGAAGGTGGACATCAGCGCGCAGCACGCACCCTGCGGCAGCCCCGTTTGGCGCAGCAGCCCGTCGAGATAGGCCGTGACCGCGCGATGCGGCACGGCGATCGGCTTCGGACGGCCGGTGGAACCCGAGGTGAAGAGAATGTAGGCCGTCGAGGCGGGATCCGGCACCGGGCTCGGCACCGGCGAGCCTGCCGTTTCCCCCATTGGTGGCAGGCGTACTGCGGGACCGGGCAGCTTCTCCACCCCCTCCTCGACCAACGCGACCGCGCAGCCGGCCGCACGGATCTGCGCCGGCAGCCGCGCCGGCGCCATCCCCGGCTCGATCGGCACCCAGGCCCGGCCGGCTTTCCAGCAGCCGACCAACGCGGCGGCCATCGCCTCGGTGCGCGCGAGAATGGCGGCCACCGGACCGGGCCCGCCAGGCGCGGCCACGATCGCCGCCGCGATCCGGTCGGACCAGGCATCGAGGCCCGCCCGGTCCAGCCGGAGCGCCCCGTCCAGGGCGACGGCGGGTGCGCGGGGCTCCTCCGCCGCAAGCGCGCGGAAACGGTCGAGCAGCGGCGGCCCGAACTCCTCCACCGGCGGCGGCCGTGCCCAGACGGAGGCTTGCGGCGCGGCATCCTGCCTGGCAAGCGCGCGCAGGCCGGCCACGAAGTCGTCCAGCAGCAGGGCGACGGAATCCTCAGCGAAGAGCTCGGCGTCGTAATCCAGCTCCACCGTCATGCTGCCCGCGAAGTCCACGACGTTGCAAGCGAGGTCGAAGCGCGCGAACCCCGCGGGCACCGGAAGGAGGCGCACCGCGATGCCCGGCCCGAACTCCGGCATGGCCTGCACGCGGTCGAGGTTGAAGGTCATGGGCACCAGCACCGGCCGCGCCGGGTCCCGGCGGACCGCGAGGTCCTGCAGGATCTGCGCGAAGGGGTAGTCGGCGTGCTCCAGCGCCTCCAGCAGCGCGGCCTGGGCGGTCCGCACGGATGCCGCGGCGTCCTCGCCCGCCTCCAGGCGCAGCCGCAGCGGCAGGAGATGCGTGCAGAAGCCGACCAGCCGCTCCGCCCCCGCGCCCGCGATGGCGCGCCCGGCATAGGGCACGCCGATGACGAGATCAGAGGTCCGGCCGCGCCGCGCGAGAACCCGCGCGAAACCGCCGAGGAGCAGCGCGAGCAGCGTCACCCGCTCCGTCACCGCGCGGCGCCGAAGGTCCTCGGCGAGTTCGGGCGGGATGGCCCGCAGCAGCCGCGCGCCGCGGAAGGCACGCACCGGCGGGCGCTCTGCCGCGACGTCGAGATCGAGCCCCGCCGGCGCGCCCTGCAGCCTGCTCCGCCACCACGCCCGCGCGGCGTCCCAGGCGCCTGAGGCCTCGGCGCGCGCATGCGCCTCGGCCAGGACGCCGATTGAGGTGGCGGCCGGCAGCGGCCGCCGGGCGCTGGCCTCCGCGATCTCCGCCGCCAGCACCTGCATGGACAGCCCGTCGAGCGCGGCGTGGTGGCCAAGCAGCAGCATGGCGACCCGGTCCGGCGCAGTGCGCAGCAGCATGGCGCGAAGGAGCGGCGGGCGCGCGAGGTCCAGTGGCCGCGCGACCTCGCGCCGGACCGCCTCGCCGAACTCGCCGGGCGCGAGGTCGCGCAGCTCCACCGGGATGTCCGTCGGGGGCACCGGTGCGGCGGCGCCGTCCAGCGCGTCGAGCGGCGTCCACAGGCTATCGTGGCGCCGCGCTACCTGGGCGATCGCGGCGGACAGCCGCGGCACGTCCACCACGCCCTGCAGCTCGACCAGCAGCGGCACGGCATAGGACGCTGCCCCGCCCTCCATCCGCGCCAGCGTGGCGAGCTGGCGCTGCGCGAGGGTGATGCGCGGCCCGGGCGGCGTCGGCGCCGGCTCGATGATGCCGCCCTCGCGGAGCGCCGAGACCGTCCCGGCGACCGCCGCCACCAGCTCCTCGCAATCGGCATCGGTGTGCGCAGTGGAGAGGAAGCAGGTCCTCCCCTCCCAGATGTAGATGCCGCGGAGCAGTAGGTGGTAGAAGAACGGATCGAGGTTGCGGCTGAAGGCGAAGCGGAAAACGGAGCCGAAGCGCACCATCCGGATCGGCGTCCCCGCCAGCACCTCCTGCAGCCGTGCCTCCAGCCGCTCGGCCCGTGCATTCAGCGCAGCCTGGAGCGCAGGGCCCTGCCGCGCGATCTCGGCCAGCACCGCTGCGGCCGCATCCATCGAGAGCGGGTTCTTGTTGAAGGTCCCGGCGAAGAGCGTTGTCTCCATGCTCGGCATGCTACGGTCGCCATAAGACCAGACGCCGCCGTCCACCGCCGCCATCAGCTCCGCCCGCCCGGCGATGGCGCCGACGGGCAAGCCGCCGCCGAGCACCTTGCCATAGGCGACGAGGTCGGCGCGCACGCCAAAATGCTCCTGCGCGCCGCCGGGCGCGATGCGGAAGCCAGTGATCAACTCGTCGAAGACCAGCACGGCGCCGGCTGCGCGCGTCATGTTCCGCAGACGGTGGAGGAAGGCCGCGGGCTGCAGGTCGGGGCGGCGGCTCTGCACCGGCTCGACCAGCACGGCGGCGACACTGCCCAGCACTCGCTGTAGGGCGTTGAGCGAGGCCTCGTCCCCGTAGTCGAGGACGAGCGTGTCGGCCACCGCGCCCTCCGCAACGCCGGCCACCAACGGCACGGAGCCCGCGAGTGGATCGTCCGGGTCGGCGGGCTGCGCCAGGATGCCGTCGAAATGTCCGTGATAGGCCCCGCGGAAGATCACCACCTTCCGGCGGCCGGTCACCGTGCGGGCGAGGCGCAGCGCGACCATCACCGCCTCAGTGCCGGAGTTCAGGAAGGCCACGCGGTCCTGCCCGGACAGCCGCGCCAGCCGCTCCGCCACTTCGCAGGCACGGTCGGATTGCGGGCCGAGCCGAAGGCCGCGCGACAGGCTCTCCTGCAGCGCCGCCGTTAGGAAGTCCGGCATGTGGCCAAACATGTGGACCCCGAAACCCATCGAGATGTCGAGGTAGCGGTTGCCATCCACGTCCTCGAAGCGCGCGCCCCGGGCGCGCCGGGCCACGATCGGGTATAGCATCTCCTTGATGGAGTGCCGGAAGCCGGCGGAGGCGCGGCTGTCCGCCATCACCGGCCGCGCGCGGGCGGCGAGTGCCTTCGACCCCGGCGTGAGCGCCGTCACCGCCGCGACGAGCGCGTTGAGATGGGCCTGCTGGCGCGGATCCGGCGGCGCCGTCTCCGCGGGCCCGGTCCGCGCGGGCGCGGGCCGCCGCGGGGGCGCGGGCATCGGCCGCAGGGGCGCGGCGGCCGGGGCCTGCTGCAGCAGGTCGAGCTGCTGCCGCATGATCTCGAGCTGCGCCCGCACCACCTCGGCCAGGACGTCATCCTGCTCTGGGGCGGGCGCCGCGACGGCCGGGACCGGCGCGACTCCCTTCGGTTCCGGCCGGGTCCTCGCCTCGGCGGCACGTTGCGCCACGAGATGGGCCGCGAGGGCCTCCGCCGTGCAGAACTCCTCGAACAGGGCACGCAACGGAACCCTGATGCCGAAGCGCGCCTCGATCCGCTTAATCGCGCCCACCAGCACCAAGCTGTCGGCTCCCATCTCGAGGAAGGCCGCGGCAGGGTCCACGCGGTCGGGGGTCGTCTCCAGCAGCTCGGCGATGATGGCGAGGAGTTCCGCGAGGACCTCCGCCCCGCCGCTCGTGGGCGCCGCCGGAGCCAGCGGCACGACGGGCGGCGGCGGCCGCGGCGCGGGCTGGATGCACGGCTGTACCGTTCCCTCGGCCTGTAACGGATACTCGGACTTGTCGAAGGGATAGGGCGGTAGGCTCGCCGGGCCGTGTGGGCGGGCGAGGGCCGCCCAGTCCGGCGCGATACCATGCGCCCAGAGCCCGCCCAACGCGGAGAGCAGGCCCGCGCGCGCCGGCTCGCGCTGCGACACCGCCGCGAAGCAGGCGATCCCCGGCGCGAGGGCCGGCACGAGGCGGCTCAGCGCAGCGTTCGGCCCCAGCTCCAGCCCGAGCTTCACACCCGCCTCCGCCACGGCGGCCACGCCCGCCACGAAGCGCACGGGCTCGCGGAGGTGGCGGATCCAGAAGCCGGCATCGAGCACAGTGCCGGCCGGCAGGATCGTGCCCGTCCGGTTGCAAGCCATGGGAAGGCGCAGCGCCTGCCAGGCGACCTCCGCCGCGATCCCGCCGAAGGGCTCCAGCACCGGGTCCATGGCTGGCGAATGGAAGGCCGCGGCGGCCGGCAGCGGCCGGGCCGGCAGGCCCGCATGCCGCAGGGCTTCGAGCGTCGCCTCGAGCGCGCCTTGTGCACCAGAGACGACGATCTGCCCCGGGTCGTTCTCGACCGCGATGGCGACGCCTTCGGCAAGGTGCGGCAGCACCTCGGCGGCACTGGCCGTGACGGCGGCCATGCCGCCGGCCGATGCCAGCTCCGCCATCAGCCGCCCGCGCGCGGCGACGAGGCGCAGCGCATCGGCGAAGGAGAGGGCGCCGGCCGCGACGGCTGCGGCGAAATCGCCCAGGCTGTGGCCAAGGACGAGATCTGGCCTGATCCCCCAGGCCGCCCAGAGGCGCCGCTGGCCCTCCTGCAGCGCCACGGTGAGTGGCTGGCCCAGCGCCGTTTCCCGGAGGAAGCTGCCGTCCCGCAGCGCGTCGCGCAGCGGCAGGCCGCAGGCGGCTTCCGCCTCGGCCAGGGCGTCGCGGACGGCCGGCTCCTCCTCCGCGAGGGCGCGCGCGGCCTCCGCGTACGCGACGCCCTGGCCGGGGAAGAGCATCGCGAGCATCGGCGGCCGGCGCGGTGCCTGCGCGCGCTGCGACCGTGGCGGCGTGCGCCCTCGCGCGGCCTCGCGCAGCCCGGTCGCGAGCGCTGCGGGGTCCGTCGCCACCAGGGCTAGGCGGTGGCCGAGCGGGCTGCGCCGCCGATGGCTGGCGCGGCAGAACGCGGCCGCCGCCCCGGGCGTCGCCTCAATCTCCGCCGCCGCGGCCTCGGCGAGCCGCCCGAGCGCGCCTTCGGTCGCCGCGGAGAGCACCAGCAGTTCCGGCCATGGCGCCTCCGCCTCGGCGGGTGCCGGCGCCGGCGCGGCCGCGACGACCATGTGGCAGTTCGCCCCGCCGAAGCCGAAGGAGCTGACAACGCCTATCCGGTCCTCGCGGCGCCCGGGCAGCGGCGTCGCAGCGGCCGGCAGCGACAGGCCGAGCCGCGCGAAATCGATATGCGGGTTGGGACGCTCGACACCGAGCGCGGGCGGCACTTCGCCGTGCTTGAGGCAGAGCAGCAGCTTGATCAGCCCGGCGATGCCGGCGGCGGCCTCGAGATGGCCGATGTTGGACTTCACCGCCCCGAGCAGAAGTGGCGATTCGCGTCCCGCCGCCTGGCCCAGCGCGCGGCCGAGGGCGCGCGCCTCGATCGGGTCGCCGAGCAGCGTCCCGGTGCCGTGCGCCTCGGCCAGCACGACGCGCGCAGGATCCGTGCAGGCCGCGGCGAGCGCCTGGCGGATCAGCGCTTCCTGCGCCGCAGAGCTCGGCGCGGTGATGCCGTTGGACTGGCCGTTGTGGTTCACGGCGGAGCCCAGGATGACGCCGAGGATGCTATCCCCGTCGCGCTCCGCCGCCGCAAGCGGCTTTAACACGACGATGCCGCTCCCCTCGCCCCGGCCATAGCCGTCGGCATCGGCGCTAAAGGTCTTGCAGCGTCCGTCGCGCGCCATCATGCCGGCCCGGCCGAAGGCCACCCCGGGCTCGGGCCGGAGCATCAGCGATATGCCGCCGGCGAGCGCGACGTTGCACTCGCCGGCGCGCAGGCTTGCGCAGGCGAGGTGAACCGCAACCAGCGACGCGGAGCAGGCCGTGTCGACGACGAGGCTTGGGCCGGTGACGCCGAGCACGTAGGAGAGCCGATTGGATAGGATGCTGTTGGCGATTCCCGTCGCGCTCTGCTGGCCGAGCGCGGAGAGATCTACGTGGAAGCCGCCAAACTCGCTGTTGCTGGCCCCGAGGAAGACGCCGACCGGCTGGCCGCGCAGCGACCAGCCGGGGAGTCCCGCATCCTCAAGCGCCCACCACGCCGTCTTCAGCGCGAGTTGCTGCCGCGGGTCCATCAGCCGCGCCTCGCGCGGGGAGAGGCCGAAGAACTCTGCGTCGAACAGCCCGGCGCCCTCAATGAATCCGCCCTGCGCGGGCGGCGCGTGGTCCGAGCCCGCTTGCGCCGCGCGAGCGACGTCATCCGGGTTCCACCTGTCGTCGGGCACCGGCTGGACGGCGCAGCCTCCGGATTTCAGCAGCTGCCAGAACGCCCTTGGTCCCGTCGCGCCCGGCAGGATGCAACCGATGCCGATGACCGCGATCCAGTGATGCGTCGCTTTCGGCAGGAGGCTCATCGGCCCGTCGCCCTAGCTTCCCTGGTGGCCGATGTGGCGCAGGATGGAGGTCTCGGTCTCGATCAGCGCGTCGTTGACCCCGGCCATAATCTGCGCGGCCTCCTCCTCGCCGTGGCCGGAGGCGATATGCGCCTGCAGCCGGCCAACGGCCTCCAGGTCGCCGATCCGGTCGCCGCTGGCGAAGCAGTGGACGCGCGTTTGGCCCGCGAAGGTGCCGTAGATCGAGAAGGGGCTTTGCGGGATGGAGGCCGCGATGCGGCGCACGCCGCTCAGGAAGCTGGCCGCCTTGGGCGGATGCAGCTTGAGCTCGGCGTAGTAGAGGAACTCGGCGGGCGCCTCAGAGGCTTGGTCGGCGCCGAGGCCGGAGTGGATGCGGTTCAGAACGGCCGTGCTCATGTCGAGCACGCAGCCCTGGAATTCCGCCAGCCGCTTCGCGCCGTCGGCGCCGTACAGATCGGCCATGACGCGGTCGAGCGACGTGATCCGGTCCATGTCGCCGATCCCGCCGAGAGGGATCAGGATGTAGACACTGAGTGAAGGTCCCGCGACGGTCGCGTAGGCCGCCCATTCGACGCGCGAGGGGTGTTGCTGGTAGGCAAGTGCCACGGCCCTCGCCAGTGACTTGAACGCCTCGTACTTCTCGCGCCGTATTGACGTCTTGACCAACAGGCAACACGGGCTCGGAAATGACCACGCCAACCAACCCTCGGCTTCAAGCAGTTCTCGGCAAGTATAGTGCAAGAATGCAGGCAGGGATGCGCCGCATTCCCACCAGCGCTCACTTCTCGAGGTTCAATATAATCCCGCCCGTCCAATTCGCCCCGCCATTCGCGACATGGATGTTGAGCATGTTCGTGCTCTCGACCCAGTCAACCTTAATGACGGCCTTACCGATATCCACGCCGTTGGAGCGGAGCACGCCGTTGGGGTCGGCGAGCAACTTGTCTCGGAAGACGGAGTCATTGATCGCCTTGCCGACGACGGGAAGCAAATCATCATAAAACTTCATAGCCATAGTTCATTCTCCAACCGTTGGGCAATTTAGGCGTATCACGCAACGTACAATGCCTACCACCGTATTAGTATTGTTGGCAAGGCGAAATCTGTTGTGAACCGATAATAAATACACCATATCAGAACGTGTGTATACACGCGCGAGAGTGAACTGACGTATATCTATTATGTCGCCCGACCCGGCTTGCCCAGGCGGCATTGTCAGACCAATTTTTCGGGTCGTCTTTGGCTGTGGTAGCTTCGGCTGTGGTAGCTTCAGCCATGAGCAACCCGTTCCGCTATTTCAACAGCTCGCCCGAGATAATCCGTCTGGCGGTGCTGATGTACGTGAAGTACCCGCTGTCGCTGCGCAACGTCGAGGATCTCTTGGCCGAGCGCGGGATCGACATCAGCCATGAGACGGTCCGGTTTTGGTGGAACCGATTCGGCCCGATGTTCGCCGCTGAGATCCGAAAAAGGCGGGTGGCGCAGATGCGCCGGTATCCTCAGTGGCGGTGGCATTTGGATGAGGCGTTCGTGAAGGTCAACGGCAAGCTCTGCTATCTCTGGCGGGCTGTCGACCATGAAGGCGAGCGGTCGTCACGGCGAAGCGGGACAAGGCCGCGGCGCTGAAGTTTCTCAACGGCAGGTCGTCTGCGTTGGGCGCAGCACGCGCAGACCCAAGCGGCGATTAGGCCGCGAGGGTGCTCCACTCGGCCAACGCGGCGGAGCGCCTTTGTTTGTAAACCTGGCGGGTGACGACAATCGCGCCGAGAATTCGCATCAGCCGTTTCGACGACGAGAACGGGCCATGCCGAGCCGGCTCGTGAGATCACTCAGCAACGCCGCCTGCTGCAACTGAAAGTAGAAATGTCCACCCGGGAACTGGCGCAACGGCGCTTCGCGGGAGGTAAGGGTTCGCCAAGCGGCAAGGCTCTGATATGGTACCTGATGATCCTCGAGGCCGCCGTACAACAGGAATGGTGTGTCGAGAGGCGCCTCCGCACGCGATTTGTGAGTCTCGATCGCTTCGATGTCGCGGCGCAATGTGGGCAGCAGCAGCCGCAATACATCCGGTTGATCCAGTATGATCTTAGGAATGCTAGCATAGCTATCTCGGATCGTATCGATAAATGCGGCGTCACTCAGCACGCGCATTGGAGGATCGGAGTTGGGTATCGTCGGCGAGCGTCGGCCAGATATCGCCAGCGCTAGCGGTAGTGGCGCACGATGGCTGCGCAGAGCGCGTGAGAGTTCGTAGCTCAATAATGCCCCCATGCTGTGACCAAAGAAGGCGTAGGGGCGATCGAGCAGGGGCATGATTTCGGGGAGCATTGCCGCAACCGTCACATCCAGGCGGGTGAAGGCCGGTTCATTGATCCGTCCCTCGCGCCCCGGCAACTGCACAGCCAACAGCTCGATCCAATCTGGCAATGCCGTGCGCCAGGGAAAAAATAGGGAAGCACCCCGTCCCGCGTGCGGAAAAGCGAACAGTCGGAGCCGTTGCGCAGTCCGCGGGGCGCTCGGCGCGGTGACAAACCAACGCGACATGGCAGATATCCAGAATATGTTGCAGAAGCGGGCGCCGCGACTGTAGAACGCCCGCTTGGTAATGCCAAACCGTGATGTCGTCACAGTGCGATGGTTGGTGCCGGATACCATTGACGCGTCGCGGTGGCCGGCGCTACGCGCTGTGCTCGATGCCGACGAATGCGCCCGGGTGGATCGGTTGTATTTCGAGCGTGACAGAAAGGCCTATATCGCAGCGCATGCGCTCGCACGAGTGACGCTTTCGCGCTGTGTGGAACGGCCGCCAGAGGCATGGCGGTTCGTCGCCGGGGCACATGGCAAACCGCAGGACGACACTGGCACACTAAGGTTCAATTTGTCACACACGCGTGGACTGGTGGCAGTGGTCGTCGCGCAGGCGGTGGACCTTGGCGTGGATGTCGAACGTGTCGATCCGCAACGGCTTGGCCCGGAGTTAACAGATCGGGTTTTCACGTCGGCGGAATGCGCGCATCTGCATACAATTCCCAAGTCGGCGCGAACTGATGCAGCCTACGCCTTTTGGACGCTGAGAGAGGCCTATATCAAGGCGATAGGCTTGGGTCTGGCCTGTCCGCTGGACGCGTTCCATTTCAATCTGGATCCATTGTCGATACATTTTTCTTCGCGGCTAGCGGATGATCCGGCGCAGTGGCTGTTCCGTCTTTGGCGCCCGACACCGGATCACGTGATGGCTCTGGGTGTCCGGCATCCCGACTCGGATCGCATTCGGCTTGATGCGCGCGCGGTGCGAGACGATGAGTTGCCAGGATAGGAGGTAGTGCACTCCTCGTGTCGGCTGGGGTCGTTCTCGCGCTGACTCCAGGCCTGCCGACGATCGCGCACGCGCCCGAATTCGTGCTCCTCGTGCGTCTCCAGCGTGTCATTACCTCACATCGGGCTTTTCCCGTCAAGCCGAATTGTTTGCAGCCGAATTGTTCGCTGTCGAAGCGATAGAGATGTCGCCCTTGGATGCACAATAGATATGCCCCCTTTGGCCTTGGGGTTATGGGGGGTTATGGGCGCGTGGGCTTGACGGGGTTGGGGAGTGAGAGACGCGCGGGAAGCGGCCCTTTTTCCGCCGGCTCGGGGCGGTCAAGGGGCGAAGCTCGTCGACGGCGACGCGCGAAGCGCGCCCTTGACGGCCCCGAGCCGGCGGAGCGCTCACGACCATGAGATCGGCGGCGCGTCGGGTTGGGCCGCGTCTTTGTGGGCCGCGACAGCGCGTCGACACGGACATCGCGGGTATTTGTCTTCGGCGGCGTGGCGGCGATCGTCCGGTTCTGGTGGAACCGGTTTGGCCCGATGTTCGCCGCCGAGATCCGCAAGAGTTGAGCGGCGCACATGCGCGGCTATCCTCAGTGGCGCTGGTGTTTGGATGAGGCCTTCGTGAAGGTCAACGCAGGCGTCCTTCGACTGCCGCCTTAACGATATCTGGCGCAAGGAAAGCGAGCGACACGGTCATCCGGATTGATCGCTCGGTCTTGCCTTCTCGCGATGCGAGCGTCTCTAGAGTTTGGCGGGGTCGGACAGAAGTTCGTCCAGCCAGCGATGGGCGTTGCCAAGGGCTTCGATCAGGATCGCGCGCGCGTTAGCGCGCATCGGGCGGGCGCCAGTCGTTGCGTCGCTCGCGCCCTGGATGATCTCGCGCCTGCGATAAGGCGACGGCGGCGTCCATCGCAGCGTCAAGGACCTCGCGCTGTCGTCTCCCTCCCCATCCGCCGACAGTCGGATCTGGATCGCCATGCCGCGATCGTGACGCGATCAATCCGGGCGCGAATGTCGGATTGCGAGGCGGGGCGGTCTGCGGATAGCTTGCCGACGGCGTCAGTGACGACCGCTTCGACCTCGGCGGCGGGAACGCGGACGATCGAACCCGCTTTGCTCTTGTCGCCTTGCAAAGCCGCTTACGAGACGTAATAGCGCCAGCGCTTGGGCCCCTGGCCGCAGATCGTCGTCTTCTTCAACAGGCAGACCTTGGCCGCCGAGTTCGAAACGGGCGGTACGATTGCGCCGCCACCAGGGCCCAAGATCAAACCCGGCTCGCGCCTCGTTCGCGAATGGCATGGGCGAACCCACACGGTCTGCGTCACCGACGACGGCGTCGAGTTCCAGGGCAAGTCCTACCGATCGCTGACCAAGATCGCGCTCGACATTACCGGCGCCCAATGGTCCGGGCCCCAATTCTTTGGGCTGACGAAGAGGTCGACGACTGCAACAGCGACCCGCGACAATCGATTGACCGAGAGAAATCGACCCTCTGAAGGTCAAGTGCGTATGTAATATCAAACACTTAATTCGTGGCGGGGGATGCAGGGATCGAACTGATGGCCATCGCAGCATGGCATCCCTTCAAAACGAGGCGGCGCGTCGCGGATTTAGTGCGAGAAACGATTTGACGCAACGAATGTCAAAGCCGCTCGCGGGCAAATTGAAGGCGCTAACTATGAATCGCCATTTGCCCGTAAGCCTCAGATTTCACTCGCTTTCGGTCCGTCAAAGAGCAATGGTCGTGACTTGCTCAAGGGCGCTCGGGCGCCTGCAGGACAGACCCCGCCGATGAGATGATCGGCGAATTCTTCGGCCCCGCCCGGCTCGTGGAAAAACAATCGGGCCGAGAATTCGCATCTGCCGACCCGACGGCGGGAGCACAGGATGCAACGTTTCAAGAGCGCTCGGTCTGCGCAGAAATTCCTATCAACGCATGCCGCTGTCTACAATACTTTCAACGTCCAACGCCACCTCATGTCAGCTCGATCACACCGGGTGCTCCGCACTGCGGCGATGAGTACGTGGCGCGAGGTCGTCGCGGCCGCTCGAAATTGCGGGCGCCAATGCCGCTTCGCCTCGTCGCTTCGATAACGTGACAGCGCCCATCCTCCTGCAAACGCGTATCTACGCCACTCTCGGAGACACAGCCGCATCAGCCGTGGGCGCGAGAGACTTCAGCTCGGCCGGCGGTGCGCCCTTGCCCGCGAGGTTCTCCAGCGCGACCAGGGCCTCCGCGCGCACGCTCGGGTCATTGTCGTTGAGCAGCTCGGTCGTTGAGCAGCTCGCGCAGCTCCGGTACCACGGACTCAATTCCAGGGTGTCCCGGCCCAAGGCGCCCCAGGTGCCACGCTGCCAGGCTGCGGACGAAGGAGATCCCATCGTGCGTCCCCGCGATCAAGGCGCGGATGGCGTCGGGGTTCTCCGGTTGGACTCGCGCCAGCGCAGCGGCCGCCCATACGCGGACGAAACTCTCCGGGTCCCGCGGCGGGTCGACTAGGCCAGAAGCGTCCGAAGCGCTCCGCGTACTGGCGAGCTACCCGGGTCACGTATTCGCGGTTGGCGGCGACGTTGCCGATCGCGTCGACCTGGTCGTCGTTCTTGCCGTCGGGGAAGGCCGCGAACTCGTTAAAGCAGGATCTCAAGCCCGGGCATCGCATCAGGGATGCGAACCAAGCCGTCGTAAAGCGCAGGCACCGTCGTGTCAAAGCGGCGGGTCTTGAGACTGCTGACGTTCTCCTTTTGCATCGACGCGCTCGGCATGATGTGTTTCAGCCCCTGTCGGATAAGGTCCTGATAGACGCACATGCCGATGCCCACGCCGTCCATGATGATCAGCGCCGGTTTCTCAGCTTCGTCGAGCGCCGCGATGTGGGCTCGAACGTCCGGCAGTTCGACCCGCATGCGGACGACCCCGGTCAGGTAGAAACGCCTGACTTGCCTTGATGCTCGCCCTGCGGCCTTTTCTTGGTGAAGTTGGCCGGTCGCCTGCGATTTGCTACGAAATGGCTGCGGGTGCCACGCGCCCAAGCTAGGGGGGCGCTAATGGAAACTCCGGCTCTAACGAATGCTCGATGGTGGGTCGATAGCCTACAATCAGTACAAGATTGGGCGCTCTTGGCAATCGTGGTAGCAGGAGCCATTCAGTTCTTGGCGGCATGGTACCTAAGGGAACCCAGAAAGGTGTTGGACGATGCACTTCGGTTACAACTTGCTGAGTCACAGAAGCAAACGGCGGAAGCACAAAGAGATGCCGCTAGAGCGAACGCAGAGCTTGAGAAGGCGAAGGAGCGTGCGGCGCTGACGGAAGAACGATTGCTTGCGGAGCGCCGCCTCACGGCAAAGGAGCGTTGGCGGCTTGAACGTTTAGAAAAAGCAGTACTGCCGCGAGGCATTAATCAAGGAGTTCGCTCAAACTTGTCGCCGAGCTTGCCAAGCCAGTGAACATTGCGGTTGTAGACAAGCCTGAACCCATGCTGTTTGCCATCCAAGTCAAGCAGGTTTTCGATGACGCAAAGATTATGGGAAGTTTCTTTGTGTTGCCTCGTTTGTCCGAAGTGTCAGGTGACGTAATTGCTCACCCCCGGCTGGTTTTGCGTGACAGGTGCGGCGAATTGACTCAGGGGTTGGAAAGAGGTGGCGCGAGGGCGGCGAATTTGAATCCACGGGTCCATGTCCAGCAGACCCGACCTTTCGTTGCTCTCGCATGAGCAAAAGGATGCGCTGATCCACACATTGATGGCGCAGGTCGCCGCGCTTAGGGCTCGGGTCGCGGAACTCGAGGCCAAGCTGGGCCTGCCGCCGAAAACGCCCGACAATTCCAGCGTTCCGCCCTCGAAAGGCCAAAAGGCGTCAGAGCCGTCCAAGCCCAGGCCCAAGGCCAATCCGCACGCCGGGGCGCATCGCCCGCTCCACCTCAATCCGACGCGCGAGCGGATCGTTTCGGCTCATGTCTGCCAGGATTGCGGCGCGGATGTCTCGAACGTGGCGCAGAGCGCGGTTCAGGTCTACGACCGGATCGAAATTCCAAAGGTCGAGCCCGACGTGACGCGCGTGACGCTGCGAGGCGGCGTCTGCCCGTGTTGCGCCAGACGCTTCAAGGCGCCGGCGCCCGAGGGCTTGGAGCCGGGATCGCCATTCGGGCCGAACCTTCGCGCGTTCGTGATCTATTTGCGCTCGGTGCAAGGCATCCCGATGGCGCGGCTCAGCGACGTGCTGAAAGACCTGTTCGACCTCGACATCAGCGAAGGCGCGCTGGTCAACATCCCGCGCAAGCCCTTCGCCCGCTATGTCAGGGCGTTTCTCGGTCGCGTGCCGTTGCTCGCCGCGCTTGTCGATCGCGAAACGGCTGAGGCGCTTGGAGAGATGCCCGTGCAGCGATGTCTGCGCATCGCGCGCCAGGCGAGCCCAGCCATCGACATCATCGAGGCCTGTGGCGATCCTGATCTATTTGCGCGCTGGTTTCGTGACCCGGCGACATGGCGAAACTGGTTTTGTTTCTTGAAAGTCCTGTTCGGTTCGCAGCGACGAGGGCTACGCGAATCCAGATGCCGAGATCGTAGCAGCCATCAGGCCAGCGATGGCCTCGGTCCCTGACGCCATGTTGCTTGCCGCGTCGAGCCCGTACGCCCGCCGCGGCGTGCTGTGGAACACGTTCAGGCGTCATTTCGCGAAGCCGAGTTCCGTGCTGGTTTGGAAGGCCGACACGCGAACGATGAATCCGACGATTTCGCGCTCAGCCGAGCGCGCCCGCAAGAGTTTGGGGACTGAGGTATGACTGCCGATGTGCGTGGCGGACTGGGCCTTGTTTCAGGAATGCACCGGGCGCGATGATCGGCCGGCCGGCGGGTTTCACGAGGCGTGGCTTTGCGTCGGCAGGCGCGGAGGCAAATCGATCGTGCTCGCTTTGATCGCCGTTTTTCTCGCGACGTTCGTTGACTGGTCGCCGTATCTGAGTCCTGGCGAGCGCGGAACCGTGATGGTCATCGCGACCGATCGCCGGCAGTCGCGGGTGATCTTTCGATCGATCTCAACAATGGCGTGACGATCGAAATCCTGACGGCGAGCTTCCGCACCGTCCGCGGCTATACGCTGATCGCCGCTTTGCTCGATGAAATTGCATTTTGGCGGTCGAGCGTAAAGAGCGCGCGTTGAGGGCCGCCAGGCGTATTGGCCAGCCTGACGACGTCTTCCCAAGCCCCGGCCGACAGCGCCTTTTCGCCCGCAAACTTCAGAACAGCAATCTCGCGCAACCGGGCCGGATCGACGCCGGGAAATTCGACGGTGAGCGCGTCAAAAATGTCGGCAAAACGGCGTCCGTCGACGCCGCGCATGTCGACGTCAACAGACAAGCGACGCGGATCATTCGTGAGCGCTGCCCGATTGTTTACCGGACGGGTCGCGATGGCGACGCCACTTTGCATCGAAAAACTTGCCTTCCTGCCGCGATTATTATGCGGCCCCGAACGCTACCCCCGCGATACCCCGGCCATCATCGCCCGAACGCCCAAACCGCGCAATGCCGACAAAACGGGACATTACGAGGCATCGGCGCGTGCGAGAGCACCTGACTGATTGTCAGAGGCTCGGCCAGTTGCGCGCGTTTGGCAGGCCGGCCAGGAAAATTCGAGCGCGATTGCGAACCTGTCGCGCCGTGGCATTGACTGTTGTCCTTCGCAAAGCACATTCGGCCGTCGTGTTGCTCCACTTGCAAAAGTGGAGCGGAGCAAGGTGGAGCAGGTGCAGCAAGGGAGCAGACCGCGCTTTGCTCCACCACCACCCTCCTTAGGGGGTGTGGGGGTGGAGCGGAGCAGGGGTCGGGCGCCAAGCTCTTGGCAAAATCGAGGTAGAGCAAAATCAGTCATCGGCGAGCGTCCCGACTTCGATGAAAGAACGCTTCCGACGCGACTCGTCTTCGCCTTCGACGACGGCTAGCATGCCGTTCTTGATCCAGGTCTTGAGCAAGCTGGCGATCTTTGCCTTGTGCGCCTTGTCTGTGACGTCGAGTTTCAGGGTGTCGGCGACGGCACGTCCTGCCCAATCCTTTGCTTGCGAGCTTTCGCGCCAGCGGCCGGCGGCGATGACGGATTGCACCTTGCGCAAGTCGGAGACGGACACGCCGTCAAAAGCGTCGGGCCATGTCCAGCGGGTGACGACGCCGACGCTGTCGCCGTTGGACAGGTCAACCGATACGAGGCGATGCCATTCGGCTTGATCGGCGGGAGGCGACATATTGGCCTTGCCATTGTCGACGCGAAAATAGAAACGGCGGCCTTCGACGCCAGCGCGCGCCGCCTCGTCTTCGCTCATCCCGTTCAAGGTGCGCGCTGCTCGCGCCTTGAAGAGCAGCGCGGAAGCGCCTCGTCCGTCTTCGACGGTGATCTCAGCGCCGCCGGTCTTCCTGGCGTGGTGCACGAGCTCGATGGCGCAGTTGGTCACGTCAGCGATTTCGGCCCATGCGCCGGCGACAAGTTCGACGGCGGGATTGTCGTTTTCGATGACACGATGGGAGGCCACGAACGGGTCGACGATCATGAGCCCGATCTGATTCGCCTTGATCGTCGCAATGACGGCGTCCACGACCGGTCGCGCAATTCGCGCGCCGGTCCTGGTCTGCTCCGCAATAATGATCCTCGTCTTGCGGCCGGTGTCGACGAAGAGCTTTCCCTCGATTTCCGATCGGTCGATTTGATAGTGAAGGCAGGCGGCGGTGATGCGCCTCTGCAACTCATCGGCGGGGTCTTCGCCGTTCCAAATCCATACGTTCGTCTGCTCATCTGGCGTGACGCCGAGCAGCGGGCGGCCGGTGATGATCGCCAGTGCTTCCGGGACGATCAAGCTGGACTTGCCGAACGCGCCGGGCGCGACGGTCGCCGAAAGAAATTTGCGGACATAATGTCGGCCGTAGAGCCAACGGCGAGGCGGTATTCTTGCCGGATCGATCCAGACAAACGGCGTGGCCTTGATGATCGGCGTTTCCTCGTCGGCGCCATTGTCCGGCGCGCGCGTGGCGGGCGTGCGCTTGCGGCCCTCGTGATGGCCGTGCAAGAGACCGAGCACGATCTCGCGGCGGCTTGGCGTGGGAGCCGATCAGAGCGCTCGCAGCCCCAGCCCCGGTCGAGAAGGACCATGGCGTTGGCCCGATGGGCGTCGACGAGGCGGTCGTCTTCGTCGATGCGGTTCATCCGACCCATCAGGTCAGACCGGTCGGCTGTTGGGCCCGCAAGGGCGTCACGATCGCGGTGGAGCAGACGACGGGCCGTCAGCGGCTGAACATCCACGGCGCGATCAATCTGGAACCGGCCGGACGCAGATCCTCGAGGTCGAGACGGTCGACGCGGAGAGCTTGATCAAGCTATTGGGACAGGTCGAGAGCGCCCATCCTCGCGAACGCCTCATCCACGTCTTCGTCGACAACGCCAAATATCACAAAGCCCGCATAGTCCAAGAGTGGCTTGCGGCGGCCGGACGCAAATGCGTGCTGCGATTCTTTCCAAAGTACTGTCCTCATCTCGATCCGATCGAGAGGCTGTGGGCCTTGATGCATGAAAGCGTCACGATCGCGGTGGAGCAGACGACGGGCCGTCAGCGGCTGAACATCCACGGCGCGATCAATCTGGAACCGGCCGGACGCAGATCCTCGAGGTCGAGACGGTCGACGCGGAGAGCTTGATCAAGCTATTGGGACAGGTCGAGAGCGCCCATCCTCGCGAACGCCTCATCCACGTCTTCGTCGACAACGCCAAATATCACAAAGCCCGCATCGTCCAAGAGTGGCTTGCGGCGGCCGGACGCAAATGCGTGCTGCGATTCTTTCCAAAGTACTGTCCTCATCTCGATCCGATCGAGAGGCTGTGGGCCTTGATGCATGAAAACGTCACCCACAATCGGGACTACAAGACCTTCTCGGAGCTCCGCGCAGAGATCATCACGTTCCTGCGGTATACCGTGCCCAGACACTGGAGCCGTTTCTGCGACCGAATCACCGACAATTTCCGCGTGATCCACCGCGCCAATTTTCGGGGTTCTCGCTTAGCCGGCGCATATCTGCGAAACAACACGGCAAAATTTGCCGATTGTCGTCAGCGAGGGCGTCGGACCGTCAACCTGCACAAGGCGTAGCTGCACAGTTTGAAGCGGCAACGGGAATATCCGGCTCTTCTCATGAGCGAAGCCGAAATCCACACTGGCTATTCTCTGACTCTGGCGCGCGCGCCCTAAAGCTAGCCAAAGATATTTGAGCCAGTTGCAAAATTATTTGGAACGCCTCTCATAACCTCTCACAAAACGAGGCAATGTATTTAGACTCCATCCGACGGTTGTCAAGGCAATATTCTGAATTATTCCGCTTTACTGTGAGAAATATTTCAGTATAGTGTCGATTTTATCGCCCTAAACCATAGCAACAGCAATGACCGACGATCCTCTCGACGCTATGAAAGCGCGCTGGAACCACATCCAGGGCTATCTGTTTCCTTGGCTTCGCGAGGAAGTCGACCCGATGACCGAAGCGCTCGGGCGGCTCGTCACGACCCTCGACGTGATCGGCCTCGAGGCCTTCGTTCCCGAACCGCCCCGAGGCGCCGGCCGCCCGCCTGGCGATCGCCGCGCCCTCGCCAGGGCTTTCGTCGCCAAGGCGGTGCTGGGCGTTCCTACCACCACCGCTCTGATCGAGCGCCTCGAGGTCGACAAGTCGCTGCGTCGCATTCTCGGTTGGGAACGACGCGCGCAAGTGCCATCGGAAGCTACCTTTTCCCGCGCCTTCGCGGAGTTTGCGCAGGGCGATCTGCCCGACAAGATGCACGCGGCGCTGATCGAGCGCTCGCTCGGCGGGCGCATCGTCGGCGTGATCGCGCGCGACGCGACCGAGATCGAGGCGCGCGAGAAGCCGGTCAAGACGGAGCCGAACGACAATAAGGGGGATCCGCCGCCGCCCGATGGCGCTCAGCCGACGCGCAAGCGCGGACGCCCGCGCAAGGACGAGGAACGGCCAAAACCCGAGCCGACGCGCCTCGAACGGCAGACCACGCAGAACCTCGATCAGATGCTCGCCGATCTGCCCACCGCGTGCGATGTCGGCTCCAAGAAGAACAGCAAGGGCTACAAGGAAACCTGGATCGGCTACAAACTGCATCTGGATGTCGCCTGCGGCCAAATCCCGGTCTCCTGCGGACTGACCTCGGCTTCCGTCCACGACAGTCAGGTCGCCATTCCCTTGATGACCATGACCGGCGCCCGCGTCTCCTATCTCTACGATCTAATGGATGCGGCCTACGACGCCGCCGCCATCCATGACCACAGCAAGGCGCTCGGCCATGCGCCGATCATCGATCGCAACTTTCGCGCCCAGCACGAAGCCAAGGCCGAATGGGCCAAAGAAGTCGAGCGCATGAAACTCATCCATATGCCCGATCCGGACGACGTGATTTTTAATTTTCGCACCCTGGCCGAACGCGTCAACGCCCGACTGAAGGATGAATTCGGCGCACGGTCCGTGCGCGTGCGCGGCGCGATCAAGGTCAAATGCCACCTCATGTTCGGCGTGGTGGCACTCGCGGTCGATCAAATACTCCGCGTCACGCAGCTCAGGCCCGCGCCGGCCTGAGCGCCGGCCCCTCCGCCCCGCGAACACAGGGAAAATTCGCCGCGTTCGATGAATTTTGCAAGAGGCTCATTTGAATTTAAATTCGGCAGTTGGCTCTGATAGTCGCCCATGAAGCGGGGGCGGTTCAATCTGGGGTTGCGTCAAGATGGACATAGGCGCGGTGGCGCGCGCAGGGCGCGGCCTTTGAGGAAGGCTTGAAAGGCGCGGGAGAGGATTTCGCCAACGCTGCCAGGGCGTCAACTGCTCCGCATTTGTGACCAACCGCCTCAGGAATAGATAGGGCTACCGCTCGAAGCGCCTTTGCGGCGGGAACGGACTTGGCGTGCGTGCTGGCGATCTTGATCGTCGTTTGTCGCGCATGGCGCACCCGTTCGGCGATGGCGTGCAACAACAACGGTCGGCTCGTGATCGCCTCTCGGTGACGATCCGGCTCGGCCGGCTCGTCCGGGTCTGGCCGGAATCGGAGCGCGCGTCTCGACGATCAACTGCTTGGAGGATTTATCCAGACAGACGAGGGGGCGATCGGGATCGCGCGGCTTCTGGTAAGTTTCCAGCACGCTCCCGCGACAAGCGCGCTCGCAATGATATCCAGTTTAAGTGTCTGATTTTTCCTGCTGACATTTGTCCTACACAACGCAATCGCAGATTTAATTAAGCTTAGCGTCTCAAGCTTGCGCCCGCAAATGAGAAGTCCATTTTCGCTCAAGGGATTGAACCAATTATCATCCCAGGCCCGTGTGTCTTTTCTTTTCGACTATGCCTAAAACGTTAGTTGCTCTAAGGCCGTCTAGCATGTAAGTGTCGACAAAACGCCGGTCACACTCGCTTGTTTAATTGGAGCGTGTCCGACCACTTTTTGGAACGCACCTTGTATTTCCGAAAGCGACAACGGCCCCACATTTCCAGGTTTGGTCCGCGTTAACGCGGCGACTTCAACGAGGATGTTTTTGATTGTTTCTATATCGAACGATGAGTGTATTGTAGCCTCTCGCTCGCACACTGCATTGATTAACAACTCCCAAAAGCTAACTAAATTTAGCTCATCAAGAATGAGCGGATTGATGTCGCTAAGCACCCTTAGAAAAAAGTCTACTGTCAGAGGTTTTCTCGGTAGCCACTCTGGAATTTCTCCTGCACGATTATTTTCATTCATAATTTCTGTCATCTCGTCAAAAGTACATTCGTCTTTTGACCGCAACATTTCTGTCTGTCGATTTGATAAGTCCAAAGATGAAATTAATTAACCGTTACTATCAAAATAGTGCTCACGACCGGCAATTGCAATACGACCTGATTGGCGACCTATCAAATCACGAACCCCGGTCAGAGCTTCGGCCCTTAGAGAATTTAACGCGTTTGAGTCATCACTCCATAGCTGAACTCCGAGTTCATCAAAACCTTCTAGTAGCAAGGCTATCATCCCACTATTGTAGGCTCTAATAAAAGCTTCTGCTTGATGGGGAAGATTCATTTCCTGAAGATGACGACGAATTATTTCAAATCTATCTTTCAACCCCCAACAATTTCGTAGATCGATTGCGATAGGAAATATCAGACTGTCCCACGCGTCCTCCGCAAGCTTGTTATAGACGTACTCAATGCATTTACTCTTTCCGGTGCCGTATTCGCCTGTTAACACCACGGTCTGTCCGGAAGACAAGGCTCTAGTCAGTTTCGTTGCGTCTATTTCACCTCCGCTCTCTGTTCTTAATCCAACGACTACATACTTTGTTGTATCCTTCTTGCCGGTCTCTGGATCTATTGCGCTGCCGAAGGGAGTAGAGTTTCGAGCTGTGTGATACGCGTCGAATGGAAGAAATCTGGCATAAAATTCATCGGCGCTTAATACATCAATGCTGATCTTTTTCCCGGCCGTTCTCATCGCCAATGTCGGTTCATATGCCGTTACACAAATGCACTCGGTGTTGCGAAAAGATGGACTGAAATTCACGTTTCTGACATGCACTAATTTGTTGATATCCTCTTGGACTTTCGCAATATTTTTGACTTCTGTGACTTCTATCGCCACGGAAGTCTTTTCGTTTAACTCACAATAGGCATCAATCTGACGACCATGAACCAAGGTTGACTTGAATTGGCCCCCCCACATCGACGATGCCGCCACACGAACAGTGTTTTCTAGGTCTTTCCCTCAGCCATCCCCTCATTTTTCGTCGCAGGCAATTTGCAACCTCAGATACGTATCTTGATCGCGAGATACTCGTCTTGCGAGTTTTGCGGCACCGGATTTCGCGTCGCGATCATCGCTGATGAGGGCGCGTCATTCCAAAAGCCGCGTTTTCGTTCCCTTGATCTCACGTTGAAGGGCCAAAAAGTGCCGAAATCAGGCCATTTTTAAAATGAGGGGATTTATGAGGGTCTTTCCAGCTCGCCATAACCTTAACACCTGCTTATCGAGGAGCTATTACTTTCGACCGCTGAAGATACGATCGCCCGCCACAGCCCGCCACCGCAATCGCCCGCAGCGGGGAAAGATGCAAACGTCACGGTAATCGCCCGTCACGGTAATCGCCGTAATCGCAAGCGACACGCTAAACCCGCGCCGATCAGCGTCAGCCGCCGCGTTAACCATGATTTGCGGAACCAATTTCTTCCAGATTATCGGAACCGCGCTATCCTTCCTCTGTCCGTCCACCCAGAGGTCCCGTTGCCCCGCTCGCAGCCGCTCGATCGAGGCAAGAGCGCCGCGCCGGAGGAAAGCCGCGGGTAGACCCTCGCCGCAGCATGAGCCGAAGATCGATTTGCAACTCATAGAAGCCATCTGCAAGGCGGCTTCGTCTCTGCAGAGGCGGCCGCTTGGGGCCCCTCTCCAGTGGGGAGCGGATCGCCCGGCTCAATCGAGCCAATCGCGTAACGCGGCGTTGAGGCGGGTTTGCCACCCCTCGCCTTGTTCGCGAAACGCTGCGACGATATCGGCGTCCAGGCGGATTGTCGTCGACACTTTGCGCTTCGCCGCCTGCGGACGGCCTCGACGGACGGGCGTAACCGCGAGCTTGGCGGCCCACGCCGGCGTCGACAGATCCGGGGCGTCGTCAGGGTCGGCCTAGGCGGGGGCCGTAGAGTTTTTGTTCCGACTCATGCGCTTTCCTCATGGAAATGATCCGACGACCGCCATCTCGCGGCGTCCATAGATGCAGCGCCTTGCCGCGCTCTCGTGACATGATGCGCGCCCGAACGACATTTCAGCCTGCCAGAGTATCGCCCATGGCGCATTCAGGCTGCCGCCAGCGCCCTTCGCATCCCTCCGGGTCAGCCTTTATCGCGCGCAGAAGCGTTCGAGCCGGACCGCTCGGGCGTTTGGCCCCCCGTTCCCATTCCTGCACGGTCCTGACGCTGAACCGATACGCGGCGGCGAATTCGCCCTAGAAAATACGGTGACGCTTGCATCTTTCCCCACCGCGGACGACTGTCCTGGCGGCGGTCGTCTCTTCAGCGGTCGAAAGGGAATAGCACAAATAGGCATGTACCACCGTTATCCCGCGTTATCCCGGCCCCGCCCGGCCCGCCCTCAACGAATCACGTCAGTGAGTGCAGCGAGAGCATTGAGCACGTCCGAGTTTGGACAATAACCTTCCCACACCAGGCTGTTGGGATCACGCTTCAAATCGAGCGCGCAGGGTTCCCGATCGCTGCATCTCGGGCAATTCCTCTTTACCTTGTCAAACACTTCAGAGAATTCGCGTCCGAGCATATCGATGTCGGGCCCCAAGATTTTCAACCGGCCCCGTAGAAGATCGTCCACTCCGTCGAGGGTAGCGGGTTTCCCTGCGGAATGATCGTCGTCGATTTGCATCAGGTCCTCCCTTGTTTCTCACTTCATGACACTCCTAAAAATCGCATTCGTGCAATGATCTGGATCAACCGCCTCGCCTGCGAACGCAGTCAGGGGATGCGCAGTCCAAATCGTCTCATCAGCGGATAATTTGCATAAATATGCATGCGTCACCGTTATCCCCGCAGTGTTAACCATGATGTCCGGAACGAACCGCGCTATCCTTCCTCTGTCCGTCCGCCCAGAGGTTCCGTTGCCCCACTCGCTCGCATCCCCCTCCCTCCCGCGCAGCTGCTCGATCGAGGCAAGAGCGGCCTCACGAAGGCCTCGACATGATCGGCGTCGACTGCGGCTCAATGGATCGCATCCTCTTCGCCGTCTTCACCCACGAAAACAAAATGCGGGGAATCCCGACCTTCCCGCCCCGACACAAAACCTCTGACGTCACCGCTGCCGGACCGAATGCGGCAGGCCTTCGCGTTTGTGCTATACTGGTTTTATGGAACGCGAAGCCGCCATTGCCGCGCTCACGGCGCACGAAACCGAGTTCAAGCAACTCGGCGTCGAACACCTTTATCTGTTCGGCTCAACCGCACGGGGCGAGGCGCGCGACGATTTCGATGTCGATCTGTTTTTCGATCATCCCGAAGGATCGCTTGGGCTATACGAGCTTATGGATGTGAAGGAAGCCGCCGCCCGCATCCTCGGACGCAAGGCCGACATCATGACGCGGCGGAGTCTGCATCCGGTTCTGAGGGCGAAGATCGAATCTTCGGCGCAGCAAGTGTTTTGATGGCCGCTCGTTCGCCTACACCGCGCCTTGCCGATATCATTCAGGCAATCGAACTGATCCGAAGCGAGATGGCGGGCGTGACGCTCGCGGCCTTCGCATCCGACATTCGCAAACGCTGGCTTGTCGAGCGCCGCGCGACTCGGGCTTGACACTGGCCCCGCGCCGCGAAAGACTTGACCGATCGGTCAAGAATTTCCGCTTCGCCGCCTAGGCTTTTGGGAGAAGCCATGACGATCGCCGCCCACCCGCCAGGACTTTCCGACGTCGCGCCGGGTCGCCTCGACCGGGCGACAATCGAGGCGAATTTCGCCGATCTCCATCCGCCGCTCACGCCGCATGAGGCCAAGGTCGAGTTGGAGCGCTGCTATTTCTGCTTCGACGCTCCCTGCCAGAAGGCCTGCCCGACTTCGATCGACATCCCGCTGTTCATCCGACAGATCGCGGCCGGGAATCGCGAGGGAGCGGCCAAGACCATTTTCGACGCCAACATCATGGGCGGCATGTGCGCGCGCGTCTGTCCGACCGAGACGCTGTGCGAGGAGGCGTGCGTGCGCGAGGCCGCGGAAGGCAAGCCCGTCGCCATTGGGCTCCTGCAGCGCTACGCGACCGACCCGGCGATCGAAGGCGGACAGTCGCCCTACAAGCGCGGCGCGCCGACCGGCAAGCGCGTCGCGATCGTCGGGGCGGGTCCGGCGGGTTTGGCCTGCGCGCACGCGCTCGCGATCGCGGGGGTGGAGACAACGATCTTCGAGGCGCGCGGCAAGCCCGGCGGCCTCAACGAATACGGCATCGCCGCCTACAAGACGGTCGACGGCTTCGCCGCGAAGGAGGCCGCCTTCATTCTGTCGATCGGCGGCATCGAGGTGCAATACGGCGTTGCGCTCGGCAGGGACGTGAAGCTTGCCGACCTGCGGCGCGACTATGACGCCGTATTCCTGGCGATCGGCCTGGGGGCGACGAACAAGCTCCGCCTGCCGAAGGAAGGCGAGCTCGAAAACGTGGTCGACGCCGTCGCCTACATCGCCGTCCTGAGGCAGGCGGACGACCTGTCGACGCTGCCGGTCGGGCGAAGAGTCGTCGTGGTCGGCGGCGGCATGACGGCGATCGACGCGGCGGTCCAGTCGAAACGACTCGGGGCCGAGACCGTGACGATCGTCTATCGCCGCGGCGCCGACAAGATGAAGGCGAGCCTGTTCGAGCGCGAACTCGCGCAGACGAGCGGCGTCGTCATCCGCAACTGGGCGCGCCCGGTGGCGCTCGAGGGCCATGCGGGCGTCTTCAGCGGCGCGGTGTTCGAGGACACCCACGAGCACGAAGGCGTCCTGGCTTCGCCCGGCTCGGTCTTCCGGATCGAGGCCGAGATGCTGTTCACAGCCATCGGACAGCGCGGCGCGCCCGAGGCGTTGGACGGCGCCCCGATCGAGGTCAAGGACGGACGGATCGTCGTCGACGGGGAGCGGCGCACCAGTCTCGAGGGCGTGTGGGCGGGAGGCGACTGCGTTCTCAGCGGCGAGGACCTCACCGTCCAGGCCGTCGAGGACGGCAAGCAGGCCGCGCGCTCGATCATCGCCGCGCTCGGCGTCGCAAGCGCCTGAACTCAAGCGAGGGTGTCATGGCCGATCTGCGCACCAATTTCGTCGGGATCAAGTCGCCCAATCCGTTCTGGCTCGCCTCTGCCCCGCCGACCGACCGCAAGGTCAATGTCGAGCGGGCGTTTCGCGCCGGATGGGGCGGCGTCGTGTGGAAGACGCTCGGCGAAGCCGGGCCGCCGATCGTCAACGTGTCCGGGGCGCGCTACGGCGCGATCCACGGGCCCGACCGCCGCGTCATCGCGCTGAACAACATCGAGCTCATCACCGACCGCGATCTCGAGATCAATCTGCAGGAGATCAAGGAGGTCAAGCGCGCCTCGCCCGACCGCGCGCTCGTCGTGTCGCTGATGGTGCCTTGCGACGAGGACTCGTGGAAGTCGATCCTCGCCCGGGTCGAGGAGACGGAGTGCGACGGGGTCGAGCTCAACTTCGGCTGCCCGCACGGCATGTCGGAGCGCGGCATGGGCTCGGCCGTCGGCCAGGTCCCCGAATATGTCGAGATGGTCGCCCGCTGGTGCAAGGCGCACACGCGCATGCCGGTCATCGTCAAGCTGACCCCCAACATCACCGACATCCGGCAGCCGGCGCGCGCGGCGAAGAAGGGCGGCGCCGACGCCGTCTCGCTCATCAACACGATCAATTCGATCATGGGGATCGATCTCGACGCCATGGCCCCGGCGGACGCGATCGACGGCAAGGGCACGCACGGCGGCATGTGCGGTCCGGCGGTGAAGCCGATCGCGCTTGCGATGGTGGCCGAGATCGCGCGCGACCCCGCGCTGGCGGGGCTGCCGATCTCGGCGATCGGCGGCGTCACGACCTGGAGAGACGCGGCCGAATACATTGCCCTCGGCGCGGGGACGGTGCAGGTCTGCACCGCGGCGATGACGTACGGATTCAAGATCGTAGAGGAGATGACGTCAGGCCTCGCCGCCTACATGGACCGCAAGAGCTACGCGACAATCGAGGATTTCCGCGGCCACGCGGTCCCCTCGATCACCGACTGGCAGCATCTCAATCTCAACTACGTGGCGAAGGCCGAGATCCATCAGGACCTCTGCATCAAATGCGGTCGCTGCTACATCGTCTGCGAGGACACTTCGCACCAGGCGATCTTCGCGAGCCTCGACGGCAAGCGACAGTTCACGGTCAACGACGCCGAATGCGTCGGCTGCAATCTCTGCGCTCTCGTCTGCCCGGTCGAGGGATGCATCACGCTCGTCCACAAGACGAAGGGCGTCGATCCGCGGACCGGCCTCCCCTACGACCGTCCGCCCGCGAACTGGACGACGCATCCCAACAATCCGAGCGTCGCGAACGCCGCCGAGTGATCGGCCGCAGGCCCGATCGCGAGGCCGCGCGGCCTATTCCTGGCCGCGCGGCTCCTTCTCCTTCTCCTTCTCCTTCAGCTTGCCGAACACCGATTCGACGTCGATCTTCTCCTCGGCCGGCGCCTTCGGCTTCGGCACGCCGAAAACTTCGAGTTGGCTGGACGGCGCGGGCTTTGCAGTGGTGATTTCGGCCGGGACCAGAGTTTGGCTGCGGTCCTCCTCGACCTTCGGCCGGTCCTTGGCGGCCCGGTTGACCTCGAAATCGAGGTCGATCTGCGAGCAGAGGCCGAGCGTCACCGGATCCATCGGCTGCAGGTTGGCCGAGTTCCAGTGGGTGCGCTCGCGGATCGCCTGCAAAGTGTGCTTCGTCGTGCCGACGAGGCGCATGATTTGCGCGTCCTTGAGCTCGGGATGGTTGCGCAGCAGCCACAGCACGGCGTTCGGCCGGTCCTGCCGGCGCGAGAGCGGCGTGTAGCGCGCGCCGCGCGGCTTCTTGAACTCGGGCGTGCGCACCTTCGAGACGGAAAGATGCAGGCGACGGTTCGGATCCTGCTCGGCAGCCGCGATTTCCTCGCGCGTCAGCTGGCCGGTCGAAATCGGATCGTAGCCCTTGATGCCGGTGGCCACTTCGCCGTCGGCGATCCCCTTGATCTCGAGCGGGTGCAGTTTGCAGAACTCCGCGATCTGGTCGAAGGTCAACGAGGTGTTCTCGACCAGCCATACCGCCGTCGCCTTCGGCATCAACGGGGCGTCGCTCATCTTGGCTTGCTCCTTGCAATTGGTCGGGCGCACCGCTCCCGTTTGGGCCCGGAGGAGGCGCAGCCTCAAAAAACAAAGCTCTAGGGGGATGCCTCTCTATAGGCGGCCTGAGGCCGAATTGCAATCGGCGCAGCGAAACTGCCTGCGGCTGAGGACAGGATTTTCGTTCAGCGCCCTGTCTGTTCGGGCAGCCCGCCCCATGTCGCCGAGCCAATGGCCGGCGGAACTCTTCCGTCGCAGGCGGATTGAAGAGGGAAGCCGCAAGAAGGGAAATCCTGAGATGAAATCCGCGATTTTCGCCGCCGCGCTGGCGCTGGCCTTTGCTCCGATCGTCGCTCCTTCCTCGGCCGATGCCAAAGGCTGTCTTAAAGGCGCTCTGGTCGGCGGCGTGGCCGGCCATTACGCCGGCCACCACGCCGTCCTCGGTGCGATCGGCGGCTGTGTCGTCGGCCATCACATGGCCTATGAAAAGAGCAAGGAAAGGCCGGCGGCCTCGGCCCAGGCCCAAGGTCCCGCGAACCGGCCAAACGGATATTGAGGCGGCGGTCACGCCTTGTTGTTCGGCGCGCGCTGCGATTTGGCGTCGAGCGGCCAGCGCGGACGCGCGGGGACGTCGAGTGGATCGGTCAGGCCGAGCCTGAGCCTTTCGACGCCGGCCCAGGCGATCATTGCGCCGTTGTCGGTGCAGAGCTTCTGCGGCGGGGCGACCATCGGCAATCCCGCCTCGGCGCAGAATTGCTCGAGCGCTTGCCGCAGCGCCGCGTTGGCGGCCACGCCGCCAGCGATCACGACCGCCTCGGGCGCCCGGCCGAGCCGCTGTCGGAAGAGCTTGACTCCCATTCGCATACGGTCCTCGACAACGTCGACCACCGCCGCCTGAAAGGAGGCGCAGACGTCGGCGACGTCGCGCGGCCGCAGAGGAGCTGCGGACTCGGCTGCGAGCCGCAGGGCGGTCTTGAGGCCGGAGAGGGAAAAGTCGGCGTTCGGCCGGCCGACCATGGGCCGGGGCAGCGCGAAGCACTCGGGATCGCCGTCCCTGGCGGCGGATTCGACAGCCGGCCCGCCGGGATAGGGAAGGCCGAGGAGCTTTGCTGTCTTGTCGAACGCCTCACCGATTGCGTCGTCCATGGTCGCCCCGAGGCGGCCGTAATCGCCCACGCCCTTGACCGCGAGGATCTGGGTGTGGCCGCCCGACGCCAGCAGGATGAGATAGGGAAAGGCGACGTTGGCGGTCAGGCGCGCCGTCAGCGCATGCGCCTCGAGATGGTTGACGGCGACGAGCGGCTTGCCGATTGCAAGCGCGATCCCCTTCGCCGCCATCAGCCCGACCAGGACCCCGCCGATGAGGCCCGGCCCCGCAGCCGCGGCCACGCCATCAAGATCCTTGGCGGACATCCGCGCCTGCGCGAGAGCGCGCGCGATCAGCGAATCGACGATCTCGACGTGGGCGCGCGCCGCGATCTCCGGCACGACGCCGCCGAAGGCTGAGTGAGCCGCGATCTGGCTCATCACTTCATCGGCCAGGATCTCGCCCACGCCGTCAGGCCTCAGCCGCACGACCGCCGCCGCCGTCTCATCGCACGTCGTCTCTATGCCCAAAACGCGCATACGCTTGCCTTCTCTCGGAGCCCGCGCCATTCGGGCAAGCTCACAACGCCCTTAGCGTGAACGAAGCAAGCGGGGCAAATTGCCCGACCGCTCCTTTAACGCCGGTTCGCGCAGCCCGCGTTCCCGGTAACAGAGAAGAAAATAGGGAAACCCGCGTTTTCGGCCGTAGCCGAGATTCGCATCGAAAAAGATGCTGGATTCGAGAGGCTTGCACTAAACTTCTGACCGCGCCGGCCGCGCTCCATTGGACGGCCGGAGGGACGCCCCTCCTTCGACGGCCATGGAGTGCGTCTACAGAAAGCGACTGCGCCGGGCATTTGCCTTGGGGACAGGACGAATCGGCGAGAAGACCGCAGGCGACGCGGCGATACGCCGCCTGTTGCTGGAATCGCTGCCGTGTTATTCGAGTCTAGTCGCGAGGCGAGCGATGAGAAAACCAGTTGGATCGAGTGAACTCCGCGTCGTGATCCGGCCCCTCGAGGCGCCTGGATTCGAGCCTGAGCTGATTCCGGCTCAGATGTTCAAGCGGGTATTCGACGCCTTCCTGGCTGCGCTCATTGCGGCGGATCGCGAGCTTCACGCAAAGTCCATGTCAAGTCAGTTTTTCGTGTCGCATCTGGCCTGCGGATCCTGCGAATTCGGCATCATCGAGAAGCAGAATCCGACCGGCGCGAGCGGCGGCTCGGCCATTGAGTTCCTGCGGTGCTGCGCTGGCCGTGTCTATCGAAGCGACTATCAGATCCTGCTGCGGTACCCGAGGATCATGCGGGCCTTCGATCGCATCGTCAAAGCGATCGACCCGACCTACGTCGTTCTCGTACAGTATGACGACACGGAGTTGCCGCTGGACGCGTTTTTTTGCCGACAAGTCGATAGGGTCGGCCGTAAGGACGACGCCTCGTCGCGAACGGACGTCTGGTTCCCCGGAACCGCGATCACCTCGTTCGAGGGGCGGCTCGAGGCGATCGATTACCGGGGCCCGGTGTGGAAAGGCCTCTTGGCGCTCTCCGGCGGCGAAACCCGGCTCGAGTGCGTATTCGACAAATCCGGGGGCGAGGACGCCTTGAACCCCTTCGGCAACAAGACCGTTTGCGTCACCGGCCGGGCGATCTACACGGGGGATAGTCAGCTCCCCGAACGGTTGGAGGTTTTAACAATCGAGGCGATGGTCAGGGCCGCCGCAGCCGTCGGCATTCAGGGCTCGTTGGGACCGGCCTCGGTCGGGGATTGGGATGGCGGGCTTGATCACGTCCACTAGCGACAAGCACTTCTTGCACGTGAACGTGCTTTTGCGGCACGCACGGACCGAATCGGGCGATTCGGAACGCGACCTCGAGACGATCCTGACCGAGGCTGCGACCGGCAAGCGCCGGCTATGGGTCTCGAGCATCCTGTTCGCGGAGCTGAGGCCGTCGGCCTTTGTCCCAGGCCGGTTCCCGACCTTGCGCGAATTCGTCCGCTATCTCCGCGCGATCGCAGTTTTCGTGACACCCGACCCCAACACCATGCTCCGCGCGGGGCGGCTTCGCGACGTCAAATGGCAGCGCCCGGCGGCTCTGCGGCGTCCCGACGAAAAGCCCCGCTTCCTGTCGATGATCGACGCCATCCAGCTTGCCTCCGCCCTGTGGGTGAAGGAGACGGCCGGCGTCGCCGACCTCGAATTCCTCGCCTTCGACGATCGCGGGGCGGACGACACCGAGAGTGGCGCGCGCTTATCGCTGCTCCGTCTTCAGGACTACACGAACGACATGGCGATCGATTCCGACGTCATGGCCGCCGTTCGGCTCGCGCGCGCGGAACCGGTTCTCCAGCACGCGCTCCGGCAGTCCGTCCCGGCCGGATGATGAAGTCCTGAACGATCGGCGTCATCGGGCCTTCGCCAGCGCCCTCTCGATGACCGGCTTAAGGATCGTCGTCACGGCGAAGATCGAGCCGTTAAGGCTGTAATGCCCGTAGTCGACGGCCAGCAGGTCTTCGGGAAGATTGGGGCCGACGAGCCGCCGGCAGCCGTCGGGCCCGCAAAGCTTCGCCGCCTGCGACACATAGACCACGCCCCTTCCCCAGTCCCTGGCGGCGAGCGCCTTGTCCGTTTCCAGCGAGTCCGGCCGGACGCCGACGTGGGAGAAGGCCGGCGCCTCGCCCGTTTCGAGCAAGTCGCGGCCGACGAGGATCGGCAGCGTCGGCGCCCAGGTCGGAATCTCGCCAGCGATGACGATCGAGCGCACGCCATCCCGATGCAGCCTTTTCGCGCCCAGGACGAGCGCGTCGAGAAAACCCGGATAGCGCCAGTTCGCCTCATGGTCGTATTGGGCGAAGTAACCTGCGACCAAAAGGACGTCCGGCTTGATCTCTCGGATCCGTTCGAACACGTAATCGTTGATGGCGCGGCAGCGCGGCGTCCCGGCGACGCCCTCGTCCATCTCGACATGCTCGACCAGGGGGACACAGAACACCG
Source organism: uncultured Alphaproteobacteria bacterium (assembly GCA_963758335.1). Lineage (GTDB taxonomy): Bacteria > Pseudomonadota > Alphaproteobacteria > Rhizobiales > Beijerinckiaceae > Roseiarcus. The sequence continues at coordinate 1,928,913 of CAVWVF010000004.1, read as the reverse complement.
CCGAGAGGGTCAGGATGTTCGCTGTGTCGCCCAAGGCCTGCGTCAGGCCGGCGAACAAGTGCGCGGCGTGCGAGTTGCCGACGACGAGGATGGTCGGTTTTGCCGGGTCGTCGGCGACGGCGCAGCGGCTCGCCTCGAAGAAGCGCGCCGCCCTCTCGCGCTCCTCGGAGAGCGAATAGGCCCGGTCGTCCCGCTGATAGAAGCATTGCATCAGGCGCCTGCCCTGGGCGCCATTGACGTCGTAGTCGAAGATGCGTGTGACCAGAGGCGGAAACCGACCGGTAAAGCCCTTAGCATCGTAGGTCACGCGGCCGACGACGCCAGTCAGCGCCAAGCCGGCGGCGAGGACGAGCGCGACCGCGTAAGGGCGACGGCGAAACAGCGCGGCGGCCGGCGTCTCGATCAAACGGTAGGTCACGGCCGCAAGCGCGATGGCCACGCCGGCGAGCGCGAACATCACCCCGCTCGTGGGAATGACGCCCGGCCACATGTGAGCGAAGGCGAAGAGGGGCCAGTGCCAGAGATAGAGCGGGTAGGAAATCAGGCCGAAAAAGGCCGCGACCCGGTTGCCGAGCGCGACGTCGCCGGCGCGCGATCGAGGGTGGGCGATGACGAGCGCGCAGCCTGCCGCCGGGATCGCCGCTCGCCAGCCGGGAAAAGGTTCGGCTTCGCTGAGACAAAGATAGCCGCCGAGAATGAGCAGAACGCCCGATCCCGCGCCGATGTCGGCGAGCCGACGCGGAGGATAGGGCCATTGGCGCAGAAAAAAGACTTCGCGATAGGCGAGAAGCGCGCCGAGCGCGAGCTCCCAGGCCCGGGTCCACGGCAGATAGAAAGCGCCGATCGGGTTGATGGGAGTCAGCACAACGCAATAGGCCAGCGAGGCGACGAAAATGGTCAGGATGAAGAACGGCAGCAGCCGGTCGTTCAACTTTGAAACCGCCAACAGCAGAACCGACCAGACGAGGTAAAACTGCTCCTCGATGCTGAGCGACCAGAGATGGAGCAGTGGCTTGGCGGACGAATCCGCGCCGAAATATCCGCCGACTCCCGCGAGCCGCATGAGCCAGAAGTTTACGGTGAAATAGGAATTGCCGAGCAGACCCCCGCCGATGTCGCGGAACCGGATCGGCGCCGCCCGGAACCACCCGAGGATCCAGACGGCGCTCACGACGACGAGGAGCGCCGGCAGGATTCGCTTTGCCCGTTTGGCGTAGAACGTCGCCAGCGAGAAATGGCCGACCGCGCATTGGGAGAGAATGATGCGCGAAATGAGAAAGCCAGAAATGACGAAGAAGACGTCGACGCCGGCGAAGCCCCCTGGGACGAGCGCCCGATCGGCGTGGAAAGCGACCACTCCGAGCACCGCCAGCGCGCGCAGACCGTTGATGTCGTCGCGGAATTCGAGATCGCGCCAGACGCGCGCCGCCGCGAGATCGGGAGTGTCGAGAGCTTTGTCCAACGAGGATCCTGTTGCGGATGACGCGGGAAAGGCGGAAGGGGGTAAAGCCCCGCGCGCCAATCGGCAAGCGCGTCTTGCCGGCCCGCCCGCCGACCCCATAATGCCGACCTATGAAAAATCGGGGGTCAGCAGTCGGGGTTGCGCTTTTCCGCGCTCGCGACGACGGCGCGCGCAGCGGGGCGAAGCTGCGAAGGCTCGGATTCAGTGTCGCCTCCCTCCCCGTCGTCGAGATTGCGCCCGCGCAGGTGAAAACGGCGAGCAACCGCTACGACGCGGTCGTAGCCAGCAGCGCCAAGGCGTTTGTCGGCGAAGCGCGCCTAGAGGAGGCGCCGCCGGTCTACGCCGTCGGCGCTCGGACGGCACGCGCAGCGGAGGCCCGTGGCTGGCGGCTGGCCGCCCCGCCGGCGCCCGACGCCGCGCGGCTCATCGAGACGCTGAGGCGCGAACTGCCGCCCGGCGCGAGGGTCCTCTATCTCGCCGGCCGCGACCGAAAGCCGACGCTCGAAGCCGCGCTCGTCGGATTCTGCGCGCTCGAGGTCGCCGAGACCTATGCAGCCGAGGCTCGCGACTCATGGCGCCCCGCTGAGATCCGCGCCCTCGCCTCCTGCTCCGCCGCCCTGCATTATTCCCGGCGCTCGGCGGCGCTCGCGGCGCGGCTCGCCGCGAAATCCGGCCTCTCAGAGCATTTCCTCACCTTGCGCCATATCTGCCTGTCGGACGACGTCGCCGAACCGTTGCGCGCGATCGACGCCCCCTGCGTCGTCGTGGCCGAACGGCCCGACGAGGCCGCGCTGTTCGCCGCATTGAGCGAGGCTGCGGCCGTATTTCCTTCCGATGGAGCCTCCCGTATATAGGGCGCCAATTCCCCGAGGGCGCGCGAGCGAATGGTTGACGAAGAGAGTCAGGACGTTGCGTCCGAACCGGCCCGCGGCGCGCCGGTCAATCGGGACAAGCGCAGCGATCCCGGCGTGATCGACGGCGAAGCGTCGCGGAACGACGGCGAGGCCGCACCTCCGGCTCAGGAAGCCGGCGCGCCCGCGCCTTCAGCTCAGGAAGCGGCCCGCGTTGCGCATCCGTCTCACGAAGCGGAGGCGGCCCCATCCGGCCGGACAAGGCCCGGGGCCTTTGGCGCCTTTCTGTCGGGTGCGCTCGGCGGTCTCGTCGTCGCGGCTGTCGCCGGCGGCGCTGGCTACTATCTTTTTGCGCCGAAGACCGATCTCGCCCAGACCAATGCGAGCCGCCTTGCGGCGATCGAGTCACAGGCTCAACGCGAAGACGCAGCGATCGCCGGCATTGACAAGCGCGTCGGCGCCCTCGAGGGGGCGAGTTCCGCGGCGGCGCTCGCTGCGGTCGACAAACGCCTCGGTGCGCTGCAGTCGGCGAACGCCGAGGAGACGCCCAGGGTCGCCGCGGCGACGCAGGCCGTTGAGGCCCTGACGGGCGAGGTGAAGGATCTCCACGCCGACGTCGACGCCGCGCGGGGGGAGATTCCCGGCCTCCAGGCGCGGGTGGCGAAACTGGAATCCGGCCCGCCGCAGGCGGTCGCCGCCGACCTCTCCGCGGTCACGGCCCGTCTCGATAAGATCGAGGCGCAACTCGCCGCGCCGAAGGGCGAAACCCGTGTTGCGCCGGAGAAGCCCTCCGCCGGCGATAATCCCGCCGCGGTCGCCATCGTCGCCGGGTCGCTGCGTGACAAGATCGCCCGCGGCGCGCCCTTCCCGACCGAACTCGCGGGGCTCGAGCGCCTCGGCGTCGAGCCAGCGAAACTGGCGGCGCTGAAAGCCGTGGTCGACGGGGCGCCGACCGACGGCGCGCTCGCCGCCGCCTTCGAAGCCGTCCGGTCCAAGGTCCTGGCCGCGGCCGCGCCGACCGAGGCGGACGGCGGGATTGTCGACCGATTTCTCGCCCATTTGCGCGGCCTCGTTCAGGTGCGCAACCTGAACGAGATGGCCGGCGACGATCCGCAGGCCCTGGCGTCGCGCATCCAGGCGGACAGCCGCCGCGGCGACGTGAGTGGCGCCCTGGCCGCCTTCGCAAAGCTTCCCGAACCGTCGCGCCAAGCGGCCTCGGCCTGGGCGTCCGCCGCCGAAGCGAGGCGGGCGGCAGAGGCGGCCCTTCAGTCGATCCGCGAGACGGCGGTCGCGCAGCTGGCGGAGAGCGGTAAGCCCTGAAGGGGTCGTCCAGCCGCGCCCAGCCTCACCGGCAGGACGTTCGTGAATGCGGAGAGATTATGTTTCGCCTGTTGATCCTCCTCGCTGCGGTGGCCCTCGCGGCCTGGGGCCTCATGTGGTTCGCCGACAACCCGGGCGTGGTTTCGGTGACCTGGGGCGGCGTCGAATACAAATTCTCGTTGATGCTGGCCCTTGGCTTCGTCGCCGCGATCGCGATCCTTTGGTCGATCGTCTGGGGCCTTCTGCGCTTCGTCTTCCGCATCCCCACGCTCATGTCGCTCGCGGCGCGGGCGCGCCGGCGCGAAAAGGGCCTAGCCGCAGTTTCGCGCGGGCTGGTTGCGGTCGGAACCGGCGACGCGCGGGCTGCGGCCAAACACACCGCCGAGGCCAGCCGCCTGCTAGAGCGCCATCCGATGACCAAGCTCCTCCGCGCGCAGGCCGCGCAACTCGCCGGCGATCGGCGGGCGGCCATCACCGCCTACAACGAGATGCTCGAGCATCACGAGACGCACGGGCTCGGCTTGCGCGGCCTGCATGTCGAGGCTCGCCGCAGCGGCGATCATGAAGCCGCCCTGCAATACGCCATGCGCGCCAACGCCCACGCTCCCGCCGCCTGGGCCGGGCAGGCGGTCCTCGACGAGAGAACGCGGCGCGGCGACTGGACCGGAGCGCTCGCGACGGTCGATTCGAACGCCGCGGCGCGCCTGATCGACAAGCCGACCGCGAACCGCTGGCGCGCCGTCATCAAAACCGCGATGGCGGAAGAGCAGGTGGACCGCGACCCGAAGGGAGCGCTGGCGCTCGCGCAGGAGGCGTGCCGTCTCGCCCCGACCCTCGTCCCGGCCGCCGCGATCTATGGCCGGCTGGCGGCGGCGTCCGGCGACTATCGCCGTGCGACAAAGGCGCTCGAGAACGCCTATGCACAGACGCCCCACCCCGACCTGGCCGCGGCGTATCTGAGGGTGCGGCACGGCGATTCGGCCGAGGATCGGCTCGCCCGCGCCCGAACGCTGGCTCGCGTCGCCCCGAACGACCCCGAGTCAATGCTGACGGTCGGGCGCGCGGCGCTCGAGGCGCACGACCGGGACGCCGCCCGCGCCGCCATCGCCCCCCTTCTCGCTTCCGATTCCCCTGACGGCCGGCCAACCCGCCGCGTTTGCCTGCTGATGACAGACATCGAGGAGGCGGAGGACCATCACGGGGCGGTGCGCGAATGGCTCGCCCGCGCGGCCCGCGCGCCGCGCGACAAGGCGTGGATCGCGGACGCCTTCATCAGCGACCGCTGGGCGCCGGTCTCGCCCTCGGGCGCGCTCGACGCCCTAGTCTGGCGCACGCCCGACGAGCGCATCGCCGCCCTCGCCGAGCCTCGGCCGATCGAAGCGGCGCCCGCGCCGCCGACGCCGGCGATCCCGCCCGCTTCCCCATCCGCCGCTCCCCCTGCTCCGCCTCCCCCCGCTCGCCCTGCCGCCGCGGCGGTCCCCGGCGCCGAACCGCCGCGGAGCGCGCCGCCAGTCGCCGCCGCTCCGGCGCCGCGAGCGGGAATCATCATAGATCCGGCGACGATGCCGCCGGACGATCCGGGACCCGGTGAAAGTCATTCGGAGGACGAGCGGCGCGACTACCGTCTCTACGCCGGCGAATGACTCGAACCATGGATCCCGAGATGTCGTCTTTCCCGGTCGTCATCGCCGGCGCCGGCCACGCCGGCGTTCAGGCCGCCGCCAGCCTGCGCGAGAACGGCTTCGGCGGCGAGATCGTCCTGCTCTCCGACGAACAGGACCTGCCCTATCAGCGCCCGCCGTTGTCGAAGGCCTTTCTCAAGGGCGAGATGGATATCCACGGCCTGCCGCTGAGGGCCGAGGCATATTTCCGCGATCAACGTATCGATCTCAGGCTCGGCGTCCGCGCGGCCCGGATCAATCGCGCGGCGCGGCGCGTCGAGACGAGCGACGGAAAGACGATCGGCTACGGGCATCTCATCCTCGCGACCGGCGCGCGGCGCCGAAGACTCGAGGCGCCGGGCGAGGAACTGCCGGGCGTCTTCACCCTCCGGACCATCGCCGACGCGACCCGGATCCGCGAGCGGTTCGGCCCGGGGCGCAGGGTCGTCGTCATCGGCGCGGGCTTCATCGGGCTCGAAATCGCCGCGACCGCGGCAAGCCTCGGGGCCGACGTGACGATCGTCGAGATCGCCCGCCCCATGGGGCGCGCCGTCTCGACCTTCATGTCGGACTTCTTCCTCAAGGCGCATGGCGGCTTCGGGGCGAAGTTTCGCATCGGGCGCGGCGTGACGGCGATCACCGGCGCCGGGAAGGCGGAGGCCGTCGTGCTGACCGACTCCGAGGTCCTGCCGGCCGATCTCGTGATCGTCGCGGTCGGCGTCGTGGCGGAGGATCAGCTCGCGCGCGAGGCCGGGCTCGAATGCGCCAACGGGATCGTCGTCGACGCGCATCTGCAATGTTCCGACCCGGCGATTTCGGCGATCGGCGACTGTGTCGACTTCCCCAATGCGGCGCTCGGCTTCCACACCCGGCTGGAGTCGATTCAAAACGCCGTCGACCAGGCGAAATGCGTGGCGGCGCGCCTCGCCGGCAAGCCGAAGCCCTATGACGCGCTCGCCTGGTTCTGGAGCGACCAGGGCGACCTCAAGCTCATGATCGCCGGCCTTCCGCACGGCGTCGACGCATGGGTCGTTCGCGGCGATCCCGGGACGCGCGCCTTCTCGACCTTCGGCTTCAGGGGCGGCAGGCTCGCGGTGGTCGAATTGGTCAACCGCGCCGGCGACCACGCGGCGGCGAAGCGCATCATCGGCACGCCGAAGACGCTGACGCCCGAGGAGGCGGCCGACCCCGCGTTCGATCTCAGGGCGCTGGCGAAGGGGTGAGCGATGGGTCCCGCGGGACGGGGCGGAAAAGGGAAGGTCACGCGGCCTTCTCCTGCGGCGCAGGCGCCTCGCCGAATCCGCTGGTAACAGCGGAAATAACAGCGAAATTCGCGTTTCGAGGGCGGATCGGGCGGGAATGCGCCCGGAAACGACCTACGATTTCCTAGTGTTGCGCGAAATTCGCGCGAGCAAACGGAACAGCGGATTAAGTCAACGGAACAGCAAATTCATGCGCCTAAACAGCGCGTTCGCGGTCCGGCGCCCATTGGGTCCTTTCCGCGCGCGAGAGCGCGACCGGCGGGAAATGAACACGAAAATAAACAAATCAAGGTTGATTTGTTTATTTTGACGTTCGCGGTCCGGCCGGCTCCAATGTCGACGCGCTAGCCCGACTTCGCGGATTCGACCGGTCACAAGGCATTTTTTGACCTTTTGCGCTGGCCAAGTATTTGACTTTGCTTGCATCGATTGCACAGAACCAGCCGAAAACCCGCTGTAGTGAAGACCAACTAGACTCAACTCAGATTCCAAAGCACCACGAATTGTGTCACTGTCGATATTTATATTCCGCTCGGACGCTTGAGCTTTGCTTTACCAGCCTTGCTGTCGTCGAAACTGCACCTTTGCGGCCCCCCTCTGAAGCTGTCTTGTAGTGAAGACCTTTTAGGTCAAGTTATTGATTTTATTGACCCAGGAATTCGAAAAACAGCCCAATCCGCGAAGACGGGCTAGGCGGAGCATCTCTTTTGCGAAAGCCCTGCAGGCCGCGGGCCCCGCGTGGTCTTTGTGTCTCTTCGTGCGCTTGGTGGTGAATTCTTTCCACCACTAAGGTCACGAAGAAACACAAAGGACGCGGCTTGGGCCGGAACTCAAGCGGCCCATGGAACGATCCGTTCGAGATCGTCGCCCAGCTCGCGGCGGCGCGCTCCATGAGATCGTGATCCGCCTGGAAGCCGAGGAAAAAGCCGGGCGTAAGGCCGAAATAGCGGGCGAGTTTGAGGTCCGTGTCGGCGGAGATCGCCCGCTTGCCGAGTATAGCACGATCTGGTTGATGCGCCGCGGCGGAACGCGCCGCGCCCGGGCGAGCGCCGACTGGCTGAGATCGAGCGGGCGCGGGAACTCCTCCATGAGGATTTCGCCCGGCGTCGGGTTCGGCAGAAGGTCGGCATCAGTGGTAATCGACGATTTTGACATCGGCCGGGCCTCCTTCGCGCTAGAACAGATGCGCTACGGATCGTTGACGCAGATTGAGTATTGCCCTCGCCGATTGGCCCGAGCTAGCCAGATTGACTAGGTCTAGGCGGCGCTAAGTCTATACTTGGATATGTCATCGTTTGCGGCAATTACCGTGCTTCCCGAGTTCGATAAAATAGAGCGCAAAGCTGGATCTGTTTTTTCATAATCAACAAGCGCCGCTACGACAGGCAAGGGGTGCGGAAGGCCTGGATGTCGGATATTTTCATATTAGCAATTGCTACGGCTTGGGTGGTAGGTGACACTAACTCAAATAGGCGAACTATTTCGCCGTCTCGGCCAACTCCAGCGTCAAACTCCCACTTTCGTCCTGTGGCTCCTCGATACTCAAGGTCGAATGACACTCTGTCGCCATATGCCTCCCTGAGTCTCTTATCGAAAATATCTCGTGACCGCTTTATTCGAGGTTGCTCAAGGGAGGCCAGAACTCGTTCCAAAGAACGACTAGATGAATTCGCAATTAGCCCAACAGCGACGGGGAGAGCCTCGCGAGCGACCTCAGTCAACAGAAAAGTCCCTCGCTCGAACACAATCCCCGACCGCGCCGCAACACTAGGAGCGATTCGATTGAGGGCGCTAACGGCGTTCATTGTCTCCGCGATACGACACGCGTAGCCGTCATCGGAAACAACGAATCCCTGTCGGTCCCTATCAATTCGAACGACGGTACCTAGGCCGTTAGGGTAAGACACTCCGGTCGAAACAAAAATCGACGAGTTGCGTATTCTGCTCGAGCAAATTGCTTTAGGCAGCTCGTTCAGAATCTGCTTAAGCTCCATTGCGTCGCTCATAACATCCTCTTCGACCATGGCGGAGGTGTTAACCCGAGCAAATCCGGGCATATCCATAGATCGGAGCACAAATCAGTGTACTCCGAAAAGTTCCCCGGCGCACGCGGCAAAGGAACCGCCACCCCATTGCCCGACTGGTCAAACGCCCCCAATCCAAAGGGCGCGTTTATCTCAAATGGGAGCCACCGATCCCAAAGTCGCTGGCTGCGATCAGCAGGGGGTGCATTTGGGGGGTTGTCGTGATAGCGAAGCGGCCGCCACTCGACGGGATTGATGCGAAGCGTGCGAGCAACGCCTGGAAGTCTGACTTCAATGTGCCCGTAGACGTCCTCTTCCCACGCGTCTGCAGGGGTTACCAAGCGCAGAGATACTCCACCGCGAAGAACGCCATCTAGCCGCAACGCCACTACAAGCGAAAGGCGACTCGACAGCCGAGAGGGGACCTCAGTCCAAACCGCCGAAGAATTGAACGACTTCTTAGCTTTCAGCGACAAACCGAAGCCGATCCAAGATTGCGCGAACCTGACGGTTCGTCGTTTCGCGTGAACCCCGAATTCTGCGCCCCCCTCGCGTGACGTGTACAGTCACGCTAGCAAATCAAGCCCAATGAGCTCGATTACAAGTCAATCTCTTTCGGACGACGCCAGTCAACGTTTGACTGTCCCTCATCGTTGAACTCGCAATGGGGGGTGTGCCGGAGCGAAAATCGATTCGACGAAATGCTTCTCGCCGAGAACTCGGCCATAGGTCTCTCACGGAGCGCGTTGGACAATCCGGTGGCGGACCCGGCGCGCGCCCATCCTAGCCGCGGCCTCCTACAGCGAAATCTTCGCCCGCGCCGCGAGCTCGCCGACGATCCCGCGGCGGAAGGCGAGAACGCAGGCGACGAAGACGACGCCCTGGATGACGGTCACCCACTCGCTGAACTGGGCGAGATAGTTCTGCATCGAGACGACGATCAGCGCACCGACGCGCCCGCACAATGCGTCAACGCCGCAGAGGCGCCGCAAACCGATGGACAAAATTGTTCGCTCTGGCAGGATGCGGCGCGAGGCGATCCTTCGATGGCGTTTCTCGATCCCCGCAAGATTTAGGACATACTTGTCCCTGCAACCGCCGCCCTGGCAGCCATCGGCGCATTCGGGGCGTCAGTCACCGCCGGCATCAAGTGGCTGAAGCCTGTCCCGGAGGACCTGCTCGGTCCGTCGTGGGGGCCTTCGGTCGCGACCCCGCTCACCCTTGTTGTGTCGTTTTCCGCGGCGCTACTGGTTTTGTGGGGCGCCTATCGGGCTCTGTCGAAGAGAAGCAAGCTACTGCGCGTGGAACGATTCGACCTGCGGGTCCGGACGAAGTCGTGCGCGAGAAGCCTGGGACAGAGGGAGATGAGAGCCGCTGGCGGCTCGATCACGACTACATCGCGCGGGCGATCCTCGCCGAGAGCCGGTACGCGAATTGGCTGATGCAGCAACTTCAGGAGGGGAATGCCGCTTGGAACGCGGCGGGAAGCAGCGTTGCCCAGCGCATCCGCACCTTATTGCCGCTCGCCGCGCAGGCGAAGTTCCTCTGGGCTCGGCTCCGTCCAAGAGGCGGGTTCGCCTATGGGCCGTACAGGTTCTACGCGGCTCTCAGTCTCATCCGCGCACTACAGGTCGTCGTCATCCTCGCATTGGGCGGCTTCCTGTGGCGTGAGGAAAACATTCGCACCTTGACGACGCAAATTGTCGACGGGCTCAACTCGGACTCCCGCCAGGGGGCCGCCGCTGTCCTCGCATTGTGGGAGTTGTCGCCGGTCGTCCGAGATGCTGTTGTCGACCACCTCCTGAACAGTCCCGCGCGACTCCGGGCAGTCGGATCCGACTGGGTGCACGCGGTCACGTCGATCGAACCCGCGACCGCGCGGGGTCTTGCCGATCGCCTGCGCGAACGCCTCGCCAAGGAGCCCGACCCGGCTATGCGGCAATCTCTGATAGAGGCCTACGTGCGCGCGGCGGCGCGGCTGGACCCGGCCGACGCGGCCAAAGCGGCAAGCGACCTACGCGAACGCCTCGCCAAGGAGCCCAACCCGGGGGTATGCGGCGGTATCTGATCTTTGGGTACTGGCGCGCGGCGGCGCGGCTGGACCCGGCCGGCGCGGCCAAAGCGGCAAGCGACCTGCGCGAACGCCTCGCCAAGGAGCCCGACCAGGCTATGCGGCAATCTCTGATCGAGGCCTACGGGAGCGCGGCGGCGCGGCTGGACCCAACCGGCGCGGCCAAAGCCGCAAGCGACCTGCGCGAACGTCTCGCCAAGGAGCCCGAGCCAGGTATGCGGCAATCTCTGATCGAGGCCTACGGGAGCGCGGCGGCGCGGCTGGACCCAACCGGCGCGGCCAAAGCCGCAAGCGACCCGCGCGAACGTCTCGCCAAAGAGCCCGACCAGGCTATGCGGCGGTCTCTGATCAATGCGTACGGGAGCACGGCGGCGCGGCTGGACCCGCCCGACGCGACCAAAGCCGCGAGCGACCTGCGCGGACGCCTCGCCAAGGAGCCCGACCCGGCTATGCGGCAATCTCTGATCGAGGCCTACGTGCGCGCGGCGGCGCGGCTGGACCCGCCCGACGCGGCCAAAGCGGCAAGCGACCTGCGCGAACGCCTCGCGAAGGAGCCCAACCCGGGGGTATGCGGCGGTATCTGATCTTTGGGTACTGGCGCGCGGCGGCGCGGCTGGACCCGCCCGACGCGGCCAAAGCCGCGAGCGACCTGCGCGAACGCCTCGCCGAGGATCCCGACTCGGACACGCGGCAGACTCTGATCAAGGCGTATGGGAGCGCGGCGGCGCGGCTGGACCCGCCCGACGCGGCCAAAGCCGCAAGCGACCTGCGCCAACGCCTCGCCGAGGATCCCGACTCGGATACGCGGCAGACTCTGATCAAGGCGTATGGGAGCGCGGCGGCGCGGCTGGACCCGCCCGACGCGGCCAAAGCCGCAAGCGACCTGCGCCAACGCCTCGCCAAGGAGCCCGACCCGGCTATGCGGCGGTCTCTGATCAATGCGTACGGGAGCACGGCGGCGCGGCTGGACCCGCCCGACGCGACCAAAGCCGCGAGCGACCTGCGCGGACGCCTCGCCAAGGAGCCCGACCCGGCTATGCGGCAATCTCTGATCGAGGCCTACGGGAGCGCGGCGGCGCGGCTGGACCCGCCCGACGCGGCCAAAGAGGCAAGCGACCTGCGCGAACGCCTCGCGAAGGAGCTCTACCACGAGATGAGGCAGTATCTGATCAATGCGTACGGGAGCGCGGCGGCGCGGCTGGACCCGCCCGACGCGGCCAAAGCCGCGAGCGACCTGCGCCAACGCCTCGCCGAGGATCCCGACTCGGACACGCGGCAGACTCTGATCAAGGCGTATGGGAGCGCGGCGGCGCGGCTGGACCCGCCCGACGCGGCCAAAGCCGCAAGCGACCTGCGCCAACGCCTCGCCGAGGATCCCGACTCGGATACGCGGCAGACTCTGATCAAGGCGTATGGGAGCGCGGCGGCGCGGCTGGACCCGCCCGACGCGGCCAAAGCCGCAAGCGACCTGCGCCAACGCCTCGCCAAGGAGCCCGACCCGGCTATGCGGCGGTATCTGATCTTTGCGTACGAGAGCGCGGCGGCGCGGCTGACGCGGCCAAGGAGGCGCTTGCGGTTCTAACTGTCGCAGTCCTGGCGCAAGCAGCGCCGGCCGGCGCGCGCACGCTGCGCCTCGTGGCGCTCGGCGACAGCCTGACCGCCGGGTTTGGCCTGCCGGTCGCCGAGGCCTTTCCCAGCCGCCTTCAGGCGGCGTTGCGCGAGAAAGGCTGGGCCGTCGAAGTCATCAACGCCGGCGCGTCAGGAGACACCGCGGCGGACGGGCTCGTCCGCTTTTATTTGGCTGTCCCGCCGGACGCGGACACGCTCATCGTCGAGCTTGGCGCCAACGATATGGCTGGCGGCCTTCCGCCCGAAATGATGAAGCGGGCGCTCTCAGCGATCCTCGACAAGGCGCGTTCCGCCCGTCTGCCCACGCTCGTCGCCGGCATGCGCGCCGCTCCGAACCTCGGCCCTGAGTATGGCCGGGAATTCTCGGCGGCCGATTCGGCGCTCGCCAAAACCTATCACGCGCAGCTCTATCCGTTCTTTCTCGATGGCGTGGCCGGCGATCCCAAGCTCTTCCAGCCCGACGGGCTGCATCCGAACGCCGAAGGAGCGAAAGTCATAGTCGTCAGGATTCTGCCTTCGGTCGAACGCCTCCTCAAGCCCATAACCGGCGCACTTGCGCCCATGGTTCGCTCTGCCGTAGCTAGCGCCGCCGGCGTCAAGGAGGTGGGCTAGCCGCCCGAGGAGTCCTGATGCCGGACGCGCGGCATGTTCTCACGCTGTCGAATTTGCTGATTTATCTCTCCCGAGCCCCCGTGATTTGATGAGCCCCGGATGCTATCTTCGCCTGCGGAAGGCGGGCGCCTGATGAGCGAAGCGCGCAAGCTAGCGGCAATTCTGGTCGCCGACGTGGTCGGTTACAGCCGGCTGACTGGCGCCGACGAAGAGCGCACGCTTGCGCGGCTACGCGAACTGCGCACCGACCTGATCGACCCGACCATCGCCATGCACCACGGGCGCATCGTCAAGCGCACCGGCGATGGCAGCATCATCGAGTTCCGCAGCGTGGTCGACGCTGTGCGCTGCGCGATCGAAGTGCAGAACGCGATGGTCGGACGCAACGCCGACCTTCCGCCTGAGCGCCGCATCGAGTTCCGCGTCGGCATTCATCTCGGGGACGTCGTGGAGGAGAGCGACGGCGATCTCATGGGCGACGGCGTCAATATCGCTGCGCGACTGGAAGGCGTCGCGAGGCCCGGCGGGATTTGTCTCTCCGAGGACGCCTACTGGCAGGTGCAAGGCAAGGTCGCGGCCAATTTCGCCGACGCCGGCGAGCAAAGGCTGAAGAACATCGTGCGTCCGGTGCGCGCCTTTCATTTCGCCTCCAAGAGCGCGACAGCGGTCGAACCGAAGCCTTTGTCCTTGGCACGCCGGTTCGCTGCAGCGCTTCGGATGCGGCGGAGCCCTCGCGACTCAACCGGCGGCCTCACGCAGGGGAATCTGACGCTGATCGGATTTCTCATCTTGATCGCGCTTGCCGGCTCGCTCGCGTTGGTCCGCTTCTGGCCGGCATTGCAAGCGCCTCAGACTGCGCAATCGACCGACGCCGGCGAGAGGAAGCCGGCCCAGGCGCACACCAAGAATCTCGAGGCATACGACTACTACCTTCGGGCGGAGAACGAGGGACTCTATAGTGAAGTCGGGCCTAACACAGCTCCGGCGCGCGCCCTGGCCTTTTACGCCAAGGCGGTCGAACTGGATCCGAACTTCGCCGACGCCCAGTCGGGTTACGCGCTGGCGGCCGCGCTCGGTTCGATCTTCGATCTCGGGTCCACGCCAGTCCCAGTCACTCGCAAGCGTGCGCTCAACGCCGCCAGTCGCGCGCTGGAGCTCGACCCGAACAATGGCCGCGCCTATGAGGCCCTGTCGGTCCTCCAGCTAAACGATGGGCGGCATGCCGACGCGCTCGCGTCCGCGCGCCGGGCGGTCAGCCTCGGTCCGCGTGACCCGTACGCGCTCGCAAATCTCGGGATGATATTGGCCTATTCAGGCGAGTCGACGGAAGCGGTCGCCGTGACCGAGCAGGCGCTGCGCCTGAGCCCCTCGCCGCCGCCGATCATCCGACAGATCGCCGGCGTTTTTCTTCATTGCGCGCCAATATGATCGGGCGATCGAGGAGATGAAGGCCGCCAGCGCGATCCTGACCGCCGCCAACACTCCGCACGAATACCTCGCCGCCGCATACGCCCATCTGGGCAAGCTCGACCTGGCGCGAAGCGAAGCCGGACGCATCCCCGATACGATCTTTCCGAAGCCCAGCCTGGCCAATGCCCGGTTTGTCTACGGACTCCTCTACAAGCGACCGGAGGATCTCAACCACCATTTGGAGGGATTAAAGGCCGCAGGCATTCCGGAGTGGCCGCTCGGCTTCGAAGGTCGGCCGCAGGATCAGGTCACCGGTCAGGGCTTGGCGGCTTTGGCGACTGGCCACACGTGGGCTGGCTACGCTTCCATCCACGGCGAGAATACTCCGTTCATCCTTCAGATCGACAAAGAGAACCGCATCGCTTTTCGAGACGCACATTCCCTCTTGGCCGGCGTCATTCGATTGGAGAACGACCAGCTTTGCGTGCAGTTCGACGCCTATATGTCCGAACCCTGGCTTTGCGGCGCCGTTTATCGTACGGTCGCCGCTTCACGCGACGACGGCGTCGACTATGTCTATGTGCTTCCAGACGCTCTTAGATTCTTACCTGAGGGATCATAGACAAGACGAGTTGAACATTGTCATTGAGGCGCGGGGCGATCAAGCTGCAGCCAAGAGATCGACGACGCGTTGGATGGCGGTGTCGGCGCGGTGATAGGCGGCTTCGAGCCGGCTGTCTGGACGGTGTTGCGGGTCCGGCCGGTGATGGAAGCGGCTGTTGGCGAGGGGGCCGCACAGGCGCTTGTGGAAGAAGAGGAAGAGGAGGGCGACTTGGACGCCCTTGGGTGAGGACCTCGAACAGGCGGATGATGCGCGGCTCGTGGATCTTGAGGCCGGGATAACGCACCGCGCCGATGGTGATCGGATGGGCGAGGCGCTGCAGCAGCGGGAAATCGACATGCACGTTGAGCCACTCGGCCTGGAAGCCGGCGAAGCGATCCGTGATCAGCTGGAAGGTGGTCCGCACCGCATCGAGATGGTCGAGCCCCTTAAGCAGGCCGAAGTCGGCGAGATTGTTGGAGACCAATTCGTTGCGCAGAAAGGTCAGGAACTTCTCATACTGTTTGAGGAAGCCGCTCTTGAAGTAGGCGCGGAAGACATGATGGCCGTGCTCGATCTGGTCGATGACCGTGGCCAGCTTGCCATGCATCCGGCGACTGACCCGCTTGCCGAAGATCGTGGCGATCTTGTCAGCGCTGAGCCGCCACAGGCCGAGTTCGCAGTCTGCGCTCGAATAGCTTGTGGATGGGAAAGTGACGCCTGAAGATGAAGTTGCGGCAGTACTCGATCTGGGAGATGGCGTAGAAGCGTGACAGGTTGAGCTTGGCGCGCTCCTTCTTTGAGAACTTCGGTCCGAGGATCAGGGTCCAGTAGTCGAGGCGCCGGCGAATGATCTCTGGGCTCAGCCGGTCGGCCGACGCCTGCAGCGCCGCTGCATCGTCGACGGCGAGGAAAGCGTTGTCATGCTTGCGGAAGCCGATCCCCGCCCGCTTCAGCTCCTGCTCGATGAAGCTGTGGCCGTTGAGATAGTAGGCGGTCTGGAAAGGGAAGAAGGAAGCCACCCGCACAACCATCGGTCCGAGCGCCTCGTCGCGGACATAGAAGTAGTAATGCGTGAAGCGGCTGCGCTGGTGCGCGACGATGCGGTAGTGCGGGTCCTTGGCCGGGTACTTCGGCAGGCTGATGCGGAAGGTCGGCCCTTGCTCCATGCTCTTGAAGATGAAGTAGACACCGTAGGCATTGCGCTTCTCCATGCGGCGCCCGCAGCACGTGGTCCTCCTTGCGTACCCCCTTCTCGGCCCATTCGATCGGGATCGCGTGATTGCGCGCGTAGGCTTCCACCCAATTCTGGTAATCGGCCGTCCGCTGGCTCAGCGCCTCCTTGCTGACCTCCGCCACCCCGACGATCTCACGGAAGAAGTGGACGACCAGCTCGGGCCGCGACAGCGCCGTCAGATAGCCGCGAATGACAATCCGGTCGAAGCAGTGATAGACGAAGACCAAGAAGTCGCCGAACAGCTTGGTGAACAAATCCATGGCAGCCCCCTCGGTACCCGGCAGGGATCGAAAGGCGATCCGGCGTCGACCGGGCAAACAGATGGTGGAGGGGAAGAGCTTTCGCCTCGCCGAGGAGGTCCGCTCCATCCAGCGTCGGGCGGCTGACCGCCATGGGCGCGTCGTCACTGTTGGTCAGCTGGTCCTGTTCTCTACCGAAACCGGCGACGCCTGGCTGCTCGACCCGTCCGATCAACTCGCCGCAAGGCTGGCCCGCGACGGCGACCCGGAACCCGTCCACATCGAAGAAAATGATACCTCCTTCGTCATCGATTGGAAGGGCAACTATCGCATCGAGGGACCCGCCTTCATCTATTCCGATCGCCAGACCCGGCGCGTCTCAACCATCCTCGGATACCCCACGCACCTGCTCGCGCCACCGTCCTGAAATTTCAAATATCTTTGGCTAGATATTTCTCTATGAAAGATTGACGCCCGTCATTTCTCAATTTTAGCGCGAGCGACTTGCCAGTTGGCGTCGGCCGTAGCGACATCGAGCTTGCGGTCCTGGAAATGCGCCTCGCCGCTCAAATAGAGCTTGCCGTCGATGATCTGCCAGCTCTCAGGGTCGATATTGACCACCGCTCCGCCATCCTCGGCGAATCGGGTTCGCGGCAAACAGGCGCCGATGCGCGTCGCTGGCGAAACGCCAGGTCGCGCCGAGCCACTTGTAGGAGTAGGTCTCGGAGCCGGGAACCGCCTTCTTGTCGGTGAAATAGGCGACCGGGTCGTATCCCCGGATCGCCACATCGCCGGAATAGCCCGTCGATATTGCGACGTCCCCATAGACGCCTGACTTGACTTCGTCGGCGGTGGCGTTGATGGCGAGCGCGCCGAGCATCAATCCCGCCGTCAACAAGGCGAGAAACAATTGCTGCAACACCAGCTTCTTCATGGCATTCCTCCTGACCGGCCAATTGCTGCGCGAGCGTCTATCGGGCCTGCGACTATAAGTCGCGTGCAAGTATTGTCAAAATGGAATGCGCCTCGGCCGCTTCGTCTGTTATACCGAAATCTTCGCCCTTGCCGCCAGCTCCCCCACGATCCCCCGGCGGAAGGCGAGCACGCAGGCGACGAACACGACGCCCTGGATGACGGTCACCCACTCGCCGAACTGGGCGAGGTAGTTCTGCATCGAGACGACGATCAGCGCGCCCAAGACCGGTCCGTAGAACGTGCCCATGCCGCCGACCAACGTCATCAGCACGACCTCGCCCGACATGGCGAAGGCGACGTCAGTCAGGGAGGCGTTCTGGGCGACGATCGCCTTGGTCGCGCCGGCGAGGCCGGCAAGGGCCGCCGACAGGGTGAAGGCGGCGAGCTTGTATTGCATCGAGCGGTAGCCGAGCGAGACGACGCGCGGCTCGTTCTCGCGGATCGCCTTCAGGATCTCGCCGAACGGCGAGTTGACGATGCGCTGGATCGAAAGAAAGCCGAACAGGAACACGATTGCGACGAAAACGTAGAGAATCCAGGGATTGGAGAGGTCGAAGAGGCCGAGCGCCCGGCCCTGCGGCACCGCCTGGATGCCGTCCTCGCCGTGGGTGAACGGCGCCTCGAGGCAGAAGAAATAGACCATATGCGAGAAGGCGACTGTGATCATCGCGAAATAAATGCCGATCGAGCGGATGGCGAGCGCCCCCGTGACGAGGCCCAGCGCCCCTGAAGCCAGCACGCCGAGTAGAATCGCCGACACCGGCTCGATGCCCCAAACTTTCGCGGCGTGCGCGCAGACGTAGCTGGCGAGGCCGAGGAACATCGCGTGGCCGAGCGAGAGCAGGTTGACGTAGCCGATCAGCAGGTTGAAGGCGCAGGCGAAGAGGGCGAAGCAGAGCGCCTGCATGATGAAGAACGGATAGGCGACGAACGGGGCGATCGCGATCAGCGCGACCATCACGCCGAAGGCGATGGCGTTCGCCCGGCGGTTGCGCTCGGTGAGGTCGGCCGTGACCATGGCTTCCGCGCTCATTTCAGGCGGTCCTTCCGAACAGGCCGGCCGGCCGGATCAAAAGGACGATCGCCATGATGACGAACACGACCGTGTTCGACGCCTCGGGGTAGAAGACCTTGGTCAGGCCTTCGATGACGCCGAGCACGAAGCCGGTCACGATCGAGCCGAGGATCGAGCCCATGCCGCCGATCACCACCACGGCGAAGACGACCACGATGATGCTTTCGCCCATGCCCGGGCGGACCTGATTGATCGGCGCGGCCAGCACCCCGGCGAATGCCGCGAGCCCGACGCCGAAGGCGTAGGTCAGCGTCACCATGCGCGGTACGTTGATGCCGAAGGCGCGCACCATAGTGGGGTTCTCCGTCCCCGCCCTGAGGTAAGCGCCGAGCTTCGTCTTCTCGATGGCGAGCCAGGTGCCGAAGCAGACGACCATCGAGGCGGCGATGACCCAGCCGCGGTAGATAGGCAGGAACATGAAGCCCAGATTGTAGGCGCCGTTGAGCTGCTTGGGGATCGCGTAAGGCATGCCGGAGGCGCCGAAATAATTCTGAAAGAGGCCCTGGAAGATCAACGCGAGGCCGAAGGTGAGGAGCAGGCTGTAGAGCGGATCGAACCCCGCCAGCCGCTTGAGGAGCAGCCGCTCGACGACTGCGCCGATCGCGCCGATCGCCAGCGGCGACAGGATGAGCGCCCACCAGTAGTTGAGGCCGGCCCCGACCAGCAGGAAATAGGCCCCAAAGGCGCCCATCATGTAGAAGGCGCCGTGGGCGAAATTGACGATCGTCAGCATGCCGAAAATGACGGCGAGCCCGAGGCTCAGGAGCGCATAGAACGAACCGTTGATGAGCCCGATCAGAAGCTGGCCGTAGAGCTGGGGCCAGCTGATGACGTGGCCGAAAACGTTCACCGCCGGCCTCCCCTCATCCGGCGCTTCGCGCCACCTTCTCCCGCAAGCGGGAGAGGGATTCGCCCCCTCTCCCGCTTGCGGGAGAGGGCCGGGGTGAGGGGTAGCCCATCACAGGGTTCACGTCACACCCCCAGCGCCTCATGCAGCATGTCCATCTTCCCCTCGAGCTCGGCACTGGCGAAGGCGTCGATGATTCTGCCGTGCTCCATGACGAAGAAGCGGTCGGCGCGCGTCGAGGCGAAGCGGAAGTTCTGTTCGACCAGCAAGATGGTGAAGCCCGCGCGCTTGAGTTCAGCGATGGTGCGGCCGATCTGCTGGATGATGACCGGGGCGAGGCCCTCGGTCGGCTCGTCGAGCATGAGAAAGCGCGCGCCGGTGCGCAGGATCCGGGCGATCGCCAGCATCTGCTGCTCGCCGCCCGAGAGCTTGCCGCCGCCGCTCGAGAGGCGCTCGCGCAGGTTGGGGAAGAGCGCATAGATCCGCTCGACGCTCATCCCGCCGGTCCTGGCGATCTGCGGCGGCAGGAACAGGTTCTCCTTGACCGTGAGGCTCGCGAAGACAGCGCGCTCCTCCGGGCAGAGCGCGACGCCAAGCCGGGCAATGCGCTCGATCGGCAGGCCGACGAGCTCCCGGTCGAAGAACATGACCGAGCCGCTGCGTTTGCCGACGATGCCCATGATCGCCTTGAGCGTCGTGGTCTTGCCCGCCCCGTTGCGCCCGAGCAGGGTCACGACCTCGCCCTCGCGCACGTCGAGGTCGACGCCGTGCAGAATGTGCAATTCGTTGTACCAGGCCTGCAGGTCTCTGACCCGAAGCAGCGCCGCGGCGCCCGCGGCCGGCCTCGAAGCGGGAGGCGGCTCAGGCATGCCCCGCCCCCATATAGGCCTCGCGCACTTCTTCGTTCTCCGACACCGTGCGATAGTCCCCCTCGGCCAGCACCCGCCCGCGCGTCAGCACCGTGATGCAATGCGACAGGTTGGCGACCACCTGCAAGTTATGCTCGACCATGAGGATCGTGCGGTTCGCCGATACGCGGCGGATGAGGGCGGCGATGCGGTCAATGTCCTCATGGCCCATGCCCGCCATCGGCTCGTCGAGCAGCATCATCTCGGGCTCGACCGCAAGCGTGGTCGCGAGTTCGAGCGCCCGCTTGCGGCCGTAGGATATCTCGCCCGCTCTCGAATAGGCGAAGGAGGCGAGGCCCACGCTGTCGAGAAGCTCGTGCGCCCGGGCGTTGAGCCGGTCGAGGGAGGACTTCGATCGCCAGAAGTCGAACGAATCGCCGCGCGACCGCTGCAGCGCGATCCGCACGTTTTCCAGCGCGGTCAGATGCGGAAACACGGCCGAGATCTGGAACGAGCGAACGAGCCCAAGGCGCGCGACGTCGGCCGGCCGCATGGCGGTGATGTCGCGACCATTGAACGAGATTCGCCCCGCAGTCGGAGCGATGAATTTGGTCAGCATGTTGAAGCAGGTCGTCTTGCCGGCGCCGTTCGGGCCGATCAGCGCGTGAATCGTCCCGCGCGCGATGCGCAACGAAACCTCGCTGACCGCGCGGAAATCGCCGAAGCTCTTGGAGAGACCCTCCGTGACGAGAATGTCGTCCGTGCTCATCCCCGCCGGTCGCCTAAGCGCATGCGCTTCCTCCGCTGTGGTTGCCGCCAATCAACCGATTGGCGCGGCGATTGTAAAGCCAAAAGACGCGAGACTCGTCGGCTCTTTCACGCTTATCGCTTTTGCCCGGGCCTCCGGTTGTGCAGGCGGCGCTCCCAGTCGAGCGCCTGGCGCACGATGTCGTCGAGATTGTCGCGCTTGGGCGCCCAGCCGAGCGTGCTCTTCACCCGGTCGGCGCGGGCGACGATGGTCGCCGGGTCGCCCGGGCGCCGCGGCGACAATACAACCCTGAAATCGACGCCCGACACCCGCTTCACCACTTCGATGACCTCCCTGACCGTCTGCCCGTGTCCGTAGCCGCAGTTGCAGACGAGGCTCGCCCCGCCCCCGCGCAGATAGGCGAGCGCGGCCATGTGCGCATCGATGAGGTCGGTCACCTGGATGTAGTCGCGCACGCAGGTGCCGTCGTGGGTCGGATAGTCCTGGCCGAAGATTTCCATTTGAGGATAGAGGCCGAGCGCGGTCTGCACGCCGCGCTTGATAAGATGGGTCGCGTTCGGCGTCGACTGGCCGAGGCGGCCTCGCGGGTCGGCCCCGGCGACGTTGAAATAGCGCAGCGCGACGTAACGGAAGTCGTAGGCGCGGGCGGTGTCCTCGAGCATCCATTCGACCATCACTTTCGAGCGGCCGTAAGGCGAGATCGGCGCGAGCGGCGTCTGCTCGGACACCGGCTCGGACGAGGTTTCGCCGTAGACGGCGGCGGTGGAGGAGAAGATGAAGGTTTTCACCCCGGCGTTGACCGCCGCTTCGATGAGCGTGCGCGCGTTCGAAGTGTTGTTGCGGTAGTAGCCGAGCGGATCGGCGACCAATTCCGGCACGACGATCTTCGCCGCGAAATGGACGATTGCGGTCACCTCATGCTCCTCGATCAGCCGGGCGACGAGATCCGCGTCGCCGACGTCGCCGACGACGAGGCTCGCCTCGTCGGGGACGGCCCAGTCGAAGCCGGTCGAAAGATTGTCGAGCACGACGACCGATTCGCCCGCGTCAAGGAGGGCCAGTGTCATGTGGCCGCCGATGTAGCCAGCCCCGCCTGTCACCAGAACGCTCATGTCAGCCCCTTTTCCGTTCGACCCAACGCCCCTTCCAGCCGAGGCGTTTGGAGTTGGGTTGGCGTAGTCTCCGAACAATACTCATAAAACTAGTGAAATTAGTTGATTCTGCGCAGGAAATTGGCTCCTGGGCGAAGAGCCTGACAAGACGCGAAGAGTGACAGTTTTTGGCGCCCAACCCGTTGAAATGGCTCGATCGGCTCCAGTTTGCGCCGACCCCGTCTCAGGACAACGGCCTCAGGCCCTTACAGGCGCCGCCAGGCCAGCGCGAGCGCGATCGCCGCGGCGTTGGAGACGTTGAGGCTCTTGATCGCGCCGGGAAGGTCGAGCCGGGCGAGAACGTCGCAGCGCTCGCGGGTGAGACGGCGTAGCCCCTTGCCTTCCGCGCCAAGCACGAGAACGAGCGGACGGGCGAGCGGGATATCGTCGAGCGGGGCGGGTCCTTCCGAATCGAGGCCGACGCGCATGTAGCCCATGTCGCCGATTTCGGATAGCGCCCGGGCTAGGTTGGTCACTGGGCAGATCGGCACGTGCTCGAGACCGCCGGAGGCGGATTTGGCCAGCGCGCCGGAGAATTCTGGCGAATGGCGCTCGGTGGTGACGAGCGCGTCGACCGCGAAGGCGGCGGCGGCGCGCAGGATCGCCCCCACGTTGTGCGGGTCAGTGATTTGGTCGAGGACGAGGACGAGGCCGTTCGGCGGCAGTTCGGAGAGGTCGATCGGCGGGAGAGGCCGCGCCTCGAGCAGCACGCCCTGGTGCACGGCGTCGCGCGAAGTGCGGGCGGCGATCTCCTCGGGGCTCATGACGCGCGTCTCGACACCGCGCGCGTCAATCTCGGGCTTCAGCCGCTCGGCGGCCGCCGCCGTGGCATAGAGGCGGACGAGCGCGCGTCGGGGCGCCCTCAGCGCCGCCTCGACACTGTGGAAGCCGTAGATCCGCACGACGTCCCCTTCGTGCAGCTCGCGCCGCCGCCCGCGCGGGGTCTTGCCCTCCGGCGTCGCTGACGACGGGCGCGGCTGCGGCTTCGCCGGACCGACGAGCCGATGCTGCTCGCATGGGCGAGCGGGCAGCGCGCGGCGTCGGTCTCGGTTGCGGGTCATGAGGAAGACTTTTCGCTTCGGTTTCGACCTTGCAGTCATAAGCGTCTTCGATGCGCAAGGCGAGAGAGCCGGCGCGCGGCCCATTTTCCAGTTGACAGGCCGCCCGCCGAGGCAAGATAAGCCGTCACGCGCACCTCGGCCTGCCCGAGGCGTTTTCGTCCGCGTGTCTCGCTTAACGAGTCTCGATTGCCGGACGTCAGGGGGAGTGTCCCGAGCGGCAAAGGGGGCGGACTGTAAATCCGCTGGCTAAGCCTTCGTAGGTTCGAGTCCTACCTCCCCCACCAGCCTTTAAAATCAAGTACTTACTGAAAACCAAAGGCCCGCTCCTGGGGCCTTTTTCATGTTGCGTTGGCTCGCAACACACACCGTTGAATTACAACGGCTTACAAACAGCCACAGCTAGTCCGTGCAACATGAAACGCAACATGGCGGCTGGTCCCGACAAGGGTGCAAGGTGCGGCGGCGCGGCGCGCGCGCTTCGCGCCAATCGCGGTCTGTTCACACAACGCGATCGCTTGACACGGGTGGAGACGGTTGGTAAAAGCGCGAAACGTATTTGATTATGAGACACCGCGTGTACACTCTTGCGGATATCACACGAATTACCGGCGCCAAAAGGCGATCGGTTCAGCTGTGGGCCGAAGCGGGCGCAATAAAAGCCGAGCCCCTAAGCGAGCGTGCGGGCTCCGGAGTGCATCGCATGTTTGGAAAGGAAGAAGTCACGATCGCATGCGTCTTGAACGGCTTTGCTCTTCAGGGCGTCGCGATAGGCAACCTTCGTCAAGTCGCCCTTGGACTGAGATCACTATTTATTTCGCGCCTTCCTTATTTTCGCGCTATTTTTGATGACGCGATTCAAGGTGTCGGTCGAAACTTAATGATCTACAATTTGGCGGGACGCATCACGATTTGGTCAGAGACGCGCTCGCCGGTTTCTCTACCGGAAATGCTGGTTTCAATGATCGATGAGAACAGTATTTCCGCTGTTATTGTGAACTTGAACACGAGCCTCAAAGACGCAAAGTTTCGTTTGAGCGAATGTGGAACGTAAAAAATTTGCAGTAAAATACGCAACACGTATTTGGTCAAGAGGAGACGAAGAAATGCAGACGGTCGGTACAAATTCAGGCGATGACACCGGCGGGGGGCTAGCGGATGATTTGGTTTGGGAAGTGAAACCCATCGCCAAAGTGATCGGCCGCACTCCGAGGGCGACTTACCACCTGCTCGAAAACGGCAGGCTGCCCGCCAAAAAAGTCGGCAACCGATGGTGCAGCAGCCGATCCGCACTGCGGAAATTTTTCGAGCGTCAGTTTGTCGCGTGAAAAAGGCCGGCCCGCAGCAACGCGGCGCCGGCCTCAGGATTTTTTCGCCCGGTCCAATGAGCGAAAACGACATGCCATCACAAAATAAGACCTTTCCATCGCAAGAGCAAGTTCGGAGTCGCCCTCGCAGGAGCGCGGGGAGCGCTCCATGAGTTTGGAAGCCTTCGAGGCGACCAAACTTCAGGCGAAAACTCTGGCCCTGATCGAACAGGCCAACAGCATCATCGCCGAATATGAGGCGCTCGGTTTCGTTCTCACCCTTCGCCAACTGTTTTATCAATTCGTCAGCCGGCGTCTGATCGAGAATATTCACTCGGAATACAAGCGCTTGGGCGTCGTCATCAAAAACGGGCCCGCGCCGGCCTGTTCGACTGGGATGCGATCGAGGACCGCACCCGCAACCTGATGAGTTTCACCTCGTGGGATAGTCCCGGCGAGATCGTCGAGGGAGCCGCTCAACAGTATCGCGAGGACCTTTGGCTCGGCCAGAAGTACCGGCCCGAAGTCTGGATCGAGAAAGACGCCCTGATCGGCGTGATCGAAGGCGTCGATGCGGGCTGATCAAGGGCTATCTTCGATCTATCTCGGGTCCTGGGTTCGGTCAGGTCCTCGAATTTGTGCGCAGACAGGAATAATCCGCCGGCCCCGAGGTTCCAGCGAATGGCGAAATCAACTGAGCCTGTCTCGCCAAATTGGCCAGTGTGATGCGCATCACGGCGAATAAGCGCGCGCCCTCCGCCCGCGGCATTTTCTCGCCTTTGCGCTATGCGGTGTTCCGACGCATCTGGACTGCAAGCCTACTATCCAACCTCGGCATCTTGGTTCTGGGCGTCGGCGCCGCATGGACGATGACGCAAATCTCTTCATCGGCCGATATGGTAGCGCTGGTCCAGACGTCGTTGATGCTGCCGGTCGCGCTGGTCTCGACGCCAGCGGGCGCGATCGCGGATATGTTTGATCGGCGGATTGTCGGACTTGTCGCGTTGTCGATCGCGTTGGTCGGCTCGATTTCGCTCTCGGCTCTCGCATGGCTAGGCGTCGTGACGCCTGTCCTCCTTCTTGTCGCTTGCTTCATCATTGGCAGTGGAATGGCCTTGTTCGGGCCGGCGTGGCAGGCGTCTGTAAGCGAGCAAGTGCCGGCGGAGGCGCTGCCCTCTGCCGTCGCGCTCAATTGCATCAGTTACAACATCGCCCGCAGCTTCGGGCCCGCGATGGGCGGCGTCATTGTCGCGTCGGCCGGGGCGGTCGCCGCATTCGCCACGAATGCGCTTCTCTATCTGCCGCTTCTCATCGTCTTGTTTCTCTGGCGTCGGCTGAAGGAGCCGTCGCGGCCGCCACCCGAAAGAATGGCGCGGGCCGTCATTTCTGGCGTTCGCTACATCGTGCACTCGCCGCCAATTCAATTCTTACCTGAGGGATCATAGACAAGACGAGTTGAACATTGTCATTGGGGCGCGGGGCGATCAAGCTGCAGCCAAGAGATCGACGACGCGTTGGATGGCGGTGTCGGCGCGGTGATAGGCGGCTTCGAGCCGGCTGTCTGGACGGTGTTGCGGGTCCGGCCGGTGATGGAAGCGGCTGTTGGCGAGGGGCCGCACAGGCGCTTGTGGAAGAAGAGGAAGAGCAGGGCGACTTGGACGCCCTTGGGTGAGAGCCGGTAGGCGTAGCGCGAGCCGTCGCGCTCGATCAGGCCGTGTCCCTTGAGCTTGCGCAAGTCGTAGCGGAGCTGGTTCAGGCGGTAGGTCTTCTCAGAGAGGTCGAAGGTGTCGAGGACGGCCTGATGGATCTGCCGGGCCGTCCAGCCGCCGATCTGAGGACCGCCATGCAGGAGGACCTCGAACAGGCGGATGATGCGCGGCTCGTGGATCTTGAGGCCGGGATAACGCACCGCGCCGATAGTGATCGGATGGGCGAGGCGCTGCAGCAGCGGGAAATCGACATGCACGTTGAGCCACTCGGCCTGGAAGCCGGCGAAGCGATCAGTGATCACCTGGAAGGTGGTCCGCACGGCCTCGAGATGGTCGAGCCCCTTGCGCAGGCCGAAGTCGGCGAGATTGTTGGAGACCAATTCGTTGCGCAGAAAGGTCAGGAACTTCTCATACTGTTTGAGGAAGCCGCTCTTGAAGTAGGCGCGGAAGACATGATGGCCGTGCTCGATCTGGTCGATGACGATGGCCAGCTTGCCATGCATCCGGCGACTGACCCGCTTGCCGAAGATCGTGGCGATCTTGTCAGCACTGAGCCGCCACAGGCCGAGTTCGCAGCTGCGCTCGAATAGCTTGTGGATGGGAAAGCGACGCCTGAAGATGAAGTTGCGGCAGTACTCGATCTGGGAGATGGCGTAGAAGCGTGACAGGTTGAGCTTGGCGCGCTCCTTCTTTGAGAATTTCGGTCCGATGATCAGGGTCCAGTAGTCGAGGCGGCGGCGGATGATCTCTGGGCTCAGCCGGTCGGCCGACGCCTGCAGCGCCGCGACGTCGTCGACGGCGAGGAAAGCGTTGTCCTCCTTGCGGAAGCCGATCCCCGCCCGCTTCAGCTCCTGCTCGATGAAGCTGTGGCCGTTGAGATAGTAGGTGGTCTGGAAGGGGAAGAAGGAAGCCACCCGCACAACCATCGGTCCGAGCCCCTCGTCGCGGACATAGAAGTAGTAATGCGTGAAGCGGCTGCGCTGGTGCGCGACGATGCGGTAGTGCGGGTCCTTGGCCGGGTACTTCGGCAGGCTGATGCGGAAGGTCGGCCCTTGCTCCATGCTCTTGAAGATGAAGTAGACACCGTAGGCATTGCGCTTCTCCATGCGGCGCAGCCACCGCACGTGGTCCTCCTTGCGTACCCCCTTCTCGGCCCATTCGATCGGGATCGCGTGATTGCGCGCGTAGGCTTCCACCCAATTCTGGCAATCGGCCGTCCGCTGGCTCAGCGCCTCCTTGCTGACCTCCGCCACCCCGACGATCTCACGGAAGAAGTGGACGACCAGCTCGGGCCGCGACAGCGCCGTCAGATAGCCGCGAATGACAATCCGGTCGAAGCAGTGATAGACGAAGACCAAGAAGTCGCCGAACAGCTTGGTGAACAAATCCATGGCAGCCCCCTCGGTACCCGGCAGGGATCGAAAGGCGATCCGGCGTCGACCGGGCAAACAGATGGTGGAGGGGAAGAGCTTTCGCCTCGCCGACGAGGTCCGCTACATCCAGCGCCGGGCTGCTGACCGCCATGGGCGCGTCGTCACTGTTGGTCAGCTTGTCCTGTTGTCTACCGAAACCGGCGACGCCTGGCTGCTCGACCCGTCCGATCAACTCGCCGCAAGGCTGGCCCGCGACGGCGACCCCGAACCCGTCCACATCGAAGAAAACGATACCTGCTTCGTCATCGATTGGAAGGGCAACTATCGCATCGAGGGACCCGCCTTCATCTATTCCGATCGCCAGACCCGGCGCGTCTCAACCATCCTCGGATACCCCACGCACCTGCTCGCGCCACCGTCCTGAAATTTCAACCTAAATTCGGCGGTTTAGGTGTTTTCCGCGGGCCGAGAATCATTCATTTTCATATGCATGGGAGAAGATTTAGCGCGCTTGGGGCTCACCCGTCGGGTGAACAATCTGCGGTTGAACCCGACGCCTCGGGCATGGGCGTGGTGGTCGACAGTTTCGCCGGTTCGGTTCGGGTCGAGTTTGACCATGAAGCGGCGTTTACGCCGCTCGGGCAATTGCCGTTCTTCATCGATTTTCTGAAGACTGCGGGGCTGTTCGAGGCGTTCGTGGCGGATTGCCCGCTGCGTTACACGAGCCCGAACGCGCCCAAGAAGCGCGACGTGCTGGGGACGGCGATGTTGTCGATGTTGGCCGGGCACAAGCGCTACGCGCATATCGCGGCGCTGCGAGGCGACGGCGTGTTGCCCGAGCTTCTCGACATGAGCAAGATCGTCAGCGAGGACACGGTTCGGCGGGCGTTCGCGGCGATCGAGGAAGAAGCGGGCGCCAACTGGATACGAGGTCATCTCGACCCTTGCGTGGAGCCGCTTTTGAGCGAGGCGTGGATACTCGACGTCGATACGACGGTGAAGCCGCTCTACGGCCATCAGGAAGGAGCGGTGGTCGGCTACAATCCCAAGAAGCCTGGACGGCCTAGCCACTGCTATCACACCTATTCGATGGCGGGGACGCGATTGGTTCTCGACGTGGATGTGAGCGCGGGCGACGAGCACACTTCCAATCACAGCGCGCCTGGCCTGTGGGCGTTGTTGGATCGAACGCCCCGCGATTGTTGGCCTTCTCTTTTGCGCGGCGACAAGGGCTTCGGCAATGAGGGGATCATGGGCGAAGCCGAGCGGCGCGCTTTGCCGTATTTGTTCAAGTTACGGCTGACCGCCAATGTCAAACGCGCGATCGAGCGTCTTTCGCGGCAGAGCGATTGGGCCGATTCGGGTCAAGGTTGGCAAGCCAAAGAGACCGAGATTCGATTGCAGGGCTGGAGCCGACAACGGCGCGCCGTCGTCTTGCGGCGGCGCGTGAAAGGCGCGCTGGCGAGGCCCGCGATGGACGAGGATGGACCGCCTCGGCTCGCCTTCCCCGACATCGGCCCGAGCGAGGAGATGTGGGAATATCAGGTTCTCGCGACCACGCTCGTCGAGGCTCTGGAAAGCTTTGGCCAGCTCTATCGCGACCGCGGCGATGGAGAGAATGTTTTCGACGAGTTGAAGAACCAGTGGGGCTGGGGCGGCTTCGTCACTCATGACCTGGCGCGCTGTCGTCTGGCGGCCCGCCTCGTGGCGTTGTTTTATGATTGGTGGAACATCTTCACGCGCTTGGCCGAGCCGGATCGTCACCGAGAGGCGATCACGAGCCGACCGTTGTTGTTGCACGCCATCGCCGAACGGGTGCGCCATGCGCGACAAACGACGATCAAGATCGCCAGCACGCACGCCAAGTCCGTTCCCGCCGCAAAGGCGCTTCGAGCGGTAGCCCGATTCCTGAGGCGGTTGGTCACAAATGCGGAGCAGTTGACGCCCTGGCAGCGTTGGCGCGAAATCCTCTCCCGCGCCTTTCAAGCCTTCCTCAAAGGCCGCGCCCTGCGCGCGCCACCGCGCCTATGTCCATCTTGACGCAACCGCAGATTGAACCACCCCCCGCTTCATGGGCGACGATCAGAGCCAACTGCCGAATTTAGGTTCAAATATCTTTGGCTAGCTTTAGGGCGCGCGCGCCAGAGTCAGAGAATAGCCAGTGTGGATTTCGGCTTCGCTCATGAGAAGAGCCGGATATTCCCGTTGCCGCTTCAAACTGTGCAGCTACGCCTTGTGCAGGTTGACGGTCCGACGCCCTCGCTGACGACAATCGGCAAATTTTGCCGTGTTGTTTCGCAGATATGCGCCGGCTAAGCGAGAACCCCGAAAATTGGCGCGGTGGATCACGCGAAAATTGTCGGTGATTCGGTCGCAGAAACGGCTCCAGTGTCTGGGCACGGTATACCGCAGGAACGTGATGATCTCTGCGCGGAGCTCCGAGAAGGTCTTGTAGTCTCGATTGTGGGTGACGTTTTCATGCATCAAGACCCACAGCCTCTCGATCGGATCGAGATGAGGACAGTACTTTGGAAAGAATCGCAGCACGCATTTGCGTCCGGCCGCCGCAAGCCACTCTTGGACGATGCGGGCTTTGTGATATTTGGCGTTGTCGACGAAGACGTGGATGAGGCGTTCGCGAGGATGGGCGCTCTCGACCTGTCCCAATAGCTTGATCAAGCTCTCCGCGTCGACCGTCTCGACCTCGAGGATCTGCGTCCGGCCGGTTCCAGATTGATCGCGCCGTGGATGTTCAACCGCTGACGGCCCGTCGTCTGCTCCACCGCGATCGTGACGCCCTTGCAGGCCCAACAGCCGACCGGTCTGACCTGATGGGTCGGATGAACCGCATCGACGAAGACGACCGCCTCGTCGACGCCCATCGTATTGAGCAGGTTCATTGAGCAGGTTCTCGTATTCGTCGATGAAGGCTTGCTGTTTGGCGTCGTCGAGGCCGCGCGGCATCCGTTCCGGCTTGCGGTAGTCGAAGCCCAGACGATGCAGCAAGGCGAACAGCCCGGAACGGCTGTAGCTCAGCCCAAAGCTCCGCCTCAACCAGGCCCCGACTTTCCGGATGCTGTGGGGACAATGGGCGTCGACCCATTCGCTCAAAGCGGCTTCCTGTTCGCTGCTGAGGTGGCTGCCGCTGCCTTCGTGGCCGAAGCTCTTCAGCTCTTCGACGCCGCCTCGCTGATAAGCGCTGTGCCAGCTGCGGACCATGTCGTCGTCCAGCAACAAAGCCGCCGCGACACGCTCGCAGCTCCAGCCCCGGTCGAGAAGGACCATGGCGTAGGCCCGGCGGGACACCCGATTCTCGGCAAGTCCGTCTCGCGCAATCCCGATCAGGGTGCGCCGGTCGTCAGCCGAGAGAAATCCACCGCGAAATCTGGAGGGTTATGTGAGGTGCTATGTGAGGTGCAATCTGGAGGGTTATGTGAGGTGCTATGTGAGGTGCGCGGCGCGATGATTGCCACGCACGGGAGCGCACCTCACATAAGCCTTATTGAACGAAGCCGCCGCAGGCCGAGCGGTGTCCCTTGGGAGCAGGATCACAAGTAACCGGGCGCTTGGTCGGACGAAAGGGAGCGGCTCCTCGGAGAATGATGGCGCAAGTCTTGCGCTATGGGGAAAGTGACTTTTGGTTCGTCAGCAGTTACAACGGGTTAGGCGCTTTCGCCGCGATTTAGCCATATTTCTCGCCTCGCAATCTCGCTGTTCGACCGGACGGATCGAATTTATTCGGCCTGTGGTTGATCTGCGGCATCTCACAACTCAAGTTCACGCGCACATAAGCCAGGAGTCAACGAACCGCTTCCTGTGATCACTTCGCTTGTCCTTCGACGGCTCGTCCAACACGATGTCTATGTAAAGCATGCATCGCCGCTCCTCAGAGCCCCTCTGCCGACGCAGTCGGCTTCGTTCAGAATCACATCCCTCAGCCGAATCCCACTCGACCGTCCTGTCAAGCAATTCTTCGGCTCTTCAAAGAGTCGGGGTATAAGAAGCTGATCGGCTCCCACGCCAAGCCGCCGCGAGATCGTGCTCAGTCTCTTGCACGGCCATCAGGAGGCCGCTTCTACACGCGGACTCCCAAGGCAACGAATTCAAGTCGATGACAACCGCGGCGGGCCGAGCGCGTTGGGCGCCTCCGGCGGAACCCCTAACCCGACTTTCTCAACTGGGGCACGGATTTGGAATTTTGTCGAAAAAACCGGAGTCAATACAAGGGGCGACAAGCCGAAAACGAGTGTAGTGAAGACCTACCCCCCTTTTCTGGGTCAGCTTTCGGCGTGCATGTACTTGCGATTCACCCGGCGAAGGAAAAACGGCAAAGAGCACCGTTACTGGAGCATTGTCGAAAGCAAGCGCTGTGCTGGCGGCCGGGGGGTCCAGCGCCCGGTGCTGTATCTGGGCGAGATCAACGACAGCCAGCATGCGGCTTGGTCGCGGGTCATCTAGGCCTTTGACGAGGAGAGCCAACGGCCGCGCCAGCTCGCGCTGTTCCCGGCCGGGCGGGACGTTCCCGATCACGCCGCGGGCTTCGGCGTGCAGGTGCGGCTCGACGCGATGGAGCTGCATCGCCCGCGCCAATGGGGCGCGTGCTGGCTGGCGTGCCATCTCTATGAGCAACTCGAACTGGATCGGTTCTGGACGCCGCGGCTGCCCGACTCGCGCGAGGGAACCCGCTGGCGGCATATCTTGCAGACGCTCGTCTGCTATCGACTGATCGATCCCGGAAGCGAGTGGCGCTTGCATCGGCTGTGGTTCGAGCAGAGCGCGATGGCGGATCTGCTCGGCGAGGACTATGCGCTGGTCGAGAAGAACGCGCTCTATCGCTGCCTCGACAAGCTGCTGGCGCACAAGGCGGCGCTGTTCGATCACTTGCGGGCGCGTTGGCAGGATCTGTTCGGCGCCAAGTTCGAGGTTCTGCTGTACGATCTGACGAGCACCGATTTCGAGTCCGATCCGCCGGACAACGACGCCGACAAACGTCGGCACGGCTACAGCCGCGACAAGCGCAGCGACTGCGTGCAGGTGGTCATCGCCCTGATCGTGACGCCCGAGGGCTTGCCGCTGGCCTACGAGGTGCTCCCCGGCAACACCGCCGACAACGCCACGCT
Source organism: uncultured Alphaproteobacteria bacterium (assembly GCA_963758335.1). GTDB lineage: Bacteria > Pseudomonadota > Alphaproteobacteria > Rhizobiales > Beijerinckiaceae > Roseiarcus. Next base: position 1,896,302 of record CAVWVF010000004.1, on the reverse strand, counting down.
GCGCGGCTTCCTCGAGAAGATCGAGGCGCAGTACGGCAAGGCGCAGCGCGTCTGGGTGATGGACCGCGGCATTCCGACCGAGGAGGTGCTGCGCGAGATGCGCCAGGCCGATCCGCCGATCTCGTATCTGGTCGGCACGCCCAAGGGCCGGCTCACGAAAATGGAGAAGGCGCTGCTCGCCCGGCCTTGGCAGGCCGTGCGCGAAGGCGTCGATGTCAAGCTGCTGGCGCAAGAAGAGGAGCTCTACGTGCTGGCGCGCAGCAGCGCGCGCATCGCCAAGGAGCGCGCCATGCGCCGGCGCAAGCTGAAATGGCTGTGGGCGCGGCTCAAAGAGCTTTCCGCCATGAGCCTGACCCGCGAGGAATTGCTGATGAAGCTCGGCGCGGCGCGCGCCAAGGCGCCGGCCGCCTGGCGCATCGTCGACGTCGAAGTCGACCCGCGTATCGCCACGTTCACCTATGCGCTCGACCGCGACAAGGTGCGCAGCGTGCGACGGCGCGAAGGCCGCTATCTGCTGCGCACCAATCTATGCGGACGCGAGCCGGCCGAGATGTGGCGATTCTATATCCAGCTCACCGAGGTCGAGGCCGCGTTCAAGACCCTCAAGGACGATCTGCAACTGCGTCCGATCCACCATCAACTGATCGAGCGCGGCGAAGCGCACATCTTCGTCGCTTTCCTCGCCTATTGTCTCCACGTCACCCTGCGCGCGATGCTCAAGCCGCTGGCGAACGGCCTCACGCCGAGGGCCGTCTTGGACAAGTTCGCCGCCGTGCAGATGCTCGACGTTCACTTCCCCACCACCGACGGCCGCACGCTCGTGCTCAGCCGCCATACCGAACTCAACGCCGACCAGAAGCTCTTGGTCAGGCAGCTCAACCTCGAGCTGCCCCCGCAACCCCCACCACGGATCACCGCCGCCGGCCATATCGCTCGGGCGCCTGCCCACCCCGTGTAGTGAAGACTTTTTCGCCCGACCCCCCATTCTATGGGCATTTGCGGCGCCCTCACCCCGCCAGTTGGGAAAGTCGGGGTAGAGCCGAACAGGGCGAGCCGCGTCACCCCATAGCGGCTGGAAAGCGTCGACTTGCTCTCGCGCAGGAGCTCAATCGCTCGGGATCGGTTCATGACGAATCTCCGGGACGCCGAATTCCGGAATCGCTGCGGCGCGCCTTGGATTCCGGAATTCATGGACATTGAACTCCGCCCCCGTCAAGCCTGTCGACCCGATGAGGCCCGCCGCGTCCGCTTCGCCCAGGCGCAAGATCGCGATAAGCGCCGATAGTCCTGCCCGACAAGCGGGGCGGGCGGCTCAGGAACTCAAACCCGTCGAGGCGCCGCCTGGTCGACGATTGCCCCGCTCTTTCGGGCTCGGATCACGCCGCGCCGCGCCGCGCCATCGCCGCGACCGCCGCCTGCAGCGCGCGCACGGCGTCCGCGGTCGCAAGCCTTCGCGCATTCGCCCGCCGCGGGCTTTGCCCGGGCGTCGCCGGCAGGTGGACGAAGACCGCCGGCGTCGCGGGCGCCTTGTTCAGCAAATGCCGCAATCCTCCATAGAAGAGATGATTGCAGACGTAGTCGCCGGCATTGGAGGAAACCCGCGCCGGCAGGCCCGTCGCCCGGATCGCTCGCGCAATATCATTCGCCGACACGGTCGCTTCGAGCAGCGCCGGACCCCCCAGCTTCATCGCGGCGCCGGCGACGCATCGATTGTCGGGCGCAGACCCGCTGCTGACGTTGCGCGCGATGCGCTCGACCGAAACAATCGCGCGCATCGCGGCCTGACCGGTCATCAACACCGCCTCGGGCTTCAAACTTTCGAACGCCTCGATGAACTCGGCGACGCACGCGTCATAGACGCAGGGCAGGCGGCGCGCGACGGCGACCGTGTCGCCGCTGCGCCAGCCGTCCAGCGCCCGCGCCGCCTCCCACGAGGCGTTGACCGTCTCGCCGCCGAACGGCTCGAAGGCGGTGACGAGGACCGTCCGACCGCTCATGCCCCGTAACCGAGCCAATTGCGGATCACCGAATTAGCCGCCTCTCGGCGACGAGGCGCGGTCCGCCTGTTCTTTCCCTGTTTCGCGCCAAAAAACCTCGCTGTTCTCTGGCGTAACAGGGAAAATAATTTCCCTGTTATTTTAACAATTGCACGAAGCATATAATTCGCATAACTAACTGAATCCAATAGATTTTCTGCCCACAAAGAGCGCCTCCAAGTGCGGAACTCGCCCCGTTTTCGGCCGTTATCAGGAAAAAACAGGGAACTCTCCGGCCGATCACGCGCCCTGCTCCGCCGCCTCCATCGCCAGATGCGGCATCAGCGGCACGGCGTTGGCCATCTCACGCGCCCGCTCATGCGTCAGGCGAACAGCGAGCCCTGATCGGCGAGCTTGCGCACATGCAGGTCCGCATCGCCGTAGGCCGAATCGATCATCGTCAGGCGCTTGAACAGATGGCCGACCTTGTATTCGTAGGTCATCGCGATGCCGCCGTGCAGCTGCACCGCCTGCTGGCCGATGAACTTGGCTGAACGGCCGATCTGGACCTTCGCCGCCGACATCGCCTTGGCGCGCTCGCTCGCGTTCTCTTCGCATACGCTCATCGTCGCGAGATACATCATGCTGCGGGCCTGCTCAAGCGCCACGACCATATCCGAGGCGCGGTGCTGGAGGGCCTGGAACGAGCCGATCGTCACGCCGAACTGCTTGCGCGTCTTCATGTACTCGACCGTCATTGCGAGCGCCTCGCTCATCGCCCCGACCGCTTCGGCCGAGAGCGCGGCGATCGCCTCGTCGACCGACCGCTCGATGACGGGCAGGGCGCCGCCCGGATCGCCAAGAACGTCATGGGGCTCGACGCGCACGTCGGCGAAGCCGATTTCCGCCGCGCGCTGGCCGTCCTGGGTCGGATAACCGCGCCGCGTCACGCCGGGCGCATTTGCATCGACGAGGAAGAGGCCGACGCCGTCGCGGTCGCGCCGTCCGCCCGCGACCCGAGCCGAGACGATGAGCTTGTCGGCGCTGTCGCCCTGCCCGACCAGACCCTTCTCGCCGTTCAGGAGGAAGGCGCCGCCGTCCCTGCGGGCGCTCGTCGCGACGTCGTCGAGATCGAAGCCGGACTGCTTCTCCGCATGGGCGAAGCTCAGGCGCAGATCGCCCGAGGCGATCTTCCCGATCAGCTCGGCGCGCTTCTCCGCAGCCGCGCCATGCTTGATCAGCGCGCCGCACAGCGCGACCGTCTGGAGATAGGGCTCGAGCGCCAGCGCCTTGCCGAACTGCTCCATCACGATCATCGTCTCGACCGCGCCGCCGCCGTAGCCGCCGTCTTCTTCGGCGAACGGCGCCCCGAGCAGGCCCATGTCGGCGTATTCGCGCCACAGCGCCTCGCTGAAGCCCTGGGGGTTCGCCTGATGCGCCTTGCGGGCCTCGAACCCGTAGCGATCCTTCATCAGCCGCGCGACGTTGTCGCTGACGAGCTGCTGTTCCGCGCTCAGTTCGAAGTCCATGGTTTTAGAGCCCCAGTATGGCTTTGGCGATGATGCCGCGCTGAATCTCGTTCGATCCGCCGTAGATCGAGACCTTGCGATAGTTGAAATAGGCGGGGGCGAGCGGGCCCGCCCAGTCGAATCCTACCGGCGGCTCGTTGCCGCGGTTGTCCGGATTCTCGTACGGCAGGGCGTAGGGGCCGACCACCTCCATCAGCAGCTCCGTCGTCGCCTGCTGGATTTCCGACCCCTTGATCTTCAGCACGGACGACGCCGGATCGGGCCTGCCGTCGTTGCGGCGGCTGGAAATGACGCGCATCTGGGTCATCTCCAGCGCCTTGAGCTCGACCTCGACCGCGGCGAGCTTGGCGCGGAAGAACGGATCATCGATTTTCGGCCCCGAGCCGGTGACGGGGATCGCGGCGAGCGCGCGCACGCGGTCGAGCCGCGCCTTGGAGATCCCGACGCGGGCGATGCCGTTGCGCTCGTTGGCGAGCAGGAACTTGGCGTAGTCCCAGCCCTTGTTCTCCTTGCCGACGAGCGCGTCGAGCGGCGCGCGCACGTCGTCGAAGAAGACTTCATTGACCTCGTGTCCGCCGTCGATCGTCTGGATCGGCCGGACCGTGATTCCGGGCGTCTTCATGTCGACCAGGAAGAAGGAGATGCCCTCCTGCTTCTTGACCTCGGGGTTGGTGCGGGCGAGGACGAAAATCCAGTCGGCCCATTGGGCCATGGTGGTCCAGGTCTTCTGGCCCGAGATGACCCAGGAATTGCCGTCGCGGCGCGCGCTGGCGCGCAGGCTCGCCAGGTCCGATCCGGCGCCCGGCTCGGAAAAGCCCTGGCACCACCAGTCGCTGAGATCGACGATGCGCGACAGGAACCGCTCCTTCTGCGCCTGAGATCCGAAGGTGTAGAGGACCGGGCCGACCATATTGACGCCGAAGGCGATCGCTTCCGGCGCGTTGCCGCGCTGAGTCTCGTCGAGAAAGATCGCCTGCTTGACCGGACTCCAGCCCGTTCCGCCCCATTCCTTGGGCCAATGCGGGACCGCCCAGCCCTTCGCGGCTAGGATGCGGGTCCAGCGCACGTAATCGTCCTTTGAAAGATGCCGTCCGGCGACGTTCTTTTCGCGGATGGAGGCGGGCAGGTTGTCGCGCACGAAGGCGCGCACTTCGGCCCGAAACGCGAGTTCATCTTCGGTCAGTTGAAGATCCATGGGTCGCCTCCCAGGCGGCTTAAGCTTCGAAGGCGCGAGCCTTCGCGAATTGGCGTCCCAATACGGGCTTTGGCGCGGCCGCGTCAACCTGGAGTTGCGCGAGAGGTTCCTTCTCAGCCCGCGCCTCCGCCGTCAGAAGAATCCGCCGGCGTATGGCGCCGGCGCCGTTCGACGGCTTTGCGCACACGCTTGCGGGTCACCGCCGGCTCGGCCTTCCTTCCGTGCGGCAACCGACCTAGACGGCGACGCCGAGAACGACCTCGCCTACATGCAGGCGAGCGGCTACGCCGTCGCCGTCGCCAACGCTTTGGCGTCGATCAAAGACCAGGCGGACCTCGTGACCTAGGGGCGCGCGGGGCCGGTGTGGCGGAGCTCATCCGTGGCATCCTCGAGCGCGACGCGGAGGCCTTCGGTTCGGCCAGGGATCGCAACGCCGACGCCGACGACATTGCGAGCCGAGAGGCCGAGTTCGTCGAGCGCCGCTTTGAGACCGCTCGCCTTGTTCACCTCGGCCGAAAGCACCATGACGGCACCCTTGTTGAAGACGATCTGCAGTTCGAGGCTCAGCTCGCGAATCGCCTCGAGCACCGTCGTCTCGTTCGGCTTCCAGGTCGCCACGATCCAGCGTCCGACCGACAGCGGATGAACGTTTTTCGATCGCAGCGCCGCGACGAAGGCTTTCGCAGGCGGGGGCGCGAGAGAGCGCTCCTCCCGGGTTGCCGGACTGAAGAGCAGCGCGCCGTTCTCGGCGACGACGCGGTCGAACACGTCGAAGCGGGAGAAACAGCGCGCAAGATCCGGCAATTCGCGTCCGGTGACAAGGACCAGCTTGCGGCCGGACTCCTTGAAGCCCTGCAACGCCTCGATGGTTGGCTCGTCGACCGTGCCCTCATGCGCCAGCGTGCCGTCGTAATCGGTGGCGAGACAGATGATGTCCATTGGGGCTCCCGACGCAGAACGCTACGGCGATGGCCGCGGTTCCGGCGAAGGCGTCGATGGAAACTCCGAACGGTTAATCTCGCGTTACGGCCGCCAATGCCGATAATAGTGCCGCCGCATCCAGGCGACCGAGGCTCGCGCCCGCTCCTTGCTTTCGTTGAAGTGGTTCCAACTGCGTTGGAAGGGGGTCAGGGACTGCGTCGGAACCCTCGGGCCGTAGCCGAAGGCGCCATAGGACGAGGAGGTTCCACTATAGGCAAAGGCGGCGGCAGGAGGGAGGGCGAGGGCGGCGGCGAATCCGATCAGAGCGATGGTCTTGAGCATGGGACTTTCCTCAAATTGAGCGGTGCATGCCTCGCGTGCGAAGAATGCCCGCTCCGCTGAGGGAACACTTGAACCAGCCCGATTGCGCCACAGTTTTGGACAACAAACTAGCCAAGGGCGTTGCCATTGATATCCCTGCGGCTCCTGGACGGGTGCGCGTTAGCTGGATATGTCGGCTACCCTGCCGAGTTCGGCGGGGCCTTCCATGAATTCCTTCTACGAGCACCACAAGGACGGCATTCGCTTTCACTATCGCTGCTTCGACCGGATCCTGCTCAACGGATTGATCCAGCCGTTTCAGCAGCCAGAGAGGGTAATTGGGTTTTTCGACGCCTACCGACACTTGTACCCGGGGAGTCGGATCACGTTTGCAGGGCATTGCCGATCGCATTCAGCAGTGGCTGAAGCGGTGGTCGGAGAAGCGCAACGTTCCAGTCCTGGAGGCGCCGAAGGGCCGCCGCGACGAGTTCGTCGAACCGTACTTCAAAGGCGCCAAGCCCGACGAGGTCGTCGCCGTGCTGAAGGCCCGCGAGCCGGCACGTATTATGATCGCCATCGGCGACAGGGCGGCAAACCGCTGGCAGCTGCAATTTGCTGAGCGCTGGGTTGCGCAATTCAACTTCCATGTCAACGACGAGCGATGGGGTCGCATGTTCGTGCGCATGTGTCCCTACCTGCCGTTCTCGGCGCGGGTTCTGCCTCAACCAGCATCATTTGGCTGGCAAACCGCATGCGCGAGGAAGGCATCGACTTTCAGCAATGCTCGAACGGTTTCATGCGGTGCGCCAAACTCGAGCGCCTGCAAGAACTGTTCGGCGAGCTAAGCGCTCGCCACGGCGTTATGGGGAGCGCGCTTCGCGAGCGGCTTGCTCTGTCCCTGCTACACCACCACCAGGACGTGACCGGGAGATTTGGGTCACAATGCAGCACACGCGGGCCTTGCGTGGCGGTCCGTTTCAGCTTTTTTGGGAACAAATTATAGACATTTATAGTTCGTACGAACTTCTTCAGCGTGCCCTTTCCCACCCGCCGTTCTCGCCCTCGCGCCAGTAGCTCAGCGCTCGGCCTTCATCCTTGAGCCGTTTCCATTTGCGCCGCGCCTCGGCGACGGCGTCCTCGTCACGTCCATCGAACAGGCGCACGACCGGATCGAAGGTATCGTCGTGCGGGCTCGTCCCGGCCCCGGTTAGCAGGACCAGCATGGTCGCGGCGTTGGGATTCGTCACTTTCGCCGTAAGAAAGATCGGCTGCGACATCGGGTCGCCGTCGCCGGCTGCGCCGTGCGGCAGAAAGCTTGCGTCGTCATAGGTCCACAAGCGGTCGTTCAGCGCCTTGACCATCTCCTCGGAAGAGGCGCGCACGACGACGCGCCTGCCCTCGTCATAGGCGCGCTCGAGGAGAGCGGGCAGCGCCAGGTCGACCCGCCGGCGCTCGAGGTGATGGAAGCGGAATTCACCCAAGGCTCGCGCGCCCCTACTGGGCCGCCGGGCCGACGATGACGAAGGTGCGGTCCGAATCGGTCGCCATCAGGCCGAGGCTGACGCCGCCCAACTCATGCTCCTCGGTCTTGCCGGCGATGTAGACGTCGCCGCGCTGGCGCGAGGCATCGAGATACTCGCGCGCGTCGGTGGACAAGCCCTTGATCACACCGCGGCTCTTGCCCGCATCCCAGCCCAGCGCAGCCTTGAGCGCCGCAGTCTGAAAGTGCTCGAAATTGGTGGTCGTGCGGGCGTTGGCCGGCTCGCTGATCCGTGCCTCGAAACGCAGGAACGTGTCGCCGCGGCAGCTGAGCGTCGCGTCGACGTCGACTTTGGTCGTGACGTCGAACACGTTGGCGTCGGAGCGCGTCCGCGACACAACGATCGCGCGTGAGAAGTCAACCCCTAGGTCGCTCGCATTTGCGCGCAGGGCGGCGGTAAAGGCTTCGCAGCCGGCAAGCGCCCAGGCTGGCCGGCCGCCCGAACTCCACGCAGCAAGCGCGAGCGCCAAAACCGTGTCTCCCAGCCGCATCCTGATCTCCCAGCCCTGATTATCGGAAGGCCAACTAATCCTCGTAGGAGTCGGCAATGAGACGGTTCAAAAGCCTCACGCCCCAGCCCGAGCCCCACGAGGGGTTGATGTCGGACGATGGCGATCCCATGGCGACGCCGGCCACGTCGATATGGGCCCAAGGGGTATCCTTAACAAACCGCTGGAGGAACTGCGCTGCGGTGATCGAGCCGCCGTGGCGTCCACCGGTGTTTTTCATGTCGGCGATCTTGGAATCGATCAGCTTGTCATAAGCTTGGGCGAGCGGCATGCGCCAAACCTTCTCACCGGTCGCCTCGCCCGCGGCCACAAGCCGCTGCGCCAGTTCGTCATTGTTGGAGAAGAGGCCGGCGTATTCCTGGCCGAGCGCCACCATGATTGCGCCGGTGAGGGTAGCGAGGTCGATCATCGCCCGCGGCGAAAAGGTCTGCTGGGCGTACCAGAGCGAGTCGGCGAGCACGAGCCTGCCCTCGGCGTCGGTGTTGACGACCTCGATCGTCTGCCCGGACATCGAGGTCAGGACGTCGCCCGGCCGGATGGCGTCTCCGTCGGGCATGTTCTCGATAAGGCCGATGACGCCGACGACATGCGCCTTGGCATTGCGCGTCGCCAGCGCATGCATGAGGCCGACGACGCAGGCCGCCCCGCCCATGTCGCCCTTCATGTCCTCCATGCCGGCGGAGGGCTTGATAGAGATCCCGCCCGAATCAAAGCAGACGCCCTTGCCGATCAGCGCGATGGGCCTTGCTCGCTTCGAGCGGGCCCCGTTCCACCGCAGCGTTACGAGACGGCTGTCGCGCGCCGACCCCCGTCCAACCCCGAGCAGCGCGTTCATGCCGAGCTTGCTCATCGCCTTTTCGTCGAGTACGTTCGCTTCAACCCCGAGCTTTTCGAGCGCCTTGGCGCGATCCGCGAATTCTACGGGAAAGAGCACGTTTGGCGGCTCGTTGACGAGGTTTCGGGCGATTTCGACGCCTTCCGCGACGGCAAAACGCTCATGCGAGGCGGCCCGCGCCGCGGCCGTGTGGTTCGAGCCTATGACGAACTCCGGCGCGGCTGCGTTCTCCTCGTCTGTCTCTTTCTTGCGCGTCTTGTATTTGTCGAAACGATAACCGCGCAGCCTTAGGCCGAGGGCGAAATCGGCCGCAGCCGCGCCGTCCCAAGTTCCTGCCGGAGCCTCGAAAGCGACCTCGACCTTCTGCGCGCCAGTCGCCTTTCCGAACACGAAGCCGCCGAGGGTCGGCATGTCGATTGGGGCGTTGTCCTTGCCCGACGCGACGCCGACGACGATCAATCTCGACGCGTCGAGACCGGAAGGGGCGAGGATATCGAGCGCGGTGCGCTGGGCGCCTTTGAAATTGGACGCCTTAGCGGCGGCGCGTATCAGCGGTTCGACATCCCCGAACTGCGCGACCGCGGCAGCCGCGGGCTTCATGTCCGCCCCCACGAACAGCACGAGCGCACCGCCCTTCGGCGCGGACAGGGGACCAAAGGCAATCTTGACGGCTCCACTCATGCGAGAGGCATTCCATGTTCGGGTGAGGAACCGCCGCGTGTGGATCACACGGGGCGTCAACGGCCGGAGATATCGACGGTTTGCCTCGGCCGTCAATAAGATGCCGTGATTGATCCGCATGAAATTCCAAGATCACGGGCCGTTTTCGGCTAGGGGACCTCGCATTGAAATACCTAATGCTCCGGGATAGGCGCTGCGCCCGCGCGGCGCGGCGCCGCGAACCAAGCCCGCGCCTCCGAGGTAGGCGCAAATGAGCCGTATCGAACGCTACCTCCTCAGGACCGCCACGACGGCTTTTTTGACCGGCCTCATCGTGCTGACCGGCGTTATTTGGATCACGCAGGCACTGCGCCAGATCGACCTTCTTACCAGCAAGGGCCAGACGATCCTCATCTTCCTTATGATGACCGGCCTGGCGCTGCCCTCGCTCGTGGCGGTCATCGCTCCCGTCGCGCTGTTTGCCGGGATTCTTTACACCTTCAACAAAATCAACGGCGACAGCGAACTGGTCGTCATGGCGGCCGCGGGAATATCTCCGGCGCGGCTACTGAGGCCGCTGGCGCTGCTCTCGGTCGCGGTGTTCGCCATCGTCGCGACAGACTACGTGCAGCTCCTCCCTTGGAGCTTCGGGGCGATCGAGAACCTTACCACGTATATCCGAGCCGACTTTATTTCGAACTTCGCCCGTCCCGGCGTGTTTTCCACTCTTGAGCTTGGCTTCGTCTTTCACTATCGTGAGCGAACTGCGGACGGCGCGCTGCGTGGCGTCTTTATGCAGGACAGGCGCGACCTCGCCCACCCCTCGACCTACATTGCAGAGGCCGGAAAGACGTTCGACAAGGACGGCGCCAGCTATCTTCAACTGTCAAAGGGCGTTCTCCTACGGCCGCAATCCGCCGGCGACACCGCTATGGTGACTTTCGACGACTATACGATCGACCTCTCCCAGTTCGCCCACGCCGTCAGCGCGGTCAAGCGTCCGCGGCAGCGCAGCACGGCGGAACTGATCGCCCTGGACCCCAAGGAGCTAGCGGACCCGGCCATGGCTGGCCATATCCGCAGCGAGCTTCTCGATCGCCTCGCGAGCCCGCTCTACGCGTTGGTCGCCGGCCTGATCGCCTTCGCTTCGCTCGGTGAGGCGCGCACAACACGGCAGGGGCGGGGGGTGGCGATCGGCGGAGCGATTCTTGCTTTCGTCGTCGTTCGCATGCTGGGCATCGCGGCGACGACCTTGACGGTCGGCGATCCATCGGCCGTATTCTTCGTTTGGGCGATTCCGATCGGCGCGATCGTCGGCGCCTTGACCATCATCTTTCGTCGCCAGCTGTTTCCGGCCTCCCAGCGACCCCTCTCGGCAACTGCGCCATGACTGGCCGAACGCTTTCGTTTTATCTCGCCGGCCGTTTCACGCGCACCGTAATCGCCGTCTTTCTGTTTGTGTTCTCTCTCATATACACCGTGGATGTTGTGGAGATGCTCCGCCGGTCCGGCGACGCACCGAAGGCAAGCGGCCTGCTCATGGCATGGTTGTCGTTCCTTCGGACGCCGACCGTGGCGGAGCAGGCGCTCCCCTTCGCCGTACTGTTCGGCTCGATGATCGCCTTCCTCAATCTGTCCCGGAAAATGGAGCTCGTCGTCGCGCGCGCTGCTGGCGTTTCGGTCTGGCAGATCTTGGCGCCCCCCATCACCGTGATCGTACTGATCGGCATCCTGTCGGTCGTGGCCTACAACCCGACGTCGACATGGACGAAGGACCGGTCGGACGAAATCGAGGCTGCCGTCTTCGGTGGCCGATCGAACCCCTGGGGTGACCTGTGGCTGCGGCAGAAGAGCGTCGACGGGCAGGCGATCATCCACGCCCGCGGCAAGAAAGCAGACGGCGCGAGTCTCACTGGCGTCGAGGTCTTCAACTTCGACGATAAGGGGAATTTCATCGAACGCATCGATGCGGCCTCCGGGGAGTTGCACGAGGGCTATTGGGAACTGCACGACAACAAGGTGGTGGCCCCCGGCTTCGAGACCCTTCCCGCCTCGACCTATTTGCTCGCCACAACCCTTAATCGCCGCGATGTCGCTCAGGCCTTCGTGGCACCGGAAACAGTGTCCTTCTGGAACCTTCCGGGGTTGGCCCAGCAGACGGCTCGGGCGGGATTGGACGCCACCCCCTACCGACTGCGATATCAAGAGCTGCTGGCTCGGCCGATGCTGCTCGCGGCGATGGTGCTTGTCGCCGCATGCTTTTCGTTAAGATTCTTCCGAATGGGCGGCGTCGAGTACATGGTTTCCGGTGGCGTCGCCGCCGGCTTCATGCTTTATGTGGCGACCAAAGTGATCAACGATCTCGGCGAGGCGGGTTTTATCAGCGCGCCAGTCGCTGGCTGGTCGCCTGGCGTGGTCGGGTGGTTGTTTGGCGTTTACGTTTTGTTGCAGCAAGAGGATGGTTGATGGGATCCGCCGTCAGCTGTTCCTTTGAGTTGAGTTCGCGCATTCGGGCCGCAAGAGCGACGCTGCCGGCGCTGACGTGGGCAGTTTTCACCGCGCTCATCTTGTGGGTCGGGCCGACGAACGCAGCGCAGGCGCCGCAGGCCCAATGGGCCGCACAGGCGGCCAAGACCCCCGACAAGCTCATCATCGAGGCGGACGAACTCGTCTACGACAAGGACAAGAACACCGTCTCGGCGATCGGCTCGGTCCAGCTCTTCTACCAGGGCCGCGTTCTTCAGGCCGACCGCGTGGTCTACAATCGCGCCACCAGGCGGGTCTACGCCGAGGGCCACGCAAAGATGACGGACGAGCACGGCGACGTCGTTTACGGCAGCCGTTTTGAGCTCAGCGACGATTTCCGCGACGGCTTCATCGACAGCGTCCAGGTGCTGACCTCCGACAAGACGCGCTTCACATCCCCGCGCGTGGAGCGATCGAACGGCGACGTGACCGTTCTCAACAAGGGCTCCTACACGGCCTGCGAACCCTGTAAGGATCATCCCGAGCGGCCGCCGTTCTGGCAGGTGCGCGCGGCCCGGATCATCGAGAACCAGGAGACCCATACGATCTACTATGAGGACGCGCAGATGCTCGTCTGGGGCGTACCGGTCTTCTACATGCCCTATTTTTCTTCGCCGGACTCGACCGTCAACAAGCAGACTGGGCTTCTGGCGCCGGCGTTCATTTCCGGCGCCGATCTGGGCTACGGGCTGAGCCTCCCCTACTTCATCAACCTCGCGCCGAATTACGATCTGACTCTCATTCCGACCTATCTTTCGAAACAGGGATTCCTCGGCGAGGTCGACTGGCGGCAGCGGCTGTCAAACGGCCAGTACAGCATCCGCGCGACCGGGATCGACGAGCAGCAGCCTAACGTCTTTCCCGTTTACCCCTACGGCGCCGGGGACCAAAGGTTGCGGGGCTCCGTCGAAACCAAGGGCAACTTTTTCCTGAACCAGAACTGGCAGTTCGGCTGGAACGCGACATGGCTGTCGGACAAGTTCTTCGCCAACGACTACAGACTTCAGGGCATCGATTTCAGCAACTACTACTTCCAGGACGTCGTTTCGTCGATCTATCTGCGCGGCCAGGCCGACCATAGCTTTTTCGATCTCAGCGCCTACCACTTCGAGGGCACGACCCCCAATGACGACAACCGCACGCTGCCGGTGGCGGCGCCGGTGTTCGACTACAACCGCGTCTTCGCCGTACCGGCCGACCGCACCAACGGGATCGGCGGCGAAGCGACGTTCGACGTCAACGTCGCCAACATCGATCAGACCAACGCCGCGTTCCAGTCCACGGGCCTGGAGGCGTTCGACAACGCCTATCACCTCTACAACGTCTGCGAGACAACCGTCGGCAACAAATTCGTCAACACGTACTATCCGGGCGCATGCATGCTGCGCAGCATCGCCGGCGACTACGCCCGCGCATCCGGGCAAGTTTCCTGGGAACGCAGCTATATCGATACGATCGGCGAGGTATGGAAGCCGTTCGTCTTCGGCCGCCTCGACGGCGAGTCGACCCAGCTCAACGAGACCGGCTCGATCACCTACGAGAGCGCGATCGGGTCGAGCACGGTCGCGAACTCGAGCCAGGCGGCGTTCTTCTCCGGGGGCGACCAGGGCTCGTTCGCCCGCGCCATGGCGGGCGTCGGCCTCGAGTACCGCTATCCGTTCACCATGAGCTCCTCGTGGGGCACGCAGACGATCACGCCGATCGGGCAGTTCATTGTCCGGCCGAACGAAGTCATTCCCGGCATACAGCCCAATGAGGACGCCCAGAGCCTCGTCTTCGACGAAACGAACCTATTCGCTTGGAACAAGTTTTCCGGCTACGATCGGATCGAGGGCGGCACCCGGCTCAACTACGGCCTCCAGTACACGGCCAATTTCGCCAACGGCGGCCATGCCGACATTATCGGCGGGGAGTTGATCCAGGTCGCCGGCCAAAACTCCTACACGCTCTTCGACGTCGCCAACACCGGCCTGGACTTCGGCCTCGACCGGAAATTCTCCAACTTCGTCGCCGGCGAGACGCTCCAGCCGACCTCGGCCCCGATTTCGCTCATCAGCAAGCAGCAGTTCGACAGCACGACGTTCCAGCTCGATCGCTTCGACGCCATCGCCAAGGCGAACATCGCCGGGGTCAACACCAGTCTCGACTATGCGGTCTATTCCGCACAACCCGCGCTCGGCTGGCAATTTCCGCGCGAAGGGCTGACCGGCAGCGCGTCCTATAATTTCCTCGATCGTTGGTCGGTCAACGGATCGCTCGTGCTCGACATGTCGCGCCACTATTACGACACCGCCGGTCAGGAGACCCCGATCTTCTACCCGGTCGGCTATTCGTTCGGGTTCGGCTACAAGGATGATTGCACCACCTTTACCCTGAAGTATTCGTCGAACCTGAGCGCCCCGGCCGCCTTTCCCGTCTACGCCGGCGGGCCGGTCATCTTCAACCCGGCCGTGCGCGTCCAGACGCTGATGTTCCAGCTCGTCTTGCGCACCATCGGCGACTTCAAGGGGAACGTCGGCCTGTGACGGCCTGATCCCTCCGGGCGCGGAGCGCTTCACATGACCGCCGAGAAGCCGCCGCTGGCGATGACGATGGGCGATCCGGCCGGAATCGGTCCCGAGATCGCGCTCGCGGCATGGCGCGCGAGGCGAGCGGGCGACCCGCCCTTCTTCGTGCTCGCTTCGCCGGCGCTCCTTTCGACTGCCGCCAAGAAGGCGGGGTTCGACGCGATGATCGTGGAAACCGAGCCCGATCGCGTCGCAGCGGTCGTCGACAGGGGCCTGCCGGTCGTCCCGCTCGAGCATCGCGTCGAGGCTGAACCAGGCCGCCCCGACCCCCGCGACGCCGCAGCGACGATCGAATCGATCGCCCGAGCCGTTCAGGCGGTGCGCGACGGCGCAGCGCGCGCCGTCATCACCAATCCGATCGCCAAGGCCGGGCTTTACGACGCCGGGTTCCGCTTCCCCGGCCATACGGAATATCTGGGCGAGCTCGCCAAGGCCTGGGGCGAGGAGGCATTTCCGGTCATGATGATCTGGTCGGAGACGTTGGCTGTCGTTCCGATCACCATTCACATCCCGCTCTCTGAAGCGCCGAAGGCGCTGAGCGCGAGTCTCATCGTGAAGACGGCGCGGGTGGTCGACCGCGATCTGCGCGCTCGTTTCGGTCTCGCCCGACCGCGATTCGCGGTCGCCGGCCTCAATCCGCATGCGGGCGAAGGCGGCGCGATGGGAAGCGAGGAGACGACGATCATCGCACCGGCGATCGAGACTTTGCGCAGGGAAGGGATCGACGCCGCCGGCCCCTTGCCGGCCGACACGATGTTCCACGCCAGCGCTCGAGCGCGTTACGACGTCGCGCTGACCATGTATCACGACCAGGGCCTGATCCCGGTCAAGACGCTCGCGTTCGACGAAGGCGTCAACGTCACCCTCGGCCTGCCTTTCGTGCGCACTTCGCCCGACCACGGCACGGCGTTCGATATCGCGGGCAAGGGAATCGCCAACCCTACGAGCCTCATCGCCGCGCTGAAGCTTGCCGACCGGCTGACGCGATGACGCTCGCGGCCGACGGACTGCCGCCGCTGCGCGAGATCGTGGCGCGGCACGGGCTCAACGCCCGCAAGGCGCTCGGCCAGAACTTCCTGTTCGACCTCAACCTCACGGCGAAGATCGCCCGCGCGGCGGGCCCGCTCGCCGGCGTGGAGGTTGTCGAGGTCGGACCCGGGCCCGGCGGCCTGACGCGCGCGCTGCTCGCGGAAGGCCCGAGGAAGGTGATCGCGATCGAACGCGACGACCGCGCCATGCCTGCGCTCGCCGAGATCGGCGCGCGCTGGCCGGGCCGGCTCGAGGTCATTTCCGCCGACGCGCTGACGGTCAGGCCCGAGACGCTCGTCGCAATGGCGGACGGCGCGCCGATCCGCATCTGCGCGAACCTCCCCTACAACGTCGCGACGCCGCTCCTGATCGGCTGGCTCGAATGCGAACCCTGGCCGCCGTTCTACGATCGCCTGATTCTCATGTTCCAGCGCGAGGTCGCGCTGCGCATCGTCGCAACTCCGAAGGAGCGCGCCGACTACGGCCGCCTCGGCGTGCTGGCCGGATGGCGCGCCGAGGCCAGGATCCTGTTCGACGTGCCACCCACCGCCTTCACCCCGCCGCCGAAGGTCACCTCGAGCGTCGTCGAACTCATCCCGCGCGCCGCGCCCGACCCGTGCGATGCGCGGGTGCTGTCGGCCGCGACGCTCGCCGCCTTCGGCCAGCGGCGCAAGATGCTGCGCCAGTCGCTGAAAGCCTTCGCCGCGTCGCGCGGCCTTGACCTCGCCGCGCTCCTTGCGGAGGCCGGGCTCGATCCGACGATGCGGGCGGAAGAGGTGGAAGTCGGAGGATTTGCCGCGCTCGCGCGGGCGGCGGCCCCTTACGGACACAAGGACCCCGAATGAGACGCCGGGGTTGACATAGACGCCTTCAGCTACCCGGCGCAATCCAGGTCGTCTCGCGATGGCTTTCATATATTAGAGCCCCGACTTGAGCAGTGAATAGACCATCGCGGCTCGCAACGCATTGATATTGTTGAGGATGGTTGGACTTTTTCTCAAAATTTAGTGCCACGCACGCGCGACATTTCAGCTTGATATTCGGGTGGCGACTTGGTTTGTGTGGTGCTCTCTTTTGAGGCCGCCATGTTCCTCCTGCTTAAGAAGTCCGGCGAACGCAGCTACGTGCAGATGGTCGAGAACAAGCGGGACGGCGCCGCCGTGCGCCAGAGGGTCATCGCTTCGGTCGCGCCGAAGAACTGGTCGCGTCGGGTGCCTGGGCGAAGCTCACCGATCAGGTCATGCTCATCAACGCGCGGACGAGGACCCTAAGACGCGTTGTCGGTCGCGGCCAAGCGAATCGGCGGGCCGCTGCTGTTCGTCAGGATCTGAGAGCGGCTCGGGATCGACGCTGCCCTGACCGACTTGCTCGAGGAGCAGGCGTTCGAGCTCCCGGCCGAGCGGGCGGCGTTCGTCGCCGCGCTGCATCGACTGTTCGTCTCCGGATCAGATCGCGACTGCGCCTCGTAGATGACAGAATACGACATCCCCGGCGCCGAGGCTTGCCCCGTATCATTTCTATCGGGCGGAGATGGCCTGGCTCGGCGAGGAGCTGGGGGAGAAGCCGGCCGAGGCCCTGGTGCCGCGCTCCGTCAAAGGACCGATCGAGGAGAGGCTGTTCGAGCATCGCCGCGACCTGTTCGCCGACCTTTCCGCCGTGTTCATGGACACCACGAGCCTCTCTTTCCATGGCGAGGGCGGCGAGACGCTCGGCGAACACGCTATTCCAAGGACTATGGCCCGACCTGAAGCAGATGATCCTCGGCCCCATCGTCGACGGCGACGGCCGACCGATCCCCGGGCTTCGACCCCATAGGCGCTGACATATCGGGATCATGCATTGATACGTGCGTTTTTGTCGTGAAGGCTCTCGCAGATGTCGCCACAGCGCCGCCAAACGCCGTCGCGGGCGCGTGAGGGTTGGCTCGGGCATGTTCGCTTGCAGCAAGGAATTGAAGAGTTGCCGCAACAGGCGCCAAGTCTCTGGGCGGGTCAGGCCCTCATCGACGAACTCGAGGACTCTCCGCTGGGCCGAGCCCCTTGGCTCTAGCGCGGCTTCCTCGAGAAGATCGAGGCGCAGTACGGCAAGGCGCAGCGCGTCTGGGTGACGGACCGCGGCATTCCGACCGAGGACGTGCTGCGCGAGATGCGCCTGGCCGATCCGCCGATCTCGTATCCGCTCGGCACGCCCAAGGGGCGGCTCACGGAAATGGAGAAGGCGCTGCTCGCACGACCCTGGCAGGCCGTGCGCGAAGGCGTCGATGTCAAGCTGCTGGCGCAAGAAGAGGAGCTCTACGTGCTGGCGCGCAGTAGCGCGCGCATCGCCAAGGAGCGCGCCATGCGCCGGCGCAAGCTGAAATCGCTGTGGGCCCGGCTCAAAGAGCTTTCCGCCATGAGCCTGACCCGCGAGGAATTGCTGATGAAGCTCGGCGCGACGCACGCCAAGGCGCCGGCGGCCTGGCGCATCGTCGACGTCAAAGTCGACCTGCAGATCGCCAGCGATGGCGTCGGTGCGCTTGAAGGTAACTCCCAAGTGCGGCGGCCAGACGAAAGCCGACTTTCCGGAGGCGTTGGCTCGCCGACCCAACACGGCGAGCGGGTCAGAGGGGCGGCGATCTCTCTCAACGTCCAGCAACTCATTTCCGAGGACCGGGTCGACCAGACGATGAACGACCTGTTCGGCGCCCCGCTGCTCTGCCCGGGCAGCCTGACCAACTGGGTGAATTGCAAGGCGCAAGCGTTCGCAGCGGCGCGGCGCGGATCGCCGCGTTCGCGGCGCAGGCGCCGGTGTGCCATCTCGACGAAACCGGCTTTCGCGTCGCCGGCAAGGGGCAATGGCTGCCGAGACCCTGACCTTCTATCGAGTGTCGGAAAAGCGCGGCACCATGCCGCAAGGCCTCATCCGCGGCGTCGTCCACGATCATTTGAAGCCCTATTACGGGCTCTCCGGCGTCGCCCACGCGTTCTGCAACGCCCATCATCTGCGCGAGCTGAAGGCGCTGTAACCGGGGCGAATTTCCGGGCGGCGTTAGCTTGGGGCGGGCCTGACGAGAGTTGCGAGATCGGGGATTTCGGGGCCTGGAATGGCGAGGCGAGCGCCGAGATAGTCGAAGAAGGGGATTTTGAGCTTCCTGCAGGTCTTGGCGAGCCCGAGCATGACGTCGCGGGCGTCGCGGCCTCTGTCGCTGAGGGTCCCGCCGGAGATTTTGCGCTTGGTGACGAAGACGCGGATGTCGTTTTCCGAGGCGTTGGTGTGCAGCGGAATATGGGGATGGTCGAGGACGCGCAAGAGATCGTCCTTGAGGCGAAAGAGGCGCCTGAGCAGGCTGTCGAGGGTGGCGTAGCCGGTTCTGGAGCGGTTGAAGATGCGGTCGAACTGCGCCCGCAAACGCTCGGCTTTCTCGAGGCTCGGGGCGAGCTTGTATTCTTTTAAGGCGCGATAGAACCACCAGATCATGCGCCGTGCGACCTCGATCGCGTTGCGCTGCTTGTCGTTGGCGGGGATGAGCTTGTGGACCAGGCGTTCGGCGTGCACCCAGCACAAGGCGTGTTCGCCGACGCGGAACTGGCCGGCGCCGTCTGACACGACGATGGCTTGGCCGAGCAGGCCTTGCTCGCGAACGGCGCCCCACAGAGCACCCTCGCTGGCGACCCGCACCGGATCGGGGGTGATCCTGAGATCGGCGAATCCGAGCGCGTTCAGATGGCTCGTCCAGTCTTCGTGAGACGCAAAAAGCCGCGTCGGATGGCCCGCGAGCGTGTCGATGAGGCTGAGGCTCAGATTGCAAGCCCGCATGTAGACGAGCGCCGCCTCGTTGACCACGTAAGAGGCCGCGCCGCCCAGGAGATTGCGCAGGAACGCCAGGCGGGACTTGCTCGGGCCGGTTCGAAACGTGGTGAAGCTGTCGGAACCGATCTGGGTCGTCACGCCGCTCTTGCCTCGATGGCGGGCGCCGGTGTCGTCGACCGTGACGAAGGAAGCGCTGCTCAATCCGGTCTTCAGCACCTCGGCGTCCTCAGCGCGGAACGTCTCGAGCTTGGCGGCCAGCAGGCGCACCACCTGGCGTTTCGAAATCACCACGCCGACGCCGTTCAGCAGCGCCAGAATCCGCTCGCAGGTCATCTGTCCCTGAAAGTGCAGCATCAAGATCAGGCGCTGAAGATGCGGGCCATAGCCACCGACGATCCCGGGATCGAGCGGCGCGATCAGAGTCTTCCCATCCGGCGTTTGCCAGCGCTCGCGCCGATAGCGGGTCACCAAGGATTCAGAACCAAGTCCTGAACGCGATCTCTTCGTAGCCCTTGTGGCGGGAACCCGCTGGCGCGTCGACCTTCACCTCGATGGTTTGCGTGACCGTCAGCTTGTCCAGGTTGCTGCCGCGCCGCTGCGTCGACCGCCCGCCCTTGGGCGCGTTCGCTTGCGAATCCGGTCGGTCCGTCGCCTTGTCCATCCCCGAGGGTTTCTGCGGCGGCCGCGGCGGCAGTTTCTTCAATCGCGCCAGTTCGTCCTTGACCGCCTGATGCTCGACCCTCAGCTTGGCCAACGCCCCGCTCACCTTCTCGTACTCCGCCTGAAAGCGGGTCACTTCGCCAATCAAAGTGCGAACCAGGCCGATGAGCTCGGCCGGCGTCATGCGCTCAAGCGGATCACCCGAATCAACGGACATCCCCAGCTTGAATCATACTTTCCGACGCTTGACTCCCCCCTTCCGCCCGGAAATTTGCCCCGATTACAAGGCGCTGATCGAACTCGACCAGGAGCCCTGGGCCAAGGACATGCGCGATCTGCTCATCGAGGCCAACGAGGTGGTGCGCCAAGCGCGCGAACAGGGCGCAACCGCGCTTCCGCTCGCTGTCGCGGAGTGGGTGATCCTCGTGACTTCGCTTTCGCCCGAAGCCTTTTCAACCGCCGATGCTCTCGCACTCCATCGGCTGCGATGGCGCATCGAACTCGGCTTCAAGCGCTTGAAGAGCCTGATCGGCCTCAAGGGTCTGCCAGGCTTCGACGAGTGCTCCGCCAGACCCTACGTCCTGGCCCATCTCTTGATCATTCTTTTGCTCGAGCCGGCTAACAGCGTGGCGTTGTCGGCGGTGTTGCCGGGGAGCAACTCATAGGCGAGCGGCAAGCCCTCGGGCGTCACGATCAGGGCGATGACCACCTGCACGCAGTCGCTGCGCTTGTGCGGCTATAGCCGTGCCGGCGTTTGTCGGCCTCGGCGTGCGGTGGATCGGACTCGAAATAGGTGCTCGTCAGATCGTACAACAGAACCTCGAACTTGGCGCCGAACAGATCCTGCCAACGGGCCCGCAAGCGATCGAACAGCGCCGCCCTGTGCGCCAGCAGCTTGTCGAGGCAGCGATAGAGCGCGTTCTTCTCGACCAGCGCATAGTCCGCGCCGAGCAGATCCCCATCGCGCTCCGCTCGAACCACAGCCGATGCAAGCGCCACTCGCTTCCGGGATCGATCAGTCGATAGCACAGGAGCGTCTGCAAGATGTGCCGCCAGCTGGTTCCTCGCGCGCGTCGGGCAGCCGCGGCGCCCAGAAGCGATCGAGTTCGAGTTGCTCATTGAGATGGCAGGCAAGTCAGCACGCGCCCCATTGGCGCGGACGATGCAGCTCCATTGCGTCGAGCCGCACCTGCACCCCAAAAGTCCGCGGCGTGATCGGAAACTCCCGCCCGGCCGGGAACAGCGCGAGCTGGCGCTGCCGTTGGCTCTGCTCGTCAAAGGCCTCGATGACCTGCGACGAGGCCGCGTGCTGGCTGTCGTTGATCTCGCCCAGATACAGGACCGGACACTGAACCACCCGGCCGCCAGCACAGCGCTTGCTTTCGACAATGCTCCAGTCACGGTGCTCTTTGCCGTTTTTCCTTCGCCGGGTGAATTGCAAGTACATGCCACGCGATTCTACGCCGAAAGCTGACCCAGAAAAGGGGGTAGGTCTTCACTACACTCGTTTTCGGCTTGTCGCCCCTTGTATTGTCTCAGGTTTTTCAATAAAATTCCAAATCCGGTACCCCAGTTGAGAAAGTCGGGCTAGCGGCGCCGACTCTCCTCGAGCCGCGCGTGCAAATATTGCCCGTAGGCGCTCTTGCCGAACCGTCGGATGATCGCCTCGAGTTGCGCCTCGTCGATGAATCCGAGATCGAAAGCGATTTCCTCCGGACAGCAGATCTTGACGCCCTGCCGGACTTCGAGCGTGCGGACGAAGCTCGCCGCGTCGACCAGGGAATCGGGCGTGCCGGTATCCAGCCACGCATAGCCTCGCCCCATGCGCTCGACGATCAGCGCGCCCGCCTCGAGATAGGCGCGGTTCACGTCGGTGATCTCGTATTCGCCGCGCGACGAGGGCTTGAGGGCCCTGGCGACCTCGACGACCTTCGCATCGTAGAAATAGAGCCCAGTGACCGCCCAGTTGGACTTGGGCATCGCGGGCTTTTCCTCGATCGAGATGGCGCGGCCGTTTCGATCGAACGCGACGACGCCGTAACGTTCCGGATCGGGCACGTGATAGGCGAACACCGTCGCCCCGCCTTCGCGCTTCGCCGCGCGCCGCAGCTGGTCGCCCAGTCCGGCGCCGTAGAAGATGTTATCTCCGAGCACCAGCATCGCCCGGTCGCCGGCGAGGAAGGATTTGCCGATGACGAAAGCTTGCGCAAGCCCGTTCGGCGTCGCCTGCTCCGCGTATTCGAAACGCATGCCCCAATGGGCGCCGTCGCCGAGCAGGTTGCGGAACAGCGGCAGATCGTGCGGGGTCGAGATGATCAGGACCTCGCGAATCCCCGCCAGCATGGCGACGGAAAGCGGGTAGTAGATCATCGGCTTGTCGTAGACCGGCATGAGCTGCTTCGAAATCGCCAGCGTGATCGGGTGCAGCCGCGTGCCCGCGCCGCCCGCCAGAATGATCCCCTTCACCACTCAACCCCCGTTCGTCGCTGCGGCCGACGCGCCGGCCGATATGTCGGCCGTCTGCGTCTCCGGCAACACCCCGAGACGCTCGCCGGCATAGACCTTTTTGCGCAGCGGACGCCACCACCATTCGTTGTCGAGATACCAGCGGACGGTCTTCTCGATGCCGCTGTCGAAGGTCTCGAACGCCCGCCAGTCGAGTTCTCGTTCGAGCTTGGATGCGTCGATCGCATAGCGCAGGTCGTGCCCCGGCCGATCAGGGACGAAAGTGATGAGCGACTCGTACGGGCGGCCCATTGGGCGCAGCCGATCGAGGATCGCGCAGATCCCGCGCACGACGTCGATGTTGCGCCGCTCGTTGCGGCCGCCGACATTGTACTTCTCGCCGACGCGGCCGCGACTTACGATGAGATCGAGCGCGCGCGCATGATCCTCGACATAAAGCCAGTCGCGTACGTTGGCGCCCGCTCCGTAAACCGGCAAAGGCTTCCCGTGGATCGCATTGAGAATGATGAGCGGGATCAGCTTTTCGGGGAAATGATAGGGTCCGTAATTGTTGGAGCAGTTCGAGATCAGGGCGGGGAAGCCATAGGTGCGCGCCCAGGCCGAGACGAGATGATCGGAGGCGGCCTTCGAGGCGGAATAGGGCGAACTGGGATCGTAGGGCGTCGTCTCGGCGAACCGGCCCTCTTCGTCGAGCGAGCCGTAGACCTCGTCGGTCGACACATGCAGGAAGCGGAACCTCTCGCGCTTCGCGGGCGGCAGTTCGAGCCAATAGGCCCTCGCCGCCTCCAGCATCGAGAAGGTTCCGACGATGTTCGTCTGGATGAAGGCGTTGCTGCCGGTGATCGACCGGTCGACGTGGCTCTCGGCCGCGAGGTGGATCACATGATCCGGCTGAAACGTCTGGAACGCCTCTGAGATCGCGCGCCGGTCGCAGACGTCGTTCCTGGCGAAGCGATAGTTCGGCGCATTGTCGATCGTCGAAAGTGAAGCGAGATTGCCCGCGTAGGTGAGAGCGTCGATGTTGAGCACGTTGACGCCGGCGCCGACCAGGCACCGGCACACTGCCGAGCCGATGAATCCCGCCCCGCCGGTCACAAGCGCTCTACGCATCATTGGGTCTCCCGCGTCATCGAATCAACCGCGCGCAACATGCCGCGAGCGATGTGCGCCACGGCGGCAATTCCAGGCCATAGACGCTGCGTAGCTTTTCGTTGTCGAGACGCGAATTGGCCGGCCGACGCGCCAGGGTCGGGTACTCGGCCGACGAGATGCGCATGACGCGGGTAAGGCGTTGGCCGCGCGCGTGCGCTTCGTCAAAGATCGCCTCGGCGAAGTCGGCCCAGGTCGCCTCGCCGGAGCCGGTCATGTGGAAGACGCCGCGCAGCGCCGGAGAGGAATTGTTGCGCATCCGCATCGAGATGATCAACAGCGCGTCCGCGATGTCGAGCGCCGAGGTCGGATTGCCGCGCTGGTCTGCCACGACGCCGACCTCCTCGCGTGTCTCGTTGAGCGGAAGCATCGTGCGGACGAAGTTTGCGCCGAAAGGGCTGTAGACCCAGGCCGTGCGCAGAATCACGCTGTTGGAGCAAAGTTCGGCCACCTGTTTCTCTCGACGAGCGCGGTCGCCACCTGTCCTTTGGCTCCCGTGACGGCGACGCGCATCATTCAAACAGTTCCTGGGCTTCGCGCAGCCGCGGCCAGCGCCGGTCCTTGTCCGACAACAGCGGCCCGGTCTCGGGCAATGGCCATGCGACGCCGATATCCGGATCGTCCCAGGAGACCCCGCGATCGTTGGCCGGCGAATAGACCGCTGTCGTCTTGTACAGGACTTCGGTGTCCGGCTCGAGCGTCACGAAGCCATGCGCGAAGCCGATTGGAACGAGCAGCTGGCGCCAGTTTTCCGCCGACAGTTCGACGGCCACGTATTTCGCGAACGTCGGCGACGACCTACGGATGTCGACCGCGACGTCGAGAATGCGTCCCCGACCGACCCGAATGAGCTTGTCCTGAGCGAAAGGGGGCGTCTGGAAATGCAGTCCACGCAATGTGCCGACCGCCCCCGAAAAGGTGTGGTTGTCCTGAACGAATTCGAAGCGGAGGCGTGCGCTCTCCCAAGCCGTCCGGTTGTAGACCTCGGAGAAGAATCCTCGGGCGTCGCCGTGTTTCTTCGGCGTCACGATCTTGACCCCAGGTATGCCCGCATCCTCAACCAACATCGGCTCTTGCGCCCTCGCAATCGGCCCCACGATACCTTGCTTGGCGGCCCTTCCTTGCCAGAAAGCGGCATCCGCCGCCACCCCAAAGCGTGCGCCCAAAATCTGGCGTCGGCTCGCCGGACGCTGGATAATGGCTGCTTCGATTGCCAGGAAACTCAAATGGCTTCATCAGCCGTTTTTTGGCCGATCGGGTGGCGAAGCTGTCCAACGATTGAGGCTTGGGGTGACGTCAAAACATTTTTTCGTCGGCTTTTCTGACCTTGTTGAGGACGTTGCGGATCTTGTGCGCCCAGCAGCGCTGGACGGGGATTTTGTCGTAGACCATGGGCAGGGCGGCGAGCAGCCCTGAGCCGCCGTCGACGCAGATCATGTCGAGGCCTTCGCCGGTGAGGCCGCGCTTGTAGAGGCCGGCGAGAAAGCGCTCCCATTCGGCAGCGCTTTCGCCGCGCGCCAGACGATAGTCGATCACCTCCTTCTTGCCGTCCTGCCGCAGGCCCCAAAGCCACCAGCACCGGGCGGCGCAGCGCCCCGGCCTCGGTCTTGCGGGCGAGCACGACGCCGTCGAGCATCAGCGCCTTGTAGCGCCCCTTGAGCGGGCGGGCGTGGAACGCCTCGACCGCCGCGTCGAGGGTCTGCGCCACCCGGCTCACCGTCGCCGGGCTGACCGGCCGGCCGAGCAGACCAAGCAAGACCTCGCCGAGCTTGCGGGTCGAAAGCCCGAGCACGAAACCCGCCAGGATCGTCCGGTCGATCTCCGGCGAACGCCGGGCGTAGGCCCGCACCACTTCGGTCGGGCAGTAGCGGCGCGTGCGCGGGACGGAAAGTTCGATGTCGCCGAGTTCGGTCATCAGCGAGCGCCGGTAATAGCCGTTGCGGCGATCGGCCGCGTCCTCGGCCTCGAGGCCCTCCAGATGGCGATCGACCGCCGCCGCCATCTCGGCCTCGATGATCTCGGCCAGGGCTCGCCGGCCGAGCGGACGATAGCCTTCGCCCCAATCCAGCCCATCAGCTTGCATGGCCTTCACCACCTCGAAGGCAGCCGGTAAACTCTCAATCGTCGCAGCGCGCTGTGACATGGGGTGCTCCTTTGTTAAGTCTTGGTCGACCGCAGGGAGTACCCCTTCACGCCCCTGACACAGAAACTCTTACGTCACCAGGCTTCCCCGATTCCGCATCAAGGAAAGTGAAGTGGGAGTTGGTCCTGTTTGATCAGGGAGATAGGCTGAGATTTGCGAATCAACGCCATCACCAACGAGGTGACTGAGGGTGACACAGGGGCTCTTGCCGTTCCAGTACGAAAGCGAGGCGGGCGAGGCGGGACTGACCGGTCTTGCGGGGCTTCCCCTGTATTTGGAGCTGTGGCGCGCGGCCGGACTGGAGCAATCGGTGGCGCGCCACGTGGCGATGAGCGGCAGCCAAGGCTGGAGCGATCGGCAGATGGTGTCGGCGCTGGTGTTGCTGAACCTTGCCGGGGGCGAGGGTCTCGACGATCTCGACCGGCTGGAGGCGGACGGCGGTCTGTGCCGGCTGGTGCGGGCGGCGGATGCGCACGGGCGCACTCGGCGGGAGCGGCGGGCCGAGGCGCGGCGCTGGCGGCGGCAGCGGTCGCGCACGCTGCCCTCGCCGCATGCGACGGGTCGCTGGCTTACGGGGTTTCACGATGCCGGCGAGGAGGCGTGGCGGCAAGCCGGGCGGGCGTTCATCCCGGCCGCGAGCCGCGGCGTAGCGGGCCTGTGGCGGGTGAACGGCGAGCTTCTGCGGATTGCCCGGGCGCAGCATCCGGTGGCGCAGGCGACGCTCGACATGGACGCTACGCTCATCGAGACGCAAAAGCGCGAAGCGCTCTACTGCTACAAGCACTTCAAGGCCTATCAGCCGCTCAACACCTGGTGGGCGGAGCAGGGCCTGATCGTGCATTCGGAGTTCCGCGATGGCAACGTGCCGGCGGGGTACGAGCAATTGCGCGTTCTCGAAGAGGCGGCGCGCCTGCTGCCGGCGGGGGTGAGCAAGCTCTATCTGCGCTCGGACACGGCAGGCTATCAGCAGGATCTTCTCAAGTTTTGCGCCGAGGGCAAGAACGAGCGCTTCGGGGTGATCAAATTCGCCGTCGGGGCGGACGTGACGGGGGAGTTCAAGCAAGCTGCGGCGGAACTGCCCGAGTCGGCCTGGCGGCCGCTCGATCGGATCGTCGACGGCGAGCGCTATGCCGGCGATCAGCAATGGGCGGAGGTCGGCTACGTGCCGGATTGGGCAGCCATGAGCAAGAGAGCGCCGGACTACCGCTTCCTGGCGATCCGCGAGCCGTTGTGCGAGCTCGATCTCGGCGATGCGGAGCAGTTGCCCTTTCCGACGATGAGCTTCGGGACGCCGGGCCGCTACAAGCTGTTCGGCCTCGTCACCAACCGCACACTGCCCGGCGGCGACGTGATCCGCTGGCAGCGCGAGCGCTGCGGCAAGAGCGAGGAAGCGCATGCGGTGATGAAGGACGATCTCGCCGGCGGACGGCTGCCGAGCGGACTGTTCGGGGCCAATGCGGCGTGGTGGGCGATCATGGTCCTCGCCCACAATCTCAACGCGCTGATGAAGCATCGGGTGCTCGGCGGCGATTGGGCGGCGCGGCGCATGAAGGCGATGCGGTTTCATCTGATCGCCCTGCCCGGCCGGGTCGTGCGCCACGCGCGCCGGCTGATCGTGCGGCTTTCGGCCGGCGCTCTCGATCTGATCCGCGACGTGCGCGCCGCCATCCTTGCCCTGCACCCGGCGCCGAGCGGATGATCGCCCCACCCCTTCCGCCAGATCTGCCGACAACGCCGGGCGCGGCCGGTCACGGCGGCGTCGTGACCGCACGGCCCGGGCAGGACTCGTCAACGATGCAGGAGGCTAGCCGCCCACAACTATAGCGCGAACCCGCTCATCTCATCTGCAGCCCGAGCCCCGCCGCTCCCGAAAATCCGCCCGCCCCGCGGCTCGCTTCACCCGTGCTCACCAATTAGTTGCGGGATCCTGGGCTTGGGGTCGACTTGACAGACCGTCGTGCTTCACGCGACTCATGTGTTTGAAGACGCGGGGTTCAGCCCCGATGCGGGCTTTGGACGCCCCTTGCGCCTAGTCTTATGGAGCGTCCGACAGTCGGATGAACAAGCCAGCTTCCGATCCTTCTCAGCCCTACCGCAGCCTGATCGCCGCATACACCGACTCGATCCGAGCGAGCGATTTCAAGGCGAACATCGCCATCTTGTTCGTCGCCTTTATGATGGGCCCAATCCTTGGAAACTATACGAGGTTTCCAAGCTACCTGCCGATCTCGATTGTGCTGCTGCCGTTCCTGATCGTTTATCTGTGCCTGTTCCTTGTCCTCATCCCGCGCTATCCCAAGCGCGGCAGCAAGAATTTCCTCGTCTCGCGCACCGCGACCCCGGCGGATTTCGAAAACGTCGCCGAAACGAAGGACGAAATTGAGCAATTGAAGCTGCGCTGCGCCGTGTTGTCCGAACTCCTGTGGTGGAAGACGCTTTACCTCGACATCGGCTTCACCGTGTCGATGATCTGTATCGTCTTGACCCTCATACTCCTGCTTTACGTCTGGTACGCGTAGTGACCAGCGCCCTCCCATGGGCGCGACAATGTCACGGTCAGTTCGAGTGGCCCGTGATGATTTCGGACCGCGACGCGCAACTGGCGCAATGGCCGCCGCGGCGGTCCTGCTGTTCCTGCCGCGGCTGTAGGCCGACCAGGCGTCTTGGGTCTTGTCGAGCGACCGAATCAGCGTCGACTCGTTTGAGGGTCCTTATCGAATCGCGCCTCTATTTCGGCGACAATAGCGCCGAGAATGGCGTTAATTTCGAAGTTCTTGGGAGTATAGACTGCGGCCACTCCCGCCGCGCGCAGGCGATCGGCGTCGGCGAGGGGAATGATGCCGCCGACGACCACCGGCACATGCTCCAGGCCTTCTGCGCGCAGCCTTGCGAGGACCTCCTCCGTCAGCGGCACGTGCGAACCCGAGAGGATCGACAGGCCGACGCAATGAACGGCCGACCTTGCGCGTTCGACGATCTCGGCAGGGGTGAAGCGGATACCGTCGTAGACCACATCCATGCCGGCGTCGGTTGCGCGCGCAGCAATCTGCTCCGCGCCGTTGGAGTGGCCGTCGAGGCCGGGTTTGCCGATCAGGAACTTGATTCGGCGGCCGAGCTTGAGGGACACCCGCTCGATTTCGCCGCGCAGCGCGTCGAGACCGGCCGCTTCCTGTCTCGCCCTAGGCGAGACGCCGGTCGGGGCGCGGAACTCACCGAACTCCGAGCGTAGCGCGTCGCCCCATTCGCCGGTGGTGACGCCCGCCTTGGCTGCTTCGATCGAAGCGGGCATGATATTGGACCCGCTCGCAGCGGCACTGCGCAAAGCCTGCAGCGCAAGCCGGACCCGTGGTTCGTTGCGCGCCGCGCGCCAAGCCTTCAACTTTTCGATCTGTTCCGCCTCCGCCTCGGCAGACGGAACCATGATGGAGTTCTCGCCCGCAGTTAGTGGCGAGGGCTCGGAATTCGTGAAAGCATTGACGCCGACAACAATCTGATCGCCCCGCTCGATGGCCTCAAGGCGACGCATGTTGGATTCGACCAGCTTTGCCTTCAGCGCGCCGCTTTCGATCGCCTTGACTACGCCGCCCATCGCGTCAATTGCGGCGATTTCGGCGAGCGCTTTCCGCTTGAGGCTCTCGACAAGCGCGGCGATCTCCGCGCTGCCGTTGAAAATATCTCCAAACTCCAGAAGATCTGTTTCGTAGGCCATGATTTGCTGCAGACGAAGCGACCATTGCTGGTCGAACGGCCGCGGCAATCCCAGCGCCTCGTTCCAGGCGGGCAACTGGACGGCGCGCGCGCGGGCGTCCTTCGAGAGCACGACCGGCAGCATCTCGATCAGGATTCGGTAGGCGTTGTTTTCCGGCTGCTGCTCGGTCAGACCGAGCGAATTGACCTGAACGCCGTAGCGGAACCGCCGTTTGGAGGGATCCTTGACGCCGAATTGGTCGCGCGTGATTTCATCCCATAACTCGACAAACGCCCGCATCTTGGCGAGTTCCGTGACGAAGCGCATGCCGGCGTTGACGAAAAACGAAATCCGTCCCACCAGCTCGCCCATGCGCTTCTCGTCGACCTCGTCTGATTGGCGCACCCGATCGAGCACGGCGACCGCCGTTGCCAAGGCGTAACTCAGCTCCTGCACTGGAGTCGCGCCGGCCTCCTGCAGATGATACGAGCACACGTTGATCGGATTCCATTTTGGCGTCTCACGGGCGCAAAACAGAATCAGATCCTTTGTCAGCCGCAGCGAAGCGTCCGGCGGGTACACGTAAGAGCCTCGCGCCAGATACTCCTTGATGATGTCGTTCTGGGTCGTGCCTTGAAGCTGGTCGCGGGATGCGCCCTGCTCGTCGGCGGTCGCGATATAAAGCGCCATCAACCACGGCGCCGTGGCGTTGATGGTCATCGAAGTGTTCATCGAAGCCAGCGGTATCTCCTCGAACAGGGCCCGCATGTCGCCGATGTGGGAAATCGCCACGCCAACTTTGCCGACTTCACCGCGCGCCAGGAGATGATCGCTGTCAATGCCGTTTTGAGTTGGCAGGTCAAACGCAATGGAGAGTCCCGTTTGCCCCTTGGCCAGATTCTGCCGATAGAGCCTATTTGATTCCCGCGCCGTCGAATGGCCGGCGTACGTGCGGAAAATCCAAGGTTTGTCCCTTTCTGCCATCGTTCTCCTTTCACGCCGATTGATCGGCGCGCATTTCGGCCGGTTTTGCTATAAGACGATCTTTTTTGCACGCCACAATCGCAGAAAACGCTCGAGCGCGCCACACTCTTCTGTCCGGGCGCCCCTAGCCTCAAGAAACCGGTCGTATCTTGAGGTCGACTACATGCAAATGCGATGTTCAACCGCACAACTGGACGGGCGCATGGCGAAAGTGGGATTGATTTTCCGGCGCGGAAGCGCAATGCTTCATTGTGCGCCGCAATATCCAGACCGCCGCCAGCGCGGTCGGCACAGGTGCCGTTTGTTGAGGAAGCCCATGAACACTCGCCCCGCCGACAGCGATGTGTCGGCTGAAGCGCCGATCAAAGATCTGTATGAAATCGGCGAGATTCCCCCGTTGGGCCACGTGCCGAAGTCGATGTACGCGTGGGTCGTGCGCAAGGAGCGATACGGTCCTCCTGAGGAGTCGATGCAGGTCGAAGTCGTGTCCACCTGGACACTCGACAGCCACGACGTGCTCGTGTTCGTGATGGCGGCGGGCGTCAACTACAACGGAGTTTGGGCGGCGCTCGGCGAACCGGTTTCAGTGCTCGACGTCCACAGGAATCCCTTTCATATCGCGGGCTCCGACGCCTCCGGCATTGTTTGGGCGGTCGGCTCCAAGGTCAAACGGTGGAAGGTCGGCGACGCGGTCGTCGTCCACTGCAACCAGGACGACGGCGACGACGAGGAATGCAATGGCGGCGATCCGATGTTCTCGGCCTCTCAGCGAATCTGGGGTTACGAGACCCCGGACGGTTCCTTCGCCCAGTTCTGCCGCGTGCAAGACCGCCAGCTAATGACGAGGCCGAAGCATCTAACCTGGGAAGAAGCCGCGTCCTACACGCTAACGCTGGCGACGGCCTATCGCATGCTGTTCGGTCATGAGCCGCATCGGTTGCGTCCTGGCGACAACGTTCTCGTATGGGGCGCCTCGGGCGGCCTGGGCGTTTTTGGCGTGCAACTCTGCGCGGCGGCCGGCGCCAATGCAATCGGCGTGATCTCCGACGAAAGCAAGCGCGACTACGTGATGTCGCTCGGCGCCAAGGGCGTCGTCAACCGCAAGAACTTCGGCTGCTGGGGGCAACTGCCGAAGGTCAACACGCCCGAATACAGTGCCTTCATGGCGGAGGCGCGCAAGTTCGGCAAAGCGATCTGGGACATCACCGGCAAGAAGGATGTCGACGTGGTGTTCGAACACCCGGGCGAGCAAACGTTTCCAACCTCGTGTTTTGTCGTCAAGCGGGGCGGGATGGTGGTGTTCTGCGCCGGCACGACGGGGTTCAACCTGACTTTCGACGCGCGGTTCGTCTGGATGCGGCAGAAGCGCATCCAGGGATCGCACTTCGCCAATCTCAAACAGGCTTCGGCAGCCAACAAATTCGTGATCGAGCGGCGCATCGATCCTTGCATGTCCGAGGTGTTCCCGTGGGCCCAAATTCCCCTCGCGCACACAAAGATGTGGAAAAACCTGCATGCGCCCGGCAATATGGCGGTTCTCGTCAACGCGCCGACCACTGGATTGCGAACCTTCGAGGACGTGATCGAGGCCGCGCGAAAGTAAGAGCTGGCCGCGGCGATTTGCCTTCAATCGCATGAGCCGCTAAAGCGACCGCGCGGCTTTGTCGCGTTTGGATCCGCGTCTTTCTGTCGCCCTATCGCGGCGTTCGAGGGTCCCCGAGGCCGAGAAGGGCGACTGGGACGACAAGGCGATGACGGCGAACGCGGATAGCGACCGGCAGAAACGGGAGGCGGCTCGCCGCGCGCTCGAGCTCGTTGAGCCGGGCATGAGGCTCGGCCTCGGCACGGGCTCCACCGCGCGCCATTTTGTCGATCTCGTCGGCGAGAAGGTGGCCGTGGGCTTCGACGTTCGCTGCGTGGCGACGTCGGAGGCGACGGCCGCCCGGGCGAAAACGCTCGGCATTCCGCTGACGACGCTGGAGGAGTTCCCCGAACTCGATCTGACTGTCGACGGGGCGGACGAGATCGATCACGAACTGAGGCTCATCAAGGGCGGCGGGGGGGCTCTGCTACGGGAAAAGATCGTCGCGGCGGCCTCCAGGCGGATGGCGGTGATCGCCGACGCGACGAAACTCGTGCGCCGCCTCGGCGCTTTTCCATTGCCGATCGAGGTCGTTCCTTTCGGCCTCGCGGCCTCGCGCCGTCACGTTGAACGCGCAATCGCCGGACTTGGACTCGCGGGTCCGATCCGACTGCGGGGCGAAGCCAAGCCGTTCGTGACCGACGGCGGCCACTACATTCTCGACTGTTCGCTTGGCGCGATCGCCGATCCGGAGCGTCTGGCCGAGACGCTTTCCGGAATCCCGGGGGTCGTCGAACACGGGCTGTTCATCGGCTACGCGCGAACGGCGATCATCGCACGCGCTGAAAGCGTCGAAGTCCTCAGCCGGGACGGCTGAAGTCCCACACCCCCGAAAGGAGACCTCGACTTGTCCGTCGTTCGAACCGCAAAAGGCCTGCTTCTTGGCGCAGCCCTCTTCGCCAGCACAGGAGCCTTTGCCGCCGATCCAACCGCGCCCGCCGCTGCCGGGCCTCCTCCTTCGGCCGCCGCTGTCTCTGCCGCCGACGCGATCCTCGGCGAGATCGGGATCAAGCAGTCGATTGCGCTCATCGTTCCGGGCATGATGACCCAGCTCGAGCGGAACGTGACCAGCACGCGCCCCGAGATCAAGGACAGCCTGCGCGAGACGCTGCATGCAATCCAGCCCGAATTCGATAAGAGCGCTCAGCGGATGTACACCCAGGCTGCCGTGCTCCTCGCCTCCCAGATGTCCGAGAAGGAGCTGCAGGACGTCGCTGCTTTCTTCGACAGCTCCACCGGCAAGAAATACCTCGCCGCCGAACCGGTCTTCCTACAGAAGTTCGCCGCCCTCGCCGGGCCGTGGCGTGAGCAAATGTCGTCCGATATGATGGCGCGGGCGCGCGAGGAGATGAAGAAGAAGGGCATCGACTTTTAGCCGAGCGTTTTTGCCGCTTCGATCGGGGGAGTTGGCGCGATGGCGTTCGACGTCGATTTTTTCGTCATCGGCTCGGGTTCGGGCGGGGTGCGGGCCGCGCGCGTCGCCGCGAGCCATGGCGCAAGAACGATCGTCGCCGAGGAGAGCCGTGTCGGAGGCACCTGCGTCATCCGCGGCTGCGTGCCGAAGAAGCTCTATGTGTACGCAAGCCGTTTCGCCGACGATTTTGTCGACGCCGCAGGCTTCGGCTGGCGCGTTGGCGACGTCTCGTTCGACTGGCCGAGCCTCGTCGCCGCCAAGGAGAAAGAGATCACCCGGCTTTCGGCCGCCTATCGCGCCGGTCTCGCGGCGTCGGGCGCCGAACTGATCGAACAGCGCGCGACAATCGTCGACCCGCAACGCGTCCGGCTCTCCGACGGCAGAGAATTCTCCGCGCGCCACATTCTCGTGTCGGTAGGCTCGTGGCCGACGCCTCTCCCCGGAGTCGAAGGGCTCGAGCACGCGATCACCTCCAACGAGGTTTTCGATCTCGCCCGCTTCCCGCGCCGTCTGCTGGTGGTGGGCGGCGGCTACATCGCGGTCGAATTCGCGTCGCTGTTCCAGCGGCTGGGCTCGCAGGTGACCCAGGTCATGCGCGCGCCGAACGTGCTGCGCGGCTTCGACGAGGACATGCGCGACGGCGTGCGCGACGCGATGGCGCGCTCGGGCGTAACACTTCGCTTCGGCTCGCTGCCCGCCCGCATCGTGAAGCAGGCCGACGGCGCGTTCAGCGTCGCGCTTTCGGACGGACCGACGATCGACGTCGATCAGGTCCTGATCGCGACGGGCCGGCTGCCCAACACCAAGGGGCTCGGCCTCGAGGCTGCGGGCGTGACGCTCAGCACACACGGCGCCGTCAAGGTCGACGAGCATCTGACGAGCGCGGTTCCTTCGATCCACGCGGTCGGAGACGTGACGCACCGCGTCAACCTGACGCCGGTGGCGATCCGCGAAGGCCACGTGTTGGCCGACCGGCTGTTCGGGCCCGGCGCCGAGCCGATCCGCTACGATACGATCGCCCATGTGGTGTTCGGCACGCCGGAGCTCGGCGCGGTGGGTCTCTCGGAAGCCGAGGCGGTCGAGCGCTTTACCGAGGTGGACGTCTACAAGACCGATTTTCGACCGATGAAGGCGACGCTTTCGGGCAGCGCCGAGCGGACGATCATGAAACTCGTGGTCGACGGAGCGACCCAGAGGATCGTCGGGGCGCATCTCCTTGCGCAAGAGGCGGGCGACATGATCCAGCTCCTCGCAGTCACGATGACGATGGGGGCGACAAAGGCCGATCTCGACGCGACCATGGCCGTGCACCCGACCGCCGCCGAGGAGCTGGTGACGATGCGGGGGCCGGCCGCGCGCTACGAGCGCGGCAAGCGCGTTGCCTGACGGAGGCTCGTCCGGAGCGCTCCGCCGCCGATCGGATCGGCGCGCCTCAACGCCGGTTCGGCGTCGAAGCCCCAGGCCTCCGCCGGAGCCTCATGCGCCGGTTTAGCGCCGGCTTAGCGTCGGCGGCCAATCTTTTCAGGCTGTTACGACCCCGTTTAGGGTCGCCGCGATTCTGGGGCCGCCGGATGAGGGAAAGCGCGCCTCGACCCGCGCCCGCTCCGGCGGCCTCTGCCCCGTGCAATATATACTGTTTTGTACAGTTAGACTGTCAAATCGAGCCACAGGTCTGCCGCGGAGCAATCCCCTCGTGAAGACTTGCTGATCGGGGGGTTGCTGGCGCAGATTTTCGCTGGGCTCGAAAATGTCAGGGGGAAGCGTTGCCGGAAGCACCCAGTCATTCGGCGTCGACTGCGCCGTTGATCCGTCTGCCCAAAGCCGAAGTGCACGTCCATTTGGAAGGCTGTTTCGAGCCTGCGACGCTCGAGCAGTGGGCGGGAGAGATCGGCGTTCCCATGCCCCAACCGCGCGACAGGCTTTTCCAATTTGGCGGCCTCGCCGACTTCCTGCATTTTCTCGACTGGGCATGCGGCCTCGCGAACACTCCTGAGCGCCTTTCCCGGATGGCTTACGACTTTTGCGAGCGGCTTCAAAAGGACGGGACACGCTATGCCGACGTCATCGTCAATCCGACGCACTGGCGCGCCTGGCGCGGCCGAACGAAGGCGATGATCGAGGCGCTCGATCGGGGTTTCACCTGGGCCGAACAAGACGGACTTCCGCCAGCCGGGCTCTGCGTCAGCCTGTTGCGCACCCAGACGGCGGATGAGGCGATTGAACTCGTCGAACAACTCGTCGCCTGGCGATTGCCTCGCGTCGTCGGGCTTTCGATCGACGGCAACGAGGCCGCCGCCGGCCGGACGAGTCCCCGGTTCGCCGAAGCCTTTCGGAGAGCGGGCGCTGCGGGCCTCAGGCGGACGGTCCATGCGGGCGAGTCCAGCGGGCCGGAGGGCGTGCGTGACGCGGTCGAGTCCCTCGGAGCGGATCGGATCGACCACGGCGTGCGGGCAATCGAGGACGACGCGGTGGTCGCGCTTCTCGCCGAACGCGGAGTTCCCCTCGGCGTATGTCCGACCTCCAACATCGCTTTGAAAATGTATCGCTCGGTGGAGGCGCATCCTGTCGATCGGCTGCGCCGCGCAGGCGTGCGGGTTTCGCTCAACACCGACGATCCAAGTCTGCTCGGGACGAACTTGCCTCGGGAATACGAGATCGCCATCGCGTCTTAGGAGCCAGGACGTCGTGCGTGACGTCGCCCAAACCTCGATCGAGGCCAGTTTCGCCAGACCCGACGTCAAAGAGAAAATGCGCTCTGAGCTCGAAGCCTGGGCGTTCAATTAGCGTTTCTCGACAAGGCAAAATGCGCGGAACATGCCGACGCGCCGGATGCCTTCGTCGCGCACGGGCCCGGGACGGTTCGATCAGCGTCAGGCGATCGGGCTGGTGGTCAAGATCAAGGGCAAAATTCCGGGCCCGTCAGCGCCGTCATGGCTGGGCTCGTCCCGGCCACCCACGTGGTCATGCTTCAAAAAAACCGCCGTCATTCTGGCCATTCCTAACGCAACATATTGTAATAATGGAAGTTTGCTAAAATGGGCAAAAACCTTGCGCCTGTTTGCCACGCCGAACCGCGTGGGTGGCCGGGACAAGCCCGGCCATGAGGCTTACCCCTTGCCCGGAAATCTGCTCCGGTTACCAGCTTCCGTTCATAACCTTCTGATTTTTCTGCTAAAACAGATCGCGCTCGTTCGCCGTTCTAATGACTGCCGCAATCCAAAGTGGGGGCGCGGGAGGGTCTGAGAGACACCAAGCCGCCGATAAGGCAGGAGTGCGCCGTTCTCGCGTTGATATTCTCGGGCGATATGGCGCGATGAGGCCGGACTGCGCATCACAGACCGCGTTCGCAATGGCGATTGATCTACGTCAATGCACGAATGCGATTTTTCGGGGTGTCATGAAGGTGAATGAACAAGGGAGGAACTGATGCAGATCGACTATGTTCATTCAATCGGGGAGCCCGCGACGCGCGACGAAGTCGATGATCTTCTACGGCGCCGGATGAAAATCTTGGGGCTCGACGTCGATGCGATCGGGCGCGAATTCGCCGAAGTGTTTGACAACATCAAGAGAAAATGCCCGAGTTGCAGCGATCGGGAACCATGTGCGCTGGATTTGAAGCGTGATCCCAACACCACAATGTGGGAAGCTTATTGTCCGAACTCAGACGTGCTCAATGCCCTCGTTGCGCTCACCGACGTGATTCGTTGAGAGCGGTTGGGCTGGGACGGGTGTGCTCGGCGACGGCGCGCGGCAGACGGCGGGCGATCATTTCGCCGCGCGCAACGAGGCGATATAGGCGGCGAGCACGGCATGGCGTCGGCTAGAACGGTGACACAGACGTCGGCTTCAGGCTCGTCCATGGGGCCTTTCCAACATCGCAATTGCTCAAACGAGCGCGCCGAGGCGCAATTGCCAGGGCACGATGCGACCGATCCGCAACAGGTCGCTCCGGCTCCAGCAATCCTCGCTTAGCCGCGCGGCGACTTCATCGGCATCTTCGGTGCGGATGACGAGCAAGATCTCCTTCGTCCCTTCGAGCGGGCCGCCGAGCAGCACGAAGCCCGCGTCGTACAGGCCGTTCATGAAGTCGGCATGGGCGCGCCAATCGCTCTGCTGCTCCAAGGGACGCGCCTCATCCCACTGCGGGCCCCGAGAGCGGGTTACGGCAAAGAGCTTTGACACTACGACACCTCCGCCGAACGACTTGCTGGTCGACATGTTCCTGATCGAAGTTCAGAGCGATGCGCAACCTCTACCGCGGGACCAAAGGCCAAAGCGGCCTGTCAACGTGCCGGTCACTCTCCCCAATGCGCGGTGATCTTGCATGACGAGGGCGTCCCGACAGCCTCGAGCGCCGCCCTGATGGAGGCGTCGCCTTCGACATACGCGGCCTTGTAGTCCCGAGCGTAAAGCTCGTAGACTTGGATTCCGAGCGGAGCCGCGTTCTGCAGGAACGGCACGAACTTCCCGCTCGCGATCTGCGGGTTGGCCATCTGCATGTAGGTCAGCGGCCGATGCGCCGCATAGATCGCGTTCCAGTCCGCAGAGCGACCGTTGAAGCCTGCGTTCCCGACCAAGAAACCGAATTTCGCCGCCTCGGCCGACAGGGCGTGCGCAAACCCGAGATCGCCCTCATCCCATGCGCCAAGCTTGTTGACGGCGATGAAGATCGGCGCATGCGGATGAAGCGAGCCGATGTAGTCGACGACCGAGGTCGTGTAGGAGAGCCACCGGGAATAGCCCATTCCCTGAGCGTTCCACTCAGCGACGCAGGCGGCTCGCTGCTCGCCCCCGCCATGATGCCGCTTTCCCCCGACACCCCGGTGCCGAACCGCATGTAGGCGACGCGTGGATCGTCCTGATATTTCTCGATCGCCGCCTTGATGAATTTCTTCCAGTTGTCGGCGTAGCCCGGCTCCCAATAGACCGGCGTCGGCGGCACGTTCTTGGTGTGGGCGATGCCCATCCTTTTGATGGTCGTCGGCGCACAGGTGACGACATCGACCTGCTTCATCACGTAGTCGGGCGTCGCAAGCAATGTCGTGTTGCCGGGCCCTTCCTGGTTGAAGCCCTCGTCGACTCCGGCAGACGTCAGCCCGACCGTCTTCCCGGCCGCGGCCCACGGCGCGATCCTTTTCTCGACCGAGGACCAATCGTAGGTTCCCGACCCATTGTCGATCGGCCGCCACGGCAGGACGATATGCGCCCCACAAATCTGATCGTTCCCTGTCAACCAGCCCCACCGATCGACCTCGTAGTGCATCATGTGGACGAAGATGCGCGGCGTCGGGTCGGCGGACGCAGTCGACAGCGCTGCAAGAAACAAGCCAGCCGCCAGGATCGCACGCTTCATGTCGCTTCACTCCATTAGAGGCCCTGCGCCAGCGCCTTGAGCCTTTCGAAACACGCCGTCGCGAGGCGGTTCGTTCGGCCAATCGAGCCGGTTGGGCGGCGGCTCGGATGGTTTACCTTTCAGCCCCCGTTTGGCGCATGACTGTCCACAGTAGGCGACCCACTGTCCAGAGGAGCTGGCGTATGACCCGCGATGCAAGGTTCGCAAAATCGCGGCGCAGCGTTCGAGGGCGGGCGCCAGTCGGCGGGCGGCCTCGCGCGTTGGTTTCGCCAGTCATCCTGACCTGGCCGGCGTTGACCTGAGTGTTCGACAAAGCGACCGCCGGACATTCCCTGGCAGTCGCTTAAGCTTCGCTTGGAGGAGAGGAGTCGCGCTCGCCTGCTAGCGCCTATCCTTCGCCGCGCCCGATCCGCCCCTCGAGTTTGTCGAACAGCGGGTTGCGGGCGTCGAACACCTGCTCGAGGGCGGCGACGCTGACGCGGTCGGCCCCTTGCGACAACAGCCAGTTGGCGAGCTCCGCCGCATCGGCTTTGGCGCAATGCAGGGCGACAAAGCCTCGCGTATCGGAGTCCTCGCCGGCGGCCGGGACCGCACCGAAACGCTCGCAGGCCGTCTCCACGACCCCGCGGGCCGGTCCCGGCAAGCGGGAGCGAATCTCGCGGGTCCGGCGCGCCTCCTCGCTCGCGGCGATGCGGTCGAGGATGGCCCTGGCGCTCGCTCGCGCCGCCCGCCCCCAGGGCGCCGACATCGACGCGATGAGCGTCGCCTGCGAACGCAGGATGACCCCGTCGTCCAGCGGTTTCAGCGCATTGGCCGCCAGCGTAGCGCCGGAAGTGGTGATGTCGACGATCAGTTCCGCCGCGCCCGCCGCCGGCGCGCCCTCGGTCGCCCCCAGACTTTCGACGATGCGATAGTCGGCGACGCCGTGCTCGGCAAAAAAGCGCCGGGTCAGATTGACGTATTTCGTCGCCACCCGCATCCGCTCGCCGCGCCTTGCGCTGAAGGCTGCGGCGACGTCCTCGAGATCGGCCATGGTGCGCACGTCGATCCAGGCCTGCGGCGCCGCGACCACCACATTGGCGCGGCCGAAGCCGAGGGGCGCGAGCAGCTCCAGGCGCTGATCGGCGTCGGAGACCTTTTCGCGCACGAGGTCTTTGCCGGTAACGCCGAAATGGGCGGCCCCTGCGGCGAGCTGTCCGACGATCTCCGACGCGGACAGATAGGCGACCTCGACGCCGGGGACGCCTGCCAGCGCCCCGCGGTAGTCGCGCGCCCCGCGTCCTTGCTGGAGCTCGAGTCCCGCGCGGGCGAAGAACGCGGCGGCGCTTTCCTGCAGCCGTCCCTTGGACGGAACGGCGAGAACGAAGGGCGCCTCTGCATTTGCCGCTTCAGAGGCCATCAGCGCGCGCTCCCGTTCAGCCGGTCGATGGTGATCGCGGCGCCGACTGCCGGAATGTCCTCGCTCGCGCCGAGACGGCGGGCGAGTCCGTCGTAGCGGCCTCCGCCGAGGGCGGGTTTCGCGTCGGGCCTCATCGGATCGCGCGCCTCGAACACGAAGCCGGTATAGTAGTCGAAATCGCGCACGAAGGCGGCGCTGAAGACGGTCTCTTCGAGAGGGACGCCCCGGGCCGCGATGAAGCCGTTGCGCCTCTCGAACCCGTCGAGCGCCCTGCCGAGGTCGAGGCTGGCGTCATCCGCAAGCCGTCGGAGCCTTATCGCGGCCTCGTCCGGATCGCCGTAAACGGCCAGGTAGGATTCCAGCACCTTGCGCTTGTCGGGGTCGATCGGCTCTCCGGACCGCAGCGCAGCCTGTTCCAGGAACCGGTCGGCGATCTCGCTGGCGGTGCGTCCGCCGACCGCGTCGATGCCGGCGATCGCGAGAAGATCCTCGACGAGCGCCTTGGCGCCGGCGTGATCCGCGCTTTCCAGCGCCGCCAGCACCCCTGGCTGCGCGAGCGCGCTCGCGCCACGCCCGTCGAGGATCGCGGAAAGGCTGCGGCCTTGCGCGATTCCCCGCCGCAGACGTCGCCGCCAGACATTCGGCAGCGAAAGCGCCTCGAGCAGGCTGTCGAAAAGTCCGGCGTCGCCCTGGCGGGCCGCGAGCGGCCCGCCGACATCCGCCGCGGCTTCCATCGAAAGCGCGAAGATTTCGGCGTCTGCGGCTTCCGCATCCTTTCTGCCAAAGCTTTCGAGGCCGGTCTGGGCGCGCTCTCCGCCCTCGACTCGAGAGCGGAAGACTGGACCGAGATACGAGTACTCGGCCGTCTTGCCGGACTTGTCCGACGAAAGATACGCCCGGCAGACCGGGATCGTGTATTCCGGCCTCAGGCAGAGTTCCTCGCCGGCGGCGCCGATGGTCAGGAACAGGCGGCCGCGGATCTCCTCTCCCGACATGTCGAGAAAGACCGCCACCGGGTGAAGGATGGGGGGCTCCATGCGCACGAAGCCGGCGGCAAGGAAATGCTCCAGAGCCCGTTCTCCCGCGCTTCGGGCGGATTGGGCTGCGGCGGGGGAAATCGCATTCACCGGGGTGTCCTCAAAATCATCGGCTTCCTTTAACAAAGTCGGGCATTGGCCGCAGCCCATTTCCCGTTCGAAGGTGAACGGCGGCTTGGCGCGGCACGTCGGCCGACGCGGGCGGCGGTCTGGCGGGTCCGAAGCCGCGCGCGACGGCCCGTCGGGAGACGGGCGTCCTCCCGGACGCCCCATTACCCGTCGGAGACGGGCGTCCTTCCGGACGCGCCATGGGGAGCGCGGCTGACGCGGCCAACGGCCGCGTCTAAAACAGGGGGTCGGGGTTGCCGTGGCGGCCCGGCCATGGTCGGATGAGGCTCGGGATCCCATGCTCCGAATCGCCAGTCGCCCTTACGCTCGGATGACGCGTCATTCCGTCTCGCGAATTGTCCGTTGGATCGTTCTCGCGCTCGCTCTCATGGCGTCCGCCCGAGTCGCCGCCGACGATTCGCGCCCGCTCGATCTCGAGGCGACCCGGGCAGCTCTGACCGCAATCGAATTGGCCCTCAAGGACCAGAGTTTGACGGACGCGGATCTGCGGCGTCTCCGCGCCGAGAACGACCCGCTCGGCGTCGCCTTGCAGGCGGCCGTCGCCGACATGACGCCGAGGCTGGCGGCGTCGGTGAAACGGCTTACCGAGTTGACGCCGAAGTCGAAGGACGCCGCGCCGGCGACCGACGCGGCGGCCGCCGAACTGGCGAGCGAGAAACAGAAGCACGACACGCTCGACGCGAATCTGCGCGCAGCGTGGGCGATGCTGTTGCAGACGGACGACAATGCGACGCGAATTGGGGCGAGACGACGCGCGGTCTTCGCGCGCGAAACCTTTGCGAGGTCCTCGAGCGTCTTCAATCCGCAATTGTGGCTGAGCGTCTGGGGCGAGGCGCCCGACGGACTTCCGCGTGATGACGGCGTTGATCGGAAGCTGGCTTGCCGCCGTCGGCGCGCGTCTGACAGTGACGCAGGTCCTCGGCATGACGGGCGTGATCGTCCTCATGGCGCTCGTCTCAATTCCCGTCCTCCGGATTGCGCGCCGCGTCGTCTATCGCGACCCGGCCGAAGCCTGCCCGAGCCGGTTGCGCCGCGCGATCGCCGCGGTCTGGACCTTATTCGTCCTCGCGGTCCCGCCCCTGCTCGCGCTTTGGGCGATCGGGCTGGCTCTCGACGCGTTCGACCTTTCCGACCCGAGAATGCAAGGCGTTCTCGACGCCGTTTTCGACGGCGCGGGCCTCGCCGTCTTGTTCAATGCGATCGGTCGGGGGATGCTGAAAGCATGGCGCCTCATCAACGTCGACGACCAATCTGCGGCGCTGATTTTTCACGGCGGGATGACGATCGCGGCGATCTGGGCGGCCGAGCGGCTCGTCGAACCCGCCGCCGACGCCGTTGCGTCGCTGAATATCGCCGTCGCGGTGCGCGCGTTGGGCGCCGCCCTGATCGCGCTCACCGCCGCCCACACGCTTCGACGCCTCGGCTCGCCGTCCGCCGCGGCAGGCGCGAAAACCGCTCAGCTCGATCCGCTGGCGCCGGCGCGAACGTTGGGCTGGGCGGCGGTTGTCGTCGTCTTCGCGGCGGCGGCGGCGGCGGGCTACATCGCCTTCGCCAACTTCCTGGTCAATCAGGCGCTTTTCCTGTCCGTTCTCGCGAGCATCCTCTATCTGATCGACGTCATCGCGCGCGACGGAACGGACACGCTGCTCGAGCCGGATTCCACGATCGGCTTGCGCCTCCTCACCACCGTCGGCCTGCGGCGGAACGTGCTCGCCCAGATCGTCGTGGTCATGCAGGGCGTCGTGCGAATGGCGATCGTGGTCGTCGCCGCGGCGGCGGTGCTCGGGCCGTGGGGCGTCCAGCCGCAGGATTGGCTGAGCTCCCTGCGCGCGGCCTATTTCGGCTTCGCCGTCGGCGGCGTCACGCTGTCTTTTTCGTCGCTGCTCTCGGCCGCGGCGGTGTTCGCAGTCGCCGTTTTTGCGACGAGACTTGTTGAGAGCTGGCTCAGCTCCCGACTCCTTCCGCACACCCGGCTCGACGCCGGCGTGAGCAATTCGATCAGCACGATTTTCGGCTACGTCGGCATGATCGTCGCCGTGCTGCTCGGCGGCGCGCAAGTCGGCCTCGACGTGCAGAAGCTGGCCA
The DNA here is from genome assembly GCA_963758335.1 of uncultured Alphaproteobacteria bacterium. Classification (GTDB taxonomy): domain Bacteria; phylum Pseudomonadota; class Alphaproteobacteria; order Rhizobiales; family Beijerinckiaceae; genus Roseiarcus. The sequence goes on along the minus strand of CAVWVF010000004.1, from coordinate 1,852,753 downwards.
TTGTCGCCGGAGCGCTGTCGGTCGGCATCGGTTTCGGCTTGCAGTCGATCGCCCTCAACTTCGTATCGGGTCTCATCCTTCTGTGGGAGCGCGGAATCCGGGTCGGCGACTGGGTGGTGGTAGGAGCGGATCAGGGGTTCGTCAGGCACATCAGCGCCCGCTCGACCGAGATCGAGACATTCGATCGCGCGACGCTGATCGTGCCGAACTCGAACCTGGTCACCGGCGTGGTGAAGAACTGGGTTCGCACCGACCGGGTGGGCCGCATCCTCGTCTCGATCAACGTGGCTTACGAAAGCGACGTCGAGGAAGTGCGCGAAATTCTGATCGCCGCCGCGAAAGCGCAGAGCCTCGTGCTGACGATTCCCGTCCCCAGCGTTCAATTCGTGGAATTCGGCGAGTGGGCGCTCAAGTTCAATCTCGTCTGTTTTGTCGACGACGTCGAGATGGCCGAACGGATCAGGAGCGAGCTGAACTTCGACATCCTCCGCCGGATTCGCGAAGCGAGCATTCGCATCCCCGATCCGCAGTTCGGCCAGCTGCGGCCGGGAGCAAAGTGAACGCGGGCGGGCTCACCCTGCGCCTGCCCGCCCCGCTTCCCAAGCGATCATCGCCTGCTTGCGCACGAGTCCCCAGTGGTAGCCAGTCAGCGCGCCGGATCGGCCGAGCGCCCGATGGCAGGAAACGACAAAGGAGATCGGATTGCGTCCGACCGCCGCGCCAACGGCGCGGGCTGCGTCCGGCGTGCCGATCTTCCGCGCGATGTCGGAATAGGTCGTCGCCCTCGCCATTGGCACGCGAAGCAGCGTCTCCTACACCCGCACATCGAAATCCGAACCGATCATCACGAGCCTCAGCGGCGCATCCGGACGCCAGAGCGAGGGGTCGAAGGCGCGCGCCGCATAGGCGGCCGTGGATCCTGAATCCTCGCTGAAGAGGGCGCGCGGCCAGCGCCGCAGCATGTCGCCGAGCGCCGCTTCGCGATCGTCGCCGACAAAGCCGAGCCCGGCCAATCCGTGCGGCGCCGCGACGACGATCGCCTCGCCGAACGGTGACGGATGAAAGCCGTACCGAAGAATGAGGTCATCGCGACGACGATCGCCCCACGTCAGCGCTTCATGGGTTGCGAACACATTGAGACCGGCAGGATGAGCCCCATCGAGCGCCGCCGCCGAGTCCCGCAGGAGCTGCAGCATGCGTTCGACAGCGATCGCCTGCAAAAAGGTCTCCGCCGTGAGGCCCGCCCATCGCTCGAAGACCTGCTCGAGGCGCAAGGGGGACTGCCCGGCGCTCTCGGCGATCTGTTGAATTGAAGGCTGTTCGCGTCGGCGGCTCGACACGAACTCGATCACGCGCTTGACAACTGCGTAGTCTGCGAGGACCTGCGGAGCGGCTGTCGTGTCGAGCATGGCGTCTTTCCCGATTCCTTGCGACCGTCAACGCAACTTGCTTCAGCCTTGTTCGAGCAATCCGGTCGGCAGGCCGTCGATGCTGACGGCGTTCTTTTCGCGCCGATAGGCCTCGAGCCCGTCTTCCCCCTTGGAACGGGCCCAGTTGTCCAGGGACGGACGCTCGCCGCGGTAATCGAACAAGGGGGTTCCGTATCCGCAGGACGTCTGAACGCGATCAACGCGGAGAAGAGCGATCTGGCGTGCGCCGGGCGGTTCGACGCCCCCGAATGCGCTCGCCAGGAGCGCGCGGTACGACTCGCTCCCGCGCCGCCCGCGTCGCGCCCGTAGAGGCGCAGAATATTGGGCGGTCCGTCGAAGGCGCAGAACATCAGCGTCAGACGGCCGTCGGCCTTCAGATGCGCGGCGGTCTCGTTGCCGCTGCCGGTCTTGTCAAGATAGGCGACCGTGAGCTGTTAGCGCAAAGTAGGAATGTCCCCTTTTAGCTAATTAGGAATGTCCCCTCTGGATTGAGCGGGGGCGTTGATGGCGGCGGGGGCATTGGCGATGAGCGGGCGGGAGCGCGAAAGACTTGTTGTGATCGCACAGGTCTGCGGCAAGGTTCTCAGCCAAGGCGCGGCGGCGGAGCGGCTTGGGATTTGCGTTCGGCAGGTCAAGCGGCTTGTTCGGGCCTATCGCGCCGAGGGCAACGCAGGGCTTGTGTCGCGCCAGCGCGGGCGGGCCTCGAACCGTCGGCTCGCGCCGGGCGTCGGCGAACGGGCGAGCGAACTGCTCGGCGGCAAGTATCGTGATTTTGGTCCGACGCTGGCCTGCGAGAAGCTGGCGGAGCTTGAAGGGATCTTCGTCTCGCGCGAGACGATCCGACGGCTCCAGATTCGGCTTGGCTTATGGAAGCCGAAGCGGCGGCGTCACAAGCGGGTGTTTCAATTGCGCGAGCGGCGGCCGCGATTTGGCGAACTGATCCAGATCGACGGCAGCCCGCATGACTGGTTTGAAGGGCGCGGCCCGCGCTGCACGCTGATCGTGTTCATTGACGATGCGACGGGGCGTCTGACGGCGTTGCGCTTTGCCCCTGCGGAGACGACGCGCGCCTATCTTGGCGCGCTCAGGGACCATGTTCTCGCGCATGGCTGTCCGGCAGCTTTCTATTCGGATCGGCACAGCATTTTCCGGGTCAACGCCAAGGACGCCGCCAGCGGCGACGGCAAGACCGAGCTCGGCCGCGTCAGCGAGCGCTTGCGCATCGAACTCATCAACGCGCTCACCCCGCAAGCCAAGGGCCGCGTCGAACGGGCCAACCCGACTTTGCAGGATCGGCTGGTGCGCGAGATGCGGCTCAGGGGGATTTCCTCGATTGAGGAGGCGCAGGCCTTCACGCCCGCCTTCATCGCCGCGTGGAACGAAAAGTTCGCCGTGCCGCCGCGAGACAGCCAAGACGCCCATCGTCCCTGGACCAAGGGCGCCGATGCGCTCGAGGAGGCGCTGGCGCGGCGCGAGGAGCGCGTCCTGTCCAAAGCCCTGACGTTCAGCGTCGGCGGCGCCGTCCATTGCGTCAAGACCAGCGGCCCCGGCATCGCCATGCGCGGGGCCAAGATAACGCTGCTGCACTTGCCCGATGGCTCCATGCGGCTGCGCTACAAGGACCGCGACCTGCAATACACGCAAGTCAAATCCTCGCCCCGGCCAAGCCCCGCCGAAGATGAAAAAACCATCGACGCTCGCCTCGACGCCGTCCTGGCTGCACGCCGGGACGACAGCCCAACCGCCGAGCCCGCAAGGGCGTGGATAACGGGCGGGCTAGCTACGGCGCCATCGAGAGCGCGCGTCGCCCGCCCGTTACCCACCCCCACTCAACCGGAGCGCCGAAGGGGACATTCCTATTGTGCGCAATCAGGGGACATTTCTATTGTGCGTTGACAGATAGGCGACCGTGAGCTCGTCGATGACCGCGAACAGGTCGGCCCCACGCGGCGAAAGGTTGATGTGCGCGCCCGCCGCGGCCGAGGCAGCGAAGAAAATCTTCTGGCGGCCGATGAATTCGCGGCAGGTTTGGTCGATGCAAGGGATCTGTTTCGCCATGAGAAAGATATTTAGCGCGAATCCGCCAGCGCGTCCCAGCCCCATTTCAGCGGCGGCAGCGAATCGGGAGCAAACGTGCAGAAATCATCGACGAGCGCCGGCGCGTGGATGCGTTCCTCCGCGACCGGCCTGAGGCAAATGAAATTCTTCAGACGGATCGCCGCGACGATCTCCCGGTCTTCGACCGCGTCGAATCCGCGCGGCGAGCGTTTCAGCGCGCCCTCGCCGGAAAGGCTCAGGCCCTCTGCCGCGAGCTTCGCCGTCATCTGTGTGAAGAGTTTCGGCGCGCGCGCCACGGCGCTTCTCGGCTTCGCGAGCTGCGGGGAATCGGGCTCGTGGAAGCCGGCGGCGAAGAAGCATCCTTCCGGCGACAAGTGAAAATAGAGCACGCCGGGGTCGCCTTTGGCTCCCGACCGCGTCATCGCCGCGCCTGCATTGGTCTTGTAGGGATCCTTATTCTTCGAAAAGCGCACGTCGCGGTGGATGCGAAAGAGCGACGACTTTCGATCGCCCTTGATCGGAATCCCGGCTTTCGCCAGTGGGCCCGCGGCGTCTTCGACGAGATCGCCGAGCGGCGCATTGACCGCCTTCTCGTAAGTCTCGCGGTTCTCCTCGAACCATTCCTTCGTCTGGTGGAACGCCAGCGCCTTGAAGAACGGCAGCGCGTCCGGCGGAAATCCCCGAAAATGCGCCCGTCTCCCTCGCGTCAGGAGAGCGCCGGCGGCGCCGGCCCCCCGCTCGCCCAGTCCAGGAGCTCGACCGTGTGCACGACCGGCGTCGGACTGGCCGACGCGATCTGGGCGATGCAGCCGATATTGCCGGCGGCGATCACGTCCAGCTTGACCCGCGCGATGTTGGCGATCTTGCGGTCGCGAAGAGCGGCGGCGATCTCGGGCTGAAGGATGTTGTAGGTTCCCGCCGAGCCGCAGCAGAGATGCGCCTCGGGGATCGACCGCACATCGAACCCGGCGCGGCGCAGCAACGCTCTTGGCGCATCGGCAATTCTCTGCCCGTGCTGAAGCGAGCAGGCCGCGTGGTAGGCGACGACGAGCGGACGCGGCCGGGCGAATTCGAGGTCGAGGCCCGGCACAACCTCGCTGACGTCCCTGGCGAGGGCCGCCACGGCCTTGGCCTTTTCCGCGTAGAGCCGATCGTCGCGCAGCATGTGACCGTAGTCCTTGATCGTCGCGCCGCAGCCCGACGCCGTGACGACGATCGCCTCGAGCCCAGCGCTCTCCATCTCGTGCGTCCAGGCGTCGATGTCGGCGCGCGCCTGATCGAGCGCCCGCTCCTCGGCGCCCATGTGGTGGGCGAGTGAGCCGCAGCAGCCCTCCCCCTTCGGCACGACGACTTCGATTCCGGCGCGATTGAGCAGGCGAACCGCCGCTGCGTTGATCTCGGGCGCGAGCACGCTCTGCGCGCAGCCGGTCAAGAGCGCCATGCGGCGACGCGGGCCGACCTGGCGGCTCGGCGCGAAAACAGCCGCGGCAGGACCGATGGGGCCGGCCGGAATCGTCTTCGGCGCAAGGACCAGCATCGCGTCGAGCCGGCGTCCGATTCCGGGCAGGCTTCGCATGACCGGGCGAAAGATCCGGCCGAGCGCGGCGAGCCGCAACGCGGCGCGAAATCCGCGGGGCGACGGCAGCAGACGCACCAGCACGGCGCGAAGCGCGGCGTCGGCCGGCGACCGCCGATAGTCTTTCTCGATGCGGATCCGGGCAAAGTCGACGAGCCGCCGGTAGTCGACCCCGGACGGACATGTCGTCATGCAGGACAGACACGAAAGGCAGTGGTCGATCGGGGCGACGTCCTCCGCCGTCATCTTGCGCCCGCTCTCCAACATGTCCTTGATGAGATAGATCCGCCCGCGCGGGCTGTCGCGCTCGTCGCCGAGCGTCACGTAGGTCGGACAGGTTGCCGTGCAAAGCCCGCAATGCACGCAGGATCGCAGAATGCCTTCCAGTTCGCGGGTGTGCGGATCGGCGAGCGCCTCGGCTGAAAATCGTGTCTGCACGACTCCCTCACACGCCGCGATACATTCGGCCGAAGTTCAGGACGCCGACGGGATCGAAGCTCGCCTTGAGGCCCCGGCTTATGCGAAGCTCGAGCTCCGACAGAGGCTGAAACACCGCAACCGACTTCCGCAGTTCGTCCTTGCCACGCATGAGGATCGCATGTCCCCGGGAACGCGCCAGCGCCCGGCGAACCTCGGCGGCGGCGCTCTCGCTTTCCTCCGTGGCGAGCCAGACAAGGGCGCCGCCCAAATCGAGGTAGTGCCCCAATGCGGTCCCGGCGAGGCGTCCGACAAAGGCGTGCGCCTCAGACGGCGCAAGGCTGACCCGCCAGACGGCGCGGTCGCGCGGTTCGGCAATGAACTTCGCATCGCGAATGGCGCGCCACAGCGCCGAGGAGTCCGCTTCAGTCAGAGGCTGAATTTTTTCCCCGAATTCCGCAAGAAGTTCCGTCGCAAGAAGTTCCGTCAATCGCGCGGCGCGATAGGCGACCGAATCTTCGAACCCTTCGATCCGCAGCAGCACCCGGGCATGGTCCGCCCCCATCCCGGCCGGCAGCCAGGCGGCCGCGCTGATCCCGAAGGGCGAGCCGAGCGCGCGGGTCATCGCGTCGATTGCGCGCTTTTCACCGACGCGGGGGATCTCCAGCGTCTGCACGCGTTCGGGTTTGGGGGCGAGCTTGATCGTCGCCTCGGTCAGGAAACCGAGCGTGCCATGAGCGCCGCAGTTCAGCTTGGTCAGATCGAGTCCGGTCACGTTCTTCATGACCCGGCCGCCGCAACGGATCGCTTCGCCTAAGCCGTTGACCAGCCTCAGGCCCAGAACGCCGTCGCGCACGCCGCCGGCGCTCACCCGACGGGGGCCCGAGTGGTTCGTCGCGACCATCCCGCCGATCGTCGGCTCGCCTCTGGCGCCCCACAGCGCTTGCGGACGCATCGGTTCGAACGGCAGGATATGATTATGATTATGCTCCGCAATCGCCGCCTCGACCGCCTCGATGGTGGTTCCGGCTCTTACGCAGATCGTCATTTCCGCCGGCTCATAGAAGACGACGCCCTCGAGCGCGGCGCTCGAAATTCCGCGTTCGGCGGAGCGCGGCCGCCCCAGGCCGCTGCGCGTATCGCCGCCGTGAATGTCGAGCTTGACGCCGTCCGCGCAGGCCGCGCGGATCATCCTCGCGGCTTCCCCGTCGCTTTCCGGCGTCAGAACGTCGCTCATGCCGCGCGCTCGCCGAGCGGGAACACCTTTGCCGGATTGAGACGGCCCTCCGGATCGAACACGGCGCGCACGCGCTTCTGCTGCTCGATTTCGACGGCGGTGAATTGGCGGGGCATCAGTTCGCGCTTCTCGATTCCGACGCCATGCTCGCCGGTCAGGCAGCCGCCGAGCTCGACGCACATGGCAAGAATGTCGGCGCCGGCGGCCTCCGCCTTCGCGGCGTCTTCCGGGTCGTTGACGTTATAGAGAATGAGCGGGTGCATGTTGCCGTCGCCCGCATGAAAGACATTGGCGACGCGCAGGCCATAGGAAGCGCAGATCTCGCCGGTGCGCCGCAGCGCTTCCGGCAGCCGCCCTGTCGGGACCGTTCCGTCCATGCAAATGTAATCCGCGACCCGGCCGGTGGCGCCGAAGGCTGATTTCCGCCCCTTCCAGATCTGGGCGCTTTCCATCGCCGACATCGACTCGCGCACCGTGCGGACGTTATGCGCCCTGGCGATGGCGGAGATCCTGGCGAGCAATGCTTGCATCTCGGTCTCGCTGCCCTAGACCTCGATGATCAGCATCGCCTCGACGTCCAGCGGATAGCCCGCGTGAGCGAAATTCTCGCATATGTGGATGGCAGGCCGGTCCATATATTCCATCGCCACTGGAACGATGCCCGCGCCGATGATGGCGGCGACGCACTGGCTCGCGTCTTCGACCGAATCGAATCCGAACAGCACCGGCCGCGCGCCCTCCGCCGACCGGATGAGCCGCACCGTCGCTTCCGTCACGACGCCCAGCTGGCCCTCTGAGCCGCATATCAGGCCGAGCAGGTCATAACCCGCCGCGTCCGGCGCAGGCCCGCCGATATCGAGAATCTCGCCGTCGAAGGTGACGAAGCGGACGCCCAGAAGATTGTTGGTCGTCACGCCATACTTCAGGCAGTGCGCGCCGCCCGAATTCATCGCGACGTTGCCGCCGATCGTGCACGCAAGCTGCGAGGACGGATCAGGCGCGTAGAAAAAGCCTTCCGGACCCACGGCCTCCGAAATCGCCAGATTGGTCACTCCGGCTTCGACTCGGGCGAAGCGATCGGCCAGGTTCACCTCCAGGATGCGGTTCATCTTGGTCAGCGCGACGACGATTGCGTCTTCCTGCGGGATCGCCCCACCCGAGAGCGACGTCCCGGCGCCGCGCGGAACGACGTTCACCTTCTCGTCCCTGCAGAAGCGAAGGACGCGCGCGACTTCCTGGGTCGAGCGCGGCAACGCGACAGCGAGCGGCAGGCGGCGGTACGCCGTCAGCGCGTCGGTCTCGAAGGCGAGCCGGCCCGATTCGTCGGCGATCAGGCATTCGGACGGCAGGATTCTTGCCAGTCCCTCGACGATCGAATCGCGGCGCCGAAGAATATCGTCATCGAGACGGGGGAAAGCGATTTGCGCCATGAGGTCCTCGGCTGACGATCGGACGCGCCCCGACGCCCAAAACCCAGGTCGGACGGTCGATCCGCTTCACAGATAAGCGCAACCTATAGCGCTGTCATGGGGCGCCGCCGCGAGGCGGGTTCAAACCTCGACCGGCTGCTTCGACATCCCGCTGACGCCGAACATGCGCTGGTATCGTTCGATCTCGTGCGGCAGGCCCAGCGCCTTGTTCGGATTGTCGGAAAGCTTCACAGCAGGCCGTCCGTCGGCCTCCACCACCTTACAGACGAGTGAAATGGCCTTGAGCTGTCCGTCCGCTCCGGCCGGCGCGCATCCGAGAAAGTCGTTGGTCAGGTTGGTGCCCCAGCCGAACGACAGATTGATCTGCCCGCGCAGCGCCCGAGCGGACGCTTCGATCGAATCGATGTCCATCGCATCGGACAACACCATGAGCTTCTCATGCGGATCGCGCCCTCGCGCCCTCCACCAGTTGATGAGCTCGCGAGCGCCCTCGACCGGCAGCTTGGAATCGGGTCGGGCGCCCTTCCAGTCGGCGACCCAGTCGGGCGCGTTGCGCAGGAAAGACGTCGTGCCGAAGCAGTCGGGCAGAACGACCAACAGGTTCTCGCCGTACATCTGCGCCCAGTCCTCGAGAACCTTGTAGGGCGCGGCGCGCAGCTCGGCGTCGTCGCGCGCGATCGCCGCGTAGACCATCGGCAGCTCGTGCGCGTTGGTGCCGATCGCCTCGAGGCCGGTGTCCATCGCATGCTTGACGTTGGACGTCCCGATGAAGCTTTCGCCGAGCCCCTCCTGCAGCGCTTCCACGCACCAGCGCTGCCAAAGAAAGCCGTGCCGGCGCCGGGTGCCGAAATCGGAGACCTTCAGCGGCCCTTCGCGCTCGAGACGACGAAGCCTTTCGACCTTCGACCAGAGCTTGGCCTTCGCCCGCGCATAGAGCACGTCGAGATCGAAGCGGCTCATGTTGCGCATCGCTGCGCGGGCGCGAAGCTCATTGATGATGGCGAGCGCCGGAATCTCCCACATGGTGGTCCCGGTCCAGGCTCCCGCAAAACTCAGCTCATATTGCCCGTCGCGCCGCGTCAGCTCGTATTCGGGAAGCTGGAACGCGCTCAGCCACTCCATGAAGTCGGGCTCGAAGATGTGCCGCGTCCCGTAAAAGGTGTTGCCGGCGAGCCAGATCAGCTCGTTCTTGGCGAAGCGCAGCGTCCGCGCGTGATCGAGCTGGTCGATCAGCTCCCGCTCGTCGACGATTTCGGCGAGGCGAACGGAAGTCGTCCGGTTGATGAGCTGAAAGGTCACATGCCGCTTCCGATGCATCTTCCAGATCATCTGGAGCATCAGCAACTTGTAAAAATCCGTGTCGAGCAGCGTGCGGATCGCGGGATCGATCCGGAAGGTGTGGTTATAGACGCGGGTTGCGATGTCCGTGGCCATTATGCGACCTTACGGAGCCGCTCAAATCGCGGCAAGGGCGAGGAACGCGCCCGGATCAGGGAATTGAGGCGGACATGAACGAGCCCTCGGCCAGCGCCGCGCCGGCTTCAGGGCGGAAGCCGCGCGTCGGACTGTTCGTCACCTGCCTCGTCGACATCATCCGCCCGACGATCGGCTTCGCCGCAGTCAAGCTGCTCGAGGACGCGGGCTGCACGGTCATCGTGCCCGCCCAGACCTGCTGCGGCCAGCCGGCCTACAATTCCGGCGATCGGGCGACGGCCAAGGCGTTGGCGCGCCAGGCAATCGAGACATTCGCGGATTGCGACTACGTCGTCGCTCCGAGCGGCTCGTGCGGTGGCATGCTCGCTAGGCACTATCCGGACCTGTTTGCCGGCGAGCCGGAAATGGCCGTCAAAGCCGAACGCTTTGCGGAGAAGACGCATGAACTCGTGAGTTTTCTCGTCGACGTCATGCGCGTCCAGGGGGTGGAGGCCCGCTTCGACGGAACGGTCGCCTATCACGATTCTTGCGCAGGCCTCAGGGAGCTCGGCGTCAAGGCTCAGCCGAGGCGCCTGCTGGCGAGCGTCAAAGGCCTCACTCTCATCGAGCTCGAGGAGGCCGAGACGTGTTGCGGATTCGGTGGACTGTTCGCGACGAAATACGGCGAACTGTCCAACGCCATCGTTGCGCGCAAGGCCGAGGATATCGCTCGGGCGAAGGTTGGCGCCGTGCTCGCCGGCGACCTCGGCTGTCTCCTGAACATGGCCGGGAAGCTTCAGCGCGACGGCTCTCCGGTCAAGGCGCGGCATGTCGCGGAAGTCCTGGCCGGGATGGCGGAGGGGCCGGCGATCGGCGAGTCTGAACGGGAGCCCGGCCGATGAGCGAGGTCGCGACCGCGCGCAAGTTCAAGAGCAACGCCCACGACGCGCTGGTCGACGTGCGCCTCCAGGGCGCGCTCGTCCACGCGCGCAACTTCACGTTCCGGCGAGCCGCCGCCGCGGAGCGTCTGCCCGAATTCGAAGCCCTTCGGGACAGCGCCCGCGCGATCAAGGACCATACGCTCTTCCATCTCGACCTCTATCTCGAAGCCTACGAGCGCAAGGTGCGCGAAAGCGGCGGCCACGTTCATTACGCCCAGGACGCCGAGGAGGCGCGCAGGATCATCGTCGACCTCTGCAGGTCGCTCGGCGCAAAGACCGTCACCAAGGGCAAGTCGATGATCGCGGAGGAGATCGGACTCAACCAGGCTTTGGAAGCGGCGGGGATGGATGCGGTCGAGACCGATCTCGGCGAATACATCGTCCAGCTTCGCGGCGAGACGCCCTCCCACATCATTGCGCCGGCGATTTACGTGACCAAGGAGGACATCGAGCAGGATTTTCGCAAGGCTCATCGCGATCTGCCGCCGAACCGCGATCTCTCGGCCCCCGAAACGCTACTTGCCGAGGCGCGCGCGGTGCTGCGCGCCAAGTTTCTCTCCGCCGACGTCGGCATAACGGGCGCGAATTTTCTCGTGGCCGAGACCGGAGCCTCCGTCATCGTCACCAACGAGGGCAACGGCGACCTGACTCAGATCCTGCCCAAGACGCATATCGTGATCGCGTCGCTCGAAAAGGTCGTTCCGACCATGGAGGACGTGGCGCAATTGCTTCGCGTCCTGGCGCGGTCGGCGACGGGTCAGGACGCCGCCGTCTATACGACCTTCTCGATCGGCCCGCGCCGGCCGGACGACCCGGACGGTCCGTCGGAATATCACGTCGTCCTGCTCGACAACGGTCGGTCGTCGATGCTCGGCGGCGAATTCGAGGACATGCTGCGCTGCATCCGCTGCGGCGCCTGCATGAACCACTGTCCCGTCTATCAGGCGGTCGGCGGGCACGCCTACGGCTGGGTCTATCCGGGGCCGATGGGCGCCGTGCTCACGCCGTCGCTGATCGGCGTCGCCGAGGGCGGTCAGCTGCCGAACGCGTCGACTTTTTGCGGACGATGCGAAGCGGTTTGCCCGGTGCGCATTCCTCTGCCCAAAATGATGCGTCACTGGCGCGAGCGGGAATTCGAGCGGAGGCTTTCGCCGGCGCCGTTGCGCTATGGGCTCGGCTTCTGGGCGTTTTTCGCCAGGCGCCCGACACTCTATCGGCTGGCGACCGGCCTCGCGGCGCGCGCCATGCATCTCGCCGTGCGCGGGAAGGGACGGTTCTCCTCGGCTCCGTTCGCGAGCGGCTGGACCAGATACCGGGATCTCGCGGCGCCTGAGCGAGCCACGTTTCAGAGCCAGTGGCGAGCCAAGAGCGGAGCGACGAAATGAGCGCCCGCGAGGCCATCTTCGCCAACATCCGCCGCTCGCTCGGCGTGACGGGAGCCGAAGGTCCACGCCTCTTCGAGGTCAAGAGCCGGCTGGCGGAGACTCCCGCCGGCGTCGTGCCTCAGCGCGGCCAGGGCGACCTCGAGGCTCGTGTCGAGACGTTCAAGGCGGAGGCCTCCCGGGTCCAGGCCAGCGTCGCCGAGGTCGAGAGCCTCGCCGAGGCTCCGACCGAGGTCGCACGGTTTCTGCGCGACAACAATTGCCCCGCTTCTTTCCGCATGGGCGCCGACGAACGGCTCGCCGCGATGCCCTGGAGCGCTGCGTCCCTGGAAATCCTACGCGGACCGTCGGACGGTCACGACGCCAGCGCCGTCTCAACGGCGTTCGCGGGGATCGCCGAAACGGGCACGCTCGCCCTTGTGTCCGGGCCAGGCAACCCGACGACGCTCAACTTTCTGCCCGACAACCACATCGTCGTGCTTCGGAAAGAAGACATCGTCGCGGACTACGAGAGCGTTTTTGGCAGATTGCGCACGGCCTATGGCAGGGGCGGCTCGCCGCGCACGCTCAATTTCATCACTGGCCCCTCGCGATCGGCCGATATCGAACAGACGCTGCTGCTCGGCGCCCACGGCCCGAGACGGCTCCATATCGTGATCGCCGGCTGACGTTGTTCTTGTGAATTCTGATTCACGGCTGTCGCAATAAAGCCGTCGTCGTACAGTTTTGGTAACCTTGTCATGGTTAATCAAACAGAGAGGCGTGCGCATCGATAATGGATGCGCGAACGCGCGAGTCGGTTCGATGAAGTTTGACGTGCGGTTTATTGGCGGACTCATTTGCTTGCCCTTTGTGGTTTCGGTCGCGTTCGCGCAGTCGACGACGGCCCCGGCCGAGAACGCTCCGCCGTCCGTCAAAGCGTCCGGCGGAAGCCCCGAGCCTGCAAAAACCGGCGCTCCGGCGAGCCCCTTCATGCCCTCGCAGCCGGGCGCGGCGGCGCCGGCGCCGGTCGCGGGCCCGGCGCCTGGCCCGGCGCCGCCCGCCAACGCCATGCCCGCTCCGACGCCGGCCGCGTCCGCTCCAACGCCGGCGGGCCCTCCCGTCGCAGCGGCTCCCCCGCCGAAGCCGAAGAAGCTCGCCCCTCCGCCGCCTCCGCTCGAGACCGCCCTTTCGACCGATCCCGAGCCGACATTCCAGCCCAACACCTTCTTCGCCACCGCGAAGGCATCCGAACGCTACGCGGCGATCGCCGACGCGGGCGGCTGGCCGACCGACATCGTGGCGCTGCATCCGGGCGCGAAGGGCGCCGAGGTGGCAAAGCTGCGCAAGCGCCTTGCGATCGAAGGGGACCTCTCCGCGCAGCATTCGGCCGGGACGGCCTGGGACGCGGAGCTGACGGCCGCCGTCAAACGCTTCCAGTCGCGCATGGGTCTGAAACAGACCGGAATCGTCGCCGGCGCGACACTGAAGGCCATCAACATTCCAGCCAGCGTTCGGTTCAGAGAGCTCGCTTCGAGCGCCGACCGCCTCGCGGGGGTCAATTTCGAGTTTGGCGATCGCTATGTCGTCGTCAATCTTCCGTCGACGTCGGTCGAGGCGGTCGAGAGCGGACGCGTCGTTCACCGCTATGTCGCGATCGTCGGCGATCCCGAACACCCGTCGCCCGAGATTGCAGCGCACGTCCAGGTCGTCAATCTGAATCCGACGTGGACCGTGCCGGTTTCCATCATCAAGAAGGAAATCATCCCGCGCATGCAGCGCGACCCGGGCTATCTGACGCGCGAGAAGATCCGGATTCTCGATGGCTCGGGACAGGAGGTCAACCCGAAGGCGATCAACTGGAGCAGCGAGCGAGCCGCCAACTACACGCTGAGACAGGATTCGGGCGCCGGCAACTCGCTCGGGACGATCCGCATCGGCATGCCCAACAAGCTCGCCGTCTACATGCACGACACGCCGTCGAAGCGGCTGTTCGGGGCCGACTACCGCTTCCTCAGCCACGGCTGCGTCCGGGTCCAGGGGGTCTACGACTACGCGGAGTGGTTGCTCGAGGGGACGCCCGGAGGCCCGAACGGCGTCTGGGACAAGGCGGCGATGCAGGCGAAGGAAAAGGAAGGCGCGCCCTTCGACATCCGGCTTCTGAAGCCGGTCCCGGTCATCTGGGTCTATCTCACGGGCTGGTCGAACGGCGACGGTCCGGCCAACTTCCGCGACGACGTCTATGGTCTCGACACGGTCGGGGATGCGCAGGTCAGCGCGCAGACCGCGCCGACGCAGTGAGCCGAACAGGATCGGCGCTCGGCCCCGCCGGCTATTGGCCTACATGGGCGAACGCCCCGGCTTGACGCGCCGAGCCGCCTTCCCGCTAATGAACGCCGGCTCGAGAGAAAATGGGAGGGGATTCATGCTGCGCCTTTTGGCTGCGAGCGCCGTCGTTCTGGCGGCGTCGGCGACGGCCGCCTGGGCCGGCGACGCCAGGGGCGAGTGGGCGCGCGACGACGGCAAGGCGAAGGTCCGATTCTCATCCTGCGGCGGCACGGCGATCTGCGGGACGATCTCCTGGCTTCGCGATCCGAAGAACGATCCGGGGAAAGTCGGGTAAGAGGTGTTCTTCGGCATGAAGCCGCAAGGCGACAACGTCTGGACGGGAACGGCCTTCAATCCGGAAGACGGCAAGACCTACAGCGGCAAGATGACCCTTTCGGCCGACCATCTGACGACCGCCGGCTGCGTCCTGGGCGGCCTCATCTGCAAGTCGATGAGCTGGACCCGGGCGCGCTGAGGCGTGAAGCCGCATGACCTCGTCGCCGTTCGGGGCGTAGCGCGCGACATGCGAGAGCCCTGCGTCGATCAGGTCCCGGATGAGCTGCGGCCCCGACGCCCTGTCCTCGATCGCGATCGTCTGGGGGCGCAAGAGCCCGCCCTGCTCGGGCTTTCGGTCGGGAAGATCGAAGCGATTGCAGCCGTGGAACGAGTTTGAAAGAGCCGCCTCGCGCTCCTCGAGCGTCGATTCTCAAAAATAGACGAAGCGCCCTTCCGGGGCGAGCTGCTGGATGAGGTCGAATTCGTCGCGGTTTGCGGTCAAGACGGGCAGTCCTGCCTTGGCCGCCGACAGAAAAATCAGCGCGTCGTTCAGGCATTCCTTCCGGTGATGTTTCTGACGATGTCCTGCCCCGCGCAGTGCGGACAGCCCCGGCGTTCGACCTTGCCATGGCCGATCTCCCCCAACGCGTCCCCTCGAATCCGGCGCCTCGAACGCCCTTCGCCCCTCCCGCCCTTCGCCCGCGAGGCTCCCGGTTCCGGAGCCCCTGTCTCCGCCGATCCGCCCGAGCCCGACCCGGAAAGCTGAGCCCAGCGCAGCGGCGACAGGCGATGGAAGCCTTGTCCCAGGCCCAGCACCGTGAGGCTGAAGGCGTGATTCGGGGAGGCGGGGGGGTGGAGCAGGCGGAATTCATGGGTTGGCTGAGAACGCTCTTACAGCGTTTAGTGTTGACGGTGGTTATAGTGAGCGCCTCTGGCGCGCTATCGCTGCAAGAGCTGCGGGCGCACCTTCAACGCCCTGACCAAGACGCCGATGGCGCGACTGCGCAAGAAGGAGCGATGGCTCGACCACGCCCAGGCGATGCTCGAGGGAACAAGCCTCGCCAAGGCCGCGGAGCGCTGCGGCGTCCACCCGACCACGGCGTTCCGCTGGCGACACCGGTTTCTGGGTTCGCCCGCCTTGGACAAGCCCAAGACGCTGACCGGCATCGTCGAGGCGGACGAGACCTTCATCCTGGAATCGTTCAAGGGCCGGCGCTCCGGTCTTCCCCGCCGGCCGCGCAGGCGAGGCGGCAAGGCGAAGCACCCCGGCCTCTACTTCGAAAACATTCCCATCCTCGTCGCCCGCGACCGCCAGGGCGCCACTGTCGACGCCGTGTTGCCGAACGTGGACAGCGCCTCGATCGCGGCGGCCCTCGACGGCCGCGTCACCCCCGCCAACCGGTTCGTCTGCGACGGCGGAAAGGCCATCGTCGCCTTCGCCCGCAGGGCCAACATCCCGGTCCACCTCGTGCCCGCGCCGGGCAAGCCCAGCCCCGAGGCGCCCGACCTCCACATCAACAACGTCAACGCCTATCACGGTCGGCTCAAGGAATGGATGCGTCGCTTCCACGGCGTCGCCACCAAGAACCTGCCCAACTATCTGGGATGGAGACGCGCGCTCGAGGCATGGGGCGACCAAGCAACCCGACAAAACTGGATCCTCGGCGCTATCGGCATCGGGCCATATCAACAGCAAACACGATAAGAGCCTACTTCGCCAATTTTTCCACATTTATCACATGTTAGTGTCCGGGTGTGTTGTTTATATCGTGACATAAATTTCTCCTCCTTCTTCCTAAGGACAACGTTTAGAAGGATTCGTTTCGCCAGTGTTTGAGAATATATTTGGCCGGAAATAATTGTCTTATGTTTGATCCAATTTTTTCGCAATCCTCAGTATGAATTGGCATAGTTTGTTCAATTTGTTCAAGACAATTCCACACAACGTCTCCACACAGCCTCAGCCATCCCCTCATTTTTCGTCGCAGGCAATTTTGCAACCTCAGATACGTATCTTGATCCCGAGATACTCGTCTTGCGAGTCTTGCGGCACCGGATTTTGCGTCGCGATTATCGCTGATCAGGGCGCGTCATTCCAAAAGCGGCGTTTTCGTTCCCCTGATCTCACGTTGAAGGGCCAAAAAGTGCCGAAATCAGGCCATTTTTCAATTGAGGGGATTCATGAGCCACACAGCGTCTCGATGCTCCTGACTTACCTGATTTTTGTCAAGATCATTCTGGATCGAAGCCATGATACCATTTACTTGATCCGCATTGTACCCAAGCTTGTTATCTGCACAAAACTTAACAACTTTGAATATCGCAAATTTAATCGCAATAATTGTATCATTTTCTTGTTGTTGTCGTTGTTCAGCAGTTGGTGGGGGCGGTGGAGGACGCAGGACTGGATAGACAGGAGAAGTACCGTAATTATGAGCTGAATCCTGGCATATAATTATATCTTCCTGTGATTTGGTATGTCGTAAGCAATTTTGTATATTTCATACATTTACTATGCGTTGATTAGAGTTGGCATCTTTTACGCACTGATCATAAGTACTATCGTGCCATTATGCGCCGCTAACGTTTCTGTCGCCTTTGCAGCGGCGTCAGGGGCATTGGCAGACTTACTCATCTTTACTCGTGTCGCGTCACGCATCGTTTCGACCGCCCCAGCGAGCGTGGCCGCCTCGGATCCCGGTACGGCCTTAACACTCTTCGCTAGATTCTGTCTGCTCTAGCTCACCCAATCGGCGGAGTTTCTCTTCATCGTCTGGAAGCTTCTGGATTTCCAGTAGCGTGCGCTGCAAATCGGAGAGAATCTCATCTCTCCTTTTATCTATCGGCATCGCCGCGATTTGTAGAGCGTCCAGCAGGTCGGACTTAATGTCAGGCGGAAGTTGCCTAATGCGGTCACTAAGAGTCGCAATCTCATTGTAGGTTGCGACCAAGTCATTTGGCACAGACGGTTGATGTATGTTGCCCAGAATAACTCCGGCCTCTGCTGTTGCCTGCTCTCCAGCCTGCTTTTCAGCAGCCTCCTTCGCAGCACGTTCTCTTTGTTGTCGTTCAGCATCGGCACGCTTTTGCTCGACCTTATTGATGCCAAAGCTATCGTTTGGGCCATTCATAATTGACTGCAAATCACTCCACACCCTCCAGTAGCGCGATCTATTGGCGGTATCACTGTGCGCGTGGTTGAGACGCGCCGGGTCTGGCGATCGGAATAGATGAAGGCGGGTCCCTCGATGCGATAGTTGCCCTTCCAATCGATGACGAAGGAGGTATCGTTTTCTTCGATGTGGACGGGTTCCGGGTCGCCGTCGCGGGCCAGCCTTGCGGCGAGTTGATCGGACGGGTCGAGCAGCCAGGCGTCGCCGGTTTCGGTAGAGAACAGGACCAGCTGACCAACAGTGACGACGCGCCCATGGCGGTCAGCCGCCCGACGCTGGATGGAGCGGACCTCCTCGGCGAGGCGAAAGCTCTTCCCCTCCACCATCTGTTTGCCCGGTCGACGCCGGATCGCCTTTCGATCCCTGCCGGGTACCGAGGGGGCTGCCATGGATTTGTTCACCAAGCTGTTCGGCGACTTCTTGGTCTTCGTCTATCACTGCTTCGACCGGATTGTCATTCGCGGCTATCTGACGGCGCTGTCGCGGCCCGAGCTGGTCGTCCACTTCTTCCGTGAGATCGTCGGGGTGGCGGAGGTCAGCAAGGAGGCGCTGAGCCAGCGGACGGCCGATTGCCAGAATTGGGTGGAAGCCTACGCGCGCAATCACGCGATCCCGATCGAATGGGCCGAGAAGGGGGTACGCAAGGAGGACCACGTGCGGTGGCTGCGCCGCATGGAGAAGCGCAATGCCTACGGTGTCTACTTCATCTTCAAGAGCATGGAGCAAGGGCCGACCTTCCGCATCAGCCTGCCGAAGTACCCGGCCAAGGACCCGCACTACCGCATCGTCGCGCACCAGCGCAGCCGCTTCACGCATTACTACTTCTATGTCCGCGACGAGGTGCTCGGACCGATGGTTGTGCGGGTGGCTTCCTTCTTCCCTTTCCAGACCGCCTACTATCTCAACGGCCACAGCTTCATCGAGCAGGAGCTGAAGCGGGCGGGGATCGGCTTCCGCAAGCATGACAACGCTTTCCTCGCCGTCGACGATGCAGCGGCGCTGCAGGCGTCGGCCGACCGGCTGAGCCCAGAGATCATTCGCCGGCGCCTCGACTACTGGACCCTGATCCTCGGACCGAAGTTCTCAAAGAAGGAGCGCGCCAAGCTCAACCTGTCACGCTTCTACGCCATCTCCCAGATCGAGTACTGCCGCAACTTCATCTTCAGGCGTCACTTTCCCATCCACAAGCTATTCGAGCGCAGCTGCGAACTCGGCCTGTGGCGGCTCAGCGCTGACAAGATCGCCACGATCTTCGGCAAGCGGGTCAGTCGCCGGATGCATGGCAAGCTGGCCACGGTCATCGACCAGATCGAGCACGGCCATCATGTCTTCCGCGCCTACTTCAAGAGCGGCTTCCTCAAACAGTATGAGAAGTTCCTGACCTTTCTGCGCAACGAATTGGTCTCCAACAATCTCGCCGACTTCGGCCTGCTTAAGGGGCTCGACCATCTCGATGCGGTGCGGACCACCTTCCAGCTGATCACGGATCGCTTCGCCGGCTTCCAGGCCGAGTGGCTCAACGTGCATGTCGATTTCCCGCTGCTGCAGCGCCTCGCCCATCCGATCACCATCGGCGCGGTGCGTTATCCCGGCCTCAAGATCCACGAGCCGCGCATCATCCGCCTGTTCGAGGTCCTCCTGCATGGCGGTCCTCAGATCGGCGGCTGGACGGCCCGGCAGATCCATCAAGCCGTCCTCGACACCTTCGACCTCTCTGAGAAGACCTACCGCCTGAACCAGCTCCGCTACGACTTGCGCAAGCTCAAGGGACACGGCCTGATCGAGCGCGACGGCGCGCGCTACGCCTACCGGCTCTCACCCAAGGGCGTCCAAGTCGCCCTCCTCTTCCTCTTCTTCCACAAGCGCCTGTGCGGCCCCCTCGCCAACAGCCGCTTCCATCACCGGCCGGACCCGCAACACCGTCCAGACAGCCGGCTCGAAGCCGCCTATCACCGCGCCGACACCGCCATCCAACGCGTCGTCGATCTCTTGGCTGCAGCTTGATCGCCCCGCGCCTCAATGACAATGTTCGACTCGTCTTGTCTATGATCCCTCAGGTAAGAATCTAAAATTTAGTCGACCGCGGATTACAGTACATTCCTTAGATGTGCCTCATGCCGACCGAAAATCTGAACCTGTTTCGGCCTGGATTCGCCAAAACAGATCGCATGAGACAACGACTGTCGCCGGCGACAGCGAGCGAATGGAAGCGTCGCCGGCGAGGCAGCCGTCGTTAGGCCCGAACACGAAGGATGGGCTGGAATTCCTTCGGACCCCGATCGCCTCCACCGACAGGCCCAGAACGCCCAGCGTCGGCAGGGACTGTCACGCTGTTGGAGCGTCGCAGTTTCAATTCGGCGCCGGCGCGAACGAATCCGCCCGCGCGCTCTCCCACATGTCGCGCCAGCGCTTGTCCTGCGCGCCGGTCAGGAGCTCGCCGCGCTTCAACGACGGATAGAGCTCGGCGAAGGTCATCGACTCGTGCACGTTGACCCTTCGCGAGAAATGTTCGGGCTTGAGCTCGTGCGGGTGGTCGAGGCCGGCGGCCGCGACCAGCTCGGCCAGCGCATGCGCCATCGAGGCGTGATAGCTGCGCACCCTCACCGTCTTGTCCACCACCACGAGCGCGCGGGCCCGGGTCGGATCTTGGGTGGTGACGCCGGTCGGGCAGCGGTCGGTGTGGCAGCTCAGCGGCTGGATGCAGCCGAGCGCGAACATGAAGCCGCGCGCCGAGTTGCACCAGTCGGCCCCGAGCGCCATGGCGCGGGCCATGTCGAAGCCGTTGATGATCTTGCCCGAGCAGCCGATGCGGATGCGCTCGCGGGCGTCGACGCCGATCAGCGCGTTGCGCACGAACACGAGCCCCTCGCGCAGCGGCATGCCGATGTGATCGGCGAACTCGAGCGGCGCGGCGCCGGTGCCCTCTCCATCCCGTCGACGACGATAATGTCGGGATAGACGCCCGTCTCGACCATCGCCTTGCAGACGCCGAGGAACTCCCACGGATGGCCGACGCAGAGCTTGAAGCCGACCGGCTTGCCGCCCGACAGCGCGCGCAAGTCCGCGATGAAGGCGACCAGCTCCAGGGGCGTGGCGAAGACGCGATGGCTCGACGACGAAATGCAGTCGCGGCCCCGCTCGACGCCGCGGATCGCCGCGATCTCCGCCGTCACTTTCGCTCCCGGCAGGACGCCGCCGTGACCGGGCTTCGCGCCCTGGGAGAGCTTGATCTCGATCACCTTGATCTGCTCGTTGGCAGCGGCCGCCCCGAACTTTTCCGGATCGAACCGACCGTCGGCCATGCGGCAGCCGAAATAGCCCGAGCCGATCTCCCAGATGATGTCGCCGCCGCCTTCGCGGTGATACGGGCTGAAGCCGCCCTCGCCCGTGTCGTGGGCGAAGCCGCCAAGCGTCGCGCCCTTATTCAGCGCGCGGATCGCGTTGGCGCTCAGCGCCCCGAAGCTCATGGCGGAAATGTTGAAGAGCGACATCGAATAGGGCCTTGCGCAATCCGGCCCGCCGACCGTGACGCGGAAGCCTTCCGTCGCGACGGGCTTCGGCGTGATCGAATGGCGCAGCCACTCGTAGCCCTGCGCGTTGGTGTCGCAGAGCGTGCCGAACGGCCGCTTGTCGAGCGCCATCTTGGCCCGCTGGTAGACGATGGCGCGCTGGGTGCGCGAGAACGGCAGGCCGTCCGTCTCGCTCTCGAAGAAATACTGCCGCATCTCGGGCCGGATATGCTCGAGGATGAAGCGCAGGTGCGCGGCGATCGGATAGTTGCGCAGCACCGCGTGGCGGGTCTGACTGAGATCGCGCAGGCCGAGCGCGGTCACCGCGCCGAACAGGGCCGCCCCGACGGCGAACAGCCCGCTGAAGCGCGGCGCCGCCGCGGCCTTCGGTCAGTGCGACGAACAGGAGCGTCAACAGGGCCGCGAGCGTGAGAACGACGAAACGCGGCGTGAACGCCAGCTTGAGCGCCTGCAAGTTCCCCTCCCGTTCGCGATTCGACCTGCCTGCTACACGCCGCTTGCGTGACGCTGACGTGACAGGGGACAAAACGTGACCGTCAGACCAGTCGAATCGGTCCGGGGTGTTTCGCGACGGCGGGGTCGGACGTTACCAGGGTCAGGCCTTCGCTCGTCGCTTGCGCGATGAGCATGCGGTCGAACGGGTCCTTTTGAAGGAGCGGCAGGTTCGCAGCCGCGGCCGCGTGGGCGCCGGTCATCGCGAGCTCGGCCTAGCCGTTGTCAAAAAGGCTCCGGCGAAACTGGCCTAGGTCGATGCGAAAATCGTCGCGGCCGCAACCGGTCTTGGCGGCTATTTCACGCCGAGCATTCCAAGGTCGATCGAAGCCGCCATCGCCTCGTATCCGGCGTCGTTCGGATGCAGATGGTCGCCGTGGTCGTAGTCGGCCTTGATGTGCTTGGGATCGGCGGGATCGCGCGTGAGAGCGTCGAAATCGATCACTCCGTCGAACTTGCCGCTCGTGCGGATCCAGTCGTTGACCGCCTCGCGCTTCGCCTCCTTCGCCTCGTTATAATAGCCGTAGAGGGGGGTGCCGTGGAACGTGTCCTCGAACGGGGTCAGCGTCGCGCCGATAATGCGCAGGTGATGCTCGTGCGCCCGCGCGATCAGCTGCCCGTAGCCATCGATCACGTCCTGCGCCGACGGAGCCGCCTCACCCTTGGGAACGAGGATTGTGTCGGGCCAGCCGATGTCGTTGATGCCCATCATCAGCACCACGGTGTCGGCGTGCGGCTGGCTCAGGACATCGCGGTCGAAGCGGGCGAGCGCATTGTCGCCCATCCGGTCGCGCAGCACGCGCGCGCCGGAAATGCCCTCGTTGACGATCGCGACATTGGCGCCCGCCTTCACCAGCCGCTCGGCGAGCCGGTCGGGCGAGCGATGATTGGCGTCCACGGTCGAGCCGTCGCCGTCGGTGATCGAATCGCCGAATGTCACGACCGCCCGCGCGTTCGGCGCGGCGTCGACGAGGATCTCGCTGAGGAACAGGCGCGAGGGCAGCTTCTGCGGGTCGCCGGTCTCGTCGCCTGCGGCGAGATATCCGTCTGCTTGGCGTCGTTGTGCCACGTCGTCGTTGGCGTGATGTCGGGAAAGTACAGGCTGACCGCGACCGTGCCGAGGGCGGGAACCTGAAGGTCGACGGGGTCGCTGACGACCGGCGCGCCGGGCGGAACGGTGATCGAATCCTCGCCCGTGAACGTCAGCTTGTGGTCTGAACCAGCTTCGATCGCGGAGCCGGTTCCGGCGAGGGTGACATGCGCCGCGCAGATCGTGAGCGGAAGCTTGCCGTATTCATTGGACACGACGATCCGCACCCGGTTTCCGCCGATGCTCACCCGCGCGAACCGTCTGATCGCGCACCGAACGCGGCACGCCAACGGGCGCAAAGAAATCCGCGTCCCACACCGGCTGAGGACTTGCCGCCCAGGTCGCGATCCAGGCGGCGTCGTCCGCGGCGAAGGCCGTCCCCGTAATGGTGGTGACTCCGCCCGCCAGCATGGATGCCAGGCCGCCGTAAACGAAAGAGCGAATCAAGCTGTTGCGTGAGTTCACCGATTCCTCCCCGGTTTGTCTCGCCCGAAGAGCTCGCGAGCCCGGCGCCGGGCGGACGGAAAGCGGAGCGCCGGAGCCGTCGACCGGTCAGGACCGATCGACGTCAGCTGCAGGTGAACTCTAGCCAACACTATTGGATATTCTTGTGACGGTTTGCGCCTGGCTCTGGAAAAAGATCGCTTGGAAGGACGGGGCGCCGGATGTAGGCGCTATCGCTGATCGCGCCGCCGCGCTCAGCGAGCGCGGCTACAAACGCGCCGGCTGTAGCGGGCGCGATCGCTGATCGCGCCCGTCATTGCGAGCGAAGCGAAGCAATCCAGCTGACGCGCCAGTCGGACGCATGTTGGCTTCTCGATCCCAGGTCCACCGCCGATTGCGGCTGATCTTGCTTGCATCGCCGTCGGCGCGTCGCACCGCTCTTCGACCTCCTGCACGACCGCTGGATTGCTTCGCTTCGCTCACAATGACGGCGAGGCGAGGTCGCGCCGCCTGGGGACACGAACGCCGGGACTCTAGCCCTTGTGGACTGTCCAGCTGCTGACCACCGAAGCGACCTGCTCCGTCGGCACGACATAGACGACAAGCTGGTTGTTCTCGTACCTGCCGAACGTCAGCGCTTCGCAGGGCGATTCGTCGGACGCCAGGACGCCGCAGGTCGTGGTCTGACCCGAGATCGGCGCTCGGCCGATCCTCAGGATCGCCGCGTCGAGCGGCATTCCGGGGGCGAGGCGCATGCCGGCCTGAAAGGCGTCGAACGGCGGCGGAGTTGCGCCGGGAATCGCCGGATGGCCGCCCGGGGCGCATCCGGCGAGCAACGACGCGGCGAGGAGGATCGCAATCGGAGAGCGCATCGGCGAGCCGTCGAGTTGGGTCGCGGACGCGACCCACCCACCGCCGGCCGAATCGCTTCGCTATCAGGCGGCCAAACGCGTTATTCGCCGGTTAAGCGGCAGGCGCCGGCGCCCTGGGGGTTGGACTCGATCGATCGAGGCGCGACGGGCTTGGAGCGGCGCGGGAATCGCCTGTTCTTGCGCAAAAAGCTCCCTGTTCTTTCGCAAAAGTTCCCTGTTCCGTGAAAACAAGCTCCCTGTTTTCCGCATCAGGAGCGGCCGTCGGCGACCACGTCGGGCGATTTCTGCCGCGGGCCGGCGCCATGGCGGCGCCCCGTCGGCGCCGCACCTGTTGCGCCCGCAGGCAGCTTTGAAAATTCTTGGCGAAAGTCGCGTTTTTGTGCTACATTTGTTCTCGATTAGGAAAGGGGCTCAATGACTTCAACCCGTGCGCTACGGCCCGCCGTTCTGTGCGTCGCGCGTTCATCGTATGTACACGTAACGAGTGCCCTTTCCGGCGAAAGGCAGTCGTGGCCGCCGCGAGCGGGGTCCGCGCCGCACGGACGGATCAGCGCTGCGTCAGCCTCAATTCGTGACCCGTGCGAGGGCCCCGCAACCAATAGGCGCCGGCGTGGCGCGACTCCGCCCCACGCCAGAGAGGGGGACTTCCCCTAGGTCAGCAAATTCGCTTGCACTTTGCTCTAATCCATTGAAAAGGCTCAAAATGGCAATGGGTAGGTCTTGTCGCGAGTTGGCATGAATGCGCCATCGGCGCCGCGTCCGCTGGGCGTCGACGCCTCGGATTTTTGGGCGGCGCGTCGGGTTTCGCATCGCGGTCTCCCCGGAATGAGGGCGCGCGCGCCGGCTGCAAAGCGCGGAGGGACAGTTTTCGGCGCCTAAAGCGCTGGAATCGTTCGCACGCAGCCAAAAGGCGCCAGGCCTCCACGACCAGGCTTCCGCCCCGCCGCTCCCTCGGCTAGCCTCGCGCCCATGACGAAGAAGCCCAGTCAAACCCTCGCCATGGCGCGCGCCGAACACGCGCGGCTCGGCGCCGAGATCGCCGAGCACGACCGGCGCTACTACCGCGAGGACGCGCCGACGATTTCGGACGCCGAATACGACGAACTGCGCCGCCGCTACACCGCGCTCGAAGAGGCCTTTCCCGAACTCGCCGGCGAAGACTCGGCCAACCGCAAGGTCGGCGCGCCGCCGTCGGAGAATTTCGCCAAGGTTCGCCACGCCGTGCCGATGCTCTCGCTCGGCAACATCTTTGCCGACGAGGAGGTGGAGGAGTTCTGCGCCCGCGTGCGCCGCTTTCTGGGCATGGCGGTGAGCGCCCCGCTCGCCATGACCGCCGAGCCGAAGATCGACGGGCTCTCGTGCAACCTGCGCTACGAGAACGGCGAGCTCGTGCAGGCCGCGACGCGCGGCGACGGCTTCGAGGGCGAGGACGTGACCGCCAACGTCCGCACGATGCAGGCGATCCCCAACCGTCTCCAGGGAGCGCCCCCTATCTTCGAGGCGCGCGGCGAGGTCTTCATGCGCCAGGCGGATTTCGCGGCGCTCAACGCCCGTCGGGCCGAGGCCGGCAAACAGGTCTACGCCAATCCCCGCAACTTCGCCGCCGGTTCATTGCGCCAGCTCAACCCGCGCGTCACCGCCTCGCGTCCGCTCGCCTTCTTCGCCTATGCCTGGGGCGAGGTCAGCGAGCCCTTCGCCGGGACGCAGTTTGAAGCGACCGAGGCGATGCGGGGCTTCGGCCTGCCGACCAATCCACTGACCAGACTTTGCCGGTCCGCCGCGGAGATGCTCGCCCATTACCGCGAGATCGAGGCCGAGCGCGCGAGCCTCGGCTACGACATCGACGGGGTCGTCTACAAGGTCGATGATCTCGCGCTTCAGCAGAGGCTCGGCTTCGTCTCGCGCAGCCCGCGCTGGGCCGTGGCGCACAAGTTCCCGGCCGAGCGGGCGACGACCGTGCTCGAGGCGATCGAGATCCAGGTCGGACGCACCGGGGCGCTGACCCCGGTCGCCAAGCTGAAGCCGGTGACCGTCGGCGGCGTCGTCGTCTCCAACGCCACCCTGCACAACGAGGACGAAATCGCCCGCAGGGACGTGCGAATCGGCGACACGGTCGTGGTGCAGCGCGCCGGCGACGTCATCCCGCAGATTCTCGAAGTCGTGCTCGACAAGCGGCCGACGGGCGCCAAGCCTTATGTCTTCCCGGACACGTGCCCCGTTTGCGGCTCGGCGGCGCTGCGCGAGATCGACGAGAAGACGGGCGAGGCGGACGTCGTGCGGCGCTGCACCGGCCATCTCGTCTGCCCGGCGCAGGCGGTCGAGGGCTTGAAGCATTTCTGCTCGCGCAACGCCTTCGACATCGAGGGGCTCGGCGACAAGCAGATCGAGCTCTTCTTCAAGGAAGGCCTTATCCGCACGCCCGCCGACATCTTCACCCTTCGTGCGCGCGACGGGTTAGAGCGCCGGCCCTTGCGCGAGTGGGAAGGGTTCGGCGAGACGTCGGTGCGCAATCTCTTCGACGCCATCGACGCGCGGCGAACGATCCCGCTGAACCGGTTCCTGTTCGCGCTCGGCGTTCGCCACGTGGGCGAGACCAACGCGCGGCGCCTCGCCCGCCATTTCGGCGACTGGGAGCATTTGCGCGCCGCAGCGCGCAGCGCCGGCGCGGCCGAGGAGTTCGCGGCGATCGAGGGCATCGGCCCGGTCGTGGCGGAGGCGATCGCCGACTTCTTCGCCGAGGAGCGGAACGAAGCCGCGCTCGACGCGCTCCTGAAGGAGGTGACGGTCGAGCCGATGCCGGCGATCGCGGCCGTCCATCCGCTCGCCGGCCAGTCCGTCGTCTTCACCGGGTCGCTCGAGCGGATGACCCGCGACGAGGCGAAGGCGGTCGCCGAGCGGCTGGGCGCCCGGGTTTCGGGCTCGATCTCGGCCAAGACCAACCTCGTCGTCGCCGGGCCGGGCGCCGGCTCGAAGCTGACGAAAGCGCGCGAGCTCGGCGTCGAGACGATCGACGAGGAGGAATGGATCAGGCGCTCGGGCGGCGGCTGAGGGGCGCAAGCCTCGGATTGCGCGGACAAGGCTCTCGGAACCCCGTCCGGCGGCTCCCTCGCCTGCGCGATAATTGACACCGCATCAGGCCTCGTCGAAATTGGCTTCACGCTCGAGAGGAATTTCCGTCTGGCGCCGCTCTGGGGCCGGGGGACGGAATAATCGAAAACACACCGAAATTGGGAGATCGACACATGACGCAGATCGACAAGGGCTCCATCACCCGGCGGGACGCGCTGAAAGCCGGGATGGTCGCGGTCGCGGCGTCGGGCGGGATTCTCGGCGGGACGCGCGCCGCCCTCGCCGACGACACGCTCGCCGAGATCAAGAAGCGCGGAGAGCTCATGACGGCGACCGAGATGCAGTTCCCGCCGTTCGATATCTCGGACAACGGCGTCTACAAGGGGGTCGACCGCGACTTGGTCGACGCGGTGGCCAAGGAGATGGGCGTCAAAGTCACTTACCTGGACCTGCCCTGGACCAGCGTGTTGCCTGGCCTCGACGCCAAGAAGTTCGACCTCTGCATCGCGCCGGTGACGATCACCAAGGAGCGGATGAAGCGCTACGCCTTCTCGGTGCCGACAGCCGATGCGACCGCGGCCCTGATGAAGCGCGCCGACGACAAGAGCATCATGAAGCCCGAGGACATCGCTGGAAAGACCGTCGGCGGGCAGAAGGGCACGTCGCAGGTCGAGCAGCTCAAGGCCTTCGCCGCCAAGCTGCCCAAGCCGGTCGAGGTCAAGGAATATGTCGACAACAACCAGTCCTACGCCGATCTGGCGGCTGGGCGCATCGACGCTTCGGTGAACTCGCTGCCGAATCTCGCCTATGCGGCGGCGCAGCGTTCCGACGCGTTCGCGGTGGTGCTGCCGCCGTTCGGATCGCCGACCTATTTTTCCTGGGTCGCCCGGCTCGACGACAAGTCGCTGATCGACGCGGTCAACGCCGCGATCCTCAAGGTCGAGGCCGACGGGACAATGGCCAAGATCCAGAAGCGATGGTTCGGCCAGACGATGGATCTGCCAAAGACCGTGCCCGAGCCGTCGATCTGACGGCTCGTACTGTAGGCGCGATCGCCGATCGCGCCTGGCCGCGCTCCATAGGGCGTCCGGAAGGACGCCCGTCTTTCGACGTGCTATGGAGCGCGGCTACAGCTGACGCCCGATGAAGCCCGAGGTCATACTCCACTCGTTCGGCTACCTTGCGCAGGCGGCGAGCGTCACCATCGCGGTTTCCCTCGCCGGCATCGTCATCGGCTTCGTGATCGGCGCGCTGATCTGCATGGCGCGCCTGTCGCGCCGCCCCTGGCTCAAGCGGCTCGGCGGGGCATATGTCAGCGTCTTTCGCGGCGTTCCGCTGCTGGTGCAGCTCCTGTTCATTTACTACTTCCTCGCCGAATTCGGACTCGACGTGCCGGCGATCGTCGCGGCGGTCTCGCGCTCTCGTCCGCCGCCTATCAGGCGGAGATCCTGCGCGGGGCGCTCAACTCCGTCCCGAGGGGCCAAGCGGAGGCCGCAGTCGCGCTCGGATTTACCGGTTTCGAGATCTGGCGGCGCGTCCTCCTGCCGCAGGCCTTGCGCATCTCGGTTCCGCCGTTGATCAACGAATTCATCCTGCTCCTCAAGGCTTCGTCGCTCGTCTCCGTCGTCGGCATCGCCGAGCTCACGCGGGTCAGCATGAACATCGCCTCGATGACCTACCGGCCGCTCGAGGCCTATGTCGGCGGCGGCCTCTTCTACCTCGCGATCAATCTGACGCTGGCCGGGTTCGGCGCGCTCGCGGAACGGCGGCTCGGGCCAAGCGAGGCGCGATGAACCCCGACGTCCTCTGGCGCTACCTGCCCTCGCTCGCGTTCGGGTTCGGCGTGACGGTGTTCTGCTGGAGCGTGGGCGGCGCGCTCGGCATGGCGCTCGGATTCGCGATCGCGCTTCTCCGCCGGTTGCGGCTTTCTCCGCTGCGCTGGGGCTTGCGAGCCTTCATCGAGGTGTTCCGCGGCACGCCCTTTCTCGTGCAACTCTTCCTTCTCTACGCCGCCGGCCCCTCGATCGGCCTCAAGCTCAGCGCCACCGCGGCGGGCGTTCTCGGTCTCGGCCTTTATTCCTCGGCCTATTTCGCCGAAATCTTTCGCACGGGCCTGGCCTCCGTGCCCGCCGGCCAGATCGAGGCGGCGACGAGCGTCGGCATGACCGGGTTCGACACGCTCATCCGGGTCGAGCTGCCGGCCGCGCTGATCGCCGCCGTGCCGTCGATCGTCAACATGCTGATCGTGCTGTCGAAGGAGACGGTGGTGCTGTCGATCATCACCGTTCCCGAGCTCATGTATCAGATGCAGACGATGGCGGCAGAGACATTCACCGCCTTCGATGCGATCTTCGCCATGGCCGTCTTCTATTGGATCCTGGTCGAAGCCGTCTCCCGTCTCGGCAACCGGGTCGAGGGGGGCGTGACCGCCTATCTCGCAGCCGCAGGAGAGCGCGCGTGACGCCGCCGATGATCGAGATCAGCGGAGTGGGAAAGAGCTTCGGCGCGCACGAGGTGCTGAGAGGCGTCGATCTCGCCGTCGCCCGCTCGGAGGTCGTGTGCATCATCGGGCCAAGCGGATCAGGCAAGAGCACGCTCCTGCGCTGCGTGAACTTCCTCGAATCCTACGACGCCGGCGACGTCAGGATCGAAGGCAGGCTGATCGGCTACGCGGACATGCCCGACGGGACGCGCAAGCCCATGAGCGCGGGCGATCTGCGCGAGATGCGGCGCGAGATCGGCATGGTGTTTCAGCACTTCAACCTCTGGCCGCACATGACGGCTATCGGCAACGTCGCCGAGCCGCTGAGAAGGGTGCGCGGACTTGCCGTCAAGGAGGCGATCGAGCGCGCGGCGGCGATGCTGGCGCGGGTCGGCCTTTCGGCCAAGGCGCACGCCTACCCGTCCCACCTCTCGGGCGGACAGCAGCAACGCGTCGCGATCGCGCGGGCTCTCGCGATGCAGCCCCGCCTCATGCTGTTCGACGAGCCGACTTCGGCGCTCGACCCGGAGCTCGTCGGCGAAGTGCTCGAAGTGATGCGTAGCCTCGCCGCCGAAGGCATGACGATGCTGATCGTCACTCACGAGATGGGCTTCGCCGCCCATGTCGCCGACCGCATCGCCTTCATCGACGACGGCCGCATCGTCGAGGAGGGCCCGCCCCGCCATGTGTTTCATCACAGCAAGGAGCCGCGCGTCCGCCAGTTCCTGCAGACCTACCACGACCGCAACAGCTTTTGAGACTTGAGACTGACTAGCACCCCCGAGACGGCGCGCGAGCGCGGGAGCGGACGCCGCCGCCCTCTTCTCAAATGAAAGGCGCCAAGATCGCAAACGGGGGCGGCCCGCCACGGCTATCTATAGCGCCGGGCCGCCGAGTGGGCCGGCGCGCTTCAGGGCGGCGGCCGAGGCTCCCAAGAACAGGGAAAATTCCCTGTTACGGCGAAAAAACAGGGAATATCTCGCATTTCGGGCCGATTTGGCAAAAAGCTGCCCAGAAAAGATCAATGAGTCCAAGGGGTTCCGCTAAAATTCCCTGCGCGCAGGAACAGGGAATTTTTTTCGCCGCAACAGGGAACTTTCTCCCGGGAACAGGGAACACGGAATTTCCGGGCGATTCAGGTCGCCGCGCAATGAGTCAGGTCTCTGGCGGCGCGTTGGAGACGGGCCCTTCGGTTAGCCCAGCGCGCAAAGCCGCGTCGGCGTCCGGGGCGTCGTAGTGCAGCCGGGACGGCTCAAGTTACGATAAGGAGCCGACGCGGCAATCCCGCCAGCCCCCATCGCCCTACGATCGCGTGTATTGCTTCGTCCGCCTGGCTGCACCCGGCGTCGCCGCAATGAAGACGACGCCGTCTTCGTCGCGAAAACCCGGCGCGTTTGCGGCTGCGGTCATCGACCGCGGCTACAATGCGCGCCCTACGATTCTCTCAATCGCCAGGGCGCTTTCACCTCGGACGACATGAGCCCCTACCCCGCCGAGACCGCGACGCGGGTTCCAGCCGAAACGGAAGCGAGGCGCTTCACGTCTCCGATCGCCTTCGCCCAGATGTTGCAGGGACTCGCCAAACGGATCTCGCCTGGGCCCGAGATCGGCGTGCGTCCGAAGCCGATGGCGATGGCGCGCCCGTCGGGCCAATAGGCGATCTCGCCCGCTTCCACGACGGCGCGCGCGTCAGGCTCCCGGTTCACCGCGACCGGAATTTCGAAGTAGACCTCTTCCCCCCACCGCAACGCGTCGCCCTGGATCGGGAGACGGCTCCAGATCGCCTCCGCGGTCGGCGTCTGCAAGAGCTCCGCCTCGAGCGTGACGGATCCAAACTCGAACTTTATTTTTCGCATGTCCGACCCCATCCTGTCCTCATCGAAGCGACGTTCTTGTCCTGACGTAACTCCAAAGCAGGCCCCAAGATTGCGGCATCCAAGTCCACTGACCCCCGAATTAAGTCCTAGATATTCACACATCTCAAAGGTCGCGCGTTCTCCTTCCCCAGCTCTGCTGGGGAAGGTGGCGCGAAGCGCCGGATGGGGTGTGGCCCGCTGCATAGACCTCGGCCCGATTGCACGAACGTCACCGCGAACCTTTCATCGACGCGTCCCTGCTTTCCGCACCCCAGTTGCGCCGCCTTCCGCGCTCCGCGGAAGGGAGTTCATGTCTCGCGCAGCGCCGCCCGAATGCGCTCGATGACGATCGGCAGTCCGCCGATGATGAGCTCGTCGGGAAATCGAAGAACGCGAAATCCCGCGCGTGAAACCATGCATCCCTCTCGGCGTCCTTGATCTTCGCATCCGCCGTCTCGTGCGTGCGGCGGCGTCTCCTGCGAGACGAAGCTCTGGATGGCGTCGGTCCGCCTGACCTTCGGCGGAATGTCGACGAGCCGCATTTCGATCCGTTCGATCCGCGCCATTTCACCCTCTCATCGTCGCCACCGCCCGCCCGCCCTCGGTCGAGAAGAGGTGCGCCCGCGCGAGATCGAACGAGACGGCGATCTTCCGTCCGGATTCGAGCGGAATCGGATTGAGCATACGCGCAACCCAGTCGCGACCGCCGAAAGGGACGAAGACGAGGGTCTCGTTGCCGAGCGGTTCGGTCACTGAAACGGGAAGTTGGCGCTCCACGACCTGGCTGCCGGCCGCGGACGGCAGGCCATGCCCGGTCGGATAGACGTCGTCCGGACGCATGCCGACCGCGACCCGCCGGCCCGCGAATCGCGCCTGTTTGAATTGATCGGGAATCGGCAGCCAGTCGCCGTTCGCAAACGCGATCCTGCCGTCCATGATCTCGGCGTCGACGATATTCATCGTCGGCGAGCCGATGAAGCCGGCGACGAAGCGGGTCGCCGGTCGGCGAAAAACCTCGTCCGGCGAGCCGACCTGTTCGATGAGCCCGTCGCGCATCACGACGATTCGGTCGGCGAGCGTCATCGCCTCGACCTGGTCGTGGGTGACGTAGACGACGGTGGATGGCACGCGCGCGTGCAAAAGCTTGATTTCCGGGCGCATCTGCGCCCGCAGTTTCGCATCGAGATTGGACAGCGGCTCGTCGAACAGGAAGACCTCGGGCTTGCGGACGATGGCGCGCCCCATCGCCACCCGCTGTCGCTGGCCGCCGGAGAGCTGAGAGGGGCGCCGCTCGAGCAGATCGCCGAGATGGAGGATGTCGCTCGCTTCGGCGACGCGGGCGTCGATCTCGGCCTGCGGGCGCTTCGCGATCTTGAGGGAAAAGGCCATGTTCTCGCGCACGCTCATGTGCGGGTAGAGCGCGTAGGATTGGAACACCATCGAGATGTTGCGCGAGCGGGGCGGGAGGTCGTTGACGATCTCGCCGCCGATCCGGATCGATCCCGAGGAAATTTCCTCGAGCCCGGCGATCATCCTGAGCGTCGTCGACTTGCCGCAACCCGACGGCCCCACCAGCACGACGAACTCTTCGTCGGCGATCGCCAGATCGATGGATCGCACCGCCTCGACCGGGCCATAGCGCTTGACCAGTTGTTCGAGCGTAACCGTCGCCATTTTTTAGCCTTTGACCGCGCCGAAGGTGAGGCCGGACACCAGCCGCTTCTGGATGATGAAGGTCAGCGCGAAGGCAGGCGCGATCATCACCACCGCCAGCGCGCACATGCCGCGCCAGTCGATCGTGAACTCGGAGGTGTAGTCGAGCAGTCCAACCGGCAGCGTCTTCGAGTTCACCGAGCGGGTGAGCTGCGAGGCCAGCGCAAACTCGTTCCAGGACGTCATGAAGGCGAAGATCGCGGACGAAGCAATACCCGGTCCTGCGAGCGGAAACTCGACCTGCCAAAAGGCCTGCCAGCGCGTGCAGCCGTCAATCTGCGCGGCTTCGGCGAGGTCGCGCGGCACCTGGCGGAAGAAGCCGTCGATCAGCCAGATGGTGAACGGAACGTTCAGCGCGACATAGGTGATGATCAGCGCGAGACGGGTGTCGATGATGCCGGCGCGCGCGAAGATGATGAAGAGCGGCAGCGACAAGGCGATGCCGGGAACCGTGCGCGTCAGCATGAGGCCGAGGAAGAGAGCGGACTTCCCGCGGAATCGATAACGCGCGAAGGCATAGCCGCCCGACATGCCGATCGCGATGGCGATGACGGTCGAGGCGATCGAGATGATCAGCGAATTGCGGAAATAGTCCCAAACGGGAATGCCGCCCTGACCGATGCCTCCGAACATCGCGGTATAGGCCTCCAGCGAAAGCCGTTGCGGAACCCAGACCGGCGGCTTCGCCATGATCTCGACGGTCGGCCGTAGGGAGTTGAGGACGATCCACGCCCCCGGCAGGCAGATGGCGAGGAAGGCGAGAGCGAGGCCGACGGCATAGGCGAGGTCGCTGAGGCGGCGCAGGTTTCGCGAGGTCTCGTTGCGCGTCATCTCACCACTCCGCGCCGATCTCCGCCCGCGCCACGGCGAGCTTGCGGAAGAAGTAGACGGTGAACAGGATCGACAACGCAATCGAGGCGTAGGCCATGGCGTTGGCCGCGCCCATGCGCGCGTCGCTGTAGGCGGTTCGCGCCACTAGCGTCCAGATCAGCTCCGTGCGCCAGCGCCGGGCCGCCGTCGGTCATGATCTTGACGATGTCGTACGCGCGCCCGACGTCGAGCGACCGGATCGTCATTGCGATATAGGCGAAGGGCATGATGAACGGCCAGGTCACGTAGCGGAAGCTCTGCCAGGGCGTGCAGCCGTCGACCTTCGCCGCCTCGACTGGCTCACGCGGCATCGCGAGCAGGCCCGCCAGGATCAAGATCGCGAACACCGGAGTCGACGACCAGACTTCGGCGACGACGATCGCGAAGAATGCGAGCCTTCCGTCGATGAGCCACGGGATCGCCGTCTCGGTGATGCGCAGCGATTGCAGCGCGTTGTTGACGTGCCCGACGTTGTCGTTGAACAGGAACTTGAACTGAAACCCCACGAGGATCGGCGAGAACATCATCGGAAACATCATCAGCGTGCGCAGAAAACGCTGTCCGCGCGTCGCCCGTTCGACCAGCAGCGCGAGGCCGAGGCCGAGCAGCATCTCGAGATTGAGCGCGACCGTCAGCAGAAGAAACGGTACGGCCGAACGCCCACCAAAACACCGGATCGGTGAAGACGTTGACGTAGTTGCGCGTCCCGATCAACACCCAAAGCGACTCGGCGCGGGTCAGCCGGAAAGCGGTGAAGCTCGAGTAGAACGAGAATGCGACGGGGGCGGCGATGGTCGCGAAGAGCACGATGATCGCCGGCAGCAGGAGCAGCAATGGCGTGCTGACGCGCAAGGACTTCATCGGCCATGCGAAGATTTGGGTCGGCGTTGCGGCCCCGCGCGCGAGGAGCGGGCTTTCGGCGGGCGGCGGAGCGTTCGGCTCCGCCGTTGTCGTCATCGGAGACTCCTCAGAGTTTGCCGGCGTCTTGCAGAATCTTCGTCGCCTTTTCGGCCGCCGAGTTGAGGGCGGCCTTCGACGTCTTGTCGCCGAGGATCGCCGCCTGCAGTTCGGGATAGACGACGTTGGAGATCTCGATCCATTCGGCGATCTGCGGCACCGGGAAAGCGTATTTCGCCGACTCCTGGAAGGTCGAAAGGACCTGCTTCTTGTATGGGTCGTTGGCCGCCTGGGCGACGCCCCATTCCCACACGGCGGTGCGCGTCGGCAGGGAGCCGTTCGCGGCCTCGATCTTCTGGCTATCGTCGTTGGTCAGCCACCAGACAAGCGAGGCCGCGGCGTCCTTGTGATCGCAAGCCTCTGTCACCGAGAAGCCGTGGCTGCCCGACCAGCCGCTATGTTTGCCGGAGGAGCCCGCCGGCTGCACGATGATGGCGACATTGCCGGCCGCCTTCGACGACTTCGGGTCGTTGAAGAAGGTCGCCCACCCGGGCCAGTCGAGATCGAGCGCGATCGTTCCCGACGCGAAACCCTGGCCGAGGTCATCCCAGAGATAATTTGTTGTGCCGGGCGGCACGGCCTTCGCCTTGTAGAGATCGACGAACCAGTTGAGCGCCCGCACGCCCGCGTCCGAATTGAAGGCCGGCTTGCCCTCCGAATCGAGATACTCGCCGCCTTCCGCGACGACCATTTCGTAGAAGCGCCCGTTGATCGCTTCCTCTTTGCCGGCGTATTCGGTGCCGTAGAAATTGGGCGGGTTGAAGAAGAAGATCGCCTGGTCCTTCATCTGCTGGAAAGTGGTCGGCGGGGCGAGGTCGTAGCCGTATTTGTCCTTGAACGCCTTCTTCTTCGCGTCGTCGGTGTAGTTGCTCTTGAGATAGTAAAGCGCGGAGACGTCGAATTTGGCGCGCGGCAGCATGACGAGCTTGCCCTCGACGGTGGCCGCCTTGATGTTCGCGGGAACGAACTTGTCGATCTCCTCCTTCGGAATGAGTTTCGACAGGTCGGTATAGAGATTGGGGTACTGCGGCGCGAAGGAGGTGTGGTTGGAGCCCACGCACCATTTGATCGAATTGGCGGCCAGATCCGACTTGAACTCCTTGTCGAGCTCGAAGTGGTTCTTTTTCGAGATGACGTTGACCTTGGCGCCGGTCACCTTCTCCCATTCGGCGATGCGGCCGTAGAGCGGGCTCGTATTCTTGTCCGCCGATCAATTTCGCGTCGATGGTGACTCCAGGGAACGAACCCGGCAGATTGGCGGCCGAGGACAGGCCGGAGGCGACGAGCAACGGCGTCAGGGCCGCGGTCGTCAAGGCTGCGCGCTTCATGGACTCCTCCACATGGCGTTGTTTTGACCGCCAAACACAAGTTGGCGCGAGACGAACGACGCCCGCGTCCGCCCATATTTGAAATTAACATTCATCAGCAAATCATATAGGCTCCACCCTGTCAATGATGGGATCGCGGCGCCGGGCGCCATCGATCTGCGGGGCGACGCGACATGAGCGAATCCGACGAATTCGACCGCTACCGGGCCCCCGCGCTCGATAAGGGGCTCGACATCCTCGAGTTGCTCGCAGGCGAGGAGGAAGGGCTCAGCCAGGCGGAGATCGCCAAGGCGCTCGGCCGGACCCCGAATGAGCAATATCGCATGCTCGAGCGGCTGGTGCGGCGCGGCTATGTCGCCCGCAACGCCAGCGATCGCTACGAGCTGACGCTCAAGCTGTTCGGCCTCGCCCACTTCCACCGGCCGATCCGACGGCTCGTGTCCCAGGCGACGCCGCTCATGCGCGGGCTTGCCTCCCGCACGGTGCAGTCGAACCATCTCGCCGTGTACGACCGCTCGGGCGTCACGGTCATCGCCCAGATGGACGCGCCGGGCTATTGGGGCCTGGCGATCATGGTTGGCGCGCGGGTCGGCCTGTTCAACACCGGATCAGGCCATATTCTGCTCGCCTTCCGGCCCACGGAAGCCCGTGCAATGATGATCGCCGAGCAGGAGGACGCCGACGAGGAGCAGCCGCGCCCGGACGACCTCGAGGAGCGTCTGGCGCAGATCCGGCAGCGCGGCTATGAAGTGATGCCGAGCCAGCAGTCGGCAGGGGTCTACAATCTTTCGGCCCCGGTGCTGGGAGGCGACGGGGCGGCGCTCGCGGCGCTCACCTGCCCCTATATCGCCCCGCTCAACCGGCCGAAGGCCCCCGACATCCCCGAAACCATCGCCATGCTGCGGGAGACCGCGTCGGCCCTGTCGCTGAGGGTCCGGGGACAGGCGGACGCTCGGCCGGAAACCGTGAAAGGCTGATTTTTATTTGAATGTTTCATTCATATGTGATTGGATTGCTCCCAGGAAACTTGGCAGGGCGCGGCGCGATGCGGACGCCGATCATCGACACCCATCTCCACCTCGTCTATCGCGACCGGCTGAGCTATCCGTGGCTCGCCGGCGTCGCCGCGCTCGACCGCGACTTCTTCTATGAGACATACGCGGCCGAGGCGCGTCGATGTGGGGTCACCGACACGCTCCACATGGAGGTCGACGTCGCCCCGAACGACATCGAGGCGGAGACCCGCAACGTCTCGGCGCTCACCCTCGAGAGCGGCAGCCTGCTGCGCGGCGCAATCAGCTCCTGCCGTCCGGAAGACGACGGATTTCCCGCTTTCCTCGACCGCCAGCTCGCCAATCCCTTCGTCAAGGGGTGTCGCCGCGTCCTGCACGTCGTCCCCGACGACGTCAGCGAAAGGCCGCTCTTTCGCGAGAACGTGCGGCGGCTCGCGGGCGCCGATCGTCCGTTCGATCTCTGCGTCCGGCCCGACCAGATCGACAAGGCGATCGCGCTCGCCGACGCCGCTCCCAGCCTCCAGTTCGTCCTCGACCATTGCGGCGTGCCGGCGATCAAGGACCGCGCGGAGCATCCCTGGCGCGAAAAGGTCGCCGAGATCGCAAAGCGGCCGAATGTCGCCGTCAAGATTTCCGGGGTGGTCGCCTACGCCGATCCGGCGGCCTGGACGGTCGACGACATCCGTCCCTATGTCGAGCATGCGATCGCAAGCTTCGGCTGGGATCGCGTCGTCTGGGGCAGCGACTGGCCCGTCTGCACCCTGACGGCCTCGCTATCGACCTGGGTGGCGGCGACCCACGCTCTGACGCTCGGCTGTTCGCCCGGCGAACGAGAGCGCTTGTTCAGCGCCAACGCGCGTCGCATCTGGCGCCTGCCGAACTGACCGGACGAGGGAGCCGAAGCCATGTCGTTCGCCTCGACCGTCGGCGTGTCCTCGACCCATCCGAGCGACACGCCGGCCGACCACGCCTCGCTTCCGGTCTGGAACGCGGAGAATTGGTTCTATGAAGACTTCGAGATCGGTCACCGCATCCGCTCGCTGAGGCGAACGATCTCCGAAGGCGAATCAATGCACTTCAACGCGCTCGTCCTCGACATGCACCCCTATGTCGCCGACCAGATGTTCGCCGCGAACGAAGGCATTTTCGGCAAGCGGCTCGTCGCCGGGGCCTTCGTCTTCTCCGCCGGCCTCGGGCTCGTGGCGACGAACTGCGTCAACGCCTTTTCCTACGGCTACGACAAATTGCGCTTCATCAAGCCCGTGTTCATCGGCGACACGATCTACACGATTCGAACCCATCTCGATAAGCGGCCGAAATACAAGGAGATGGGGCTCATCCGGGCGAGCTATCAAGTGTTCAAAGGCGAAGGCGAACTCGTCATGTACTGCGAGCACCTGCAGACGGTGAAATACCGGAACGCCGCAGCCTTCGCGGGTCTCGTCGAGGCTGAGGCATGAGCGGCGGCCTGCTCGACGGGCTCCTGGTCCTCGACATGAGCCAATTCCTTTCGGGGCCGTACGCCGCCCTGCGGCTCGGCGACCTCGGCGCGCGCGTGATCAAGATCGAGCGCCCCGACGGGGGCGACCTCTGCCGCCGGCTCTATCTCACCGACACCGAGATCGGCGGCGACTCGACGCTCTTCCACGCCATCAACCGAGGCAAGCTCGGCTTCGCCGCCGACTTCAAGGACCCAGCCGACATCGAAGCGGTGAAGGGCCTCATCGCCAAAGCGGACGTGCTCATCCAGAATTTCCGTCCCGGCGTCATCGAGCGGCTCGGCCTCGATTACCGGGCCGCGAAAGCCGTCAATCCGGGCATCGTCTACGCTTCCATCACCGGCTATGGCGAAGTTGGACCCTGGGCGCTGCTGCCGGGCCAGGATCTGCTGGCGCAGGCGCGCGCGGGCCTCATGTGGCTGAACGGCGATCGCGATCAGGGCCCGGTGCCTTTCGGCCTCGCGATCGCCGATCTGCTCGCTGGAAGCGCCGTCGTCCAGGGCGTGCTCGCAGCGCTCGTGCGGCGCGGCCGGACGGGAGAGGGCGCCCATATCGAAACCAGTCTTCTCGAGGCGCTGGTCGACTTCTAGTTCGAGGTGCTGACGGCCTACTTGAACGATGGCGGGCGCACGCCGGCGCGATCAAGATTCCGCAACGCGCACGCCTATCTCGCGGCTCCCTACGGCGTCTATCCGACCAGCGGCGGCTGGCTCGCGATCGCCATGACGCCGCTCGACAAGCTGGCGGAAGTCCTCGATTTGCCCGCGATCGCTCGGCTTCCGCCGAGCGCCGGGTTCGAACGGCGCGACGAGCTCAAACGCGCGATCGCCGACCATGTGACGCATCGGCCGACCGCCTATTGGCTCGATCGGCTGCAGCCGGCGGACATCTGGTGCGCCGAGGTGCTGGACTGGCCTGCGCTGTTCGCGAGCGAAGCCTTCCGGCGGCTGGACATGCTCCAGACCGCGGTGCGTCCGGACGGACGGCCGGTCCGCACGACGCGTTCGCCGATCCGCGTCGACGGACGGCGCGAGGAATGCCGCTCGGCCGCCCCGCGCATCGGCGAGCATACCGCCGCGCTCCGGGCGGAATTCGGCATCTAGCCGGGACCCGCTACCGCGGCCCGGACGGGCTCAGGTCAAGGCGCGTTTCACGCGAACGCTTGCGCGCCGACGCTTGCTTCACTATCCCTCCGAGCAAGGCTGTGCACGCGCTCAGCGACCGGAAGGAACCGATGGAAGTCATCAATGCGCCCAATCGCCGCCAGGTGCTCATCGCCGGGGCGGCGGTTGCGCTCGCCTCGCGTACGAGCCTCGCCGAGACCCCTCGCCCGCTCAAGATCGGCGTCATGAACGACATGTCGAGCGTCTACTCCGACTATCAGGGCATCGGCTCGGTGGTCGCGGCGCAGCTTGCGGTCGACGACTTCTCGGCAAAGCTCGGCGTGCCGGTCGAGATCATATCCCCCGATCATCAGAACAAGCCGGACGTCGGCGCTTCGATCGCGCGCCGCTGGTTCGACACCGAGGGCGTCGACGTCATCATGGATCTGCCGAATTCGGCGGTCGCGCTCGCGGTTCTCGCGGTCGCCCAGGAGAAGAACAAGGCGGTCATCGCCTCGGGCGCCGGATCCTCGGTGATGACCGGCCCGAAATGCTCGCGCAATTTCGTCCACTGGACCTACGACACTTACTCCTCAGGCGTCGGCCTTGGCAAGGCGGCCACCGACGATGGCGGCAAGAGCTGGTTCTTCGTCACCGCCGACTACGCCTTCGGCAAGGACCTCGAGGCCAATTGCACGGCGGCGGTGGAGGCTGCGGGCGGCAAGGTCGTCGACTCGGTGCGCCACCCGATCAACACTCCGGATTTCTCCTCGTTCCTGTTGCAGGCGCAGAATTCAGGCGCAGAAGTCGTCGCCTTCGCCAATGGAGGCGGCGACACCAACGGGTGCTTCAAGCAGGCGCATGAGTTCGGGCTGGCGCCCAAACAGCGTCTCGCAGGCTTTCACCCTCAACGTCACCAACATCCCGGCGCTCGGGCTCGACAATGCGGAGGGCGCCTTGATCCCCACCGCGTTCTACTGGGACGCGAACGAGGGAACGCGCGCCTTCGGCAAGCGCTTCCAGGCGGCGCATCCGAAAAAGATGATGCCCAACGACATGCACGCGGGCATGTATGCGGCGACCGAACATCTGATCAAGGCGATGGCGCAAACCAGGAGCGCCGAGGACGGGGTGAAGCTGGTCGATGCGATGAAGGCGATTCCGACCGACGATCCGTTGTTCGGCAAGGGGATCATTCGCGTCGATGGACGCACGCTGCACCCGATCTATCTCTACAAGGCGAAGACCCCCGAGGAGTCGAAATACGATTGGGACTATTTCAAGCTGGTGTCCACGATCAAGCCCGAGGACGCCTTCCGCCCGCTCGACAAAGGCGGCTGTCCGTTCGTGAAAGCCTGAGCCGATCCTCCCCCTTCTCCCGCAAGCGGGACAGGGGCAGGGGGTGAGGGGTTCGCGCACCCTCATCCGGCGCCATAGCCCCTCGAAAGACGGGCGTCTTTCGACGCCCTATGGCGCCACCTTCTCCCGCAAGCGGGAGAAGGGATTCAGGACCGGCGCGCGCTGAAGACCGTCAGCCGATCGCCGGCTCTGTTGATGACGGC
This sequence comes from uncultured Alphaproteobacteria bacterium, assembly GCA_963758335.1. Lineage (GTDB taxonomy): Bacteria > Pseudomonadota > Alphaproteobacteria > Rhizobiales > Beijerinckiaceae > Roseiarcus. The sequence continues at coordinate 1,811,233 of CAVWVF010000004.1, read as the reverse complement.
GCGGACCGGCATCTCTTCCTCCGGTCCGCCCTCGAGCGCGGCGGCGAACGCCTCGAGCTTGGCCTCGCCCTCGATGTGCAGCACGATCGCCCGGGCGCGAAGGATGACGCGGCCGGTGAGCGTCAGCCGCGGCTCGCTGAAGCCGGCAGCCTCAATCGGCGCGACCAGCTGTCGCGCTCCCGGGTCCATCGCCTCGGAGAGCCCGTCCGCGCCCGGCAGCCAGGACGCGGTGTGGCCGTCCTCCCCCATTCCGAGCACGACGACGTCGGCGGGAAGGGGCAGATTGGCGAGGCGCGCGCTGGCGGCGACGAGCTCCTGATTTTCCGTGAGGCGCGCGTCCGCGAGCGGCGAGAAGCTCGCGACCACGGCGTGATTGCGCATGAGGGCTTCGCGAACGAGGCGCGCGTTGGAGCGCGGGCTGTCGTCGGCGACCCGCCTTTCGTCGGCGAGGGTGATCGCGACGCGCGTCCAGTCGAGCGGCGCGTTCGAGAGCGCGTCGAAGAATCGCGCCGGCGTCTGCCCGCCGGAGACGACCAGCAGCGCTGCCCCTCGCGCCGCGATGGCCGCGCGCAATCGTTCGGCCGTCCATTCCGCCAACGCCGGGGCCAGGTCCTCGCCGTCGGCGAAGTCGCGGTGCTGAAACTCATTCGGCATCTTCGTATTCCTCGTTCCAGGTCCGTCCGTCCCGCTCGATCAAGGCGACCGAGGCGTTGGGTCCCCAGGTCCCGGCGGCGTAGGGCCGCGGCGGCTCCTGCGCGGACGCCCAGGCGTCGCGGATCGGATCAATGAATCTCCACGCCGCCTCGACTTCGTCGCGCCGCATGAACAGCGCCGCGTTGCCGCGCAGCGCATCCATCAGCAGGCGCTCGTAGGCGTCCGCCGGCGGCATGCCGAAGGCCTTGGCGAAACTCAAGTCGAGGGCCAGGTGAACCAGGCGCGCGCCGCCGGGGCCCGGCTCCTTGATCATCATCCAAAGCTTGATCCCTTCGTCCGGCTGAACGCGGATGACCAGGCGGTTCGGCGGGATGGCGTCGGAGGGCATATCGAAAATGACGTGCGGCACCCGCCGGAAGCCGACGACGATTTCGGAGAAGCGCTGCGGCAGCCGCTTGCCGGTGCGCAGATAGAAGGGCACGCCCGCCCAGCGCCAGTTGGCGATACCAAGCTTGAGTGCGACGAAGGTTTCGGTATCGCTGTGGTGCTTGCCGATATCGTGCAGGTAGCCGGGAACGGGGCCGCCGTCGGCGAAACCTGCGCGATATTGCCCGCGCACGGTGAGGTTTACAGCGTTGGTTTCGTCGATCGGCTGGAGCGCCTTGAGCACCTTGAGCTTCTCGTCCCGCAGCGAGTCCGCGTCGAGCGAATTCGGGGGCTCCATCGCGACGAGGCAGAGGAGCTGCATCATGTGGTTCTGCACCATGTCGCGGATGGCCCCGGACTTGTCGTAGTAGGCCCCGCGCCCTTCGACCCCGAGCGTCTCGGCGACTGTGATCTGCACGTGGTCGACGTGGGCGGCGTTCCACAGCGGCTCGAGCAGAATGTTGGCGAAACGCAAGGCCATCAGATTCTGCACCGACTCCTTGCCGAGATAGTGGTCGATGCGGAAGATGCTGCCCTCGGGAAACACCGCGCCGATCCCGTCGTTGATCTCGGCGGCGGTCTCGCCGTTCTTGCCGATCGGCTTCTCCACGATGATGCGGGAACGCGCCGTCGTCAGCGCTTCCGCGCCGATTTGCTTCGCCAGCGGGCAGAACAGGTCGGGCCCCGTCGCCAGATAGAAGGCGCGGACGCGCTCGTCCGGCCCGAGCAAAGAGTTGAGATCGCCCCAACCGGACTCGCTCGTGGCGTCGGCGGAAACAAAGTGGAGACGCAAGAGGAAACGCTCCAGCGCCGGCCCGGCGAGGTCGTCGATCGTGGTGAACTTCACCAAAGCGTCCTTCACGCTCGCGCGGAATTCGCCGTTGTCGAAATGCCGGCGCGACACGCCGATGATCCGGGTGGGTTCGGAGAACTGGTCGCTGCGCTCGCGGTGGAACAACGCAGGATACAGCTTGCGGTTAGCCAGGTCGCCCGTTCCGCCGAAGACGACGAGATCGAACGGCTCAACCTTGATGTTGCGTGCGGCCATGACGCCTCTCGATTCAGTTGACCACAATGGTTGTCGTGTGCGGCGCAATTTCGGCTGTACGGCGGCCGACGCCGATCGGATCGCGCGCCCGTCGCCGGCGGGTCAGCTTGCTTGGCTCATGACGTCCTTCAGAAGAACCTCCCGGTTACGGGCGAAATTCTTGATCAGCGGCAGGGCGGCGCCGCCGATCGCGCGAGCACCGGCGCCGACAGAGCCGGATACGATTTCAACCTCGCTCAGTCCGCGCCGGTCGAGACCCTGGAAAATATCGAACGTGCGCGCGGTCAGCCGATCGCGCACGTTCGCCGGCATCGCTCCATCGATGACGATCGCCTCGAAATCGACGATGGAGATCGCCGCCACCGAGGCATAGGCCAGCGCCGGAGCCACTTCGTCGATCCAGGCGTCCAAATGAGGGCCGAAGTCCGCCCAGGCGTCGGGCATAGCCCATACCGACGACGGGTCGATCCCGGCGCGCACGAGACGGCGTTCAAGCTGATAGATCGACGCGCAGCCGATGAGTTGGGGAGCAATCCCGTCTTGGCTTTTCGCCATCACCGGCATCGATCCGAGCGCGCCCGCGTTGCCGGTTCGTCCCAGCCGCAACGCTCCGTCGAGCACGAGGCCGCCGCCGATGAAGGCGCCGAGGAAGAAGTAAAGGAAATCACGATATCGCCAGCCCCGTCCGAAGAAGAACTCGGCCGCGCAGGCCGCCGTCGCGTCGTTGCAAAGCATGACGGGATAAGGACAGGCCTTCGCGATCTCCCGTTCGGCGTCGAAGTCGCGCCACGCGGCCATGGCGCCGGCGGGCGCGCCGATTTCCGACTCCCAGTTCCACAGCTGGAACGGGCAAGCGACGCCGAGCCCGGCGAGCCGCAGCTTTTGCCCGTCGTTCAGCGCATCCACGAGAGGGGGAAGGCAGGACCGAACGAAATCAAGGATCATTTCCGGGACGGGGTAGGCGAAAGTGCGGTGGTCGCGTCGCCGGACGGCGCCGCGAAAATCAATCAGCACGAGGTCGCAACTGCGCCGGCCGATCTTGAGCCCCAGCGAATAGGCGCCGTCGGGGTCGAGCGACATGGGAACGGTCGGTTGTCCGACCCGGCCGCGCAGCGGGGCCTCGCGCTTCAGGAGTCCGTCCGCCTGCAGTCGATTCATGATCGCCGAGGTCGATTGCACCGATAGTCCCGTCAGTCTCGCCACCTCGATTTTCGACAGCGGCCCGAAGCGCCGCACAAGAGAAAGCAACAGCCGTTCATTGTAGACGCGAACGCCCGCCTGATCGGCGCCGCTCGCGATGTCGCCGAACGACGGCGGGAACTGCGAGGACTGCATCTCGCCACGGCCTTCGAACGCGTGACCGGAGTACACGCGCGAGCCATTCCGCGCCGCCTTCATTCCTCCCCCTTTCAGCTGTCTCTTATTTGCCGGTCGCCCTAGTTTTAGCGGAATGCGGCGGCGTGTCAAGAATAAATCAATCGGATATAATTATCTTGACTCTCGCCGGAATCTCTGGCCCAATGCGATGAGGACGACGCGAGACGGTCGTAGAGCCAAATCGCACCCAGTCGTCTTACGCCTGCGGCCGCAATCGGCGCCGCCGCTTAGACTTGCATAGGGAGGAACACTGTGTCCAAGTTTTCTGGAATTTTTGCGACCGCCGCCGCCGCCGCGCTGTCGGTCGCGCTGATCAGCGGGAGCGCACACGCCGCCGACATCGTGGGCCTGATCACCAAGACCAACACCAATCCCTTCTTCGTCAAGATGAAGCAGGGCTTCGAGGCCAAGGCCAAGGAGCTCGGCTTCACGCCGCAGGCCTACGCCGGCAAGTTCGACGGCGACAACGACGGTCAGGTCGCCGCGATCGAGCAGCTGATGGCCGCCGGCGCCAAGGGCATCCTCCTGGTGCCGAGCGACTCGACGGCGATCGTGCCGACGGTCGAGAAGGCCCGCAAAGCCGGCATCGTCGTCATCACCCTCGACACGCCGCTCGATCCGGTCACCGCTGCCGACGCCAACATCGGCACCGACAACTTCAAGGCCGGTCAGCTGATCGGCGAGTGGGCGAAGGCGACGCTCGGCGACAACGCCAAGACCGCCAAGATCGCCACGCTCGATCTCTCTCCCAATGAGCCGTCGGTGGATTACTTCCGCCACAACGGCTTCCTCACGGGCTTCGGCATCCCGGTCAAGAACGTCAAGCACTATTCGCAGAGCGACAGCCCGCAAATCGTCGGCTCCGACGTCACCCAGGGCTCGACCGAGGGCGGCCGGAAGGCGATGGAGAACATTCTGCAGAAAGCCGACCACATCGACCTCGTCTACGCGATCAACGAGCCGGCCGCCTACGGCGGCTATGCGGCTCTCAAGGCCGCCGGCAAGGAGAAGGGCGTCACCGTCGTCGCCATCGACGGCGGCTGTTTCGCGATGCCGTGGATCAAGCAGGGGATCATCTCCGCCACCACGCAGCAGTATCCGCTGCTGATGGCCTCTGACGGAGTTGAGCAAATCGCCGACTACCTCAAGAACGGCAAGAAGCCGCACAGCATCGATAGCGGCGAGAAGCTGATCACCGACCATCCGGCGCCCGGCCTCCCGTCGATCACCACCGACGAGGGGATGAAGCTCTGCTGGGGTTGATTTCGCCCGACGATCGGAGCTTAATCGCCTGAAAATCATGGGACTGGCGCTCGCGAGCGGAAACTCGCGAGCGCCGGTTTCACAAGACGTCAAGAACAATCGGGAAACGAGCGAGGAAGCCATGAGCGATGCGTCGGGCCGCCCTGCGCCGCAGGAATTCGAGAAGGCGCTTCAGGGAGGATCGGCGACCGTCGCCTCCTTCGAGGAAGAGAAACTCACACTCCTGCAGCGCATCCAGCGCTTCCTGCATGTCTACCCGACGACGGTTCCGTTCGTGGTGCTGGCGCTCGGCCTGCTGCTCGGCGTGGCGGTCAATCCGTCGCGCTTCACCGCCGCCAGCAACATTTCGACCGTTCTGACCCAGGTGATGGTCACCGGCATCCTCGGAGTCGGCCAGACCCTGGTGATCCTCACCGCCGGCATCGATCTGTCGATCGGCGTCATCATGGTTATTTCGTCGGTGGTGATGGGGCGTCTTGCGGTGCTCGACGGCGTGCCGACGATCCTCGCCTTTCCGCTCGGTCTCCTCTGCGGCTCGGTCTTCGGTTACCTGAACGGAATTCTGGTCACGCGGATGCGAATGCCGCCGTTCATCGTCACGCTCGGCACGCTCAGCATCATCGGCGCCCTGAACACCTTCTATTCGCAGAGCGAAACCATCGGCATGCAGGATATCGACGAGAAGGCGCCGTTCCTGAACCTGATGGGCAATACCTTGGGGGTCGGCGGCGCACAGATCATGTGGGGCACGTTCCTCATGCTGCTGGTGGCAGCCGTCGTCTGGTACGTTCTCAACCGCACCTCCTATGGACGGCATGTCTATGCGACCGGCGACGATCCGGAATCCGCGCGGCTCGCCGGCATCGACACCGACCGCGTTCTGCTTAGCGTTTACATTCTCGCCGGCCTCATCGCCGCAATCGCCGGCTGGGCGCTGATCGGCCGGGTCGGCGCAATCAGCCCGACAGCGGGGGAGAACATGAACCTCAACAGCATCACCGCGGTGGTGATCGGCGGCACGAGCCTGTTCGGCGGGCGCGGCTCGATCGTCGGCACCGTGGTCGGGGCGCTGATCGTCGGCGTGTTCCGCTCCGCGGTGTCGCTCGCCGGCCTCGACGTGCTGTGGCAGGAATTCGCCATCGGCGTGCTGATCATCATCGCCGTGGCGCTCGACCAATGGATCCGGAGGGTTTCGAAGTGACCGAGGCGCCCATCCTCACCTGCCGCCAGCTCGTCAAGCGCTACGGCCGCGTCACCGCGCTCGACCACGCCGATTTCGATCTCTATCCGGGCGAGATCCTGGCGGTCATCGGCGACAACGGCGCCGGGAAGTCGACGCTGATCAAGGCGATCTGCGGCGCGGTGATCCCCGATTCCGGCGAGATCAGGCTCGGCGGCGAAGTCGTGCATTTCAAGTCGCCGATCGACGCGCGCGAGGCGGGCATCGAGACGGTCTACCAGACGCTGGCGCTGTCGCCGGCGCTGTCGATCGCCGCCAACATGTTCCTCGGCCGGGAGCTTCGCGTCGGCGGCGTGCTCGGCAAATACTTTCGCACGCTCGACCGCGCTTCAATGCGGAAGTTCGCCCGCGAGAAGCTCAATGAACTCGGGCTGATGACGATCCAGAACATCAGCCAGCCGGTCGAGACCCTGTCGGGCGGACAGCGGCAGGGCGTCGCGGTTGCGCGCGCCGCGGCCTTCGCCAAACGGGTGATCATCATGGACGAGCCGACCGCCGCGCTCGGCGTGAAGGAGTCGCGTCGTGTGCTCGAGCTCATCCTCGACGTCAAGAAGCGCGGCCTGCCGATCATCCTCATCTCGCACAACATGCCGCACGTGTTCGAGGTCGCCGACCGCATCCACATCCACCGTCTCGGGCGACGTCTGACCGTCGTCGATCCGAAGAAGGTCACGATGTCGGACGCAGTGGCGATGATGACCGGCGCGATGGCGCCGCCCGCGGACGCGCTGGCCGCCTAGTCAGCAGCGGCGGCTGTAGACGCGGTCGTTGACCGCGTCAGCCGCGCTCAGCGAGCGCGGCTACAGGCTGCTCTCGCCCCCAAAGGTCGCCCGGAAGAGCGCGTTGATGCGCCCGACCGTCTCCCGCGCCCGCCGACCGGATTGCAGCGCCTCGTTCAGGAGGCGCGCGGCGGAATCCTGGAAGGGCATGTAGCCGTCATGGCGCGGGCGCAGCCATGATCCTTCGAGCGTCCGTCTGGTCGCGCGATAGAAGTCGGCGACCGGCGCATTGACGGCGTCCGAGCCCCACGCGGCGGCATGGGCGGGCTGGCCGCCCGAGGCCGCGTAGAGGCCCGCCTGGATGTCGGCGCTCGCGACCCAATAGGCGAAGTCAGCCGCCGCCTTATTGTGCGCGCTGAGGGCGGACACCGCAATCCCCGTCCCGCCAAGCGCCGATCCGACGGGACCGTTCGAGCCGAGCGCCGGAATGTCGGCGAAGCGGATTCTACGCGCGCGGAATCCGTCCGCCGCGTAGCTCACATAGCCGTAGATGAGCGGGGCGCAGGCGAAGGGGGTATCGGCGTCGGACATCGCCTCGAACACGTCGATCGGGTCCATGGCGAAGCAGCGCGCGCCGATGAACGCCGTGAGCTCGCGCATGCGTTCGAAGGCTTCGGCGCCCGCCTCGGCGTCGACGAGGCCGGGTCCCCCAACGGAGCAGGGGCGGCCGAGATTGCCGCTGAGCGTGTAGAGGACCATCAGCGAATGCGGCGGGCGCATCGGGCAGAGCGCCTGCGCGAGATCGACCGCTTCGTCCCAGAGCGCCGGCGGCGACGCGATGAGGTCCGGCCGCCAGGCCTGCACCTGCGTCGCCGCGTCGATCGGCAGCGCCCACTGCCGCCCCTGCCAGTCGTAGCTCGCATAGGAAGGGCCGACGCTGGCGCGGGCGAGCGCCTCCCTGTCGGCCGCGCGGGCCCGATCGTCGAACGGCGCGAGGCAGCCCTCGCGGGTCACCTGCCCGACATGAGGATGGTCGATGACGATCAGGTCGTAGCGCCTCGCCAGCTCCTCGACCGGGTAGGCCTCGAAATCCTGCAGCGAGCGCTTGTCCCACCGGATCTCGACGCCGGTCTTCTTGCGCCACAGCTTCGAACATGCGACCAGCGCCGCATATCCCCGCGGGTGGCTCCAGGTCATGCCATCGAGGATGGTGTCCAACCGCCTCCCCCTTCATTCCGCGTGCTGGACCGGGATGATTTCAAGTCGACTTAAGCTCTGGCGCCGCTCCGTTCGGCGGACCGGCGGTTGAGCGCTGACGGCCGTTCCTTAACCCTCGCGAGGAGCCTGCGACCGGTCGCGGGCCCTCGCCTGTGGAGATCAGAACGTCGCCCCGGTCGCCCGCCGCACAAGGCGATTCCCCCTGTTTTCCCCTGTTAGCAGGCAGAAAACAGGGGAACCGCGCCCCTTCGGCCCGCGCTTCTCGGCAGAAAAAACGTCTGTTTGCAATGTCTTATGCGAAAACACTGCGCGCCGAGATCAGGCGCAACAACAGGAGCGTAACAGGGAGCGGTTTTGCCCTTATCAGGGCAATAACAGGCGGCGTTTCGGCGATAACAGATCCTATGCGGGTGGACGGCGGCCGGACCCTTGGTAGGCTGATCTTCCACACCAGCATGGAGGCAACCGATGCATTTAATCACCTCCGCGACCGTTGTCGCGACCACCGCCCGCGCGAATGATATCACGCTGTTCGCCTCGCTCGAATTGAGCAAATCGAAATGGGTTGTGACGATCAACAGTCCGGGCAGCGAGAAATTTTCCAGGCATGTGGTCGAGGGTGGGGACGGCGCCGGCCTGCTCGACCTTCTTTCGCGGTCGAGGGCGAAGGCCGAGCAGCGCTATGGCGTGCCGATCAAAGCGATCGTCATTCAGGAGGCGGGATTGGACGGATTTTGGATCCATCGCCTGCTGCTCGCCGAGGGGATCGAGAGCCACGTGGTCGATGCGGCTTCGATTGCGGTCAACCGGCGGCATCGGCGAGCCAAGACCGATGCGATCGACGGCGAGACGCTGTTGCGGACGCTGATGGCGTGGGCTCGCGGCGAGCGGCGGGTCTGCTCCATGGTTCGCGCGCCGAGCCCGGAAGAAGAGGATCGCCGGCGGCTGACGCGCGAGCGCGGCACGCTGCTCAAGGAACGCATTCAGCACACCAATCGGGTCAAGGGCCTGCTCAGCGGCCAAGGCATCCGGGGTTACAACCCGCTTCGGCGCGATCGTTTTGAGCGGCTCGAGGCGCTGCGAACCGGCGACGGCCGCGAGCTGCCGCCGCTGCTGAAGGCGGAAATACGCCGGGAGCTCGATCGGATCGCGCTGGCGACGACGCAACTGGCTGCGGTCGAACGGGCCCGCGACGCGCTCATCCGCACGGAAGCCGAGGAGCGCAACAACCCCGCCGCCCGGCTCCTCAAGCTCAAGGGCTTGGGCCCCGAGTTCGCCTCGCTCCTCTGGCTGGAAGCGTTGTTCCGCAGCTTCGCCAACCGCCGCCAGGTGGCGGCTTACGGCGGATTGGCGCCCAGCCCCTGGCAGAGCGGCGGCGTCGAACGGGATCAAGGCATCTCGAAGTCGGGCAACCGCCGCCTGCGCAAGACCATGATCGAGCTGGCCTGGTTCTGGCTGCGTCACCAGCCGGACTCGGCGTTGAGCCGCTGGTTTCGGGCGCGGGTCGGCGCCGCGAAGGGACGGGTCCGCCGGATCGCCATCGTGGCGCTGGCCCGCAAACTGCTCGTCGCCTTGTGGCGCTATGTCACCCAAGGCGTCGTTCCCGAGGGCGCGGTGTTCAAGGCGGCCTGACCCGATGGCTCAATCCTACGCCGACGCTCCAACGATGGCTTAATGACTCAACCCCATTCCAGCGAAGCCGAACGCGACGGCTTCGCCGGATCCGGGCGGGCGGTGACCGCGGCTTTGCCTGGCTGAAACACGCCGTTTAACAGGATGGTCCCCGCCAACCCGAGCCCGACGCCCTCGAGCATGAGGGATTATGGTCCGAGCCCCGACAAGCTCGACCGGATGTGAGGTGATGCGGCCGTCAAGGCTGCATGCGAAAGACGGGCTCACGCTTCGGATCCCAACGCCAAAGGAGATGCGCAATGCCAAAATGAATGAGCGCGGCAAAGACCACAGAGGCAGCCAAGAGCGCGCAAGGGCGCGCTCGCTCGTGACAGTGTATCCGGCCGCTGGCGCGTCAAGGTCGCTTCGCTCCCTGCTCCGCTGCGCTTCGCCCCGCTTCGCGGGTGACACGCCAGCGGCCGGCGCAAACGAATGAGCTTGACCCGAAACACCCCATGTGAGGCTACAGCGACTCCGGACGGCGCAAGCGCGCCGGGGGCTTCGAAAACGGGTTCGCCGGCGGCCTCGCCGGCGCCTGGAAAGGCGCTCCGAAAGGATAGAAGTTCTATCCTTTCGCCCAGCCATCGACGAACGACATCGGTCCCTGATCGCCGGAGGGTCGGGCTCGACGAGCGCTCGCCATCCCTCAAGTCAGGGGTGGGAAGCTGCTCCCCGCCGTGACCGCGGCGGTTCAACCCGATCGCATCATGCCCAAGCTTGCAATTCATAAGCGAATGTATCATCCATAAGTGAATGACAAGCAAGGCCAGCGGGAGCCGCCATGAAGGTCGAGGAGCGCTTTTTGGAGGACTTCGCCATCGGCGAAACGCGGCAGACTCTCGGGCGGACCATCACCGAGGCCGATATCGTCGCCCACGCCGGCCAGACCGGCGACTTCTTTCCCCACCACATGGACGCCGAATGGTGCGCGACGCAGGACTTCAAGCGCCGGATGGCGCACGGCACGCTGGTCTTCAGCGTCGGCGTCGGCATGACCGCGACCGACATCAACCCGCGCGCGATGTCGACCGGCTACGACCGCCTGCGCTTCGTCAAGCCGGTGTTCATCGGCGACACCATCCGGGCGAGGACGACGATCCGGGAGAAGCGCGACCATCCCCGCCGCGCGAGCCACGGCGTCGTGGTCGAATTGCTCGAAGTGTCCAACCAGGCAGGCGAGACGGTGCTCGTCTGCGAGCACCTCTATCTCGTCGAGCGGCGGGAGGGCGCCAAGGCGCAATAGTCGCTCTGGACAGCGCCGCTCGCGCTAGGCAGAAATGCGCCAGAATGAACCCAAATAAACCTCTTGGCGTCGTTCGATGGCCAAGAACCGTGCCGGTCCCCTCGATAGAGCAACGAATTTCGGCAGATCGCATCCGCATTTTGTGCTAGTTTGCGCGGAGCCGGAGGAATGGATTGAGCGAGACCCGCAAGCTCGCGTCGATCCTAGTTGCAGATGTCGTCGGATACAGCCGGCTCGCCGGCGCCGACGAGGACCGGGCGCCTGCGCGCCTGAGGGGCCTGCGCAGCGACATCATCGACCCCGCCATCGCCGCCCATCACGGCCGCATCGTCAAGCGCACCGGCTCCAAGCGGTCGCCAAGCCGGGCGCAATCTGCCTCTCCGAACAAGTCTATTGGCAGGTCAAGGGACGCCTCGACTTCAAAGTCAGCGATCTCGGCGCAACCCAACTCAAGAACATCGCCGAGCCGATCCATGTCTATTCGCTCGAAGTCGGCGTTCTCGCGACGGCCGGACCGACGCCGAAGCGCCGAGCCACGGCGCCCGCTACAAAGCCGGGGGGCGTCTTGCGGCGATGGCCCGCAGTCGCCGCCGCGCTCGTCGTCGCGGTTCTGGCCGCGGGCGCTTACGCCTGGTACGCGGGCTTCGCCGCGCGCCTGCTCGGCGTCTCCGTCGGCGAGGACAAGCTTAACACCCCGCCACGGCTTTCGCTCGTCGTTCTGCCGTTCGAGAATCTGAGCGGCGACAAGGAGCAGGAATATTTCGCCGATGGCATTACGGACGACCTTTCCCGCATACCCGACAGTTTCGTCATCGCCCGCAACACGGCCTTCACCTACAAGGGGAAGCCCGTCGACGCAAAGGAGATCGGCCGCGAACTCGGCGTGCGCTATGTGCTGGAAGGCAGCGTGCGCCGCGACGGCGAGTCGGTCGAAGTCAACGCGCAGCTCATTTCGACGGAGACCGGGGCGCATGCCTGGGCCGACCGGTTCGAGGACGAACGCAGCAAACTCGGAAAGTTGCAGTTCGAAGTCGTCGCGCGGCTCGCCCATTCTCTCGACACCGAGTTGGTTCGCGCCGAAAGCTTGCGGGCGATGCGCGAGCGGCCCGACAATCCGGACGCGGTCGATCTCACGATGCGCGGCGCCGCGATGTTGATGGTTCCTGATGCGAGCAGATCTGCCTACGACGACGCCATAAAGCTGTTCGAGCGCGCGCTCGCACTCGACCCGCAGAACTTTCAGGCGATGAGAAACCTGGCGGCTGCTTTGGCCGTGCGCGCTGAGAACGACTGGGGCCCCCCAGCGGTCGACATGGCGCGCACGGAAGAATTGCTCAGCGCGGCCTCGGCTCTACGACCTGACGACAGCTATCTCCATTTGACGAAGGCGTACGCCGACTCCATCAGAGGCCAATGGAGGTCCGCGCTCGTGGAGGCCGAGAGCGCGATCGCGAACGACCGCAACAACGCCAATGCCTATGCGGCCGCCGGATTTTACAAAATGCATCTCTGAGCTGGACCCCGGATTTAGGACCATTGGCTAAGGTGTGAAATGTCCTGCTCTGTCGCAACCGATGGAGCGAGAAATGACGAAGTCACGCAAGAAGTTTGATGCGGCGTTCAAGGCGAAGATTGCGCTCGAGGCGTTGCGCGAGGATGCGACGGTTCCGGAACTGGCGAAGCGGCACGGGGTGCATCCGAACCAGATTTATGCCTGGAAGAAGCAGGTTCTCGACAATGCGGCGAGCCTGTTCGCGCGCGGGGCGAGCGGTTCGGGCGATGGCGAGGAGGAGCGCGAACGTGAGACGGCCAAGCTTTACGCCAAGATCGGCCAACTGACGGTCGAACGGGATTTCTTGGCCAGGAGGCCAGGTCGATGAGCGCGCCCGATCGAAGAGCGATGGTCGAACGGCCTGGCAAGGACCTGTCGGTGCGCCGCCAATGCGCGCTTGTGGGCGTGGCGCGCTCGGCGGTCTACCGCCCCAAGCCCGTCGCCCGGGCGGACGATCTGGCGGTGATGCGCCGCATCGACGAACTGCATCTCGAACTTCCGTTCTACGGCTCGCGGCGAATGACCTTCGAACTCAACAAGGAAGGCCGTGGGGTCAACCGCAAGCGAGTGCGGCGGCTGATGCGGGTGATGGGGATCGAAGCGCTGGTTCCACGCCCCGGCACGAGCAAAGCCGCGCCCGGGCGCAAGATATACCCCTACCTGCTGCGCGGCCTGAAGATTGTCGAGCCGAACCACGTGTGGGCGGCCGACGTGACCTACATCCCGATGGCGTGCGGCTTCATCTATCTGGTGGCGATCATCGACTGGGCGAGCCGGGCGGTTCTGGCGTGGCGGCTGTCGAACACCAACGATGCGAGCTTCTGCGCGGCGGCGCTGGAGGAGGCGCTGCTTCGGTTCGGAAAGCCGCGGATTTTCAATACCGATCAGGGCTCCACTTTCACCTCCGAGGCTTTCGTCGGCAAGCTCGCGGCGGCCGGCGTCGCGATTTCGATGGACGGACGCGGCCGTTTCATGGACAACATTTTCATCGAACGGCTGTGGCGCTCGATCAAGTATGAAGAAGTGCATCTGAAAGCCTACGCCGATGGCCGCGAGGCGCGGGCCGGCATCAGTTCCTGGATGACCTTTTACAATTTTCGGCGCCCGCACCAGGCGATGAACAATCTGATGCCGATGGCGGTGTGGCGCGCCGGCATGGACAAAATCGAGGCGGCGGCGAGGGCTGTGGATATGCCGCTTCGCTTGGACAACGCAAACGCGTTGCCCACATACCCACAGCAGAAGCAGAAGCAGAAGCAGCAAGAAGCGGCTTGATTCTTGAAGGACAAGGGCAGGCGAGATTACACCTTAAATCCATCCCCTCGTGGTCCCACGAATGGGGTCCAGTTCATGCATCGCCGACATGCAAACCGCGTTTCGCCTAAGTCCACACGATTGGGAGGCGCCTGACTGGCAGACCCATCTTTGCTCTCTCTACGCCCATCTCGCGCAGTGGGAGCAGGCGATCGAACAGTGCGAAAAGGCGGTCGCGGCCAGCTATGTGGATAATGGACCGCTAAGCGGCATCATGAGGCTTGGGGTGCGCCAAGTCGCGGAGGGCCCTGAGAATACCGGGCCGCTCCTCGACCTTGCCGCCGCGTATGCATGGGCCGGCCATGACCGGGAGGCGAAAGAAACCGCAGCCAGACTGCACAAGCGCGATCCAGGTTGGGATCCGTGGTGGATACTTTGGTTGCAGATGTACATGGACGCCAATGACGATCCGACCTTCAAAGCGGAAGTGGCGCGCATCATCGAAGGCCTGCGCAAGGCCGGGATGCCGGAGTCGCTTCACCAATATGTACCGAAGTCGAATTGAATGGGACGAGAACTCGCCGGCTCTTCCTAGAGCGTAGTACAATTGGGTCGACTCGAATTCGGGATTCCCGAATCGGCGTTGTTCCGATTCAACTAGCCGGCTGGGAGGAGGCCGACATGAATGCGGGAGCCTATTCGCAGGATTTGCGGGGTCGGGTGATTGACGCGGCGAGCGTGAAGTGATGAGCCGGCGCGCCGTGGCGAAAGCGCTTTGGGGATTAGCGAGTCAGCGGCGATCACCTGGATTCGGTGGTTCCATCAGCAGGGGGTGGGCGCGCCGGTAGCCACCGGCAGTCATCGGCCGTCCGTTCTCAAGCCGCATCCTGTGTTTCTCGACGCCGCCCGGGCGGAGGCCGGACATGTTGCGCGCTGGAGCATTCTTCGAGGCGCCCGCTTCGGGGGCTCCTCCAGGATGGGGACAAGAGTTGATCGAAGAACCGGGCTATCCCTTGACGGCGCCGAACGTCAGTCCGCGCGCCAGGTAGCGCTGGACGAAGAAATAGAAGATCACCGGCGGAATGATGCCGATCAGCGTGTTGACGGAGGCGGCATTGAAATCGACGCCGCGTGTGGAGCGAGACGCAAGAATCAGAGCAGACCACGGGGCGGCCGCCTGCGAGGTCAACGCCGACGCGAACAGCGCCTCGTTCCAGCTGAAGGCGAACACCAGCACCGAGGAGACGACGAGGCCGTCGAGCGACAGCGGCAGGGCGATGAGCCAGAAAATCTGCCAGGGCGTCGCCCCTTCGACCTTGGCCGCGTCCTCGATCTCGGTGCTCACGTCCCGAAAGATGTCGCGCATGATCACGACGACGAAGGCGAGATTGAACGCCGAGTAGCAGAGAATGAGGCCCGTCCAGGTGTCGATCAGGCGCAGATAGACCAGGAGCAGGTAGAACGGGGCCAGCACGACCGCGGGTGGCAGAACCCGCTGCGACAGGAACCACAAAGCGATGTCATTCGACTTGATGCGAAACTCATAGCGCGCCAAGGCGTAGGCTGCCGGGGCGCCGAGGAACAGCGAGAGGACCGTGGTCCCAACACTCACCACGCAGCTACTGATGAACGCGTTGGTGGTCTGCGGGTCGCTCCCTCCTTCCATGAGTTGAGAGTCGGCTGAAATTGCAGGAACGGAATGAAGGCGTCGAGCTCGAACGTTTGGGTGAGCGTCTTGACCGAATTGACCGCAGCACAGAGGAACGGCACGAGCGTGAACACGGAGGCTGCGACCAGCAGCGCGTAGATGAGGATGCGGGACCCGATGCCAGCCCGCGTCCAGAGGATGTTGATCATCGCGGGACTCCCGAACCTCAAGCCAGACTCTTGCGCATCCGATTGAAGAACAGCGTGATCACGACGGAAACCATGACCAGGAACACGACCCCCATGGCGGAGCCCTTGCCGAAATCGAAAAACTGGATCGTGGTCAGATAGTCCATGGCGCTGAAGGGCTCGGTGCTGGTGCCGGGCCCCCCCGACGTCAGCGCGAACGGAATGGCGAAGACCTTCAGGCATTCGACCGTGAGCAGAAGCACGGCGATCGTGATCACCGGCCAGGCGAGCGGGATCGCCAGGTGCCACATCACCTGCCAATGGCTCTTCGCGTCGAGAACCGCCGCATCGTAGAGGTCGCTCGGAATGCCGGACAGCCCCGCGAGCACGATGATGAAGATGAACGAGGTCCACCGCCAGACGTCGAGGACGATCGCGCCGGCGATGCCGCCGTAAGCGGTCGACATCCAGGGGATGTGAAGGCCGAGCGCATTCAGCGGCACGGCGATGAGTCCCCCCTGGTCGGTGAAGAAGGTGACGCCGAGATAGCCGATCGCCACTTCGAGGGTGAACAGCGGGGAGCCGATGATCGTCCTGAATGTCCGGGTTCCGGGAGCGTGGAGATTGACCAGCCACGCCGCGAGAAAGCCGAGCGCCAATTCAATGGGAACGGCCACCACGACGAAGATCACGGTGACGAGGATGCTGTGCCAGAACCTGTCGGAAGTGAGAACGTCGACGTAATTGGCGAACCCGACGTAACCAGTAATCCCTTCGCCCAACACGTAATTAGCGAAGCTGTAGCGGATCACCGAGAACAGCGGGAAAAACGTGAACACGACGACCCAGAGGACCGCGGGCAGCAGCAGCGCGTATTTGAACGCGCCGCCGCTTTCCAGGCGCCGAACCCGAGCCGCTGTCGCCATCTCCCCCTCGTTCCTCCGGGGCCCGTAGGGAGGTCCGCGGCGCACCGCCGCGGACCCGTTTCCCAAGGCTCGTTCAGGTGAACGACGCCTGGTACAACGCCTTTTGCTTGTCGCGCCCGTAGCGGTCAGTGATCTTCTCCCAAGCCGCCGCGGTGGCGTCGAGCGCCGCCTTCGCCAGCATCTGGCCGCCGAGCACCGCCGAGACGTTGACGTCGAGCTCGTGCCAATACTCGGCCGCGCCGGGGATGCGCAGGTATTCCTGCTGAACCGGCGCGGCCAGCACGCCATAGTAGCCCTTGAGATACTCGATCGCGTCGGCCTCGTCCCAGCCCAGCGCCTTCCACTCCTCGACATTGCCGCTTGCGACCGGCGGGAAGTACTCGAACTTCATGCCGGGCTGCACACCGGTAAAGCCCTGGGTGCAATTGAACAACGCGTTCTTCTTGTTCGCCATGAAGGCGAGGAAGTCGTAGGTCGCCTCCTGCTTCTTCGACAGGCGCGAGATGACGCAATGCCAGCTGCCGCCGTTGGTGTTACCGACCTGGTTGAGGTCGTATTTCTTCCATTGGCCGGTGATCGGGTTGAAGGCCTCGGTCGTGCCGGGCAGCGGCGCCGCGCCCATCTTGCCTTTGACCTTCGAGGTCTTCGGATCCTGGGCGAACGTGGGCAGGTCGCCCCAGGTCGGCTCCGTCGCGGAGTGCCCGGCGAGGAACAGGTTCCACCCCTGGCTCAGCGTCCAGCTGATCTCCTCCTTTGGACCATCGGCGAGGAACTTGACATAGTCCTCGAGCGCCTTGACGTGGCCCTCCGAGTTGATCAGCGGCTTCATCGTGTCCGGATTGAAGAAGTAGTACTTGTTGTCCTGTGAGACCACATACGGCGCGGAGAGCGTCAGGAAGTGGAAGAAGCCCTGCTCATTGACCTTGGCGTGCAGCGAGATTCCCCAGTCGTTCTGGCCGTCGCCGTTCCAGTCCCAGCCGGTGAAGAAGTCCGCGACGTCGTGATATTCCTTGGTCGTCTTCGGCGGCGCCGGAAGGTCGTAGTTGTATTTGGCCTTGAACTTGTCCTGATTTTCCTTCTTCGCGAACTCGTCCTTGCGGTAGTACAGAACCTGACAGTCGCCATCGAACAGGACGCCGTACACTTTCCCGTTCCACGAATAGAGCTTGCGCATGGTGGGGAGCCATTGGTCCGGGTCCCAATAGGAGTGCTTCGGATCGCCGATGAACTTCTCGACCGGAACGATGTAGGGGTCCTTCGGAACGAAGAAGTCGCCGTAGAACTAGGCACCGGTCATATAGGTGTCGTACTTGCCCAATCCGGTGGAGAGATCGGAGAAGATCTTTCCTCCTCTGCATGCGACGCCAGCGCGGGCGGACCGACGCTGACGACCACATTTCGTTAAGCCGCGGTCCCTTCCGGGGAACTGCTGGGCATTCAGCGGCCGAACTTTCGTCGGCCCGTCGAGCAGCGATTTTTGTTTGAGAGACTTGGAGGCGCAGATCCCCCCTTCAGCAGAACCCGCTGGCATGTCAGGCTATACTTGCATCTACAGCGGGTCAATGAGCGGCATCGACGCAGACGCGACGTTGTTTCCGCGTGGACAGCGCCACGCATCCCGTGCATCAATCGGAAAACAGGAGGGGCCGCCGACGGCAGACTACCGTCGGAATGTCTTCCGTGGAGAGTTCGGATGGCAAGAGTTGAGCTTCATCACGTGTGGAAGCGCTTCGGCTCGCGGTCGAGGACTTCTCGCTCAATGCGGCCGACGGCGAATTCATCGTATTCGTCGGCCCGTCGGGCTGCGGCAAGACCACGACCATGCGCATTATCGCCGGCCTCGAAGTCGCCTCCGACGGGCAGGTCCAGTTCGACGGCAAGGACGTGACCGACGAATTGCCGCACGATCGCGACGTGGCGATGGTCTTCCAGAACTACGCGCTCTTTCCCCATCTCAACGTGTTCTCGAACATCGCGTTCGGCATGCGCCTTAGAAAGGTTCCCAAGTCCGAGATCGAGGACCGCGTGCGCAAGACCGCCCAGTTGCTCGGCATCGAGGGAGTGCTGCAGCGGCGGCCGAAGGAATTGTCCGGCGGCCAGCGGCAACGCGTGGCGCTCGGGCGCGCGATCGTGCGGGAGCCGCGCGTCTTCCTGATGGACGAGCCGCTCTCCAATCTCGACGCGGCTCTGCGCATGGAGATGCGGACCGAGATCATCAAGCTGCAGGAGCGGCTCGACGTGACGACCTTCTACGTTACCCACGATCAGGTCGAGGCCTTGAGCATGGGCGACCGCATCGTCGTAATGCGCGAAGGCCGCATCCAACAAATCGGAAGCCCGACCGAGCTCTACGAGCAACCGAAAAACACATACGTCGCGAGCTTCATCGGCAGCCCGCCGATGAACTTGCTCGAGGGGCGCGTCGAGGGCGATCGCATCGTTTTGCCCGGAGAGCAAGCGACGGTGTCGATGAACGGCGACGCGCGGCAGGCAGTCGCCAGCTCGTCCTCGCGCGAGGTCACAGTCGGAGTCCGGCCGGAGCATATCGTCTTCTCCGACAAGCCGGCGGGGGCCGCCGCCTTCAGCATCGCAGGCGCCGTCGACACGGTCGAGCCTCTTGGGCACACGACGCTCGTGCGGGCGAAGATGGCGTCGAACCTACGGCTGAACGTACTGCTCGCGGGCAAGGTGCGCTTTCAGGAAGGCCAGGCCGTTCACGCGATCGTCGCCCCCGATCGCGTCTATCTGTTCGATCGCAAAAGCGAGCAATCCCTGCTCGGCATCAGCGAATAGGCGCGAGGCGAAGATGCCCGGCGCCATCCATCAATGTCAGGGCCAGGAGGCGACCGCGGTCGGCGTCTGCGCGGCGCTGCGCCCGGACGATTTCGCAAGATCCTGACCGGCGCCCATGTCGGAGCGGCACATCATCGCCTTTGACGCAGGAGGCACCGCCGTCAAGGCGGCGCTCTACGACGCGTGCGGCGTCGAACGCGCCGTCGCAGCCGTGGGGATGACGCCTCTACACCCCGCTCCCCGCTTTCTCGAGCGCGATCCCGAGGCCATGTGGGCCGCCGTTTGCGACGTCGCGCGCAAGGTCCTGGCCACGTCCGGCATCGAGCCGTCCTCGATCGCCGCCGTCGGCCTGACCGGCTACGGCAATGGCCTCTTTCTCATCGACCGCGATGGAAGGCCGGTCCGCAACGCCATCCTCTCGCCGGATCAGCGGGCGCAGGCGATCGTCGCGCGCTGGCGGGCCGAAGGGGCCGAGGCGTGCGCCGCCCGGCTGACCTACAACCGGCAATTTGCCGGCAAGCCGCTGCCGCTGATTGCATGGCTCGAGGCGCACGAGCCGGAGGCGCTTCGGCGCGCCGAGCGGGCGATCTTCTGCAAGGACTATCTCCGCCTTCGACTGACAGGCGAGATCGGCCTCGAAATCAGCGACATGTCTTCGGGCAGCCTGACCGACCAGCGCCTCCGTCGCTGGGCGCCGGCCGCGCTCGATTTCTTCGGGCTCAGACGCTATGCGAGGCTGTTCGGCGACGGCGTCGAGCCGCTGACCATCGCCGGCGTCGTCACCGAAAGGGCGTCGGCCGAGACCGGTCTCGCCGCGGGAACGCCCGTATCGGCCGGCTACGCGGACGGCCCGGCGATGGCCCTCGGGCTCGGAGCGACCGACGAAAGCCTGATCAGCGTGATCGCCGGCACATGGGGGCTCAATCAGCTGGCGACCAGGACGACCGCGACGGACGGATCGGTCGCCGCAGTCATCGCCGGACCGAGGCCGGGCGAGTTCGTCCTGACCGACGCCGGCCCGACGTCGGCGAGCGCTTTCGAATGGTTCGTCGACTCCGTCGTCGGCCGCGCCGACATGAGTTGCCGAGGCCGCGACGCGCTGTTCGATTTCTGCAACGAGGAGGTCCTGCGCGCGCGAGCCGACGGCGACATTCCCTATTTCCTTCCGTACCTGAACGGCCGGCTCGAGCAGCCTGAAGCGCGGGCGTGCTTCATCGGGCTCGCCTCCTGGCACGGCCTGCCGGAAATGGTGCGCGCCGTGTACGAAGGCGTCGCGTTCGAGCACCGCGGCCATATCGATCATCTGATGGCGGGCCGCGAACCGCCGCGCGCGGCGCGCTTCGCCGGCGGGGCCGCTCGCAGCGCTCCATGGCTCGAGATCTTCGCCTCCGCGATCGACCTGCCGCTCGAGCTTTCTACCGTTACCGAACTCGGCGCGCTCGGCGCCGCGATCGTCGCCGCCGTTGGCGTCGGTCTCCACCCGGACCTCGACACCGCCGTCGCCGCGATGACGCGGGTCACGAGACGCATCGAGCCCGAACCCGGCCTCTCCAGAATCCTGACGCGACGCCACGGCGTCTTCAACGCGCTTCGCGACGCATTGAGTCCGACCTGGGCGAGGCTTTGACGGTCTTTCCGGCTCCGACCCGCCCGATTGACAAGGATCAAATCTCGCTGCCGGCTCGAATGATAAGAACAAAGTGTTCACATATAAGAGCGGCGAAAGGGGAGGACGATGGCGTTGTCGGAGAGGCTGTTCGACGCGATCATGGACGGCAAGGCACCGCTGGCGCAGTCGATCGTCGAGGAAGAGCTCGAAGCGGGCGCCGAGCCGATGGCGCTTATTTCCGAAACGATGATCCCGGCGATGGACGAGGTCGGCAAGCTCTTCCAGGAGGAGGAGTTCTTCGTCCCCGAGCTGATGCTGGCCGGCCGGGCGATGAAGGCGGGAATGGGGCCGCTGCGTCCTCTGCTCGCCGCGGCAGGCGCAAAACCGGCAGGGATCGTGGTCGC
>CAVWVF010000004.1:0-1785000 GCA_963758335.1 uncultured Alphaproteobacteria bacterium | reverse complement strand
ACTGTTTGTAGGTATCCGGTTTCAGGAACTGTTTCACTCCCCTCGTCGGGGTGCTTTTCACCTTTCCCTCACGGTACTTGTTCGCTATCGGTCGCTGAGGAGTACTTAGGCTTGGAGGGTGGTCCCCCCGTTTTCAGGCAGGATTGCACGTGTCCCGCCCTACTCGAATCTTAAGCTCAAGTCCTATCCATACGGGGCTGTCACCCGCTCCGGCCCGGCTTTCCAGCCGGTTCTGGTCAACTCGAGCAAAAGCATTGGCCTCATCCGCGTTCGCTCGCCACTACTGACGGAGTCTCGTTGATGTCCTTTCCTCCGGGTACTGAGATGTTTCAGTTCCCCGGGTTCGCCCTTATTCCCCTATGTGTTCAGAGAATAAGTCCCTTCGAGAGTGATCGGTAACCAGTGATCAGTGACCAGAATCGCTTCCGATGACTGTTCACTGATCACCGATCACTGAAGGTGGGTTTCCCCATTCGGAGATTCACGGATCAAAGCCTGTTCGCGGCTCCCCATGACTTATCGCAGCGTACCACGTCCTTCATCGCCTCTCAGCGCCAAGGCATCCACCAGATACCCTTCAGGCACTTGATTGCTCTCATCGCCAAGGCGCGGTTCGGATGACGGAGCCCGGAAGTCGGAAATCTAAACTCAGAAAGCCTTCCGACTTCTGATTTCCGATTTCCGTCTTCTGATCCGCGCCGAAGGCGCCTGGCGTGAAAAGACCAGTTTTGCTTCAAACGCATCCGGGGATCTGAGCGGTCAGGCTCCAAACCCACGACTGGTTGCTCGGGATCGGACGACAGAGGACGGACGACGGAGGACAGACAAAGTCCGCTTCCGCCAATTCCAGCCCATGCCACCCGGCCCTCGACCGAATGCGCTTCCTCTTCACAATGTCAGATTGCCGGAAGACGGGGATCAGACGACGGAGGACGGATTGGTCCTCGCGCCGGCGCCCCGGCTTCCAAACGCCGCGGCGCTCCAAAGCGCCATGGCGAAACTGATAAGATTGCATCGGAAGGATGGCGAAGGCCGCCCGTCGGGCATCGTCCAACCTCTGTCGTCCGTCCTCCGAATGGTGGAGCCAGACGGGATCGAACCGACGACCTCATGCTTGCAAAGCACGCGCTCTCCCAACTGAGCTATGGCCCCTTCGCCGCGAAGCGGCGAGAAACCAGAAATCAGAACTCAGAAAACATCGCATTTCCGGTTTCTGATTTCCGACTTCCGTTTTCCGCCCGCCTTCGGCGGGCTGGTGGGCCTGGGAGGACTTGAACCTCCGACCTCACGCTTATCAAGCGCGCGCTCTAACCAACTGAGCTACAAGCCCGGGATCGGAGGACAGAGGACGGAGATCAGAGGACGGACATCCGTCTTCTGTCGTCCGTTCTCCGGTGTCTGAAAGAAAGAGAGACGAAGGCGGCGCGATCCCGCAAAACGCGGCCTGACTGGCCGCTTGGTTCTGAACGGACGACAAGACATGCCGACATCGACGGACAAAAGGCAAAAGCTTCTGTCGTTTCTGTCCTCTGTCCTCTGTCGTCCGAATCCAGAAAGGAGGTGATCCAGCCGCAGGTTCCCCTACGGCTACCTTGTTACGACTTCACCCCAGTCGCTGACCCTACCGTGGCCGGCTGCCCCCTCATCGGTTAGCGCGCCGTCTTCGGGTAAAGCCAACTCCCATGGTGTGACGGGCGGTGTGTACAAGGCCCGGGAACGTATTCACCGCGGCGTGCTGATCCGCGATTACTAGCGATTCCGACTTCATGCGCTCGAGTTGCAGAGCGCAATCCGAACTGAGACGGCTTTTCGAGATTTGCTCGGGGTCGCCCCTTAGCATCCCGCTGTCACCGCCATTGTAGCACGTGTGTAGCCCAGCCTGTAAGGGCCATGAGGACTTGACGTCATCCCCACCTTCCTCCGGCTTATCACCGGCAGTCCCCCTGGAGTGCCCAACTGAATGATGGCAACTAAGGGCGAGGGTTGCGCTCGTTGCGGGACTTAACCCAACATCTCACGACACGAGCTGACGACAGCCATGCAGCACCTGTGTTCCCGGCCCCGAAGGGAAGATCGCGTCTCTGCAATCCGTCCAGGACATGTCAAAAGCTGGTAAGGTTCTGCGCGTTGCTTCGAATTAAACCACATGCTCCACCGCTTGTGCGGGCCCCCGTCAATTCCTTTGAGTTTTAATCTTGCGACCGTACTCCCCAGGCGGGATGCTTAATGCGTTAGCGGCGCCACTGAAGAGCAAGCTCCCCAACGGCTAGCATCCATCGTTTACAGCGTGGACTACCAGGGTATCTAATCCTGTTTGCTCCCCACGCTTTCGCGTCTCAGCGTCAGTTCCGGGCCAGTGAGCCGCCTTCGCCACTGGTGTTCTTGCGAATATCTACGAATTTCACCTCTACACTCGCAGTTCCACTCACCTCTCCCGAACTCAAGGTCCCCAGTATCAAAGGCAGTTCCAAGGTTGAGCCTTGGCATTTCACCCCTGACTTAAAGACCCGCCTACACGCGCTTTACGCCCAGTAATTCCGAACAACGCTAGCCCCCTTCGTATTACCGCGGCTGCTGGCACGAAGTTAGCCGGGGCTTCTTCTCTCGGTACCGTCATTATCGTCCCGAGCGAAAGAGCTTTACAACCCTAAGGCCGTCATCACTCACGCGGCATGGCTGGATCAGGCTTGCGCCCATTGTCCAATATTCCCCACTGCTGCCTCCCGTAGGAGTTTGGGCCGTGTCTCAGTCCCAATGTGGCTGATCATCCTCTCAGACCAGCTACCGATCGCAGCCTTGGTGGGCCGTTACCCCACCAACAAGCTAATCGGACGCGGGCCAATCCTCCGGCGATGAATTTTCTCCCCGGATTGCTCCGGGGACGTATCCGGTATTAGCTCAAGTTTCCCTGAGTTATTCCGAACCGAAGGGTATGTTCCCACGCGTTACTCACCCGTCTGCCACTCCCGTGATCGCTCACGAGCGTTCGACTTGCATGTGTTAAGCCTGCCGCCAGCGTTCGTTCTGAGCCAGGATCAAACTCTCAAGTTCGACTTGAAGATCCAATCCCGACTGGTCACTTCACTGGTCACTTCCAGGCGGGACCCCTCTTTAAAAGGGCCCGCCCGCCTCATTGACGAGTTCCAAACGCATCCGCTCCAAGAAAACCCGAAGGAGAAAGCCCGCCTCACGGCGTTCCTTAACCTCCAAGCTCCCTCGAAAGCGCGATGAATCGTCTGAAACGTGACCGTCGTGGGTCTCTTTAAACGAGAAGCCCGATCGAAAAATCAGCAATGCCGGCCACAGCCGACCGCCGACCCACCGACCAAAGCCCCTCACGCAAGGACCACGCCGCCCACGTCTCTCTTCCTTCCGATGCAATTGTCAAACAGCGAGGGTTCGTTCTGGAACCCCGGGACTTGCCCCCCCGAGGAACTCGCGCTCTCTCGAGAAAATCAAGCCCCAAACTCTCCGACCGGCCATTCGGATCAAAAAACGACCAAAACTTCTCCGCCCGCCTCTCAGCAGGTGGGAGGTTCGATCGTTCAGATTGCCGATAACAAGCCGCCGCAAGACGCGGCAACGCCGTCGGTCGAGTTGATATAGGCAAGTCGGATTTCACTGTCAAACACTATTTCGAAATTTTTGTCACAGTGCGATGAACCCTTGGGAACCTTTCGACGAATCGACGCCTGCCGCGGAACCGCCACGGTTGCGGGGGATAGCGCGGCGAGCCTTGGCTCGTGCCGCGGCAAGCTTGCGGCGCGCAGGTTCGCACGCTAACAACCCTCGTGAAGCCTCGCGAACGGGCGACAGGATCGACGAATCGAGAAGCCTTGACGACAGTTGCCGCCGCCTTTCCGCGTCTTGCTCCCCGCGGCGACCGCGCCATGGTCAGCCTCGAACTCGGCGTCGAGCCGCCGATCCGGCTCGGCGACGAGCGCGTCGACCGCAGCGAACGCCGGCGCGCATCGCTCAGATGGCTCGCCGGAGCGGCCCTGACCGGGCTCTCGGGCGTCGCGCTGATCGGCGCGGCGCTCTATTTCGATCTCGACAGCCAATACAACTTCGCCGAAGCGCCGGAGCTCGCGGCCTCCCCGGTCCCTCTCGAGTCGCAGGAAGAAGGCGCAAGCCTCGGCAAAGGCGATCGCCTCCTGCGGCCGGTCGACATCGTCGCGGACAAGCAGGCCTACAAGGTCCCGACGACGATCAAGGTCGGCGACAAAGAATTGGTGAAGGCGCGCGCCTTCACCCGTCTGCAGACCACCTTGACGATGACGCCGACCGGGTTCGCCGACGCGGTGCCCGCATTCAATCCGCTGAAACTGACGAATCGGGCGGACGCCCCAGACGCGCGGCCTGATCCCGGGCCGGTGCAGGACGACGCGGAGGTGACCTTCCGCGTGCAGGACCTCGCCCCGGCGGATGCGGAGCGCGCGTCGGGCGAATTATCGCTGGCCGAGGCGCAGGCTCAGGTGGTCGAGACGCTCAAGGCGCCGCCGAAGGCGCCGGCCCAACCGCTCGCTCCCCAACTCCTGTTGATGCGCACGACCCAGGCCGCGGGCGACCCCGTCGGCGCGCTCTCCTATGCGACCGTCGGCAACGTCAGTCCAAGCGCGCCCTTCGCTTCGATCGAAGTGCGCATGATCCCGGAAAACGTGACGAACGCGCCGAAGGCGGTCGCTCCGGACGACGCCTCTCCCACCGAGAAGCTCGTCCAGCTGCGTCACGGCGAAAGCTTCGAGGACGTGCTGAGAGCGAACGGAGCCACCCCCGAGGCGGTCTCGGCCATCCTGGCGGCTTTCGGCGTGAAGCACAGCGAGTCGCCCGTCGGCGAAGAACAGAAGATCATCCTGCTTCCCGAGGAGCCGGCCGTCCGCGGCGCGAAGCCGAGAATCGCCCGGGTGTCGGTCTATGCCGACGATCAGCTGAAAGCGACGGTCGCCATCGACGACAACGGCGCCTATGCGCCGGTGTTGTCGAAAGCGGCGCCCGCCCGCAAGACGAAGGCGGCGGAGGAAGGCGAGACGGGCGGCATGAGCCTCTATCAGAGCCTGTACGAGACCGCGCTTAAGCAGGGATTGGCCAAACCCCTGATCGACACCCTCGTCCGCACTTTCGCCAACGACGTGGATTTTCCGCGGGCCACCGCCGCCGGCGATTCGGTCGAGGCGTTCTTCTCCGAGCCGGACGAACTCGATCCGCGCCCCGAATTGCTCTATGCGACGATGACGGTGCGCGACCAGACGTACAGGTATTACCGGTTCCAGACGCCTGACGACAATCTGGTGGACTATTACGATGAGAACGGCCGCTCGACCCGAAAATTCCTAATCCGCAAGCCGATCGCCGAGGGCGAAATGACGTCCGGATTCGGCATGCGCTACCATCCCATCCTGCATTTCACCCGCATGCACACCGGCGTCGATTGGGCAGCGCCGATGGGCACGCCGATCCTCGCTGCCGGCAACGGGGTCGTGATCAAGGCCCAGTGGGACGCCGGCTATGGGCGTCGGGTCGAGATTCAGCACGCCAACGGCTATGTGACCACCTACAACCACATGTCCGGCTTCGGCCGCGGCATCGTCGAAGGCGCCCGCGTCACCCAGGGACAGGTCGTCGGCTATCTCGGGCAGACGGGCCTCGCCACCGGACCCCATCTGCATTACGAAGTGATCATCAACGGCAACTTCGTCGATCCGATGGCGATCAAGCTCGCCCGCACCCGCGAGTTCGACGGCAAGATGCTCGCCGCCTTCAAACGCGAGCGCGACCGAATTGACCAGCTGATGGCGCAGGCGCCGTCCGCCGCGGCGGAGGCGGGCGGAAAGCCGGCCCCGGCCGCCACTGCAAAACTCAACTGAGCGCGACGGAAAGTCCGCCGCAATCGTCGCCGCCGAATCCGAGCGCGGCGCGGATCTGCGCCGCGGTTGCGCCCTTTTCGCGCAGCGCGCTGAGCGACGGCGACCCACGGCTCTTCGACAGTTTGGCGCCCACGGCGTCGAGCACGAGCCGATGGTGGCGATAGCGCGGCGCGGGCAGACCCAGCAGTTCCTGCAACAGCCGGTGAACCGAGGTCGCCGCCAGAAGATCGCGTCCGCGGACGACGTCGGTGACGCCCTGCAGCGCATCGTCGACCGTCACCGCCAAATGATAGCTCGCCGCGAGATCCCGTCCGGCGAGGACGACGTCGCCCCACGCCGCCGGCTCGGCGGCGCGCTCGACGGGCGCCGACCCCTCGCCGAACTCCTGCCAGACGATCCCGGCCGGCGCCGACTCGATCGCGCGACGCATGTCGAGCCTCAGCGCGGCCCTGTCACCCCGCGCGAGGCGCTCGGCCCTTTCGCCGCAGGAGAGCGCGCGGCAGGTACCGGGGTAGAGCGGCGCGCCATCGGGATCGCGCGCTGCAGACGCGCGCGCGATCTCGGCCCGACTGCAGAAACAAGGATAAACGAGGCCAAGCGCCTGGAGCCGCGCGAGCGCCCCGGCGTAGTGGTCGCCGAGTTCGCTCTGCCGCCGCGGGCTGGCTTCGAAGCGGAGGCCGAGCCAGGCGAGATCGTCGAGGATGGCGGCCTCGTACTGCGGCTTGCACCGGGCGCCATCCAGGTCTTCAATGCGCAACAGCAGGCGTCCGGCGAGCGCGGCGGCAAGCCGCTCGTTGCAAAGCGCGGAATAGCCGTGGCCGAGGTGCAGCGCGCCGTTCGGCGTAGGCGCGAACCGCAGGACGGGCGAGGGCGCAAGAGCGTCGGAGCGCATGATTGGAAAGCCGATCAATAAGAGCGTCGCGCGCGCAAGGCGAGGCAAATCAGCCCCTGCCAGGCGGGTCTATCACGGGCCGCCGATCGCGGACCAGGCGCGCCTCAGCGAGGCGGCCGAAGCCTTGCGCGCCAAGGACCCCGAGTTCGTCGAAAGACTTCTCTCGGTCGGCGGACCGCCGCCGTTGCGCCGTCGCGACCCGGGTTTCGCCGGCCTTGCCGCCATCATCGTCTCGCAGCAGGTGTCGGTCGCCAGCGCGAGCGCCATTTTCCGCCGGCTCGAGACTCGCCTCGCGCCGCTCGAAGCCGTTCGGGTCGCCGCGGCGACGGAGGAGGAGTTGCGCGCCTGCGGACTGTCGACGCCGAAGATTCGTGCGCTGCGCGCGCTCGCCGAGGCTGTCGCCGGGCGTGGACTCGATCTTGGGGGGCTCGCGGCGCTCGACGCCGAGGAGGCGCACGACAAGCTCGTCGCCGTGAAAGGGATCGGCCCGTGGACCGCGGACATCTTTCTCCTCTTCTGCCTCGGTCACCCCGACGCCTTTCCGGCGGGCGATCTCGCCCTGCAGGAGGCGACGAAGCTCGCGCTCAGACTGAAGGCGCGTCCCGACGCCGCCCGGCTCGAGCGGATCGCGGAGCGCTGGCGGCCATGGCGCGGCGTCGCGGCGCGCATGCTCTGGGCCTATTACCGGGGCGTCAAGCGGCGCTCGGGGATGGCCCTGGCGGACCGTTCCAGCTAAGTCGGGTCGCTGACTGAAGACCGGAGCCGATGGATGAGCGCTGTCTTGGATGGACCCCGCATTCCGGCGAACGGCGGCCGCGCGAACGGGCTCGTGGTCTTTCTGCATGGATACGGCGCAGACGGAAACGACCTGATTGAGCTCGGCCGCCAATGGCGCGCCCTCCTTCCCACGACAGCCTTCGTCTCGCCCCACGCCCCCGAGCGCTGCGCCGGCGCGCCGATGGGCCGGCAATGGTTCGCTTTGTCGAACAGACCGCCCGACGACCCGGCCGGGGCCGAAGATCGCTGGAACGGCGTCGTCAAAGCGCGCGGCGCGCTCGACGCCTTCCTCGACGCCGAGCTCGGACGCCTCGGCCTCGACGATTCGAGACTGGCGCTGGTCGGCTTCAGCCAGGGTTCGATGATGGCGATGCATGTTGGATTGCGGCGGCGGCGCGCCCCGGCGGCGATTCTCTCATACTCCGGCCTCCTGGTCGGGCCCGAGCGGCTGAAGGAGGCGACGGCGCGGGACGCGCGCGGCGCCCCGCCGCCGATCCTGCTCGTCCACGGCGACCAGGACCCGCTCATTCCGTTCGAAGCGATGTTCATGGCGGCCGAGGGGCTGGCGCACGCGTCGATCCCGGCCCAGTGGCACATTTCATTCGGCGTCGGGCACGGCATCGACGGCGGGGGTTTGCATCACGGCGGGCTTTTCCTGGCCGAGGCGCTCAACCGAAAGAGACCGGTGCCGAGGCGCGCCGATGCCGGCCAAGCCATTTCGGATGCCTAACCCTACTTTAACGCATGGGTAGGCGACAGAGTCGAGGGCCTCTGGGCGGTAAGATCCCCTCACATGGGGTGTTTCGGGTCAAGCTCATTCGTTTGCACCGGCCGCTGGCGTGTCACCCGCGAAGCGGGGCGAAGCGCAGCGGAGCAGGGAGCGAAGCGACCTTGACGCGCCAGCGGCCGGATACACTGTCACGAGCGAGCGCGCCCTTGCGCGCTCTTGGCTGCCTCTGTGGTCTTTGCCGCGCTCATTCATTTTGGCATTGCGCATCTCCTTGGCGTTTGGATCCGAAGCGTGAGCCCGTCTTTCGCATGCAGCCTTGACGGCCGCATCACCTCACATCCGGTCGAGCTTGTCGGGGCTCGCACCATAATCCCTCATGCTCGAGGGCGTCGGGCTCGGGTTGGCGGGGACCATCCTGTTAAACGGCGTGTTTCAGCCAGGCAAAGCCGCGGTCACCGCCCGCCCGGATCCGGCGAAGCCGTCGCGTTCGGCTTCGCTGGAATGGGGTTGAGTCGTTAAGCCATCGTTGGAGCGTCGGCGTAGGATTGAGCCATCGGGTCAGGCCGCCTTGAACACCGCGCCCTCGGGAACGACGCCTTGGGTGACATAGCGCCACAAGGCGACGAGCAGTTTGCGGGCCAGCGCCACGATGGCGATCCGGCGGACCCGTCCCTTCGCGGCGCCGACCCGCGCCCGAAACCAGCGGCTCAACGCCGAGTCCGGCTGGTGACGCAGCCAGAACCAGGCCAGCTCGATCATGGTCTTGCGCAGGCGGCGGTTGCCCGACTTCGAGATGCCTTGATCCCGTTCGACGCCGCCGCTCTGCCAGGGGCTGGGCGCCAATCCGCCGTAAGCCGCCACCTGGCGGCGGTTGGCGAAGCTGCGGAACAACGATTCCAGCCAGAGGAGCGAGGCGAACTCGGGGCCCAAGCCCTTGAGCTCGAGGAGCCGGGCGGCGGGGTTG
Organism: uncultured Alphaproteobacteria bacterium; assembly: GCA_963758335.1. GTDB lineage: Bacteria > Pseudomonadota > Alphaproteobacteria > Rhizobiales > Beijerinckiaceae > Roseiarcus. The sequence goes on along the minus strand of CAVWVF010000004.1, from coordinate 1,775,773 downwards.
GTGCGCTCCTCGGCTTCCGTGCGGATGAGCGCGTCGCGGGCCCGTTCGACCGCAGCCAGTTGCGTCGTCGCCAGCGCGATCCGATCGAGCTCCCGGCGTATTTCCGCCTTCAGCAGCGGCGGCAGCTCGCGGCCGTCGCCGGTTCGCAGCGCCTCGAGCCGCTCAAAACGATCGCGCCGAAGCGGGTTGTAATCCCGGATGCCTTGGCCGCTGAGCAGGCCCCTGACCCGATTGGTGTGCTGAATGCGTTCCTTGAGCAGCGTGCCGCGCTCGCGGGTCAGCCGCCGGCGATCCTCTTCTTCCGGGCTCGGCGCGCGAACCATGGAGCAGACCCGCCGCTCGCCGCGAGCCCACGCCATCAGCGTCCGCAACAGCGTCTCGCCGTCGATCGCATCGGTCTTGGCTCGCCGATGCCGCCGGTTGACCGCAATCGAAGCCGCATCGACCACGTGGCTCTCGATCCCCTCGGCGAGCAGCAGGCGATGGATCCAAAATCCGTCCAATCCCGCCTCCTGAATGACGATCGCTTTGATCGGCACGCCATAGCGCTGCTCGGCCTTCGCCCTCGACCGCGAAAGAAGGTCGAGCAGGCCGGCGCCGTCCCCACCCTCGACCACATGCCTGGAAAATTTCTCGCTGCCCGGACTGTTGATCGTCACAACCCATTTCGATTTGCTCAATTCGAGCGAGGCGAACAGCGTGATATCATTCGCGCGGGCGGTGGTCGCGACAACGGTCGCGGAGGTGATTAAATGCATCGGTTGCCTCCATGCTGGTGTGGAAGATCAGCCTACCAAGGGTCCGGCCGCCGTCCACCCGCATAGGATCTGTTAACGGCAAAAAACAGGGGAGTTTCGCGTCTTTCGGGGCAAAATCCTCCAAAAAGATCAAAGATTACAGATGGTTGCGTGAAGTCTCCTGTTATTCCTCGGAACAGCGGCTTAACAGGAGCGCAACAGGGGCTTAACAGGCCGGTTTGGGCGAAAAGCAGGGAGCGCCCGCGCGCACCCTGCAGATGCCTCCCATATGCAAAAAATGCATAGCCGACCCCGCGATTATACGCATGATCATTTTACCATTGGCGCCGCCCGGAAAAAAGGAGGCCGCCCGAAGGCGGCCTTCAAGTCTAGGGAGGAAACGCCCAAGGAGGGCATGTGCGGGCATAGCGCACCGCACCACAACAAAATAATTGTGCGCTGCAGAAAAAGCAAGAACTTTCGTCCCTCCGCTCACGCAAACGTGTATTCCGGACGCGCGGGGTGCGCAAAACCAGCGAAGGCGACGCCGCCGGCGCGTCGCCTTCAACTTCCCATCTCACTGATAGAAAAAGCTTTCCACGGCGTGGGTCATGTCGGAAATCGAGGTCTTCACGCCGAAGCCGAGCGGTTCAGCGAGTCCGTGAGGTCGGTCGCACGGCAGGCCGGCCCAGGGGAGCCGGCCTGCCGCCGGTCTGGCGCTCGGCTGCAACGAGCCAGCCTCCCAGCCAGACCGTTCTGGGTGATTCGGCGAATGCCGCCCCTGTTAAACAGACGCCGCTCGTTGATGCAGCTTGACCTGAAAACGGCGCGGCAGGCCGGCGAGGGGTGCGACATCGCAAGATCCGGCGGAGGATAAGCGGAAGCGAGGCCCGTCGGATCCCGGCCCTTGACTTACGAAACGGCCTCGGTCGAGAGCGCAACGAAGCGGGCGCTGTCCTCGCTCTGGACACGCATCAGCACGGACTTCTTGCCGTCCGCCTTGGCGGCGTCGATCGCCGCCGTCACGTCGAACGGACGCTTGACCGGCTTGCCGGCGACCTCGAGGATGACGTCGCCGGTCCGGATGCCCTTCTGCGCCGCTGCGCCGTCGGGATCGACGTCGGCGACGACGACGCCGGTCTTGCCGGCGCCGTCGACCTCGTCGGCGGCCGGCGCGAGCGTCATGCCGTACTTCGCCATCGCGGCCTTCGAATGCTCCGCCGGCGCGTCGGCCTTGGCCTGCTTTTCGTCCGGCAGCGCGCCGAGGGTCACTTTGATCGTCTGGGTCGAGCCGTTGCGGATGACCGAGAGCTCGGCCTCCTTCTTCGGCCCGAGCGCTGCGATCTTCCGGGCGAGATCATGCGAGTCGGCGACCAATTCGCCGTTGACCGACGTCACCACGTCGCCGTCCCTGAGGCCGGCCGCCGCCGCGGGCGAATTCTTCTCTGTCTTGGCGATGAGCGCGCCCTTGGTCTCCTTGAGGCCGAGGCCGTCGGCGATGTCCTGCGTCACCGGCTGGATCTGAACGCCGAGCCAGCCGCGCGCGACCTTGCCGTTGTCCTTCAAGGACTGGATGACGCCCTTGGCGACGTCGCTGGCGATGGCGAAGCCGATGCCGACGCTGCCGCCCGACGGCGAAAAGATGGCGGTGTTGACTCCAACCACTTCGCCCTCGGCGTTGAAGGCCGGGCCGCCGGAGTTGCCGTGATTCACGGGGGCGTCGATCTGCAGGAAGTCGTCGTAGGGGCCGGCGCCGATGTCGCGGCCGCGCGCCGAGACGATTCCCGCCGTCACCGTGCCGCCGAGGCCGAACGGATTGCCGACCGCAATCACCCAGTCGCCGACGCGCGGCGTCTGCGCGGCGAACGACACATAGGGATAGTCCGAGCCTTCCTTGACCTTCAAGAGCGCGAGATCGGTCTTCGGATCCGTGCCGACGATGCGGGCGGGAACCGTTTTGCCGTCGGCGGTGATGACGGTCACCTCCTTGGCGTGCTCGACGACGTGATTGTTGGTGACGACGTAACCGTCGGCGGAAATGAAGAAGCCGGAGCCCTGCGCCATTCCCACCCGGGGCTGCTCGCGGTCCGGGCCGCCGCGCTCGCCGAAGCCACGCTCGCCAAACTGGCGGAAGAACCTCTCGAGCGGGCCGCCCTTGGGGAAGTTCGGCGTAGGCTGCGCGTCGCCATCATAGGATGCGTTCGATTCGTCGATCTTGACCTTGACGGACGACTGCTCCATTCCTTGTGGAATTGCCGGTTCCATTTACCCGGCGCGATGGAGCGCTTATGGGGTCAACGCCGTTACGCTCCGATGGCTGCGATATGAAAGATTGGTAAGTTCCCGCCGGCGGAACGACTGGCGTCCGGTTCAGCGTTTTTGCGCGGCCTGGTCGCGGGCCTGAGCAATCTCGGGCAAGCCGAAGCACGGTTGCTCGGGCCAGATCTTCCAGCAACCAAGTGTTCAATTGAGTCCGGAAAGGAGCGCGATTGTGCGGCGCACAATGACGTGTTAACATTTCAATCGCTAGCAGTATTGATACCCAGCGCATATGTCCATCGGGGTGGCAAAGGAAGGGGTACCGATGTCGGATGGCAAGGAATCTGCAACTGCCAGGCTGCAAGGCTACAACGTAGAGAAAAATCAGAATTCTATTTCTGGTCTTTCATCCGGCGCCTTTATGACGGTGCAACTGCACTTGGCGCATTCCAGCAAATTTGTCGGCGCGGGCATCATCGGCGGCGGCCCATACCGCTGTGCAGAGTCCTTCCGCGATACCGCGCTCGTCGCGGATGACGCCTATGCAATGAACGCTCTCTACATCTGCATGACGCCTTTGACGCAGAGAACGGCGCCGAACGCGCAACGCCTTGCGGACCTGGCCCGGCAGACTGCCGCCGCCGGCAAAATCGACCCCGTCGCCAACCTGGCTGACGATCGTCTGTACATTTTCATCGGCAGCAGGGACGAAGTGGTCGGTTCGGTCGTGGTGAACAGCACGCGTCAATTCTATGAAAACCACGGCGTGAAATCCACCCAGATCAAATACATCGATACGGTGCCCGCAGGTCACTCGATCATCACCGACAAAGTCGAGGACTCGCCCTTGGGAACCAATCAGCCGCCGTACATCAACTACGGCGGCTTTATGCAGTCGCACGATATCTTGCGCCACATCTACCCCGACCTAGAGGCTCCCGCCGAACATCTGAGCGGCGAGATTATCCGATTCGACCAGTCGGAATTCCTCGGCGACGACGACGCCTATGCGAGCATGGGTCAGTTTGGTTACGTTTACGTTCCGGAAGCCGTGCAGCGCGGCGCCACCGCCCGCGCCGTGCATATCGCCCTGTATGGCTGCAAGCAGGGTTACTCCTACATTAACTACATGTTCGGGCGCGCGGCCCTCGCCAGCCAGCCGCCCTATGGCAACCGCTATATTACAACCACCGGCTACAACCAGATCGCGGAGAGCAACAACATCATCGTGCTCTACCCTCAGGCGACGGGCGATGACGACAATAACGCGCAAAATCCCGATGGCTGCTGGGACTGGTGGGGCTACACGTCCGCGAACCCTGAAGAACCAGATTATTACTCGCGTGACCGCACGTCAGCGCGCGGCGCGGGCTAGTGGGAAAAATGCACGTGTCACCGTAAACCCGGAGGGGATGAACCATGGAACGCGAGCCACTGGTTTTCGTCGGCAACTGCGATCTCGCCGGGCTGGTGCGAGGCAAGGGCTTTCCCGAGGCCGAATTGGCGGCGCGCCTGCGCAAGGGCATCGGCCTCACCCACAGCAACATCATGATGTCGGCCTTCGGGCCGATCTACGAGACGCCGTTCGGCACCCAGGGCGATCTGATGCTGGTGCCCGATCCCACCACCAGGGTCGAGGTGCGGTTCGACGAGGAGGGTGCGGCCGAGCGCTTCTATCTCGGCGACATCCTGACCACCGAGGGGGCGCATTGGGAGTGCTGCCCGCGCCACTTCCTGCGCCGCGCGGTGGCGGCATTGCAGGCCGAGGCTGGCGTCGCGCTCCTGGCAGCCTTCGAGCAGGAGTTCGTCTATACCGGGGTCGAGGAGCGGCCGGGCGCCACCTACGCGCTCGACGCCTATCGCCGGCAGGGCGACTTCGGCGAGGCCTATATGGCGGCGCTGCGGGCGGTCGGCCTGGCGCCGGACTCCTTTCTCCCGGAATACGGGCCGCGGCAATACGAGGTGACGATCGCCCCGACCTTGGGCCTGCGCGCCGCCGACGAGGCGGTGATTCAACGCGAGATGGCGCGGGCGGTCGCCCACCGACTCGGCCAGCGCGCGATCTTCGCGCCGATGCTGGAGCCGCAGGGCATCGGCAACGGCACGCACATCCACTTCAGCCTGCGCGACGCGGCCGGCGAGCCGGCGATGTACGACCCGGCCGGCCCCTACCGGCTGTCGCGGCTCGGGCAGCATTTCGTCGCCGGCATCCTGTACCATCTGCCGGCGCTGTGCGCGGTGAGCGCGCCGTCGGTTGCTTCCTATTACCGGCTGACCCCCAACCGCTGGGCGCCGACCTGGGCCAACCTCTCGCCGCAGGACCGCGGTGCGAGCCTCAGGGTCTGCCCGATCTTTGCGCCCGCCGCCGAGGAGGCGGCACAGGAGTTCAACGTCGAGTACCGCGTCGCCGATGCCGCGGCCAGTCCCTACATGGCGCTTGGCGCGATGATCCATGCCGGGGTCGACGGCATCCGCCGCGGCCTCGCCTTGCCGCCGCCGCCCGAGCGCGATTTCTGGGAGATGAGCGAGGCCGAGCGCGAGGCCGCCGGGGTGCGGCCGCTGCCGCGCTCACTTCAGGAGGCGCTCGACCGCCTCGCCGAAACCGAAGCGGCGCGCGAATGGTTCGGCGGGGGCTTTCTCGATGTCTATCTGCGCTTCAAGAAGGCCGAGTTGCGCGCCCTGGAAGGGCTCGACGCGAGCCAAATCTGCGGCCGCTATGCCGCGGTCTATTGAGCGGGCGCGCCGGATGGAAGCCGAAGCCGGATTGCTTGGGGCAAGCGATCCGCCGCCGGTGCGGCTGCTGTGCCCGGAGGGAGCGTCCGACTTCTTCCTCACCGCCGACCACGCGGGGCGCGCCATCCCTCAAGGCCTCGCCAGCCTGGGCCTGCCAGATTCCGAACTAGCGCGTCATATCGCCTGCGACATCGGCATCGCCGAGTTGACCGAGGCGCTGTCGGCCCGGCTCGACGCCGCCGCGGTGCTGCAGCGCAATTCGCGCCTCGTCATCGACTGCAACCGCAACCCGGAGTGGCCGAGTTCGATCCCGGAGATCAGCGAGACCACGGTCATCCCGGGCAACCAGCGCCTTTCGGCCGGAGATCGAGGCGCGGCGCCGCGAGGTGTTCTGGCCCTATCACCAGAAATCGCCGAGCTTCTCAACGCGCGGGCGGCGGCAGGACGGCGCACGGTGCTGGTCGCTATGCACAGCTTCACCCCGGTGTTCAAGGGCGTCGCGCGGCCGATGCATGTCGGCGTGCTGTACAACCGCGATCCCCTCCTGCCGCACATTCTTCTTGAGCTCTTGCGCGGCGAGCGGGGCCTCGTCGTCGGCGACAACCAGCCTTACGCCATCAGCGACGACAGCGACTATACCGCGCCGGCGCATGCGGAGCGCCGCGGCCTGCCCTATGTCGAGATCGAAATCCGCCAGCACTTGATCGGCGACGCAAAGGGGCAGCTGGAATGGGCGGAACGGCTCGCACGGCTGCTCCCAATCGCGGACGAGAAGCTGCGGGCGGCCGGGCGATGAACGCGCGGCTCAGCGGCGGAATGGATCAAGCGCGGCGAAACCCATTGCTTATGCTCTCGTCATGCCCGCGAAACAGGCCGTGAGAAAAGTCGGCGAAAAAATGCATTCGATCGCGCAGACAGAAGTTTTTCGCGGTTTTTCTGCTTCTGAACGGTCTGAGACCTCGAAAATAGGCGGAAATCCGCATCGTGTGAAAACATCGTGGAGTTTTCACACGGCCTGGAAAGCGGGCATCCAGGGCAGAAAGATCGAGACGCTGGCCCTAGACCTCCGCTTGCGCTGGGGTGACGCTAATCTATCGAATATGAGGGAAGAATTTGGGTGAAGTTCTGAGCCGCGAGGTCGAGATCGTCCCGGCGCGGAGCGCGCTGCTACTGATCGACGTGCAACGCCACACCGCGCGGCGCGACGGCGGCGGCTATGCCGGCCTCGGCGACGGCGAAATCGATGCGCGCTACGGCTATTTCTTCCAAACCCTGCGCGAGGTCGCGCTGCCCAACATGCAGCGCCTGCTGGCCGCCTGCCGCGCGGGCGGCATCGAAATCCTCTACACCGTTATCGAGAGCCTGACCCGCGACGGCCGCGACCGCAGCCTCGATTACAAGATCAGCGGCATCCACGTGCCGCGCGGCTCGCCGGACGCGCAAGTCCTCGACGAGATCGCCCCGGCCGAGGACGAGATCGTCATCCCCAAGACCTCGTCCTCGGTCTTCGTCTCGACCAACATCGACTATGTGCTGCGCAACCTCGGGGTGCGCTATCTGATCGTTGCCGGCATCCTCCACCGACCAGTGCATCGATTCGGCGGTGCGCGACGCCTGCGACCTCGGCTATCTGGTGACGATCGCCACCGACGCCTGCGCCACCCACAGCGCCGAGCGCCACGATTGGTCGCTGCGCAACAACCGCGGCTATGCCCGCCAGCGGACCACGTCGGAGATCCTCGCCGAGATCGGTCGGCTTGGCGGAGTGGGCCGCCAGAGAGCCTAGTCAAAGATATTTGAAATTTCAGGACGGTGGCGCGAGCAGGTGCGTGGGGTATCCGAGGATGGTTGAGACGCGCCGGGTCTGGCGATCGGAATAGATGAAGGCGGGTCCCTCGATGCGATAGTTGCCCTTCCAATCGATGACGAAGGAGGTATCATTTTCTTCGATGTGGACGGGTTCCGGGTCGCCGTCGCGGGCCAGCCTTGCGGCGAGTTGATCGGACGGGTCGAGCAGCCAAGCGTCGCCGGTTTCGGTAGAGAACAGGACCAGCTGACCAACAGTGACGACGCGCCCATGGCGGTCAGCCGCCCGACGCTGGATGGAGCGGACCTCCTCGGCGAGGCGAAAGCTCTTCCCCTCCACCATCTGTTTGCCCGGTCGACGCCGGATCGCCTTTCGATCCCTGCCGGGTACCGAGGGGGCTGCCATGGATTTGTTCACCAAGCTGTTCGGCGACTTCTTGGTCTTCGTCTATCACTGCTTCGACCGGATTGTCATTCGCGGCTATCTGACGGCGCTGTCGCGGCCCGAGCTGGTCGTCCACTTCTTCCGTGAGATCGTCGGGGTGGCGGAGGTCAGCAAGGAGGCGCTGAGCCAGCGGACGGCCGATTACCAGAATTGGGTGGAAGCCTACGCGCGCAATCACGCGATCCCGATCGAATGGGCCGAGAAGGGGGTACGCAAGGAGGACCACGTGCTGCGGTGGCTGCGCCGCATGGAGAAGCGCAATGCCTACGGTGTCTACTTCATCTTCAAGAGCATGGAGCAAGGGCCGACCTTCCGCATCAGCCTGCCGAAGTACCCGGCCAAGGACCCGCACTACCGCATCGTCGCGCACCAGCGCAGCCGCTTCACGCATTACTACTTCTATGTCCGCGACGAGGCGCTCGGACCGATGGTTGTGCGGGTGGCTTCCTTCTTCCCTTTCCAGACCGCCTACTATCTCAACGGCCACAGCTTCATCGAGCAGGAGCTGAAGCGGGCGGGGATCGGCTTCCGCAAGCATGACAACGCTTTCCTCGCCGTCGACGATGCAGCGGCGCTGCAGGCGTCGGCCGACCGGCTGAGCCCAGAGATCATTCGCCGGCGCCTCGACTACTGGACCCTGATCCTCGGACCGAAGTTCTCAAAGAAGGAGCGCGCCAAGCTCAACCTGTCACGCTTCTACGCCATCTCCCAGATCGAGTACTGCCGCAACTTCATCTTCAGGCGTCACTTTCCCATCCACAAGCTATTCGAGCGCAGCTGCGAACTCGGCCTGTGGCGGCTCAGCGCTGACAAGATCGCCACGATCTTCGGCAAGCGGGTCAGTCGCCGGATGCATGGCAAGCTGGCCACGGTCATCGACCAGATCGAGCACGGCCATCATGTCTTCCGCGCCTACTTCAAGAGCGGCTTCCTCAAACAGTATGAGAAGTTCCTGACCTTTCTGCGCAACGAATTGGTCTCCAACAATCTCACCGACTTCGGCCTGCTTAAGGGGCTCGACCATCTCGATGCCGTGCGGACCACCTTCCAGCTGATCACGGATCGCTTCGCCGGCTTCCAGGCCGAGTGGCTCAACGTGCATGTCGATTTCCCGCTGCTGCAGCGCCTCGCCCATCCGATCACCATCGGCGCGGTGCGTTATCCCGGCCTCAAGATCCACGAGCCGCGCATCATCCGCCTGTTCGAGGTCCTCCTGCATGGCGGTCCTCAGATCGGCGGCTGGACGGCCCGGCAGATCCATCAAGCCGTCCTCGACACCTTCGACCTCTCTGAGAAGACCTACCGCCTGAACCAGCTCCGCTACGACTTGCGCAAGCTCAAGGGACACGGCCTGATCGAGCGCGACGGCTCGCGCTACGCCTACCGGCTCTCACCCAAGGGCGTCCAAGTCGCCCTCCTCTTCCTCTTCTTCCACAAGCGCCTGTGCGGCCCCCTCGCCAACAGCCGCTTCCATCACCGGCCGGACCCGCAACACCGTCCAGACAGCCGGCTCGAAGCCGCCTATCACCGCGCCGACACCGCCATCCAACGCGTCGTCGATCTCTTGGCTGCAGCTTGATCGCCCCGCGCCTCAATGACAATGTTCGACTCGTCTTGTCTATGAGAAGCCTACGCGCGCAATCACGCGATCCCGATCGAATGGGCCGAGAAGGGGGTACGCAAGGAGGACCACGTGCTGCGGTGGCTGCGCCGCATGGAGAAGCGCAATGCCTACGGTGTCTACTTCATCTTCAAGAGCATGGAGCAAGGGCCGACCTTCCGCATCAGCCTGCCGAAGTACCCGGCCAAGGACCCGCACTACCGCATCGTCGCGCACCAGCGCAGCCGCTTCACGCATTACTACTTCTATGTCCGCGACGAGGCGCTCGGACCGATGGTTGTGCGGGTGGCTTCCTTCTTCCCTTTCCAGACCGCCTACTATCTCAACGGCCACAGCTTCATCGAGCAGGAGCTGAAGCGGGCGGGGATCGGCTTCCGCAAGCATGACAACGCTTTCCTCGCCGTCGACGATGCAGCGGCGCTGCAGGCGTCGGCCGACCGGCTGAGCCCAGAGATCATTCGCCGGCGCCTCGACTACTGGACCCTGATCCTCGGACCGAAGTTCTCAAAGAAGGAGCGCGCCAAGCTCAACCTGTCACGCTTCTACGCCATCTCCCAGATCGAGTACTGCCGCAACTTCATCTTCAGGCGTCACTTTCCCATCCACAAGCTATTCGAGCGCAGCTGCGAACTCGGCCTGTGGCGGCTCAGCGCCGACAAGATCGCCACGATCTTCGGCAAGCGGGTCAGTCGCCGGATGCATGGCAAGCTGGCCACGGTCATCGACCAGATCGAGCACGGCCATCATGTCTTCCGCGCCTACTTCAAGAGCGGCTTCCTCAAACAGTATGAGAAGTTCCTGACCTTTCTGCGCAACGAATTGGTCTCCAACAATCTCGCCGACTTCGGCCTGCTTAAGGGGCTCGACCATCTCGATGCCGTGCGGACCACCTTCCAGCTGATCACGGATCGCTTCGCCGGCTTCCAGGCCGAGTGGCTCAACGTGCATGTCGATTTCCCGCTGCTGCAGCGCCTCGCCCATCCGATCACGATCGGCGCGGTGCGTTATCCCGGCCTCAAGATCCACGAGCCGCGCATCATCCGCCTGTTCGAGGTCCTCCTGCATGGCGGTCCTCAGATCGGCGGCTGGACGGCCCGGCAGATCCATCAAGCCGTCCTCGACACCTTCGACCTCTCTGAGAAGACCTACCGCCTGAACCAGCTCCGCTACGACTTGCGCAAGCTCAAGGGACACGGCCTGATCGAGCGCGACGGCTCGCGCTACGCCTACCGGCTCTCACCCAAGGGCGTCCAAGTCGCCCTCCTCTTCCTCTTCTTCCACAAGCGCCTGTGCGGCCCCCTCGCCAACAGCCGCTTCCATCACCGGCCGGACCCGCAACACCGTCCAGACAGCCGGCTCGAAGCCGCCTATCACCGCGCCGACACCGCCATCCAACGCGTCGTCGATCTCTTGGCTGCAGCTTGATCGCCCCGCGCCTCAATGACAATGTTCGACTCGTCTTGTCTATGATCCCTCAGGTAAGAATCTAAGGGCGACCGCGCTGCAGAACGACTGGGCGGCGCGCGCGCTCAGCAGCGCGAACGCGACCGCGCAGGCATTCGCTCTGGGGATCGACATGGAGAGTTGGGAAGACCTGTTGCACATGCAGCAAGCGGCATGGCGGCGGCTGTTCACGTTGCAGAGCGGCTGGATGCAGGACTGGAAAAGCTGGCTTCTATATTCCGATCGGATCAAAGGCGCCAACACCATGTCTAAGCTGGCGGAAAGCGAAGGCAATATCGTGGCGCAGCTCGTTCAACTGCTAAGCAACCAGGCCACCGATTGGGTTGGCCTGCAGGAAAATATTCACGTTGACTATTCCTACTGGGTTAATGAAATGAAAAGTTGAGCGAAAAGCGGAAGACCCTGTCCGTCGCCCCAATTTAGGGGCCCGGCGCGCGTAACGCGTAGCGCGATCTACCCTGTCGCCATCCGCACGACGTGGCCGCCGGGGCCGGGACGCGGCTTCACCGGGACCTGGGGCAGATAACGGGCGACGAGCGCCGCGCGGTCGAGATCCTCGATGTCGCCATAACCGAGGGCGCGCGCGCGCTCGTGCAGCGCGGGCGTATCGAGATAGCAGCGGAACGGCTCGCCGCTCGCGGCGACGCGCTCCGCCATCTCGCGATGGAAGTCGCGCGTCTGGGCTTCTTCGATCGCGTGCGGCGGATTGGCGTAGTCGAATACGATCTCCGTCCCGCCGGGAAAGCGCGCCAGCTCGCCGAGCGTGGCGTAGACGGCGTCCTCCGTCAGATAAGGCGTGACGCCGAGCCACATCACGAAGGTCCGCCGGCCCACGTCGAGCCCGGCGGCCTCGAGCGCCGAGGTCATGCTTCCGCGTTCGAAATCATGCGCGACATAGGCGACATGCGACGGCTCCGCGACGTCGGCCTCCTCCAGGCGGCGGCGCTTGTCGCGCTGGGTCGCCGGATGGTCGAGCTCGAACAGGCGCAAGCCGTCGTGTGGTTCGAGCCGATAGGCGAAGGTGTCGAGCCCGGCGCCGAGAACGAGGATTTGCCGCACGCCATTCTGGATGGCGCGGCGGGCCGAATCCTCGGCGAAGCGGCTGCGCATGGCGACGAAAAAGCGCAAGGCCCGCCGCTCCGGCCGCTCCCTGGCGAGCGCGTGCGCCGCGTCGTTGCCGAGAACGCGAAGCGCCAGCGGGTCGGCGAAGACCATCCCGCCCTCGAGCGCCTGATGCGCCGCCCGATGCCCCGCCGCGCCGAGCGCCGTGCGGCTCGCCTGCCCATGTTTCATGACCCACGAAAGTAAAGAGGCTCTGAGCGGCTGTCGAGGCTGAGCGGACCCGACGATCTTTCAGCGTTTCCGCTTGGTCGGGCCGCGCCGCAGCGCCGGCCCGGCTTTCGGCGCCGCGCGCGACGGCCGCTTCTCAGCCGTTGCGCGCGGCCGCCCGGGCTTGGCCTTCGGCTTCGCGGGTCCCGCCGTCCTGCGCCCGCCCTCATGGCCTGCGCTGCCATCGGCCGAATCGGAATGCCCCGCTCCTTCGGCCGAATCGGCGGTCAGCGCCGCCTGCTTCCCGGACGCCTCTTCTGCGAGCCTCAGCCGCCGAAGGGAGAAAGCGCGAAAGCTCCGGTTGTAGAATTCGTGCCTCTCCCATTCGGCGAGCGCCTCGTCCTTGGCGCGAGCCACGAATTGCGCCGCCTCGTCGCTCATCGAGCCGTCGATCATCTGCTTGACGAACTGGTCGATGGCGTCGACGAAGGCTGCTTTCGAATCGACGGAAAAGAGCGAAAGGCCGAACGGCGCGCGCGCGTCGGCGAGATCGACGGGCGCGCAAACGTAGTCGCTGAGCCTCTCTTCGATCGCGGCCCGATGCTCCGCGTCCGCGGCGAGCTTGTTGATGTCGACGACGAGGTCCGCCGCATCGAAGGCGTGCGCGTACAGATAAAGATGGAACAAGAGAAAGAGCTGAAACGTCGCCGCGCTGTCCGGCGATCGATTCTCGTCTGCGTACCAGTCGGACAGCAGCATGACGAACGGGTCATGCCGCGCGCCCTCGATCGTTCTGAACAGCATGTCCAGAAAGTAGCTGTTTCCGTTGGCCCACTGCTCGGTGTACGACCCCCATTGATGGAACGCGTTGCGGACGAGCAGGACGTGCCGGCCCGGAAAGGCGTCGGCGAGGGCGGCGAAGCGGCCAAGCGTTCGCGTGTCGGTCAGCACCGGGATTTTCCGGCGCCCGTAGGCGTAACTGATCAGCCGTTCCACGTGGGCCCGTTCGGCGACGCTGAGGGGGCCGCCAAGACCATCCTCGGGGATGAATTGTTCGTACGCCATGCTCCTGTCGAAGACTGGCGCGCCGTCCCCGCCGAACATCCGGGCGAACTCCAGGAAATACGGGGCTCCCTCTGGATGTTTGGAATTCCATCGCGAGAAGTCGTCTTTCCGCATATGGTCGATCGTCAGGGCCTCGAGCTGCTCGTGGAAGATTTCGCAATAGGCGATGGTGGTGGGCGCCCGCCGAAGCTTGGCCCAGAGCCAGGTGCTGGAGGTGCGCCAGCTCGAGTGAACGAAAACCGGAGGCGCGCCGGCTTCGACGCGATCGATGACGGGTTTGCGCCTGACCGGTTTCGCGCTCGTGGGGACGGAGACCGGGAACGACGCATCTGGCGCAGCTGAAGACCGCCCGGACATTCTGCTCTTTCCTGACCCTGCCGCGAGCCCTGTTCTCGCAGGAAACGCGCTCGAAATCTACCTTCGCGCGCCCGACTGTTAAGGCTGCCGCGGCTTTATGCTCTGCGTCGATTGGCGCAGGCTCCGGATTTCGTCCTGGCCTCGACCCGGACTTGGCGCCGCCGGCGACCGCAAAAGCCGCCTGATCCGGCAAGCCGAGCGCTGCCCGCACCGCACAAAACCGAGCGCGGACCCAGGCGCCGTTCGTCAGAGCCCGGCGGCCGTCTTCAGAGCCGCCCGCCAGCTGGTCTCATCATGCGCCGGCATAGCGAACTGGACGCGAGCGACGCGGCCGCCGGTGGTCAGGTCCAGGCCTTCCGCGTCCAAGCCGATCGCCCGCCAGACCTGCCGTCCGGACCGCCGGTGACTGGCCAGGCGCGCGACAACATCGTGGCCGAGCGCGTTGATCCAGTCGACGAGCCGAGCCTCCGCCTCGGCGAGCGCCGCCTCGCCTTGGCGCGAGGCGAGGATGTCGGCGGGCGTCAGCGCGTCGGCCCGGCCGAAGCCGCCGTTGAAATGGACGCTTTCAATCGCCAGCCTGAAAAAGGAGAAATCCGCGAAGTCGGCGTAAAGCTTCGCCTTTGGGTTCCGCTGCAGATATCGCGTGCGCGCCCGAGGCTCGGGCGCGCGCTCGATCCGGCCGTTGAGCGAAACGCGCGGATGGTTCAGCGGGTCGCCCCGCGCCGGCTCCTCGGTGAGCAGCAGCGACGCGCGCGGGTCCGAAGCGAGGTGGCTCGTGTGGCGCGCGAGCGTCGACAGGAGAAAGAGCGGTGCGCCGTCGAAGTCGCTCGCGACCCCGACCAGGGTCGTCAGCGGCGCGCCCGTCGTCGGATCGAGCGTCGCCAGGGCTGCGGTGCGGGAAAGCCGAATGAGCCGTTTCGCGTCGGCGACTGCCGCGGCATGCGCCGCTCGAGGATCGATGGGAGTTTTCGGCATTGCGGGTCTCGGGGCGTGGAGTCGGACGGAAAGAAGCGCGTCGGGAGCGGAAGGGTCAAGCGCGCGAGCCAAATAAAAGCACTATACACATGTATAATAGCCTCTTTGCAGCATGACCCTAAACGACGTAATCGGGGCAAATTTCCGGGCGGAAGGGGGGAGTCAAGCGTCGGAAAGTATGATTCAAGCTGGGGATGTCCGTTGATTCGGGTGATCCGCTTGAGCGCATGACGCCGGCCGAGCTCAGCGGCCTGGTTCGCACTTTGATTGGCGAAGTGACCCGCTTTCAGGCGGAGTACGAGAAGGTGAGCGGGGCGTTGGCCAAGCTGAGGGTCGAGCATCAGGCGGTCAAGGACGAACTGGCGCGATTGAAGAAACTGCCGCCGCGGCCGCCGCAGAAACCCTCGGGGATGGACAAGGCGACGGACCGACCGGATTCGCAAGCGAACGCGCCCAAGGGCGGGCGGTCGACGCAGCGGCGCGGCAGCAACCTGGACAAGCTGACGGTCACGCAAACCATCGAGGTGAAGGTCGACGCGCCAGCGGGTTCCCGCCACAAGGGCTACGAAGAGATCGTCGTTCAGGACTTGGTTCTGAATCCTTTGGTGACCCGCTATCGGCGCGAGCGCTGGCAAACGCCGGATGGGAAGACTCTGATCGCGCCGCTCGATCCCGGGATCGTCGGTGGCTATGGCCCGCATCTTCAGCGCCTGATCTTGATGCTGCACTTTCAGGGACAGATGACCTGCGAGCGGATTCTGGCGCTGCTGAACGGCGTCGGCGTGGTGATTTCGAAACGCCAGGTGGTGCGCCTGCTGGCCGCCAAGCTCGAGACGTTCCGCGCTGAGGACGCCGAGGTGCTGAAGACCGGATTGAGCAGCGCTTCCTTCGGCTCTGTGGGGCGCCGTTCGCGAGCAAGGCCTGCTCGGCCAAGCCATCGTCGTGTCAGACGGCGCCGGCCAGTTCCGCGTCGGCGAACACGCCTTGTGCTGGGTGCACGCCGAACGCCTGGTCCACAAGCTCATCCCCGCCAACGACAAGCAGCGCAACGCGATCGAGGTCGCACGGCGCATGATCTGGTGGTTCTATCGCGCCTTAAAAGAATACAAGCTCGCCCCGAGCCTCGAGAAAGCCGAGCGTTTGCGGGCGCAGTTCGACCGCATCTTCAACCGCTCCAGAACCGGCTACGCCACCCTCGACAGCCTGCTCAGGCGCCTCTTTCGCCTCAAGGACGATCTCTTGCGCGTCCTCGACCATCCCCATATTCCGCTGCACACCAACGCCTCGGAAAACGACATCCGCGTCTTCGTCACCAAGCGCAAAATCTCCGGCGGGACCCTCAGCGACAGAGGCCGCGACGCCCGCGACGTCATGCTCGGGCTCGCCAAGACCTGCAGGAAGCTCAAAATCCCCTTCTTCGACTATCTCGGCGCTCGCCTCGCCATTCCAGGCCCCGAAATCCCCGATCTCGCAACTCTCGTCAGGCCCGCCCCAAGCTAACGCCGCCCGGAAATTCGCCCCGGTTACCTAAACGACGGGGCAACCCCTTGAAAAAAAAGAGGCGTGCCGCTAAAAGTGCGTTAAACGCGCTGTTGGCGGGGAGGACCGGTCGCAGGGCGCGCCTCGGGTGCGTGGACCGCTTCGGGCCGCGGTCGGGCTTCGAGCCAAGCCGGCCAACTTCAGAGCGAACTTGCGTAATTCGACCGGCGGTCCCATCTTGGGGCTCGTGACTCGGCCGATTTTCCAAAACAGGAACACATTTCGGCCGCGAACGGTTAAGATGGTCGAAGCGCGCCGCGGCGCCCGGGCGGCGCAGCAACTCGAATGAAACGGGAGCTTCATGCCGACGATCGCCCTGGTCGATGACGACCGAAACATCCTCACCTCCGTGTCTCTTTCGCTCGAAGCGGAGGGGTATCGGGTGCAGACTTACACCGACGGTGCGAGCGCCCTCGAAGGCCTCAAGGCGAACCCGCCCGATCTCGCCATTTTCGACATCAAGATGCCGCGCATGGACGGGATGGAGCTGTTGCGGCGACTGCGGCAAAAATCCGACCTTCCGGTGATCTTCCTGACCTCCAAGGACGAGGAGATCGACGAACTTTTCGGCCTGAAGATGGGCGCCGACGACTTCATCCGCAAACCATTTTCGCAGCGGCTGCTTGTCGAGCGGGTGAAGGCGATCCTGCGCCGCTCGAACCCCAAGGACGCCGCGACCCAGAAAGAGACCGAGGCCAAGATTCTGGAACGCGGCCGGTTGAAGATGGACCCTGAGCGCCACACGTGCACGTGGGACAACACGCCGGTCACGCTGACTGTCACTGAATTCCTGATCCTGCAGGCGCTCGCGACGCGCCCGGGCGTCGTCAAGAGCCGCAACGCCTTGATGGACGCGGCCTACGACGACCAGGTCTATGTCGACGATCGCACGATCGACAGCCACATCAAGCGGCTGCGCAAGAAGTTCAAGGTTGTCGAACCGGAGTTCGAGATGATTGAGACGCTCTATGGCGTCGGCTACCGGTTCAAGGAGGGATAGGCGGCTCCGCCGAGGCCATGAGCGCTGAGACTCGCCGCGAGCGCATCGTCGCCGTAATGTCGCGCGGCCAACGCCAGTGGCTTCGCGCTCGCGTCCGGTTCGCCTGGCGTTTTCTCACGGCCCGTTTCTCATCTTCGCTCACGCGCCGCATCGTCGTCCTCAATCTCGGCGGTCTCGTCGTGTTGATGATCGGCTTCCTGCTGCTGAACCAGTTTCGGGCCGACATTATCGCGGCGCGCGTTCAAAGCCTGACGACACAGGCCAACATTATTTCGGCCGCGATCTCGGCCTCGGCGGCAGTCGAAACCGACTCCATCACAGTCGATCCCGACAAGTTGCTCCAGCTCGCTCCAGGCCAGACCGCCGCGCCGCCGAACGACGAAAACGACGAAGAGGCAATCCAGTTCTCCATCAACCCTGAGCGGGTCGGGCCGGTGCTCCATCGGCTGGTCACGCCGACCCATACCCGTGCGTGCATCTACGACAGCGACGGGCGGCTGCTGCTCGATTCCCGTTCGCTCTCGGCGCACGGCGCCGTCGTGCGCTCCGACTTGCCCGACACCGCCGAGCGGCGCGGGCTGTTCGACCGGTTGACCGGCGTCGTGCGGAACTTCTTCGCCACCCCGTCGCGACCGCGGGCGAGGGAACCTTGGCTCGTCGACGGAAAGTCGGTGCCGGAGGTCGCGGCGGCGCTGAAGGGGCAAACGCAGTCCGCGGCCCGGATCAACAACGAAGGCGAGACCATTGTTTCTGTGGCGGTCCCGATCCAGTACATGATGGCGACGCGCGGCGCGCTCCAGCTGTCGAACTCAGGGCGGCGACATCGACCGGGTGATCGCCTCGGAGCGCTGGGCGATCCTGCGTTTCTTCTTGGTTCTCGCTTCGGTCATGCTGGTCCTTTCGCTGTCGCTCGCCAACACCATCGCCGAGCCGGTGCGCCGGCTCGCCGACGCCGCCGAGCGGGTGAGGCGCGGCATCCGTTCCCGTCAGCAGATTCCCGATTTCACTTCGCGATCCGACGAAATTGGCCATCTTTCGCGCGCTCTCCGCGAAATGACGCAGGCGCTGTACAGTCGCCTCGACGCCATCGAGAGCTTCGCCGCCGATGTCGCGCATGAGCTGAAGAATCCGCTGACGTCGTTGCGCAGCGCGCTCGAAACGCTTCCGCGGGTGAAGGCGGGCCACTCGCGAGACCGGTTGATCGCGGTCATGCAGCATGACGTTCGGCGGCTCGACCGATTGATTTCCGACATTTCCGATGCTTCTCGCCTGGACGCGGAACTGGCGCGCGGAGAAGCTGGCCCGGTCGACGTCGCAGCGCTCCTGCACGCCGTCGTCTCGATGGCCCAGGATTCGCCGCGCAGCAACGGAGTCCGGATAGAACTGTCGATTCCATCGAGGCGGGGCCGACGTGCCGACGCGGATTATTTCGTGCTCGGCCATGATTCGCGCCTCGCGCAGGTCGTAACGAACCTGATCGACAATGCCTGCTCGTTTTCCGAACCGGGCGGTGTGGTTCGCGTCGCCCTCGCCAGGAACGCGACCTCAACCGACGGCGAAGCACCCGAGGAAAAGGTGGTCATTACGGTCGAGGACGACGGTCCCGGCATCCCCCCGCACGCGCTGGAGCGGATATTCGAGCGTTTCTATACGGATCGCCCAAGCCAGGGGTTCGGACAGAATTCCGGACTTGGACTGTCGATATCGCGCCAGATCGTCGAGGCGCACGGCGGGCGGATCTTTGCGATGAATCGGCCCGCCGACGCATACGCAGTCAGGGTCGGATCGGGCGCCAGCGCCCAACGCGAGCCTGTGCGGCACGGCGCCGGCGCACGGTTTGTCGTTGAGCTTCCGGCGTTAACAGCATGAGTGGAATTGAAGGCCAGACAACCGGAATGCACGCCACGGCGGTCGTGTATGGCGAAAGCGGAGTGCTGATTCTCGGACCGTCGGGATCGGGAAAGAGCGCGCTGGCTCTCGCGTTGCTCGCCCGAGCGCGCGATATCGGAGTCTTCGGCGCGCTCGTCGGCGACGACCGGGTTTGGGCGCGAGCCGTCGGGGGGCGGCTCGTCGCGTCCGGGTCGGCGCAACTTGCCGGTATTATCGAGCGGCGCGCCGTCGGCCTCGTCACTGCGTCCCACGAACCTACTGCCGTCATCGGGTTGTCTGTCGAGCTCAGTCGGCGCCGCCGCGCCTGGCCACGCCTGCCGGACGAGCCGGATGTCATGACGGTCGAAGGGGTCCGCCTGCCGCGGCTCGCCCTCGATTCCAGCCGGAGCGCGGCGGATCAAGCGCTCGCTGTCGACGAACGACTGGGGATTATCGCGGCGGCCAATGCGAAGCGAAAAGGAATTTCGCTTGAACATTGCGCCGCAGTGCACAAAAATGGCCCGCTCACCGGCGCGCGGCCCGTCCGACGAACGCCGGAAGCCTGAGCCGGCCGACTGATGGATCTTTGATGATTGGAATGGTCCTGGTGACCCACGGCCAGCTTGCCACTGGTTTTCGTGCAGCCCTTGAGCATGTCGTGGGACCACAGTCTCAACTTGAGACGATAACGATTGGCCCCGAAGACGACATGGAGCAGCGGCGTTCCGACATCCTCAACGCCGCAGCCCGTGTTCAGGACGGCATGGGCGTCGTAATTCTGACCGACATGTTCGGAGGCACGCCGTCCAACCTGGCGATTTCGGTCATGGACGGCGGCCGCATCGAGGTCATTTGCGGCGTCAACCTGCCTATGCTGATCAAGCTGGCGACGATGCGGGAGACCTCCGATCTCGACCACGCGGTGGTCGAGGCGCGCGAAGCCGGGCGCAAGTACATCACGGTCGCCAGCAAGGTGCTGGCCGGAAAATGAGCGAGGCTCGCTGCGACGACGCAGGTCCTTGTCCGCCCACGTTGGAAGGAGCCTTATCGCGTCAGATGCAGATCGTGAACCGGAAAGGCCTGCACGCCCGCGCCACCGCCAAATTTGTCCAATGCGTCGATCGGTACGATGCGGACGTCAAGGTGTCGCGCTGCGGCGAAACTGTCGGCGGCGATTCGATCATGGGCATTCTGACGCTCGGCGCCGGGCTCGGATCGACAATCACGGTCGTCGCTTCGGGCGCGGAGGCGCGCGAGGCCCTCGATGCCCTTGCCGAACTCGTCGCCAATCGGTTCGGCGAGGACGAGTGAGGCGCCGCGTCAGTTACATTCGGAAATCCTCGCCGAGATAAAAACGCCTTACGTCCGGATGGGCGATGATCGCCTCCGGCGGCCCCTCGGTCAACACGTGACCGCTGTGGATGATGTAGGCGCGGTCAATCAGGCCAAGCGTCTCCCTCACGTTGTGGTCGGTGATCAGCACGCCGATCCCGCGACCTTTCAGATGGCGCACGAGATCCTGAATGTCGCCGACGGCGATGGGATCGATGCCGGCGAAAGGCTCATCGAGCAGCATGAAAGACGGCTTGCTGGCGAGCGCCCGCGCGATCTCGCAGCGCCGTCGCTCGCCGCCGGACAGAGAGATCGAGGGCGCCTTGCGCAGGCGCGCGATATCAAACTCGTCGAGTAGCGACCTGAGCGTCGCCTCGCGCACATCGCGGTCCGGCTCGTTCACCTCGAGCACCGCGCGAATGTTGTCCTCGACGTTGAGCCCCCGGAAAATCGACGGCTCCTGGGGCAGATAGCCGACGCCGAGCCGCGCGCGCTGGAACATCGGCAGACCCGTCACGTCATGGCCGTCGAGTTCGATCGCGCCCTTGTCCGGCTTCACCAGTCCGGTGATCATGTAAAAGACCGTGGTTTTGCCCGCGCCGTTCGGTCCGAGCAGGCCGACCGCTTCGCCGCGCCGCAGAGAAATGCTCACGTCCTGCACCACCATCCGGCCGCGATAGCCTTTGCCAAGATGATGCACCGCAAGCACACCCTGCCGTCCGACCGTCGACTCGGCAGGAGGCGAAAGAGAACGGGAGCGGCTCGAGCCGAACCATTTGCGCCAGCTCCGCTCCTGCACTTTTTCGCTGGACAGGTCCTCACTCACGGGCGGGCGCTCATGTCGCATGAATTGGCCTGCGCGCACTCTCCAATGGAGGCTCCTATTTCGGCTTTGTTGCGTCGGCGCCGGCATTCGGCAGGAATTGCCCGTGAACGCGTCCGGACTTGGATCCGGCGGTGTCGATCGTCGCCTGACTCGTCTTTAGGTCATAGGTCAGCTTGTCGCCCTTGGTGACGTTCTGGCCGTCGCTGAGCGTTACATGACCGATCAGTTGAACCTTGTTTTCGCGTTTGTCGTAGACCGCGTTGTCGCCGGTCGCGATCTGAGACTTGGAGATCACAGTCACCGGGCCTGTCGCCTCGAGACGCGTGAGTCCCGAACCCGGCGAGGATGCCCCCTGCGGACCATCTGCGTCAGGTGAGGAACCGTCTTTCGGGCGATCGCGCGCGCCGGCGCCGGGCGTGGGCGACCGGTCGAGGAAAACCGTCATCACCGAACAGGTCATCTTCGTGTCGCCCTGGACGACGACGACGTTGCCCGAATAAACCGCCCTCTTTTCCTTGTCGTAATAGACCAGCTTGTCGGCGTCGATCGACACCGGCTCCTTCGAACTTGTGCCGGGGAGAATCTGGATGGGGCTCGAGGCGGCCGGGGTCGGCGGACCGGCGGCTTTTGACGCCGCGCCAGCGTCGTGACAGGCGAAGATCAGCATCCCGGTCAACAGCGCCGTCCAAATGGGCCCGTTCGACCCGATCGTCATGGACTGGTCCCCTTCGAGTCGGCGGCGGCGGCGGCGGCCGGCGGATTTATCGTTGTCCTGACGCGCCCCTCGAAGATCAATTCCTGACCATTGTTTCGGGCCGTGGCGCGGTCGCCCGTAATGGTCGTTCCGTCGCCGACGTGGACTTCTACGGGTTCATCGCTCTGATACACGCCCGTCTTAAAGTCGATATCGGCGCTTCGCAACCGCACCTCGAACCTGGCGCTGCCAATGCGGACGTTGCTCGATAGCTTCATCCGCTCGGCGGCGCTGTCATAGACACCAGCGTCGGCGCTCAGCCGCGTCGTCTCTCCGCCAGTCGCACCGATTTCGCCCGAAACCTTCTCGAGCTCCACGACGGTCGGCTGCCTCACGTCCTGGAGGGCTTTCTCGGCCGTCAGCATGTAAGGCTGCCCGTCAGTCCGGAACCCGGCGAGCTTGGGCCGCGCCATGGCGATCTTGGTTCCGTCGATCGAAATGTTCGAGAAGCTCAGCGAGCCGGGCTTGGTCGAGAAGGGGTTGTAGACCGCGATGAGCGCCATCGCGGCCACGCTTCCCAAGGCGCCGGCGAGGATCGCCTTGCGGAGGAATCGAACTCGTGAGGAGCGCCGCCGAGCCCTCGCAAAGGCGCGTTCGCGATCGGACGGGGGCGAGAAGACCACCCGGCGATGCTCGGCGCGGGCGGGCGCCGCGGCAGACCGCTCCGCACGGTCGACGCTCCCCGCCATCGAATTGCCCACAAGCCCCATTTGTCCCCATTCGACTACCAGAACGCGACGAAGAAGACGAATTGCATGGCGAAGTTAGGGCCATGCAGGAAGAGCGGCGTCTCGGCCTTGCCTTTCGGAAGAGTCGCATGGGCAGCCGGCGCGCGCCGTACCAGATCTTGGGGGTCCGTCGCTTCCCGCGCCATACCATTTCCGGGCGCACATTCAATCTCTTCAATCCTTTGCAGCAGCATTTCCAGCCGACCCGCCTTCCATCAGCCCTCCCGCGCCGGGATGCGGGCGACCGAGAGGCCAGATTCAACAGACGACGCTCGGCTTTTCCCGCCTCGTGTTCGCCATGCGCGCCGGGCCCAGCACTGCGATCGATGGGCGGCGAGGCTCGGTGGGCGAGCGGCCAACTCGGCGGTCTCCCTCAGGATGCGTAACGAACAAATATAGAACATCGCCGCAAGCTTCGCAAGAGAATGTTGTATTTGTCTCGACGGCGCGTCCGAACCTCCATTTGCCTCGGGAGGCGTTTTGCGCTTAATGCTTTCCGCGCCCGTCGGGCCGGTAGCTCAATGGTCAGAGCCGGCCGCTCATAACGGTCTGGTTGCAGGTTCGAGTCCTGCCCGGCCCACCAGCCATATCGGCACGTTTCATTATTATCTTCGCTCTTATTGTGTTTCGTGTTGATACGGTCCGAGTCCGGCAGCGGCGGCGATCCAGGGAGCCGGGCCGCCATCGGCGGGCATGGCTTCGAGGGTTCGGCGCCAACTCAGGTACGTGGGAAGGTTTTCGGTGGCGACGCCGTGGAAGCGTCGCATCCACTCTTTGAGGCGTCCGTGGTAGGCGTTGACGTTGTTTATATGGAACTGCGATTCTTCGGGCTTGGGGTTGCCGGGCGCGGGTAGGACATGGACTTTGAGCTTGGCCCGCTTGGCGAAAGCGGTGATGGCCGAGCCGCCGTCGCAGCAGAAATCGGTTGAAGGCGGAATTCGTTCGCCGAACGCTTCTTTTAGGCTGGCGGCGTCGAGGCGGGACAGGACGGCGTCGAACGTGGCGCCGCTGCGGTCGCGAGCCACGACGACGGGAATCTGCTCGGCCGAGAGGCCGCGCTTGGCGGCTTTGCCGCCGCGGCGGCGCGCGGGCCTGGCGAGGCCGCCCCGCCGACCCTTTAAGGACTCGAGTATGAATGTTTCATCGGCCTCGACGATGCCCGAAAGGCTCTTGGGTTTGTCGAGGTTGAGAGCGGCGAGAAACCGATGCCGCCATCGGAAGGCGGTGCTCGGGTGGATCTGGCAGCGGTCGGCCGCCTTGGCGAGGCTCTCCCCTTCGATCAGGGCTCGCGCCTGATCGAACCAGCGATCCTTGTTGTGCAGGCCGGCCACCGGAGTGCCGGTGAACGGATTGAAAGTCCTGCGGCATTCCACGCAGCGATAGCGCGGCAAACCTCTCGCCTCACCCCAGGGCCGGACATCGAGCGCGCCGCAGCGCGGACATCCCGTCCGCGAATAACGCTCCTTTGCGATTTCCCGGAAAATATCGCGCTCGCCCGATGCGGAAAGCGTCGCCGCAACCGCATCGCTGCGCTCCTCGGCCCTCTTCGCGTCCCCCGCCGCAGACCTCGGTTCGCAGATCTCGACGCCCTCCTCACAGGGATCGTCAGCTTCCGCGAGCGCGAGCTCGCGAAACACGACACGGCGCTGCGCCGCACTCAACGACGACAGCGCGGCCAGCCATCCCGCGAAATCCGACGGCTTCATCTTCGCCCCCAAAATGCCCAGAGCCTTTATCGCTTTGCCGTTTGGGTTTCCTCGACCGGATGGTTGCAATTGCGAGAAGCAGCTGCGAGCGGGTATTGGAAGACGTCGCGCCGCAGATCCCGCGACTGTCCTTCGGGAGCAGGGCGATGATGTCGCGCTCGCACGGACCGGTCGACAGCGGGCCACGTACGAGTTGCCCCTGATCGTTTCAGTGACGTCGTGGCCAAAGGCCACGAACTCATCGAAGCCATCTGCGCCACCCTTGCCTGATCGAGAAGCTCTTCGGCGAGTCGAAGACTCTGCTGCGGCGGCGAACGAACGTGACGCCCTCTGGCGCGTGATCGACGAATGCCTCGGTCGTTTCACACCAGCGACTCATGAATCCCCTCATTTGAAAAATGGCCTGATTTCGGCACTTTTTGGCCCTTCAACGTGAGATCAGGGGAGCGAAAACGCCGCTTTTGGAATGACGCGCCCTCATCAGCGATAATCGCGACGCAAAATCCGGTGCCGCAAGACTCCCAAGGCGAGTATCTCGGGATCAAGATACGTATCTGAGGTTGCAAAATTGCCTGCGACGAAAAATGAGGGGATGGCTGAGCACCAGCGAATGCGCAAACTATTTTAAAGACCGCAGGTCACAAACCAACGCGAATGCAAATTGCTCTAACTTTTCTTAGCCAAAGACTCAAGTTTATTCTGCATCTCCAAGAGCTGTTTTCGCAGCTTATCTATTTCTTCTGAGGAGTCATTAGCAAGTGACTGCGATCCTGATACAGGTACTGTGGTTGCGAATGGTGAAAAAATGCCTAATGCTTGGTGGAACGCGGCCAAATTTTGTTGAGTTAATTCTTGTAGTGCGCTGAAGGAATTGGGCGTAAACGCACCCGCACTAAACATTCGACTCGCTGCGTCGCTTATTGCTTGCTTTTCCCCATTGAATTGATCAATGGAAAACTCAAGATAGCTGGGCAACAGAGCTTGCATACTGTCGCCATATAACCTGATTAACTGCCGAAGAAAAGTTGTTGGCAGAAGAGACTGACCTTCGATTCCTTCCTGTTCGAAGATAATCTGGGTGAGGACGGACCGGGTGATATCCTCATTCGTCTTCGCGTCGAGCACGACGAAGTCCTCGCCACTCTTCACCATCTTAGCGAGATCAGCTAATGTGACATACGTGCTTGAGGCCGTGTTATATAACCGACGATTAGCGTATTTTTTAATAGTGATAGGAGTGGAATCGGCCATGTCGTTGCGGATCCAATGGTTCGCCATATAACATAAGCGTTTTTTGCAGTGCACGGAATCTCTTTTTTGCATTGCACCCGGGGGTGTCGGTACACTCCGACTCTCGAACGACCCGGCTGCGTCACTGAGCGGATCGGAAAAAGCCCCGAACCGCTTGGCGTTTCGGAGCAGTACGCCGGTCACGAGAGCCGGAGCGGGTGATTTGCCGCACGAAAGAACGTTTCAGTGGAGAACCGCGTCCCTAAATTCTTGCCGGAACGAAGCTTGACAAAACGAGTTGGACAATCGTGCAGACGCAGCGCTTAAAATTCAAGCGGCTGCCACAAGGTCAACGACGCGTTGGATGGCGGTATCGGCACGGTGATAGGCGGCTTCGAGCCGGCTGTTGGGACGGTGCTGCGGGTGTGGCTGGTGATGGAAGCGGCTGTTGGCGAGCGGCCCGCAGAGGCGCTTGTGGAAGAGCAGGGCCACCTGGATGCCTTTTTGCGTGAGGCGGTAGGCGTAGCGTGAACCGTCGCGCTCGATGAGGCCATGCCCTTTGAGCTTGCGCAGGTCGTAGCGCAGCGGGTTGAGGCCGTAGGTCTTCTCTGAGAGATCAAAGGTGGTGAGGACGGCGTGGTGGATTTGCCGGGCCGTCCAGCCACCGACCCGAGGGCCGCCGTGGAGGAGAACCTCGAACAAGCGCACGACGCGCGCCTCATGGATTTTGAGGCCGGGATAGCGGACGGCGCCGACAGTGATCGGGTGGGCAAGGCGCTGGAGGAGGGGAAGGTCGACATGGCTGTTGAGCAATTCTGCCTGGAAGCCGGCGAAGCGGTCGGTGATCGCCTGGAAGGTTGTGCGCACGGCGTTGAGATGGTCGAGTCCCTTCCTCAGGCCGAAGTCGTTGAGGTTGTTTGAGACCAGCTCGTTGCGCAGGAACGTCGAGAACTTCTCGTACTGCTTCAGGAAGGCGCTCTTGAAGTAGGCGCGGAAGGCATGATGGCCGTGCTCGATCTGGTCGATGACCGTGGCCAGCTTGCCGCGCATGCGGCGATTGAGCCGCGTGCCGAAGATCGCAGCGATCTTGTCGGCGCCGAGCCTCGGGATCGAATGATTGCGCGCATAGGCTTCCACCCAGCGCTGATAGTCGTTCGTCCGCTGGCTCAGCACCCCCTTGCTGACCTCGGCGACGCCAACGATGTCGCGGAAGAAGTGCACCACCAGCTCCGACCCGGAATCCATCGACTTCGAGGAAAGCGACACCAGCTTCCAAATCGCTTGGCCCGGAAGCTATCGCCTCGACGGACCGGCCTTCGTCTACACCGATCGCCACAGCCGCCGCGTATCGACCATGCTTGGCTATCCGACGCACCTCCTCGCAAAGAACTGAAATTTCAAATATTTTTGGCTAGGCTGAGGCTAGCCGATGATAATGCGGATAAAGGCTTTCGTCCCGAAGGAAAACGGTTTACGCGCATCTCTTCTTCTCCCACCGACAGCGAATAGCGATGACGCTGCACAAACTTTTGCTACTATTACACCCGGCGACGGGATTGGTCCCGAAGTGATGGCCGAAGTCGAAAAGGTCATCAATTATTTTGTGGGCGCGGGGGTTGCGCAATTCGAGGTTGAAAAGGGACTTGTGGGAGGCTGTGCCTTCGACGCTCACGGGAGCGCCATTAGTTAGTCTAATCTTACTGAGCCAGAAATTTCAGGCGGAACCTGAGTCAGAAGGTCGCGGGCCCCCTGCGCTGCGATTCAGCTACGAGGCGAGATTCGATCATCAGCGTGAAGGGGGCTGGGATGGCCAGGCGATCGGCAGACGGCAGCGAGCCGCGATTTGCGGCGTATGTCGGAGGAACTCGTGAGTGTGATCGGCCACGCGGACCGCGCCGGCCCGTTGCGTGATTATTGCCTGGGCCTGATCATGCCCGGCGAGCGCAAGAGCGTCGAGCCGATGGCGGCGGTGACGGGCCGGAGAGGACCGCTGCGCAGCATCAGTCGTTGCTCCATTTCGTCGGCAAGTCACCGTGGTCGGACGAGAAGGTGTTGACCAAGGTCGGAGAGACGGTCCTGCCGGCGATCGAGAGCCACGGCCCGATCGAAGCGTGGATCATCGACGACACCGGCTTTCCCAAACAAGGCAAGCATTCGGTCGGCGTCGCTCGCCAATACTGCGGCCACCTCGGCAAGCAGGACAATTGCCAGGTCGCCCTATCGCTGTCTCTCGCCAATCACCATGCCAGCCTGCCGGTTGCTTGGCGCCTCTATCTGCCGAAGGAGTGGGCGAGCGACGAGGAACGTCGGCGCAAGGTCGGCGTGCCCGAGGAGATCGAGTTCCGAACCAAACCCCAGATCGCCCTCGAACAGATCGAAGCGGCCTGCGAGGCGGGGCTCCCGCGCGGCGTGGTGCTGATGGACGCGGGCTACGGCTGCGACACGCAACTGCTTGCGGGCGTCAGCGCCCTTGCGTTGACCGATGTCGCCGGAATCTTACCGAACACCACGGTGTGGACATCCGACACGGAGCCGCCGCCACCGAAGAAATGGTCTGGCCGTGGCCGACGACCGAAGCGCCTCCGTCGCGACGACGGGCATAAGCCGATCTCGGTCGAAGAACTCGCTCTCGGCTTGCCCAGGCGCGCTTGGCGCAAGATCATGTGGCGCGAGGGCGGCTGCGAGCGGTTGTCGTCTCGCTTCGCCCGCGTGCGCGTTTCGTGCCGCGCATCGAGACTCCACTCTCACCGAGCCTCGGCCGGAAGAGTGGCTGTTGGTCGAGTGGCCCGAAGGCGAGGAGAAACCCACCAAATACTGGTTCTCGACGCTTCCGAAGACCATTGCCTTCCGCAAATTGGTGGACATCACCAAGCTGCGCTGGCGTATCGAGCGCGATTATCAGGAACTGAAGCAAGAGGTCGGGCTCGGTCACTTCGAAGGCCGAGGTTGGCGCGGCTTCCACCATCACGCCACGCTGTGTATCGCGGCCTACGGATTCGTGGTCTCCGAGAGGGAGACGATTCCCCCCTCAGGACCTCGTTCCACTGCGCGGTGCGAAGAACCTGCCGTTCCCCACGGTGACGGATCCCGATGCCCTGCCACTGCGAACCGCGCGTCACGTACCGAACTCCATCGCGACGATGCGCAGACGATTGGTGGTCGCGCTCGCCAGTACGCTCTCACGATGTCCGTGTTGCGCCGAGCCGATCGGCACGCGCTCGCGGCGTGAGAACTTGTGACGCAGTAAAATTATGTGTCCATGTCGTCTGGCCGTCGGCGCCCACCTTCGGGCTCAGCTCGTACACCGTGCCCAAATACTGATTGCTGGGGTTTGCATACGCGGTATTCGCCCCCCGTTGATTGTCGTGCCGTAGAGGTTTTCCGCCTCATCCTTGAGAAGGTTCCACGCCAATGGGATGGCGCCGTCGGTGCAGTCGGCGCCGCCCTGGGTGCAGAAGGCATAGAGCGTCTTGACCGTCCAGGCTGGCGGACCATTCGCGCCCCGGGTCCGGACCAGCTGGAACACGGTGCCTTGCCCGTTGGCGCCGCCGGCAAACGTCGTTCCGTAGAAGCCCCCGGAACCGTCGCTGATCAGGCCGGAACTGGGAGACTGGCCGTCGGGGCAGGTCGCCGTGCCCTGCGCGCAAAAGTTACACAGCGTCTTCAGCGTCGCGGCGCGCGCGCCGCTTCCGCTCGCGAGCGCCATGATCGCCAGAGCGCCCGCGCCGAACGCGAGGCGCCCGCTCGAACTCCGAACTCTTATGCACCCGTTGCTCTTCTTATGGTTCCAATTGCGATTGCCGTTCCAAGAGTCTGTTGTCATGGCGCTTTCCTCCTCAGGTTGTGATTAACATCCTCCACAGGCTCTGATTACTTGGGTCCAAATCCGCCACCCCGGCTCAAGCCACTGAGCCGCAAATGGTCTTCGAGGTTCGCGCGAAGCCGCGGCGCCCAGAGCTCTTCGGCGAGATTGAACAGGCAGCGGAGGCGAGTCCCGGCGAAGCCGACGAGCATCATCGTCCAGGTCGACGGCTCGGAAACGGCGGCGGTCAGGGGCGCCGCTGCGAAGTCGAAGCCCAGGGGAGCAGGCGTCGCGGCGGCGGGGCCGCCAGGCCACGGCGCAATGTTCGCCTCCGCGCGATCCGTTTTTCCAATCATTGCGGGGGAGCTTGGGGCGATCCGAATTGACCGCGGGCAAGGCGATATCGGCGATTTCGGCTGCTCAGCCGCCGTTCGCACCGCCTGATTTCCTAAAAAACCCGTCGCCGGCCGAGGCCCGCCTGTGGCGGTAGAAACGGGGTTGATATCCTGACGCCTGGAGGGGAGCGGCCGATAAATTTCTGGTGGTGTTAACCCCGTCAAAAAACGTGGCCCATGGGCTGTTGCGCACTTGAGAGTAGTGACGCCATTGTGGCGATCCGGGTCAGGAAGTTGATCTCCTTGCGCGGCTCAGCCCCTCCGCTTCAGTCGAGAGGAGGCATCATGACCAAATCGAAGCGGCGCTGCCCCGAGCGAGACTTCATCCCCACCCATCCGAATGCCGCAGCGATCGATATCGGCTCCAGGATGCATGTCGCGGCGTTCCGCCAGACCGGGACACTGAGCCAGTGCCGCCTTCGGGACCTGCACCGGCGATTTGCAGCAACTGGCCGATTGGTTCGAGCGTTGCGACGTGCGAACGGTGGCGATGGAGTCCACCGGCGTCTATTGGATCCCTGCCTACGAACTGCTCGAGCAGCGCGGTTTCGAGGTGGTGCTGGTCAACGCCCGCGACGCCAAGCACGCGCCGGGCCGCAAGACCGACGTCAGCGACGCCCAATGGCTGAGGCGGTTACACGAATATGGGCTGCTGCGCGCCAGCTTCAGACCCAAGGGCGAGTTGGCCGCATTGCGCGCCTATTTGCGCCAACGTGAGCGCCTGCTGGACTACAGTGCGTCGCACATCCAGCATATGCAGAAGGCGTTGATGCAGATGAACGTCCAACTCCATCACGTGGTGACCGACATCACGGGCGAAACCGGGATGCGGATCATCCGCGCCGTGGTTGCGGGTGAACGAGATCCTGCCGTGCTGGCCGCCCATCGTGATCGGCGCTGCCATGCCTCGGAGCAGGAGATCGCTGCCGCGCTGGCCGGAAACTGGCGTGAGGAGCACGTCTTTGGCTCTCGGACAGGCGCTGGAGCTTTACGACGCCTACCACGCCAAGGTCGTGGAGTGCGATTTGCGGATCGAGATTGTCCTGCGACGTCTTCGAGACGTTGCAGCCAGACCCGCGGGGCGGCTGCCGCCGGCTCGTCATCGAGACAGGACGGCCAATGCGCCGACCTTCGATGCGAGGGCCGCACTGCACGCGGTCCTCGGCGTCGACCTGACGCAAATTCATGGCTTGGGTCCTTCACTGGCGCTGAAACTCATCGGTGAGTGCGGAACCGATCTCTCCGCCTGGCCAAACGCCAAACACTTCACTTCCTGGCTATGCCTGGCGCCGGCCAACAAGATCTCGGGGGGCAAAGTGCTTTCGACGCGAACTCGGCGATCCGGCAGCAGAGCCGCGGCTCTGCTGAGGCTGGCCGCGGTGACCGTCGGTCGCACGCAGACGGCGTTGGGCGCCTTCTATCGACGGCTGTCCGCACGCGTCGGCAAGGCCAAAGCGGTGACGGCAACCGCACGCAAGATCGCCACCCTGTTCTACAACACGCTGCGACATGGGATAGACTACGCCGACCCCGGCGCGTCTTATTGCGAGGACAGATATCGCGCCCGGGTTCTTGCCAACCTTCGACGACGCGCAAAGTCTCTCTGCACGAGATGCCGGCGCCAGGGTAGTTTCTCAGGAACCTGTCGCCGGCCGAGGCCCGCCTGTGGCGGTAGAAAGTTTCCCTGCGCGCCTTCGAGAGATCGGGCGCGAGAAGGGCGTCGATCCCGGCGCCATAGAAGTCTGGTTCGCCGACGAGGCGCGCGTCGGCCAGAAGACCAAGATCACCCGCCGTTGGGCCAAGCGCGGAACGCGCCCGAGCGCGCCAACAGATCAGCGAACCGAGTCGGCCTATATCTTCGGCGCGATCTGCCCCAGGGACGGCAAGGGCGCGGCGCTCGTCATGCCGCGCTGCGACGAGGCGATGAACCTGCACCTGGTCGAAATCGCCACCCAAGTCGCGCCGGGCATGCACGCCGTTGTGCTGGCCGATCAGGCCGCCTGGCATCTTTCCGGCCGGCTGACCATCCCGCCCAACATCACGCTCGTCCCATTGCCGGCAAAGCTGAAGGGTTTCGGACGCCGGCCCTTTGCAGGCGCGCGGGCTGGGCGCGGGGCCGGCGTCCGAAAGCCTCGTAAGGAGGAAACCGCGGGAAGGAGAGGCGCGGTTTGGCTGGGCGCAACCTATGGGGATTTGATGGTCGCGGACGGATCGCCGATGTGGCGGCGGGGGCGGAAGGCGGCCGGTGTTATTGTCGGGAGCGAACACGACGGGCTTTTTCGGAGGCGAGGATGCGAGCGGCGGGTATGGGCGCGGCGCCTGGAGAGAGTCTGCGGAGGTCGTGAGGACATGGTCGTCCTGCTCCGGCGCGCGGCTGGAGGCGAGGCGAAACGGCGTTGCGTGGCGGGAAGCACGGCGACGGTCATGAGGAGTCGATCCTGATGCGGGTCGGCGATGGCGATCGCTCAGGGCGGGCGCCTTGGAAGGTTTGAACGATGATCATCCGGCCGCCGCCTCGATCGACCGGTTGGGACTGGTGACGCCGGAACACGTCCTTGAGTTTCGCCAGCAGCGCCGTCCGCTTCTTGAGCTTGGGCGTGTAATGGGCACGCCATCTGCCCCGCAGGCTGCGCACCCGGCGAAAGTCGAACCCCAGGAAGCCGAAGCTCTCGCCGCGGCATAGGTCCACGATCCGACTCTTCTCCTCGTTGATTTCGACCTGCAGTTCGGCGAGTTCCTCGCGTAGCCGCTTTTCCACCGCCGCCATCAGCCAGTCGTGCCGCGGGTGGGCGTCGATCAAGATCACCAG
This sequence comes from uncultured Alphaproteobacteria bacterium, assembly GCA_963758335.1. Classification (GTDB taxonomy): domain Bacteria; phylum Pseudomonadota; class Alphaproteobacteria; order Rhizobiales; family Beijerinckiaceae; genus Roseiarcus. The sequence continues at coordinate 1,743,052 of CAVWVF010000004.1, read as the reverse complement.
GTCGTCAGCGAACCTCGCATATTCGACGCCGGTGTACTTGCCGTAGCGTGTGGCCTCCTTCGCCCGCTCCAGCATCCTGTCAACCTCGGTGAGGTAGAGGTTGCTGAGCAGCGGCGAGATCACCCCGCCTTGCGGAACGCCCTGTTTGCCGTTGGCTTTGAGCATCACCTTCAGCAGGCGCATCACGTCGCCATCGTCCACCCGCTCGGCCACCTTCGCCAACAGCCGATCATGCCGGACATTGTCGAAATAGCTGCTCAGGTCGTGGGGCGGCGAGGGGCTCAGTAGGCTGAGGAGGAATACGAAGGCTCGGACTGTCTCAAGATCGTGGGGTTCAACCCCACGGGAGACAGGAGCTTTCGCGATGTCCGACAAGCCCATCAGTCCGCTGCGCCAGCGCATGATCGACGACATGACGGCGCGCCGTGTCAAGGAGAAGGTGCAGAAAGATTACGTCCGGCACGTCAGGACCTTTGCGGCCTTCCTCGGCCGGTCGCCGGACACGGCGACAAGCGAGGACCTTCGCCGTTTTCAGGTGCATCTGGCCAAGCAGCAGATCGGCGTTGCGACCATCAACGCCGCCATCGCCGCGCTGCGGTTCTTTTTTAACGTGACGCTCGAACGGCCCGACCTCGTCCGTCATCTGACGACCGTGAACCAACCGCGCAGGGCGCCGGTCGTGCTGAGCCAGGAGGAAGTAGCGCGCCTCCTCGAAGCCGCGCCGGGCCTCAAGTACAAAGCCGCGCTCAGCGTCGCCTACGGCGCAGGCCTGCGGGTGTCCGAGGTCGCGAACCTGAAGGTGTCCGACATCCCCGGATCAAGTCCGGGGACCAGCCACCGCATGACGCTCAGGGTCGAGCAGGGCAAGGGACAACGGGACCGCTACGTGATGCTCTCGCCGCAACTGCTCGAACTGTTGCGCGAATGGTGGTGGGCGGCGCGGCCGCAGGCTTGGCTGTTTCCGGGCCAGAACCCGGTCAATCCAATGTCGGCTCGCCAACTGGTGCGCGCCGTGCACGCCGCAGCGCAGGCGGCCGGGATCGCCAAGCGCGTGTCGCCGATACGCTGCGGCACAGCTTCGCCACGCATCTGCTTGAGCAGAACGTCGATATTCGCGTGATCCAGGTGTTGCTCGGACACGCCAAGTTGGACCGTCGAGCCAGAACGATTTAATATCAATCCGCTCCAGCAAATGTCGGGACTAAACACCTACTCAGTGATGCTCATGCGCGAGTTCCCAGCGATCCGGCGACCGCCACAGCCGCGACCGCAACATCTCCCGCTCGAAGATGAATTCCTTAGGCAGCCGGTCGAAGAACCGGTCGAGCAGCTCTTCGTGCGCCCTTGCCTCCTGCGTCCCGGACTCGCGGCCGACCGCCATCAGCTCGTAGAACGTCGCGTGGTCGTAATCGAGGCCGCGCCAGTCGATGTCCTCGAGCCGCGGCATCCAGCCGATCGGGCTTTCCACGCCGTAGCCGCGGCCGTGCACGCGATCGACGATCCACTTCAGCACGCGCATGTTCTCGCCGAAGCCGGGCCAGAGGAACTTGGCGTTCTCGTCGCGGCGGAACCAGTTCACGCGGAAGATGCGGGGCGGGTTGGCGACGCGCCGGCCGACGTTCAGCCAGTGGCTGAAATAATCGGCCATGTTGTAGCCGCAGAAGGGCAGCATGGCCATCGGGTCGCGCCGCGGCGCGGTCACCCCGATCGCCGCCGCAGTGGCCTCGGACCCCATCGTCGCGGCGAGATAGACGCCGTGGCTCCAGTTGAAGCCCTGGAACACCAGAGGCATGTCCTTGCTCATCCGCCCGCCGAACACCATCGCGCTGATCGGCACGCCGGCCGGATTTTCCCAGTCGGGGTCGATGCACGGGCATTGCGAGGCCGGCGCCGTGAAGCGCGCGTTCGGGTGCGCCGCCGGGCGCCCGCACCCGGGGGTCCAGTCCTTGCCGGTCCAGTCGATCAGATGGGCCGGCGGGGTCTCGCTCATGCCCTCCCACCAGACATCGCCGTCGTCGGTCAGCGCGGTGTTGGTGAAGATCGCGTTCTTCGCGCAGCTCGCCATGGCGTTCGGGTTGGACTTGGTGTTGGTGCCGGGGGCCACCCCGAAGAAGCCGGCCTCGGGATTGATCGCCCGCAGCACGCCGCGCTCGTCCTTCTTGATCCAGGCGATGTCGTCGCCGACCGTCGTCACTTTCCAGTCGCTGAGCGCTTCCGGCGGCACCAGCATCGCAAGGTTGGTCTTGCCGCAGGCGCTCGGGAAGGCGGCGGCGATATAGGTTTTCTCACCGTCGGGGGCGTGGATGCCCATGATCAGCATATGCTCGGCGAGCCAGCCTTCGTGGCGCGCCATCACCGAGGCGATGCGCAAGGCGAGGCACTTCTTGCCGAGAAGCGCGTTGCCGCCATAGCCGGAGCCGTACGACCAGATCTCGTAGGTCTCCGGGAAATGCACGATGTATTTGCGGGCGATATCGGCCTCGCAGGGCCAGGGCGCGTCCGGCCCATCCGGCGATCGCGGCGCGCCGACGGAATGCATGCAGGGGATGAACGGACCGTCGCCGAGCGCTTCGAGCACCTTGGCGCCCATGCGGGTCATGATCTTCATGTTGACGACGACATAGGGACTATCGGTGATCTGCACGCCGATCTTGGCGATCGGCGAGCCGAGCGGCCCCATGCTGAACGGAATGACATACATCGTCCGGCCGCGCATGCAGCCGTCGAACAATAGCAGCGTGTCGCGCATCTTCGCCGGCGGGGCCCAGTTGTTGGTCGGCCCGGCATCCTCCTGGCTCAACGAGCAAATGAAGGTCCGGTCCTCGACTCGGCCCACGTCCGACGGATGCGAGCGAGCGAGAAAGGAGTTGGGGCGCTTGTGCGGATTGAGGCGGATGAACGTGCCGGACTTGACCATCATCGCGCACAGCCGCTCGTACTCGCGCTCCGAGCCATCGACCCATTCCACCCACTCGGGCCTGCACAGGAGGGCCATCTCGTCGACCCACGCCGACAGCCGCTTGTTGGTCATACCGTGAGGCGCCGTTCCGGCAGCATCCATGACGGTCTCCACTTTTGGGGCGCCGCGCAGCCATCATCTCCAGCCGCGGCAACGAGGGCAATAGCGCACTACGCCGATTGGCGGCAACACCAATCAGCCGCGCCACGAATAGTGTCCGGTTGCCACTGGTCAACGCTTTCGACGACCTGGGGCCGCTAAAAGCTTCGTTGGTTTGCCTTGGCATCGCTCGCGAAGCGATCGCTGGCGACACGCAACTCGCAAGGCGGCTGGACCAGCTTGCGCTGCCTCGCTGGAAGGCGGACGAAGAGTTTCAAAGTCTCGTAATCGCTATCCTTCGAAGCCTACCGTTGCGTCGACTGTCAGCCCTCTCCGCCCATAGTCTACGCACACTCGCGCGCGCGACGGATGGCATAACCGCAAAAGTGTTCAGCATGCTGAATGAACTTGCTATCGAAGCTGTCCGCTCTGGGAAAGAGCAGATTACCGACGACGTTGTCGAAGCTTGGAAACCCGTGCTTGAACGCGAGGCTGTTTTTGCCTGAGGTCGGGAAATTTGCGGTTTCATTTGAGACTTGGAATTCCGCTTTCAGTCTCAAATGAAACCGCAAATTGGAGCCCAAAACGGCTTTGTCACGTTGCCGTGCCGCGAGCGCGAAATGTCGGCGCCTCAGGAATTGTCGGGCCGCTGCGACTGCGGTCCGCCACGTGGTCATCGCGTCATCGCGAAGCATGCGGTGCGTTTGAGCTGAGACGAGATGGCGTTGAACATTGAAGGTATTGTAGACGGCGGCGTGAGTGGAAAGAAATCTCTGGGCTGACCCCGGGCTCTTGAACCGCTGCATCTTGCGTTCCCGCCGCTGCGTCGGCTGATGCGAATTCTCAGCTCTGTTGTTCCTCCATCGCCCGCGCTCATGCCGGCGTTCGATCCCAAGCTCTCGAGCAGCGGCGCTATGTGATCGCAAATCGTCGGTGACCAACCGCTCAGGAGCGAAGGCATACTTCTTCAGGAGCTTACGCATCAGTTTCAGTGCGGCGTGCTTGTTTCGCTTGGACTGGACCAGCACATCGAGGACTTCGCCTTCGACGTCAACCGCCCGCCAAAGGTAGACCATTCCGCCATCGATTTTCAGATAGACCTCGTCGAGATGCCAAGTCGTGTGCGGCTTCAGGCGACGCTTACGTAGGTCGGCAGCGATCATCGGTCCGAAATGGCTCACCCAACGCCGAACGGTCTCGAAGGAAACCGCCACTCCGCGCTCCGCCAACAAATCTTCGACGTCGCGCAGGCTGAGTGTGAACCGAAGGTAGAGCCAGATCGCTTGTTGAATGATCTCGGGCGGGAAACGATACCCGCGGTAGCTGATCTTCTTCATCCGCATGGGCTACTCGGCCATCGAGAACCCCGCAAGCCTTGATCGACGTGACAATGCCGCTGCTGGCGATCCGGAGCATGGGCGGGGAAAGCGAGGCCGCCTGGCTCTACGCCGCGACGCGGCAGGAGGTCGAAGCGCGGCGCAAAGCCTTCATCCGCAAATGGCGCCTGAAATGCCGCGCCGTCGCCGACAGCCCCCGGATCAAGTCCGGGGGCCGGCGACAGGCTGTTCACCTTCACCCGCTTCCCACCCAGCCAATGGAAGTCGATCAGAACCTCGAACGCGATCGAGCGCCTGCACGAGGAGTTCAAGCGCCGCATCAAGTCTCAGACCATCCTGCCCTGCGCCGAAACCGCCGCCATGCTGTTCTGGGCGCTGCTCGCCTCCGGCCAGATCGTCATGCGCGGTCGACGGATGGCAGAGCCTCGCCGAGAAGCCACCCAACCAGATCATTGACCTCGCCGCATGATCGGATAGCCTAATGTCGCCCGAAGACGCGTCAGCAAATTCCAACACAACTCGCGACGGGACCGGGGGCGCATTGAACTCGCCACTGCCGCGAGTGGCCTAGATTCAGACTAGACAAGCTCGGCGGTGGCGTTCATCGCCGTTTTGCCATCGGGACCCTGGGCCTCCAGCTCGACACGCCCATCGGAGGGCCTCCCGACGAGGCGGAATGGCGCCAGGTCGAAGAGCGGCGCCTGGCCCCGGAAACTGAAACCTGCTATGCCAATCGACGTGTTGTGGCGCACCAATTCTGAAAGCAGGATTGCCGTGAGCGGCCCATGGACGACCAGTCCTGGATAGCCCTCCTCACTCATCGCGTAGGGTCGGTCGTAATGGATGCGGTGCGCGTTGAATGTGAGCGCCGAGAAGCGGAACAAGAGCCGCGTATCCGGCGCCACCATGCGCGACCACGCGCCTTCCGGCACGGGCGGCAGCTCAACAGGCTGGGGAGCTGGGACAGGTGGCCCCAACTCGCGATAGACGATATCCTGCTCCTCGTGAATGCACACTTCGCCTTGCTGAAGGACACTGTAGCCGACGGTGACGAAGGCGAGAGATCCGCTGCGCCCCGACTTCTGAACAACGTTGCGGATCACGCCCTCGCGGCGTGCTGGCTGACCGATGACGAGCGGTCGATGAAAGCGCAGATGCGCCCCAGCGAACATGCGCCTAGGATAAGGGATCGGCGGCATGAAGCCGCCACGCTGCGGGTGCCCGTCGCTGCTGAGCATGGATTGGGGCGCCTTGGGCAGGAAGTAGAACCAGTGCCAGAGCGGAGGCAGCGCGGTCCCTTTGCCGAGCCGCGTTACGGTATCGTCTAGGGCCGCAGCCGCCGCCAGGGCCGGAGCCAGACTGATGTCATCTTCGAGGACCTCTGCTTGGCCAATCCACTTGGTATAGTCTTCGGCGGGGTCTGTCATGGAAAAAGCTCCTCCTGTGGATCGATATGAATCAGTATACGTGGCTCTTGGAAAGCTCTCACTATCAAAACAACAATTCCACAAATAAATTCAGCAACTTGACGCTTATGGACGGGCACTTTAAGCTAAGCTAGCTAGGCATTGGGTACTTCACGGATAAGGAGTGGGTTCAATGACATCCATGGAGCAGCACCCTGGAGATGCAAGCGTTACAGATGAAGGGCAGCAAGGCGACAACATTCAAATCGATCAAAGCCGCCATAACGATAGTCCACCGCAGACTGCGAAGCTGCCAATGAGTGGTGTGCGTATCATCGACGTGGGCACCTTTCTCGCTGGTCCGTATGCTGCCTCGATCCTGGGCGAGTTCGGCGCCGAGATCCTCAAGGTAGAGCATCCCATCGCGGGCGATCCAATGCGGCGTTTCGGAACGCCCACGAAGCGTCACGATGCAACTCTGGCATGGCTCAGCGAAGGCCGAAACAGGAAGTCGGTCACAATCGATCTGCGCCAGAAAGAGGGCGTGCAGATTTTCCTGAAGCTCGTCGCGAACTCCGATGTCTTAATCGAGAACTTCCGTCCGGGAACGATGGAGGAATGGGGACTGGGTTGGCGAGAACTGAGCGGGGCCAATCCCGGCCTGGTCATGCTGAGGGTGTCGGGTTATGGGCAAACAGGCCCCTATCGCCGACGTTCAGGCTTCGCTCATATTGCCCACGCGTTTGGCGGCCTGTCCTATCTCGCTGGCTTCCCCGGCGAAACGCCAGTCCTTCCCGGCACGACGCCCCTTGGGGACTACATGTCGAGTCTCTATGGCGCTATCGGCATTATGCTGGCCTTACGCCACCGCGAGAAGACTGGCCGCGGACAGGTGATCGACATCGCGACCTACGAGGCTGTGTTTCGCCATTTGGATGAGATCGCCGCCGCATATGGCCTGTTCGGAAAGATCAGGGAACGGGAAGGCGTCGGCAGTTTCGTCGCCGTGCCGCACGGTCATTTTCGCACCAGGGACGACAAATGGATCGCTATTGCCTGCACGACCGACAAGATGTTTGAACGCCTGGCGGAGGCGATGGAACGCCCTGAACTCGCGTCCACCACACTCTATGGCGAGCAACGCAAACGGCTTGCCGCCCGTGATGTGGTTAATCAAATCGTCGTCGAATGGGTGGGCTCGCTCACCCGCGAAGATGTGCTGAACCGTTGCCTTGAAAAAGAGGTTCCCGTCGGAAAAGTAAATAGCATTGCCGACATCTTCGAGGATGAACATTTCCAAGCGCGCGGGAATCTCGTCCGCGTCGAACAGGAAGGTCTGGGCGAGGTGGTGGTCCCCAATGTCATACCGACGCTTTCGCAAACGCCCGGGCGCATCACCGATCTCGGTCCGCCTCTGGGCAACGCTACATACGAGGTTATGCGCGAGTTGCTGGGAATCTCGCCAGACGAGATCAGGCAGCTCCGGCAACGCAAGATTATTTAACACGCTACACTGCATAGTTTCTGAGGTAGGGTATGATACATGAGACCGAAGCCGAGCTGCCGCTGGCGGGTATCCGCGTCGTTGACGTCGCCACGGTGATCGCGGCGCCCCACTGCGCAACCGTTCTCGGAGAATTTGGCGCCGAGGTCCTGAAGGTGGAACATCCGTTGGGCGGCGACGCCCTGCGCCGGTTCGGGACTCCAACAAGGCGTCAAGGCGACACGTTGACCTGGCTTAGCGAAGCGCGCAATAAGAAATCGGTCACTATCGACCTGCATCGTCGTGAAGGTGTAGACCTTTTCAAGAAGCTAATAGAGAAGTCAGATATATTGTGCGAGAACTTCCGGCCCGGCACGCTGGAAAAGTGGGGGCTGGGGTGGGAGGTGCTGCACGCTATCAATCCAGGTCTGATCATGCTGCGCGTGACTGGGTACGGCCAGTACGGACCGTACAAGGACCGGCCTGGTTTTGCCCGCATCGCACATGCCGTCGGCGGAATTGCGTATCTCGCGGGTATGCCAAAGGGCAGGCCCGTTACTCCGGGTTCGACGACCCTGGGCGATTACCTCACCGGACTATACGGCTGCATTGGTGTTCTGATGGCGCTGCGCTACCGGGAGCGCACCGGCCGTGGCCAGTATGTTGACGCCGCCTTGTACGAGTCCGTTTTCCGCTGCACCGATGAGCTCGTGCCGATCTACGGCATGTATGGCATCGTCAGAGAACGGCACGGTCCAAATCACAACGAATTCGAGTGTCCCCACGGTCACTTTCCGACCAAAGATGGCAAATGGGTCGCCATCGCCTGTGCGACGGACAAGCTGTTTGGGCGGCTGGCGATGGCCATGGAGCGGCCCGAACTGGCCTCTTCAAGCACCTACGGCGATCAGAAGACGCGGTTGGAAAACTGCCACGATGTCAATGAGATCGTGAGAGACTGGTGTGGGTCCTTGACTCGCGATGAGGTACTTGAGCGCTGCTATGCGACCGGAGCGCCAGCCGGGCCGCTGAACAATATCGCCGACATTTTCGGCGACCGGCAATTTCACGCCCGTCGCAATCTCGTCGCCATCGATGAAGAGGAGACAGGAGAGACGATCATTGTGCCCTGCACGATTCCCAAATTGTCGGAAACCCCTGGCAAGATCAGCCACCTGGGTCCCAAACTTGGAGAGCACACCGCAGTTGTGCTCAAAGATTTGCTTGGCATGGATGATTGTCAGATCGACGAACTGCGCAACAAGTATGTGATCTAATTTCCTAGAAATGGAAGCGAGGAATTGTGGAAGGAATACTGAAACGCCTCCGCGTCGTCGAGGGGTCGGCCTTCGTGGCAGCACCGCTCGGCGGAATGACACTGGCCCAGTTGGGTGCGGATGTCATCCGCTTCGACCAGATTGGTGGAGGTCTCGACCACAAACGTTGGCCTGTTACTCTGGATGGAAAACAGAGCCTTTTCTGGGCTGGACTCAACAAGGGTAAGCGCTCTATTGCGGCGGACTTCCACAAGCTGCGTGGGCAGGAGCTCTTGACCCAACTGATCTGCGCGCCTGGTGAGAACGAGGGTCTATTCAGCAGCAACTTTCCTGCCCACGGCTGGTTGAGCTACGAAGCATTGAACCTAAATTCGGCGGTTTAGGTGTTTTCCGCGGGCCGAGAATTATTCATTTTCATATGCATGGGAGAAGATTTAGCGCGCTCTGGGGCTCACCCGTCGGGTGAACAATCTGCGGTTGAACCCGACGCCTCGGGCATGGGCGTGGTGGTCGACAGTTTCGCCGGTTCGGTTCGGGTCGAGTTTGACCATGAAGCGGCGTTTACGCCGCTCGGGCAATTGCCGTTCTTCATCGATTTTCTGAAGACTGCGGGGCTGTTCGAGGCGTTCGTGGCGGATTGCCCGCTGCGTTACACGAGCCCGAACGCGCCCAAGAAGCGCGACGTGCTGGGGACGGCGATGTTGTCGATGTTGGCCGGGCACAAACGCTACGCGCATATCGCGGCGCTGCGAGGCGACGGCGTGTTGCCCGAGCTTCTCGACATGAGCAAGATCGTCAGCGAGGACACGGTTCGGCGGGCGTTCGCGGCGATCGAGGAAGAAGCGGGCGCCAACTGGATACGAGGTCATCTCGACCCTTGCGTGGAGCCGCTTTTGAGCGAGGCGTGGATACTCGACGTCGATACGACGGTGAAGCCGCTCTACGGCCATCAGGAAGGAGCGGTGGTCGGCTACAATCCCAAGAAGCCTGGACGGCCTAGCCACTGCTATCACACCTATTCGATGGCGGGGACGCGATTGGTTCTCGACGTGGATGTGAGCGCGGGCGACGAGCACACTTCCAATCACAGCGCGCCTGGCCTGTGGGCGTTGTTGGATCGAACGCCCCGCGATTGTTGGCCTTCTCTTTTGCGCGGCGACAAGGGCTTCGGCAATGAGGGGATCATGGGCGAAGCCGAGCGGCGCGCTTTGCCGTATTTGTTCAAGTTACGGCTGACCGCCAATGTCAAACGCGCGATCGAGCGTCTTTCGCGGCAGAGCGATTGGGCCGATTCGGGTCAAGGTTGGCAAGCCAAAGAGACCGAGATTCGATTGCAGGGCTGGAGCCGACAACGGCGCGCCGTCGTCTTGCGGCGGCGCGTGAAAGGCGCGCTGGCGAGGCCCGCGATGGACGAGGATGGACCGCCTCGGCTCGCCTTCCCCGACATCGGCCCGAGCGAGGAGATGTGGGAATATCAGGTTCTCGCGACCACGCTCGTCGAGGCTCTGGAAAGCTTTGGCCAGCTCTATCGCGACCGCGGCGATGGAGAGAATGTTTTCGACGAGTTGAAGAACCAGTGGGGCTGGGGCGGCTTCGTCACTCATGACCTGGCGCGCTGTCGTCTGGCGGCCCGCCTCGTGGCGTTGTTTTATGATTGGTGGAACATCTTCACGCGCTTGGCCGAGCCGGATCGTCACCGAGAGGCGATCACGAGCCGACCGTTGTTGTTGCACGCCATCGCCGAACGGGTGCGCCATGCGCGACAAACGACGATCAAGATCGCCAGCACGCACGCCAAGTCCGTTCCCGCCGCAAAGGCGGTAGCCCAATTCCTGAGGCGGTTGGTCACAAATGCGGAGCAGTTGACGCCCTGGCAGCGTTGGCGCGAAATCCTCTCCCGCGCCTTTCAAGCCTTCCTCAAAGGCCGCGCCCTGCGCGCGCCACCGCGCCTATGTCCATCTTGACGCAACCGCAGATTGAACCACCCCCCGCTTCATGGGCGACGATCAGAGCCAACTGCCGAATTTAGGTTGAAAGCTCAGCGGCATGACCTGATTATGGTCAGCTTCGTGGGTCGCCGCGACGGCGGCTCCGAAGTAGACTATACTGTCAACCCGCTGATCGGCATTCCGTTTATGACCGGTCCGACGACTTCGCCGGAACCGGTGAACCATGTCTTTCCGGTGTGGGACTTCGTCTCGGGTCACATGATTGCACTCGGGTTGCTCGCCGCCGAGCGACACAGACGCCTCACTGGACAAGGACAACTGGTAAAGTTTGCGTTGAAGGACGTAGCTCTGGCGATGCTTGGCAACTTCGGCATGATTGCCCAGGTGATGATCAATGATGCCGACCGACCAAAGCAAGGGAATTATTTATATTTATATGGCGCCTTTGGCCGCAATTTCGACACGCTGGATGGTAAGCAGGCGATGGTTGTGGGCCTGACCGATCAACAGTGGAGCCGCCTATGCAAGGCGACCGGCTTCACGGCTGAATTCAACGCCCTTGGCGGACGCCTGGGCCTCAATATGACTGATGAAGGCGATCGCTTCCGTGCTCGCAGGGAGATCGCACACATTCTGGAGCCCTGGTTTCACGCCCGAACGCTGGCAGAAGTTGGTCGCATTTTCGAGAAGCAGCGCGTCACCTGGGCTCCATATCGGACGGTGCGGGAAGCCATCGAAAGCGATCCCGACTGCTCCCCTGACAATCCGATGTTCAGCATGGTGGAACAGCCCGGCATCGGGACATACCTGATGCTTGCGTCTCCCCTCGACTTCAGCCAAGCTCCGCGGCTGCCAGCACGGCCCGCGCCTCGGCTTGGTGAGCACACCGATGAAATCCTGCTGGATATTCTTGGTCTCAGCGAGGGGGAGGTTGGCAAGCTCCACGACGAAGGCATCGTCGCCGGACGGAACTTTCTCCCTCGTAGCCGCGCGGCTTAGAACTGAACGAGTAGTGGAGGGTACATCTATGAAACTTCCTGTTCATTTCTACAAATCGCTTGCGATCGGTGCACCGCAGCCGCTGCGTGAGCTGCCGGTACGACCGGAGCGCATGATCCATTTCTTTCCGCCGCACATCGACAGGATCCGTGCAAGGATATCCGAGACGGCAAAGCAGGTCGACGTCGTGTGCGGCAATCTAGAAGATGCGATTCCCGCTGACTCCAAGGAAGCCGCACGCGCAGGCTTCATCGAGGTCGCCAGAGCTACGGATTTCGGGGACACTGCGCTCTGGACACGTGTGAATGCGTTGAACAGCCCCTGGTTCCTCGACGACATGACTGAGATCGTGAAGGCCGTCGGTAACAAACTCGACGTGATCATGATCCCCAAGGTCGAAGGGCCGTGGGATATCCACTTCGTAGACCAGTACCTGGCCTTGCTCGAAGCGAAGTACGAGGTCAGAAAGCCGATCCTCCTACATGCCCTGCTGGAGACCGCCCAGGGCGTCATGAACGTGGAGGAGATTTGTGGCGCGAGTCCGCGCATGCACGGTTTGAGCCTGGGGCCTGCCGATCTGGCTGCCTCGCGTGGCATGAAGACGACCCGCGTTGGTGGTGGCCATCCATCCTACGGCGTCCTGGCTGATCCTGAAGACGGCAAGCAGCAACGAACATTCTTTCAGCAAGACCTGTGGCACTACACCGTCGCACGTATGGTCGATGCCTGCGTCGCGCATGGTATCCGTGCGTTCTACGGGCCTTTCGGCGACCTAAAGGACGAAATCGGATGTGAAGCGCAGTTTCGTAATGCCTTCCTCATGGGCTGTACGGGGGCGTGGTCGCTTGCTCCGAATCAGATCGCTATCGCTAAGCGCGTATTCAGCCCGGATGTGAAAGAGGTATTGTTCGCCAGACGCATCCTCGAGGCCATGCCTGACGGCACCGGTGTGGCCATGATAGATGGCAAGATGCAGGACGATGCCACCTGGAAGCAGGCAAAGGTCATCGTAGACCTAGCGCGGTTGGTGGCGAAGAAGGACCCCGAGCTTGCCCAGGCCTACGGCTTCTAGAGCCTGTCATGAACCGGCACAAGCATAGTGACCTTTTTGAGCATGAGGCCGACGCAAGCTACAACATGGAGGTCTGCGACGGTCGCAGCGCATCGTTCGTAGTCATTGACGAGTCTTCTGAAGCGGGTCGTCCAACCGAAGGAGTGCTCGGCAACCCAGCGTCTTGGCAAGAAGGCGAAGCCGCGCTGTGCTTCGGGCAGTTTGACGACTTCGAGTTGCTTGCCGTTTTCGCCGGCCGCCTGCGCCGACTTTTCGCCCGTATAGCCTTGATCCACGAACGCCGTCTTCACGCTTTGATCGGTGGCGGCTTGAACGGCCTTGGCCATACGACCGCCCTCTGCGCGATCATCGGCGTCGGCCTGCGTGACGTGCAGGGCCAGGAAGCGGTCGAGCGTATCGACGGCCAAGGGCAGCTTCGAGCCCTTCTTGCGTTTGGCGTCGCCATAGCCCGCTTTAGCGCCGCTTTCCGGCGTCGAGCGCAAAGTTCGGCTATCGATGACGGCCGCGCTGGGCTGAGCATTCCTGCCGTCTGCCAGGCGCGCCAAAATGTGCGAATCCTCCGCCAGAGCTTCAAAGCAACCCGCGCGCATCCAGCCCTGCGCTTGCTGATAGACGATCGGTCAGGGCGGCAAGTCATTGGCCATCCAGCGCCACGGCGCGCCTATTTTCACGATATGCCGCAGGCCGTTGAACACATCGCGCAGCGCGTGCGTCCGTTGCCCGGATTCTTCCAGCAACAGCGTGCGATAGGCCGCAACAAGCGCCGATTCGTCGTCGGAAACGTCGGACGGATAAGGTTTGCGAGCGATAAGCATCTCGCAAACCTCAGATCTTATAGTTAGTCAATTCCTAACAGCCTCTGGCCCGGGTGATGGAGGTCGCTATGAGTTCGAAAACGAGACTCGGCAACTACTTCGAGGACTTCCGGCTGGGACAGGAGATCGTTCACGCCACGCCGCGCACGGTGACGGACGGTGATATATCGCTCTACACGGCACTCTTCGGTTCCCGTTTCGCGGTCACCTCCTCTGCCCCGTTCGCCGCTGCTCTGGGCCTGGAGCGTGCACCCATCGACAGCCTGCTGGCCTTTCACATCGTGTTCGGCAAGACCGTGCCCGACATTTCCCTCAACGCTGTTGCTAACCTCGGCTATGCGAACGGTCGTTTTGGTCAGCCGGTCTATCCAGGCGATACGCTTTCGACTACGTCGGTCGTGATTGGTCTCAGGCAGAACAAGGACGGGAAGACCGGCGTCGTCTACGTGCGCTCGAGAGGCACCAATCACCGGCGCGATATGGTGGTCGACTACATCCGCTGGGTGATGGTGCGTAAGAACGACCCGAACGCGCCCGCGCCGGAGACGGTCGTTCCCGAACTGCCTGATGCGGTCGGGGTAGGCGAGCTGGTAGTACCCTACAATCTGCGCACAGAGCGTTACGACACTGCCCTCTCAGGCAGTCCGCATCTGTGGGAAGACTACCAGGTCGGCGAGTGCATCGATCATATCGACGGCATGACGATTGAAGAAGCCGAGCATATGATGGCAACCCGCCTGTATCAGAACACAGCGCGGGTGCACTTCAATCAGCACGTGGAGAAGGACGGTCGCTTCGGTCGCCGCATCATCTACGGCGGGCACATCATCAGCCTTGCGCGCTCGCTATCCTTCAACGGACTTGCCAATGCACTCAGCGTGGCAGCGATCAACGGTGGTCGTCACACGAATCCGACCTTCGCTGGCGATACCATTTACGCCTGGTCGGAGATCCTTGACAAGATGGCGTTACCTGGTCGCGCGGACATCGGCGCACTGCGCCTGCGCACCGTCGCCACCAGGGACCGTCCATGCCACGACTTCCCCTATCAGGATGCCGCAGGCAAATACGACCCCTCAGTCGTCTTGGATTTCGACTATACGGTATTGATGCCGAAAAAAGGATGAGTTCAGACATGGTGCTGAGCGCGCTCAGCACCATGTCTGATACCGGCTCCATAGCGGGTTGTGGGCAGTCTCGAAGCGCGCCTTGGCGCTGGCCTCGGGGGTTTCGATGTGATGGCGCAACCTCGTGCTCGGGGCGACGCCCAGAAGGTAATCAAGGCCGTTGGCCCGACACCAGTCGAGAACCCCGGGACTGCAATAGTGGCTGTCGGCGCGCAGGCTACGCGGGTAAGGCGTAACTTTGTGAGCCATTGCCGTCGTCGTCAGTCAAAAGGCTCTTTGCCGCCATATCGCGCAGCGTTTCCAGGGCGTACCCGTCCGGGACGCGCCGCCTTGCGAGGGTGGCGAGGCGGCGTAGGACACTGTGGCTATCACGAGGGTAGCCATAGCGCCATGAATCGGGTCGAGGTCATTACGTCGGTTGAACGCCGCCGTTGTCGGGAGCCATCTTGGGTTGAGAATATCGAACTTCGCGCCAATAAAGCCATCAAATGTAGTAGGCCGCGTGCCTCGCCAACCACGACGATAGCAGTTCGTCCTCGACCGGTCTCAGCACCAATGGCAGAGGCCTATGAGCGTCGTCCTCGTCGTCAATCATTGGAAAGTAGCCTCGTCTTCCCCCACGGGCTTGTAACGCTCCAGCGCTTCGTCCGTGATCCGCTCTACGCCGGTTTCGATGGCCTCGATTGTCAATCGGCGTCCAATTTTGACGCCCGATCGGCGTCTAAAATTGACCCCCGATTTGTGACGGGGCACGGACGGCAGCGCTCGCCCCGGCGGAGCTGGTCGGGGTTGCGCAGCCGGGGCGAGCGCGGGTTAGCGAGGAGCTGTTGTTTGGACGATCAGGCGCGGTTCTCGAAGCGCCAGCTTTCGTTGCCGGTCTCGACAATGTCGCAGTGATGGGTGAGGCGGTCGAGCAGCGCGGTCGCCATCTTCGGATCGCCGAACACGCTCGGCCATTCGCCAAAGGCGAGATTGGTGGTGACGACGATCGACGTTCGCTCGTAGAGCCGGCTGACGAGATGGAACAGCAACTGCCCGCCGGCCTGGGCGAAGGGCAGATAGCCGAGTTCGTCGAGAATGACGAAGTCCATGCGCGTGAGATAAACGGCGATGCGCCCCTGGCGTCCGGCGCGAGCTTCGGCCTCGAGCCGGTTGACGAGATCGACGGTGGTGAAGAAGCGCCCGCGCGCTCCCGATCGGATGGAGCTTCGCGCGATGGCGATGGCCAGGTGCGTCTTGCCCGTGCCGGTTCCCCCGACCAGGACGACGTTGCGCTGCTGGGCAAGGAAGCCGCCGCCGGCGAGATCGCGCACCAGGGCCTCGTTGATCGGCGTGGTCTTGAAGGTGAAGTCGTCGACGTCCTTGGCGAGCGGCAGCTTGGCGACCGTGAGCTGGTATTTGATCGACCGTGCCTGCTTCTCCGAGATCTCGGCTTTCGGGAGATCGCCGACGAAGCGCTGCGGTTCGTGCTTGCGCTTGAGCGCCGTGGCCAGCGTCTCGTCATAGGCGGCCTTCATGCCATAGAGCTTCAGTTCGCCCATCATGTCGAGGACTTCGGTTCGCTCCATTGTCAGGCGCTCCTGAGTTGGTCGTATCGGGCGCAGTCGGCGACCGGCACATGGCGCAGCCGCAGCGTCTCCGGCGTGGCGATGGTCGCGCTCGGACCTGGATCGCGGTGTCGGGAGAGAATGTTGAGGATGACGTCGGACGAATGGACGCCCTCGGCGAGCGCCTGATGGCAGGCGGCCTCGACCGCCGGCAGCCCGTCGCTCAGCACCGCGGCGAGGATCTTGACCATCTGCCGATCGCCGTCGTTCGAACCGGCGAGCTTGCGCCGGACCCGGTCGAGCGCCGTCGGCAACACCCAGTCCTTGAACGGCGCCCCGTTGCGCAAGGCCCCCGGCCTGCGCGCCAGGACCGGAACGTAATGCCAGGGATCGTAGATCGTTTCGCCGCGCCCGTAACAGCGCGGATGTTCCGCCACAACGCGCCCGTCCTGGCGGATCACGACGCGGTCGGCGTAGGCGTGAATGTCGACCGGGCGGCCGACGGCGCTGGCGCTCACCGAGTACCTGTTGTTGTCGAAGCGGACGAGGCACGTCTTCGACACCGAGGCCGGCAGCGTATGGAAGCCGTCGAAGCGGCCGCGATACGGGATCAGCTTCGGCCGTTCCTCTTCGAAGACCTCCCAGATCGTCCGCTCGGGCCGCTCTGGATAGGCGTGCGCTTTCGCCCAGGCCAGACATTCCAGGCGTTCAGCTCGTCATAGCTCTTGAACCGCAGGCGCGGCGTGAAGAAGCGTTCGCGCACGAGGCCGACCTGGTTCTCGACCTGGCCCTTCTCCCAGCGCGAGGCCGGCGTGCAGGCCACCGGCTCGACGAGATGGTGCGAGCACATCTGGAGGAAGCGGCGATTGTAATGGCGGTCCTTGCCGACGAAAATCGTCTCCACCGCCGTCTTCATGTTGTCGTAGACGCCGCGCCCGCAGGCGCCCTTGAAGAACGCGAACGCCCGCTCGTGGGCGTCGAACACCATCTCCTGCGCTCGCGCGGATAGGCGCGCACGAACATCATGCGACTATGGCACAGTCGGACGTGTGCGGCCTTCACCGTCGTCGTCACGCCGTTCAGCACGACGATCTCATGGCTCCAGTCGAACTGGTAGGCCTCGCCCGGCGCGAAGGTCAGCGGGACAAAGGCGCTCGCCGTCGTACTCGAATGCGCTTTGCGCCAGCGCCGAGCATCTCGGCGGATGGCGTCGTATCCGCCTTCGTAGCCGAGCGCCCGCAGCTCTCCGAAAATCCGGATTAGCGTCATCCGCTCGCGCGCCGGCGCGTCCGCGTTCGTCGCCAGCAGCCGATCGAGGTCTTCCGTCCATCAACCCAGCTTCGGCCGCGGCTGAACGTCTCGCCCATAGGAAAACGCCGTCTCCGCGGATCGCAGGACCTTGCGCACCGTGTTGCGCGACAGCTTCAGGTCCCGCGCGATCTCCCTGATCGTCTTGCCCCGTACGAAATGCTCGCGCCGTATCCGACCAATCGTCTCCACAATCAGCATCCCCCACCGCCCGCTTCGCGCCAAAGCAGACAGCCGAACAAATCGAAAATGAGGGGGTCACTTTTGGACGCCGATCCCCCGCCTCAGACGGTCACTTTTCCACGCCGAAACACAGCCTCGATCGCCACGTCATTGAGCATCCGGAATATCCGTGCGCTGACTCCATCGCTGGCCAACAGAATGCGCCGCAAGCCGCAAGCCTTTAACCGTCAGAACGCTGGGTTCTTTCAATGGCAGGTTGCGTACGATGCCAGGACGAGTTGCTCGAACTCTTTGCCCGCTATCCATCGCGGCAAAGAGACGGAGTTGAAGCGGCGCGCCAATTGAACGTCGCCATTGATCGCTTGCCGGGCTTCCATGATCCCAAAACAAACCAGAGACAGTTTCAGTTCGTTGCTCAAATAGCGCAGCGTGTTGAAGACGACGCGCTGTTCGCGCCAGGATGCCGCGAGAACGTTATGGATCTCGTCCAAAACCAGCACTTGGACCCCGAGGTCGCCCAGAAGGCGGACGGTGGTCCTCTCGAGCTCGACGATTGTGGCGCGCGGGTTCTGCGGCGCGCCCAGGACCGCGAGGATTTGCGCGAAGAGCCGGCGCTCGTTCGGCCGCCCCGCCAGTTCGACGACCAACAATTTCGCCATCGGTGCGCGCGGCTTTTCGCGAGTGCTCAGCGCGTAGTCATCCTTGAATTTTTCCACCAACATGGACTTACCCATGCCGCTGTCGCCATACACAGCGAGAGAAGGCATTCGCGTTGTCCGCGGATGTTTGAGCAGGGCGTTGAGATGTCCGAGTATCTCAATGGCTTTGGGATAGGCGATCCAGCGCTTCGAGCGGATAAAATAGATACGCGGGTCGATGCTCTCGGCCAAAGCGGCGCCGGCGTCATCCGTCAGATGGTCGAGTTTTCCGGTCACGCTGCCGCTCCACGAGTTCCAACACAGTTGGTATACGCGAGTCGATGCCGGTCATCGAATCGAAATCCGCCTCATCCCCATTTTTTGTCTTGACCGGCGCCCGTCGTGCGGCGGCGGTCTTGGCGATGGCCTTGTCGATCAGTTGGCGTTGCGCCAGCGCGGTCTTGGTGATCTGCTCGTCGTTCCGCTCCTTGCGGCCCTTTCCGCCGAGCGCTTTCTTTGCTTGATTCCACTCCCGCAGGCTGATGGCGGGGAAACCGAGAGGCCGCGCGCGCGCCTCTAAGAAACGGCCGTCGGGATGCTGAACGAATATTCGAGAGACGTCTCTTGGATCGAATTTAATGAGAAGCTCGCTTTTCGCTCGCCCGACTTGGCCGGAAAGCGCGTTCGACCAATAGGGGATGTCATGGAGCCAGATCCCGTCCGGCCTGAGTGTTCGATGGGCGTCGGGTAGGAAGGAGACCCAAAACGCCATGCGGTCTTTGGGCATGCGCAATGCCAGCGAAGCTTCATGTTCGCGCCATACAGCGATGGGCGGGCGGAGCAGGGCGTTTCCTCGTTGTAGCGCCCGGCGATCTCCCATCCCAATGCGCACTCGAACTCACGGAACGTCATCGCCGCGAAGCGCCCGGATTTGTTGCCTTGGCGGGATGTTGGATTGGCGAAGGTCGATCCTGGATAAAAATGCACCCGCCCCATCATCGTGCCGATCAGGCGCTCAATGTGCCCGCCATAATGGGGAGCGCCTATGGGCCGAAAGATCAGTTTAATGCCCTCTTCGCGGCACGCCCACGCAAAAGCGTGGCTGCGAAAATCAGCGCCGTTGTCCGCATGCACGGCCTCAGGCAATCCGGCAGCCGGCCACGATGCGTCGATCTCGCGCTCAGTCAACCAAGCACTTTTGTCATAGACGGCGTTCAACATACAGAGGCCGAGCGAGACACGCGACGGCTTGTCCATAGACAAATGAAATCCGACGACCATGCGGGTGAACACGTCGATGGCGAGCGTCAGCCATGGTCGCTTGTCCATCGTCTTCCTTGTTGTTTCATCGACCGGGAAAACATCGACTTCTGTGTGGTCGATCTGCACGACTTCGAGCGGTCGCGACGTCACATACTGACCTGGCACGGCCTTTGTGGCTTTGACGCCCTTCGCGTCTTTGCGCTTTAGAGCAACCGTTCGCCGATCAATTCGATCGACGCGCGCCTTGATCGTCAGGCGGTCGGGAAGCGGCAAGCCTTTTTGCGCGCACCGCGCCCGCACTTGCTCGATCAGATACGTCATGGTCGGGCGCTCGGGCTTCAGATAGATCTCGTGAATTGTCGACGCGATCAGCTTCTCGCGCTGGGCATCCAACACCAATGTGTCTTTAGCCGCCCCAGCGCTCGCGGCTCGACTGACGACTCTGTGCCCTTGGCTCGATAAGCCGTGATCAAACGATACATCGTTGATCGGCTGACACCCAATTCCTGCGCGATTTCTTCGACTGCGCCGATCGTGAGTCTCTTGTCATCGTGCCGCTTCAGCAGGCCGCGGATTGCTTCCTCGCGCCGGCAGCCCTCTTCTCTGCGCCGATGCGCCTCGTCGTCTTCGGCAACGTCATCTTCGCTGCCCATCGTCGCCCGCCGAATTTACGAAAAGGTTGGAGCATCAAATTTTTTAAATGGATATTCCCAAGCATCACCACGGCTCCGATTAAATCAATTTAAGTGCAGCACCGCAAGGCCGAGTCTCATATTTAACTGCAGAGTCTCAAATTAACTGCAAAACGAAGCACTTGAAAAAAATTGAATCCGGCGTCTCACGTTTAAGTGCAGCGCGACACCGCTTCTTTCGGATCTCGGCGGCGAACATCGGACCAAACCGGTTCCACCAAAACCGAACGGTCTCATGGCTGACGTCGATCCCGCGCTCAGCCAGGAGATCTTCGACGTTGCGCAGCGACAGCGGGTATCTCAGGTACATCATCAGGACCAGACGGATGACCTCCGGCGAGCTGTTGAAATACCGGAACGGGTTGTTCATGGCGCAAGCCTACCACGGCGAGAGGCACCGCGAGTATTTGGTCTGGCGGAGCCCGACAGACCCACGATCGCGGGAAGCGCGTCCTCTAGAGATGTCGATGAAATCCGCAATTCGCCAAAACCGGGTGCACCCGGCGACGTCACATGATCTATTTGCATAAGCTCGATCTGATTTCGCATGTTCTCCGCAACGGAGGCGAGCGCGCGCCAGAGGCCAAACGGCATCGGAACCAGAAGCGGTTTTCTGCCTAAGTGCCGCGCAATCAGTTCGAGCAGCGATCTGTACGCGTAAACACGTGGCCCACCGAGCTCGTAGCACATGAGGGAATTGGTGTTCTGCATCACCCGGGCGATTGCGTCGGCGACGTCCTCGACATATGCAGGTTGCAGCCGCGTCTGGCCGCGTCCGAAGAGCGGGAAGACGGGGAGGCGACGCAACATTCTCGCTATCGGGATCAGGAAGGCGTCGCCTCGCCCGAACATAACGGAGGGGCGGAGGAGCGTCGTGGCGGAAAAAGCCTCGCGAACAGCTTCTTCTCCTTTCCCGCGAGTGCGGATATACGGCGAGGCCGATCTGGCATCGGAGCCGATGCCGGAAACGTGGATGAAACGCCCGACGCCCACTTCTTGCGCAAGCCGGGCGACCCGTGTTGCCGCTTCGACGTGAACGGAATGGAACGTCTGTGGCCCGCTCTCCCGATAGAGGCTCACGGCATTCACGACGCACTCGACACCTGCGACGGCAGCGGCAACGGAGCGATCGTCATTGACGTCCGCTTGGATCGCGTCGAGCTGAACGTCGGGGAAAAGCGCTGCAATGCGTTCTGGATGCCGCGCCGCTACCCGCACCGAGAAATCATACTCAAGCAGGTGCTGGACGACGCGCTGGCCGAGAAAGCCAGTCCCGCCGAAGACGGTCACCTTCCTTCGTGCCATTGTCATGTTCGTCGCGATGCCGTCCTGAAATTCGGACTCTGAACCCTACCGCCTTTAGATCTGCACGACTTTCACCGACCTGATCACTAACCGTTCGTCCGCATCCAGCGGAAGCCGGTCCACCAGATTTTCGGTGACCATTGTTCTTTCCCGCATGGGTCCGGTCCAATACTAGAGCCGATGAAGCGGCGCACTTAGGATGCGCCCGTATCGCTCCCCGCACCCTGAATGAATCTGCTCCCTTTCGGTCTTGCCGCCGCTCCGCGAGCGCCCCGAAACTCACGGAGCTGTCGATTCGCTCTTCATGGTGAGATGGATGGCTCCAAGCAGGCCTTGGGCGCTTCATGTGAGATCGGCGCAGCGTTCCAGTCTCGCATGAAATGCTTAAGCGAATGCCGCCTCCTTCTCAACCGTGGGCTTCCAAGCCTCAATGGCCTCGTCGATGATACTCTCGCTGCAGGTCCTCACCGCTTCGAAAGCAAGCTTTAGCGTCGCAAAGACCTTGGCCGTGATCCCTTCGGAAACGCGCGCCAGATGGCGCAGGCTTTGAGAAGAAAGCGCGGAGGGCCGTCATAGGGGCAGGCTGCGCAAAACGGCGGACGCGAGCACCTGAAACTCCTCATCAGCTTTCCAGCTCGGCAGCGCAACCTGGTCAAGGCGACGCGCGAGGCCCCGAGCCAATTGTCGCTCGCGAGATGCAGCGGAGCGAAGAGATCGTATCTGGTCAAAGGGGTGGCGGATCCCTGCTGTGGCACTTCCGGCCCCAAGTGGGTTCGCAGTTGCGAACTTACTCCGATGCACGCGCGACGTTCAAAGTTCGCAGCTGCGAACTTTGATGCGAAATGGCGACCCGAGCGGCTTTGTGCTCGGTTGTCCAATTATCCTAAATTCGGCGGTTTAGGTGTTTTCCGCGGGCCGAGAATCATTCATTTTCATATGCATGGGAGAAGATTTAGCGCTCTGGGGCTCACCCGTCGGGTGAACAATCTGCGGTTGAACCCGACGCCTCGGGCATGGGCGTGGTGGTCGACAGTTTCGCCGGTTCGGTTCGGGTCGAGTTTGACCATGAAGCGGCGTTTACGCCGCTCGGGCAATTGCCGTTCTTCATCGATTTTCTGAAGACTGCGGGGCTGTTCGAGGCGTTCGTGGCGGATTGCCCGCTGCGTTACACGAGCCCGAACGCGCCCAAGAAGCGCGACGTGCTGGGGACGGCGATGTTGTCGATGTTGGCCGGGCACAAACGCTACGCGCATATCGCGGCGCTGCGAGGCGACGGCGTGTTGCCCGAGCTTCTCGACATGAGCAAGATCGTCAGCGAGGACACGGTTCGGCGGGCGTTCGCGGCGATCGAGGAAGAAGCGGGCGCCAACTGGATACGAGGTCATCTCGACCCTTGCGTGGAGCCGCTTTTGAGCGAGGCGTGGATACTCGACGTCGATACGACGGTGAAGCCGCTCTACGGCCATCAGGAAGGAGCGGTGGTCGGCTACAATCCCAAGAAGCCTGGACGGCCTAGCCACTGCTATCACACCTATTCGATGGCGGGGACGCGATTGGTTCTCGACGTGGATGTGAGCGCGGGCGACGAGCACACTTCCAATCACAGCGCGCCTGGCCTGTGGGCGTTGTTGGATCGAACGCCCCGCGATTGTTGGCCTTCTCTTTTGCGCGGCGACAAGGGCTTCGGCAATGAGGGGATCATGGGCGAAGCCGAGCGGCGCGCTTTGCCGTATTTGTTCAAGTTACGGCTGACCGCCAATGTCAAACGCGCGATCGAGCGTCTTTCGCGGCAGAGCGATTGGGCCGATTCGGGTCAAGGTTGGCAAGCCAAAGAGACCGAGATTCGATTGCAGGGCTGGAGCCGACAACGGCGCGCCGTCGTCTTGCGGCGGCGCGTGAAAGGCGCGCTGGCGAGGCCCGCGATGGACGAGGATGGACCGCCTCGGCTCGCCTTCCCCGACATCGGCCCGAGCGAGGAGATGTGGGAATATCAGGTTCTCGCGACCACGCTCGTCGAGGCTCTGGAAAGCTTTGGCCAGCTCTATCGCGACCGCGGCGATGGAGAGAATGTTTTCGACGAGTTGAAGAACCAGTGGGGCTGGGGCGGCTTCGTCACTCATGACCTGGCGCGCTGTCGTCTGGCGGCCCGCCTCGTGGCGTTGTTTTATCGCCATCGCCGAACGGGTGCGCCATGCGCGACAAACGACGATCAAGATCGCCAGCACGCACGCCAAGTCCGTTCCCGCCGCAAAGGCGCGCGCCACCGCGCCTATGTCCATCTTGACGCAACCGCAGATTGAACCACCCCCCGCTTCATGGGCGACGCGGGAGAGGATTTCGCGCCAACGCTGCCAGGGCGTCTATTCGTCGCGGTGCTGGGCGCCTCCAGCTACACCTTCGCCGAAGCGACCTGGACGCAGTCGCTGCCGGATTGGATTGCCGCGCACGTCGCCATGCTGGCGTTCATCGGTGGCGCGCCGCGGCAGATCGTCAGCGACAACCTGCGCGCCGGGATCACCCGGGCCTGCTTCTACGAGCCGCTGGTCAACCGCACTTATGCCGATATGGCGTCGCACTACGGCACCGCAGTGGTTCCGGCACGGCCGTACAAGCCGCGCGACAAGGCCAAGGTGGAAGTCGGCGTTCAGGTGGTGCAGCGCTGGATATTGGCGCGTCTGCGCAATCGGCAGTTCTTCTCCCTGGCCGAACTAAATCAAGCGATCCGCGAACTGGTCGATCAGCTCAACGATCGGCCAATGCGCGGCTGGGGCGCCACCCGACGCGCGCTCTATGAGCAGGTCGACCGGCCCGCCCTGCGGGAGCTGCCGCCGGCGGCCTACGAATATGCTGACTGGAAGCGCTGCCGGGTCAACCTCGACTACCACGTCGAGATCGACAAGCACTTCTACTCGGTGCCGTTCCGGCTGCTCCGCGAAGAGGTGGAAGCGCGCATCACTGCAAAGACGGTGGAGATCTTCCACCACGGCAAGCTGGTCGCCGCCCATCTGCGTAGCCTGCGGCCGTACCGCCCGACCACGCTCGCCGACCACATGCCGAGTTCGCACCGGCGCTACCGCGACTGGACGCACGAGCGGATCCTGCGAGAGGCGGCAGCGATCGGCGACGACGCCGCGGCGTTGGTCGAGATCATCCTGCGTTCGCGCCCGCATCCCGAGCAGGGGTTCCGCTCCTGCATCGGCATTCTCCGGCTGGCGACGCGCTACGACGCCGAGCGGCTGGATGCCGCCTGCGCACGGGCGCTCGCCCTGGGCACCCGCTCGTACAGCTCGGTCGCTGCGATCCTGAAGAATGCCCAGGACAGGAAGCCGCGCGAGCCGGACCACCCCAGCCTGTTCCACGAGAACATCCGCGGCCCCGGCTACTACCATTGAAAGGAGAGACGATGCTGACCCACCCTCTGGCCGAGCGCCTGCGCAGCCTCGGCATGGCCGCCATGGCCGATGCGTTCCTCGAGATGCAGACCACGTCGGCCGCCACCGATTGAGTATGCCTCTTGCGACCCGGCGGCTTGGGCCACCAGCAGGGAACTCTCGTCCACTTCATGTTCATCGCCGTGGCGACGATTTGAATGCGGCAGCTGTTGTGAGCAATTCCAGGATAGCGCGCCGCGGAAATGGGGCACCAGAGTCCATTTCTGGATCTTGAACAGGTCCGGCTGTGGAAAGCCTCTCCCGTCGTCGGCCGTATAACAATGAGCGACTGTATGTTAATTTATCAGACGTTGACAAAACTGGTTCTCGTGCCGCCGGTCAGGATCCAACCGCCGTATCGATACTCAGTTATTTTTCCGAAGGAAGGAACGGCCGCTCCTGTGAAGGGTTTCGGACGCCGGCCTTGCCGCGGGCTTAGATGCAGGATGCAGGCTAGGGGCCGGCGTCCGAAAGCCTCCAAAGGAGGAAACCGCGGGTCGGAGAGGCGCTATGGGCGAGGGGCGCCGCCTATGGGGATTTGTCGGCTGCGAGTGGTCTTGGCGGCGTGTTTTCGCGTTGGGCGAGAGCGGCGATCGCGTTCGGGACTGGCGGGTCAACGTCGGATGGCGGTTCCGCGGCGCGGAGGGAGGCGAGATTTGCCGCGACGATCGGCTTCGGCGCGACGGGGGACCGGCCGGCGCAAGATTTGGTCGGCGAGCAATAGTCTACGCTCTTATTGCAATGTGTGTTGACATGAGCGATAAAGGCTCTGGGCATTTTGGGGGCGAAGATGAAGCCGTCGGATTTCGCGGGATGGCTGGCCGCGCTGTCGTCGTTGAGTGCGGCGCAGCGCCGTGTCGTGTTTCGCGAGCTCGCGCTCGCGGAAGCTGACGATCCCTGTGAGGAGGGCGTCGAGATCTGCGAACCGAGGTCTGCGGCGGGGGACGCGAAGAGGGCCGAGGAGCGCAGCGATGCGGTTGCGGCGACGCTTTCCGCATCGGGCGAGCGCGATATTTTCCGGGAAATCGCAAAGGAGCGTTATTCGCGGACGGGATGTCCGCGCTGCGGCGCGCTCGATGTCCGGCCCTGGGGTGAGGCGAGAGGTTTGCCGCGCTATCGCTGCGTGGAATGCCGCAGGACTTTCAATCCGTTCACCGGCACTCCGGTGGCCGGCCTGCACAACAAGGATCGCTGGTTCGATCAGGCGCGAGCCCTGATCGAAGGGGAGAGCCTCGCCAAGGCGGCCGACCGCTGCCAGATCCACCCGAGCACCGCCTTCCGATGGCGGCATCGGTTTCTCGCCGCTCTCAACCTCGACAAACCCAAGAGCCTTTCGGGCATCGTCGAGGCCGATGAAACATTCATACTCGAGTCCTTAAAGGGTCGGCGGGGCGGCCTCGCCAGGCCCGCGCGCCGCCGCGGCGGCAAAGCCGCCAAGCGCGGCCTCTCGGCCGAGCAGATTCCCGTCGTCGTGGCTCGCGACCGCAGCGGCGCCACGTTCGACGCCGTCCTGTCCCGCCTCGACGCCGCCAGCCTAAAAGAAGCGTTCGGCGAACGAATTCCGCCTTCAACCGATTTCTGCTGCGACGGCGGCTCGGCCATCACCGCTTTCGCCAAGCGGGCCAAGCTCAAAGTCCATGTCCTACCCGCGCCCGGCAACCCCAAGCCCGAAGAATCGCAGTTCCATATAAACAACGTCAACGCCTACCACGGACGCCTCAAAGAGTGGATGCGACGCTTCCACGGCGTCGCCACCGAAAACCTTCCCACGTACCTGAGTTGGCGCCGAACCCTCGAAGCCATGCCCGCCGATGGCGGCCCGGCTCCCTGGATCGCCGCCGCTGCCGGACTCGGACCGTATCAACACGAAACACAATAAGAGCAATAGTCTATGAGGGCGTTGATCGGGGCGGCGGTCATGACGAATTGATTCCGGCGGGTTCGGCCGTGAAGCTTCGGGGCTTGGCGCCGCGGGCGAACGTCTCGACGACGCGCATGCGTCCGCCGCAGCAGGGACAGACCTTGGACGAGGCCTGGGTTGTAGGAGGTTCAGGGTCGGTCGCCTTGTCGCCCGCGCCGACGTCGCGGGAGGACTGAGCCGTCCCGTCGCATGCCGCGATGAGGTCACGCAGGCGGAGGATGGCGCCGGCGCGTCCGGGGCTGGCGAAGAAGCCGTAGTGGCGGATGCGGTGGAAGCCGCTCGGCAGCACGTGCAGGAGGAACCTGCGGATGAACTCGGCGGCGTCGAGCGTCATCGGCTTGATCCAGGCTTTGCCAGGCGCCTTGCCGCGGGCGCGATAGTCCTTCCATTTGAAGGTGACGCCCTTGTCGTCGAGCCGGATCAGACGTGAATTGGAAATGGCGACGCGGTGGGTGTAGCGCGAAAGATAGGCGAGAACCGCTCGCGGTCCGGCGAACGGCCTCTTGGCGTAGATCACCCATTCGCAGCGGCGTAGTGGCGCAAGGACGGCGTCGAAGGCGCGCTTTTCGGCGAGCGGGGCGAGTTCTCCGAAGAAGGCAAGGCGCCCGGCTTGGTTGAGCGCCGCGAGCCCTTCGAGGAAGAGACGGCGGAAGAGACGCGACAGCACGCGCACGGGCACGAAGAAGCCGGGCCTGCAGGCGATCCAGCGCGACCCGTCCAGCGACAGGCCGCCGCCGGGAACGATGACGTGGACGTGCGGATGATGGGTCATCGCCGAGCCCCAGGTGTGGAGGACGGCGGTGAGGCCGATGCGCGCGCCCAGATGCTTGGGATCGGCGGCGATGGCTATGAGGGTCTCGGCGGCAGTCCTGAACAGGAGGTCGTAGACGACGGCCTTGTTCTGGAACGCGATCGCGCCGATCGCGGCCGGCAAGGTGAAGACGATGTGATAGTAGGGAACCGGCAGGAGTTCCGCCTCACGCTCGGCGAGCCATTGCCGCGCCGCCGCAGCCTGACACTTCGGGCAATGCCGGTTGCGGCAGGAATTGTAGGCGACGCGCGTGTGCGCGCAGTCCTCGCAGCGCTCGACATGGCCGCCGAGCGCCGAGGTCCGGCAGGTCTCGATCGCCGACATCACCTTCAACCGGGCGAGGCTGACGTGACCGGCGTTGGCCTTGCGCCATGCCGCCCCATGGGCGCGAAAGACGTCGGCGACCCCCGGGCTGTGACCTGGGGGCCGCGCCACGCGGCGTGATCAGGCGGGAGGCGATCGTCCCGCTATTAGGTTGAGGCCGAGCCGCTCCAGCGGGCTTTCGACGTCGCGGATGGTGCTGACGGCGACGCGGGTGTGGAGCGCCGTCGTCTCGAGCTTGGCGTGTCCGAGCAACACCTGGATCACGCGAATATCGACGTTCTGCTCGAGCAGATGCGTCGCGAAGCTGTGCCGCAAGGTATGGGGCGACACGCGCTTGGAGATGCCCGCCGCCTTCGCCGCGGCCTGCATGGCGCGGTTGATCTGACGCTCAGTCACAGGATTGATCGGGTTCTGGCCGGGAAAGAGCCAGACCGGCGGTCGCGCCGCATGCCACCATTGGCGCAAGAGCTCGAGCAGTTGCGGCGAGAGCATCACATATCGCTCTCGCTGTCCCTTGCCTCGCTCCACCCGCAGCGTCATGCGCTGACTGTCGATGTCGGGCACCTTCAGGTGCGCGACCTCGGACACCCGCAGTCCCGCACCGTAGGCGACGCTGAGCGCGGCTTTGTACTTCAGGCTGGGGGCGGCTTCGATGAGGCGCGCCACCTCGTCTTGGCTCAGCACGACCGGCGCCTTGCGCGGCTGCTGCACCGGCGCCAGATGCCGGACGAGGTCGGGCTTTTCGAGCGTGATCTTGAAGAAGAACCGCAGCGCCGTGCAGGCCGAGTTGATGCTCGCCGGGCCGATATGCTGCTTGGCCAGATGCAATTGATATCGGCGAAGGTCCTCGGCCGACGCCTTATCGGGCGACCGGCCGAGGAAAGCCGTGAAGTTCCTCACGGCCCGAACGTAGTCCCTCTGGGTGTCTTCGGTGAACCGGCGCGCCGTCATATCGTCGATCATGCGCTGGCGCACTGGGCTGATGGGCTTGTCGGGCATCGCGAAACCTCCTGTCTCGCATGGGGTTGTGAACCCCACGATCCTGAGACAGGCCCGAGACCTCGCGTTGTCCTTCAGCTCTCGCCGTCCTCCAGCCCGGACCGGGCCGCCCCTACCGCGCGAGCGGTTTAGTCCCCTGCCACAAACTGGTCTATCAAAGGTCGCTGCAGGGAACCATGTCCGACAAGGCCAAGGCGATCGCCCGCTACAAGGCGCATATCGACGAGGTCAAGGCGACTGTTCCGGCGGACAAGCTCTTGATCTTCAGCGTCGATCAGGGCTGGGCGCCGCTCTGCGCGTTCCTGGGTGTTCCACAGCCCGCGGGCGACTTCCCCGATGTGAGGGCGGAGTTCAAGAAGACGGTCGGCAACGTCATCACGGGCATGTACGTGACGGTGGCGGCCTACGCCGCCGGTGCGCTGGCATTGCTCTACGGCGCCTACCGGTTCTTGCTGTAGCGCGGATTGGTCGGGATCGGGCGGCGACTGGCGCCGCGCGCCGCCCGCGGCTTCCCGCCCTCACACCGTCATCCGGCCGCGCACCTGCGCCTCGTCCATCTCCGCCCGCGTTCCTGACAGCACGATCGCGCCGCGGTCCATCACCGCATAGTCGTCGGCGATGTCGCGCGCCCATTCGAAATATTGCTCGACCACCAGGATCGCCATCCCGCCCCTCTGGCGCAGATGGACGAGCGCGCGGCCGATGTCCTTGATAATGGAAGGCTGGATGCCCTCGGTCGGCTCGTCGAGGATGAGGAGTTTTGGCTTCATCACCAGCGCGCGGGCGATGGCGAGCTGCTGCTGCTGGCCGCCGGAGAGATCCCCGCCGCGCCGCCCGAGCATGTCGCCGAGCACCGGGAAGAGCGAGAAGAGCTCGTCGTCGAGGGCGCGCTCGGCCCGCGGCAGGCCAGCGAAGCCGGTCATCAGGTTCTCGCGCACGGTGAGGAGCGGGAAAATCTCGCGGCCCTGCGGCACGTAGCCGAAGCCGGCCCTGGCGCGCAGATGGCTCGGCAGCCGCGTCATGTCCTGGTCGTTCCAGCTGATCGAGCCGGAGGCCGTCATGTGCTGACCGACGATGGCGCGCAGCAGCGACGACTTTCCGACGCCGTTGCGTCCGAGCACGGTCAGAATCCGTCCGGTCTCCGCCTTCAGCGACACCGCGCGCAAGGCCTGCGCCGCGCCGTAGAAGAGATCGATGCGTTCGACGCTCAGCATGGGACGCCTGGGATAACAACTCTTGAGGGATCAAACCAAGAGGCGCGCGGGCCCTCATCCGGCCCTTCGGGCCACCTTCTCCCGCAAGCGGGAGAAGGGTCGCGCCCCCTCTCCCGCTTGCGGGAGAGGGCCGGGGTGAGGGGACGCCCGCTCAGCCACATTTCCTCATCCTCTTCGGCTACCGGCCGAGATAGACTTCGATGACGCGCGGATCGGCGCTCACCCTGTCGAGCGAGCCGTCGGCCAGCACCGAGCCCTCGTGCAGGACCGTCACCTTCACCCCGAGCTCGCGCACGAACGCCATATCGTGCTCGACCACGACGACCGAGTGATCCCGCTCGATCGCCCGCAAGAGCTCGGCGGTCGCCGCCGTCTCTGCGTCGGTCATGCCGGCGACCGGCTCGTCGACCAGGAGAAGCTTCGGGTCCTGCGCGAGCAGCATGCCGATCTCGAGCCACTGCTTCTGCCCGTGCGACAGCGACCCCGCGACGCGGGCGCGCTGGTCGCCGAGGCGGGTGGTGGCGAGAATCTCGTCGATCGTCTCGCGCACCGCCCTGTCGTCGCGGCCGAACAACGTCGCGAGCACGCCTCGCGGCGCCTTGGTCGCGAGGAGGAGATTGTCCTCGACCGTGTGGTTCTCGAAGACGGTCGGCTTCTGGAACTTGCGGCCGATGCCGAGCGAGGCGATCTCCGCCTCGTCGAGCCTGGTGAGATCGTGCCGGCCGTCGAACAGGACATCGCCCTCGTCGGGACGCGTCTTGCCGGTGATGACGTCCATCATCGTCGTCTTGCCGGCGCCGTTGGGGCCGATGATGGCGCGCATTTCGCCCGGCGCGAGCACCAGCGACAGGCCGCGCAGAGCCTTGTAGCCGTCGAAGGAGACGCTGATCCCGTCGAGATAGAGCAGCGACGAGGTGAGGGCCGGATCGTCGGCTGCGATCATGGGTCGGCCCCCTCCTCGACGGCGATGGCGGGCGCCTCGACGCGAGGCGCGTTCTCGCGGGTGGTCAGCGCGAGGCCGAGCAGGCCCTTGGGCAGGAACAGGGTCACGAGGACGAACATGAGGCCAAGGCCGTAGAGCCAGTATTCTGGGAAGGCGCCGGTGAAATAGGTCTTGGCGAAATTGACCGCGATCGCGCCGATCGCCGCGCCGAATAGCGTCGCCCGTCCGCCGACCGCGACCCAGATCGCCGCCTCGATCGAATTGGAGGGCGCGAATTCGCTCGGGTTGATGATGCCGACCTGCGGCACATAGAGCGCGCCGGCGACGCCCGCCATCACCGCCGAGACGACGAAGGCGAAGAGCTTGAAATTCTCGACCCGGTAGCCGAGGAAGCGCATGCGGCTCTCGGCGTCGCGCACCGCGATCAGCGCCTTGCCGTATTTCGAGCCGATGATCGCGCGGGCGACCCAATAGGCGACGATGAGGGCGATCGCGCTCGCCGAGAACAAGGCGGCCTTGGTCGAGGCCGACTGCAGCGAGAAGCCGAGGAGGTCCTTGAAGTCGGTCAGGCCGTTGTTGCCGCCGAAGCCGAAATCGTTGCGGAAGAACTCCTTGAAGAGCGCGAAGGTCATCGCCTGGGTGATGATCGACAGGTAGACGCCGGTCACCCGCGAGCGGAAGGCGAACCAGCCGAAGGCGAGCGCCAGCAGGCCCGGAACGAGCGCGACCATCAGCATGGCGTAGGCAAACCAGTTGAATCCCCACCAGGCGATGGGCAGCTCCTTCCAGTTCAAAAACACCATGAAGTCGGGCAGGATCGGGTTGGCGTAGACGCCGCGCGCGCCGATCTGGCGCATCAGATACATGCCCATCGCGTAGCCGCCGAGGGCGAAGAACGCGCCGTGGCCGAGCGACAGGATGCCGCAATAGCCCCAGACGAGGTCGAGCGCGACGGCGAGGATGGCGTAGCAGAGATACTTGCCGAACAGCTGCACCAGATAGGGTGGGATGTTGAAAGGCGAATCGGCCGGCGTCGCCAGAGACAGGAGGGGCACCAGGATCGCCGCCAGCGCCAGGAGAGTGACGAAGACGAGGCCGAGACGGTCGAGTCGCGCGCTCATGCTTCCACCGCGCGGCCCTTGAGCGCGAACAGTCCGCGCGGCCGTTTCTGAATGAAGAGGATGATGACGATCAGGAGCACAATCTGGCCCTGGACGGCGCCGATCACCGGTTCGAGAATCTTGTTGGCGATCCCGAGCGTCAGCGCGCCGAGCGCGGCGCCCCAAAGGTTCCCGACGCCGCCGAATACGACGACCATGAAGCTGTCGATGATGTAGCCCTGGCCGAGGTTGGGCGAGACATTGTCGATCTGCGACAAGGCGACGCCGGCGACGCCTGCGACGCCCGAACCGAGCGCGAAGGCGAGCATGTCGATGCCGGCGGTCGAAATGCCCATCGCCGCGGCCATGCGGCGGTTCTGCGTCACCGCCCGCATTTGCAGGCCGAAGGGCGTGGCGCGCAGCACGAGCTGCAGTGCGACGAACACGACGATCGCGAGCACGATGATCCAGAGGCGGTTGGTCGTGATCTCGAGTCCGCCGAGATGGAAGGCCCCCGACATAAAGGGCGGATTGCTGACCAGCCGATTGTTGGCGCCGAACAGACTGCGCACCAACTGCTGCAGGATGAGCGAGACGCCCCAGGTCGCAAGCAGGGTCTCGAGCGGGCGGGTGTAGAGATAGCGGATGATCAGGCGCTCGATCGCGACGCCGACGATCGCCGCGACGAGGAAGGCGAGAGGGATGGCGAATGCGAGCGACCAGTTCTGCAGCGAGGGCGGCAATACGAGCTGCACCACATAGGTCGCATAGGCGCCGAGCATCACCATTTCGCCATGCGCCATGTTGATGACGCCCATGACGCCGAAGGTGATGGCGAGACCGATCGCCGCCAGCAGGAGAACCGACGAGGCCGAGACCCCGTACCACAGATCCTGCGCCGCGCCCCACATCGCGAGGCGCGTGTGGACGGAGGACAAGGCGGACTCGGCCGCGCTCTTGACCGCTGGGTCGCTCGCCTTCTGCAAGAGTTGATCGATCAGGCTCTGCGAGTCCTGGTCGCCGCGCGCCTTCAGGATGTCGATTGCGGCGAGGCGGTCCGGCGACGACGCGTTGTCGCTCACCGCAACGATCGCCGCCTCGGCGATCCTCAGAGCGTCGGCGACGCGCGGATTGCTCTCCTTCGCGAGTTGCGCCCGAAGCGCCGGCAGCGCCTTGACGTCGCGGGTCCTGAACACATCCTCGGCCGCGGCGATGCGCTTCTCAGGGTCGGGGTTGGCGAGCGTCAGCGAGCCCAGCGAGCCTTCGATGGCGCGGCGGATCGCATTGTTGACACGCACTTTCTTGAAGGCGGCGGGGTTGGCGATCGCTTGGCCGGTCTTGGCGTCAAGGATCGCGCCGGCCGCCGTCTTATAGGCGACGAGGCGATCGGCCTTGTCGAACAGGAGACGGTTGTCGCCGAGCGCGTCCAGGATGGCGGCGGCCTGCGGCGGCGCTTCGGCGGCGAGTTCGCCGATCGCCTTCTCCGTCTGGGGAAACTTGTCGTCGAGAAATTTCGCCATCGTGTCGTCGAGGGCGTCGGCGCGGGCAGCGCGGGAGAGAAGCAGGCAGGCGAGGAGCGCGAGGACGCCGAACGCGAGGGCGAGCGCGTCATGGCGGACGGCGCGGAGCGATCTTGCGTCTGGCGGCATCGAGACGAATCCAGTGTGAGGCCGTGCGAAGCCCTCATCCGGCGCTTCGCGCCACCTTCTCCCGCGAGCGGGAGAAGGCGCGCCTCCCCTCTCCCGCCTGCGGGAGAGGGGTCGGTGGTGAGGGGCGGTCAGGGGTGGGGGCTCAGCCGCCGCACTTGCCGGTCTTGACATTGAAGTTGCCGCAGGACAGCGGCTTGCGCCAATCGGCGATCAGGTCGCGCGAACCCTCGAGGTAGGGCGACCATTCCTGCGCGACCACGGTCCCCGGCGTCTGCCAGACCGTGTTGAGCTGGCCATTGCCCTGGATTTCGCCGATATACACCGGTTTGGTGATGTGATGATTCGGCATCATCGTGGCGATTCCGCCGGTTAGATTGGGCGCCGCGACGCCAATCATCGCGTCGATCACCTTGTCCGGATCGGTCGTGCCCGCTTTCTCCACCGCCTTCACCCACATGTTGAAGCCGATGTAATGGGCCTCCATCGGGTCGTTGGTTGTGCGGTTCGGCTTCTTGATGAATTCGTGCCACTTGTCGATGAACGCCTTGTTGTCCGGCGTGTCGATCGATTCGAAGTAGTTCCAGGCGGCGAGATGGCCGACCAGCGGCTTGGTGTCGAGACCGGCCAGTTCCTCTTCGCCGACCGAGAAGGCGACAACCGGAATGTCGGTCGCCTTGACGCCCTGGTTGCCGAGCTCCTTGTAGAAGGGCACGTTCGCGTCGCCGTTGATGGTTGAGACGACCGCCGTCTTCTTGCCCGCCGAGCCGAACGCCTTGATCTTCGACACCTCGGTCTGCCAGTCGGAGAAGCCGAACGGCGTGTAGTTGATCATGATGTCTTCAGGCTTGACGCCCTTCGACTTGAGGTAGGCTTCAAGGATCTTGTTGGTCGTGCGCGGATAGACGTAGTCGGTACCCTCCAGCACCCAGCGCTTAACCGAGCCGCTGTCCTCGCTCGTCAGGTAGTCGACGGCGGGAATGGCCTGCTGATTGGGCGCTGCGCCGGTATAGAAGACGTTGCGCTCGGACTCTTCGCCTTCGTACTGCACCGGATAGAACAGGATGTTATCGAGCTCCTTGAACACCGGCAGCACCGACTTGCGCGACACCGAGGTCCAGCAACCGAACACGGCCGCGACCTTGTCCTTCTCGATGAGTTCCTTCGCCTTCTCTGCGAACAGCGGCCAGTTCGAGGCCGGATCGACCACGACGGCTTCCAACTTCTTGCCGAGCACGCCGCCCTTTTTGTTCTGCTCGTCGATCAACATCAGCATCACGTCTTTGAGCGTCGTCTCGCTGATCGCCATCGTGCCCGAGAGCGAGTGAAGGATGCCGATCTTGATCGTGTCTTCCGCCCAGGCGGCGGTGGCGCTGACGGCCAAAGCGCCGAGCGCCAGCGCGCCTGCCGCGCGCGAAACAATCCGTTTTGTCAAGGACATGGATGACCTCGTCGAGTGCGCCCCGTCGAACGGGGCCGTGAGTCCGGCCCACAGGAGCCTCGGGCCGTCTCGCAACGAGCATGCCAGCGACTTTTCAAAGGCGTTTCGGATCGCTGGCGCCGAATTGCGCTGCACGGGCGCCGAGGAATTGATCAGACGCTTACGTTAAAGCAGCGCGCGGCACCTCAAGCCTCGGCAGCCCGGTAGCCGACGCCTGGCTCCGTCTTGACGATTTTCGGCGCCGTCGGATCGCCCTCGATCTTGGCGCGCAACTGGCCGATGAATACGCGCAGATATTGCGTGTCCTCGGCATGCGCCGGTCCCCAGACGGCGGAGAGAACCTGGCGGTGGGTGACGACGCGGCCGGCGTTGCGGAAGAGGATCGCGAGCAGATCGTATTCCTTCGGCGTCAGCTTGATCGGAACGCCGTCGCGCGTGACGAGGCGCTTGTCGAAATCCATGAGGACGCCTTCGATCTCGATCCGCTGAGCGGGTTGGGCCTCGCTCGCCCTGTGCCGGAGCGCCGCGCGAAGCCTCGCGGTCAGTTCGCCGATCCCGAACGGCTTCTCGACATAGTCGTCGGCGCCGAGATCGAGCGCTTCGATTTTCTCCGACTCGCGATCCCGCGCGGAGAGGATGATCACCGGCGTCTGCGAGAACTCGCGGATCTCGCTGAGGACCTCCTTGCCGTCGCGGTCGGGCAGCCCGAGGTCGAGCACGATGAGATCGGGCGCCCCGGTCGCGGTCTGGCGCAGAGCCTGCGCGCCCGTCTCCGCCGTCAGAACCTCGTAGCCGGCGGCGGTCAGCGCGACATGCAGGAAGCGCTGAATTTGCGGTTCGTCGTCGACCACGAGGACGCGACAGCCCCTCATCGCGCCGGCCTCATCTCGATCGCCGTCGGCTCCGCGGCGGGCAAGCGGATGACGATGCGCGTCCCCCTCCTCTTTACCGCGGGACTTTGCGCGATGACCGTCCCGCCCATCGCTTCGATGAGTCCGCGGCAGATCGACAGGCCAAGTCCCGTGCCGGGTCTGCGGCCGTCGGCGCGGCCGCAGCGGTAGAATTTCTCGAAGATGCGCTCGAGTTCGGTCGCCTTCACCCCCGGCCCCTCGTCGGTGACGGAGAGGATGACCTCGTCGCCGTCCTTGCGGCCATGAATGGTCGCTCCGCTGTCGCCGGCGTATTTGTGCGCATTGTCGAGCAGGTTGAACAGCACCTGCTCGAGGAGTTTGTCGTCTGCGCGGACGAACGGCAGGTCCGGCGCGAGATTGACGCGCACCGGCTGCTTCGGGAAAGCCTTGCGGCTTCGCTCGGCGGCGCCCTGCACGACATCGGCGACGTCGACGAGATCGCGCTTGACCTTGAGATTGCCCGCTTCGATGCGCGACATGTCGAGCAGGTTCGCGACGAAGCGCGACAGCCGCGCGGTCTCCTCCTCGATGGATACGAGAAGTTCGAGGCGTTCCGCCGGGCTCATCTTGTCGCCGAGCGAACGCAGCGAAGTGGCCGCGCCGGCGATTGCGGACAAGGGCGTGCGCAGGTCGTGCGAGAGCGAGGCAAGCAGCGCGTCGCGCACCTTCTCGTTCTCCTGCATCGACGCCGCCTTCACGGCCTCGCGCGCGAGCAGCGCACGGTCGAGCGCGATCGCGGTCTGATCGAGGATCGCGGTCAGGGCGCGCTCGTCTTCCGCCGTGATCGGTTGCTCGGGCGAATGCGGCTCGAAGCCGCAGACGGCGATCGGCCCGCGCGCCGCGACGAGCGGGCGGAACTGGTATGCGACGCTCGGCAGGGTGCCTGTCCCCCACCCGGCCGGCTCGTTCTTCCGCTCGGACCAGCGGGCGGCGGTCATCGCAGCGGCGTCGAGCTGGGCGTCGGGCGGCCAAGCGGCCCGTATCTGAAGCTCGTCGCCCTCCGCCACCAGGAGCGCAATGCGGCCGCCGAACGTCGCATGCAGGTGGGCCGCGGCCGCCCACAGCACGTCGTCGGCGGTGGAAGCGCCCGAAAGCTTGCGGGAATAGTCGTAAAGCGACCGCATGATCTCGGCGTTCTTGATCACGCCTTCGCGCTGGTCGCGTACCCGCCCGGTCAGCGAGCCGGTCAGCACGGCGACGGCTAGGAAGATCAGAAGCGCAAACAGCTCCTGCGGCTGGGCGACCGTGAAGGTGTAGAGGGGAGGGATGAAAAAGAAATTGTAGGCGGCGAACGAGGCGAACGAGGCAATGACTGCGGCCCGCGTGCCGAAGCGAACGCCGCTGAACAAAACGGCGGTCAGGAAGATCATCGACAGATTGGGAAGCTTGGGCTCGGCCGTCAGCGCTTCGCCGACGAGGACGGCGCAAGCGACGGACCCAAGAGCCGCCACGATCTCCGCGTTCAGCCCCTTCGGACTGAATTTCAGCGCGAACCTCCGCCAGACTGGACTCTTCGCTTCCTCGCTGGAGACGACGTGAACCTCGATCGGCCCGGCCTGGCGGATAAGCTGTTCCGGCAGCGAACGGCCGATCAGGCGCGCCCAGAACCCCGAGCGCGATTGTCCAAGGACGATTTGGGTGACGTTCTCGCGGCGGGCGAGGCGCAGAATTTCTCCTGGATAGTCGCTGCCCTGGAGTCGCATCGTGTCGCCGCCGAGCCGCTCGGCGAGGCCGAAAGTCTTGGCGATCTGGTTCGCCTTCCTGGCGTCCGCCTCCTGATCGACAGGCTCGATGGTGACTGCGGTCCAGGCGGCGTTGAGGGAGGTCGCGAGCTGGGCGGCGCGACGCACGACGCGCTCGGACACTTCTTCCGCGCCGACGCAGGCGAGCAGGCGCTCGGAGGTGGCCCAGGGGCCCTCGATCGCCTTCTGGCGCAAATAGTCGACCATCTGGTCGTCGACCCGGTCGGCCGTACGGCGGAGCGCCATTTCGCGGAGCGCGGTCAGGTTGCCGGGAGTGAAGAAGTTTTGGATCGCGCGCCGCGCCGTCTCGGGCACATAGACCTTGCCTTCATTCAGGCGCTGAATGAGCTCGTCCGGCGTGATGTCGACCAGGACGACGTCGGTCGCCTCCTGCAGCACGCGGTCGGGCACGGTCTCCCGCACGACGACGCCGGAGATGCGCGAGACGACGTCGGCGAGGCTCTCGAGGTGTTGGATGTTGAGCGCCGTCCACACGTTGATGCCGGCGTCCAGCAACTCCTGAACGTCCTGCCAGCGCTTGGGATGGCGGCTTTCGGGAGCGTTCGTGTGAGCGAGCTCGTCGACGACGATCAGCTTGGGCTTCCGCACGAGCGCCCCGTCGATGTCGAACTCGCCGATCGTGTGGCCGCGGTACTCGACCATGCGGCGCGGCAGAACCTCGAGCCCCTCGAGGAGAGCGCCCGTCTCGGCGCGCCCGTGCGTTTCGACGAGGCCGACGACGATGTCGACGCCCTCATCCTTCAAGCGACGCGCGCCCTGCAGCATCGCGTAGGTCTTGCCGACGCCGGGCGCGGCGCCTACGAACACCTTCAATCGGCCAACGGTTTCCCGCCGCGCTGCCGCCAGGAGCGCGTCCGGGTCAGGGCGTCCGTCGGGTCGGCTCGACTGGGCCATCAGCAACCATCGTCTGTCACGACGACTTTAGCTGATCCAGCGCCAAAATCAGCAGCAAAAGGTTGCCGCGCGGTTCGCCGATCAGAACACTGGCGCTCGCGAGGGCGCTCAGCGAGAACCGTGCATGACGGCGGCCATCGCCATTTCCAGCCGCCCAATCGCGTCTTTTCAATTGCTTGCTGCAGCATTTCCAGCCGGGCCGGCGCGGCAAGCAGAGCGGCGCCCGAGACGCCACGGCGAGAAGGCGGCGGGCGGCCGACAGGCGGAAAGCGGCTTCGGCGCAACCCGACCTGGCGCGTCCTCCCTCATGTCGGTCTCAACAACAAATATACAATATAGATCGGACTTTCGCAGAAGAATGCTACTTTTCTGAAAATCATTATCCTTTCAAGGGAGGAAGGCCGTTGCACCGACTAGAGCGCGACGCGATCGGGTTGAACCGCCGCCGTCATCGCGGCCACAACCAAGAAACCGAGG
The DNA here is from genome assembly GCA_963758335.1 of uncultured Alphaproteobacteria bacterium. Classification (GTDB taxonomy): domain Bacteria; phylum Pseudomonadota; class Alphaproteobacteria; order Rhizobiales; family Beijerinckiaceae; genus Roseiarcus. The sequence continues at coordinate 1,703,718 of CAVWVF010000004.1, read as the reverse complement.
CGTCGACGCCAAACGGACGGGGCGCCGACCGCGCATTCATGCCAACTCGTTGCAAGGCCTGCCCATTGCCGTTTTGAGCGTTTTCAAAGGGTTAGAGCAAGAGTTGGTAATCGGGGCAAATTTCCGGGCGGAAGGGGGGAGTCAAGCGTCGGAAAGTATGATTCAAGCTGGGGATGTCCGTTGATTTGGGTGATCCGCTTGAGCGCATGACGCCGGCCGAGCTCATCGGCCTGGTTCGCACTTTGATTGGCGAAGTGACCCGCTTTCAGGCGGAGTACGAGAAGGTGAGCGGGGCGTTGGCCAAGCTGAGGGTCGAGCATCAGGCGGTCAAGGACGAACTGGCGCGATTGAAGAAACTGCCGCCGCGGCCGCCGCAGAAACCCTCGGGGATGGACAAGGCGACGGACCGACCGGATTCGCAAGCGAACGCGCCCAAGGGCGGGCGGTCGACGCAGCGGCGCGGCAGCAACCTGGACAAGCTGACGGTCACGCAAACCATCGAGGTGAAGGTCGACGCGCCAGCGGGTTCCCGCCACAAGGGCTACGAAGAGATCGCGTTCAGGACTTGGTTCTGAATCCTTGGTGACCCGCTATCGGCGCGAGCGCTGGCAAACGCCGGATGGGAAGACTTTGATCGCGCCGCTCGATCCCGGGATCGTCGGTGGCTATGGCCCGCATCTTCAGCGCCTGATCTTGATGCTGCACTTTCAGGGACAGATGACCTGCGAGCGGATTCTGGCGCTGCTGAACGGCGTCGGCGTGGTGATTTCGAAACGCCGGTGGTGCGCCTGCTGGCCGCCAGGCTCGAGACGTTCCGCGCTGAGGACGCCGAGGTGCTGAAGACCGGATTGAGCAGCGCTTCCTTCGTCACGGTCGACGACACCGGCGCCCGCCATCGAGGCAAGAGCGGCGTGACGACCCAGATCGGTTCCGACAGCTTCACCACGTTTCGAACCGGCCCGAGCAAGTCCCGCCTGGCGTTCCTGCGCAATCTCCTGGGCGGCGCGGCCTCTTACGTGGTCAACGAGGCGGCGCTCGTCTACATGCGGGCTTGCAATCTGAGCCTCAGCCTCATCGACACGCTCGCGGGCCATCCGACGCGGCTTTTTGCGTCTCACGAAGACTGGACGAGCCATCTGAACGCGCTCGGATTCGCCGATCTCAGGATCACCCCCGATCCGGTGCGGGTCGCCAGCGAGGGGCTCTGTGGGGCGCCGTTCGCGAGCAAGGCCTGCTCGGCCAAGCCATCGTCGTGTCAGACGGCGCCGGCCAGTTCCGCGTCGGCGAACACGCCTTGTGCTGGGTGCACGCCGAACGCCTGGTCCACAAGCTCATCCCCGCCAACGACAAGCAGCGCAACGCGATCGAGGTCGCACGGCGCATGATCTGGTGGTTCTATCGCGCCTTAAAAGAATACAAGCTCGCCCCGAGCCTCGAGAAAGCCGAGCGTTTGCGGGCGCAGTTCGACCGCATCTTCAACCGCTCCAGAACCGGCTACGCCACCCTCGACAGCCTGCTCAGGCGCCTCTTTCGCCTCAAGGACGATCTCTTGCGCGTCCTCGACCATCCCCATATTCCGCTGCACACCAACGCCTCGGAAAACGACATCCGCGTCTTCGTCACCAAGCGCAAAATCTCCGGCGGGACCCTCAGCGACAGAGGCCGCGACGCCCGCGACGTCATGCTCGGGCTCGCCAAGACCTGCAGGAAGCTCAAAATCCCCTTCTTCGACTATCTCGACGCTCGCCTCGCCATTCCAGGCCCCGAAATCCCCGATCTCGCAACTCTCGTCAGGCCCGCCCCAAGCTAACGCCGCCCGGAAATTCGCCCCGGTTACAAGAGTTGGCTTTGTTCGCACCCACGCCTCACGGCTCGATGACTCCGCGAAGCGGGCCTCGAAGGATGAGGTCTGTTGCTCATGACGCTCCCATGGGACGAGGGAACAAACATAGCGCAGACTATGACTCTCGCCAAGAACTTTCACAGCCGCCTGCAGGCGTAACAGGCGCGGCGCCGACGGGGCGCCGCCGTGGCGCCGGCCCGCCGCGGAGATCGGCCGAGACGGTCGCGCGACCGCCACTCCCGACAAAGAAACAGGGAGTTTCATTTCGCGGAACAGGGAGCTTTCGCAGGAGAACAGGGAGCTTTCGCAGAGAGATCAGGGACGTTTTTGCGCGATTTCCGGGCGCGTTCGATTCGTAGTACAATCTCTTTTCGTTGGTTGCTGGCCTACTCCTTGGAACCTACACCGCCCAGGAATGCGCCTACTCCTTCGCCAACGCCGGCTAATGAACATACTTAAATTCATCCCGCTCTGGGGACGGTGTGAGCGTCGAACGGAACCCGATCGACTCGCAGCAGCCTATCTCAGCTTCGGCGAGAGGGACCAAATGCAGGATCCACCGTTTCTCAATGCAGACCCCAACGAGAAACGAGAACGGCGCCAATCATCAGCGTGAAGACGAAGAAGATCAGGCCGACCATGCTGCCCCACCGGTAGCTGACGCCCGCCGTGACGAGCACGAGGCCCCAAAACAAGCCTGAAAGGAGTTTCATGGCGATGCTTCGGCTGTAGCCGGGCGCGCCGATCCCGAATACCGCTGGCGTCCTGACGCGCTTGCGGGAGATATCGCGATCGTGAACTAGGGCGCGCCGACCAGAAACTGCGCGGCCAATCCAAAGCAGAGTGCGACCAACAGCAGCACCCCGAGACGGGCGAAAAGGTTAGCGGGCGACGGCGGCTCGCGACCGCGCCCATCAACAAGAGCGCGGACATCGAATCTGGAACCCTGGGCGATGATCCCGTCGCGTGGAAACCTGCTCATGCAACAACTCCGTATTCTCCAGATGATCGCATAAGCCTTGGGCGCATAAGCGATCGATGTGGAAGTCACCCCCCGTGTTAGGATTGCAAACGGAGCGCGGTTCGGACGCCCGTCAGCGAGCGCACACGCTGGGGGCGCGCTCGTCGGCGGCTACGACGACTTCAGCTGATCCAGCGCCAAGTTCAGCCGCAAAATGTTGACCCTGGGTTCGCCGAAGAGTCCGAGAATTCGCCCCTCGATAGAGGTCTCGACCAACTGCCGCACCCGGCCCTCGTCGAGGCCGCGCGCCTTGGCGACCGAAGCAACTTGCGCCAGCGCGGTTTCCGGCGAGACATCGGGGTCGAGTCCCGAGGCCGAGGTCGTCACGGCGTCCGCTGGAACCGGACCTTGGCCGGCCATCGCCCGCCACGCCTCCACCCCTGCCTTCACGCGATCGACCAGCTTCTGCGAGGTCGGGCCGAGGTTCGAGCCGGCGGAATTTGCGGCGTTATAGGGCGCGTCGATCGTCTTCGTCGAATCGTTGGGGTCCGTGTCGGTGGTCGCGGACGGGCGCGGATGGAAATAGCGGTCGCTCTTGAAGTTCTGCCCGATCAGCGCCGAGCCGACGACCGCGCCGTCCTTTTCGATGAGGCTGCCGTTGGCGTGGCTTGGCATCGCGATTTGCGCGATTCCCGTAATCGCCAGCGGATAGACGAGGCCGGTCAGCGCGCTGAACAGGATCAGCATCACGACCGCTGGGCGCAGGTGTTGGAGCATCGAAAACTCCCGATAATCAAGCCAGGTGCAAGGCGGCGACGACGAGGTCGATCGCCTTGATGCCGATGAAGGGCGCGATGATTCCGCCCAAGCCATAGATAAGCAGGTTGCGGCGCAGGAGCGCCGCCGCGCCGACCGGCCGGTAGGCGACACCCTTCAGCGCCAGCGGAATCAGCGCGATGATGATCAGCGCGTTGAAGATGACGGCGGACAGGATCGCCGACTGCGGCGAGGCGAGCCGCATCACGTTGAGCGCGGCCAGCGCCGGATAGGTCGCGAGGAACATCGCCGGAAGAATCGCGAAGTATTTCGCGACGTCGTTGGCGATGGAGAAGGTCGTCAGCGAGCCGCGGGTCATCAGGAGCTGCTTGCCGATCTCGACGATCTCGATGAGCTTCGTCGGGTTGGAGTCGAGGTCGACCATGTTGCCGGCTTCGTGCGCAGCCTGCGTGCCGGTCTGCATCGCGACCCCGACGTCCGCCTGGGCGAGCGCCGGCGCGTCGTTGGTGCCGTCGCCGCACATGGCGATGAGCCGGCCGCCGAACTGCTCCTTGCGGATGTAGACGAGCTTCTCCTCGGGCGTCGCCTCGGCGAGGAAGTCGTCGACGCCCGCTTCGGAGGCGATCGCCGCGGCGGTGATCGGATTGTCGCCCGTGACCATGACGGTGCGAATCCCCATGGCGCGCAGGGCCGCAAAGCGTTCCTTGATTCCAGGCTTTACCACGTCCTTGAGGTGTATGACGCCGAGAAGCGTTCCCTTGTCAGCCACGGCGAGCGGCGTGCCGCCGGACATCCCGATGCGCTCGACCGCGAGCCGGAACTCGGACGGCGTCTTGTCCAGCGTCGTCTTGAGATAGCGCAGGATCGAGTCGACGGCCCCTTTGCGGATCGACCGGCCGGCGACATCGACGCCGGAGATGCGCGTCTGAGCGGAGAAAGGCACCTCGACCATATTTGCCGGGTCGAATTTCGGTTCGCGGATGCCGTGGTCTCCCCTGGCGAACGCGACAATCGAACGGCCCTCCGGCGTTTCGTCCGCAAGGCTCGAGGCCAATGCCGCCGTGGCGAGCTCTTTCGTGCTGACGCCGGGAACGGGAATGAACTCGGTCGCCATCCGGTTGCCGAACGTGATCGTCCCGGTCTTGTCGAGCAAGAGCGTGTCGACGTCGCCCGCCGCCTCGACCGATCGGCCTGAGGTCGCGATGACGTTGAACCGGATCAGCCGGTCCATGCCGGCGATGCCGATCGCCGACAGAAGTCCGCCGATCGTCGTCGGAATGAGGCAGACGAGGAGCGCAATCAGCACCGTCGCCGACAGGTCCGTGCCCGAGTACCTGGCGATCGGCCACAGCGTGACGCAGACAATGAGGAAGATGATGGTTAGCCCCGACAGCAGGATCGACAGCGCCAACTCGTTCGGGGTCTTCTGGCGCTCGGCGCCCTCCACGAGCGCGATCATGCGGTCGAGGAAGGTCGATCCCGGAGAGGCCGTGATCCTCACCTTGATGTAGTCCGACAGCACCGTCGTGCCGCCGGTGACGGCCGATCGGTCGCCGCCCGCTTCGCGAATGACGGGCGCAGATTCGCCGGTGATGGCTGATTCGTTGACGGAAGCGACGCCTTCGATGATATCGCCGTCGCTCGGGATGATCTCGCCCGCCTCGACCAGAACGATATCGGCCGCGCGAAGGTCGAGCGCGTTCACGCTCTCAACGGGGCCGTCCAGAGTCTTCGGATCGACGTAGCGCTTGGCGATGGTGTCGGTGCGCGCCCGGCGCAAGGTGTCCGCCTGCGCCTTGCCGCGCCCTTCCGCCACCGCCTCGGCGAAATTGGCGAACAGGACCGTGAACCATAGCCAGGCGGCGATCTGTCCCGTGAAGGACGCGAGCCCGTCGTGTGCTATGAGATCCCGCACGAAGAACAGCGTCACCAGGACCGAGACGACCTCGGTCACGAAGATGACCGGATTCTTCGCCAGCGCGCGCGGATCGAGCTTGTGCACCGCAGCGATCGCCGCAGGGCCGATGATCTTGCGGTCGAACAGCCCTTGGGGCTTTGCTTTTTTCGACATGGACCAGACTCCCGTCAGAAGGTCTTGCCGCCGAGCATCAAGAGGTGCTCGACCACCGGCCCAAGGGACAGGGCGGGGAAGTATTGCAGGAGATAGAGAATGACGATCACGCCGACGAGCAGCCCGACGAACAGCGGGCCGTCGGTGGGGAACGTGCCGGCGGAGGCGGGAACCTTCTTCTTCGCCGCCAGCGATCCGGCGAGCGCCAGGACCGGCACGACATAGGCGAAGCGGCCGAGCAGCATGGCGAGACCGCCCGTCGTGTTGAACCAGAGCGTGTTGCCGTTGATCCCGGCGAAAGCCGAGCCGTTGTTGGCGTTGCTCGAGGCGAAGAGATAGATGATTTCGGAGAGCCCGTGCGGGCCGCTGTTGCCGAGGCTGTCGAGCGCGGTCTTGAGCAGTACGGACGCGCCGGTGAACCCGAGCACGCTCAGCGGATAGATGAGCACCGCGAGCATCGCGAACTTCATCTCCCGCACCTCGATCTTCTTGCCGAGATATTCGGGCGTGCGGCCGACCATCAGCCCGGCGATGAACACCGCGATGATGGCGACGACCAGGAAGCCGTAGAGACCCGCGCCGACGCCGCCCGGCCAGATGCAGCCGGCGAGAAGGTTGAACATCGGGACCATGCCCGCGAGCGGCGTCAGCGAATCGTGCATCGTGTTGACCGCGCCGGTGCTCGTGCCGGAGGTGGCGGTCGCGAACAGAACGGACATCGCCTGACCGTTGCGAACCTCCTTGCCCTCGAGGTTGCCCGCGGAAGGGTCGACGCTCAGCGCAGTCAGAATCGGGTTGCCGGCGGTCTCCGACCAGTAGGCGACCCCGATGCCGACAATAAGGAATACCGCCATCGCCGCCAGAATGGCCCATCCCTGGCGCAGGTCGCCGACCGCGCGGCCAAAGGCGAGCACGGAGGCCGTCGGGATCAGCAGCAGCGCCCAGATCTCGAGGAAATTGGTCCAGGCGTTGGGGTTCTCGAATGGATGAGCCGAGTTGGCGTTGAAGAACCCGCCGCCGTTGGTGCCGAGCTCCTTGATGATCTCCTGGCTCGCGACCGGCCCGATCGAAATGGTCTGCTTCGCGCCTTCGAGGGTCGTCGCGTCGACCGCGCCGGCGAGTGTCTGCGGCATGCCCAACGCGACGAAGACGAGCGCGCCGACGACCGAGATCGGCAGGAGGATGTAAAGCGTAACCCGCGTCAGGTCGACCCAGAAGTTGCCGACCGTCGCCGCCGACGAGCGCGCAAACCCGCGCACGAGAGCGAACGCCATGGCGAGGCCCGTCGCCGCCGACAGGAAGTTGTGCACGGTGAGGCCGAGCATCTGGGTGAGATGACTCATGGTCGTCTCGCCGCTGTAATTCTGCCAGTTCGTGTTGGTGATGAAGCTGGACGAGGTGTTGAAGGCGAGATCGGGCGCGACGGCGTCGAAGCCGCGCGGGTTCAGCGGCAGAACGTTCTGCAGCCGCTGCGAGGCGTAGAGCGAGAGGAATCCGGCGACGGAAAAGACGACCATGGCGACCGTGTAGGCGAACCAGTCCTGCTCCCACGCCGGGTCGACGCCCGCCAGCCGGTAGAAGCCACGCTCGACAGGCCCGAGCACGGGCGTCAGAAAATTTCTTTCGCCGGCGTAGGCGCCCGCGATGATTTTGCTGAGGGGAATGGCGCAGACCACCACGAGCGCAAGCGTCAACGCGATCTGCAGCCAGCCGACGAGGGTCATTGGAAAATCCTCGAAATCAGAATTTCTCGGGACGAAGCAAGGTGTAGAGCAGATAGAGGCCGAGCCCGACGGCCACGATCAGTCCAAGGATCGGTTCGGTCATCGCCCGCCTCCTCAAAGCCGACGCAGACCCGCGGCGTAGACCGCCATCAGGGCGATGACCACGAATCCGAGCGCAATGAACACGACATCCAGCATGAAACCCTCCGCGCTGAACGACGCCGTCTACCGCGCCGCCATGTAAGGTATCGATATCGAAACGCGACCGCCGGCATAAGGATTCAATAAAGATCCGCGCCGCGGCAGGCGGTGCGAGGCATTCTCGCCGTTCTTGCTGCTGGTTATTGCCCGCTGGGTCCAAGAGTTGAATGCGTCGCAGCGTTGCTGCGACAAACTGTCAAACCGGAGTCGCTTTGTGCTGCGCAACGATTGGACCGAAGCGATCATGCTCATGGACAGAAGAAGCCACCGCCGCCAAACTTCGAGCGCCTCACGACTTTTGTTTCGACACTGTGAGCCTTTGTGGCTCCTGGGGGGCAGACAATTCACGAGGGCTCCCGGTTCCGTCCCCAGCCTGCCGATCCGCTTACGCCGTTTAGGACAACCCGGATTCGAGCCGAGCGAGCCGCGCTCGAAGCCTTGCGAGGTCGAATTCCTGAATCTGGCCGTCGCAGCCGTTGACCATACGTTTGCCGCGTTCGAGCAGGCGCCGGCGGACACTCGGATCGCTGGTCGTGCTCGAAATGTCGCCCAATGCGCGCATGAGTTTGAGGCTGACTGCAGCGTCCGAGATCGAATAGTGGCGCATCTGTTCGAAAGCCAAATCGAGCAGGCCGTCGAAATCGATCCAGGGAACGATGACCCGGAGAACGTGCGGCGGATCGTAGTAGTAGCTCCGCGGTGGAGCTCGGCTTGTCCACCGGATCATTATGGAGCTGAGCTGATCGATCGAGCTGATTGCGGTCGTCGGATCGTTGACCGCCGGCGAGATCGCCCGCAATGCAATATCGACGATTTGCACGACGCCGAATTCGATGTCCTGTTGCATGGTGCGCGTCGGGCCGAGGTCGATCGCTGCGAGAAGCTCAAGCCCCCGCTCGTCGGAAATGCGATCGCCGCGCGTAGTCCGCATCAGGGCGCCGCCCTCTGGTATGAATTGACCGACGCGACGCTCCAACCTGAGACAGAGGCCGTACGATTCGGCGAACGAATTCAGGAGTCGGATGTCGACAAAACGGATGTAGCCTGATCGGCGGCTCGCCAGGGCGTGCTTCAATTCTTCGAGTGAGGCGCCAAACGCCTCGTCCCGGTGCGTCGGCCGTCGGGGATAGGGCATAAGCCCGTTGATCACGAGCTCGGTCTCGCGGCGGATCCGATCGACGATGTGATTGACGCTTATGGCGTTCGAAATGTGATGAATGAAGTAGATCAGCCAGCCGACGCAGACCGGCGCGAGCGCCATCGCGCCGACGACAGTGACGACCGGCGCGAAGGGAGATGGAAGCGAACGGGCGGCCGGGAGCGCGGCGATGCAGTAGGAAAACGTGCCAAGAAAGATTCCGAGCGTCCACTGGGTGACGCGATCGCGGACGAAACTGATCAGGATTCGCGGAGAAAACTGAGTCGAGGCAAGGGTCAGCGTCATCAACAGAATGGCGAAGACGATCGAAACGACGGTCATCGTCGAGGTTGCGATGCTGGTGAGAATGGCCTGTGCGACCTGTGGGTCCTCCTGCGAAGGAAACAGCGCTTCCGGGACGATCCGCCGAATCTGCGGGAACCGCTCTTCCAGCGCTGAAAGAGCCGCTCCGGCCGTTCCGAGCCCGAGGACAATCAGGAACGGGCGGATGAGAAAGCCTCCGCGGAAGCTGTAGATCACGGACTGGTACAGAACCGGCAGTCGCTTGAGCATGGTTTCGCGTTTCCCAAAGCCCAACTGGCGCGACGAATGCGACTCGCCTGCGCGCTGGCCTCGAGCAGGTTCCATCTTGTTTGGCGACAGGCAAGCGGAAGAGGGGGCGTTGCCGAAAGCGCAGGTGCTTTTCGCAGCGATGGGCGTCGCCTTCGGCGACATCGACACGAGCCCGCTCTATACGCTCAACGTCGCAGCCAAATCCGCCAGTCCACGGGGCAGGGGTGGCGCCGGAAGCCGTCCTCGGCATCGTGTCGCTGATCTTTTGGTCGCTGATCATCGTCATCTCGATCAAATAGGCGATCCTGATCATGCGCGCGGTCGGATGGTTGATCACGGCGCCAGAAAGTTTCTTTCGCCGGCGTAGGCGCCCGCGATGATTTTGCTGAGGGGAAGGGCGCAGACCACCACGAGCGCAAGCGTCAACGCGATCTGCAGCCAGCCGACGAGGGTCATTGGAAAATCCTCGAAATCAGAATTTCTCGGGACGAAGCAAGGTGTAGAGCAGATAGAGGCCGAACCCGACGGCCACGATCAGTCCAAGGATCTGTTCGGTCATCGCCCGCCTCCTCAAAGCCGACGCTGACCCGCTGCGTAGACCGCCATCAGGGCGATGACCACGAATCCGAGCGCAATGAACACGACATCCAGCATGAAACCCTCCGCGCTGAACGACGCCGTCTACCGCGCCGCATGTAACGTTTCGACATGGAAACGCGGCCGCCGGCATATAGATTCAATAAAGATACAGGCCGAGACCTATGCGCCGCGACACTCTTGTCTTTCCTGCCTGCCGGGCACAAAGTTGAATGCGTCGCAGCGTCGCTGCGACCGATTGTCAGCCCAGAGCGGCTTTGCGCGAGCGCATTCAAAAAGGCGGCTTAAATGAGTGCAACCGCCAAAATTGTCGCAGCAGGGCGAAAGGAGCATAGCCGGGCGTTGGCGCCGGCGGCTCTCGCATGCATGGGGGTCGTCTTCGGCGACATCGGCACAAGCCCGCTCTGTACGCTCAACGTCGCAGCCAAGTCCGCGAGCCCCACAGGGCAGGTGACAGCGGAAGCAGTCCTCGGCATCGTGTCGCTGATCTTTTGGTCGCTGATCATCGTCATCTCGGTCAAATACGCGATCCTTATCATGCGCGCCGACAACCACGGCGAAGGCGGCATCCTGGCTCTGCTCGCCCTGGTCAGCCCGCGCCGGGCCAAGCGCAACAAATGGCGCGCCGCTCTGGTCGTGATCGGCCTCGTGGGTGCGACCCTGCTCTATGGCGACGGGACGATCACGCCGGCGATTTCAGTCTTGAGCGCGATCGAGGGGCTAAAACTATATGCGCCCCAGATGGGGCGCATCGTGGTGCCGCTGACCGTCGTGATCTCGGCTTCGGCTCCTCGGATGCACTCGCGGGCGCGTTCGGCATCGCGTTGTCGCTCCTGATGGTGATCACGACGCTGATGGCGACGTTCGTCGCGCTGCACTGGAAGTTCAATCCGCTGATCGTCTACCCCATCAACGTCGGCCTTCTTGGGCTCGATCTCGTGTTCTTCGCCTCGACGTCGACGAAGCTGTTCGAAGGCGGCTGGTTTCCACTGCTTATCGCCTTCGTCATCTCGTTCCTGATGCTAACTTGGCGCAAGGCGAGGAGGTCATGGACGCCGCGCGACTCGAGGTCCGGGAGCGAACCCAGGAGTTCATCGAGCGGCTTCGCGCGAGTCCACCGTTCCGCATCCCGGGAACGGCTATCGTGCTCGGCCGGATGGCCAGGGGAGTGCCGCTCGCGCTTTCGCACAACGTCAAGTGCAATCGCGCGCTGCAGGAGAACGTGCTCCTCGTCGCGGTGTCGACGACTGAGGCGCCGCGGGAGCCTGACGAGGATCGGATCCTGGTGACGCCACTTGCCGAGGGGCTCACACGCGCTGAACTGCGCTTCGGATTCATGGAGGAGCCCAACGTCCCCCGGGGACTGGCCGACGCGATGGCGCGCGGCAGGATTCCCAAATTCGATCTCGACTGGCGCGAGGCGATCTTCGCCTTCATGCATCACAACGCCCAGCGGTCTGGCGCCTATTTCAAGATCCCGGGAAAGCAGATCTTGGAAATCGGCGTCGAATTCGAGATTTGAGTTGGTCCCTGGAGTGGAATCCGGGGCGCCCACGCGGATTTGCCGTACTCGAGGGCGAGGTTGTTCCTGATCGATCACGCTGGCCGACTTTTTCCAGGACGCCCGCCATACCCTCGCCACCCGTGCTTCAAAACAGAGCGTTTTTGATCATTTAGGCGGGGTTGAATAAGCTCTATTCGCAAAATTCTCGGAAGCGCTCTATAGCGGACCGCCTGTCGTGAGAAGCGGGATGGACAGGTGTGGGAGAATGGCCTTGCTTGATGTTCCAGGGTTTGCATCCAGAGGCTGGCGCATAGCCGCGACGGCCGCGGCTGTTGCGGGCGCGGTCGCGCTGGCCGGCTGCGGCAAGAAGCAAGAGACGCAAGCAGTCGTGGGACAGGTCATCGCGCATGTCGGTCCGGACGACGTGACGCAGCAGGAGCTCGACAACGAACTGCGCCTAGCCAACATCCCCGCCGACAAGCGCAGCGACCAAGTGGTCAAGGCTGTATTGAGCCGCATCCTCGAGCGCAAGTATCTCGTCCAGCAAGCGGTCGCGGCCAAGCTCGACCGCGAACCCACGGCTCATCTCGACATCTTGCGGTCGCGCGAACAGATCCTGGCCGGCGCATATGTCCAGCGCGATCTCGGCTCGAAGGTCGCCACCATCTCGAATAACGAAGTCGGCGCCTATATCGAGGCTCATCCCGATAAATTCGCCAAGCGGCAGATTTTCCAGATTGAGCAGGTCTCATTCCCGCCGCAGAAGGACATGGAGTTGCTCGCCGCGGCGACGAAAGGCTTCAAAACGATGGATCAGGTCGAGGCGAAGCTGAACGACCTCGGCATCAAATACAACCGAGGGCCGGCGGCGGTGGACGGCGCGACCTTGCCGTCGGAAATGTTGAAGCCGCTCGAAGGGAGAAAGCCCGATGACATCTTCTTCATCCGCTCCAAGTCGAGCGCAAGCTTCTTCAAGGTGCTTTCGGCGGACGATCGGCCGTTGACCGGCGATCAGGCCAACCAGTTCGCCAAGCGGGAGCTCGCTTCGAATCTGGCCAAGAAAGAAGCTCAAGCGACCTCCGCCGCGGCGCTCGCCGGCGCCAAGTATGAGGGCGACTACGCGCGGATCATGACGGCCGCGACGCCGGCGGCCGCGGCGGCGGGCGGCGAGGCGCCCGCAGGCGAAGCGCAGAACGCTTCTCCGGCCGGAGAGGCGCAGAAGGCTGGCGAGGAGCGGAAGGAAGCGCCAAAGAACTGACATCGCGCGCCGAGCACCGTCGCACGGAAATCATGTGCGGCGCCTCGCACGCGGCCCCTTCGGGCGTCGCGTCAGCAGATTCGCGGAAGCTGCTCGCCGGAAAGCCAATCCACGATGCGCCCGCCGCCGAAGGCGGTGCGCATCTCGACGAAGCGGTTGGGATCGTCGACCGCGCAGCCGATGACGGCTGAACCGCGCCCAAGCGGATGCGCCTTCATCGCGGCGAGCAGCGCGTCGGCGAACTCGGGCGCGACGATCGCGACGAGCTTGCCCTCGTTGGCGACGTTGAGCGGATCGAGTCCGAGAAACTCGCACGCTGCGGCCACCTCGGGGCGGATCGGAATCGTCGCCTCCTCGATGGAAAAGCCGACGCCCGACTGGCGGGCGAGTTCGTTGAGCGTCGCAGCGAGGCCGCCGCGGGTCGGATCGCGCATGACGCGGAGGCCGCGGCCGGCGGCATCGACCATGTGCGCGACAAGGCCGTGCAAGGCCGCCGTATCCGACAGGATTTGGGTCTCGAATTCGAGGTTCTCACGCTTGGACATCACCGCGACGCCGTGATCGCCCATCGTTCCCGAAATGATCACCACATCGCCGGGGCGCGCGGCGTCGCTCGACAAGTTGAGGCCCGGCGGGACGACCCCGACGCCCGCCGTCGTGATGAACAGCTTGTCCGCCTTGCCGCGCTCGACGACCTTCGTGTCGCCGGTGATGATCGGCGTCCCGGCGGCGCGCGCCGCCTCGCCCATGCTCGCCGCCACGCGTTTGAGTTCGGCAAGCGGAAATCCCTCCTCGATGACGAAGCTCGCCGAGAGATAGAGCGGACGGGCGCCCGCCATGGCGATGTCGTTGATGGTGCCGTTGACGGCCAGGGACCCGATGTCCCCTCCGGGAAAAAAGATCGGCGAGACGACGTAGGCGTCCGTCGTCATCACCATGCGTCCGGCTGCGACGTCGAAGGCGGACTGGTCGTTGCCGGCGCGCAGCCAGTCGTTGTCGAAGGCCGCGTGGAAGACGTCCTCGATCAGCTGCCCCATGGCGCGGCCGCCCGCGCCGTGAGAGAGATCGACCCGCCCGTTCTTGAGGTCGAGCTTGCGTCGGATCGGCTTGGAAAGGCTCATACCGTTTCCGGGGACTTCTTGCGCTTCGGCAGCGCGCGATGCGAGGCGAGCGTCACGGGCGTTCGCGATTTCGGAATCTTGCGAATGAAGTTGTGGCGGGCGATATGGTAGCTCGGATCGAAGCCCCAGAAATTGCGGCGCATGTTCTCGAGCTCCGCCTCGCGATAGGCGGCGAGCGGGCGATGAGCCTCGTCGCGGGCGCGGCGCGCTTTCTTCTCCTTCAGGCGCGCGTGATAGTCGGCCGCCGCGGCGATTTCCGCCGCGGCCCGGCGCAATTGGCGATCGGCCTCGCATTCCTCTTCGGCGAGAATGCGATCGGCGAGGCCGAGGCGCGCCGCCGCGCCCATCGGCAGCCGCGCCGCGGCCAAAGACCGCGCCCGATCCTCGCCGACGCGCCGCGGCAATAGATAGGTCCAATATTCGGACCCATAGAGATTGCCCATATCCTTGTAATGGGGGTTGAGGACGACCCCCTTGCGCATCCAAACTTCGTCGGCGGCGAGGGCGAGAAACACGCCGCCGGCGCCCGCGTTGCCGCGCATCGCCGCCACGACGATGAGATCGTCGGCCTCGATCAACGCCTTCACGCAGTCGTTCATGGCGTTGATGTTCGCCCAGGATTTGTCGGCGGGGCTCGAAGCCGTCTCGATTCGGCCGAGATGCAGGCCGTTCGACCAATAGTCCGGCCCGCCCATCAGGACGAGAACCCGCGGGCCGTGGCGCCGGGCGTCGGCGATCGCCTCGGTCAAGGCGCGGCAATCGGCCGTCGCCATGGCGCCGTTATAGACGGGAAAGTGCAGATAGGCGACGGCGCCGTCCTGCTCGCAGCGGATCGTTGGATAGCCGTCCCGCTCCGGGAGACCCGCGACGTAGGCGGCGAAGACCACGCTCGCCGGCAGCTTGACGGCGCCGGGCGCCGGATCCCGCACGTGCCCGATCCAGACGACGCGGTCGCGCGCCGCGACGGCGACGGCTGGTCCCGAGCGGGCCAGCGCCGCGCCCGGCGAACCTCCGAGGCCGTGAGCTTCATGGGCGTCGAAGACGAGCGTCTGGCGCCCGAAGAGAACGGCCGGCGCGCCGGGCGCGCCGTCGGCGGAGCGAATCTTGCGCAACACTTCGGCGACGGAGTTGGTTGCGAAGTCCACGCGGCGATCCTCTCGCCGGCAGGGACCTCTGAGAGGCGCCAGCGCCGCTGCGTTGGCCTCGGGACGTTCGCCGCGCTCGATCATGGCGATCGCCTCTTCGACGCAGGCGAGCGCCGCACGGGTTACCTCGCGCCGATAAAGGCTCGATTTCGTCGCGGCCCGCAAGACGAATTCGCGCCACGCCCATACCGGACCGCCGTCCAGCTCGCTCGTCGCCTCGATCAGCGTGACGCCCCAGCGCCGCCATCCCTCGAGGATGGCCCAGTCGAGCGCCGAAGGGCCGCGATCGCCGCGCGGGCCTGGATGCACGACGAAGCAAAGCGCGCGCGCCAGCACGTCCGGGGGAATCGCCCGCTTGAGGAACGGGGCGATGACGAGGTCGGGCTCGAACAGATCGACTGCTTCGCGGGTGTTTGCGTCGCTGACGTCGAACTCGACCGAAACGCGGTGACCGCGCTCACGCAATTCGACATGAAGTCTCTGCGTCAGGCTGTTGAACGAGTGACAGAGCAGCAGGATTTTCATCGACTGAGGTTCATTCGGCGGCCCGCAGCTCGACGGCGCCCCGCGAACGGTCGCGGAAGTGGCCGTAGGTCCAATGGGCGGCGCACGCGCCTTCCGACGAGACCATGCAGGAGCCCATCGGCGTCTCGGGCGTGCAGGCCGTTCCGAACAGCTTGCAGTCCGTCGGCTTCTTGACGCCGCGCAAAATCGCGCCGCACTCGCAGGCGGGATTGTCCTCGGCCGGGACCGTCACGACCGCGAAGACCCGCTCGGCGTCGAAGCGTGCATATCGCGTGCGCAACTTCAACGCGCTGTAGGGAACGGCGCCGAGGCCGCGCCACTCGAAACTGTCGCGCAGCTCGAACACCTCAGCGACGCAATTCTGCGCCTTCAGATTGCCCTCGGCGGTCACCGCGCGAACATACTGGTTCTCGACCTCGCCGCGGCCCTCGTTGACCTGCCTGACCAGCATGAGAATCGCCTGCATGACGTCGAGCGGTTCGAACCCGGCGACGACGACCGGCTTCTGAAATTCCTCGGCGAAGAACTCGTAGGGCCGCGTGCCGATGACGGTGGAGACATGGGCCGGCCCGACGAAGCCGTCGATCCTGATCGAGTTGAGTTTACGCAGGTTGGGGCTCTCCAGAATGTTCTGGATCGCGGCCGGCGTGAGGACGTGATTGCAGAAGACGAAGAAGTTCGACAGACCTTTCTTCTCGGCCGCCAGAATGGCCATCGCGGTCGGCGGCGTCGTGGTCTCGAAGCCGATGGCGAAGAACACCACCTTGCGGTCGGGCTCCGCTTCGGCGATTCTGAGCGCCTCCAACGTCGAATAGACCATGCGCACGTCGGCGCCGCTCGCCTTGGCCTTCATCAGACTGAGGCCGCCTGTGCCGGGAACGCGCAGGACGTCGCCGTAGGTGAGCAGAGTAACCTCCGGCCGGCGGGCGAGCTTGATCGCGTCGTCGATCCGTCCGACCGGCAGGACGCAGACCGGGCAGCCGGGGCCGTGGATCATGCGCACGTTGGCGGGCAGGAGATCCTCGAGGCCGTATCTCGAGATCGCATGCGTGTGCCCGCCGCAGAACTCCATGAAATGGTAGACTCGCTCTGGCCGCGCTTCGCGAGCGATTTGATCGGCGATCGAACGCGCCAGCGCGCCGTCGCGATACTCGTCGACATATTTCAACTGAAGCGCCCTCTCACGCGGCCGCCCCGACGGCGTTCAATAACTCGATCGTCTTTCGCGCTTCTTCCGGATCGATCTTGGCCAGCGCATAGCCGACATGGAGCACGACATAGTCGCCGACCTTGACATCGTCGACGAGCGCCGTGGAAACGACCTTGACCACGCCGTCGAGGCTGACCTTGGCCATGTCGTCCGGCAGCACCTCACGCACCTCCACTGGAATCGCAAGGCACATGGGTCATTCCTCCATCCAATTGCCGCCCGCGCGAGCCAGGGCGTGCGCGAACGCGGCTTGTCCGAACGAGAGGCCTCCGTCATTGGCGGGGACCTCGCGCGGCAGCGCCGGGTCGAGCCCGCGCGCCCGCAGCGCGCTCATCAGCCCCTCGGCGAGCACCCGATTCATCATGCATCCGCCGCCGAGCGCGACGCGCGTCACGCCCCGCGCCGACGCCGCGGCGCCGATCCATTCGGCGAGCCCGGCGATCAGCGTTCCGTGGAACGCTTCCGCTGCATCGCGGCCAGCGAGATCGTCGCGTAGCATGGTCTCCACCATCGGGGCGAGATCGAGGCGGCCGTTCGCGATCGTCCAGCCGCTCGGGACGACCTCGGTCGTCCTGACGAGCGCCTCGAGCTCCATCGCCGCTTGTCCCTCGTATTGCTGGCGAAGACAAACGCCGGCGAGCGCGGCGACGGCGTCGAACAGGCGTCCCAGGCTCGTTGTTGCGGCGAAACGCGCGCCGCGCGCGAAGGCCTCCGAGAGCCGCGCGGCGTCGGGCAAGGAGGGGAAAATCCGCAAGGTCTGGTCGAGCCTGCCCAGACGATGCAGCATCGCCAGTCCCATGCGCCACGGTTCGCGCGCGGCCTTGTCGCCGCCCGGCAGAGCGAGCGGCTCGAGGGCGCCGACGCGCGTCCACCGCGCGCCGCCGAGGACGATCAACTCGCCGCCCCAGGGCGCGCCGTCGGCTCCGTAGCCATGCCCGTCGAGCGCGACGCCGAGGACCGCGCCGCTCCAGCGCGTCTCCGCGACGACCGCCGCAACGTGGGCGACGTGGTGCTGGACGGCGATCACCGGCAGGCCCGAGGACTCGGCCGAGCGGGTCGAAACGAAGTCGGGATGCAGGTCGCAAACCGCGCACTGCGGCTCGACCTCGAGGATCGACGTCAGATGCCGGATCGTCTCGTCGCGGAAGCGGATGGTCTCCCGGTCGTCGAGATCGCCGATGTGCTGCGAGACGAAGGCCTCGCGGCCACGCGTGACCGTAATCGTGTTCTTGAGGTCCCCGCCCGCGGCGATGACGCTCGGCCCGTCGGCGCCGAGGTCGATCGGATCCGGAACGAAGCCCCTGGCGCGCCGCAGATAGACGGGGCCGCCGTCGAGCGCGCGGACGACGGAATTGTCGGCTCTGACGACGATCTCACGATCGTGCGTCACGATCAGGTCGGCGATGCCGGTGAGGCGCTTCCGCGCGTCGTCGTCCGAGGCGACCAGCGGCTCTCCGCCGAAATTGGCGCTCGTCGCGACGAGCGCGAGATCGGACGGCGCGTCGCGCCAGGACCGGAACTCGGGCGAGCCCGCGAGCGCATGCAGGATGAGCCACTGCAGCGGCGTATAGGCGAGCATCAGGCCGACGTCCCGCAGGTTCGGCGCGACGCTCGGAGCGACTGCGCCGCGGCTTCGCGCGAGCACGATCGGGCGAGACCGGCCCTCGAGCAGCGCCCGCTCGGACGGTCCGATTTCGGCCAGACGCCCGGCGCTCGCAAGATTGGCGACCATCACCGCGAAAGGCTTCGCGTCGCGCGCCTTGCGGCGGCGGAGGCGCGCCACCGCCGCCTCGTCGTGCGCGTCGCACAAGAGGTGGAAGCCGCCGAGCCCCTTCATCGCCACGACGCCGCCGCTGCGCAGCGCGGCGACGACGTCGGCGATCGGGACATTGAGCTTCGGCCCGCAGCGGGGACAGGCGATCGGCTCGGCGTGGAAGCGCCGGTTCGTCGGGTCGGCGTAGTCGCGCGCGCAATCCGCGCACATGGGAAACGGCGCCATGGAAGTTTGCGCGCGGTCGTAGGGCAGCGCGCGCGTCAGCGTGTAGCGCGGGCCGCAATGCGTGCAATTGACGAGGGGATAGCCGAAGAAGCGGCTCGCCGGATCGAACAATTCGTCGAGGCAGGCTTCGCAGACGGCGGCGTCGGCGCCAATCCGGGTCGTCGATCTACCCTGTCGCGTCGCGTCGATGACGAAGTTTTCGCCCCCGAGCGGAGCGATCGCGGCGACTTCGATCGAGTCGATGCGCGCGAGCGGCGGCGGCGGCGCTTCAAGCTCGGTCAGGAAGGCGTTGGCCTCAGAGCGCCCTCCACTTCGATCAGCACGCCGTCCGCGTCGTTGCGCACGAAGCCCGTCAGCGCCAGGCGCGACGCCAAGCCGTAGGCGAAGGGCCGGAAGCCGACCCCCTGCACCGCTCCGCGCACCCTGAGACGCAGACGCTCGCCGGACGTTCGCGGAACGGGCGCCGAAATTCCCACCGATCATCCTTTCGCGATCGCCGCGGCGTGCCGCGCCGCGGAGGCCTCGATCCAGGCGGCAAAAGCCGCCACGCCTTCTCCGGTTCTCGCCGAGACGATCAGGGTCTGCAGGTTCGGGTTGATCCGCAAGGCGTTGGCGAGACACTTTCCGACGTCGAAGTCGAGATGCGGCAGGAGGTCGGCCTTGTTGAGCAACATCAGGTCGGCGGTGGCGAACATATCGGGGTATTTGAGCGGCTTGTCCTCGCCCTCGGTGACCGAGAACACCACGACCCGCCGCGCTTCGCCGAGGTCGAAGGCGGCGGGGCAGACGAGATTGCCGACATTCTCGATGAACAGCGCCGAGCCCGGCGCGGGTTTCAGGCTTTCGAGCGCATGGCCGACCATGTGCGCGTCGAGATGGCAGCCCTTGCCGGTGTTGATCTGGACCGCCGGCGCGCCGGTCGCCCGGATGCGGTCGGCGTCGTTCGACGTCTGCTGGTCGCCTTCGATCACGGCGACCGGAAGGCGATCCTTGAGCACTTCGATCGCCTTGACGAGGAGGCTCGTCTTGCCCGAGCCGGGGCTGGAGACCACGTTGAGCGCGAACAGCCGGCTGGCGGCGAAGTCGCGCCGGTTATCCCGCGCGTAGGCGTCGTTCTTCGACAGGATGTCCTGTTCGATCCTGATCGTCCGCTCCTGGCTCACCCCCGGCGCATGCGCGCGATGATCGTGGGTAAGATCGCCCGCGTGGTCGTGGGCGTGTCGATGATCATGATCGGCGGGCTCGTGATCGTGTTCGTGATGATGATGGCTGTGCGGTCCCCGCCCGTCACCGTGATCGTGAACGTGCTCGTGCGTATGACCGTTGTCTTGCGGCTCAGCCGCGCCTGCCGCGCCTTTCTCGAGCACGACTTCGGCCTGACCGCATCCGCATACGCCGCACATCAGGCGAACTCCGTTTCCAAAACCTACTGTCCCTCGTCGCGGCCGACCCGCGCGTAAAGCGCCGATCCCTCCCCGCCGCGAGACCCGTCGCGCCTCGAGGCCGACCATATACCCGGCGGCGCCGGCGTTCCACTGACGCTTTGCCGCAGCTCGGGCAGGCCGCCGCCGCTCCGTATCATACGGCCGAAGCGGGGAAAGCTCGCCGCCTCCCGGACCATCCTTCGGGGCCTCTCGCGGAGCAACCGCCGAACCGGCGCCATCGGCGACCAGGCTTCGTCACGCTTTCGCCTGTCGCGCGCCGGTGCCGGCGCAGTTTAATTAACAGTCCTTCCATGGTATGCATTGCGCCCAAGAGGAGGATGCGCCTTGTCCTCGGCGGAGATCGAGCGCAAACTGACAACCATCCTCGCGGCGGACGTCGTGGGTTTCTCAAAGCTCGCCGGCGCCGACGAGGAGCGCACGCTTGCGCGGCTCAGGGCTCTGCGCAGCGATCTCATCGATCCGACCATCGCCCTTCATCACGGCCGCATCGTCAAGCGCACCGGCGACGGAACCATCGTCGAGTTCAGGAGCGTGGTCGACGCCGCGCGCTGCGCGCTCGAAGTTCAGCGCGCGATGGTCGACCGCAACGCCGGCCTGGCGCCCGACCAGCGCATCGTCTTTCGCGTCGGGATCCATTTGGGCGACGTGGTCGAGGAGGCCGACGGCGATCTCATGGGCGACGGCGTCAACGTCGCCGCGCGGCTCGAGGGGATTTGCGAGCCGGGCGGCTTATGTCTGTCGAGCGCGGCTTATGAGCAGGTGCGCGACCGCCTGAAGGAAAAATTCGTCGATCTCGGCGAAAAGCCGCTCAAGAACATCGCGCGGCCGGTGCGCGCTTTCGCGCTGTCGGCGGCGGCGATTGCGGCGTCAGGCGCGGCAGGCGCCGGGGCAAAGACGCCGAAGGCGCGCGACGTGTCGGCGCTCCTGGGCGCGCTCGCCGCCGCGTTCCTCGTCGCGGTTTTCGCGGCGGGCGCTTTCGCTTGGCATGCCGGCTTCGTCCCGCGTTGGCTTGGCGCCTCCGTCGAAGACAAGCTCGCGACGGCGCCGCGCCTCTCGATCGTCGTGCTGCCGTTCGAGAATTTGAGCGGCGACAAGCAGCAGGACTATTTCGCCGACGGGATCACCGACGATCTGACGACCGATCTTTCGCATCTCGAAGGCAGCTTCGTCATCGCGCGCGGCACCGCATTCACCTACAAGGGCAAGTCGATCGACGCGAAAGCGATCGGCCGCAAGCTCGGGGTGCGCTATCTTCTCGAAGGCAGCGTGCGTCGGGTCGGCGGGACGATCACGGTCAACGCACAATTGATTTCGACCGAGACCGGCGCGCATGTCTGGGCCGACCGGTTCGACGGAGAACGCAGCAAGCTCGGCGAGTTGCAGATCGGAATTGTCACACGGCTCGCGCGCTCGCTCGACGTCGAGCTGGTCAGGGCCGAAGCCTTGCGTGCGGCGCGCGAGCGGCCAACTAACCCCGACGCGGTGGACCTGGCAATGCAAGCCGAGGTCAAAGAGCAGTCGCCTGATAGCAAGGCGACTTTGAACGATGCCGTAACGCTGTCCGAGCGCGCGCTTGCTCTTGACCCGCAGAACGTGCGCGCGCTGACCGTCCTAACGAATGCTTTGGTCGACCGCGTGACCGATCAATGGAGCGACGATCCTGAAGGCGACATCGCGCGCGCGGAGAAAACGATCGACGCCGCCTTGGCCCTTCAACCTGACAATCCTTGGGCGCATGGGGCAAAGGCGAATGTGTTCTTTGCCAAACATCAATGGGGACCGGCCATCGCGCAGAACGAGGCCGCGCTTGCGGAGGATCGCAACAACGCCGTCGCGCACGCTAACGAGGGCTTTTGGAAGATGTTCCTCGGCCACAGCGAGGAGGGCTTCTCTGGCGTTGAAACCGCCCTGCGACTGAGCCCACGCGATCCGACCGTCCCTTGGTGGCAATTCTTTATGTGCCACCTTCACACGCACCTTGCGCATTGGGAACAGGCGATCGAATGGTGCAGCAAGTCGATCGCGAGCGGCAATGCGACTATGTACCCGCTCGTCGATCTCGCCGCCGCCAACGCCTGGGCGGGCCACGACAAGGAGGCCAAGGACGCCGCCGCCCAATTGCAGAAATTCTATCCGGGCTTCACCGTGCAGACCTGGGCCGGCATGCACTGGACCGACGATCCGACCTTCAACGCGCAATATGCGCGCATCGTCGAAGGCCTGCGCAAGGCGGGGCTGCCGGAGGGGGACAAGAATACGAATTGACCCGCGGACGGCGCCGCGCGCCGCCTCTCCCATTCATTCTTCGAGTTGTCAGGGGGTCAGTTCCCGATGTCGGTTGACATCGTGGAAGGTCTAGTCGGGCGCTTCCAAAGTTCGAATCCCATGGGATGCTCGAAACGGCCGCATTCCGTGGATCGAAGGCCAATTAAGCAATTGAGCGGTTTCATGGAATCGATCGTCTAGTTGGTTGAAGCGTACCGCTCATATGCTTTCAGCGCAGATCGACGAGGCATGCGACCGAATTTTCCGAATTCCCTGTTCGGCGGAATAGATTCCCTCACATGGGGTGTTTCGGGTCAAGCTCATTCGTTTGCACCGGCCGCTGGCGTGTCACCCGCGAAGCGGGGCGAAGCGCAGCGGAGCAGGGAGCGAAGCGACCTTGACGCGCCAGCGGCCGGATACACTGTCACGAGCGAGCGCGCCCTTGCGCGCTCTTGGCTGCCTCTGTGGTCTTTGCCGCGCTCATTCATTTTGGCATTGCGCATCTCCTTGGCGTTTGGATCCGAAGCGTGAGCCCGTCTTTCGCATGCAGCCTTGACGGCCGCATCACCTCACATCCGGTCGAGCTTGTCGGGGCTCGCACCATAATCCCTCATGCTCGAGGGCGTCGGGCTCGGGTTGGCGGGGACCATCCTGTTAAACGGCGTGTTTCAGCCAGGCAAAGCCGCGGTCACCGCCCGCCCGGATCCGGCGAAGCCGTCGCGTTCGGCTTCGCTGGAATGGGGTTGAGTTGTTAAGCCATCGTTGGAGCGTCGGCGTAGGATTGAGCCATCGGGTCAGGCCGCCTTGAACACCGCGCCCTCGGGAACGACGCCTTGGGTGACATAGCGCCACAAGGCGACGAGCAGTTTGCGGGCCAGCGCCACGATGGCGATCCGGCGGACCCGTCCCTTCGCGGCGCCGACCCGCGCCCGAAACCAGCGGCTCAACGCCGAGTCCGGCTGGTGACGCAGCCAGAACCAGGCCAGCTCGATCATGGTCTTGCGCAGGCGGCGGTTGCCCGACTTCGAGATGCCTTGATCCCGTTCGACGCCGCCGCTCTGCCAGGGGCTGGGCGCCAATCCGCCGTAAGCCGCCACCTGGCGGCGGTTGGCGAAGCTGCGGAACAACAATTCCAGCCAGAGGAGCGAGGCGAACTCGGGGCCCAAGCCCTTGAGCTCGAGGAGCCGGGCGGCGGGGTTGGTGCGCTCCTCGGCTTCCGTGCGGATGAGCGCGTCGCGGGCCCGTTCGACCGCAGCCAGTTGCGTCGTCGCCAGCGCGATCCGATCGAGCTCCCGGCGTATTTCCGCCTTCAGCAGCGGCGGCAGCTCGCGGCCGTCGCCGGTTCGCAGCGCCTCGAGCCGCTCAAAACGATCGCGCCGAAGCGGGTTGTAATCCCGGATGCCTTGGCCGCTGAGCAGGCCCCTGACCCGATTGGTGTGCTGAATGCGTTCCTTGAGCAGCGTGCCGCGCTCGCGGGTCAGCCGCCGGCGATCCTCTTCTTCCGGGCTCGGCGCGCGAACCATGGAGCAGACCCGCCGCTCGCCGCGAGCCCACGCCATCAGCGTCCGCAACAGCGTCTCGCCGTCGATCGCATCGGTCTTGGCTCGCCGATGCCGCCGGTCGACCGCAATCGAAGCCGCATCGACCACGTGGCTCTCGATCCCCTCGGCGAGCAGCAGGCGATGGATCCAAAATCCGTCCAATCCCGCCTCCTGAATGACGATCGCTTTGATCGGCACGCCATAGCGCTGCTCGGCCTTCGCCCTCGACCGCGAAAGAAGGTCGAGCAGGCCGGCGCCGTCCCCACCCTCGACCACATGCCTGGAAAATTTCTCGCTGCCCGGACTGTTGATCGTCACAACCCATTTCGATTCGCTCAATTCGAGCGAGGCGAACAGCGTGATATCATTCGCGCGGGCGGTGGTCGCGACAACGGTCGCGGAGGTGATTAAATGCATCGGTTGCCTCCATGCTGGTGTGGAAGATCAGCCTACCAAGGGTCCGGCCGCCGTCCACCCGCATAGGATCTGTTATCCCGAAAACACTCCCTGTTATTCCGAAAAAATTTCCCTGTTCCTCGCAAAACAGGGAGTTTTCATGCAACCGTCTGAATTCGTTGTGGGATTTCCACCGCTTTTCGCCGCTCTGCCGCCCGTGGGGGCTGGAATCATTGGCAAATTCCCCTCGGTTCGCCGATAACAGGGACTTAACAGGGAACTCGGGCGCTGCCCCCGGACGCGGCGCTGCGGCGCGCCGATGCGCAGGAATTGGACCGGCCTCCGCCCGCGTCATAGGTCGCCGGACCGACGACGAAAGGCGAGGCCATGCGCCGGCCGGCTTCAGGCCGCCCAATCAGGCCCTGTGGCGCGCTCAATCGCCTCGTTTCGTGCCGGACCCCCTCATCTGGCCGCCGCCACACCGGGGGTCGCCGGCCGGAGATGTGTGAATGTCGTAGCCCCCACAACGGGCGCATCTTGACGCGAGCTACCAGGCGCCGCGCGAGCCCATCATCCCGACATCGTCAGGCCTTGACCCTCTTCGGCCGCTCGTCGTCTCTCAGCCAGACGTAGATCGCCGGGATGACCAGCAGCGTCAGCGCGGTCGAGGACGCGAGGCCGAACACCAGCGAGATCGCCAACCCCTGGAAGATCGGGTCGGTCAGGATGAACGCCGCGCCGATCATCGCCGCCGCCGCGGCGAGCACGATCGGCTTGAACCGGGTCGCCCCCGCCTCGATCAGCGCCGGACGCAAGGGAATGCCTTGCGCGCGCCTCGTCCGGATGAAATCGACCAGCAGGATCGAATTGCGCACGATGATGCCGGCGAGCGCGATGAAGCCGATCATCGACGTCGCGGTGAACGGCGCGCAGAGCGCCCAATGGCCGAGGACGATGCCGATCAACGTCAGCGGCACGGGCGTCAGCACGACCAACGGCAACACGAATGACCCGAATTGAGCCACCACCAGCAGGTAAATGGCGAGGATCGCGACGGCGAAGGCCGCGCCCATGTCGCGGAACGTGACATAGGTCACCTCCACTCGCCGTCCCAGAGCAGCGTCGGCTTCGATTCGTCGAGCGGCTGGCCGTGGAACCTGATCTCGGGCTTGCCGGCCGCGCCCCAATCCATGCTTTCAATCTTATCGTCGACCGCGAGGATGCCGTAGACCGGCGCCTCGAAGCGCCCCGCCAGTTCGCCCGTCACCATTTCGGCGAACCGGCCGTTGTGGCGATAGATCGGATAGGAGGAAACCTCCCGCTTGAGACGTCGGCGACGTCCTTCACATAGACGGGGCGGCCGTCGCGCGCAGTCAGAAGCAGGAGGCCGATGTCGGGAACGCCCTGCAGCGTCTTCCCCGCAACCACCGGAGCCGACTTGCCGTTCTCGCGGAACGATCCGGCGAGGAACGAACGGTTGGCGTTGGCGAGTTTGTCGGTCAGCTCACCGAGGGTGACGCCGTAGAGCGCGAGCCGCTCCGGATCGGGTTCGACCCGGATTTCGCTCGGCGCGCCGCCGACGATGTAGGTCGAGCCGACGCCCTGGACTTTGGTGAGTTCGTGCTGGAGCTCTTCGGCGACCTGCTCGAGCCCATTGGCCGTCCATTCGGTGGCCTTGTCGGCGTCGGCCGAGAGCGTCAGCACGAGGATCGCGACGTCGTTGACGCCTCGCCCGACGATCAGCGGCTCGGGAATGCCTTTGGGGATGTTGGCGATGTCGGCGCGGATCTTCTCGTGCACGCGCAGCACCGCCACGTCCTGGTCGGTTCCGACGAGGAAGCGCGCCGTGACGACGACGCGATCGTCCTCGGTCTGCGAATAGACATGCTCGACGCCGTCGATGCCTTTGACGATGTCCTCGAGGGGACGGGTGACGAGTTCGACCGCTTCGTCCGCCTTGTAGCCGTTGGCGGCGACGATGATGTCGACCACCGGCACGCTGATCTGCGGCTCCTCCTCGCGCGGCAGCGAAAAGACGGCGATCGCGCCAGCGACCAGAGCGGCGACGAGCAGAAGCGGCGTCAGCGGAGAGGCGATGAACGTCCGCGTCAGAATTCCCGACAGTCCGAGCTTCATGGCGCGACCAGCCGGTCGCCGTCCTTGAGGCCCGCGAGAATCTCGACGCCCTTGACGTCGTCGTCGTTGCGCGTTCCGCCGGGCTGAACGACGACTTCGTCGCCGCCGTCGAGGCGCACGTAGTTGACGCCCGCGCGCCGGTAGACATAGGAGGCCGGCACGACGATCGTGCGCCGCGTCCCGGCGTCGATGTAGACGCGGGTGCGCTCGCCGACGAAATAGTGGCCGAGGCCGGAGACCTCGACGTCGGCGACGACGCGACCGCCCTCAATCTCGGGGTAGACGATGCGCACGCGCCCTTCGCGCGTGTTGGCCTGGCCCTGGTCCTGCAGGCCGCGCGAGCCGATCCGCACCATATCGCCGGCTCGCAGGAAGCGCGCGTGGCGCTCGGGCAATTCGAGGCGCAGGATGAACTGGTCCTCCGCAAGGGTCGCGATCGTCTCGCCCGGCATGACGACGCGTCCGACGGACACCGGCGCAGTCAGGACGCGGCCGGCCCCGGGCGCGAGGACCGCGCCTTCGTTCGCCCGTTGCGCGATAACCTCGCGATCGCTGCGGATCGCCGCAAGGTTGCGTTCAGCGACGTCGAGATTGGTCTTCGCCTGGTCGAGCTGGGTCTGAGTGCTGACGCCGCGCCTCGCCAGCTCGGCGACGCGGTCGTAATCGGTCTTCGCCTGATCGCGCTGGGACTGCTGCGAGGCGATGCGCGCGTCGAGCGCCTGCATTTGCAGGGCGAGCTTCTCGTCGGCCACCAGGGCGATCTGCGCGCCGGCGGCGACGGTGTCGCCCTCCTTGACCGCCAAGGACGCGATCGTGCCGCCGATGCGGGCGCGCGCGACGAGTTGGTGGGCGGGTTCGACGGTCGCGATGACCGCCTTGCGGTCGCCGACGTCGATCGAATGAACGACGTAGTCCTCTTCGGCGTCAGCGACGTGAACCGCCAATACCGCCATAACCATGGATAAAAAGAGACGCATGATCCGGGTCCAAATTGAGGCTTGACTGATATATGAGATAGTGCTAAATAAGCAAGTATGAATTTAGAGAACCTGCAACTAAAGGCGGGGGAGGCGGAAAGGCTCCTGAAGGCGATGGCAAGCCGGCCTCGTCTGATGATCCTCTGCGAGCTCCTGAAGGGGGAGCGAACGGTCACAGCGCTGCACGAAGCCGTCGGGCTCAGCATGTCGGCGATGTCGCAGCATCTCGCCCGACTGAGAGCGGACGAGCTCGTCTCGACGCGCCGAGAGTCCCAGACGATTTTCTATTCGCTCGCCGATGCCGGCGCGACCCGGATGCTCGAGACGCTTTACGAGATCTATTGTTCGCCTCTCGCCTCTTCGGCGCACTGCGAGGCGGCGGCGCCGCCGCCGCAATGGGGAGCCGAAAAATAGAAAAGACTGCCTGATGGATCGAACGAAGTTCCCTACGGCGCGGTCGCGCGGCCCACGTCAACAAGGGTATACCCCCGCCCGTAACGCGTTCACGGGTCACCAGAGGCTGGCGGCCGCTGTCCTTCTTCAAGCCCAACCCGGCGCGGCGCGCGGAAAGGAAATGCCTACAGACTGTCTCTTTCTCTCAGGGCTGTCGCCGGAATCACGCCAGTCGCGACTGCGACGCCAACGGCATGCGTAAGGTTAATGCAGTGCAGTTTATGGCGCGCAGTATCCAGGTGCGTCTTCACGCTGCCCGGGCTCAAGCCCAGGATTTCCGCTATTTCTTGATGCGTTTTCCCCCTCGCCGCCCAGATGAGGCATTGCTCCTCTCGCCGCGACAGGTGAACCGCGGGCGGCGGCAGCTTTGAGTTTGTGCTCGCGGCCGAGTCAATAAGCGCACACAAATGCTGCATAAACGTCATGTTGTTTCGTTTAAAGCACTCCCATTCCAGGCGGGGAACGTCGCTGGTAAACGAAACCAGCGAGTACGCGTTCTTTCGATTTCGGACGGGGATTGACAGTCCGTTGCGTCCAACGTTGTGACGTTCAGCGTCTGCAAAGAAATCCAGACTTGCCGGATCATCGCCGGCAAGGGTATCCCAATCAAAGGGAAGCAAGGCCGTACGTCCGTGCTTGATAACCGGATCGATTGCCAGATATTGCTTCAAGAAATACCGAACCTGCCACTCTCTTGGATAGGTAACCACAGAAGTAAGCAAATTGGCGTCGGAATTATCGGCGCCAAAGCGTAGGTGGGCGATATGCAACAGACCGACTTCCGACGCGATCGCCTTCAGAATGTCGGCCAAATCGTCGGAGTTGTAGCCAAGTATTTTGTCTGTCAGCTTGATGGCCGCAGAGCCAATGCTTACGCTGTCCATTACCGGCAACATAGGCCACTCCCGAAGCCAACGCAACTCGACGCCGCTTCGCTGAAGCCTTGCAAGCGGCTTATTTACACACCATAAAAGTTGCTCTGCGCGGGCGCGCTGTGGGCCCAATTTTGCGGATGAGCACGTTCTGTTCCCATAATGATCTCCCCACTTCTGGCTATTGGCGGACGCGTCCCCTTTGTTTACCTGTCATATGGCGGGGCAACGGGTGAGGTTGCACAAGACGCCGGGTCGTGTTCAGGTTAGAGATGCTTGATTTGATTGAAATTGAATTGACGAGGGTTCGCAGGATGGCGGAACAAGTGGACGACCGCTTCCTCCTCTATCTGCTCGATATGGCTATCTTGGAGGCCAACCGCAGAGCGCGTTCGCTCGCCGAGAGCGGTGCCGGCGCCAACGCCCAATTCCTGGAGAGCGGCAATAGCGCGTTGGGGCACAATTTCTCAGCAGATGTTAAAGTTGTCCGCTGAGAGTTACCGCTCCTGTTTGTGAATCGCTGAAAGCTCCGTGACAAAGGTGATCATCGCGTCGCGCAGAGCGGCCTCCCTAATGCCGAGGAATGCACCCATCAGACGAAGCGCTTCCTCGGCATCTGGCCGAGAATGGATTTTGCCGGGCCGCATTGTCCGGCGTACACATAAGCATCCGCAGCCTCCGCTTGGCCAAACAAGAAACTCTCTTTCTTCGCCATCGCGACAGCCGATCCCATCAAAGCTTTGCGACCAAAAACGATTCCTGAGCGGTGTATTTCCCTGCGTGGCGAGGGCGCGCCCGCCGCCGTTAGGGTGCGCCGGGCAGATGGATCACATCTAAACACGAAATGAAGGCTTCCACCGATCCCCCAAACGAATAATTCTGTTGTTCCGACCGTCCTCGGTCCCGGCCACCCAAGTGGATGGCATGGCCACGGCCGCGTCGGGACGATGTCGGCGCGAGAACGCGCTTCTGGTAAATCCCACTACGCTGACAAGGTCGGCAACAATAATTTCTGGTTGCGCGAACTTCGGCAATAACTTACGCTAACGCTCATGAATCCTCTCATTTGAAAAATGGCCTGATTTCGGCACTTTTTGGCCCTTCAACGTGAGATCAGGGGAACGAAAACGCCGCTTTTGGAATGACGCGCCCTCATCAGCGATGATCGCGACGCAAAATCCGGTGCCGCAAGACTCGCAAGACGAGTATCTCGGGATCAAGATACGTATCTGAGGTTGCAAAATTGCCTGCGACGAAAAAATGAGGGGATGGCTGAGACGCTAATGACATGGAAAGCATTGGTTCTGCGGTCACCAAACTAACGGACAAATTACTCGGCTACAACTCCGATGGTTTGGCCGACATCCTGAAGGCAATTGCGTCAGAAATCGGTTTGTCCCACATCGCGCACTTACGTTTTGCCTCTGACAGGAGCGAGGACGTGACTGTGTTGACTGCGGTCAATACTTATTCTAAGGAGTGGCAAGCTAGGTACTTTCTAAAGCAATATTCCACACTCGATCCCGTTATTAGATTCGGCGTCCTGGCGATGGCGCCATTTGATTGGGATATTCTGAACAGAGACGATCCGGCGGTCCAGAATTTCTTTGCAGACGCCATCAGTCACGGTGTCGGATGCAATGGACTCTCAATTCCCGTGAGAAATCGAAAGAACACTCATTCTTTAGTTTCATTTAGCAGCGACCTTCCCAAGCCGGAATGGGAAGTATTCAAATTGAATAATATGACGAACCTCCAGCAATTGAGCGCTCTCATTGACTCCGCCGAGAGCATCGACAGAAAGAAACTGCAGAAGACCCCTGTCCAGCTCTCTGCACGAGAGCAACAATGCCTTACGTGGGCGGCCAGAGGAAAGACCCAACAGGAGGTAGCCGAAATCCTGGACCTAAGCTTGGGCAGCGTGAAGACGCACTTGGATACCGCGCGCCGCAAGTTGCACTGTAAAAACTTGACGCACGCCGTCGGCATTGCTGTGGCCGCCGGCGTGATCCCGGCCACGGTATTGGGGGACAGCGATTCGCCTTGATGAATCCTCAGGCTGCGAGCTCCGCTCGCGGATAGAGCCGCACCTTGAGTCCGGCGGGCGACATCGTGAAGCCATAGCGTTCGGCAACGCCCGAGGAGAGCCCGACGCGCTCTACAGCGAAGTTCTTGTAGAGCATCGACAAAAGGGTCTTCATCTCGAGGAGAGCCAGCGACCGGCCAGGACACATCCGTGGACCCGAGCCGAACGGGACGTAGGCCGAGACATTGTGCGGACAGCCCGACGGGTCCAGCCATCGCTCCGGCCGGAAGGCGAGCGGATCGGCGAAATTCTCATCATTGACCGCCGCCGGCCGCGACAGGACGAAGACCAACGTTCCCTTCGGAACAGAAATGTCGCCAAGCGCCATATCGGCGTTGGCCTCCAACGCAATGACTGGCGCGACGGGGCGCTGCCGCATCGTCTCATTGGCGACCGCGTTGGCTCGCATCAATCTGTTGGCGGCGTCGACATCCGCGGCGACGTCCATCGAGCCGATCACGGCGTCGGCCTCGTTTCGGAGTTCCGAGGCCCATCGCGGGCTGTCGCAAAGCTGATGGATCGCCCAGGCCAATGTGAATGCGGTCGTGTCTTCGCCGGCGACCAGCATTGTCACGAGATTGGACCAGATGACGTCGTCGGAGAACGGCTTGCCGTTCTCGTCGACCGCCGTGATCATGGCCTCAATGAAGTTGGACGGCTTTTGCGCGCGTTCGGGCTCCGCCTTCAATCGCGTTCGCGTTTCCGCCAGCAACCCGTCGAGCCAGGCGCGCAGCTTGACGAAGGCGCGATTGAACCGCCGGTCGGATGGCGTTTGAATATAACGCCAGGTCGGAAAGAACGCGAAGGTCCGGCGGTTGAGCACCGGCAGGATCACCTCGATCTCGCGCTGGATGACGTCGTCCGCCCGACCGACCGTGTTGGCGTCGTGCCCGAAAGCAATCAGCATGGTGACGTCGACCGTGAAACGCTTCAGGTCCTCGACGATGTCGAGCGTTTCGCCGCCGGTTGCCGACTTTTGCCAGCGCGTCTTCAGCCGTGCGGCGACGGTTCGGATGCTCGGGTAAAGCTGACGCAAATGGCGCTGGGCGAGGGCGGCCGTGGAAAGCTTGCGTTGCGGCCTCCAGGCGTCGCCCTCGGCGTTGAACACACCCCTGACCCCGACTTCCGCCAAAATGCGGTCGATATTGGCGTTGCGACGCAGCGCTTCGGGCCTCGAGCGCAGAGCGTCCGCGATCAACGCCGGGTCAGCCGTGGCGACGACGCGGGTTGAACCCATCCGGAGCTGGTAGGTCGAGCCGTATCGGGCCGACCACTCCTCGAGAATGAGATGACCTCTCGAGGCTTCGAGCTGGTGCAGATTGCCGATCAATGGCAAAGGCCTCGGGCCGGGCAGGTCATCCACCGTGCGCGTCACGGCGATCTGAGCCGAAGACGGCTTCAGGCGCGTGATGTCGACGAACACGCCGCCGTCGCGCTCGGCGACAGGACAGGACGCCAGGCGCTCGGGCCCGCCTTCGTGCTGTCCGGAGTTGATCGAGTAGCGCCAGCGATGGTTCCGACAGACGAGGGCGCCGTCGTCGAGTTCTCCCTCGCCGAGCAAAGCGCCCTGATGGGGGCAGCGACCCTCGAAAGCGCGCCAGCCGGCGTTTGTTCGGAGCAGGACGATATCCACCCCATTCGCCGAGACGGCGAAGGGTCCTGCCGTCTTGAGTTCGCTGAGATCGGCGACGCGAGTGAATGCTTCTGGCTTCATTAACTCGCTTCAGTTTCGTCCGGACGTTGTGAACTTATACTTTGATGCTTTCCGGTTGAGAAGCGGACAAAGCGCGGTCGAGCGCTACGGCGCAGACACGGGGAGCCTCGCCATTATCTCGGCCATCGCAAGAGCGGCGCGCCGGCGCGGCGACCGACGCCGCTACCCCCTCCCCGCATTCAATCGGGCCAGGAATTGACCCAAATCGTCAGTGACGTAGTCGACAATGGCGCCTTCCCCGCCGGCTCGGTCGTGGAGTTCGCGATGGTCAAGCGCTCCCACCTTGGCTGTCACCAGAACCGTCTTCATGCCTTTCGCCTTCGGGACCGCCAGGTTTCTGGCGACATCCTCGAACATCGCCGCCCGGCGCGGGTCGACGTCGTATCGGTCGCAGAAGGCCTGATAGGCCGCCTCCGCCGGCTTTGGCGTCAGGCTGGCCGCGACGATGTCGAAGGCGTCCTCGAAAAGGCCGTCCAGGCCGAGCTGGCGCGCAGTCAGGATCGCGTGATTGCGCGAACCGTTGGTGAAGATCAGCTTCCGGCCAGGCAACCGGCCGACCTCCCGGGCGAGCGCCGGATTGGGCTGGAGCGCCGACCGGTCGATGTCATGGACGAAATCGAGATAGCGTTCTACGCCGTCGATGTTTTCTTCGATCAAGCCTCGCAGCGTCGTCCCGTGCCGGATGTAGTAGTGCCGGTGCAAGGCGTGCGCGGACAGGCCATCGAGACCGAAAAGGTCGATGAGAAACAGTGTGATCCGCTCGTTGATCTTCGGCCAGATCCCGCTGTCGGGCGGATAGAGGGTGTTGTCGAGATCGAAGATCCAGGTCGTGACGTGCCCGAAACTTGCGCGGAGGCGATCGTCCCGCGCCAAGCCCCGGCCGGAAAACGCGGTGGCGTCAGCGGCGGGAAACTCGTCGAACTTACCCAACAGTCCTCCCTTCGATTGCGCGGGGCATCGAGCCTACCGGAATGATTTTCTGCCGCAAGTCGCAGGTTCGAGTCCGAGCAGAGCGAACAGTTTCAGGGAAAATGCCTGCGAATTTATGACGACGCACGCGTGACGTCGCCTCTCGTCGCATGCAGGACCGCCTTGCGCATGACGTTCGATAATCCCGCCTCCGCGACCGCGTCCGGCGCAACCCAGAAATGTCCGGCTGGGGCCTCGCCGTCAAAGGAAGCGACGAATAAAGTCAGCCTCAGGGTGAAATGCGTGAAGGTTTGGTCGACCGCGCCGAGCAGCCTGCGCCAGCGCGCCGCGACGGGAACGTCCGACCGCCAGCCTTCTCCCGGGCCCTCGCTCGTCCAGGCGGTGCCCGGCAATTCGACGGTCGAGGCGAGAAGTCCCAGCGGCGGGCGGCGGCGGGCGAGGAAAGCTCCGTCCGTCCGGTGAGCGAAAAAAGCCGCTCCGGCGCGAGAAGGCTTGGACTTGCCGGCCGGACGGCGTGGGAAAGCCTCGGGAACGCCGGAGCGTCGGGCGGCGCAATCCTCGCCCAGCGGACAGGCGGCGCATTGAGGATTGCGCGGCCGGCAGATCGTGGCCCCAATGTCCATCAGCGCCTGGGCGAAGTCGCCGGCGCGCCGGCTCGGCGCCAAGGCGAGCGCGGCGGCGCGAATTTCCGCTTTCGCCTGAACGACGGGTCGGTCCAGCGCCAGAAGGCGCGCCAGAATGCGCGCGATGGCGCCGTCGACCGGGGCCGCCTGCCGGCCGAAGGCGATCGCGGCGATCGCCGCCGCGGTATATTCGCCGACGCCCGGCAAAGCGCGTAAGTCCGCCTCCCGGTCCGGAAATCGTCCGCCGCGTCGCGCGATCTCCTTCGCGCAGGCATGCAGGTTGCGGGCCCGAGAATAATAGCCGAGCCCCGCGAAGGCGCCGATCACGGCCTCCGTCGAGGCGGCCGCCAGATCCTCGACCGTCGGCCACTTATCGATGAAAGTCTGAAAATACGGGGCCGCGGCCTGGGCCGTCGTCTGCTGCAGCAGCACTTCGGAGAGCCAGACACGGTAGGGATCGGGCGTTTCCTCAGGTCCCGCCCGCCACGGCAGCTCGCGGCGGTCGCGATCCCACCATCGAAGCGTCCGCTCGACGATCGCGTTTTTCTTTGCCTCGAGCCCAGGCGGGCTTACATTGACGTTCATTCGGCGAACCGACCCCTTAATGGAACGACCATGACGCTTCCCCGCCGCGGCGCCAAGGCGCTTGCGGAATTCATGCCCGAGATCATCGAGGAGGCGCTCGCCGTTCGGGGCTTGAGCGAAGCGAGCCTGATCGCCGACTGGCCGGCGATCGTCGGCGAGAGCATCGCCCGCTACGCCCGGCCGGTCCAGCTCCAATGGCGGCCGCGCGCGGCGAGGCGCGACCCGGAGACACCGATCGCGCCGGCGACGCTGGTCTTGAGAGTCGAGGGCGCGTTTGCGCTCGAGGCGCAGCACAATGCGGCGATCATCGCGGCGAGGGTGAACGCGCATCTCGGATGGCGTTGCGTCGAAAAGATCGCCTTCCGGCAGGGGCCGCTGCCGCCCCCGAAGGAGAAGCGCCGCCCGCCGCCCTCCCCCAGCGCTGCAGCCGAGGCCGAAGCGAGAGCCGCCGCGGCCACGATCGAGAACGAGGACCTGCGCGAGGCCTTGACGCGCTTTGGCGCACGGGCGATCGACCGGTCGGCGCGCCGGTTTGGCGGCGCAGCGCCGCGTAAGGGAGACTGACGACTTGAGCTTCAGCCATCCGTTGGCCGGGTGCCGGGTCACGCGCATGAACGGCGCGGGCAACAAGATTCTTGTGCTCGACCTGCGCGGCTCATCCATCCTGCCGAGCCCCACGGAGGCCCGCGCGGTTCATCGCGCGCCTCGTCTCAATTACGATCAGATGATGGTTCTGAGCAACCCCGTCAGTCCGGGAACCGCCGCCTATGTTCGCATCTTCAACAACGACGGCACGCTGGCCGGCGCCTGCGGCAACGGCGCGCGCTGCGTCGCCGACCGGCTGAGCCGTCAGCTCGGAGTGGATTGCCTCCAGGTGGAGACGGAAGCGGGCCTGATCGCCTGCGAGCGCCTGGGGCCGTGGTCCTACAGGGTCGACATGGCAGCGCCGCGGCTCGGCTGGCGCGACATTCCGCTCTCCCGCCCGACCGAAGACACAAGACGGGTGAGCCTCGACTGGCCCGAGGGCGACCCGCTCAAGACTCTCGGTCCTGCCGCGGTGGTCGACATGGGCAACCCGCACGCGGTGTTCTTCGTCCCCGATCTCGAGCGGGTCGACGCCGCCGGATGGGGCGCGAGGATCGAAATTCACCCGATGTTTCCCGAGAAGGCCAACGTCACCTTCGCTCGGGTCGGCGCGCGCGACGACGTGACGGTTCGCGTGTGGGAGCGCGGCGTGGGGCTGACGCTCGCCTGCGGCTCGGCCGCCTGCGCGACGCTGGTCGCCGCGTCGCGTCTCGGGCTCATGGACCGCAAGGCGACGGTCAGGCTGCCGGGCGGCGAGCTCGTCATCGAGTGGCGCGCGGCGGACGACCACGTGCTGATGACGGGGCCGGTCGAGTTCGAGGGCGAATTCGTTCTCGACCCCGCGCTGTTCGAAGCCGCCTCGTGAGCCGGCGAGAGGCGCCGGCCGACGGGCCGCCGAAGACGGGTCGCGTCGACGCGATCGACTGCGCGCGCGGCCTCGCCCTGATCGCGATGGCGGCCTACCATCTGACCTGGGATCTGGCCGACTTTCGGCTCGTCTCGCCGACGCTCCCCTTTTCCCCGCCGATGCGGCTTCTCTCGCATAGCGTGGCGAGCGCCTTTCTGGCGCTGGTCGGCGTCTCGCTGGCGCTCGCCCATCGCGAGCGAGTGAACCTGCCGGCCTTCTGGCGGCGCTTCGCGATCGTCGTCGGCGCGGCGGCTCTGGTGACCGCTGGCAGTCTCGCCTTCGCGCCCGGCCAGGGCATCTGGTTCGGCATTCTCCACTGCATCGCCGCGGCGAGCCTCCTCGCCCTGCCCTTTGTCGCGGCGCCCGCGTGGGCGAGCCTGCTTGCCGGGGCGGCGGCGATCGCCCTGCCTGTCTTCATCCATTCGTCGCTGTTCGACCCGTCGGCGCTCCTGTGGCTCGGGCTCGGCGAGGCTTTGCCGAGCACCCTCGACTGGCGTCCGCTCCTGCCGTGGGCGGGCGTCGTCCTCACCGGCCTCGGGCTCGCCCGGCTGCCCGGCGTCCTCAAGCGGCTGACCTCTCCATGGCGCTGGCGGGCGAAGTCGGGCCCGGCGTGGGCGATCAGCCTCGCGGGGAGACACAGCCTCGCCGTCTATCTCGTTCACCAGCCGATCCTGATCGGCCTCGTCGCGGCCGCCGCCTCCTCCGGCCTCGTCGCAACCGTCCCTCCGCCGAAGCTCGACTATGGCGCCTTTCTCTCCGCCTGCGAGCGCGCCTGCGTCACCCGCGGGTGGTCGGCCGAAAACTGCCAGCGGAGCTGCCGCTGCGTCGCCGACGCCGTCGAGCGCTCCGGCGAAGCCGGCCGGCTCGGCGCGCTCGATGCGCAGCACCAGGCCGAACTTAAGCGCATGGCCGACGCCTGCATGGGGCGGCAATAGACTAAGGCGGGCCGTTTCCGGGAGCGTTTTTCGCGATTTCGATTCAACCCAAGACAGACCTTCGCTCCCCCGACACGAAGCGTTCTCCACGCCGCTGGACACGTCTCTGTAAGGCGATTACCCTGTATATCCATGTGGAGCGCGGCCATGGATGTCGGCGGGTGGCTTCGCGGTCTCGGCCTCGGCCAGTACGAGGCGAATTTTCAGGACAACCGGATCGATGCGGACGTGCTGCCGCATCTGACGGCGGACGACCTCAAGGACATCGGCGTCTCTGCGGTCGGCGATCGGCGCAGGCTGCTCGCCGCAATCGCCGCCCTGTTTGGCCCAACGCCTTCTGCGAACGCACCTGCCTCCTCGCCCAAGCCCGCGCCGGGCAAGGGTCTTGAGATTTCGGCGGAGCGCCGGCCGATCACGGTGATGTTCTGCGATCTGGTCGGCTCCACGAGTCTCGCGGCGAGGCTGGACGCCGAGGACTGGCGCAACCTGGTCGGCGGCTATCTGGACGAAGCGTCGGCGGCGGTGACGGGGCTCGGCGGCCATGTGCTGAAAAAACTCGGCGACGGCCTGATGGCGCTGTTCGGCTACCCGCAGGCGCACGAGAACGACGCCGAACGGGCGGTGCGCGCCGCGCTCGCGATCCAGCGGGCGCTCGGCGAACTCAACGTGCGGAATGCGCGACCCGGCGCGCCCGAACTCGCCGCGCGCATCGGGATCGAGTGCGGCTCTGTCGTGGTCGACTCGGCCGGCGAAGTGTTCGGCGAGGCGCCGAACGTCGCGGCGCGGGTGCAGGCGGCGGCCGAACCGGGGACGGTGCTCGTGAGCAGCGGCAGATCGCAGGCCTGTTCGTCGCCGAGGACAAGGGCGCGCATGACCTCAAGGGCCTGGCGATAGCGCTTACGCTCTATCGCATCGTGCGCGCGAGCGGCGGTGGCGGGCGGGGCGGTGCGCGCGCCCTGACGCCGCTCGTGTGCCGCGAGGAGGAGCTCGACTTTCTCAGCCGCCGCTGGGAGCGCGCGCGGTCCGGCCAGGGCCAGTTCGTGCAGATCGTCGGCGAGCCCGGCATCGGCAAATCGAGGCTGATCGAGGAGTTTCGCGCCCGGCTCGGCGAGGCGCCGCATACCTGGGCCGAATTTTCGTCGTCGCAACTGTTGCAGAATACGCCTTTGCACCCGATCGCCGAATGGGGACGCCAGCGTTTCGGCGACGCGGAGACGCCGGCGGGCCAGCGCTTGGCGGACCTCGAAAACACCTTGCAGCTGATCGGCCTCGATCCCGCCGAACATGCGCCACTTGTTGCGCCGCTCGTCGACATCCCCTTGCCGCCGGGCCGCGCCGCGAATCTGCCGCCCGAGGAGCTCAGGCGAAGGCAGCTCGCGGCGCTGATCGCTTGGTTTCTGGCCGGGGCGCGCTCGCAGCCGGTCGCGCTCGCGTTCGAGGACCTGCACTGGGCCGACCCGACCTCGCTCGACCTGATGCAGGCTCTCGCCGAGCGCGGCGCGCAGGCGCCGCTGCTCATCCTCGCGACCACGCGGCCCGAGTTCCGGGCGCCTTGGAGCCTGCGCTCCCACCACAGCGTCATTTCGCTGAGCCCCCTCGATCGCGCCGATGTCGCGCAGATGGTCGGCGAGCTCGCCGCGCGCCATGCGCTTTCCAAGGAAGTGATCGAGAGCGTGAGCGAGCGCACCGGCGGAGTGCCGCTGTTCGTCGAGGAGGTCACGCGCCTTCTGCTCGAGCGCGGCGAGGCCGGGGGCTTGCAGGCGATCCCGCCGACTTTGCAGCAATCGCTCGCCGCGCGGCTCGACCGGCTCGGCGAAGCGCGCGAGGTCGCGCAGATCGGCGCGGTGCTCGGGCGCGATTTCTCCTACGCGCTGTTGCGCGCTGTAGCCGCGGTCGATGTCCGCGGCCCGACCGCGCTCGCCGAGCGCGGCTACAGAGACCCCGCCCTGCAATCCGCACTCGATCGGCTGGTCGACGCGGACCTCCTCTTCGTCGAGGGCGCTCCCCCGCATGCGACCTATCGCTTCAAGCACGCGCTGATCCAGGACGCGGCCTACGAGAGCCTGCTCAAGAGCCGCCGCCAGGCGCTGCACCGCCGCGCCGCCGACATCCTGCGCGACCAGCCCGAGCGGGCGGCGGCGGAGCCCGAAGCGATCGCGCATCATTTCACTCAGGCCGGCCTCGACGATCTCGCGATCGAATGGTGGGCAAGGCGGGCGATCAGGCGCTGCGCCGCTCGGCCTTCCAGGAGGCGATCGCCCATCTCGCCCGAACGATTGGCGACCGACTACGGCTTATGGGTCGGCAGCTTCACGCGAGGAGAGTTGTTATCGATGCGGGCGCACGCTGCGGCCTTCCTCAGCGACGTCGAGGCGAGACCCGATTCGCCCGAGGCCGGCGTCGCCCATCGCGCCGCCGGGCGCACTTGCTGGTTCGCCGGCGAGTACGCGCAAGCGCGGGATCACCTAGAAAGGGCGCTCGCCTTGTTCCGGCCCGGCCGCGACGATGATCTGGCCTTCCGCTTCGGCCATGACCTCGGCGTCGCCGCGATGGCCTCTCTGGCGGTTGTGTCGTGGCCGCTCGGCGAGGTCGATCGGGCGATTTCGCTCATCGACCGCATGCAGACGCGGATGGCGGACCTCACCCATGTCGGCACGCTCGCGCTTGGAAGAATGCACGCGGCCTTGTTCGAATTGATGCGTGGCGACCACGCGCTGGCTGCGCCGAACGCCTTCGAGCTCGTCCGCCTCGCGGGCGAGCAAGAGCTGCCCATGTTTCGTGCGTTCGGCGTGTTTCTCGAGGGTTGGGCGACCGCCGCGAGCGGCGCGGTGGGCAGCGGGCTCGAAGACATGCGTCGCGGCGTCGACCTGATGCGCGAAGTGAACTATGTCTTGTTCGATGGGCTATTGAAGATCGCGCTGGCCGAGGCGGAAGCGCGGGCGGGCGATCCGGCGCGCGCCATCGCAATCCTCAACGAAGCGCTGGCGACGTGCGACCGCCTGGGCTCTCGCGCATTCGAAGCAGAACTGCACCGCGCGCGCGGCGAAATCCTGCTGAAGCGCGACCCCGCGAACCCG
This sequence comes from uncultured Alphaproteobacteria bacterium, assembly GCA_963758335.1. Lineage (GTDB taxonomy): Bacteria > Pseudomonadota > Alphaproteobacteria > Rhizobiales > Beijerinckiaceae > Roseiarcus. The sequence goes on along the minus strand of CAVWVF010000004.1, from coordinate 1,663,544 downwards.
GCGGCCGCGGAAGACGCCTTCCTGACCGCCATCGCCGTCGCGAAGCATCAGGGCACGCGCAGCTTCGAACTCCGCGCGGCGCTGTCGCTGGCCAAACTCTACCAGTCGTCCGCGCGCCCCGTCGAAGCGCACGTCGTCCTCGCCCCCGCACTCGAAGGGTTCCGGGCGACCTCCCTTCTCCCGTCCGGGAGAAAGCCTGCCCCGAGAGCAACGAGGGGGGCCGGGGATGAGGATCCTCCCGGACCCGGCGACAGCGCGGCAGCCCTCACCTCCGACCCCTCTCCCGAACGGGAGAGGGGGGACATCCCCTATGCGGAAATGCCCGAGCTTCGGGAGGCGCAGGCTCTGCTCGCGGCGCTGGCGGAAAGCGACGAGGTCAAGTCGGACGCGGTGCAGCGGCAGCGGCTGACGCAGTTGCACGTCGCCCACGGCAACGCGCTCATTGCGGCGCGCGGCTTCGGCGCGCCGGAAGCGACGGAAGCGTTCGCCAGAGCCCGCGAGTCGGAGTTCGGCGACAAGGACGCGCCGGCGAGGTTGGCGGCGGACTACGGTCTGTGGGTCGGCAGATACGTGCGTGGAGAGTTGCCATCGATGCGGGCGCACGCGGCGACCTTCCTCAGCGACGTCGAGGCGACGCCCGAGTCGCCCGAGGCCGGCGTCGCGCACCGCGCCGCCGGGGTCACATGCTGGTTCGGCGGCGAGTATCGCCAGGCGCGGGATCACTTGAAACGTGCGCTCGCCCTGTTCCAACCCGGCCGCGACGACGATCTGGCCTTTCGCTTCGGACAAGACGCCGGCGTCGCGGCCATGTGCTACCTAGACGATCGATTCCATGAAACCGCTCAATTGCTTAATTGGCCTTCGATCCACGGAATGCGGCCGTTTCGAGCATCCCATGGGATTCGAACTTTGGAAGCGCCCGACTAGTTCAGCGTTTCTGAAGTTCGAATCATATCTGTCGCCTCATCGAGCCCGAGCGCCTCGCCTTCGCGGATCAGCGCTTCGAGCCGCTCGGGACGGCCTCCGCGCTGCGAGGCCAAAAGGATGCGGCGACCGCTGTTCTGTCGCGCCAGACTGCCTGTTCTCTCGAATCAATTCCCTGTTCACTCGAAAAAACTTCCTGTTCTACCCCGACTCATTGAGAAGCCGAGAAACTCCTTGACGTTGCGGACGAACAGGATTCGTCTGGGGATGTGATTCGCGGCGGATTTCTCTCAGCTGACGACCGGCGGGCCCTAACCGGGCTTGCTCGGGATGGACTTGCGGAGCATCGCGTGGCCCGCCGAGCCAACGCCGTCGTCCTTCTCGACCAGGGCTGGAGCTGCGAGCGGGTCGCGGCGGCGTTGTTGCTGGACGACGACACGGTTCGCGATTGGCATCGGGCCTATGAGCGAGGTGGCGTCGAGGGGCTGAAGAGCTTTGGCCACGAAGGCGGCAGCAGCCTCCTCACCGACGAGCAGGCAATTGCTCTGGGCAATTGGATCGATGCTCATTGCCCCCGCAGCACCCGGAAGATAGGGGCTTGGCTAAAGCGCTCATTTGGGCTGAGCTATAGCCATTCGGGGCTGATCGCGTTGCTGCATCGCTTGGGCTTTGACTACCGCAAGCCGGAACGGGTGCCGCGCGCCCTCGACGACGCCAAGCAGCAAGCCTTCATCGACGAATACGAGAACCTGCTCAACACGATGGGCGTCGATGAGGCCGTCGTCTTCGTCGATGCGGTTCATCCGACCCATCAGGTGAGGCCGGCTGGCTGCTGGGCCCGCAAGGACGTCGCCCTCGCGGTGGAGCAGACGACGGGCCGTGACCGGCTGAACATCCACGGCGCCATCAATCTCGAAACCGGCCAGACGCAGATTCTCGCGGTCGAGAAGGTCAACGCGCTGAGCTTCATCAAGCTATTGGGCGAGATCGAGGGCACGCATACCGCGATGCGCCTCATCCACGTCTTCGTCGACAACGCCAGCTATCACAAGGCTGACCTCGTCAAAGAATGGCTTGCGGCGGCCGGGCGCAAAATCGTGCTGCACTTCCTTCCGCCTTATTGTCCCCATCTCGATCCCATCGAACGGTTGTGGGGCTTGATGCACGAAAACGTCACCCACAACCGGGATTACAAGACCTTCAACGAATTCCGCCGGGAGATCATAAAATTCCTCCGGCATACCGTGCCCAAACGCTGGAAACGGTTCTGCGACCGAATCAGCGACAATTTCCGCGTGATCCACCGCGCCGATTTTCGGGTTATCGCTTAGCCGGCGTATCCCGATCGCCGTCTCCCTGATTCCTCTTGCCGCAATGCGCGCCGTGCGGCCGGATGATGACGCCGTTGCGCTTGCTTGCGGCAGCGGCGGCGCCCACCGGAGGAATCGCGCTCTTGCTGGGACGGAGGAGCGGGCGTCGGCGAAATTTTCTGCGGCGTCTTCTTGCGGATTATCAGATATTCTGGTACAAATAGAGAACAAAACGCCGGATCGCCCGAATTTCGAGCCGAGGAGATATAACCCATGTACAGTGTCTATCGCGCGTCGGGGCAGGCGCGAATTTTCTCCGCTTGCGAGTAATCGGGGCAAATTTCCGGGCGGAAGGGGGGGAGTCAAGCGTCGGAAAGTATGATTCAAGCTGGGGATGTCCGTTGATTCGGGTGATCCGCTTGAGCGCATGACGCCGGCCGAGCTCATCGGCCTGGTTCGCACTTTGATTGGCGAAGTGACCCGCTTTCAGGCGGAGTACGAGAAGGTGAGCGGGGCGTTGGCCAAGCTGAGGGTCGAGCATCAGGCGGTCAAGGACGAACTGGCGCGATTGAAGAAACTGCCGCCGCGGCCGCCGCAGAAACCCTCGGGGATGGACAAGGCGACGGACCGACCGGATTCGCAAGCGAACGCGCCCAAGGGCGGGCGGTCGACGCAGCGGCGCGGCAGCAACCTGGACAAGCTGACGGTCACGCAAACCATCGAGGTGAAGGTCGACGCGCCAGCGGGTTCCCGCCACAAGGGCTACGAAGAGATCGTCGTTCAGGACTTGGTTCTGAATCCTTTGGTGACCCGCTATCGGCGCGAGCGCTGGCAAACGCCGGATGGGAAGACTCTGATCGCGCCGCTCGATCCCGGGATCGTCGGTGGCTATGGCCCGCATCTTCAGCGCCTGATCTTGATGCTGCACTTTCAGGGACAGATGACCTGCGAGCGGATTCTGGCGCTGCTGAACGGCGTCGGCGTGGTGATTTCGAAACGCCAGGTGGTGCGCCTGCTGGCCGCCAGGCTCGAGACGTTCCGCGCTGAGGACGCCGAGGTGCTGAAGACCGGATTGAGCAGCGCTTCCTTCGTCACGGTCGACGACACCGGCGCCCGCCATCGAGGCAAGAGCGGCGTGACGACCCAGATCGGTTCCGACAGCTTCACCACGTTTCGAACCGGCCCGAGCAAGTCCCGCCTGGCGTTCCTGCGCAATCTCCTGGGCGGCGCGGCCTCTTACGTGGTCAACGAGGCGGCGCTCGTCTACATGCGGGCTTGCAATCTGAGCCTCAGCCTCATCGACACGCTCGCGGGCCATCCGACGCGGCTTTTTGCGTCTCACGAAGACTGGACGAGCCATCTGAACGCGCTCGGATTCGCCGATCTCAGGATCACCCCCGATCCGGTGCGGGTCGCCAGCGAGGGTGCTCTGTGGGGCGCCGTTCGCGAGCAAGGCCTGCTCGGCCAAGCCATCGTCGTGTCAGACGGCGCCGGCCAGTTCCGCGTCGGCGAACACGCCTTGTGCTGGGTGCACGCCGAACGCCTGGTCCACAAGCTCATCCCCGCCAACGACAAGCAGCGCAACGCGATCGAGGTCGCACGGCGCATGATCTGGTGGTTCTATCGCGCCTTAAAAGAATACAAGCTCGCCCCGAGCCTCGAGAAAGCCGAGCGTTTGCGGGCGCAGTTCGACCGCATCTTCAACCGCTCCAGAACCGGCTACGCCACCCTCGACAGCCTGCTCAGGCGCCTCTTTCGCCTCAAGGACGATCTCTTGCGCGTCCTCGACCATCCCCATATTCCGCTGCACACCAACGCCTCGGAAAACGACATCCGCGTCTTCGTCACCAAGCGCAAAATCTCCGGCGGGACCCTCAGCGACAGAGACCGCGACGCCCGCGACGTCATGCTCGGGCTCGCCAAGACCTGCAGGAAGCTCAAAATCCCCTTCTTCGACTATCTCGGCGCTCGCCTCGCCATTCCAGGCCCCGAAATCCCCGATCTCGCAACTCTCGTCAGGCCCGCCCCAAGCTAACGCCGCCCGGAAATTCGCCCCGGTTACGCTTGCGACGGCCAGGCCCTTGAAAAGGCTCAAAACGGCAATGGGCGGCTCTTGTAAGAGTTCGGGCTCGGCGCCGCATCCTCTTGGGGTCTGCGCCGCATGATCTTGGGGGCGGAGCCGCAACCCTCCGGGAATCGCCGCCGCTTTTGCTTTGGGTCCAGACCGCGCCTGGCGCAGGCTTCCGAGAAGCGTCTGCCCGTCTCTCGGGAATCCAATGCAATATGCGCAGAATCAAGGAATCGCTGTACTAGCGCTAGCGTCATGGCCGCTGGGAAACGTGAGGCGCGCGAATTGCCTCGTTGACCGCGCCAGCAGCGGATCGCGAGCGTCACCCATGCCAGCACGCGCGCGAACGCGTCAGGCCTCGCTGCAGTGTTCGACTTGATGCGCGGCGACCGTGTGAGCGCGGCGACGAACGCAGTCGAGCTTGCCCGGCTCGCGCGTGGGCACGACCTAACCATGTTTCGAGCGTTCGCCGTGTTTCTCGAGGGTTGGGTGACCGCTGCGAGCGGCGCGCTCGACCGTGGGCTCGAGGACATGCGTCGCGGCGTCGACATGTGTCAACGCACAATAGAAATGTCCCCTGATTGCGCACAATAGGAATGTCCCCTTCGGCGCTCCGGTTGAGTGGGGGTGGGTAACGGGCGGGCGATCGCGACCGCGCCGTTGCGATCCTCGACGAGGCGCTGGCGACCGCGGACCGCACCGGTTATCGCGCGTTCGAGGCGGAGCTGCATCGGGCGCGCGGCGAAATCCTGCTCATGCGCGACCCCGCCAACTCGGCATCCGCCGAGGAAGCCTTCCTGACCGCCATCGCCGTCGCGAAGCATCAGGGCACGCGCAGCTTCTAACTCCGCGCGGCGCTCGCGTTCGCCAAGCTCTACCAGTCGTCCGCGCGCCCCGTCGAAGCGCATGACGTCCTCGCCCCCGCACTCGAAGGGTTCCGGGCGACCTCCCTTCTCCCGTCTGGGAGAAAGCCTGCCCCGAGCGCAGCGAGGGGGGCCGGGGATGAGGGTCCGCGCGGACCCGGCGAAGGCTTGGAAGCCCTCACCCCCGACCCCTCTCCCGAACGGGAGAGGGGAGAAGCCGCGGCTGCCGAAATGCCCGAGATCGCCGAGGCGCATGCGCTGCTTGCGACGCTGGCGGACACCGAGGAGGTCAAGGCGGACCAAGCGCAGCGCCGGCGGATGACGCAGTTGCAGGCGGCCTACGGCGCCGCGCTGATCTCGGCGCGCGGCTATGGAGCGCGGGAAACCACGGAAGCGTTCGCGAGAGCGCGCGAATCCGCAGCGGGCGATACGGACGCGCCCGAGCGCCTGGTGGCCGACTATGGTCTGTGGGCCGGCAGCTACGTGCGAGGCGAACTCCCGTCGATGAGAATGCATGCGGTGGCCTTCTTGCGCGACGTCGAGGCGAGACCGGACTCGCCCGAGGCCGGCATCGCCCACCGGGTCCAGGGCATGACCCACTATTTCGCGGGCGAATTTGCCGAGGCAATGCGCGAGCTGGAACGTGCGCTCGCCCTGTTCGAGCCCGGCCGCGACGACGATCTGGCGGTTCGCTTCCCGCCGGATCCGGGCGTCGCGTCGATGATCTATCTGGCGTTCGCTTCGTGGGCTCTCGGCGAGGTCGGGCGGGCGGTTTCCTTCGTCGAGCGAATGAGAGCGCGGATGGCGCGGTTCCCGCACGCCCCCACGCTCGCGCTCGGCGCAGCGCTCGCGGCCTTTTTCGCGCTGATGCGCGGGGACCGCGCGCGCGCCCGGACGAGTGTCTCCGAGCTCGCTCGAATCGTGCGCGATCACGATCTCCCCCTGTTCCGCGCGTTCAGCGAGTTTCTCGTGGGCTGGGCGAGCGCGGACGGCGGCGCGCTCGCCGACGGGCTCGAGGCCATGCGCCGCGGCGCCGAGAGCCTGCGCGGGCAGAACGCCGTGGTGTTCGACGGCCTCGTCAAGATCGCACTGGCCGAGGGCGAGGCGCGGGCCGGCGATCCGGAACGCGCCCTCTCCATACTCGAGGAAGCGTTGGCGACTTGCGAGCGTGCAGGCTACCAAGCCTTCGAATGCGAGCTTCACCGGGCGCGCGGCGAACATTTGCTCCAGCGCCATCCCGCTGATCCCGCCCCAGCCGAAGACGCCTTCAAGACCGCCATCGCCCTCGCGAGGCGACAGGGCGCTCGCGGCTACGAGCTGCTCGCGTCGCTTGCGCTGGCGAAGCTCTATCGATCGACTGGCCGTCTCGCCGAGGCCTACGCCGTCCTTGCGCCTGCGGTTGAAGGGTTTCTCCGTAATCGGGGCAAATTTCCGGGCGGAAGGGGGGAGTCAAGCGTCGGAAAGTATGATTCAAGCTGGGGATGTCCGTTGATTTGGGTGATCCGCTTGAGCGCATGACGCCGGCCGAGCTCATCGGCCTGGTTCGCACTTTGATTGGCGAAGTGACCCGCTTTCAGGCGGAGTACGAGAAGGTGAGCGGGGCGTTGGCCAAGCTGAGGGTCGAGCATCAGGCGGTCAAGGACGAACTGGCGCGATTGAAGAAACTGCCGCCGCGGCCGCCGCAGAAACCCTCGGGGATGGACAAGGCGACGGACCGACCGGATTCGCAAGCGAACGCGCCCAAGGGCGGGCGGTCGACGCAGCGGCGCGGCAGCAACCTGGACAAGCTGACGGTCACGCAAACCATCGAGGTGAAGGTCGACGCGCCAGCGGGTTCCCGCCACAAGGGCTACGAAGAGATCGTCGTTCAGGACTTGGTTCTGAATCCTTTGGTGACCCGCTATCGGCGCGAGCGCTGGCAAACGCCGGATGGGAAGACTCTGATCGCGCCGCTCGATCCCGGGATCGTCGGTGGCTATGGCCCGCATCTTCAGCGCCTGATCTTGATGCTGCACTTTCAGGGACAGATGACCTGCGAGCGGATTCTGGCGCTGCTGAACGGCGTCGGCGTGGTGATTTCGAAACGCCAGGTGGTGCGCCTGCTGGCCGCCAAGCTCGAGACGTTCCGCGCTGAGGACGCCGAGGTGCTGAAGACCGGATTGAGCAGCGCTTCCTTCGTCACGGTCGACGACACCGGCGCCCGCCATCGAGGCAAGAGCGGCGTGACGACCCAGATCGGTTCCGACAGCTTCACCACGTTTCGAACCGGCCCGAGCAAGTCCCGCCTGGCGTTCCTGCGCAATCTCCTGGGCGGCGCGGCCTCTTACGTGGTCAACGAGGCGGCGCTCGTCTACATGCGGGCTTGCAATCTGAGCCTCAGCCTCATCGACACGCTCGCGGGCCATCCGACGCGGCTTTTTGCGTCTCACGAAGACTGGACGAGCCATCTGAACGCGCTCGGATTCGCCGATCTCAGGATCACCCCCGATCCGGTGCGGGTCGCCAGCGAGGGTGCTCTGTGGGGCGCCGTTCGCGAGCAAGGCCTGCTCGGCCAAGCCATCGTCGTGTCAGACGGCGCCGGCCAGTTCCGCGTCGGCGAACACGCCTTGTGCTGGGTGCACGCCGAACGCCTGGTCCACAAGCTCATCCCCGCCAACGACAAGCAGCGCAACGCGATCGAGGTCGCACGGCGCATGATCTGGTGGTTCTATCGCGCCTTAAAAGAATACAAGCTCGCCCCGAGCCTCGAGAAAGCCGAGCGTTTGCGGGCGCAGTTCGACCGCATCTTCAACCGCTCCAGAACCGGCTACGCCACCCTCGACAGCCTGCTCAGGCGCCTCTTTCGCCTCAAGGACGATCTCTTGCGCGTCCTCGACCATCCCCATATTCCGCTGCACACCAACGCCTCGGAAAACGACATCCGCGTCTTCGTCACCAAGCGCAAAATCTCCGGCGGGACCCTCAGCGACAGAGGCCGCGACGCCCGCGACGTCATGCTCGGGCTCGCCAAGACCTGCAGGAAGCTCAAAATCCCCTTCTTCGACTATCTCGGCGCTCGCCTCGCCATTCCACGCCCCGAAATCCCCGATCTCGCAACTCTCGTCAGGCCCGCCCCAAGCTAACGCCGCCCGGAAATTCGCCCCGGTTACGTTTCTCCCTTCTCCCTCTGGGAAGCCTGCCCCGAGCGTAGCGAGGGGGGCCGGGGATGAGGGTTACCGGCCAGACGAGGAAGGCCCGCAAGCCCTCAGCCCCGACCCCTCTCCCGAACGGGAGAGGGGAGAGGCTGCCTACATTGAGATGCGTCAGCTGCGCGAGGCCGAGGCGCTTCTCTCCGCGCTCGCGGAAACGGAGGAGGTGAGGGCCGCGATGGCGCAGCGCGAGCGGCGGCTACGCCTTCAAACGGCCTATGGACAGGCGGCGATGTACTCCAAAGGCTTCGCCTCCGAAGAGACCAAGGCCGCCTTCGCGCGGGCCACTGAGCTCGCGGCGAACACCGACGATTTTTCCGAGCGCTTCGCGGCGTTTCACGGTCTGTGGACCGTTGCGCTCGTGCGCGGCGAGCTCAGGTCCGCGCGGGAGCTGGCCTCGGCGTTCCTGCGGGAGGCGGAGGCCGCCGGACGCATGGTGGAAGCCGGCGTCGCGCGCCGCGGTCTCGCTCTGATGTGCTATCTCGCTCGGGATTTCCTCGAGGCGCGGATCCATTGCGAACGGGCCCTTGCAGCCTGCGATCCCGAGCGCGATCGTGAGGCTCGCGAACGATTCAGCGAGGACACCGGCTTAACGGCGATGTCCTGCCTCGCCGGGACGATGTGGCAATTGGGCCAGGTCGAACGTGCGCGCGAACTGATCGACGCGGCGAACCGACGCGCGGCCGAGTTCGGACATTTCCCGTCGATGGCCCATCCGCTCCAAGCCAAATTCTTCGTCGAATTCCTGCGCGGCGACGCGGCCGCCGCGCTGGCGGCGGCCGAGGCCTTCGAGGTTCTCGGCCAAGAGCACGGAATGACCCATTGGCGCGCCGCTGCCGAATTGTTCATCATTTGGGCGCGGGCTCGCCTCTACGACCCTGCGGCCGGCGCGGCCGAACTTCAGCGGACGCGCGCGGCTTTGGCCGAGCAGGACATAAGGGGCGGTTGGTTCTCCAAGGCGCTGCTTGCGGAGCTCGACTTGCGGACGCACGGAGTCGACAGCGCGCTCGCGTGCGCGGACGAGGCGTTGGTCCTCGCAAACCAAGGCGAACGTCGTTTCGGTCTCCCGTGGGCGCATCTCCTGCGCGGCGAAATCCTGCTCGAGCTCGATCGCGCCGATCCCGACTCTGCAGGGGAAGCCTTCCGAACCGCTATCAGCATCGCGCAGCAACAAGGCGCGCGCAGTTACGAGCTGCTCGCCTCTCTTTCGATCGCCAAGCTCTATCGATCGACCGGCCGCCCGGTCGAAGCTCACGCCGTCCTCGCTCCCGCGCTCGAAGGCTCCTCGCCGACGCCCGAGTTGCCGGAGATTGCCGAGGCGTACGCGTTGCTCACGCGTTTGGCGCAGGCGATGGCAGGCATGATTCGGGCGAAAAGCCGTGCGCTCGGAGAGCTCATCGCACGTACTGCAGCATCGGGTCCTTGCCGGCCTCGATCACGTCCTTGGTGAGCACCAGCGTTGGCACGTCGACGAACTCCGGAACCTTCTCGCCCATGAGCGCCTTCTTCGAGTCCTCGATCGCCCGCATCCCTATGAGATAGGGCAGTTGCGCGACAGAGGCGTTGAGCCGGCCCGCTCTGATCGATTTGAGCGCGCTCGGCGTGCCGTCGACGCCGATGACGATGAGCTTGTCCTGGCCCGCGGAGCGGGCGGCTTCGACCGCCCCGAGCGCCATGTCGTCGTTTGCGCAGAAGATCGCGACGAGATCGGGATTGCGCTGAAGCGTGTCGTTGGGGATGTTGGCGGCCTTGAGGCTATCCCAGTCGCCGGGCAGCGAGGCGACGATCTCGAGCCCGGGCGCCTTTTTCTTCAGCTCTTCGCCGAAGCCGTGCGCGCGCTTGGCTCCAGTGACGTTGCCCGAGAGGCCCTCAATCACCAAGACGGGCCCCTTTGCGTCCTTGCCGAGAACGCTCACGAGATAGTCGGCTCCCATCGCGCCCGCCACCTCGTTGTTCGAGCCGATGTGGAAGGCGATGTCGACGCCGGCCTTCTTTGTGGTCTCCGGATCGAGATTATTGTCGAGGTCGACCACCGGAATCTTCATTTCGTTGGCCTGCTCGAGGCAGGGCAGCAGAAGGGTCGAATTGATCGCCGCGGCGATCATTACGGCCGGCTTCCTCTCCAGTATCGTTTCGCACGCGTTGAGCTGGGACTCGGCCCACTGGCCGGTCTGACCCTCGGCGAGGATGATATCGACGTCCGCCTTCTTGGCGCCTTCGTCGGCGCCCTTCGCGGCAGCGCTGAAGAACTGGTTCGACAGAGACTTCAACAGCAGCGCGTAGACCGGCTTGTCGCCGGCGAACGCGCTCGGCGCCGAGTGGATCAACGCAATGGCGGCAATCGAGGCGCCGGCGAGCCGAATCTTCATCGAGTCGAAGCCCCGCGTTGTTGCGGTCCAACGATGGCCTCGGGCGTGCGTCGCAACGGTGCGGCCGCAAGGCCGAACTATAGAAGGCCGCGAGCCTCGCCTTGTCCAGGGTCTCGAACGCCGCCGCTCGAAAGGTCACCGCCGGCGATCCGGCCTCTTCGGCGAAGTGTCGACAATTTCTTCGGGAAAGCTCAGGTCTGTGTGTTACCTTTCATTACGTCATTAAAATGCATTACGGTGACAGTTTATTTAAACCCTAAATGGGCCTTATCCTCCTTGTCGCTCCCGACCGCGATCCCCCAACCCCGAAGGGCGGCCGGCGGCGGCGTCAGCGAGCGGCGGGTTCGCCGAGGGGTTCGGCGACAATTCCTGACCGATAATTTCTTGCCACGACGGCGGGATCGTTCTATATTCGTTCTTACGTCGCAGCCCCGAAGGAGAGCCCGAGTTGTCCGGTTCTGTCGAAGCCGCTGGGCCCACACGACCTCGCAGCCGATCGGCCGAAGGGCGGCGCGCGGCGCACGTGGCGAGGGCTTCGCGAGAAGAGCCGATCGTCGGTCTATTGAGCCGCGGCGTTGCGGCCGCCGGATGGCGGCGTTGGACGGCTTGGCGGTGCAGCGGGTCGGCTGGAAATGCTGCCGCAAAGGCTTGAAATGATGGAATCCGCGCCCGGAAATGGTATGGCCTCGCAAGCCTCGGACCCCCAAGATCTGGCGGCCGGACGCGCGACGGCCGTCATCCCGAGGAATTCCCTGCAATCGATCGTGGGAGCGCGAAGCCTGCCGAACGGCGGCCTGGTCGACGCTCGCGCCGGGCGGTCGCGCCGCTCGCGTGGTCCCGAGAATTCTTCGCTTGCCCGGTTTCGGCGTAAGTTATTGAAAGCACTCACAGGCGGATTTGGATTTCCTTCCGAAAAATTTGGATTTCCTTCCGTCCGGCTTGGATTTTCTTCCGCCGGATTTGGAAATCCTTCCGCTTTTCTTGGAAATCCTTCCGTGCGTCTCGGGGGCCGCTGGGGCATCGGTGGAAACGGGAGCACGCCACGGACCTCACCCTGAGGCGCCCTTTGACGATAGGCAAAGGGCCTCGAAGGGTGCCATCGCAGGCTGGAGCCCACGGCCCCGCCCCCTCGGCGAGCTCGGGGCAGGCTGTTCGAGACGCCTCGCTTCGCGCGGCTCTCGAGGCGTGAGGGCGTGGGTGGTCGGGGCGGCCGAGCCCCCAGCTTGGGAGCTGCAAAGTTGCGGAGTGGCAGTTTTTGGCGCCCAAGCCTTTCAAATGGCCCGCGCGCGACCACTTTTTTGCGGGGGCGGCCGGAGCTGGAAACCGGCGCGCGCGTTGAGGGCGACGATCGCCGGCCCGCTTTCCCTCATCCGGCGGCTTGGGCGCAAGCGCGGGCGGCGCGCCGCCACGCTTCGACCGTCCGTTCCCCCATCAGGCCCTGCACAAAGACCCAGGCCGCCTCCAGCCGCTCGGCGGCCTCGGCCGACAAGCCCTCGCCCAGTTCGAACCGTTCGCCGCGCACGCAGAGCGTGAACGACGGCGGGACCGGCTTGCCGAGCGTGCGTGCGAAAACGTCGAGCACCGCCTCCGGCGCGAGCGCGTGGGTCGTAAAGGTCTCGCCGCGGCGCGGCAAAACTTCGGTGAAGACGAAGGGCGCGGGCGTGTCCTTGCCCGCGTCGAGGAAGAGCGCCGCCTCCGCGCCGTCGAGATCGAGCGCGTGCTCGATCTGCAACTGGAAATCCTCGATCGTGGTCACGTCGGGCCAGCCGGCGGCGGCGACGCGCGCCAGCATGAGCGGCCCGAGCCCGTCGTCGCCGCGCGCGTCGTTCCCCCAGGCGAAAACGACGAGGCGCATTGTTCGAGCCTCGGCTCAGCCTTTTCGGGCGCGCGACACCAGCGCGCCGTCTGCGTCGACGAGGTCGACCTCGAGCGGCATCTGGCCTAGCGCATGGGTCGCGCAGGACAGGCACGGGTCGTAGGCGCGGATGGCGACCTCGATGTGGTTCAAAAGCCCTTCCGTCAGCTCGCGGCCGGAAAGGTAGCGCGAAGCCACGGCCCGGATCGCCTCGTTCATCGCCTGGTTGTTGTTGGTCGTGGAGACGATCAGGTTGCAGTAAGTGACGAGGTCGTTCTCGTCGGCCCGGTAATGGTGGAAGAGCGTGCCGCGCGGCGCCTCGATGACGCCGACCGCTTCGGCCCGGCGTGGCCCCCTGTCCGCCATCAGCTCCGTGCCCACGATGTCGGGGTCGTCGAGCAGCTCGCGCGCCATCTCGGCGGCGTGCAGCATCTCGATCATGCGCGCCCAGTGATACATCAGCGCGCCGTGCACAGGCTTGCCGCCGCCGACGTCGAGGAATTTTTGGCGCTCGGCCTCGGCGAGCGGCGTCGGCATCAGGTCGCAGATCTGCACCCGCGCCAGCGGCCCGACGCGATACCAGCCCTTGTCGGCGCCCAGGGTCTTGATGTGCGGGAACTTCATGTAGCTCCAGTTCTTGACGTCCTCCTGGAGCACGCTCTTGTAGGTCGCATAGTCGACGTGGTCGAAGATCGGCCAGCCGTCGGCGTCGCGGGCGCGCAAGGCCCCGTGGTAGAAGTCGATCGCGCCGCGCTGGTCGACGAGGCCCATCATATTGGCCGGCGACTCGCCGAAGCTCTTGTAAAAATCGGGGCTCGTCTTGTGCAGCCGGATCACGAGGCCGACCGCCGCCTTCGACCAGTCGACGATCTGATCGATCCCGGCGCGCATCGAATCGCGATCGGCGACGCTGAGGGGCTTGTTCACGCCGCCGGGAATGACCCCGGTGCCATGGATGCGCTTGCCGGCGATGTGGGCGATGACTTGCTGCCCGAACTTGCGCGTCATGACGCCCTGCACGGCGAGATCGGGGAAGGCCGCGGCGACCCCGATGATGTTGCGCTTGGCGACCTCGCTCTCGAAGCCGAGCAAGAGGTCAGGCGAGGAGAGATGGAAGAAATGCAGCGCATGCGACTGCACGATCTGCCCGTAATGGAGCAGACGCCGCAGCTTCTCGGCGGTCGGCGTCAGGGGACCGAAGCCGGCGATGAGGTCCATCGCCTTGGTCGCCGCCAGCAGGTGGCTGACCGGGCAGATGCCGCACAGGCGCTGGACGGCGATCGGCACTTCCCAGAACGGCCGGCCCCGGATGAAGACCTCGAAGCCGCGAAACTCGACGATATGGAGCCGGACCTGATGAATCCGATTCTCCTCGTCGAGCAGGATCGTCACCTTGCCGTGGCCCTCTACGCGGGTGACCGGCTCGATCGCGACGCGCCGCAGCTTGTGCGGCAATTGGGCGGTTTCGAGATTGAGCATGGAGCGGCGCCTCAATCGTAATGCAGCAAGGTATGATCGAGACGCGGCATGCGTCCCAGGATCAGATCGTTGAGATATTTCCAGAGCGCGTCGCCCGAGGGGGGACAGCCGGGAATGAAATAGTCGACCCGGACCACCTCGTTGACCGGATAGACCTTATCGAATAAGAGCGGCAGCTCCGGATCGTTGGGGACATGGGGCCGCACCCCGTCCGGGCCGCGATAGACCTCATTGAGAATGTCGCCGACATCGAGCTGGTTGCGCAGCGCCGGCAGCCCGCCATTGATCGCGCAGGCGCCGACGGCGACCAGGATCTTGGCGTTGGCGCGCAATTCGCGCAGCACGTACACATTCTCGGCGTTGCAGCAGCCCCCTTCGATGAGGGCGATGTCGCACGGGCTGCAATGCTTGATGTCGTTCAGCGGCGAACGGTCGAACTCGGCGATTTTCATGAGGTCGAGAATGCGCTCGTCGATGTCGAGCAACGACATGTGGCAGCCGAAGCATCCGGCGAGCGAGGTGGTCGCGATCCGCACCTTGGGCAGAACGGCGATTTCAGCGGATGAGCTCATTTCGCTTCCGCCACCGCGCAGCGCGTCGCTTCTTCGCTGATCGGCTCGAGATCGTAGAGGCGCTCGCCGATCGGCACGGCGTAACCGACCCGCTTGATCAGGATGGCCCCGACGGGACAGACATGCGCCGCCTTGTCGGCGAGCGAAAAGTTCGTATCGCCGAGCTTGCCGGTCGGCGAATTGACGACGATGTGCGAGGACATGCCACGCCCGGCGAGGGCGAAGATGGACTTGCCGTCCACGTCGCGGCTCGCCCGCACGCAGAGCTCGCACTGGATGCAGCGATTGAAGTCGAGCAGAATGTCGGGGTGCGAAGCGTCGACCGGACGCCTCGGGAAAAACTCGACGAAGTGCGGGGTCATCATCTCGCTGTCATAAGCGAGCGCCTGCAGCTGGCAGTTGCCGGTCTTCTCGCAGCCCGGGCAAAAGTGATTGCCCTCGATGAACAGCATTTGCACAAGCGTGCGCCGGTAGGCGTGCAGGTCGGGGGTGTCGACCTCGATTTCTTGCCCGGGCGCGGCCTTCATGGTGCAGGCGGACGCATTGCGCCCATTGACGATAACGCTGCACAATTTGCAGCTGCCGTGGGGCGTAAATTCCGGATGGGCGCAGAGGTGCGGGATATAGACGCCTCCTTCCAGCGCCGCCTCGAGAATCGTCTGTCCCGGCTCGAACGGGACCGGAACCTCGTCGATGAGAATCATGTTGTCGGTCGCGCTCATGCCTCGGCTCCTATATGAGCGGCCGCATCGTCGCGTCCTGCGATTTCGCGCGCCCGCGAGAGCGCCGCGTCGAGATCGACCGCGGGATCGAAGTCGCCGCGAATAAGCCGCTTCTCGTAGGCGGGGCGAAACTTGAGCCAGGTGTCGCGCACCGGATTGCTGGCGGTCTGGCCAAGCACGCAATGGCTGGTGCGGCGCAAGAGCTCGGCGAGCCGCATGAGCTCGTTGATCTCGTAGCGCGAGCCGTGGCCGACTGCAATCTTGTCGAGCGCGTCGCGCATCAAGGACGTGCCCACCCGACAGGGCGTACAGAAGCCGCAGCTTTCATGGGCGAAGAAATGCACGAAATTGCAGGCGACATCGAACAAGTCGCGCTCTCTGCCAAAGATCATGAACGCGCCGGCGGTCGGAACGTCCTCGAAGGCGATATGGCGGCGGAATTCTTCCGGCGTCAGGCAGACGCCCGAAGGACCGCTGACTTGGACCGCTGCGACGTTGCTTGCGCCGCAATCCTCGAGCACTTGCTCGACGCGGACGCCGAAGGAGTATTCGTATATCCCCGGCCGCGCACAATCGCCCGACACAGAGAGGATTTTGCTGCCCGACGAATGCCTCGTCCCGCGCCCGGCGAACATCCGCCCGCCGTGCAGCGCGACCTCGGTCGCCTGGGCGAGGGTCTCGACGTTGTCAACAACCGTCGGCTTGCCGAGATAGCCGACCGTCACAGGGAACGGCGGGCGGATACGCGGCTTGCCCGGCTTGCCCTCGAGCGATTCGATCAGCGCCGATTCCTCTCCACAAATGTATGCGCCCGCGCCGAGATGAATCTCGATGTCGAAGTCGAAGCCCTGCGCGCCACAGATGCCCGCTCCGAGGAGCCGATCTCTGCGCATCGCCTGAAGCTTGGCTTCCAGCGAGTCCAGCAAATAGCGGTATTCGCCTCGGAGATAGATGAGGCCTCGCGCGGCGCCAACGGCGAAGCCGGCAATCGCCATTCCCTCGAGCACGCGCTCCGCGAAGGAGGCGAGCAAGACGCGATCCTTGAAGGTGCCGGGTTCGCCCTCGTCGGCGTTGCAGACGATATAGCGCTCCGCGCCCGGAGCGTTCCGGCAGCTCTCCCACTTCACCGAAGTGGTGAATCCGGCGCCGCCGCGGCCGCGAAGATTCGAGCGCTTCATCTCGTCGAGCATGCCCTGGCGGCCGAGCGCGATTGCCGCCCTCATCGCCGATCCGGCCTCGTAACGCGTACCGAGCAGGGCGCCCGCGCGGCGAATATTGTCCTCGACCCGGAAGAAGTCGGCAGGCCATTCGGAAAACGGGACGCCGCCTCGCACAAGGTCGCAAATCTCGTCGACCCGCCTAGCGGTCAGTCGGGTAACCGGCCGATTGTTAACGAGGAGCGCCGGCCCCTGGTCGCACATTCCGGTGCAGGAGGTCAGGTCGACACTGATCGCGCCGTCCGACGAAACCTCGCCGCGCTTAAGCTTCAGGCGCCTCAGCATGTGCTCGAGCAACGGCAGGCTGCCGAGCATCCGGTCGGTGATATTGTCTGAAAACAGGATCCGATAGCGACCCTGCGGTCTGTCGTACAGGAACGAGTAGAACTGAACCACACTGTCGACGCGCGTGACCGGAACACCCACGCAGGCGGCCACGGAGCGTGCCGTTGCGGGAGAAATCCAATCCAGCTCCTCCTGAATTTCGCGCAGGATCTGTAGGAGCTGTGTCGAGTCGCCTCGGCGGCGATCGATCACACGCGCAACGACGTCACTCTTGCCGGACATGATACCTCCGCCCCCTTTTCTTTCTTGCTTTCCATCGACTCCGTGTCGCCGCTTTGACGTCGATCAAATCCGCGTCGCCGCATCAAAAAAAGCTGCCGGCAGGTCACTTCAGCATTACGTAGATGTTGACCCGAAGCGTCGGATCGTCCGCGTCCCTCACGTCGTTTGCATATTCTTCAACGAACGAATCCTGGGCGTCGATGCCCTTTTCATCCAGGTAAGCCGTGATCGCGTCGTAAGTAGCGTCAATATCGGCGTACGAACCGAGGTGCTCGAAGCGCATCGCCTTGCCGCTCGGCGTCTCACCGATTCTTACCATGTCAGAAAGGCTGCCTTTGCCTTGCGGAGGCGTCTCCAGCGGGTATCCGGCGTGATATCGAAATCCGGAATCATCAAACTCGACGAACACCGCGAGCGGACGACCCGCCGGCTTAATGCCCGCCTTGTCCATGTCCCGTTTGACGAGCCCAAGCGACCCGAGAATCGCGCCATAGATTTCGTCACGGTCCGCTTTGCCTTCTATATACGCGAATGGACGGGCAGGAAGTTCGACAGTTTCTCCGGTTGAGGCTTCGCCTTGTTTTGTCCCTGGCGTCCCTGTCGGAGGAATCCCAGATGAAGCGGGAGGCGGGGTTTGAGACGGCGCCGCCTGTCCTGGCGCCGGCGCTTGGTCGGTGGGCGCGGTCGGAGCCTGAGCAGATGGGGCAATGGGCGCGGACTGGGCTGCAGGCGGCGTCGCCGGCGGAGTTTCCTCGGCTGGGCAGTCGGTTGAAAACGAAACAGCAGCGAGGAAGGACAGAATGCCCGCCACTGCGAAGCTGAATGAGCTGCTCGGCATTGCTCGCGAGTCTCCGGGCGGGCGCGAATTCGGCTTTGCCTATTCTAGGATCATTTCTGCCGCAGTACAAAGACCGGCGTTTGATCACCCCTCGAACGGCGCCGGCTTCGTCCAGCGCAGCACCGGATGGCGCGCCGCGCGTGTCTCGTCGAGGCGGCTGCGCGGAGCATGAATGGGGGCCTGCAAGAATCGCTCGCGCTCGCCGGCCTTCGCAGCGAAGGCCAAATCTCGCAGGGTCATGATGAACTGGTCGAGGCTCGCTTTGGATTCGGACTCTGTCGGCTCGATCAACATGGCGCCGGGAACAACGAGCGGAAAATACACCGTCATCGGATGGTAGCCCTCGTCGATCATCGCCTTGGCGAAATCGAGAGTCGTCAGTCCCGGGTCCTTCAGCCAGCGGTCGTCGAACAACGCCTCGTGCATGCAGACGCGGTCGCCGAACGGGGCGCTCATAATGTCGTTGAGCGAAGCGCGCACATAGTTCGCGGAAAGGACAGCGTCCTCAGCGGCTTGCCGTAATCCGTCGGACCCATGAGATAAAATGAAACTCAGGGCGCGCACAAACATGCCCATCTGGCCATGAAACGCGCTCATTCGGCCAAACGTCTTAGAATCTTGCGCGTTTTCGACCAGGCGGAGTCCGTCGGCGTCCCGAACGACGAAGGGGATCGGGGCGTAAGGCGCAAGCCGTGACGACAGGGTCACGGGCCCCGCCCCCGGGCCGCCTCCCCCGTGTGGCGTCGAAAACGTCTTGTGCAGATTGATGTGCATCGCGTCGACGCCGAGTTCGCCAGGTCGAGTCTTGCCGACAATCGCGTTGAAGTTTGCGCCGTCGCAGTAGAAATAGCCGCCTGCCTCATGCACGACGTCGGCGATGTCGACGATTTGGCGTTCGAAGAGCCCGCAAGTGTTGGGGTTCGTCAGCATGATCGCCGCGACGTCGGGCGCAAGAGCCGCTTTGACTGCTTTTGGGCCGACATTTCCATCCTCACCCGCCGGAACCGGGCGCACCGAAAAGCCGATGAGCGCGGCAGTCGCAGGATTCGTGCCGTGCGCGGAATCCGGGACCAGCACCACGCGGCGGAATTCGCCTTCTCCGCGCGCCTCGATCGCCGCCTTGATCGCCATCATGCCGCAAAGCTCGCCGTGCGCCCCAGCCTTGGGCGACATTGCGACCGCGCTCATTCCGGTCATCGTCATCAAGGCCTCGGCGAGCGCCTCGATCACCTCTAGCGCGCCTTGCGCGGTCGAAACGGGTTGGAGAGGATGCACGTCGGCGAAGCCCGGCAGTCGGGCCATCTTCTCGTTGAGGCGCGGGTTGTGCTTCATCGTGCACGATCCGAGCGGGTAAATGCCGGCATCGATCGAATAGTTGTTGCGCGATACCCGGACATAGTGACGCACCGCCTCGGGCTCGGTGAGGCCCGGCAGATCGAGAGCGCCTTCGCGCTCGCGCGGTCCCAGTCTCGATTGGAAGGGTGCGGGCTCTTCGATGTCGACGCCGGAGGCGTCGAACCGGCCCATTTCAAAGATGAGCGCCTCGTCAATGTCGAGCGCGCGATTCCCGGTGAAGGTCTCGAACGCAACGGCAGGGGCGCTTTCCGGGCGGGTCGGTCGACCTTGGGTATTCATAGGCTGGCATCCCTCGAGGCGCTATCGCAGGCATTCCAACAGCGCCTCGGCGTAAGCGGCGCGGTCCTCATCCGTGTTCACTTCCGTACTGGCGACGACCGTCAAGTCGTCGAGTCCCGCTCCGGGCAGAAGCCGCGAAACCGGCAATCCGCCGAGCACTCCTCGCCGCGCCAGCGCTTCGATCAGCTCTGCGGCATGGCGCCGCGTGCGCATCGTGAATTCGTTGAAGAAATGCTCATTCAAGATTTCGACCCCGGGAATGGCGGATACCCTCTCGGCGAGTCGGACGGCGTTGGCGTGGTTGACCCTCGCCAGGCGTCTTAACCCACTGTCACCGAGCAACGTCAGGTGGATCGAGAACGCGAGCGCGCAGAGACCCGAGTTGGTGCAGATGTTGCTAGTGGCCTTCTCGCGACGAATGTGCTGCTCGCGCGTGGAAAGCGTCAGCACGAAGCTGCGTCGGCCATCGGCATCTACGGTTTGGCCGGCCAGGCGCCCAGGCATCTGCCGGACGTTTTTCATTCGCGTCGCAAACAGTCCGAGATAGGGCCCGCCGAAACTGAGAGCGTTGCCGAGACCCTGGCCTTCGCCGACCGCGATATCGGCATCCATCTCGCCGGGTGAGCGCAGCGCTCCGAGCGCGACAGGATCGGTAAAGACGGCGATCAGAAGCGTCCCGCGCGCATGCGCGGCGGCGGCGATTGGGGCAAGATCGCGCGGATTGCCGAAGAAATCCGGGCTCTGGACGATGACGCAGCTCGTTTCGTCGTCGATCGCGGCTGCGATGGCCTCGCTCGCCGTCGGGTCCGGCGCAAGCCGCACGATCGAATCGCCGGCCATGTGCGTCAGCGTCGCCGCGACGTCGGCATATTGCGGGTGCAATCCGCCCGAGAGAATCGCCTTCCGCCGTTTGGTCAGTCGATGGGCCATCAACATCGCCTCACCGCAGGCGGTCGAGCCGTCGTACATCGAGGCGTTGGCGACCTCCATGCCCGTGAGCGCCGCCACTTGCGTCTGAAACTCGAACAAAACCTGTAGCGTGCCCTGGGCGATTTCGGGCTGGTAGGGCGTGTAGCTGGTCAGGAACTCCGAACGTTGGATAAGATGGTCGACGGTCGCCGGTATGTGCCGTTTGTAGGCGCCCGCGCCGAGAAAGAATGGGACCGAGCCGGCCGCGACGCTGCGACTGGCCATTGCGCTTAATTTCCGCTCGACCGCCATTTCGCTCATGGCGGACGGCATGTTGAGCAGCCCCTCAATCCGCTTGTCGGAGGGAATGTCGGCGAAGAGCGCGCCGAGGTCGGAAACGCCGATCCGCGTCAGCATCACCTCGCGTTCGATCGCGTCGAGCGGCAGATAGCGCATCGTTCAACCCAGCGTCTTGAGGTATTCGGAGTAGGCTTCCTCGTCCATAAGGGCGTCAAGCTCACTCGGATCAGCGAGCCTGATGCGGAAGAGCCAGCCGCGGCCGAGAGCGTCTTCATTGATGAGGCCGGGCGTCGCTTGGACCTCGGAATTGACCGCGATCACTTCGCCGGAGGCGGGGGCGAAGACGTCGCTTGCCGCCTTGACGCTTTCGACTACGGCCGTCGGATCGCCTGCCTTCACCGTCTTCCCGACTGGCGGCGGCTCGGCGAAAACGACGTCGCCCAATTGGCTCTGCGCATGCTCGCTGATGCCGACGATGCCTTCGGCGCCTTCGATGCGAATGTATTCGTGATCCTTGCTGTAGCGGATCTGCGCCATGGATTGTTCCCTTTGCTAGCCATGATGATACGCATGAGGATGAAACGGCAGCGCCACGACGCGCGCGCTCAGCGTCTTGCCGCGCACCACAAGGCCGACCGCCGTTCCGAGGGGCGCGTGACCGCGGTCGACGAAGCCCATGGCGATCGGCGCGCCGACGCTCGGCCCGAAGCCGCCGGAGGTGACGACGCCGATTGGCGCCCCTTCTGCGGAGACGATTTCCGTTCCCTCGCGCGCCGGCGCGCGCCCGTCCGGCCGCAACCCGACTCGCTGCCGGCTCGGTCCGTTCGCCAGCGCGTTCCGGATGCGCTCGGCGCCGGGAAAGCCGCCCTCTGCGCGACGGCGTTTCTGGATCGACCAGGCGAGCGCCGCCTCGACGGGATCGACGCTTTCGTCAAGCTCGTGGCCGTAGAGGCAGAGCCCCGCCTCGAGCCTGAGCGAGTCGCGCGCGCCGAGTCCGATCGCCGCGACGTCGGGCTCATTCAGCAGGAGGCGGGCGAACATCTCGGCACGGGCCGCGGGAAGCGAAATCTCGTACCCGTCCTCGCCCGTGTAACCCGAGCGGGAGACGAAGGTCTCGACATCAGCGAGCCGTGCGGGCCGGGCGCTCATGAACGGCATGCTTTCCAGCCTTTCGCTCGGCGTGAGGCGCGCCAGGGTCGGCGCGGCGAGGGGTCCCTGGAGCGCAATCAGCGCCGCGTTTTCGAGCGGCCTAAGGCGCACGCCCGTGGGCAGGCGCTTGCCGACGAGGGCGAAGTCGACGGCCTTGCGCGCCGCGTTGACGACGAGCCGCAATACGCCATCGGCGCCGGGAGGCCGCGTTACCATCAGGTCGTCGACGATACCGCCGCTCTCGTTCAACAGTTGCGTATAACGCTGGCGGCCCGGGGCGAGGTTGAGGACGTCCGCGGCAACCAGCGTCTCGAGGAAGGCGGCGACGCTCGCGTGATTTGCGCCCTCGAGCAATGCCTGGCCCATGTGCGAGACGTCGAACAGGCCGGCCGCCTTGCGGGTATGCAGATGTTCGGCGAGTACGCCGGACGGGTACTGGATCGGCATGTCGTAGCTGGCGAACGGACCCATGCGCGCGCCGAGCTCGATGTGCAGAGCGTGGAGGGGCGTCTTCTGAATCGCGTCGTCGCTCATGGGCCCCAGAGTCTCTTGAACAGGCACCGCACGGAGCGACGCGCCGCGCATTGCGGCAGACGATCCGCACAGGCCCCCTCTGTCCCAAGACCTGAGAGATTTCCCGCCCTTGCAGCGGTTACCCCCGTCGGTGGGCGCAGGCTTGATCAAGCGAACGCCGCTTTCCAGAGCGTCATCACTCGCGCGGTCCTGAAGCCTGAGCGTTTCCGGGGCGGTTGCGCCTTCGGCGCCGGCGGCGAGGCCGCCGGACTCTTCCGCGAAGTGTCTTCGGCTGACCCAGGCGAGCTAGCCCGACTACGCGGCTTTGTCAACGGAGGATGCGCGCGTCGTTATCCGGTCGGATGGCGCCTGTTGCGATGCGGCGCGGCGACAGCGCCGCCTCCTTGAAACCCCACGCTGATCGAATAGAGGTCGGCGAGTTGGAGCGTGGGCATCGGCACTATGATCGGTTCGGTGACGATCTGGAAGGGTCCGGCGGAGACGCCGTCGGTCGTCGCCTCGACGTTGTAGGTCTTGGCAAAGACCTGCTTCTTGTCGGTCTCGTTGGTGATGACGATCCTGAGCGGCGCGCTGTAGGTCCCGGCCGAGCCGGCCGGCCCGATCACCACTTCGCCCTTTACGCCGATCTTGAGCGACGCCTGCCCCGGCCCGGCCGGAGCGCACTGCCGCGCGGTGTCGCCGATGTTGAACTGGTAGCGCACCGACGCGTTTTCGGCCCCGCCCACCCGGTAGGCCGCGCCGTCCAGGGCGACATCCACCGGCGGACAATTGATGTCGACCGAAGCGATCGGGCGCACGACCGGCTTCTCGCTCGGATTGGCTCCGGGCTGCGCGGTCTTAGCCGGGTTCGCGCCGAGAGCGATCGTGGCGGCGTTCGGATCGCCGCGGGGAAGAAAACTCTCGACCGAGCTGCATCCGGCGAGCAGACCGAGCGCGGCGACGGGCGGCAGGACGCGGACCAACGACTGGCGTCCGTTCGTTGTGAACGACTTCGACATCGGGCAGGCACTCAGGAGTCCACGATGATTGGAGCCGGTGCTTACGACGCGCGCGCCGTCATGGCAATTGCTCGTAGGCTTCCTTGAACCCCGCGAGCGGCGCAAGCACGCCGACCCCCTGCTCGGGCGTCTGGAAGACGGCCAGCGTCGCGGTCTTGCCGGTCTTCAGCTTGTCGATGAGCTTGTCGTCCATGGCAACCTGGGCGATGCAGCCGTTGGCGAGGCACTGGAGAAAGTTGAGACGGCCCATGTCCTGGTCGTCGATCCTTAGGCCCACTCCCGGAGGCAACAACACGCCGAGCGGCGCGATGACGCGCAGGAGGCGCGCTTTGCGGTCGGCGGTGTTGAGCACGATCACGACCAGCGTCAGGTTGGGCCGCTCCTGGTCGACCACGCTGAGCACGACCGCGCATTGCTCGTAGGCGGCGCCCGGCGGCGTCTCGCAGCGCGTCTCCCAGTCGCCGTGCTTGTCCTTGATCGCGCCCTGGGCATGAGCCGCGCCGGCCGCGGCGAGAAACGCCGCGAGGAAAGCAAGTTCCGAGAGAAAGCGCAAAAGCGTCCGTCCGCCGTTCAACCGTGCTGCCTTCATGGACGCCGTCGTTCCCTCGTCGCCCGTGACCGTCCGGCGCGCGGGGGAGGCGAACACGCGCGAGACGAAGCCGAATTCTGTTGGAGATGGTGGGCGCTAGAGGGATTGAACCTCTGACCCCTACCATGTCAAGGGCATGCAATGTCGTTTGCCGGCCTTTCCCCACATTTCCTAAAGCGTCCCAACGCATTGATCCATAGAACCGTTTTAGCGTCCGGACTGCTTTCTGCATTTTCCGGCATTTCCTCTTATTTTCCGTCTCGCTTGTGACTATCTTGTAACTCGGTGGGAAGGGAGGAGTCACAAAATGACAAGGCTGACGAAGCAAGTGGTCGACGCCGCCAAGCCCAAAGCGACGGCCTTTTTCGTTTGGTGCGGCGACCTAGAGCGGAATCCGATCATCCTGTATCGTGCTCATAACCACAGGATTTGAAGTAATTTGTACATTGCGAGGGCTTGAAGATTTCGGCGCAGGTTTCGAGGGCGCGCATGAGGCCCGCGACGGTCCGTTCGGCGATTTTGCGCAGGAAGGCTTTGAGCTTGGAGAAGGCTTTTTCGATGGGGTTCATATCAGGACTGTAGGCTGGGAGATATCGCAACTCCGCGCCCGCCGCCTTGATGAGTTGCTCGACCCGCGGCCCCTTGTGAGCCGGGAGATTGTCCATGACGACGATTTCGCCGGGCGAGAGCGTGGGGACGAGGCATGTCTCCAGCCAATCCTCGAACAGGGCGGCGTTGATCGGTCCATCGAAAGTCTTTGCCGCCGTCAGGCCGCGAAGGCGAAGGCCGGCGACCAAAGTCACCGTTTTGTAGTGACTGTGCGGGATGGCCGCCCGCAAGCGGCGCCCGCGCCGGCAACGTCCGCCTTTGCGCGCGAGATTGGTGGAGGCTCCGGTCTCGTCAACGAAAACGAGTTTCGTCGGATCGAGATCGAGCTGCCCCGCGAACCATTCCCGGCGTCGACTTTGCACGTCAGCGCGTTGTTGTTCCTCGGCATGCGCTGTTTTTTTTAAAGGTGATCTCGTGACGGTCGAAGAAACGCCACAGCACAGAGACCGCAAAGCGCTCGCCGCAATTGGCGATCAGCCGCTCCTGGATCTCGAGCAGCGTCATGTCCGGGCTGCGCCGGATCAGGCCCAACAGATAGTCGCGATGCGCCTCGATCCGGCCGGAGCGTCGGTCGCCGCCAGAAGGCGCCGGCGAAATCTCGCCCGTGGTTTGGAACCGCTTCACCCAGCGCACTGCGCTCGCTATGCTCACTTTGAAATGCGCGGCCGCCTGATTGCGCGACAACCCGCCCAAGACCACCGCCTCAACCACGCGCTCGCGAAGATCGTTGGAAAGACCCATCCCCGCCGCCCCCATTCTCGCAGCGTGAATGACGAAGCAGAAATTAACCGATTCGGGAATCCCCCAACCGATTCAATCCGTTCGGATACCGCTCTAGCAGGCTTCGGCGTGCGCGTCCATCCGACGGGAAAGCGCGCCTACTATGTGGATTATGCAACCCGCAACAGCCGTGCCCGGCGGCGGATGAAGATCGGCGACCACGGCAAGATCACGACCGAGGAAGCGCGCAAGCTGGCGCTGCAGACCATCGGCGGCGCGGCGAAGGGCGAAGATCCGCTGCAGGCGCGCGCAGCGCAGCGCAACGCGATCACGGTCAAGCAGTTGTGCGACGACTACATGGCCGCCGCAGACGCGGGCCTGGTCTTCGGCAAGGGCCGGCGGCCGAAGAAGGCGAGCACGATCGAGCAGGACCGAGCGCGCATCGCCCGCCACATCGTCCCCCTGCTCGGCAAGAAGGCCGTCCGCGACCTCACCAGGGCCGACGTCGCCAAGTTCATTCGCGACGTGACCACGGGCAAGACCGCGACCGTCGAGAAGACCGGCAAGCGCCGCGGCAGGGCCGTCGTCACCGGCGGGGCCGGCACGGCGGCGCGCAATGCGAGCTTTCTCGGCGCGCTTTTGCAGCACGCCGTTAAAGCGCCAAGCCGACCAGAAGCGCACGCGCCGGCTGACGATCGAGGAGTATGGCGTTCTCGGCCGCGCGATCCGCGAAGCCGAGCAGACCGGCGAGGCGTGGCAGATCGCCGCCGGCGTCCGCCTGCTCGCCCTCACCGGATTCCAACTCGGCGAAGTCATCGCCCTGAAGTGGTCGGAAGTCGATGAGCCCGGCGGATGCATCCGGCTTGCCGACAGCAAGGAAGGCGCGTCCGTTCGGCCGATCGGCCGGCGGGCGTTCGAACTTCTCGCGACCCTTCCCCGAGTCGACGGCTGCGCCTACGTCGTGCCCGCGGCTCGAGGCGGCGGTCATTTCGGCGGCTTGCCTCACGGCGCCCGTCGATTGTTGAAGCGCGTCGGCCCGGGCGTGACGCCTCACGTTTTGCGCCATTCGTTCGCCAGCGTCGCAGACGACCTCGGCTATTCCGAGCCGACGATCGCCGCGATGCTCGGCCACGCATCCGGGTCCGTCACGAGCCGATACATCCATCACTTGGACTCGGTGCTCATCGCCGCCGCCTCCCGCGTGGCCGCCCGCATCGACGCGCCGATGGCCGGAGAGTCAGGCGAGATCGTCGCCTTCAGGAAGCCCGGCGGATGAGCGAGCCGAAGGCGGCGGGACGCTAGGCGATGGTGAGCAAGCCCACGGGCAGGCCTCGAGGACGGCCACGAAAGTCTGTGGCGTCGCCGGCTAGGCCTGTTGGGCGGCCGCCGATGCCGCTCGCCGACGATCCGGACCGTTGGGCGCTCGCGTTTGTCGAAAGAGCCATCCGGGCCACCGCCGCTCAGGGAATCAAAGAACTGCGAATAATCGACACCTATGTCACCTGGCAGCTCGGCGTTCCCGTTGTCGACGCCGCGAACCTTGACCGTCTCGAGCCATACAGGCGCGGGCGGCCGGGGTTTTGGGTTTGGATGCCGGAATCGAAACATTTGGCGGCCTTGAAGTGTTCGCCCGCGCCTTGGCGTTATGAGCACGCGTTTCGGCCTTACATTGACGATCTGCGGGCGAGGCTGCGCCGGTATCGCCGGCGGGACGACGACGCGAGACGGCTCCGGATCATGGCCGACGTCTGGGAAATCTGTTTGCGCGGAAACAGGATCGACAAGGCGCGGCGGCTTGCAGCGTCAATCGGCGAAGCCGAGTTCTTCGAGGAAGAAATGCGACCGCGCCACTTCCCGTATGCAGCTCCATTGATGGGCTGCCCGATTTTTCCTTAATTTAATCCCAAAGACTTTCGGCCTGAAGCCGGTAAATGGTCCGGCCATCCCAAACAGGAGGATGGTCAGTGACGCCGCAATTTCTACGCCGGAAACAGGCCGGCGAGTTTCTTCTCAAGCATTTCGGCTTTGGAGGCCTGCGCCTGCTCAACAAGCTGGCCGTCACCGGCGGCGGGCCAGAGTTCCATAAAGCCGGGCGGATGGCGCTCTACACGCCCGAAGCGCTGACCGAGTGGGCCATGTCCAAGATCGGACCCGCGCAAACCTCGACGGCGCAGAACGTGCTCACCCGCGAGTATCGCCCACGCGGGCGGCCGCGGAAGCCGCCGGTTGAGGCGCGAGTTGAGGAGCCCGCCACCTGACACAAAAATGGCCGGCCATCGCTTGAGGCGAGGCCGGCCGATCTATTTCGCCCCGTCCAAGAGCGAAACGGCATTCCAATGCCCGCAGGTAAACCTTCCATTCCACGACGATCGGAGCTCTGGCGGTCAAGCTGGCCGCGGCGGCGGAGCGGCGCGACACGACCGCGGCGCGGGTTCGATTCGCACTTCTGGGCCTCGTGGCGGTCGCCTTGCTCGATGACCTCGAGCAGCTTGGCGGATGGCCGCCGCCGAGGGAGCGGCCATGACAGACTCCGTCGACCATGAGCGCGCGCGCCTGCAGAGCGCATGGCCGGACGAATTCGCCGACGGCGAGCGCTGCGCCTTCCACAAGCGATTCGACGGCGAGCGCGAAAGAGGCGGCTATCCGCTCGGATTCCACAAGTGGCCGCTCGAGCGGCGCAACGCATGGTTGGCCGGATACAACTTCGGCCTTGTCGAGCGAGCGCTCAAATGAAGAAAATGCCGTACAGCTCGCTGACCGATGAGGACTGGGCGGAAGCGCGCCGCGCCCAACTCCGAGACAGGATTGGGCATCGCGTTAGCGACCACGGTTACGACAACGGACGCGGCAAGGACCGCGACAGCGGGCCGGCGCCTGCCCCGCCGATCGGCGAGCCGCTCGCTTTCAAGTTGGAGGACTGGAACGACATCACCTTCGACCCGAACGACGAATGGCTCGTCGAGGACGTTCTGCCGAGGCGCGGCTTCGGCCTCATCTACGGCGAAAAGCAAAGCCTGAAGAGCTTCGTTGCGATGAACCTCGCGCTAAGCGTCAGCCTGGGCGCGGCGTGGGCTGGCAAGCGGGTCGAGCAAGGCGCCGTCGTCTACCTCGCCGCGGAGGGCGCGCCCGGGCAGCGCAAGCGCATCGCGGGGCTCAAGATGAAGGTCAAGGATGTTCCGCGAGGACAATTCGCCCTCATGTCGGTCACCCCGAACCTTGGGACAAGAGACGGCGACCTTCCCGCGCTCATCGCCGCAGTCGAAAAAGCTGGCGTCAAGCCGGTCTTCATCATCATCGATACGGCCGCCGCGTCCATGGGCGGGGCCGACGAGAACGGAGTCGGCATGGCGGCCTTTGCCTACAACGCCACGCTACTTGCGCAGCATTTCGATTGCCTCGTGCTCGGCGTCCATCACGTCGGCCATGACGAGGCCAATAAAAAGCGCCCGCGAGGTTGGAGCGGCCTGGGCGGAGCGCTCGACGTGCAAATTTTGTGCGAGCGCTACGAAGACGAGAAGCGGGTGAGGCTGACGGTTCAAAAACTGAAAGACGAGGAACACGGAATTTGTTTCGAGGCGCGCCTCTCGCGCGTCGTCGTCGGCAAGGACAAACACGAGAAGGAAGCCTCGACCCTCGTCGTCGACGAGGTCGTCATGACGCAGAAGCCGGCAACGCCGATCGACACGAGCAAGGATGTGGGCCCGATCATGCGGCACGCCTTCCTTGACGCCTATGACCGCCTCGCCGACGCCTTTCCGGTCACTCACGGCTTTAACGGCAAGAGCGTCCGCAAGGTGCCCGTGAACGCCATCCGAGACGCCCTCCGCGACCGCGGCCTCCTCGAAACGGACGATAGCGGGGCGATCACCGGCGGGGCTCGCAGCAACTTCTCAAAAGCGAAGACAATCTTGCTTGGTAAACAGACGTTAATGGAGGATAAGAAGTTGATATGGCGGCCAAATTGAGCGTTGCGTTTCCAAAACGTTTCCAACCCTTTCGGCGGGAGGCCAAACAGAGGCATTTTTCCTCACAATATCAGCCTCTTGCCCAAAACGTTTCCAACCCTCTTCGGCAAGAGGCCAAAACGGAGGCAAAAGAGGGCCGCTGGAGGAAGCACAAAACAGCGAAGCATAACCGACGGCAAGAAGCTGATATTATGATGAAAATGCGCATCGCGTTTCCAAAACGTTGCCAGCAACGTTGCCAGCAACGTCGGGCGTCAGCAGAACGTAACGTTGCACGCTCTCTCTTTAGAGAGCGCAACGTTGCAACGTTCGCCCTCGGCTGCGCGACCGCAAACGAAAGGAAAAACCCATTGAGCAAGCCGAAACACGAACCGATGCCGATGATCACGCGTAGCGACGGAGAGGCCTACCACGCTGGCCTGCAATGCAGCGTCCGATCGGCGAGCTACGATTTCCGCGCGCGCTGCGGTCGGCTCGACATGGAGGACGGCGATTGTTGCGACATGACCGGCTGCATCGCGTTCTTCGAAGACATCGACCCAGATGTGCGGAAGATCGAGACATTCTTCGGCGCGTATCGTGACACAGCCTATGTCTTGCGGTCCAAAGGCTGGGAAGCCGTAAGCGAAGACGGCGTCAGGATGGGCGAGTTCGTGCGCGCCGAAGACCTGCGCCAATATCGCGCGGGCCGGGCCGTGACGTAATGAAAACCGACCCGCTGGCGGCCAACCCACCGGCCGGCTATCATCCGCAGGGCGTGGTAATTTGGTACTTTGGGGTTATGAAAATGGGCCGCCCGGACTACGAGCCAAACGAAGAAGATCGTAAGATCGTCCTGGAAATGGCCGCAGTTGTCACCCACGATCGGGTGGCTCGCCGCATCGGCATCTCGGACGAGACGATGCGGAAATACTGTCGCGAAGAGCTTGACACGGCAAAAACCCGGGTGGATGCGCTGGTTGGGAAGACTCTGATCTTGCAAGCCACCGGCGGACCAGAGGCGGATTGGACTAAGGCCAATATAACAGCAGCGATCTTCTATGCAAAAACAAGAATTGGCTGGGTAGACAAGCCGGAACTCAAGCATAGTTGCAATATCGCCGTCCACGATTACAGCAAGCTCTCGGATGAACAACTTGACCAACTTGTCGCAATCCTCGCGGTCCTCGAGTCTGCGGACGCTGCGAGCGGCCCTGGCGGAGCGGGCTCGGAGGCGGATTGAACGGGACGCAGGCCTCGATCGTTGCGAATTGGTTGAGATCGGGGAAGCGCGACGGCTGCGGTTTTGGGAAGAAAAGCTCATTGCGGCCGCCGAGGGCTCGAGCGTGGGGTGCGACGAGGCGACGATAATCGCCGGCCTCGAAGCCGCGGGATGGAAGGATTGACGAGATCGAGGGAGTTCTGGCTCAAGCTTGGTACACCCCGGAATCCTGGCGCCAGCTGGAGACCGCTGTCGCCGCGGCCGGCTTACCCAAGAACACGCTCTGCGCCTCGTACGAAGAATTCATCGCGAAGTTCAACGCTGTCGCTGCCGGATTTGAAAAACAAGGTATCGTGGTCGCCAGGGTACCGATCGATGTCCCGCACAAGGTGCGGTGGTGCGCGCATCACGGGCTGAACCTGGACGACAAGGGACGCTTAGCATACGGCGCCGCCCTAGCATCGGCGGGTTACGATCGCGCAGAAATGGATCACGCGCCCTTGAAACACCTAGACGGCCGGGTCACGCCGGCCAGACTGGCGCGGAAGCCTTGCGGAAGCATTGACGACGAGATCGAAGCCGCGCGCCGCGCCATCGAGAGCTAGGCTGCCCATAGAAACGGCTCCAGCGGCTCCAGGACGACCGTTTCGAGGTCAGAGTGGCTTTCCACGGCCGAGCTGCGCGAGTGCGGAAGCCTCAGGACGACTAGCATCTGACACTGAAACAGGTGCTCTTCGCCAAAAAACGCAAGGATTGCGGGGCGGGCGTTAGCCACACGGTTTCTGGGGTAGCCAAAGGGGTGCCGACCGCCCCAACCCGCGCAGGTTCGCCGATCTGTACGACAGCATCGCCGCCGAGCATCCTGGAGTTTTCGTTATGTCACGAATTGCAATTCGCCGAACCGAACAAACTTCGAGGGGCTTTATCTGCGCTCGCCGTCCTCCTTGGCCTTCTCGTTGGCGAGATGGCGGCCGACAATGCAAACGACGGCGATTGAGTGTTAACTGCTACTGCCACCCCGGCAAAGCCGGGGGAACTCCCAAGACATTAGATACCGCGATCATTGGCGGCGGTCATTGATTGAAATCAATCGGTGTCCATCCGACGTTTCCTGGAAGGCGGCTTTGCTTCGGGCAACATAGGTTCCGCTGCCGAATTTTGAGCGAAATCTCACTCGGTTTGACGGTGCAATCCATCTGAGCGAATTGTCTTGCGGCTTCCAGCTCGAAAGAGATTTGGGGAATGTTGATCCAAATCAACGAGAACTGCTGGTCCGCGTGGGTTAATAATGTAAAAATGGGAGATAAATAGTCGTCGTGAGCAGCTTGAGGGCAAAATCCAGGAGCGCTACGACGCGTCTATAGAGTGGTGAGGAGAGCGAGCGGCGCTATGCGTTCCTCGGCGTCCTCCGCGCTCCCTGGCTGACCAAAGGAACGCTCGCAAGTGCTTTCGAGTTGCCCGCCTTTAGGCGATCGAGGATTGTGCTGAGCAGTAGGAGTTGCAATATGTCGATGTCTTTCCGAAGTTTAGTCTTAGCCGGCTTGGCCGCGCTAAGCCTTGCCGCCTGCTCGACGACGGGTGAGAGGTTGAGCGGGGTCGGGGGTCGGGGCGGTTTCGGGCGGCGCCGTGGGAGGGCCTGCGGGCGCCGTGGTTGGTGGCGTTGTGGGCGGGGTGATGGGTCCTGCGGTCGCGACGAGCATGGGCGTCCCGCATCGTCATTATTGTCGCCGCCGCGCGGCATTGCGCGGCTTTTTTCGAGTGACTCTGACCGCAGGACTGCGCCATGTCTCCATTAGGAATCATACTGATCGTCCTCTTGATCCTGCTGCTGTTCGGCGGACTGGGGGGAGGCAGCGTCGTCCCCTATTGGGGATACGGCTACGGATTTGGCCACGGCGGAGTAGGCTTGCTTGGCATCATCCTGATTGTCCTCGTTGTCCTGTTGCTCATGGGCCGCCTATAGGTTGAGTGGCAGGCATCGCGCGCGCTCCATTACGATGACTATGGATGTTTGCGGCCACGTGTTGGCACGGTGGGCGTCGTGTGCGTAGAGGTTTTCCTCGAGCAGATCGCGGACGAACTGGTCGGGCGCACCTATGCGCCGCTCCCGGCAAGGAAGCAGGAAATCCCGAAGGATGGCGGCAAGGTCCGCGTCCTTTCGATTCCGGCGATCCGCGATCGGGTGGTGCAAGGCGCGCTCAAGCTCATACTGGAACCGATCTTCGAGGCGGACTTCCAACCGGGGTCGTTTGGATACCGTCCACAACGGACAGCCCATGAAGCGGTGGACCGTGTGGCGCGAGCGATCGTTCAGCACAAGACACGCGTCATCGACATCGACCTGAGCAGCTATTTCGACAATGTCCGGCATGATCGGCTGTTGGCGAAGGTGGCCGAGCGGGTGGACGATGGCGACGTGATGCGCCTGCTGAAGGTGATGCTCAAAGCCAACGGCAAACAGGGCGTTCCGCAAGGCGGGGTGATCTCGCCGCTGCTCAGCAACCTCTACCTCACCGAGGTTGACAGGATGCTGGAGCGGGCGAAGGAGGCCACACGCTACGGCAAGTACACCGGCGTCGAATATGCGAGGTTCGCTGACGACCTGGTGATCTTGATCGACGCCCACCCGCGGCACGACTGGCTGATGGCGGCGGTGGAAAAGCGGCTACGCGAGGAACTCGCCGAACTGCAGGTCGAAATCAACGAGGGGAAGAGTCGGATCGTGGACCTATGCCGCGGCGAGAGCTTCGGCTTCCTGGGGTTCGACTTTCGCCGGGTGCGCAGCCTGCGGGGCAGATGGCGTGCCCATTACACGCCCAAGCTCAAGAAGCGGACGGCGCTGCTGGCGAAACTCAAGGACGTGTTCCGGCGTCACCAGTCCCAGCCGGTCGATCGAGTCATCAAGCTGATCAACCCGGTGCTTCGCGGATGGGTGAATTACTTCAGGGCGGGACATTCCAGCGAGTGCTTCGGCTTCGTGAAGGACTGGGTGGAAAAGAAGATCCGGCGCCATATGCTGCGAGCCCGTAAACGACAGGGCTTCGGCTGGACGCGGTGGAGTAGGGACTGGCTGTACGAAACGCTCGGGCTGTTCAACGGCTACCGAGCGGTGCGGTCAGCCCCGAAAGTCGCTCCGGCAGGATAGGTCCCATAAGCCTTGGGGCGAAGCAAGCAGGAGAGCGCAGTGCGAGGAAATCCGCATGCTGCGTTCGACGAGGCGGGGGCTGGAAACGCGGCATGGTCGAGATGGTGTGACACTCGCAGACGAAAGAGCGAGCCAACAGGGAACACGAACTTCGACCTAAACCGGCGCGCCAGTCCCCGACCCAACCTGTGTGCTGGAGCAGGATGCGACAGCGGCCTGTGGCGAGCGCCACGAGCGGGGTGAGCGACGCCAGGCGCACCGCTGGGGGCGGACCAAGGGCAAGATCGGCTTTCACGGTGGCAAGGTCGAGATTGAGCGCCCACGGGTTCGCGGGCTCGACAGGGCCGAGCGCGTACTGCCGAGTTGGGAGAACGCCGTCAGCGAAGACTTGCTCGGCAAATGGGCGATGAACCAGATGCTGATCAACGTCTCGACGCGACGTTTCAAGCGTTCGGTCCGGTTGCCCGAGGGAGACGTTCCGGCATCCGACGGAGCGGGGCTGTCGAAGTCGGCGACCTCCCGCCGCTTCGTCGAGAAGTTCCTCGCAGACAATCCCGACATGGCGGAGAAGCAGTACGGTGACGCTATGGCGGCGTCGCTCAGCCGCGCGTTTCCTTGCCCCGGGCCGAATGACGAAGCAGGGGAATGGCCTGTGACCTCTCGATTGGCCGTAGTTACAACGTCAGCACAACGACGATTTCGAGATTGATAGCGCTACAGTTCCAAAGTACCCAAGGGGAGGGGAGCGAGCCACAAAGCGGTGCGGGACCGAGGAGGCGGCAGTGGAGTCGACTCTGAGTTTGAGTAAGATTTTAGGGCAGCGCATCCGCCGCGCGCGTGAGAGGGAGGGGCTAGCGCAGGCCGAGCTTGCAGCTAAGTTGGGCGTGACCCCAGAAGCAATAGCAAGGTGGGAGGCTGGGGGACAACCCAAAGGGGTCGACATAAGCAAGCTTGAAGCCATTCTCGGCCCACTGCCAGTCGCAGGGCATACTGGCGGTCTGGGTGGTCCGAGTTCGGCTGTGACCCTGACCCTCGGACCGCCGCCGCCGGGATGAGAGCCGTTGCCGGGAAACACGGGAGGAGACCTTGGGCTCCGCGAACCTGTCCACGAAACGACAACGGCGCGGCTTCTCTTCCGGTTCGATGGCGGCGATGCGATTCGCGACCCGGCGCGCCGTGGCGATTGCGACCATCAATCCGCTCAGATCGCGATCAAGGCCCTCATCGCGCGTGAGCGCAGGGTGCTGATCGCGATTTGGAGGATGCGCAGGGCCTATCGCAGGAAAATGCAGACTCCGAATGTCGGCAAGGCGTATTCGAGAGACGGCAAACAGCCTCGCGCGGTTCCAGCCGGCAATTCGGCCATTTCCGCGGCGCGCGCCATGACCGTCGGTCGCCGCGCCTGGGCCCATGCGTGATCGTCAACGCAGGTTGGTTATGGCAATAGGCGTTGGCGGCCGATGGGGGGTCAGAGATTATGCTCGGCTTTGACGATCTCCGGTGCGCGTTCGCCGATGACCACGCACGGCACCGTCGTGTTTCCAGTCGTAATGCGGGGTAAGATTGACCCCTTGGCGATCCGCAGGCTCTCGATGCCGTGGACTTTCAGCTCGTGATCAACCACCGCCCAGAACCGGACGTGAACCCCTCAGTTCATCCGGCTCCCAGCACCCAGCCGTGTCGCATACCGTTTGATCATGCCCCATCTTCGCCGTACAAGTCAAATGCCAGGTCGTTTGAATTCCGTCCCGAATGAAGTTCTCAAGTTCGGCGCCTCTTAGCGCTCGCTCTTGCCCTCGCGGATTGCGAGCGACTCGATGGTCTGGGCTGGGTCGAATAGGAGTTCGTCGAGCCAGCGGTGAGCGTCGCGCAGTGCTTTGATGAAACCATCTCGCGCCTTCGTTCGCATGGCTCGCAGGTTGCTGCGCTTCGCCGATGCCCTGGATGATCTCGCGGCGACGGCGCGAAGGTGCCCGAGCAACGACGGGAGGGGAACTTGCAGGCGCTCAAGCTGGCGTTCGCGTCGCGTTTCGTCGTTCTCACGCTCGCGGCTCCTGTTCGTCGCGCTGACCGAAGGCCGCGGCCGCCGGCCTCCGCCGCGCCATTGTTCGCAGAGCACAAATGGTTAAAATTCCGATCAAATTACGGCCAGACTCCCGGCGTCGGTCAAATTACCGCCGACTCCTGGCGTATAGAGCGATTGTCGCGTTAAAGCGGAGCGGCGCGGAAGGAGCGCGACAATCACAAGCGATGGGGGGCCTTTGGAGGTGCGTGATGAGCACCCACGCGAACTTGCATGGGCGGCTGAAGCAGTGATAGACGAAGACCAAGAAGTCGCCGAACAGCTTGGTGAACAATTCCATGGCAGCCCCCTCGATACCCGGCAGGGATCGAAAGGCGATCCGGCGTCGACCGGGCAAACAGATGGTGGAGGGGAAGAGCTTTCGCCTCGCCGACGAGGTCCGCTACATCCAGCGCCGGGCTGCTGACCGCCATGGGCGCGTCGTCACTGTTGGTCAGCTTGTCCTGTTCTCTACCGAAACCGGCGACGCCTGGCTGCTCGACCCGTCCGACCAACTCGCCGCAAGGCTGGCCCGCGACGGCGACCCCGAACCCGTCCACATCGAAGAAAACGATACCTCCTTCGTCATCGATTGGAAGGGCAACTATCGCATCGAGGGACCGGCCTTCATCTATTCCGATCGCCAGACCCGGCGCGTCTCAACCATCCTCGGATACCCCACGCACCTGCTCGCGCCACCGTCCTGAAATTTCAAATATCTTTGGCTAGGTTTCACCATCGCGTTGCAACGCTCCTGCACCCGTGCCGTTCACGCGAGCCGCCTGTCACCAGGGCGACGCGGTCGTTCAATTCTGGCATCCAAAACTCCTAAGTATGGGTTCATGAGAGAATGATTTTTTGCACCATCCGCCTCGCTGGCAATCGGGCACGTCAGCTCTCCGCTAGTTCCGACAAGAGGTCGATGTTTTCCGGGTCCTGCTCGGTCGCGAGAAGAGCGGATATGTCGGACGCCGTGAGCTGGTCGGCATCGTCGAGCAGTTGCACGGCATTGAAGCGCACTGCATCGTCATAATGGTCACGCGCGAGCGCAAAGAGGACGCGGGCGGTCGGCGCGGGAAAGCGTCCCAGCGCTGTCCACATGACTGCTAGCCATTCTTCGTAAGGAAGGCCGGTTTCGTCGAGAAACGGCGCGGGCTCGCCGATACGCAAGCTCTCGACAAGATGGCCGGATATCTCGCGAAATTCATTGTCTACCGCAAAGGCGCGTTCGACATAGGGTACCCAGCGAAGGCCCCGCGCCTCGGTGAGTGTGATGGTGAGGTGAGCAATCCCTTCAGCGCCAAGGTAGTTAGTGGCGGCGCGTGAGAAGCCAGACGTAGCAACCATGACCGCCGGAACATTCCCAACATCGCGCACAAGTGAGATGGTCAAACCGGCACGGACACTGTCGATCAGCCGCTTGTGTCGCTTCGCCTCAACAATAAGAACAGGGACCGGGTAGCCCGTCTCATAGATGCATATGTCGATCTGACGCTTAGCCTTGGTTTTCCGGCCTCTGAGCCGCACGTCATGAACTACTCGAAACTGCGGCGGCGGCCACAGAGTGCGAAATCGCTGGAGGACGGCCTTTTCGTACTCCTTGGGTGTCATGACACTTGCCTGCCAGTAAACCGACGAAGCATCAAGAAGCGGCGCCGGCGCCTTGCATGTTGTTTCGGCCTTTGCCGCACGAGGCTGGGCTGGTGCTCGCAGCCCGTGCGGTCGCGAAGCCAAGGGCAATGAAATCACTGCCATCCCCGAGCTTCTCGACATGCTGGCGATCGAGGGCGCGATTGTGACCATCGACGCGATCGGGACGCAAAAGGCCATCGCCGCCAAGATCGTCGAGAAGCAGGCCGATTATGTCCTCGCAGGGTCCCTCCATGCCGATGTCGCTGATTTCTTCGCCGACCCCGCGCTCGCGGGTCCCTGTCTCACGCACCGGCAGATTGAATCCGGTCACGGCCGGATCGAGGAGCGCGTGGCCCGGGCAGCCGACGCAGCTTGGCTCGCCGAGCGGCATCCGCGTGGCCGGGCTTGCGCTCCATCGCCGCGATCACCGCGGTGCGAAAGACGTTAGATTCTCTACCGATGCCCGTGAAAGAATGCTGCGCGGCGTCGACATTCTCAAGCGACTCGGCGCCTGCTCAATTGCCTTCATGACCCTGATAATCGTAGTGATCGATGCGGCCCTCGATGACATCTGGGTCACCGAGATGAAAGGAGACACCATGGGCGTCGAACAGTTCGACCAGCTTTGCGAAGTCGGCAAGCGACCGCGTCAGCCGGTCGACCTTATAGATGACGATGACGTCGATCTTGCGGGCCCGGACATCATCCAGCAGCTTCTGGAGCGCCGGCCGCTCCATCGAACCTCCCGAAAAGCCGCCATCGTCGTAGCGTTCGCGGACAAGCTTCCATCCCTCATGGGCCTGGCTCCTGATGTAGGCCTCCGAGGCCTCGCGCTGATTGTCGAGGGAGTTGAAGTCCTGCTCCAGACCGGAGTTGGTGGAGACGCGCGTGTAGACGGCGCAGCGAACGGCGATCTTGCGCTCGTCCCGTTTCATCGTCCGACCTCCTCGGCGGCTCGAGGCTGTCGCGGGAGCTTGCTGGGGTTGGAGCGCGGGTCCTTGCGCGAGCCGACCTGACTGGCCTTGGGCGCGCCCTCGCAGCTTGGTCGCCGAGCCAACTCATTCGAAGACGTCGCATCGGCCTCCTTCGTGACGAGAGGTGGCGAACGATCGGGAATTGCGGGCGCGAACGCGGCAAGGGCTGGCGATATGCCAATACGGTCTTGGCGCGGCGCTCATCGTCACCGAGCCGGTATTGGCCAGTGCAGGTCAGTCTCAGAACCCGGCTTGCACCACGCCAGTGGCTCGATCAGCGGCAGACGGATCAGTGACGAACGATTTACCTGCAATGTCGCCATCGGCAAGGGCCGACGATGATGAGCACTATGTCTACGCCATAGCCCTATGACGGCGATTTTGGGCTCGCGCTGCTCACGGCCCGTGATCTCAAACGCGATTTTGGTTTCTATCACATCATAATCGGCCGGCACGCCGGCGTCGTCGGTGTCGCTAAGTTCTGCGGCCTTGAGCGCATGGACGTCCGCATGGTGCGATGCCGGTTCGAGCAACGAACCGCGCAGGATTTCACCGGTGACGGGAACCCGGTCGACCATCGTCTGCCGTGCGGTTATGGATTGACGATCGGCTCGGCTCGCGAATTTTGCGGCGGAAAATAGCTAGCAACATGTCGGATTCAGTGGAGTTGAGCGCATAATGTGGTAGCGTTGGTTGGTCAATGTACCAGGGGCGGTGGGGATGAGCAATTTTCGTCCCGTGGATCGGCAGACGGAGTTTCTACTGCCGCCCTCGGCGCATGAGCGGCGGGCGGCGGGTGCGGGCTACGATGCGCAAGCCGTGGTGACGGAGGACAGCCTTGTGGTGGTCGACACCGATGTCGAACAAGCCGCCAAAGGTCGGCGTCGTTGCTCGGCAACAACGGCAATTTCGGCGCGGCCAATGTGGCGGCACGGGATCGAGCCCTCGCTGGCGCTCGGCCGCGCCCAACGCTACCTGTCCCCGGCCGAGCGCTTTCCCCCGGCGCCGCCCGCACCCAGGACCGGACGCCGCTCGAAGCCATGGCGAACCATCTCGGGCGCGACCAAGCGTCGGACGATAACGGCTACGGCCAGGCGTTCAGCCCGGGGAAACCGGGGTCTGCCATGAACAAATCTGCATCCCGCCGCGCCGTCTTCTCCCTTTCGTCGGACGCCCTGGCCGAGCGCGGCGCCGAGGCCTTGCGCCTCGGACGCTTCAAGGACGCGACCGATATCTTCAAGCAGCTGGCTCGGCAGGATCCGCGGCCGGAATGGACGCAGCGTCTCGGCGACGCCTATGCCGGCCGTGCCCGCATCCTGGCCGAAAAGGACATGTTCAAGGAGGCCGCGATCGTCCTCGAGAACACGCTCGCGGCCGATGGGACGATTCGCGAGCCGTTGCTCTATCTGTCCTGTCTGATCCGGCAGGGTCAGCACCAGAAGGCCCTGCGGACGGCACTCGCCAGCATGGCGCGGCTGACGGCGCCCGACGCCGCGCGTTGCACCGACATAGCAGCGGCGCTGTCGCTCGCTTTGCCCGCCCCCATGGCGCCGCAAGCCAGTCCGCCCGCCGGAACGATCTGGGCAGAGCAAACCCGCGCCGCACGGGACGCGATCCAAGCATGGCTCCAGGGTAGCCCAGCGGACGAAGTCGATCGTTCCCTCGGCGGGATAGCGTTGCGGTCGCCCTTCGGAGCGGTGCGGTTGATCCTGAAGAGCCTGATCGGCGCGCCCGATACGGGGGCGAAGGCCCGTGCCCTGCTGGCCATGGTGCCGGATAAGTCGGCATTCGCCGGCGGCCGCGACGCCGCCGAGGCGGCGCTGGCGGAGGATCAGGACTTGCGCGATCGCTGGCACCGCCTGCGGCCCGCGCAACAGCAATTCGTCGCCGAGATCCGTGGGCTGCCAAGGGACGCGACGGTGCTGTTGAATCAGATCCAGGACGCCGAACGGCGCGGCCCAACAGCCCTGTTCGACGTGCTCACCCGGCGCGGCCTGCCGCTGCCGGCGGAAGACCTGCGCGCGGCCTGCCTCAATCTGCTGCCGGCAATCCCGGAGCGCCTGCCCCAGTTCGAGCAGCGGTTCGGGCGGCTCTCCGTGCTCGAACGCAATCGTATCCTGGCGCTGGCTGCCGAGGCGAAGCACGACTGGGACGGCGTGCCGCGTCACTGGCGCGCCGTCGTCGAGGCCCTGGCGCAGGAGGCGGCGCCGGAGGCGCGCCTGGCGCAGGCGGTGGTGCTGCGCCACCTGGCCGACCTGGCGCGAACGCATCCCAATATCTGGGACGATCCGAACGTTCCGGCCGACAGCGACCCGGTTGGCCACTACCTCGAACGCAGCATCGAGGCCGATCCAGATTGCCTCCCGGCCACGCTCGCCCTGCTCGAGCGCTACCGGACCGATGACGATCCGAAGGATTGGTACCGCGCGGCGGAGGCGGCGGCGCGCCGGTTCCCCGGCGCCGTTGCGGTGCTGCAGCACGCTGTCGATGCGGCGGTGGCGCGCAACGCCTACGAGAAGGCGGCCGGTTTCGGCCGGCAGGTTTTGACGGTGGATCCGATCAACCTGCCAGTGCGCCAGCGCATGATTGAGCTGCAGCTCGCCCATGCGCGCAAGCAGATGCGCTCCGGCCGCGCCGACCTGGCCTTGAAGGCGCTGGCCGAGGCAGCGGAGTGGGAGCGACCGGACGCGCCAAGCGCGGCGCTGCGGATCGGCCGGGCGCTGGCGGCGATGACGGCGTCACTAGGCAACGCTGAGCCAGATAGGCTGCGTGCGGCCGTGCAGGAGGTGGGCGGCGGCGCTGTCAGGTGGTTCCACGCCGCACTGGAAGCCAGCTTGATGGGCTGGCCGGAGGAGCGGCTGCAACCATTCCAGCAGGAACTGGAAGCCGCAAGGAGAAGCGCACCCGACCGGGCGGCGATCCTGGCGCTCGTTGGCTTGCTCGGCCAGAAGGAAATCCGCGAGAGCAGGCGGGCAATCGCACCGGCCATGCGCCGCATCGAGCAGTTCATGGAACGGGGCAGCCGCATCGCCTGGTCGTCGGCGGAATTCCAGGCCATCGCCGAATTGCTGGCCCATCTGCACGAATTCCGCGTGCTGCATCGCTATGCTGGCGCGGCATTGCAGCGCGAGGCCGGCGATCACGCCGCTCGCTTCTATCAGATCATGTCGCGCGCCGAGGGCGACTCCGACCGCCTGACCGCCGTGCAGGAAGGCGAGCTGCGCACCCTCTTGGAACAAGCGGGCGAGCGGCAGGACTTCCGCCTGTGCAACCGTGTCCAGAGGTGGTTGTTCGGACCCGAGGTGACCCGCGCCAGGCGCGGCAGCTTGCAGCCCAGCGCGACGGAGGAGCCGGTGAGCGAAGCGGAGATGGCGGAAATGATGGCAGCGATCGGCGCCAGCAAGCCGATCCTGCCGCCGAAGGAGGTCCGCGCGATGGTGAACGAACTCGGCCGCGACCTCGCCATCGACGCGCTGGTCGAAGCAATGGCCGATTCGCCGATGGCCGACATGCTGGCGGAGGAACAGATGACGCGGCTCTGTGCCGCGTTGGTCGCGCAGGCGCTGGACAACCGTCCGCCCCACGCGCGACGACGATGAGAAGCGACAGCCCAAGGAGGCATGCCAATGAGCGAGGACCCGTTCGCCGCGCTCGGGCTCGACGAGAATGCCGACGACGACGCGGTCAAGCGCCGCTACCTGGCCTTGGTACGCGCCTATCCGCCGGATCGGGAGCCCGAGCGCTTCCAGGCGTTGCGTCAAGCCTACGAAGCAGTCCGCGGCCAGCGCGAACGCCTGGAGCGGAAGTTGCTGCATACCAGCACAGGAGCGCTGTCCCGCCTCAAGCTGCATTGCCTCTCGGCGCCTGGCGGTAATAAACGGCGCCGCCCGTCGCCGGCCGCTCTGACGGCACTGCTGCTGGACGGGCTGCAGCGGGCCGATCACTGAAGCATGGACGCGGGAAGGAGTCGGAGTGGACGCCGCCGCCAAGGAACGCCTGCTGGACCAGCTCCGCCAATATCTCGACGGCTTCGAGGCGCTGCCGGTGCCGGCGCCCGATGCCGGCAGCGCGGAGGCCGACTTGTTCACGGTCTTCGTCGAGCTTGCCGCGGTCCGCAACGAAGTGCGCACCGAATCCCGGCTGGTGAAGGAGGCGCTGGACCAGTTCCGGACCGTTTTCGGCACGTTGCAGTCCAGCCACGCGACATTGGAGCAGGAGCTGAAGCGCGTTCAGGCAGAGGCTCGGGAACGCGCCCAGGCGCTATTGCGCTCCTTGCTCTTGGACCTGCTCGATCTGCGCGACCGGCTGGACGCGGCGCTGCAAGCGCCTGCCGCGGCGCCGTCACGCTGGCTGGACCGCTGGCGCAAGCCGCGCGCGGCGCCGGAACATTGGCGCGAAGGGATCGGCATCACGGTGCGGCGGCTCGACCGGATGCTGGCCGAACGCCGCGTATCGCGCATCGAATGGGTCGGACAGCGCTTCGATCCGCGCCTGGCGCGCGCGGTCGGCACCCGGCAGGACGCGAATGTCGCGCCCGGCGTCGTGGTGGATGAAGTGCGCGCCGGCTACCTGTGGGATGACGAATTGCTGCGCGCGGCCGAGGTGATCGTCAGCAAGGCCGGCGAAGGAGATGGCGAGTCATGACCGAAGAGATCGTCGGCATCGACCTCGGGACCACCAATTCCGAGATCGCGCTCTACCGCAACGGTCGACCGGAGATCCTGGCCGA
The DNA here is from genome assembly GCA_963758335.1 of uncultured Alphaproteobacteria bacterium. Lineage (GTDB taxonomy): Bacteria > Pseudomonadota > Alphaproteobacteria > Rhizobiales > Beijerinckiaceae > Roseiarcus. The sequence continues at coordinate 1,620,421 of CAVWVF010000004.1, read as the reverse complement.
TGAGCAGGGGCGCAAGATCCTGCCGTCGGTGGTGGGCTTGACCGAAGCCGGCGAACTTCTGGTTGGCGAAGAGGCCCGCAACCAATGGCTGCTGTATCCCGACCGCACTGTGCGTTCGATCAAGCGGCGCATGGGCCAGGCGGCGACGGTGGATATGGCGGGCCGCGAATACACGCCGCAGGAGATCTCGGCGATCATCCTGAAGCGGTTGAAGGAGATCGCCGAAGCCCGGCTCGGCCATGCGCTGCGCAAGGCGGTGATCACGGTGCCGGCGTATTTCTCCGACACCCAGCGCCAGGCGACGCGCGAGGCCGGTGAGATTGCCGGGCTGGAGGTTGTGCGCATCATCAACGAACCGACCGCCGCGGCGCTGGTCTATGAGGCCGGTCAGCACGAAGGCAAGCGGATCCTGGTCTACGACCTGGGCGGCGGCACCTTCGACGTCTCGGTGGTGCGGATCGAGGAAGGCGTGGTCGAGGTCATCTCGAGCCACGGCAACAACCACCTGGGCGGCGACGATTTCGACCAGAAGATCGTTGCCCACATCCTCGAGCATTTGAAGATCAGAGAGGCGGTCGATGTGTCCGCCGAGCCGCGCGCGATGGCGCGCATCCTGCGCGCCGCCGAGGCGGCGAAGAGGCACCTGTCCGATCACCCGTTCGCCCGCATCGAGGAAGAGTACCTGACCGAGGTCGAGGGCAAGCCGGTTCACCTGTCGATGGAACTGGCGCGCAGCGAGTACGAAGCGATGATCGCACCCTATATCGAGGAGACCTTGCAGGCGATCCATACCGCGCTGCGATCCGCCGACCTCACTGCTTCGCAGGTCGAAAAGATCCTGCTGGTCGGCGGCGCCACGCGAACGCCGATGATCCGGCGCCGTCTGGTGGAGGTGTTCGGCCACGAACCGCGCGGCGAGGTAGATGCGGATCTGTGCGTGGCGCTGGGCGCGGCGATCGAAGGCGCGGCGATCGCCGGGGCTGAGGTTTCCGCCGTGCTGGTCGATGTGACGCCGTACACGTTCGGCACCAGTGCGCTCGGCGAATTCGAGGGAGAGATCTACCCCTATAGCTATGTGCCGATCATCCCGCGCAACACGCCGATCCCGGTGCGCAAAAGCGAGGTCTTCTTCACCGTCGCGGATGATCAGACCCAGGTCGACGTGCGTATCTACCAGGGCGAGAACGCCGATGCGCTGCAGAACATTAAGATCGGCGAGTTCCGCGTCGAGGGTCTGAGCAAGGCTCCGGCGGGCAACGAGGTGGTGCTGGACCTGGCGCTCGATCGCGACGGCATCTTGCACGTCGCGGCGCGCGAGAAGAAGACGGGCCTGGAGCGGCGGATCAGCATCGACCAGGCGGTGACACGCTACGAGGCGGCGGAATTGCAGCAGGCGAAAGAGCGGATCGGCTCGCTGTTTGGCGAAACCGGAGCGGAGACGGCGCTGGAGGGCGACGCCGGGGTCGATGCGGTGATTGCCGCGTTGCTCGAAAAGGCGCGCGCTAAGCTCGACGTCGTCGGCGACGAGGACCGCAGGGAACTGATCGACCTGATGGAAGCGGTCCGCGACACCCAGGCAGCAGACGATGCGGCGGCGCTGGATCAGGCGCGGGGTCAGCTGGCCGACCTGCTGTTCTATCTCGAAACGTAACCTGCGATGGACGCCTGCCCGATCTGCCGCGCGAGCCTGAATGGGGCGACGACATGTCGGCGATGTCGCGCCGATCTCGACAAGGTGCAGGCAGTGGAGCGGCGCGGACAGGCGTTGGCGATGGCCGCGCTGCGCGCATTGGTCGAGGGGGACTCCACCGACGCCGCCCTTTGGCTCGAGCGGGCGCGCCGGGTGCATGCCACGCCGGCGGTACGGGCCTTGCGTGCACTGGTGGATGCCGCGGGTTGTCGGGAGGACGAGGGCTCGTCGGTGACGGTCGCTCCGGTGGCGCAACGGGATGTCCAGTGAGAGGCGTGTGGCGGCCGGCCACACCACTTGGCAGCGGAGCGAAATGCTCTAGCGGATTGCCCATGTCTGCCGCGTTTTTTGGTCGGCTTTGTCAGAGTAACGGCAGGTCGTCTACGCATGGTGCAGCACGCCCAGACCGAAGCGGCCGCCAGGCCGCGAGGGCGCGCCACTCGGCCAACGCGCCGGCTCGTCTTTCAGCCGCGCGTGCAACGGCCCAAGTCGGCTTTCGAGACGGCGTCGCGCTTCGTCGGGATCGAGTAGCCGGCCGCGCGTCACGTTATCGGCCTCCTTGGGGTTCATTGCCAAGAATGCCGAAGCTACGAGCCACAAGCGAACGAACCTGCGCCGGACGTCGTGTTTCTAATACACATGTGGTCGGCCCCACGGAGTGACCCAACTCTCATGTTAGTGCATGGGTGGCCTCAGTGCTAATGCAGGCGTCGCGGGGGCTTGTTTTGCGGGGCGAGAGCAGGATAACACTGCGGCTCTAAATTGGGGGCGTCGCGGATGGCGCGTGAGCGGACACCGACGATTGACCTGACTGGTGGCAGCACTATCATGTACCAATTGTAACTTAGGATTGAGTACGTCAAAGCGCCGGCCTTGTTATGGCCACATCACGTACCTATGTGCGCAACGTTCAAATGGAGTACCTGAATAATGCCTAGAGCTTTAAAGAAGACTGCTAAGAGCGCGAATTCCGTAGAGACTGCGAAGACGGCACGTCGCGTCATCAAGCCGTGGACCAAAGAAGACGTGCGTATGCTGAAGGCGCATTCGAAGGCCCGCACCCCCGTCACCAAGCTATCGAAGGTGATGAAGCGCACGGTCGGCGCTCTCCGCCGTAGAGCCGGCATCCTCGGGGTTGGCCTCGGCCACCGCCGGTAATCTGGGTCTTCCGAGTACTACTGAACTCCCCTCCTCTGCCGGGCATTGTCAGACCAATTTTTCGGGTCGTCTTTGGCTGTGGTAGCTTCAGCCATGAGCAACCCGTTCCGCTATTTCAACAGCTCGCCCGAGGTAATCCGTCTGGCGGTGCTATGTACGTGAAGTACCCGCTGTCGCTGCGCAACGTCGAGGATCTCTTGGCCGAGCGCGGGATCGACATCAGCCATGAGACGGTCCGGTTTTGGTGGAACCGATTCGGCCCGATGTTCGCCGCTGAGATCCGAAAGAAGCGGGTGGCGCACATGCGCGGCTATCCTCAGTGGCGGTGGCATTTGGATGAGGCGTTCGTGAAGGTCAACGGCAAGCTCTGCTATCTCTGGCGGGCTGTCGACCATGAAGGCGAGGTCTTGGAAGCGGTCGTCACGGCGAAGCGGGACAAGGCCGCGGCGCTGAAGTTTCTCAAGCGCATCATGAAGAAATACGGCCGGCCGCTGAGCGTCGTCACCGACGGGCTTTGCTCTTATCCCGCGGCGATGAAAGAGATCGGCAACGCCGATCGCCAGGAGGCCGGTCGTCGGCTCAACAATCGCGCCGAGAATTCGCATCAGCCGTTTCGACGACGAGAACGGGCCATGCAGCGGTTTCGAAGCATGAAGACGCTGCAGAAGTTCAGCTCAGTTCATGCTCAGGTCCACAACCATTTCAATCAGGAGCGCCATCTTGTCACCCGCCAGGTTTACAAACAAAGGCGCTCCGCCGCGTTGGCCGAGTGGAGCGCCCTCGCGGCCTAATCGCCGCTTGGGTCTGCGCTTGCTGCGCCCAACGCAGACGACCTGCCGTTGCTCTGACAAAGCCCCCGGTCGCTTATCTGTTTCGCTTCCGGGGTCCGCGCGATCCTCCGCTTTTCGTGCTCGCCTTGGCGGCGCTCCCGGATGGTTGGAGGACCCAGCCGGGCCAGGGCATTTGGTCAGCCGGCCGCCCATTTGCCGGCACACTCTCACTCGGACGCAGGCGGGATCTCACAGGTTCCCAGGCGATCCGTCCCATGCCTTTGCCCCGGTCCAAGACCCCGGCCGGACCGACGATCCTCACCCTGACGGTGTCGTCGATGCTGCCCCCGCTCAACCCACAGCGAAGGCTCCAGCGATCAAAATTTCGAGGCTACTCACGCGGCTTCAGCACCTGCTGCCTACGCTTCACGACGGGCGTCGCCGCACGCCATGCAAGGCTCGCTTCCGGCTGGTTGGCTGACCTTTGCCGGGAGGGAGTTGAACCCTCTGGATCGCGATGAAAGGTTTCAGAACTTCATGTTCATTCTCCTCTCCTGAGCTTTCCCTGTCGCAAGGGCCGTTTTCCCAAAGCACGAACGCGACAATCCGCCCTATTGATAACCATGGTTGACTGAATGAGTCTTTGGTCTGGCCAGGGTCTTGCGGCGGAGAAGCGAAATGTTTGATTTGGTCGAAATCGAATTGACGAGGGTGCGCAAAATGGCGGAGCATGCTGACGATCCCCTTCTGACGTTGACATGGCAATCATCCAGGCGAACGCGAAGACGCGCGCTCCCGCCATTTGTCCTGAAGCGCTTCTTTCGCAAGAACCCCGCACATTACAACGGGATCGACGAAGGCAAAATTTTCCGCGGAAGACTACTGTACCTCGCCCGCAGGTGTTGACAACTCCGCAACCATCTTGACGATCTCGGCGCGCAGGGCAGGCTTCCTAATACTCTAAAAGGAACACATCAGCCGATACCCTTCTTCGAGGTCCGACGGTGAAAAGCGTGCGTGATGACCTCTTTTTTCGAGACTTACAGTGGAATTAGTTTCGCGAGTCATCGCAATCCCTGTTTCAAGGTGACAAAAGGGGCGCATGAGCATCATGAATGTTCTCGACTTTGCAATACGGAATTATACGTAGGCCGAATCGCGTTCGCATTGCGGAAGTAGTCCTCGCCATCGTTCCAGCCCTCGCCACTCGATACGGCAACGCGCATGACGTTGGACTCGGAATTCGCCCGGCGCCGTGAGACGAAGCCGAAGGGGCAAGGGGAACCGCCGCCTGCCGAGCGGGATCTGATCGAGGAATTGATGCGCCTGGATCAGGGTGACCCCGTCTTACCCTTTTGCCTCGGCGTCCGCGACGTCGCCCTTGGGCTTGCGTCCCCGCTTGCGGGGCGTGACGGCGCGGTAGATGGGCGTCGAGTACGCGCACGGTGACGGCGCGAGGCAGCTCATCTCACGATATAAATGGCGAATATAATCCAGATCTACCCCGACTCATTGAGAAGCCGAGAAACTCCTTGACGTTGCGGACGAACAGGATTCGTCTGGGGATGTGATTCGCGGCGGATTTCTCTCAGACTGACGACCGGCGGGCCCTAACCGGGCTTGCTCGGGATGGACTTGCGGAGCATCGCGTGGCCCGCCGAGCCAACGCCGTCGTCCTTCTCGACCAGGGCTGGAGCTGCGAGCGGGTCGCGGCGGCGTTGTTGCTGGACGACGACACGGTTCGCGATTGGCATCGGGCCTATGAGCGAGGTGGCGTCGAGGGGCTGAAGAGCTTTGGCCACGAAGGCGGCAGCAGCCTCCTCACCGACGAGCAGGCAATTGCTCTGGGCAATTGGATCGATGCTCATTGCCCCCGCAGCACCCGGAAGATAGGGGCTTGGCTAAAGCGCTCATTTGGGCTGAGCTATAGCCATTCGGGGCTGATCGCGTTGCTGCATCGCTTGGGCTTTGACTACCGCAAGCCGGAACGGGTGCCGCGCGCCCTCGACGACGCCAAGCAGCAAGCCTTCATCGACGAATACGAGAACCTGCTCAATGGGCGTCGATGAGGCCGTCGTCTTCGTCGATGCGGTTCATCCGACCCATCAGGTGAGGCCGGCTGGCTGCTGGGCCCGCAAGGACGTCGCCCTCGCGGTGGAGCAGACGACGGGCCGTGACCGGCTGAACATCCACGGCGCCATCAATCTCGAAACCGGCCAGACGCAGATTCTCGCGGTCGAGAAGGTCAACGCGCTGAGCTTCATCAAGCTATTGGGCGAGATCGAGGGCACGCATACCGCGATGCGCCTCATCCACGTCTTCGTCGACAACGCCAGCTATCACAAGGCTGACCTCGTCAAAGAATGGCTTGCGGCGGCCGGGCGCAAAATCGTGCTGCACTTCCTTCCGCCTTATTGTCCCCATCTCGATCCCATCGAACGGTTGTGGGGCTTGATGCACGAAAACGTCACCCACAACCGGGATTACAAGACCTTCAACGAATTCCGCCGGGAGATCATAAAATTCCTCCGGCATACCGTGCCCAAACGCTGGAAACGGTTCTGCGACCGAATCAGCGACAATTTCCGCGTGATCCACCGCGCCGATTTTCGGGTTATCGCTTAGCCGGCGTATCACTGCGAGGATCACGGCTGTGACCGTAAGAACTTTGCGATTGTGCATCAATTCTATCCGCGCGCGCTCCTTTCTCGCTTGCTCGGCTTCGTAGCGCTTGATCTTCACTGCTTCCGGCAGAGCAGCCAAAGCTTGTAATTCAGCCATCTGCGCTAGTTGGGCTGTTTGCACCGCCAAGGCGTTTTCTCGTTTTACGCGCTCTGCCAGGCGCGCTGAGGCCGACGATGACGAGCCATATCACGATGATGAGAATGATGAACGTCAACATTGTTTCATCCACCTTTACCGCCAAACTTCGGCCGCAGAGAACCACTTAAGGCGGCCAACACCGGAACCAAAACCGCGCGCGCGGGGCTGACATCACAGCACCAAGCCCGCGCCGAGCCATTGATCCCGGTCAACTCACTCAATACGGGCCGTGTCCCGCGACAGTGCGGGGTTCGCCTCCTGCGCCCGTTGGCATGACGCCAGGCTCCATGAGGGAACGTCCCGGCAGGGCTGCGTCGGTGCCGTCATGCGCTTCAGTTCGTCTATGGGGCTAGTCGCCCGAGTCATTCAAAATGAGGGGTAGAGCCTCTTGAGCTTCACGCGGGCGTCGTCTGTGGTGAATTGCCAGTTGGCCTTTGCGTGATGCTTGTTGCGATGGTCCTCCCAGGCGGCGACTTGTTTTTCGAGGGTCGGCTTGTCCGGAATGCGGCGGCTCAGACATTGGCTCGACAGGACGCCGAGTTCGGATTCGGCCATGTCGAGCCAGCTTCCGTGTTTGGGGGTGTAGTGCCATTCGAACCGTTTGGCGAGGCGGCGCGCTTCTGGCGCGGGAAAGGCCGCGTAGAGCGAGGCGGGCGTGTGCGTGCTCGGATTGTCTTGGACCAGCCTGATTTGGTCGGCGTCGGGAAAATGCACGTCGGACAGTTCCTTGAGCACCTGCGCGTAATCGGCGGCGGCGTGGCGGTCGGTGACCTTGACGCGGCGCCAGCCCTCCAGCGGCGCGAAAATCATGAATATATTGGCCACGCCGTTTCGCTCGTATTCGTAATCGTGCCGGACGGCTCGTCCGGGTCTGGCCGGAATCGGAGCGCGCGTCTCGACGATCAACTGCTTGGAGGATTCATCCAGACACGAGGGGGCGATCGGGATCGCGCGGCTTCTGGTAAGTTTCCAGCACGTCTTCCATGGCGGCGACGAAGCCGGCGTTGGCGTCCGGCGGGATCACCCATTGCCGATTGCGGTGGGGCTTGAGGACGTTTTTTTTAGAGTCCTTCCGATCGTGTTGTCGCTGGCCTTCTCGACGATGTTCAATTCGACGACCTTCTCCTCGAGCAGGCGCAAACTCCAACGCGCGAACCCCTCGGGCGCCGGCGAGCAGGTCAGGGCGATCAATTTCGCCTCCGCCGCCCCGTCGAAAATCCGCGGCCGGGCGGAGTTCGGATTGTGTTTGCGGGTCAGCGCCGCCGCGATCCCTTCTTCGACCAGTCGACGCCGGGTGCGGCCGATATTGTTGATGCTGGTGTCCAACGCCGCCGAGATCGCGCTGTCGCTCCAACCTTCGCCCGCCTCCGACACGTCCGCCTTCAACAGGATGCGCGCCTTCGTCAGCGACTGTGCCGGATGCTTGCCCGCGCAAATCATCGCCTCCAGCCGTTCGCGCTCCTCGGCGCTCAACTTCACCACATATTTCTTGACCGAAATCTCCCTGCCCGCCACGAATCACCTCCATCGCCGCATCGCCGCGACAGAGATTCAGAAAAACACCACAGATTCAATGACGCTGGCGACTAGTCGACGAGGATTGGACGTGCGCCCGCGGGTCGCCGGACTTTCCATCGGGCGAGAAGTCGGGCCCCGGCGCCGTCCATGGCGTTGAAGAGGCGCGGCGCCGCGTATTCGCCGGCCGGCGCCTTTCCGTCGACGCCAGCCAGACCGAGCTCCCACAGCATGTCGTGGGTGAGATCCATGAACGTCTCGCAGTAGGGCTCGGCGGCGCGCAGATCACTCCTGCCCTGGTTCGCGAGGCTCGCGAAATGGGAGGAGCAGGGCGAACCGCCGGCGCATACGAACTTGAGGCGCACTGCGCCCGCCCGAACACCAAGGCGATCGATCGCGCATTCGAGGTCGGGTCGTATCATTGCGTCTGCGTGCTCGAGAGCGATGTCCCGGAGGGCGCGCCGATCGTCGCCAAAATCCCTGCGGACGCCGACCCGCGGGCGCCGGCGGCGAGTTTCGACGCCATCGGTCGCGCCTGCGTCGAATTGTTGCTGCCGATGGCGAACCAGGTCCGCGCTCTTGAGGTGGGCCAGGTCCTGAAAGTGACGACCGACGATCCGGCGGCGTCGGAGGATCTGAGCTCCTGGTGCCGGATGAGCGGCAACGAACTGGTCGACCGGGTCAAGGGCGACGGCTTCGAGAAGTACTATATCCGCCGGGGGCGCGGGCCATGAGCGGGGCCCCGACGGCAGCGGCGATCGCGCCTGACCGGCGCCTGGACGCCGGAGACGCCAAATGCGGCGAGCTGCTCCTGATGATGCACCGCGCCATGCAAGTCATGCAGCCGGGACAGGTCCTCGACGTGGCGGCATACAGCGCCGGAAATATTCTTGACGTTCCGGCGTGGTGCCGGCTCACCGGCCATCCCCTGCTCGCCATCGAGCCAGGGGAGCCGGCGCATTTCTTCATCCGCAAGAAGGAAGGGTAAAAGAAGAAAACCAGCGGCGTTCCCGAGGAAGAGCTCCCCATCCCGGACGTAGCGCGAGAGCATGGCGTCCGATGCGTGCCCGGTCTGCTGCCTGATCTTGAATGTCGAGACGCCGAGCGTGGTCGGGCGGTACGGCCGCAGGCTACGCAGATGGGCGGCGACCAGCTTGCCGTGGTGGAAGATCTCCACCGTCTTTGCAGTGATGCGCGCTTCCACCTCTTCGCGGAGCAGCCGGAACGGCACCGAGTAGAAGTGCTTGTCGATCTCGACGTGGTAGTCGAGGTTGACCCGGCAGCGCTTCCAGTCAGCATATTCGTAGGCCGCCGGCGGCAGCTCCCGCAGGGCGGGCCGGTCGACCTGCTCATAGAGCGCGCGTCGGGTGGCGCCCCAGCCGCGCATTGGCCGATCGTTGAGCTGATCGACCAGTTCGCGGATCGCTTGATTTAGTTCGGCCAGGGAGAAGAACTGCCGATTGCGCAGACGCGCCAATATCCAGCGCTGCACCACCTGAACGCCGACTTCCACCTTGGCCTTGTCGCGCGGCTTGTACGGCCGTGCCGGAACCACTGCGGTGCCGTAGTGCGACGCCATATCGGCATAAGTGCGGTTGACCAGCGGCTCGTAGAAGCAGGCCCGGGTGATCCCGGCGCGCAGGTTGTCGCTGACGATCTGCCGCGGCGCGCCACCGATGAACGCCAGCATGGCGACGTGCGCGGCAATCCAATCCGGCAGCGACTGCGTCCAGGTCGCTTCGGCGAAGGTGTAGCTGGAGGCGCCCAGCACCGCGACGAATATCTCGGCCCGGCGCACCTCTCCGGTCGCCCCATCGATCACCTCCATGGCGTGACCGGCGAAGTCGACGAAGATCCGCTCACCCGCGGTGTGCACCTGGCGCAGTGTCGGCTTCAGCCGGCCAACCCATTCGCGATACTCGGGGGATGGCGCGCGTTCCTCGCCGCTCATGGGAGCGGTCTCTATGCGCAATCTGCGAGGGCAGAACTCGAAAGACTGGTTCACGCCGAGACGACTCCCACTTCGGCTGCTGCGGAGGTCTCGAATGGCGCATCTCCGGATATGCAAGCGACGAGCGCGGTCGCGCGTCTGGCCGCGCCTTCGCCGGCGACAGAAGTCGCGCCTCTTACGCCCGACGAAATCTGCAAACGTGATGGAGACCGTCTCGAGCGGCTGCGCAACAGCCCCTCGAGCGAGGAGGCTGCGCGCTTCGCCGACGAGTTGGGCTGCGAGAAGCTGCGACCTCAGCTCTTGGGTCTGATGAAGAGCCTGGGCTCCTTGGCTCCCGCGCCGGCTGCTGCGGAGGACGCGAAAGCTGCGCGCGAAGCCGTGGGTCCGGCCCTACCTTCTCCGGGGCCGGACGTCGCCAACGCCTCTGCGGTCGTAGCCGCAAATGCCGCTGCCCCGCTCCCGGCGCAGATGAGCGCTCCGCAGGAGAACGCCGTTCGCGGCGTCACCGACAAGGAGATCGTGTTCGGGATGGCGGCGCCGTTCAGTGGCGCTTCCAGGGAGCTCGGCCGTCAAATGAAGATGGGCGTCGAGACCGCCTTCAGCCAGATCAATGACGCGGGAGGCGTGAACGGACGACTCCTGCGAACTCGTGTCGGCGGACGACGGCTACGAGCCGACGCGCACAGCCGACGCCATGCAGGTCCTCTATGACAAGGACCACGTCCTCGGCTTCATCGGCAATGCCGGAACGCCGACGGCGGCGGTTGCGCTGCCCTTCGCACTCGACCATCGAGCACTCTCAGGCTGCCGCCGCCAGGACGAACGACCTATGATATTATCAATTGGCCGGGTCGGAGCGAAGGCGCCCCGGGCGGAGACGAAGCGATGACGATCTGGTTGAAACTCGGCGTCGGTCTCTCCGCGCTGACGATCCCGGCGGTGCTGCAGGAGGCCTACGCCGCCGATGCGGCGCATCCGACCGTTGTGGAGCTGTTCCAAAGTCAGGGCTGTTCGGATTGCTCACCGGCCGCCAGGCGCTCGAACCGCGCCCGGTCCGGAGGCTGCCGTAGGTCGAGCCGGGCGCAACGCTTGCCGAGCGTCACCTCGGGCTCGATGGCCGGCTCGTCCCAGTCCGGGGGGTCGATGCGCAAGACTTCGGCGCCGTAGCCGGCGAGAAACCGCGTGGCGGCCGGACCCGCCAGCACGCGGGTCAAATCGAGGACTTTGATGCCGGCCAACGGCCGCGCGGCGGTCGGCCGCCAGCCGGACGACGCGGCACCCGCCTTCTCCATGGCGATCAGTCGCTCAGCCGAGACCGCCCGTCCCTGTGGGTGCGCCCCCCATTCCGCTACCGTCCGCATTGCCGCTGCGCAACCGCCCGCATCGACGACCGCCGTTTCGAGCGCCTCGGCCGACCAGCGCTTGACGGCCTCCGCCGCAATCGAGCGCTCGGCGGCGCAGCCGAGCACGTGGAGCGCGGCCGTGCGGTGGCGGGGCGCGTTGGTATGGAGGCGGATCCAGCCGTCGGCTGCGGGATAGTCTCCGGCAATCGGATCCCAGGGCGACGGCAGCGTCCATCCGATCGGCTTTATCGACATCGCGAACCAGAGCGAGGCCAATCGGCGGTCGACGATGACCGGCGGCGCGTCCGCAACTGCGGCAACGAGCTCGGAAACCGCCAGCGCCGCCGCGCCAATCGCGGCGGAGGCGAACGCCGTCACGGCGAAGGTGGAGGGAAGACTGTCCGGGCCCTCGAACCGCACACGGTCGGCCGCTGCGCGCGGCAGCCCGAGCGCCTCGATGGCTGCGCCGAGGAACATTCGATCCGCGCGGTAATCTTCGGCTGCTTCGGTCCGACCATGCGTCTCACCGTTCGCCAAGGAATTCATCGCCGACCTCCTGCAAAAGGATCGGCGAAGCATGTGGCACTCTTAGCGCTCAATCAATCTTGATAAACGTCGGGTCGGCCTGCACATCGTGCTTTTCGAGGCTTGCGCAGCGTACACTCGCGTTGCGGCCCGCGCACTCGCGCCGTCACCAATACGTGACCTGCTACACCGAAGGCTTCAGCCATTTCGTCACCTCCATGACTGCTCCGGTTGCTTCCGGCTGGAGCGGTTGCCGGGTGGGGCTTGCACCCACTGGAAAGCGCCGCCTTGTCACGGCGCACACGTCAAGCGGTCATTCCAGGTTGATTAAAACAAGGCTTTGATCAATGTGGTGCGCCACGGTCGATGAAGATGGGCAATACTCGTTCGCCGTGGCGCTATGATATTGGAGCCTGCTCTCGGCCTGGATCGCCAATGTCGCGACGATCTGCGGTTTCGCGCTACGCGGAACGGCCTGAAGCCCTCCGGGAGCTGGAGGCCCAGGCCGACGGCGCGATCGAGGATTTTAGAAGGGTCTCCCCGCGCGCGTGGCGTGAGAAGCGGCCGCCCACGCACATCTGCCAGTCGGGAACACATACTGAGGATGGCACCTGTCAAGGCCGCCCAATTTCAAATGGACCCACTACCGAAAGTCGGCTCTCGTGCTCAACAGATGCTATATCAGCTTTCCAGGGCGCAGAGCATCGCGATAAGTGCCGCGAACAGGGCCAACAAGGCCATTAACAACTCATATGACACGGGGATTGGCTGGCGAGGAAAGCGTTGTCCTCCTTGCGGAAGCCGATCCCCGCCCGCTTCAGCTCCTGCTCGATGAAGCTGTGGCCGTTGAGATAGTAGGTGGTCTGGAAGGGGAAGAAGGAAGCCACCCGCACAACCATCGGTCCGAGCACCTCGTCGCGGACATAGACTTTTGGTCTCCTCGCGGCACCTGCGTTTCCGAGTCCTATCGGCGGATTTGCTCTGTGGCTCGCCGACTATATTCAATATGGTGCTCCAACCGCGCGTCCTTGATCCTTCGCGAGCAAATCCAAGTCAACCTGCCGGCTCCGCTGGTGCGGAGGACCATGCGGCGATCGCCGCTGCGCTATTGGGTGACGACGAGGCTCGCCTTCATGCCCGCCTTGTAGTGATCCGGCTGATTGCAGATCAATTCGTAGTTTCCGGGCTTCAAGGTCAGGCGCAGCCTCTTCTTCTCGCCGGGCTGGAGGTCGGACGCCTCGGCGAGGTCGGCGATCTTGGATTCGTTCACGCGGTCATCCTTTTTATCGTAAGGCAACGGCCCGTCGGGATTGGCAACAGCCACGACGATCATCTCATGCACCAGGGTTTTCGAGTCATTGGATACCTCGAAGACGACCGGCCCGGCCTTGACGCTCTGCGCGTCGGTCTTGATCATCATGCTGTTGATCGAGGGACTGGTCGAGGGGTCCATGAGATCGACGTGCACGACGCTGGGAGACACGGCAGTCGCGCTGGCAAAGCCGCTCGACGCCAGAAGCGTCAGAGCCAAAGTCGGAATTGTCCTTATCGACGTCATCAACCTCTCCTCGATCGAACGCCTTCGCTCGGGGCTCGAAGGCTTTCCCAATGATTCCTCGCTCGGATGTTTTGTGCGCTTATTCGTCCAAAATGAGGCGATGCGCATTTACTGGACCCCGGGCATCCGAACGCCGGGTCCGGAGGCCCGCGGCGCAGTGATCGGCTTCACCGACGCGCATACGCGCGCCCATCTGTTCCGCGCCATTCTCGAGGGGCTCGCCTACGCCTTGCGTGAAGGCTGCGAGCGCATTCAGGCCCGGACCCGCATTCCGGTGACGAGCCTCCGGGTGTCCGGCGGCGGGTCCCAATCGGATGCGGCGATGCAGGCGACCGCGGACATCTTCAACCGGCCGACGTCGCGGCCGCACACGTTCGAGACGGCGGGACTGGGCGCCGCAATCGCCGGCGCCGTGGGACTCGGCTTCCACCGCGATTTTTCGACGGCGGTCGGCGAAATGACGCGCCTCGGTGCAACGTTCGAGCCCAACCCCTCCCACGTCGCGTCTGTAGCCGGGTCTACAAGCGCATGTACCGCAGGCTCGCGCCGCTCTACGAAGACCTTCACAGAACGCTCCGCCGTGCGCCCTGAAACCAGGGCGCCATACAGCGCAGGCGCGTAATGACCGCCGCCGGGGAAGGCGACCGGTGGAAGTGGAACGAATGAGTTGCGCCAATTGCGGTCTACCGACGCGTCTCTAACCGCTCACGTCCAGAAACCGTCGCTCTCGAATGAGCATGTGGCGCCAACCTCGCGTGACAGCTTCTCGGTGACTGTCTCGCGCCTTGCCCCAATCCACCACCGGCGCAGGGCGACGAGATGGAGCGGACTTCTCCTCCCGCGCCGCAGGCGGCAGAGCGAGCAGCACGGAATAGAGGTACTTCTCGAATTCCTCGGGGAAGCGGCTGACCAGCGCCTCGGGGTCTGGGGTTAACGCGGCGTCAGTCATGAGTCCGAACTGCACTTGCCCCGCATAAGAGAATATCGACACGCCCATGCCGACGTCGCCGGTCTGGGGCACCCAGCTCAGCGATTGCTTGAGCGGGCTTCCGGCGACCGTCAACGGTTCGTCCGGAGCAGCTTCTCGGCCAGGCGCCCGCTCCGGCCCGCAGCCTTCTCCTGCTCGAGCTGGTTGACGAGATCGACGAGGTTGAAGAACCGCCCCCTGGCACGGGCGCGAATCACGGCGGCTGCGACGGCAATGCACAGATGCGTCTTCCCGCTGCCCGTGCCGCCGATGAAGATTCCGTTGCGCTTGGCATCCAGGAAGGCGCCGGTCGCCAGCTCGCGCACCTGTCCCTGATCGACGGGCGTGTCGGCGAAGACGAAGCTGTCGAGATCCTTCAGCACCGGGAACTTGGCGCCGCTGATCCGGTACGCGTCGAACGTGTCGTCGATGTCGAGCGGTGCATGGCGGCCAGCAGTTGCGGTTGTTCAACGCGCATTATGACGAGTATGGCTTTCAGCCGATCGTCGTGTTCGACGGCGAGGGCCGCTTCATCACCGCCGTCCTTCGGCCCGCCAAATGGCCCGGCGGCAAGGAAATCAAGGCCTTCCTGCGCCGTCTCGTGCGCGCCATCCGCGCCAACTGGCCCAACACTGAGATCCTGCTGCGGGCCGACAGCCATTACTGATGGTCGATCTTTATTGCGAGTCCTTCGGAAAAGTTCCCAAGCGAATCACGCAGCCCCGAGGTCCTCGACTGGTGTCGGGCGAACGGCCTCGATTACGTCCTCGGCGTTGCGCCAAC
Organism: uncultured Alphaproteobacteria bacterium; assembly: GCA_963758335.1. Classification (GTDB taxonomy): domain Bacteria; phylum Pseudomonadota; class Alphaproteobacteria; order Rhizobiales; family Beijerinckiaceae; genus Roseiarcus. The sequence continues at coordinate 1,605,338 of CAVWVF010000004.1, read as the reverse complement.
CGCGACCTTGCGCCGACACATCGAAGTCCTCGAGGCCAGCACGAAGGCTCGCTTCGAGGCCGCGCCAAGAGACGACAAAATACGCCGCTTCAAGGAGTTCTTCGACGGCGCCAAAAGCTGGAGCCGGGTCGAGCGCATCATCGCCCGCGTCGAGGCTGGCCCCGAAGGGCCCGACACGCGCTTCATTGTCACCAACCTGAACAAGAGAAACGCTCGCGTGCTCTATGAAGAGGTCTATTGCCGGCGTGGCCAGGCCGAAAACCACATCAAATCCTTCAAGACGCATCTGGCGGCGGATCGCACCTCATGCACCAAGGCAACGGCCAATCAGCTTCGGCTGTTCCTGCACGCCGGCGCGTACTGGCTGATGTGGGGCCTGCGCGTGTCGATGCCGAAACGTTCGATGTGGCGCGTCGCCCAGTTCGATACGCTGCGCCTGCGCCTCATCAAGATCGCCGCCCGCGTCGTCGAGACGAAGACGATGATCCGAGTGCACTTGCCGACCTCCTGCCCCGTGCAGGATATCCTGCGCTTCGCTCTCGGACGCATACCGCGCCTCGTCACCTGACAGGCGGGGCTCGAGCGCCCCGAATATTCACAATCGCCCCTTCAACCGCAAACTATGCACTGTGGCCGGGCGGGCTTGTCGGCTCGAGGCGGCAGATAAAGTGCATCTGCTCGGCGGCCCACGGGTCGCTGCCCGTATTCACGAACGGCACGCGGTAGAGTTTGACGGTGCACCGCCAAAGGTCGGCGTAGTGCCCAGAATGGCCAGACGGCGCTGATCGCCGCGGCAGCGAACGGTCATGAAGCGGTGGTGCGGCAGCTGCTGGACGCCGGCGCCGATGCCCACCACGCCAGCCAGGCTGGCCAGACGGCGCTGATCGCCGCGGCAGCGAACGGTCATGAAGCGGTGGTCCGGCAGCTGCTGGAGGCCGGCATGTGCGGTCGCGCGGCTCAAGAATTGTCATACACGGTGGGTATGTCAAATACGGCCATGTCCCCTTATGCTGTCAGCCTCGAAATCGTACTGTTATGGACGTTGTAGCTGCGGCAATGGCGTTAGGCGAGGGCGTGAAGGAGTTGGTCTGGCTCAATCCACGGCTCGCGCGTCACGACGCGGACGAAACCCGGCGGGCAAGTATTTTTTCTCCATGTCGAGATGATATTGGTGGAAACTCTCGTCGTCCTCGGTACGAAGTTTTCCACTGAAACGATAGGAAGCCCCGCGCCGTTTAGGGCCGAAAAGGCGCGCAAATTCGCCTTGAAGACCGTAGAGAGTACGCGAGTCCGCGCTCAATTCTTTGCGTGACTCTTTGCTCGGTTCGCTGCCGCCCGAATAGCCCTGTTGCCAGGGGCGGCGGCCATACTCGTCAAAAGCCGCCGAGCTGCCGTCTTTGTAGCCAATAACCATTGACCCGCCGAGCACTTCCGATCGCGGATCGGGCATCAAGAGATACCTGTCATCAAGCTTTCGCCAATGCGTGGACGGTATTTTCTCCTCGGGATAGAGCCATTCCTCGCGGGCCGCAGCAACGTAGCGCTGCGCGCGACGCTTGATAATGAAATTGATCTGATTGACTTCGGTTTCGTCAAGCTCCCTCCCGACATGAATGTCTCTAAAATTGAACATCGCAGTCCGAAACATTGACGGGTTCGGGCGCAACTTCTCGGCTTTCCCATAGGGATTTCTGACCCAGGACAGGTGGGTCAAAATCAAAATGCGGGTTGGGCTCAGAGGAAAAAGCGTATGCGTCCCGTTCATCCGAAAATCCGGGTCAGTCGCGCGACGGCAAAACGGGCTGTCGGGGAATATCTCGCGATTATAAAGGGTGACCGGGTGATCGGAGATCAGAAATTTGGTGTCCGCCGTGGTCGCATCCACCAACGCCCACACGCATTCGGTCCAGATTGCGCAGTGCATGTTTTGCAAGCGCTGCATCTCGATCAAGAGGTGGTTTTTGTCGTCTGTCCGAAGAAAACTCGATAGGTACTTCAGTCCCTTCGGGGTGCGGAAGCGTTGCACACTCATGTAATTCAGGAGCGCGTGGACCGACTCCGATGGATCGGTATGAACATCCTCAAAGGAGTTGTACGTGCTGAAAAACTCGACGGCTTTTTTGCCGGTTTCATCGACCTTCCCGAAGAAAAATTGCTCGATGTCGGTGGACTCGAAGTTTCCATAATTGACCGTATACAAATCCGTTTCTTTGAAACAGTTGGGCGCGCCCCATCTTCGGATCGCGGTCTTCGTCCTGAGCACGCCGTTCGGGTCGCGAAATTGCTCGGGCGTCAAATCGAGATAACGGAAAACGCGTTGGCCCGTAGCCGGCAGGAAACGCTCCTGATACCAGCGCGGCACGTAATGATTTTCTTTGTAAAAGTTGGGAGCCATTTTTTAAAGAGACGTTCGAAGCAACCTCAAATCAACACGCGCTCCACCTCGTCGAGCGTCACTTCCTCGGCTCGCCGATTATAACGCTGCGTCGTCCGCGTCGAGGCCTGGTTCAGCTGACGACTCAGTTTTAGGGGCGGGCGGCGGCGTTATGCGCATCGAAGTCGAGCATATGAGCCATGGCGGCGTGAAAATGAGGCGATTCGTGAGGTTCTCGACGAGCGTCAGCGGGAGACCCCCCGGCTATGCCGGGGTGGCAGTAGCAGTTTGACGTTTCGGACGGTTTCTCTCGATCCGTGCGACTTCTAAACCGCGGGAAGGGGGAAAACGGAATTGCAAGGATAGGATCTGCCCCATCAACCGAGGGAGTCGCTTGATCTCGTGCGGCGCTTGGCGAAATGGCAATCTCGGATTTTGCCGTTCGGCAGGAACAGAGCTATCCGTCGCCTCCTGCCGTTGAAGCCGCGTCAGCGGCGTCTTCAGCCGCTTTGAGCGGCTCACATCCTAAAGCCCCCGGCTTTGCCAGGGGATACTTACTTGCCGACAGTGCAGCGATTTGCGCAAGCTCGTCGAACGACTTCAGTGTGGGGCTTTCGGGCCTGCTGCGCTTCGCTCCGGCCGCGCTGCCGGCGCGCGGGCCTCGCCGGTCCCGTCAGACGGCCACGAGAACCGCTGCGGGCAGCAGGCCGAACAGGGCGCTGGGTTCCACGGCCCGGTTGCCGCCGATGGTCTGACCACTGAAAATGTCCCGCCAGTCGCCCGCGGGCAAACTAATCGCGCTACCCTCCCAGCCCGGGTCAGCCTCACGCAGACCTGGGTAGCGCGCTACCAGCACAGCGACCTGGGTATTGTCCCCGCTGCGAATGAAGCCAATGATACGATCCGTCTTCTCGCCACCAATGGTCAACGGCTCGTAACTGCCTTCAGCGAACAGCACAGGATGGGCGGTGCGCAGTCGCAGCAGCATCGTGACGATCGCCAGCTTGATCCGGCCATCTCGCCAATTGACCAACAGATCGTGCAACGTGGCCGCGGGGTCACTTTGCAACGACGGCTCCAGCGAGTTCCCGGACTCGCTCCCGGAGCTCGTAGTCCACCGGACGGCGATTGTCCGGGTCGACTAAGCTTAGATCCCACATCTCGCAGCCCTGGTAGATGTCGGGCGTTCCAGGCACGGTGAGCTTGAGGACCGCCTGGATCAGGCTGTTCTGCATGCCTAGCCTCGCCACGCGCTGCACGAACGGCAGGAAGCTGCTCAGGAATCCGGTGCGCCGGGGATCCAGCGCGTCGCGGGCAAAGGATTGCATCGCTTTCTCGTAGGAGGTGTCTGGCAAGGACCAGTTCGAATGCAGCTTGCCCTCCCGCATCGATTTCTCGAGCGTGGTTCGAATGCGTTCGCCATAGGCTGCGAGGCCCGCTGCATCGGGATTTTCGAGCAGCTCTACCGGCCAGGAGCCGACCAGAAGCTGGTAGAGCAGGTATTCGTCGTTCCGATCCGGGAGGGTGCTGCTCTCGCTCTCGCGGCGCCGCGCGCGGATCAGCCGGCTCCAACCCTTGACCTGATGGGCCCATTCCTCCGGCATGTCCGCCAGCACGGCAAGACGGGCGCGTGTATCCTCGCCGCGCTTGGTATCGTGCGTCGATGTGGCGAGCATCGCGGCAGGCCAACGGTCGGCGCGCTGCGTGTTCGCCTTGTGGAAGGCCGCGGCGCTGACGCCGAAACGCTCCGGTTCGCCGCCAACTTCGTTGAGGGCGATGAAGCGGTTGTAGCGGTAGAAGGCGGTGTCCTCGCGACCTTTGGCCATGAGGGGACCACTATACTGCTGTAGCTTCATCGCTAGACGCAGTACGCTGGTGCGATTGAAACCGCTCTTTGGCGCGGTCGTCAGACGGCCGGATAGGAGGTCGCGCAGGAAGGTGAACACAGACGGATCAATGTTCGGGTCAAAGCGTCGCGCTTGCGTAAGCGCCCGGTCCAGATCGCTTCGGTCGGAGCTGTCCTGGTCGGAAGCGAGCTCGATATAGGTGCGGTAAACGGGAAAGCAGGCGACGATTTGCTTGATCGCCCGCCGTAGCACAGTATTGGTAAAGTCCTGTGTCATCGGGTTTTGCCGCGCGATGCGTCCGGCATCGCGGCCGAGCGCGTTCAACTCGCTCGCCATTTCGTTTTCCATGATATGCATCTTGCAGTCGTAGACGATGGGAGAGAACGCCGTATCCCGGCCGATGAAATCTCGGTAGGTCGCAGTGAACGATTCCTCGCTGGCCGGGTTGATCAATATGCCCAGCACGAGATTGACGAAGTCATAGCCGGTGGTGCCATGAACTTTCCAATCCTCGCGCAAAGATTCGTGCGCAGCCAGGATCTTTTCGACGACCAGATAGAACGGCTTGGACACGGATGCACGCAAGTCGTTGATATACGTCTTGGGATCCAGCAGCCCGTCGATATGGTCGATACGCAGCCCGTCCAGCGTACCGTCTTCCAGCATCGGCAGGATACGGGCGTGGGCATGGCGAAAGACGGCGGGCAATTCCATGCGTATGCCCGCGAGCTCATTGACGTTGAAGAAGCGGCGATAGTTGATGTCGTCGCCGGCAACCCGGAAATCGGCGATGCGCCAGGATTGCTGCTGGATCAGGCTGTCGAGCGCCGGCCAATCCCGGTTCAGCGAGGCGATGTTGCGATCGAGTGTTTCGCGCGCGGCTGCATTCATGCGGACGCACTTCGCGAGCTCCGCCTTCAAGACGGCCGCACGCGCGGCGATCTGTGGACGCCACTGCGACAGATCAGAGAAAAGGTCGCTCAACCGGTCCAGTTCGACATCGTCGTGGCCGAGTACCGTGCTGTAATGTAACGGGCAAATCGGAAGCTTGTGATTGTCATAAGCCCAGACGGCGATACTCCCCTCCGCTGCGTCGAACTTGATCTGCAGCTTGCCGCCCTTAAACTCGACGCCGTACTGGTCGCCGAGGAATGGGACCAGCACCTTGTCCTTGAGGTAGCGCCTGTCCGGATCCCAGTCGATGTCGAACCAGCCGGCATGGTCGGCCTGCGGCCCCCACTCCAGCACGTCGAGCCAGAGCGGATTGTCGGCGCCGCCGACGCCCATATGATTGGGCACGAAATCCAGGATCTGGCCGAGCCCGTGACGGCGAAAGGCTGCGACCATCCTGAGGAAGTCATCTTCGGCGCCCAGGTCCGGATTCAAGGCGAGATAATCAACGATATCATAGCCGTGCGTGCTGCCGGGCCGCGCCTTCAGGTAAGGCGACGAATAGACGTGGCTCACGCCGAGCTTGGACAGGTAGGGGGCCAGCCGGGCCGCGTCCATGAAACCAAAGCCACGGTGGAACTGCAGGCGATAGGTCGCGCGCGGGATTGTCATGGCGTCTCCGGGGAGGCTTTGGCGCCTAGAGGCCAGTTGCTTGGGAATTGTACCTCGTGCGGCCTGCGTCGGGCAGCCCGAACCGGATTCGGTTTGGCTGCCTGGATCACGCGGTCGAGTTTTTCGATGGCGATGGTCGGTGGATCGGCAAGCGGCCGGTCCATAGGGTCTTACGCCTATTCGGCGACGGCCGCCTCGTCGACCCGGAACCTCGGGTCGCTGCGGCGCTTCGGTCCAGCCTCGTAAGGCCGTCAGTTGACCGTCGGGCCGTCTTCATTCCCCGTCAGGCTGAGCAGCACGAGCAGGCAGAGCGAATTTGCGGCGACCAAAGCTTCGTCGCCGGCCACGAGCGTGCGCGACGTCTTCTCCTCTGTCTCGACACTGGTGTCCACAACCATCTTCCAGTTGGTACCGGCGGGATCTGCAGGGATCCGGAACGTCGCGTCGTCGCTGGCGGCATTCAGGAAAATGAGGAACGTGTCGTCCGGCTCCTGCTCGCCACGCTCGCTGAGGTGCATGAGCCCAGGCTCGCCGCTGAGCCTTACCGCGAGCGCTTTGGCCTGGGCGTTTCGCCAGTCTGCCTCCGACATCTCGACGCCGTCCGGACGCAGCCAGACGACGTCCTTGACGTCGGTGCCGGGGATGATGTCGCCACGGAAGAACCGTTGGCGGCGGAAGACGATGTGTGTGTGCCGGAGCGCGATGAGCTTGCGGGTGAAGGAGAGCAGCGCCTTGCTTTCCTCGTCCATGCCCTTCCAGTCGAGCCAACTGATTTCGCTGTCCTGGCAATAGGCGTTGTTATTGCCATCCTGGCTGCGGCCGAATTCGTCGCCGCCGAGGAGCATGGGCGCCCCCTGCGACAACAGCAGCGTAGTCAGGAAATTGCGCATTTGTCGCCTCCGGAGCACCGCGATCCGTAGGTCGTCGGTCGGCCCTTCGACGCCGCAGTTCCAACTGTTGTTGTTGTCGGACCCGTCGCGGTTGTCCTCCTTGTTCGCGTCATTATGCTTTTCGTTGTAGCTGACGAGGTCGCGCAGGGTGAACCCATCGTGGGCGGTGACTAAGTTGATGCTGGCCCAAGGACGCCGCCCGCGGCGGCCGTGGATGTCGGCTGAGCCGGAAAATCGTGAGGCGAAGACTGGCAGGAGACCCTCGTCGCCCTTCCAGAATTTGCGTACGGTGTCCCGATACTGGTCGTTCCACTCCGCCCAGCCCGGCGGGAAGTTGCCGACCTGGTACCCGCCGGCCCCCGTATCCCAGGGTTCGGCAATCAGCTTGACCGCCGACAGCGCGGGATCCTGCGCCATCGCGTCGAGGAAGCCGGCATGCTCGGTGTACTCGCCATTGACGCGCGCAAGAGTCGTGGCGAGGTCAAAGCGGAAACCATCGACACCCATTTCCCGGCTCCAGTAACGCAAGCTGTCCATTACCATACGCAACGCATACGGGTGGCGAAGTTCGAGCGCGTTCCCCGTGCCGGTGAAATCGTTATAATACCGGTCTGCACCCGGCATCAGATAATAATAGGACTTATTATCAATTCCGCGAAAGCTGAGCGTCGGCCCCAATTGGTTGCCCTCGGCCGTATGGTTATAGACAACGTCGAGGATGACCTCGATGCCGGCATCGTGCATTTGCTGCACGAACGCCTTGAACCCGCCGAGCCCCTCTGCTCCCAAATATTCGGGATGCGGCGCGAAGAACCCGATTGTATTGTATCCCCAATAGTTGCGCAGGCCGCGCTCGACCAGATGATGGTCCTGGATGAATGCGTGGATCGGGAGGAGCTCGACCGCTGTAATGCCGAGGTCGCGCAAATATGTCGCGACCGGCGCCGCCGCGAGGCCGGCAAATGTGCCACGCACCGCGTCCCCGACTTCGGGGTGAAGCATCGTATATCCCTTGACATGCAATTCGTAGATGATGGTTTCGTGCCATGGACGTTGATCCGGCCGTCGCCCCCAGGTGAAGGCGGAGTCGACCACTTGGCATTTCGGAACGAAAGACGCACTGTCGCGATCATCGAAGGACAGATCCGCCGCGTCGTCGCCAATCCTGTAGCCGAACAGAGCGTCGTTCCATTCGAGCGCGCCGACGAGCGCTTTGGCGTAGGGGTCGATCAACAGCTTGTGATGGTTGAAGCGGTGGCCCGCCTCGGGTTCGTACGGTCCGTACACTCGATAGCCGTAGAGTTGACCCGGCCGTACGTCCGGCAAGTAACCGTGCCAGATCTCATTCGTGTATTCCGGTAATCGGACTCGGGCGGTTTCGCTTTTGCCGTCACCACCGAAGAGACACAGCTCGACCCTCTCAGCGTGGGCTGAGAACAGCGCGAAGTTCGCGCCTGAACCGTCCCATGTTGCGCCCATCGGACGGGGTCGGCCGGGCCATACGCGAAGGTCCGATGCGCTCATCTGCGATTTCCTTGGAAGTTTGAGCTAAATCGGCTGCGTTCGTCAGTATCGTATCGAGTAAATTTAACAGCAGACTGAGGCGCTTCCCGGAACCAAGGCGTCGGCGCCAGGAGGAGCGTTTGTGTTCCGAAGGTCGCGACGGTCATTTAAATTGCCATCATACAGGTTGCCAGAAACCGCGACGCGACACCATGAGGCGATCCCTGTCACCATATCGACAAGGACAGCGTGGCGTACAAGAATCGGCGCCTGGATCGAGACCTATGCGGATCCTTGTGCCGGTGGTCCCGATTGGATGCCGATCACCCCCAAAACGCGGTCCTTATTCCATGCCGATTTGCGATCCGACGGGAGATCCGTCTTGATCAGACAACGCAGCACCTCCGCTACGCTCCATGCCTGAGCGATACAGCCGCGCGGCGTGAATGGCGGCTCGGCGTCGAAGATTTCGCTAATTGATCCGACGCCGGCATCGGCAAGATGTGGCTCAAACCCGGCGAGGAACTGCCGCGCCCCCACACGATCCTCTGGATAGACTTTGAGCCAGGCATCGATAAATGGGCCGATCAGCCATGCCCATACCGTTCCCTGGTGGTAGGCGGCGTCACGCGCGCGCAAATCTCCATAATAGCGCGCCTTGTAATCAGGTTCTCCCGGTGCGAGCGAGCGGAGGCCAACGGGCGTCAAAAGCTTCTCGCGGACAGCTGTCAGGACCGACTTCGATCGGACCGTGTCCAGGATCGGATGATCGAGTGAAATCGCAAACATTTGGTTCGGACGGAACGAAGCGTCGTCACCGTTCTCGCCGTCGACGACATCATAGAGATAGCCGCCTGCCTCATGCCAGAAGCGGCTGTTGAACGACTGATGGGCCTTTTTCGCCATCACCCCGAGACTTTCGGCGCCGGTCGCGTCACCTGCTTGGACGAGCCATCCGTGGAGCAGCCGCAGGCTGTTGTACCAAAGCGCGTTGATCTCGACCGCCTTGCCGCGCCGCGGCGTCACGACCCAGTCACCGACTTTCGCATCCATCCAGGTTAGCTGATAGCCTTCCTCGCCCTGACTGAGGAGCCCGTCCGCAGGGTCGACCTTGATGCCGAACCGCATACCCTCGATGTGGCGCTGAACGATTTGCTTCAGCGTCGGCAAAAGAAGGTTCAGCGTCGTCTGGTCCTTCGTTTGGTCGACATAACGATGGAGCGCGTGGAAAAACCAAAGCGTCGCATCGGCCGCGTGGTAGAGGCCCCGATTTTGCCCTTCGGGGAACATGTTCGGGATGAGCCCGTCGCGGACGTAGTGGGCGAAGGTGCGCAGGATCCAGCGGGCCTCGATTGGTCGGCCGGTGGAAAGCGTCAACCCCTCGAGCGAGATCATCGTGTCTCGCCCCCAATCGGAGAACCAATGGTAACCGGCGATCACCGTACGCACCTCATCGCCTTCGGCGCGTGCTCTCGCCGCGTCTGCGATGCGCCCTACAGGAGTAATGACGAAGGCGTCTGCGCCGAGGACCAGCTCGGCAGCCATGCCGCTCCTTGCCGGTCCGCCAGCCAACGCAACCAAGCGCCGTCGACGTTCGGTTTCGAATGTGAATGCGTCCTCGGGATTCACCGCCATGATCGTGCGCCACGGCTCCGTCGCCGCGATGAATGTCAACACGCCCTCCTTGCGGAGTTCTGCCGAGAAGTAACCGGGGCTCCACATCCAGCTCCAAGCTTCATAGCCGCGTTGCGCCTCAGCATCAAAAAAGCATTCGTGGCGCGTGCCACCGTCGGCGGTAAACGTGGCGTCCGCGCCGCCCACGATAGTCATGCGAAGCGTCGGGAAATCCGGGCCGGCCGTGACCTCGTATCGTTGCCCTTGCGCAGTGAGTATATAGTCGCTGACTGGTGGCTCCTGGACGTTCTCCTCGAGCGCGCGGAAATTGATGAAAGGCCGCAGTCGCAAGCGCACGTATTGGCCGTCGCCGCGCATGCGGAAGCTGGCGTGAAGGATGTTCTGCCCGGACGGTAGGACGATCGACATCTCAACGACAGTGCCGTCGATTTCGTAGCGCCAGCTCGGCAACCCGAGATCAAGTGTGAAGTCGATGAAGCGGCCCTCCTGCCGCACATTGACGACACCGCCGTCCGCCCGTTCCATGGCGATTTCGAGATGGTTCAGCACGATCATCCGGCCGAGCGGGGCGGGAAGCGCTGCGATCAGGAAACCATGGTATCGCCGCGTGACGGCGCCCTCAATGGTTGCGGAGGCGTACCCCCCAAGCCCGTTGGTCACAAGCCATTCACGCGGAGCTTCCGGCGTCGGGTTGTCATCGCTAGTCAGACGCCGCACCTCACTCACTCCGGCCTCCATGACATAGCGAGGGGTCGCTCTCTGGCCTCGCGCGCTCGGGGATAAGAACAACGGCGGCGTTCCCAGGGATCCGCCAGTTGTCCGCGCCATAGACGGGGGCAGTGCCAGATCCGCCGTAACCAGGCGATTCGCTTGACCACCGAACTTGCCATCCGCAGCCGTCAACCGGCGCGAGTAAAGGCTCCGGCGCCGGGTCGAGATGAAGGTCCGGGCCAATATTGACGATCAGGAGGCGATCCGCTCCGTCCTCGGCGAAGAAACGTAGCAGCCAAGCTTCGTCGGCAAGCACCGCCCCGTCGAACCGACATGGCCGGTGTGCGAGGATCGGATCTTCGCGTCTCAACGCAAGGAGATCCCGGTGTAGACTGACGCGTGACGCTCGCGCTCACCAAGATCGAGGACGGAACGCCGGAAGGTGTTTACGTCGCCAGGGTCAACCAATTGTGACTGCATTTCTGCCGTCGCGAGACTGGGGAATTGAACCAGGGAAGCGGCCCGGCCTTCACGCACCAGCTTGGCGAGGCCGGACTCGTAATCAGCGAAATAGAAGAACGGACCTGACGCGCCGAACTCCTGGCCTTGAAACAGCATGGGGATGCCGGGCATGAGCAGCAAGTATGCCGTCATCGCCCGTAGCCGCCCTGGGCTTGACAGGCGGTCAAGTCGCCAGCCGCTGGCGGAGTTTGCGATCTGGTCATGGTTTTGCAGAAAGACGACGAAGCATTCTGGTGCGAGATCAAGCGCCGGCGTGCCGCGCGCTTTCTTCTGCCATTTGTATCGTTGCCCCTGATACAGGAAGCCATGCTTGGCCATGGATACAAATTCCTGGGCGCGTCCGAGATAGTCGGTGTAGTAGGCTTCCCGGCGCCCGGTAAGCGCGACCATGGTGCTATGATGAAAGTCGTCGTTCCACAAGGCATCCAGACCAAAGCCACCGCGTCCGGGCGGATGCACGAGCCGGGCGTGCTGTGCCTCGTTCTCGCCAACAACAAAGGTATGGCGCCCGCGCGCTGAGGTTCGGACCTGCCGGACGATCGCGGCCAGGATGTGGTCTTCGGAGCGATCGAAGATCTGCTGAGTGGCGTCGAGGCGCAAACCGTCCAAGTGATATTCCTCAATCCAATAACCGGCATTGGCTAGAAAGAACTCACGAACTGGGCCAGCGTCCGGGCCGTCGAAGTTGATAGCTTCGCCCCAATCGTTCTTGTAACGGCCAGTAAAATAAGATCCGGAAAAAGACGTTATATAATTCCCACCGGACCCAGGTGATTGTAGACCACATCGAGAATGACGGCCATACCGAGTTCGTGCGCCCGATCGACGAACTGACGAAAGTCATCAGGCGGTCCGTAGAGCCTCGTCGGCGCAAAAAGGCTCACCCCGTCGTATCCCCAGCCGAATCGGCCCGAGAACTCGGCAACGGGCATGATTTCGAGGCAGGTAATGCCGAGAGCGGCGAGCGGCGCAATCTCACGGGCCGCCGCTTGCCACGTTCCCTGCCGAGTAAAGGCGCCGACGTGCAGTTCGTAGATGACGAGCTGCTCGCGCGGCAGGCCACGCCATTCGCAATCTGTCCACGCGAAGGCCCCAGGATCAACGATCTCCGAAGGGCCTTGTGGTCCCTCGGGTTGGTAGCGAGATGCCGGATCCGGCAGGCTGGTCTCGCCGCGATCAAGGCGAAAGCGATAGCGCATTCCAGCCTTGGCGGTCGGCGCTGTGAGCGAAAAGTAGCCGCCCGGTTCGGGCTGCAGCGCAACCGAGTTCTCAGACGCAGCTTCGAATTCGAGATGAACCTCACCGCATCGCGGCGCCCAGACGCGGAAGGTCACGCCACCGTCAGGCTGCGGCTCGCTGCCAATCGGCAGGCGCCGAGCCAGCCCTTCCGGCGCTCGTCGCGCAGGCCGGGCTTCAGCAAATGATGCGGATTGCTTAGACAAGTGTTCCCTGGCCGGTATTGCTGGCTCGCATCGGGTCTTTTGCTCGTCGGGCATGTCTACCCCTTAGAGTGCGTTCGAGAAGGCCTTGTGGCGGGGGTTATTGGGCGTGGTTCGTGTGTGGACGGCCCCCGTTGGGCAAGAGGTGTTTGAGGCGCTTTGACGATCTGGTCGGGTGCATTCATGTGTCCGGCCTTTCGGTGCGGCGCACATGACCGCTGGCCCTTTGAAGTTCGTGCCCCAGCCGCCGCGCCACTCCGGCGGATTCAATCGCAATGTCCGCGAGATCCTCGGCGGTCGGCATTTCGGTGATCGCGGTGTCGGCGACCAGGATTGTGCGGCCGCGCGAGAGGATGAGCGAAACTCCGACGACGCGATGACCCGGCTTGTCGTCGATCCCGCGCCGCACTTCTTGGAGCGCGATCGAGAAGTTGCGGGTGACGCCCGTCACCATCGCGTCTGCGTCGCCCCGGGCGACCATCGCAGCGCCGAAGGAGTTGCGGTCCTGATTCAGGGGAATCGACTGAACGTTTTATGCGGCGATGTAGGCGGCGAGGGCGTTTTCGTCCCATGCGGCGACTTTGCGGCGCATGCGCAGCGAATCCTTGCTTTTGCGGGTTCTCAGCACGTTGAGGGCGCTGTGCTTGACGATGGCGAGGTTGAAGGGGGCGTTGTCGGTTCGCACGCGGCATTCGTCGTCGCGGAAGATCATGTCGAGCACCCAGTGGAGGCCGTTTTCGACCATCCAATGACTGCGGATCATCGGTCCCAGGGCGTTGGCGAGCAAGGCGAGCGAGGTGATGTAGAAGCGCGTCTCGGCTTCGACCTTGCCATCGGTTTCCCGTTCGCTCTCGATCATGACGACCGACTTCAGGCCCGGCCATTGGTGGTTGTCCTGCAGCCAGCCGATATCGTGGAAGACGGTGACCGTCCGGGTCTCGATGCGGCCGTGGTCGCCGTCGACGGTCGTGTCCCGGCTGACCGACGTATCCTTGAACGCCACCGCCTTCTGCTCGCGGGCGAACAGCTCGACGTCGTCGCGCAGCGTGCCCTGGTTGCCCTTCAGCGCGAGGATGTAATCGGCCTTCTTGTCGATGATTGTCTGCGCGATTTCGCGCTGGCAGCCCATGGCGTCGACGGTCACCACCGCGCCCTCGATGGCCAACAGCTCGAGCAGCGCGGGAATGGCGACGATCTCGTTGGACTTTTCGCCGACCTTGACCTGCCCGAGCACCATGCGCTGGCGCGCGGCGAAGGCCGAGACGACATGAATGGGCTCTTCGCCCCCTTTCTTCTGGTAGGAGCGCCGCACCGTTTTGCCGTCGATGGCGATCACTTCGGCCGACGTCTTCGTCAGCGCCGCCGCCCACGCTACGAAACAGCGCTGGAACGCGACCGGGTCGAGCCGGGCGAGGATGATGCCCAGCTGGTCGTGCGAGGGCGTGCCGTTGGCGAAGCGTCGAAAGCGCTGCAGGAACGAAAGCTTGGCCCGGCCGAAGCGCGCAATGTCGGCCACCGTCTCCGCCCCCGCCAGCGTCGCCGCCAGCATCAAAAGCAGCACCTCGTCGAGCGGATAGGCGACCTTCCCCTTCTGCCGGTAGTCCGGCAAGGCCTCGAAATACGACAGAAAAACCGTCGTCTCCCTCACCGCCCCGGCAGCCGCGTCCCCTTCCGTCATCGACCCATCCTCCGCCCGAATCAGAGGATCACGACAGATTCAGCTCGTCGTCCATTTGTCACGCGAATTTTCTGTCGATTGCCCTGGGTCCTGATTGATCAAGCGTTGACAATCGCGCAACAGGTAGACGCGAGCTATTTGTTGTGTCGCCCATGTCGGTCTTCCTCCCTTTGCCGAAAGGCTATAAGCCAAGATGACGGGCTTCGGTGTTCGCGCTTCGGAAATACCTTCTCCGACGAGCTGAAGCGAAAATCAACCCGCCCCGCCCTAGAAAACTGGGTCCGTCATCGAAACACGCCAGCGTAAACGAATCCGCCTGCGTTTCGTGGACCCGCATAGACGAAGGAGCCGCCAAGGGCGCAGAAAAAAGGGTTTAGCAGCTAAGGGCTTTCCGTGTGCGGCGCTCATCCTAGTGGAAGAGCGGTCAAGCCGAGATCAGGAACGTTCGCTATTAGCCACGAAATATAGGCGCGCACATCTTTGGCAGTTAGAACGCGGCCGCGACGAAGCGGCAGGTCTTCGCTGTTTACCTGATCTGCGACCGCACGGGCACGTTGGAAGCAGCTTCGCCCAACGGGCAACTTCCCTGCACACGGTATTCGGATCTTTTAGGTACGTTGTCGGCATTTGGAATCTCCTTATTGTGAGCCTCGGGCCGTCGCGCGCCCGCGGCGCTCATTTCCCAGCGTTCGACGCGGAACCCGGCCGAGAGCTAGCTCCCGCTCGCCTCCATTCGAGCGAGACGCATGATGACGTCAGCATAGTCCTCGCCCGGCCCGCGCACGGCCGTCAGACGGTCGACGAGGGCCGCCTCGACGTGGACGAGGAACGGGCCGCCCTGGTGCTGCACCGGCCACAGCGGCGCGCCCTGGGGCAACGTCGAGCGTATGGCAGCGTAGGCGGCGGGCGTGATGGAGAATGCGGATCAAGGGGTCTTGGAAGCGCTGGTCTCGTTGGTGACTATTTGGTGACTCAATTCGGCCGCCGGTCCGCCGACGTGTCCTAACTGCTTGAGGAGATGGTGGGCGCTAGAGGGATTGAACCTCTGACCCCTACCATGTCAAGGTAGTGCTCTACCGCTGAGCTAAGCGCCCATCTCCGGGCCCCGGAGCGGCAGGCCGCCCGAGAAACGCGCGGCGGTATAGACGCTCGCAGGCTGGGGCGCAATGGGCAAGACGAACGTTGGCCGCCGCAATCGTGCAGGCGCTATAACGATCTGATTTTTGTTCGAATTCGTGGCCATTGACGCCAGCCTCAAACTCGGCCGGCGAGGAAGGGAATCCAAATTATCCGGAAGGCTTTCCAAGCCGGGCGGAAGGAAACCCAAATTTTCCGGAAGGAAAACCAAATTTCTCGGAAGGATTTCCAAACATTTATCGCCTGTAAAAACAATGTTTTCAATGGCTTGCGCCGAATCGGACAATTCCGCTTTTGCGGGCGCGGGAGCCTAAGGTTCAAACGCGGCCGTCCGGAGCGACGGATCGTTGTGTCCACGAAGTCCGCTTCGCCGCGCCCGGGTACCAGATCTTGTGGGTCCGAGCCATCTGGGGCCATACCATTTCCGGGCGCAGAATCAATCTTTTCAAACCATTGCGGCGCCATTTCCGGGCTTGCGGGTTTCCATTCCCCGGCGGCCGCCTCCTAGGGCCGGATCCCTGGCTCTTCATCGCATTCTCGGTTGGGAACAACGCTTGCAAGTGCCATCGGAAGCTACCTTTTCCCGCGCCTTCGCGGAGTTTGCGCAGGGCGATCTGCCCGACAAGATGCACGCGGCGCTGATCGAGCGCTCGCTCGGCGGGCGCATCGTCGGCGTGATCGCGCGCGACGCGACCGAGATCGAGGCGCGCGAGAAGCCGGTCAAGACGGAGCCGAACGACAATAAGGGGGATCCGCCGCCGCCCGATGGCGCTCAGCCGACGCGCAAGCGCGGACGCCCGCGCAAGGACGAGGAACGGCCAAAACCCGAGCCGACGCGCCTCGAACGGCAGACCACGCAGAACCTCGATCAGATGCTCGCCGATCTGCCCACCGCGTGCGATGTCGGCTCCAAGAAGAACAGCAAGGGCTACAAGGAAACCTGGATCGGCTACAAACTGCATCTGGATGTCGCCTGCGGCCAAATCCCGGTCTCCTGCGGACTGACCTCGGCTTCCGTCCACGACAGTCAGGTCGCCATTCCCTTGATGACCATGACCGGCGCCCGCGTCTCCTATCTCTACGATCTAATGGATGCGGCCTACGACGCCGCCGCCATCCATGACCACAGCAAGGCGCTCGGCCATGCGCCGATCATCAATCGCAACTTTCGCGCCCAGCACGAAGCCAAGGCCGAATGGGCCAAAGAAGTCGAGCGCATTGAGCTGGACCCCGGATTTAGGACCATTGGCTAAGGTGTGAAATGTCCTGCTCTGTCGCAACCGATGGAGCGAGAAATGACGAAGTCACGCAAGAAGTTTGATGCGGCGTTCAAGGCGAAGATTGCGCTCGAGGCGTTGCGCGAGGATGCGACGGTTCCGGAACTGGCGAAGCGGCACGGGGTGCATCCGAACCAGATTTATGCCTGGAAGAAGCAGGTTCTCGACAATGCGGCGAGCCTGTTCGCGCGCGGGGCGAGCGGTTCGGGCGATGGCGAGGAGGAGCGCGAACGTGAGACGGCCAAGCTTTACGCCAAGATCGGCCAACTGACGGTCGAACGGGATTTCTTGGCCAGGAGGCCAGGTCGATGAGCGCGCCCGATCGAAGAGCGATGGTCGAACGGCCTGGCAAGGACCTGTCGGTGCGCCGCCAACGCGCGCTTGTGGGCGTGGCGCGCTCGGCGGTCTACCGCCCCAAGCCCGTCGCCCGGGCGGACGATCTGGCGGTGATGCGCCGCATCGACGAACTGCATCTCGAACTTCCGTTCTACGGCTCGCGGCGAATGACCTTCGAACTCAACAAGGAAGGCCGTGGGGTCAACCGCAAGCGAGTGCGGCGGCTGATGCGGGTGATGGGGATCGAAGCGCTGGTTCCACGCCCCGGCACGAGCAAAGCCGCGCCCGGGCGCAAGATATACCCCTACCTGCTGCGCGGCCTGAAGATTGTCGAGCCGAACCACGTGTGGGCGGCCGACGTGACCTACATCCCGATGGCGTGCGGCTTCATCTATCTGGTGGCGATCATCGACTGGGCGAGCCGGGCGGTTCTGGCGTGGCGGCTGTCGAACACCAACGATGCGAGCTTCTGCGCGGCGGCGCTGGAGGAGGCGCTGCTTCGGTTCGGAAAGCCGCGGATTTTCAATACCGATCAGGGCTCCACTTTCACCTCCGAGGCTTTCGTCGGCAAGCTCGCGGCGGCCGGCGTCGCGATTTCGATGGACGGACGCGGCCGTTTCATGGACAACATTTTCATCGAACGGCTGTGGCGCTCGATCAAGTATGAAGAAGTGCATCTGAAAGCCTACGCCGATGGCCGCGAGGCGCGGGCCGGCATCAGTTCCTGGATGACCTTTTACAATTTTCGGCGCCCGCACCAGGCGATGAACAATCTGACGCCGATGGCGGTGTGGCGCGCCGGCATGGACAAAATCGAGGCGGCGGCGAGGGCTGTGGATATGCCGCTTCGCTTGGACAACGCAAACGCGTTGCCCACATACCCACAGCAGAAGCAGAAGCAGAAGCAGCAAGAAGCGGCTTGATTCTTGAAGGACAAGGGCAGGCGAGATTACACCTTAAATCCATCCCCTCGTGGTCCCACGAATGGGGTCCAGTTCACATGAAACTCATCCATATGCCCGATCCGGACGACGTGATTTTTAATTTTCGCACCCTGGCCGAACGCGTCAACGCCCGACTGAAGGATGAATTCGGCGCACGGTCCGTGCGCGTGCGCGGCGCGATCAAGGTCAAATGCCACCTCATGTTCGGCGTGGTGGCACTCGCGGTCGATCAAATACTCCGCGTCACGCAGCTCAGGCCCGCGCCGGCCTGAGCGCCGGCCCCTCCGCCCCGCGAACACAGGGAAAATCCGCCGCGTTCGATGAATTTTGCAAGAGGCTCTTTCCGTATGCATATTTTTCACCGGGCCGACTTACCACGACATCATCAAATGATGGTCTCCGATTGCAAATTCGTCGCCTTCAAACCATTCCCGTCGAGACAGATCGCGCGCCCGAACAGCATTCAGCTTCCCTGGGGGACATTCCGCACCTATACGCCGGCTAAGCGATAACCCGAAAATCGGCGCGGTGGATCACGCGGAAATTGTCGCTGATTCGGTCGCAGAACCGTTTCCAGCGTTTGGGCACGGTATGCCGGAGGAATTTTATGATCTCCCGGCGGAATTCGTTGAAGGTCTTGTAATCCCGGTTGTGGGTGACGTTTTCGTGCATCAAGCCCCACAACCGTTCGATGGGATCGAGATGGGGACAATAAGGCGGAAGGAAGTGCAGCACGATTTTGCGCCCGGCCGCCGCAAGCCATTCTTTGACGAGGTCAGCCTTGTGATAGCTGGCGTTGTCGACGAAGACGTGGATGAGGCGCATCGCGGTATGCGTGCCCTCGATCTCGCCCAATAGCTTGATGAAGCTCAGCGCGTTGACCTTCTCGACCGCGAGAATCTGCGTCTGGCCGGTTTCGAGATTGATGGCGCCGTGGATGTTCAGCCGGTCACGGCCCGTCGTCTGCTCCACCGCGAGGGCGACGTCCTTGCGGGCCCAGCAGCCAGCCGGCCTCACCTGATGGGTCGGATGAACCGCATCGACGAAGACGACGGCCTCATCGACGCCCATCGTGTTGAGCAGGTTCTCGTATTCGTCGATGAAGGCTTGCTGCTTGGCGTCGTCGAGGGCGCGCGGCACCCGTTCCGGCTTGCGGTAGTCAAAGCCCAAGCGATGCAGCAACGCGATCAGCCCCGAATGGCTATAGCTCAGCCCAAATGAGCGCTTTAGCCAAGCCCCTATCTTCCGGGTGCTGCGGGGGCAATGAGCATCGATCCAATTGCCCAGAGCAATTGCCTGCTCGTCGGTGAGGAGGCTGCTGCCGCCTTCGTGGCCAAAGCTCTTCAGCCCCTCGACGCCACCTCGCTCATAGGCCCGATGCCAATCGCGAACCGTGTCGTCGTCCAGCAACAACGCCGCCGCGACCCGCTCGCAGCTCCAGCCCTGGTCGAGAAGGACGACGGCGTTGGCTCGGCGGGCCACGCGATGCTCCGCAAGTCCATCCCGAGCAAGCCCGGTTAGGGCCCGCCGGTCGTCAGCTGAGAGAAATCCGCCGCGAATCACATCCCCAGACGAATCCTGTTCGTCCGCAACGTCAAGGAGTTTCTCGGCTTCTCAATAAGTCGGGGTATACCACCCAAAATATCTCAATCTAGCCCGCAAATAGGGATATACGGAAGAGATGCGGCGCCTAGTCATGGAGCGCGCCTCTTCGGCGCACATGGAGCGACCCGGACCGTCCGCCGGGGAGGCCGACGCTGACGCTTAACCCAGTGACCGCCGATCTGCTCGCCGAGCGCGTCGAGACGGCGTAATCTGCCGCATTCCCCTCGAATTGCTGACGACTGCCGACGCATGTCTCAAATCGTTTCCGAACTCATCTCGATCGGCGGACGCTCGCTCGAAGACGAAGAGCAATTTCAGCGGTCGGTCCTGGAACGCCAAGGGGCAGTCGGCGGAATACTGGGAGTCAATCTGACATGTTTCCCTCAATACGTGTTCAGCAGGGCGATCCTGCCGAAATATCATTCGAAGCTCGAGTTCACGCTCGACGGACGGCGCGTGGGGGAGCTCGAGGTCAAAATCCAGCGCAAGAAATATTTCTTCATCCTGGACTATTGGAGGGAAGAGCCATTGGCTCCTCTGCAAGAGGATGTCGAGAGACTCTCAAAGCAAAAGGCCGAGGCTTATCTGCTGGTCTTTTCCGCCAGTCCCTACGGAGAAACCGAGGGCAGGCTGCGTCTGATCGATGGCCTCTCAGGCGTCGAGCGGACAGCGAACGTTCATCGCTTTGGCGCGAAAACGGATGAAGGCGAGGATTACGAATTCTGGGTCGGGGGCTGGAAGGTCGCGAGCAAGCCATCGGCTGCAGCGGAGCACACTGGGCGATAAGGGATGGCGCAGGCCCGGCCCTCCCTTGTCCGGCCCTCCGTCATCCGGCGCTTCGCGCCACCTTCTCCCGCGAGCGGGCGAAGGGTCGCCCTTGAGATCGCCGCCGCTGGGGGCTATGGCGGGGCACTTCCGCTGCTTTCAGAGAGACGAGACGTTGGGCGCACACGAACCGAGGGTCGACGAGGCGCTCGCGATCGGGCATGGGCTGAAGGCCGACGAATACGCCCGCTTCGTCGCTCTCATCGGCCGCACGCCGACCTTCACCGAGCTCGGCATCGTCTCGGCGATGTGGAACGAGCACTGCTCCTATAAGTCCTCGCGCCTGCACCTGCGCGGGCTGCCGACCAAAGCGCCCTGGGTCATCCAGGGGCCGGGCGAGAACGCCGGCGTCGTCGACATCGGCGATGGGTTCGCCTGCGTGTTCAAGATGGAGAGCCACAACCATCCCTCGTTCATCGAGCCCTACCAGGGCGCGGCGACCGGGGTCGGCGGCATCTTGCGCGACGTCTTCACCATGGGAGCGCGGCCGGTCGCCTGCCTCAATTTTTTGCGCTTCGGCTCGCCCGACCATCCCAAGACCCGCCATCTGGTCGCGGGCGTGGTCGCGGGCATCGGAGGTTACGGCAATTCCTTCGGCGTGCCGACGGTCGGCGGCTCTGTCGGCTTCCATCAGCGCTACGACGGCAACATCCTCGTCAACGCTTTTGCCGTCGGGGCCGCTCGGGCGGACTCCATTTTTTATGCGAAGGCGACGGGCGTCGGGAACCCGATCGTCTATCTCGGCTCGAAGACAGGCCGCGACGGCATCCACGGCGCGACCATGGCCTCGGCCGCGTTCGAAACGGACGCCGAGGAGAAGCGCCCGACGGTGCAGGTCGGCGACCCCTTCGCCGAGAAGCTTTTGCTCGAGGCCTGCCTCGAGCTGATGGCCTCGGGCGCGGTCGTCGCCATCCAGGACATGGGCGCGGCGGGCCTCACCTCTTCGGCGGTCGAGATGGGGGCAAAGGGCGGTCTCGGGGTCGAGCTCGACCTCGACGCCGTGCCGTGCCGCGAGGCCGGCATGACCGCTTACGAAATGATGCTCTCCGAGAGCCAGGAGCGCATGCTGATGGTGCTGAAGCCCGAGCTCGAGGCGAAAGCGGAAGACATTTTTCGCAAATGGGGGCTCGACTTCGCGATCATCGGCAGGACGACCGACACGAAGCGCTTCGTCGTCAGGCATGAAGGAAAGGTCAAGGCCGACCTGCCGATCAAAGAGCTCGGCGACGAGGCGCCCCTCTATGACCGCCCCTGGACGCCGACCGCCGCGTCCCCCGTCCTCGACGGCGCGGCGATCGCCCCGCCCGTGCCGACCGACGCGGCGCTCTTGAAGCTTCTCGGCTCGCCGGACCTTTGCTCCAAGCGTTGGGTCTACGAGCAATATGAACTCGCTCATCCTCGGCAACACGGTGCAGGGACCCGGCGGGGGCGCCGCGGTGATCCGGCTCGGCGACGGACCGAAGGGGCTCGCGCTGACGACCGACTGCATAGAGCGCTATTGCGAGGCCGACCCGCGCGAGGGCGGCAGGCAGGCGGTCGCGGAAGCCTGGCGCAACCTCGTGGCGGTCGGCGCGCGGCCGCTGGCGCTCACCGATAACCTCAATTTCGGCAACCCGGAGAAGCCGCACGCGATGGGGCAGCTCGTCGGGTGCATCGAGGGGATCGGCGAGGCGGCCCGGGCGCTCGACTTCCCGATCGTCTCGGGCAACGTGTCGCTCTACAACGAGACGATTGGGGCGGGCATCCCGCCGACGCCGGCAATCGGCGGCGTCGGCCTCGTGGCGGACGTGACGAAGACGACGACGCTCGCCTTCAAGGCGGAGGGGCACGATGTTCTCCTCGTCGGCGGGGCGCCCGGCTGGCTCGGCCGCTCCGCCTGGCTGATGACGGTCGCGGGGCGCGAGGAGGGCGCGCCGCCGCCGGTCGACCTCGCCGCCGAACGGCGCAACGGCGACTTCGTCTTGTCCCTCATCGCGGAGGGGCGGATCAGCGCCGCCCAGGACCTTTCCGACGGGGGGCTCGCCGTCGCAGTCGCCGAAATGGCGATGGCCGGCGGGATCGGCGCTTCGGTCGAAGCCATTGGGCCGGAGCACGCCTTCTTCTTCGGCGAGGATCAGGGGCGCTACGTCCTCGCCGCGGCGCCGGAAGAGACCGGCGCGATCGTCGAGGCGGCGGCCCGCGCGGGCGTCCCGGTCGCGCGGATCGGGGTCACAGGCGGCGACGCGCTGAAGCTCGGAGGGGTCGAGCCAGTCGCGCTCGCCAGCTTGCGCGCGGCGCATGAATCCTTGCTGCCGGAATTCATGGATCGGGCCCCGGCATGATTCCGTTCGTCATCGTCAAGACCAAGGCCGGCTCCGCCTATCTGAGGCCCGAGCGGGTCGTCGCCGTCAGCGCGACCGACGCCGAAGAGTGCATGATTCTGATGACCGACGGCGTGACGATCGCCGCCAAGGAACCCGCCGAGGACGTCGTCGCGCGGCTCGAGAGCGCGGCGCGCGGGACGAACACGACAGCATCCCCTTAAGGAGCAACCTCAATGGCCATGTCCCGAACCGAGATCGAAACGATGATCCGCGAGGCCTTCCCCGACGCGCGCGTCGAGGTGAAGGATCTCGCGGGCGACGGCAACCACTACGCCGCGAGCGTCGTCTCCTCAGCCTTCAAGGGCAAGAGCAAGGTTAAGCAGCACCAGATGGTCTATGCGGCGCTGAAGGGAAAGATGGGCGGGGATTTGCACGCGCTGGCGCTGACGACGTCGGAACGCTAGCGCGACCGCGCGCCCAAGGCCAAAGCGGCGCCGACCCCGAGCGGTTGCGGCGCCGACCCCAAGCGGATGCGGCGCCGACCGCGAATCCATACCTACTCTTTACAAGAGCCGCCCATTGCCGTTTTGAGCGTTTTCAAGGGTTTGGCCGTCGCAACGGGAGAATTCGGTCCTCCCAACCCAACGGCTCACGCTCAAGGAGCATGGAAAACCAGAGGCTTGAGCAAGGGACGCGTCCCGAGGAGCCTGCCCTTCAGCGAGGGAAGGGTCAAAGGCGCTCGCTGGCCTTCCGGGCAACGCGTGCACCAAGGACAGCATAGCCCTGCCACCGCCTGCGCCGTTTTCAAAAGCGCGGCAACCGAGCGCCAAATGCGCGGCCTGAAGCTTCCGGCGCGCCCAAAACCCCTTCCAGATCGTTCCATTCTCTTCACTTTCTTTCCGCGGATCGAGCCTTTTCAATAGGTTGTGCGGGGCTACCGGGCCAAAAAAAATCGCTCTTATTGTGTTTCGTGTTGATTCGGTCCGAGTCCGGCAGCGGCGGCGATCCAGGGAGCCGGGCCGCCATCGGCGGGCATGGCTTCGAGGGTTCGGCGCCAACTCAGGTACGTGGGAAGGTTTTCGGTGGCGACGCCGTGGAAGCGTCGCATCCACTCTTTGAGGCAGGGGAATCGACTGAACGTTTTATGCGGCGATGTAGGCGGCGAGGGCGTTTTCGTCCCATGCGGCGACTTTGCGGCGCATGCGCAGCGAATCCTTGCTTTTGCGGGTTCTCAGCACGTTGAGGGCGCTGTGCTTGACGATGGCGAGGTTGAAGGGGGCGTTGTCGGTTCGCACGCGGCATTCGTCGTCGCGGAAGATCATGTCGAGCACCCAGTGGAGGCCGTTTTCGACCATCCAATGACTGCGGATCATCGGTCCCAGGGCGTTGGCGAGCAAGGCGAGCGAGGTGATGTAGAAGCGCGTCTCGGCTTCGACCTTGCCATCGGTTTCCCGTTCGCTCTCGATCATGACGACCGACTTCAGGCCCGGCCATTGGTGGTTGTCCTGCAGCCAGCCGATATCGTGGAAGACGGTGACCGTCCGGGTCTCGATGCGGCCGTGGTCGCCGTCGACGGTCGTGTCCCGGCTGACCGACGTATCCTTGAACGCCACCGCCTTCTGCTCGCGGGCGAACAGCTCGACGTCGTCGCGCAGCGTGCCCTGGTTGCCCTTCAGCGCGAGGATGTAATCGGCCTTCTTGTCGATGATTGTCTGCGCGATTTCGCGCTGGCAGCCCATGGCGTCGACGGTCACCACCGCGCCCTCGATGGCCAACAGCTCGAGCAGCGCGGGAATGGCGACGATCTCGTTGGACTTTTCGCCGACCTTGACCTGCCCGAGCACCATGCGCTGGCGCGCGGCGAAGGCCGAGACGACATGAATGGGCTCTTCGCCCCCTTTCTTCTGGTAGGAGCGCCGCACCGTTTTGCCGTCGATGGCGATCACTTCGGCCGACGTCTTCGTCAGCGCCGCCGCCCACGCTACGAAACAGCGCTGGAACGCGACCGGGTCGAGCCGGGCGAGGATGATGCCCAGCTGGTCGTGCGAGGGCGTGCCGTTGGCGAAGCGTCGAAAGCGCTGCAGGAACGAAAGCTTGGCCCGGCCGAAGCGCGCAATGTCGGCCACCGTCTCCGCCCCCGCCAGCGTCGCCGCCAGCATCAAAAGCAGCACCTCGTCGAGCGGATAGGCGACCTTCCCCTTCTGCCGGTAGTCCGGCAAGGCCTCGAAATACGACAGAAAAACCGTCGTCTCCCTCACCGCCCCGGCAGCCGCGTCCCCTTCCGTCATCGACCCATCCTCCGCCCGAATCAGAGGATCACGACAAATTCAGCTCGTCGTCCATTTGTCACGCGAATTTTCAGTCGATTGCCCTGCTCTTTGAGGCGTCCGTGGTAGGCGTTGACGTTGTTTATATGGAACTGCGATTCTTCGGGCTTGGGGTTGCCGGGCGCGGGTAGGACATGGACTTTGAGCTTGGCCCGCTTGGCGAAAGCGGTGATGGCCGAGCCGCCGTCGCAGCAGAAATCGGTTGAAGGCGGAATTCGTTCGCCGAACGCTTCTTTTAGGCTGGCGGCGTCGAGGCGGGACAGGACGGCGTCGAACGTGGCGCCGCTGCGGTCGCGAGCCACGACGACGGGAATCTGCTCGGCCGAGAGGCCGCGCTTGGCGGCTTTGCCGCCGCGGCGGCGCGCGGGCCTGGCGAGGCCGCCCCGCCGACCCTTTAAGGACTCGAGTATGAATGTTTCATCGGCCTCGACGATGCCCGAAAGGCTCTTGGGTTTGTCGAGGTTGAGAGCGGCGAGAAACCGATGCCGCCATCGGAAGGCGGTGCTCGGGTGGATCTGGCAGCGGTCGGCCGCCTTGGCGAGGCTCTCCCCTTCGATCAGGGCTCGCGCCTGATCGAACCAGCGATCCTTGTTGTGCAGGCCGGCCACCGGAGTGCCGGTGAACGGATTGAAAGTCCTGCGGCATTCCACGCAGCGATAGCGCGGCAAACCTCTCGCCTCACCCCAGGGCCGGACATCGAGCGCGCCGCAGCGCGGACATCCCGTCCGCGAATAACGCTCCTTTGCGATTTCCCGGAAAATATCGCGCTCGCCCGATGCGGAAAGCGTCGCCGCAACCGCATCGCTGCGCTCCTCGGCCCTCTTCGCGTCCCCCGCCGCAGACCTCGGTTCGCAGATCTCGACGCCCTCCTCACAGGGATCGTCAGCTTCCGCGAGCGCGAGCTCGCGAAACACGACACGGCGCTGCGCCGCACTCAACGACGACAGCGCGGCCAGCCATCCCGCGAAATCCGACGGCTTCATCTTCGCCCCCAAAATGCCCAGAGCCTTTATCGCTCATGTCAACACACATTGCAATAAGAGCGAAAAAAATTTCGTCGCGCCCTCTTCCCCGCCAATGCCCGATCGGGTGCGGGCGCTGGCGGCCGGAGGAAGTTCGAAAACCATCATGAGCTTGGCCTTTCACGGAGCATCTCTCTCACCCAAATCCATGCGACTGACTGGCGGACCGTCGCCTCCGCTTGCGTTCGCTCCCGCCGCTCACCCAGCCGGTCGTTTCGTTTTGTTCTTCTTCTGTACCATACTTGTCCATATTCCGCAAGACAATGCCGCAGAAATTTTCGCCGACCCACGCTCCGTCCGGCCAGGCGCCGCGCCATGCGCCCGGCCGGCGCCGCCGCTTCCGCAAGAGTGCGCGACCGCGTCGTCATCCGGCCGCGCAGCGCTCATTGCGGCAAGCGGAAACAGGGATCTGCCAGAAGCGAACAGGGAAGCGGCGACGAGCGAACAGGGAACGAGCAGGGAGTTTGATTCGACGATACAGGGATCGCCGCCATGCCTCTTCGCCCCGCGGCGCGCGGGCGACCCATCCTTCTTGAGCAATTCTGGAAAGGCGAACGAGAAGTGAGCCGAAGCCGCGACGGCGGAGAGCCGAGCGGGTTCACTTCGCCAAGCGCCTCGAACCTCGTCCTGAGGCGCCGCGAAGCGGCCTCGAAGGACGCTCCAGAAGGAGCTTGCCTTGCGCCGCGAGGCGAGGGCGCTATGGTGGCCGCAGCGCTCGTAAGCAAAGGGGCGAAGCTCTTGGATGGGGCAACAATCTACATCCTCCAGTGCGCGGACGGCAGCTATTACACCGGAATTACCAGACGCTCGGTGGAGCAGCGGTTGAGCGAACACGCGCAGGGCTTGATCGCCGCAGGCCGTCCTCGTCCTGCGGGATGAGAATGAGATGGGCGTGGTTGGGCGTCAGGCGGTCGCCCGCGCCTCGGCGGGAGGAGGAGCGTCGACAGGGCGCCGCACGTCAAGATTCGACGAACGTCGCCGCTGTCACGAGCGAGACGCGGGTGTTCCGCGGGGCCGACGAGAGCCTCTGTTCACCGCTCTCGTCGGTTGAAGGTCACCACCAAACCCCGACCCCAGCCGCGGCCGAACAGGTCGCTCAGCGGCCGAAGAACGAGCGCGCCATACCGCTCAGCCCGCCGCTGTCGCGCCCGCAGCCATCGCCGAAGATCGAGCGCGCCATGCCGTTCAGCCCGCCGGCGTCGCGCCCGTAGCCATCGCCTAAGAACGAGCGCGCCATGCCGCTCAGCCCGCCGCTATCGCGCCCGCAGCCGTAATCCCATGGGCCATATGGACCGCCCCAGGCATAGGGGGCCGTAGGCGTAGCGCGCATAGCCGTAGGGCGCCCCATAGGACCGTAGCCGCCGTAATAGGGCGGGGGCGGCGGACCCCAGCCTTGCGGCGGGGGCGGCGGGCCCCAGCCTTGCGGCGCCGGCGGAGTGGCCGTCTGTCCCTGGGCGCTCGCGGCAGGCGCCGTATCGTTCTGTTGCGCGACTGCGGCGGTCGCGAATCCCGCGAGAGCGGCCGCCACGGCGATCATGTTTAGTCTCTTCATCTGCCTCTCCTTACACACCGGGGTTGGGGGGCTTGCGAGCCCAGTTTTGCGCCCCCAAGCGCCGGTTCACCCCATCGTTTGGCTGACGTCAATGCCGTCATATGCAAATATTAGTATGTGCTAAAATATTAAATGTCTACTCTGTTTCAGGCTCGGGAGCCGGAAATTCACGACGGCGGCCTGCGTCATTCCGTCGCAGCGCGTTGCGCCCTCGTGGCCAACTCCACGTGCCTGAAGCCTTGTTTCCGCCGATGACGGGCGGCTGAGCCGATGGCGAGGATCCGCGTTCGGCGGGAGAATTTCGACCCCGGCGCGGAAGCCGAGGCGCTGGCACGGGGACGCCCGGACGTCGACGCGGTGGTCAGCTTCGTGGGATAATGCCGCGACGAGGGCGGGCGGCTCGCAGCGCTCGAACTCGAACATTATTCCGGCATGGCCGAGGCGGAGATCGTGCGCGTTTGCGGCGACGCCGAGCAACGTTGGCCGCTCAAGGCCGTGACGGTCGTCCACCGCTACGGACGCATCGTGCCGGGCGAACGGATCGTGCTCGTCGCCGTCTCGGCCGCCCC
The DNA here is from genome assembly GCA_963758335.1 of uncultured Alphaproteobacteria bacterium. Lineage (GTDB taxonomy): Bacteria > Pseudomonadota > Alphaproteobacteria > Rhizobiales > Beijerinckiaceae > Roseiarcus. The sequence goes on along the minus strand of CAVWVF010000004.1, from coordinate 1,577,279 downwards.
CATCGCGGGGCGGCGTTCGCAGCGGCCGAAATGCTGATGGATTATCTCAAGACGCGCGCCGTTCTGGAAACGGGCCATTCGCCGCAACGGCGGCGCCGAGGATTGGGTCGAGGCCAAGAGCGAGGAAGACGTATCGGCCGCGCCCTGGGCGGCGGCCGATTAGCCGTCGGCGTCAGGCTCTGTAGACCAGCGCGCGGTAGACCAGCAACACGATCACCGCGCCGATCACGGCGATGATCAGACTTTGGAGGTTGAAGCCGGTGACACCGCGCCCTCCGACCATGCTCGAGAGGTAGCCGCCGACAACCGCGCCGACGATGCCGATCGCGGTGTCGATGACAAGTCCCGACCCGTCTTGTTGACGACCTTGCCTTCCGATGAAGCCGGCGACCAGACCCAAAAGGATGAAGCTGAGCAGGTCCATCTCCGACCCTCCTTGAGCGGGCCGCTCCCCGGGGACGCGAAACCCTGCATCGCATGCGCGACGCTAAAGCCGCAAGCGCGGAGCCGCGCGGGATTGTTGCGGTATGGACGAGGAAAACGCAAGCCGATTGGCTGGTTCGCCCCGGCAGGGGCCGCGCTTTTACGTTGGCTGCGCCGCGGGGCGGCGTTCGCAGCGGCCGACACGCTGACGGACTATCTCAAGACGCGCGCCGTTCTGGAAACGGGCCATTCGCCGCGACGGCGGCGCCGAGGATTGGGTCGAGGACAAGAAAGAGGACGACGAAGCGGCCGGCGCAACGGTCGAGGAGCGGCGCGACGCTTACGAGGCCGTCGTCGCGCTCGGCGAGATGAGCGGCGACGCTCGACCAGCGCCAGTCTTCCGCCCGTTTGACAAGCCGCGCCCGCACGGGGTTCAAAGCCACATAGCGCGCCGCCGTCATCAGGCGCCCCTCAGGGGGCCCCTTCTCCCCTGGAGAGAAGGTGGCGCGGAGCGCCGGATGAGGGGACCCGACGCCGAACGAGACGCTAAGGCGATGACGGCCCGGTTCTCTCATCCCCGGCCCTTCTCCCAACGGGAGAAGGGGGCCGCTCTCCCAGATGGACGGTCACCCTGAGCCGCGCGTTGATGGTCGACGAGTAACGCCGATGCGCCTCGCCGAGCGCGCGCCCGAGCGCCTCCTCGCGGTCGGGGACGAGAATGAGATGAACGGGGTTGGGCGCCAGGCAACAGGCAAAAGACCGCAACGCCCACGCTTGCGGCATTGGCTCGCCAGGAGATCGCGAAAAAGGGCGCAGTCATCCTCGCCGAAGAACACGCGCTCGCGCCGGGCGCCGCGCTCACGTGACGTGACGGGGAAGGCCAGGGACGACGAGCTGGGCGATGCGGGCCATATTGATCCTCGGGCGATGCTGCGCGGCATGTTGGCTTGAATTGGGGATTGAGTAAACCGTCACTGTAATACTCACTTTAATACCATGTCGGGGAAAAGCGGCCGTGAATCGGATGAGATCTGCGCTTCGGCGTCGAGGAGAAACATTTGGGACTTCCGTTGCGCCATTTCAAAGGTCGACGCGAGGAGCCATAGGGCGTCCGAAAAGACGCCCGTCTCTCGACAGGTTACGGAAACGCGGCGATCAGGGCTGCCGCCGCGGTCCTACGATCTCCTGGATCGCTTCCCCCGACGGCACTGCTTCCGCCAAAGCAAGCCGCGCTCTAACGCTGAAATTTCTGCAGCTCGTTAATCGATCGGCACTCCCCTCTGGAAGCGCCAGGTGCGCGACGGATCGCTGTCGCAGGTAAATTGAAGCGCGTTGACGTTATTGTCGGTGCTCCTTCCCCCGGCAATGGTCAGGCACTTGCCTGTTTGCACATTCATGATCTGAAAAACGCCGCCTACGTTCTTCATCCGCCACCGACGCGACGGATCACTGTCGCAGGTAAACTGGAGCGCGCTGACGTTATTGTCGGTGCTCCTTCCCCCGGCAATGGTCAGGCACTTGCCTGTTTGCACATTCTTGATCTGAACGGCGTCCCCAACGTCCGTTACTAGCCAACGACGCGACGGATCACTGTCGCAGGTAAACTGGAGTGCGCTGACGTTATTGTCGGTGCTCCTTCCCCCGGCAATGGTCAGGCACTTGCCCGTTTGCACGTTTATCAGCATCCCTTGGCTGGTCGCGGCAAGTGCCACGTAGAGAGGGGCTTGAGCCAGCAACAACCCTGTTGCTATTAGTTTGGTCATGATAAGCCGACGGACTTGCAAAGAAATATTCATGTTTTCTCTCCTCACACCACATATAAAATCTTATGAAGACACGTTGAATATCAGAAGGAGAAGACTGAGTAGTTTATCGTTCAGCTATCTACTGCCAAGGCGCAAAGCGTGAAATTCGTACGCCGAAAGAAAGTCAGGGCAAACTCTTGGGCCCCGACCTGAAAGGGCGTTGCTTCCCTAGTCATCCACATCTGGGTTCAAGAAACGCGGCGACTCGGCGTACGCCTAGCGTACGTCTTAAGCCGCCCCCAGTGGATACTGAAATTGAACGCAGACGTCTAGTTGGCGATCCTACACGAAATAGGCTCGGATGTAAATCGGTTGCGACTAAGAGCCTGTTTCAAAAGCAGTTCCTCATCCTGAGGCGCCTTTTGCGGTACGCAAGAGGCCTCGAAGGATGCTCCAGGAGGCGTCGAACGGCGCCCTCTGGAACGTCTTTCGAGGCCGCTTCGCGGCGCCTCAGGACGAGGACACTGGCTTTTGGGTTAGGCTCGAAGACGCCTCGAAGGTGATCTGGTGTTGTTTTGCTGTTCACATTTAACCTGTACTACGTCGATGGCAGCCATCCCAGCGGGCCGCGATCCCAATCGAGGTAGTGGCTCGCCATAGTTGGCGCGGCAACAACTGAGCCATCCCGGTTCACTCGCCAACCTTAAATCCTGGCGACAAGGCGACAATATCGGGGCCGGCCGCGGTCTTTGGCGCGGCCTCCGTCCCTTCCCTTCCAGATGAGGCAACAAGAGTGACCGCCGACGCCCAAACCCCGACGAACGAAGCGACGACCCAGAGCTTCGAGGCCGACGTTTCGCGCCTTCTGCATCTCATGGTCCATTCGGTCTATTCCGACCGTGAGATCTTCGTGCGCGAGCTCGTCTCCAATTCCGCCGACGCCTGCGAGAAGCTTCGCTACGAGGCGATCGCCAGGCCCGAATTGATCGAGAGCGGGCCCTTCGCCATCACCGTCGCCCTCGATCCGGAAAAGAAGACGCTGACGGTCTCCGACAACGGCGTCGGGATGACGCGGGAGGATCTGACCGCGGGCTTAGGCACCATCGCCAGCTCCGGCACAAAAGCCTTCCTCGACAGGCTGACCGCCGAGGAAGCGAGCAAGGAGGCCCAGGCGCTGATCGGTCAGTTCGGCATCGGCTTTTATTCCTCCTTCATGGTCGCTGACGAGGTTTTGGTCGAGACCCGCCGCGCCGGAGGCTCCGAGGCCTGGCGCTGGTCGTCCGACGGCCAGGGCTCGTTCACCATCGCGCCGCTCGCGCTCGAGGCCGCGCCCGAGCGGGGCACGCGCGTCATCCTCCACCTGAACGACGCCTCGAAAGAGTTCTCGGACGCTTGGCGGGTCGAGCGCGTGGTGCGCGAGCATTCGGGGGCGGTCGCGGTGCCGATCGACCTTATCGACAAGCCGGGCGCGGAAGCCCGCCGCATCGCCGACGGCGCGGCGATCTGGGCCAAGCCGAAATCCGACGTCAAGCCGGAGGAATACGCGGAATTCTACCGCGGCCTCTCCGGCCAGTTCGACGAGCCGGCGCTGACCCTGCACTGGCGCGCGGAAGGGAGGCACGAATATACCGTGCTCGCCTTCATCCCCGGCTCGCGCCCGTTCGACCTGTTCGATCCGGCGCGGAAAGGGCGCAACAAGCTCTACGTGCGGCGGGTGCTGATCACCGAGGACGCCGACATTTTGCCCGGCTGGCTGCGTTTCGTCCGCCTCGTCGTCGACAGCGCCGACCTGCCGCTCAACGTGTCGCGCGAGCTGATCCAGAAGAGCGACGTGTTCGCCGCGATCCGCAAGGGCGTGACCAACCGCGTGGTGCAGGAGCTCGGCAAGCTCGCTGAAGGCGAGCCGGAGAAATACGCCAAGGTGTGGGAGCATTTCGGCGCGGTGATCAAGGAGGGCCTGTACGAGGACCCGGAGCGCCGCGACGGCCTGTTCAAGATCGCCCGCTTCGCTTCGACCACCCACCCGGACGGCGGTCGGACGCTCGCCCAATATGTCGCCTCGTTACGCGAGAACCAGGCGGCGATCCATTACCTCACCGGCGACGACTCGAAGCGCCTCGCCGCGAGCCCGCAAGTCGAAGGTTTTCGCGCCCGCGGCGTCGAGGTTCTGCTGTTCTCCGATCCGGTCGACGCCTTCTGGGTCTCGACCAGCGCGGGCTACGACGGCAAGCCGTTCAAGTCGGTGAGCCAGGGCGCGGCTGACATCAAGTCGATCGCCCTCGTCGAGGGGGCGGCGGCGCCGGCCGAGGCGACGGGCGAGGTCGCGACCCTGTTCGCCTTCTTCAAGCAGACGCTGGAAAAGGAGGTGGCGGAGGTGCGCGCTTCCGACCGGCTCACCGACAGCGTGGCCTGCCTCATCGCCCCGGACTTCGGGCCGGACCGGCAGCTCGAGAAAATGCTCGCCGCCCACGGGCGGGTGTCCGAACGCGCCAAGCCGATCCTCGAAGTCAACCCGGCTCATCCGCTGACGGTCGCCCTTGCCCACCGCTTCCGCGACGGCAAGGACAAGCCCCTCATCGAGGACGCGGCCTGGCTGATGCTCGACGAGGCGCGGCTGATGGAAGGGGGGCAGGTCGAGGACCCGCCGGCATTCGCCGGCCGCCTGCGCCGGGTCATGGAGAAGGCGCTGGGGTAGGCTCCCCCGTGTAGGCGGACGCCCTTCTAGGCGCGATCGCTGATCGCGCCGGCCGCGCTCAGCGAGCGCGGCTACAATATGCGCCGATTGAGCAAGAGCTTGCCCCCGGGCGCCGGCTTTGCCAAAAGGGGCGCGTCCCGGGCTGGAGTTTACGCTTGATCGCAGTCAATCCCGCTTTCGCGCGCATGGGCGAGGAAAACGCCTTTGCCGTCCTCGCCAAGGCCGCCGAACTGCAGCGGCAGGGTCGCGACGTCATCAATCTCGGCATCGGCCAGCCGGATTTCAAAACCCCGCCGCACATCGTCGAGGCGGCGGTGAAGGCGCTGCGCGACGGCGAGCACGGCTATACCGACGCGACCGGCATCGCCCCTTTGCGCGAGGCGGTGGCGGAGGACCTTTTTCGCCGACTCGGCCTCGAGGTCTCGCCCGAACTCGTCATGATCACGCCCGGCGGCAAGGTTGCGATGTTCATGGCGATCCTGATGTTCGGCGAGGCGGGGGCCGACATCGTCTATCCCGACCCCGGCTTTCCGATCTACCGCTCGATGATCGAGTTCACCGGGGCGCGTCCGGTCCCTGCGCCGATGCGGGAAGCGAACGGCTTCGCCTTCTCGGCCGAGGAGGCGCTGGCGCTGATGACGCCGCGGACGCGGCTCGTCATCCTCAATTCGCCGGCCAACCCGACCGGCGGGGTGACGCCGAAGGAGGAGATCGACAGGCTCGTCGCCGGACTCGCGCGCTTTCCCGGCGCGGCGATCCTGTCGGACGAGATCTACGGGCAGCTCACCTACGACGGGCTCGCCCACCGCTCGCTGCTCGCCTATCCGGAAATCCGCGACCGGCTGATCCTGCTCGACGGCTGGTCGAAGACCTACGCCATGACCGGCTGGCGGCTCGGCTATTCGGTATGGCCGAAGTTTTGGCGCGACGTCGCGCGGAAGCTCGCCGTCAATTCCTATTCCTGCGTCAATTCGGCCGCCCAGTTCGCCGGCGTCGCGGCGCTGAAGGGCCCGCAAGGCTCGGTCGCCGCGATGCGGGCCGAGTTCGACCGGCGGCGCAAGGCGGTTGTCGAGGGGCTGAACCGCCTGCCGGGCGTCAGCGCCGTCACGCCGAAGGGCGCCTTCTACGCCTTTCCCAACGTGTCGAAGACGGGCTGGAAGGCGAAGCCGCTCGCTTCCGCCCTGCTCGAGGAAGCCGGGGTGGCGACGGTCGGCGGCCCCGATTTCGGCGTTCACGGCGAGGGCTATCTGCGCCTCTCCTACGCCAACTCGCTCGAGAACATCGAACGCGCGCTCGATCGCATGGGGAAATTCCTGAGCCGTCCAGCCTCGGAAAACGCAGGCGGGTGAGGATGCGTGAGGTGAAAGACCCGGCCATGCGAATGCTCGTCCTTGCCGCCGCGCTTTTTCTTGCCGCCGCCGGCGGCGCGGCGCCGGCTCTTGCCGAAAGCGGCGCGCGCCCCTCCCAGATCGCTTGCGACGCCAGAAAACTCAGCCCGCGCGACCTCGCCGAATGCCTGCGGACCGGCGCGGACCACGCGGACTCGGAGCTGCGCGCGGCGGTCGAGGCGGCGATCAAGTCGATCGACTCGCGCCAGGGGCTCCTGTCGTCGCAGAAGGCGCGCTGGCGGCGCTCGCTCAATGACGCGCAGGAGCGGTGGACGAGCTGGCGCGACACGGAGTGCCAGGATGTCGCGCCGTTCGAGGCGGGCATGGCGGCCAAGAGCGGCGATCCGAGGCTCAGCTGCATCATCGACTACGACGCCGAACGCGTGGCGAGCCTCAAGGCGCGCTATCCTTGAGCGGGCCGCTCGACCCCAAACTTCTCGACGGTCTGGGCTTCGCCGCCGATCCGCTCGACCGCGCTCAGGACCGGCGCGAGAACGCGGAAGCCCTCGCGGCCTTGCGGGCGCGCTCCGACGCGCGGGCGATCCTGGTCGCGCGCGACATGCCGGTGTTGATGAAGACCGCCGCGGGGCTCGACCCGCTCTTGCCGCTCGCCGAGATCGCGGCGCTCGGCGGGGCGCGGGCCGAGGCGCTGCTCGGACTTCTGCCCGGCGGGGCGCCGGTGTTCGCCGCCCTTCTGCCCGACGAGGCGGTGGTGGAAGAATCGAACGCGAGCGACGGCTTTCTCGACCGGCGCGTCCTCGTCGCGCCGGGCCGCGACGACCTGAAGCTCGTCGATTTGCGCTCGATCGCGGCCGGCGGGCTCGTTCCGGCCGATCGCGCGAGCATGCTGGCCTCGGCCAAGGCGCTGATGTTTTGGCACGCGCGCCGGCGTTTCTGCTCGAATTGCGGGCATCCGACCGATGTCGCGGCGGCGGGCTGGCGGCGCGAGTGCAAAACGTGCGGCATGCACCATTTCCCGCGCACCGATCCGGTCGTCATCATGCTGGCGGTCGACGGCGACGATTGCCTGCTCGGCCGCCAGCCGCGGTTTCCCAAAAGCATGTATTCGGCGCTCGCCGGTTTCGTCGAGCCGGGCGAGACGATCGAAGCGGCGGTCAGGCGCGAGATTTTTGAAGAGGCGGGAATTGCCTGCGGCGAGGTCAGCTATTTCGCCTCCCAGCCGTGGCCGTTCCCCGCCTCGCTGATGATCGGCTGTTTCGCTGATGCCTTGAGCCGCGCGGTCGCCATCGACCGGACCGAGCTCGAGGACGCGCGCTGGTTTTCGCGCGCGGAGACGCTGGCGCTCCTCGAACGGCGCCACCCCGACGGCCTCACCGCCCCGATCCCGATGGCGATCGCCCATCACCTGCTGAAGCGATGGGCCGAGGGCGCGGACTTCAGCTAGAAGCGGTTTGCGCCTGGACGGGGTCGATCCGGCGGGGGCCGAATTCCCTGGTAACTGGGAAGAAAGCAGGGAACTCTGCGTTTTTCGGCGGTTTTGTGCAAAATTCGCCTTGAGAAGCCACCTGATTCCAGCAACTTGCGCAAAAATTCCCTACGCGGGCGAACAGGGGGATTTTTTTGACCGAACAGGGGATTAATTCGGCGAAAATCGCGAAAACAGGGAATTTGCCATGCGGGGCGAGAGGACGTCCCGCTCGCCGATTCCACCGAAGCGGATATTGCTCTGCGCGTCCTAAACGTCTCCGGTATGTCGACCCCGCCGATCTGCAGAGACGACGGCCTCAACCGGGAAGAGGCCGTAAATTGTCTGGTACGGATTCATTCCGTATGCGTAACTCCCTACCTTCCCACGTCATGGTTGCGGGCCGGCCCATCAATCATGGTCACCCCCGCGAACGCGGGGGTCCAGATTACCGCAATGCATCTCGGAGACGACGATTTCACCACCCCTCCCGCCCCGCCAGCGGGGGCTTCTGGATGCCCGCGTTCGCGGGCATGGCAACGATCGACGACTTGGGAGTTGCCGTTATGCTTGATTGAGGCAATAAGCTCTTGGAGGTTCCATGCCCCCGCCCTCACCGACAACGGCCGCATCGAGTTGCGGCTCGACAAGGCCACGCTCACCCGCGCCGCCTCGCTCAAGCGGCTCGATCTGACCGGCTACATTCTCGGCGCCGTGCTGCCGAAGGCCAAGGCGGATATCGCCGAGGGCCGAACGGCTTGCGCTATCGGAGCGCGACTTGTTGCGCGTCCTCGCGCCTCTGGAAAATCCGCCGGCGGCGCCGGACCGGCTCGTGCGCGCCGCGAAGGCCGCCTTCACGCTGCCACGACGGCTGCGCTCGTCTGGGACGAAGCGCCGACCGCCAAGCGACACGACCGCGCCGCCTTCGGCACTCGTCGGGACCGTAGCGAATGAGCCGCATGGTTTGAACCGCAAATCATCAGTTTATCGCTTTGGGGTCGCGCCACGGTGCGCACGTTCGATGACAGCGCGCACGGCATCGCGAATTTCGGGATCGTGCTGGCTCCAGAGTCCGTAGGTCGAGGGATGACGTCCCCTTTCGCGGGCGGCTTCGAAAACAGCGTCCGCCGATTGAATGCGCGTAGTCGAGTCGCTGCGCCGCCGCCAATGTAATTAAAGGCGGCACATCAATGACAATGAGCGTAACTTCAACGGGCATGACGGCGCAAGGGCGGTTGGAGAAGGGATCGGGCAAGCGCCACATGAGCGCGGCGGTTCGGCGTGTCGGCGGGCTTCGGCAACGCGAGGTTATTCTGCGCTAAGGCAATCACAAGGTCGGCGAAGTCCTCCAGGCCCGCGCGTTCGATCGCCTGCCGCGTGCCAAGCATTCCGTCCGCATATTGGCGCAAAACCTCGAGGTGTTTGGGGTCGGTCTCAGTCATGGCGATTCCTTTCTCGAAACTCGGCTGATCCTTCCAATTTCGCGAGGTTAAAATCAAGAATGAGCTTTGAGAGACGTTTCACCCCAGATTTGCACAGATCAGGCCGCCGCCACAGCGAGGTCGCGCCCGATACGCGGCTCGGTCCTCGCCAGCCGGGTAAATTCGCTACGGACGCCTCTGTGCGTCTTTGCCACCTTGCCGCTTTGCTCGAAGATGTAAGCCTCGGCGGCGTGGAATACCGCAAGGTATGCTTTGCGTGCGGCGATATGGGGCAAGGGCAACGCTGCAATCTTCTGGGCGTCGGCAAGCGTGGCGCGGGCCTTCGCAAGATAATCGGCGGTTTCGGCCTTCATAAATCGCGGCCGTCCTTGCGTAGCTCGTGCATGAAGCCGGTGCGTTCGCGATGGGCCCCGGCAGGAAAGGGCGTAGCGGAAATGACCGCGCCTGTGTCCAAAAGAATATCGGCGCCCACGGCGGCAAGGCGAGCGCTCTCGTTTGTGAACGCGCCAACGTCTTTGAGAAAAACGGCAATGTCGGAATCCGGCTTCGCGTCGCCCCCCGCGCGCGAGCCGAAGAGGACGACACGCTCGACGCGGTCGCGATAGATTTCGGATGCGGCGGCAAGGACGCGATCGTGGACGTTGTTGTGCCGCGACAAGCGAGAACGTCAATCCTGTCTCGAACACTCGATAAAGTAATCCAGGTCAGCGCGCAGAGAGCCGCGAATAATACTCATTATATCGCGGGCTGTTGGTTCATCTATTGGGTACACGTCCACCATTGATGGATCATCATCGTCCGCATGTAAGAATTTGCGGATTTTTTCCCACTCGTCAGACGGAAAAACGTGTTGGTATGCGACTTCGTCTGTCTTGCGATCATAACCAACGAGATGGTGGACCAGCTCTGTCACGGCTCAACTTTCCTCGCGGGATTTGCCGGCTTCAGCTTTCTGCCGGTAACTGGCGCAAACTCGCCTTCATGGATTCCTCTGGAATTATATTCGCTCTTATTGTGTTTCGTGTTGATACGGTCCGAGTCCGGCAGCGGCGGCGATCCAGGGAGCCGGGCCGCCATCGGCGGGCATGGCTTCGAGGGTTCGGCGCCAACTCAGGTACGTGGGAAGGTTTTCGGTGGCGACGCCGTGGAAGCGTCGCATCCACTCTTTGAGGCGTCCGTGGTAGGCGTTGACGTTGTTTATATGGAACTGCGATTCTTCGGGCTTGGGGTTGCCGGGCGCGGGTAGGACATGGACTTTGAGCTTGGCCCGCTTGGCGAAAGCGGTGATGGCCGAGCCGCCGTCGCAGCAGAAATCGGTTGAAGGCGGAATTCGTTCGCCGAACGCTTCTTTTAGGCTGGCGGCGTCGAGGCGGGACAGGACGGCGTCGAACGTGGCGCCGCTGCGGTCGCGAGCCACGACGACGGGAATCTGCTCGGCCGAGAGGCCGCGCTTGGCGGCTTTGCCGCCGCGGCGGCGCGCGGGCCTGGCGAGGCCGCCCCGCCGACCCTTTAAGGACTCGAGTATGAATGTTTCATCGGCCTCGACGATGCCCGAAAGGCTCTTGGGTTTGTCGAGGTTGAGAGCGGCGAGAAACCGATGCCGCCATCGGAAGGCGGTGCTCGGGTGGATCTGGCAGCGGTCGGCCGCCTTGGCGAGGCTCTCCCCTTCGATCAGGGCTCGCGCCTGATCGAACCAGCGATCCTTGTTGTGCAGGCCGGCCACCGGAGTGCCGGTGAACGGATTGAAAGTCCTGCGGCATTCCACGCAGCGATAGCGCGGCAAACCTCTCGCCTCACCCCAGGGCCGGACATCGAGCGCGCCGCAGCGCGGACATCCCGTCCGCGAATAACGCTCCTTTGCGATTTCCCGGAAAATATCGCGCTCGCCCGATGCGGAAAGCGTCGCCGCAACCGCATCGCTGCGCTCCTCGGCCCTCTTCGCGTCCCCCGCCAGACCTCGGTTCGCAGATCTCGACGCCCTCCTCACAGGGATCGTCAGCTTCCGCGAGCGCGAGCTCGCGAAACACGACACGGCGCTGCGCCGCACTCAACGACGACAGCGCGGCCAGCCATCCCGCGAAATCCGACGGCTTCATCTTCGCCCCCAAAGCCCAGAGCCTTTATCGCTCATGTCAACACACATTGCAATAAGAGCGATTATATTTCTCTACCGTTCCGTGGCGAGAGTCCCACTCATAAATCGTGCCATCTGGATCTTTCCAGCGCCTTCTGAGACTCTTTCCGTTGCCAACCGGTGTTTTCGGCTTGGTTCTTCTTGCCATCGGGAACGCTGGCAAAGTTTCTGGAGGAGGTTGACGGCCGTGCCGGCGTCCTGGCGGTTCGTTGGGCGCCAAAAGTCACTTCTAGCTGCTTCGCAATTGCCAAATTGTTATCCTTTCAATCGGTTCCACGCACCAGAAAAATTCAGTTTGCGAAAACTGAGGCCCCCAAGCCGGTTGCCGTCCGGCGGCGGCCTCACTATGCTGCGGCGCGCAATTTTTCCAGCAAATGTAGAGAATATCTTCCCATGGCCTTCCTCGCCGACGTCCTCTCTCGCGTAAAACCTTCCGCGACCATGACGGTGACGCAGAAGGCGCGGGATCTGAAGGCCAAGGGGCGCGACGTCATTTCACTGTCGGTCGGCGAGCCCGACTTCGACACGCCCGACAACATCAAGGAAGCCGCGATGGCGGCGATCAGGCGCGGCGAGACAAAATATCCGCCGGTGCTCGGCATCCCCCCCTTGCGCGAGGCGATCGCGATGAAGTTCAAGCGCGAGAACGGGCTCGACTACAAGCCGTCCGACACGATCGTCGGCACGGGCGGCAAGCAGATTCTTTACAACGCCTTCCTCGTGACGATGAACATGGGCGACGAGGTGATCATTCCCGCGCCGTTCTGGGTGAGTTATCCCGAGATGGTGGCGATCAACTGGGGCGAGCCGGTCATCGTGCCGACCAGGCTCGAGAACGGCTTCAAGCTCAAGCCCGAGGACCTCGAGCGCGCGATCACACCGCGCACCAAGTGGGTGATCCTCAACTCGCCGTCGAACCCGACCGGCGCGGCCTATACGCGCGACGAACTCAAAGGCCTGACCGACGTCCTGATGCGCCATCCGCATGTCTGGGTGCTGACCGACGACATGTACGAGCATCTCGTCTACGGCGACTTCACCTTCACCACCCCGGTGCAGGTCGAGCCGGCCTTGAAGCCTCGCGTGCTAACGATGAACGGCGTGTCGAAAGCCTATGCGATGACCGGCTGGCGCATCGGCTACGCGGCGGGCCCGACCGAGCTCATCAAGGCGATGGACATGGTGCAGGGCCAGCAGACTTCCGGGGCCTGCACGATCTCGCAATGGGCCTCAGTCGAGGCGCTCACCGGCCCGCAGGATTTCATCCCCGTTCGGCGCAAGGCGTTCGAGGAGCGGCGCGACCTCGTCGTGTCGATGCTGAACCAGGCGAAGCACATCGAATGCCCGAAGCCGGAGGGCGCCTTCTACGTCTATCCGTCGGTCGCCGGCGCGATCGGCAAAAAGGCGACGTCGGGCAAGACGATCGGAACGGACGAGGACTTCGTCACCGAGCTCCTCGAGGAGACGGGCGTCGCGGTCGTGCACGGCAGCGCCTTCGGCCTTGGCCCGAACTTCCGCGTCTCCTACGCGACCTCGCTGAAAGAGCTCGAGAACGCGTGCCGGAAGATCCAGAAGTTCACGGCCGAGTTGAGGTAGGCGCGCACCGGCCAATCCGCGGCCAAGCGACGGCCAAGCGGGAAAAGCCTTGCGCCGTCCACGTCTCGCGTGGCACGATCCCTCGACACTCGGGCGGGGCCATGAGCGCAACCGTCTTTCGCCTGTTCGTTTCGTCGCCCGGCGACGTGGCGGCGGAGCGAGCGTGCGCCGAGGCGGTCATCGAGAAGCTCAACGCGGAGTTCAAGGACCGCGCCCGGCTCGACGCCGTGCTCTGGGAAGACAACTTCTATTCCGCGCACGAGACGTTCCAAAAGCAGATCCCCGAGGCGGCCGATTGCGATCTCGTCGTCGCGATCTTCCGCGCCCGCCTCGGCTCGCCGCTGCCGGAAGGATTCCAAACTCTGCCCGGCGGCGAGCCCTATCCATCCGGAACCGCCTATGAAGTGCTGAGCGCGATCGCCAAACGGCGTGAGGGGGCGCCGCTGCCCGACATCTACGTGTTCCGCTATCCGCGCGCCCCGCAGGTCTCGCTCGACGCCGCCGACTTCGCCGAGATCGACAAACAATGGCGGGCGCTCTTGGGCTTCTTCGACCGCTGGTTCAAGACCGCCGACGGGCAGTTCGTCGCCGGCTTCCAGATCCGGCAGGCGACGGAACGGCTGCGCGAGGCCAAGACGCCGTTCCTTTTGGTCCTGGGCGCGAGCGGCGCGGGAAAGTCGTCGCTCCTGCGCGCCGGGCTGATGCCGAAACTCGCGCGGCCGGGGGCGATCCCGGAAATCGACCTCTTCCGCCCCGCGCTCATGACGCCGGGGCTCGACCCGTTCGCCGAGCTCGCGGGCGCGCTGCTCGCGAAGGAGGCTCTAGGACCCGAACTGGTGGGGGGCCGTTTCGCCGACGCAGCCGCGCTCGCCAAGGCTCTCGCCGGCGACCCCACGACGGCCGCGGCACTGATCGGCGAAGCGCTCGACGCAGCGGCGCGCTCCCGCCAGGCCGCCTCGCATTTCGACAAGCCGCGTCCGGCGCGGCTCCTGCTCGCCGTCGATCAGGCCGAGCGGCTGTTCACCGAGACGCCGGCCACCGCTTCCGCTTTCGCCGCGCTGTTGCAGGCGCTCGCGGCCGGCATCGCATACATCATCATGGTTCTGCGCGCCGACGCCTACGCGCGCTTTCAGGCGTTCCCGGCGCTCCTCGCGCTGCGCGCCGCGGGCGCGACCTTCGACCTGATCCCGCCGACCGCGGCGGAACTCGAGGACATTGTCATGCGCCCGGTCGCCGCCTGCGAGCCGCCGCTCGTCTTCGGCGAGAGCGACCCGCCGCTCGGCCAGCGCCTCGTCGGCGACGCGCAAGGCGGCGACGCACTGCCCTTGCTGCAAATGACGCTCGACGGGCTCTACAAGGCGCAGGAGGCGCGCCGGGATGGAATCCTGCGCGCCGAGGACTATAAGGGCATGGCCGCCGCGGTGACGGAGACCGCCGACGCGGCGATGGCGCATTTGGGCGATGGCGGTCGCAAGGCGCTGGAAGCGCTGGTCGCGGGCCTCGTCATCGATGTCGCGCCCGATCCGGTGACCGCAGAGCCGCTGCCGGTCGTCGCGGCGATCGACGCCGACACCTTCGTCCGAGGCAAGCCCGATCGCGCCGCGCTGATCGAGGCCTTCGTCGAAGCGCGGCTCCTCACGCTGGAGGGCGGCGCGCGCCTCCGCCCAACCCATGAGGCGCTCCTGCGCATCTGGCCAGAGGCGGCGAATCGGGTCGCCGAACTGTCCGCCCTAATCCGCGCCCGCCATGCGCTGGCGCCGCTCGCCCGGGCATGGGACGAAGCGGCGCCGAGCGAGAAGTCCGGCCATCTCCAACTCTCGGCGCCGCTGCTCGCAAGCGGTCAGCAGTTGGAGGAGCGATTCGGCGAGGATCTGGGCGAGCCGCTCCGCGCGTTCGTCGCCGCGGCGGCGAACGCGGACGCGGTGCGGCGGGCGCGCGAGACGCGCCGCACCCACATCGTGATTGGCGCGTCGCTCGCGGCGGCGGTCGTAATGACGCTGCTCGCGGCCGGAGCGCTGTGGCAACGGCGCGAGGCGGTCGTACAAAAGACAGCGGCGGAGCGCAATCTCGGTCTCGCGACGGACGCCGCCAATTCGCTGGTATTTGATATCGCCCTGAAGTTCCGTGACGCGTCCGGCGTCCCGGCGTCGCTGGTCAAATCCATTCTCCAGCGCGCGCTCGATCTGCAGCAAAAGCTGCTCGGCTCCGGCCAATCCAGCGCAGGTCTGTTGCGAAGCGAGGTGGCGGCGCTCGCCGAGACAAGCGAAACGCTCCTCAGGCTCGGCGACACAGCGAGCGCGCTAGATGCGGCGCGCAAGGCGGCAAGCATATCCGAAATCTCACTGAGGCAGGAGCCGCAAAACACGTTAGGGCAGTTCGTTCTCGCCATGTCCGACGAAAAGATCGGTGACGTCGAGGTCGCACAAGGCCAGCTTGCGCCAGCCC
Source organism: uncultured Alphaproteobacteria bacterium (assembly GCA_963758335.1). Lineage (GTDB taxonomy): Bacteria > Pseudomonadota > Alphaproteobacteria > Rhizobiales > Beijerinckiaceae > Roseiarcus. Next base: position 1,561,985 of record CAVWVF010000004.1, on the reverse strand, counting down.
TCGATTCCTTTCGGGCGCAATTCGCGATCCTTGACCGTCTCGCCAAGTCCGATCCAGGGAATGCGGCTTTGCAAGGAGGCCTATCCGAGGCCAACGAGAGAATTGGCGACGTCGAGGTCGCACAAGGCCAGCTCGCGCAAGCGCTCGATTCTTACCAAGCCGAATTCGCCATCCTTGACCGTCTCGCCAAGTCCGATCCGAACAACGCGGTCTGGCAGCGTGGACTCGTGAGCGCCTATGAAAAAATCGGTAACGTCGAGGTTGCTCAGGGTCAGCTCGCGCAGGCCCTCAATTCTTACCAAGCCGAATTCGCCATCCTTGACCGTCTCGCGAAGTCGGACCCGAGCAACGCCGCTTGGCAGCATTCACTCGAGGCCGCTTATAAAAAAAATGGGCAACGTCGAGGTTGCCCAGGGCCAGCTTGCGCAAGCGCTGGAATTTATCGAGCGGAACTTGCCATCCTCGACCATCTCGGCAGGTCCGATCCGGGCAACGCGGGTTGGCAGGGCGACCTCGCTACTGCTTACAGCAAAATCGGAAACATCGCGGACGCGCAGGGCCAGTTTGCGGAGGCGCTTAGTTCATACAAATCAACGCTGTCGATCAGGGAGCGTCTCGCCAAGTCGGACCCGAGCAACGCCAGTTGGCAGCGCGACCTTTCCCATTCCTATGCCTTGATTGGGGCCCTCAAGAGCAAGCACGGCCAGCTCAGCGAAGCGCTCGGCTCCTACCGAGCCGGGCTCGCAATTGTGGAAAGGCTGGCCACGTCCGATCCGAGTAACTCGGATTGGCAAAGCCTTCTCTTGGCTTCTTACCAGGGTATCGGAGTTGTCGAGAGGATGCAGGGAGATCTCGCCGAGGCGCTCGAATTGTACAAAGCGGCGCTCGCGATCGGCGAGCGTCTCGCCAAGTCCGATCCGAGCAATGCAACTTGGCGGGGCAGTCTTTTGCTCGCATATCAACTCGTGGGGGAACTCGAGCTCGCGCAAGGCCAGACGGCGCAAGCGCTCAACGACTATCAGGCCGCGCTTGCGATCGCCGAACGCCTCGCCGGATTGGATCCCAGCAACAAGACCCGGCAGTTCGCTCTGGCTTCATGCTATTTTTCCGTCGGCTTGGTCTACGTCAGCCAGTCGAACAGCGCCAAAGCGCGCGAAGCGTTCGAGGCGGGCCGCGCGATCATGGCCAACCTGGTCGGGCTTTCGCCTGACAATGCGGATTGGAAGGCCGGCCTCGCTGGTTTCGACCGGCAGCTCGGCGCGTTAGGGCCCTGAATTGGCGCAGCGGTTTCGGTCCGCCGACGGGCGTCCCAAAGGCTATTGACTTCCGAAAATCGAAAATAACTTTGCGTTCTAGAGGAAGTACGATCGATCGCGGCGGCGCTGCGGGCGGCGCGCGCTCAGCCCGCCGGCAGCCCGGGGATCGGGACGCCGAAGGTCTGCAGCACGAGCACGACGTTGAGCGCGACGATGACGATCGTGCCGAGGACCGCCGCGGCCTGCATGAGGCGGGAGTTGACGAAGGCCCCCATGATGTCGCGCCGGCTGGTGAAAACGGTCAGCGCGATCATCGGGACCGGCAGGGCGAGGCTCAGCGCGACCTGCGAGTAGACGAGTGCGTTGGTCGCGTTGACGCCGAGGGCGACGACGACGAAGGCCGGGATCATGGTGACGAGGCGGCGCAGCAGCACCGGAATCTTGAAGCCGACGAAGCCCTGCATCACCATCTGGCCAGCCATGGTGCCGACCGCAGAGCTCGAAACGCCCGACGCGAGGAGCGAGGTGAGGAACACCGCGGCGGCGGCCGGGCCGAGGATCGGGGTCAGCGTCGAATAGGCCGTCCCGATCTCGGCGACGTCGCTATGGCCGGCGTGGAAGGCGCTCGCGGCCATGATGACCATCGCCATGTTGACCAGCCCGGCGGCCGACAGGGCGACGATCACCTCGAGATTGGAGAAGCGCAGGAGCATGCGCCGCTCGCCGTCGTTTCGCGCCCCGCTGCGCGCGCTGGCGAGGCTGGAATGCAGGAAGATCGCGTGCGGCATCACGGTCGCGCCGATGATTCCGACCGCGAGCGTCAGCGCCGCGGCGTCGGGCAGGAGCGGCGTCGCCAGGCCACGGGCGGCCTCGCCCCAGTCGACCGGCGCGATCACGAGCTCGACGAGGTAGCAAAGGCCGATGGTGGCGACGAAGGCGCCGATGATGATTTCGACCGGCCGGAAGCCCCAGCGTTCGACATGCAGGATGGCAAGCGTCAGGAGCGCGACCACGCCCACGCCGACCATCATCGGAATATGGAGGAGCAGCGAAAGGCCGATCGCTCCGCCGATGAATTCGGCGAGATCGGTCGCCATCGCGGCGAACTCTCGCCCCAGAGCGCGTAGACGACCGGCCGCGGCAGCTGGTCGCGGCACATCTCGGCGAGGTTCCGCCGCGTCACGATGCCGAGCTTCGCCGACAGCGCCTGAAACAGCATCGCGATGACGTTGGCGAGCAGCACAACCCACAGGAGCGCGTAGCCGTACCGGGCGCCTGCCTGGATGTTGGTGGCGAAATTGCCCGGGTCCATGTAGGCGATCGACGCGATCACCGCCGGCCCGACGAACAGGAGGGCGGAAAAGGCGCGGCCGCGCCCCGCCAGCGTCTCCTGGATGGTGGAGACAGTCCGATCGGTCATGGTGGCGTTGGTCATCGGCGCTCCGGTCACGCGTCTTTCAGCCTCGTCTGCAAAATGTAGCCTTGGCTACGAATTCGTCAAGAGGCGATTGTTCCCGATTGGCTTTACGACCGGCGTCCTGCTTGTCAGCAACTCCCGAGGTGGGTCGACAAGGGCTGACCCGCCTCCCGTCCTCATCCTGAGGCGCCCTTTGCCGTAGGCAAAGGGCCTCGAAGGATGCTCGCCGGCCCGGCCGGACGCCCTCGTCCTTCGAGACGCGCCTTCGGCGCTCCTCAGGATGAGGGCGCGGGCAAATGGCAGCCGGCTTGGAAGTTACGCTTGTCAGGCCTCCGCCAACTGCCGCTCCAGATCGTTCAGCGCCCGGTAGCAGGGCAACACCTGCTCGACGCTGGCGTTCGGCTCGCGGCCCTCGCGGATGGCGGCGAAGAATTCGCGGTCCTGCAGCTCGATGCCGTTCATCGACACGTCGACCTCGCTCACGTCGATCTTCTCGTCCTTGCCGGTATAGAGGTCATCGTAGCGGGCGATATAGGTCGCGCTGTCGCCGATGTAGCGAAAGAACGTGCCGAGCGGCCCGTCGTTGTTGAAGGAGAGCGACAGCGTGCAGATCGCGCCGTTGGCGGCCTTGAGCTGGATGCTCATGTCCATGGCGATGCCGAGGGTCGGATGGATCGGCCCTTGCAGCGCGTTCGCCTTCACGATCGGCGAGCGGCACTGATAGGCGAAGAGATCGACCGTGTGGGCGGCGTGGTGCCAGAGCAGGTGGTCGGTCCACGAGCGCGGCTCTCCGAGCGCGTTCATGTTGGTGCGGCGGAAGAAATAGGTCTGCACGTCCATCTGCTGGATGTGGAACTCGCCGGCCAGGATGCGCTTGTGCACGAATTGATGGCTCGGGTTGAACCGGCGGGTGTGGCCGCACATGGCGATGAGGCCGGCGCGTTTCTGCATCGCGACCACGCCTTCCGCGTCCTTCAGGCTGTCGGCGAGAGGGATCTCGACCTGCACGTGCTTGCCGGCCTCGAGGCACTGAATCGCCTGGGCGGCGTGCATCTGGGTCGGCGTCGCAAGGATGACGGCGTCGAGGCCCGGAAGCTTCAGGCTCTCCGCAAGATCGGTCGCCGCGTGGCCGACGCCGTACTTCCTCGCCGCTTCCTGGGTCTTGTCGAGTTCGCGGCCGACGAGCGAGACGACCTCGACCCCGTCGATCAGCTTGATCCCATCGAGGTGCTTGAGGCCGAAGGCGCCGGCGCCCGCCAGCGCGACTTTGATGGTCTTGGTCATCAGGCTCCCCGAAGCGCTAGCAGCCTGTCGGACTTAACGCCGCGCCTGCGATTACGCTAGAATCAGGCATTGATTCGCGCAGGGCGGCGGGCTTTTTTGATGAGCAATTTTCGTACGATCGATCGCGAGACGGGGTTCTTGCTGCCTCCCTCGGTCGACGAATGGCTTCCCGAGAAACATCTGGCGCGATTTGTCGTGGAGGTTGTCGACGGGCTCGATCTTCGCGCGATGAGCGGCAGTTATCGCGGTTCCGGGTCGGCGTCGTATCATCCGCGAATGCTGCTGGGCATTCTGGTTTACGGCTATGCGACGGGCGTGTTTTCGAGCCGCAAGCTGGAGCGTGCGACTTATGACTCGGTGGCGTTCCGGTTCATCGCGGCCAACGATCATCCCGACCACGACACGATCGCGAGCTTCAGGCGGCGTTTTCTGGCGGAGATCGAAGCTCTGTTCGTTCAAGTGCTGCTGCTGGCGCGGGAGATGGGCGTTCTGAAGATGGGGACGGTGGCGCTGGACGGCACGAAGATTCACGCCAACGCCAGCCGGCACAGCGCGCTGTCTTATGAACACGCCGGCAAGGTCGAGGCGCAGTTGAAAGCCGAAGTCGCCGATCTGATGGCCAAAGCCGAAGCTGCCGACGCGGCGGACATTCCCGACGGCATGTCGATACCGGACGAACTGGCGCGGCGCGAAGAGCGGTTGCGCAAGCTGGCCGAGGCGCGGGCGAAGATCGAGGCGCGGGCCAAGGAACGCCATGCGCGCGAGCAGGCGGAGCACGAAGCCAGGCTCGCGGCGCGGCAGGCGAAGGCGGAGGCGAGCGGGAAACAGCCGCGCGGCAAGCCTCCCGAACCTCCGGTCGAGGGGCCGCGCCCCAACGACCAGATCAACCTGACCGACGAGGAGTCGCGCATCATGCCGGTGGCCGGCGGCGGCTTCGATCAATGCTACAACGCCCAGGCCCGCGGTGGCGGCGGGAAGTCTGCTGGTGGTGGCGAGCGCCGTGAGCCAGGCGCCCAACGACAAGCAGCAACTCGAACCGATGCTGGACAAGATCGAGGCTCTTGCCGACGAACTGGGCAAGCCCGAATGCCTGCTGGCGGATACGGGCTATTTCAGCGCGGCGAACGTCGCGGCTTGCGACAAGGCGGGGATCGAACCGCTGATCGCCATGGGCCGTCAGCCGCATCATCCACCGTTGGCCGAGCTCTTCCAAGCGGCGCCGGAAGCGCCGCAAGATCCAACGCCGGTCGAGGCGATGGCGCATCGGCTGAAGACGCCGGCAGGCCGGGCGCTTTACGCGCTGCGCAAGCAGATGCCGGAGCCGGTGTTCGGGATCATCAAATCGGCGCTGGGATTCCGTCAATTTTCGCTGCGCGGCCTCGCGGGCGCGCGCGGCGAATGGAGCCTCGTCACCATGGTCTGGAACATCAAGCGGATGTTCGCCCTCGTCCCGGCCTGACAAGGCTGAGGTGCGCCGGCTCGGCGGACAGGTCCCCAGGAAACGCCGATCTCCGGCCCCTTCAACCGCTTTCTGCACCCAACTCAACGCCCCGGCGCCGCCGCAACCGCCAAAATCATTCGCGGCGATCAACCGCAACCCCCCAGTCCGACAGGCTGCTAGAGCGTGTTTTCCAGAATGAGGTGGCCGACGGCGGTGTTCGACGCCGGCACATGGAAGAAGCGGTGGACGACGGTCGGCGGCGGGCCGCCGGCGACGTCGGCCATCGCGCCTCGGGCGATGAGCCACATCACGAGCTCGATTCCTTCGCTGCCCGCCTCGCGAACGTATTCGATGTGCGGCATCTGGGAGAGGCCCTTCGGATCGGCGATCAGCCGGTCGAGAAAGGCGTTGTCCCAGGCGGGATTGATGAGGCCGGCGCGCGGCCCCTGCAGCTGATGGCTCATCCCGCCGGTGCCCCAGATCTGCACCTTCAGCGGTTCGTCGTAGCTCTCGACCGCGCGGCGGATCGCCTGGCCGAGGGCGAAGCAGCGCGCCCCCGACGGCACGGGATATTGCACGACGTTGACCGCGAAGGGGATGACCGGACAGGGCCACGCCTGCGGCTGCCCGCACATGAGGCTCAAGGGGACGGTGAGCCCGTGGTCGACGTCCATCCTGTTGACGATGGTGAGGTCGAAATCCTGCTGGATGACCGACTGGGCGATATGCGCGGCGAGCGCCGGATGGCCGATCACCTTCGGCACGGGGCGCGGCCCCCAGCCCTCGTCGGCGGGCTCAAACTCCGCCGCCGTGCCGATGGCGAAGGTCGGGATCATGTCGAGGCTGAAGGCGGTCGCGTGGTCGTTGAAGACGAGGAAGACGAGATCGGGCGTGTTCTCCATCAGCCAGTGCTTGGAGAACTCGTAGCCCTCAAACAGCGGGCGCCAATAGGGCTCGTTCGACTTGCCGAGATCCAGCGCTGCGCCGATCGCCGGCACATGCGAGGTGTAGACGGACGCCGTGATGCGCGCCATGGGTCACGCCTCCTTCTTGCCGCCGGCCGCGCCCTGCGGCTGGCGGTGGGTCTGGGCGTCGCCGTCTTCGCCGACATAGCGATTGCCTTCGATCGAACGGCCGCCCTTGACCATCATGTCGCGATACTCCTCTTCGGTCATGCCGGTCATGCTGCCGGCCATCTGCTGGAAGCTCTGGCCGTCGGTCGCGCCGATCTTGGCGAGGAAGTAGATGTTGCCGCCGAGCGCGATGCAGCGGTTGAGGTCGCGCGCCATCACCGCCTGCTTCTGCTCTTCCGACATCGCCCATTCGTCGAGATAGGCGCGCTCGTTCGCCTTGAACCGGGCGCGGTTCTCGGCCTTCATCAGCGACATGCAGAACTGGTTCAGGCAATAGCCTTGCCGCGACCGGTCGGCGTCGAAGATCGTCGTGCCGGGGACGTCGAGATAGGGCTTGTCGAGCGCCATTGTTCAGCCTCCTGTCTCTTCGGGCCAGTAGAGCCGCATCGGGTTTAAGACGAGCAGCTTGCGCTGCGATTCGTGCGTCGCCGCGATATGCGGGATGAAATCGACCAGCAAGCCGTCGTCGGGCATGTGCTCCTTGAGGTTCGGGTGCGGCCAATCCGTGCCCCACAGCACACGATCGGGGAATTCCTCGACCAGGCGGCGGGCGAAGGGGACGACGTCGCGATAGGCGTTCTCTTCGCCGTTCAGCGCCGGCGGTCCGGAGACGGAGAGCCTCTCGGGGCAGGTGACCTTGCTCCAGACGTTCGCCTGCTCGCGCATGAACCTGCGGAAGAGCGAAAACTCGGGGCCGTCGATCGGCTTCGACACGTCCGGGCGGCCCATGTGATCGACGACGACGGTCGTCGGCAAAGCGGTGAAGAAGTCCCAGAGCTCCGGCAGATCGGCCGCCTCGAAATAGATGACGACATGCCAGCCGAGCCTCGCGATGCGACCGGCAATCTCCATCAGTTCGTCCTTCGGTGTGAAGTCGACGAGGCGCCTGACGAAATTGAACCGCACGCCGCGCACGCCGGCGTCATGGAGCCGCTCGAGTTCGTCGTCGCTCACCTCCCGCCGGACGGTCGCGACGCCACGCGCTTTGCCGCCGCTCGCAAGACAGGCGTCGACCATGGCGCGGTTGTCGGCGCCGTGGCAGGTCGCCTGCACGACGACGTTGCGGGAAAAGCCGAGATGATCGCGCAGCGCGAACAGCTCGGCCTTGCTCGCGTCGCAGGGCGTATATTTGCGCTCGGGCGCGTAAGGGAATTCGGCGCCGGGACCGAACACGTGGCAATGCGCATCGACGCTGCCTAAGGGCAGGCGAAAGCGCGGCTTGCTCGGCGCCTCGAACCAGTCAAGCCAACCCCTGGTCTTTTCGAACGGCCCGCTGACGGGCCTGCCGGCGGTGGTCACGGGGCTCCCTCAGTCGATGTATTTCAAGCCGGCCTTTTCGAGCGGCTCGCGCATCTTGTACATGTCGAGGCCAAGCACGCCCGAGGCGAGCTTCGCCCGCTTGTCGCCCTCGTTGGCTCCGCGCGCGCGCGCCGCGGCGAGGGTCTTTTGGGCCGAGGCCGCCGGCACGACGACCACGCCGTCGTCGTCGGCGACGATCGCGTCGCCCGGATTGACCAGCGCGCCGGCGCACACGACCGGGATGTTGACCGAGCCGAGCGTCGCCTTGACCGTGCCCTTGGCGCTGACGCACTTGCTCCAGACCGGGAAGCCCATCTCGGTCAGCGTCTTCACGTCGCGCACGCCCGCGTCGATGACGAGCGCCCGGGCGCCGCGCGCCTTGAAGCTGGTCGCCAAGAGATCGCCGAAATAGCCGTCCGTGCATTCGGCGGTGATGGCGGCGACGACGACGTCGCCGGGCTCGATCTGCTCGGCGGCGACATGCATCATCCAGTTGTCGCCGGGATGCAAGAGGGCGGTCACCGCTGTGCCGGACACCTGCACGCCGGGGTAGATCGGGCGCATGTAGGGGTTCATGAGGCCGACGCGGCCCATCGCCTCGTGCACGGTCGCGACGCCGAACGCGGCCAGCGCGTCGACGGATGCGCGGTCGGCGCGTTGGATTTTGCGTCGGACGACGCCGAGTTCGGTCATGGCTTGCTCCTCATCGTCCCTTGGCCTTCAGCGCCCGGATGGACCCGGCGCGTTGGCTTCATAGACCTTGCGACGCAGCAGGCACAATACTTTGCTGGCGCAAGCGATCATACTCGACCTTGTCGACTGCGACGGCGCCGGGCTCGCCGAGATCGTTCAGGTGAACCCGATTTGTTTCGCGCGCAGTGAAGGCGGCGATCGCCGAGATGACGGTAACGCCGAAAGCGCAGGCGCCGATCGTCAGCGGCACGTTGGCCGAGCCTGGCGGCGCGATGGCGGCGAAGGCCGCCGGCAGGAGCGCGGTCAGCATGGTGCCGACATTCTGCGCGATCGCCATCCCGGAAACGCGGGCCCGGGTCGGAAAGAGTTCCGGGTAGAAGCCCGGAAAGACGGCATTGTAGCCCTGGTAGACGACGCCCCACATCAGGATCGACAAGACGAACGCGAGCGGCACGCTCTTGATGCTGATTGCGTAGAGGTAGGCGAACGACAGCAGACCCGACAAAAGAGAGCCGACGATGATCGGTGGCCGGCGGCCGATCCGATCCGAAAGGTCGCCGACGAAGGGGATCACGACCACCGCGACGATGTTGCCGGCGACCGGGATCCAGAGATAGACGCTCTTGTCCATTCCGACCCCGTAGCCCGGCTGCACCGCGTAAGCCGCGCCGAAGATGGTCGCGACCACCGGAATGACGTTCATCAGCGCCATGCAGACGACCCGCAGCATGTCGGGCCAGTGGTTGGTCAGCGCGTCCATGACCGGGGTCCTCGGGATCTCGCGATGCGCCTGCTCCTCGGCGAAGGCCGGCGTCTCCTCGACCTCGCGCCGGATCACGTAACCGGCGATGAGGACGAAGACGCTGAGCAGGAACGGCACGCGCCACCCCCAGGAGAAGAAGGAGTTCTTCGACAGCGCGTAGCTTAGAGGCAGGAAGACCGCCGCCGCCAGGATTTGTCCCGCTTGCACGCCCTGCAGCGTGAAGCTCGCGAAATAGCCGCGCCGGCCGAAAGGCGCGTGCTCGAGGATCATCGAGCTCGCCCCCGATATTTCGCCCGCGACCGCAAAGCCCTGGATCAGCCGCAGGATCACGAGGAGGATCGGCGCCCAAACGCCCGCCTGCTGATATGTCGGCAGCAGCCCGACCGCCATCGTCGAGGCGCCCATCAGGAACAGACACACGAGCAGCACGTTCTTGCGTCCGTGCCGGTCCCCCCAATGGCCGAGCACGATCGCGCCGATCGGCCGGGCGACGTAGCCGACCCCATAGGTCGCCAGGGACGCGACGATGGCGACGGTTGGATTGCTGGAGGGGAAAAACGTCTGCGGAAAGATCAGCGACGCGGCGGTCGCGTAGATGAAGAAGTCGTAATATTCGAGCGCCGATCCGATCCAGCCGCTGGCGGCGGCGATCTTGGATTGATGCCGCCCCGGCGGCTCATGCGTCATCGCCTGGCTCACTGCGTTCCTCCCTTAAACTGGTCTCTAGTATTCGACCTTTGCGACCTCCCTCAGCTCCTCCGGCGTCGCCTGAGGGAAGCCGAGGAATTCGAGGTATGCGGGGATCTGCTCGAACAGCATGTCGATGCCGACCTGGGTCCTGCAGCCTTGTGCCTGCGCCGCGGCGAGAAAGGCGGTCGTCTCGTGCTTCATCACCACTTCGGCGACATAAGTTTCGGGCATGAGCCGCGACACGTCGAGCGGCATGGAATCGCCCGGATAAGTGCCGAGTGGCGTCGCGTTGACGACGACGTCGAACCTGCTCGGGTCCTTCGATCCGAGCGAAACCTTCAGATCCGGATAGTTCTGCCTGAGCCGGTCGCCGAGGCCCTGCATTGCCGCGGCGTCGACGTCGTAGAGCGCGATCTCGGCCGTCCCGGCTGCCGCCGCCGAGGCGGCGATCGCCGAGCCCACGCCGCCGGAGCCGACGACGAGCAGCCTCTTGCCGCCGAGCGACGCGCCGTGATGCGCGACGCCGCGGACGAAGCCCTCGCCATCGAACATGTCGCCGATCAGCCGCCCGTCGTCCGCACGGCGCACCGCGTTGCACGAGCCCGCGACTCTTACGGCGGTCGAGACCTCGTCGAGCAGGGCGATGACCGCGACCTTGTGCGGCATGGTGATCAGCGCGCCGTGGAAGTTGGTGAACCGGCAGATTTCCGGAAAGGCCCGACCGAAGTCGTCCCGCCTGACCCCCATCGGGACGATGGCGGCGTTGATTCCACGCTTCTCGAACCACGGATTGTAGATCCCGCCCCGGCGCTTCCGCCAAGCCCTTGATAACTGACGAGAACGCCTGAGCCGCCGGAAAACCCGCTAGGAAAACAACGGCCGGGCATTGCAGCCGGAGGATATTGACGGCATATTAGCCCGTCTTCGCGGATTGGGCTGTTTTTCGAATTCCTGGGTCAATAAAATCAATAACTTGACCTAAAAGGTCTTCACTACAAGACAGCTTCAGAGGGGGGCCGCAAAGGTGCAGTTTCGACGACAGCAAGGCTGGTAAAGCAAAGCTCAAGCGTCCGAGCGGAATATAAATATCGACAGTGACACGATTCGTGGTGCTTTGGAATTTGAGTTGAGTTTAGTTGGTCTTCACTACAGCGGGTTTTCGGCTGGTTCTGTGCAATCGATGCAAGCAAAGTCAAATACTTGGCCAGCGCAAAAGGTCAAAAAATGCCTTGTGACCGGTCGAATCCGCGAAGTCGGGTTAGGGACGGGCGCGGCAACGCGCGACGCTGACCAGATGCTGACGAAAGGATCCTCCATATGCCGACGAAGCTGGACGAACGGGCCGTCAGGGCGGCGACGCCGCCGGCCAAGGGGACAAGCACGCTCTGGGACCCGGAGATCAGGGGCTTCGGTCTCAGGGTCTACGCGCCGACGCGCCGCCATCCAGAGGGCGCCAAGGCGTTCTTCCTCAACTATCGCGCGCTTGGGGTCGAGCGCCGGCTGACGATCGGCGAGTGGCCGGCCTGGAGCGCTCTGGCCGCCCGCAACGAGGCCAAGGACCTGCGCAGGCGCGTCGACCGCGGCGAAGACCCGGCGCTCGAGCGGCGCGAAATCAGCGAGGCGCCGACCGTCGCAGACTTGGCTGAGAGGTACAAGGCCGAGCATCTGCCGCGCAAGGCGCCGTCGTCCCGAAAGGCCGACTGGGCGATGATCGTCAACGAGATCCTGCCCGTCCTCGGCGAGCGGAAGGTCGCGGGCATCCATTTCGGCGACATGGCCGCGCTGCACCGGAAGATCACGGCGAGAGGCCGACGGGTCCGGGCAAACCGCGTCGTCGCGGTCGCGAGCAAAATGTTCTCCCTCTCGCTCAAGCCGATGGCCGGCGAGGATGCGCCATGGCGCGACGCGGCGCAGGGCAATCCGTGCCGAGGCATTGAGCGCAACGCTGAGTTGGGCCGGGAGAGGTTCTTCGCGACGGGCGAGATCGCGCGCCTAACGGACGCGCTGGCGGAGCATGAGAACTCCGGCCGCCGATTGCCTGCGGCTCCTCATGGTGACCGGCGCCAGGCCCGGCGAAACGATGCGCGCGACTTGGGAAGAGTTCGACGCCGAGCCCGGCTATTGGACCAAGCCATCGCAGCACACGAAACAGCGGAAGGTGCACCGCGTTCCCCTGAACCCGGGCGCGATCGAACTGATCGACAGGCTGAGACGCCACAGAAGCGCTGATTGCGAGTTTGTGTTCCCGGCGCTGGTCAGGGGCCAGCTACGCGGGTGTTGGAAGGCGGTCGCCGCTCGCGCCGGGCTGACGGGCGAGCGAATTTACGACCTGAGACACAGTTTTGCATCGATCGGCGCCGCCGGCGGCTTGAGCCTCCCGATCATCGGCAAGCTTTTGGGCCACACCCTCGCCCGGACGACGGAGCGATACGCCCATTTGGCCGATGCCCCCTTGCGCGAGGCGGTGGCGAAGATCGGCGGCGTCATCGCCGGCGCGGGCAAGGACGCGGACAACGTTGTCCCGATGTCGAAGCGTCTCGGCGAATGAGCGTTGCGTCCCAGTGGGGAGTTCCGGATTGGCTGCGCCCTCAGGACTATCCTGCTCCGCGAGGCGCCGCCAAGGCGACCTGGGCATGGGAGTTCCTACGCCGAAACAAAGAATATCGCGCTGTTTGGCTGTACATGGAGTCCTTCAATGGTCGAATTGGTTGCGATCAGACCGGAAAATTCTGGCGTTATTATCGGGAAATGCGGGAGAAGTTCGGGATTGTGGACCCGTGTAATCCTCGACAAAATAACTGGATTCCGGCGTTTAGCGATCTCGGGACGACGTATGTCGAAGCGCCTGCGCTTAGGTGGGAGCGTCTCCCCTGCGATGATCCCGCCGGGTCGTCGGGTTTCGTGCGACCTTCTCGGGCGAATTTAAGCAAAGAAACTATTTTAGAAAATTCTCGTTTTACGCTCTCTTGGTTCGAAATAGGTTTTGCAATTGATCTTAGACTTCCGCTCGATGGTCAGTTCAAAGCAATTCGCAAATTGGCTGAGGAGGATCAGCTTGCGCTCAAGAAGGCCGGACGTATCAACCCGAAGACGGCCAGGACATCGGACCAATACGTTCGTTATCTTCGCATTTTAGACGCCGAAGACGCCGGGGTGAAACGCTCCGTTGTCATGGACGCATTGTTTGCAGACATCGAAAACGGCTATTCGGCGGGAAGACTCCGGTCGAAGGCGTTCGACAATGCCCGCACCGAGGCCCAGCGTCTTCGTGATTCGGGTTACCGCGCCCTGGCACGGGTTACGCCCTCTACCCTTAATTAGTTCGCGATTTATTTCAGGGCATACAGCTTCGCCAGATGAGTGTCTCCATCGTCCACCGCCTGCCGCAAGATCGCGTCGGCGAACCGATGGTGCACTATGAGCGACGTGAATTCTTCAGAGCCGGCCTTTTTTGCCGGACATTGGAGTGAGAAGGATTTTGCCGAGCAGCGCGGCGTAAGCCCGCGCACCTTGCGCGCCGAGCGTCAGCGGGGGGAAAGCCCGCCGTACGTCAAAGACGGCAGGAAGGTGTATTACCCGATCGCAACGGCTCGGGATTGGGTGCTCCGGAAGGTACGCATTCCCGTCCGTTCCGAGCCGCAAGCTCCTAAGGCCGGTCGCATCGCGCCACGCAAGCATGCGGCCGACGCGGTCGCGTGAGTGGCCTCATCGAAAGCGGCGAGGCCCGCCACCGCGACGACGGTGAACGGGCCTCTCGGATTTGTTCAACAGACCACATCCACGAACAATCCGCACGCTAGCAAAAACGCTGGGGAAACACAAACCGAACTCGCCGCCGACAGGCGCAGCCAGCGCATCGTCGAGACCCTCGACGCGTTGCGCGAGTGGTTCCCCGCCGCCTTCGTTACGTTGAGCGAGCCGCGCCGGCCGCCGCTCAAGGTCGGAATCCATCTCGACGTCGTCATAAGAGTAAGAGCGCCCGCGATCAAACCCGGCGAGATCGCCGATGCCCTCCGCTTCTACTGCGGCGGTCTGGCGTACCTGAGAGCGCTTGTCGAGGGCGCGCCTCGCCCCGATCTCGACGGCGAGCCGGCCGGCGCGGTGACGACGGAAGAGGCCGCCGACGCCAAGGTCAAAATCGAGGCGATCAGGGCAAGGCTAGGGGCGCGCCGGAAGGCCGAGGACGCGCCCAAGCCGCCCGTCGCCGAGTCCGAGCGGGGGGTCCGGTCATGACCGGCGCGCCCGATTCCTTGGATAGCGCCATCGCCGCCGGCGCCGTGCTGGCGTTGCGCCGCCGCGCCGACCTGGTGCGCCGGAAAGCGGCCGAGGACATGACGATCCTCGATCGTAGTCCCCCGTCATCGTCGTCGCATCGGAGGCCGCTGTCCTATTCCGGATCGCGAAGGACTTCGACGTGATCGCCGCCGAGCTCGAGGCGGAGGGCGCGCCATGAGCCCGCTTCCGATTCCGATTGCGCCGTCCGCGGAGGCCAAGGCCGCCGTCGAGTATCTATTGTTCGACGACATCGCCGACCACGCCGCGATGATCGGCGCTCAGGCGATCAAATTGGCCGCCGCTGCGGAGCGCCGCGACCTGATCGAGACGCAGGCGAGATTCGGGCTTCTGCGCCTCGCGGCGATCGCGCTGTTCGACGATCTCGAGCGACTCGATGGTGAGCGCGGATGAAGCCCGACGCCTCCGAGATCAGCCGTATGCTTGCCGATCGGATCGAGCTTCTCTGCGCGGAATTGCTCCCGAACGGGCGTAAGCAAAACGGCAGCTGGCGCATCGGTTCGCTCGACGGCGAGCAAGGCGGCTCGCTTTCGGTCAAGCTGAGGCAGCGACCGGGTCAATGGTGCGATTTTAACACCGGCGACAAGGGCGACGCCCTCAACCTCGTCAAGGCCGTGCTCGGCTGCAGCATGCCGGAGGCGCTTCGATGGTCGCAAGGCTGGCTGGGCATAAGCCACACAGATGACCGCTGGCGGCCTCGGATGGACGACGAGGCCAGGAACGCAAGCGCGAAGCCGACAGGGCCGCCAGAGTGGCCTCTGAACGCGAGGAAGACGCCAAGCGACTGAAGTTCGCGCTCGACCTGTTCGACCAAGCCGATGATCCACACGGAACCGATACCGAGCGCTATTTGGCCGCTCGCCGGCTCGAGCTTCCCTTCGGCGCCGACGCGATCCGGCATCATCCCCGCTGCACCTTCGGCGGCGAGCGCGTTCCGTGCATGGTCGCGCTCTTCCATCACAATCTCACCGATCAGCCTGTCGGGATTCAGCGAACGCGCCTTCCGCCGGGCGGCTGGATCCGCGGCATGAAGATGGACCGGCGGAACCTCGGATCGATCGACGAGGGCTCGATCAAAATCGACGAAGACGCCGACGTGCTCTACGGGCTGACGATCGGCGAGGGACTCGAAACCTGCTTTGCCGGGCGCATGCTCGGCTATCGGCCGGCTTGGGCGACGGGCGGAAAGGGAACGATCGCGCGCTTCCCGGTCCTGCCGGAGCCAGTCCAAAGCCTTTCCGTTCATTGGGAGGCCGACGCGGACGCCGACGTGCGCCAGTGCATCGACCGATGGCGCGCCGCCGGGCGCGAGACGTTCATCCTTCGATCGCTGTTCGGCAAGGACGCGGCCGACGCTTTGTGGGAAGCGCCATGAAAGTTCCCCCACCATCCGAAGAGGCCGGACGCTACATCGAGGCCGAAAGGGTTTCGAGCTACCGCAGCAATGGCGGCGAAAAGAAGCCGCCACGCTTCCCGCTCGTCAAGTTCGACGACGTCTTGATGACGCTGGTGGATCTTTACCTCGTCAAGGGCCTTCTTCCGCGAACGGGCCTAGTGATCATCTGGGGAGCGCCGAAATGCGGAAAAAGTTTCTGGCTGTTCGATCTTCTGATGCACGTCGCCCTCGGATGGCTCTATCGCGGACTGCGCGTCAAGCAGGGTCCGATCGTCTACTGCGTCCTAGAAGGCCAAAAGGGCTTCAGGCGCCGCATCTGGGCGTTTCGGATAAAACATCCGGAATCGAAGGACGCGCCGTTCTATATCATGGAGAAGCCGCTCGATCTCATCAAAGACCACAAGGCCCTGATCGCCTCCATCAAGGCGGAGCTTCCCGAAGGCGTGGTCCCATCGGCAATCGCGATCGACACGCTTAACCGAAGCCTTCGCGGCTCCGAAAGTTCCGACGAGGACATGCCCGCCTATCTCAGCGCCGCCAAGTGCTTCGGCTTCGTGAAGGACTGGGTGGAAAAGAAGATCCGGCGCCATATGCTGCGAGCCCGTAAACGACAGGGCTTCGGCTGGACGCGGTGGAGTAGGGACTGGCTGTACGAAACGCTCGGGCTGTTCAACGCGCTCGGGGCCGCCTTCGGTTGCGTCACGCCGATCGTTCATCACTGCGGCTACGACGGTGCCCATCCGCGCGGCCACAGCTCTCAGATCGGCGCGGCCGACGTGCAAATCGCGGTCAAGCGCGATGCCGCAGACAGCATCGTTGCGACGCTCGAAAACGCGAAGGACATGGCGACCGGCCTGGAGATCGTCAGCCGGCTTGTCGTGGTCGACATCGGGCAGGACGAAGACGGCGATCAAGTCACGTCTTGCATCGTCGAGCCCGTCGGCGAGCTAGCCACGGGCGCGAAAACGCGCACGAGGCCGAAGCGCCTGACAAACGCCGCGAAAAATGCGCTTCGCGCATTGCATATGGCTGTGGATGAAGTCGGCGTCGTCTTGCCAGCGTCAAACCATATCCCAGCCGAAGATCAGCCTTCACCGCGCGATGGGTTCGTCGATTCGGATCAAACTCTATGACGAGGGTGGCTGCACGCGGGATCCGGGGCTTGCTTCTGATCTTAAGGACGTATTCGAGGAAGTGTTCCGACGAGGCGAGGCGTGCGGCAGGAGGGCTGCCGCCGAGAGCTTTGGGAAGCTGTACCCGCCGTGAGACCTCGCATTACGATGCGCGCCGCGCTCTCCGATCCTCGCCTGTTCGGCAAGGTGCTTGAGGGAGACAGACTGGGCGGGTTGGCGCGTGTTGCTCATCGCTTTGTGTGGTGAGCGTCTGACTGACGCCGAGCGCGCCATCTTCACCCAGGTCACCGGCCGCGATCGCGAGCCGGGCCACCAGGTCGAGGAGGCCTTCTTCTGCATTGGCCGGCGTTCCGGCAAGACGCGGGCCGCGGCGGTCTTGGCGAGCTATCTTGCTGGCCTATGCGAGTATGACCTCGCCCTCGGCGAGCGTGCGAGCATGCTGGTGCTGAGCGCGAGCGTTGCGCAGGCGCAGAGAGCGTTCGGCTATTGTCGCGGTATTTTCACATCCGTTCCGGTCCTGAAGGAGCTAGTGATCCACGAGACCGCGAGCACGATCGAGTTATCGACCGGCGTCGACGTGGAAGTGATCCCGGCGCACTTCCGCACCATCCGCGGGCGCACATGTGTCGGCGTCATCTGCGACGAGATCGCCTTCTGGCGCAACGACAGCGACTACAGCGCCAATCCGGACAAGGAGATCCTCGACGCGGCGCGGCCGGCGCTGGTCACGACGGGCGGGCCGCTGATTGCCATCTCTTCGCCCTATGCGAAGCGCGGCGAGATGTATGCCGAGTTCAAGCGCAACTTCGGCCCGGCCGGCGATCCGCTGATCCTGATCGCGCGGGCGGAGAGCCGGGCTCTCAATCCGCTGTTGTCGCAACGCGTGGTCGACCGGGCCTACGAGCGCGACGCGCTGGCGGCTGCGGCGGAGTACGGCGGGGAGTTCCGCAGCGACGTCGACAGCTTCATTTCGCTCGATGCGGTGGAGGCGTGCGTTTCGGCCGGCGTGTTCGAGCGCTCAGCCATGTCGCGCTACTACTACGTTGCGTTCATTGATCCGAGCGGCGGATCTGCTGATAGCTTCACTCTGGCGATCGCCCATCGCGATCTGAAGGATGGCCGCGTCGTGCTCGACCTGGTGCGGGAGGCAAAGCCGCCTTTCAGTCCGGAAGCCGTGGTGACCGAGTTCGCCGCGACGATGAAGTCCTACCGCTGCGTCACGGTCACGTCCGATCGGTATGGCGGCGAGTTCCCGGTGGAGCTGTTCCGCAAGCGCGGCGCGACGTGCACGGCGAGCGAGCGGACGAAGAGCGAGATTTACGTCGAGCTCCTGCCGCTGATCAACTCTCACAAGGCCGATCTCTTGGACGACCGGAAGACGATCAACCAGCTTGTCGGCCTCGAGAGGCGGACGGCGCGATCGGGCAAGGACTCGATCGACCACCCGCCGGGCGGACACGACGACAGGATCAATGCTGTCGCCGGCGCGCTGGTGCTGGCGGCGATGGGGTTGGGATCGTTCGAGATTCCAAAAGAGGTGATGGACTGGGCTAGGCGGCCGCGGGTTCGCGCCGGCGTTTACAGGTGAGAAGGGAGACGCAAATGGCAAGAATTGGCTCGAATAGGCGCCCGCGCCCAGATTTCCGGAGGCGGCCCAGGCAGCGACCGCCGCCGCAACCATGATCGCTCCATGCGAGAGGTTGAGCACGCCCGTAACGCCGAAGATCAAGGTGAAGCCGGTGGCGCCCAGGGCGTAGAGCGAAGAGATCGCGAAACCGTCGATCAGGATCTGCCAGAACAGCATCTATCGCGCCCCGGCGCCCTGGACGAACTCGCCTCGCGATGCGCCCTCCCCGCATCAATCAATTGCCGCCCGATGCGATCTTGATGAAGGACGGAAATTCCAGCTTGCCCTTGGCGAGCTCCGCCGGCCAGAGGTTGACCTGTTCGCCTTTCTGCCATTGCAGCATCAGGCCGGTGATGAGGCCGACGCCGGTCTTCAGGCCATGCACATGGGAATCGCCTTGCGGCAGGAACTGAATCCTGCCGATCGTGCCGACGTAGTCTGTCGCCTCCATCGCGGCGACGAGTTTGTCGCTGTCGACGCTCCCCGCGCGCTTGATCGCGTCGGCGATGATCTAGACGTCGTCATAGGCGGTGTAGCCGCAGTAGGACGGCGTATTTCCGAATTTCTTCACGAATTCGTCAACAAACGGCAGCGTCTTGGGCGTGACGGCCACGCCCGGACCCGAAACCCCCTGGTACAGCACTCCTTCGGTCGCGCCGTTGGTGTCCTTCCAGAAGGTGGAGTTGGTCGCCTGCGAGGCGATGCCGAACATCGGAATCGGCACCTGCTGGCTCTTCCACTGCACGGTCGGCTGCACGCCGACATGCGAGATGCCGGTGATGATCACGTCCGGCTTTGCGCTCTCGATCTTGTTGAAGATCGGCGTAAAATCCGTGGTGTCCGGCGAGAAGCGCATATGGTCGAGCACCTTGAGCCCGATCTTCGGCAGGCATGCCTCGTAGCCGGCGTCGAGCGGCGTGGTCCATGCGGCGTCCTCGCTCATGATCACCGCGGTCTTCATCTTGAGGCCGTCGACCAGCATGTCCTTGGCGGCGTCGCACACGAGCCGATGTCGACGCGACAGCGTTGGCTCGACCGATCGGCGACATCGGCGTGGCTGCCTTGCTCCGCCGCGCATTGGCGCGATGTCGGCAGGTTCGAAGAACTTGCGTATGTCCGCGACGGCCGGCCTTTCGGCGGGAAGGATCCTCGAGCGCGTTGGAGTGGCCGTCAAATCTAGACCGGTATCCGAACGGATTGAATTGGTTGGGGGATTCCCGAATCGGTTAATTTCTGCTTCGTCATTCACGCTGCGAGAATGGGGGCGGCGGGGATGGGTCTTTCCAACGATCTTCGCGAGCGCGTGGTTGAGGCGGTGGTCTTGGGCGGGTTGTCGCGCAATCAGGCGGCCGCGCATTTCAAAGTGAGCATAGCGAGCGCAGTGCGCTGGGTGAAGCGGTTCCAAACCACGGGCGAGATTTCGCCGGCGCCTTCTGGCGGCGACCGACGCTCCGGCCGGATCGAGGCGCATCGCGACTATCTGTTGGGCCTGATCCGGCGCAGCCCGGACATGACGCTGCTCGAGATCCAGGAGCGGCTGATCGCCAATTGCGGCGAGCGCTTTGCGGTCTCTGTGCTGTGGCGTTTCTTCGACCGTCACGAGATCACCTTTAAAAAAAACAGCGCATGCCGAGGAACAACAACGCGCGGACGTGCAAAGTCGACGCCGGGAATGGTTCGCGGGGCAGCTCGATCTCGATCCGACGAAACTCGTTTTCGTTGACGAGACCGGAGCCTCCACCAATCTCGCGCGCAAAGGCGGACGTTGCCGGCGCGGGCGCCGCTTGCGGGCGGCCATCCCGCACAGTCACTACAAAACGGTGACTTTGGTCGCCGGCCTTCGCCTTCGCGGCCTGACGGCGGCAAAGACTTTCGATGGACCGATCAACGCCGCCCTGTTCGAGGATTGGCTGGAGACATGCCTCGTCCCCACGCTCTCGCCCGGCGAGATCGTCGTCATGGACAATCTCCCGGCTCACAAGGGGCCGCGGGTCGAGCAACTCATCAAGGCGGCGGGCGCGGAGTTGCGATATCTCCCAGCCTACAGTCCTGATATGAACCCCATCGAAAAAGCCTTCTCCAAGCTCAAAGCCTTCCCGCGCAAAATCGCCGAACGGACCGTCGCGGGCCTCATGCGCGCCCTCGAAACCTGCGCCGAAATCTTCAAGCCCTCGCAATGTACAAATTACTTCAAATCCTGTGGTTGTGAGCACGATACAGGATGATCGGATTCCGCTCTAAATGTTCGACGCCTGAGCGGGATTGTCGCAAACTTGGGGGGCAGCAGACCCTCTTGCGTCACCTCGACCTTTGCCACCTAACGGGCGCGGCCGCAGCAAGCCCACGAGAGGGCCCAATATTGGCTCGGTCGGGATAGGACTAGCCGTCACTTGTCGTGTCATCGTTAGGCGGTGTCGTCATTCTAAGGATCGGGCCGTCGCTTCGAACAGCGCCGCTGCCTTCGCCGCTTCGAATGTGTCGGCGGTGCCGCCAACTACCAGATCGTTGTCATCGCCGTCGACCTTCTTGGCTTTGCGCCGGACCTCCCATGTCGGGACGTTCTCCTCCGTGAACACCAACAGCATAAAGCCTCCAACATCGGTCGAAACCGCAGGGCTCGGCCAGAATGGAGGCAGCGGTTGCCAGTCTATGTTGGCCATCTATTCGCTCTTGCATCGGCGCCAGCTCTGGATTGAGTTTACCCCAGCGATACAATTACGACCAGATTTCGTGGACACGGTCGACTATCCACGCCCGGCCGCTCCCACAGCGGCGTTCCAATCTACGTGCCGATCATTGTATCCCAACAGCGCCGAACCGCGGGAAGTCTGCTTGCCGGCGCAACCGGCTGGCCGCCAGTGTGCGAGGACCGTCGGCGCACCGCCATGCAGAAGCGCAGAAACCATCCAACACAAACGGTCGGCGTCACGTCGGCACCGGTCGTCTGCTCCGCGCAAATACCGGTCATTCCGCGACGCGCGCTCGAGGCTTAGGGAGGAGCATATCATTGGCGTATTAGGCGCAGATGAGGATACGTCCGGCCGGTGCGGGCGAGTCGTTCAGATCGGAGCCGACTATGACGCCCATTCGAACTTGAGGCCTGGGAGGAAAGCTCGTATTCGCGTAGACATTTAAGGCTTGGTAGGTACGACCAATGCCGATGAAAGCGAACCTCGAGATCGACGTTGGCCAGAAGACGTTCTCCGACGGTCTATTGCCCGATTTGATCGCCGCGCTCAGGCGCAGCCGCCAGGGCGATCTCATGGCGGTCGTAACCAGCAAGTCCGACCTCAGCGCCGATTTCGAGGCCTGGTGCCGGTTCACGCGTAATAGCCTCATCGAATCAACCGTCGAGGCCGGACGCTCCCGATATGTGATCCGGTGCGGCGAGGCGATGCCGGAGCGGGAGGCCGCCCGGGTCGTCGGCTCGCGCCTCTGGCTGTACACGAACTTCGATTGCAACCTTCGATGCAGCTATTGCTGCGTGCGATCCTCGCCAAGGGCTAAGCGCCGGCCGCTGGGGCTCGCGCGCGTGCAGCGGATCGCAAGCGAAGCGGCGCAGCTCGGCGTGCAGGAGATTTTCCTGACCGGCGGCGAACCGTTCCTGCTCGACGACATCGGCGAGATCATCATCCTTTGCGCCGAGGCCGCGCCGACCACCGTTCTCACGAACGGGATGCTGTTCTCGGGCCGCCGGCTTGAGACGCTGCGATCCTTGCCCCGGGGCCGCGTCGCCATTCAGATCAGCCTCGACAGCCCGACGCCGGAAAGACACGACCGGAATCGCGGACCGCGCGCCTGGGAGCGCACGCTCAAAGGAATCGAGACCGCCCGCGCGGAAGGATTTCGCGTACGGCTGGCCGCGACCGTTTCGACCGACGCCGAGGCCGAAGAATTCCGGGCCTTTCTCAACTCCGAGCGGGTGGCGCATGCGGACCGGATCGTCCGCCGCATCGCCTTGCGCGGTTTCGCCGAGGATGGGCTCGCCCTGGCGCGCGCTGACCTTGTGCCGGAGGTCACGATCACCGCGGAAGGAGTTCTACTGGCATCCGATCGGCGCTGAGGATTCGGACCTCATGGTGCGCTCGGAGATCTTTCCGTTGGCCGAATCCTTCGAGGCCGTGCGCCTCGCCTTCGAGCGGGAAAGCGAGCATCAGCGCCGGCTGGCGCAAATCTTCAACTGCGCGTGACGCAGGCTCGCCACGAGAGCGTCAATCGCAGGCAAACTCTGTCGCGCCGCTCAGACCGGCCGACGAGTGAAAAAACCCTGCTCTTGCGCCGCGGCGCGCAATAAATCGTAGCCGTCGAGCTGCGCAGGAATCCAACGCTTGAGCCCCTCCGCCTCCAGCACGGGACGATGCGCCGGATTGTCGAAGCTCATGTTCAGGAGCGCCTCTTCGAATCGCTCCCGCAACTCGGCCTCCAGGCCTGGCCGCGCCGTGAACATGCAGTGGCTGAACGGCGGCGACGTCCAGATCTCGACCAGAGCGCCTTCCGGAGCGAGCCGCTCCGCCCGCACCCGGTGCCAGAACGGACTGCCGATCGAGGCCGCGTCGGCACGTCCGTCGAGGACAGCGCGCGTCGCCTCGACCTCGCTTGCGCCGGTGTCTCCGTGCTTGCCGAGGTCGCTGTTGAAACGCAGTGAGCGATAGGTCTTGCCTTCGATCAGCCCCTTCGCTTCGAGGAAATGAACCGGCAAGATCGCGGCGTGCCCACTGTCGCGGCTGCCGAGGGCCAATGTGCGTCCTTCGAGATCGGACAGTTTCGTGACTGGGCCCCCGGCGACGGCGACGATCTTCGTCATCCAACCGAGGTCCGTGTCGCGCATCGCGATCGGAGCGCACTGGCGCTCGCTCCATTCGGTCGCCTGAAGGAAAGCGAGATTCGTGTTCCAGCCGATGTCGATGCGGGGGCTTGGATCGGTAGACGAGGCCAGCAGCGCCTCGACCTGTGTCTCGTAGCTTTGAAACAGCACCACCTCGACGGGCAGCCTCGCTTCCTCATGAAAATACCGGCGCATGCCTTCCCAGATCGTCACGACCTTCGGATCGTACGCGACAGCGCCCACCCAGATCGTCCGGCTCATATCTTATGCCCTCATGTGCAGGTTGGCGCAGCGTATTTCTCGGCGATTTTGGTGGCTAGAACAACGGCATTCCGAGGATCGCCCTACCGATGAACTCGCGCAGCACGTCGCCCGTCGGCGCCATAACGACGCCGGCGTGAGCGTCTCGGAACAGACGCTCGATATTCGTGTGCTTGGAGAACGCTGCGCCGCCGCAAGCGCGCATGGCCGCCGATGTCACCGAGACGGCGGCGTCCCCGGCCGCGGCCTTGGTCTCCAGCACGCGCAGCACGGTCGTGTCCCGCGGGCGCTCGAGATGATCGACAAGGTCGTCGATGCGCGCCGCGAGCCCATCGGTCTCGATCTGCATTCCTGCGAGCTGCGCCCTCAGCGTCGGCAGGCTTTCGCCGAGGCTCTGGCCAAGATGCTCGAAGCGCGCGGTCTTGAGGTGGCTTGCGGTCGCAGCGACCGCGGCCCGGCAAAGGCCAAGCGCGACTGACGCGGTTCCCAGGTTGAACAACGGCAGCACGACATTGATCATCGCCGGGAAGCCGGCGCCGTCCTCGGTTAGCTGGCTCGCGGGCGCCACCTCGCAATCCTCGAGAGCCATTGGCGCCGAGGCGTTGGCGCGCATCCCGAAGCCGTCCCAGCGCCCTGCGACCGAAACGCCCTTCGAGTCCGAAACGACGAGATAAAGCGTCGAGTCGGTCGGCCCAGCGCCATCCGGCGACAGCGAGGATACAACGTAGCTGTTCGCATGCCCAGCGCTCGTCACCCAGGATTTTTTGGCGGTGATGTGCACCCCCGCGCCATTGCGGCGCGCCCGCGACACGGGTGCCCAGAAGTGGCTGCGGGATCCGGCCTCGCTGAACGCTAGCGTCGTCAGATGTCTGCCGGCGCCGATCTCCTTGAGCACGTCCTCGGTCGCGGCTTGAGGGCGAGCCGCCTGGATCGTCGCCATGCCGCAGATGTGCATATTGTAGACCAAGGCGACGGACGCGTCAGCCGCGGCCAGCGCCGTCACAACCCGCGCAAACGCCCGTGGGCCGAGGCCCGAGCCGCCATGCTCATACGACAGGGTCAATCCGAGAAGCCCCGCCTGCCCGAGCGCTTCGATAGCCTCGCTTGAAAACCGGCCCGCCTTGTCGTTATCGGCGGCCGCCGGCACCAACACGGCGCCGGCGATCTCCTCGGCTCGCGAAACGGCTGTTTCGAGCGTCAGTTCGGGGGTCGGTGCATTCATGGCGTACCTCTCGATTGACGGCCTTCGAGGAGCGCTTCGGCTGGACGCGGTATCTCGCCGCAGGATGTTGCGATCGACTACAGTGGTTCGAATATTGAGATTCCGCTTGGCAGAGACAGCGCCACCAGACGAGGAGCACGAGATGCCCACAGAATGACTCCCACGCGCAAAAGGAGCAAGATCATGACAGATTCCCAGAGGACGGACTTCCCGGCCTTCACCGAACATCGAGTTCAGCGCGATCGCGGCAGCCTGTACGTCCGCGACTTTCCGGGCAGCGGGGCAGCCTTCGTGCTGCTGCATGGATTTCCGGACAACTCGCACATATGACGACCTCATTCCACACCTGGCGTCGGCCGGGCGCAGAACCATTTCGATAGACTTTTTAGGCTTCGGGGCGTCAGACAAACTGGATGGCGCGCACTACAGCTTTGAACAACAGCTTGGGGATCTGGAAGCGGTCGTGGAGGCCTTGGGGCTCGAGAAGATCATCCCGGTCGGCCACGATGCCGGTGGCCCGACCGCCGTCAACTTCGCTCTGAAGCACCCGGAACGCGCGGCCGCCGTCTGCTTGATGAACGCGTTCTACGGCGACGCCCCTGGACTACGAGTTCCCGAGTTTATCGAGCTCTTCGCGAACAAGAGCCTGAAATCTCTCACCCGGCATTTCTTGGCGAGTCCCCAACAGTTCGCGTGGCTGCTTGCCTTTCAGCGCGACCAAATGCAGGTAGGCCTGACGGAGGCACAGAAAGCCCACTACACTCAGTTCCTTGGCCCAATTATCGACAACAACTTTAAGCAACGACCCAGCGCAGGACCTGCCTTCGCCCAAATGACCTATCAATACTCGGATGAAATCGCTGCCAACACGGCCCGTCTGGCCGATTTCAGGCGCTCCGACGTCCCTCTCTTACTCATTTGGGGAAAGTCCGACCCCTATCTTCATGTCACCGTCGCCGAGTAAATGCGATCTCAGGCCAGGAATGCTGCGCTTCATGTCCTTGAAGCGGGACATTGGCCCCAGATCGACGAGCCTGCTGATGTCGCTCGGATTATGCTTGCGAGCCAGTGAACGCCTGGCAAGTTGGATTGGCGCGGCGTGCCGAAAATGCGGGCTGCCTCTTTACGCCACCTCTTCTCAATAGTCCGCGATTGGTTGGCCCAACATGTGTTGGCGCCAAGAATATAAAAGCGCGCACCGGACCGGACTCAGGGTCCCAACGACAACGTCGCACTTGGGTCAAATCTTGCCGTTGCGCGGCGACCGTTGGGCGGCAGGACTCCTCGACGTCCACCCGCGAACTGCTATGTCCGCTCAACGTCGTGAGCGGCAGTTCTGCGCAAAGACTGGTCATTCGCCGACGGCTTGTCGAACGGGTAAAATTGCTCCCTTGCTGCGTTTCATGATCGGTCCGGGTGCGGAAGAAACGCGCCGGAAGCGGCCAATCGTCGCGACGAGGCAAAGCGTCCGCGGGCGTTTCCGGGCGTGGCCTGCTTCTCACGATTTGGCGACCAGGTTCTCCGCGAACGAGGGCGCGATGCGCAGCATCAGGGGAAGCCAACGCGCCTGTCCGGGAAGAACCTCCTTGACGCCTCTCGCCGCCGCTGCGAGCGCCTGCTCCGCGACTTCGCTTGCCGGCATTTTTGGGACTTTGCGATG
This sequence comes from uncultured Alphaproteobacteria bacterium, assembly GCA_963758335.1. GTDB lineage: Bacteria > Pseudomonadota > Alphaproteobacteria > Rhizobiales > Beijerinckiaceae > Roseiarcus. Next base: position 1,535,592 of record CAVWVF010000004.1, on the reverse strand, counting down.
CGCGACGGCCGGCGTATCGACAACGGTCGGCGCGACTTCGGTCACCGTGATGTTCAGCGGCGCCAACTGGCGCCGGAGCGATTTGCTCAAGTTGTGCAGCGCGGCCTTGGACGCCGAATAGATCGGCGGCCGAGCGGAGACAGATGGGCCAGCATGGAAGCGGGTACGTCTTCGAACTTGCGCAGGGTCGCCGGCGCGAGCCCATAGCCGGAACTGATGATAAATCGACGCGCGTCCGGCGCGCCGCAATCCCGGCAGGAAGCCGCTGATCAGGTGAATGGCGCCTTCGAGGTTCGATCGGGTTTCCTCCGTAAGGTCGAGGCTGCGCGCTGGCGACGATTCTGGAAGCGTTGGCGACCGAGCGTCAGCGGTCCGAGGCGTTGTCGCGGCGCCTGACCGACACCCTGCGCTATCCCGCGTTCCTGCTGCTCGCCGCGGGAGGAGTGCTCTCGTTCTTCCTTCTGTTCGTGCTGCCGCAATTCGCGAGCGTATTTCGCGATTTCAACGCCAAGCTCGACCCGGTGCTTGTCGCGTTCCTCGGCTTGTCTGACCTCCAGCGTTCGAACGGGCTGGCGATCGCCGCGGCGCTGCTCATCGTCATCCTCGCGGGCTGGCTTGCGATGCGGCAGCGCGCGATACGGGAAAGGTTGGTGGGCGCGGTCGTGCGCTTGCCCATCGTGCGTCCAATCATGGACTACCGTCGCACCAGCCTCTTCTGCGCAATCTCGGTCTGTTGCTGTCGAACGGACTGATGCTGACCGCGGCTCTGCGGGTCCTTGCCGAAACGATGGAAAGCGCGGTCGGCCAACTCGCCGGAGGGCAGTGTTAGACCAAATGCGCGGATGCGGGGGTCATGGTAGCTTCATACCATGAGCAACCCGTTCCGATATTTCAACAGTTCGTCGGAGGTTATCCGTCTGGACGGCGCGGGCGGAGGCGTGGGCCCGCTTCCTGCCGCCGCTGCTGCGGCATCTGGAGACGGCGGGACTCGGCCACGTCTCGGAGGTAGCGGACGGCGACTCGCCCCACGTGCCGCGCGGCTGCCCGTTTCAGGCCTGGTCGCTCCGCGAGTTGATCGGCGGCTGCTCGGCGACGCTGTTCCGCCGGTGCCGGCGTGAGGAGGTGAGCATGCCCGATTCGAGTCAGCCGCTGCACCACCTGCTCGAGACCGCCGAAGGTCGGCGGCTGGCGGCGAGCAAGGCCGGCGTGCCGTGGCGGCACTGGGGGCCCTACCTCAGCGAGCGGCAATGGGGGACGGTGCGGGAGGATTACAGCGCCGACGGCACGGCCTGGGACCATTTCCCGCACGACCACGCCCGCAGCCGCGCCTATCGCTGGGGTGAGGACGGGATTGCCGGCTGGGGCGACGACCACCTGCGCTGGTGTCTGGCGCTGGCGCTGTGGAACGGCCGCGATCCGATCCTGAAGGAGCGGCTGTTCGGGTTGACCAACGGCGAGGGCAACCACGGCGAGGACGCGAAGGAGCTCTGGTATTTCGAGGACGGCACGCCGACGCACTCCTACATGCGGATGCTTTATCGCTATCCCCAGGCCGAGTTCCCCTACATGCAGCTGGTCGAGGAGAACCGCAGGCGCGGCGGGTCCGACCCCGAGTTCGAGATTCAGGACACCGGCGTGTTCGACGACAGCCGCTACTTCGACGTGACCGTCGAATACGCGAAGGCTGCGCCCGAGGACACGCTGATGCGAGTGACCGTGACCAATCGCGGCCCGGACGCGGCGGTGCTGCACCTGGTGCCACAGCTTTGGGCACGCAACATGTGGAGCTGGTCGGACGAGTTCGCCCGCGCCCGCATCTGCGCCTGCGCGGACGGTGCGCTAAAGGCCACGCACCCGCTGCTCCCGCCGCAGCATCTGTTTGCCGACGGCGCGCCGGAGCTGCTGTTCTGCGAGAACGAGACCAACGTGCTGCGGCTCTACGGCATCGACGCCTCGGGCTACTTCAAGGACGGGATCAACGACTTTCTTGTCCGCGGCGACAAGGACGCGGTCAACCCGGCGCTCGAGGGCAGCAAGTGCGGGCTGCTCTATCGGATGACGCTGCCGCCGAGTGGCGGTGCGACGGCGCGGCTGCGCCTGCGGCAGGCGAATTGCGATGCCGCACCGTTCGGCGACTTCGACCGGGTGATGACCGAGCGGATCGACGAGGCTGACGAGTTCCATGCGGCGCTGCAACGCGGGATTGCCGATCCCGACCGACGGCTCGTGCAGCGCCGCGCTCTTGCCGGGATGCTCTGGTCGAAGCAGTTCTACTATTTCGACGTCCGGCACTGGCTGGCCGGCGACCCAGGGCGCCCGCCACCACCGCTCGAACGGCAGCGTGGCCGGAATGCCGATTGGCTGCATCTCAACAACTACGACGTCATCTCGATGCCCGACACCTGGGAGTATCCCTGGTACGCATCATGGGACCTTGCGTTCCACTGCATCACGCTCGCGCTGATCGACCCGGAATTCGCCAAGTCGCAGCTCGTGCTGCTGACGCGCGAGTGGTACATGCACCCGAATGGTCAGCTTCCTGCCTATGAGTGGGCGTTCGGCGACGTCAATCCCCCGATCCACGCACGCGCCGCGTGGCAGGTCTATCAAATCGACCGGGAACTGACCGGCACCGGCGACCTCGCCTTCCTGGAGCGCGTGTTCCACAAGCTGATGCTCAACTTCACCTGGTGGGTCAACCGCAAGGACGTACAGGGCCGCAACGTCTTCCAGGGCGGTTTCCTTGGTCTGGACAACATCGGCGTGTTCGATCGCTCGCAGCCGCTGCCGACCGGGGGCCATGTCAGCCAGTCCGACGGCACCGCATGGATGGCGATGTACACGCTGAATCTCCTGCGGATCGCACTGGAACTGGCGATGCACGACCACGTGTATGAGGACATCGCCACCAAGTTCTTCGAGCACTTCCTCTATATCGCGTACGCGATGGAGAACGTCTGCTGCGACGGCAGCGGGCTGTGGGATGAGGCCGACGAGTTTTACTACGACGTGCTGAACCTGCCCGACGGCGAGCGGGTTCCGTTGCGCATGCGCTCGATGGTCGGTTTGATACCGCTGTTTGCCGTCGAGGTGCTGGATCCCGAGGTTTTCTCCAAGCTGCCGGGGTTCGCCAGTCGCGCGCGCTGGTTCGTCAGGCACCGGCCGGACCTGGCGCAACTAATCTCGCGTTGGGAAGTGCCGGGCAAGGGGGATCGCGTCCTACTCTCGCTGTTGCGCGGCCATCGCATGAAGGCGCTGCTGCGGCGGGCGCTGGACGAGGCGGAATTTCTCTCCGGATACGGCGTGCGCTCCCTGTCGAAACGTCACGCGGCAGAGCCGTTCGTCTTCGAATCCCGCGGGATGCGGCACGGCGTGTCCTATGTCCCCGGCGAATCGGAGACGACTATCTTCGGGGGGAATTCCAACTGGCGCGGCCCGGTCTGGATGCCGGTCAATTACCTCCTCGTGGAGTCTCTCTACGAGTTTCATCGCTACTACGGCAACGACTTTCTGGTGGAGTTCCCGGTAGGCTCCGGGCGGCACGCGACCTTGACCGCGATCGCGGACGAACTGCGCGGGCGGCTCGCACGTCTGTTCCTGCGCGCCGCGGACGGGCGGCGACCCTGCCTCAGCCGGCAGGTTCCGACACGGGCCGAACCCGCCTTCGACGACCATCTGCTGTTCAACGAGTATTTCCACGGCGAGACCGGCGCAGGGCTCGGCGCCTCGCACCAGACCGGCTGGACTGAACTCATCGCGCTGCTGCTGCATCCGCGCGATCCGCACAACCCGTGCCTTCTGGACATTGCCAGCCTACGGCCGCGACGCAGCCGCCGCCGCTCTGATGTGCACGCTTCGCAACCGCCTCCGCGAGAGGCTTTCCGCCGGGAGGACGGGGAATACGCATGACCGCCAGCGACCTTTCGCTCGACGCCGAAGCCGCCATATCCTAACCTTTCCGCTCGACGCTGCGTACCAGATGCAGGAATCGCCTCATCGAGGGGCGGGACCCGTGGAGACAGCAAGTGTCAAATCCCGTTTCTGACCTATTCGCGTTCCTGACCGCCGACACTGGAGACTTCAACGCACTGGGGCCGTGGAAGTATCCCATACTGCTCCTCTTCTATCTGCTGATGATCGCGAGCGTCGCTCTGCTCATTATGAACTGGCGTGAGGATCCCGCGCAGCGCACGGGCGTCAATCTTTGGTTATGGGCGACACGGGTGGCGATCGGCTGCATGTGGTTCCAGGGCACACTGTGGAAGCTGCCGATTGGCGCCCACAACGGCCTCTATTACTGGACCGAGCAGATGGCCGGACGCGCCGCCTTCGCGATCCACCGGGAATTCGTGACCAATGTCATCCTGCCGAACTTCGCGCTTGTGAACCTGCTGGTCTATCTCGCCGAGCTCGGCTTCGCGACGGCGCTCATCCTCGGCCTGTTCGTGCGCCTCGCCGGGGTCGCGGCGGCGCTGTTTACTGTCAATCTCTGGCTCGGCATCTACAACCAGCGTCCCGGAGATCCGTCGGAATGGCCCTGGAGCTACGTCTTCCTGATCTTCCTCTGCGCCAATTTCGCCGTGTTCGCGGCCGGCAGGGCGCTCGGCGCCGACGCGTGGCTCCGGAATCTGGAATCCGTGCGCTCCGGGGCCGGGCTCGGCGCGCTTGTCCGGCTCATCACCTGATCGAGAGATCGGCAAGCGGGTCGCAATGCGCAGGAATGTTGCGGTCAAGTTCAGGACGACCGGCGCGATCGCGCTCCAATCGCCCGAGACTTTCGAGCGGCCGCCGGCGCGGCGCCGGCAGCGGACGGGCGCTTCCCTGATGCGAAGGCCGCGGGCCGCGGCCCGCATCTGCATCTCGAGATTCCAGCCGTAGGTCGTCTCGGTCATGCCGAGCGCCTCGAGCCGGTCGCGACGGATGGCGCGAAAGGGCGCCATGTCTGTGTAGCGAACCCCGTATCGGGCGCGCATCAAGAAACTCGCCAAGCGTCCCGCGAAAACCTGAGACGAGGTCATGCTGCCCGTCTCCCGCTCGCCGGAGAGCCGCGAGGCGAGACAGAAATCCACTGTCCGCCGATCACCGGCCCGATATGCGTCCGAGTGAGAGTGTGCCGGCAAATGGGCGGCCGGCTGACCAAATGCCCTGGCCCGGATGGGCCCTCCAACCATCCGGGAGCGCCGCCAAGGCGAGCACGAAAAGCGGAGGATCGCGCGGACCCCGGAAGCGAAACAGATAAGCGACCGGGGACGCGCAGGCGGGAAGTCGTAGCGCCTTCATAGTACCGCTGACCGCGGGGAACTGGGCTCACCGGGACCCGCGCGAGGGGAGGGGGGCGCCACGGGATGAGAGCCGTTGCCGGGAAACACGGGAGGAGACCTTGGGCTCCGCGAACCTGTCCACGAAACGATGCGCCGACGCCGGGTCGTCCGAGCCATGCCCGTCGATAAAGACGAGGATCGTCGCATCCTCCCGCGCCGCCGCGACGTCAGCGGCGCAGGCGCGCCCATAGCCGCGACGCGGCTTGACGACTACGCGGGCGCCAGCAGTGACAGCGATCTCGGGAGTCCCGTCACGCGAGCCGCCGTCGACAACGATCACTTCGTCGACGCCGACGGCGAGCAGCTCGCGCACGATCGGACCGATGGCGGCCGCCTCGTCGAGACAGGCAGCGATTACGCTGACGACGACCTCACACTCTCGGGCTCACATGCTTCAAAGGCTCCAGCGTAGGCCACAGTTGCGGCAGGTCTCGGGCGGGCAGCCGGATTGCAGAGCCTTGCGGAAGGCCTGATAGCGCGACCCGTTCCAGATCTCCGCGAGGGTATCCTGCGTCGCGTCGCCAAGCGTGTAGTTCTCGTAGCCGTGGTGCGAGAAGGGCGCAATGCAACAAGGGAGCGCACGGCCGTTCGCCGTCACATACATGACTGTCCAGGGCCGGCCGCACAGAGACCAGGGGCTCCGGCTCGTGGTCCTTTCGAGACTGAGGCCAGGCTCGCTCGCCGCGCCCGACGCCGAGAACGCAATTCCGAGTTCGCGCGCAAGGTCCTCTGCCGCGTAGGCTGTCCAACTCCTCGCCAGTCATCCGCTCGAACAAGGCCTGATCGGGCCGCGCCACCCCGATCGGGTCCCTGTCAAAGAAGACGAGCCGCTGCAGATAAACCTCCTTGACGCCAATGTCCGCGGCGATGCGCACGAAATCGGGCAATTCGGCGACAGTCTCCTTGAGGCCCGTCAGCCACAGGGAGACGCGCGGCTTAGCAGCGCCATCCCGCTCCTGCATCATCCTGAACCTGCGGACGTTGGCGAGGATGCGGTCGAAATAGTCCTTGCCCCGCACAGCTTTGAAGGATTCGCGCGTCGCCGCGTCCAGCGAGACCCGCAACTCGTCGAGTCCGGCCTCGTTCAGCGCGCGCCCGTTGCGCTCGTTGAGGACCGTGCCGTTGGTGTTGAAGAGCACGTAGACGTTCCGCTCCGACAAATAGCGGACCATCTTCGGCAGCGCCTTCACCAGCATCGGCTCGCCAACCCCGTGCAGCACGGCGCGCCTGAGATGCGGAAGCTGATCGACGATCGAACGAAAACATTCCCACTCCATGTCCGCCGGCGGCTCGAGATCGGCGTATGTGCGCGGACACGTCGTGCACAGCAGATTGCAGCGATTGGTCACTTCCAGATACAGGCAGACCGGCGGCCCGGGCGCGACGGGCCAGCGGTCCGGGTCGGCCGCTTCGTGGTAGCGCCGCGGGTCGATCACCTGCGGTGCGGCGACTGTGTGTCTGGCTGCCTGCGTTATGGCATGGCTCCCGTGATGGCCCGGTCTTTCACGTCATGCGTTGGCGGCGAATTCGCCGACTGCTGAGCAGCGGCCTCGGCGACGGAGAGGCCTGTGATGAGTTGAACGCCGACTTGATAGGTCGCGTAAGACCAAATCCAGCCCAAGAATACCGATGCGCGATTGCGGAATCCAACCACCAGCAAAAGATGTACAGTCCCCCAGAACCACCACGCGACCACCCCCGAGAATGCAAGTCGGCCGAGATCGACCACTGCGCTCTTGCGTCCGATCGTCGCCAGACTGCCCCAATGCCGATAACGGAACGGCGGCGGCGGGGGATCGCCGTAGATCCGGGCGCAGAGCGCCTCGGCGACATAGGCGCCGGCCTGTTTGGCCGCCGGCGCGAGACCCGGCGCCGGCCGGCCGTTCCACGCTGCGACAGAGACCGTGTCTCCGATCCCGAAAATCTCGGGGTGGCCGGGAACGGACAGGTCCGGGCCGACCTTCAGACGGCCCGCAGAATTGGGTTCGTGTCCAAGCCATCGGGCGGCGGGAGACGCGACCACGCCCGCAGCCCACAGCGCCGTGTCGGCCGGTATCGCTTCGCCGTTCACGATCACGCAGCCCGCCTCGACCTTTTCCACCCGGCTGTTGAGATGGACCTCGACCCCCATCTTCTCCAGCGAAGTCTGCGCCGCGAGCGAGAGGCCTTCGGGAAAGGTCGGCAGCACGCGCGGCCCCGCCTGCACGAGCACGATGCGGGCCGATGTGGGATCGATGCTGCGGAATTCGTGTGAAAGACCAAAGCGCGCAAGGTCCGCGATGGCGCCCGCGAGCTCGAACTCCCGTTGGCCCCGCGCCACAGATCACGAACGTCAGCAGGCGCGTCCGCTCGGCCGGGTCAGTCGCCAACTCGGCACGTTCGAAAGCGCTGAGAACTCGCGCGCGAATCGCGATCGCGTCTTCGACGTGCTTGAGACCCGGCGCGTTCGCGCTCCATTCCTCATGGCCAAAATAGCCGTGCGTCGCGCCCGTCGCTAGAACGAGATGATCGTAGCCGATCTCGCGGCCATCGACTATGACCGCGCGCCGCGCCGCGTCGACGCCCGTCACCGTTCCCCTCAACACGCGGATGGCGCGGTTGTCGCGAAACAGAGCGCGGATCGGAAACGCGATGTCGGCGGGTGATAGGCCGGCGGTGGCAACCTGATAGAGCAAAGGCTGAAACAGGTGATAGTTGTTGCGATCGATCAGTGTGACGTCGACCGCCTCATCCTTCAGGTGGCTCGCGCATCTCAGGCCGCCGAACCCGGCGCCGACGATTACGACGTGCGGATGTCTGCCCGGCAGCATCGGCTGGCGCGCGACTAATCCCTGCAACCACGCGTCCAAGGACCAACGTCCGGCGCCGGAGAAGGCGAGTAATAGAAACAGCAGGGTCGCATAGTAGAGGGAGGCGCCGATCCTCATTGACGCCCACGCGCAAATCAGGGCGAGCGCGCCACTGACGAGAGGCGTCGCCAGACCGAGCGCCAACAACGCCGCGACGGCGTATGCGCCGATTCATGCTTGGCGACGTGAACGACTCGACCGGGAACCAGGTCGAAGGCGCGAACCCGACGATCGCGAGCGCAAGCCAGACCCGCAATGCGGCCTTGAAGGGCGGCCCGAACCGAGTTGATACGGTTTCGGCCAGAACAACGGCCCTATCAGCGAACGGCAAGGCGCTATCGCGCAGTCCCCTGGCAATGGCGGCGTCGATCGAGATAGGGCCTGCGCCAAAGACGACGTACCACGCAAATAGCGCAGCCCAGAGGAGATGGGCATCGGCCATGCGGTAGGAGAACTGCGCCGCCAGGGACAAGGCCAGCATCACTGCAGCCGTGGGGCGCGTCAGCAGACCCAGCATGAACAGGATCGACCCAGTCAACTCCACGCCTGCGGCCAAGAGCGAAGCTTTCTCTGGATCGAGCCAGCCAAGCGCGTATTCGGGGCGCGCAAGCTCCATTGCGACCGGCCAGTCACCGACTCTGAGCATGCCGGAGACCAGGAACGTCTTGCCAGCGCCGATCCGCGCCAGCACGTCGACGATCGGGAAGATCATGACGAGGATCGATCGCCACAGATTCAGCAAGCGGCGAAGCGACCGTAAAGACCGACCGGACATTTTCGCTTCCGACGAATGGCGAGTGTAACGTCCGAGAGCGCAGAGCGAACGTCGGCGCTTCGAGCCCGTACTCGAGCCGCATTCACGCGCCCGCGCCGCAAACCCGAATTCGACAAGACAGTTCGGGCGAGCGAGGAATTTGTTACAAGGTCGAGATGCAGAGGCGCGTCCTCCCGCGGATATCCGCGTCGACCGTTCGGAGAGATGCTGTCGTGAGAGTGCGCCAAATTGTGGGCATTTATGCGAAATACTGCCCAAGTTTCTTTCGATACGCCGTTTTCGATGTGAGTGCCGGACTCACAGCGAACAAAGCTTCGTGTCTTGTCTCGCGGAAAGACCCGTCGGGTCGTCCAGTTCGCGCCTATGACGGCGTGCTGTTTCAGCGCGGCCGTGGGTTTCTCGAAACTAGCCCAGTTGAGACCACCCCGACAACGGCCAGTTTCCCCCCAACTGCGACGACCGCGGTCGCGATTTGGAATGACCGGTTTACGTCGGCACCGGCCGTCCGCTGCGCGCAAATAGCGGTCATTCCGGCGAAGGTCAGACCGATCCGTTGCGGTCATTCGACGCCGGTGGTTAGTTCGCGTAATGGTTTGTGCCAATGCAGGCGGTGCAGCCTTGAGCGGAGTGCACCCGACGGTTTGGGGGGAACACTCGATGCTTCGGACGATTTCGATCCTCAGCGCCGCGATGCTGGTGGCGCTCTCCGTAACGCCGCAGGCGCGGGCGGAGCCGCCGCGGCCCAACATAATCTTCATAATGGGCGACGACGTCGGCAACGCCGACCTCGGCTATCGCGGGCACGAAGTCAGGACGCCGAATATCGACAAGCTCGCGACCGAGGGCGTCCGGCTCGAGGATTTCTACGGCATGCCGGTCTGCACACCCTCGCGCGCGCAACTGATGACCGGCCGCTACGCGATGCGCTACGGGCTGCAGACGCTCGTTATTTTCCCGAGCCACACATACGGCCTTGCCACGGACGAGCGGACGCTCCCTCAGGCATTGAAGGAGGCGGGCTACAAGACGCTGATGGTCGGCAAGTGGCACCTCGGCCACGCCGACAGGAAATACTGGTCGCAGAACCGGGGCTTCGACTATTTCTACGGCAATGTCGTCGGCGAGGTGGATTATTTCACCCGCGAGCGCGGCGGCCTGATCGACTGGCAGAGGAACGGCGTCTTCCTCAAGGAACCCGGCTACTACACCACGCTGATTGGCAACGACGCGGTCCGGCTCATCGATCAGCAGGACGGCAAGCAGCCTTTCTTCCTCTATTTCGCGTCGCTGGCCTCACACGCGCCCTTTCAGGCGCCGCAGGCCGCGATCGACGAGTACAAGTCCGTCGCCGATCCGCTGCGGCGGACCTATTCGGCGATGATCTCGGAGCTGGACGTTCAAGTCGGGCGGATTGTCGCCGAGCTTGAAAAGAAGGGCCTCCGCGACAACACCATCATCCTGTTCGCGAGCGACAACGGCGGCGCGACGAGCGGGCTTTTCGCTCAGGGCGCCAAGAGCAACGAGGAGCGCGGCTCCGAAGAGGGCGGCGTCCAGCAGAACCAGAAGACCCCCGCTTCCAATGCGCCGTTCAGCGGAGGCAAGGGCAGCCTGCGCGAGGGCGGCGTGCGCGTGCCGGCCTTCGTCAACTGGCCGACCAGGCTCAAGCCTCGCGTCGTCACCGAACCGCTCGACATGGTGGACGTGATGCCGACGCTGCTGGAACTTGCCGGCGCCAAGGGCAGCCCCGACCATCCGTTCGACGGCAAGGACATGTGGGCCACGATCGCCGATGGCGCGCCCTCGCCGCACGACGATATCCTCATCAATGTCGAAGCCTTCCGCGGCGCCGTCCGCAAGGGCGACTGGAAGCTCATCAAGATCGCGCTTCTGCCGGGAAAGACGCAGCTCTTCAATCTCGCCAAGGACCCGGGCGAGACGACGGATGTCGCCACCGAGAATCCTGAGATCGTGAAGGACCTCGAAGCGCGCCTGCTGGCCTATGCGAAGGAACAGAAGCCGAGTCTGTGGATCAAGGCGCAGCCCGCGTTCATCGGCAATCAGGGCAAGACAGTCATCGACCCAGACTTCGACATCGACGACAGCGGTCTGCCGCACGAGAGGATGGTTTTGCCTGTGAAATGACCGGCGATGCGCTTTGTCTTGACTCAAAGGCTGCTGTGGTCGCCGGCCGTTGGCCTGAGCGACGGCAATGCGCCAGGAGTAGCCATTCGTGGCGTCGCAAGAACAGACTTTCGCAAAGCCACCGGCGCTTTCGTAATGACTGGTTACTCGGGCGTGCGCAGTGCTCGCGGAGGCACCCTCAGTGGTCTCTCCTCAGCGGGAAAAATGCCGAAGCCGCTTGCCGAATGCGCTTTGTGGCTCGTTGCACGGTGGCGCATACTTGGAATCCACAGGGCAAAAATATCAGGACAAGGTAACTCAGTTTGGGGATATTGACGCCGCGGCGCAAGCTCGGAGCAGACTAGAGCTGCAAAGTCGCTGGGCGGCCTAACCTAATTGTCCGCAAAAAGGTCCGTTACGCGAGCGCTCGTTTGTATTTAGAGCGGTATCCGAACGGATTGAATTGGTTGGGGGATTCCCGAATCGGTTAATTTCTGCTTCGTCATTCACGCTGCGAGAATGGGGGCGGCGGGGATGGGTCTTTCCAACGATCTTCGCGAGCGCGTGGTTGAGGCGGTGGTCTTGGGCGGGTTGTCGCGCAATCAGGCGGCCGCGCATTTCAAAGTGAGCATAGCGAGCGCAGTGCGCTGGGTGAAGCGGTTCCAAACCACGGGCGAGATTTCGCCGGCGCCTTCTGGCGGCGACCGACGCTCCGGCCGGATCGAGGCGCATCGCGACTATCTGTTGGGCCTGATCCGGCGCAGCCCGGACATGACGCTGCTCGAGATCCAGGAGCGGCTGATCGCCAATTGCGGCGAGCGCTTTGCGGTCTCTGTGCTGTGGCGTTTCTTCGACCGTCACGAGATCACCTTTAAAAAAAACAGCGCATGCCGAGGAACAACAACGCGCGGACGTGCAAAGTCGACGCCGGGAATGGTTCGCGGGGCAGCTCGATCTCGATCCGACGAAACTCGTTTTCGTTGACGAGACCGGAGCCTCCACCAATCTCGCGCGCAAAGGCGGACGTTGCCGGCGCGGGCGCCGCTTGCGGGCGGCCATCCCGCACAGTCACTACAAAACGGTGACTTTGGTCGCCGGCCTTCGCCTTCGCGGCCTGACGGCGGCAAAGACTTTCGATGGACCGATCAACGCCGCCCTGTTCGAGGATTGGCTGGAGACAGAGAAGCTCTCTCCAGAAAAGTCGGGCGCGATGATCGGAGCGATCGACTTCCGCGTGCTGACAGGCCAGGGGGCAAGCATCGACACCACGACCGCCGGTGGTCGGCTGGTGTTCGGGATATTCGCCGCGCTGCACACTCTCGCCCGGCGAGATCGTCGTCATGGACAATCTCCCGGCTCACAAGGGGCCGCGGGTCGAGCAACTCATCAAGGCGGCGGGCGCGGAGTTGCGATATCTCCCAGCCTACAGTCCTGATATGAACCCCATCGAAAAAGCCTTCTCCAAGCTCAAAGCCTTCCTGCGCAAAATCGCCGAACGGACCGTCGCGGGCCTGATGGGCGCCCTCGAAACCTGCGCCGAAATCTTCAAGCCCTCGCAATGTACAAATTACTTCAAATCCTGTGGTTATGAGCACGATACAGGATGATCGGATTCCGCTCTAGCTCATGACAGGTTTCAACGTATCACCTTCAGCGGCGGCAGCCTCGGGTTGCTCTTTCGTCCGCCTGCCATGCTTACAGCCTAGTCCGGCCTTAGACGTGAGCGTGATCGTGACCCAAAAGATGGGGGCGCTTAATTCGCCTTTGAAGGCCTTCCAAGATGCGTCGGGTTACATGCCCGAACATTTATTCCGCCCGGCCGCGGAGGGATTCGCGGTCGACGTTCGCTCCAACGATCTGGGCGTTGCCGCTCCAACTGCCAACGAAGTTCTCAAATGGGCTAGCCACCACAGCGACGGACTTCGACCCCACCAGACTCACCGCGAACGCTAGGGCCGCAACAGGCCCGCAAGTCTACTAACCCCAGGGCGCCGTCCTGGCTCCACAAGGAGATCCCACCACCTACAAGGTCGTTAGCTATCAGACATGCATCTACGCTCCAGCAAACATGTCGGTTGTGTGATCTCCGGCACTGCCTCTATGACGAATACTGCTAAATACCTTAAGACGTAAACGCATTGGAAAAACGACTGAGCGGGACAAGAACCGGCGGGGGTAGGAATTGAGTGAAACGCCTACGATAGCCGCGCCCACCCGCGGCACGACTGGCTGATGGCGGCGGTGGAAAAGCCTGTAACCTAGCCAATCGGAGCGGCAGCGGGATACCGGCGGCGCCAAGCGTCTGGCTGATATCGGCGACCAGGGAGAGGGCAAATGAAGGCGCATATCGTCGGCGGCGGGTTCGGCGGACTGGCGGCGGCAGCGTTGCTCATCCGGAACGCCGCCGTGCCCGGCCAGGACATTACGATTTACGAGGCGAATGACCGGATGGGCGGCGGGTTCTTTTTGGACGGGAGCGCCCAGAGCGGCTACAACCTGCCTGGCTCCGTCTTCGACGAGGAATACCGCTGCGCTTTCGACCTGCTCGCGACGATCCCCACCGAAGCCTACCCCAACATTTCCGTCAAAGAGCAATTCTTCACTTTCAATAGAGAGCACCCGTTCGTTGACCAAACGCACATCGTCGATCGCGACCTCCGCCCCGTGCATGGCCCGCGGTTCGGCCTGAGCCTGTGGGACGGCCTCGCCCTCGCACGGCTCTCGCTCACGCCCGAAGCGTGGTTGGACGGGCGGCGCATCGAGGAGTTCTTCTCCCCGAAGTTCTTCGAGACGGAATTCTGGCTGCTGTGGTCGACGATCATGGGGTCGCTGCCGCAGCATAGCCTGATCGAGTTCCGGCGCTACATGAACCGCTTCGTCTACTTGTTCCCCGATCTGTCGACCATGGCGCACGTCCTGCGCTCGCCCTTCAACCAGCACGAAACGTTCATAAAACCCCTGGTCGCCTGGCTGCGCCCGCGCGGGGTGAACTTCCTGACCGGCGCCTTCGTCCAGGACATCGGCTTCGCGCCGTCGCCTGGCCGCATGACCGTCAACCGACTCGACTACGAGCGGGAGGGCGCGACGAGCCGCGTCGCGGTCGCGCCGGAGGATATCGTGCTGGTGACCACCGGGTCGCAGGCCGCCGACCTTTCCGCGGGATCGATGACCGACGCGCCAAAGCCGCGGGGCACCGGACGGTCGTGGGCGCTGTGGAAGCGCCTGGCTGAGGCGCACAAGGGTTTCGGCAATCCGGACGCGTTCTTCGGCGCCGACCGGATAGCCGACTCGCGCTGGGTGACATTCACGGTCACCACAACGGGGAAGGAATTCCTCGACCAGATGACCAAGCTGACCCGCAGCGACCCGGGAAGCGGCGGGCTCCTGACTTTGAAAAACTCAGGGTGGGTGCTGTCGCTGTCGATCTTCCTCCAGCCGGAAATCCTCGACCAGCCTCAGGGCACATCTGTCTGGTGGGGCTATGGGCTCTATCCCGAACGCATCGGCACTTATGTCAAGAAACGCATGGATCAATGCACGGGCGTGGAGATCCTGGAGGAATTCCTGCAGCATCTTCGGTTCGGCGAGACGGAAGCGATCATGAAGTCGTCGATCTGCATTCCCTGCAACATGCCCCATGTGAACAACATCTGGCTGCCGCGCAGTCGCGGCGACAGGCCCCCGGTGGTTCCAGAAGGGGCGACCAATCTCGGACTTATCGGCCAGTACGTCGAGGTTCCGCAGGACATCGCGTTCACTTTCGAATACTCCGCTCGCACCGCGTGGGAGGCGATCCACTTGCTGCTCAAGCGCGGCCCGGCCCGCCGCCCGTTTATCAGGGCCAGTTCGATCCGAAGGGCGTGTTCGCCGCTTTGAAGGTGTTTCTCGGTCAAGGGTCGTAGGGGAGACCGCCATGAGGCTCGCGCGCCTTCTGCTCTACGCGCTCGCGGCCCTCGGTGGCCTCTATGTGCTTGCGGCCATCCTTTACGCCATTCCGCTGATCAGCGGCCTGCTCGACGACACGATGGAGGTCAAGTTCGACCGTCCCGATCGGTCGATTGTCGCGGACTACGGCAACGGGCTGACACCCGCGCAGAGGGAAAGCTACTACCACCTCTCGCAAGGCTCGGAGATCATGCCTTGGAGCCTGCTGACCGCGGTCGACGTCGCCGACGCCAACTCCACCAAGCCATTCGTCGAGAACCTCGAGCGCTATGGCCTGTTGCCCGACCCGGGACGCGATGACGGGTTGCCTGTGGGCCTGACCGTGGCCTCCAACCCGTTCACGTTTGGCATGGACTTCGTTGGGATCAACTGCGCGGCCTGCCATGTGGGCGAGCTGCGCCACGACGGCAAAGCCGTACGGGTCGACGGCGCCGCCAACATGTTCAATCTGCAGCTCTTCTACTCGGACGCCATCGACGCGGTCATGGCCACGACGAGCGATCGAGGCAAGCTATGGCGGGCGCTCAAGCGCCTGGGACGCCAGGATTACGGACGCTACGGGATCGGCGCGCCGTTCGTCCGCCCGGCGACTCTCGTCTACTACGGCGCGAACGTGTTGCTGCACCGCGACAGGCTCGACGCGCGGCTCGAACTGGTCGACGTCATCAAACTCGCCAAGGAGCAGCGGGATCCCAACCACCCGACGTCCGGCTTCGGTCGCCTGGACGCGTTCGACGGCGCCCGCAACTTCATATTCACGCGCCTGCGCAAGGCGGACGCCGGCGGAGATTTCAAGGTCAACACGGCGAATATGGTCAAGCTCGACGCGCCGGTGGAGTTCCCGTCGCTCTGGTCGCGCAAAGCTTCGCCATTGGCGCCAGTCGAGGCCTATCGCGATCAACCCCAGAGTTTCCCGCGCGTCTGGGGGTTCAAGGATTATGACTGGATCGAATGGACCATCGACACCAACACGGTGATGGAGCGCAATTTCACCGAGACCCTTGGCGCGGGTTCTACCGTCGTACTCGATCCCAAAAGGACCGCTTCTCTCTTCGAGAGCTCCATCCCGATAACGAACATGCACGAGCTCGAGTGGCTCGCCTACTACATCGATCCGCCGCTATGGCCCACCGCGATCTTCGGCCCGATCAATCCCGATCTTGCGGCGGCGGGGAAAGGCATATTCCAGACCCAGTGTGCCGGATGCCACGAATATGGCGATGATCGACGTACCCCAACCGGCCTCATCAGGCTACGCGGAATGCGTCCGGAGGACGTCGGGACAGACCCCACGGCGGCGCTTAGGATCTCCTGCCCGATCCCCGACACCGGCGCGCTCGTGATCCCGCCTCGGTCTTACACCGCCCAGGACTCGCAACTCCTGAGGGACTGCGCCGGCGTCAAGGCCGGCGCGGCTTTCGCCGGCAATTCTTTTGCGAGGACCGTTCAAGTCGCGGTGGACAGCATCAAGCAAAAGGCCTACGCGGCGGCGGGAATCGACACGGCGCAGCAGCGGGTGATGGAGGATCTCGACCAACGTGGAGGCGTCGCTTGGCGCGACACGCTGCTCGATACTCAACCGCCCTACGGTCCTTATGCTGCGAGGCCGCTCTACGGGATCTGGGCCGCGGCGCCCTACCTGCACAACGGATCAGTCCCGACGTCGTACCACCTGCTGCTTCCCCCGGAGCAGCGGCCCAGGACGTTTGCGCTTGGCGGGCGCGAGTATGACCCGGTGAGGCTCGGCTTCGCCGTCGACGCATCCTGCAGCCAGCAGGACTGTGTCGTCGACACCACGCGGACCGGCGACGGAAATGGCGGCCACCTTTGGGGTACGGCTATGTCCGACTCCGATCGCATGGCCCTTCTGGAATATCTCAAGACGTACTGACGCCGGGAAGCCGGCGCGTCAGAGGCGACCTTCTGCTGGCACCTCGACCGACGCCTGCTTTGGGCGGAGAGTACGCATTGCGGGAACGACGCCTCGCGGGCGCGTGCGCAACGCATCCCGCGAGGCCGCGTGTTCAGAGCTCGACTTGCTCAGACAGCTTCAGGGCATCATCGACTTCGATCCCGAGGTAACGAACGGTGCTCTCGATCCTATTGCCTGCGGGCAATAGGCTTGATTATCTCCCGCGTCGGACTATGTCCCGTCGTGGTCAGTTGAGCTGATCTGCCGCGCGTTGGTGCTCAACGCGCCGGACATAGCGATCCTCCTTGCCGGGCACTTCTGCCCGCAAGGAGAACGTCATGGAACGAACGCATGAGAGCGCCGCGGCGCTCGTCG
This sequence comes from uncultured Alphaproteobacteria bacterium, assembly GCA_963758335.1. Classification (GTDB taxonomy): domain Bacteria; phylum Pseudomonadota; class Alphaproteobacteria; order Rhizobiales; family Beijerinckiaceae; genus Roseiarcus. The sequence continues at coordinate 1,518,294 of CAVWVF010000004.1, read as the reverse complement.
GCCGCGCCGCTGGTCCGCTCGCAAGCCATCTTGGCCCGTTTGTCACATCGTTGATCGACCAGCAGTACACCGCGAGCGTCCGACAGTTGTGACCTCAGTACGGGGGTCGGCCTGCGCGATCGCGCCGTGCTGCTGCTCCTGGCTCGTCTGGGGCTTCGCGCTCACGAGATCATCGCGCTGCAACTCCAAGATTGCGACTGGGACGGCGGCCACCTGCGCGTGCGCAGCAAGAGTGGGCGTGAGCAACTCTTGCCGATGCCCGTTGATGTGGGCGCGGCCATCGCCGCCTATCTGCAGCAGGGACGGCCCACGAGTAAGGACCGGCATTTGTTCTTGCGGTCGATGGCGCCGATCCGCGGACTGATGCCAGGCTCAGATGCCATCGACACGATCGTGTGCCACGCGCTGCAGCGCGCCCAGGTCGACGCACCGCACCGCGGTTCACATCAGTTTCGGCACGCCTTGGCAGTGCGCATGTTGCAAGGGGGCGCCTCGTTGAACGAGATCGGCGAAGTCCTGCGCCATCAAAGCCCACAGACCACCTCGATCTACGCTCGCGTGGATATCAGTGCACTGCGTTCCCTGGCCCTGCCGTGGCCAGGAGGTGTGCGATGAACACCCTACGTGAGGCCTTGCAAGAGTACCTCGCACTGCGCCGAGGTCTGGGCTTCAAGATGCATGACGCCGGTCTTGTGCTGCCGCGGTTCGTCGCGTTCATGGAGGAGCATCAGGCGCTGCACATCACGACACGGCTCGCTCTGGAGTGGGTGCAACAGGCGAAGACGGTGCAGCCCGCTGAGCGGGCGCGACGACTTTGCTTCGCACGCGGCTTTGCTCGCTACCGTAGCGCCACCGATCCGCTCACCGAGGTTCCGTCGCCGGAGCTCTTGCCGTATCGATCGACCCGATCCCGGCCCTACCTGTACACCGAGCAGGAAGTGCTGGGCTTGTTGGAGGCGGCGCTGCAACTGCCGACCGCATGGCCGTCGACGCCGTTGCGGCCCTGGGTCTTTCATTGCCTTCTGGGTTTGCTCAGCGTCACGGGTCTGCGCATCTCCGAAGCGCTCGATCTGAAGCTCGATGATGTCGATCTCGAGCAAGGCGTGCTCACGATCCGGGCTGCCAAGTTCGGTCGATCCCGCCTCGTGCCCCTCCATCCATCCACACGCACCGTGCTGGTCCACTACCTTCAGCGGCGCAAACAGTTTCTCGGCGCGCGCCGCTCGGACTACGTGTTCGTTTCCAATCGTGGCACGCGGCTCGACATCGGTCGCGTTCATCGAGCCTTCTACGCTCTGTCGCGGCAAACGGGCCTGCGGGCGCCCGGCGCGCGCAACGGCCCCCGGCTGCACGACTTCCGACACCGCTTTGCGGTCCAGGTGCTCACCGGCTGGTACGAGTTGGGCGATGACCCAGCGAGACGATTGCCGGCGCTGTCGACCTATCTCGGGCACGTATACGTGGCCGGGACCTACTGGTATCTCAGCAACTCGCCGGAACTGATGGCACAAGCGATGGCGCGGCAGGAGCGGCGCTGGGGAGGGTCATCATGACGGGCCAGCCGACTTTCCCCACCCTGTTGGAACGCTTCTTCACACAGCGGCTGATGCAGCAGCGTCAGGCGAGCGCCCACACGATTGCTTCCTACCGCGACACGTTTCGCCTGCTGCTGCAGTTTGCGCAGAAGCGGTTGCGCAGGGCGCCGTCGACGCTGGCGCTCGAAGACATCGACGCACCGTTGGTGGTTGATTTCCTCGATGAACTGGAGAAGGTTCGCGACGTGACGGCGAGAACGCGGAACCTTCGTCTGACGGCCATCCACTCGTTCTTCCGCTACGTTGCCTTCGAAGCACCTGCGCATGCCGCGCAGATCCAACGCGTGCTTGCCATCCCAGCCAAGCGATTCGCACGTGCACTGGTGCCGTTTCTGAGTCGACAAGAAGTCGATGCGCTACTCGCAGCGCCGGATCAGCGCACGTGGTCAGGGCGCCGCGATCACGCCCTCATTCTGCTCGCGGTCCAGACCGGGCTACGTCTGTCGGAGTTGACCGGTCTTCAGCAGCAGGATCTGCATCTGGGGACCGGCGCGCACGTGCGCGTGATCGGCAAGGGACGTAGGGAACGCTGTACGCCGCTGAGCAAGAACACTCGGGCCGTCCTCGTTGCCTGGGTGAAAGAACCACTCAAGCTCCCGGATCAGCCCTTGTTCCCGAACGCAAGCGGCGGCCGCCTGAGTGCGCACGGCGTGCAATACCTGTTGGCCAAGCACGTCACCTCGGCCACTACCGCCTGCCCATCGCTGAAGCACAAGCGCGTGAGCCCGCATGTGCTTCGCCACACAACAGCGATGGATCTGTTGCAACAGGGTGTCGAGCAGTCCGTGATTGCGCTGTGGCTCGGTCATGAGTTGATCGAGACCACGCAGATCTATTTGGATGCGGACCTTGAGTTGAAGCAGCGGGTTCTCGACTTGGTCACACCCCTCAACGGAAAGCCCGGGCGGTATCGACCCGACGACAAGCTTCTCGCCTTCCTCAGAAACCTATGACAACACGGACTATGTTCCGGCCGCCTACCCGTTCGCATTGATGATGAACCGCGTCACCGCGCGACGGGACATAGTCCGACGCGGGAGATAATCGATCCTATTGCCTGCGGGCAATAGGCTTGAGACGACGGCTCGCTATACCCGCGTGGCGACCGGACTCTTCGCCAAGATCGAGAGCCCGCTCAAGGGCCTGAACGCGCCGCGCCACAGGCAAGCAAAGCGAGACGCTGAGAAGCCGCCGGCGCGATAGCGCCGTCGGTCATGGTTCGGCCAGCTCTGGAGGTCGCGGACATCCTCCGCGAGCACGGTCCCGTTTGGCGCGAAACCAATCGCGGCCATGTGAGCCTCGACCAGTTGAAAGTGATGAGTGCAATCGAGCGCTGCCGCACGGTGGCGCTCGGCGGCCACGTCGCACGCTGCGAGAACGCGGCGTGCGGTCATACGCTCATCGCTTACAACTCGTGCCGTAACAGGCATTGTCCGAAGTGCCAGGCTGCGGCCTCACGCCGATGGCTGGCCGACCGCGAAGCGGAGCTGTTGCCCGTCCCGTACTTTCACGTCGTGTACACGCTGCCGAGCAAGCTGCGTGACATCGCCTACCACAACAAGCGCGTGGTCTACGACCTGCTGATGAAGGCAGCGGCCGAGACAACGCTCGCCATCGCCGCCGATCCCAAGCGCCTCGGCGCGAGGATCGGCATCACCGCCGTGCTGCACACGTGGGGCTCGACGCTCACCCATCATCCGCACGTGCATATGATCGTGCCCGGTGGAGGGCTCTCGGCCGACGGCGCGCGATGGGTCGCCTCCCGCTCCAACTTCCTCGTGCACGTCAACGTGCTGGCGCGTCTATTCAGCGGCAAGATGCTGGCCATGCTCACGGATGCGCACGACGCCGGCCAGTTGAAGTTCTTCAACACGCATGCCGGGCTTGCCGACAAGAAGACGTTCAAGCACTTCATCGCCCCACTGCGGCACATCAAGTGGGTCGTCTATTGCAAGGCGCCGTTCGCGGGACCGAAGCAAGTGCTGCGCTATCTTTCCCGTTACACCCACCGTGTCGCCATCTCGAACCGCCGCCTCATTGCAGCCGACGACGCCGGCGTCGCGTTCCGCTGGAAAGACTATCGTATCGACGGTCCGGGCCGCTGGAAGACGATGCGGCTTCACCCGCACGAGTTCATCCGCCGCTTTCTGCTGCACGTGCTGCCCACGGGCTTCCACCGCATCCGCCACTACGGGCTCTTCGCCAGCGCCAACCGCGCCAAGAACATCGCGACGGCCCGCGCATTTCTCGATGTCGCCCCGCCTGCCGCCGACCCACAACAGCAGTCGGATATCGCGCCGGATGCGCCACGCCTGCTGCCCTGCCCATGCCCGCGTTGCGGCGCCCGCATGATCGTGATCGAGGTGTTCGCATCCGGCTGCCAGCCGAGGTGGCGGCCGACCCCAAGCACAATCGACACGTCATGAGCCAGACCGCCTCCGAGCGCCGCCGCTTTCCCGTTCCGTTGCGCTGGCTTTACGCTGGCGGTGGTCTCTCTCGACTCAATTCACGGCGATCAAGGCGCCCGGCGCCCGTTGATACGCTCAAGCGCCCGCCGAGGCGCCCTTCTCACTCTCTCGCCCGCCCCTGCGTGCAAGCATGCAGGTCGCGTCGCCCCAGTGTCGCGCCCACCAGCGAACTCGGCGCTAACCTCAAATCCCCATAGCGGTCGCTGCCCAGCCGCTGCCCAACTTCCCGCGACTTCGTGCCTTGGCGCTTTTTGGACGCCGGCCGCCTGAGTGCGAGTCGCCTCTCGTCATGCCGGCGTCCAAAAACCTGCACATAAGCGGAAATTCTGCGATCTGACTGACTTAACGCTTGAGTATCCGATCGACCGCCCCAGCCGCGGATTGTCCCACCAATATGCGTGAAAGCGCGCCCAAGCGCGGACGATCCGCTCGCAGTCGGGTAGCGTCGGCGGCAGCGGCCAAATCGTCACGATTGTGTGCGACTCGCCCAGATCTTCCAACAGCAGGCGCCAATGCTGCGTTTCGTGGTTCCATTCGACGTCGAAACAGCGCGGCAGGACGCCGGGCGGCGTGGCGGGAGCGACATCCCGGTAGAACTCGACTTCCCGGCGTCCGCCGCTCCAGTCCTTTGCTATTCGTTCCGGCAATACGATCTTCAAGATGAGCGCAGCCGGGGCGCCTTCGGAATCGCCCTCATAGGCGAGCCGCAACCGGGTGATCTGGGAGGCAATGGTCGTGTGTGAGACCTCCGCGTCGATCGAACTGACGCGGCCGCCACAGAGCACGCCCGCGCGCCTAAGCGACAGGGTAAGGCTTTCGGGGCTGATCGATTCCGGGAGAGCTTCGGTCATCTTCGACGCTCCGCGCGCAGTCTTGCGAACGCCGCCGCCTTGCGCTTCATGACGAGCGCCTCGAACTCTACGCCTCAGGCCCTCCGTTTGCGGCGCAAGCCACTGTGATCGGCGAATACCTCATCGTCAATGACGACTTCAGCGTCGGAAATACCGAAGTCACGGTGGTTATGCGCCGCCACTCGCGACATCCTTCGCGCGATGGGCTAATGGTCGCTGAGAACGGGAATGCCTCCTCGGGGCGGGTACTGCGCTTCCCCGCTCTCACCGCAGCGGCGGGTTCACGCCGTAGACCGATAGGACGATCCGCCCTTCTGAGAACCAAGCATCGCTCGGCCTCGCCACGGACCCGGGAACCGATATGCCGAGACCAGTGATCCGGCTATTATTTACAAATGCGAATCATCTCCTATCGTGATCTCGCGCCGGGCCAAGTCGGTCGAGAAAATCGGCGCCGCGCTGGCCCGGGGAGATTTCGCCGCGGCCGGCCTCAAGAAATTGTCGCCGACGCCGTACTGGCGCGCCAAGCTCAACGACGAGGCGCGACTCTTGATGCAATTCGCGCCGCATCGGGGCGAAACGGTCTGCCTGTTTCTCGAAGTGATCCCTAATCACGTCTATGAAAAATCCCGCTTTCTGCGCGGTGCCGCGATCGACTGGTCGAAGATCGAAAGCGGTCCTGATGATGCGGCGCCGCAACCGGAGCCAACCCCGCGCGGCGGGCTGGAGCTGCGATGGTTGCCCGCGCAAGCTGCCGAATTTGAACTCCTCGACAGACCGATCGTCTTCGACGAAGCGCAGGAGGCGGTGCGCCGTCACAAAGTTCCCCTCGTGGTCGTCGGATCGGCGGGGTCGGGTAAGACCGCTGTGACGCTCGCCAAGATGCGGGAGGCGACCGGCAGGGTGCTTTACGTGACCCACTCTGCCTATCTCGCGCAAACGGCGCGCAAGCTCTACAGCGCACACGGCTACGAGAACCCGGCGCAGGACGTCGAATTCATGAGTTTCCGCGAATTCGTCGATTCGATCGCGGTTCCCGAGGGCGTCGAAGTCAGCTTCGCGGCGTTCCGCGCCTGGCTCGAACGCCGGCGCGGCGGCCTAAGAGGCGAATTGCGCCAGGCGGACGCGCATGCCTTGTTCGAAGAATTCCGCGGCGTCCTCGGCGCCCCAGCGGCCGCGCCACTGTCCGGCGCCAACTATCAGGCGCTGGGCGTGCGGCAATCCCTGTTCGCGGCCGGCGAAATGCGGGCGGCGGCGCACGAGTTGTTCCAAAAGTATGTGGCTTGGCTGAAGGACGCCAAGCTGTTCGATTTGAATATCGTCTCTCACGGCTGGCGCGCGAAGACCGAACCGCTCTACGATTTCGTCGTCGTGGACGAAGTGCAGGACTTCACAAGCGCCCAGCTTGCGCTGATTTTTGACTCGCTCAAGACGAAGGATCGCTTCCTTCTCTGCGGCGACGCGCATCAGATCGTGCATCCGAACTTTTTCTCTTGGGCGTCGGTGCGCTCCCTGTTCCGAGAGGCTCAGCAGGACGAGTCCGTCGAGGCGGCCGCGGCCCGCGACGTCACGGTGTTGCAGGCGAATTTCCGCAACACGCGCGCCGTCACCGCGTTGGCCAACCGCCTGTTGAAGATCAAGCAGGCGCGTTTCGGCTCAGTCGATCGCGAGAGCAGTTTCCTGGTCAAATGCGCATCTCCCGCGGCGGGCCAGGTCCGCTTGCTCAAGGCCGAGGAAAAGGCGTTGAAGGCTCTGGACGCATCGTCACGCGCGTCAGTCCACAGCGCGGTGATCGTTCTGCGCGACGAGGACAAGGCCGCCGCCCGCGCGCATTTCAGGACGCCGCTCGTCTTTTCCGTTCATGAGGCGAAAGGCCTCGAATATCCGAACGTCATCCTTTTCAATCTGGTCTCCGGCAACCGCGCGGTCTACGCCGATCTGTGCCGGGACGTGGTTGCGGCCGACCTCGAGGGAGATGAACTCGATTACCGCCGGGCGAAAGACAAGGCGGACAAGTCGCTTGAATTGAACAAATTCTATGTCAACGCGCTCTACGTTGCGATGACTCGCGCGATGGAGGGACTGGCGCTTGTCGAGTCCGACGTCCGGCATCCTCTGCTGGAGCTTCTCGGACTCGAGGAAGTCGCCGAAATCGCGACAGGCCCGGTTCAGGCGTCGACCAGGGACGAATGGGCGCAGGAAGCGCGGAAGCTCGAACTGCAAGGCAAACAGGAGCAAGCACGGTCCATTCGGGAAACTTTTCTGGCGAGCCGTCCCACGCCGTGGACCCCGTGGTCTTTGACGGCGCTACGAGAATGGGCTCCCAAGGCGTTCGATCCCAGAAACCCTTCTGCGAAGATCAAGCAAAACATGTTCGATTACGCGCTGTGGCATGGACAAGGCGCCTATATCGAGAAGCTCGCCCGCGACGCCAAGTTCGGTGCCGCGCTTCCGCTCACTCATGAAGGCGAATTGCTGGGTCGTTCCGAACGGACGCTCTACGGATGGCGATTCGTCAACCCCTCCAAGGATGAAGGCTTCGCCGACGATCCCAAAAACCCGATGCGGCGCGCCACGCGTGCGGTCGCGGCGATGCGAGAGCGGCTGTTGCGGCCCTATCTCGAGCGCTCGCCGAAGACCATATTGCAAGATTGCGGTCTCTACGGGGTCGACCATAGAACCTATTGCGGCGCGACGCCTCTGATGCTCGCGGCGCGAGCCGGCAACCTCGCGCTCGTCGAACAACTCCTCGAACGCGGCGCCGACGCCGACTTGGTCGACGATTACGGGCACACCGCCTGGATGGGGGCGCTCAACCGCGCGATCGACGATCACGCCTTCGGCAAGGCGCATCTTGGCGCGCTCTTCGAGCGCCTGGGCCCGGATACACTCGACGTTCACGCGGACGGGCAACTCGTGCGGCTGGAGCGCGGTCAGGGCGAGTTTTGGCTGCTGGGTCTGATGCTCGCCGGCTTGAAGACCCATGCCGGCGGGTTGTTTGCGCGGCTGTTGGGACCGCAACGCCACATGCGGGGCTTCTTCTCGGATTCCTTGCTCCGGACGCTCGAATTGCTTCCAGAGCATCTATGGCCGAAGCCGCGCCGCAAACGGGACTACGTCAGCGGCGTCATGGCGCGAGCGGAAGTCGGATCGGCCTACCGGCCGGCGCGCAAGCTTTGGAAACGGCGCGAGACCGGCTATTACGCGCCTGCGCCGGACCTGAAGTTGCGCCGCAAGACGGCGGACGGCGAAACGTGGACGTCGATTGCCGACGCGATGAACCTAGCTGCGGTGGCGGACGGCGCCGGCGGGTGGTTTTTCGACGTCTATAGCCTCGAGGCGGTTGCGGCGACGGGATCCCAAGCGGAGGCGAACGGGTCGGCATGGTTTTGACAACCGCGGAGGTCCGGCCGAGACCACGGCCTGTATCTGCGATAACCCCCGACACGCCATTGCACGAAGTGGCGTGCGTCGAACGAATGGTCACGCCCCGTCAGAGACGTTGGCGGATAGGGAGGGCTTTTTGCCAACGGGCAAGCCCCTCGCCGTTTAGTTTAGAAGATCCGGCGGACACCGCTGATTCCTACGCCTGCTGGACGGGCGAAAACGCGGACGAAGCCGCCGTAGGCTGGACGGAGCGAGTGCGCCAGGAGCCGCCGTTCTGGAAGCCGAGCTGTGAACGCGTCAGGATCGACCCGGACGGACTGCCCATCGAAAAGGGATTTGAGCGCGAGTCATGGTAATCCGGGGAGCGCTAATCGAAGACCCGGCGAAGTTCTGCGAAGAGCGAATACACGGTGTTCGAAGCCTGCGGCCGCTCCGCGGCTTCACAGGACGCCGCAGCGCAATGGCTCGCAGAGCGCGTTACAGGGGCTTTGCGCTGCAAAACTTCGGCCAGCGCGCCGACGGGGATGCTCTCGGCCGCCTCCATATCCGCCAGGCCGCTCACGGGGATGCTGTCGGCCCTCTCCACTCCGGTTGAACCGACTTTGGTAAGGGCGGCGACGACGGGCGCCAGATCGTCCGTGCTCTCAGCGAGTTCGGACAAGCCGCAATCGGAAATTATCGCATCCCAACGCATCGCCCGACGGCGGTGCCGCTCGGTCGCCGACCGAGTCGGTTCGCAGATGCTCCACGCGATCGGCGCCGTAACTGCAGATCGCATAGGACGAGGTCTCGTTGGACGCAGGCGCCGTCGGCCGCGAAGGCCCAGCGCTGGCCTCCAAGGTTTCCGCGGAAATGCGCTCGATCCTCACGTGGGCCAGCCCGGCGTCCCGGAAGCCGAGCGTCACGGCGGCCGCAGTCGAAACGTCGATGACCCTTCCGTGGATGAACGGCCCCCGATCGACGATCCTGACGATCACGGACCGGCCGTTGTCGAGATTGAGGACCCTGACCCGCGATCCCATCGGCAGGCTGCGATGCGCCGCGGTCAGTCCTTGAGCGCCATAGAACGACGCCAGGCCCAGCTCCGTCGCCGAGGCGTCGCAGCCCATACCGAGAGCGACCGCGCAGAAAACAAAAAGTGTTCGCATCCGCGGCTTGCCTCGTGCGCCTCGCGCCCGCTCGGAGTCCGCCGCAATGGAAACACAAAATTAACCAACTTGCCAGCCGCCCGAGTGTCGGAGCTCAGCGCGCCTGAAAAGCCCGCACGAAGCGCTTGAGCGCAGCCAGACCGAAAGCGCAAGGGATTTGAGCGCGTATCACCCTGATCCGTAATCCTTAGAGACCCGCAGGGATTGCCTCTGTGTTGCCCTTCGGCGGTCAGCTTCGAATAGGCGGTGAGCGCCGGACACCGGCCATAGGCCCGACGCGCAGGAAGCGCCATAACCAGCCGTTCAATGTCAGTGGCTCAATCGCCCTGGACAGCCTTTGAGCCCAATACAATCTCGGCCGAACTGCTGGACAGCTTGCCGCGACTGAGCGATTATGTCGCCGAGCCATGTGGAGCGCGGCCATGGATGTCGGCGAGTGGCTTCGCGGCCTTGGCCTCGGCGAATACGAGGGCAAGTTCCGGGACAACAGGATCGACGCGGACGTGCTCGCCGATCTCACTGATGGCGACCTCGAAAAGCTCGGACTGCCGCTCGGCGACCGCAAACGAGTGCTGAAGGCGATCGCCGGCCTTGTTGGGCTGCCCTCGGCCGGGACAAAATCCGAACCCGCCGACGCCCATCCGCCTCGCCCGCCTTCCGCCGAGCACCGCCCGATCACCGTGATGTTCTGCGATCTTGTCGGCTCGACGAGCCTCGCGTCGCGGCTCGACGCGGAGGACTGGCGCAACGTCGTCAACGCCTATCTCGACGAAGCCTCGGCTTCGGTGACCGGCTTCGGCGGGCACATTCTCAAAAAGCTCGGCGACGGGCTCATGGCGCTTTTCGGCTATCCGCGGGCGCAGGAGAACGATGCCGAGCGCGCGGTGCGGGCGGCGCTCACGATCCAGCGGTCCCTCGCCGAGATCAACGCCAGGAACGCCGGCAAGGGCGCGCCGGAGCTTTCCGCACGGATCGGCCTCGAGTTCGGGGCCGGTTGTGGTGGACGAGGGCGGCGAAGTGTTCGGCGAGGCGCCGAACGTCGCCGCGCGGGTGCAGGCGCTCGCCGAGCCGGGCTCGGTTCTCGTGACGGCGAACGTGCAGCGCCAGGTGGCCGGCCTGTTCGTCGCCGAGGACAAAGGCCAGCATGAGCTCAAGGGCGTGCCGGCGGCGGTTGCGCTCTATCGCATCGTCCGCGCGAGCGGCGGCGGGCGGCGCAGCAGCGTGCGCGCGCTCACCCCGTTCGTCGGCCGCGAGGAGGACCTCGCGCTTCTCATGAGGCGCTGGGAGCGCGCCCGCTCCGGCCAGGGACAGTTCGTGCAGATCGTCGGCGAGCCCGGCATCGGCAAGTCGCGGCTGATCGAGGAGTTCCACGCCCGCCTGGGCGCGACGCCGCACACCTGGGTCGAATGGTCGTCGTCGCAACTCCTGCAGAACACGCCTCTGCATCCGGTCGCCGAATGGGGCCGCCAGCGCTTCGGCGATGCAGAGACACCGGCCAGCCAGCGCTTAGCCGACCTCGAAAACACTCTGCAACTGATTGGCCTCGATCCCGCCGAACATGCGCCGCTGCTCGCTCCGCTCGTCGACATCCCCTTGCCGCCGGGCCGCCGCGACCGCGCGCCCCGAGTTCCGGCCGGCCTGGAGCCTGCGCTCCCACCACAGCGTTATCTCGCTTTCTCCCCTCGATCGCGCCGACGTCGCGCTTATGGTCGGCGAGCTCGCCGCCCGCCATGCGCTGAGCAAAGAGATGGTCGAGGGGGTGAGCGAGCGCACCGGCGGGGTGCCGCTGTTCGTCGAGGAGGTCACGCGCCTTCTGCTCGAGCGCGGCGAAGCGGGCGGCTTGCAGGCGATCCCGCCGACGCTTCAGCAGTCGCTCGCGGCGCGGCTCGACCGGCTGGGCGAAGCGCGCGAGATCGCGCAGGTCGGCGCGGTGCTCGGGCAAGATTTCACCTGCGCGCTGTTACAAGCTGTAGGCGGGGTCGCCGACCCCGCCCTGCAATCCGCGCTCGATCGGCTCGTCGACGCCGATCTCCTGTTCGTCGAGGGCGCGGGCCGTGAGGCGACCTATCGCTTCAAGCACGCGCTGATCCAGGACGCGGCCTACGAGAGCCTGCTCAAGAGCCGCCGCCAGGCGCTGCACCGCCGCGCCGCCGAAATCCTGCGCGACGACCCGGAGCGCGCAGAGGCGGAGCCCGAGCTCGTCGCGCATCATTTCACCGAGGCCGGACTCGACGACCTCGCGATCGAATGGTGGGGGAAGGCCGGCGACCAGGCGCTCCGCCGCTCGGCCTTCCAGGAGGCGATCGCCCATCTCGGCAAAGCGATCGCGATGGCGGACAAGGCCGCGGGCTCGGCGTCGGAGCGGGGGGCGAAGGATGCCCCCGCGTCCGGCCAGCGGCTGAAGCTGCAAACCGATTACGGCCAAGCGGTGATGTGGTCGAAGGGGTTCGCCGCCGAGGAAACCAAGGCCGCTTTTGCGCGCGCCGCGGAGCTCGCGGGCAATGCCGGCGATTCTTCGGAGCGCCTCGCCGCCTATTACGGCCAATGCTCTGTGCGCGTCACTCGCGGCGAAATGCGGGAGGCCGAGGAGATAGCGAGGACGTATCTGCACGAAGCGGAAGCGGCGCGGGACGGGCCGCACGCGGCGCATGCTCGAACTTGGCTAGGATTAACGTTGTTGAACCAGGGCAAGCTTTCCGGGGCGGAAAGCGCTCTCGAACGCGTTCTGGCCGATTGGAGGCCGGCGCCGGACGGCGGGCAGACCATTCAAGACTGGATAGATCCCGGCGTTTACGCAACGTCCCTATTGGCTTTTGTGGTCCGGAGGAAGGGCGAACTTCGGCGTTATCGAGAATTGAGCGAACAGTATCTCACGCGAGCGGCCGAATTGGATCACCTCCAGACCACGGCGCACGCGCATCTTATGAGGACCTGTTTCGCCGTCGAGGATCGCGATCCGGCCGCCGCGCTGCATTCCGGAGAACGCTGTGTCGCGTTCGCGCAAGAGCACGGGATGGAATTTTATGTCGCCCTCGGCGAAGTCTGGTCAGCCTGGGCGCGCTTTCGACTGGCGCTCCCGCAAGCCGACCCCGCCGAGCTCCGGCAGGCGATCGCCGACTACGCAAAGACCGGCAACAGGCATTTAATGCCGCCCTTCCTCTGGCTACTGGCGGAGTGCGAGGCGGATGCTCAAAACCTCGACGCCGCCTCATCCACGATCGAAGAGGCGCTGAGTTCGAGCAAGCGTAGCAGGCCAGTGCGCCTACGCCGGCCTGCATCGCGTTCGGGGCGACATCCTGCTCAAGCGCGATCCCGTCGATCCCGCGCTCGCCGAAGAGGCCTACAAAGCCGCAATCGCCGTCGCCAATGAGCAAGGCGCGCGAACCTACGGCCTACCGGCGGCGTTCGCGCTTGCCAAACTCTACCAATCGACCGGCCGTCCCGCCGAAGGCTACGCCGTCCTCGCACCGGCGCTCGAAGGTTTTTCGCCGGCGCCGGAGATGCCGGAGATCGCCGAGGCGCAGGCGCTGATGGATAGTTTGGCGTAGGTCCGCTCCGGGCGGACTCCGCGCCTTCGCTGGCGACCCCTGTAGGTCCGCTTCCCCGCGCAATTGAGGCGTCCAAGGTCGCGGTCCGCTACGTCCGCAATACGTCGACTCCGGCCGTCGGCTTCGCGTGCGGACGAATAGGTGAAATTCCGACCCGAAGCGGTCTGTCGAGAATGTTGCCCTGGACATGCATCCTGACCTCGACGATCATGACCGGGCGCTGTTTGGAGTGCGGCAATGGATATCGGGGCGTGGCTGCGAAGCCTCGGCCTCAGTCGGTATGAGACCGCGTTTAGCGATAACTCGATCGACGCCGACGTGCTGCCTGATCTGACCGACGGAGATCTGGCTCAGCTTGGCGTCAATCTGGGGGATCGCAAGCGCCTGCTCAAGGCGATCGCTAGTCTTGGCGCGACCGACCCAGCAGCGAAACCGACGAGATCTGCGCCCTTATCTTCGTCTACGGACGCTGCCGAGCGCCGGCCGATCACAGTGATGTTCTGCGATCTCGTCGGCTCGACGAGTCTCGCGTCCAAGCTCGACGCTGAGGATTGGCGCAATCTGGTCGGCGCCTATCTCGACGAGGCTTCGGCGGCAGTGACGGGGCTCGGCGGTCACGTGCTGAAGAAGCTCGGCGACGGGCTGATGGCTCTGTTCGGCTATCCGCAGGCGCAGGAGAACGACGCCGAACGTGCGGTCCGCGCCGCGCTCGCCATACATCGGGCGCTTGGCGAACTCAACGCCAGGAACGCCGGAAAGAACGCGCCGCAACTCGTCGCGCGCATCGGCCTCGAGTCCGGGCAGGTGGTGGTCGATTCGACCGGCGAAGTGTTCGGCGAGGCGCCGAACGTCGCGGCGCGGGTGCAGGCCGCGGCCGAACCGGGGGCGGTGCTCGTCACCGCCGCCGTGCAGCGGCAGACCGCCGGGCTGTTCGTCGCCGAGGACAAGGGCGCGCATGAGCTCAGGGGCGTGCCGGCGCCGGTCACGCTCTATCGCATCGTGCGCGCGAGCGGCGGCGGCCGGCGCGGCGGCGCGCGCGCTCTGACGCCGCTCGTCGGCCGCGAGGACGAGCTTGCGCTGCTTCAGCGCCGCTGGTCGCGCGCGCTCGAGGGCGAAGGTCAGTTCGTCCAGATCGTCGGCGAGCCCGGCATCGGCAAATCGCGCCTCGTCGAGGAGTTCCGCGGAAAACTCGCCGAGACGCCGCACACCTGGGTCGAGTGGGCCGCTTCGCAGCTCCTGCAGAACACGCCCGTGCACCCGCTCGCCGAATGGGGACGGCTGCGATACGGCGGCGCCGACGCGTCCGACGAGCAGAAGCTCGCCGATCTCGAGAACACTTTGCGGCTGATCGGTCTCGACGCGGCCGAATATGCGCCCCTGCTCGCGCCGCTGTTCGACGTCGCGCTGCCTGAGGACCGCGCGGCGAAATTCGCGCCGGAGGAATTGCGACGCCGGCAACTGGCTGCGATGACAGCCTCGTTTCTGGCAGGCGCCCGATCGCAGCCGATCGTCCTCGCCTTCGAAGACCTGCACTGGGCCGACCCGACTTCGCTCGATCTGTTGAGGGCGCTCGTAGAACGCGGCGCCCAGGCGCCGCTTCTCATCGTGGCGACGACCCGGCCGGAATTCCGCCCAGACTGGAGCCTGCGCTCGCACCACAGCGTTATTTCCCTCGCGCCGCTCGACCGCGCGCAGGTGCGCCGCATGGTCGGCGAGATCGCGAACCGGCATGCGCTCTCCGACGAGGTGATCAACGGAGTGGGCGAGCGGACCGGCGGCGTGCCGCTGTTCGTCGAGGAGGTGACGCGACTCCTGCTCGAGCGCGACGCGCAGGGCGGCGCACAAGCGATCCCGCCGACCTTGCAGCAATCGCTCGCCGCGCGGCTCGACCGGCTCGGCGAAGCGCGCGAAGTCGCGCAGATCGGCGCGGTGCTGGGGCGCGATTTTTCTTACCGGCTGCTCAGCGACGTGTCGTCGTCCGCCGCTGGATTCGACGAGCCGCGCCTGCATGCCGCGCTGGATCGGCTCACGGAAGCCGACCTCCTGTTCGTCGACGGCGCCCCGCCGACCGCCGCCTACCGTTTCAAGCACGCGCTGATCCAGGACGCAGCTTACGAGAGCCTGCTCAAGAGCCGCCGCCAGGCGCTTCACCGCCGCGCGGCCGAGGCGTTGCGCGACGCGAACGCCGAGCCCGAGGCGATCGCCCATCATTTCACCGAGGCCGGCCTCGACGACCTCGCCATCGAATGGTGGGGCAAGGCAGGCGACCAGGCGCTCCGCCGCTCGGCCTTCCAGGAGGCGATCGCGCATCTCGGCAAGGCGATCGCAATGGCGGACAAGGGCGCGACGGCGCGGCGGGCCACAGGCGGCTCGGCCGCCCCGAGCCAGGGACTGACTCATTTGCAGGTGACTTACGGCAATGCGCTCATCGCCGCGCGCGGTTTCAGCGCGCCGGAAACGACGGAGGCGTTCGCCAGAGCCCGCGAGTCGACGTCCGGTGACAACGACGCGCCGGAACGATTGGCGGCCGACTATGGCTTGTGGGTCGGCAGCGCCACGCGAGGCGACTTGCCATCGATGCGGGCGCACGCCGCGGCCTTCCTCAGCGACGTCGAGGCGACACCCGATTCGCCCGAGGCCGGCGTCGCCCATCGCGCCGCTGGGGTCACACGTTGGCTCGCCGGCGAGTATCGCGAGGCGCGGGATCATTTGGAACGGGCGCTCGCCTTGTTCCAACTAGGTCGCGACGACGATCTGGCCTTTCGCTTCGGCCAGGACCAAGGCGTCGCCGCGATGGCCTGTCTGGCGATTGCGTCATGGCCTCTCGGCGAGGTCGATCGCGCGATTTCGCTCATCGACCGCATGCAGACGCGGATCGCGGACCTCACCCATGTCAGCACAATCGCGTATGGAAGACTGCAAGCGGCCTTGTTCGAATTGATGCGGGGCGACCATGCGCGCGGCACGCCGAACGCCTTCGAACTCGCCAGCCTCGCGCGTGAGCACGAGCTGACCCTGTATGGCGCGTTTGGCGCATTTCTCGAGGGCTGGGCGACCGCTGCTAGCGGCGCTGCGGGGAGTGGACTCGAGGACATGCGCCGCGGCGCAGGATTGCTGCGCGAACAGAACGTTCTGTTTTTCGACGGGCTATTGAAGATTGCGCTGGCAGAGGCTGAAGCCCGGGCGGGCGATCCCGACCGCGCCATTGCGATCGTCGACGAAGCGCTGGCGACGTGCGACCGCACCGGCTATCGCGCGTTCGAAGCGGAACTCAATCGGGTGCGCGGCGAAATGCTGCTCAAGCGCGATCCCGCCAGTCCCGCGCCTGCGGAAGAAGCCTTCCTGACCGCCATCGCCGTCGCAAAGCAGCAGGCCACCCGCAGTTTTGAACTGCGCGCCGCGCTTTCGCTGGCGAAACTCTATCGCGCGACCGCCCGTCCCGCCGAAGCCCACGCCGTTCTCGCGCCCGCCCTCGAAGGCTTTACGCCGACGCCCGAAATGCCCGAGGTCGCCGAGGCTGCGGCCCTGCTCGCCACGCTCGCGGAAAACGAGGAGGTCAAGGCCGCCGTTGTGGCGCGACGGCAGAGACTTCACTTGCAGATCAGCTACGGCCAGGCCGTCATGTGGTCCCGAGGCTATGCCGCCGAGGAAACGAAAGCCGCTTTTGCGCGCGCTCAGGAACTCGCCGCGGGGATCGGCAATGCCGCCGAGCGCTTCGACGTCTATTACTCGCAATGGGCCGGTTGCATGGTGCGCGGCGAGCCGGAGTTTGCGCGGGCGACGGCCGAAAGCTTCATACGAGCTGCGAAGAACGAAGGGACATTGCCGGATTTGGCGGCCGCCTGCCGCACGGCGGGGCGCGCGTGCCTGAGCCTGGGCGACCTTTCGCAGGCCCGCGCGCATCTTGAGGAGGCGCTGAGGATCTGCGACCCGGAATGGGACGGCGAGGCGAGGCGCAGACACGGCACGGACTGCGAAAGCAGCGCGACCGCTTACCTCGCTCACGTCGTTTGGCAATTCGGCGAAGTCGAACGGGCGCGGCGGCTAATCGATCACGCGGTTTCGCGCGCAGTCGAACTGGGGCACATCCCCACGCTGGTCAACGTATACGCTTTCAAGACGACGCTCGAAATGTTCCGTGCCGACGCGCAAAGAACTTTGCGCGACGCGGAGACTCTGGTCGAAATTGCGGGAAGAAACGGGCTCGCGTGGTTCCTCAATTTCGGATCGCTTAGCCGGGGCTGGGCGCGCGCTCGACTGAGCGATCGCGACGCCGGCATGGCGGAGATGCGCGAAGCTCTGGGGAAATATGCCGATGAGGGATTTTGGGGCTTCTTCCCGCATTTTTTGGGCCGGCTCGCGGAGCTCGAAGCCGAAGGGCAAGGGGCTGAAGCAGCCTTGGCGCATATTGATGAAGCGGTGACGCTGGCGCGGCGGACGGGCGAGCGTTGGACCGACGCCCTCCTCCACCGGATCCGCGGCGACATCCTGCTGAAGGCTGATTCCGAACATCCCGTCCCAGCCGAAGACGCCTATCGCGCCGCCATCTCGATCGCACGAGATCGGGGCGCGCGCAGTTTCGGCCTGCAGGCCGCGCTCAGGCTGGCGAAGCTCTGGCAATCGACCGGCCGCCCGGTCAAGGCGCATGACGCGCTCGCGCCAGCGCTCGAAGGCTTTGCGCCGACGCCGGAACTGCCAGAGATCGCGGCGGCGCATGCGCTGCTGGAGGCGCTCGCGGAGACGGACGAGGTCAAGGCCGAAACCACGCAGCGGCAGCGGCTGACGCAGTTGCACGTCGCCTACGGCAACGCGCTTTTGGCGGCGCGCGGTTCCGGCGCGCCGGAAACGACAGAAGCCTTCGCCAGAGCCCGCAACTCGGCGTCCGGCGACAAGGATGCGCCGGAGCGGTTGGCGGCAGACTACGGCTTGTGGGTCGGTAGCTGCGTGCGAGGCGACTTGCCATCGATGCGCGCGCACGCCGCGGCCTTCCTCAGCGACGTCGAGGCGAGACCCAATTCGCCCGAGGCCGGCGTCGCCCATCGCGCCGCCGGGATGACTTGCTGGTTCGCCGGCGAGTACGCGCAAGCGCGGGATCATTTGGAACGCGCGCTCGCCTTGTTCCAACCCGGCCGCGACGACGATCTGGCCTTTCGCTTCGCATGGGACCAAGGCGTCGCCGCGATGACCAATCTGGCGATTGCGTCGTGGCCTCTGGGCGAAGTCGATCGCGCGTTTTCGTTCATCGACCGCATGCAGACGCGAATAGCGGACCTCACCCATGTCAGCACGCTCGCGTATGGAAGACTGCACGCGGCCTTGTTCGAATTGATGCGTGGCGACCACGCCCGCGCCACGCCGAACGCCTTCGAGCTCGTCCGCCTCGCGCACGAGTACGATCTGAACCTGCACCGCGCGTTTGGACTGTTTCTGCAGGGTTGGGCGACCGCTGCGACCGCCGCGCCCGGTGCCGGGCTCGAAGACATGCGCCGCGGCGCAGAGCTGCTGCGCGAACAGAACGTCCTGTATTTCGACGGGCTATTGAAGATCGCGCTGGCCGAGGCCGAGGCCCGCGCGGGCGATCCCGACCGCGCGCTTGCGATCATCGACGAAGCGCTGGCGACCTGCGGCCGCCTGGGCTATCGCGCGTTCGAAGCGGAACTGCATCGGGCGCGCGGCGAAATGCTGCTCATGCGCGACCCCGTGAACCCCACCCCGGCCGAACAAGCCTTCCTGACCGCCATCGCCGTCGCGAAGCGACAGGCCACGCGCAGTTTTGAACTGCGGGCGGCGCTGTCGCTCGCGAAACTCTACCAATCGGCCGGCCGCCCCGCCGACGCCCACGCCGTCCTCTCGCCGGCGCTCGACGGCTTCCTGGCGCTCTCCCTTCTCCCTTCTGGGAGAAGGGTCGGGGATGAGGGTCCCTCCGGACGCGACCATGGCTCGGTCGCCCTCACCCCTGACCCCTCTCCCGAATGGGAGAGGGGAAGCGCGCACTTTGAAATGCCGGAGATCGGCGAGGCGCAGGCGCTGCTCGCGGCGCTGGCGGAGACGGACGAGGTCAAGGCGGACGCGGCTCGGCGGCGAATGACGCAGTTGCAGGCCGCCTACGGCGCCGCGCTCATCGCAGCGCGCGGCTTTGGCGCGCCGGAGACGACAGAGGCTTTTGCAAGAGCGCGCGAGTCCGCGGCGGGCGACGACTCCCTCCAACGACTGGCGGCGGACTATGGCCTGTGGGCCGGCAGCTATGTGCGAGGCGACCTTCCGGCGATGAAAGCGCAGGCGGCGGCCTTCCTCGCCGACGTCGCGGCGAAACCGGATTCTGGCGAGGCAGGGATCGCGCATCGGGTCCAGGGCATGACCCACCTCTTCGCCGGCGAATTCGTCGAAGCCGCGCGCGAATTGGAACTTGCGCTCGCCCGTTTCGAACCTGGCCGCGACGACGATCTGGCGGTTCGGTTCCCTCCGGATCCCGGCGCCGCCGCGATGATCTATCTAGCGTTCGCTTCGTGGGCTCTCGGCGAATTTGGCCAAGCCGCTTCTTTGATCGAGCGAATGAGAGCGCGGGTCGAAGGGCTATCTCACGCCACCACGCTCGCGCACGCCACGGCGCTTACGGCCTTTTTCGCGCTGATGCGAGGCGACCGCTCGCAGGCGGGTACGAGCGTCTCCGAACTCGCGCGAATCGTGCGCGATCACGAACTCCCCCTGTTCCGCGGGATCGGCGAGTTTCTAGTCGGCTGGGCGGACGCCGAAGGCGGCTCGCTCGCCGAAGGAACTCGCGGCAATGCGCCGCGGAGTCGAGAGCCTGCGAGAGCAGAACGCCGTGGTGTTCGACGGGATCATCAAGATCGCGCTGGCCGATGCCGAGGCGCGCGCCGGCGATCCGGAACGCGCGCTGGCCGTTCTCGACGAAGCTTTGGCGACGTGCGAGCGCACGGGCTACCGCGCGTTCGAATGCGAGCTTCATCGGGCGCGCGGCGATATCCTGCCTAAGTGCGATCCGACGAACCCCGCCCCGGCCGAAGACGCCTTCAAGACCGCCATCGCCCTTGCGAAGCGACAGGGCGCGCGCGGCTATCAGCTGCTCGCGTCGTCGCCAAGCTCTACCGAACTACCAGCCGCCTTTTCGAAGCCCACGCCCTCCTCGCGCCTGAGCTCGAAGGCTTCTCGCCGACGCCGGAAATGCCTGAAATTGCGGAGGCGCAGGCACTGCTGAGGGCGCTCAACGGGTCGAGCATTGCGGCAGGCCTATTAGGTGGGGTTTGACCGCGCGCCCGGTCTCGAAGCCCGTCGTCGGGAATGGCAGCTTTGCGCAAATGGCGGTCATTCCCCGACGGCGTGGCGTCGACCCAAGCGGACGGCTGCGATGGCGCACCGCGGCACCGTGCGCGTTACATGCGATGCAAGGCGATGCCGAGCGCATCTAGCCGAAGGTCGGCGGCCGCCGCGAAGGCCAGCGCCTGTTCAAGCGTCTTCTCGTCCGCATCGGTGGCGTCGCCGCGCCCCCGCCGGGCCAAGCCGTGGGCGCGCACCGCCAAACAAGAGGAATAAGCGAGAGGTTCGTCCGCCATGCGAAGCAGGAGCGCATCGGCTTGCCTTTCGGCCTCGTCCCAATCCTCGTCAAGCAGTGCCCGCTCGATAGCGTAGCGCCGAAACCAGAAGTGGTTGTGGCCGACGGCGCCTTTAGCGAGAAGCGCCTCTCCGGTGGCCAACGCAGCTTCTTGTTCTTCCCGAACATCCGCCGCCAGGGCGATGAGACCATGGATGAGCGGACCCCCGAAGCCGGGCCCGGTCTCGTCGGCAATCTCGCGGCCCGTGCGAGCCAGCGCCACGGCCTCGCCTCGGCGGCCGCGGAACAAAGCGACTTCTGCGCACTGGGCGAGGATCAAGGCTTCGTACCGTCGCGCCTTCAGTGCGCGCGCCTGTTCCAGCGCCTCCGCCTGGAACTCTTCGGCTTCGGCGTAGCGACCCGCCGCCGTCAGGCAGAAACACAGCGACTGCGTGGCGAACATCTGTGCGTGGCGGTTGCCGATCCTGCCTGCAATTTCGAGCCCTTTGCGCATGTGGCTGAGGCCTTGGTCGACGGCGCAGGTATAGATTTGGCAATGCCCCATCATCACGCTGTTGGGCCCCGCAATGCGCGGGAGGCTGTGAGCCTCGGATAGATCGACGCAGTCGGCGAAATGACGCAACGCAGTCGCCATGCGGCAGTCCATATATTGCGCGTCGGCAAGACCGCTCAGCGCCCGAGCCTGCCACTCCGGCGATTCGATTCGCCGCGCCGCGTCGAGCGCGCGCTCGTGCTCGCTGCGGCACGCCTGCAGCTCACCGCGAGCGAAATGAAGGTTGCCGCGAAGATAGTGAATTTCGGCGAGCGCACGTTCATCGAGTTCCGCGGACGCCAACGGTTCTGCCTCAGCCAAGGCGGCGAATGCGTCATCCAGGCGGGCTATGAGGCGATTGGACGCGGCGCGCCCGAGCAGCGCGCGACGCCGGTCCGCCTCGGCGTCGCTCGCCGACAGCGCCTGGCCGTACGCCTGAAGCAATTCCACTCCGCGTCCTGCATCCTGCTGCAAATCGCCGAGATGCAGGGCGAGATCGACGATGTCGCGGTCCTTGGCGGCGAGCGCCAGACCGCGCGTTGCGAGCGAAATGGCCTGATCGGGCCGGAAGAGCCCCTCTTGCGCTTTCGATGCCTCGAGATAAGCCCGAGGCGCTTCGGCGTCTCCGGCGCGGTCCAGATGTTCTGCGCGCAACACGGGATCGTCGACGAAGATCGCGGCTGCGGCATTGTGCAGTTCCCGCCGTCGCGCATGTGTGAGCGAGCCATAGACGCCGTCGCGCACCAGCGCATGGGCGAACTGGAGGCCGTCCTTGACCGGACGCAGAAGGACGTTCCGCACCAGCGTATCGCAAACGTACCGCGGCTCCTGTAGCAACGACCGCAGATGGGCCAGGGTGAAGCGCTGACCGAGAACGGAGGCGGCCTGGATGGCGCGCCGATCTTCGACGGACAGCAGATCGGTGCGGGCCAGGACAACATTTTGGATCGAACTCGGAAGCCGGCCGTCAGTGAGGTCTCCCGCGCTCCTGAGCAATTGCTCGAGGAACAATGGATTCCCGCCGGCACGCTCGACGCATTGCGTGGCAAAGGCGCCGGCATCGATAAAACGGAGTGCGATTGACAGCGCGTCGACGGGGGAGAGCGGCGAGAGATCGACGGTGATCAAGGCTGCGCCGCCAGCCAGTCCGCGCCAATGGGCGTCCAGAGGATCGCCTTCGAACCGGGTCGTCATCGCCAGAACGCTGCGGCTCGCGGCCGTCGCGCGGGTGATCGCCGCAAGAAGGCTGAGCGTCTCGGCGTCGGCCCAATGGATGTCTTCGACCGCGACGAGCAGAGGCTGGCGATCGGCCGAAGCCTTCACCAGTTCGGCGACGACGCGCTCCTTGCCCTGGGTCCGGGTCGCCGCATCCATCGCTTCGTACAATCCGCGCGTCGTCTCCGGCTGGGGAACCTCGAGCAGATCGCGCAGATAGAGCGCGTCGTCGGGATGCAGCCTCAGCTCCCGCACGGCCGTCTCGATCGCGCCTTCGACAATGTCGGTCGACGCGCCGGAGTCTAGGCCGATAAGCCCCGACACGACTGTGCGGACAGCGCCGTGTCCGCGTTCGGTCCCGAAATCGAGAACGAAGCCCGAGTGGCTCGTCATGCCCAACGCCGCGGCGGCTGATTGCAACTCGTCCATCAGGCGCGTCTTGCCGATCCCGGCCTCGCCACGAATCAGGATTACGGCCCCAGACGGTCCCTCGATGCATGCGTCGAGGACGGCGCGAAACTGAGCCATCTCCGAGCGGCGGCCAACCAGAGCCTGGGTGCCCGCAGCTGCGATGTTCATCCCGGTCGGCTTCCAGGCGTCGACGGGACGATCGAGCCCCTTGAGCGTCAGCGAGCCGACGGGTTCATAGGCGATCGCATGGCTGGTCGCCCAATAGACAGTGTCGGAAACGAGCGTTTCTCCGCTGGTGGCGCGCGCAAGAAGTCGCGCGGCCAGATTTGCGGCCTCGCCGGTTACGGTATAACCGCGATGGCGCTGGCTGCCGACCGAACTGGCGACGACCTCGCCGGTAGCGACGCCGATATGCGCGGAAAGCGGAGGCGCTGAACCCGAGTTCAGTCCCGGAAGGGAAGCGTGAATCTCAAGGGCGGCGCGCACTGCCCGCTCGGCGTCATTGCCGTGGGCGACCGGCGCGCCGAACAGAGCCATCGCCGCGTCGCCGATGTGCTTGTCGATGGTTCCGCCGAAGCGGTCAACGATCGCATCGACCAGGGTGAAGAAGCGCTCCAACAACGTGTGGACGTCTTCCGGATCCAGCTGCGACGATAGCCGCGTAAAGCCAACCAGATCGCAGAAAAGAACCGTGACCGGACGACGGTCCCCCTCAGGCGCCTCGCTGCGGCCCTCTACCCGCGGCGCGACGTCAGGCTCGGCAAGGAGGCGCCCACAGCCGCCGCAATACCGATCGCCACCCTCGTTGGCATAGCCGCATTCCCGGCACGCCACGGGCAAGGCGGAGCCGCAGGACGCGCAGAACTTGCGTCCCTCCCGGTTTTCGAACTCGCAACCCTTGCAGCGCAAGAATTTAGCTCCGTCGGCCGCCACGAGGCGGCGTAGCAGTCGCAAAGTCAATGGAATTCAGGCAAATACTCTTCGTCCGGTTTTCGCGAAACTCGCCCAGTTGAGACTACCCCGACGACTACCCCGACAACGGCTGCTGCGCCACCAAGTTCGACGTCCCCGGTCGCGATCTGACGACCGCTTCGCGCAAATAGCGGCCATTCCGCGGCGGCGTCCCGAACTTGTGCAATCGACCCTTTGCTGCCCTTCAAGATCGCCTACGAACGGGCGGTAAGCGCGAGAAAGCGGTCTCCGGCTGAAGGCGTACCGGAGGGAGGGGAGGCGAAAGCCTTCCCTACCCCTATCAGTAGCAGTTTGACGTTTCCGGCGGTCCACCGGTGGAGTTCCACCGTGAGCAGCCACTCACACGAAAGGAACCTCACCGATGGACGAATACGAGAGCCTAAATCCACAGGACACTGACCTGCAAATATCATGTGGTCTTCATTCCGAAATGTCGGCGCAAGGCGTTGTATCAGGAGCTGCGCCGAATCAAGGCCGCGACGCCAAAAAATGCGCCAGCGCCTGCAAGTCCGCGTCACTGAGATCAAACGTGGCGTCCGCCATGGACGCCACCCCAGAGCCGAGGCGTACGCCGGACTTGAAATCGCGCAGCGCCTTCAGCAGGACATCTTCGCGCTGGCCGGAAAGGCGGGCGGCAGGACCAATGCCCGAATAGTCGTCTCCATGACAAGACCGGCAGCGGTGCTGCAAAGCAAGCTTCTCGCCGGTCAGCGCGAGCGCGTCGGTCTCGAGCATCGGCTTAGGCGGCGGCAATGAAGCGTAATAGGCGCCTAGATTGCGAATCTCTTCGTTGCTGAGAGTCTCGGCGATCGGCCCCATCACTTCGCTCTTTCGGCCGCCACCGCGAAAGTACACAAGCTGCCACTGGGTAAAATCGTTGGTCTGCCCGGCAAGCGACGGCGTTAGAGGCTTTTGCGAAACGCCGTCCTCGCCGTGGCAGGTCGCGCAAGCGGCCGCCAGCTCCTTGCCTGCCGCCGCGTCTGCCGCCCCCGCGCTTTCTGGAGCGACAAGGAGCGCGAGCAACAGCGCGATGCGCGTCTGGAACGATGCCCGTGTCGTCAACGGAGCAAATCCCGCATTGCCGGGCATGGTCTTCGGGTTCTCTGATTGTGGGCCGGTCCGAGCCGGAAGGGTCGCGTCCGGGCCGGCCGCTTTCAAGCGATGATCGATCCTGCCAACGGCATCGATCGATCGCAAAAGCCGGGTCACTTGCTATAGCTGATCCGGTAGATGGCGCCGTTGTAGTCGTCGGCAACCAACAGGGAGCCGTCCTTCGCCACCAGCACATCGCTGGGCCGGCCGAGATACTTGTTGTCGGCGCTGATCCATCCGGTCGCAAGCTCCGTCTGCTGAGCATTCTTGCCGTCTGGGTCGACCGTGACGCGCATGAGTTTTCCGCCCAGGTATTTGTGGCGATTCCAGGATCCATGCTCTGCAACGATGATGCTGTTCTTATAGTCCGGCGGGAATTGATCCCCGGTGTAGAACTTCATTCCCAGCGGCGCCACGTGTGGACCGAGGTTGAGCACCGGCGGAGAAAACTCCGAACATTTGTGCCCCATGGCGTATTTCGGATCGGGAATGTCGCCCTGGTGGCAGTAGGGATAACCGAAATGCTCGCCGACGTGAGCGATGTGGTTCAACTTGTCGCCGGGAATATCCTCGCCCAGCCAATCGCGCGCGTTTTCGCTGAACCAGTAATCGCCGGTGCGCGGATCAATGTCGCCGCCGACGCTCTGGCGGATCCCGAGCGCGACGATTTCCGCCGCGCCGTTCGTCGGATTGATGTGTCTGATCTGCGAGGTCGACGTCGGCGGCAAGCATTCGTTACAAGGCGGCCCGAAGGCGACGTAAAGCCAGCCGTCCTTGTCGAACGTCAGGTATTTCCAGCCATGCGGAACGTAAGGCGGCATGTCGTCGTAGACGATCGTCGGCTGCGGCAGGTTGTCGAGATTAGCCTCGGCGTTGTCGTACTTGTAGATTTTGTCGATGTCGGCGACATAGAGGGCACCGTCCCGGAATGCGATGCCGCTGGGCATCCTCAATCCCTTGATGACGGTCTTGACGGTCCTTTTGCCGCCCTGATCGACGACGGCGTGGACCTGGCCGGTGCCGCCAAATAATGAACCGACGAACAGCGTGCCTTTGTCGCCCAGCGCCATCTGCCGCGCATCGGGCACGCTCGCCCACAGCTCGATCTTGAAGCCGGGCGGAAGCTTGACCTCCTTCAGCTTGGCCTCGATCTCCTCCTTGGTGAAGCCGGTGGGCGGCGGCAGGGTATACAGGAAGTTGGTGCCCCTCAGCTCCTGGGTTTCATCCCCCATGAACCAATCGTCCGGCGGATGCAGCCAGAAGTTCTTGGTGCTGGAGTTGTAGCGCTTGGGTTCATCGGCGCGCGGCGTCGACGCGAACAGGAAGCCCGTGACCGCAACCGCAGCGGACGCGGCCAGGATCGCCGCACTCTTTGCGCTTACCTTCGGCATATTCGTTTCCTCCATTGGATCGTCCCGCCCGGTCACAGCAGAAGAGGTCGGCGAGCGCCGTCGGCGACAGACGGCGCATTCGTCGGCCCGGTCGCTGGAATTGCGCCGGCGCGGGATCGTCGGTCCACAGCTAAGCGTAGGTCGCCGCCGGAAGCTGTCAAGCTTGCTCTAGACGTGGCGCTGGGGACCGCGGCAGCGGCGGTCATTGCTCGGATGCCCCGCCTTGCGCAGGGCGTCCGCCATTTTCTCGCGATAGGAAGGCTCGAAACCGACATGGCGTAGAAGGTGCCGGCTTCCCGGATCGTCATTGTCGGATACATCTTTAACTGTATGGCCGTCCGCCTTCGCCATCGTCGAGCCAGTCGAGTGGGGCTTCGAGCGCGACATCCGCAGGCGGCTCGGCTATTCGGCGCGGCTGCGCAAGGCGGGCGGGCTCTAACCCTTAGACGTAACGTCTATGCGACTGATTAAAGGGAACTTTCTGCTCAAGGTCGAGGGCGGTCAGTCGCCGAGCAGATCGGCGACCGCCACAAATGGGGGGACTCCAGGCCTACAAGGGCTGCCGGGGAACGCCCGGAGTCCGCCCGTCCCTGTCGTTCGCCCAACGGCCGCTATCCGCCCAGCTGAGACGTCCGCGGTCACGATCTCCAACGTCCGCTCAACGTCGACTCCGGCCGTCCGGTAAGCTGAAGGGTTTCGGACGCCGGCCCTTTGCAAGCGCGCGGGGCTTGACGCGGGGCCGGCGGGAGGAAACCGCGGGGAGGATGGGGCGGCGGCTTGGCTGGGCGCAAGCTATGGGGATTTGAAGGTCGCGGATGGATCGCCGGTGTGGCGGCGGAGGCCGGAGGCGGCTGGTGTTATCGGCGGGAATGAAGACGACGTGCTTTTTCGAGGGCGAAGATGAGGGCGGCGGGTGTGGACGCGGCGCCTGGAGAGAGTCTGCGGAGGTGGTGTGGACATCGCCTTCCTGCTCCGGCGCGCGGCTGGAGGCGAGGCGAAACGTCGTTGCGTAACGGGAAGCGCGGCGACGGTCATGAGGTGTCGATCCTGATCCGGGTCGGTGATGGCGAGCCCGCGGGGCGCGGGCCTTCGAAGGTTTCGACGACGAGCATCCGGCCGCCGCAACACGGGCATCGGCGCGCAGACGAAAGTGTTTCGGCGTCGCTGTCGGCCTCGGCGCGCGAGCGCTCAGACGGGGTCGTGGACGGGGCGACCAATTGGCGGGCGCGCTCGATGTTGCGGGCTCGCGCCGTTCCGGCGAACAGGCCGTAGTGGCGGATGCGATGGAAGCCGCTCGGCAGGACGTGCAGGAGAAAGCGGCGGATGAACTCGGCGGCGTCGAGCGTCATGGTCCTGAGCCGGTCGCGGCCTTTGATTCGGTAGTCCTTCCATTTGAAGGTGACGCCCTTGTCGTCGAGCCGGATCAGACGCGAATTGGAAATGGCGACGCGGTGGGTGTAGCGCGAGAGATACGCGAAACGGCCTTCGGTCCGGCGAACGGACTCTTGGCGTAGACCACCCTTGCGACAGGAAAGCTCAGGAGAGGAGAACGAACATGAAGTTCTGAAACCTTTCATCGCGATCCAGAGGGTTCAACTCCCTCCCGGTAAAGGTTAGCCAACCAGCCGGAAGCGAGCCTTGCATGGCGTGCGGCGACGCCCGTCGTGAAGCGTAGGCAGCAGGTGCCGAAGCCGCGTGAGTAGCCTCGAAATTACTATCGCTGGAGCCTTCGCTGTGGGTTGAGCGGGGGCAGCATCGACGACACCGTCAGGGTGAGGCCCCTCCGTCTCTCAAAAGCCCAAGGCCTTCGCGGCGAGCCAGAAGAGCCCGACCACGAAGAGGACCGCCCCGAACGCGCCAGCAATCTGCCCGCGGGATGGCTCACCGTCCTCGCGAGTTGAATATGTCGCGATGGTAATGCCTTTCTGCGCCATATCGATGTCGGGGTGGTGCGGTTCTCTAATCTTACTGAGTCAGAAATTTCAGGCGGAACCTGAGTCAGAAGGTCGCAGGGCCACCTGCGCTGCGAATGAGCTAGGAGGCGAGATTCGATCATCAGCGTGAAGGGGGATGAGATGGCCAGGGCGATCGACAGACGGCAGCGAGTTGCGATTTGCGGCGTATGTCCGAGGGTGAGTGTGATCGGCCACGCGGACCGCGCCGGCCCGCTGCGTGATTATTGCCTGGGCCTGATCATGCCCGGCGAGCGCAAGAGCGTCGAGCCGATGGCGGCGGTGACGGGGCCGGGGCGGCGATCGGCGCGGCCGGGGCGAGACGCTGCGCCTGGTCGCGCCAGGCGTCGCGGTCCTCCCGCATTGCGTCGACCATTTCGCGCAACAGTTTGACCTCGACCTCTAACGCATTGTCGCGCATTGTTGCCGCCCGTTGCGCCGGCCTGTGCGCCCTGGGGCGCCGCATCGTGCGCGCCCTGTTGCGCCGCAACCGGGGGGAAAACGCGGAACGTAGCGGACCTTCGGTGCGCCGTCCGCATGGGCCGCCCGAAATCGTGCCTGCCGCTCCGCGAGCGTCATAGGCCTATCGCCCAATGGCTTACGCCCTGCCACTGCCTGCTTCCATTCCGTTACATAACGCATTATTATATCGGGGCCGCGCTCTGCGAAGGGCGCGGCCTTTCTTTTTCGCTCTTATTGTGTTTCGTGTTGATACGGTCCGAGTCCGGCAGCGGCGGCGATCCAGGGAGCCGGGCCGCCATCGGCGGGCATGGCTTCGAGGGTTCGGCGCCAACTCAGGTACGTGGGAAGGTTTTCGGTGGCGACGCCGTGGAAGCGTCGCATCCACTCTTTGAGGCGTCCGTGGTAGGCGTTGACGTTGTTTATACGGAACTGCGATTCTTCGGGCTTGGGGTTGCCGGGCGCGGGTAGGACATGGACTTTGAGCTTGGCCCGCTTGGCGAAAGCGGTGATGGCCGAGCCGCCGTCGCAGCAGAAATCGGTTGAAGGCGGAATTCGTTCGCCGAACGCTTCTTTTAGGCTGGCGGCGTCGAGGCGGGACAGGACGGCGTCGAACGTGGCGCCGCTGCGGTCGCGAGCCACGACGACGGGAATCTGCTCGGCCGAGAGGCCGCGCTTGGCGGCTTTGCCGCCGCGGCGGCGCGCGGGCCTGGCGAGGCCGCCCCGCCGACCCTTTAAGGACTCGAGTATGAATGTTTCATCGGCCTCGACGATGCCCGAAAGGCTCTTGGGTTTGTCGAGGTTGAGAGCGGCGAGAAACCGATGCCGCCATCGGAAGGCGGTGCTCGGGTGGATCTGGCAGCGGTCGGCCGCCTTGGCGAGGCTCTCCCCTTCGATCAGGGCTCGCGCCTGATCGAACCAGCGATCCTTGTTGTGCAGGCCGGCCACCGGAGTGCCGGTGAACGGATTGAAAGTCCTGCGGCATTCCACGCAGCGATAGCGCGGCAAACCTCTCGCCTCACCCCAGGGCCGGACATCGAGCGCGCCGCAGCGCGGACATCCCGTCCGCGAATAACGCCCCTTTGCGATTTCCCGGAAAATATCGCGCTCGCCCGATGCGGAAAGCGTCGCCGCAACCGCATCGCTGCGCTCCTCGGCCCTCTTCGCGTCCCCCGCCAGACCTCGGTTCGCAGATCTCGACGCCCTCCTCACAGGGATCGTCAGCTTCCGCGAGCGCGAGCTCGCGAAACACGACACGGCGCTGCGCCGCACTCAACGACGACAGCGCGGCCAGCCATCCCGCGAAATCCGACGGCTTCATCTTCGCCCCCAAAATGCCCAGAGCCTTTATCGCTCATGTCAACACACATTGCAATAAGAGCGTTTTTTTTTTTTGACTCCGGCCGTCAGTCCAGATCGTCAAAGAGGTGCTTCCACCATCTGCGCTCGACCGGCGGCGTTCGGGCCTGCATTTCAGGCGGAAGCGGCAGTCGCGTCTTCTATACTGAATAGACATCATTGATCGCGGTGACGATTCCTCCGATGCCGATGATTACGAAGCCAAACCCGAGGAGAAGTAAGCCCTCGATTTCAACACTTCGAAAGATCAGCAGCCCTGCAACGATCGCCACAACCCCAATGCCAGAAAGAAAGCAGCCCATCGTACGCCCCCTTTCGTACGCGGTTTCCCGACTGCATCCGGCGCCCGATGCGTTGACGGCAACCGAAGATGAGCCCGCATGGCGGACCATTGCCGCCACTCGCCTAGCGGCCCGCAAGCCCCTTTCGTCGTCAGAATGACGGACATCGCCTTGTGTGAGTTGACTAAGATCAATGGTTTCGGCCGGCTTTGGCCTATTATGTTTTTCTTTCGTCAATCGTGGGGTGCTGTGATGTCAGCCCTTCGCGCCCCGTGGTGGTTGTCGTTAGTAGCCGCGGTGATCGCTCTCTGCGCCCCGATTTCATCCGCGCGCTCTCAGCAACGGGTACCAGAATTTTTCGGCATATTCGGCGCGATCATAAACTCCGCGATTGTGGATTCCGCCCGACGCGAATGGCAGAGTCGCCCGGTTGCGGATTATAATTGTTTGGCAAGCCGGAACTTATCCGCCGATCAATTGGCCGCAAACGGGATTGGCCCGAACGACCCGCGAATTCGTCGGCTTCTTTATGAATGCGCGCATGCCCGACGCTACGCGCCTGAGCCTCAAAAGGCCGTCACCCTAGCGGTAGGACCCTACAACCCCAATTTCGTAGTAGACGGCCTTGCCCTCGGCGGCACCGTCTATCCTGATAGTGCAGTTTACAAGTCCTACTCCTGTCGACCGAGCGATGACTTCACGGGTTTCACTTGGTGCACCGTCCATCACACCGAATTGAGGCAAGTTTGGGCGATACACCTCTTCGGTGACCATTCTGCATTCCAGCTCCAATAAGGTCGCATTCATAACCTGAGCGATCATTCCCGCATTTTTCGGGCCCGGTGACGTCGACCGCGAAATCCAACGGCTGTCGCGTGGTTTTGGTCAGGCGCAAATTCTCAATGCAGACCCTCGCCCTGGCGTCCCGCACGCAATTCTCGCCGCATGGGGCGCAGTCACTCTGACTCCGCTTGACGAAGCGGCGATGGACGCTCTGCGAAACGGCGAGCAAATTCGTCGCGGATTGATCGCCGAATTCATTGGCGACGCGCATAAATCCGCGCGCATTGGCCTGCCTGTCTATAGCATCGGCGGAGGGCCGGGCTACCTCTGGGGCGCGAGCTTCGATGATGCGGGAAAGGGATCGTTGCGAATTTCCGCCGTCGACGCAAGCGCCTTGGCGCCGCCAGCTCAAACCGCGCCCCTCGCGGCGGTGGCTCCTAGCCCCCCGACCCCTTCCCCTGAGATTGTCCCTATTCAGCCGCCCGAACAGCAAGGGCAGGTTGGATCTCCTCCGGTCGCCGCTCCAGCGGAAAAGCCGGCCCTGAAGACGATGGATGTCGTTGATTTCCTTGTCGATTGGAAAAGTCTCGTAGGGCAAACAGTCACAGTGACAGGATGCTCGCTGGAACACGCGGATACAACATACGTCGCGTGTTCAGCAGGATCGCAGGGCAGCCTCTTTGTCCACAGCGATACTCTCGCGCGAGAAGACCTTAGACGCGCCTTGCGGGAGTGCGCGGGATTTGAAAACGGCGACGAGTGTCGCGCAGACGTCACGGGTAATGTGAGCGGGGATGCGTTTGGTGCGGAACTCACGAATGCCGCCATCAAGTGGGCGGCAACAGCGGCGCCCCCAGCCTCTGAAGGATCAGTCTCTCCGTCGCCAAAACTGTCGTCCCCGACCTCGGAGTGGTTCATCGCTAAAGACGAGACGGACCCCTTCGACCCGGCCAAATCCAATTTCGTTGCCGGTACGAGGAACGGTATGGGGGACCTTGCTATACGGTGCTTGGATGGTAAAATCTCTCTGTTGCTGATTTCGGGACCGTCCAACGCCTCTGTTGGCGCTTCGTCGGAACTCAAGATCGTTGCGGACTCCATGCCGGTCCGTGAAGAACAAAATGCCCAAATAATGGAGGTGACGACTCTGTCGACGTCCATCGAGTTCGGGGATGAAAAGACGCTTGAATATTTGAGGGGCGTGAACCTGCAGGGCGTAAGCAAAATTTCGGTGCGCTACAGCGTAGGAGACGTGGTTTCGACAGTATCATTTGAGGGTGGCAAGTCTCTTGCCGACGCTATACCGAAGGCGCTTAAAGCCTGCGGCCAGAGCGCAGCCGAGCCAAGGGTACCGACTCCACAACCTGCGCTCGAATGAGATGCAGGAGCTCCCGGCCAACCCGAGCAAAGAGCATCTGCGCGGCGGTTCCCGAGGGCGCCAGCCAACTGTTCACAGTCAAAAAGCGGAGGAGCGACGCCGCCCCCGATGATTGAATTCGAGCCGGCGACCCCGAGCGGGTTGAGCCGAAGCAAGCGCCCGGCGTGAGAGGCGACATGCTGCGATGGCTCCGACGCCGCAGGCAAGCGCAACGACCACGGCGGCGAGGCCTATTCAGAGGCCCGCCCAGCGCGAGCGGGACGTGATCCTGGCAGACGGGACGACTCACGCCGGGCGGACGCCGGCGCACTAGCGGCGCGTCGCGCTTATCGTGGCGCGCATGACGGGCAAGCGCGTGGGCGTCGATACCGCGACGCGGATGGTGATGGAAGCTGACTTCTCGCAGCCTGTCCCGAACGTTGGATCAACCGCGATCAAACGATTTCTCGCCCGCTGCCGTCTCGGTAAACCAACTTGACGAACTGCAAGGCATCCTTCGGGCAGGGGAGCGACCTATAGCGGCGAAAGGCCGCACACCCTTATCTCGGGCTGCAAACCTCAATCAAAACACATGGTCGGCCCGCTAAGCCGAAACTCAAACTGTCCGCAACGCGGGCATTTGTAGCGCCCGTCCGTCAGTTCGCGGTCCACGCCTGTAACACGGTCTGCTCACCGTCGCCCGCGTAAGTCCGGCTAAGCCCCGAGCGCTGCTCGATCCGGACACCCTCGCCTGGGAACCATTGCGATGATGCGGGGCGACTCGGCGGCCTTTTTGTTTGCGCGTGTCCGTGAGCGTGCGCCGCCATGCGTTGCTGACGTAACGCTGCAAACAGGAGAGCGCAGTGCGGGAAATCCGCATGCTGCGTTCGACGAGGCGGGGGCTGGAAACGTGGCACGGCCGAGATGGTGTGACACTCGCAGACGAAAGGGCGAGCCAACAGGGAACACAAACTTCGGCCTAAACCGGCGCGCCAGTCCCCGATTGAAGGTCGTCGTTGGATAGCCGACGTGAGCGATGATCTGCGTGTCGCCGTTGATCATACCTGCGGCTTCCTCATCGCTGTGGCCGTCATTCGAATTCAATCTCGGTCCGCTTCTCGGTGTCCGCCAGGCTCGCTTGCGCAGCGAGCCGCACAGGCGTGTTGGCCGCGCCAAAGAGGTCGTAATTGCGCCGCTGGACGATTTCGAAGAAGAAGCGGTCGCGGAAGGTTCGCGTATAGGCGTGGAAGAACTCGCCGTCTTTCACACGGTCGTACAGGATGTCGAGCGCACGCATGCGCGCGAGCAGGTCGGGCGCGAGGTCGAAGCGGGTCGCGAGATCGTCGTAGTAATTTTCGGGGATCGGCAGGAAGGCGACGCCCCTGCCCTTCGCCGCCTCGATGGCGGCGAAGATGTCGTCGGTCGACAGCGCGATCTGCTGATAGCCGGCGCCGCCAAAGGCGTCGAGAAAGCGCGACACGCCCGTCGCCCCACCCTCGCCGATATTGAGCGCGATGCGCAGCTCGTTGTTCGGGCTGCGCAGCGAGCGGCTGAAAAAGGCGCCGTGCGGGTCGGCGATCTCGACCTGAGGCGCCGGCGAGAGCCCGAGCACGGTGCGATAGAATAGCGACCAGCTCAGGAATTCGGCGCGGCGGACGACATTGGACAGATGGTCGACCTTGCGCAGGCGCCCCGCCGGATCCAGCTCCTCCACGGCCTCGAAGTCGCCGCGCCATTTCGGATCCCCGGCGCCGACGAAATAGATGAGGCTGCCCTCGACCCCGGCGACAGCCGGCAGCGTCGCCTCCCCCGGTCCGATCTTGCCGACATAGCTCTGGCACTCGAGGGCGGCTGCGCGCTCGAGCGCCTTGTCGATCGAATCGACGCCGAGCGCCAGCGCGCAGATTGAGGGGCCGTGCAGCAGCGAGAAGGAATGGGCGAAGCCCTCCCGCTCGCGGTTGACGACAAGGTTGACCTCGCCTTGCGCAAAGAGATCGACGTCCTTTGAACGGTGACGCCCGGCAAGCCGAAAGCCCAGGCCTTCGATCAGCGCAACGAGTTCCTTCGCGTCCGCGTCGCTCGCCGCGAATTCGACGAATTCCGGACGCTCGACGACTGGCGGCGGCGGAAGCGGCGGCAAATCGACCAGCGGCGCGTCGCCGCGCTCCGCGCGCCTCGCTGCGAGAGCTTCGCCGGCAGCGCGGAGCGAGCGCATGCCGTCGACCGCGATCGCCGCCGCCGACGCGCCCCGGAACTGGTCGTTAAAGATCTCGAGCGACAGCGGTCCCTGGTAGCCGGCGCGCGTCGCGGCATCCAGGAAATCGACGATCGGATAGTCGCCCTGGCCGGGATAACAGCGGTAATGCCGGCTCAGCGACAGCGGATCCATGACCAAGGCCGGCGCGTCGGCCACCTGGACGAGCGCGATTCGCTCGGCCGGCAGAGCCGCGATCGGCTCAATCGGATTGCCGCGCGCGCAGATGTGAAAGCTGTCGAGCACGATTCCCAGATTGTCGCGGTCGGCAGCGCGCAGAATCCCCCAGGCGGCCGTCCAGTCTTTCACGTGCCGGCCCCAGGCGAGCGCCTCGTAGCCGATCCGCATGCCATGCTGGCGGGCGAGATCGGCCAGCTCCGCTAGGTCCGCCGCGGCCCCCGCGGGGTCGTCAATCGCTTCCGACGAAACGTTGGAGCAGACGCAGAGAAGCCGGCTCCCGAGTTCGTGCATGAGTTCGAGCTTGCGCGCCGCACGCTCGAAATTGCGTCCTCGGATCGGCTCCGGCATCGCCTCGAAATCGCGCAGGGGCTGAAGGGCGACGATTTCGAGCCCGAGATCAGCCGCCATGCGCCGCACGTCCTTGGGCTTTCCGTTGAAGAAGGTCAGGTCGTTCTCGAACAGCTCGACCGCGCGGAAGCCCGCCTTGGCCGCCGCGGCGAGCTTGCCCTCCAGCGCGCCGCCCATGCAGACGGAGGCGATCGACCATCGGAGCATTAAAATATCCTCCTATATTTTATGCTTCATACTAGGTTGCAAAGAGTTCTTGCAATATGGAAAAATCGCTGCACGGGGCAAAAAAATGAACCTGACAGCAATGGACGATCGAACGGCGAGAACCGGCGGAGCCTCGACTTTAACGGAGGCGCTGCACGAGCGGCTGCGTCACGACATCATCCTCGGCGTCCTGCCGCCGGCGGCCAAGCTCAAACTCGAGAAGCTCAGCAAGGCCTATGAGGTCAGCATCAACACGCTGCGCGAGACCCTTTCGCGCCTCGCGTCGGACGGGCTTGTCGTCGCCGAAGGCCAGAAGGGCTTCGCTGTCCTGCCGGTCTCGGACGAAGACCTGCGCGAAATCACCGAGATGCAGCAGCTGCTCGAGTGTCACGCGCTCAAGCAGTCGATCGCCGCGGCCGACCTCGATTGGGAGGCTCGCGTCGTCGGCGCCTATCACAAGCTGTCGAAGGTCGAGGAGCTGGTCGAAGCCGAGCCGGAGGTCTACGGCGAGCCGTGGGAGCGCGCCAATCAAGAGTTCCACGAGGCGCTCGTCTCCAACTGCCGCTCGCGCTGGCTGCGCCTGTATTTGAGGGCCATGTACGACCACAGCCGCCGCTATCGGATGCTGTCGCTGAAGACCAAGCCATTTCCGCGCTCGCAATCCGCCGAGGAGCATCGGCACATTCTCGAAGCCTCGATCAAACGCGACGCCGATCGGGCGGCAGGCCTCCTCACTGAGCACATTCTGAAGGCTGCGCAGTTGGCGGCGCCGGACGAGACCCGTTAGCTGCGGCGCTTCAATTGCCTGTGGAGGCTGAGAAGGTCGCATCGACGCGCCTGTAACCGGTCGCGCTGCAACCGGGGCAAGCAGATCGTGGCCTAAACAGCGAGAGCGTCCCGATCGACCCCTGGAAACCTCCCGCCGATAGACATCCTATCGTCCTTTGGCCTTCAGCGCCTTGTCGAGACGCGGATAGACGCGACGGGCGTTGCCTTCATAAACCTTGTGGCGCTCCTCGGCGGTGAGGTTCATGGTCGCCTCGATGTAACGCTTGGTGTCGTCGTAATGATGCCCGGTTTCGGGATCGATCCCGCGCACCGCGCCGATCATTTCGCTAGCGAACAGGATATTGTCGACCGGGATCACTTTGGTCAAAAGGTCGACGCCCGGCTGGTGATAGACGCAGGTGTCGAAGAAGACGTTCTTGAGCAGGTGATCCTTGAGCAGCGGCTTCTTCAGCTCCTGCGCGAGACCGCGGTAGCGGCCCCAGTGATAGGGGGCGGCGCCGCCGCCGTGCGGAATGACGAAGCGCAGCGCCGGGAAATCCTTGAAGAGGTCGCCCTGAATGAACTGCATCACCGCGGTCGTATCGGCGTTGATGTAATGGGCGCCGGTGGTGTGGAAGCAGGCGTTGCAGCTCGTCGAGACGTGCACCATCGCCGGGATGTCGTATTCGACCATCTTTTCGTAGATCGGATACCAGTGGCGGTCGGTGAGAGGCGGGCTCGTCCACCAGCCGCCGGAAGGATCGGGATTGAGATTGATTGCGACGAAGCCGTATTCCTTCACGCAGCGCTCGAGCTCCGGAACGCAGGTCTTCGGATCGACGCCGGGACTTTGCGGCAGCATCGCCGCGCCGACGAAATTGTCGGGAAAGAGCTTCGAGACGCGGTAGCAGAGCTCGTTGCAGATCGAGGCCCAGGTGGAGCTCACGGCGAAGTCGCCGATGTGGTGGGCCATGAAGCTCGCGCGCGGCGAGAAGATCGTCAGGTCCGCGCCGCGCTCCTTCATCAGCCGGAGCTGGTTCGTCTCGATCGATTCGCTGAGCTCGTCGTCGCCGATCTTGAGGTCGGCGGCCTTCGGCATGACGGTGGGGTCCTTGATGCCGGCGATCTGCTGGTTGCGCCAGGCCTCGAGCGCCTTGGGAGCCGTCGTGTAATGGCCGTGGCAGTCGATGATCATCTCGAAGCCTCCTTTACGGGCGAATTCAAGCACACCCTCGAGGGCGATTCAGGGGGGCTCCATGCCGTAGCGTCGTTTTGCGTCGCGGGTTTCCGCGGAAGCCAGATACGCGATCAGAGCGCGCGCGGCTTCGGGCTCGGCCGACGTGCTGGAGAGTCCGGCCGAGAACACGGTTACCGACTGAATCTCCGGCGGCAGAGGGCCGACGATGTCGGCGCCGGGTTGCCCGATCAGTTCGCTCAGTTGCTGAAATCCCAGATCGGCGTCGCCGCGCGCGACGAGACTGGCCACCGGCACGCCCGGAGGAGCCACGAGGGCGCGCCCCAACACCGGTTCGGTCACGCCCCATTTCTCGCACAGCGTTTTCAAGTGATCGCCACTCGGACCGGTCGAGTAGCAGATTCTTCTCGCCGCGAGCATCGCCTGCCGGACGGCTCGTTCGCTTTCGACGCCAGGTCGCGGCGAGCCAGCGGGGACCGCGATGGCGATCTCCGATCGCGCGAAATCCACTATGCTGCCTTTGGCGATATGGCCTTCGGCCTCCAAACTCTGCATGACTCTCGACGCCAGCACGACGACGTCCGTCTGTTCGCCGGCCCGCACCAGTTTCGCCGCTTCGACTCCGCCCATCGATCGGATCTCGACCCGTCTCCCGCTTTGCCGCTCATAGTCCCGAGCGAGATCCCCCAGGATGCGCCGGGTCGCCATCGACGACAGGCCCGTGAGCCGACAACTCATGTCTGTCTCCGCAACAGCACGGGGAACCGTGCTTGTGTCGCCGCGCGGCTGAACGATGCCGGCTGCCCGTCTGGACGATGCCGACCTTGCTCGCCTTCGAGGCCTTTGCGCTGAAACCACGCGGAAAATGATCTTAGCTCAGCTAGCAGTCGCCGCAAGCGGCGCCGCGGATCAGGCGGCTCCCGGCGCGTTCATCCCGGCCGCAGTGTTGCTGATCGGGATGTGGTAGTTGCTGTGGACTTTTCGCACCGCGCCCGGCACGGCGGTGCGGCCCGCAAGCCGTCCCTCTGCCGGAAACCCAAGGCTAGGAAAGGCGCAGCCGCATGCCGCAATCGATCGCCAACGGCGCCATCGCCTACTTCGGCGAGGCGGCGCGCGCCTTTCTCGACGGCTGGCGCACCGTTCCTGGCTTCGGCGCCCGGGTCTCGGCCTACGACATCAAGACGGATTCTCCTGATCCCGAAGTGCGGGACGGCAAGCGCGCCGACTATTCCGCGGCCAATGTGATCGGCGCGTCGACCGCGCCCAAGGCCGTCGCGGGCACCGACGCGATCTTCTCGGTCGTGACCGCCGATCAGGCGCACGAGGCCGCCGTCGCCGCGCTGCCGGGCGTCGAGCGGGGCGCGTTCTTCTTCGACTGCGATTCCTGCGCGCCCCAGACCAAGGAGCGCACGGCGAAGGAGGTGGACGCCGCCGGCGGACGCTACGTCGACGTCGCGGTGATGGCGCCGGTCCATCCGCGCCTGCATCGCACGCCGCTCCTCATCAGCGGCCCGCACGCCGAGGACGCGGCGCCCGTTCTCGCGGCGCTCGACATGGCGGCCGAGATCCATCCCGGCCCGGTCGGCTCCTCGTCGGCGATCAAGATGATCCGCTCGATCATGATGAAGGGGCTCGAGGCGCTCATCTGCGAATGCGTGCTCGCCGGACGCAAGGCGGGCGTCATCGAGACGGTGCTCGATTCGCTCGACGACACCTATCCTGGCTTCGACTGGAGGAGGCGCTCGGCCTATATGCTCGAGCGGGTGATGACGCATGGGATACGGCGCGCCGCGGAGATGCGGGAAGTGGCGCTGACCGTCGATCTGCTCGGCCTTGACGGGGCCATGTCGCGCGCTTCGGTCGGCTGGCAGCAGGCGGTCGGCGATCTCGGCCTTCGGTCGAACTCGGCCGAGGATTATCGCATCCTGGCTGACAGGATTCTTGCGCGCCTCGATCGCAAAAGCGGTTGACGACGCCATTCCGCTTCTGCTTCAGAGCCCCAACAGGACAATTCAAAGCTCGTGAAGGGCGAACGGGAGGACCCCTCGATGATTTCCAAATGCTGGACCTTGGGCGCTGCGCTGAGCGCCGTATTGGCCGCCGCCCCAGCGGCAGCCGACGACGCGCCCGTCACGGTCGGCATGATCCTGCCGATGACCGGCCCGCAGGCCTCGACCGGCAAGCAGGAGCGCGCCGGCGCCGAGCTTTACCTCAAGGAGCACGGCGACATGGTCGCCGGCAAGAAAATCGGGCTCCTGGTCAAGGACGACACCGGCGCGACCGACGTCACCAAGCGGCTCGCCGAGGAGCTGATCGGCAACGATCATGCGAACGTGCTGATGCGCTTCGGCCTAACACCGGCGACGCGCTGATCGGCGCGATGAAGGGCATGAGCTGGATGAGCCCGCGCGGGCCCGTCTCGATCGACCCGCAGACGCGCGATATCGTACAGAACGTCTACGTCCGCAAGGTCGAGAAGAAGGATGGCGCGCTCTACAACGTCGAGTTCGCGACGATCCCGAATGTGAAGGACCCCTACAAGGCCGCGAAGCACTAGCTGGCGGCGCGAGCGGGCGGCGGCGCAAATGGCCACGATCCTTTTCGACGGCGTCGCCTACGGCATGCTCCTGTTCGTGTTGGCGAGCGGGCTCTCCGTGACGCTGGGGCTGATGAACTTCATCAACCTCGCGCACGGCGCCTTCGCCATGGTCGGCGGCTATGTGACGGCGCTGATGATGAACCGCGCTGGGGTTCCGTTCCTCGCCACCTTGCCCGCCGCTTTCCTCATCCCGGCGATTCTCGGCGTTGCGCTCGAGCGCACGCTCTACCGGCGGCTTTACGGTTCAAGCCCGCTCGATCAGGTGCTGTTCACGATCGGCCTCGTCCTGACGGCGATGCCGGTCGCCGACTTTTTCCTCGGCGACGAGCCGCAGCAGGTCGATCTGCCGGCTTGGCTGTCGGGCAGCGTGACGTTTCACGGCGTCGGCATCAGCCTCTATCGGTTGTTTATCGTCGCCGTCTGCGGCCTCATCGCCGCCGCCCTGCAGCTCTTCCTGGTCAAGACCCGCTTCGGCGCGCAGCTCAGGGCGGCGGTCGACGACGCGCGGGTCGCCGACGGGCTCGGCATCAACGTCGACCGCATCTTCGCCGTCGCCTTCGCCGTCGGCAGCGGGCTCGCCGGCCTCGGCGGGGCGCTCGCGGCCGACGTCGTGGGGGGAATTGACCCCTCGTTCCCGGTGAAATTCCTGGTGACCTTCCTTATCGTCGTCACCATCGGCGGCTCGAACGGGATTCTCGGGGCGCTGTTCGGTGCGCTGCTGCTCGGCGTGCTCGACGTCGCGGGCAAGTATTACATGCCCTCGATCGGCGCCTTCATCATCTATGGCGTGATGGTCGTCACGCTCATCCTGCGCCCGCAGGGCCTGTTCGCGCGGGGAGACGGGCGATGAAGCCGGCGCGAACGTCGACAACGGGCCGGAGACTCGAAGTGCACCTGCATCGCCGCGCGCGATGGCGCCTGCCGGAGATCGTCTTCTGGCTCGCCGTGCTCGCCGCGATCGTCGCCCTGCCCTCGCGCGGCGCTGATCAACGAAATCCTGGTCGTCGGACTGTTCGCGCTGTCGCTCGATCTCATTCTCGGCCTGACCGGGATCGTGTCGCTCGGACAGGCGGCGTTCCTCGGCGTCGGCGCATATGCGGCGGCCATTCTAGCGAGCCAAGGCTACGCCGACCCGACGCTCGGGCTCGTCGTCGGGGCGGCGATTGCGGCCGTCGTCGGCGTCGCGACCGCGCCGCTCCTGCTGCGGGGCTCGGACCTGACGCGTCTCATGGTGACGCTCGGCGTCTCCCTGATGCTCGGCGAGCTCGCCAACCGCAACGGCTGGCTGACCGGCGGCGCCGACGGGCTCAATTTCTCGATGGGCAAGGTGCTGGGCCTCTTTCCAATCGGCTTCACCGGGCAGCGCAGCGCGGCGCTCTACAGCTACGTGGTTCTGTTCGTCCTGTTCGCCGTCGCGCGCCGCCTCGCCCAGTCGCCGTTCGGGCTGGCGCTGGCGAAAACCGGCTGCGCGCCGGGGCGCTCGGCATCGCGACCAGCAGGCGCATCGTCGCGATCTACACGGTCGGCGGCCTATGCCGGCGCGGCCGGCGCGCTGCTCGCCCAGACGACGCAGATCGTCTCGCTCGACCTGTTCGACTTCCACCGCTCGGCGGACGTGATGCTGATGCTGATCATCGGCGCGCCGGCTACCTCTACGGCGGCCTCATCGGGGCGGCGGCGTTCATCATTCTCAGGGACGTCATCTCCGCCGCAACGCCGGAATACTGGGAGTTCTGGATCGGGGCGCTGCTCGTCGCGCTGGTGCTGACCGGCCGCGAGCGGATCCGGGACTTCGCCGCGCGCGCCGCTTCACTCTTGTCGTTCAGGCCAATGCGCGGGGACGCCGCGTGACCGGCCCGGCGCTCGAGGCGCGCGGCCTCGTCAGGCAGTTCGGCGCGCTGCTCGCCACCGACAGCGTGTCATTCAGCATCGCGCCCGGCGCGCGCCAGGCGCTGATCGGCCCGAACGGCGCCGGTAAGACGACGCTGATCAACCTCCTGACCGGTGTCGTCAGGCCGACGGAGGGGCAGGTCTTGCTGCAAGGCCGCGACGTCACCGGGCTCGCTCCGAACAAACGCGTGCGACTCGGCCTCTCGTGCACCTTCCAGATCAATCAGCTCTTTCCCCATCTGTCGCCGGCCGAGTCGCTCGGCCTCGCCATCTCGGAGCGCAACGGGTCGGGGGCCGACTTCTGGCGCGTCGCCGGAACCCGGCCCGCGATCGTCGCCGAAATCCGAGGAGCTCTTGACGCGGTTCGGCCTCGAGGCCGAGCTGGACAAGCCGACGCGATATCTCCCCTACGGCAAGCAGCGGCTGCTCGAGATCGCGGTCGCGACCCGGCCACGCGTGCTGCTGCTCGACGAGCCCGCCGCCGGCGTGCCGGAGGAGGAGCGGCGGGACATTCTCGCGGCGCTCGCCGCCCTGCCCTCCGACGTCGCGATCCTTCTGATCGAGTACGACATGGACCTCGTGTTCAGCTTCGCGACCCGCATTTCCGTGCTGGTCGCGGGGCGGCTCCTGACCGAGGGCGAGCCGGACGCGATCGCCGCAGACGAACGGGTGCGCGTAGTCTATCTCGGCGAGGACGCCCATGGCTGAGCTGCTGAGCGTCGAGAACTTGAGCGCCGGCTACGGCGAGGCGCGCGTCATCCAAGGCCTCGGCTTCTGGCTCGAGGACGGACGGTCGCTCGCGCTCCTCGGCCGCAACGACGTCGGCAAGACGACGCTGATCGACACGCTGGTGGGCGCCACCACCTGCTTCGGCGGACGGATCGTGCTTGCGGGAAAGGACATCGCGGCCCTCCGGCCGCCGCGGCGTCGGCTGGACCCCGCAGGAGCGCAACATTTTCCGCTCGCTGACGGTCGAAGAGAACCTGACC
This sequence comes from uncultured Alphaproteobacteria bacterium, assembly GCA_963758335.1. Taxonomy (GTDB): domain Bacteria; phylum Pseudomonadota; class Alphaproteobacteria; order Rhizobiales; family Beijerinckiaceae; genus Roseiarcus. The sequence continues at coordinate 1,475,493 of CAVWVF010000004.1, read as the reverse complement.
GCGGTCGCGCTTCCCGGGCCCTGGACGGGCGCGTCTATGCGTTCTTTCCCCGCCTCGAGGAGCGCCGGACCAACATGGGGCGCCAATTGTCGGGCGGAGAGCAGCAGATGCTGGCGATCGGCCGCGCGTTGATGGTCAACCCGCGCCTTCTCCTGCTCGACGAGCCGACCGAGGGCCTCGAGCCGATCATCGTCGACGAATTGCTAGCGGCGCTGCGCGAACTGGCCAGGGAGGGCCTGTCGATGATCATCGTCGAGCAGAAACCGAAGAAGATCCTGCCGTTCACCGATCACGCCATCGAGCTCGACCGCGGCGCCATCGCCCACGAAGCGCTGAGCGCCGAACTCCTCGCCGACCCGGCCGCGCTCGACGCGCACCTGACGGCGACGAGGAAGGGCGGCTAGAGCGGGATGATTTCAAGTCGACTCAGCTCTGGCGCCGCCGCCTTCGGAGGACCGACGGTTGAGCAATGACGGCGCCATTTCTTAGCTCTCGCGAGGGGCATGCGACCGGTCGCGAGCCCCCGTCTTTGGCGATCAGAACGCCGGCCCGGGTCGCCTGCCGAACAGGGCGATTCCCCTGTTTAACAGGGCGAGAACAGGGGGAATCGCGCCGCTTCGGCCACGGCGCTCGGCAGAAAAACGGCTGATTGCAATGGTTTACGAGAAAACGCTGCGCGCCTGAATCAGGCGCAATAACAGGAGCGCATCAGGGAGTGATTTTGCCCTTATCAGGGAGATAACAGGCGGCGTTTCGGCGACAACAGGGAAGAGCGATTCCGGACGACGGAAGCGCGTCGGGAGCTTCGAAAACGGGTTCGCCGACGCCCGGAAAAGTGGCCCAGAAAGGATAGAAGTTCTATCCTTTCGCCCAACTCTCGACGAGCGGCATCGTTTCCTGATCGCGGGATGGTGCGGCTCGACGAGCGCCCGCCGTCCCCCGGCGTCGGACGCGGGAAGCCGCTCCCCGCCGTGACGGCTGTTCAACCCGATCGCATCATGCTCTAAAGCCGGCGCCGCGACGTACGCGAGCGCGCTAATCGCGCGGCGACGGTACGCCGACGCGGATGAGTTTCGAGAAATCGGGCGACTGGTCGGCGGCCCTGGCGCGGTCATCGATGCGTCCAAGTGCCATCAGCTCGCTCAGGGGAATCGCGATCACGACCGAGCGCCGATCATAAAGATAGGCCGGCAGATAGCCGTTGACGACGAGCCGCCAGTCGAACGGCAAAGTTCCACCGGCGGCCCAGATCAACTTGGCGACCGCCGTGGTGCAGTTGGTGGTGATCGAATTGTAGAAGGCGGGCTTCTCCTTGAGTGCGTTCGCCTCGGCGACATATTGGAGCAGCAGCGTGCGCGCGGCCTCCGGGGACGCCCGCAGGCGATAGAGGCGGACATCCTCGCCGCGCACGTTCGAGCGCAGGCGCACCACGTCGCGCTCGGTCGCCGCGAGATAGACGACCGTGTCAGTCTTGAAGGCGTCCGCGACAGGCGAATACTCGCCGTTCTTCTCCCGCCGCACCTCGATCGACCAGGCGAGCGTCTGCCCGTCGTCGAATCCGAAGCTCATGATGAGATGGGCCATTTGCGGCCCTGCCCAGTAGGAAAGGAACAGATCGAGCGTGCTGAGTTTCGAGAGATCGTAAGAGCGCGCGCTCCAGCGTTGGGTGAAGTCGGCGTCGCTCTTCCAGTCGAAATCGCGCACGTCGGAAAGCTTCAGGATGTCGCCGTCAAGTGTTCCCGTCGTCTGCCGAGCGACGTCCGGCGCCCAGTCGCCGTCGGCGGGCGGCCGGATCGAGCCCCACCAGAGAAGCGCTCCGGCGAAGACCAGCGCAAAAAGCAGGAGTCCGCGCCAGCGCGCCTGCGTGAAAAGCGCGACGACGGTCGCAAGGGCGCCGAGAGCGACGAGGGCGCAGCAGACGGCCCTCGCCCATTCGGGCAGCGGCAGACGGAACCACAACGCCGCCGCCGTCCACGCGCTCAACGGCGCAACGACCAGGACCGACGCGCAAACCCCAAGGATCGCCGAAGCGATCGCCCTCGTTCTCATTGTCGTCCGCATGAAACCGCGTCCCCGCGGACGCCCTGCCGGACGTTAGAGCAGGCCGATCGTTACGGCAAAATCAGAAGACGTGAGAGGGGGTGTTCGAGCGCAAGAATTGAGTCGCCGGGCGGCCGGCGGCTCTGATGACCGCGAGCACTCTGAGGGCTTTGCGCTCGATTGTTGCTCCTTGCTTCGAAGCGCGCCCGTTGCAGGACAATGAACCACGGTCGCATGACGCCGCGATGGTCTGGCGGATTATAGTTTGTTAACCAGCCTGGACGAGCGCTTCCCGCTTACGCGTCGGCGACCTCGCGCGAACGCTTGCGCTTGTTCGGCAACAGCGCGCGCAATTCGCGCAGCGCATCGTTGGACGACAGCCGCGCCGGGCGGAAATGGCGCGACAGGAACCAGCCTCCGTGACGCGGAACGCATTCCTCGAACCGAAAGCCGATCTCGCCCGGGGCAAACCCCTGGTCGGGATCGATGTCGCCGACCGTGAGGACGTCGCCTTTCGAAGGGAACCTCTCGTCGGCTTGCGGCGGCGTCAGCCAGTTCGTATCCACGCAGACGACAAGTTGACCGATATGCCAGAAGGGACTCATGCGCTTTGGCCTTTCCTTGCAGTGACCCGAGGCGGAAGCGATGCGGCGCGGCCATCCGTCGTCGGGTCCGACATCGTCGTCTTGGCCACAACCTCCGTTTGGTTTCTACGTCTCGCTCCCGCCGCGAATCTGACCGCGCTCGGCGCCGAGCGCGGTCAGTATGGCGGACGTTTCGTTCCGCGCAAGAGTTTGATGGGGCCGCGGTCGAGCGCCGGATCGAGACGTCGAAAAGAGCAAGCGAAGGCGTGCCGATGAGCCAGGGCGGCGCGGGAAGGCAACCGGTTCAGGCCGCGGCTTTCTCCTTCAGCATGCCGAGGCGCATGAGGCTCTCGGCCGTCGCGACGAGCGCCTCCTCGCGTGGGCGCGGCGCCCATCCGAGCAGACTTCTCGCCTTGGCGCTGCTGGCGTTCTTGCTCTTGCCGAGCTCGGGGAGGATCTGCCGGACGGAGGAGTTGGCGAGCGCGGCGAGGCGCAGAAGCCAGTCGGGCAGCTCGCGCGTCGGCACGCGCCGGGCCGCCGCGCCCATTCGGGCTTTCAAGGTCAGCGCGATCTCGCGGAAGGTCATGAAGTCGCCCGCGATCGCCAGGAAACGCTCGCCCCTGGCGCGCGGATCGGTCATGGCGCGCAGATGCAGGCCGGCGACGTCCCGCACGTCGACCACGCCGAACGTCATGCGCGGCAGCCCGGGCATCGCGCCGTCCATCAGGCGCTGGACGATCGCGATCGAGGTCGAGACATCGGGCCCGAGCACCGGGCCGAACACTGCGACCGGATTGACGACGGAAAGCTCGAGGCCGCCCTCATGAGCGACAAAATCCCACGCCGCGCGCTCGGCGAGCGTCTTCGACTTGGCGTAGGCGCTGACGCCGCCCCCGTCGGGATTGGTCCAGCTCGTCTCGTCGAACGGGGCAGACTGCTCCTCGTGGCCGTAGCCCACCGCGGCGAAGGAGGAGGTCAGCACGACCCGCCGAACGCCGGCCGCGCGCGCCGCCTTCAGCACCCTCAGCGCCCCGTCGCGGGCGGGAACGATGAGCTCGTCCTCGTGCTTCGGAACGGCGAGCGGGAAAGGCGAAGCGACGTGCAGGACGTAGTCGCAGCCGGCGACCGCCTCCGGCCAGCCGGCGTCGCGCTCGAGATCCGCGGCTGCGAACGACAGCCGGCCGTCGCCGTCCGCGCCGGCCCGCTTGAGCAGCGTCCGCACCTCGGGCTCGCGGGAGAGATTGCGGACGGTCGTGCGCACCCGATGGCCCGCGGCGAGGCACTGCAGGATGCAGTGGCCGCCGATGAAGCCCGACCCTCCTGTCACCAGAACCAAGCTCATCGTTCGACTCCCTCAGGCCCCTCGGACCGGAAGGTGGGGTCTCGCCGCGACGGCGTCAATCCACGCTCCACGCCGCCTTTAGCGCCGGTTTAGCGACGGGGCTCTTTTCCATCAAAGGCTTCCGACCCCGTTTAGCGTCGCCCTGCATTTCTCGGTTCCCCACTATATAAGCATAAATAAACTGTTATTTGTGTGACCGTCATTGAAGGCGGAATGCCGGTTTCGTGCTATCCTTTGGCCGGAAGCAGAACGTCGCAATGACCACGACAACCACGACCGACGAGGCCGAGCGCATCATCGGCGTCCTGCGGACGCACGAGGCCGAGCTGCGCGGCGCCGGCATCCGCCACCTTTCCCTGTTCGGCTCCTTTGCCCGTGGCGACGCCGAGGCGGCTAGCGACATTGATCTTGCCGCAGAGTTTGATCCTGCCGCGCGCATGGACCTGTTTCGCCTGACGGCGCTCGAACGGCGGGTTACGAAGATCCTCGGCCGGCGCGTGGACCTGTTGCCCGAGCCGGTCGAGAAGTCGCGCCTGCGTGCCAACATCGATCGGGATCGGCGCCGTGCCTTCTAGCTAAGGCCGCGCCTTCTAAGCACGAGCCCGTCGACAGTTTGGCGGACATCGTCGAGAACGCCGAGAGGGTCGAATCCTACCTGATTGGCATGGACCGGCAGGCGTTTGAGCGCGACGGACGCGTGACGCCGTCGAGCGCTGCCTGGAACGGATCTGCGAGGCCGCGCAGCGTCTGGGCGGGCGCGCGGCCGAACTCGCGCCAAATCAGCCCTGGAGCGACATCCGCGGCATGGGAAACCGGCTGCGACACGCCTATGACCGCCTGGATCTCGATATCGTATGGAACACTGCCCGCGACCGTCTCCCGGCGCTCGCGGCGGAAGCGCGTCAGCTGACGCTCGGCAAGAGCAGCGCCAAGGATTACCGAGTCCACTGAAATCGAATGCGCCGCGGCGCTCGCCCTACCGGATTCACACAAGTCATTTCTAAATCGAGTTGCGCGCAGCCGGCGAGTCTTCCCTTCTCCGCGAAGCGGGGAAGGTGGCGCGCAGCGCCGGATGGGGTGCGGCGAGCAGGAATGCGTCGATGAGGGTTCGCGGTGACGTTCGTGCAGTGCGACTCGGGTTCAGAAAGCGGGCCATAGCCCATCCTGCGCTCCGCGACCTCCAGCAGTGGCGGCAGTGGGGAAGGGGTCACGCTTGTGATAGGGAGACAAGATGGACGAGCCGCCGCGTTTCCGTCAGTCCTCGCGCAAGTTCGCTCGGGCGCAGCGTCAGAACATGACGAGGGCGGAGACCATGCTTTGGCGCGCGCTGCGGAATCATCAGATCGACGGACACGGCTTTCGCAGGCAAACGCCGATCGGACCCTATTTCGCGGACTTCGTTTGCCTTGCGCGAAACATCGTCGTCGAAGCGGACGGCTGCACGCACGAGACGGCGGATGCGAAGATCAAGGACGCCGAGAGGGATGCATGGTTTCGACGCGCGGGATTTCGCGTTCTGCGATTTCCAGACGAGCTCGTCATCGGCGGACTGCCGATCGTCATCGAGCGCATTCGGGCGGCGCTGCGCGAGACATGAACTCCCTTCCGCGGAGCGCGAAAGGCGGCGCAACTGGGGTGCGGAAAGCAGGGACGCGTCGATGAAAGGTTCGCGGTGACGTTCGTGCAATCGGACTAAGGTTCGTGCAGGCGGGCCATACCCCATCCGGCGCTCCGCGCCACCTTCCCCAGCAGAACTGGGGAAGGAAAACGCGCGACCTTGGAGATGTGTGAATATGGTAGGCGCTCGCCGGCGGTCGGCGGAGTTGGAAGCGAAGCTTCGCGCAGGCGGTTCGCGACAGGGCCGAACGCGACGCCGTCGAGATCGTAACAGCCGACCCTGCCTGGTTCCGATTCGCCGCAATCCCCTCGTCGCCGCCTTGCTTACCCTCGAATGAAGGTCTGCGGGCCCCGGCCGCGGGTCGAAACCGACCGCGACCGCGTTGACATGGATCAACCTAAATTCGGCGGTTTAGGTGTTTTCCGCGGGCCGAGAATCATTCATTTTCATATGCATGGGAGAAGATTTAGCGCGCTTGGGGCTCACCCGTCGGGTGAACAATCTGCGGTTGAACCCGACGCCTCGGGCATGGGCGTGGTGGTCGACAGTTTCGCCGGTTCGGTTCGGGTCGAGTTTGACCATGAAGCGGCGTTTACGCCGCTCGGGCAATTGCCGTTCTTCATCGATTTTCTGAAGACTGCGGGGCTGTTCGAGGCGTTCGTGGCGGATTGCCCGCTGCGTTACACGAGCCCGAACGCGCCCAAGAAGCGCGACGTGCTGGGGACGGCGATGTTGTCGATGTTGGCCGGGCACAAGCGCTACGCGCATATCGCGGCGCTGCGAGGCGACGGCGTGTTGCCCGAGCTTCTCGACATGAGCAAGATCGTCAGCGAGGACACGGTTCGGCGGGCGTTCGCGGCGATCGAGGAAGAAGCGGGCGCCAACTGGATACGAGGTCATCTCGACCCTTGCGTGGAGCCGCTTTTGAGCGAGGCGTGGATACTCGACGTCGATACGACGGTGAAGCCGCTCTACGGCCATCAGGAAGGAGCGGTGGTCGGCTACAATCCCAAGAAGCCTGGACGGCCTAGCCACTGCTATCACACCTATTCGATGGCGGGGACGCGATTGGTTCTCGACGTGGATGTGAGCGCGGGCGACGAGCACACTTCCAATCACAGCGCGCCTGGCCTGTGGGCGTTGTTGGATCGAACGCCCCGCGATTGTTGGCCTTCTCTTTTGCGCGGCGACAAGGGCTTCGGCAATGAGGGGATCATGGGCGAAGCCGAGCGGCGCGCTTTGCCGTATTTGTTCAAGTTACGGCTGACCGCCAATGTCAAACGCGCGATCGAGCGTCTTTCGCGGCAGAGCGATTGGGCCGATTCGGGTCAAGGTTGGCAAGCCAAAGAGACCGAGATTCGATTGCAGGGCTGGAGCCGACAACGGCGCGCCGTCGTCTTGCGGCGGCGCGTGAAAGGCGCGCTGGCGAGGCCCGCGATGGACGAGGATGGACCGCCTCGGCTCGCCTTCCCCGACATCGGCCCGAGCGAGGAGATGTGGGAATATCAGGTTCTCGCGACCACGCTCGTCGAGGCTCTGGAAAGCTTTGGCCAGCTCTATCGCGACCGCGGCGATGGAGAGAATGTTTTCGACGAGTTGAAGAACCAGTGGGGCTGGGGCGGCTTCGTCACTCATGACCTGGCGCGCTGTCGTCTGGCGGCCCGCCTCGTGGCGTTGTTTTATGATTGGTGGAACATCTTCACGCGCTTGGCCGAGCCGGATCGTCACCGAGAGGCGATCACGAGCCGACCGTTGTTGTTGCACGCCATCGCCGAACGGGTGCGCCATGCGCGACAAACGACGATCAAGATCGCCAGCACGCACGCCAAGTCCGTTCCCGCCGCAAAGGCGCTTCGAGCGGTAGCCCGATTCCTGAGGCGGTTGGTCACAAATGCGGAGCAGTTGACGCCCTGGCAGCGCTGGCGCGAAATCCTCTCCCGCGCCTTTCAAGCCTTCCTCAAAGGCCGCGCCCTGCGCGCGCCACCGCGCCTATGTCCATCTTGACGCAACCGCAGATTGAACCGCCCCCGCTTCATGGGCGACGATCAGAGCCAACTGCCGAATTTAGGATCAATGCTTTTGCCAGCATCGGGCTATCTGCTCGCAGTTTCCTCGGCGATCGGCGGCCGGGCAGACCCATCCAGCGTTCTTTAAGCCGGGGCAACATCAACAGCCGGCACAACCGGACGGGGTCCATGACGACGAAGACCTGGGACGGCACGACCAATGATTGGTACAACAATAATGGCGCCGATTGGAGCCATGCCGGCGACCCGGCGGCCACCGACCAAGCCATCATCAATAGTGGGGAAGCCTATCTGAATTCGGGCGATGCCGGATTCACGGTCGCCTCGATCACGCTGTCGAATTCGGGAGTCCTGGCGATCGCCGATCCGGGGGTGACGCAATCGGTCACCGGCGCCTTCGCCAACAGCGGCGGGTTCTACGTCGACACCAGCAGTGGGCGGGCGGCAGCACGGTGACGATCGGCGGCACGCTGACCAACAGCGGCGTCGCGTATTCTTGGACTGGCGTCAGCGGCAACTGGAAGACTGCGAGCGACTGGACCCCGGCCGGCGGGCCGCCCACGTCGTCGGATTCGGCGACGATCAGCGCGACGGGGACCTACACCGTCACCGTGGACTCGGCTGACGCCGCAAGCTCGCTGACGTTCTCGAGCGCGGACGCCACTCCCAACGATGCCGGCTCCTCTGCCTCGCTGACGATCGGCGGGACGCTCGCGATGAGCGCGGGCGCGCTGAACGTCGCGACGGAGTCGGTCGCCTCGGGCGTATTGACGGTGAACGGCGCGCTGGACCTCTTTGGCGGCGCCTTGAACGTCAATGCCGGCGGACAGGTCAACCTCGGCGGAACCCTCAACTATACCGGCGGAACGCTGACGCTGAACGGCGGCACGATCGCGGGTGCCGGCGTAGTGCAAGTGTCTAATGGCGCTGTGCTCGACGTCGCGGCGAATTCGACGATCGCATCCTCCTTCGCGCTGACGGGAGGAGGCGGGATCACCGGCTCGGCCACGCTGACGGTTTCCGGCGCGGCGACGTTCGGCGGCAGCGGTCTGTTGGAGGCCGGCGCGGGAACGACGCTGCTCGAGGGCGCGACGACGGACACCGGTATTGTCTCTCTCGACAACCACTATGTGCTGGAGAACGCCGGCACGTTCGACGTGACGGGCGGCGCCGTTTTCTATCTCGGTAAGAACCCCGCTGGAGCGGCGGGGAGCGGAACGATCGAGAACGACGCGGGGGGGACGTTCGACTTCCAGACCGCGTCGGCGGTCTATAATGTGTATGGCGCGAACGCGTTCGTCAACGCGGGCACGCTGGAGCAGACGGTCACCACGGGAACAACCGACATCGAGGTGCCGTTCACCAATACCGGCACGGTGTCGGTGCAGAGCGGGACGCTCGAGTTCGACGGCGGCGGTTCGTCTTCGGGCGGAACCTTCAGGGTGGCGAGCGGGGCGACGCTCGATTTCGGCGGCGGCACGCGGTTCACGCTATCGGGCGACGCTTTCAGCGGCGCCGGCACGGTGCAACTGTCCGCCGAGACCGGGTTCTTCGTCGCGGCGAATTCGACGATTGCGTCCTCCTTCGCGCTGGCGGAAGGCGATATCAACGGCTCGGCCACGCTCACAGTTTCCGGCGCGGCGACGATCAGCGGCAGCTTGAATGGGTTGATCGGCGGGGGAACGACGCTGCTCGAGGGCGCAACGACGGACACCGGCGTTGTCTATCTCGACAACCACTCCGCGCTGGAGAACGCGGGTGCGTTCGACGTGACGGGCAGCGCCGCTTTCTATGTCGGTATGAACCCATATGGATCGGCGGGGACCGGAACGGTCGAGAACGACGCGGGGGGACGTTCGACTTCCAGACCGCGTCGGCGGTCTACAATGAGTATGGCACGAACGCGTTCGTCAACGCGGGCACGTTGGAGCAGACGGTCACCAAGGGAACGACCGACATCGAGGTGCCGTTCACCAATACCGGCACGGTGTCGGTGCAGAGCGGGACGCTCGAGTTCGACGGCGGCGGTTCGTCTTCGGGCGGAACCTTCACGGTGGCGAGCGGGGCGACGCTCGATTTCGGCGGCGGCACGCGGTTCACGCTATCGGGCGACGCTTTCAGCGGCGCCGGCACGGTGCAACTGTCCGCCGAGACCGGGTTCTTCGTCGCGGCGAATTCGACGATTGCGTCCTCCTTCGCGCTGGCGGAAGGCGATATCAACGGCTCTGCCACGCTCACAGTTTCCGGCGCGGCGACGATCAGCGGCAGCTTGAATGGGTTGATCGGCGGGGGAACGACGCTGCTCGAGGGCGCAACGACGGACACCGGCGTTGTCTATCTCGACAACCACTCTGCGCTGGAGAACGCGGGTGCGTTCGACGTGACGGGCAGCGCCGCTTTCTATGTCGGTATGGACCCAAATGGACCGGTGGGGAGCGGAACGATCGAGAACGACGCGGGGGGACGTTCGACTTCCAGACCGCGTCGGCGGTCTACAATGAGTATGGCACGAACGCGTTCGTCAACGCGGGCACGCTGGAGCAGACGGTCACCAAGGGAACGACCGACATCGAGGTGCCGTTCACCAATACCGGCACGGTGCAGAGCGGGACGCTCGAGTTCGACGGCGGCGGTTGGGCGGAACCTTCACGGTCGCGAGCGGGGCGACGCTCGCATTTGCGGGCGGAACGACGAGCCTGGACGGCAATGTCAGCGGCAAAGGCACGCTGGCGATCACCGGCGGGGCGACGACCGTGAACAGCGGCGCAAAGGCGTCGGTTTCGAACTGGACGGTATCCGGCGGGTCGACTAGCGTCACGCTTGACGAGAATCTGACCTATGCCGGGTCGTTCTCCGCCAGCTCCGCGACGCTTGATCTGTCAGGCAACCTGGCGCTGACTGGAACGGATTCGTTCGCCGAGGCGACGACGAGCGGTTCGCACCTCTTGTACGCCAAGGGAACAACGACGGTCTCGGGCTGACGATCGGCGGAACGACGACGGTCGACGATTTGGGCTCTCTGAGCGAGAGCGGCGGCGATGTGACCTTGGGTGACGCGACGGGAGACGTCGCCAAGCTCTTGAACGCGTCGACCGGAACCTGGGACATCACGGATGACAGCGGGATCGGGCTCGGCTCCTCGACCTCGTCGTCGATAACGAACTCCGGCCTGTTCGAGAAGACCGGGGGAACCGGAACGAGCGTGATTGCGCCGAAATTCGTGAACACAGGAACGATCACCGGCACGGGAACCGACACGATCTCGGGCGCCTCGACCCTCGAATTCGATTCGACGGTCAGCAGCAGCAAGACGCTCGGCTCCCAGAATATCGGCTTCACCGGCGGCGGCACGCTCGATCTCACCGACCCCAAAGGCTTCTGGGGCGAGATCTCGGGCTTCGCCACGACCGACGCGGTCGAGCTCCTGGGCTCGTGGACCTATTCCAGCTTCTCCGAGGTTGGCGGGGTGGGCGAGCTGACGCTCGCGAGCGGCGTCACCAAGCACGCGTTCGACTTCGTCGGCAATTTCACCACAAGCAGCTTCAACATCGCCTCGGGAGCGACCACGGTCATCACGCATACATGACGCGGCGGCGAATGCGTGGCCGAGAGAGCCTGTTTTTGCCTGAAGGCCAGGCTGTTAAGAGGCTCCCCCGCCGGAGGCGGCGCGCGAATGCGCGCCGGCCCTCAGGCAAGTTGTCTCCTCCAAGAGGTCTCGGGCGATTGGCGTCGGGGCCGCGGCGAAAGAGGCGGCTGACGCCGCGCTGGATCCCCGCTTTCGCGGGGACGGCGCTTCGAGGGCCGAGATGGAATCCCCTGTCGGCGCCGCGGCCCCTCGCCGTTCCGTCAGCTCGCCTGATGGCCGCCGCTCATCGGCACGAAGGGGATGACCTTGCCGCCGAAGACGTCGGAGCGCGAGACTGTGGTCGCGCCGTCGGCGCCCTCCTTCTTGACCACCTTGAGGATATGCTGCGCCCCGGGCGGGCCGATGGGGATGACCATGATCCCGCCTAGCCTCAGCTGCTGCAGGAGCGGCGGCGGGATGTGGTCGATGCCGCAGGTGACGATGATCTTGTCGAACGGCGCGGCCTCCGCCCAGCCGTAATAGCCGTCGGCGCTGCGGGTGGCGATGTCGGAATATTCGCGATAGCCCTTTCCGATCAGCCGGTCATAGACGCCGCGGGTCCGCGAGGCGAGTTCCGGGATGATCTCGATCGAATAAACTCTTGGGGTGAGATAGGTCAGCAGGGCCGACTGGTAGCCGGAGCCGGTGCCGATCTCGAGCACCTTTTCGCCGGGGCGGACCTGGAGCGCGCTGGTCATGCGGCCCATCGTTCCGGGCGGGGTGATGGTGACCCCGAAGCCGATGTCGAGATAATGCCCGACATAGGCCTGCTCCTTGTCCTGGGGCAGGACGAATTCCTCGCGCGGCGTCATGAGGAAGGCGCGTTTTTCGGCCGGCGTCCACAGATCGTGGAAGGCGAGCACCTCGCGATAGCGGTCGAATCGACGCTCGAGGTATTTCGCCTCCTCGCCGCGGTTTGCGACCATCCAGGCGACATAAGCCGCCTTGTCGTTGAGCGGCGGCCACATGTCGCCGCGGAACGGCGTCGCCGCCCAAGCCGGAAAGGCCGTGAGGCCGGCGGCCGCGCCGATCAGGAATTCGCGTCTGTGCATAAAATCCTCTTCGATCGAAAGCGCGTCCGGCGCGCCGCCTCGACATTTGCGGCACACCGATGCGGCGCGCGATCGGCTTATAGGCGGGGCGGCCGACAAAATCAGCCCCTAAAGCGGGATGCGAAAAGTCGATGCCGGGCTCTCGCAATCTCTCGCAATAATCCCGCGTTTTCTCCAACGCTGACGGACCGGAGTCGACCCCACGAGGACATTCGTCGGGAACGTTTTATTGCGGGTCGGCCGCGACGGCCTTCGCCGCCGATCCGCTCGACGAGGTGCGCAAGTCGTTCACGATCGGCGGCAAACCTATCCCGCCGGAAATTTTCGCCGACTTCGGCGATGCGTGGATGTTGGACAGCCGGCCGATCGTCGTGACGATCGACGCGAACGCGTCGATCGACAGCAACCGCTACGCCGATCCCATCAAGACGAACGGCCGCTGGGTCGAGCAGATGAAGCCGGGCTCAGGCTCGTTCAACGGCCCCGAAACGATGGCTTACGAATACCGCGGCGCCACGGCCAACGGCTTGCTGGTGTTCCTGGCCGCCTGGAGCGGCGGCGGCAGCGGGACGTTTTATTATCTGCATATTCTTGACGCCGCCTCCAACCGCGCGTTCGATGAGGACGGCTCGACCTATTCGCGCCTCGACCTGACCCTGGTGCGCACTTACATCCTCGGCGACCGCTGGGAGGGCGACGCGAGCATCTCCGGCAATTCCGTTCGCATCGTCACCGACGCAAGCCTCGGCGGCCACGGTGTCGCGCAACAGGCGTGTTTCGTGCCACTTAAAGCCAAGCCCAAGGTCTCCTCCCGTGTTTCACGGCAACGGCTTCGGCAGGGTGAGGGTCGTCTCTGTCTGACCGCCGCCGAAATGCAAGTGGTTCTCATTGTTCGGGATCGGCTGATCCAATGGCGGGAGTGGCGCATCGACCAGGAGGTGGTGATGGCCGGAGTTCGGCTTATCGACACCGGCTGGGGCGACGCCCATTTTCTCGAGTCCGAACCGAACCGCGAAAGTGGTCGGCACATAAGCGCCGTTCGCCGGAGAAATGATATAGGCGCGGGCTCCCTTCGGCGAGGGATGGCCGACCCCAGGCGCGGGGGCTGGCGCTGCGGCGGCTGTCGCAGGCGGGGATTCAACCACCGTAACGTAAATCTTAATCGGAATAGATAGGCGGCGTATGCGGGATATGATCCGCATCGCCGCTGTCGAAGACGGCCGGAAAGCCCTATCGGCTGCCAATGCTGGAACCCATCGTACCGCGGGGCGCCCAACGATGGATCGGCCTGGACGAGTGGCGACTGCTCGCTTCGAGTTTTGAGGGGAGGTTCGTTCGGGGACAAGGCGATCGCCGTGCGCTCCTCCGCACGCTTTCGCTATGATGAGGACGTCCGATATTACGCCAACGGCTTTCGGGAGGCGCGCGACCTGAATTGACACGGATGGGTCGGTATGGGAGCGTCATTTTTGATCAAGTTTTGAGGCGGCCTTGGCGACTGCGCAAAACGCCAGGGATAGGCGGGGCGACGTGAGGCGGTTGCATGAGCGCGATTTTCAAGTCTTCGATCTTTTTGGCGTTGGTGGTTGCGATCGGCATTTATCTCTATGGGTCGCTGAGTCGCGAAGACGCCACCCTCTTGTCTCCAAAACCGGAGCCCCCATTGCTCCCCTCGCCCCGGCGGCCCAACCGGATGTCGGTGAGGAGGTGGACTATCTGGTTGCCCGCCACATTGGGTCGCTCGGGGGGTGGCAGGCGTTCCTCACCGCTCACGGGAGCGGTTTCTATGCTCAATCCGCGAGGGGGGGAACTCGAAAGACTGGTTCACGCCGAGACGACTCCCGCGCCGGCTGCTGCGGAGGTCTCGAATGACGCATCTCCGGACGCGCAAGCTACGAGCGCGGTCGCGCGTCTGGCCGCGCCTTCCCCGGCGACAGAAGTCGCGCCTCTTACGCCCGACGAAATCTGCAAACGTGATGGAGACCGTCTCGAGCGGCTGCGCAACAGCCCCTCGAGCGAGGAGGCTGCGCGCTTCGCCGACGAGTTGGGCTGCGAGAAGCTGCGACCTCAGCTCATGGGTGTGATGGAAAGCTTGGGCTCCTTGGCTCCCGCGCCAGCTGCTGCGGAGGTCTCCAATGGCGCATCTCCGGACGCGCAAGCGACGAGCGCGGTCGCGCGTCTGGCCGCGCTTTCCCCGGCGACAGAAGTCGCGGCTCTACCGCCCGACGAAATCTGCAAACGTGATGGAGACCGTCTCGAGCGACTGCGCAACAGCCCCTCGAGCGAGGAGGCTGCGCGCTTCGCCGACGAGTTGGGCTGCGAGAAATTGCGACCTCAGCTCTTGGGTCTGATGGAGAGGCTGGGCTCCTTGGCTCCCGCGCCGGCCGTTGCAGAGGTCTCGCATGGCGCAGCCCCGGACCCGAAAGCTGCGAGCGAGGCGGTGGGTCCGGCGCCGCCTTCTCCAGGGACGAAATTCACTTCGGATCAGGCGTGCAAACGCGACGGGGACCGTCTCGCGCGGCTGCGCAGCAGCCCTTCGGGCGAGGAGGCCCAACGTTTCGCGAGCGAACTGAGCTGCGAGAAGTTGCGGCCGCAACTTCTGCCTCTGTTGGAGAGCTTGGGCCAGGCGGTTCCGGCGCCGGCCGCTGCGGAGGCGCCGAATGGCGCGTCCCCTGACGCGAAAGCTGCGCGCGACGCCGCGCGTCCGGCCCCGCCTTCTCCAGGGCCGGACGTCGCCAACGCCTCTTCGGTCGTCGCGGCAAGCGCCGCTGCCCCGCTCCCGGCGCAGACGAGCGCTCCGGATAATGCCGTTCGCGGCGTCAGCGACAAGGAGTCCCCGGACGCGAAAGCTGTGAGCGACGCCGCGCGTCCGGCCCCGCCTTCTCCAGGGCCGGACGTCGCCAACGCCTCTTCGGTCGTCGCGGCAAGTCACGGACGGCGTCCTCTACGCCAACGCGAGCGAAACTCTTCCCGTGAAGAACCGGATGCGGGAAAGCTGGCGCCGCTGCCCCGCTCCCGGCGCAGACGAGCGCTCCGCAGGAGAACGCCGCTCGCGGCGTCACCGACAAGGAGATCGTGTTCGGGATGGCGGCGCCGTTCAGTGGCGCTTCCAGGGAGCTCGGCCGCCAAATGAAGATCGGCGTCGAGACCGCCTTCAGCCAGATCAATGACGCGGGAGGCGTGAACGGACGACTCCTGCAACTCCTGTCGGCGGACGACGGCTACGAGCCGACGCACACAGCCGACGCCATGCAGGTCCTTTGCGACAAGGACCATGTCTTCGGCTTCATCGGCAATGTCGGAACGCCGACGGCGGCGGTTGCGCTGCCCTTCGCACTCGACCATCGAGCACTGTTTTTCGGGGCGTTCTCCGGCGCCAATCTTCTTCGCCGGGATCCGCCCGATCGCTACGTCTTCAACTATCGGGCGAGATATGCCGAAGAGACGAACGCGGTGGTGCACTACCTCGTGAAAGTGAGGCGCATCCAGCCGAAGGAGATCGTGGTTTTTGCCCAGCAAGATTCATATGGCGATTCCGGCTATGCCGGCGTCGAGAAGGCTGTGCGATCACTCCCCGGCGACAATCCAGTTATCGTTCGCCTCAATTACAAGCGCAATACCGTCGACGTGCAAGACGCGGTGAACGGGTTGCGCGCGTTCAAGGGGCAAATCAAGGCGGTGGTCATGGTCGCCTCGTACCGAGCGGCGGCTAAGTTCATCGAAAAGACGCGCGACCTCTACCCGTCGTTGATCTACACCAACGTCTCGTTCGTCGGCAGCACGGCGCTGGCCGACGAGCTGACGCTGTTGGGGCCGCGATACGCCGCTGGCGTGATCGTCACCCAGGTGGTGCCGGCGATCAACAGCTATGCCTCGATCGTTCTGAAATACAAGGAAGCTCTCGCTAAGTATTTTCCCGGTGAAGCACCCGATTACGTCTCTTTCGAGGGTTACATCGACGCGAACGTTCTCGCCCAGGCCGTCAAGCGGGTCGGCCGCGACATAAACACTGAAAAACTCGTCGACGAACTCGAGCAAATGCATGATTTCGACCTGGGATTGGGCACGCCGGTGAGTTTCAATTCGAACGAGCACCAGGGTTCGCATAAGGTATGGGGCTCGCAATTGGACGAGGCTGGCCATTATCAGCCCATCGATCTGTGGTAGACTTCGTCGGCGGCTCCTCGCCTCTTACGCCCGACGAAATCTGCAAACGTGATGGAGACCGTCTCGAGCCTGCGCAACAGCCCCTCGAGCGAGGAGGCTGCGCGCTTCGCCGACGAGTTGGGCTGCGAGAAATTGCGACCGCAGCTCCTGCGTCTGATTGAGAGCCTGGGCGACGTGCCAGCCTCCGCGTCCCAAAGTCCTTCGGCTAAGGGAAGGTCAGCCCCAGGAACGCCGGCCCCCCGTCGAGCCACCCGCGTCTGCAAAGGGCCGGCGTCCGAAACCCTTCAGCATTCCGGCCATCCACTCGGTCATCTTCATAGGGCCGCCGCTTTGCCTCCAAGGACTAAACCGCTCGCGCGGTAGGCGCGGCGAGGGCTGGGACTGTCTCAAGATCATGGGGTTCTTAAACCCCATGCGAGACAGGAGCTTTCGCGATGCTCGAGAAGCCCATCAGCCCATTGCGCCAGCGCATGATCGACGACATGACGGCGCGCCGGTTCAGGGAGAAGGTGCAGAAAGATTACGTGCGGCACGTCAGGACCTTTGCGGCCTTCCTCGGCCGGTCGCCAGACACCGCCACGAGCGAGGACCTTCGCCGCTTTCAGGTGCATATAGCGCAGCAGCAGATCGGCGTTCCGACCATCAACGCCGCCATCGCCGCGCTGCGGTTCTTTTTCAACGTGACGCTCGAACGCCCCGACCTTGTCCGTCATCTGACGACAGTGAACAAACCGCGTAAGGCGCCGATCGTGTTGAGCCAGGAGGAGGTGGCGCGTCTCCTCCAAGCCGCGCCCGGCCTCAAGTACAAGGCTGCGCTCAGCGTCGCCTACGGCGCGGGCCTGCGCGTGTCCGAGGTCGTGGCGCTGAAGGTGTCCGACATCGACAGCGAGCGCATGACATTACGGGTCGAGCAGGGAAAGGGGCAGCGAGATCGCTACGTCATGCTCTCGCCGCAACTGCTCGAACTGTTGCGCGAATGGTGGAGGGCGGCGAGGCCGCAGGCCTGGCTGTTTCCGGGCCAGAACCCGGTCAATCCAATGTCGGCTCGCCAACTGGTGCGCGCCGTGCACGCCGCAGCGCAGGCGGCCGGGATCGCCAGCGCGTGTCGCCGCATACGCTGCGGCACAGCTTCGCCACGCATCTGCTTGAGCAGAACGTCGATATTCGCGTGATCCAGGTGTTGCTCGGACACGCCAAGTTGGAGACGACCGCGCTCTACACCCGCGTCGCCGTCAACACGATCCGCGATATCAAGAGCCCGCTGGAGCGGCTGGGCGTCCACCTCGCGAGCCGATCGCCGCCCGCCTGACCGCGGCCGCATGGCGCGGCCTCGCCTGGAGGTCGTCTTTCGCGCCCATGGGGCGGCGTGGCGCAAGGCCAACGCCGGCCATGTGAGCCTCGGCCAGCTGAAGGTCATGTCGGCGATCGAGACCTGCCGCACCTCGGCGCTCGGCGGACATGTCGAGCGATGCGAGGACTGCGCGCACGAACGCGTCGCCTACAATTCCTGCCGCAACCGCCACTGCCCGAAGTGTCAGGGGGCGGCGGCGCCGCAATGGCTCGCCGAGCGGGAGGCGGAGCTCCTGCCGGTCCCCTACTATCACGTCGTCTTCACCCTGCCGGCGGCGATCGGCACGATCGCGTTCCAGAACAAGGCCATCGTCTACGACCTCCTGTTCAGGACCGCCGCCGAGACGCTGACCACCATCGCCGCCGATCCCAAGCATCTGGGCGCGCGCATCGGCCTCACCGCCGTTCTGCACACCTGGGGTTCGGCGCTGACCCATCATCCGCATGTCCACGTCATCGTTCCCGGCGGCGGCCTGTCGCCGGACGGGTCGCGCTGGATCGCATGCAAGCCCGGCTTCTTCCTGCCGGTGCGCGTGCTCTCCCGCCTGTTCCGCCGCCTCTTTCTCCAAGGCCTCGCGGCGCTCAACGACGCCGGCCGCCTGGCCTTCTTCGGCGATCTCGCCCCGCTCGCCGAGAGACGCGCCTTCGACGCCGCGCTCGCGCCGTCGCGCCGGTCCGCGTGCCGAGTAGGTGGGGATGTTGCGATCCCCACCCCCCACAGACCCGGACGTGCAGGTTTCCCGCATCCGGTTCTTCACGGGAGAGTTTCGCTCGCGTTGGCGTAAAGGCGGTGGACGATCCGCGCCGGTGGAAGCGGATGGCGCTTGAGGATCGCGTTGAGGCGGGTCCAGTGGAACGCGCCTCCTCCACGATGCCGTCGCGCCAGCCATTTCTTCCACAGCACCACGACCTGGCAGGCGAACCATCGTATGCGTCGAGAGTTGCCCGATATGCCGTAGTAGGCATAGTGGCCTCGCAACATCTGGGACAGATGGGCATGCTGATCGCGCAGGGATCGATGCCGATTGCGTCGGCACCAATCGCTTACTGCCGCCAGCGCCCGCGCGTACCGGCCTTTGGCCGTCACTTGCCTCACCCCGTTCACCCCCTTCTTTGACTTGGCCCAGATATGGGAGAAGCCGAGGAAGTTGAACGTGGCGCTGTCCGTATCCGGATGGCGTACGCCCTCCGGCCGATGAAAGCGAAAGTCGACGAGGTGCGTCTTGTCCGGGTGGAGCGTCAGCCCGTACCGTGCAAGCCGCTTTCCCAGCACGTCCATGACCGGCTTGGCGTCGTCGAGACTCTCGAACGCCATCACGCTGTCATCGGCGTACCGCACGAGGATGCTGTTCCCTTTGAGGCGCACGCGCACGTCCCGCTCGAACCATTCATCCAGCACATGGTGCAGGTAGATGTTTGCGAGCAGAGGCGAGACGACGCCACCTTGCGGGGTGCCCTCGGTCGTGCGCTGAAGGAGGCCGGAGCACGCCCGCCTTCAGCCATTTGTCGATCATCCGGCGAATGACGCCGTCCGTGACTCGCCTGTCGAGAAACGCACGGAGGTGATGATGTTGGATCGTGTCGTAGTATTTGGAGATATCGACATCCAACACCCAGCGCAGCCCTTGTCGGCCCATGAAGGCCAAACGCAACGCACTCAGGGCCTGATGCGCCGACCGCCCTGGTCGGAAGCCGAATGAGCAAGACAGAAACTCCTGCTCATAGATCGGCTCCAGCACCATGACGATCGCTCGCTGTGCCACCTTGTCCTCGAACGTCGGAATGCCGAGCGGCCGCTCCGAGCCATCCGCCTTCGGAATGTAGACCCGACGCACCGGCGGAGCGACATAGCGGCCGGACTTGATGCGCTCCAGGAGAGCCAAAAGGTTGACCTCCAGGTTCGCCTCGTACTGCGCCGCCGTCACACCGTCGATGCCAGATGCTCCATCCTTGCGCGTCAGCCGGTACGCCTCTCGCATCCATTCCAGGTCGATGACATGGTGAAGCGTGGACAAAGCTGTCCCCGCCTTCGTCCTCGCCAGTTCGGCTATCCGTTGTCGTTTCGTGGACAGGTTCGCGGAGCCCAAGGTCTCCTCCCGTGTTTCCCGGCAACGGCTCTCATCCCGTGGCGCCCCCTTCCCTCGCGCGGGTCCCGGTGAGCCCAGTTCCCCGCGGTCAGCGGTACTATGGAGGCGCTACGACTTCCCGCCCACGCATCCCCGGTCGCTTATCTGTTTCGCTTCCGGGGTCCGCGCGATCCTCCGCTCTTCGTGCTCGCCTTGGCGGCGCTCCCGGATGATTGGAGGACCCATCCGGGCCAGGGCATTTGGTCAGCCGGCCGCCCATTTGCCGGCACACTCTCACTGGACGCAGGCGGGATCTCGCAGGTCCCCAGGCGATCCGTCCCATGCCTTTGCCCCGGTCCAAGACCCCGGCCGGACCGACGATCCTCACCCTGACGGTGTCGTCGATGCTGCCCCCGCTCAACCCACAGCGAAGGCTCCAGCGATCATATTTTCGAGGCTACTCACGCGGCTTCAGCACCTGCTGCCTACGCTTCACGACGGGCGTCGCCGCACGCCATGCAAGGCTCGCTTCCGGCTGGTTGGCTGACCTTTACCGGGAGGGAGTTGAACCCTCTGGATCGCAATGAAAGGTTTCAGAACTTCATGTTCATTCTCCTCTCCTGAGCTTTCCCTGTCGCAAGGGTGGTCTACGCCAAGCGACCCTTCGCCGGGCCCCAGGCGGTGCTCGCCTATCTCGCGCGCTACACCCACCGCATCGCAATCTCCAACTCGCGGCTCGTCACGCTCGACGAGGCCGGCGTGACCTTCAAATGGAAGGACTACCGGATCAAAGGCCGCGACCGGCTCAGGACCATGACGCTCGACGCCGCCGAGTTCATCCGCCGCTTTCTCCTGCACGTGCTGCCGAGCGGCTTCCACCGAATCCGCCACTACGGGCTTTTCGCCAGCGCCGTTCGAGCCCTCAACATCGAGCGCGCGCGCCATTTGCTGGCCGCGCCCGAGGCCTTGCCCGAGCCCTCGCGCGCCGAGGCGGACAGCGAGGCCGAAAGAGCTTCGCCTGCGCGTCAATGTCCATGTTACGGCGGCCGGATGATCATCGTCGAAACGTTCGAAGGCGCGCGCCCTGCGCGTTCTTCACCGCCGAGCCGGATCAGGATCGACACCTCATGATCGCGATCGCCGTCCTCCCTGCCTCGCAACACCGCTCAGCGTCAGTTCCGGCCGCGCGTCGGACCAGACGAGCCCTGTCCTCACAACGTCCGCCGACCTTTTCCAAGCGCCGCGCTCACGCCAGGCCCTCGTATGATCGCGATCGAAAAAGCTCGTCATCTTCGCTCCCACCGATAACACTGGACGCCTCCGGCCCCCGCAGCCACACGTGCGATCCCTCCGCGATCTTCAAATCTCCATAGGTCCCGCCCAGCCAAACCGCCCCCCTCCTCCCCGCGGTTTCCTCCTTACGAGGCTTTCGAACGTCGGCCCCCCGTCGAGCCACCCGCGTCTGCAAAGGGCCGGCGTCCGAAACCCTTCAGCCAAGCCGCCTTTCCGGCGATCGCCGTGGATTGTCTTGCTTCCCGCGCGTCGGGCGCGCCGGGCCGGGTCATTGTGCTATTCTCCAGGGCGCCAGAGGATGCGCCATGGCGGGAACCCGGAAAATCGCGGCGATTCTGGTCGCAGACGTCGGCGGCTACAGCCGGCTCGCGGAACGGACGAGGATCGCACGCTGGCGCGGCTCCGGGCGCCGCGCAGCGATCTGATCGATCCGACCATCGCCTTGTACAATGGGCGCATCTTCAAGCGAACCGGCGACGGCAGCCTCGTCGAGTTCCGCAGCGTGGTCGACGCCGTGCGCTGCGCCGTCGAAATGCAGAACGGCCTAGCCGAACGCAATGCTGGCCTGCCGCGCGAGCGACGCATCGAGTTCCGGGTCGGCATCCATCTCGGCGACGTGGTCGAGGAGAGCGACGGCGATTTGATGGGCGACGGCGTCAACATCGCCGCACGCCTCGAAGGCATTTGCGAACCGCGATCTGCCTGTCCGAGGACGCCTATCGTCAGGTCAAAGGGCGACTCGATCTCGCCATCACCGATCTCGGCCCGACCCAACTCAAGAACATCGCCGAACCGATCCGGGTTTACTCGCTCGAAGTCGGCAAACCGGCGCAGGCGAAGCCCCCCGATCCAAGAAAGCGTTCGGCGCTGGTCCTGCTCGCCCCCGGGATCGCAGCCTTGTTCATCGTGATAGCAGCGGGCGCATGGTATTTGTTCATCGCGATCCGCCCTGCTGCCGTCACGACAACCGCAACAGCGCCCGCTGCCTCGAACGCGCCCCTGCCCGCGGCCCAGCGTTTTTCCATCGTGGTGCTGCCCTTCGCCAATCTTTCGGGCGATCCAGCGCAGGATTATCTCGCCGACGCTCTGACCGACGAATTGACGACGAGTATCGCGCGAATCCCCTTCACCTTCGTGATCGCGCGCAACACGGCCTTCACCTACAAGGGCAAGCCGGTCGACGCCAAGGCGATCGGCTTGGATTTGGGCGTGCGGTATGTGATGGAAGGGTCGGTGCAGCCGAGCGGCGCTGAGGTGAGGGTCAACGCCCAGCTCATCGACGCAGACAGCGGCGCACATCTATGGGCCGAACAATTCGACACGCCCCGCGCCGATTTGTTGCAGACGCAGGACGAGATCGTCACGCATCTAGCGCACGCGTTGCAATTTCAACTCCCCGAGGCCGAGGTCGCCCCTCTCAAGCGGACGCCCGTGGCGAATCCCGACGCCGAGGATTTGG
Organism: uncultured Alphaproteobacteria bacterium; assembly: GCA_963758335.1. Taxonomy (GTDB): domain Bacteria; phylum Pseudomonadota; class Alphaproteobacteria; order Rhizobiales; family Beijerinckiaceae; genus Roseiarcus. The sequence goes on along the minus strand of CAVWVF010000004.1, from coordinate 1,452,870 downwards.
CTCTCCAGTGCTTTGCGGCCCTGCGGAAAGCCCCAGAAGCTGTCAGCAAGGAGGCGCAAGCGGGTTTCCGTCTCTGCGAACAGGCGCTCACCGTCGATCCCAACAATGTTCATGCCCTGGCCCTTTTGTCTATCAAGTACTGGCAGCCGGTCTCGCACAACCTCAGCGCCGACCCGAAGGCCGACCTCAAGCGGGGCGATGAATTGGTGTCGAAAGTGCTCGCCCTCGATCCAACATTCGCCTACGGGCACGTCTTTAAGTCTGAGATACTCCGAAACCAGGGGCGCCTAGGCGAAGCCAACGCGGAGGCCGAGCGCGCACTTGATTTGAATCCGGCCGCCGTGGACGCCTACGCGCAACTGGCCTTTAACGACGAGATCCTCGGGCAATTTGAAAAGAGCCTTGAAAATCTTGACAAGGCCATTCGGCTCAGTCCGCACGATGAATCTCTGCATTACTGGTATGCGGGCAAAGCGACCGCCCATTTCGCGCTGAAGCAGTACGAACAGGCGATCGAATGGGCCCGCCGGGCGATCGCGATCGATCCGACCTATCGGCAGCCGCATCCAATGCTCATCGTGGCGCTCGGCTGGACCGGTCGTCAAGCGGAGGCCGATGAAGCGATCCAGCACTACCTTGCGCTCTTTCCTAGACCCAGGACAATCGCGGCGTGGAAGGCGGTGAAGGCTCAGAAAACCAGTTCTGACAGCGATCCGCGTGTTCTCGAATTCTGGGACAGACTGATCGAGGGCCTACGCAAGGCGGGGCTGCCGGAGGAGTGAACGCTGGGCAAGCCCCTGCCCCAGCGTATGGCTGGTTTCCCCCGCACCGGCCTTAGTAGTCGGGTACCCGGCGTTTGAATTTGACTGCTAGGGGACTGGCACGGCCATTGCCGTGACGCATGGAGCCAGCTGCGGTTACAAAGTGGGGACGTGGAGCAAGAACCCAATTAGCCGCCAATTCCGCGTATGCTCGACGAACATCGCAATTGGGGGGAGCTGCCATACGGGATCAAGGGTCAATTCAGCCGGGCCGAGGCCGGCGCGTTGGAGAACGCGCTGGCTGGTCATGGTTCGTGCCCGTCTGTCTGCAAGGGCCGGCGATCGCGGTGAGCGGTCTACGTCGGTCGCCAACCGCGACAACGCCGATGTCTCTCAGGCGTCGGACGTGAGCGGCGGCAACACGTCCGCATCGACCTTGTTGTCTCGGAACCTCTCCTCGTATTGACCGAGGCCGAGACCGCGAAGCCACCCGCCGACATCCATTGTCGCGCTCCACATGGCTTCGCAGGATATTCGCTCAGTCGCGGCTCACATATCCCTGATTAGAAAAACCCTGTTGAGACTCCAAAAATCACCGCGCGGCCGCTCCCGTGGAACGCGAGGCGGCGCGTTCTTTCGCCGGGCCTGCAAAATGGCTCAAATTGAGCGCGCAGTTGATCAGACCGACATGGCTGTAGGCCTGGGGAAAATTGCCCAGCATGCGCCCGCTCGCCGGATCGAGCTCTTCCGCGAGCAACCCCACATCGTTGCAGCGGGCGAGCAACCGTTCGAACACCCTTTGAGCGTCGTCATAGCGGCCCTGCAGAATGTAATTGTCCACCAGCCAAAAGCTGCACGCCAAGAAAGCCCCTTCGCCTGGCGGCAGTCCGTCGGTGGAGTTATCAAGTTCGTACCGCAGAACGAATTCATCATTGATGACCAACTTGTTCTCGATCGCTCGAAGCGTCCCCTGGATCCTCGGATCGCCTGCGGGGAGGAAGCCGACAAGAGGAATGAGCAGCAAGCTCGCGTCGAGCCGCTTGGCGCCGTAGGCCTGCACAAAGCTGTTGAGATCGCGGTCGAATCCGCGCTCGCAGACCTCGGCGTGAATTTCGTCTGCGATCTCCCGCCACCGCCGACCGGGCTCGTGGAAGGCTTTTACCCCAACCTCATCCGCGGCGCGATCGAATGCGACCCAGGCCATCACCTTGGAATGAACGAAGTGCTGCGGTCCGCCGCGCACCTCCCAGATCCCTTCATCGGGCTGCCGCCAGGCTTCCGCGAGATACTCCAAGATCAGCGGGCGTAAGGCTCGGCCGCGCTCGACCGGCTCCATGCCGGCCTTGTACGCCTGGAACATCGCGTCCGCGATCTCGCCGAAGACATCGATCTGCGTCTGATCGCTGGCCGCGTTTCCGATCCGCACAGGCGAAGAGTTCGCGTAGCCTTTGAGCCAAGGCAGGACCAATTCCGGCAGCCACCGCTCGCCGCCCACTCCATACATGATCTGCACCTGGTGCGGGCTTCCGGCGATCGCCCGGACAAGCCAATCCCGCCACGCGCGCGCTTCCTCGTGATATCCCAGCTTCATCAAGGCCAGGATCGTGAATGTGGCGTCCCGCAGCCAGCAGTAGCGGTAGTCCCAGTTCCGAACGCCGCCGAGCTGCTCGGGAAGGGAAGTGGTCGCCGCAGCGACGATCCCGCCCGACGGGGCGAAGGTCAAAGCCTTGAGCGTAATGAGCGAGCGTTTGACGGCTTCGGTCCAGGGGCCGACATCGGGACACCGATCGCTCCATTCCCGCCAGAACGTCTCCGTGCGCTCCAGCAAATCGAAGGGGTCGATCGCGGGCGGCGGACCCTGAAACGAGGCGCCGTAGGAAAGGACAAAGGCGACGGATTGACCATCCTCGACCGCGAAATCTCCGACCGTCTTGAGATCTTCGCCATAGAGCGCCACCGGGCTTCGCAGAACCAGACGCTCGGGACCGGCAACCGCGCTGATCGCGCCGTCATAGAGACGCCTGACCCAGGGGACCGAAGATCCGTAGTCGAACCGCGCAACATATTCGGTGTGAAAGTCGACCCGCCCTGACCGGCCCATGACGATCCGCACGAGGTCGGCGCCGTCTGCCGGAGGCATGAAATCGACAATTGCGGCGCGGCCCGTGTCGGTCTGAAATTCGGTCTCGAGGACGAGCGTGCCCGGACGGTAGCGCCGTTTCACGGCGAGCGGGGCAAGGGTCGGAGCGATGAGCCATCGGCCGTTCTCGGGTGTCCCCAAGAGTGCGGCGAAGCACGCCGGCGAATCGAAACGGGGCCAGCACAACCAGTCGATCGAACCGTCGGAGCCGACCAGAGCCGCCGACTTGCAATCGCCGATGATGGCGTAATCTTCAATTCGTAGCGCCATGGGGGTCCTCTCGCGAAGGCTAGACGCGATAATCCTGGGTCGAGTCCTCATGCACAACGTTCGCCGCGTCATCAAGGGCCGACGCCAATGTCCTGGTCAACTTCGCTGGCGGGTTCATACCCGATTTCGTCGCGCGGCAGGGCGCCCGCTCCATCGCGCGTCCGTAGATACTCTTGCTGCGTCAAGGGCATTGGATCGCCGAATGCCGTTTCATGATGTCGTGGTCGCGGCCGTCTGGGCCTAGCGGGCGAGTTTTTCCGCCAGGAACGCGTCGAGGTCCCGCCTCGACCGTTTCGCGGCGTCGGGATCATATTTCAGAACCATGCCCATGACGCTTTTGCCTCCGCCGAAGGCGGGATCGTCGAAGCAATGACCGGCGCGGGGATAGACGATGAGTTTTGCGTCGCCCGGGTGGCGCTGCGCCAGCCGCTCGCAGTCGGCCGCCGGCGTGACGCCGTCGGCGGCGCCGACGAGAATGAGCGTCGGGATCGCGAGCCGCTCGTCCTCCACGTTGGAACAGGGCGGATAGAAGGCCGCGACGGCCCGGAACTGGAGGCCGTCGGGAATGGCGAAGGCGGAGGCGAAGCGGGACGAGGCGATCTTGAGAGCCGTGTCGGCGCCCTGCGAGAAGCCGACCGCGGCGATCCGGGTCCTATCGACATAGGGAAGCCGCGACAGAGAGGCGAGCGCGCCATAGGCGTCGGGCAGGCCTTCGGGGAAATCGACGGAGCAGGTTTCCTTCACGCCCCGCGCCGAAAAATCGTCGACGAACAAGGCGACATAGCCTGAGCCGACGAGCGCGGCTTCGATCGCGCGGCGGTTCGACGGCAGGCCGAGGCAGGAATGTAGAAGGACCACGGCCGGGAACGGCCCGGCGCCCGTGGGCTTCATGAGATAGCCCCTGATCTGCGTCCCTGCGGCTTGGCTGCGCGACGCAGCGCTAATGAATGTCACCAGCTCTTCTTCAGCCGCAGGCGCGGCCGACGCGAGCGCGACGAGAGCTGCGAGCGGGAAGCTGAGGATGGCGATTCTGCGCAACGAGCGGACCTCCTTCAGGCCCGGCCGGGCGGACGTCGATGCGCCTTTGTGCCTCTTCGTGTCCTTGGTGGTCAATCAATTCACCACCAAGGGCACGAAGGCACACGAAGGGCTGCGTGGCAATCGCAGCTGGCAGGCGCTAAAGTGTTTGGGCGGGTGCAAGTCGTTTTGCGCCGCCGGAGGAAACCGCATCGATGAGCAAGCCCCTTTCGCTGCATGTGCCGGAGCCGAGCGTGCGGCCGGGGGGGAGGCCCGATTTCAGCCACGTGAGCGTGCCCGAGGCGGGCGAAGTGCCCCGTCCGCCGATCGACGTCAGTCCGGGCGAGATCCGCGACTTCGCCTATACGATGATCCGCGTGCTCGACGACCAGGGCGAGGCGGTCGGCGACTGGGCGGGGGCGCTTTCGGCTGCGGACCTGCGCAAGGGCTTACGCGACATGATGCTGACCCGCGCCTTCGACGCGCGCATGCTCTTGTCGCAGCGCCAGGGCAAGACGTCCTTCTACATCACCTGCCTCGGCGAGGAGGCGGTCGCCACCGCCCACCGCAAGGCGCTCGCGCCAGGCGACATGTGCTTTCCGACCTATCGCCAGCAGGGGCTCCTGATCGCGGCGGGCTGGCCGCTGGTCGACATGATGTGCGAGATCTTCTCCAACGAGAAGGACCGGCTGAAGGGCCGCCAGCTCCCCGGGCTCTATTCGTCGAAGGAGGCGGGCTTCTTCACCGCCTCCGGCAATCTCGGCACGCAATATCCGCAGGCCGTCGGATGGGCGATGGCCTCGGCGATCATGGGCGATACCAAGATCGCCTCGGGCTGGATCGGCGAAGGCGCAACGGCCGAGACCGACTTCCATTCGGCGCTCGTGTTCGCGTCGGTCTATCGGCCGCCAGTCATCCTCAACATCGTCAACAACCAGTGGGCGATCTCCTCCTATCAGGGCATCGCCGGCGGTGAGAGCATCAAATTCGCCGCCCGCGCGCACGGCTACGGCATCGCCTCGCTGCGCGTCGACGGCAACGACTATATCGCCGTCTACGCCGCCTCGAAATGGGCGGCCGAGCGGGCGCGCGCCAATCTGGGGCCTACCGTCATCGAATGGGTCACCTACCGCGCCGGCGCCCATTCCACGTCCGACGATCCGTCGAAATACCGGCCGAAGGACGAGTGGGCGGCCTGGCCGCTCGGCGATCCGATCACCCGGCTGAAGGCCCATCTCGTCCTCCATGGCGAATGGAGCGAGGAGCGCCACAAGCAGATGCAGGCCGAAGTCGACGCGGAGGTGCTCGAGGCGGCGAAACAGGCCGAAGGCCACGGCACCCTGCACGACGGGCCGAAGCCGAGCACCGCCACCATGTTCGAGGACGTCTTCAAGGAGATGCCGCGCCATTTGCGCGAGCAGCGTCAGCAGCTGGGAGTGTGACATGGCGAGTGAACAACGGCCGCTGGCGCCCCCCTCTCCCCTTGCCGGAGAGGGGTTGGGGGTGGAGGGGTCCGCGCGGTATGGCGCGCTGCATCACGGCGCTATCGCGCCGGACCCCTCATCCGGCCCTTCGGGCCACCTTCTCCCGCAAGGGGAGAAGGGAGACGGCTGACGCGCCCGCGTCCTCCCGCTGGGCCGGAGCCTGAGGCGATGGCCCGCCTTTCCATGGTCGAGGCGATCCGCGACGCGATGGATTGCAAGATGGCGGAGGATGAGCGCGTCGTCGTGTTCGGCGAGGACGTCGGCTATTTCGGCGGCGTCTTCCGCTGCACCGAGGGCCTGCAGCGCAAATACGGCAAGTCGCGCTGCTTCGACGCGCCGATCAACGAATCCGGCATCGTCGGCGTCGCGATCGGCATGGGCGCCTATGGCCTGAGGCCGGTCACGGAAATCCAGTTCGCCGACTATGTCTATCCGGGCTACGACCAGATCGTGTCGGAAGCGGCGCGGCTGCGCTACCGCTCGGGCGGTGATTTTTTCGCCCCGATCGTCATCCGCATGCCGTGCGGAGGCGGCATCTACGGCGGGCAGACCCACAGCCAGAGCCCGGAGGCCCTCTTCACCCATGTGTGCGGAATCAAGACCGTCATCCCGTCGAACCCCTACGACGCCAAGGGCCTGCTGATTGCCTCGATCGAGGACGACGATCCGGTGATCTTCCTCGAGCCGAAGCGGCTCTACAACGGCCCGTTTTCCGGCCATCCGGACCAGCCGGTGACGCCGTGGGCGAAGCATCCTTTGAGCGAGGCGCCCGCGGGGCGCTATGTCGTGCCGCTCGGCAAGGCGGCGGTGCGGCGCGAGGGCAAGGGCGTAACCGTGCTCTGCTACGGCACCATGGTCCATGTCGCCGAGGCCGCGGCCGAGGAGACCGGCGTCGACGCCGAAATCATCGACTTGCGCACCCTCTTGCCCCTCGACATCGACGCGATCGTGGCCTCGGTCGAGAAGACCGGCCGGTGCGTTATCGTTCACGAGGCGACGCTGACCTCCGGCTTCGGCGCCGAACTCGCGGCCCAGGTGATGGAGCGCTGCTTCTATGCGCTCGAGGTGCCGATCGAGCGCGTCGCCGGCTGGGACACGCCCTATCCGCACGCCGAGGAATGGGACTATTTTCCGGGACCGGCGCGCGTCGGGCAGGCGCTTCTCACAGCGATAGAGGGGTGAGATGGGCGCGCGCTCGATCCGGATGCCCGATGTCGGCGAGGGGGTGGCGGAAGCCGAGATCATCGAATGGTCGGTCAAGGTCGGCGATCCCGTGCGCGAGGACCAGGTCGTCGCGGCGGTGATGACCGACAAGGCGACGGTCGAGATCCCGACGCCGATCGCCGGCACGGTCTTAGCTCTCGGCGGCGGGATCGGCGACGTGCTCGCGGTCGGCGCCGAGCTCATTCGCATCGACGCGCCGGGCCTGCCGGATTTGCCGCCCCCGCCGCCGCCAAAGGGCGTGGCCAGGGCCGCCGCTGCGGCTGAGGCGCCTCCGCCTGCAAAGCCTCCTCCGGCGTCCGCCGCGCCCGTCGCCGAGGAGGCGCGCCCCGAGGCGCCTCCGCCCGCGCCCGCCCACATTCCGCCGCCGCGAGCCCCGCTTCAGCCGCAACGCGGAGCGCCGCGGCCGGCCGGCGAGAAGCCGCTCGCTTCGCCTGCGGTCCGCCTGAGGGCGCGCGAGGCGGGCATCGACCTGCGCTTCGTGCGCGGGACGGGGCCGGCGGGGCGGATCACCCACGACGATCTCGACGCCTTCATCGCCCGGCCGCCCGAGGCGCCGGTGAAGGCGCCGGGCCGGCAGCCGAACCTCGCCGTCGAGACGATCAAGGTCGCGGGATTGCGCCGGCGCATCGCGCACAACATGGCCGAGTTGTCGCACCGGGTCGCGCATTTCTCCTATGTCGAGGAGGTCGACGTCACTTCGCTCGAAGAGCTGCGCGCCGCGCTGAACGCCCGCGCGACGGAAGAGCGGCCGAAGCTGACCATGCTGCCCTTCCTGATGCTCGCCGTGGTCAAGGCGGTCGCCGACTTCCCGCAGGTCAACGCGCATTACGACGACGACAACGACGTCATCGAGCGCTTCGGCGCGGTCCATCTCGGTGTCGCGACGCAGACGCCGGTGGGGCTGATGGTTCCGGTTGTCCGTCACGCCGAGACGCTCGGGCTCTACGAGGCGGCGCGCGAGATGCGTCGCGTCAGTGAGGCGGCGCGGCAGGGCGTCGCGCAACGCGAGGAGCTCGCCGGCTCGACGATCACGCTGACCTCGCTCGGCGCGCTCGGCGGAATCGCCTCGACCCCGGTCGTCAACCGGCCGGAGGTGGCGATCGTCGGCGTCAACAAGATCGTGGTCAGGCCGGTGTGGCGCGACGGCGGCTTCGTTCCGCGCAAGACGATGAACCTGTCGTCGTCGTTCGATCATCGGGTCGTCGACGGCCACGACGCCGCGACCTTCATCCAGCGCATGCGCGCCCTTCTCGAAGCGCCGGCTTCGCTGTTCATCGAGGACTGAATGACCGAGCTTCGCTGCAAGGTTCTCATCATCGGCGGAGGCCCCGGCGGCTATGTCGCGGCGATTCGCGCCGGCGAGCTCGGGCTCGACACGGTGCTCGTCGAGGACGGATGGTTCGGCGGCGCCTGCCTTCATGTCGGCTGCATTCCGTCGAAGGCGATCATCCACGCCGCCGACGCCGCGCATGCGCTCGCCGACCCGCATGCGCTGAACGCGATCGGCCTGACCCTCGGCGCCCCGACGCTCGACTTCGCCAAAACGATCGCCTGGAAGGATGCGATCGTCGCGCGGCTCGCGACCGGCGTGGGCGCGCTCCTGAAAAAGGCGGGAGTGCGGTCGCTGCGGGGACGGGCCACCATCGTCGACGGCAAGAGCGCGATCGCCCACGCCGACACGGGCGATCAGCGGATCGCCTGCGAGCATCTCGTGATCGCGACCGGCTCCGAGCCGATGGCGCTGGAGGCGCTTCCGTTCGACGGCGAGGACCTCCTCTCCTCGACCGAGGCGCTGGCGCTGACCAAGGTTCCCGATACGCTCGCCGTCGTCGGGGCGGGCTATATCGGGATGGAGCTCGGCATGGCCTTCGCCAAGCTCGGCGCGAAAGTGACGGTGGTCGAAGCGCTGCCGAAGATTCTGCCGCTCTACGACGAGGAGCTGACCCAGCCGGTCGCGCGGCGCGCTGCCGATCTCGGCATCGAGACGCTGCTTTCCGCGCGGGCGCGCGGTTTTGCGAACGGCGCGCTCAAGGTCGCGGGCGGAGACGGCGCCGAGAAGGCGATCGCGGCCGAAAAGGTCCTGGTCGCGGTCGGGCGTCGGGCCCGCACGGTCGGCTTCGGCCTCGAAAGCCTTGATCTGACCATGGCCGGACCCTTCATCCGCGTCGACGAGCGGTGCGCGACCTCGATGCGCAACGTCTGGGCGGTCGGCGACGTGACCGGCGAGCCGATGCTCGCCCATCGGGCGATGGCGCAGGGCGAGATGGTCGCCGAGATCATCGCCGGCGAGCGGCGCGCCTTCGATCACCGGGCGATCCCGGCCATCTGCTTCACCGATCCGGAGATCGTCGCGGTCGGGCTTTCGCCGGAGGCCGCCAAGGCGGCGCACGGCGAGGTTCTCGTCGGCCTGTTCCCCTTCCGCGCCAACGGGCGGGCGATGACGAAGCAGGCGGACAAAGGATTCGTGCGCATCGCGGCGCGCGCCGACAACCACGTCGTGCTCGCGATCCACGCCGTCGGCGCCGGCGTCTCCGAGCTTTCGTCGGCCTTCGCGCTCGCGCTCGAAATGGGCGCGCGGCTGGAAGACGTCGCCGGCACCATCCACGCCCATCCGACGGAGAGCGAGGCCTTCCACGAGGCGGCGCTCAAGGCCTTGGGGAAGCCGCTGCATATTTGAGGCGGAATCCCCCTCGCCCCGCTTGCGGGGAGGGGGCCGGGGTGAGGGGCTGCGCAGACTCTTCCGGAGAGGCCGGCGTCGCCCCTCATCCGGCCCTTCGGGCCACCTTCTCCCCGCGAGCGGGGCGAAGGGGAAGGCGGTTGCGTCTTATCCTTCCCCAGCTCTGCTGGGGAAGGTGGCGCGAAGCGCCGGATGGGGTATGGCCCGCTGCATAAACCTCAGTCCGATTGCACGAACTATCACGAACAACCTTTCATCGACGCGTCCCTGTTTTCCCCACCGGTTGCCCCCATCTTACGCGCTTCGCGGAAGGGGAGTTCATATCTCGCGCAGCGCCGCGCGAATGCGCTCGATGACGATCGGCAGTCCGCCGATGATGAGCTCGTCTGGAAATCGAAGAACGCGAAATCCCGCGCGTCGAAACCATGCATACGGTTTGAGCCGCGAGGTCCCGGCGTGTTACATGAACCCCCGGTGATCGGATCGAGCGCCCGCTGATGCGGGCGGCGGAGGACATGTCATGCAGAACCCCGCGGCCTCGAAAAGCGATGTGACGACGGCTGGCGCCAAGAAAGAAAGCCTCGAAGCACGCGCCCTCGGCGAGCTGAAGAAATATGCGATCATCACCCTTTATCTGTGGGTGCTGTTCGTTCTCTTCGGCCTCTACAAGAGGATGCTCCTTCAGGAGAACGGGATCAGCGTCTGGAACGAAAGCTTCGCCATCGTCAACGCCCTCATTTTCGCCAAAGTGATCCTGATCGCCCAGGCGTTGAATGTCGGACGGAGCCTGAAGGAGCTGGCTCTGGCCTGGATCGTCCTCGGCAGATCGCTGATCTTCACGATCGTCTTGATGCTGTTCCACATCGCCGAGGAAGCCATCCGGGCTTGGTTCAAGGGTCTCCCGCTGGCGAGCAGCATAACCGACTTCGGCGGCGGGACGCTGCTTGGCTTCGAGACCTACGCCGCGATCTTCTTCGTCGCGCTGATCCCGTTCTTCGCCATCCAAGAAGTGGCGGGGATCCTCGGCGGCAACGCCCTCTGGAACCTGTTTTTCACGCGGGGTCGGAAGGCGTTCAGGCTGGTCGCGGAGTGAGGTTATGGTTCGCGTACGTCCGCTTTCCCCCACAGCGACTTTATCGCTCGGGCGCGGAGTGACAGCCGCTCACGGCGCCGACGCCCCTTTTCACCCCGCACGTCATTCGCTATCCGCGTTCGCGCTCGCGCTCGAAATGGGCGCGCGGTTGGAAGACGTCGCCGGCAGGACCCACGCCCACCCGACGGAGAGCGAGGCGTTCCACGAGGCGGCGCTGAAGGCGCTGGGAATCCGCTGCATATTTGTGGCGCGCGCTTCCTATTGCGCCGGCGGGAGACGCTTCCCGATGGCGTCAATTCATGCGACGGTCGGGCGCTCGCGCCTTGCAGGCCTGCCTCCATGTCGGTCCGGATTTTCCTGTCGGCGGTTTCGGATGAATTTCGCGATTATCGCGACCAGCTGCGCGTCGACCTCACCCGCCACAACGTCGAGGTGAAGATCCAGGAGGACTTCAAGGACCTCGGCACGGTCACGCTCGACAAGCTCGACGTCTACATTGCCGCTTGCGACGCGGTCGTTCACCTCGTCGGAGACATGACCGGCGCAGCCGCAAAGGACGCCTCCACGAGAACGATTGTCGGGAAATACCCGGGTCTGGCGGACAAGCTGCCGCCGCTCAGGGAGCCCCTCGAGAACCGGCGCGACATCTCCTACACCCAATGGGAAGCGTGGCTCGCGCTCTATCACGACAAGCTGTTGCTAATCGCCATACCGGGTGACAGCGCCCCGCGCGGGCCGCGGTTCACCCCGTCCGACGTCTCGCGCGTCGTCCAGCGCGCGCATCTCGAACGATTGAGCGAAGTCGAGCGCTATCCGGGCTGCACGTTCACGAGCCCGGACAAGCTCGCCAAGCAGATTCTTTCGGGCGCGATTCTCGATCTCCTCGCGCGCGAATCACTCAGCGCGGCGAGCATCGATGAGATCGAAACCGCCGTTCGCGCCAAATCGCCGAAGCTGACGCGGCCCAGATCGACCGGTTCATCCAGTCGCTGCGAGACCTGAAAGGCGATCCGTCCTTTGCGCGCGCCGTCGAGGAAGCCCGGAAAGGCAACACCCGCGTCGCCGAGGGAATCTGGCTCCAGATCTATGACAGTCGAAAGAAGGAGCGACAGAAGGCGCAGCAAGAGCAGGCCGAGGCGGCGCGCAACCTTGCGGCGAGCGCCGTCACGAACAGCGTGACGGAGGGCCTGAAATGGTATCGGGAGGCGACCGATCTCGATCCAACATGGCCGGCTGGGTCGGATTGGGCGACGCCGCCGTCGCGGCGGGAACGCTCAAGGTCGCCGACGCGGCGTTTCTCAGATACATCGAGCTTGCGCGGCGCGCGCGCGACGACCGCGAGGTCGAAGTCGGCCTGAACAGGCGCGGCGACGTGCAGGTCGCGCAGGGTGACCTTACCGGCGCGCTGAAGGCCTACGAGGACAGCCTCGCGATTGCCGACCGGCTGGCGAAATCCGGTCCCGGCAACGCCGGCTGGCAGCGCGATCTCTCGGTGTCGTACGACAAAGTCGGCGACGTGCAGGTCGCGCAGGGCGACCTCGCCGGCGCGCTGACCTCCTACCGCGACAGCCTCGCGATCAGAGACCGGCTGGCGAAATCCGATCCCGGCAACGCCGGCTGGCAGCGCGATCTCTCGGTGTCGTACGATAAAGTGGGCGACGTGCAGGTCGCGCAGGGCGACCTCGCCGGCGCGCTGACCTCCTACCGCGACAGCCTCGCGATCAGAGACCGGCTGGCGAAATCCGATCCCGGCAACGCCGGCTGGCAGCGCGATCTCTCGGTGAAGTAATTCACCCATCCGCGAAGCACCGGGTTGATCAGGAGTTGGCGACGTGCAGGTCGCGCAGGGCGACCTCGCCGGCGCGCTGACCTCCTACCGCGACAGCCTCGCGATCAGAGACCGGCTGGCGAAATCCGATCCCGGCAACGCCGGCTGGCAGCGCGATCTCTCGGTGTCGTACGACAAAGTCGGCGACGTGCAGGTCGCGCAGGGCGACCTCGCCGGCGCGCTGACCTCCTACCGCGACAGCCTCGCGATCAGAGACCGGCTGGCGAAATCCGATCCCGGCAACGCCGGCTGGCAGCGCGATCTCTCGGTGTCGTACGATAAAGTGGGCGACGTGCAGGTCGCGCAGGGCGACCTCGCCGGCGCGCTGACCTCCTACCGCGACAGCCTCGCGATTGCCGACCGGCTGGCGAAATCCGATCCCGGCAACGCCGGCTGGCAGCGCGATCTCTCGGTGTCGTACAATAAAGTGGGCGACGTGCAGGTCGCGCAGGGCGACCTCGCCGGCGCGCTGACCTCCTACCGCGACAGCCTCGCGATTGCCGACCGGCTGGCGAAATCCGATCCCGGCAACGCCGGCTGGCAGCGCGATCTCTCGGTGTCGTACGACAAAGTCGGCGACGTGCAGGTCGCGCAGGGCGACCTCGCCGGCGCGCTGACCTCCTACCGCGACAGCCTCGCGATTGCCGACCGGCTGGCGAAATCCGATCCCGGCAACGCCGGCTGGCAGCGCGATCTCTCGGTGTCGTACGATAAACTTGCGAGCGCGCTCAGAAAGGCGCGAGACAACGCAAAGGCGCTTGACGCCCTGCGCCAGGGCCGGGCGATCGCGGTTCGGCTGACCGGTCTCTCCCCGGACAACGCCGGATGGAAACGCGATCTGGCGTGGTTCGACGGGCAGATCGCGGAGTTGGCGCCGTGAGCGTGGCGGCGATTCATGGCCTCGCCCCTTCCCAGGCCGTCCGCCATTCGCTAGGTCTCGCGCGCCGCTTTTGAAGGAGCCGCGCCCATGACCTACGCCAACATCATCGTCGAGACGCATGGCCGGGTCGGCCTCATCCGGCTGAACCGTCCCCAGGCGCTGAACGCCCTGTCGAGCCCGCTGATCGAGGACCTCAACGCCGCGCTCGAAGCCTTCGAGGCCGATCCCGAGATCGGCGCGATCGTTCTGACCGGGTCCGAAAAGGCCTTTGCCGCCGGGGCCGACATCAAGGAGATGCAGGACAAGAGTTTTGCCGACGTCTTTCTCGGCGATTTCATCTCGCGCTGGGAGAACGTGTCGAAGACCCGCAAGCCCGTCATCGCCGCAGTCGCGGGTTTCGCGCTCGGCGGCGGCTGCGAGCTCGCCATGATGTGCGATTTCATCCTCGCCGCCGACACGGCGAAGTTCGGCCAGCCGGAGATCAAGCTCGGTGTGATGCCGGGCGCGGGCGGCACGCAGCGCCTCACCCGTTTCGTCGGCAAGTCGAAGGCGATGGAAATGTGCCTGACCGGCCGCATGATGGACGCGGCCGAAGCCGAGCGCTCGGGGCTCGTGTCGCGCGTCGTGCCCGCCGCGTCGCTGATCGAGGAGGCGCTGAAGACCGCAGAAACGATCGCCTCGCTGTCGAGGGCCGCCGTCTATGCGGCGAAGGAAAGCGTCAACCGCGCCTACGAGACGACGCTCGCCGAAGGCGTCCGCTTCGAGCGGCGCATCTTCCACTCGCTGTTCGCTACCGAGGACCAGAAGGAGGGCATGAAGGCCTTCGTCGAGAAGCGGCCGGCCGAGTTCAAGAATAGGTGACCCCGGCGCCGCAGGCGACGGATTTTCGAAAAGACCAGGCCGATCCCCGGGCGCGCGCACCGGGCCCGCGGCCCCGATTCCGTGGGCCTCGGGCGCGGAGGCGAATTCCCTGCTCGCGCGAAAAAATTCCCTGCACATTCCCTGCTCGGGGCAAAAAATTCCCTGCTCGCCGGCGCAGGGAATTCGACCGAAAACGCCTGAAATCCCACGCAATATTGCCGCATGCGGCAACGTTCTGGCCGGTTTTCCCTGCAAAGTCCCTGGGCGCAGGGAATTTTCCCTGCCCGGCGCTGCATCGACCCGGGCCGCCGCGCGCCCTGGGAGCGCTTCCCCTTAATTCGGGATTTCCCGAGCGCGGAGCCGATCCGCATTGGGACTCACCCCGCCGCCGGCGCCCCCTTGACCGGCCCCTTCGCCGGCTCGCGCATGAGCGTCCGATCGATGTCGAGCGTGCCCTCGACGCCGATCGCGTCGAAATTCACCGCGAGCCAGGCCTTGGCGTCGGCGCGGCCGAGGTCGCGAAGCTCCTGTAGGAAAGGCCATGAGACATCGAATTTGGTCGAAGCGTCGTAGCATTCGAGTCTTCCGGCGCCGCCGATGCGGTGCAGGCGCTCGAGCCTGTAGTCCTCGCTCTTCAGCACGCCGGAGCGGATGAGCCGGGCGACGAAGTCGGCGGCGCGCAGTTCGGCGATGAGGGGCGAATTGAAGGTGATCTCGTTCATCCTGTCCGAAATCTCTGCCGGCGTCCGCGGAATCTCGGCGCGCTCGATCGGATTGATCTGCACGATGACGACGTCGTTGCACTTGGTCTCGTAGAAGAGCGGCCAGAGCGGCGGATTGCCGGCGTAGCCGCCGTCCCAATAGACATCGCCGTCGATCTGGACGGCCTGGAACAAGGTGGGCAGGCACGCCGACGCCATGATGTGATCGACGGTCAGGACACCGCGCCGGAAGATCTCGCCGCGCCCGGTCCTCACGTTGGTGGCGGCGACGAACAGTCTTGGACCGTCGCTCGCGCGAAGGCGTTGGAAATCGACCGCAGCCGCGAGACGGTCGCGTACAGGATTGACGTTGAACGGATTGAAGGCGTAGGGGCTGACGAAATGCGACAGCGCGTCCGCCATGCCGACGAGCCATTGCATCCCGGGCAGCGAGCGTCCCCAAACCCGGAGCCAGGCGTCGACGAGTCTGCGCTGGCTGGGCGCGAGCGAGCCCTCGGTCGAGACCGAGAGCCAGAATTGTTCGAGCAGCGCGCGCGCTCCGTCCCTTCCTCCGTCTGCGAGGCCTGCGGCATAGACGACCGCGTTCATCGCGCCAGCGCTGGCGCCGCTGATCCCGACGATATCGAGGCGCCTGTCCTCGGCGCAGGCGTCGAGCACGCCCCAGGCGTAGGCGCCGTGCGAGCCTCCCCCCTGCAGGGCGAGGTTCACCGGTTTGACGCCGTTTCCCTCTGGAGGTTGCTCGGCGGTTCGGGGGACAGGGCGCCTCACGCCGCCGTCCAGCCGCCGTCGATCGAGAGATTCGTTCCCGTGATCTGCGCCGCGGCGTCGGAGCAGAGATAGACGACGAGGGAGGCGACCTGGTCGACGGTGACGAACTCTTTGGTCGGCTGGGCGAGGAGCATCACGTCTTTAATAACCTGTTCGCGCGTCATGTTGCGCGCCTTCATCGTGTCGGGAATCTGGTTCTCGACCAGCGGCGTCCAGACATAGCCGGGCGAGACGCAGTTGCAGGTGACGCCGAAGGTCGCGAGTTCGAGCGCCACCGTCTTGGTGAGCCCGGCGAGGCCGTGCTTGGCCGACACGTAGGCCGCCTTGAACGGCGAGGCGACGAGCGAGTGGGCCGAGGCCGTGTTGACGATGCGGCCCCATTTCTGCGCCTTCATGCCGGGAACGGCGGCGCGGATGGTGTGGAACGCCGACGAGAGGTTGATCGCGAGGACCATGTCCCACTTCTCCGGCGGGAAATCCTCGATCGGCGAGACGAACTGAATGCCGGCGTTGTTGACGAGGATGTCGACGGTTCCGAGCCTCTCCGTCGCCTCGGCGATCATTGCCTCGGCCTCGGCGCCATTCGACATGTCGGCGCCGCCGTAGACGCACTTGACGCCGAATTGCTTTTCGATGGTCGCGCGCTCCGCCTCGATCATGTTGGCGTCGCCGAACCCGTTGATCATCACGTCGGTGCCTTCCCTGGCGAGCGCCCGGACGATGGCGAGTCCGATCCCGCTCGTGGAACCGGTGACGACGGCGTGACGTTTGGCGAGCGACACATGCGATCCTCCGGAGCAAACCCAACTCGGCGTTGGCCTTTCCGCAGACGGGTCCGCGTAAAACCGTCATATTGCATTGCGATGAAGCTGGGGAGGGGGAGGCGGCGGTTCGGGTGACAAATCGGCCGCCCGGACCTAAAAGCCGGTATGAAACGGGGCGCGCCCTGCGCCCGAAGGATGGACTGATGGATTTCGTCCCGACCGAGCCGCCCTTCGGCCCGCTTGCCCGGCGCACGAGCGTCGGCGTCCGCGTCGGCGAAGGGAAGGCGGCGGTTCTGGTCGGCGGCGGCGCGCCGGTCGCCGTCCAGTCGATGACCAATACCGACACCGCCGACGTCGAGGCGACCGCCGGTCAGATCGCCGCGCTCGCCCGCGCGGGCTCGGAGCTGGTTCGACTGACCGTCGACCGTGGCGAAGCCGCCGCCGCTGTTCCCCACATCCGCGACCGGCTGCGGGCGATGGGCGTCCAGGTCCCGCTGATCGGCGATTTCCACTATATCGGCCACAAGCTGCTCGCCGATCACCCGGCCTGCGCCGAGGCGCTCGACAAATACCGGATCAACCCCGGCAACGTCGGCTTCAAGAACAAACGCGATCTGCAATTCGGCCAGATCGTCGAGACCGCGATCCGCAACGGCAAGGCGGTGCGCATCGGGGCCAACTGGGGCTCGCTCGATCAGGAGCTCCTCACCAGCCTCATGGACGAGAACGGGAAAAGCCCGACGCCCGTTTCGGCCGGGGCAGTCACCCGCGAGGCGATGGTCCGCTCGGCGCTGCATTCGGCGGCGCGAGCGGAGGAGATCGGGCTCGCGCGCTCGCGCATCATTCTGTCGGCCAAAGTCTCGGCCGTTCAGGACCTGATCACGGTCTATCGCATGCTGGCGGAACGCTCGAACTATGCGCTGCATCTTGGCCTCACCGAAGCCGGCATGGGGTCGAAGGGGGTCGTCGCGTCCGCGGCCGCACTCGGCGTCCTATTGCAGGAGGGTGTGGGCGACACGATCCGCATTTCGCTGACGCCCGAGCCGGGCGGCGACCGGACGCAGGAGGTGCGGGTCGCCCAGGAGCTGTTGCAGACCATGGGCTTCCGCATCTTTGCGCCGCAGGTCGCCGCCTGCCCCGGTTGCGGGCGCACGACCTCGACGGTGTTCCAGGAGCTCGCGCGCGACATTCAGAGCCATCTCGCCGCGGCGATGCCGCAGTGGCGCGCGCTCTACCCGGGCGTGGAGCGGTTGAACGTCGCGGTGATGGGCTGCATCGTCAATGGGCCGGGCGAGAGCAAGTTCGCCGATATCGGCATCTCGCTGCCGGGCACGGGCGAGACGCCGGCAGCGCCCGTCTTCGTCGACGGGGTCAAGACCGTAACCCTGAGGGGGCCGCGCATCGCCGAGGAATTCAAGGCCCTGGTCGAGGATTATGTCGCCCGGCGCTACGGCCGAGCCGAACGGGCGGCGGAGTAGCGCGGCCCATGTACGAGCCGCCGCTTCATCGCGAGGACGATCTGGCGAAGCAGCACGCGCTCATCCGCGCCCGGCCGCTCGGGCTCCTGATCAGCCATGGTCCGCATGGACTGGCCGCCAACGCTGTTCCCTTTCTGATCGATCCGGCCGCCTCGCGGCTCGGGACGCTCAGGGCCCATGTGGCGCGCGCCAACCCCCAATGGCGCGATCTAGGCGAGAATCCCGACGCGCTTGTGGTCTTCCAGGGGCCGGACCATTACGTCTCGCCGTCCTGGTACGCCGCCAAGCGGGAGACCCATAAGGTCGTGCCGACCTGGAATTACGTCATGGTGCAGGCGCGCGGGACGGCGAAGGTGTTCGATGACGACGAATGGCTCTCCCGCCAGATCGAGGCGCTCACCAGCGCGCAGGAGGCGGCGCGCGCAGAGCCGTGGGCCGTCTCCGACGCGCCGGCCGATTTCGTGGCGGCCCAGCGCCGGGCGATCGTCGGAATCGAGATCGAGATCGCCGACATCCGGGGAAAATGGAAGACGAGCCAGAATCGCAGCGCCGCCGACCGCGCGGGCGTCGTCGCCGGGCTCGAGGCGCTGGGCGACGAGGAGGCGCTGGCGATGGCGGCGATCGTCGAGGAGACCGGGCGCGACTGAGTATGCGCGCGCTCGCCTCCCGACAAAGAGGCCGTGATCCGGGTTCGGCCGCGGCGGATTTGCGAAAGCATGCAAAGGAGGAAAGGGAATGACCGATTCGATTAAGCCCCTTTATACCGCTCACGCCACCTCGACCGGCGGCCGCAACGGCGAGACCCGCACCGACGACGGCATCGTTCATTTCCCACTTTCGGTGCCGAAGGAAATGGGCGGCCCAGGCAAGCCGGGAACCGCGACTCCGGAGCATCTATTCGCCGCGGGCTATGCCGCCTGCTTCGGCGGCGCGCTCGACTACGTCGCCAAGCAGCACAAGAAGGATGCGACGAAGACCACGGTGAAATGCGCCGTGACGATCGGCCCGCGCGACGCGGGCGGGTTCGGCCTCGCCGTCGTGCTCGATGTGAGCGACAGCGGCCTGCCGCAGGCCGAGCTTCAGGCGCTCGCCGACGAGGCGCATGAGAAGATCTGTCCTTATAGTCATGCGACCCGCGGCAATGTCGACGTGAAGGTCGTCGCGCACGGCGCTTGAGGCGCCTTCCTGGCCACCTGCCGGCGGGCCGGCGCCCGCTTAAGCGCCGGCCTCGGCCGCGACATTTTGCCGCCGCTGTTCGGGATTCTTGTGGATATTCAGGTGAAATCGAAACCGAACCTGGCGGATGCTTGATGCAGCCCAGCCAGTTGAGCGGCAGCGCCGACGAAATTCGCGTCGCCTCATCGTCGAGTTCAGCCTTGAACGCGCCAGCAGCGGGATAAGTTGACACCTGCCCAGGTTTGGCGGCGAGGAAGCCTGGGCCGGGCCGCCTCAGGCGAGACGGCGAGTTCATCCTCTCCTCCAGCCTCGCGCAAGCGTGCGGGCGAAATATCGCAATTCTCCCGGTTGTGTTACGGCAAGCGGAAACCGTTTCGGGAACGGTTTTTGACTGCACTCGGCAAAAGTGAAGTCCGATCCGACGGCGATTAATACCTCAAATTGTCTTTCGTCGCACTTGAACTCTGTAACCCTCTTGCGCCATAGTGCGGCCGCTTGCGCGGGACTGGGGGCAGAGTTCGTACGGGCGCACGAATGTTTCGATCGCAAGCGCTCAGCCTTGTCGAGGGCGGCGCCAGAGCAGGACTGAGAGCAGATCTTTATGAAACAGGCAGCCCCCCGGTCCGTGGACGCGAGTCCGATCGATCCAGGCTTGAGAGCGTTATGCGGAATTGCCGCCTTTTATCGCATTCGCGCCGATCCAGCCGGGCTCCAGCGCGAGTTGGCGCTGAGAGCGCGGGAGGCGGACGAGGTCGATCTCATACGCGCCGCCCAGCACATCGGCATGCGGGCCCGTCTGGTGACCGGCGCCAGCGCGCAGCGGATGGGGAAAATGCCGACCCCGGCGATTTTGCGGCTGAGAAGCGGCGCGTTTCAGGTCTATGCCGGTCGCGTCCCTTCTGGGCTGTGCCGGCTGGTCGACCCGATCAGTCACGCGGTGACGGAGATTCCGCTCGACGCGCGTGCCCGTGAGAGCGGGGGGCAGGCGCTGCTGGTCGCCCGGCGGGTCGGCGGAGCCGGCGCCGACCCGAGAATGTTCGGGGTGCGGTGGTTCCTCCCGACCGTCTGGCGTTACCGTCGGCCGCTCGGGCACGTGCTCGCGGCGTCCCTGTTCGTTCAGATCTTCGCCCTGACGACGCCGCTGATCTTCCAGGTCATTGTCGACAAGGTGCTGACCCACAAGGGTTACGAGGCCCTGTTCGTGATGATCGCCGGCCTCGTGGTCATCGGCCTGTTCGACGTTGCGCTGCAGTATTTGCGCACCTATGCGCTGTCGCACACCACCAACCGAATGGACGTCGAACTCGGCCAGCGCCTGTTCGCGCATCTCCTGCGGCTGCCGATGGGTTATTTCGAAACGCGCCCGGCCGGGCAGACCGTGGCGCGGGTGCGGGAGCTCGAGACGATCCGCACCTTCCTGACCGGGCAGGGACTGTTTTCGGCGATCGACCTTTTCTTCGCCTTTGTGTTCATCGCGGTGATGTTCGCCTTGTCCGCCCATCCCATCGCAGACGACCGCGCCGATCCTGCGCCTGGCCGCTTCGATCAAGCGTGTTCAGAGCGCGAAATTGTCTCGTCTCGGTGAGCCTGACCCTGATCGTTCTGCTCGGCCTCCCGGTCTACATTCTGATCGGCTTCCTCGTCAGGCCGCCGCTGCGGGATCTTGTGAGCGAGAAGTTCAACCGGGGCGCGGCGAGCCAGCAGTTCCTGGTCGAGACGGTGGTCGGCGTCGGCACGGTCAAGGCGGCGGCGGTCGAACCGATCATGCGCGCGCAGTGGGAAGAAAAGCTTGCGTCATACGTGAAAACGAGCTTCGCCGCGACCATGCTCGGCTCGGGCGGGCAGCTTGCCATTCAATACGTCAGCAAGCTCACCACCGCCGCCCTCCTGCTGTTCGGCGCCAAGGCGGTGATCGACGGCGAACTCACCGTCGGGGCGCTGGTCGCCTTCAACATGATCGCGTCTCAGGCGGTGCAGCCGATCCTCCGGCTGTCGCAGATCTGGCAGGATTTCCAGCAGGTGCAGATCTCGATCGAACATCTGGGCGACATTCTCAACACCGCGCCGGAGCCCTCGCCGCTGATGCGTCTGGCCCCGCCCACGCCGCGCGGCGCCATCGAATTCCGTAATGTCACTTTCCGTTATCGGCCGGTCGGTCCCGACGTCCTCAAGAGCGTCTCGCTTTCCATCCGACCGGGCGAGACGATCGGCATCGTCGGCCCGTCCGGCTCGGGCAAGTCGACGCTGAGCAAACTCGCCCAGCGCCTCTTCGCGCCGACCGAGGGACAGTTCCTCGACGGCGCGGATCTGAGCCAGGTCGATCCGGCCTGGCTGCGCAGCCATATCGGAGTCGTCCTGCAGGAGAACCTGCTGTTCAACCGCACCATTCACGAGAACATCGCCTTCGCCAATCCGGCCATGCCGCGGGCGAAAGTCATCGAGACAGCCCGTCTCGCCGGAGCCGACGAATTCATCGACAAGCTCCCGGAAGGCTACGACACCATGATCGAGGAGCGCGGCGCCAATCTGTCCGGCGGACAACGTCAGCGGATCGCCATTGCCCGGGCGCTGGTCACCAATCCGCGCATTCTAATCCTCGACGAAGCAACGTCGGCTCTCGATTACGAGAGCGAGCGCGTCATCCAGCACAACATGCGCCGCATCGTGAAGGACCGCACCGTGATCATCATCGCCCATCGGCTGGCGGCCGTGCGCGGCTGCAATCGGATTGTCGGCATGGCGGACGGACGCATCGTCGAAATCGGCTCGCACGAGGAGCTGGTCCGACGTCCCGGCGGCCTCTACGCCTATCTCTGGGGGCTGCAGAGCCAACCTGTCGAGGTTGTGTCGTGACGGAAACCGGATCCGTGCTTTCGCCTGTCGAAACCGAGGAGCGACCCGCCGCGGCCGAGCCCGAGTCGGCTCGATCTGCGGCCCCTCCCACCGGCGGACGGCGCGAGTCGCGCGCCCTCGCGCTTCCGTCGGCGTTCAGCGGCGAGCTCAGCGACCGGGAGTTTCTTGCGCCTGCGCTGGAAATTCTGGAGACGCCGGCCTCGCCGGTTCATCTGGCTTTCCTGTGGATCATTTGCGCCCTCGTCGTGGTCGGGCTGGCGTGGGCCTATCTCGGCCGCATCGACATCATCGCTTCGGCTCAGGGCAAGTTTCAGCCGACCGGCCGCGTCAAGGTGATCGAGCCTCTCGATACGGGCCGGGTCGCAGCCATTCGGGCGACCAACGGCAGTTCGGTCGCGGAGGGCGACGTTCTCGTCGAACTCGATCGCTCGGCCGCCGAGGCGGACTTCGCCGCAGCGAGAGACGCGTTCGCCTCCGCCCGCGCCGAGACGCTGCGGCGGCGGGCTGCGCTCGCGGCCGCGAAGGCGCACGCCTTCTCCCCGCCGCCGGCGGTCGACTGGCCGTCCGACACCCCCCCGGGCGTTGCGCGAGCGTGAGGATCGGGTGCTCGCGGCCGACCTCGGGCAACTCTCGGCGACGCTCGCCTCATTCGAGGCGCAGCGGGCGCAGAAGACCGCCGAGCGCACGATGCTTCTGCAGACGATCGCGACCCAGAAAAATCTCGTCGCGACGTTGCAGCAGCGCGTCGACATGCGCACGAAACTCGTCGAGTCCCAGTCCGGCGCGAAGGCCGCCGTCATCGATGCGACCGAGACGCTGCAATACCAGCAGACCCAACTCGCGACCCAGCAGCAGCAGCTCGCCTCCCTGTCGGCCAGTCTCGACGTGATCGCCCGCGACTTCGAGAAGGCCATCGAGACCTTCCTGTCGGACGACGCACAGAAGCTCAGCGACGCCGAGCGCCGCGGCGAAGACGCGCGCGAGCGCCTCGCCAAGGCGGAGGCGGTCGTCGACCATTTGACCCTTCGCTCGCCGATCGCCGGCCGCGTGCAGTCGTCGATCATCGCCAACGTCGGCTAGGTCGTCACCAGCGGCCAGGAGGTCATGCGCGTCGTGCCGCAGGATTCGAAGCTCGAGATCGAGGCCTATGTGCTCAACCGGGACATCGGCTTCGTCAGCGTCGGCCAGCAGGCGGTCGTCAAGGTCGAATTGTTCCCCTTCACCCGCTATGGCTCGATCAAGGCGCGTGTCACCCACATCGCCAAGGACGCGATCCCCTCGCCCGACGCGAGCGCGATCGAGGGCGATCCCGCCCGCGCCTCGAACACGGCCGGCTACGCCGGCGGCGAGCGCACGCAGAACCTGGTGTTCGCCGTCGAACTCGAGCCCGAGGTCTCGACCATACTGGTCGACGGCGTCGAGCGGCCGCTGACCTCCCGCATGGCGGTGACGGTCGAGCTCAAGACCGTCTCGCGCCGCCTGCTCGAATATCTCTTCTCCCCCCTGATCGAGGTCGCCTCGCGAGCGATGCGGGAGCGGTAGGCGCCCGCGGGATCGGGGCGGCAGCGCTTCTGGCCGCCCTGGCGCTCGGGCGACGGACACATCTATCGTCTTCATCGTCATCAAGGCCGACGCCGAGGGGAAAGCCGAGGCGACCCGGAGCGCCTACAGGGGTCAAGTCCGCCAGGAAGACCTAGCCGTGCGGGTTGACACGACGGTCTGCGCCACGTTTGACGGGCCGTAAGGCCGCCTCGTCACATGCCAATGCTTGGACGGCTTTGCTAAAAGGCCGCCACACCGGAGCCTCCCTCCGGCCCGGCCGCATCGGCTCGCCGCTGTCAAGCGCGGGCCGGAACGGAAGATACGCAGAGGCCGAGTTGAGGGCTACTCGAATGGCTAAAAATGACGAACCGATTGGCTACGTAGCTTTCAGGCGCGATGGAAAAGGCAAAATTCAAGCCTTCGCTGTGATTCCCAACCGAGAAAAGTTGGAGAAATGGAAATCTAGAGTGGATCTTTCTCCAGAGGAGCTTAGATATACGTCCGAATCAGGCGAAGTAATTCACAACGAAGAAGACACTAAGAATGATCTTTCAGATCGCGCGATTGATCTACTTAACAGAATTAGGAAGACCATGACTTCTATTCATAATATGATAGAGTTTACGTCGCCCACTAGTAGTTTTTTGACGGCGCTGTTTATTGAGCAGAAGATTCTGGTACACTCTCGAAAGAATTTACAGATTGAAGAGGACAGCAAGGAGTGTTTGGTTTATAGCTTTTTTCTGGGGGATTTTCCAGCAATTAAGAGGCTAATGGACACTTTTCTCGAAGCCAGAGATGGTCATGATGCGCTCCCTGGCGCCACGCTTTTGAGCTTAGTCGCCACTTTTGATTCCTACTTTTCGGAAATCGTGAAATTTTTTCTAGCCATTCATCCAGAAAGATACACAGAAAGTGAAAGGCAAATAAGTCTTTGCGAAGTATTTACTAGGAAAAGTTTGGGTGATGTCATAAACAGAGTGATTGATTTGGAAATAGGAGAGTTGATGCGCGGGAGCCATACTGAACAAGTAAAATTTGTTGAGACCCACCTAGGGATTAAAATAATAGATCACTACGAGCGATGGCCTAATTTTGTGGAGATATTTGAACGTATAAATCTTGTCGCCACGGTAATTTGATGTATATATTGCAAATTGTAGACAAGTAAAGTACAGCGGGTTCGAGAAACTCTTGGCGGGAAAGGGTTTGTCGCTTGGTGCCGGATATCTGCACAAATCCGTCGATATTTTGTCCGAATTTGGAATTCTTCTCGTCTTTGTTCTTTGGAGGAAGCACATAAAAGATGCTGACGCGGATGCATTTCAATATATGAATCAAATGTGCTACGACCTCATCGTGAAAAAGAGACCGAAGCTCGCACAAGATTCTAAAAGACGAGGCAGGTTGCGCAAAAGTAATATCTAGTGTTGATTGGAGCGCATCAAAAGATAAATTTCAGATTTGTGTCGCTTCACTTCAATGTGACATTGATAAGATAGTCGCACTTATGCCCAGCGTCGCAGTGAGCAAATCTATCGAGGCCAGTGACTTTCGGGAGTGGCCGATATTTGACTGGGTTAGGGATGACCAAAAAATCAACAAGACCTTCGAGCAAGTGTACGGAGAGCCCATCCGAAACAAAATTCCTGAAGCGGAGACGGGTGTCAAGCCAAAGGCAAAGGAAGATTTCGATGTGGGGTTTAGCGATCTTTCAGGGACCCCGAAAGACGTAACGACCCACTAAGAGTAACTCCAATTGTATGCGGCGAGGCGAAAGCGGAGCTTCGTGGTCCGCACGGCGCGGACCTTCGGCGTCGAGCCGACAAGTGTCAGGATTTCAGCGCTCGCTCGTAGCAGCAAGGAGATTGCACTGTAACCCACCGCCATGCCAATGCTCGCGGCCTTTGCTATAAGGCCGTCCAGCCGGAGGCTCGCCATGAAACTCGCCGATCCCACCCTGTTGAAGAGCCAGTGCCTCGTCGACGGCGCCTGGATCGGCGAAGGGGTCGATGCGATCAAAAATCCGGCGACCGGGGCGCTCATCGCCAAAGTTCCGCGCTTCGGCCACGCCGAAACGGTTTTGGCGATCGAGGCGGCGGAAAACGGCTTTGCGTCCTGGGCGAAGACGCTGCCGAAGGCGCGCGCCGCCACCTTACGCCGCTGGTTCGACCTCATCATCGCCAACCGCGACGACCTCGCGCTCATCATGACGAGCGAGCAGGGCAAGCCGCTCACCGAGGCGCGCGGGGAAATCGATTACGCGGCGGGCTTCGTCGAATTCTTCGGCGAGGAGGCCAAGCGCGTCTATGGCGAGATCAACCCGACCTATCGCGCCGATTCGCGCATCCTAGTCATCAAGCAGCCGATCGGCGTGGTCGCGGCGATCACGCCGTGGAATTTTCCCGCCGCGATGATCACCCGCAAGGTCGCTCCCGCCCTCGCCGTGGGCTGCACGGCGGTGGTCAAGCCCGCGCCCGAGACGCCGCTGACGGCGCTCGCGCTGGCCGAGCTCGCCGTCCGCGCTGGTTTCCCCGCCGGCGTCCTCAACATGCTGACCGGCGATGCGCCCGCGATCGGCAAGGCGATGTGTGAGCATCCCGCGGTGCGCTTCGTCGGCTTCACCGGCTCGACCGAGGTCGGCAAGCTCCTCATGCGCCAGGCGGCGGGGACGGTGAAGAAGATCGGCCTCGAGCTCGGCGGCAATGCGCCGTTCATCGTGTTCGACGACGCCGACGTCGACGCCGCGGTC
Organism: uncultured Alphaproteobacteria bacterium; assembly: GCA_963758335.1. GTDB lineage: Bacteria > Pseudomonadota > Alphaproteobacteria > Rhizobiales > Beijerinckiaceae > Roseiarcus. Next base: position 1,426,580 of record CAVWVF010000004.1, on the reverse strand, counting down.
GAGGGCGCGATCGCCTCGAAATTCCGCAATATGGGCCAGACCTGCGTCTGCGCCAACCGCATCTATGCGCAGGAGGGGATTTACGACACCTTCGTCGCTCGGCTGACCGAAGCCGTCGCAAAACTCAAGGTCGGCGACGGCGCGGAGCCCGGCGTCAATCAGGGGCCGCTGATCAACGAAGAGGCTGTCGAAAAGGTGGAGGCGCATGTCGCCGACGCGCTCGCCAAGGGGGCCAAGGCGACGATTGGAGGCAAGCGCCATGCTTTGGGGCGCACCTTCTTCGAGCCGACGGTGCTCTCGGGCCTCGAAGCTTCGATGCGGATCGCCCGTGAGGAGACGTTCGGCCCGATCGCGCCTGTCTTCCGCTTCAAGGACGAGGCGGACGCGATCCGCCTCGCCAACGACACGCAATATGGGCTCGCCGCCTATTTCTACGCCCGCGACCTCGGGCGGGTGTGGCGGGTCGCCGAGGCGCTCGAATACGGCATGGTCGGGATCAACTCCGGCGCCATCTCGACCGAACTCGCTCCCTTCGGCGGGGTGAAAGAATCCGGAATCGGCCGCGAGGGCTCGCGTCACGGCGCGGAGGAATTCGTCGAGATCAAGTACATGCTGATGAGCGGGCTCGACCGCTGATGCAGGCGGAAGGTCGGGCGAGCGCGCTCAACCTTCCGCCGCCTTCGCCCGCGCCGTCTCCTGCTCGCGAACGATGTCGCGCAGCGCGACGAGCCGCGTCTCGAGCGCCTCGAGGTCGGCTTCGGTCATGCGCCCGAGAGTCGAGGCGATCCACTTGTGCTGGACGGCGATCGCGCTCTCGGCCATCGTGCGCCCCGATTCGGTGAGATAGATCGAGTACTGACGCCGGTCCGAGGCGGCCGCGCGGCGTTCGACGAAGCCCGCCTCCTCGAGTCGGTCGAGGAGGCCGGAAATGTTGCCCTTGGTCACATAGAGCCGCTCGGCGAGCTGCTGTTGGCTGACCCCTTCCCGCTCGCTCAACGTCGTCAGCACGTCGCATTGCGGAATCGAAATGCCGATCTGGCGCAGCCGGTCGGCGATCGCCCCTTGCATCCGCGCCATCAGGCGCACCAGGCGGAACCAGACCCGGATCGATATTTCGGGGTTGTTCCGGTCCGGCATCCGCGTCCTTCCGTGTCGTAAACTCGCGACGGCGCGTGGTTGGCGCCCGGGAATTCCGCCCCCTGCGATTGCAAATCGGCTTCGCCTGCGCCAGAGTATAGACATGAACAATTCGTGCGTCGCGATCAAATCGCGGCGCCGAGCAAGGAGGGAACGAAATGTTCGGACGCATGCAGGAATGGCCCCTGCTCATGCACAAGATCATCGATTTCGCCGCGATTCAGTTCCCGGATCGGGAAGTCGCCTCGCGCATGGTCGAAGGCCCGATGCACCGGACCAACTACCGCGAGATCCGCGGCCGTGCGCTCAAAGTGGCCAAGCGCCTCGAACGCGACGGGATCCGGCTCGGCGACCGGGTCGCGACGCTGGCGTGGAACGGCTTCCGTCACCTCGAGGCCTGGTACGGAATCGCAGGCGTCGGCGCCATCTATCACACCGTCAATCCGCGCATCTTCCCGGAGCAGATCGCCTGGATCGTCAACCACGCCGAGGACCGGATCGTGATGACCGATCTGACCTTCGTGCCGTTGCTCGAAGCGATTGCCGACCATTTGAAGTCGGTCGAGCGCTACGTCGTCCTGACCGACGCCGCGCACATGCCGGCGACGAAGCTCAAGAACGCCGTCGCCTACGAGGAATGGCTGAACGAGGTCGATGACGATTTCAAATGGAAGGAGTTCGACGAGCGCACTGCCGCCGGCCTCTGCTACACGTCCGGCACCACGGGCGACCCAAAGGGCGTGCTCTATTCGCACCGCTCGAACGTCCTGCATTCGATGATGGCGTCCACGCCGGAATGTCTGGCCGCGAACATCTTCGACTCGGTGCTGCCGGTCGTGCCGATGTTCCACGCCAACTCATGGGGCTTGGCGCTGTCCTGCCCGATGCACGGCGCGCGCATGGTGATGCCGGGGCCGAAGCTCGATGGCGCCTCGGTCTACGACATCCTGGAGACCGAGAAGGTGACCATGACCGCGGCGGTGCCAACGGTCTGGCTCGGCCTGCTTCACTACATGCGCAAGGAAGGGAAGAAGCTTTCGACGCTCAAGTTCGTCGGCATCGGCGGCTCCGCCTGCCCGCCGGACACGATCCGCGCCTTCCAGGAGGATTACGGCATCGAGGTGCGGCACGCCTGGGGCATGACCGAAATGAGCCCGGTCGGCTCGGCAGGCGCGATCAAGCCGAACCAGGTCTCGCTCAGTCACGAGGAGAAGCTCGCCATCCAGGGCAAGCAGGGCTGGGGCCCGTTCGGGGTCGAAATGAGGATCGTCGACGACGAGAACAAGCTATTGCCGTGGGACGGCAAGCGCTTCGGCCGGCTCAAGGTGAGGGGTTTCGGCGTGGTCGAGACCTATTTCAAGGACGAGGGCGGCAAGATCCTCGACGAGAACGGCTTCTTCGACACCGGCGACGTCGCCACCATCGACGAAAACGGCTTCATGCAGATCACCGACCGGGCCAAGGATGTGATCAAGTCGGGCGGCGAGTGGATCTCGACGATCGACATCGAGAATCTCGCGGTCGGCCATCCGGACGTCGCCGAGGCGGCGGTCATCGGCGTCGCCCATCCGAAATGGGACGAGCGGCCGCTGCTCGTCGTCGTGCCGAAGGAGGGCCACGAACCGAAGCGCGAGGACGTGCTCGAGTTCTTGAAGCCGAAGATCGCCAAGTGGTGGATGCCGGACGACATGCAAGTGGTGAGGGAGATCCCTCACACCGCGACCGGCAAGATCAACAAGCTGAAACTGCGCGAGACCTTCAAAGGCTACAAGCTGCCGACCGACTGACGGTCGCCCCGATGGACGGCGCCGCCCGCTGGCTCGGAATTGTCACTCCCAAGGCGGTCGCCAAGAGCAGAAGCAACCGGCCTCCGGCCTCATCCTTGAGGCGCCCTTTGCTGAAGGGCCTCGCGGTGGTGGTCGCCGCCGCGGACGTCAGCGAAGCGCGCTCTATCCGTCACGACGATCAGCGCGCTTATCTTCCTCTTGCTGATTTTCGAATTCGCGCAGGCCGGCGACGATGTGGAGAGGTCACCAAATTTGTTGAAGCCCGCCCTCGTCCGGGACAGATTGCGAGTATGAAGGAGCACAATCAACTCGACCTGTTTGCTGACCGTGCGCCGACCCAAGGGTCATCGAATGCGCCGCCAACGCAGCGTCTTGCCCCACGAAGCATGTCGGACGCGGCGTTGATCGCCGCTCTCCCCAACTCCGTGCTCGGAGACGCCTGTGTGCTTGCGGCCGAAGCCGGAAGGCGGCGGCTGAACGGCGCTGTGACTGCGCTTGTGACTCTTTGCGATCGTTTCGTCGGCTTTGGCGTCGACTGCAAGGTTCCGGAGCAAGCCGCGGCATTAGAGGCTCTCGCCGCCATTGGCGGACCCGACGCTTCCCGGTCCGTCGGCCGAATGATCGCCAAGGGCATCGTCCAAGGGCCAACTCTCGCCGTAGCGGCGACTGCAGCTTCACAGCTTGGCGTGATATTTCCGCCCGACGTCGTGCTGATGCTTCTGCGACATTCGATTCCCTCGGTACGCGCATCTGCCTGCGATTGCGTCCGCGTAGGACGCGATATCGTGGCGACTCTGACCGAATTGCTGGACGACCGTGATCGCGAGGTCTCGACCGCCGCGGCATGTGCTCTGGGGCGAATGAGCCGCGTGGAGGCGCGCGATCACTTGAAACGTTGCTTGAACGAAAGGCCATCGCCGCGCGTGATCGAGGCCTTGGCCGGAGTCGCTGACGAAGAGGCTGTCATTTTCCTCGCGCGCCTCGGACGCGCTCGCCCCGAACTCGCTGCTTCGATCCACTCCGCGCTCGACGAGATCGATCACCCGAGGGCCCCCGCCGCCGCGTCCGGGCTGAGAGACTGGCTGTCTCTTTCAAGAACAGGATGAATAGTCGACTCGTCATTGCGAGCGCAGCGAAGCAATCCAGCGGTCGTAGGGCGGCGATGGTGCTGGATTGCTTCGTCGCTTCGCTTCTCGCAATGACGGCGCCGGCTCAACTGAATCACATCCTGATCTAATGCCTGCGTGCCGGTGATGTGCCCCCCCGCCGAACGTCCGCCACACAGCGAAGCCGCGCGGCGCCACGCTCTGCGCCCTGATCAGCGCGCTCGTGGCGAAGGGGTCGGCGACCTCCTGCTCGCGTGCGCGGCGCGTTTCGTGCTCGAGGCCGCTCGGTCGCTCGCGGTATTCGCCATTATCGTCGACGCGAAGAATGAAATTGCGGCGGCCTTCGATCGCGACTTCGGATTCACGCCTTTTCCAAACCGCCCGCAAAGACTGTTCATGCCGATCGCAGACGCAAGTGAAGCCATGTCGCGCGCGCTGCCGGAATGAGCGGCTTCAGCGATTGCGACTACCGTTGAAGCGCGGCCGATATTATCCCCTTCCCTCGCTCGCGACGCCCATTGTCAGCCGGCCATTTCGGAAGCAGTCGGGCCCCGGTGCATGTCGGCGAATCTGAGGGGTAGGTCATCGAACCGCCGCCATTTGAGAATGCGTACGCGATGGGGGCACGATTTCTCTTCAACTGGAATAATCCTAGCCAAAGATATTTGAAATTTCAGGACGGTGGCGCGAGCAGGTGCGTGGGGTATCCGAGGATGGTTGAGACGCGCCGGGTCTGGCGATCGGAATAGATGAAGGCGGGTCCCTCGATGCGATAGTTGCCCTTCCAATCGATGACGAAGGAGGTATCATTTTCTTCGATGTGGACGGGTTCCGGGTCGCCGTCGCGGGCCAGCCTTGCGGCGAGTTGATCGGACGGGTCGAGCAGCCAAGCGTCGCCGGTTTCGGTAGAGAACAGGACCAGCTGACCAACAGTGACGACGCGCCCATGGCGGTCAGCCGCCCGACGCTGGATGGAGCGGACCTCCTCGGCGAGGCGAAAGCTCTTCCCCTCCACCATCTGTTTGCCCGGTCGACGCCGGATCGCCTTTCGATCCCTGCCGGGTACCGAGGGGGCTGCCATGGATTTGTTCACCAAGCTGTTCGGCGACTTCTTGGTCTTCGTCTATCACTGCTTCGACCGGATTGTCATTCGCGGCTATCTGACGGCGCTGTCGCGGCCCGAGCTGGTCGTCCACTTCTTCCGTGAGATCGTCGGGGTGGCGGAGGTCAGCAAGGAGGCGCTGAGCCAGCGGACGGCCGATTACCAGAATTGGGTGGAAGCCTACGCGCGCAATCACGCGATCCCGATCGAATGGGCCGAGAAGGGGGTACGCAAGGAGGACCACGTGCTGCGGTGGCTGCGCCGCATGGAGAAGCGCAATGCCTACGGTGTCTACTTCATCTTCAAGAGCATGGAGCAAGGGCCGACCTTCCGCATCAGCCTGCCGAAGTACCCGGCCAAGGACCCGCACTACCGCATCGTCGCGCACCAGCGCAGCCGCTTCACGCATTACTACTTCTATGTCCGCGACGAGGCGCTCGGACCGATGGTTGTGCGGGTGGCTTCCTTCTTCCCTTTCCAGACCGCCTACTATCTCAACGGCCACAGCTTCATCGAGCAGGAGCTGAAGCGGGCGGGGATCGGCTTCCGCAAGCATGACAACGCTTTCCTCGCCGTCGACGATGCAGCGGCGCTGCAAGCGTCGGCCGACCGGCTGAGCCCAGAGATCATCCGCCGCCGCCTCGACTACTGACCCTGATCCTCGGACCGAAGTTCTCAAAGAAGGAGCGCGCCAAGCTCAACCTGTCACGCTTCTACGCCATCTCCCAGATCGAGTACTGCCGCAACTTCATCTTCAGGCGTCACTTTCCCATCCACAAGCTATTCGAGCGCAGCTGCGAACTCGGCCTGTGGCGGCTCAGCGCTGACAAGATCGCCACGATCTTCGGCAAGCGGGTCAGTCGCCGGATGCATGGCAAGCTGGCCACGGTCATCGACCAGATCGAGCACGGCCATCATGTCTTCCGCGCCTACTTCAAGAGCGGCTTCCTCAAACAGTATCAGAAGTTCCTGACCTTTCTGCGCAACGAATTGGTCTCCAACAATCTCGCCGACTTCGGCCTGCTTAAGGGGCTCGACCATCTCGATGCGGTGCGGACCACCTTCCAGCTGATCACGGATCGCTTCGCCGGCTTCCAGGCCGAGTGGCTCAACGTGCATGTCGATTTCCCGCTGCTGCAGCGCCTCGCCCATCCGATCACCATCGGCGCGGTGCGTTATCCCGGCCTCAAGATCCACGAGCCGCGCATCATCCGCCTGTTCGAGGTCCTCCTGCATGGCGGTCCTCAGATCGGCGGCTGGACGGCCCGGCAGATCCATCAAGCCGTCCTCGACACCTTCGACCTCTCTGAGAAGACCTACCGCCTGAACCAGCTCCGCTACGACTTGCGCAAGCTCAAGGGACACGGCCTGATCGAGCGCGACGGCGCGCGCTACGCCTACCGGCTCTCACCCAAGGGCGTCCAAGTCGCCCTCCTCTTCCTCTTCTTCCACAAGCGCCTGTGCGGCCCCCTCGCCAACAGCCGCTTCCATCACCGGCCGGACCCGCAACACCGTCCAGACAGCCGGCTCGAAGCCGCCTATCACCGCGCCGACACCGCCATCCAACGCGTCGTCGATCTCTTGGCTGCAGCTTGATCGCCCCGCGCCTCAATGACAATGTTCGACTCGTCTTGTCTATGATCCCTCAGGTAAGAATTTAAATTCGGCAGTTGGCTCTGATCGTCGCCCATGAAGCGGGGGGTGGTTCAATCTGCGGTTGCGTCAAGATGGACATAGGCGCGGTGGCGCGCGCAGGGCGCGGCCTTTGAGGAAGGCTTGAAAGGCGCGGGAGAGGATTTCGCGCCAACGCTGCCAGGGCGTCAACTGCTCCGCATTTGTGACCAACCGCCTCAGGAATTGGGCTACCGCTCGAAGCGCCTTTGCGGCGGGAACGGACTTGGCGTGCGTGCTGGCGATCTTGATCGTCGTTTGTCGCGCATGGCGCACCCGTTGGGCGATGGCGTGCAACAACAACGGTCGGCTCGTGATCGCCTCTCGGTGACGATCCGGCTCGGCCAAGCGCGTGAAGATGTTCCACCAATCATAAAACAACGCCACGAGGCGAGCCGCCAGACGACAGCGCGCCAGGTCATGAGTGACGAAGCCGCCCCAGCCCCATTGGTTCTGCAACTCGTCGAAAACATTCTCTCCATCGCCGCGGTCGCGATAGAGCTGGCCAAAGCTTTCCAGAGCCTCGACGAGCGTGGTCGCGAGAACCTGATATTCCCACATCTCCTCGCTCGGGCCGATGCAACTCGACCGGTTCTGGGCCGAACGTCCCCTACCTGCTGCGCGGCCTGAAGATTGTCGAGCCGAACCACGTGTGGGCGGCCGACGTGACCTACATCCCGATGGCGTGCGGCTTCATCTATCTGGTGGCGATCATCGACTGGGCGAGCCGGGCGGTTCTGGCGTGGCGGCTGTCGAACACCAACGATGCGAGCTTCTGCGCGGCGGCGCTGGAGGAGGCGCTGCTTCGGTTCGGAAAGCCGCGGATTTTCAATACCGATCAGGGCTCCACTTTCACCTCCGAGGCTTTCGTCGGCAAGCTCGCGGCGGCCGGCGTCGCGATTTCGATGGACGGACGCGGCCGTTTCATGGACAACATTTTCATCGAACGGCTGTGGCGCTCGATCAAGTATGAAGAAGTGCATCTGAAAGCCTACGCCGATGGCCGCGAGGCGCGGGCCGGCATCAGTTCCTGGATGACCTTTTACAATTTTCGGCGCCCGCACCAGGCGATGAACAATCTGACGCCGATGGCGGTGTGGCGCGCCGGCATGGACAAAATCGAGGCGGCGGCGAGGGCTGTGGATATGCCGCTTCGCTTGGACAACGCAAACGCGTTGCCCACATACCCACAGCAGAAGCAGAAGCAGAAGCAGCAAGAAGCGGCTTGATTCTTGAAGGACAAGGGCAGGCGAGATTACACCTTAAATCCATCCCCTCGTGGTCCCACGAATGGGGTCCAGTTCAATACGCTCGGCCAATCCTTTCAGATCTTGACTTGGTAACCACGCTTGACGCGGCACGAATTGACCTCGCGCGCTTTCTATCGATGGCCCAAGATTTGGAGCTTCAAGAGGCACCCCGTCTCGCTGAGTTATATATAATCTGGTGCGACTTACTCCATCCAGGATGCCGGGACAGAGCACTTCTTCAGCTTCGGAGTGACATGTCCGACCCGCGCGTCGCTCTTTAGCGAATTCAATTTGCATTCGCGTATGATGCAGAGCGTTTCGATCCCCGATCAATTGCACAATATCTTGAAAAGCGGGAATCTCTCGGCGGACTTAACATTGATGAACTGGGGGCCGCGCTTGCGTTGCGTTTGAACGCAAACGATCCAGGCGCGATAGTGGACTTTATTTCGAAGCATCGCACAGGTTTCGAGACGGGTTTCGACAAAGGCGCGATTGTCGCGATCGAAATTCAAGCACTTGCGATGTTGGGCGACGCCGCGTCTGCCAAACTCTTACTCTCAAATAATCGGTCGATCCTATCCGCGGAGACCTTCGCTCGATTGGAAGCTGAGGTAGCTCGCGCTGAAGGGTCCGACCCGATTTCCGAATACAAAAGGGCATACGAAACGACCCGGTCCGCGGATGCATTGCGTGCCTTGGTCGGTGTCTTGGTTCAAAAAAACGAACATCGTGCGGCGGCACGCTACGGGGAGGAGCTGTTTGGACTAACATACGATCCTCGCGACATTGCGATCGCGGCCAAAGCCTACGCGAACGCCGGCGAAGACGATCACTTCATACGGATTGTCCAGCAATTTCCGTTTGTTAAGTCCGACGATCCTGCAATTGCGGAAAGATACGCGTGGCAACTGTGCGCCACGACGGCGCGAAGAGGAGGCTCTGATGTAACGGAAGCCAACTTCAAGCAGCCTTGCTGCACAAGAGATGAGGGTTGGCCCCTCGGACTCGGATTGCAGGATCAGGGTCCAAACCACCGCAAGCTGCGCCGGCATAACGGCCGGGGTGGTGAGCGTTGCGGAAAAGGCGGGATAACCCGTCAGGTGTGCGCTGGTAAGACGAACGCGAGTGAACCGTTGATGACGTGTCGAAAGCGTTGCAATGTCGCCGAAACCAGGCTCCAGTTGTTGGCCTGGGACGAAGCTCGGAGGGAGCCTGCCGACTGGCCGAGCGGCGACCGGCATGAAGACGGCGTGAGACCAGCGAGAGGCTCTTGTGCGGAACGTGGGAGCCTGGCGCCTCGATGCCAAGGGAGACCTCCAAGCGGCAGAACCGTAAGGAGCCGAGTACCGATGCGGGGCGCAGGGACGGACGGGTTCGTAGTAGCGAAGAAGCTTGGCAATGCGGGCGGAGCGAAGGGACCCGACACTCTGGCCGAAGGCGCACGCCAACCCGAGAGGGGAGGAGCCGGTGTCTGAGGCGAAGCCTTATGACATTCCGAAGCAACTCGTTTGGGAAGCCTACCAGCGGGTGAAGGCGAACCGCGGTGCTGCGGGCGTGGATGGGGTGTCCCTGGCGGCATACGAACAGAACCTGAAGGGCAACCTGTACAAGGTCTGGAATCGAATGTCGTCGGGTTCGTATCATCCGCCGCCTGTGCGGCTCGTCGAGATACCGAAGGACAACGGCGGCAAGCGCCCTCTCGGCATTCCCACCGTTTCCGATCGCGTGGCGCAGGCAGTCGTGAAGATGGTGCTGGAGCCGCTGGTGGAACCTCGGTTTCACCCTGACTCCTACGGCTATCGGCCCGGCCGTTCTGCGCTTGACGCAGTCGGGGCGGCGCGGAAACGCTGCTGGGACACCGACTGGGTCATCGATCTGGACATCAAGACCTTTTTTGATTCCATTCCACATGACCTCGTCGAACGCGCCGTGGCGCACCACACGGATCTTGCCTGGGTCCGTCTGTATGTTGGACGGTGGCTGCGCGCCCCTGTCGAGCGTCCGGATGGGACTCTCATGGAGCGGACGAAGGGGACCCCGCAAGGGGGCGTCGTCAGTCCGCTGCTTGCCAATCTGTTCCTGCACTATGCGTTCGATCTGTGGATGCATCGAGAGTATCCGAGCATTCGGTTCGAACGATTCGCGGACGACGCCATCGTCCACTGCAGGAGCGAGGAGGAAGCCCGATCCGTGCTGGAAGCCATCCGGGGTCGGTTTGGAGACTGCGGCCTGGAGCTTCATCCTGAGAAGACCAGGATCGTCTACTGCAAGGACGATGACCGGCCGGGGCGGTACGAGCATGTGAAGTTCGACTTCCTCGGCTACTCCTTCCAACCTCGACGCGCGAAAAATCGGTGGGGGAAGCATTTCATCAGCTTCTTGCCGGCGATCGGCAACAAGGCCGCCAAGGCGATCCGACAAACCATTCGTGAGTGGCGAATGGCGTCCACCAGAAACAACCAGCGCCTGGAGGACTTGGCTCGCCTCACCAACCCCGTGGTGCGGGGCTGGCTGAACTACTACGGACGGTACTATCGCTCGAAGTGTGTTCAGGTGCTCCGCCATCTCAACGAGGCTCTCGCTCGATGGGCGCGACGGAAGTTCAAGCGGTTCAAGCGACGGGAACGCGCATCCATGCACTGGCTGGGGCGCATCGCGCGGCGGGACCCCAATCTGTTCGTCCTGTGGCAGCTCGGCGTGCGGCCGGAGGCTGGAGTGTAGGAGCCGGATGAGGCGAGAGTCTCACGTCCGGTTGTGTGAGGGCGGAGGGGTGAAATGCCCCTCCGCTACGCGACTCTTAGCCATGGCAGTTTGAGGGAAGCACGAGAAGTTACAGAAGAATTAAACCGTACAGCGTCCCGCGGTTATCTCAATCTTGAAGTCGCCATTGCTCTCGAAACCGGCGACTGGGATTCGCTTACATTTCCACTGGCAGCTTTCCTCGAACAGGCATCAGAATTAGACGGCAGCGCTCTTATTGAAGCAGCCTATTTGGCGCAGGCTTCGGGTCAGGGTCGACTCGTTGAGATGATCGACGCCGCGGTTAGAAAGGGTGGCGAAGATCCAAATGTCCTCCTTGGCGCTTACACCCTCGTTCTTGAAGAAGATCTCGAAGAGCGAGCGAAGGACGCCAATACCTGGTTCCGCCGCGCATTGGACCTTTCGGGTCCTGATGGACCGGTCAAACAGTTCGAACTTAAGGACCTATTATCGCAGCTGACCGACTGGTCCGCATTTTCGAAGGGTGTCAGCGGCGCTGTGCTGAGGGGGGAAATGCCTCTCTTCGTCGCCGCGGCCGGTCTCCGCACAACGCTCGTCGATTTGGTGCTTGGAAATCTCGTCAGAAACGCGTCGCAGAATGACAGTCGGAAGTGTTTGCCCATCACGACGTTTTCCGGCCGCAGAGACACATCGACTATCGGCAACGTTCAGCGACTCGCGCTGGATATCACATCTGTTATGGTGTTAGGCTGGCTCGGGCTACTCCCGAGAATTTTGAATTCATTCCCGGAAATCGTGCTGCCAGCCTCAACGCTCTGCGAGCTGTTCAACGGGCAGGGTCGCATTCGACGTTTTCAAAAGTCTCGCCTCAAACGGGCAGAGCAAATAAGAGAGCTTGTTGCGCGTGGGCAACTCAAAGTATTGCGCGCGCCAGCCAGCCCTGGCGATTCGCTTTCAAAAGAGGTTGGATTAGAATTAGCGACGCTCATTCAGGCCGCTCAGACTAACAACGGTACTGTACTACGTCCTGCACCGATCTATAAAATTGGCCTAGGCGAGTTCCAGGACTTTACGACAACTGGTTATCAGCACGTGTTAACCGACATGCACCAAGTGCTCGCTTTACTGCATGATTCTGGTGTCGTAGATGAAGTCACTGAGGATACTGCCAAAGCTTATTTTGACCTGCAAGATCGGGGATGGCCAAACGCGGCATCGCCAGACAGGAACAAACCCCTTTATATAGACAGTCTTCCGCTGAATTATCTCCAGACGGTCAATCTACTTGTACCTGTGGTGCGTTTGTTTTCTAACGTCTATATTGATTTGTCAGAGGAATCAGCCGCGTTTGACTTTATTGAGCACAATGAACACGTAGTAGAAATCTTGCGTACGATTGACGATATTCGGAACGAGCTTCGTCGCGGCTACGTGTCTGGAAAAATCATCTCCGGTTCCCTACGTAAGGCACCGGCCGATGAAAAATTCAATCTTGGCAATCCGTCAAGTTTAAACTTGATAAGCGATTTGTTACATTCCGATGCGGTCGCGTTAGATGACCGCGCAATCAATAAAGCTCATGAATCCCCTCATTTGAAAAATGGCCTGATTTCGGCACTTTTTGGCCCTTCAACGTGAGATCAGGGGAACGAAAACGCCGCTTTTGGAATGACGCGCCCTCATCAGCGATAATCGCGACGCAAAATCCGGTGCCGCAAGACTCGCAAGACGAGTATCTCGGGATCAAGATACGTATCTGAGGTTGCAAAATTGCCTGCGACGAAAATTGAGGGGATGGCTGAGTCAATAAAGAGTTATTTGTTGCTGACTCGAATGGTCATCGGGCGAAAATTGTTACAACCCTTGACCTAATCGAGGAACTCCGCGCCCGGGACTTGATTTCGGAAGCGGAACGCAGGACGATTCGCCATCGACTGCGGGTCGGTGGGGTCGGTGGAGCTTGCCTTGTTCCTGCCGATGCACGCGAGGTCAAACACGCTGCAGCACGAACCGGTGTCAATGAATTGATCGAATTTCGCGCACTTGGCGAAAGCCTCTTCCTTCCTCGCACTAGAGAAATAGTACAATTTCCAACCGAGATTCCTTGGTTCCACTCTTTTTGCTCTGCAATTCGAGCATCGTTCGTCGAAATTTGGAGGGAAGAGCCGGACGCCAACAAGGCGGGGGCTATCGCGGACGCTGTTCGAGTCCTCTATCCTGCTGCTGAGGATTGGGTCGCGTGCTGGCGCGGTCAAGCGCCACCCGAATGGATCACGGCGGTCAACCCGATCTTCATGGCGACCCTCGCCGTACCGTTCGAGCTAAACGGTGAACCGCGGGCGGCCTCGAACTATTTAGATTGGTTGGAGCAAAGGGTATTCGAGCCGCTTCGAAGATCCAGCCCCGACTCTTACCAAAGGATCATCGATTTTCTAAAACGCTATATCATCAGCTTGGGCAACGAACTTGGAAGAAACGGAACCTGACCTCAAGCGGCTGCGTCCGCTCTTCGTAATGGAAGGGCTATCGCCGAAATTGCGGTCGGATCTTCTAGCAGATGGGTCCGTGGCGGGTGCACTTGACCTTACCATGAAGCGTGAAGTGCACCTTCCAAATAATATTGCGGTTCGTCGCGAGGAACTGTTTAATGTTTTTCGTGATATATCTGAGATCACGAACATTTATCAGCTCCATGATCAAAATAACAATGTAGTCGACGTAAGGGCTTTCACGACCTCTGACGGTGCTGCCATCGTCGAAATCGGAACCACGAGAGTCCAATTTCTATGGGCTATCCTACTATCCGGCGAGCCGTCCAAACGGCTGGGGCGCTTGGAAAAGATCCTCGTTAATTATCCGCTCTGTATGCGTGATGCGGATTGGGCCCGGGCTCTCGTTCGAAATCCAACTTACACGGACGACGATTTCCTGCGTTTGGTCTTATTGCTGGAGTCCTCGCCCAAAGCGTTCGCTGATACTCTCAGCGACAGGTTTAGGCGGCAAGGCGAAGAGTTGCGTCTCGCGGCAATTGACTTCCTGCCCGTAGACGCGCGCTACTGGGCTCAGCCATCCCCTCATTTTTCGTCGCAGGCAATTTGCAACCTCAGATACGTATCTTGATCCCGAGATACTCGTCTTGCGAGTTTTGCGGCACCGGATTTTGCGTCGCGATCATCGCTGGTGAGGGCGCGTCATTCCAAAAGCCGCGTTTTCGTTCCCTTGATCTCACGTTGAAGGGCCAAAAAGTGCCGAAATCAGGCCATTTTTAAAATGAGGGGATTCATGAGGCTACTGGGACCACCTCGTCCCCCGGTCGAGAAGTCTCACGATTTGGCTGAATACATCAAGAACGAGCTTGATGTGGCTTGGCGTACGCAGATTGATCAAGACCCGGTACGCGCTCTTAATTTCATGGCGAAAACCTTCGCAGCGCCTGGACTTATTACGCATTCCTTATCGCAAGCAATCTCCAACGATCAGGCCGCAGCTGCTTTAGAATGCGCGTTCCGGTGGATCGTGAACACGGATTCCGTTTGATTGTGAACATCCAATCCAGTTGATCCTGAACACCGGTTCCGGTCGATCGTGAACACCGATTCCGGTGATCATGAACGCGGCCTGGAGCGCCACGGTGGGTCTGTGCTGCTGACAGTCTTCAACCAGGGGTAGTCCCGATCCTTTGCCGAGCAGCGGAGGATGGGAATGCCGGGCGAGAGATTGTCGATGCGGAAGATACGCGAGGTGCTGCGCCTGCGATTTGCTCAGGGGCTGAGCCAGCGGGCGATCGGGATCAGTTTGCGGCTGAGCACGGGGGCGGTGAACACGTACCTCAATCGTGCGCGGCGGGCAGGACTGGGTTGGCCGTTACCGGACGGGTTGGACGACGCGCAACTGGAGACGCTGCTGTATCCGCCTCCGCCGGCGGTGGCGGCGGAGCAGCGGCCGGCGCCGGACTGGGCGGCGGTGCACCGCGAGTTGCGGCGGCCGAATATGACGCTATCGCTGCTCTGGGAAGAATACCGTGGCGGAACGGGAGCCCAGGACGGGTTTGGCTACTCCTGGTTCTGCGACCTGTATCGCGAATGGGTTGGCCGGCTGAAGCCGACACTGCGCCAGGTGCACACCGCGGGTGAGCGGATCTTCGTCGACTTCGCCGGTCACGCCATGGAGGTGATCGACGGGGCGACCGGAGAGGTGCGCCGGGCCGAGATATTCGTCGCGGTGCTGGGCGCCTCCAGCTACACCTTCGCCGAAGCGACCTGGACGCAGTCGCTGCCGGATTGGATTGCCGCGCACGTCGCCATGCTGGCGTTCATCGGTGGCGCGCCGCGGCAGATCGTCAGCGACAACCTGCGCGCCGGGATCACCCGGGCCTGCTTCTACGAGCCGCTGGTCAACCGCACTTATGCCGATATGGCGTCGCACTACGGCACCGCAGTGGTTCCGGCACGGCCGTACAAGCCGCGCGACAAGGCCAAGGTGGAAGTCGGCGTTCAGGTGGTGCAGCGCTGGATATTGGCGCGTCTGCGCAATCGGCAGTTCTTCTCCCTGGCCGAACTAAATCAAGCGATCCGCGAACTGGTCGATCAGCTCAACGATCGGCCAATGCGCGGCTGGGGCGCCACCCGACGCGCGCTCTATGAGCAGGTCGACCGGCCCGCCCTGCGGGAGCTGCCGCCGGCGGCCTACGAATATGCTGACTGGAAGCGCTGCCGGGTCAACCTCGACTACCACGTCGAGATCGACAAGCACTTCTACTCGGTGCCGTTCCGGCTGCTCCGCGAAGAGGTGGAAGCGCGCATCACTGCAAAGACGGTGGAGATCTTCCACCACGGCAAGCTGGTCGCCGCCCATCTGCGTAGCCTGCGGCCGTACCGCCCGACCACGCTCGCCGACCACATGCCGAGTTCGCACCGGCGCTACCGCGACTGGACGCACGAGCGGATCCTGCGAGAGGCGGCAGCGATCGGCGACGACGCCGCGGCGTTGGTCGAGATCATCCTGCGTTCGCGCCCGCATCCCGAGCAGGGGTTCCGCTCCTGCATCGGCATTCTCCGGCTGGCGACGCGCTACGACGCCGAGCGGCTGGATGCCGCCTGCGCACGGGCGCTCGCCCTGGGCACCCGCTCGTACAGCTCGGTCGCTGCGATCCTGAAGAACGCCCAGGACAGGAAGCCGCGCGAGCCGGACCACCCCAGCCTGTTCCACGAGAACATCCGCGGCCCCGGCTACTACCATTGAAAGGAGAGACGATGCTGACCCACCCTCTGGCCGAGCGCCTGCGCAGCCTCGGCATGGCCGCCATGGCCGATGCGTTCCTCGAGATGCAGACCACGTCGGCCGCCACCGATCTCACCCGCGAGGACTGGCTCGGCCTGCTGCTCGACCGCGAAGTGACCGCGCGCGACAACAAGCGTCTCGGCCGACGATTGCGCCAGGCCAGATTGCGCCAGAACGCTGTGGTCGAGGATACCGACTTCCGCACCCCGCGCGGTCTGGACCGTGCCCTGTTCCACAAACTCACTGGCTGTGACTGGATCCGTCACAGCCAGCACCTGGTGATCGGCGGTCCGACGGGTACCGGCAAATCGTGGCTGGCCTGCGCTCTGGGACACAAGGCCTGCCGGGAAGGCTTCTCGGTGCTCGATCGGCGTGCGCCGCGGCTGTTCGCCGAGCTCGCCACCGCCCGTGGTGAAGGAAGGCTGCCGCGGATGCTGGCGATGCTGGAGCGCACCAGGCTGCTGATCATCGACGACTGGGGTCCGGAACCGCTGACCGCCGAGCAGCGGCGAGATCTGCTGGAGATCGTCGATGACCGGTACGAGAAGGGCTCGCTGCTGGTGACCAGCCAGGTCCCCGTGACGCGCTGGCACGAACTGGTCGGCGATCCGACGATCGGCGATGCCATCCTCGACCGCGTCGTGCACCGCGCCCATCGCATCGAGCTGAAGGGGCCGAGTCTACGCAAGCGTCACGCTGTCAGTGCTCCGACGGAGGGCGACAGCTCTGCCGCTGTCCGATGAACACCGGTCCGCTCCGAGCCTGCCGATCACGCCGCCTGAGCCGCGGCTCACCCGGCTATCACCCATTGCATTGCGTTACGTAACGGGAATCCCGCCATGCCAAGAGGCCGACACCCCGAAGCTGAGCACCCGCTCAGCAACGCCGAACGCCAAGCCCGCTATCGCGCGCGCCGCGAAGCCCACAAGGCAGTGCCCGTCGTCCGATATCGGCGGCCTGCCGACCGGCGCACCCGCCCGCAGCGCTGGCTCGACACGGTCGCCGGGCTCCTCGCCCTGCAAGCCGAATACGCCGCCTGGTACGACGCCTTGCCGGATAGCCTCCGCGACACCCCTACTGCTGCGGCCTTGCAGGCCATCGTCGATCTGGATCTAGATGAACTCGCCGCCATCGTGCCGCCGCGGGGGTACGGACGCGATTGACCGGCCAGGAGCAAGCAATGTGCATCCGCAACTATCGGGGAAAATATGCCGAGCCGCGCTGGCGCCGCTTGACGAACACCAAGGAAAGATGAGACGGGACAACCGTCAGTGGCAACCACCCACCGTGACGGCGTGCCGCTCGCCAGCGCCCGCTCAGGCCAGCGCGAGCGGGTGTTCATGATCACCGGAATTGGTGTTCATGATCGAACGGATTAACCGTTCAAGATCACCGGAATGCGCATTAGAAGCGCTCGCGAATGTTGAGGATCATTTCAGCCTTGCTGGGGCTTTTGAATTCTGCGCAGAACGAGCCAGTACGGATGCTCGGTTTGTCGCGTTAGGGGATCGGCTGCTCGATCGCCTCTTTGGCAACATGGAACGTCTTACGCGTGCCTGCGCCTCTTTGGCGCGATTTTCATCATCGGAACTGCTTATCTCGCTGAACACGAGGTGCTTTGCCGCCGTCCGGTGTACTGGCGACGCCTCGCCGCCGTGGCGCATGCATCTCTGATCGTACGGATATGCGGCTCCTCAGGGATCGATTCGGACGAGATCGGGGACTGGGCGATGCGGGTATCGGGGACAGAATACTTTTTGTCTGTCCTTTCCGATTTCATCGCGGAGCCACATTGGCGGCCAGAATGGATTACTCCCAGATTTCTAGTTGCCGATGTCTTCGGGCGCGCTGACTCTGTGCTGCGTAAATATTCAGGGGACGGTGCGCCGGACGTCTGGAGACAGCACATTCAGAAAGCCCAAGCTTGGATCGATCGGGAGGAAATGGGACCGTTTACCCGATATTCCGCCGTGCTCGAAGGAGGCCGTCAAACTCAGTACGTTACCCTTGAAACACTTAGGTCCAATGGTGCCGCTATAATTGCTGACGCTAGAGCCTCTTGCAAAATTCATCGAACGCGGCGAATTTTCCCTGTGTTCGCGGGGCGGAGGGGCCGGCGCTCAGGCCGGCGCGGGCCTGAGCTGCGTGACGCGGAGTATTTGATCGACCGCGAGCGCCACCACGCCGAACATGAGGTGGCATTTGACCTTGATCGCGCCGCGCACGCGCACGGACCGTGCGCCGAATTCATCCTTCAGTCGGGCGTTGACGCGTTCGGCCAGGGTGCGAAAATCAAAAATCACGTCGTCCGGATCGGGCATATGGATGAGTTTCATGCGCTCGACTTCTTTGGCCCATTCGGCCTTGGCTTCGTGCTGGGCGCGAAAGTTGCGATCGATGATCGGCGCATGGCCGAGCGCCTTGCTGTGGTCATGGATGGCGGCGGCGTCGTAGGCCGCATCCATTAGATCGTAGAGATAGGAGACGCGGGCGCCGGTCATGGTCATCAAGGGAATGGCGACCTGACTGTCGTGGACGGAAGCCGAGGTCAGTCCGCAGGAGACCGGGATTTGGCCGCAGGCGACATCCAGATGCAGTTTGTAGCCGATCCAGGTTTCCTTGTAGCCCTTGCTGTTCTTCTTGGAGCCGACATCGCACGCGGTGGGCAGATCGGCGAGCATCTGATCGAGGTTCTGCGTGGTCTGCCGTTCGAGGCGCGTCGGCTCGGGTTTTGGCCGTTCCTCGTCCTTGCGCGGGCGTCCGCGCTTGCGCGTCGGCTGAGCGCCATCGGGCGGCGGCGGATCCCCCTTATTGTCGTTCGGCTCCGTCTTGACCGGCTTCTCGCGCGCCTCGATCTCGGTGGCGTCGCGCGCGATCACGCCGACGATGCGCCCGCCGAGCGAGCGCTCGATCAGCGCCGCGTGCATCTTGTCGGGCAGATCGCCCTGCGCAAACTCCGCGAAGGCGCGGGAAAAGGTAGCTTCCGATGGCACTTGCGAGCGTCGTTCCCAACCGAGAATGCGACGCAGCGACTTGTCGACATCGAGGCGCTCGATCAGAGCGGTGGTGGTAGGAACGCCCAGCACCGCCTTGGCGACGAAAGCCCTGGCGAGGGCGCGGCGATCGTCAGGCGGGCGGCCGGCGCCTCGGGGCGGTTCGGGAACGAAGGCCTCGAGGCCGATCACGTCGAGGGTCGTGACGAGCCGCCCGAGCGCTTCGGTCATCGGGTCGACTTCCTCGCGAAGCCAAGGAAACAGATAGCCCTGGATATGGTTCCAGCGCGCTTTCATAGCGTCGAGAGGATCGTCGGTCATTGCTGTTGCTATGGTTTAGGACGATAGAATCGACACTATACTGAAATATTTCTCACAGTAAAGCGGAATAATTCAGAATATTGCCTTGACAACCGTCGGATGGATTCTAAATACATTGCCTCGTTTTGTGAAGGGTTATGAGAGGCGTTCCAAATAATTTTGCAACTGGCTCGCTATTATTGCGCTTAGAGTTGACCCAACAATTGAAAAATTGTTGTCCCTCTCACCATTGATTGAGTTGTTTGGCATTCCCGAGGACATGATCGATGCTGCGTTTGCGGTCCTAAATTTCATCCGCGTGACGCCTCGAATTGACATTAACAGTGAGACACTGGCAGCTTTTTCTATTCTGGCACATGTCGCCGTTCTGACCAAAAATGAGAATCTTGCCGACAATATCTGCGAGGCGTGCCTCGAAGCCGCCCGGACAGACTGACAACTCGCGCGCTATCTTCGAGTTTGTTGCTCGGCTGGTCGAATGCGCCAGTGTCAATCGAGATCGCACTGAAGCAATGCAGACACTGACAAACAGGTTGGAAACACTCGCTTTCACACTGCCCGCCTCTCGGCCGATGGGGGGTCTTGTCTCAGCCCTCGATTCCCTCAAACGCGTTCAACCACAACTGAGACCTTTGCTCGGAAGGGCACTTGCCGCCGCCAAGCTTGGGACGTCTCGATCACCAGCCACGTAATCAGGTGAAAGGGTGCATCATCCCGCAGCACGTAACAGTAGCCCTGCCATCCACTCCACCGGTCACGGGTGGGTTCAGGTAGGCCGACTTTGGCTACGGTCCCGCCATTCTCCCCGACAAGCGAGGTCCCCTGCCGCAGCGGGTGTCCGGCGACATAATAGGCAATCCAGCGCTCGCGCCTTTTTGCCGCCCGCCGGGACTTCAGGTGAGCGTGACGATCGCGAGGAAGAGCGCGCCCGCCGCCCAGCAGTAGTAGGCGAACGGGGTCAATGCTTCGAACTCGTTCTTGTGGAAATAGCGCATCAGGAACGCCAGGCTCGCGTAGGCGACGGCGCCCGCGACCACGCCGGAAAGGATGGCCATCGGCCCCAGCGTGGCGCCTTGCTTGAGCAGCTTCGGCGCCTCATAGACATTGGCGGCGAGAATGATCGGCGTGCCCATCAGGAACGAGAAGCGCGCCGACTGCTCGTGCTTCAGGCCGGCCACGACGCCCGCGACGATGGTCGCGCCCGAGCGCGAAATGCCGGGAATGAGCGCCAAGCACTGCGCGAAGCCGACCGCCAGCGCGCCCTTCCAGTTGAGCTGGTCGAGTTTTCCGACCGTCTCGCCGGCGATCAAATCGCCGAAATAGAGGAGGAACCCGTTGACGATCAGAAAGATCGCGGCGATCCAGGGGACGCCGAACGCCTGCGCGAGCGGCTTGTGCAGTCCCGCCCCGATCACCACCGCAGGGCTCGTCGCCAGAACGACGAGCCAGAACAGGCGGCGGTCCGCCGCCGAGCGCGCCCCCGTGAGCCCGGCGAGGGAGAGGGCGAAATTGACCCAGTCGCGCCAGAAGAAGACGAACAGCGCGATCGCCGTCCCGAGATGCATCACCGTGAGATAGGCGAGCCAGTCGGGGGTCTTGAGGTCGACCGCCCATTTGAGAAGGCGCGGCAGGATCACCGCATGGCCGAGACTGCTGATCGGGAATAGCTCCGTCACGCCCTGCAACACGGCCATGACGATCGCTTGGATGGCGGTCAACTCGAACCTCGCCTGTCAGGGCGGAGCGCGCCGGAGGGCGGCGGGCCGGCGCGGAAGCGAAAGCGCGCTCAGCAGGAGACGCGGCCGCACTTGTGCACCGAATCGATCTTGCCCTTGAGTTGATCGTAACCGACAGCGCCGACGACGACGTCCTGGCCGACGACGAAGGTCGGCGTGCCATTGACCTGCAGGGCGTCGGCGAGTTGCATGGTCTCGTCGAGTCCCGTCTTGATGTCGGGGCTCTCCATGTCCTTGGCGAGCTTGTCCATGTCGAGCCCGAGCTCCTTGGCGACCGCCAGCGCTTCCGCCTTGCCGACCGGTCCCCGCGTGGCGAGCAGCTTCGCGTGGAACGCCCAGAACTTGTCGCCCGGCAGCTGATTGCGCGCGGCGCTCGCGACCTTCGCCGCCTCGACCGAGCCCGGCCCGAGCACCGGGAAGTCCTTCAGCACCAGCTTCAGGTTCGAATCGCCCTTGATCAGCCTTGTGACGTCGGGCAGCGCGCCTTTGCAGAAGTGGCAATTGTAGTCGAAAAACTCGACCAGCGTGGCCGTCGCCTTCGGGTTGCCGATGGTCGCCTGATATTTCGAGCTGAACAGCGGCCCTGATTCGCTTGCGACGGCCTTCTGCCGTTCGGCCTCGGCCGTCGCCTTGTCGTGCTTGTCGAGCGACTCGATCGCCTCGCGCAGGACCTCCGGATTGTTGACCAGATAGTCGCGGATGAACGCGCCCAGCTCCTGCTTCTGCGCCGGAGTGAATTCGTCGGCGCGGGCGGGAAGGGCGAGCGAGGCCGCTGCGGCGGCGAGAGCGGCGGCGAAGCCGACGGCGGCGGTGAGCTTCATGCAAGTCTCCAAATTGCGGCGCCGCGCGTGGACGCGCCGCACGGATCCGAATCGCCGCCCATGAGACGGCGAATTGCGGCGATTTTTGCGTCCGTCGCCGCTTCTAGCGGATTTCCGCTATGGTGTCTTCCCGCGCCAGCGAACTGAACCGGGTCACCTCGGCGTCGAACTGCAGTTCGATCGTGCCGGTAGGGCCGTGCCGCTGCTTGCCGATGATCACCTCGGCCCGGCCGTGCGCGCTCTCCATCTGCCCCATCCAGGCGATGTGCTCCTCGGTGCCCGGCCGCGGCTCCTTGTTCTTGAGATAATATTCCTCGCGGAAGACGAACAGCACCACGTCGGCGTCCTGCTCGATCGAGCCGGATTCGCGCAGGTCTGACAACTGGGGCCGCTTGTCGTCGCGCTGCTCGACCTGACGCGACAGCTGGGAGAGGGCGAGGATCGGCACGCCGAGCTCCTTGGCGAGCGCTTTCAGCCCGGTGGTGATTTCGGTCAGCTCCTGAACCCGATTGTCGCCGCGCGTCTTCGAGCCTGACAAGAGCTGCAGATAGTCAATGACCAGGAGGTCGAGGCCCTTCTGCCGTTTCAGGCGTCGGGCGCGGGCGGCGAGCTGGGCGATCGATATGCCGCCCGTCTGATCGATGAAGAAGGGAATCTGCTGCATCTCGCTGACGGCGTCGGCGACCCGATGGAAGTCGCTTTCGGTGATGTCGCCGCGGCGGATCTTGTAGGAGGGGACGCTGGACTGCTCAGCGATGATGCGGGTGGCCAATTGCTCGGCCGACATTTCGAGCGAGAAGAAGCCGACGATGCCGCCATTCGCGGTTTCGATCGTCCCGTCGGCCCGCGTCCGGCTCTCGTAGGCCCGGGCGATGTTGAACGCGATGTTGGTGGCGAGCGCCGTCTTGCCCATGCCCGGGCGTCCGGCGAGGATGACGAGGTCGGAGGGCTGCAGGCCGCCCATGTAGCGGTCGAGGTCGGCGAGGCCAGTCGCGATGCCGGAGAGCGACCCTTCGCGCTCGTAGGCTTTCGCCGCCATGTCGACCGCCACCTTCAGCGCGTCGGAGAAGCGCTGGAAGCCGCCGTCGTAACGGCCCGTCTCGGCGATCTGGTAAAGGCGCCGCTCCGCCTCCTCGATCTGCTCCCGCGGGCTCGAATCGACCGGCGCGTCATAGGCGACGTTGACCACGTCCCCGCCGATCGAAATGAGTTCGCGCCGGATCGCGAGATCGTAAATGCTGCGCCCGTAATCGTAGGCGTTGATGATCGTGGTCGCCTCGGTCGCGAGACGCGCAAGATATTGCGGCACGCTGACGCCGCCGAGATCGTGCTCGCCCAGGAAAGTCTTGAGCGTGATCGGCGTCGCGAGCTTACCCATGCGAATCATCGAGCCGGCGATCTCGTAGATTCGGCGATGAATCTCCTCGACGAAATGTTCGCTTCTGAGAAAATCCGAGACGCGGTCGAACGCGTCGTTGTTGATCAGGATCGCGCCCAGCAGCGCCTGTTCAGCCTCGAGATTATGGGGGGGCGTGCGGTAGGGTCGCTCCTGGGCTGCGGACTGGCGTTGCGGAAGCGCTTCGATGGTCGCCATGGGCGCGGCAAATCTTTCCTTGATCGAGGTTGAGTCGAACGCATGGCAATGCGAATCGGGGAGGCCGGGATGATACGCACGCGACCGCACGCGGCAAGGTCGCGTCGATTCCGATAGCAGGCATAGTCTGACGCTTGTCTTAAGCCAATGCGTTTCGCGCGGGCGGGCGAGCTTGTCCCCGTTATCCACTTCGACGCGGATGCGAAGCTTGACTCTGACTGCGCGGTCACGCGCAGAGGCGCGTCTTCGCCTCGGCGTACTCGCGCTGAAGCCGCGCGACGAGATCGGCGACCGGCTGCACCGACTTGACCGCGCCGATGCCCTGGCCGCTGCCCCAGATGTCGCGCCACGCCTTCTTCTCCGACGATCCGCGGGAGACGAAACTCATCGCATTCGGGTCGCCCTGGGGCAGGTTGTCCGAATCGAGGCCCGCCTTGACGACCGAAGGTCTGAGATAGTTACCGCAAATGCCGGTGAAGAGGCTCGAACCGACGATGTGGGACGAATCGCCCTCGACGATCGCCTGCTTGTAGGCGTCGATTGCGCGGGCCTCTTCCGTCGCGATGAAGGCCGAGCCGATGTAGGCGAGATCGGCGCCCATGGCCTGGGCGGCGAGAACCGCGCGGCCGGTGGCAATCGCGCCCGAAAGGAGAAGCGGCCCGTCGAACCAGGCGCGGATGTCCTGGACGAGCGCGAAGGGCGACACCGACCCCGCATGGCCGCCGGCCCCCGCCGCGACCGCGACCAGTCCGTCCGCCCCCTTCTCGACCGCCTTGCGGGCGAACCGGTTGTTGATGATGTCGTGCAGCGTGATCCCGCCGTACGCATGCACCGCCGTGTTGACGTCCTGGCGCGCGCCGAGCGAGGTGATGACGATCGGCGCCTTCCACCTGACCGTCAGCGCCAGGTCCTCCTCGAGCCGCGCGTTCGATTTGTGCACGATCTGGTTGACGGCGAAAGGCGCGGCGGGCCGATCAGGATGGGCGCGGTCATGCGCGGCGAGCGCCTCGGTGATCTCGTGCAGCCATTCGTCGGGTTGCGAGATGGGGCGCGCGTTCAGCGCCGGGAAGGCGCCGACGATCCCCGCCTTGCACTGGGCGATGACCAGCGCCGGATGCGAGATGATGAACAGCGGAGCGCCGACGACCGGCAGGCTGAGGTTGTCCCCGAGTATGTTCGGCAGCGCCATCGAGGCCCCTGGGCTTCGCTTGATCGTTCGCACATAGACCGTTTAGCGCGGCGCGAGCAAGCGGCGCCTCATCGCGGCGGCGTGAGCCACTCGCATGCATGGGCCCCGTGTCCCTCGCGCGCGAGCAGTCTGGCGAGCCAGGGCATGAGAATGCGGGCCTCGTCGAAGAGCGTGTGCGGCGGGTTGACGACGAGAAGCCCGGCGCGCGCCAGGGGCCGCTGCCCCTGCGCTCCGACCGGGCCGGGGGCGACGTCGAGCTCGAGCCGCAAGATGTTCGGCGCGCCGAGCGCGGCGACGCTGTTGAGAAAGCGGGCGTCGGCCGCCGGTTCGCGGACCGGCCGCCATGCGACATAGATTCCGGCCGGCCACTTGCGGATCGCCCGCCCGAGCGCCTGTTCTACGCGCTGAAGTTCGTCCGCCGCTTCGAACGGCGGGTCGACCAGGACGAGGCCGCGCCGTTCCTTCGGCGGCAGATAGGCGTTGAGCGCGACATAGCCGTCCGTTCCGACGATGCTGAGCCGGCCGTCATGCCCGAGCGCGGCGACGAGCCTCTCGCGCTCTTGCGGGTGCGCCTCGCAGAGTGCGATCCGGTCATGCGGGCGCATGAGCGTTTGCGCAATCGCCGGGGAGCCCGGGTACGACAAGGGCGCGCCGCTCGCGTCGTGCGGCCCGATCGCGCGGATATAGGGTTCGAGCAGCGCCGCGATCCGCTCGGGCGGCGAGGCTTTCAGCAGCCGCGCCACGCCCTCGCGCCATTCCGGCGAGCGCTTCGCCTCGGCGCCGGCGAAGTCGTAGCGCCCGGCGCCGGCGTGCGTGTCGATGAAGCGGAAGGGCGCCTCCTTGCGGGCGAGATAGACGAGGATGCGCGCCAGGATCGCGTGCTTCATCACGTCGGAGAAGCTGCCGGCGTGAAAGGCGTGGCGGTAGTTCACCGGGGCCGGCCCCGCCGCGCCGCGCCTTTCATCGCACCGGCGCGACGGCGACCGACGGGCGCCGGCACGTGTGCCCCGCGACTTTCGGACAGGCGGCGAAGGCTTTCAGGTCCTTCGTCAGGCAAAAGCGGACGTCGACAAGCTCGCCGCGGGCGCAGGTGACCGCCATGTTCTCGGGGTTGAGATTTGCGTTCGCCGCAATGAAGGCCTGCTCGATCGCCTGAGGCGACAGGCGCCGCCATTCGCGCGGGGCCTGCAGCATCGGCGGGATTTGGAGCTCATCGCGCACGAAGCGCACGGCGGCGAAATAATCCGCGGCGCTCAAGCCCGTGCAGGTCCCGTGCTTGCGGTATTCGTAGCGCGCCAGACTCTCCTTCGGGTAGAGACCGCGCGCCGCGGCGAGTTCGGCTGGAGAGACATCCTCGCGCGGATTGCAGTCCTCCGGATTTGGCGCGGTGCGGTTGTCGGGCCAGAGGCCGTGGACGACGAATCCGTTTCCGGCGCCCGTCGCGCATTGCTGCGGCGACTTGTCGTCGCCGCCGAGGTCGCAAAAGCCCGGCGACCAGGAAAGCGTCATCACATAGAAATCGAACGGGGCGGTGGCGACCGGCGGAAGGCTCCCGGCGAAGGCCGCCGTCAGTCGGAGGAGCGCGAACGCGCCGGCGATTGCAGCCGGCGCATGCCGGGCGAAGCCGGACACGCGCGCCGCGCGCCGGCTCAATAGCGGGCCTTCAAGCCGTACTCGCCGAACCAGTTGACTTCCTTCAAGACGCCGATCCGGCGCTCGATGATCGGGCGCAGGACGAGGCAGGCCGGCTTGTAGGCGTGCTCGCGGTCGAAGCCCACGACGCACCACTCGACGCCCCACATCATCCCGAGCGGGCCCTCGGTCGCATTGACGGAATAGACGATCGTCTGCGCCCTCGGTCGTTCGGGAGGCGGGGCTCGGGGATCGACGATCAGCGCGCGGCCGACGCAGTAGCGGCGCGGAATATAGTCGAGGCCGTTCGAGCGGAAGCCGATCTCGCGGAGGCGCTCATAACCCTCGATCGCAGGGACGCCGCCCCAGTAGATGTTCTCCGCATCGGCGAACTGGCCGACGATGGTCGACAGCACCCTGAAGTCGTCGCATGCGGGAACGTTGGCGAAATTGGCGTGGAACGGCGCCCAGCGCGCCTCCGCCGGGGTTCCATAGATCGAATCCTCGGCCGGGCCGCTCGCTGCGTGAGCGAGCGAGAGAGCGCCGAGCAACGCCAGAAAACCGATGATCGCGCGAACCATGCCGGTCGTACCCCGTTGCGGCGCGGACGATGGGTCCGCTTCCCTCGCCAAAGCTCGCCTGTGACAATGCGGCGCGGCGCGCCCCAAATCAAGAGCGGGCCGGAGCGCTTCAGTTCAGGCGGCTCTTGATGCCCGCGATGTCGCGCGCGACGAGGTCGGCGCCGCTTTCGCCCTGCATCTGGTCGCGCAGCACGGTCTCGGCCGCCTTGGCGGCGCGATCGGCCGCGGCGGCGCGCACGTCTGCGGCGGCCTGCGCCTCGGCGAAGGCGATCTTGGCTTCGGCCTGCTTGGTGCGGCGGGCGATGAAGTCGTTCATGCGCTCGGCGGCGTCCTTGGCCATCTGCTCGGCCTGGGCGCGCGCCTCGGCGAGGATCGCGGCGGCGTTGGCTTCCGCCTTGGCGCTCTTCTTCTCGAAGCTCGCCAAGAGCGCAGTCGCCTCATCGCGCAGCTTCGCGGCTTCGCCGAGTTCCGCCTGGATTGCCTCGCCGCGCGCGTCGAGTGCCTTCAGGACCATGCGAGGGACCCCGACATAGATCAGGATCCCGACAAAGACGATGAAGCCGAGAAGAACAAAGAACTCGGGGCCGACCATTTTCGTCTCCGTTCAAGGCGTGACCGAATTGACCGCGGCCGCAATCGACTCGGGGTGGGGGGCGCGTCCGCCGAGCCGCTCGACGATCGCGCCCGCAGCCTCGCGCGCGATCTCCGTGACGTTGGTCATGGCCTGAGCGCGAGTTGCGGCGATTTGCTTCTCCGCCTCGGCCAGCCGGGCGGCGAGCTCGTCCTCCAGCGCCTTGCGCTTGCCTGCCGCCTCGGCCGCGGCCTGGTCGCGCGCGGCCTGAGCCATGGTCTGAGCCTTGGCGCGCGCGTCGGCGAGCATCTTCTCGTGGGCGGCCGCGGCGGCGTCCGCTTTCTGCTGCATCATCGTCGCGTCGTCGAGGTCGCGGGCCATGCGCGCCCGGCGGTTGTCGATCACCTGCCCGATGTTGGGCAGCGCGCGGGTGGACATGTACCAGTAGAGGAACCCGAACGCGATGAAGAACCAGAACAGCTGCGACGGAAACGTGCTCTTGTCGAACGGCGGGAACATCGTGTTGCTTCCGCCCTCGTGACCGACTTCTGTCTGCGTTGTTCCGGACTGAGCCATCGCGGGTCCTTCGGGAAACGACGAGCGGGGAAGGCCCTCATGCGCGCCTTCCCGCAGGATCGAAACGGCGCTTTCGCCTTAGACGGCGAACAGCAGGAGGAACGAGATCAGCAGCGCGAAGATGCCGAGCGCTTCCGTCACCGCGAAGCCGAAGATCAGGCGGCCGAACTGGCCATCGACGGCGGACGGGTTGCGCAGCGCGCCGTTCAGGAACTGCCCGAACAGAGTGCCCACGCCGATGCCGGCCGCGCCGGTCCCGATGGCGGCGAGACCCGCGCCGACATACTTGGCGGCGAGAGCGAGTTCATGCGGTTCCATTCATAACTCCTATATGCCCTGAAGTTTATGCTGCGTGGAATCGGAAGTCAGTGACCGGGGTGAAGCGCGTCGTTGAGATACATGCAGGTCAGCATGGCGAACACGTAGGCCTGCAGGAACGCGACGAGCAATTCGAGGGCGTCCATCCCGACCGCCATGGCGAAGGGCAACACCGCGAAGACTTTCATTGCGGCGCCGGCGCCGAGCAGCATGATGACGAAGCTGCCGAACACGTAGAGGGTGATGTGCCCGGCGAGCATGTTGGCGAAGAGACGGACCGAATGGCTGACCGGGCGGGACAGGAACGAGACGATCTCGATCGCCACGACCAGCGGCAGGATGTAGATCGGAACGCCCGGGGGAACGAACAGGTGGAAGAAGTGCGTTCCGTGCTCCTTAATCCCGACGATCACCACGGTCAGGAAGACGAGCAGCGCCAGCGCCGCGGTGATGACGATCTGGCTCGTCACGGTGTAGGAAAAGGGGATGAAGCCCAAGAGGTTGCAGATCAGAACAAAGAAGAAGATGCTGAACACGAAGGGGAAAAAGCGCATGCCTTCTTCGCCCGCGGCGGATCGGACCATGCCGGCGGTGAATTCGTAGGCCATCTCGCCGAGCGCCTGCATCCGGGTCGGCACGCCCGAACCGCCCCGCGCCGCGATCGCCGTCATCAGGCAGGCCAGCGCGACCGCGAGCAGCATGTAGAGGCCGGAATTGGTCAGGGAGAGGTCGTAATGTCCAACGTGGATCGGGACGACCGGATGAATGGAGAATTGCTCGGTCGGATGGATCGCCGGTCCGCTCTCGGTCGCCACTTCGCCTATTCCTCGTCGTCGTCCGCCCCGCCGACGGAATTTGCCCCGCCGGACGCTCCCCCACGCCATGCGTCGGACGCCGCCCCCGGACCCGAGCGCCGCAACCCTTTATCCGCCGTCTCCGCATGAGACAAGCGCGAATCTCCGCCCGGACCCCCGCCATTGGGCGAAGTCAGGCGGATCACGTTCCAGACGCCGGCCGCGACCCCGATGAAGAAGAAAACGATCAGGAAGAGCGGGTTCACGCCGAGGAGCCGGTCCAGCGCCCAGCCGATCGTTGCGCCGACGACGACGGCCGAAACGAACTCGCTGCCGGCGCGCAGGCCCAGCGACATGCCGGAATCGCCCTTGGCCGCCTGGGGCCTGTCCGCGGGCGGGCGCGGCTTCTCCGACTCGCGGGTCGCGCGCATCCTGTCGAGCGAGCCCCGGAGTTTTGCGAGGCGTTCGTCGTCGTCTTCCGCCATGGTCGCGCCCTCGCGCACATCGTAGCCGCGCTCGTCGAGCGCGGTCAGCGACCGCGCCTATAGCCGAGCGCGGCCGACGCGGTCACCGACCGCGTCTACAGGGCCGCTTAGCGGAACCGCGGGCCGAGTCAACGATCCGGCCTCTTCCCGTCCGGCGCGAACCGGCCGTGCCGGCCCGCGCCCCCCGCGAAGCGCCGAAAACCTTCGCTTGTCTCGCCGCTCGCGATGGTCGCCAGGCCGCGCGCAACCTCGTTTGCGGCCGCCTCCCGCCCGCCGAGGTCCCATTGTTCGATCGCCGACAACCGGTCGTTGCGCATCGCGGTCTGCGGGAACCCGCGGAGCGTCCGCGCCAGCCAAAGCGCCCGCCCGAGCGCCTCGCCGTCCGCGGCCACTTCGTTGACGAGGCCGATCCGGAGCGCCTCCTCGGCGCCGACCGTCCGGCCGGTCAGGATCAGTTCGAGCGCCCGGCCATGGCCGACGATGCGCGGCAGGCGGATCGTGCCGAGGTCGATGAGCGGCACGCCGAAGCGGCGGTTGAAGAGCCCGAAGACGGCCGAGCGGCCGGCGATCCTGAGATCGCACCAGAGCGCGAGCTCCATGCCGCCCGCGACCGCCGGCCCTTCGACCGCGGCGATCACCGGCTTGCCGAGTTTCAGCCGCGTCGGGCCCATCGACGCGAAGTCGCCCTCGCGATGGATCGGCCGCGCCTCTCCCTCGGCCAGGGCTTTCAGATCGGCTCCGGCGCAGAAGGCGCCGCCCGCCCCGGTCAGCACCGCGACATCCGAGCCGGAATCGGCGTCGAAGGCCTTGAAAGCATCGTAGAGCGCCCGCGCGGTCGCGAGGTCGACCGCGTTGCGCCGCTCCGGCCGCTCGATCGTCACCATGGTCACGCGTTCGTCGGCGCGGACGGAAAGGGTCGGTCGTCGATCAGTCGCGTCTGACATGGTTTTGTTTAACACTGATCGGAACGACCGGTAAGAGCGCGGCGGTTCGGCGGTAGACACAGATGACGAACGCCGCGGCCGGCGCCTCGGTTTGAACGAGGCGTCGCTTGACACCCCTCTCGCTGTCCCCAAGTGTTTCAGCTTGCCTCGCGCAAAGCAGGAGAACCGCAAGGAAAGTGAGCAAGGTTCAACCCGAAAAGACCGCGGCCGCGCGCGCCGACGACTGCTGCGCGCCGGCTCCCTTCGCGCCGCCAAAGCCGTCCGTCGATCGCGAAACTTTCATCCGCGAAGCGTTCAGACTGGAGTGGCTGACGATCGGATGGATGACCGTCGAGGCCGTCGTCGCCATCGCCTCCGGGGTCGCGGCCGGAAGCCTCGTCCTGACGGCGTTCGGCCTGGACAGCGTCATCGAACTCGCGTCGGCCGGGGTCCTGATGTGGCGACTGTCGGTCGAGCTTCGCCGTGGGCAGGCATTCTCCGAGGATGCGGAGCGCGCCGCCAGCCGGATCGCCGGGGGATTGCTCATCATCTTGGCCGCATATGTCACGCTGGCGGCGGCGTGGAGCCTCTGGACGCAGCGCGCGGAAGAATTCTCCTGGCCGGGCTTCATCGTCGCGCTGGCGGCGATCCCGGCCATGCGATTCCTCGCGCTTCGCAAGATAGCCATTGCCGAGGCGATCGGCAGTCGAGCCCTTCGGGCGGATGCCATGGAAGCGGTGACCTGCGGCTGGCTCTCTTTGATCGTGGTGGTCAGCCTCGCCGTTCAATGGGCGTCCGGCGCATCGTGGATCGATGGCGTCGGCTCGCTTGCGATCGTCTGGCTGCTGGTGAAGGAAGGCCGCGAGGCGTGGTCCGGCGAGGCGTGCGGCTGCGCCTAGTGGGATTCCGTTGTGCCGAACAGTCGCCGGATTCTTCCTCCCCCGCGTCGCGGGGGAGGGGACCGCGCGCAAGCGCGGTGGAGGGGGCGAGCGCCATTCCCGCCACGCTTGACCCTCCGCGCCGCGTCGGGCAAGGCAGGCGCCGTTTTGAATCCGAACGGCCAACGCCATGTCCAATGCGCCTCCGCCCAAGGCCGACAAGGCCTCGGGCGGTGTCCTTGCGAGCTTCGCCCATCGTCCGCGTCTGATCGTCGGGGCGGCGCTGATGGTCGTCGCCTATTTCCTGGTTCCGCGCGATTTTCGCGAGCCGACGCGTCTTCTCGTCGCCTGGAACGTCGGCGCCTGGACGTTCCTCGCGCTGATCGCCGTCATGGTGGCGGACCCGAGACGGGATGCGGCCCGGTCGGCGCCGGAGGACGAAAACCAGTGGGTGATGGTGTCGCTCGGAGTTCTTGGCGGCCTCAGCCGCCCTTGCGGCAATCGTCTGGGAGCTCGGCCCGGTCAAAGACATGGCCGGCCTTCGCAAAGCCGAGCATCTGGCGCTGGTCGGAGCGTCGGTGCTGAGCTCCTGGACCTTCATCCAGGTCATGTTCGCGCTGCACTATGCCGGCGTCGACTTTCAGCAAGAGTCCGGCGCCGTTCGCGGCGGCCTGAAATTTCCCGGCGACAGAGCGCCGGGATGGACCGAATTCCTCTATCAGGCCTTCACCGTCGGCTGCACCTTCGCGAGCTCCGACGTCAATGTCGCCTCGACCCGCATGCGAAGAATCTGCGTCATCCAGGGGGTGGTGTCGTTCTTCTTCAACACGGTCATCCTCGCCCTCGCCATCAACATCGCCGCGGGCTTCTTCTGACGCGAGCCCCATGAAACGGACCCAGCATGACTGACGAAGCTATAGCCCGCGTGCGCGCCGCGCTGCCCCGCGGGCTCGTCGACCGCGATTCTGCTGACATCGCCGCCGCCGAGGCGATGATGGCGAAAATCCGCGACGTCTATAGGCTCTACGGCTTCGAGGCGGTCGAGACCCCGTACATCGAGTACACCGACGCGCTCGGCAAGTTCTTGCCCGATCAGGACCGGCCGAACGAGGGCGTGTTCTCCTTCAAGGACGACGACGAGCAGTGGCTGTCGCTGCGCTACGACTTGACGGCCCCGCTCGCCCGCTATGTCGCGGAAAACTACGGCCGGCTGCCGAAACCCTATCGCAGTTTTCGCGCCGGCTGGGTGTTCCGCAACGAGAAGCCGGGCCCGGGCCGCTATCGCCAGTTCATGCAGTTCGACGCCGACACGGTCGGATCGGCTTCGCCCGCCGCCGACGCGGAAATGTGCATGATGGCGGCCGACTGCCTAGAGGCGCTCGGCATCAAGGGCGGCGACTATGTGATCAAGGTCAACAACCGGAGAGTGCTTGATAGGTTGATGGAGACCATCGGGCTTGGCGGTCCTGAAAATGCCGGGCGTCGGCTCACCGTTTTGCGCGCGATCGACAAGCTAGACCGGTTAGGTTGGGGCGGGGTCGACAGGCTTCTTCGCGGGGGGAGGACAGACGAAAGCGGGGACTTCACAAAGGGCGCTGAACTGACTGTCGATCAAGTTTCCCAATTCAACAAAGCATTCGAGGTAAATAATGCCATAAAGGTGCTTGACGCGCTCGGCATTAACGACCTTACACTTGAAACCCCAGACAACGTTGACATTAGAATTACAATAAGTAAGAGAATTGATAAATTGACTCCAGATCAAGTTAGGTCTATGATTTCAGACATGACTGATAAGCAAGTCGGAAGAATTGTGCAATTTGTGCAAACGTCAATTAATGTAGCGCGTATAGGTATGGGCGGTACTATAGAATATGATTACAGAAGGAGGGGAAAAATCAGAAGGGTACCAGTTATAGATTGGGCTTTTTTTAAATATTACGAGGAAGCGTTGGATCCGCAACAAAGTTTACTCTGGGAAGGTTTAGACGAACTCTTTGAGCTGTTTCTAATAATCCGGTCAGCGGGTTTTGGTCCAGATCGAGTTCGAATTGACCCCTCCGTCGTGCGCGGCCTCGAATATTACACCGGCCCGGTGTTCGAGGCGGACCTCACCTTCGAGACGCCCGGGGACGACGGCAAGCCGGTGCGCTTCGGCTCGGTCGGCGGCGGCGGGCGCTACGACGGGCTGGTTTCGCGCTTTCGCGCCGAGCCGGTCCCGGCGACCGGCTTTTCCATCGGCGTCTCGCGGCTGCTCGCGGCGCTGCGCGCGATTTAGAGCCCGATCGTCGCCGCGGCCGAGACCCCCGGCCCGGTGGTGGTGCTCGCCCTCGACCGCGACGAACAATCGATGGCGAACACCCAGCGCCTCGTCGCATCCTTGCGAGCGGCCGGGATCGCTGCAGAACTCTATCTGGGATCGGGCGGCATGAACGCGCAGCTCAAATACGCCGATAAGCGCATGAGCCGCTGCGCCGTCATCCAGGGCGGAAATGAGCGCGACGCGCCCGGCGGCCCGCAGGTGACGATCCGCGACTTACGGCTCGGCGCCGAGCTCGCCAAGGCGTCCAAGGACCGGGCCGACTATCTCGAATTGCGCCAGCGCGCGCAATTCCTCGCGCCCGAAGGCGAGCTGGTCGAGCGCGTGCGGGAAGTGCTGGAGCGAGCGTAGGCGCCGGATTGTAGACGCGGTCGCTGACCGCGTCCGCCGCGCTCGAGCCGAGTGCGGCTACAGAGCTGCCGTCGGCCGCGAGGCGGCTTCTCTGCGAGCCCGGATGCTTGAACCGCCGCCACCGCCGCGCTCGCGGAAGCGGCCTGACGCGCTCAGCGAGCGCGTCTACAAGCGGCCGCTGGCCCCGTCGCTGAGCTCCGTCGGGCGTCCGGTAGGACGCCCGTCTTCCAAGGGGGCGGTGTCGCCGGCAAGATTGAGGTAGAACACATACATTCAGGAACCTGGGAACCATGGCGCTCAGCATCAAAGACCCCGAAACCGAGCGGCTTGCGCGCGCGCTGGCGGAGCGGACCGGCGAGACTTTGACCGTCGCCACGCGGCGCGCGCTGGAGGAGCGGCTGCGGCGGATCGGCGGCGCAGCGCGCCGGGCGACGCTGCTCGAGGACCTCGCGGCAATCCGCCGTCGCTGGAGCGCGGTGCCGGTGCTCGATCGGCGTAGCGCGGACGAGATCATCGATTATGACGAGAACGGGCTGCCCCGCTGATGGTGATCGACACTTCGGCGATCGTCGCCATTGCGCTGAACGAACCCGAGGCCGAGACCTTCGAACAGCGCATCGCCGATGCGTCGATTCGCCTGATTTCCGCCGCGACCGTGCTGGAAGCCGCAATGGTCATCGAGACCCGTCTCGGTGAGCCGGGCGGAAGCGAGCTCGACTTGTGGCTGCACAAGGCCGGGGTTGAAATCGTCGCGGTCGACGCAGAGTTGGCCGACCAGGCCCGGCGCGTCTGGCGGCGCTTCGGAAAGGGACGCCATCCCGCCGGTTTGAACTTCGGCGACTGCTTCTCTTATGCCCTGTCGGTGCTGGCGCAGGAGCCGTTGCTTTTCAAGGGTGGCGATTTTTCCAAGACCGACATCGAGGCCGCCTGAGCGTCGCCGACGAGCCGTGGACGATCGATATCAGGCGTGCTGATCCGGCGCGCCGCGGCCTCCAGACGACGATCCGCATCGATTCCCGCGCGCGTGCGCCGCGGCGGATGCATCCCCGGACGGAGCGACCGAGAAATTCTTGAATTAACAGCTTTGCCGCGAAGGAGATTCATGCTAATATTCTTGTTTTGTTCGATTCAGTCAGGAAGAAGGAGATCGTCGCGGCGCCCAGGATGATTTTGCTTTTATCCAACGGAGCGCGCCGGCGAGGGT
Organism: uncultured Alphaproteobacteria bacterium; assembly: GCA_963758335.1. Classification (GTDB taxonomy): domain Bacteria; phylum Pseudomonadota; class Alphaproteobacteria; order Rhizobiales; family Beijerinckiaceae; genus Roseiarcus. Next base: position 1,391,236 of record CAVWVF010000004.1, on the reverse strand, counting down.
CGGGGGAAATCGGCAGGGCCTGGCACGCCGAGGCCGTTGGAGGTGCGATGAGTTGGCTGGAAATGTTGTCGCAACGCGTTGAAAAGGCTCAATTCGGGGATGGAAATGACGCCGGCGCCAAGGCCGAGCCTTGTGGACGCCAGGGGTCTGCGCCCTCCGTCGCAGGGCGAATTGCCTCGCCTCGGCCGGGAGCGTAAGCCGGGCGGAGAAAAGAGGCATCACTGGGGGCCCGATGAACGGCGCCAAATACGTCACCGCGCCGACCCACGCGCGCCGTTTCGAAAAAGCGCGCGAGGCGCGGGCCGCCTCGATGCTCGAAGACATGACCGAGCTCATCGCCGACCTGCACGCGGCCACCGGCGAAGCACGGATGACCGATATCGCGAGCCACCTCGGGGTCGCCCATCCGACCGCGAGCAAGACGATCGCGCGCCTGAAGCGCCAGGGCCTCGCCGTCTCGGAACCCTATCGCGGCGTCTTCCTGACCCCCGCCGGCCAGGCGATGGCCGAACGCTCCCGCCAGCGCCACCGTCTGGTGGTGGACTTTCTCGTCGCCGTCGGCGCGCCGCGCGAAGCGGCCGAAGCCGACGCCGAGGGGATCGAGCACTACGTGTCGCGGGCGACGCTCGAGGCTTTCGAGGCCTACCTGAAGAATCGCGGCTGAGCCCCGTCTTTCAGCGCTCGCGCGCCCCCTCCTTCGCCGCTTCGACGAACCGGCGGACGCGCTCGGCGTTGGCGCCGAAGTCGTGCTTGCCGATGCGCGAGACCGAGCGGACGTCGATCGCCGTCCGCGTCGCCCCCGGTCGGATGCGGATGGCGATGTCGCTGACGAGGCCGAAGAACAGCGAGCGGTCGGTCGCCTCGACGAGGGCCGAGCCGTCGCCGGCGAGGTTCGGCGGCTCGGCGTCGACGATGAGCCAGCCGAGGTCGCTCGCGACGCTGAGGGACAGCCGATAAGCCTCGCTCGAGTCCATCTCGACCTTAACCGTCTTGAGGTCGGGATAGGCCGCCCGCTGCGCGGCGCGCGTCCCCTCGCTGGGCGGCGGCGGCTCGGCCCCGGCGCGCGCCGCGCGCGCCTTGGTCGAGAACATGAACGGCGGAGGCGACGTCGGGTCGGTCGAGACCTGGTTGATCGGCGGAAGGACGAACGCGACGACGGCGAGATAGACGGGATAGGCGATCAGCGCCGCGGCGAGGAAGAAGCCGAACGCGGCCTGTCCCGCCCCCTTAAGCCCATCGCGCCAGATCGTGACGGCGGCGGACCCGGCGAGCACGACGGCGATTGCGGCGATGACGAGCGCGGCGGCGAAGACGGTCAGCGCAGCCGGCGGATTAGCGGCGTGCATGCGCGCCAGCGCGACCGCCACCACGGCGATCGCCGCCGCGAAGATCGCGAGCCGGCGGGACCATCGCGCCGCGGCCGCGACCGGCTCCTCGACGGTCAACGGGCGCAAGGTCCCGCCATTGGCTTCAGGCTATTTGACGCCCCCCGAGGCGAAGCCGTTGCGAGCGGTGATCTCGCCGCCGGTTTCGTTGAAAGTCTTCGGATCGTCGCCAAGCTGCACCGTCGGCATGCAATCGGGTTTGCAGGAGTAGGATACGCGCGAGGCGCCGTTCTGCAAGACCACAACCGACTTGTCCGAAAGAACCCGCAGCTGCCTTTCGAACAGGACCGCGCCGTGCGAGTCGAGGGCGATGAGGTTCGTCTCGCCATAGCCCTTGCCGGTCAGGACCATCACGTCGCCCGTTTTCAGCAGCGTCACGTCGGCGATCATCGGATTGCCGACGACCAGGGTCGAAGTCCCCTCGGGAACCTTCTCGATCTTGGCCTTGTCGAGCCTGATCGCCAGCACCTCCGAGGGCGCTTCCGCGCGGGCCGGCTCCGGGCCGAACGCGACGACGAAAGCAAGCGCGAGCCAAAAGCGGGACGACATCGAAGCGACCTCTTACGCGGCAACCTGTTTACGCGGGCACGAGGCCATATGACCCGCGATTGGTGAACGAAGCTTCAATATCGGGCGAGACGCCGCGACGTCATGCGGCGGGAAATATCGTCGCGCCTTCGTCCGCCGCGCCGATGAAGCCGCGGAAGGCCCCGAACAGCTCGCGTCCCATTCCCACATGCGACGCGGCGAGATCGGCGTGCGCCTGCGGCCTGGCGTTCCACTCGTCGGCCGCGACCTTCACCTCGAGCCGGCCGGCCGTCGCGTCGAGGCGGACGACGTCGCCGTCGCGGATCCTGCCGATCGCGCCGCCCGCGGCGGCCTCGGGCGTCACATGCAGCGCCGACGGCACCTTGCCCGACGCGCCCGAGAGGCGCCCGTCGGTGACCAGCGCCACCCGGTGGCCTCGGTCCTGCAGCACGCCGAGCGGCGGCATCAGCTTGTGCAGCTCCGGCATGCCGATCGCCTTCGGGCCCTGGAACCGGACGATGGCGACGACGTCGCGGTCGAGCTCGCCCGCGCGGAAGGCGGCGTGCAGCTCCTCCTGGCTGTGGAACACCCGGGCCGGCGCCTCGATCACATGCCGCTCCGGCGCTACGGCGGACGTCTTGATGACCGCCCGGCCGAGCGGCCCTTCGAGCACGCGCAGGCCCCCCGTCGGCTGGAACGGATCGTCCGTGCCGCGCAGCACGCTCGGGTCTCCCGTTTTGTCCGACGCGGGCCGCCAGCGGATCTCGCCGTCGGCGCCGAGATGCGGCTCGATCGCGTAGTCGGCCAGGCGCTCGCCCCACACCGTGCGCGCGTCGCCGTGCAGGAGCCCCGCGCCTTCCAGTTCGCGGATGAGGACGCCCATCCCGCCCGTGGCGTGGAAATGGTTCACGTCCGCCTTGCCGTTCGGATAGATCCGCGTCAGGAGCGGCGTCACCTCGGCGAGATCGGCGAAGTCCTCCCAGGTCAGCGCGACGCCGGCGGCCGCCGCCATCGCGATGAGATGGATGGTGAGATTGGTCGAGCCGCCGGTCGCATTGAGGCCAACGACGCCGTTGACGATCGCACGCTCGTCGATGACCTGGCCGATCGGGGTGAATTCGTTGCCGAGGGCGGTCAGCTCGAGCGCTCGCTTGACCCCAAGCATGGTCAGCGCGTCGCGGAGCGGCGTGTTGGGGTTGACGAACGACGCGCCCGGGAGATGGAGCCCGATGATCTCCATCAGCATCTGGTTGGTGTTGGCGGTGCCGTAGAAGGTGCAGGTGCCGGGCGCGTGATAGGCTTTGGCCTCGGCCTCCAAGAGGTCGGCGCGGCTCGCCTTGCCCTCCGCGTAGAGCTGGCGGATCTTCGATTTCTCGTCATTGGCGAGCCCGGACGGCATCGGCCCGGCCGGCAGGAACACCGCCGGAAGATGGCCGAAAGACAGCGCGCCGATCAGGAGCCCCGGCACGATCTTGTCGCAGACGCCGAGATAGACGGCGGCGTCGAACATGTCGTGCGACAGCGCGACCGCAGTCGAAAGAGCGATCACGTCGCGGGAGTAGAGCGAGAGCTCCATGCCCTTTTCGCCCTGGGTGACGCCGTCGCACATCGCCGGCACGCCGCCCGCGACCTGCGCCGTGCCGCCGACCGCGCGCGCCGCCTGCTTGATGAGATCGGGAAAGCGGGCGAAGGGCTGATGGGCCGACAGCATGTCGTTGTAGGCGGTGACGATCGCCAGATTGGGTCCCGTTCCGTCGCGCAGGGCTTCCTTCTCGCCGGCCGCGCAGGCGGCGAAGCCGTGGGCGAAATTGGCGCAGCCGAGACGTTTGCGCGTTGGCCCCTTGGCGACCGCGGCGTCGATCCTGTCGAGATAGGCGCGCCGCGAGTTGCGGCTTCGCTCGGCGATCCGCCGGGTCACCTCGCCGATGCGGGCGTTGAGTTCGGTCATGCCTGCCTCCTCTTTCGCAAAACGGGCGCGACGGCCACAAGGATCCCGGACGTCCCGTCCGAAACCCGCCCGCCGTCTTCGAAGCTCAATAGCCGATCTGGCTCCGAACGATCCTGGTGAAGCGACTGCGCTCGTCCGCGGTCAGATTGGCGGTCGCGACATCGAGCCCCTGGTCGGTCAGGTCGCCCGCCTTGGCAAAGGCGTTCCATGCGGCGGCTTTGGCGAGATCCCGCTCGACCACGCGGCCGACGACGTAGAGATGAGCGAGGCGGTTCTGGGCGATCGGGTTGCCCTTCGCTGCGGCGATCCTGAGGATCTTGACCGCGCCCGCTTCGTCCTTCGGCACGCCCTCGCCGTTGAACAGCATGATCGCATATTCGACCTGGCCGGCGATGATGCCGCCGTCGGCGGCGCGCTTGAGCCAGTGCGCCCCCTCGGCGATGTCCTGGGGCACGCCTTTGCCCTCGCGCAGCATCACCCCGTAGGAATAGGCGCCGTTGTCGTCGCCCGCTTTGGCCGATTTCAGAAAATACTGCGCGGCCGCGGCGAAGTCCGGCGTGTGGCCGCTGGTCGAATTGAGAGCCATGACGCCGAGGTTGTAGAGCGCGCCGGGGTGATTCTTGGCCGCGGCGCGCTCGAACTGCGCCTTGGCGGCGACGCGGTCTTTCGGCACGCCGTCGGCCCCTTCGAGCAGCAGCACGCCGAGCTCGTAGGCCGCCTGCGGGTCCCCGAGATTGCTGGCGAGGCGGTACCAGCGCGATGCTTCGAGGTTGCTTTTCCCGACCGCGGCGCCGTCGTGGTAGGTCTCGCCGATCAGCGTCATCGCCGCGGCGTCCTTGGGATTCGCGTCGATGCGACGCTCGGCCTCCTCGAGGGCGAACAGGAAGTTGCCGCGCTGGTAGGCGCCGAAGGCGTAATCCGGCGGCTTTCCGTCCGCGCGAGGCGGCAAGGCCGTCGGCGTCGTCGCCTGCGCCCCGACCGCCGAGAGATTCCCGGGCGGCGGAACGGCATTCGCGTCCGGCGTCTGCCCAAAGGCGCTCGCGGCGAAGGCGAGCGCGATCGCCGCGGCGAGCGCGAGTGTCATCTCATGACGCCCCCGCGACGGCCTTGGAAACGAGCTCGTAGGCTTCGCGGGCGGCTTCGGCCGGCGAGTCCGCGTCCCAGACCGCATCCTCGAGCGCGACGAAATCGGCGCCCGCGCGCGCCAGCCTGCCCGCCGCTTCGATCGTCTCGGCATAGGCGACGCAGGGGGTCTCGAAGATTTCCGCCCACCAGCCGACCCGTTCGAGGAGGAGCTCCAGCGCCATCGCCGGCGCGCCGCCGCGCGGCTCGCCGAACATCACATAATCGGCGCCCTTTTCACCGGCGGTCATCGCCTCGTCGCGCATGCGCAGGCTCCCCGCGCCGACGATGCGCTCGGGCTTGAGGCTGTCGAGCGCCTCCTCGAGCGCCTCGCCCGCGCTTGCGACATGGACGCCGTCCGCGCCGAGCCGCGCCGCGAGCCGCGGGTCGTTCTCGAGGATGAGCGCGCAATCGGCCGCGGCGGCTGCGCTGAGGAGAGGGCCGACGATCGCCTTCGCCTCGCCCGCCGCCGGCTCGAGCCTGACCAGCGCGCTCGCGACCGGCGCCGCCGCGAGAACCTCGGCGAACGTCTTGGCGAAGCCAACCGCGTTCGCCGGCGAGAGGCGCGGCGTGACGAGATAGAGCGAGCAGGGGAGCGGGTTGGGTGGCGAAGGCGGCATGGGTTTTGGCGAGGGGCCTCTCTGCCCGACCAATGCGGCCAAACCGGGATCAAGGCAAGTCCGCCGGCGCTCCTCCTTGCGCCGGGCGGAGCCGCAGCGTGCGGCGGCTTTGGCTTGCGGGCCGAATTCCCCGTAACAGGGAAAAATACAGGGAATTTCTCCTTTTTTGGGCCGATTCGGCGAAGAGCCGGCCGGAAAAGATAAACGATTTTAAGGCATTGCACGAAAATTTCCTATGCGAGCGAACAGGGAATTTTTTCAGCCGAACAGGGAATTCAAATTCCCTGTTCCGGGCAAGAACAGGGATATCTCGCGACTTCCCGCGCCCAGTGGAAACGCGGCCGATGGGGCTTCCCGCCTCAAAGGCCCGGACTTTTCTCTCCTCAACGTCTTTCGCAAGAAGCTCATTCCCGAGCTCAAGCGCGCCGTCGCCGAACAGAACGAGCTTTTCCGCCCGCGGGCGGTCCTGATCGAGGACAAGGCCTCGGGGACGCAGCTCATCCAGGAGCTGCTCGCGGCGCGGATGTCGAACGTGACGCGCTACAAGCCGGACGGCGACAAGATCATGCGCCTCCACGCCCAGACGGCTGTGATCGAGAACGGCTTCGTCCATCTGCCGGCCGAGGCGCCCTGGCTCGCCGACACCGTTCGGAACTGACGGCGTTTCCCCCGCCGACCGCCATGACGACCAGGTCGAACTCGACCGCCCAGGCGCTGGCGTGGGCCACGCTCCCTCTGCGGGGGATGAGTGGCGGAGGACTGGCGCCAATTTTATCGGCGGTGACGGGGCTTCTCTACCAGTAGTCACGATCCAACACTTGGCGCCTGAGTTGGGATGTCGCAAATGGGCGGACTCCGGCCCTCTAGGTGTCGCCAAGGAAGCTCCGCTTTCCGCCGATATCGTTGAACAAGTCTGCGGTTGACTGATGTGAAGGGAGGGCGTGGTTCGCTGCCTCATCTGATTCGGGAGAGGTAGCGATGATGGGCGTTCAGACGGCAGAGGCTCGGCTGTTTAACGACTTTTGCCTTTGCCTCGATGACCACGTCCCTTCCGATCATCTGTTGCGGAGCATCGACAGACACCTCGACCTCGATGGCCTCCGCCAGACTCTGAAGCCCTTCTACAGTTGGACGGGGAGACCCTCGATCGACCCGGAACTGATGATCCGGATGTTGATCGACCTGAACGAGGCAGCTCGTAAGCGCCGTAAAAGATCCCACGAAGGCGGAAGGGTTGACGCACGCGTCAACAACCGCCGGTCGCCTCGCATTGCAACTTGGGCGGCGCAAAATCGAAACATTGTTTCGCATTTGCCGCCTGACGCCCGCCTGTTGACGCCCGTCAGGAAAAAGGATGCTGCATGTGGCGTTGCGTCATCAGATGGACCAGATGCACGCGCGATTCGAAGGCGCCCATCATGCGTGTCGCCGCCTCGTGGAACATGTTGTTGGCCACATGATCGAGGAGGTGGCTCTTGAATTGGAAGTCGACAACGAGGTCCACATGAGTCCCGTCGCCTGCTGGCGTGAACGTCCACGTGTTTGTTAGGTGCTCCAGCGGTCCCCCTTCAGTAGCGCGCACCAGCACTTGCCGCGGTCGATCCAGCGTGACCTGGCTCGTAAAGCTTTCCTGGAATGGGCCGAACCCGATCTCGAGTTCAGCGATGATTTCCTGCGGACCGTCGCGGTGGATACGCGCGCCCGTGCACCAGGGCACGAATGAGGGGTAGTCCTTCACGTCCGCCACGACCGCGAAAAGCTCGTCGGCCGTGTAGGCAAGCGTCTTTTGCTCCTCGTGACGTGGCATGTCCTCTCCTCCTGTTCAGGTGTTCAGCATGGCGCGTAGTGGCGGACCCTTTGGGGCGGCCTCGGCGAGATTGGTGCGAATCGCTCGATGCCCGAGGCCGACAATATTGACGATCGGGAGGTCACGAAGTTAGCTAGCTCCATCCTTACGACATCATTTTGTCGTCGACTTACCCCGCGAGCATTGAAGGTGCTGAATGAGCGATACAATAGCTGCACCGGTGAAGCTGAGCCCTTTAGTTAGCAGGGAAGCCGGCGAGGCCAGCGATGCTGGTCAATATACCGAGACTTGTCACGGCCTATTACAGCGGGAAGCCGGATGCTGCGGTGCCGGAACAGCGAATTGCCTTCGGTACCTCCGGGCATCGCGGGTCCGCTTTTGCGAACACCTTCAACGAATGGCATGTTCTGGCGATCAGTCAGGCGATCTGCGACTATCGCAAGCGGCAAGGCATCGACGGCCCGCTGTTCCTTGGGATCGACACCCACGCTTTGTCCGTGCCCGCGTGTGCCAGCGCCCTCGAAGTGCTGGCGGCCAACGGCGTGGACGTCATGCTCGCCAACGACGACGAGTACACGCCCACTCCCGTGATCTCTCACGCCATACTGACCTACAACAAGGGCCGCTCGACCGGGCTGGCGGACGGCATTGTCATCACACCATCACACAATCCGCCCGACGACGGTGGCTTCAAGTACAACCCGCCCAATGGCGGGCCGGCGGATACCGATGTCACCGGCTGGATTGAGGCCAGGGCCAATGCATTTCTGGAGAGCTGCCTCAAGAGCGTGGAGAGAGTTCCCTTTGAAAAGGCCCGGCGCGCCGCGACCACGCACCGCCATGATTTTCTCAGCGCCTATGTCGGGGATCTCGGCAATGTGCTCGACATGGAAGCAATCCGCGGCGCGAACATCAGCATGGGGGTCGATCCGCTCGGCGGCGCCGGCGTTCATTATCGGGGCCCGATCGCCGAGCGCTACTGCCTGAATCTCACGGTTGTGAACGAGGTCGTCGATCCGACATTTCGCTTCATGACGGTGGATTGGGACGGCCAGATCCGCATGGATCCGTCCTCGTCCTACGCGATGCAAAGCCTAATCGGTCTCAAGGACCGCTTCGACATCGCCTTTGCCTGCGATACCGATCATGACCGGCATGGCATCGTTACCAGGAATGCCGGGTTGCTGCCGCCCAACCATTACCTGTCGGCGGCCATCTTCTATCTGTTCCAACATCGGCCGAAATGGAGCAAATCCGCCGCGGTCGGCAAGACCGTCGTCAGCAGCCAGATGATCGATCGTGTCACCGCCAAGCTTGGGCGGAAGCTCTACGAGGTGCCGGTCGGTTTCAAGTGGTTTGTCGATGGCCTGCTCGACGGCTCGCTCGGCTTTGGCGGCGAGGAAAGTGCCGGCGCGGCCTTCATCCGTCTCGATGGCAGCGTCTGGACGACCGATAAAGACGGGATTATCCCCGCATTGCTATCGGCGGAGATTACCGCGCGGCTGGGTCGCGACCCCGGCGAGATTTATCAAGAGCTTGTGCGGGAGTTCGGCGAGCCGGTCTACGACCGGGTTGAGGCGCCGGCGTCCCGGGCGGAAAAGCAACGGCTAGAGCAGCTCTCCGCGCGGGAGATACGATCGTCAGAGCTGGCGGGGGAGAAAATCGAAGCCATCCTGACCCAGGCTCCTGGCAACGGCGCGCCCATCGGCGGTTTGAAGGTGATGACGGCCAGCGGCTGTTATGCCGCGCGGCCGTCCGGCACCGAAGACATCTACAAGATTTATGGCGAGAGTTTTCTCGGCGCCACACACCTGCACCGCATTCTGGCGGAAGCACAGGCCATCGTCGATGCGGCGCTGGCCGGAACCCCGTAGCGGCCACGTACCGTGGCCAGGTACGCCCGACGAAAAGGGGGATGAGCGTGCAAACGCAGGTCAGTCACCCGAAGCACCCTCCTCTGCCCACTGACATAGAAGGATTTGCGTCGCTGGCCGAGCTTGCGCTCGACATGCGTTCGTCCTGGAACCATGCCACGGACGGCGTGTGGCGGCAGCTGGACCCGGTGCTGTGGGAGCTTACGCACAACCCGTGGGTCGTGCTGCAGACCGTTTCGCGGGACAAACTGCGGCGTGATTTAGCCAATCCGGCCTTCCGCAAAAGCGTTGACGATCTCCTGCAAGGCCGCCGCGCTGCCGCGGCGGCGCCAGCGTGGTTCCCGCAATCCCACCCGCAGTCCCAACTCAGCGCCGTCGCCTATTTCAGCATGGAATTCATGCTGAGCGAAGCCTTGCCGATCTACTCGGGTGGCCTCGGCAACGTCGCCGGCGATCAGCTCAAGGCGGCCGGCGATCTGGGCGTTCCGGTCATCGGCGTGGGGCTGCTTTATCAGCAGGGCTATTTCCGCCAGGTGATCGGCCAGGACGGCGCGCAACAGGCCCTCTATCCGTATAACGACCCCGGCCAGTTGCCGATCATGCCGTTGCGTACCGCAAATGGTGAGTGGTTGCGGTTGCAGCTCGACCTGCCCGGTTATCGGATATGGCTGCGCGCTTGGCAGGCCCAGGTCGGCAGACTGAAGCTCTACCTGCTCGACAGCAATGACGCGGCGAACTTTCCGGCGTATCGCGGGATCACCAGCGAGCTCTATGGCGGCGGGCCTTACCTGCGCCTGATGCAGGAGCTGATCCTTGGGATCGCCGGCTGGCGGCTCCTTGCCGCGCTGGGCGTCGAGCCGGAGGTTTGCCACCTGAATGAAGGGCACGCAGCGCTCGCCGTGCTGGAACGCGCGCGGAGTTTCATGCAGACGACCGGGCACCGCTTCGACGTAGCATTGGCGGTCACGCGAGCGGGCAATCTGTTCACCACCCACACCGCGGTAGCCGCGGGCTTCGACCGTTTCGCACCGGAGCTCATCGAACGATACCTCGGCGGTTATGCTGAGCAGACGCTCGGTATAACGCTCCACGACTTGCTGGCGCTGGGCCGGCAAAATCCGGCCGACCCGACCGAGAACTTCAACATGGCTTATCTGGCGATCCGTGGTAGCGGCACCGTGAATGGCGTCAGTCGCCTGCATGGCAAGGTCAGCCGGGAACTCTTCGCGCCGCTGTTTCCGCGCTGGCCGACATGCGAAGTTCCCGTCGGTCACGTGACCAATGGCATTCACGTACCGAGCTGGGATTCGGCGGCGGCCGACAAACTGTGGACCGGGGCCTGCGGCCAGGATCGCTGGCTGGGGACGATCGACACCCTGGAGCAGGACATTCGCAGTGTTTCCGACGCCGCCTTATGGCAGTTCCGCTCGGCAGCCAGAACGGCGCTTGTCGAATACGCTCGCGAACGATTGTCGCGGCAACTCGCCGCCTCCGGCGCCTCGCCCGAAGCGGTTGAGGGTGCGAAGCATTTGTTTGATCCCAACACGTTGACTGTGGGCTTCGCGCGCCGTTTTGCAACTTATAAAAGACCGAACCTGCTGTTGCACGATCCGCAGCGGCTGCTGCGTCTGTTGACCGATCCGCAGCGGCCGGTACAGCTGATCATGGCCGGCAAGGCGCATCCCGCGGACCAGGCGGGCCAAGCCGAAATCCAGGAGTGGACGCGCTTCGTCCGGCGCCCCGAGGTGCGCCGCCATGCGATCTTCCTTGCCGACTACGACATGCTGCTGACCGAGCAACTGGTGCAGGGCGTGGATGTCTGGCTCAACACGCCCCGGCGACCTTGGGAAGCCAGCGGAACCAGCGGCATGAAAGTGCTCGTCAACGGCGGCATCAACCTGTCGGAACTGGACGGCTGGTGGGTGGAGGCCTACACGCCGCAGGTGGGGTGGGCGTTGGGCGATGGCCAGGAACACGGCGACGATCTGGCCTGGGACGCGGCCGAAGCCGAAGCACTCTACGAGCTGCTCGAGCATGCGGTGATCCCCGAGTTCTATAGCCGCGACGAGCAAGGCATCCCCGGCGCCTGGGTGGCGCGGATGCGGGAAAGCATGGCGCAGCTGACACCGCGCTTTTCCACCAACCGCACGGTACGTGAATACACCGAGCAACACTACCTTCCGGCGGCTGCCGCGTATCGTGAGCGGGCGCGCGACAACGGCAAAATCGGCGGCGACATCGTGACCTGGCAGCGCACGCTGGACCGGAAATGGACCGCGCTGCGTTTTGGCGACGTGAGACGCGAAACGGATGGCACGCAGCATGCTTTCGAGGTGCAGGTCAATCTCGGTGACCTCGATCCGGAGGCAGTGCGGCTGGAACTTTACGCCGACGGCACCATGGGCGGCGATCCGACACGGCAGGAGATGCAACGCGTTGGCCCGGTAGCCGGTACGGCGGGCGGTTTTGTCTACCGCGCAGTCGTGTGCGCGGCGCGTCCGGTGACGGACTACACGGCGCGCGTGATACCGCACCGCGACGGCGTCGCGACCCCGCTCGAAGACGCGCACATTTTGTGGCAGCGATAACCTGGTAGACTATGCGACCGGCGGAGGGCCTGCTCGCGCAACCGTTCGTATGTTCGCGTCCACATGCCCCTTGGCTTGCGCCGCCTACAAAACGCCCTTTACAGCCTCAACAATGTGGCGTGCAGAAATCCCAAACGCATCGACAAGCTCATCCGGTTTGCCAGAATGCGGCATGCCGTTCACTGCCATCAGTTTGAATTTCGCAGGCCCGGCGCCCGCAGCAACCAACGCATGCAACACAGCCTCGCCTAATCCACCCTCCGGCCAATGGTCTTCTACGGTCACCAGCCGCCCGCCCGTCGCGCCGACTTCGGCAGCCAGCGACTTGCCATCCAGAGGCTTCACGCAGTAGAGATCAATCACGCGAATCGCAACTCCCGCTGCTTTCAATTGATCCGCCGCCTTCAGCGCTTCGTGCAGCGTCACGCCAGCGCCGATTACCGTCACCTTGTCTTCCGCGCTCTTGCGCAACACTTTGAAACCCGGAATCGGGAATTTCTCATCATTGGAATACAGAATGGGCATTTTCGGCCGCGAAGTGCGCAAGTAGTTGACGCCCGGGCGCTGGGCCATCGCCTCCGTCAGGCGCTCGGCCGAGACCGCATCGCTCGGATAGAAAACAGCCGAGCCATGCACCGCTCGGAACATGGCGATATCCTCCAGCGCCATCTGCGACGGACCGTCCTCACCGATCGAGACGCCACAATGCGACCCGCACAGATTGATGTTCGCGCGGCTGATGGCCGCCATCCGCACATTGTCGTAGGCGCGCGAAAGGAAACAGGCAAACGTGTCAGCAAAGGGCGCCTTGCCGCGCGCCTGCAATCCTACCGCGACGCTCACCATGTTCTGCTCGGCGATATATCCTTGCCAAAAATGGTCCGGGTACGCCTCGGCAAATACCTCCGAAAATGTCGAGTTTTTCACGTCGCCCGATATGGCCACGACGTGGCGGTTCGCAGCTCCCAGCCGCTTCAGCGCGAACCCGTACGCCTCGCGCGTCGCCACCTTCGCATCTTTGGCGTAGTCCGGCGCGGCGGGAGGGGCGAATTCAGGCGGCTTCGGCAGTGATGTTCGCTCGTATGATTTTCCTGGATCGGGCGGGACTGTCGGTCCACCGCCCAATTCCTGAATCGCGGCAGCAAGCTGTTCCTTCGAGAACGGCTTGCCGTGCCAGTTCAGTTTGTCGGCGACCAAGCTGAAGCCGTGGCCCTTGATCGTTCGCGCCACGATGGCCTGCGGCCGCCCCTTCACGGCCTTGGCGCGATCCAGCGCCGCGAGCACCGCGGCCACGTCATGTCCGTCAATCACTTGCGTATCGAAACCTTCCGACTCGAATTTCAGCCGGTAGCGTTCCATGTCGTGCTGGTACATTGTCGGCTCGCTCTGGCCCAGCCGGTTGATGTCGGCAATCACCGTCAGATTATCGAGGTTGTAATGCGCGGCGAACGCGGCCGCTTCCCAGATCTGCCCCTCCGCCAATTCGCCGTCGCCGGCAAGCACGTAGACCCGCGTCGGGCTCTTATCCATCCGCGCGCCGATCGCAAGGCCCGAGCCTACCGAAAGTCCTTGGCCCAACGACCCTGTCGCGGCATCCACGCCATGAATCCGGGGCGTCGGGTGGCCCTCCAGCTCGCTGGCGAACTCCCGCAGCGTCATCAGCCGCGAAACCGGAAACGCGCCCGCCTCCGCCAGTGCGGCGTAGAGCAATGGCGCAGCGTGGCCTTTCGAAAGCACGAAACGATCGTCTTCATTCGAGTTCGCTTTCTTCGGATCGAACTTCATCGCGTGAAAAAAAACTCCGGCCACCAGCTCGGCGGCGGACATGCACGAAGTCGGATGTCCCGAGCCTGCGGCAGTCGTGGCCATCATCGAATAGATGCTCAACAGCTTGGCTTTGTCCTTGATGGCGTTTACGGCGCTGGCGGAAGGTCCTGCGGGCGAAGGCGCACTCATGTCGGCTCCTTTGAATTGCGTTATGATGCTGCATTGAAATCTCGCCCATCAAGGCGAACATGGAGGATTTTCGGAAGCAGTCACACAGGTGGAAGGACAAGCTGGACGCGATCGTTCACGCGCCGGGCACCCATGGCAAATACAATAAGGACAAGGCTACAATAAGGGCGCGGCGCTCAAGCGCCTTGCCTATTTGAAGGCAACGGCGGATGGCTGGCTTCACGCTTTTCGCGAATGTGACGCCGACGCGTAGCGCGACAAGCTCTTTCGCAAGCGATGAACTACGCCGCAAGGGCGCCTCCGCCAATGCGGCCGTGCGTCTCTGCTTGTATATCTGCCGGGTGACGAGATGCCGCTCCTGGTTGAAATGGTTGTGGGCCTGGGCGTGAACTGAGCTGAACTTCTGCAGCGTCTTCGTACTTCGAAACCGCTGCATCGCCCGCTGTCGTCGTCGAAACGGCTGACGCGAATTCTCCGCCCGATTGTTGAGGCTGCCACCGACCTCGTGCCGATCGGCCTTGCCCAGCTCTTTCATCGCTGCGGAATAAGAGCAAAGCCCGTCGGTCACGACGCTGCGCGGCTGGCCGTACTTCTTCATGATCGCTTGAGAACCTTCAGCGCCGCAATCTTGTCCCGTCTTGCGGTGACCACAGCCTCCAGAACTTCGCCTTCATGGTCGACGGCGCGCCAGAGAGCTTGCCGTTGATCCTCACAAAGACCTCATCCAGATGCCAGCGCCACTGAGGATCGCCGCGCATGCGCGCGACGCGTCTCTTGCGGATCTCGGCGGCGAACATCGGGCCAAACCGGGTTCCACCAGAACCGGACCATCTCCGTGGCTGATGTCGATCCCGCGTTCGGCCAGCAAGTAAAGGACGAATGGGAACGACACTTGCCTCCCGGCCCTCACTGTATCTCTGTGTGAGCGTCAACGTCAAACGGCGCCCAAGTCTCAGTCGCCAACCTCGAGTGTTGTAGCGAAGTCGTTAAACATCGCTCACCCTAAACTCACGGAGGAAGGGCGACTATGGGTCGATCCCGGCCGTCTGGCGGCCGATAAGATCATGCGCCTCTGCGCCCAGACGGCGACGATCGAGAACGGCTTCGTCCACCTGCCGAACGAGGCGCACTGGCTCGCCGACTATGTCTCGGAACTGACGGCGTTCCCCGCCGGCCGCCACATCCTCAGGACGCGCGTCACGAATCTCGAGCCCGTCTCCGCCTTCGTTTGTTGCGGATGTGACGGCGGCGTTCGCCGCCCGATCCCGGTTCGGCGAGGACGGGTGCGATGGCCTGACCTCTCGGGCGGACGCCAGCGCCATCGCGCGCGCATCGACGACGGCTCGCGCAAATTCCTCAGGGCGCTCCTGCGGCAGATTGTGGCCGGCTCCCTTGAACACGCGATGCTCGCGCCGCCGGGCGAATTTTTCAGCATGATGCCGCGTGCCGGGGTTCACGCCGTCGGCGTCGCCGTCGATTGTGATTGACGGAACCGCGATCCGCGGCTGCTTCGCGAGCGCCGCCTCGATTGGCGCGTAGGCCGGGTCTCCGGTGACCAGCCCGTAGCGATGACGGTAGGAATGAATGACGACCTCGACGAAGTCGGGGTTGTCGAAGGCGGGGGCCGTCCGCTCGAACGTCGCCTCGTCGAAGCTCCATGTCGGCGACCACATGCGCCACAGGAGGCGGGCGATCCCGCGCCGGTCCTTCGTCAGGCCGCGGCGGCCGCGCTCGCTGTGGAAGTAATACTGGTACCAGAAGGCGGCCTCCTCGGACGGCGCCGCCGGCTCCATCGCATGGGCGATATCCTGGATGTTGTACGAATTGCCGGAGACGAGCGCGACCACGCGCTCGGGCCAGAGCGCCGAAACGACGCAGGCAGCCCGCCCGCCCCAGTCGTAGCCGCCGAGGACCGCCCGCTCGATGTGGAGCGCGTCCATCAGCGCAAGCAGGTCCGCGCCGAGCGCCGCCTGCTCGCCCGAGCGTGGCGTATCGGCCGACAGGAACCGCGTCGGCCCGAACCCGCGCAAATAAAGGACGATTACGCGCGCTCCCGCCTCGGCCAAAAAAGGCGCGACGTCGGCGTAGGCGTGAACGTCATAGGGAAAGCCGTGGCCGAGAATGCACGGCCAGCCGTCGGCGCGCCCATGCTCTTCATAGGCGATCGCGAGAACCCCGGCTTCGATCGTCCTGACCGTCATCGACATGTTCGACTATCCTTCTTGTAGCCGCGTTAGCCCTATAGCCAGCCGCAAAATGTCATGAACCCTGCTCTTGACGCGAGCGCCCCTCTTCACTACCGTGCGTCGATTGACGGAATAAGGCTGCGATCGGTGACGACGCTTATCGTATCTTTGGCGCTGGAGAACGGGCAGGCATAGACCCTGCAAGCCGTTCGACAGCGCTCGCCCAAGGCCCCCTGGAGGGCCTTTTTTGTTGCCTTCAATTCCATGACGACGGACGAAGCGGAGAGAAGCGATTATGGCCAAGCACATGACCGGCGCCGAAATGGTGGTCGAGGCGCTCAAGGATCAGGGTGTCGAGTGCGTCTTCGGCTATCCCGGCGGCGCCGTGCTGCCGATCTATGATGCGATCTTCAACCAGGACAAGGTGCGGCACATTCTTGTGCGCCACGAGCAGGGCGCGGCCCACGCCGCCGAGGGTTATGCGCGTTCATCGGGCAAGGTCGGCGTCCTTCTCGTCACCTCCGGCCCCGGCGCCACCAACGCCATCACCGGCCTCACCGACGCGCTGATGGACTCGATCCCGCTGGTCTGCATCACCGGCCAGGTGCCGACCCATCTCATCGGCTCGGACGCGTTCCAGGAATGCGACACGACCGGCATCACTCGCAACTGCACCAAGCACAATTATCTCGTGCGCCGCATCGAGGACCTGCCGCGCGTCCTGCACGAGGCCTTTTACATCGCGTCGAGCGGCCGCCCTGGCCCGGTCGTCGTCGACATCCCGAAGGACGTGCAGTTCGCAGCCGGCGCCTATTCGTTCCAGCGCAACATCCAGCACAAGACCTATCACCCGCAGCTCAAGGGCGACCTCGAACGGGTGCGGCATGCGCTCGAGATGATGGCGGCGGCGAAGAAGCCGATCTTCTACACCGGCGGCGGCGTCGTCAACTCCGGCCCGCACGCCTCGACCCTCTTGCGCGAGCTCGTGCGCGCGACCGGCTTTCCGATCACCTCGACGCTGATGGGCCTCGGCGCCTATCCGGCGTCCGACAAGCAGTGGCTCGGCATGCTCGGCATGCATGGCTCGTTCGAGGCGAACAACGCCATGCACGACTGCGACCTGATGATCTGCGTCGGGGCGCGCTTCGACGACCGCATCACCGGCCGGATCGACGCCTTCGCGCCGAAATCGAAGAAGATCCACATCGACATCGACCCGTCGTCGATCAACAAGAACGTGAAGGTCGACCTCGGCATCGTCGGCGACTGCGCGCACGTGCTCGAGGACATGGTGCGGCTGTGGCGTTCGGGTCCCTGCCAGGCGGACCCGGCCCTCGCCAAGTGGTGGAGCGTGATCGACGGCTGGCGGGCGCGCAACTCGTTCAGCTTCCGCAACTCCGACAAGATCATCAAGCCGCAGCATGCAATCAAGCGCCTCTATGAGCTGACCCGGGGCCAGGATGTCTACATCACCACCGAGGTCGGCCAGCACCAGATGTGGGCCGCACAGCATTTCCGCTTCGAGGAGCCGAACCGCTGGATGACATCGGGCGGACTCGGCACGATGGGCTACGGCTTGCCGGCGGCGATCGGCGCGCAGATCGCCCATCCGAAGTCGCTGGTGATCGACGTCGCCGGCGAAGCGTCGATCCTGATGAACATGCAGGAGATGTCGACGGCGGCCCAATATCGCTTGCCGGTCAAGATCTTCATCCTCAACAACCAGTACATGGGGATGGTGCGGCAGTGGCAGGAGCTCCTGCACGGGGGCCGGTATTCCGAGAGCTACACGGATTCGCTGCCTGACTTTGTCAAGCTCGCCGAAGCCTATGGGGCGCACGGCATCCGCTGCGAAGATCCGGCCTATCTCGACGCGGCGATCAAGGAGATGATCGAGACGCCGAAGGCGGTGATCTTCGATTGCCTGGTCGATCAGAAGGAGAACTGCTTCCCGATGATTCCCTCCGGCAAGGCGCACAACGAGATGATCATGGCCGACCTCGAGGACGACGCTGGGATCGAACTCGACAACGTTATCGACGAGAAGGGCAAGATGCTGGTGTGAGTGTCGGAGCGATATTCGACCAAATTGACCCCGTCATTGCGAGGAGCGTAGCGACGAAGCAATTCAGGTGATCGAAGGGCGGATGCTTTTGCCCATAGATTGCTTCGCTGCGCTCGCAATGAAGGGTCAGGGAGGGGCGATGTTCAGTCTCGAAGAGATGCGGAAGGCGCATGAGGCGGTGCTGCGGGCCTTGCGTCCGACAGCGGCTTTTTCCTGGCCGCTGCTGGCGGCGCGCCTCGGCGCCGAGGTCGTGGTCAAGCACGAGAACCATCAGCCGACAGGCGCCTTCAAGGTGCGCGGCGGCCTGACCTTCGTCGAGGCGCTCATGCGCTGGGAGCCGCAGGCGAAGGGCCTCGTCTCCGCGACGCGCGGCAATCATGGGGCAAGCCTCGCCTTCGCCGGCCGTCGCTTCGGCCTTTCCGTCACGATCGTCGTGCCGCACGGCAATTCCCGGGAGAAGAACGAAGCCATGCGGGCGCTGGGCGCCGAGCTCATCGAGCACGGCCAGGATTTTCAGGCCGCGCGCGAGGAGGCGATGCGGCACGCCGAAGAGCGCGGGCTGCACGCGGCGCCCTCCTTCCATCGCGATCTCGCGCTCTGCGTCTCGACCTACGCGCTCGAGCTCATGGGCGAGCATGCCGATCTCGACGTCCTCTACGTCCCGATCGGCCAGGGCTCGGGGATCTGCGGCTCAATCGCCGCGCGCGACGCGCTCGGCCTGAAGACAGAGATCGTCGGCGTCCAGTCCGCCGGGGCGCCCGCCTTTGCGCTCTCCTTCGCCGCCGGCCATGTCGTGCGCACCGACAGCGCCGACACCTTCGCCGACGGCATCGCGACGCGCGTCCCCGACCAGGAGGCCCTGGACGTGATCGCGAGGGGCGCTTCGCGCATCGCGCTGGTCCGCGACGACGAGATCGCCGAGGCGATCCGCGCCTACTGGACCGACACGCACAATCTCGCCGAGGGCGCAGGCGCCGCCGCGCTCGCCGCGGCGACGAAGGAGCGCGCGCGCCTCGCGGGGCGCAAGGTCGGGCTCGTACTCTCGGGCGGCAACATCGACTTTGATCTCTTCCAACGCTGGGTCGCGACGGCGCCGAACGCCGAGGCGGCGTGAAATCCATCGACGAGGACGTTTATGAACATGATCAAGACTCCGACCGCACCGCTCTCGCCCTATTCCTCGGCGACGGTCAAATCCAATATCGAGCGGCACACGCTGTCGGTGCTGGTCGACAACGAGCCCGGCGTGCTCGCCCGTGTCGTCGGTCTCTTTTCCGGGCGCGGCTACAACATCGAGAGCTTGACGGTGGCCGAGGTCGCGCACGAGACGCATCTGTCGCGCATCACCATTGTCACCTCCGGAACGCCGGAGGTCATCGAACAGATCCGCCATCAGCTCGAGCGCCTGGTGCCGGTCCATTCGGTGAAGGACCTGACGCTCACCGTGCGCGCGATCGAGCGCGAGCTGGCGATGATCAAGGTGCGCGGCAAGGGCGAGAATCGGGTCGAGGCGATGAATCTGGCGGAGGCTTTCCGCGCCAAGGTGATTGACGCCACCGTCGGCAGCTTCGTTTTCGAATTGACCGGCGCGCCGAGCAAGATCGACGACTTCGTCGACTTGATGCGCCCCCTCGGCCTGGTCGAGGTTTCGCGCACCGGTGTCGCGGCGATTTCGCGCGGGCCCGATCCGATTTAGCGCTCAAGACCCGGCGCGATGCGCCGACGCTGTTGGTCGCGGCTCGGCCCATAACCCCGCCCTCCGGCGGGAAATGCTGAAGGGTTTCGGACGCCGGCCCTTTGCAGGCGCGCGGGCTGGGCGCGGGGCCGGCGTCCGAAAGCCTCGTAAGGAGGAAACCGCGGGAAGGAGAGGCGCGGTTTGGCTGGGCGCAACCTATGGGGATTTGATGGTCGCGGACGGATCGCCGATGTGGCGGCGGGGGCGGAAGGCGGCCGGTGTTATCGTCGGGAGCGAACACGACGGGCTTTTTCGGAGGCGAACGGCGTTGCGTGGCGGGAAGCACGGCGACGGTCATGAGGAGTCGATCCTGATGCGGGTCGGCGATCGCGATCGCTCAGGGCGGGCGCCTTGGAAGGTTTGAACGATGATCATCCGGCCGCCGCAACAGGGGCATGGGCGCGAAGGGGAAGGTGTTTCGGCCTCGCTGTCCGTCTCAGCGGGCGCGGGCGAGGCCTTGGGCGCGGCGAGCAATTGGCGGGCTCGCTCGACGTTCGGCTTCCATCGCATCCGCCAGCGCGCTCGAACCGTTCCAGCAAACAGGCCGTAGTGGCTGGGCAGGACGTGCAGGAGAAAGCGGCGGATGAACTCGGCCGCGTCGAGCGTCATGGTCTTGAGCCGGTCGCGGCCTTTGATGCGGTAGTCCTTCCATTTGAAGGTGACGCCCGCCTCGCCGAGCGCGATGAGCCGGGCATTCGAGATCGCGACGCGGTGGGTGTAGCGGGCGAGATAGGCGAGCACGGCTTGCGGTCCGGCGAAGGGTCGCTTGGCGAAGACCACCCTTGCGACAGGGAAAGCTCAGGAGAGGAGAATGAACATGAAGTTCTGAAACCTTTCATCGCGATCCAGAGGGTTCAACTCCCTCCCGGTAAAGGTCAGCCAACCAGCCGGAAGCGAGCCTTGCATGGCGTGCGGCGACGCCCGTCGTGAAGCGTAGGCAGCAGGTGCTGAAGCCGCGTGAGTAGCCTCGAAATTATGATCGCTGGAGCCTTCGCTGTGGGTTGAGCGGGGGCAGCATCGACGACACCGTCAGGGTGAGGATCGTCGGTCCGGCCGGGGTCTTGGACCGGGGCAAAGGCATGGGACGGATCGCCTGGGAACCTGTGAGATCCCGCCTGCGTCCGAGTGAGAGTGTGCCGGCAAATGGGCGGCCGGCTGACCAAATGCCCTGGCCCGGCTGGGTCCTCCAACCATCCGGGAGCGCCGCCAAGGCGAGCACGAAAAGCGGAGGATCGCGCGGACCCCGGAAGCGAAACAGATAAGCGACCGGGGACGCGCAGGCGGGAAGTCGTAGCGCCTTCATAGTACCGCTGACCGCGGGGAACTGGGCTCACCGGGACCCGCGCGAGGGAAGGGGGGCGCCACGGGATGAGAGCCGTTGCCGGGAAACACGGGAGGAGACCTTGGGCTCCGCGAACCTGTCCACGAAACGACAACGGATAGCCGAACTGGCGAGGACGACGGCGGGGACATCATCACCTCCGTGCGCTTCTCGACAGGCGAGTCACGGACGGCGTCCTCTACGCCAACGCGAGCGAAACTCTTCCGTGAAGAACCGGATGCGGGAAAGCTGCACGTCCGGGTCTGTGAGGGGTGGGGATGGCGACATCCCCACCTACTCGGCATGCGGAGCGGCGCAATGGCGCGAGCGCGGCGTGGAAGGCGCGCTGGTCGGAAAGGGGCGCGAGATCGCCACAGAAGGCGAGGCGGCCCGCCGTATGCAGAGCTACGAGGCCTTCAAGGAAGAGGCGGCGGAACAGGCGGGAGAGCACGCGCACGGGCAGGAAGAAGCCGGGCTTGCAGGCGATCCAGCGCCCGCCGTCCGGCGACAGGCCGCCGCCGGGAACGATGACGTGGACGTGCGGATGGTGGGTGAGCGCCGAGCCCCAGGTGTGCAGCACGGCGGTGAGGCCGATGCGCGCGCCCAGATGCTTGGGATCGGCGGCGATGGTGATCAGCGTCTCGGCGGCGGTTCTGAACAACAGGTCATAGACGGCGGCCTTGTTGTGGAACGCGATCGCGCCGATCGCCGCCGGCATCGTGAAGACGACGTGATAGTAGGGAACCGGCAGAAGCTCCGCCTCGCGTTCTTCGAGCCATTGCCGCGCCGCCGCGCCCTGGCACTTCGGGCAATGCCGGTTGCGGCAGGAATTGTAGGCGACGCGTTCGTGCGCGCAGTCCTCGCAGCGCTCGACATGGCCGCCGAGCGCGGCGGTGCGACAGGTCTCGATCGCCGACATCACCTTCAGCTGACCGAGACTCACATGGCCGGCGTTGGCCTTGCGCCACGCCGCCCCATGGGCGCGAAAGACGTCGGCGACCCCCGGGCTGTGACCCGGGGGCCGCGTCATGCGGCCGCGGTCAGGCGGGCGGCGATCGGCCGCGAGGTTGACGCCCAGCCGCTCCAGCGGGCTCTTGATGTCGCGGATCGTGTTGACGGCGACGCGGGTATAGAGCGCGGTCGTCTCCAACTTGGCGTGTCCGAGCAACACCTGGATCACGCGAATATCGACGTTCTGCTCAAGCAGATGCGTGGCGAAGCTGTGCCGCAGCGTATGCGGCGACACGCGCTTGGCGATCCCGGCCGCCTGCGCTGCGGCGTGCACGGCGCGCACCAGTTGGCGAGCCGACATTGGATTGACCGGGTTCTGGCCCGGAAACAGCCAGGCCTGCGGCCGCGCCGCCCACCACCATTCGCGCAACAGTTCGAGCAGTTGCGGCGAGAGCATCACGTAGCGGTCCCGTTGTCCCTTGCCCTGCTCGACCCTGAGCGTCATGCGCTGGCTGGTCCCCGGACTTGATCCGGGGATGTCGGACACCTTCAGGTTCGCGACCTCGGACACCCGCAGGCCTGCGCCGTAGGCGACGCTGAGCGCGGCTTTGTACTTGAGGCCCGGCGCGGCTTCGAGGAGACGCGCCACTTCCTCCTCGCTCAGCACGACCGGCGCCTTGCGCGGCTTGTTCACTGTCGTCAGAGGGCGAACGAGATCGGGCCGTTCGAGCGTCACGGTGAAAAAGAACCGCAGCGCGGCGATGGCGGCGTTGATGGACCCTGGGCTGATCTGCTGCTGCGCCATATGCAGCTGAAAACGGCGAAGGTCCTCGCTGGTCGCCGTGTCCGGCGACCGTCCGAGGAAGGCCGCGAAGGTTCTGACGTGCCGGACGTAGGCCTTCTGCACCTTCTCCTTGACACGGCGCGCCGTCATGTCGTCGATCATGCGCTGGCGCAGCGGACTGATGGGCTTGTCGGACATCGCGAAAGCTCCTGTCTCCCGTGGGGTTGAACCCCACGATCTTGAGACAGTCCGAGCCTTCGTATTCCTCCTCAGCCTACTGAGCCCCTCGCCGCCCCTACCGCGCCAGCGGTTTAGTCCTTGCGCCCATTGCGGACAGCTCGGCGACAGCGAGAGTCCGCCTAGACGCGAGTCGAGCCGAGCAAATTGCCGCCGAGACTCGAATGTCCAACCTGACGATCGCCGATGACATTGATTACGGCAGTCTTCCCAGCGCCAAGCGCGCGCTCAAGCGCCGGACGAAAATCCTCGGGCCGCTCGACGTGCTCTCCATGGCAGCCCATGACCTCGAACATGCGGTCGTAGCGCTGGCCGGGAAGCATCTCGAAGGGGTCGGTGCGTCCCTTGAGGAACGGCATTTCCTCGAAGCTCGGGCCCCAAGAACTGTTATTCCAAAGCACCGTAACGATTGGCAGGTCGTAGCGGCGAGCGGTCTCGAGGTCAAAGCCGCTGATACCGATGCCGCCGTCTCCGATGATCAGGACGACCTGTTTGCCGGGACGGGCAAGCTGCGCGCCGATCGCCATGCCGACGCCGTGACCGACCGGCGCGAGTGGGCCCGCGTCGAGAATCTGGCCGGGGAAACGCGCCCGGAACCATTGCGCCATCCAGCCGCTCATCGTGAAGCTGTCGATCACGAGCGTAGCGTCTGGGTTTAGCGTTTCTGAGAGCTCGCGCGCAATCCGTGCGGGATGGATCGGAATGTCGCGGTGGTGCGCGTGCTCGAGTTCTCCGGCGAAACGATCGAACTCGCCACGCGCATCCCCGATCTCCCCTCGCCATGATGCATGAGCAGGAGACGTCCAGTCACGGTCGCCCGCGGCTTCAGTAAGCTGACGCAGGACGAGCTTTGGGTCGCCGACGATCGCGACTTCAGCGGGCACATGAAGCCCGATCCGGCTGGGGGCGGCGTCGACTTGGATGTACCGCGCAGCTTCGTTCCAGGTGGGAGCCTCGCCGAATTTCTCGCCGCTCCAGAAGCGAAACCCGATCGCTAGCACCGCATCAGCGCGACCCGTAAACGGCTTCTTCCAGGGGCCGCGGATGGCGAGCGCGTGGTCCTCCGGGAGGGCGCCCTGGCCCGAGCGGCGCGCGTAGACTGGAATTCCCGTCAATTCAGCAAAAGCGCGAAGTTCGTCTGCCGCCGAGGACCAGAAGAGCCCATCGCCGGCGACGACGAGCGGCCGCTCCGCGGCAAGGAGAATGTCGATCGCGCGGGCCACGCTGCGCGGATCGCCCTCCGACCGGAGCTCGTCGCGCCCGAATACCTGCGCGCCACGGCGCTGCGCGCTCTCTGCGCCGCGCAGGTAGAGGATGTTCGTCGGGATCTCGACTAAGGCGACCCCCTGTGGGGCGGCCGACGCCTCGCGGAGAGCCTGACGCAAGCCGACCTCGATTGCCGACCAATCGAGCACCCGCTTCACGTATTTGGAAAAAGACCGGCAGACCTCGCTGCCATAGGCTTCCTGGAACGAGCCCAGCCCGTCCTCGGTCGTGGGGTGCTGGCCGGCGATGCAGACGACCGCGCTCCCGGCAAGTCCTGCCGTGCAAAGGCCGGTAACGGCGTTGGTCAATCCGCAGCCAGCGGTAACGCAGCAGACGCCGGTCGTTCCCGTGCTCCGCGCCCAGCCGTCGGCCGCGTAGGCGCATGACTGCTCGTGGCGCATATGGATGAGTTTGACGCCATGCTCGCGGAGCGCGCCGAGGATTGGCCAGGTGTGTCCGCCGTTCACCGCAAACAGATACTTCACGTCTTGCGAGCGAAGCACTCGGCCCACCAGTTGGCCACCGTCGAGCACTGCCTTGCCCGCGTCCGTGGGCGGAGCCGCATTATCGCTCGAAAGCAGGGCTCCGGCGCCCTTCCCCAACACGACACCCGAGAGCGCTTCGCTCGATCTGCCAATCTCTGTCATCGTTTGGCCTCCTCCAAGATCGGCGCGAGGCGCCCGGAGCAACGCTGCCGAAGCACCCGATGGAGGATCTTGCCGGTGGCCGTCCTCGGCATCTCATCCTCAGTGATGAACGAGAGCGACTTCGGCCGCTTGTATCCGGCGATCTTGTCTCTGCACCATTCCAGAATGTCCGCTTCTGAGGCGTTTGCGCCGTCGTGCTGAATGATGACCGCGCGGACCCTCTCCCCATACGGGATCGGGGACTCCGACGACCGCGACGTCTTTGACCGCGGGATTGCCGCCCAGGACTTGCTCGACCTCCGACGGGTAGACCTTCTCTCCGCCGCTGATGATCATGTTGCTCTTGCGGTCCACCAGATAGAGGTAGCCGTCGCCGTCGCGGCGAGCGATGTCGCCAACGGTGCAGTAGTCGCCGCGAAAGGCTTCCGCCGTCTTTTCCGGCAGCTTCCAGTAGCCCTGAAACGCATAGGGGGTGCGGGCGTAGATTTCACCCGGCTCTCCGTCGGCGACCTCGCTACCGTCGGCGCTGAGCAGCTTGATCCGGCCGGTTCCGGTGGCCTCGCGTCCGATCGAGCCAAGCTTGACCAGTTGCTCTTCAGGACGGAGGAAGGTGACCCACCCCGTCTCGGTCGAACCATAGCCCTAGTAGAGCTTCGAGTTGCGGAAGTAGTCCATGAGCGTCAGCTTGGTGTCGCGGCGAGCGGGCGCCGAGGAGATGAGGAGCACGCCGCCGACGTCGAACGTGTTTTTGACCGCGTCCGGCAGCCCGAGCATCATGATGTAGTGCGTCGGCACGAGCGAAGTGAAGGTGAACCGATCGCCGGCGAGGGTTCTCAGCAGGTGCTCCGGGTCGAAACTCTTCCGGTCATAGACGCAGCAGCCTGCGCCGCAGGACACGAAGGCGAACATGAAGAAGATGGAGTTCGCGTGACACATGGGCATGACCAGGAGACCAAGGTCGTCGCGGCCGAACCCGAAGTCCACCTGGTTGATGTAGGCGTGAACGACCAGAACTCTCATGGCTGCGGATGGCCCCCTTGGGCCGTCCCGTCGTGCCCGAGGTGTAGAGCAGCGCAAAGGGATCGCTCGGCTGCACCTGGCTGCATGGCTCGCTCGCCGACGCTACTGCGAGGAGATCTTCGTACGCCCCGTAGCCGGCGGGCGTGTGATCGCCCCCGAAGTGTATGTAGCGATCGCTCGCGAGCGACAGGTCGGCGCGGATCGCCTCGACGCTCGTCAACAGGTCGTCCTGGACGATGATCGCCTCGGCTCCCGCGTTCTCTACGATGTAGCGGATTTCGGGCCCGGCCAGACGGAAGTTCACCGGCACGGCGACGAGCCCCGACTTCGCTAGGCCGGCGTAGATTTCGAGCCACTCCAGGCAATTGTAAGCGAGGATCGCGACCCGGTCCCCTTTCTCGAGCCCGATGCCACTTAAGGCGTTTGCGACCCGACAAGCGCGATCGTTCCATCCGCGGAAGGTGAGTGATCGCATGAGATCGCGCGCCGCCTGTTTGCCGGGAAACAGGCCCGCGTTGATCGAGATAATTTCGCCGAGATGAAGCGTCCCACTCATCGACAGTCCTCCCGAACAAAATCAATGAATGCTTCTGATTACGAGCCTTGGTGCACGCTTCGTTCAGCCTCGGGAGCGAGCTCGGCGTACATGGACGCGCCGGCCACTTCCGCGTGGGCGACGGCAGCCATCTCCGCTCCAGCTGGATCGCCCGCAAGGATGTGGTCGGTGATCTCGAGGTGCTGGGCCCAAATGGCCGTTCGCCTTTCGCGATGGGCAAGGACAACGCCCATGCCGCGCTTGAAAAGCGGCCAGCGCTCGGCGACCGTTTCGCCGATCGCCGTATTCCCCGATAGCGCATAGATAGCGGAATGGAAGGCGACGTCGGCTTCGATCCATTCGTGCACGTTCGCATCAGCGCGAAGCGCGCGGCCGGCCGCAGATTTCAACTTGAAGAACTCGATCTCGCGCGAGCGGGCTTCGCCCTTTCGTATCCGATCGGCGGCGAGCCGCGAAGCCAGCCCATCGAGGGCCGCGCGAACCTGATAGAGATCGCGGATCTGTTCAGCGCGGACGGGCGCGACGACCAGACCCCGCCTGCCTTCCTCGACCGCCAATCCCTGGCGCTTGAGAAGCTGTAGGGCATGGCTGACGGGTTGCCGAGAGACAGAAAGCTTTTGCGCGAGCTCGTCCTGAGTCAACCGCTCATTGGGCGCCAAGGCGCCATCAGCAATGGCGTCGACGAGTCTCGAATAGACGCGGTCGACAAGCCGCGGCGGGACGGAGATCGGTTCCATTGGCATTCGGAATCCCGTGTGCCGAATTCAGAATTGAAAATTCGGTCGCGTCTGTCAACACGAATTGTCATGAACCTGCTTTGCGCCTCGCGTGCTGAGGAGCAGCGCGGAGCGCCGCGTCTCGAAGCACGGACCGCGCAACTTCGCGCAAAAACCATGCGGAGCCCGGCGTCATGAGCGAGCCGGATTACGACTACTTCATCGTGGCGCGGGCTCACCGTGTTGGTACTGGAATATGGCGGACCGCTCCGACCGCGTCTCCATGGAACGGATGACAAGAAGTGGATTAGCTCGGAGACCGCCGCGGGAGAAAGGACGGGCGGGCGCCTGCACGGGACAAGTACGCTCGGCCCCTCGGCGCCGCGGGCCTTCGGCCTTGACCGACCTGAGCCTGCGACGCCATAAGCCGCAACCTTGGCGTCAGGGCGCAAGCCCGACGGCAATTCAACAAAAAAGGATCGATATTTTGGATCGCGCCCGCTGGCCCTCTGGCTCGGCGTCCTTGTCGCGCTCGCGCCGGCGGCCGCTTGGATGGCGTTGGGCCCCGGAAACTCACCGGTCGCCGCCCGGGCCGCCGAAGGGGCTCCTCTAACTTACGTCGGCAGCGAGACCTGCGCCTCGTGCCATCGGGACGAGGCGAAGCTCTGGGCCGGCTCGCACCACAAGCTCGCCATGGGCCACGCGACCGAGACGACGGTGCTCGGCGATTTTTCCGATGCTTCGTTCGAGCATTTCGGCGTCCGCTCGCGCTTCTTCAGGCGCGACGGCAAGTTCATGGTCGAGACCGACGGGCCGGACGGCAAGCCCGCCGAATTCGAGATCAGGTATACCTTCGGCGTCTATCCTCTGCAGCAATATCTTATCGAATTTCCCGACGGACGCCTGCAGGCCCTGGGAATCGCCTGGGACAGCCGGCCGAAGGACAAGGGCGGACAGCGCTGGTTCCACCTCTACCGCAATGAGGAGGTCGGCCACGACGACGTCCTGCATTGGACGAAGCTCAACCAGAACTGGAATTTCATGTGCGCCGAGTGCCACTCGACCGGCGTGCATAAGAACTACGACGCGGCGAAGGACCGCTTCGCCACGACATGGGCCGAGATCAGCGTCGGCTGCGAGACCTGCCATGGACAGGGCTCGGCCCATGTCGCCTGGGCGCGCGATCATGCCGGGTGGAAGGATTCGGAGACCGACATCGACTCGAAGGGCCTCGTCGTCCGCTTCGACGAGCGCAAGAGCGCCGCCTGGACCATCGATCCCGATGGCAAGCGCCAAGGGAGGTACCCGAACCACAGGCAACGCGACGCGCGCTTCACCGCCGGAGACCTTGCGCAAGGAGGTCGAGACTTGCGGGCTCTGCCACGCCCGACGGGGAACGATCGCCGAGGACTGGGTTCCCGGCCGATGGCTGTCCGACACGCACGTCGTGTCGCCGCTTTCCCGCGGCCTCTATTTCGCCGACGGGCAGATGGAGGACGAGGTCTACAACTACGGCTCGTTCAAGCAGAGCAAGATGTTCGCCAAGGGGGTCACGTGCAGCGACTGCCACGACCCGCACAGCTCGAAGCTGAAGCTCCCGGGCCGACGGCGTCTGCCTGCAGTGCCATGCCCCGGACAAATATGCGGTCGCAGCCCACAGTCGCCACGCAGGCGTCGATCCGCCGATCGGCTGTCCCGCCTGCCACATGCCGACGCGGACCTACATGGTGGTGCACATGCGCCACGATCACAGCATGCGCATTCCCCGGCCCGACCTGTCGGTTGCGCTCGGCGCGCCGAACGCCTGCAACGCCTGCCACGCCGGCCAAATCGGCGCAATGGGCGGCGGACGCCGTCCGGAGCTGGCATGGAGCGGACCGCAAGGGCTTTCAGCATTACGCTGAGGCCTTTCATGAGGCCTGGGCCGATCAGGCGGACGCCGAGAAACTTTTGGCCGCGGCCGCATCCGGCCGGGGAACGCCCGGCTTCGCGCGCGCCGGAGCGCTGTCGGAGCTTCAACCCTATCTATCGGCGGCCAATCTCGACATCGCCCGCTCGAGCCTCGCCGATCCCGATCCGATGGTGAGGATCGGCGCGCTCGACATGCTGGAAAGCGCGCCGCCGGAAGAGATCTGGCCGATCGCCGCGCCGCTGCTCGGCGATCCGGTCCGCGGCGTCAGAGTGAGGGCGGCCGACCTGCTGGCGGCGGTTCCATCGGCCGACCAGCCCGCCGGGGATCGCACGGCCTTCGAGCGCGCGGCGGCCGAATTCGTCGCGGCGCAGGAGCTCAACGCCGACCGGCCGGAAGCGCGCCTCACCCTTGGAAGCTTCTATGCCCGGCGCGGAGAAGCGGCCAAAGCGGAAGCCGAATACAAGGCCGCGCTGAAGCTCGCGCCACAGTTCGCCCCGGCCGCGGTCAACCTGGCAGACCTTTATCGGCAAACCGGGCGCGACGGCGAGGGCGAGTCTGCGCTCCGCGCCGCGCTCGCCCTCACGCCAAAGGACGCCGGGCTCCACTACGCGCTCGGCCTTGCGCTGATCCGCCTGAAGCGATCGGGCGACGCCCTTGCCGAACTGCGCCGGGCGGCGGAGCTCGCGCCCGACAGCGCGCAGAACGCCTATGTCTACGCGATCGCGCTCAATTCGGCCGGCCGCGGCGACGAGGCGCTGAAGACACTCGCCGACGCGCTCGCCCGTCATCCGGACAATCGCGAAATCCTGACGGCGCTGGTGCAGATCGATCAGCAGGCCGGCGATCTCGCCTCGGCGCTGAAGTACGCGGAGCGGCTGGCGGCGCTCGCGCCGAACGACCAGGAGCTTCAGCGGTTCATCGAGGAGCTGCGTCGCGCGGCGAAGCCATGAGCCCGCGCGCCTATCCGCCGCCGAGCACCCCCTTCATCGCTCCGTCAGTTTCTTGCGCGTAGCGACGCGCGGCGAAGGCTTCGCCCAGGGTGCCGAGCACCTGGCCGGTTTCACGCGACGTCACGGCGAGCGTGTCGGCGTGCGCCGCGCCGAAGAGATCGAGCGCCGAGCGCACGTCGTCGTCGGGATGCAGGGTGGTCGCGGGCAGCCTCGCGATGAGGCCGACCGGCCCGCCGTCGTCGCCCTCCTCGAGCGCCTTGGCGTGCGCCTCGGGGACGAAGATGAGCCCGTGATAGCGGCCGTCTTCGCCGACCGAAACCACGACGTTGGCGCTGCCGAGCGGATGGGCCTCGCGGAAGACTCGGATGCTCTCCTCAGCCGGAAAGACCGGCGGCGCGGGGATCATCATCTTCGCCACCGTCAGCTCGCGCAGCCAGCCGACGTCCTGCCCGCCGCGGATCGTCTCGCCCCGCAGGTGCAGGCGCCAAGTGGTGAATGAATAGCCGAACGTCGCCCGCACCGCGAGGGTGGTGGCGATCGAGGCGGCGAGCGCGCCGCCGGCGATGCCGAGATTGCCGGTGCTTTCGAGGACGAGGAAGGTCATGGTCAGCGGTCCCCCGACGATCGCGGTACTCAGCGCTCCCATGCCGACCAGCACGCAGGCGATCGTGTCGAGCCCGAGCGAGGGAAACAGGAAGCCGATGACGACCGCGTAAAGCTTGCCAAGGAGGGAGCCGACGAACAGCGAAGCGAAGAACAGTCCGCCGCGAAAGCCGGACGCGAGGGAGACCATGCTGGCGAACAGCTTGAGCAATATGAGGACGGCGAGTTCCGTCGCGGTCAGCGGCCAATAGAAATCGAGCCCGAGGGCGCCATGCCCCGCCCCCAGGATCTGCGGAGTGTAGAGGGCCATGGCGCCGAGCATCGCGCCGCCTGCGACCGGCCGCAGGACGCGCCAGGGGACGGCGGCGCGAAAGGCGCGCTCGATCAGCGCCGCCGCCCGCATCGCCCCGACGCCGACAACGGCCGCGACGAGGCCGAGCCCGATCAGCGCTCCGTAGTGCAGAAAGTTGAGGACCGGCGCCTCGGGCGCTTCGATGACGTAAGGGGCGCCGATGATCGCCTTGGTGACCAGCACCGCCGTTAGCGCGGCGGCGAACACCGGCGCGGAGTTGGCGAGCGAATAGGCGCCGATGATGAGCTCGAACGCGTAGAAGGCGCCGGTCAGCGGCGCGCCGAAGGCAGCAGCGATCGCGCCGCCTGCCCCGCAGCCGACCAGCATGCGCAGGTCCTGTCGCCGAAGGTGCAGGTCGAGCCCGAGCCAGGAGGCGACCCCCGCGCCGATCTGCGCGTAGCCCGCCTCCAGCCCGACCGAGGCGCCGCAGCTGTTCGACATCACCGTCTGGACGGCGACGAGGGCGCTGTCGGAAAGCGACATGCGCCCGCCGCGCAGCGCGTTGGCCTCGACCGGGTCCACCGCCGGCCGCAGTTTCTTGCGCGCCCGCCAAGCGTCGATCGATCCAAGCGCGAGTCCGGAGAGCATCGGCGCGAGGAAGGCGGCGATCGGCCGAACGCGCGCGGCGGCGCTGAGGCGCACGTCAATAGGAATTCCATAAATGACCACATGGGCGAAATTGACGATCGACGTCATCAAGGCGACGCAGAGGCCGGCCACCACGCCGACGCCGACGGCGAGCGCGACCAGCCCCGGTTCGCTGGCGCGCAGGCGGGCGCGAAGCCTCGCGAGCGCGGCGAGGGCTGGGCGCGGCAGCACACTCATCGTCGCCGCCAGCCGGATTTGGAGGCGCCTGAAGGCATGGCCGCTTTATGCGCGGCCGGCGGCCGGAAGCCAAGCGCGGGGCGTCAGCGCTCCGCCAGCGTCATGTCGTCGCGGTGAATCATTTCGGCTCGACCGGGGGTTCCGAGGATATGGGCGATGTCGCGCGACTTGCGGCCGCGAATGCGCTCGGCGTGCAGCGCGTCATAGGCGACCAGCCCGCGGCCGATCTCCGCCCCGCGCTCGTCGCGGATGGCGACGCAGTCGCCGCGTGAGAAGACGCCCTCGATCCGGGTGACGCCTGCCGGCAGGAGGCTCTTGCCGCCCGCGAGCGCCGCGGCCGCGCCGGCGTCGACGAATACCGCTCCCTTCAACTCG
Source organism: uncultured Alphaproteobacteria bacterium (assembly GCA_963758335.1). Lineage (GTDB taxonomy): Bacteria > Pseudomonadota > Alphaproteobacteria > Rhizobiales > Beijerinckiaceae > Roseiarcus. Next base: position 1,358,907 of record CAVWVF010000004.1, on the reverse strand, counting down.
AGCGACCCGCCGATCCAGATCTTGCGCGCCGCGACCGGGTTGGATGGGGTGAGGAACCAGGTGCAGCGCCCGCCCTCGGCGACGCGGGCGATCGGATGAGCGATCCGCCCGTCGGCGATGACCATGTGCGTGCCGGCGCCGGTCGCGATGCGGCCGGCCTCGATCTTGGTGCGCATGCCGCCGCGCGACAGTTCGGAGGCCGCCCCGCCCGCCATCGCCTCGATTTCCGGCGTCACCTTCTCGACCACCGGTAGGAGCCTGGCGTGCGCGTCGCGCGACGGCGGCGCGTCGTAGAGGCCCGCGACGTCGGAGAGCAGGATGAGCAGGTCGGCGGTCGCCATGGTCGCGACGCGCGCGGCCAGGCGGTCGTTGTCGCCGTAGCGAATCTCGCTCGTCGCGACCGTGTCGTTCTCATTGATGACAGGAATGGCGCGCATGGCGATGAGGCGGCCGAGGGTCGCGCGCGCGTTGAGGTAGCGGCGCCGCTCCTCCGTGTCCTGAAGGGTCACCAGCACTTGGCCGGCGACGATCCCATGGCTGTGCAGCGCCCGCGACCAGGCGCTCGACAGCGCGATCTGCCCGATCGCGGCCGACGCCTGGCTGTCCTCGAGCTTGAGCGCGCCCTTCGGCAGACCCGCGAGCGTCCGCCCGAGCGCGATCGCCCCCGACGACACCACGAGCACGTTCGCGCCCCGTCTGTGCAGCGCGGCGATGTCTTCGACCAGCGCCTCGAGCCAGGCCTGCTTCACCGCCCCGCGCGAGGAATTGACCAGCAGCGAGGAGCCGACCTTGACCACCACGCGATTGAACTGATCGAGGGAGGGAAGCTGAGCCACGGCCGCCGACTTGCGAGGGTCTTTGCGCCCGAACCCGAGAAAACGCGGAAACGCAAGCGCTTTCTCCGTCTAGATCAGCACTCCGGGGATGGCAAGGTGACGAACCCGCCTCGTCGGCCGGGCCCCTATGGCCGATCCGCATCCAATCTTTCGCATAACCGGCATGACCGATCTGGCCGCCTTGACCCCGGCGACACGGCGCCCCACTACAAACGCCGCAGCTGCCGGCCCGGGCGACCGGACGCTGGGGAGAACGGCGCCCGCCCGCAAGCCGAGACTCCGTAGCGTAGAGATTCGAGGGACGCTTGCCATGCGCAATTTCGACGACCTGTCCGAGCGCGAGATGCTGGCCCTCGCCATCAGCAACGAGGAGGAGGACAGCCGCATCTACGCCGACTTCGCCGACGGTCTCATCGAGGACTATCCGGCGAGCGCGAAAGTGTTCACCGAAATGGCGGTCGAGGAGAACGAGCACCGCCGCCGGTTGATCGACCTTTTCGCGTCCAAGTTCGGCGAGCACATCCCGCTCATTCGGCGCCAGGACATCCGCGGCTACATCCCGCAGAAGCCGGTCTGGCAGGTCCGCCCGCTCAACCTCGAGGCCGTTCGCGCGCACGCCCACGACATGGAGCGCGCGGCGGGGCGCTTCTACCGCCAGGCGATCACGCGGGCCTCCGACGCCTCCATCCGCAAACTGCTCGGCGACCTCGCCGAGGTCGAGGACAGGCATGACCATAGGGTGGCGGTGCTGGAAAAGGAGGTGCTGACCCCCAGCGCCCGCCACTCGGAAGAGGAGCTCGAGCGCCGGCGCTTCATCCTCCAGATCATCCAGCCCGGCCTGGTCGGCCTGATGGACGGCTCGGTGTCGACGCTCGCGCCGGTGTTCGCTGCGGCCTTCGCGACCCACAATTCCTGGAACGCCTTCGTGGTCGGGCTTGCCGCGGCGATCGGCGCCGGCATCTCGATGGGTTTCGCCGAAGCGCTATCGGACGACGGCAAGCTGTCCGGCCGCGGCGCTCCGCTGCTGCGCGGACTCGTCTGTGGCCTGATGACGGTCGCGGGAGGGATCGGCCACACCCTGCCCTACCTCATCCCGCACTTCTATACGGCGACCGTCGTCGCCGTCTGCGTGGTGGTGGTCGAACTGATGACGATCTCCTGGGTGCAGTGGCGTTACATGGAAGTGCCGCCCGTGTCGGCCGCCGCCAAGGTGATGGTCGGCGGCGCGCTGGTGCTGGCTGCGGGCATTCTGATCGGAGTCAGCTGAAGGCGCCGCATTTGCGCCCTGCCGACAGACTAGCCACGCTCGGCGCGGCGAGCGCGAGCGGAAAAGCGGTGAAGGGGATGGATCTGGCCAAGGCGAAGCGCGCCGCGCGGTTCGGCGCCATGGCTTTGCTGGCCGCGGGAGCCAGCGCGGCGGCCGGACAATACGAACGGGCTCCCTCGTACGACCCCACGGCAGTCCTCGGCGGCGCGGCGGCCGGATCGAACTATCTCGTCATGAGTCCGGTCTCCTCGGACGGAATGCTGCGCCACTACACGCTGCGCACGCGTTGGGGCGAGTCCGAGACGATCGGGGACCAGCTGATGGCGGCGCGCGTCAAGGAGCTCAACGCCCTCCATACGCTCGATGAGACCAACACGACCAAGTCGTTCGGGCAGGCGGTCGTGAAGGCAGGCATGGCCCCCGTTGTCTTCGCGGGGCATATGATCGTCCATCCGGTCGATACGACCCAGAACACGGTCGCCGGCATCGGCCAGTTCGTCGGCGGCATCCGCTCCGGCTTCGACAATATGGGGAAGTCTCGCGATGACACGGTCGCAAGCCTCACCGGCCAGACCACAGAGAAGCGGCTGATCGCAACCGGGCTCGGCGTCGACCCGTATACCGATTTCCAGCCGCTCGCCTACCGGCTGGACGAACTCGCCAGCGCCGCCGCCGTCGGCCATCTCGCGGTTTCAGGCGCGATGTCGGCCGTGCCCGGCGTGGCGGGCCTAGTCGTATCGAACACCTCGACCATCAGCGCGTTCGGCGACACGATCAACGATTACTCGGACGCTCAGCTCATGGACATGAACCGCGACAAGCTCGCGCGGCTCGGCGTCGACGGCGCCACCGCGGACAGTCTCTTCGCCAACCGCTATTACACGCCTGTCGACATGACGGCGATGGTCGAGGCGCTGACGTCGCTGAACGGGGTCAGTAATATCGGGCCGACGGTCGTGGGCGCCGCCGACGCCGGCAGCCGCGCCGTCGCCTATTTCATCCGCTGCCGAATGGAGCTCACCGCCGCATGGCAGCGCCGCAACAAGACAATCGTCTCGTTCGTCGGCGACGACAGTGTCATGTTCCCCTTGGCCCAGACCACGAGCGGCGGGATCGTCGGCGTCTATCCGATCGACATTCTGTCATGGACGCCGGGAACCGCTCAGACGATCGATGCGATGACGGCGGCGGCCCAGAAGGGCGGCGCGACAAGCAAGACGCTCGTCATCACCGGGGCGGCGACGCCGCTGGCGAAAACGAGGGTCTCGGCGCGGGGCTGGACGCTCGAGGAGCGGGCGAAGCTCTGAGGCTCGGGGCTCGCGCGAGCTCTCACATGGAATGCGAGCCGGTGAACGGCACAAAGGGAATGATTGCGCCGCCGTAGATATCGGAGCGCGCGACCGAGACGCGGCCGTCCGGCGACCGGCTCTTTGTCGCCTTGATGACGTGCTGCGCGCCCGGCGGTCCGACCGGGATGACCATGATCCCGTCCGGGGTCAGCTGCTGCAGGTGCGGCGGCGGGATATGGTCGATGCCGCAGGTGACGATGATCTTGTCGAAGGGAGCGAATTCCTCCCAGCCGTAGTAGCCGTCGGCGTTCCGGGCGCGAATCGCGCGGTACTCGCTGTAGCCGCGCGCGATCAGCCGATCGTAGAGTTCGCGTGTCCGCTTCGCCAGCGGCGGGATGATTTCGATCGACCAGACATGCGGGGTGAGGTTGGCGAGATAGGCCGACTGGTAGCCCGAGCCGGTACCGATTTCGAGCACCTTGTCGCTGCGCTTGATTCGGAGCGTATTGGTCATTCGCGCCACCGTGTGCGGGCCAGTGATGGTCACGCCGAAGCCGATGTTGAGGTGATGCCATTCGTACGCGCGATCGAGGTTTTCCGGCGTGACGAACTCTTCGCGCGGGGTCATGAGATAGGCGCGGATGTCGGCTTCGTCCCAGATGTCGTGGTGCGCGATCATCTGCTGGAGACGCTCCCAGCGCTGACCCAGGAAGCGCGGATCCTCGCCCCTGTTGCGAACCATCCATTCGACGAACGCGTCGCGGCTCTGCCGCGGCGGCGAGAGGTCCCAGTCATAGGGCGTCGGGACATTGGCGAGGGCAGGCGTCGCCGCGGCGGCGACCGCGCCGACCAGGAACCGACGCCGATCGATGGCGAGCCTCATCGACGGCAAGGGGAGCCGAAACGGCGTCGGCGGTCAAGCGCGAAAGCCGAGAAAAGGGAGAAGCGCCGGCGCTCCCGGGCCGCGCGCCATCGTAGGAAGGCGACAAAGGCCCGAATCTTTTTTCATTTCGATGTCTTGCGCCAGGTTCTTCTCGCCGCCAGCGGTCGGGCGCAAATTCTACCGAAGTCGTAGACAAAGCTCTTCAGTCGGAGGCCGGTAACGATCCATCAGGGCGCTTATGTCATCAATCGAACAGTCGTTCGGAGCGCTCGCGATGAAAGCGTTCAAAGACTTGTTTTGCGACCTATCGGGCCGGAATATGCGATCGCCGCGGCCGTCGCCATCGCAATCGCGGTGGGGGCGGATTTGCGCTCGACTTCCAATTTACCAGGATCGCAATGTTGCGGTCCCGACCGCTTCGAAGCGTATCGCGGACCGCGCGCCTGATGCTGAAGGCTTCAGGCCGCCTGCCCAGGCCTTCGGACGTTCGCACCCCCTACGTAGAATCCCCTATTGCGACTGCGGGTTCGACGGGATAATAACACATGTAAACAATACTTCTGCAAGTTGTTCAGAGCTTGCCAGGGGAGGGGGCCATGGAAACGCACTTTCGACCCGAAGACAGGGCGCGAAACCCACGCTCTGCAAGACGGCGCCAGCAGCGCCTCCTGTCGGCTGCGTCGGCCAATCAAAATTCCTGACCGTCGCCAAGAGAAGCAGGCGTGCTCTAGACGACAGACGAGCGGCCGCTCTGCGATTTTGGGGCAATGCTGTCGGGGAAGCAGCCGAATGCTGACGATGAAGGAAGCAAATGACGCGACGACCCTATCGATCGAAACCGAGGTTTCTGACGCGCTCGAGCGCCGCGATCCCACGCCTCTTGAAACGCTGAGGCGCGCGGTTCGGGGATTGTTCGAACTCGCGCGCCGCTTGCCGACCGGAGGCGTCTATCTGTTCGGCGAATCCGGCCGGATGGAGGACGAGTCAGAAGGTCCGAGCGCGTTCGAAATGCTTTCGCGCCATGTGCGAGCCGCACAGCGTGCGGGGGAGCTCAAGGCGGGCGACGTTTCGCTCATGCCGACCCTGATTGCCTGCACGATCCTCGGCGCGGCGGATCTTGCGCAACATGCTCGGGCAAAACCTGGAACGGGCGCGAGCGAGGCACATATGCCACCGCTGCTCCTGCTCGATCTGCTCGCCACGAAGGGATGCAACTGAGACGAGCGCGCTCCTTGCGCCGTCCTTCCCCGGGAAGGCGGCGTAGCAAGCGAGGGCGACGGTCCGCCGCGACCGGTCAGCCGGCGAACCGCTGCCGCCAGCTCGGCAGCGCGCCGGGAAAAGGAAGAGACGTCGCCTCGTAGACGGCGCGCGCTATGGACCGGGCGACGCATTCGGCGGCCAGCATGCCGATTTCGGCGAGGTCCCGAACTTCGGGCGCATGCGTAGACCGACCGGTCGCCGCGGCGAACACGATGTCGCCGTCGACGGGAGATAGGGCCGGCCGGAAGGCGAGCGCGAAGCCTGCCTGGGCCATGACCGCAAGCCGCTTGACCTGGGCCTTCGCGAGCTTCGCGTCGGTCGCCACCACCGCGAGCGTGGTGTTGGTCGGGTGGTCGCTCCTCAGACGCAGGTTCAGAGCGTCCTCCGGGTTTTCCGCGCCGAAGCCGTGACCGCCGAATTCGCCGTCGCGCTCGAAAGGCGCCGCCAGGAAATGCCGAGTGTTTCCGCGCGTGACCCGGCCGGCCGGATTGGCGGCGACGAGCGCGCCGACACGGAATCCCCGCGCCGTCGCGGCGCTCGCCGATCCGAGGCCGCCCTTGAGTCCAAAGGAATTCGCCCCGTAGCCGGCGCCTGCGGTTCCGAGGGCGAAATGGGCGCCGGCCGCCTCGGCCGCACGAAAACCCATGTCCCAGTAGGGCGGCTTCCGGCCCCAGGTTTTGTCGCCGCCGTTGACGAGGTCGAACAAGCTCGCGCCCGGAACGATCGGCACCCGCACCCCGCGGGACAGGAAGCCGCGATCGATTCCTGCGAGGTAGCCCATGACGCCGCCGGCCGCGTCGAGGCCGAAAGCCGAGCCGCCCGACAGAACGAACGCGTCCACGTGCTCGACCGTCATCTCCGGCTCGAGCAACGCGGTGTCGCGCACCGCGGGCGCGCCGCCGTGGATCGCGATCGAGGCGACGACCGGCTCGTCGAAGATGACGGCGGTGACGCCGGAAGCAATGCGCTCGTCGTGCGCCGACCCGACGCGCACGCCGGCGACATCGGTGATCAGATTGGCCGTCATGAGACATCCTTGGTCAGTCGCGCCGCGCGCCGGGTCCCTGACGGCGCGGCAAGCGCCGACTATCGGAATCGTTCAGGCACCGTCAAATTGTTGCGGGACGGTCTGCGTCGCGCAAGCTCGCGCAAGCTCGCGCAGGCAGTAAGGCGGAGGCGAAGCGCCGAAGGAGACGGGTTCCGAACATGGAAGATCTGGCGCTGCTGCGCGACGAAGTGAACGAACCGCTCCTGCCGGGCCCGGATGAGCGCCCCGTCGCGGGGAGGGGGTGGAAGTTCCTGCCCGTCGCCGCGCCGGCCGTCGTGGCTCTCGCAATGGCCGCCTTTACCTTCGCCCGCCATGACGCGCCGCCGCGCGCCGACTCGCTTGCGGCGAGGACTGAGGCGCCGCCTGCCACTGCGCGCGCGGATCAACCTCCGGCCCAGGGGTCTGGCGCGCTCGACAATCCGGCCCCGATCGCGACAGCCGATCAGGTCGAGGCCGCGAGCGGCGTGAAAATCACACGACAGGGCGGCGCCGCCTTGCCCATCCCGCTCATTATCGACGTTCAGCAGGCGCTCGCCGCCCAGAAGGCGAAGGCCGCTCCCGTCGTTCAGCGCTAGAAGCGCGTCAAACTCGCGCTGGTCCGCATTTCCGCGCTAAGGTGCGCCCCGTCGGGCGGCCCTGCCCCGCTGAAACCCCGAAGCGGACCCCCATGAACAACGAACTGCCCTATCGCCCTTGCGTCGGCGTTGCGCTGGTCAACCGTCAGGGCGAAGTCTTCATCGGCCATCGCAAGCGCAAGCGGAGCGGCGAAGCGCTGGACCAACGGTCGTGGCAGATGCCGCAGGGCGGCGTCGACAAGGGCGAAAAGCCACTCGAGGCGGCCCGGCGCGAACTGTGGGAGGAGACCAACGTCCGCTCGATCGAGCTGATTGCCGAGCTTCCGGAGTGGCTGAATTACGATCTGCCCGACGGGGCGCGCGGCCGCTGGGCCGGGCGCTATCGCGGCCAGTCGCAGAAATGGTTCCTGTTCCGGTTCCTCGGCCAGGACAGCGAAATCGACGTGCTCTTTCCGGCCGACGGCAAGCACGGGGCGGAATTCGACGCCTGGCGCTGGGAGCGCTTCGAACGACTGCCCGACCTGGTCGTACCGTTCAAGCGGAAGGTGTACGAGACCGTTGCGGCGGCCTTCGCGCCGCTGGCGCGGCCCACCGGGGGTAGGCGCGAAAACATCCGGCCGCGCTGACGCGCCGCCACCTTCTCCCGGAAGCGGGAGAAGGGTAGCGCCCCCTCTCCCGTTTACGGGAGAGGGCCGCGGTGAGGGCTACCGGCCCGCCTTGACCAACTCGGTCGCCTCGGCCATCGCTTCGGCCATCTTCTTGCGCAGGCGGTGGTCGGAGAGGTCGACGTCGCCACGCGCGAGGTCCTGCTTGAGCGCGGCGGCGACGGCGTCGTCGCCTTGACCGACCTGCGCGCCGACGAAGTCCTCGGCGTATTTTTCGGCGGCCTCCGGCGAAAGCCCCTTCATCTCGGCGACCCAGAGGGCGACCGCCTTGTTGCGCCGCGCGACCGCGCGAAACCGCAGCGCCTCTTCGTTGGCGAACCGCTTTTCAAAAGTGTCTTCGCGATCATGGAACGCGTCGGACATTCCTGCCTCCGTCACCGCGACCCGTACCCCCCGCGAAAAAACTCGCCAGTGACGTCGCGCCGCTTTCGGGGCCGCTCCTGGCCCGCTATTCGTGCGATCTTATATTATGACGACTTCCGCCGCGCCGCGCAATGCGATGAGTCTCGACCGCCGCCGGGAGTGGGGCCTGGCGGGCTTGGGCGTGCTCGCTGCCCTCCTGATCTCACTCTTCAGCCTTTCCGCCGCTGAAGCCGAATGCGTCTTTCGCCGCGGCGAGGCGGGCGACCCCTCGACCTTCGATCCGCAAAAGACCTCGACCGTCATCGAAGCGGACGCGCTCTACGACCTGTTCGAGGGGCTCCTGACCTATGATGCGTCCGGCGCGCTCGTTCCCGGCGCGGCGCAAAGCTGGAGCGTCAGCGCCGACGGCCTGACCTATGTGTTCAGGCTCAGAGAGGCCCGATGGTCGAACGGCGATCCGGTTCGGGCGGAAGACTTCGTGTTCACCTTCCGCCGGCTTCTCGATCCGGCGACCGGCGCCGAATACGCCAACCTCTATTACCCGATCCGGAACGCGGAGCGGATCGCCGGGGGCGAGGCGGCCCCGAGCGCGCTCGGCGTCCGCGCGATCAACGACTGGACGCTCGAGATCGCGCTCGAGCGCCACACGCCTTATTTTCTCGCCGTCGTCGCCCATCAGACGTCCGCTCCGGTCAACCCGCGCAACGTCGCCGAGTTCGGGCCCGCCTTCGCGCGGCCGGGCAATCTCGTGAGCAACGGCGCCTTCCGCCTCGCCGCCTTCACGCCGAACGACGAGACGGTGCTCGTCAAGAATCCCTTCTTTCACGACGCGCGCGACGTTAAGATCGACAAGGAGATCATCGCCTCGATCGACGACCGCGCCGCCGCCTTTTTGCGGTTCCGCGCGGGCGAGATCGACACCTACGACGACGCCCCGGCCGACGAGCTCGCCTTCGTGCGTCAGACGCTCAGGGACGAATTCCATGTCGCGCCGACCCTCGGCGTCCTCTATCTGGCGTTCAACACCAAAAAGCCGCCTTTCGACGATGCGCGCGTGCGCAACGCGCTCTCGATGGTCGTCGACCGGGAGTTTCTCGCGCGCGGCATCTGGGGCGGCGCGATGGCGCCGGCCTATTCCTTCGTGCCGCCGGGGATCGACAATTACGTGACCGGCGTCGCAGCCGATTTTCGCGACCTCTCGCCGATCGAGCGCGAGGACCGCGCCCGTGAACTTTTGAAAGAGGCCGGCTACGGCGAGGGCCGGCCGCTTGCCGTCGAGATCCGCTACAACACCAGCGAGAACAACAAGGCGACCGCGATCGCGATCGGCGACATGTGGAAGACGCTCGGCGTCACGACGACTTTCATTAATTCCGACGTCAAGACGCACTTCGGCCTGTTGCAGAACGGCGGCGATTTCGACGTCGCCCGCGCCGGATGGATCGGCGACTATTCCGACCCTCAAAATTTCCTGTTTCTGTTCGAGAGCGGCAATGCCAGGCTCAATTACGCGCGCTGGTCGAATGCGGCTTACGACAGGCTGATGAGCGCGGCGGCGCAGGAAACGGATTTGCGGGCGCGCGCCGACACGCTGGCGGAAGCCGAGCGGCTGCTGCTCGAAGCGGAGCCGGTGATCCCGCTCCTCTTCTACGAGTCGAAGAACATGGTGTCGCGGCGGGTGAAAGGCTGGCGCGACAACCTGCTCGACCGCCATCTGGCGCGGTATCTGTCGATGGAGCGATGAGGCGCGCTCTCAATGCGGTCATTGCGAGCGAAGCGAAGCAATTCGTTTCGAAAGCGCTCGCGATGGGTTGCTTCGGCCCTTCCGGCCTCGCAATGACGGCCGACACGGCGGGCGTCATTGCGAAGCCAAAGGGGAAGCAATGCACCTTCCAGCGCTACGCGAGGCTCTCATACAAATCATTCCACTCCGGATTCATCGACTGAATGAGCGCGATCTTCTTCGCACGCGACCCGCCTTTGATCTGCTTCTCGCGGGCGATGGCGTCGTCCATCCGCTCGTAGTTTTCGAAGTAGACATGTCGCTTGCAGCCGTAGCGCGAGGTGAAGCCGGGCGTCAGGCCTTCGCGGTGCTGAAAAACTCGGAGCGAGAGATTTGAAGTGACGCCGCTATTAGAGCGTGCCATTGCGCTTGTTGGCCATGATATAGACGCAAGGCGCCCGCGGCATGACGTTCAGTCCGTCATTGCGAGCCGGAGCGCAGCGAGAGCGAAGCAAATCCATGCTGGAGGACGCCCGCGGCGGCTGCATGGATTGCTTCGTCCGCCTCGCTGCGCTCGGCTCCCTCGCAATGACGCCCGAGCGCCACGCCCGTCATTGCGAGCGCAGCGATCCATCGGCAGGCGCGAAGCCATGGATTGCTTCGCCCTTCGCTGCGCTCTGGGCTCGCAATGACGGAAGGGCCCCACACTGTGGATTGCTGCCCTTCGGGCCTCGCAATGACGGTCATGTCGCCCAGGCTTCCCCATGCGGCCCCTTCGGCAGGCCGAGTTTGGCGGCAATCGTCTCGGCGATGTCGGCGAGCGACCTCCGCGCTCCGATCGGGCCGGGCGGCGCGCCGGCGCCGAAGGCGACGATCGGCACGTGCTCGCGAGTGTGGTCGAAGCCGCGAAAGGTTGGGTCATTGCCGTGATCGGCGGTGATGACGCAGTAGTCGGAAGGCCGCATCGCCGATTCGATCTCGCCGAGCCGCCGGTCGAACGCCTCGAGACAGGCGGCGTAGCCGGGCACATCGCGGCGATGGCCCCATTCGGTGTCGAAGTCGACCAGGTTGACAAAAATGAGCCCGCCGTCCGGGGTCGTCGTCAGCGCTTCGACGAGGAGATCGACGTTGCCGCTGTTGCTCTTTCCCTTGCGCTCCGAGCCGGTCTCGCGGTGGGCGAAAATGTCGCCGATCTTGCCGATCGAGATGACCGTCCGTCCCGCCTGCGCGGCGCGCTGCAACAGATTGCCGTCGGGCGGCGGCACGGCGAAATCCTTGCGGTGGGGCGTGCGGACGAAATCCTTGCCCGTCTTGCCGACGAAGGGGCGCGCGATGACGCGCCCGATCCTCAAGGGATCGCAGAGGCGGCGCGCGATGCGGCAGAGATCGTAGAGCCGCTCGAGGCCAAAAACCTCCTCGTGCGCGGCGATCTGCAGAACGGAGTCGGCCGAGGTGTAGCAGATGGGCTTTCCCGTCCACAGATGCTCCTCGCCGAACTCCTCGATGACGACGGTGCCGGAGGCGTGCTTGTTTCCGAGAATTCCCGGCAGCTTCCCCTCGGCGATCAGCGCGGACGTGAGGGCTTCGGGAAAGGCCGGAATTGTCTCCGGAAAATAGCCCCAGTCGAAATCGACCGGGGTTCCGGCGATCTCCCAGTGGCCCGAGGGCGTGTCCTTGCCGCGCGAGGTCTCGATTCCGTAGCCCCATTGCCCGCATGGGCTTGCAAGCGCGAATCCCGGAGGCGTGCGGCCGGTCGAGGCCCCGATCGCATGCCCGAGGCCGAGCGCGTCGAGATGCGGAAGCTCGAGCGGCCCCCGCCGCAGGCCGTCGCGATTGCCGCGGCCCAACGCGCAGGCTTCGGCGATGTGGCCGAGCGTGTCCGCGCCCTCGTCGCCGTAGGCTTTTGCGTCCTCCGCCCCGCCGCAGCCGACGGAATCGAGCACGATCAGGATGGCGCGGCCGACGTCAGCGCTCATTGTCGCAGCCAAGGCGCGGCCTCTGAGGCCAAGTCATTGATCTAGGGTGAGATGTGCCACACACCATGTGACGTTTGTTGACGCGCACCGGGCGGGCCGATCAATCGACTTTTTGCCAGACGACGGTGACCACGCTCATCTTGCCGTCAACCGGCCAAGGCGCCGGGCGGGTGGTGTAGATGAGCTTGTCGCCGTCCTTCTGCACGTCCCGAATTTGCGTCGTGCCTGTCCACGCCTGATTCCACGAAATGTCGATATGATGCTTGACCGTATGACCGTCAAAATCGTACGTGCCACCGTACGAAACCATCGTCCGGAACAAGCTCGCGCTCTGTTCATCGGTCGGCCCAACGCCGCTCTCGGGCGCTGGCCTGTCGTTTTTGTCCGAAACAACCAACACCAGCATCCGGCCGTTCGGAGTGTAGACAATATAACCGCTGGGTTGCTTTCCAAACGTGTCGGATACCTCCCCGGTGTCGAGGACTTTTCGCGTGCTGGCGACGAGCTTGTACGACCCCACAAGACTAACGGCAGAAGCAGCCGACTGATCAGTCTGCGCGAGGGCGGTGACAGGGCTAAATTCCGCCAGAGGCGCCAGCGCGATGACGGCTCCGAGGCAAAACTTCTTGAGCATTCTTTCCTCCCTAGAAAGAGCCTATTTTACGAACAGATTTCACACGCACCCATGGATCGATGTCAACTGAAAACGGCGGCTGCAACAAACCGCCTCAGCCTGAGGAGCGATGCGAAGCATCGCGTCTCGAAGGACGAGGCGTCGCGGGGCGGTCACTGGCTCACGACGCCGGTGAGCGTCGCTTCGTTGGAAAAGGCCGCGGCGAACAGGGCCCGCGTGTAGTCGTTCTGCGGCGCGGAGAACAAAGCTTTCGCCTCCCCGCTCTCGACCACCTTGCCGCGCCGCATGACGATCACCTCGCTCGCCAGCGCCCGCACGACTCTCAGATCGTGCGAGATGAAGAGATAGGCCAGTCTGCGGCGCTTCTGCAAATCGCGCAAGAGATCGACGATCTGCGCCTGGATCGACATGTCGAGCGCCGAGGTCGGCTCGTCGAGCACGACGAATTTCGGGTTCAAGGCCATCGCCCGAGCGATGGCGATGCGCTGGCGCTGCCCGCCGGAGAACTCGTGCGGATAGCGGTCGAGGGTCGAAGGGTCGAGCCCGGTGTCGGCGAGCGCCCGTTCGGCGACGCGGCGCCGCTCGGCGGCATTGAGCTTCGTCCCTTGCGCGATCAGGCCCTCCTCGACGATCTCGGCGACCGACATGCGTGGGCTGAGCGAGCCGAACGGATCCTGGAACACGATCTGCATCTCGCGTCGCAGTGGCCGCATGGCCCTGGCGTTGAGGCCCTCGATCGGACGGCCGCAATAGGCAATCGGGCCCTCGGAGCGGATGAGCCTCAGCATCGCATGGCCGAGCGTCGTCTTCCCCGAGCCCGATTCGCCGACGACGCCGACCGTCTGGCCCTCCCGCACGGCGAGCGACACGCCGTCGACCGCCTTCACGTGCCCGACGGTGCGGCGGAAGAGGCCCCGCCTGATCGCAAACCAGACCCTGAGATCGTTGGCGCTCGCAACCGTCGGCGCGCTCGCGTCTCCGGGCGGCGCGTCACCCTTCGGCTCTGCGGCGATGAGCGCCTTCGTATAGGGATGGCGCGGGTCGGCGAACACGTCGGGCGTGCGTCCGGCCTCGACGATCCTGCCCTGTTGCATGACGATGACGTCGTCGGCGATGCGCCGCACGACATTGAGATCGTGGGTGATGAACAAAAGCGCCATGCCGAACTTCGCCTGCAGATCCTTCAAGAGCTTGAGGATCTGCGCCTGCACGGTGACGTCGAGCGCGGTCGTCGGCTCGTCGGCGATGAGCAGGTCCGGGCGATTGGCGAGCGCCATCGCGATCATCACCCGCTGGCGCTGGCCGCCGGAGAGCTGGTGCGGATAGGCGCCGAGCCGCTCGGCCGGGTCGACGATCCCGACCTCGCTCAAGAGCTCGACGATGCGCGATTTCTTCGCGGCGGCGCGCCCCTGGTGCAGCGCGATGATCTCGCCGATCTGCCCTTCGATGGTGTGCAGGGGGTTCAGCGAGGTCATCGGCTCCTGGAACACCATCGTGACCGCGGCGCCGCGCATGTCACGCAGCTCGCCGTCGGACATCTTCAAGACATCTCGGCCGCGAAAGAGGATCTCGCCGGACGGGTAGCTCGCCGCGGGTTGCGGCAGGAGCCGCACGATCGCCTGCGCCGTCACCGTCTTGCCGGAGCCCGATTCGCCGACCAGCGCCAGCGCCCTGCCCTTCTCCAGCCGGAACGACACCCGGTCGACCACGGTCTTGCGCTCGCCCCCTTGCGAAAAGGCGATCGAGAGATCGCTGACCTCGATAAGGGGCGCGGTCGCTTTCACGAAAATGTCTTTCGCGGGTCGAAGGCGTCGCGCACCGCCTCGCCGATGAAGATGAGGAGCGACAGGAGCAGCGCGATAACGGCGAAAGCCGAAATGCCGATCCACGGCGCCGACAGATTGGACTTACCCTGCAGCAGGAGCTCGCCGAGCGAGGGCGATCCCGGCGGCATGCCGAGCCCGAGAAAGTCGAGCGAGGTCAGCGTGCTGATCGACGAATTGACGATGAACGGCAGGAAGGTCAGCGTCGCCACCATCGCGTTCGGCAGCACGTGCTTGACGATGATTTTTGCGTTGGAGAGCCCGAGCGCGCGGGCCGCGTTGACATATTCGAAATTGCGCGCCCGCAAAAATTCGGCCCGCACGACATGGACGAGGCTCACCCAGGAGAACAGGAGCAGGATCGTCAGGAGCACCAAGAAGCTCGGCGCCAGGATCGCCGACAGGATAATCAGAATGTAGAGATGCGGCAGCGACGACCAGATCTCGATCACCCGCTGCATCGTGAGGTCGAGCCAGCCGCCGAAATAGCCCTGCACCGCCCCGGCGAACACGCCGATGACCGACGAAACGCCCGCAAGAATAAGGCCGAACAGCACCGAGATGCGGAAGCCGTAGATGAGGCGGGCGACGATGTCGTGCCCATCCTGGTCGGAGCCGAGCCACAGCGGCTCGAGCCGCCGGCAAGGGGAGGCCGCGCTCGCCGCGTCCTTTGCGCCCTGCTTTTCCAGGGCCGCGCGGCACTGGGCGTCGCTCAGCGTCCAGGTCGGCGGGGTCGGCAGCGGTGTCGGCGCATTGAGAATGGTGGTCGAATTGGCGAAGCGGATCGGCGGCCAGATCATCCAGCCGTGCGCCTTGATCTCGTCGGCGACGAACGGATCGCGATAGTCGGCCCGCGCCTGGAAGCCGCCGAACTTGTCCTCCGGATAGTCGACGAACACGGGAAACAGGAGCTCGCCCTTGTAGGAGGCGATCAGAGGCCGGTCGTTGGCGATGCATTCCGCGCAAAGCGAGCAGGCGAACAGCACCAAAAAGATGCGCAACGACCACGCCCCGCGCCTGTTGCGGCGGAAGTTGTCGAGCCGCCGGCGGTTCATCGGCGAGAGGTTGAGCCAGGGGCGGGTCATCCGGGCCCTCATCCGGCCCCCCGGATCGAGTCCGGGGGTCGCGCCACCCCCGGGTCAAGCCCGGGGGGAACGCGCCCCCTCTCCTCCCCGGGCTTAACCCGGGGATTGCGGGAGAGGGTCGGGGTGAGGGCCCGCGCGATCTGCAGAACCAATCTCACACCTCGCGCGTCTCGAAATCGATGCGCGGATCGATCCAGGTGTAGGTGAGGTCGGAGATCAGATTCACGACAAGGCCGATCAGGGCGAAGATATAGAGGTTGGCGAGGACCACCGGATAATCGCGCTGAATGAGCGAATCGTAGGAAAGGTAGCCGAGGCCGTCGAGCGAAAACACCTGCTCGATCAGCAGCGAGCCGGTGAAGAAGGCGGCGATGAAGGCGCCGGGGAATCCGGCGATGACGATCAGCATCGCGTTGCGGAACACATGGCCGTAGAGCACGCTGCGTTCGCTGAGGCCCTTCATGCGCGCCGTCTGCACGTAGGACTTCTTGATCTCGTCGAGAAACGAGTTCTTGGTGAGCAGCGTCGAGGTGGCGAAGGAGCCGAGGACCAGCGCCGTCACCGGCAGCGTGATGTGCCAGAGGTAGTCGAGAATCTTGTGGGGCCAGTCGAGCTCGGCGAAATTGTCGGAGGTGAGCCCGCGCAAGGGGAAAATCTGCCAGAACGAGCCGCCGCAGAACAGCACGATGAGGAGCACGGCGAACAGAAAGTTCGGGATCGCGTAACCGAAGATGACGATCGCCGAGGTTGCGGTGTCGAAGCGCGAGCCGTCCTTGACCGCCTTGCGGATGCCGAGCGGGATCGAGATCGCATAGGAGATGACGGTCATCCACATGCCGAGCGAGATCGACACCGGCAGCTTCTCCTCGATCAACGTCAGGACGGGCGTGTCGCGGTAGTAGCTTTTGCCGAAATGGAAGGTCGCGTAGTCGCGCACCAGGATCCAGAACCGCTCCCAGGCCGGCTTGTCGAAGCCGTATTGCTTCTCCAGCTCCTTGATGAATTTCGGATCGAGGCCCTGCGAGCCGCGATAGCGCGAGGAGATGTCGCCGCCGGCAAGCGGTGCGCCAACGCCGATCTGACCGCCGCCGCCGAATCCGGCGGTCGAACTCTGGTTCGCGCCCTGCAACTGCGCGATCGCCCGCTCGACCGGGCCGCCCGGCACGAATTGAACGATGGCGAAAGAGACGGCCATGATGCCGAGAATCGTCGGGATCATCAGCAGGAGGCGGCGGACGAGATAAGCAAGCATTATTCGGCAGTCGGCAGTCGGCAGTCGGCAGTCGGCGCAAGAAGCGCCGCAGCGGCAGACCAGAGACGGCGTTGCGGGTCCAATCGCAGATGACCGCGCCCGGCGTCATCCGACTGCCGACTGCCGACTGCCGACTGCCGCACTGAGAGTGCCGACTGCCTCATCGCCTCACAGCCCAATCGCCTTGGCCTTCGTTTCGTCCCACCACCAGGTGCCGGGCGCGCCGACGCCGAGCCTCGGCTGCCGCTCGGGCCGGGCGAAGGCGTCCCAATAGGCGATCCAGGCGGTGTCGCGATACCACATTGGAATCCAGTAGTGCCCGGCGCGCAAGACGCGATCCAACGCGCGGCAGGCCGCGTTGAGCGTTTCGCGCGATTTTGCGGCGGCGATCGTCTCGACCAGCGCGTCGACCACGGGATCGGATATCCCCGCCAGATCGCGCGAGCCGTTCTGGGCCGCGGCCTGGGAGGTATAGACGACCCGCAGATCGGCGCCCGGCGTCGTCGAGCCGCCCGACGCCGTCGTGACGACGTCGAAGTCGAAGGCGTCGGTGCGGCTCTTGTATTGCGCGGCGTCGACGATGCGAATGTTCGCCTGGACGCCAAGCTTGCTGAGGTTCTGGATGAACGGCATGGTGTGGGACTGAAGGGCGCTGCTGAAGTCGAGGAACTCGACCGTCAGCGGCTTGCCGTTCGGCAGCATCATCGCTCCGCCGTCGCGCTTGCAGCCGGCCGACAGCAAGAGGTCATAAGCCTGCTTGAGCAACCTGCGGTCGAAGCCAGAGCCGTCGCTCTCGGGCGGGGTGTATGGGTCGCCGAAGACTGAAGCCGGAAGCTTGTCGCGGAACGGCTCGAGCAGCCTGAGTTCCTCCGGGCCCGGCTTGCCCTTGGCCTCCATGTCACTGTTGGGGAAGAAGGAGACGATCCGCTTGTAGGCGGAATACATCACGTTCTTGTTGGTCCATTCGAAATCGAAGGCGAGGCCGATCGCCTCGCGAACCCGCGGATCCTTGAACTGCTCGCGGCGCGTGTTGAGATACCAGCCCTGCGTGCGCGACGGCGCGCCGTCGTGCAGCACCTCCTTCTTGACGCGCCCGTCCTTGGCCGCCGGAAAGTCATAAGCCGTGGCCCAGAAGCGCGAGGTGTATTCCTCGTGATAGTTGATCGCGCCGGCCTTGAACGCCTCGAAGGCGACCTGCCGCTCGCGGTAATATTCGAAGCGCATCCGGTCGAAATTGTTCTGGCCGAGATTGACCGGCAGCTTGGCGCCCCAGTAGTTCGGGTCCCTCTCGAACTCGATGAAGCGTCCCTGCTCGAAGGCCTTGACCTTGTAGGGTCCTGAGCCCAGCGGCGGCTCGAGCGTGGCGGCCGTGAAATCGCGCCCTTTCCACCAGGCGGCCGAGAAGACCGGCATGCCGACGACGATGAGATGGGCGTCGCGGCTGCGATTCGGGACGAAGCGCACGTGAACGACGTCGTCGCCCTCGGCGGCGGCCGACTCGACCTCCCTCAGCAACTGGGCATAAATCGGATGGCCCTTCTCCTTCAGGACGTTGAGCGAGAAGGCGACGTCGGCGGCGGTGACTTTCGATCCGTCGAAGAAGCGCGCCTGCGGCCTCAGCCGAAACCGATAGTCGAGCTTATCGGCCGAGACCCGCACCGATTGCGCGAGCAATCCATAGACCGAATCGGGCTCTTCGCCGTTGGCGGTCATCAGCGTGTCGAACGTCGCGCCCATGCCCGCCGCGCCGTTGCCCTTCCAGCTGTAGATGTTGAGCGTGTCGAAGGTGTCGAAGTTCTGGTTGCCGCTGGTGTTGGTGATCTGCAGCGACAGGTGCCCGCCGGTCGGCGCTTCCGGGTTGACGTAGGAAAAATGCGGGAAGTCGGGCGGCAGGGCGAGGTCGCCGAAGGACGAGAGGCCGTGGGTCTCCACCGAATCCTCGGCCAGGGCGGCGAGCGGGCGGCCGAGAAGCGCCGCAAGCGCGCCGCCGGCGCTGGCCTTCAGCGCCGCCCTGCGGGTGAACATCGTGATCATGGACCGTCGCCTCGTCGTTCGGTGCGATTTACCGCGCCTGTTGGCTCATTGCCAGCGAGAGCGGCGAAAACGAGGCGCAGCCGCGGTCGAGATGGGGCGTATTGCCGGGCGTTCCCGGGTCGCGCATAAGTCGCGGCCGACATGATCTCAAAGCCCACGACCGCCGAACGACCCGCGCCGTCGGACTTCGCTTTGCGAACCCTCGGCGTGGGGCGGATGCAGAGGAGGCGGCGGAGGTCATCCGCGCCGCCTTCTCGGCGCAGAGCCGAGCGACCCAGCCGCCCTCGTCGGCGCTGCGCGAGACGGCGGAGTTGATCGCGGCCAAGATCGCCGCCGGCGGAGGCGTCGGGGCTTTCCGTGGCGGAAGGCTCGCCGCGGTACTTATCTGGCAGATCGACCGCGACGCGCTGGTCGTCGGGCGCGTATCGGTGCTTCCCGCCTTTCGGGGCCGCGGCCTCGCGCGCCGTCTGATGGCGGCTTGTGAAGCGGGGGCGAGAGAACGCGGCGCGCGGCGCATGAGGCTCAGAGTTCGGCTCGCATTGCCGGAAAACGAGCGGCTGTTCGAGCGGTTCGGATTCGCCCGCCGCAGTCTCGAGGCGCACGAGGGCTTCGACGCGCCGACGACGGCGGTGATGGAGAAGCAGCTTTCGTGACAGACCCTGCCCCTCCGGAAAGCGCACCCGGGCGCCTGACGATCGACCTCGGCGCGCTCGCGGACAATTGGCGCAGGCTCGCCAGATTCGCCGTGCCCGGACGATGCGCGGCGGTGGTGAAGGCGAACGCTTACGGAATCGGCCTCGACAAGGCCGCGCCTGCGCTGTGGGCCGCGGGCGCGCGCGTCTTCTTTGTCGCCCATCTCGGCGAGGGCCTCGCCGCACGGCGCCTGCTGCCGGGGCCCGCGGAGATCTACCTTCTCAACGGCCTGGAGACGGCCGCAGACCCGGCCGACTATGCCGAACATCGCCTGAAGCCGGTCATCGGAGGCGAGGGCGGGCTCGAGCGCTGGTCGGTCTTCGCGGAAGCGCGCGGGCGGATTAGCCCGTGCGCGCTGCATCTCGACACCGGTATGAGCCGGCTCGGCTTCGAATCGCTGGCGGCCCTGCAAAAGGCGATGGAGCGAGAGGGTGCGGCGACTGGCGCCGACCTCCTGATGAGCCATTTTGTCTCGTCGGAGCTGTCGGAGGATCCGATCAACGCGGCGCAGATCGCGCGGTTCGACGGGGCGCGGGCGGCGTTTCCACATCTTCCGGCCTCGCTCGCCAATTCTTCGGGCATGTTTCTGGCCGCGCGGCCGATCTACGATCTCGCGCGGCCGGGCTATGCGCTCTATGGCGGCAATCCAACTCCTGGCAAGCCGAACCCGATGCGCCCGGTCGTGACGCTTTCCGTCGCCATCCAGCAGACGCGCTGGGTCGAGCCAGGGGCGACCTGCGGCTACAACGCCCAATGGACGGCGAAGCGCCGCACGCGCCTCGCGACGCTTCTTGCGGGCTACGCCGACGGCCTGCCGCGCGGCGCCGGCGCGACCGACGAGAGGCTTGGCGCCGAGATCGCGATCGGCGGCAAGCGCTGCCCGCTCGTCGGCCGCATTTCGATGGATCTCAGCGTCGCCGACGTCACCGAATTGCCGGAGGAGGCCGCGAGGCCCGGCGACCGGGCGGAGTTCTTCGGCGCGACCGGCGATCTCGACGATTTCGCGACCCGGAGCGGCACGATCGGCTACCAGGTGCTGACCGGCCTCGGGCCGCGTTACCGGCGCGAATATGTGGGCTAGGTCAGGCGCTGCGCGACGATGGAATCGGCCTCGGCGGCGGGCCGAATTCCCAGGTTGCAGGGAAAAGAGCAGGGAATATTGCTCCTTTCGGCCGATTCAACGCTTTTGTACCCTGAAAAAAGGCGCACGAATTCAGTGGCTTGCGCGGCAAATTCGTAATCGGGGCAAATTTCCGGGCGGAAGGGGGGAGTCAAGCGTCGGAAAGTATGATTCAAGCTGGGGATGTCCGTTGATTCGGGTGATCCGCTTGAGCGCATGACGCCGGCCGAGCTCATCGGCCTGGTTCGCACTTTGATTGGCGAAGTGACCCGCTTTCAGGCGGAGTACGAGAAGGTGAGCGGGGCGTTGGCCAAGCTGAGGGTCGAGCATCAGGCGGTCAAGGACGAACTGGCGCGATTGAAGAAACTGCCGCCACGGCCGCCGCAGAAACCCTCGGGGATGGACAAGGCGACGGACCGACCGGATTCGCAAGCGAACGCGCCCAAGGGCGGGCGGTCGACGCAGCGGCGCGGCAGCAACCTGGACAAGCTGACGGTCACGCAAACCATCGAGGTGAAGGTCGACGCGCCAGCGGGTTCCCGCCACAAGGGCTACGAAGAGATCGTCGTTCAGGACTTGGTTCTGAATCCTTTGGTGACCCGCTATCGGCGCGAGCGCTGGCAAACGCCGGATGGGAAGACTCTGATCGCGCCGCTCGATCCCGGGATCGTCGGTGGCTATGGCCCGCATCTTCAGCGCCTGATCTTGATGCTGCACTTTCAGGGACAGATGACCTGCGAGCGGATTCTGGCGCTGCTGAACGGCGTCGGCGTGGTGATTTCGAAACGCCAGGTGGTGCGCCTGCTGGCCGCCAAGCTCGAGACGTTCCGCGCTGAGGACGCCGAGGTGCTGAAGACCGGATTGAGCAGCGCTTCCTTCGTCACGGTCGACGACACCGGCGCCCGCCATCGAGGCAAGAGCGGCGTGACGACCCAGATCGGTTCCGACAGCTTCACCACGTTTCGAACCGGCCCGAGCAAGTCCCGCCTGGCGTTCCTGCGCAATCTCCTGGGCGGCGCGGCCTCTTACGTGGTCAACGAGGCGGCGCTCGTCTACATGCGGGCTTGCAATCTGAGCCTCAGCCTCATCGACACGCTCGCGGGCCATCCGACGCGGCTTTTTGCGTCTCACGAAGACTGGACGAGCCATCTGAACGCGCTCGGATTCGCCGATCTCAGGATCACCCCCGATCCGGTGCGGGTCGCCAGCGAGGGTGCTCTGTGGGGCGCCGTTCGCGAGCAAGGCCTGCTCGGCCAAGCCATCGTCGTGTCAGACGGCGCCGGCCAGTTCCGCGTCGGCGAACACGCCTTGTGCTGGGTGCACGCCGAACGCCTGGTCCACAAGCTCATCCCCGCCAACGACAAGCAGCGCAACGCGATCGAGGTCGCACGGCGCATGATCTGGTGGTTCTATCGCGCCTTAAAAGAATACAAGCTCGCCCCGAGCCTCGAGAAAGCCGAGCGTTTGCGGGCGCAGTTCGACCGCATCTTCAACCGCTCCAGAACCGGCTACGCCACCCTCGACAGCCTGCTCAGGCGCCTCTTTCGCCTCAAGGACGATCTCTTGCGCGTCCTCGACCATCCCCATATTCCGCTGCACACCAACGCCTCGGAAAACGACATCCGCGTCTTCGTCACCAAGCGCAAAATCTCCGGCGGGACCCTCAGCGACAGAGACCGCGACGCCCGCGACGTCATGCTCGGGCTCGCCAAGACCTGCAGGAAGCTCAAAATCCCCTTCTTCGACTATCTCGGCGCTCGCCTCGCCATTCCAGGCCCCGAAATCCCCGATCTCGCAACTCTCGTCAGGCCCGCCCCAAGCTAACGCCGCCCGGAAATTCGCCCCGGTGACGCCGAAGAGCCATGCGTCGTGCTCCGAAGGTCGATCGCGGAGCTCTGCGCGGCCGATCATGGCGACGACCCGAACATCCTGGCGCGATGGCTCCACAATAAGACTCCGGACAATTTCGTCGCTTGGATCGCGCGACCGGACAGCTCGGTGCTGCTCGGCGCGGGCGCGCTTGCGTTCATGGGCGTCTCGAAGCCCGCGAAAGCCTTCGAGGGGACGGGGCAGCAGAACCCGCTCCTGGGCCTTTGGGACATGACGATCCCGGTCCAGGTGGGTCTCCCCATTGCTCTCTATTTCAAATTCGCGATCTCGGAAGGCGGGTTCGTCGTCACGGGCAACGACGATGTCGACGCGGCTGCGAATGGCGGTTTTACGTACAGCCCTGGAATGGGAACCTACACCCAGACAGGCCACAATTCCTACCCGTTCCGCCAGAGGAATTGGGCCATGGACGCCAGCGGCAATCCCGCCGGAAGCGTCGACACCACGGTTCCATCACAGTGGCCGGGGACGGGAAGACCTTCTCCGGGAAGGCTACCACTACACAGTACGATCTCAACGGCAACGTGGTGGCCACATTTCCCAATTTCGTCTTTACCGGCACAAGGTTCTCCGCCTGAACGGCGGGCCGCTGCCTTGGGTTAAAGTTGGCTTACTTGCCCTTCCCCGCAAAGCCCGCCGGTAGGCCGGGCTTCTCTCGAGGCCTATTTGGGGAGAGCGGCGCGGCGGGGGCGCCGGCAACCCGGCCTTCGAATGGGTCTCAATGCGCGCGGCTGACCGCGAACTCGACCGCGTCGCGCAGCGCGTGCTTCCAGGGCGAGGCGGGGAAGAGCTCCAGCGCGTCGACAGCCATGGCGCCGTAGTGGCGGGCGCGCTCGATCGTATCGTCGAGGGCGCGGTGCTTCTTCATCGTCGTGAGCGCGATCTCGAGATCGCCCTCGACGACCTCCCCGATTTCCAGCGTGCGGCGCCAGAATTCGCGCTCCGTCGGCGTGCCGCGCCGGAAAGAAAGCACCACCGGCAAGGTGATCTTGCCTTCGCGGAAATCGTCGCCGACGTTCTTGCCGAGCTTGGCCGACGAACCGCCGTAGTCGAGCGCGTCGTCGATCAGCTGGAACGCGATGCCGAGATTGGCGCCGTAGCCGCGGCAGGCGGCGACCTCGGCCCTGGGGCGGTTCGCCAGAATCGGGCCGACCTCGCAGGCGGCGGCGAACAGGGCGGCGGTCTTGGCGCGGATGACGGCGAGATAGGCGTCCTCGGTCGTCTCGGTGTCCTTGGCGGCCGACAGCTGCATCACCTCGCCCTCGGCGATCACGGCGGCGGCGTGCGACAGCACTTCGAGACAGGACAGCGAGCCCACCTCGACCATCATCTTGAACGCCTGGCCGAGCAGAAAGTCGCCGACGAGCACGCTCGCCTCGTTGCCCCACAGCACCCGCGCCGCCGCCTTGCCGCGCCGCATGTCGCTTTCGTCGACTACGTCGTCGTGCAGGAGCGTCGCGGTGTGCATGAATTCGACCGCGGCGGCGAGCTTGACGTGGCCCGATCCGGCATAGTCGCACAACCCCGCGGCGGCGAGCGTGAGGATCGGGCGCAGCCTCTTGCCGCCGGACGAAATGAGATGGTTGGCGACCTCCGGGATCATCGCGACGTCCGATCCGGTCCGCGAAAGAATTGTCTGGTTCACCCTCTCCATGTCGTCTGCTACGAGCGTCGTCAGCGGCTCGATCAGACGATCGACCGGCCTCTCTCCTAGCGGAACGACAACACCCACGAGCTGCTTTCCCTTGCCAGCCCCCGTCGTTCGACCATAAAGACGCCGATACGACGCGGCAAGTGCGCCCCCCGAGGTTCGCCATTGATCGAAATACTGCGCACCAACGACCTCGTCCTCATCAGCGCGATCGAATCGCTTCTGAGGGCGGCGGGCGTCGGCTTCTTTATCGCCGACCAGCACATGGCCGCGGTCGAGGGTTCGCTCGGATTCCTGCCGAGGCGGATTCTGGTCGAGGCGCGCGACGAAGCGCGGGCGCGCCGGCTCCTGACCGAGGCAGGCCTCGCCGCCGAACTGCGCCGTGACTGAGTTGGCGGACGGCTGCGGCGTCGGGTCACGGCCGGACGGGTCGTCTCGCGACGCCTGGCTCGGCGGACGTCTGACCCTCGTCCAGCCGAAGCGCGGCCACCGGGCCGGAACCGACGCCGCCCTGCTCGCCGCAGCAGCGGATTTTCCGGAAGGCCGATTCGCCGACGTCGGCGCCGGCGTCGGCGCGGTCGCCCTTGCAATCCTCAGCCGCCGGCCGCGCGTCGGCGCCGACCTAGTCGAGATCGACGCCGATCTCGCAAACCTCGCCGCCGGCAACGCCGAACGCAACGGATTGGCCGGACGCGCGCGGATCCTCCGCCTCAACGTCTGCGACGCCCGCGCGCGGCGCGAAGCGGGGCTCGGCGACGAGGAGGCCGACGCGGTCGTCACCAACCCGCCCTTCTTCGATCCCGGGACAGTTCGCGTCTCGCCCGACAGGGCCCGGGCGCGGGCGCATGTCTTTGCGGGCAAAGCCGGCGCCGCGCCGCTCATCGGCTGGATCGCCGCGTGTCTCGCGATCCTCAAGCCCGGCGGGCGGTTCGTGATGATCCATCGCCCGGACGCGCTGGCGGCGATCCTGACGGCGGCGGAGGACAGGCTCGGCGCGCTGGCGCTCCTGCCCGTCCGCCCGCGCGCCGGCGCGTCCGCACATCGGCTGCTCGTCTCGGGAGTCAAAGGCTCGAAGGCGCCGCTCCGAATCGCGCCGGGCCTCGTCCTGCACGAAGCGGACGGCCGGCTGACGGCGCAGACGGACGCGATCCACCGCGGCGAGGCGCTGATCGACTGGGGCGAGTGAAGCGACGTCGCATGCTCTCACTTCGTGGTCCTTCGTCTGCTTTGTGGTAAGGAAATGTCACCACGAAGGACACTAAGATGCACGGAGGCGGCGAGACGCTATGTCTGACGCGTTCTTGAGGCATATCCGGGCGACGCTCGATGAGATCGACGCCGCCGGCCTATTCAAGCGCGAGCGTCTGCTGGCGGGGCCCCAGGGCGGGCGCATCCGCGTTGCCTCGGAATCGGGCCAGCGGGAGATGCTGAACCTCAGCGCCAACAATTACCTCGGCCTCGCCAATCACCCCGAGATTGTCGCTGCGGCGACGCAGGCGATGGACGCGTACGGCTTCGGCATGGCCTCGGTCAGGTTCATCTGCGGGGCGCAGACACTGCACCGCGAACTCGAGCAGGCGATCGCAAAACACCTCGGCAAGGACGACGCGATCGTGTTCGCCGCCTGCTTCGACGCCAACGGCGGCGTCTTCGAGCCGCTCCTGGGAGAAGCGGACGCGATCATTTCGGACAGCCTCAACCACGCCTCGATCATCGACGGCGTGCGGCTCTCCAAGGCCAGGCGCTACCGCTTCGCCAATTCCGACATGAACGAGCTCGAGGACCGGCTGAAGGAGGCCGCCGGGGACGGCGCGCGGTTCAAGCTGATCGCGACCGACGGAGTGTTCTCGATGGACGGCTATGTCGCGAAGCTTCAGGAGATTTGCGCGCTCGCCGACCGGTACGGGGCGCTGGTGCTGGTCGACGACTGTCACGCGACTGGCCATCTCGGCGAGAGGGGCCGCGGCACGCCGGCGCTGACCGGCGCGGGCGGCCGCGTCGACATCGTCACCGGCACTTTCGGCAAGACGCTCGGCGGCGGGCTGGGCGGTTTCGTCGCCGCGGCTCAAGCCATCGTCGACCTCCTGCGCCAGCGGGCGCGGCCCTACCTCTTCTCCAACTCGCTCAGCCCCCCGGTCGCCGCCGGGGCGCTGAAGGCGCTCGAAATCGTGATCGAAGCCGACGACCGCCGCGCGCTGCTCAAGGCCCATGCGCGGC
Organism: uncultured Alphaproteobacteria bacterium; assembly: GCA_963758335.1. Classification (GTDB taxonomy): domain Bacteria; phylum Pseudomonadota; class Alphaproteobacteria; order Rhizobiales; family Beijerinckiaceae; genus Roseiarcus. The sequence goes on along the minus strand of CAVWVF010000004.1, from coordinate 1,332,623 downwards.
GCTTCCGCGCCGGGATCGAAGCGGCGGGCTTCAGAGCGCTGCCCGGCGTGACGCCGATCATTCCGGTGATGCTCGGCGAGGCGCGGCTCGCGCAGGACCTCGCCAAGGCGCTCGACGAGCGCGGCGTCTATGTGGCGGGCTTCTTCTATCCCGTCGTGCCGAAGGGCGCGGCGCGCATCCGCACCCAGATGTCGGCGGCGCTGACGGCCGAAGACGTGGACCTCGCCATCTCGGCCTTTGCGGATGCAGGGAAGGCCCTCGGTATACTGTAGCCGCGCTCGCTGAGCGCGGCTGACGCGGTCAGCGACCACGTCTACAACGGAGCCCGCATGAAAGCCCTCGTCAAGCAGAAGCCCGAGCCCGGCCTTTGGCTGAGCGACGAGCCGGTCCCCTCGATCGGCCCCGACGACGTCTTGGTGAAGGTCCACAAGACCGGCATCTGCGGCACCGACGTGCACATCTTCAACTGGGACGAATGGGCGCAAAAGACGATCCCGACGCCGATGACGATCGGCCACGAATATGCGGGCGAGATCGCTGCGGCCGGGGCGAATGTGCGCCGGCTCGCGGTCGGCCAGCGCGTCTCGGGCGAGGGCCACGTCATCGGAATGCGCAGCCGGGCATCGCGCGGCGGGCGCTATCATCTCGATCCCGAGACGCGTGGCATCGGGGTCAACATCCCCGGCGCCTTCGCGGAATACGTGCGGGTGCCTGCGTTCAACATCGTGCCCTTGCCCGACGACGTCGACGACGAATTGGGCGCCATCCTCGATCCGCTCGGCAACGCGGTCCACACCGCCCTTTCCTTCGACCTCGTCGGCGAGGACGTGCTGATCACCGGGGCGGGTCCGATCGGGATCATGGGGGGCGCCGTCGCGCGCCATGTCGGGGCGCGGCACGTTGTCGTCACCGACGTCAATCCGAAGCGGCTCGCGCTGGCGACCGAGGTCGCCGACGTGGTGGCGGTCGACGTGTCGAAGGAGAACCTCAGAGAGACGATGAGCCGGCTGAAGATGACGGAAGGCTTCGACGTCGCGCTCGAGATGAGCGGCGCGCCGGCGGCGTTCGATCAGCTCATCGACTCGGTCGTCACAGGCGGCCGGGTCGCCCTCCTCGGCCTGCCGGCCAAGCCGACCCTGGTCCACTGGAACAAGGTCATCTTCAAGCAGCTGACGCTGAAAGGCATCTACGGCCGCGAGATGTTCGAGACCTGGCACAAGATGATCGCCATGCTGGAAAGCGGGCTCGACGTGCGCAAGGTCATCACCCACCGCCTGCCGGCGAGCCGCTTCCTCGAGAGCTTCGAGACCATGCGCCGGGGCGACTGCGGCAAGATCGTGCTCGACTGGACGGCCCCATAGCGGGACCAGTCATTCGGTTTCTTCAAAGACGCGTCGCCAACACGCCAACTCTGCTTCGCCGGTCCTTCGGCTCAACGGATCAGGAGGTCCTTGACCGGCTTGGCGGCCTCGAAGATAAGCTTTTTTGACGCCGCAATCGTGATTTTCTCTCCGCTCGTCGGGTCTTGGCCTTCGCGCTCCGGCTTCGCCTTGACTTTGAACTTCCCGAACCCGGGCAGCGACACCTCTCCGCCGCTCGCGGCCGCGTCCACGATGTTCTTCAAGAAGTCGTCGACGATCGACTTGGCCTCCACTTTGCGCATGCGATGCGCTTCCGCGAGCTTTTCAACGATTTCGCGTTTGTTCATTGCAGGGTTTCCTTGCGGTTCGATCCAGGCGGCTATGCCATAGCCCTACAACAATGTCACCAGGCGTCCGGCCCGCACAGGCGGTGGGGCCCAGCCGAGAGGCAATCGAAATCAGCCATGAAGGCGTTGCGGGCATCCTGCGGAGCGCGGGGGCATTGCAAGCGCGGCCCTGAGTGGCCGGTGGCCATCGCCGACGGTGGCGAAGAGAGCCGTCAGTCTAGCAGCGCACATAGCGTCGCGACCGCAGCCGAGTGCCCATTGAGTTGGGCGGCTTGGGCGCCGGTTTTGACGTCCCACAGCCGGATGGTGCTGTCGCCGGCGCCCGAAGCAAGCCGTCCGTCGGGCAGCGCGCACAACGCCGCGACCGCAGCCGAGTGCCCATTGAGTTGGGCGGCTTGGGCGCCGGTTTTGACGTCCCACAGCCGAATGGTGTTGTCACTGGCGCCCGAAGCGAGTCGTCCGTCCGGCAGCGCGCACAACGCCGCGACCGCAGCCGAGTGCCCATTGAGTTGGGCAGTCTGGGCGCCAGTTTTGACGTCCCACAGCCGGATGGTGTTGTCACTGGCGCCCGAAGCGAGCCGTCCGTCCGGCAGCGCGCACGACGCCGCGACCGCAGCCGAGTGCCCATTGAGTTGGGCGGCTTGGGCGCCGGTTTTGACGTCCCACAGCCGGATGGTGTTGTCACTGGCCCCCGAAGCGAGCCGTCCGTCCGGCAGCGCGCACAACGTCCTGACCGCAGCCGAGTGCCCATTGAGTTGGGCGGTCTGGGCGCCGGTTTTGACGTCCCACAGCCGGATGGTGTTGTCACTGGCCCCCGAAGCGAGCCGTCCGTCCGGCAGCGCGCACAGCGTCCTGACCGCAGCCGAGTGCCCATTGAGTTGGGCGGTCTGGGCGCCGGTTTTGGCGTTCCACAGCCGGATGGTGTTGTCATCGGAGCCCGAAGCGAGCCGTCCGTCGGGCAGCGCGCACAGCGTCGCGACCGCACCCGAGTGCCCCTTGAATTGGGCGCTTTGGGCGCCCGTTTTGACGTTCCACAGCCAGATGGTGTTGTCATCGGAGCCCGAAGCGAGCGCGCGGTTAGACATCAAGACCTCACACAATTCTTTCTCGGGCAGACCTTCGGCGAACCGCTTTGCTGCGATCCGGACCGCCGGTCTCAGAGACGAACATGTTCGCTCGCCTTCAGCGGCAACGAACGTAGGGACTGAATGTAGCAGACTGATAGAAACCGGTCGAACCAGACACTGCCGCGCGTGGACATACCGATGTGTGGGGTTGCGCACTTACTTCGTCGGCTTCCACTCACCCGCCAGGCCGTTGCGCCTCGGCGATCTGAGCGGGCGTCGACGACATTTGTCGCAGGCTTGTCGGCCGCGTTCGCGCCGCGAGCATGGTCGCGACGCTCTTGGGGCTGAAGGGCCCTCGCTCGTTGGCGTAGCCTCGCGCCGCCGCCTTCGCCGAGACCGAGCGCGACCGCATCCACCAGCGCATCGCGCACGTCAACGCCGATCAGCAGGCCGGTGGGCGGTATCTCGGCGGGCAGGTTGCATTCGGCTTCCGGCGCGGCGACGACGGCGAGTTCGTCCCGCTTGAAGCCGAGCAAGAGCGATCCGCGAAATGGTCGCGTTGCGGGCGCAAGGGCGGCCCGCTGAGGGTCGATTTGACCCGTTCCCCAGGTCGTCGGGTAATGACCGTTATTTTGCGCTGAGCTGTCGCTCACCACGCCTTCTCAGGCGATCGCCGGCAAAATCGTCGCCATGCCGCGCGACGAACGCGGTCCAGTAATTGGTCGGATCGGTGAAAGCGACCTGATCGGTCTCAACGAAATGCTCTCGGTCGTCATCGGCCTGCCAGCAGGCGACGACGAAGCTGCCGCGCGTTTGGCGGGAATGTACTTTTAAAGACAAAAGTCCCTGGGGTTTGAAGTCTATCCTTTCGGCTAGAGTGCCGCCCTCTCTGGACGCGGCGCTGCAGGCAGAGCGCACAATTCAGGCGATGCGAGTTTGCATCAAGAGCTCACGCTGCGCGGTCTCGACTTTGACGCGCTCGACTGTCTGTTCCATGAATGCTCGATCGGACAGCCCTATGCCAGGCCGGTCAGGGACATGCGTCGAGTTGATGGGCAAGCGTTCGAGAAACCTCTCTGACCGCCTGAGCTTGCGTTTGGTTGTGGCGTTCACGGCGAGCGCAATCGCGTTCGACGCGGGAGACGGCGCTCGGGCTTTCGATTTTTTTGGTCTCTGGGGTTCGAGCGAAACCGCGCCGCACGTCTCACGGGAGGCAATTTCCTACAGCGTGACGATCGACGTCGAAAGGAGCGACGCGACACTGGCGAATGCGGTGAAGGACGCCTCATCGCTTTGGAAGCTGCGCCAGGACGCCCCTCCCGACGGCGACGCGCTGGCGCGCCGCGCCACGGGCGATTTCGTTCCGGTGATCGACGCCCTGTGGGGGCTGGGCTACTACAACGCCGTGGTCACGATCTCGATCGACCATGCCAGTCTGACGGTCGGCTCGAGCGACATCGGGGCGTTCTCGCGCGCCGCCGAAAGTTATCGGAACCGCGCGGTCGCCCCGATCGCCATCAGGGTCGCGCCCGGCCCGCTTTTCAAGCTTCGCTCGATCCGCATCCTCGACCAGGCCGGCGCCGAATTTTCCGAACATGAGCTTCCGCCTCGAATTGTCGGCCTTAAGCCCGGCGACCCCGCCGCAGCCAGCGAGCTGCGCGTAGCGCAAGTGCGCATCGTCGATTATTTCCGCAGCCAGGGCCGCCCGCTGGCCAAGATTCGATCGATCGCTCCCGTCGTCGATCACGCGGCGGATGCAATGGATTTGACTTTGACAGTTGAGCCGGGTCCGGTTGCGCGCTTCGGCGAAGCGACGATCATCGGACCCGAACATTTCGATCCCGGCATCGTGCGCTCATTCCTCTATATTCAACCAGGCGATCCCTACTCGCCGCAGGCGTTGGGGGAGGCGAAGACCAGTATTCGTGAAATTCCGGCGGTCGGCAGCGTGCGCATCACGGAAGGAACGAGCCTCGATGCGTCCGGCCTTCTGCCCTATCAGGTCGACGTGGGCGATCGTCTCGCCCACGCCGTCGGCGTGTAGGCGAAATATTCTTCCACCAATGGCCCCGCCGGTCAGGCTTATTGGGAAGACCGCAATGTGTTCGGCGGCGCGGAGCGTCTTCGGCTGGAGGCCGACTTGTTCTATGCGCAGCCGAACAGCGGTTTTTGGCCGGATTTCGAGCGCTTCTCGACCGGCGGTCCGGGAGGACGCTTATCCGCGAGCTTCCTCAAACTGGCTTTGTGGGGCACGCGGAATGATCTGCTACTCGACGGCCTCGGCGAGCACGTGAGCACCAGCGCCGTCGGTTTCGTCGGCTATGACGTCAATGACGTGGACGCGACGGCCGCCTTGCGCCGTCGCTTCAGCGAAACCTTCTCGGTTCAGGCGGGCGTCGAGGCGCAAACCGGCGTCGCTACGGATTCGCTCGGCAAGGTCGACTACACGCTGGTCGGTGTTCCCGTCTCCCTCACCTATGATTCCACCGACAGCAAGCTCGATCCGACCCGCGGCGTACGGCTCAGCGCTTCCGCCACGGGTTTCGGGACATTCCTCGGTTCGAGCCTCAACCTGGTGCAGGCCAAAGCTCGCGCTTCGAGCTACTATTCGCTCGACGCCGACTCGCGCTTCGTCCTTGCGGGCCGGGTCGGATTTGGCGCGTTGAACGGCCCGTCGCTCAGCGAAATCCCTGCCAACTGGCGCTTCTATTCGGGCGGCGGAGGTTCGGTGCGGGGCTATGCCTACGACAGCCTCGGCCCGACAGGCCCCTTCGGCGCCGTCGTCGGCGGCCGCAGCCTGTTCGAGGCGTCGGCCGAATTGCGCGTCAAGCTGACCGACACGATCGGCGTCGTGCCGTTTTTCGACGCCGGAAACGCCTTTGCTTCGAGCTTTCCGGATTTCAGCCAGCCCTTGTACATGGCGGCGGGTCTGGGGCTGCGCTACTATACGTCGATCGGCCCGATCCGCCTCGACGTTGCATTTCCGTTCGAGCGTCACCCCGGCTCCGGCCGGGTGGCGCTCTATGTCAGCATCGGACAGGCTTTCTGATGCCGTCTTTTCTCTTCCGCTTCCGGTCAAAGACGTTGGCGGCAATGATCGTCGCGCTGCTCGCCTTTTGCGCGCCAGACTGGGCCGCCGAGTCGGACAAGGGCGTGCTCGCCGACCTGATCTCGAAGGCGCTGTCCACGCCGTCGACCAGCGTCTCCATCGGCGCGGTCGACGGCGTGCTCTCCTCCGACGCGTCGATCAGCGACATCGTCCTGTCCGATCGCAGCGGACCTTGGCTGAAGATCGACAAGGTCCGTCTCGTGTGGACACGGCTCGCGCTGTTCAAGCGGCGGCTCGAGGTCGATCAGCTCACGATCGGCCATCTGCAGCTTTTGCGGCGCCCGCTTCCCCCCGAAGCGCCTGCGACGCCGCCGGACACGACGGCTCCAGCGTCGATCTTGCCTGAATTGCCGGTCAAGGTGATCATCAACCAGTTCGCCGTGCAGGAGCTTACGCTCGGCGAGCCCGTCCTCGGCGTCGCGGCGCGCCTCGACATCTCCGGCAAGGCGACCCTGGGGCCGCCTTCTGAGGGCCTCGACCTCAGCCTGACTTCGCGGCGGCTCGATGCGCCGGGCGAGTTCACCGCTCTGGTCACCTATGTGCCCGCGAGCGATAGGCTCACGCTCAATGTGAACTCCGCCGAGCCGGCCGGCGGCCTCTTTGCCCATTTCGCCAATCTTCCCGGCTTGCCGCCTGCGAAGCTCGCCTTCGACGGCGCAGGCACGCTCGACAATTTCTCGGCCAAGCTCGACTTCGCGGCGGGCGCGGACATCTGGGCCAAGGGTGAGGTCGTCGTCGCCCGCCAGGGCGCCGCGCGGCGGCTTACGCTCGACCTGACCTCGCGACTCGAGGGCCTTGCGCCCGGCGTCATCCGCCCGGTCTTCGCCGGAGAGACGACGCTCGAGGGCGACGTTCTTTTCAACGACAATTCGAGCATTGCCCTTCCCGGAGGTCTGCATGTTGTTTCGGCCAGCGCCCGGCTCGACTTCGAGGGCGGCAAGTCCGCCGATAATCAGCTCGATCTCAAGGTCCACGCTGGCGCGATTCCAGGCGCGACGGCAATCGGGAAACTCGATCTCAACGCCTCGATCGCGGGACCCCTTTCCAGCCCGAAAATCGACGCCTCCTTCGAGGCCGGGCAAATCCGTGTCGCCGAAGGATCGCTCGGCCATGTCGCCGCGACATTCCGCGCCGCCCCGAACGGCCCCCTGACCGGCGAGACGACGCGGATCGCGTTCACCGGCGATGCAAAGCTGAGCGGCCTTGCTCTTGCCGATCCGTCCCTCAACCAGGCCGTCGGCCCCGAGGTTGCGCTGACAATGCGCGGCTCGGCTTCGCCCGGCGGGGAAGTGACATTCGACGCGCTCGACCTTGCCGCGCCAGGGCTGAACGCGAATTATGCCGGCCTTTTCAGCGCCGCGAGAATTCACGGCAGACTGGAGGTGGCGGCGCGCGATTTGAGCCGTTTCGCGCTGGTTGCCGGCAGCTCGCTCGAGGGGGACGCCAGAATCGCGGCCGATCTCGACGGCGCAGCGCGCTATGGCGCGCTGGCCGCGACCCTTGACACGCATGCGACACATCTCAAGAGCGGTTATCTGATCCTCGACAGGATCATCGGCGGCGAGCTCAGCCTGACCGGCGGCGCGCGGTCGCTGCCCGGCGGCGGGTTCGGCTTTACCAATCTCCAGGCGGTCGGCAAGCACGGATCGGCCCGGATCGACGGCAGGGCCGCACGCGACAAGGTCGATCTCAACGCCACAATGGATGTGCCGCAGACGCAGTTTCTCGATTCTCGCATTGGCGGCAAGGCTGAGGTCGCCGCCGGGCTGACCGGCGCGCCTGCTCATCTTGACGCGACCCTGAAGGCCACCCTGGGCGAAGGCCGTCTGCTCGATCGCCCGACGTCCGGTCTCACGCTGGAGGCGCGCGTGAGCGACATCACCGGCCTCATCGAGGCAAGCGTTTCGGCGCATGGCGCCGTCGATCGCCAGCCGTTGCAGGGCTCTGCTCATCTCGCCAGACAGGTCGATGGCGGTTGGGTCGTCGACAATTTTGCGCTCAGCCTCGCGTCGGCGCGCCTGGCGGGCGCGCTAAAGATGTCTGGCCAACGGCGAAGTGAATTTCGGCGCGACAAATCTCGACGATCTCTCGCCGCTCATTCTCACGAAGATGAGCGGCGCCCTTCAGGCGAAGGTGAGCGCGTCGAACGCCGGCGGTCAGCAGGAGGTCGCGATCGCCGCCAACAGCGACAGACTGAGCGTCGGCCCCAACACATTCGACGGCCTCGCGATCAACCTGACGGTCGGCGACGTCTGGGGCGCCAGGATCATGTCCGGTGTCGCCGGTCTCTCCCGAGATCGACGCCGGCCTGGCCAACAACACGCTTTCGGTCACGGGCCGTCATGTCGCGGGCGCGCTCACGGTCGACCTTCACGTTCAGGGGACCGTGGCGAAGCCGCAGGCCGCGGGTTCGGTCAGCCTGAGCGACGGCTCGTTCAGGGACGATCAAACGGGGCTCAAGCTCGCCTCGATCAGCGGGCTCGTTGTGGCGAATGGCGACAATTTGCGAATTGATCGCCTCTATGGGAAGACCCCCAACGGCGGCTCGATCGGCGCGACCGGTCAGGTGAGACTCGACCCCGCCGCCGGCTTTCCCGGCGCCGTTCAACTCACCGGCGAGCGCGCCCAACTCGTCGCGACCGACACCGTCACGGCGGTAGCCGACATGTCATTGGATGTCACCGGCGCGCTCGGCCGAACGCCCAATGTCGCCGGCCGCATGACGATCGTTTCAATGGATACCACTGTGCCCGAGCGCCTCAGCAGCGTCTCGGCCCCGATTCCCGGGACCAGGCACATCAATCCGACTGCGACGGCGCGCGCGCTCCTTGCGCTGAACGCCAAGGCCAGGTCCGCCAGCAGGCGGGCGCCGCTGTTCAACGCGACGCTGGCCCTGACGATATCGGCGCCGAACCGGATCTTCGTTCGCGGTCGCGGCATCAATGCGGAAGTGGCCGGCGATCTGCGCCTCAGCGGGTCCGCGGCCGATCCGACGGTGACCGGCGGCTTCGATCTCTTGCGCGGGTCGCTGTCGCTGTTGGGCAAGCGGCTGGTCTTCACGCGCGGCCGCGTTCAGTTTCACGGTGACGTGATGCCCGAGCTCGACCTTCTGGCCGAGACGACCTCGGCCGACATCACTGCGCGCATCAGTGTCACCGGCCCCGCGGCGCAGCCGGTGTTTTCCTTCACTTCCGATCCCAGCCTGCCGCAGGATGAGATTCTCTCCCGCCTTCTGTTTCAAAACTCTTCGGGCAATCTGTCGCCTTTCCAGGCGCTGCAATTGGCCAACGCCGTCGCATCCCTCACCGGCCGCGGCGACGCGTTCGAGCGATTGCGAAAATCGCTGGGCGTCGACAGTCTGGATCTCAGCTCGAGCGCGAGTGGCAGCCCGACGGTCGGCGTCAGCCGCGCGATCAGCGACAGGATCAGCGTCAGGGCGACCACCGGCGCCAAGCCCGAGGACAACGGCGTGTCCGTCGATCTCGACGTCGCCCGTCACATCCGCCTGCAGGCCGGCGTCGATGCGAGCGGCGGATCGAGCGCCGGCGTAGGAGCCGATTGGGAGTACAAATAGCTGAGCTTGGCGGCTTCATGCGCATCCTCGTCCTCTTCGCCCATCCGCTCGAAACCAGTTTTGGCGCGGCCTCGCACGCCAAGGCGGTCGAAACGTTGCGCGCGCGTGGTCACAAGGTCGACGACTGCGATCTCTACGCCGAAGGCTTCGATCCGGTCCTGACCCGCCAGGACCGGATCGAGTACTATGACTCGAGCCTCAATCGCCGGCGCGTCGCCGCTTATGTCGACCGGCTGCTCGCTGCGGAAGCGCTCGTGTTCTGCTTCCCGGTCTGGAACATGGGATTCCCGGCGATCCTCAAGGGCTTCGTCGACAAGGTGTTCCTGCCGGGCGTCAGCTTCGACATCCGCAAGGACGGCGCCTATGTCCCGCGCCTCTTCAACGTCAAACGGCTCGGCGTCGTCTGCACCTACGGCGGCTCGCGATGGACGACCTTCCTGGCCGGCGACCCGCCCCGCCGCTTCCTCACGCGCTCGATGAAGTTCAACTGCGCGCCGGGGACGCGGGTCGACTATCTCGCCCATTACGACATGGACCACCCGAGCGCGGAGCGTCGGGCGGCGTTCCTGAGCAAGGTCCAGACGAGGTTTTCGGACTGGTGAGGCGCTCCCCCCGGGAAAGGCCGGGAGGGGGTCGGGCCGTTCGACCTCATGCCTGCCGAGCAGTAGCCTGATGCGATCGTTTAGAATTCCTGCCGTCGTCGCGAAAGGCGAAACGTCCCGATCGAACAGGAGATAACAGGGAGGATGGCGCGGTTTCGGCTCCAGCTCTGCACTGAAAGACCTTAATTTCCATGAGGTTATCGAAATGCGGGCGCGGCGGAACAGGACAATAACAGGGGGAATAACAGATCCTATGCGGGTGGACGGCGGCCGGACCCTTGGTAGGCTGATCTTCCACACCAGCATGGAGGCAACCGATGCATTTAATCACCTCCGCGACCGTTGTCGCGACCACCGCCCGCGCGAATGATATCACGCTGTTCGCCTCGCTCGAATTGAGCAAATCGAAATGGGTTGTGACGATCAACAGTCCGGGCGGCGAGAAATTTTCCAGGCATGTGGTCGAGGGTGGGGACGGCGCCGGCCTGCTCGACCTTCTTTCGCGGTCGAGGGCGAAGGCCGAGCAGCGCTATGGCGTGCCGATCAGAGCGATCGTCATTCAGGAGGCGGGATTGGACGGATTTTGGATCCATCGCCTGCTGCTCGCCGAGGGGATCGAGAGCCACGTGGTCGATGCGGCTTCGATTGCGGTCAACCGGCGGCATCGGCGAGCCAAGACCGATGCGATCGACGGCGAGACGCTGTTGCGGACGCTGATGGCGTGGGCTCGCGGCGAGCGGCGGGTCTGCTCCATGGTTCGCGCGCCGAGCCCGGAAGAAGAGGATCGCCGGCGGCTGACCCGCGAGCGCGGCACGCTGCTCAAGGAACGCATTCAGCACACCAATCGGGTCAAGGGCCTGCTCAGCGGCCAAGGCATCCGGGATTGCAACCCGCTTCGGCGCGATCGTTTTGAGCGGCTCGAGGCGGTGCGAACCGGCGACGGCCGCGAGCTGCCGCCGCTGCTGAAGGCGGAAATACGCCGGGAGCTCGATCGGATCGCGCTGGCGACGACGCAACTGGCTGCGGTCGAACGGGCCCGCGACGCGCTCATCCGCACGGAAGCCGAGGAGCGCACCAACCCCGCCGCCCGGCTCCTCGAGCTCAAGGGCTTGGGCCCCGAGTTCGCCTCGCTCCTCTGGCTGGAATTGTTGTTCCGCAGCTTCGCCAACCGCCGCCAGGTGGCGGCTTACGGCGGATTGGCGCCCAGCCCCTGGCAGAGCGGCGGCGTCGAACGGGATCAAGGCATCTCGAAGTCGGGCAACCGCCGCCTGCGCAAGACCATGATCGAGCTGGCCTGGTTCTGGCTGCGTCACCAGCCGGACTTGGCGTTGAGCCGCTGGTTTCGGGCGCGGGTCGGCGCCGCGAAGGGACGGGTCCGCCGGATCGCCATCGTGGCGCTGGCCCGCAAACTGCTCGTCGCCTTGTGGCGCTATGTCACCCAAGGCGTCGTTCCCGAGGGCGCGGTGTTCAAGGCGGCCTGACCCGATGGCTCAATCCTACGCCGACGCTCCAACGATGGCTTAACGACTTAACCCCATTCCAGCGAAGCCGAACGCGACGGCTTCGCCGGATCCGGGCGGGCGGTGACCGCGGCTTTGCCTGGCTGAAACACGCCGTTTAACAGGATGGTCCCCGCCAACCCGAGCCCGACGCCCTCGAGCATGAGGGATTATGGTGCGAGCCCCGACAAGCTCGACAGGATGTGAGGTGATGCGGCCGTCAAGGCTGCATGCGAAAGACGGGCTCACGCTTCGGATCCAAACGCCAAAGGAGATGCGCAATGCCAAAATGAATGAGCGCGGCAAAGACCACAGAGGCAGCCAAGAGCGCGCAAGGGCGCGCTCGCTCGTGACAGTGTATCCGGCCGCTGGCGCGTCAAGGTCGGCTTCGCTCCCTGCTCCGCTGCGCTTCGCCCCGCTTCGCGGGTGACCCGCCAGCGGCCGGCGCAAACGAATGAGCTTGACCCGAAACACCCCATGTGAGGATGGTCCCCGCCAACCCGAGCCCGACGCCCTCGAGCATGAGGGATTATGGTCCGAGCCCCGACAAGCTCGACCGGATGTGAGGTGATGCGGCCGTCAAGGCTGCATGCGAAAGACGGGCTCACGCTTCGGATCCAAACGCCAAGGAGATGCGCAATGCCAAAATGAATGAGCGCGGCAAAGACCACAGAGGCAGCCAAGAGCGCGCAAGGGCGCGCTCGCTCGTGACAGTGTATCCGGCCGCTGGCGCGTCAAGGTCGCTTCGCTCCCTGCTCCGCTGCGCTTCGCCCCGCTTCGCGGGTGACACGCCAGCGGCCGGCGCAAACGAATGAGCTTGACCCGAAACACCCCATGTGAGGACGATAACAGGGGCGTATCAGGGAGATAACAGGCGGCGCGACGCGACACCAACATGACGCGACAGCGGCGCCCTTCGAGAACCGGCGCGGGATAGGTGGGCTTTACTTCGGCAGCGCCCCTCCCTCGAGCGCCGCTCAAGCTGGACGGCGGAGCAGCAATGCACGAGCGCCCTTGCTCCGGTCGCCCGGACAAAGGATCATCGAAGGTGCGCATGTCCGTCCTGGCCGTCCTCTCGCCCAAGCTCGCCGCCGCGGCCCGCTTCGTCCTCGCCGAATTCGGCCCGCTGATCGTCTTCTGGGTGCTGGCGCTGACGGTCGGCGTCAAGCCCGCGATCCTCGGCTCAATCCTCTTCATCGTCGCCGACGCCGCCTGGCGTTGGCGAAGAGGCCTCGCCTTCACCCGGCTCTATCTGCTGACGAGCGGGCTGACGCTCGTGTTCGGCGCGATCGACCTCGCCGCGACCTCGCCCTTCATGCTGAAATATGAGGCGGCGATCACGAATGTCGCGACGGGCGCAGCCTTCGTCGTGGGCGCGATGGGCGAGAAGCCGATCATCCAGGAAGTCGCCGAGCAGCGGGGCGAGGCCCTGCCGCCCACGCGCGAAATCCGCGCCTACTTCCGCCTGTTCACCCTCGCCTGGGCCGCTTATTTCTTCGTCAAGGCGGCGTTCTACGTGTGGATCGTCTGGATGCTGCCGCTGCTCGAGGCGATGGCGCTGAGGTCCGTCGTCGGCTCGATCAGCCTCGGCCTGATGATCGCGGCCAGCGCGACGCAGGGCCGGCGGCTCTTCTTCCTCTGCCGCCGACTCGGGCTCCTTCCAAAGCCGGACGGGCCGGACGCTTCACCAGCGAGGACGGCGTGACCATCCGCTCCAACGAAGCCGCCGCGACCCTCGCCGACATCGAGAACGTCGTCGCCAAGGTCAAGCAGTCGCGCATCTATCGCACCGCCGCGCTCGTCATTATCTTATCTTATGGGGTTTCGTCGATCTCGCGCGCGATCTGCTCATCGCGCTCGAGCCCGGATGGTTCGGCCCGCGCTGGTTTCTTGTCGACCTCGTCGGCGTCCTCGCCACGCTCGCCGTTCTGCGCTTCGGCGCCGCGCCCGGCGGCCGCTTTTCGCTGCGCGTTCTTGCCGCCTTCGCCCTCTTCTACGCTTTCGGCTGGATGTGGTCGCATCTCCTCGGACGGCGCGGCCTTCAGCGCGATCGGACTCGGCCTCGCCGCCCTCGTGGTCGCCGGATATTTCTGGGCTGGCGACGCGTTCAACCTGTGGCTGGCGGCCGTCACCGGCTTCGGCTTCATTGCCTGCGGCCTCTGGATGCGGCGGGGCTGAAGCGATGGAGGCCGCGGACGACGTCATCCACCACGGTGCGTCTGCGCGTGATGGCGGCGCTGACCGCGTGCGGGCCCGACGAGGAAGGGCTCGACTTCAGCCGCCTGAAGAGCCTGACCGGCGCGACAGACGGCAATCTCGGCGCTCACCTCGATCATCTCGCGCGCGCCGAATATGTCGAGGTGACCAAGGCTTTTGTCGCCCGGCGGCCAAGGACCACCGTCAAGGCGAGCGCCGCGGGGCGAGCCGCCTTCGCCCGCCACGTCGCGTTCCTCAAGGCGATCATCGCAGGAGCGTGAGGGTCAGGCGATCGGAAGCCGCCGCCTGACGCCCTCCAGCGCCGCCAATTTGGCGGCCGCCTGGGACCGCTTCGCCGGGAAGGTCCGAGGCGGTCGAACAGCTCGGGTCCAGAAGATCTTCGGCCCCGAACACCCACCACGAATGGGGGGCATGGGCGTAAGTGGCGAGGATCAAGAATTCGTCGTCGCCCGCGACGCGAGCGGCGGCGACGACGATCATGATGTCGGCTCGGTTGCGAACCTTGTCGGCAAGATAACCGGCCGCGAGGCAAAAGGGCTGTACGGCCAGATCCGCCCCCTTGATCCGCAGCCCCCAGAACATCGAGTGCGGGACCACTGCGCCGACTTGCGCCCATTCGCCGATCCGAAGCCCAGGCGCGATCGCCTGCACCGCATTTCTTGCGGAAGGAACGAGGCATCCGATGTGAATGTGGAGCTGGTCCTGGTTCCGAGCGATGCGGGAATTCACCGCGAGCGCGATCCGGTCGCGCTCCGGCGGTTTTCCGTCCGCCCCGTCGAGAAACGCCCGCGCGCGCCATGCTGCGTCGAAATAGTTGGGAGCCTCGGGCGAATAAAGAAAAGGATCTTCCACGCCAATTATTTTCCGCGTCGGCGCCGGGATCGTATCCCGCGGGAACGGCTGGCGCAAAACGACATAGCCTTGCTCCTCGCCGCCGGTCAGATCGACCTTGAGGCAGGGAAAAGGCGACCCGGTCAGTCCTTGGTCGGCGAGACAGGCGCGGACCACCTGCCAAAGCGCCCCGCGCTCCAAGGCGAACGCCCATGTCGCCAACGCCGTCAGCCCGCAAGCGATCAAGCCGCCGACAAGATAGGGAACTGGGGAAGCGCGCAAAACCTCACTCTCGTCGAGCGCCCGCAAGGCCGCTGGACAATATTGACGAAGACCGTGCCGTCAATCCGCGCGTTCCGGACAAGACCCGGGGGGAGCTGCGATTCCGCCAGCGCACCCGCCCGCATTGGCCGGCCCGGCCGCCATCGTGACGTCGGCGCTCATTCCGGCGATCCTGAAGTGGGTCGCGGGGTGAGCCCGCGCAATCGATACGTTGGCGCAGCCGGCGGCGCGGCAGGCTTTATGGGTAGGCTTTACGACAGCAAGGGCGCTGGCCTCTGCCTCCATCGGGGCGAATTTGAACGGCAGGAATGGGTGCGAATCCGGGCCTGACCGCCAGCTTTCGCCCTCTGCCGGACCGGCCGGGGCGTTCGAAGCTTCTTTCAGGAACGGTCGGTCCTGGCGCGCAACTCGTCCCAAGCAATCGAACGTCGCGAATGGACGTAAAGCTGCGGTTCGGGAGAACGCCCTGCGGAGGTGCCCCAGTCATAGTGGCGTCGGTCGGCGGGCTAAGTCCGTGAACCGCGCGCAGCCGGTGCCCCATATGAACCTGACTAGCGGGAGCGCTCTACTTGTAATATCCGACGCCGCAGCCTAAGTCGCCGACCCTGGTCACCAAGCTCACCTTCGGAACCGGCGTCTTGTCAGCGCCTGGCCTTGGAAACATGTAGCTGACCTCGGTGATTTCACCTTCCGGCTTCTGGTACGCGGCGTACATTTCGGCGCCAAAAGGTTTGCCGGTAGCGTCCTTGATGGCCCTTGCGTCCGTACCGATCAATTGCTTGGCATTGGGGTTGCCAACGGCAACGAGCTTCCCGTCGCTGACATTACTGCAAAAAACATAGAGATCCCTATCTAGGAACCCGCCTTCTCCCTTGTTGAACATATCGAGCGCTTTGGCCTTGTCCGCTTTCACGGCGACGACCGCCTTCATCAGCATCGCTTTGGCTTCATCGGCGGTGCCGCCTGTCTGCTGTGCGAAAGCGGTTGGCGAGAGCGCGAGGACCGCGGCCGACGCCGCGGCGATCATCAGAGTGCGAATCATCGCTTTTCCTCCTTGGTTGGCAGCCTTGGTTTGGCGGCGCGGAAATCTCAAACCGACATTCGCCAGATGACAGCCTTACCCAGGGTGAAACTGCGCCCACTGCAAGACTTTGACAAGACTGAAATGTCGTTGAGACCCCGCGGTGACTTGTAGATACGCTTCGGAACGGGCCAGCTCGGCGGTGGTTTGGTCGGTTCGCCACGCTGTTGGCGAACGACCGCTATTTGCGCATTGCCGTTCTCTCCCCAAACTTGCAAAGCCGATTCGGGACGCGCCGGTCACGATGATCGTCCGCACGGTCGGCTCGTGAAGAGGTCGTTGGACTCCAACGGTTTGACTGGTCTTCAAGTAATCGGGGCAAATTTCCGGGCGGAAGGGGGGAGTCAAGCGTCGGAAAGTATGATTCAAGCTGGGGATGTCCGTTGATTCGGGTGATCCGCTTGAGCGCATGACGCCGGCCGAGCTCATCGGCCTGGTTCGCACTTTGATTGGCGAAGTGACCCGCTTTCAGGCGGAGTACGAGAAGGTGAGCGGGGCGTTGGCCAAGCTGAGGGTCGAGCATCAGGCGGTCAAGGACGAACTGGCGCGATTGAAGAAACTGCCGCCGCGGCCGCCGCAGAAACCCTCGGGGATGGACAAGGCGACGGACCGACCGGATTCGCAAGCGAACGCGCCCAAGGGCGGGCGGTCGACGCAGCGGCGCGGCAGCAACCTGGACAAGCTGACGGTCACGCAAACCATCGAGGTGAAGGTCGACGCGCCAGCGGGTTCCCGCCACAAGGGCTACGAAGAGATCGTCGTTCAGGACTTGGTTCTGAATCCTTTGGTGACCCGCTATCGGCGCGAGCGCTGGCAAACGCCGGATGGGAAGACTCTGATCGCGCCGCTCGATCCCGGGATCGTCGGTGGCTATGGCCCGCATCTTCAGCGCCTGATCTTGATGCTGCACTTTCAGGGACAGATGACCTGCGAGCGGATTCTGGCGCTGCTGAACGGCGTCGGCGTGGTGATTTCGAAACGCCAGGTGGTGCGCCTGCTGGCCGCCAAGCTCGAGACGTTCCGCGCTGAGGACGCCGAGGTGCTGAAGACCGGATTGAGCAGCGCTTCCTTCGTCACGGTCGACGACACCGGCGCCCGCCATCGAGGCAAGAGCGGCGTGACGACCCAGATCGGTTCCGACAGCTTCACCACGTTTCGAACCGGCCCGAGCAAGTCCCGCCTGGCGTTCCTGCGCAATCTCCTGGGCGGCGCGGCCTCTTACGTGGTCAACGAGGCGGCGCTCGTCTACATGCGGGCTTGCAATCTGAGCCTCAGCCTCATCGACACGCTCGCGGGCCATCCGACGCGGCTTTTTGCGTCTCACGAAGACTGGACGAGCCATCTGAACGCGCTCGGATTCGCCGATCTCAGGATCACCCCCGATCCGGTGCGGGTCGCCAGCGAGGGTGCTCTGTGGGGCGCCGTTCGCGAGCAAGGCCTGCTCGGCCAAGCCATCGTCGTGTCAGACGGCGCCGGCCAGTTCCGCGTCGGCGAACACGCCTTGTGCTGGGTGCACGCCGAACGCCTGGTCCACAAGCTCATCCCCGCCAACGACAAGCAGCGCAACGCGATCGAGGTCGCACGGCGCATGATCTGGTGGTTCTATCGCGCCTTAAAAGAATACAAGCTCGCCCCGAGCCTCGAGAAAGCCGAGCGTTTGCGGGCGCAGTTCGACAGCATCTTCAACCGCTCCAGAACCGGCTACGCCACCCTCGACAGCCTGCTCAGGCGCCTCTTTCGCCTCAAGGACGATCTCTTGCGCGTCCTCGACCATCCCCATATTCCGCTGCACACCAACGCCTCGGAAAACGACATCCGCGTCTTCGTCACCAAGCGCAAAATCTCCGGCGGGACCCTCAGCGACAGAGGCCGCGACGCCCGCGACGTCATGCTCGGGCTCGCCAAGACCTGCAGGAAGCTCAAAATCCCCTTCTTCGACTATCTCGGCGCTCGCCTCGCCATTCCAGGCCCCGAAATCCCCGATCTCGCAACTCTCGTCAGGCCCGCCCCAAGCTAACGCCGCCCGGAAATTCGCCCCGGTTACGTCTTCAACAGTGACGGGCCCTCTGCGGGGCGTAAGTCTTTGTTATTGTTGGATCGAGTTAAATATTCTTCGAAAGTGTAGTGCCACGTCAGCACAGATTTTATTTGACTTTTCAGTCTATTGCGAAGATTGCGTACGGGTAACGTTTTGGGTGTCATGTCGTCTCCTTGCGGGACGGCGGACACTTGCTGCCGACACTGGGCACTGGCGCCCGCCGAAAACCGCGACTGATGCGCGGCAAGGGTCATTCCGCCGCAAAATGAGCGGTGGATCGGCCCCCAAATGCAGAAATACAATCACCAAATGTGATGTAGTGCTACGTCGCTATTTCAGCGCGAAATGTCGATGTGAAACAAGATGTTAGTATTTCCAACTGTCGAAGATCAGTTTGAATGACACGACCAGACTCTGGGCGTACATTCGCGCTGCATAACTCTCCAGTGGCCCCCGCCGAATGGCGTGCGTTGGAGAACCACAATGTCAAACCCAGTTTGCAGCGCCACCAAGATCGAATTGCCGATTGTTCAGGCCGCCATGGGCGGAGCAAGCTGCCCCGAACTGGCGGCAGCGGTAAGCAATGCCGGCGGATTGGGAATGCTCGCACTATCGTGGAGTTCTGCGGACGATATGCGAAGCGAAATCCGCAAGACGCGCGAGCTAACTGTGCGCCCGTTCGGCGTAAACCTAGTTTTGCATTGGCCTCAGGAACATAGGCTCGCGGTCTGCCTCGAAGAAGGCGTTCCGATTATCTCGTTCTTCTGGGGACAAGCCGGGCGATTGATCGAAGTCGCGCATCGCGGCGGAGCGAAGGTGCTTCACACCATCGCGAGCGCCGATGCCGCGCGCCGCGCGGTCGACCATGGCACCGATATGTCGCCCAGGGTGGGAGGCGGGAGGCCACGTTCACGGCATGGTCGCCACTATGGCGCTCGTGCCAACGGTCGTCGATCGGGTTCCGAGGACGCCAGTGATTGCCGCCGGAGGAATCGCCGACGGCCGAGGACTCGCCGCGGCGATGGCCCTCGGAGCTTGCGGTGCGTGGATTGGGACGCGCTTTCTCGCAAGTCCAGAAGCGGCGATTCATTCGCGCTATCGCGATCTTCTCCTGGCGGCGAAAGAGACAGACACCGAATACGGCAACTTGTTCGATGTCCATTGGCCAGATGCGCCTCACCGAGCTCTTCGCAACAGCACATTCGAGGAATGGCAAAAGGCTGGACGGCCGCGAACGGGAAAACGACCTGGTGAGGGCGATATCGTGGCCAAGAGCCCCACAGGCGCGAAGGTCCGACGTTACGAGTTCCTACACGCCCAGGGCCGGCACGGACGGCGACATCGATGCTCTTTCACTGTGGGCCGGGCAAGGTGTTGGCCTGGTGCACCGTATCCGACCCGCAGTCTGAGATCGTCCGAGAGATCGCCGCGGAAGCGCAGGCAACGCTCAGCCGATTGGGATCAACCGCAAAATTCTTGGGTCATGGTCAATAGCGGACGACCTTTGTAGGAGTTGCATTAGCCATCCTGCGATCTGATCGACGGCTTCGATTTGACCCGTTCGCCAAGCCGGCCGGGAATGACCGCTTTTTGCGCACTCCGGCCGTCCCGAGTGGCGGCTTCGGATCATTGCGATCCACGCTTCGCGATGTTACGCCGGCGCCTCGATCAATTCCCGCTCAGGGCGGACACCGAGCCTACAAAGGGCTGCCCGGGAAGGCCCGCTCTCCGCCCAAAGTGAAAGTTCGCGTCGGCCTTCAGGTCGCGGTTCTGGCGCGATTGGGCCAAGTCGTCGCTCGGGCGGCCAGAAGAAAGCGCAGGGCGGGCAGTCCCCCAAGTCAAAGTACGACCCGACACGGCTAAATCCATTCATCACTTGGCCATAGATATGGCCTGGTCCGTCAGCGCGATCCGATCAGGCTCGCTCGTTCGAATGACGGCGGCGATACAACCTCACGGCGCCATGCTCCGCCGCGTCGCTTCCGCCGCCAATTCTTTCCCTGTTGGGCGCGATTTAATTCCCTGTTGCGCCGAATAATTTCCCTGATATGCCGAATTAGATTCCCTGTTAAATTGCCCCACCTGCCCCCGCACGCAACGGGTTGCATTTTCGCAACATTATCAAAACAAGGGATTTTTGACCGTAAACCCGCCGCCGCGGACAGGGCGATTATGGCCCAGCAGGGAATAACAGATCCTATGCGGGTGGACGGCGGCCGGACCCTTGGTAGGCTGATCTTCCACACCAGCATGGAGGCAACCGATGCATTTAATCACCTCCGCGACCGTTGTCGCGACCACCGCCCGCGCGAATGATATCACGCTGTTCGCCTCGCTCGAATTGAGCAAATCGAAATGGGTTGTGACGATCAACAGTCCGGGCAGCGAGAAATTTTCCAGGCATGTGGTCGAGGGTGGGGACGGCGCCGGCCTGCTCGACCTTCTTTCGCGGTCGAGGGCGAAGGCCGAGCAGCGCTATGGCGTGCCGATCAGAGCGATCGTCATTCAGGAGGCGGGATTGGACGGATTTTGGATCCATCGCCTGCTGCTCGCCGAGGGGATCGAGAGCCACGTGGTCGATGCGGCTTCGATTGCGGTCGACCGGCGGCATCGGCGAGCCAAGACCGATGCGATCGACGGCGAGACGCTGTTGCGGACGCTGATGGCGTGGGCTCGCGGCGAGCGGCGGGTCTGCTCCATGGTTCGCGCGCCGAGCCCGGAAGAAGAGGATCGCCGGCGGCTGACGCGCGAGCGCGGCACGCTGCTCAAGGAACGCATTCAGCACACCAATCGGGTCAAGGGCCTGCTCAGCGGCCAAGGCATCCGGGGTTACAACCCGCTTCGGCGCGATCGTTTTGAGCGGCTCGAGGCGCTGCGAACCGGCGACGGCCGCGAGCTGCCGCCGCTGCTGAAGGCGGAAATACGCCGGGAGCTCGATCGGATCGCGCTGGCGACGACGCAACTGGTTGCGGTCGAACGGGCCCGCGACGCGCTCATCCGCACGGAAGCCGAGGAGCGCACCAACCCCGCCGCCCGGCTCCTCGAGCTCAAGGGCTTGGGCCCCGAGTTCGCCTCGCTCCTCTGGCTGGAAGCGTTGTTCCGCAGCTTCGCCAACCGCCGCCAGGTGGCGGCTTACGGCGGATTGGCGCCCAGCCCCTGGCAGAGCGGCGGCGTCGAACGGGATCAAGGCATCTCGAAGTCGGGCAACCGCCGCCTGCGCAAGACCATGATCGAGCTGGCCTGGTTCTGGCTGCGTCACCAGCCGGACTCGGCGTTGAGCCGCTGGTTTCGGGCGCGGGTCGGCGCCGCGAAGGGACGGGTCCGCCGGATCGCCATCGTGGCGCTGGCCCGCAAACTGCTCGTCGCCTTGTGGCGCTATGTCACCCAAGGCGTCGTTCCCGAGGGCGCGGTGTTCAAGGCGGCCTGACCCGATGGCTCAATCCTACGCCGACGCTCCAACGATGGCTTAATGACTCAACCCCATTCCAGCGAAGCCGAACGCGACGGCTTCGCCGGATCCGGGCGGGCGGTGACCGCGGCTTTGCCTGGCTGAAACACGCCGTTTAACAGGATGGTCCCCGCCAACCCGAGCCCGACGCCCTCGAGCATGAGGGATTATGGTGCGAGCCCCGACAAGCTCGACCGGATGTGAGGTGATGCGGCCGTCAAGGCTGCATGCGAAAGACGGGCTCACGCTTCGGATCCAAACGCCAAAGGAGATGCGCAATGCCAAAATGAATGAGCGCGGCAAAGACCACAGAGGCAGCCAAGAGCGCGCAAGGGCGCGCTCGCTCGTGACAGTGTATCCGGCCGCTGGCGCGTCAAGGTCGCTTCGCTCCCTGCTCCGCTGCGCTTCGCCCCGCTTCGCGGGTGACACGCCAGCGGCCGGCGCAAACGAATGAGCTTGACCCGAAACACCCCATGTGAGGGAATCGTCGCGCCCGGGTCGGCCTGATCCTCCCGGCTCTGCGCCGGGCGGCGACCGTCCCTTCTCCCCGCTTGCGGTCCCTTGTGTCGGAGGACAGAGGAGGGGGCTCGCACTTGGAAGCTGTGCTTCGGCCCCCTCCTCTTACACGGCAGCGCGACCCCCCACCCCTGCCCGCCCCCGCAAAGGGGCGGCAGCGCGCCCAATCATGGCAAAGGTTCACTTCGCCCGATTGCCCTGAGATTGCGCGAGCCCGTTCGCCAAGACCTGTCGGCGGCCGGCCGCCGGCCGCTGGCCGCGACTCACCGATCGGCCGTGTCTACGGTGATCGCGCGGCCGTAAACGCGCGAGACGCAGGTGCAGAGCTTCGCGTTGCCGGCCTTCTCCGCCTCGCTGAAGAACACGTCCCGGTGGTCGACGACCCCGTCGACCTCGAGGATCGGCAAGGCGCAAAGCCCGCATTCGCCGCGCCGGCAATCGAAGATCATCTCGACCCCCGCTTCCTCGAACGCTTCGAGCATGGTCTGGTTCGCGGCGACCCGAATCTCCCTGCCAAGCCGTGGAATCCTGACCTCGAACGGAACCGGAGTATATTCGCCGCTGGCGCCGAAGGTCTCGAAGCGCAAAAGATCAACCGGGCGGCCGCTCGCGGCCCACGCGCGCCTCGCGGCCTCCAGTATCCCGATCGGGCCGCAGACATAGAATTCGCCTCGCGGATCGAGACGGGCGATCTCGGCGGCGATGTCGACCCGCTTCCCCTCGCCGCTGAGGCGGACATCCAGCCGCTCGCCGATATGGCCGCAAAGCTCGTCGGCGAGCGCATGCGAAAAAATCGGCGTGACGCCGATGCCGCCGGCGAGCAGCAGGTATTCCGGCTTGCCGAGCGCCAGGCCGAAGTGATTGGCCGGCGCCGAATGGGCGAGCCGAACTCCGGGCGCAAGACTCCACATGAAAGCGGAGCCGCCGCGCGAAGCCTCCAACAATTTGACGGCGATCCGGTACACGCCGTCCGCGCAAGGTCCGACGACCGAATAAGACCGCACGTCGGGGCGCCCGCCGATCACGACGGAGAAGTCGATGTGGCTGCCCGGCGACGGAGGGACAAACGCCTGCTCCGGCTCGATCTCGATCATGCGAATGCGGGGCGTCAGATCGCGCGTCGCGCGAACGACGCCGCTGCGATCGATCGTCTCCGCCATCGCCCTCTACTCCGCGGCCCGGTCGGTCGCGCCCGTCGCCTGCTCGCGCGCGAGCATCCGGTCGATCATCCGTCGCGCCCAAAGGGCGCCGGCGTCGATGTTGAGGTTGTAGAACGGCAGGCGCGGGTTCCGG
Source organism: uncultured Alphaproteobacteria bacterium (assembly GCA_963758335.1). Lineage (GTDB taxonomy): Bacteria > Pseudomonadota > Alphaproteobacteria > Rhizobiales > Beijerinckiaceae > Roseiarcus. Next base: position 1,309,358 of record CAVWVF010000004.1, on the reverse strand, counting down.
TCGATCGCGCGCTGCTGCGCCTCGAGGACCGCATGGTCCTGATCGTAGACGCCCTTCCCGTCGTTGACGTGCGCGCGCTGGAGCGCGCGCGTGAGGTCGGCGTCGTCGGTTCGGAAGGTGCGCACGAAATTCCAAAAATAGTGACAGCTCGTCTCGGTCTCCGGGGCGATGGCGGCGAGGAAGGCGCCGTTGACCCCCTGCGAGCGATTGCCCTCGCGCGCCCCGGTTCCCGTCAGGGCGACGCCGACGTCGCCGACCACGACCGCCGGCGCCTGGAAGGTGACGATCTGCCAGCGATCGACGCGGCCCGGCTTGCCAAGCTGCCGCGCCCAGAACGGCGGCGGGTCGATGTCGCGCGTCATGGTCGGTGTGCGTCACCTCGAACGGCGTATCGAGGATCGCGTCATGGCCGATGCTGTCGGAATGCACGTAGGTTTCGTGCGTGAGATCCATGAGGTTGTCCACCACGAGACGCCAGTCGCATTTCAGGCTGTAGAACGTGCCGCCTTCGCCCTTCCATTCGACGCCGTCGTTCCAATGAAAATCCGGCATGGCGGCGGGATCAGCCAAGGCGGGATCGCCTGGCCAGACCCACACGAGCCGGTGTTTTTCCACGATCGGATAGGCCCGCACGCAGGCGGAAGGATTGATAGTCTTTTGCGCAGGCATGTGCGTGCATCGGCCCGCGGAGTTGAAAACGAGGCCGTGATAGCCGCAAATCACCTGATCGCCGACGAGCCGGCCCATCGAGAGCGGCAAGAGCCTGTGCCAGCAGGCGTCCTCGAGCGCCGCGACGCCTCCGTCGGAGCGCCGGAAGAGCACGATGTCCTTGTCGCAGACGCGCCGAGCCGCGAGCGCTGGCCTGATTTCGTCGCTCCAGGCCGCCGCATACCAGGCGTTCAAAGGAAACGGGTTGCCGCTCGCCATCGCGCTTCTCCCGGACAGACGCAACAGTCGCGAGGATATCTGCGCCTTCCGCCGGCGGCAGGCAAGCGAGCCACGACCCGTTCGCCAAAGCGCCGAGCGTCAAGCGTACGGAAGACGCTCCCGCAGCTCTGCGAGCAGGATCCCAAGCGCGCGCTCAACCCTCCGGCAAACCGGCCTTCCGCATGCCCTCGAGCACCCGCTCGCGCTGGGCGAGATAGACGGGGTTGTCGCTTTCGGCGGCGCCGCGGAAGCCCGAGATGGTGAATTTCGGCGCAATCGCGAGCCCTGCCTTCACCTCTGCCTCGGCCTCGGTCTGCTGACCAAGCTGCGCCAGCGCCGCCGCGTTGTAGAAATGGTTCAGCGGATAGTTCCGGCTGGCGTCGATCGCCTGGCGGAAGAGGTCGGCCGCCGCCTCGTCGCCGCCGAGATGCAACTTGGCGAGGCCCTCGATGTTCTTCCACAAGAAGGCGGCGCCGTCGCTCGGCGAAAGGCGGAACGCCTCAGCGACATGGGCCCCAGTCTCCTCCGCGCGCCCGAGCATGATTTTCGCCATGCCGATCCAGGCATGGGCGACGCCGAGGTTGCGGTTCAAAGCGAGTGCGCGCTCGAATTCGCCGATGCCGCGCGAGGCGCGGTTGGTGAGCATCTGGACGAACCCCAGCCAGAGGTGGGCCCAATAGTTGCGCGGCGCGATGGACAGTCCTTTCAACAGAAGACCCTCGGCCGCCGCGAGCCGCTTGGCGCGGTCGGCGCTCGCGTAGACCGTGTCGGCGACGATGTCGACACGCGCCGCCCCGACGAGCGCGTCTATGTTGGTCGGATCGAGCTCGACGGCCTTCTCGAACAGCTCGCGGGCCTTCATGAGATTTTCCATCCGCCCTTTGTTGAACGTGGCCACGCCGCGAAAATAATAGTCGAGCGAGTCGGGATTGGGCTCTTGCTCCGCCCGCTGCGCCTCGACCTCGATCAATTGCTGGCGCAGCTGGTTGGCGAGATGGGAGACGATCTCGTCCTGCATGTCAAAGAGATCGGCCATCGGCTTGTCGAACCGGTCGGCCCAAAGATGATTGCCGGTCGTCGCGTCGATCAGCTGGGTGTTGACCCGCATCCGGGCGCCGCCGCGCTGGATGCTGCCCTCGAGAATGTAGCGGACGTTGAGTTCGCGTCCGATCTGCTTGGCTTCGACCGTCTTGCCCTTGTAGGTGAAGGCGGTGTTGCGAGCGACGACGACGGTGTTGGCCACCTGCGACAGATCGGTCGTCAGACTCTCGGTGACGCCGTCGACGAAATTCTCGTGCTCAGGCCCCCCACCAAGGCTCGCGAATGGCAGGACGACGATGGAGCACCGCGGCGGGCCGAATCGCTGTGGGGCCGATTCGAGCGGCGCCGGCTTGGCCTCGGCAGGCAGGCCAACCTCGAGCGAATAGACCCGAATCGGCTCGGCGATGTTTTTCAGCTCCTTGTGGCCGAGATCGCTGACCGACATGTCGAGCCGCCCTTTCACCTGCCGGTAAGCATCTTCGGACAGCGCGATCGCGCCCGGCTTGGCGATGCCTTCCAGGCGGGCGGCGATATTGACGCCGTCGCCCATCAGGTCGCCGTCGGTCTCCTCGACGACGTCGCCGAGATGAATGCCGACGCGGAACTCGATGCGACGATCGGACGGCAGGCCGGCGTTGCGCTCGACCAGGCCGTTCTGCATCTCGATTGCGCAGCGCACCGCGTCGACGACGCTGCGAAACTCGACCAGAACCCCGTCGCCGGTGCGCTTGACCACCCGGCCGTTATGCACGGATATGGCCGGGTCGATCAGGTCGCTTCTAAGCGCACGCAGCCGCGCCAGAACGCGATCCTCATCGGCGCCGGCCAGCCGCGAATAGCCGACGATGTCGGCCACCAGAATTGCCGCCAGCTTACGCGTAACGATCATGGACGAGCCTCCGCGTGTCACCGCACAATATAGGGGCGGGGCGCCAACAATCCATCATCGGAGAGACGTCCGAACCCCGCTCGGTTCGACATCCCCCCGGCCTCGTCCGTTTGACGCGGCTTTCGCCCGCGGTCATGCTGGCCGCCTCCCGCCTGAGATCGAAGGTCGCCGCTATGTCCGCTCCGCGCCTCGTCGTCCCCGATCTCGACGGCAAGGCCGTCCTGATCACCGGAGGCTCGACCGGCATCGGGGCGGCCGTCGCGAGAGGGTTCGCCGGACAGGGGGTCAAGGTCGCGATCGGCTATCACGCGAGCGAGGGGCCGGCGCTAGCGCTGGCGACGGAGGTTGGAGCCGCGGGCGGCGAAGCGCTCGCGGTCAAGGGCGACGTCGCGAGCCCGGCCGACTGCGAGCGCATCGTCGCCGAGACGACGGCGCAATTCGGCCGCCTAAACGGCCTGATCAACAACGCCGGCCTCATGCTCGGCCGCGTCCCCTCCTACGAGGCGGCCGACGAGCATGCGCAGGCGGTGTTCGATCTCAACGCCCGCTCGGTCGTTTCGATGACTCGCGCCGCGCTGCCCTGGCTCGAGCGCAACGGCGGTTTCGTCATCAACACGACCTCGATCGCCGCGCGCAACGGCGGCGCGGGCGGGGCCGTCCTCTACGCCGCGGCCAAGGGCTTCGCCTCGATGCTGACGCGGGGCTAGGCGAAGGAGCTGATCGGAAAAGGGATCCGCGTCAACGCGGTCGCGCCGGGCGTGATCGCGACTCCGTTCCACGAACGCTACTCGGACGCAGCCACGATGGAGGCGCTGCGCAAAACCATTCCGATCGGTCGCGTCGGAACGCCGGAGGAATGCGTCGGCGCCTATCTCTTCCTCGCCTCGGAGGCGCTGAGCGGCTACGTCGTCGGACAGATCATCGAGGTCAACGGCGGCCAGCTCATGCCGTGACGGCGCCCGGCGGGGCGCCTACTGGCGATACTGTTGAATGCGGGTCGTACGCAGGCCCGGCAGGCCGTGCTGGTCGATCGACACCTGCCAGCTCAGGAACTCGTCCACGGTCAGCGTATAGCGCGAGCAGGCCTCGTCGAGCGACAGGAGGCCGCCGCGCACCGCGGCGACCACTTCCGCCTTGCGGCGAATGACCCACCGGCGGGTGGAGGAAGGAGGCAGATCGGCGACCGTCAATGGACTGCCGTCGGGCCCGATCACGTATTTGACCCTCGGCCGTATCGCATCACTCATGGAACGCTCACTCGTACGCTCAACTCGTCGCATCCGACGATATGGGCGCCGCTTTAAGATTTGCCTAAGCGGCAGGCGCAGAAAAACCGGCGCATGTGTCTCAAATCGCGCGATGTATTACGTAAAGGTTAGCAAGACGAGCAGCCGCGTGGATGTTTACAACGTTATGCGAATTTTTTCAGCCAGTCGTTCGTGCGCCCGTTTCTCGAGCAGCTTTTCGCGATCGGGGCGCCGGCGAACTGCTCGCCCGGCGCGAATGAAGGATCCGTCCGCAACCGGAGATCCAGAATAGGGAGGCCGCCATGCTGACCGTCGACTTGCGAACCTCGATGCTGCTCGTCATCGACATTCAGACGAGACTGACGCCGGCCATCGACGGCGCCGCATCGGTCGTCTCCAACGCGCGCCGGCTCGTCGATGCGGCGAGGCTCCTCGGAGCGCCCGTTTTGTTCACCGAGCAGAACCCCGAGGGCCTCGGGCCGACGGTCGCGGAATTGGCGCCGGACCCCTCGATCGTCGTGCGAAAGATGACGTTTGACGCCTGCCACTCGCCGGAGTTTGTGCTTCGCGCGCCCGCCGACCGCGCCATGGTCATCGCCGGCTGCGAGGCGCATGTTTGCGTGCTTCAGACGGCGCTCGGGCTGATCGGCCGCGGCCGCCGCGTCTTCGTCGTGCGCGACGCGATCGGCTCGCGGCGCGCCGAAAGCAAGGAGGCGGCCATCGCGCGCATGGCGCACCACCGCGTCGAGATCGTGACGGCGGAGATGGTCGTCTTCGAGTGGCTCGGGACGGCCGAACATCCGCGCTTCAAGGAAGCGGCCGCCCTGATCCGCTAGCGCCGCGGGCGAACGGCCTCGGCCGACGCGTCGGGCTCGGCGCAAGGCCTTTCGCCGGCAAAAGCTGGCCTTGCGGGCGGATTTCGGATATGGGCTTGCGTTTGCGGGCCAAAGGCCCAATCTAAGCCGGGTCCGGCGATAAATGCCGGGATGAGAACGGAATGCTCGCGACATCCTTGGCGCACGTCCCGTGCGGCGCGATCAATAGCCTTGGACTCGACAAGCCGCCAGCGGAGACCCGCGTCGTAGTGGCGATGTCGGGCGGCGTCAATTCCTCGGTCGTCGCGGCGATGCTGGCCGACGAGGGCTACGACGTCGTCGGCGTGACCATGCAGCTCTACGATCACGGCGAGGCGACCCACCGCAAAGGCGCCTGCTGCGCCGGGCAGGACATCCACGACGCCCGCGACGTCGCCGCCCGGCTCGGAATTCCCCATTACGTGCTCGATTACGAGCAGCGCTTCCGCGAGAAGGTGATCGAGCCTTTCGCCCGCGCTTATGTCGCAGGCGAGACGCCGATCCCCTGCGTAGCGTGCAACCAGCACATGAAATTCGCCGACCTGTTCGCCGCCGCCTGGGATCTCGGCGCCGACCTTCTGGCGACCGGCCATTACGTCGTGGCGCGCGACGACGGGCACGGCGGGCAGGCGCTCTTTCGCGCCGCCGACCCGGACCGCGACCAGAGCTATTTCCTGTTCGCCACCACCCGAGACCAGCTCAGGCGCCTGCGCTTTCCGCTTGGCGCAATGCCGAAGCCGGAAGTCCGCGAGCTCGCCCGACGGTTCGGCCTCATCAACGCCGGAAAGGCCGACAGCCAGGACATCTGCTTCGTTCCCGCCGGCCATTACAGCGACGTGATCGAGCGGCTGATGCCGGGCGCGTCGACCCCGGGCGACATCGTCCACGTCGACGGCCGCGTGCTCGGTCGCCACGCCGGCATTGTCCATTACACCATCGGCCAGCGGCGCGGCCTCGGCGTCGCCGCGACCGAACCGCTCTATGTCGTGGCGCTCGACGCAGCGCGCCGACAGGTCGTCGTCGGCCCCCGCGCCGCTCTGACGAAGACCCGGCTCAAGCTGCGCGACGTCAACTGGATCGGGGACGGCGAGCTCGCCGAGTTGTCGGCGGAGGGACTCCTCATCACCGCTCGGGTTCGGTCGACCCGGCCGCCCGCGCCCGCGCTCCTCCTGCCGTCGGGCGAGGTCGATTTCATCGAGCCCGAGAGCGGCGTCTCGCCCGGGCAGGCCTGCGTCTTCTACGAATCCCTCGAGCCGCGGGCGCGGGTTCTGGGCGGCGGATTCATCGCCGCGTCCTGAAATTTTGCGCGGGAGGCGGGCCATGGCCGAGTTCGACGAGGAGTTGGTGTTCGGGACCAAACGGAAGGCCCCGTCCGTCCATGAGATCGGCCAGAACCTCGACGACCTGTCCGCCCCGGAGCTCGCCGAACGCATCGCGCTCCTGAAGGCGGAGATCGACCGGCTCGAGCGGGCGATCGCGGCGCGCCAAGCGACCCGGGAGGCGGCGCACGCGGCGTTCAAAGGCTAACCGCAACTGTCCCATTCCGACCCGCCGCATGCCAATTTGCGACAGGCGGCCCGTGGCGCAAGACCTTGTTAAGGGTTATCGATTATGAATCATTCGACCCGGATTTTAGGGTTCTGAATGGGTTTAATTCCCGTTCTGTTCGACGTCTCTGATCCTCCCTCCCTCAAGAGCCGCCTCCGGGCGGCTTTTTTTGTCGGTTGCAAATGGCGTTACCCCTGCGTTAACGTTATCTGGAGGTAAATGCCCGGCGGGTCCGTCCGGGGCGCTATATTTGCTTTGGGTCTTCCTGAATGCGCGCGGAGGCCGCCGATCGGCGGCGCCGATCGCGGCGCGATGGGAGTAGAGCTTATGAGTCGCCAGTTCGACGGTTGGAAACGGATTCCCGCGGCGCCAAGTCCGCCGCCGCCCGCCATTCCCCTGATCCATCGCCTGACCGCCTCGCCCGCCTTCAACGACCTCTTCCGCGAGGGCATGGCTCTCGTCGAAGAGGCCGCAACCTATCTCGACGGCCGCGGACGAGCAGAGTCGAAGGCGCTTCCTCGCCCCGTTGCGCTCGCCTATGCGACGGAAAGCATGCGGCTCACCACGCGCCTCATGCAGGTCGCCTCATGGCTGCTGGTGCGGCGCGCCGTCAACGAGGGCGAACTGACTCCGGTCCAGGCGCTGACCGAGCGCCATCGCGTCCAGCTCGCGCGCCAGGATCTCGCCTGCCCGCCCGACATCTTCGAACTTTTGCCGCCTTCGCTGCGAAGCCTGAGCCGGCGCTCGCTGCGCATCCAGGAGCGCGTCATCCATCTCGATCAAGCTCTGGCCGCCGCCCGTTCGCTGGACGCGCTGAAACGCCAGAGCGAGGTCGTGTCGCAGCACGAACGGCTGAAGGCCGCATTTTCCAATTAACGGTGCAGCAAAGGCGCCTGCTCGCGCCAGACGGGCGACGACGTTGCATTGAGCCCCTAATTTTCGGGAGATCCGCGAAACCCGTCCGCGGCGGCTCTGCCGATACGGAACCCTTGCCGCACTCGAGGGTTTGCCTGCCGTTCGATCCCTCATTGACGAAGAGCGCGTATGGATGGCGGACCACGGCGCTGGACGCACGGCCCTTCGTTCGAAGAGGGCGGCATCCGCTTTCGAACTCTGGGTCCCGGCGCAAAAGCGCGTCAGCCTCGCGCTCGAGGGCCAAAGCTCGACGATCCCGATGAAGGGGTGCGACGCCGGCTTCTTCGAGGTCTTCGTCGAGGGAATCGGCGCCGGCACCCTCTATCGCTTCGAGCTTTCCGACGGGATGCGGGTTCCGGATCCCGCGTCCCGCTTTCAGCCGCAGGACGTGCACGGGCCGAGCGAGGCAGTCGACCATGGGGCCTATCGCTGGCGCGCGCGCTGGCCTGGGCGGGCGTGGGACGATGCCGTGCTTTATGAACTGCACATCGGCACCTTCACGCCGCAAGGCTCCTTCGCCGCCGCTGCTCATAAGCTTGACCATCTCGTCGAACTTGGCGTGACCGCGGTCGAGATCATGCCGATCGGCGACTTCCGCGGCCGCTGGGGCTGGGGCTACGACGGCGTCTACCCTTACGCTCCCGACGCGGCCTACGGCCGGCCGGATGATTTCAAGGCGTTCGTCGAGGCGGCGCACCGACTCGGCATCGCCGTGCTGCTCGACGTGGTCTACAATCATTTCGGACCGGAGGGGAATTACCTCTCGTCCTACGCGCCGGACTTTTTCACCACGCGCTACCGGACGCCGTGGGGCGAGGCCATCGATTTCGACGGGCCCAACGCCCGCCCCGTTCGAGACTTCGTCATCGAGAACGCCGAATACTGGATCGACACGTTCCGCCTGGACGGACTGCGCCTCGACGCGGTGCATTCCATCAAGGACGACAGCCGTCCGGACATCGTCGACGAACTCGCCGCGCGGCTTAGGTCGCGCTTCGCCCGGCCGATCCATCTCCTGCTCGAGAACGAGAAAAACGAGCCGCAGCGCCTCGTCCGCTACGAGCGCAGGCCCCTCCTCTACACGGCGCAGTGGAACGACGACGTCCACCACGTGCTGCACGTCGCCGCAACGCACGAAAAGAGCGGCTATTACGCCGATTATGGGGACACGAAGCTCCTGGAAAGGGCGCTGGCCGAAGGCTTCGCCTATCAGGGCGAGATCTCGTCCCACCGCGGGGCGGCGCGCGGGGGGCCGAGCGCGGACCTTCCTCCAGGCGCCTTCGTCGCGTTCATTCAGAACCACGATCAGATCGGCAACCGCGCTTTCGGCGAGCGGCTGACCGCGCTCGCCTCCGCGGAGGCCATCCGGGCGCTCGCGAGCGTCTATCTCCTGCTGCCGCAGACGCCGATGCTGTTCATGGGCGAGGAGTGGGCGGCGGCGCAGCCGTTCCCGTTCTTCTGCGATTTCGACGGCGACCTAGCAGAAGCCGTTCGGCGCGGGCGACGCGAGGAATTCGCTCGCTTTCCAGAGTTCGCCGATCCCCAGCGCGCGGCGAAGATTCCCGATCCGGTCGCTGAAACGACCTTCATGTCGGCGAAGCTCGACTGGCGCCGAATCGACGCCGAGCGCCTCGGCTTCTATCGCGCGGCGCTTGCCGCGCGGCGGGAGCATGTCCGGCCGCTCCTGCCGGAAATCGAGCACGGCGGCCAGCGCTCGATTCTCGGCGAGCAGGCGATCCGCGTTGTCTGGCGGGCCGGCGCCAGCCGCCTCACGCTCGACGCGAACCTGTCCGACGGCCGGGTCGCCATCCCCGAGACGGCCGGCGTCTTCTGGCGTTGCGGCGAGACCGGAGCTGAATTCGGGCCCTGGAGCGTGCGCTGGAGCGTCGGGGCTGCATGATGCCTCCCCGCGCCAGCTATCGACTGCAACTCAGGGCGGGCTTCGGCTTCAATGAAGCGGCGGTGATCGCGCCCTATCTCGCCGGCCTCGGCGTCAGCCACGTTTATCTGTCGCCTTTCTTCAAGGCGAGGCCGGGGAGCCCGCGCGGCTACGACATCACCGACCACACAAGGCTGAACCCGGAGCACGGCTCGGAAGCAGATTATTCGGCGATGATCGGCGCCTTCCGGCGCGAGGGTTTGAGCGCCATCCTCGACTTCGTCCCAAACCACACGGGCGTCGGCGGCGCCGACAATCCGCTCTGGCTCGACGTGCTCGAATGGGGGCCGGAGTTGCGCTATGCCGGATGGTTCGACATCGATTGGGACGAGGGCGGCGGCAAGCTGCTCGCGCCCGTGCTGGGCGCGCAATACGGAGAAGAACTGAGGAACGGCAATTTGGCTCTCGCGTTCGACGACGACGGAACCTTCGCCATATGGGCCTATGGCGCGCACAAGCTGCCGATCTGCTCGCTCACCTATCCGATGATCCTCGGCCACGACAGCGAAGCGCTTGATCGGATCTCGGACAAGTTTCTCGACCTGCCGAACTGGCGGCCGCAGATCGCCGAACGGGCTCTCTTCCTCAAGGCTGAACTGGCGGACTTTGCGCACAGCGAAGCCGAAACGCGCCGCGAGATTGAAGAGCGCGTCGCCGCGTTTAACTCGGACTGGCTCGAGCTCGATCGACTGATTTCCGCCCAGTTCTGGCGCGTCGCGTTCTTCCGCGTCGCCGAGGACGAGATCAACTACCGGCGCTTCTTCAACATCAACGACCTGGCCGGTCTGCGGATGGAGCTTGCGCCGGTGTTCGATCACGCGCACGCCCGGGCGCTCCGCATGGTCGAGGCCGGGGAGATCGACGGCCTCAGGATCGATCACGTCGACGGCCTGTTCGACCCCAAGTCCTATCTGACAACCCTTCGCGAGCGGGTCGAACGGCCCTTCTATCTCGTGGTCGAGAAGATCCTCGCGGCGCATGAGCGGCTGCGCGCCGGTTGGCCGGTCGAGGGCACGACCGGATACGACTTTTTGAATCTTTCGCTCGGGCTCTTGATCGACCCGTCCGCCGAGCCCGCGCTGTCCGAGAGCTATCGCGCTTTCGCGGGCGCAAACGATTCTTTCGAAGCGATCGCCCTCGCCTCCAAGCTCAGGATCATGGACAACGAGATGGCGAGCGAACTCGGCGCGCTCGGCCGCGCCGCGACTCGTCTCGCCCGCCAGAGCCCGATGACGGCGGATCTCACACGTACGATCCTTACGCGCGCGATCAGGGCGATCGTCGCCTGTTTCCCGGTCTACCGCACCTATGTCGACCTCTCCGGCGAGCTCGTCGAAGCCGATCGGCGCGACATCGCGTGGGCGGTCACACGCGCGCGCCGGTTCGATTCGGACGTCCATGCGTCTGCATTCGATTTCCTCGAGCGCCTCCTGACCGGGGAGACCAAGACATCGGCGGCGAGCGAGATCGCCCGAACCGCGGCGCTCCGCTTCGCGATGAAGCTGCAGCAGTTCTCGGGGCCGGTGATGGCGAAGGGCGTCGAGGACACTGCTTTCTACCGCTACAACCGCTTCGTCGCATTGAACGAAGTCGGCGGCGCGCCGGAGAGGTTCGGCGTCGCGCCATCGCTCTTTCACAGGGAACTCGCAGCGCGCGGAGCACTGGCCGCACGCGATGCTCGCGACCGCCACGCATGACACGAAACGCGGCGAGGATGCGCGCGCAAGGCTCGCGGTGCTCTCGGAAGTCCCAGAGGAATGGCGGCGTCAGGTCACGAGCTGGAGCCGACTTGTTCGGGCGAGGCTCGGCGACGTCGAAGGCCGCGCGCCGCCCGACCGCGACGACGAATACATGTTCTACCAGATGCTGGTCGGCTCGTGGCCATTTGAACTGCTCGAGGCGCCGGCGGCCGGGGGGCTGGAAGCCTATCGAAGCCGCCTTCATCTGGCGCTCGAAAAGGCGTTGCGGGAGGGCAAGCAACGCTCGAACTGGGCGGCGCCCAACCTCGAGTACGAGGCGGCGATGCACAGCTTCGTCCAAGAGGCGTTGAGGCCGGAGGGCGGATTCCTGACGAGCTTCCTCCCGTTTGTCGCGCGCATCGCACGGCTCGGCGTGCAGAACAGCGTCGTGCAGATGGCGCTGAAGCTCATGGCGCCGGGCGTCCCCGACATCTACCAGGGCTGCGAATTGTGGGACCTGAGCCTGGTCGATCCGGACAATCGACGCGCGGTCGACTATCGGGAGCGCGAGGCGGCGCTGACTGCGCTCGCACCGCGGCTCGAGATCGAAGAGGAGCGCGCGAAGCTGTTCGAGTCGCTGCTCGCGACCTGGCGCGACGGGCGGATCAAGCTCGCCGTGACGGCGCTTCTGCTGGCCTTGCGATGCGATTGCGCCGAGCTTTTCGCCGGGGGCGATTATCTTCCGATCGAGACGCCGGGCGAAGACGCCGACTGGGCGTTCGGCTTCATCCGCGCCGCCGGCGAACGCCGTATCGCGCTGCTGGCGGGGCGGATTCCCGCGAAACGGGAAGAGAAGCCGGACTGGCGGGCGCGGGCGCAGATGCCTGAGGGCGAATGGTTCGACCTCCTCCGCGGGCAGCATTTCGACCGTGACGCATTGTTGCGCGATTGGTTCGGCCCGTTGCCGATCGCGGTGCTGACGAAGGCATGACGCCGTTTCCGGGTCACGCCCAGAACGACGCCCTTAAGGCGCCGCCTCGCGTTCCAGGCTGACCTCGGCTTCGAGACTCTGGACGTCGCGGAATATCGAAGCGACGACGAGCGTGCGTCCCTCACGCTTGAAGCGGGCGAGACAATCCTTGCCGGCGATGCTTCCCTCGACCGCGAGTTCGTCCCATCGCTCCGCATGGCCGACGTAGTTGATCGGGATGTCGTAGTGTTGGCCCCAGAAGAACGGAGCGGACGAGAATTTCTCGCGGCCGCCAAGCATGTTGAGCGCTGTGATTTGTCCTTGTCGCTCGGCGACGACCCAGTGTTCGACGCGGATGGAATCGCCGCTGTGCGAGTCAGGCCAGCGCGCGATGTCGCCGGCGGCGAAAATGCCCGGCGCCATCGTTTCGAGATAGGCGTCCACGACGACGCCCCGATCCACCCTGAGGCCAGCCGAGTCGGCAAGCCCGCTGCGCGGGCGCACACCGAGGCCCGCGACAATAAGGTCGGCCTCGATGACGCTTCCGTCCGACAACCGGACCTGTTTGCCGTCGATCGCGCTCGCCGTGGTCTGAAGATGGAAGACCACGCCGTGCTCCTCATGCAGCGCTCGAACGAAGTCGCCGAATTCGGGGCCCAAGACGCGCTCCATTGGACGTTGTTCCGGCGCCACGACATGGACTTCGATATTCCTCGCCCGCAATGAGGCCGCGACCTCGAGCCCGATATAACTCGCTCCCAACACCGCCGCCCGCCGCGCCGCCTTGGCTCGTTCGATGATGGCTCGGCAGTCGCCGAGCGAGCGCAACACGAGCACATCGGACTGCTTCGCGCCGGGGATGGATGGACGCACGGGCTCGGCCCCGGTCGCAAGAAGCAGCCGATCGAAGGGGACGAGCTCCCACGTCGGCGAGCGCGATTTCGCGAGTCCCGACGTTGAGGCCGACAACGGCGGATCGGAGTCGCAGGTCGATGGCGTTGTCCGGGTAGAAGCTGTCAGGGCAAAGAGGGACCCATTCCTCGGGCGCGCTGCCTGCAAGATAGTCCTTGGACAGGCTGGGCCTATCGACCGGCGGCGCATCGTCGCTGCTGAACATGACGATTTCGCCCCCGTATTTCCGCCGCCGCAGCATCTCAGCGGCGGCGAACCCGGCAGCCCCTCCGCCGACGATCACGATTCGATTCGGCCGGCCTGACTCGGCGCGTGGTTTCGCGCTTGGCCGAGCGCGCTTTTCTCCGACAAACAGCTTTCCGTCGCGCTGCTCCACTGTCCATGTATCCAGGGAGCTGAAAGCGGGCGCGCGAACCGCTTCGCCAGTGCTAAGGTCGAAGCAGGCGTGATGCCAGGGGCAGCGAACGGAGCCATCGACAATGAGCCCGTCGACGAGCGGCCCATGATAGTGGGTGCAGTGGGCGCCGACCGCGAATGCTTCCGCTCCTTGCCGCGCAAGCAGCACCGGTTCGTCCCCGACATGGCCGACCAGCTTGCCGCCATCGGGGAGCTCGGCGCCCTGCGATAGATCGGGACCCGCCGGCCCGCCTTGATCTTCCGCCATTCCGCCCTCCTCGAACAAACGCTTGACGCCTTCGCCTTCGGATCGACCCGGGTTGAAGGCGGCAGACTTAAACATCAAAGAGACGGAGATGTGGCAGCCTAGCTCGAGTTCGCGCCGCCATCCTCTCGCGGAGGCTGCTTCGCCTCGGCTCATGACGGGGACGAGTTTGCCGGTTCCGAGGCCGGACGGTTTGCCGCGCCGTCGCGCCCCGTCGTTGCGGCGCGGATTGGGACGCGCTCGAACAGCAGGAGGGACCGCCCGGTCGCCTTGTATGCGGCGCCGATCCTGAATTTTCGCGCAGGCAACTCCGGGGCGTTGGTGTCGATCAGTCGGCTCCAGCCGTAGGCCTCGTAACAGCGCGGCAACGTGAACTTGACCACGTCGTGATGCGCGTTGAAAACGATCAACAGCGTGACGTCGCCGCCTAGACGCTTGATGCCGGTCGTCTGCGCCCGCCCGTCGAGAAGCATGCCGAAACAGCGCGTGTGCTCGTTGTCCCAGGTCTCGGGCTTCATTTGCGAGCCGTTGGCGTCTATCCAGGTGACGTCCTTGACGTCGATGTCCGGGTTCGTCTCGCCGGTGAAGAAGCGCGACCGCCGCAGCACGTGGTAGCTGCGAAACAACGCCGTCAGCTTGCGGAAGAATTGGACGAGGGCCTGCTGCTCCTCGTCCAGACGCCAGTTGACCCAGCCGATTTCGTTGTCCTGGCAGTAGGCGTTGTTGTTGCCGTCCTGGGTGCGGCCGAATTCGTCGCCCGCCGCGATCATCGGCGTCCCCTGGGACAACATGAGGGTCGCAAGCAGGTTGCGCATCTGCCTCACGCGGAGGGAGCGGATCGCGGGATCGTCGGTCGGACCCTCGGCACCGCAGTTCCACGAGCGGTTGTCGGAATGGCCGTCGCGGTTGTCTTCGCCGTTCGCCTGGTTGTGCTTGTCGTTGTAGGAGACGAGATCGCGCAAAGTGAAACCGTCGTGCGCGGCGATGAAATTGACGCTCGCCCCGGGCCTCCGCCCGCGGAAGTTGAACTTGTCGGGCGAAGCGCATAAACGGGGCGCAAGCGCCTTCGCGCTCGCCGTCCCGCGCCAGTAATCGCGGGCCGTGTCTCGGAACGTATCGTTCCACTCGGCCCAGCCCGGCGGAAAGCCGCCGACCTGGTAGCCGCCCGGCCCACAGTCCCACGGCTCCGCGATGAGCTTCACCTCGGCGAGCAGCGGATCCTGTCCGACCGCCTTCAGAAAGCCGCTCTCGGTCTTGAAGCCGTCGGGCTCGCGCGCCAGGATCGTACCGAGATCGAAGCGGAACCCGTCGACCCGCATTTCGCTCACCCAATAGCGCAAGGAGTTGGCGACCATCTGGATGACGCGCGGATGGCTGAGGTTCAACGTGTTTCCGGTTCCGGTGTCGTTGACGTAGTAGCGCGGCTGATCGGCAATGAGCCGGTAGTAGGAGCGGTTGTCGATGCCCTTGAAAGAAAGGGTCGGGCCGAGTTCGTTGCCTTCGGCGGTATGGTTGTAGACGACGTCCAGGATAACCTCTAGTCCGCCGTCGTGCAGGCGGGCGATCATCTCCTTGAACTCGCGCAGCGAATTCGGGACGTCGGCGGCGTAGCGCGGGTCGGGCGCGAAGAAACCGATCGAATTGTAACCCCAAAAGTTCCTGAGGCCGCGATCGAGCAGGAATGGGTCGTCGATGAACGTATGGACGGGCAGGAGCTCGACGGTCGTGACTCCGAGCGACCGGATGTAGTCGACGACGGGCTTCGACCCCAGGCCGGCGTAGAATCCGCGCAGGCCTTCGTCCACCTCGGGATGCAGCTTGGTGAAGCCTTTGACGTGCATCTCATAAACGATGGTGTGGTCCCACGGGACGCTGTGCCTTCGGTATTCCCCGCGCCAATCGAAGTTGGGATCGACGACGGCGCATTTCGGCACGAAAGGCGCGCTGTCCCGCTCGTCGAAGGTCAGGTCGTCTCCCTCGGCGCCGATCGTGTAGCCGAACACGGCGGGGTCCCAGACGAGCTTGCCGGCGTGGGCGCGCGCGTAGGGGTCGAGCAGGAGCTTGTTCGGGTTGAAGCGGAATCCGGCCTCGGGTTCGAACGGCCCGTTGGCGCGAAACCCGTAGAACGAGCCGGGCCCGATCCCGGCGACGTGGCCGTGAAAGACCTCGTCGGTGTACTCGGGCAACTCGAACCGGTCGACCTCGCGTCCGTCCGGCGCGTCGAAGATGCAGACGTCGATCCGTGTCGCATGAGCGGAGAAGACCGCGAAATTGGCACCGTTGGCGTCGGCGGTGGCGCCGAGCGGGTAGGGCTTGCCCTCGCTGATGCGCATGAAAGCTCCCGTCGGTCCCAGCTTGTCGTAGAGTAGCGGGCGCCGACGAGAGTCGGCAACCCGAAGAGAGCGCAGCAGTTCCGCGCGCGGCGGGGGACAACAATGGCGCGGCGGCCCGGGGCGTGCAGCCCTCGGAATCCGAAATCCGTCCCGGCACGATCGCGCACACGGCGAGCGGGCGCGACCCCTTCGCGG
Organism: uncultured Alphaproteobacteria bacterium; assembly: GCA_963758335.1. Lineage (GTDB taxonomy): Bacteria > Pseudomonadota > Alphaproteobacteria > Rhizobiales > Beijerinckiaceae > Roseiarcus. The sequence continues at coordinate 1,293,248 of CAVWVF010000004.1, read as the reverse complement.
CGTACGCCTCGAAGTCGCCTGACAGGCCGACGGCGCGGGCGGTTCGGCCCGACTTCAGGCGGGCCGGACCGCCCGCTTTGCGGCCCCCGAGCCCGCCATCACGACGATCATGAGGAAGAGCCCGCGCACGACCGACTGCCAGTAGGCGCTGAGGCTGATCCAGCCGAGGCCGTTCTCGAAGTTGAGCACGTTGAAGATGAGGCCGAGAAGGAGGACGCCGGCGAGGGTCGTCGCGACCGAGCCGAGGCCTCCGGTCAGCAAGGTGCCGCCGACGACGACCGCCGCGATCGAGAACAATTCCCAGCCGACCCCCTCGGCCGGCTGGCCGGCGCCGAACTGCGCCGCCAGGATGACTCCGGCGAGGCTCGCGAAAACGCCCGACTGCACGTAGGTCCAAAACTTGACCCGATCGACCGGCAGGCCCATCAGGCGCGCCGCCTCCTCATTGCCGCCGATCGCCAGCACGTAGCGGCCGAAGCTCGCGTAGTTGAGCACGATCGAGCCGTAGACGTATGCGGCGGCGGCGATCCAGGCCGGGGTCGGGAAGCCGAGGACATCGCCCTGGCCGAGCCAGGTGAAATTCGTATCGTAGGAGACCGAGACGGACTGGTTATGTGCAAGCAAGAGCCCGGCTCCGCTCGCCATCAGCATCCCGGAGAGGGTTGCGATGAACGGCAGGATCTTCATCCGCGTGACCATGAAGCCGTTGACGAAGCCGACGGCGAGTCCCGTTCCCAGCCCTCCGAGCAGGCCGGGGAGGAGGCCGAGCGGGGAGAGAATCGCCGACACGACGCTCGCGCAGGCGGCGGTGGTTCCGACTGAGAGGTCGATGCCTGCCGTCATGATTACGAAGCACATTCCAAGGCTCGTCAGCGCGAACATCGAGTTGTAGCGGAGCACACTGAGCACGTTGTAAGCGCCCAGGAAATGATCGTAGCGCAGCGCCCCAAAGAGGATCAGAAGAATGAGTGCGATCAGCACGCGCTGCTGCGCCGCCCAGGCGAGGCTGCTGGGACGCGCAGCCAAGGAAGAATTCGCGGCTTCGGCGCTCATGCGGATCTGCCTCGCTGCTGCGACCAGACCGCGCCGGCGATGATCCCGCCCTTCACGACCAGCGCGGCCGCGTCGGGTACGCCGTTAGCGAGAAGGGTGTAGCGCACGAGCTGGATCAGCAGCGCGCCGATGAGCGAGCCGACCACGCTCGCCTGTCCGCCGGTGAAGGGGGTGCCGCCGACCGCGACCGCAGCGATCGCGTCGAGCTCCATGCCGAGGCCGACTTGATTGGCGTCGCTCGACGAATTGATCGAAATGACGACCAGACCGGCGATCCCGGCGCACAGGCCACTGATCGCATAGACCCATCGCTTGACGCTGTTGACCGGAACGCCCGATAGGCGCGCCGCCCGCTCGTTGCCGCCGACCGAAAGAATCTGACGACCGAACAGCGTTCGCCTCAGAGCCCAGGCGGCGACGGCGACCAGGACCAGCATGACGATGACTTGGAACGGCACGCCGAAGACGCGGCCGAGCCCGATGAACTGGAACGTCGGGTTGTGGAACGGCTGTAGATTGCCGTTAGTCATCACCTGCCCGATGCCACGTCCGGCGATGAACATGACGAGGGTGCCGACGATCGGCTGGACCTGGAAGCGCGTGATGAACCAGCCGTTGAACGCCCCGAGCAGGCCTGCGGCGCCAACCGAAACGACGAAGGCGAGGATGTTTCCGATCTGCGGATGCGAGCGCCCAAACGAACTGAGGAAGATGATCGGCGCGAGCGCGCCCGAAATCGCCATCAGTGAGCCGACGGAGAGGTCGATGCCGCCGGTCGCGATGACGAGCGTCATCCCGACCGAGACGATGACGATGGTCGCAACCTGGGTGAGGTTCACGTTCAGCGTCTGCAGACTGCCGAAATGCGGCGTAGCCGCGAAATTGAACGCCAGCAGCACGATGAGCGCAGTCAGTGCGGCGTAACGGCGGAAAAACGCCGCGACGTCGAGTGAGGCGGTCTTTCGCCGGATCGTCGGCGCGTCAGCCACGGGCGCGCGCTCCTATCGCCGCCGGATCCTCGTGCGCCATCGCCGCCATGATCGCCGAGGCGGTCGCCGCAGCGTGCGGCAGATCGGCGACGGTACGCCCGTCGCTCAGCACGAAGACGCGGTCGGCGCCTTCGACGATCTCCTCGAGCTCGGACGAAATCATCAGCACGCCGAGGCCCTGGTCAGCGAGTTCGCGGATGAGCGACTGGATTTCCGCCTTGGCGCCGACGTCGATGCCGCGGGTCGGCTCGTCGAGGATCAGGAGCTTCGGATCGGTGCAGAGCCAGCGCGCGAGCAACACCTTCTGCTGATTGCCGCCTGAGAGATCGCGAATCTTCTGCTCGACGCTCGAGGCCTTGATCGCGAGGCGCGTCATGAACCTCTCGACGATGGCGCGCTGGCGGGCCTCGTCGACGACGCCCATCTTGACGAGGCGCGGCAGGATGGCGAGGGTGATGTTCTCGCGCACCGACATGTCGGGAATGATGCCGTCCGCCTTGCGATCCTCGCTGCAATAGCCGACGCCAAGCGCAATTGCATCGGACGGTTGGCGCGGGGACACGTCCTTTCCCAAAAGACGGATCGTGCCCGCGTCCGGCGGATCGGCGCCAAAAATCGCCCGCGCCGTTTCGGTCCGGCCCGACCCGAGGAGGCCCGCGAGCCCGACGATCTGGCCGGATTTCACCTCGACGCGCGCGTCGCGCACCTTGCGTCCGATCCTAAGCCCTTCGGCCGCCAGCACTTCGCCGCCCGCCGCGCCCGAGGTCGCGGAAAAGCCGGTCGCGTGGGCGCGCACGGTCTCGAGGTCTCGCCCGAGCATCGCGGAGATCAGGTGCAGCTTGTCGACGTCGGCCATGCGGCTCGTCGCTACCGTGCGTCCGTCGCGCATGACGGTGACGCGGTCGCAGACCTGATAGAGCTCGTCGAGCCGATGGGTAATGAAGATGACCGCGACGCCCTCGGCGCGCAGCCGCCGCATGACGTCGAACAGCACCCCGACCTCGCGTTCGTCCAGCGAGGAGGTCGGTTCGTCCATGATGACGAGTTGCGCCTTGAATGACACCGCGCGGGCGATGGCGACCATCTGCTGAATCGCGGTTGAGAAGTCCGTCAGCGGGCGGCCCACGTCGATCTCAACCGCGAAGCGCCGCAGCAGCTCGGCCGCCTCCGCGTTCATCCGCCTCCAGTCGAGCAGCCCGTACCGGCGGTACTCGCGGCCGAGAAAAATATTCTCAGCGACGGAGCGAAACGGGACGAGGTTGATTTCTTGATAGATAGTGCTGATGCCGCCGCGCTGGGCTTCCTGCGGCGAGGCGAAATCGATCGCGCGGTCGGCGAACAGGATCGAGCCGCCGTCCCGCCGGTAAGCGCCGGCCAACACCTTGATGAGAGTCGACTTGCCCGCCCCGTTCTGGCCGACGAGGGCCATGATCTCTGCAGGGGCGACTTCGAGCGACGCCGCCGCAAGCGCTTTCACTCCCTGAAAGCGCTTGTCGATATCGCGCATGGCGAGGAGCGGAGCGGTCGGCGGCATCCAGGACTTTCGGCGTTGACGCGTGGCTGGCCTGTCCAAGCAACACCCTCCCGCCGGCATCGAAGCAGGCGGGAGAGGTTTCGACAAGGGGTCGTAAAGGTCCCTGCGATGTCAGAACGCCGTCGCGAGCATCTCCTTGGCGTTGCTGGCGTCGAAGAAGCGGTCGGGATTGACGATGACCGGCGGGATCTTCTCGCCTTTGGCGTAGGAGAACATAATGTCGAACCCCGCCGGCCCGAAGCGCGGATTGCATTCGCAGGTCGCGCCCAGCTTGCCATCGATGATCGCCTGCACCCCGTCCTTTTCGCCGTCGATCGACACGACGAGGATGTCCTTGTTGGGAACCTTGCCCGCCGCTTCGATTGCCGTGATCGCGCCGAGCGCCATTTCGTCGTTGTGCGCATAGACGATGGTGGCGTCCGGGTGCGCCTGCAGCAGGGTTTCAGTGAGTTGCCGGCCCTTGTCGCGGTTGAAGTCGCCGGACTGGCTCGCGAGGATCACCATCCCCGGCGCCTTGGCCTTGATCGTCTCGTCGAAGCCCTTCTTGCGGTCGTTGGCGGGCGAACTGCCGATCGAGCCCTCGAGTTCGATAATCTTGCCCTTGCCTCCGGTCTTGGCGATCGTCCAGTCGGCGACCCGCTGGCCCTCCTGAACGAAGTTCGAGCCGATGAAGGCGAGATAGTCCTCGCCCGCTTTGGCGAGCGACTGATCGACGTTGCGGTCGACAAGCAGCACCGGAATGCCGGCCTTCTTGGCAGCCAAGATCGCCGGAATCAGCGGCTTCTCCTCACGCGGGGGCAAGAAGATGAAATCGACGCCCTGAGCAATCATGCTGTTGACGTCGGCGACCTGCTTGGCCGCCGAATCCGCCGCGTCGGTGTAAACGAGCAGGACGCCGCGCTTCTTGGCTTCGTCCTGCATGCTGACGGTCTCTGCCAGCCGCCAGGGATTATTGCTTACGATTTGCGCGAAGCCGGCCTTGTAAGAATCCTTCTTCTTCAGCGGCGGCACCTGACCGAAGGCGGGAACGATCGTCAGCCCGGCGGCAGCGCCGACCGACCCGATGAGCACTTGTCTGCGATTGATGAGCATTTCGCTTTCCTCCTCTAGACGAACACGCGCCATGGCGCGCCGCGACGGCTCTTTCACCGGTGATTTTCGGGACGCGAGGGCGTCCTCACGCGGCGACACGCCGCGCCGTTCCTTCACGCTTGAACCCCGAGCGCAGGCGAGGATAATAATGTGCTAAAACTTGTCAATGGGAAAGCTGATGGAGCGCAATTCATCGTTGAATCTCATGGTCTTGGTGAGGTAATAATATTCGCGGACGGGTTCGAGGGACGGATGTTGGAGGGAAACGGCGGCGCGGCCGGGACGGAGCGCCGGCACGACGAAAGGCGTGGTTATCGCCGGCGGACCGCATCCGTGCGCCGGCCGACGATGATCGACGTCGCCAACGAGGCGCGCGTCTCCCAGACCACGGTTTCGCTCGTTCTCAACCATGCCGACGGGGCCCGTCTTTCGGCCGAGACGCGGCAGCGGGTGATGAAGGCCGCGGCCCGGCTCGGCTATCAGCCGGTGCGTCGCGGCGGCGCGCCCTCGCCGTCGTCGCCAACCTCGATCGGCTTTGTTTGCGACGAGATCTCTACCGATCCCTGGACGGCGATCGGGCTCGACGGCGTGCGCGAAAAGGCCTGGGAGCACGGGCTGACCGTCACCGTAATGGTCACGCGCGGCGACGCCGACATGGAAGCCGCGGCGCTTGCGCAACTGACCGCTCAGCCGCTGCTCGGCCTCATCTATGCGACGATCAATACGCGCCTGGTCGACGGGCCCGCGACGCCGCCGCAGTTGCCGATGGTTCTGCTCAACTGCCACGCGGCCAACAGCTCGCTGATTTCGGTTGCGCCGGGTGAAACGGCGGGAGGGCACGCCGCGACCGACGTGCTCATCCGCGCCGGCCACAGGCGCATCGGTTATGTCAACGGCGAAGCGAGCATGGAGGCGTCTCGCCATCGCCTGAGAGGCTATCGCCAGGCGCTCGCCACCGCCGACCTGCCGTTCGATCCCGACCTCGTGCGCGAAGGCAACTGGCAGCCGCTGTCGGGCTATGAGGCGACACGGGAGCTGATGCGCCTGCCCGCTCCGCCGACCGCCATTTTCTGCGCCAACGACATGATGGCGGTCGGCTGCTACGAGGCGTTGCGCGAACTGGGGTTGAAGATTCCGGACGACGTCGCGGTCATGGGCTACGACGACCGCGAGATCGCGCAGCATCTCCATCCGCCGCTCACGACCGTGCTACTGCCGCATTTCGAGATGGGCTCGATCGCGGCCGAGCTTCTCATCGACGCGGCCGCGGGGTCGGCGCTGCGCCCGCGGCAGATCAAGGTCGAGTGCCCGATCGTGATGCGGAAGTCGGTATGACGAGGCTCCGAATTCGACAAGGGAGGGCGTCATGGCGGAAAGCTTGAGCGCGCTGGCGAAGGGTGCGCTGAGCGATCTCGAAGGCGTGTTCGCGGCAATGCCGGAAGACGCGCTCGACGGGCTCATCGAGGAGATCGTCAAGGCGAAACGCATTGTCGTCTTCGGTCTCGGCCGCGAGGGTCTGCAGATGCGCGGCTTCGCCATGCGCCTCTTCCACATGGGCCGCAACGTCGCGGTCTGGGGCGACATGACGACCCCCGAAGTCGGCCCGGGAGACCTCTTCTTCGTCTCCGCCGGCCCCGGCGATCTCGCGACCGCCCGCACCCTCGTCGACATCGCGCGCAAGGCGGGCGCCCGCACGGCGCTGGTCACCGCCCAGCCCAACGGAGAACTCACCAGACATGTCGACGTCGTCACGGTCATTCCGGCGCAGACGATGGCGGACGACCGGGGCGGCAAGCTTTCCGTCCTGCCGATGGGCTCGCTGTTCGAGACTTCGCAAATGATCGCCTTCGAACTCGCGATCCTCAAACTCCGGCCGCGCTTTCATGAGACGGCGGAGACGATGCGCGCGCGCCACACCAATCTGGAGTGAGGCGGGCGCGGCCGGCGGCGGGCAGCCCCAGGCCGACGGGCGTTGCTTGGCCCAGGCCAGCCGCCTGGGCGGTCGAGTTCGACCTGGTCGTCGAGGCGGTTGGAAGGCTCATGATCGAGGCCTATTCTGGGCTCGATGGATTTCCCAAGCAGGATGCGCAGCCCGGATATTATGACGCGCTCAAGAGGATCGGCGAGCAAGCGACGAAGCCCGGCGTTCGACTGTTGGTGGCGTGCGAGGGCTCCGCGCTCCTCGGCGCGGTCGTCTATTTCTCCGACATGGCTCAATATGGATCCGGCGGAGCGGCGCCCATGGAGCGAAACGCTTCCGGCTTCCGCTTCCTCGCCGTGGACCCGAAGGCGCGGGGGCGCGGGGTCGCCAAGGCGATGGTCGAACGATGCGTGGAAATTGCCGCTGCCAACGGACATCGTTGCATCGTGATTTATTCGACCGAGCCGATGCGTATCGCGCGGGCGCTCTACGAAAAGCGCGGATTCAGGCGCGCGCCCGACCTCGATATCCTGCAGGGCGACCTCAACGTCTCCGGCTTCAGGCTGATGCTGTGATCAGCTCGCCATCGCCCCCGGCCCGGGGGTCGCGCCCGGCGGACATTTGCCGAGGATGATCATGCCCAGCACTTCGTCCTTGGTCATATCCGCCACCCGGCCGGTGCCGACGATCTGGCCGTTCTTCATCACCGTCACCCGGTCGGCGAGGTCGAACACGTCGTGGATGTCGTGGCTGATGAGGAAGATGCCGAGTCCTTCGGCCTTGAGCTGCTTGACCAGCTCGCCGACCTGCGCCGTCTCGGCCGGCCCCAAGGCTGCGGTCGGCTCATCCATGATGAGGATCTTGGCGTTGAAGTGGATCGCGCGGGCGATGGCGACCGACTGGCGCTGACCGCCGGAGAGGGCTATCACCGGCTCCTTGAAGCGGCGGAAATTGGGATTGAGCCGCCCCATCACCTTGCGCGCCTCCGCTTCCATCGAGGCGTCGTCCAGCGTGCCCCAGCGGGTCAGCAATTCGCGCCCGAGATAGAGGTTCGACGCCGCGTCGACGTTGTCGGCGAGCGCCAGCGCTTGGTAGACCGTCTCGATGCCGTAATGCTTGGCGTCGCGCGGATTGTTGATCGTGGCTTCCTGCCCGTCGATGAAGATCTGCCCCGAGTTGCGCTTATAGGCGCCGGACAGGACCTTGATCAGGCAGGACTTGCCGGCGCCATTGTGGCCGAGCAGGCCGACGACTTCGCCGGGATAGAGATCGATCGAGGCGTCGTCGACCGCCTTCAGGCCGCCGAAGGCGAGCGAGATGTCCTTCATCTCGACGAGGGGGGTCCGGGCTTGAGCGTCCATGGCTTATCCCTTGGCGGTTCTGCGACGATAGAAGGTGTCGATGCCGACCGCCGCGACCAGGACGGCGCCGACCACCATCTGCTGGAAGGCCGCGTCGAAGCCGAGCAGCACCATGCCCGACTGCAGCGACTGGATAACGAAGGCGCCGATCAACGCGCCGTAGATGGTGCCGACGCCGCCGGCGAGCGAGGTGCCGCCGATCACCGCGGCGGCGATGACATAGAGCTCGTCGAGCGTGCCGAGCGCATTGGTCGCCGAGTCAAGGCGGGCCGAGTTGATGCAGGCGGAAACGCCGGCGAGCAGGCCCATCACGGCGAAGACGGCGATGGTGATCATCTTCGTGTTGATGCCGGCGAGTTCGGCCGCGTCTGGATTGCCGCCGATCGCATAGACGTAACGGCCGAAGCGGGTGCGCTTGGCGACGAAGGTCATCACGCCGCCGGCGACGAGCGCGATCAGAACCGGGATCGCATAGCCGGTCGGAATGATGAGACCGCCCTCCGGCGCCTGTATGTGGTTGGCCTCGGCATATGCTGCAGCGACGCGCTCCGGCCAGGGATAGGCGTTGACGATCGCAGTGGCGCCGAGGGCGATGAAGCAGCCGACGACGGCGATCAGGTACTCCGCCCACATCGGCCGCTGCGGGAAGTTGTAGCGCGCGCGCCTTTGACGGCGGGAATAGAGACCAAACACAATGCCGATGCAGGCGAGCGCGGCGAGCGCCCAGCTCGCCGTACCGCCGATCGAGCCGCGCGGACCGCCGCCGATCAACGAGAACCGTTCGTCGAGCGGCGCGATCGTCGCGCCCGTCGTCACCCACCAGGCGGCGCCGCGCCAGAACAATTGTCCGCCGAGGGTGACGATGAAGGCGGGAACGCCGAGATAGGCGACGATCGCGCCCTGGAACCCGCCGATGGCGGCGCCGACGACGAGCGCGAGGATCACCGTAATGATCCAGGTCAAGGGGTTGTCGAGGCCGAGATAGTGGGGCAGGAACCAGACCTGAGTGACGCCGACGATGGTCGAGACGAAACCGACGATCGAACCGACCGACAAGTCAATGTGGCGCATGACGATGACCAGCACCATGCCGGTCGCCATCACCGCGATCGACGAGGTCTGGACCGTCAGGTTCCACAGATTGCGCGGCGTCAAGAACACGCCCTCGCCCGTCGAAATCTGCGTGTAGACGTTGAATCCGACCCAGATCAGCGCCAGCGCGGCGATCATGCCGATCATGCGCGTGTCGATCTCGGTGGCGCGCAGCAGCCTGCGGATGGCCGGCTCATTCGGAGCGGCGCTGGCTGCGCCCGGCGCTGCGGAGGTCATGCTCTCTCCCTGTGTTCGCTTTTTTCCAACGTCGCCGCTAACCTGGCGCGCGTCGCGTTTCTTAAGGGGCCGCGCCGCCGTGAGAGCGGCGCGGCCTTCGTTGGTTTCACCCTGCCAAGGGGCGGTCAGCTCACTTGCAATACGGGGTCATCTCGGGCTTCACGCCGGCGCAGACTTCCGCCTTGGTGATCCAGCCCTTGTCGACGATGACATTGAGGTTGGCCTTGGTGACGGCGAGCGGGGTCAAGAGGATGCCGTCGATCGTCATGTGCTTTGGTCCGCCCGAGAAGGGCTTCACGCCGCCGAGGTCGGTGGTGATTTGGCTCCGCTTCTTGCCGTCCCCGAGCTCGACGGCCGCCGCGCCCGCGGTCTTGCCGAGATCGCGCGCGTCCTTCCAGATCGAGACGGTCTGGGTTCCGAGCGCGATGCGGTTGATCGCGGCGTGATCCCCATCCTGGCCGGACACCGGCACGACGCCGGCGAGGCCCTGCGCCGCGAGCGCGGCGACGACGCCGCCCGCCATGCCGTCGTTCTCGGCCACCACCGCGTCGACCTTGTTGTTGTTCTTGGTGAGGATCTGCTCCATTTCCTTCTGGGCGTTGTCGGGCTTCCAAGTGTCGGTGTAGGTCTCGCCGACGTTCTTGATCTTGCCGGCGTCGATCGCCGGCTTCAGGACTTCCATGATGCCCGAGAACAGGAAGTTGGCGTTGGCGTCGCCCTTGTCGCCCTTGATGAAGGCGTAGTTGCCGGCGGGCTTCACTTTCTCGACCGCTTTCGCCATCATGCGCCCGACCTCGACGTTGTCGAAGGTGATGTAGAGCACGTTCGGGCTCTCGATCAGGCGGTCATAGGCGATGACCGGAATGCCTTCGTCGGTCGCCTTCTTGACTGCTGGCAGAATCGCCTCGTTGTCCATCGCCAGGACGATGAGCACGTTGGCGCCCTTGGCGATGAGGCTTTCGACATCGGCGAGCTGCTTGGTTGGATTGGCCTGCGCGTCGGCCGAGATATACTTGGCGCCCGAAGGGGCGAGCGCCGCCTTGATCGCCGCCTCGTCGGTCTTCCAGCGCTCTTCCTGAAAATTCGACCAGGAGATGCCGACCGTGATGTCCTTCGCCAGCGCGGCGATCGACGTCAGGCTTACGGAGGCGAGCAACGTCGCCCCCAGCACCAGTGTCTTTGCAAGTTTCATTGCTTTTCCTCCACTAAAGGTCCCTCGAGGACCGGCTAAAAACTCTTGGATCGCTATCTGACCGGACGATCGGGCGCGACCGTCACAGTAACCCGTGTTCGAGCGCTCGCGCAACCGGCTGACAGCCGGATGACCCCGCCTCTCGAAGGCAGCCTTAGCGGCTGCGACGCGCCACGCCCGCGCGACCTCTTCACGGCAAATTGTCCCTCATCACGATATCGATGCGAATCTTCTCCTGCTCGGCCAGAATGGGTTCGTTCCGCGCCAGCGAAAGCAGCACCCGGATGGCCGAGCGCGCTTCGTGGCCCGGATCCTGGACGATGACCGCGTCCATGGCGCCGCGAATGAGGCAGCGGCGAGTGAAGGGCGTCAGATCGTGGCCGATGAAGACGAGGCTCGTCTCGCGGCCCGCGTCCGCGATCGCCTTGGCGACCCCGGCGACTCCGGCGCCGGCGTTGTAGACGCCAATCAAATCAGGATGATCGGTGAGCAACCTCGCCGTGAGGATTTCGCTGACATCATCCCGATCGCCTCCCTCAACCAGGCCCAGCACGCCGAGCTGCGGGAATTCCAGGCTGATCACCTGATTGAAGCCGAAGATGCGCTCCGCGTGGTCGCGCAGCGCCTGCGAGCCCGCCACGACCCCGACATTGCCGGCTCGCCCGCCCATGAAACGTCCCATGAGCGAGCCCGCCGTCCGCCCGGCCGCGACATTGTCGATTCCGACGTAGTGATGCCGGCGGGAGCCCGGCACGTCGGAGACGAGCGTAACCACATATGTTCCGCCGGCCACCAGATCGTCGATCGCCGCGCGCACGCTCTGATGGTCGAGCGCCACCACGGCGATCCCGTCATAGCGACCGGCCAGCGATTCCAAAGTGGTTGTGAGCGCCGCGGGATTGAAGACCTCGGCCATGATCGTCTCGACGCTCGCCCGGCGGGCGCCGAGCCAGCCGGACATTTCGCCGACATGGCCGAGGATCGCCTGCATGAAGACGTTGGATCCGGTCGGCATCACGAAGGCGAACCTGCTCCACCGGCCGCGCGCCAGTTGCGCCGCCGCCGCGGTAGGTCGAAACCCGTATCGATCGATCGTCTCCCGCACCCTCCGGGCGGTGTCCTCACGCACGCCGGCCCGGCCGTGCAAGACGCGGTCAAGGGTCGCCACGCTGACGCCTGCCTCCCGTGCGATGTCCCTCAGAGTAAGGTGGCTTGCCGCCATATCCAGGCTCTTTGCAGTCACCCATAGCAATCAGCGTTGAGGTGCGCAACTCAGATTTGGAGGGCGACAGCGCTTCGCCCGATCGATTGCGCTTGCGAGGCGCTCCCGGAGCGTGACAAAGAGAAGCCAACGATGCGCCGTGACGTCGGCGAGGCGAGGGACATGAAACGGGCCTTGGGAGTATCCGCCGCGCTCGGCGCGTTCGCTGTCCTTGCGGCAGGCGCCGCGATCGGCGGCAGTTGGGACGAGCGGGTCTTCACCTCTCACGTCGACTTCGACTTGGTCGCCGCGGCCGGTCCTTCGGCGCTCCCCGCCCTCATCGAGCGCGGCCGCGCGCTGTTCAAGGCGAAGTTCACCACCGTGGACGGCGCGGGACGGCCGCAGGCGACCCAGGCCATCATCCCGACCAAGCGCAAGACCGGCGTCAATCCGCCCTTCACCCGCACGAGCGGCCCCGACTCGAACTCCTGCTTCGGCTGCCACAACGATCCGATCGAGGGCGGCTCCGGCGACGACGTCTCCAACGCCTTCGTGTCGGAAGGGTTCGAGAGCGCGCAGTTCGACAATATCGACCCCTCGTTCTCCAGCGAACGCCACACGATCGCGATCATGGGCGCAGGGCTGGTCGAGCTGCTGGCGCGTGAGATGACGGCGGACCTGCAGGCGATCCGCTCCGACGCCGTCAAGCGCGCCTGCGCCTCCGGCGCCGACGTCCGAGCGGACCTCGTCAGCAAGGGCGTGCGCTTCGGCTGGATCGTCGCCCATCCGGACGGCATCGTCGACCTCGATTCGGTCGACGGGGTCGACGACGACCTCATCGTGCGCCCATTCAGCCGCAAGGGCGTATTCACTTCGCTCCGGCAGTTCACCATCAACGCGCTCAACGTTCATCACGGCATGGAGGCGGTCGAGCGCTTCGGCGTGCGTTGGACCGGCAGCCACGATTTCGCCGAGAGCGGCGTGCCCGACGCGGTGACGGCCGGCGACGTCTCCGCCCTCGTCGCCTTCCAGGCGACGCTGCCGCCGCCGACGGTGAAGACCGATCTGCCGGACGACTGGCGCCGGGCGGCGGCCGAAGGCGCAAGAGAGTTCGACGCCATCGGCTGTCCGTCTTGCCACGTCGAGACATTGCCCTTGAAGTCGCTCGTCTTCACCGACCCCGCGCCCTACGACATGGCGGGAACCCTGCGTACGCCGGAAGTCAAAACGCCGATCCGCATCGACCTCTCCACGCTCCCCTTCGCCAGGACGCTCAAACGGAACGACAAGGGCGAGTGGCTGATCCCGCTCTTCAGCGACCTCAAGCGTCATCTCATCGTCGACGACGAGGTCGCCGCGCTCGGCAACGAATTGCAGGCGCAACGCTTTGTCGAGCGCGACGTTTTCTTGACGCCGCGGCTCTGGGGAATCGGCTCGACCGCGCCCTACGGCCACAACGGCCAATTCCGCATGCTCGACGAAATCATCGCGGCGCACGGCGGCGACGCGCGCTTTTCCCGCGACGCCTATCTCGCGCTCGAGCCGGACAAGCGCGACAGCATCGTCGCCTTTCTGCGCTCTCTGGTGATCGAGGCGCCGTGATGCGGATCGTCGTCTTTCTCCTCTCGTTCGTGTTCGTCTTCGCCGCCGTGCGCGCCGCCAACGGCCCGCTCCGGCCGGTCGGCGACGTCCCGGTCATGCACGAAGAGGCGGAGGCCGCGGGCCTCCACAGCGTCTACGACGGTCCTTGGGAATTCTTCGTCGGCGGCGGCGGAGCGGCCTTCGACTGCGACGGCTCCGGCTTTCCCTCGGTGTTCCTCGCCGGCGGCAAGAACCCGGCGAAACTGTTCGTCAACAGGTCGAAGGCCGGCGGGCCGCTCAAATTCGAGGAGAAGCCGCTCGACATCGATCCGAAGCTCCTGACCAACGTCATCGGCGCCTATCCGATCGACATCGACGGCGACGGCCACATGGACCTGTTCGTGCTCAGGGTCGGCGCAAGTCTCCTGCTCGAGGGCGGGCCCGACTGCACCTTCACCCGCGCCAACAGGGAATGGAATTTCGACGGCGATTCGGGCTGGACGACCTCGTTCGCCGCCGAATGGGAGCCGGGGCAGAAATTCCCGACCTTGGCGATCGGCCATTATGTCGATCGCGACGCGCCGGGCTCGCCCTGGGGCACGTGCGAGGAGAACTCGCTCTATCGGCCGCAGCCCGGCGACCGTCCCGACTATTCGGTGCGCACGCCGCTCGCGCCCGGCTTCTGCGCGCTCTCGATGCTGTTCACCGACTGGAACAAGTCGGGCGTCCCGTCGCTCCGCATATCGAACGACCGCCAGTATTATCGCGGCGGCGAGGAGCAGATGTGGCGCATCGAGCCGGGCAAGACGCCGCGTCCCTACACCCGCGCCGACGGGTGGCGGCATCTGTCGATCTTCGGCATGGGCATCGCCGAGGGCGACATCGACGGCTCGGGCTATCCCGAGTATTTCCTCACTTCCATGGGCGACGAGAAGCTGCAAAAACTCGATCCGGACGAGGCCGGCCGGGGCGAGCTTCCGGTCTATCGCGACGTCGCCGGAGAAGTCGGCGCGACGGCGCACATCCCCTATACGGGCGGCGACAGGCGGCCCTCGACCGCCTGGCACGCCGAATTCGCCGACTTCAACAACGACGGCCTCCTCGACATCTTCGTCTCCAAGGGCAACCTGCCGCAGATGCCCGATTTCGCCGCCTACGATCCGAGCAACCTGCTTCTCGGCCAGTGGAGCGGCAAGTTCGCGGAGGCCGGCGATCTTTCGGGCATCGCCGGCAACCGCACGGGCCGCGGGGCGCTGATCGCCGATTTCAACCTCGACGGCATGCTCGACATCTTGCAGATCGACCGCGGTTCGAATGTCGCGCTCTTCCGCAATCTCGGCGCCAAGTGCGACGACGGGTCGACAATCCCGATGGGCAACTGGACGGAAATGTGGCTCGTCGAGCCGAACCCCAACCGCAACGCGGTCGGAGCGAAAATTTCGGTCAAGACTGGCGTGCGCACCCAGACCCGCACCGTCGAGGTCGGCGGTGGAGACGCCTCGGGCCATGCGGGCTGGATCCACGTCGGCCTCGGCACGGCGGAGCGGGCGGAGATCCGGGTGCAATGGCCGGACGGCGAATGGAGCCCCACCTACCGTGTGTTCGCCAACCAGTTCGTCGTCCTCGACCGCTCCAAGCCCCAGGCGGCCTACTGGTATCCGGGACGGTAAAAGCGAACGGCGGGAATTGCCGCGGTCGCGGGAAGCCAAAAAGAGTCGAACGACGCCGATGCGGTGACGGCAGAGGTATGGACGGAAGAAGGCGTGCGCAACTCGGATGCGCTCGCCGTCAAACCGGCCCTGGCAGCGGCGGAAAGTCAGGCGGGCTCGAACCGCGCGGATCCTTCGGCAGATGCTCGCGGATCCACGCATTCGCCGCCGCGGGCCCCTTGTCCCAGACATCTGGCGGTACGCTGGCGAAGACGAACTCGTGTGCCTCGCCGCGCGATCCGCCGCGCAGGCGCTCTTCGTACCATTCGATCCAGACGTCCCACCCTTCGTCGCTCGAGAGCGCCGCTTTCAGACTCTCCCAATCGTTCCTCCACCAGTCGGGAAGGCTTTCGCACCAGAGAGGCAAGTCCGCCAGCCCGCGGGCGCCCAGCGTTTGCAGAGCGGCGGCGTCGAAGCGAATTTCCATCCGAAAGGCCGGATCGCCGGCGCCGGCGGCGGCGGCGTAGGCGGAGGCGAAGGGGGCGGGGGCGGCGAAGGCGGAATCGAGGGTGCCGGCGTCAGCAACGGCGGTGGCGCGGCGCCGAGGGCAAGGGCCTCGAAGACGCGTGCGGCGGCGGCGCGTTCCGCGGCGACAAGCGCGGCGGCGCGCAACTCATTGGTTCGGTTTGGATATTTGGCTGAGACCAGCGCCAGCGCGCTCGCTCGAAAGATCGCGCTCGTCGAATCCAGGAACGCGGAGCTGCTTTTTTCGATCCGCCCCCGGCACGGCGCCAGGCGCAACGCCACCCGCGCCGCGATTGCGGCCGAGACTTGGGGGCTTTAAGTCTTCAGCCAAACCCCAAGCAATTCTTGGCCGCTGATCTCGGGCTTCTGCCCGCGCCACTCGTGGGCCAGCCGCCGCGGCGAAGCCGGCGGAATTGGCGAAACCGCTCGCGATCGCGACCGTCGCCCTTTCTTCAGCGCCGCTGCGTCCGCAGCCATTTCCACGATCTCATCGGCCGCGTCCAGCATTTGCCGGTCCCGCTCCGCGGCGACGTAGCTCGAAAAAGGCCTGCCTCCGAGCGGCCGCAGACCCTCTCCGAGGTCCAGCGCGGTCCCGGGCGACGGCGTCAGGAGGAGCGGATAGAGAGTGACGCCCTCGCCCCTGGCCTGGCGCTCGCGGATGATTGCGATTTGGCTGCCGACGGCCGCCTCGAACGCGAGCGAATGAGGCGAAACAAGCGGGACAAACACGTCGCAGGCGCGCAGCTTGCGCTCGATTTCGGGATCCAGATCCGGGTCGGGCGCGAGCGGCTCCGTCCAGATTTCGAACGCGCCGATCTCCTCGGCCGGCCGCAGATGGCCGGTCACAAAGGAAAGCCACCTGACCTCGCCCTCGGACGGCTTCTCGGGCTCGTCCGCATGGGCGTAGCTGATGAAAATGCTTGGCTTGGGCGGAGGCGTAGGCATGGATCGCGCAGTCCGTGGCGCTTCGACATTTTGCTCCCAAATTCACGTAGGTCAAGGGCCATATTTGGCGAGAACAAAAACGGCCGCGTCAAGGCTGGCTCTCCAATCCAATTTCTCCGCGACATCGGGCGGTCGGTAAACGTAAACGGGGCCGTCGAACGGGCTGGCGGTCGTGCGCTTCAAACCCACATAATGATAGACGAATTACACTGACGGCTAACGACCGGCCGCCTCAGAAACCGTGCGCGATCCGCCGGGCGCGATCGCGCGATTGAAGACCGGGATGGGAGCGTCGGACGACGGGAGACAGCTATGAACGCGCAGCAAAAGGCCGACGCCGAAATCGACGACGCCAACCCGATGGGCCTGATGGGCTTCGAATTCGTCGAATTCGCTTCGCCCGAGCCCGGCGTCATCGAGCCGATCTTCGAAGAGCTCGGCTTCACGCTCGTCGCCCGCCACCGCTCGAAACAGGTCCTGCTCTACCGGCAGGGCGACATCAACTTCATCGTCAATCACGAGCCGCACAGTCTGGCCGCCTATTTCGCGGCGGAGCATGGCCCCTCGCCCTGCGGCATGGCCTTTCGCGTCAGGGACTCCCACAGGGCCTATGCGCGGGCGCTCGAGCTCGGCGCCCAGCCGATCGAGATCCCGACCGGGCCGATGGAGCTGCGTCTGCCGGCGATCAAGGGAATCGGCGGCGCGCCGCTCTACCTCATCGACCGCTACGAGGACGGCAAATCGATCTACGATATCGATTTTGAATTTATGGAGGGCGTTGAGCGTCAACCGGTCGGACACGGAATGAAGCTCATCGACCACCTCACCCACAACGTCTATCGCGGCCGCATGGCCTATTGGGCGAATTATTACGAAAAACTCTTCAATTTCCGCGAATTGCGCTATTTCGACATCAAGGGCGAATATACGGGCCTCACGTCGAAGGCAATGTCGGCGCCTGACGGCCTCATCCGCATTCCGTTGAATGAAGAATCCTCCAAGGGCTCCGGGCAGATCGAAGAATTCTTGATGCGGTTCAACGGCGAGGGCATCCAGCACGTCGCCCTCAAGACGGACGATCTCGTGGCTCTCGTCGATCGTCTCCGAAGCGCTGGCGTTCCCTTGATGACGGCCCCGAGCGCTGCCTATTACGAGACGCTGGAAGAGCGGCTGCCGGGGCACGGGTTGAACGTGCCAGAAATCCAGTCGCGCGGCATTCTCGCCGACGGCTCCTCCGCCGACGGCAAGCCGCGCCTGCTGCTCCAGATTTTTTCGCAGACGCTTCTCGGACCGACGTTCTTCGAATTCATCGAGCGCCGCGGCGACGAGGGTTTTGGCGAGGGCAATTTCCGCGCGTTGTTTCTGTCCATGGAGCGCGATCAGCTCCGCCGGGGCACGATCCCCGAGGGCAAGCCTGAGTAAGGCTAGCTGGTGCGACCCGACGCTCGATAAAGCTGTGTCCTCCGCTTTTCGTCGTTTGCGGCGTACGCGACCCCGGGTAGCGTCGAGACGTGCCGCTGAAGCCCGAATCACTCGAAATCCTCCGCCATCTCGCCGGGAAGCCCGGCCATGACGAAGTGAAGGCGGATTTTCGAACCCTTCTGGTCGCCGAATTCGATGTACCCCTTAGCGAGGTCCACTTCGAGCAGCGCATCGAGGTGAAGAGCCGCACGGTGCTTTGATCGGCCGCACCGTCTTCGAGGCCAAGAAGGACCTGGTCCGCGAGTGGGCGGACGTCGAGCGCAAGATGCCCGACTATCTTCGCAACCGGGAAGAGGAAACCGGCGAACCCTTCGTTGGCATCGCTTCGCACGGACGACTTTGGCTCGTGCTCTCGCGAGAAGGAGACGCTCTCGTCACGATCAAGGAAACGATTCTCAACGCCGATAAGCCGGGCGAGTTCCTCGGCTGGCTCGACGGCGCGCTGGCGCTTAAGGTTTCGCTGCCGCCCGACCCGACGACCGTAAGGATCGAATTGGGGGCCGAGTTGGTCGCATTCCGTAAGGCGGAGATGGCGCTGCGCACTCTGTGGGAGCGGGGGAAGACGAGCCCGGCCATCCTGCTCAAGCGCCAGCTCTGGGCGCAGTTGCTCAAGATCGTCTACGGCCGCGATGTCGAAAGCGACGCGCTGTGGCTCCAGCACACCTATCTCGTCGTGGTCGCCAAATGCATCGCCTTCGCCGTGCTCGGGCTCAACGAGGACGACCCCGCGCGCCTCTTGTCGGGTGAGGCCTTGGCGAGCGCCGGCGTCAGCGGCGCCGTCGAGAGCGATTTTTTCGACTGGATCGTCGCCGATCCCGAAGGCGCAAAACTCGTCCGGCGCATGATGGCGCATGTGCGCCGCTTCCGCCTCGCGGAGGTCGAGAGCGACGTGATGAAAACGCTCTACGAGTCGCTCATCGACCGGGAGCAGCGCCACGGCCTCGGCGAATATTACACGCCCGATTGGCTCGCGGCGAAGATGGCGCGGCATGCGATTTCGTCTCCTCTTGAGCAGAAGGTGCTCGACCCCGCCTGCGGCTCGGGAACGTTCCTCTTCCATGCCATCCGTCTCTTTCTCGCCGAGGCGGAAGAGAGCGGCACGCCGCGGGAGTTGCGCGCGACCGACGCGGCGCGGATCATCGCGGGCGTCGACATTCATCCGGTCGCCGTCATCATCGCCCGCGTGACCTATCTCCTCGCTTTGGCCCCGGCGCTCGCGCTGCGCCGCGGAACCTTGAAGATTCCCGTCTTTCTCGGCGATTCGATGCAGCTCGCGGTATCGGAGCATTTCCGCGAGAAGACGCTCTCCATCCGAGTGCCGCAAGCAAACGGCGGAACGCCCACGACGCTCGATTTCCCCGAGCTTCTGTGCCGCGATCCGGATCTCTTCGACGAAACGATCGACATTTTGCGCCGCGCTTCCGAGAGCAGCCTCGCTCGGGCGCAATTCGAATCGCGGGTCGAGCGTGCGATCCGGGATTACTACGCCTATCTGCGCACCCGCTTCCCGGACGCCGAGTATCGCGACTACGGCGACGACGAAGCCCAAGCGGTGACCGACATCGGTGCGACCTATCTCGTCTACGACCGCTTGCGCCGCGACGGGCGCGATTCGATCTGGGCCTATGTCGCGCGCAACCTCTCGCGCCCGCTCGCCTATTCGGCCGGCGGCGGCTGGGCCAATGTGGTCATCGGCAATCCGCCCTGGGTCGCCTTCCGCCACATGAGCGCCGACCTGCAGAAGCGGTTCAGGGAATTGGCGAAGGGGCTCGGCGTCTATGTCGGCGGCAAGCTCGCGACGCAGAACGACCTCTCGGCGTTGTTCACCGCCCGCGCCGCGACGCTCTATCTGCGCGGCTCGGGGCGGCTCGCTTTTGTTTTGCCGCTGGCCGCTCTGACGCGCGGCCAATTCGAGCGGCTACGCTCCGGTTCGTTCCATGGCGGCGCGATGCAATGGGAAGCGGCCTGGACGATGGACGACAGCGTGCAGCCGCTGTTTCCCGTCCCCTCCTGCGCCGTGTTCGGCCGCCGCCGCGCGACCTCGAGGCGAATGCCTGAAACTGTACGCGCCTATTCCTGCGATCTGCCTCTGTGCGACGCGCCCGAGGCGCTGGTTGACCGGTTGATCGCCCAGCGCAAGTTCATGGTCGTCGACGACGCTTCCAAGCCGACCGAAGCTCTGTTTGTCGGTGGCTCCGCTTATCGCGAGGCGTTTCGTCAGGGCGCGACGCTGGTTCCGCGCATGTTGTGTTTTGTCGAGCGCAAGGCGCTCGGCCGGCTCGGCGCAGACCCCTCGGCGCCGATGGTGACGAGCCGCCGCAGCCCGCAGGAGAAGAAACCCTGGAAGGACTTGCCCGGCATTGAAAATCGGGTCGAGGCGCAGTTTTTGCGCCCGACCTTACTCGGCGAAAGCATCCTGCCTTACCGAGTTTTCCAACCGTTCGAGGCCGTGATTCCGGTGACCGAAGGCGGGGAGGTTCTTAATGCCAAGGGCGCGCTGGATCGACAATTCGATCATCTCCACCGCTGAATGAAGAAGGCCGAGGCGGTATGGACCGAGAACGCCGAAAGCGGCATGACTTTGACTGAAAGATGGAACTACCACAATGAACTAGGCGCTCAGTTTCCTGCCTCGCCACTCAGAGTCGTCTATTCGAAAGCGGGAACTCAACCCGCCGCTTGCATCGTGAGCGACCCGAACGCCGTCATTGACCATATGCTCTATTGGACTGCTCCGGCCTCGCCCGAGGAAGGGCGTTATCTCACTGCGGTGTTGAACAGCGAAACCGCGCGCTCACGCGCGGCCGCCTATCAAGCGCGCGGTCAATGGGGCGCGCGGCATTTCGACAAGGTGATGTTCAACCTCCCCATCCCCCGCTTCGAGGCCAAGGTGAAACTCCACCCCGACCTCGCTGCCGCCGCCGAGCGCGCCGAGTCGATCGCCGCCGCTGTGGCTCTCCCAGAAGGGGTCAAATTCCAGCGCGCGCGAAAGATGGTCCGCGATGCGCTCGCCGAGGCCGGCGTCTCTGAATCCATCGATGCGCTGGTCGCGGAATTGCTCGATGGAGAGTAGAGACCAGTGACAATTTCCTGATCGCCCAACGCCTTGAGAGCGCCAGACATCTCGCTCATGTTCGATGCGTGATACGGAGATGCTTGTTGCGCACGACCCTCGATATCGCCGACGACGTGCTGGCCGCCGCCAAGGCCATCGCCAGGGCGCAAGGCAAGACCGTTAGCGCCGTGGTGTCGGAACTGGCGAGGCACGGCCTTCGCGGGCCGACCCGCCTCGGTTCGCGCAACCGCGCGCCCATACTGAAAGTCAAGAACCCCGACGCGCGGGTCACCCTCGACATCGTCAACGCGCTTCGCGACGAGGGCTCGTGACCTGTCTTCGCGACGTCAATGTTTGATCGCTCTCGTCGATGGCGAGCGCGTAAGCCGCGACGCGCGAAGCAAGGCTTTCGCGCGTCGCGTCCGAGAAAAGCCGACCGCCGGTGGATGTGCGAGGAGGGTCGGGCGGACGGCTTCTCCGGGGTCTCGCCTTTCAGTGCGACGACGGTCGTGGCCGGCGTCGCTCAAGCCGTCACGGACCGCACGGGTTCACGTGCGTCGTGGCCATGGCCGTCGCGCCGCCGCCGGTGTTGATGATTTCGACGACGTGCCGCGTGGACGGCTGCACGATGACGATCTCATCGTTCACCAACACGTAGTCGTAGTCGCGGTACTCTGGGACCAGGTCGACGACAGTGGTCGGCAGCGGCATCAGACGGACGTTGCCCGGCAAGGCCGCGCCAATACTGACGTTGACGTTCTGAGGAGTCGCGGTGGCGAACAGCGTATCGGCGATGCGCGACGCGCTCTCGTTCGACAGATGGGCGTTGCCCTCGACGCGGACGTTCTGCGGGTTCACATGACGCTCGCCAGTCGCCTGCGCGTTCTGCCGGTTGTTCTGAATCTCCGTGCCGCCAGTTTGGGCTTGGCCGGCGCGATTTTCGTTGGCCGGCGCCTGCCCCTGAGCCGCGGTGTTGCCCTTCTCGGTCTCCGTCGCGCGGTTCTCCTTTCCAGTCGCCTGACCGGTGCGCTCGGCCTTGCCTTTCTCCGCCTCTCCGGGTCGGTTGTTCTGTCCGGTTTGCTGATTGGCGGCGGCGCCCTTCTCACGGTTCATCTGCGCGCCCTGGGCGTTGGCCTTGTTCTCCTGCCCGGCGCGCTCGCCGTTCATTTTCTCGGACTGCGCCTGGTTGGCGCCCTGCGAGGACATGCTCCTCGCAATCCCGGGAGAACCATCGGCATTGGCCAATGATCCGGGTTTTGACCGGCGCGCCGCGCCGCATGAGCCGATCTGCGGGAGCAAGAGCGCCGCTCCCGGCGAAAGCATGCCGAGCGACTCCGACGAGGCCTTCCCGGCCGAGCGAATTCCAGGACCTTATGAGAACTCTGCTAACCATGCCGGACTTGTCGTCCGCTTTCTGAACCGGACACATTGTGTGCTTTGTGCTTTGCGTGCTTCGGAGCCGGCCGCGATCTCTTGCCTCGCTCGACGGCTGATGCGTAAGGACAATGCCATGCCTGATGCGTGATGCGGAGATGATTGATGCGAACGACGCTCGACATCGCCGATGATGTTCTCGCCCTTCGCGCGGCAAAAACGCTCAGCGCCGGCCAAGTCACCAGCAGCTCTCCCGGCGCTTGCGGTTTCCGGGGACGGAAGACTCGCGACGCTCGTGCGGCGCCGCTTCCCCGTCGCGGTCAATGAAGGCGCAAAGAGTCCGTGTCTGATCGACGCGCGACGGACCGCCATTCGCGGCAACGGCCTATGCGGCTCCGACAAAATGAACGGCGTCTTTGCCGGTTATCGCCCTGACTGGCCCGGCTCACCGATGAAGTCGCCACCGCCTGTCTCGCCCCCCTCGACAAGGATGACGCGTTCGCTCGGCCGCGCGAAAAAACTGTTGGAGTATTTTCCGGGGCCGCGCGTTGCTCCGTCGACGCTTTGGCGAGGCGCCCCGGACCAGGAGGACACAATGATGCAGTCGGCAGCAAAGCTCGATGTCCGTCTCAAGCGCGCCTATTCGCCGCCATCTCCCGATGACGGCGTGCGCGTCCTGGTTGATCGCCTGTGGCCGCGCGGCGTGCGCAAGTCGGAGGCCGCCATCGACCGGTGGATGAAGGAAGTGGCGCCGAGCACAGAGCTCCGCCGCTGGTTCGGCCATGATCCGGTTCGGTGGGATGAGTTCCGCCGCCGGTATGGCGCCGAACTGTCGCGCAACGCCGAAACCTTGAACGAGCTTCGGACGATCCCCAACAAGGGCGGGTGACGCTCGTCTATGCCGCCCGCGACGAGCCTCACAACGAAGCCGTCGTCCTTCGCGACGTTCTCAACGGCTGACTTGGCGGTCCCGCAGGAACATGCCGGAGTTGGCGCGTTCCTGGCCGCCTCTCGCGAGCGCCCCTGCTCGGAGCTCTTACCGGTGGCCCGCCGCGGCCGGCGCGAACAGCGCAGCATTTTCTGAATTTCCCTTCTAATTTTCCGCATTTATGCTATGTTCTCTCCATCGCCGGCACTCGAGAGCGGCGGACAGCGAGGCAGGCATGGAGCCGGATAAGACCATCACTCCGAAAACCCGACGGCGGCCGACCTTCGGCAGCGCGGTCCGGCGAGATCGCATCCTCGTGCGGCCTCGTTTCGTGGACAGGTTCGCGGAGCCCAAGGTCTCCTCCCGTGTTTCCCGGCAACGGCTCTCATCTCCACGGGGGCTGGAGGTCTCGCGGCGCACGCCTCCGCGGCCTTGCGGCAGCAAAGGCGCCGCGGCGAGCGACGAGCCGCAAATTTCGTCCTGGCTCCCCGCAAGGCCTTGAAAACATTAATTTTACGGAAAAATAATGTTTGGAAATCCTTCCGGGAAACTTGGAAATCCTTCCGGAAAATTTGGATTTCCTTCCGGGCGGTCTCCACCCGGCTTCGAGACCCTTCGGCGCCTAGAGCTCAGGCGTCAAGTCCGGCCGTCGGTCCTGCCGCGACGCCGGAAGAGGCGAAGGGCCTGGTCGCCAGAAGCGCAGTTTCGGAGTGACAACTTTTGGCGCCCAAGCCTTTGAAATCGCCTGCGCGTTTCCGGTTCTTTGCGGGCGGCCGCCCGGGCCGCGCTAGTTCAGCACCCGCTTGCCGTGGGGCGAGTTGAGCGAGAAGGCCGGAATGGCGACGTCGAAACTTTCCCCGTCCGCGCTGACCATCCGGTACTCCCCGACCATGACGCCGCTCGGCGTCGCAAGCGGGCAGCCGGAGGCGTAGCGAAAGGCTTCGCCCGGTAATATGGTCGGCTGTTCGCCGACCACCCCGGGGCCCCGCACCTCCTGCTGGCGTCCGTCCGCGTCGGTGATGCGCCAATGGCGCTCGATCAGCGTCACGGGCATGTCGCCGAGATTGGCGATCTCGACGTCATATCGCCAGAAATAGCGGCTGGCGTGCGGATTGGAGCGGTCCGGCTCGAAGGTCGGCTCGACGGTGACTTTGACCTGGCGGGTGACGGCCCTGTACATGGGGCGGGCATTTTAGCGCGGAGCGGCGGCGCGTCCACCGTCTTTCTCGCCGCGTCCGCCGCAACCGGACAGGAGGCCCGCGCGATGAGCGCAGACCGTCTCGCAAAGGCCAAGGCGCTTCTGGCGCGGCTCATCGCCTTCGACAGCATCAGCGACCGGTCGAACCTTCCGGTCGTCGACTTCGTCGAACACTATCTCGCGGCGCACGGCGTCGCGGTCCGCCGGGCGCCGAACGCCTCCGGCGACAAGGCGGCGCTCCTTGCGACGATCGGACCGAGGGTCGACGGCGGAGTCGTCCTGTCGGGCCATACCGACGTCGTGCCGGTCGACGGCCAGATCTGGTCGAGCCGCCCGTTCGCGATGCGCGAGGCGGCGGGACGGCTTTACGGCCGCGGCGCCTGCGACATGAAGGGCTTTGACGCCTGCGTGCTGGCGATGGTCCCCGCGTTCCAGGCGGCGGGGCTGAAGCGGCCGATCCAGATCGCGCTGAGCGATGACGAGGAGACGACCTGCCAGGGCTCGGGGGACCTGATTGGTTGGTTCGGGCGGGACGAGCCACGGCCGGGCGCAGTCGTCGTGGGCGAGCCGACGATGATGGAGGTCGCCGACGCCCACAAGAGCGTGGCGACGCTGCGCACGCTGGTCACGGGAAACGAGGCGCATTCCGCCCTGCCGGCGCTCGGCGCCAACGCGGTCGCCGTCGCGGCGGACGTCGTCAGCGAGATCGGCCGCCTTGCGCGCGAATACGAGAGCGTCCGCTCAATCCGCGCTTCACGCCGCCCTATTCGACCCTCCACGTCGGATTGATCCATGGCGGAACGGCGCGCAACATTCTTGCCCGCGAATGCGCCTTCCACTGGGAGTTCCGCGGCCTGCCGGGGGCGCCCACCGCGTCCGCGCTGGCGAAGGTCCAGGCCTTCGTCGACGCCGTGGCGCTGCCGCGGCTGACGCGGTTCGTCAGCGGCCCGACCATCGCGACCGAGGTCGAGGTCGAGGTGCCGCCGTTCGCCGCCGAGCCTGGATCGGCGGCGGAAACGCTCGCTCTGAGGCTCACGCGGTCAAATCGGACCGTCGCGGTCTCGTTCGCCACGGAATCCGGACATTTCCAGGCGGCCGGCCTGCCGACGGTCGTGTGCGGGCCCGGCTCGATCGATTAGGCGCACAAGCCGGACGAATTCGTCGAGGAGGCCCAACTCGCCGCGTGCCTGGCGTTCCTCGACAGTCTCGCGGGCGACCTTTCGCGCTAGCTAGCGGCGCGGCGCGCTTACTGGCGCAACGCTGGGACGACCTTGCCGTAGCTGAGATCGTAGGTCTTGTTGAGCAGCGGATCGAGCTTCGTCCCTTCGGACGCGTCATAAATCCGCGGCCGACCGGACGCAGTCGGCGGCTGCGCCGGGCTCGCGGCGAGGGCGTTCGCATTGTCGGAGGCCGGCAGCGTCGGCGTTCCGTATTTCGCCCCGCGCGCTTTCTGGTCGGCCAGCATGGCCGGAGAAAGTGGAACGGAAGCGACGGGACCGGCGTCGCTCGAATCTGCGTCAGCGAACGCGTCGCCCTCGGCTGGCGCGTCGTTGACTCCTGCAACGACGGCGCCGAGCTCCTCAATCGACTTGGCGCCGGCGGCCGCCGATGAAAGCGACGCCATGGCCGAGTCCAGAGCGTTCCGGCTCGCGCCGATCTTGGCGAGGCGGGCGAGAACGACGGAGGAAGCCGCGCGCGACGCCGTGGGCGCAGCGAGAGCGCCGAACGAAGCCGGGTCACCGGGTTCGAGGGCTCCGTGGATGGCGGGAGCGGTGGGCGGGGTCACATCCGGAGCAAGCCGGTCCTTGGCGTCCTTCTCGATCTGCCGCCAACGAGCGACATTCTTCAGGTGCTGCTCGAACGAGTTGGCGAAGACGTGACCCCCAGTTCCGTCAGCCACGAAATACAGGTCCTTGCGGCGGGTAGGGTTGGCGACCGCCTCGAGCGCCGCCTTGCCGGGGTTGGCAATGGGCCCTGGTGGAAGTCCGTCGACGATATAGGTGTTGTAAGGCGTGGCCTGATTGACTTCCGCCTTCGTGATGGAGTGCCCGAGCGTGCCCTTGCCGAAAACGAGACCGTAAACGATCGTCGGATCGGACTCCAGCCGCATGTGCTTCTGCAATCGATTGACGAAGACGCCGGCCACATGCGGCCGTTCGTCGGCCCTGCCGGTCTCCTTTTCGACGATCGAAGCGAGGGTGACCATTTCGCCCGGCGACCTGATGGGAAGATCCGGCGCACGTCTCTTCCAGATTTCATCGACGATCTTGGTCTGCGCCTTCGCCATCCGCGTCAGGAGGGACTGGCGGGTGTCGCCCCGTTCGAAGTAGTAGGTGTCCGGCATCAGCGAGCCCTCGCGCGGGGTCTCCTTGATGTCGCCGGCGAGAACGTCGTCGTCGCGAAGTCGCTGAACGATCTGCTCGCTGGTCAGACCCTCGGGGATCGTGAGCTTGTGCTGCACCACGCGACGGGAGGCCAGCAGGCTCTCGATCTCGTTCATGCTGACCCCGGCCTTGAACTCGTATTCGCCACGCTTCAGCACGCTTCGATTGCCGTCGAGCAGAGCGAGCAGGCTGAACCAAGTTGCACTATCGATCACCCCGGCGCGTTCGAGCTGTTCGGCGATGCTGCCGTCGTCCTCGCGGACGATATTGACGATCTTGTCCGCTGTCAGCGGGCCGGGCTTTCTCGCCTCCATCATCAGCCAGGCGACCGCTCCGATCGCCAGGAGGGCTCCGACGAGGACGAACGTCAGAAATCCGCTCACGGTTGAAAGGGTCGAATGATGAGGCGGCCTTGGCTCCTTTCCGAGGGGCGGCGACGAGTTGCTCCGATCGGAAGGCGGCTTGAGAGCGCGGCCGAAAAGGCTCGCGCGCCGCCGAGGATCGTTCCCACCACTGCTCGATTGTCCGCTCATATCGCCGTCGGCCTCCCGACTGATGCCGTCACGTCGCGCGCTAAGGCCCGCGCTCGGTTCGATGCGCTCTCGCGGCAGCCCGAACGAACTCTACATGACCTCGCGTTTTGACGAAACGACGAATCACCAAGCATTCGTCAGGTGATGGCGCGGAAGATGAGCGACGCATTCGTTCCGCCAAATCCAAACGAGTTGGAGAGCGCCGCGTGAATCGGCCGCGTGCGCGCGGCATGGGGCGCGAGGTCGATCGCTGTTTCGACGGAAGGATTGTCGAGATTCAGGGTCGGAGGGGCGATTTGATCTCGAATTGCGAGGATTGAAAATATCGCCTCGACTGCTCCCGCCGCTCCGAGAAGATGGCCGATCGATGACTTGGTCGACGACATCGTCGTCTTTCCAGCAGAGTTGCCGAGCAGTCGCTCAACCGCCCGCAGTTCGATTTCATCCCCGACCGGCGTGGAGGTGCCATGGGCGTTGACGTAGTCGATTTCGTCGACAGACATACCGGCCCGGTTCACCGCAGCGCTCATCGAACGGAAGGCGCCGTCGCCGTCTGGCGCAGGCGAAGTGATATGGTAGGCGTCCCCCGACAAGCCGTAGCCAACGAGTTCGGCGTAGATATGAGCGCCCCGAGCCCTCGCGTGCTCGAGTTCCTCCAGCACGACGCAGCCCGCGCCTTCACCCATGACAAAGCCGTCGCGATCGCGGTCATAAGGGCGCGAAGCCTTCTTCGGTCTGTCGTTAAAGCCGGTCGACAGCGCGCGACAGGCCGAAAAGCCTGCAAGCGAAAGCCGGTTCACCGCGGACTCCGCCCCACCCGCCACCATCACATTGGCGTCGCCAAGCGCAATAATCCTCCCGGCGTCCCCGATCGCATGCGCCCCGGTCGAACATGCAGTGACCACCGAGTGATTTGGACCTTTCAGATTGTGAGCGATGGAGACCTGACCGCTTACCAGATTGATCAGCCTTCCTGGAATGAAGAAGGGCGAAATGCGTCGCGGTCCTTTCTCATGCAAAGTTATCGAGGCGTCATAAATTCCCCCCAAGCCCCCAATTCCCGATCCGATCAATACGCCCGTCTCGATCTGTTCCTCGTAGGTTTCCGGCGCCCAGTTGGCGTCTCGTAAAGCCTGAGTCGCCGCGCTCATGCCGTAGGCGATAAAGTCGTCCACGCGGCGCCGTTCCTTGGGGTCCATCCAGTCGTCGGGATCGAAGGCGTCGGGCGCATCGCCGCGGGGGACTTGCGTCGCGATCTGGCAGGGGAGATCGGAGACGTCAAAGTTCTCGACGCGCGCAGCACCGGAGTCACCTGCTAGAAGACGACGCCAGCTCGCCTCAACTCCGCAAGCCAGCGGCGTCACCATCCCAAGGCCGGTGATCACGACCCGCTTCATTCGATCCGTCTCGGCGTGCAATCCAGCCTGGTTTTCACAGTGCGCTCCGTCCCTATGGCACATCAGCCTTAACGCGACAAAGGCCGGACGAAACGCCGGCCCTTGCGTGCTCGAAGGCGATACGGCTTAACGACGAGCGGCGACAAGTCGGCTCGGCAGGGCTGCCAATCACTTACTCGCGGACGCCTTCTCCAGGAATTTGACTGCATCCCCCACGGTGACGATTGTCTCTGCCTGATCATCGGGGATCTCGACGCCGAATTCCTCCTCGAAGGCCATAACAAGTTCAACCGTGTCGAGCGAATCGGCGCCCAGATCATCTATGAAATTGGCGCTGTCGACGACTTTGTCCGCCTCCACGCCCAGATGCTCCACGACGATTTTCTTGACCCGCTCTGCAACATCGCTCATCTCTTTATTTCCTTTATGCGTCGGGACTTCGCCCGCGTTGTAAAAATTCCCCGTATCCCCGATCGACCCCCCGCAACCGTTCAACGGTCCGCTCCTCGCGAGGCGGCTCAAGTCTCGTGCGGATTCCGATGACGCCGACGCTCGAAATTCCCGCCGGCCCTGCCCGGCCCGGTGACAAACGCGGTCGATAGCATATCTTCTTCCCCAAGGCGAGAGGGGCCTACCACGACCTTCCCGCAGGTTACGCGTCTATCGTTAACCATCTCAAATCATTGTCATTCCACCGTTGACGTGCAGCGTCTGACCGGTAATGTACGACGCTTCGGAACTCGCCAAATAAACAGCGGCGAAGCCGATGTCGGACCCCGCGCCGAGCCGTCCCATCGGCACCGAAGCGAGGATCGAACTCGCGCTGTTTGTCGTTCAGCGCATCCGTCATCGGGCTGGCGATGAAGCCAGGCGCTATGCAATTGACGGTAATCCCTCGCGAGGCGACCTCTGCCGCGAGCGCCTTGGACATTCCAATTAGTCCAGCCTTGGCCGCCGCATAATTGCTCTGACCAGGGTTGCCCTTAACCCCCACGATCGAACTAATGTTGATGATCCTGCCATAGCGACGCTTCATCATGCCTTTAAGCGCCGCACGCGACAGGCGGAAGGCCGCGGTCAAGTCAATCGCCAGGACGGAGTCCCATTCTGCGTCTTTCATCCGCATGAAGAGGTTATCACGCGTCACGCCCGCGTTGTTCACCAAGATGTCCACGGACCCGAGTGCGGCTTCGGCCGATGGAACGAGTGCTTCGACCGATTCCGCGTCCGAAAGGTCGCAGGGCGCGACGTGCGCTCGGCTTTTCAAGTCGGAGGCGAGAGTCTCAAGGGCGTCACGGCGCGTGCCGGAGAGTGCAAGCGTTGCGCCCCGAGCGTGAAGCGCGTGGGCTATCGCGCCTCCCAGCCCTCCTGAGGCTCCCGTGATCAAGGCAGTCCTGCCTGTCAGATCGAACACAGTTCGGCCCCCTCAGCCTCTTTTCAGAGGTTTGCTGCGACGTTGAACGCTGCCACATCGGCAGGCGTCCCGACGTTGAGGACAGTCACGCCCTCCGCAATCCGCTTGATCAGGCCGGCCAGCACCTTGCCGGTTCCCACCTCGACGAAGCGCGTAACGCCCTGCGCCCTCATATAAGCGACGCTCTCGCGCCAACGCACGGTCCCGGTTACTTGCGCGACCAGCCCGGATCGGATGGCCTCAGGATCATCAACAGCGGACGCCGAAACATTGGCGACGAGAGGCGGCTTGGGCCGGCGGATCGCGACATGCTGCAAGGCCGCCTCCATCGCGAGCGCCGCGGGGCGCATCAACGTACAGTGGAATGGCGCCGACACCGGCAGAGGGAGAGCCCGCTTGGCGCCGGCCAGTTTGGCGAGCTCCATTGCCCGTTCGACCGCTTCTCTTGTCCCTGAGATGATCACCTGTCCGCCGCCGTTGTCGTTCGCGGCTTGGCAAACTGCGCCAGTCAAATAAAGATCACTAGCCGCCTGCGTTGCAATCATCGCGACGACGCCGAATTCAAGGCCGAGGATGGCCGACATCGCGCCGTCGCCGACGGGAACAGCCGTCTGCATCGCCTCGCCGCGCAGACGCAACAACTCGGCGGCGTCTTCAAGCGTCAGGGAGCCTGCCGCGCAAAGGGCGGAGTATTCTCCCAGCGAATGGCCGGCTACAAAATCCACATCTTCGCGAACATTAAGACCGGACTCCCTTTCCAAGACCTTGAGCGATGCGATACTTGAAGCCATCAGAGCGGGCTGGGCGTTCGCGGTCAACGTCAGCTCAGAATCGGGACCCTCGAACATAAGCTTGGAGAGCTTTTGCGAAAGCGCCGCGTCAACGCGGTCGAAGATCTCGCGCGCGACCGGAAAATCGTCGGCAAGCATCTTGCCCATCCCGACCGTTTGCGACCCCTGACCTGGAAACACCAAGGCCGTCTTCATGAAGACCTCCGCTTTGCCGGGCGCGGAAAGACACAGGTTCGCTCGCGCTGTCAAGGGAAGTCATGCGGTCCCGCACTCTTCCGCCACCGCCCGCTGCAATTCCCTCTCGCTTACGACCAAAGCATGATAGGGGAAACGCGTCAGGTCGATTTGGGGTTTTGGGCCGAAGACCGGGGTTGATTGATGGCTGTCGCTCCAGGCAAAGCCTGCGGATCATGTACGATGTGCTGCTCGGCATTGGAGATTGCGGAGCTGAGGAAACCGGCCGGTCCCTTGTGCGCGAGTTGCAGTCTCGCGGGCGGCTGCGTCATATACTCCGACCGCCCGCAGGTGTGCCGCGACTTCGAGTGCGAATGGCTGACTCGACGCGATCTTTCCCGCGTGTTCAGGCCGGATCTGGCCGGCGTGATTCTGATGGAGGATGCGGATAGCGACGAATACCGCGCGGTTTGCCCGCCCGATAAGCCAATGGCTTGGCGCCGGCCGCTGGTTTTCGCCCATCTCGTGGCCGCGGCAAAATCCGGGCGCGTGGTGGTCGCCAAGGCCGGCCTCATGTCGTGGCGGATTTTCGCCTCTGGTGAATGGGGTCCGACCGTATAATCGGGGCGCATTTTGCATCGTTTTGCACAAGAACAGTGCAGCGTTCTGACCGGAAGTCGGTTGCGACGCCTTTGAAGGCGCCCCATGGCGCGATCCGCGAGCGGATGCTAAGAGCCCTCCCGCTCTCCGGCGGCTCAAACGGCCGACGGGGCCGTGGGGACCGGAGTTTCGCCGCAATGAAGAAGATCGAAGCGATCATCAAGCCGTTCAAGCTCGATGAAGTGAAGGAAGCGCTTCGAGAAGCTGGCATACAAGGCATCACCGTCATCGAGGCCAAGGGCTTCGGCCGCCAAAAAGGGCACACCGAGCTCTATCGCGGCGCCGAATACGTGGTCGACTTTCTGCCCAAGGTGAAGATCGAGCTCGTTGTCGCCGATGAGAACCTGCCGTCCGCGATCGAGGCGATCCGCAACGCCGCTCAGACCGGGCGCATCGGCGATGGCAAGATATTTGTATCGCAAATCGAGGAAGCCATCCGGATCCGCACCGGCGAGACCGGCGCGGACGCGATCTGATGACCATTGCGAACCATCAACGGGCTACTCGCCGCGGCAGCGGCGGGCGGGAACAAACCAGTTTTAATCTCAAGGAAAGGCAAACCATGAAGACCGCCAACGATGTCCTGAAGGCGATCAAGGACAACGACGTCAAATATGTCGATCTCCGTTTCACCGACCCGCGCGGCAAGTGGCAGCACTGCACTTTTGATCAGGCGCTGTTCGACGACGACGCTTTCGCCGACGGGCTGGGTTTCGACGGCTCCTCGATCGCCGGCTGGAGGGCGATCAACGAATCCGACATGACTCTCATGCCCGATCCGACCTCGGCGTGCATGGACCCGTTCTTGGCCGCTTCGACAATGGTCATGAACTGCGACATTCTCGACCCTGCGAGCGGCCAACCCTACAATCGCGATCCGCGCGGCGTCGCCAAGAAGGCCGAGGCCTATCTGAAGTCGACCGGCATCGGCGACACAGCGTTCTTCGGTCCGGAGGCCGAGTTCTTCGTGTTCGACGACGTCCGCTTCGCCTCCGATCCCTACAACACTGGCTTCCAGCTCAACTCGACCGAGTTCCCGATCAATTCCGACACGGCCTACGAAGGCGGCAACCTCGGCCACCGCATGCGCACCAAGGGCGGCTACTTCCCGGTTCCGCCGCAGGATTCGGCGCAGGACATGCGCAGCGAAATGCTTGCGGCGATGGCGCAGATGGGCGCGGTCGTCGAGAAACACCACCACGAGGTCGCGTCCGCGCAGCATGAGCTCGGCCTCAAGTTCGGCCCGCTAACGACCATGGCCGACAACCTGCAGATCTACAAATACTGCATCCACATGGTCGCCCAGAGCTACGGCAAGACGGCGACCTTCATGCCGAAGCCGGTCTACGGCGACAACGGATCGGGCATGCACGTCCACCAGTCGATCTGGAAGGCTGGCAAGCCAGCGATGGCCGGCAACCTCTACGCCGACCTCAGCCAGGAATGCCTGTGGTACATCGGCGGCGTCATCAAGCACGCCAAGGCGCTCAACGGCTTCACCAACCCGACGACCAACAGCTACAAGCGCCTTGTCCCGGAATTCGAAGCGCCGGTGTTGCTCGCTTATTCCGTGCGCAACCGCTCGGCCGCCTGCCGCATTCCGTGGACGTCCAATCCGAAGGCCAAGCGTGTCGAGGTTCGTTTCCCAGACCCGGCCGCGAATCCCTACCTTGCCTTCGCGGCGATGCTGATGGCCGGCCTCGACGGCATCAGGAACAAGGTCGATCCGGGCTCGGCCATGGACAAGGACCTGTACGATCTGCCGCCGAAGGAGCTGAAGAAGATCCCGACCGTCTGCGGGTCCTTGCGCGAAGCGCTCTCGAGTCTCGACAAGGACCGCGCGTTCCTCAAGGCGGGCGATGTGTTCGATGACGACTTCATCGACAGCTACATCGAGCTCAAGATGGCCGACGTCTACCGCTTCGAGATGACGCCGCACCCGGTCGAGTTCGACATGTACTATTCCTACTGAGCCCTGGACTTGAGCGGGACGACAGGGCGGCCCTCGGGCCGCCCTTTTGCTTGGGGCGCGACGCTTCGCCGCTTTGTCGGACCCCGCCCCGGCGGCCTATCCTGCTCGGATCATTGATTCAATTCGCGCCCGCGCGCGCCAATAGGAGCCGATCGTCATGAAGAACCCGACTGGCCGCCGTCCAGGCGCCGGCCGCGCCGCAGCCTCTGTGCGCATCGCGGCTCTGGCGCTGTGCCTTGCGCTGCCGAGCGCGGCGGCCGCGGCCGCCGACGTGGCCCACGGGGAGCAATTGGTGAAGCGGTGGTGCGCGTCGTGCCATATCGTCGCGCCCGATCAGACGCACGGCGCCGACAATGTGCCGACCTTCGCCACGATTGCCAGGATCCCGGGGTTCGGCCCGGACAAGATCGCGACGTTCCTGATGGACCCGCACCCCAAGATGCCGGACATGCAGCTCGGACGCGGCGAGGCGAAGGACCTCGCCGCCTATATCGCGAGCCAGGCCCGATAGGGCGGAAGCTCAGCCGTAAGGCGTCCCGTCCTTGCGGGTGAAGCGCCATCTGCCGTCGACGAAGGCGGCCGCGATGTCGTCGTCCGGGTAGGTCGCCACGTCGCCCGGCGTCCGGTCGCCGATCTCGAGATAGACCACGTCCTCTCCCGTCTCGTTGAGGAGATGATGCGCATCCCCCGTCCCGGCCTTGAAGCCAGCGCAAATTCCGGGCTTCAGCTGCGTGCGGCCCGCATCGGTGACGAGGGTCGGCGCGCCTTCGAGGATAAAGACGAACTCGTCCTGCTTCGTATGGGCGTGGCGCAGCGCCGAAGCTCCGCCGGGGGCGATGCGCGTCAGATTGACGCCGAAATTGGTCAGGCCGAACAGGTCGCCGAGCGGCCGCTTCTGCCGCTTCGTCATCTGCGAATAGAACGGCTCGGGGTAGTTCGAGGCCTTCGCCCGAGGCGGAGCTTCGGCAGCGACGAGGGCGACGGGACGCGGGGACGGCTCGGGCATGGCGGACCTCCGCTCCGGACCTTAGGCCGGAACTCGGGCGACATGGAAGAGGGGGCCCGCGCCGGCCGAGCCGGCGGCAGCCGAGGCGTCTCGCCCGGTGTGGAGCATGATGCGGTCGGCTTGCACCCATCGCGGGCCATGAACCAAGAAACCGAGGCGTCGACGCCAAACGGACGGGGCGCCGACCGCGCATTCATGCCAACTCGTTACAAGGCCTGCCCATTGCCGCTTTGAACCTTTTCAAAGGATTAGAGCAAGAGCTCGTAACCGGGGCGAATTTCCGGGCGGCGTTAGCTTGGGGCGGGCCTGACGAGAGTTGCGAGATCGGGGATTTCGGGGCCTGGAATGGCGAGGCGAGCGCCGAGATAGTCGAAGAAGGGGATTTTGAGCTTCCTGCAGGTCTTGGCGAGCCCGAGCATGACGTCGCGGGCGTCGCGGCCTCTGTCGCTGAGGGTCCCGCCGGAGATTTTGCGCTTGGTGACGAAGACGCGGATGTCGTTTTCCGAGGCGTTGGTGTGCAGCGGAATATGGGGATGGTCGAGGACGCGCAAGAGATCGTCCTTGAGGCGAAAGAGGCGCCTGAGCAGGCTGTCGAGGGTGGCGTAGCCGGTTCTGGAGCGGTTGAAGATGCTGTCGAACTGCGCCCGCAAACGCTCGGCTTTCTCGAGGCTCGGGGCGAGCTTGTATTCTTTTAAGGCGCGATAGAACCACCAGATCATGCGCCGTGCGACCTCGATCGCGTTGCGCTGCTTGTCGTTGGCGGGGATGAGCTTGTGGACCAGGCGTTCGGCGTGCACCCAGCACAAGGCGTGTTCGCCGACGCGGAACTGGCCGGCGCCGTCTGACACGACGATGGCTTGGCCGAGCAGGCCTTGCTCGCGAACGGCGCCCCACAGAGCACCCTCGCTGGCGACCCGCACCGGATCGGGGGTGATCCTGAGATCGGCGAATCCGAGCGCGTTCAGATGGCTCGTCCAGTCTTCGTGAGACGCAAAAAGCCGCGTCGGATGGCCCGCGAGCGTGTCGATGAGGCTGAGGCTCAGATTGCAAGCCCGCATGTAGACGAGCGCCGCCTCGTTGACCACGTAAGAGGCCGCGCCGCCCAGGAGATTGCGCAGGAACGCCAGGCGGGACTTGCTCGGGCCGGTTCGAAACGTGGTGAAGCTGTCGGAACCGATCTGGGTCGTCACGCCGCTCTTGCCTCGATGGCGGGCGCCGGTGTCGTCGACCGTGACGAAGGAAGCGCTGCTCAATCCGGTCTTCAGCACCTCGGCGTCCTCAGCGCGGAACGTCTCGAGCTTGGCGGCCAGCAGGCGCACCACCTGGCGTTTCGAAATCACCACGCCGACGCCGTTCAGCAGCGCCAGAATCCGCTCGCAGGTCATCTGTCCCTGAAAGTGCAGCATCAAGATCAGGCGCTGAAGATGCGGGCCATAGCCACCGACGATCCCGGGATCGAGCGGCGCGATCAGAGTCTTCCCATCCGGCGTTTGCCAGCGCTCGCGCCGATAGCGGGTCACCAAAGGATTCAGAACCAAGTCCTGAACGACGATCTCTTCGTAGCCCTTGTGGCGGGAACCCGCTGGCGCGTCGACCTTCACCTCGATGGTTTGCGTGACCGTCAGCTT
Source organism: uncultured Alphaproteobacteria bacterium (assembly GCA_963758335.1). Taxonomy (GTDB): domain Bacteria; phylum Pseudomonadota; class Alphaproteobacteria; order Rhizobiales; family Beijerinckiaceae; genus Roseiarcus. Next base: position 1,256,880 of record CAVWVF010000004.1, on the reverse strand, counting down.
GTCCAGGTTGCTGCCGCGCCGCTGCGTCGACCGCCCGCCCTTGGGCGCGTTCGCTTGCGAATCCGGTCGGTCCGTCGCCTTGTCCATCCCCGAGGGTTTCTGTGGCGGCCGCGGCGGCAGTTTCTTCAATCGCGCCAGTTCGTCCTTGACCGCCTGATGCTCGACCCTCAGCTTGGCCAACGCCCCGCTCACCTTCTCGTACTCCGCCTGAAAGCGGGTCACTTCGCCAATCAAAGTGCGAACCAGGCCGATGAGCTCGGCCGGCGTCATGCGCTCAAGCGGATCACCCGAATCAACGGACATCCCCAGCTTAAATCATACTTTCCGACGCTTGACTCCCCCCTTCCGCCCGGAAATTTGCCCCGATTACGTGCAGAAATCAGGTGCAAAAAGGGCCGCATCCCGCCCTCACCCGAAATTCAAACTGAGACAGCGCCGCGCCGCGCAAGACGCGGGCGGTCACATCGCCGTCGAGCGCCGCCCCTCGCCTTCACTCGGGGCCTGACGCCGCGAAGGGAGAAGCGCCTTGGCGGGATCGCCGACCATGAAGGCCCGGGTTTCGGCGGGCGCTTCGTTCAGCAGGTCCCGGATGAACTTTTCCTGAATCTCGAAGCTCATCTCGGCCGGCAGGCCGACCGTCGAGACGCGGAACAGCACGCCGTCGGGGATCCATCCCCTGAGGCCGTATTCCAGCTTCAGCACTTGCCGCTCGAAGTTGCTGTTCGTGACGTCGTAGCCGATCCGCATCCAGTAGCTGATCGGTTCGAGCCGAGCCTCGCGAGTCGCAACGAGGCGCGTCAACTCGATCGGAGGGCGACCAATTGAAGGTCGAGGTCACCGGCGGCGTGACGCGAAAGCCCTGGGCCGTGTAGCAGATTTCCGGATGATGAAGCTGCAGCCGTCCGCTCTGGCTTTCGCCGTAAGCGACCATCAGCATGATCACGTGGCCTTCCTTGTCGACGAAGGCGCGCGACACCTCTTGATTGTCGATCCGCGCCTTGAGTCCGTCGGGCGGCGGCCGGATCGCCTCCAGGCCGGGAAGGGCGGACCAATCGCCAAACGCATGCGGAACGTGGGCATCGATGTCGAACGCGTCATGCGTGCGCGCCATCCGGCGGTGCGGCGCCAGCGCATGTGCGAGGAACGCCGCCGCGAGCATGGCGAAGCTGGCCAAGACCAGGTTGACTGAGCGCGCCACGCCCCCTCCCGCATGTCGAACAACTGCGCAAAAACGTTGTTTACATGCAACACGTTCAGGCTACGCGCAGGCTTCGGCCAAATTGCGGCGACCCGAGCTCAAGCCGGCACACGGGCGCGGCGACGAATCCAAGTCAACAAAAGCCGCCAAGTTGGCGTGCAATGGCGATTGTTCGTTGCTCCATCCCGGCGGGGCAGCGCGGGGCTCAGCCATGCGCAATTCGCAGCTCTCGAAGGGCTTCTGGACGGAGCTTCCGGCGCAGGCGGGGGATTCCTTTCATCGCGTCTCCGCCGCCTGTTCTTGCCCTCACATGGGGTGTTTCGGGTCAAGCTCATTCGTTTGCACCGGCCGCTGGCGTGTCACCCGCGAAGCGGGGCGAAGCGCAGCGGAGCAGGGAGCGAAGCGACCTTGACGCGCCAGCGGCCGGATACACTGTCACGAGCGAGCGCGCCCTTGCGCGCTCTTGGCTGCCTCTGTGGTCTTTGCCGCGCTCATTCATTTTGGCATTGCGCATCTCCTTTGGCGTTTGGATCCGAAGCGTGAGCCCGTCTTTCGCATGCAGCCTTGACGGCCGCATCACCTCACATCCGGTCGAGCTTGTCGGGGCTCGCACCATAATCCCTCATGCTCGAGGGCGTCGGGCTCGGGTTGGCGGGGACCATCCTGTTAAACGGCGTGTTTCAGCCAGGCAAAGCCGCGGTCACCGCCCGCCCGGATCCGGCGAAGCCGTCGCGTTCGGCTTCGCTGGAATGGGGTTGAGTCGTTAAGCCATCGTTGGAGCGTCGGCGTAGGATTGAGCCATCGGGTCAGGCCGCCTTGAACACCGCGCCCTCGGGAACGACGCCTTGGGTGACATAGCGCCACAAGGCGACGAGCAGTTTGCGGGCCAGCGCCACGATGGCGATCCGGCGGACCCGTCCCTTCGCGGCGCCGACCCGCGCCCGAAACCAGCGGCTCAACGCCGAGTCCGGCTGGTGACGCAGCCAGAACCAGGCCAGCTCGATCATGGTCTTGCGCAGGCGGCGGTTGCCCGACTTCGAGATGCCTTGATCCCGTTCGACGCCGCCGCTCTGCCAGGGGCTGGGCGCCAATCCGCCGTAAGCCGCCACCTGGCGGCGGTTGGCGAAGCTGCGGAACAACGATTCCAGCCAGAGGAGCGAGGCGAACTCGGGGCCCAAGCCCTTGAGCTCGAGGAGCCGGGCGGCGGGGTTGGTGCGCTCCTCGGCTTCCGTGCGGATGAGCGCGTCGCGGGCCCGTTCGACCGCAGCCAGTTGCGTCGTCGCCAGCGCGATCCGATCGAGCTCCCGGCGTATTTCCGCCTTCAGCAGCGGCGGCAGCTCGCGGCCGTCGCCGGTTCGCAGCGCCTCGAGCCGCTCAAAACGATCGCGCCGAAGCGGGTTGTAATCCCGGATGCCTTGGCCGCTGAGCAGGCCCCTGACCCGATTGGTGTGCTGAATGCGTTCCTTGAGCAGCGTGCCGCGCTCGCGGGTCAGCCGCCGGCGATCCTCTTCTTCCGGGCTCGGCGCGCGAACCATGGAGCAGACCCGCCGCTCGCCGCGAGCCCACGCCATCAGCGTCCGCAACAGCGTCTCGCCGTCGATCGCATCGGTCTTGGCTCGCCGATGCCGCCGGTCGACCGCAATCGAAGCCGCATCGACCACGTGGCTCTCGATCCCCTCGGCGAGCAGCAGGCGATGGATCCAAAATCCGTCCAATCCCGCCTCCTGAATGACGATCGCTTTGATCGGCACGCCATAGCGCTGCTCGGCCTTCGCCCTCGACCGCGAAAGAAGGTCGAGCAGGCCGGCGCCGTCCCCACCCTCGACCACATGCCTGGAAAATTTCTCGCCGCCCGGACTGTTGATCGTCACAACCCATTTCGATTTGCTCAATTCGAGCGAGGCGAACAGCGTGATATCATTCGCGCGGGCGGTGGTCGCGACAACGGTCGCGGAGGTGATTAGAGCGGAATCCGATCATCCTGTATCGTGCTCATAACCACAGGATTTGAAGTAATTTGTACATTGCGAGGGCTTGAAGATTTCGGCGCAGGTTTCGAGGGCGCGCATGAGGCCCGCGACGGTCCGTTCGGCGATTTTGCGCAGGAAGGCTTTGAGCTTGGAGAAGGCTTTTTCGATGGGGTTCATATCAGGACTGTAGGCTGGGAGATATCGCAACTCCGCGCCCGCCGCCTTGATGAGTTGCTCGACCCGCGGCCCCTTGTGAGCCGGGAGATTGTCCATGACGACGATCTCGCCGGGCGAGAGCGTGGGGACGAGGCATGTCTCCAGCCAATCCTCGAACAGGGCGGCGTTGATCGGTCCATCGAAAGTCTTTGCCGCCGTCAGGCCGCGAAGGCGAAGGCCGGCGACCAAAGTCACCGTTTTGTAGTGACTGTGCGGGGTGGCCGCCCGCAAGCGGCGCCCGCGCCGGCAACGTCCGCCTTTGCGCGCGAGATTGGTGGAGGCTCCGGTCTCGTCAACGAAAACGAGTTTCGTCGGATCGAGATCGAGCTGCCCCGCGAACCATTCCCGGCGTCGACTTTGCACGTCCGCGCGTTGTTGTTCCTCGGCATGCGCTGTTTTTTTTAAAGGTGATCTCGTGACGGTCGAAGAAACGCCACAGCACAGAGACCGCAAAGCGCTCGCCGCAATTGGCGATCAGCCGCTCCTGGATCTCGAGCAGCGTCATGTCCGGGCTGCGCCGGATCAGGCCCAACAGATAGTCGCGATGCGCCTCGATCCGGCCGGAGCGTCGGTCGCCGCCAGAAGGCGCCGGCGAAATCTCGCCCGTGGTTTGGAACCGCTTCACCCAGCGCACTGCGCTCGCTATGCTCACTTTGAAATGCGCGGCCGCCTGATTGCGCGACAACCCGCCCAAGACCACCGCCTCAACCACGCGCTCGCGAAGATCGTTGGAAAGACCCATCCCCGCCGCCCCCATTCTCGCAGCGTGAATGACGAAGCAGAAATTAACCGATTCGGGAATCCCCCAACCAATTCAATCCGTTCGGATACCGCTCTAAATGCATCGGTTGCCTCCATGCTGGTGTGGAAGATCAGCCTACCAAGGGTCCGGCCGCCGTCCACCCGCATAGGATCTGTTATGCCCCTGTTAAGCCCGAATTTCTTCCCTGTTCCGTTTCCTGTTACCGCGCCCGCTCGCGCGCGCAGGATTACGCGCAATCTGCTGGAATCACACGCATTTGGGCAGCGAAAACGGGCCGATGGCGGGCCGTTTTGCCCTGTTCTTTCCCCGTTATCAGGCAAACGGGTCGCCTCAACAGGCCGGATCAGGTGAGCGAGAACCGCGACAAGAGGGGCCACGGCCCGCGCCACGCGCATAGCTGACTTTAAGCCCGCCGAGTGGAGACGCCGGGCGGCTCGCGCGAAATTGCCGTCAAATGAGGTGCGACCGGCGCCGTTCGCTCTCGCCTTGAACTAGCCGTTAACTGAGTTTGGAGCCCTGGGCGCGCGGGGGTAGGACTTGCCGCCGAACGCGATTTAAGGTCGAACGGTCCGTTCGCAGAAGAGAAGGGCGCGAACCATGACCAGCGAGGACATTCTTCAGCGGGCGGGCCTCGGCCCGGCGGAATTGACCGGCGGCGCGCTTAAGGTCTACTCGCCGATCGACGGCGCGGAGATCGCCCGCCTTAAGGAGACGGCTCTCTCCGACATGCCGGCGGTCATCGCTCGCGCCAAGAGCGCCTTCCTCTCCTGGCGGGACGTTCCGGCTCCGCGCCGAGGCGAGCTCGTCCGCCTCCTCGGCGAAGAATTGCGCGCCGCCAAGGAGGCGCTCGGCGCCGTCGTCACGCTCGAAGCCGGAAAGATCGTCTCCGAGGGTCTCGGCGAAGTGCAGGAGATGATCGACATCTGCGATTTCGCCGTCGGCCTCTCGCGGCAGATCTACGGTCTCACCATCGCCTCCGAGCGCCCGGGCCATCGCATGATGGAGACATGGCATCCGATGGGGCCGTGCGCGGTCATTTCCGCCTTCAATTTCCCGGTGGCGGTCTGGTCATGGAACGCGGCCCTCGCGCTCGTATGCGGCGATCCGGTGATCTGGAAGCCCTCGGAGAAGACGCCGCTCAGCGCGCTTGCGGCGATGAAGGCGTTCGAACGCGCCGCGAAGCGCTTCGGCGCCGAAGCGCCGGACGGACTCGCGCAGATCGTCATCGGCGGACCGGCGATCGGCGAGGCGCTGGTCGCCTCCAGGGACGTGCCGATCGTCTCGGCGACGGGCTCAACCCGGATGGGATCGGTGGTCGGTCCGAAAGTCGCCGCCCGGTTCGGTCGCGCCATTCTCGAACTCGGCGGCAACAACGCAATGATCGTCGCTCCTTCCGCCGATCTCGACATGGCGGTCCCGGCCATCCTGTTCTCGGCCGTCGGCACCGCCGGGCAGCGCTGCACCTCGCTCCGGCGACTGATCGTTCATCATTCGGTCCGCGACGAGCTCTCCCGGCGGCTCGTCAAGGCGTACGCCAGCCTGCCGATCGGCGATCCGCGCGAACCGGGAACTCTGGTCGGCCCGCTCATCGATCATGCGGCGCGCGATCGGATGGGCGTTGCGCTGACCCGCGCCAAGGCGGAGGGCGGGGTCGCGCACGGCGGCCGGACAGTCGTCGAAGGCGTGCCGAACGGTGGGGCCTATGTGGAGCCCGCAATCGTCGAGATGCCCGGCCAGACCGGAATCGTGCGCGAGGAGACCTTCGCGCCTATCCTCTATACCCTCGGCTACGAGACGCTGGAGGAGGCGATCGCCATACACAACGACGTGCCGCAGGGCCTCTCGTCCTCAATCTTCACGCTCAACATGCGCGAGGCGGGGACCTTCCTCTCCACGACGGGCTCCGATTGCGGCATCGCCAACGTCAACATCGGTCCGTCGGGGGCCGAGATCGGCGGCGCCTTCGGCGGCGAGAAGGAGACCGGAGGCGGACGGGAGAGCGGCTCCGACGCCTGGAGGAGCTACATGCGCCGGCAGACCAGCACGGTGAACTATTCGGCCAGGTTGCCGCTCGCCCAGGGGGTGAAATTCGACGTCTGACGCACCCCGCAAACGAATGAGCGACGTCGTAGTCGTCAGCGGCGGCCACAACGGCCTCGTCGCGGCCGCCTATCTCGCAGCGGCGGGATTGAAGACCACGATGGTCGAGCGGCGCGCGGTCGTCGGCGGCGCGGCGGCGACCGAGGAATTTCACCCCGGATTCCGCAATTCCGTCGCCGCCTACGCCGTCTCGCTGCTCCATCCGACAATCATCCGGGATCTCGATCTCGCGCGGCACGGCTTGCGGATCGTGGAGCGGCCGCTCTCCAACTTCCTGCCGCTTCCCGATGGGCGCTATCTCAAGGCGTCGCCGGGGCGCACGAAGGCCGAGGTCGCCAAGTTCTCGGCCGCGGACGCCGAGCGTCTCGACGCCTACGAGGCGGGGCTCGAACGCTTGGCCGACGTCCTGCGCGCAATCGCCCTCGAGACGCCGCCCAACGTGGCGACCGGACGCGGCCTCATGGCGGCCCTGCGCGGGTTGCTCGACACGGCGCGCGTCGCCAGGCGCCTGCGTCCGCTCGGGATCGAAGGCCAGCGCGATCTCCTTGGGATCTTCGCCCGCTCTGCCGGAGATTTTCTCGAGCAATGGTTCCAGAGCGATCCCATCAAGGCGCTCCTCGGCTTCGACGGAATCGTCGGAACCTACGCCAGCCCCTACGCGGCCGGCACGGCCTACGTGCTGCTGCATCACTGCTTCGGTGAAACCAACGGCAGAAAGGGCGTCTGGGGCCATGCGGTCGGCGGCATGGGCGCGATCACGCAAGCGATGGCGCGCTCGTGCGCCGCCCGCGGCGTCGCCATCCGCACGAACTCGGCGGTCGCGGAAATTCTTCTGGCGGATGGGCGCGCCGCTGGCGTCGTCACCAACGAGGGCGAAAAGATCGAGGCGCGCGCGGTCGTTTCGAACCTCCATCCGAAGCGACGTTCGAGAAGCTCATCGATCCCGCGGCGTTGCCGGCGGACTTTCGCGCCCGCGTCGGCGCGTGGCGCAGCGCCTCCGGCGTATTCCGCATGAACCTCGCGCTCAGCGAGCTGCCGAGCTTCTCCTGCCTGCCGGGTCGCACGACGGCCGAGCACCACGGCGCGGGAATTGTGATTGCGCCGAGTCTCGCCTACATGGAGCGCGCCTATATGGATGCGCGCCGATCGGGCTGGTCCGAGGCGCCGATCGTCGAAATGCTCATTCCCTCGACGCTCGACGATTTGCTTGCGCCGCCAGGGCGGCACGTCGCTTCGCTCTTCTGCCAGCATGTCGCGCCGAAGCTCCCCGACGGACGGTCCTGGGACGACGCGCGCGAGGAGGTCGCCGATTTGATGATCGACGCGGTCGAGTCTTATGCGCCCGGCTTCAAGGCGTCCGTGATCGCCTACAAAATTCTGTCGCCGCTCGACCTCGAGCGCGATTTCGGCCTCGTCGGCGGCGACATCTTTCACGGATGCCTGTCGCTGGATCAGCTTTATTCGGCTCGGCCGGTGCTCGGCCACGCCGACTATCGGTCGCCGGTTCCCGGCCTCTATATGTGCGGCGCCTCGACTCATCCGGGCGGCGGGGTCAGCGGAGCGCCGGGACGCAACGCGGCTCGCGAGATCGTGAAGGATTTTTGTCGGCTGCGACAGCGACGATGAGGCTTGAGGGCGGCAGAGACGAACATGACCCGGCTTGTGCCGAAGACCCCGCTGCCCATCGACCAGTCGACCTCCCGCCCCGCGCCCGTCCACGACGGCCTCCCCAATCCGCAGCGCATGCTGGCGTTCGCCACGCTGGTGATGGCGACGGCGATGGCCGTTCTCGACGGGGCCATCGTCAACGTCGCGCTGCCGACGATCGCGCACGAGCTCGCCATCCCGAACGCCGACTCCGTCTGGATCGTCAACGCCTTCCAGCTCGCGGTCACGGTCTCGCTCCTGCCTCTGTCGGCGCTGGGCGACGGTCTCGGCTCGTCGCGTCTATCGGCCTGGCCTCGCCCTCTTCACGCTGGCGTCGCTTGCCTGCGCGTTCGCCCCGACCCTTACCCTGCTGACGCTTGCGCGGGCCCTCCAGGGACTCGGCGCGGCAGGGATCATGAGCGTCAACATCGGCTCGTGCGCTTCATCTATCCGTCCTCCCGCCTCGGCCGCGGCGTCGGCGCCATCGCGCTGGTCGTGGCCGTCTGCTCCGCCGGGAGCCCGACCGTGGCGGCTGCGATCCTCTCGGTCGCCTCGTGGCGATGGCTGTTTCTCATCAACGTTCCGGTCGGGCTCGAAGCGTAGGCTCGATCCGATCAGCGTCGTCCTCAACGCGCTGACCTTCGGCCTGCTCATATCCCGGCGTCAACAGCGTCGGCTATGTCCGCGGACAGTCGGTGGCGGTCGTGGAGCTCGTCGCCGCGGCGGCGGTCGGCGCCCTGTTCGTCCGGAGGCAGTTGAGGCTCGCGACGCCTCTGCTGCCGCTCGATCTCCTGAGCCGGCCGGTGTTCGCACTGTCGCTGGCGACGTCGATCGCTTCCTTCGCCGCCCAGAGCCTCGCCCTGGTGGCGCTGCCGTTTTATTTCGAGGACACCCTCCGTCGCTCGGAAACCGCGACCGGCCTCCTGATGACTCCCTGGCCGCTCGCGACGGCTCTGATTGCGCCGATCGCCGGACGATTGGCGGACCGGTTCGTCCCCGGCCTGCTCGGCGCAGCCGGGCTCATCGTGATGGCGGCAGGCCTCGCGCTGGTCGCCCTCCAGGGCGACGAAGCGGGCGTCGCGTCGCTCGTCTGGCGGCTTGCGGTCTGTGGTCTCGGCTTCGGGTTTTTTCAATCGCCGAACAATCGGCTCATCATCGGCAGCGCGCCACCCAACCGCAGCGGCGGCGCCGCCGGGCTACAGTCGTCCGGGCGTCTGATCGGGCAGTCCTTCTGCGCCGCCCTGATGGTGGTCGCTTTCGGCCGGGCGCTTGGACACGCGACCTCGATTGCGCTGTGGACGGCGGCGGGGCTATCGCTGGCGGGGGCATGCGCGAGCGGCCTTCGCAGGGCCTGAAATCACGCGCTCGGTTCTCCGCCGCGTCGGCGGGCGCAACCGAATTATGCGGCCCGGGCCGGTTTGGCGTTGCAGAAGGCGCTGTAGAGCACGCCGATGACCGCGCGCACCCTCTCGTTGGCGATGCCGTAATAGATCGTCTTGCCGTCGCGCCGCGCCGCGACGAGCCCTTCAAGGCGCAGCCGAGCCAACTGCTGCGATACGGTCGATTGGCGAAGATCCAGGAAGGACTCGAGTTCGCCGACCGACTTCTCGCCATCGAGCAGATCGCAGAGGATCAGAAGACGGGACTCATGGGCGAGCGCCTTGAGAAACTCGGTGGCTTCGCGGGCGCTAGCCGCCATTCTGTCGACATCCACCGTGTCGCGGTGTTCAACCGCCTTCGCGAGAGCCATAACGTCCATCTCGATCATCTTCGTATTTGCGAATATCCTACTATAAAGAACCCGCCGGCTCAACCATACGGACGACAATCGTTTTGGCGGAAAATATCCACGGACGGTTCGCCTTTTCTCCGCGACATTTCGTCGCTCGCGTCAATCGGGGAAGTCCTCGCGCCGCCCGATCGCCGGCGACCGGCTCCCGCGCAGCCCGTTGCCGACCTTTTCGACCCGGCGCAGCACGCGCAACATGTTTGTCGACGCCATTTTCTTCAGATCGTTCTCGGAAAATCCGCGTCGCACCAGTTCGGCGAACAGGTGTGGGAAGCGGCTGACGTTTTCAAGCCCGACCGGCGCGGCGCCGCCGAAATAGTCCGAACCGATCCCCACATGATTGACGCCCGCCGTCTCGACGAGACGCTCGACATGATCGGCGACTTGCTCGAGGGTCGCCTTGGGGGCGGCCCCGTGTTTCGCCTCGAGCTCGGCGAATTGCGCCTTTGGGTCCGCCGCCAGAGGCGCTTTGCCGTAGGCGTCGCGCGAGCCGCGCAGCCAGTCGCGCAACGGCTGCGACACGAATCCGGGCACGAACGTCGCCATTACGAGACCGCCGTTGGCCTCGAGGCGCCTGAGCACGTCGTCGGGCGCGTTGCGCGGATGATCGCAGAGCGCGTACGCATTGCAATGGGACAGCGCGACCGGCGCCTCGGTGACGTCGAGCACGCAGCGCATCGCCTCGTGCGAAGCATGCGCGAGGTCGATCACGATCCCGAGCCGGTTAAGTTCGCCGATCACCGCGCGGCCGAAGGCGTTGAGGCCGCCGTTGCGCGGCGCGTCCGTCGCCGAGTCCACCCAGTCGAGCGTCTCGTTGTGGCAGAGCGTCATCAGCCGCACCCCGGCCGCATGCCAGATCCGCAACGGACTGAGGGAATTCTCGAGCCCGACGCCGCCCTCGACCGCGATGAACGAGGCGATCTTGCCGAGCGCTCTGGCCTTTGCGTAGTCCGCCGCCCGTCGCGCCGGAAAGAAGACGTCCGGGTGCGCCTCCTCGATCCGCCGAATGAGATCGATCTGCTCGAGCGTCGTCCGCGCGGAATGAGCGGCCCCGGTCGGCTGGAACGCCGCCCAGAACTGCCCCCCGACCATTCCCTCGCGCAGGCGCGGGATGTCGGTGTCGGCCTTCTCGTGGACCCGGTTCAGCTCATAGGCGATCACGTCGCCGCGCGCCGCCTTGTCGCTTCGAATGACCCAGGGCAGGTCATTGTGCCCGTCGAACAAGGGCGCGCGCTCGAGCACGCCGCGCGCCGCCGCCAGCGCGTTGTCGACGATCCCGGCGGAAACACTTGCCGTCTCGTCCGTCATGCGATCACGCCCGGTTCAGTTGACGGGCAGCGCGACAAAGCGCGCGACGCCTTCGCCGTTCGAGACGAGGAGCAGCGCGGGCTTCTTGCTGCTGTCCTTCTTCGCCGCGTCGATCGCCCTGGCGACCTCGCCCGGCGTCTGCACCGCTTGATGGTTGACCTCCTCGATGACGTCGCCGGGCCGCAGACCGCGTTCCGCGGCGGGCGATCCTTGATCGACCGATGTCACAACCACGCCCTTCACGCTGTCTTTGATCTTGAAGCTCTTGCGCGCTTCGTCGGTGAGCCCGGAGAACTCCATGCCGAGCGCCTTCTCGACCGCGTTCTGTTGTTGCGCCTCCTCCTCGTTGCTCGCCGTCTCGCTTTGCTTCTCGCTGTCCTCGAGGCGCCCGAGCGTCACGGTCTTGGTCACTTCCTTGCCGTCTCGAACGACGACGACGTCGACCGACTTGCCGACGGGCATGGACCCGACGAGGCGGGGCAGGTCGCGCGATTCCTTGATGTCCTTGCCGTCGAACCTGACGATCACGTCTCCGGGCTTGAGCCCGGCGGGTTTGGCGGGCCCCTTGTCGTCGACGCCAGCGACCAACGCGCCGCGAGCGGTCCCCAAGCCGAGACTGTCCGCAATGGTGTCGTCGACCGGCTGGATTCGCACGCCGAGCCACCCGCGCCGCGTTTCGTGGAACTGCTCGAGCTGGGCGATGACCGGGATGACCGTGGCCGACGGCGTCGCAAAGCCGATGCCGATCGAGCCGCCGGACGGCGAAAGGATAGCAGTGTTGATGCCGATCACGTCGCCCTGCATGTTGAACAGCGGGCCTCCCGAATTGCCCTTGTTGATCGAGGCGTCGGTCTGGAGGAAATCGTCGTAAGGGCCGCTGTCGATGTTGCGGTTGCGGGCGGAAATGATGCCGGCCGTCACCGTTTCGCCGAGGCCGAACGGATTGCCGACCGCCATCACGCCGTCGCCGACGCGCATCTTGTCGCTGTCGCCGAACTTGACGGTCTTCAGCGGCTTGTCGCTCTCCACTTTGAGGACGGCGATGTCGACTTTCGAATCCTTGCCGATGACTTTGGCCTTCAGCTTGCGACCGTCGGTGAAGATGACGACGATGTCGTTGGCGTCGCCGACCACGTGATTGTTGGTGATGACGATTCCGCTCGGATCGACGACGAAGCCCGAACCGAGCGACTGCGCCTGACGGGGATGTGGCCGAGGATTGATGCCGTGGTTCTTGAAGAACTCCTCGAACATCTCGTCGAACGGCGTGCCTTTGGGCAGATCGGGAGTTGCGTCGCCCTTCGCTTCGAGCGTCTGCGTCGCGGAAATGTTGACCACCGCCTCGGCGACCGCGTCGACGAGATCGGCGAGATTGGTCGGGCGCGACTGGGCGAACGCGGGCGCCGTCGGCGCGAGCGCGAGCGGAACGCCGACCAGCGACGAGACGATCGCGCCGGCGAGCGCAGCGCGGGCTCGACGGCGTTGCGGCATCGGGATTCGCGCGTCTTCGAACATGTCATCCTCCTCGAATTCGTTGTCGGCGGCGCCGGAGCGCCTCGGTCAAGAGCGGCTTTAGAGCAGCGAGCGCGAAGCCCAGACGATCGCGACGCCGATCAGCGCTGCGCCGAGGCCCATTCCGCGCAGCTTGTTCGGGTCCTCGCGCGCGACGGCGGCCATCCGCTTGCGCATCGATTCGGCGAACCCCGCCATCAGCAGCCCTTCGATGGCGAAGGCAAGCCCGACAGCGACGATGAAGTCGCGCATCTCAGTCCGCCTTCGCCGACGGAGCCGAGCCGGCCCCCGTTTCCGGCGGGGGCGTCGGCGTCGAGAAATAGCGGAAGAAATCGGACTTGGGACTGATGAGCGCGCGCGTCGCCCCGGCGTTCGCCCCGCCGCCGAAGCTGTTCTGATAGGCCTGCATCGAGCGATAGAAGGCGAAGAATTCCGGGTCCGCGCCGTAGGCTTCGGCGAAGATGCGGTTGCGCTCGCCGTCGCCTTCGCCGCGGATCTGCTCAGATTGCTGCTGAGCCTGCGCCGTGATGACGGTGACTTTGCGGTCCGCCTCCGCCTTGATCTGTTGGCTCTGCTGCGAGCCTTGCGCCCTGTAGGACGCCGCGCGCTGCTGCCGCTCGGTCTGCATGCGGCGGAACACCGCCTCCGAGTTCTCCGCCGGGAGGTCGGCGCGCTTGATGCGCACGTCGACCACGGCAAGGCCGAAACGCTTGGCGCCGGCGATCATCTGGTCGCGGATGTCGGCCATCAGCGCGTCGCGCTTGTCGCGCACGATATCGGTAATCGAGGCCCCCGACAGCGTGCGCCGGAGCGCCGAGTTCAGCATGCCGCCGAGCTGCGCGTCGGCCCCGCGAGTGTTGAAGACGGATTGGTAAAAGAGGAGCGGATCGGCGATGTGGTAGCGCACGAACGCGTCGACCTCGAGCCGCTGGTTGTCCGACACCAGCACTTCCTCGCGCTCATTGTCGAGCGCCAGAATGCGCTTGTCGATGTAGACGACCGTGTCGACGAACGGCCACTTGAAGTAGAGGCCCGGCGCCCCGATCAAGTCGCGGATCGGCTGGCCGAAGCGCAGCACCAGCGCCTGTTCGGTGGGGTCGACGACGAACATCGACATCGACGCCAGAACGATGACGGCGATCGCCAGGACGGCGATCGCGAGGCCATTCAGAGGCCGCCTCATTTCGCGCCTCCCGACTTGGACTGCAGGGGATCGAGCGCGATATAGGGCACCGGCGCGGCGGCCGCGTTCGTGTCGATGACCGTCTTCTCCATCGGCCCGAGAACGCGCTCCATGGTCTCGAGATACATGCGCTCGCGGGTGACCGCCGGCGCCTTCTTGTACTGTTCGTAGATCTGTTTGTAGCGCGCGGTCTGGCCCTTGGCGTCCAGAATCGTCTGCTCGCGATAGGCCTGGGCCTCGGCGACGATGCGCGCCGCGCCGCCTTCGGCCTCGGGGACAACCTTGTTGGCATAGGTTTCGGCTTCGTTGACGGCGCGCTGCTGGTCCTGCTGCGCCGCGGTGACGTCGCGATAGGCGGAAAGGACCTGGCTCGGCGCGTCGACCGACTGCAACTGGACCTGCTTGACCAGGACGCCGGCCTTGTAGTCGTTGAGCAGATCCTGGATGCGCTTCTGCGCGTCCGTCTCCACCGATTTGCGGTCGGTCGTCAGGATGCCGTCGATGGTCTTGAGGCCGACGACTTCCCGCATGATGCTCTCGGCCACCGCCTTCACCGTCTCGCGCGGGCTGAGGATGTTGAACACATAGTCCTCGGGCTTGGCCGGATCGATCTGCCAGTTCACCCGGAAGTGGACGTCGACGATGTTCTTGTCACCCGTCAGCATCTGGCTTTCCTCGGGAACGTCGGGGGTCGCGCTAAGGCTGCGGTAGCCGACCTCGGTGATCAGCTGGTCCCAGACAGGGACCTTGATCACGGAGCCGATCGGCCAGGGCCAGTTGGTGTTGAGGCCGGCGGCCGTTTTGCCGGTGTACCGGCCGAGCACGAGATTGATGCCGACCTCGTTGGGTTGAACAGTGTAGAAAGTGCCCCAGACGAACCAGACCAGCACCGCCGCCAGAACGAGGAACACAATGGTGCGGCCGCTGAGGCCGCCTGCCGACCCTCCGCCGCCTCGCGAGCCGCCGGGCGTCAGCCTGCCCAGAGCCTCCTGCACGCGGCGAATGATCTCTTCCAGGTCTCCGGTCGGAGGACCGGAGGGCCCTTGCCCCCATGGTCCTCGCCCGCGCCCCGGTCCGCCGCCTTGATTGTTCCAGGACATCAAATCCTCTCGCCGGCCGCCGTCCGCCGCAATGCCCGTTATATAGGCAAGTCTTGCGGCGCGGCAACGATCGCGGCCGCGCGCCGCAACGGACATTCGGCGCGGGTCGCCCGCCACCCGCAAACGCTCAGTCATGGGTCGCCGTCTCGCCTTCACGACGAACGGCTCTCGCTCCGAGCTCGCGCGGCGCGAGCGGCGTGACCCTGAGCGCGGCGATGCGGTTGCGCTGCTTGCGCAGCACCTCGAAGCGGAAGCCGTGGAAGGAGAAGGTCTGCCGCGGCTCGGGAATGGCGCGGGCCTCATGGATGACGAGGCCGGCCGCGGTCGCCGCCTCCTCATCGGGCAGGCTCCAGCCCATCGCCCGATTGAGGTCGCGGATGGTCACCGAGCCTTCGACGACGACAGAGCCGTCGCGCTGCTTGCGCACGCCGAGCACGGCCTCGTCGTGCTCGTCGCGAATGTCGCCGACGATCTCCTCGATGATGTCCTCGAGCGTCACCAGTCCCTGCACCACGCCATATTCGTCGACGACCAGCGCCGAATGCGTTCCCCGACGCAGGAACGCCTGCAGCTGATCGCTTAGCGTCGTCGATTCGGGGATGAACCACGGCTCGAGCATGAGCTCGCTGATCTTGAGCTTTCCGGCGTCGCCTCCCGCTGCGACGTAGGCGCGCAGCAAGTCCTTGGCGTGCAGGACGCCCACGATGTTGTCCGGCTCGCCCCGCCAGAGCGGCATGCGCGTATAGGGCGAGTCGATCACCTCGCGAACGAGCTCCTCCGGCGGCAGATCGGCGTCGATCAGTCGCATCTTGGTGCGATGCACCATGATGTCGGACACCGGGATCTCGGCGAGTTCGAGCAGGCCGCCGAACATGTCGCGCTCTTCGCGCTCGACGCCGCCTTCGCGATGCAGGATGTCGACGGCGCCCATCAGCTCCTCGTGGCCGGTGACGCCCGGATCCTTCTCGATGAGCGACACGCCGCACAGACGCAGGAAGCCCCGCACCAGCGCCTCGACCGCGCTCACGACCGGGCCGAAGACGGTGACGAAGAACAGCACCGCCGGCGCGATCAACAGCGACACGCGGTCCGGATAGGCGATGGCGATGGTCTTGGGCGTCACCTCGCCGAAAACGACGATCAGCGCAGTCATGATGACGGTCGCCGCCCACACCCCGTGTTCGCCATAGAGGTCGAGCATGAGGCTCGTGGCGATTGCCGACGAACCGATGGTGACAAACTGGCCGCCGAGCAACATGGAGCTGATGAGCCGGCCGCGCATGCCGATGAGGCGGGTCACCAGCTTCGCCCGCTTGTCGCCCGCCATCTCGAGCGCGTGCATGCGCGCGCGCGACGCGGCCGTCAGCGCGGTTTCGGCGCCGGCGAAGAACGCCGCCGCGGCGATGCTGACCACGATAACGACGATGTCGAGACCGATCGGCATGGCTCTATCTTAGCACGGCGGAAGGGCTAAAGCGGCCCATGCCCGCCGACCGCCGCCGGCTCGAGGTCCCTTTTCAGGAATTCGCGCACGCTCGTCTCCTGAACGTCGCGAGCAATGAAGCTCTCGCCGATCCCCCTGGCGAGAATGAAGGTGAGCCGCCCGCGCTCGACCTTCTTGTCCTGGCGCATGGCCGCCAGAATGTCGTCCGCGCCGATCCTGAGGCCGGGAATGTCGCCGATCCTGGTCGGCAGGCCGACGCTCTTCAGGTGCGCCTCGACCCGGGCCGCGTCCTGACCGGAGCAAAGCCCCAGTTGTCGGGAAAACCGAAACGCGCAGGCCATCCCGATCGCCACCGCCTCGCCGTGAACCAGACGCGCCGCGTCGTAATGCGCCAAGCTTTCCAGGGCGTGGCCGAAGGTATGGCCGAGATTGAGCAGCGCCCGCTCGCCTTGCTCGGTTTCGTCGAGGACGACGACGCGCGCCTTGGCCCCGCAGCTCGTCGCGATCGCCTCGGTCCGCGCCGGTCCGCCGGAAAAGATCTCGCGCCAGCGGGCCTCGATAAATTCGAAGAAGCTCCGGTCGTCGATGAGGCCGTATTTGACCACCTCGGCGTAGCCTGCGCGGAACTCCCGCTCGCTGAGCGTGTCGAGGCTGCCGGAATCGGCGAGGACGAGGGAGGGTTGGTGGAACGCGCCGACCAGGTTCTTGCCGTGCGGCGAATTGATGCCCGTCTTGCCTCCGACGCTGGAATTGACCTGCGACAGGAGCGTGGTGGGAACCTGTACGAACCGTACGCCGCGGCGCAGCGTGGCCGCGCAGAAGCCGGTCAGATCGCCGATGACCCCGCCGCCGAGCGCGATGACGATGTCCCGCCGTTCGATGCGCGCTTCGATCAGCGCGTCGGCGACCCGGGCGAACTGCCGATAGGACTTGGTCGCTTCGCCGGGCGGGCAAACGATCGAGATCGAGCCGAGGCCCGCCGCGGCGAAGCTCGCCGTCAGCCGGTCGAGGTAAAGGGGCGCGACATGCGCGTCGGTGACGATCGCGCATTTGGCCCCTGGGGCCATGCGCGCGACCTCGGCGCCGGCCTCGTCGATCAAGCCCGGGCCGATCAGGATCGAATAGGCGTGCGCGCTGAGCGGAACCTCGACCCTGCGCCGGTCGGCCGGGGCAGGCCCCGAAGAGCGGCACAACAGCTCGGCGAGTCGGCGCAGCGTCATGTCGACCACCGACTTGTGCGGCCCATCGCGCGATTCGATGGTGATGTCAGCAAGCGCATAGGTCGGCGCGCGTTCGTCGAGGAGCCGAAGCAAGGTCTGCTCCGGGTCAGCGGTCTGCAGAAGTGGGCGGTTCGCTTTCTTGCGGACGCGGGCCGCCAGCACCTCGACGTCCGGCTTCAGCCAGATCGAGACGCCGTGCGCGGCGATGTTGTCGCGCGTCGTCTTGCTCATGAACGAGCCGCCTCCAGTGGCGAGCACCTGCGGCCCGGCATTCAGAAGGCGCCCAATGACCTTGCGCTCCCCGTCGCGGAAATAGGCTTCGCCGAACCGCTCGAAGATTTCCGGGATCGTCAGTTGCGAGCCCGCCTCGATCTCGGCGTCGGCGTCGACGAACGGCAGTCCGAGCTTGGCGGCCAACCGCCTGCCGACCGAGGTCTTGCCGGCCCCCATCATGCCGACGAGCACGATCGAGCGGCGGCCGAGCGCAGCCGCCACCCGCTTCGCGTCGACCGGCTGACCTTGAACCATGAACCCTCCGCCTGGCGCATTTCCGTTCGAGCGCCGTCCCTTACAGGAAACGGGCGCCGAATGCGACCGCGCCGTCCCCGCCGTCTCGACCCGTTGTCCCACTTCGACCGGCTTGCGCGCCGCCGCCGTTCTTGCGACCATGTCGGGAACACGACAGACGCGCGACAGATGCGCGTCGCGTTCGCCGACGGGGTCGCAGCCTCGCGGGTGGGGATTTCCACGGCGCCTCGCAAAGGGGCGCGGAGCAACGCTTGAGGAGCCCAACATTGTCCCCAGCCAGTCACGAGCACCGCGTCCCCGGTCCTCGTCTAATCGCTATCGTCGGGCCGTTCCAGAGCGGAAAGACCAGTCTCCTCGAGGGAATTCTGGTGCGCGGCGGAGGCCTGTCGCGTCAAGGCACGGTGCGCGAGGGGACGACCGTCGGCGATTCCAGCCCCGAGGCGCGCGGCCACGCCATGAGCGTCGAGCCCAATGTCGCAAGCATCGACTACATGGGGGACCGGCTGACCTTTTTCGACTGCCCGGGATCGATCGAATTTATCCACGACATGCGCCACGCCCTGCCGGTCTGCGACGCCGCCGTCGTGGTGTGCGAAGCCGACCCCCGCAAGGTTCCGGCGCTGCAGGTGATTTTGCGCGAGCTCGAGGAACTCGGCCTCCCGCGCATCCTCTTCCTCAATAAGATCGACCAGGCGAACGGAGGGCTGCGCGAGACGCTCGAGATGCTTCAGCCGGCGTCCCGCACCCCCCTCCTCCTGCGCCAGATTCCGGTATGGGAGAACGGCGTCGCAACCGGCTTCGTCGATCTCGCGCTCGAGCGCGCCTTCGTCTATCGCGAGTTGGCCACCTCGACCGTCGTCGAGATGCCGGCCGGAGTTGTTCCCGAGGAGAAACAGGCGCGCTATTCGATGCTCGAGAAGCTCGCCGACTATGACGATGCGCTGATGGAGCAGCTCATCAGCGACATCGAGCCGCCGAAGGATCTCGTTTTCGACGATCTCGCGCGCGAGCTGCGCGACGGCCACGTAGCGCCGGTGCTGATGGGCTCGGCGACCGAAGGCCATGGCGTGACGCGGCTGTTGAAGGCGGTCCGGCACGAGGCGCCGGCCATCGCCCACGCCCGCATGAGGCTCGGGATCGACGATAGCGGGCCGGCGCTGGCGCAGGTCGTCCGCACCATCCACACCGCGCATGGCGGCAAGCTGTCGCTGTCGCGGGTGCTGTGCGGCGCCTTCGCCGACGGCGCCACCGTCATCAACTCGCACGGCGTCGAAGAGCGGATCGGCGGCCTGGCGCGGCTCATGGGCGCGACCCAGTCGAAAGTGACCCGCGCCGAGGAAGGCGACACCATCGCCTTCGCCCGCCTTGAAGGGCTCTCGACCGGCGACCGCTTCGCCGACGGCAAGGTCACCCCCGCCGCAGCCGATCTTCCGCCCCCGCCGCCTCCGACCCAGGCCTTCGCCATCCGAGTCAAGGACCGGAAGGACGAAGTGCGCCTCGCGGCCGCGCTCGCCAAGCTTTGCGAGGAGGACCGCGCGCTCTCCTTCGTCCAGGACGCCGAGATGTCCGAGATGAAGCTCTACGGGCAGGGCGAAATGCATCTGCGCGTGATCACGGAGCGCCTCGCCGACCGGTTCGGCGTGACGATCAACACGCACAAGCCGACCGTCGCCTATCGTGAGACGATCCGCGACGCGGTCACCGTGCGCGGGCGGCACAAGAAGCAGTCGGGCGGGCACGGCCAGTTCGGCGACGTGGTGGTCGAGGTCGCGCCGCGCGGGCGCGGAGAGGGCTTCGCCTTCGCCGAGCGCGTGCATGGCGGCTCGGTGCCGAGGCAGTATTTCTCCTCGGTCGAAGCCGGCGCCAAGGACGCCCTGGCGCGCGGGCCATTGGGGTTTCCGGTGGTCGACGTTTCGGTGACGCTGATCGACGGCTCTTACCACACGGTCGATTCGTCCGACATGGCGTTCCGCGCCGCCGGCAGAATCGCGCTCGACGAGGCGCTGCAGAAGGCGCGGCCGATCCTGCTCGAACCCATTTTGTCGGTGACGATCTACGTGCCGTCCGACGCGCTCGCGCGCGCCAGCGCGCTGGTCAGCGCCCGACGCGGCCAGATCCTCGGCTTCGAGGCGCGCGAGGGATGGAAGGGCTGGGAGGCGCTGCGGGCGCTCATCCCCGAGGCGGAAATCGGCGATCTCATCATCGAATTGCGTTCCGCGACGTCCGGCGTCGGCGCTTTCGAGACCAGATTCGACCATCTGGCCGAGCTCGTCGGGAAAACGGCCGAGCAGGTGATCGCAGACCGCAAGCGCGCAACCGGGTGAGGCCGCCGGCCGGCGTCGCCTCAGCCTTGTTCGCGGCTGTACACGTGGGCGACCTTGGCGTAAGGGGTGCAGGCTTTTCCCCCTGATCCGGAGACGATTCGATGGCCGACGCCACCTTCGAACGAAGCCGCTTGGCAACCGTATTCGGCGGCTCGGGCTTCCTCGGACGCCACATCGTTCGCGCCCTGGCGCGCCGGGGATGGCGGGTGCGCGTGGCCGTGCGCCGGCCGGATCTGGCCTCGTTCCTACGGCCGATCGGCAGTGTCGGCCAGATCGAGCCGGTGCAGGCGAATCTCCGCTATCCGGCGTCGATCGCCGCCGCGCTCGAAGGCGCCGAGATGGTCGTCAACGCCGCGGGCGTGCGGGCCGAGAGCGGCGCGCAGACCTACAAGGCCGTGCATGTCGAGGGAGCGGCGGCGCTCGCCCGCGCCGCCACGGCCGCCGGCGTCGAAACCTATGCGCATATTTCCGGCATCGGGGCCGACGCGAAATCCGCCTCGGCCTATATCGCGAGCAAGGGCCTCGGCGAAAGCGCGACGCTCGAGGCTTTCCCGGCCGCGACGATCCTGCGCCCCTCGGTGGTGTTCGGGCCGGAGGACGACTTCTTCAACCGGTTCGGCGCGCTGGCGCGCTTTCTGCCGGTCATTCCGCTGTTCGGCGGCGGCAAGACGCGGCTCCAGCCAGTCTACGCCGGCGACGTGGCTCGCGCGGCGGCGGCGGCGCTGGCCGGCGAAGCGAAGCCCGGGACGATCTACGAACTTGGCGGCCCGCAGGTGATGACGCTGCGCGAGGCCGCCGAACTCGTCCTGCGCACGGTCGATCGCCGCCGCCTGCTCGTCGGGCTGCCGCTCGGCCCGTCGCGCCTGATCGCCTCGACCACCTCGTTCGCCGGCAGGGTGACGTTCGGCCGATTTCCCAAACTCCTGACCACGAGCCGCGATCAGGTGGACCTGCTCGCCGACGACAATGTCGTCTCGGCTGAGGCCGAGGCGGAGGGGCGCGTCCCTCGCGGGCTCGGCATTGCGCCGCAGGCGGCCGAGGCGATCATTCCCGGCTATCTTGTGCGGTTCCGCAAGACGGGCCAGTATGAGGCGCAGCGCTCGGCGTGAATCGCCTAATCCCGGGGAATCGGGGCCCGGGGGGCGCGTTTCCGTGCAATGATGGTTTTCATATTGAAGTGAAAAGACGATTCAGGGCAGGAAGGACCCGGGACACAGTCCCGGGTCCGCGTCGAGTTGGGGATGGTCAGTGATCAAGTCTGAACTTGTGCAGCGCATGGCGGCCCGCAATCCGCACCTCTATCAACGGGACATCGAGAACATCATCGACGCCATTCTCGGCGAGATCGCCGACGCGCTGGCGCGCGGCGAGCGCGTCGAGCTGCGCGGCTTCGGCGCCTTCTCGACCAAGCAGCGGCAGGCGCGGACCGGCCGCAATCCGCGCACCGGCGACAAGGTGCCGGTGACCGAGAAGCTGGCGCCGTTCTTCAAGACCGGCAAGGAGATGCGCGAGCGTCTCAATAGCCAGTCGGCGGAACAGGTCTAGCGGCCCCCGGCGGCGGGCGGCGCGATGGGGCGAAGAGGCCAGGCATGATTCGCTTCATCAGGCTCGTCGTCTTCGCCGTCGCGGCGATCATCCTGCTCCCGTTCGCCTTCGCCAACCGGCAGATCGTGACGGTGTCGTTCGATCCGTTCAGTTCGACGGAAAATTCGGCCTTTGCCACGAGCGCGCCGCTGTTTGCCGTGGTGATCGTCTCAGCCATGCTCGGCGTCATCGCCGGCTCGGCCGCGACCTGGGTGTCGCAGGGCCGCCACCGGCGCGCGGCGCGCCGGCACCGCGCCGAGGCGGACAAGTTGCGCGCGGAGTTGGAGGCGCTGAAGGGCAGGCAACCGCCCGCCCTGCCCCGCTCATGAAGGGTCGCCGATGCGGGCCTTCTCGGCCGATGACGTCGACGCGGCTCTCGATTTCCCAGCCCTGATCGAAGAACTTGCGGAGGCGATGCGCGGCGGTTTCCTCGCGCCGCATCGCCATCATCATGCGATCGAGCGCGCGGGCGGCCGGCGGCGGCGCATCTCCTCATGCCTGCGTGGACGGAGAGCGCCTCGCGCGCCGGCGCTCGCGGCGCGCCATCTCGCACGGGCCGACGCCAAGAGCCTGCTGGTCGTCGGAGCGGGCGCGCTTGCGCCCTACCTCGCCCGCGCCCATGCGAGCGTGCGGCCCCTGAGCGCGGTCACGGTGTGGAACCGCAGCCCCGAGGGCGCGCGCCGCCTCGCCGCCGCCCTCGCCGCGGAGGGACTGCCTGCACAGGCGGGCGAAGAACTCTCGCGCGCCGTCGCGGAGGCCGATGTGATCTCGTGCGCGACGCTCTCGACGGCGCCGCTGATCGAAGGCCGATGGCTGAAGACAGGACAGCATCTCGACCTGGTCGGCGCCTTCTCGATGTCGATGCGCGAAGCCGACGACGAGGATTTGCGGCGCGCTCGCATCTTCGTCGACACCGAGGCCGCCTGCACCGAGGGCGGCGACGTGGCGATCGGCTTGGCGGACGGCGTGATCACTGAGGCCGAGGTCGCCGCCGACCTGCCCGCCCTTTGCCGCCGCGCTGAGGGACGCCGGACGGCGGACGAGATCACCCTGTTCAAGTCGGTCGGCGCGGCGATCGAGGACCTCGCCGCAGCGATCCTCGTCTGGCGCAAGTCCGGCGGAGCCGAGCCGTGAGCGTGTGGCGACTTGTCGCATGAATCACGGCGGAAGATGATCCAGGAAATGCACGACATAGGCAATTTTACCTATACATAGCGAAAGAATTGATAAAGAATCCTTACGATTCTCGCAAGGCGTTAGGCCGCAATCCTTTTAGTATACAAATGTTTTCAACATTTGCGTAGGAGGTCCGTTGACGACGTGACTGGCGGCCATCCTCGTTATCGGGGACTGATCTGCGTTTTGCCGCTTTAGCGAATAACCTTCCTGTCCGCCTCGAGGCCGGTCCCATCCACTCCAATAGAATTCGGTATTGACGCAGCGGCAGCGAGAAGTTTATGGCTGTCAACAGGACGCGTTGACGGCCGTTTCCAAAACTCTGGGGGAAACCCGCGGCCGGCGTCGTCCGACAAAACAAACAGTGGAGCAGGGTGAGGCTAAATGTCTGAGATTTCTTTGCGTATGGAAGCGTGCAGGGCCGCGGAGTTGCTGGTCCGGCAGCATGGGGCGGTGCGGGCGCTCAGAAGGACGGCGTGCGAAAGAACGGATGCGCGTCGCGCCCGCAGCCGGAGACGGTTCCAGTTCTGGTCGGCGGTCGCGGCGGAGATCGAGGCGCTTCTTCTCTCGCGCCGCGCCGCCGAGGCCGCCAACGACAACGGCGAAAAGCGCGTCGGGAAATCCGGGAAACGCCCTCAGCGTCGCTTTGAGACGCCGGCCGCGGAGCAGTGCCGGCCGGTCGCTGCGCCCCTGAAGCCACAGCCCGGCGGCGCCGCGCAAATCCGACCGCAGGTCGAACGGGCGCCGGCTGTGGCCGCCATGGCCGCGGCGATATAGGACGCCGCCGCCGGCATGGCGGCCTCGCATGGGGCCCGGCGGCGCCGAGCCTGGTGTGCGAAGCCTCAGGCGCGGCGGAAGCGCAGTTCGCCGGGGGCGGAGCCCTCGGCGACGACTTGGCCGCGCTCGCTGAGGTCGTCGAGGTGGGCCAGCGTCGAGAGGCCGGCGGCGCGGACGAGGGAAGGATCGAGACCGACATAGACTCTTGCGACAATGTCGGAGACAGTCTCGGCGCCGGCCGCAAGCGCAGCCAGGATCGCGGCCTCCCGCTGGCGGCGGTGATGGGCGAGCGCGCGCACGTAGCGCCGCGGCTCGACCACGGGCCCGCCGTGTCCCGGCCAGTAGATCGTCTCGTCGCGGGCGCGCACCTTCTCGAGCGAGGCCATGTAGGCGCTCATCGAGCCGTCGGGCGGCGAGACGACCGAGGTCGACCAGGCCATCACGTGATCGCCGGAAAAGAGCGCGCGCTCCTCGAGGAGCGCGAGGCAGAGATGCTCGCGACAGTGGCCGGGCGTGGCGACGGCCTCGATCGTGAACGTGCGGGCGGCGAGACGTTCGCCGTCGGCGAGGACGGCGTCCGGCGCATAGGCCCGGTCGTGCGACGAGTTGAGACCGGCGCCGTCGTCCTTCGGCTCGAAGGGCGGCGGGCCGACGACGCGCGCGCCGGTCGCCTCGCGCAGATCATTGGCGAGGGCGCTGTGATCGCGGTGGGTGTGGGTGACGAGGATGGTCTCGACCCACTCGCCCTCGACCGCCGACAGGATCGCGGCGAGATGGATTTGGTCGGCGGGTCCCGGATCGACGACGGCGACCGCGCCCTCGCCGACGATGTAGGTGCAGGTGCCGTTGAAGGTGAAGGGCGAGGCGTTCGGCGCGACGAGGCGGCGCACGCGCGGGGAAAGCCTGGTCAGCTCCCGCGGCGGCGGCTGCCGCGGATCGGCGAAGAGGTTCGGTTCGCTCTCGTCGGCCATTCGCGCGTTCCTTCTTCGAACCGCCGCATTCGGCGCTCGGGGCTCGGCACTCGATTCAACGGCGAAGGCGCCAAGCGCCGCTCGCCGGTCTCTTGGCGGCGGCGAGTTTTCCGATGCACGCGCCATTGTGGCCGTCACCCACGGTCAAAGAGTTTGCGCAGCTCCGCCTTGGCCTTTTCGAGCACCTCTCTGCGCCGGTCCGGAAGCGATCGGCCGGCGCGATTGATGTAGAACGTCAGCATCGACATGGCGGACTGATAGGGCGGAGCTTTCCGGCGCGTGCTCATGTCCGCCGAGCGCTTCAACGATCGCGCGATCTCCGACGGGTCGTCCCAAGTGAACACCCCCGGCTCGAGGTCGAGCGCGTCGCTCTCGCGCGTTACCACCTGGGACCAGCGCTTCGCCCGGTCGGAGCCGCCGACGTTGGCGGATTTTGCCCGTGAACGTCGCCGCCGGATGGCTGAGGAGGCGCGCATCGGTTGATCAGCGGCTTTCTGGGGAATCCGTCGTGCCGGCATATTGGATTCTCGGAGGCTAGGAGCGGGCTCACGAATGCAGTCCCGCCTCCATATATATATCGACAAGGCGCCAAAACGCGAGCTGACGACAGGATGTTCGATGGCGATTTCGCCGCCCGCGCCGACAAACGACGCTTTGCGATGGGAACTTTTCCCCCACGGAGCCGATGTCGGTGTGCGGGGGTTCGGCGCGACGCCCGCCGCGGCCTTCGAGCAGGCGGCCTTAGTTAGCGCTGACCGGAGCGGTCACATCGGCGACGGTGGACCCGAGAGTCTCGGTGGAAGTGGGCTGCGAAGCGCCGGATCTCGAACTGCTGTTCGTCGAGTGGCTCAACCGCGTCATTTACGAGATGGCGGTCCGGCGAATGCTGTTCGGGCGCTTCGCGGTTCGGATCGAAGACGCTCGGCTCGAGGGAATGCTGTGGGGCGAGGCGGTCGACTTTAAGCGGCACGCTCCGGCCTGCGAGCCGAAGGGCGCCACCTGCGCGGCCTTGAAGGTCGCCACCGATCGCCAAGGGATCTGGTCGGCAGCATGCGTTGTTGACGTTTGACGGAGAATGCCCCCATGGACCCCAATCGTATGACGCAGGTCGACGCCACGACGTGGCGCATCGAGCCCAGTGGACCGATGCGCGTCCCGGCCGTCATCTTCGCCGATGAGGCTTTGATCCGCGACATGGACGACAAGGTCGGCGAACAGGTGTCCAACGTCGCCTCGCTCCCCGGCATCGTCGAAGCAGCCTACGCAATGCCCGACGCGCATTGGGGCTACGGCTTTCCGATCGGCGGCGTGGCCGCCTTCGACCCGGATCAGGGCGGCGTCGTCTCGGCGGGGGGCGTCGGCTTCGATATTTCGTGCGGCGTCCGCACGATGCGAACCGGCCTCACGGTCAAGGAGGTTCTGCCGATCGAGGAGGCGCTCGCCGATGCGCTTTGTCGCGACATCCCGGCCGGCGTCGGCAGCAAGAACGCGATCACGCTCGACGCCGCGGATATGGACGCGATGCTGGCAGGCGGCGTGCATTGGGCCATCGCGCGCGGTTTTGGAGAGCCGGAGGACCTTGGACGCATCGAGGACGGCGGCCGGATTTTCGGCGCCGAGCCCGAGGCCGTTTCCGAGCGGGCGAGAGAACGGCAAGCCCATGAAATGGGCACCCTCGGGTCGGGCAACCATTATCTCGAGGCGCAAGTCGTCGCCGAGATCTTTGATTCGCGCGCCGCGGCGGCTTTCGGCCTGGAGAAGGACGACCTTGTGGTCGCCATTCATTGCGGCTCGCGGGGACTCGGGCACCAGATCGGAACGGAGTTCGCCAAGGAAATGGCGGTTGCGGCGCGTTCGTCGGGCCTTGCGCTCCCCGACCGCGAGCTCGCCTGCGCGCCGATCGACTCGGAGACCGGCCGCCGCTATCTGGGGGCGATGCGGGCGGCGATGAATTGCGCCCTCGCCAACCGCGAAATCCTCGGTCATTTTGCCCGGCGCGTCTTCCAGCAGGTTTTTGGCGAGGCCAAACTGCCGCTGCTGTTCGACGTTTCGCACAACACCTGCAAGGTCGAGCAGCACCTGATCGACGGAAAGCGCCGCGAGCTGTTCGTGCACCGCAAAGGCGCGACGCGCGCCTTCGGGCCCGGGCACGACGGCCTGCCGCCGGCCCTTGAGCCGATCGGCCAACCCGTCTTCATCGGCGGGAGCATGGGAACGGCGTCCTACATTCTCGTCGGCGCGGCCGAGGCCGAGGCGAAGGCCTTCGCTTCGGCGTGCCATGGCGCCGGGCGCGCGCTTTCTCGCCATGCCGCTCTCAAGCGCTGGAGCGGACGGCAGATCGTGGACGACCTCGCCCGTGAAGGCGTGATGATCCGGAGCCCGTCGGCCCGGGGAGTGGCGGAGGAGGCGCCCGGCGCCTACAAGGACGTGAGCGCGGTCGTTCTGGCGGCGGAGCAAGCCGGCCTGGCGCGGCGCGTGGCGCGTCTGAGACCGCTGATTTGCATCAAGGGATGAAGCGCGGGCGAAGCCTGTCGGGGAAAGCCCGGGCCGTCGTTCGATCCTCTTCGCCTTGTCTTGATAGCCCGGCGCGGATAAGAGGCGAAACCCACCCGTCCGACAATTCTTGGAGGCCCGATGACCGACGCCGTCAGCCCGCCGCTCGTCGCAGCCCTCTGGCCCCCGCGGAGGACGTCGCGTCTGGCGCGCGACGCGGCGCTCGCCTTGGCCGGCGCGCTCATGCTCGCGCTTTCGGCCAAGGTCCAGGTTCCCTTCTATCCCGTGCCGATGACCCTGCAGACGCTGGTCGTTCTGGCGCTCGGCGCGGTCTACGGCACGCGGCTCGGCGCGGCGACGGTCGCGCTCTATCTCGCCGAGGGCCTTCTCGGCCTGCCGGTGTTCGCCGGCGTCCTCGCCGGGCCCACGTACATGGCCGGCCCCACCGGCGGCTATCTCGCGGGCTTCCTCGCCGCCGCGGGGCTGATCGGCGTCCTCGCCGAGCGCGGCTGGGGTCGTTCATGGCCGCTGCTCCTGGCCGCGATGGCGCTCGGCCACGCAATCATCCTCGCCTTTGGCTTCGCATGGCTCGCCGTGCTCGTCGGACCCGGCAGGGCCTTCGCCCTCGGCGTCGCCCCCTTCGCCGCGGCGACGGTGGTGAAAACCCTGCTCGCCTGCGCGCTGGTCGGCGCGGCCGCGGGCGCCGTCAAACGATTGCCCGGCGCGTAAGCGAGGCCTCGAGCCGATGGCGGCCGATCCCGATCGCCAGGGGCCGCCCGCGCGGGCCGCCTTCGCGCGCTTCGTGCCGATCGCGACGCGCTGGAGCGACAACGACGCTTACGGCCATCTCAACAACGTCGTCTATTATTCGCTGTTCGACACGGCGGTGAACGCGATCCTGATCGAGGCGGGGCTGCTCGATCCGGCGACGAGCCCGATCATCGGCCTCGTGGTCGAGAGCAGCTGCCGCTTCTATTCCAGCCTGACCTATCCCGAACTCGCGGAAGTCGGCGTCACGGTCGAGCATCTGGGCCGCTCCTCGGTGCGCTACCATCTCGCCGCGTTCAAGGCCGGCGCGCAAAGCGCCGCCGCCGCCGGCCGCTACACCCACGTCTATGTCGACCGGCAGACCAATCGCCCGCTCCCGATTCCGGCGGGGCACCGGGAACTGATGGAAAAGCTGAAGCTGCGCTGAAATCGACAAATTAGACCCACTCAGACCGGGCGCCCGTCCGTGCGTCTCGTCGCGCCCAGGGCCGGAAGGACACGGCGAAGCCTCGCCCTCGCCTCAGA
Organism: uncultured Alphaproteobacteria bacterium; assembly: GCA_963758335.1. Classification (GTDB taxonomy): domain Bacteria; phylum Pseudomonadota; class Alphaproteobacteria; order Rhizobiales; family Beijerinckiaceae; genus Roseiarcus. The sequence continues at coordinate 1,228,284 of CAVWVF010000004.1, read as the reverse complement.
GAGGACAGCCTATCGTTACAGCTTATTGTTTTAGTCGAACCGAATCCCAATGTTGTGTTGTGACTCGCTGCTGCAGGAGAACGACATGGCAAGCTTACGCGCGCGTCTGATCAATTCGATCCTCCGGCGCAGGGTCAAGAGCCGGCTCGCCGGATGCGTCACGCCGCTGCAGGCGCGCAAGGTCTTCCACGTTGCCGGGGCCGCTTGGAGTGCGTTTCACCCCCGCCGCGCTCGGCGGCGTCGCCGGTGAATGGGCGGAGGCGAAATCGGCCGGTCGGGCGCGGGCGACGCTGTTCTATCTGCATGGCGGCGGCTATATCGCGATGTCGCCTGCGACCCACCGATACCTGACGGGCGCCTTCGCCCGGCGCGGTTTTCGCGTCTTTGCCGCCGACTACCGGCTCGCGCCGGAACACCCCTTTCCGGCGGCGGTCGAGGACGCGACGGCGGCTTGGCGCGCGTTGCGCTCGCGCGTCGCCGGGGCGGTCTATGCCGCGGGGGATTCGGCGGGCGGCGGCCTGACGCTTGCGCTCCTGATGCGCCTGCGCGACCTCGGCGCGCGGGTCCCCGACGCGGCCTGCCTGTTTTCGCCCTGGACCGATCTCGCCGTGACCGGCGCCTCCACGCGAACGAACGAGAACCGCGATCCGCTTCTCGTCGCGAGCGGCCTCGACAAGGTCGTGGCCGCCTATCTCGCCGGCGCGGATCCGCGGAACCCGTTCGCTTCGCCGCTCTACGGGGATTTCTCCGGCGTTCCGCCGCTGATGTTCTTCGTCGGCGATACGGAAGTCCTGCTCGACGACACGCTCCGGGCAGCGGAACGGGCGCAGGGGGCGGGCGTCCCGGTCGAATTGCGCGTCGCGCCCGACATGCCGCACGTGTGGCCGTTCCTGAACCGCATCATGCCCGAAGGCCGTCGCGCCATGGACGAGGCGGCGGCCTTCCTGCTCGGCGTCCCGGAAAGCGCGGAGGGTAAGCCGGCCACCGAGGCGGCTGTGGGCGACCCGACCTGCGAGACTGGCGGGGCGGCGCCGGGCTCAGTCATGCGCTATTCGCAGCTCTCGAGATCTGGCTGAGGCGGGCTTCCGACGCAGGCGCGGGTTTCCCTCACATGGGGTGTTTCGGGTCAAGCTCATTCGTTTGCACCGGCCGCTGGCGTGCCACCCGCGAAGTGGGGCGAAGCGCAGCGGAGCAGGGAGCGAAGCGACCTTGACGCGCCAGCGGCCGGATACACTGTCACGAGCGAGCGCGCCCTTGCGCGCTCTTGGCTGCCTCTGTGGTCTTTGCCGCGCTCATTCATTTTGGCATTGCGCATCTCCTTTGGCGTTTGGATCCGAAGCGTGAGCCCGTCTTTCGCATGCAGCCTTGACGGCCGCATCACCTCACATCCGGTCGAGCTTGTCGGGGCTCGCACCATAATCCCTCATGCTCGAGGGCGTCGGGCTCGGGTTGGCGGGGACCATCCTGTTAAACGGCGTGTTTCAGCCAGGCAAAGCCGCGGTCACCGCCCGCCCGGATCCGGCGAAGCCGTCGCGTTCGGCTTCGCTGGAATGGGGTTGAGTTGTTAAGCCATCGTTGGAGCGTCGGCGTAGGATTGAGCCATCGGGTCAGGCCGCCTTGAACACCGCGCCCTCGGGAACGACGCCTTGGGTGACATAGCGCCACAAGGCGACGAGCAGTTTGCGGGCCAGCGCCACGATGGCGATCCGGCGGACCCGTCCCTTCGCGGCGCCGACCCGCGCCCGAAACCAGCGGCTCAACGCCGAGTCCGGCTGGTGACGCAGCCAGAACCAGGCCAGCTCGATCATGGTCTTGCGCAGGCGGCGGTTGCCCGACTTCGAGATGCCTTGATCCCGTTCGACGCCGCCGCTCTGCCAGGGGCTGGGCGCCAATCCGCCGTAAGCCGCCACCTGGCGGCGGTTGGCGAAGCTGCGGAACAACGATTCCAGCCAGAGGAGCGAGGCGAACTCGGGGCCCAAGCCCTTGAGCTCGAGGAGCCGGGCGGCGGGGTTGGTGCGCTCCTCGGCTTCCGTGCGGATGAGCGCGTCGCGGGCCCGTTCGACCGCAGCCAGTTGCGTCGTCGCCAGCGCGATCCGATCGAGCTCCCGGCGTATTTCCGCCTTCAGCAGCGGCGGCAGCTCGCGGCCGTCGCCGGTTCGCAGCGCCTCGAGCCGCTCAAAACGATCGCGCCGAAGCGCCGAGTAGGTGGGGATGTCGCCATCCCCACCCCTCACAGGTAGGGTCGGGGACTGGCGCGCCGGTTTAGGTCGAAGTTCGTGTTCCCTGTTGGCTCGCTCTTTCGTCTGCGAGTGTCACACCATCTCGACCATGCCGCGTTTCCAGCCCCCGCCTCGTCGAACGCAGCATGCGGATTTCCTCGCACTGCGCTCTCCTGCTTGCTTCGCCCCAAGGCTTATGGGACCTATCCTGCCGGAGCGACTTTCGGGGCGGACCGCACCGCTCGGTAGCCGTTGAACAGCCCGAGCGTTTCGTACAGCCAGTCCCTACTCCACCGCGTCCAGCCGAAGCCCTGTCGTTTACGGGCTCGCAGCATATGGCGCCGGATCTTCTTTTCCACCCAGTCCTTCACGAAGCCGAAGCACTCGCTGGAATGTCCCGCCCTGAAGTAATTCACCCATCCGCGAAGCACCGGGTTGATCAGCTTGATGACTTGATCGACCGGCTGGGACTGGTGACGCCGGAACACGTCCTTGAGTTTCGCCAGCAGCGCCGTCCGCTTCTTGAGCTTGGGCGTGTAATGGGCACGCCATCTGCCCCGCAGGCTGCGCACCCGGCGAAAGTCGAACCCCAGGAAGCCGAAGCTCTCGCCGCGGCATAGGTCCACGATCCGACTCTTCTCCTCGTTGATTTCGACCTGCAGTTCGGCGAGTTCCTCGCGTAGCCGCTTTTCCACCGCCGCCATCAGCCAGTCGTGCCGCGGGTGGGCGTCGATCAAGATCACCAGGTCGTCAGCGAACCTCGCATATTCGACGCCGGTGTACTTGCCGTAGCGTGTGGCCTCCTTCGCCCGCTCCAGCATCCTGTCAACCTCGGTGAGGTAGAGGTTGCTGAGCAGCGGCGAGATCACCCCGCCTTGCGGAACGCCCTGTTTGCCGTTGGCTTTGAGCATCACCTTCAGCAGGCGCATCACGTCGCCATCGTCCACCCGCTCGGCCACCTTCGCCAACAGCCGATCATGCCGGACATTGTCGAAATAGCTGCTCAGGTCGATGTCGATGACGCGTGTCTTGTGCTGAACGATCGCTCGCGCCACACGGTCCACCGCTTCATGGGCTGTCCGTTGTGGACGGTATCCAAACGACCCCGGTTGGAAGTCCGCCTCGAAGATCGGTTCCAGTATGAGCTTGAGCGCGCCTTGCACCACCCGATCGCGGATCGCCGGAATCGAAAGGACGCGGACCTTGCCGCCATCCTTCGGGATTTCCTGCTTCCTTGCCGGGAGCGGCGCATAGGTGCGCCCGACCAGTTCGTCCGCGATCTGCTCGAGGAAAACCTCTACGCCTTGCGCCTCGATGGCCGCGAAGGTCATTCCGTCACTTCCCGGAGCGCCATCGTTCTTCTTGGCCAGCGCGTACGCCTCGCGCAGTGTGTCCAGCTTGCAGACGTGGACATATAGTCCCCAGAACCGCCAGGACGTCTCAGCCTTCGCCTTGACGTATATTCTCCGCCTCAGGTCTTGCAAATCCATGGACGCCTTTGTCATCTCGTCCTTGCCTTCCTTATGGCCGGAGACGCTACAAGCAGCAGGGCCCCTTTGCTCCACGGACATTACTCCGCTTCGCCGCTACTACGGACCCGACCGCCACCCTCTCGCCTTCGATCGACTTCCCGGTTGCGCCGGTTATACGATCTACCCTGCTCCGGCGATTTCGCGCCGGGGCAAGGAAGGCTTCTCCAGTTGCTCGGCATGTTCTTGCCACCGTGCTGTCGCTTCCACCCCGCCGAAGTGAAGGAGCCGCTTCAGTCAGATTTCGGCTCCCCATGCTGCCTTCGCCCTCCAGATGTGGGCTCGGCCTTCGGGGCTACGCACTTTCGAGGCCACATTCGCGTTTACTTTCATTACGGCCCGGCGGCTCGTCGTCTTCCCGAGGGAGACGTTGTCGATAGGCTTCAGAGTCTTGGTTTCCCGCCACCCTGCTATCCAAACTACGGGGCTCCTGACTTTTGCCCCGGCAGGTCTGTCTCCTGCTGAACATGCCAGCCTTCGCTGGACACACACCCGGACGTGCAGCTTTCCCGCATCCGGTTCTTCACGGAAGAGTTTCGCTCGCGTTGGCGTAGAGGACGCCGTCCGTGACTTGCCTGTCGAGAAGCGCACGGAGGTGATGATGTCCCCGCCGTCGTCCTCGCCAGTTCGGCTATCCGTTGTCGTTTCGTGGACAGGTTCGCGGAGCCCAAGGTCTCCTCCCGTGTTTCCCGGCAACGGCTCTCATCCCGTGGCGCCCCCCTTCCCTCGCGCGGGTCCCGGTGAGCCCAGTTCCCCGCGGTCAGCGGTACTATGAAGGCGCTACGACTTCCCGCCTGCGCGTCCCCGGTCGCTTATCTGTTTCGCTTCCGGGGTCCGCGCGATCCTCCGCTTTTCGTGCTCGCCTTGGCGGCGCTCCCGGATGGTTGGAGGACCCAGCCGGGCCAGGGCATTTGGTCAGCCGGCCGCCCATTTGCCGGCACACTCTCACTCGGACGCAGGCGGGATCTCACAGGTTCCCAGGCGATCCGTCCCATGCCTTTGCCCCGGTCCAAGACCCCGGCCGGACCGACGATCCTCACCCTGACGGTGTCGTCGATGCTGCCCCCGCTCAACCCACAGCGAAGGCTCCAGCGATAGAAATTTCGAGGCTACTCACGCGGCTTCAGCACCTGCTGCCTACGCTTCACGACGGGCGTCGCCGCACGCCATGCAAGGCTCGCTTCCGGCTGGTTGGCTGCCGTGCGGCGCCGTTTCGAGGAGCGCTTTTCATCCCTGCGCATGGCGAACGACTATCTGGAAGTCTATCGCAGCATAGGCCGAGGCGCTAGGTTTGTCGCTGACTACGCGGCCTCGGCGCTGGGGCCAAATATCATCCCACTCCATCGAAAGAGCGGCGTGGAACATCATGCGAGTTGAGGCGTGGCCTCGAACTGGAGACGGTTCCGTCATTCTATGACCTGAAGCCAGATGACCCGCTCCAGGACGGCGCGACCATAAGCGCCAACCAGTTCGGACACGGTTTCGTTCGCGACCGGTCGAGGATACTGCATGGCACGTGGTCGACCCTAAACTATAGACTGGGGTTCGACCGCAACGGGCTAGAAAATTTCGTGATTGCCGTCGTCCGTCGAGCGGCTTTAGAACTTGAGAAATACGCGCGAACTGCCTCCCCGGAAGACGAGATTGATGCCTTTCTTGCCTGGGTAAGAAGACACGAGGCCCGATGCCAGCGCGGCCACTCCGCGAGTGAGTCTCGCGGCGAATGACCAGAATTCGAGATGGCTCCGACGTCGCCGGCAAGCCAAACGGCTAGCACAAGCTGACGCTGAGGCTCTTGTCTGCGACCATGGCGCCGACGCCTATAGGGAAGCTCGCCGGCGCGAGCGTCACGCGGTTCTCCCCGACGGGACAACTCATGCCTGGCCGGACACCCGCGCACTGGCGGCGGGTCGCGCTCATCGTCGCGAAGCGCGCCGGGGCTGGATACCGCGACGCGCATGGCGATGGACGCCGAGTAACGGACCGATGGCGGCGCTGGCGATCGGCGCTTTACCAAAGGCCAAACCGAGTCAGGACTGGCGCATCAGTTCGAAGGGATAAAAGTGAGATTTTCGGCGACCATCTCGCAGGTCTTTTCACCTAAGAACCACACCCGTCGAAATGGGCCGAGGTGTTTCAGCACCTAAGCGGGCCCCCTCCTCGAATAGAGCGCAAACCATTGAAATCGCATATAAAGGTGCTTCATTGATGGGGTCCCGATCGGTGCCAGTCGGGACCCCACCTCCACTCGCGTTTTCACTGTTACATCAGGGTGCTAGACGGGCGTTTGTAGGGGCTCCCTCTTGGGTGCTGAAACACAAAGTCGTTCGCTGCGTCGACCGGCTAGGCCCGGCGATGCTCGCCGACAACGCGAACGGTGCTCGCCTGCGGGCCCTTTACCCCCTCCTCTTCGGCGAAAGCGACCTCGGAGCCGACCTTTAATCGGTCGAAGGCCGCGTCGAGGACGGCGTTCCGATAAAAATAGATTTCCCGCCCGTCCGCTGTTTCGATGAAGCCGCAATCTTCCCCGGCGAGGAGGTTCTTGACGCGGCCGTGGCTTGCTTCCGCATGATGCTTCACCTGACCGCGAAATTCGCGCATGACGTTTTCGATCTGTCGCACTGCAGCGTCGAAGGCCTCCCGGATCGCGACCAGAGCATGTTCGCGCTCGGGCGCGTCGGCATGGGACTTGTCGACGACGACCTCGTTGTGCTCGGGCATCGCGATGCGAAGCTCGACCTCGAAGCCGCCGCGCCGATGTCCGGTCTGCGGCCCGGTGACGACGACGCGACAACTCGTAATGCGAGCACTGAATTTTTCGAGACGCTGCACCTGCGCGGCGATCTCGGATCGGATCACTTCGGACGGCTCGCAATGCCGAAAGGCGATGTCGACTGGAGTCTGCATATCGATCCCTCCCCTCCCCCTAACAAGGTAAATGATACACCTTTGATTGCGCGGCGCCTTGCGGCGGATCAACTGCCTCGCCGCGCGCTCGCAGGGTCTCTCACAACGAACCGTAGGTCGGCAGCCATCCGCCCGGCGGCTTGAGGTCCAGCCGGTCCGGCCGACGCGAGGCTCGCCCCGAAACCGGGACGATCTCGCCCCGGTAGGCCCAGACGCTCTAAAGGCGCTCGCCGTCGTCGAGGTCGTCGGCGTCCTCGTAGCCGCAGCAGATCGCGAACACCCGGGCTCGGATCATGTCGGCGATCGTGTGCGCGATGCGCGAGGGATCGCGCCGATCGGGAATGTAGCGCGCCAGCCGTTGGGCCACCCCCAAGCGCCGCTCCGCCATCGACAGCAGCATCACGCCGCCATCGGAAGAAAGCCGGCCGCCATCGAACGCGGCTGTGACTTTCTTGCCCTCGATGGCTGGAAACGCGAATAGCGGGATCGTATCGTCGGTCATGGCGGCCGTGGCGGGCGCGAAGGCGCGCAAAGGATGAGTTTAAGCAACCGAATCCTACGCGATTCCAGTGCTTAAGCCATGGCCGCCAGCCTTGAAAATCGCCTGTCATGCATAAGACGGGTTAGCGGGAAGCAGGAGAGCGCAATGGCGACTTACCCTATTTTTGCCCACGAAAACGGCCAACGAATTGCGATCAATCCCGACCACGTGGTGAACCTGACGGAAATCGAGCCGCAGCGCATCCTGGTCTCGTTCCCTAATGAGGGGAGCGTCACTGTCTCAATGGGGCTAGAGAGCGTCATTGCTCGCCTGACCGGCCAGCGCGACTTGCGGTCGGAGTGATTTCATGCCCCGCGGACCTAAAGGCGAAAGGCGCCTCGCAGACGTCATCGGCAACGCCGTCAAAGTTATGCGCATCGCATTGCGCTAAGCATCGCTTACAGGCGTATTTGAACGAGTTCGATTTCCGCTATTCGAACCGGATCGCGCTCGGCGTTGATGACACAGAACGTGCCCGGCGCGCGGTCAACGGTGCGGAAGGCCAACGTCTCACTTATCGTCGACCTCGTGCGGCGTAACCGACTGGCCCGGCTTCGCCGCAACCGGGCGAAGATCAGAGCGCTTTTGGCTTTGATATAAAATAGCAGGGTCTAGCGCGCGCGCTCGACTTGAGATATAGATTCTAACGATCAGCGGGACCGCCATCCCCCTCGATCGCATGACAGCGCTATTTGCTAGCCGATTCGATCTTACTCGAAATCGAAACATTTGTCTTACGTCTCAATGCGCTCAACCTTGGCATTCGTCTTATTCTTGCGGCAGCCAACCCATGGAGCGGCCTAACTCCCCTAGCTGCGAGTAGAGGCTCATGGCAACCTCAAGATCCATTCGGATGGCCAAGGTGGTGGCCGTTTGCCCCCGTGCCGGGGGGAAGATTGGTGGATGGGGATGAGATAGCAATGATGCGATCAGTTCTACCGTCGGGGAGGTCGCGGACACAATCTGAGCCGTCCAAGACACCACAGGCTTCGTGAGATCATGATCGCCAAGCGTTAGGTTCACAGGAAGCGGCATAGGCTCTCTCCTAGTTCGGTAGGCGCCGCCTAGTCGCCAGCGTCATTAAATCTGTGGTGTTTTTCTGAATCTCTTCGCGGCGATGCGGCGATGGAGGTGATTCGTGGCGGGCAGGGAGATATGAGAGCCGTTGCCGGGAAACACGGGAGGAGACCTTGGGCTCCGCGAACCTGTCCACGAAACGACAACGGATAGCCGAACTGGCGAGGACGACGGCGGGGACATCATCACCTCCGTGCGCTTCTCGACAGGCGAGTCACGGACGGCGTCCTCTACGCCAACGCGAGCGAAACTCTTCCGTGAAGAACCGGATGCGGGAAAGCTGCACGTCCGGGTCTGTGAGGTTCGGTCAAGAAATATGTGGTGAAGTTGAGCGCCGAGGAGCGCGAACGGCTGGAGGCGATGATCTGCGCGGGCAAGCATCCGGCACAGTCGCTGACGAAGGCGCGCATCCTGTTGAAGGCGGACGTGTCGGAGGCGGGCGAAGGTTGGAGCGACAGCGCGATCTCGGCGGCGTTGGACACCAGCATCAACAATATCGGCCGCACCCGGCGTCGACTGGTCGAAGAAGGCATGGCGGCGGCGCTGACCCGCAAATACAATCCGAACTCCGCCCGGCCGCGGATTTTCGACGGGGCGGCGGAGGCGAAATTGATCGCCCTGACCTGCTCGCCGGCGCCCGAGGGGTTCGCGCGTTGGAGTTTGCGCCTGCTCGAGAAGGCGCTACGACTTCCCGCCCAGACCCGGACGTGCAGCTTTCCCGCATCCGGTTCTTCACGGAAGAGTTTCGCTCGCGTTGGCGTAGAGGACGCCGTCCGTGACTCGCCTGTCGAGAAGCGCACGGAGGTGATGATGTCCCCGCCGTCGTCCTCGCCAGTTCGGCTATCCGTTGTCGTTTCGTGGACAGGTTCGCGGAGCCCAAGGTCTCCTCCCGTGTTTCCCGGCAACGGCTCTCACGCCGACGAGTTCACGCGCCGCTTTCTCTTGCATGTCTTGCCCAAGGGCTTCCGCCGCATTCGCCACTTCGGCTTTCTCGCCAACGCTTGCCGCGTCGACAAGCTCGCCCGGATACGCGCCGCGCTGGCCTTTCCCGAACCCGAGCGGCCCGCCGAGCCCGAGGATTACCGCGAACGCTGCGCACAGCTCACCGGCAACCGCATCGACATTTGCCCTTTCTGCGGCGGCCGAATGGTCGACGTCGGCTCTTGCCCGCATCGCTCTCCGCCACGGCCGACCCCACGCTGCGACACCTCATGACGCCCAATCTGCGAACCATGCTTCTGTGTCGGATCCAGATCGACATGCGGCCGGTCCATGACCGCTCCCGGGGAAACTTGCCGCCTATCCCCTCGCCGACGAGCGTGTCACCCAATGAGCCCGAAAAAAATCGCCGCCAAGTTGCCCAACTTGGCGACCGCGACCCACCAAACCTCACAGTCCAAGCCAATCGAGACGCCCCCGTCAGCCCCGACAGCGCGTTCCTCACTTCCCCGCCGCGACGAACGCCCATAGGAGGCGGCTAGCGACGCCGCAGCTTCGTTCAATCCGGCTTCAAATAGGTCCCGCATCGTCCCACGCGGCGGCCTTTTGCGCCGCGGGACCTATTTGAACCCTCAGGCGTTCCGATTTGATGTCGGCCACCGTTCCGATTTGATTCCGGCCACCATTCCGAAATGAAGCCGGCCACCTGAGCCGGTCACGGCTCTCAACGTTTGCTCCCCGCGGTTCGGCAACTGCGGCACTCCCGGCCCGTCGATGGTCGACGAGGAGATTGGGATGCCGGCGAAGCGGGAACTGAGCATGCGACAATTGCGACATCTATTGCGACTTCACCATGAAGGGGTGAGCGGGCGCGAGATCGGGCGGCGTCTGGGCGTGGCGCGCAGCACGATCCAGGACAATCTGAAACGGGCGGCGGTGGCCGGGCTCAAATGGCCGCTAGCCGACGACGTCACCGAGGAGGCTCTGGAACTCCAGCTCTTTGGGCGCGCCGCTATTGCGACCGGCCAGCGGCGGCGGGTCGAACCGGACTGGGCGGCCTTGGCGCGCGAACTGAAGCGGCCTGGCGTGACGATGATGATCCTCTGGGAGGAATACCGAGAGGTCCAGCCCGACGGCTACGGCTACAGCCGTTATGTTGCGGCCCGGCTTATGTGATTTCCTGACGCGCTTCCTGTTGCCAGCTGGAAGGTTGGGGCGCGCTTGACGCAACATAAGTCGGGGCTTCGGTTGGCGGACCTCACTCATTTTGGGGTTCGCCATGAATCATCTATGTTCTTCCGGCAGCATCGCCGATTGTCGGCTTCAAGACGCACCATTCGCCGACGAGCGGAACCGCTATCTCAGCCACTGCGCGGCACATGGCGCGAGGCTCGCGGTCCTAAAGGTCAAGCGCAACGAACTCCGATGGATAGCGCGACGTCTCGGCCCGGACGCCGACCGCGGCGTCGGCATGACCGAGTTGATGCCGATTGCGCTGGAGCGGCAGAACCTTCACGGGGCGGCAACCGCTGCGCGGCGGGTCATCGATATCGGGCGACCGTGGCTGCGGTTTCTTGGTTGGTGGCGGGAACCCGCCGTCCTGTTTTTGGACCGGGGCCAACTCGACCGGTACGTCACCTGGATGCGCGACGAGCGCGGCTTCACGCCGTCGACGGTGGAGCAATGGGGCCGTACGACCAGGAGATTCCTGCAGTGGTGCGCGGAGGCAGGCCGCCAGCTCGGGGATCTGACGGCGAGCGATATCGATAACTATGTCGCCACCCAGGGAAAGGGCCGCTGGACGCGCGTCTCGACAGCCAACATGGTCTCGGCATTGCGAGCGTTCTTGCGTTACGCCGCCAAAGAGGGGTGGTGCTCGAACCGATTGGCAGAGTCGATTTCCCGGCCTCGGCTCTATCAGCAGGAGTCTTTGCCATACAGGAGAGCCGGAAAGTGTTCGTTCCCGCGAAAGGCCGTTCCCCCGCCGACCCCCGCAGCCCGCTCAGTCGCCGCGAAGCGTGCGTCGGCGCCGTCGGCCCCACCGAACAATCGGCCGGAAATGACATCGCAACCCTTTGAAAACCCTCGATTCGCGCCCGGAAATGGCGCCCCCTGGGCTTTGTTTCACTTCCAGGGATTACGGTCGACCAGCGGCTACGGCGACCGCCGCGTTCCCTTCTCCGCCGCCCGCTTCAGCGCGTCGGCGAGCGCCCCGCCGCCCGGGTCTGCGCGATTGGCCTCGGCGTTGACCGCGCGCAGGGCCTTGGCGTCGCCGCGTCCCGGACGCGCGCCCTCGACCGCGCCCTCGGGATCGCTAAGGCGCATGGTCAGAGAAATGCGCTTGCGCGGGGCGTCGACGCTGAGCACCTTCACCTTGACGACGTCGCCGGGCTTCGCCACCGCGCGCGGGTCCTTCACAAAACTGTTCGCCATCGCCGAGACGTGGACGAGCCCGTCCTGGTGCACGCCGACGTCGACGAAGGCGCCGAAGGCCGCGACATTGGTGACGACGCCCTCGAGCACCATGCCGGGCTTCAGGTCCGAGAGCGACTCGACCCCCTCCCTGAACGCCGCCATCCGGAAAACAGGGCGGGGATCGCGACCGGACTTCTCGAGCTCCTTCAAAATATCGGCGACGGTCGGGACTCCGAACCGGTCGTCGGCAAAATCCGCGGGCTTGAGGCCCTGGAGCGCGCGAGAATTGCCGATCACGGCATGGATGTCGGCCCGGAGCCGGACGAGGATGCGGCGAACCACCGGATAGGCTTCCGGATGCACGCCCGAGCGGTCGAGCGGTTGGTCGCCCTGGTCGATGCGCGGGAAGCCGGCGCTGAGCTCGAAGGCTTTTGCGCCGAGACGCGGCACCTCCTTCAGCGCCGCCCGGTTGCGGAACGGCCCGTGGCTCTCCCGGTGGACGACGATCGCCTGCGCCAGCGCCTCGCCGACGCCGGAGACGCGCGCCAAGAGCTTGGCCGAGGCGGTGTTGACGTCGACTCCGAGCGCGTTGACGCAATCCTCGACCACCGCGTCGAGCGAGCGGCCGAGTTTCTGCTCGGAAAGGTCGTGCTGATATTGCCCGACGCCGATTGACTTCGGATCTATCTTGACGAGCTCGGCCAGCGGATCCTGCAGGCGCCGCGCGATCGAGGCGGCGCCGCGCAGGGTCACGTCGAGCGCAGGCAGTTCCTGCGCGGCATAGGCCGAGGCCGAATAGACCGACGCGCCCGCTTCCGACACCGTCGCCTTCGCCAGCTTGAGTTCCGGGTGGCGCGCGATGAGATCGGCGGCGAGCCGGTCCGTCTCGCGCGAGGCGGTGCCGTTGCCGATCGCGATCAGCTCGGCCTTGTGCCGGGCGGCCAGCGAGGCGAGAACGGCGATGCTCTCGTCCCACTTGCGCTGCGGCTCGTGCGGATAGATCGCCGTGGTGTCGACGATCTTGCCGGTCGCGTCGACGACCGCGACCTTGACCCCGGTGCGGAAGCCCGGATCGAGCCCGATCGTCGGGCGCCCGCCGGCCGGGGCGGCGAGCAGCAGGTCGCGCAGGTTGGCGGCGAACACTTTCACCGCCTCGTCCTCGGCCTGGGTCCAGATGCGAAGGCGCAGGTCGACCGCGAGCTGCGTCTCGATCTTCGTCCGCCACGCCCAGCGCGCTGCGTCGAGAAGCCACCGGTCCCCCGGCCGTCCCCGGTCGGCGATGCCGAAGCGATGGGCAGTTGCGAGCTCGAAAGACCCGAGCGCGGCTCGCCGGATCGGCGTTGGGGTCCGGTACGAGCTTGAGATCAAGAACCTCCTCCCGTTCGCCGCGCATGAGCGCGAGCGCCCGATGCGACGGCATTTTCACGAGCGGCTCGAAGAAGTCGAAATAATCGGCGAATTTCGCTCCCGCCGCCTCCCTGCCCCGGCGCACTTTCGAGACGATCCGCCCGTTCTTCCAATAATCCTCGCGCAGCCGTCCGATGAGGTCTGCGTCCTCGGCGAAGCGCTCGACCAGGATCGCCCGTGCGCCGTCGAGCGCATCCTGCGGGGCTCTTGACGGCGTCCGCCTTCACATAGGCTTCGGCTTGCGCGAGCGGCTCACGCTCGGGCTGGGCGAGAAGCGCCTCGGCGAGCGGCTCGAGGCCGTTCTCGCGCGCGATCTGGGCCCCGGTGCGGCGTTTCGGCTTGAACGGCAGATAAATGTCTTCGAGCCGCGCCTTGGTGTCAGCCTCGTTGATCTGGGCCTCGAGCGCGGCGTCGAGCTTGCCCTGCTCGCGGACCGAATAGAGGATCGTCCTGCGCCGGTCTTCGAGTTCGCGCAGATAGGCGAGGCGGGCCTCGAGCGTCCGCAGCTGCGTGTCGTCGAGCGCGCCGGTCGCCTCCTTGCGGTAGCGGGCGATGAAGGGCACGGTCGAGCCTTCGTCGAGAAGGCCGATCGCGGCGGCGACCTGACCGGTCTTGACGCTCAGCTCCTCGGCGATGCGTTCGGCGATGGATTTCATGGCTCTCGAATCATTTTTGTCAGCGGAGCGCCGCTTTTAGGCGCCGGCGCTGCGCCAGGTCAAAGGAAGGCAGAGATCCCCGCAGCGGGCGAGGATCAACGGACGGCGGCGGCGATCCTGGCGAGGCGGAGATTGAGAACCCGCGACGTCGCCGCGGCGAAGTCGCCTTTCATGGCCAGCGCCCGCTCCTCGACCAGCTTCCATGACAGAATGGCGATCGCGACCGACACGAGCGCGGACGACGCCATCATCGCGCCGAGCGACATGTCGGGGAAGAGATAGGCCAGCGTTGCTGCGTCGGGAAAGCGTAGATATACACCCCATAGGAATAGTCGCCCCAGTCGTTGAACGACCGGACGCGCCCGCCGGGCACGTAGGCGAGGTGAAGCACGAGAGGCGGGAGGCTGGCCGCATAGACGACGAAGAAGACCGTCTTGTCGAACGAGGCGAACGCAAGCCCCGCAAGCAGCCCGACGAGCAACGCCAAGCTCATCGGGATCCTGTCGCGCCACAGATAGAGGCTCGATCCCGGGTCAGCATGGTTGCGGCCACGGATAGCGCCACTCGCGATAATGATGGCAGGCGACGCTGGCGCGCTCGCTGGGCGGGTCTTTCGCTTGGGATGGGGGGGGATTGTGCCCCCGGCGCGAAACGGCCGCCGGCGGGCCGTTCAACGGCGAGCGTTCGAACAGGCCGGCGGGATAGTCGGGGTCCGCCCATGCGGGCGAGGCGAGGGCAAGGGCGACAAGGCTGGCGCGGGCGAACATAGGTCACTCCTCTGTGCGTTTCCTCGATCCATTTCCGGTCGTGCTCGCACCTTTGGATTTTAGAGGCGCGGAAAGCGGGAGCGGGTGCGAGGCTCGTCGCTTGTCGACTGGCCGGTCTATCAGCGCCTGACGTGCACTATGAGGGCAACAACGCGCACGCGCAATCCGGGAATACTGGCCTAGGGCGACGTCACCTGAGGCTTGTCGAACTGGAGGCGCAGAGCCAACGACGCCGGATGCGCGAGGGCCGGATTCGACCCGTTCCTGCCCTTCAAGATCGGCCCTGTGAACGAGTGAGAAGCACGAGAAAGCGGACTTTGGCTGAAGGGTGGGTTGCGCCAAGAGTCACACTTGGACCCTCGGATTTTGACACAGCCCTGCCGAGCGCGCGATTACGCATGATGGACCCTCGCGTGATCGCGCTCCCTTGATCTTCTTGCCCGCGTCGTAGCCGGGCGGATCGATGCAGGCCCCCCTTTTTCCGCGCTCTTGACGCTCTGGCTGTCGATGATGGCGGCGGTCGGGCTCGCCTCGCGCGAGGCGGCCTCGCGACAGCGAGCGTAAAGCGCGTCGTGGATGCGATCGAGCGTGCCGTTCCAGCTCCACAGATCGAAATAATCATAGACCGTCGAGCGCGGCGGCAGGTCCTTGGGAATCGCCCGCCACTGGCAGCCGGTGCTCAGGACGTACATCAGGCCGTCGACGACCTCGCGCACATTCACCGTCCGCTTGTTGCCGCCGCGCTTGGCCGGCGGAATGAGCGGCTCAACCAGCGCCCATTCCGCGTCCGTCAGGTCCCTCGGATAGCGCACTTGCTTCGATCGATCAGCGCCCGACCCCAATGATGCGCCGAGGAGCACGCCTCCATCGCCACCACGCACGGCGGCAACGCGGCAAAGAACGGGATCAACTGGTTGCGGGTGAGCTTGCGCGCCACCACGATCTCGCCCTTCGCGTCGACCGCGTGAACCTGAAACACTCTCTTCGCCAGATCGAGACCAACGCGCGTGACAGAGGTCAAATTCCGGATAGACTTGCCCATGGACGGCTTCCCTTCTCAGGCCGCTGGGCATCTCAACCTTGCGGGATCGGGTCTGCATGACAGCAGCGATGCTGGTGCTGGAGCCGATCTTCGAAGCCGACCTTCCATCGGAACTCTATGCCTACCGCCCCGGGCGAAACGCCCAACAGATGGGGTTTCGACAACGACCATCTTGGCACGCTGATGCCGTTCGGGGCGCCGTCCACCCCATCATTCCCGAATCGCGACGGCGCACGTCAGATAACGAATCAGGTCGGGCCGTTCGAGGGTCACCTTGAAAAAGAACCGCAGCGCGGCGCACCGATCTGATCCTTCGCCATCTGCAATTGATATCGGCGAACATGCTCGCTCGAGGCGGTGTCCGACAAGCGGCCGAGAAAAGACGCGAAGCGCCCGACTTGCCGGGAGGTAATCCTTCTGAGTGTGTTCCGTGTAACTGCGCGCCGTCATGTCGTCGATCATGCAACGGCTCTCATTGGCCCCCTGCCTCAGGCAACTCATGCTCGGAAACAACGACGTAGCCCGATCCCGATGCGACTTCGTGTGGCGGCAGCCCAGGCTCAAGCGTCACCTGCCGGGCCGGTTGCCAGATAACGCTGACGACTTGCCTCCGTCCGCAGCTATGTGGTCCAGCTGGTCCCGGAGTCTCACTGGCTCATCGCGGACCGTATGGACAGCGTATTGCTTGCGAGTCATAGCGACCCTCCTTCGGGCTCGCTTAATGTAGTGCGGCACGGTCTTGAGACACGCGGCTGCGCCTCGGGCGGCAAAGGGTAGAGTGGCGAGCCTCCGGTCAATTGCAATGCCGCCCGCCCGCTCCCATGCGGCTGCAGTGTCTGCGGCATCGGCGGGACGCCTCGACTTTGGCGAACAGGCCGCCTACACAAGTGAACACAGCCTGGCTCAGCATAGGATCAGCATAAGGAACAGCTGTTGTGAGCAAGTCTGGCATCATAGGCCGTCCTCGTGGGCGACCATTCGCGAAGGGCCACAGCGGCATCCGGGTGGCAGGCCGATCAAGCCGAAAACCATCGAGCTGCGCAAGCAGGAGCGTGACGTCCGTATGTTCGCGCGCGACCGGGCTTTGAGGCCATCGACAAGCTCGTCGCCCCTATGAGGGGGGTGGTCAGGGTTGAGATCGACAGGAAGCCGGTCGAAATGCTCGTTCCGCCGATGGCGCAGCTCGCCGCCGCGAACGCCTTGTTGGATCGTGGTTATGGACGTCCCGGCCAGTCCGTCGTGCTGTACGGCGGGGACAGCGCGATTGAGCATCATGAGGTGAGCGCGCTTGAGGTTGTTGAAAGCCGCCTTGCTGCCATTAGAGAACGGCTCCTAGCTTAGCTAGCTAGCAGCCTGTCGGACTTAACGCGGCGCCTGCGGCTACGCTAGAATCAACCGTTGATTCGCGCAGGGCGGCGGGCGTTTTTTGATGAGCAATTTTCGCACGATCGATCGCGAGACGGGGTTGTTGCTGCCTCCCTCGGTTGACGAATGGCTTCCCGAAAAACCTCTGGCGCGATTTGTCGTGGAGGTTGTCGAGGGGCTCGATCTTCGCGCGATGAGCGGCAGTTACCGCGGTTCCAGGTCGGCGTCGTATCATCCGCGAATGCTGCTGGGCATTCTGGTTTACGGCTATGCGACAGGGGTGTTTTCGAGCCGCAAGCTGGAGCGTGCGACCTATGCCTCGGTGGCGTTCCGGTTCATCGCGGCCAACGATCATCCCGACCACGACACGATTGCGACCTTCAGGCGACGCTTTCTCAAGGAGATCGAAGCTCTGTTCGTTCAAGTGCTGCTGCTGGCGCGGGAGATGGGCGTTCTGAAGATGGGGACGGTGGCGCTGGACGGGACGAAGATTCACGCCAACGCCAGCCGGCACAGCGCATTGTCGCACGAACACGCCGGCAAGATCGAGGCGCAATTGAAGGCCCGAAGTCGCCGATCTGATGACCAAGGCCGAGGCGGCGGACGCGGCGGACCTTCCCGACGGCATGTCGATTCCCGACAACTGGCGCGGCGCGAGGAGCGTCTACGCAAGATCGCCGAGGCGCGCGCCAAGATCGAGGCGCGTTCCAGGGAGCGCCACGCGCGCGAGATGGCGGAACATGAAGCCAAAATGGCGGCGCCCGCGGCCAAGACGGCGGCGACGGGCAAGAAGCCGGGCGGCAGGCCGCCGCAGCCGCCGACCGAGGGGCCGCTGCCGAGCGATCAGGTCAATCTGACCGACGAAGACTTGCGCATCATGCCGGTGGCCGGCGGCGGCTTCGATCAAGGCTACAACGCGCAGGCGGCGGTCGCCGTCGGCAGCCTGCTGGTGGTGGCGACCGACGTGGTCCAGGCTCCCAACGACAAGAACCAGGTTGAGCCGATGCTGGGCAAGATCGGGGCTTTGCCCGAGGCCTTGGGCGAGGCCAAAACTCTGCTGGCGGACACCGGCTATTTCAGCGCGGGCAATGTCGAGGCTTGCGAAAAGGCGGGAATCGAACCGGCCATCGCGATGGGCCGCCACCCGCACCATCCGCCTTTGGCGATCAAGTGGTTGTTGGCGTCAACGCTTTCACGAATTCAGAGCCCTCGCCCCTGACGGCGGGCGAGAACTCCATCATGGTTCCCTCGGCCGAGGCGGAGGCGGAACAGATTGAAAAGTTGAAAGCCTGGCGGGCGGCGCGCGACGAGACGCGGGTCAGATGGGCGCTGCAAGGGCTGCGCGCCGCCGCCGCGAGCGGTGCCAACATCATGCCTACGTCAATCGAAGCGGCCAAGGCCGGCGTGACCACGGGCGAATGGGGCGCCGCCCTGCGGGGCGAGTTCGGCGAGTTCCGCGCTCCGACTGGCGTATCGTCTAGGGCGCGGCAGGAGGCGGCCGGTCTCGACGCCTTGCGCGGCGAGGTCGAGCGCGTTTCGCTCAAGCTCGGCCGCCGGGTCCGGCTCCTGATCGGAAAGCCGGGCCTCGACGGACATTCCAACGGCGCTGAGCAGATCGCGACGCGCGCGACCGATGCGGGGATGGACGTGGTCTATGACGGCATCCGATTCACTCCGGCGGAAATCGTTGAGCGCGCCAAGTCGGGCGTCCATTGCATTGGCTTGTCGATTCTGTCGGGCTCGCATGTCGCGTTGACGGAAGAAGTTTTGGCGAACATGCGTGCGGCGGGCCTGGAGCGCGTGCCCCTCATCGTCGGTGGCATCATCCCGCCCGCCGACGCTGAGCGGTTGCGCGCGGCCGGAGTCGCCGGGGTCTATACGCCCAAGGATTTCGAGATCAACGAAATGCTCGGCGCCGTCGTGGCCGAAGTCGAGAGGCGGCTCGATCAGGACGCGGCGGCGCGACGTTGATCCCTTTCGGCAAACGCTCCGCAGGCGCCCGAAGCGAGCCTCAGTTGCGGGTTGCGATCAGCAGGATCGCCGCCGCGACGAGCGTGAACATCGAGGCGACATAGGTAGGCAGCCTGGAGAGTGACCGTTTTCCAGCAGAAAATGCAAGCTGCAGGTCGGCACCGGTGTTGCGGCAGGTATAAAACATTCGTCATGTCCTGCGAAGTTTGAGCCGCCGAGATCGAGAGATGCTTGGCCTCGGCGGGCGCCGCGGCATTCGAGGCGACGGGCGCGACAGGGTTCGTCGCGACGGCCGCAGGCCGGTTGGCGATGAACAAATACCACGCGCTGCCCGCGAGCACGATGAGCAACGCGGCGATCCCCGCGGCGAACGGCGCCAGCGCCGAAAGCTTTTTCGGCGATGACGGCTCCGCTGGCTTCTCGGGCTTCGCATGCGCGGGGACGCCGACCGGATCGGCTCGGCGATGTTCTTCAGTTGCGTCGGGCCGAGATCCGTGACCGCGAGATCGAGCCGCCCCTTCACCTGGCGATAGGCGTCCTCGGACAGGCAGATCGCGCCCGGCTTGCAAATCCCTTCCAACCGCGCCGCAATATTGACGCCGTCGCCCATCAGATCGCCGTCGGCCTCCTCGACCACGTCGCCGAGATGAATGCCGACGCGGAACTCGATGCGGCGCTCGGGCGGCACGCCGGAATTGCGCTCGACGAGGCCGGTCTGCACCTCGATCGCGCAACGCACGGCGTCGACCACGCTGCGGAACTCGATCAGAATGCCGTCGCCGGTGCGCTTGACGATGCGCCCGTGATGCGCGTCGATGGCGGGATCGATCAAATCGCTGCGCAAGCCCCGGAGCCGCGACAGCGTACGATCCTCGTCCGCGCCGGCGAGCCGGCTGTAACCGACGACATCCGCGACCAGGATCGCCGCGAGCTTCCGCGTTTCCGCCATGGCGCTTCCTCTGGCGTCATCCCAATTAGCACAAAAACCGAGTGGAGGCGCGGGCTTTCAATGGAAGTGATCAAGCCGAACGAAAGGGCTCAAAGCCAAGGCCGAAAGGTGCACGCCAGGCTGCCCACAACCGTCTGGACGCTCGTCCGACGAATTGGATTGATTTCTGGCGATTGAGTGTCGAGGGCAGTCATCGCCGCAAGCAAGCTCATCGCTTGGCGGCAAAGACCAATGTCCTTTCCCTACCGGGAACTGCCGCTCCCGACGTCAAGCGGTCATTCCAGATCGCGACGGTGGACGTCGCAGTTGGTGGGAAAGCCGCCGGTCGCATGGGCAATGCGGCCGCGCTGGTTGACGTTCACTGCTTCGGCAGCCCCGCCTTGTTTAACCCGTGGCTGAGCAGCCGAGTCTTCCGAGGCTCGCGCTTTATAGCGAGGGCAACACACAGGCCGTAACGCGCCTGCTGACGGAAGTGCTGGCCGGGTTCAGCCAGCGCATGGAGGGCCGAGGCGGGCGTCGACTACATCATCGCTGAGACCATCTCCTGGCTCGGCGAAGCCGAATTGGCGCTTGACGTCATTAAGCGTGCTAAGCTGCCCACCGTCGTTACCTACGCTCCGGCGGTAGTGGCGATGTTCGACCGCAACATGCGCTATGTGGCGTGAGCGGCGGCTCAGCGGGGGCATCCGACAGTTCGGGAGGGACGCGAGGCATGGACAGCGTCGAGAAGAAGATCCGCAAGGGCGCCTACGACCTCTGGGATTGCGCCGGCCGCCCGGAGGGGCGCAGCGAGGAATTCTGGTTCGCCGCCGCGGAGGAAGCGGTTCAAGCCAGCGAAGCGCGGTACCGCGCGATCGTCGACTCATCGCCCGCTGCGATCATCTGCATCGACGAGTATGGGATCGTTCAGTCTGTCAACCCCGCGACGAATGCGATCCTCGGGTATGAAGCTGACGAGCTTCTCGGCGCGAATGTGTCCATCATCATGCCGGATGAACACGCGTCCCGGCACGACGGCTATCTCGACGCCTACCTAGAGACTGGCGTCCGCAAGATCATAGGAATTGGCCGAGAGGTGACCGCCCGCCGAAAAGACGGCGGCATGATCGACGTGGAGCTGTCGATCGGCGAGTGGCGCGACGACTCCGGGCGGCGTTTCTTTGCGGGCGCATTGCGCGACATCAGCGAGCGCAAACGCATAGAGGAGGAACTCGCGCGGACCCGTCGTCTCGAATCCGTGGGTCGTCTGGCGGCCGGAATCGCGCATGATTTCAACAATCTTCTGACTGTGCTGGCGGGAAACCTCGAACTGATCCTCCAATCGACCTCCGACGACAGCATTCGCGGCCTGGCCCGACCGGCGCTGGAGGCGGCCGAGACGGGCGCGTTCCTCAATCGCCGCCTGCTGTCCCTCGGGAGAAAGCGACGGACGAGCCTTCGTCCCGTCAACCTGAACGACCGAATAAGCGAATCGTTTGGGCTCATCCAACGGGGAGTGGGTCAGCAGATCTCCATTCAGCTCGATCTCGCCGCGGACCTGTGGCTCGCCGCCGCCGATACGGCGGAACTGGACAGCGCGGTGCTCAACCTCGTTTTGAATTCGCGGGACGCGATGCCACACGGAGGCGAAATCCGGATTCAAACGCGCAATCAGAGGATCGAGGAGACGCTCGCTCGTTCACGACCGGGCTTACGAGCGGGCGACTTTGTCTGCCTTGTCGTGGCCGACAGCGGAGAGGGAATGCAGGAAGATGTTCTTCGGCGCGCCCTCGATCCCTTTTTCACCACCAAACCGGAAGGGGATGGCGCCGGTCTCGGATTGAGCGCAATTGACAACTTCGTCAAAGAGGCGGGCGGGTTTGTGTCGATAGAAAGCCGACCAGGCGCGGGCACGACCGTTACGCTGTCCCTGCCACGTGCGGCCGAGGCGCAAGCCGAATCGAACCTCACTGCGCCCCCTGACGACGCGGCGCGCGGGGACGGCGAAGTCGTACTTGTCGTCGAGGACGACGACCGAGTCCGCGAAGTGACGTTGAAGCGCGTAGAGGCGCTCGGCTATGTCGCGGAGGAAGCGAGGTCTGCGGACGAAGCCTGTGCGCGGCTGACGGCGGGCGGCGTCGACATTGTTCTGAGCGACATCGTCATGCCAGGCGTCATGGACGGCGTCAATCTGGCGAGATGGATGTCCGTCCACCAGACTTCTGTGCCGATCGTGCTCGCGACGGCTTTTCCGGGAGGCGCCGGCGCCGCCGAACTGAGACGCTCTCGAGACCTTTTCACATTGATCAAGCCTTACACCCGAAAGGCGCTCGCAACGGCTCTCTCGGAGGGACTGTCGCGCGCCCGCGCTCATCGCGCGGAGACGTCGCTGGGCGAAGACGTAGCCCACGCCTCGCACGCTCTTGATCAACCGCAGCTCGTCGGTTGCTCCCTCGAGCTTGCGCCGGAGCCTCGCCACGTGTCCGTCGAGCGTGCGATCGAGCGGCGACCAGTCGTGCCCCTGAACAATCCGCGCGATCTCGTCACGGGAGAGCACGCGCGCAGGGTTTTGGACGAATAGGGCCAGCAGTCGGAATTCGGCGTCCGTCAGATCGATCAGATCGCCGTCGGTCGACCACAGCTCGCGTTTGACGAGGTCGAGGACGCAGTGGTCGAAGGCGCGGATGCGCCCATCGAGGCGAGGATGAAGCCAATGCCAGCCGCTGCGCCTGGGCGATCTGAGTGGATGTCATTTTGGCGGCTCCAATCACTGCGGCAACAAAGAGGACGATCATTCCAGGGCTTTCGACCCAGGGCTATGACGTCTTCGCCCAGCCGGCGTCATAGACCGACGCCGGAACTCTCGCCAGCCGAGTGCGCTCGTGGGTATCGCCGGAGCATTCATCGCCATTTCGCGGGTGGCGGGATCTTCTGCGCGCGGGGGCGCTCCTAGTCATCGCTCGCGGTCAAGTCCTCAGGTGCGATCGATGCCGCCTTCGCCCCCCGAAACATAGGCGGCGATCAGTTCGCGCTGACCCTGAGTGAAAGGCGACGGGCCGCGCATCGCCGCCTCGGTGAACTCGCCCAGCGGCTTGCAGGTCGCCGGATAGGCCCGGTAGAGATCACGCATAACCGGTCGCGCCGGCAGCGATCGCAGTTGCGTCATGGTCTCCTCCCCAATTGCCGAAGGTCGGCGAGCGGGGATATTCCTCTCATCCCCACTCCCTCATCATTTGCCCGCGTGTAATACTCAATCGCGGTGAAAGCGGGTCCGCTGGCCCCTCTGTCTGAAGCCACGCCGGATAACGCGAGCGCGACCAACGCACCGGCAAACAGAGTTGCGATGTGCTGCAACCCTCGGAGCTTACCAAGGCGGTCTAGCGGCGCTACCCAGATCGCCGCGCGAGGCCAGCCGCAGGATGACGTCGCTGTAGCTGTCGCCCTTCCCGCGCAGCGCGGCCAGTCCAGCCGGTTCACAGCCACTCCCAGCCGGTCGACAGATACGCCAATCACTCTCGGCGGGCGGCGATGGCGGCTCGGCGCTGTGAACGGGATCGCACCGGGCGTGCGCCTGCCTGACTTCCGCCAGACTGCGAAAGGTCCGGAAGGCGATACCACCGCAATAATTGTCCGGCGGGCTGACTGCATTCGGAACGGCAGCGTCCGGCGGTCCAGAAGGAACGGTTGTGTCTGGCGGTCCAGAAGGAACGACGGGCGAATTCTCGAACAGGCCGGGAGGATAGTTCTGCGCCGCGAGCGCCGGGCTTGCCGCCAGCGCGGCGGCGAGCGCGATGACTGAACAATTCATGGTCGCGCGCTTAGAACGCGCTCGAACAAGTAAGTGATCGGGATCGGGACGTTTTTCGCCTTGGGCATGGCCGCGCCTGTTCCGCACCGTTTGGAAAGGCGCGGCAGCCGAAGCAGGTGCGGGCCCTTCGACTTTCGGGCCGTCGCCCTAGCCGCGATCGGTCGAAAATAGCGCGCCCGCGATCAGTCTCAAGCGAAAGCGCTTGCTATCCCACCGCGCGATGACGCGCCGAGCCGGGTCACCGGCCGAGAGTGCGCTCTCACTTCGGCTTCCACTCGCTCGCCATCCGCTGCGCCTCGGCAATCTGATCGGGCGTCATCTTGGCGGCCACTTCATCGCGGTTCTTGACCGCCATTTCGCGGGTGGCGGCATCTTCTGCATGCGACGCCGCCAAGTTGTACCACATGTGAGCCTGCGCGTAGTCCTGCGGCACGCCATGGCCGTGGTCGTACATCGTGCCGAGGCTGACCTGCCCAAGGGCGTTCCCCTTGTTCTGCGGCCTTTCGGAGCCAGACGACGGCCTGCGCATAATCCCGCGGCACACCTAAGCCTTGATCGTACATGAAGCCAAGGTTGTTCTGCGCGACGGCGTTCTGATCTCCGGAGGGAACCGATATCCGGAGTAGCTGATTTTCGTCATGCTCTTTGCCTACCAAGCCGCCGACGCCGTGACAACGCCCACAAGAGAGCTGGTCGGCAAGAGCGAGCGTGCGATAGCGCAACGCAAGAGTTGAGTGCGCAAGCAGGACAAAACGAAGCGGTAGCTTGCATATCGGCTCGCAAAAAGGCGGCCGAACAGAATGACTCTGTCCGGCAGTCCAACTATCCTAGTCGCCCGAGTCATTCAAAATGAGGGGTAGAGCCTCTTGAGCTTCACGCGGGCGTCGTCTGTGGTGAATTGCCAGTTGGCCTTTGCGTGATGCTTGTTGCGATGGTCCTCCCAGGCGGCGACTTGTTTTTCGAGGGTCGGCTTGTCTGGAATGCGGCGGCTCAGACATTGGCTCGACGGGACGCCGAGTTCGGATTCGGCCATGTCGAGCCAGCTTCCGTGTTTGGGGGTGTAGTGCCATTCGAACCGTTTGGCGAGGCGGCGCGCTTCTGGCGCGGGAAAGGCCGCGTAGAGCGAGGCGGGCGTGTGCGTGCTCAGATTGTCTTGGACCAGCCTGATCTGTTCGGCGTCGGGAAAATGCACGTCGGACAGTTCCTTGAGCACCTGCGCGTAATCGGCGGCGGCGTGGCGGTCGGTGACCTTGACGCGGCGCCAGCCCTCCAGCGGCGCGGAATATATTGGCTACGCCGTTTCGCTCGTATTCGTAATCGTGCCGGACGGCTCGTCCGGGTCTGGCCGGAATCGGAGCGCGCGTCTCGACGATCAACTGCTTGGAGGATTCATCCAGACAGACGAGGGGGCGATCGGGATCGCGCGGCTTCTGGTAAGTATCCAGCACGTCTTCCATCGCGGCGACGAAGCCGGCGTTGGCGTCCGGCGGGATCACCCATTGCCGATTGCGGTGGGGCTTGAGGACGTTTTTTTTAGAGTCCTTCCGATCGTGTTGTCGCTGGCCTTCTCGACGATGTTCAATTCGTACCGCTGACCGCGGGGAACTGGGCTCACCGGGACCCGCGCGAGGGAAGGGGGGGGCCGCCACGGGATGAGAGCCGTTGCCGGGAAACACGAGAGGAGACCTTGGGCTCCGCGAACCTGTCCACGAAACGACAACGGATAGCCGAACTGGCGAGGACGAAGGCGGGGACATCATCACCTCCGTGCGCTTCTCGACAGGCGAGTCACGGACGGCGTCCTCTACGCCAACGCGAGCGAAACTCTCTCGTGAAGAACCGGATGCGGGAAATCCGCACGTCCGGGTCTGTGAGGGGTGGGGATGGCAACATCCCCACCTACTCGGCAGGGCGTTTTCGAGAGCGGTTCGAGATATTCGGCGAAGGCGGATAGATCGCTCAGCCCGGCAAGCTCGCCGACAAAGGCGATGCGGCCGGCGTCGAACGCCGCTCGCAACCGTCCGAGGAACAGGCGACGAAAGCAGCGCGAGAGCACGTGGACGGGAAGAAAGAAGTTGGGCTTGCTCGCGATCCAGCTCCCATCCGGTCCCAGGCCGCCGCCCGGCACGATGCAGTGAACATGCGGATGATGGGTGAGGGTCTGCCCCCATGTGTGCAGGATCGCCACCATGCCGGTCTCGGCGCCGAGGTGTTTGGGGTCCGCGCCGATGACGCGGATCGTCTCGGCCGCCGCCTTGAACAGGATGTCGTAGACGAGCGCCTTGTTCTGAAGCGCGATCGCCGCGACCGGCGCGGGGACGGTAAAGACGACATGGAAATAGGCGACGGGCAGCAGTTCGGCGCGGCGATCGGCCAGCCATTGGAGGCGCGACAGGCCCTGACACTTCGGACAGTGCCTGTCGCGGCAGGAATTGTAGGAGATGCGAGTCTCGCCGCAGTCCTCGCAGCGCTCGACGTGACCGCCGAGCGCCGGCGTCCGGCAGGCCTCGATCGCGGCCATGACCTTGCGTTGATCGAGGGAGAGGCGGTTGCCTTGCGCGGCGCGGAAGCGGTCGCCGTGGCGGCGAAAGATGTCCGCCACCTCCAGCTTCGGGCGCATCCCGCCCGGCTCATTCGGGCGGGACGACCACGAGCGAGAGCCGGTCGAAGGGGCTCGGCGTGTTGGCGATCAAATGGGTGGCGACCTGCGCGTAGCGCGTGGTCGAGGAAAGATCGGAATGTCCGAGCAGCACCTGAATGACGCGAAGCTCGACGCCACTTTCAAGAAGGTGCGTCGCAAAGCTGTGGCGCAGGCTATGGGTCGTGACGGGTTAGCCGAACCTGACCTTGCCGCGCGCGACCCGACAAGCGTCCTGCAATGCGGCCACGCCGACATGCTCGCCGGACTCCCGACCGGGAAACAGCCACAGGCCGGGACGCGCTCGCTTCCAATACGCGCGCAATATGTCGAGCAGACGCGGCGACAGCATCGCGTAGCGATCCTTCGCGCCCTTGCCGCCTTCAACGTGGATCAGCATGCGCTTGCTGTCGATCGAGGTTACCTTCAGACGGCAAACCTCGCCGATGCGGAGCCCCGCCGCGTAGGCCGTCGTCAGCGCGACCCGGTTCCGTAACCCCGCAACCGCTTCCAAGAGGCGCGCGATCTCCTCGGGTGACAGAACGGGCGGGAGCTTTTCCGGCTTGCGGCCGGTGACGATGCGCTCGAACGCCTCCTGCCGGCCCAGCGTGACGCCATAGAAGAACCGCAACGCGCAAGCCGTTTGATTTATGTGCGACCAGGAGCGCTTCTGGGCGATCAGATGCAGTTGATAGGCGCGGACGTCCTCAATGCCGAGCCGGTCCGGCGATCTTCCAAAATGTCGGCTGAATTTTCTGACCGCGTAGATGTAAGATTGCTGCGTCGCCTGCGAGAGATTGCGGATCGTCATGTCTTCGATCATGCGCTGGCGAAGAGGGCTCGTCGTAGCCATCGGGGCCTCCTGTCCTGAGAGGGATGGATGTGACCATCACATCCTCTCAGACGGGAGGTTTCATCGCAGCGAACTTCCTGCTGCTCCGAAGGAGCAGGTTCGTTCAATCCCTGGCCGGATTGCCTCGGAATTCGCAGCTGACGGCGCAATTGGCGGCCAGGGGCGCGTGTCTTTCAATCGGCTTCTTGCATGCCGACAAGCCGGGGCGGTTTTCGCCGACTTATGACGCAATCGAACCATTGCGACCATTCATCGAAGCGAAGACATTTGCATTCCTCGCCCGGCATCAGTTTGCCGCGAGCGATTTCATTCGTGTGAAGGGTCAAACGAACTTCGCATTATGGACAATTTGCTTTCCGCGTTCACGCAAGAGACGGCGTTGAGCGAGCGCGCCATTCAAGCCGCGGCCGATTTTGCGCTGATGCTTATTCAATCCCCAAGCCATTCCATCAAAGACCAGAGGCAGCGCGAGCGTCCATATTCTGATATCGATTGGCGACATGAAAAACGGCGAACTTCATTGCCTTCGACGCCGCCAGCAGAACCGTCAGTGCGATCAATAGCGCCTTTGTTTGAACGGCTGCGCTAAGTGGATACAATCTGAGGCCCCAGTCCCCACCACGACCGAAACCCTTCAGCGTTGCGGCCATTTGTCGTTAAGCGTGCGAATGACGTGAATTGACACGGAACTGCCGCTCTCGACGTAGACCGGTCATTGCGGAACGCGACGCTGGACGTTGCAGTTGGCGAAAGCGGCCGTGACTCCGGCAGCCCGGCCTGGCGCAGCGCGCCGGCCATTTTCGCCTTTTCCGCCTCCCAAGCGCCTCGCTGTCACGAATGGCCAGTCAGAGGGACGAACCAGAAGCGACCGCGCCGGGCAGATAGGATCGACCCAAAATTCTGAACCAAGCTCTTCGCCGCTTAACGATTTAGGACTTTGCCCTGGCAGAGGGTGCTGCGTGTGATGAGCGCTCCCGTTCTGGAAAAAATTCGCTGAGGTCGTCCAGACCTGAGCGGCTTTCGGCTAGGTGCGCAATGTCGATGCCAAGGTCGTCGAAGGTGTGGAGCAGCAGGAGGCCTGTCGCCGCCGCGACCTCGACCTGGAAGTTCCTCGCCTCTCCCTCATCCATTTTCGCAACGGAGTGGAACAGTTTGCCGCGACGCGAGGTGATTCTGTCGCTCATGCCGGAAGGGAAGGAAAAGCCGCTCTTGTTGACGAATTCGATAGCTCGACCGAGAAGGCTCTTCATGCTCGGCGACTTTCTGTCGACGACGTTGAGATGCTTGCGAGAAAATTCCTTAATATTTTCGTCGTCCGATTTATCCACCCACTCAAAGAAAGCCTTCTCACTTTCATTGTAGCGCGCTTCGTCCTCAAAGGCGTACCGCCTCTTTAAGTATTCTTCGAGGACCGGCATGATTACGGAAAAGCGATCCATTAGATTGCTTGAGAAGTGACGACAGAAATCGATGGTATGGATCCTCGCTAGA
Source organism: uncultured Alphaproteobacteria bacterium (assembly GCA_963758335.1). Taxonomy (GTDB): domain Bacteria; phylum Pseudomonadota; class Alphaproteobacteria; order Rhizobiales; family Beijerinckiaceae; genus Roseiarcus. The sequence goes on along the minus strand of CAVWVF010000004.1, from coordinate 1,199,731 downwards.
ATGCTGTCATTGTCTCGGAAAAACTTCTTCAAAATCGTATTGATCGCGCCTCCGCCCTGACCTTGAAGATGGATACAACGCATCGGATGGGGCGTCCTGCCGCGTTGCTATTCAACGCCGCCGATTTCTAAGTTGCCGTCCCAGCGGAACTCATATTCGTCGATCTTGTACGTCCGATTGAGCGCGATCTTGAAAGTCGGAAGCTTGCCTTGGAAGCCTATGAGAAACCCGAAGAGACGCTCAAGTCCCAGGCAAGTGTCGATCATCTCGCGAAGTGATATCGGAGAATTCAACTCGATCCGCAAGATCGCCGCCGAACGGATCGTTGCCGATCGGCCCTCGGGCAGCACTTCGCCGCCGGTGGTGCAGGTCACTTCGCCAATCGGCAGCAGGAAGACCTTCTTCGCTGTCTCCTTGATGTCGACGGCGTGCGTACGGCTCTTCGGATCGAAGCTTGTGCTGAAAGCACGCGGGGCGTACCACGCGCCGAACGCCTCCGAATCGAACGACAGGCTAACCAGATTGCGCTCTTCGGCGTCCCTCACTGGGAGGTCCGTCAGGAGCGCGTCAAACTCACCCGTGATCCGTGTCCGCTCGGCGGAAAAGCGGATGTCCAGCGACCCAGGGTCGATGGTCAGCACGCGCGGCCTGACGAGAGTACAGCGTTGCTGATGGTTCAAAAGGCCGATCGCCGTCGTGGCGTCGTCAAAAGGGGTTCGATAGGCATCGCTTGGGTCGACGTGACGAATCAGCTCGAAGCTCCACAACGACCCGGACCGTTCCGGCGGTGTAATCGTGCCGATCCAGGGTTCCTTAGTTTCGTCCTTGTCGGGTATGTATATCCACACAGGCACCTCCGTTCGTGAACAAGCGGCGTCGTTCCTGCTTCCTGTCGAGTGGTACCGCTTCCCAGCATCGTTAGCCACGCCCAAACGCTCTCGTATGCGGCCGAGACGCACCGCCTTGTTGGGGTGGGGGAAGTGGGGCGACGGCAACAAGCGCAAATAGCCGCCATGGCGTCGATTTGACCCGTTCTCTACGCCGTCAGGGAATGACCGCTATTTGCGCACAGCAGGCGGCAGGTCCCGACGTATTGCGGACGTAGCAGACCGCGGCCTTGGACGGCTCAGTTGGTGAAGGGTTTCGGACGCCGGCCCCTTGCGGGACGGTCGTGCGTGGCCCGGGGCCGGCGTTCGAAAGCCTCCCAAGGAGGAAACCGCGGGCAGGAAGGGACGCCCGTTTGGTCGGGCGCGACCTATGGAGATTTCAGGATCGCGGACGGCTCGCGTGTGTCGCCGCGGGGGCCGGTGGCGCGGAATCTTGGCGGCGGAAATGATGATGACGAGCGAGTTCGGTCGCGAGGATGCGCGGCCCTGGCGCGGGCGCGGCGGTCGGGGGAGGACTGACGACCTCGAGAGGACGTCGGCCTCCTGCTCCGGCGGGCGGGTGGGGCGAAGGCGATAGGCGGTTCGAGGCGGGAAGCGCGGCGATGATCATGAGGTGTCGATCCTGATCCGGATTGGCGAGGGGTAGCGCGTGGGGCGCGGACCTTCGAACATCTCGATGATGATCATCCGTCCGCCGCAACACGGGCATCGGCGCGCAGGCAAAGGTGTTTCGGTCTCGCTGTCGGCCTCGGCGTGCGCGCTCTGGGGCGAGACCTCGGACGCAGCAAGCCATTGGCGGGCGCGCTCGATGTTGCGCGCTCGAACCGTTCCGGCGAACAGGCCGTAGTGGCGGATGCGATGGAAGCCGCTCGGCAGCACGTGCAAGAGAAAGCGGCGGATGAACTCGGCGGCGTCGAGCGTCATGGTCTTGAGCCGGTCGCGGCCTTTGATCCGGTAGTCCTTCCATTTGAAGGTGACCCCCGCCTCGTCGAGCGCGATCAGCCGGGAGTTCGAGATCGCGACGCGGTGAGTGTAGCGCGCGAGATAGGCGAGAACGGCTTGCGGTCCGGCGAAGGGTCTCTTGGCGAAGACGACCCTTGCGTCAGGAGAAATCCTGGAAAGGAGGAGGGCTATGTAACCTGAAACCTTTCGAAGCGATCCAGAGGGTTCGACCCCCTCCCGGTAGAGGCGCAGCCCGCCAGCCGGAAGCGAGTCTTGCACGGGCGGCGGCGACGTCGCTCGTGAAGCGTAGACAGCGGATGCTGAAGCCCTGTGTCAGCCTCGATATTTTGTACCCGCTGAGGCCTTCGGTTTGGGTTGACCGGGGGCGGCGTCGACAAGGCCGCCAAAGGCGAGTCTTGTTGGCTCGGCCGGGGTCTTGGAGCTGGGCAAAGGCATGGGACGGATCGCCAGGAAACCTGAGAGATCCCGTTCGCGTCCACGGGCGCAAGGCCGGATTGAGGAACACCGGCTGATCAACTGTTCCAGGCCTGGCGAACGTCCTCCACGTCCGTCAGGAGCGCCTCGGCGAGCACGAACAATGGAGGAGCGCGTGGGGCCCGCAACCGAAGCCATAAGGGAGCGGGATTGCGCGGGCGGGAAGTCGTAGCGCCTTCATATTACCTGTGAAAGCGGTGAACCGGGCTCGCCGGGACCCGGCGGAGGGAAGGGAGGCGCCATGAGTAGAGAACCGTTGACCTGAAACACGGGAGGGGGCTCTGAACCCTGCAAACCTGTCCACGAACCGACAACGGATAGCCGATTTGGCGAAGACGAAACGGGGGACGGCGCTGTGCTCGCTCCACCACGTCATCGATCTGGATTGGATGAGGGAGGCCTACCGGCTGACCCGCAAGGACGGCGCTCCCGGCATCGACGGCGTCACGGCGGAGGATTATGAGGCGAACCTGGAGGCCAACCTGTTGGACCTCCTCGAACGCATCAAGTCCGGCCGCTATCGCGCGCCGCCGGTCCGCCGGGCGTACATCCCAAAAGCGGATGGCTCGCAAAGGATGCTCGGCATTCCAACCTTCGAGGACAAGGTGGCGCAGCGCGCCGTCACGATGGTGCTGGAGGCGGTCTACGAACAAGACTTCTTGCCCTGTTCCTACGGCTTCCGCCCGGGCCGCTCGGCTCACCAGGCGCTCCGCACTTTGCAGAACGTACTCTGGGCCAAGCGACTTTATTGGGTGATCGACATCGACATACGCAAGTATTTCGATTCGATTCCGCACTCTCACCTCCGGACGTTCCTCGACCAACGAGTCACGGACGGCGTCATCCGACGGATGATCGACAAATGGCTGAAGGCGGGGGCCGTCGAAGACGGTCTCCTGCGCCGCACGACCGAGGGTTCCCCGCAAGGGGGCGTGATCTCGCCCTGCCTCTCGAACGTCTTTCTGCACTATGTGCTGGACGAATGGTTCGAGACCGAGGTGAGGCCGCGTCTCAAAGGGGAAAGCACCCTTGCCCGGTTCGCCGACGATGCGATCATGGCGTTCGACAATATCGTCGACGCCAAACGCGTGCTGGCGGTCCTGGGCAAGCGTCTTGCGCGATTTGGGCTCACGCTCCATCCCGACAAGACACGCCTCGTCGATTTCCGCCCACAAATGACAGAGGGCGCACGCCATCCGGAGACGGATGGGACCAGCTTCGACTTCCTCGGCCTGACCCATGTCTGGGGACGGTCGCGGAACGGCAGGAACATGGTCAGGCAGGTCACGGCCAAGAGCCGTTTTGCCCGTGCAGTGGCCGCGGTGAGCGACTGGTGTCGGAAACACCGGCACTCGTCCATTCGCGACCAGCATCGCCACCTGTCATCAATGATGCGGGGCCACTTCGCCTATTACGGCGTTGGCGGCAACATTCGACGATTGCGATGGTTCGCCCATCAAGTGGTGCGGAACCTGCGCGCGACCCGGAGCAGCGCCTCCTCTTTGTCTAACCATGCATCAAACTTAGCCGCACCCTCGCCGGCCTGCGCCGCCTTGGCGCAGTCTTCGAGGTCGACTGCCGGGACATGCGCAACCCGCACCACTTCGGCGCGCGGTGATCGCGCGCATCAACGCCATATCTGGCGAAAAAGCCAGGGCCGCAGCTGCTCTTCGGCCGCATCAAGCGCTTGCGTCTCAGGCACCAATTAGGCACCAGCAGCCGGACACCTCCAGCGGGGCGTCGGTGAGGATCAGCTCCTCGAATTCCAGCTTCAGCTCGTCCACGTTCCACTCGCCCTTCTCCGCCATGCGGTTGATGGCGAGGCGCAGCACCCGCTGTAGCCGGGCGACGCCGGGAAGTCGAACTTCCCGGAGAAAGCGCCGGCGAAGGTCCATGCGGCTCGGCGGCCGAATTGATCGGCCGCCGCGTCAAGCTCTTCGGGCTCGGTCGCATTGGGATCACGCGCTGGCCGCGAGAGTAGCGACGGCGCGGTAGACTGAGGCGCGGCCGGTTTCGCCACGCTCCAGGCAGACGTCGTAGCCGCGATGGCGAAGGCCGGTCAGCGCGGCTCGCGCGGTATGCGGCAACCACCCCGTGGCGGCGATCAGCTCTTCCAACCTGGCGCCCTGCTCGCGTTGGAGCAATTCGATCACCCGCGCGATCTTCGTGCCTTGGCGGGGCGCCGTCGCTGTTGGTGCGGCCGTTGCGCTCCGGGCCGCCGCCATTTTTGCTGCGGTCTTCGCTTTCGACGAATCCTCGTTCGTATTCGGCGAAACGGCCGTGCTTGGTATGGATTGCGAGCCGCGCTCATCGGCCGCGATGGCCTTCAGTCCCGCGTCCGTCAATTTCAACGAATACGCTTGGCTCGTTTCCTCGTCCCGTCGCCAGGCTTCCATTCCCGTCTTCGCTTTGATCTCGCGCACGAGGCCGGCCTTCAGAAGCTTGGTCGCGACCTTCTGCGCCGCGGCGGCTTTCAGGGTCTTCGGCGGGATGAGGCAGCGATCCTTGCGTTTCGACGCCTCGAACATAATCGCACGTTGTGTGTCAGTAAGTTTGGCAGGAGAACTCATCGGGATCATCCTCTCGGTTTTGGCGGCGCTGTCGCCGTCACCACCGCGAGCCCCGAACCGGCGACGAGCCGGGCGGGGCCGAAGAATTCGCCGATCATTTCATCGGCGGGTCACTCCTGCAGGCGCCTGAGCGCCCTTGAGCACGTCACGACCATTGCTGTTGAGCGGGGCGAAAGCGAGTGAAATCTGAGGCTTACGGGCAAATAGTCGATTCATAGTTAGCGCCTTCGGTTTGCCCGCGAGCGACTTTGACATTCGCTGCGACAAATCGTTTCTCGCACCTAAATCCGCGACGCGCCGCCTCGTTTTGAAGGGATGCCAAGCTGCGATGGCCATCAGTTCGATCCCCGCATCCCCCACCATGCAGTCCCGGCAAACCGCCGCGGTTTCCGGGTCGGCAGAAACCCTCGCAATTTCGGTCGGTTAGCGAGGCTACCGAGTCTGATGCTCCTAATTCCGGGGGAGGCCTTCCCAGCAATCATCACGGCCATTTATTCGAGATAGCGGCCGTCGGGGCGAAGGGTCCTCCGCGCAAGATCAATCCGCCGCGGACGTCCCACACTCATGCTCTCATTCGAAGGGAACGCCAGTCTTTTCTGCTGTTCGCTGTTAAAATATCGGAACGGGTTGCTCATGGCTCAAGCGCCTACAGCGGCCAAACGTTTGCCGTGGTAGGTCTCTGTCGCAGGCGGGCTTCACTCCGCGCTCGTCGTCCCTACCCTGCTGAACGCCAGTCTTCACGCGTGCAGATTCCTTGGTGTTCACCCCGGTCGTTCCTTCTCTCTTTCACATCTACGACGTGCTGTCCGTGAGAAGACGCATCTCACGTATGTGTACCTTTCAAGTTCGACCGCAATGCGTCGCGAGGCCCCCTTGCCTGTGATGCCTCTTTTTTGTTATAGAAAAAGCACCGAAAAACAGCGCGGAGGCACGCCCCACAGGTTGACCAATCTTCTCGCGCCTTCTGTATTCGAAGAAGCGCCGTTGCGTAATCTCAATCCGTGCCAGTTATCGAGACAGTACACTGCGTTTTGTCATTAGGAGCCGAGACAAGGTCAATTAGCGCTCGTTGCTTAGTTTTTTGCAGCTGGAATCCTCTCCTACGACGCTGGGGGCGGCCGCGGCCGGAACGGTCGAGAGCGGCACGAAAAGGGCGAGTGCAATCGCGATGGCGGATGCGCCGTGAACCAATATTGTCTGTGTCTTAGCCTTTTACGTATCCTCCACAGTTTTCGCGCCGAGGCTATTGGTTCGGTATTTACTGAGACGACGCCACCGTCTTAACAGAAAGCCGGAGGATCGGCTGTGATGCGCGTCACACTGTCGGAGGCCGGTAGGCTTGGCGCCCCCGGCGTGCGATCGTGGGGGTTCTTACCCAGCCACTTGAGGCCGCGCCGCGAGAAGCTTTTCGGCGACGGACCCACGCGCCCGCTCGAAGGCGGCTTTTCGGCCCGGGCCAGCGGGGCACCACTTGCCCCAAATCGCGAAACGGGCCTCTAAACTGCGCAAGTTGGGTTAGGTCTTCAGAACCCCGTCTACCGGGTCCCTCGGATGCCTTGCGGACGTTGAAGGTCTCGAACGGCATTCCACAGTGCGCTGACGGCTGTCGCAGCTCCTTTTTGAAGAGGGAAAATTCTTGGTTTGTGTGTTCCCGTCGGCTTCGATCAGACGCGCCGGGGTCGTGGAACGTGTAGGCGTTCGACGTCCGGAGAACGCGCCAGCGCCACCCGTTGTCCCCCAGGAGGTCGCTGCATCGCTCGCGGATGCGCTTCACCCGCTGGACCCAGAGAGGATGCCGACGTCCTCGAGCATCTTGATGCACTCCGCGACGGTCGAGCGGGCGCAGCCGGCCGCCTCGGCGATCCGCTCGTAGGACGGAAAGCAGATGCCGGTCTTGCTGTTATGGAAGGACCAGAGGAGCGCCTGGAGGACCGGAAGCGCCTTGGCGGTGAGTTTGCCTATAGGCCCTGCCCTTCTCTGTCCGCCGGCTCAGGCAGTGGGCCCAGTGCATGATCCGGGCCTTGGTGTTCCGATCCAGGGCGCGAGGGCGGCCGACGCCGAACACCTTCTCCCTGCTTTTGGAGGCCATATGGAGCCCGCCGGCGGCCTTCGGCTGTCGTGACGAAGCTCGCCTGGCGCGCTCTGTCGCCGATCTCGTCGCGATCGTGGCGAAGGTCGAGCGGAAGGGCGCGTCGCTTCGCGTCTTGGCTATGAACTTGGAGACCGCGACGCCGACCGGACGGTTGATGCTGAACGTGATCGGCAGCGTCGCTCAGTTCGAGCGCGAGATCATGCTCGAGCGCCAGCGCGAAGGCATCCGCAAGGCGAAGGGCGAAGGCAAGTACAAGGGCCGCAAGCCGACGGCGCGGGCGAAGGCGGCCGACATTCTGCGCCTCGCCGCCGAGGGCGAGAAGCGCGAGGCAATTGCCGCTCAACTGGGGATCGGGGTCGCGAGCGTCTGCCGGGTGCTCGCGAGAGCCCGCGCCTGAGCGCCGCAGCGTTGATAAGGCCGCCGACTTGGCGGCGGCCTCGTGCGCGGGACAAGCGTGTTACGGAGTTGTGGTGGCAGGCTTGTGCTGCATATGGCGCATGTGGTGGGCCGAAGCTCTAGCCCTTTCCTTGCTCATGTTGGCCCGGTGCCGCATCTGGCTTTTGTGCGACCCCATCGGGGCTGTGGCGGCCGTGGCCGCGGGAGCGGTCGACTGGTTGGTCTGAGCGATGGCGGGGAGAGACGCGAAGGATAGGGCCGCGCCGAGACCCATTAAAGCGATCGTCTTGAGCATAACGTGTTTCTCCATACGGGTTCATTCGAACCGTCTGGTTCCCTCATACGCCCGCCGCGCTGAACTACCCATGAACGTTTGGCCTGAACGACCATCCACAGGTGGAGCGGCGACGCCTACGGCCAGGTCCTGCAGCTTAGGGTCCTGCGCTCGTCGGTCGCCTAGTACCGCAGCGCGCGCCGACCCCGGCCGCCGGGGGTCGGTTGCGCATGTCCGCAGACCCGCGCCTTCAACGGAGATTACGTCTGGCCCGCCGCGCCTGCACTAAATAGGAATTAGCGCGTGATATGAAGTTGGACGCCGAGGGCTTCAAGGCTTGGTCGCAGAACCTCGGCCACGAAGCTGCCTGACGACGTTTTCCAGCTGCGGGACTATCCCGCCTGGTCGCCAAGCGGAAATTATTCGCGGCCTTGGGGCGTCAAGCCGAACGTCCGACTTGTCGGCGCAGGCAGAAATGCTTCGGAAGCTTGCCGATCCAAAAAAGCATCGCGCCAGCAGTGAGAATCTAACGATAATGACTCCGACGAGCGCTTATGGGCGATTGCGGGCATTTTGAAGTATTCGATTTCGCCGGATTTGGCGGTCGAGATGCCGGCATAGCCGTAAATCATGACTGACCTACGCTCTCTCCCAGCGAACTCTTGATCACGCTCGCGATGTGAGTGTAGGCAGTCGGATTAGATCTCTTGAGAGTCTCAATGGCGTCGAGCCAACGCATAACCTCCGCGAGTGTCACTTCCTCATGGCTTGGCTTGCCCTCGAATTCGGTTGCCACCTTGTCGGCTAGGAGCGCCAACTTATTGAACCTCGAGACGGTAAACTGCTCCCGCGGGGTAAGGTCGTTGGGGTCCAAGCGAGATATCAACACCGACATCGCATCCATAATGCGATTGATCTGACTGCCGTAGCTGCCGACGCTGTCAAGGACCTTCGTCTCGACGGGCTTATCGTTGATATTTGCGCCGAACGTGATGTGCGGCGAGAACCAGTCCCCGAACAAGCCCTGCCAGTTAGTCGATGGCTGGAATATGAAGTCCTTGAGCGAGGGAAAGTCTGCCAACAGCGGACCCCAAAGCGCAAGCGCTGGCTTCGCATCTACGTTTCCCATGGCCGCACCTTTAAGGTCACTGGGCCCGGCTACTGCTGAGGGCCCGGCCACTGCTGAAACCCGCAGTTTGCCGCGATTCCGGCCCCGTGTCGTCATCCGTTTGGATGAGACGCCAGGGTTTATTTCGCATATGCTAACGGCGCAGACAACCCGCGTCCTCACGATCATGCTTGCCGACGAGTATTGACGAGCGCCGCGCCCGCCGCGCCTTCGGGCACGGCGGGTTTTGCGGTGGAAACATTCCCGCGCGCAATTCCGTAATATAGCTTTGCAGCTTAGCGCGAAAGCACCAGAGCGCAATCCTGGGCCAGTTCGACCGCCGCCCCTATGAAGACCAGGTCGCGCAGATCGAGGCGCAATTGGCCGCGGCCAAACAGAACGTCAACGTCCTGAAAGCCGACGTCGACATCGCGATGCAGAAGACCGCGCTGACGTTGGCCCAGCTCACGTACGAACGCTATGAGAAACACGCCTACGACATTCTGGTGACCAAGAACTCCGCCGCCGCCGAGGACGTGGCGAAGTGGCAGAGCCGCGTGGATATCGCGGAATTGTCGCACCTCGAGGCGGAGGCCGAGCTCGAACGCGCCAATCTCAACTATCATTCGCAGATCGACGGCGTGAACACGGCAGTCGCCAGCAACGAGGCTCAGCTCCGGCAGGCGCGCTACTACCTCGACAACACCACGCTGGCCGCTCCCGAAGACGGCCGCATCGTCAACCTCCAGGTGCGCCCGGGCATGGTGTCGGGCATCTATCGGATCGGCGGCATTGCGGCGCTGATCGCGGACGCCGGCCGCTACCTGCTCGCGACCCACTTCCAGGAGAACCTCAAATACGTGCGGCCCGGCCAGCCGGTCGAAGTCGCGTTCGACCTCTATCCCGGCCAGATCTTCGCCGGCAAGGTCGACAGCATCTGGAAAGCCAACGGCAAAGGGCAATATCTGCCGAGCGACGAGATTCCCAAATACGAGCCGGCACCACCGACCATCCCGCAAGGCCAATACGCGGTGAAGATCATCCTCGACGATTCCGACCCGTCGAAGTTTCCCATCGGCGCGCAGGCCTCGGCGGCGATCTACACCAACGGGGAAACAGGCGCCTGGGCGGCGCTGCGCAAGATTTCGATCCGGGCGCACTCACGTCCCGTAGCACGCTGCGACCGCATTCCGCGCCTCGCGAATTGCGTCCGGGTCTGGGTCGCGCTTCCTCGTCGCCTTGCGGTATTTCGCCAGCGCGCGGCCGGCCGCGGCTTCGAGAAGTCCCTCAACCCGATTTATCGTCGCAGAGCCTCCAGAACACGCCCCGAGCTCGCCAACACCTGGTCGCACTTGACCAGGCGCGCCTCATAGTCGCGTCTCATCTCCGCCAATTCCGCCTTGACCCCAACGACGGCCTCCCGCACCTGGCCCAGCGCCGCGCCTATCGCGGCGTCGCGGGCGCAGGCCTCGCCCTTCCGCACCCGCTTGGCGGCCACGAGAGAGCGCGCGGCAAGAGGCAGCATCCTCTCGAGCCGCTCAAATGCCACAGCCTCCCCCTCGCGCGCCGCGGCGGCGGCGGTGACGGTGGCAGCGGCGGCGGTGAGCTTCCGCACCAATTCCTCGGAGGTGGTCGCCACCATCTGACCGAAGGCTCCTCTGAAAACCACCACCTTCATCCTGTCAGCCGCCTCTGCGCCGCGGCCGCAAGGCGGGCCCGAACGAGCGGATCGGCCAGTACCTCGCCCGGCGGCTTGATCGCCTGAACCTTGTCGATCGCCGCGGTGAGCGTCACGACGCGCCCCTCGTTCTCAGCCTGCGTCGCCTGGACGCGGGCTTCGTATAGGGCATCGCGCCGGCCGTCGATCTCAACCGCCGCGGCGACGAGGGCGCGCTCCGCTTCGCGCATTTTCTCCTCGAAGCCGGCCGCCTCGGCGACCAGGCGCTCAACCTCGATCGCGAAGAGCCCGTCCGTGATGTCCTTCAGCTCTCGAACGAGAGCCGCTTGGCGCGGCGCAACGGCCTTCTCGGCCCGCAGAGCCCCGGCGAGATCGGCGTCGGCCAGGACACGCCGACGCGCCAACTCAGCCCGTTCCTCGCGGCGAGGCGACGGCGACGGCCCCTTCTGAGCCCACAGATCCCACGCTGAACGCTCCGCAGCGTCGAGCTCTGCCTCCGCCGCGCGGATCGCCTCAAGGGCGTCATACGCCTCTCGCACCCCGCTGGATACCTTCGCCAAGCGATCCAAATCGGCCAGAAGCGCCTCTTTCCGCGCGCGCAGCGACGCCTCGTCCGACGGCGCAGCCGCCTGGACCTGCGACGGCTGCGCCGTCCCCTCGACCAGCAGAGCCGCCGGCGGCCCGCCCGACGAAGGAGTCCTTCGATTGATGGTCTCGTTCATTAGGTCACGTCCCTTGGGATCGATGCCCCCGCCGCCCCCGCCAATGCCAAACGGAGACGGCGGGAGCGCCTCCTCGCCAACCGATGCAGCCAGCCCGGCCCGCGAGGAAAGCTTCCAGCTCGAGGGTGCGCATTCCGGTGATCTTGAACGGTTAATCCGTTCGATCATGAAGACCGATTCCGGTGATCATGAACACCCGCTCGCGCTGGCCTGAGCGGGCGCTGGCGAGCGGCACGCCGTCACGGTGGGTGGTTGCCACTGACGGTTGTCCCGTCTCATCTTTCCTTGGTGTTCGTCAAGCGGCGCCAGCGCGGCTCGGCATATTTTCCCCGATAGTTGCGGATGCACATTGCTTGCTCCTGGCCGGTCAATCGCGTCCGTACCCCCGCGGCGGCACGATGGCGGCGAGTTCATCGAGATCCAGATCGACGATGGCCTGCAAGGCCGCAGCAGTAGGGGTGTCGCGGAGGCTGTCCGGCAAGGCGTCGTACCAGGCGGCGTATTCGGCTTGCAGGGTGAGGAGCCCGGCGACCGTGTCGAGCCAGCGCTGCGGGCGGGTGCGCCGGTCGGCAGGCCGCCGATATCGGACGACGGGCACTGCCTTGTGGGCTTCGCGGCGCGCGCGATAGCGGGCTTGGCGTTCGGCGTTGCTGAGCGGGTGCTCAGCTTCGGGGTGTCGGCCTCTTGGCATGGCGGGATTCCCGTTACGTAACGCAATGCAATGGGTGATGGCCGGGTGAGCCGCGGCTCAGGCGGCGTGATCGGCAGGCTCGGAGCGGACCGGTGTTCATCGGACAGCGGCAGAGCTGTCGCCCTCCGTCGGAGCACTGACAGCGTGACGCTTGCGTAGACTCGGCCCCTTCAGCTCGATGCGATGGGCGCGGTGCACGACGCGGTCGAGGATGGCATCGCCGATCGTCGGATCGCCGACCAGTTCGTGCCAGCGCGTCACGGGGACCTGGCTGGTCACCAGCAGCGAGCCCTTCTCGTCTTCTCGTACCGGTCATCGACGATCTCCAGCAGATCTCGCCGCTGCTCGGCGGTCAGCGGTTCCGGACCCCAGTCGTCGATGATCAGCAGCCTGGTGCGCTCCAGCATCGCCAGCATCCGCGGCAGCCTTCCTTCACCACGGGCGGTGGCGAGCTCGGCGAACAGCCGCGGCGCACGCCGATCGAGCACCGAGAAGCCTTCCCGGCAGGCCTTGTGTCCCAGAGCGCAGGCCAGCCACGATTTGCCGGTACCCGTCGGACCGCCGATCACCAGGTGCTGGCTGTGACGGATCCAGTCACAGCCAGTGAGTTTGTGGAACAGGGCACGGTCCAGACCGCGCGGGGTGCGGAAGTCGGTATCCTCGACCACAGCGTTCTGGCGCAATCTGGCCTGGCGCAATCGTCGGCCGAGACGCTTGTTGTCGCGCGCGGTCACTTCGCGGTCGAGCAGCAGGCCGAGCCAGTCCTCGCGGGTGAGATCGGTGGCGGCCGACGTGGTTTGCATCTCGAGGAACGCATCGGCCATGGCGGCCATGCCGAGGCCGCGCAGGCGCTCGGCCAGAGGGTGGGTCAGCATCGTCTCTCCTTTCAATGGTAGTAGCCGGGGCCGCGGATGTTCTCGTGGAACAGGCTGGGGTGGTCCGGCTCGCGCGGCTTCCTGTCCTGGGCATTCTTCAGGATCGCAGCGACGGAGCTGTACGAGCGGGTGCCCAGGGCGAGCGCCGTGCGCAGGCGGCATCCAGCCGCTCGGCGTCGTAGCGCGTCGCCAGCCGGAGAATGCCGACGCAGGAGCGGAACCCCTGCTCGGGATGCGGGCGTGAAAGCAGGATGATCTCGACCAACGCCGCGGCGTCGTCGCCGATCGCTGCCGCCTCTCGCAGGATCCGCTCGTGCGTCCAGTCGCGGTAGCGCCGGTGCGAACTCGGCATGTGGTCGGCGAGCGTGGTCGGGCGGTACGGCCGCAGGCTACGCAGATGGGCGGCGACCAGCTTAAGAGCGCGGATCGATCTACCGCGTCGAAAGGAGTCCTGCCGCCGAAGACAGCGCAGCCGCCCACTCCGACGCAGCGCAGGCCGACGTCGAGTTGGTCTCGAAGAAGATGCGTCGCGAGGTGAAACCCAAAGCGTGTCGAGCGGCGTGATGGCGATGCGTCGACATTCGGGCGATGTCGGCGAGGTATCTCTGCCGTGGGCGCCCCGATCGGACAACGCAGGTTCGGTCGAGGACGTGATCGCGGGCCTGGCCGATCTCGACGCAAACGGGCTTCGACTGCAATGGCGCAATCATTTGGGTGGGACCCCTCCCGCCCATTTGCCGCGTTGGCTGCTCCTGAGAGTCTTGGCGTATCAGATCCAGGTCGCCGCACTCGGCGGTCCCGACAAAGCGACGCTGCGCGTCATTCGCCAACCGAAAGGCCGAACTCTCGACTCCGCCGAAAGCGGTCCGTTTGAAGCCCGCATCCCCTCAACGCGGGAAGGGACCACTCTCAGAGCGGGAGCATTGTTGGTCCGCGAGTGGAAGGGCAAGTTGGAAAGGGTGACGGTGCTGGAAAAGGGCTTCGCCTGGAATGGCAAGTCCTATGCCAGCCTTTCGCAGATCGCCAAGGCGATGACCGGCACGTCTTACGGCCACCGCTTCTTCGGCTTGCGAGCGTCGACGTCCGCCCGCCCTGCGCAAGCGCGCCGCGGGCTGGTGAGCGAGGCGACCGCCAGGCCGAGCGTCGAATACAGCAAGCAAGCAGGTCGGTGATCGCTGCTCTTTACCAAGCGATGCGGTCGCTCCAGCTGCAGGGAGCGCGGCGCCGCATGACCGAGGTCGCCGTCGCAACGGCGCGGCGGTCGCGTCATGAAGCCCGCGAATCCCAAGGCGAGCCTGCGCTGCGCCGTCTATACCCGCGTCTCGACCGAGCACGGCCTGGACCAGGAGTTCAACTCACTTGCTCGCGCATAGCCGGCCGCTGGGCGGAATTTAGAACTGCCGGCTGCCCTTGGCTCTCTATTCGCCGAATGCCTTGGGGAGCGTTGTCTGCTCGTTTGTCGGCCTCTTCAACTGGAAGTCGATGTCATGCCACGTCCTCGCGAGTGACGCCCTCGCCCTCGAGCACGAAATCCTTGCCGAGACCAATGCGGCGTCTGATATCCGGCCTTCGCAGCGCCGTTCAGGACCTTCTGCGCGGCCCCGAGGGCTGTGATCGTCGTCCAGACGAGTCCCGCTTCCGGCCCATGCAGCCTGGATGCCGCGCGATGCCCCTGTTCGTCGGCGACTTCGCCCCAGATGTGCGTTCTGGTCCGCGCCCGAAGCTCTGCGCTCGGCCCGGGACGCACTGCCATGTCGCCCAAGCCCGCCAGAACATAGTCCAAAGCCGTGGCGAAGCCGGACATGTCCGGCTCTTGCGGCAGGAAGGCGAGCCGGGCCGAGGGCTGCTGGAATCGCGTCCCGCGATCCGGCGCCGTTAAACCCGCCGCGATCCGCATCAGCGTCGATTTCCCCGATCCGTTTCGACCGACGAGCGCGATCCGGTCGCCTACGGAAATCGACAGCTCCGCTTTCTCGAACAGGGGCGCGCCGCCGAGCGTCAGGCCGATGTCACGCAACTGCAGAAGGGGCGGCATTGGGGGCGGTCTCTCGTCGGCGCCGCCACGGGCTATAGGCTGCTGGGCGAAAGGGAAAGGCGCTTGATCCCGCCGATGGGAAGGCCCGCGAGCGTTCGCGCGGTCAAAATCAAATGTTTGGCGCCCGATTGATAGGGCTGCTGTGGAACAGCCTCGGCGTGTCGGGAGCGGTCAATCAACCAACAACGAGGAGACGACTCTTCTGAGCCTTTGCGAAGCGACAGGAGAAGGGCCCGCGCTGATTGGCCCGGCTATTCGCGGATCACCCGGCCACCGCACGATCCTTTCCTCAGGCGCCAGTCCTTAAGCTTACGGCTGCTCGGCTTCGTCGGCTGGAGGCAAAGCGAGTCTCTGAACTGCGATAAGCTGTCTCTGTCTCCGGCGTCCACCAAGAGCGCCGCGGCGCGGGTCAGGCGACCTGACCTCGCAGGATCACAAGGTCGTCTTCCTCAATGGCGCCGTCGACCGAAATGGTTCACCCAACGCCGAACCGTCTCGTAAGACACCGCCACTCCGCGTTCCGCCAATAAATCTTCGACGTCGCGCAGGCTGAGGGTGAACCGGAGGTAAAGCCATATCGCTTGCTGAATGATCTCGGGCGGGAAACGATACCCGCTGTAGCTGATCTTGTTCATCCGCGTGCGGCTACCAGGCCACCGAGAACGCCGCAAGCCCGGAGCGCCGTGACAATGCGCATGCCAAAGACGATCGACAAAGTCTGCCGGCACGTTTGGCTTGAGCACCGCGACAGAGATAGCCCGAGAGATTTTCGATTCGTTCGAATTGAGCAAGGAGAACCTATCACGTGAGCACCGCAACTCATCGACTGGGGAACCCATGGCTCGCCTGAGGGTGCGATTCGAATGGCTCACCGGCCTGAAGCAACCGGCCTTCCGCAATGTGCGCTTGGTCGGCAGTTGGGACCGCCAGGGCCGCTACTCAGATCAGAAGCGCACGATCGCTATGAAGAAATTCACTGCGCCGGATGGCTGTCCGGCCTGGCGCGCCGACGTGCGGTTCGACGATGGGCAACGTGGATGGACGTTCCGTTGGGGCGTCATCGTCGACACCCAATTCCAGAAGGATGCATGGGGCATCCCGACTGAAGTAGGCGACACGAACTCAAACGCGCAGGAGCGTAGTTTCGAACTCCACGAGGACGGGCAGGTCGAACGCTATTGGTTCACCCAGTGCCGTCGGCTCGGCGCCAACAAGCATTGGGGCAAGGGCACGAGGACACCAGCCCTCATATTTTCTGTTTGGGCTCCAAACGCGCGCGAGGTCGATGCCGTCATCGGCGATCCCACGACTGGATACATCTGGAGCGATGGAGGGGGCACAAAACACGCCTTCAAGCTGACAAAACGAACCGACGGCAGCGGCATTTGGGAGAGCGATCCCGAAGACCCTGCGCTAGCGAATTTCGCGCAATGGGACCACCAGCTCTATATGTTTCGCATTCGCAAAGACGACGGTTCCGTCGCTTACCGGACGGACCTCTATTCGCGCTGCCAGATCGGTTCCGGGCATAAGAAGCCGGAGAACCCGCGCGATGGCGAGGCCCCCTGGAACCATACCCGCCAAAATCTCGACGGAGCAAAAAGCTGCTCGATGGTCATCGATCCGGAGTGCGTGAGCAGCCACCTCGACGATGACGCCTTTCCGCCAGCGCAATCGCTGAACGATACGGCCTTCTGGGCAACCGAGTATGATCGGCGCCGGCCCGTGCCGAAACGCCTGGACGAACTCGTCATCTACGAAATGCACGTGGACGGCCTCGGCGCGGGAAAACGCGATGCGGCCGGCAACCCACTGCCGGGGTCGTTTCACGACGCCGTCGACCTGCTCGATCATTTGGTCGAACTTGGCGTCAACGCGATCGAGCTGATGCCGCTGACGGAAGCGGAGGGCTGGAGCTGGGGGTACGGTACCTCGCATTACTTTGCGATCGAGCATTCCGGCGGTGGTCCCCATCGATTCAAGCATTTTGTGCGCGAATGCCACCGGCGCGGGATCGCCGTGCTGGTCGATGTCGTCTACAATCATTTCATCCACGACGCCGAGCGCGCGCAGTGGATGTACGACAGCAACACCCATTCCAAGAACATTTGTTATTGGTACCAAGGCACCGAAACTGACTGGGCACGGCCGGAAGGCGGCTACCTCAGCAACGGATCAAGCGGCGCCACGCCGAATTTCCGCAGCGAGATGGTCCGTCAGCTGTTCATCGGCAGCGCCGCCATGCTGTTGAGCGAGTTTCACGTCGACGGCTTCCGCGTTGATCTCACCCAATCCTTTCACCGCGACAATGTGATCGATGGGAATGGCGCGATCTGCGCGGAAGCCAACTTGTTCGGAATCAAGTTCATGCGCGAGTGGGTGCGCACGCTCCGCCTGCTCAAACCCTCGATCATGTTGACCGCCGAAGACCATACCGGCTGGAAGGCAATCACCGAGCCGCAGGAACAGGATGGAATTGGCTTCGATGCGACTTGGTGGGCCGAGTGGTATCATCAGCTCATTGGCGACTCGCAAAACGATTTACGCCGGGCCCGCCTCCTGCACTTCGCCGGCTTCGGCGCCAATGAGCCGCTCGCGATATCGTCGCTGGCGAAAGCGCTGCTGCAAACGCCTGGCCACGTCATCTATCACGAGTTGCACGATCAGGCCGGCAACGCCTCCTATTGGGAGGGCGATCGCGAGGTGCGTTCCGCCCGCACCATCCAGACTGCCGTCGTCGGCAAGCTGGACGGCAACCGAGACTGGGCGGAAGCGCGTTGCCGGGTTGTTAGCGGCCTCACTCTTCTTGCTCCCGGCATTCCGATGTTCTTCATGGGCGAGGAGGTGGGCGCGGAGGAGCCGTACCGCTACAACGACTGGCTCTATCACCGAGAGGACTTCCAGGCGCTGCGCGCAACGACCGGCGCAAAGCTGTTCAATTTCTATCGTGATGTGATCCGGCTGCGCCGTCAGCATGATGCGCTGAAATCGCGGCAGGTGGAGATTCTGCACGTGCATGACGCCAATCGCGTGCTCGCGTTCCGCCGATGGCTCGCGCACAAGGAATTTCTCGTTTTTGCGAGTTTCAGCAACGCGCCTTTCGCCGACGGCTATCGGATTTCACATCGCGCGCTACGCCTCGGCGTTTTCGTCGAGGTGCTCAACAGTGATTCGACCGCTTACGGAGGCAGTGGTGTGACGAACACGGAACGGTTGATTGCGGCCCACGGCGATTTCAAAGCTCGTCTGCCTGCAAATGGGGTCGTCCTTTTCGAACGCGTATCGACCGGTTTGGTGGGGAGCTTTCTTAAGCTCATTGCGCTCGATGCGGCTGGCTGGGTTCAACGCTTCAGATACGGCTCGTTTCTGTCGACTGACATTGAGGACCCCCGTATTGACGCTCATGCGGTCGTCAAAGGTAAATAGTTTATTATGAACTGGACCAACGAGCTGGCATATGACGTGACGCCTAAGTCCGGCCCGATGCGGGCAATGCGGACGCTGCGGAACGTTAATTATGCGTTCCTTGAAGGCCTGGCCCCGCAATGCCGCTATCGAGGGCATTGGTTTGCGGTAGGGCGTTTGCTCATGGCGGCGGCGAAGAGTGGGCAGCCGCCCCGACATAATGCTTGCGACCGACGCGTTGTTGATGGCGCTGGAAGTCGAGGGTTGGATGACCCGAAAGCCGCGCGCCCGCCGGAGCGGAGCACGTCAAGGGCGGTGAGAGTGGCGACAGGCATGGATGTCGCCGCCATGCCGTTTGTGGCGTAGACGGCGCTGCGTCCAGCCTGTTGGAAGTCGCGCACGGCGTCCTTTCCGACTTGCGAGAAAATAGGACCTCCCGATGGCCTGAACAGGATACAGCTATCTCAGGCGGTCTCGGATTTTCTCGAGACCCGCGCGGGCGCAACCGTCGTCGAGATCCGCGCCAGGCGCGCCGGAGGCGCCGATTGCGCCGATAACTTCGTCGCCGAATTTGATCACCAGGCCGCCACCAAAAAGAAGCGTATTCGGCAGTTTCGCAAGCAGCGGCGCAATCGGGGCGGTCTTCGCCCTTTCGACCAGGGCGCTGGTGTCGGCCTTGAATGAAGCGGCCGTGTAAGCTTTCTCGAATGCGCTGTCGAGCGTATGGGCGCCGGCGCGATCGCCGCGCAAGACGGCCTGTCGGACGCCCGATACGCCGTGACGCCGAACGCCTCATGCGTTTGACGTGACCGGAGGCGGCCGAAGTTCCGCGATCAGCCGCAGAATGTCGGCGAATTGATTCCCCAGAATTGCGACCTCGGCCATCTGGAACGCGTCATAGCCCCCCTCGTCTGATCACCTTCGCGTCGATCTTTATCAGCTTCTCCTTCAGGCTTGTGGGCGCGACCAGTCCTCGATCAGCTTGGGAGCCACCAGCATGCGCACGAAATTATCGAGATTGTGGGCGAGCGCGTGAAGCTGGAGCCGGATGTGCCTTGGGACTTGACGTTGGCCGTCGCGTCTCTTGTCGCCTGCCGTGAGGAATTTGTCGCTCGCCGAGCCCTCGGGGAGCGACCGCTCTTTGCGCACTCCGGCCGGAGACCTCACGGATGCAGCGCTGATGATCAGCCGCTGGCGGCCGCGATTTCCGTCAGCGCGAGCCAGACCGGCGCGCTGACGGGAAGAACCATCGTGCTGATGACGCCGGAAGAGATGGACTCGGCGCTCAAGAGGACTGTCCACTATCGAGCACCGGGAACCTGATCGGTCCCTGCCTAAGTCGGCGGTCGTGGCGATGCCAATTGGGGCGTTTACCCTTCCTTGAGGAACATTGACGCAAGGTTACTCGAGCTGGCGGCGTGAGGATGCCAGAGCGTCGTTCGCGTTTAATGAGGATCAAATGGGTGTTCCCCGGATTCGACCGGCCCCACAGATCAATCCAGAGGAATTTGAGCGCCGGTTGCGGGAAGGCGTTCAGCGAACTAGCCCAAATGATCCGCTGTCCAAATTGGCGCGGAAAACCAACTCATCGAGGCTTCCCCCTCCGGGTCCGTCACGATTCGTCCCGAATGTTACAGGGCACACCCGCTCGTATGCGGAATCGAGTCAACTATTCGATTTCGGGGATGTGCGGGAGTCAGACGAGACGCATGATGACGAGACCTCGATCGTCGACGCACAAAACCCGCGAGCTCTTGATGTCGATGACTTTCGGAGATGGTGGCAGCAGAGGTTGGCCCGGGAGGTTGCAGAAAATCGTTCCCGAGGCTGGAAACTGACCCCTATGGTGCTGGTGCTAGCCGGCATCGCCATAACCGGTTCAATTTTCGCGCTCAAGGGAGGAGCGCCTGATGTGCTGAACGGACCGCCCATCGTGCCCTCCGCCAACGATACTGGCAGGTCGCAGACTCCTAGCGGCGCAACCGCCAGTACGCCTGCAGACGTCAGCACTATGCCGTCGACCGAACTCGCGACGGCGGTTGTGCCGAAGGTTGTAGCGCCGCTCGCTTCCCAGGCACCGGTGCAAACTACCGATACTAAACCTGCACGGGCGGTTTCTGTACGGCCGGACGGGACCTTGATCCTAACACAGCTGACACAGCTCCCTTCCGCTGCGGAGCCGAACGAAGCATCGTCTTCGCCCGACGTACCGAAACCGCCCCCCAAATCTGCGCGAGAAGGAACCAACAGCGGAGTTGCCACTGCGCGTCCTTCGACCGATCTGCCGACCAAACGTCCTGGAAAAATTACGACCCGGGTAGTGGTCGCCACGACCGAAGGGGCGGTCCCTATCGCGGCGGCGGACACGCCGATCCCACCGCTTCCGATTGGGACCCCGGCAAAACCCGAGGAGGCTGGCGGGGCCAAAGACCGCCAACCCATAACCGAGTCCGTTGCCGCTCCGGCGACGCCCGCCGAGGCCGCCAAGCAGTCCCTTAACCCCTTCGTACGTGCCTTAGGCGATCTGTTTGGTGCGCGGTCCTCGCGCGCCCGCCAGGGCGTCGACCCAACCCCCACGGCCTCGACCGGCTGGGCAGTCCAACTAGCAACGTCAAGAACAGATGCCGAAGCCAAGAGCGATCTCAAGCGACTCAACGCGAGGTATGCGTCCGCGCTCAACGGATCGACAATCCGCCTGCACAAGGCCCGCATTGATGGCGGGACTGTCTATCAACTCCGTGTCGTCGGCTTGTCCAAGGTCGACGCTGCAGCGCTTTGCGAACGACTGAAGGGCGACCGCGGCAGCTGCTTCATCGTTAGCCCGTCTTCGCGGATTGGGGCAAAATCGCGGACTTGGCGTGTGCTGAGTTAACGATTTAGGCTGAAAGGTCTTCACTACGAGGAGTGACTCGGGCCAAGGCGGCGGCGGTGATTTTGGGCGGCGGCTGGGTCGGCAGAGCGAGTTTTAGCTGGTTGATCAGCAGTTGCAGGTCGGGCTCGGGTTGGGTGTATCGGGTCAGCACGATCTCGCGCCCGTCGGTGGTAGGCAGATGGACGTCGATCATTTGGACGGCGGCGAATTTTTCGAGCGCGCCGCGGGCGGTCAGTCCAGAGGCCAGGGCATGGAGTTGGCGCGTCAGGGTGATCTGCAGGCAATAGGCGAGGAAGGCGATGAAGATATGGGCCTCGACGCGCTTTTCGTCATGATGGTAGATCGGCCGGATCGCCAGGTCGCCCTTCAGGGTCTTGAAGGCCTCCTCGACGGCGACGAGTTGAATGTAATACTGCCATAAGACGGCCGGATCCTTGTCGGTCAGATTGGTGCGCAGGAGATAGCGCCCTTCCCGCCGCCTCGCGATTCGCAGTTTCTTGCGATTGAGGGAGAAGGTCAGCGCGGCGCTCTGTTCGTCGAGCGTGACATCGACCAAGCGCCACGCGGTCGGCGCTTTCGAGCGCGCCGCTCCCAGCTTCATCAGCATCTCTTCGCGCGAGACGTTCATGGCGGCGAGCTTGCCGAGCCGCGCCCACAGCCATTTCAACTGCCGACGGCGCATCGCGCGCTCCTTGGCGAGGCGATCCTCGCTCTGGGCGAAGACGTAGAGTTCGTCGTCCTGGGCGAGCAATTTGACCTCGACGCCTTCGCGCGCCTTCCGCCAGGGCTTCTCGATCAGGTGCTTTTCCAAGCGGTTCAGCCGTCCCTTGGGCGTTCCGACGAGATATTGCACGGGCGGATCGCTGGCCCGCATCTCGGCCAGAACCGCCTCGGTGGGCACGCCGCGAGGCTTTGTCAGAGCAACGGCAGGTCGTCTGCGTTGGGCGCAGCACGCGCAGACCCAGGCGGCGATTAGGCCGCGAGGGCGCTCCACTCGGCCAACGCGGCGGAGCGCCTTTGTTTGTAAACCTGGCGGGTGACGAGATGGCGCTCCTGATTGAAATGGTTGTGGACCTGGGCATGAACTGAGCTGAACTTCTGCAGCGTCTTCATGCTTCGAAACCGCTGCATGGCCCGTTCTCGTCGTCGAAACGGCTGATGCGAATTCTCGGCTCGATTGTTGAGCCGACGACCGGCCTCCTGGCGATCGGCGTTGCCGATCTCTTTCATCGCCGCGGGATAAGAGCAAAGCCCGTCGGTGACGACGCTCAGCGGCCGGCCGTATTTCTTCATGATGCGCTTGAGAAACTTCAGCGCCGCGGCCTTGTCCCGCTTCGCCGTGACGACCGCTTCCAAGACCTCGCCTTCGTGATCGACAGCGCGCCAGAGATAGCAGAGCTTGCCGTTGACCTTCACGAACGCCTCATCCAAATGCCACCGCCACTGAGGATAGCCGCGCATGTGCGCTACCCGCCTTTTTCGGATCTCGGCGGCAAACATCGGGCCGAATCGGTTCCACCAAAACCGGACCGTCTCATGGCTGATGTCGATCCCGCGCTCGGCCAAGAGATCCTCGACGTTGCGCAGCGACAGCGGGTACTTCACGCACATCAGCACCGCCAGACGGATTATCTCGGGCGAGCTGTTGAAATAGCGGAACGGGTTGCTCATGTGCAG
Source organism: uncultured Alphaproteobacteria bacterium (assembly GCA_963758335.1). Lineage (GTDB taxonomy): Bacteria > Pseudomonadota > Alphaproteobacteria > Rhizobiales > Beijerinckiaceae > Roseiarcus. The sequence continues at coordinate 1,177,012 of CAVWVF010000004.1, read as the reverse complement.
GTTTTTGGACGCCGGGATGACGAGAGGCGCCTCGCACTCAGGCGGCCGGCGTCCAAAAAGCGCCAAGGCACGAAGTCGCGGGAAGTTTGGCGCCGGCTGGGCAGCGAGCGCTATGGGGATTTGATTTTCGCGCCGGCCATGATGGTGGGCGCGAAGCTGGCGCCAGGCGACCTGGATGGGTGTGGAGGGGAGACCTGGAACCGTGCAATGGGGGGTCTCGGTGGTCGCGTGGACCGTATCAACGGGCGATCGGCTCGTTGATTGGCGTGGTTGTGCCGAGAGAGATCGCCGCCAGCGTGAAGCCAGCGCATCGGAGCGAGAACGTGGCGACGCTCACAGGCGGTCTGGCTCATGATGTGTCGATCCTGCTTGGGGTCGGCCGCCACGTTGGCTCGCAGCCGCGCGCGAAGAACTCGATCACAATCATGCGGGCGCCGCAGTGCGGGCATGGGCAGCGCAGCACACGCGGCGCGTCCGGTGTGATATCCGGCTGCTTTCGCGCCTCGACAGCAGGCGGGTCGGCGCCGAGCAGTGCGCGGGCCGTTGCGATGCTCTCGGCGCGGTTGGCGCTGGCCAGGAGCCCGTAGTGGCGGATGCGATGGAAGCCCCTGGGCAATACGTGCAGCAGGAATCGCCTGATGAACTCATGCGGATGCAGCCGCATCGTCTTCCAGCGCGACGGGCCGTCGGCGCGGTAGTCCTTCCAGCGGAACGCGACGCCGGCGTCGTCGGCTGCAATGAGGCGGCGATTCGAGATGGCGACACGATGGGTGTAACGGGAGAGATAGCGCAGCACCTGTTTGGGTCCCGCAAACGGCGCCTTGCAATAGACCACCCACTTGATGTGCCGCAACGGGGCGATGAAGCGCTTGAATGCGCCCTTGTCAGCGAGCCCGGCCTGCGTGTTGAAGAACTTCAACTGGCCGGCGCCGTGCGCATCCATGAGCATCGCCAGCATCTTGCCCCGGAACAGGCGCGCCAGCACGTTGACATGCACGAGGAAGTTAGAGCGCGAGGAGACCCATCGCGTGCCGTCGAACGAGAGCCCTCCACCCGGCACGATCATGTGCACGTGCGGATGATGGGTGAGCGCCGAGCCCCACGTATGCAGCACGGCGGTGATGCCGATCCTGGCGCCGAGGCGCTTTTGATCGGCAGCGATGGCGAGCGTTGTCTCGGCCGCTGCCTTCATCAGCAGGTCGTAGACCACGCGCTTGTTCTGGTACGCAATGTCACGCAGTTTGCTCGGCAGCGTGTACACGACGTGAAAGTACGGTACCGGCAGGAGCTCCGCTTCGCGATCGGCCAGCCATCGGCGCGACGCCGCCGCCTGGCACTTCGGACAATGCCTGTTACGGCGCGAGTTGTAAGCGATGAGCGTATGGCCGCACGCCGCGTTCTCGCAGCGTGCGACGTGGCCGCCGAGCGCCACCGTGCGGCAGCGCTCGATTGCACTCATCACCTTCAACTGGTCGAGGCTCACATGGCCGCGGTTGGTTTCGCGCCAAACGGGACCGTGCTCGCGGAGGATGTCCGCGACCTTGTCTTGCTTTGCGTGCCTGTGGCGCGGCGCGTTCAGGCCCTTAAGCGGGCTCTCGATCTTGGCGATCAATCCGGTCGCCACGCGGGTGTAGCGAGCCGTCGTCTCAGCTTGTCGTGTCCAAGCAACGCCTGAATCACCCGAATGTCCGTGCCCCGCTCGAGCAGATGGGTCGCGAAGGAATGGCGAAGCGAATGAAGGGAGAGCGCCTTGCGCAGCCCGGCGGCTTTCGCGGCTTGCTTGAACAGTCGGCCGAACTGGCGTGTGGTCATTGGCTGATGATCGCCGCGGCCGGGAAACAGCCAGCGTTGTTCCGGCGCAACGCCGGTGTCATGCTTGGTCGGCCGCGCCTTCCACCATTGCCGCAACAGGTCGAGGATCTCGGCCGGCAGCATCACGTGTCGGTCCTTGCGGCCTTTCGACTGCACGATGCGGATGATCATCTGCTCACTGTCGATGTCGCCCGCCCGCAGTCGCGCCACCTCGCTGGCCCGCAGCCCGCAGCCATAGGAGAGGGTCAACATCGCGCGCGCCTTCAGGCTCGTCGCCATGGTCAGAACACGCTTGACCTCCTCAGGGCTCAGCACCGGCGGCAGCTTCTGCGGCTCCTTGATGTGCCACACCTCGGCCGCCAGATCGTGGCGACGCAACGTGACGCGGAACAGGAAGCGCACCCCGGTCATGATCCGATTGCGGTTACAGATGCTCGCACCGCTCTCGATGAGGTAGAGCTGAAAACGGCGCACCTCGTCGGGCGTTGCCGTATCGGGCGAGCGTTTGAGCCAGGCGGCGAACCGCTTGCAGCTATAGATGTGGCTGCGCTGCGTGTGCGGGTTCACGCTGACGCAGCGGACTGACAGTCTTTGTCTCGTTCATGGGGCGCTCCTTCCTGAGCGAGGTTGAACGACCCTCGATTCTCAGGACGGGGCTCCCCGTCGCGCCATCGCTATCCTATCGGCTTGCTACCGGCCTGTCGGCTCCCGCCCCCGCGCAGCGGGCTGGAGCGCAGCGACTTCGTGCCCTGGCCTGAAGCTACCACAGCCAAAGACGACCCGAAAAATTGGTCTGACAATCCCGGCCAGAGTGTCCGCCTATTCCGCAGGCGCCGCCAATAGGTCCTCGATCGGAACCGTGATGGGGGCGGCGTGTCCCCGGAATCTCCGCCAAGCCATCCTGATGTCCCGGAACAATCTGACCCAGGGATTGGGCCTGCGGAAATGCGACGCGAACTCACGATTCGTTTCCAACGGTTGCCAATAGAACTGGCGCCAAGTCTTGAACCCGGCGTAGAGTTCATCGGCCTGCTCGGGCCTGATCGACAAAGCCGCACACCCGCACATCGCGTCGATCGTCACCCGCCCAATCCGATCGAACTGGAAGCGGTGACGACTCGGAACATGGTGCAGCGACCCATGCGCGAATTCGAAATCGGCCGGCTGGAAGCGAAGCGCGGAAATCATAGGCGCGACGTCCAGAAAGCCAAGTGACTGCCCTGATGCTAATCTGAATTCCACGTTTGCCATGATAGTCTCCCTCCTGCGGAGCCTCGACCGTAGGCCTGAACCGACATCCGCCGGATGAAGGCCAAACCATGGGAGAGTTTGCCGCGTTTGAGGGGTCCCGGCAACAGCGAACGACCGGATGGCTTGATCCATGGGGAGATGCGCCGTGATGCACAAACCACTTGCAGGCCGGAAGATTGGCGTCATCGTCGAAAGCCAGTACATCCCTGGCGAGATTGCGACCTACCAGTACGGTTTCGAGATATTCGGCGCCACGGTCGACTTTATGTCGTACCTCTGGGATCAGCCGAAGCAAACCTTCATCAGCACGGTCGAGAATCACGGCGAGTCGCCGGTGCAGATGGACGTTACGACCGACATCACCAAGGTGAGCCAGGATGATTACGCGGCCCTCATCATGGCGGCGAACTATACTAGCGTGCGTCTGCGTTACTTTACGCCGCCCCCGGACCAGCCTCCGATTCCGTCCGCGGCAATGGTCGCGACGGCGCCCGCCGTGGCCTTCTTTGCCCGACCGGGCGGGCCCATGCAATGCGGATCTAATCCGGTCGTGGGGATTTCCCGTACGCGGTTCAAGGCGCCGATAATGACCATTCGCTTTATCCACGTCGTCCCTGGCGAACGCAGTTCGTTGCATGCCAAGACTAAACGGAATGGGAGATCCTCGCCTTGATTTATCAGATCTTTCCCGAGCGCTTTGCGATTGGGCAGCCGCTCGATATCCAGACCAAGCTGGCCCAATCCGCCTATCAACGCGACGGCTATACTCGGCACGCCCGCTGGGATGAGGAGCCCACCGGCGGCAGCGACTTCTTTGGTGGAGACCTTCGCGGCATCATTGATCATCTAGACTACCTGCAGGATCTTGGTGCCGACGCTGTGTACCTGACGCCAATTTTCACCGCATACTCGAACCATAAGTACGACACCGTCGACTATCAAACCGTAGATCCAATGTTCGGCGACGAGCACGTACTCGGGGAGCTGATCGACAGGCTGCACCAACGCGGGATGCGACTAATAATGGACGCGGTGCTCAACCATGTCGGCACGGAACACCCTTGGTTCCGCGCCGCGAGGCGCAATGAGCAGCCCTACCGCGACTTCTTCACCTTCCTGCCCGACGGCAAATATCTTTGCTGGTGGGGTTACGGTACTCTGCCTGAGCTGCGCATCGAGCATCCTCTCGTCGCGCAGATGCTTTACCGCAATGCCGACGCAGTGCTGCCGCGCTGGTTGGCCCGTGGTCTTGACCACTGGCGGTTCGACGCGGCACTTGACCTGGGCCTCGACGTGGTGGCCGACATCCGCAAAGCGCTTACGCAACGATTCCCCCACGCGTGCCTAATTGGCGAGGTGCTGTCTTTCGCCAGCGCGTTCTGCTCCGGCCAGAGTCATTTTCATGGCGTCATGAACTACTGGTTCCGATATGCAACGCTCGGCTGGTTGCAGGGCACGGTCAGCACGCGCGCCTTCGTCCGCGCCATCACCGATTATTACCAGCGCTATGGGCACGAGGCAGCGCTCCGCTCATGGAACATCCTGTCCACCCACGACACCCCGCGATTACGCGACGAACTGCCGAACCGGACCATTCGCGAGCTCGCGCTGGTTCTGCAGTTCACGCTGCCGGGGGAGCCGCTGGTCTACTACGGGGAGGAGATTGGCATGGAGGGCGGCGGCGATCCGCATAACCGCCGGACCATGCAATGGGACGAGGCAATTTGGGATCAGGCAACCCTGCGCTTGTACAAGAAGCTCATTGAGATCCGGAGGTCGCGTCGCGAACTACGCGACGGCCGGCTCCTGCTGCTGAGCGAGTACCTTGATGGCGACGCATTGGCCTTCGTGCGCTTTACGGAAGTGCCGAACCAGGAAGCTCTGGTGGTGGTAAACAAGGGCAGACAGAGGCTTCAGCAGCGTTTGCTGGTGCCGCATTCGCATTTCGAGCCGCGGCTGTGGTTCAGGAACCTGCTGGCACCCGAGGAGCGCGTGCAATTCTTGATGGCGAGCTTCCAGCTGGACCTGCCACCGGAGTCGGCGGCAATCTATGTGCCCGACGATGGCTACATTATGCCGAACGACTCGCGTGAATCCACCTATGCCTTCTTCAAGCCACGCATCCTCGGCGCAAACTGGCCGTAGCCGTGTCGAAGCACCTGTCGGGGCCGCGCGCTTGAACTTCAGCACCCAGTCCCGGATGACCTGCAGCGTCACGGCGCCGATCTCGGCCGCCTCTGTGCGCGTCGCCAACAGGTGGCGGACCTGCGTGGCATCCATGCTCTCGCGCGCGACAACCAGACACGGTTCGCCTCGGGGAAGCCGGGAGTCCCCCGGGTTCAAGCGGCCCTCAGAATGCCAAGCGCGATCGCCGTTCTGTGCATGTAGTGGAAGCGTCGTCCCGAAGGGGGAACGCGCTGGCACATGCTGGTTCGGCAGCGTAGAAAATCTCGGAGTTCGTCGTGACTTCGGCAGATCGCTTTGCTTGTGGTGCTTTTGAAACCGAGCATCGGTCGACATCGGAAGGGTTTCGGACGCCGGCCCTCTGCGGGACGGGCATGCTTGGTCCGGGGCCGGCCAACGGCCGCCTTATGGCTGGCATACATACGGACGGAGTTGAGCTTGAGCGGTTGGGCAAATCTATGGCTCGGGGCATCGAAGGTCTTCATGACACGCGCGTCGAAAAACTCGTCCCGCTTTAGACCAGTCTGAGCATAGATGGCGGTTCCGAGTTGAAACGCCGCCATCAAGAATTTGTATTCCCTGGAGCCTCTTGCAAAATTCATCGAACGCGGCGAATTTTCCCTGTGTTCGCGGGGCGGAGGGGCCGGCGCTCAGGCCGGCGCGGGCCTGAGCTGCGTGACGCGGAGTATTTGATCGACCGCGAGCGCCACCACGCCGAACATGAGGTGGCATTTGACCTTGATCGCGCCGCGCACGCGCACGGACCGTGCGCCGAATTCATCCTTCAGTCGGGCGTTGACGCGTTCGGCCAGGGTGCGAAAATCAAAAATCACGTCGTCCGGATCGGGCATATGGATGAGTTTCATGCGCTCGACTTCTTTGGCCCATTCGGCCTTGGCTTCGTGCTGGGCGCGAAAGTTGCGATCGATGATCGGCGCATGGCCGAGCGCCTTGCTGTGGTCATGGATGGCGGCGGCGTCGTAGGCCGCATCCATTAGATCGTAGAGATAGTCGTAGGCCGCATCCATTAGATCGTAGAGATAGGAGACGCGGGCGCCGGTCATGGTCATCAAGGGAATGGCGACCTGACTGTCGTGGACGGAAGCCGAGGTCAGTCCGCAGGAGACCGGGATTTGGCCGCAGGCGACATCCAGATGCAGTTTGTAGCCGATCCAGGTTTCCTTGTAGCCCTTGCTGTTCTTCTTGGAGCCGACATCGCACGCGGTGGGCAGATCGGCGAGCATCTGATCGAGGTTCTGCGTGGTCTGCCGTTCGAGGCGCGTCGGCTCGGGTTTTGGCCGTTCCTCGTCCTTGCGCGGGCGTCCGCGCTTGCGCGTCGGCTGAGCGCCATCGGGCGGCGGCGGATCCCCCTTATTGTCGTTCGGCTCCGTCTTGACCGGCTTCTCGCGCGCCTCGATCTCGGTGGCGTCGCGCGCGATCACGCCGACGATGCGCCCGCCGAGCGAGCGCTCGATCAGCGCCGCGTGCATCTTGTCGGGCAGATCGCCCTGCGCAAACTCCGCGAAGGCGCGGGAAAAGGTAGCTTCCGATGGCACTTGCGAGCGTCGTTCCCAACCGAGAATGCGACGCAGCGACTTGTCGACATCGAGGCGCTCGATCAGACCGGTGGTGGTAGGAACGCCCAGCACCGCCTTGGCGGTAAAATAAATTGCGATCAGGCAGACACGGCGGCCAATTCCATTGCGGAGCGATCGCCATGCTCGGCCGGCCTGACTGATGTGCCAGCAACGCCACCGCGTTTGGTTCACGAGTCAGGATCAGGATGGCGATCTGGTCCAAGCATTGCGGAGGAGAGCGGTATGTACACCTTGCGATTGACGTGTCCGAACTCCCAGAAAGCGCCTCTCAAAACTCATTCTCAATTCCGGCCTCTCAAAAGATCGTAGGCCGCGAGTTTCGACTGGTGCAGAAGTCAAGATTTTTGAATAGCGAGGAAATGCCGGTGAAACCTCGTTTTTTGACCCTCGCGCGCGCGGCCGCGCGAGGCTACGGGTTGGCTTCCAAGTAGCTGAGGTAGCCCTCGATCATGGCTGATGCGGTACCGCGCGCCTCATCCAGTTCGCTTTGAGAAGCATCCCGGAGCGGTCCACTAGCCCTGCCACCGTGCCGCCCTTGATTCAGTGGTTCGTTGTCACAGATGTCTCGAAAGCGGTTCCACTGATCACCGCTGATGCCAACCGCTGTTTTGATGGCATTCTTATCTCCATGGAACCTCCGGGAGAGAGCGTCGTGAATTTCATAGAGGTGCACGAGTTCGTGGTCTGGGTGTTCTACCGCTCGTTGTTTGCCGCGAAGCATCGACGCAAAAGTATGGTCACCTCGGTGGGCTTCGATCAGTGCCGCTGACCTTTTTTCCGTCTCAATTCGGTCTCGCTTTGAATCAGCGGTGACCTCCTCCCCCAGCGTCCCGCCCGTGACCTTTATGTTCGCGGATTCAGGTTCGACTAAGGTGTCCCTCCGGCCGTCTGGGTGCATGATTACCGTCGAGCGTGAAAGTTCATATCGACGATGATTGCGTAGCTGCGCGGCGAGAAATCTAGCGTTCAAGGCCCTATGCAATCCTTCTCGTATCTCAACAGGATTTGCATCGTAAATCGCTGAGTCGATCTCAGCGCGCGCTGCGCCATTCCCGATCGCCATCGTATAGCCTTGGCCGGAAATGTTGAGCGGCTCAGGCTCGATTGGCTCAGGAAAGAAATCGGGAGGCGAAAATTTCCATTCGAGGATCGTGGTTGCGTTCATGCTGCGAGCCCGTTGGTCGCGAGCGGCCTTGCCGAGTAGCCGAACCGCCCCATATTGCCCGTGTCAAGACGGAGGTCTCTTTTGACCCACATTTTGACCGACCCGGCAACTCCTCATCAGCGCGAGGTGACACACGGCCCCGGGTGGACCCGACAAGATAGGCTTCGAAAGGCGTAAGGGTCTTGGCTCACTGACGTGAGACGGGACTCCGTGAAATCGCGGAATCGGGCTCTCGACAGGTTAATGCAACTTTTAGGGAACGGGCGCAACGCTGGTTCAAAATGTAACCCGTTCTTAGAGCGCCCGCATGCATCACGTTTCGGAAGTGACCGTTCCTTGGGGCAGCGGGGCCGCGGCCACCGGCGATGAAGAATGGTCGCGCAATGTTGACGCGTCCGGGAGCCGCAATATAAGGGTCCTCCGCGGTGAACGACCCGTCGGGGATGAGGCGGCGGACGAGCCTTGCGACTGCGACGACACTAGGAAGTGGCAATGACCAATCGCGAGCGACTTATTCGCGAGATCGCGTACGATCTTTGGGAGCAGGAAGGACGGCCGGAGGGCCACTCGGATCGGCTCTGGCTGGCCGCCGAGGCGCGGTTCGAGACGGAGTTCGCCGAGCGCCGAGACGAGCGAAGCGAGCCGCCGGCCGAACCGGCCGTCGAGACGCCGCCCCGCCCAACGAAGCGCAAGGCCGACGCGGCCGCCGAAAAGCTGGCGCGATCCGTCAAAGCCAAGGTGGCCGAACCGGCGCCAGAGAAGGCGCCCGAGAAGGAGGCGCGGTCCGCCAAACGCGGCGTCAGGGAGGACGCCCTCGCCTGCGTCGAGATGGCCATCGCAATGCGGAAGAAGATGGTGGAACTGCAGGCCGAGTGGCGGGAGTCGGGCATCGAAAAGCCCCTCCAATGCCGAATGGGAATCAATACGGGCTACTGCACCGTCGGCAACTTCGGCAGCGAGGATCGGATGGACTACACCATCATCGGGGGCGGCGTGAACCTCGCGTCCCGACTTGAGGCTGCGGCCACACCAGGCGAGATCCTCACATCTTATGGAACTTACGCGAACATTCGCCACCAGATCCATTGCGAGGCGCGCGGACACATCTCGGTTAAGGGCATCGCCTACCCCGTCGCCACCTACCAGGTCGTCGACACCTATGAGACCCTTGGCGGGCAGCGCCAGGTCATTCACGAAGAACGCCCCAACCTCAAACTCGAACTCGATCTCGAAGCGATGTCCGCCGATGATCGGAGTCAGGCCGCCACCGTGTTACGCGAGGCCCTAAATCGGCTGTCCGCGCTTGACCGAGCCGCTACGCCGGCCACAGGGGACAAGCGGAAAGGGACATAACTGCAGCCAGAGAAAGAGGCCGCTGTATACGCCGGCATTCGGGGCCTGTCGGCGATCAAGGAGTTGGCAATGCTGAGGGACGACAGCGGGAATGGAGGGGGTCGGCCAGAGGCGCCCCGGAACGTCCTCGGCGACCGGCTCGAAGACTGCTCGATGAAGCCCATGACGGGGTTCTTTCGAGACGGCTGCTGCAACACCAGTCGAGAAGACGTCGGCAGTCACACGGTCTGCGCCGTCATCACTGCTGAGTTTCTCGAGTTTTCCAAATCCCGCGGCAATGATCTTTCGACCCCGACGCCGGAATTCGGCTTTCCCGGCCTGAGGCCCGGCGACCGCTGGTGCTTGTGCGCACCCCGCTGGCAGGAAGCGATGGAGGCGGGCCAGGCACCCCGCGTAGTCTTGCGGGCGACTCACGAAGCCGCCCTCGCCTACTGCTCGCTCGCCGATCTCAAGCGTCTCGCAGTGGACCTCGCCTGACGCTTTATTCAAACGGGGGCCGGCGCGAAGTGTGCCGGATGGCGAGCACGTCGATCGCATCGTCGACGCGATAGAAGAGCCGGTAGCTGCCTGATGGTTTCGAGCGTCCTGCCCGCGATGCGCCAGCCGCGATCCATCCGCCGTTTATCGCGCGAGACGAAAGCGGACGCCATCAAGCGCAAGGCGCTCGGTTGACTGCAAGCCTTGTCATTTGCAGGTCACTCGCGCGAGATCGACATTGACGCGGCATGTCTCGATTACAGATTTGACCGCGCGGGTAAAGTCGGCGTCGTTGATCAGCTCCTTGTAGCTTGCGGCTTTGGCGTGCCCGGGCGCTCGACGGCGGCCACTTTGAAGCGACCGAACCCGGCCATCAGAATCGCTTCGGGCAATCCGGCCTCGCCCGAACTGAGGACATAGCAGCCGCCGTGCACGTGGATAAGCAACCGGTTTCGATTTTCGGGCGCGATGTCCTCAGGCGTGACCAAATACGCGCGGACCCCGTCGAGCCTCGTTGTCTCGAATTTGACGCGCAACCGCTTGCATAGTCCGGGCAAAGTCGCAACGTCGAAGCTGGTCTTCGCGGCGCGCCGATGATCGTCTGCATTTCGGGGCTTACGGTCGTGGGGACCGGGACTTTGTGAGCCGGAATTTCCAACCCCTCTGAAACAGCCACTATGGCGTCTGTGGGCGAATGATCGCTGCGTGGAGTCGTGCTCACGAAAACCTCCTTCTGCCGCAGGAATCCCGGCGTAACGGCAACAAGCTCGCATCATCCCGGGATGATGTCGCAACGAGACTGACTAAGACGATGCCGCGGACGACGGACGGCAATGCGCAAGAACCGGACATTCCGTGGATTGGCGTTTAACGACCGCGAACGTATGATGGGCGTTGAAGTTGTTTGTTGGCCTTAAGCTCCACCCTACGCGAGGATGGCAGAGTCCTGGACTGCGGCAAGGAGCGCCGTGATGCGAGGCACGCCGACGGGCGGCGAGCGAGGCGACGAATTGGGGAAGTTGTAGGGGGCAGCGAGGACGGCGTTGGCGAAGACGCCATCGGAAGGAAGCCGATGACCGAGCTCTTACATCCTGCTTTCGACCAACCCGGCGGCCAGGCCGCCGACCAGCCTTATCTGGATACGACCGCCTACGGTTCGGGCCCGGATGATTCGATCACGGACGTCACCGAGGCGGCGGCGATTACTCATCACGTCGTGACGATCGGCGGCGTCTCGATCGCCTATACCGCGACGGCCGGGCATCTCGTCGCGGTCGATCCTGTCAGCTCAAAGCCGTCGGCCAAGTTCTTCTACGTCGCCTTCACCAGGGACGGGGCCGCGGCCAACATGCGCCCGGTGACCTTCTTCTATAACGGAGGCCCGGGTTCTTCGGCGGTGTTCCTGCTTCTCGGGTCGTTCGCCCCCGCCGAATCAAGACGAACATGCCGGGCTTCACGCCGCCGCCGCCCTACACGATGGAGGACAATCCCGACAGCCTCATCGACCGAAGCGACCTCGTCTATATCAATCCGGTCGGAACGGGGTATTCATCGGCGATCGCGCCATTCAAGAACCGGGACTTCTGGGGCGTCGATCAGGACGCGCGGTCGATCAAGCAGTTCATCAAGCGGTATCTGACAGCCAATGGCCGCTGGAACTCGCCCAAATTCCTGTACGGAGAATCCTATGGCACCGCACGCACCTGCGTCCTCGCCTGGATGCTTCACGAGGATGGAATCGATCTCAATGGTCTTACGCTGCAATCGAGTGTCCTCGACTACCCGGCCAATTTCAGCAACGCCGTGGGGCTCATGCCGACGTTCGCGGCGGACGCCTGGTATCACAACAAGACCGGTCTCAACCCTCCGCCGGTGAGCCTGCCGGCTTTCATGGACACGGTGACCCAGTTCTCCTCGGGACCCTACGCGAAAGCGCTCGCCGCCTATCCCAATCAGGATCCGACGACCGTCCAGACGCTGTCCCAATATCTCGACATCCCTGCGAACGTGCTTATCGCCTGGCAGCTCAACGTCGAAGCCGCCGACCGGCTCGGTCATTCCCTGTTCCTGATCACGCTGCTGCAGGACCAGGGGCTCGCGCTCGGCGCTTATGACGGCCGTGTGACGGGCATCGACACCGGCATCGCAGCGATCGTGTCGCCCGACGGCGGCAAGAACGATCCGACCATGGCGGCCGTCGGCGGCGTATACACCGCAATGTGGAACACCTATCTCAACACCGAACTCCTGTTCACCTCGACATCGAATTACGTCGACCTCAACGACCAGGCGTTCCAGTTCTGGGACTTCCGCCATACCGACCCGACCGGTGCGGTCCAAAACCCCGACAGCCAAGGCAATCCCACGCTCTACACGGCCGGCGACCTCGCGGCGACGATGGCGGCCAATCCTGACCTCCTCGTGTTGTCGGCGAACGGCTATTTCGATTCTGTAACGCCCTTCTACCAGACGAAGCTGACGCTGGACGCCATGCCGCTTCAGAACGCCCCGGCGCGTGCGAACCTGACGATTCGCAACCACCCCTCCGGGCACATGGTCTATCTCGATGGAAACTCGCGGACCGCGCTCAAGGCCGACCTCGCGACGCTTTATGACGGTGCGACCCACGCTGTCACCGCGCAACTCAATCGGATGGCCCTCATCGCGCGAACGATCAGGACGCCGATCCATCCCTACTTCATCCTGCGCGAGCCCGGCGGCGCGACCCGCCCCGCGGCTGTCGGCACCGAACCGTGGGAAGTCGCCGACCTCTGCGCCGCCTATTCCTGGCCCACGGGCCTCGCAGGCGGGGGCGTGATCGCGACCGTCGAGTTCGCCGGGGGCTGGCTGCAGTCTGACATCGACGCCTATTTCGCAAGGGTCAACCTTCCGAAGCCGGCCATCGTAGACGTGCCGATCGGCGGGGCCGGCAATGCTCCGAATCCCGGCGGCGATCCTTCGACCAACCCGGACGGCGAAGTGGCCCTCGACATCCAAGTGGCCGCGGCCGCCTACAGCGTGGCGACCGGACAGCCCGCGACGATCCGGGTCTATTGGGCGGACGCGAGCGACTGGGGGTCGATGGCGACAGCGATCTCGGCAGCGGCGGCCGACGGGTGCGACGTCTGCTCCATCTCCTGGGGCACTGACGAGGCCAACTGGCAGGCTGCCGGACATGCGGCGGGAATCGACTTCGCCGGCCGATTGAACGCGGCGGCCCAGGCGGCTGCGGCCGCCGGCATGACGGTCTTCGCGGCGTCAGGCGACAACGATTCGAGCGACGGCGGGCCGACGCCCGCGAACGTCGATCTGCCCTCCTCGTCGCCGTTCGTCGTTGGCTGCGGCGGCACATCGAAGCCGCACGGCGGCGGTGAAGAAACCGTCTGGAACAACGATCCGGGCAACCCCAGCGGCTCGGGGACCGGCGGGGGCTTCTCGACGATCTTTACGCCGATGCCCCTCTGGCAGGCGGGGGCCCCGCATGGGCCCGGACGGATGGTCCCGGACGTTTCCGCCAACGCCGATCCCAACTTGGGCTACAACATCGTCGCCCACGGCCAGACTCTCGCTTTTGGCGGGACAAGCGCGGTCGCTCCGCTCCATGCAGGACTATTCGCAGCCTTCGGCCGCAAGCTCAGCCTGTCGACGCCACAAACGCTCGTCACGCCTCGGCTGTGGCTCAACCAGACGTGCTTCACCGACATCGTCACGGGCGACAACGGGTTCTTCCGGGCCCAAAAGGGCCCGGACCCCTGCACGGGGATTGGCTCGCCCATCGGCCAGAAGCTCGCGGCGCTCTTTGGCGCGCAGCCCGCGACCGCCACTGCGAACGTGGCCCAGGTCGAGGTTTCCGTTCCTGAAAAGCGTCGCCCTTCCCATAGGGGCGCGCGGGGCATGCGACGCCGTCAGGGACCGGCTTAGGGCGGACACCGGTCATTCCCGCACAGGCGCCGGGAATGTCTGTTTGCCGCCCGGGGACTAAACCGCTCGCGCGGTAGTGGCGGCGAGAGGTAGCTGCGGGGGGTTGAAGGTCAGGGCCGATGCGAGGGCCGGGGCCTGTCTCAAAATCGTGGGGTTCACAACCCCATGCGAGACAGGAGCTTTCGCGATGTCCGACAAGCCCATCAGCCCGCGGCGTTTGATACTGACGCTCCAGCCGTAAGGCCTCTGCTACGGCAGAGTTCGATTCCTTTCGGGCACACGACTCCGAACAAGAGTGAGAATCGCAGGCGCGGCAGCATCGTCCGCTGCCGCACATGGGGCCAAAACCGCTTTAGAGCCGTTGATGCGGATTTCGTCGTCGCTGACAGTGACTTCATCCATGATGAGCCGAGCGTAGGCTTGGCGCAGCCCAGGTGGACCATGCTTGTCGCGCCGCAGCAGGGTCAGCCGCTAGACCTTCTCCGGCGTGATCTGAGGCTCGCCTGCGGTCAGATGCCGCTGCGGCCGGGCGACCCCCTTGGCCACAGCAACCTGAAAACGCGCCTTTTCCTTCGGCCCGAGGCTCGGCAGAATGAACTGGCATGTCCGAACTCTCGGCAGAAATTCTTTTGAGGCCAACCCGCATTGGCTTTCTCACACCGCCGACCGATTTGGCGTCGGTCCGCGCTATTATGCGCGTTTGCACCTGCTTATGGGGCGGCATCTACAATCCGATCATTCCGGTATTCAAGCGCGCGCCCAAGGAATGGGGGCCGGAGATTTACCAACGCTTCAAGGGCGTCGAGGTCGCAAAGGGATACGCGCGCTTTTTCGAGCCCGACGTCTATGTGGAGACCGAAAAGGGTTTGCTTGAAGAAGCCGGCTTCGGCGCGCTCCGCCAGGAGCACACACTTCGCCCGCAAATCATCACGCTGAGGGAGCTCTTGGAGCCCGAACGGGGCCGCAACTGGTCGGAGCCCGCGTTCGGCCTCAACATCCGTGATGTCCTCGCCCACATCTACAAGACCGAGCAACAATTCTCCCGGCGCGACAAGCGTGTGGCTGAATGACGCGCTCAGACGGTCGCTCAATCCGACCTTGCCGCAGATCGAGAACACCGATGGCGATCCGCTCGAGTTCATCACGGTGCATTTCCCGCTGATCTCGAAGGCGAAACTGCCGGCGATCCGCACAGCTCTGGATGACCTTCCTTCCCTCTGGAAGGAGAGCGACGGCTTCTGGAATTGGATCGAGGCGAAAGCGCCGCCGCGGAAGGCCGCGAAGCGCAGCTCGACTGGCGCCCAAGCCTTTGGCGTGACGATGGACGACGGCGCCATTGTGCTCGGAACCATCGAACTCGGGACGAAGACCGTGACGCTATCGGTCAATTCCGAAGCGCGCGCCGCCCGCGGGCGCGCAATGCTGGAGCCTGTTCTCGCCGGCCTCGCGCGCGCTCCTCTCGTCGAGCGGCAGAGCATCGAACAGATGATGGCGTCATCGCGGGAGCATTCGGAACAGGACATCGTTCGCCTCCCGCCGGACGAGGAGCGAAGCATCGTTCATCAGGCCCTGACGGATCACTATCGCAAGACGCTGGACGAGCCGATCCCGGTGCTCGGCGGCCAGACGCCGCGCAAGGCGGTCAAGACTGCGAAAGGCCGGAAGAAGGTGATCGCGTGGCTGAAGATGCTGGAGAACCAATCAGCGCAGCAGCGTCCCGAGGATCCGATGGGCGCCTACGACTTCACGTGGTTGTGGCGAGAACTCGGCGTTGGCGACGAGCGGCGGTGACCGGATCGAGGCGGGGCGCCGGACGCAGTCCGGCGAAACCGGTCTCCGCGATCGCGCGCGCTTAGGGAATCGGGAAAAGCAAGGCGCGCGACCGGCCGGACCTAGTGCTCAAGCGCGTCTCCCCAATTCAAGAGGCGCGTCGCCAGGACCACAAGCAGGGCGTAAGCGGCCGCCAATCCCCACAAGGTCAGCCAATCACGCGACACGTCGCGCAGGCTCGCGCCCATCTGGTTGATGCGGACGAGGCCGTCGATCGCGGATGTGCTGGGAAAGACGCGGCTCGCCAATCTCAGACTGTCGGGTATCCGTTCCAGCGGCCAGGAGACGCCGACCAGGAAAAACAGCGGAAGGCCGGTCGCGATGAAGAGCAGCACCGCGGTCTCGCGGCGCTTGAACCCAGAGGCCACGAACTGCGCCAGGAAGCTGACGGCCAACACGAAAGGGATGGCCATGAGGAGCAGCTCGATAGGATTCCCCAGGGTCGAGAAGCCGTAGATCCTCGGCAAGATGATGAGGTAGAGCGCCAGTCCGGGCGCGGCCAGGCAGAGATGCGCCAGCGCCTGACCGAACATCGCGCCGACCGAGCCGCGCACCCGCCGCGCCGCTCGGCCGCCTCGCTCAAACGCGATTCCTCCGAGGGAGGCCGCCCCCATAAGAAGCGTCTGCTGCAGGATCAACACGAACGCGGCCGGGACGACGTAACTCGCATAGCCGCCGGTTGGGTTGAAGAGCGGCTCGGTCAAAAGGTCGACCGGCGAGCTCTTGACGAGCGCAGCGTGCGCGAGGCTTCCATCGACGCGCGCGCCCTGGGCCGCTATCGCCGAGTCAACCGCCTGAGTGGCGCCGGAGATCCCTTCCCCGATGCGGCTGTAGACAAGGAAATACGCGGAATCGATGTAGGCCGCGACCCCGGCCCGCTTACCCTGCAGAACGTCGCGCTCAGTGCCTTTCGGGATAACGACGATGCCGAACACTAGCCGCTCATCGAGCGCCCGTCGCGCCTCGGGGAGATCGGCCGGCGCCTCGGCGACCTTCAGCGCCTCGTCCGCTTCCAGCGCCTGAATGAACTCCCGGCTGAGCTCCGTGTGGTCCTGGTCGACCACGGCGATCGGCAGATTGCGCAGAAGCTGCTCCAGATAAGGCTGCGGATAGAGAAGCCCATAGAGCAAGGGCGCGAGGATGATCATGCCGGCGACGCCCGTATCGCTCACGACGGCCTTTAGCTCCGCGAACAGGGTTCCGCCGACCGCAGAGGACCCGACCGTCTCTGGCGCCGGCGAGGGGACGCGATAGGCCTCGATCCTTCCCGCGATGAGGCGAAGGCGCGCCCAACAGAGCGCGGTCACGCCAACCGCAATCCCGGCGAGGACAGCGAACGAAGACGCGGTCGCCCATGTCGGCAAGCCGCGCACGGCCTGGTCGAACAGGATCTGGATGTACCAGCGCAACGGCAGAAGATCGCCCCAGAATTGCGCGAACCCGTTCATGGCCAAAATTGGAAATCCAACGCCGGCGAAGCCGAACGCGGGCGAGCAGAAGATGCCTGTGATGCTCAGTCCGAGCGGAAGATTGAGCACGAGCAGTTGGAACAGCGCCCCAACCGCCAGATAAGCGAGCACAAGCAGGCACCCCGCCCCGCCCATGAGAACGGCGTCGCCACGAAACGGGACCGCAAAGAGCCCGTGGACGATCCCGCTTCCGATCGACGCCATCACCACGAAGATGCCGAACAAGGGCGCGAGCTTCCCGAAGAGCGCCGCAAGCGGGCTGCCCCCCGCTGCCTTGAGCCATGCCCTTCGACTCCGCGTGGAGAATTCCGAGCCGACAGCGTAGCCAGCCGATACCGCGACCACCACATGCAGAACGGTGGGCAGGATCGCGCGAAGCAGAAACTGCGCAAAGTTGAGGGCGGGATTGGTGAGCGTGTACTGCTGGATGGCGATGGCCCCGAGATGAAAAGTCGAGGACGGTCCCGACCTGGCCAGGGACGCGGTCGCCGCGTTGATCGCGCCGGAGAGCGCGCTCGAAGCGTTGTTCCCGGGCGTGAGGTACTGCCTGTTGAAGAAGACGACGATCTGCGGCCGCTTCTCCGATTGAAAGTCCCGCTGGAAATTGGGCGGGATGTAGACGGAGGCGATCGCTTCGCCCGAGCGAATCGCGTGCATGGCGCTCGTCAAGTCGGTGGACCGTTCCGCGACTCGCACCCCCGGCGCGGACGCGATCGCCTGAATGAAGGTCATCGAAGTCGAAGACCGATCGTCGTCGACGACGCTGACCCGCAAATCGCGGATGACCGGATTGCTGAAGGCGAAGGCAAGCAGCGCGAAGGCAATCAGCGGAACGCCGATCGCGAGGAAAAGCGCGACGCGGTCGCGACGCATCCAGCGCAGTTCGCGGGCCGCAACGAGGAAGATCCCGGGACGCGCCGGGCGCTTCATCGCGCGCTCGTCGGGACGGTCACGTAGACGCTCATTCCCGGCCGCAGCCCCGGAATAGGGGGAGTGGGGTAGGCGCGCACCTCGAAGGTTCTGAGGTCGAAGTCGCCCGTGGCGCGCGTGGCGCGCCACCCGGCATATTCGCCCTTTGGCACGATGAATTTGACCTCTGCAACGATCGGCTCGTCGCCGAGCGCCGGCGCACGCATCCTGACCTTGTCCCCCACCGCGATGCGCTTCACGAGATCTTCGCGCAGATCAAAGCGCAACCAGACGTCGCTGAGGTCGACCAACGAAAGCAGCGGAACACCTGGCGATACGTATTCTCCCAGCTCCGCGCCGATCTCGTAGACTTGGGCAGCGATCGGCGCCTTCACGACAAGCTCGTCGACCTGCGCGCGGATCGAATTGATCGAAGCCTGCGCCTTGGCGACATTGGCGCGCGCGATGTCGCGCTGTTCCTTCGTCGGCCCCGCCACCGCCTCGTCGTACGCGAACTTCGCGTGCTCCACCGCGCTCTGCGCCGTCTTGAGCGAATTGGTCGCTTCGTCCAGTCGCTGCAGCGGCGCATTTCCGGAGTTGGCGAGTTCCTTCACGCGGGTATAGGTCTGCTGGGCGAGCGTCAGTTGCGCGGCGGCGCTTTCCTCCGCCGCCTTGCGCTGAGCGATATCCTCGGCCCGAGTTCCGGCCTCAATGTTCGCAAGATCTGCTGAAGCAACGGCGAGCGCCGCTTCCGCCTCACGAAGCCTCGTCAGCAGTTCCGGGTTATCGATCTCGTAAAGAACCTCGAGCTCCGCCTTTGCCCCGAGCGGCCAATCAAGACCCGACGTCAGGGCGTCGGCACGGCGAGCTTGCGGCCCTTGAGATCCACCGCGACGATGTCATCCGGCGTCTTAGCGGCCCCCGTGTCCGAGGCCGGATGGTACTCGATCCTGAGCTGCTCGCTCGTCACGACGACGCGGAGGTAGCCGTAGTCCTGGTCGTCATAGTTCTCCAGTCGCACAAGGTCGTTGCCGCGGCTCGCCTCCTGGATCACGGTCGGCGCTCGGAAAGGCGATTCATATCGTGTCGCGCCGTCGGTCTGGGAAGAGTCCGCCGAATGTCTCGGCCGGCCGCCAGAGTCCTTCGATCGCTTGAGACGCGCGATGTTGTGACCGCCGTTGCCGGCTACGATATAGGGGATCCCCATCCCCTGATGCACTCGCGTGAAGCGCTGGTAATTGTGCGCATGCGCCGAAAGCACGGCGTGCGGCCACACCTCGGCGTCCGCGCAGATGTCATCGATCTGCTTTCGCATGTCTTCGCTCCAGCCATGCTTCGAACCTATCGTGAACGCCGGATGATGGTGGGCGATGATGAGCGCGCCGCCAAACTTTTCCGTACTCACGCGATGAAGCGCGGCCTTCAAATATTCGAGCTGCGAATTGCCGATCTGGTCGGAGGCGATGACCCCCGGATCCTCCAACACGTTCGAGTAGAGCGCCAGGATGCGCAGCATCGGCGCCTCGAAGGTGAAGAACACACCGGGCTGGATCTGCACGGTGCGCGAGAGTCCGCCCGCCTCCGGCCGCACCTCGAAATGCTCGGCGCAGAAGTTGTCGATGAAGGCCGCAAGGCTCGCGGTCGTATTGCCGGGCGCCACCATCCCGTCATGGTTGCCGGCCAGCGCCAGGATCGGGGGGATGTCCCGAGGAATGTTGAAAAGGGAGGAGCGGCGTTGCTCGCCTTGAGCCTTTAGGCTCGGGGTGCTGATTCCACGAAAGGAAAGCAACGCCATGAAGAAGCATACCACGTCGACCGCGATTCCCACCTATGCGTTGAAGGCCGAGGCGCTGGCGAGCATGTCGGCGAGTTTTGAACGCTTTTGTCTTGCCGCCGGGCTCGAGACGCTGAGCGAGATGCTGGAGCAGGATGCGACAGCGGCCTGTGGCGAGCGCCACGAGCGGGGTGAGCGACGCCAGGCGCACCGCTGGGGGCGGACCAAGGGCAAGATCGGCTTTCACGGTGGCAAGGTCGAGATCGAGCGTCCACGGGTTCGCGGGCTCGACGGGGCCGAGCGCGTACTGCCGAGTTGGGAGAACGCCGTCAGCGAAGACTTGCTCGGCAAATGGGCGATGAACCAGATGCTGATCAATGTCTCGACGCGGCGTTTCAAGCGTTCGGTCCGACTGCCCGAGGGAGACGTTCCGGCGTCCGACGGAGCGGGGCTGTCGAAGTCGGCGACCTCCCGACGCTTCGTGACGTTGTCGGCGGCGCGGATGAAGGCGTGGATGGAAACCAGGCTTGACGATCTCGATCTGCTGGCGATCCAGATCGACGGCATTCACATGGATGAAGATATGCTCCTCGTCGCGGCGATTGGCGTCGACGCGAACGGCGACAAACATCCGCTCGGCCTCGTCGAGGGCGCGACCGAAAACGCCACGACGGTGCAGGCGCTCATCGACAATCTCGTCGAGCGCGGACTCGATCCAACCGTGCGACGCCTGTTCATCATCGATGGCGCGAAGGCGCTGTCCAAGGCGATCCGCCGCACCTTTGGACGCGATGCGGCGATCCAGCGTTGCCAGATTCACAAGGCGCGCAACATTCTGGAGCGGTTGCCCAAATCGATGCACGCTTCGGTGCGGCGCGTCTTGCGGCAAGCCTGGGAAATGGACGACGCCTCCCTCGCGAACTGCGCCGCTCGCTCGCCTGCACCAACATCATCGAGAATGTCATGGGCACGGTGCGCAGGGTCTGCCGCAACGTCAAATACTGGCGCTCGCCCTCGATGGCCCTGCGATGGGCCGCCGCCGCCATGCAGGAAGCAACCAAGGGCTTCCGTCGATTGAAGGCATACAAGCATCTGCCGGCTCTGCGCGCTGCTCTTGCAAAGCAAGGCCAACAGCCGCCTTCCGACCAGGCGCTTGTTCAAATCACCGAGGCAGCGTAAATTTCAATGCGCAACGACCGCTTCGACAATTTCAACAGACGGCGGGACATCCCCAGGATCGGCGCAGGATAATCGCGGTAGGGCTCGTAAAATTGGTCGTAATAATATTCCCGTTCTCCGAAGTTGTAGATCACGTCGCCAAGGTGAAAGAAGAATTGGGGAATGTTGTCCGAAACCTCCTCCTCGAAGTCGGCCGCCATCTTGTCTGCGACCAGCGATTGATTTTCCGGCCCTCTTGTCGACCCGGTGTCGCCGATCGAGTGGAATACGAGTTGTCCGGTTTGCGTGACCCGCTTGACCACGTCGTCGCCGTTGGGGCCGAGGACTTGGGTCAGAGTGAGCCTCGGCTCAGGCAGACCGCGCGGCGCCGGGAACGGCATCGGGCCCAGTCTGTGGGGCGGTTGAGCGCGTCGATCTGCTCGTAGGCCTGCGCGTCCGACGGATGGGGAATCCGGAAATGCCTTGGGTCGGGGGTCGGTTGAGGTTGTGCAAATTCCGGTCCGTCGACCGGCACCGGATCCGTATTGTCGATCGGCGGCGGCGGCGGCGATGAAGGTCGCCTCCTCGGATGATGCGGCGGACGAGTCATCGGCGCCTCTCCCTTCCAGATTTTCGCTCTGATTATCGTATCAACCAAAGTGCAACAATCTGATGTCGGCTTGTCTTGCGTGTAAGGGCCGGACGTGCCGGGGGCGATGATCGACAAGGCTGTGAGGCGTGGCCCCTCAGGTCGCCCAAACCGGGTTCCAAGGATCCCTGACTCCCCCCTCAGCACTCGACAAAATTCACCGCCAACCCGCCCAGGCTCGTCTCCTTGTATTTCGACTGCAAGTCGGCGCCGGTCTGGCGCATGGTCGTGATGACGCTGTCGAGCGAGACGCGGTGGCGGCCGTCGCCGTGCAGGGCGAGCGAGGCCGCGGCGATGGCTTTCACGGCGCGCCGAAGGCGTTGCGCTCGATGCAGGCCTTGCGGACGACGTCCTGCGCAGGCCATCGCGTGGTACCGCAAGGCCGCCGACCAGGGGGACGCCGGCGCGCAGAACAACCTCGGCTTGATCTACGACAACGGCCAGGGCGTGCCGCAGGACTATTGCGCAGGCCATCGCGTGGTACCGCAAGGCCGCCGACCAGGGGGACGCCGGCGCGCAGTTCAACCTCGGCGCGATGTACGAAAATGGCCAGGGCGTGCCGCAGGACTATGCGCAGGCCATGATCTGGTTCCGCAAGGCCGCCGACCAGGGGGAGGCCGACGCGCAGTTCAACCTCGGCGTGATGTACGAAAACGGCCAAGGCGTGGCGCAGGACTACGCGCAGGCTGTCGCGTGGTACCGCAAGGCCGCCGACCAGGGGGAGGCCAGCGCGCAGTTCAACCTCGGCGAGATGTACCGCAACGGCCGGGGCGTGCCGCAGGACGACGCGCAGGCCGTGGCGTGGTACCGCAAGGCCGCCGACCAAGGGAACGCCGGCGCGCAATCCACCTCGGCGTGGCGTACGTCAAGGGCCAGGGCGTGGCGCAGGATTATATCATCGCGCACATGTGGTTCATCTTGGCGGCGTCGCGAGCGACGGATACCGCAACTCGCGATCTAGCGGCTGGGAACCGCGATATGCTGGCCGCCAAGATGACGCGCGCTCAGATCGCAGAGGCCCAGCGGATGGTGAGCGAGTGGGTTCCGAAGAAGAAATGAGCCTGTAACGGCCGCCCTTTATGCGGCTCGGCGAAGAATGTTTCGCACTGTTGCCGCTTCCCATTTGCCGCCCCGCGCCGTGGCAATGCCGCGACCGTTGAGAGCGGCGGCGATCTGGCGAAGCGACTTCGCTCCAGCGGCTGGCCTCGTGCTCGGGACGGCGGGCGTTTTGATCATATTCATCTGGGGCCGCCGCAAGCCGGACCTTGATCCGTATCAAGTTGGTGGCCTGAACATGGAGGACCAGCCCATGACTGCTTCCTTGAAAGACTTTGTATCCCAGACCCTTCGTGACATCCTCGACGGAATTATAGATGTTCAAAAAGATACCAATATAGGCAAGAATATCGCTCCTTTGGGGATTGGGGCGATAGAATATCCGTCGGATAGTGGCGTAGTCCGCAAGGGTCCGTTTACGGCTACTTGGGTGAAATTCGACGTTGCGGTTACTGCTGAAATTACTGAGGCTGCCAAAACGGGCGGTGGTCTGAAAATCGCTGTATTTGACTTGGGTGCTCATGGGGAAATAGGAAACAAAAACGTCGCCACTAACCGCATTCAATTTAGCGTTCCCCTGGGCCTCCCTGCGGGCGACGGCGACCCCGCATCGTACACAGGCCAGAGCAGACAGAGCGCGCCCTAGTCTAGGCCGCGACCCGTTTCAGGCCCAGTGACCGCGAAGCTATGCGTTGTGGCCATCTGAACCCTACGCCCCTCTTTGGCCCCAACGGGCGGCAATGTGGTCGTTCAAATTTTGACAGAGAGCGCCTTTTGTCCAAAGTCGGCGTTCTGGTCCCAGGAGATGTGCCGGGATTCCGGCACCGACGAGAGCGGACGGACTGGCAAAATGTCAAAAGTGGCTTCCCGCCCACCTGAATTCGCATTTGGCGAACGGTGAAACTGAGGAATCAAGCCATCTTCTCGGGATGGCCAGATTGCACAGCTTCGCGGTCACCGGGCCATGTAGGCGATCTGCTCGCCATCCTTGATCAGCTCGACCCACCACCCGTGGTCGGCCCCGCCGTGCCAGTCCAACACCGTCGAATAGCCGATCATCACGCCCTCCTCTGGCCCCTCAGGACGCCCTGCACGCCCACGTGGCTGATCTGATGGCCATTCTGCCGTGTTGAGATATTGATAACGCTATATATTGTCCCAGAGCCTTGGAAGCGTAGGTCGATGCTATAGAGGCGTAACCCAAGAAAGAGAATACGAGGAAAGCTACTCGCATCCTCATGGGCGAACTCGTCGTCCATGACCCGACAGCTTGGATATGCCATTGCCGGCGATGTCGCCGCCCAGGTCGAGCAGGTGGAGCTTGACGCCCCTGCCCTTCAGGCTCTCCACGACCTTGCCGCAGACAGCCACACCGTTGCTCGCGCGTGCTTCCATCGCGCTACATTCGGAAGGCAATCCGCGAAATGATCGCGCCACGGACGCAGGCGCACATCCCGAGGTGAGGCAATCGCGCCCTCGGCCTGAGCCGACTCTCAACTATGGTTCTCAAGCTGCGTCTTAGCAGCGGGCGTCCTGTGGGAGGAGAGGGATAGCGGTGACAAGTGCGGCCGTGGGCGTTGACGCTGAAAGCGAATGAGCGGACCTTTGGTCGCGGCGTGATTCGCCCGTCGAGAAAGGAACGGAAACACGCTGCCCGGACAAGCGAGGCGCGATGCCTGCCACGCCTGACCCCGCAAGCGCTGTGATCTTCTTGTCGGTCGTCGGCTTTCTCACGGCCGTCGTTATAGCTCTCGCGGCTTACTTGGAGACCGGGTTCGTGTCGAGCGGTTTCTGGGGCGGCGCGGACACGATTGGCTGAGTGGGCGGGGGAGGGCGCAGCGTGCCGACCGTCACCACCGCCGAATCGGTCATCGCCACCTCGCGCGACACTATGCCCTGGAGGCGCATCACCGCCGAAGAGGCCATGACGATCGGGTCGATGCTCTTTTGCGGCGCGGAGCCGTGAGCGCCCCGCCCAAAGAGCTTCACCTCCCAGCTGTCGGTAGCAGGCGGTATGTCCGGTTTAGGCACATAGGCAGAGCACATAGGCAGAAGGAGCCATACAATGCAGTACCGAGTGATCTGGGAAATCGACGAGGAAGAAGCCTCGCCGGAGGCCGCCGCCAGGGCGGCATGGCGACACATGCGGCGGCCAGACAGCACAGCCAATGTGTTCGTCGTCATCGACGAGGAAGGCGCCGCGACGAGGCTCGATCTCCAAGAGATCGAGGAGATTGATATGGACGTCATCAGACCCGCAATGCGGGCAGACATGCCTTTAGGATAATTTCATTCCTCGCTCGGGCAGTGATCGCCTTTCGGCCGGAGCAATGGCTCAGCATCATGGACGAGATGCGCGCCTGCAGTCGCGCCCTCTCGCGGGCCTTCTGCTCCCTCATGACCCAAAACCCAAGGGAGGGTTCTGGCTTTCACCTGCTTGCACGGCCCGAAGGTCCGAAACCGTCACGCCGTCAAAGGCGTTCGGCCATTCCAATCGGCTGACGACGCCGACGTTGTCGCCGGGCGTGTAACCCTGGGCGCGTAATTTCAGGGCATATGCGGGGCGGTTTGATCACGGTCTGAGAAGGTGCGGTGGGTGGCGCCCTCACGGAGCGCGAACGGCAACGATCAGGTTCAGACTGGCGGGTCGAGCCGATCCACGAGCTTGACGAACACGTCCTCGAAGTTGGGGTCGTAGTCGTCGGGATGCTCCCCGATGAACGCGATCACCTTCCGATAGCACTCGGCAGCCTGCCGGTTCTCGCCACGGGCCTCGTAGACCATTCCGAGGCGATCGTAGCCATCGTGCACGTCGGGGAACAGCACCAGGAGGTCGCGGGCGGCCTGCTCGGCCTCGTCGAGCTTGCCGGCGCGGACGAGGCCGGCGGCGGCGTTGGACGCGATGGTCAGCTCGTCGTCGTCAGCGTCATTCGTAGAATCTCGGCGAACAGGTTCTTCGAAATCGCGACCTCGGCCATCTCGAATGCGACACCGCGCGCGGCCGACGACCTTCGCGCCGATCCCAATCGTCGCTGGGCGCTTCGAGCGCGTCGGGGCGCTATGGAACTGGCAGCTTGCGCCAATACTGGCCAAATTGGCCGTCGTCCAGAGGCGGCATCCGGCGAATGTCGGTTCAAACTGTGATCCAGCTCACACCCTGCTTGTTGATCTCTCGTTATGGCTCCAACTGGGAGAGTCCTGGGCGCCGGCGCGGCGGCGCGCGAACTTTGGCGCCGCCAGTGCGAATTTTTGTGCCTGTAATATTGTCTCGGGAGGACGACCATGTCATCCGGATCTTGCCGTAAATTGTCGAATCGATCCCGCTTGGCGGGCGCTTCCGCAATCGCCGCGGTCGTGGCGGCGTTAGGCTCGGCTTGGGCCGCTTCCGACTTCGAACCCGAAAAGGCATGGATCGGCGCGTCCATCGGGCACCTTCAGCGGATGCCGCACGACCGGGAAGCCGAACGGACGAAGCAAGTCACGCCGCCGATCATTCGCGGCTATTCGCAACACGCCGATCCCGGTGGCGTCATCAGCACGTTTATGCCCGGCGGATCCGTCATCACTTCGACGAACGCGTTCTTTCAGGATCTCGGCTCGAACGGTCGCACCTGTTTTTCTTGCCACCAGCCGTAGAGCGGTTGGGGAATGAGCGTCAGAAGCGTGCGCGACGATTTCGAGGACACCTCTGGCTATGCCCCGATCTTCCGTCCCGTCGACGGAGCGGTCTGTCCCACGGCGGATTTCTCCACCCTCGCCGCAAGGCGCGAGGCGTACCATTTGCTGCTCGACAGAGGGTTGATTCGCATCGCCATTGTGATGCCGGCCGGCGCGCAGTTCAGCATCACGAGCGTCGCAGACCGCTATGGCTGCAACACCAATCCGGCGACGGGTCTGACAAGCCCGACCTCCGGCATCGTCTCGACCTATCGCCGCCCACTGCCCTCAGCCTATCTGGCCTTCATCAATGCGATCATGTGGGACGGGCGCGAGGCGAGCCTAGCGAGCCAGGCGACCGACGCGACAAATGGCCATGCTCAGGCGACGACGCCGCCGACGCCGGATCAAGTGTCGCAGATAGTGGCGTTCGAGACGGGCGTTCTCGCCGCGCAAAGCGTCGACGATCGCGCGCGCGATCTCAACGGCGCCGGCGCGACCGGCGGGCCGGAATTCCTGCCGACAACGGTCGCCGCTTTCTTTCCCGGCATCAACGATTCACTTGGAGGCAATCCCAAAGGAACGCCGTTCACCAGCGTCATCTTCACGCTCTATGACGCCTGGGCGTCTCTCACCGGCAGCTGGGAAAACGAACGGCGAGCCCAAATTGCCCGAGGGCAGGCCGTGTTCAACACCAAGCCGATCGCAATCACCGGCCTCAACGACGTTGTTGGCCAGCCGACGATTTCAGGCTTCTGCGGCACATGCCACGACTCGCCGAACGTCGGCAATCACTCGGTCAAGCTCCCGATCAATATTGGGATCGCCGGCAGCGGCCCGCTTGATCCGATCAAGGGCACGGGCGCCGTGCCAGTCTTGGACATCGACGGGCTCCCGGTTTTCACTGTGTCTTGCGACAGCGGGCCATTGAAAGGGACGACGTATACCGTCACCGACCTCGGCCGCGCGATGATCTCGGGCCAATGCGCGGACATCGGAAAGTTCAAGGGGCCGATCCTGCGTAGCCTAGCGGCGCGTGCGCCCTACTTCCACAACGGCTCCGCGCGCACCTTGGCCGACGTCGTGACTTTCTACGATCAGCGCTTCAAGATCGGCTTCACCGAACAGGAGAAGAAGGACCTGGCGGCATTCCTGGCGAGTCTCTGACCCTCGCTGCGGCGCAGGTAGCGCGCTGGCGCCCTGTTTCCTGGCGAGCCAATGCCGCAAGCACGACGTGGCGGTCTCTTGCCTATTGCCTGATGCCCAACCACGTTCATTTCATTCTCGTTCCCGAGCGCAAGGAGGCGCTCGTTCGCGCGTTGGGGCGAGGCGCGCCGGCGTTATTCGTCGACAATCAACGCGCGGCGACGTTCGAAATCTCGACGAACGACGCCATCGTCTACAGCCAAGACTTCAGCGATCTTTCCGATGCGGAAGCCTATTTTGCCGACAGTCTCATCGTCCTGCCCGTCACGGCTGCCGGCACGATCGAGATGTCGTTCGACGAAACGCTCAGCGCCGGCGAAGGGTTCAGTTTCAACTATGACGCCCGCACTCCGCCTGTTCCGGAGGCCTCGACCTGGGCGATGATGCTTGTTGGATTGGCTGGATTGGGCCTCGCGGGCTATCGGGGCTCGCGCAAGGCCGCATCGGTCGCGGCGTAACGCATCACATTTTTCGAAGCGTCATAGGACGCCGCCCATTGTGGGCGGCGTCGTCCTTTTCGGATGGCTCGATCTCGCAAACCGCGTGGTCGCCGGGAACGCCCGCTTCCCGCCCATCTGAGGCGTCCAAGGCCGCGGTCTGCTACGTCCGCAATACGTCACTCCGGCCGTCTGTGCCAGAGACTTTATGCGTCCGCGCGGGCGATCACGATCCCCCAATCGCGCACGTCGAGAATATCCCGCAGCAAGATTCAGTCGAACGCGCCTTCAACAAGCTCGCTCGCACGTTCGTGGCTCAGGTCTCGGCGCTGAAGGACTATCGATCGCGCGGTGAGTAACGAAAGCGGGCCGTTCTTGATTTGGAAAAACCCCTTGCCTTCCGATCATCCTTGCGTCTGGCGGTTTTCCTCGGTGGCACGTAGTCTTCATCCCGCAGGGCGATGGAGGCTGCGATGGGCGGTTTGTGGGTTCGCCTCGCTGTTGCGACCGTCGTTCTGGCGCTCGCGGCGTCCGCCGGCGGGTGGATGGGGGCGGCGGATGCGCCGACGGAGGTCGACGCCGCGGTTGTTCTGGCGGCGGACGTCTCGCGCAGCATCGACGACGGCGAATTCGCCCTGGAGCGGCGCGGATACGCCGCGGCGGTTGGGGGCCGGTCGAGATCGCGTCGAGCAACTTCTGGCTTTGGGCGCCGCTGAGGCCGGCGGCGAAGGCGCGCGCGTCCGCCGCATTCCGGATGACCGCCCAATCGACGACGATCATCTGTTCGTTTTCTCCGGCCCATTCGACGTAGCCCGGCGCGATTGCGCCGATTATCCACTATAGGCACGCCTTCCTGCCCCGATCCCTCGAGCTCATCAAGTTGGTGGCGACGCGTTACGGCGCGTCACCGTACATGGCTTTCAGCCGGCCGTGTGCGAAGGCGAGAGCCGGCGGCACGTCCAATCGTCCGCCGATGATCTCGATGTAGGCGCCGGATTTGCTCTCGCGTGCCGTCTTCATTGCGGCGTCGAGTTCACCTAGCGTCGCCACGCGGGCCGTGAACCTGTCAGCGCAGCCCAGCGCCCGCGGCAATTCCGCATACCGCCAAGGCGCCAGATCGTTGTAGGTCCAGTTCGGATTCTCTTCGAGCGCGCGCTCGATGAGATAGCCCTCGTTGTTGAGAACGAACACGGTGATATTGGCGCCGAACCGGCCCATGCTCCCGATCTCATTTGCGGTCAATTGGTGAGAGCCTTCTCCGGTGATGAGGATCGTGCGGCGGCTCGGATCGGCGAGCGCAATGCCGAAGGCCGCCGCCGTCGCCCAACCGATCGACCCCCACAAGACTTGCGCCTCCACACGCACGCCATCGGCGAGCGTCATGGGCGTCATGCCAGGGGTGGAACTGCCGGTTTCGAGGACGACCGTATCCCCCGCCCGAATGAAAGCTGCGTAGCGCGGATAGAGCGCGTCCATCGTGATCTTATCGGACGGGTTGCCGGCGATAGCCGCCGGACGTTCGGGCGTTCGCCGATATCGGGCCATCGGGAGTTTCAGCTTCGCGAGCTCGACGAGCATGTCCGCGAGGCGGACGCCGCCGATCACCTGCTCGCCAATACGGACATCGTTGAGGCCGATCGTAATGAACCGCGTCGGATCAAGGCGCGCGGAATACGAAGTGGTGGTGATGTCATTGAGATTGACGCCGCCAAGATCGAGCACGACATCGGCGCCCTCGACGATCTCCCGTGTATTTTGCGCCGACACCGCGCCCGCATAAACGCCCGCGAACTGCGGGTGGCTTTCGGCGATGATGCACTTTTCCATCGAAGTCGTCGCGAACGGGCATCCCAGCGCCTCGATCGTTTCTCGCAACTGCTTTTGCAGCCCCAGGCGCGATAGGGTGAAGGCTGGCAGGACGACAGCGGACTTCGCGCCCTTCAGTCGCTCGCTGATGGCTGCGACCGCTTTCTTGAGAGCGGCCTCGCTCGATTTGTGCGTCAGCGGGCGCACCTCGCTTGCCGTTACGGGCGACAGCGCGTAGTCGGATGGAACGATGATATAGGCGGGTTGATTATTGCGCCGCGCCTCGGCAATCACGCGTTCCATCTCAATAACGCAATTGTCGGGGTCTATCACGGCGTGGCAGCAGGCCGCCGCGGCTGAGAGATCGATGAAATTGCCGAAAATCCCATCGCCGAGGGTGTGATGGGCAATCTTGCGCAGGCGCTGGTTCTGATAGGACGGCATGCCAACGACATGAAAAACGAGCGAACGCTCGGCCTTCGCCCCCATGACCCCGTTCAGCGCCGACAATTCTCCAACCCCATACG
This sequence comes from uncultured Alphaproteobacteria bacterium, assembly GCA_963758335.1. Taxonomy (GTDB): domain Bacteria; phylum Pseudomonadota; class Alphaproteobacteria; order Rhizobiales; family Beijerinckiaceae; genus Roseiarcus. The sequence continues at coordinate 1,146,773 of CAVWVF010000004.1, read as the reverse complement.
TGGTCGCAACCATTCCCACGCGCCGTATCCGGGCGTAGCCATCGGCGGCGTACGAGGCGTTCAATTCGTTTGCGCAGCCTATCCATTTGATCTTCGGGCTGCGGTCGACCGCGTCGCAAACCGGGAACAAGTAGTCGCCGGCGACGCCAAAGCAATGCGTGACGCCCTCTTGGGCGATGCGCTCGACGATATAGTCGGCCACGCCTGCCGTCTTCACCGTTTCTGATGCGGTTGTGTCTTGGGAGCGTTTCGTCACGGCGACCTCCCTTACAAGCGTTCGTGTTTCGGCCGGATTGGGCTTCCTCTCGGACACGATCTTCGTCGCGTCGGTGCGGTTCGCGCGATCGACGCGGACCGGGGCGAAAGTTAGCTTCATCCCAGGCGAAATTCAAGAATTCGGGTGAACATTCTTGTACGTTCGTGCGCCTTTGTAATCCGCCCCACGTCGAAGCGGCGACGTGGAACGCTGGTCAGCCACTCAGGGCGTAAAGCGGCAGGGGTCATGCCGCTGAGTTTGGCGAATACTTTCGTCAAATGCCCCTGATCGGCGAACCCGGCGGGGAAGTGTGTAGACGTAGTTCTGGATTCCGACCGAGTAGTACCATTCCTCCTCGGACTGGGCGTCGGCCCTGCAAATCTCCTCGCTTGAAGGCGCCTATCGCCAGACTTGGCCAACTCCGACCGTCTCGTAGTCGCCTTTCACGTTCATCGCGGGCGGCCGGAAATCCCACCAAGAACGAAACCGCTCGCGCGGTAGCCGCGGCGAGGGACGGCAGGAGGTTCTGAAGGGCTGACGGCGAGAGCGAAGGCTCGAACCTGTCTCAAGATCATGGGGTTCAACCCCATGCGAGACAGGAGCTTTCACGTTTCCTCCTGCGGCTAAGGTGAGCGAAGTCATACGCGGGTTTCGAGACACGGCGAAAGATGCCGAAGTGGTGATGTATGTCTACGTCACGGATTCGGGCAATCGTCTTGTGGGTGTCGTGGACATAAAGGAAATATTGCAGGCAAAACTGGATGAAGCGCTTGAAAACATAATGACGACAAATATCGTCAGCCTCGATGAGCACGACACCATCGCCTCAGCGTATAAGTTGTTTCTCACTACAGCTTTAGAGCTATCCCGATTGTCGGTGAAGGAAACATCTTGAAAGGTGTTGTTCCATATCGTGATATTATGCAATTTAGCCATCGCTTAGTCTATGGATTTGACGATCTATACTGTAGTTATGCACCTAGACGTCTAGTCGGAGCCGGCCGATACGTTGCGCGCCGCTGGATCAGTTGCCGCCGGCCAAGCTCTCGCTGACCGCGCGAAGACCTGGATGAGCGTCCTGCGCCTCTATCTGGTCGTTGCAGGCGGGCAGGTGCTGTTTCGCATCGTCTTGCTGGCGGTGGGAAACGGCTGAGCAGTCCGCCCCGCGGCCCAATCCTCGGAAGCAATGTCGCGGAACGGAAGGTTCTTGGCTGGCCCCGTTCGGTCTCGGAGCCTACGGCTTTTGAGTTCATGGAGGTCCCGTCATGCGCTCGGCGTCGCGATTTTCGTCACCTATGCCCATGTCGTGCCGGATGGCGTTGGAGACACGCGCATCGCGGCTCAGGTCGTCTCAGGGATCGGCTTTCTCGGGGCCGGCGTGATCTTCAAGGAGGGCCTCAACGTGCGGGGTCTCAACACTGCCGCGACCCTCTGGTGCTCGGCGGCGGTGGGCCTGCTCGCCGGCGAAGGGCTCGCCCTCTACGGCCTCATGGCCGCCGCCCTGGTGCTCGGGGCCAACACCGCGTTGAGGCCGATCGTCCACGCCATCAACCGACAGCCGATCAACTCGACCGAGGAAGAGCGACACTATCTCGTCTCCATCGATTGCCGCGCGGCGCGCGCCTCCGACATCAGGTCCTTGGTCGTAAAGGAGTTGGCCGCCGCCGCGCCCGACGTCCATTTCAGCGAAGTGGACAGTGCGTTCATCGAAGATTCCGGCCGCGTCGAGGTGACGGCGACCGTGACCTCGCACAAGCGACGGGAGCTGGCGCTGGAGGCGATCGTCGCGCGCCTCAGCAAGGCTGACGGCGTCGTTCGGGCCGGCTGGAGGGAGCAGACACAACCCGCCTAATAGGAGGCCTGCCAGGATCGGTGGAAGTTATTTCGCGTTTCCCACGCCGCCGGGGAATGACCGCTATTTGCGCACTGCCGTCGTCCACGACGTCGTCTTCGCTCGTCAGCAATCCCCTTGTGCAACGTCCGGACGAGGTTCGCGGAAAGCGCGCCTGTAGACGAGTGACTAGGCGTCAGCCGGCTGGGCTAGGTGATTGGGTCGGCTGCCGGCCTCGACGGCAGGGGTGTGTCCGGCTCACGCCGAGTGCACGCAGCCAAATGCCAACTTGAAGAACGCGCCGGGATTTCGGCGGCATTAGCGGCAGGCCGGTCCCGGCCGAAGCGGCCATGACCCGAAATTTCTCGCGGCCGCACTTCGCGCGTTGAAGCTCATCGCCGCGATGTCGGTCCCGCTTGGCAACCGGGTTAGATGGTGCGAGGCGAGCGCGGCGAAGCGCTGGCACTTGCCTATCGCGTGACCCCTGCATGCTCGCGGAATAGGCGGCCCGCTGGGCGGCGGGTAGGGACTGCCGGCTGCCTTGGATACCGACGCGATAAACAGGCCGCCACGGGCCGATCTATGCGAGCTTGGTGGCTGTTCCCTCGCGGGCGGAGCCAAGCTGCCACCTATGTCAGGGCCTCATCCGCGGCTGGCGAATTCCAATTGATTGGAAACGTCGAGGATATAAGACCCTCATCCGCGGGGGCCGTGCCGCGGGTGCCGGCGCGTCGAGACGCACCACAAGGCGCTCGGTCACGATCTCCGCATGATCTCATTGGATGGTAAGCGACGACGAAATTGGAAGAGCTCGCGGTGACCGCTCGCCACCCCTTTCCGGGAGGCAAAGGAACGGGTGGGCCAATTTCGTCGTCGGCGTCATGCTATCGGTCGAACCCTTTCCGAGACTTGCGAGATAGCGTCGAGGCTACTGGCGCTGTGAAGGTGCGCTATCTTTGGCCTTTGGGCTGTCGGCGCCGTTCTATGAACCTCTGCACGTTGACGCGAAGCCGCGCCGGGCCTGGATCCTGCTTGCCGATGAGCTGCTTCTTCCCCGACCGACTGCTCCGATCGTCCGCGTGGGCGCCGGCGGATGTGTCGGCCATCCGTTGAGGATAGGCGATTAGCGAAAACGGAGGAAGAACGAACTCGCTCGAGGCATCGGACGGACCGTGATCTCTGTGACGGACGGCCGGAGTTGACGTAAGAACGAAACCGCTCGCGCGGTAGCCGCGGCGATGGACGGCGGGAGGTTGTGAAGGACTGACGGCGAGAGCGAAGGCTCGAACTTGTCTCAAGATCATGGGGTTCAACCCCATGCGAGACAGGAGCTTTCGCGATGTCCGACAAGCCCGTCAGCCCGCTGCGTCAGCGCATGATCGACGACATGACGGCGCGCCGTTTTAGCGAGAAGGTGCAGAAGGCCTACGTCCGGCAGGTCAGAACCTTCGCGGCCTTCCTCGGCCGGTCGCCGGACACGGCGACGAGCGAGGACCTTCGCCGTTTTCAGCTGCATATGGCGCAGCACCAGATCAGCCCAGGGTCCATCAACGCCGCCATCGCCGCGCTGCGGTTCTTTTTTGCCGTGACGCTCCAACGGCCCGACCTCGTTCGCCCTCTGACGACGGTGAACAAGCCGCGCAAGGCGCCGGTCGTGCTGAGCCAGGAGGAAGTGGCGCGTCTCCTCGAAGCCGCGCCCGGCCTCAAGTACAAAGCCGCGCTCAGCGTCGCCTACGGCGCAGGCCTGCGCGTGTCCGAGGTCGCGAACCTGAAGGTGTCCGACATTGACAGCCAGCGCATGACGCTGCGAGTCGAGCAGGGCAAGGGGCAGCGGGATCGCTACGTCATGCTCTCGCCGCAACTGCTCGAACTCTTGCGCGACTGGTGGTGGGCGGCGCGGCCGCAGGCTTGGCTGTTTCCGGGCCAGAACCCGGTCAACCCGATGTCGGCCCGTCAACTCGTGCGCGCCGTTCACGCCGCCAAGAATCTCGCGGGCATCTCCAAGCGCGTCTCGCCGCACACCTTGCGGCACAGCTTCGCCACGCATCTGCTCGAGCAGAATGTCGACATTCGCGTGATCCAGGTCCTGCTCGCTGTTCCTAGTCGGAGGCTGACAACCCCGCCGATGCCCTCGGGCGACGCCCTTGATAGCTTCCGCCGCAAATGGCCGGGCAACGATCCCTATGAGGTCATCGGCCGCTTCAGGACAAATGGCGCGCCGAAGGCTGCGCCGCGATCCGCAGCCCTGACGGCGCGTTCCTGAAATTCGCCGAACGGATGTTCAAGGCGCGGGCAGGGAAGGGCAGGGCGGCCTAAGGGCTTGGCCTTGGGAAGGCCGGTGAAGGGCGACGAATTGCCCGTCGTACAGTCCAATCAGCCGCAGTTGGACAATCTTCTTTCGCAACGAGCGCTTACGCCTCAACTGCCGGATTTAGGATCAGTTATTGCTTGAATTCAATTTTGAGGCTTGGGTCCGTCTCGACGTCGTCAATGATCTCGTTATAACGAGTCACAAAATCGGAGACCGCGACCCGACGTCCATCGGCGCCGAACTTGCCCAGCTCATAGAGATTGAGCGCAATAAATTGCTCAATTTCGAAGACATCGATCCGGTCCGCCAGGCCGGCATTGCCCGCGAGGCCCTCGGCTACGGTAAAACCGCGCTGCCCGGTTACGAGGATAGGGCGAAAACGTCGTTGAGGTTGTCGCGACAGCGCTCGACCACTGCTTCGCCTGGCGACGTAGTGACATGAATTGCGACATCGCCGAGGAAAAAGTCTCCGCTCCGTCCGGACTGCTGATCCGACGTTGAATAGCTGTTGTGTTCGAACTTGCCCGGGCCAAGCGCGCAATCGAGCTTTGCGCCGACCATGTGCTGCATCACGGCGCCAGCATAATAAACGCCCGGCGTCGTCTTCTGACGTTCTTCAGCTTGGTCGAGCACGTCACGCTCAACCGTCCGCAGGCTACGTGAGGCGTCGAGGCGAATTCTGAACGGCTTCGCGGCGAAAAATTCATGGACACGCGCGATCCAAAACCCTTCAATCGCGTCCAGATCAGCGGTGCCCTCGGCATGCAGCTGATTGAGAAGGGCGACATACTCCCGCATGTTGCCGATGCTGCCGCGGCTCGTCCGGCCGCCTTCCGACGCCAGCACGCGGGTGATACCGTGGCGCTGAAGGATCGACTGCACGGCGCTCTTTCCCAAGCCGAAAACCTGACCGCCTCCCTCGGTCAGAAGCTCACTGGAATCGAGTGGCAGACCCCTCACGCGAGCTTGCTGAGTCATCACCAAAGCGACGCACAACGGGCCTTTACGATTGAATTTCCGTTCACTGGTGAAGGCGATCAACGCGTCCTGCAAATCCCTCGGCATTACGCCGCCTTTTGCCCTGCGAGCGCAGAGGCAAGGATCGGTTCGAAAATGTGCGTCGCAAGAAAGCTGACGACCGGGACTGCAACGCCGTCGCCGCCGAGGTGGTAGGCTTCATTGTAATTGTTCGGCAGCACATACTCTTCCGGCAATCCCATGAGACGCGCGGCTTCTCGCGGCGAAAGCAGGCGAGACCGCACCTTTTTTCCCTCGATGAGCATGACGGTCTGCCGGCTGGAGCCGCCCGCCGGCGTTCGCAGACAGCCGGCCACGTCGTCGAAGCGAATTTCTGCACGCTGAACCTTGCGACCGGCCTCGTCCAACCGCGTGCGCTTATAGATGGCGCCGACAAGCCGCCTGGCGCCTTTCGCAGCGTCCAGCTTCGCCCGGTTCACGTCGCTCATCATTCCGAGCAAGCGGCGCGTCTCGGCCGGCGTGTGCCATTTCACGTCGGACGGGTTGTCTTCGACAAGATCGGCGAAGCTCGTATTTCGCCTGGGCGGCTCGGGAAGCGACCACCAAATCCAATTTTCCCGAACTTTCGCGGGCGTGTTGTCAAGCGCCGTCCGCAATGCTCGGGTGTGCCAGAGCGGCGACGCCTGGGACTGCGTCAAAGCGGCTGAAATTTCCACATCGCTGCGGACGCCGATCATGAATAGGCGCGGGCGCGACTGCGGGACGAACAGCGCCGCGTCGATCACGACCGCGCCAAAAACATACCCCGCTCGCTCGAAGGTCGAACAGATCGCAGCAAAATCCTTGCCCTCATGCGAGGTGAGCGTGCCGCAGACATTCTCGAGAGCGATGATGCGTGGCGGCCGTCCCTCAGCGATCAGGTCCTTCATCAAGCTCCAGAACGGCCAAAACGTTCCGGAGCGGTCGCCTTTCAACCCGGCGCCGAAGCCGGCAAGTGAAAGGTCCTGGCAGGGGAAAGACGCCCAGACGAGGTCAACGTCTCCAGGCATATCCTTGGTCGTGAGCGTGCGGACGTCGGCCGTCTTGAGAATTCCGTCGCCCCAGTTGCGGCGATAGACGGCGCTCTTTTTGCGATCGAAGTCGTTGGCGAATCGGCAACGCCACTTGGCGCCGCCAAGGCCGGCGCGAACCATTCCGCCGCCGGCGAAAAATTCGAAAAAGTCAAACATAGCCGCCACCGGCCTTCCGGCGAGGTGCGTCGTTGTCCTGCTCGCGCGCAAGCTTCTCGGCGATCGCTTCGGTGATCCAGGTATTACGGGAGATGTTGCCGGCGCGACGCAGACGCGCCATGTCGATCGCCTGCCGGACCTCGGGATCGAGGCGAAGACTTTGGCGGCCTCTGTCGTCTAGCTTTGTGTGATTCGCGGTCATGGTCGTGAAGGCTGGCGCCGAAGTGGCGCCAGAATCAAGAACAAACACGAAACATGGACAACGTTAGGCGGGATAGTTGCCAATATCCTACATGGGAGCGTCCGCGGTGGCTCCTCGGAGGAAGAGGCCTGTCCGTGCCCTGGAGAAGGGTCTCTAAAACGAAGCGCGCAACGTCTCGTGGCGATCAAACATTTTGGGTCATGTCCCAAGTGCAGCCGAGCGCCGTGTCTCGGATTTCGCGGCCGCCGAGGGCGCTCAACGCGAACGCTGGTTGCAATGCCTGCTTGAATCCGTCGATAAATCGAGCGGTTCGTCTCTCCGGCCGACGGTCCGGGAGTTCGCCGTAGACGAAAGTCGGGCCGGAGAGAGAGAATTCGTGAGAGGGCTTGATGCCCGACCCTACGTCGGCCCGCGTCTTCGTCTCGTATTCGCGCAAGGACGGCGCAGCCTTCGCCGCCGACCTGTGCAAGAAGCTGCGGAAGCAAGACCTCTCGATCTGGCGGGACCTCGTCGCGCTCGAAGGCGGGCGGGACTGGTGGAGCCAGATTGAGGAAGCGATCCGCTCGAAAGCGCTTCAACATTTCGTGCTGGTCGTCACGCCGGCGGCGCTGGCGAGTCCGGTCGTTCGGCGCGAAATTCGGCTCGCGCGCCAGGAGGGCAAGACCGTCTCGCCCGTCAAAGGCCCCGGGCTCGGCGAACTCGGGCAAGTGCCGCGCTGGCTGGGCCAAGTCTATGACCTCGACCTGCCGGAGCATTTTAGGACGCTGATCCGCGTCCTGCAGGACCAGAGCCGGCAAAAGCGCGTGCCCATGACGGCGCCGGAGCCGCCGGTCGACTTCGTGCGGCGGCTTGGCGAATTCCAGGCGCTGAAAGCGAAGCTCCTCGATCCGAAGGGAGACGCGGTTGCGATTTCGGCAGCGCTCAAGGGCGCGGGCGTCTGGAATGCGGCGGCTCAGACATTGGCTCGACAGGACGCCGAGTTCGGATTCGGCCATGTCGAGCCAGCTTCCGTGTTTGGGGGTGTAGTGCCATTCGAACCGTTTGGCGAGGCGGCGCGCTTCTGGCGCGGGAAAGGCCGCGTAGAGCGAGGCGGGCGTGTGCGTGCTCAGATTGTCTTGGACCAGCCTGATCTGTTCGGCGTCGGGAAAATGCACGTCGGACAGTTCCTTGAGCACCTGCGCGTAATCGGCGGCGGCGTGGCGGTCGGTGACCTTGACGCGGCGCCAGCCCTCCAGCGGCGCGAAAATCATGAATATATTGGCTACGCCGTTTCACTCGTATTCGTAATCGTGCCGGACGGCTCGTCCGGGTGTGGCCGGAATCGGAGCGCGCGTCTCGACGATCAACTGCTTGGAGGATTCATCCAGACAGACGAGGGGGCGATCGGGATCGCGCGGCTTCTGGTAAGTATCCAGCACGTCTTCCATCGCGGCGACGAAGCCGGCGTTGGCGTCCGGCGGAATCACCCATTGCCGATTGCGGTGGGGCTTGAGGACGTTTTTTTTCGCTCTTATTGCAATGTGTGTTGACATGAGCGATAAAGGCTCTGGGCTTTGGGGGCGAAGATGAAGCCGTCGGATTTCGCGGGATGGCTGGCCGCGCTGTCGTCGTTGAGTGCGGCGCAGCGCCGTGTCGTGTTTCGCGAGCTCGCGCTCGCGGAAGCTGACGATCCCTGTGAGGAGGGCGTCGAGATCTGCGAACCGAGGTCTGCGGCGGGGGACGCGAAGAGGGCCGAGGAGCGCAGCGATGCGGTTGCGGCGACGCTTTCCGCATCGGGCGAGCGCGATATTTTCCGGGAAATCGCAAAGGAGCGTTATTCGCGGACGGGATGTCCGCGCTGCGGCGCGCTCGATGTCCGGCCCTGGGGTGAGGCGAGAGGTTTGCCGCGCTATCGCTGCGTGGAATGCCGCAGGACTTTCAATCCGTTCACCGGCACTCCGGTGGCCGGCCTGCACAACAAGGATCGCTGGTTCGATCAGGCGCGAGCCCTGATCGAAGGGGAGAGCCTCGCCAAGGCGGCCGACCGCTGCCAGATCCACCCGAGCACCGCCTTCCGATGGCGGCATCGGTTTCTCGCCGCTCTCAACCTCGACAAACCCAAGAGCCTTTCGGGCATCGTCGAGGCCGATGAAACATTCATACTCGAGTCCTTAAAGGGTCGGCGGGGCGGCCTCGCCAGGCCCGCGCGCCGCCGCGGCGGCAAAGCCGCCAAGCGCGGCCTCTCGGCCGAGCAGATTCCCGTCGTCGTGGCTCGCGACCGCAGCGGCGCCACGTTCGACGCCGTCCTGTCCCGCCTCGACGCCGCCAGCCTAAAAGAAGCGTTCGGCGAACGAATTCCGCCTTCAACCGATTTCTGCTGCGACGGCGGCTCGGCCATCACCGCTTTCGCCAAGCGGGCCAAGCTCAAAGTCCATGTCCTACCCGCGCCCGGCAACCCCAAGCCCGAAGAATCGCAGTTCCATATAAACAACGTCAACGCCTACCACGGACGCCTCAAAGAGTGGATGCGACGCTTCCACGGCGTCGCCACCGAAAACCTTCCCACGTACCTGAGTTGGCGCCGAACCCTCGAAGCCATGCCCGCCGATGGCGGCCCGGCTCCCTGGATCGCCGCCGCTGCCGGACTCGGACCGTATCAACACGAAACACAATAAGAGCGTTTTTTTTTAGAGTCCTTCCGATCGTGTTGTCGCTGGCCTTCTCGACGATGTTCAATTCGACGACCTTCTCCTCGAGCAGGCGCAAACTCCAACGCGCGAACCCCTCGGGCGCCGGCGAGCAGGTCAGGGCGATCAATTTCGCCTCCGCCGCCCCGTCGAAAATCCGCGGCCAAGCGGAGTTCGGATTGTATTTGCGGGTCAGCGCCGCCACCATGCCTTCTTCGACTAGTCGACGCCGGGTGCGGCCGATATTGTTGATGCTGGTGTCCAACGCCGCGGAGATCGCGCTGTCGCTCCAACCTTCGCCCGCCTCCGACACGTCCGCCTTCAACAGGATGCGCGCCTTCGTCAGCGACTGTGCCGGATGCTTGCCCGCGCAAATCATCGCCTCCAGCCGTTCGCGCTCCTCGGCGCTCAACTTCACCACATATTTCTTCACCGAAATCTCCCTGCCCGCCACGAATCACCTCCATCGCCGCATCGCCGCGACAGAGATTCAGAAAAACACCACAGATTCAATGACGCTGGCGACTAGCCCAACTTCCGGCGTGGGCGACTGATTTTTCAGTCCGGCGACCTCGCAAGGAAGGCTAAGTTATTGGAAATACTTGAGGTGCGTGGAAGGCGTAGCGCGAGGTTAGAAAATAGTGACTAAAATGTGCGGCGCAACCCTTGTATTCACGGCGCTTCTGTGATTGTTAGTGGGTTAACATCTGCAAGGCGATTCGGGGGTACAAGGCCATTACAGAGATGGACCCCAGTCCATAGTGACTAACAAATGTCCTATCTTATTGAAATAAAAGGACTCTGCTTAGAAAAGCGCGGAAGTTGGGCTAGGTCCCCAGGAATGTCTCCGCTTTTTCGGAGGCAAAAAAAATGTCTGAGCCTAGGGAACCCATAGTGACCGACTCATGGTGCAATGTGATGGAGCGGAAACCTACCTAATCTAATAGCCTCTGCGTGAGGCGGACGCGGACCCTCTGAAGCTCGGGCCGAGGCTGGCGTAAGTGCCCCCGGCCCGAACTTTTACGAGCTTCAGCGATGTCGTCCTGCGCGCGGTGGACCTTAACCGAGCGGCAACGCCAAGGGCGAGCGCCTCATTTGGCTCGAGGCGGCCGTCGTCGACCGCCTCACGGCCATGCGCGGCACCGGCGAGAGCCACTCCGACGTGATCCTGCGGCTCATCGAACCGGAGGCGCAGAGCACGGCTTAACATTTCGTTAACCACGTTGCACCACCTTCGTCCCAGCAGTGGTCTCATGGGAGAGTGGCAATGGTTGTTTTGAGGTTTCGTGAAGCGGCGGAAGAGACCGGGGCGGCCATGTGGCGCGCTATCAACTCCGTCCGCATGTCCGCCGAGTTGACCGAAGAGGGCGGCGCCCCAAATGCCTCGTTACGCCAGCTCCCGCCGCCTGAAACGATCGCGACCAACGATCTGGCGGCGAAGCTCTCGGCCGCCGACGCCGCCATCTCAAACATTCAGGAGCTCCTTGGCAGGATCAGGACCAGCCACGAGGAGCTGCGTCAGACCTTGGACGACCTCAAGCGGGACCGCGACGAGTGGCGCGGGCGGGCCGAGCGGCTTACAGAGCGGCCCTGGTGGCGGCGGCTCGCCGGCTGACAGGACGCGCCTTCGTATCGAACCGACTCGCGCTGCCAACTCGTTTTGAAATCTCAATTATGCCATCAGTGACGCCAACCCATTGACATCGCGCCGCTCTTTCCGAGGCGACGCCGCCTTTGCCGCTTGACTCGTGTTAAAATGCCGTTATTGTTGATATTGATAACGAGTTAGGGGAGGCAGCTTTGGGCCTGAAACGACAAGCGAAAATTCTCAGCAAGGGCCAGACGGAGGCGGTCCTGGCCTATTTGACTTCCACCCGATATCCAGAGCGAAACGGGGCGATCTTCCTGCTCTCAGCGAGGGCAGGGCTGCGCGCCAAGGAAATAGCGTCATTGACCTGGGCGATGCTGACCGACGCCGAGGGAAAGATCGGCGACGCGATCCATCTCGTCGATCAAGCGAGCAAGGGCTCGTCTGGTCGAGTGATCCCCCTCAACAAGGAATTGAAGGCGGCCCTCGTTCAAATTCAAGAGGCTCAGGTCGGGGGCCGGGCGTCGCCCTTCGTGGTCACGACGGAAAGAGCCAGGCAGACCAGCGCGGCGGCGATCGTGAACCTGTTCGCCGTCTGGTATCGGGCCCTGGGCTTCAACGGCTGCTCGAGCCATAGCGGACGCCGTGGATTCATCACCAACGCCGCCAGAAAGATCGGCGCCGTCGGCGGGTCGCTAAGAGACGTGCAGCTCTTGGCTGGACATGCATCGCTTTCGACCACCCAGCGGTACATCGAAGCGCACGCCGACGCTCAACGGCGGATCGTTGAGCTGGTTTGACGTCGCCTCTGCCGTCGAAGGCCGTATAAGCCGCTGGTCCCGTCGATTGCGGCCTCCACTCGCCCTGGTTTAGCGCCTGCCGGATTCAGGTTTCGGGCATCCGCCCTTATCGATAGAGCGTTCCGGACGATAGGCCAATCCGGTGAGCGATCTGCCTCACGCCGACGCCGCGCGATATGCATGCCTCCCACGGCGCGACCTGTCCCTAAACGTACGCAACCAATCGCCTCTGCGCGCAGGTGTCGCCGTCGATGTAGCGTTCCGTCGTTTCGATCGAACGATGCCCCGCGAGCAGCTGAACGTCGCGCAGGCTGCAACCGGAGCGGTGGATGTCGCGGGCGGCGATCGTGATGAAGCTGCGCCGTCCGGAATGCGACGAGCAGCCTTCGTAGCCGAGCTGCTTGAAGAGCGCGACGAACCAATTCACGATGCTGTTCGCCTTCAAATGCGAGCCGCGATAGGAGCGGATCACCGGCCCGATCGGCTTCGTGGTGCGCGCCAATCGTTCCAACGCGCGCCGCAGGTCGGGATTCATGGGAATCCGCCGCCCGCCCCGCTTCTTCGCGATGACGTCGCGGACGTGGATCGTGCCGGAAACGTGACCCTGCGCATCGAGCACCATGGACCAATCAAGGCCGGCGATTTCGCAGGCCCGCAGGCCGGCTTTGACCGACAGCAGGATCATCGCGCGGTCGCGGGCGGGGAACGAGGAACGCGAGACGCGGCGCAGCATGCGCTTCAGCATGGGGGGCGTGACGACTTTGGCTTGTTTGCCGGGCATTGGGATGTCTCCTGAGGTTGATGGGGGTGATGGAGCGAGCGCCGTCGCGTCATCGACGGCGCGTGAGTTGGCGTGTGTGTTGGGAAGGCTCACCCGCTCGCGGGAAGCTCGCTGGGCGCTCAATATTCGTCGGCGAGCATGATCGTCAGCACGCGCGTGGCGATGGTGGGATCAGCGGGATCGGGGGAGCCCATCTCGATCGCGCGGTCGTACAAGTCGATCTTCCAGAAGCAGCGGACGCCGCCCTCGTCGATCGAGCCGAAGTCATGTTCGCCGTGGGGATCGTTGTCGTCGGTGAAGGCGTCGAAGCCGCGGACCTTCTCGAGGAGCGAGCGACGTTGATCGCCCGGCATGGCTTCGACCCCGGCGGTGATCATGACGGCACCCCCGACGAAGGTGCGGCGGAAGGCGTCGTTGAGGGCGCGGATACGTTCGGCGGTGGACACGGTTTCGCTGGTCATGGCTTTGTCTCTTGAGGTTGGGGGGATTGGGTGGCGCGCGCCGGTTCGGCAACGCGCGGAATCAAAAAGGGCGACCCAAAGGCCGCCCGTCCACCCCGGCACCCTTCGGCCATAAGGCTCAAGGTCGACCGCGCCGAACTCGGCGGGAAACACCCGGCCGCGGCGCGCGTTCGTTGGCTGGGTGCGAGGTCGCGGCGCGGCGCCGCCGGCATCGCCGACGATGCGGACAAGCTGCTCGAGCGGATCAACGTCCGGTTCGCGCTCGCGTCGATCGCTCGATTTACGGATGGATCGTGGCCCGTCGTCGCCCACCGGCTTTCGCCGTAGCCATTCGATCAGGCGGCCGAGCAATGTCATGTCACCCCTCATGCCCGCGAGCGATAGCAGCCGCGCCTATGATCGGTGGCCGCTTCATCACCACGAAGCCGGCACGCTCCAGATGCTCAACCAGCCGCTTTGCCACAATCTCGGCCATGATCTCATCCGCGTTGTGGACGCGCTTGCGGCCCTCGAACCGGAGCGCAAAGGCGAGCGCGTTCGCCAACTCGTCGCGCGATGCCGGCTTGAGGTGTTGCGCGGGCACTGTCATCGGTCCACTTTCATTTGTCATCAGGCGATGGTAGCCGCGATTGAAGAACGGAACAAGAACGAATTGCACGTCGAGAACCCGGTCAGGTGTCGTCTCGCTTGCTGACGGGCTGGCGGAGCGCAGGGGTGCAGCGAGGCGCATCGGACGCATTCGCGTTGCGTCCATCGGGCAGTCGCTGTCGGCCTGCTGGCGTTCGTCTGGTTCGAGATGTTAGAGGCCGCCCCGACCGCCACCAGGGTCGTCCTTTCGGTCTGGGCGGTTCCGAGGGCGTTCCAGCGCGGCCCTGCAGCTAGGGCAAGCTAGAGTAGGATGAGGGCCTACTCTGGGTGTCGCCCGTAGCTGGAAGCCCGCTGTGTGAGCCAGCGAATTTCGGGGGACAACGCCGCTATGTTGTTGCTGCTGGCAACCTCCAGGGCCAAAAAGCCGGTCGCGCGGATAGGACGGCCATCCGACAAGCCGAGACGCACCCTCGGTTTCCGCGCGTGCCTGGTGCAGCGCAAACGAGGTGCCGCGCGATGCCGAAGCCGAGCCAACCATCGGAGGAACCCGTAGCGAGAAGCGACGAGCCGCGACTCAAGCTCTCTATGATGTTGTCTCCACCTTCGCTGCTCGCTGGCGACGACACAAGACGTGAGTTGCCAGCCGAGGAGGTGAACGAACCCCTCAACCAGACGGTGCGCGATAGGCTGGTCCAAGCCTTGGTGACAGCTGGGACGCGAAAGCGGAGACGAGGGCCGCCCGCGTCACCATGGCGTCAACTCCTCGCTGTCCCGATGGCGCAGGTCATGACCCAATTCCCAGATGAGACATTGACCGCTCTTGCTCAGATGCTGAAGGAGCTGGACTTAGAGAATATCCGCGCGGGACGTCTCGCTTGGGGCCTACCGGACGAAGCTACAATCAAGAACTATTTATCGGACGTTCGCAACGGCCGGCCCGTGACGGGACGCAACCCATTGAAATAGAACAATTCAGGCGCACAACATTTCAAGCCAAGAATTGTTGTGAAAGACAAATCACACGCTCTACCCCACCTTCCAGCCACGTTCGCTGAGGTCTTCCAGCGGGCGCAGTCTTTCAATTGGCTGGAGTTTACGAAATGCCCAACGAGAATAGCGTCGCCTCCCACGACGCCATCACGCTCGAAGATCGCCTGAAGCACGGCAACCTGACGATCCTCGGAGGGATCATAGACAAGACGAGTCGAACATTGTCATTGAGGCGCGGGGCGATCAAGCTGCAGCCAAGAGATCGACGACGCGTTGGATGGCGGTGTCGGCGCGGTGATAGGCGGCTTCGAGCCGGCTGTCTGGACGGTGTTGCGGGTCCGGCCGGTGATGGAAGCGGCTGTTGGCGAGGGGGCCGCACAGGCGCTTGTGGAAGAAGAGGAAGAGGAGGGCGACTTGGACGCCCTTGGGTGAGAGCCGGTAGGCGTAGCGCGAGCCGTCGCGCTCGATCAGGCCGTGTCCCTTGAGCTTGCGCAAGTCGTAGCGGAGCTGGTTCAGGCGGTAGGTCTTCTCAGAGAGGTCGAAGGTGTCGAGGACGGCTTGATGGATCTGCCGGGCCGTCCAGCCGCCGATCTGAGGACCGCCATGCAGGAGGACCTCGAACAGGCGGATGATGCGCGGCTCGTGGATCTTGAGGCCGGGATAACGCACCGCGCCGATGGTGATCGGATGGGCGAGGCGCTGCAGCAGCGGGAAATCGACATGCACGTTGAGCCACTCGGCCTGGAAGCCGGCGAAGCGATCCGTGATCAGCTGGAAGGTGGTCCGCACGGCATCGAGATGGTCGAGCCCCTTAAGCAGGCCGAAGTCGGTGAGATTGTTGGAGACCAATTCGTTGCGCAGAAAGGTCAGGAACTTCTCATACTGTTTGAGGAAGCCGCTCTTGAAGTAGGCGCGGAAGACATGATGGCCGTGCTCGATCTGGTCGATGACCGTGGCCAGCTTGCCATGCATCCGGCGACTGACCCGCTTGCCGAAGATCGTGGCGATCTTGTCAGCGCTGAGCCGCCACAGGCCGAGTTCGCAGCTGCGCTCGAATAGCTTGTGGATGGGAAAGTGACGCCTGAAGATGAAGTTGCGGCAGTACTCGATCTGGGAGATGGCGTAGAAGCGTGACAGGTTGAGCTTGGCGCGCTCCTTCTTTGAGAACTTCGGTCCGAGGATCAGGGTCCAGTAGTCGAGGCGCCGGCGAATGATCTCTGGGCTCAGCCGGTCGGCCGACGCCTGCAGCGCCGCTGCATCGTCGACGGCGAGGAAAGCGTTGTCATGCTTGCGGAAGCCGATCCCCGCCCGCTTCAGCTCCTGCTCGATGAAGCTGTGGCCGTTGAGATAGTAGGCGGTCTGGAAAGGGAAGAAGGAAGCCACCCGCACAACCATCGGTCCGAGCGCCTCGTCGCGGACATAGAAGTAGTAATGCGTGAAGCGGCTGCGCTGGTGCGCGACGATGCGGTAGTGCGGGTCCTTGGCCGGGTACTTCGGCAGGCTGATGCGGAAGGTCGGCCCTTGCTCCATGCTCTTGAAGATGAAGTAGACACCGTAGGCATTGCGCTTCTCCATGCGGCGCAGCCACCGCAGCACGTGGTCCTCCTTGCGTACCCCCTTCTCGGCCCATTCGATCGGGATCGCGTGATTGCGCGCGTAGGCTTCCACCCAATTCTGGTAATCGGCCGTCCGCTGGCTCAGCGCCTCCTTGCTGACCTCCGCCACCCCGACGATCTCACGGAAGAAGTGGACGACCAGCTCGGGCCGCGACAGCGCCGTCAGATAGCCGCGAATGACAATCCGGTCGAAGCAGTGATAGACGAAGACCAAGAAGTCGCCGAACAGCTTGGTGAACAAATCCATGGCAGCCCCCTCGATACCCGGCAGGGATCGAAAGGCGATCCGGCGTCGACCGGGCAAACAGATGGTGGAGGGGAAGAGCTTTCGCCTCGCCGAGGAGGTCCGCTCCATCCAGCGTCGGGCGGCTGACCGCCATGGGCGCGTCGTCACTGTTGGTCAGCTGGTCCTGTTCTCTACCGAAACCGGCGACGCCTGGCTGCTCGACCCGTCCGATCAACTCGCCGCAAGGCTGGCCCGCGACGGCGACCCGGAACCCGTCCACATCGAAGAAAACGATACCTCCTTCGTCATCGATTGGAAGGGCAACTATCGCATCGAGGGACCCGCCTTCATCTATTCCGATCGCCAGACCCGGCGCGTCTCAACCATCCTCGGATACCCCACGCACCTGCTCGCGCCACCGTCCTGAAATTTCAAATATCTTTGGCTAGCATTTTCTGCGTTCTCGCTCAAGCCTCAATCGCGGATCCGGCCTTCTTTGTGCTGGTCGCCTGCCTGCTGGTGCGGCCATGAGCGTCGGCGCCTCTACACCCGAGCTCCGGAAGCACATCCGGGCGATCGAAGAGGGCAACCGCGCGGAAGCCGAGTGGATGTCCGACGCGCGGCTCGATGAACTCGCCTCGTTCTGCGACCTCGCCGTGAGCCACCTCATCAGCGCTCGCGAAGGCGCGTGGCGCCGAGACCAAGGGTTGGCCGGCGTGCATCTGGGTCATGCCCGCGGGGCGCTTATCTTGGCGCTCAAGTTTTTCAACGCGCTCTCCTCCGACGCGAGCGGGAAAGGGGGTGCGGCGTGAACGCCCCCTTCTCCATGCCGGGGCTCCGGAAACTGCGGCCCCGCCAGGAGCGCGCCATCGCGAAGACGCGGGAAGCGCTCCTGGCCGGCGTCAGCCAGTTGGTGCTCCAGGCCCCCTGCGGCTTCGGCAAAACCATGACGGCGATCCACATCGTCAAGCTCGCCCGCGCCAGGGGCAAGAGGGTCGCCGTCGTGGCGACATCGATCGCCCTGATCGACCAGTGGGTCGCCGCCTTCGGGGATGAAGGCATCAGCGTCGGCGTGATGCAGGCCAATCACCCCCTGACGGACCCTCGCGCCAGTCCAGGTCATCTCGGCTGCAACCTTGAGCCGCAGAAAGAGGCCAGATGTCGATCTCGTCGTCGTCGACGAGTGCCACTTGATGTTCAAATCGATCTTGAGCTGGATGGCCGACCCGGCCTGCGCGCACATCAAGTTCATCGGCATGAGCGCGACGCCGTGGTCGCCTGCGCTCGGCCGGCACTACAAGGCCATCGTCGTTGCGGCCACGGCGACCGAGTTGATTAACGAGGGGTTTCTCGTCCCGTTCAAAGCGTTCGCGCCGTCCGACCCTGATCTGGCCGGCGTGCGCACCGTTGCCGGCGATTTTGACGAGGGCCAACTCGCCGCGGCGATGGACCGGCCTCAGATCACCGGCGACGTCGTCTCGACTTGGTTGAGGCTTGGCGAGAACCGGTCAACCATCGTCTTTGCCGTCAACAGGCGGCACGCTGGGCACCTCGCTGATCGCTTAGTCGAGGCCGGCGTGCCGACTGGATACGTCGACGGCGAAATGTCGAGGGAGGACCGCGAGGCCATCTACTCCCGGTTCAGGTCCGGTGAAATTAGGGTGCTCACCAGTGTCGGCGTTCTCTGCACCGGTGTCGATTTCCCGAACGTGAGCTGCATCGTCGACGCTAGGCCGACAAAGTCACGGATCTTGTTCGTACAAAGCCTCGGGCGTGGCCTGCGCACCGCCCCGGGGAAGACCGACTGCCTGTTTTTGGACCACGCCGGGAACCACTTGCGGCTCGGGTTGATTACGGACATCCATCAGGATCACCTTGATGACGGCCGCGAGGGGCAGGGCGGTCCCAGGAAGTCCCGGGAGCCCGGGACGCCTCTCCCCACGCGCCTGCCCCGTCTGCAAGGCCGTCGCCCCGCCGGAGCCCGTCAGTGCCTCGCCTGCGGCGAGCTGATCGTGGCCAGCGAGGTCGAGACCGTTGACGGCGAGCTGATCCAGCTCGGCGAGCGGCGCAGCGGCCAGCGCGAGCCCGCGATGGTGGAAAAGGCGGCCTTCTTCGGCGAGCTGAAGTGGCTTGGCCGCCAGCACGGATATTCGCCCGGCTGGGTGGAGCACAAGTACAGGGAAAAGTTTGGCGTCTGGCCGAACCACCCGCAGATACGTTGCGCGGAGCCCCGGCCGCCGTGCCTCGAAACGAAGAATTGGGTCAAGTCGCGCCAGATCGCTTGGGCGAAGCAGCAGAGGGCGGGCTGATGGCCAAGCACAACAAAATCAGCGGCCAATTCGCAGCCCGCCTCATCGAGATGATGGAGAGCCCCGCCTACCGGGTTCTCAGCCTGTCGGCGCACCGCGCCCTCTCGCGCATCGAGATCGAGTGGGCGCATCACGGCGGCCAGGACAACGGCAAGCTCCCCGTCACGTTCGATGACTTCGTGAAGTACGGCGTCCACCGAACATCGGTCGGCCCGGCGCTGGCTGAATTGGAAGCGCTCGGCTTCATCGAGATCACCGAACGCGGGAAGATGGCTCGCGCGGCCGAATACAGGCAGCCGAACAAATTCCTGCTGACGTCTCGCGCCGAGCGGAAGGGGGTCGAGCCCCTCCTCAAATGGCGACGGTTCAAGTCGCTGGAGGAGGCCGAGGCGGCGGCCGGCGCCGCGCGTGACCGGGGAAAAACCCCTAGCCCGGCAAGTGGAGAAATTCAAAAGCCGCCAGTACGGAAACCGTACCAGAGGCCAGTACGGAAACCGTACCAGAGAGGCCAAAACGCCAGTACGGAAACCGTACCACTGCGACTGTCGGAAATCGTACCACTATCTATATCTCGAGGGGGTACACCCCCTCTTGGTGAAGGTAGTGGCGCAGGGCCGTCCAGGCTGACGACGCCCGCCAGCCTCCCGCTGACGCTCGTCGCCGACGCGCCGCAGCCCGATCTCCCCCTCGAATGCCCTACCGACCGTGCCGACGGGAAAGCCGTGCTCGCCTGGAGCAGGCCGGTCGTAACCGAGCTGTTCGGAGATGAAGCGCGCGCGAGGCGGGCCCAGGTCGAGCGGGCCGAAATGGAGCTGGCGGAGATACTCGCCATGCGAGCCCCGATGCGCCTCGCAATCGCAATTTGACAAGGAAATCCAGCATATGAATGCCATTCATCCGCCCCTCCAAGTCCATCTGGCTGACATTCGATCAGATCGACTTCCCCGCCAACTCGCGCCCGACCAACGCGACGGACGTTGTCGCCCTCGTCAGCTCGATCAGGACGATCGGCCTGCAGGTCCCGGTGACCGTCATCGAGCGCGACGGTCGCTATTTGCTGATCGCTGGCCGGCACCGGCTAGAAGCTCTTCGCGTAATTGGCGAGGAGCGCGTCCCCGCCCGCGTCGTTGATTTCGACGACATCGAGGCGCGCCTGTGGACCATATCGGAGAACCTGCACCGGACTGAGCTGAGCGTGGTCCAGCGATCAGAGCAGATTGCGGAATACGCCAAGCTGTCGAGGGGGAGGCTGGAGGCCCAGAAGCAGGCGCTGATCGACCAGAAGTCGCAGCCCGATCCTGTCGAGCAGTACATCAGGATGGGCGGGAAAATGCCGCAGGCGAACCGTGATGGGGTTTCTGTGCAAGTTGCCCAGAAACCTCAGGGGGGCGTCCGGAAGGTGGCGACAGCTTCGCAGCCCGCGAGCTTGGCATCACCCGGGAGGAAGTCCGGCGCGCTGGGGCCATCGCAGCCCTGCCGAATGAGGTGAAGGCGAAGGCGGCCGATCTCGGCTTCGACAGCAACCAGTCGGCTCTGCTGCAGGCCGCGAAGGCGCCGACGCCCGAGGCGCAGGTCGAGACGCTCGTGCGCCGCGCCGAGGGTCCGGCACAGCCCAGCGCCCGGCCGCTCCGCAATCTGGAGTATTTGGCTGCCGGCGAGCTGGTGAAGTGGATCAAGCAGACCACGCCGAATGACAGGACCCGCGTAATCCGGATGCTCCGGGAATGTGCGGCCATCCTCGAGGATGAGCTGCAAGCTGCCAAGGGCTGCAGCCCGTCACCTGCACCTCATCGCAGAGCCAACCAACTCGCCACCAACACGAGGCCAACATGAAGAACCCCACGCTGAGTTTGGAGCGCGCGCTCCTGTCGACGAGCCAGCTCAAGCTGCCGCCGTTCAAATACGAGGTCTCCGGGCCGAGCCTTTGCCCGGGCAGGCTCTACACGCTGAACAACCGCTCTGACGAGCATCGCCTCCAGTTCTTCGCCGCAACCGCCCTGGCAGCCGTAACAGGCCGGCCGGAGCTTATCGGATGGGAGAACGCGCCCGGGCGCGTCCCCATTGTCGTTCCCCGACACGTCTTCAGGGCGCTCCAGGACCCCTTCGTCGCACTCGCCAGACACTGGGAGATCGAGCTTCCCGATCTCAACGGCCGCCTGCGCTTCCTCGCGTCTGACGACGCTCCCCGAGTAGCGGACATCATCGCAAGCCTTGGAGACAGGCCATTTTCAGTCCTGTTGCCTCCGACGCGCCAAGAGTCTCGCGCCGAGCAACACACCGCCGACCACCAGAGCAACAGGTATGCCGCTACCGATCACAGGTGCCGGGGCCGCGTGGATCTTTTTCGCCGCGGTCGTCAGTGTCTGAGCGCTCGCGCTCTGGGGAACGTTCCCTATCGCGAAGACGCAGAGTAATGTAATCCCCAACCATTTCACTGTACATTCCTCACGCAGAGCGCAACTTGCATGGTTGCATTTACGCGAGTGATTGTCAACAGCGGTCGACTGGATTTCTTGAGCTAGACAACAGCCGAAGTTTCCCGCAAACGCGCGCCTCCCAGGGGGTCTCTGCGCCAACGTCAGGGCGGCCTGCCGAAGTCACCCTCCGAGGGCGAGCAGCCGGGCCAGCCGGGCTACCGCAGGGTCAGCAGCACAACCATGGGCCGAGCAGCACATACTGGGAAGGGGAGGCCACGTCGAGGGCACAATCGAGGCCAAAGGCTCCGGGCCATTGAGACCAAAGGCGGGTTGCCGCCTCAGCCGTTCCTCAGAAAACAAAGGCCAGCCGCCGGATAGAAAGCGACTGGCCCGATGACCTTGCCGCGACACCTAAACGCCGCGTGCGGCGCTGGAAGCCTACTGCCGTTCTATCAACGGCTCCGCCGGGAGGCTCAGGTTATCCCCGCCGTGGGGTGTTCCGGCTTGCTCAAAATGTGGGTCAAAATCGTCTCCCGCGTTAGAGCACAATGACCATACAGGAAGTCACATGAGCTTGCTACCGCGTTCGCCTAGGGTACACCCTAAGTGGACAGAGAAGGGCGGTGGTGCAGTTGGTCCTGCGGCTGGCCTCAATGCTGCGCTCAACCGCGCGCTCGGTGGGCTGCGATCAGCCTTCGGACTTCATCGACCGTCAGCACGTTTCCATTGGGGTCAGTGGCAGGCCGCAACGAACGACATGGCCGTCGCGTTCGCGGCCCTTGGAGCGGATCTCAAAGAGCCTTCTCGAGCTGCCCGCCGAGGCACCGGCGAACGACGAACTGCCTCAGAACCGGGAAGAAAGGCAGGCGGCCGACTTAGCTGAACGAAATGCTCAACTCGCCGAACTGGCCGCTGAGCGAGCAAAAGCCCGCTTCGAGAAGCCGTCTTCGATGTCCATGAACTGATCCATGGTGACGCCGGGCAGCGGTATGCCGGCAGGCTTCTGCTCAGGCTCAGGCTCAAGCATCGGCGCCCGCCAGGAGATGGACAGATAGCGCCAAGCGTCCGCGCCGTGAGAGGCCCAGTTGTGCGCGGGCGTCAGTTTGAACGCCCTCGCCTTCTCGTCCCACTCGGTGCGGTAGGAGCGCAGGCATTCGACGCCCTGCGCCGTGCGCTTCTTGTCGAAGCGGGCGAAGGGGATCGTCTTGCGGCCGGCGTTGATGCCGTCCATCAGCGTCTCGTCAGGCACCAGGGCCGGCTTGCGGCCCAGCAGGACCAGAGTCTCAAAGCGCGTGCGCGCTCCAGGCGCTCCCGCCTCTCGGACCTTGGCATCATGGGTCTTGGCTGTAGGCGGGCAGCATGTGCCAGTAGGTCGCCGGCTTGTCGATCATGCTCGAGGCGGCCCAGTGCAGGCAGACGTCATCCTTGCCGGCGCGCCGGTGCCAGATGCAGATCGCCCGCTTGCCGCCCCGCTCCAGATAGCGCCAGACGTTCATCTGGTACCGCCGCGGCCGCCAGTTGTGGGGGACGCGGATTTTAGTTTGCGTCGCCATCCGCTTCCCCCTTGGTGTAGTACACGCGCTCGACGATGAGCGGCGAGCCCGCTTCGAGAAGCCGTCTTCGATGTCCATGAACTGATCCATGGTGACGCCGGGCAGCGGTATGCCGGCAGGCTTCTGCTCAGGCTCAGGCTCAAGCATCGGCGCCCGCCAGGAGATGGACAGATAGCGCCAAGCGTCCGCGCCGTGAGAGGCCCAGTTGTGCGCGGGCGTCAGTTTGAACGCCCTCGCCTTCTCGTCCCACTCGGTGCGGTAGGAGCGCAGGCATTCGACGCCCTGCGCCGTGCGCTTCTTGTCGAAGCGGGCGAAGGGGATCGTCTTGCGGCCGGCGTTGATGCCGTCCATCAGCGTCTCGTCAGGCACCAGGGCCGGCTTGCGGCCCAGCAGGACCAGAGTCTCAAAGCGCGTGCGCGCTCCAGGCGCTCCCGCCTCTCGGACCTTGGCATCATGGGTCTTGGCTGTAGGCGGGCAGCATGTGCCAGTAGGTCGCCGGCTTGTCGATCATGCTCGAGGCGGCCCAGTGCAGGCAGACGTCATCCTTGCCGGCGCGCCGGTGCCAGATGCAGATCGCCCGCTTGCCGCCCCGCTCCAGATAGCGCCAGACGTTCATCTGGTACCGCCGCGGTCGCCAGTTGTGGGGGACGCGGATTTTAGTTTGCGTCGCCATCCGCTTCCCCCTTGGCGCTCGACGATGAGCGGCGAGTCCTTGCTCCCCTCCAGCATCAGCGGCAACAGCTTGGCCAGCCCGTACACGCGCTCGACGATGAGCGGCGAGTCCTTGCTCCCCTCCAGCATCAGCGGCAACAGCTTGGCCAGCCCCGTCATGAACGGCGACGGATTGTCCTTCATTGCTTGGTCGTAGAGGTAGCCCGCGATCCCGTCGGCCCCTCCGGCGGCCTGAGCGGCCTGCAGATACGCCTCCTTCAGGTCGCCCGAGACCCGGACGTGCAGCTTTCCCGCATCCGGTTCTTCACGGAAGAGTTTCGCTCGGGTTGGCGTAGAGGACGCCGTCCGTGACTCGCCTGTCGAGAAGCGCACGGAGGTGATGATGTCCCCGCCGTCGTCCTCGCCAGTTCGGCTATCCGTTGTTGAGCAGGCCTGGGGGCCTTCCTGGGCCCGCCTTGGTGCCCTTCTCAAAGCGGCCGCCCTGGCCACGTTTCACGGTTTCGCCCGTTTTTTTATCCGTTACGCCTTTATATCCGCGTGGCATTGTCCCATTCCCTTGTTTCACGAGAGTAATTCTGAGTTGGCGTTGTTGACCCTGATCTCCTGCTCCAGCGCCGCCGTCACGGCGCCGAGGGCCCTCCTGGCCGCCTGCGGGCCGACGGCGGCGAGTAGAAAGGCCACAGACGCCCTGATGTTTGCGAGCCGCGATCTGGTAAGCGACGCCTGGGCCGTCCGACGCCTGTCTCGATGACCGCGCTGGCAAACTGTTGGGCGGGCGCGTCAGCCATTGCGGGCCTCCGCTTTGGCCTTCAGCTTGTCCACGGTGATCGGATGGTTGGCATCGGGTTTGCCCTCCTGCCATTCGAGCTTGGCCTGGGGGCAGCCGAACATCTCGCCGTCCTCGATGAGTTGATTGAGCATCTCGCCGGTGCGGGAATTAGCGTGGCGCGCCATCCCCGGGCCGCCCATGTCGTATACGCACTTCATAATTTCGCTGAGGCCGACGAGCGCGACGGAGAGGGTCTGCTTGTCGCCCAATGCGCCGCGTATCCCCTCAAGGTCCTTGCGGAGGCTCGCGCGCGGTCGCGGCTCAGCGCGTCCAGGTCGATCTTGCCGACCTTGACGGGCCAGAACCGGCGGGCGCCTGTCTCGTCGCGTAGATACTCGTCCTGGTTGGTCGTGCCGATGAACAGGCACTGGCGCGGCTCGGTCACCTCCCGGCGGCCCCACGGGGGCCGGTAGCGCTCCGTCGGCCGCGTGATGAGCGCCTTGATGGCCTCGGCCTCGGCCTTGTTGGTCGCCGACAGCTCCGCGATCTCCACGAGCCACTTGCCCCGCAGATGCTGCGACGCCTCTTTGTCGTGCGAGACGTCGAGGGCGAAGCAGTCCTTGACTTCTGTGCGCAACGGCCGGATGTTCCTGACCGCACTTGTGGCCCGGGTTTACGACCCGGGCTGCAAGGCGGACTACATGCTGGTCCTGGAGGGCAACCAGGGGGCCGGCAAGTCGACCGCGTGCAGCATCCTCGCGGGCAAGTGGTTCTCCGATAGCCTGCCGGACGAAATGCAAATGGACGTGATGCTTGTGGAGCCGGTGCCAGGAGGAGCGCTCTCCGGGACGCTCCCCCGCCCGGTGCAGGACACTGACGTGTCGGCCCTGCAGGAGTGGCTACAGCGTACGGGCCTGCTGAAAGTCTCGTCCGAGACGGTCCACCAAAGCCGTCGACCAGCGCGCGCGTGAATGCCGCTACCACCCGGTGCGCGACTTCCTCGGCGGCCTCAAATGGGACGGCAAGCCGCGACTGGATAGCTGCCTGTCGCGCTACCTCGGCGCGGCCCAAAACACCTACCACGCTGGAGCATCACGTTCGCGAGGTTGGCCACGGGTTCGTCGCGCATATCCTTGAGCGCATTGACGATCCAGCCGGTAAGGGGCGGCTTCTCACGCTGCTGCCTCTTGGGCTTGGACTTGGCGACGCGGGCCGGGACGTGCTCGGCCGCCCGCTGCTTGGCGTCGTACTCGGCGTATGCCTTGGCGAAGTACTCGTTTCTTTCCTCCAGCGGCCAGTCGTAGAAGCCATCGGGATAGCGGTGGGCGTTCATGGCATCACCGCGGTGAGTTGTTTGTACAGCTCCACGAGGTGAAGACGAGCACGGCGAACGCCGGGTCCGACAAAGTCGCTTGAGCGAGGACGCGGAAAATGCTAATCAAGACGGTGCGGAGAGAGACAAACACCGCGATTTCTAAGGGGCTTCCCAGCGCGCCAACGCTTGGGGAGCCCCTGTCATTTGAGGGAAACATAGCGGGTTCCTTTTCGGGCTCGGAGGGCGGAGGCGGCAGTTTTGGACTGCCGGCAAGCGCGGACATCAGACGCCCTCCTCGCGTTGGATGTACCGCTTGGCAACAGGGCCGGGGACGACCGACTTGCGGCCCAACTTCCGGATTGAGACCAGACCGCGCTTCAGGTCCTGGTAGAAGCCAGAATGGGAGCGGTTCGCGAGTTTGCAGGTTTCGAGGATCGTCAGGTTGCCGTGCTTCAGGCGATCTTCGAGCGTGATGGCGTCGTGGGAGGCGACGCCTTTCTCGTTGGGCATTTCGTTAACTCCAGCCAATTGAAAGACTGCGCCCGCTGAAAGACCTCAGCGAACATGGCTGGAAGTTTGGGGTAGAGCGTGAGGTTTGTCTTTCACAACAATTCTTGGCTTGAAATGTTGTGCGTCTGAGTTGTTCTATTTCAACGGTTTGCGTCCCGTTACGCACCGGTCGTTGCGAACGTCCGATAGATAATTTTTGAGGGCAAGTAGTTCCGGTAGGCGCAAAGCGGGACGTCTGGCGCGGATATTCTCTTCGTCCAGTTCCTTCAACATCATAGGGGTTGAGCCCTCAGTCGGATAGCTTATCCACAGGCTGACAGCGTTTACACCAGCGCAACCAGTGCGGTGATGTGGCCCGTTCGAGTACTGGCCGGCGACACGAACCTTCACGGCTCTTGCTCGTCGCGTCTTCGATGGCGTCGACGACCGTAGGCCGGTTCCTTTAACCCGGCGTCAACCAAGGCGGCGCAACGCTCGCCATCAAGCTGGGCGGCCCTCGACGCCGAGGTGAAGGGCCTCCGGGGTCGGTCGCGCCCGAGGATTGATGGTCGGCGCTGACGTGGGTTTTGGGTTATGAGTGCGATCGCTGGGGACGAAGCCAAAAAGAGGCGCAGGTCGCGCATTTCAGCTGGGGAGGCGGGCGCACGATTGGTGATCGACGAACTCTTGAGACGCGGTTTTGATGCGCGGCTCGCGAAAGGCCACGTTCTTGCCGGACGATATGGCTCACCACCAATGCCCGTCCATGTAAGGACCGTGCATGTGGGTTCATGGTACGTCCGCAATCGGCACTTTGTTGGAGCCGCCAATCAAGTCACGGTCTACGTCCTCATTGGCCTCGAAAAAGATCCAAATTGCGCTCGCTTCTTCGTGACCAAGAACAGCGATATAAAGACCGCACTCCGTCAGCCGCCGGATTGGCGATATTTTGGCTTTATTGATATCGACGCCGTGGAGCAATACGAGGACAACTGGGATATTCTGAAGACC
The DNA here is from genome assembly GCA_963758335.1 of uncultured Alphaproteobacteria bacterium. Lineage (GTDB taxonomy): Bacteria > Pseudomonadota > Alphaproteobacteria > Rhizobiales > Beijerinckiaceae > Roseiarcus. The sequence goes on along the minus strand of CAVWVF010000004.1, from coordinate 1,119,715 downwards.
TAACCCAACTTGCGCAGTTTAGAGGTCCGTTTCGTGATTTGGGGCAAGTGGGGTGCGAGTTTGGCATCCAACCAGTCAACCGGCAGCAGCCAGCCGAACGCGCTCCAATATGCGCCGGCCGATCCATATTCGGACGGCTTTGGTGCGCTCATAGCGAAGTCCGTTACGATCCCCCCGCGCCCGATCTGGCCGGCAGCATACGACAGCACGATGTCGCCCGGCCCGGCGACCCGCATATTGTCGTAGAACCGACTTCGCACGCCGTTGGCCTCGGTCACCGGCGACCAGAGATAGCCGCCAGTAATCTCCTGGCGCGCCGTCTGCTTGTGATTGACCCACCAATATCGCGTGCGCCGCCCACGACGAGCAGCCTATGCCGCGGCGTAGCGGCCGTCCATGGCAGCGTCGGGTTCCAGAGGCGCGTCGCGTAGTTCCCTCCGCTACATGAGTCTCCTCCCTCTACATTGCCTCGGCGTTCGCGGGATCGTCCTGGACCGATAGACCAACTGCCCGCGACCCCGCCGCTGCCACACGGTGACTCCCAGTGGCCGGCGCCGCCAGCGATCCAGGCCATACTTGTGACGTGACGGACTGGTAACAGTTCGTAAGTCGGGCGCATTTTGACCCGCCACGGTTTTCAAGCAGCGCGTGCTGCTGTCGTGACCCGGCTTCATCATCATGAACCCGCTCGGTCACGGAACGGCGGCGTCCGCCGAACGAACAGAAAGTGTGGGAGGAATGGTCGTGGCTATCGGATTGTATCTGACGCCGGACGGAAAGGTCATGGTCGACTATGGAACTAGAAAAATACCCATACCGCCTGCCAAATATAGGGCGAATGGCTACAAGCCCTCCTTCGAGAAGCTGATAGAAAAACCGCTGAGTGTAGGCAAGCCGAAGGTCTATCGTGAACTCGCGCGGCCAGCGGGACGCTTACGGCGGCCTTGACGGCCTCCGTCTACATCCACCACTCGGCCAGCATCGCCTCCGCCTTCGCGGGATCATCCCGGACCCGATAGACGACCTGCCGCGACACCCCCGCCGTCTCCGTGATGGCGGTCGGGCTGGCGTCGTGCGCGAGCATGTCGCGGACGAGGTCGAGCTGCATCCTGTCGAAGCTCGGCTTGCGTCCCCGGTAGCTGTGCGGCTCGGCGGCCTTGGCGTGCGCTATTCCCGCCTTCTGCGCCTCCCTGGTCGCCTCCGCTTGGGCCTCCGCCGTGGCCGCCATGACGGCGATAAGCGCGTCCCCCACGGCTTTCTGCATGGGGTCCTTCGTAGCCCCGTCGAACGTTAGGCCGTTTTGATGACTGTTTTGATGACGATGCCGCGCCATGAACTGGCGGATGACCTCGGTGACCTCCGCGTAGTTACGGCGGCCTCACGGCTTATTGGGTGCCATTCTCTCTTTGACTTCGGCCGGCAGCGTGAAGAGGTATTTGAGAAGAATCTTCGCGAGACCCGCGTCAACATGATCGGGTGCGGAAGGAACCAACGGCCGAGGGAATATTTACAATATACTACTGTTGTTTGTTCCAGAACGTCATCCTGTTGTCCAAGCCAATGTCCAATGGCGTTCTGAGGAACTCCAACAATCACAGCAACCGGTAAGCGGCAACTGCGGGGACCCGCCGCCCAGGATGTCCTTCACTTCGGCCCACGAATATGTCTCACCCTCAAGCAGATCATGTAGATCGAATCTCATAGCGCTCTCCACAAGGGTCCTAGAAAGGGACTACGCCCGTTGGCCTGCCTTTAACCGGTCAGCGATGCCTTAATCCGCTGAACGGTCCTGGTCCCACACCATGCGCCGCCGCGAGCTTCATGATGAAGACGCCCAACATCTGAGCTCAGCCTCGCGATGATCTGCGCCGGTGCCCCACAGATGACTCACGGATGACTTCAGGAGGGGCCTCGGCCGGTGTCCGGCCGGATGGTAGGGGTATTCGCCGGCCTCCTACCAGCCGAACCAGCCCACCGCTTTGGCGGGGTCGAGGACGTCCTTCGTGCGAAGGACTTTCCGCTCCTCGCGGTCGATGAGGAGCAGGCCACTCAGGCCGTCGACCTCGTCCTCTTTCCGCTCAAATAGCGCCTCGGCCGAGGCGCGGTGCTTGCAGCCGCAGGCCTAGACCGTGCCCGTCCAGCCCGGCGAGTTCGTCATCAATTTGACCACATAGCGTCTGGACATAGTGGGCCCTCATCACCTGCGACGCCGATCGAACTGCACCACTGCCGAGGCCGCGGCGCGCGGCTCGCAGTAGGCGGCCCAAGCGTCCATGAGCTTGCGGCGCTTCGCCAGGGCGTCCTCTCGCCTATAGGCGGCTTCTGTCTTGTCTCCGATGGCGTGAGCGAGCGCCGCTTCGGCAACCTCCCGCGGAAATGTCGTCTTGTCGCCGCACCAGTCGCGGAACGATGACCGGAAGCCGTGCTGCGTCGCGTGCTCAATTTTCATGCGCCGCAGGATCATTGCGAGCGCCATGTTGGAGAGCGGAGCCGTCGGCCTGCGGCCCGGAAACACGAATTCGCCGGTCTTGAACTTCCCGACCTCGCCGAGAATGCCCATTGCCCTGTCACTCAGCGGAACGCGATGTTCGCGTTTGCCCTTCATGCGGCTCGCCGGGATGATCCAAACGGCTTCATCGACGTCGATCTCTTCCCACTTCGCGCCGAGCACTTCGCCCGATCGCGCCCCGCCGTGAGGATGGCGAATTCCAGCGCGAGCGGAGCGAGACCAGGTTGCTCGCGCAGCCGTCCGATGAAGGCCGGGACCGCCGCGTAAGGCACGGCGCCGTGGTGGTTGTTCGACCGCTTGGGCTTCGAAAGCTGCGGTTTCAGGTTGCCTTTCCACTCGGCCGGATTGTCGCCGGTTCGGAGCTTCGCCGCTTTGGCAGCATCAAGGATTTGCTCGATCCGTCCGCGCAGTCGCGAAGCTGTCTCAGGCTTCTCCGTCCAAATCGGCCGCAGCACAGCGAGAACGTCCTCTGTTGTAATGTCGGCAACCGGCTTTGGCTTGAGAGCCGCCGCGTACACGTCGATGGTCATGCGCCACTGTGCGACGTGCTTCGCGTTGCTCCACTCCGCTTCGTGGATCTTGCGACTTCGGCGAACGTCTTCTTGGCTCGTTCCTGCTCTCGCTTCCGATCGGCGATCGGGTCTCCGCCAAGGGCGACAGTCTTGCGGCATTCGGCAGCCAATTCTCGCGCCGTCGCCAAGGGGACCGCCTTGAGACCGCCGAGACCCATTTCCCGGAGCTTGCCGTTCTGCCGAAAAAGGAAGGCCCAACGCCTCGCGCCGCCTGGATCGACAATGAGATAAAGGCCCGCTCCGTCGGAGTGGCGGCCAGGTTCCGTGAGGGTTCGGACCTTGCGGTCGCTGAGTTTGTTTATTGCGTTTGCCATCTCGCTACCCTAACGGTGAGTTTAAGCGCTCATGATCCGCTATTTCGCCCAACGGATCACCCTAACGCGTAAGCGGGATTATGACATACAATGGCGAACAGCGGTAGACTGTTGAACCCGGTATCAAGTTGATTTTCAAGGGGTGGCCGGACGGCCAAAGACAATCACGGACGTGGGATTGGCGGAAGGAGTGAGATTCGAACTCACGGTGGGGTTGCCCCCACGGCGGTTTTCAAGACCGCTGCCTTAAACCACTCGGCCATCCTTCCTTTTCGCGCGCCCCTGTAGACGGGATCGCTGATCGCGCCCCAGCGTCGTCGACTCCGGGCTACAGCGCTGCACGCGTTCGAGTCAATGAGCCTCGCCCGACTACACCAGCCGACTCTGCGCCTTCGTTGCGGCGATGAAGCTCGCGAAAAGAGGATGCGGTTCGAACGGGCGCGACTTCAGCTCCGGGTGATACTGCACGCCGATGAACCAGGGATGATCGGCGAACTCGATCGTCTCCGGCAGCACGCCGTCCGGCGACATGCCGGCGAAGATCATGCCCTTGTCCTCGAGCCGGGCGCGATAGGCGGTGTTGACTTCGTAGCGGTGACGGTGACGCTCGGAGATTTCCGTCTCGCCGTAGATCCCGGCGATTCGGGAGCCGGGCTTCAGATCGGCGCGATAGGCGCCGAGCCGCATCGTGCCGCCGAGGTCGCCCTCCGCCTTGCGGCGCTCAAGCGCATTGCCGCGCAGCCATTCGGTCATCAGGCCGACGACCGGCTCCGGCGTCGGGCCGAATTCGGTGGAATTGGCGTCAGGCAAGCGGGCCAGCGACCGGCAGGCCTCGATGACCGCCATCTGCATGCCGAAACAGATGCCGAAATAGGGAACCTTGCGTTCGCGGGCGAAGCGCGCCGCGAGAATCTTGCCTTCCGCGCCGCGCGAGCCGAAGCCGCCCGGCACCAGGATGCCGTGAACGCCCTCGAGACGGGGAGCCGGGTCGGCGGTCTCGAAGATTTCGCTCTCGATCCAGTCGAGCTTGACCCGCACCCTGTTGGCCATGCCGCCGTGAGTCAGCGCCTCGATCAGCGACTTGTAGGCGTCTTTGAGTTCGGTGTACTTGCCGACGACGGCGATCGTCACCTCGCCCTCCGGGCCGTGATAGGCCTTCGACACGCCCTCCCAGCGGCGCATGTCGGGCTTGGGCGCGGGCTCGATGCCGAAGGCGGCGAGCACTTCCCGATCGAGGCCCGCCGCGTGATAGAGCGCCGGCACGTCGTAGATCGAAGGAGCGTCGCGCGCCTCGACGACCGCGCTCTCGCGCACGTTGCAGAAGAGCCCGAGCTTGCGCCGCTCCTCGCGCGGAATCTCGCGGTCGGAGCGGCAGAGCAGGATGTGCGGCTGGATGCCGATCGAGCGCAGCTCCTTGACCGAATGCTGGGTCGGCTTCGTCTTCAGTTCGCCGGCGGTCGGAATGTAGGGCAGCAGCGTCAGATGGATGTAGACGACATGGGCGCGCGGCAAATCGTTGCCCAGCTGGCGGATCGCCTCGAAGAACGGCAGGCCCTCGATGTCGCCGACGGTGCCGCCGATTTCGACCAGAACGAAGTCGACCCCCTCGTTGCCCTCGAGGATGAATTCCTTGATGGCGTTGGTGACATGCGGGATCACCTGCACCGTCGCGCCGAGGAAGTCGCCGTGCCGCTCCCGGGCGATCAGCTCCTGGTAGATGCGCCCGGTGGTGATGTTGTCCTGCCGGTTGGCGTTGCGGCCGGTGAAGCGCTCGTAATGGCCGAGGTCGAGGTCGGTCTCGGCGCCGTCGTCGGTGACGAACACCTCGCCGTGCTGGGTCGGGCTCATCGTGCCCGGGTCGACGTTGAGATAGGGATCGAGCTTGCGTAAGCGGACCGTATAGCCGCGCGCCTGCAGGAGCGCCCCCAAAGCGGCCGACGCCAGACCCTTGCCGAGCGAGGAAACCACGCCGCCGGTGATGAAAATATACCGCGCCATGGGACTCGATCCATAGCGGATCGCGTTCGATTCGGCGAGGCTTAATTTCGCGCCGCAAGAATTGGTGAACGCGAGCGATCGATCCGCGGGAGAGGGCGCTTGACGCGCGCTCGGCGCTCGCCGCAGGCTGAGCGGCGGTTTCGAATGCGGCGAGACGGGGACCAGGACTTGGCGATGATCCCGCTCCTGTCGATCACGCGCAATTTCTTCATGGGCCGAGAGCCGGTGAAGAACCGGCTCGGGCCGTTCTCGTTCATGGACATGACGACAGCCGACAGGATCGTGCACGAGGACATGCGCCGCATCGGCATCGACGTGCGCGATCCGCAGCAGCCGGTCGGCACGCTTTCCGGGGGCGAGCGCCAATGCGTGGCGATCGCGCGTGCCGTCCACTTCGGCGCCAAGGTGCTGATCCTCGACGAGCCGACTTCGGCGCTGGGCGGCGCCCAGACCTCGATGGTGCTGAAATTCGTGCGCCAGGTGCGCGGCAAGGGACTGGGCTTGATCTTCATCACCCACAACGTCCGCCACGCTTACGCCGTCGGCGATCGGTTCACGGTGCTCAACCGCGGCAAGACGCTCGGCACCTTCGCCAAGTCCGAGATCAAGCTCGACCAACTGCAGACGATGATGGCGGGCGACAAGGAGTTGCAGGAATTGTCGGCGGAACTCGGCGGGATGGTGTGAAGCGGCGGTTGGTTGGGTCTGGAGCGGGATGATTTCAAGTCGACTAGGCTCCAGCGCCGCTCCGTCCGGAGGACCGGCGATTGAGCGATGATGGCGCCATTTCTTAACCCTCGCGAGGAGCCCGCGGCCGGTCGCGCGCCTGCGCCTTTGGCGATCAGAACGGCGGCCCGGGTCGCCTGCCGAACAGGGCGATTCCCTTGTTTATCAGGGAAAGAACAGGGGGAAGCGCGCCCTTTCGACCGCGCTTCTCAGCAGAAAAAATGTCTGATTGCAATGGCTTACGCGAAAAGACGGCGCGCCGGGATCAGGCGCACTAACAGGAGCGTAACAGGGAGCGATTTTGCCCTTAACAGGGCGATAACAGGCGGCGTTCTGGCGATAACAGATCCTATGCGGGTGGCCGGCGGCCGGACCCTTGGTAGGCTGATCTTCCACACCAGCATGGAGGCAACCGATGCATTTAATCACCTCCGCGACCGTTGTCGCGACCACCGCCCGCGCGAATGATATCACGCTGTTCGCCTCGCTCGAATTGAGCAAATCGAAATGGGTTGTGACGATCAACAGTCCGGGCAGCGAGAAATTTTCCAGGCATGTGGTCGAGGGTGGGGACGGCGCCGGCCTGCTCGACCTTCTTTCGCGGTCGAGGGCGAAGGCCGAGCAGCGCTATGGCGTGCCGATCAGAGCGATCGTCATTCAGGAGGCGGGATTGGACGGATTTTGGATCCATCGCCTGCTGCTCGCCGAGGGGATCGAGAGCCACGTGGTCGATGCGGCTTCGATTGCGGTCGACCGGCGGCATCGGCGAGCCAAGACCGATGCGATCGACGGCGAGACGCTGTTGCGGACGCTGATGGCGTGGGCTCGCGGCGAGCGGCGGGTCTGCTCCATGGTTCGCGCGCCGAGCCCGGAAGAAGCGGATCGCCGGCGGCTGACCCGCGAGCGCGGCACGCTGCTCAAGGAACGCATTCAGCACACCAATCGGGTCAGGGGCCTGCTCAGCGGCCAAGGCATCCGGGATTACAACCCTTGCGACAGGGAAAGCTCAGGAGAGGAGAATGAACATGAAGTTCTGAAACCTTTCATCGCGATCCAGAGGGTTCAACTCCCTCCCGGCAAAGGTCAGCCAACCAGCCGGAAGCGAGCCTTGCATGGCGTGCGGCGACGCCCGTCGTGAAGCGTAGGCAGCAGGTGCTGAAGCCGCGTGAGTAGCCTCGAAATTTTGATCGCTGGAGCCTTCGCTGTGGGTTGAGCGGGGGCAGCATCGACGACACCGTCAGGGTGAGGATCGTCGGTCCGGCCGGGGTCTTGGACCGGGGCAAAGGCATGGGACGGATCGCCTGGGAACCTGTGAGATCCCGCCTGCGTCCGAGTGAGAGTGTGCCGGCAAATGGGCGGCCGGCTGACCAAATGCCCTGGCCCGGCTGGGTCCTCCAACCATCCGGGAGCGCCGCCAAGGCGAGCACGAAAAGCGGAGGATCGCGCGGACCCCGGAAGCGAAACAGATAAGCGACCGGGGACGCGCAGGCGGGAAGTCGTAGCGCCTTCATAGTACCGCTGACCGCGGGGAACTGGGCTCACCGGGACCCGCGCGAGGGAAGGGGGGCGCCACGGGATGAGAGCCGTTGCCGGGAAACACGGGAGGAGACCTTGGGCTCCGCGAACCTGTCCACGAAACGACAACGGATAGCCGAACTGGCGAGGACGACGGCGGGGACATCATCACCTCCGTGCGCTTCTCGACAGGCGAGTCACGGACGGCGTCCTCTACGCCAACGCGAGCGAAACTCTTCCGTGAAGAACCGGATGCGGGAAAGCTGCACGTCCGGGTCTGTGAGGGGTGGGGATGGCAACATCCCCACCTACTCGGCGCTTCGGCGCGATCGTTTTGAGCGGCTCGAGGCGCTGCGAACCGGCGACGGCCGCGAGCTGCCGCCGCTGCTGAAGGCGGAAATACGCCGGGAGCTCGATCGGATCGCGCTGGCGACGACGCAACTGGCTGCGGTCGAACGGGCCCGCGACGCGCTCATCCGCACGGAAGCCGAGGAGCGCACCAACCCCGCCGCCCGGCTCCTCGAGCTCAAGGGCTTGGGCCCCGAGTTCGCCTCGCTCCTCTGGCTGGAATTGTTGTTCCGCAGCTTCGCCAACCGCCGCCAGGTGGCGGCTTACGGCGGATTGGCGCCCAGCCCCTGGCAGAGCGGCGGCGTCGAACGGGATCAAGGCATCTCGAAGTCGGGCAACCGCCGCCTGCGCAAGACCATGATCGAGCTGGCCTGGTTCTGGCTGCGTCACCAGCCGGACTCGGCGTTGAGCCGCTGGTTTCGGGCGCGGGTCGGCGCCGCGAAGGGACGGGTCCGCCGGATCGCCATCGTGGCGCTGGCCCGCAAACTGCTCGTCGCCTTGTGGCGCTATGTCACCCAAGGCGTCGTTCCCGAGGGCGCGGTGTTCAAGGCGGCCTGACCCGATGGCTCAATCCTACGCCGACGCTCCAACGATGGCTTAACGACTCAACCCCATTCCAGCGAAGCCGAACGCGACGGCTTCGCCGGATCCGGGCGGGCGGTGACCGCGGCTTTGCCTGGCTGAAACACGCCGTTTAACAGGATGGTCCCCGCCAACCCGAGCCCGACGCCCTCGAGCATGAGGGATTATGGTGCGAGCCCCGACAAGCTCGACCGGATGTGAGGTGATGCGGCCGTCAAGGCTGCATGCGAAAGACGGGCTCACGCTTCGGATCCAAACGCCAAAGGAGATGCGCAATGCCAAAATGAATGAGCGCGGCAAAGACCACAGAGGCAGCCAAGAGCGCGCAAGGGCGCGCTCGCTCGTGACAGTGTATCCGGCCGCTGGCGCGTCAAGGTCGCTTCGCTCCCTGCTCCGCTGCGCTTCGCCCCGCTTCGCGGGTGACACGCCAGCGGCCGGTGCAAACGAATGAGCTTGACCCGAAACACCCCATGTGAGGCCAAAGCGACTCCGGACGGCGGACGCGCCAGGGCATCGAAAACGGGTTCGCCGGAGCCTCGCCGGCACCCGGAAAGGGGCCCCGAAAGGACAGAGATTCTATCCTTTCGCCCAGCCTTCGACGAACGACATCGGTTCCTGATCGCCGGATGGTCCGGCTCGACGAGCGCCCGCCGTCCCCAAATCGGGCGTGGTAAGCCAGACGCGCGGTCTCCTCATGCTGCAACGCCATCATCTTCATTCCCAGCGCCTTCGGCACGCTAAAAAAGGTGGAAAGCTTCGGGTCGCCGTCGGGCGTCAGCGCTTTGTAGAGGGCTTCGCGCGACAAGCCTGACTCTCGTGCGACCTGCGACATGCCTTTGGCGCGGGCGACTACGCCCAGAGCATGTGTAATGACGGCGGGATCGTCGCGCTGGGACTCGGCGGAACTAATGGAAAAGCCCCGAGGAGATCGCCGCCTACATCGAAGCGGCCTTCGAGGACGGCGTCTCAAGCGCCATCTTTCCACTCCCTCGCCAAAGCCTTGGCTCTCGCGATGTCATCGTCCTGTGTTGTCTTGTCGCCGCCGCACAGAAGCAGGACAAGGGATCGGCGGGTTCTGGCTCGTCAACGCGACGGCGGGGCGGGCGCGGTTTTAGTCTCCATGGCGCGGTCGCACCGCAACGTCCAGCGTCGCGGTGCCCTGCGCTGGTGATGCCACGATTTCGGCCTATCTTTCCGCCTGCTCGGACTTGAGCGAACTATCGGGAGGAGAGCATGGCTGTCGTCGCAGAGGTCATGGCCGCCAACGCAAGGTACGCGGCTGAGTTCGGGAACAAGGGGCAGCTCGCCCTGCCGCCGGGGAGGCGCTTCGCCATCCTCACCTGCATGGATGCGCGGCTCGATCCGGCCAAATATGCGGGCCTTTCCGAAGGCGACGCGCATGTCGTCCGCAACGCCGGCGGGAGGGCGACCGACGACGCGATCCGTTCACTCGTCATCTCGCACAAACTCCTGGGAACGGTGGAGTGGTTCGTCATCCATCACACGAATTGCGGGATGGAGCTGTTCAGCGACGACGTGATGGCGAGCCTCTTGGAGGACAACCTCGCGACCGCCTCGTTCGATGGCAAGACCTGGTCGAATCCGCACCACGGCGGCGGCTCATCGGCGGGCCATTTCATCAAATGGCAGACGATCCGCACCCAGGAGGAGAGCGTCATCCAGGACGTGCGACGCATTCGGGAGCATCCGCTCGTGCCGCGCGGCATCCCTATTTACGGTTATGTCTACGACGTGAAGACTGGCCGCCTCGACGAAGTGAAGAAGGCGACCGAAGCCGGGCGACCGGCATGACCCCTGCACGCGTTCTCTGACGTCGCGGTCCTTAAATGCGTCCACGCGCGCTCGGCCGTCGAGGAGGCGGTCGAGCGCAAAGAGCCGCACTGCCAATCGATGAGCGGGCGTTCGACCTGTCCGCTTACGCGGCCAGCTGCCGGAGCACGTAGGAGAGAACCCCGGCGTTGCGGAAATATTTCAGTTCGTCGAACGTGTCGATTCGGCAGTCAGCGGCACGCGCGTCGTCCTGCCATCGGCCCGCCTGATTCCAACGTTTCTCACAGCGACTAAATTGGTCTTTCAAGGAAGATAAAACGACGCTTTCTAATCGAGTTCTTCTGCATTCTTACCCCAAAACTCAATTATATTGAATTTCCGTCGAGCTCTCTCGCCGACGTACTGGCTGAGATCGAGCATATAAGCGTCATAAAGTCTATGCGACCGATCTCGTACTGTAACTCGAGAGCGAACATGGTGGACAAATTTTAGGTCAACAAGCTCGGAAATATTTGAGACTTCCAATTTTGCCAATTCCTTATCCACAAGGAAGCAATTCGCTTTAGCGATGTTCACGCAGAAATCGCTGACGTCGTCGAATGTTCTTAGTAGTTGTCTTTGCTCTTCTCCACCTGTATCGCGCGAAAATTCTTCACGCTTAAATTTGTCATTTTCTCCCGCGGCGCGATTGACATCCTCTGTGCCAATTTTTTCTCCTCGCGCGAAGTCGCGCCTCTCCAGGCGCTCCAACGCAACATCAATCGCTCGTCGAAAGATGGTCAAAAAATCTCGAGCCACACCTCCGCTCGCGAGCACAAGGCGATCACGCGCTCCGTCGGTCAGTATGTCGTCTAACCGAGTACCGGCTTCCTCGCCTCAGCGTCGTCGCCCAACTTCATACCAATAGGCGGATTTCCGAAGACATACCATCTGGATCGATGTCTAATAGTGCAGATTTTTATTAATTTGGTATTCTTTGCGTTTCTGTGAAAATAATCAACCACGTTTGCCTGACAACAAATCTAATGTGATAAAGATCATCAAGCAAAAGAAAAGATGGCCCATCGGCCAGCTGTGCCACTTGCTCAAAAATCCGTTTGTAATTCATAATGTTTCGATTGAGAAGCTCAACATTCTTTGATACATACTCTGATGTTACTTGTCTACCCTTTCGTTCGGTCTCAGTATGCTCAACCTTTGCCTTCATATCACTAGATAGTTACGTCCTTAGCTCTTGGTCATTGCCGACCGTGGTTACGACCTGCTGTTTGGCCTCGTCGCCGATAAATAAACAATTTTTCAGTTCAGTCACCAAGTTGGAAATCTCGCCAATCAGCGCCTTAGTATTGGATTTATTGAAAGCACCACGTTTCGGCTTCGACCCGAAAAATCTTTCCCAAAAAGTTGTCTTTGTCGAGGAGTGAATCTCAGCAGTTTCTACCCACTTCCTGAAGGCTTCAAGAGTCTTAATAAGTACACTTAGTAGCACGTCCGGATAACTGTGACCTTTGAACTCTTCCAATTCAACATAAGCAATCGGAGTACGATTTACGGTAAGATCTTCGGCTATCTTCGCCAAGAGGCTCGATTTTCCAGAACCTTGACGTCCAAAAATAATATGATGCCTTTTGTTTTTGGCACGTGACAGGGTACCGGGCGCTGGTTCATTAAAAAATCTTACACCTTCGCGCGTCGACCTGGTCGATTCCTCAACTATTTTTGCCAGATCTTTGACTTGAGCGCTTTCGAGTAAAAGCATCCAGAATTCGCCCCACTTAGAATCGGCGTCCGAAGTCTCACGATGACGTAAATGACAAGACGTTTTAGTCGGGCGCAACTATGGCGGAGAGGCAAACTCGAAGCGCTTTCGAGATCGGCGCGTGCAAGACATGCGTCACAACCGCATTCCCAGATGTGCGCGTACAAGGAGAGATGCCCTTATATTAAATTCTTACCTGAGGGATCATAGACAAGACGAGTCGAACATTGTCATTGAGGCGCGGGGCGATCAAGCTGCAGCCAAGAGATCGACGACGCGTTGGATGGCGGTGTCGGCGCGGTGATAGGCGGCTTCGAGCCGGCTGTCTGGACGGTGTTGCGGGTCCGGCCGGTGATGGAAGCGGCTGTTGGCGAGGGGGCCGCACAGGCGCTTGTGGAAGAAGAGGAAGAGGAGGGCGACTTGGACGCCCTTGGGTGAGAGCCGGTAGGCGTAGCGCGAGCCGTCGCGCTCGATCAGGCCGTGTCCCTTGAGCTTGCGCAAGTCGTAGCGGAGCTGGTTCAGGCGGTAGGTCTTCTCAGAGAGGTCGAAGGTGTCGAGGACGGCTTGATGGATCTGCCGGGCCGTCCAGCCGCCGATCTGAGGACCGCCATGCAGGAGGACCTCGAACAGGCGGATGATGCGCGGCTCGTGGATCTTGAGGCCGGGATAACGCACCGCGCCGATGGTGATCGGATGGGCGAGGCGCTGCAGCAGCGGGAAATCGACATGCACGTTGAGCCACTCGGCCTGGAAGCCGGCGAAGCGGTCGGTGATCGCCTGGAAGGTGGTCCGCACGGCATCGAGATGGTCGAGCCCCTTGCGCAGGCGGAAGTCGGCGAGATTGTTGGAGACCAATTCGTTGCGCAGAAAGGTCAGGAACTTCTGATACTGTTTGAGGAAGCCGCTCTTGAAGTAGGCGCGGAAGACATGATGGCCGTGCTCGATCTGGTCGATGACGGTGGCCAGCTTGCCATGCATCCGGCGACTGACCCGCTTGCCGAAGATCGTGGCGATCTTGTCGGCGCTGAGCCGCCACAGGCCGAGTTCGCAGCTGCGCTCGAATAGCTTGTGGATGGGAAAGTGACGCCTGAAGATGAAGTTGCGGCAGTACTCGATCTGGGAGATGGCGTAGAAGCGTGACAGGTTGAGCTTGGCGCGCTCCTTCTTTGAGAATTTCGGTCCGATGATCAGGGTCCAGTAGTCGAGGCGCCGGCGGATGATCTCTGGGCTCAGCCGGTCGGCCGACGCCTGCAGCGCCGCGACGTCGTCGACGGCGAGGAAAGCGTTGTCCTCCTTGCGGAAGCCGATCCCCGCTCGCTTCAGCTCCTGCTCGATGAAGCTGTGGCCGTTGAGATAGTAGGTGGTCTGGAAGGGGAAGAAGGAAGCCACCCGCACAACCATCGGTCCGAGCACCTCGTCGCGGACATAGAAGTAGTGATGCGTGAAGCGGCTGCGCTGGTGCGCGACGATGCGGTAGTGCGGGTCCTTGGCCGGGTACTTCGGCAGGCTGATGCGGAAGGTCGGCCCTTGCTCCATGCTCTTGAAGATGAAGTAGACACCGTAGGCATTGCGCTTCTCCATGCGGCGGAGCCACGGCAGCACGTGGTCCTCCTTGCGTACCCCCTTCTCGGCCCATTCGATCGGGATCGCGTGATTGCGCGCGTAGGCTTCCACCCAATTCTGGTAATCGGCCGTCCGCTGGCTCAGCGCCTCCTTGCTGACCTCCGCCACCCCGACGATCTCACGGAAGAAGTGGACGACCAGCTCGGGCCGCGACAGCGCCGTCAGATAGCCGCGAATGACAATCCGGTCGAAGCAGTGATAGACGAAGACCAAGAAGTCACCGAACAGCTTGGTGAACAAATCCATGGCAGCCCCCTCGGTACCCGGCAGGGATCGAAAGGCGATCCGGCGTCGACCGGGCAAACAGATGGTGGAGGGGAAGAGCTTTCGCCTCGCCGACGAGGTCCGCTACATCCAGCGCCGGGCTGCTGACCGCCATGGGCGCGTCGTCACTGTTGGTCAGCTTGTCCTGTTGTCTACCGAAACCGGCGACGCCTGGCTGCTCGACCCGTCCGATCAACTCGCCGCAAGGCTGGCCCGCGACGGCGACCCCGAACCCGTCCACATCGAAGAAAACGATACCTCCTTCGTCATCGATTGGAAGGGCAACTATCGCATCGAGGGACCCGCCTTCATCTATTCCGATCGCCAGACCCGGCGCGTCTCAACCATCCTCGGATACCCCACGCACCTGCTCGCGCCACCGTCCTGAAATTTCAAATATCTTCGCTCTTATTGCAATGTGTGTTGACATGAGCGATAAAGGCTCTGGGCTTTGGGGGCGAAGATGAAGCCGTCGGATTTCGCGGGATGGCTGGCCGCGCTGTCGTCGTTGAGTGCGGCGCAGCGCCGTGTCGTGTTTCGCGAGCTCGCGCTCGCGGAAGCTGACGATCCCTGTGAGGAGGGCGTCGAGATCTGCGAACCGAGGTCTGCGGCGGGGGACGCGAAGAGGGCCGAGGAGCGCAGCGATGCGGTTGCGGCGACGCTTTCCGCATCGGGCGAGCGCGATATTTTCCGGGAAATCGCAAAGGAGCGTTATTCGCGGACGGGATGTCCGCGCTGCGGCGCGCTCGATGTCCGGCCCTGGGGTGAGGCGAGAGGTTTGCCGCGCTATCGCTGCGTGGAATGCCGCAGGACTTTCAATCCGTTCACCGGCACTCCGGTGGCCGGCCTGCACAACAAGGATCGCTGGTTCGATCAGGCGCGAGCCCTGATCGAAGGGGAGAGCCTCGCCAAGGCGGCCGACCGTTGCCAGATCCACCCGAGCACCGCCTTCCGATGGCGGCATCGGTTTCTCGCCGCTCTCAACCTCGACAAACCCAAGAGCCTTTCGGGCATCGTCGAGGCCGATGAAACATTCATACTCGAGTCCTTAAAGGGTCGGCGGGGCGGCCTCGCCAGGCCCGCGCGCCGCCGCGGCGGCAAAGCCGCCAAGCGCGGCCTCTCGGCCGAGCAGATTCCCGTCGTCGTGGCTCGCGACCGCAGCGGCGCCACGTTCGACGCCGTCCTGTCCCGCCTCGACGCCGCCAGCCTAAAAGAAGCGTTCGGCGAACGAATTCCGCCTTCAACCGATTTCTGCTGCGACGGCGGCTCGGCCATCACCGCTTTCGCCAAGCGGGCCAAGCTCAAAGTCCATGTCCTACCCGCGCCCGGCAACCCCAAGCCCGAAGAATCGCAGTTCCATATAAACAACGTCAACGCCTACCACGGACGCCTCAAAGAGTGGATGCGACGCTTCCACGGCGTCGCCACCGAAAACCTTCCCACGTACCTGAGTTGGCGCCGAACCCTCGAAGCCATGCCCGCCGATGGCGGCCCGGCTCCCTGGATCGCCGCCGCTGCCGGACTCGGACCGTATCAACACGAAACACAATAAGAGCGAATATCTTTGGCTAGTGTTATGCCGCGAGTTGCCTCAGCACGTAGGACAGGATCCCGCCGTTGCGGAAATATTCGAGCTCGTCGAGCGTGTCGATGCGGCAGGTGAGCGGCACGCTGAGCATCTCCCCGTCGGCGCGCAAAATCTCGGCGTGCAGCGTCTGGCGCGGTTTCAAGCTGTCGCCGAGGCCATGGATCGACACCGTCTCGTCGCCCTTCAGGCCCAGCGTCTGCCAGCTCGAGTCCTCCTCGAACACGAGCGGCAAAACGCCCATGCCGACCAGGTTCGAGCGGTGGATGCGCTCAAAACTCTGGGCAATCACCGCGCGCACGCCGAGGAGTTTTGTTCCCTTGGCCGCCCAGTCGCGCGACGAGCCGGTGCCGTATTCGCGGCCGGCGAACACGACGAGCGGGACCTTCTCCGCTTGATAGCGCATCGCCGCGTCATAGATGGCCATGCGTTCGCCCGAGGGCTGATGCAGCGTAAAGCCGCCCTCGACCACGTTCCCGGCCTCGTCCTTCACCATCTGATTCTTGATCCGGATGTTGGCGAAGGCGCCGCGCATCATCACTTCGTGGTTGCCGCGCCGGGTGCCGTACTGGTTGAAGTCGACGGGCTTGACCCGATGCTCGGTGAGGTACTGGCCCGCCGGGCTCGCCGCCTTGATCGAGCCGGCCGGCGAGATGTGGTCGGTGGTGATCGAGTCGAGGAAGAGCGTGAGAATGCGCGCATTCTCGACGTCGGCGACCGGCGAAGGCGTCTTGCCGAGCCCCTCGAAATAGGGCGGGTTCTGGACGTAAGTCGAGTCCTTGTCCCAGGCGTAGGTGAGGCCGGCCGGAACCTTGACCTTGCGCCAATTGGAGTCGCCGTCGAAGACGCTCGCGTATTTCGTCTTGAACATCTTCGCGCTGATGGTCGATTCGATGAACGCTTGCACCTCATCCGACTTCGGCCAGATGTCGGCGAGGTAGACGTCCCTGCCCTGCTTGTCCTTGCCGAGCGGGTCGCGGGTCAGATCGACCTGCATCGAGCCGGCCAGCGCATAAGCGACGACGAGCGGGGGCGAAGCGAGATAGTTCGCCCGCACGTCGGGATTGACCCGGCCCTCGAAATTGCGGTTGCCCGACAAAACCGAGACCGCGACGAGATTGTGCTTGGCGATCGAGGCGGAAATTTCGGGCGCGAGCGGGCCGGAATTGCCGATGCAGGTCGTGCAGCCGAAGCCGACGATGTTGAAGCCGAGCTTGTCGAGCGGCCGCTGCAGGTCGGCCTCCTTGAGATAGTCCTGCACCACCTGGCTGCCGGGCGCGAGCGAGGTCTTCACCCACGGCTTGACCGCGAGCCCCTTGGCGACCGCGTTGCGCGCCAAGAGCCCGGCCGCGATCATCACGCTCGGGTTCGACGTGTTGGTGCACGAGGTGATCGCGGCGATGACGACGTCGCCATTGCCGAGATCGTAGTTGGTCCAATCGACCTTGTGCCGGACGCTGAGCGCGTCGCCCTGCTTGAACTCGCTCGACATCGCACGGGCGAAGCCCGCCTTGGCCTCGGCGAGGACGACGCGGTCCTGCGGCCGCTTGGGGCCGGCGAGCGAGGGCGTGACCTCGCCGAGGTTGAGCTCCAGCGTGTCGGTGAAGATCGGATCGGGCGTCAGGCGCGTGCGATAGGTCCCCTGGGCCTTGGCGTAGGCCTCGACGAGCGCGAGGCGCGACGGTTTGCGGCCGGAGGCGTTGAGATAGGAGAGCGCCTGCGCGTCGACGGGGAAGAGGCCGCAGGTCGCGCCGTATTCGGGCGCCATGTTGGCGAGGGTCGCGCGGTCGGCGACCGTCATGGCATTGAGGCCCGGCCCGTAGAATTCGACGAACTTGCCGACCACGCCCTTCTTGCGCAGCATCTCGGTGACGGTCAGCACGAGGTCGGTCGCGGTGACGCCTTCCCGCAACTCCCCGTGCAGGCGGAAGCCGATCACCTCGGGCAAGAGCATCGACAGCGGTTGGCCGAGCATCGCCGCCTCCGCCTCGATTCCGCCGACGCCCCAGCCGAGCACGGCCAAGCCGTTGACCATGGTGGTGTGGCTGTCGGTGCCGACCAGCGTGTCGGGATAGGCGACTTCGATCGTCCTGCCGTCGCGCTTCTCCTTCGACGTCCACACCGTCTGCGCGAGATATTCGAGATTGACCTGATGGCAGATGCCGGTGCCCGGCGGCACGACCGAGAAGTTGGAGAAGGCCTGCTGGCCCCATTTCAGGAAGCGGTAGCGCTCCTGGTTCTGCTCATATTCGCGCGCGACATTCTGCGCGAACGCTCTTGCGGTGCCGAAATGGTCGACGATCACGGAATGATCGATGACGAGGTCGACCGGAACGAGCGGATTGATCTTGTTCGGATCGCCGCCGAGCGCGGCCATCGCGTCGCGCATCGCGGCGAGGTCGACGACGGCGGGCACGCCGGTGAAATCCTGCATGAGGACGCGGGCCGGGCGGAAGGTGATTTCGTGTTCCGCGCTGCCGCGGTTCTCCGTCCAGGCCGCGACCGCCCGGATGTCCTCCTTGGTGACGCTGCGTCCGTCCTCGTTGCGCAGCAGGTTCTCGAGCACGATCTTGAGCGAGAGCGGCAGCTGGGAGACGCCCGAAAGGCCGTTTTTTTCGGCGCTCTTGAGCGAGTAGATCTGATAAGTCTTCGCCCCGACCGTCAGCGTCTTGCGGCATTTGAAACTGTCGAGGCTTGCCATGCGGACGCTCCGAAAGGGGGGATGAGGGATCGGCGGCTTATAGATAAATTCCCCAGGGCAGGCTACACAAACTATGGTCTAACCGGGCTCGCGCAGGCGCGTTTTTCATGGAGATTCAATGCGTCTTCGCGCGTGGGACTTGGCGATGGAGCGCGGCGGGCGACCCCTGTTCGCGGGCCTCTCGTTCGAGGCGGAACAGGGCTCGGCAATCATCATGACGGGCCCGAACGGCGCCGGAAAATCGAGCCTTCTGCGCGCGCTGTGCGGCTTTCTCCCCCTGCAGGCCGGGGGCTTCGCGCTCGACGGCGGCGACCCCGAGCGGACCGTCGGCGAACAGGCCCATTATCTCGGTCATGCGGATGCGCTGAAGGGCGCGCTGACCGCCGGCGAGAACCTCACCTTCTGGGCGGGCGCGCTCGGCGGCGATTCCTCGCGCGGGGCGAGCAGCGAGGCTCTCGCCCGGGTCGGGCTTTCGCATGTGATCGACTTTCCCGCCCGCGCGCTCTCCGCCGGGCAGAAGCGCCGCGTCGCGCTTGCGCGCCTCCTCGTCGCCCACCGGCCGCTGTGGCTGCTCGACGAGCCGACGACCGCGCTCGACGCGGCGGCGCAGGCCGCCTTCGCCGCGATCCTGCAGGGCTACCTCGACGAGGGCGGCATCGTGGTCGCCGCGACCCACGCCCCGCTCGGGCTTGCCTGCGCGGGCGAGCTCAGGCTCGGCGCCGCCGAGGGGGTCGCGGGGTGAGGGGGGATTGCCGGCGCAGTTCTTCCCTCTCCCCTTGCGGGAGAGGGGTCGGGGGTGAGGGGTTCGGCGCCGCCAGGCGCCGCTCGCCAACCGGCTTGCGCCGCTCGCGCGCTTTGCGCGCGGACCCCTCATCCGGCCGACTTCGTCGGCCACCTTCTCCCGCAAGGGGAGAAGGGGTGCCATGACCCCCGCCCTCGCCCTGTTCGTCCGGGAATGGCGCATCGCGCGAAGAATCGGCGGCGGCGCCTCGGTCGGCGCCGTTTTCTTTCTCATCCTCGTCGCCATCATGCCGTTCGCGCTCGGGCCCGATCTCAACCTGCTCGCCCGCCTCGGTCCGGCGATCCTGTGGATCGCGGCGCTGCTTGCCACCCTGCTCGGGCTCGACCGCCTGTTCCAGGCCGATCACGACGACGGCTCGCTCGACGTGATGATCAACGGCTCGCTGCCGCTCGAGCTCGTGGTGCTGGTCAAATGCGCGGCGCACTGGACGACGAGCGCGCTGCCGCTGATCGTCGTCTCGCCGCTGTTCGGGTTCATGCTGGCGATGGCGCCGAAGCCGGTCGCCCTCGTCGCGGCGACGCTCTCCGCGGGCACGCCGGCCTTGACCATGCTCGGGGCGATCGGGGCGGCGCTGACTGTGTCTTTGAGGCGCGGCGGCCTGCTCATGGCGGTTCTGGTCCTGCCGCTGACCATCCCCGTCATCATCTTCGGCGTGTCGGCGGCGTCCGCCGCGAGCGGCGGCCCCGCGCCGTTCCTGACGCCCTTCCTCATGCTCTGCGCGATGTCGCTCTTCGCGATCGCCGCCGCGCCCTTCGCGGCGGCTGCGGCGCTCCGGCATGTGCGGGAGTAGGCAGAGCCCTGCGCTCACCGGAACGGATTCTCCACCCGCAGCCTCTCCCCGATCCGCATCCCGTGCTGCATGTCCTGCGACCACAGCCGCGCTGAGCCGTTGAGCGCCGCGGCCGCGGCGATCAACGAGTTGTAGATCGAGAGCCGGTAGCGTTCGGCGAACTCGAGGCCGAGGTCGTGCGTCTCGACCGTGACCGGCGCGACGTCGAGCAGGCCGCGGATAAGCGCCAGAAACTCGCGTGTCTCGCGTCAGCTCATGCCGAGCTTGCGGCGCATGACGTTGGCGGCTTCGTTCAGGACCTGCACGCTGATCGCCCCGCCCCGGTGCCTCGGCCCGGTCGGCCTTTTCCGCATCTTCGGAGATGAGATAGAGCAGCGCGTTCGTGTCGAAGAAGTCAGCGCTCATGCGCTTCGTCCCGGTCGAACACGAAATCGGCCGGCAGGCGTCCGCGCATGGCGCGCAGGCGCTTCAAGAGGTCCTCGCGGCTGGGCTTGTGCCTCAGCGCGAACGCGCGCGCGCCTTCGACATGGACCTCGTCGCCCGGCTTCAGTTCGAGCGCCTCGGCGACCGCGGCGGGAATGCGAATGGCGAGGCTGTTGCCCCACTTGGCGACCTGCATGACGGGGTCCCTTGGATATACCACATGACTATTATGTATCCATCAGGGAAGGACGTCAATGCGGAGATGGCGCACGTCAAGTTCAGAGATGAGACGCGGTCATTGCGGCACTTAGAGCATGATGCAATCGGGTTGAATAGCAGTCACGGCGGGGAGCGGCTTCCCATGCCTGACGTGGGGACGGCGGCGCTCGTCGAGCCGGACCATCCGGCGATCAGGAACCGATGTCGTTCGTCGAAGGCTGGGCGAAAGGATAGAATCTCTGTCCTTTTGGGGCCCCTTTCCGGGTGCCGGCGAGGCTCCGGCGAACCCGTTTTCGATGCCCTGGCGCGTCCGCCGTCCGGAGTCGCTTTGGCCTCACATGGGGTGTTTCGGGTCAAGCTCATTCGTTTGCACCGGCCGCTGGCGTGTCACCCGCGAAGCGGGGCGAAGCGCAGCGGAGCAGGGAGCGAAGCGACCTTGACGCGCCAGCGGCCGGATACACTGTCACGAGCGAGCGCGCCCTTGCGCGCTCTTGGCTGCCTCTGTGGTCTTTGCCGCGCTCATTCATTTTGGCATTGCGCATCTCCTTTGGCGTTTGGATCCGAAGCGTGAGCCCGTCTTTCGCATGCAGCCTTGACGGCCGCATCACCTCACATCCGGTCGAGCTTGTCGGGGCTCGCACCATAATCCCTCATGCTCGAGGGCGTCGGGCTCGGGTTGGCGGGGACCATCCTGTTAAACGGCGTGTTTCAGCCAGGCAAAGCCGCGGTCACCGCCCGCCCGGATCCGGCGAAGCCGTCGCGTTCGGCTTCGCTGGAATGGGGTTGAGTCGTTAAGCCATCGTTGGAGCGTCGGCGTAGGATTGAGCCATCGGGTCAGGCCGCCTTGAACACCGCGCCCTCGGGAACGACGCCTTGGGTGACATAGCGCCACAAGGCGACGAGCAGTTTGCGGGCCAGCGCCACGATGGCGATCCGGCGGACCCGTCCCTTCGCGGCGCCGACCCGCGCCCGAAACCAGCGGCTCAACGCCGAGTCCGGCTGGTGACGCAGCCAGAACCAGGCCAGCTCGATCATGGTCTTGCGCAGGCGGCGGTTGCCCGACTTCGAGATGCCTTGATCCCGTTCGACGCCGCCGCTCTGCCAGGGGCTGGGCGCCAATCCGCCGTAAGCCGCCACCTGGCGGCGGTTGGCGAAGCTGCGGAACAACGATTCCAGCCAGAGGAGCGAGGCGAACTCGGGGCCCAAGCCCTTGAGCTCGAGGAGCCGGGCGGCGGGGTTGGTGCGCTCCTCGGCTTCCGTGCGGATGAGCGCGTCGCGGGCCCGTTCGACCGCAGCCAGTTGCGTCGTCGCCAGCGCGATCCGATCGAGCTCCCGGCGTATTTCCGCCTTCAGCAGCGGCGGCAGCTCGCGGCCGTCGCCGGTTCGCAGCGCCTCGAGCCGCTCAAAACGATCGCGCCGAAGCGGGTTGTAATCCCGGATGCCTTGGCCGCTGAGCAGGCCCCTGACCCGATTGGTGTGCTGAATGCGTTCCTTGAGCAGCGTGCCGCGCTCGCGGGTCAGCCGCCGGCGATCCTCTTCTTCCGGGCTCGGCGCGCGAACCATGGAGCAGACCCGCCGCTCGCCGCGAGCCCACGCCATCAGCGTCCGCAACAGCGTCTCGCCGTCGATCGCATCGGTCTTGGCTCGCCGATGCCGCCGGTCGACCGCAATCGAAGCCGCATCGACCACGTGGCTCTCGATCCCCTCGGCGAGCAGCAGGCGATGGATCCAAAATCCGTCCAATCCCGCCTCCTGAATGACGATCGCTTTGATCGGCACGCCATAGCGCTGCTCGGCCTTCGCCCTCGACCGCGAAAGAAGGTCGAGCAGGCCGGCGCCGTCCCCACCCTCGACCACATGCCTGGAAAATTTCTCGCCGCCCGGACTGTTGATCGTCACAACCCATTTCGATTTGCTCAATTCGAGCGAGGCGAACAGCGTGATATCATTCGCGCGGGCGGTGGTCGCGACAACGGTCGCGGAGGTGATTAAATGCATCGGTTGCCTCCATGCTGGTGTGGAAGATCAGCCTACCAAGGGTCCGGCCGCCGTCCACCCGCATAGGATCTGTTAAACAGGGGAATCGCCTGTTCGGCAGGCGACCCGGGCCGCCGTTCTGACCGCCAAGGCGGGGGCCCGCGACCGGTCGCAGGCTCCTCGCGAGGGTCAAGAAATGGCGCCGTCATCGCTCAACCGCCGGTCCTCCGAACGGAGCGGCGCCTGAGCCAAAAAAGCCGCGCGGGATTGCGCCTCGCGCGGCCTCTTTAATCCTCCCCGCCCGCTTACGGACCGAGGAGACGACGGCTCGTTATTCCGCCGCCATCGCGAGGGGTTGGCCGTGAGAGGTCAGGTCGAAGCGGTCGAGGTCCATGACCTTTGTCCACGCCGCCGCGAAGTCCTTCACGAACTTCTCCTTCGAGTCCGCGCACGCATAGACTTCCGCGATGGCGCGCAGCTGCGAGTGCGAACCGAAGATCAGGTCGACACGGGTTCCCGTCCACTTGACTTCGTTCGTCTTCCGGTCGCGCCCCTCGTACACGCCTTCGGAGCCCGCGGGCTGCCATTGAGTGCCCATGTCGAGCAGGTTGACGAAGAAGTCGTTCGTCAGCGTCTCCGGCCGCCTGGTGAAGACGCCGTGCGTGGACTTTCCCACATTCGCGCCCAGGACACGCAGGCCGCCGACGAGAACCGTCATCTCGGGCGCCGTCAGCGTCAGCAACTGCGCCCGATCGACCAACAGCTCCTCGGGCGACAGACGCTGCTCGCCGCGAATATAGTTGCGGAACCCGTCGGCTTTCGGTTCGAGCGGCTCGAAAGAGTTGACGTCGGTTTGCTCCTGCGACGCGTCCATGCGGCCTGGCGTGAAGGGAACCTTCACGTCCTGCCCGGCGTCCTTCGCGGCTTTCTCAATCGCCGCGCCGCCGCCGAGAACAATCAGGTCGGCGAGCGAGACTTTTTTCCCGCCGGACTGTGAAGCGTTGAACTCCTTCTGGATCTCTTCGAGCGTCGCCAGAACCTTCGCTAGCTGAGCCGGCTGGTTGACGTCCCAGTCCTCTTGCGGCGCGAGGCGAATGCGCGCGCCGTTCGCTCCGCCGCGCTTATCGGAGCCGCGGAACGTCGACGCCGAGGCCCAAGCCGACGAGACGAGCTCAGAAACAGACAGACCGGACGCGAGGATTTTCGCCTTCAGGGCGGCAATGTCCCCATCCCCGACCAGCGGATGATCCACCGCGGGGATCGGGTCCTGCCACGGCAGCGCCTCCTTCGGAACGAGCGGCCCGAGGTAGCGCGCGATCGGACCCATGTCGCGGTGGGTCAGCTTGAACCACGCCCGGGCGAACGCGTCCGCCAACTGATCCGGATTCTCGTAGAAGCGCCGCGAGATCTTTTCGTAAGCCGGGTCGAACCGCAAGGAGAGGTCCGTGGTGAGCATGGACGGCGGGTGACGCTTTGACGGATCGTGCGCGTCCGGCACGGTGCCGGCGCCTGCGCCATCCTTCGGCGTCCACTGATAGGCGCCGCCCGGGCTCTTGGTCAGTTCCCATTTGTAGCCGAACAAGTTGGAGAAGTATTCGTTGCTCCACTTTGTCGGAGTCTTGCTCCAGATGACCTCCAAATTGCTGGTGATCGCGTCATCCCCCTTGCCCGTGCCGAGCTTGTTCTTCCAGCCGAGGCCCTGCTCCTCGATAGGGGCGCCTTCGGGTTCGGGGCCGAGATATTCCTTGTCCTTGCCGGCGCCGTGGGTCTTGCCGAAAGTGTGGCCGCCGGCAATGAGCGCCACGGTCTCCTCGTCGTTCATCGCCATACGGCGGAACGTTTCGCGGATATCGATGGCCGCCGCGAGAGGATCCGGCTTGCCGTTCGGCCCTTCCGGATTCACGTAGATCAGACCCATTTGAACGGCGCCGAGAGGATTCTGAAGATCGCGGTCGCCGGAATAGCGCTCGTCCGCCAGCCACACGCCCTCGGGGCCCCAGTAGAGATCTTCAGGCTCCCAGGCGTCCTCGCGCCCGCCGCCGAAACCGAACGTCTTGAAACCCATCGACTCGAGGGCGACGTTGCCCGCGAGAATCATGAGGTCGGCCCAGGAGATTTTCCGGCCGTATTTCTGCTTGATCGGCCACAGCAGCCGGCGCGCCTTGTCGAGGTTGGCGTTGTCCGGCCAGCTATTGACGGGCGCGAAGCGCTGCTGGCCGGCTCCTGCGCCGCCGCGGCCGTCGCCGATGCGGTACGTGCCTGCGCCGTGCCAGGCCATTCGAATGAACAGCCCCCCGTAGTGGCCAAAGTCGGCCGGCCACCAATCCTGCGAGTTCGTCATCAAGGCATGAAGGTCCTTGATCACCGCATTCAGGTCCAGGCTCTTGAATTCCGTGGCGTAGTCGAACGCCTCACCCATCGGGTTGGACAGGGTGGAGCGCTGGTGGAGAACCTGAAGGTTGAGCTGGTTCGGCCACCAGTCGCGGTTTGTGCGCGCATGGGCTCCCCCCGTCACCGGGCACTTGCTTTCACTGGTCATGTTCTCTCCCTCTTTTCGAAATGGGGTCGTCTCCAGAGTCTCGAAGCAATCTAGCCCGCGGTTGACAATCGGTCCAATCGATTGTTCCTAAGCGAGAGATTGTTCCTGCCGATTGTCGATCCATGAACCTGCGAGACTTGGCCTATGTCGTCGCGGTCGCCGACTGCGGCCATTTCGGCCGGGCCGCCGCCGCCTGCAACGTCAGCCAGCCGACTCTGAGCGGCCAGATTCTGAAGCTCGAAGCGGAGCTCGGCTTGCGCCTTTTCGCGCGCGAAGGGCGCGCAGCGCGCGTCGAACCCCGAACCGAAAGGATCGTCGCCGAGGCGCGCGCGGCCCTCGCCGCGGCGGAGAGCGTGACGGCCGCGGCTCAGGCCGCGCGCGATCCATTCGCCGGCCACTTGCGGATCGGCATGATCTCGACGGTCGCGCCCTATCTCCTGCCCTTCGCCCTGCCCGACGCGATCAAGGCGCTGCCGAACACGCCGCTGCGTCTCTTCGAGGACCTGACGGACCGCCTTCTGCAGCGCATGGGCGAGGGCGCGCTCGACGCCGCGGTCGTCGCGACCGACCCCGAAAACGGGAAAGTTTGCTCGATCGAACTCTACGAAGAACCCTTCTATTTCGTCTCCGCCCGGCGCCCCCGCGCGCGTCGGCGCAACGCGATCGGGGTCGACGAGATCGATCCCAAGGCGCTGCTCCTCCTGGCGGAGGGCCACTGCCTGCGCGATCAGGCGCTCGCCCTCTGCGGCGCGGAGGCGACAGCCGCCGGCGCCGACGTCCGCGCGACCAGCCTCGAGACCCTTCGCCATCTCGTCGCCGCTGGCCAGGGCGCGACGCTTGCGCCGCTGCTCGCCTTCGCCGGTTGGCGACGGCAAGGCGACCGCCTCGAAGGCCTCAGGGTCGCCGGCCCCGGCGCCGTGCGGGTGGTCCGGCTCGCCTTCCGGCGGAGTTCGCCCCGAAGGCCGGCGATCGAGGCGCTGGCGGCTTCGCTCGCCACGTCCGCCAAAGCGGCCCTCGCCGCCTGCCGGTCGCGGGCGCCATACCTCGCCCGATCGCCCCCCATGCGCCGATCCGCCGCAATTGCCCCCAATCATGCAGGGCGCTAAAAGGGCCCGCTCAATGCCCAATCTCGCCAATCCGACGGTCTTCGCCGATCTGACGCGCCGGGCGCTGCCGTGGCTCGCGGCGGCGACGGCAGCGCTGTTCGTCGTCGGCTTGACGCTCTCCTTCATTGCGCCGCCCGACTATCAGCAGGGCGAGAGCGCGAAGATCATGTACCTGCACGTGCCGGCGGCCTGGATGTCGACCTTCGTCTACGGCGCGATGGCGCTCGCCGCGCTCGGCACGCTGGTCTGGCGCCACCCGCTCGCCGACGCGGCGCAGAGGGCCGCCGCGCCGCTCGGGGCCGGCTTCACCTTCATCTGCCTCGCGACCGGCTCGCTGTGGGGCAAGCCGATGTGGGGAACCTATTGGGTGTGGGACGCGCGCCTGGCCTCGGTCCTGGTGCTGTTCCTCCTCTATCTCGGGCTCATCGCGCTCTGGCGGGCGATCGAGGACCCGGGCCGGGCGGCGCGCGCCGCCGCGATCCTCACCCTGGTTGGCTGCGTCAACCTGCCGATCATCAAATTCTCGGTCGACTGGTGGAATACGCTCCACCAGCCGGCCTCGGTGTT
This sequence comes from uncultured Alphaproteobacteria bacterium, assembly GCA_963758335.1. Classification (GTDB taxonomy): domain Bacteria; phylum Pseudomonadota; class Alphaproteobacteria; order Rhizobiales; family Beijerinckiaceae; genus Roseiarcus. Next base: position 1,093,005 of record CAVWVF010000004.1, on the reverse strand, counting down.
TCGCCTCGGCGGGCCGACGATCGCGCCCTCGCTCCTCTGGCCGCTCATCGTCATGGCGCTCGCCTTCACCTTCCTGTTCCTGACGCTGCATCTGATGTCGATCCGCAACGAAATCCTGCGCCGGCGCATCGCCCGCGTCACGATGCTCGCGGCCGCCGAAGGCGACCGGCTCGCTCCTTCCTTCGCCGCCAAGGGCGCCTGACGATGATCTCGGACCCGCATATCGGTTTCGTCATAGCCGCCTATGCCGTCGCCGCGTCCGTCATCGCGGCGATGATCGGCTCGGTGGTCATCGACTATCGGCGCCTCAGCATCCATCTCGACGAGGCCACCCGAGCGCTCGAAGCCGCCCGGGGCGGCGCGAAGAACGCGCCTCGATGACCGCGGCGATGGAGACCGCGCGCCGTCCGCGCCGCTGGCTCGCCCTTCTTCCGCTTGTCGCCTTCGCCCTCGTCGCCGTGCTCATGCTCTTCCGGCTCAACTCGGGCAGCGACCCGTCAAAACTGCCCTCGGCGCTCATCGGGCAAAGCGCGCCGCCTCTGACGCTCGCTGGCCTCGACGGCGCGGCGGGGCTGACCGACGCCGATCTCCGCCAGGGCCATGTGAGCATCGTTAATGTGTTCGGCTCCTGGTGCGAGCCATGCCACCTCGAGCATCCCTATCTGATGGCCCTCGCGGAAGATGACGCGCTCAAGGCGGAGGGCATCGTCATCTACGGCGTCGCGCAGAAGGATTTGTCGGGGAACGTCCGCCGCTTTCTCGGCGCCAAGGGCGATCCCTACGCCAAGGTCGGCCTCGACCCGGACGGACGCGCGGGAATCGACTGGGGCGTCTACGGCGTGCCCGAGACGTTCATCGTCAGGGGCGACGGGACGATCGCCTACAAGGTCGTCGGGCCGATGACGGCTGAGACGCTCGAGAGCGAGGTCAAGCCGCAGATCCTGAAGGCGATGGCGGCGCCGCGGTCGTAAGCGGTTTTCGCGCAAGCTCCCCGGCCCGGAACAAGCGTCACTTTCCCCGGTTTGGAGTCGTGCTCCGAAAGGGGGCGACCTTGCGCGAAGGGCGAGTGCGGCCGATCAAGCCGGTTGACGGCGAAGAAGACGAAGGGCCAGATCCGGTCGACAGGCTGCGTCAGATTTCGACCTGGTCCGTCGCGATCCTGGCAGTCGTCGGCCTGGGGGCGGCGCTCTATTTCGCCAGGGAGCCGGTCGTTCCCGTGGTGACGGCCTTCGTGGTCGGCGTCATGCTGTCGCCCGCCGCGCGCGCTCTCGAGGAACAGAAAGTGCCGCGGCTCCTCTCCGCGGCGTTGATGGCGCTCTTCACGGCGGTCGTGATCGGCGTGGTCGTGACGTTGATCGCCTCGCCGATGGGCGACTTGGCCGGGCGAATCCCCGAGATCGGCGGCAAGCTTCAGGTCTTTCAGGACGCCTGGCGACGGCTCGAGCTTTCGCTCGGCGTCAGTCCTGCGACCGCCCCGCCGGTCATTCCGCTGCCCAAACTGGAATGGGTGCCGACGACTCTCAGCTATCTGACGCCGCCGGTCACGGGACTCATGTATTTCCTGGTGGTGCTGCTCCTGTTCAATTCCTGGTGGCCGGATCTGCGCCGCCAGCTCCTCATGACCTTCGCGAGCCACGAGTCCCGCCTCACCGTGCTCAAGATCCTCAACGAGATCGAGGCGAGTCTCGCCGCTTATCTTTTGACCGTGACCAGCATCAATCTCGGCGTCGGGGCGGTCGGCGGCGCGATCGTGTGGCTGACCGGGTTGCCGTTCCCCTTCGGCTTGGGGGCTGGCGGCGACGCTCAACTTCATCCCGATCGTCGGGCCGATCCTGATGATCATCGTGCTGGCGTTGGTCGGAATCGTCTCGGCGCCGACCCTCGGAGCAGGGCTCCTGCCGGCGGCCCTGTTCACGCTGGCAGTTCTTCTCGAAGGCCAGTTCATCACCCCGACCATCATCGGACGGCGACTCGAGATCAACAACCTGGCCGTCATCCTGTCGCTTCTCTTCTGGACCTGGATGTGGGGGCCGATCGGGGCGTTCCTCGCCTCGCCGCTGCTAATCGTCGGACTGATCCTGAAGGAACATTTGCGACCGAACGGCTCGGGGTGAACGGGAACAGCCGTTGCGGGATGCGCGTTGCTAATCGGGAATTTGCGGAGACCAAGATGAACGACGCCCCGGAGAACGCCGCGCAAAGCGCAGTGGAAGACGACGCCACAGCGCGTCTCAAGAAGGACCTGACGGCCGTGAAGAATGATATCGCCCATCTTACCCAGCAGATCGCCGATGCGGTCAACGCGCTCGCCGCCGTCGCCCAGAACCAGGGGCGCCGCAGCCTGCGCCAAGCGCGCGCCAACATCGACCAGGCGGTGTCGGGCGCGTCGGACCGCGCCGGCGCCGTGACCATCGCGGCCCAGGACGCCGCGTCCTCGGTCGCGGACTCGCTGGCGGAAGCCATCCAGGAGCGGCCGATCACATCCGTCGCGCTCGCTATGAGCGTCGGCTTCGTCATCGGCGTCGCCTGGCGCCGCTGACGGGCCGGATGTTCGAAAAGGTCTACGACCGCTGGAAGAGCGAGGCGAGCGGCGCGGTCAGGCTTTACGCGCTCGCGGCCGCCTGTGCCGCCGCAGCGGCGATCGCGGTCGGCTTCGTCTGCGCCCGCCGCCTTCGTCTTCGCGCTGAACCGATACGGCCTCGTCGTCGCCTGTCTCATCGGCGCCGCGGTCTTCATTGTCGCGACGCTGATCCTTCTGGCCGCCTACGCCACTCTCGCCGCCAGGCGTCGGCGGGAGGAGCTTGCGCGAGCCGCAGCCGAGACGCGCTCCTCGTCGCTCCTCGCCGACCCTCGACTCGTTCTCCTTGGGGTTCAGATCGTCCAGGCGGTCGGCGTGAGGCGCCTCCTCCCGCTTCTGGCGCTCGGCGCCGCGGCGTTCGCGCTGGGCTCCGGCGTGAGGCGAGCGCGCTCCGGCGCGCGCCCCCCGGATTCTTCCACGGGCTAGATGAATCCAAGCAGCGCCAGGATCAGGAGGATGATGAGAATCGTCCCGAGGCCGCCCGACGGGTAATAGCCCCAGCCCGAACTGTAAGGCTAGGTCGGCAGCGCGCCGATCAACAGAATGATGATGATAATGAGAAGAATGAGACGCATCGGGCTCCCGCCTTCCACGCCCGCTCAGTTCGAGCCTGCTATAACCCCGTCGACCACGGGAGCGTTCTCCGTTAACCCGGCGACTCCGCCAGCGGAGATCCAGTCATGCGCCAGTTCGCCGACATCATCCGGGTGCAGACGCGCGGCCGCGGCCTGGTCGAAGTGACGCGCAGCGTGGCCGAGTGGGTCGAGCCGCATCGTCTGAGAACAGGACTGGTGACCCTGTTCTGCCGGCATACGTCGGCCTCGCTCATCATCCAGGAAAACGCCGCGCCGGCGGTTCGCTCGGATCTCGAAGCCTTCTTCGAGCACGTCGCGCCCGAGGACCCGCGCCGCTACGCCCACGACGACGAAGGTCCCGACGACATGCCGGCGCACATCCGCGCCGCGCTGACCGGCGTCACGCTCTCGATCCCTCTCATCGAGGGCAGTCTTTCGCTCGGAACCTGGCAGGGAATCTATCTCTTCGAGCACCGGCGCGCGCCGCATCGGCGGGAGATCGCCGCGCACGCGATCGGCGAGTGAGGCGACCGGCAACGGCGGCGGCATCAATGCGAAAACTGCGAAGTGCGATGGCGAACAACCGTGCCCGCGCACGCCGTAACACCCCTCGTGCCAGCGTCGGAAACGCCCTGCCCGCTGCGGGCAGGGCGTCTTGACGAGGGATAGGCGTTTCGAGCCGGCCTAGGCCGCGGTTACTGGCGAGCCCACCAGTCCTCGACCTGTTGCTTCACCTGGTCCTTCTGAAGCCCGTAGCGCTCCTGAATTCCTGCCCTCCAACTACTGCTGGCGCTTTCCGTCGATCATGTCGAGATCGTCGTCAGTCAGCTTGCCCCATTGCTCTTTCACTTTGCCCTTCATCTGCTTCCAGTTCCCTCCAAGGCGATTCCAGTCGATGATCAATTCTCCATCTCTTGCGGCGTCCGCCCGACTTGCGACTTCGAACCTTCGGGCGGACGGGTTCTTCCCGCGAGCTCGCCTCGCGGGAAACGGCGTTGGCAATGAGCACAGAGACGCCTTCGCGCCTCCGCACGCGAATTCAGCTCCGGCTCGCAGTCCACTGGCCGCTGTACTTGAACTCCGGCGCGGGTTTGAGCTGGTCCTTGGTGGCGTTCATGCTCGCGCGCGACGTCTTGTTGGAGCCGTCATAGGTGATCGAGACCGTGCCCGGATCGACCGCCACATGGTGCGTGCCCATGCCGAGGAAGCCGCCGACGGAGAGGATGTAGCCCGCGACCTTGTCGGACTTGTCGAACACGACGTCCTGGATCTTGCCGATGTTGTTGTTCTGGCCGTTGTAGACGTCGAGGCCGACGACATTGGAAGTCAGCATGTCGTCGCTGTTCACCTTGACGAAGTTCGGCCCTTTCTGAGGCACGTTCTGGGCGGCGTTGGCTCGCGGCTCATGGGCCGGCGGAATGGCGGCGGAGCTAGGCGCGTTGATCGCGTTGGCCGGCGGATTCACCTTGGTGGCCGGCTGGTCGGCGGTGCTCGCGGGGTTCGCGCCCGGAGGGGGCGCGTTTTGCGCGAGCGCGGTTGCGCCGGCGAGAGCCGAGATCGCCGCGGCAGTGATGAAGACCTTACGCATAATTTGCTCCTTGCGTCGAAGGTCCGCGACAACTCGAAGACCTCACGAATCCCCTCATTTTGAACGACTTGAAAATGCCTGAATTTTGGAGTCCCGCGCGTGACAGTGTGGCGAATCGTGCGGGCAGAAGCGGGCATGCGCAAGTCGATCGATCGGATGGAATTGGTTCATGATTTTTTGAAGCGCGCGTTTTCGGGGAGCTTGCACGCCAAGCGAATTCTTTCGCTGGCCAATGGGACGCTGGGGGTTCTGACGGGAGCGTCGTTGGCCGGTTCGGTCATCGGGCACGCGCTGGCGCAAGCGCGCGGTCTGACGGACAGACACGCGATCAAACAGGTCGATCGCCTGTTGAGCAACGCCGGGGTTGTCGTATGGGACCTGTTCGCGCCATGGGCGCGCGAGGTCGTGGGCCAGTGCAAGGCGATCGTCGTGGCGATGGATTGGACCGACTTCGACGCCGACAATCAGGCCACGCTCGCTTTGAGCCTCATCACGCGTCACGGCCGGGCGACGCCGCTCCTGTGGCTGACGGTCGACAAAGACGAACTGAAGGACCAGCGCAACGACTTCGAAGACCTCTGCCTGACGCGTTTGAAGGCGATCCTGCCCGAGGGCGTGGCGGTGACGATCCTGGCCGAACGCGGCTTCGGCGACGTCAAACTGTTCGAATTCCTCGAAAGCCTCGGCTTTGGTTACGTCATCCGCTTTCGCGGCAACGTTCATGTGACCGCAGCGGACGGCCAGACGCGCCTGGCCGCCGACTGGGTCGGCACGGCGGGGCGCGCCTGCCTTCTGCGCGGCGCCGAACTCACCGCCGCCCGCCACAGGGTCGGCGCGGCGGTCTGCGTCCACGCCAAGGGGATGAAGGAGGCTTGGCATCTGGCCGCCAGCGACGCAAAGGCGAGCGCACGCCAGATCGTCACCCTCTACGCCAAACGGTGGACGATCGAGCCGGGGTTCCGCGACACCAAGGATTTGCGTTTCGGCATGGGTCTGAGCGTCCTGCGCATTGGCGATCCGCAGCGGCGCGACCGTCTGCTGCTGCTCAGCGCCTTGGCGATCCTCCTCCTGACGCTGCTCGGCGCGACCGGCGAAAGCCTGGGCATGGACCGATCGCTCAGAACCAGCACGGTCAAACGCCGCGTCCATTCGCTGTTCCGCCAGGGCTGCCTGCTCTACGATCTCATCCCCAACATGCCCGAACAACGCTTAAGACCGCTCGTCGAAAAATACGAAGAACTCCTAAACCAAAACAACGTCTTCACACAAACCTTCGGTGCCGCCTGAATGAAGGGATGCATGAGCTCGAAGACGGCTGTTAAGGTTCCTGCGCTCCCGTCAGGCGGAGTAATCCGCGAATTGAAGAGGAACAACCGATTGTCGGCCGCGTTCGGTTACTTGACCGAGGCGAGATCGCACTTGCTGAGTATAAGTCGATGAGGCTCGCGAAAGGAGCTCGATCGCTGTTCCTGAGCGAGTTTTTCGCAGCATTCGCTCTGAGCATCCGTTACATGTTGAAGCCGAAAGCGACGCTCAACTACCGAATGAGAAGGCTCCGCTCTCGCCGCGCTTTCGCGGCGAGCATGCGTTGCGGCGCTACCCCAATGGCGAGGAGCGCTGCATCGCCTGCAAGCTCTGCGAGCAGGCGATCACGATCGAGGCGGCGCCGCGCGACAACAGCGATGTTCGCCGCACGACCCGATACGACATCGACATGGTCAAGTGCATCTATTGCGGCTTCTGCCAGGAGGCGTGCCCGGTCGACGCCATCGTCGAGGGGCCGAACTTCGAATTCTCGACCGAGACGCGTGAAGAGCTCTATTATGACAAGGAGCGGCTGCTGGCCAACGGCGATCGTTGGGAGCGGGAAATCGCGAGAAATCTACTCGCTGACGCTCCCTATCGCTGACCAAGGCGGAGGCTCGCATGGCGGATTGCGACGCGCTCGTCGTCGGCGCCGGGCCGACCGGCCTCGTGCTCGCGCTCTGGCTCACGAAGCTCGGCGCAAGCGTGCGCATCGTCGACAGGACGAGCGCGGTGGGAACGACGTCCCGCGCGCGCTTGCCGTTCAGGCCCGCACGCTCGAGCTTTATCGCCAGCTGGACCTCGCCGAAGCGGTCGTCGAAAACGCGCACGAAGTTCCCCGCGGTCAACCTGTGGACCCGCGGCGGACGAAGGGCACGGGTTGCGTTTGGAAAAGTCGGCGCCGGCCTCACGCCCTATCCCACCTTGCGGATCTTCCCGCAGGACGAACATGAGCAATTGCTGATCGAGCGCCTGTCGGACCTCGGCGTCACGGTCGAGCGCGAGACGGAGCTCGTCGGCTTCTCCGACGAGGACGATCGCGTCAAGGCGACCCTCCGCCATTCGGACGCGACCGTCGAAAACTGCGAGTCGGCCTTTCTCGCTGGTTGCGACGGCGCGCACTCTCTCGTTCGTGAAACGCTCGCGACCGGCTTTCCCGGCGGCGACTACGCGCAGATCTTCTATGTCGCCGACGTCGAGGCCTCCGGGCCGCCGATCGACGGGGAGCTGCACGTCGATCTCGACGAGGCCGACTTTCTCGCTGTGTTTCCGCTCAAGGGCGAGGGACGCGCGCGCCTCGTCGGCACGGTGAGCGGGGAGCGCGCCGATCGCGCCGAAAAACTGCGCTTCGAGGATGTGAGCGAGCGCGCGATCCAGAATCTGAAGGTGAAGGTCGAGGCAGTCAACCGGTTCTCGACCTACCGTGTTCATCACCGGGTCGCCGGCCGTTTCCGCGAGGGCCGCGCCTTCCTGCTCGGCGACGCGGCGCACATCCCACAGCCCGGCCGGCGGCCAGGGCATGAACACCGGCATCGGCGACGCGATCAATCTCGCCTGGAGTTGAAGGCCGCGCTCGACGGACGCGCGCCCGACGCGCTGCTCGACAGTTACGAAATCGAGCGCATCGCCTTCGCCCGCAAGCTGGTCAGGACGACCGACCAGGTCTTCACCTTCGCGACGGCCGAGGGGGCGTTCGCCGACCTGATCCGGCTCTGGGTCGCCTCGCCCGCCATTGCGGGAGCTTTCCTGTTCCAATCGGTGCGGGAGTTGGCCTTCCGGACAGTGTCGCAGATCGAACTCAACTACCACGGCGGGCCGCTGAGCGAAGGGAAGGCCGGCCGCGTTCACGGCAGCGATCGTCTGCCCTGGGTCGCCGCGAAGGGCGTCGACAATCATGCGGCGCTCGCCAACCTAAGGTGGCAAGGCCACATTTATGGCACGGGATCTCCCCAGATCGCCGACTGCTGCGCCAAGCGCGGCTTGCCGCTGAAGATCTTCTCCTGGACGCCGCAGCACGCCGAGGCCGGTCTCGCACAAAACGCGCTCTATCTCATCCGGCCCGACGGCTACGTCGCGCTGGCCGATGAATCCGGTTCGGCCGACAGGCTCGATCGCTATTTCGTCGCCCGCGCCCTTTCGGCCTGAGCGTCGGGCGAAGCGGCTTTGCGGAACCCTTGGCGGCCACGGCCGTTGTTGACGCGTTTCCGATGCCACGCTCCGGGGCCTGATGCCCAGCCGAATCGAGGACTACGCCGTCATCGGCAACTGCGAAACGCTTGCGCTGATCGGTCGCGACGGCTCCATCGACTGGCTGTGCCTGCCCCAATTCGACAGTGCAGCCTGCTTCGCGGCGCTGCTCGGCGAACCGAAGCACGGGCGATGGTTGATCGCGCCGGCGAGCGACGAGGCGCGGGTGACGCGTCGCTATTGCGGACACGCTGATTCTCGAGACCGTGTTCCGTACTGCAAGCGGCGCCGCCTGTCTCATCGATTTCATGGCCCGGCGGGACGGCGCCTGCGACATCGTCCGCCTCGTCCGCGGTCTTCAGGGCGACGTCGCCATGCGCATGGAGCTCGTCGTGCGCTTAGACTACGGTTCGATCGTCCCCTGGGTTTCACGACAGGATGACGAGCGGCTGCGGTTTATCGCCGGCCCGGATCGGATGCTCCTGGGCACGAACGTCGCAACGCGCGGCGAGGACTTCCGGACGCTGGCTGAGTTCAGCGTCTCGGCCGGGCAGGAGGCGAGCTTCGTCCTCAACTGGTGGCCGTCCTTCACCCCCCCGCCGCCGCCGCTTAAAGTGGCCGACACGTTGCGGCAGGTCCAGGCGTTCTGGTCAAACTGGGCGGCTGGCCACAAGCCCTGCGACGATTACGCCGACGCGGCTCTGCGCTCGCTGCTGACGTTGAAAGCGCTCGGGCACTGGACGACCGGCGGCATCGTCGCCGCGGGCACGACCTCGCTGCCCGAGCGAATGGGTGGATCGCGCAACTGGGACTATCGCTATTGCTGGCTGCGGGACGCGACCTTCACGATTCTTGCACTGACAGGCGCTGGCTTCCTCGACGAAGCCCGGGCATGGCACGAATGGCTCCTGCGCGCCGTCGCCGGCTCTCCGGACGACGTGCAGACGATGTACGGCGTCGCAGGCGAGCGACGGCTCGACGAGTACGAGATCTCCTGGTTGCCCGGCTATGGGGGCGCAAAGCCGGTGCGTGTCGGCAACGCCGCCGTCAGACAGCTGCAACTCGATGTTTTTGGCGAGGTGCTCGACGCGTTCTATGTCGCCCGCCGCGCCGGGCTCGCTCCGGGCGCGGACAGTTGGGCGCTCGAGCAGGCGCTCGTCTCCCATTTGGAGACCATCTGGCGCAACCCCGACGAAGGCATCTGGGAGGTTCGCGGCGGCCCCGCTCGAGCGCTGGCGCCAGGTCCGCTCGGAGATCCACGAGGAAGTCTGCCGGCATGGCTTCGACGCGAATCAGAACGCCTTCGTCCGGTCATTCGGCGCGACCGAACTCGACGCGAGTTTGCTCATGATCCCCCTGGTCGGCTTCCTGCCGCCCGACGACGAGCGCGTGCGAGGCACGGTCGCCGCTGTCGAACGGCGTCTCGTCCGCAACGGACTGGTCCTGCGTTACGACACCGTCTCGGGAGCGGACGGGCTGCCGGCCGCAGAAGGCGCCTTCCTCGCCTGCAGCTTCTGGCTGGCGGACAATTACGTCCTGCTCGGCCGCCGTCAGGAGGCGCGTGCGCTTTTCGAGCGCCTGCTGGCCTTGCGCAACGACGTCGGACTGCTGGCGGAGGAATACGATCCGGCCGAGAAACGCCAACTCGGAAACTTTCCGCAGGCCTTCTCGCACCTCGCCCTGCTCAGCACCGCGCACAACCTCGCCCGCGCCGGGGGGCCCGCCCAGCAGCGCTCGCGTCGATCCGACCGGCCAAACGGCGAAAAGCGTCAGCCGTCGAGCGCGCGCAAGCGGCCGGAGAAGACCGGACCCGGCTGAAGCGATGCGAACCGGAACTGGTCAGACATGCAAGCGTTTAGCACCTGGACCCCCGCGCCCCCGCGCAGCCAAAGCAGGAGAATGTCATGTTCGGTTGGGCCATCACATTTCTGATTATCGCCCTGATCGCCGGCGTGCTCGGCTTCGGCGGCGTCGCCGGGACCGCATTCGCGGCCGCCAAACTCATCTTGATCGTGGCGTTGATCGCGCTCGTGATCACCGCCGTCCTGCGCTATACGAGGCGGGTTTAAACGCGCCCCGATTTGCGCGGCGGGCGGCGCTTCAAGCCGCCGCGCGCGCCCTGCGGTCGAAGAACAGCGCCTGACTTACCGCCGCCCTGACGGAGTCGGGCTTGAACGGTTTGGGCAGCAGGAACGCCGGTTCCGGCCGGTTCGCCAGCGCGCTCAGATAGGAGCCCGGATGGGCCGTTATGAAGACGACCGGCCGACTGGCCCGAGCGAGAATCTCGTTGACCGCCTCGATCCCCGAGCCGCCATCCTCCAGCTGAATGTCCGCCATGATCAGTTGCGGCTGCCGCTCCGCCGCCAGGGCGACCGCTTGGCGGCGCGCGCGCGCCACTCCGACCACGCGGTGACCGAGATCCTCGACGATCGCCTCGAGGTCCATGGCTATGATCGGCTCGTCCTCGATGATCAGGATGCTCGAGGCCAGTTCATGCGCGAGGTCGCGGGCGCCCTGTTCGAGCAGGGCGACTAGGCGCGCCGAGTCGATGCCCATGATCGTGGCCGTCTCGTCCTGCGAGAAGCCCTCGACGGTCGTCAGCAGGAACGCCTGCCGGACGCACGGCGACAGGGCGGCGAGATTACGGTCGAACGAAGAGGGCTCGGACGTCTCCGCGAAATCGTCGCGGATCGGCTGCGCCCATACGCCGAGATAGAACTGATAGAGCGCCTGACGGGGCGGAAGGCGCCGCGAGAACGCGGTCCGATCACGCAGCAGGCTTTCCAGGGTCGCCGCCACGTAGGCGTCGCCTTTCGCCAGGGATCCGTTCAATGCCCGCGAGAAGCGCCGAAGATAGGGAAGCAGCGGCGCAATGTCTTTCGAGATCGCCATCTGGTGACTCTAGCTGGGCGGCCGAGCGTCCCCTCGACTAATCGAGGGCCGACGGGGCTATTCGGCGCTACGCCCCCCGCTGAACGCAAGACTTGCAGAATCCCGTCGGCCGATCAATTGGGGAAAGTACTTAGATTGCACTCGTTAACAACGCTGTACGACGCCAAGAGAACGACAAGAGAACGACAAGATTTGGCCCAAATGCGAATATCTTTAGGGAGGGGGGAACCAAACGGCGGCCGTGTGGTTTCGCCGTCCGGGAACGTTACGAGGAGCGGTGGGGGCGACAATGACAAAATCCAATCCCGCGGAGAACAATACGTCAAACCCCGTGGAGGACTCGACGCTGAACCGCGCCGCGCTCGATCCGAAGGTTCTGGATACGATCGGACGGGCGCTGAAGGCGCACTACGACGATCTCGTCCAGACTCCCCTTCCGGAGAAATTTCTCGACTTGCTGGCTCGACTCGAGAAGGAGGAAAAGCCAGATGCCTCCGGCTAGCTTCAAGGACGAACTCGTCGCCGAGATGTCGAATTTGCGGGCGTTCGCGATTTCGCTGTCCGGCTCGGTGTCCCTTGCGGACGACCTCGTTCAGGAGTCTCTGCTCCGAGCGTGGAGCAAATCGGACAAGTTTCAGCCGGGGACCAGCTTGCGCGCATGGCTGTTCACCATCCTGCGCAACATCTACTATTCCAACTACCGCAAGCGCGCCCGCGAGGTTCAGGACAGCGACGGCGCCTACGCTCGGCGGCTCATCGTCTCGGGCGATCAAGAAAGCCATCTTGACCTCGAGGATTTTCGCAAGGCCCTCGCCCGGCTCCCGACGGAGCAGCGCGAAGTTCTGATCCTCGTCGGGGCGAACGGCCTGTCCTACGAGGAGGCCGCCACGATCTGCGACGTCGAGATCGGCACGATCAAGAGTCGCCTCAGCCGCGCGCGCTCGAAGCTGGTCGAGCTTCTTGCGCTGGACAATTCTCGCGGGTCCCCGTCTCGCGAGGCCCCGGCCGAACGCAGGAAGGTCGGGCAGGTCGGATAGCCGGCCTCAGTGAGGCAGCACGGCTCTGAGCGCCGAGATGAGCGTCTGCGGGGGTGACGGCTTCTCGACGATCGAGCAATGTCGCCATTCCGCCAGGCTCGGCTCAAGGCGCGCCTGTCCGGTATAGAAGACGAACGGAACGCCCAGATCCTCGAGCCGCCGCGCGACCGGCGAGGCGGTTTCCGCGCCGAGACGGAAATCGAGAACGGCGACGGAGAAATCGATCGGATCCGAACGCCTGAGCGCCTCCTGCAGCGTCTGGCACAGGCCGACGACTTCCGCGCCCGCTCCCGCCAGCGTCTGCTCGAGATCGAGAAGCAACAGGGGGTCGTCCTCGACGACAAGGACCCGGACGCCGTCCAGGCATCTTGTTTCGTTCTTGGATTGCGTCATTGTCGTGCTCGTCGCCACATTCTCGGCGAATACGGGCCCAGCTTCCTCGCCAGCTCGGACAAGCTCGCCATCGGCGGACCAACGAGCCTCCAGGCAGGTTGTTCCCGCCCTCGGCGAACCCCCATTCTTGGGAACTTTTGCAGGGCGGTCGCGTCGTTTCAGGTTCCTGCTCGACCAGCGCGTGAGAGCGCCCAATGACTGCTCCCGAGCTCCTGCAATTCGAGACCATCCGCATGGTGGCGGCCTCGCTCATTGGCGTGTCGATCGTCCTGCTGTGGCTCGTCGCCATGACGGAGCGGTAGGCCGTCCTCGACGGGATCATCAATTGCTAGCGGAAAGGGGACGAGGAGACGAGCGCGAAAGCAGCGGAAAGTTGACGGGTCGCCGCGCGGCGCCTAAAGGTCTTCCACGGCGAGCGGCCCGGAAAGAGTTTAGTACGGCAGGCCGGGCGCGACCGCCACGACCTGGAGGGCGGCAATGAACAATCGCGAGCAACGCATTCAAGAGATCGCCTATCACCTGTGGGAGCAGGAAGGACGGCCCGAGGGCCATTCGGAACGGCTCTGGATCGCCGCAGAGGCGCAATACGAGGCGCAAAACGCCAAGTCGCAATACGAGGCGGAAAACGCCAAAGACCGGGCCGAACCGGCAGGAAAAAAGCCGGCTCGCTCGGCAACGCGAAAGAGCGACGAGCCGCCGGCCGAAATGCCGACGGCGCCCTCCGCCAAGGCCAAGGCGGCGGAGCCGCCGGCCGAAATGCCGACGGCGCCCTCCGCCAAGGCCAAGGCGGCGGAGCCGCCGACCGAAAAGCCGCCGGCGCCCTCCGCCAAGACGAAGGCGGCGGAGCCGCCGGCCGAAAAGCCGCCGGCGCCCTCCGCCAAGGCCAAGGCGGCGGAGCCGCCGACCGAAAAGCCGCCCGCCGCTAAAGCGAAGACCTCCGCGCCCGCCGGAAAGCCGGCGGGATCCGGCAAGCCGAAGCGGCCCGCGACCTAGCAGGAACCTTAAGATGGCGCCGCGTCCGTTCTGGAAAGGCTATCTGAAGCTCTCGCTGGTGACCTGCCCGGTCGCCCTGACGCCCGCCACGAGCGACGCCGAGAAGGTCCGCTTCCATACGCTCAACCGCAAGACGGGCAACCGGGTCGTCAGCCGCTACGTCGACAGCGCGACCGGTGAGCCGGTGAACGAAGACGACGAGGTCAAGGGCTACGCGCGCGACGAGAGCTCGTTCGTCCTGCTCGAGGACGAGGAGCTCGAGGCGGTCAGGCTCGAAAGCGCCCGCACCATCGATATCGAGACCTTCGCCCCGGCCGACAGCATCGACTGGATCTGGTACGATACGCCCTACTACCTTACGCCGGACGACAAGGTCGCCGAGGAGGCTTATTGCGTCATACGCGACGCCATGCGCTCGACCGGCATGGTCGGCATATCCCGCCTCGTCCTCCATCGGCGCGAGCAGGCGGTGCTTCTCAAGGCGCGCGATAACGGCATCGAGCTCTGGACGCTGCGCTATGGCGCCGACGTGCGCGATCCGAGCGCGCACTTCGGCGGCATCCGGGAAACCAAGCCGGATCCTGCCCTGCTCGATCTCGTCTCGCAGCTGATCGAGGAGCGCAAGAAGCCCTGGAGCCCCGACATGGTCCACGATCCGGTCCAGGAGCGGCTGGTCGAGATCATCAGCGAGAAGCGGAAGAACGTCCGGCCCGCCCGTCCGAAGGCCGAGCCCGCGCCGTCGGCCAGCAACGTCGTCAACATCATGGACGCGCTGCGCCGGAGCGTGGCGGAGGAAGCAAAGGGGACGAAGGGCAAGCCACGGAGTTAGGTGCTGTCAATTCGCCGACCTCGTCGCGCTGACCCCAGTCCACTTTCCCGGTAGGCGTTCGCGAGGAAACGCCAGGGGCCATGGCGCCGGACGAGCGCCTATCGTTTCCTCTTTGAAGTCCGGCCTCGCATGGGCGCAGCCGCTTCGATCGGCGCTGCGGCGGCGCGGAAGCCTTCCCACGGATCGCTCGCGAGTGCGAGCCGCGCGGGCGCGTTGGCAACGGTGAAGTGGGCGGGCCCGATCCCCGGCCCGAGCTCGTCCCAGCCGAGCGGCATCGAGACGGCGGCTCCCGGGCGCGCCCGCGTCGAATAGACGGCGACCGCCGTCATGCCGCGCTGGTTGCGCAGGTAGTCGATGAGGATCTTGCCCGTCCGTTTCGCCTTGGCGATGGTGGCGACATAGCGCTTCGGACTGTCGGCGGCCATCGCGTCGGCGATCCCTTTGGTGAACGCCTTGACGGCCGGCCACTCGGCTTTCGGCTTCACCGGCGCGACCACGTGCAGCCCCTTGCCGCCCGAGGTCTTGACGAAAGCGGCGAGCCCCGCCTCTTCCAGGCGCTGCCGGACCTCGCTCGCCGCCTCGATGAGCGCCTCCCACGCGACATCCTCGCCGGGATCGAGATCCATGACGACCATGTCCGGCCGCTCCCAATCGGCGACCGGGGAGCCCCAGGGATGGATTTCGAGGACGGCCATCTGCACGAGCGCGGTCAGCCCGTCGAGGTCGCGGATGCTGATGAGCGGCTCACCCTTCTCCTTCGGGTCTTCGACGAGCACAATGGCGGAGCTCACGCCCTTCCAGGCGTGCTTCTGAAAGAACTTCTGACCCGTGATCCCATCGGGGCAGCGCACTAGCGCGAGCGCCCGCCCGACCACGAACGGCGCCATGCGCAGCCAAACCTCCGCGTAATAGTCGGCGAGCCCCTGCTTGGTGACGCCGTCGTCCGGCCAGTAGAGCCGGTCGGGATGGGTGAGCTCGATCGCGCTCATCGGCGCCTTGGCCGGCGGGTCGGAGGACGAAGATTCCCGAACGACCTCGCGGGCGGGCTTGTCCTCGCGCAAAGCCTTGAACGAAGTATGCCGCAGCAATCCGTCGGCGGTCCAGCCGCGAACGTCGACTTCAGCCACGAGCTCGGGCCTGACGAACCGGACCTGCCTACTTTCGGCGGCGCTGAGCCGCTGTGAGAAGGGGCTCGAGGACAGGCGCATCGGCTCGAGGCGCGCGTAGAGGTCGCGCGCGGACGACGCGGTGAATCCAGTTCCGACCCGGCCGACATACCGCAACGCGTCGCCGTCGTAGACGCCGAGCGCCAGCGAGCCGATCGCATTGCGCGCGGCGGTGGAGGGCACGAAGCCCGCGACGACGAATTCCTGCCGCGCCGAGCACTTGGCCTTCGTCCAGCTCTTGCCGCGACCGGACCGATAGGGCGAATCCCGGAGCTTCGACACAATTCCTTCGAGGCCGAGCCGGCAGGCGTGCCGGAGCATGGTCTCACCGTCCTCGTCGAAGTGGCTGCTGTAGCGGAGCGGTCCGGAGCCGTCGCCAAGGATCGCCGCCAGGAGCCTCTTGCGCTCGACGAGCGGCGCCTCGCGCAGGTCGAAATCGTTCAGGTAAAGGAGGTCGAAGCCGTAGAAGACGAAGCGGTCCCGGCGTCCCTCGCTGAGGGCGGCCTGCAGGGCCGAGAAGTCTGACGCGCCGGCGCCGTTCTCGACCACGATTTCGCCGTCGATCAGCGCCTGGCTCACGGGAAGCGCCTTGAACGTCCCGATGATCGCTTGGCCGAACTTTGCCGTCCAGTCGAGTCCGGTGCGCGTCAGCAGCGAGAGGCGGCCCTTGTCGATCAGCGCCTCGATCCGATAGCCGTCGAACTTGATTTCATGCAGCCAGCGTTTGCCGTTCGCTGGCTTCTTGACCGCCGTCGCCAACATCGGCTCGACGAAGCCCGCCAGCGGCGCGCGTTTCGCTCCCTTGACCGACGACGGATCCGGCAGCGCGGCGGGGTCGCGGCTCCTTTCGATCCTGCCGGTCTTCGACGACCAGCCCGGCGCCTCCTTGGCCACCTCGTCGATGGCCCGTCCGGTCGCGGCGGAATTCGGCCGCTCCTCCAGGATGTCGGGTGCGTCGTCGCTTCTGGCGAATTCGTCGTCGCCCTTGATGAGAAGCCAGTTCTCGTGCTTGTCGCGCGTCTTGCCCCGCATCCGGACGAGGTGCCAGCGGCCCTTCAGCTTCTCGCCCATGAGCTCGAATTCGAGATGGCCTTTGGCGAGCCCATTGTGCGGATCGCCGATCGGCGCCCAGGCTCCGCGGTCCCAGACGAGGACCGCGCCGCCGCCATACTCGCCCTTCGGGATCGTTCCCTCGAACGATCCATATTCGAGAGGATGGTCTTCGACTGCGACGGCGAGCCGCTTCTCGCCGGGGACGAGGCTCGGGCCGCGCGTCACGGCCCAGCTCTTCAGCACGCCGTCCAGTTCGAGGCGAAAGTCGTAATGGAGACGCCTCGCGTCGTGCTTCTGGACGACAAAGCTGTTTGCGTCGCCCGGACGCGGCGCGCTCGGTCTCGGCTCCGGAGTCACGTCGAAATTGCGCTTGGCGCGGTATTGTTCGAGCGCCATTTCAGCCTGCTTTCCTACGCGGCCGCGCTTTCGTCGGCGGGCTCCCGCCGCTCAATGCGGCGCTTTCGCGCAGCGCAGCCATGAGGTCGCTCGGGGCCGTGCGCTTCGGCCGCTTCGGCGCCTCGATCTTGCGGCCCTCGATCTTGGCCTTGACGAGCTCGGCCAGCGCCGCCTCATAGCGGTCCTGCACACTCGCAGGATCGAATTCACCCTCCTTGGTCCTGATGATGTGCGCGGCGAGCTCCAGCATCTCGCCTTTGATCTCGAGCTCCGGAACGTTGGCGAACGCCTCTTTGGCCGCGCGGACCTCGTAGTCGAAGTTGAGCGAGGTTGCGGCGAGGCCTGCCCCGTGAGGCCGGATCATGAGCGTGCGCACGCGCCGGAACAGCACCGCCTGGGCGATCGCGGCCGTGTTCGAGGCGCGCAGTCCCTCGCGGATCAGTTCGAACGCCTCGTCACCGCTGCGGTCGGAGGGCGAAAGGAAATAGGGTCGATCGAAGTAGACGTCGTCGATCTCGTCGCGGCCGACGAAGGCCGACACGGTCAGGCGCTTGTCGCTTTCGGGGACCGCGGCGGCGATTTCCTCCGGCTCGAGGATGACATATTCGTCCTTGCCGACCTCGTAGCCCTTGACCTGATCTTCGCTCTCGACCGGCGCGCCGGTCCCAACGTCGACATACTGCCGGCTCACCCGGTTTCCCGTCGACCGGTTGACCGTATGCAGCACGATGCGCTCGGACGACGAGACGGCGGCGTAAAGCCCAACGGGGCATGTCACTTCGGCGATCTTCAGGAAGCCTTTCCAGCTCGCTCTCGGCGCAGCCATCGACCTTCGCCTCACGCTCGAAGCCTGGACCGGCCGCAACGCCGGGGCCAAACGATTGTTCCGCAACGTCACATCAAAGCTGGAATTGGAATCTAATAATCATTCTTGGCCGCAAAATCCGCAAACGTCAAAATTCGCTAATCTTTGCTCGGCGCTTCCCAGCAGGGCGGAGACTATGCGATGTTGGTCTTTCAGCCCCTGCCGGAGGCGCCAATATGACGGACGTTACCCGCTTCTTCTCCCGACGGGAGCCTCCGGCCGACGATTCGCCGCCGCTGGACGCGGCCTCCGCGCGCGCCGCCCGCACGAGCGAAGCGGCTCAAAGCGACCACGACCGCGCGGCGCAGCACTACGCCGCGATCATCGAATCCTCGGACGACGCGATCCTGTCGAAGGATCTCGATGGGGTGATCCTCACCTGGAACGCCGGCGCCGAGCGGCTCTTCGGCTTCACCGCCGAGGAAGCGGTCGGCAAGCCGGCGACGATTATCATTCCCCACGACCGCCTCGGGGAAGAACCGGCGACCCTCGACAAAATCCGCCGCGGCGACCGCATCCGCCAGTTCGAGACGGTGCGTCGGCGCAAGGACGGAAGCCTCGTCGAGACTTCCCTCACCATCTCGCCGATCCGCGACTTGCAAGGCCGAATTGTCGGCGCTTCGACAATCGCGCGCGATGTTTCCGAATTGAAGAAGTCCCGCGAGAGGCAGCAACTGCTCCTCAGGGAGATGAACCATCGGGTGAAGAACCTGTTCGCGCTGACCGGGAGCATCATCGGACTCAGCGCCCGTTCGGCCAAGACGCCGCAGGAGCTGGCGGATTCCGCCCGGGAGCGCCTGGCGGCGCTTGCGCGCGCGCATGCGTTGACGTTTTCGCACGTCGAGCCGTCGCCGCAGCCGACCACGCTTAAGGCGCTGATCCGCGCGATCGTCGCGCCGTTTGACGAACCCGAGGCGCCGCGCATCGCGATCTCGGGCGTGGACGTCCCCGTCTCGGGCGGGGCCGTCGCTAGCCTCGCCCTGCTTCTGCATGAATTCGCGACCAACGCCGCCAAATACGGCGCCCTGTCCTCGGCCGACGGAACGATCGCGATCGATTGCGTCGAGGAAGGCGACGACGTCGCCGTCACCTGGATCGAACGCGGCGGACCGCCCGTCGTTCAGCCGACCGGCGTCGAAGGCTTCGGCGGCGTGCTGTCGCGCATCGCCGTCATGAGCCAGCTCGGCGGCAAAATCACGCGCGACTGGAAGCCGGAGGGGCTCGAGATCCGCCTCGCCGCGCCACGGGCCCGCTTGGCCGGCTGACTGCGGATCAAACTCTCCCACGTCTGCGTTGTCCGAAGCCAGCCGCCCCGCGGGCGAACAACGTGCTGTCTGTCGTGAACAAGAGTTCGACTGTTTCGAGAAAGAAAAGAACAACCGGGCGGTCGGACCTCGAAGCCGATCGCCGGTTCGCCCTTCTGGTCGCCCTGATGACGCCGGAGGAACGCCGCCGAGAGGATCTCGACGTACGGCGCGACGCAGGCGACGGCCAGGCGCGATCGATGGCGTCCGACCCTCCGGCCCCCGACGAAGGCGAGGGAGAATGGCGTGACGAAGGCAAGGGAGAGCGGCGCCGCCTGCGCTGGCAGAGCCTGATCTTCCTGCTCTTCATCGGCTGCGCCTTGGCGGCCGTTCTGTTCATCGTCGCCGCGTCGTTCATCAAGCCCTGATCGCCGAAGCGAGCGCGCTGAGCGGGAATGAAGGAAGCCAGCCCGACGATTAGTCCGGAAGGACGCCGGCCCCGGCCACGCATGCGCAATTTCGCTCAGCCTCCAGTTGTGCGTTCGACATCGTTCCGTCTATCGTCATCGCGGCATTGTCGAGGTCTCGAGGCGCGTTGCCATTCGGGACAGACAGGCGGCGTTGCGACTCGCCAGGGAGCGTCGATGAAGCTCTTCTACTCGCCGGGCAGCTGCGCCCTCGGTATCCACGTTCTCATGGAGGAGATCGGCGCGCCGTTCGAGCTTAAGCGCGTCAATTTCGCCGAGCGCGAGCAATACGGGGCCGACTTCCTCGCGATCAACCCGAAGTCGAAAGTGCCGGCCTTGCAACGCGACGACGGATCGGTGCTGACCGAATACCAGGCGATCTCCCTTTATCTCGGACTGACCCATCCTGAGAAGCGACTGGTTCCGCCCGACCCCGAGGGCCACGCTCGGATGCTGGAGGCGATGGACTATGTCGTCGGCACGATTCACGGCGCCGGATTCCGACGCCTGTTCCGCACCTCGGAGTTTGCCCCCAGCGAGTCCGACCACGAGGCGGTCCGAGCGCGCGGGCGCGAAATCATCAGCGCGGGATTCGCCCTGATCGACAAGGCGCTCGCGCGCAAGGACTGGATCGTTGGCGGCTTTTCGCTCGCCGACCCCGCGCTTTTCTACCCCTCGTATTGGGCCTCCGCGCGCCTCAACATCGACCTTCCCGCCAATCTCCGCAACCATTACGAGCGCATGATGACGCGTCCGGCGGTGCGGAAGGCGCTCAAGAACGAGGGGCTGTAGGTCGCATCGCATTGCGCGCCGGGTCGTTTCGCTGGACAAGGCATCGAAAAGGGAATCGGAACATGTCGAAAGCCGCGCTCTTCGCCGCTACCGCGCTTGTGAGCGCGACCCCCGTCGCTCATGCGGAAACCTATGTCGTGGATCACTGGCCGGGCGACATCGACACGATCCCCTGCGGCGCATGGACACGATACAACGACGGGACCTGGGCCCTTAAGGGCTCGATCAAGCTCGGCGCGTCGGTCATCGACGACGTCGGCGTCAAGGGCGACGCCGCCGCGCGCTCGCTCGAGAAAAGGTGCGGCAAGTAGCCGTTTTGATCTGCGTCAGCGCTTCCACGGCCGGCGGCGCCTAGAGTCGAAAGCAATCCGGATTCCTGTCGCCGCCGGGCGGCGAGGATCCTGGCGGAATTGATCGCGGAAGGGCTTGGTGGGCGAGGGACGGAAGGTCGCGGCGATCCTGGCCGCCGACGTGGTGGGCTTTAGCCGCCTGATCGGCGCCGACGAGGAGGCGACGCTCGCGCGGATGCGCGCGCTGAGGAGCGATCTCTTCAATCCGGCCGTCGAGGCCCACGGGGGCCGGGTCGTCAAGCGGATGGGCGACGGGGTCATCGTCGAGTTCCGCAGCGTGGTCGAGGCGGTCCGCTGCGCGATCGAGGTCACGAAGGGGCTCGCCGACCGCAACGCCGGCATCCCGCCCGACCGGCGCATCGAGGTCCGCACCGGCATCCATCTCGGCGACGTCGTCGAGGAGGCGGACGGCGACCTCTTGGGCGACGGCGTCAATATCGCCGCGCGGCTCGAAGGGATTTGTGAGCCGGGCGGCGTCTGCCTGTCGGAGGACGCCTGGCGGCAGGTGCGACAAGCTGCCCGAAACCTTCGTCGATCTCGGCGAGCGGCGGCTCAAGAACATCGCCCGCCCGATGCGGGTTTTCGCCCTGGGTGGACTGGCGGGAGGCGACCCCGCAACGCCGCCTGCTGGGGAAGCGAGCGTCGCCCTCGCGCCGCGCGAAAGACGGCCGGCCCGGGCGCTCGTCGTGGCGGTCGCCGACATCCTCGAGAACGTCGCGCGGCTCACCGGGGCTTACGCCGAGAAAGCGACGCGCGGCGGGAGTCCTGCGATTCGGTCCGAAGGCGACGTCCCGAGCGCCATGTTGAGAGCGCGCGTCCGGAGGCTGCGTCGGGCGATCCGGTCCGCCGCCGGATTCTCGCGCGCCGAGTGGAGAGCGCGCCGCCGAAGGTTTCCGAGGGCGGCGATCATCGCGGCGGCGATTCTCGTCCTTCTGGCGGCCCGTGCATGCAACGAGCGTCATATCTACGCGCCGCCGCCTCCGCCCGCGCCATCGCGCGCGGGCGCGTTGGACGAGGGGCTCGCGCCGCGCCTGGCCTTCGACTCTTGATCCGGATCGGCGCGAGAGAACAAGCTCCTCGTGAGGCTTCTCGTAAGCGGAGGAGATTCCCGGGCGCTAGCCCCACCGTCATGGCCGGGCTCGTCCCGGCCATCCACGCGGTCATGCTGCGAAAGCGGCTCGGAATTCAGGCGCCTGCGAGTGCGAGGTATTGAATTTACGGGCGTTAGTACGTTCAGGGCAGGCGTGTGACCCCTCAGCGCGCCGAACCGCTTGGATGGCCGGGACGAGCCCGGCCATGACGGCATGCCCTACGGGGTCTCGAAGTCAGACTCGGCTGGGAGTTTGAAGAGGAGGTGAACGATGAAGATCGCCGTTCTCGCGTGGGGCTCGCTCGTGTGGAATCCCCAGGATCTGCAAGCAGCCGCCAAATTCGCGGCGAACGGCCCGCTCCTGCCCATCGAGTTCTGCCGAGTCTCGCGCGACGGACGACTGACGCTGGTGGTCGACGAAACGTTCGGCGCGACCTCAGCGACCTATTCCGCCCCGAGCGCGCTCCAAGATCTCGATGCGGCGATTGATAACCTCAGGGTCCGGGAAGGGATGCCAGACGCGGGGGGAATTGGCTTTGTCGAACCGGCTTCCGGCCGATCCAGCGACACAGCCATGCAACGCCATCCGGAAGCCGTCGCGACGATCGCGGCCTGGGCGCAAACGAATGGCTATGACGCCGCAATCTGGACCGCGCTAGCGAGCAACTTCGAGGAGTTCTGACAAGGCGGCGAGCCGTTCTCCGTTACCGCGGCGATCCGCTACCTCGAAACGCTGGAAGGACAGAACGCGGCCAAGTTCGCTTCCGCGCTGGCCTATATCCGCAATGCGCCGGTCGAGGTCGAGACTCCGGTTCGCGACGAAGTCAACAAGCGCTGGCCGGCGTGACCCCGCAGGGCGGGTCCGCCGCGATGGGCCGTACGCCGCTGCATCGTCATCGCGAGGCGCGCAGCGCCGTGGCGATCCAAGGCGGCGCAAGCGTTGGTCACGACCGTCATCGCGAGAAGCTTGGCTTGTGCCGAGCGGGCGAGCGCCGCGCCCGGCGGCGAACCATCATTGATTGCTTAGATGCGATTTTGCGCGAAAGATTTTCCAACTCAAGGACGACCCGAAGGGTCGCCGCCGGAGGCGGTGCGCCCCCATAGGGCGTCTTTAGACGCCCGTCTCTCGACGGGCTATGGCGCGCATCCTTGACTTGGAAAGTCTTTCGCGGTTCGCTCCGCCAAGCAAACAATGACCCCAACTGCACTCTCCGGACGTTTCGGATGGCGTGAACCCGCGCGGTCTACGATCTTTTGAGAGGCAGGAATTGAGAATGAGTTTTGAGAGGCGCTTTCTGGGAGTTCGCCAGCGATGCGTCCGCCGCGCCGCTACTCTCGGAGAGGCCTTTCCGGAACGCCTGCTTGGGGCGGGAAGCGGGCCTTGCCCGGCGACGCCTGTAGGCCCGGACTCCGTCCGAAGCGGTCATTCCTTGATACCTCCGTTGCATGCCCGCGATTCGGTTATCCTAAACCCGGCAGTTGGAGATATTCACGGCAAGCCAAGCGCTTGAATTAGCTTCGAAAATTGCAGTTTTCACCAATTGCGGAGCAGTTGGGCAATCTTATTTCGGCATCAAGGGCTTACGCTTCAACTGCCGAGTTTAGGGTTATAGCTTGCGTCCCATCTCTTCTCGTGGCTCGCCCTCATGACGGCGGACTTGCTCGTCGGCGACCTGGTCGTCGTCCGGCCCCCAACTGGTCGGGGTCGCCCTCGATCGTGACGTATAGGCGTCGTTGCCACGCCCTTGGTACGGCGCTCGATAACTCGGTGAGCGAACTCACGCGTCCGTCCGATCGAGCGCGCCTCAAGCTCGCCCACCGGGGACGACGAGTACAGGGATAGAGTAGGCTGTGGCCGTAACTCCTCGATCGCCTACGTACGGTAGAGGATATCGAGAGACGGGGTCGCCGTGCAGTTCATGATGCAGCCGAGCATGGTCTACGAGTACCCGCTCTGGGGTGTCGGACTCTTGTTGGCGGGCGCCGCAGCACTCGGCGCGATCGTGCTCGGATTGTCGGTCCGCCCCTTGCTGTCTCTCGAACTCCGGCGCCAACACAATGACGTCGCCGCGGCGATATTCTCGGTCATCGGCGTGACTTTTGCGGTGCTGCTGGCGTTTGTCGCCATGGTCGTCTGGCAACACTACAACGCCGCGAAGGCAACAAGCTATGCCGAGGCCGGCTCTGTTCGCGATGTCTACTATGCTTCGCTCGGGTTCTCCGACCCGGATAAGTCGCTGCTGCGCGACGGCATTCTCGGCTATGTCGAGAGCGTGGTCAGGGTCGAATGGCCGGCGCAAGCCAGAGGGCTGAGCGTCGCGAGCAATTCGGCCTGGTTGAACAAATTGAACGCGATAGCGGCCGATCTCAAACCGGCCGGCACGGCCAACGACATCCGGCAGGTGATGCTGTCGCTATCGTTGATGCGGCTGTCGGATGCGCGAGAGCAGAGATTGATGGCTGCCGACACCACCGTTCCGGCGGTGGTCTGGATCGTTACCTTGATGGGCGGCGCTCTGACGGTTGCATTCGCCTCGTTGCTTGGCGTTCCGAGCCTCGGCATGCATCTGGCAATGTCGGCGGCAATGGCGATTTCCGGAGCGCTGGTGCTGATCATGATCATCGCGCTCAACAACCCGTTCCGCGGCGACTTCCGCGTCTCGGCTGAGCCCTTCGAGCAAGTCATCGCGCAGGTTCGAGCCTCGGAGTGAGATCCCGTGGCGCCATTCCCGGCGCTGAGCGTTCTTCCCAAGAAGGCAGAACCTGTCAAAGCCGACGCCCTTGAGGCGCTCGCGGAGCCCACGCGCCTTGCGCTCGTCCTCCTCCGTGAGCGGAAGGTCGGTGCGCCCGGTGTACTTGCCGCTCGCGCTCTATGCGGTTTCGCCATGGCGGACAAGATAGACGCGAGGCAGCATGGCGACTCCACTCGGGATTTCGCTTGCGCTACGGTCGCGCTGGGACTTGCTCCGCGGGCGCCACTTCGTCATGCCTCAACGCAGGCCCCATGGCGTCGAAAACGCCGTCGCGCCGGATCAGCGCGTGGAACAGCGCCGCAGCGACGTGCAGAAGGACCACCGCAAAAAAGAGGAAGGCGAGATAGAAATGCGCGTTCCACAGCGCCGTGTGCAGGCTGGGGCTTAGCGGCAAGATCGACGGTAGCCAGACGCCCGGCCACAACACCACCGGGTATTCCGCGGCCGACAACATCGCCCAGCCGATCAGCGGCATCGCGATCATGAGCGCGTAGAGCGCATAGTGCGAGAGATGCGCCGCGAGCTTCATGGGTTCCGGTAGATCCGCGGGCAGAGGCGGGGCGCCGTAGCGCAGGCGCACCGCAAGGCGGATCAGCGCGAGAATCAGAATCGCGATCCCAAGCGTTTTGTGAATAGCGACGAGCGTCAGATATTTCGGCGCGACCGAGGAGGCCATGCCGACGCCGATGAACAGCATTGTCAGGATGCAGACCGCCATGAGCCAGTGCAGCGTTCGCTGGAGCGGGGTGAAGCGTTGAACGCGCGGGGTGAAGCGCTGAGTGTTCGTCATTGGGCGGACCCCGTGGCGGTTATCGCGGGTAGTCCTTTTCTTCGGCCGTGCGGCGGTCGTAAGAGACCCTGTAGGCCGATGAGCGGGCTGCGGGAAACGGATCGTCCGACGTCCGGATGCCGTTCGGCAGGACGGTCGGATCGAAATTGATGTCGCGGCATGGGCCGTCCGGCTCGGGTTCGATTTGCTCGACGATGAGCGAGCCGACCTCGACGCTGCGACGGTCCTTCGGCCACGCCTTGCTTGGGTCCGCGGTCTGATCGCCGGGGTTGGCGACAGTGACCAGCATCGTCCAACGCTGCGGGCCGTTCTTGACGCGGGCGGCGATCTCGGTTTCGAGGAAGTTGGCCCCGAGCTTGGCGAGCTCCTCTTGCGTGACCGGGACGACCTGCGCCGTCGGCGCAAGCGACCAGCGCACTGCGCGATCATTCCCGGAACCGTCGGTCAAGATGAAGCTGTCGAGGCTGTTGTAACGCTCCTCGGCGTAGCTGCTCGTCCAGGGCGCGCTCTTGGCCCAGGCGGCGAACGCCGCGAACTCGGGATTAGCGGCGGCGAACTTCGCCATCGCGTCGGGTTCGTTGCTCGCGGAGGCGATCTGGAGCGCGTGGAAGGCCTCCGGCGTCGAGACTTGGAAGAACGGCGGGTCGATCATCGCCATGCGCCATTCCTGACCATCCGCCGTGGAGATCATGACGCCCAAGCCCCGCACGCGCACCTTGGCGTCATCGACGTTCGGGTCGGGCGTGGCAAGATTGAAGCGCCCGATCACGGGATACCGGCCCGCAGCGAAGACCTGAGCCCGCGACAGCTCAAATCCCGCGCCGTTCGACTCGAATGCGCCGGTGAAGCAAATACCCTTGGCGTGATTGCGCCGGTGGCCAAGCGGCGGGGGCGATCGCAGATCGAAGCCGTCGACCAGCTTCTGCGGCGTCAGGCGTTCCGGCGAGAACCATCCGGCCGTGTACGCGAAGGCTGCGGCGCCGAAGGCGACCACGCCGACGATCAGCGCCAATGATCCGATCGCGGCGCGCGGAGACGGTCGGGATGCTGGGGGCAATGTCCACTCTCCCTCTAACGGCTGGAGCAAGCCTTTCGCAGCACGCGGGCGTCAGCGGAAATCGCCGCCAGCGCCGCAAAACCATAGTAGGTCGCGGCGCCTTGGGGCCAAGCGCGCCGAGGTATCTGCGCGCCCAACTTTCCGGGCAACGCGCTGAACCTTCGTATAGCGCGGGGCGTCACCGTCACCCGCGCGATGTTTCTTTCCTCGTGCCGGCTCTAGGTCGGCAGCCCAGCAATCCATTGGCCGGCACGTCCTCATCGAGGTCCGGCCCGTCGATTTCGGCGCGGACTTCGGGAGTGAACGGCTTGACCTCGAGGCTGGCGCGACGCATTTGAAGCTCCAGTCCTGGAAACGCTCTAACAATGACATTGAAATCTGGGCACTATGGCTTTTTAGTGATACGCGTTTACCGCCTACCGCAGCGCTGGTTTTGCACGAGCGCACTCGCGGGAATTTGTGCTCGTATCTTGTTCATCGGAGCCGCCGACCAGAAAACTCGCGCGCTTTCAGCTCGTTCATAGAAACTCTGAAAGGGACGAGAAAATGAAAGGAGTCCTTGCCGCGCTGCTGGCCGCATCAGGCTTGCCGGCCCTTGCCGCGACTTCCAGCGACATGGAATGCTCGCACTACATGGCCTTGAACGCGGCCGGCCAGATGGAGACTGTCAATTCGATGCGCAGCAAGATGCCCGCGGCAAACAAGATGCCTTCCAGCCATGAGATGGCCAAGAAAGTCGCGGCGAGCTGTAAGGATCACCCTGGCATGATGGTCCACGAAGTTATGGAGAACGTGATGCCGCAAACGAGCGTGATGCCGCATTGAGACGCTGCGCCACGGCGCGCCCGTCGCGTCGGCGCGTTGAGCGTTTTCTTCTGGCCTGGGCGGCGGCGCCGCTTCTGAATTAGAGCGGTATCCGAACGGATTGAATTGGTTGGGGGATTCCCGAATCGGTTAATTTCTGCTTCGTCATTCACGCTGCGAGAATGGGGGCGGCGGGGATGGGTCTTTCCAACGATCTTCGCGAGCGCGTGGTTGAGGCGGTGGTCTTGGGCGGGTTGTCGCGCAATCAGGCGGCCGCGCATTTCAAAGTGAGCATAGCGAGCGCAGTGCGCTGGGTGAAGCGGTTCCAAACCACGGGCGAGATTTCGCCGGCGCCTTCTGGCGGCGACCGACGCTCCGGCCGGATCGAGGCGCATCGCGACTATCTGTTGGGCCTGATCCGGCGCAGCCCGGACATGACGCTGCTCGAGATCCAGGAGCGGCTGATCGCCAATTGCGGCGAGCGCTTTGCGGTCTCTGTGCTGTGGCGTTTCTTCGACCGTCACGAGATCACCTTTAAAAAAAACAGCGCATGCCGAGGAACAACAACGCGCGGACGTGCAAAGTCGACGCCGGGAATGGTTCGCGGGGCAGCTCGATCTCGATCCGACGAAACTCGTTTTCGTTGACGAGACCGGAGCCTCCACCAATCTCGCGCGCAAAGGCGGACGTTGCCGGCGCCGGCGCCGCTTGCGGGCGGCCACCCCGCACAGTCACTACAAAACGGTGACTTTGGTCGCCGGCCTTCGCCTTCGCGGCCTGACGGCGGCAAAGACTTTCGATGGACCGATCAACGCCGCCCTGTTCGAGGATTGGCTGGAGACATGCCTCGTCCCCACGCTCTCGCCCGGCGAGATCGTCGTCATGGACAATCTCCCGGCTCACAAGGGGCCGCGGGTCGAGCAACTCATCAAGGCGGCGGGCGCGGAGTTGCGATATCTCCCAGCCTACAGTCCTGATATGAACCCCATCGAAAAAGCCTTCTCCAAGCTCAAAGCCTTCCTGCGCAAAATCGCCGAACGGACCGTCGCGGGCCTCATGCGCGCCCTCGAAACCTGCGCCGAAATCTTCAAGCCCTCGCAATGTACAAATTACTTCAAATCCTGTGGTTATGAGCACGATACAGGATGATCGGATTCCGCTCTAGACGCGGCCGATGACAAAGAGGTCATGAATGGCGGATCTCGATCGCGAACCGATCCGTGAAGGCGGCGCCCGTGTTGTCTACCGCCACCGGCTGCCGACTCGGATTTGGCATTGGCTCAACGCGGCCGTCATCCTGGTCATGCTCATGACCGGCCTGATGATCTTCAACGCCCATCCGCGCCTCTACTGGGGCCAGTACGGCGCCAATCCCGACTACTCTTGGCTTCAGATCGGGGACAGGGGCGAGCAGTGTTATCTGCGCGTGGGAGACCAGACGATCGGCACAACCGGGTTCCTGGGCGTCTCGGGCGGACCAGGCGATCAGACAGTGTACACTGCTTTCCCTGGCTGGCTCACCATACCGTCTGATTATGACCTCGCGCTGGCGCGCCACTGGCACCTGACCTTTGCGTGGCTCTTCGTGGCGGCGATCATCGCCTACTGGATCTGGAGTCTCGGCAACCGCCACATCTGGCGAGACTTGCTTCCCAGCAGGCACGAGCTGAGCCCGCGCCACCTCCTGGAAGACGTCAAGAACCATGCGCTGCTGCGCTTTCCGAAGGGCGAGGCGGCGCGACGATACAACACGCTCCAAAAGCTTTCCTATCTCGGCGTCGTCTTCGTCCTCATTCCTCTGCAGATCCTGACCGGGCTGACCATGTCGCCGGCGATGGATGCGGCGTGGCCATGGTTGCTCGACGTCTTCGGAGGACGTCCGTCCGCACGATCGATCCACTTTATCGTCGCGATGCTCCTCGTGCTCTTCTTCCTCGTGCACATTTTGATGGTCGTGCTCGTCGGGCCAATTAACGAGGTCTGGTCAATGATTACGGGCCGCTACCGACTGCCGGCGGAGCGTCACTAATGGCCGGGGTCGTGACACGACGCAAACTCATCAAGGGCGTGGCCGCCGGGGGCTCCTCCATTGTGCTCTCCGCCTGGACGGGGCCGACCTACAACCCGTTCTTCCAGAAAAACGTGCTGTCGATAGGCGAGTGGCTCGCCTACCGTGCCCAGCGGCTAGTGGAGGGGAACGCGCTCGCGCCAGAATTCTCCGAGAGCGAAATGTCCCCGTTGTTCCGCACAAACGGGACCACCGACCCCGGCACGCCGGAGTACCAGGAGCTGGCGGCAGGCCAGTTCGCCGATTGGCGACTTCGGATCGACGGACTGGTTGTCTCGCCGACCTCGTACTCGTTGGCTGAGCTAAAGGCGATGCCGTCGCGGACCCAGATCACGCGGCATGACAAGGCTGGAGCGCTATCGGCAAGTGGACGGGCGTTCAGCTCGGTCTCCTCCTCAAGCAGGTCGGACTGCAGCCGAACGCCCGTTTCATTGTGTTCCACTGCGCGGACCAGCTCGACCGGACGCCTTACTACGAAAGCATTGACCTTGTGGACGCGTTTCACCCCCAGACGCTGCTGGCCTACGCGCTGAACGGCCAGCCCCTGCCCATCGGTCACGGCGCCCCGTTGCGGCTGCGCGTCGAGAGACAGCTCGGCTACAAGCACGCGAAGTACGTCATGCGCGTGGAGGCTGTGGCCTTGTTGTCAGGAATTGGAGCCGGAGGGGGCGGATACTGGGAAGATGAGGCCGACTATTACTGGTACGCAGGCATCTAGACCGTTATGGCGCTCGCAACGGGAACTTTGTTCGCGTTTGGGTGACTCAGGACGACCACGACACTACCGTCCAGGAGCCGCAGGGATATCAAGGGCGAAGCCCTCGGCTAGTTCATCGATTCCGTGAATCCAATCACGTACCCAGGATTTATTTTTCTCGACATGGGTTGTAGCCTTTGCGCTTTGATTCGGAAGCGAGGTTTGAGGTCGTGGCGGGATGGCGGAAGGCGATCGAATTGGCGATGAGCGAGGAGGATTTGGCGGCTTTGCGCGCGATTGCCCGTTCGCGAAGCGAACCGGCGAGCCGGGTCGAGCGAGCGCGAATGCTGCTGGCCTACCGGGACGAGCCATCCTTTTTTCAGGTGGGACGGGCCGTGGGCGCGCACCATCAGACCGTTCCGCGCTGTGTCGAGCGGGCGCTGGTCTACGGTGCGCGGGCGGCGCTCGATGATCGGCCGCGGTCCGGCAAGAGCCGACGATCACCGCCGAGGCCAAGGCATGGGTTGTCGACCTCGCCTGCCGCAAGGCCAAGGATCTCGGCTATCCGCCCGAATTGTGGACGACGCGACTGCTTGCCCGCCATGCGCGAGCATGGACCCGCCCAAGGACACGCCTGCCTCGGCAAGCTGGCTCAGGGCACGTTGTGCAAAATCCTCAATGAGCAGGAGATAAAGCCGCACAAGGTCCGCTACTACCTGGAACGCCGCGATCCGGAGTTCAAGCAGAAGATGGCGGAGGTTCTGTGCGTCTATCGCGAAGTAAGGCTCATCAAGGAGACGGCGGCGGCCGCAAAACAAGAACCGAGCGATGCGGTGGCGATCGTCTCCTACGATGAGAAGCCCGGCATTCAGGCACCACGACCGCCCCGGACCTGCCGCCCGAGCCCGGCAGACATGCGACCTTCGCGCGCGACTACGAGTACAAGCGCCACGGCACGGTCAGCTTGCTGGCCGGCATCGATCTGCTCACCGGCCAAATCCATGCTCTCGTCAAGGACCGCCACCGCAGCCGCGAATTCATTGAATTCCTCAAGCTCCTCGACGCCGCCTATCCGAGCCATACGGCGATCAAGCTGATCCTCGACAATCATTCGGCGCACATCTCCAAGGAGACCAAGGCTTGGCTCGCCGAGCAGCCTGCCGGCCGCTTCGAATTCATCTTCACGCCCAAGCACGGCTCCTGGCTCAATCTCGTCGAAGGCTTCTTCTCCAAGCTCGCCCGCTCGGTGCTGCGCCATATCCGCGTCGCATCCAAACAGGAGCTCAAGAACCGCATCATGGCCGCCATGTGGATGAGTTCAACCGACACCCCGTCGTCCATACTTGGTCCTATAGGATCGACCAGGCCGCCTGATATGATTCGAATCTCAAAATCGATGAACTAGTTAGGCCCGGGTCCGGGAGACACGAGCGGCTTACTCGAATGTCGGCTTTTGATGATGTGGACGGCTCTCCCTCCCCTCAGGCAGCACGATCTGCGGGTGAGTTGCAAGGAGAGCGACGATGAAGCAGGTCACGACGATTGGATTGGATATAGCGAAGTCCGTTTTTCTGGTGCACGGCGTAGACGCGGCGGGGCACGTGGTTTTGCGGCAGAAATTGTCCCGAAGCCGCGTGCTGGAGTTCTTCGCCAAACTGCCGAGATGCCTGGTTGGTATCGAGGCCTGCGCCTCGTCACATTACTGGGCCCGCGAGCTGATCACGCAGGCTCTGTCAGACCAAATGCTCACGGCGCCTCCGACCGTGGTAGGCTTGGGCCATGAGCAACCCGCTCCGATATTTCAACAGCTCGCCGGAGATCATCCGCCTGGTCGTGATGATGTACGTGAGATATCCGCTGTCGCTGGGTAACGTCGAGGATCTCTTAGCCGAGCGCGGGATCGACATCAGCCACGAGACCGTCCGGTTCTGGTGGAACCGGTTTGGCCCAATGTTCGCCGCTGAGATTCGTAAGCGACGCGTTGCGCACATGCGCGGCTATCTCCAGTGGCGGTGGCATTTGGACGAGGTCTTCGTGAAGGTCAACGGCAAGCTCTGTTACCTTTGGCGCGCCATTGATCACGAGGGCGAGGTCTTAGAGGTGGTGGTCACTGCAAAGCGGGACAAAGCTGCGGCGCTGAAGCTTCTCAAGCGGATCATGAAGAAATACGGGGCTCCTCGCAGCATCGTCACCGATGGGCTTCGGGCATATTCGGCGGCGATGAACGATATCGGTGTTGCAGCCGAGCGGCACGAAATCGGCGGTCGGCTCAACAATCGAGCGGAGAATTCTCATCAGCCGTTCCGACGGCGAGAGCACGCCATGCAGCGGTTTCGAAGCATGAAGACGCTGCAAAAATTCAGCTCAATTCACGCTGAGGTCCACAACCAATTCAATCATGAGCGTCATCTCGTCACTCGCCAAGTTTACAAACATAGACGAGCCTGCGCGTTGGCCGAGTGGCGCGCACTCGCGGCCTAATGGCCGCCGCTCCGGTCAGGGCGCGCTGTGCCATGCGCAGAGGACCAGTTGTTACTCTGACGTTGCCGACGAGGCTATTTTTTGACCTCATCCTCCCCGGAAGGTCGAACCGGCGCTGGGTTTTCCCCTGTGGGCTCAGCCATCCCCTCATTTTTCGTCGCAGGCAATTTGCAACCGTATCTTGATCGCGAGATACTCGTCTTGCGAGTCTTGCGGCACCGGTTGCGTCGCGATCATCGCTGATGAGGGCGCGTCATTCCAAAAGCCGCGTTTTCGATCCCTTGATCTCACGTTGAAGGGCCAAAAAGTGCCGAAATCAGGCCATTTTTAAAATGAGGGGATTCATGAGCCCTGTGGGGCGCTCTGTGTGACAGCGGGCAATTTTTGCTACAGGACCTACCGCGGTGCAATTCCGCTTTTGTGCTGATCGCAGTTCTCGAAAGTGCAAGGTTCAGTGTTTTCTTCGATTTCGGAGGAATTCCCCTATGCCAGCTAACAAATTTGTTCTGAAGGGCTCTCACGTCGTGGTTGAATACACGATAGGGGCCAATCCTTCCCTCACCGCTCTGACATACACTGACGGGGCCTTCAGTAAGAGCTTCAAACCTGACGCTATCAAGACAGATGATACAGGGCTCGGTGAGCTTGTCTCCGTGCCTCTGATAGTCACAATCGATACAGGCGGCGAGAGGTTCGGTTTCTTCCTGCCGTCGATAGACGTGCCTGAAGGGCAAACTGCGCATTTCCACACGATTGGAGTTTATGAGATGTTTAGCGGCCCGGACTCGATCCCACATCGGCCGTCGACCTGGCGGTGCATCGAAATGAGTGGAACGGCTCAGACCGTGATAGTGCCTCTATAGTCTACCCGCTGTAGGCGAGGCGCCCCGCGGCGCCGCCTTGGAGAACAGGCCGAGGCTGCCGAGCGCACATCTCAAGGGGCGCCACCTACGGGACCTCGACCGGGAAACCTTCGGGGTCCCGTTGCCTTCGCGAGCCGATCAGCGAGGGAAGTGGGCCAGATCAGGGCGATCTCGCAATGGGCCGCCGTTGTGAGAAGTTGGCGCCGATAGCGCATCGGCGACACATCGGGTTGGCGTCGGCGCCGCCCCCGGCAGGGCCGCCGGCAGCCGCGCGAGGACCCCTGAGTCCCGGTCGGGTCACCTCGTCCCGATTCGTCTCGTTCAGCGTCTCGTGGCGGGAGCCGGGGTCGATGCGGGTGGTGAGTTCGGCGAAACCCGCGCCTTTCAGCGCCTCGATCAGGCCCTTGACGTTCGGGCCGACGCGGCTCCCGCCGTCTGCGTTCAGCGACCTGCCCCTACCCTTTGTTATTGCAGAGAAAATTGACGCGCCTCGCTACGCCGAGAGAGAAATCTGTTGCCAAGGTCGCGAGGTTGTTCTATGTTTGTTCCCAAGGGGCCGCCGTCCTGAAGGAGAAGACCGAGTTGTCCGTTCCGTCGACGTCATCCCGCCGCCCCGCGCTCGATCGATCGGAGCCGAAAACGCAGGGCCGGCGGCGAGGAGGGGGTTCAAAAATAAATTTTCGCTCTTATTGCAATGTGTGTTGACATGAGCGATAAAGGCTCTGGGCATTTTGGGGGCGAAGATGAAGCCGTCGGATTTCGCGGGATGGCTGGCCGCGCTGTCGTCGTTGAGTGCGGCGCAGCGCCGTGTCGTGTTTCGCGAGCTCGCGCTCGCGGAAGCTGACGATCCCTGTGAGGAGGGCGTCGAGATCTGCGAACCGAGGTCTGCGGCGGGGGACGCGAAGAGGGCCGAGGAGCGCAGCGATGCGGTTGCGGCGACGCTTTCCGCATCGGGCGAGCGCGATATTTTCCGGGAAATCGCAAAGGAGCGTTATTCGCGGACGGGATGTCCGCGCTGCGGCGCGCTCGATGTCCGGCCCTGGGGTGAGGCGAGAGGTTTGCCGCGCTATCGCTGCGTGGAATGCCGCAGGACTTTCAATCCGTTCACCGGCACTCCGGTGGCCGGCCTGCACAACAAGGATCGCTGGTTCGATCAGGCGCGAGCCCTGATCGAAGGGGAGAGCCTCGCCAAGGCGGCCGACCGCTGCCAGATCCACCCGAGCACCGCCTTCCGATGGCGGCATCGGTTTCTCGCCGCTCTCAACCTCGACAAACCCAAGAGCCTTTCGGGCATCGTCGAGGCCGATGAAACATTCATACTCGAGTCCTTAAAGGGTCGGCGGGGCGGCCTCGCCAGGCCCGCGCGCCGCCGCGGCGGCAAAGCCGCCAAGCGCGGCCTCTCGGCCGAGCAGATTCCCGTCGTCGTGGCTCGCGACCGCAGCGGCGCCACGTTCGACGCCGTCCTGTCCCGCCTCGACGCCGCCAGCCTAAAAGAAGCGTTCGGCGAACGAATTCCGCCTTCAACCGATTTCTGCTGCGACGGCGGCTCGGCCATCACCGCTTTCGCCAAGCGGGCCAAGCTCAAAGTCCATGTCCTACCCGCGCCCGGCAACCCCAAGCCCGAAGAATCGCAGTTCCATATAAACAACGTCAACGCCTACCACGGACGCCTCAAAGAGTGGATGCGACGCTTCCACGGCGTCGCCACCGAAAACCTTCCCACGTACCTGAGTTGGCGCCGAACCCTCGAAGCCATGCCCGCCGATGGCGGCCCGGCTCCCTGGATCGCCGCCGCTGCCGGACTCGGACCGTATCAACACGAAACACAATAAGAGCGTAAATTTTTGCCCGCAAGTCGGTAACCGGGGCGAATTTCCGGGCGGCGTTAGCTTGGGGCGGGCCTGACGAGAGTTGCGAGATCGGGGATTTCGGGGCCTGGAATGGCGAGGCGAGCGCCGAGATAGTCGAAGAAGGGGATTTTGAGCTTCCTGCAGGTCTTGGCGAGCCCGAGCATGACGTCGCGGGCGTCGCGGCCTCTGTCGCTGAGGGTCCCGCCGGAGATTTTGCGCTTGGTGACGAAGACGCGGATGTCGTTTTCCGAGGCGTTGGTGTGCAGCGGAATATGGGGATGGTCGAGGACGCGCAAGAGATCGTCCTTGAGGCGAAAGAGGCGCCTGAGCAGGCTGTCGAGGGTGGCGTAGCCGGTTCTGGAGCGGTTGAAGATGCGGTCGAACTGCGCCCGCAAACGCTCGGCTTTCTCGAGGCTCGGGGCGAGCTTGTATTCTTTTAAGGCGCGATAGAACCACCAGATCATGCGCCGTGCGACCTCGATCGCGTTGCGCTGCTTGTCGTTGGCGGGGATGAGCTTGTGGACCAGGCGTTCGGCGTGCACCCAGCACAAGGCGTGTTCGCCGACGCGGAACTGGCCGGCGCCGTCTGACACGACGATGGCTTGGCCGAGCAGGCCTTGCTCGCGAACGGCGCCCCACAGAGCACCCTCGCTGGCGACCCGCACCGGATCGGGGGTGATCCTGAGATCGGCGAATCCGAGCGCGTTCAGATGGCTCGTCCAGTCTTCGTGAGACGCAAAAAGCCGCGTCGGATGGCCCGCGAGCGTGTCGATGAGGCTGAGGCTCAGATTGCAAGCCCGCATGTAGACGAGCGCCGCCTCGTTGACCACGTAAGAGGCCGCGCCGCCCAGGAGATTGCGCAGGAACGCCAGGCGGGACTTGCTCGGGCCGGTTCGAAACGTGGTGAAGCTGTCGGAACCGATCTGGGTCGTCACGCCGCTCTTGCCTCGATGGCGGGCGCCGGTGTCGTCGACCGTGACGAAGGAAGCGCTGCTCAATCCGGTCTTCAGCACCTCGGCGTCCTCAGCGCGGAACGTCTCGAGCTTGGCGGCCAGCAGGCGCACCACCTGGCGTTTCGAAATCACCACGCCGACGCCGTTCAGCAGCGCCAGAATCCGCTCGCAGGTCATCTGTCCCTGAAAGTGCAGCATCAAGATCAGGCGCTGAAGATGCGGGCCATAGCCACCGACGATCCCGGGATCGAGCGGCGCGATCAGAGTCTTCCCATCCGGCGTTTGCCAGCGCTCGCGCCGATAGCGGGTCACCAAAGGATTCAGAACCAAGTCCTGAACGACGATCTCTTCGTAGCCCTTGTGGCGGGAACCCGCTGGCGCGTCGACCTTCACCTCGATGGTTTGCGTGACCGTCAGCTTGTCCAGGTTGCTGCCGCGCCGCTGCGTCGACCGCCCGCCCTTGGGCGCGTTCGCTTGCGAATCCGGTCGGTCCGTCGCCTTGTCCATCCCCGAGGGTTTCTGCGGCGGCCGCGGCGGCAGTTTCTTCAATCGCGCCAGTTCGTCCTTGACCGCCTGATGCTCGACCCTCAGCTTGGCCAACGCCCCGCTCACCTTCTCGTACTCCGCCTGAAAGCGGGTCACTTCGCCAATCAAAGTGCGAACCAGGCCGATGAGCTCGGCCGGCGTCATGCGCTCAAGCGGATCACCCGAATCAACGGACATCCCCAGCTTGAATCATACTTTCCGACGCTTGACTCCCCCCTTCCGCCCGGAAATTTGCCCCGATTACGCAAGTCGCCTGCAACCCTCTGATAACTCTCGATTCAGGGTCAAAGATGGAAGGAATTGGAACGAATTGGAAGCCCTTTTCGGCGCTTTGGAAGCTCCCGGACGCGTCCTGGACGCGCGCATGACGCGTCTTGGAAATCGCGGGGCGGGCTCGGACGGAGGGCAACGCGGCTCTCAGGCGCGACGCCCGCGTCGGCCCGAAAAGCGGCCGGCCGGAAAATGGCGCAGCTAAGGCTTGAAAAGATTGATTTCGCGCCGGGAAATGGTATGCCCCGACGGCTCGAACCCACAACATCTAGTGCGGCCTGGCCCCGCCCTCTGCGTGCTTTACCTCCCGACCACCCCGTCGAGCCAAGCGATCAGGTCGCGCGTCGCCTCGTCCCGGTTCGTCTCATTGAGCGTCTCGTGGCGCGCGCCCGGGTAGATGCGGGTCGCGAGCCTGGTAAAGCCCGCCGCCTTGAGGTCGGCGATGAGACTTCCGATGTTGGCGCCGATCGGGTCGCGTTCGCCGGAGAAGACGTAGATCGGCAGATCCTTGCGGATGCGCGCCAGGCGCTCCCGCGCAAGCACCCCGGGCCAAGCGTCGAGGAAGTCGATTGCCAGCTGGTTGCTGACGTCGAAGCCGCAGAGCGGGTCTGCGACATAGGCGTCGACTTCCCCCGTATCGCGCGACAGCCAGTCGGACTTGGTCCGCGCGGGCGCGAAGGGCTTGTTGAGCGAATCGAACATCAGCGAATTGACGAGCCTGCTCTTGCCCCGCCCGCCCTGCCGCAGGCGCTCGGCGCGGGTGATCAGGCGCAGCGCGGCGACCATCGGCGGCGGCTTGCCGCTGCCCGAATAGGCGACGCCGGCGAGCGCCTCCCCGTGATCGGAAACGAACTGCTGGCCGAGCCAGGAGCCGGTCGAGTGCCCGAGGAAGACGATCGGCGCTCCCGTTTGCTCGGCCTCGATCTGGCGGTTGAGGGTCCATAAGTCGCCCACGCATTT
Organism: uncultured Alphaproteobacteria bacterium; assembly: GCA_963758335.1. Lineage (GTDB taxonomy): Bacteria > Pseudomonadota > Alphaproteobacteria > Rhizobiales > Beijerinckiaceae > Roseiarcus. Next base: position 1,055,113 of record CAVWVF010000004.1, on the reverse strand, counting down.
CGCCCAGCCGTCCGCATCGGCGAAATGGCCGAGAGCGGCGGGATCGCATGACGGCCCGTGGCCGCGATGGTCGTTGGCGTAAACCCCGTAGTCCGCCGCAGTGAGCGCCGCTGCGAGCCGGGCGTAGCGGGCGCTGTGTTCGGCGAGGCCGTGAGCGATCTGGACAATCGCCTTGGGACGCCCGTCCGGCTGCCACCGGCGCCCCAGAAGCCGCACGCCGTCGTCGGCGCGAAAGAAGAACTCGCTGCCCGGCATTGAAAACCGTGGCGATGCCGAGATCAAGCGCCTCGCGCGGGCTCGAGAAGCTCACGGGCTCGCCCTCGAACAGGATGTCGCCGCCCGAGGGCCGGAAGACTCCCGACAAGGTCTTGATCAGCGTCGACTTGCCCGCCCCGTTGTCGCCGAGGAGACAATGGACCTCACCGGCGCGCACCGTCAGCGATACGCCGGCAAGCGCCCTCACCGGACCGAAGTATTTGACGAGGTCGCGCACCTCGATCAGCGGCGGTCGATCGTGGGGGGGAGTTGCGGGGAAATCATCGAGACCGGGCGAAATTGTCATCCTTGTCACCTCCCGGTCATGATGCGGCGGCGGATCAGGTTGTTGAACAAGACCGCGATCAAGAGCATGCCGCCGAGAAAGACGCGGAACCAGTCGTTCGGCACCTGCATGAACTCGATTCCCTGCTGGACGACGCCGTAGATCAAGGCGCCGAAGCAGGCTCCGACGACCGAGCCGTAGCCCCCAGTCAGGAGGCAGCCGCCGATCACGGCGGCGATGATCGCCTCGAATTCCTTCAACAGACCGCGGTCGGAGGCGGCCGAGCCGAACTCCAGCACCTGGCAGGCGGCGAAAACGCAAGCGCAGAAGGCCGTCAGCATGAACAGCGCGATCTTCACCCGGTTGACCGGCACGCCGACGCTGCGCGCCGCATTGGCGTCGCCGCCGGAGGCGAAAATCCAGTTCCCGACCTTGGTCTTGGTGAGCACGATATGGCCGACGAATGCGATCGCCAGCGCCCAGACGATCGGCATCGGGACGCCTCTGACGCTGGGATCGCCGTTCGGCAGTCGCCCGATGACGTCATGGTCGGCGAGCCAGGCGAAGAGGGAATCGCCGATCGTGCCGGAGAAGAGAAAGGCGACGACCGTGCCCTCCGCCGCCTCCTTCACCCCGCCGACGATCGTGCGATTGGTGAACAAGATCGATAGCGCGAGCATCAGCCCCCGCAAGATGTAGAGCGAGGCGAGCGTCACGATGAACGACGGAAGGTGGGTGCGGACGACGATGAGTCCGTTGAGGAACCCGATCGAGAGCGCGAGGGCGAAGGCGAAAAGGACGCTCACCGTGATCGGCACATGGAAGGTGATCGTCGGCAGCGCGATCGCCATGCCGGCGAAGCCGATCATCGAGCCGAGCGAGAGGTCGAATTCGCCGCCGACCATCAGGAGCGCGGCGCCGACGGCGATGATCATCAGGTAGCCGCTGACCGTCGACCAGTTCAGGACGCCGTCGGCCGCGAACATGCCCGTGCCGCGCGCGGCGACGGCGAAAAACACAAAGACGAGAATGAGGCCGAACAACGCGCCGAGGTCCGGCCGGCCCAGGAATTTGCGCAGCCTCGACTGCCGCATGAGGCGTTCGTCGGGCGCCGCCGCGATGGCGGTCGAGGTTCCGCTAGTCGAACTTTCAGCCATTTTGACGAACTCGGAGTCCGGCTATCCCCCTCTCCCCGCTTGCGGGGAGAGGGTCGGGGTGAGGGGTAACCTTCTCCCCGCGTCGCGGGGAGAAGGGACGCTTTACCGGTATTCGCCGGCGAGCTTTTCGACGAGACCGATGTTTTTCTTGGTGATGAAGGCGGGCCCGGTGTTGATGTTGTTGGCCGGGATCACGCCGTAGCGGGCGTATTCGGTCAGAAGCACGACCGGCAGGTAGCCCTGCAGATAGGGCTGCTGATCGATGGCCGCCTCCATCGTGCCGTCCTTGATCGCCGTCGAGATGTCGCCGTCGAGATCGAAGGTGATGAAGCTCTTGAATTTCCCGGCGCTGCCCGTGTCGCGCAGGAGCTTGATCGTCGGATCGGCGGAGTTGGGACCCAGCGTCAGGATGCCGTTGGTGTCGGGACGGGCGGCCAGGAACGCCTTGGTGCGGTTGTAGACGTCGGTTGGATCGATGCCCGAATCGAGCATCTGGTCGCCGAGCTTGACCCCGAGCCCGTCGGCGTAGCCCTGACAACGGTCGACCGACACCGTATTCGTGATGAAGTGATTCACGCAGACGAACTTGGTGACGCCGGCCGCCTTGGCGCGCTCGCCCGCGCCCTTGCCGGCGTCGTATTCGGGCTGGCCGATGTGCATCAGCGCGCCGAGCTTCTTGGACTGTTCCGCCGTGCCGGAATTGACCGTGATCACCGGAATGCCCTTGGCGATCGCGCCTTTGATCGGCCCCTCGAGCACGTTGTAGTCGGCGATGGTGGTGATGATGCCCGTCGGATTGGACGCCGAAGCTTGCTCGATGATGCGGGCCATGTCGGCGATGTCGCCGGTCGACGGATTGCGATATTCGACCTTCACGCCCAGGTCATGCTCGGCGTTTTTGAGCGCGTTCTTGATGGTGTTCCACCACGAATCGGAATCCGGCGCGTGGCTGACGAACACGAAGCGCTCGCCCGCGGCCTGGGCGAGGCTGGCCGCGCCGGCGAGCGGCAAGGCCAGCGCGGCGGCCAAGAAAGCTCGACGAATGATGCCTGAAGACATTTCCTTCCTCCCTCGTTCGACGGTTGACGGAAGCAAGGGGCGCGTGGCCGACGATCTCGCTCCCGGTCCGGCGCCGCCGGACGACCTTCCGTCTCGAGGGAATTCTGCCGCACTCGGGGGCCGCCCACAAGCGGGAGCTCCGTCGGCTTTGCGGCGGCGGAGCGCGCCACGCCTGCTTAGGGCTGGGCGAAGCCCTTCACCTCCACCGCGCCGAGAACCTCGTACAGGAACAACCCACCGGTCTCTCGGCATCGTGCCCCGTCCCCTGCGGATATCCGATATGGGTGACCGCGCCGTCGCCCATGTATTTGGCGACCAGCCGCCGCTGCGTTCGATCAGGCTCGCGCAGGGCTTGCGGCATGCCGCGATGACCCCGCGCATGTCCTCGGGATCGAGTTGCATGGGCAAGCGCGGTCGAGCCGACGAGATCGCGGAACATGGCGCGCTGCCGCCCGGTTGTTGTTATTGGCTCGGCGCCCGATAATTCGCGGCTTTCATGCCTGATCAGGCGCGCGAGAGCCGATAGTTTTGTGTGAACGCGTGCGGCGTCGTTCGCCGATCGCCCGATGAGGAGTTCGCCGATGTCTCAGTTGCCCCCGGAGCCCTTGGTCCCCAACAACACCTTGATCACCCGGACGCCGGAGGAGGGACGCGCGCTGGCGATCACGCTCGCGCGCCACTCGATTCATGCGATGCAGAACAATCTGGAGGCGCTGAAGACTGGCCGGCTTCGCTATGCGGATGATCCATTCGGTCTGATCGAGGCGAGCCACGTGGTCGCGGTCGAGTTCGCCACGATCGCCGCGGCCAACAATTATTGGCGCTGAGGGCGTCGACGGACCGCGGCGGCCGCGCTTGGCCCCAGCGCGGCTACAGCCGCGCTCGCTCAGCCATCGCGTCGACGAGCCAGAACCAGCCGAGCGCGAAGGGCGCGAGCAGGCTCAGAGCGAAGACCTCCGTCAGGCCCGCTCGGTCGCGAGGTCGAGGATCAGGTTCGGGGCCACCGGATGCGCCGCCTCGCCGCCGCGGCCGTGCCGGTCGCTCACCCAGTCGTCGGAACGGGCGTGCTGCCGCTCGTGTGCGAGGATGAAGCGAGCTGGCAGACGCTGGGCCTGAAGTGCGACGAGACGGCGTCGATCCATGGCCTCGTCGACAGCTTGAAGCCGCGCCAGACGCTGACGCCGAAATCCGGCGCGCCGACGCAGAGACGCTGCGCGTGCGCTGACCTGCCGCATCGACACGCTCGACGAGCTCGAATATTTCCGCAACGGCGGCATTCTGTCCTACGTGCTGAGGCAGTTCGCGGCGTAGCGGTTGCCCCCACCCCGCCCAGCTCGCGCAGGCGGGAGGGGGCGCGTCGGCGGCTGTATTTTCTCTCCCGCTTGCAGGAGAAGACGATCCAAGGGGGCCGCCAATTCCTCCGGCCGATCCCTTGTCGCTTGGCAACTTGCTCCGAGGCTGGTCGCCACGTGAAGCTCCGAGGAGATTTGCGAAGACTATTTGAGCCGCTTGGATGACCTAATTCCGACTCTCCAGCAGCGCGACGATCCCGGCGATGAAGCGTTCGGCCTTCGAGATGGCGCCGGCGGCCTCTTCGATCGTCACGTTCTGGCCTGGATCGACGCTATAGTCGCTTATTTCCTTGAATTTGTAGGCTTCCGCGAGGAAGGCGGCGAGAGCCTTCCCTATGTCGGGCGACTGTTTCGTGAGGCGCGCGAATTCCGAGCGTACGCCTGAATGCGTCTTGGCGACTTTACCGGTCCTTTCGAAGACAAACCCCTCGGCCGCGTGGAAAGCGGCGTAATAGGCCGACCGGGCGGCGACGGTCGCCAATCCGATTGCGGCTATCTTTTTCGCATCAGCAAGATCGCCCGTCGCCTTGTCGAGAAAATTCCGGGTTTCGGGCTTCACAGGTCGCGGCCCTCGCGCCGCAATTCGCGCATCAGTCCCGTGCGTTCCTTGTAGGCGCCCGCCTTGAACGGCAGCGCGTTGATCACCGCGCCCGTGTCATAGAGAATGTCCGTCTCGATCGCGGCGATCCGAGCCGCTTCGCGGCCGAAGCCGTCGAAGTCTTTCAGGAACACGGCGACGTCATAGTCGGAGTCCGGACCCGCGTCGCCGCGCGCGCGCGATCCGAAGAGAACGATGCGCTCGAGCCCCTCGCCGTAGGCCGCAACGAGCTCGGCCCGCAGGCGTGCGAGGATGGGATCGTCAACGCTTGCCATGCTGAAGGTTCTACCAAGGCCCGTTGAATCTTGGTAGACGAGTTGCGACCGTCACGATCCGAGATTTGGACCTGAGACTGGTCCAGATGGGTGCGAGCCATGCGGGTGTCGGTGACCGAAGCCAAGGGGCAATTGACGAAGCTGGTTCGGCGCGCCGAGGCGGGAGATGAGGTCATCCTGACCCGGCACGGCCATGCCGTCGTGCGCCTCGCGCCGGTCAAGGCGGTGCCGGACAGGAAGTCTCGGCGGGCGCTGCTCGAGGCTGTGCGGACAATGGCCGCCGCGAAGGCGGCGGCCGGGCCGAACGCGGCGCGCAGCCAGGATTTCCTCTATGGCGATGATGGCCTGCCTCAGTGATCGCCGTCGATACGTCCGCGCTGATGGCGATCGTGCTGAATGAGCCGGAAGCGGACGCCTGTATCGCGGCGCTGGCGGCCGAGGACGATCTCATGATCTCGGCAGGCACGATGGCGGAGGCGCTGATCGTCTCGGCCGGGCGCAACGTCGGCGAGGAGATCGCGCGCCTGATCGACGGGCTCGGCTTCGAGGTCGTCAGCGTGACGTCCGCCTCGGCGCGGCGCGTCGCTCATGCGTCTGAGCGCTGGGGCAGGGGCGTGCATTCGGCGGCGCTCAATTTCGGGGACTGCTTCGCCTATGCGGTGGCGAAGGAGCATGGATGCCGACTGTTGTTCGTCGGAGACGATTTCTCGCAGACCGACGTCGAGAGCGTACTCTCGGCCTTGATTTCTGTAGCCGCGCTCCATAGCCCGTCGAAAGACGGGCGTCCTGCCGGGACGCCCTATGGAGCGCGGCCGCCGCGGTCAGCGACCGCGGCTACAAACGCACCCGCCCCGCCATCGCGTCGACGAGCCAGAACCAGCCGAGCGTGAAGGGCGCGAGCAGGCTCTGCGCGAAGACCTCCGTCAGGCCCCGCTCGGCGGCGAGGTCGAGGATCAGCCGCGGGGCCGCCGGACGCGCCGCCGCCTCGCCGCCGCCGTGCCGGTCGCTCACCCAGTCGTCAGAATGGGCCTCGATCATGACGTCCGGTGCCGGACGCTTGGCGCTCGCCGACTTCGCCGGCACGGAGAACGACACCGTCTTCCTGCTCACGCGGCTTTCCTCTTTCTCGCGTTCGAGACCTCGCGGGCGAGGGCGTCGACCTCGCGGGCGGCCTCGCTGGTCGGCGCGACCTCGATCACCGAAAGCCCTTTTGCCGCGCTCTCGGCGTAGACGACGCGCTGATGAAGCGCGGCGGCGAGCACCGGGACGTCCTCGAATTGCGTCAGCGCCTCGGCCGCGTCGCGGCCGATCGCGGTTCTCGCGATGCGGCGGTTGACGACGAAGGCGGCCATCAGGCTTTCCTTCAAAACCTGCGCCTCGCGGATGAGCGCGACGGTGTCGGCCGCCGCCCAGACGTCGTAGGGCGAAGGCTGGACGGGAACGAGCACATAGTCGCTGGCGAGGATGGCCGAGCGGCCGAGATCGTTGACCCGCGGCGCGCCGTCGATGATGACGATGTCGTAGTCCTTGGCGAGCCGCGGCAGGTCGCGATGCAGAGTTGGCTTAGCCATGCCGACGATCGAGAAGGGCGGCTCGCTCTCGCGCGAGCTCGACCAGGCCATTGCGCTGCCTTGCGGGTCGGCGTCGACCAGGAGGACCCGCTCGCCGGCGAGCGCGAAGCTCGCCGCCATGTTGATCGCGACGGTCGTCTTGCCGACGCCCCCCTTTTGATTCAGAACGCCGACGATCATCGGGTTGCGTTCCTTTGCGGCAAGAGAACGTCGAATCGATTTTTTGCGGTGCAGCAGCGTTTCGCACAACCGCCAGTCGCAGGCAAGGCCGAACAGCGTGCGGCGCTTGCCCGGGAAGACCCGGGCGCCCTATGCGAGCGTCGCCTTGAGGGTCTCGACAATCGCCGCCAGTCGGTCGCGGCGATCCTTGTCCTCGACCAGAATGACGCTCGACTCGAGATCGGACAGAGTGGTCGCGAGCTTCCAGAGCGCCGCGCCTTCGGCGCCGACCTCCGCGGCGAGCTCCTCCGCCTAGTCGGCGTCGCCCGCGTCGAAGGCGGCGCCGAGCAGTGTCGGCCGCAGCCATTCGTCCGCCAAGCCCCGCTTTTTCGCCCTCTCGCAGGCGGCGACGACCAGCGTCGACACCGATCGCGCGCGCTCGTCGTCACCCTTGCGCTTTCGTTGCCGGTAGAGGCGAGGCAGATTGCTCGAGCAATAGTACTGGTTCAGGTCGAGCTCCATGCCCCGTTCATAGGCGTCGGCGCTTTTGTTGAGGTAGATCAGCCGGTCCGCGGAAGTCGCCGCTTTGGCGGACAGCCGCTTGTAGCGGCCGCCGAGCAGCCCGAGCCGCTCCGGCGTTGGCCCGGAGAGCTCGATCAGGGTTTCGAGCTTGGCGATCGCCTCGATTGGCTGGCCTGCGTTCGCCAGCGCGAAGGCGGAGGTCTCGCGAACCTCTTCGAGGTCGGCGAGATCGGCCGGAAGCTTGCCGGTGAAATCGGTGACCCAGCGCCAGTCTTCGGCCGTATTGGCGCAATTCTTGAGCAGCCGCAGGACGGCCAGCACGGTCGTCGCCGTGACGGGGGGCCTGCAAAAGTCCTCGGCGAGCGCTTTGGCGCGGCTCATCCGGTCGGCGTAGGGCAGGGCGCGCACGGCGCGAACCTGGCCTTGGAAGGCGGCGGCCCCGGCCATCGCGTCCTTCATGGTCGTCGCCGTCGTTTCGTCTGGGGCGGAAGGGTATCCTTTGATCGATTGAAACACCGGCGACCCGCCTCGGGCCAGGGCCTCGATTGGCGCTCGGATGGCGGTCGCGATCGCCTGGGCGGTCGCTTCGTCAATGCTGCCGTCGGCGAGTGGATACCGGATGGTCCGCATCTGCGCGACGTCGAAGAGCTGTTTCGACCAGTCCGCCGCCAGCAGGACGCATCCCTTCTCTTTCGCGGCGTGGCGGACCCCGACCTCGTAATAGACATTGCCGTTCGGGATCGTCATGTCGGCGAGCACGAGGTCGGCGAAATACAGGCGCTCGATCATCTGGGTGATGATGAGCGCCCCGATGTCCTGGTCGGCGCGCACCGGTTCGTACCCGAGCGCCATGATCGTCGGAGCGAAGGCGCGGTCCCAGAGCGCATTGAAATCGATCTCGGGAACGCCGCGCCCCGCCTCGGCCTGGGTCGGCTTTCGCCCGTAAGGCATGATCATGAAGCAGATTGGCTTCGGCATCGCCTCCTCCCTCCCGGGGCGTCGCGCCGGCCGCGCGGCCCGTCAGCGCCACAATTTCCGCGTGTCGAGCCAGAGCGCGCGCCCGCCTCTCATGCGGACCTCTTCCATCATGTGGCGCGTGCCGCCCGGCCCGTCGCCGCCCTCGCCGTTCCAAAGGCAGACGAGGTCGACCTTGTCCGGGCCGAAGCGCGAGGCTGCGTCCAGCATCCAGCGATTGTTGCGCTCATATGGGTCCTCGTCCGGCGGCAGCCGGCCCAGTTCGAGCGGCTGGACGTGCAGCGCCGCGCGTGCTTTCGCAGCGAAAAAACGGGCGCGCCAGTCGCCGCCGGCGAAGTCGACCGATTTCTCGAGAAACGCCCGCTCGTCGAACGGGATATAGAGCTCGAGCCGGGCGGAGCAGCCAAGCGCCGCCTCCGCGAACAAGAGATCGCCGCCACAGGCGCCGCCGCAGATGCAGAGATCGGCCGGCCCGACGTCGAATTCGGCGAGCGCCGCCGCAATCGCCCCCGCCGCGATCGGCTCCTTGTCCGGCGGAAAGCGCGGCTTTTCCCGCCCGGGCGCGTCGATCATATGGCCGCTGAACAGGACGACCTTGCCGGGCGGCTCCTCGATCGTGTTCGCCATGGCGGAGCCGCCTCCTGCGGCGCGGCGCGCTTCAGCTTGCGGACCCGCCCGCGAGGTCGAACGCCGCCGGCAAGTGCTCGGCCTTCACCTGCGCTTGCGCGGCCTTCGAGCCGAGCGCTGCAAGCTCCTTCATGTTGGCCGGATCGTCCATCTTGCGGATTTGCTCGATTTTGTCCGGCGCCAGATCGACGCCCAATTCCTTTTTCAGCCAGTCCTGCTCCAGCAGCACGTTGTAGCGGACGTAAGTCGCGCACTGCGGGCCTTTCTCGCTGTCGAGCCGCATGTCTCCGACCGCGCGGTCGATGATCGAGGGCGTCAGGCAGTCGGTCAGCCACTGAAGCGTCGCGCGGTTCATCCGCTCGCAATCGTCCATGAGCGATTGCAGCGCCGTAATCCCCTGTTTCGCCGCCGGCGCGCTGACGAGCTCTTGCGCCGTGTAGGTCTGCTGGTAACGTCCGGTCCCGACCGAGACCAGAAGCAGGCGGTCCTTGCCGGTCGGCCAGCAGAAGCCGTGGCCCTGCAGCGCGGCGAGCATGAGGAGCTGGAGCGTCGGATCGTTGAAGGGCGTGACGCCGCCGTCGACGAACGCTCCTTCAACTGCCGAGCCGGTGCGCGAATGAATGGCGATCTGTTCCGGCGCGAAATAGGTCGGCGCAGCCGTGCTCGCCCGCACGATGTGGGTCAGAAAAAGCGCCCCGTCCTGGGCCGCATATTTGCCTCGCCCGCCGTTGTTCAGCGGCCAGGGACTGCCGGTGTCGAGCCGTTTCGTCATGATCATGAGGCCCGTGCGGATCCTGTCGCCGGCTAAGGTCGTGTCGGCGCCGAGCTGGGCGTCCAAGGCCTTTTGCAGCGGATCGGAAGGGAACTTCGGCGCGAGGATGCCCTGCAGCTGCAGCGTCGCCAGAAAGCCGCTCTGGAAAACGGTTGAGCCGATCCCGGTGTAGAGCTGCTTCAGCGCGTCGACAGTCATGCCGCAGGCGAGCCCTGCCGCAATGATCGATCCGGTCGACGTGCCGCCGATGAGATCGAAATAGTCGCAAAGGAGCAGGCTCTGATCCTTGAACCGCCGCCGGATCATCGCCTCGAGGACGGCCAGATATTCGAGGGTCAGAATGCCCCGGATGCCCCCGCCGTCCAGAGCGAGAATTCGCTTCGGGCCGTGGTTCGGGTCGAGATGTTGCTGCTTGGTGAGGGGCATCGTCGCGTTTCCCCGCAAATTGAATCCGCCGCACGAATCCTCTCGACGCCGCCGTCGACCAACCCAGTCTCCATCCTTATGCCGCAGAGCGTCAAGCGCTATCCTCGTCCGTCAAGCGACGGTGGAGCGTTGCCCGTTAAACGTGAATCGCGTCGATCTCCGGCAGCATGACGACGCTTTCCTGCTCGTTCGGATTCGGTGCGAGGCGACGACGGCGATCGCCGGCTCCGTCAGGTGGGGCGAGACGATGTGATGTCCGAGCCGCTCGCCGTACCAGGGCGGGCTCGCAGCCTGTCGGACTTAAATCCTAACTCATTGATTTCATTGCAGTTTGTTTTTTGCTCAGGGAAAACTGCAATGGTATCACTATGTTAGCGACCAGAAGCACCCCGACTCCGACAGGCTGCTAGGCACGGCGCTTCCGTCGGCAAATCCCCGCGGCTGTGATTGCCGGACGCCGCCACAGCGCTCCAGGCAAGTCCGTCGGACTTGGGCAGCCTAGCCGAAATAGACGCGGCGCCGGAACTGGCGGGCAAAAGCAAAGCAGAGGCACAGCTGTTCTTTGGGGTCGTCGTAACCGATCACCTCGCGGCCCCCGAACATGAACGGCTGCTTTGGCGGCGTTCCCGTGTCGGAATTTCGAGCCATCAGCCTCATCGGCGTATCCGATCCCATTGCGACGCCGGCCTCGATCAGCGTGTTTCGCCGACCTTCTGAAACATCCGCGATGACGAGCGCCGCACGCCGGATCAGACCGACGATTTCGACTTGCGCATTCTCACCCGAGAGACGTTCCCCCCTGATGCAAAGCATGTTGCTGGACCGCTCGATGACGGACTCCACTCCTTCCACTCTGTCCTTGAGCGATCCTCCATAGAAGATGAACGCGCCTATACGGTCATGAGGCTCCTGCTGTATCCTCTCGTCGAACGCCACCAACGCGTCCTTCAGCTTGGCTTCGGCCTCGGGGCTGGATTCGAGTGTCAACGAGCAGAAGGCCTTGGCGACTAGCCCGTCGGGAACCGCGACCCCGGGCTCCGAGAGCAGGAGCAGCGGCTTGCCGGTCGCGATTGCGTCCTCCGCTTCTTTCAGGATGAATTTAGAAGTGTAGCCGTGCCCGGGCTTCGACGGATCGTGCGGAAGCAAGGCGACCATTCCCCGTGTCGTTCGCACGATTGCTTCAATTCTTTGGGGGCCAAAGTGTTGGTGGCTCGGCGAGTCTCCGACCAGACGCCACGCCAAGGCCGGTTGTCTCAGTGCGTCCAAAGCGAGATCCGTCAGCGGCGTGCGCTTGCTCCACGGAGCGGATAGATAAACGTCGAGGTCGTTGTCCACCCGCCGCGGCGTCCGCCCGCCCAGCGAACCGAGGAGACGTGCGATCCCCGCGGGGGTGACGCTGCGGAAGTCGAGGATCTCCGCCACTTCGAACCACCCTGGGATCTCGACGTCGTCGAGCCTCATGGCGACAATCGAGAATTCGTTCTCGATGCTTTCCTCGGAAAGCGACCTGTCAAATTCTTACCAGGTGGATTGTATCCAGGCCCTCGAAAGGAAGAAGACCGCCCCGCGCGAATTTCCGATGTTGTCGCTGAGGAGATGGGACGTTGGCGTGGTGGCGTTTCCACTTTCGGCGTCGAACCAGACCTCCAGTCCGGCCTTCCTGAGCAAGCGCAAGATTGGAGCGACTCGCCCGGCGTCGGCGTGACGGTAACTGGCAAAGACGTCGTAACGACGCTTATGAAACGGGATCCCGTCCACCCGCGCTGCCTCAAGATCGTATGCTTCCGCCTGCGCTTCTGACGCCGGCGGGCGCTGGAGGATCGCCTGATTGCAGCGATTTTGCAAGTTGAATTCTTAACGACTTCAGTGTCCTAGCCTTGGAGTCGGCGAGCCGCGGAGGTGTCTGAGCCGCGTCAGCTCCGCCGCAGCACACTAAACTGAAAGCGCTGGACGGCCCGTGACATGATCGTGCCGCCATGTCTCGCGTTACGGGTGTATCCCGTCCATCTCCGGCAGCATGACGACGCTTTCCTGCTCGTTGGGGTCGGTGCGGGCGACGACGGCTGTCGCCGGCTCCGTCTGGCTCCGATTGTAGGGCAGGTGGGGCATGTCGGCCGGGATGTAGACGAAGTCGCCGGCACGGGTGATCATATGGCTCTCGAGCCGCTCGCCGTACCACATGCCGACTTCGCCACTCAGCACATGAATCGCGGTCTCGTGCGATTCGTGCTTGTGCGCCTTTGCCCGCGCGCCGGGCGGGATCGTCAGGAGCTGCATGTGGATGGCCTTGGCACCAACCGTTTCGGCGGAGACCGCTGCCGCGTAGGTGAAACCCTGCTTGCCGATGAACGGCTCGCCCGCCCGCAGGCGGGCGCAGGTCGGTGCGTCAAGTATCGCGCTCATGGATTGCGTCTCCGTCGTGGCGGGGGTGCGCAGAGATCTAAGGAAGGTCGCGAGAAGGCGCAATGCGAATAGGCGCAGAACTCTGCGATCGCGCGATAATTCCGATTTTCTCCAAATTTTTCTTTCCTTGCAGCGAAATGCCTGTTAGTGTTCTCTGTACGTTCTAAAGAGAAACGCCAATGCCTGGAAGACGTCGACGGACAGCCGCCCCGCCCAAAAGATGGCGATCGAGATGACGCTGACCTCTGCAACGCAAGAGCCTGACGCCCATTCGCTTCCCCATTCGCGGGGCGACTGCTCGCTCGTTCGAGCCAGAGGGGCCGGCTGGCGGGAAGAGAGGGACGAAAAAATTTTTCCCGCACCCCAGGTAGGGTCGGGGACTGGCGCGCCGGTTTAGGTCGAAGTTCGTGTTCCCTGTTGGCTCGCTCTTTCGTCTGCGAGTGTCACACCATCTCGACCATGCCGCGTTTCCAGCCCCCGCCTCGTCGAACGCAGCATGCGGATTTCCTCGCACTGCGCTCTCCTGCTTGCTTCGCCCCAAGGCTTATGGGACCTATCCTGCCGGAGCGACTTTCGGGGCTGACCGCACCGCTCGGTAGCCGTTGAACAGCCCGAGCGTTTCGTACAGCCAGTCCCTACTCCACCGCGTCCAGCCGAAGCCCTGTCGTTTACGGGCTCGCAGCATATGGCGCCGGATCTTCTTTTCCACCCAGTCCTTCACGAAGCCGAAGCACTCGCTGGAATGTCCCGCCCTGAAGTAATTCACCCATCCGCGAAGCACCGGGTTGATCAGCTTGATGACTCGATCGACCGGCTGGGACTGGTGACGCCGGAACACGTCCTTGAGTTTCGCCAGCAGCGCCGTCCGCTTCTTGAGCTTGGGCGTGTAATGGGCACGCCATCTGCCCCGCAGGCTGCGCACCCGGCGAAAGTCGAACCCCAGGAAGCCGAAGCTCTCGCCGCGGCATAGGTCCACGATCCGACTCTTCTCCTCGTTGATTTCGACCTGCAGTTCGGCGAGTTCCTCGCGTAGCCGCTTTTCCACCGCCGCCATCAGCCAGTCGTGCCGCGGGTGGGCGTCGATCAAGATCACCAGGTCGTCAGCGAACCTCGCATATTCGACGCCGGTGTACTTGCCGTAGCGTGTGGCCTCCTTCGCCCGCTCCAGCATCCTGTCAACCTCGGTGAGGTAGAGGTTGCTGAGCAGCGGCGAGATCACCCCGCCTTGCGGAACGCCCTGTTTGCCGTTGGCTTTGAGCATCACCTTCAGCAGGCGCATCACGTCGCCATCGTCCACCCGCTCGGCCACCTTCGCCAACAGCCGATCATGCCGGACATTGTCGAAATAGCTGCTCAGGTCGATGTCGATGACGCGTGTCTTGTGCTGAACGATCGCTCGCGCCACACGGTCCACCGCTTCATGGGCTGTCCGTTGTGGACGGTATCCAAACGACCCCGGTTGGAAGTCCGCCTCGAAGATCGGTTCCAGTATGAGCTTGAGCGCGCCTTGCACCACCCGATCGCGGATCGCCGGAATCGAAAGGACGCGGACCTTGCCGCCATCCTTCGGGATTTCCTGCTTCCTTGCCGGGAGCGGCGCATAGGTGCGCCCGACCAGTTCGTCCGCGATCTGCTCGAGGAAAACCTCTACGCCTTGCGCCTCGATGGCCGCGAAGGTCATTCCGTCACTTCCCGGAGCGCCATCGTTCTTCTTGGCCAGCGCGTACGCCTCGCGCAGTGTGTCCAGCTTGCAGACGTGGACATATAGTCCCCAGAACCGCCAGGACGTCTCAGCCTTCGCCTTGACGTATATTCTCCGCCTCAGGTCTTGCAAATCCATGGACGCCTTTGTCATCTCGTCCTTGCCTTCCTTATGGCCGGAGACGCTACAAGCAGCAGGGCCCCTTTGCTCCACGGACATTACTCCGCTTCGCCGCTACTACGGACCCGACCGCCACCCTCTCGCCTTCGATCGACTTCCCGGTTGCGCCGGTTATACGATCTACCCTGCTCCGGCGATTTCGCGCCGGGGCAAGGAAGGCTTCTCCAGTTGCTCGGCATGTTCTTGCCACCGTGCTGTCGCTTCCACCCCGCCGAAGTGAAGGAGCCGCTTCAGTCAGATTTCGGCTCCCCATGCTGCCTTCGCCCTCCAGATGTGGGCTCGGCCTTCGGGGCTACGCACTTTCGAGGCCACATTCGCGTTTGCGTCCGCGCGCTCAGCGGCAATCTCGGCTATTTCGCCGGGATCGATCGATCGAACAACGCGATGCACAACGTCAGCCTCTGGGAGAGCGTCGAGGACGCCAACCAGATGGCCTCGTTCCCGCCGATGCTCGATCTCGCGGGGGAGTTCATCGCGCTCGGCGTCCGCTTCCAGCGGCCAATCCTCAATTTCGAGACGCTCTGGAGCATCGAGGGCGCGTGAGGGGCATGCGCTGCACGAATTGATTTTTTGCAGGAATTGGCGCTGGCCCTCATCCGGCCCTTCGGGCCACCTTCTCCCGCAGGCGGGAGAAGGGCGCGCACCCCTCGCCGCTTGCGGGAGAGGGGTTGGGGTAAGGGCATCGGCTCCAACCAATGGGAACAGGCTTCAGACCCGGCGAAACGTGCTGAACTGATAATGCTGGACGGCGCCCGAGGGCGTCCGGTGATCATGGCGGCGCGTCTCGACGAGTTCGAATTCGGGGCCGAGCACGGCGGCGAGGCTTCGCCCGTCATGCCGCGCGACCGGCAGGCCGCTGCACCTTTCCGGGCCGTCGGGGGCGAAGGTTGCGATGATCGCAAAGCCGCCCGGGCGCAGCGCGCGTCTCAGGCGCTCGACATAGGAGGCCTGATCGGCGGGGCCGACGAGGAAATGGAACGCCGCGCGATCGTGCCAGAGGTCGTAGGTTCGCGCGGGCGCCCACTTCGTCGCGTCGGCGACGAGCCAGCGAACCTTGCCCGCCCCCTCGCCGAGACGGGCCTTCGCGGTCTCGAGCGCCGCCGCCGAGAGGTCGAGAACGGTCACGTCCTCAAAACCCTCCTCGACGAGCCGATCGACGAGGCGCGACGCCCCGCCGCCGACGTCGATGATCGCCGAGCGGCGGCCGGCGCCGACTTCGCGCCAGCGCCTCGAGCGAGGGCCGGGGATTCTCCTGAAACCAGCTGACTTCGGTCTCCGCCCTCGTGACGTAGACTCTGTCCCAATGGTCCTTGCGATTCGCGGCGCTCACGGGCCTGTAGATCGCTCCTCGCTGGACGAGCGCTCTGGATCATTGGCGAGCAAGATCGGCTCGCCATGCGGCGTCGCTTTCGCGGCGCGCGCCCAGGCCGCCTTTCGCGACGCCAGCGCCGTGCGGCTCGCGCCGCCCTTCTCGACGACAAGACTTTCGAGCGCGGCCAGCCAGTGACGGTAGTACGAGTTGCCCGGGTTGCGATCGCTCGACCGTGACGCCGCGGCGATCTCGCGCGACAGCGCTTCCGTCCACTCGGACCAAGCGAACAGCCCCGCCTCATGCAACGCCACCACCATCGCGAAGGCCTGCGCTTCCCAAGCTTCATTGAAGATCGGCCCTTCGCCGTCTCGCGCGACCGGAAGGAGGGCGTCGCCGGCCTCGAGAACAGCGTCGCGCGCGATCATTCAGCGAATCCTTCGAGATAGCTTTCCCAGGCGTCGATCGAAACATCGAGGCTTGGATCGCCGTCGCGCCAGACGCGGATTTTGGTCGAGGGCGGCAGCGAAACGCCGAACTCGGCGAGCACGCCGCGCGGATCGATGACCGCGCGCGAGCGGTAGGGCGCGGACTTGTACCAGACCGGCGGCAGGCCGAGAACCGGCAGCGGATAGCAGGAGCAGAGCGTGCAGACGACCAGATTATGGACGTCGGGCGTATTCTCGACCGCGACCATATGCTCGCCCTGCCGCCCGGCGTGACCCAACGATTTTATCGCCTCGGTGGCGTCGTCGAGCAGCCAGCGGCGATAGGCCGGGTCGACCCAGCTTCGCGCGACGACCCTCGCGCCGTTGCGTGGGCCGATCTTCGTCTCATAGGTGCGGCCGGATCGACGTAGCCTTTTTCGATCAGCAGCGATTCGAGCGCGCGCACGCGAAGCGTGACGTCGGACAATCCGCTGCCTTCGTGGGCATGCTTGTGTCCGGGGAACTCGCCGCCGACCGGCGTCGGCTCAAGAGCCATCGCGCAATTCTCCTCCCGTGTTTCAACGCTATTCCGACCCCGCGATCAGGGCAATCTAGCTGGCGGGCGGTCAGGGAACGAACCGCACCGCATGCGCCGGCGGCAGGCTGTGCGTGACCTCCCGCCAGCGGTCGCCCTGGTCCTCGCTGACGTAGAGCCCGCCGGTCGTGGTGGCGAAGGCGAGCCGGTCGCCGCTCTCGTCGATCGCCAGCGCGTGGCGATAGACGACGTCGTAGGCGTGTTCCTGCGGCAGGCCCTCCCGAAGGACCTCGAACGTCGCTCCGGCGTCGCGCGTTCTGGTGACGACGAGCTTGCCGTCGACGGGAATCCGGCGCTCGTCCTTGATCGCCGGCACGAACCAGGCCGTGTCCGGCTCGCGCGGATGCACGGCGACGGCGAAGCCGAACGAGGAGGGCGGAACGTCGGCGATCTCGCGCCAGCTCGCGGAACCGTCGTCGCTGCGGAAGACGCCGTTGTGGTGCTGCGCCCACAGGCGGTCGGGCGCGCTCGGGCTCTGCACGACGCAGTGCGGATCCTGCACGTTGGGGTCGCGCCCCATCTCGGGCGGCAGGAAGGCGGCGAACATGCCGTCGGCGCGGCATTCCCAGGCGTTTCCGCCGTCGCGCGTCTCCCACACGCCGCCGCACGATATGCCGATCCGCGCGATTGCGCTGTCGCGCGGATCGACGCAGATCGAATGGATCGCCGGCCATTCCGTGCCGCCGCCCATCCATTGCTGGCGCTTCGGGTTGTCCCACAGCGAACGAATGAGCTCCCATGTCGCTCCGTGGTCGCGCGAGCGGAAGAGGCCGCCGGGAATGGTCCCGCACCACAGGAGGCCGTCCTCCTCGGGCCCGCCGGTCTCGAGCGAAAAGATGTTGATCAGGCTGTAGGGGATGTCCTTGCCCCAGCCGTCGCGGTCGACGAGGCCTTCGGGTTTCGGCGGATAGACCGGCGCCGCGATCTCCTTCCATGCCCCGTTGTCCCGGCGATGGAGCTTGACCCCGAAATGGCCATGATTGAGGACGGCGTAGTCGTAGCCGCTGCGCCTGTCGTGCAGCGCGAGCGTGACGTTGTCGCCGAGAAAGTCGGCCCCGGCGACGCGCCAGTCGCCGCCGTTGCGTTCGACCCAAAAGAGTCCCTTGCGGGTCGACACCGCCAGCCTGTCGCTCATGCGCCCTCCGTTATCCCCCAGACAAAGCCTGCAGGACGTAGATGGCGCTCGCGGCGCAAATTGGGTCGCTCAAGTGGACGCGGTCGCGGAGCGGCTTGCCGTCGACGACGATCGCCATATGGCGCCTCAGCGCCGACTGGTCGTCGAGCACATAGCCGCGCAGCCGCTCGTTCGAGCGGAAGACGGCCTCGAGCGCCTCTCCCACCGTCGCGCCCTCCGCTTCGGCCGGGGGGCAATCGATGTGGCGTTGGAGATTGGCCGTAAAGACGATGCGCGGCATGCCGAGACGGTGGCGCGCAATCGCGACGAAATCGAGGCCCCTACTTGACCAGGCGCGGCGCGCCGGCGCGCGGGACCTCGTTCTCCTGCACGACGCCGAGCCGTCGCGCCACTTCCGTATAGGCCTCGATCATGCCGCCGAGGTCCTTGCGGAAGCGGTCCTTGTCGAGTTTGTCATTGGTCTTGACGTCCCACAGGCGGCAGGAATTGGGGCTGATCTCGTCGGCGAGGACGATCCGCATGTTCTCGCCTTCCCACAGCCGCCCGCATTCGATCTTGAAGTCGATGAGGCGGATGCCGACCCCGAGGAAGAGCCCGGACAGGAAGTCGTTGACGCGGATCGCCAGCGCCATGACGTCGTCGATCTCCTGCGGCGCCGCCCAGCCGAAGGCGGTGATGTGCTCTTCCGACACCATCGGATCGTTCAGCTGATCGTTCTTGTAGTAGAACTCGATGATCGAACGCGGCAGCTGCGCGCCTTCTTCGAGGCCGAGGCGGGTGGCCAGCGAGCCGGCCGCGACATTGCGCACGACGATTTCGAGCGGAATGATCTCGACCTCGCGGATGAGCTGCTCGCGCATGTTCATGCGACGGATGAAATGGGTCGGCACGCCGATGTCGTTCAGGCGCTGGAATATATACTCAGAAATCCTGTTGTTAAGGACGCCCTTGCCCTCGATCACCTCGTGCTTCTTGGCGTTGAACGCGGTCGCGTCATCCTTGAAATACTGCACCAGCGTGCCCGGCTCCGGGCCCTCGTAGAGGACCTTGGCTTTGCCTTCATAGATGCGTCGGCGGCGGTTCATGCGGTGCGACCGTGGCTTGAGGAAATCCATGCACGTGGCCTTTTCAGGTGGAATCCCGCCGTTGCCCGCGTGCGGGTAGACAGGATATGGGGATACGGGCCGCATAAGCCAAGCATTGGTCTTGTCCGGACCGGGGGCCAGCCCCGGGGCACAGCTTAGCCCATTGGGGGCGCCGGCACAAACGTTCCGGGGGGGTGAGCAGGGCAAAGTCCTAAATCGTTAAGCGGCGCGCGCGTCGAGCCGCCGCCGAAATTCTCGAATTCGTCTTCGGCCATCTTGCGCAGGTTGCGACGCATGATCCACTTTAGTCGAGCTTGCGGCGCAAGGCTGGTCGGTGTTAAATTTTCTGATTGGCGACCGTAACGTCAGTTGGCGGCTCCAATATCCGGGAGGAGACAAATGGCGCAGGATAGAACCGGGGAAGTGTCGGAGGCCGAGATTGCGGTCCACTGGCGGGAAGAGGCCTACGTCCGCCCGCCGAGTTCATTTGTCGCTCAGGCCAACCTGACAGACCCGGCCGTCTTCGACCGATTCGCCCTCGACAAGTTCCCAGAGTGTTTCAAGGAGTACGCCGATCTCCTCGACTGGCACAAGACTTGGGATGTGACGCTCGACACCAGCCATCCGCCCTTCTGGAAGTGGTTTGTCGGCGGTCGAATCAATGCCAGCTACAATTGTGTCGATCGACATTTGCCAAAGTACAAGAACAAAACGGCGATTCACTTCGTCCCAGAACCTGAGCACGAAGCCATCCAGCACATCACCTATCAGGAACTCTTCATCCGAGTGAACGAAACCGCGGCGCTACTGCGAGATTTCTGCGGGCTCAGCAAGGGTGACCGAGTCACGCTCCACATGCCGATGGTGCCAGAGCTTGCGATCACGATGCTCGCCTGCGCGCGGCTCGGCGTCATTCACTCGCAGGTTTTCAGCGGCTTCAGTGGCAAAGCCACGGGAGACCGTGTCGTCGACTCCGAAAGCCGCGTGCTCATTACGATGGACGCCTACTACCGTGGCGGCCAGCTCCTGGATCACAAGGAGAAAGCAGACATCGCCTTCGACGAAGCGAAGAAGGACGGCGTGACGCTCGAGAAGGTGCTTGTGTGGCAGAGGTATCCGGGCCGCTATTCGGCCAAGACGCCGCTGGTCGAGGGCCGCGATTTCATAGTGAACGACGTGTTGTCGGTCTTCCGGCGCCGCCGGGTCGATCCGGTGGAGATGCTGGCTGAAGACCCGTTGTTCCTGATGTATACGAGCGGCACTACGGGCAAGCCGAAGGGCTGTCAGCACAGTACCGGCGGGTATCTCGCTTACGTCGCCGGAACCTCGAAATACATCCAGGACATCCATCCCGAGGACGTGTACTGGTGCATGGCCGATATCGGCTGGATCACGGGTCATTCCTATATCGTTTACGGGCCGCTCGCCCTCGCCGCCTCCTCGGTGGTGTATGAAGGGGTTCCGACCTATCCTGACGCCGGGCGTCCGTGGCGCATCGCCGAGGAACTCGACGTCAATATCTTTCACACCTCGCCGACGGCGATCAGGGCGCTTCGCCGCGCCGGTCCCGACGAGCCCGCAAAATACCATTATCACTTCAAGCATATGACGACGGTTGGCGAGCCCATCGAGCCGGCGGTGTGGCGATGGTATCACGATGTCGTGGGCAAGCACGAAGCGGTCATCGTCGACACGTGGTGGCAAACCGAGAACGGCGGGTTCCTCTGCAGCACGGTGCCCGCCATTCACCCGATGAAACCGGGAAGCGCCGGGCCAGGGGTGCCCGGCATCCACCCGATCATTTACGACGACGACGGCCACGAGATTCCGCCACGCTCCGGCCATGCCGGAAACATCTGCATCCAGAACCCCTGGCCAGGCACATTCCAGACGATTTGGAAGGACCCCGATCGCTACGTCGAACAATACTACGAGAGGTACTGCAAGGACCGGAATAGCAAGGACTGGCGGGACTGGCCCTATTTTGCCAATGACGGCGCCTTGCAGGCGGCTGACGGCTACTATCGCATCCTGGGCCGGATCGATGACGTCATCAATGTCTCCGGCCACCGGCTCGGGACCAAGGAGATCGAGTTGGCCAGTTTGCTCGTGGAGGAGGTTTCCGAAGCCGCGGTGGTCCCTGCGCGAGATGAAATCAAAGGCAAGACCCCCGATCTGTATGTGTCGCTGAAACCCGGGCTAAGGGCAAGCGACGAACTCCGCAAGCGCATAGAGGACTCGGTGGTCCGCGAGATTGGAGCGATTGCTCGCCCCAGCCATGTCGTGATCGTGCCTGACATGCCGAAGACGCGTTCCGGCAAGATCATGCGCCGTGTCCTCGCGGCCATCTCGAACAACGAAGACGCCGGCGATATCTCGACGCTGGCCAATCCCGAAGTCGTCGCCGAGATCCGGCAGATGAAAAGGTAGTCGGGCGTCACCGATCTGGTTTGGCGAAAAGCATCTGAAGAACACGCGGGGACGGTCGCTATCCCGTAAAGGTAGCGACCATAGTTATGGTCTCGGGGCCGGTCGAGACGGCGCTCGCGGTCACTTCGCCACACGGCCCCGCGCTGGCGAATCCGGCAAGAAGGGCCGAACCCCACCGTATGCACGGCGCGACGCGAACGCCGGCGAGCATCGCGCTCGCCGTTTCCGGAATCGTATGCATGTGGATGGTGACGAGGTCGCGCTTCTCGACGCTGCGCGCCTCGAGCAGGGTCGGCGAATCGGCAAGACTTCGGCGCGCAGTCTTCGTTCGCACGCGCCCGGGGCGAGCCGGCCACAAAAGGGGTGGTCGCCGGCTCTTACGCCGCGTCCGAGGGCCATTCTAAGCAGCCGATCGCGACTTGGAACGCTCCGCCGCGCGCTTGGCCATGCGCTCACAGCATCTCGCGTTCTGGTTCGGCCTTGGGGACCGGCGCGCCGGTCGGCAGCACAGTGCGGCCGTGGGTCTCGTTGATAATGTCGGCGGCCGCGAGATAGAACGCCAGCACCGCGGTAATCAGCCCCACATAGCCGCCTGCCGTGCGCAGCAGCGGAATTCCGAACAAATCGGCCGCGCCGAGCAGGAAGAAGGTGATCCACAACGCCAGGAGCACCGACTGCAGGGCGCGGTTCAGCGGCAGGCTGCCGACCCACATGTAGAACGTGAACACGCCCCACATCACCAGCCACCAGCCGACGAAATGAGCCGGCACGTTGGTGGCGAAGAACTGCACGAACAGGGCGAAGGTCCACCAGAACGCGCCGTAAGAGCAGAAGGCGACGACGCCGAAGGTGTTGCCGCGAGGCAATTCCATCAGCCCGGCCGCAAACTGCGCGGTGCCGCCGTAGGCGAAGGCGCTGGCCAGCACGAGGGGCACGCTGGCCCCGGTAAACCAGCCGGCATTCACCATGCTCAGCATCCAAGTGGTCAGGGCAAAGCCGGTCAACCCCAGCGGCGCCGGATTGGCGAGTTTCATGACGTTTTCCTCCTAACGGCCGATCACAGTCGCGGCCGTCGCATTATGGTTGAGTTAAGCGCGGTCATTTTATCGAAAACACCGCTGGCCCAAAATTCGACTAAATGCGTAGATCAACGCGTTCTGAATATCTTTCCGGATGTCGATCAGCCCAACCTATCCCACTCGGGCCCGCTATACCGCGCACCCGCGGGGCCCCTTACTAAAGCATAAGGGACGCGACTCAGTGCTTTGAGATACCAAAAAATATAGGTATGCCGTCGTGTGAAGTCCAGCGAGCAGGGGCGCAAGCGGACGCCGCCGGGATTCGCGCTAGCGGAAAACTATGGAGGGAGCCCATGGCTGCGAGCAGGTTCGAAGCGATTCAGAAAAATTCGAAGTATCAGCAGCTGGTGACCGAACGCCGTTCACTCGGTCTTTGGTTGTCGGTGGCGATGTGCGTCATTTATTTCGGCTTCATCTTGCTGGTCGCATTCGCGCCGGGGTTCCTCGGGGAGTCGCTGACTGGAGGCGTGACGACGGTCGGCATCGTGGTGGGATTGCTGGTGATCGTGGCCGCGTTCCTGCTCACCGGCTATTACGTGAACCGCGCCAACGGAACCTACGACGTGCTGACGCAGCAGATCATCAAGGAGACAATGAAATGAGCCGCGCGCTGCTGAAATCGCTCGTTCTCGGGCTCGGCCTAGCGCCGGGAATGGCGCTCGCCCAGACCGCGAACGCCAGCGGCGCCGCAGGACCGTCGACCGATTGGACCGCCATCGGCATGTTCCTCCTTTTCGTCGTGGTGACTTTGGGGATCACCTACTGGGCGGCCAAGCGCACCAGGACCGCGGCGCATTTCTACGCCGCCGGCGGCGGCGTCACCGGCCTGCAGAACGGGCTGGCGATCACCGGCGACTACATGTCCGCCGCCTCGTTCCTGGGCATTTCCGGCTTCGTCTACGCCTGGGGCTATGACGGGTTGATCTATTCGGTCGGCTGGCTGGTCGGGTGGCCGATCGTGACGTTCCTGATCGCCGAACCGTTGCGCAATCTCGGCCGGTACACGTTCGCCGACGTCGCTTCGTTCCGTTTCGAGCAGACGCCGGTCCGCGTGCTGGCGGCCTGCGGCACGTTGGTCACGGTGGCGCTCTATCTCATCGCCCAGATGGTCGGCGCCGGGGGGCTGATCCACATCCTGTTCCCCACCGTCGACTATAAGTTGGCGGTGGTCGGAGTCGGCATTCTGATGATCCTCTATGTCACCTTCGGCGGCATGATCGCCACCACCTGGGTGCAGATCATCAAAGCGTGCCTGTTGCTCGGCGGCGCGACGCTGATGGCGCTTTTGGTGCTGGTTGCGTTCGGCTTCAATCCGAGCGCGCTGTTCTCCAAGGCGGTCGAGGTGCATCCGCTCAAGGACGCGATCATGGGCCCGATCTTCAAGCCGGGCGCGCCGGTCTCGACGCCGCTCTCGGCGATTTCGACCGGCCTCGCCCTCATGTTCGGCACCTGCGGCCTTCCGCATATCCTGATGCGCTTTTTCACCGTCCCGAACGCCAAGGAGGCGCGCAAGTCGGTGCTCTACGCCACCGGCTTCATCGGGTATTTCTACATCCTGACGTTCATCATCGGCTTCGGCGCGATCGTGTTCGTTTCGACCAATCCCGACTTCATCAACCAGGCGTTGGTGCAGAAGGGCATGAGCGTGATCCAGGCCACCAAGGGCTTCCCGAACATGCCTGCCCCGTGGCTGGCAAAGGCGCTCGGCGGCGACCTCCTGTTCGGCTTCATCTCGGCGGTGGCTTTCGCAACGATCCTGGCGGTCGTCTCGGGGCTCACGCTGGCGGGGGCCTCGGCGATCAGCCACGACCTCTACGCCAACGTGTTTGCTCGCGACAGGGCCAACGAAGCCGACGAGATTCGCGTCTCGCGGATGGCGACGGTTGCGTTGGGGATTTTCGCCATCCTGATCGGCGTGCTCGCGCAAAGCATCAATGTCGCCTTCGCCGTCGGCCTCGCCTTCGCGATCGCGGCGTCTTGCAACTTCCCGGTGCTGGTGATGAGCATGTTCTGGAAGGACATGACGACTCGCGGCGCCGTGGTCGGCGGCTTCCTCGGCCTCATCACCGCGTTCTTTGGCGTCGTGCTGTCGCCGGCGGTCTGGGAAGGCATCTTCGGCAATCCCAAGGGATCGGCGCTGGTCGCCATGGACAATCCGACGCTGATCTCGATGACGCTCGCGTTCGTCGCCATCTACATGGTGTCCAAGCTCGATGCGAGCCAGCGCGCTTCGACGGATCGCGCCGGCTTCGTATCGCAGTTCGTGCGGTCGCAAACGGGCATCGGCGCCGAGGGCGCGGCCGCGCACTGACAAAGGCGCAAATTGGGCGTCCGGCTGCGGCCGGACGCCCTTTGTTTCACTCGCTTCGATGCGCCCTGCGTCGCCGCAGGAAGAAGGCCAGCCCGCGGGCGAACTGCAGGGCGTCGTAGACCATGGTCGGGAACGGCGCCATGTCGGTATCCCCGGCGTAGGCGGTCGTGCAGGGATCAGCGACAGGCAGAACAGGAGGGCGGCGTTGACCCAGACGAGGCGCGGCGTGACGCGTCGCGCCGCGGTCAAGAGGTCGTGGTGATTGATCCAGTAGATCGCGACGAAGACGAAGCTGACGAGATAGATCGCGAAGGAAGGCCAGAGCTTGAAGAGCGCCGCGGGGTCGGGGAACTCCGGCGCCTTCAGATCGAGCACCATGATCGTGATGATGACGGCGATGACGCCGTCGGAGAAGGCTCGAGGCGGGCCTTCGAGAAGCGTCCTTCGCTCTCGGCCATCTCCTCGCTCGCGCTCGATGCTCAAAAAGAGAAGAGCCATTCCTCGCAGAACGGCTCTTCCATTGTCGCGCCCACGCGGGTTCGCCCGGGCCTGGGTGTTTTTTGCCTATAGCGAACGCTACGCGCGAAATTCCTTCGCAGGGACAATAACCCAGGCCTTGTCGATCACTCGGGGCTGAGGACAATGAGACACTGGATCACCTCCTTTCGGCTGGTTGACGACGCAGACCATGTTAAGGTGATTCGCCGAATTTGAAAGCCGGTTTTTTCGCCGCGAAGTTAAGGACTTGTTAATCGCCGGCGTCGCGGGAGGGCGAACGTCGCGCGTCGCCCTTGGATCGGCCGCATTGGCGTCGCATTATTTTTTTCCGCCTTTCATCCGAAACGGCCCCGAACCGTAACCGTATATGTCAAATGGCGGGGCTTTCGGCGCGCGCCTGAGCCCGCGTCCCTCGAGGAGATTCACCAATGTCCGCATTCGAACTGACCCGACGGACCGTTCTCGTCGCGTTCGTCGCTCTTGCAGGCTCTCCTGCGGTCGCAGCCCGCAGAGCCCTCGCGCGGTTGGGCCCCTTCGGCGGCATCCGGGTCGACGTCGCTCCCCTGTTGGCAAACTCCGGCGAACCGACCGCCGGTTGGGTGGCGCAGACGCTTCCGGCCGCGATCTCGCAAGCGCTCGCCGCCGCGGGCCGGAGCGGGACGCCGGTGTCGGTGCGCATCGACTACGTCATGCTCGGATCAAACAGCGGCGGCGCGGGCCCCGCGGGTTCGTCCCCGGACCAGATGGTCGGCGTCGTGACGATCGGCGGCGTCGAGAGGCTGTTGCGCGCCAGCACGTGGTACTATCCGATGCCTACCGACAATACGATGATCGAGCAGTCGAACTACGACCGCGTCTTTCAGCTTTCCCGAGCCTTCGCCGACTGGATCGCCAGAGGGTATTGAATAGCCGATCCGGGCGCCTTACGCCGCGCCCGCCACCGCCTCGCAGACGTCCCCGACCAGCGAGTCGACGAGGGCCTTGTCGTCCGCTTCGCCCATCACCCTGATGACCGGCTCGGTGCCGGACGGACGGATGACGAGGCGGCCGCGGCCCGCGAGGCGCGCCGTGGCTTCGGCGATCGCCTTGGCGACGAGCGGATTCTCCAGCGGCTTTCCGCCGTTGAAGCGGACGTTGCGCAGCACCTGTGGCAGCGGGTCGAAGCGATGGCAGACTTCGCTGACCGGTCTCCCGAGTTTCTGCACCACCGCCAGCACCTGCAGCGCCGACACGAGGCCGTCGCCGGTCGTCGAATAGTCGGAAAAGATGATGTGCCCCGATTGCTCGCCGCCGACGTTGTAGCCCTTCTCGCGCATCCGCTCGATCACGTAGCGGTCGCCGACGGCGGTTCGCTCGAGCGTCAGGCCGAGGGAGGCCAGATGCCGCTCGAGGCCGAGATTGGACATGACGGTCGCGACGATACCGGGCTTCGCGAGGCGGCCGTCGTCGCGCCAGCTCTCGGCGATGACCGCCATGACCTGGTCGCCGTCGACCAGGTGGCCCTTCTCGTCGGCGATGATCATCCGGTCGGCGTCGCCGTCGAGCGCGATGCCGACGTCGGCCCGCATCTCCCGCACCTTGCGCGACAGCGACTCGGGCGCGGTCGACCCGACTTCGAGATTGATGTTGAGCCCGTTCGGTTCGACCCCGATCTTGATCACCTCTGCGCCGAGCTCCCACAGCGCCTCGGGCGCGACCCTGTAGGCCGCGCCGTTGGCGCAGTCGATCACGACCCGCAGGCCTTCGAAGGACACGTCGCGGCTCAACGTCCGCTTCGCGTATTCGATGTAGCGGGCCTCGACGTCGTCGATCCGCTTGGCGCGGCCGAGATCCGGGGACCGCGCGAGCATCGGCGCGACGTCGCTGTCCATCACGGCCTCGATTCGCGCCTCGACCTCGTCCGATAGCTTGAATCCGTCGGGGCCGAACAGCTTGATGCCGTTGTCCTCGTAGGGGTTGTGCGAGGCCGAGATCATCACCCCGAGGTCGCAGCGCATCGAGCGCGTCAGCATCGCGACCGCCGGCGTCGGCATCGGTCCGAGCAGCAGCACGTCGACGCCGACCGAGGTGAAGCCCGCGACCAGAGCGTATTCGATCATGTAGCTCGACAGGCGTGTGTCCTTGCCGATCACCACCCGATGGCGGTGCTCGCCTCGGTTGAGCGCGAGTCCCGCAGCCTGGCCGACCTTCAGCGCAATATCCGCCGTGATTTTGGTGTTGGCCCGGCCACGAATGCCGTCGGTGCCGAAATATTTGCGCCCCACCTGGCAAGCCCTCCTCTGCGGAACCCCGCGATTCCGCCAAGATTGCACTCAATAGCCTAAAATCGACCGAAATGCTTTCACAAATGGTTTCATGCCGTTCATGGTCTCGCCCCAATCCGGCGTTGCTGCCGGCCGGGCGCGCGCCTCAGTGCCGCCGCCCCCGCGGTTTTCTTCAACAGCCAAAACGGGAGAACGCCGTCAATGATCCGCTCCGTCGCCACGAAACCCTTCCCCGACCAGAAGCCCGGCACCTCGGGCCTGCGCAAGAAGGTTCCGGTCTTCGGGACGCCCGGATATCTGGAGAATTTCGTCCAGTCGATCTTCGATTCGCTCTACGGCTATCAGGGCAAGACGCTGGTGGTCGGCGGCGACGGCCGCTTCTTCAATCGCGAGGCGATCCAGGTCGTCGCCAAGATGGCCGCGGCCAACGGCTTCGGCCGCATCGTGATCGGCCAGGGCGGAATTTGTCGACGCCGGCGGCCTCGGCGCTCATCCGCCATCTCGGCGCCTTCGGCGGGATCATCCTCTCGGCGAGCCACAACCCGGGCGGTCCTGACGGTGACTTCGGCGTCAAATACAACATCGGCGCCGGAGGTCCGGCGCCCGAAAGGATCACCGACGCGATCTTCGCCCGCACCAAGACCATCGACGCCTATGCGATCTCCGACGCGCCGGACGTCGACATCGACCGTCTCGGCGTCGTCGGCCTCGAAGGCGCGACAGCCGAGATCGTCGATCCGGTGACGCAATACTCGTCTCTGATGAAGACGCTGTTCGACTTCGAGGCGATCCGCGCCCTGTTCGCCTCCGGCTTCCGCATGCGCTTCGACGCCATGCACGCCGTCACCGGCCCTTATGCGCACGCGATCTTCGAGCGCGAGCTCGGCGCGCCGGCCGGGACGGTGGTCAACGGAACGCCGCTCACCGATTTCGACGGCCATCATCCCGATCCGAACCTGACCTACGCCCACGACCTCTACGAGCTGATGATGTCGGAGGCCGCGCCCGATTTCGGCGCGGCCTCCGACGGCGACGGCGACCGCAACCTCATCATCGGGCGGGGGATGTACGTGACGCCGTCCGACTCGCTGGCAATGCTCGCCGCCGACGCCCATCTCGCCCCGGGCTATGCGGGCGGCCTCGCCGGCGTCGCGCGCTCGATGCCGACCAGCGGCGCGGTCGACCAGGTGGCGAAAAAGCTCGGCATCCGCGCCTACGAGACCCCGACCGGCTGGAAGTTCTTCGGCAATCTGCTCGACGCGGGCTTGGCGACGCTCTGCGGCGAGGAGAGTTCCGGGACCGGCTCGAACCACATCCGCGAGAAGGACGGCGTCTGGGCGGTGCTGCTGTGGCTCAACATCCTCGCCAGGCGCAAGATTCCCGTGATCGATCTCGCGCGCGAGCATTGGCGCACTTACGGACGCAACTATTATACCCGCCACGACTACGACGAGATCGACCTCGCCGCCGCGCAAGGGCTGATGGCGGCTTTGCGCGAAGCGACGACTACGTTGCCCGGCCGGCGCTTCGGCGCGCTGAGCGTCGAGGCGGCCGACGACTTCGCCTATCACGATCCGGTTGACGGCTCGGACGCGACCCATCAGGGCATCCGAGTGATGTTCGCCGGCGGCTCGCGCATCGTCTACCGTCTGTCGGGCACCGGCACCGTCGGGGCGACGCTCCGCGTCTACATCGAGCGCTACGAGCCGCCCGCCGGCGATCTCGGGCAGGACACCCAGGCCGCGCTCGCCGACCTGATCGCGCTCTCGCGCAGTCTCGCGGAGATCGAGAAGCGCACGGGGCGGAAGGCGCCGGACGTAATAACCTGAGGCGGACGGACGTCATTGCGAGCAGCGACGAAGACCGTATGTCCTTGCGTCCCGGTGGTGCGCTATGTCGCCCTGAACCCGGTGAGGGCGCGGCTCGCCGCGCGAGCGCAAAGACTGGCGCTTTTCGCCGCGGCAAATGCGGCGGGCGCGGCGCGCGCGAATGTTCCTGGAGCGACATCTTCGGGAAACTCGGCGTGCGCCGCCCACCAGCGACAAGCCGACGCCCGCCGCCGTGAGCCTGACATGAACTCTGTCGGAAAGTCGGATGCTGCAAATCCGCGCGTCCTGTCTGACGAGCGGGGAAGGGAAACGGACCGATTGGCCAAGCCTTATGCCGACGCGCCCTTCCTTAAGCGGACCGCTCCGAGTCAGCGCCGGTCATGCGTCCGTCATCGTTCGCCGCCCTGCCGCACCGCGGGCAGGCGGCCGGATGGCAGGCGCGGCAGAAGGATTTGGCGCAGCCGGGACACGGGTCCTGGCCGGCGGGCTCCGTCAGATGCAGGCGTTCGTCACAAATCAGGCGTGTGGACTGAAAGCCGAGTCCCCAGTCGCAGGGCGGCGGCTCGGCCAGGCGGACCAGCGGATGCCAGTCGAGATGGATCACGCGTTCGCCCTTGCGGCGGCGGATGAGCACCTCGAGGCGCTGAACAGGGACAAACAGCTCCAGCGTTTGGATCCAATCGACGGTGACGCGCAGGGCGTAGTTGTGCCGAAGATCGCCGAGTTTGCTCCGGTACTCGCGCTCGATCGCCGCGATCCGCTGGTCTTCGCGTCGGCGATCGGCGTCGGCTTTGGGCCCCTCGACGCCTTCGAGCGCAACTCGGCGCTTTAGGGAGTCGCGGCGCAGATCGTCATGATAGCCGTGCAGGCGGGCATGGTCGCGTGCCAGACGACGCTGCATCGAGCGAAGAAACGGGGCCAACTCGCCGCGCACGCCCGCATCGAGCGCCGGTCGAACGCGGCCTTCCAGCTTGGCGGCGTCCCAGCCCGGCCCCGCGGCCTCTGTCACCGCCGGATCCGGAGCCTGCCAAGCTTCGTCGCCCAACGACGCCCGCAGCCGCCGGAGCAGATCGGCGCCTAAGGCTGCGCCGGTGCCCAGGTTGAACCCTATCCACAGGATGTTTTCACGCTTCTCGTCGGACACGGCCACGGTCCGGAAAGCGATCAAGAGGCACCGGGTCCACGCCGGCCGTTGCCCTTGAAAGCGCCAGACCGCGTTGGGCAAGTCGAGGGCGTGGCTGAGCAGGCGCTCGGGATTGCCCAAAACCGGCGGCGGGTCGCAAGTCATCTGACGCTGTGCATAACGCCCGTGGACGTCGAGCAACGCTCCGAAGCGCTCGAGCCATTCGCCCTCGATGCCGATGCGCCGGGCGCCCGCCGGCGCCTCCGCGCCAAAGGATAGACGAGCCAGCTCCGGCCAGCCCAACGCCGTGCGAACCTCAGGCGGCGCGACCACCGCCAGGCCGTCGGGCTCCACGGTCTCGACTGCGGCGCCTCGACGCTCCATTAGGTCGGCGACAAAGTCGCGCAGAGCCGTCATTGTCTTTGCCCCCGCCCGCTACGCGGTCTCGAATTCTTCGCCGAACAATGCGTCGTCGAGCGCCTTGGCGTCGCGATATTGTGTCCTCGCCTCGTCGAGCCGGCGGCCGAGCGCCTCGAACGCCTCGGCCTGACCGGTTGCCGTTGTCTGCAGCCACGCGTCCAACACCAAATCGGCGAAGCTCCGCTCTTCTTCCAACTCGCCCAGGATCGCGCCGGCCTCGCCGATCACCAGCTCAAACATGTTGATCTTTTCGTCGAGCAGCCGCAGCACCTGTTCCTCGACGGTTCCGCAGGCGACTAGGTTGAACACGAACACCTCGCGGCTCTGACCGATGCGGTCGATGCGGCCGATGCGCTGCTCGATCGCCATCGGGTTCCATGGGATGTCGAAGTTGATCAGGGTGTTGCAGAATTGGATGTTGCGGCCCTCGCCGCCGGATTCAGTGCATAGGAGCACCGGAACCCGCTCACGAAAATCGGTGATCGCCGCGTCCTTGTCGGGTCCGCTCAGGCCGCCCTCGAAGCGTGCGAATTCGATTCCCTTCCTGGTCAGCAATTCCGCTAGGCTGGACATCGTCTCTCGGTGATGAACGAAAACGAGTTTCTTCTCATCGGGATTGCGGGCGAGCAATTCCAGTAGAGCCAATTCCTTGCCCCCGGAGCCGAGGGCCGCCCAGCGCTGCGCCAAGGCGAGCCAAGCCGGATCGCCGTCATGGCGGGCGGCGAATCGCGCAATGGCCGCCGACGCCGCGGCGGGAGAGGACCCGGCGGCCGCGAGCAAATGGTGGGCCGCGAGGCGTTGGCGGCTCCTGTGTTCGTCAGTTGCAAGACCTCGGATCTGGGCCGCCAACTCCTGATAGGCTGCCTGCTCTCCCGGCGAGAGGTCGACATGGCGGGTCGAAGCGTGGCGGCGCGGCAACTTCAGCGCCACGACCGCCCGGGTGTTGCGGATCATGGCGTCCCGCATCAAATCGCGCAGCCGCTCTGAGTTCGCCGGCTGACGGGGCCTGCCCGCGGTCATGTAGGCGGCGCGAAATTCCTTCTGCGTCTTGAAAATGCCCGGCTTGAGCAAGGTCAACAAATTATAGAGTTCGATGAGGTTGTTTTGCACGGGCGTCGCCGACAGCAACAGCAGGAAACGCTTGGTGAGGCTGTCGACCAGCTTGTAGCTCTGGCTGGCGCAGTCGCGCAGGTGGTGGGCTTCGTCGGCGATCACGATATCGAACGACTGGGCCTGGAGCCGCTCGGCGTGTTCGCGGCGTCGGGCCAGCGCAAGCGAAGCGACGATCCGCGGCGCCGACCAGAAGCGCTCAGGATCCTCGCGGAGCAGCGGGTCATGGGTGGTGACGCAGGATATTTCGAATTTGCTCTCCAACTCCTCCCGCCACTGTCCGACCAGCGAGGCGGGAACCAGCACCAAGACCCGCTCGACCATGCCGCGCAGCAAATACTCTTTGAGCGCCATGCCCGCCTCGACGGTCTTGCCGAGGCCCACCTCGTCGGCGAGCAGCACACGGCCACGGAACTGCTTCAACACCTTGCGCACGGTCTCGGTCTGATACCAAAAGGTCTCGACGCCCCTGAGGTGAGGCAAGCAGAGCAGTTCGTCGAAGCCTTCAGCCAAGCCGAGGTGGGCGAGCCGCTCCCGCAAGACAAACCAACCGCCATCGCTTTCGGCTTCGCCGCTTGCGGCGGCCAGGAGCGGCTTCAGGTCCGAATGAATGACCAGCGGAATATCGACCTCGAGCAGGTCCAGGATCGGTATCGCCGGCTGGGCCGCCGGCCCCGCCTGGGCGGGCAGCGGCGCGGCGGATTTGATCGACAGGGAATTTTTCGGGCGGGCCTGGGCGGGCGCGCTCTTGACGATCGGCCGGCGCGCGCGGATCGGAGGCTCGCGCCCCATGATGGCGTCGAGCCGCTCGGTGAGCCAGCGTCGTCGCTGCCAGCCGCCCGGAAAGAAGCCCATCGCAACGCGCAAATCCGTCAGTTCGTGGCGTTCGAGCAGCGCCCGCGCCGCGATCAGCTTCTTCTGGGCGGACAGAGCAAGCGCCGACAAAAGACAATAGGCTTTCGACGCCACGTAGCGTTTGGCGTAGCGCTTGAGGAAGAGCTGCGCCTTGTCGGGCCGTTGGTCGAGCAAGGCCGCCGTCGCCGCCAGAAGAAGGATGATCGGGTCCCCCGGGCAAGCCCTTTCCGCCTTTTCGGCCTCGGAAAGAAAGCCGTCGCTCCGGGCCGGATCGGCGAAGGTTCGGGCGAAGGTCTCGACCCAGGCATCGCGATCGGCCGTCGGATCCGGGTCGTCGAACAGCGTCTTGGCGTAAAGCTGCGGCATGGAGGCCCTGCACTGTCGCGACAGTCCTGGTCGCGATTCGCAAACGCTAACCTACGTTGCGGCAAGTCGCCACCCGGGCGCTCGATCTGAGCGAGGTTGTTGACAGGAAGCGCCACCGGCTGGGGCCGGGTTAACGGGACTGCGTCCGCTCCAACGTGGCTCGAGGCCGTCACGCCACTCTTCGCGCTGCGCCCATTTGATCAGTCCATCGATGCGCTCGCTGGCGGACATGGCTGCGGCCCCACGGTCTCCCGCCGATCAGGCCTCGTAATTCCAGAGGAAGATCCTGGCCGGACTCGCGTTTCCCGACCTCTCTATCAGAGAAAAAGGCACGCGCGCGACGCGGTTGAAAATCGCGATCGAGCCGTCGTCGAGGAGTTCGGCCGAGCCGTCGCCGGGAACCTCGTCCATCTCGTCCGAGCCTCCCCAGGCGAATCCGATCGAATCGCGGCCGTATTCGATGTCGAGGCTCGCCTGGAGCGCGCCAAAGGCGATTTCACCGTGACCGTCGTCGGCGATCGTGATCGTCGCCGGCACGTCGAGGTCGAGATAGCCGCGGTCCCAAATGTCGGCCTCGACGATCCGCCAGCGGCCGATCAGCTTGCAGTTTCCCGGCGCCATCCTTTTGCTTCTCCTTTTCGGGCCTCTCTCGTAGGGCGACTCTTTCTCGTCAACGGCCGCTCCGCCCGATCAGGACACCCACTCGGTCCTTCCGGGCCGGCGGCCTCGCAGCGACATTTCCGTTGCGCGCGGGGCGCCTCCTGCTTTACATGTATAGCAGATTGAGGTCCCTCATGCTCGCCATTCGTCTTCCGCAGCCGCGAAGAGCGGCGAAGCGGCTGGGCCCTCACCAGGACCGCGGCGTTCTCCGAATTCTCGACCACCATCCCCTCGAGATATTCGGCCGCCTTGCTGTAAATTGCGTAAGCCTCGATCGTTTCAAGAAACGACGTCAGGCCCGTGCGGCCGTGCGACGGTTTCGACGCGACGAAATCCGCATGCGCTGTCGCCAGTTCATTCCAAAGCGGGTGGAACGTCGCTCGGATCGGGAGCGGCGCTGGAGTTGCCTCCGGACGCAGGTGCAGGTTGTAGAGAACATTCACGACGCTGCAATGAAGTGAATCATGCTGCGCGTAGACGACGCTTTCAAGCTGGGCCAGCTCGGCAATGCCCGCGCATTGCGAACAGGGCTCCAAAGTCGCGTAGAGCCTGCTCCCCTTCAGAAGGCTTGTGAAACTCCATGGCGCGCGACCTCTCTCATTGCTGCGGTTGATCGCGTGCCGGATCGCACGGGCCTCGGCGGGCTCGAGTGTGCTGTTGAGCTCCGCACTGCGATTGAGCGCAAACGCAAGAATGCCTCCGCTCGGATCGACCACGAGAGCCCCGACATTGTGTCCAAGGTAATCGTGAAATGTTCTGTCTCGTTCAACGTGTGTGTAGAGGCTGATCTGCTCCGGCCGGTGCTTGTTGACGCACCAACCATCGAAGACAAGCGCCATTGCCAGGAGCAAATAAATCGAATGTTGCTCCTTCTCCGACGCCAATAATTCCAGCCGTGGCGGAGCGGTAACTTCTGCCCAGTCTACCTCGGATTTGGCTGAGAGAAACATTCTCTTCGCTCCTAGGCACGCCAAGGCACGCCTACAGTCAGCGGGCTCGTCGCTATTTCAAGTGGGTGAATTGGCCAGAACGTCTCCGGCGATGAGGTAGACGACGGCTTTGAGATTTCGCTTAGTTCGGTAGCCTTTGGCTTTGCGCTTGGCGGCCTGCACGTTGCCGTTGATGGCTTCGAGGACGCCGTTGGAAAGGCCGGTGGCGATCGATCTGAGAATGCCCTCGGCCTTGGCCATGATCGTCTTTGCCAGTCGCTTCATCGGGCCGAGATCGCAGACCTGAACCCAGGCGTTCCAGCGATCGAGGAAGCGTCGGGCGGTCTTGGCGTCCATCGTGAACAGCTGTTGCAGGTTCATGCGGATTTGCATCGCCTGGATCGTGTCCAGGTTCTGCGCTTCCAATCTTGACAACGCTTCCTTCTCCTCCTGCGTCAGATGATCGACGTTCTTGAGGAAGATGTAGCGCCGGCCCTTGATCTGGAAGTTGTTCCGCGCTTCCTCGCGTCGCACCTGGTCGACGGCCTCGTTGGCGAGTTTGATGACGTGGAATTTGTCGAACGTGATCTCGGCGTTCTCGAAGTTCGCCTTGATCCCCGCTTCGAACGCCGCCCCCATGTCGATGCTGGCGTCGGTGACCGCCTCGCGCTTGCCGCCGTGGGCCTCGAGGAAATCCGCGAATTCCTTCACCGTCGCGGCGTCCTTGCCGTCGGCCACGTAGATGACTTTGCGCCGCGCCATGTCGACGAACAGGCTGACATAGTCGTGGCCGCGCCGCGCCGAGGTTTCGTCGGCGGCGATGCGCCGCACCTGCGACAAATCCAACGCCTCCACCGCGCCCCACACGTAATGCTCGACGATCCGCCACAAGCGCGTGTCGTGCTCGCCAAGCCGCTTGGCCGCATTGGCGATCGGCATCGCCTTGGCCAGCGCCAGCACGTAGGCCTCGAACAACAACGTGAACCCGGAACTCGCCCGAGCCCACGGCGTGGCGACCTTGCGCACCCCGCAGTTCGGACAGCTCACGCGCGGCACACGAGCGTGCAACAGCGTGCCATGCTGGAAGAAGTCCAGATGCCGCCACGTTTCATCCTTCGTGTCGTGAACCGCGCAACCCTCGCGTCCGCACTCGGCGCAGGCGAACCGGCTCCCGCGCGGAAAGTCCACATACAAATCGAGCCGACCATCCTCGACCGCAAACTCGCTACGCGTCACCGTCCACGGCGACTGCAACCCAAGGGCCAACTGGAAAAGATCGGTGTCTCGCACATCCCCTCACAATAAACTCGATCCCAACCGATCGCTCCCCAAGCGAACCCAAAAAACGGCCTTACCCACTCCATTCAGCGAGGAGCCCAGTCAGCGTGTCCGACCCGCGATTAAGGGGTCACTCGTGCACCCTTATTACTATAACATACAGCGGTTGTTCGCTATTGCAAAGGTCGTGTCCCCGATGGTGGTGTAGAAGGGACGCAACCCGCTCGCGAAGCGGGCTTTCCATAGCGCCGTAGCGAGCGAGCGGGTTGCGGCGGTCATTGGCGATGCTCCGGTAGTCGGGTTGCGAACATCAACGCAACCGAGGAATCCCCAATAACCGAACTTTGTGGAGAACACCCCCACGCGGACCTCCTCCGGGAGATGATCGGTTTCGCTGCCGAACGGCTGATGGAGCTCGAGGTGGAGCCCGGACCGGGCGCACCATTGCGAGCGATCGCCCGACCGGTTCGTCCAGCGCAACAGCTACCTTGACCGCGACTGGGAGACGAGCGCCGGGACGATCGAACTGCGCATCCCAGGCTCCCCAAGGACTCCTACTTCCCGAGCTTCCTGGAGCCGCCACTCGCGTAAGCGAAAAGGCCCTCTTTCGCGGACGACCAGCCTAACGTCATTGCCCGAGCGGCTGCCTTGGTGAAGGCTTTCGAACGCCGGCCCCGGACCACGCACGACCGTCCCGCAAGGGGCCGGCGTCCGAAACCCTTCACCGGGCCGGACATTCTGAACGCCTTCGAATTCATGGGACAGGGAAGTGTGTTCGGCGTTGTTCCGATGCAGCTCGTGTTCTTCGCCGCCGTGGCCGCCGTCGCCTGGGTGGTCCTGTCCGCCACCAATTTCGGCTTCCGGGTCTTCGCCGTCGGCGGCAGCCCCAAGGCTGCGCGAGTTGCCGGCATCGACGTCAATCGCGTGAAGATCTCGGCCTTCATGCTGATGGGCGCGCTCGCGGCTTTCTCCGGCATCCTGAGCCTCGCCTTCCTGCCGAGCGGCCAGGCCGGACGGACGGGGCTGGGTCTCGAACTCGACGTGATCGCCGCGACCATCGTCGGCGGCGCGTCGCTGTCCGGCGGCGAGGGCACGATCCTCGGAACAATTCTCGGCGTGCTGATCATCGGCGTCATGCGCAACGGGCTCGTGCTGATAGTTGCCCTTCGTCCAGGAGCTGATGATCGGCCTCGTCATCATCATCGCTGTTGGCATCGACAAATGGACGACGCGACGCACGGCGTAGATTGGCCTTAAAAACAGTCCAACAAGGGAGGACCATCCATGAAACTTCGATCCATCTTGCTCGCAGCGGCGCTCGCCATGACGCCGCTCTCGGGCTATTCCGCATCCCACCTCAGCGACTTCCCGCTCGCCGATCGGATCAAGGCAAAAATCGAGTCCGGCAAGCCGCTCGACATCTATGTCTCTTACCATGACGTCTCCAACGAGTTCGCCCCGTTCATCAAGTCCGGCGTCCGGAAGGCCGGCGCCGCGGACAAGGTGGACGCGGTCTTCATCGGTCCCACGGGCGCCAACGCCGACAACCAGATCAGCGAGATCGAGACCCTCATGGGCAAGATGGACGGGTTGGCGATATCGTCGGTCTCGAGCGACGCGCTCGGGCCCGTCATCGATCGCGTCTTGAAGGCGGGTATTCCCGTCGTGACCTTCAACACCGATAATCCCAACAGCAAGAGGCTCGCCTTCGCCGGTCAGGACCTCGTCCAGTCGGGGCGCGAGGCCGGCAAATTGATGGGGAACGTGCTCGACGGCAAAGGCAAGGTCCTGATCACGACCCTCGACGCGGCTGCGCAATGGTCCCTCGATCGCGAGAAAGGCGCGCGCGAGGCTTTGAAAGCGTTCCCCGGCATTGAAGTCGTCAACACCCTCAACACCGGCAACGATCCGCAGAAGATCTATTCCGCGATCGAGAACGCCATGCTCGCCAACCCGAACATTTCCGGCGTGCTTTCGCTCGAATGCTGCTCGACGCCGGCGGCGGGAACCTGGGTCGAGCGCAACAAGGCGACCGACAAAGTCAAGGTCATCGGATTCGACCTGTTGGACCAGACGGTGCAACTGATCCAGAAGGGCGATATCCAGGCGACGATCGACCAGGCGCCGGAACGACATGGCTATGAAGCCGTCGACCTATTGGTGAAATTCCTCAAGGGACAGCCGATCGACAATATCGACACCGGCGTGAAGGTCTATACCAAGGACAACATCGCCGAGGTCGCCAAGAAGTAGCGCGCAGCGGCGACGGTCCTCGCGCGTCGCGGGCCGTCGCGGGGAGCGCCATGACGGATCGCCACGACAACATCGTCGAGATCGCCGGGGTCACCAAACGGTTCCCCGGCGTCATCGCGCTTAATCGCGTCTCCGTGGGATTTCGCGGCGGAGAGGTGCACGCGGTCGTGGGCGAGAATGGCGCCGGCAAGTCCACCCTGATCAACGTGCTGGCGGGAGAATTTCCGCCGAATGAGGGCGACCTTCGGATCGACGGCAAGCCGACGCGTTTCGCGTCGCCTCTCGAAAGTCGCGCGGCGGGCATCGTCGTAGTCCATCAGGAGGTCGCCCTCTGCCCGAAGATGAGCGTGGCGGAAAACGTCATGATGTCGGAGCTGGCGGCGAGGCCGGTCGCCTCGCTCATCCCTCGACAGAGGATGCGAGCCGAGACGCGCGCGGCGCTCGTGCGGCTCGGGCTGCCGAAACTCGATTCTGACGCGAAGGTCGCGCGACTGTCGATCGCGGAGATGCAGCTCGTCGAGATCGCCGCGGCCGTTCGCCAGCGCGCGCGTTCTCGTGCTCGACGAGCCGAACTCCGCCATTTCCAGGCGCGAAAGCGAGCGGCTGTTCGACGTCATCCGGCAACTTCGAAGCGAGGGCGTCGCCGTCGTGTACGTCTCGCATCGCCTGTCGGAAGTGCTCGACCTCGCGGACCGCATCGCGGTCATGCGCGACGGTCGGCTGGTCGAGACGCTGGACAACCGGAACGTCACGGAAGACCGTTTGATCCGGGCAATGGTGGGCCGCGACGTCGGCGACCTTGCGGCTTCGGCGGCTAAGGCGGAGCCGATCGACGCGAAAGTCACCCTTTCGGTAGAAGAACTGGCGGCGCTGGGGATCGACGGGGTCAGCTTCAGCGTCCATTCGGGGGAAATCCTCGGCGTGGCGGGTCTTCCCGATTCCGGCAAGGACGAGCTCGGCGCGGCCTTGTTCGGCCTTCGCGACCGGCGGGGCCGCGTCGTCGTTGACCGCGGGGAATTGCGCGCGTTCGATCCGATGGCCTCGATCCGGGCGGGGATGTCCTTCGTGCCGCCGATCGGCGTGGCGCCGGCGGCTTCCTGTTGATGAACATCGCGGAGAACATCGTTGCGGCCTCTCTGTCGAAATTCTCCGTCGCCGGGTTCCTCCGGCGCAGCGCGATCAAGCGCGAGGCGCGCGCCCAGGTCGCGCGTCTGCATGCTCGAATAGGCAGGCTCGCCGATAAGCTCGGCACGCTGTCGGGCGGCAACCAGCAGAAGATCCTCCTCGGCCGCAGTCTGGTCACCAATCCGCGCGTGCTGATCCTGCACGAGCCGACGCGCGGCATCGATGTCGGCGCCAAGG
This sequence comes from uncultured Alphaproteobacteria bacterium, assembly GCA_963758335.1. Classification (GTDB taxonomy): domain Bacteria; phylum Pseudomonadota; class Alphaproteobacteria; order Rhizobiales; family Beijerinckiaceae; genus Roseiarcus. The sequence goes on along the minus strand of CAVWVF010000004.1, from coordinate 1,015,475 downwards.
CGGAAATCTATGCGATCCTGCGCGGCATCGCGGCGGAGGGCGTCCCGATCGTCTTGATCACCTCGGAGGTTCCCGAACTGATCATGAACGCCGACCGGGTGCTGGTCATGCGAAACGGCCGAATTTCCGGCGATCTCACGGACGGCGAGTTCAACGAGGAAGCCATCCTCATGCGGGCGATGGCGGCCTAGGGGCGTGGGATGAAGGCTTCGACAATCACCGTCGTCGGCAGCTTCGCGGTCGGCATGACCATGCGGGCGCCGAAACTGCCGATCTTCGGCGAGACCCTGCTCGGAACCGACTTCGACATGGGTCCCGGCGGCAAAGGCTCCAACCAGGCCGTGGCGACCGCGAGGCTCGGCGCCTGCTCTTCGCTCATCGCCATGGTCGGAGCCGACACCGTGGACGCCTCCCTCGTCACGATGCGCGCCGAGCGCCCGACCGGAGTGGGTTTCATCATCCTCAATTCGGAGGGTGAGAATTTCATCATCCTCGACATGGCCGCGAATGAGCTCCTCGACGACGACGCTGTCGGCGCCGGCGAAAGCGCGGATCGCTGCGAGCGACGTCGTCATGACGGTGCTCGAAGTGCCGACCCCGGCCGCCGCGCGCGCCGTGGAGCTCGGCCGAAAGCACGGAGCGACGACGATCCTCAATCCGGCGCCCGCGCGCGCTGCCGGCTTCGATCTTCGCGTCGGTCGACTATCTGACGCCGAACGAGAGCGAGCTGCGCATCCTCCTCAATCTGCCTGCGGACGATCCCCGCTCGTCGCGCGAACTTGCGAAGGAGCTTCGCCGGCGCGGCGCTCGCAACGTCATCACCACGCTCGGGCGCGACGGCGCGATGATCCTCTCCGACACGCTCGACGTGCGCGTCCCGGCGGTCGAAGTCGAAGTTGTCGACACAACCGGCGCCGGTGATGCGTTCAATTCCGGCTTTGCGGTGGCGTTGGCGGAGGGCCGAAGCGTGGTCGAGGCGGTTCGCTTCGGCGTGGCTTGCGGGGGGATCGCATGCACCAGGCTCGGGGTGGTTCCGGGCCTTCCCGATCGGGCGCGGGCGGACGCCGCGTATGAGCGAGCATTGAAGACGGTCTGGAGGAACACGTGAACCGCAACAGATTGCTGAACGCCGAGCTCAGTCACGCCATCGCCTGCATGGGCCACGGCGACCTGACGATCATCTGCGACGCCGGCTTTCCCATTCCCCGGACGGCGTGGCGCATCGACCTCGCGATTGTTCCGGACGTCCCCGATCTCGAGACGGTCCTGCTGCCGATCTCACAAAACCTGATCGCCGAGCGCGTCGGATACGCAGACGTTCTGCCCCAGCACAACGCGCCGCCTGCTGGCCAAGATCAAGCGGCTGTTTCCCGACGCGGATTTCGAGCCGGTCAAGCACGAGGTTCTGCTGTCGGAGATGGCGGCGAAAGCCAAGGCTATCGTGCGCACCGGCGCGTTCGACCCCTGGGGCAATATCCTGCTCTACTCCGGTGTCGACGTTCCGGCCTGGTTCTCCAAGCCCGGTGTCGTCGCCCCGGACTATTTACGCGAGAAAGTTGAAGGGCTGGTGCCGCGGATCTTCGATTTCGCCGCCCGGGAGGTCGAACGCTGCGAGACCGTCGCCGGCTTGCGCGCGCTCAAAGGAAGCGGTCGCCGCGTCGCGCAAACGACGGCGGACACCGCCGAAGAGGCGGCGGCGGCCGACGAGGCCGGCGTGGAGATGGTCGTCTGCCGCAGCGCGAACGTGCGCCAGGTGCGCGAAGGGTCGCAGCGCCTCTTCGTGACCGCGGCGCTTGGATTTACCCAAGCCGTGACAGCCGACGATATGCTGCGCACAGCCTTCGCCGCGATCGCCGCCGGGACCGACGCTGTCATCACGGGACGCGGCTACGAAATGGTGCGCATGCTGTCCGCCGAATTGATACCGATCGTCGGTCACCTCGGCTTTGTGCCTCGCGAGTCGACCTGGTTCGGTGCCGTACGTGCGGTCGGCAAGACGGCAGCCGAAGCCATCGACCTGTGGGACCGCTTTCGCCGCCTCGAAGACGCCGGGGCGTTCGCCGTCGAATGCGAGTTGATCCCCGCCGCCGTCTTGTCCGAGATCAACCGTCGCACCTCCCTTGTCACGATCTCGCTCGCGTCGGGCGGGGACGCCGACGTGATTTTCCTCTTCGCCTGCGATATCTGCGGCGAGTCATCGAAGCTGCCTCGCCATGCGCGAGCATGGGGCGACCTCGCCAGGCTGCAAAAGGCTATGCGGGACGAAAGGGTCAAAGCCCTCTCCGGCTTCCGGGCCGCAGTGGCCTCCGCCAGCTTTCCCACTTCTGATGAGATCGCCGAGATTCCAAGTCGTGAGCTGGAAGATTTTGGCGCCCGGTTTGGGGGCGGTCCAAAAGCCCAGGGGCCCGTGCGGAATGCGAAGATGACGAGTGAAACGATCCCCAGAGACCGGGTGAACCTGGCCCTCGCGCACCGCAACCCGGACAGAACCCCGGTCGATTTCCTGGCGGTCCCGGAAATCTGGGACCTGTTGGCGGGGCGCCTCGGCATCGCCCGCGCGCCGCTCGATGATTCCCGCTTTTTCGATCCCGCCTGGGAAGAGATTCTGAGACGGCTCGAGGTCGACTCCCGCGTCATCTCCTACGACCAGTTCTGCGCTCCGCCGGAATCGGCGTTCGCGCCCGGGGGCCGGACGGAATGGTGGAAGGTGCAGAGCCGCTCCACGCCTGCCCGCATGTGGCGCTGGATCGGCGAGGACGGCATCGCCACGGAGATCTTCGGCCGGCGTTTCAAGGTTCAGACAAACGAGCTCGGCAGCTACGAGGAGAACATTCCGGCGCTGGCTGCGGCCGAGTCGCTCGGCGATATTCGAGCGCATCGATGGCCCGAACCGGACTGGTGGGATTTCAGGCCGGTCAAGTCGGTGATCCGCGACATGAACCGGGGTCGGCGCTACCATGTCCGCTTCCGCATGGGCGCGGTCTTCGAACTGGCGTGGCAGTTGCGCGGGATGGAGAAGTTCCTCACGGAAATGATCGTCAATCCCGCGATCCCGGCATACATGATGGAGCGGATCACCGACATCATCGTGGAAGCGACCCGGCGCCTGCTCCGCGAGGCCGCTGACGACATCGACATGGTTTACTTCTATGACGACATCGGCTCCAACTCGAGCCTCCTCATTTCGAAGAAGGTGTGGCGAACGTTCATTCGCCCCTGCCATCAGAAACTCATCGACGTCGCCAAGCAGCTGATGTACCATACCGACGGAGCGGTTCGGCCTCTCATCCCCGATCTCATCGAGATGGGCGTCGATGTCCTGAACCCGTTACAGCCCGGCGCCGCCGGGATGGAGGCCGCGTGCCTGAAGCGTGATTTCGGCGCGCGGCTCAGCTTCCATGGCGGCGTGGATATCGTCGACCTGCTTCCCAAGGGAAGCCCGGCGGACGTGAGGGAAGCCGCCAGGCGGCTCGTCCGGGATCTGGGACAAGATGGCGGATACATCATGGCCGGCTTGCACCACATCCAATGCGACACGCCGCTCGAAAACGTTCTTGCGCTCTACGAGCTCTCCAATCGGTGAGAGTCGTGAGCCTCCGACATGGCCGCCGCCGGCCTCTACTCCAGCCGCTTTCCGGTTTCCGCGTCGAACAGATGGACCGCCTCGAGGTTCGGCGACAAGGGGAGGCTGTCGCCCGGCCGCGCCGAGATCCGTTCTCGAAAGACGCCCACGATCTGCTGGCCGCCGAGCTTGGCGAAGACCTGAGTCTCTGAGCCGGTCGGTTCGACCACCGAGATTTCGGCCCTGAAGTCGCCTTCGGCGAGCGTCAAATGCTCCGGGCGAATTCCATAGACGCAGCGCCGCTCGGTCGCCCCGCTTGGGGCTGATTTGAGTGGGAGCTCCACGCCGGTCTCCGTCACGAACGACGGCTTGCCGTTGACGCGGATCGACCCCTTCACCCAGCGCGTCTGCTGCTTGACCGTGCGACCAAGCATCATCTGGACAGACGTCGACAGCGCGCTCCGCCCACTCCAATTGAATCGAATGGAGTCCAACGCGCTTCGCCTCCTGGGCCAATCGACAGAGCGATTTCGCCGCGTATTCCGGACCGCCCTTACCCAATTGCGATGCAACGAGATCGTTTGTATAACGTCTAGCAAGGGTTAAGTTCCCGTTGCGAAGTTGCTGCTTAATTGCCTCCTGTTGATGAAGGGCGGCTTCGTAAGCGCATGTCCCCCCGCGTGGAGAACGGTCTTGTTTATGTAAGGCAGCTCTTCGTCTTCAATATAGTCCAATTCTGCGACGTTGCGTCGCGGTTTCAGAGAGCCCTGCGTCCAATTCCGAATGATTGTACGGTAGTTTGGCTTGTCGTGGAGAAGTTGATAGCACTCCAATACAGCCAAGTTCGTTTGCGCGGTACCCTCGCCGGAGTCCGTAAGTTTTCTGAAGGCCCCGCGAGAAATGCAAGCTTCTCGGAAGCTCACCCGGTCACTGGTCGATTCGAATAGTTCGTTTGGGAGCGCCTCCCAGCTGTCATGATATACTTTCACAGTCCGTTGCTTGCCGAGGAGGTCCGAAAAGAAGCCGACAACCTTTGGATGGCCAACGATGGAGGCTTCCTCGACCACCGCAACCCGCGGTAGCGGCGCCCAAGCGAGTTGGTTAGCGACGAACGTCTTCACCTCTGGATCAGTGAAGAGTTCCTCAAGGTACGAAGCCGCCTCTTGCTTCGTCTCGACGTACTCTTTGTCGTCAAGAACGATCAGGGTGAGGCGAATTGCCCGATCGAACGACCAGGATTTGTGCAGCGCAGCATCAACTTGCACCATGTCAACGCCTTGGAAATGCTTTACGTCGGTGCAGCCCGCAAAGATGCGGCCCACCACCTCAAAAGTGGTCCGCTCTAAACCTCCGTCGTTGAAGCGGAGGATGCTGACATCGTTTCCCTCAATGAGGGCGGCCGTGGCCGCTTGTCCCGATACGAGCGCATCCATCACAGCTCCTCCACCGCGGCACCGATATCTCGTAGCGTCTTCTGCACACTCCTCCAAATTGCCAAATCTGCACCCTTCCGGGGTCGCGGTCCAATCACCCTTTCTATCGCAACGCGGTGCAATGGTCCGTAGATGTGCGCCTCAATAAAGTCGCCACCGCTCGGCGGAGTTCCCCGCTGCACTAGTCGGGCGCTTCCAAAGTTCGAATCCCATGGGATGCTCGAAACGGCCGCATTCCGTGGATCGAAGGCCAATTAAGCAATTGAGCGGTTTCATGGAATCGATCGTCTAGAATGCCAGGAAACTGATCCGGTGTTGTTGCGGCTGATATTGGCTTGGAGCTTTGCCATCGCCAGCAACCCACGATTGACCCACAAGGCCCGATACCCCATCGGTGGCGCGTCTCCAGCAATAACACGATGACGTTCACAAAAAACAAATGGGTTTTCTTCGAACACCGTCGTGCGGTCTTCGATGAGTTTATCCTTGAGAGTGATATGATAATCTCCGTAACCGGATGCTCCTTTGCCACCCAGAGATATACAAGCGAAGTTAATTTCCTCATAGAAGAATGGATTAATTGTACTCTCAGCAGCAGTTCGTCCTCGATCCCATTCATTTTCTTCCGGTATGCGTGATTGGGAACGTACTTGTTGATGAAACGACACGTACAGAGCGTTCTCTCTTTTTACGAAGCTGTCAAGTGTCGCTAAATCGCGTGCCCAAACCGAGCGAGAGCCCGCGACGACCAAGCCAAAGTTTTCAAGTATGACCGCAATACCTCTGGCAGCGGCGGATATCTTCGCATTTTGAACCCGTATGTTGAGAGCATCGAGTTCCTCCGCTCGACTGGCGAGTTTGACATTTGGAAAGCCGACATCCACGCCGCAACCTTGGCAATATCGAGCGCCTGATGGTACGGTAAAGCCGCATTTCGAACATTCGATGCTAAACACGGTGATAGTGTGGAACCTTTCTATGAAAATGACTGTGAAGTTGCCGACAATCCTCCTCACGCTGACCTGAGCGAACGTTGTGATGAGGCGGCAGCCTAGCTACACGTAACACGGAATCCAATTTGCAGAATTTAGTTGAAGCTTTTGGCGTAAGAATTAAGAATATTGTGCCGCGTTCCCTCGGGTCACGTGGAGCTGCGGAGCGGAACCGTTGTAGGCGGCGGTTAGGATAGAAGTCCCCCTGCTGGTCGTCCTCTACCGAGAACTTTCTTGATTGATCGTCAGCCCGCGTTTAATTCTGGTTACGTGGTTACGGTCGTGGTTACGGTGACAGCTTACGTAATCCCAGACCGGATGGCGCACGTCTCAGACCAAAAATGGCGGGTATACGCCGGCTAAGCGATAACCCGAAAATCGGCGCGGTGGATCACGCGGAAATTGTCGCTGATTCGGTCGCAGAACCGTTTCCAGCGTTTGGGCACGGTATGCCGGAGGAATTTTATGATCTCCCGGCGGAATTCGTTGAAGGTCTTGTAATCCCGGTTGTGGGTGACGTTTTCGTGCATCAAGCCCCACAACCGTTCGATGGGATCGAGATGGGGACAATAAGGCGGAAGGAAGTGCAGCACGATTTTGCGCCCGGCCGCCGCAAGCCATTCTTTGACGAGGTCAGCCTTGTGATAGCTGGCGTTGTCGACGAAGACGTGGATGAGGCGCATCGCGGTATGCGTGCCCTCGATCTCGCCCAATAGCTTGATGAAGCTCAGCGCGTTGACCTTCTCGACCGCGAGAATCTGCGTCTGGCCGGTTTCGAGATTGATGGCGCCGTGGATGTTCAGCCGGTCACGGCCCGTCGTCTGCTCCACCGCGAGGGCGACGTCCTTGCGGGCCCAGCAGCCAGCCGGCCTCACCTGATGGGTCGGATGAACCGCATCGACGAAGACGACGGCCTCATCGACGCCCATCGTGTTGAGCAGGTTCTCGTATTCGTCGATGAAGGCTTGCTGCTTGGCGTCGTCGAGGGCGCGCGGCACCCGTTCCGGCTTGCGGTAGTCAAAGCCCAAGCGATGCAGCAACGCGATCAGCCCCGAATGGCTATAGCTCAGCCCAAATGAGCGCTTTAGCCAAGCCCCTATCTTCCGGGTGCTGCGGGGGCAATGAGCATCGATCCAATTGCCCAGAGCAATTGCCTGCTCGTCGGTGAGGAGGCTGCTGCCGCCTTCGTGGCCAAAGCTCTTCAGCCCCTCGACGCCACCTCGCTCATAGGCCCGATGCCAATCGCGAACCGTGTCGTCGTCCAGCAACAACGCCGCCGCGACCCGCTCGCAGCTCCAGCCCTGGTCGAGAAGGACGACGGCGTTGGCTCGGCGGGCCACGCGATGCTCCGCAAGTCCATCCCGAGCAAGCCCGGTTAGGGCCCGCCGGTCGTCAGCTGAGAGAAATCCGCCGCGAATCACATCCCCAGACGAATCCTGTTCGTCCGCAACGTCAAGGAGTTTCTCGGCTTCTCAATAAGTCGGGGTATAACTCCAAGCTCCCCCGAGTCTCGGATGCCTGGGCCCCGCGCATCCAACACTGTCACCCCCGCGCACAACACTGTCACCCCCGCGCACGCGGGGGTCCAAAGTCCGTCGCCGCTCCGGTCGAACCTTCAGAACCCGTCATCTCTGGATGCCCGCTTTCGCGGGCATGACAACGATCGAACGGCTTGGGAGTTACAATGGCGGAGTCTCGGAGTTTTTGGGTAACCGGGGCGAATTTCCGGGCGGCGTTAGCTTGGGGCGGGCCTGACGAGAGTTGCGAGATCGGGGATTTCGGGGCCTGGAATGGCGAGGCGAGCGCCGAGATAGTCGAAGAAGGGGATTTTGAGCTTCCTGCAGGTCTTGGCGAGCCCGAGCATGACGTCGCGGGCGTCGCGGCCTCTGTCGCTGAGGGTCCCGCCGGAGATTTTGCGCTTGGTGACGAAGACGCGGATGTCGTTTTCCGAGGCGTTGGTGTGCAGCGGAATATGGGGATGGTCGAGGACGCGCAAGAGATCGTCCTTGAGGCGAAAGAGGCGCCTGAGCAGGCTGTCGAGGGTGGCGTAGCCGGTTCTGGAGCGGTTGAAGATGCGGTCGAACTGCGCCCGCAAACGCTCGGCTTTCTCGAGGCTCGGGGCGAGCTTGTATTCTTTTAAGGCGCGATAGAACCACCAGATCATGCGCCGTGCGACCTCGATCGCGTTGCGCTGCTTGTCGTTGGCGGGGATGAGCTTGTGGACCAGGCGTTCGGCGTGCACCCAGCACAAGGCGTGTTCGCCGACGCGGAACTGGCCGGCGCCGTCTGACACGACGATGGCTTGGCCGAGCAGGCCTTGCTCGCGAACGGCGCCCCACAGAGCACCCTCGCTGGCGACCCGCACCGGATCGGGGGTGATCCTGAGATCGGCGAATCCGAGCGCGTTCAGATGGCTCGTCCAGTCTTCGTGAGACGCAAAAAGCCGCGTCGGATGGCCCGCGAGCGTGTCGATGAGGCTGAGGCTCAGATTGCAAGCCCGCATGTAGACGAGCGCCGCCTCGTTGACCACGTAAGAGGCCGCGCCGCCCAGGAGATTGCGCAGGAACGCCAGGCGGGACTTGCTCGGGCCGGTTCGAAACGTGGTGAAGCTGTCGGAACCGATCTGGGTCGTCACGCCGCTCTTGCCTCGATGGCGGGCGCCGGTGTCGTCGACCGTGACGAAGGAAGCGCTGCTCAATCCGGTCTTCAGCACCTCGGCGTCCTCAGCGCGGAACGTCTCGAGCTTGGCGGCCAGCAGGCGCACCACCTGGCGTTTCGAAATCACCACGCCGACGCCGTTCAGCAGCGCCAGAATCCGCTCGCAGGTCATCTGTCCCTGAAAGTGCAGCATCAAGATCAGGCGCTGAAGATGCGGGCCATAGCCACCGACGATCCCGGGATCGAGCGGCGCGATCAGAGTCTTCCCATCCGGCGTTTGCCAGCGCTCGCGCCGATAGCGGGTCACCAAAGGATTCAGAACCAAGTCCTGAACGACGATCTCTTCGTAGCCCTTGTGGCGGGAACCCGCTGGCGCGTCGACCTTCACCTCGATGGTTTGCGTGACCGTCAGCTTGTCCAGGTTGCTGCCGCGCCGCTGCGTCGACCGCCCGCCCTTGGGCGCGTTCGCTTGCGAATCCGGTCGGTCCGTCGCCTTGTCCATCCCCGAGGGTTTCTGCGGCGGCCGCGGCGGCAGTTTCTTCAATCGCGCCAGTTCGTCCTTGACCGCCTGATGCTCGACCCTCAGCTTGGCCAACGCCCCGCTCACCTTCTCGTACTCCGCCTGAAAGCGGGTCACTTCGCCAATCAAAGTGCGAACCAGGCCGATGAGCTCGGCCGGCGTCATGCGCTCAAGCGGATCACCCGAATCAACGGACATCCCCAGCTTGAATCATACTTTCCGACGCTTGACTCCCCCCTTCCGCCCGGAAATTTGCCCCGATTACGTCTTTGGCGCCTATCCAATTGAAATCGCTTGCGCGTCGACAAAACTGCACGGCGCGGCGTCCGCCGCAAATCGGCGCAACGCACAATCGATGATAATGGCTGGCGTGCCGGAAGGGAATCGAACCCTCGTGCGAAGCATCGCACCGATGCTGGCGCTCGCCTGGACGACGAACCTGGCCCGGATCCGCCCGGCGGGTTGCGCCGCGTCCCGCGCAGCCGTTACGCTCCCCTCCGATGGCCGATCGCGCAATCGCCTTTCTTCTCGCCCCGGGTGCCGGCGCGCCCGTTTCGCATCCGCGCATGCGGGCTTTTGCGCGCCTCATCGCAACGCTCGGTCGGGTCGAGCCGTTCGACTATCCTTACATGATTGAAGGCAGGCGGCGGCCGGACCCGCTGCAAAAGCTCATCGTGGCGCATCGGGCGGCGCTGGCGGCGCTCCGCGAGAAACACGACGGCCCCGTCGTGCTCGCCGGCAAGAGCATGGGCGGGCGGGTCGGCTGCCATGTCGCCCTCGTCGAGCCGGTCGAAGCGGTGATCTGCCTCGGCTATCCGCTGTGCGGCGTGGGCGACCGGTCGAAGCTGCGCGACGAGGTCCTCGTCGAGTTGCGGACGCCGACGATGTTCGTCCAGGGAACGCGCGATCCGCTCTGCCCGCTCGACCTTCTCGAAGACGTGCGCAAGCGCATGCGCGCGGCCTCCGCCCTGCACGTCGTCGACGACGCCGACCACTCGCTGCTCGTGTCGAAGAGCGCGCTCAAAGCGGGCGGCGCGACGCAGGAGGAAGCGGACGGGGAATGGCTGAAGGCGATCGCCGCCTTCGTCGCCGACGGCTTGTAGCCGCGCTCCATAGCCCGTCGAAAGACGGGCGCCCTGCCGGGACGCCCTATGGAGCGCGGCCGACGCGGTCAGCGACCGCGTCTACAAGCCCGGGAGCGGCCAGGGCCGCGCGGCGATCCTTAAATAAATCTTCGCACAATCGGCGCGATACTGCGGCTCTCGGGCGGCAAGAGGAGGGGGGAGAAATGTGCCAGGGCTGCGTCGCCGATATTTTTGGCTCGATTCCCGGAATGCGTCCCGGTCTCACCCGGCGTCGTTTTCTTGCGACAAGCGTCGGCGCGGCGGCCGTCGCGCCGACGCTCTCCGCCTTCGCCGCCCCGACCGAGGGCGCCGATCTCATCTTCCGAGGCGGCCCGATCATCCCGATGGCCGGCGACAGCTGCGCGGTCGAAGCGCTGGCGGTCAAGAACGGCAGGGTCGCAGCCGTCGGCGCCGCTGACGCCGTGATGGGCCTCGAGTCCGCATCGACCGAAATCGTCGACCTCGACGGCCGCGCGCTCCTGCCCGGCTTCATCGATCCGCACCAGCACACGGTGACCGGCGCGCTCGTCAACGCGCTCTTCACCGACTGCGGCTACACGAAATACAAGACCCGCGACGCGCTTCTGGCGATGTTCCACGACGAGGCGGCGAAAACGCCGGCGGGCAAATGGCTCCTCTTCACCAGCTTCGACAATCTGCTGCAGGGCGGCGATCTGATGATGGCCGACCTCGACACCATATCGAAGGATCATCCGATCCTCGTCTATTACATCAGTAGGCATGACGCGCTCTGGGCTATCGCGAGTGTTTTGCCGCTATATCAATTTGTTGGGTAGAGTTTTCGCAACGCAGACGGCGGCGGCAAATCTTGGGGGTATCTCCGGGGGTAACGGCCGGCGAAGGCGGGCGCCGCCAAACGAAACGGCCGCCGAATTGCCGCGGCGGCCCGCATGCCCGTTCTTTGCTCCCGATTCGCGTCAACGAGGCCAACGCTCCAAAAAACCCGTCCGCATGATCCGCGCCATCACGCCCGCCGCCTATGAAGCCATCATCGCGACGTTGCCGCAGGGCGTGCCTCTGTGGCCCGTGCAGCGCCAGGGTGGCCGTTGCCTCAGGCGGCTGTCGTCGACCGCCTGCAGGCGGTGCGCGGGGGGCCCGGCCCAAACGAAACGGCCGCCGAGTTGCCCCGGCGGCCTTGCGACGAGGTAGGGCTTCCGCGATTTTGAGTGCGAACTTGCGAAAGAGGCTGAGCAATTATGCTTACGCTCGAGGAAATAAGTCGCGCGATTGAAACGCATGCACCCGGGACTTGGGTTGCAGGGGATACGGATGTTTGGAGGCGAGGCTCGTCACCCGGAGATCCGATAAGTTTGCTGTTTGGGCTCGAGCTAAGCGAGGAAGACCGCCAGCTGCGCGCGGCCGCTGGAGGCATTTTTGACGAGTTAAGCGCGTCGCCTCCGCCTCCTTCTGTGGACTGGAGAACCGACAACGGCGGCCGAGTCACTCCAATTAAGGACCAAGGGCGATGCGGCGCATGCGTGGCATTCGCCGCGTGTGCTGCGATCGAAAGTGCGGCAGCGATTCGCACGTCCAAGTCTGTCCAGTTGTCAGAGGGGCATTTGTTTCATTGCGGCGGCGGAACATGCGAAAAAGGCTGGCAGTTTGTCCCGGCGTTGGAAAGGGCCAAAGCAGGCGTGGGTCGGCAGGCTGACCTTGAATGGGAGCCGAAAGGCAGTTGTGTCGAGATTGCGCCTTTAATTCGAGTCTCTTCTTACAAATTGCATCTCGTTACAACTGCGCGAAAGAATGCTGTTGCCGCCGGCCCGGTTAGTGCCGGCATGAAGGTCCACGAGGATTTCTTAGCCTATCGCTCGGGGGTCAATCGTCATGTTGTTGGCAAATTTAGCGGCCTTCACGCTGTGTGCGTTGTTGGATACGACGACAAGGAACAGTGCTGGATCGTCAAGAATAGCTGGGGACTAAACTTTGGTGAGCAGTGGTTTGTTAGGATCGCGTACGGCCAATGCGGACTCGATACTGACATCGAGTTCTATTCTCTGGATGTCGAGGTATGCAGCTAGGATTGAATTATGTAGACGACCATTCTCGATGGAAAATTGGCCGTTGGCTTGTGTGAAGTCTTCGGAGTTGAGTTGCGTCCTACAGAGACAGCCGGTTACCAAGTGACAGCGGACTTGCCCTTTGGGGTTGAACAGATTGGCGAACGTCGTGAGCCTGGGAATGGCTTCGGATCTCAACTGCGCATAATTAAATTCTTCCGCTGCACTCGGCCCGGTCAATACCGCATCGAGTTTGTCGACAAACGCCCGTGGGAGCAGGATGGACTACGTTCGACCGTATCGGTAAATTGCCGCACGTAGTCATGCGACGACTTCGATCGTACTCGCAATTTGAGTGTAAATCTCTTCTCCTGGTGTCCTGATCGTGACTATCAATGCGTATCGGACCTGTTCCTCCACTTGCTCTAGATCCTGTCCCCACCAACCTTTACGTGGCAAAACAGAGATTCCGCCCATTCGCGCTATCTCGGCCGCGGTCGTTACCAATCGGTCGTGTTTAACGCCGCCACGGCCTCGGAACTTTCCTAAACGCCAATTGAGAGGTTGAGCCGTAAATTCCCGGCGCGCCTGCTCCAGTCCGTTAATGCGCGCGACCGCCTGCTCATCGGACTCGTCGGGTCGTTTCACGTCGAAGTCGAGTCCATGCGACGGATACATGTCGACATCGCCTCGGACCACTGCACCCGGATTCGGCTCGATGAAGTACGAAAGCGTAACGCGGAGTTCCGCGCGGATATCTCCTAATTCTTCTAGCACTTCTATCGGCCAAGGTAGTGTATGGTATCTCATTTGACCAAGAATTGCCGCTTCGCCTCGCTCATTCAGACGCAAAGGGCGAAGACTACTCTGTACAATAAGAGTGAGCGCGTCCGCGGCGTTCTCCAATGCTCGGCGGCGGTTCGGTCTCCCGTATCCAAAACGCTCCAAAAGCGCCTGCTGCCAACTTCCTCGCTGCTCAGCTGCAGTGGATGCCCGAGAACGCATTGCCCCCGTATGCTGGCAGGAGTGGATCACAAGGCCCCGCACGGTCTCCGGCCAGAGGGTGGGGTATTCGGCTTGTAGGTTCGCGCACAGGCCCGCCACAGCTGCGGTTGCCGCACTCGTTTGACCTGTCAATTTGAGTGGGGCTGCAGGTTCGAAGGACGTTGAGAGCAGGCAAAGGTCAACATGTGGACCGATCGCCTCGCTGGCTTTGTCCTTCATCTGGTTGCCGCCTTCGAAGACGACGTCGGGCTTCGTTCGCGGTTTATGCCGCCGCTCCCAGTTCACAGCCGTTCGGGACCAAGGGCAAAGGTCACCCGCTGCAGCTACGGGGTGATGAGTATCGGGTACCTCAATCAAATCCGTGCATGCGGCGACAGTTAGGGCGTTCCAGGCTTGAGCCGGGGACATAATGCCAGATGTTTCGTTCAACGCGGTGTAGTCGCCGACTGCGGGCGTCGCAACGGTAACATTACCCGCCGACACACAGAAAAGCCTCGGGTTTGCAATATCATACGCGAGGACGTCGATCTCGCTCGAGAGGCTTGATGGACCGCCGTCATCAGGCTCATCCGGGGCATTCATCGCGAAGCAGAAGGTCCGAGGTCGCGTTGCCTCTGCTTCGACTAGGTCGACGGCACGGCGCGCCCGTTCCGCAGGCAGCATTTTACTGTTTGCGCCGACCGCCGGAAGATGCACGACGACCGACTCGATGCCTAGGGGCAATTGTATCGGCGTCCTTTCGCTGATGAGTTCAGGCAAATTCTCGAATAACGCAAGGCCCGCCATCTGCGTCCCGTGACCATCCCAATCGTCTACGCTGCCCCTGCCAACGGTGCCGCGAAAGCCGATCGATCCTTTAAGAAGAGGGTGATCGCGATACACGCCAGTATCGAGCAGGCAGACTGACGGCGCATTTTCGGGGGCCGGTGTAACACACCGAGCGGCGGCCATTACCGCCGCCATCTGTTGAGCGACGATGCCGGACGCAGCTGGGCAATGGAAGCGCCGCGGGCGAGTTGTTCGAAGTTCCTGCGTGTGCCCGAAAGGCCAATTACCCGCAAGTCTTCGAAAGCCATCGCGCGCGGAGCCCTGAGGCCGACAATCTCGAGCGCTTCACGAAAGCGCGGTTCTGAGGCGGGTTGTAGCCAAACCTCCCACAGAATTTCAGTATCTAGCTCGGGCAAGGGAAGTTGTGATGCCCAGAGATCCGCGACGGTTGTCAGTCCTATCGCCGGCTGAGCCTCAAAGAAGTTGAAGTGGTTTGGCTTACGGGCGTGAGTTCGGGCATCGTGTTCGACGTACTTTGCCGCAGCGACTTCGAAGTTTGGTATGGTGGAAGGATCCAAGGCTACGTTAACGCGGGCATCCGCCGCATAGCCAATTACTGAGAGCACTTCGTTCCGTCCGGGGGCAGGAATTGAATCGCTGACACCCCAGTCTGTCTTAGCGCGTGCCGTCATAGGCAGTCGCGCCGTATCGATCACTGGATCACTGCTCCGCGCTAGGTTCTGCGCGATCTCGACCACTTCGCGCAGTATACGTTGTGAATTTGTGACACGGTCAGCAACTCTGGGAGGTGGATGAGTTGTTCCGCCTGCCATCCTACTAGCAAAATCGTATTTGTTTCCTGTAGCGGCGATAAACAGGTGCGGACGGTGTACAGGCATGAAGTCTTCTTATCCGGTGGTCGAGGCTATGGTAATGGTGGCCGCATTGTCATTGAGGCGCTCTTCCGCTCCCGAACCGCGTCGAGTAGAATATCGGTTGTCAATATTGCGTCATTATTGAGTACTGCCGCACGCGCGGCGTCTTCAGCCACTCGGATCATCTCTGCTTGGCTCATTCCGAAAACGCTCGCATCAACCTTTGTCAACTCTACTTTAGAAACGTTGAAAACCGACAAGGCCCTGAAGAACACCTCGCTAATTTTCTCGGTAGGTAGAATTTTATACTCGATCGAGCTCTCGAAGCGTCGAAATATCGCGGGATCCAATAACTCAGGATGGTTTGTTGCGGCAATGATAAGCGCATCGCTATCATCGTCATCAAGCATCTGCAATATCGAGTTGAGCATCCTGCGCGCTTCTCCAACGTCGTTCCCGAGCAGCCTTTTACTGGCTAACGCGTCGACTTCATCGAAGAAGTAGACTCCACGAGTTGTCTTCATCGCGTTGAATACCAGTCGAATTTTAGAGGATGTCTCCCAAATATACTTAGTTATTACTCCGTCCAATTGAATAGTGAAAAGTGGAAGCGATGATTCACCCGCCAGTGCGGATGCGGTAAGTGTTTTGCCTGTTCCAGGGGGGCCGATAAGCAGTAACTTACGTCGCGGTCTAAGCCCGTGCTTCGCAAGCTTCAGCCGATGCCTGTGCTCATCGACGATCTTCTGAAGGCTGCTTAGAGTGTCTTTGTCGAGGACCATGTTGCTCAGGCGCGTGAGGGGATAGCTGGCAACTACCAAGCCAGCGAGCTCCCCTTTCGGCCTCACGAGGGGAATCGGACCTGCTCGCGCCTCGACTTCGCCCGCGGCGCGGTCGCGGGCGTCCTGGATCAGCAAGCGGATTTGGTCGGCAATCTTCCTATTGCCGCGCTGCGCGGATTCTGCCGCGAGTTGAAGTGCAACCGTCTGGAACCGCGCGTCGTCTCGCTCTGCGAAGGACCGCACCAGTGACAGCAGTTGCATTTGGGTGGCCAACGACGACTCCTGAACCGGCTACCCCATAGGGTCTCTCGTTCTTCGGCCAGTGTCCTGCAGTGTGTGCTCGGTATGCCTAGAGCGGTATCCGAACGGATTGAATTGGTTGGGGGATTCCCGAATCGGTTAATTTCTGCTTCGTCATTCACGCTGCGAGAATGGGGGCGGCGGGGATGGGTCTTTCCAACGATCTTCGCGAGCGCGTGGTTGAGGCGGTGGTCTTGGGCGGGTTGTCGCGCAATCAGGCGGCCGCGCATTTCAAAGTGAGCATAGCGAGCGCAGTGCGCTGGGTGAAGCGGTTCCAAACCACGGGCGAGATTTCGCCGGCGCCTTCTGGCGGCGACCGACGCTCCGGCCGGATCGAGGCGCATCGCGACTATCTGTTGGGCCTGATCCGGCGCAGCCCGGACATGACGCTGCTCGAGATCCAGGAGCGGCTGATCGCCAATTGCGGCGAGCGCTTTGCGGTCTCTGTGCTGTGGCGTTTCTTCGACCGTCACGAGATCACCTTTAAAAAAAACAGCGCATGCCGAGGAACAACAACGCGCTGACGTGCAAAGTCGACGCCGGGAATGGTTCGCGGGGCAGCTCGATCTCGATCCGACGAAACTCGTTTTCGTTGACGAGACCGGAGCCTCCACCAATCTCGCGCGCAAAGGCGGACGTTGCCGGCGCGGGCGCCGCTTGCGGGCGGCCACCCCGCACAGTCACTACAAAACGGTGACTTTGGTCGCCGGCCTTCGCCTTCGCGGCCTGACGGCGGCAAAGACTTTCGATGGACCGATCAACGCCGCCCTGTTCGAGGATTGGCTGGAGACATGCCTCGTCCCCACGCTCTCGCCCGGCGAGATCGTCGTCATGGACAATCTCCCGGCTCACAAGGGGCCGCGGGTCGAGCAACTCATCAAGGCGGCGGGCGCGGAGTTGCGATATCTCCCAGCCTACAGTCCTGATATGAACCCCATCGAAAAAGCCTTCTCCAAGCTCAAAGCCTTCCTGCGCAAAATCGCCGAACGGACCGTCGCGGGCCTCATGCGCGCCCTCGAAACCTGCGCCGAAATCTTCAAGCCCTCGCAATGTACAAATTACTTCAAATCCTGTGGTTATGAGCACGATACAGGATGATCGGATTCCGCTCTAAGAGCGGGTGAACCTGTCAAATACGCCTCTCGTCCATGTTCAGTTTGCACGCGATCGTTGCCTGGCGGATTGACACGGGTCAATGTTGACCTGTGTGTTGCCCGCGAAGCTTGAGGGTGAGATGATGTTCTCCGCCGGCACCATCCCGCGGCGACACTCGGATCCCACGCCGTCGGCCGGACGCGTCGCCAACTCGCCGTGGAGGGGAGAACTTGCACCGAGTTTCACCTCATTGGCGGCGATTGAGCAGATCGTCGAGCAAACAGCTCGCGGTGTCCGCCCAAAAGAACGCTTCGCTGCGTCGTAACTTCGTAGCCTAGATCACCGCGGCGACACATAGGCACCCTGTCAACGCGCCGCCCGATTCGTCGACAGGGCCCCGTCGCCGCCCGCGCCAACGCCGACTGGCGTCCGGGATTGGCCCTCGGCTCTCGTCTCCATCACCGCGGCAACGCCGCATCCGCATCGCGCAACAACGCCGAACGCGCCGCTCGCCACGGCGTCAAGGCCGGATGGCTTTCGCCACGCTAGCCCGGTAAGCCTCTTTGCTCCCCACCGGGCGCGGCCTCGGTCGGCCTGGCATTAGTCTAGTGATTTGGGCGTTCGGCAACCGGTTTCCTCACGAGGTCTGTATATATCCGGATCATGGCGTTGCCTTCGTCGAAGGGCTTGGTGCCGAGGTTCCTTTGGACCAACCTGTTCCGAGCGAATGGACAGAGGAGCGCCGCAGGCGTTAGCAAACGTCTCTCAGCCAGAATCGGCCTCATAGTGTCCTGGACCTCCCTGATCAGCACCTTGGTAGTGGCAGGCACGGCGCCCCGGTGTGCGCGGCAATTTTGACCACCGACTGCCCTACGACCTCCGCCGATGGCCGTTAGGAACACGACCTGCCCGACCCGGTCGAGCGCCTTTGCAGCCTGGAAGGACGGGGCGAACGGCCGGCTGCTATATCGCTATCGCCGCCGTTCGACGACATGCGCTTCGACATGCGCCTCGCGGCCTCGAACGGCGATGCTGATCGCTTCGGCGACCGTCGATACCATGCCAATCTTGCGTGGGCGTACTTTGTCGCAGGTCGCGAACGAGAGGGGATCAACGTGCTTCACGAAAAGAGCAGCGAGTTCCCGATCCTGTCCACCGCGCTACATATTTGTCTCGGCGAGGTCGAAGAGGCGCGGGCTCTTGTCGCGCAATACATTCAGGCCGCCGGCGCGAACACGGTCCACCGGGAGGACATCGTTCCGCTGATCGAACCGGCTGGGACCGAGTACGTGGAAACGTTGCGCAAGGCCGGCACGCCGGAAAATTAGACGTCCCGCCTATGAGGACACCCGCAATTGCGATCGACTGTTTCGTTGGTCGCTGGAGCTCCGCGTCGAACGCCCGGTATTGTGCAGGTTAATTGTGCAGGTTTTTGGACGCCGGGATCACGAGAGGCGCCTCGCACTCAGGCGGCCGGCGTCCAAAAAGCGCCAAGGCACGAAGTCGCGGGAAGTTTGGGCGCCGGGCGGGCAAGCAGCACTATGGGGATTTGATTTCCGCGCCGGTCATGATGGTGGGCGCGAAGCTGGCGCCAGGCGACCTGGATAGGGTGTGGAGCGGGGCCTGGAAGCGCGCAATGGGGATCTCGGTGGTGGCGTGGAGCGTATCAACGGGCGATCAGCTCGTTGATACGCGTGGTTGCGCCGAGAGAGATCGCCGCCAGCGTGGAGCCAGCGCAACGGAACGGAAAAGCGGCGGCGCTCGCAGGCTGTCTGGCTCATGATGTGTCGCTCGCGGTTGGGGTCGGCCGCCACCTTGGCTCGCAGCCCCGCGCGAAGACCTCGATGACGATCATGCGGGCGCCGCAACGCGGGCACGGGCTGCGCAGCGCACGCGGCGCGTCCGGTGTGACATCCGGCTGCTGTTGCGGGTCGGCGGCAGGCGGGTCGGCGCCGAGCAGTGCGCGGGCTGTTGCGATGGTCTCGGCGCGGTTGGCGTTGGCGAAGAGCCCGTAGTGGCGGATGCGGTGGAAGCCCCTGGGCAGCACGTGCATGAGAAAGCGCCGGATGAACTCGAGCGGGTGAAGCCGCATCGTCTTCCAGCGTCCCGGCCCGTCGATGCGATAATCCTTCCAGCGGAACGCGACGCCGGCGTGGTCGGCTGCAATGAGGCGGCGGTTCGAGATGGCGACACGGTGGGTGTAACGGGACAGATAGCGCAGCACTTGCTTCGGTCCCGCAAACGGCGCCTTGCAATAGACGACCCACTTGATGCGCCGCAGCGGGGCGATGAAGCGCTTGAACGTGGTCCTGTCGGCGAGCCCGGCATGCGCGTATATTGTGCAATTGTGCAGGTTTTTGGACGCCGGGATCACGAGAGGCGCCTCGCACTCAGGCGGCCGGCGTCCAAAAAGCGCCAAGGCACGAAGTCGCGGGAAGTTTGGGCGCCGGGCGGGCGGGTCAAATACAAAGCACTGCTAGGGTGAACACGTTTTTGCGTTACATCGGCCCGTTGCCGCTTTCCCATCATCATATTCGACTTCGTGAATGTTTTGTCGTGCTGTGTGGCCCTACCCCGTGCGTGCTGATCCCACAGCGAGCGGCCATGGTGGAGGGGCGTGTCGCGTAGATGCGGTCGTTCTATTGCGAGTCGTACGGATCGGGTGAATAGATAAGACCCTCTAAGGTCACCACGTTTCTTGATTACATTATGTTTTTTCTGTGATTCCGCTTTTGCGTCGCACAAATTGGCCCGCCCTCGCATATGTTGTCCCTGTGTCGTGCGAGCGAGGGCATGTCGCATACGCGTAGCTCGTCGCGGCTGATGTCTGAAGCGATGGGGTCAGGAACCAGCCCCATGGATAAGGGCCGGTCTGCACCGCGTGGCCATTCTCAGGAAGCCAAGCGCTTTCTGACACTGCCAACGGATGGTGACCCATGATTTGTCGTCCGTTCTCGTCTGCGCGTTCCTCTTCCATACCTAGAGGGGATATAGCGTTCGCATGTCTAGGCATCAATTTGGGCACCTCCGCCCTTGTTTGAAAATGGCGATCGTGTGCGCATTGCTATCCACCAGACTGACCAATATCTTGGGAAGCGAACGGCTATGCGGTAGCGCGTTAAGGGCCGCTATCGGCGCTTTGCGATACAACGTTTTGAACACCCTCGTAGAAAGGATGTATTATCCTGAAACTCTAGTGACTTCGCGCTTGCTGCCGGAGCCAAGCTTCGTCCAGTCGAATGTATAATTCGTCAACCTCTTTAAACAACTCCACGTTGCGACGCCGGAGATCTTCACCTCTTACGGGTGTTACAAGACTATGGGGAGCTAAGCGTCCGCGACATGCGCTCATTGTCACGTGACAGGGACAACGGAGGGCCACACAGCACGACAAAACATTCACGAAGTCGAATATGATGATGGGAAAGCGGCAACGGGCCGATGTAACGCAAAAACGTGTTCACCCTAGCAGTGCTTTGTATTTGACCCGCGCCGGGCGGGCAAGCAGCACTATGGGGATTTGATTTCCGCGCCGGTCATGATGGTGGGCGCGAAGCTGGCGCCAGGCGACCTGGATAGGGTGTGGAGCGGGGCCTGGAAGCGCGCAATGGGGATCTCGGTGGTGGCGTGGAGCGTATCAACGGGCGATCAGCTCGTTGATACGCGTGGTTGCGCCGAGAGAGATCGCCGCCAGCGTGGAGCCAGCGCAACGGAACGGAAAAGCGGCGGCGCTCGCAGGCTGTCTGGCTCATGATGTGTCGCTCGCGGTTGGGGTCGGCCGCCACCTTGGCTCGCAGCCCCGCGCGAAGACCTCGATGACGATCATGCGGGCGCCGCAACGCGGGCACGGGCTGCGCAGCGCACGCGGCGCGTCCGGTGTGACATCCGGCTGCTGTTGCGGGTCGGCGGCAGGCGGGTCGGCGCCGAGCAGTGCGCGGGCTGTTGCGATGGTCTCGGCGCGGTTGGCGTTGGCGAAGAGCCCGTAGTGGCGGATGCGGTGGAAGCCCCTGGGCAGCACGTGCATGAGAAAGCGCCGGATGAACTCGAGCGGGTGAAGCCGCATCGTCTTCCAGCGTCCCGGCCCGTCGATGCGATAATCCTTCCAGCGGAACGCGACGCCGGCGTGGTCGGCTGCAATGAGGCGGCGGTTCGAGATGGCGACACGGTGGGTGTAACGGGACAGATAGCGCAGCACTTGCTTCGGTCCCGCAAACGGCGCCTTGCAATAGACGACCCACTTGATGCGCCGCAGCGGGGCGATGAAGCGCTTGAACGTGGTCTTGTCGGCGAGCCCGGCATGCGCGTTGAAGAACGTCAATTGGCCGGCGTCGTGCGCATCGGTGAGCATGGCCAGCATCTTGCCGCTGAATAGACGCGCCAGCAGGTCGACGTGCACGAGGAAGTTGGAGCGGGAGGCGACCCATCGCGATCCGTCGAGCGAGAGCCCTCCGCCGGGCACGATCATATGCACGTGCGGATGATGGGTGAGCGTCGAGCCCCAAGTGTGCAGCACGGCGGTGATGCCGATCCTGGCGCCGAGGCGCCTGGGATTGGCGGCGATGGCGAGCGTTGTCTCGGCCGCCGCCTTCATCAGCAGGTCGTAGACCACGCGCTTGTTCTGGTAGGCGATGTCGCGCAGCTTGCTCGGCAGCGTGTAGACGACGTGAAAGTATGGGACGGGCAACAGCTCCGCTTCGCGGTCGGCCAGCCATCGGCGCGACGCCGCAGCCTGGCACTTCGGACAATGCCTGTTACCGCACGAGTTGTAAGCGATGTGCGTATGGCCGCACGCCGCGTTCTCGCAGCGTGCGACGTGGCCGCCGAGCGCTGCCGTGCGGCAGCGCTCGATTGCGCTCATCACCTTCAACTGGTCGAGGCTCACATGACCGCGGTTGGTCTCGCGCCACGCGGGACCGTGCTCGCGGAGGATGTCCGCGACCTCCAGTACCGGTCGAACCATGGCCGACAGCGCTATTGCGCCGGCGGCTTCTCAGCGTCTCGCTTCGCTTGCCTGTGGCGCGGCGGGCTCAGGCGCGCGAGCGGGCTCTCGATCTTGGCGATGAGTCCTGTCGCCACGCGGGTGTAGCGCGCCGTCGTGTCGAGCTTTTCGTGTCCAAGCAACGCCTGAATCAGCCGAATATCCGTGCCGTCCTCGAGCAGATGGGTTGCGAAGGAATGACGCAGCGAATGAAGAGACACCGCCTTGCGCAGCCCCGCCGCTTTCGCCGCCTCCTTGAACAGCCGGCCGAACTGGCGCGCCGTCGTCGCTTGACGATCAATGCGACCGGGAAACAACCAGCGTTGTTCCGGCGCAACGCCGGCGTCACGCCGGGTCGGCCGGGCCTTCCACCATTGCCGCAGCAGGTCGAGGATCTCGGCCGGAAGCATCACATGTCGGTCCTTGCGGCCTTTCGACTGCACGATGCGAATGATCATCTGTTCACTGTCGATGTCGCACGCTCGCAGCCGCACCACTTCGCTGGCCCGCAACCCGCAACCATAGGCGAGCGTCAGCATCGCGCGCGCCTTGAGGCTCGTCGCCATGGTCAGAACACGCTTGACCTCCTCAGGGCTCAATACCGGCGGTAGCTTCTGCGGCTCCTGGATATGCCAGATCTCGGCCGCCAGATCGTGGCGACGCAACGTGACGCGGAACAGGAAGCGCACCCCGGTCATGATCCGATTGCGGTTGCAGATGCTGGCGCCGCCCTCGACGAGGTACAGTTGGAAGCGGCGCACCTCGTCGGGCGTCGCTGTGTCGGGTGAGCGTTTGAGCCAGGCGGCGAACCGCTTGCAGCTATGGATGTGGCTGCGCTGCGTGTGCGGGTTGAGCTTGCGCGCAGCCATGTCTTCGATCATACGCTGACGCAGCGGACTGACAGTGTTGGTCTCGCTCATCGGGCGCTCCTTCCTGAGTGAGGTTGAACGACCCTCGATTCTCAGGACGGGGCTCCGTCGCGCCATCACTATCCTATCGGCTTGCTACCCCCCTCTCGGCCACGCCCCCCCGCGAAGCGGGCCGGAGCGCAGCGACTTCGTGCATTGGCGCATTCCTTCCGTACCGGGACCGGTCGATATGACCCGTTCGGCAAGTCGTCGGCGAACGACCGGTATTTGCGCACAAGGGACGGCCGGAGTCGACGTAGACCGGTCATTCCAGATCACGACGGCGGACGCGGCAAAGGGGCTGGAACCGGCCGTTCGCCTAAGCGACGTCTCATGCGACTGGCGCCGGTTCACTCCTCCGGCAGCCCCGCCTTTCGCAGACCCTCGAACAGGGGCGGTAAATTCGGCCAAGTTGGCCTTGACGGGCGCTGACCGGACTTTTGGCTCTATCGGTGGCCGCGTTCGCGCAGAAACGCCTCGAAGGCCCGCAGCGTCACGGGGGAGACATAATGCTCGATGCCCTCGGCGTCGGCCTCCGCCGCCTCGCGCGGCGCGCCGACGGCGACAAGCAGATCGACGACGAGCCGGTGACGTTGATGAACGCTTTTCGCCATCGCGGCGCCGGCCTCGGTCAGAAATATCCCGCGATAGGGCTGAGCCTTCGCGAGCCCCTCCCGCTTCAGGCGGGCGATCGCCTTGCTGGCGGTGGGGTGGGCGACGCCGAGCCGCCGCGCAATATCGGTTGTGCGCGCTTCGCCAGTGGCCGCGATCAGATCGGCGATCAATTCGGTGTAGTCCTCGAGCATCGAGGCCGAGCGCGCGGAACGCGCCTTGCTGAAACGGTCGGCCTGCACCGGCTCGGTTGCGAGTTCCGCGCCTTCTGACGGCGGACCCTTCCCGCGTTTCCTCGTAACCACCCAACCCTCGCCCAGCCCGCCACCGCAAATTATCACGACGTTATCACGACGGTTTCATTATGCAGCCTTGGCTGCAAAATGCAACCACGTTTCCGGCTCCATGACCGCATCAAGCCTTTGCGCTCTTTTGCAGCCCATTGACTATTACGTAGCAACGGGTACATTCTGCAGACGAAGCGTTCGAGAGGTTGGAGAACTTCGATGAGTGATGCGGTGGCGCGAACCGGAATTATGACCGAGCGGACCGTCGAAGGCATTCGCGAGGTGCTGGGCGGCAAGATGCGCTGGCACAGCCCGCTCCTGTTCGCCGGCCCCGCAGTGATCGCCTCGATCGCCTACATGGATCCTGGCAATTTCGCGACCAACATTCAGGCCGGCGCGAAATACGGCTATTCGCTGCTGTGGGTCGTGCTCATGGCCAATATCATCGCCATGCTGTATCAGGCGCTGTCGGCCAAGCTCGGCATCGTCACCGGGCGCAATCTGGCCGAAATGTGCCGTGAGCATTTTCCGCAGCCGGTGGTCTGGGCGCTGTGGATCATCAGCGAAGTGGCGGCGATGGCGACCGACCTTGCCGAATTCCTCGGCGGCGCCATCGGTCTTTCCCTGTTGCTGCATATACCCCTGGTCGCCGGAATGGGCGTCACGGCCGTCCTGACTTACGGCCTCCTGATGTTCGAAGGACGGGGGTTTCGCCCGATTGAACTGATTATCGGCGCCCTCGTCGCCACCATCGCCCTTTGCTATCTCGCCGAAATGTTCATCGCGCCGATTGATTGGGGCGCGGCGGGGATCGGCAGCGTGGTTCCGCTCTTGCCGGACGCCGGCGCGGTCACGATTGCGGTCGGCATCGTCGGCGCGACGATCATGCCGCACGCGATCTTCCTGCATTCCGGCCTCACCCAGAACCGGGCGCCGGCCCGCAACGACGACGAAAGGCGCCAGTTGCTGAAGTTCTCGAACATCGAGGTCCTTATCGCCCTTGCGGTCGCCGGTCTCGTCAATATGGCGATGGTGGTGATGGCGTCGAGCGCATTCCACGAGGGCCACAGCGACGTCGCGGAAATCGAGACCGCCTATTCGACGTTGACGCCGCTCCTCGGCCCTGCCGCGGCGGGCGTGTTCCTGACGGCGCTGCTGGCGTCCGGCCTGTCGAGCTCGGCGGTCGGCACAATGGCCGGGCAGATGATCATGCAGGGTTTTGTCGGCTTCCGCATCCCGATCATCGTCCGCCGTCTGGTGACGATGATTCCCGCCTTCATCGTCGTCTGGCTCGGCGTCAATTCGACCAACGCGCTGGTCATCAGCCAGGTCGTGCTCAGCATCGCCCTGCCCGCGCCGGTCATCGCCCTGCTCATCTTTACGCGCCGTAAGGACATCATGGGCGATTTCGCCAACAGCCGCCTGACGAATGTCGCCGCGGTCGTCGGAGCCCTTCTGATCCTCACGCTGAACGCCATCCTGCTGCTGCAGACTTTCGGCGTGAACATTCCAGGATTGCCGAGCGGTTGACAGAGGGCGGGCCCGCCTCAGCCGATGCTCTCGGCCAGGGAGATCGTCGAAGCCGAGCATGGTTGCGACAATGCCGCCCCCTGTCGTCGCTGATCGCGATCCTTTGATGGTCTTTTTCGCGCTTCTGCTGCTCGCGATCTTGGTTGGGGGCCTGATTGGAGCCTTGGTCAGACTCTTGCGCAAAGCCATCCACGAACGCATGGGACAGAACAGCGAGAAATGATTGCAGCGAAATCGGCCCCTTTCCTGCGGCCTGGCGCGTCGTGCAGCCGAAGCAGGGCCGGGTGAAGCTGACCCTGCAAAATTAAGGGCGTTGGCGCCGTCCCAGGTCCACGATGCGCGGATTGCGTCCCAAGGGTTGGGGAGCCGTGAGTGACAACGGACGAGTTTGCGGAAGTCTGTTGTCCGGCGTCCATGGCATAAGTCCCCAGCCACACCATCGACGCATCATTGCGCAGACGGCCGGACTCGACGTAAAGCTGCCGTTCGCGGAGAAGAAAGCCCTTGGGGGAGCGCGTGCCATCGTATAGTGACTGAGCCAAATCGCCGGTCACGATCCCGTCATAACGGAGGAGCAATGATGTTATCGACCTCCCTTGCCCGCGCGATCCGCGGTTTTTTTTGGCAGATTTGCTGGCAGAGATCTCAGATAACCTGCGGCGCAAACAGAGGTGCAACTGGCTTCCCGCGCGCCATACTTAACCCGACCTGGGGAACCTGCATTTCTCGGTCACAGGCCAGTCGGCCTACGGCCCTCTTTCGCGCGATAGACGACCGAACCGGCAATCTGCCGCGCACCTCTATTAGGCCTGTGATATTCTGTACGCTAAGCATACGCTGATGATATTTTCACACCCTCTCGCAAGGAGTGCGAGCGTCTTCACCGCCAAAAATAACGATGGAAGCGAGTATCGTGTGCTCGCCATCGTGACTACGCTCGAACTCGACCCGAAGAGCCAGAACTACAAAAAACCGTTCGTCGAAAAGCTATCCAGGGCTGCCAAGGATTATCTGGCCAACTCAGACAAGGCGACCGCGTTCGTTCTCATAAACAGACCGAGAGATTGGCATATCGGGTGAGCTTGGCCGTCGTCCATGCGCGTGAGGACGTCGGCCGGCCGCAGTCGTCGCGTCGATCATGAATCCCCCGTGCTGGAGCGGTTGCCCGGACTGGTCGACGCGAGGAGCGAGCGAACGCGGCGGTCCAGCCGAACTTGGCGAAGTGGTTGCCGGCGCGGCGGGAATACGGATTGCCGGCTGGTTGGCTGACCTTTGCCGGGAGGGAGTTGAATAAGGCCTTGTCGAGCCGCCCTGCCGCGATATCCATACCCACAGAGAAACTCGGCGCCAACACCACACCGTGCCCGGCAAGGGCCAACTGGTGAATGAATTCAGCATTGCTGGAGCTGATCGGCCCGGAGACATGGATCGTTTCGGCTTGCCCCGCCGCACTCTCAAAGCGCCACGTCGTTGGCGTCGCTGTCTCGGTGTAGATCAAACATGCATGCCGCCTGAGATCGCTCGGCGTCGCGGGCCGGCCGGTGCGACGCAGGTAGGTCGGGGCGGCGCAGACGACAAGGTGAGCCGACGTAAGGCGTCGCGCGATCAGGCTCGACACTTGTAGTTCGCCGACCCGAATTGCCAAGTCGATGCCTTCCTCGATGAGGTTGACGAAGCGATCCGAGACCGCGACTTCGATGGTGACGTCCGGGTAGCGCATCACATAGTCGCTGAGCGCAGGCGCAATGTGCCTCACGCCGAAGGTGACCGGAGCGGCGATCCGCAACAAGCCACGCGGCGCCGCCTGCAGGGAGCTTGCCTCGGCTTCGGCCTCATCGATGTCCGCGAGTACGCTGGCGCAACGCGCGTAATAATTAGTGCCAACCTCAGTCAGGTGAAGGCGCCGGGTGGTGCGATTCACCAGTCGCACTCCGAGGCGCCTCTCCAGTGAGCGCACGTGCGCCCCTGCCATCTCCGGCGAGATGCCGAAATGTCGTGCCGCGGCGGCGAAGCTGCCGTCGTCCACCGCGCGCTTGAACACAGCCATGCTGGTGAGCCGATCCATTTGCCGCACTCCAAAGCATTGTTTAGGAGTGACCGTAACATATTGGCGATTATCAAGCTGCGGGCACGGGCCTATGTCGTCTGCAGCCAATTCCGGCGCCTCGCAGAATGGAGGATGAAATGATTTCCGCTATGAAGGTTGTGACGGTCGGGCTAGCGTGCTGCTTCGCGCTGGCGGCTCCGCTGCCGGTCTATTCTCATGACTTTGCCCCAGCGGGCAACAAGCACAGCGCCCATGTGCACCAGGTTGCGCGCGCGACCATCTCAACGAATGCAACCGCGCTTGCGCCTGTGGCTCTTCCGCCCGCTCCCGCCAGAGAAACGGACGGGCTCAGCCGCGACAGCGACGACTGTAATATGGGTTGCATCGACCATTGAGTGGCTTCAGACGACGCCGCCACCAAGCCGATTTGGGATCGCGGCGTCGTCAGGCCAACCAACCGGCGGGGCGTGTTTCCTCGACTGGAACGACCCGGCGGGCTTCCTCTCCGGCCGCCCTGCTTGCCGGGGCCGCCGGCAAGAATCCTATCCAGTGGATGCGTTCAGTTGAGCGTTTGCAGTCGCTCGGCGAGCCACCAACGAGTTTTTTTGGAGGTTCGACCGATGCCGGGATCAAAGCAATTGCAGAGATCGAGGCTCTTGTAGTAGCTGACAAGCGCCGGCTTCGCCTCGTATAGGTGGCCGGCATTGTGTTCGGCTGGGTATTGCGCGCCGCGCCCACCCAGCAAGCTCCACATTCGATGCTCGATTTCCCGGGCTGGCGACTAAGGGGCAAAAGCCCGTGAGCCGGTCAATGATCAAAACGACCGCGACGCCGGCTACCTCCCGCGATCCGCTTGATCGGATCCATTGTCCGGCTCGCCTGCCTTCGCCGTTCGGGACGTGGCCGCCAGTTCCTGCACTCTGGAGCGGATCGGCCCGAACGGACCATACTTGTGCTGCTCTACGCTGAAGCCGTCGGCGTAGGGGCCATAAGGAGTGTCGAACGGCTTCTGGAGTTGTGTAGGAAAATCCTTATCGAGGTTCGCCTTTTCTGGCCGCTTCTGGCTGACGATATAGCCCGCGACATCATAGGCGTCCTCGTCCGTGAGCACGGGGGCATTGTACGCGGCGCCGATCGGCATGTTGTGCATGGCATAGGCGGCAACGGTTAAGAGGCGGCTCATGCCCGCGCCGTTGTTGTAGCTGTCAGGGCCCCAGAGCGGTGGAAACTGATACCCGACCCCATTTTGGGCGTGCTGTCCGAGTCCATCCGAGCCGTGGCAGGCGGCGCATATCTCGGAAAAAATCTGCGCACCATGACCAAGATCGGCAGCGCGCGCGGGGTCTCGAATTCTCAACGTGCCAGCTCCCCCCAGCTTCGCGCCGTCGGGAATGCCGGTCGATAGCCACCGCACGTAGACGGAGAATGCCCTCATCTCGCGGCTTTCGGGGGACAGCGCGCGGCCGTTCATGCTGCGCTCCATACAACCGTTGATGCGATCTTCGAGCGTGACGACCGCGCCCTCCCGCGCGCGGTATTGCGGAAATTGCCCCCAAACGCCCGTCAGCGGCATAGCATAGGGTTGGCGCCCGGCCTGCAAATGGCAATTTTGGCAAGCAAGGTTGTTGCCGGCGAAGCGGCTGGTTGGGTCGGACACTCCCGGACCGATCTCATTGGCTGTGTCAGTGAAAAGCGCGTGCCCATATTTGACCAACCTGCCGAACGGATCGTCCGCAACGGTAGTGATGTCGGGGGGATTCCACTGGGTGAGATCAATGGAGATGCCATCTGCGGCTGCCAGGCTGCGGCCCGCAACCAAGCCCAAGGCGGACGTTGCCGCAGCAAGCGAGATGAGCCAAGAGCGTTTCACATCGCACCTATGAACTCACTCGATAAGAATTGACCGTAGCGCCCGCGTCCAGTTGGTTTTCGACCACAATAAGCTAAGTGGCTGTCCCAACGACGACCAAGGCCTCCGCTGAGAGAGCGAATTGACCCTCGCCATGCTCAGCGCGCAGACCAATGTTTGCCGCACCACCTCGACACCCTCTGGCCTAGCCGGTCGCGCATTTGCGCAGCCACGGGTGACGCGAAACCGTGTTCCGCTAACCACTCGGCAGACGGGACTTGCAACGCATGCATCACCCGCGTGACTGACAATGGCGTAAATTTTGCCTCGAGCAAGAACATTTTTGTTCCGAACAGCGGCGCCGTTTCCTGGTGAGAATGGCGTCGTCAACAACCCCGGGGCGAACACCGCTTTGTACGCGGGGGTGAGCAATCCTCTCGGCCTCTCGAACAACAACGCCTTCGGCCGCCTCTGGCCGGCGAACGCGCCGTTTGGCGACGCCGGAATCGGCTCTTCCTCGATCGACGATCCGACCGGGCTACCACTCGCAGGTCCCCCAAACAATCTGATCGGCGGGGTCTATGCGGGCAGCCTGACCAACCGCAACGTCGTGGCTATTCCGCACCAACCGCAGGTCATCCCCGGCTCGCTGAGCACGGGCGCGGTGGGAACGGCCTTGCTCGGCCCGTCGCCGGATGGCTCTTGCAAAGCTGTGTTCGCAGTTGTCACGGCCGATGGCGCCATCGTCCAGGAGCACACCCTCAAGGGGCTGGACGGTCTGGCGGCGGCAGGCACGGTTCGGCCACTTCTCGGCCGTAGCTGGAGCGACTCTCACAGCGAGGACGACTTTCGCAACGAGGACGTCGAGCCTCGGCTTGGGGTGATCATGGAACCCCTATACGCAGGCGCCGGTCGTACGGCAGCTGTTTGTCAGCGAGCCCTTCCAAAACACGATTGCGGTTGTCAGCCTCGTCAACTTTGGAGTCGCACCCAACCAGGTTTTTGGCCTCAACACGATCAGTCGCATCAGCTCGCCGTGGCTGAATTTGCCCGTCGATCTTGCGCCCGTTCAGAGGGACAAGGACAACGTCAACTGGGCGAGCAACACAACGCTCGATCAAGGTTCGGACTTCTACGTCGCCAATCGAGGCAACAACACGATCGTCCGCATGCGTCAGGACGGCAGCGTTGTGGCGGCCCGCCGTATCAGCGGCGGCGACAACTGGCGGCTTGACGATGATGGCGCGAGCCTCAACGGCATCGCGACCTCCTCGGACGGCGCGACGATCTATGTGACGTTCACGGGCGCTCGGGGCCAAAGAAGGAGCGCCGTCCTCGCGGTGCCGGCATTCTGTTCTCTGCGGGAGCCCCGATCGGCGTGAGTGCCAAAATCCGGGCGTTGACGGGGTGACCGCCAGGAGAGCGCTTGTGGAACTCCATGGCCAGTAAAATGCGCTCTCGACGCCGCGGATGAACCTCGATCGTTAGTCCTGCTCGACCGACGAATGTCCTAATGGGTTGATTCGACCCATTCGCCGCGCCATCGGGGGATGACCGCTATTTGCGCAGAGCGGTCCTTTTGGGGCCGCGGGGTCCGAATTTCGACGAAGCGCGCCGAAGCCTTCGCGCGAAGACGCGCGGGCGCCTCGGGTGCTCGCGTCCCTCCGGGGCAAAGATCAGGCGATCCGGATGGCCGCGAAACAGCAGCTCTTCCGCCTCGACCGCCGCCTGTTGGGCGTTTCGCTTCGGACGGGGACTTCATTGCGCCGCTATTGCTGGACTTGCTCAGGGGTCGATGATCAATGTAACTGACCGCAAACGAGCAATTTGGACGCTTTCTCTAAGGGTATCCCGCTCGATGGACTTCATTTGCGAAGCGTTCGACCAGATGCAGCGGGCCTTCGACCTCAATGGCTTCAACGACCACCAGCTCCACTGCGTCCTGCGCTTCGATTCGGCGCCGCGCCAGACGCCGCAATTCTGAGAAGAGCGGCGATCGCCTCGATCGAGGCGATTCCCATCCTCGGCACACGCTATGCCGATGGCGCGAAACCGCGTTGGGTGAGCCTCGACCCCGAAAGCTGCGCCCGCGCCTTCGTCGTCGCGCCGACCGAAACGGATTTCGAGACGGTCCCCGTCGCGCGCGCCGATGAAGATTGCGGTCCGCAGGTCAGGGTGTGCTTGCTCGACGGACGCCGCTCCGCGGTCGCGCTCACGCTGAACCATATGATTTGCGACGCGACCGGCTTCAAATCGTACATCTATTTCCTTTGCGCCATCTATACGCGGCTCCTGACCGATCCGGCGTATCGGCCGAACCCGGTCGCCAGCGATCGAAGCATGCGCCGCGTGCTTGAGCGCTTCCGCTTGGGCGTCAAGTTGAAGTCGCTGTTCCTGCAAAGCGGGGACAACAATCAGCCCGGCGACCGCCGCTTCCCGATGAGCGAGGGTGAGGGGGATGAGCCCTTCATCCTGACCCGCCGGCTGGCGCGTGCGCGGACAGCGGCGATCAGAGACTATGGCCGGGCCCACGGCGCGACCCTCAATGACCTGGCGCTGACGGCTCTCTATCGCTGCCTGTTCCGGCTGTTGGACCTGAGACCCGGCGCCGAGCTCACAATCCCGGTGATGGTGGACATGCGCCGCTATCTCGCAGACGGCGATGAATTCACCGCTTTGACCAATCTTTCCTCGACGGTGGTCACGCAGCTCAGGCGCGAGCCCGAGGAGGCGTTTCCACGCACGCTCGGCCGAGTCGAAGCGGAGATGCGCGAAAAGAAGGGGGGCGATATCGGCCTTAACGCCTTTGTCAAGCTCGACCTGCTCTACCGGCTCTGCGGCGACCGGATCGCCAACCGCAAGCTGCGGACCGGACTCAAGAACCCACTCATCTGCATGACCAATATCGGCGTGCTGGACGCGGCGCGCCTGTCCTTCGGCGATCTGCGCCCGACCGACGCCTATCTGTGCGGCTCGATCAAGTACAAGCCCTATTTCCAACTCGCCATGAGTTCCTATCAGGATGAGCTGACCCTCAGCGTCAATCTGTACGGAAGCGCCAGCGACCGCGCCCTCATCCTCTCCTTCCTCGAAGACATCGATGCGGAATTGCCGCGTGAAACGCCGTCCGCACACGCTCCCGAGCCTGCATAGGCTCGGCCGCTCTAGCCCTCAACCGCATTCTCGGCCTGCTGTTCTGGAAGGGAATCGATGTGTCGGGGGAAACCGTGATCGGCCACAGCTGTGTATGCGGTCTGTCGCTTCCGCTTTCGAGGCATTTGAGCCTTCGCAGCGTGAGGCGGAGAGGAGGTGACCGGTCACCGGCCTTACGGGCAAGCGACAAGATTAACTCGGGACGCAACTCACCCGTGCGAGAATTCCTGGCCGTTATGTCGCCCCCTCATCCAGCGCCGCCTTTACGCGAGCTGCCGTAAACGGTGCACGGCGTAATCTGACGCCCGTCGCATCGAAGACGGCGTTGCCCAGGGCGGCCGCTACGGGCGCGGTCGCCGCTTCGCCCACGCCCAATGGGCGTTCGTGACGGCGATCGATCAATGCGATGTCGAGCTTTGGAAGGTCCGGAAAGGTGAGGATCGGATAGCTCGTCCAGTCCGTGCTCGTGACCCGGGAGCGATCGAAGGTCACTTCCTCAAACAGCGTCCGGCTCAGAGTTTGGAGAATGCAGCCCTCGACCTGCGCCCGCACCGCGTCCGGATTGATCATCAAACCGCAGTCGTGGGCGCAGACGACGCGGAGAACGCGCACGGCGCCGGTCGAGCGCTCGACAGCGACATCCATGCCCATCGCCACGTAGTTTTCCGCCTGCTTGTAATGGACGTAGGCGATTCCCCGGCCTGTCAGACGCTCGCCGCTCCGGTCAGGCGGAGAGGCGCGCGGGCGCCAGTCCATCATCGCGCCGACCCGCTCCAGAACCTCCCGGCCGCGCGGATCGGGAAGCAGGCGGAGCCGGTAGGCAAGCGGATCGGCGCCGGCCGCCGCCGCGAGCTCGTCGAAGAAACTCTCGACCGCGAAGACGTTTCCGATC
The DNA here is from genome assembly GCA_963758335.1 of uncultured Alphaproteobacteria bacterium. Classification (GTDB taxonomy): domain Bacteria; phylum Pseudomonadota; class Alphaproteobacteria; order Rhizobiales; family Beijerinckiaceae; genus Roseiarcus. The sequence continues at coordinate 982,084 of CAVWVF010000004.1, read as the reverse complement.
TTGCCCGGCGCGCGCAGGTTCGAGGGGCGCAGCGGCGTCGACGCGAGCCACCTGATCTCCGCGCGCATATTCTCGATGGCGTAGGGGGGATCGGCGTTGAGCGCGGTCAGGCCCGACTGGGAGCCGGACCCGTCGTCAAGGCCGGCGGCGACGGCCGCGAGCAGCGGGATCCCGGAATTCGGAGTGTTCGCCGGCGGCATCGCCACCGTTTCCCAGGCCGCAATGGCGCCGTCGGCGGCGAGCGTTCCGCGAAGGTCGAGGAGCTGCGGGGGACCCTTCGGGTCCCACCCGTGCTCGTCTTCCCGCATCCATTGCGTGCGCACCGGGCGTTTGAGTTCCCGCGAAAGCAGGGCGGCCTCGAAGGCGACGTCGTCGTTTCCGTTGGTTCCGTAGCTGCCGGAACCGTCCATGTAGACAAGGCGAAGCCTGGCGCCGTCGAGCCCCAGAAGCTTCGCGATCGTCCAGCGCAGGCGGTGAGTGGCTTGCGACGCCGTCCACACCGTGCCGCCGCCGTCGCGAATGTCCGCGACCGCGCAGGACGGCCCCATCGAGGCGTGCGACTGGATGGGCCAAGCGTAGGTCGCCTGGATCACCCGCTCGGTTGCGTTCAGCGCCGCAGCGGCGTCGCGGTTTCGCAGCGTTTCGACGCGCGCAACCGGCGTGGCGCGGACCGCCTCGAAGAGATTGTCCGAACCCGGCAGCGTCGCCGCCTCGCCCCAGGCTGCCTTCAGCGCTCGCATGGCGCGCACCGCGTCCCACTCGCGCGGCGCCGCGACGGCCAGGAAATCCTTGATCCGGATGATCTCGACGTTCGAGCGAGGAGGGATCGACGTCGATGAGACGGGCCCCGACCGCCGGGGGTCGGATGACGCGCGCGTGCAACATGCCCTCGATCCGATGGTCCTGGACGAAGGCGTGCCGAGCGGTCAGCTTGGCCGGAAGGTCGGGACGCGGGTAGGACGTTCCGACGATCGTGTAAGCGTCCGGATCGCGCGGCGGCGCCGTCTTGTCGACAGGCAGCTCGAACGCAGCGCCGCCGATCAGCGCCGCGAAGCCCACGGAGTCGCCGCCGCCGCGCGCGACGACCTGACCGTCCCGCGTGTCGAGGTCGCTCGCGGGACGGCGGAGGGCCGCCGCGGCAAGGGAAAGCAAACGCGCCCGCGCTGTCGCAGCCGCTTGTCGAATCTGAACGCCACCGACCATGATCCCCGTGCTGCCGCCGGTCGATCCCTGATCGGGCGTGAGGGCGGTGTCACCCTCGATCAGCCCAATGCGCTCGGGCGAGAGGCCGAGCTCCTCTGCGACGATCTGGCGGAGCGCGGCGCGCGCCCCCGTGCCGAGGTCGACCTTGCCGGCGAACACCGTGACGCCGCCGTCCGGCGCGACGCTCAGATAGGCATCGACGCTGTCCGCCGCGACCGTCCTGGCGCTCGCCTTTGCGCCGCGCGGCAAGGAGAAGGTGACGATTAGGGCGGCGGAGCCGGCGAGGAGCGAGCGGCGGGTGATCGCGGTCATGGCTCAGCCCTCCTGCGCCGCGCGCAGAACCGCGGCGACCACGCGCGCGTGACTGCCGCACCGGCAAAGATACTGAGCCAGCGCGTCGCGCACTTCGCTTTCCGTGGGATGCGGCAGGCGCGAGAGAAGCGCGGTGGCGGCGATGATCATGCCGTTGGTGCAGTAGCCGCACTGGGCGGCCTGCTCCGCGATGAACGCCGCCTGCACCCTGCTGGGGCGACTCGGATCGCCCAGACCTTCGAGGGTCATGATCTCTTTCTCGCGGGCATCGACCGCGAGGGTCACGCAGGAGCGCGCCGCCGCTCCGTCGATGAGGACGCAGCAGGCGCCGCACTGGCCGAGGCCGCAACCGAACTTCGGGCCACGCAGCCCGAGATCGTCGCGCAAGGCGTAGAGTAAAGGCATGTTCGGGTCGTCGACGGCGACCTTGTGATTCTGCCCGTTCACCCTGAGCGTGATCTCGGCCATGAGCGCGCCTCCAACGGGATTCTTCCTGCAAGCTTGTGTCCTTGGCATGGCTTCGAGCCCCTCCTCAGGATCGATTGTCGCTTTCGCCTTTCCGATCGATTCACAATTTCGAGATCGAGCGATCCTGGAGGTCGCGGAGGGTTGCTTTCGACGCTCTGCTCTCTACTGTCGCCCGCAAAACCGGAGGAGGCGTTTTTGTCGCGATGCTTGCTTCGTTCCTTCCTTGCCGTGCTTGTCCTTTGTTGCGCGGCTCGCGCTGAGACCGGGCTTCCCGATGGCGCCGGCAAAGAGATGCTGAAGACCGCCTGCGTCAAATGCCACGAGCTCGGCCGCGTGCTCCACGCCGGCTATAGCGCAAGAGACTGGAGAACGGTTCTTCACATGATGAAGAACGCGGGAGCGCAGATCTCGGATGATCAGCTCGTGACTCTGGCGGCGTATCTTGCGGAAAATTTCCCTGAGAAGTCCAAGCCGCAAGGCGTTATCGTCCCTGGTCCGGTGCATGTGTCGTTCAAAGAATGGACCACCCCCACGCCCGGATCCCGGCCGCATGACCCGCTTGCGACGCTCGACGGGACGATTTGGTACACCGGGCAGATGGCGAACCTGCTGGGCCATATCGATCCCACGACCGGCCGGATCGACGAGTATCTCCTGAATACGCCAATGTCCGGCCCGCACGGACTCGTCGCCGACCAGACGGGCGACATTTGGTTCACCGCCAATTTTGTCGGCTACATCGGCAAGCTCGACCCCGGTTCAGGGAGGACCGTCGAATACAGACTGCCGGATCCGAACGCGCGCGATCCGCACACGCCGCTCTTCGATCAAAATGGCGTCCTTTGGTTCACTGTGCAAAGCGCCAACATGGTTGGACGTCTCGATCCAAAGACCGGACAGATCAGGCTTGCTACCTCGCCCACCCCCAGATCCAATCCCTACGGGCTGGTGATCGATTCAAAGGGCGTGCCGTTCTTCTGCGAATTCGGCGCGAACAAGCTCGCGAGCCTCGATCCGACAACGATGGCAATCCAAGAATACTATCTGCCGCACGCCGATAGCCGGCCGCGGCGGATCTCGATCACGCCGGACGACATCATCTGGTACACCGACTATGCGCGTGGTTATCTCGGCCGTTTCGATCCCCATACCGGCGAGTTCAGGGAATACGCCTCGCCCGGCGGGCTAACGCGACGCTTCCGCTCTTCGAGCTAAATGGAGAGGCCCTTCAATCCACCGCCTACGGCCCCGGAAAAGTGCGCGAACTGCGGACACGCAACATTTCATCAAGACCACAAAATCTACATGCGCTCGCATTGTCACGCGATCCGGACTGGAGATTTTTCTCTGCAAGGGATGCGAGTCAACCATAATTACGACGCAGTAATCTCAAACTGAGACACTACCCAGGGCCGCGATCCTCTCAGGCTTGACGACGTCAAGGGTCTTGACCTCCAGCCGCCCGCCGGAGCGGTCCGCGAGGTGATGAAGCGGGCCATCCAAAGCACGGAGGCGACCTATTTTCGAGTCGAGAGCGCCAGGGATGCGATTTCGAGGCCGGGCCGAATGGTTCGCACGAGAGCAGCGTGCAGACACCTGCACGGTACGCTAGGTCTTTCGGCAGGACTAACGGGACTAACGGGACTAACGTGAAGGCAAGCTGACGGGCCGTGCGCCGACACAATGAACCGTCTCACAGGCGCGCTGCCCGCCTGTTAGCGGACGCCGCATTTACGGTGTATTGAAGTCGTCCGCGCGCTCACTCACAGCGCGCAACTCCGGGGAAGCGCCATGGCAACGCCCACGGTCACGCCCACGACCCCGCGCGGCGTCGTCGTCATCACCGGCGGGTCCGGCTACATCGCCGGGTACTGCATCGCTCAACTTGTCAGCGATGGCTGGCGCGTTCGCACGACCGTAAGGGACCTTGGGCGGGCCGAGGAAGTGCGCGCGACGATCGGCAAGATTGCGCCGAACGCGGGAGCGATCGAATTTGTGGCGGCCGATCTCAACTCGGACGCTGGCTGGGCCAACGCGGTCGCCTGCGCTGACTACGTGCTCCATGTCGCGTCTCCTGTCCCGGCAGTCGACCCGAAAAGCGACGACGAACTGGTCCGTCCGGCGCGCGACGGAACGCTTCGCGTGCTCAAGGCCGCGCGCGACGCGGGCGTGAAGCGGGTAGTCATGACGTCCTCGACCTCGGCGATCATTTTCGGCCGGGGAGTTCGTGAGAAGCCTTTCACAGAGGCGGATTGGACGGACGAGACGAACCGCGACGACACATCCCCCTATGATCGGGCAAAGACCATCGCCGAACGCGCAGCGTGGGCATGGCACAAAGCCGAGGGCGGGACGCTCGAACTCGTCACCGTCAACCCCGGCCTGGTTCTCGGCCCCGTTCTCGGGTCCGATTTTTCCGCGTCGCTTGAGGCGGTCAGGAAGCTCTTGGACGGCTCAATACCCGCTTTGCCGCATTTCGGCTTCAACGTGGTCGACGTGCGGGACATCGCGGCGCTGCAATTGCTGGCGATGACCACGCCCTCGGCTGCGGGACAACGCTTCATCGGCTCGTGCGATTTCTACTGGATGGCCGACATCGCCAAAATCCTCAAACAAGGGCTGGGAGACAAGGCGCGGAGGGTTCCGTCGTTTCCCGTACCGGACTTTCTCGTCCGCTTGATTGCCATTTTCGACCCGGTTGCGCGGGGGCGGCTGTACGAGCTGGGGAAGCCGCGACACGTCTCGTCGGAAAAGGCGCGACGAATGTTGGGCTGGACGACACGGCCGGTCCCAGAGACCATTCTTGACACCGCCAGGAGCCTTCAGGCGCAGGGCGTGGTGTAGGTTGGCATTTTTCGGGGCGCTCAACCAAGCCATGCGCACGCAGACGGGTCGACGCCCTTTCTGACCGCTTGCCGCCGCGAGACTTGGGACCGCGCAGCACCCAAGGCAATGTGAAACCAGGAAGTTGGCGCGACGGGGGGCTTGATCTCGATCGCATCGAGGGGCTATCCGACCGGCGACGCCACCTCCGTAACGGCTCCGGCCTGTCCTGACGTTGCTTACTCGGAGTGAACGTCGGCAGTGGGCGGATTGCGGGCCTTACACGGATCGCCTCGGCAAGGACCGGAGTCTGGGCGAAAGTCGGCATTCGGATGCGAACCCGAAATGGAGTTTACCGCCCGGAGCGGCTGTTCTCGCCCGGGTCCGGTACGGGAGCAAAGCGCCGATTCCAGACCTTCCCGTTGGGGTTATGGAACGGGGAGGTTCGACACAACGGACCCTTAGCCTTCGCCCTGGGAATGAATCTTCATGCCCCGAAGCGGACGCGCCGTGCACTCGCAGCATTCGTCGCTAGGGGCGGCTGGCTGACCTTCGTTGCAGGGGATAACTTGACTGCCCATTCCACCGAACCGGGCATTGAGGCGGGCGTGGCTGACGAGGGCATCCACATACGCAAGCCGATTTACCTATATTTCATGAAGCAACTTGTGACCGCCGACGGTATTGTAAAACTCCCGAACCTGGGTTCTCTGCGCCTCAGAGAGATCTGAATATCTGTTCAATATCCGCTCTCGTGCCAGGCGCATCTGCTCAGAAACAGTCTGAAACGCGGCGGTGCCATGCTCGAGTAAGAACTCCCCCGCAGCGTGAACGTGGGCATCCAGCAAACACTTGTGCGCGGGTGATAAGGCTGGCTTGGGCGACAGCCAAGACGGCAATGAGCACGGTTTTTCGCCCTCGAGGAATTTCAGCTCCTGGTTAGCGTCAATATAACCGCGCAACGGATAGTACGTTTGACCTTCGGACGCCTCCGCTTCCGCATCAGTCTCTGGGAAACATACATAGACTTTCTCGCGATCGAGGGATGGCGCTTTTCGCCATGCCACGAGTTGAAGGCTCATCGAGGCGAAATCTTCTGACAGGCTTTGGTGTCCGGTCGGTGCTTCATCGACGATTCGCGCCAACTCCCTCGCGACATCAGAGAAGAGCCAGAAGATGTCCGGATGGATCGCGGCTGCGTTCTTTATGAACAAGTAGGCGTCCTTGCAAAGCCTTACCTGAACAGCCGCCGCGATGAGAACATCAAGTGCCCGTGCCGTTTCGGAGACGTCCTGATAGATCAGAAACCGAAAGGGAACAAACAGGAACGGTTGCGAAAGTCCCCCCGATACTGCTTGGTGAATCTCGTCGAAGGACTTGAAGAGCAAGAGGGGCGGACGCCAGTCAACTCCGGTTAGGGCATCATCTACGAGCCGGGCAAATACCTCCGCAGGATAACCGGGTCCGGGCGGTTCGAGCGTCACCGCTGTCCAGTTGTCGGTATGAAAAGTCGACGCATTGCCAGAGAAGGTCAGCCCGCACTTGCATCGGTTGAGGGACAGCCCCTTGAGAAAATCCGCCCATGCCGAGCCTGGCTCTTCGGAATAGTCGTACCGGGGCCGCATGAAAAACTTTGCCCGCTCACCACAGCCCGGGCAGTCCATGGTCATGACTAGGGTATTGAACAATGGCCGCTCGGTGGGCTGATCCTTCTCCGGCGCTCCCATGGATCGGACGCCGGGCGGCATTTCGCCGCTGTCGAACGCATGAGGCTCCTTGCTCCCGTCAGGATCAGCGGGCGGATGCGCTTGCAGGAGCTCGAGCGTCGCTCTGTCGAGGGTGCCCTCTCGCTTCCCGATATCATACGCGGTCTCGCCGTACTGGTCGACTACGGCACGGTCCGCGCCTGCGTTGATCAGGGCTTGGACGATTGCGGCCGACCCTTTTTGGGCCGCATGATGAACTAGCTGGACGACCACATCAAGATGGCCGTCCGCCGCGGCAACCAGTAGCGGCGTCGCCCTTTTCTCCGTCTTCGCATCGACGGCGGCACCGAGTTCTAGCAGCAGACGGACGGTGGACAGGTGACCCTCCGCGCACGCCTGGAACAAGGCGGTCCCTGGGCCACCTGCGTCGCCCTCGATGTCCGCGCCCCGCTCGATAAGCAGCCGCACGATTTCGTCTTGACCATTGTGCGCAGCGCAGGCTAGCGGCGAGAGGCCGTTGGCACCGTCGATGTCCGCCCCACGCTCAAGCAGCAGGTCGACTGCCTGTACATTTCCCTCGCGGGCGGCGTGCGCGAGTGCCGACCGGTTGACGATCACTCGATCCGGGTCGGTGTCCTGTTCGAGGAGCTCTCGTACCCGCGCGAGATCGCCCTGCTGCGCAGCGCGGGCCAATTCGAATTCTGCCGGCGAGGCCGTACGGTACTGATGATCGACCGCATCGGCGTTGCTGACCTTCAGACCGGCCTCGATCAGCATGTCGAAGGTGCTCTGTTCCGACCCATAAATGACGCTGTCACGAATGCCACTGCCGTAGTATGGATCAGGTTCTCTGCGCGGGCGGCTGGCAAGCTTGTCGAAGCTCGGTGTCTGTTCAGCAGAAAAGGGCCAAGGGCGGAAACCGAGGGCCTCATCTCGCTCCCGAAGTTCGTGCCAGCTCGTGGAGAACCGTTCACGCAGGACTCGATCGAAGTGCTTGTTGGCCGCCTCGGCCGAACCAAATTGCCCAAGCACCTTGTCGGAGATGATCTTCAGATCCTCCGGTTTCGTCGCTACGGCTTTCTCGACGCCGACAAACGATCGGTAGAGCGTATTCACCGCCAGGATCTTATCGTTGCGGTAGCCAGGCCTAACCGCGATGTCGAAATCTACCCCGGTGCGGTTCGCACATAAGAGCTCCCAAAGGCACCAGATTCGACCCAGCGTCGGCACTGGTGTTCCGGCAAAGAGTACTTTGCCGATCTCGCCAATAACGTCCTCCATGTCTGTTGGAATGGATTCGATCGTGTGCTGGTTATAGGCGACGAAGTCGATCCATATGCAGTAGTCGAGGTGTTCTAACGCATCCAGCGTGCCGATCTCCTGCTCGCGGGGACCAAGAAGGAGCGAGTTCCAAGTGTGCGATACGAAGACGTCGGGCGTGCCACGTTGTTCGGCCGGCACATATGCCCAGAGCGGTGCCCGGAGCCGGGATGTCAGCGGCAGCACGAAGTGTTCGACGAGCGCACGCACATTGAGAAGCATATAACTGGGGACCGATGGCGCCGGCATGTCTGGCTGATCGTGCATGCCCCAAAGTCCGGCGCGGTTGTGATCCATGGCTCGGCGCGCCGGCTCGATCGCCTCGTCTCGCGGTCGGTTGATGTCTTCCAGCAGACTGCGGACCCAACCCACCAGCCAAGGTACGCGTACCCCACGCCTGGCGAGGGGCATGTTGCTATCAGACCACCCGTCCGGCGCGGAAGATGCAATCTCCTCGAGAGACGGGAACCGTTCTAGGTCCGCATGTTTGCTCATGGTTTTACATCCTATACCTCTTGGAGTCCCATCGGAGATTGTTGGACCAATATGAGTCAGTGGCGATCCATCGTCAGTATGAAGCCCGCAGGATATCAACGATTTTTTGACGCTAGAGCAGTTTCCGACCGGGTCGACTCGACAAGATAAAGAATTTGCAAGGAGGCGCGGATCGGCGATGGAATGCGCCGTTCGCGTCACTTCGCGCCATAGCGTGGAACGGCAGCAAAGCCCGCAATCTCGCCGTTCGCTCGCGCTTCAGCGAAGGACAGGAATCCACCTACTGAGCCGATCCCGACTGGGTATTGCGAACGGCAGGTATGGGTCGACTTGAACCGTTCGCCAGACGGTCCAGCAACGACCGCTTCTGTGCAGAGCGGTCGTCCACTGCGTGTGCCTCAGCGCCCTGAGCAGATTGGCGCTCTCGGGCAGCGCGCCGCCGCCTCTTGCGAGGCAAGACGACCATCGACAATCATAGCTGACGCGATAGCGAAGATGCGTCGATGAATTTCCTCGCAGAAATGCTCAGCCTTAAGGAACCCGGGTCGGTCTAGTCGTAAATCAACCCTGGCATCCTTGGAACATAACTGGACATTTGCAACTCCTTCAGTAGTTCGCGAACCGATCGAGGCGACGCCGCGGTTGCCGCGCCCAGGCCATCACCTCGTCGCTGATAACCATCGGCCCCGGGCCAGAGCCGGCAAGCCAGAGCGCCGCAAGCGCGCTGTTCGCAAGATCGTCATGCGAGCTCGCGCCAGGAGGATGGTCTATACTATCCCGGCCGCCGCGGGCGGTCCGGCGCTCGAGACTGCAGATCTGCGAGACAAGCCGAGGATGATCGAGCAGCTCGACCTTGCCGCTGTTCAAGGCCGGCAGAGCGTCCCGGTAGATGTCGCTCTTCGGCTGCTCAGCCAGCTCGTATGTGACGCCATAAAACCGGAAGCGCTCGCTCGGCCAGTCGCCGCCATAGCGATCGCCGACAACTTTGCCGACGCGGTAGGTCTTGGGCAACTCGACGAATTCGCTCGTCACGACTTCGGGACTGAACGGCGGCCGCCTCTCGCGAACCGCGTCGAGCACAGCGCGCCCACCCTTCACGCGATGCGCGATCGCCAGCGTCATTCTGTCCGACGAGCCGCCCGAAGGGTCCACAAAGGCCAAATAGCGAACCCCGGAGACAGGCGCCAATTCGTATCGGCCCGGCACGACCGCGGCGTCCACTACCTCACGCGAAACATAGGTTTCGACGTCAGTCCTGAACTCTGCGCCATATTCGGCCGCGGCGCTCGCCGGATCGGCCTCCACGGCCTCGTCGATCAGCTCTTGCGAGATCGTCGGATTCATCATTCGCGTGTCGGCCTTCCAAACCAGCACGGAACTTGGCTTCGCGAAGTGGCGCCTGAACGCATTCCACAGCGAGCCCCACCTCGCGTACGGGCTCGAGGCGCAAAGCAGCATGGCGCCAGGGACCGACGCCGTCGCAGGCCTGATCGCGGCGAGGATTTCACTGTCTGGATTTGCACTGCCTTCATCGGAGCGCCAGAATGCGATTTCATCGCAAAGGGCGGCGATCAGGGTGTAGCCGCGAACGGTGCGGAAGCTCGCCGTCAGGATTTCGATCGTCAAGCCATTGTTGAGATCGATCGCCTCGGCCGTTTCGCGCTCGACCAGCGCTGCGAGCATCGGCACGCGGCCGAGGAACGCGCGCACATAGCGAAAGATCACCCTCGACTGCCGGCGATCGGTCGCAATCACCATCACGGTCCCGCGCTCGCCAGGACTCAGATACGGCGACCAGTCGATGAACGTCGCGAGAAAAACGGCGATCAAAGCGAGTACGATCGATTTTCCGCCGCGCCGGCCGACGCAAAGCCACGCCTCGTGAAACCCGCCGGCAGGCCGATCCTCGCGCCCCGTGCATTGCTGGAACAACGCCCAGTCCACCTCGCCCATCGGCAGGCCGAACAGGACTTTCAAGAAACAAAACCAGCTTCGCCATGTCGCCGGGTCACGAAACCAGCGGGCAAATAGCTCAGGATCGGCGCAGGCCTCGATGATGTCGATGGCCGGGCCCGTCATTCCTCAACCCCCCAAACTCTTGCGGGCGCGCTCGGCTGAGCGTTTGGAAAGATGCTCGTGCAGGGATGGAGGCGAGATCATGCGCCTCGACAGGCGCAGCGCGCGCTCTTTCCGCTCGACCGTGTTGGCCAGCCGCACGACGTCTTCCCAAGCCCCGGCCGATAGCGCCTTCTCGGACGCAAACTTCAGAACGGCGATTTCGCGGATCCGGGCCGGATCGGCGCTGGGAAACTCGCCGGCGAGCGCGTCGAAAATGTCAGCAAAACGGCGGCCGTCGACGCCGCGCATGTCGACGTCGACAGACAAGCGACGCGGATCATTCGTGAGCGCTGCCCGCTTGTTTACCGGACGAGTCGCGGTGGCGGCGCCACCTTGCATCAAAACCCTCGCCTTCCTGCCGCGGTCGTTTTGCCCTCAAACGATACCCAGGCGTTACCCTGACCATCATCGCCTGAACGCCCAGACCCCGACAAAACGGGACATTTCGAGGCATCTTCGCGGGCACGAGCATATGATCGCGTCTCAGAGGCCACAGGTCGCCCAGCCAGAGGAACGGGCGAGGGACGTCGCAACGGAAAATTTGCGACACGTAGAGCGTATCGCGGAGCTTGCCGGCCCAAGTCTGAAATCTTGACGACGGCCGGATCGATCGAACTCGAACAGCGCGATACCGGCGCTCATGTCGCAGCAACTCCCGTCGTCCATGTAGAGCGTCGCCCCCCGCCGAAGGCGGAGCGGCGGGTCGGAGGCGCGCCATTCCGCGGAAAGCGTCAGATGCGGATTGAGGCAGGCGAAAGTCGAGACGAGTTGTAAAAAATCGCTCTTGGCGCCGGCGATGATGCCGTAGCGTGTGGCCTCCTTCGCCCGCTCCAGCCTCCTGTCAACCTCGGTGAGGTAGAGGTTGCTGAGCAGCGGCGAGATCACCCCGCCTTGCGGAACGCCCTGTTTGCCGTTGGCTTTGAGCATCACCTTCAGCAGGCGCATCACGTCGCCATCGTCCACCCGCTCGGCCACCGCCAGTTCGGCTATGTCGTTTCGTGGACAGGTTCGCGGAGCCCAAGGTCTCCTCCCGTGTTTCCCGGCAACGGCTCTCATCTTAGCTGAATTGGGCCAGCGCACCGTGATCCTGGCGCCGTTTTTTACTTCGGACGGCTCGGAAGCTTGGCTGACGTCCGGCGTCTGCCGCACCGGGTCGACGGCGAAGACGATGCGGTGGGCGACGCCCTGGCTTTCAATCAGGACCTCGCCCAGCGCGCCTCGTTCGCCCCCTTGCGCCGCCTCGGCTATGTCCGCCATCGAGGCTGCGTCCATCAGCTCGGCTGTGTCCCCCAGCGCATCGAAGAGCGCTTCGAAGTCCGAAGGCAGCGAGGCGAGCGCAAAGCCCATGGGAAAAATGCTTTGCATCGCGGCGCCCTGCGCGCCGCGCGTCGACGATACGTAGGCGGCGCGGCTCGACGTGCGGACGGAATAGTCGATCAGCGATGCGACGGTGTCCGGCGCGACGCCTCGGCCACGGTCGCCGACCGTGATGGAATTATCGGTGACGACGATCTCGATCGAGGGCGCGGTCCCGGCTTCTTCCGCCGCGTCGGGCGCGTTGTCGACAAGCTCCTTGACGATGACGAGCGGCCAGTCCCCCACCGGGTGGCCGGTCTGCTTCGTCAGTTCGGCGACGGTGCCGAATTCGGCGAGACGCGAAACACGGAAGACTTTCCGCTTGAGCGTGTGCGCCGCGGTCTTGGTCTGGCCGGGCGCCTGCTTCGGCGGGCGCGGGGGTTGCGCCTTCCCCTCCAGATCCGGCGGCGCGCTTTGCCTTTTTCAGCAGATGGTGCTACAGAGAGGCTTCGGCTGGTTTTGGTCGAAACACTTCTCCGGTCCGTGCCGCTGCAATCGACGCGGACCTTCTTTTTGGCCCCCATGCGCCGTCACGTCGCAGCGAGCGCGCGGGAGGCGACGATCCGTCGGCCGATCGTCCGCCGGGAACGCCCGAATTCCTGCGCAGCTTGGCCGGCAGGAACCAAGACGATCGGTTCCCGCGGATCGCGCTCCAAGAGAGGCAACCCCAATAGCTCTCGTTTGAAATTTTCGAGTTCGTGCCGGTCAAAAAACAGCCGGCCGCAGATTTTCGTCGGCGCCGGCATCTGAGGTTTGGACATTTGGGTGATCCGTCTCGGTGTGACTGGCCACACTGAGGCACAAACCGGCCCGTCCTGTATTTGGGATTAAATTAAATCGGACGCCCCATCAGCGGGCCCACATACGGGAAAAAGCGCGGGCGCATCTTCTCCTCGAAGTATTCGGCTTCGCCGAGCGACGCCGCCAGCCGCCGCGCCTTGTCGACCTTGGTTCCGAGCAGGCAGAGCTCCATGATGTCGACCATGACCCGGAGACGCGCCGCGTCGTCGGGCCGCCGGCGATACCGGCGCAGCTTCGCGCGCAGATCATCGATGTGCGGCCGAAACGCGTGCTGATAACGCCAAGGCGCGGGCGGTCTTTTGTTACAGTCCTCCAGGGCCGCCAAATGTTTCGATTCCGTTTCCGGCATCCACATCCAAAGTCCCGGGCGCCCGCGCCTGAGTGGTTCGAGACGGTCGAGGTCCGAGGCTTTTTCAACGCGCTTGCCGCGTTGCCAGGTGACAAAAGTGTCAATTATCCGCAGTTGAGGGATTCCCTCGGCGCGGCCGGCTCGGATGCCTCTTTCGACGAACGCGAGATCCCACCGGTCCGGAGCATCGGCAAGCGGCATGAGCGGCCGTCCGAGGCGCCTTGAGCGTCTTGCCGGCGGCGGCGCCCCAGATCCGCGCGGCCGCCCGCGCGGCCGGCCCGTGGGCTTGCTCACCATCGCCTAGCCCTCGCCGACGCCGCCCGCCGGCGTGCGAGCCCGCCCATGGCGATCAGGCCCTGATGAGCTCGACGACGTTGGACGCCGGCGCCTCGCCGGTCACAAGCTGCTTGACGCGAGCCGTCCAGGCGTCCAGCGCCGCACGTTTTTCCTCCACGTACTCGTATTTCTGATAAACGCCAATTATCCCCGCCCGGCTTCCCGAAACATGGTTCAAAACGGCTTCCGTCACTTCCAACCTGACGCCGAGCCGTTGAAAACCGGTCGCAACAGTTCGTCGGATGTCATGGAGAACAAACGGCTTTTTCGTCGGCATCGCCTGATCGAGGCGTTGCTTCGCCTCTGTCATGCTGCTGAGGGGCACCCTGCCATTGTACGTGAAAACCGCGCCGCATTGGCGGAAGTGATGGCAGGCTTCGAGGATCTCCTTGGCCGACGTGGACAAGGGAATCGTATGTTCACGACCGTTTTTGGCGCGGAGGGCGGGCAGTGTCCATACCGCCTTCGCGAGGTCGACTTCGGGCCATTTCATCTCCGTGATTTCGCGCAAACGGCTGCCCGTCAAGATCAACAGCTGCACGGCCGCCCCGGCTGGGTAGCCGAGCGCTTCCGCCGCCCGCCAAAGGCTGACGAGCTCGCCGTCGTCGAGCACCCGATCTCTGGTTCGCTCAGCGCCGCCCGGGGTCCGGATCCCGGCGCAAGGATTCGTCTCGATGACGCCGCGTTCCAGGTTCCACTCAAAAAACTGGCGCATTACCTGGAGCATCCGATTTGCGGCGACCGGCGCGCGCTCGGCGACCTGATCGAGATGCGCGACAACCTCCGGCTTCCGGAGCTCGGATATCCCTCGCCCGCCCCACGGCTCGACGAGCCCGCGTTCGAGCAGGTATTTGACTTGCCGCCACGATCGCTCGCGAACCTGCCTCTTCTTCTGGTTGACGAACATCTCGACGCGAGTCTTGACCAGAAGCGGTTCGCGCGCTTGCGTCCTGGCGGCCCGCGCCTCGGCCTTCGCGGCCCGCCGCTTCTCCCTTGGATCGACGCCGCCGGCGAGCTCGGCCGCCGCCTTCCGCGCCAGATCGCGCGCGACCGCAAGCCCGAGGGCTGGAAAAGAGCCAAGCGTCAATTTTGCCGGCCGGCCGGCAAAGCGGAACCGCCACTCCCAACTCCTGGCGTTGGACGGCTGGACGGTGAAGCGCAGCCCCGGCGCCTTCGTGTCGGGATACTCCATGCGCTTGTCCGCGGCGGGCTTGACCGTTTCGATGAAGGCCTGTGTGAGAACCCTCGCCTTTGCCATGTTACCCTAGCCTCCTCAGGGTAACGAAACGCGCCTGTCTCGTTCTGTCATCCTGTGTCTCACATATGGCTAGGCGATCGGGCGAAAGCAAGGGAAAACAAGGCGTTTCGCACGATAAAGTGTCTCGGCGTGTCTATGTCTGGCAAGCGGTCAAATATTCTACATCAACATGCACACCGCGGCTGGCAACGGCGCCGCCTTCGCCGCCGCAAAAATCCCGGCGGACATCGGCGATCTGCCGGGCGGCGGACATTTCGGCCGCGACCCCGCGGGCAAGCTCAACGGCATGATCTACGAGGAATCCGCGCTGAAGAAATTCGGGGTCGCGATCCCCAAGATCACGCCGCAGCTCGCCGGCAAGGCGGTGGTCGAATGGCTGAAGATCAACGCTTCCTACGGCAACACGTCTGTGCATGAGGCGGGCGTGCTGGTGTTCGCCAATCTCCTGGAAGGCTACGAGCGCGTCGCGGCCATCTCGCCCTGCCGCGCGAGCATCAGCCTCATGTACGAATCGATGAAGGACGCGGAGCCGTACAAGAAATACGGCCACGGAGCGGTCGCGACGCAGATCCCGAACACCATGCTGACGATCTATGCGATGAAGATCGTCGGGGACGGCTCGAACCAGACGAAGACCGCCGCGCAGACCGTCCCCTATCTTCACGACACGGACAAGGGCCGGCCGAATTTCGACGCCCATGAGCTGAAGGCGATGGTCGCCGAGGTCAAGGCGCAGGGCTGGCCGGTGTCGATCCATTGCAACGGCGACGAGACGCTCGACATCGCGCTCGACGCGATCGAGACGGCCTACGGCGCCTATCCCTCGACCGGCGTCAACCGGATCGAGCATTGCACGATCACGCGGCCCGAGCAGATCGAGCGCATGGCCAAGCTCGGCGTGCAGCCGAGCTTCCTGATGAACCACGTCTATTTCTACGGCGCCGCCTATCGCGACCAATTGTTCGGCCCGGAGCGCGCCGCGCGCATGGACCCGGCCGCCGACTGCGTCCGCCTCGGCCTGCCGTTCACTATCCACACCGACGCGCCCTGCTCGAACATCGGCACGCTGCAGCTCGTGCAGGCGGCGGTCACGCGCAAATGCAGCGTCGACGGCTCCGTCGTCGGCCCCGGCCAGGCGGTGTCGCTGACGGAAGCGCTGCGGGCCGTGACGATCCACGCCGCCGGCCAGATCGGCATGGCGGATGAGCTCGGCACGCTGGAATCGGGCAAGCTCGCGGACCTCACGATTCTGGAAAAGGATCCCTATGCCGTCGATCCGGACGCGCTGATGAATATCAGGGTGAGCCAGACCTGGGTCGGAGGCAGGAAGATGTACGGGTAACGCCGCTCGAGGGTCGAGTCGCGCCGCCAAAGGCGCCGACGGCGTCCCTCCGCCACGCGTCGCGTGGAAGCGATCCGCCATTCCATCCGATCTCGAATCCAGAGCGGGCGGCCCAGCGCGCGTGGGACACGCGCATTCGGAACCGATTGGCGCTATGAAAACGGAGCGGAACCCGCCGGGAGCGGCCGGAACCGGAGGCTGCGGCTCGCAAGATGGATCGGTTGACCGGACTTCAGATTTTCGTTCGCGTCGTCAAGACGGGCAGCTTCTCGCGCGCGGCGAATGACCTGGGCCTCACCCAGCCGACCGTGACAAAGCATGTGTCCGAACTCGAGAGGCGGCTCGGCGTGCGCCTGCTCAACCGCAACTCGCGCGGCGTCGGCATCACGGAGATCGGGTCGCTCCAGTTCCTGCGCTGCAAGCTCGTGCTGCGCGAATTCGAGGCGACGGAGACGATCGTGTCCGAACGGCGCGGCGATCTCGTCGGATCGCTGCGTGTCGGCGCCTCGATGGCTTTCGGCCGCAACGTGATCGCGACGCTCGTCTTCGAGTTCCTCAAGCTGCATCCGAGGCTGAAGATCGATTTGAACTGCGAGGACCGGTATGTCGACGTCGTCGCGCACGGCCTCGACATGGCGATTCGTCTCGGCAATCTCGCCAATTCCTCGCTCGGCTGCCGCCACGTCGGCTCCAATCCTTGGGTGATGACGGCGTCGAACGCCTATATCGACGCGCATGGCGAGCCGCAGACGCCGGGCGACCTCGCCGCGCACAATTGCCTCATCTATTCGACTGTGCAGGGCGACGAGGTCTGGCGCCTCACGGACGCGTCGGGCGGCGAAAGCGTCGTCAGCGTGAACGGCCCGCTCAAGTCGAATAATCTCTCGATCCTGCTCAGCGCCGCGCGCGCCGGCATGGGGATCGCGATCCTGCCGATGTATCTCGCCTCGGACCCGCTGCGCTCCGGCGAATTGCGCATCCTGCTCGCGGACCACCTGCTTCCGAAGCAGGAGATCAATGTCGTGTTTCCCTCGCCGCGCTTCGTTCCGGCCAAGGTCCTCGCCCTGATCGCGTTCCTTCAGCAGCACTTGCGCGGCGAATGGTGGAAGCCGAGTTCCTAAGAGGAGGAAGGGAGCGCTAGAACTATTCCAGCTCGGAATGATTGGTATGGACGCGGCAGGCGTTCCGGCGATCGCCCGGCTCCGACAATCCTGACGGGCGCCAGGGCCGGCGACCGCTTCGCAAAGTCGCTCTGCGCAGAAGACCGATATCGGAGGCAGACCCTCATGGCGCGGATGACGGCGGCCACGGCCGCGGTTCTTGTTATGGAGAGGGAAGGCGTCGCCAAGGCCTTCGGCGTCCCCGGCGCGGCCATCAACCCTCTCTATGCGGCGCTGAAGCCGCGCAACACCATCGGCCACGTGCTGGCCCGCCACGTCGAGGGCGCCTCTCACATGGCGGAGGGTTTCACCCGGGCCAATCCCGGCAATATCGGCGTCTGCATCGGCACGTCCGGCCCGGCCGGGACCGACATGATCACCGGCCTCTACTCGGCCGCCGCCGATTCGATTCCGATCCTCTGCATCACCGGCCAGGCGCCGCGCGCGCGGCTCTACAAGGAGGATTTCCAGGCCGTCGAGATCGTCGAGATCGCCAAGCCGGTCGCCAAATGGGCGGTGATGGCGCGCGAGCCCGCGCTCGTGCCGCGCATCTTCCAGCAGGCGTTCCATGTCATGCGTTCGGGACGCCCGGGCCCGGTCCTCATCGACCTACCTTTCGACGTGCAGATGGCCGAGATCGAGTTCGACATCGAGACTTACGAGCCGCTGCCGGTCTACAAGTCGAAGGCGACGCGCGCCCAGATCGACAAGGCGCTCGCCTTGATGCAGGAGGCCGAGCGCCCGCTGATCGTCGCCGGGGGCGGGATCGTCAACGCCGACGCGTCGAAGCTGCTCGTCGAATTCGCCGAGCTCATGGGCGTGCCGGTCATCCCGACGCTGATGGGCTGGGGCTCGATTCCTGACGACCATCCGCTGATGGCCGGCATGGTCGGACTGCAGACCGCCCATCGCTACGGCAACGCGACGATGCTCGCGTCCGACTTCGTTCTCGGCGTCGGCAATCGCTGGGCGAACCGCCATACCGGGTCGATCGACGTCTATACGAAGGGGCGCAAGTTCGTTCATGTCGACGTCGAGCCGACGCAGATCGGCCGCGTCTTCAACCCCGATCTCGGCATCGCTTCCGACGCAAAGGCCGCCCCTCGAGCTCTTTGTCGAGGCCGGGCTCGAGCTGAAGGAGCGCAAGGCGATCAAGGACCGCGCCGCCTGGGTCGGCGAGTGCCGCGAGCGCAAGAAAACCATGCTGCGCCGCACGCATTTCGAAGAGAAGCCGATCAAGCCGCAGCGTGTCTACGAGGAGATGAACAAGGTGTTCGGCAAGGACGTCTGCTACGTCTCGACCATCGGCCTGTCGCAGATCGCCGCCGCCCAGTTCCTCCACGTCTACAAGCCGCGGCATTGGATCAACTGCGGCCAGGCAGGCCCGCTCGGCTGGACGATCTCGGCCGCGCTCGGCGTGCGGGCGGCCGACCCCGAACGCGAGATCGTCGCCATTTCCGGCGACTACGATTTCCAGTTCATGATCGAGGAGCTGGCGGTCGGCGCCCAGTTCAAGCTGCCCTACGTCCACGTGGTCGTGAACAACTCCTACCTCGGGCTCATCCGCCAGTCGCAGCGCGGCTTCGACATGGACTATTCGGTGCAGCTCTCGTTCGAGAACGTCAATTCGCCGGAGCTCGGCGCCTACGGCGTCGATCACGTCAAGGTCGCAGAGGGGCTCGGCTGCAAGGCGATCCGCGTCACCGACCCGGAGCAGATCGGCGCCGCGCTCGAGCGGGCGCGGGCGATGACGAAGGAATTCATGACGCCCGTCGTCGTCGAGGTCATCCTCGAACGCGTCACCAACATTTCCATGGGCGTCGAGATCGATGCGATCACCGAATTCGAGGATCTCGCCAGGGACAAGAGCGACGCGCCGACCGCCATCGCGCTCCTCGACTGAAAGCCGCCGCTGAAGGGACAAAAGCCCATGCCGAAATTCGCCGCCAACCTGACGATGCTGTTCAACGAGGTCGACTTTCTCGCCCGCTTCGAGGCCGCGGCGAAAGCCGGCTTTCGAGGCGTCGAATATCTCTTTCCCTACCCGTTCCCGAAAGAAGCGCTGACCGAGCAGCTCGCCAGGCACGGCCTCACGCAGGTGCTGCACAATCTGCCGGCGGGCGATTGGGCGAAGGGCGAACGCGGCATCGCCTCCATTCCCGGCCGCGAGAGCGAGTTCCGCGACGGCGTGGGTCTCGCGCTCTCTTATGCGAAGGCGCTCGGTTGCCGGCAGCTCAACTGTCTCGTCGGGGTCCCGCCGAAGGACGCCGAGCCCGGCGAGGTCCGCGCGACCCTCGTGGCGAACCTGCGCTTCGCCGCGCGCGAGCTCGACAGCGCCGGGGTCAAACTGCTCGTCGAGCCGATCAACGTCTACGACATTCCGGGCTTCTATCTCAGCCGCTCGGAAGAGACGCTGGGGGTGTTCGCCGAAATCGGCGAGCCGAACTTGTGGCTGCAGTACGACATCTATCACATGCAGCGCAGCGAAGGAGAGCTGACCGCCACCATCACGAGGCTCCTGCCGCGCATCGCCCATATCCAGGTCGCCGACAATCCCGGCCGCAACGAGCCGGGGACCGGCGAGATCGACTATGATTTCCTGTTCCGCCGGATCGACGAGATCGGCTACGACGGCTGGATCGGCTGCGAGTACAAGCCGAAGTCTACGACGCTCGAAGGGCTCGGCTGGCTGGCGCGCGCCGCGGCCGCCTGACCTTCGCGAGACACAAGGAGAGCAAGAATGGCGAAAGTCGGATTCATCGGTCTCGGCATCATGGGCAGGCCCATGGCCGCCCATCTCATCGACGCGGGATATGAACTTAGCCTCTTCAACCGGTCGCCGGTTGCGCCGGAGCTGGCGTCTCGGGGCAAGGCTTGCGCGTCGGCGAAGGAAGCCGCGCAGAATTCCGACGTCGTCATCGTCATGGTGCCGGACACGCCCGACGTCGAGGCTGTGCTGTTCGGCAAGGACGGCGTCGCCGAAGGCCTCAGCCCCGGCAAGACGGTGGTCGACATGAGCTCGATTTCGCCGGTCGCCACGAAGGATTTCGCCAGGCGCATCGAGGCTCAGGGCGCATCTTATCTCGACGCGCCGGTGTCCGGCGGCGAGGTCGGCGCCAGGCAGGCGACACTCTCGATCATGTGCGGCGGCTCGCAGGAGACGTTCGATAAGGTCAGGCCGCTCCTCGAAAAGATGGGCAAGAACATCGCCCTCGTCGGCGGGAACGGGGCAGGGCAAACCTGCAAGGTCGCCAACCAGATCGTCGTCGCGCTGACGATCGAGGCGGTCGGCGAAGCCCTTCTGTTCGCCTCGCGCGCCGGCGCCGACCCGGCGAAGGTGCGTCAGGCGCTGATGGGCGGCCTCGCTGCCTCGCGCATCCTCGAGCTGCACGGCGAGCGCATGATCAAACGCACGTTCGATCCGGGCTTCCGCATCGAGCTGCACCAGAAGGATCTCAATCTCGCGCTCATGAGCGCCCGCGCGCTCGGGGTCGCGCTGCCGAACACGGCCAACGCCCAAGAGCTGTTCAACGCATGCAAGGCGCATGGCGGCGCGAAGTGGGATCACTCGGCGATCGTGCGCGCCCTCGAAATGATGGCCAATCACGAGATCGGGTCTTAAGCCCGCGACGTAAAGTCGACCCTGGCCCTTGGGGTCGGCGGGAGGGCGCCATGGATGACGCTTCGGCGCGCGCGCTCCTGCGGCGCCTGTTCGATGCGGCGGTCGCGGAGGCGGATCCGGCGCGGGTCGTGCCGCGCTATCTTCCCGCGCCGCCCAGGGGAAAGACGATCGTGGTCGGCGCCGGCAAGGCGTCGGCGGCGATGGCGCGCGCGTTCGAGGAGAACTGGGCCGGCGATCTCTCGGGCCTCGTGGTGACGCGCTATGGACATTCCGCGCCGTGCAAGCGCGTCGAGATCGTCGAAGCGGCGCACCCGACGCCGGACGAAAAGGGTCTCGACGCCGCGCGCCGGATTCTGGCGATGGTCGAGGGCCTCGCCGAAGACGATCTCGTCGTGGCGCTCATCTCGGGCGGCGGATCGGCCCTGTTGAGCCTGCCGGCCGAAGGCCTGAGCCTCGCCGACAAGCAGACAGTCAACCGCGCGCTGCTCGCTTCCGGCGCCTCGATCGAAGAGATGAATTGCGTGCGCAAGCACCTCAGCGCCATCAAGGGCGGGCGGCTGGCGGCCGCCGCCTGGCCGGCGCGCCTCGTCACGCTTCTGATCTCCGACGTTCCCGGCGACGATCCCGCCATCGTCGCCTCCGGGCCGACCGTCGCCGACCCGACGACCTTCGCTGACGCGCGCGCCATTCTCGAGAAGTACCGGATATCGCCGCCTTCGGCGGTCGCGGCGCATCTCGCGGCTGAGCGAGACGAAACCCCCAAGCCCGGCGACCCGCGTCTAGCGCGAGCCGAGTGCCATCTCATCGCAACGCCGCAGGCGTCCTTGACGGCGGCGGCTGCAGTCGCCGAGGTGGCAGGGGTTGCGCCGCTCATCCTCGGCGATTCGATCGAGGGCGAATCGCGCGAGGTTGCGCGGGTGTTCGCCGGCATTGCGCAGCAGGTCCGCCGCTATGGCCAGCCCTGCCCGCCGCCCTGCGTGCTCATGTCCGGCGGCGAGACGACCGTGACGCTGCGCGGAAAAGGGCGCGGCGGACGCAATGTCGAGTTCTTGCTCGCGCTGGTGATCGCGCTCCGCGGCGAGGCTGAGACCTGGGCGATCGCCGGGGACACCGATGGGGTCGACGGCGCCGAGGAGATCGCCGGCGCGATCGTCGCCCCCGACACGCTCGACCGCGCGGCGCGATTGGGGATAAGCGCGGCCGAACGCCTGGCGGACAACGACGCCCACGCCTTTTTCGAAGCGCTCGGCGACCAGGTCGTCACCGGCCCGACCCTGACCAACGTCAACGATTTCCGCGCAGTGCTGGTCGGGGCGGCGACCCGAAATTCGGGCTGAGCGCCAGCGATTTCAATGCGCTGGGCGCCATTTTCTGCAACTTTGATTTTCTGCATCTTCGATCGGCTCCAGCGGGCGGGATCAAGCGTCGACGCGGTCGGCGACCGCGGCTTCCACTCCGCCGGAGCAACCCGCAAAGTCGAGAGGCGCGCCAGCGATTTCAACGCCTTGGGCGCCAAATTCTGCAACGTTCGAGGCGAGCGGCGGGACGGCAGGCGCCGCTGCGTGGCGAGAGGCGGCGGCGCGGCCGGGGCGCTGCCGGCTTACGTGCCGGGCGGCACTCGCGAACGCCCGTCGAGGCCGTGATCGTGATCGAGCGCGGCGACGAGTTTCAAGTAAGGCGCGAACGTCCGGATGTCGCGCTGCTCGAGCTTGAAGTCGGCGTGGGAAAGCGCCTTCGTTAGGCGCGTGACCTGGAGACGGAGGTAACGCTCGGGCGCCCCGAGCGGCCGTTCGGCGATCGCCTTGTCGACGGCGCGCCGGACCGTGGCGAGGCTTAGGCTCAGCACATTCGCGACCTGACGGCGGGAATAGCCGGAGGCGACGAGGTCGAAACAGACCTCCTGGCGCCGGACGCACTTCGCCCGGCGCGCCTTCGCCGCAGCCGCGCCTCGACGCTCTTGGAGAGGGATGAGGCTCCCTCGGTCATGCTCGGTCTCCGGCGCCGAAATCTCGACTGACTGAAGGCACATTAGCACAGGCGCCGCTTGCCTCAAAGAAATTGTTCTTGTTCTGTTCGACATTGGAAGCAAGGGGAAAAATGCAAGTCACTGTAATCCAAAGTGTCACTGTAATCCCTTCGGGGCAGGTTTCGGAGGATAAACGACGATGCGCTCGCCGGGACCGGGCGTGGTGAATTGATAGACCGAGCTGTCAACCCCGTCGCTCTCACCATCGCTCGCCGTCGAAGTCGCCGCATAGTAATAGGTCGTCTGCGGTTTCAGACCTTCCATGCGCACACGGAAAATCGTCTCAGGATGGCGACGGTTGAGCCTGATGGGCGACTTCGCCATCTGGCTCAGCTCCCGGGGATCGGTCCCGTAGTGCACGATGCCGAAATGCTGATCGTCCCCGCCGGAGTTGCTGGTCGTCCACCGGATAATGGCCAGATCATCTACGGCCATTTCGAGGCTCGGCTCTTGCGTGATCTCGACGTGCGCAGCCTTCGGCGCCGGAGGAAGGATCTGAGCGAGGATTGGGGTGGAGAAGAGCATGCAACCAACCGTCGCGGCGATCGACAGCTTCAGAACCTGACTCGTCATGGAACAGATCTCATTCGGTGTCCCGTGCAAGGACGATGTGACGGATGGCTGACCTCCCCCCAACCAGTCGCGCTTGGCTTATCTGCGCCAGTCGCGCCTTTGCCCTACGGGATAGGTTTCGGCCCAGCCAGAGGCGCCACACCGCAGACAGCCGCCGCGCAGGGCGGAAGCGGGTCCGGCGTGGGGATGAGGACCTCGTTTCCTTGGGTCGATGCCGAGCCACCCGTCTTGCACACGCCCGTAAAGGTATCGCTGTTGGGATAAGGAGTCGTGAAACCGTCCGTGAGCGTTTGCAAGAAGGCCACGATCTGGTTCTCCTCCTGATCCGTCAAACCGAGGTTGCCGGTCGTCATGTCAATATTGTTCGGAACTTCGGGCATCGGCCAGCAGTCCACTTTCTCCGTCGTTCCCGGCGGGCAATGTCCCGAGGTGACCTTGTAGGCGTAGACGTCGCGAGTGTTGTAGAAATGCACGAGTTGCTTCAGGCTCTTGATGTAGCCGTTGTGAAAGAACTCCTTCTGGAAATAGGGGCCGGGCGCCTCGGTGGTGGGGCACTGCGATGGCGTCACGGCCACATCGCGCGCCGTCGACACCTGCATCTGGCCGTCAGACGCCGGCGCCAACGATATCCATCTCGCATTTGGGTTGGGGGCGGAGCCGGGGCCGCTTCTGAGAAAAGTGCCCAATCCCAGATCTCTGTAGCCGAAGCCCAAGGGATTGGGGGTGAAACCAAGCGCATCCGGCTTGTTCTGATAGAAGATAGTGACCCTGGGGTTCAGGGGCAGGCCCTCATTGGCGTAGCCGAAGCAGGTGAACGGCGGCGCCTGATTGGCGGCCGCGCTGGTATCGATCCCCGTTGTCGTAGCGGGCTTTGAATCCGATCCGGTCCCGGGCGTCTGGGTGCTGCCTCTTCCGTCGAGGTGGCATGTGTTGCAGGCGGCCGTGCCACGAAAGAGGTTGTAGCCGGCCATCTCGTCTGATGTCAGAGTCGCTTTGCCCGCCAGGAACGCATCGAATTTCGACGAGAAGGGGCTGACATCGGCCGTGTGTTCGAGGGCGGAGATCGACTGGCCCCAGTGATCATAAATATCGCTTGCCTTGGTGCGATCGTTCGGACTGAGCGCGATTGGCGTGGCGGTCGGAAAATTCCCTCCCGGGGTAGAGCAGGTCTGTTCGGTATCGCTCGGCCAGTTGAGGTCGAAGTCCGAGCCCCAGACCTGCTCGAAGAGGGGTTTGTACTGCGCCTGGGAGATCCGCCACGCGATGCACGCCGTGTCGGGGAAGCCCATTTCCTGGGTATCGACCGGCGGATGCTGTGCCTGTTCGGCGTCGGGACTCTGCAGCTTGTACCCCGTCGCGCGCGCATCCCAGAACTCGCCGCCGACGAACGCCTGGAGCTGTTCGTTGAAGTGCAACACCGCAAATAGGGGTGCATACGTGTATCGCTGCGCAGTCCGCTTGCCGGCCCGAAAGTGGAATGTTCCGGGATAGGCGACCATCGTCAGATTGACGGACGGGATCGGTCCGCTAAAGCCCGCGTAGGGCATGTGGCAAGAAGCGCAGGCCTCATTTCTCAAGGGAGAGATATTCTCGTCGTAGTTCAGCAGCCCACCGAGAATCCGTACCGCCTCATACCCGGAACCCTGCAGGGTTGGAGGGTTACCTACGCCCTGGGTGTTACTGTAACTCAGAGGTGGTAAGGCTTGCGACTGCGCGAGATAACGACCGAAGATGGTTCGGATTTCGGACCGAACTCTTGCGATCTCCGCGTCCAAATCGGGCGGAAGAATGCCGGGCGGATACGGGTTGTAGACTGGCGGGCCTCCTGGTTGTCCGGATTGCGGTGTGGCTCCAGCCGACGCGACCAGCGCCGCCGTGCAAATGATGGCAATTGTCGCCAAGGGAAGTCGCCGGACGACATGCGCGCCAAGCTTCAAGACCGTGGTCTGGCCGATTAGTTGGCGCAAAAGAGACGACATTGGCGGACCCCTTCCCTCAACGTGGAGTCCCCTTGATAGAAGTCTGCCTACATGTCTGCTGTCGCCAAGACGTTCACCAATAGCGTTGCCTTGGGCACGCAGCTTCCGTTTCCGCAGACGAGGGGGATGGAATCGAACTCTGGGAGGCGGCGGCAATTAAGTCGCGGTTGTTCCGTTCAATGACGCGACTGCGCCCCGTCGTGGGCAAGCCCGCAGTAGCAACGATTACGAAACGCGCCCGCGGGTGGAGATCAGCCATACCGCACTCGCTTTAGGATAGTACGCACAGAAACGCGTCGATGTAAAGCAGCAGAATGATCTCGCGATCGACCGGGACGCCGCTGCGGACCGCCGCGTCCATGCGTCGATTTGACCTGCGTCAAACGATATCGCTATTCGTCGCCGCCCGCCCGAATTTTTCAGCGGGCAGGCCCGCGACCATCGGGCCGCGCCGCCTGGCCGGAGGCGTGCAACGGGAAAAAAGCAACTGTCATCATAATCGCCAAGTCATGACGGGCTCGCTGCCGGCTGCTACCTCGGCATTGGGACTTGTGCAAACACCGCGTCCAAAGCCGCACTATTGCGCTTTCTCATGCTCAGCCATCCCGATCGGTTTGTAGTCGTAGGTCGGATAAATTCCGTGCGATATGCGCCCCAGGCGGTGTCCTCGAGCACGCGATTAACCTCTCTCAACCGCGACGCCGGGAGGCGAAGTGTAATGACCTGGCCGATGCCCATCTCCACGTACCAGCTCACAACCTCTATGCCGGGTGGGGGGAACGCCTTGTAGAATCCTTGTTTGGCCAATTGAGCGTCCAACTCGCTGAGCGGACGGGACTGGTCGTGCTTCAAAAAGACTGTCAGAAGGACGGCGTTGTCCGCCGTCGCCTCCGCGGTTCCGACTGGCGGCGCGTTCGTTTGCGCGGATGCGCCGCCGGCGACGGCGATCAAGACAATCGCGGCGAGGCCAGATATCGCCGCCCCGCGCGTCTTTGCTGCGATGGACATAGTCATCTCCTCTCGGAACCCTCATGAATCCCCCCTCATTTTAAAAATGGCCTGATTTCGGCACTTTTTGGCCCTTCAACGTGAGATCAGGGCAACGAAAACGCGGCTTTTGGAATGACGCGCCCTCATCAGCGATGATCGCGACGCAAAATCCGGTGCCGCAAGACTCGCAAGACGAGTATCTCGGGATCAAGATACGTATCTGAGGTTGCAAAATTGCCTGCGACGAAAAATGAGGGGATGGCTGAGCTCGGAACCGGGCTTTCGCCTTCATTGGCTCGCGGAAATCGAGCCAATCGAATATCAAGAAAACGATGACAGAAGCATATTTGTATTATTGATGATCGCCGCCAGGCCGGAGGGCGTACACGGCTATAGCCACCATGGAAGGCGCAGACCGGCAATACGTCGGGGGGCGACCTTACCCTCGGCGCCATCGCCAGTTCGAGGTCCCGCGAACTCGCCGTGCTCAAGGAGCTCGTCGTCGACTACTCAGTCATGGCGGTGGCCAACATCACGACGCTTCTCAATCCGGAGTTTATCGTTCTGGCAGGACAGATCGCGCGCGGCGCCCCCCCTTGGCGTGGACGCAATCACGGATCGCGTCAAAAGGCAGAGTCTACGATCCCCGCGCCTGGTCGTGAGCGACGTTGTCATGGGAGCGATCATGACTGTGTTCGACGCCACGACCCTGAACCCTGCCGGCTCGATGCTCTGATCCTCGCATCCTGCTGATTGACAAGCAGGCGGTATAGGGATCAACTTTCTGTTTGAAAGAAAACTGGACTTGCCCGGCCGCAGTCGCGGCTGAGGGTGGCGCGCGAGGAAACAGATCAGGGAGGATCCTGATGAACGACAAACGTGACTTCCCCGCTCACGGGCTCAATCGCCGTGACGTGCTCAAAACTGCGAGCGCGGGGCTTGCAGCGGCTGCGCTGTCGAATGTGCCGGCGACAGCGGACGAGGCGGTCGAACTCGTCCTTTGGTCGTGGCTGCCGGATTTTCAGGCCCAGGTCGACCTCTTCCAGGCAGCCCACCCTAACTTCAAAGTCAAGCTGGTGAACGCCGGGCAAGGCAACGACGAGTATACGAAGCTGCGGGCCGGCTTGAAGGCGGGATCGGGGCTGCCGGATGTCTGCCACATCGAGTTCCAGCTGATCCGCAGCTTTCGGCAGCTCAATGCGCTCGCCGACATTGGCGAATGGGCGAATCCGCACAAAGGCAAATTTGCCGAGTGGTGCTGGAGCCAGGTGAGCCAGGACGACAAGGTCTACTCCATGCCCTGGGACAGCGGCCCGATCGCGGTGCTTTATCGCAAGGACATCTTCGATCAGCACAACATTGCGGTTCCGAAGACCTGGGACGAGTTTGCCGAGCAGGCGATCAGGCTGCACGAAAAGGCGCCGGAGGTCTATCTGACCGACGCGACATTCAACGACGGCGGCTTGGTCAACTCACTCCTGTGGCAGGCCGGCTGGCGCCCGTTCGAAGTGAACGGCACGGAGATCAGCATCCGGGTCAACGGCGAAATCCCCAAGAAATTCGCCGCGTACTGGCAAAAGCTCCTCGACGCCAAAGCAATCGAGGCGAAACCGGGCTTCGTGACTGAATGGTATACTTCCCTCGACCGGGACCGGTACGCGACATGGATCACAGCTGGCTGGGGACCTGTGTTCCTCACGTCCTTCGCGAAGAACAGCGCGGGCAAGTGGCGCGCTGCGCCCATCCCGCAGTGGGACGCAAGCAAGTTCGTGTCCGCCAACTGGGGCGGCTCAACGCTTGCCGTGCTTGCGAGCAGCAGGCGCCCCAAGGAAGCGGCCGAACTCGCAATCAGGCTGACAACGGATCCACAGGCGACCAGCCTTTACACGACCAAGCAGTTCCTGTTTCCGGTCGTGAACTCGCTGCTCGACAGCCCAGCCTTCGCCGACAAGCCGTTCGACTTCTATGGCGGCCAATCTGTGAACCAGGTCTTCGTCCAATCTGCCAAGGCTGTCGATCCGTCCTTCCAGTGGAGTCCCTTCCAGGACTACGTCAACCAGGCGATGGGGGACGAACTCGGCGTGGCAGCGGGCGGCAAAGGAACCTTGGCTGAAGCGTTTGATCGCCTGCAGAAGAATTTCGTCCAGTACGCGCAGGATCAGGGCTTCACGGTGAAGAGCTAAGGGACGACGGACGGGTTCGGGGTAACGCCGCGTCCATCCGCCCGGTCTCGAAAGCTCAACCGTGATGAGCACCGAGTTCGGCCGGGGAATGCCGTCCGCGGCGCCCGCACCAAGGGCGCTCCCTCCCTCGCCGCCGGAGCGGCAGGGCCGGCGCCTTGGCGCTGCCCTCGTGCCCTATCTGTTTCTTGCGCCATTCCTCGTATTGTTCTTCGCCTTCATCGTCGCGCCCTTAGCATATGCGCTCTACACGAGCGCGTTCCGCGATACGCTGGTCGGCGGCCATCACTTCGTTGGCCTCGCCAACTATCTCCGCGCTGCCGGGGACCCGAAGTTCTGGGCGGGCATATCCAATCTGCTCTTTTTCGGCATCATCCAGGTTCCGCCGATGCTCGGGCTTGCGCTGCTCTTCGGGCTCATCCTCGATCACGGCAACATTCATGCGAAAGGCCTGTTCCGGCTCGGCTTCTTCATCCCCTACGCGGTGCCGACCGTCATCGGGGCCCTGATCTGGGGGTACATCTATGGACCGGTCTTCGGCCCCTTTTCCCAGCTCGCGAAGTGGGCGGGGCTTCCGCCGCCGGATTTCCTGTCCGACCGCGCGATGCTCTTCTCGCTCGCCAACATCGTGACCTGGGAATACACCGGCTACAATATGGTCATCTACTACGCGGCCCTGAAGGCGATCCCTTCCGAACTGCGCGAAGCCGCGATGATCGACGGGGCGAACCCGCGACAATATGCATGGCGGGTGCAGTTGCCGCTGCTCTGGCCAGCGATCCTCCTCACCATCATCTTCTCGATCAACGGCACACCTTTCCTGATGCGGGCGGTTGCGCCACAGGTGATCAGCACCCGCTACACGCCTAACATCTACGCCTATTTTCTCGCTGCCGCGAGCCAGGAATACAACTATGCGGCCGCAGTCTCGTTCGTGCTGGGATTTATCATTGCTTCGATCGCCTACGTCTTTACGCTCGCGACCAACCGCAACCGGGAGACCGCGTAATGAACAACGCCACTGTTATGCTCCCCGCCATGGTTGTTCCTTTTTCCTTCAAGCGGACGAAACGATTGACGACGCTTCTTCTCGGCATTTTCCTCCTCTACACCTTCTTTCCGCTCTTCTATCTCTTGGTCTCATCAACCAAGAGCAATTTCGACCTCTTCTCAACGTTCGGGCTGTGGTTCGGGAACGATTTCCGCCTGCTCACCAATCTGCGTGATCTCTTCGCGTACGCCGACGGGATCTTCGCGAGATGGCTGGTCAACACCTTCCTCTACTCGCTGACGGCGGGGGTCGGCGCCGCGCTGCTCGCCACGGCGGCAGGATACGCGTTCGCCAAATTCTCTTTTCCCGGGCGCGAGGTGCTTTTCGCGGCCATCCTCGGCGCTGTCATGATCCCGCAGACAGCTCTCGTCGTACCGACCTTCCTACTTCTTGCCCGCGAAGGTCTCACGGATTCGCCGCTGGGAGTCATCCTGCCGTCGATGGTTTCGCCGATCGGGGTGTACCTGATGCGCGTTTACGTCGAGCAGGGGATCGATGACGCACTACTGGATGCCGCCCGCATTGACGGCGCGGGCGAGTGGCGCATCTTTCGGAGCATCGTCTTTCGGCTCGTAGCGCCCGGCTTCGTCACCGTCCTTCTTCTGTCCTTCGTGGCAACTTGGAACAACTATTTCCTTCCGCTTATCGTGCTCCGCTCTCCCGAGTATCTCCCCCTGACCGTCGGACTCGCCTCCTGGTATCAGCTCGCGAGCCAGGGGGGCGGTGGGGGCCAGGCCATGTTCTCTCTGGTCCTCACCGGCGCCCTCGTAAGCATCGTCCCGGTCATTGCTGTGTTCCTGATGCTTCAGCGGTTCTGGCAGGGAGGATTGGCGCTCGGCGGCGTCAAGTAACGCTCCGGCTGCCGGTCATGACCAGCGATAAGACAAACCAGAAAGCCGCACCGGCAAACACGATCCTGTACGGCGCCTCGTACTATCACGAGTACATGCTCTATGACCGGCTCGAGAAGGATGTCGAGCTGATGAACCAAGCGGGCCTATCGGTCGTTCGGCTAGGCGAGTCGACCTGGAGCCTGTGGGAGCCGGAAGATGGCCGTTTCGAGCACGCCTGGATGGACCGGGTTGTGGACGCAATGCACGCGGCCGGCATCAAGGTTATCATGGGAACGCCAACCTACTCACTTCCGCCTTGGATGCACCGGCGCCGTCCCGAGATCCTGGCGCGGCGGGCAAACGCCCCGCCGACCACCTACGGCATGCGCCAGAACATGGACACCGACAGCCCGGCCTACCGCTTCTATGCCGAGCGGATCATCCGCCGGCTGGTGGGGCTCTATCGCGACCACCCGGCGGTCATCGCCTGGCTGATCGACAACGAAACCGCTTCCTACGGCGCCACGAATGACGATGTCTTCGCAGGCTTCGTCGATCACCAAAACGCAAATTCGGATCACCCGAGGCGCTGAACAGAGCCTGGCTACTCAGCTATTGGGGGCAAAGCCTCACCTCATGGGAGGATTTGAACTCGACAGGACACCCCCGCAAGCACCGGCTATCGCTTCGAATGGACGCGCTGGAGCCAAATGCGGGTGACGAATTTTCTTTCCTGGCAGGCGGCGCTCGTCCGAGAACTGAAACGACCCGACCAGATCCTGATCCACAATTTCTCACCGGGCGTTCACGCCGATGTCGATGAGCAAGCCGTCGCCCGCTTGCTTCTTCCAAGGAGATTGCATCGTCAGGAGAAGCTGAAACCGTCAACCCCTCCAAAAATATATTGAACTCTTGAGAGAGAAGTTTACGCCGGGCTTTTAGAAATCTCTCATAGTTCTCAATTTCACAAAGCTCACGATCTTCAGGAATTGACTGCAAAGCCAGTGCCTTTGCGAAGCGGTCAACAACATCGCTCAGGTAACCTGCCGCGCTCTCCGCCGCCTTTGTTCGATTGGCAAGCTGCGTTAAAATCGCTCGATTTGTAAATTTCCTGTGCCAGTGCATACTTGATTCTGTTCTGTTTGCCGTAACCTGCCGCTTTTAATTTTGCCCACGGGAATATATGATCCTGTTCGAGCTTGTATTTTTCCCCCATTGGTTGGCGAATGCTTACTCCGGTAGTTAAACAAACCGCATGCTTGCTCTTGAGGTACCACGCCAAGATCGAGAGCCCGCTTAAGGGCCTGAACGCGCCGCGCCACAGGCACGCAAAGCAAGACAAGGTCGCGGACATCCTCCGCGAGCACGGTCCCGTTTGGCGCGAAACCAACCGCGGCCATGTGAGCCTCGACCAGTTGAAGGTGATGAGTGCAATCGAGCGCTGCCGCACGGTGGCGCTCGGCGGCCACGTCGCACGCTGCGAGAACGCGGCGTGCGGCCATACGCTCATCGCTTACAACTCGTGCCGTAACAGGCATTGTCCGAAGTGCCAGGCGGCGGCGTCGCGCCGATGGCTGGCCGATCGCGAAGCGGAGCTCCTGCCGGTACCGTACTTTCACGTCGTGTACACGCTGCCGAGCAAACTGCGTGACATTGCGTACCAGAACAAGCGCGTGGTCTACGACCTGCTGATGAAGGCAGCGGCCGAGACAACGCTCGCCATCGCTGCCGATCAAAAGCGCCTCGGCGCCAGGATCGGCATCACCGCCGTGCTGCATACGTGGGGCTCGGCGCTCACCCATCATCCGCACGTGCACATGATCGTGCCGGGTGGAGGGCTCTCGTTCGACGGCACGCGATGGGTCTCCTCGCGCTCTAACTTCCTCGTGCATGTCAACGTGCTGGCGCGCCTGTTCCGGGGCAAGATGCTGGCGATGCTCATGGATGCGCACGGCGCCGGCCAGTTGAAGTTCTTCAACACGCAGGCCGGGCTCGCTGACAAGGGCGCATTCAAGCGCTTCATCGCCCCGTTGCGGCACATCAAGTGGGTGGTCTATTGCAAGGCGCCGTTTGCGGGACCCAAACAGGTGCTGCGCTATCTCTCCCGTTACACCCATCGTGTCGCCATCTCGAATCGCCGCCTCATTGCAGCCGACGACGCCGGCGTCGCGTTCCGCTGGAAGGACTACCGCGCCGACGGCCCGTCGCGCTGGAAGACGATGCGGCTGCATCCGCATGAGTTCATCAGGCGATTCCTGCTGCACGTATTGCCCAGGGGCTTCCATCGCATCCGCCACTACGGGCTCCTGGCCAGCGCCAACCGCGCCGAGAGCATCGCAACGGCCCGCGCACTGCTCGGCGCCGACCCGCCTGCTGTCGAGGCGCGAAAGCAGCCGGATATCACACCGGACGCGCCGCGTGTGCTGCGCTGCCCATGCCCGCACTGCGGCGCCCGCATGATTGTGATCGAGTTCTTCGCGCGCGGCTGCGAGCCAACGTGGCGGCCGACCCCAAGCAGGATCGACACATCATGAGCCAGACCGCCTGTGAGCGTCGCCACGTTCTCGCTCCGATGCGCTGGCTTCGCGCTGGCGGCGATCTCTCTCGGCACAACCACGCCAATCAACGAGCCGATCGCCCGTTGATACGGTCCACGCGACCACCGAGACCCCCCATTGCACGCTTCCAGGTCTCCCCTCCACACCCATCCAGGTCGCCTGGCGCCAGCTTCGCGCCCACCATCATGGCCGGCGCGAAAATCAAATCCCCATAGCGCTCGCTGCCCAGCCGGCGCCAAACTTCCCGCGACTTCGTGCCTTGGCGCTTTTTGGACGCCGGCCGCCTGAGTGCGAGGCGCCTCTCGTCATCCCGGCGTCCAAAAACCTGCACAGGGCACGGGAGCGGCCATTCCTTGTAAGCTCGCTGCGATGGGCCGGCCCCCGAGTAGCACGAACTAAAGCACCTTGCCGTGATGGCTATTGTGATCCAAGGTGGCGTGCCCAATGTTCGTGAGGCGACAATGGCCGAACTTGAGCTAACCCGTCTTCGCGGATTGGGGCAAAATCGCGGACTTGGCGTGTGCTGAATCAACGATTTAGGCTGAAAGTCTTCACTACGAGGAGTGACTCGGGCCAAGGCGGCGGCGGTGATTTTGGGCGGCGGCTGGGTCGGCAGTGCGAGTTTTAGCTGGTTGATCAGCAGTTGCAGGTCGGGCTCGGGTTGGGTGTATCGGGTCAGCACGATCTCGCGCCCGTCGGTGGTAGGCAGATGGACGTCGATCATTTGGACGGCGGCGAATTTTTCGAGCGCGCTGCGGGCGGTCAGTCCAGAGGCCAGGGCATGGAGTTGGCGCGTCAGGGTGATCTGCAGGCAATAGGCGAGGAAGGCGATGAAGATATGGGCCTCGACGCGCTTTTCGTCATGATGGTAGATCGGCCGGATCGCCAGGTCGCCCTTCAGGGTCTTGAAGGCCTCCTCGACGGCGACGAGTTGAATGTAATACTGCCATAAGACGGCCGGATCCTTGTCGGTCAGATTGGTGCGCAGGAGATAGCGCCGTTCCCGCCGCCTCGCGATTTGCAGTTTCTTGCGATTGAGGGAGAAGGTCAGCGCGGCGCTCTGTTCGTCGAGCGTGACATCGACCAAGCGCCACGCGGTCGGCGCTTTCGAGCGCGCCGCTCCCAGCTTCATCAGCATCTCTTCGCGCGAGACGTTCATGGCGGCGAGCTTGCCGAGCCGCGCCCACAGCCATTTCAACTGCCGACGGCGCATCGCGCGCTCCTTGGCGAGGCGATCCTCGCTCTGGGCGAAGACGTAGAGTTCGTCGTCCTGGGCGAGCAATTTGACCTCGACGCCTTCGCGCGCCTTCCGCCAGGGCTTCTCGATCAGGTGCTTTTCCAAGCGGTTCAGCCGTCCCTTGGGCGTTCCGACGAGATATTGCACGGGCGGATCGCTGGCCCGCATCTCGGCCAGAACCGCCTCGGTGGGCACGCCGCGATCCATCACCCAGACGCGCCGCGCCTTGCCATATTGCTTTTCGATCTTGCCCAGGAACGTCCGCAACGTCTTGCTGTCGGCGGTGTTGCCGGGCAGGACTTCGTAGGCCAGCGGCAGGCCTTCGGTCGTTACGACCAGGGCGATGACCAGTTGCGGGCAATCGGGCCGCTTGTCGCGGCTGTAGCCGTGGCGACGTTTGTCGCCCTCGGGCAGATCCGAGGCGTTGATCTCGAAATAAGTGCTGGTCAGATCGTAGAGCAGCACGTCGAAATCGGCGTTGAAAAGATCGCGCCATCGCCCCGTCAGATGCGAGAACAGCGCGTCCTTGTGGGCGAGCAACAAGTCGTGGCAGGCATAGAGCTTGTGCGTCTCAGCCAGGCCGAAATCCGATCCCAACAGATCGGCCATGGCGCTCCTGCCGAACCACTCGCGATGCAGCCGCCACTCGCTGCCGGGTTCGATCAGCCGATAGGCGACCAGGACGTGCAGGATTTGGTCCCAGCGCGTTCCCTTCCGGCTCGCGGGCAGGCGTTCGGCCCAGAACCGGTCGAGTTGCAAGTCTCGCCACAAGAGGCCGGCCAGCCAGCAGGCGCCCCATTGACGCGGACGATGCAGGCGAAGTTCAGACAGGCGCAGCCGCACCACCGAGGCGTCGTCCGCCGCGGCCTCGCAGCGATCCTCGGGGAACAAGGCGAGCGTCCGGGAGCCGCCCGCCCGCGGGTCGAACACCTCGACCGCCTTGCGCCAAGCCTCCGCCTGCGACGAATTGATCTCGCCCAAATACAGAACGTGGCGCTGCACCACCCGGCCGTCATCGAGACGCTTGTTCTCGACGACGCTCCAATAAAGATGCGTTTTGCCCTTCTTCCGTCGTGTGATTCGTCGCAGGAACATGACGGAGACGATTAAATCAGAAAAACAACTCCCTGAGAATCCGGGGTCATCTCGGTTGGTCTTCACTACAGACCGATTTGAAGATATTGGCGACACCCCACACATTCGAAATCAATTACTTAGACGTCCAAAAAAAATCCCAATCCCGCCTTTCCAACTACGAATCCGCGAAGTCGGGTTAACTCTGGTGGCCGAAGGCTTGAAGTTCCCGGAGGGACCAGGTTCTGCGGAGGAATTTTCATGAAAGACTTGGCCGACAAGACTGCATTCGTCACTGGCGCGGCGTCGGGCATCGGACTCGGGATCGCAACTGCGCTTTCGCAGGCGGGCGCGAAGGTGATGCTCTGCGACATCGAGGAGGCGGCGCTCGCCAAAGCCGTTGAAGGGCTAAAGCGAACCAACGCCGACGTCGACGGGGTCAAAGCCGACGTGTCGCTCAAAGGAGAGCTCGAAGCGGCGGCGAAGGCGACCCTTGCCCGCTATGTCAAGCTGCATGTGCTTGTGAATAACGCCGGAGTGGGCGGCGCTGGCCCTTACGGAACGTGGACCGACGACGACATCGAGTGGACCATCGGCGTCAATCTGATGGGCGTGCTCTGGGGCATTAAAGACTTTTGGCCCACTCATCGAAAGCCACGGCGAGGGGGGACATATCGTCTCCACCGCGTCGATAGCCGGGCTCGTCTCGCTGCGCAGCCACCCGTATGACGTGACCAAATATGGCGTCGTCGCGATTTCGGAAGGGTTGCGCAGCGAATTGGCGCCGCGCGGCATCGGCGTCTCCGTGCTGTGTCCCGGCTTCGTCCGCACGCAGATCATGACGTCGCGGCGGAACGAGCCGGCGCGTTTCGCGCATCTCAACGAGCAGGCGCTGGCCGCAATGCAGTCCTCGGAGATGTTCAAGTTTGTGGCCGACGGCGTCGCGAAAGGCGTCGATCCGACTTATGTGGGCGAGCTCGTTCGTGAAGGCATCGAGAACGACTGGCCGTATATTTTCACCGACACCGAGTTCGAGCCCTACATCGAGGCGCGCTTCGCGGCCATCAAGCAGAGCTTCGATCGCATTCGCAATCGCGAGCCAAGGCGCTAGATAGTTCGAGTACCTTGAGAGGCGTCCAAAGAAAAGACTGCAACCGCGAGAAACGATGGAGCGACACCTCACCGCCGACCCGAGCCACCCAGCGAATGCAGCATAGCCGATGGGCCGGTTCGGACGGAGTCCTGCCCTACAAGGGTCGCCAGGGAAGGCCCGCTTCCCGCCCGTAGGCAAAGTTCGTGTCCGCCTGCCGATCGGCTGCCCCGGACGCACCGAGACGCCGGCGCAAACCTCCGCATGAATGGCTGCAGGTCGATACGCCATTCCAGCGTCTAGAGAAGAACCCCGGCGGCGTTCCCGAGGAAGAGCTCCCCGTGCCGGACGTAGCGCGAGAGCATGACAGCCGGCGGCATCCTACTACAATATGCGTTATGTAACGGAATGAGGGGCAGGCAATGCCAGGGCGTAAGCCATTGGGAGACAGGCCTATGACGCTCGCG
Source organism: uncultured Alphaproteobacteria bacterium (assembly GCA_963758335.1). GTDB lineage: Bacteria > Pseudomonadota > Alphaproteobacteria > Rhizobiales > Beijerinckiaceae > Roseiarcus. Next base: position 945,357 of record CAVWVF010000004.1, on the reverse strand, counting down.
GAGCGGCAGGCCCGCTACCGGGCGGCCCATGCGGACGGCGCACCGAAGATCAGATACCGCAAGCCCCCCGACCGGCGCAGCCGCCCGCAGCGTTGGCGCGACGCCGTGGCCGCGCTCGTGGAGCTGCAAGGCGACTATCAGGCGTGGCTCGACGCGCTGCCGCCGAGCCTTGCCGACAGCGCGACGGCGGACGCGCTGCGAGCGATCTGCGGCATCGACCTTTCCGAACTGGAGAGTGTCGAGCCGCCGCGCGGGTTCGGGCGGGACTGACCCGGCGTTGACGCGGATCGAGGTGGGAAGTGGGAAGTGGGAAGCGGGAGGCGACGATCGTGCGCACATCCTCAAACGGGCCGCATGAGGCCGAGCAGGAGGGCGAGATGGCTGGCTATTCGACGAAATTGGGTTGGCACGGCGGACCCGACCATGGGTGGTGGGTCGAGCTGCTCAAGGATGGCGTGCGCGTCGCCTACATGAGCCTCGACGAGTGGACGTCGCTCGGCGCGACGCAGCAGGCGATTGAGGACACTATTGCTGACCGGGCTGCTGCAGCGGACCTTGCCGATGAGGCTTAGCCGCTACGCCAGGATCAACCACGAGGGTGTGGCGGGCGTCCTGAGGGCCTCCAGCGCGGGCCTGGGAGTGCGACGCGGGCGGGTGTCGCGACGTTCAAGATCAGGCAGCAGACTGGGCACGCTTCGGACGCCACCCGACGCGACGAATGATGTTCGCCACGGTCTGAGGCTCCCACCGGCCGCCCCGAGCTGTTGCGATGCCGCGACCGTTCAGAGCAGCGGCGATCTGCCGGAGAGACTTCGCACGGGCGGCCTGGGCCTTTCGAATAGCCGGCAGAACCGCATCGGCGTGCGCGTCGGCGTCATTCTTCTGGACGGCGTTGCCGATGGCCCTGGCCTCGTCCAGCCGGGGATTGCCGAGGACCTGACCTCGAGCCTTTGCGGCGGCCAGAGCGGCCTTCGTGCGGGCTGAGATGACGGCGCGCTCTTTCTCGGCGAGGGCGGCGTACAGGTGCAACACGAACGGCTCCACGTCCGGGCCGAGCTCGGCGACGAGGAATGGCGTCTTGTGCGCCATGAGGCCGCTGATGAAATGCACGTCACGCGATAGGCGATCTAGCTTTGCGACCACAACGGGTGCCCTGCCCTGCCGGCGGGCTTCGGCCAGTGCGGCGGAGAGCTGCGGTCTCCGGTCGAGAGCATCAGCGCCCTTCCCCGTCTCGACCTCGGTGAATTCCGCGACAACCTCGAACCCCTCGGCCTCAGCGAAGCGGGCGACGGCTGCGCGCTGAGCGTCGAGACCGAGGCCCGACTTTCCCTGCTCGCGAGTGCTGACCCGGTAATAGGCGACGAGAGGCTCAACAGGGAAATTGAGGTCCGGCCGTACTCCTTTCGACGAATATCGAGACTGGGGTCTTGGCAGGCTCAGCGGCGATCCTTGCGCAAGACCGGTCAGAAGCCGAGCAAATGGACCCACGCCTCAACGAGGTTGTGCACTTCGATTAGATCGGTCGCGAGCGTCTTCAACGAAGCCTCTCCATAATAAGCAAGGACAACCAGCCCTGCGGCTGCCAACCCTGGGGCTGCCACCCCTGCGGTTGCGCCGGCCTTCTTCGCGAACTCCGACGAAAATTCTTCGAAGTGCCTGCCAAGGAACAACAATACTTTCTCACCGAACTCATTCAGTCTGCTCGCCGCGGCTTTCGCTTCTTTCGGCTCATGCGCAGGGAGTACGGCCTGCTCTTTTAGGACAGCGAGCAACTGTCTAGTCTCTGCCCATTCTGCCGCGCTCAGGGGGATATCTTGGATCGGCTCAGGGGGGTTATTGTGTCCAAGACCCGCGGGCGGGGGCGGCATCCTTGAGACCGCGATTTCCAGAACACGAATGCGTTCCTGTATTGCTTCAAACGCGCTTGCGATCTCCATCGCAGGCGTCGTCGGCGATAGGGCGAGAGAAGCCGTCGTCGGCGATAAGTCCAGCGAGGCCGCGGCCAGAGCTTCGGGCGTCATAGACGCCGCCGCCTCCGACGCCGATGGGTTCCCCGATACCGTCGCCGTCAGGAGATCGGCGCTGCCCCGCTTCGGCCCAACAGGAGGAAGAGAAGTGTCGTATTGTGTCTGGGGAGGGGGGCCGGCGACACTCGACTGGTTGAGGACAAGATTGGGCGGCCTTTGCATTACCGTTTCGCCGGGTGCCTCTTCGGGCGTGCCCAAATTTCCTGCCGCAAATCCCGTCCCTGCCGCAAATCCCGTCCTCGCACCATGTTCGGAGTTCTTGTCGTCAGTAGGCTCAGCCATCGTGTGCATCTCCGAGCATACACGTGGCCACGTGTGCCCAGCCTGGACCTTCAACATCCTCGCCGATCGTCGATACCAGTCAAGTGACACCGCGCACGCTCTGGCATGACGCCGCATCCCCGCGCAGTTTGTGCTTGACGCCGGCCGGCCGTCTGGTACCTTATCTGGAGATAGGGCACCGAAATAGGCGTCTATGTGATTGGAGAGGCAGGGGATCGTGAGCCGAGAGACCCGCAAAGCAGTCGCCTATCTGAGGACGTCGAGCAAGACCAACGTCGGACCGGACAAAGACAGCGACAAGCGGCAGCTGGCGGCCATCGACGCATACGCCAAGGCGAACGGCTTCGAGATCGTCGCCACGTTTTACGACGCGGCGGTGAGCGGCGCGGACCCCGTGACCGATCGGCCGGGCTTCGCGGACATGCTCGAGCGGCTGATGAGCAACGGCGCGCGGACAATCGTCGTCGAGAGCCCCGACCGCTTCGCCCGCGATCTCATGGTGCAACTCGCCGGTCACGACATGCTCAAGGCGAAGGGCGTCACCCTCATTGCGGCGTCGGCACCAACGTTCTTCATGGAGGACACCCCGACTGCGGTCCTCGTGCGGCAGGTGCTCGGCGCCGTCGCGCAGTTCGAGAAGGCGACCACAGTCGCCAAGCTGGCAGCCGCTCGGAAGCGCAAGCGCATCGCGAACGGCAAGTGCGAGGGCCGGAAGAGCCTGTCCGAGACGAACCCCGAGGCCGTGGCGCTGGCCAAGTCGCTCCGCCGGAAGAGGCCCAAGGGCGGCCAGATGAGCCTGCGGGCTATATCCGCCGAGATGGCCAAGCAGGGCTTCCTGAACGGGCGCGGCATGCCCTTCAACCACAAGAGCATCGCGTCCATGCTGTCGGCGTAACTGCAACAGCGGTCCTCTCGCCATGCTGAGGCCGCCATCTACCCGCATGGTCGAGGGCTGACGCCATCCGGACTTATCCACAAGAATGTTAGCAGCGCGACGCGCAGAAGGCAGGCCGGTTCCCGAGGCCTCGCCAACCAGCCATAGCATCGATCTCGACCCGCAAGGCGCGGCGGCGAGCTGGGGCGACCGCAGGCAGGCCGATGCGCCGGAAGTGGTGAGCGGGCAGGCCGCTCGCCTTGGGGTACTCATCGAGGCCGCCCAGAGCAACGGGGCCGACCTCCTCATTCTCGACACGGCGCCGAACGCCGACCAAACCGCGCTCCGAGCCGCTCAGCTCGCCCACGTGGTGCTGATCCCCTGCCGCGCCGCGACCTTCGACCTCAAGGCGATACAGGCGACGCTGACGCTCGCAGAGTTGGCGAAGAAGCCCAGCTAAGTGGTCCTCAACGCCATCCCGCCCCGTAGCGGAATAGGGCGCGAGGCCGCCGAGGGACTGGCGGCGCAAGGCGCACAGGTGGCGCCGGCCATGCTGTCGCAGCGCGCCGCCTTCGCCCACGGCGTCATTGACGGGCGGACGGCGCAGGAGTTTGAGCCGAACGGCAAGGCCGCCGAGGAGGTCGAGGCTCTCTTCACATGGCTATGCGGGATCGTGGGCATGTCCACAGGCGGGCTTGCCCGCAAGGCAGCATGACCATGGCGAAGCGACCTTCCCTGTTCGCCGCCGCAGCTCAACCCGCCCCCTCGGAACCGGAGCGATCCATGCCCGAGGTCGATGCCAAGAAGTGCGTCCGGCCGCCCAGCCGTGAGGGCAAGCGCGTGCTGTCAATCTACCTCCCGCCCGAGGCATGGAAGCAGCTTCGAATGCTCTCGCTCAACCTGGAGACCTCGACGCAGGCGTTGGGCGAAGAGGCTGTCAACCTGCTGTTCGAGAAGCATCGGCTCAACCGGATTGCCTGATGCGGACACGTGGGCATGTAGACACAGAGGCATGCCGGATGTGGGGAATAACGATCGGCACAACGAGGGTGTCTTCGGATTTCCTGGCCGCAGGCTTCCGGTTTTATGCCTCGTGGCAGGGCAGAGGATCGTTCCTTGAAACCCCAATGGCCCAGTTCGATCGCAGCCTCCGCTCCCAGGCGAAAAATAGCGCCATTGCCGCGAGGCCTACAACCGCGCAGGGCGGAAAAATCGCGAAAATCGGTCCCTGCGCCTCGCATCGCACGGTCTGCTTGAGTTTTGCACCGGCATCGCTACGCGAGTTCGTATGCCTGCTTCAGGATGTCAATGATCTTTGAGTGGGCGAGATACTGTTTCGGGATGGCGAACCCGATCTTAGCTCCGGCATTGTACTTGAACGTCCATGACGGCTCGATGTGCAGTTCAGCCAAGCTGTCCTTCACGTGCGCAAAGAAGTCGTTGGGCTGGTCCTCACTGCCGCCGGGACCGCTGGGGATATTTACGTAGAACCCGTCCTGACGCGGTCACATTGGCAGCCATACGCGCCTTCCCTTCTTTAGCGAAATGTAGCTCTTGGCCGAGAAATCAATCGTTGTTGGGCCAATCTTTTCGAGACACGTCTTGTACACGAACTTGGCGGCATCGGTGAACTCCGGCCTATTCGCCCGCCACGCCTCTTCGTCGTTCGGCGCTAAGCCTTCGACCTTTTCCGGTTCGTCGGCTGGTCTGATTTCAAGGTCGTCAGGCTGGGAGAATACCACTGGAAAGGTCGTGGCGATTGGTGGCTCGGTGTCCACTTGCAGCGTCTTAAGTTCCACCGCGATCAGGGGGAGATGCTGAGTTAGGGCCTCAATGACCGTGTTATATCGCCCTGAAAGGTCTTCAGCCATGAGCACTGCAACGTGGCGGGAGTTCGGAAGCCGCAGTCGCTCACGCGCCCAATAATCGAGGACACGGAATCCATGGTCGGGGTCGCACTCCCCGAGCATGATTTCGACCTCGTAGTAGGTATCGATTGCGGCATTGTAGGCCAAAATGTCCAGCCGACCGCCTTTTCCAACGTACTGTCTCAGCTCCTTCGCTTTTATCGTAACGTTGCCAATGCCGAGCCGTTGAGGGTCGGCGATTAGCCAGTCTTGAAGCCACTTCTCATCCTTGCCGATCTGTCTGAGTGTCGTCGCAGTGCTGTTCTTAATATCCATCGCTGACCTCATCCAATTGGCAGACCAATTAGCCCGCATTTATGCAGCGCAGTGACGCTTCCGCGAAGTGCATTTCTCTTGCAGACCGTGCGAAAACTCCCCGAGACATCCAGCGCCGCCAGTTCACGAGTGGACAAGCCATCATGTGGGCATGTCCACGTGTGGCGCAGCTAGTCGGCCGAGGCAGGCGAGCGCAGGAGCGAAGCCGCCATGTCCCTTACGTCAAGGTCGCCCACGGCGCCGGCGTCGAGGTTGGCGACGTTGGTCGAACCGCCCTCGACGGTCGCCGGCCTCCGCACCCTGCTCGAATACCTATCCACAGCTTTCTCATGCTCCGCGTTTGCGGCTTCCCAGGCGGCCGGCGAGATAGTCCGGCCGTCACGCTCTGCAGCTACTTCATCGACCGCAATGCTGGCGATCCCCAGGGCCGCCCAGGCGGACCGGTGACGTTCGACCGCCGCGAGGACCGGGTCGGCGGCAGCAGCCGGGAGGATGGCGAGCGCGTTGAGGACGACGCAGCGCGAGTGCTGCACGGATTTAAATTCTGCACAGGGCCGTCAAGGATTTGCTGGCAGTTTTCGGATAGACCCGTTCAACCTAAGAAGGACTGTGCAGAGATGACCGCCATAGGGAAAATTGTTTTGGGTGCCTTCAGCGGTATCGTCCTTTACGTTATTGGTCAGCTCTTGTCTAAGTTCCTTATAGAACCGCTTCATGAATTGAGAAAGGCGGTTGGTGAGGTACGTTTAAACTTGTCATTTCACGCCCAGACAATACACACTCCAATTGGGCGCTCAGAGGAAAGCTCCAAAGCGGCACAAGAGGCTCTGCTAAAGAATTCATGCGACCTCATTGCCAGACTTCACGTGGTTCCGCTTTACGCAGTAACGCGCTTTTTATCTTTCGGTGCCCTCCCATGCGGAAAGGCAGTGAGCGACGCCGCAGTTCAGCTACGTGGGCTTTCTACTTACATGTTCGAAAAGGATGAAAAAGCCAACGCTTCTCTTGAGGATATACAAAAGCGCGTCACGAAGATCGAATGTTTACTTCGTCTTGAGAGCCGTTGCCGGGAAACACGGGAGGAGACCTTGGGCTCCGCGAACCTGTCCACGAAACGACAACGGATAGCCGAACTGGCGAGGACGACGGCGGGGACATCATCACCTCCGTGCGCTTCTCGACAGGCGAGTCACGGACGGCGTCCTCTACGCCAACGCGAGCGAAACTCTTCCGTGAAGAACCGGATGCGGGAAAGCTGCACGTCCGGGTCTGTGACCATTGGAGTAGCGAAGAATGGCCTCCGCAAAATGGGCGTCATTTTCGGGCCATGATCGGCCAAAGCGGCTTGGGACGGTATCGTTTTAGTGCCCGGTCGCCAGCGCAACACATGCCGAAAATTGAGCATATGTGACTGAGCTAGCCCGGCAGCTAAGAACGAGAACTCTGTACATTTCTGCCTGCTCGCGGCGCTTTTCATCTTGTGCGGCTTGTACATTGGTACAGACTTCTTCTGGCGAATACCCCCAGCCAGTCGCGTCACCCGGGTGTTTTGTGTAATATTCCATGCACTCCGAGTAAGAATTCCAGTTGCCCCACCACCAGGTGGTCCACGAAGACGATGCCTCGGCGCTCGAAGGCAGCGCGATAAACGCCGCTATCAAAAGAATAGGCACAATTTTCGCGCCGTCACGGTGTCGAAGGCGGCTCAGCCGGCGGCAACGGGTGCGGCGGTCGCCTGTCTCGCCGACCTTCAGACCGCCTTCAAGTTTGTCCAGCACAAGCCGCGGAAACGTTTTAATTGGTGTCGACATCAATCCGTCCTTTGATAATTCCTTCGCCGCCGATTGCCTGATTCTTTTTCGGCGCGGGCCAGAGAGTTTTGATGCGCTGCTTCATTGCGTGCCCGCCCAGGACACCACTAGGCCCTCGCGGTGAACGAATGTTGACATAGATCAATTGGATTTTGCTTGTCTAAAGGTTCTGAAAATCGCGGGGAGATCATGAAAACGCCGCCCGGCGCGCGCTCCCGACGCCCATGTCACGCCTGATCGCCCGCCTGGAGCGGCTCGAGCAGGCCGGCTCATGACAGTTCCGGCTCCGGGTCGTCGTCGCCAAGGAAGCAGGCTACGAGAAGCGTGTCGTTCGGGCCGACGCCGCGGGAGACGCGCTCGGCCGCCTCCCAGTCATCGAAGGGACCGTCCTGGTCATGCCCCTTGTAAAATGCGGTGAATGTCTTGCCCTTGGGCGCTATGGCCACTTCGAGTTTCTCGATCCTGCTTCTCAGATTTACTCTCATTTCGTCTTCCTTTTCAGAGAATGCTTTTGCCGGTGCGTAGGCGGCCCGTCGACCGCCTTGTGTCGGCTGGGGTCGCCGGGCCTCGAAGCGCCAGTCCTGAGCCCGCTGTGTGGCTCGCTATGCGGCACCCGAGGGATTGCGGAGCTCTCGGCGGCGGATGACGAGGAGGTCGCGCGCGGTAACGTCATGCGGGGCTTCGTAAGCCGCGATCTGCTCGTCGATGGGGTCCTTTGATGCGTCCTCGCGCATAACGAACAGCCGCGCTTTCGACTGGATGTTTTGCTCGAGCTTCTCGACGCGGATGCGCAGCCCGCGGCTCATGAGTGGTTGCCCTTGGCCGCTTGGGCCTCCTCGATCTTGCGCAGGCGTTCCTCGATTTCAGCGACCTCAATCGCCTTAGCGACGTTGCCGATCGTCGCCGACATGGCGGAGGCTTCGGCCGGCGTCAGCTCGCCGGAGGCCACAGCGCCCAGGATGGCCGCAGACGCGGCAATGAGGTCTGAGGCCTTCTCGATCTTCGGTAACTCAATCGTAACCCCACGATCCTTGCGGGGGGCGACCAGCCTATCGAGAAGCGCTCGCATCGTGCTCGCGTCGCCGCCAAGGGCCATAGCCACCGCCTTCTGGACCAGCTCCTCAACTTGGCCGTCGATCAGCTCTTCGGCGAGCCGCGTCGCCCGGTGTCTCGCGCCCTTGGGCTTGCCGGCGGGATTGGCGCTATTGCCCTTGGCGAACGTCCCATCCGGATTTCTGCCGATATTTTCAGGCGGCAGCACTGGCTCGGGGATCGCCTCGGGCTGGCGCTTCTTGCCCCCTGGATTACCGGAAAATCCTTTTTCCCAGCGGCCGCCCGCGTGCTTTATCGGTTCATCATTCAGTGCCATGTCACCGCCCCCGGTTTTTCGATCGCGATCGAGGTCTCCAGATCAACCGCTGCGTCCTTGAGCGCCTTTCTCGCGGCCTCGGCGCCGGCTGCAGTGAGGAGGAACCGCAGCGTCGCGGCGAGGGTGGTCGTAGCCAGCGTCTGGGCGACGTCAAGGCCATCATGCGCGCAGGCCTCGTCGAAGGCCGCAACCACGCTGTTGAACAGTTGCTCACTCATCGGCGTCACCCTTCAAGCGCACGCCGTTGAAGCCGTGAACGTTCCCCCTGCGGCGGTAGACGATGCCCCTGGCCTTCAGCGCCTCCGACAGCTCGTCCGCGTCGAAGCGCTCCCACCCAGCCGTCGATGCCAGCATCGCCGGGCGCGCGGTCCAGGCACCTGGGTCGAGAACGCACCGCTCCTCCATCCACTCGTCGACCGCAGTCTCCAAGTCGGGGTGACACGGCCAGCCGCTGACGACGAGCCGCGGATCAGACTTGGCCAAGGCAAGCACGCCGTCGACCGACCTTGCGCTGTCCAGGGCCGGATAATTGAAGGCCTCGGCGGCCTCGCGGCAGATTTCGCGGGCGAGGCGTTGAGCGAGATTGGCGTCGTCGGGCTGCCACTCGTCGCCGTCACACACGATCCACTGAGCCTTGCGCCCGGGCCGCTCGGCAGCAGTTAGAAACCGCACCACCTTGCTGTGGCGGTCGGCGAACCGGTCGGCGAGTTCTCCCTCCGATGGCCTGCGGCGCTTGCTGCTCGCCTGCCAAATCTGGCCCCGGTGGTCTTTCATCGGGAATACGTTGCTCATAGTGATCCTCGTTAAGTTGGCGGATAGGCCCCCGGGGTTTGGCCCGGCGGCGAGTTCGTTGGCTTGGCGATGAGGTGCGCTTGATGGGCTGCAGCGCCTCGCGATGCACGGCGGCGCTCACGGCTAAGCGCTCCGAACCAGCACGACCGGCGGCGGCATGTCCACGATGGCGGCGACCAGACGCGCGTGTTCAACCGTCTCCGCGACGAAGGGCCCGACACGGAACAGTATCCACGCGGCGCGCCTCTGATTGATCACGACCACGCCGTCGCGGCCGTTGCGCAGCCACCCCATCGGGCTTTCATAGATTTTCAGCGCGCCGTCGGGATCGATGCGCGGCGCATAGAGTTGTTCCGCCCCCAAGATCGGCGTGTCGTACCAGGACGCGAGGCGCTTCTGGCGAGGCGACCAAGCCACGAGATCGTCGGGCTCGTTCAGGTCATCTCTCGCCAAGAACACCAGCGCCGGACCTGCCTCGTCGTCGCCCGACAGGTCGAAGAACGGCAGCTCGTCATGGAACTCGACGCGGGGGAACGCAGGCAACTCGGGTCCGCACAAGTTGTCGACGCCTACGCCCTCCGATTTGAGGAAGCGGATCACCTCCAGGCTGGGCGGCATGAGCATGCTGTGGAAGGTCTTCAGGTCCATCACTTTGCCTCCAGCTCGTCTTCGAGGATGTCGGCAGCCATCCGCAGCATCCGGATTACGTGCGGCCGGTCGTTCGGGGTGGTGATCTTGATCCAACGCGCGAACTCGCCAGCCGCGAGGTACTCCAGGTTGCGGAGCGGCCGGGCGCTGGGCTGTGCCGGACCCTCGGCGCGGCGCACGAGCGTCTCAACCTGGGCCTTGGGCGTTGGCGCCTTGGCGGCCTGCAGCAGCGCAGACTGATTGTCGTCGAGGCCGAGACCGGCGGCCTTCGCCTTCACCTCATCCGGAAGAGACGCGATGGTCTCGGCGCGGCGGACTTCCTGCCGGGTGATGCCCAGCTCGCGAGCTGCGAAGCTGTCGCCGCCTTCCGGCCGGCCGCCCTGAGGTTTCTGGCCAAGTTGGACAGAAACCCCCTCGCGGTTAGCCTGCGGCATTTTCCCGCCCATCTTGATGTACAGCTCGACAGGATCGGGCCGCGCGGGCCTCTGATCGACCGGCGCCTGCTTCTGGGCCTCCAGCCGCTCCTTCGTCAGCTTGGCGTATTCCGCGATCTGCTCGGACCGCTGGATCACGGTCAGTTCGGTGCGGTGCAGGTTCTCGGAGATGGTCCAGAGCCGCGCCTCGATGTCGTCGAAGTCCGCGACACGGGCAGGGACGCGCTCCTCGCCAATTGCGCGAGGGCCTCAAGCCGGTGCCTGCCGGCGATCAGCAGATACCGGCCCCCGCGCTCGATGACGGTGACCGGGACCTGCAGGCCGATCGCCCGGATCGAGCTGACGAGGGCGACAACGTCCGTCGCGTTGGTCGGGCGCGCGTTGGCGGGCAAGTCGATCTGGTCCAGCAGCACCCCGGCCGGCCTGGAGTGGCGGATTATGGCGTTCATGTGCTTGATGTCCTTGTCAAATTGCGATTGCGGGGCGGATCGAGGCCCGCATGGCGACGATCTCGGCCAGCTCCATCTCGGCCCGCTCGATGTCCGCCCGCCTCGCGCGCGCTTCATCTCCGAACAGCTCGGTGACGACCGGCGCGTGCCAGACGAGCACGGCTTTCCCGGCGGGACGGTCGGTAGGGCTCTGCGAGAGGAGCGCGTCATCGGGCTGCGGCGCGTCGGCGACGACCGTCAGCGGGAGGCCGGTCGGCGTCAGCCTAGACGTCTCAGCGCCTCCCACATCAGCGGCGGTACCCACCCGAGATATAGAAAGAGCCCCACGTTTTGGGGGGCGGGCATGTACCCCACGTTTTGGGGGGCGACCTTTGGACGATTTGGGGGGTGGCAAAATTCTTTTTGCCACGCTCCACGTTGCGGGGGTCGGCCCCCTTGTGGGCCGCAGCCGCAATGGCCTCAGCCTGGTCGACTGAGCCTACCCTCAGGTATTCGTGGGTGCCAGTATCCTTGGCATTCCACGCTTGGAGGTAGGTCAGCCGGTAGTGGCTCGGCGCGCGCATGTCGGCAGCCCCGCTGTAGCCGCGCCGCGTGATTTCGATGATGCCGAGGGCCACCAGTTCGCGGATCGCTGAGGCGACGCTATGGCGGCGGACGCCCCACTCCTCGAGCTGGAGATACGTCAAAGGCAACTTGCCGTTCTCGACGCCGCCGTGGCTCATGTGCTCGATCTCGATGCGCATGAGAGCCTGATGTGCGGCCAAACTGAGCACGCGCATCGCCGGGCTTTCCACCAGCTGCCTGGGGCGCGAGACAAACTGCCCAGCAATTTGGTTGCGGCGCTTACCCATTGGACGCGCTCCTCTTCATCAGAGAGCGCGGGATGGGGTAGCCCCACCCGGCGAGCAGCTGGGTGAGATCGCCGCCGTAGTGGCCCACGCTGCAGAGCATGTCGAGGAGGGCGACCGCGTCTTTGTCGTTAAGCTGGTCACAGGCCTCGACAGCCCTGCGCAGCTCCTTCGACATGCGCTTCTTGTCTGGCCGCTTGCTCATCAGCCCGCCCTCCGCTGCTTCGCCCAAGCGATCTGGCGCGACTTGACCCAATTCTTCGTGTCGAGGCACGGCGGCCGGGGCTCCGCGCAACGTATCTGCGGGTGGTTCGGCCAGACGCCGACCCTGCCGCTCGGTGCCGTCGTCGAGGCAATCCTGGTGGATGTCGGTCACCATTCCCAGCCGGAGGTGATTGCCGGCGTGGTCGAGAATGAGGCAGTCGGTCTTGCCCGGCGCGGTGCGCAAGCCGCGCCCGAGGCTCTGGACGAACCGCATCCGGCTTTTCGTCGGCCGGGCGTCGATGATGCAGGACGCATTCGGGAAATCGACACCGGCGGTCAGAACGGCGACGTTGACGATAATCCTGGTCTCGCCGGACCTGAACCGTTCGAAGACGGCCTCGCGATCCTCCCTCGAGGTTTCGCCGTCAACGTACGAGGCCGCCACGCCCGCCTCGATGAAACGTTCGCAGATGTGCTGCGCGTGCTTCCTGTTGACGCAGAAGCAGATGGTCGGCCGGCCGTCGCCGAGCCTTAACCAGGTCTGCACGACGCCGCCGACGAGCTGCGGCCGGTCCATCGCGGCGCCGAGCTGACCTTCGTGAAAATCGCCGGCGACGGTCGAGACGCCCGACAAGTCCACGTCGGACGGCGCGAACGCCTTGAACGGGGCGAGATAGCCGGCCTCGATCAGCTGTCGCGTCGAGGCCGCGACGATCACGTGGTCGAAATGTTTTCCGAGACCTTTTGACCACGGCGTCGCCGACAAGCCGATGAACGGGACGCGCGCCATAGCGGGCTCGGCCATCCATTTCAGGATCGCTTTGAACATCAGATGAGCCTCGTCAACGATCACAAGATCGACGTTGGGCTTCTTCCGGCGCGCCAGCGTCTGGGCGCTGCAGACCTGTACGGGCTGGTCGAAATCCGTGCGCTCGTGACAGCCCTGCATGACGCCGACGGCGTGGATGCCTACAGCTTCGAATGCCGCGACGGTCTGGTCGATCAAGCTCAACGCGGGCACGACGAAGGCGACGCGCCGGCCTTTGCCGAGCGCGCCTCTGACGATATGCGCAGCCAGCAAGGTTTTGCCCGAGCCAGTCGGCAATTGCACCATGGGCCGCTTCTTGCCCGAGGCGTGGGCGCTTCGCGTATCTGCGAGAGCCCGCTCTTGATACGGGCGGAGAGGCCGGAGCTGCCCCGGCATGGTGAAGGGGGCGTTCACGGCGTGTTCCCCTTCCCGCTCGCGTCGGGGGGGAGCGAGTTGAAAAACTTGAGCGCCAGGATAAGCGCCCCGCGCGCATGCCCCAGATGCACGCCCGCCAATCCCTGATCTCGGCGCCACGCGCCTTCGCGCGCGCTGATGACGTGGCTCGCGACCAAGTCGCAGAGCCCAACAAGTTCCTCGAGCCGCGCGTCGGACATCCAGTCGGCTTCGAGGCGGTTGCCCCTTTCGATCTCCCGGAGATGCCACTTGAGTTCGGGTGTAGAGGCGCCGACGCTCATGGCCGCACCAGCAGGCAGGCGAGCAGCACGAAGAAGGCCGGGTCCGACAAAGTCGCTTGAGCGAGGACGCGGAAAATGCTAATCAAGACGGTGCGGAGAGATACAAGCACCGCGATTTCTAAGGGGCTTCCCAGCGCGCCAACGCTTGGGGAGCCCCTGTCGTTTGAGGGGAACACAACGGGTTCCTTTTCGGGTTCGGAGGGCAGAGGTGGCAGTTTTGGACCGCCGGCAAGCGAGGACATCAGACGCCCTCCTCGCGTTGGATGTACCGCTTGGCAACAGGGCCGGGGACGACCGACTTGCGGCCCAACTTCCGGATTGAGACCAGACCGCGCTTCAGGTCCTGGTAGAAGCCAGAATGGGAGCGGTTCGCGAGTTTGCAGGTTTCGAGGATCGTCAGGTTGCCGTGTTTCAGGCGATCTTCGAGCGTGATGGCGTCGTGGGAGGCGACGCCTTTCTCGTTGGGCATTTCGTTAACTCCAGCCAATTGAAAGACTGCGCCCGCTGGAAGACCTCAGCGAACGAGGCTGGAAGGTGGGGTAGAGCGTGTGATTTGTCTTTCACAACAATTCTTGGCTTGAAATGTTGTGCGCCTGAATTGTTCTATTTCAATGGTTTGCGTCCCGTCACGGGCCGGCCGTTGCGAACTTCCGATAAATAGTTCTTGATTGCCATACGTGCGGTAGGCCCCAACTGCGACGCCTCGCGCGGATATTCTCTAGGTCCAGCTCCTTCAGCATCTGAGCAAGAGCGGTCAATGTCACATTTGGGAATTGGTTCATGACCTGCGCCATCGGGACAGCGAGGCGTTGACGCCATGCTGACGCAGGCGGACCCCGTCTTCGCTTTCGCGTCTCAGCCTTCACCAAGGCTTGGACCAGCCTCTCGCGCACCGTCGGGTTGAGGGGTTCGTTCTCCGCCTCGGCTTGCAACTCAAGTCTTGTGTCGTCGCCAGCGAATGGCGGTGGAGACGACATCATCGAGAGATTGAGTTGCCGCTCCTCGCTCATTGCGACGGGTTGCTCCGATGGCTGGTTCGGTTTCGGCATCGCCCGCACCTCGCAGCACCAAGGGTGACGCGCGGAAACCGAGGGTGCGTCTCGGCTTGTCGGATGGCTGCCTATCCGCGCGGCCCAAGATACAGCGATGATCAGGTGCGGCCAAAGGTAGACGCTGCTTTTCCCCAACATGCCCGGGCAGGCCGATTTGGACGGCAGCGGCGCACTGTCATCGTGTCAGAAAGCGAGGGCGACGCCGAGCGCGTTCTCGCCCGCCGATCATCGGGGCGGGTGCTATCGCTCGCGGGCGTGAGGGGTGACATGACATTGCTTGGCCAGTTGATCGGATGGCTGCGGCGAAAGCCCGCGCCCGACGACGGCCCGCGCATCGTGAGGAAGGGTGATCGACGCGAGCGGGAACCAGACATGGACCCGCTCGAGGAGCTTGTCAGGATCGTTGGCGACGCCGGCGCCGACGCGCCGCGACCTCGCACCAAGCCGACGAACGCACGCCGCATCCGTTCGAGCGGGCGCTGATAGGTTGGCGCGGCAAGGATGCCCGGTCCCCGCGTCCAAGTGTGGGACGGAATGTGGGACCGTCGAAAGCGTCGTTTGGTAAACTATTGATTTCGAACGTCTATTTGCAGACCAATGGTGCCCAGGAAAGGACTCGAACCTTCACGGCTTGCACCGCTGGTACCTGAAACCAGTGCGTCTACCAATTCCGCCACCTGGGCACGGCGCAGTGTCATAGGGGCGGGGGCGGGGCGGTGTCAATGCCGTGTCCGGGCTCGTCGTCCGTGAGCTGTTTCTCGCACTCGCCTTTTTCGAGAGACGAGATCGTGTTGCCGGCTTCGACGTCCGCTGCGGCGAACCGGAAGCAATCGCCGCAGCCGGCCTTCGGCGTCGCGAGCGCTTTCGCGGGCCGCCTTTCGTGGGGGCTGGCGGCGCCCGGATGCGCCTTGCCGGCCGGGCCGGCGCATGGCAAGGGCAAGCCGATGACCGACATCGCAAATCCCGGGAGCCGCCCGGCGCCGCGCATCTCCTTCGTCTCGCTCGGCTGCCCAAAAGCGCTCGTCGACAGCGAGCGCATTCTCACCCACCTGCGCGCGGAGGGTTACGAACTGTCACGCAGCCACGCGGGCGCCGACGCCGTCATCGTCAACACCTGCGGCTTTCTCGACAGCGCCAAGGCGGAGTTGCTCGCCGCGATCGGCGCGGCGATGAACGAGAACGGCTGGGTCATCGTCACCGGCTGCATGGGCGCCGAGCCCGACGCGATCCGCGAGGCTTTTCCCACGATCACCGGACCGCAGGCGTTCGAAAACGTGATGGCGGCGGTGCGCGAGGCCGCGCCCGCCCCGCACGACCCGTTCGTCGACCTGATCCCCGAACAGGGGGTGAAGCTCACGCCGCGCCACTACGCCTATCTCAAGATCTCCGAGGGCTGCCGCAACCGCTGCTCGTTCTGCATCATCCCGAAGCTGCGTGGGCCACTCGTCTCGCGCCCGGCGGGCGAGGTTTTGCGCGAGGCGGAGAAGCTGGTCAAAGCCGGGGTCAAGGAGCTGCTCGTCATCTCGCAGGACACCAGCGCCTACGGGCTCGACATCAGATATTCCGCGAGCCCATGGCGCGACCGCTTCGTCGCCGCGAAATTCCTCGATCTTGCGCGCGAGCTCGGGACGCTCGGCGCCTGGGTGCGGCTGCACTACGTCTACCCCTACCCGCACGTCGACGAGGTCGTCGCGCTGATGGCGCAAGGCGCCGTGCTGCCCTACCTCGACGTCCCGTTCCAGCACGCTTCGCCCCGCGTTCTCAAAGCCATGCGCCGCCCAGGCAACCAGGAAAGGACGCTCGAGCGCATCCGCGCCTGGCGAAAAATCTGCCCGGACCTGACGATCCGCTCGACCTTCATCGTCGGGGACGGCCGTCTTTTGATAGCGCGGCAGAAGGTGCATAAAACTTGCAGACCGTGCGAAAACTCCTCGGCGCATAAAGCGCTGCCCGAATTTCGCGGTCTGTGACGATGCAGAGCCGGAAAAATCGCGAAAATCGGCTCTCTGTGCTCGCCGGCGAAGCGGTCACTCGAGGATCGGATGACGACAACAGGATGGAGCAAGCGATGACCAATTTCGGAGACTACCAGGACGAAATCTATCTTGCTGGTCTGAGTGGTCGCACGCCCCGGTTCCCGTTCCGTTTCGAGGAGTTGGAGGCCAGGGCGCATGCGGCGATGTCGCCGAGCCTTGCGTCGTACGTAGCGGGCGGCTCCGGCGACGAGCGCACCCAGGAGGCCAACGTCGCTGCGTTCGACAAATGGGGCTTGACGCCGCGCATGTTCGTAGGCGCCAGGCAGCGCGACATGTCAATCGAGCTGTTCGGAATGAAGTTGCCGACGCCGCTCTTCATGAGCCCGATTGGCGTGATCGGGCTTTGCGCTCAGGACGGCCATGGCGACCTCGCAACGGCGCGCGCTGCGGCGCTGACAGGCGTGCCCATGGTTGCGTCGACCCTCTCCGTCGATCCGCTCGAATCCGTTGCGAACGAGTTCAAAACCACGCCCGGATTCTTCCAGCTCTACACCCCTACCCATCGGGAGCTTGCGGCAAGTCTGGTGCAGCGCGCCGAGCGCGCCGGTTTCAAGGCGATTGTGGTGACGCTGGATGCGTGGATGCTCGGATGGCGTCCCCGCGATCTCGCCACGGCCAACGTTCCGCAGCTGCGCGGCCATTGCCTAGCCAATTATTTCTCTGACCCGCGCTTCGCCGCGTTGCTTGGAAAATCGCCGCAACAGGATCCGGGCGGCGCGGTGATGAAATGGGCGACGATCTTCGGCAATCCGCTGACCTGGGATGACCTGCCGTGGCTGCGTTCGCTGACCAAGCTCCCCTTGATCCTCAAAGGCGTCTGCCATCCGGACGACGTGCAGCGCGCAATCGATGGGGGCGTCGATGGCATCTATTGTTCCAACCACGGCGGGCGTCAGGCGAACGGCGGCATCGCCTCCCTCGACATGTTGCCCGCGGTTGTGAAGGCCGCCGGCGTCGCTCCGGTGCTCTTCGATTCCGGTGTGCGCACTGGCGTGCATATCATCAAGGCGTTAGCGATGGGGGCGACGGCAGTCGGAGTCGGTCGCCCCTACGCCTACGGACTGGCGCTCGGCGGCGTCGATGGCGTCGTCCATGTGCTGCGTTCGCTGTTGGCCGAAGCCGATCTACACATGGCGGTCGACGGTTATCCCACGCGCGCGCATCTTGCGCCCGACGTGTTGCAGAGAGTGCGGTGACTTCGTTTAGTCCGAGCGCCGTCCGTGAGATCTTCACCATGAGGGCGATCTGAGGCGGGCGCCGGCGTCAACGCCGCCGCGACTCGTTGAAGGCGAGGGTGGCGCGCCAGCGCTCCCGGAGCGCGGCAATTTCGGCGGGTTCTGTCACGTTGCCGTACGACGAACGCGAAGTGTCGGCGCTTCAGAAATTGTCAGGCCGATGCGACTGCCGTCCGCCACGTGTCCAACGCCATCTCACCTCAGCCCAAACGCGCCGCGTGCTTCGCGCTGCGGCGCAGCAGAGCAGTCATCGCCTAAGCCGTGAGAAACGCTAAGAGGCCCGTCCAGGAAGCCCGCCTAAACTAAGACATCAGCAAGAAAGAGCCGCAATCGGCAAAGCGCGCTGCGGTCCCAGTTACCAGCGAAAGGATCGCTAAGCGTCTCAGTCTGCAAACAGGTCCACCCGGCGCATCGCCTTGGCGATGTGCCCCCTCACGCTCTCTCGCGCGCGCTCGACGTCCTTGTCCTTAATGGCGTTGTAGATGGCGGCATGCTCGTCCTCATTGATGCGAACGCGTGTCGCGACGTCGAGACGCTCATTGGCCTTAGCGATGCTCGTCCGGACGTGCGTTGCGGCCTAACGCGGCGGGCGTCTGACATTTTGAACCATATAAATCCGCAAAATGAGAGTTTGATTTGCGTCAATGCGGGCTTGGCCGCCGACCGTTAGATTTTGGCGTGTAACAAGGAGGATAACCATGGACAAGCCGGTCAATCGTGTGCGCGCGAAGTCGCCCGCGGCCAATGTCGCGGTTCCGGCTCCGGCGCGCCCGTCGTCGTTGATTGCGGTCGCGAACGAGGATCCGATCGATCGGTTCACACACGCCAAGATCGCGCAGTTGTCCGGGGGATTTTCGCCGATGGGCGTCGCCGAGGCGGCGTTCGATTGGGCGGTGCACCTCGCTGCGTCTCCGGGGCGTCAGACGGCGCTCGCGCTCAGCGCACTTTCCAAACAGGCGGCGCTGCTGCAAACGAGCGCGTCATTGTCACGCGAGGGCTCAGGCGGCGACGTTCCCAAACGCGCGGGGGCGGACGACCGCCGGTTCGCCGCCGAGGAATGGAGGCAGTGGCCGTTTTCGCTTTACGCCGAAGGCTTTCTTGCGGCGCAGCGATGGTGGGACGAAGCGACGTCGCAGATTCACGGCGCGACGCGCCACCATCTCGCGCTCCTCAATTTCATCGCCCGGCAGGCGCTCGACACCGTCGCCCCGTCCAATTTCCTCTTCACGAATCCGGTCGCGCTCAAACAGACCCTCACCGAGGGCGGGGCCAACCTGATGAGAGGGGCGACGCATTACTCGGCGGATCTTCGCCGCCTGTTGCGCAATGAGCGCAGCGAGCCGGACAAGGCGTTCAAGCCGGGCGAGACGGTCGCCTTGACCAAGGGCGCCGTCGTCAAGCGAACGGACCTCGCCGAGATCATCCAATACAGCCCGACGACCGAGTCGGTGCGCCCCGAGCCGGTGGTCATCGTGCCCGCATGGATCATGAAATACTATATCCTCGATCTGCAGCCGGAGAACTCGCTGATCAAGCATCTCGTCGACAGCGGATTCACGGTCTTCTGCATTTCTTGGCGCAATCCGACCTCCCGTGATCGCGACGTCGGCTTCGACGACTATCGGCGCGAAGGCCTCATGCCGGCGGTCAGCGCGGCGCTCGCGATCACCGGCGCCGATCGGGCGCATCTCGTCGGCTATTGCATCGGCGGCACGCTGGCGGCGATCGGCGCGGCCGGCATGGCGCGCGACAACGACGACCGCCTCAAATCTCTGACGCTGTTCGCCGCGCAGACGGATTTCACGGAGCCGGGCGAACTCGGACTGTTCATCGATGACAGCCAACTGGCGTTGCTTGAAGACGTCATGTTCGAACAGGGCGTCCTGGAATTGAGCCAGATGGCCGGCACCTTCCATCTGATGCGCTCGAACGATCTCGTCTGGTCGCGCGTCATCAACCACTATCTGATGGGCGAGCCGGACAAAGCCGACGCGCTCACCGCCTGGTCGAGCGACGCCACGCGCATGCCCTACAAGATGCACAGCGAGTATTTGCGCACGCTCTTTCTCAACAACGACCTCGCCGAAGGCCACTTCAAGCTCAACGGCCGCCGGATCGCTTTGCAGGATATCCGCACGCCGGTTTTCGTCGTCGGCGCCGAGCGCGACACCGTCTCGCCGTGGCGCTCTGTGTTCAAGATTCACTACCTGACCAGCGCCGAAATCACCTTCGCGCTCGCCAACGGCGGGCACAATCGCGGCGTCGTGGCGCCGCCGGGGGAAAGCCGCCGCTATTTCCGGATCGCGACGACGGCCGCGAAGGATCGCCGACCCGATCCGCACGCCTGGGCTGGTTCGGCGCAGCGTCACGAACATTCCTGGTGGCTGGCTTGGTTCGAATGGCTAGCCGCCCATTCGAGCAGTCTTGCCGCGCCGCCGCCGCTGGGGTCTGAGAGTGCCGGCTTCGCGCCGCTGGATCCCGCGCCGGGAGACTATGTGCGCGGGTAAGGGCGCGCGAGCGCAACCCTCTCCGTCGCCGTTCACGGCGCCGGCGCCGGGGCGCGCCGTCCACCTCGGTATCTTGAGCCATCGCAACGGGGACTCCGAGCGAGGAGCGCTTGCTCTGCTCCGGCGCTCAACGTGGCCGGCTTGCTGATTGATGACCGGGCGGCCGAAGATGCGCTCATTTACTCCGGAACTCCAGCCTTGCGCATGCCGTCGATGATGTGCGCGAGCTGTGCTACGTATGCAGCATTGTCGCTCCAGGCGGTGGAGTAGAAACTCGCGATGGTGAACTGGCGATCGAGAGCCAGTCCTACGCTGCCCGCCGCCCGAGCCTCCTCCATTCGACCGACATTCGCCAAAGCTGCTGCCAGAACGAAATGACACAGCGGATAGTTTCGGTTGGACTCAATGGATCGACGAAGCCAGGAAATGGCTTCATCAGGGCGGCCAAGAACGCTCTTGGCGAGACCAACGATCATCAGCCAAGTATAGACCCATGGATCGCGAGGGCTTATGCGAAGAGCCTCTTGGACGTGGCCCTCGGTCTCTTCACCTCGACCTATGAAGAGCTTGTATTGCCCAATCAGAGCGTGAGCGCCGGCTAGGTTTCGATCTAGGGCCAGGACCCGCTCGTTTTCTTCAATGCCCTGAACCGGGCGGTTGGTGAAACCGAGGACCATGCCCATACACAGGTGGGCGAGGGCATGCTCAGGAGCCAACGATAGCGCCTCAGCCGCAGCCGCTTCCGCGGCCGCGAACTGCGCGGCTCTGTGGTCAGTGGAGAAGCCTATCGCAACCATTCCGACCAGCGCGTCGACATTGGCAGGATCGAGCGCCAAGGCGCGCTTGAAAAACCCACGTGCTTTCGCCACGGACTCAGACGTGACCCCTCTATTGACCCATGCCATGCCTTGAAAGTAGAGATCCATCGAGTCAGGCGTCGGGGTTCGGTCCGCCCGTCGTGCTTCGACTGCAATGAGCTGCGCGTTAAGCGTGTTGGCAATGCGGGCGACGATCTCATCCTGCATCTCGAAAAGATCGGTCACTGGCTTTTCGAACCGCTCAGCCCAAAGATGGCTGCCGGTCTGCGCGTCGATGAGTTGCGCATTGACGCGCATCCGATTGCCGCCGCGTTGGACGCTTCCTTCGAGAACATAGCGCACGTTCAGCTCGCGTCCGACTTTCGTAACGTCGAAGGCCTTGCCCTTGTAGGCGTATGCGGTGTTGCGCGCGATCACGAAGGCGCCTGAGATACGTGAGAGATCCGTGGTCAGGCTCTCGGTGACACCGTCGACGAAGTACTCTTGTTCGGGATCGCCGCCGATATTGGCGAAGGGAAGAACCACGATCGAGAGGCGCGGCGGAGCGGATTTCTCCGACGCATGCGCGGAGGGCGCCGGCTTTGCTTGGGCCGGCTGACCGACCTCGAGCGCATAGACCCGGATGGGCTCGGCGATGTTCTTGAGCTGGGTTGGGCCGAGATTGTTCACGGTAATCTCGAGCCGCGCTTTCACCTGCCGATAGGCGTCTTCGGAGAGACAGATCGCCCCGTGGAAATATGGACCGTCCCGTCGATCTGCGGCGCGTCGCCCTTGGTGCGGCCCTTTGATGGGCGACGCGGTCAATATCGCGGCGCGACTCGAGGGCATTGCTGCGCCCGCGCGACAGCCCTTGAGACCGGGCGATGTCGTGACGGTGAAGATCGACCGGGCCGACGCTTACGATTTAGGGGGGACGGCCGTCTAGTTCATCGATTCCGTGAATCCAATCACGTACCCAGGATTCATTTTTCTCGACATGGCTTGTAGCCTTTGCGCTTTGATTCGGAAGCGAGGTTTGAGGTCGTGGCGGGACGGCGGAAGGCGATCGAATTGGCGATGAGCGAGGAGGATTTGGCGGCTTTGCGCGCGATTGCCCGTTCGCGAAGCGAACCGGCGGGCCGGGTCGAGCGAGCGCGAATGCTGCTGGCCTACCGGGACGAGCCATCCTTTTTTCAGGTGGGACGGGCCGTGGGCGCGCACCATCAGACCGTTCCGCGCTGTGTCGAGCGGGCGCTGGTCTACGGTGCGCGGGCGGCGCTCGATGATCGGCCGCGGTCCGGCAAGGAGCCGACGATCACCGCCGAGGCCAAGGCATGGGTTGTCGACCTCGCCTGCCGCAAGGCCAAGGATCTCGGCTATCCGCCCGAATTGTGGACGACGCGACTGCTTGCCCGCCATGCGCGCGAGCATGGACCCGCCCAAGGACACGCCTGCCTCGGCAAGCTGGCTCAGGGCACGTTGTGCAAAATCCTCAATGAGCAGGAGATAAAGCCGCACAAGGTCCGCTACTACCTGGAACGCCGCGATCCGGAGTTCAAGCAGAAGATGGCGGAGGTTCTGTGCGTCTATCGCGAAGTAAGGCTCATCAAGGAGACGGCGGCGGCCGCAAAACAAGAACCGAGCGATGCGGTGGCGATTGTCTCCTACGATGAGAAGCCCGGCATTCAGGCAATCGCCACGACCGCCCCGGACCTGCCGCCCGAGCCCGGCAGACATGCGACCTTCGCGCGCGACTACGAGTACAAGCGCCACGGCACGGTCAGCTTGCTGGCCGGCATCGATCTGCTCACCGGCCAAGTCCACGCTCTCGTCAAGGACCGCCACCGCAGCCGCGAATTCATTGAATTCCTCAAGCTCCTCGACGCCGCCTATCCGAGCCATACGGCGATCAAGCTGATCCTCGACAATCATTCGGCGCACATCTCCAAGGAGACCAAGGCTTGGCTCGCCGAGCAGCCTGCCGGCCGCTTCGAATTCATCTTCACGCCCAAGCACGGCTCCTGGCTTAATCTCGTCGAGGGTTTCTTCTCCAAGCTCGCCCGCTCGGTGCTGCGCCATATCCGCGTCGCATCCAAACAGGAGCTCAAGAACCGCATCATGGCCGCCATGGATGAGTTCAACCCGACACCCCGTCGTCCATACTTGGTCCTATAGGATCGACCAGGCCGCCTGATATGATTCGAATCTCAAAATCGATGAACTAGCTAGTACAGCGATTCCTTGATTCTGCGCATATTGCATTGGATTCCCGAGAGACGGGCAGACGCTTCTCGGAAGCCTGCGCCAGGCGCGGTCTGGACCCAAAGCAAAAGCGGCGCCGATTCCCGGAGGGTTGCGGCTCCGCCCCCAAGATCATGCGGCGCCGACCCCAAGAGGATGCGGCGCCGAGCCCGAACTCTTACAAGAGCCGCCCATTGCCGTTTTGAGCCTTTTCAAGCGCCTGGCCGTCGCAAGCGGAGAAAATTCGCGCCTGCCCCGACGCGCGATAGACACTGTACATGGGTTATATCTCCTCGGCTCGAAATTCGGGCGATCCGCCGTTCTGTTCTCTATTTGTACCAAAATATTTGATAACCCGCAAGAAGACGCCGCAGAAAATTTCGCCGACGCCCGCTCCTCCGTCCCAGCAAGAGCGCGATTCCTCCGGTGGGCGCCGCCGCTGCCGCAAGCAAGCGCAACGGCGTCATCATCCAGCCGCACGGCGCGCATTGCGGCAAGAAGAATCAGGGAGACGGCGATCGGGAACAGGAAGTTTTTTCGAGTGAACAGGGAATTGATTCGAGAGAACAGGCAGTCTGGCGCGACAGAACAGCGGTCGCCGCATCCTTTTGGCCTCGCGGCGCGGCCGTCCCGCGCGGCTCGAAGCGCTGATCCGCGAAGGCGGGCGCTCGGGCTCGATGAGGCGACAGATATGATTCGAACTTCAGAAACGCTGAACTAGTGGTGAGAATCTGACACTTGGCGCCCTGCCGGATCGGCCGCCAGACGGCTGAAATCGACCCCATTGGAGACATTCGCTGGCGCGAGCCGAATATTTGCAACATCCGCCGCCAAGCCATTCGCGCTCGCGAAGAACTTAGCGGAATCCGATCATCCTGTATCGTGCTCATAACCACAGGATTTGAAGCAATTTGTACATTGCGAGGGCTTGAAGATTTCGGCGCAGGTTTCGAGGGCGCGCATGAGGCCCGCGACGGTCCGTTCGGCGATTTTGCGCAGGAAGGCTTTGAGCTTGGAGAAGGCTTTTTCGATGGGGTTCATATCAGGACTGTAGGCTGGGAGATATCGCAACTCCGCGCCCGCCGCCTTGATGAGTTGCTCGACCCGCGGCCCCTTGTGAGCCGGGAGATTGTCCATGACGACGATCTCGCCGGGCGAGAGCGTGGGGACGAGGCATGTCTCCAGCCAATCCTCGAACAGGGCGGCGTTGATCGGTCCATCGAAAGTCTTTGCCGCCGTCAGGCCGCGAAGGCGAAGGCCGGCGACCAAAGTCACCGTTTTGTAGTGACTGTGCGGGATGGCCGCCCGCAAGCGGCGCCCGCGCCGGCAACGTCCGCCTTTGCGCGCGAGATTGGTGGAGGCTCCGGTCTCGTCAACGAAAACGAGTTTCGTCGGATCGAGATCGAGCTGCCCCGCGAACCATTCCCGGCGTCGACTTTGCACGTCAGCGCGTTGTTGTTCCTCGGCATGCGCTGTTTTTTTTAAAGGTGATCTCGTGACGGTCGAAGAAACGCCACAGCACAGAGACCGCAAAGCGCTCGCCGCAATTGGCGATCAGCCGCTCCTGGATCTCGAGCAGCGTCATGTCCGGGCTGCGCCGGATCAGGCCCAACAGATAGTCGCGATGCGCCTCGATCCGGCCGGAGCGTCGGTCGCCGCCAGAAGGCGCCGGCGAAATCTCGCCCGTGGTTTGGAACCGCTTCACCCAGCGCACTGCGCTCGCTATGCTCACTTTGAAATGCGCGGCCGCCTGATTGCGCGACAACCCGCCCAAGACCACCGCCTCAACCACGCGCTCGCGAAGATCGTTGGAAAGACCCATCCCCGCCGCCCCCATTCTCGCAGCGTGAATGACGAAGCAGAAATTAACCGATTCGGGAATCCCCCAACCAATTCAATCCGTTCGGATACCGCTCTAGCGACGTAGCGCCGGCCGGCAAACACGCGCTACGCTGCTTCCAGCCGCCGGATTTCCGTCTCGAACTCAAAGCGCAACTGCGCGGCCTCCGCATCCGGCAGCCAGTTCGTCATCTGCGGAAAGACGGTGCGCCAGTAGAGCGTGCGGCGCGCGTCCCATGGAAAGCTCCGCGCCGTGCGGACCTGAGCGAGCACGCGCAGCAGTTCGGCGCGCACCTCGTCCGGATCGGCGCGATACACGGCCACCCTCCGCTCGAGGCCCGGAAGCTCCGGCTCGCCTTTGCCGAACAAGTCCAGTTGACCTTGGCGCGTCATTGCGGGCGGTTCGTCCTCGTCTCGCGGCGAATCAGTCGGTCAAGTCTGCCAGAGGGCGCGGGCTATTCCGACGGCTCGACGTCCGTTGTCCCCGACTTTTGCGCGCCGGCGTCGTCGCCGACGGCGACGAGCGGCCCCGCGACGATCCGGTCCAGCAGATCGGCTTGCCGCGGCTCGAGCGCGACCAGCCGGCCGAGCACGTCGAGGAGATTCAGGAGGTCCTCGGTATATTCGGCGAGCCAGCCGTCAGGCTGTATCTTTTCGAGCGGCGAGGGCGGCCGCTTGTCGCCGATCAGCGGCTTCGTCCGGTCGCGCCGTCGGTAGCTGAACCATTGGTCGAGCACGTTCTTGCCGGAAATCTCGTAGGCCCGCATGGCCGGCGTGACGTTCTCGACGAAGCCCTTGCCGATGACGAGCCGTCGCTTGGCCGCGTCGTAATCCATGGTTTCAGGCAGCGGCTCGGGCGCGCCGGGAATGGCTCCGTCGGCAGGAATGAAAGGCGCCTCTCCCTTCGGCAGGCGCGGCGGGCCTTTCGGGCGGCCGGCGGCCGGGTCGACGAAGCGCTCGCCGTAGCAATGCAGCCAGACCACTTCGCGCCCAAGCGCGGCGGTTTCTTCAAAAAGCCTCTTGTCCGCGGTCAACGGAACGCGAAGGCCCGGTCGGACGAGATCGGCGCGAAAGCGAGCGGTGAAGGCCGGATGCGCCATCACTGCGGCGATATAGGCGACGAGATCCTCGGCGCCGACCGCCGCGCCATGCGCCTTGGCCAGCGACTGCAAAACGTCCGCGCGCACGTTCGACTGCGTCGCCTGCGCATCCGCCCAGAGTGGGTAAACACGGCCTCCGCGACCGTTGTAGTGATCGAGATCGGGGATCAGGTTCGTCAAGGATATGGCGGGGCCGCTTTTCGGTGATGCTCTCTCAAGCCCCGTCACAAGAACCTGCTTGTCCGACCACACCTTCCACAAAGTCGGATTCGGCTGATTGATCAGTCGTGCATCCGGAATGATCCACTGCCTGTCGAAACTGCGGAAGGCGTAGCGCGTCGGGGTAATTGCCTTCCCCGTATCGTTTGCGACCGAAAAGCTACGAAATTCATGCCCGGCGAACCCAGCCGTCACCGCTTTGGTCGAATACTTGTCGCCCAACTCGCCCTCGCGCAGGTGCGGATGAAAAAGGAGTTCCTTTATCTTTACATCCTTTTCTTTAATCAGCCGCTCCCAACGATTTCGCAACGTCTCCTTGTCTGGCGCGATGATCCACGTTCGGCCGGGCATGACGCCCGAGCCGTTGTAGGCGAACAGGTCGCGCAATGGCGAGAAATCCGCCCATTTGCCGCCTACCTGCGGCAGGAAGGGCGCGCGCCAGTCCGCAGGACAGTCGATCCAGTCTTTCGCATCGAGAGACAGCGCTGCGAGCGCGACGAACTTCTCCTCCCGTTTGCCCTTCGGCAGCGCGCGAAACCGTACGCGCGCAGGCTTGTCCGCGTCTTTGCCGAGCTTACGCGCCGCGAGCACGATACAGACCGGCTGCTGCACGCCTTGGAAGATGCGTGTCGGCACGTCCGGCTGGTGGCCTTCCGGCGAACAGTCGATCACCCATATGTCCGAGCACGTCCGGCGCAGGTCGTCGCGCATTCTCTCGAAGCCCGGCCCGTTGAGAAAGCCGGCGACCGTGATGAAACAGACGACTCCTTCTTCGTCCGTATCCGGTAGGCCGGTCGCGGCGAAGCGGCCGGAGCCGAAGACCTTCAAGGTCGCCCAACGCCAGAAATAGACGTAGAGGTTCTTGAGGTGCTTGCCGTGCGCGCCGACGCCCCAGTCCAGCGGCGCCTTCCAGCGGTCGAGCGGCGCGTGGAGCTTGCCGCCCGCGCCCTTTTCGATCCAGCCGCCGCGCCCTTCCGCCTTCTCCTTATAGGGCGGATTGCCGATGACGACGGTGATCGGCTGCTCGCGCTTGACCTTGTTCGCCTCGCGCCTCGACTTCGCGATCGCCTCGACGATCTGTGGCAACTGTTCCTCCTCAACGAAGGGATTGCCGAGCGTGTCGGTGATGAAGAGATTGAGTTCGGGCGGCGTCGCTTTTTTTGCCTTGGTCAATGCCCGCATTTCCGCGAGCAGGCGCAATTGCGCGACTGCGAACGGACCGAACTGCAGTTCGAAGCCGAAGAGTTGTTTCGCGGCCGCGGCGATCGCCGGACCGACGGCGCCCACCCCCTGGTCCGCCTCTACATTGGCGGCGATCTGCCGCAGGGCGCCGAGCAGCAAAGTGCCCGTGCCGACCGCGGGATCGGCGAGCGTCACGTCCGACGAAGCGAGCCCTGCCGCCCGCTCGAACAAGGGGCCGCGCAGCGCCTGATCGACGAGGTTGGTCATCGCGCTGACGACTTCCGGCGGCGTGTAGTAGGAGCCCGTGAGCTTGCGCAAGCGGTTGTCGTACACCTCGAGAAAATGCTCGTAAAAGTAGAGCCAGGCTTCCGGCTTGTCCTTGCTGAGCGTCGGCCAGTTCACTTCGTTCAAGACGCGCGTCAGCGTGCCGAGCGACGTTTTCAGCGATTGCTGATTGGCTTCGTCCTCGGTCAGAACGTTGAGCGCCGTGCCGATCAGCGTGTTCGATTTCTTGAGCCGGATCGCAGCCAGTTCGACGCCGTCCTTCAGCGAAATGTCGAAGGCGCGCGCCATCAAGAGGCCAAAGGTCACGGCCTGCGCGTAGCCGTCCGCGAATTGCGCGTCGCTGGCGTCGGGAAACAGCAGCTTGCGCCAGTCTTCCTTCAGATGCTGCAGGCTGCCGTGGCCCGCGGCCATCTCCTCCAGAACCTCCTCTCGCAACAGACGACAGAGGCGCGCGCTGGTCTGCGCGAGCGCCTTGGCGCTGGTCGGCGGTTGCGGCGCCCAGCTCAGAAAGTCCGCCACGAGCGCGCGCAACGTCTCCGGTGCCTTCAGCTTCGCGCCGGACGCCTCGATGTCGCCGTAGAGGAAGACGATTTTCGCAGCGGGTTCGCCGTTGCGCCAAAGGCTGAACCCGTTGCCGTCGGTGTAGACGAGATTGGGCAGGGACTTGAGTTTGCCCCATTGCGCCTTGTCGTGCGGGTCGGAGAATTTGCGGGGGTCACAGCCTTTACCGGGCGCCTTGACCTCCATGAAGCCGACAAGCGCATTATTGACGCTGACCGCATAATCCGGCCGCGTCTGCAACTGCGAGAGCGTCGTTTCGCCGACGAGCGACAAGCCGGCCGGCCCGAGGTCGTCGAGCGCCGCGAGTTCGTGGAATAGCCGCTCAAGCGGCGCCCGGAGTTGATCTTCGGGGGCCCCGGAAACAGCAGGATTGTCGAGTTTGGCCCGGGCTTCGGTGCCGAAGGCCGAGACGAGGTCCGCAAATGTCTTTTTTTGCAATGCGCGCTCCGAATTGATCGAGGATCGATTGTTCGGCGGGCGCAGGTGGTGTCGTCAAGGCGAGGGGCGCGGACCTCTCAGGTTGGCGACACCTCGTCTGGCTCCCACGAGGGCCCGCACGTGCGGGCGCAGCGTTGCCTTTCCGCCAATCAGAAATCTCCAAGCGCGCCGGGGTCGGCCAGAATTGACGTTTGCTGTCTCTCCCCGCCAAAAGCCGCTGGAAGGATATGTAACATATTTCCCTTGACTTCAACTTTATAATATGTAACATATTCTTGCTTGCATGGAGACACACATGATGCCCGTAGTTAGAATCAACGACGCCACATTTGCCGACCTCAAGTCTATCGCGGCTTGGTTCGGCACTAACACGCCGAGCGAAACCATCGATCGGATTGTTCGGGAGGCGATGGAGCAACTCGGCATGGAGCGCGATGATCAGCCGCAAACTACTCCAACCACGACGAGTAGTGGGAAAATGGAGTTCGACAGCGCGCCCGGGCTAACTTTCACGAAGCCGGTTTCGGCTTCCGTGAATGGCAAGGCGATTCACAACCCACGCTGGTCGGCCATCCTGTTAACGACGATCGCGCATGTTAAGGCCAAGGGGGTCGAGGGCGACAGGTTGGTCCGCGAACTTCACACTCCAGCGAAGGCAGAGAAATACGAAGAGGAAGGCTTCAAGTATTATCCCGACCTCGGCATTTCGGTGCAGGGACGTTCGGCACCCGACGTTTGGAAGGAAGTGGACCGCCTCGCCAAGAAATGGCGCATTCCAGTGACCGTTGAGTTCTGGTGGCGGCAGAATCCGAAGGCCCAGTACCCTGGCCGGACTGGCGTGCTGCGCTCGGGACATAAATAGGAGCGACGCAATTCGCCAAGATGGCAGGTATCAATGCGCCGCCGTAATTATGCGGCGCAATGCGCCGCGACTGCAAGGACTCGCTATGGCACAGAGGTGTTGCGGCAGCACCAATCAAATCCTCGTTGGAACATCCGCTTCCCGCCCCCTTTTGGCGACATCCCGGTTGGGGCGCCAAGTGTTAGAATTCGATCAGTAGCGACGTTTTGCGCGAGCCGCCGATTCGTTCACGCCCACGCGCTCATACTCGACGAACGTGAAGTCGGCCTCGTCCTTAGGCCCGCGCGCGCCGTGCTCGCGCCGGACTTCCCGCCAGACGCCGGGATCGATCGGCGGAAAGCGGGCGTCGCCTTCCGGCTCGAGCGCGACTTCGGTGATCGCGAGCCGCTCGGCGCGGTCGATTGTCTGCGCATAGATTTCGCCCCCGCCGGCGATGACGACAGCGTCGGCGCCCATCGCTGCAGCGCGCTCGGCCGCAAGCGCGAGGGCTTCTTCGAGACCGTGGGCGACGCGGACGCCTTCCGCCGAAGAGCGCTCGTCGCGCGTGACCACGATCGTCTCGCGTCCGGGCAGCAGCCGTGCGACCGACTCGAACGTCTTGCGCCCCATGACGAGCGGCTTGCCCATCGTCAGCGCCTTGAAGCGCTTGAGGTCGCTCGGCAGCCGCCACAACAGCCGGTTGCGGCCTCCAATGACGCCGTTGCGGGCGACGGCCGCGACGAGGACGAGGGGCGGCGTCACGGCGCCACACGCTCCTCTTTCTCCCCTTGCGGGAGACGACCCCGTGGAGCGGCGGCTACTATACTCACACATCTCCAAGGTCGCGCGTTCACCTTCCCCAGCTTGCTGGGGAAGGTGGCGCGAAGCCCCGGATGGGGTGTGGCCCGCTGCATAGACCTCGGCCCGATTGCACGAACGTCACCGCGAACCTTTCATCGACGCGTCCCCGTTTTCCGCACCCCAGTCGGCGCCGCCTGCCGCGCTTCGCGGAAGGGGATTTCATGTCTCGCGCAGCGCCGCACGAATGCGCTCGATGACGATCGGCAGTCCGCCGATGATGAGCTCGTCGGGAAATCGAAGAACGCGAAATCCCGCGCGTCGAAACCATGCATCCCTCTCGGCGTCCTTGATCTTCGCATCCGCCGTCTCGTGCGTGCGGCCGTCCGCTTCGACGACGATTTTTCGCGCAAGACAAACGAAATCCGCGAAATAGGGTCTGATTGGCGTTTGCCTGCGAAAGCCGTGTCCGTCGATCTGATGATTCCGCACCGCGCGCCAAAGCATGGTCTCCGCCCTCGTCATGTTCTGACGCTGCACCCGAGCGAACTTGCGCGAGGACTGACTGAAACGCGGCGGCTCGTCCATCTTGTCTACCGATCACAAGCGTGACCCCTTCCCCACTGTCCCCACCGCTGGGAGGCGACACGGCCCCCGGACTGAGATCCGGGGGCCGGATGGTGAATGGTCCGCTCTCTGAACCAGGAGTCCCATTGCACGACCGTCACCGCGAAGCTTTCATCGACGCATTCCTGCTCTCCACACCCCATCCGGCGCTCCGCGCCACCTTCTCCGCTTCGCGGAGAAGGGGAGACTCGCCGGCCGCGCGGAACTCGATAAGAAATGACTTGTGTGAATCCGGTAGGGGCGGAGGCGAAGGGTATGGCGACGAAACGCGTTCGCTCGGCTCCCTCCTGCTATTTCCCTGTTACGCCGAATAATTTCCCTGTTACGCGCAAAAAATTTCCCTGTTAATTTTACTATTGACGCGCGTGGGTACGTGGCGTAAGCCATTGAACTCATATCCTTTTTTCACGCAAAAGTGCGATGGAAGGGCGCGACTCCGCCTGTTTGCGGCTAGTTATCAGGGAAAAACAGGGAGAACAGCGAGTTCTCACGTCGAGGAGAACCTTCGCCGGCTGTCTGCATGGGAGCTGTCCGCGGTTCGCTACGCCCCTCACACCGCGACCTTCGCCTTGATCGCGGGCCAGGGATCGTAGCCCTCGAAGGAAATCGCATCGGCGTTGAGGTCGAAGATCGAGCCGACGTCTCCAAGCACGAGTCTTGGCAGCGGGCGCGGCGTGCGCGCAAGCTGCTCGCGCGCCTGGTCCTCGTGGTTGCGGTAGAGGTGGGCGTCGCCGAACGTATGGACGAACGCGCCGACGCCGAGCACGCATTCGCGCGCGATCAGGTGGGTGAGCAGGGCGTAGCTCGCGATGTTGAACGGCACGCCGAGAAAGATGTCCGCCGAGCGCTGGTAGAGCTGGCACGACAGTTTTCCGCCGGTCACGTTGAACTGGAACAGGCAGTGGCAGGGCGGCAGCTTCATCCGCTCGATGTCCGGCACGTTCCAGGCCGAGACGATGAGGCGGCGCGAATCCGGGTTGCGGCGGATTTCCTTGAGAAGCCAGTCGATCTGATCGTAGTTCCGGCCGTCCGGGCCTTCCCAGGCGCGCCACTGCTTGCCATAGACGGGGCCGAGGTCGCCGCCGGCGTCCGCCCATTCGTCCCAGATCGAGACCCCGTGCGCCTTGAGATAGGCGATGTTGGTGTCGCCTTTCAGGAACCAGACGAGCTCCCGCACGATCGACTTGAGATGCAGGCGCTTCGTTGTGACGAGGGGAAAGCCCTGCTCGAGGTCGAAGCGGATCTGGCGGCCGAACAGCGAGCGCACACCCGTTCTGGTGCGGTCCGGCTTGACCGCGCCGTTTTCCAGCGCGTCGCGCATGAGATCGAGGTAGGGGCGCATATGGAGCGATCCTTCGAACCGTCGGACCGCCCTCTCTAACTGATTCCCCGGCGCCGGACGAGCCGGCGCGGAGTTCTCCACCGTCAGTGCAGACTGACGGTCTGCAGTTCATTCTCCATGGCGTTGGCGAGCGCGGCGTCTTTCGAATCGGTGAGCAGGATCGGCGAGCCGTCGGCGCCCAGAAGGGCGAAGAGCATGACGCCCGGCCGGAGCGGAGGCGCCTGCGGAAAGAGACGCGCAACGTCTTCCGAACTGATCGTTTTGACATAGGCGAGCGCGCCGTCGCCCAGATGGGCGAACTCCTGCGGCGTCAACGCCAGGGCTTTCTCCGTTGCGGATGTCATCTCTTCCCTCCTTTCCGGCGGCCCGCGAAACCCGCCGCCGACGCCGACTTTAGTCGCGCGCCGAAATCTCGATCTTCTTCACGACCCGCTCCGGCTGCGGCCGGACCAGGTCGATCGACAACAAACCCTGCGACAGTTCGGCGCTCCTGACCTGCATGCCCTCGGCGAGGAGGAAGCTGCGCTGGAACTGCCGCGCCGCGATGCCGCGGTGCAAAAATTCGCGCGTCTTGTCATCCTGTTGCCGGCCGCGGATGGTCAACTGATTCTCCTCGACCGTCACCTCGATCTGGTCATGCGAAAAGCCCGCCACCGCGAGGGTGATGCGCAGCTTCTCCGGTTCGGCGCCCGATGCGGCGATTTGCTCGATGTTGTAGGGAGGATAACCGTCCGCCGCCGTCTTCGACACCTTGTCGAGCGCACGCTCGACATCGTCGAAGCCGAGCAGGAACGGAGAGCTCAGCGCCGTCACACGCACCATTGGAAGCCCCTTCAGGCGCTTCACCCGCCCGAGACTTTCGCCATGGAACCGTCCGGGCGGCGTTGCAGATTTTCCTTCGGCTGTCGAAAAACTCCCGACCGCCTTCCGAAGTTTCATATAAGTTGGCCCAGCGGACGTTCAAGGCCGGGCCGAATAGCCCCGCCGGCCCGCCATGTCTCGCCGAGGAGCAGGCTCGGAGAGCCAAGGCGCTTCTTTCGTCAATTCTGATAAAATGCTGCGCTCAAAACATGAATCAACCGTTGCTTCGAAGATCTTACGCCGCCTGAGGGGACCACGATTGGCCAGGAGAACGCGTGCCGCGGGCCGGCTCGGAACCAAGCGCCGGTGCCCGGCCTGCGGCGCCAAGTACTATGATCTCGGTCGCAAGCCGCCGACCTGCTCGCGCTGCGGCGCGAAGGCGGAGCCGGGGCAGGCGAAGGCGGCGACTAGGCCAGCGGCGTCCGAAGCGGCGCCAGCCTCGGCGCCGGTCGCGCCGGAGACGACCGGCGCGAGGCCTGTCGGGCGCGAATGGTCCCGCGAACAGACCGAGGCGATCGACAAGGTCGGCCGCTGGCTGAAGGCTGGCGAGCCGCAGGTGTTCCGCTTGTTCGGCTACGCCGGCGTCGGCAAGACCACGCTCGCCCGCCACGTCGCCGAGGGCGCGCACGGCGAGACCCTCTTCGCCGCCTTCACCGGCAAGGCGGCGATGGTGATGCGCGCCAACGGCTGCGCCGGCGCGACCACCATCCATGCGCTGATCTATCGGGCGAGCGAGGGCGCGGACGGCGCGCCGACCTTCACCCTGAACGAGGACGGCCCCGCTTCCCGCGCGGGCCTCATCGTGATCGACGAATGCTCGATGGTCGACGCTGAGCTCGCGCGCGACCTCCTCTCGTTCGGCAAGCCGATCCTCGTGCTCGGCGACCCGTTCCAGTTGCCCCCGGTCAAGGGCGGCGGCTATTTCACGGAAAGCGCCCCCGACGTGATGCTGACCGCGATCCATCGCCAGGCGGCGGACAATCCGATCATCCGGCTGTCGCAGGTCGTTCGCTCGGGCGGCGAATTGCCGGAAGGCCAATACGGCGACACCCGCATCGTCCGCCGCGGCGCGATCGACGCGGCCCAGGTGCTCGCCGCCGACCAGGTGCTCGTCGGGGTCAACCGCACCCGCCGCGCCTACAACCAACGGATGCGTGCGCTCAACGGCTTCGCCGAACCGCTTCCCGTCGCCGGCGACCGGCTCGTCTGCCTGCGCAACGACCGGACCAAGGGCTTGATCAACGGCGGCCTATGGCGGGTCGAGGCGCTCGGCGGCCTGGAGAAGGATTTCGTGAAGATGACCGTGCGCGCGGAGGACGAGGGCGCGGCGAAGGCGGTCAAGGTGGCGGTACTCAAGCACTTCTTCGAGGGGACCGACGGCGAGCTCGCCTGGCCTCTGCGGCGCCAGTCGGACGAGTTCGACTACGGCTACGCGCTGACCGTCCATAAAGCGCAGGGCTCGCAGTGGGACGATGTGATGCTGTTCGACGAAAGCTTCGCCTTCCGCGAGCACCGGGCGCGGTGGCTTTACACGGGGCTGACGCGGGCGGCGAAGCGGCTGACTTTGGTGCGGTAAGGGCGACACGTCATCGCGAGGAGCCCGAAGGGTGACGCGGCGATCCAGAGCCACAGCCGCTGTCCTTCATCCCCTGGATCGCTTCCCCCGGGCTTGACCCTACCGCATCCACACAAGTCGACAAGGAGGATGCCAGACCTAGCGGGGTGAGCCCATATCGGGTCGGTCGAGCTCGCCGAGGCGGAGCGGCTTTTGGAGGCGGAGTCAGGAGAAAAATTCCCTGCGCGCCGCGAATACGCAGGGAACTCGGCCTTTTTGGGGAAAATCCGTGCCGAAAAGGCATTGGATTTCAGGTCTTTGCAGCAAAATTCCCTAAGCGGGGAAGCAGGGAGTTTTTTTGCCCCGAGCAGGGAACGCGCACGGAATTTTTCGCGCGGAGCAGGGATTCTCGGCGAGGCCGAAAAGCCCGCCCGCCCCGGGCCCTTGGGACCGCGATCGGCCTTCTTGAAGAGGCGCTTGAGCGGGCGTAGGAGAGATCTTGATAATGTTGACAGTTTACCGTCACTGCCACCGCCATAGGGAGGCAGGCCAAACGCCCCAGCGCAAGCGCTAAAAAAAGATGTGTGAATGTCGTAGGGTTTGACCCGGGGGTCGCGATGACGAAATCCTGACCCGCTGCGCCTCGTCGCGCGAAAACGGCATTCCCCTTTTCGCTGACGGGCGTTAAGGTCGCTTCATTGCATTGTCACGTCTCTATGGGGGAGCGGGGCGCTGTCATGGGCGCGGACACCGTCTTCATCAGCTACAGCCACGACTCGACCGAGCATTCGGCGCGTGTTCTCGAATTGGCCAATACGCTGCTTTCGATGGGAGTGGACGTTGAAATTGACCAATTTGAGGTCCGGCCCAAGCATGGCTGGCCGCGTTGGTGCGAGGAGCGGCTCCGGCCCGAAAACGCCAAATACGTTCTCGTGATCTGCACGCAAACGTACCGCGATCGAGTCGAAAATAAAGTGAAGGCGGACGAAGGACGCGGCGTCTTCTGGGAAGGCGGCATCATCTACGACTATCTTTACGACGATAAGGGCAACACACGCTTCATCCCGGTCCTGCTCGACGAAGCGTCAGCCGACGGCATCCCTCGTCCGCTAAAAAGCCCCGCGCGCTATCGCGTTAAGGCGTTTGATTTGAGCGACCCAGAATTCGAGGAGCTGTATCGCGAATTGACCGGCCAGCCCGCCGTGCCCAAACCAGCTCGTGGCGCGAAAGTTATTCTCCCGCCGAGGGGAACTCCCGGCCCAATTGTCGCTTCGCCTTTGCCGCCGCGGCCAGCGCTAACCAGTTTTCCGGCTCCAACTGCCGTGCTCAATGACATCTCCCGCATCGATCGCTACGCGCCCAAAGAACTGATCGGGCGGGAGGCGGAGATGACGCTCATCGAAGACGCCTGGGCCAAGGCCGTCGCTGGCGAAGCGCGTCCGCGCGTGCTGACTTTTGTCGCGCTCGGTGGCGAGGGCAAGACGGCGCTGGTCGCCAAATGGGCGATCGCCATGGCGGAGATGGACGGCCGGATTGCGAGGCGGCTTTCGCCTGGTCGTTCTACAGCCAGGGATCGAGCGAGCAGCAAGCCGCCTCATCCGACCTCTTCCTTGCGGAGGCGCTGAAATTCTTAGGCGTGCCGGCCGTCGAGGGCGTCGAAAGCGTAAAAGCGTACATGACAAGGGCCGGCGCCTCGCCAAATGGATCGGCGACAAACGCGCGGCGCTCATCCTCGATGGTCTCGAGCCGCTGCAATATGCGCCGACCTCTCCGCTGGCAGGCCAGTTGAAGGACGAGGGCTTGCGCGCCCTTCTCAAGGGCCTCGCCCAGCACAATAACGGCCTCTGCCTCGTCACGACGCGATACCCGGTCAAGGAACTCGAGAGCTATGGCGCGACCGCGCCGCAAAGGGACCTCGCGCCCCTATCAAAGCAAGCGGGCGCGCGGCTGCTGGAAAGTCTAGGCGTTAGGGGAACGCGGCAAGAGCGCGAGCAGCTTTCCGAGGACGTGAAGGGCCACGCGCTGACGCTCAATCTGATCGGCTCTTATCTGCGCGATGCCTACGGCGGAGACATCCGCAAGCGCGATTTGGTCAAGCTTGAGGAGGCCGACCTGGAGGAGCAGGGCGGCCACGCGTTTCGCGCGATGGACGCCTATGTCGCATGGTTCGAGGGCGACGGCGAAAAGGGCCAGCGTTCGCTGGCGATGCTGCGGCTGATGGGCCTGTTCGGACCGCCCGGCGGACGCCGGCTGCCTAGAAGCGCTCTGGCGAGCGCCGGCGATCGAAGGGCTGACCGAGCCGCTGACGCCACTGAGCGAGACGCAGCGCAACATCGTGTTGACGCGGTTCGCCGACGCCAAGCTTGTCACCGTCAACCGCGATGCAAGCGGCGCGCTCGTCTCGCTCGACGCGCATCCGTTGCTGCGCGAATATTTCGCCAAAGACCTACGCGCCCGCCCCGGCAGCTGGAAAGCTGCGCATCGTAGACTTTACGAGCATCTCATCAAGGCGCCGGATAAGGAGGCGCCGACGCTCGACGATCTGCAGCCGCTCTATCAGGCCGTCGCCCACGGCTGCCACGCGGGGATACACCAGGAGGCTCGCGAAAGGGTTTATCGCGACCGCATCCTGCGCGGATCGGGGCATCGAGGTAATTATAGTACGTTTAGACTAGGTGCTATTGGCGTGGACCTCGGCGCCGTTGCATGTTTTTTCGACGCGCCCTCGCGGCGGGTCTCGCCCAATCTTACGCTTCCGGCGCAAGGCTGGCTGCTCAATCAAGCCGCCTCGCATTTGCGAGCGTTGGGCCGATTGGCCGAGGCGCGTGAGCCAATGCGTGCCGGTCTCGACCTCGCCGTCGAAACGCGGCCATCGCCGCCAGCAATCTGAGCGAGTTGGACCTGACATTGGGCGACGTCGGTGCCGCGATCCGCGACGGCGAGCTCGCCGTCGCGCACGCCGGCCGGAGCGACGACGCGCGCCAACGGAGTACGAATTGAGCAACCGTTGCCGATGCCTTGCATTACGCAGGCCGGCGCGCGGAGGCTGGGGCCCGCTTCCGCGAAGCCGAGGGGATGCAGACCGTGGCCGCGCCTGGTACGCCGCTGCTCTATTCGCTGCGAGGCTTTCGATATTGCGATTTGCTTCTTGCCGAGGCCGAGCGCGCCGCGTGGCGGCAGTTATTCGTGGGATCGAAGCCGCGGTCAAAGAACGAACCCGGCGCGGCGCTGGCGCGCGCCGTCTGATTCACGGAGGCTCTTCGGACAATTCCAAGCGATTGAAAACGGCCTGCAGAAGCTTCTCAAAGCGTGCAACGCAAACACTGGATTGGGTCGGCGCCGGTGCCCCTATCTTGACCATTGCTCTCGATCACCTCAGCCTCGCCCGCGCTGCGCTTTACGAAACGATCCTCTGCGGCGAAACACCCGCCGGCCTGCACCTGAACGAGGCTTTGGCCTATCTCCGCCGTGCTGGCCAACAAGTCTACCTGGCCCCCGGCATTCTTACCCGCGCCCTGTGGCGCGCCGCGACCGGCGACTTCGTCGGCGCGCGCGAGGACCTCGACGAGGCTTTTGAAATCGCCGAGCGCGGGCCTATGCGGCTGCATCTGGCCGACATTCATCTCCATCGCGCGCGGCTGATTGGGCTCATCCAAAACCGGCCCGACGCATACCCCTGGGTCTCGGCGCGCGACGATCTCGACCAGGCGCGCAAGCTTATCGATGAATGCGGCTACGGCCGGCGGCGCGAAGAACTCGAAGACGCCGAGGCGGCGTGGGCGCGCCTCTATGGAACCGCCACGTCCCAGACAGCGACCTGAGCGCCGCCACTGCTGAAATCCGGCGCCGTTAAGAACGCGGGCCAAAAACCTTTCGACTTCGGCGAGAGACGTCGTAAGATGACGTTGCGGCGCCGGAGTTCTGACCATGGCTATTCCCCTCGTTTCGAGGGCGGGCCGCGCTTTTATTGCCGGGACGCTCGCTCTTTCGCTCGGCCTTGCGCCCGGTTTCGCCCACGTGGCACCCCCGCTGGCGGCCGCGGGCGTGCATCAAGCGAGAGGATTCGGCCACTTTCCGCGGTCCGGGTTTCGCGGCTTCAACCGTTTCGGTTTCGACCGTGGCTTCAACCGTTCCGATTTCGACCGCTTCGGCGTTAATCGCTTCGGCTTCGACCGGTTCGGTTTCAACCGCTTCGGCTTTAACCGCTTCGGGCGCCATGGATGGGAGGGGAACGCCGGGAACTGGAATCAGCTGGGCTTCGGCGGCTGGGGCTATTCGGACTATTCGCCGTCGGCGCCGGCCGCGCCGGCTATCGTCCTCGGCGGCGGGGCGCTGCCGGCTGTGATCAACATTTATCCCGGCGCGGCCCCCGACCCCGTCGATTACCAGGGGGGCTGCGTGATCCACCAGCTCCGCTATGACCGCGACGGGAACTACATCGGCGAGCGGCAGTCCTCGAACTGCTGATTTCGGGCCGGTGGCGGTTGTAGACGCGGTCGTCGACCGCGTCCGCGCTCAGCGAGCGCGGCTACAACGCGGGGTCGGGCCAAACACCGGTGTCGGTGGCGGTTGTAGGCGCGGTCGTCGACCGCGTCCGCGCTCAGCGAGCGCGGCTACAACGCGGGGTCGGGCCAAACACCGGTGTCGGTGGCGGTTGTAGGCGCGGTCGCCGACCGCGTCCGCGCTCAGCGAGCGCGGCTACAACGCGGGGTCGGGCCAAATACCGGTGCCGGTGGCGGTTGAAGGCGCGGTCGCCGACAATCGCTGACCGCGTCAGCCGCGCTTGAGCCAAGCGCGGCTCCATTCGCCCTGCGGGGTTATATGTCCAAATGCAAATGTTATACAAAGTTAGTTATAGATATTTGCCGTATTTTGTGCTATATACCCCAGCTGCGGCGCACTTGCGCCGCCCCGAGAGATATTTATGCCCGATGTCATCGCCGCCAGCCGCCTCGCGGATGGCGTTTTCGTTTTCCAGACCGCTGACGGGAGTTGGAGCGAGGACTTCAACCGCGCCGCGGTGCGGGCCGACGCAGACGAGACCAAGGCGGCCCTCGCCCGCGCCAACACGGACGAAGCGCAGAACCTCGTCGTCGACCCTTACGCGGTCGCGGTCGACATCCGCAACGGCCATGTCGTCCCGAAAGCGCTGCGCGAAGCGATCCGCGCGGCCGGACCGACGGTGCGGCGCGATCTCGGCAAGCAGGCCGAGGGCCACGCCCCGCTCTCCGGCCCGACGGCCGTCATGGAGGCCGACCATGTATCACTATGATGATTTCGACCAGGCCTTCGTCGCCGCGCGGGTCGAGCAGTTCCGCGACCAGGTCGCCCGCCGCCTCGCGGGCGATCTGACCGAAGAGCAGTTCCGCCCGCACCGGCTGATGAACGGGCTCTATCTGCAGCTCCATTCCTACATGCTGCGGATCGCCGTGCCCTA
The DNA here is from genome assembly GCA_963758335.1 of uncultured Alphaproteobacteria bacterium. Classification (GTDB taxonomy): domain Bacteria; phylum Pseudomonadota; class Alphaproteobacteria; order Rhizobiales; family Beijerinckiaceae; genus Roseiarcus. Next base: position 904,980 of record CAVWVF010000004.1, on the reverse strand, counting down.
CGGCACGCTGAACTCCCGCCAGATGCGCAAGCTCGCCGAGATCGCCCGCACTTACGACCGCGGCTACGGCCATTTCACCACCCGGCAGAACATCCAGTTCAACTGGCCGGCGTTGAAGGATGTGCCCGACATCCTCGCCGAGCTCGCCAGCGTCGAGATGCACGCGATCCAGACCTCTGGAAACTGCATCCGCAACGTCACCGCCGACCATTTCGCCGGCGTCGCCGATGACGAGATCGCCGACCCGCGCCCCTATGCCGAGATCTTGCGGCAATGGTCGTCGCTCCATCCGGAGTTCTCGTTCCTGCCGCGCAAGTTCAAGATCGCGGTCAACGGGGCGGCGCACGACCGCGCGGTGATCCAGGTGCACGACATCGGCCTTCAGGTCGTGCGCAACGAAAAGGGCGAGCTCGGCTTTACCGTCTATGTCGGCGGCGGCCTCGGGCGCACGCCGTTGATCGGCCGCAAGGTGCGCAATTTCCTGCCCGAACGCGACCTGCTCGGCTATATCGAGGCGATCCTGCGCGTCTACAATCTCGAAGGCCGGCGCGACAACAAGTTCAAGGCGCGCATAAAAATCCTCCTGCACGAGAAGAGCCTCGACACGCTTCGCGACGAGATCGAGGCGGAGTTCGCGGCGCGCGACCGCAAGCTCCTCGACCTACCTCCCGAAGAGGTCGCAAGAGTCCGCGCCTTCTTCGCTCCGCCCGAACTCGAGCGCAAGAAGCCGGTCAGCGATCGGGTCGAGCGGCGCAAGGGCAAGGATTCGCGCTTCGCCAGCTTCTTCGCCGCCAACGTGCGTCCGCACAAGGAGCCGGGCTATGTCGTGGCGACCATCTCGCTGAAGGCCATCGGCGCGCCGCCCGGCGACGCCAGCGCCGACCAGATCGACGCCGTGGCCGATCTCGCGGAGGACTACTCGCACGACGAGGTCAGGGTCTCGCACGAGCAGAACCTCATCCTGCCGCATGTCGCGCTCGACGATCTGCCGGCGGTCTACGACCGCCTGGCCTCGGTCGGCCTCGCCACCCCGAACGCCGGCTCGATCAGCGACATCATCGCCTGCCCGGGCCTCGACTATTGCGCGCTCGCGACCGCGCGCTCGATCCCCGTCGCCCAGCGCATCGCGCAGAAATTCGGCGACGGCGCGCGGGCGAAGAGCGTCGGTCCGCTAAAAATCAAGATCTCCGGCTGCATCAACGCCTGCGGCCACCACCATGTCGGCCACATCGGCATTCTCGGCCTCGAGCGCGCGGGCGAAGAGACCTATCAGATCACCCTCGGCGGCTCGGGCGACGAAACGGCGGCGATCGGCCAGATCGTCGGCCCAGGCTTCAGTTCGGAGAACGTCGTCCGGGCGGTCGAGACGATCGTCGAGACCTACATGGGCCTGAGAAGCGGCGAGGAGGAGACTTTCCTCGAAGCGTTCCGGCGCGTCGGCCTCGCCCCGTTCAAGGAGGCGCTTTACGAGCGCAGCGCGGGATCGGACATCTGATGAGCGCCCACGACGTAAAGCTGTTCGGCGACCAGATCGCCGCGTCGCGCCTCGAGGACCGGTTCGCCCGCCTCAAGGCCCCTTCGCTCGTGCGGCTGGTGATCGAGGACCTTTATCCCGGCCGTGTGGCGCTGGTGTCGAGTTTTGGCGCCGACGCTGCGGCGCTCTTGCACATGGTGTCGAAGATCGACAAGGCGACGCCGGTCATCTTCGTCGACACCGGCCAGCATTTTCCCGAGACGCTCGATTACCGAGATCTTCTCTGCGAGACGCTCGGCCTGACGAACGTGATCAGCGCCAGCCCCCACGCGGAGACGGTCGCGCGGGAGGACCCGGAGAAATTCCTGTTCATGAGCGATCCCGACCGCTGCTGCGAGATCCGCAAGGTCCGTCCGCTCGCCCAGGCGATGGAGGGCTATGACGCCTGGATCACCGGGCGCAAGGTTTTTCAGAGCGCGACGCGCGCCGCTCTGCCACTATTCGAGGCCGAGGGCGACCGGATCAAGATCAATCCGCTGGTCGGCTGGGGCGCGAAGGACGTGCTCGACTACATCGCCGAGGCTGGCCTGCCGCGCCACCCGCTCGTCGCCAAGGGTTTTCCCTCGATCGGCTGCCTGCCCTGCACGAGCTCGGTCAGGCCCGGCGAGGACGAGCGGGCCGGCCGCTGGCGCGGGCGGGGCAAGACGGAATGCGGCATTCACTTGGGCGCGCTCGACGCGGGGGCGGACATCTGATGGCTTTGTGGCGGCGCGGCGGCTTCGCCGAAGACGACTGGACTTTTCTCGCCGACGATACCCCGGCGCCCGCGGAAGGGGGGATCGTCGTTTCGCTCAAGCGGTGGCTCGCCGAGGGCGAGGCGCTCGCGGCGCGCGCCACTCCGGTCGGCGTCGCAGTCGACGCCGGCGCGGACGCGCAGGCGCATCTCGCCGACCTCGCGGGCCGCCCGCTGATTGCGCTCGCCTTCGCCAAGTTCGCCGACGGCCGGAGCTTCTCCTACGCGCGCATGTTGCGCGATCGCTTCGGCTTCAAGGGCGAACTGCGCGCGATCGGCGACGTGCTGATCGACGAGATCCCGTTCATGCTGCGCTGCGGCTTCGATTTGTTCGAGGTGACCAACCCGCCGACCTTGAGCGCGCTTCGCGCCGGACGTTTGCCGGGGCCTCCGATCCATTACCAGCCGGGCAGCGGCGGCGGCGAGGCTCCCGCAGGGTCGCGGCCATGGTTGCGGACGTCAAGGGCGGCCTGAAACGCCGGACGTTATTCCTCCGTGGCTAGGCTGGGAAGGCGGCGCGAGCGACGGGTCATCGACGCATACGGCGGAGTTGCGGCCTCGCGTGCGGCGATATGGGGCAAGGGCAACGCTGCAATCTTTCTGGGTGTCGGCAAGTGGGCGCGGGCCTTCGCCAAATAATCGGCGGTTTCGGCCTTCATAAATCGAGGCCGTCCTTGCGTAGCCTGACGGCGGCAAGGCGAGCGCTCTCGTCGGTGAACGCGCCCACGTCTTTGAGAAAGACAGCATCGTCGTAGTCGGAATCCGGCCTCGCTTCGCCCCGCGCGCGAGCAAAGAGGAGGAAGGCGAACAATGCGCATCGGGCTCTTTATCCCCTGCTTCATCGATGCCTTCGTTCCGGAGGTCGGCATCGCGACCTTGGAGCTCCTGGAGCGGTTCGGCCACGAGGTCGTCTACCCGCGAGATCAGACCTGCTGCGGCCAGCCGATGGCCGATAACGGCTTCAACGCCGATAGCGCCGCCACGGAAGCCCTGTTCGTGCGCAATTTCTCCGGCTTCGATTACGTGGTGGCGCCAGAGGGTAGCTGCGTCCACCATGTGCGCGACAATTTCGATGCCATCGAGCAAACCGAAGAGGTCAAGGAGGTTAGCGCCCGCACCTTCGAGCTCGTCGAGTTCCTGCACGATGTCTTGAAGGTCGAAGCGTTCCCATGGGCGCGGTTTCCGCATCGCATCGGCCTGCATAACAAATGCATCTCGCTGCGCCGGCTGAAGCACGCAAGGCCGTCGGAACTCAACGAGCCGTTCTTTTCAAAGCCGATGGATCTGCTTTCGAAGGTCGACGGAATTGAGTTCGTCACGCCCGCGCGGCCGGACGAATGCTGCGGCTTCGGCGGAACCTTCTCCGTCTTCGAGGAAGCAGTCTCCGCCAAGATGGGCTATGACAAGGTGAGCGATCACGCCCGCGCCGGCGCCGAGTACATCGTGTCGGCCGACTCGTCCTGTCTGATGCACCAGCAAGGGTGCGCCGAGCGCATCGGCGTGCCGGTCAAATTCATCCATATCGCCCAGATCCTCAATGGTGCCGGCGCATGAGCGACTCCGACATGCTGCATCCCGAGCTCAGGGCGCCCGACGACAGCGATTCGATCATCCGCGACGGCCGCCGGCTCGACCACGCCGAAGCGGCCTCGAAGCCGTTGCTGTCGCATCCCGAGAAACAACCGCGCGGCGCAAAGGTCCACGGCAATCGACCGATAGATCAGGCCGAAGCGGCAGTCCGCTTCATTGCCGCGCCAGAGCACGAGAAGATGCATGACGAGCGGCTGTGGGACCTTCGGCAGAAGCGCGACCGCGAGATGCACGGCATCCCTGAATGGGAGGAGCTGCGCTCGCTGGCCTCGGCCATCAAGGAGCACACGCTCGCCCACCTCGACGAGCACCTCGAGCAATTCGAGGCGAATGCGCGCTTAAACGGCGTCCATGTGCATTCGGCGCGCGACGCCGCCGAGCACAACCGCATCGTCCACGGCATCCTCGAGGACCACGGCGCCAAGTCGCTCATCAAGAGCAAATCAATGCTCACCGAGGAATGCGGATTCCGCCCCTACATGGCGTCGGTCGGAATCGGTAATATGAGGGCGCTACGACTTCCCGCCCGCGCATTCCCGCTCCCTTATTGTGTTCGGTCGCGGGACCGATCTCGGCGAGCGCATCCAGCAACTCGACAACGAAGATCCGAGCCACGTGGTGGTGCCTGCCGTGCACAAGCTCAGGACCGATGTCGCTGAAGTGTTCGCCAAGACGATCGGAACCGACCCCAACAACAGCGACGTGCACTACCTCGCGGAATTGCAGCGCGAATTGACCCGTCCGTTGATCCTCAAAGCCGACGCCGGGATGACCGGCTGCAATTTCGCGGTCGCCGAGACCGGCAGCGTTGTCGTCTGCACCAACGAGGGCAATGCCGATCTCTCGGCCAATGTGCCGAAGCTGCACATCGCCTCGATCGGCATCGAGAAGATCATCCCGCGGCTCGAGCATGTCGCGGTGTTCGTGCGGCTGTTGTCGCGCAGCGCGCTGGGCTCGCCGATTACGCAATACACATCGCATTTCCGCGGACCGCGCGAGGGCGGCGAAATGCACTTCGTGCTGGTCGACAACGGCCGATCCGAGCGCCTCGGCATGGCGGAGTTCTGGACCTCGCTCAAATGCATCCGCTGCGGGGCCTGCATGAACACCTGTCCGGTCTATCGGCGCAGCGGGGGCTTGAGCTACGGCGCCACCTATTCCGGCCCGATCGGCCTCATCATCGATCCGACGTTCAACGCGCGCAAATACAGCAACCTGCCGTTCGCCTCGACGCTCAACGGCAGCTGCAGCAACGTCTGTCCCGTCAAGATCAACATCCACGAGCAGATCTATGCTTGGCGGCGCGAGCTGGTGAAGCGGCACGAGGTTCCGTTCGTCAAGAAGGCCGCGATGAAGGCGGCCGGCGAGCTTCTCTCGCGCCCTGCCGCCCATCGCGCCGCCGTCGCCGCGGCCGATATCGCGCTCGCCCATCTTCCGCGGTTCGTCCTCTACAACGGTCTCAACGCGTGGGGGAAAGGCCGCGAGAATCCGCATCCCCCCAGGCAGACATTCCATAGCTGGCATCACGCAAATCGCGGAGACAAGGGATGAGCAGCCGCGACGAAATTCTCGCATCGATCCGCGCGAACCGACCAAAGCTCGAGCGGCCGTTGCCGGTCGTCCCCCTGTTCGACGCCGGCCGGCCTGCCTCCCTTCTGGCCGCGTTCAAGGAGAGCCTCGAAGGCATGGGCGGAATTTTTCTCGATCCGCCGCCGGCGGGCGACATGCTGGCGCCGGTGCGGGAAAGAATTGCGGATGCCAAGGTCGTCTGCTCGATCGTTCCGGAGCTCGCCGGCGATCGCGACATCGCCGCGGTCCGCGCACCGCAGGATCTGGCGGATGTCGATTTCGCCATAGTCCGCGCCGCGTTCGCGGTCGCCGAGACGGGCTCCGTCCTGCTCAGTGAAAAGGAGCTCGGCGTCAATGCGCTCGCCTATCTCGCGCAGCATTTGATCGTGCTCGTCGACCCCGTCGACATTGTCGTCAATCTGCATCACGCCTATCAGCGGCCGGAGTTCAAAAGCGGCAATTACGCCTCGTTCCACACCGGCCCCTCCGCGACGGCCGACATCGAGGGCGTCCTCATCCACGGCGCACAAGGCGTGCGCTCGCTTTCGGTCCTGCCCCTTGCGAGACCGCAAATCCAACCCGTGAGCGGCTGAGCTATCCCGCCCAGCCCTTGAGTTCGCGCCGCGCGACCGCTTCGATCACCGCCATGCCCTCGGCGCTGTCGTTGAGGCAGGGGATCGCGGCGAAGCGCTCGCCGCCGGCCTCGCGAAAATAGCCGGCGTTCTCGACGCCGATCTCCTCCAAGGTCTCCAGGCAGTCGGCGGCGAAGCCCGGCGTGACAACGGCGAGGCGCTTGACGCCGCCCGCGGCCAGCTTGCGCACGGTGTCGGCGGTGTAGGGTTTCAGCCACTCCTCGCGGCCGAAGCGCGACTGGAACGTCATTTTGAGCCCGTCCTCGCTCAAGCCGAGGGACTCGCGCAGGAGCCGAGTCGTCTTGGCGCAGTGGCAGTAATAGGGGTCGCCCTTGTCGAAATAGGCCTGAGGGATGCCGTGAAAAGAGGCGAGCACGATCTCCGGCTCGAAATCGAGCTTTGCGACGCCGGCCCGCGTCGAGCGGGCGAGCGCCTCGACATAGTCCGGATCGTCGTACCAGGGCGGAGCGATCCGGATCGCCGGCTGCCACCGCATGCGCTTCAGCGCATCGAAGACCTTGTCGACGACGGTCGCCGTGCTCGCCGCGCAATATTGCGGATAGAGGGGCACGACCAGAATGCGGTCGCAGCCCCGGGCATGAAGCGCGTTTAGGCGCTCGGCGATCGGTGGCTGGCCGTAACGCATCGCCCACGCGACCTCGATCTGCGGCCCGAGATCGGCGAGCGCCGCGCCGAGGTTTTCACATTGAGAGCGGGTGATCGTCTTCAGCGGCCCCTCGTCGCGCTCCTTGTTCCAGATGGACGCATAATCACGCCCTCTGGCCGAGGGGCGCCTCAGGAGGATGAGCTCGAGGATCGGCGCCCAGACCGCGCGCGGCGCCTCGATGACCCGCTTGTCGGACAGGAACTCCTTCAGGTACCGGCGCATGGACCAGTAGTCCGTGCCCTCGGGCGTACCGAGATTGACGAGAAGCACGCCGATGCGGCCGCTGCGGACGGCGGGGTGGTCCGCCGGGCGATGGGACGAGCTCACAACGCGTCGGCGGATCGAGCGGATTCGGGGCGCGGATCGCCCGCTCGCCGCCGAGCCCGACTTTCCCTGTTATCGGCAATTTTCGGCGAATTATTCCTCTGTTCTCCCGAAAAAATCCCCTGTTCGCCGGCATAGGGAATTTTTGCGCAATACCTTGAAATCAAGCCGTATTTTCGAGCCAATTTCGCGCAGGAGCGCCTCGAAGCGAGGGATTCCCTGTATTCCTCCCTGTTAGCAGGGAATGCGGCCCGGCGCGGCCATCCGCCAAGCCGGGGTTGATCCGGCGCTTCGGCCAGGTCAGCCCACAACTCTGCAGCGGCCTGCCGCCGCGCCGATCGCACGGCGGGCGTCATCCCTCGGCGGGCGTGAAGTTGGTCGCCACGCCGTTGATGCAGTAGCGCAAGCCGGTCGGCGGCGGGCCGTCGGGAAACACGTGGCCGAGATGCGAGCCGCATCGGGCGCAGTGCACCTCGGTGCGGGACATGCCAAAACTCCGGTCGACCGAAGTCTCGATTGCGCCCTCGACCGGCGTGTTGAAGCTCGGCCAGCCGGTGCCGCTGTCGAACTTGGTCTTGCTCTCGAACAGTTTTTGGCCGCAGCCGGCGCAGGTGAACACCCCCGGGCGCTTCTCATAATTGAGCGCGCAGCTGCCGGCGCGTTCCGTGCCATGCTCGCGCATGATCGCGTACTGCTCGGGGGTCAGCAGGGCGCGCCACTCGGCTTCCGTGTGGGTGACGGGGAAATGGCCTTGGCTCATGAGGGCCTCCTGACGGCGATCCTATCACAGCCGCCAAAATGGCGGCAGGGCGTCGTTCGCAAGCCGGGAGATGTTACACGCGAGCAGGCTCCGCCCCGGCCATGAACTGTGCCTTGGCGAGCGCTGCAAAGACCCCGCCTTGCGCCACCAATTCGTCGAATGACCCGGTCTCGATCACGCGCCCCTCGTCGAACACCAGAATCCGGTCGGCGTTGCGGATGGTCGCCAGCCTGTGCGCGATGACGAAGGTCGTCCGCCCGCTTTTCGCCGCGTCGATCGCCAGCTGCACCTGGCGCTCGGTCCTTGCGTCGAGCGCGCTCGTCGCCTCGTCGAGGACCATGATCGGCGGATCTTTAAGCAGCGCACGGGCGATCGACAGGCGCTGCCGCTCGCCGCCGGAGAGATTCCGACCGCGATCGCCGATCACGGTCTGCAGGCCGTGTGGCGAACGACGGACGAATTCGATCGCCTGCGCCGCCTCGAGCGCCTTCTCCATCTCGGCTTTGGTCGCATCGGGCTTGCCGATCCGCAGGTTCTCTTCGATCGAGCGGGCGAAGATGAAAGGCTCCTGGAACACGACGCCGATATTGGCCCTGAGCGACTCGAGCGTCATCGTGCGGATGTCGCGCCCGTCGATGAGCACCCTTCCCTCGGTCGGATCGAAGACGCGATGGAGCAGGTTCAGGGTGGTCGACTTGCCCGAGCCGGTCGCGCCGACCAGCGCGAAGGTCTGACCCGCCGGCGCGTCGAAAGAGACGTCCTGCAGGGCCCCGCGCGACTTGTCGTAACGGAACGAGACGTCCTCGAACCGAACGTGACCCGCGAGGCGCCCGGCCGCGACGGAATCGGGCGCGTCGGTCACGTCGGGCTTCGCGTCCATCACGTCGAAGAACATGCGCAGCTTCGGCGACTGGCTCAGCATGTAATTGGCGAAGCCGACCGTCTGTTCGAGCCGGCCGACCAGCGTCTGCGCGAGAACTCATGAAGGCGACGATCTGGCCGACGGTGGTCAGCCCCTGCATGAGGAGCGCGACGCCGGTCACCAGAATGCTGGCGAGCGCCAGGGTGGAGCTCGACCGGGTCGCGACCGAGGCCAGCGCCCACCAGGTCAACACCGGCATCTGGGCGTTGAGCATCCGGTCGATCATTTTGGAGAGCGCGCTCGTCTCCTCGTCGGCCCGGGCGAAGCTCTGGATCGCCGGTATGTTGCCGAGCACGTCCGACACCCGTTCGGCCAGATCGGCGCCGTAGATGTCGGCCGTACTCTGCATCGTCTCGGTCCTGCGCAGGACGATGTTCATCAGAAAGCCGAGGATGACGACCAGCGCGAGCAGGATCGCGCCGAGGCGCCAGTTGACGATCAGCGTCGCCGGCAGCAGCACGAAGAGCGCGACCAGCGCGGCGAAATGCTCGCGAAAGAACGACAGCCACACGCCGAACATGCCCGAGGCGCCTTCGATCATCACTTTCAGGAGCCGCCCGGTGTGGGCGCTCGCGTGAAAGCTCATCGGCAGGTGCAGGACATGGTCGAAGAAGCCGGCCATGACGACGACGCGGCGACGATGGGCGAGCCGGTCGGCGTGCAAAGCGACGGTCACGCCGGCAATAGTGCTGAAGACCCCAAACGCCGCCCATGCCGCGAGCCAGGGACCGATTCCCGACCATCGCAGCGACGCCCCGGCGTTCAGCGAATGCGTCAGCTTGTCGATCACCTGGCCGAACAGCATCGGCTCGGCGAACTGCGACACCGCGAGCGCGACATTGGCCAGCGCCAGCCCGGCCGCCAGCCATTTCTCCGGCCCGAGCAGCCCCAGCACCCGGGCGTAGAGTTTCATGAACGACATCAGGAGAACCGTCTTAACGCCCGGCCCAACCCCCGGGGCCACGTTGCATTTAGGCCAACCGACTGCCAAAATCACGCCGATGACGGCAAAAAAGTTCGGTGGGCGCCTTGCCGTGGCCGCCGTCGCGGCTGTGGCGGCCTATGTCGTACTCGCCTATCTCGTCGCCCCGTTCGCCTGGCGCCATTACGAGCATCAGGCGCGTCTGGCGGACATCGGAGCGCGGACCGTCACCGCCCAGGGCATTCCCGGCGACGCCATCAATATCGGCCTCGAGGGGACGGAGGAGGACGTGGTCTGCGCGATGACCGCGGCCGGCTGGTCGCCGTCCGATCCCGTGACGCTTTCCTCGTCGCTCAAGATCGCGGGCAGCGTGGCGTTCCGCCGCCCCTACCATCGTGCGCCGGTCAGCCCGCTCTTTTTCGACGGCCGCAAGCAGGATCTCGCCTTCGAGAAGCCGTCCGGCCGGAGCGCCTCGACCCGCCATCACGTCCGCTTCTGGAAGGAGTTCGACGCCGGAGACGACGGACGGCCGGTCTGGCTCGGCGCGGCGACGTTCGACCGATCTGTCGGCGTCAACCATTATACCGGCCAGATCACGCATCACGTGGCGCCGGACATCGACGCGGAGCGCGATTTCCTGGTGTCCGATCTCCTCGAGGGGAAAAGGGTCGCGGAGACCTATTGGGTCAGCGGCGTTGGTCCGACTTTGTTCGGCCGGAACGGCGGCGGCGACCCCTTTTTCACCGGTGGCGAGATCGCCTTCGCCAGGCTCGCGCCGGGGTGCGAGGCGCTCGAAAGGGCGCCGGCCGCGCTCGCCCCGCCGGCGAGGATCGCGGCGAAGAACGCCGTGTTCTCCTGGCTCGTCGCCTTGTGGCGGCGGCGATGATCAGCCGGCGAACACCACCGTCTTGTTTTGGTTGAGCAGCACACGGTCCTCGAGCACGTTGGCGAGGGCGCGCGCGAGCACCCGCCGCTCGATGTCGCGTCCCTTGCGCACCAGGACTTCCGGCGTGTCGCGATGGCTGATCCGCTCGACGTCCTGCTCGATGATCGGGCCTTCGTCGAGGTCGGAAGTGACGAAATGCGCCGTCGCGCCGATCAGCTTCACCCCCCGCGCATGCGCCTGGTGGTAAGGCTTCGCCCCCTTGAAGCCGGGCAGGAAGGAATGGTGGATGTTGACGCAGCGCCCCTTGAGCTTGGCGGCGAAGCCGTCGGACAGGATTTGCATGTAGCGCGCGAGCACGACGAGATCGGCCTTCGCCGACTTAATCAGCTCCCAAGCCGCCGCCTCCTGGTCCATCTTGGTTTCCCGAGTGATCGGCAGATAATGAAACGGGATGTCGTCGAGATCGATGTGGGCGTAGGTTTCCCGCGGATAGTTGGCGATGATCGCGACCGGCTCCATCGGCAATTCGCCGCTCCGCCAGCGGTACAGGAGATCGGCCAGGCAGTGATCGAAGCGCGACACCATCAGCGCGACCCGCTTGCGCTGGTCTGAGGGACGCATCGACCAGATCATGCTGAGGCTGGCGGCGATCGCCTTGAACGCCTCCCGTAGTGCGCCGACGTCCGCCTCCCCGCGCGCCGCGTTGAACTCGACCCGCATGAAGAAGTTGCCGGTCTCCGTGTCATCGAACTGCTGCGCATCGAGGATGTTGAACCCGCCGTCGAACAGCGCCGCGGAGACCTTGGCGACGATCCCGGGCCGGTTGGCGCAGGACAAAGTGAGGATGTGCCGCTCGCTGGACATCGAAGCGCCTTTCGCGGCGCCCGCAATGCGTAGACGGCGCCCCTGAAGTCGCTAGCTAGGGGAGAGCGCGCGTCGGATGCAAGCTTTGCCGGCGGTTCGAGGCATATGGAGTGGAGATAGGGCCTTGCTTTTTTTGCCGGGTCGGAAAACGGCCGGCCTCAGGTTTTCGCGCGGCGAAGCAGATCCTCGACCGACGGCAGGATTCGCTCGACGATGACCGCGGCGCCCGCCGCCGTCGGGTGCATGCCGTCCAGCTGGTTGAGTTTCGCGTCGCCCGCCACGCCATCGAGGAAGAACGGGTAAAGGATCACCCCCGAGGCTTCGGCGACCGCCGGATAGATCGCGTCGAACGCGTGGTCGTAGTCCGCGCCGAGATTGGGCGCGGCGCGCATGCCGGCGACCAGCGTCGGCAGACGGGCGGCCTTGGCTTTGCCCAGAATGGCCGTCAGCGCCTTTTTCGTCTGTTCGGGCGGCAGGCCGCGCAGCATGTCGTTCGCGCCGAGTTCGACGATGAGCGCATTCGCGTCGGCCGGAACCGACCAGTCGTAGCGGGCGAGTCCATCCTCCGCCGTGTCGCCGGAGACGCCCGCATTGACCACGTCTACGTCAAAACCTTTCGCCCTGAGCGCCGCCTGGAGCTGGTCGGGAAAGGCCTTGCCGGGCGGCAGCCCCAGGCCTGCGGTCAGGCTGTCCCCCAAGACGACGAGCCGCAGCGTCCGCGCCGAAGCCGGCGCGGCGCCGGCTGCGAGGAGGGCGGCCAGGAAGGCCAGCGCCTGGACGATCGCCCGCACATGACCATATGAGTGCGGCTTTGCCTTCAGGAATCCCGGCACGATGATCCTTCCCGCAGTCGCGATGCGCGGCGTCGACCTCAGCCTCGGCCGAGGCGCCGCGCGCGTGCATATATTGCGCGACGTCAGCCTTGCAATCGCCAGGGGCGAGGCGGTCGGCATCGTCGGGGCGTCCGGCTCGGGCAAGTCGACGCTGCTCATGATCATGGCCGGACTTGAGCGGCCCGACAGGGGAGAGGTCGAGATCGACGGGATGAGGCTCGGGGCCCTGAGCGAGGACGCCCTCGCCCGCTTCCGGGGCGCGCGCGTCGGCATCGTTTTCCAGTCCTTCCATCTGATCCCCACCATGACCGCGCTCGAGAACGTCGCGGCGCCGCTCGAGCTCGCTGGCGCGCCACGCGCGGTCGAGCGGGCCCGCGAGGAACTCGACCTGGTCGGTCTCGGCGACAGGATGAGCCATTATCCGGCGCAGCTGTCGGGCGGCGAACAGCAGCGCGTCGCGCTGGCCCGGGCGCTGTGCCCGCGTCCCTCGCTCTTGATCGCCGACGAGCCCACCGGGAATCTCGACGAGACGGCCGGAGGAGCGATCATGGACCTCCTCTTCGATCTGCGGGCCAGACGTGGCGCGACTCTCGCGCTCGTCACCCACGATCCGGCGCTCGCCGCGCGCTGCGACCGGATCGTCCGGATGCGCTCCGGGGCGATCGAGACCGCGCCCTTCGTGTCGGCATGAACGCCCCCTTGCCGGTCCCGAAGGTCAGAGGGCGCCCGCCGATGGCGCGTTTCGCCTTACGCGACCTGCGCGGCGGACTTGCCGGCCTGGGCATCTTCCTCGTCTGCGTCGCCCTCGGGGTTGCGGCGATCGTCGGCGTCGAGAGCCTGGCGAAGGCGCTCGACGACGGGCTGGGAGCGCAAGGCAGGGTCATCCTCGGCGGCGACGCCTCGTTCTCGCTGATCCATCTCCGCCTCTCCCCGGAAGAACAGGCCTTTCTCGAACGCTACGGGGCGCTCTCGACCATCGCGACGATGCGCGCGATGGCGAGGATCGAGAGCGGCGACGCCGCCCTGGCCGAGGTCAAGGCGGTCGAGCCGTCGTGGCCGATGATCGGCGCGGCGGCGTTCGAGCCGTCCATGTCGGCTGCGCAGGCGCTCGCGGAAGGCGACGGCTTTTTCGGCGCCGCGGCCGAGGAGACGCTGCTTGCGCGCCTCCACCTCAAGATCGGCGACGCGTTTCGTCTCGGCGAGGCCAAATTCGTTTTGCGCGCCGTTTTGGCCAGCGAGCCCGACCGCCTGGCGGTCGGCGTCGGCCTCGGACCTCGCGTGCTCGTTTCCGAGGCGGCGTTGAATGCGACCGGCCTCGTCCAGCCGGGATCGCTCGTTCGCTGGACGACGCGCGTCGTCATGGGCGGGCCGGGCGGCGCGCCCGACAGGGCGGCCGTCAAAGCGCTCATCAGAAAGGCCAACGAAGCGTTCCCCGAGGCCGGCTGGGAGACGCGCTCGCGCCTCAACGTGTCGCCCGATTTCACCCGCGACCTCGATCGTTTCGCCGAGTTCCTGACGCTGGCCGGTCTCCTCTCCCTCGTTGTCGGCGGCGTCGGCGTCGCCAACGCGGCGCAAGGCTTCGTCGAGCGCAAGCGGGCGACGCTGGCGATCCTGAAGGCGATCGGGGCGACCGGAACGAGCGTCGTCCTGCTCGCGCTCATCGAGTTCGCGGTCGTCGCGCTCGCGGGAGCGCTTGCCGGAGCCGCGATCGGCGCGGCAATCCCGTTCGCCGTGAACCGGCTGTTTGCCGACATCATCCCGATCCCGCTCGCCCCCTCGGTCGATCCGCGCCTCTTGCTGCTCGGCCTCGCCTACGGGCTTTTGACCGCGCTCGCCTTCTCGATCCCGCCCTTGGGACGGGCGCACGACCTTCCGGTCACGACGCTGATCCGCGATCTCGCCGATGAGCGTCAGGGCCGACCCCGCGCGCGCTATGTCGTCGGCGCGACGCTCGCCGGCGGCGCCCTCGTCGCGCTCGCGGTCGCCGCGAGCCCCCAGCGGACGATCGCCGTGGCGGTCGCGGGCGCGACCCTCGCCGCGTTTGCCGCGCTCAGGCTCGTCGCGTTCGGCATCAAATTCGCCGCGCGCAATGCGGGAGCCCCGCGTCTGGTCGAGCTGCGCATGGCGCTTGCTTCCATTCACCGTCCGGGCGCGCTGACCGCTTCCGTGGTGTTGTCGCTCGGCCTCGGCCTCACGGCGCTGGTCGCGCTGACATTGATCGACTTCAACATGCGCAATGAACTGCGCCAGGCGGAGCCCGGCGTGACGCCGAGTTTCTTCTTCCTCGACCTGCGCAGCTCTCAGGCCGCCGCCTTCCTCGATTTCCTCGAGCGCGAGGCGCCGGGCGGCAAGGTCAGCGAGGTCCCGATGATGCGCGGCCGCTTCGTCGAAATTGCGGGCAAACCGGTCGCTGAGGTCAAGGCGAGCGACAAGGTCGCCTGGGCGTTGGAGGGCGACCGGGGCGTGACCTTTTCGGCGAAACCGCCGGAAGGCTCGGAGGTCGTCGCGGGAACATGGTGGCCAAGCGACTATGCGGGTCCGCCGCTGGTGTCTCTGGAGAAGGAGGTAGCAGAGGGGCTCGGCCTGAAACTCGGCGACACAGTTGTGGTTAACGTGCTCGGGCGCGACGTTGCGGCGAGGGTCGCCAATCTGCGCAAGGTCAACTGGCGCAGTTTCGCGATCAATTTCGTGCTCGTCTATTCGCCGAATGCGTTCAGGGACGCGCCGTTCAGCGAACTCGTCTCCGCCGCGCTGCCGCCGGGCTGCGGTCCGGACAAGGAGATCGCGCTTCTGCGCGCTGCGGCGCATGACTTCCCGACGGTCGCCTCGGTGCGGGCGCGCGATGCGCTGGAGGCCGTGGAGGGCCTGGTCGCCAAACTCGCGCTGGCGATCCGCGCCGCGACCGGCGTGGCGCTGTTGACATCCGTCCTGGTGCTCGCCGGCGCGCTCTCGGCCAACCGCCGCGCCCGACTGGCCGACGCGACGATCCTGAAAATCCTCGGCGCGACGCGCACCAGGCTGACCGCGATGTTCCTCATGGAATATGCGATGCTGGGCGGCGCGACCGCCGTTTTCGCCGTCGGCGCGGGCGCGCTGACCGCCTATCTCGTCGTCAAGCGGATCATGTTCTCCGATTTCGTCTTCGACTGGCCGTCGGCGCTGGCCGCTGCGGGCGGCGGCCTCGTTTTCACCGTCGGCCTCGGCATGATCGGCGCTTGGCGCATTCTCGGGCAGAAGCCGGCAACTTTCCTGCGCGAACTGTGATAGGAGACGGAACGGCCGCAGCCGCGGGCGCATTAGAAGACCAACAAAATAGCCCCGGCGGGAGTAACCGGCGCGAATTTCCGGGCGGCGTTAGCTTGGGGGCGGGCCTGACGAGAGTTGCGAGATCGGGGATTTCGGGGCCTGGAATGGCGAGGCGAGCGCCGAGATAGTCGAAGAAGGGGATTTTGAGCTTCCTGCAGGTCTTGGCGAGCCCGAGCATGACGTCGCGGGCGTCGCGGCCTCTGTCGCTGAGGGTCCCGCCGGAGATTTTGCGCTTGGTGACGAAGACGCGGATGTCGTTTTCCGAGGCGTTGGTGTGCAGCGGAATATGGGGATGGTCGAGGACGCGCAAGAGATCGTCCTTGAGGCGAAAGAGGCGCCTGAGCAGGCTGTCGAGGGTGGCGTAGCCGGTTCTGGAGCGGTTGAAGATGCGGTCGAACTGCGCCCGCAAACGCTCGGCTTTCTCGAGGCTCGGGGCGAGCTTGTATTCTTTTAAGGCGCGATAGAACCACCAGATCATGCGCCGTGCGACCTCGATCGCGTTGCGCTGCTTGTCGTTGGCGGGGATGAGCTTGTGGACCAGGCGTTCGGCGTGCACGCAGCACAAGGCGTGTTCGCCGACGCGGAACTGGCCGGCGCCGTCTGACACGACGATGGCTTGGCCGAGCAGGCCTTGCTCGCGAACGGCGCCCCACAGAGCACCCTCGCTGGCGACCCGCACCGGATCGGGGGTGATCCTGAGATCGGCGAATCCGAGCGCGTTCAGATGGCTCGTCCAGTCTTCGTGAGACGCAAAAAGCCGCGTCGGATGGCCCGCGAGCGTGTCGATGAGGCTGAGGCTCAGATTGCAAGCCCGCATGTAGACGAGCGCCGCCTCGTTGACCACGTAAGAGGCCGCGCCGCCCAGGAGATTGCGCAGGAACGCCAGGCGGGACTTGCTCGGGCCGGTTCGAAACGTGGTGAAGCTGTCGGAACCGATCTGGGTCGTCACGCCGCTCTTGCCTCGATGGCGGGCGCCGGTGTCGTCGACCGTGACGAAGGAAGCGCTGCTCAATCCGGTCTTCAGCACCTCGGCGTCCTCAGCGCGGAACGTCTCGAGCTTGGCGGCCAGCAGGCGCACCACCTGGCGTTTCGAAATCACCACGCCGACGCCGTTCAGCAGCGCCAGAATCCGCTCGCAGGTCATCTGTCCCTGAAAGTGCAGCATCAAGATCAGGCGCTGAAGATGCGGGCCATAGCCACCGACGATCCCGGGATCGAGCGGCGCGATCAGAGTCTTCCCATCCGGCGTTTGCCAGCGCTCGCGCCGATAGCGGGTCACCAAAGGATTCAGAACCAAGTCCTGAACGACGATCTCTTCGTAGCCCTTGTGGCGGGAACCCGCTGGCGCGTCGACCTTCACCTCGATGGTTTGCGTGACCGTCAGCTTGTCCAGGTTGCTGCCGCGCCGCTGCGTCGACCGCCCGCCCTTGGGCGCGTTCGCTTGCGAATCCGGTCGGTCCGTCGCCTTGTCCATCCCCGAGGGTTTCTGCGGCGGCCGCGGCGGCAGTTTCTTCAATCGCGCCAGTTCGTCCTTGACCGCCTGATGCTCGACCCTCAGCTTGGCCAACGCCCCGCTCACCTTCTCGTACTCCGCCTGAAAGCGGGTCACTTCGCCAATCAAAGTGCGAACCAGGCCGATGAGCTCGGCCGGCGTCATGCGCTCAAGCGGATCACCCGGGCGCTCGGCCTCGAAAAAGGCGACCGGATCGGCATCTGGTCGGCCAACAACAGCGAGTGGGCGCTGGCGCAGTTCGGCAGCGCCCTCGCGGGACTGATCCTGGTCAACATCAATCCGGCCTATCGTTCGCACGAATTCGATTATGCGATCAGGAAGTCCGGTTGCCGCGCGCTGATTCTGAGCCCGGGCCACAAGAACAACGACTATTTCGCCTCGTTGCGCTCGCTCGCGCCCGAGATCGACGCCGCCGTTCCCGGTAGGCTCGCGTCCATGGGACCTGCCTAATCTCGAGATCGTCATACGGCTCGGCGCAGAGAAAACGCCCGGCATGCTCAATTTCGTCGACGTCGCCCGTCCCGCCGCCGAGAACGCGAGCGAGGCGCTCGCCGCCTTCGGCGCGACGCTGCAGTTCGACGATCCGATCAACATCCAGTTCACCTCGGGCACCACCGGCGCTCCGAAAGGAGCGACGCTGACCCATCACAACATCGTCAACAACGGCTATTTCATCGGCGAGGCGATGCGCCTGATGCCGGACGACCGGTTGTGCATTCCGGTGCCTTACTACCACTGTTTCGGGATGGTGCTGGGCAACCTCGCCTGCGTCACCCACGGCGCCTGCAACCGCGGCAGCCATCGACGAAGCGCGCTTCATGCACACCGGGGATCTCGCGACCATCGATGCGGAAGGCTACTGCAACATTGTCGGCCGCCTGAAGGACATGATCATCCGCGGCGGCGAAAATATCTATCCGCGAGAGGTCGAAGAATTTCTGTACACCCACCCCGCAATCGCCGACGTCCAGGCTTTCGGCGTCCCGGATGATCACTATGGGGAGGAGCTGTGCGTGTGGATCCGTCGGCGCGAGGGCGTGGCGCTCAGCGAAGACGAAGTCATTGCATTCTGTCGCGCCTCAATCGCCCACTATAAGGTGCCGCGTTAGGTCCGATTCGTCGATTCTTTCCCGATGACGGTGACGGGAAAGGCGCAAAAATACCTGATGCGGCACGCGATGATGGAAGAATTGGCGCTCGTCGAACAAAGAACGGCTTAATTCTTCATCGGAGGACGAGTGCGCGCCGCCAAAAGGCTCCAATTGTGGACTTTAGTTCCGGACGAGCGAATTGGGGTTCCCTTGGCAATTCGGCCGAGCGCGCTTAAATGTCTGCGTACGGCTGAGCCGGGATACGTCGGTAAATACTCCGCCACCCCGCCGTTATGGGAAGGCTATGAACGCGAATTACCGTAATTTCGCCCTGTGGGTGATTATTTTCCTGCTCGTCCTGGCGCTGGTGACGCTGTTCCAAAGCCCCGGCCAGAAGGCCCCATCGAGCGAGATCACCTTCAGCCAGCTCTTGAGCGACGTCGACGCAGGCAACATTCGCGACGTCACTATCGCTGGGCCAGAAATTTCTGGCCACATGAAAGACGGGCGCGCGTTCCAGACATACGCTCCGAGCGACCCGACCCTCGTCCAGACGCTCTACAAGAAGGACGTGACGATCATCGCCAAACCGCCATCCGACGGCAACAACTGGCTGCTCACGATCGTCTCCAGCGTCCTGCCGGTTCTGCTGTTCCTTGGCCTCTGGGTCTACATGACCCGCCAGATGCAGGGCGGCGCGGGCAAGGCGATGGGCTTCGGCAAGTCCAAGGCGAAGCTGCTCACGGAGGCGCAGGGGCGGGTCACCTTCGAGGACGTCGCCGGCGTCGATGAAGCCAAGGAGGACCTGCAGGAGATCGTCGAATTCCTGCGCGATCCGCAGAAGTTCCAGAAGCTCGGCGGGCGAATTCCCCGCGGCGTTCTGCTAGTCGGACCGCCCGGCACCGGCAAAACGCTCACCGCGCGCGCGGTCGCCGGCGAGGCCAACGTGCCTTTTTTCACCATTTCGGGCTCCGACTTCGTCGAAATGTTCGTCGGTGTCGGCGCAAGCCGCGTGCGCGACATGTTCGAGCAGGCCAAGAAGAATGCGCCGTGTATCATCTTCATCGACGAGATCGACGCGGTCGGGCGCCATCGCGGCGCGGGCCTCGGCGGCGGCAATGACGAACGCGAACAGACGCTGAACCAGTTGCTTGTCGAGATGGACGGCTTCGAACAGAACGAAGGCATCATCATCATCGCGGCGACCAACCGGCCCGACGTGCTCGATCCAGCGCTCCTGCGACCCGGGCGGTTCGACCGCCAGATCGTCATCTCCAACCCCGACTTCATCGGCCGGGAGAAGATTCTCAAGGTTCACGTGCGCAAGGTTCCGCTCGCGCCCGACGTCGACCTCAAGGTCGTCTCGCGCGGTACGCCGGGCTTTTCCGGCGCGGACCTCATGAACCTGGTCAACGAGGCCGCGCTGCTTGCCGCCCGCCGCGGCAAGCGGGTCGTCACACGGCAGGAATTCGAGGACGCGCGCGACAAGATCATGATGGGCGCCGAGCGGCGCACGCTCATCATGACGGAGGAGGAAAAGCGGCTGACCGCCTATCACGAGGCGGGCCACGCGCTGGTTTCCGTTTCGATGCCGGCCTCGACGCCCATCCACAAAGCGACGATCATCCCGCGCGGCCGCGCGCTCGGCATGGTGCAGTCCTTGCCGGAGCGGGACCAGATCTCGCAAAGCTACGAGCAGCTGATCGCCATGCTCGCCATGTCGATGGGCGGCCGCGTCGCCGAGGAGTTAGTATTCGGCAGGGAGAAGGTGACCTCGGGCGCCGCGGGCGACATCCAGCAGGTGACCAAGATCGCCCGAGCCATGGTGACTCGCCTTGGATTCTCCGACAAGCTCGGCACGGTCATGTACGGCGAGAACCAGGACGAGGTGTTCCTTGGCTACTCGCTCGGCCGCCAGCAGAACATTTCGGAGGCGACCGCTGAGACGATCGACCAGGAAGTGCGGCGGCTGGTGCAGGAAGCCCACGACACCGCCACCCGGATCCTCACCGAGCGGCGAGCCGATCTCGAAACGCTCGCCCGAGGCTTGATGGAGTTCGAGACGCTGACGGGCGAAGAGATCGTCGGTCTTCTCCAGGGGGTCAAGCCGGTGCGCGAATTGGCGTCGGACCGCGAGCCGCCGGCGCCGCCCCGCGCCGCCGTTCCCTCCACCGGCAAACCCCGCCCGATTGGCCCCGAGGCCGGCGGTCTCGAGCCGCAGCCGCAAACCTGATCCGGAGCGTGCGGGGCGTCGGACCTAGAGCGTCGCCTCTTGACGCAGAACTTGGGAGCGGTCCTCAACGTGGGCGTGCCGAACGTTGGCGCGCCGAATGAGCTCGGAGGTCGACTGGCCTTCGATCAGCTTGATGCGCTCGACCCTGCCGCCGGCGGACCGGACGACGTCCGCGCCGGCGATCTGATCTTCGGAATAGTCGGCGCCCTTGATCAGCACGTCCGGCATCAACGCGCCGATCAGATTGTAAGGCGTGTCGTCTTCGAAGATGACGACCAGATCGACGCAGTCGATCGCGCCCAGGACTGCGGCGCGCGCGGTCGCCCGCTGTACTGGCCGTGTAGGTCCCTTGAGCCGAGCGACGGACTCGTCCGCATTGAGGCCTACGACCAGGCGGTCGCAAAGGCGCGCCGCTCCCCGCAGAATTGCAACGTGGCCGGGGTGCAAGAGGTCGAAGCAGCCGTTGGTGAAGCCGGACGAAAGACCAATGTTCGCGGATGGCCCGCGCCTCGCCGACCGAGGCGAGCCCGCCTTTGCGAAACGCCGAGGACTCCTCGTGCAGCGCCGCCTCGGCGCGCAGTTCATCTAACGTGATGGTCGCCGTTCCGGGCTTCGAGACGACGATTCCCGCCGCCAGATTGGCGAGCCGCATCGTCTGTTCGATCGGAAGATCGCCGACCAGCCCGTAAGCGAATGTCGCCATGACGGCGTCGCCCGCGCCCGACACGTCGAAAACGAGTTTCGCCTGCGTGGGCATGTGGATCGGGAGCGAGCCGGATGAAAAATAAGACATGCCCTTTTCCGCCCGCGTGACCAGCAGGGCCGCTCCGGTCTGCCGCATCACCGCTTCGGCGGCCCGAACGACCTCTTCGTCGGTGTGACAGTTGAGGCCGCTCGCGGCCGCGAGCTCGGAGCGATTGGGCTTGATCACGTCCGCGCCGGCGTAGAGGGAGAAATCGCGGCGTTTGGGATCGACGATGATCGGAACGCCCCTCGCGTGCGCCATGGCGATCGCGCCGATCAGCACCCGGTCGGTCAGATGCCCTTGCCGTAGTCGGAAATTGCGAGCGCCCGCGCGCGCGGCAGGACCGACTTGATCCTCGCCAGCACTTCGTCTTCGAGCTCTTCGGAAATCGGCGACGAATCTTCGCGATCGAGATGATGGCTGCCGCCCATCAGGCGCGTCTTGGACATCGTCATGCGCCCCCGCGTCACGATCGCCTCGGCCGTCACGCCCTCGGCGCCGAGCAGCGCCAGCAGCGATCGGCCCTCCGAGTCGTCGCCGACCAGCGTGACCACGATCGGCGCGCCGCCGAGATGGGCGACGTTGCAGGCGACGTTTCCAGCGCCGCCCACCACCAGCCTGTCGCGCCGATGGCGGAGGACAGGCACCGGCGCCTCGGGGGAAATTCGATCGACGTCGCCGCTGACGAATATGTCGAGCATCGCCTCGCCCAAGACGACAATCGGCGCTTCCGGAATGTTGAGCAGCATTCTGGTCCCCGTCGCCTGACATACCCCGGGAAACAGAGATAACTTACGTTGGGAAACAATGGAAGCCGCTAATTCGCCTAAATATTGCTCTTCCTTAACAGAGGGGAAGCCTCAACCGCCGCGAGGACGGTTTCGACCTTCACCGCCGCTACGAACTGACCCGTCAGTCTGACACGGCGGGTCTTTGTTGCGCCAGCACAGGCGAAGCTTTCCTTGGCCGAGATGACGGTCGCGTACGATGATGGCGCCATGGGCATGATCCCATAGCACTCGTGATAGTCGAACTCGAAATCGCTCGCGGAGACGATCCCGCCGTAATGGCGATCGGCCAGCGGAGAGGAATTGTGCCGCTGGCCGCCTTGGGGATGGCCAAGCGCGGGCGGATCATGCCTCAAATAGGACATCGGATCGCCCAGTTTGAGCCGCCGCTCATGCGTCCCCGCCGGGCGCCCGTCTTAAGGGTCGGCGGGGACCGGCCGGTCGGAGGCGTCGGCGCAGAAGTGCTGGATTATCCGATCCCAGGGATCGGTCGAATGGACCTTCGCCTGGCCTTCCATGCGCCGGCGGACTCGACCACGAAATCCAGCCTGCATGGGCCGCGGGTCAGAACGTCTCTTCGTCCGGGGCCTCGAGCGTGTCGACCCGGTGAAGCGCGATCGTGCGCAACTGAAGGACGCCTTCGATTGCGCCCGTCAGCAACTGCATGCGAATTTCGACCGGCTTCGACGGATCTTCGATCTCAAACTGGATCTGACAGCCGTAGACGCCCTGAGGCGGCAATTTCGCCTGTATGATCGACAGGACCTTCGTCGCAAACACGTCCACCGCAATCTGGTTGTCGGAATAGCAATCCTGCACTTTAAACGAGATGTCGACGCTCCAGGCCCCGGCCGGTAGCGCGAAATACGGGCCGAAGTAAATATGTCGCGCCGGCCCAGTCAAATCGATCGCGCCGATCGTCATCCGGTCCGGAAATTCCGGCCGAAGGAGAGCGTAAACAGGCCACTCCAATCTCTCGAGAGCTTGGCCGTGGGCGACCATGTCATATTGCGGCGCGAGAAAGTCGATGAGCTCGCTGTCCAGCGGGCTCCTCTCCTCGAGCGCGGCGCGGCCGTCCTTCGCGGTCTTGTCGGGAGCGGCGACCTTGCGAGCCGCATAGTCGCCGAGCGTAGCCGCGGGCTCCTCAGCGAAACCGAGGTACTGGAGGACCTCTTCCACGGAGCCGTTGTCCGCGGGCAAGCGGTAGAAGGCTGCGAGTTTGCCGATGAGGCCCGCGAGCATCTCCGCCTTCGGGTCGCCAACGAAAAGAGACAGCGGAGGGGGCGCAACGACCGTCGGTTCGACGTTGACGAGTCCCATCGTCGCAAAACGCGCGGCATCGACGCCGCCAAAGCCTCGCGAAACGACAGAAAACAGAGCGACGGTGACAAAATCGTCAATGCAGATCACGACTGGCGCTTTCAAGTTGTAGAAAGTCGCAAGCACATCCGGCTGGGGATAGTCGGACAAAAAAACGACGGGCTTATCGTTCAGCGTCGGCCTCCCGGGCAAATTCTCGCGCAGCGCTTCGAGCGAATTCGCAACGACGACCACATGTTCGCCGATCGTGGCCTGCACGAGCGCACGCACGATGTCCAGAACAGCGTGGAGCTTGGGCGACGGCGTCCCGACGATGGAAAGAAGGCGGCTCATCGGCCAGCGTGTAACGGAAAGGGGGATCCCTGTGAAGCCGCCGGAGCGAACACCGTTTACAACTTCACCCGGCTGGCCGTTTCCTTAATCGGGTCCCTTCCGTAATTCAAGGCTGCGCCGACGGCGTGTCTGAACCCGATCAGGCGGGGCCTGAGGTCTTTCATGTCTTTTGCCGCTGCGCCGGTTGCGATACACAGGAACGATGTTCAGGGCCAACTGACGATTTTTCCTTCCACAATGAACGGCTGCAAACGTGGATATTTTCGGTGGAGTTTTGAGAAAACGAAATGCGGCGCGAGCCCTACACGAACGAGCCCTGCGGGACCAGGCCGAAATCGAACGCCTCGCCGCGGAACTGGCGCGACCAACCAATTCGAGCTTCCAACCCAACAGCCTCGCCACCGCGATAGGCTTGCGCGACGTCGCCAACCTGCGCGCCAACTCGAAACTGTTTGCCGCCTACATTGCGGAATTGACCTACAATTCTCAAATTCCGGCGGGATCTGTCGAACGGCCGGTTATGATCGGAACCAAGGGGCGGGTCTGCAAACAGAGAGATTTTTCCTCCTCATGGTTTCTCTATTGGGCGGAGCGCCTGAAGTTCGCCCCGCGGCTGCATCGCAAGTTGTGGGAGGACGCCTACGTCGTCCAATGCTTGTGGGAGCGAGGCTGCCTCGAGGCCGGAAAGAGGGGGTTCGGCTTCGCCGTCGGAACGGAGGGCCTTGCCTTCGCTGTTCGTCAGCTGCGGCGCGCGGATCACCGCCACGGATCTGTCTACGGAGGACGAGCGGAGCCGCGGCTGGAGCCTGACGCACCAGCATGCGTCGAACATCGAGGTCCTATGGAAGCCGCAGTTGGTCGACCGGGAAGAGTTTCTCAAGAATTGCTCGTTTGAATTCGCCGACATGACCGACATCCCGTCCAAGTTCGACGGTCAGTTTGATTTTTGCTGGTCGGTCTGCGCGTTCGAGCACCTGGGCTCTTTGCAGAATGGACTGGAATTCGTCCGGCAGGCCACACGCTCGCTGAAGCCGGGCGGTGTCGCCGTGCACACCAGCGAATACAACGTCGACGACGGGGAGACGATCGATAACTGGGCGACGGTGCTCTACCAAAAGAAGCACTTTGCGACGCTCAAGGCCATGATCGAAGAGGCCGGTTGCCGACTGGTCGACATTGATTTCGACGCCGGCCACGAGTTCTTCGATTCCTACGTCGACCTTCCGCCCTATCCGCACGACGCCTCCGGCCTAGCAGACCCTCAGCCTCCGCAGGTTAAACTCAGCGTCGACGGGTTTCGGGCGACATCAATCGCCATCATCGTTGAGAAGCCCCTTTTGCCGCCCCGACTGTGAGCCGAAAACAGTTATGGCTCGGCGACCGGCGCGGCGTCCAATCGATCCAAAGTTGTCGCGACCAGCGAATGGGTTATTATGTCGACGAAAACCCGCTCCCGGCTGGAAAGCGCAACGCAACGCCGACTTATAGGACACCCAGCCGAAAGTCAGCCTTCGCCTCCGTCGCGCGGACAGGGACGTTACCTGCGTCGAGGAGCCACGGATCGCATTGTGACGCCAGGGAGACTCGCACTCGACGCGAACTCGCGCGCTCTATAACATGCGTGATCCCACGCTTTGCCCGAGCGGAGCCGTCGCCGATCGAAATCCAGAGGTCACAATTCTCATGACGAAAGCGGATTGATGACCCTCAATGTCGATCTCACGGACGTTGCGTTCCATGCCGTCCACAACGATGACTTCAGCGGCGTTCAACGCGTTCAGATCGAATACGCCAGCGCGTTGAAGCGTCTGCATGAAGGGGACGCCAACGTATATTCCAACATACATGGTCTATACCACAACCTAAATTTTCTATTTGCTGAAGATGAGATTAAGACCACCTCCGACATCTACGCCGACATCCGTCGGTTCTATTCGCTGCCACGCAACATTCGGTTTCCTGCGCTGTTGAAGCTGAAGCTCGCCCGTCGCGGCGGCCCGGCGGCCCGGAAGGCGTCGAATCTGCGCCTCGGCGCCGAGGACGTTCTCTACGTCGGCGGCGCCTTCTGGGCGCACCCACACTGGGTTCGGACATACGAGCGGGCGGCCCGAACCGGCTGCGACTTCGTGGTTCTGTTCCGCGATCTGATCCCGATCACCTTCCCTGACCTGACCGACGGCAGGTCGCGCGCCTCCTTCGAGCGCATGCTTCGTCTGCCCACGCGAGCTATCGCGATCTCCGAGCACACGAGAGCCCAGCTCGAAGAAGCCCGACGTGCGGTCGGAGCGCCCCCGCATCTCGATCCGGCGACCGTGGTCCCGCTTGCGCATGAGTTCTCTGCCGCGCCACGCAACCACGCGGCGCCCGAACCGCCGAGCCCTCGCACGGCGATGCTCGACCGCCTGGGCTCCTTCGCGCTCTGCGTCGGCACCGTCGAAATCCGTAAGAACCACGCGCGTCTCCTGAAATTGTGGGAATCGCTTGCGCGCGAAGGGGGCGAAGGCTGGCCGAAGCTGGTCATTGCCGGGAAGGAGGGCTGGCAAGCTCAGGAGGCGGTGCGCGCGCTCAGGAGCGCCGGTGGTGAAGCTCCCTATCTGTGGATCCAGGCGCCCACCGACGAAGAGCTCATCTGGCTGTACGGCCGGGCCAGCTTCACTGTCTTTCCGAGCCTCGCCGAAGGCTGGGGGTTGCCGATCGGCGAGAGCCTGTGGTTCGGAAAGCCCTGCGTCGCATCGAACGCCACGTCGATGCCGGAGGTCGGGGCGCTCTCTGCTTCTATGGCGATCCGCACGACATCGACACTTTCGCTGGGCCGATCGTCAGGCTCGTTCGCGACGCCGAGTTCCATGCGAACGCGGTCGCTGCGATCAAGGCGAGCCCCTTGCGCACCTGGGCTGAAGCCGCGACCGCGGTCGCCGCGGCCGTCTCCCCCTTCGCCGCGAGGAGCGTCTGGAAGGCCCGCGCCTTGGCCGGACGCCGCGCGCGAAAACCCTCCGCCGGACGATCGCGTTCCTGCGCCAGCGTAGAAGTCGCGTTCCAAAACGGCTTATGATTATGGAATTCTCGGCGCGGACCGTCTGACGCTGCCGTCAAGAAATTTCCCCTCTCCGAGATCAGAGCTCGAGCTCCGGTCCGAGCGGCACGATGCCGGTCGGATTGATCCGGTGATGGCTCACGTAATAATGGTGCTTGATGTGGCCGAAATCGACCGTCTCGGCCACGCCCTGCCAACGATAGAGTTCGCGCAGATAGCGGCTCAGCGCCTTGTAGTCCCTGATCTCCCGGAGGTTGCACTTGAAGTGGCCGAAATAGACCGGGTCGAAGCGGATGAGGGTGGTGAAGAGCCGCCAGTCGGCTTCCGTCAGCCGCTCGCCGCACAGGTAGCGCTGGCGGGCAAGCCGCGTCTCGAGCCAGTCGAGCGTCTCGAACAGGGCGCGGAACGCCTCTTCGTATGCCTCCTGTGTGGTGGCGAAGCCCGCGCGGTAGGCGCCGTTGTTGACGGTCGCGTAGATGCGGCCGTTCAGGGCGTCGATCTCGCTTCTGAGCTCTGCCGGGTAATAGTCGCCCTGCGCCGCGCCGACGCGGTCGAAGGCGCTGTTGAACATGCGGATGATCTCGGACAATTCGTTGTTGACGATCGTATTCGTCTCCTGGTCCCACAGGACCGGCACGGTGACGCGGCCGCTGAAGTCGGGCCGCGCCTTGAGGTAGAACTCGCTCAGGAGCTTCGCGCCGAACAGCGGGTCGGGAATGACGCCAAGCCCTTCGTCGAAGGTCCAGCCGCGCTCGCCGAGCAGCCAGTGGACGACCGAGAGCGAGATCATGCCCTCGAGTCCCTTCAGCTTGCGGAAGATGAGGGTCCGGTGCGCCCAAGGGCAGGCGAGCGAAACGATGAGATGATAACGGCCGACCTCGGCCTTGAAGCCGGCGGCCCCGCTCGGGCCGGGCGATCCGTCCGCTGTCGCCCAATTGCGGAACGGCGCGTCGGGCCGAACGAAGCGGCCGGTCCGGTCGCGGGGGAAATCTCCCTCCGCGCGCCATGCTCCGTGCAAGAGATCGCCCATGCGCCTGCCTCGTCGGTCGCGCCGCGGCTATAGCACGGCGGCGCGGCGGGAGGACAGCACTAGAGCGGGATCGACGCCAAACGGACGGGGCGCCGACCGCGCATTCATGCCAACTTCTTACAAGACCTGCCCATTGCCGTTTTGAGCGTTT
Source organism: uncultured Alphaproteobacteria bacterium (assembly GCA_963758335.1). Lineage (GTDB taxonomy): Bacteria > Pseudomonadota > Alphaproteobacteria > Rhizobiales > Beijerinckiaceae > Roseiarcus. Next base: position 877,200 of record CAVWVF010000004.1, on the reverse strand, counting down.
TCAAAGGGTTCGAGCAAGAGCTGGTAACCGGGGCGAATTTCCGGGCGGCGTTAGCTTGGGGCGGGCCTGACGAGAGTTGCGAGATCGGGGATTTCGGGGCCTGGAATGGCGAGGCGAGCGCCGAGATAGTCGAAGAAGGGGATTTTGAGCTTCCTGCAGGTCTTGGCGAGCCCGAGCATGACGTCGCGGGCGTCGCGGCCTCTGTCGCTGAGGGTCCCGCCGGAGATTTTGCGCTTGGTGACGAAGACGCGGATGTCGTTTTCCGAGGCGTTGGTGTGCAGCGGAATATGGGGATGGTCGAGGACGCGCAAGAGATCGTCCTTGAGGCGAAAGAGGCGCCTGAGCAGGCTGTCGAGGGTGGCGTAGCCGGTTCTGGAGCGGTTGAAGATGCGGTCGAACTGCGCCCGCAAACGCTCGGCTTTCTCGAGGCTCGGGGCGAGCTTGTATTCTTTTAAGGCGCGATAGAACCACCAGATCATGCGCCGTGCGACCTCGATCGCGTTGCGCTGCTTGTCGTTGGCGGGGATGAGCTTGTGGACCAGGCGTTCGGCGTGCACCCAGCACAAGGCGTGTTCGCCGACGCGGAACTGGCCGGCGCCGTCTGACACGACGATGGCTTGGCCGAGCAGGCCTTGCTCGCGAACGGCGCCCCACAGAGCACCCTCGCTGGCGACCCGCACCGGATCGGGGGTGATCCTGAGATCGGCGAATCCGAGCGCGTTCAGATGGCTCGTCCAGTCTTCGTGAGACGCAAAAAGCCGCGTCGGATGGCCCGCGAGCGTGTCGATGAGGCTGAGGCTCAGATTGCAAGCCCGCATGTAGACGAGCGCCGCCTCGTTGACCACGTAAGAGGCCGCGCCGCCCAGGAGATTGCGCAGGAACGCCAGGCGGGACTTGCTCGGGCCGGTTCGAAACGTGGTGAAGCTGTCGGAACCGATCTGGGTCGTCACGCCGCTCTTGCCTCGATGGCGGGCGCCGGTGTCGTCGACCGTGACGAAGGAAGCGCTGCTCAATCCGGTCTTCAGCACCTCGGCGTCCTCAGCGCGGAACGTCTCGAGCCTGGCGGCCAGCAGGCGCACCACCTGGCGTTTCGAAATCACCACGCCGACGCCGTTCAGCAGCGCCAGAATCCGCTCGCAGGTCATCTGTCCCTGAAAGTGCAGCATCAAGATCAGGCGCTGAAGATGCGGGCCATAGCCACCGACGATCCCGGGATCGAGCGGCGCGATCAGAGTCTTCCCATCCGGCGTTTGCCAGCGCTCGCGCCGATAGCGGGTCACCAAAGGATTCAGAACCAAGTCCTGAACGACGATCTCTTCGTAGCCCTTGTGGCGGGAACCCGCTGGCGCGTCGACCTTCACCTCGATGGTTTGCGTGACCGTCAGCTTGTCCAGGTTGCTGCCGCGCCGCTGCGTCGACCGCCCGCCCTTGGGCGCGTTCGCTTGCGAATCCGGTCGGTCCGTCGCCTTGTCCATCCCCGAGGGTTTCTGCGGCGGCCGCGGCGGCAGTTTCTTCAATCGCGCCAGTTCGTCCTTGACCGCCTGATGCTCGACCCTCAGCTTGGCCAACGCCCCGCTCACCTTCTCGTACTCCGCCTGAAAGCGGGTCACTTCGCCAATCAAAGTGCGAACCAGGCCGATGAGCTCGGCCGGCGTCATGCGCTCAAGCGGATCACCCGAATCAACGGACATCCCCAGCTTGAATCATACTTTCCGACGCTTGACTCCCCCCTTCCGCCCGGAAATTTGCCCCGATTACAAGAGCTGGCTCTTATTCAAACCCACCCCTCCGCCGAGGAGTCCGCGAAGCGGGCCTCGAAGGATGAAGTCTGTTGCTCAAGAGCTCCCATGAGACCGGGAACAAACATAGCACAGAATATGACTTTCGCCAACAGTTTTGACAGCCGCCTGCGGGCGTAACAGGCGCGGCGCCGACCGGGTGCCGCCGTGGCGCCGGCCCGCCGCGGAGATCTGCCGAGGCGGTCGAGCGACCGCCGCTCCCGTCCAGAAACCGGGAATTTCATTTCGCGGAACAGGGAGCTTTTGCATGAGAACAGGGAACTTTCGCACGAGAACAAGGAAATTTTGCGCGATTCCGGGCGCGTTTTCGATTCGTAGTACAGTTCTCTTTTCCTCGGTCGCTGGCCAACTCCTCGGAACCGACACCGCCCTGGAATGCGCCAACGCCTTCGCCAACGCCGGCTAATGGACAGACTTAAACTCATCCCGCTATAGCCAGCTAGTCCGCGATCGCCTGATAAGCCAGGGCGCGCAGGCCGAGTTCCGGCAGGTCGGCGCTCATCATCGACTGGGTGCCCGGCGCTCCGCTCTGCGCCACGTCGAGGAGCACGCGCGAGCCGAGGCCGAAGCCATAGCCCGGCAGAGGCAATCCCGCGATCTCGATGGGGAGCAGCGCCGGCGACAGATGATTGGCGTGGATGAGCGCAAGGGTCTTGCGCGCCAGAATCCGCGCCCCTTCGAGATGGCCGCCGTTGGCCAGCATCTGGGCGAAGCGAAAGTAGTCGCGGATCGTCCCAAAGAGGCCATGGCCCCCGCGCGCGAAAACCTCCGGGTCGTCGACCGGGTAGGTGTTGGAGACGTCGATCCCTTCGTTGAAGCCTTCTTGCCAGAGGGCGAACAGGGCGGGGGAGGTCTGGGCCGGATCGATCAGGTCGGGCCGGCCATACATGGCGGCCAGGCGATGCCTTTCCTGCGGAGGAACGCCGAAGGCCGTGTCGACCATGCCGAGCGGCTCGAACAGCCTCTCGCGAAGAAACGCGCCGAGCGGCCGGCCGGAAATGACTTCGATCATGCGGGCCGCGACGTCGATGCCGACGCTGTAGTGAAAGCGTGATCCCGGCTGGAAGGCCAGCGGATACTGCGCGAGGTCGGCGATTGCGGCCCCGAGCGGGATGCGCGGGTCGAGGAGCTTGCCCTGCGCGTACATTCTGCTGACCGGCGAATCCTCCAGAAAATGATAGGTGAGGCCGCTCGTGTGGGTCATCAGATCGCCGACCGCGATCGGCCTGGCCGGATTGACGAGTTCGCCGTCCGAGTCGAGCACCTTCACCCGACCGAAGTCCGGAATGTATTTCGCCACCGGATCGATGAGCTGGAACCAGGCCCTCTTCGTACAGCGTCATCAACGCGGTGCAAACGATCGGCTTGGTCATCGAATAGAGGCGGAAGATCGTGTCGTCTTTCATCGGCGACCGCGCTTCCTTGTCCTTCCAGCCGAACTGCTCGGCGTGAACGACGACGCCGCGGCGCGATCAGCGTGCTGACGCCGGCATAGACGCCGCGATCGACGTATGCCTGCATCGCGGGTCGGCTGCGCTCGAGGCGGCGTGCGCTCATGCCGACGGTCTCAGCGGCCTCCACAGGAATCACCTCGCCCTCCTCCCGAAGCAGTGACTTGGTTTCTGACTTTCCGCGTGTACGCTGGGAAAGCTCGCGGTTGCAAGGCCGCCGGCGGCGGCGTGGACATCCCAATCGACCGAAACCAAAGCGACGCAGCCCTCGCTCATGCGTCCGTCGACTCAGCGGCGGCGCAGCCCGGCGGCGCCTGTTTCGAGCCGGGCTTCCACGGCGCGGACCGCCAGCCATCCTCTGTCAATCAGTCAAGTGTTCAAAATAAAGGGGCAATCATGGGAACGGATCATCATTGACGTCGTATGCACGCTCGGGTGTAGGCTCGCCTATCGCAAGTCCAGGACCTTCAGCATGTTCTTCGAGAACCAGTCTATGGGCGCCGCAACGTCATCGCGGCTTCCGTTCGGCGGATCGAACGTCTTTGCGCCTTGGTCAGGACCCGGCCTCGGCCAGGAATACTTGATGAGCGACTCCGGAGCCCTGTCGCCGGCGTTCGGCGCGGCGACCCATGGCTCCGACTTGACGCAGGCGACGGGTTCAAGCGCGGCGACGCCGGCCCCCTCCCTCGTCGGCTCCGCGGGCGGGCTTCGGTTCGGACCTGATCTGGGACTCTTCGGTCGGCAGCGCGCCCTCCGGATTCATTCAGGCGGTGAAATCCGCGGCCAAACATATCGCCTCGTTCTTTTCGACCAGAGAGGTGATCGACGTCGACGTTGGCTATGGCGAGATCGCTGGCTCGCCGCTCGGTTCGGGCGCGCTCGGCGAGAGCGAAAGTTACGGCTATCTCAGCAATTACGCCACGGTGACCAACGCGCTTCGCGGCGACGGCTACAGCTTCGGCGCTTCGAACGAGCCGACCTCCTCGCAGTTCTTCATCACCAGCGCCGAGACCAAGGCGTTCGGCTACGTCAACCCGACGTCGAGCTCGCTCGACGGCTATGTCGGCTTCAGCAGCGCCTATCCCATGTATTACGGGACGAGCGGGACCCCGTCGTCGAACCAGTTCGATCTCTATTCCATCGCCGAACATGAGCTCACTGAGGTCATGGGCCGGATTGGCGTCGAAGGCGCGAGGATGAACGGCGCGGCGACTTACACGCCTCTCGACTACAGGCGACATCGCCGACTGGGCTTCGAGCGTCGCCAACAATTCCTTTGACGCATTTACCGCGCCGGGAACCGCCGGCGCCGTGACCCCCAACGACGTCCTCGAAGTTGCGGCGCTCGGCTACAGACTGAGCGCGTTCGGCTCCTCGATCGCCTGACAAAGACCCTGTCGGGCCCTTGCGGAGAGCGGTCTGGCCCGCCAACCCGTCGTGGAATTGCAACCTTAGCCCGTCTTCGCGGATTGGGCTGTTTTTCGAATTCCTGGGTCAATAAAATCAATAACTTGACCTAAAAGGTCTTCACTACAAGACAGCTTCAGAGGGGGGCCGCAAAGGTGCAGTTTCGACGACAGCAAGGCTGGTAAAGCAAAGCTCAAGCGTCCGAGCGGAATATAAATATCGACAGTGACACGATTCGTGGTGCTTTGGAATCTGAGTTGAGTCTAGTTGGTCTTCACTACAGCGGGTTTTCGGCTGGTTCTGTGCAATCGATGCAAGCAAAGTCAAATACTTGGCCAGCGCAAAAGGTCAAAAAATGCCTTGTGACCGGTCGAATCCGCGAAGTCGGGTTAGGCTTGAGCGTCAAGCTCGCCCCGTCGCCGGGATCAGCGCCCCGGTGACGGCCCTGGCCTCGTCGGAGGCCAGGAACAGAATGACGACGGCGAGGTCGGCGGGCGAAACCCAGCGGCTGAAGTCGGCGCCCGGCATGTCGGCGCGGTTGGCCGGCGTGTCAATGATCGAGGGCAGCACCGCATTCACGGTCACGCCTTTGAGCTTCAGTTCGTCGGCGAGGCTTTCGGTCAGCCGGTGGACGGCGGCCTTGCTCGCGGCATAGGGCCCAAAGCCTTCGGCTGCATGGACGGCCGGTTGGGCGCCGACGTTGACGATGCGTCCTTCGCCGCTCTCGAGAAGATAGGGGAGGGCCGCGCGCGACGCGTTCAGCGCCGTCTTCAGATTGATGGCGAACATCCGGTCCCAGCTCTCGGCGTCGGCCGCGTCGGCGATCTTCTCCCAGCGGAAGCCGCCGGCGATGTTGAGCAGGGCGTCGATCCGCCCGAATCTCGCCGCCGCCTCGGCCATCGCCCGCTCAGCCGCATGCGGCAGGGAGAGGTCGACGCCTCCGACGAGTAGCCCGTTCGGTCCGAGCCGCTCAGCAACGCCGGCCGGCGCGGTCGCCGCGAGATCCAGCGCGGCGACGGACGCGCCGCGCTGGACAGCTGCCTCCGCAACGGCGCCACCCAGCGCGCCGAAGCCGCCGGTCACGACGATCGTCTTGCCCTCTATAGTCATGCGGCCAGCTCCATCGGGACTTGCACGGCGCGCAACTGCCGCAGCGCGTTCGCCCGCGCTTTCGCGGCTTCCGTGGCGCTCGCCTCCTTCACCCGCCCGTAGCCCTTGATCGCCTCGGGCAGGCTCGCGATGCGGACGGCGAGCGCATAGTTCCCGGGCGCGAGCCGCGCCGCGACGAGGTCGTCGATGTCCGCCTCGAATTCGCCGACCAGCCTGCGTTCGAGCTTGCGCTCGTCGCTGTTGCGGAACGGATCGAGGAGCGTGCCGCGCAGGAACCTAAGCCGCGCCATCAGGCGGAAGGCGGTCATCGCCCACGGCCCCGCTTCGCCCTTGCCCATGACGCCGCTCCGCGGGTCGGGACGGGCGAACGGCCAGGCGCCGATGTGGAAATGGAGCTTGAAAGGCCCGTCGAACTCCTCGGCGAGCGCCTTGGCGAACTCGGGCGCGGCGAACAGCCGCGCCACTTCCCATTCGTCCTTGACGGCGAGAAGCCGGTGGTAGGAGCGGGCCGCGGCCGCCGTCAGCGCCTCGCCGAGACCGGCCTTCGTTTCGGAGCGCACCTTCTCCACGAGCGCGCGATAGCGCTTCGCCACCTCTCCGCGCGAGACCCTGACATGGTCCGCGCGCTTTGTGATCAGCGCGTCGAGCGGCGGCGAGGCCTCACGGGCGGGCTCGCGCTCGCCGACGAGTTTCTCGACGCCGGCGAGGTCGTGCGCCGCGCGCCGGCCCCATTCGAACGCCTGTTTGTTGACCTCGATCGCGACGCCGTTGAGCTCGATCGCCCGCTCGATCGCTTCCCGTCTGACCGGCACGAGACCTTTTTGCCAGGCGGCTCCCAGCATGAACATGTTCGAGGCGATCGCGTCGCCGAGAATCGCTTTGGCGAGGCGCTGCCCGTCGACAACGAAGGCCGCGTCGCCGAGCGAGGACTTAAGCCGCTCGATTAGCCCCTCCTTGTCGACGCTCCAGTTCGGATTGCGCGCGAAATCGGACGTCGGGATGAGATCCGCGTCGATGACGGCGCGCGTGTCGGGCTTGAGCTTCGACAGACATTCGTCGCCCGCGGCGACGATGAGGTCGCAGCCGATCAGCGCATCCGCCTCTCCCGAGGCGATGCGCGTAGCGTGCAGCGACTCGGATCTGCGCGCCAGGCGCACATGCGAGGTGACGGCGCCGTATTTCTGACTGAGGCCCGTGAGGTCGAGATTGGTGCTAAACAACCCGTCGAGATAGGCGGCCACGGCCAGCGTCTGGCTGACCGTGACGACGCCCGAGCCGCCGATGCCCGCGACGAGCACGCTCCATCGCTCGCCCATCTCGGGCATGACCGGCTCGGGAACCGGCGGCAGATCGCGCGGCGCGGCGGCGTCGGGTCTGCGCGGCCGTCCGCCATGGACCGTGACGAAGCTCGGGCAGAAGCCCTCGACGCAGGAGAAATCCTTGTTGCAGCTCGACTGGTTGATGCGCCGCTTGCGGCCCCATTCGGTCTCGAGCGGCTCGATCGCCATGCAATTGGAGACGCGCCCGCAATCGCCGCAGCCTTCGCACACTTCCGGGTGAATGAAGGTGCGGATCGCCGGGTCGGGCCACTTGCCGCGCTTGCGCAGGCGCCGGCGCTCGGTCGCGCAAGGCTGGTCGTAGAGGATGACCGAGACGCCCTTGAATTCGCGGAACTCGCGCTGAACCTCGTCCATCGCGTCGCGATGGCGTAAAACGACGCCGGGCGGCAGCGAAAAGCCGAGATAGCGGTCGGGTTGGTCGACCACGAGAGCCATCTTCTTGACGCCCTCGGCAGCGAGCTCGCCCAGGATCTGGACCGGCGTCATGCCGCCCTCGATCGGCTGTCCTCCCGTCATCGAGACGAAGCCGTTGTAGAGGATCTTGTAGGTGATCGGCACGTCGGCCGCCACCGCCTGGCGCACCGCGAGCACGCCCGAATGGGCGTAGGTGCCGTCGCCGAGATTGGCGAAGACATGGTTCTGGCGGGTGAAGGGCTGCTGGCCGAGCCACATGGCGCCCTCGCCGCCCATGTGCGAGACGGTCGTCGTCTGCATCGGATTGACCAGCATCGCCATGGTGTGGCAGCCAATGCCGGCGAGCGCGCGGCTGCCTTCGGGGACCCGGGTCGATCGGTTGTGCGGACAGCCGGCGCAGAAGCCGGGGTTTCGCGCCGGCGCGGGACGGTTGGCGAGCCCTTTCACCGGCGCCTCGGGCGGCGCGCTGAGGGAGCAATCCGGATCGCGCTCGCTCAGCGCTCTCGCGAGCACCTGGGCGACCAGTTCCGGCGTCGTCTCGCCGAAGTTTGGAATGGCAGGCGCGCCGTGGGTCGGCTCGAAGGTCGGCCCGTCGAAATACTTGCCGACGATGCGCGGCGCGGTCGTCGTCCCATAGAGGATTGAGCGGATCTGATCCTCGAGCAGCGGGCGCTTCTCCTCGATCACGACGACGAGATCGAGTCCGCGGGCGAAATCGCGCACGGCAACCGGGTCGAGCGGCCAGCCCATGCCGACCTTGAAGAGGCGCAGGCCGAGCGCCGCGCCCTTGTCGGTGCGCCCGAGGTTGTTGAGCGCCTGCAGGAGATCCTGCCACGCCTTTCCGGCCGCGACGAGGCCGACACAGGCGTTCGGGCTGTCGCCGACCACGCGGTTCAGCTCATTGACGCGGGCGTAGGCGAGCGCGGCGGGAAGCTTGTGGTTGTAGAGCCGCTCCTCTTGCATGAGCGGCATGTCGATCGTGCGGGCGCCCACGCCGCCCGGCGGTTTGCTCGGCCGTTCGGGGATGACGATCGAGGAGTCCGGGCCGACATAGACAGTGCCGCCGCCCTCGGCCACGTCGGTGACATTTTCATTCCGACCCAGCAGACGGAGAAACGCGACATCGCGATGCCGTGCAGGCCGAAGTCGATCAGCTCCTGGGTGTTCGACGGATAGAGGACGGGCATGCCGACCGCGACGAACGACGTGTCGGAGAAATTCACCGCGGTCGACGATTTCGCGCCGTGGTCGTCGCCCGCGAGCGCGATCGCTCCGCCCCTGGGCGCTGTCCCGGTGAAGTTGGCGTGGCGCAGCGCGTCGCCGGAGCGGTCGACGCCGGGGCCCTTGCCGTACCAGACGCCGAACACGCCGTCGACCGTCGCGCCGGGAAAGCTCGCCACGTGCTGCGCGCCCCAAATGGCGGTCGCGGCGAGGTCTTCGTTGAGGCCGGGGCGGAAGACGATGTTGTGCTGCGCGAGGATTGCGCCTGCGCGCCACAATTCGATGTCGTATCGGCCCATCGGGGAGCCGCGGTAACCGGAAATATAGCCGCCGGTATTGAGGCCGGCCGCCGCGTCGCGAAGGCGCTGCTGGATCGGCAGGCGCACGAGGGCCTGCATCCCCGTCATGTAGAACCAGCCCTCGGGAACGGACCAGCGGTCCTCGAGGGCGGTCTCCGACCGGGCGAGCGCAACAGCCATGCAAGCGTCCTCTCGCGGACTCGCGGTTCCGCTCAAGCGCGTTTTCCCGCCTCGCCGCCGGAACGCGCGAGATAGGCGGGAAACGCTTTCTCGAATTCAGGAAAGTAGCTCCGAATGACGTTGATGTCGAACGCGCCGAGGATCGACTCCTTCGGTTCGCGGTCGAGCAGGAACGCCATGGCCGCCTCGACGGCGCGGGCCGGATCGGCCCCGAGTTTCGCAAACTGCGCCGCGTCATCGGTCGACACCGTCACCCGGTGGCGGCTTTCGCCGCGCGCTTCCCGCACGACGATGTCAAAGGTCAATTCGCTGGCGGAATCTGCGGAGACGACGATCGCGGTGTTTCGGCTCATGGCGGGGTCGGGACCGTCGGGAAAAGACTTGGCGCGGTCTTTCTCTCTCAGGAAAACCCGGGGCGCAAGAGCGCGGGAAGGGGTCAGCGGGCGAGTTGCTCGCTGGCTCGCCTGCACGTGGCGCGGCGCGCGCCTGAGCGAGCGCACGACCTCTTCGGCGATCGAGCGGGCCTGTTCGCGCCGCCCGAGCCGTTCCAGAAGCCGCGCTTCGCGCACGCGCGGCTCTGGGCCCGGAAATATCCGCGAGGCGCGGGCGTAGGCGTCGAGCGCCTCGTCCGGCCGCCCCGCCGCCTCGAGCGCTCGCGCGGAAAGGAGAAGCCCGTCGGGCGAATGAAAATCCGGCTCGCGGCGCCTCACCTCTTCGAGCGTCGCGACCGCCTCGCCGGCGCGGCCAAGCTCGACGAGGGCGCGCGCCCTGCCGATCAGAAAGGCCGGCTCATCGCCAAGTGGCCGCGCGAGGATCGCCTCATAGTGGTCGAGCGCCTCCTCCGGCCGGCCGAGCTTCAGGCATTCCTCGGCGAGAGCGCTCCGGTTGGCGACCGTGTCGACGAGGTCGAGTTCGTCTCTCAGCGCACGGTATCGGCCGGTCGGATCCAGCGCAGCCGCGACCGACCGGCGCGCGCGCCGCGCCCCGTAAGAGCCGAACCACTCCTGCCCCAGCTCGAACACGACATAGACGAGTGCGCCGAGTCCCGGCAGAAACAGGATTATGAAGCCCCAGGGCATGAAGCGCCCGGTCTTTGCCGCGTGGACGATGAGCAGAACGTCGAGAATGGTTATCAGTACGCCAGTGGACAAGGGCGCCCTCCTGCAGCGCGGAGCGGAGGCCGGCAGTCGATAGGCGTGCGAATTGAAACTAGGCGACGCGGCCGGAGACGAGTACGAGCGGTTATATGGGAACCGCGCCGGCTCTCGTCCAGATTGCTGAAACTCAGGGAACAAATCGGAGTTGAATTCCATTTTTCGCCTGCGCCAGAGCGTCGTGCTTCCACGGAGATTACGAGATCGGTGGAGATGGTCGACGAGAGCGCGATCACGCAATCGCCTCAAAGCTCCACTAGGCGGGAGTGGGGGGCGCACGGAGTTGCGCAGGTGATCCATTCGAGCCTCGCGGCTCCCGCGGCTGGGGACGAAATTCTGACTGCGGTCGATGGTCCGGTCGCGCTGTTTCTCGACGTCGACGGCACGCTGCTGGAAATCGCGGATCGGCCGGATCGGGTTGCGGTGCCCGGAGGGCTGGTGGCGACGCTGGCGGAGGCGGAACACAAGCTCGACGGCGCGCTTGCGCTGATCAGCGGGCGTGACTTCGATGAAATCGACCGACTGTTCCGGCCTTTGAAGCTTCGTGCCGCCGCGGTCCACGGCGCTGAGCTGCGCCTTGATCCGAATGCCGCGCCGGTCCGATCGCCCGGGACGGCGGAGCTGCCGGTCTCCCTGTGGCAGAGGCTTACGAACGCGCTCCGCGAATTTCCCGGAACGTTCGCCGAGAACAAACGTTACAGCTTCACCGTTCATTACCGGCTTGCGCCCGGAGCGGAGGCGTCCGTGCGCGAGGCGGTGAGGCGGCTCGCCCGGGGCGAGCCGGAGATTGCCGTCGAGGTGATGAATGCGCGTCGCGCCATCGAATTGAAGGCGCCCGGCTACGACAAGGGCCGGGCGATCGAAGCGTTTCTCTCCGTCCCTCCCTTCCTCGGCCGTACGCCTATCTACGTCGGCGACGACAAGACCGACGAGGCGGGCTTCGCCGCCGTCTCGGCGCGCGGAGGCCTCGCCTATTCGGTCGGCCGGCTTCGCCCCGGCGCGCGCGCCATGTTCGCGCGCCCGAGCGACGTGCGCGCATGGCTCGCGGAATTTGCAGAAAGGAGAGTGGAGTGACGATGGCGGAGCGGCAGACGCGCAAGCAGAACCTCGATCTTGCACTGATCGGCAACAGCTGCGCCGCGGCTCTGATCGACCGCAACGCCCGGATCGTCTGGTGGTGCTTTCCCCACTTCGATTCCGATCCCGTTTTTTCGCGTCTGTTGGCTGGGGACGAGGAAAAAGGGTTCTGCGACGTCGCGCTCGCCGGGCTCGTCGAGACCAAGTCGAGCTATGCGCGCAACACGGCGATCGTCGAAACCATCCTCGCCGACGAGAAAGGGGCGAGGCTGAACGTGACCGATTTCGCGCCGCGCTTCGATTGGTTCGAGCGAGGCTATCGGCCGCCGCAGATCATCCGGCGCATCGAGCCTATCGCCGGTCTGCCGCGCCTCGCCATTCGGGTTCGCCCGACCCATGCTTACGGCCGTCCCACGACCAACGTGATCGTCGGCTCCAATCACATCCGCTACGTCGGCGGCGAAGAGGTGATGCGGCTGACGACCAATGCGCCACTGTCCTACATCGTCAACGAGATCACCTTTCCCCTGACGCGCCCGCTGACGTTGATCTTCGGCCAGGACGAACCATTCCTGACCGGCATCGACGCCACCAGCAGGGACTTCCTCGAGCGGACGCGGCAGCACTGGTTCGATTGGTCGCGCAACCTCGCGGCCCCGTTCGAATGGCAGTCGGCGGTCATTCGCGCCGCGATCACCCTGAAGTTGACCAGCTTCATCGAGACCGGCGCGATTATCGCCGCCCACACGACTTCGATACCCGAAGCGCCGATGTCGACGCGCAACTGGGATTACCGGTTCTGCTGGCTGAGGGACGCCTATTTCGTCGTCGACGCGCTGAACCGGCTCGGCGCGACTCAGATCATGGAATCCTACATCAACTACATCATGACGATCGCCACCGATTCGAGTAAAATACAGCCGGTGCACGGCATCGTGCCGTTCTCGTCGCTGGAGGAGAGCGTCGCTCCGGACCTGAAGGGATTCCTCGGGCATGGCCCGGTCCGGGTGGGCAACCAGGCCGCGCTGCAGACCCAGAACGACGTCTACGGCAGCGTCGTGCTCGCGGCGACGCAGATGTTCGTCGACGAGCGCCTGCCGATCATGGGCGACGAGTTGCTCTACCGCCTGCTGGAAAGACTGGGCGAGCGCGCGCTGTCGCTGGCGTTCGAGCCCGACGCCGGGCTTTGGGAATATCGGGGACGCGCGCGTGCTCACACCTATTCGGCGACCTTGTGCTGGGCGGCCTGCGACCGGCTCGGCCGGATCGCGCGTCGCCTCGGCATCGCCGACCGCGCCAAGTATTGGCAGGCGCACGCGATCGGCCTGCGCGAACGCATCCTCGAGGAAGCCTGGGACGAGAAGCAGGGCGCCCTGACAGGTGCGTTCGGCGCGCCGGATCTCGACGCGAGCGTCCTCCTCGTTTCGGAGCTCGGCCTTCTCCCATCCAACGACATTCGTTTCGTCAAGACCTGCGAGGCGATCGGCCGCGACCTCATGCGCAAGGGACGGATCATGCGCTACGTCGTGCCCGACGATTTCGGCGCGCCCGAGACCGCCTTTCTGGCGTGCAACTTCTGGTACATCGACGCGCTCCACCGGATCGGGCGAACGGCCGAGGCGCGCAGTCTGTTCGAATCGATTCTCGCGAGCCGTAACGCCTACGGACTCTGTCGGAGGACATTCACCCCGAGACGGGCGAGCTCTGGGGCAATCTGCCCCAGACCTATTCCATGGCGGGCATCATCAACACCGCGACGCGATTATCGTCGAGTTGGGAGGACGCATGGGCCCTCGGCTCATCATAGTTTCGAATCGGGTGGCGGTCCCCGACCCCCCCGGCGCCCCGCTCGCCGGCGGCATGGCCGTGGCGGTGAAGGCCGCCCTCAAGAATCGCACCGGCATGTGGTTCGGGTGGAGCGGCGCCGTGACCGAAGAACCGACTGGCGAGCGCATCGTCGAAGTCAACCAGGTCACCTATGTCCTCATCGACCTGTCGAAGACCGACATCCAGGAATATTACAACGGGCTCGCCAACAGCGTGCTCTGGCCGATCCTCCACTATCGGGTCGACCTGCAGGAATATTCGCGCGCCGACGCAAGCGGCTATATGCGGGTCAACCGCATGTTCGCAGACCGCCTGAGCGCCCTCGTGGACGAGAGCGACGTCGTCTGGATCCACGACTACCATCTGATGCTGCTCGCCCGCGAACTGCGTTCGCGCGGCCACCGCAACCGGATCGGCTTCTTCCTTCATACGCCCTGCGCGCCGCCGGACATCCTGCAGACCCTGCCGCACCACCGGGAGATCCTCGGAGGCCTGACCTATTGCGACCTCGTCGGCTTCCAGACCGAGAACGATCGCGACAATTTCGCCCATTACCTCACGACCCAGGGCGCAACGCAGACGCGCGGGGGTTATGAATTCGACGGCCGGTTCGTTCGGCTCGGCGCCTTCCCGGTCAGCATCGAAACCAAAGCCTACATGCGGCTGGCGCGCAACGCCGGACGATCGGCAATGGTCCGGCTGGTGCGCGAGAGCCTCGGCGGCAACAAGCTCGTGCTCGGCGTCGATCGGCTCGACTATTCGAAAGGCATTCCGGACCGGATCAAGGGGTTTGAGCGTTTCCTGGAGCTCAATCCCGAGTGGCACGGCAAGGTGACGCTGTTGCAACTGACGCCGAAGAGCCGCTCCGACATCAAGCAGTACGGCGACATCGAAGCCGAGGTGACCGGCCTCATCGGCAAGGTCAACGGACGTTTCGGCGACGCGGCCTGGACGCCGATCCGCTACGTCAATCGCTCATATTCGCGCACGGTGCTCGCCGGCATGTACCGCGCCGCGGACGTCGCCATGGTGACGCCATTGCGCGACGGCATGAATCTCGTCGCCAAAGAGTACGTCGCAGCGCAGGATCCCGACAAACCGGGCGTACTCATGCTGTCGCAATTCGCCGGCGCGGCGAAGGAGCTCGACCGCGCCTTGATCGTCAATCCCCACGAGACGGACGCCGTCGCAGCCGCGCTGAAACGAGCGTTGGCGATGCCGCTGGAGGAGCGCCTCGAGCGCCACGCGCCGATGCTCGCCCATCTCCTCAAGAACGACATCAAGAAATGGGCGAAATCCTACCTGTCCATGCTGATCGACGGACCGCCGGCGCGTGGCCTCCTGGAGGGCATCCGCTCGCTGTTCAGGCCCCAGCCCGAACAGACGCCGTTCACGCCGCGCTGAGACTCAGTACTTCTGGATTCCGACCCATTGCTGGTCCGAGTAGCGCTCGCCGGCTGCGAAGCCGGCCGGCAGGAGGCGCTCGAGTTCGGCCAGCCGGGTGGCATCGAGCGCAAGGTCGGCCGCGGCGGCGCATTCCTCGAGGTGGTCCGCGCTGCGCGTGCCGGGGATCGCCACGATGTGCGGCGGCTTCGCCAGCGTCCAGGCGACGGCGAGCGTCGCGGGCTTCACGCCCCACGATCGGGCCAGCGCCAGATAGGGCGCCAGTCGGTCGCGGTTGCGCCGCCAGTTGATCCCCTGAAAGCGCGGATTGGCGTGCCGAAAATCCCTCTCGTCGAACGTCTCGACCTCCTGCAGGAGTCCGCTGAAGTAGCCGCGTCCGACCGGCGAGAAAGCGACCATGATCGCCCCGGTCTCGGCGCAGGCCTGAATGAGCCCGAGCTCGGGATTGCGCGTCCACAGCGAATATTCCGACTGCACCGCCGCGATCGGGTGCACGGCGCTCGCGCGACGGAGTGTGTCGGGCGCGACCTCGCTGAGGCCGATCGCGCGGATCGTCCCGGCCTCGACATGCCGGGCGAGTTCGCCGACGGTGTCCTCGATCGGGATGGTCGGTCGATCCGGTGGACGTAATAGAGGTCGAGGCAGTCGACTCCGAGCCTCTTCAGCGACCCCTCGAGGCTCGCACGGATGTGTTCGGGGCTGTTGTCGAAAACACGCCTGCCGTCCGGCTCGCGACGAATGGCGAACTTGGTCGCGAGCGTGATTCTGGAGCGGCGGCTCCTGTCCTCCGCCACGAACCTGCCGATCATCGTCTCGCTGATGCCCTCGCCGTAGACATTGGCGGTGTCCCAGAAGTCGACGCCGAGCTCGAGCGCCCGCGCGAGCGCGCGCATCGTCTCGCTTTCGCTCGTCGGTCCGTAGAAGCCGCCGAAACTCATGCAGCCGAAGCCGACCGCCGAAGCCGTTCCGTCCCGCCCGAACCGCCGCCGCTGCATGCCAGCCACTCGAAATTTCATTGATGGATAGAAGCATTGACGGCGCCGACGGCCCCGGGTCAGGCCGCCATTCCCTCGAGCCTCGGCTAACCCAACTTGCGCAGTTTGGGGGCGGATTTCGCGATTTTGCGCAGGGTGGCGTGGGTGAGATCAAGTAGTTGCAGCGCCGGTGGGGCGGAATTGGGCGTGTAGTGACGACCTTGGGTATTTTCTAGCGCCCGCTGTTGGTTCAGATGGCGCGTGTACTTGCGCCACACGATTCGCAAGAAGGACGGGAAGGTTCGTCGCTATTGGACCTTGGTGCGCAGCGTTCGTGTCGGACGGCGGGTGATCCAGCAGACGGTCGCACAGCTTGGCGAGCTCGGCGAGCGCGGACGGATCGAGGCGCGCGCGCTGGCGCGCCGGCTGATCGGCGCCCCTGAAGAAGCGGCGCTGTTCGATGACGGCAGCGAACATGTGACGGCGCCCGTTCGCCTGAAGGGCGTCCGCATCGAGCGCTCGCGTCAGTTTGGCGAGGTCTACCTGGCGCTCGCCCTGTGGCGTGGAGTGGGGCTCGAGCAGTTGTGCAAGCAGCTGCTTCCGGCGGGCCAGGAACGAGTTGCCTGGGCGAAGATGGCGGCGGTGCTGGTGACGGCTCGCTTCTGCGAGCCGTCGAGCGAGCTGCACATCGCCGAGGATTGGTATCGCCGCACGGCGCTTGGCGATCTGCTGCAGCTCGGCGACGAGGAGGTCAACAAGGATCGCCTTTATCGCGCGCTTGATCGCCTCCTCGCGCACAAGGCGGCGTTGGAGGCGCATTTGTCGGAGCGTTGCGGAGAGCTGTTCGCGGTTCAGAACGAAGTGCTGCTCTATGACGTCACGAGCACCTATTTCGAAGGCCAGGCGGAAGCGAACCCGCAGGCGCAACGCGGCTATTCCCGCGATCATCGCCCCGACTGCGCGCAGGTGTGCATCGCGCTGGTCGTGACGTTCGACGGCTTCCCCCTGGGCCATGAGGTGTTCGCCGGCAACACCCACGATTCGCGGACCCTGCAGACGATCGTGGCCGCCATGGAGGCCCGGCATGGCGTGCTGGGGCGCGTCTGGATCGCCGACCGCGGCATGGCCAGCGCCGACAATCTGGCGTGGCTGCGCCGGACGGGCAGGCGCTACATCATCGGCGCGCCGAAGTCGGAGCTGACGAAGTTTGCCGCCGAACTCGCCCGTCGCGACGGCTGGCGCACGGTCCGCGAAGGCGTCGAGGTCAAGCTTGCGCGCCATCCCGAGACCGACGAGACCGTGATCCTGTGCCGCTCCGCCGACCGGCGCAGCAAAGAGCAGGCGATGCACGACAAGTTCAGTCGCCGGATCGAGCAGGCGCTCGAACGCCTCTCGGCTCGCCTTGCGCGCGCCAAGAAACGCTCGACGCGGCGAGAGTGAATTGACAGATCGGGCGCATCCTGCAGCAAAACCAGCGCGCCGCCGCCCGCTTCACGATCGTCTTGGAGCCTGACGGCTGCCCGGCTGGCTTTCGCCTCCGCGTCGATCACGACGCCTCGTTCGACGATTGGGCCGCGCTCTCGGAGGGCGCCTATCTCTTGCGCTCGAACATCGCCGATTGGAGCGACCAACAGCTCTGGAAGGCTTACATCCAGCTCACCCAGGCCGAAGCCGCGTTCCGCATTCAAAAAGATCAGCTGAACCTGCGTCCGGTCTGGCATCAGCGCGAGGACCGCGTCCAGGCCCACATCCTCGTTTGCTTCCTCGCTTTCGTGCTCTGGAAGAGCCTCGAGATGTGGCAGCAGCGCGCGGGCCTCGGCAACGCGCCGCGCGCGATCCTCGAAGAGCTTGCCCGCATCCAATCCCACGACGTCGTCTTGCCGACCGCAACGCGCGGCGAGATCCGATTGCGTTGCGTGGCCCAGCCCGACGCCGCTGAGGCGGCGCTCCTTGATCGCCTCGGCATCGTGTTGCCCAAGCGCATGCGCCTATCGGAGAACGACCCGCCGCTCCTCGCCCTCAGCGCCTGAACCCGATCATGCACCAAAATGTAGTGCCGACTTTTAGACTTTTCGTCTAAGGCATTGATTTGCCTAGGCCACACCCCCGATTCTGCGCAAGTTGGGCTAAAGCTTCGCGCCGGCCGCTTTCTCGATCGCCTCAGCGATCGCATGGGCGAGACACCGGTAGCCGAGATCGTTCATGTGCAGACCGTCGCCTGCGAGAAGCGCCTGGGCGTCTTTCGTCCCGCGCCGCTTCATCATCGCGTAGCGCGAAAGAACCGGAACGTGGTCGCGGGCGCCGATGTTGTCGACGATCTTGACGAACCGTTCGTAACGCGCCTCGTCGGGGCCTTTCTGCGTGAATTGCGGGTCGATCAGCAGGAGGGGCACGCCGGCCGTGCGGGCCGCTGCGACTCCGCTTTCCACCGTGGCGCGAAAGAGCGCCTCGTCGACGCCGACGAGCGCGTCGTTTGTGCCGACCTGCCAGATCACCAGTTCCGCCCAGCCGGACTTCAACGCGGTCTTGAGCCGCTGCAGTGTCTTGACAGCCAGTTCGCCGCCGACGCCGGCGTTTTTGACGTCCGCAGCGAGGCCGTCCTGGTGGACGAGTTCGTCCTCAAGTCGCGCCGGATAGGCGTTCGCGGGCGAGCTTGCGCCGACCCCTTCGGTGGACGACGACCCGATCGCCAGGATGTCGAGCGTGCGGTCTGCGCCGCTGTAGAGTTTCGCGAGAATCCCTCCGCTGGGCTCGATCGCCGACGCTGGGCCGGGGCACCGCCCCTCGTCGGCGCGCGCTGACGCCACGGCGAAAACGAACGCGCTTGCCGCCGCGAGGCGCGCTACAGAGGCTGCGGCGCGGCGGAACGAAAATCGGTGCGACCGGGCGGGGCGGACGTGTTTCTGCACTCGATCCAGCGGGCGATGGCGAACAGGGCGGCGACGCCTGTCAGCGTGTACGCGAGTCCCGCCAGATGCTCAACCCCTTCAGAGGTATAACGCGCGGCCGCGCCGAGCGCCGCCTGTCCCAGAGCGGCGACCAGCGAGACCGCGGCGAAGATCGCGAGACCGTTGCGGCCGAGGCCCTGCACGGCGCGGCCGACGTGCCCGTCGATCACGCGCGTCAGGCCTGGCGCAATGGCGAGAAGATAGGCGAGCGCAACGAAATGGGCGAGCCGCGCCAGCCCGAGGTCCTGCTTGGCGAGGTCGAGATGGGCCGAGGCTGCGTCGCGCAGCCCGGGCGCGAGGCCCGCCCCGCTCGTCGTCGCGAATGCGGCCAGCGCGAGAGTGGCGATGCTGACGGCGACCAGGCCGGGTGTCGCGCGCGGCGGCCCGTTGCGCCAGACGATGGCGCAGACGAGACCGATCGTGAACGCGAGCTGCCAGGCGAAGGGATTGAAAAACCAGCCGCCGGGCTCGGGCCAGTTCGGCAGATGAAGGCCGAAAGCGCGCGAGGCAGCGTAGGTCGCGACAGACGACGTGAGCGCGAGGGCGGAATGACGCATCGCCAACGCCAGCGCCAGCGGGGCCCACAGCATCAACACAACATAGAGCGGCAGGATGTTGAAATAGCCGAGCTGGTGGCTGAGCACGGCAAGTCCCGCCAGACCGGTCATGGGCGAGCCGAAGACGAACGACCGGCCGTGGGCCTCGATGAGCTCGTCGACGCCGCTGAGCCAGAAGGCGAGAGCGAAAATGGCGAGCGCGGCGGCGGTCAGCGCGATATGTACGCCGTAAAGCTGCAGCGCACGCTGAAGGCATCCGCGCGCGACGGCGGCAAGACCATGCTTGCGGGCCCGCGGCAGATAGACCATTCCGACGGAAAGTCCGGAGAGAAAAACGAAAGCCTCGGAGCTATCCGAAAGCCCGAAGTTCCTCGGGGTGAAAAATTCGAGCACGTTGCCCGGAATGTGATCGACGAGGATCGCGATCAGCACGGACCCGCGCCAGAAATCGATGCTGCCGACACGCTTTGCGTTCGCCATTCCACACCCAACTCAAGAACCGCGCGACCCCAGACCCCTCTACGCCGAAGACGAATTTTTCGCGATCGGGTTCCAGCCGCGGCGGTAACGCGGCGGTAAATTTCGCCGTCTAATGGAGGGACGCGGGCTCTTGGGCAAGTCACTTTTCCGTTGAGGCGCCGGGCGCCTAGCCCGCCTCGATCAGCCGGGCGGCTTCGTCGCGCTCGAAGAGATAGATGAGCAGCCTCAGGCCGCGGTTTTCCTCGCCCACCAGCCTTTCGCTGCGCGCGAGCGCCGCCTGCGCCTCTTCGCGCGCCCGCGCCAAGAGGCCGCCGTGGACGTCGAGCCTGGCGAAGCGGAAGCCGGGCGCGCCGGCCTGGCGGGCGCCGAGCACGTCGCCTTCGCCGCGCAGGCGTAAGTCCTCCTCGGCGATGCGAAAGCCGTCCTCGGTCGCGCGCAGCGTTTCGAGCCGGGTGCGCGCGGTTTCGCCGAGCGGGCCCTTGTAAAGCAGAACGCAGCTCGAGCGGGCGGCGCCGCGCCCGACTCTTCCGCGCAGCTGATGCAGTTGCGCAAGGCCGAAACGCTCGGCGTGCTCCACGATCATGATGGTCGCCTCGGGGACGTCGACGCCGACCTCAATGACCGTGGTCGCCACCAGGATTTTGGTCTCGCCGCGCTGGAATTTTTCCATCGCCGCGTTCTTGTCCGCGCCGGCCATCCTGCCGTACACGAGCCCGACGGCGTCGCCGAAGGTGGCGCGCAAGGCCTCGGCGCGCTCCTCCGCCGCCGCGGCGTCGAGCGTTTCGCTCTCTTCCACCAGCGGGCAGATCCAGTAAGCGCGCGCCCCCGAGGCGAGCACCCGCGACAGCCCCGCGACGACTTCGTCCAGGCGCTCGATCGGCATGGCGCGGGTGTCGATCGGCTGGCGGCCCGGCGGCTTCTCGTGCAGGGCGGACACGTCCATGTCGCCGAAATAGGCGAGCACCAACGAGCGCGGGATCGGCGTCGCCGTCATCACCAGCAGGTCGGCCGCATCCCCTTTCGACGCCAGAGCCAGCCGCTGCCTGACGCCGAACCGGTGCTGCTCGTCCACGACCGCAAGCCCGAGATCGGCGAAGACGACGCTCTCCTGGAAGAGAGCGTGCGTGCCGACCGCGATGTCGATCTCGCGCTGCGCCAGCGCCGCCAGCGTGTCGCGGCGCTCGGACGCCTTGTCGCGGCCGGTCATCAGCGCAACCCGCAAGTTCGCCTTTTCGGCGAGCGGCGCGATCCGCTCGTAGTGCTGGCGGGCGAGCACTTCGGTCGGCGCCATCATCGCCGCCTGCCGTCCCGCCTCGATCACGTCGGCCATCGCGAGCAGCGCGACGACGGTCTTGCCCGAGCCGACGTCGCCTTGCAGGAGCCGGATCATCCGCTTCTCGGCCCTCAGATCGGCGCGGATGTCCTCGACCGCCCGGGCTTGAGCGC
This sequence comes from uncultured Alphaproteobacteria bacterium, assembly GCA_963758335.1. GTDB lineage: Bacteria > Pseudomonadota > Alphaproteobacteria > Rhizobiales > Beijerinckiaceae > Roseiarcus. Next base: position 856,112 of record CAVWVF010000004.1, on the reverse strand, counting down.
CGGTCAGCGAAAACGGCAGCGCGGCCACGAGGCGCTTGCCCAGCGCGCCTTCGGCGACATGCGCCCGCCCCGCGATCGTCCGCATCCGGGCGCGCACGAGAAGCAGCGCGAGCTGGTTGGCGAGCAGTTCGTCATAGGCGAGGCGAGTCGCGTTTCGGCCGGCCGGATCGACATCCTCTGGAGCGTGCGGCCGATGCATCGTTTCCAGCGCCTCGGCGAAGCCCGGCAGAATCAATCGATCGAGCGTCTCGTCGCCGATCCATTCGGGCAGGCGGGGCAGGCGTTTCAGCGCGCCCTCGGCGGCGCGGGCGACAGTGCGCTGAAAGAGGCCTTCGGTCAGGCCGTAGACGGGCTCGACCGCGGGAAGCCGGGCAAATTCCTCCGCGTTCATGACGCGGTCGGGATGAACGATCTGGCGGAAGCCGTCGTAGAGTTCGAGCTTGCCGGAGATCCAGCGGGTCGCGCCGACGGGCAGGCGCGAGCGCACCCATTGGTGATTGGCGAGAAAGAACACGAGCTCGACGTCGCCGGTGTCGTCCTCGACCAAAACCTTGAACGGCGCGCGCGAGCGCGGGCTCGGCGGCTCGCGATGCTCCGTGACCCTCGCTTCGATGGTCACGATCGTTCCGGGAACCGCGTCGCGGATCTTTGGCCGCGACCGCCGGTCGAGAGTCGAATAGGGCAGATGGAACAGCACGTCGACCACCCGCGCCCCCTGCGGCTTGTCGAGCAGGCGGTCGAACAGTTTTGCGTTCTTCGGTCCGATCCCCGGCAGCGTCCCGGCCGGGGCGAACAGTGGATCGAGCAGGGACGGGCGCATGGGGGCGCCATGTAGTCGCGCTCCATGAGCGCGGCAAGCGTCGTAGGCCCGGCGCGATCGAATGTTGACGGAGGAACGCCTGCCGCTGAGCAGGCCCAACATGCAGGAGCGCCGTGATCGCGTCCCCTGTCGGCTTCGGAGCCGCGAAAACTTCAGTCGGACGCATCGACGCCGCTTGCGAGGGATCCTTAGCTCGGCGCTTTGTCCAGCGCGACGATGGTCCTCTCGACCGATGCGGATGGAACCCGGAACAGTCCGGAGAACGGCTGGTTGAGCTACAGGATCAAAAAGATCGCGCTCGCCACTGCGAATGAGCCAAAGGCGAGCGCGCCGACGCTTGTGGGGTTGAGGCCGGAAATCACCCCGAAGCCAAAAAACAGCAGCGTCGCCCAGGACGCGACGATGACGATCAGCGGCCAGGAAATCGAGCGCGCCAACTGCAGCGACATGAGGAGCCGAGTCTGCTGGAAGGATGCGGAGCTCGCGCCCATGGATGAAACAAGCGCTGTTTGAGCCGGCGAGCGCGGGCTCAGCGAAGCAAGCGTCTGGTTCAACTTTTCGAACTTGGACATGTAACCACCGAGTTCAAAATGGCGCTGATAAGCCGCGCTATTCCCGCGAATTGCGTCCAAGAGCTCTTGCATCGAGTCCCCCAGCGCCTCGCGCAGCGGCTGCGTCTCTAGCCCGTATTGTCGAAACGCCAAATCCAATTCCAGCGAGCGCGCGCAAAGCGACTCGATGTCGGCTTTCTGGCTCGCAAAAAATCCGTGGGCCGAGCCAACCAGCGTTCCGAGCACCAAGGCGAGCAGCAGACTGAGCAGCCCGATGACCGCCCCAATCATGTCTCGCGAGCCGGCGGACATGTGGCGTTCGGGCACGAGCCGCTTCAGATAAAGCCCAAGAAGCCCGACGCCAAACGTCAGGACGCCGACAGCGACCGATACAGCAACGCTCGCCATGGCTACCCTCCGCCGACTGTGGCCGCTCTGCGCCTCGCCCAGACAATCCACATCGCGTGCCTTCGCAGGAGTCGCGCCGCGATGGGCGGGCGCGACGGCCGCGGCGACTAAGGCGGGTAGCCGTCGGCTATCCATTTGCCGAAGAGATCAATGCGGGATTGAGGCCAAGGCCCCTCCCCCGCGGCGGCGGAGGCGGCATGACGGCGCCGCCGACTCCTCGAATACGGTCGTTGATGGCCGCCGAATGCGCCTTGACGTCGTCATAACTCGCCAGGTTGAACGCTTTGCTCATCGCCTGGATGTCCCGCTGGGTGAAAAGCGGCAGAATGTCGGTTTCGAAGCTCGTCCGTCCAGTCATTGCGTCTCGCAGAATATTTATGGCACGACAGCAACGTCCATGGTCCTTGACCCTGTTCGTTGAGCGGCGGCGGTCGCGCTCGGCGTCTGCCGCGCTCAGGGTAGAAGCAGAACCTTGCCGGTCCCGCCCTGTCCCACGGCCTCATGGCCCTCGCGGGCGGCGCTGAGAGGCAGCTTTCGCTCAATCGGGATGACGAGTTTTCTCGCGCTCACCGCCCGCGCCATGGCGAGGACTGTCCCGGCGTCCTGATGCGAGACGTACGATACGACCCTGACGGATGGGTAATCCTTGGCGTTGGCCGGCGCGCCGGTGACGGAAGCGAACACGCCGCCTGGCTTCACTTTTCCGAGAAGCTGTTCCGCGGTCTTGCCCCGAACCGTGTTGGCGACCGCATCCATGGGCTGAAGAGCGTTCAACGCGGCCTCATCGTCGAGCGCCACGACCTCATCGGCGCCGAGGCTTTGAGCCGCCGCCAATTGCTTCTTCAAGACGCCCGCGATGACCCTCGCTCCACGGTCCTTCGCGGTGAACGCAGCCGAGCGGCCCACTCCGCCGAACGCGCCGGCGACCAGCGCCGTCTGCCCTGCCTTGATCTCCGCTGCGACCGAAATCAACTGGTTCCCCGTGGTCGTCACCAGCGGCAGCGCGGCCGCTTCAACGAGGTCCAGGCCGTCCGGGACTTTGGCGAGCACAGGTAGGGTCGGGGACTGGCGCGCCGGTTTAGGCCGAAGTTTGTGTTCCCTGTTGGCTCGCTCTTTCGTCTGCGAGTGTCACACCATCTCGGCCGTGCCACGTTTCCAGCCCCCGCCTCGTCGAACGCAGCATGCGGATTTCCCGCACTGCGCTCTCCTGTTTGCTTCGCCTCAAGGATTATGGGGCCTATCCTGCCGGAGCGGCTTTCGGCGCTGGTCGAACCACTCGGTAGCCATTGAACAGCTTCAGAGTTTGGTACAGCCATCCCCTACTCCACCGCGCCCAGCCGAAGCCCTGTCGGTTCCGGGCTCGCACATGGACGTACAATCCCCGGAACTTCCAGGACGTCTCGGCCTTCGCCTTGACGTATATTCTCCGCCTCAGGTCCTGCAAATCGATGGACGCATTTGTCATCTCGTCCTTGCCTTCCTTGTGGTCGGAGACTTTACAAACAGCAGGGCTCCTTCGCTCCGCGGGCGTTACCCCGCCTCACCGCTACTACGAACCCATCCGTCACCCTCTCGCCTTCGATCGACTTCCCGGTTGAGCCGGTTATACGATCGACCCTGCTCCGGCGATTTCGCGCCGGGACGAGGAAGGCTTCTCCAGTTGCTCGGCATGTCCTTGCCACCGTGCTGTCGCTTCCACCCCGCCGAAGTGAAGGAGCCGCATCGGTCAGATTTCGGCTCCCCATGCAGCCTTCGCCCTCCGGGTGAGGACTCGGCCTTCGGGGCTACGCACTTTCGAGGCCACTTTTGCGTTCACTGTCGTTACGGCCCGGTGACTCGTCGTCTTCCCGAGGGAGACGTTGTCGATAGGCTTCAGAGTCTTGGTTTCCCGCCACCCTGCTATCCAAACTACGGGGCTTCTGACTCTTGCCCCGGCAGGCCTTTCTCCTGCTGAACATGCCAGCCTTCGCTGGACACACACCCGGACGTGCAGCTTTCCCGCATCCGGTGAGAGCCGTTGCCGGGAAACACGGGAGGAGACCTTGGGCTCCTCCCCCTTGACGGCACAGAGCTCGGCATAGGTGTGGTAGGCCCAGGCCAGCACCCTATCGCCGATCGAGAAACCGAGGGCGCCGGGCCCGACACGAACGACGGTTCCCGACAGGTCCCATCCCAGCACGCCCGGAAAACTGATCGGCTTGAAATCCTTCGTCAGACCGGAGCGCTCCATGATGTCGATTGGATTGATGGCCGCCGCGGCGACCTTGACCAGGACCTCTCCGGCCCCGACGGCCGGATTGGGGAACTCTCCGTACTCCAACACCTCGGGGCCGCCGTAGCGGCGAATAAAGACTGCTTTCATCTCCCATCCTCCTTATGCGACGCCGCTCGCGCGGCCCTCGTTCAGGCGCCGGGCGGGTTGGTTGGCGAGAAGCTGTAGCGCGCGATGCGCCATCCGCCGTCCTCGCCCTTCTTGAAAATGAAGAGCTCCTGATTGGCTTCGGCAGTGGTCCTGCCGGTCGAAGCGTGGCCGGTCACGCCGGCCGAATTGGTTCGCACATAGGCCCAGTCCGGCGCCATGACGACGAGTTCGGCGATGGTGAACTTCACGTCGAACTTCAATTCCGCGAACACCGCGTCATAGGCCTTTCGGACCGCTTCCTTGCCGACTGCGGATCGGCTGTAGGGCGACATGAATACCCCGTCCTCCGCGTAAAGCGGCGCGACCGCGCCCGTCGAGCCCCTGTTCAGCGCATCATTATAAGAGGACATCACGCTTCGAATCGCCGCCTCATCCTCGGCGGCTGAAGAAACTTCTGACTGTGCGGGGCGGCCTTGCACCATGGCGACTCTCCGACTTTGTACGCCGCAAGGTTACGCCGCATTTCAGTTGCGTTTTAGCCGGCAAAGTCGGAAATCAGTTTCCCGAAAGTGGGAGGAGCGCGACGCAAGCTCCACTCGAGCGGGCGCCGACATTCATGGGTTCGGAGCGCCGATGACCGATCTCAACTCTCTGGCGTTGTTCGCGAAGGTTGTCGAAGCCGCGAGCTTCTCCGAAGCGGCGCGCCGCCTCAAAATGCCAATCTCCACCGTCAGCCGCCGCATCGCCGAGCTCGAGGATCAACTCGGAGTCCGTCTGCTTGACCGGTCGACGCGCAGCCTCCGCCTGACCGAACTCGGAGCCGAAGTCCTGGAGCACGCCGTGCGCAGCGCTGAGCTCAGCGAAGCTGTCGAGAGCGTCGTTTCGAATCGGCTCTCCGACGTCTCGGGGACGTTGAAGCTTTCGGCCATGCCGAGCATTTCCGACACCCTGCTGACGCCGCTGGTCACGGCGTTCCAGGCGGCCTATCCGAACGTCCGCGTCCAGATCCTGGTGACCGAGCGTCTGGTCGATCTCATCGCCGAGGGCGTCGACTTGGCGTTCCGGCTCGGCGCGTTGAAGGATTCATGCCTGGTCGCGCGAAGGATCCTGACCTATCGGCACCGGCTCGTCGCGAGCCCGTCCTACCTGAAGACGCGCCAGCCGCCGGAGAGGCCCCAGGATCTTCTCGGCCATCGGCTGCTCACCTTTTCTCACTGGAAGCCGGAGAATAGCTGGACCTTCGTTCATAAGAACGGGAAGGACAAGGAAACCGTGACTTTTCAGGCTCACTTCTCGATGAACGACTTCACCGGCTTGGCGCCGGCGTTGGTCGCGGGCTCCGGCATCGGCGATCTTCCGCCGGTCGTCCAGCCCGGACTCGTCCGGGATGGCCGTCTGGTCGAGGTCATGCCCGACTGGCGCTTCCGCCCCTACGATCTCTCGCTCGTCCAGGTGGGGAACCGCCACGTCACCAAGCCATGCCGCCTCTTCAAGGACCTCGCGATGCAAATGGCGCCAAGTCTGTTTCCCGACCTTCCGGCGTGAGCGACGAATGCCGATCCCTGGAGCACGATGTGCTTCGAGGGAATCGGCGAGCGGAATTTCGCCTCGCGCGAGCATGCCGCGAATTCCCTGCTTTAAAAGCAGGGAATTTTGCCGCCGCCGCCCGTCTCTAAAACCGCTGCCAGGGGATCGAGCGCGGCGGCAGGGGGCCGTAGGCCGAGGCGGCGTTGGCGTCGAGCCAGGCTTCCGAGGCGCGGAAGAGGGCGCGCCAGATCGCCGCGGCGGTTGTGCGCGCGGCGATCCCCGGCCAGTCTTCGGGCAGATAGGGCGCGGGGATCAGGGGGTCGCGCAGGACGATCCGGCGGAAGCAGTGGATGACGAAGACGCGCATGGCGAGCGCGTCGATGCCGACGAGCTTCCGACCGGCGGCGAGGTTCTCGCGCACGGGCCCGAAAGCGGCGACGAATTGCGCGTAATCCTCGGCGAGCGCGGCGCGATCGAAGGCGCGCTCGACGAGGAGTCGCGCGTCCGCCTCCGGCAGCGGGTCGGCGTTCAGCGCAATCGCGTGGCCCGCATCGCGCGGGTCGTCGCCGGCGGGGAGGAGATAGACCTGGCCGCCGAGGTCGGCGGCGGCGCGCCGGCGGAGCGCGGCGCGCAGCCGCGCCTGTTCCCGCTTCGGCAGGCCGCCGCCGAGATAGACTCGCCATGAGCAGGGATCCTGCGGATGCCGGGCGGCGTAGATCCGTCGGGTGGCGGCTTCCGATTCAGCGAGCGCGATCGGCGTCAGGGAATAGAAGCTGTTGCGGCCGACCTTCTGGCGGGTGACCCAGCCGTCGCCCGCGAGACGCGACATCGAGGTGCGCGTGACGCCCGGCTCGATGCCGAAAGCGCCCAGCACTGCCGTGATCGTCGCCATGCCGACGTCGCCGCCGCGCGGCACGATGCAGTCGCCAAGAAAGCTGACCGCGAGCGACCATGCGCGCAGCGGCCCGCCCCCGCGAACGACCACGCCGGAAAGCTCGCCGCCATCCGCCGCTTCGTTGTCCGCGGAATCAACTCGCCCCATCGCCGCTCAATCACAGCACTGCGCCCCGCGTTGTCACGGGGCCGAGCGACACCCTCCACCGCGCCGTGACGCGCGGAGCGGCTCATCGGCCATGGGGCTGAAGCGCGGCTTCAGTTCGAGCCGGCGTCCGAGGCCGGTTGGCTCTGGGCCGTCTGCTGGCTCGTCGACTGGCTGTTCTGCGCCGTCGTGCCGTATTCGCACGCGAGCGCGGGCGCGACGATCGCCGCCAGGCCGCAGCCGATCAAGAGTCCGATGAGCTTCGAGCGCATGATGCCCTCCACTTACCCCGCCAGCGCGCCAAGCTTAGCATGGGCGCGGCGGCGCGCAAAGAGGCGGCCGTAGCCGGGACGAAGGCTGGGGTAAGAGGATGACGGTTCAAGCACTCAGAAAGGCGCCCGTAGGCTTCGAGAGCGCGCGCCGCGACGCCGCCCACTTCATCGACGGCGTCTTCACCCAAGGCTCGACCGGCAGGAGCTGGGAGAACCGCTCGCCCATCGACAACAGCGTGATCGGCCGCGTGCCGGAGGGCGGCGGGGCGGAAGTCGACGCGGCCTGCCGCGCCGCCAAGGCTGCGCTTTCGGGCCCGTGGGGCAGGATGACCGTCGCCGAGCGCACCGACATTCTCGCCAAGGTCGCTGACGGCATCAACGCGGCTCGAGGAATTCCTCGCCGCCGAGTGCCTCGACACCGGCAAGCCGTCGAGCCTCGCCCGCGATCTCGACATCCCGCGCGGGGCCGCCAACTTCAAGATGTTCGCCGACACCGTCAAAGGGGTCTCGACCGAGACCTTCGTCATGCCGACGCCGGACGGGAACGGCGCGATCAATTTCGGCCTCCGCCGACCGAACGGCGTCATCGCGGTCATTTCGCCCGCTGCTTCTGATGACCTGGAAAGTCGGCCCGGCGCTCGCCTGCGGCAATACGGGCGTCGTCAAGCCGTCCGAGGAGACGCCGCTGACCGCGACTCTGCTCGGCGAGGTGATGAACGACGCCGGCGTGCCGCGCGGCGTCTACAACGTCGACCACGGATTCGGGCCGAATTCCGCCGGCGAGTTCCTGACCCAGCACCCTCCCGTCAACGGCATCACCTTCACCGGCGAGACACGCACCGGCGAAGCGATCATGCGCCGGGCCGCGCTCGGGCTCCGCCAGGTATCGTTCGAACTCGGCGGCAACAACCCCGCGCTCATTTTCGCCGACTCACCTACGGCGGGCAGGCGACGATTCCGATGGTCTACGCCGTGCGGCGCGCGACCAAGCGCGTGATCTGGGGCGAGATCGTCGCCTCGATTTCCTCGAAATCGGCCGGCCCCGGCACGCGCGCCAACATCGACGAGTTCACCGAGACGACCTCGAACGCGATCGTCGAGCTCGGCGGCGCCGAGCGGGGCAAGGCGATCATCATCCTGAACCCGGCCGAGCCGCCGCTCATCATGCGCGACACCGTGTTCACCCTGTCGCAGGGCGGCGCGCAGGAGGCGATCGAGAGGTCGGTCGAGGACATGGCCGAGGCGGTGCGGAAATACGTGCCCGGCTATCGCCTCAAGCAGAAGGTGCAGTTCGAGCACATCGGCGACAACGCCCCGGTGCGCATCCCCGGCGATGCTCGGGCCTCAAGACGACGATCTTCCTCGAGGTCGAAGGCGCTGCCCATTACCTGCCGGCCTACGCCGGCAGCCTCGACATCATGACCTCGGCGGCGCTGGCGACGGCGGACCGCTGGGCGGCCAGGCAATCGCGGAAGGAGGCCGCGTGATGGCCTGCAGGAACAAGTCGAAGCTCTACGTCCAGGACGTCACGCTGCGCGACGGCATGCACTCGATCCGTCACACGGTGCGCGACATCGCTCGCGCGCTCGACCGCGCGCATCTCGACGCGATCGAAATTTGCCACGGCGACGGCATCACCGGCGCGACCTTCAACTACGGCTTCGGCGCGCACGACGACGGCGAATGGATCTCGGCCGTTGCGGAGGAATGCCAGAACGCCGTCGTCACGGTGCTCTTGCTGCCGGGCATCGGCACCGTGCACGACTTGAAACAAGCATACGAGGCCGGCGCGCGCAGCGTGCGCATTGCGACCCACTGCACGGAGGCCGACGTCTCGAAGCAGCATATCGAGGCGGCGTGCGCGCTCGGCATGGACACGGTCGGCTTTCTGATGATGGCGCACATGGCGCCGGTCGAGACGCTGGTCGAGCAGGCGAAACTCATGGAGAGCTACGGCGCCGAATGCGTCTATGTGACCGATTCGGCCGGCGCACTGCTTCCCGGCCAGTACGCCGAGCGCGTCGAAATCACCATGATCGAGGGACGGACGCCGGAAGCCAAGCGGCGTCTCATCGCGAAGGTCACCGACGCGATCGAGGAATCGATCGCCGCCCCGCGCAACTCGGTCCGCATCATTTTGCGAGAGGTTCCCGCGCTGCACTTCGGGGCGGGGGGCAAGACCAAGGAAAGGACCGAAGCGCAACCCGGCTGACCGGCGCATCCGGCAACCATTGATGGGGCATGCCCGACATCCGCTGGCCATGCGCCCTTGAGGTGGATGATTTCAAGTCGACTTAAGCTCCGGCGCCGCTCCGTTCGGAGGACCGGCGGTCGAGCAATGACGGCGCCATTTCTTGACCCTCGCGAGGAGCCTGCGACCGGTCGCGGGCCCCCGCCTTCGGCGATCGGAACGGCGGCCCGGGTCGCCTGCCGAACAGGGCGATTCCCTTGTTTATCAGGGAAAGAACAGGGGGAAGCGCGCCCTTTCGACCGCGCTTCTCGGCAGAAAAAACGTCTGATTGCAATGGCTTATGCGAAAGCGCGGCGCGCCGGGATCAGGCGCAATAACAGGAGCGTAACAGGGCGCGATTTTTGCCCTTATCAGGCAGATAACAGGCGGCGTTTTGGCGATAACAGATCCTATGCGGGTGGACGGCGGCCGGACCCTTGGTAGGCTGATCTTCCACACCAGCATGGAGGCAACCGATGCATTTAATCACCTCCGCGACCGTTGTCGCGACCACCGCCCGCGCGAATGATATCACGCTGTTCGCCTCGCTCGAATTGAGCAAATCGAAATGGGTTGTGACGATCAACAGTCCGGGCAGCGAGAAATTTTCCAGGCATGTGGTCGAGGGTGGGGACGGCGCCGGCCTGCTCGACCTTCTTTCGCGGTCGAGGGCGAAGGCCGAGCAGCGCTATGGCGTGCCGATCAAAGCGATCGTCATTCAGGAGGCGGGATTGGACGGATTTTGGATCCATCGCCTGCTGCTCGCCGAGGGGATCGAGAGCCACGTGGTCGATGCGGCTTCGATTGCGGTCGACCGGCGGCATCGGCGAGCCAAGACCGATGCGATCGACGGCGAGACGCTGTTGCGGACGCTGATGGCGTGGGCTCGCGGCGAGCGGCGGGTCTGCTCCATGGTTCGCGCGCCGAGCCCGGAAGAAGAGGATCGCCGGCGGCTGACCCGCGAGCGCGGCACGCTGCTCAAGGAACGCATTCAGCACACCAATCGGGTCAGGGGCCTGCTCAGCGGCCAAGGCATCCGGGATTACAACCCGCTTCGGCGCGATCGTTTTGAGCGGCTCGAGGCGCTGCGAACCGGCGACAGACTGCCGCCGCTGCTGAAGGCGGAAATACGCCGGGAGCTCGATCGGATCGCGCTGGCGACGACGCAACTGGCTGCGGTCGAACGGGCCCGCGACGCGCTCATCCGCACGGAAGCCGAGGAGCGCACCAACCCCGCCGCCCGGCTCCTCGAGCTCAAGGGCTTGGGCCCCGAGTTCGCCTCGCTCCTCTGGCTGGAATTGTTGTTCCGCAGCTTCGCCAACCGCCGCCAGGTGGCGGCTTACGGCGGATTGGCGCCCAGCCCCTGGCAGAGCGGCGGCGTCGAACGGGATCAAGGCATCTCGAAGTCGGGCAACCGCCGCCTGCGCAAGACCATGATCGAGCTGGCCTGGTTCTGGCTGCGTCACCAGCCGGACTCGGCGTTGAGCCGCTGGTTTCGGGCGCGGGTCGGCGCCGCGAAGGGACGGGTCCGCCGGATCGCCATCGTGGCGCTGGCCCGCAAACTGCTCGTCGCCTTGTGGCGCTATGTCACCCAAGGCGTCGTTCCCGAGGGCGCGGTGTTCAAGGCGGCCTGACCCGATGGCTCAATCCTACGCCGACGCTCCAACGATGGCTTAACGACTCAACCCCATTCCAGCGAAGCCGAACGCGACGGCTTCGCCGGATCCGGGCGGGCGGTGACCGCGGCTTTGCCTGGCTGAAACACGCCGTTTAACAGGATGGTCCCCGCCAACCCGAGCCCGACGCCCTCGAGCATGAGGGATTATGGTGCGAGCCCCGACAAGCTCGACCGGATGTGAGGTGATGCGGCCGTCAAGGCTGCATGCGAAAGACGGGCTCACGCTTCGGATCCAAACGCCAAAGGAGATGCGCAATGCCAAAATGAATGAGCGCGGCAAAGACCACAGAGGCAGCCAAGAGCGCGCAAGGGCGCGCTCGCTCGTGACAGTGTATCCGGCCGCTGGCGCGTCAAGGTCGCTTCGCTCCCTGCTCCGCTGCGCTTCGCCCCGCTTCGCGGGTGACACGCCAGCGGCCGGTGCAAACGAATGAGCTTGACCCGAAACACCCCATGTGAGGCAAACGCGATTCCGGACGGCGGAAGCGCGCCGGGGGCTTCGAAAACGGGTTCGCCGGCACCCGGAAAGGGGCCCCAAAAGGACAGAGATTCTATCCTTTCGCCCAGCCTTCGACGAACGACATCGGTTCCTGATCGCCGGATGGTCCGGCTCGACGAGCGCCCGCCGTCCCCAAATCAGGCGTGGGAAGCCGCTCCCGCCGTGACGGCGGCGGTTCAAGCCGGTCGCATCATGCTCTGGGCGGCGGCAGAGCAGCCCCATGCGGCGCCCGCAACGATCGAATCGCGCGCTCGGTCGTCGCCGTAAGTCGCGTCCTTCTTTTCGCCCGTTTGCCGCTCGAGTTGACGCGGATCATTGCCGTTTGGCCGCGTCCCGCTATACTTTATTATGCTAATGTGATTCGTATTTTGTGGCCGGGAGGTCGTGCGTGGCGCGGCAGCCGAATGTGAACGTCAACGGCGTCAGCCGGGCGTCGGGATGGGTTCTCGTCACCGGCGCCTCGGCCGGGATCGGCCGCGAGCTGGCGAGGGCGTTCGCGTCCCGCGGCTACGATCTCGTTCTGGCCGCCCGCAACGAGGCGGCGATGGCGGCGCTCGCGCGCGAACTGGTGGCGGCCCACGGGCGGCGGGTCAGGACCATGCCGGTCGATCTCCTTCCGGGCGCGGCCGAGGCGATCGCCGAGGCGCTGGAGGGAGCGGGCGTCGAGGTTGGCGTCCTGGTCAACAACGCGGGCGTCCTGTTCGAGGCCGATTTCGCCCGCATCGCGCTCGACGACCATCTCGGGCTTCTGCAGATCAACGTCGTCGCGCTGACGTCGTTGACCCGCCTGTTTCTGCCGGCGATGCTCAAGCGGGGTTCCGGCCGCATTCTGAACGTCGCCTCGACGGCGGCCTTCCAGCCGGTCCCGCAGCTCGCGGTCTACGCCGCCGCCAAAGCCTATGTGCTCTCGCTGACCGAGGCGATCGCCGAGGAAGCGCGCGGGACCGGCGTCGCCGCCACCGTTCTCTGTCCCGGCTTCACCGACACGGCGATGATGCGCGGCTCGGAGCTCGGCAAGCCGATCCCGGCGATGATGATCATGTCGCCGAAGGAGGTGGCAGAGCTGGGCTGCGCCGCTTGCATCAAGGGGGAGACGATCTGCATCCCAGGCCTTGCCAACAAGGTCGTCGCGAGGGGCGCTCCTCTGATGCCGCGCGCGCTCGTGCGCGCGCTTGGCGGAGCGATGAACGGCGGCGGCTGGGGGCGGCTGGCGAGCTTTTTGGGCAATTCCGGCGCGGCTCGGCAAGGGGACGGCCGATGAGCAGCGTTCGAGCGAACGGAATCGCCATCGAGTACGCCGAGACCGGACTGCGCGACGCGCCGGTCATCCTTCTCATCATGGGGCTCGGCATGCAGCTGGTGGCGTGGCCCAACTCGCTTTGCGAGGGGCTCGCCGCCCGCGGCTTCCGTGTCGTCCGCTTCGACAACCGCGACGTCGGCCTTTCGACGCGTATGCCGTCGGCGAGGCCGCTCGCGACGACGGCGATGATGGCGCGCGCCTTTTTCGGCCTGCGGGTGAGGCCGCCCTATACGCTCGACGACATGACGCGCGACACGGTCGGGCTGATGGACGCGCTCGGAATCGGCAAGTCGCATATCGTTGGCGCGTCGATGGGCGGGATGATCGCGCAGCTCGTCGCCATCGAGCATCCCGATCGCGTCAAGAGCCTCACCTCGATCATGTCGACGACCGGCGACCGCACGCTGCCGGGTCCCAAGGGCAAGGTTCTGCGCGCTCTGCTTCGCCCGCGCCCGCGCGACAAGGCGATGGCCGTGCGCCGATGAAGATGATCGCGAGCCAGTCCTTCGGCATGAAGCGGCCGTCGACCATCGCTTAGCCCGCCGGCGTCTGCATCCAGCTGTTGGTCGCGAGGATCCAGAAGGTCGAGGCGAGCGTGCCGAGCGCCACCATCAGCGCGGCGAAGAAATGCGCCCAGCCCGGCACGAGCTTGCGGCCGAACAGCAGCACGCCGAGGAAGGCGGCTTCGAGAAAGAACGCCGTCAGGCCCTCATAGGCGAGCAGCGGCGAAACGATGTTGCCTGCGTCGTCGGAAAAGCGGCTCCAATTGGTGCCGAACTGAAACGGCATGACGATGCCCGACACCACGCCCATGCCGAACGACACGGCGAAAATCTTGATCCAGAAGACGGAGATGCGGAAATAGACCTCGCGCCCCGTCGCGAGATGCAGGCCCTCGAGGACGGCGATGAACGAGGCGAGCCCGACCGTGAAGGCTGGCAGCAGGAAATGCCACGCGATCACCCAGGCGAACTGGAGTTGCGACAGAAAAACTGGATCCAGACTCATTGCGATTGTCTCCTCCCAGCCGACGCTGTCAATGGATACGGCCCGATCCTAGAGGCGGATTGCGACAATCTCGTCTTGCGAGCTGAGGCGTTCCGTCAGGGGGTCTGATGCGCGTATTCGTCGTGCAGCTTCACCCAGGCCGTCGGACAGGGCAAGCCCTCCTCGTCGCGTCTCGCCCGGCGTCACTTCGCCGGGGCCGCCTCCGCCTTCGCCACGACGACATAACCGCGCGTCTTGCCGCCGTTCGACGGATCGGCCGTATTCATGGCGTCGAACAGGTCGGACGCCTTGACCCACACCGGCGGATATTTGTAGCGCGCGACATCGAGGATGAGGAACCTGTCCGCCTTCTCGTCATAGGCCGCGAGCGGCGAGATGGCCGCCGATCTGCTGTCCCAGCGCCTTGCGCAGATAGTTGACGATGACGAAACGTTCCCCGCTTTCGAGCGCGGCGCTGGCCTCGGCGCGAAAGGCGTCGAGGCCTCCGTCGGAGGCGTGATGAACTTCGACGGCGACGGGACGGAACTTAAGCAGCGCGCCGAGCTGGTCGAGCGTCATGCCCTGCCGCGCCAGGACGTCGCGCGGCAGCACGGCGTCCGTGCCGTCGTCGAGCACGTTGTCCTGGGTGAAGGTGCGGTACGGCTGATAGTCCGGCGTCGAGGGCGCCGGAACGTTCAGCGCGTTCAGCACCATGACCATGCTGGCGACGCCGCAATAGGCCTGGGTCTTCTGCGTGACAAAGTGGATCGAGAGTGGAAAATAGGCTTCGAGCGCCTTGCTCTCGAGCAGAAACCTCTCGCCGTCCTGCGAGCGGAAATCCGTGAGCCCCGCCGGCAGCGGCAGGGTTTCGCCGAGCGCGCCGGATGCCGCGAGGCAGAGCGCGAACAGGAGCTGCGGCAATCGACGAACCGGCATGTTGGACCTCGAATGCAATTCCCAAGGCGGTCGCCAATTGCAGAAGCAACCCGCTTTCGCCCTCATCCTGAGGCGCCCTTTGCCGCGGCAAAGGGCCGCGAGCTTGCCCCGCCCGCCGGTTTCAGGCAAGCCTGAGCGGCGGACCGGGAGCCACGGCACTGTACCCTCCACAGCCCGTCGAGAGGCGGGCGTCCTTCCGGACGCCCTATGGAGCGCGGCCGGCGCGATCAGCGATCGCGTCTACAGGCGCCGGCTCGAGATCGGACGAGGCGTGAAGAGAACCGGCGGCATGAACGACCCGGCGGCACAAGCGCTGACCCGACGGGCGCTCCTTCAACGCATCGGCGCGGGCGCCGGCGGGGCCGCGATGCTCGAGGCGATGAGGAGCCTCGGCTTCGCCGCGGAATTGCCGTATCGCGGTCCAATCGAACTCGAGGGCGATCCGAAAGGGGCTTCGGTCGTCATCCTCGGGGCGGGCCTCGCGGGAATGACCGCGGCCATCGAACTCGGCCGCGCCGGCTACAAGGTTGAGGTCCTCGAATACAACAACCGTCCCGGCGGCCGGAACTGGTCGATCCGCGGCGGCGACGTCTTCGCCGAGCTCGGCGGCGCGACACAGCGCTGCGCCTTCGACGCGGGCCTCTACTTCAATCCGGGACCGTGGCGAATCCCCCACCACCACCACGCCATCCTCAACTATTGCCGAAGGTTCGGCGTCGCGCTCGAGCCCTTCATCCAGCTCAACCACAACGCCTTTCTGCACTCGGCGAACGCGTTCGGCGGAAAGCCGCAGCGCATCCGCGAGGTCAAGGCCGATTTCGACGGCGGCGTGTCCGACCTTCTCGCCAAGGCGGTCAGGAAAGGCGCGCTCGACGAGGCGGTCTCGAAGGAAGACCAGGAAATCCTGCTGCAGGCGTTGCGGGATCTCGGCGCCCTCGACAAGGAGTTTCGCTACAGGGCCGGCGCGGACTCGGCCGCCTATCGCGGCTACGCGAAGGACCCGGGCGGCGGCCTCGGCGCAGCGCCGGTCGACGGCGAACCGATTGGGATCGCTGACATCCTCACGTCGCGCCTGTGGCGGAGTCTGGCGAACTTTTTGCTCTATGACTTTCAGACGACCATGTTTCAGCCGGTCGGCGGAATGGGCCGGATCGGCGAAGCGTTTGCGCGACAATTGCCGGGCGTGATCCGCTATGGCGCCAGGGTGACGGATATCCGGCAGGACGAATCCGGCGTCCGCGTCCATTTCGAGGATTTTTCCGCCGGCGGCGCACTTCGGGAGGTCGAGGCCGACTGGTGCGTGTGTACGCTGCCGCTCTCCATCCTGAGCGAGCTTCCCATCGACGTCTCGGCGCCGATGAAGGCTGCGATCGACGCGGTCCCCTATGCCGCCGCGGTCAAGGTCGGGCTGCAGTTCTCGCGCCGCTTCTGGGAGGAGGACGAGCACATTTTTGGCGGGATCTCCTACACCGACCTCCCGATCCGCCAGATTTCCTATCCGAGCGGCGGGCTCAACGCGGGAAGAAAGGGCGTGCTGCTCGGCGGCTACCTGTTCGGCGGCCCGAACGCTTACGAGTTCACCGTCATGTCCCCGGCCGAGCGCATCGAGCGCGCGGTCGAATTCGGCGCTAAGATTCACCCGCAATACGGGAAAGAGTTCGAGAACGGCGTCGCCGTCGCTTGGAGTCGGGCGCCGTTCACGCTGGGCTGCGCCGGCGCCTAGTCGGACGAAGCGCGGCGAGCGCACTACGAGGACCTCTGCCGGATCGACGGAAGGATCGTGCTGGCCGGCGAGCACGCCTCCTTCATTCCCGCCTGGCAGGAGGGGGCGATCCTCTCCGCGCTCGACGCGATCGGCCGCCTGCACGCGCGGGTGATCGCGCCGTGACCGACGCGACCGGCATGCGCGGGCGATTTTGGAGGTTCGCCCTGACGCCCTGCGCCTGCGTCGCGCTCATCACGGCGGTCGCGGCCCAGGAGCCTGCGGCGCAAGGTTCGTTCCTGAGCCCCGGGAAAAAATTCGCCGAACAGGGCGGCGCCGCGCTCTACGCCAACGTCTGCGCCGCGTGCCACCAGTCCGACGCGAAGGGCGCCGCCGGGGCCGGCGCCTATCCGGCCCTCGCCGGCGACGGGAAGCTCGCCTCCGCCGAATATGTGTTGCGCGTCCTGTTCAGGGGCTTAAGGGGCATGCCGCCCCTCGGCGGCATGATGAGCGATGAGCAGGCCGCGGACGTGGTCAATTACGTCCGCACCCATTTCGGCAATTCCTATCGCGACACGGTCTCGGTCGCGGCCGTCAAGGCGGCGAGGTAGACGCGGCACTGTAGCCGCGCTCGGTGAGCGCGGCCGACGCGATCAGCGATCGCGCCTCCAGGCGCGCGATGCACGCTAGAGAAAGCTCTGCGGATCGACGTCGATCGCGACTCTCACCCCGCCGCGCGGCGGCGGCGCGGCGGCCAAAAGCGCGCGCAAAAAACCCTGCAGGTCGGCCGAGCGCGGCGCCTTGGCGGCGAGGCGGAAACGGTGGCGCTTGCGCAAGACCGCGATCGCCGCCTCCGCGGGGCCGAGCAGCACGATCTCGTCGCCCCGGGCATGTCCGCCGAGCGGCGCGACCTTCCAGCCCTTGCCCTCGGGAAGGCCATGCGCGGTCCGCGCCAGCGCCCGGGCGTGCGCCTCCGCCGCGCCCTTGTCCTCGGCCGAGACAATGATCGCGGCGAGCCGGCCGAACGGCGGCAGGCCGCCGATCCGCCGCTGCTCGGTTTCCTCCCGGTAGAACCGCTCGGCGTCGCCCGAGACGAGCGCGGCGATGACCGGATGCTCGGGCTGCCAGGTCTGCAGGAGCGCGTGGCCCGCCTTGTCGCCGCGTCCGGCCCGGCCCGTCGCCTGGCGAAGGAGTTGGAAGGTGCGCTCGGCGGCGCGCGGATCGGCGTTGGCGAGGCCGACGTCGGCGTCGACCACGCAGACGAAGGTGAGCAGCGGGAAATTGTGGCCCTTGGCGACGAGCTGGGTGCCGATGATGAGGTCGAACTCGCCCTTCGCCGCCGCGTCGAGCTGGCGGCGCAGGGTGTCGATGCCGCCGGGGAAGTCGGACGACAGCACCAGCGTGCGGACGTCCGGGAACAGGAGCGCCGCCTCCTCGGCGAGCCGCTCCACTCCGGGGCCGCAGGCGGTCAGGCTGTCGAGGTCGTGACATTGCGGGCAAAGCTTCGGCCGCGGTTCGGCATGGCCACAATGGTGGCAAACGAGCGCGGCGCGAAAGCGGTGCTCGACCAGCCAGGCCGAGCAATTGGGGCACTCGAACCGGTGGCCGCAGGGGCGGCAGAGGGTGAGCGGCGCATAGCCGCGCCGGTTGAGAAAGAGGAGGGCCTGCTCGCCCCGCTCGCGCGCCGCCTCGACGCCGGCGATCGCCTTCGGCGACAGCCAGCGCCCGCGCGGCGGGCCCTCGCGTTTGAGATCGACCGTCGCGATGCCGGGCATGGTCGCAGGCCCGAAGCGCGCCGGCAGGTGCAGCCAACGGTAGCGCCCCGTCTCGGCGTTGACCCGCGTCTCGAGCGCCGGGGTGGCGGAAGCGAGCACCACCGGCGCCTGTTCGAGCCGCGCCCGCACGACCGCCATGTCGCGCGCGTTGTAGACGACGCCGTCCTCCTGCTTGTAGGCGCCCTCGTGCTCCTCGTCGACGACGATCAGGCCGAGGTCGGCGAAGAGCAGGAAGAGGGCCGAGCGCGCTCCGGCGACGACCCGCGCCTCGCCGCTCGCGACCGCCCCCCAGATCCGCTCGCGCTGGCGCTCGCTCAAGCCCGAGTGCCACTCGGCCGGACGCGCGCCGAAGCGCGCCGCGAAACGGTCGAGGAACTGGGTGGTCAGCGCGATCTCGGGCAGGAGCACGAGCGCCTGCCGCCCCTGCCGCAGGGCTTGCGCGACCGCCTCGAAATAGACTTCCGTCTTGCCGGATCCTGTCACGCCTTCGAGCAAAGTCGCCGAGAAGGCGCGCGCGGCGACGCGCGCGGCGAGATCGTCGGCCGCCGGCTTCTGGTCCTCGTTGAGTGCGGTCGGGCAAAAGTCCGGGTCGAGGCCGGCGGCGATTTTTCCCGGCGGCAGCGCGACCGACTTAAGCGCCCCGTCCTCGACGAGGCCGTCGACCACGCCCGCCGAGCACTGGGCGCGCTCGGCGAGCGCCGCCTTGCCGATCGGCGCTTCGCTCCCCGCCAGCACCGCCAGAACGCGGGCGCGGGCCTCCGTCATGCGGGCGGGCGGTTTTCCGGTCGCGACGAGGCCGAATTTTTGCGTCGCCGGCTCGATCAATTCATTTGCGCGGATCGCCATGCGCAGCACCATGCCGCGCGGGGCAAGAGTCCAGCGCGCCACCCAGTCGATGAAGTCGCGCAACGGCTGCTTGAGCGGCGGCCAGTCGCGCACCGCCGCCACCGATTTGAGATTGTCGCCGCCACCCTGCCGCACCGCCCAGACGACCCCGGTCGCATGGCGCGCGCCCAGCGGCACGCCGACGAAGGTTCCCGGCTCGAGCCTCGGCTCGGCGGGCGCGCGATAGCTGTAGGCGGTGTCGACCGCGACGGGGACGAGGACGTCGACGACAGAATCGGCCACGCTGCCGGGGGGCAAAACGTTGGCGGCGGGGCTCGCGGTCATGGCGCGGGTCTACCATGGACCCGCGATCGGTGAACGATGGGCAGGCCGAGGCGCGGTTCGCCGTCCCGACGAGCGAGCCGCCGTGGAGAAACCGGTCGCCGCTCCAAGTCGATCATCACCCGCACGCGCTATCCCTTCCGAAGGAATTGACGTAGAATTCAAGCGTAACTTGCGCAACCAAAGTCCAGGGAGACGCGCATGGCGGGCAAAGATGCATCTCGGCCGGACGCAAGAGAGAAATGCGATCGGAACGACAGGGCCGAGACATTCGTCAGCAAGGCCCGCGACATCGACGAGGCCCGCGAATTTGTGAAGGACGCAGCCTCTGTCGCGTATGGGTTGTGGCTGACATATCTCGGGATTCTGATTTATATCAGCATCACAGCAGGAGCAGTGACCCACGAGGATTTGTTTCTCGAGCGGCCGGTGAAGCTACCCTTTCTGAGCGACGCGCCGCTGCCGCTCGTAGCTTTCTTTGTTCTGGCGCCGATCGTCTTCGTCATCTGGCAAGCATACACGCTCCTGCATTTTGACATCCTCGCCGCCAAAGTCCGCGCGCTCGAGGCGCAACTCGTGAGTCCCGTCAATCTGAAGGAAACAGCGAAAGACGATGTCCTGCGGTTTCGCTGGCAGCTGCCCGCGAATATTTTCGTCCATCTCCTTGCGGTCCCTCAGCTGACCAGGGGACGGATCGGGTTCGTCTCCCGCTCGATCGCCTGGATATCGCTCGTCGTCGGTCCCATTTTGCTGCTGCTGCTCGTCCAAATTCAGTTCCTGCCCTTTCACTCATGGCAAGTGACCTGGCTGCATCGAATTCTCGTGCTTATCGACTTGGCTCTCCTGTGGGCCCTCTGGCCCGTCGTGGTCGACGGTGGAAAGGAAATCTGGTCGCTCAGACGCGGACGTCGGGCGCTGCTCGTCGCCAGTTGCGCCACCCTGTTCGTGTCCGTGGCGGTGGCGACGTTTCCCGGCGAATGGATCGATTCGAAGCTCGATTTCGAGTGGATTCCGCCGAATTGGGTCACCGCCTAGCTTGGCGCGCGAGACGATCTGGGTCAACCCGTCTGGACATCGCTCCACGACCTGTTGTTGAGCGGCCCGTATGACCCACGGAGCCAACGCCGTCGGAGCCCCTTCTCCAACACGCTCGTGCTTCCGAACTTCGATACGCCGGGCGTACTGGCGATCGACGAGAAGTCGGGCTCCCCCAAACAGACGATCGCGCGCAAGCTCGGGCATTTCGAAAAGGCGGTCTTTAACGGCGCCGACCTGCGCAAGGTCAATCTCGAGAACGCGCATTTGGAAGGCGCGAGTTTCTATCAGACCAAACTTCAAGACGCTCAAATGTACCATGCGAATCTCGAGGGCGCCGACTTCTATCAGGCTCATCTCGCGGGCGCCTCGTTCGGAGACGCAGAGCTCGGGCGCGCGAACCTTCATTACGCGGATCTCGAGGGCGCCTATCTGTACAATGCGGGCCTGCAAGGTGTGAAGTTCAACCAAGCGAAGCTTAGCGGCGCCACGCTCGAAAAGGCCAGACTCGAGGGGGCGACCTTCGACCAGGCGGAGGCCTCGGGAGCGGATTTCGACGACGCCGATCTCCGCGGCGCGAGGCTGCGCGGAGCGCAACTGCAAGCCGCGTCGTTCAAGAACGCCCAGTTGCAGGGCGCGTGCCTCGACAACGCGCAACTGTCAGGAGCGGACTTTTCCGACACCAAGATGGGCCTCGCCCACCTCATCGGCGCGAGCGTTTGGCGGGCGGACTTCACTGGCGCCGACTTGAACGGGGTTATCGCGGTCGAGTTGAGCAGGGCCGCATTCCCAAAAACCGATTACGACAATCTTCGCGCGCGGTTCGCCGGGAGCAAGGACGCCTTGACGCGTGTCGACAAACGGCTGAACCCGTCGACGCCGGGGTCTCCCGCAGGCTCGATCCCAAGCACCGGGAAAATGAGTCCGGAGGACGAAATCGCCCAGCAGAAGGCTCTCGCCGGTCAGCTTGCGAGCCTCGTCTGTTCGTCGCGCGACGAGGATGTCGGCAACGTCGTGCGGGGGCTCATTCGAGACGACGATGCGGACAGCATCATCAGAGAGACGGGCCCTCAGGCCAGGGGCCTCATCGACCAAATTCTGAGTTCGGACTGTCTGGCGTCGGCCTACCTGACGAGCGAAGACAAAGCCGCGCTCGCCGGCTTCAAGGAGAAGTTGGCCGCGACGGAGGGTCTGCGCTGACCTGCAGGGGGCGCTTCGTCCGCGCCCTGCCCTTTTCGCTCACAGGCTCTTGTGGGTGCCGTCGCAGTAGGGCGCGTTCTTCGATTGCTTGCAGCCGCAGAGCCAGGCGGTCGCGGTCTTTTCGGCGGTGAAGGCCTTCGGCGCCATGCCGACCGCCTTGTGCGAACCGTCGCAGAACGGTTGATTGGCGGACCGGCCGCAGGCGCACCAGTAGTAGGTCTTGCCCGCTTCGAGGTCTTTCCCGAACGGCGCCTTCTGCGCGATGACGGCTTGCGACATGATCGCCCCCGATGAAATTCCGCCCGCGACAGGGCGGCGGAACATTTTATTCCTTCGCTGCCTCTTTGCCGGCGTCCTTGGCCGCCGCCGCGGCGGCCTTGGCGGCGGCGGTTTCGGTGCGCTCGGCGATGCGTGCCGACTTGCCCCGGCGATCGCGCAGGTAATAGAGCTTTGCGCGGCGCACCTTGCCGCGGCGCAAAACCTTCACCGAGTTGATCACCGGCGAATAGACGGGGAACACGCGCTCCACGCCTTCGCCGTAGGAGATCTTGCGGACGGTGAAATTCTCGTTCAGGCCGCCGCCGCTGCGCGCGATGCAGACGCCTTCGTAGGCCTGGATGCGGGTGCGGTCGCCTTCGGAGACCTTGACGTTGACGACGACCGTGTCGCCCGGTTGGAAGTCCGGCATCTTCGCGCCGGGCAGCCGGGCCGCGTGCTCGGCCTCGAGCTTCTCGATGATGTTCATTTTGCGTTTGAACTCCTGCCGTGACGCCGGATCGCAGAAATCCGGCGAGCGCTTCGGCGCGCTGTTTTCAGTTGGGGCTCGCGACATAGAGCAAAGGCCGGCGCGAGTTGAGCCTTATTCCGTGGGCCGATCGCGGGGAGGAAAACGCCGGCCGCCATTCAGCCGAGAGGAAAGCCGCGCTCCAGCGGGCGGACGAGCTCGAGCGCCGCGATCGCCAGCGCGGCCAGCATGACGACGAGCCTGACCTTGTTCCGGGCGACGGCTGGCAAGGCGAAGAATGCGACGACGGAGAGGGACACGATCACCGCCCCCGCCAGCACCTTCCAGAACGGCGCATGGAAAAGATCGCCGAGCCGATCGACCAGCCAATCGGGAACGAGACGCCAAACGAACGAGACGATATCGTCCATCGATCTGCTCCGCCGCCTGCCCTTTTAAGGCAAAGCGGCTAAGGGAGCTTTAATGAACCCGCCGCATTTCCGGCGCCTTCGCGGCGAATTTTGTGCCCCATGAGCTGACAAGACGAGTCCGCGATGAAGGCGGAGCTTTCCATCCGGGGCGTTTCTCACCCGTCGGCGCAAGAGGAAGACGCAACGGCGGCGGCCGACCTCTTGTCTCGCATCGGCGACGCAGCGCCGAGACGGGTCGCCGATGTTCGGGCGCAACCGTGGTCGACAAGCGCGATCCTGGCCGAGCGCTTTCCGGACGCCGAAATCGTCGGACTGGACCGGTCGAGCCTCGACGACCATTTCACTGCGACCACCCGGAACGCGTTCGATCTCATCTATGTCAACGGCGATCTCGAATTGCTGCCGTCGCTGCGCAAGCTGCTGCCTGCGCTCGTGAGGCGGCTGACGCCGGGCGGCCGGCTCGCGGTCCAGTTTCCCAACAATCTATACGAGTTCGAACCGCGCGATTCTGCGAATGATCGCGGCCGACGGGCCGTGGGCCAAGACGCTCTTGCCGGTCGCCAAGACGCGGCCGTTCAACGAAACGATGGAGGGGCTCTATGCGCTTCTGAGCCCGGTTTGCGCCTCCGTCGACATTTGGGAGACGACCTATCTGCGCGCGATGAACGGGGCCGGAGCGATCATCGACTTGATGAGGGCGGGCAGCCTCGCGCCGTTTTTGGCTCTGCTCGATGAACCCTCTCAGAGAAAGTTCCTCGATCGCTTTTGGCCGAATTGACGCGAGCCTATCCGGAGCAGCCGGACGGAAAAGTGCTCCTGCGGTTCCCGAGGCTGTTCCTTGTCGGGCGGCGGCGTTGAAGCGGTGCGAAGCTCGCGCGATTGGCGCCCCTGGCCCCTCCAAAAAGATCGAGGCCGCGTCACGCCGTAGTTTCGAGGATATTTCGCGCTACTGGCTCGCGTTCGTCGAGCGACGGCTGAACAGGTCGCCGCCGCGGAGCGCAGGCAGCCGCCCTCCCCGGACGGGTGGATGACGCGCCTGCGCCACGCGCTTCGTGCGACCCTCATCATGACGCCGCGTGGGCGCGATTGACCACAAGGAGAGCGTCGAATGACCACGGAGCTCCGGACGAGCGTCCCCAGCGCGCTGCAACCGACCGCCGTCGACCTTCCCCCGACCGCAGCCGAACTGGCCGGCCTCACCGAAGCCGAGGCTGAGCGCCGGCTGGCGCAGTATGGCGAGAACGCGCTCGCCGAGCATCATGTGGGCGTCCTCGAACGCCTGGCCCATTTCTTCTGGGGACCGATCCCCTGGATGATCGAAATCGCCGCGGTGCTTTCCGGGCTGCTGCGCCACTGGGACGACCTTACGATCATTCTCGTCATGCTGTTCATCAACGCGGGCGTCGGCTTCTGGCAAGAGTTCAAGGCCGACAACGCCATCGCGCTGCTCAAGCAGCGGCTGGCGCTGAAAGCCCGCGTCAAGCGCGACGGCGCCTGGAAGGAGGTCGAAGCCCGCCTGCTCGTGCCCGGGGACGTCGTGCTGGTCGGCCTCGGCGCCATCGTCCCGGCCGATATGAAACTGGTCGATGGCGATTACCTCAGCGTCGATCAGTCGGCGCTCACCGGCGAATCTCTGCCCGTCGACAAGAAGGTCGGCGACGAGGCTTATTCCGGCTCGATCGCTAAGCAGGGCCAGATGACCGGCCTCGTCACTGCGACCGGCATGAACACCTATTTCGGCAAGACGGCCCATCTCGTCGAGCAGGCGAAGACGGTGTCGCATTTCCAGCGCGCGGTCTTGAAAATCGGCAATTTCCTCGTCCTGACGACGGTCGGACTGGTGCTCTTGATCGGCGTCGCCGCGCTCTTCCGCCATGACCCGCTGCTCGAGACGGTGCAGTTCGCGCTCATCCTGACGGTCGCCTCGATTCCGGTGGCGCTGCCCGCCGTGCTCTCGGTGACCATGGCGGTCGGGGCGGAAAAGCTCGCGCAGATGAAGGCGATCGTGTCGCGGCTCGTCTCCATCGAGGAAATGGCGGGCATGGACATTCTGTGCAGCGACAAGACGGGCACCCTGACCAAGAATGAGCTCACCCTCGGCGAGGCGCAGTCGGCGCGCGGGGCGAGCCTCGACGAATTGATGCTCGCGGCGGCGCTCTCGTCGCGCCGCGACTTGCCCGACGCCATCGACGCCGCGATCCTCGCCGCCGAACCCCCGACGCTCAATCTCGATTCTTACGCCGTGCGCGCGTTTCATCCGTTTGATCCGGTGGCGAAGCGGGCGGAGGCGGAGGTCGAGGCGAACGGCCGACGTTTCACCGTCGCCAAGGGAGCGCCGCAGGTCATCGTCGACCTGTGCAAGCCCGACGCCGGCGAGCGAAAGGCGATCGACGCGCTGGTCGAGGCGGACGCCGGCAAGGGCTATCGCACGCTCGGCGTCGCGCGCGCCGACGCGCCGGGGGCCTGGCGCTTCCTCGGCCTTCTTCCGCTGTTCGATCCTCCGCGCGACGACAGCGCCGAGACGATCGCCGTGACGCGCGCGATGGGGGTCGACGTCAAGATGGTGACCGGCGACCATGAAGCGATCGCCGCGGAGATCGCGGGAAAGCTGGGGCTCGGCCGCAAGATCGCGGTGGCGGCGGACGCCTTCGCCGAAGGGCGTCCCGACCCGAACGCGGCGCGCATCGTCGCCGCCGACGGCTTCGCCCGCGTCTTTCCCGAGCACAAGTTCAAGATCGTCAAGATCCTGCAGGGCGCGGGCCACATCGTCGGCATGACCGGCGACGGCGTCAACGACGCGCCGGCGCTGAAACAGGCGGACATCGGGATCGCCGTCAGCGGCGCGACCGACGCGGCGCGCGCCGCCGCCGATCTCGTGCTGACCGCGCCGGGCCTCTCGGTCATCACCCGCGCGATCGAGGAATCGCGCCGCATCTTCGAGCGCATGACCAGCTACGCCATCTACCGCATCGCTGAGACCATGCGGCTCCTCCTGTTCATGACGGCGAGCATCCTGATCTTCAATTTCTATCCGGTCACGGCGATCATGGTGGTGCTGCTCGCGCTGCTCAACGATCTGCCGATCATGATGATCGCCTACGACAATGCGCCGGTCGCCGAGGCGCCGGTGCGCTGGGACATGGCGCGCGTGCTGACCATCGCCACGGCGCTCGGCGTCTACGGCGTCATCGAGAGCTTCGTGCTCTACTGGTTGGTCCGCGACTATTTCGGGCTCGCGCAGCCGGTCGTCCAGGCGCTGATTTTCTTGAAGCTGCTCGTCTCGGGCCACATGACGATCTACCTGACCCGCAACACCGGCCCGGTGTGGGAGCGCCCCTGGCCGAGCTGGAGGCTGGTCGTTCCGGCTGAAGCCACCCAGATCGTCGGCACGCTGGTCGTCGTCTACGGCTTCTTCATGTCGCCGACCGGATGGCCTCTTGCGCTGATGGTTTGGGCCTATACGCTCGTCTCGTTCTTCGTCGCGAGCGCGGTCAAGATCGGCGTCTACCAAATGATCGCGCACCGTCCGGGCCGGCAAGCCCGGCATCTCGCCCGCGTCGAGGGTTGGCTGTTCAACCACTTCCATCACATTTGGGCGAGCAAGGGGAGCGAACGATGAAACGGGTTCTGGTAGCGACCGACGGCTCGGATGCGGCGGACCGCGCGGTCGATTACGCGGCGGGCCTGGCCAAGCGCGAAGGCGCCGACCTCCTGATCGCCAACGTCATCGGCGGATACGGCCTTCCCCACAAGGCGATGATGCGCCTCACGCAGTCCGAGCAGGTCTGGCTGAAGGAACTGCTGGAGTTGATCTCGGCCGAAACCCTGACGAAGGCGCGAGCGCGCGCGCAGGGCTCGGGCGTCGCCGGGATTCAGCTCGAATCCCGCCCCGGCGACGTCGCGCAGTCGCTCATCGACATCGCGAAGGAGAAGGCAGTCGACGTCATCGTGGCGGGCAAGCGCGGGGCCGGGCCGGTCGCGCGGCTCCTACTGGGCAGTGTGTCGCAGAAGCTCGTCAATCTCTCGCCGCTTCCGGTGATCGTCATTCCGTGAGCTCGCCCGCGCTTCTCGCGCGCGAGCCACCCATCGCCTCGTCGTCCCGACGCCAGGAGAATCGTCATGCCCGAGATTTCGCCCGCCAAACCCTCGCGATCGCCGCTCCTCGGCGTCCCGGCCTTCTGGCCCATTTCGATGGCCGCGGCGCTGGCCGAGCAAGGCCTGGAGCGCTACGCGAAGAATCTGAGGTTCGTCGAGGAGGAGATCAGGATCCATGACGAGCTGAGGCCCGAGCTCGCGACGCCGAATGTCGTCCGCCTCGACCTGCGCACCATGATCCTGCGCGACTACGGGCGTCCCGGCGGGATTCCGACCCTCGTCGACGCGCCCTATGCGGGACATAGCGCGATGATCGCCGACTATCGCAAGGGGCAGAGCCTGATCGAGACCTTGCTCACGAACGGCGTCGGACATGTCGCTTTGACCGACTGGAAGTCGGCGACCGACGACATGAAGGATTTCGACATCGACAATTATCTCGCCGAGTTGATCGTCGCGATCGACGACCTCGGCGGACGGGTCAACCTCGTCGGGCTCTGCCAGGGCGGCTGGCTTTCGGCGATGGCGGCGGCGCGGTTCCCCGACAAGGTCGACGCGCTCGTTCTGGCGGGCGCGCCGATCGACACGGACGCCGGCGGCGGGCCGATCAAGCGGATGGTTCATCAGTCGCCGCTGTCGTTCTACGAGGAGCTCGTGGCGCTCTGCGGCGGCCTGATGAAGGGCAAGTTCATGCTGCAGGGATGGAAGAACATGCATCCGGAGCAGCACTATTTCGAGGAGCACGTCGACCTCTACGAGCACATCGACGATCCGGCCTATGTCGCCAAGCGCGAGGCGTTCGAGAGCTGGTACGAAAACCCGCTCGACCTGCCCGGCCGCTGGTATCTTCAGGCGATCCGTCAGCTCTTCGTGGAGAATCGGTTCGCCAAGGGCGAGTTCGTCGGTCTCGGCCGCCGCCTCGACCTCAAATCGATCGCGTGCCCGGTCGATCTGCTGGCCGGCTCGGAGGACGACATCACCGCCAAGGAGCAGGTGTTCGAAGCCGAGCGCTTGCTCGGAACTCCGAAGGAACGGATCGTCAAGAGGCTCGCGCCCGGCGGCCACATCGGCCTTTTCATGGGGGCCAAATCGCTAAAAGAAGCGTGGCCGCAGATTGCGCAGTGGCTGAGAGAGGCGGGTCCCGAGTAACCCTCGGCTGCGGCGAGCCGCCGACTCAGACCCGTCATTGCGAGCGAAGCGAAGCAATCCAGGTGAACGCCTTACGGCCCTTGGATTGCTTCGTCATTACGCTCCTCGCAATGACCACGACGGTTCAACCCGATCGCATCATGCTCTAAGTCGCCTCCTCGGGCGCCCGGATCCAGGCGCTCGCCGCATCGAGATCGGCCGCGTCGAAGACGCGAAGCGCATGATGGAAGAAGGGCGCGAAGAGACCGGCTGCGTCGCGGATCCAGGCGACGTCGGTGACGAGCGCGATGCGCCCGAACTTCGACCAGTGAGACAAGCCGAAGGCGACATCGGACCAGACCGCCGCCGGGTCGATTCCTTCGTAGTTCGGGCCGAGGCAGTAGAGGAGGCGCAGCGCGCCGTACCGGGCGATGCGCGCCTCAGCCTCTGGAATCAGCACATCGCGGTAGTCGTTCGCGGTCACGCGGCCGACGCCCGAAATCGCGAGCACGTGGTCTGGATAGCCTGGCAGCATCTCGATCATGACGGCCTCGCCGCGGGCGTTTGCAGAGCGTCGATCATTCAAGCCGCGCCGGGGTTATGCGTCATTCGGCCGAACGCGGATCGGCGAACGGGGGCCCGGAGAGCGCACGCGAAAACGTGACCCGCAGCGTCGCGCCCGGGCCTTCCGGCATTTCGAACGAGCCGCCGAGCTGCCCCGCCAATCCCCGCATGACCTCCAAGCCGAACCTCTGTGTTCCGGGTCCCGGGGCCGCGTCGGAAGAGATTCCCGGGCCGTCGTCGCGGATCGTCAATTGCATGCGCCCCGGTTTGACCTCCGCCAGGGACACCTCGAACAGCGCGCCTTTCCGGGGACGGAACACATGCTTGGCTGCGTTAATGGCCGCCTCGTTCACCAAGAGGGCGATGGCGGTCATCTCCCCGACGGACAGTTCGCCGGAACGGATTTCCAGCCTGACCTGGACCGGCAGGGCGCGAAACGCTTCCGCCAGCACTTCGCGCAAGATCGGCTCGAGGCCCTGCGCGTAGGCCGCCGTGTCGTAAAGCCGGCGATGGAGCGCGGCCATGGAATGGATCCGGCCGAGCGCATGGTCGAGGGCCTGCAAAGCGGCGGGGTCCTGCAGACCGCGCTGCGCCTTTTGCAGCGTCGCCGCGACGATCTGGAGGTTGTTCGCCACCCGATGCTGGAGCTCGCGAAACAGCTCTTCGTTGACGCGCGCCGCGTTGTCGAGCTTTAGGACGGCCTGAATCAGCCCTTCGACCAGCATAATCAGGAGCGCCGAGACGAGCAGGAAGCGCGCAATTTCGAGGGCGGGGTCAAAGCCAATCGGGAACGAGAAATTCTGTTCAGGAAGGAAAAACCATGCCGCAATGGCGGACAGGATCAACACCAAGGCGGCTTGACGCCAGCCGCAAAGCAGCGTGCTCGCCCCGATCGCCGGGAAGAACGCCAAGAACGGAGTCGGATCGAGCCACCCCGCCAGCGCGAGGCGCACGATGACGGCCGCGGCAAAGAAGCCGCCGGCCAGGACCCAAGACCAGGCGCCGGTCCGGCGCGTTCGCGCGATATCGACCAGCCATTTGATCAACGCCGCCGCCCCCCTCTCCCCGTGCCTCGAACGGCGGTTGGCATGTGCGACGCCGGCCAAAGTGGTGGAATCCTACCCGCTTCGGGAAGGCTTTCAAGTACGAGGGCGGGCTGCGGTCAACTCCGGATCGCACCTCGAGTCCCGGCTTTAGCGCGGTCGAGCGCGTCCCGTTCGGAAGTGAGATCGGGTCCAGGCCTAAGTGCGGGCCCCAAGGGTTTGCCTCAATCGAGGCGCGACGCGCTCGGATCCGCGCAAAAGCTCCCTGTTCGTGCGCAAAAACTCCCTGTTCCATGAAAAGCAATTCCCTGTTTTCCGCGCCGGGAGCGGCGTCCGGCGACCGTTTCGGCCGACGTCCGCGGCGGGGCGGCGCCATGGCGGCGCCTCGTCGGCGCCACGTCTGTTACGCCCGCAGGCGGCGTGAAAATCCTTGGCGAAGGTCGAGCTTTGTGCTACCTTTGTTCTCTATGACAATGGTACCCGATGGCTCATCCCAGATGTTCTTGCCCGCCCACTCCATCGGTAGGCGCGCGAAAGCCGTTCCCGTCGTTGAGCGCGTCGATCGGCTCGATTGCTCGTGCGATCCCGGACTTCAGCGACACGTCGGGATGCGCCGCGAGCGGTTCGAGGATGTCGGTCCTGCGCCTTCAGCGACCTTGGCCGGGATCCGCCAAGACTTCGCAAAAAAGTCCAAGGTTGCAACGTCGCGGTCGGCTGGAAATGCTGCCGCAAGGCCTTGGAAAGACTGATTCCGCGGCTGAAAACGCTATGGTCCGGCGGGGGCCGGACTCGCTACATCTAGAGGTCGGGCGCGAAGCGCCGCGCCTCGAGACTTAGTCCTCGAGATCCTCGAAGGCGCTGCGGTCGACCCAGTTGCCGATCAAAATCTCGCGTTTTCCGGCGTGGTTCGGCGGGCTGACCACGCCCTCCTTCTCCATCCGCTCGACCAGGGAGGCCGCCTTGTTGTAGCCGACCGAGAGGCGGCGCTGGATGTAGCTCGTCGAGACCTTTCGATCGCGCAGCACGATGTTGACCGCGCGGTCGTAATAGTCGGCCGATTCCTCGGCGTCCATCGAGCCCGGCGAGGGCGGGGGCGCCTCGTCCTCGGCCTCATCCTCCTCGAGGATGGCGTGCAGATATTCGGGCTGGCCCTGCTTCTTCAGATGGGCCACGACCTTCTCGACCTCGCCGTCGGAGACGAACGGCCCGTGCACGCGCGCGATGCGCCCGCCGCCCGCCATGTAGAGCATGTCGCCCTGGCCGAGCAGCTGCTCGGCCCCTTGCTCGCCGAGGATGGTGCGGCTGTCGATCTTGCTCGTCACCTGGAAGGAGACGCGGGTCGGGAAGTTCGCCTTGATCGTGCCGGTGATGACGTCGACCGAGGGGCGCTGGGTCGCCATGATGAGGTGGATGCCGGCGGCCCGCGCCATCTGGGCGAGGCGCTGGATCGCGCCCTCGATGTCCTTGCCTGCGACCATCATCAGGTCGGCCATCTCGTCGACCACGACGACGATGGTGGGCAGCTCCTGGAGCGCGAGCTCCTCGTGCTCGTAGATCGCCTCGCCCGTCTCGCGGTCGAAGCCGGTCTGGACGGTGCGGGTCAGCGTCTCGCCCTTGGCGCGCGCTTCGGCGACGCGGGCGTTGAAGCCGTCGACGTTGCGCACGCCAACCTTCGACATCTTGCGGTAGCGGTCCTCCATCTCGCGCACCGCCCATTTGAGCGCGACGACCGCCTTCTTCGGGTCGGTGACGACCGGCGTCAGCAGATGCGGGATCCCGTCATAGGCCGAAAGCTCGAGCATCTTCGGATCGACCATGATGAGCCGGCACTTCTCCGGCTTCATGCGGTAGACGAGCGAGAGGATCATGGTGTTGATCGCGACCGACTTGCCCGACCCCGTGGTGCCAGCGACGAGGAGATGGGGCATTCGGGCGAGGTCGACGATGACCGGCTCGCCGCCGATCGTCTTGCCGAGCGCGATGGCGAGGCGATGCTTCGACTTCTCGAAGTCCTCGCTGGCCAAGAGCTCGCGCAGGTAGACGAGCTCGCGGCGCTGGTTCGGCAGCTCGATGCCGATCGCGTTGCGGCCCTGCACCACCGCGACGCGGGCGGAGACCGCCGACATCGAGCGGGCGATGTCGTCGGCGAGGCCGATCACGCGCGAAGACTTGATGCCGGGGGCGGGCTCGAGCTCGTAGAGGGTGACGACCGGGCCCGGCCGGACGTTCATGATCTCGCCCTTGACGCCGAAATCGTCGAGCACGCCTTCGAGCAGGCGCGCGTTCTGCTCGAGCGCGTCGGTCGAGATCTTGCTCGACGCCTTCTTCGGCTCGGCGAGCATCGCAAGCGGCGGCATCGCCCATTCGCCGCGCGGCGAGAAGGCGAACTTCAGTTGCGCGTCGGCCGCGGCGCGAGCGCCGGCTTTGAGCGGGCCGGCCGGCGCGGCGACGTGGGGCGCGGCCGGCGCAGCCACGGGCGGATCGGCTTTGGCGCGCGGAGCGTAGGCCCCGGGCTCGGTCAGCCCGTCGTCGTCGGCCCGCAGCTCGAGCCAGGGGGCGCGAGTCCCGGCGGGAGCCGTCTCCTGTCGCGCGGCGGGGACCGCCTTGCCGGCGGATTTCGGGCGGCGGCGCAACACGCGCCGCAGCATCGCCTTCGTCGTCAGCATCGCATGAATGACGGCGCCGATCGACACCATGGCGAAGCCGGGCTCGTCCTCCCCCTCCGCATCGTCGAAGCGGGCATCGGCTGGGGCGCGCGACCCGGCGTGCTTCTGCGAATTGTCCTCCGCGCGCGGCCGGCGGGCGAAGCCGACGCCGGAGGCGGCGGTCAGGGTCAGGATTGCGAATGTCGCGCACGCTGCGCCGGTCGCCGCCATTGCCCAGCTCGAGCCGGAAAGCAGGCGGCGGGGCAGGGCGAGCAGGGCGTCGCCTACCACCCCGCCGAGGCCGCTCGGCAGCGGCCAGCTTCCCGGCGCGGGAAGGAGCGAGGCGAGCACGGCGGCCGCCGCCACGCCGGCGAGATAGAGGCCCGCCTTCACGCGCGGATCCTCGAGCCGCCGGTCGGTCAGGAGCGTCCAGCCCCAGAAGGCGGGCGGCGCGAGCGCCGCAATGCAGGCGAGACCGAGCAATTGCATGGCCACGTCGGCGACGATCGCGCCCGGCGCGCCGAGCAGGTTGCGGACCGGCGCGTTGGTCGCGTGGTTCAGACTCGGATCGGCGACCGACCAGGTGAGCAGCGCAAGCCCGAGCCCGATCACGCCGGCAAGCGCGGCAAGGCCGGCGAGCTCGGCCGCGCGGCGCTTCGGGAACTCGCGCACCGTCGCCGGCAGATAGTCGAATACCGAGAATGTCGTCGTACGCATGACAGACCCGCCCGCTTGCGCGGCGCGTCCTCGCGCGCCTGCGTCGTCTCGACCCTATGCAGACCGAGTTAATGCGCGCCTAACCTTAACGCGCCCTAGCGGCGTCACGCATAAGGCAAAAAAAATGGACGCCCCGAAAGGCGTCCGAGTTCTCGGGAGGAAACGAAGGCCCGGAGGCTTGACGCCGCCGGGGCAGTGCTCATTGAACGATTTCGCCATGCAGCGCGTAGTCGAGGCCGTCGCGCTCGACGTCGTCGGAGACGCGCAGGCCGACGACCACCTTGATGATGGAGAGGATGATGAAGGTGGCGACCGCGTCATAGACGACGACCACGGCGACTCCGTAGAACTGGTTGATGAATTGCCCAACGTCGCCTTCCAGCAGGCCCGAATGGCCGCTGAACGCCTTCACGGCGAAGACGCCGGTCAGGATCGCGCCGATCGCCCCGCCCACCGCATGAACGCCGAAGGCGTCCAGCGCGTCGTCATAGCCGAAGGCATGCTTGAGGGCGGTCGCGCCGAGGTAGCAGCCGACGCCGCAGGCGACGCCGATCACCATCGAGCCGACGGGACCGACGAAGCCGGACGCGGGCGTGATGGCGACGAGGCCGGCGACCGCGCCCGAGGCGATGCC
This sequence comes from uncultured Alphaproteobacteria bacterium, assembly GCA_963758335.1. Lineage (GTDB taxonomy): Bacteria > Pseudomonadota > Alphaproteobacteria > Rhizobiales > Beijerinckiaceae > Roseiarcus. The sequence goes on along the minus strand of CAVWVF010000004.1, from coordinate 822,646 downwards.
CACGACGGTCGGCTTGCCGCGGTGCGCCCATTCGACGAACATCCAGGTCAGGGCCGCGACGGCGGTCGCGATCTGGGTGACGGTCATCGCCATGCCGGCTTGCAAACCCGCCGAAGTCGCTGAGCCGGCGTTGAACCCGAACCAGCCGACCCACAGCAACGACGCGCCGATGAAGGTCAGCACCATGTTGTGCGCGGGGCCGGTGTCCCTGCGCTTGCCCAACATGAGCGCCGCCACAAGACCCGCAACGCCCGCGTCGATGTGGACGACGGTGCCGCCGGCGAAATCCAGAACCTGGAACATTCCCTGGAAATTGCCCTTGTCGTCGACGTTCGCGGCGCTCATGAAGCCGTCGGGACCCCAGACCCAATGGGCGATCGGCGCGTAGACGAAGATCGCCCAAAGCCCCATGAACCAGAGCATGGCCGAGAATTTCATCCGCTCCGCGAACGAGCCCGCGATCAAGGCCGGAGTGATGATCGCAAACGTCATCTGGAAGCACATGTAAACGCTCTCGGGGATCGTCGGCGCCAGACTGTTGGGCGAGTTCGCCCCCGAGGCGAGATCGTAGTGAATGCCTTGCAGGAACGCGCGCGAGAGGCCGCCGATGAACCAGGTTCCGCCGGTGAACGACAGGCTATAGGTGAGGACCGCGTAGACCACCGTCACGAGGGCGGTGACGGCGAAGCTGGTCATGACCGTGTCGCCGACGTTTTTCTTGCGCACCATTCCGCCGTAGAAGAGGCCGAGGCCTGGAATGGTCATCATCAGCACCAGTGCGACAGAGGTCAGCATTCACGCCGTGTCGCCGGAGTTGCCGGTGCATTTTTCGAGGACGGTGGCCGAGCAGGACGGCGGAGCGGCCGGCGCCGCAGGCGCTGCCGCAGCCGGCGCTGCCGGCGCCGCCGCGGCTGGAGCCTCCGTCGCGGGGGCGGCGGTTTGGGCGTAAGTCGCGACCGGCGCGGCGAAGCCGACGAAGGCGGCCATCGCCAACGCCGGAACGAGGCCGGAAATCAGTCTTGTCAATTTCATTGTCAAAGAACTCCGATCTGGAAGGGGAAGGCCGCGTTTCAGAGCGCGTCTTTGTCCTTCTCGCCCGTGCGGATCCGCACCGCCGAGTTGAGGCTGTAGACGAAGATTTTGCCGTCGCCGATCTGGCCCGTGCGGGCCGCCGCCATGATTGCGTCGACCACCTTGTCGGCGACGTCGGCGTCGACCGCGACCTCGATCTTGAGCTTTGGCAGGAAACTCACGGCGTACTCGGCGCCGCGATAGATTTCGGTATGTCCCTTCTGCCGGCCATATCCTTTGACTTCTGTTACCGTTAGCCCGTGCACGCCGATGGCGGTAAGCGCGTCGCGCACCTCCTCCAGCTTGAACGGCTTTATGATCGCCATGACAATTTTCATTGGCCTCGCCCCAATTTGACGCGGGCGCGCTCTTTCGAGACCGCGCCGCTGTCTGCGGTGAATCGGAACGCGGAGACGCTCCGCCGCCTGCCGCCTTACAAGGGCCGTGCCATGCCGCACAGGACGCTGAGCGATCTGATAATGCGTGATTTTCCGCTTGCGGCGGACGCGTGCGCTGCTGGGCGTGTTAACGCCCGCGCGAACTGACTAAGAAATAGGCGCCTAAGAAAAAGGCCGATCGCTCATCCGATTTCCGCTTGACCGGGGTGTTCGGGACGCTCGGCGGTCAAGCGTCTGCGCGATGCCGTCTCCACGCCACCACGCCGCCGCCGTCCGCCTCGTCATGAAGCCATTCCGGATGCGGCAAATCCCCACGTCCGGCTCGATGAGCGGGGAGGGGAAACGGAGCGCTTGCCCCATGGCTCTGAGCGAACCGCGTCCCTCTTCGACCCTACTCGATGTCACGGCGTCGGCGCATCAGGCCTTCCTGAGCGACGCTGGCGACCAGAATGCCTTCGCGGGTGTAAATGCCTTCGCGGGTGTAAATGAGCCCGCGGACGAGCCCGGTCGCGCCGACGGCGTTCGGGCTGTCCTGAACATAGAGGAGCCACTCGTCCGCACGGGCGGGCCGGTGGAACCACAGCGCATGGTCGAGGCTCGCGATCTGGATGCGGTGGTCGTGGATCGTCAGGCCATACGCGCCGAGCGCCGTCTCCAGGAGCGACATGTCCGACAAGTAAAGAAGCGCGGCGCGATGCATGGCCGGATCGGGCGGCAACGATTCGCCGATTCGCGTCCACAAGGTGTTGCGGGGTTCGCGCGCGGCTCCCGGTGTGTATCGGGTCAAGTCGGTTGGTCGGAAGTCGATTGGCCAAGTCGTCTCCAGCAAGCCCTTCATGTGATAGCGCGCCGGACCCTCGAGACGTTCGAGCGCCTGGCGCGGGTTCGGCCAAGCCTCCGGCGCGGGCGCCTCGGGAGGCGGAGCGGCATGGTCGAAGCCGGGCTCCTGTTCGTGGAACGAGGCCACCATCACAAAGATCGCCTCGCCCTTCTGACGGGCGACGACCCGGCGGGTCGTGAAGCTGCGCCCGTCTCTAAGCCGCTCGACCTCCAACACGATCGGCTCGTGGGGATCGCCGCCGAGCAGGAAATAGGCGTGCAGCGAGTGAGGGTCGCGCCCCGCAACGGTGCGCTCCGCCGCGACCAGCGCCTGAGCCAGCACCTGCCCGCCGTAGACGCGACTCCAGCCGTTGAGCGGCGAATGGCCGACGAACCGATCGTCGCCTTTCGGCGCAAGGTCGAACAGGGCGACGAGTTCGTCAGCGGTCATGGGCTCAGATCCGATTGCGGCAGCGATCTAGAGGGCCCGCCCTGCGCGCGTCAACATCGGCGGGAAAGCCTTGTGCCGGTCGCCGGCTTCTCTCACGGGAAAGGGGCATCGCCGCCAATCCAGTTGTGTTACCCGTACGTAAACAATCGGTTTCGAACACGTCGACGAAAGAGGCAGTCTTGCGAACATTGGGCGCGTTCGTGTTTCCCGTAGCGTTGATCGCATCGCACGTGCAGGCTTCCGCCGCTGAGCCGCTGCCGAAGAGCGGCGCGGCGAAACTCGCGGCCTATGCGGTCTGCCGTTCGCTCGCCGTCGTCGACATGGGCCCCGTCGGGTCCCAATCCTCGGCCGAGGCGTCGTGAGGACCCGTGACGGGTCGAAGCTCCTGGACAACCTCGCGATACGCTGCCTCGAGGAGGCGAGAGCCAGACCCGAGGGCTACAAGTTCTCTGGGACGTGTGTGCAGACGGACGGCGACGGCGATAAGCTCTTCATGACTTGCGAGGGCCCTGAGAGTGGCCCGATCGAATGGATCGGCGGAACGGGCAAGTACAAGGACGTTGTCGGCTTGGGGCCTGGACCGTCGCAGACGCGCCGGGCAACACGTCGAGTTTTTTCGCGTTCACGCTGAGTTACGAGGCGACGTGGTAATCGGGGCAAATTTCCGGGCGGAAGGGGGGAGTCAAGCGTCGGAAAGTATGATTCAAGCTGGGGATGTCCGTTGATTTGGGTGATCCGCTTGAGCGCATGACGCCGGCCGAGCTCATCGGCCTGGTTCGCACTTTGATTGGCGAAGTGACCCGCTTTCAGGCGGAGTACGAGAAGGTGAGCGGGGCGTTGGCCAAGCTGAGGGTCGAGCATCAGGCGGTCAAGGACGAACTGGCGCGATTGAAGAAACTGCCGCCGCGGCCGCCGCAGAAACCCTCGGGGATGGACAAGGCGACGGACCGACCGGATTCGCAAGCGAACGCGCCCAAGGGCGGGCGGTCGACGCAGCGGCGCGGCAGCAACCTGGACAAGCTGACGGTCACGCAAACCATCGAGGTGAAGGTCGACGCGCCAGCGGGTTCCCGCCACAAGGGCTACGAAGAGATCGTCGTTCAGGACTTGGTTGGGCTCGAAGCTAACAAGGCCTAGGTCACCGCGCTTTTGCGCACACCCGCTCCCGCCCGCGCTAATCACGCCGACCCACGCATTTTCCGCATATCGCACGCATTCGATGCTAGCGTGGCCGTCGCCCGCGACTGACCCGTTATGCGCCGACCATCTTAGCCAGACGATCAGATCATTGACCTCGCCGCATGGAAGACGCACCACCCAATTCCAACACAGGTCGCGACGGGGACCCTTAGGCACGGGGAGCGGCGGCTTTTTGAACAGCGGGGGAACCGCATGAGTTTTTTTGACGGAAGCAGCTTTCCCGTTGTCATAGCCGATGGCCATCAAAAGACGTCGATTTCCGCTGCCTTACAAGCACTTGGCGTGGGCCAGGCGCAATCAAGGCAAATTTTCCGCTTGCTTACTGGGCTGATCCGCTTGCTTACTGGGCTGATATGAGACAAATTTTTGTCCAGACAATGAAAATGGCTGTCCTTCTCATGACAGATAACTCAGTCGGCCGGCGGCAATCAGATGGCGGGCATTTATCCAATCTACCGCTGCTATGACCCTAGTCGATCCTAAAGAGCAGGCTTGGTCTCGTCCGCCGCGGAGGGAGTTGAACCGCGCTGGAAAGACGTCGTGGGGTCGTAGGCGTCCCTGTTCTGGGATGAGCTGAGACGCCGCCCTCTTTAGCTTCATAACTGGGGCAGCGGCTCGCCCGCTGCCAAACGTCGGGGAGAGGTAACGTGATCAATCAGTTACGCTCTTATTGTGTTTCGTGTTGATAGGGTCCGAGTCCGGCAGCGGCGGCGATCCAGGGAGCCGGGCCGCCATCGGCGGGCATGGCTTCGAGGGTTCGGCGCCAACTCAGGTACGTGGGAAGGTTTTCGGTGGCGACGCCGTGGAAGCGTCGCATCCACTCTTTGAGGCGTCCGTGGTAGGCGTTGACGTTGTTTATATGGAACTGCGATTCTTCGGGCTTGGGGTTGCCGGGCGCGGGTAGGACATGGACTTTGAGCTTGGCCCGCTTGGCGAAAGCGGTGATGGCCGAGCCGCCGTCGCAGCAGAAATCGGTTGAAGGCGGAATTCGTTCGCCGAACGCTTCTTTTAGGCTGGCGGCGTCGAGGCGGGACAGGACGGCGTCGAACGTGGCGCCGCTGCGGTCGCGAGCCACGACGACGGGAATTTGCTCGGCCGAGAGGCCGCGCTTGGCGGCTTTGCCGCCGCGGCGGCGCGCGGGCCTGGCGAGGCCGCCCCGCCGACCCTTTAAGGACTCGAGTATGAATGTTTCATCGGCCTCGACGATGCCCGAAAGGCTCTTGGGTTTGTCGAGGTTGAGAGCGGCGAGAAACCGATGCCGCCATCGGAAGGCGGTGCTCGGGTGGATCTGGCAGCGGTCGGCCGCCTTGGCGAGGCTCTCCCCTTCGATCAGGGCTCGCGCCTGATCGAACCAGCGATCCTTGTTGTGCAGGCCGGCCACCGGAGTGCTGTGAACGGATTGAAAGTCCTGCGGCATTCCACGCAGCGATAGCGCGGCAAACCTCTCGCCTCACCCCAGGGCCGGACATCGAGCGCGCCGCAGCGCGGACATCCCGTCCGCGAATAACGCTCCTTTGCGATTTCCCGGAAAATATCGCGCTCGCCCGATGCGGAAAGCGTCGCCGCAACCGCATCGCTGCGCTCCTCGGCCCTCTTCGCGTCCCCCGCCGCAGACCTCGGTTCGCAGATCTCGACGCCCTCCTCACAGGGATCGTCAGCTTCCGCGAGCGCGAGCTCGCGAAACACGACACGGCGCTGCGCCGCACTCAACGACGACAGCGCGGCCAGCCATCCCGCGAAATCCGACGGCTTCATCTTCGCCCCCAAAGCCCAGAGCCTTTATCGCTCATGTCAACACACATTGCAATAAGAGCGATCAGTTAAGCTTTTGTACACGTAATCCCAGCAGTCGGAATGCGAGGTGGGCTAAAGCAGCCGTCGTGGCGAGTGCGTTCATGCTGCCCATCCTCGTGGCGCAACCGTCCGCGAGGTCGCAGACGACAGATGAGACTACTGTTGACTGCAGCAATATCCCTAAGGACGAAAACGGGCTCTGGAACCTAGTGTCGGAGTGTTGTGTAAAGCACCAGAACCCTCTGCATTTGTGCATACAGGAAGGAAATAAATATTATATCGTCAAAGACGTCGCTGCTACAAAGCCGGAAGGTTTCTTAATCGTCCCAGACGAAGTACGGTTGACAGGTATCGGAGACACGACAATCTTCGATAAGCCTTATGTAGACTTCTGGGAGGACGGGGTCAATTTTATCACAAAAGAACTAAAACCCAAGAAAATGGACGAATTGGGATTGGCAATCAATTCGCAACCTTCCCTGACCCAGAAAGTGTTGCATATCCATGCTTCGTGCGTGCACGGCGAAGTTGTTCAAGCGTTATACAATACCGACGCAAGTATAAAGTCAGAACGACGAACCCTCACGTTTTAAAGCAGCTCGGACATAATGGACATAGACATGACTATGAGGTCGTGAAGGTACGCGGACCTCTAACTACCACAAATAGCCCTTATGAAATCGTCAAAAAGATGCCAGGAGCAGCAAATCATATGAAGGATCAAAGCATTGGCGTTATCGGGTCGAAAAAAGATCCAAACACCTACTATGTGCTGGACACCTATTTGGATACAAATAATCCCGGTATGGCGGAGGTGGATCTGCTCAACCAGACATGCAAATAGCTATTTGGAATATTGAGGGTTGTCCCGAGGAATGTTGAAAAGGGAGGAGCGGCGTCCGCATATCGCACGCATTCGATGCTATAGCGTGGCCGTCGCCCGCGACTGACCCGTTATGCGCCGACCATCTGTTTAGGGAGGCGCAGTCAACCGCGCGCTCTCGCGCCGTCCGTCGCACGGGCACGCGTCATCACGCCGCACCGCACCGCAACCCATGCAGACGGCGCATACCGCGCGCGGTCGCTGTTTGTCGCGGGCGGGTGTTGGTGGGGGTGCGTTGTGGGCCGGGGTCACCAGCCGCAGACTTGTTATGCACGTGTCCCACTTCCCCACTTCGCAGTCATTCGCCGCAGTCAACAATACCACTGATTTCGCTTTTCCCAAAGTGTATGTCGATTTCCCTGCCGCAGACGCCTGGCGCTGCTTTGCAGCCCTCGTCGCGATATGCCACATTCGCCAGGGCCATGACGCGGGCGGCGGGCGATGGCGGACGTAAAACTGTTTCTCTCCTGCGTGTCGGATGAGTTCGGCGCCTATCGCGAAAGCCTGCGCCAAGCGCTGACGCGGCCGAACGTCGAGATCAAGATCCAGGAGGATTTCAAGGCGCTCGGCGGCGACACGCTCGCCATGCTCGAAAGGTACATCGAGCAGTGCGAGGCGATCGTGCATTTCGTCGGCGACATGGCGGGCTCGGCCCCGGCGGCGACCAGCGTCGATGATCTTCTGAAGCGGCGGCCCGAGCTCGCAGCGCGGCTCGCGGACAAGGGCATGGGGCGCGAGGCGCTTCGCGCCCTGAGCTATACGCAATGGGAGGCGTGGCTCGCGGTCGGTTTCAACAGAGACGGCTCCAGAAGGAACCTCGTCGTCGTCGCGCCGGCCGATGGCGTGGAGCGCGGCAAGAAATTCAAGCCAACCAAGGTTTCGCGGGCCTCGCAGGGCAATCACTTGCGCTGCCTCAAGGCGATCGACCAGCATCCCGGTCCGCCATTCACGAGCGCCGACAATCTCGCGGCGCAGGTTCTCGCCTCGGCAGTCCTCGACACACTGAGCGCCGCGGGGACGCCGCCGAGGACAAAACCCCGCAATCTTCCGCTGCTCTCGCTCGGCGGCCTGTTCGCCGGCCGCGCGGAAGCGCTCGAAGACCTGCGCAAGGCGCTTCTCGCCGCGAAGGGCGGCGCGGTCGCGCTGCATGGGCTGGGCGGGGTGGGCAAGACGCGGCTCGCGATCGAATATGGATGGGCGCGCGAGGCCGACTATTCGGCGCTCATGTTCGTGAGCGCCAGCGACGCGGCGAGCCTGAACGCCGGCCTCGCCGCGCTCGCCGCGCCGGAAATTCTGGACCTGCCGGAGAAGGAGGCGCGCGACGACGCGACGAAGATCGCCGCGGCCTTGCGCTGGCTCGAAGCCAACCCGCCCTGGCTGATGATCCTCGACAATGTCGACGACGGCGCAGCCGTCGCCGCCGTGAGCCAGCTCCTGCCGAGGCTCAAGGGCGGGCATGTGATCGTCACGGCGCGAGCGGCGAATTTCCCTCCCGCCATCCGCAAGTTCGAGCTCCATGCGCTCGGCGAGGACGCCGCGACGCAATTCCTGCTCGACCGCACGGCGGACGATCGCAACCTGGCAGCGGACGACGCGGCGCTGGCGCGGACACTTGCTGGCGAGCTTGGCGGCCTAGCCCTCGGGCTGGAGCAGGCGGGCGCCCATATCGCGGCCGAGCGCATCGGCTTCGCGCGCTATCTGGCGCTGTGGAACGCGGCGCGCGAGGCGGCGCTCGCGTGGTCCGATCCGGTCGTGACCGGCTCGGAAAAGACCCTTGCCACGGTCTGGACGACTTCGGTGGCGCGGCTCACCCCGGAAAGCCGCCGCCTGCTCGACCGGCTCGCCTTTCTGGCCCCCGATCCGATCCCCGATCCGCTCCTCGACGTTGCGGTTGCGGGCGAGGCGGCGAGCGCCGGCGCGACCTCCGTCCGCGCCGGCCTCTACGCCTATTCGCTCATCACGCGCGCGACGCAGGAGGGCGGCGGGGCGCCGGGCTTCATCGTCCATCGCCTGGTGCAGGATTTCGCCCGACGCGCGATGAGCGGGGAGCGCCGGCCGCAGGCGCTGCGCGAGGCGCTGGAATGGGTGAACGCGGCCTTCGTCGGCTATCCCGACGACGTGCGAAACTGGCCAGCCCTCGATCCGCTCGCGCCGCACGCGCTCGCGGTCGCGCGCCACGCGGACGCGGCGGGGATTGCCGAGCCGACCGCGCGGCTGTTCGATCAGCTCGGCGCTCTCCTGTTTGCCAAGGCGGATTACGCCGAGGCCGAGCCGCTGATGCGCCGCGCGCTGGCGATCGACGAACAGAGCTACGGCCCGGATCATCCCAATGTGGCGATCCGCCTCAACAATCTCGCGCAGCTGCTTCAGGCCACGAACCGCATTGTCGTTTCGTGGACAGGTTCGCGGAGCCCAAGGTCTCCTCCCGTGTTTCCCGGCAACGGCTCTCATCGTGGACAGGTTCGCGGAGCCCAAGGTCTCCCCCGTGTTTCCCGGCAACGGCTCTCATCCTGAAACGCCATCCTCTGCCTCCAGCCAAGATCGCCAACGGATACGCCACCGCGAGCGAAATGAGAGCCGTTGCCGGGAAACACGGGAGGAGACCTTGGGCTCCGCGAACCTGTCCACGAAACGACAACGGATAGCCGAACTGGCGAGGACGACGGCGGGGACATCATCACCTCCGTGCGCTTCTCGACAGGCGAGTCACGGACGGCGTCCTCTACGCCAACGCGAGCGAAACTCTTCCGTGAAGAACCGGATGCGGGAAAGCTGCACGTCCGGGTCTGAACCACTGATGCGCCGCGCGCTGGCGACCGTCGAAAAGAGCTACGGCCTGGATTATCCCAATGTGGCGATCCGCCTCAACAATCTCGCGGCCCTGCTTCGGGAGACGAACCGCCTCGCCGAGGCCGAGCCGCTGATGCGCCGCGCGCTGACGATCGACGAACAGAGCTACGGCCTGGATCATCCCAATGTGGCGATCGACCTCAACAATCTCGCGCAGCTGCTTCAGGCCACGAACCGCCTCGCCGAGGCGGAGCCGCTGATGCGCCGCGCGCTCGCGATCGACGAACAGAGCTACGGCCCCGATCATCCCGATGTGGCGACCGACCTCAACAATCTCGCGCTGCTGCTTCAGGCCACGAACCGTCTCGCCGAGGCCGAGCCGCTGCTGCGCCGCGCGCTCGCGATCAGCGAGAAGAGCCTCGGGCCCAATCATCCCAACGTCGCTTCTCAACTCAACAATCTCGCGGGGTTGCTTCAGGCGACGAACCGCCTCGCCGAGGCCGAGCCTCTGATGCGCCGCGCGCTCGCGATCGACGAAAAGAGCTACGGCCCGGATCATCTCACGGTGGCGAGGGACCTGAACAATCTCGCGGGCTTGCTTCAGGCGACGAACCGCCTCGCCGAGGCCGATCCGCCGATGCGCCGCGCGCTTGCGATTTGCGAGAAAAGCCTCGATCCCGGTCATCCGAACACGGCGATCGTGCGCGACAACCTTGCCGGGCTGGAGGCCGCGCTCGGCAAGGGCGTGTGGCCGCGCGCCCTGCGGCTTCGCCTCAGACGCATGTTTTGGAAGTAGACGCGCGCGGGAGGGGTCGCGGGGGCGAGGTTTTTGCGCGCGAAGCGCGCCCGCGCCTTCGGCGCGGACCCTCAGGGCGCGACGATCTCAGACAAGCTCGATCCGCGCGTGATGTCCCGCCGCGCCCGCGAGGCGCCCGCGTCCAATGAGTGCCCTAAAGTGCGAGCGAGCGCTAGTCCCCGCAAATGCCCGTGAACGCGCCGGCGGCCCGCCCAAGAGCGAGGCGAATTGCGGCGTTGAATGGAAGTCTCTACCGTCCTCCTATGCCCACACGCACAGGCCGCCCGTATTCTGATCAATTCGACGTCGCTGCCGTCAGCGCGGCAATCGCCGCCGGCGAGACGACGCCTCTCAGGGCATATCAAGCCTACGCGGCAACTGCGGGCCGTCCCTACGCACGTTCGTCGTTTGAACAGCTTTGGCGCAATCATGCGAGGCGCGCGGGCGCTGTGGACCATTCTGAGGCTCCTCCCGACCCGCCTTCAAGCGACGCCGAACTGTATGCGCAATCCGAGGCCCATTGGGCAGAGCATGTCGCGCCCAAGCCTTCGCGTGTTTTGACCTTGACCGGCGACAATGTTGCGCTGCGCGTGAAGGGCGGCGGTCTTCAAATCACAGACCCCGGATTGAGTGGGACGCGCCATCTATATTTCGCACCGTCGGCGCGCAAGCCGAACGCCATCGTTCTCTCCGGCTGGGGCGGAATGATCACTGTCGAGGCCCTTCGGTTTTGCGACGATTACAAGATCGCGCTCGTCGTGCTCGATTGGATGCACGGCCTCATGTCTGTGACGTTGCCCAACCCGAAAGCGAGCGCAGCGCTTGTGCGCGCCCAATGCGCGGCGAACGCGGTCGAGGTCGCTAAGGGATTGGTTGAGGAAAAGATCAGGAATGCGCATGTCGTCGGCGGACTGAGCGCCGACGACGCGGCGCGGTTCATTGCGCGGGCCAGCCAAGCACGGACCGTTGCGGAGGTCATGCAAGCCGAAGCGCATGCTGCGAAAGCCAATTTTGCGCATATCCCAATTGAAATGCGTTGGCGGCCGGGCGGCCCGCCCATTCCGGCCGCATGGAAGCGGTATGTCACACGGTCCCGCGCGATCAATGAACGTTCGCCGCGCCGCGCGACACATCCCATCAACGCGCTTTTGAACTTGGCGGCGACGATTGCGGCAGGGCGGCTGACGGCGCAATTGGCGGCCCGCGGCGCGTGTCTTTCAATTGGCTATTTGCACGCCGACAAGCCGGGGCGGTTTTCGCTGACTTATGACGCAATCCAACCATTGCGACCATTCATCGAGGCGAAGACATTTGCATTCCTCGCCCGGCATCAGTTTGCCGCGAGCGATTCATTCGTGTGAAAGGGTCAAACGAACTTCGCATTATGGACAATTTGCTTTCCGCGTTCACGCAAGAGACGGCGTTGAGCGAGCGCGCCATTCAAGCCGCGGCCGATTTTGCGCTGATGCTCATTCAATCCCCGGGCCATTCCCAGATCACGGACCGCGGGCAGCGCGAGCATTCACCTTCGGATGTTGATTGGCGGCATGATAAGCGGCGAACTTCATTGCCTTCGACGCCGCGAGAAAGACCGCCAGGCGATCAATAGCGCCTTGGTTTGAACGGCTAGGCCAAGTGGATACGATCCTTGCGACAGGGAAAGCTCAGGAGAGGAGAATGAACATGAAGTTCTGAAACCTTTCATCGCGATCCAGAGGGTTCGACTCCCTCCCGGCAAAGGTCAGCCAACCAGCCGGAAGCGAGCCTTGCATGGCGTGCGGCGACGCCCGTCGTGAAGCGTAGGCAGCAGGTGCTGAAGCCGCGTGAGTAGCCTCGAAATTTCTATCGCTGGAGCCTTCGCTGTGGGTTGAGCGGGGGCAGCATCGACGACACCGTCAGGGTGAGGATCGTCGGTCCGGCCGGGGTCTTGGACCGGGGCAAAGGCATGGGACGGATCGCCTGGGAACCTGTGAGATCCCGCCTGCGTCCGAGTGAGAGTGTGCCGGCAAATGGGCGGCCGGCTGACCAAATGCCCTGGCCCGGCTGGGTCCTCCAACCATCCGGGAGCGCCGCCAAGGCGAGCACGAAAAGCGGAGGATCGCGCGGACCCCGGAAGCGAAACAGATAAGCGACCGGGGACGCGCAGGCGGGAAGTCGTAGCGCCTTCATAGTACCGCTGACCGCGGGGAACTGGGCTCACCGGGACCCGCGCGAGGGAAGGGGGGCGCCACGGGATGAGAGCCGTTGCCGGGAAACACGGGAGGAGACCTTGGGCTCCGCGAACCTGTCCACGAAACGACAACGGATAGCCGAACTGGCGAAGACGACGGCGGGGACATCATCACCTCCGTGCGCTTCTCGACAGGCGAGTCACGGACGGCGTCCTCTACGCCAACGCGAGCGAAACTCTTCCGTGAAGAACCGGATGCGGGAAAGCTGCACGTCCGGGTCTGTGAGGGGTGGGGATGGCGACATCCCCACCTACTCGGCAGTCCCCACCGCGACCGAAACCCTTCAGCGTTGCGGCCATTTGTCGTTAAGCGTGCGAATGACGCGAATTCACAGGGACTGCCGCTCTCGACGCGTTGCGGACGTAGCAGACCACGGTCTTGGACACCTCAATTGGGCGGGAAGCGGACAGTCGCCGTTCGGCCCTCGGCTGCTCCTGCTACCGGCGGGAGCCGGCCTTCGCCTAGCCTCCGGCCCACCAGCTCACGACCAGCGCCGCGTAGGTATCGGCCGCGTCTTCCCAGACGAAGTGCAACGCGTCGATAAGGTCGAGTTTGCTCCTGGGCAGCCGCTCGTGGAGGTATTCGGCGTTGACCGGCGGCACCACGGGGTCTCTCGCGCCCGCGATGATCTGCACCGGCGTCTCGATCGTGGGGAGCAGGTCTCTTAAGACCGGCAGCTGTCCCGGATAGGCGCGCTCCGGCGTATACCCCCCCGTTCCCCGTTCACCGCTTCGGGTAGGCCGTGAAAACGTAATCTTTTGCCGCGACGATCGTGTTGGCGTCGTTCGCCTGCGGCGGCGTGTCAGCCAAGTTGCCGGGCCTGAACGTATCGGATGCGATGTCGTACTCGAACACGGCATACCCCCATCCGCCGCTGTCCGCGAACCTCTTGCTATCCTTCTGCATGAAGTCCACGTCATGCAGGGTGTCCGGCACCGTCGTCGGAGCCGGGGCTTCGGCACTCTTCTTCGCGTTCCAATGGATCTTCGCCATCTTGGCGCCGTCGGGGAAAGGCCTGCCGTTGCCCGGAATGCCGGCCTTGTAGGCCTCGATCATCGCGGGATTGCCGAGGATCGTCTCAATCATTTCTCCGCTCTGATTAACTGCGATAGTCTGCCAATCTTCGTATCCCCTGAACTCGGAGAACGCCATCCCGCCCGGCACTTGCAGGGTGTACTTGTCTTGCGCCGCAAGGGCGATACCTCCCAGCGCGGCTAGCAGCGCTACAACCGCGACAGTCGATGGGGTGCTCGTGCGCTTCATCTTCATTTCCTCCCTTTTCGAGCTGGTCACTGATGTGATTGCGCTTGAGCGAAGAGGCTTGGCTTGCACAGGCTTGCAAAAAAGGACTGGTCTATCGAGCACTGCCGATATTCGGAGCGTAACGCATAAGTCGCCTCAATCGCTAACGGGGCACGTTCAGTGATGAGCGAGAAAAACCATGTCTGGAACAGTTGTGACTATAGGCTGGAGGAAGTGCCGCGGCAAGGGGATGGAGCCGCGTAAGGACCGACGCCAGCAACCGCGGCGTCCCCTATCGCGGTGTGCAATCACCGCTCACGTTGATCCGCGACATTCAATCGGTCGCGACGAATGTCCGTGACGGGTCGAGTTGACCAGTTCGCCAAGCCGTCGGCGAATGGCCGGTCTTTGCGCATAGCGGAAGTTCCCAGAGAAAGGCGCTAGCTTAAGCGCGCTCCGGTTACGCGATAGGCAGTTTGCCACAGAGCCCGCAGCGGGCTCGGTTTGGCGTTATTCACTTGCTAGTTGTGATATATATCAAATGTCAGACGTCCGAGCCCTTGTGCTTCAATTGTTTGACGGGCCGGGCCCGGCGAAACGCCGGAGTATCGGCCCGCCCCGGGGTGTCTTATGCGCCCGTCGCTGCTCCGCCATGCGCACGCGGTGCTGTTCTCGCCGCTCTTCAATCTTCCCGATCGCGGCAGCCAACATCTTTGGAAACGCCTCTATGAACTTGTCACCATCTTTGGTGCGGGCGAAAGCGCGCCGGCGGGCGCGCCCGATTGCGCCTTCTACGCCGCGCACCCTCGGGACGAGAAGAATGGGTAAGCGTGTTTTGATCTTACAGACTATACGCACGACGCTGTAACGCTCATCGATCTCGCACTCCGCGAGGTCCCGCTCGTCGAAGGGAAGGCTTTCGCCGTCATTCCATGCCGCATTCTTGTCTTCGGCGCGGCGCGCCCTCAGCCCACCCATGCATTGGGTCTTAGCTGCGCGCTCCGCCGCGGCGCGGGCCCTAACCTTTTCACGCCGCTCTTGCGCCCGCTCCACGCCGAAAACCGCATGAATGGGTGCTCCAAGCCAATCGAGGAACGTGTCGCCACATTGGAGCGGCCAACCCTCCAAGAGGCCGTTGAGCGCGTTGTGAAACCGCGAACCGAGATTTGAGGGCCACTCCACGGGGGTTTCGCCGGCGGGAACGTTTCGGTTCATTTCCATCGCGATGAGCGCATAGGCGTCTTTGCCGTACGTCGCCGCTAGGGCCCAAATTCGGTTGAGCTGATCGCGCATGGATTTGAGATGGCGGTCGTGCGCCGAAGCAACATCGGGCGCGGGCGCGACCGACAGCTCGCCGTCATTGCTCACATGGATTGCGGCGCGCACTTTCGCCATGGCGCTGGGCGCAAGCCGCCGCTCCTCTCCGATCACCCGCCGCAACGCGTCTTTGGAGATGCCTGCGCGTTGAGCCAACGCCTCCAGATCGAGGGAAGCCAGCATGTCGGCGTTGACGTCTTTGCGGAAGATGGGAACGTTCGCCGCGTCCTCGATTTGGATTTCATCATCCTCGTCGACGTTCGCGTACAGGAGATGATTGGTTTCCTTGCCGATGTATTCGTGATCGAGAATGACGAGGGCCTTTCGCCGCAACCGTCCCGTTCGTCCGCGCGATTTTTGCTCGGCATGCTGGAAAAAGCCGGCGAGCGTGTCGGCGATGGTTGTGAACCGCAGGCTAAACCGGCGATCAAAAACCGGCCATGGGAATTGATGATTGGCGCGACTGTAAAGGCCCTCGTTTCCGGTTCCGAGCGCCCGATATTCATCAGGCGTTCGCACCTGAAATCCGTCGGGGTCCGCCGCGGCGTAAAGCGACGTGGCAGTCAGCGTCCGTCTTTCGGCCGCGCCTATCCCCGGGTCAGGAAAATAGCTTTCTCGAAGCGCCGGCAGGACGTTGAAAAACATGAACGGTCGCTTGTTCGGCAACGTCTCATATTTGAGCCACGCGTTGCGGGTCGAGAGCGTTTGCTGACTGGCCTGCGGCGCGTCCATCCCTGGCAGAGCTGCAACAATCTCGTCGATCATCTCTGGCGAACCGCGCCGGAACTGATCGAACGCAATGCGCCAGAGGTCGGGAGGAAGCCGCGACGCCTTGCCGGGGCAAATGTCACCATAGGCCCGCGCCTTGCCGTCGTCCGACAGCGACGCTGCGACATGTTCGGCGCGCGTGTGCTCGCTCGCCAGCGGATCATATTCGCGCGGCTCCGTCACGTCGCTGAGGCCATGCGCGGAGGCTTTGCGAATGATGATCTCACCGTTCGGCCCATAGTTGGCGAGAGCGTATCGCTTCGCGCTCACGGCGAGACAATAGAGCGGCTCGAACACGCCCTTCAGCGTTTTGCCGGAAGCATCGTCTTTCAGCCTAAAATTGACCTCTTCGAGCGCGAACAGCGGGACGCCCGCGCCATAGGGATTGAGGCTTTGAAACCAACCCGTAGGGCCGGCGATTTCCTGAACGCGTTCAAGAAACGTCTCGCGCGACTTCTCTGCAATCGCAAGCAGCAATCGTCCGGCGGCTGGTATGAGCGCGCCATAGGGCGCAAACCATTTGCCCGGTTTCTCGACCTTGTATCCTGAGATTTCGTCACGCCCGTCTTTGCCTACTGCGCGCGCCCGGGCCTGTTTTCGCGCCATGTCGAAGCCGTGATAAACCGTGGTTCCGACGCGGTCTTTGTGTTCGTCAACAATAACTTCGATTAGGATGCCATAGGACGACGAACTGGCGAGCAACTTCGCGGCTTTCTGCATCGCGTTGAGGTGCGCGTATTCTACGCTCGCGTTGCCATGCGTGTCCCGCTCTTCCTCCAATTCGGCGCGCAGTTCAATGACGCGGGAGAAGAAATCGGTTGTCGTCAAATCAATTATGTAGCGTTCGTCACCGAAAAACCTGAAGGGTTTCAGCCCCGCTTGCCGGCCCGTTGGGACAAGCTCAATCGTCTCCAGAATTTCGGGGCATTTGCCGGTCAGCAATTTCGAAGCGATGATGTCGGCAAAACTGTAATAGACTGGCGGGCCGCTAACGACGATATTGACGCCGATATTGACGGCGCGCGCCTCGGTCTTGTCGTCGGGGTTATGCGGATCCCCGCCATCGCTCCCGCCGCCGCCCCAAGGAAGGCCAGAGAACCCCGTCAAGCCGTCTCCTCCGGCATAGGCTGCTCTCGGGTAGCGTCGGACGTGGTGTCGCCACCTGGCGGGCCGCTTTTTGAGCCTGATGCCGCGTCTCCGCTGCAAGTGCTCGAAGGTGTCACGCCCACGCGGCCGTCGGTCTCCGGATCGTCCTCTTGATACAGTGAGCGAACCGGGAGGATGTCCCGCTCGGGTTTGATCCGCGCGACGCCGCGCAAACGTCGCCATGTTTCCTTCAGCTTCAAATCGCCCAGCGTGACTGATCGCAGGAACCGCGCCGCGTCGCCGTCCGGTCCTCCGAAGCGCGGCGAGACGCGCTCGGCGATCATCAGGTCTTGCAAGCCCATGAGCGCATTGACGGATGGATATTGCGACTTGAAATCCGCCTGAACGCCCTCAACGATCTCATGCCGCACGCGCGCTTCCGAACGGCCGCCGTAAAGAGCCTCCATGAATGCGCCAGAGACACGATGATCGAAATCTGGCTGCATTGTGTCGAGAAATTTCAAGTTGCGCTGTTTCTGTTTGTCGTAATGGACGCTGTATTTGTGCTTTCCGAAGCCGATTTTCTTGACCGTCACGCCCGGGTAGCGCCACGTCTTGAATGGCTTAAAAACCACCTTCAGCTTTTCCAGCCTCTCCGCGATAAAGCGGGCAGGGTTGACGCAATCGGCTGGAAGGGCTTCGCATGCGTCGCGGAACAGGTTTTCGCGCGCCGCCGCGGTCATGTTTGGAACGTCCGCGTCCGCGATCGTCGTCCGCACTTCGATGGGCACATGCGCACATTCGGGGGCAACCGCCGCCCTTTTGTCCTCGCTCATTTCCATTGGCTGCTCGAGCAAGGTCAGGGTGAGGCCGCCATAGTTTCCGCCCCGGCTCAATCCGGCCCGTTCGCAGAGCGCGCCAAGATCAAACGGCAAGTTGTGGCCGATGATCAAAGCCGGCCAAGTTTCATCCGAAGACGGCTTGACGTAGTGCCGTCGATAGAAAACGCGGCGGAGGAATTCCGCGCGCGTCATCATCACGAGGTTGTGCTGCTTCGCACAACGCTCCATGACCTCGATTTCGGCCTTTGTGCATGTGACGGGGTTGTAAAACAACCCTTCACGCCCTAGCCGATCAAGCTTTTGCCGGGTTAGGGTTCCCCGTTGGGCGTTTTCGATCATATACGCGTAT
The DNA here is from genome assembly GCA_963758335.1 of uncultured Alphaproteobacteria bacterium. Lineage (GTDB taxonomy): Bacteria > Pseudomonadota > Alphaproteobacteria > Rhizobiales > Beijerinckiaceae > Roseiarcus. The sequence goes on along the minus strand of CAVWVF010000004.1, from coordinate 804,609 downwards.
TTGAGACCGCGTTCCTGAAAGAAGCCGAAGCGTAAGGCCTGCCCCGAATGCGCCCCGGTCATCGTTTCGCAGTCGAACACGACCATCGGGCCAAACCACGGTGCGCCAACGTCGCGCACAAGCCGTTCGATCCTCGAAATTTTTGCAGCCTTCGAGGCGCGCTCTCTTTTCTTCTTGTTCGGTTTCTTCTCGTCGGGAAGCGTGAAGCACCGCAACAGTTGTGTCGTTGGTTTCATTTGCGATGTCTCGGCGTGACGTTGTGGTGCTTGCGATGGCAATTGATGCAGGCGATCATTGTCTCATCGGAACGGGCGCGCCCGTGCACATGATGGTCTTCGAACGGCGCAAGCTCGCCGCAGAAGCCGCACATCGCCTCTGGCCTACCGCGCCGTCGCGCCTCGCAATTGCCGCAGATGACCTCGCCATCGACTTCGACAAGCGCCGAGGGCTGCGCCTCGCCGCACGCGCATTCGGCGAACAGGAACGACACTTTCATGCTGCCTCCACAGCGTAGTGCACGTCCCGATCGAAGCGGCGACGGCTTCGTGCGGTCATCTCCTTGAGCGTTCTGTTGAGTTTGGCGATGGTGGTTTCGGGAAAGACGCGCTCGCCGCCGTCGGTCATCACGCCATTCGGATGTTTCTTCGCCCAGGCTTCGAGGGCCGTGGCGCTCCTGAGATCGACGGCGGCTCGGTAATCCTGCATTGCCGCGAGACTGACGCCGGAGAAGTCGGCGTGTTGGACCTCGCCGTCCGCATTGATGAACGTATGCGTGAAGCTCTTCGCGCCGCGAAAGCGCCATCGCCGCTCACCCTCACGTTTTTCCCATGCGAGCGTCGAAGAGCGGCCTTCGCGCCGATACCGCTCGAACTGGCCCTCGCTCAGGCCCGCGCGCCGGCGCGCCGCATCGATCTCAGCCCCCGTCGGGTTCTGCGGCAACATCGCGATTTCGCGATCATAGGCCGCGATTTTGGATAACCGCTGTTCGGCGTGCTCGGCGTGTTTCGACACACGCAATCCCGCAGCGATTTCCTTCGCGCGGCGTTCCAGCGACACGCCGGATTGAAGTTTCTGATATTGCCGCTTGGCTATCGACGGCATGTTGCGCCGAAGAGCCTTCAAGGTCTTGCGCACATAGCGCTCGGCCGTCGGCGAAAAACCGAGTTTCACGTTTTGCTCAGGCGTGAGCTTGGCAAAATCGGCGAAAGCTGCGCCGCTGAGCAATCTCGCATTGCGCGATTTCGACTTGGCGGCCATTTATGGGCCTCCCGCGAAAAGAGGCATGGGCGCAGGGAATATCGCTTGCGATAATCGGGCTGAAATGCTATTCGATAAGCGGGCCATCAATCCATTCCTTTCGGTATTGTTGGCTTCGACTGTTTTGACCGGCAGTTCGAATTTTAAGCCCCGGCGCGACGCCATCGCGACTGGGGCTTTTCTACTGGGCTTCATCTCGCAATCGGGAACGTGTTGTCGCTCGCTGGCGGAGCGAGCCGGGCTAACGCCGCCCTCATCGCGTTTTCGACAAAGATGGCGCGCGTCTCGCCACGCCGACGCGCGATTACGTCCAGCCGATCACAAAACTCTCTATCGACGCGGATAGAAAGCACCCGATCGAGATTGAGGCCGCGGGCCCGTTGCGGTCCGCGCCTGCCGCGTATCGGCGGATTGGCCGTCGCGCCGTCGTCTTGATCGACCGCCGCGACAAGGACCCGCTGCGCGAAGGAACCACGCGCAATGCGTTCCCGCTGCGCCGCCGCATCCAGCGCGGCGAGGAGATCAGCGTCCACCCTCACCAAAATTTGCACGTCTAACGGCGCCCTAGCGCCGGGACCTTCGATGGCGGTCGCTGGCGGGATGTCGCCCTGGGCCGCGGCCCGGGGATCAACAACGCAAGAACGTAATTCCATAACCGCGGTTCCTCGTTCTGCCGCTTACAACAGTATCATAGGCCTTATCCTGGGTTTTGCAAGTGTCTATACTCAAGGAACGGTGGACAATTTCGTGAAAAGCAGGCAGCCAGCCCCAAATTTTTTGATCGATCAAACCGTCATCTAAGAACATGCGCACTTGATCGCGCACTATTACAATCCATTTCATGCCATGACGTTTCGCGTTGGTTGCGCGAGGCATCGCAATCTATTTCGTTCATGTGGTTCGCATCGGTTCACCCATCATCGGGATCTATTTCGCAGTAATTTGTGGGACCGCGCACGAATGATCGTAATCTATTTCTCCGGAGATGGTTCGCATCGGTTCCGCGCATCATCGCGATCTATTTCGCTTGAATTTGTCGCATCGCGCTCGCGCAGGATCGCAATCTAATTCGTTGCACATGCTTCGCATCGTTCGCGCCCGGTATCGCAATCTATTTCGTCCTATTTCGTCGGACATGGTTCGCGTCTTTGCGCGCGGTATCGCGATCTATTTGCCGGACGTGCTTCGCATCGGTTTCGCACATCGTCGTGATCTATTTCGCTTCAATTTGTCGCATCGCGCTCGCGCAGGATTGCAATCTAATTCGTTGCATAATGCTTCGCTCCGCCTTCGATCGCGGCATAGCAACTCAAAGAGCGTCATCGCGAATGTCATCTCGTAACCGCGAATTTGCGTTGCGCCGGAACGTGACGGCCTTCGACGCGGTCCATGTCAGCCTCGCCGAAGCGCTCGACGCCCCGCTCGTCACCCGCGACCGGCTCGCCTCGCGGGCGCGGCGGGACATCACGCGCGGATCGAGCTTGTCTGAGATCGTCGCGCCCTGAGGGTCCGCGCCGAAGGCGCGGGCGCGCTTCGCGCGCAAAAACCTCGCCCCCGCGACCCCTCCCGCGCGCGTCTACTTCCAAAACATGCGTCTGAGGCGAAGCCGCAGGGCGCGCGGCCACACGCCCTTGCCGAGCGCGGCCTCCAGCCCGGCAAGGTTGTCGCGCACGATCGCCGTGTTCGGATGACCGGGATCGAGGCTTTTCTCGCAAATCGCAAGCGCGCGGCGCATCGGCGGATCGGCCTCGGCGAGGCGGTTCGTCGCCTGAAGCAAGCCCGCGAGATTGTTCAGGTCCCTCGCCACATCGGGATGATCGGGGCCGTAGCTCTTTTCGTCGATCGCGAGCGCGCGGCGCATCAGAGGCTCGGCCTCGGCGAGGCGGTTCGTCGCCTGAAGCAACCCCGCGAGATTGTTGAGTTGAGAAGCGACGTTGGGATGATCCGGGCCGTAGCTTTGTTCGTCGATCGCCAGCGCGCGGCGCATCAGCGGCTCCGCCTCGGCGAGGCGGTTCGTGGCCTGAAGCAGCTGCGCGAGATTGTTGAGGTCGATCGCCACATTGGGATGATCCAGGCCGTAGCTCTGTTCGTCGATCGTCAGCGCGCGGCGCATCAGCGGCTCGGCCTCGGCGAGGCGGTTCGTCTCCCGAAGCAGGGCCGCGAGATTGTTGAGGCGGATCGCCACATTGGGATAATCCAGGCCGTAGCTCTTTTCGACGGTCGCCAGCGCGCGGCGCATCAGTGGTTCGGCTTCGGCGAGGGGTTCGTGGCCTGAAGCAGCTGCGCGAGATTGTTGAGGCGGATCGCCACATTGGGATGATCCGGGCCGTAGCTCTGTTCGTCGATCGCCAGCGCGCGGCGCATCAGCGGCTCGGCCTCGGCGTAATCCGCCTTGGCAAACAGGAGAGCGCCGAGCTGATCGAACAGCCGCGCGGTCGGCTCGGCAATCCCCGCCGCGTCCGCGTGGCGCGCGACCGCGAGCGCGTGCGGCGCGAGCGGATCGAGGGCTGGCCAGTTTCGCACGTCGTCGGGATAGCCGACGAAGGCCGCGTTCACCCATTCCAGCGCCTCGCGCAGCGCCTGCGGCCGGCGCTCCCCGCTCATCGCGCGTCGGGCGAAATCCTGCACCAGGCGATGGACGATGAAGCCCGGCGCCCCGCCGCCCTCCTGCGTCGCGCGCGTGATGAGCGAATAGGCGTAGAGGCCGGCGCGGACGGAGGTCGCGCCGGCGCTCGCCGCCTCGCCCGCAACCGCAACGTCGAGGAGCGGATCGGGGATCGGATCGGGGGCCAGAAACGCGAGCCGGTCGAGCAGGCGGCGGCTTTCCGGGGTGAGCCGCGCCATCGAAGTCGTCCAGACCGTGGCAAGGGTCTTTTCCGAGCCGGTCACGACCGGATCGGACCACGCGAGCGCCGCCTCGCGCGCCGCGTTCCACAGCGCCAGATAGCGCGCGAAGCCGATGCGCTCGGCCGCGATATGGGCGCCCGCCTGCTCCAGCCCGAGGGCTAGTCGCCAGCGTCATTGAATCTGTGGTGTTTTTCTGAATCTCTGTCGCGGCGATGCGGCGATGGAGGTGATTCGTGGCGGGCAGGGAGATTTCGGTGAAGAAATATGTGGTGAAGTTGAGCGCCGAGGAGCGCGAACGGCTGGAGGCGATGATTTGCGCGGGCAAGCATCCGGCACAGTCGCTGACGAAGGCGCGCATCCTGTTGAAGGCGGACGTGTCGGAGGCGGGCGAAGGTTGGAGCGACAGCGCGATCTCCGCGGCGTTGGACACCAGCATCAACAATATCGGCCGCACCCGGCGTCGACTAGTCGAAGAAGGCATGGTGGCGGCGCTGACCCGCAAATACAATCCGAACTCCGCTTGGCCGCGGATTTTCGACGGGGCGGCGGAGGCGAAATTGATCGCCCTGACCTGCTCGCCGGCGCCCGAGGGGTTCGCGCGTTGGAGTTTGCGCCTGCTCGAGGAGAAGGTCGTCGAATTGAACATCGTCGAGAAGGCCAGCGACAACACGATCGGAAGGACTCTAAAAAAAACGCTCTTATTGTGTTTCGTGTTGATACGGTCCGAGTCCGGCAGCGGCGGCGATCCAGGGAGCCGGGCCGCCATCGGCGGGCATGGCTTCGAGGGTTCGGCGCCAACTCAGGTACGTGGGAAGGTTTTCGGTGGCGACGCCGTGGAAGCGTCGCATCCACTCTTTGAGGCGTCCGTGGTAGGCGTTGACGTTGTTTATATGGAACTGCGATTCTTCGGGCTTGGGGTTGCCGGGCGCGGGTAGGACATGGACTTTGAGCTTGGCCCGCTTGGCGAAAGCGGTGATGGCCGAGCCGCCGTCGCAGCAGAAATCGGTTGAAGGCGGAATTCGTTCGCCGAACGCTTCTTTTAGGCTGGCGGCGTCGAGGCGGGACAGGACGGCGTCGAACGTGGCGCCGCTGCGGTCGCGAGCCACGACGACGGGAATCTGCTCGGCCGAGAGGCCGCGCTTGGCGGCTTTGCCGCCGCGGCGGCGCGCGGGCCTGGCGAGGCCGCCCCGCCGACCCTTTAAGGACTCGAGTATGAATGTTTCATCGGCCTCGACGATGCCCGAAAGGCTCTTGGGTTTGTCGAGGTTGAGAGCGGCGAGAAACCGATGCCGCCATCGGAAGGCGGTGCTCGGGTGGATCTGGCAGCGGTCGGCCGCCTTGGCGAGGCTCTCCCCTTCGATCAGGGCTCGCGCCTGATCGAACCAGCGATCCTTGTTGTGCAGGCCGGCCACCGGAGTGCTGTGAACGGATTGAAAGTCCTGCGGCATTCCACGCAGCGATAGCGCGGCAAACCTCTCGCCTCACCCCAGGGCCGGACATCGAGCGCGCCGCAGCGCGGACATCCCGTCCGCGAATAACGCTCCTTTGCGATTTCCCGGAAAATATCGCGCTCGCCCGATGCGGAAAGCGTCGCCGCAACCGCATCGCTGCGCTCCTCGGCCCTCTTCGCGTCCCCCGCCGCAGACCTCGGTTCGCAGATCTCGACGCCCTCCTCACAGGGATCGTCAGCTTCCGCGAGCGCGAGCTCGCGAAACACGACACGGCGCTGCGCCGCACTCAACGACGACAGCGCGGCCAGCCATCCCGCGAAATCCGACGGCTTCATCTTCGCCCCCAAAGCCCAGAGCCTTTATCGCTCATGTCAACACACATTGCAATAAGAGCGAAAAAAACGTCCTCAAGCCCCACCGCAATCGGCAATGGGTGATTCCGCCGGACGCCAACGCCGGCTTCGTCGCCGCGATGGAAGACGTGCTGGATACTTACCAGAAGCCGCGCGATCCCGATCGCCCCCTCGTCTGTCTGGATGAATCCTCCAAGCAGTTGATCGTCGAGACGCGCGCTCCGATTCCGGCCAGACCCGGACGAGCCGTCCGGCACGATTACGAATACGAGCGAAACGGCGTGGCCAATATATTCATGATTTTCGCGCCGCTGGAGGGCTGGCGCCGCGTCAAGGTCACCGACCGCCACGCCGCCGCCGATTACGCGCAGGTGCTCAAGGAACTGTCCGACGTGCATTTTCCCGACGCCGAACAGATCAGGCTGGTCCAAGACAATCTGAGCACGCACACGCCCGCCTCGCTCTACGCGGCCTTTCCCGCGCCAGAAGCGCGCCGCCTCGCCAAACGGTTCGAATGGCACTACACCCCCAAACACGGAAGCTGGCTCGACATGGCCGAATCCGAACTCGGCGTCCTGTCGAGCCAATGTCTGAGCCGCCGCATTCCAGACAAGCCGACCCTCGAAAAACAAGTCGCCGCCTGGGAGGACCATCGCAACAAGCATCACGCAAAGGCCAACTGGCAATTCACCACAGACGACGCCCGCGTGAAGCTCAAGAGGCTCTACCCCTCATTTTGAATGACTCGGGCGACTAGGCCGCCAAGCTCGCCAGCAAGTGTCCGCGCCAGCGCCGCGTCGTCCGCTGCCAGGTTGCGATCGTCCGCCGTGCGGTCGAGCAGGAATTGCGTCGCGGCGTCCTCGCCGAGCGCATGGAGCTCGAACTTGCGGATGGCGGGAGGGAAATTCGCCGCTCGCGCCGTGACGATCACATGCCCGCCCTTGAGCCTCGGCAGGAGCTGGCTCACGGCGGCGACGGCTGCGCCGTCGTCGACATTGTCGAGGATCATCAGCCAGGGCGGGTTGGCTTCGAGCCAGCGCAAGGCCGCGGCGATCTTCGTCGCGTCGTCGCGCGCCTCCTTCTCCGGCAGGTCCAGAATTTCCGGCGCGGCGAGCGCGGCGAGGCCGGCGTTCAGGCTCGCCGCGTCGCTGGCGCTCACGAACATGAGCGCCGAATAGTCGGCCTCGCGCGCCCATCCATATTCGATCGCGAGCCGCGTCTTGCCCACCCCGCCCAGCCCATGCAGCGCGACCGCGCCGCCCTTCGCGGCGAGAAGCGCCTTGCGCAGGTCTTCGAGCGCTTCCGCGCGGCCGGCGAACAGGCCGCCGAGCGAGAGCAGCGGAAGATTGCGGGGTTTTGTCCTCGGCGGCGTCCCCGCGGCGCTCAGTGTGTCGAGGACTGCCGAGGCGAGAACCTGCGCCGCGAGATTGTCGGCGCTCGTGAATGGCGGACCGGGATGCTGGTCGATCGCCTTGAGGCAGCGCAAGTGATTGCCCTGCGAGGCCCGCGAAACCTTGGTTGGCTTGAATTTCTTGCCGCGCTCCACGCCATCGGCCGGCGCGACGACGACGAGGTTCCTTCTGGAGCCGTCTCTGTTGAAACCGACCGCGAGCCACGCCTCCCATTGCGTATAGCTCAGGGCGCGAAGCGCCTCGCGCCCCATGCCCTTGTCCGCGAGCCGCGCTGCGAGCTCGGGCCGCCGCTTCAGAAGATCATCGACGCTGGTCGCCGCCGGGGCCGAGCCCGCCATGTCGCCGACGAAATGCACGATCGCCTCGCACTGCTCGATGTACCTTTCGAGCATGGCGAGCGTGTCGCCGCCGAGCGCCTTGAAATCCTCCTGGATCTTGATCTCGACGTTCGGCCGCGTCAGCGCTTGGCGCAGGCTTTCGCGATAGGCGCCGAACTCATCCGACACGCAGGAGAGAAACAGTTTTACGTCCGCCATCGCCCGCCGCCCGCGTCATGGCCCTGGCGAATGTGGCATATCGCGACGAGGGCTGCAAAGCAGCGCCAGGCGTCTGCGGCAGGGAAATCGACATACACTTTGGGAAAAGCGAAATCAGTGGTATTGTTGACTGCGGCGAATGACTGCGAAGTGGGGAAGTGGGACACGTGCATAACAAGTCTGCGGCTGGTGACCCCGGCCCACAACGCACCCCCACCAACACCCGCCCGCGACAAACAGCGACCGCGCGCGGTATGCGCCGTCTGCATGGGTTGCGGTGCGGTGCGGCGTGATGACGCGTGCCCGTGCGACGGACGGCGCGAGAGCGCGCGGTTGACTGCGCCTCCCTAAACAGATGGTCGGCGCATAACGGGTCAGTCGCGGGCGACGGCCACGCTATAGCATCGAATGCGTGCGATATGCGGACGCCGCTCCTCCCTTTTCAACATTCCTCGGGACAACCCTCAATATTCCAAATAGCTATTTGCATGTCTGGTTGAGCAGATCCACCTCCGCCATACCGGGATTATTTGTATCCAAATAGGTGTCCAGCACATAGTAGGTGTTTGGATCTTTTTTCGACCCGATAACGCCAATGCTTTGATCCTTCATATGATTTGCTGCTCCTGGCATCTTTTTGACGATTTCATAAGGGCTATTTGTGGTAGTTAGAGGTCCGCGTACCTTCACGACCTCATAGTCATGTCTATGTCCATTATGTCCGAGCTGCTTTAAAACGTGAGGGTTCGTCGGTTCTGACTTTATACTTGCGTCGGTATTGTATAACGCTTGAACAACTTCGCCGTGCACGCACGAAGCATGGATATGCAACACTTTCTGGGTCAGGGAAGGTTGCGAATTGATTGCCAATCCCAATTCGTCCATTTTCTTGGGTTTTAGTTCTTTTGTGATAAAATTGACCCCGTCCTCCCAGAAGTCTACATAAGGCTTATCGAAGATTGTCGTGTCTCCGATACCTGTCAACCGTACTTCGTCTGGGACGATTAAGAAACCTTCCGGCTTTGTAGCAGCGACGTCTTTGACGATATAATATTTATTTCCTTCCTGTATGCACAAATGCAGAGGGTTCTGGTGCTTTACACAACACTCCGACACTAGGTTCCAGAGCCCGTTTTCGTCCTTAGGGATATTGCTGCAGTCAACAGTAGTCTCATCTGTCGTCTGCGACCTCGCGGACGGTTGCGCCACGAGGATGGGCAGCATGAACGCACTCGCCACGACGGCTGCTTTAGCCCACCTCGCATTCCGACTGCTGGGATTACGTGTACAAAAGCTTAACTGATTGATCACGTTACCTCTCCCCGACGTTTGGCAGCGGGCGAGCCGCTGCCCCAGTTATGAAGCTAAAGAGGGCGGCGTCTCAGCTCATCCCAGAACAGGGACGCCTACGACCCCACGACGTCTTTCCAGCGCGGTTCAACTCCCTCCGCGGCGGACGAGACCAAGCCTGCTCTTTAGGATCGACTAGGGTCATAGCAGCGGTAGATTGGATAAATGCCCGCCATCTGATTGCCGCCGGCCGACTGAGTTATCTGTCATGAGAAGGACAGCCATTTTCATTGTCTGGACAAAAATTTGTCTCATATCAGCCCAGTAAGCAAGCGGATCAGCCCAGTAAGCAAGCGGAAAATTTGCCTTGATTGCGCCTGGCCCACGCCAAGTGCTTGTAAGGCAGCGGAAATCGACGTCTTTTGATGGCCATCGGCTATGACAACGGGAAAGCTGCTTCCGTCAAAAAAACTCATGCGGTTCCCCCGCTGTTCAAAAAGCCGCCGCTCCCCGTGCCTAAGGGTCCCCGTCGCGACCTGTGTTGGAATTGGGTGGTGCGTCTTCCATGCGGCGAGGTCAATGATCTGATCGTCTGGCTAAGATGGTCGGCGCATAACGGGTCAGTCGCGGGCGACGGCCACGCTAGCATCGAATGCGTGCGATATGCGGAAAATGCGTGGGTCGGCGTGATTAGCGCGGGCGGGAGCGGGTGTGCGCAAAAGCGCGGTGACCTAGGCCTTGTTAGCTTCGAGCCCTTCAGGACTTGGTTCTGAATCCTTTGGTGACCCGCTATCGGCGCGAGCGCTGGCAAACGCCGGATGGGAAGACTCTGATCGCGCCGCTCGATCCCGGGATCGTCGGTGGCTATGGCCCGCATCTTCAGCGCCTGATCTTGATGCTGCACTTTCAGGGACAGATGACCTGCGAGCGGATTCTGGCGCTGCTGAACGGCGTCGGCGTGGTGATTTCGAAACGCCAGGTGGTGCGCCTGCTGGCCGCCAAGCTCGAGAGACGTTCCGCGCTGAGGACGCCGAGGTGCTGAAGACCGGATTGAGCAGCGCTTCCTTCGTCACGGTCGACGACACCGGCGCCCGCCATCGAGGCAAGAGCGGCGTGACGACCCAGATCGGTTCCGACAGCTTCACCACGTTTCGAACCGGCCCGAGCAAGTCCCGCCTGGCGTTCCTGCGCAATCTCCTGGGCGGCGCGGCCTCTTACGTGGTCAACAAGGCGGCGCTCGTCTACATGCGGGCTTGCAATCTGAGCCTCAGCCTCATCGACACGCTCGCGGGCCATCCGACGCGGCTTTTTGCGTCTCACGAAGACTGGACGAGCCATCTGAACGCGCTCGGATTCGCCGATCTCAGGATCACCCCCGATCCGGTGCGGGTCGCCAGCGAGGGTGCTCTGTGGGGCGCCGTTCGCGAGCAAGGCCTGCTCGGCCAAGCCATCGTCGTGTCAGACGGCGCCGGCCAGTTCCGCGTCGGCGAACACGCCTTGTGCTGGGTGCACGCCGAACGCCTGGTCCACAAGCTCATCCCCGCCAACGACAAGCAGCGCAACGCGATCGAGGTCGCACGGCGCATGATCTGGTGGTTCTATCGCGCCTTAAAAGAATACAAGCTCGCCCCGAGCCTCGAGAAAGCCGAGCGTTTGCGGGCGCAGTTCGACCGCATCTTCAACCGCTCCAGAACCGGCTACGCCACCCTCGACAGCCTGCTCAGGCGCCTCTTTCGCCTCAAGGACGATCTCTTGCGCGTCCTCGACCATCCCCATATTCCGCTGCACACCAACGCCTCGGAAAACGACATCCGCGTCTTCGTCACCAAGCGCAAAATCTCCGGCGGGACCCTCAGCGACAGAGGCCGCGACGCCCGCGACGTCATGCTCGGGCTCGCCAAGACCTGCAGGAAGCTCAAAATCCCCTTCTTCGACTATCTCGGCGCTCGCCTCGCCATTCCAGGCCCCGAAATCCCCGATCTCGCAACTCTCGTCAGGCCCGCCCCAAGCTAACGCCGCCCGGAAATTCGCCCCGGTTACGCGACGTGGAGCCAAAAGGAGAAGTGAGGGCTAGCGCAGCCTCGTCACAAGGTTGGGCCTTGGGACGCCATGTATGCCGAAGGAGGTCGACAGTAACGAAATTCCCTATCGGCCGACGGCTCAGGGTCGGTAGCAGACGATATGTCCGGTTCAGGCAGCGCAAACTCGCCGGGCGGCGTTGGCCCTGTTGGGCGACAGGGACAGGCGCAGGGAGAGTGTCCCGTCGGCCCCGGCGATTGCGCGTCCTGCCGCGCGACAAAACGGCCTGTCGCGGGCTGGCTCAGGCCACCGCCATCCGTTGCGGTTCCGAGGTATCGCCGCGCGCCTCGCAAACGCGTTCGCCGCCCTCCGACGCCGCTCGAAGGTTCTCCCGGAGAAGCCCCTGGGCGAGAACGACGTAGAGGCCGACCAGGACCGGCTGATCGGCGCCGCGCATCGCCTGTTCGGCTCGCGCCCAGATGCAGGTGCCCGCGTGGCGCTCGAAGTCGCGCGCCAGCTCCGCGACGAAACGGCCCTGCGGAAGCCCGCGTCGCGCCGCCGCGACAGCCACGGTTTTGGCTAACGCCCCGCCGAGCGAAATCAGCGCGGCCTCTGCCACATATTCATTGGAACAGGTGTGAATGACCTCTCGCAACCTCACGAACTCGCTCCGCAAAAAACCTCGCCGCTCGGCCGCGCAGCGGGCGCGTCGGTTCGGAAGCTTCGCGTTTTCACGGCTGGCGCCTGCTACTGACGAGACTCACCGAAGCAGGAAGAGGAGGGGCCCTGCAATACGGGAATCTACGTAGACGCCCGCTAACGCAGCCATTCCGCGAAGTAAATCGGCCGCGAAGTGCGAAGCACTATGTTTTCTGCGTAAACTTTGCTGCTCATTTCTTTCTCTTTCGGCCCATCCGGCCGCAGACGTTCTCGTGATCGAGGAGCGCGCGAACAGCGGAACCGTGACATTCTCGGCGCATGACCCTAAAAAGGCTTCGCGGAGCGACCGCGTCAGGACATTAGATTGCGGATGCAGAGCGCCGCAGATCAGTTTTGGGTCATCAGCTCGACGACCGATCCGAGCGGGCGTTGCATATATCTCGACGAGGGCTGGCGCGGCTTCACCGGGCAGGGGCCGGCCGAAGCGCTCGGCTACGGCTGGCTCGACGTCCTGCACCCCGACGATCGGTTGAAGACGACCGAGAGGCTGCGCTCGGTTCTCGATGCGCGTGAGCCTTTTCGCCTCGAGTTCAGAGTGCGGCGGTTCGATGGCGCATATCGCTGGGCCCTTGCCGTCGGCGCGCCCCGCTTCGATGAAAGCGGCGCCTTCCTCGGTTACGTCGGATCGATCATCGACATCGACGACCGTCGGGCCGCGGAAGAAGCCCTGCGCCGCGCCCGGGAAAGCCTCGAATTGGCGCTCGACGCCGGGCAAATGGGAATGTGGGACCTCGACCTGACGCGCAACTTCGCAGGATCCCGCAACTTGAGGCACGATCAGATCTTCGGTTTCGAAACACGGCAGGAAGCATGGGGGATGGAGATCGCGCGCCGCCAGGTTCTGGAAGAGGACCGGGCGGCCTTCGACGAGGCTTTCGCCAAAGCCATGGAGACGGGCGAGCTCGAATTCGAAGTTCGCGTCCGCTGGCCGAACGGCGAGGTTCACTGGATGGCGGCGCGCGGGCGCGCGTCTTTCGATGAGGTCGGCCGTCCGGTTCGCGTCACCGGCGTCAACTTCGACGTCACCGAGCTCAAGGGCGCCGAGCACGCCCTGATTGAAGCGGATCGCCGGAAGGACGAGTTTCTCGCCATCCTCGGGCACGAATTGCGCAATCCGCTGGCGCCGATCCAGCATGTCGTGCAGCTGCTCGACCGGAGCGGCGGCGTGGATGTCCTGAAGTCCGACCGCGCGGCGATCGACATGATGAAACGGCAGGTCGGACATCTCGTCCGCCTGGTTGACGACCTCTTGGACATTTCGCGCATCAACAGCGGCAAGATCGAGCTGAGAAAGGAGCGGGCCGCGGTCGCTTCCATCGTCGCCGACGCCCTCGGGATGAGTCGGACTCACATCGAGGCAAAAGGGCATCGGGTCGAGAACCACGTCGCCGCGGAGCCGCTCGTCGTGTGCGGCGACCCGGTCCGGCTGACGCAGGTCATAACGAATCTCATCAAGAATGCGGCCAAATACACCCCGCCTCGAGGCGTCATCGAGATCGGGACGACGCGGGAGGGCGACGAGGCGGTCGTCAGGGTGTGCGACAACGGTGTCGGCATCGGGCAGGACATGCTGCCGCGCGTGTTCGATCTCTTCCCTGGATGGAACGGCGATGGCGGGCTTTGCCTCGGTCTCGCCCTTGCGCAGAGGCTGGTTGATCTGCACGGCGGCCGGATCGAGGCGCGCAGCGCCGGGCTCGGCAAGGGCAGTGAGTTCGTCGTGCGCCTGCCGGTCGATGCGTCCGTCCCCTTGAATGCAACCCCGGAGGCGGCAGGGCGCCAGTCCGCGATCGCGTTGCGGGCATTGGTGGTCGACGACAATCCCGACGTCGCCGACAGCCTCGTCATGGTGATCGAAAGTTTCGGCGCCGAGGTCCGGGCCGCCTACGACGGCGCCTCGGGCGTCGAGGCCGCGACGGAGTTCCGTCCCGACATCGTCTTCGTCGACATCCGCATGCCCGGGATCGACGGGCATGAAACGGCGCGCCGCATGCGCGCCCGCCTGGGACAGAGTACGCCGACGCTGGTCGCGCTAACCGGGTTGGCGCAGGACAAGGATCGAAAGCTCAGCCAGGAAGCGGGCTTCGACATGCACCTCAGCAAGCCGGTGTCCGCCGTGGCGCTGGAGGAGCTGTTTCGACGCGAAGCGAAACGGGAGCGTCGCGGCGGTTGAAGGCTTCGCTCAAGTCTTCCGTCTGCGCGATTTGGCGAATGTATCGAAAGCCACCGCGAGCACGATGATGACGCCGATGACGATCTGTTGGATGTAAGAGGAAACGTTCATCAGCACGAGGCCGTTCAGCAGCACGCCGATGAGAATCGTGCCAACGACGGTGCCGAAGATCGTTCCCGATCCGCCGAACAGGCTCGTCCCGCCGATCACCACCGAGGCGATGACGGTCAGTTCGTAGCCGGCGCCGGCGACGGCTTCGGCCGAGTTGAGCCGCGCGGCGAGCACAAACGAGCCAAGGCCCGCAAAGAAGCCCATGATGACATAGACGCTGGCGACGATCCGGTTGACGCTGAGGCCGGAGAGGCGCGCGGCTTCGGGATTGCCTCCGACCGCGTAAACCTGGCGGCCGTAGCGGGTGTAGCGCAGGGTGACGTGGGCGAGGGCCGCGGCGGCGAGGAAGATGATGACGGGGATCGGCGCCGGGCCGATCTTGCCCTGGCCCCACCAAGTGAACGACGGGTCGAAGCCGGAAATCGGCCCGCCGGCCGCGAACCAGAGCGCCGCGCCGCGAAACGCCGACATGCCGCCGAGCGTCACGACGAAGGGCGGCACTCTGAGCCGGGTGATCGCCAGCCCCTGGATGTATCCGCCCGCGAGGCCGACGGCGATCGCCGCGAGCGCGGCGAGCTCCCAGCTGTAGCCAACTCCGCCCTCTCCGACCGTGAACCGGTTCTCCATGCCGCCCTTGGCGACCGCCGCGGCGACGAGCCCTGCGAATGCCAGGAGCGAGCCGACCGAGAGGTCGATGCCGGCGGTCAGGATGACGAAGGTCATGCCGACGGCGAGGAGCCCGGTGATCGACACTTGCCGCATCACGTTGAAGAGATTGATCGAGGACAGGAAGCGCGGCTCGACGAAGGCGAACAGCGCCATCAGCGCGATAAGGAACAGGGTCGGGGCGAACCGGGCGACAAAGCCGAAGACGTCAAAGCCCTTCCGCTCGCCTGCTTCGGCAATCCGCGCTTCGGCCATCATGCGCCTCATTGAGCCTTCGCGGCGCGATCCGCCGCGCCTTCGTGGGCCGTCATCATCGCCATCAGGGCTTCTTGGGTCGCGTCGGCGCGGGAGATCTCGCCGGTGACGCGGCCTTCGCGCATGGTGACGATCCGATCGCAGACGGCTAGGATTTCCGGCAGTTCGGACGAGATGACAATGACGGCGATGCCGGACTTCGCCATCTCGATCAAGAGATTGTGCACCTCGACCTTGGAGCCCACGTCGATGCCGCGCGTCGGCTCGTCGACGATGAGAATTTTCGGTCTCAGCGCAAGCCAGCGCGCGAGCACCACCTTTTGCTGATTGCCGCCCGAGAGGTTGGCTGCGGCCTGGTCGGGGCTCGCCATGCGGATGCTGAGCCGGCGGCGGAATTCGTCGATCAGCTTGTCCTCGCGCCGCTCGTCGATGAACCAGCCACGGCTGATCTGTTCCTGAGCGGCGATCGTCATGTTGGTGCGGATTGCGAGCCGCAGGAACAACGCCTGCTTCTTGCGATCCTCCGGCACCAGGCCGATGCCGTGACGCATCGCGTCGCGCGGGGCGGCGAAGGACACCGTCTTGCCGTCGACGCGGATGACCCCGCGGTCAAATTTATCGGCGCCGAAGATTGCGCGCGCCGTCTCGGTTCGCCCGGCGCCGACCAGCCCCGCCAGACCGAGTATCTCGCCCCGATGGGCGGTGAGCGACACGTCGACGAGTTCGATGGCGTTAGGATCGCGCGCATTGCGGCGGCGCGTCAGGCCCTCGACCTCGAGCGCGACCGCCCCATGCTCGGGGATCGGCCGTTCGCCATAGAGCGCGCCGACGTCGCGCCCGACCATCATGCGGATGATGGCGTCGACGGTCGTGTTGGCAACGCGGCCCGAGCCGACGTAATGGCCGTCGCGTAGCACGGTGTAGCGGTCGCAGAGGCGAAAAACCTCCTCGAGCCGATGGGTGTGACGAAGATGATCGACAACCCTTCGGCCTTGAGCTTCCGGATGATGCGGGCGAGGTTGGCGACCTCGGCTTCGCTCAGCGCCGAGGTCGGCTCATCCATGACGATGAGCCGCGACCGCATCGAAAGCGCGCGCGTGATCTCGACCAGCTGCTGTTCGGCCACCGAGAGATCGCGCACGAGGGTCATCGGATCCCGCCTGAGGCCGATCCGGTCGGTGATCGCTTTCGTTTCCTCGGCGAGGCGGCGCCAGCTGACAAACAGTTTTGAGCCAGGCTCGCGTCCGATGAACACATTCTCGGCGATCGTCATGTCCGGGGCGAGGGTGAATTCCTGGTAGATCGTGACGATGCCGGCGCGCTGCGCGTCGTGCGGCGTGGCGAAGGAAACCGGCGCTCCGAAGAGTTCGATCGTTCCCGCGTCCGCGGGGTGCGCGCCGGACAGGATCTTCAGAAGCGTCGACTTCCCCGCGCCGTTCTCGCCGAGCAGGGCGTGGATCTCGGCCGGGACGATTTCGAGATGCACGTTCTCGAGCGCCCGTACGCCGGGAAAGCGCTTGCTGACGCCGGTCATCTTGAGGATCGGGCGGTCCGCCGGGTCGGCGGCGGACGACAGCGCCAGGGCCGTGGACATGCTGGAAAACTCGACGGCGGAAACGTTGGGGCGGGCGCGCCGCGGACGGCGCGCCCGCTCCGTAGCGACGAGCTACTTGACTTCGCCGAGGCGCTCGGCGTCCTTGATGTTGTCCTTGGTGATCGCCACCGGCGTGATCAGATTGACCTGCTGCGCCGGCTTCTTGCCGCTCTTGATATAGTCGGCCACGATGTCTACGCCGATCGCGCTCTGCTTGCCGGGGAACTGCTCGATCGTCGCGGTCAGCTCGCCGTCACGCACCTTCGCGAGCGCCTCGGGCAGCGCGTCGAAGCCGATAATCGCGATGCCCCTGAGATTGCGGCCCTTGACCGCCTCGATCGCGCCGAGCGCCATGTCGTCGTTGGCGGCGTTGATGACCTGCGGCGGCGTCGCCATGCCGGCGAGCGCCGTCTCGGTGACCGCCAGGCCCTTGGCGCGGTCGAAGTCAGCGGTCTGCTCGAACACGATCTTGTACTTGTCGGGCGCCTTGTCGAGCACGTTGTGCAGGCCCTTGTTGCGGTCGATCGCCGGGCTTGCGCCGGGCGAGCCCTGCAGGTTCATGATCGTCGCCCCGTTCGGGAACATCTTGACAATGAGGTTGCCCTGCGCCTCGCCGCCCTTGACGTTGTCGGCGCCGACATGGCCGAGAATGCCGGTTACCGACGGCACGCGGCGGTCGACGGTGACGACCGGCACTTTGGCGTCGACCGCTTCCTGCAGCGCTGGCGCCATCGCGTCGACCTCGTTCGGGCTCAGCACGATACCTTTCACGCCCTTGGCGAGCGCCGCTTCGATGTCGGCGGTCTGTTTGGGCGAGGATTTCTGACCGTCGCTTTCAACGTAGCTCAGGCCGTCCTTGTCCGCCTCAGCCTTGAACGCCTTCATCATGTGGACGAAGAACGGAAAGCCCAGTCCGGGGACGGAAACCAGGATCAACGGCTTTTCGTCGGCGAAGGCGGGCGCGGCGAGCGCCATCGCCAGCAGGCTCGCGGTCGCAATTCGGCGGGTGATGAGCATGAATGATTCCTCCCTTGGCCGGCCCCTCTGACATGCTAGCCGGCACGGATCGAACCATGTCCGAATTCGCCGTCGCCGACAAGGGCGGATGAGACGCACGTCAGCGCTTGCGCCTCAACTCGCTTCGTGGGCGCCCCGCATGCGCTGGTGAAGCGTTTGGGGTGAATTCGACGGTGGTTTAATTCACCACAAAGTTTGCATCGACTATGGACCCCAGGGGATGAAACGGGGGAAGCGCGACGACTGTTATAATTGTCAACACAAAGGGCGCGAAGGTCGCACGAAGATCACAAGATCATACGACTCCAACAGGCCCGGCCCGAGCGCCGATGCACGGCTATGGCGGCGCCGATAGTGGCTCCGGCAAGGGCTCGTGCCCTTTGTGCATCCCTGGAGTTCTTTGTGTTTCCATTCGCCTCGACAATCTCGGCGACAAAGTCCAGCTAACCCCTATCGCCTCGTGCTGGATCGAGCTCAGTCTCCGCACGCGATGAGCGCGGCTGACGCGGCCGGCGGCTGCATCTACAAAGCCGCCTCGGACCTGAGTTCGCGCGTTGATTGTCGACGAATAACGCCGGCGCGGTAACTGCCAAGCTGGCGCCGGTGACAGTCAATGCAGCCGATGTCCGTCCCACCGTGTCACCCCCGCGGAAGTTAGGGTGTCACCCCCGCGAAAGCGGGGGTCCAGTGAGCCGCCGCGGACGCTTGACCGCGAAGCGGCTTGGCTGCGACACATGACAATGCTGGACCCCGGTTTCGCGCCGCTTTCCGCGGGAGTGAAAGCGACTGCATGGGCAAGGGCGTTGGATGACAGAGCGACGCTACAGCGTCTACATCATGGCGAGTCGGCGCAACGGAACGCTTCTCATGTGGGCGTAACGAACCATCTCGGAGCGCGTGCGTTTCAGCATCGCAACGGGGTCGGCTCGCAGTTCGCCGCGAAATACGGCGTCAAGACGCTCGTCTGGTACGAGCATTACGGCGATGTCAGCGACGCGGATCCGCGCGGGAGCAGCAGCTGAAGAAATGGGAGCGACGGTGGAAGCTCGAGCTGATCGAGCGGTTCAATCCGGACTGGCGAGACCTCTACGAGATGCCGAACAATTGATTTTCGAGGAGCCTGTGGCGGCGTCTACTGGACCCCCGCTTTCGCGGGGGTGACAACCTCCAAACGTCTCTTCCCGGTCTCTCCCGGCGCCTCTCGCCGAGCGCGCGCCCGAGCGCCTCCTCGCGGTCGGGGACGAGAATGAGATGAACGGGGGTTGGGTATCAGGCAATAGGCAAAAGACCGCCACACTGTGCTTGCGGATCGGCTCGCCAGGAGTTCGCGATAGGCCGGGTATGCCGATCTACCTCAGTTGGTACTCCGCATAGCTACATATGAACCGGGAGGGTATGGAGAATAGCCCGCGTCATGCTGAAACCACGGGAGGTCGCTGCCGATAACCGCCGCCGCGTGAGCATAAGGCTGATAGCGCGAAAGCAGGCAATTCCAGTTGGAAAGAAACGCGACGAACGAGGGATACCAATCGTCCCCCGCCTCCGCCAAGCGATCAGTGATTGCATTGGTCGCGTCCCGCCGCGCACCATCAGTGATACATTCAACGATATAGCCTATGACGGCATAATCGAGCTCAGATAGAATTATTTGTGTGAGATTGGCATCCTTTGCGGCATCAAAATTCCATGACGCCCATTTGTCATATGCAAGGGTCCATAGTAGCTGCCGCTCCTCAAGATCCGCCGCCTCACGAAATGCGGTCAGGCACGCTGAGATGTGAGGCCGCGCCGCTTGTGACATCAGACTAAGATCGATCGACGCAACATAGGATCGCAATGCGCTTTCAGATGCCTCGGCCAAGCTCCGGCCAAGAGCGGGCTGAAGACTAGGAAACCGAGACGGGAAGCGGTTAAAGGCCAGCATCCATTTCGCCCAAAGTTCCTCGTCAGCCGAAATCTTCCGCAAGAACTCCGTTAGGCATTGCTCGTCTAGATCGACGAACCCAATCAGCCTCGGGTCTGGCGAAAGGGTCTGATAAAGCGCAGCAAATTGAACATATGCCGAGTAGGTGGGGATGTTGCCATCCCCACCCCTCACAGGTAGGGTCGGGGACTGGCGCGCCGGTTTAGGTCGAAGTTCGTGTTCCCTGTTGGCTCGCTCTTTCGTCTGCGAGTGTCACACCATCTCGACCATGCCGCGTTTCCAGCCCCCGCCTCGTCGAACGCAGCATGCGGATTTCCTCGCACTGCGCTCTCCTGCTTGCTTCGCCCCAAGGCTTATGGGACCTATCCTGCCGGAGCGACTTTCGGGGCTGACCGCACCGCTCGGTAGCCGTTGAACAGCCCGAGCGTTTCGTACAGCCAGTCCCTACTCCACCGCGTCCAGCCGAAGCCCTGTCGTTTACGGGCTCGCAGCATATGGCGCCGGATCTTCTTTTCCACCCAGTCCTTCACGAAGCCGAAGCACTCGCTGGAATGTCCCGCCCTGAAGTAATTCACCCATCCGCGAAGCACCGGGTTGATCAGCTTGATGACTCGATCGACCGGCTGGGACTGGTGACGCCGGAACACGTCCTTGAGTTTCGCCAGCAGCGCCGTCCGCTTCTTGAGCTTGGGCGTGTAATGGGCACGCCATCTGCCCCGCAGGCTGCGCACCCGGCGAAAGTCGAACCCCAGGAAGCCGAAGCTCTCGCCGCGGCATAGGTCCACGATCCGACTCTTCTCCTCGTTGATTTCGACCTGCAGTTCGGCGAGTTCCTCGCGTAGCCGCTTTTCCACCGCCGCCATCAGCCAGTCGTGCCGCGGGTGGGCGTCGATCAAGATCACCAGGTCGTCAGCGAACCTCGCATATTCGACGCCGGTGTACTTGCCGTAGCGTGTGGCCTCCTTCGCCCGCTCCAGCATCCTGCCAACCTCGGTGAGGTAGAGGTTGCTGAGCAGCGGCGAGATCACCCCGCCTTGCGGAACGCCCTGTTTGCCGTTGGCTTTGAGCATCACCTTCAGCAGGCGCATCACGTCGCCATCGTCCACCCGCTCGGCCACCTTCGCCAACAGCCGATCATGCCGGACATTGTCGAAATAGCTGCTCAGGTCGATGTCGATGACGCGTGGCTTGTGCTGAACGATCGCTCGCGCCACACGGTCCACCGCTTCATGGGCTGTCCGTTGTGGACGGTATCCAAACGACCCCGGTTGGAAGTCCGCCTCGAAGATCGGTTCCAGTATGAGCTTGAGCGCGCCTTGCACCACCCGATCGCGGATCGCCGGAATCGAAAGGACGCGGACCTTGCCGCCATCCTTCGGGATTTCCTGCTTCCTTGCCGGGAGCGGCGCATAGGTGCGCCCGACCAGTTCGTCCGCGATCTGCTCGAGGAAAACCTCTACGCCTTGCGCCTCGATGGCCGCGAAGGTCATTCCGTCACTTCCCGGAGCGCCATCGTTCTTCTTGGCCAGCGCGTACGCCTCGCGCAGTGTGTCCAGCTTGCAGACGTGGACATATAGTCCCCAGAACCGCCAGGACGTCTCAGCCTTCGCCTTGACGTATATTCTCCGCCTCAGGTCTTGTGCAAATCCATGGACGCCTTTGTCATCTCGTCCTTGCCTTCCTTATGGCCGGAGACGCTACAAGCAGCAGGGCCCCTTTGCTCCACGGACATTACTCCGCTTCGCCGCTACTACGGACCCGACCGCCACCCTCTCGCCTTCGATCGACTTCCCGGTTGCGCCGGTTATACGATCTACCCTGCTCCGGCGATTTCGCGCCGGGGCGAGGAAGGCTTCTCCAGTTGCTCGGCATGTTCTTGCCACCGTGCTGTCGCTTCCACCCCGCCGAAGTGAAGGAGCCGCTTCAGTCAGATTTCGGCTCCCCATGCTGCCTTCGCCCTCCAGATGTGGGCTCGGCCTTCGGGGCTACGCACTTTCGAGGCCACATTCGCGTTTACTTTCATTACGGCCCGGCGGCTCGTCGTCTTCCCGAGGGAGACGTTGTCGATAGGCTTCAGAGTCTTGGTTTCCCGCCACCCTGCTATCCAAACTACGGGGCTCCTGACTTTTGCCCCGGCAGGTCTGTCTCCTGCTGAACATGCCAGCCTTCGCTGGACACACACCCGGACGTGCAGCTTTCCCGCATCCGGTTCTTCACGGAAGAGTTTCGCTCGCGTTGGCGTAGAGGACGCCGTCCGTGACTCGCCTGTCGAGAAGCGCACGGAGGTGATGATGTCCCCGCCGTCGTCCTCGCCAGTTCGGCTATCCGTTGTCGTTTCGTGGACAGGTTCGCGGAGCCCAAGGTCTCCTCCCGTGTTTCCCGGCAACGGCTCTCATCCCGTGGCGCCCCCCTTCCCTCGCGCGGGTCCCGGTGAGCCCAGTTCCCCGCGGTCAGCGGTACTATGAAGGCGCTACGACTTCCCGCCTGCGCGTCCCCGGTCGCTTATCTGTTTCGCTTCCGGGGTCCGCGCGATCCTCCGCTTTTCGTGCTCGCCTTGGCGGCGCTCCCGGATGGTTGGAGGACCCAGCCGGGCCAGGGCATTTGGTCAGCCGGCCGCCCATTTGCCGGCACACTCTCACTCGGACGCAGGCGGGATCTCACAGGTTCCCAGGCGATCCGTCCCATGCCTTTGCCCCGGTCCAAGACCCCGGCCGGACCGACGATCCTCACCCTGACGGTGTCGTCGATGCTGCCCCCGCTCAACCCACAGCGAAGGCTCCAGCGATCAAAATTTCGAGGCTACTCACGCGGCTTCGGCACCTGCTGCCTACGCTTCACGACGGGCGTCGCCGCCCGCCATGCAAGGCTCGCTTCCGGTTGGCTGACCTTTACCGGGAGGGAGTTGAACCCTCTGGATCGCGATGAAAGGTTTCAGAACTTCATGTTCATTCTCCTCTCCTGAGCTTTCCCTGTCGCAAGGATTGTTACTCTCAATCCCCAACTTTAGCCGCTGAGTTGGGGACAACGCCGAAGCAACGAGCATCGCGACGGCGGTCTGCTTAATCGAGGCCAGGGCGTCACCAAGCTTGTAACGCGCGAGACATCGGACGGTCTGCTGTTGTAGGAGGTCTGGATTGACGGCGGCCGCGAAGCGCGGCCAAAGTTCGAGGAGTTGGACCCAATTGCCGTCACTATCAGCGCGTTTGAATGATTCAACGGCTTCCCACTCCCAAATTGGAGCCTGGCCCCCATCTCGGCTAGAAAACTCCATTCGGATGGACGAAATCACGTTCCTCAACGCAAGGATAAGTTCTTCATTGTCCCCTATATCGTCGGGCAAGGCCTTCCATAATGCGGCGCTTCCGTCCAGGTACATCGCGACGCTGAGCATCGCCGCGAGCTTGTTACCCGTCGCGTCAGATGATGGCCGCCACTGTCTCATTTCAACAATGAGCCAGCGGATGAGACCAACCAACTTGACTCGCGCCTCGGGTCAGGCGGTCGAGATTTTCCGCCCAGAAGGTGTCCGAGATCTCAACGGCGTTCGCCATGTTGTCCGGAGCGGTCGGCAGGCGCGCCACCATCTTTGGATCGATCAGCGGCATAGCCGCCTTGCTGGTCACGCCGTAGGCGAGGCCTGTCGATTGGGCACCTTTAGATTCTTACCTGAGGGATCATAGACAAGACGAGTCGAACATTGTCATTGAGGCGCGGGGCGATCAAGCTGCAGCCAAGAGATCGACGACGCGTTGGATGGCGGTGTCGGCGCGGTGATAGGCGGCTTCGAGCCGGCTGTCTGGACGGTGTTGCGGGTCCGGCCGGTGATGGAAGCGGCTGTTGGCGAGGGGGCCGCACAGGCGCTTGTGGAAGAAGAGGAAGAGGAGGGCGACTTGGACGCCCTTGGGTGAGAGCCGGTAGGCGTAGCGCGCGCCGTCGCGCTCGATCAGGCCGTGTCCCTTGAGCTTGCGCAAGTCGTAGCGGAGCTGGTTCAGGCGGTAGGTCTTCTCAGAGAGGTCGAAGGTGTCGAGGACGGCTTGATGGATCTGCCGGGCCGTCCAGCCGCCGATCTGAGGACCGCCATGCAGGAGGACCTCGAACAGGCGGATGATGCGCGGCTCGTGGATCTTGAGGCCGGGATAACGCACCGCGCCGATCGTGATCGGATGGGCGAGGCGCTGCAGCAGCGGGAAATCGACATGCACGTTGAGCCACTCGGCCTGGAAGCCGGCGAAGCGATCCGTGATCAGCTGGAAGGTGGTCCGCACGGCATCGAGATGGTCGAGCCCCTTGCGCAGGCGGAAGTCGGCGAGATTGTTGGAGACCAATTCGTTGCGCAGAAAGGTCAGGAACTTCTGATACTGTTTGAGGAAGCCGCTCTTGAAGTAGGCGCGGAAGACATGATGGCCGTGCTCGATCTGGTCGATGACCGTGGCCAGCTTGCCATGCATCCGGCGACTGATCCGCTTGCCGAAGATCGTGGCGATCTTGTCGGCGCTGAGCCGCCACAGGCCGAGTTCGCAGCTGCGCTCGAATAGCTTGTGGATGGGAAAGTGACGCCTGAAGATGAAGTTGCGGCAGTACTCGATCTGGGAGATGGCGTAGAAGCGTGACAGGTTGAGCTTGGCGCGCTCCTTCTTTGAGAATTTCGGTCCGATGATCAGGGTCCAGTAGTCGAGGCGCCGGCGAATGATCTCTGGGCTCAGCCGGTCGGCCGACGCCTGCAGCGCCGCTGCATCGTCGACGGCGAGGAAAGCGTTGTCATGCTTGCGGAAGCCGATCCCCGCCCGCTTCAGCTCCTGCTCGATGAAGCTGTGGCCGTTGAGATAGTAGGCGGTCTGGAAAGGGAAGAAGGAAGCCACCCGCACAACCATCGGTCCGAGCGCCTCGTCGCGGACATAGAAGTAGTAACGCGTGAAGCGGCTGCGCTGGTGCGCGACGATGCGGTAGTGCGGGTCCTTGGCCGGGTACTTCGGTAGGCTGATGCGGAAGGTCGGCCCTTGCTCCATGCTCTTGAAGATGAAGTAGACACCGTAGGCATTGCGCTTCTCCATGCGGCGCAGCCACCGCAGCACGTGGTCCTCCTTGCGTACCCCCTTCTCGGCCCATTCGATCGGGATCGCGTGATTGCGCGCGTAGGCTTCCACCCAATTCTGGTAATCGGCCGTCCGCTGGCTCAGCGCCTCCTTGCTGACCCCCGCCACCCCGACGATCTCACGGAAGAAGTGGACGACCAGCTCGGGCCGCGACAGCGCCGTCAGATAGCCGCGAATGACAATCCGGTCGAAGCAGTGATAGACGAAGACCAAGAAGTCGCCGAACAGCTTGGTGAACAAATCCATGGCAGCCCCCTCGGTACCCGGCAGGGATCGAAAGGCGATCCGGCGTCGACCGGGCAAACAGATGGTGGAGGGGAAGAGCTTTCGCCTCGCCGAGGAGGTCCGCTCCATCCAGCGTCGGGCGGCTGACCGCCATGGGCGCGTCGTCACTGTTGGTCAGCTGGTCCTGTTCTCTACCGGTGAACTGGACCCCATTCGTGGGACCACGAGGGGATGGATTTAAGGTGTAATCTCGCCTGCCCTTGTCCTTCAAGAATCAAGCCGCTTCTTGCTGCTTCTGCTTCTGCTTCTGCTGTGGGTATGTGGGCAACGCGTTTGCGTTGTCCAAGCGAAGCGGCATATCCACAGCCCTCGCCGCCGCCTCGATTTTGTCCATGCCGGCGCGCCACACCGCCATCGGCGTCAGATTGTTCATCGCCTGGTGCGGGCGCCGAAAATTGTAAAAGGTCATCCAGGAACTGATGCCGGCCCGCGCCTCGCGGCCATCGGCGTAGGCTTTCAGATGCACTTCTTCATACTTGATCGAGCGCCACAGCCGTTCGATGAAAATGTTGTCCATGAAACGGCCGCGTCCGTCCATCGAAATCGCGACGCCGGCCGCCGCGAGCTTGCCGACGAAAGCCTCGGAGGTGAAAGTGGAGCCCTGATCGGTATTGAAAATCCGCGGCTTTCCGAACCGAAGCAGCGCCTCCTCCAGCGCCGCCGCGCAGAAGCTCGCATCGTTGGTGTTCGACAGCCGCCACGCCAGAACCGCCCGGCTCGCCCAGTCGATGATCGCCACCAGATAGATGAAGCCGCACGCCATCGGGATGTAGGTCACGTCGGCCGCCCACACGTGGTTCGGCTCGACAATCTTCAGGCCGCGCAGCAGGTAGGGGTATATCTTGCGCCCGGGCGCGGCTTTGCTCGTGCCGGGGCGTGGAACCAGCGCTTCGATCCCCATCACCCGCATCAGCCGCCGCACTCGCTTGCGGTTGACCCCACGGCCTTCCTTGTTGAGTTCGAAGGTCATTCGCCGCGAGCCGTAGAACGGAAGTTCGAGATGCAGTTCGTCGATGCGGCGCATCACCGCCAGATCGTCCGCCCGGGCGACGGGCTTGGGGCGGTAGACCGCCGAGCGCGCCACGCCCACAAGCGCGCATTGGCGGCGCACCGACAGGTCCTTGCCAGGCCGTTCGACCATCGCTCTTCGATCGGGCGCGCTCATCGACCTGGCCTCCTGGCCAAGAAATCCCGTTCGACCGTCAGTTGGCCGATCTTGGCGTAAAGCTTGGCCGTCTCACGTTCGCGCTCCTCCTCGCCATCGCCCGAACCGCTCGCCCCGCGCGCGAACAGGCTCGCCGCATTGTCGAGAACCTGCTTCTTCCAGGCATAAATCTGGTTCGGATGCACCCCGTGCCGCTTCGCCAGTTCCGGAACCGTCGCATCCTCGCGCAACGCCTCGAGCGCAATCTTCGCCTTGAACGCCGCATCAAACTTCTTGCGTGACTTCGTCATTTCTCGCTCCATCGGTTGCGACAGAGCAGGACATTTCACACCTCAGCCAATGGTCCTAAATCCGGGGTCCAGCTCAGTTGGCGAGGGGGCCGCACAGGCGCTTGTGGAAGAAGAGGAAGAGGAGGGCGACTTGGACGCCCTTGGGTGAGAGCCGGTAGGCGTAGCGCGAGCCGTCGCGCTCGATCAGGCCGTGTCCCTTGAGCTTGCGCAAGTCGTAGCGGAGCTGGTTCAGGCGGTAGGTCTTCTCAGAGAGGTCGAAGGTGTCGAGGACGGCTTGATGGATCTGCCGGGCCGTCCAGCCGCCGATCTGAGGACCGCCATGCAGGAGGACCTCGAACAGGCGGATGATGCGCGGCTCGTGGATCTTGAGGCCGGGATAACGCACCGCGCCGATCGTGATCGGATGGGCGAGGCGCTGCAGCAGCGGGAAATCGACATGCACGTTGAGCCACTCGGCCTGGAAGCCGGCGAAGCGATCCGTGATCAGCTGGAAGGTGGTCCGCACGGCATCGAGATGGTCGAGCCCCTTAAGCAGGCCGAAGTCGGTGAGATTGTTGGAGACCAATTCGTTGCGCAGAAAGGTCAGGAACTTCTCATACTGTTTGAGGAAGCCGCTCTTGAAGTAGGCGCGGAAGACATGATGGCCGTGCTCGATCTGGTCGATGACCGTGGCCAGCTTGCCATGCATCCGGCGACTGACCCGCTTGCCGAAGATCGTGGCGATCTTGTCGGCGCTGAGCCGCCACAGGCCGAGTTCGCAGCTGCGCTCGAATAGCTTGTGGATGGGAAAGTGACGCCTGAAGATGAAGTTGCGGCAGTACTCGATCTGGGAGATGGCGTAGAAGCGTGACAGGTTGAGCTTGGCGCGCTCCTTCTTTGAGAACTTCGGTCCGAGGATCAGGGTCCAGTAGTCGAGGCGCCGGCGAATGATCTCTGGGCTCAGCCGGTCGGCCGACGCCTGCAGCGCCGCTGCATCGTCGACGGCGAGGAAAGCGTTGTCATGCTTGCGGAAGCCGATCCCCGCCCGCTTCAGCTCCTGCTCGATGAAGCTGTGGCCGTTGAGATAGTAGGCGGTCTGGAAAGGGAAGAAGGAAGCCACCCGCACAACCATCGGTCCGAGCGCCTCGTCGCGGACATAGAAGTAGTAATGCGTGAAGCGGCTGCGCTGGTGCGCGACGATGCGGTAGTGCGGGTCCTTGGCCGGGTACTTCGGCAGGCTGATGCGGAAGGTCGGCCCTTGCTCCATGCTCTTGAAGATGAAGTAGACACCGTAGGCATTGCGCTTCTCCATGCGGCGCAGCCACCGCAGCACGTGGTCCTCCTTGCGTACCCCCTTCTCGGCCCATTCGATCGGGATCGCGTGATTGCGCGCGTAGGCTTCCACCCAATTCTGGTAATCGGCCGTCCGCTGGCTCAGCGCCTCCTTGCTGACCTCCGCCACCCCGACGATCTCACGGAAGAAGTGGACGACCAGCTCGGGCCGCGACAGCGCCGTCAGATAGCCGCGAATGACAATCCGGTCGAAGCAGTGATAGACGAAGACCAAGAAGTCGCCGAACAGCTTGGTGAACAAATCCATGGCAGCCCCCTCGGTACCCGGCAGGGATCGAAAGGCGATCCGGCGTCGACCGGGCAAACAGATGGTGGAGGGGAAGAGCTTTCGCCTCGCCGAGGAGGTCCGCTCCATCCAGCGTCGGGCGGCTGACCGCCATGGGCGCGTCGTCACTGTTGGTCAGCTGGTCCTGTTCTCTACCGAAACCGGCGACGCCTGGCTGCTCGACCCGTCCGATCAACTCGCCGCAAGGCTGGCCCGCGACGGCGACCCGGAACCCGTCCACATCGAAGAAAATGATACCTCCTTCGTCATCGATTGGATGGGCAACTATCGCATCGAGGGACCCGCCTTCATCTATTCCGATCGCCAGACCCGGCGCGTCTCAACCATCCTCGGATACCCCACGCACCTGCTCGCGCCACCGTCCTGAAATTTCAAATATCTTTGGCTAGTCTATATGTGCGGCGACGAGAACCAGAAACGGCGCTGGCTGCCCGCGATGATGCGCTGGGAGGAGATCGGTTCGTTCGGTTTGACCGAGCCGTTGGTCGGCTCCGCGACATCAGGTGGGATGTTGACGACCTGCCGCCGCGAGGGCGATCACTGGGTGCTCTCGGGCCAGAAGAAGTGGATCGGCAACGCGACCTTCGCCGACATCAATGTGATTTGGGCCCGCGACGAAGTAACGATCCAAGTCAAGGGCTTCGTGGTCGGGAAAGAGAATCCCGGCTTCTCGGTCGAGAAGATCGAGACCAAGATGGCGCTGCGCGTCGTGCAGAACGGCCTGATCACGCTGAAAGACTGCCGAGTCCCGGAGGCGGATCGGCTGCAGAACGCCAACAGCTTCAAGGACACGGCCAAGGTCCTCAAATTCACGCGCACCGGGGTCGCCTGGTTCGCGGTCGGCTGCGCAATGGGCGCTTACGAGCATGCGCTTCGCTATGCGCAGACGCGCATCCAGTTCGGCAAGCCGATCGGAGGCTTTCAGCTTGTTCAGGACCTGCTGGTGCGCATGCTGGGCAACGTCACGGCCTCCCAGGCCATGATGCTCCGCTTGGGCCAGCTGCAGGACCAGGGGCTGATGAAGGACGAGCATGCATCGCTCGCGAAGGCCTTTACCACCGTCAAATGCCGCGAGACGGTCGGCTATGCTCGCGAGCTCCTCGGTGGCAACGGCATCCTGCTCGAAAACCATATCGGTCGCTTCGTTGCAGATGCCGAGGCGATCTACTCCTATGAAGGCACACGGGAGATGAACACGCTGATCGTGGGCAAGGCGATCACGGGCCTAAGTGCCTTCGTCTGACGCAAACACAGGAAAAGCCAGTGGAGAAGCGTCATGAACCTGACGCTCAATGGCACGGACGAGGAACCGACATGAACGGCGCGGAAAGTCTCTTACGGACGCTTGTCGGAGCGGGCGTCGAGGTTTGCTTCGGCAATCCCGGCACATCGGAAATGCATTTTGTGGCGGCGCTCGACAGGGTCGAGGGCTTGAGGGTCGTGCTGGGTCTTTTCGAAGGCGCGGTGACCGGCATGGCCGATGGTTACGGCCGCATGGCGGAGAAGCCGGCCGCCACGTTGCTGCACTTGGGGCCAGGATTGGCGAACGGGCTAGCCAACCTCCACAACGCGCGTCGCGCGTCGACGCCGATCGTCAATATCGTCGGTGACCACGCGACCTATCACGCGCAATATGACGCGCCGCTCGCGTCGGACGTTGTGGGATTCGCCCGGCCGGTCTCCGGATGGGTGCATTCGTCGGCGAGCTCACGGACCGTCGCCGCAGACGGGGCGCGGGCGGTGCAGGCAGCGCTGCAATATCCTGGACAGATCGCGACGTTGATTTTGCCCGCCGACACGGCGTGGCTTGAGGCTGACCGCCCGGCCCCAGCGTTGCCGAAGCCAATGCCGGCGAACGCATCTGGCGAGGCAGTTGACCAAGCCGCCGAAGCTCTCCGATCGGCGAGCAAAACCATGATCCTGATCCGTGGGGCGGCATTAAAGGAGCGCGGGCTGGATGCTGCCGGCCGCATCGCCGCGGCGACCGGCGCGCGGATCGCCTGCGACACCTTTGCCCCGCGTTGCCAGCGCGGCGTCGGTCGCGTGGAGGTCGAGCGCTTTCCCTATTTCGCCGAACAGTTCGTAGAATTCATGAGAGGAACGGAGCAAGTGATTTTGGTCGGTGCGAGCCCTCCAGTGAGTTTCTTCGCGTATCCGAATAAACCGTCCTGGTGCACGCCAGCGGATTGCAAAATTCTCTATCTCGCTCACCCGCACGAGGATGGTACGATATCATTGGAGGCTCTTGCCGAGGCTGTGAATGCGCCCAAACAGCCGATGCATGTCGGCGTATCGAGGAAGCCCGACATTCCGATCGGCCCGCTCGATCCGCTCACAGCCGGGCAGGTCATCGCTCATTATCTTCCGAGCGGCGCCATCATTTCCGACGAGGGTGCGACGGCGGGCGGGGGCGTTCATCGATTTGCGGCCAACATCGAGCCGCACGATCATCTGGCGCTGACGGGTGGCGCGATCGGGCAGGGCATTCCAGTCGCCGCGGGCGCCGCCGTTGCCTGTCCCGACAGAAAGGTCGTGTGTCTCCACGGCGACGGCGGAGCCATGTACACGCTGCAGGCGTTGTGGACGGAGGCACGAGAATCGCTCGACGTCACCACCTTGATCTTCGCCAACCACTCATATGCGATCCTCAAGATCGAGCTCGCGCGGGTCGGAGCCGGCGATCCCGGACCGAAGGCCTTTTCGATGCTCCACCTGCACAATCCTGAGCTTGACTGGGTCAAGCTTCCTTCTGGCATGGGCGTCGAGGCGAGCCGCGCAACATCGGTCGAAGAATTCGCGCGACAATTCGCAAGCGCCATGAAAAATCGCGGCCCCCGTCTTATCGAGGTCGTCGTGTGAGCGAGCCTTAGCTTCGCCGGCCTAGCTGTGGAGTCTCAACAGGTTATTCCCGGTTAGACCGAGTTTGCTGATTGGCGGCTTTGAACCGATACTGCCATCGGGCCGATGCCAGTTGTAACGGTGCAGCCATCTGGGCAGTTCGGCGGCGCGTTCGTCGGAAGTGGGATAAGCGCAAGCATAGGCCTATTCGCGCAAGCTGGTCTGGATGCCTTCAGCCAGGTGTTGAAGGATGAGAAGAAATTCAGCGCCGTCGCCTTTCTCAAGGCTGCGGTCGCCTACTATGCCCGTTTCGGCGTGAGGGTCGAACGCGTAATGACCGACAACGGCTCCTGCTATCGGTCCAAAGCCTTCGCCAGGGCCTGCAAATCGCTCGCCCTCAGCCCAGCTCCTTCATGTAGCATTTCTCGACCCTCGACGTTGGCGGCAAGGCTATCAGCCCAAGAACGGCGGGGGGCTTGTGCCAGTCGTAGCCGTTGAAGCAGCAGAGGCGCGCAGACTTTGCCGAGCCGCACGGGCACGAACAGCTTCCTTTCTCCGCTTCGCCTCGCCCACGGGGGCGCCTTGTTGCATAAATCAAAGGCGAAGGGCCGACTCGCCGCGGCACGACTTGCAGCGCGCGCGAGCTCGTGGCGCCATGATTACGCTGCGCTAATTGGCGCGCCCCCATTTCCCAAATCGCCCGATCTGCCGTATTCCCTGCGGCTCATGAGTTGGAGCCATCCGGCCGGGCGGGAGACATTCGCGACATGAAGCTGCCGAACGAAATCGGCCCCATCCACTTCGTCGGCATCGGCGGCATCGGCATGTCGGGCATCGCCGAGGTTTTGATCAACCTCGGCCATACCGTGCAGGGCTCGGACGCGAGCGACAACGCCAACGTGAAGCGTCTGCGCGAGCGCGGCGCGACGGTTTTCGTGGGGCACGACCCGGCCAATCTGGGCGCGGCGGCGGTCGTGGTCGTCTCGACCGCGATCAAGCGCGACAATCCGGAGCTCGTGGCGGCTCGCGTGCGGAGGATTCCGGTCGTGCGCCGCGCAGAAATGCTCGCCGAGCTCATGCGTCTCAAGCGCTGCGTCGCGGTCGCCGGCACGCACGGCAAGACGACGACGACCTCGCTGGTGGCGACGCTGCTCGACGCTGCCGGCCTCGATCCGACCGTCATCAACGGCGGCATCATCAACGCCTATGGCACCAACGCGCGGCTCGGCGCCGGCGACTGGATGGTGGTCGAGGCCGACGAGAGCGACGGCACCTTCCTGAAACTGCCGGCCGACATCGCCATCGTCACCAACGTCGACCCGGAGCATCTCGACCATTTCAAGACTTTTGACGCGATCAAGGACGCCTTTCTGGCGCTGATCGAGAACCTGCCGTTCTACGGCTTCGCCGTCATGTGCCACGATCATCCGACCGTGCAGGAGCTGGTCGGCCGGATCGAGGACCGGCGGGTGCTGACCTATGGCGAGAACCCGCAGGCCGACATCCGCCTCCTCGACGTCGCCATGGACGGCGGCGTCACAAAATTCTCCGTTCTCATCCGCGAGCGGGCGACCGGCCGGGCCACCTATATCGACGATCTCGCGCTGCCGATGCCCGGGCGGCACAACGCGCTCAACGCCACCGCGGCAATAGCGGTCGCGCATGAGCTCGGCGCCTCGGTCGATGTCATCCGCAAGGCGATCGGCGCCTTCGGCGGGGTCAAGCGGCGTTTCACCCGCACCGGGGAATGGAACGGGGTCGCGGTCTACGACGACTACGGCCACCATCCGGTCGAGATCGCCGCCGTCCTCAACGCCGCCCGCGCGGCGGCGATCGGCAAGGTGATCGCGATCGTGCAGCCGCACCGCTACACCCGGCTCGCTTCGCTGTTCGACGCGTTCGCGACCTGCTTCAACGACGCCGACAGCGTGATCGTCGCCGACGTCTATCCGGCCGGCGAGGCGCCGATCGAGGGCGCCGACAAGAACGCGCTTGCGACGGCGATCGCCGCGCATGGCCATCGGCACGCGCTCGTCCTGGCCTCGCCCGAGAAACTCGCGCCGATGATCCGCAAGCTGGCGGCGCCGGGCGACTCCGTCGTCTTCCTCGGCGCCGGCACCATCACCCAATGGGCCTACGCGCTGCCGGGCGAACTCGCGGCGCTCGACAAGGCGTGAAGGCGGAGCCGATGGTCACTCCCAACCTCTCCTGCGTCATGGCGCCGCGAGCTGGCCTATCAATCTTTGTCACCCCCGCGAACGCGGGGGTCCAGATTCCCGCAATGTATCTCGGAGACGACAGTTTCATCACCCCTCGGTCGCGCGAGAGGAGCCTCTGGATGCCCGCGTTCGCGGGCATGACAACGATCGCACGCCTTGGGAGCCACAGCCGATGAGCTTTCCGGACATCGTCGGCGAGATCGAGGCGCTCGCGCCGAAACTGCGCGGGCGCCTTTCGGCGAACGCGCCGCTCGCCGAGGCGACCTGGTTCCGGGTCGGCGGGCCGGCCCAGGCTTTGTTCTCGCCGGCCGACGAGGAGGACCTGGCCTATCTCTTGGGAGCGCTTCCGCCCGAAGTTCCGGTGACGACGATCGGCCTCGGCTCGAATCTGATCGTGCGCGACGGCGGGATCGCGGGCGTCGTCGTCCGACTTGGCGGCCGCGCGTTCAACGCGATCGAGGTCGCGGACTCTTGCCGCGTCGTGGCCGGCGCCGCGGCGCCGGATCAGTTCGTCGCCAAGGCGGCCGCCGTCGCGGGCGTCGACGGCCTCGCCTTCCTGCGCGGCGTACCCGGCTCGATCGGCGGGGCTTTGCGCATGAACACCGGCGCCCATGGCGGCGAGATCAAGGACGTGCTCGTCGAGGCGCGCGGCGTCGACCGCTCCGGCCTAAGGCGCGGCTTTTCGAACGCCGAGATGGGCTTTTCCTACCGGCATAGCGCCGTGCCGGACGACGTGATCTTCACCAGCGCCGTGCTTCAGGGTCGCCCCGGCGATCCCGCCGCGATCGCGGCGGAGATGGAGCGAATCACGCGCGCGAGAGAAGAATCGCAGCCGATAAGGGAGAAGACCGGCGGATCGACCTTCAAGAACCCGCCCGGCGAGAAGGCCTGGCGGCTCATCGATCGGGCCGGGTGTAGGGGCCTGACGATCGGCGACGCTGAGGTCTCGCCGATGCACTGCAACTTCCTCATCAACCGCGGCCATGCGACCGCCGCCGACATCGAGGCGCTCGGCGAAGAGGTCCGGCGGCGCGTGCGCGAGACGAGCGGAGTTCAGCTCGAGTGGGAAATCAAGCGCGTGGGCGTTCCGGCGGCGCGGTAAGTCGGTTCAATTGCTCTCGCCGAGGAATGGTCTGATGACAAACGACATACCGCACCACAAAGTGCACGAAGATCCACAAAGAGCGCCGCCTCCTTCGTGGGCTTCGTGAACTTCGTGGTGAATTCGTCCTTCTCGTTCCGTTGGCCCGTCAGAGAATGTCGGCTCAGACTTGCCCGTCATTAGAGCCTGTTTCAAAAGCAGTTCCTCATCCTGAGGCGCCTTTTGCGGTACGCAAAAGGCCTCGAAGGATGCTCCAGGAGGCGTCGAACGGCGCCCTCTGGAACGTCCCCTTCGCCCGGCTCAGGTCAGGCTTTCGAGGCCGCTTCGCGGCGCCTCAGGACGAGGACACAGGCTTTTGGGTCTGGCGCGTAGTCCCCCTGGCCCGCCGCTTGGGGAAAATATCGCTTCCTTCCTACGTTTCGATGATGCGGACGGCTCCGGTTAACGCGTCGTTAAGGCTGCTCACTTAATCGTAACTTAACTTTGCCGATTGGCCGAACGTTAGGGAAGACTCTTGGGTCGATGAAGCATGTCGCGGTGCTGATGGGCGGCTGGTCGGCGGAGCGTCCGGTTTCGCTCAACTCCGGCCGCGGCTGCGCAGACGCGCTCGAAGCGCTCGGCTATCGCGTCACCCGCATCGACGTCGACCGCTCGATCGCCGACACCCTCGCTCGTCTGAAGCCCGACATCGCTTTCAACGCTCTTCACGGACGGGTCGGCGAGGACGGAACGATCCAGGGCGTGCTCGAGATCCTGCGCATTCCCTATACCCATTCGGGCGTGCTCGCTTCCGCGCTGGCGATGCAAAAGGACCTCGCCAAGGTCGTGCTCCAGGCGGCAGGCGTTCCGGTCCCGCACGGGATCACGGTCAATCGGCATGAAGCCGCGCGTCGCCACGTGCTGGAGCCGCCCTACGTGCTGAAGCCCGTCAACGAAGGCTCGTCCTTCGGCGTGGTTATCGTAAAGGAGGATCGCGCCCATCCGCCGCAGGAAGTCGGCCGCGAGGACTGGCCCTACGGCGACACGCTGCTCGCCGAGCGATTCGTCGCCGGCAAGGAGCTGACCTGCGCGACGATGGGCGACCGCGCGCTCGGCGTCATCGAGATACAGCCGGTTTCCGAAGCGTTCTACGGCTACGACGCAAAATACGCGAAAGGCGGATCGCGGCATGTCCTTCCGGCAGATCTTAAACCAAATATTTACCATAAGGTCCAAGATTCGGCGCTGACGGCGCATCGGGCGCTCGGGTGTCGCGGCGTGAGTCGCGCCGACTTCCGGTACGATGAAACGAAAGGCGAAGAGGGCGAGCTCGTGTGTCTCGAGGTCAACACGCAGCCCGGCATGACGGAGACGTCGCTGGTGCCGGAAATGGCCGCCCACGCGGGAATGTCGTTCGGTCAACTCGTCGCCTGGATGGTGGAGGACGCCTCGTGCGACCGCTGAGCCAAGGGCTTGGATGGCAGGCCGCAAAACCGGCGCTCGCGGGCGTTCCGGCCGCGGCCGCGCCGAAGACGGTTCTGTTGCGCGGCGAACGCTCGACGCGCGGCGCGCTGCGCTTGGGCCTGCCTCTCTATCGGCCTCCTCCCCTGGGACTCGAGATCGCCTTGACCCTCGCGGTGCTTCTCGGGGCGGCGGGCCTCGGCGCGGTGCGCGGCGGCCAACTCGACGCCTTCACCGCAACCCACGGAAGCCTGAGCGACGTCGCCGCGAGGACGCTCGGCTTCGGCGTCGACATCGTGACCGTCTCCGGCGTGGCGCATATGAGCGAATCGCGCATCCTGTCGATCTCCGGAATAAGCACGAAGAACTCGCTGACGTTCTTCGACGTGGCCGCGGCCCGCGCGCGGCTCGAAGCCGACCCGCTCGTCAAGCAGGCGAGCGTGCGCAAGCTCTACCCGCACCGGATCGTGATCGAGATCGTCGAGCGCACGCCGTACGGCGTGTGGCAGAAGGACGGCCAGATTCACGCCATCGCCGCCGACGGCGCGCCAATCGACGAGGTGCGGGACGGCCGCTACGTCGACTTGCCGTTCGTCGTCGGCGAGGGCGCGAATAAGCGCGTGCGCGAATTCACCGCGCTGCTCGACGCGATGGACGAGTTGAAGCCGCGCGTCGAGGCCGGGATCCTCGTGGGCCAGCGCAACTGGAGCCTCAAGCTGAAGTCCGGCGTCGAGATCAAGCTTCCGGAGGTCTACCCTGAGGCCGCGATCGGGACCCTGCTGCGTCTCCAACGCCAGTCCCGCATTCTCGACCGCGACGTGCTGGCGCTCGATCTTCGCACGCCGGGCCGCGTCTTCGCACGGCTGTCCCAGGAGTTGGCAGCCGAATGGGCCGACGCCCATGCGCCAAAGAAAGGCCCGCAGCCATGAGCTTCCGGCCGCTCCCTCCGCGGATGCGCCAGATTCCCGCACGCAAGAGCGCGATCCTCTCGGTTCTCGACATCGGCGCGTCGAAAATCGTTTGCCTCATCGCCCGGTTGAGCCCGATGGAGCCGTCGAGCGCGCTGCGCGGCCGAACCCACCGCTGCAAGGTGCTCGGCATCGGGCATCAGCGCTCGAACGGGGTCAAGGGCGGCGCGATCGTCGATCTTCAGGCGGCCGAGCATGCCGCGCGCCTCGCGATCGACGCGGCCGAGCGCATGGCGGGCGTTGAGGTCGGCGGCGTCATCGTCAACATGTCGGGCGGCCTCCTCGCGTCGCAGCGGTTCAACGCCAAGGCGGCGCTGCGAGCCAAGACCGTGTCCGAACACGACATCCACCGGGTGCTCGAAGCCGCGTCCGCGGCGAATGCGCACCCCGGGCGAGCGGTTTTGCACGCGCTGCCGACGAGCTATTCGCTCGACGCTACCCCGGGCGTACACGATCCGAAAGGCATGATCGGCGATGAGCTCGGCGTCGACCTGCACGTCGCGTCTTGCGACTCGGCGGCTGCGCGCAACCTCATGCTGGTGGTCGAACGGTGCCATCTGCGCGTCGAGGCCATGGTTGCGACGCCGTACGCCGCCGGCCTCTCGACGCTGGTCGACGACGAAGCCGAGCTTGGCGCGGCCGTCGTCGATTTCGGCGGCGGAACCACGACGGTCGGGGTGTTCTCCGGCGGACGGCTCCTCCATGTCGACGCCGTGGCGGTTGGCGGGATTCACGTCACGCGCGACATCGCGCGCGGCCTCAACGTGTCGATGACCGACGCCGAGCGTCTGAAGACGCTCTACGGTGCCTGTCTTGCGTCCCCGTCGGACGATCGCGAATCGATCGCCGTGCAGCGGCTCGGCGACGACATGGATCATCCCAGCCATTTGCCGAAGGCCGAGCTCCTGCGGATCATTCGCCCGCGCGTGGAGGAGATCCTCGAACTCGTGCGCGACCGCCTGCGCGCCTCCGGGCATGCCGCGCAGGCGGGCCGCCGGCTGGTGATGACCGGGGGCGCCTGCCAGTTGACCGGGCTGCCGGAATTCGCCCGGACGGTCATCTCGAGTCAGGCCCGGATCGGGCGACCGATCGGCATCGAAGGACTGCCCGAGTCGGGCAGGAGCCCCGCCTTCGCGGCGGCCGTGGGGTTGATGGTCTACCCGCAGATGGCGGGCCTCGAATACTTCGAACCTTCTCGGCACGTCGCGCGGCAGGCGTCCGAGGAGCGCGGGTACGCCGCGCGGGTCGGGCGCTGGTTGAAGGATAGCTTCTAAAGGAGTTCGGACTTCGTCGGCGGAAGGTCCTGGAAAATACGCGTTGGTGTCATCAATCGGCGTCCGCGGACGCCAAAACGGGATGAGGCAGGGTATGTCGATCAATTTGAAGGCCCCCGAACTAAGGGAATTGAAGCCGCGCATCATCGTCTGCGGCGTAGGCGGCGCAGGCGGGAACGCGGTCAACAACATGATCGTGTCCGGCCTCTGTGGGGTCGACTTCATCGTCGCGAACACGGACGCGCAGGCGCTGACCTCCTCGCGCGCCGAGCGCATCATCCAGATGGGCCTTCAGGTGACAGAGGGCCTGGGCGCAGGCTCGAAGCCCGAGGTCGGCAAGGCGGCGGCCGAAGAAGCGCTCGAGGAGATTCGCGACCACTTCGCTGGCTGCCACATGGTCTTCGTCACCGCCGGCATGGGCGGCGGCACCGGCACCGGCGCCGCGCCGGTAATCGCCCGGGCCGCGCGCGAGATGGGCATTCTCACGGTCGGCGTCGTCACCAAGCCGTTCCACTTCGAGGGCGGTCGGCGAATGAAGACCGCCGAGTCGGGCATCGCTGAGCTGCACAAGGCGGTCGATACGCTGATCATCATCCCGAATCAGAACCTGTTCCGCGTCGCCAACGAAAAGACGACCTTCGCCGACGCCTTCGCGATGGCCGACCAGGTGCTCTACTCCGGCGTCGCCTGCATCACCGACCTCATGGTCAAAGAAGGCCTCATCAACCTCGACTTCGCCGACGTCCGCTCGATCATGAGCGAGATGGGCAAGGCGATGATGGGCACCGGCGAGGCGACCGGCGAAAAGCGCGCGGTGCTCGCGGCCGAGGCGGCGATCGCCAATCCGCTGCTCGACGAGACTTCGATGAAGGGCGCCCGCGGGCTGCTCATCTCGATCACCGGCGGCAACGATTTGACTCTCTATGAGGTGGACGAGGCGGCGAGCCGCATTCGACAGGAGGTCGACGAGGAGGCCAACATCATCCTCGGCGCCACATTCAATTCGGCGCTGGACGGCGTCGTGCGCGTCTCCGTGGTCGCGACCGGGATCGATCAGGCGACGATCTCGCAGATCGAGCCCGTCGCTTACCAGCCTCGCGCGGAGCCCGCGCCCCGCCCGCGCGCGCCGGCGCCGGTACGCGCCGCACCGTCTCAGCCCGCTCCGGTCGAGGCGCTCCAGTCGGCCCCGTTCGTCAACGATGTCGAGCTTCAGCCGGTCGCGCCCGCGGCGGTCGCCTTCCCCGAGCCAATCGATCCCCGCCGCGAGCACGAGGACGAGGCGCCTTATTTCATTCCGCCGGCGCCTGAGCAGCCGCCCATGCGCGCTCCGCGCATGCCGCAAATCGAGGATCTGCCGCCGGTCGCCCAGAATCAGCTTCGCGCAATGCGGGAGCGCGAGCGCGAGCGCGAAGCGCAGGCGACCGCCACCGCGGAGCCGCGCCGGCGGTCGCTCTTGGAGAAACTGGCGGCGTTCGGCATCGCGCGACACGACGAGGAGCCGGCCGCGAAGGCGGCCACCCCGGTCCTGCCCCCGGCCGCTCCGCTGCGGCCGCAACCCGCGCCCGTGACCCACGCCGATTTCGGGCGGTCTCAGCCGCGACCGCAACCTCAGCGGGCGCCGTCGGGCGCTCTCGATCCGCATGGGCGGCCGAGCCATCGTCCTCCGGTTACGGAAGACGATCATCTTGATATCCCGGCGTTTCTGCGGCGACATCCGAACTGATTCTTGTCCGCCGCTCCTATCTCCGGCCGCAGCCAGTCGCCGCGGCCGGACACAATTTTGAACGCGATATCTCTGGATCTGATTACAAGTTATTGAAATTTAACCAACAAACTGTTGTGGCGGAGTTGTAACTTTTGTTCACCAAAGGTGATTTGGCTCCGCCCCGATTCGCCGACTAAATTCACCTCGCGCCACGATCTACCGCCTTCTCCGTCTCCGACGACGGCGGCAACACGGGGGCGGCGCTGCGGATCTTGGCGGTCGCGTTGTGCCAAGCGTCGTCAATCGGGGCCGGGCGAAAGCCCGGAGAAGTTTTGAGATGAGATTCGGTTTTCAGACGAGTCTTCGCGACCGTGTCGCCGTAGCCGGCCTGGGAGTCCATTCCGCGGCGCCTGCTCAAGTTATTCTTCACCCTGGAGACGTCGACTCCGGCGTCGTCTTCCTGAGGACCGGACTGCCCGGCGGTCGCGAGCGACTGCTCGAGGCGAAGCGCTCGAATGTGACGCACACCGCGCTCTGTACAATTCTCGGCGACGCGTCCGGGGCCAGCGTCAGCACGGTCGAGCATCTCCTGGCGGCGCTCTCCGGCCTGCAGATCGACAACGTGCTCATCGAAATCGATGGCCCCGAGACGCCGATCATGGACGGTTCGGCCGCCCACTTCGTCAGCGCCATCGATCAGGCGGGGCGCGTTCAACAGTCGCGTTCGCGACGCTACCTTAAGATTCAGAAGCCGGTCCGGGTTGCGCGCGACGGCGGCTACGCCGAGTTTTTGCCGGTCGATCGCGGGTTTCGCCTCGACGTCGAGATCGACTTCGATTCGCCTGCGATCGGCCGCCAGCGCCGCGTGTTTGATCTCGACCCGCCCACGTTTCGCCGGGAGCTCGCCCGCGCGCGTACCTTCGGCTTTGTGAGCGATATCCAGAAGCTGTGGCAGGCGGGCTACGCGCTCGGTTCCTCGCTCGAGAACTCAGTCGCGATCGACGGGGACACGATTCTCAATCCCGAGGGGCTTCGCTACACCGATGAGTTCGTGCGCCACAAGGCGCTCGACGCTGTCGGCGATCTGTCGCTTGCCGGGGCGCCGATCGTCGGCCTCTATCGGACCTATCGACCTGGCCACAAGTTGAACGCCGCGGCGCTCGACGCTCTGTTGGCGACCCGCTCGGCGTACGAGTATGTCGAGGCCCCAGTCTCTAGAGCCTTTGCCAAAGGATTTGGCGTCGGAGCGCGCGTTCCGGCCGCCGCCGCCGCTTTCGCTGCGGCCGATTGATCTTTGGGGAAATCCGACCGGGTTCAGGGTTGAAGCTCTCGAGGCGCTATTGCGCCACAATTCCCGTCCAATTGTCGATTCGCGGAAAACCGCCGAAAGTGGCGGGCGCGTCCGGACTGGGGTAAGAAGCGGCTTCGCCGCGGGGGCGCCTCGGCGCTCGTTTCTATTCAACCAATCGAGTTTCCAGCATGGCCACGGTAGAATTCGGCGTGTCCCAAGCGAGGGCCGGCAAGCGAGCGCCGCGCCGATTTATCATTGCGGTTGCGCTGACGGCCATTGGCCTTTGCGCGTCGGCCTGTTCGATGATCGACCAATTCAATCCCTTCGGGACCGAAAAGTACAAAATGGAGATCGTGCCGGACACTCCGGCGAGCAAGACCTACAACCAAGGCCTCGAGAAGCTGGCAAACGGCTCGCCTTCCGAGG
Source organism: uncultured Alphaproteobacteria bacterium (assembly GCA_963758335.1). Classification (GTDB taxonomy): domain Bacteria; phylum Pseudomonadota; class Alphaproteobacteria; order Rhizobiales; family Beijerinckiaceae; genus Roseiarcus. The sequence goes on along the minus strand of CAVWVF010000004.1, from coordinate 763,273 downwards.
CGGCGAAGAAGTTCACCGACCTCGGCAAGCAGTATCCGGGTTCGGACTGGGCCAGCAAAGCTCTGCTGATGACAATCTACGCCGACTACCAGGCCCAGAGCTATACGGACGCGGAAACCTCGGCCGACCGCTTTCTCAAGGAATATCCAACTTCGCCCGACGCCGCCTATGTCACCTATCTTCGAGCCAGCGCGTATTATCAGCAAATTCCCGACATCTCTCGCGACCAGGACACCGCCACCAAGGCGATGGAGGCGTTTCAGGATCTGGTGAAGAAATATCCCAAATCCGAGTACGTAGAGGACGCGAAGTTCAAAATCCAGGTCACCCAGGACCAACTTGCCGGCAAGGAAATGTCAATCGGCCGTTTCTATCTGAACCGGCACAATTACACCGCAGCGATCAACCGCTTCCGCAATGTGCTGCAATATTACCAGACAACGCGCCACGCGGAAGAGGCTCTCTATCGGTTGGTCGAAGCCTACCTTGGACTGGGGGTCACCGACGAAGCGCAGACCGCCGCGGCAGTGCTCGGGCACAATTTTCCCGACAGTCAATGGTATCAGGACGCCTACGCGTTGCTGAAGGGCAAGGGCCTGTCGCCCGAGGAGAACTCCAACTCGTGGATCTCGAAGATCTACCACGTGGTCGTTCCGTCTTGAGCGAAGGCTCGCCGTGCTCGCGCGTCTGTCCATTCGGGACGTGGTGCTGATCGACCAGCTCGATCTCGAGTTCTCGGCTGGCCTGACGATCCTCACCGGTGAGACCGGCGCGGGCAAATCAATCCTTCTGGACGCGCTTTCGCTGGCGCTCGGCGCGCGCGGCGACGGCGGACTCGTCCGTCACGGCCAGAGCCAAGGCCAGGTGACAGCGGTCTTCGAACTGCCTTCGGGACACCCGGCGCGCGCACGGCTCGAGGGACAGGACATCGAAATTGGCGACGAGTTGATCTTGCGGCGGGTCCAGCTCGCCGACGGGCGGACGCGCGCCTATGTCAACGACCAGAGCGTGAGCGCGCAGGCCTTGCGGTCGCTCGCCTCGGCGCTCGTCGAAATCCACGGCCAACACGACGAACGCGCACTGACTGATGCGGCGACTCACCGGGCGCTCATCGATGCCTACGGCGGTCTTGACCGCCTCAACGAGGCGGCCCGGAACGCCTTTGCAGCCTTACGGGACGCCGAACGCGCGCTCGAGGTTGAACGTTCGCGGGTCTCGGCGGCGGAGGCGGACGCGGACTTCGCGCGCCATGCTTATGAAGAGCTTTCCCGCCTCGACGTGCAGCCGGGCGAAGAAGAGGCGTTGGCCGCCCGCCGACAAGCGATGATGCAGGGCGAAAAGGTCGCCGCAGACATCCGCGACGCGCGCGATCACCTGACCGGCGAGACCGCGCTCCTGCCGGCGCTTCTATCCGTTTCCCGCCGGCTGCAGCGCCGCATGACCCAGGCGCCGGTGCTCATTGAGCCCAGCGTGAAAGCGCTCGATGAGGCGATCGAAGCGCTCGAAAACGCTTCGCGCGCCATCGAGCAGGCGCTCGAGGCCTGCGAGTTCGATCCTCATGAGCTCGAGCGCTGCGAGGAGCGCCTGTTCGCGCTGAGAGCGATGGGACGCAAGTACGGCGGCCCGATCGAGAGCCTGCCGGCGCTCGCTCGAAAATTCGCCGACGACCTCGCCGTTCTCGACGCCGGCCGCGAGGAGGTCGCTAGGCTCGAGGCCGCAGTCGCCGGCGCGCGCGCAGCCTACCACGAGGCCGCCAGCGCGCTGAGCGCAGCGCGCGAGCGCAGCGCCAGGTCCCTCGAAAGGGCGGTCGTGGCCGAACTGCCGCCGCTCAAGCTCGAGAGGGCGGAGTTCAGCGTCGACTTGCGCAGCGACAAGGCGCTCATATCGGCGACCGGCTTCGATCGTGCGGAGCTTCTCGTCCGCACCAACCCTGGCTCTCGGCCAGGGCCGCTGATGAAAGTGGCCTCCGGCGGTGAATTGTCGCGCTTTCTTCTCGCCATCAAAGTCTGCCTTGCCGAGCGCGGCACCGCGCCGACCCTCGTCTTCGACGAGATCGACGCCGGCGTCGGCGGCGCGGTCGCGGACGCGATGGGGCAACGACTGGCCCGGCTGTCGCAGCGGGCGCAGGTGCTTGCGGTCACTCATGCGCCGCAGGTGGCCGCGCGCGCGCAGAACCATTACCGAATCGCGAAAAGCGACGTCAGCGATGCCGATCGTATGGTCACGAGCGTCTCCCGCCTCGGGGCGGGCGAGCGGCGCGAGGAAATCGCTCGCATGCTGGCTGGCGCGGAGATCACCCGCGAGGCGCGCGCAGCCGCCATGAGCCTGATCGAAAAGGCAGGATGACCATTGAAAGAGCAACCCATTTTGCCCATTCGGGCTTGCTCCGCTTGGCTGCTTGGCCCTATCAAGCCGCGGGTTCGCCAAAAGGTCGGCAAAGGAATGACATGAGCCGTGACGACGCCGGGAGCGCCAGGCGGGACAAGCGACGGGAGCAGCTTGCCGCATCCCTCAGGGAGAATCTGAAACGGCGCAAGACCCAGAAGCGTTTGCGCAACGCTGAAGAGCGGCCGGCGGGAGATGGAAAAGCGCCGGTCCCGTCTCCCAATTCGAAAGGGTGAGCCGCGCCAGTTCGTTGGCCAGTCGAGGTCGGAAGGACAAGGGGAATGGATCGCATTCAAATTCGCGGCGGGGCCAAGCTCAGTGGCGTGATCCCGATTTCGGGCGCAAAGAACGCCGCGCTGCCGCTGATGATCGCCTCCCTGATGACGGACCAGACCTTGACGCTCGAGAACCTGCCGCGTCTCGCCGACGTCAGCCAGCTCGCGCGCATCCTTGGGAACCACGGCGTGGACTATTCGATTGACGGCAAGCGCGTCGGCGAGGAAGCCGCATCGGGTCAGACCGCCCACCTCAGAGCGCGTACGATCGTCGACACGACGGCCCCATACGAGCTGGTCTCCCGCATGCGCGCGAGCTTCTGGGTCATCGCTCCTCTGCTCGCGCGTATGGGGGAGGCGCGCGTGTCGCTTCCTGGCGGCTGTGCAATCGGAACCCGGCCGGTCGATCTCCTCCTGATGGCGCTGGAGAAGCTCGGCGCCACAATCGAAATCGACGGCGGCTACGCGGTCGCCAGGGCTCCAAAAGGCCTCGTCGGCGCGGAGATCGCGTTTCCGAAGGTCACGGTCGGCGGAACCCATGTGGCGATGATCGCAGCGTCGACAGCGCGCGGTTCGACGCTCATTTCCAATGCCGCGAGGGAGCCGGAGTTGGTCGACCTCGCCGACTGCCTCGGCAAGATGGGCGCGCGGATCCGCGGCGCCGGCACGTCCAAGATCGAGATCCACGGCGTCCCGCGCCTGAACGGAGCGCACCACCGCGTTCTCCCAGACCGCATTGAGGCGGGGACCTACGCCACCGCGGTCGCGATGACCGGCGGCGACATCCTTCTCGATGGCGTCAGCGAGGACCTTCTTCAAAGGCCGCTGGAGGCGCTGGAGAAGAGCGGCGCGACGGTCGCGAGCGACAATCGCGGGGTGCGCGTGCTGCGCAACGGCGCGGGAATCGACGCGGTCGACATTGCAACCGCGCCGTTCCCCGGTTTCCCGACCGATCTGCAAGCCCAATTCATGGCGCTGATGACGCGGGCGCGGGGAACATCCCGCATTACCGAGACGATATTCGAGAACCGATTCATGCATGTTCAGGAGCTGGCGCGGCTCGGCGCGCACATCAAGCTCGAAGGCGATACGGCGATCGTCGAGGGCGTCGATCGGCTGCGCGGAGCGCCGGTGATGGCGACCGACTTGCGCGCCTCGGTATCGCTTGTCATCGCGGCCCTCGCGGCGGAGGGCGAGACCATCGTCAATCGCGTTTATCACCTCGACCGTGGCTTCGAGCGGCTGGAAGAGAAGCTCGGCGCCTGCGGCGCCGACATTACCCGGATCGTGGGCTGACGCGATGTCGGCCGGCGGCCAAAGGCTCAAACTTCTCGCTCTCGATCGCGAAGGTCTCGGCGTAATCTCGGCTCACGCGCAAAACACTTGCCTCAGGCGCTCCGACATGGCTTGGCTGCCGAAGCAGCGGCGCTTCGTGCTCGCGGGCATGCGCTACGACTGGGTCGGCGCAAAGACCGGCCCCGCCGAGCGCATTTCGAGCGTGCTACGTTTCGACCGGGTGCTGAAGGTCTCGCATCTCGGTCTGGCCAACACCCACAAAGACGCGCCGCTCAACCTGCTGGCGGTCACCTTTGAGAAGACCGATCCGCCCGCGGGCATGATCTTTCTGGCCTTTGCCGATGGTGGGCTGGTGCGGCTCGACGTCGAATGTGTGGAGGTCGAGCTTTGCGACATGGGGCGACGCGTGCCTGCCGAGCAATGCCCTGGACATGCGTTGACTCAAGCCTCGGCGGTCTGACGGACGCGCTGGAGAGTGTTGATGGCGATCGAACTCGACATGGGCTCCGCGGATTTCGAACGGCGCTTTGGGGCGCTGCTCGGCGCCAAGCGCGAATCCGCGGCCGATGTGGACGCTGCGGTCGCCGCCATCATTGAGGACGTGCGCGCCCGCGGCGACGACGCGCTCGCGGAATTCTCGCTGCAATTCGACCGCGTCAATCTCCGCGCCAAGGGGCTCGCGATCGGCCCCGCCGAGGTCGAGGCCGCGGTCGCAGCTTGCGACCCCAGGGCGCTCGAGGCGCTCGAACTCGCCCACTCGCGCGTGACTACTTATCACGAGCGCCAGAAGCCAACCGACCTGCGGTTCACCGACGCGCTCGGGGTCGAACTCGGTTGGCGGTGGCGACCGATCGACGCGGTGGGCCTCTATGTTCCGGGCGGCGCGGCGAGCTATCCTTCGTCGGTCGTCATGAACGCCGTGCCGGCACGAGTGGCGGGGTGCCGGCGGCTGGCGATGGTCGTGCCGACGCCCGACGGCCGCGTCAATCCCCTGGTGCTGGCGGCGGCCCGCATCGTCGGCGTCGACGAGATCTATCGGGTCGGCGGCGCGCAGGCGATCGCCGCGCTCGCCTACGGAACGCAGACCATCGCCGCCGTCTCCAAGGTTGTCGGACCCGGCAACGCCTATGTCGCGGCGGCGAAGCGGCGTGTGTTCGGCGTCGTCGGCATCGACATGATCGCGGGGCCCTCGGAGATCGTCATCATAGCGGATTCCAGCGCCGACCCGAGCTTCGTGGCGGCCGACCTCCTTGCGCAGGCCGAGCATGACGAAGCGGCGCAGTCGATTCTGATCACCGACGACGGCGTCCTCGCCCGCGCCGCCATGGCCGAAGTGGAGCGGCAGCTCGCCACGCTGCCGCGCGAAAAGATCGCTGGCGCGAGCTGGCGGGACTATGGTGCGATCATCCTTTGTCCGACACTGGACGCCGCGCTGCCGCTCGTCGAGCGGCTTGCCCCGGAGCACCTCGAGATCATGACCCGCGACCCGGAGGCGCTTGCGGTCAATATCGACAACGCCGGCGCAATCTTCCTCGGGTCGCATACGCCGGAGGCGATCGGCGATTATGTCGGCGGCTCCAATCACGTGCTGCCGACCGCGCGCTCGGCGCGTTTCTCCTCGGGTCTCGGAGTGCTCGATTTCATGAAGCGCACGTCGCTGTTGAAGTGCGACGCGCGTTCGCTCGCGGCCCTCGGGCCCGCGGCGGCGGCGCTCGGCGAAGCCGAGGCGCTCGAGGCGCACGCCCGCTCGGTGGCGCTGCGCCTCGCTGCGGAGCCGCAACCGGCGAGGCGGCCGTGAACGCCGAGGCGGCCGAGAAGCGCGACCGCCTTTCCGAGGTGTTCCTCGACGAGGACACGATCCCGCGCGGCGCGATCGACGTCGATCACGAGCGGACGGTGGCGATTTTCGATCTTGTCGAGGAGAACTCGTTTGGAATCCCTGGTCGCGATGACGGCCCATACACCCTGATGATTTCGCAGGAGGAGTCGAAGCTCACATTCGACGTGCGAACTTCGGACGGCGAGCAAGCCCTCTCGATCGTGGTTTCGATGACCCCGTTCCGGCCGTTGCTCAAAGACTACTTCATGGTCTGCGAGACGTATTACTCCGCCATTCGTACGGCGAGCCCGCGGCAAATCGAGGCGATCGACCGCGAGCGCACCAAGCTCCATAACGAAGGGGCGGAGCTGATGGCGCAGCGATTGGCGGAAAAGGTGGTCATCGATCAGGGCACGGCGCGTCGCCTGTTCACGCTCGTCTCGACCCTCCGCTGGAAGGCATGAGCGCCCGCCACTCCTCAAAGCGGGACTTCGTCGTCGCCAACACGCGGCTGATCGCGCCGCCGCTGACCCCGGAAATCCGGTTGTGGCTCGCGGACGAGGCGGCCCCGATCTGGCGAAAGACCGAGGAAGAACTCGGCGCCATGGGCCTGCCGCCGCCATTCTGGGCCTTCGCCTGGGCGGGCGGCCAGGCGCTCGCCCGCTACGCCCTCGACAATCCGGCCCTGGTGGCCGGCAGGCGCGTTCTCGACTTCGCCTCGGGCTCCGGCCTCGTCGCGATCGCCGCCGGCTTGGCCGGCGCCGGGAAGACAGAAGCCTCCGACATCGACGAATTTGCCGCCGCCGCGATTTCCGCCAACGCTGCCGAGAACGGCGCCGCCGTCCTCATCCGGCTCGAGGATCTCGTCGGCGCGGACGAAGGCTGGGATGTCGTCCTCGCGGGGGACGTCTCTTACGAAAAGGACATGGCCGAAGCAGTGACAGGCTGGCTCGCCTCGCTTGCGCGCCGCGGCGCGGACGTCCTCGTCGGCGATCCGCGCCGTAGCTATCTCGCGCTCAACCGGCTCGAGAGCGTGGTCGAATATCGCGTGCCGGTGACGCGCGAACTCGAGGATTCCGAGATCAAGCGGACGGGCGTGTTCCGCTTTCGCTGACGCCCGAGCCCTGCGTCGCACCCCCAATGGACTAACCGTCAAACGCCCTTCGGGCGCGGGCGCTCGTCGGCAGGGCGTGAGCGTCAAGCGCTCAGGGGCGCACAAGCTGTTGAAGGCGCTCGGCGGGTGAGGTAGTTAGAGGGCAATCGAAATCGAGATTTGGATCCGTATCGATCTGCATCTTTACGCGCCTAGGGGCGCGATGTTTAGGCGTTTGGGCAGTTGGGGGGACAATGAGACGACTCCTAATGATGGCGCCGGTCGCCTTGCTGCTTGCAGGATGCGCGCGGACGTTCCTAGGGGGGCCGCTCCCACAGCCGACGCAACCGCAGTTCAATGCTGTTCATGGTGAGTATGCGGTGACGCCTCCGCCGTACTAACGACCTGCGTCACCCCACCGCCAACCCCATTTCCATTGCCGACGCCGGCGGCGAGCCCCCCATCAGGACAATGACCGTATTGTGATCCGCAATCCGGGCGCGGCGACGAAGTTCGACGGTGAGCGCATCTGGGCGGCGGCGCGGCTTGTGATTGAGTTCGCGCCAGCGATCCGGGCGCTCGAGCCGAAGTGGCCGATCGAAGCGCGCCCTCCGACCTGAAATGTCCTTCAAACCTTTTTCGAGCGGCGCACGCTATTGGACTTCGGCGCGCGAGAGCGGGTCGAAACACGCGAGGGAGCTCGCCGCTTATCTCCGATGCAGTCGGCCAGGGTCCATCCGTCGAGATACTTGTAGAAGCCCTCTCTAGCCTGCCGCAACAAGAGGCGCAGTTTACACCTCGGTTCCAGCACGCAACAACCGCCGTCGGCGCGAAAACACTCGACCAGCGCCTGATCGGCCTCCAATGTTCGGATCAGGGGGCCAAGCCGAATCTCTGCGAGCGGGACGGCCAGCATGACGCCGCCGCCAGCGCCGCGAACCGTTCGCAAGATGCCGCGACCGGCCAGATCCTGCACGATCTTGTACAAGTGATTGCGCGAAAGTCCGCCGAGCTGCTGGGCCAGCGTTTCTACGTTCACGTGTTCGCCCGGCTCCTGCTGACCCAAGCGCATGAGAACGCGCAAAGCGAAGTCGGTGGAGGCTAAGAGCCGCATCAAATCCTTCCCTAAGGTGGCATTGACAATACCACATTGATCGCGCCACAGAACTGGTGTTCATAATACCAGGTTAATCGCTGCGCCACTGGAACCGAGCCGTCCCTCGGCCCGACGCCAAGAGGAGAAGTCACAATGACCGAAACCCAAGCCATTCCAACGGCCGCCGGCATCGCGGACCGGACACTGGGCGATCTGGCGGTCAGCCTCCCCGGCGCGACGGCCGTTTTCCGCCAGGAGAAGCTCGACTTCTGTTGCGGCGGCTCTGTTTCGCTGCGCGAGGCGGCTGCGGCGAAGGCGCTCGATTTGAACGCGCTGACGGCGAAGCTGGAATTGCTGGCCGAAGGCGCGGGGTCGGTCGCGCCGCTGGCGACGGATTCGCTCATCGACCTCATCGTGGAGCGCTACCATCGGGCCCACCAGCGCGAATTGCCGGAACTGATCCGGCTCGCCCGGCGGGTCGAGGCAGTCCACCGTGACAAGGCTTCCGTGCCGGCTGGGCTTGCGAGCATGCTCGAGCGCGTCCTCGGCGAACTCACAGCGCATATGCAAAAAGAGGAAATCATCCTGTTCCCCAGGATGCGGCGCGGCGCGAGCTCAACGATCCGCCATCCGATCGCGGCGATGCTTGCCGGGCACGAAGATCACGGAGCACATCTTCGCGCGCTCCAGGCTTTGGCTGGAGATTTCACTCCGCCTGAAGGGGCCTGCACGACGTGGCGGGCGCTCTATACGGGGCTTCGCGAGTTCGCCGACGATCTTGTCGAGCACATTTCCATCGAGAACAACGCGCTATTCCTGCGTTTCACGGCGTGAAAGCATCGCCCCTCACGCAATGCCTCCGCGCGGTTGGCCGACCCTATGGTCGAGACCTCCTCGCCTGAAGCGGCGCGATCAGCTCGGCGCCATCGACGAAAGGGTCCAAGGCGAACCGTGCGCTGGCGGCTGCCGGGTCGTCGACTTCCAGGACCTTGCCGACGATTCGTATTCCGAACTTCTCCATTCCCGACAAGGCGCGTGAAAACGCTTCGCGGGTCATTCCGAGCTGTGCTGCGATTTCCTTTTTTTCGATCGGCAGGCTTACGGGGCTCGCGCGATTCTCCCGTTCGAAATGCGCCAGCAGGTAGCAGCCGACTCTCTCCTCCACGCTGCGAAGTCTCAGGTTCTTCGCCATTCGCACGTGGCGTCGGAACTGGGCTGCAAGACAACCTAGAACTGCGCGACAGAGCGCGTGATCGGTCGCCATCGCCTGCCGAAACGTCTCTGCGCTGATCAGGAGAAGATGGGCCTCCTGATAGACGCGAGCTCTCATGAGGTATGGCTGGCCGCTGACGACTGCGGCAGGGATCACGAGATCGACCGGCTGCAAGAGTTCGATCAGCGTCTCTGCTTGATCTCTCACGCCGAGCAATTCGACGCTGCCAGCGAGGAGGAATTGGGCGAAAGACGGCATTTCCGCTTGCTCGAATAGAAGACTCCTCTGGGGCACGCGGTGCAGCATGGCGTCGGCGGACAGTGCGTCCAATGTGCGGCGTGGAACCTCCCGTAACCAGGCGACGCTGCGGAGCGCCTCGCGAGCGGGGAAATCGAAGTCGCCGTGGCCTGACGCCAGCCCGATATGCATTTGCGTGCGCTCCAAGAGTCTGAAGGGGGTCGAAGCAGGGACTTGTGACGTGATCCATATCACATCATGCTGTTATACGAATTGCAACTGCCGTTGACCTTAATCAAGGTCGCGTTACGGTTCTGCTCGCACAGCGGCCGCATCTCAAGGTGGGCCGTGACTCGCGAGAAGGGGGGCAGGGTGATTGGATTTTCCGATCCTCTGGGCATCGACCGGCAGGCGGAGACGTTCCGCGAACTCGGGTCGCGTCGCAGTCTTTCGAGGCATCCAGCCGAAAGTTCACGGTTGCCGACGTTGGCGGCGCTTCGCGATAAGCAGAAGCCGCGAACCGCGCGCTCGGAACTTACGCGTCTCGCGTTCTCGCCATTTGCGCTTGGCGTCCAGTCCGACACCGCGACGAACCGGCTCAGCCGTGTTCAACAAGCTCGTGGGGTCGCCGCTTACCTTGGACCAAGATCGCTCAGCGTCCGTTGGAGCAGCGGATGGCGTCGGTCGGCGGGTGCGTCAATTCGCCCTCTAGGCGGCGTTGACAATACCGGATACCAAATACGTTGAACTGGTATTGTGAATACCACTTATCTGGAGCGATCGCCGCTGGCCCGCCGCGCTTGATGTCGGCGTTGTCTGCGCAACGCGGTTAGGGACTGCAGAATGGGCGCAGCCGCACCCGGTTGTCACGACGAGCTTTGCCGCGTTCCGCCGCTCGATGGGCGGGGAGCGAAGGCGAGGGGCGGCCGAACGGGGTCAGCGGGCGCGTCCGTCGAGCAGCGTGTTGCTTCGCGCCCCTCCCGCCAGCGCGAGCCGGGAAACCATCTCGCTCGCCAGACGCTGAGCCTCGGCGACCACATCCTCGTTGTCCGACTTTTCGCCGATCATCGCATAGTGATCGAACCCCTCTTCGAGGAGCCGCAACCCATCAGCAGCGTTGCGCAGTCGGTGCGTCGTCACCCCGCCGGCCAGACCGGCGGCGGCAATCTCTTCTTCGGCGGCAAGCCGCCGGAATATCTTCGCATCCTCACGTTCGCCGGCCTGATCCAAGGCCTTGGCCAACGCCGCATGGGCGGTCGCCGCGTCGGCGTCCCAGCGTCGCGCCATGGCGCGCAGGATGCCGACGCTCCGCGGAATTTCGACGGCTGGTGGCCGCTGGGAATGAAAGGCTCGCCGCCTGTGATGACGCAGGATCGCCGCATGCTGCAGTTCGTCGCGGGCCAGATCTTCGGCCAATGCTCGAATCTCCGGAGTTTGGGCCTCCGCGGCGACGTATGTGTAGAAGGCGAAGGCGCGCTCCTCGTTGCGAACGGCGAAGGCGAGCGCTTGATACGCGCTGAGCGTTGCGCCGCGCGCTTCGTCATCGTCAAAGGTCGGTGGAAGGTCCCACCCTACGCGGAGGGATGGGGGCGCGTGGCCCAGCAACGCTCGGGCGCGGTCGGCGACCTCACGCGTGTGGCGGTCTTCCATTTGGGCCAGAGCCTCGAACTGCGCCGCCATCGCCGCGTCGCCCTGCCCCTCCATCCGCGCCGACAAGGCGCGATAACGGGCCGCCGCTTCGCGCTCCAGCGCCTCGGCCACAGCCGCCAATTCGTCGGACGAATCGATCCTTCCGTCGATGCGCGCCTTCGTGCCCACCGTTCCTCCTCCCATGATCAACCTGCTGGGTCGCAACAACCCAAGTCTTTGCGAGGCATATCCGGCCGCAAATAATCACGATTGAGGTTCATGCGCAACGTAAAAAAAGCCATGTGCGCCGTTAGCATAGAAAATCCACGTTGCTATGTTACACGTTTCTGTATGTCACGCCGAGATAAAGGATAATTTGTGTTTTATACGTTAGGTCGAGATGAGGACGACGACTAATAGCGGGATGGAGTGGGTTTTGCGAAGCAGCGTCATAGCATTGTGTAGCGCGCTGTTGTTGTTGTGTTGGGCGGCGGCCACTCCGTGCTTTGCCGCAGATAGCCGCCTGGCTGAATTCATCGCCAAGGCTCCCGCCGCCGAGCTTGTGCCTGGAGCCGATCATTACGGCCCGATTGAGGGCAGCCCTCCAGTGATCAAAGTCTTCGCCGGCAAGCGGCTGGCCGGTTACGCGTTCGTCAATGCCGACTGGGTGAACTCCACGGGTTATTCCGGCGAGCCCATCCAGATCCTGGTGGGCCTGACGACCGACGGCAAGATCGCCGGGGCGCGGCTGATGGCCCATCACGAGCCGATCGTGCTGATCGGTATTCCGCCCGAGCGGATCACCGCCTTCATCAAGGGTTACATCGGACGCGACGTGCTGAACATCAGCCACGCGGCGCCGTCGGAGCGCCCGGCGGTGGACATCGTCAGCGGCGCCACCGTGACGGTGACAGTGATCGCGGAAAGCATGGTGCGCTCGGCGATTTGGGTGGTCCGCGCCGAGGGCGTGGGCGGACTGGCGAAGGCCGAAGCGACGGCCGCGCGCGAGATTGACCCTTCGCACGAGGCGCCGGCGGACTGGGTCGGGCTCCTGGGCGACGGTTCGGTGCGGCATCTGAGCCTTACGGTGGGCGAAGTCACGGAGGCGTTCAAGCGCGCGGGCGATCAAGATGCGGTCGACCATCCCGAAGCGACCGATCCGGCGGCGTCGTTCATCGACCTCTACGTCGCCCCCGTCTCCATCCCGGCGATCGGCAAGCGCCTGCTCGGCGACGCCGGCTTCGCCACGCTGCAGCAGAGCCTCAAGCCCGGGCAGCAAGCGATCCTGATAGCGGCCAACGGAGCCTATTCGTTCAAGGGCTCCGGCTACGTGCGCGGGGGCCTCTTCGACCGCTTCGAGGTGCTGCAGGGCGACAACAGCATCCATTTTCGCGACGTCACCCACACGCGGCTAGGCGACATCCGCGCGGCCGGCGCGCCGACGTTCCGTGACGTCGATCTCTTCCGCGTGCCCGAGGGCGTCAGTTTCGACCCGACCCAGCCGTGGCGGCTGCAGCTGTTGGCGCAGCGCGCGTACGGCGCGCGCGGCAAGGCGTTCCTCACTTTTGATCTCAGTTATGAGCTGCCTCAGGCGTACCTGAAGCCTGCGCCGGCGCTTACCGCCGCTGCGGCGCCGCCGGCGGCGGCCGGCGCCGGACCCGAATCGTCCGAGCCGCCGATCTGGCAGACGATGTGGCGCGCCAAGACGGGCCAGATCGCTGTGCTGCTCGGCGCGATCGGGCTCCTCACCCTGACCTTCTTCTTCCAGGACTGGCTCGTGCACCGGCCCGTCTTCTACGACTGGTTTCGCCTGGGCTTCATGGTGTTCACCCTGGTCTGGGTCGGCTGGTACGCGCAGGCGCAATTGTCCGTCGTTAACGTGCTCGCCTTCCTCAACGCCCTGCGGACGGATTTCCGCTGGGACCACTTCCTGATGGCGCCGCTGATCTTCATTTTGTGGTTCGCGACCGCGGCGTCGTTGTTGTTCTGGAACCGCGGTGCCTATTGCGGCTGGCTATGCCCGTTCGGCGCCTTGCAAGAACTGGTGAACCGCATCGCCAAGGTCTTGAAGGTTCCGCAGCTCAAGATTTCCTTCGGCGTGCACCAGCGCCTGACAACGCTGAAATACATCGTGTTCCTCGTCTTGTTCGGCATCTCGCTCAGCGCGCTCGGCACGGCCGAGCAGGCCGCGGAAGTCGAGCCGTTCAAGACCGCGATCATCCTGCGCTTCGCGCGCGGCTGGCCGTTCGTGCTCTATGCGGGGGCGATGATCGCATCGAGCCTGTTCGTCGAACGGGCGTTTTGCCGGTATGTGTGTCCGCTGGGCGCGGCGATGGCGATCCCGGCGCGGCTGCGCCTGTTCGACTGGCTGCGCCGCTACCGCGAGTGCGGCAATCCCTGCCAGCGCTGCGGCAACGAGTGCCCGGTGCAGGCCATCCATCCGGAGGGGCACATCAACCCCAATGAATGCATCCAGTGCCTGCACTGCCAGATGCTTTACCATCATGACCAGCTGTGCCCGGTGATGATTCAGCGCCGCCTGAAACGCGAGAGGTTTGCAGCCACATCATCGTTTGCCGCCCCGGCGCCGCCGAGAGTCAAGGTTTCGGTGCGGCAATCCGATGAGCGCGCGGCGCATGAGCGCCATTTCGAAGTGAGTTTGTGCAATCCGGCCCAGTCGTGGGCCATAGTGGGAGGTAGAGCAATGACCGATCATGAAACAGAATCGAAAAGCGGAGTGAGCCGTAGAAGCGTGTTGGGAGGGACCGCGGTCGCCGGTGCCGCCACGCTCTCAGGCGCGGGCGCGTACCTGGAATTCGCGAAGCATGCGAACGCGGCCACGAACGAGGGCCAGAGCGTCGAGGTCAAGCCCGGCGACCTCGATGAGTACTACGCCTTCAACAGCAGCGGCCAGACCGGCGAGGTGCGCATTCAAGCCCTGCCGTCCGGGCGCGAAATAATGCGCATCCCTGTGTTCAACCGCGACAGCGCCACAGGCTGGGGTCTGACGAATGAGAGCAAGAAGATCCTAACTGAGGGTCTGCTCCCCGAGACCCGCAAGTTCCTCGAGAGCCGCGGTGGCATTTGGCATAACGGCGACCTGCACCATCCGCATATGTCGTTCACCGACGGCACCTATGACGGTCGCTACATCTTCGCCAATGACAAGGCCAACTGTCGCGTTGCGCGCATCCGCTGCGACGTGATGAAGACCGACAAGATCATCGAGATTCCCAACGCGTCGGACATCCATGGCCTTCGGCCGCAGAAATTTCCGCGCACCGGCTACATTTTCGCCAACAGCGAGCACATCATCCCGATCCCCAACGATGGCCATGTGCTGGACGACCCGAAGAATAACTACTGGTCGGTCTACACGGCGATTGACGGCGACACCATGAAGGTGGCGTGGCAGGTGCTCGTCGACGGAAATCTCGACAACACGGACGCCGACTATCAAGGCAAGTATACGATCTCGAGCTGCTACAACCCGAACAAGGGCACCACTGTGGCTGAGATGACCGATCACGAGCAGGCCTGGGCGGTGGTCTTCAATATCAAGCGAATCGAGGAGGCGGTGAAGAGCGGCGACTACAAGACGATGGGCGGCGTGCCCGTGGTCGACGGCCGGCACGGGTCGAAATACACCCGTTACATTCCGATCCCGAACTCCCCGCATGGCGTCAATACCGCGCCGGACGGCATCCACGCGGTGATCAACGGCAAGCTGTCGCCCACGGTCAGCGTCATCGACGTGCGCAAGCTGGACGATCTGTTCGACGGTAAGATCAAGGAGCGCGACGTGATCGTCGCCGAGCCGCAGATCGGCCTCGGCCCGCTGCACACCGCCTTCGACGGCCGTGGCAACGCCTTCACCACCACGTTCATCGACAGCCAGATGGTGATGTGGAACATTGATTTGGCCAAGCGCGCCTTCGCCGGGGAGAAGGTGGACCCGATCCTGCAGAAGATCGATGTCCACTACCAGCCCGGCCACAACCACACGTCGATGGGCGAGACCAAGGAGGCCGATGGCAAGTGGCTCATGGCGCTCAACAAGTTCTCGAAGGACCGGTTCCTTCCGGTGGGGCCGCTGCATCCCGAGAACGACCAGCTGATCGACATCTCCACCGGAAAGATGATCCTGGTGCATGACGGCCCGGCCTTCGCCGAGCCGCACGACATATTGATCGTGCATCGCTCGAAACTGAATCCGATCACAATCTGGAAGCGCGACGATCCGATGTGGGAGGATGTGCGCAAACAGGCCGAGAAAGACGGGGTGAAGCTGGAGGAGGCGGCCAACGTCATTCGCGACGGCAATAAGGTGCGGGTCTACATGCACTCCAACGCCCCACAATACAGCCTCGACAATTTCGAGGTGAATGAAGGCGACGAAGTCACCGTCGTTGTCACCAACATGGACGACGTCGAGGACCTGACGCACGGTTTCACCATCGTGCGCTACGGGGTCATGATGGAGATCTCCCCCTATCAAACCTCCTCGGTCACCTTCACCGCGGACCGGCCGGGGGTGCATTGGTGGTATTGCCAGTGGTTCTGCCACGCCCTCCATATGGAGATGTCGGGGCGGATGATCGTTCATCCCAAGGCGGCCTGACCGTGATCCGCTCGCGCATCCTGCATGTCGCCGCGATCGCCGCTCCGCTCGTCATCGGGGCTGCGCTCTCGGGGCCTGCAGCGTGGGCGGAAGTCATCCAGGTGAGACAAGGGGAGAGCGCCATGAAAGCGCTCTCCCGCGCGGCGCCCGGCGATACGCTCCATCTTGGCGCGGGCACGTTCAAAGGCGACCTTGTGGTCGATGTGCCCGGCGTGATGATCGAAGGCGAGCCGGGGGCGGTGCTGGAAGGCAGCGGGACCGGCAATGCGATTCGGGTGAAGGCCCCGGACGTCGCAATCCGCGGACTGACGATCCGAGGATCGGGCCTGACGCTGATCGACAAGGATTCCGGCGTTTTTCTTGATCGCACAGCCGATCGCGCCCATGTGGAGAACGACGTATTCGAGGACAACCTGATCGCGGTCTACTTAGACGGGCCGCATGACGCGGTCGTGCGCGGCAACCGCATCCAGGGTCTACGTAGGCTGCGTATCAGCGAGCGTGGCCCGGCGATCTCGCTGTGGAACACGCCGGGATCTGAGATCGTGGACAACGACATCCGGTCGGGCCGCGACGGCGTGTTCTCGGTGACAAGCAACCACAATATCGTGCGCGGCAACACGTTTCACGATCTGCGTTTCGCTGTCCACCTCATGTACACCAACGACACCGAGGTCGCCGGCAATTTTTCGACCGGAAACAACGTGGGCTATGTATTGATGTATTCCGATCGTCTGCGGGTGCATGACAATGTCTCCGACGGCGATCGCGATCACGGGCTGCTCTTCAACTACGCGAATGAGTTGCGCATCGAGGACAACGTCGTGCGCGGCAGCGACAAGTGCGTGTTCATCTACAACGCCAACAAGAACCGCTTCGCCGGCAACTGGTTCGAAGGCTGCCAGATCGGCGTCCATTTCACTGCTGGTTCCGAGCGCAACGAGATCACCGGCAACGCGTTCGTCAACAACCGCACGCAGGTGATGTATGTCGGCACGCGCCTGCTGGATTGGTCGGTGCATGGGCGTGGCAATTACTACAGCGACAACCCCGCCTTCGATCTCAAGGGAAATGGGATCGCCGACACCGCCTACCGGCCCAACGATCTCATGGACCAGGTCATCTGGCGGGCGCCCGCCGCCAAAATGCTGCTCAACAGCCCTGCGGTGCAGGTGGTGAGATGGGCGCAGGCGCAGTTTCCGGCGATCCATCCCGGCGGCGTGATCGAACTCGGCGCCGCTGATGAAACCGCCGCATCCGCCGGCCTTGTCGCGGTTGGCGCCATGACCAAAGAAACCGTCGTCATGCGCGGCGTCAGCCGCCGCTACGGCCGACAGGACGCGGTGCGCGATCTGGATCTGACGTTGCACGCCGGCGAATGCGTCGGCCTCGTCGGCCACAACGGCGCCGGCAAGACCACTCTGATCAAGATGATGCTCGGGCTGGTTCGTCCAAGTTCGGGCAGCGTGCTTGTTCTGGGCGAGAGCCCTGCCGCCGGCGCCGCCGCGCGAGCTCGGCGCGAAGTCGGCTATCTGCCCGAGAACGTCGCGCTGCATCCGTCCATGACCGGCGCGGAGACTCTCGCATTTTATGCGAGACTGAAGCGTCAGCCGGTCGCCGGCAATGCGGCGCTGCTTGCGCGGGTTGGCATTGCGGAGGCGGCGCATCGCCGTGTGGGCACGTATTCCAAAGGCATGCGCCAGCGTCTCGGCTTGGCGCAAGCCCTGCTCGGTAGCCCGCGCGCGCTGCTCTTGGACGAGCCGACGACAGGCCTCGATCCGGCGCTACGTCAGAGTTTCTATGAAATGATCCGCGATCTGCGCCGCGACGGCGCCATGGTGCTTCTGTCCTCGCATGCGCTCGCAGAGTTGGAGGGACAGGTCGACCGGGTCGTGGTGTTGAACCAGGGTCGCAAGGTCGCCGACGGCGGCATCGCCGACCTGCGCGCTCTCGCCGGGGTCCGACCGCGCATTCGACTGCGCCTGGCGCGCGCGCCGCGAGCCGTTGTGAATGGCCCCGATGGTTGGGCCGGCTGGTCCCCGGTCTCCGAGGGCGTGCTGGAACTGCCATGCGAGGAAAGCGAGGTCGCGTCGGTGCTTCGCGGCTTACCCAACTGCGCTCTGGACATCGAAATCGTCCGCCCGTCCCTCGACGAACTCTATGCCGTTTTCCAGAAGGGGGCGACATGAGGCAGGTCATGATCATCGCCGGCAAAGAGCTGCGAGACGGCATGCGTAACCGCTGGGTTCTCGCGACGACCGCGCTGCTGGCTGCCTTAGCGCTCACCCTCGCGTTCCTCGGCGCCGCGCCCACCGGAACGGTCAAAGTCAGCGGGCTAGCCGTTACGATCGTCAGCCTATCCAGCCTGTCGATCTTTCTCGTGCCCTTGATCGCGCTGTTGTTGTCGTATGACGCCATCGTCGGCGAGGTCGATCGCGGCACGATGGCGCTGCTGCTCGCTTATCCGGTGGCGCGCTGGCAGGTGATGCTGGGGAAGTTCGTCGGCCACCTCGGCATCCTCGGCTTTGCGACGTTGGTCGGCTACGGTGTCGCTGGATTGGTCTTGCAATGGGCCGGCAATGAAGACCGCGGAGCGTGGATCGCGTTCGCCGTCATGATTGCGTCCTCGGTGCTCCTAGGCGGCGTCTTCATCGCCATTGGCTATTTCATCAGCACGCTGGTTCGCGACCGCGGAACGGCCGGCGGCATCGCCATCGGCGCCTGGCTTTTCCTGGTGCTGCTGTACGACATGGCGTTGCTCGGCGTGCTCGCGGCCGATCAGGGCCGAACGGTGACCGCGGATCTGTTGAATGTGCTGCTGCTGTTGAACCCGGCCGACGCCTACCGCCTGCTCAACCTGACCGCTTCGCCAGATGTCAGTGGATTTGCTGGCGTCACGAGCCTCGGCGCCCGCACCGGCCTGGGTCCGTCCGTCCTTCTCGGCGCACTTGTAGCGTGGCTCATCGTGCCGTTATCGGCGGCTACCGCTGTCTTCGCGCGGAGGCAAGTATGAGGCGAAGAGAGTTTCTGCTTGGGCTGTTTGCTCTCGCCGCCTGCAAGCGAGGAGACTCTGTTGCCGAGGCGCCGCGCCCTCGTGAGATTACAGACGCAGCCACCGCCCAATTCTGCGGCATGGCGCTGACCGAGCACGCGGGGCCGAAAGCCCAGATTTTCGTTCGAGGCCTGCCGGACCCGTACTGGTTCGCCACGGTTCGAGATGCTTTCGCCTTTGCGATTCTGCCAGAAATGCCAAAAGCAATTTCGGCAATCTATGTCAGCGACATGGCGCGAGCGAAGAACTGGGACCAGCCCGAGCCGGGCATGTGGGTCGAGGCGCATCAAGCCTATTTCGTGATCGGCAGTCGCCGCCGCAGCGGCATGGACACGGATGAGGCCATACCTTTCAGCGTCGCGGCCGCGGCGCGCGCCTTCGCCGATGCTAACGGCGGGCGGGTCGTTCGGTTCTCCGACGTGCCGCACGATTACATTCTCACCGCAACGACGGGAGACTTATGATGCAGATCACGCGCCGCCGTTTCATCGCCATAACCGCCGCCGCCGGCGGGTTGCCCTTGCTGCCTATTGGGCCCGCCCGCGCCGAATTGTTGCTGCGCGTCTGGTCCGGGACCGCGCTCGGCTGCGATGCGACCCTGCAGATTCATCACCCGGACCCGGCGACCGCAGACCGACTGATCGCGGCGAGCCTCGCTGAGGTGGAGCGCCTCGAAAGTGTCATGAGTCTCTATCGACCGGACAGCGCTCTTTCGCGCCTCAACCGCGAGGGCGTGCTCGAAGATCCTCCCTTCGATCTCGTGCGCGTGCTCTCGGAAAGTCGTCGCTACGGCGCGATGAGCGGCGGCGCCTTCGATGTGACGGTGCAGCCGTTGTGGGATCTTTATGCCCGCCATTTCTCTTGCCCCGACGCCTCGCCGGACGGTCCTTCAGAAGACGACATCGCAGCGACTGTCGCTCGCGTGGGCCAAGACGCTTTGGAAATCGACCGGACGCGGCTGCGGTTCGCACGCCCGGGAATGGGGGTCACCTTGAACGGCATCGGTCAAGGCTACATCACCGACCGCGTCGTCGAATTGCTACGTGCGGGCGGCGTCGAGCATGCTTTGGTCGATATGGGCAAGACCCGTGCGATCGGCGGACATCCCGCCGGAGGACCCTGGTCGGTCGGACTGGAAGATCCGCGCGCGCCGGGCACGGTCGCCGAGCGTATTCCGCTCCTGGACAGAGCGGTCGCGACTGCCGGCGGATACGGCACCTTGTTCGATCAGGCAGGCCGGTTCAACCATATCTTCGAGCCGTGGAGCGGCCGCACCAGTTGGCGCTGGCTTTCGGTCTCGGTCGAGGCCGCAACCGCGACCGAGTCGAACGCACTGTCCAACGCCTTCGCCCTGATGCCGGAAGTAGCAACGGCGCCCTTGGTGCGCGCGCGCGGCCTCGTCGCGCATTTCGTACGCCCTGACGGAACGCGAATGGTGCAAAGGGCGTAGCAGCGTCCGCCTCGTCGCGGCTGACTGCTTGCCATGCGACGCCGCTGAAACGCACGGCTGCAATCCTATTCACTGTGCAGGCGTGGACGCGTTTCGGCAGGCGTCAAACTTCAAATCAGCATGATTCCGCTCTGCGTTGGACGAACCGAAAGACCGCTGGCGTTTGCGGCGCCGTCTTGAGCGATCGACGGCGCCGGTGCGGCCGGATCTTCCCGGCCGAAGGGTCCAATTATTTCAGCGTCGCGAGATAGGCGATCACGTTCGCGCGATCTTCCGCCTTCGGGAGACCCGGGAAAGTCATCTTGGTCCTCGGGACCACGGCTTTCGGGTCCGTAAGGTAAGCGTCGAGCGTCGCCTCGTCCCAGGTCTTGTTGGCGGCCTTCATCGCATCCGAATACTTGAGGCCCTCCACGCTTGCAGAGTGGCGGCCGACAACCCCGAACAGCGTTGGGCCGACGCCGTTCTTCCCTGGGGCGGGGCTATGGCAAATCGCGCATTTGTTGAACACGGTCTTGCCGGCCGCGGCGTCGCCAGCCGCGTATGCCGCCGACGAGACGCATACGACCGAGAGAGCCGCCGCGACGATTGAACGCTTCATTGACAAGTCTCCTTCTTCAGTGTGGCGGCCGCCCTGCAAACTGCGGCGGACCGGTTTGGACGAAGACGAGATGAGCCTTTCTCGCTCCTTGTTCTCCGTCTCCGTATCGTTGCGTGCCAGCTAGAGATCGCCGTCCGGTTCACCGAGCGCGCGGCCTTCGAACACGCGCCGTATCGAGCCGTCAAGCGGGGCGAATCGCGTCTAGTCCCCCTGCCCGGATTCAGGAGAGAAATAGGCTGCGAACTTGTTCTCCTTGGCGTCGGCGGGAGGCTCGCGCTTGATCGTGATGTTCGGCCACTTCGGCACATAATCCGCGTTCAATTTCAGCCATTTCTCTAACCCCGGGACGCTATCGGGAAAGATCGCTTCCGCTGGACATTCGGGCTCGCAAACGCCGCAGTCGATGCATTCGTCGGGGTGAATGACCAACATTCTCCCCTTGGTAGAAACAATCGACTGGACGCACCTCGACGCAATCCATGTACTTGCACTTGATGCAATTATCGGTGACCGCGTAGGTCATGAGAGGCTCCTCCTCAACTCGTCGCAATGCCGGTGGACCGGATCAGAGTCGGCGCTCTCGGCGGTGTGAAGAGCGACGCAGGCAAAGGCGCCGACTGTTGCGTCTCGACGTCTCGTGAGCATTCGCGATCCGCGATCAGGGACTCTGGTCATGGTCGTTAACTGAAGCGGCATTCATGATCGCGACTGATGCGCGCAAAAACAGGCATCGTAAATGCCACTTTCGATGGTGTCGGCGCGCTGGAGAGTTTTCCTTGTCAACCGAGCGATGCGCTTCTGCGCGCATGGGCGCCCAACACGCGCCGCTGAGAATTGGCGGCCAACGCGTTGGTGACGGGTCAGCCGGCGCGCGGCAGCTTCACGCGTTCGATCAGGCGGCCGATTTCGCCCCGGCAAGAGCCGCAGTTCGTGCCGGCTTTGAGGCGCGCGCCGATCGTCGACACGCTGTCGCAGCCTTCACGTGATGCCGCCAGAACTTCCTCGCGTCCCACATCGAAACAGGCGCAGACGGTCGGCCCGCGATCCACGCTCCCGGCGCCCGGCCGCCCGGCGAATCGGTCCGCCGAGCCGCTCGACAATCCAGGCGCGGGAGATCGCGACGGGCTCGCGTGCGGCGAACAAGGCGCCGACGAAGAGGCCCTCGCGGACAGCGACGAACCGGTGCCACCCCTTTGAGGCGTCGCGGTAGGTGACGAGTTCGACATTGTCGCCCAGCGCGAGCGCCCGTAGCGCCAGCGCTGCCCAATCATGCGGCGCCTGGAGACCCGCCAGTTCCGCGCGTGCGCCCTGTTTGGCCGGCGCCCACGCGAAATAATCGGCCCCTTCTACCGAAATTCGCCGGCTCGAAACGACAAACGCGTGCCAGGCCGCGCCATAGCGGCGAACGGCGACCGGAGCGATCTTCAATTCCGGCTGCCCCGAGATGGGATCCGTCGCGCCGCCCACCAGCGCGTCGACGCGCGCTTGCGAAGCGTATTGATCGGTCCAGTGCATCGGCGCGAACAGGGAGCCGCGCCGCTGGCGCTCCGTGACGACGACGCGCAAAATGGCGCGGCCATGCTCGCTCTCGACGACCGCGAGATCGGCCGGCTCCACTCCCATCGCCCCTGCGTCGGCCGGGTGGATTTCGACGAAGGGTTCGCCAATATGGGCCATGAGACGCGGGGTCTTGGCGGTGCGGGTCATCGTGTGCCACTGGTCGCGGATGCGTCCGGTGTTCAGACTCAGCGGAAAGCGATCGCTCGTGCAAGTCGCAGGCCGGCGAAACGGGGTCGCGACGAAGCGCGCCTTGCCGTCCTTGTGGTAGAACCGGCCGTCCGCGAAAAAGCGCGCATCACGCGAGGGCTTGCCGAGGTGGCGCCGGTCGTCAAGCGTCTCATCGATGAAAATCCGGCCGAAAAAGCGTGGCGGCCGGGCTTCGCGCTGATCGCCGCGGACCTCGGCTTCGAGGAGCCGGCGCGGCGCCGTTTGCGCGACTTGGCCGAGACCGGCTTCGATATACCGCTCGACGCAAAGCGCAGCGCTTCGCTCTCCTATGTCGCCGAGGTCGCCGTCCTGCTCGGCGATAGCGACGCCGCTGAACGGCTCTATGAATTGATGTCGGTTTACCGGCACATGACGATCACGGCCGGAGTTGTTACGGTGTGTTACGGCGCCGCGAGCCGCTATCTCGGAATGCTCGCCGCGACGCTCGGCGAGCTCGACAAGGCGGAATTGCATTTTGAGCATGCGCTGGAGATGAATGAACGCATCGGGGCGCGTCCATGGCTTGCCCACGCCAAGGCGCAGTACGCGCTGCTTCTGAGGCGCCGCGGCCGGAGGGGCGACAGCGAACGCGCGGAAGCGCTGGCGAACGAGGCGTGGGAAACTGCTGCCGAGCTTGATATGGTGCTGCTGAAACGGCGCCTTCAGCCGAAGATTCAGTGAGCCTGGGCCGGACTGCTCAGCTCACAATTTGTAGTAAGGGAGAGAACAGCATGCCGCGGTACATTATCGAACGGAACTTTGCCGAGCAGCTCGGTCTGACGAAGGACGCCGTCGAAGCCGTCAAACGGATCAACGGGGAGGAGGGCGTGGCATGGATATTTTCCTTCCTCAGCGCCGACAAGAAAAAGACCTACTGCCTCTATGAAGCGCCGAATCCGGAGGCGATCAGCGCCGCGGCCCGCCGCCTCGACATACCGGCCGACGCCATCATCGAGATCGGGGGAGAAATCGGCCCCAACATGTTCGGCTAGCGCCATATCGAGAATTTAGCCTCGCTGCAGTCGTATTGGTGTTTTTCTCAGGAGAGCGTCATGAACGACGAGGCCATTGCCAAATTCGCACAGAGCCTTCGCGGCCCGATTATCGGGCGCGAGAATTTGGAATACGAAGAGGCGCGAAAGCTCTACAACGCCATGATCGACAAGCGGCCTTTGCTCATCGCCCGATGCGCGGACGTCGCCGATGTCATGGCGGCGGTGAATTTCGGCCGGGACAACAAGCTCCCCATCGCTATTCGCGGCGGCGGGCACAATGGTCCCGGCCTCGGCAGCATCAATGACGGCTTGGTCATCGACCTGTCGACGATGAAGGGCGTCAGGGTCGACCCCAAGCGGAAGACGGTGAGGGTGGGCCCGGGCTGCACGACCGGCGACGTCGATCACGCCACCCATGCGTTCGGTCAAGCGGTCCCCTTCGGGATCGTCTCGACGACCGGCGTTGCCGGCCTCACGCTGAGCGGCGGTCACGGTTATCTCAGCCGCCAGTACGGCCTCGCCGTGGACAACTTGATCGAGGCGGACGTGGTTCTGGCCGACGGCCGCTTTGTCACCGCTTCCGAGACGGAGGACGCCGACTTGCTCTGGGCGCTGTGCGGCGGCGGCGGAAACTTCGGCGTCGTCACCAGCTTTCTCTTCCACACCCATCCGGCGGCCATGATTTATGGCGGGCCGATCATCTTCGATCTTTCTGAGGCCGCCGCCGTGTTGCGCTGGTATCGAGAGTTCCAGGCAACCGCGCCGGACGAATTCTACATCT
The DNA here is from genome assembly GCA_963758335.1 of uncultured Alphaproteobacteria bacterium. GTDB lineage: Bacteria > Pseudomonadota > Alphaproteobacteria > Rhizobiales > Beijerinckiaceae > Roseiarcus. The sequence goes on along the minus strand of CAVWVF010000004.1, from coordinate 738,966 downwards.
TCCTTGGACTTCAGGTGGTTCCCGCGGGCGATCCCTTCCCGAAGGAGCACTGGAACAAGAAGATCTGCGTGCTGCTTGTCTCGCACAATGGATCGACGGCGGAGGGCGAGAAGGCCGTCAACGCCATCCGCGTAACGTTGCCGAAGCCGATCATCGATTGGGCCGGCCCGATGGCCTATCCGGCGCTGCAATCGATGTTCGACGGACTCTACCCGAAGGGTCTTCAATGGTACTGGAAGGGCGATTTCGTGAAGACATTGCCAGATGCGGCAATCGACGCGCATCTCGCCCACGCCGCCAAGCTGCCAAGCGCATTTCCTGTATGCACCTCTATCCGATCGACGGCGCAGTCCATCGCAGGAAGCCGGACGCGATCGCCTGGAATTGCCGCGATGCGATGTGGTCGCTGGTTATCGTCGGAGTCGATCCGGATCCGATGAAGGCCCCGGCAATGAAGAAATGGGCGCACGACTATTGGTCGGCCGTTCATCCGTTCAATCTCCCCGGCGGCTATGCAAACTTCATGATGGACGACGAGGGCGAGGCGCGGGTCAGGGCCGCCTATGGCGGCAATTACGACCGGCTCGCGAGCCTGAAGAGAAAGTACGACCCGAGCAACCTGTTCCATGTGAACCAGAACATCCGCCCGGCGGCCTGACTCGGCCGAGCCACCCCGCGTCGCCGACCGCTTCTTTTGTCGGTTGAATATGATAGGCTGCCAGTCGACCGGGTTTCACTTTAACGACGCGGTCTCCCGGCCGCGAGCGGACTCGGACCGTGGAGGCCGATATGCGCAATGAATTCCTCGCGGTGTTGGTGCTCTCGGCGTCGCTCGCCGCGAGCGGCGCGATGTCTCAGAATGAGTTGCAGCCTCCGCCCGGCGACTTGACGCTGGGAGATGTCGATTTCCCGATCTCCTGTAGCGAACCCGCACAGCAGCAGTTCAACCGTGCCGTCGCGATCCTGCACTCCTTCTGGTACGAGGAGGCAGAAAAGACATTCACGAGCGTGACTGACACCGATGCAACCTGCGCGATGGGCTATTGGGGCGTCGCCATGAGCAATTGGCATCCGCTGTGGTTCCCGCCCAATAGCGCAGAGTTGAATGCGGGATCCAATGCGGTGGCCAAGGCCAGGGCGTTAGGTGCCAAGACGGACCGCGAACGAGACTACATCGAAGCCATCGCCGCATTCTATCGGGATAGTGACAAGCTCGACAATCGCACGCGCAGCATTGCTTACGAGAAGGCGATGGAACAGGTCCACCTACGCTATCCCGACGACCGGGAAGGGGCGATCTTCTACGCACTCGCTCTGAATGCGACGGCTCCGCCTACGGATAAGACCTTCGCGAACCAAAAAAAGGCGGCCCAGATTCTGAACAAGAAATTCATAGAGCAGCCGAACCACCCTGGCATCGCGCACTATCTAATCCATAGCTACGATTCGGCTCCGCTTGCGGCCTTGGGGCTGCCGGCAGCGATCTGCTATGCGAAGATCGCCCCTTCAGTGCCTCACGCGCTGCACATGCCGTCACATATCTTCACGCGGCTTGGGAAATGGCAGGATTCTGTGGAGGCCAATCGTGCATCACTGGCGGCAGGCCAGGACTACGCGTTGCGGCAGTACGGCGAGGGCGTCGCTTGGGACCAGTCGCTACATGCAATGGACTATCTCGAATATGCCTATCTCCAGCTCGGGCAAGACCACGCAGCCAAGAAGCTTGTCGACGAACTCGTCGCCTTCCGCAAAACAGCGTCAAATACGCTCCCCGCCGCTTATGCAATCGCCGCCATTCCGGCCCGCTACGCGGTCGAGCGGCGAGATTGGGTGCTGGCGGCTAAGCTTTCGCAGCCGCCGCTGGCATTCGATTGGGACGTCTTCCCGTGGACGAAGGCTATGATCTCGTACGCGCGGGCGCTCGGCGCAGCCCGGACTGGAGATGTAGCCAGTGCGCAGATCGAGATCGAGCAACTACAAGCCGCGCACGATTCGCTGATCGGGCGCGATAGGTACTGGGCCGATCAGATCGAGGTTCAGCGGCTGGCGGCAACGGCGATGCTGGCGCATGCGCAGGGCAAGGACGAGGAAGCGCTTGCCGGGTTGCGGCAGGCAGGCGATCTTGAGGCGTCGATGGACAAACACCCTGTGACGCCGGGCGGGATCGTGCCGATGCGCGAACTTCTTGGCGATTTGCTTCTCGAAGTGAACCAGCCGGCGCAAGCATTGGCTGCCTACGAGCAGACATTGAGTACAGACCCGAATCGCTTCCGCAGCGTGTACGGCGCGGCCAAGGCCGCCGACCGGGCCGGGGACTCTGCGAGGGCGAAGCCTTACTACGAGCAGCTCGCCGTGCTGGGGAGCCATGCGGACACGGAAAAACTGGAACTTGCGGAGGCCAAAGTCTATCTGGGGCAGTAGTGCTTTGTACTCCATACGAGCGCCGGCCGCTCGGGCGAGCACGCTCGGCGCAGGCGGCCATTCACTCGCAACTCCAAACGGCCAACGAAGGGCGTAAGCGCAAAGCAGTGAAGGTGAGCCGCCATTCGCGATAAACGTGGGCGGAGAGTTCGCCCCTATATTCTGCTCGCGCCTTGGTTCTGAATTTTCAGGGCCGAAACTTACGAGGGGATTTCTTGATTCTTGCCCGCACAACGTCGCGACTTCGAGCAGCTTTTCCTGCTTTTTCCTACCGATGGTCAGGTGTAAGGTAACCTGGACGAGTGGCCCCGATAACGGTAGCCGCCCAGGCGTCGCCAAACTACCGGTGATGACGCTTTCGCCTCGGGACACTCCTTAGAGGCGCGCCTTGTGGCGGTTGGGCGCGAGGGAGGCGTCCATGTCAAACAAAAATGAGCCTCTGTCGCGCGATCGCCGCGAAGTTATCCGTGTGGGCGGCGCGGCTGCATTTGGCGCCATCGCGGCATGGCTGACGGCGGGGGTATCGGCAGTCCGCGCCGAGGCGCTTGCTCAAGGCGCGCCTGTGATCGACCGGCTGACGGTGAGCGTTGTTATTGACAGCTACCAAATTGCGGTTGCGCCTGACGTTAATTAAGGTCGGCAATGTGACATCAAACGCTTCGGCTTTGCGCTGAGCGATCAACCACCTGGCAAAGCCATCGCGAGCGAATTCGGTCTATCCTTGCATGCAGCGTCGCAGGCAGGATCGGAGACGCGCAACGTTCTCATTGATTTTGGTTACACGCCAGAGGCTCTCAATAACAACATTGCCCTGCTTGCCCTCGATCCCGGCAAAATCGACGCGCTCGTCCTCTCGCATGGCCATTACGACCATTTCGGCGGGCTTGTCGGCTTTCTCAATCAAAACAAGGGCAAGCTGAAAGCCAAATTGCCGATCTTTGTCGGCGGTGAGGAATGCTTCTGCGCGCGCCAATGGTTGGCGCCGCCGATGAACGTCGAAGGCGGACTGGTCGTTGGCGGCGCGCAGCCAGTCGTTGTCGAAAGCGACGTGGAAGATGTCTTCGATGAGCTGTCCCATGGCCCGCCCGCGCCATGGGAGAGATCGACCCGTCCGTTCTTGAGGTCGAGCTTGCGGCGGATCGGCTTGGAAAGGCTCATGCCGTTTCCGAGGACTTCATGCGCTTCGGCAGCGCGCGATGCAGGGCGAGCGTCACCGGCGTTCGCGATTTCAGAATCTTGCGAATGAAGTTGTGGCGGGCGATATGGTAGCTCGGATCGAAGCCCCAGAAATTGCGGCGCATGTTCTCGAGCTCCGCCTCGCGATAGGCGGCGAGCGGGCGCGCCGCCTCGTCGCGCGCGCGGCGCGCTTTCTTCTCCTTCAGGCGCGACTGATAATCGGCCGCCGCGGCTATTTCCGCCGCAGCCTGGCGCAATTGGCCATCAGCTTGGCGTTCTTCTTCGGCGAGAATGCGATCGACGAGGCCGAGGCGCGCCGCCTCGGCGGCGCCCATCGGCAGCCGCGCCGCGGCCAATGAACGCGCCCGATCCTCGCCGACGCGCCGCGGCAATAGATAGGTCCAATATTCGGACCCGTAGAGATTGCCCATATCCTTGTAATGGGGGTTGAGAACGACCCCCTTGCGCATCCACACTTCGTCGGCGGCGAGGGCGAGAAACACGCCGCCGGCGCCCGCGTTGCCGCGCATCGCCGCCACGACGATGAGATCGTCGGCTTCGATCAACGCCTTCACGCAGTCGTTCATGGCGTTGATGTTGGCCCAGGATTCGTCGGCCGCGCTGGAAGCCGTCTCGATTCGGCCGAGATGCAGGCCGTTGGACCAATAGTCCGGCCCGCCCATCAGGACGAGAATGCGCGGGCCGAGTTGCCGGGCTTCGGCGATCGCCTCGGTCAAGGCGCGGCAATCGGCCGTCGCCATGGCGCCGTTATAGAAGGGAAAGTGCAGATAGGCGACGGCGCGGTCCAGTTCGCGGCGGATCGTTGGATAGCCGTCCCGCTCCGGCAGAGCGGCGACTTCGGCGGCGAAGACCACGTTCGCCGGCAGCTTGACGGCGCCGGGCGCCGGGTCCCGCGCGTGCCCGATCCAGACGACGCCGTCGCGCGCCGCGACCGCGACGGCTGGTCCCGAGCGCGCCAGCGCCGCGCCAGGCGAACCTGCGAGGCCATGAGCTTCATGCGCGTCGAAGACGAGCGTCTCGCGCCCGAAGAGAATGGCTGGCGCGCCGGGCGCGCCGTCGGCGGAGCGAATCTTGCACAACACTGCGGCGACGGAGTCGGTTGCGAAATCCACGCGGCGATCGTCTCGCCGGCAGGGGCCTCTGAGGGGCGCGAGCGGCGCCGCGTCGGACTCGGGGCGTTCGCCGCGCTCGATCATGGCGATCGCCTCTTCGACGCAGGCGAGCGTCGCGCGGGTTGTTTCGCGCCGATAAAGGCTCGATTTCGTCGCGGCCCGCAAGTCGAATTCGCGCCACGCCCATATCGGTCCGCCGTCCAACGCGTTCGTCGCCTCGATGAGCGTGACGCCCCAGCGCCGCCGTTCTTCGAGGATGGCCCAGTCGAGCGCCGAGGGGCCGCGATCGCCGCGCACGCCGGGATGCACGACGAAGCAAAGCGCGCGCGCCAGCACGTCCGGCGGAATCGCCCGTTTGAGGAAAGGGGCGATGACGAGGTCGGGCTCGAACAGATCGAGTGTTTCGCGGGTGTTTGCGTCGCTGACGTCGAACTCGACCGAAACGAGGTGACCGCGCTCACGCAATTCGACATGAAGTCTCTGCGTCAGGCTGTTGAACGAATGGCAGAGCAGTAGGATTTTCATCGCCGATCTCGCCGCTTCGGCAAATAGCGGGCCAATCCTCGCCCCAGCGCCACTCGCCGAAATGGCCGCTCAGGAAAAGGGCCGCGACTTAGGTTCATTCGGCGGCCCGAGGCTCGACCGCGACCCGTGAACGGTCGCGGAAGCGGCCGTAGGTCCAATGGGCGGCGCAAGCGCCTTCCGACGAGACCATGCAGGAGCCCATCGGCGTCTCGGGCGTGCAGGCCGTTCCGAACAACTTGCAGTCCGTCGGCTTCTTGACGCCGCGCAAAATGGCGCCGCACTCGCAGGCGGGATTGTCCTCGGCCGGGACCGTCACGACCGCGAAGACCTGCTCGGCGTCGAAGCGCGCATATCTCGTCCGCAGCCGCAACGCGCTGTAGGGAACGGGGCCGAGGCCGCGCCACTCGAAAGTGTCGCGCAACTCGAAAACCTGCGCGACGCAATTCTGCGCTTTCAGATTGCCATCGGCGGTCACCGCACGAACATACTGGTTCTCGACCTCGCCGCGGCCTTCGTTGACCTGTCTGACCAGCATGAGAATCGCCTGCATGACGTCGAGCGGTTCGAATCCGGCGACGACGACTGGCTTCTGAAATTCCTCGGCGAAGAACTCGTAGGGCCGCGTGCCGATGACGGTGGAGACATGGGCCGGCCCGACGAACCCGTCGATCCTGATCGCGCCGAGTTTACGCACGTCGGGACTCTCCAGAATGTTCTGGATCGCGGCCGGTGTGAGGACGTGATTGCAGAAGACGAAGAAGTTCGACAGACCTTTCTTCTCGGCCGCCAGAATGGCCATCGCGGTCGCCGGCGTCGTGGTCTCAAAGCCGATGGCGAAGAACACCACCTTGCGGTCGGGCTCCGCCTCGGCGATTCGCAGCGCGTCCAGCGTCGAATAGACCATGCGCACGTCAGCGCCGCTGGCCTTGGCCTTCAACAGGCTGACGCCGCCTGTGCCGGGAACGCGCAGGACGTCGCCGTAGGTGAGCAGCGTGACCTCCGGCCGGCGAGCAAGCTTGATCGCGTCGTCGATCCGTCCGACGGGCAGGACGCAGACCGGGCAGCCGGGCCCGTGAATCATGTGCACGTTCGCCGGCAACAGGTCTTCGAGGCCGTATCGCGAGATCGCATGGGTATGTCCGCCGCAGAACTCCATGAGATGGTAGACTTGCTCTGGCCGCGCTTCGCGAGCGATCTGATCGGCGATCGAACGCGCCAGTGTTCCGTCGCGATATTCGTCGACGTATTTCATGACCGCCGCCCTTTCACGCGACCGCCCCGACGGCGTTCAGCAACTCGATCGTCTTTTGCGCTTCTTCCGGATCGATCTTGGCCAGCGCATAGCCGACATGAAGCACCACGTAATCGCCGACCTGCACGTCATCGACCAGCGCCGTCGAAATGACCTTGACCACGCCGTCGAGGCTCACCTTGGCCATGTCGTCGGGCAGCACTTCGCGCACCTCCACTGGAATTGCGAGGCACATTGTCACTCCTCCATCCAATTGCCGCCGGCGCGCGCCCTGGCGAGCGCGAAAGCGGCTTGTCCGAACGATAAGCCGCCGTCGTTGGCGGGAACCTCGCGCGGCGACGCCGGGATCAGCCCCTTCGCGCGCAACACAGCAATCAACCCCTCGGAAAGCACGCGGTTCATCATGCAGCCGCCGCCGAGAGCCACCTGCCTCAGGCCTCGCGCGGACGCTTCCGCGGCGATCCATTCGGCGAGCCCGGCGATCAGGGTTCCATGGAACGTTTCGGCCGCCTCGCGGCCGACGAGGCCTTCGCTGAGCATCGTCTCCATCATCGGGGCGAGATCAAGTCGGCCGTCCACGATCCTCCAGCCGCCGTCGACGATCCGCGGCGTGGCGACGAGCGCCTCGAGCTCCATCGCGGCTTGTCCTTCATAATCCTGGCGGAGGCAAACGCCCGCCAGCGCGGCCGCGGCATCGAACAGGCGCCCCAGGCTTGTCGTTCTGGCGAAGCGCGCGCCGCGAGCCAGGGCGTCGGAGAGCCGCGCCGCGTCGGGCACGCCGGGGAAGATCCGCGAAACCTCGACGAGCCTGCCCAGCCGATGCAGCATCGCCACTCCCATGCGCCACGGCTCACGCGCAGCTCTATCGCCGCCGGGTAGCGCCAGCGGTTCGAGGGCGCCGACGCGCGCCCACCGCGCGCCGTCAAGCATGATCAGTTCGCCGCCCCAGGGCGCGCCGTCGGCCCCATAGCCGTGGCCATCGAGCGCGACGCCTAGGACCGCGCCGCTCCATCGTGTCTCCGCGACGACCGCCGCGACATGGGCGACGTGGTGCTGGACGGCGATAACCGGCAGCCCCGAGGATTCGGCCGAGCGCGTCGAAACAAAATCCGGGTGCAGATCGCAGACCGCGCACTGCGGCTCGACCTGGAGGATCGAGGTCAGATGCCGAATCGTCTCGTCGCGAAACCGGATGGTTTCGCGGTCGTCGAGATCGCCGATGTGCTGCGAGACGAACGCCTCGCGACCACGGGTGATCGCAACCGTGTTCTTGAGGTCGCCTCCGGCGGCGATGACGCTCGGCCCGTCGAAGCCGAGATCGATCGGATCGGGGACGAATCCGCGCGCGCGCCTGAGATATGCGGGCCCGCCGTCGAGCACACGCATCACGGAATTGTCGGCTCTGACGACGATCTCGCGGTCATGCGTCACGATCAGGTCGGCGATGCCGGAAAGGCGGCTGCGGGCGTCGGCGTCGGAGGCGACCAGCGGCTCTCCGCCGAGATTGGCGCTCGTCGCGACGAGCGCTAGATCGGACGGCGCGTCACGCCAGGCTCGAAAATCCGGCGAGCCGCCGAGCGCGTGCAGGACCAGCCAGTGCAGCGGCGTATAGGCGAGCATCAGGCCGATGTCGCGCAAATTCGGCGCGACGCTCGGCGCGACGACGCCGCGGCTTCGGGCCAGCACGATCGGCCGAGACCGATGCATGAGCAGCGCGCGCTCAGGCGGGCTTATTTCAGCGAGACGTTCGGCGGTCGCACTATTGGCGACCATCACGGCAAAGGGCTTTGCGTCGCGCGCCTTGCGCCGGCGGAGGTTTGCAACCGCCGCCTCGTCACGCGCGTCGCAGAGCAAGTGGAAGCCACCGAGGCCCTTCAGCGCCACGATCCCGCCTTCCCGCAACGATGCGGCGACGTCGGCGATCGGCACGTTGAGCTTCGGCCCGCAGCGGCAACAAGCGATCGGCTCGGCGTGGAAACGGCGATTCGACGGGTCGGCGTAATCGCGCGCGCAATCGGCGCACATGGGGAATGGCGACATCGAGGTCTGCGCGCGGTCGTAGGGCAGCGCGCGCGTCAGCGTGTAACGCGGGCCGCAATGCGTGCAGTTGACGAGCGGATAGCCGAAGAAGCGGCTCGTCGGATCGAACAGTTCCTCGAGGCAGGCTTCGCACACGGCGGCGTCCGCCCCGATGCGGGTCGTCGACTTGCCCGGCCGCGTCGCGTCAATGACGAAGCCCTCGCCGCCGAGCGGAGCAATCACGGCGACTTCGATCGAGTCGATGCGCGCCAGCGGCGGCGGCGCCGCCTCGAGCTCCGTCAGGAAGGCTTCGGCGCGCGCGCCCTCCACTTCGATCAGCACGCCCTCCGCATCGTTGCGCACAAAGCCGCTGAGCGACAGCCGCGACGCCAAGCCGTAAGCGTAGGGCCGGAAGCCGACGCCCTGCACCGCTCCCCGCACGCGCAGACGCCGACGCTCGCCGGACGTTCGCAGCACAGGCGCCGGGGTTCCCACCGATCATCCTTTCGCGAGTGCGGCCGCGTGCCTCGCGGCGGACGCCTCAATCCAGGCGACGAAGGCGGCCACGCCCTCCCCGGTCCTGGCCGAGACGATCAGAGTCTGCAGGTTCGGGTTGACGCGCAAGGCGTTGGCGAGACATTGGCCGACGTCGAAGTCGAGGTGCGGCAAGAGGTCGGCCTTGTTGAGCAGCATCAGGTCGGCGGTGGCGAACATGTCGGGGTATTTGAGCGGCTTGTCCTCGCCCTCGGTGACCGAGAGCACGACGACCCGCCGCGCTTCGCCGAGGTCGAAGGCGGCCGGGCAGACGAGGTTGCCGACATTCTCGATGAACAGCGCCGAGCCTGGCGCGGGCTTGAGGCTCTCCAGCGCGTGCCCGACCATATGCGCGTCGAGATGACAACCCTTGCCGGTGTTGATCTGCACGGCCGGGGCGCCTGTCGCCCGGATGCGCTCGGCGTCGTTGCAGGTCTGCCGATCGCCTTCGATCACCGCGACCTGAAGCGGATCCTTCAGGGCCTCGATGGCTCTGACGAGAAGGCTCGTCTTGCCCGAGCCGGGGCTGGAGACGACGTTGAGCGCAAACAGCCGCTGGGCCGAGAACGCGCGCCGGTTGTCCCGCGCGTAGGCGTCGTTCTTCGACAGAATGTCCTGTTCGATCCTGATCATCCGCTCCTGGCTCACGCCCGGCGCATGCGCGCGATGATCGTGGGTAAGATCGCCCGCGTGGTCGTGGGCGTATCGATGATCATGATCGGCGGGCTCGTGATCGTGTTCGTGATGATGATGGCTGTGCGGTCCCCGCCCGTCGCCGTGATCGTGAACGTACTCGTGCGTATGACCGTTGTCTTGCGGCTCAGCCGCGCCTGCCGCGCCTTTCTCGAGCAAGACTTCGGCCTGACCGCATCCGCATACGCCGCACATCAGGCGAACTCCGTTTCCAAAACCTACTGTCCCTCGTCGCGGCCGACCCGCACGTAAAGCGCCGATCCCTCCCCCCTAAGACCCGGCGCGCCTCGGGGCCGACCATATACCCGGCTGCGCCGGCGTTCCACTGGCGCTTTGCCGCAGCTCGCGCAGGCCGCCGCCGCTCCGTATCATACGGCCGAAGCGCGGAAAGCTCGCCGCCTCCCGGACCATCCTTCGGGGCCTCTCGCGGAGCAACCGCCGAACCGGCGCCATCGGCGACCAGGCTTCGTCACGCTTTCGCCTTTCGCGCGCCGTCGCCGGCGCAGTTTCATTAACAGTCCTTCCATGGTATGCATTGCGCCCAAGAGGAGGATGCGCCTTGTCCTCGGCGAGATCGAGCGCAAGCTGACAACCATCCTCGCGGCGGACGTGGTGGGTTTCTCAAAGCTCGCCGGCGCCGACGAGGAGCGAACGCTTGCGCGCCTGCGCGCGCTGCGCAGCGACCTCATCGACCCGACCGCCGCGCTCCATCACGGCCGCATCGTCAAGCGCACCGGCGACGGAACCATCGTCGAGTTCAGGAGCGTGGTCGACGCGGTCCGCTCGGCGATCGAGGTCCAGAGCGCGATGGTCGACCGCAACGCCGGTCTCTCGCCCGACCAGCGCATCGTCTTTCGAGTCGGCGTTCATTTGGGCGACGTCGTCGAACGTCCCCCTGCACTTCCAGCAGCACCCCTTCCTGGTCGTTCAGGGCGAATCCGGTGAGCTTGTCGCGGGTCGCCAGCCGCCAGACATGCGGACGGAAGCCCACGCCCTGCACCTGACCGCGCACGCGCAGACGCAGGCGGCGCGCAGCGGCGGCATTCGCGCCGTGGCCGGTGGCGAGGGGGAGGCCCATGTCCATGCCAATGCCCAGCGCCGCGCTAGTCCGCGGCGAGGCGAAGCGCCCGTGCGGTTTCAAGCCAATGGAGCCAGCGATCCATGCCCTCCCCGCTCTTTGCCGACAGCTTCAGCACGCCGATCATGGGATTGACCCGCTTCGCATTGGCGATCAACCGCCCCACATCGAACTCGAGATGCGGCAACAGGTCGCACTTGGTCACCACCATCAATGCGGCGGCCGCGAACATCCCGGAATATTTCAGCGGCTTGTCTTCACCTTCGGTCACCGAGACAACGACGACCTTGTGTGCCTCGCCCAGATCAAAACCGGCCGGGCAGACCAGGTTGCCGACATTCTCGATGAACAGGATGCCGCTCTCCGGCACACCCAGGCGAGACATTGCGGTCCGCACCAGGTCGGCGTCGAGATGGCAGCTTTTGCCGGTGTTGATCTGGATCGCCGGTGTGCCCGTCGCGCGGATGCGGTCGGCATCCGTGGCGGTTTCCTGATCGCCCTCGATCACCGCGACCGGACACCGTCGTTCCATCCGATTGAGGGTTTCCACCAACAGCGCGGTCTTTCCGGAACCGGGGCTGGAAACCAGATTGAGGACGAGCGTTTTCGTGGTCTGGAAATCGCGCCGGTTCAGCAGCGCGACGGCGTCGTTGCGGGCGAGAATGTCGCGTTCAACGCTCACCAGTCGTGTCGCGCTGGCCGGCGCGGCGTCGTGCGCATGGCCGTGTTCGTGCACGTGGCGATGCCGATGCACGTGCGTGGTGCCATCCGGATGGGTGTGGCTGTGCTCGTGCCAATGCTCGTGCTCGTGCTCATGCTCGTGGTCATGCCCGTGGCCATGATCGTGGTCATGCCCGTGGTCAAGATCGTGGTCATGGCCGTGATCGTGCGCGTGCCATCTCCCTGCTGATGCGCATGGCGGTGATCGGCTTCGGCACCTGCGTGCAAGTCCGCCATCTCATGCGGATGATCGTGCGGTTGGAGGTGGTGCAGGTCCTCGACCTGCTTCTCGCCCTGACCGCAACCGCAGACACCGCACATCACACGACCTCCATCTCTTTCAGCCGCATCTCGTCTCCGCCCTGGGCCAGCAGCTTCACGCCGCCACAGCTTGGGCACGACGCACCGTGACGCGCGACTGTTACCGGCCGCTCGCAATCCAGGCAATAGGCGGCACCTTGCGGCTGCAAAATCTCCAGCACGGCGCCTTCGGCCAACCCGCCCTGCGCTGCAACTTCGACCGCGAAGCGCAGCGCGTCGACATCGACGTGGGAGAGCGTGCCGATCTCCAGCACAAGCCGCGTGACGCGCGTTGCCTGTGCCGCCACTGCTTGCTCGTGAACCAGTTCCAGCAGCGCCATGGCGAGTGACACCTCATGCACGCGGGGCACTCTCGGCATCGGGCGCCGCCAACGCGATACTGAACGGTACGCAGGGGTCGAAGCTGGCAGCGAGCAGACGGGCCGCGAAGACCGGATCCGGCACTTCAGGGGCGGCGGCCAATGCGGCGCTGAACGGACCGTCCGGATGGAAGTTCCACTCGGTCGGGGCGACGCTGCGCATCACCCGCACCTGACCAGCGGCGATCTTGGCAAAGTAGGCGAGCGGACCGCGCGATGTTTCGACCACGCCGGCGCCGCGGCCGGCCCGGGTTAGATCGACCGCAGCGGGATCATCGTCCGTCAGCCCGTCCAGCGCATGTCGCAAACGGTCCGCCACGACAGGAAGATCGAGCGCGGCGGCCAAGAGCCGCGTGGCGAGCGCCGGACCCCAGTGCGACATGGCGTCGCCGACCAGCGGTTGCCGCTGCGCCGCGAGCGGGCCGACTTCGGCCGGCGTGCCATCGAGCGTCGGCGCGAAGCCGAAGCTCGGCTCCGCGGCGAGGCGAACGGCAAACCAGTCCGCATCCAGGGCGGGAAGCAGCGGCCGGTCATGGCGGCCATAATCGGCCAACGCGCCGATGCGCGCGGCGCGGATCAATCGTGCCGGTGTGCTGGTGCCGCCCTGCACCGCACGGGCCAGCTTGGGCCAGGACAGCGCCTGATCCGCCGCTTCCGGGAACGATTCATTCAGCATCCGGGCGAGTTCGCCGACGGTACGGCCCAAATCGCCGTGCTTCAGCCGCAGCTTGGCGCCGCCGATTTGTTCCCACGGGTCGTGCCCTGTGACGGCGCGTACGGCAGCGGCGGCACGGCGGAGCGCGGCGTAGGCGCCGACCTGTGGCGGCTCGCCCAACAGGGGCGGCCAGTCCATCATGGTCCGCCAAGCCGATGCGGCGGCCTGCTCGGCGAGGAGCACCAGCGCACGGAAAGAGCGCGCTGCGCCGGCGAGGCTTCGCACTGCAAGGCCGCTTCGATCGCCGTCAGGCCGGCGACGGCATGCGCCGTGCCGCACAGCGGGAAAACCTGTGACAGAATTTGCGGAATGCGGGCCAGGGGCTGCGCCGCAAGCGCGCCGGCAATGCCCGCGGTGCGGGTGGTGGACAGGCTCGCCACGGCCAGACGTCCATCGGAGATGGCCGCGTGCAGGCAAATCTGTTGCTCGAGCGGTTGCCCAGCGGGAGTCGCCACGATCGTGTTGTCCCGCCCTCTCACGCGTGCCGGCGGCGGAACAGCAACGCGCGGCGGTCGAGGTTGCCGGTGCGGGAACCAAGCGGTGCTTTGGGTTCCGCTGTTGGAGGGGTCATCAGCAATGCCAGCATCCGGCGCGCCTCCGCGCCGGCCTGGCCGGGAAGCTGGAAGGTTCCCATTGGCGAATACAACGAATAGGCCTTGTAGAGCCCGGTGACATCGTCGCCGTTGACCGCAAATGTCCGGCTGCCCGCAGGCAGCTCGACCAGAACGGTCCTGCCGATGGCGGCCATGTCCATCGGCACGCGCTCAACCGGCAACAGGGTCAGGTTCATGAACCAGGGCGTAACGAGCACGCCCAGTAGCGCGTCGGCGCCAAATGGCCGGAAGCCAATCGCCTCAATAGTGACCTTCGGATTGTAGATGGGCAGGTCCCGCATGCTCACATCGATCTGGCGAAACCGTTCGCTCAGCACCCGCACGCGGGGATGGTCATCGAGATGGTCAGCAGGGTTCATCGGGGCAGGGTTTCACGCGGCGCGCAGTGTCTGCGCGCGGGCAGCAAGCTCGGGGAACAGTCCTTCGAACAGGCGCCGGGCCGCCTCAGCGTCCTCACGTTCCATCCTGGCTACCGCATACCGCTGTGCGCGCAGGGTGACGAAGTCCCCAGGCTGCACCGGTTCAGCCAGCGTCATCAGGCTGACGGTGAAGCGGTCACCGTAAACATCGACGACCGCTGTTGCGCCATCGACCGACACGACCTCTGCTGGAACAGCAATGCACATTTTTCTATTTTCTAATGCAATCGCGGCACCGGCGCAACGCCAAGACGACCAAGTTCTTCGACGATCATTCGTACGGCCGCGTCACGCCCATGAGAGCCGTTGCCGGGAAACACGGGAGGAGACCTTGGGCTCCGCGAACCTGCCGCCGCGGCCGGCGAAAGCTCCATGCCCAGGCTGAGATTCTGCGGGACGACGCCGATCAGCACGACGCGGGATGGCGCCTTGCCGATGAGCCGCAGCGCGGCAAGCAGGTCCGAGAGGCCCAGTTGATGCGGCGAGAACCGGGTCTCGAACAGCATCCTGATGTCGCCGTCCTCCAGCCGGATCACGCGGCCAGCCGGTCCGGCCGCATTCACCGCATCAGCCACGATCAGACAATCCTGCTCCGCAACCGCATCGAGCAGCTCCATGCCCGAGGTGCCGCCATCGAGCAACACGACACCATCGGGCAGCTCGTGTGCGGCATCGAGCGCTTCGACGATGCGGACGCCGACGCCCTCATCCGACAGGAGGATGTTGCCAAGTCCGAGGACAAGGACGCCCATCCGTGCCTCACATGGCCTTGACCTGGACGATCGGCCGTTTCTCCGCATCCGCCATGTGAACCGCGCAGGCGATGCAGGGATCGAACGAGTGCACGGTGCGCAGGACCTCGAGCGGCAGAGCGGGATCGCTGACCGGGTTGTCCACCAGCGCGGCTTCATATGGGCCGGGTGAATCGTTTGCATCGCGCGGGCCGGCATTCCAGGTGGAGGGCACCACCGCCTGGTAATTGTCGATCTTGCCGTCCTTGATCACCACCCAGTGCGACAGAACGCCGCGAGGCGCCTCGTGGTATCCGAAGCCGCGCACCTCGCCCTTGGGGAAGGTCGGCCGGTTGAAGGTGCGAGTGTCGCCCTTGGCGATGTTGTCGATCAGCAACTGCCACTGGTTCTGCAACGCCTCGTGCAGCACGGCGCAGCGCACGGCGCGGGCGGCGATGCGGCCGACCGTGGAATGCAGCGCACTCAGCGGGATCTGCGTGCCGGCGACCTTGCTGGCGACCGCCACCAGTTTCGTCAAATGCCGCCGGGTCGGTTCATGCCCGGCGGCGTACATGGCCAGCACGTTGGCGAGCGGCCCGACCTGCGCGCGTTGGTCCTGGAAGGTCGGTGCCTTGATCCAGGAGTATTTCCCGTCATCATGGAAGTCGTTGTAGTCCGGGTTGGTCTGGCCGGCGTAGGGATGCAGTGCGGCGTCGTCGCCGGTGTAGTCGTACCAGGAGTGCTTGACCGCTTCCTTCACACCGTCGCGGAAGAACGCGTCGTGATAGCTGGTGATCGGCTTGAACCTCGTCAGGTCGGCCGCCGGGATGTAGCCGCCGGGCAGCTCGAACTGCGTGCCCTTGGTATCCAGCGGCAGGTCGGGGACGGACAGATAGTTGGTGACGCCGGCGCCGTATTTCGTCCAATCCGCGTACAGCGCGCCAACAGCGGCGACGTCGTTGATCATCGCGTTGTTGACGAAGTCACCAAGCTCGTCGATATACGCCTTGATGTCGTAGAGCCGCTCCAGTGTCAGCGTCGATTGGCTGTCGGGATTGATCGGGTTCGACACGCCGCCGACCGCAAGGTTCTGGATATGCGGCGTCTTCGAGCCAAGGATTGCCACGATCTTGTTGGCCGTGCGCTGGACTTCGAGCGCCTGTATGTAGTGCGTTGCCGCCAGCAGGTTGACATCCGGCGGCAGCTTCATGGCTGGGTGTCCCCAGTAGCCCGAAGCGAACACGCCAAGGTCTCCGCTGCTGACGAAGGTTTGCAGCCTGTCGCGCACCGACTGGATGTTGGGAATGCTGTTGGCCTTGTAGTCCGACAGGCTGGCGCCCAGCTTGGCCGCGCCGGCGGGATCGCCCTTGAGCGCCGAGACGATATCGACCCAGTCGAGCGCGGCGAGCTGATAGAAATGCACGATATGGTCGTGCACGCCGTGTGCCGTAACGATCATGTTGCGGATATACTGGGCATTCAGCGGCACTTCGAGATCCAGCGCATTTTCCACCGCCCGCACCGAGGCGATGGCGTGCACCGTCGTGCATACGCCGCAGATGCGCTGGGTGAAAATCCAGGCGTCGCGCGGATCGCGACCCTTCAGGATGATCTCGATGCCCCGCCACATCTGGCCGGACGACCAGGCCTTCGTCACCTTGCCGCCGTCAACCTCGCAGTCGATGCGCAGGTGGCCCTCGATGCGGGTAATCGGGTCGATCGTGATGCGGGTCAAGGCAGCCTCCTCTCAGGGATGCGCGGCTTCGCCGTGCAGCACGGGCAGGGTCTTGATGAAGACGAGATAGAGAAGCACCTCGAGCGAGATTACGCCGACCGTTACCATCATCTCGGACGCCGACGGGAAGTATGTCCAGTTGGCGACCGGTGTATAGCCGATGAGGTACGCATCGAGCCGATACAAACTGCCACCCAGCAGCAACGCAACGGCACCGAGGAAGGAGGCGCGCTGGCTGGCGCGTCCCGCATTGGTGAGGAATACCAGTGCCGCAGCAAGGAAGAAGGCGTTCTCGATCCAGAACAGGCACACGCGCACGCTGCCGGCGAAGGCCAGCGGCACCGCATCGCGGGCGAACAGGTCGCCCCAGCGCAGCAGCAGCCAGCCCACGGTAATCCAGCCCACCACTTTCGACAGCTTCGAGATCAGCGCATGTTCCGACGGCAGCGCGAAGCTCTTGGAGACAACCGTCGCTTCGAACATCACGATGGCATAGCCCATCGCCAGCGCGCTGATGACGAACAGGGCTGGCAGCCATTCCGTGTACCACAGCGGGGACAGCTTGTAGCTCATCACCAGGATCATCGAGCCCAGCGACGACTGGTGCATGGTCGGCAACAGCACCCCGAGCGCAGCGAACACGAACATCCAGCGGTCCAGCGCCCGCCTGATGCCGTAAAGCCCGAACCGTTCCAGGAAGGCGGGTGCAAATTCGATCCACAGCACCACGACATAGGCCATGACGCACAGCGCCACTTCCAGCATGACCGAGTCGGCGTGCGCGTGCCACGGCAGCAGCAGGTTGTAGAAGTGCCAGTAGCGGCCAAGGTCGAAGATCACGGCAAAACCACCCAGCGTATAGCCGAACAATCCGCTCAGCAGCGCGGCACGTATCAACGGGTGGTAGGTGCTGCGGTTGAAGATATACACCAGCAACGCCATCGCGAAGCCGCCGCAGCCGAACGCGGTGCCGATGATGACATCGACGACCACCCAGAGTCCCCACGGATAGCCCGAGTTGATATTGGCGACGGCGCCCAGCCCATGGATGAAGCGCTCGAACAGGAAGTAGAAGCCGATCAGCGTCAGCGCCGCCAGCACCAGCGTGGTGGGGGTGATCAGCTTCCTGTGCAGCGGTGCGGCGGTGCTCATGGCCGGCCCCCCTTGGAGTTCGGCGGTTCGTCAGCGCCCCCGTCATCGCCGTTGCGCGGCATGTTGCGGCGCGCAAGGATTGCGAAGCCCAGGAAGGCGGCGATCGGCGCGATCAGCCAGTGATACAGCGTGTGCTGCATGCCTTCGGTGACTGAAGCCGGCGACCGCGATCCGACCTGCGGCAGGCCCAGCGTCGCGAACGGGATGCCGGCAAGGTAGCGCACCTGCGTGCTGCCCGCCTCGTGCTCGCCGTAGATGCCTTTGACATAGGTCGGGATCGTCGCCGGATTGGGCAGCCGGTCATCGCCCAGCTTGCCGCGCGGAAACTCATACGGCGTCCCCGGTGCCAAATTCAGCCGCTGCTCGATCTCCTGCTCGAGATCCTTGACGCTGCCGAACAGCGAAGCGCCGGTCGGGCACACGTCGCAGCAGGCGGGGATCTTGCCCTGCTGCTGCAAGTGGTTGCAGAACTGGCACTTGGCGATCTTGCCGAACGGGTTGTTGAAATCGTACTGCGGCACGCCGAACGGACAGCCATAGACGCAATAGCGGCACCCGATGCATGCATCCGGGTCATGGGTGACGACGCCCGTCACCGCGTCCTTCCGCATCGCGGAAACCGGGCAGACCGACACGCAGGATGGATCGACGCAATGCAGGCAATGCCGCTTGACGAAAGCGTAGCCGTTGATCTCGCGGTCCTTGTACTCGGCCGTACCGTTGCGATAGACCTTGATGACGTTGAGCGTCTGCCCGGACAGATCCTCCGGCGAATCCCAGGTGTCTTGGTTCCAACTGCGCAGGTCCAGCGGGATGTCCGCCGGCATGCCATTGGCCGCCTTGCACGCCGCCACGCAGGCCTTGCAGCCGATGCACAGCGGCGAGTCATACAGCATGCCCACCGCATCCGGCGACATCTGCAGCGGTGGCCGTACGATGGCCGCCGAACCCGCGGTGGGCACCGCCGCGGCCGCGAGACCGGCACCTTTCAGGAAGTCCCTGCGGTCGACCTGGCTCATGGCTAGGCCTCCTTGTTCGGCGCGTCCGGTCCGGCGTCCTTGCCGCTGCCCATCTGCTTCAGCAGCATCGCGCCCGCGCCGACGGCGAGACCGCCCACGGCACCCAGTACAGCGACGGCGCCGGGGCTGACCCCGCTGCCCTCATGGCTGCCCACTTCCGGATAGGCCGTCGGCGGCAACAGCGTCTTGACCGTGGCGAGCGCATACTTCGGCTTGCGGAACGCGGTCGCTTGCTCGGTACAGCCGTAGCACGGATGTCCGGTTCCTACCGGCCAGGAGCCGAAGCCCACATCGCCGAAGCCGATCGCCGGGCAGTTGGCATAAGTCTCCGGCCCCTTGCAGCCGAGCATGTAGAGGCAGAAGCCCTGCCGGTGCCCCAGGTCGCCAAATTCCAATGCAAACCGGCCGGCATTGAAATGCCCGCGCCGCTCGCAATTGTCGTGGATCAGCCGTCCATAGGCGAATTTCGGGCGATTGAGCTCGTCGAGGTCCGGCGGCCGCTTGAAGGTCAGCAGGTAAAGCACCGTGGACAGGAAATTGTACGGATTGGGCGGGCAGCCCGGCACATTGATCACCAGCGTGCCCGGTATCGCGGTATGCGTTCCGACCGCGCCGGTCGGGTTCGGATCGGCCGACTGGATGCCGCCCCAGGATGCGCAGGAGCCGATGGCGATGACAGCCGCCGCACCTTCGGCGGCTTCGCGTACCAGCTCGAGTTGGGTCTTGCCGCCGACCTTGCAATAGATGCCGCCGTCCTTCATCGGCGTCCCGCCCTCGGTCACCAGGACGTAGGCGCCTTTGTGCTGCGCCATCATCTTGTGTTTGTAGTCGAGCGCCTGCTGGCCGGCGCCGACGCACAGTGTGTCGTGATAGTCCAGCGAGATGACGTCGAGAATGAGCGACTCGACCGTGGGATGCGTGGCGCGCAGCAGCGATTCGGTGCATCCGGTGCATTCCTGGCCGTGCAGCCAGATCACCGGCGGCCTTGCCGGGGCCATCGCCGCCTCGGCCATCCGCACGCCGGCGGCGGACGACAGGCCCATGGTGGCCGCAACCCCGGCGCAGAATTGCAGCACCTGCCGCCGCGTTGCCCCGCCACGGACCGGCGCGTCGGGATCGGGCCCCAGGCAGGTCGTGTAATCAATCTCGGGATTGCACGTGGCGCCCATGGGATCGGGCCCTTTCCAATTGACGCGTGGCTCTGCGCCCGCGGCAGTCCTGGCTCATTCCCGTCCCATCTCGCAAGCCATGCTTAGCCAACATTTGGCAGCCCGGCATTGATCTAGCGCAATCGGGCGGCGACTTTCCGATACCGGGCAATCCGGGTCGGGCTTGACGATCGTCAACGACGGCCGGAACAAAATCGCCTAACCGGCCGGCGCCCGCAGGGCAGTCAGCTTGTTGTTACGACCGGATGCGGGCGCTCTGATGCGGGTGCGGATCATGCAACGGGCGGTGCCGTATATCGCGGCTATAGCCGTGATCGTCACTATCCTGGCCGCCATCGTATGGACTGGTGGCACCGTATCCCCGACTGTGGACGACACCGCGAGCAGTACTGGGCCGCTGAAGCGATGCGTCGTCTGCCACAGCGTCACCCAGGGGGGCGGATTGCGCGTCGGGCCGCCACTGTACGGAATTGTCGGCGCGCCCAAGGCGCGCACCGCTTGGTATGGGTACTCGCTGACACTGAAGACGGCCGGCGGGGTCTGGAGCGAAGAGGACCTGGACGCGTTCCTGGCATCACCGAGCAAGTATCTGCCGGGCACGACCATGACCATTGTCGGTATTCCCGACCCCAAGGAGCGCGCGGACATCATTGCGGCGTTGAAAGAAGGACACTGAAGGCCGAGGCCGCCGCCGCGCGGCGGGAGATGGTATGCGATTGAATGCGTCTCGGAAGAAGCGCTTTCTGCAGGTGTTGCGTTGCACTTAATCGTGAGATTCGAACGGATTCTACGATTTCATTGCACGAAATCGTGAGACGAACTTCGGCTGTCGTCTCAGAATTGCAGCAATTGTGAGACGGCTTGGCGAATACGAACTTCGGCCTGCATTTGCGAGACGATCTTGTCGAACTGGCCCCGGTAGCCCCCGATTGTCGCTTCGGCCAGAGCGCTTATTGCGTCTGGTCCTCGATCGACGACAATTGAGACGGCGGCGAGGAGGGCAGGGCGGATTGATATTGGCAGAACGAGACGCCTCCGCCGGAGCGGCCGAAGGCTGAGCCGATGGACGATTTCATCGAAACCCGGGACGATGTGGTTGGCAGCGCAACCCTTGTCGATCCCTTTGCTTAGGTCGACGCTCTTGCAGCGAGGCGACGCTGGTCGAGATCGGCGACGAGGCGAACCTCAACGAGGCCAGCCTCATTCAGGCGCACTCGCTGGAAGAGGGCGTTTTCAAGTCGGACTACTGCGTCGTACGAGGAGTAGGCGCAGAATGTGAATGGGTGACGCCCATGGCCAGCTGTTACTGACGATCGCATTTTCGAACAGATTTTGTCCGTGAACGGCTTCGCGCCAAAGGTGCGCGAACGTAGCTACACGATCTCGAGGGCGCGGTTGGCTCTGTTCGTCGAGTTCGACCAGCGCCGATCCGCAGATGCGGCAAGTGACCCGCCAACCTTCAAGCGAACTACGCAACCTTGCCGCACCAGCGTTTCGTCGCTCATTCTCTTGAGCGCACGAGAGACAAGCCTGGACTGCCTTGGGCGCCAACAGTTGCGTCGCGTCTTGCGGAATATCGGCGTGAGACATGCGGCGAATTTCGGCAGGCGTCGAATGGAAGACATGCGCGATTCGGGCTGCTTGCTCGCTGCTGAGGCGCAGATCCGCGGCTCTTAGGGAAATGGCGTCGGGAAGGCAGTGCCGCAGCATTGCGAGAGAGCTGACGCTGTAATACTCGGCATGACGGGCGATCCAAGATGAAAGAAGCTCGTCTTCGACCGGCTTTAGGACGACCGGCAGGCCTTTCGTGGCGTGATGGACGACCGTCATAGGAAGGCTGCCTCGATCTCGATAGAGGGCTTCCACCGCTCGACGGCGTTATCGGTGATCCGCTCGACCCCGGTCTTCACCGCCTCTATGGCGAGTTCGTTGAGCATTCGGAAAATAAGGGCTGTCAGACCTTCCGTGACCTGTAAGATTCGGCGCAGCGATTTTGCTGTCAGGACCGTGGGCTCGCGGAGAGGCATATTCCGCAAGATGGAGATGATGAGCGCTTCGTACCGGGCGTCGGCTGACCAGCGCGGGAGGGTTAGCTCATCGAAGCGACGCGCGAGCTGAACATCGCCGCTGATCGCTTCGCGCGCGTCCGTCACCCCGAAGCAAATCAGCGAGATTTTCAACTCGTTGCTTAGGAACCGCAAGGCGTTGAGCACGATCCTTTGCTCGCGGTGGGTCCCGGCAAGGATGTTATGAATCTCGTCGATCACCAACGCCTGCACGCCGATCGTCTTAAGAAGCGATAGCGCCGATCGTTCGAGCCGCGAAATCTCGGATCGGGGTCCTTGTGGGGCGCCGAGCGCCGCCAGGATGTGCGAATAGAGCCTTCGCTCGTTCGGTTGCCCGCTCATCTGGAGAGCAAGAATGGGTGTCCGCTCACGTCCGGGTTCTGGGTCAAAACCAGGTGGATTTTCGGCGCAGAACCTCTGCATGATCATGGTCTTGCCCATGCCGCTGTCGCCAAAGATCGCAATCGACGGCATGCGGGTCGTTCGGGGATGAACGGCCAGCCGGTTCAGGTGATCGAGCGCCTGCTTCGCCCGTGGATATAGCACCCAGCGCTCAGAAAGGATGGCTCGGATGCGCCTTTCGGCGGTCTCGGCGAGCAAAGCTGCCGCCGCCGGCGTCAGGTGCGATCGCGGTTCCGTCACGAGATCACTCTATGTCCTCGACGAAGGGAATCGGCGTGCGCGAATCGACGCCGCGAAGAGAACTGTAGTCCTCCTTTTTCGCGCCGCCAGGGGAAGATTTGCGATTGCCGCGTCGCGCCATCGAGGTTTGGCGAATGGCCCGTTCAACGAGTTGACGTTGCGCGACCGCGGTTCCCACGATCGTGCGCATATCGACCTCGCGGCGACCCTTGGCCTTCAGCTGTTTCCGCGCAGCGTTCGCTTCCCTCAATGTAATGGCGGGTAGGGTGACGTCCGCGTATCGCGCCTCGACGAACACGCCCCTTGGGCGTCTCGCGGATCGAATTTCACGAGAACCTTGCCCTTCGTCCGACCGACATCGGCGGTCAGCGCCGGCGACCAGTAACGCAAATCGAACAGATGGACGCCGTTCGGTCTTAGAGCACGCTCCTTTTCGGGCAGAAAGGATATCCAGAACCGCATCCGATCCTTTGGAAGTCGGAGCGGGGTGTCGCCCTCATGTTCCTTCCACACCGCGATAGGTGGCCGACGAAGGGCTGCATGGACGGCGTGATGGTAATTGCCTGTGATCTCCAAGGCGATGAACCGCTCAAGCTCGCGCAAAGTCAGGCTCGAATGCTTAGCCGAATCATATTTCGCCAGTTCGCTCGGATTGCTTTGGGTCGTTCCGGGCAAGAGGTGGATCGCGCCCATCTGGGTTCCGATCAATCGCTCGATATGTCCGCCGAAATGGGGCGTCCCTGGCGGGCGCCAGATGATCTTGATCCCTTCGTCACGACAGGCTCGTATGAAGGCCCTGCTGCGAAAGTCGGCGCCATTGTCGGCGTGAAGATATTCGGGAAGACCGGCGATGTGCCAATCGTTGTCGATTTCTCGCTCGCGAAGCCAAGCGCCTTTGTCAAACGCAGCGTGCAGGAGACATAGGCTGATCGAAAGGCGCGAGGGAGCGTCCATTGTGAGATAGAAACCCGTCACCATACGGGTGAAAACATCCATCGCGAGGGTGATCCATGGCCGGCCGAGCGGTTCTCGTGTTTGTTCATCGACGACGATGAGATCGACCCTCGTGTGATCAATCTGCACGATCTCCAAGGGGCGCGAGGCGCGATATTCGCCAGGTACGGCAATGGTTGACTTGAGCAAAGCAACGTCGCCGCGTTTCCGAGCCTTCGCGCGCACGTCAATATCTGTGAGGCGCGCTTTGACAGTGCGCCAGTTCGGCGGCGGCAAGCCGTGTGCGAGGCAGCGCGTGCGGATTTCGTGGACCAGACGCGCGATAGGTGGCTTCGTTGGCTTGAGGTAAAACGTTTCGATCGCTTCCCGGATCAAGCCCTCTCGCTTGGAGTCCAGAGCGCGATGACCGCGGGGGCGACCCGGGGCTTTTCCGATCAGGGATGTCACTGTGCCGCCGGCCCGAAACAGTTCGATCATTCGATAGGTCGTCGCGCGACTGAGCCCCAGCCCCCGCGCAAGCTGTTTGACGCTCGCGCCCTTTTGGCCGTCGTCCCTGCGCTGAACGAATTTCCTTACGGCGTCCTCGCGCCTGCAAGCTTCCTCCCAATCGCGGGGATCATCGGACTTAGGTTCCGTCTCGCTCATGATCCGAATCTTTGTTCGACGGGCGAGACCAAGAATCTCACATTAGGTGCAATAGACCAAGTGAGAATCTCACGATTAGGTGCAATGTCGCAGGTTAAGTGCAACGATAAGTGAATGAAAACACGTCATCCGGCGTCTCACGATAAAGCGCAACGTGACAGCGGAAATCGGCGCTGCGGCGCTTGGGCGGGGATTCGAGGGCTGACGATGCGGGCGGGAGCGGCCATTGGCGCGGCATTCCTAGCGATGCTTGCCGTCTCTTCGTCCGCGATGACACAAGAGGTTCACTACTCCCCCGAGGAGCGGTTAGACGCGATCGACGCGGCCCTTATTGCGACCGCCAAGCGCTCGATCGACCTGGCGTCCTACGCCCTCACAGATCCCGTTGTGCTCGACGCATTGAACGATGCGGAGCGCCGCGGCGTCGTCATCCGAATTGTCCTAGACCCACCGGAGCGGCACGACTTCGTGAAACTCGGCGACTTATCGGACAATGTGAGGATCAAGCGCGGCGGCCCCTTCATGCACCTGAAGGCTTATGCAATCGACGGCGAGACGCTGCGCACAGGCTCCGCAAATTTCAGCACGAGCGGCGAGCGCGCCCAGGACAATGACCTAATCGTCATCCGCGACGCTGGCACCGCGGCAAAATTCGAGGGGCACTTTGCGCGCATGTGGGACGCGGCCGAGCCCATGATCGAATTCGGGCCGGCGATCGAGGCGCTGGAGCCGAAGTGAATGCTGGCCTGGTTGCGTTCAATCGCGGACGCGGTCTTGGGCAAGACAGGCAAGCCCGATCGCGTCGACACCGCAACCCGCATGGCGATGGACACGGATTTCAGCGACCGCGGCGAGTTGCCAACGCCAGAACCGGAGTCGGCGCAAAAGCTCGACCAGATTGACGAGCTGATCCGGATAGTCGGCGAGCAAGGGAACGCTCCGCCGCCGCGCCGTCGCGAGGTGCTGATGTTTCCAAGGCGCGGCCGCAGCCGCTAGGGCCGCTGTGCCGCCTCCAACTCGATTAGCCGCAGGATCACGTCGCTGTAGCTTTCGGCCGGGCCGCGCATGGCCATGAGACGGTCGACAACGGTCGACTCCAACCAAATCAGCCGTTCGCCCTTCGCGTTTAGCTGGGGCTCGTATCCCACACTCGGGCTAAGCCGGCTCCTGTTCAGGCCGGCGCCTTTGATCTTATCACCAATTGTGCTCAGGTCGCTCCCTATGAGCGACCCCTTCAGAGGTGTATTCTCGTCGCGAGCAGGAGAAGAAGAGCGCAGAAGCGCGCCGCTAGTCAAAGCAGGCGCTTGCGGCTATCTTGAGATTTGCTCGACGAGGTTGCCGCCTCGTTTGGAGCGCATGACGATGACGCCTCATCGGCTAGATCATTCTAGCCGAATGGGAGGGGGTGTCAATGTTCCGGTCACTTTTGAGTTGCGTAAAGTGGTCCATCGCAGGCTTTTTTGAGTCCCCCATTGATACCCTAATTACAAAACGATTAGTCGACTTTTATGTTGGCCTCGAACGTGACGGCGTAATCCGCCATGTTATCCCCGGGAATTCATTTCCGGGCGATAAGCCACCTCTAGATCATCTTTCTCCGCCTGACGCTTTGCAGGGGCACGTTCCAAATCAACGTGCACATACAGAAACGTAGCGCCGTAAGAGTGTTTGGCGATGTCCAAAAATCCTCCGGGCACGAACAATTCTTGGAGGTATTCTCGGAGATTGTCTGCTTTGCTAATGAGCACAGGAGTCGGTCTCAACGCATCTCCTCTAGCAGCCTGTCGGACTTAACGCCGCGCCTGCGATTACGCTAGAATCAGGCATTGATTCGCGCAGGGCGGCGGGCTTTTTTGATGAGCAATTTTCGTACGATCGATCGCGAGACGGGGTTCTTGCTGCCTCCCTCGGTCGACGAATGGCTTCCCGAGAAACATCTGGCGCGATTTGTCGTGGAGGTTGTCGACGGGCTCGATCTTCGCGCGATGAGCGGCAGTTATCGCGGTTCCGGGTCGGCGTCGTATCATCCGCGAATGCTGCTGGGCATTCTGGTTTACGGCTATGCGACGGGCGTGTTTTCGAGCCGCAAGCTGGAGCGTGCGACTTATGACTCGGTGGCGTTCCGGTTCATCGCGGCCAACGATCATCCCGACCACGACACGATCGCGAGCTTCAGGCGGCGTTTTCTGGCGGAGATCGAAGCTCTGTTCGTTCAAGTGCTGCTGCTGGCGCGGGAGATGGGCGTTCTGAAGATGGGGACGGTGGCGCTGGACGGCACGAAGATTCACGCCAAGGCCAGCCGGCACAGCGCGCTGTCTTATGAACACGCCGGCAAGGTCGAGGCGCAGTTGAAAGCCGAAGTCGCCGATCTGATGGCCAAAGCCGAAGCTGCCGACGCGGCGGACATTCCCGACGGCATGTCGATACCGGACGAACTGGCGCGGCGCGAAGAGCGGTTGCGCAAGCTGGCCGAGGCGCGGGCGAAGATCGAGGCGCGGGCCAAGGAACGCCATGCGCGCGAGCAGGCGGAGCACGAAGCCAGGCTCGCGGCGCGGCAGGCGAAGGCGGAGGCGAGCGGGAAACAGCCGCGCGACAAGCCTCCCGAACCTCCGGTCGAGGGGCCGCGCCCCAACGACCAGATCAACCTGACCGACGAGGAGTCGCGCATCATGCCGGTGGCCGGCGGCGGCTTCGATCAATGCTACAACGCCCAGGCCCGCGGTGGCGGCGGGAAGTCTGCTGGTGGTGGCGAGCGCCGTGAGCCAGGCGCCCAACGACAAGCAGCAACTCGAACCGATGCTGGACAAGATCGAGGCTCTTGCCGACGAACTGGGCAAGC
Source organism: uncultured Alphaproteobacteria bacterium (assembly GCA_963758335.1). Classification (GTDB taxonomy): domain Bacteria; phylum Pseudomonadota; class Alphaproteobacteria; order Rhizobiales; family Beijerinckiaceae; genus Roseiarcus. Next base: position 712,035 of record CAVWVF010000004.1, on the reverse strand, counting down.
CCGAATGCCTGCTGGCGGATACAGGCTATTTCAGCGCGGCGAACGTCGCGGCTTGCGACAAGGCGGGGATCGAACCGCTGATCGCCATGGGCCGTCAGCCGCATCATCCACCGTTGGCCGAGCTCTTCCAAGCGGCGCCGGAAGCGCCGCAAGATCCAACGCCGGTCGAGGCGATGGCGCATCGGCTGAAGACGCCGGCAGGCCGGGCGCTTTACGCGCTGCGCAAGCAGATGCCGGAGCCGGTGTTCGGGATCATCAAATCGGCGCTGGGATTCCGTCAATTTTCGCTGCGCGGCCTCGCGGGCGCGCGCGGCGAATGGAGCCTCGTCACCATGGTCTGGAACATCAAGCGGATGTTCGCCCTCGTCCCGGCCTGACAAGCCTGAGGTGCGCCGGCTCGGCGGACAGGTCCCCAGGAAACGCCGATCTCCGGCCCCTTCAACCGCTTTCTGCACCCAACTCAACGCCCCGGCGCCGCCGCAACCGCCAAAATCATTCGCGGCGATCAACCGCAACCCCCCAGTCCGACAGGCTGCTAGCGAAAATGAAATTTCCTGGTTGTCTTGATAAATTCTTGGTCTCAGCGACGACGAGAGAGTAGGTATAATTCTTACGAGAAACACCTTGAAACGTGAAGGTCGTCATCATTCTCTCCTAATTAGGTTCGGTTGGCGCCGCCTAGGATAGGCGGACGGTCGGGCAGAGTCATTCTGTCCGACTGTCCTTTCCGCTAAGCGCTCGCGCCTTCTGGTTAGGTGTGCGCGGCGTTGTCAGGCTATCAATCGCGAAGGCGCTTGCCTTTCGCGCCAGCAAGGAGCGCGGCGGCTCGCGCCAACCGTTGCGTCTGTCAAATCTGTAGCGGTGCTTGCCGGGCTCCGCGGTCGATATTGCATTCGCTTGGCGACACTGCGGTTTTTCCGGGGGAGGGAAGGAAAAGGGCCTCCCGATCGTCCCGGCCCCAGGACCAATTGGGCTACAAAAGGCGGGGTTTTGCTTTCTCGCCGGGCCGACTGGGCGGTCCAACCGAGACGCGGGTCGAAGGGCCGTGCCGTTCTCCCCCCGCCGCGACTGGTGCAACGTCCGAAAACCGGGCCGGGCGGGTCCGCTACGGGTCCGCAATCTCGGGGCCAATTTCCTAGAGAGAATAATTTAAATGATTTCAGGGCCTTCGATGGTGGGCGCACAAGGGCTCGAACCTTGGACCCGCTGATTAAGAGTCAGCTGCTCTACCAACTGAGCTATGCGCCCATCGAAATCGCCGAGCCTTGCCCGGGAAGGCCGGCATGTACCAAAGGGGCGCCGGGCTGTCCAGCGGAAATCGGCCCGAAATTCGTCCCCCGTCGACCACTCGATGATCCTGCGAAGTTCAGTTCCGATCCTTGTCCACCAGCTTGTTCTTGCCGATCCAGGGCATCATCGCCCGCAGTTTGGCGCCGACCTCCTCGATCGGATGGGCGTTGGCCCGCGCGCGCATCGCCTTGAATGAGGTCTGGTTGACTTTATTCTCGAGCATCCAGTCGCGGGTGAACTTGCCCGACTGGATGTCGTCAAGCACGCGCCTCATCTCGGCTTTCGCGGCGGGGGTAATGATGCGGGGGCCGCTCACGTACTCGCCGTACTCTGCGGTGTTCGAGATCGAGTAGTTCATGTTGGCGATGCCGCCCTCGTAGATGAGGTCGACAATAAGCTTCACCTCGTGCAGGCATTCGAAATAGGCCATTTCAGGCGCGTAGCCCGCCTCGACCAGGGTCTCATAGCCGGCCCGGATGAGCTCGACGAGGCCGCCGCAGAGCACCACCTGCTCGCCGAACAGATCCGTCTCGCACTCCTCGCGGAACGTCGTTTCAATGACCCCCGCGCGGCCGCCGCCGATGGCCGAGGCGTAGGACAGTCCCAGATCGTGCGCGTTGCCGCTCGCGTCCTGATAAATTGCGATGAGACACGGAACGCCTCCGCCCCGCTTGTATTCGGAGCGCACCGTGTGTCCCGGCCCTTTTGGAGCGACCATCAACACGTCGAGATCGGCGCGCGGCTCGATCAGATTGAAGTGCACGTTGAGGCCATGAGCGAACATCAACGCGGCGCCCTGCTTCATGTTGGGCGCAAGTTCATCGCGATAGATGTCGGCCTGCAGTTCGTCCGGCGTCAGCACCATCACGACTTCGGCCCATTTGGCGGCGCCCGGAACATCCGTGACCTTCAGGCCCTCCGCTTCCGCCTTCTTGGCCGAGCGCGACGCCGACCGCAGAGCGACTGCGATGTCCTTGACGCCGCTGTCGCGCAGGTTGAGCAAATGGGCGTGGCCTTGGCTCCCGTAGCCCACCACGGCGACCTTCTTGCCCTTGATCAGATTGAGGTCGGAATCCCGGTCATAGTAGACGCGCATGGCAGTTCCTTGTTCTGGCGTTCCAAACGCTGCTTGGAGCTTAAGAAAGGGATCGGGCTCCGGGGCGCCAGCCCGGTGGTCGGCGTTTCTAGTGAATGCGCGCGATCCGATCAAGCGCGGCCGTCGCCTTTGCGGGAGGGCGGCGACGTCTGTATAATGCCCCTCGAGGGGCGCGGGCGAGGATTGGCGCCCGGGCGGTTGGGGGGGCGTTGCGATGTCGGTTTTTTCTCGTTTGCGTTCGCTCGCCGTCCTGGCGGCGATCGCCGTGTCGGTTTCCGCTTGCGGCTATAACGTCATTCCCACCAAGGAGGAGGCTGCCAAGGCGGCTTGGGCCGAGGTCCAGAATCAATATCAGCGCCGCGCCGATCTGGTGCCCAATCTCGTCGCCACGGTTCAAGGCTACGCCAAGCAGGAAAAGGATGTGCTGACCCAGGTCACCGAGGCGCGCGCCAAGGCGACCTCGATCCATCTCGACGCCGCCGACCTCACCGACCCGGAGAAGGTCAAGGCGATGCAGCAGGCGCAAGCCCAGCTCTCCGGCGCTCTCGGGCGCCTGCTCGCCGTCAGCGAGAACTATCCGGACCTCAAGTCGAACCAGAACTTCCTCGCCCTGCAGTCGCAGCTCGAGGGCACGGAGAACCGGATCGCCGTCGCCCGCAGGGACTACATCGCCGCGGTGCAGGATTTCAACACCTCGCTCAGGACCTTTCCGACCGTGGTCTGGGCCCAGACGGTGTTCCGCTCAGAGAAACCATTGGTTCCGTTCACTGCGGAGGCGGAAGCGCAGGCCGCGCCGAAGGTGAAGTTCTGATCCGCTGACGGACCGAATGATTCGTTTCGCCCCGGCCATTCTCGTCGCCCTCCTCGCGGCCGCCCTTTTGTGCTGCGTGGCGCTGGCGGCCGACTTCCCCGCGCTCACCGGCCGGGTCGTCGACGACGCGCATATTCTTTCGCCGGTGGCGGTCGCCGATCTCGAGCGCAAGCTCGCCGACCTCGAGCAGAGGTCCGGCATCCAGCTCGTAGTCGCCACTGTTCCCTCGCTCGGGGGCCAGGAGATCGAGCCCTACGCCAACCAGCTTTTCCGCGCCTGGAAGCTCGGCGAAGCCAAGAAGAACAACGGCGTTCTTCTCCTCATCGCGCCGAAGGAGCGAAAGTTGCGCATCGAGGTCGGCTACGGCCTCGAGGGAACGCTGACCGACGCGGTGTCGAGCCTCATCATCGCCAACGCCATCGCGCCGCGGTTCAAGGCCGGGGATTTCGACGGCGGAGTCACGCGCGGCGTCGACGACATCATTACAGCGCTCACGACCGATTCGGCCGAGTGGAAGCCGAAGCCGACCGACGTGCGCGCCGAGCACGAGGCTTCGCTGCTCGACGCGCTCGCGCCGTTCCTCATCTTTCTGTTCATCGTGTTCGTTTTGACGCGGATCGGCCGCCGCGGAGGCGGCAACGGCGTCTTCATTCCGATGGGCATGGGCCGCTGGGGGTCTGGCGGCGGCTTCGGAGGGGGCGGATTTGGGGGCGGCGGGGGCTTTTCCGGCGGCGGCGGCTCGTCGGGCGGCGGCGGCGCCTCGGGGAGCTGGTGATGGCGCTCGACCCGGCCGCGGCTCAGCGCATCGAGGCCTCGTTCGACGCCGCGCAGACGAAGACGCGCGCGCCGATCGTCTGCGTGCTCGCGAGCGCCTCGCTGGCGCGCGACGCCGAGTTCCTGCTCGGCGCCGCCGTGCTCGCTCTCGCGGCCCCGCTGCCGCTCTTGCTGTTCACCGAGTTGTCGGCGCATCGGATCTATATCGCCCAGCTGCTCGTCGCCATCCTCGCTTCGGTTTTCGGCTCGTTGCCCTGGGCCCGGCGGTTGCTCGTGCCGAAGCGCGCCCAGCGAGCCGCCTGCCATCGCGCGGCGCTGGCGCAGTTCGTCCTTCGCGGTCTCGACCGGTCGCAGTGCGGAGTGCTCGTCTACGTCTCCCTGGCCGAGCGCTACATTCGAATCGTCCCTGCGGAAGACGCGGCCCGGGCGGTGTCGCCCGAGCGGTGGCGGAGCGCCGTCGACGAGGCACTCGCCCCGCTCGCCGCCGGCGCGCTGGAGGCGGCGCTGACCGACCTCGCCGGGCGCTGCGCCGAACTCTTGTCGCAACCCTTTCCGCCGGGCGCGGCTTGGGAGCCGCCGCAGCGGCAGCGCTTTCATTTGGTCTGACGGCGTCGAACGCGTGTGCTGGCCAAGCCAAGCGGCGAAGCACGCTCCCGCCCGAAAATGGCGAGGAGGCGCGACGCCCCGGCGACTTCGTTCGCCGATTTAGCGCTTGTTTGTGGGCGACCTGCCGTTTTGTCAGTAGCTTATGACCCCGTTTAGGGAGGGCCAACCCGGATGTGCGCAGGCATTTGTATTACACAATATTGCAGTTCTTTAGTCGTGAATGCGATGGTCGCTCGGGTTGCGCGGGCGGAGCGCCGGGTCTGGGACGCTTCCGCCACGAGAATGCGGCTTGCGACGCTCTGATTTGCGACGCCTCAATAGGAAATAGCGGCTGAAGCGACGAAAAGTCGCGAGCCTCTGCTGCATTGGCAGGGGCGACGGCTCGTTTTTTCTGCTATCTCTTTGGAGCGTAGAACCGAGGCGCTTGATGTGCGCTGAGCCGGGGGCCGATCGCGTCGAACAGCGGCGGGTCGCCCGGCAGAGATCCAGGGAGCAAACATGAGCAGAATTGCAGTAGTTACAGGCGGCACCCGCGGCATAGGCGCGGCGATCTCCAAAGCGCTCAAAGGCGCAGGATATGTGGTCGCGGCGGTTTATCATGGTAACGAGGAGGCGGCGGCCAAGTTCAAGGCCGAAACCGGCGTGCAAACCTACAAGTGGGACGTCGCCAGCTTCGAGGCCTGCTCCGCCGGGTTGGCGCAGGTCGCCAAGGACCTTGGTCCGGTCGAGGTCCTCGTCAACAACGCCGGCATCACCAGGGACGGCATGTTCCACAAGATGACCCCGGAGCAATGGTACGATGTGATCAACACGAATTTGAATTCCTTATTCAACATGTGCCGACCGGTGATCGAGGAAATGCGCGAGCGCGGGTTCGGCCGCATCATCAACATCTCCTCGGTCAACGGGCAAAAAGGCCAATTCGGCCAGTCGAATTATTCGGCTTCCAAGGCCGGAGACCTCGGTTTCACCAAGGCGCTGGCCCAGGAGAACGCCAGCAAGGGGATCACGGTCAACGCCATTTGTCCCGGCTACATCGGCACCGAAATGGTCAAGGCCGTGCGGAAAGAGGTCCTCGACGGTCAGATTCTCCCTCAGATTCCGGTCCGCAGGCTGGGAGAACCCGAGGAAGTCGCACGATGCGTGGTGTTCCTCGCGTCCGACGACGCCGGCTTCATCACCGGCTCGACCCTTTCGGCGAACGGCGGTCAGTTGATGAGCTGAGCCGGCGAGCGCCGAAACGAACGACCCCGCGCTTGGTGAGGAACGCGGGGTCGCCCGACAGTTCAGTTGATCACGGCTCTTGCTACGCGGCTTCCTCGATCTCGGGATCGATAGCCTCGCCACCGGACGCCTTGCTGGAGCGACCGTGGCTCCGCTGGAGTTGCGCCTCCACCGCCCGGAGCGCGTCGAGCTCGCTTGTCTTTTGCACGGCGGCGATCTCGCGCACCATCCGATCCAGAGCCGCCTCGTACAGCTGCCGCTCCGAATACGACTGCTCGGGCTGCGCATCCGACCGGTACAGATCCCGAACCACCTCGGCGATGGCGTTTATGTCGCCGGAGTTGATCTTGGCCTCGTATTCCTGAGCTCTGCGCGACCACATGGTCCGCTTGACGCGCGCCCGACCGGTCAAGATCTCCAGCGAACGCTTGGCCGTGTCCGGATCCGAGATCTTACGCATTCCGACCCCCGCGCCCTTGGAGGTTGGGACGCGCAACGTCATCTTGTCCTTCGAGAAGCTGATGACGAACAGCTCCAGCTTGAAGCCCGCGACTTCCTGTTCTTCAATCGCGACGATTTGACCCACGCCGTGCGCGGGATAAACAACAAATTCGTTCAGCTTGAAGCCCTGCCGCTGAGCGCTCGGCTTCGCCGCTTTCGCTGCAGCGGCCTGGGTCTCCCGGGAAGCGGATCTCTGCTCCCTGCTCGCCGACGTCGCCGCCTTCGTCACGGGCGCCTCAGAGGTCGAGCTGGATGACGTCGTCTTATCCCGTTCGGGCGTCGCCGCCCCCGTCATGGGCTCCTGCGCCAACACGCGGGCTGCGACTTTCGTCTTGCTTTTCTGCTCGTTCTTGGTCTGCAATTTCGCTTCCACTCGCTTCGGGTTCGGGGTGCTCGCCGTCGTCGTGACCTTTCCTCTTGCGCGATCGCTCTTCTTGTTCGTCTTGGCCGACGCATTCACACGGGTCGAGGCGTGCTTCCCGACCTTCGTACGGCTTCTTGTCGAGCTCGGCGCGGCTTTGGCCTTCCCAAGGCGCTTCCGGGCCTCTTTCGACGAGGCGGGCTTCTCCTTCGGCTTAGTAACAGCCTTGCTGCGCTTGGCGCTGGCGCGCCCCTTGGCGGCGCGCGTCGCTCTGAGGGCGGATGTCGTCTTTTTCTTTTGAGCAGCCGCTGCGCCGGTTTTCTTCGTCGACTTCCTACGCGCCGCCATTGCTAATATCTCCACGCCTGACTGGCGACAACGCCGCAGTTCGATCGCGCCAGTCCTGTAAACAGCTACACGCCTTTAGATAAGGACTGACCGACACCACCGAAAGTCCGACGCGCGATGCATTCCGCAGTTAATATGTCGTTTAGCACAATTCAGCCGAAAAATCAAAGAGCACGAACCATAATGCGGCCGCACCATAACGATTGGTTGACGGAACGTGAATTAACAGAACGCCGCCGATTTCATAGTCGCCTAACTAAGACCGCGATCAGTGAAATCGAAATCTAATCGCCCTGGCCGGGCTCGGCGGAAAAATAGTCGGCAAATTTGTTCGGGCGTCCGTCAAATTCCTTGGCGTCGGCGGGCGGCTCTTTCTTGGACGTGATATTCGGCCATATTTTCGCGTAGTCGGCGTTCAGCTTCAACCAATGAGCCAAATCGGGCTCCGTATCCGGCTTGATCGCCTCGGCGGGGCACTCCGGCTCGCAGACCCCGCAGTCGATGCACTCGTCCGGATGAATGACCAGCATGTTGTCGCCCTCGTAGAAGCAATCCACGGGACAGACCTCCACGCAGTCCATGTACTTGCACTTTATGCAGTTCTCGACAACCACATAGGTCATGACCGTCTCCCTCTTGACCTTGTAGAAACTCTTTCGCGCCTATTCCAGGGCCATGGTTACAATCGTTGCAACTGCCGAACGACCTAGGCTCGCGGGGCTCCTATCCACGATTCTTTGCCTGCTTTTCAAGCACTGTCCGAAGCTCGAGCAGCTTTGCGAATGGAGAGGTCGGATCGACCGTCGCCGTGCGTCTCGGCTCGAATTGTGTGACCGCGCCTTGGACCTTCTGCTTGGCCGAGGTCTTGCGGCGCTTTTCGTCGACCCCATCGACGGGCTCGCGTTTGCGCTGCGGCGAAGACCCCTTGTCGTGCGCGTCCCGACTCGGGCCGCCTGGGCTTCCTTCCCCTTTTCCCTGCCGCTCGCTGGAATTGGCGGGCGCTTCAGCGCCCTCGCTGTCGCGGCGGCGACGTGAATCTTTGGACGTCGCGTCGCCCCGACGCGGCCGCCGCTTCGCCCTCTCGGGTCGCTGCCTTCGAGCAGGCCGCCAAGCAATTACCGTCGTCACAACGGGTGTGGCGCCGCCGGCCGGGCTATTGGCCGCTTCTGGCGCGCTTGCCCCAGGCTCGGTTGGCTCAAGCGAAGAATCCGGGGCGCCGCTCGCTCGGTCAGTCTCGTCCGGGCTCGCCGCCAAGGCCGGCGATGGCTGCTCGGCGCCGACATCCTGGCCGGGGCCTGGATCCGCCGCGACGTCGGAACCCTCCCCGCTGATCGACGGGTCCGCGTCGCTCGCGCGGTTAGTCTCGTCCGGACTCGCGGCCAAGTCCGGCGATGGCTGCTCGGTGCCGACATCCCGGCCGGGGTCTGGATCCGCCGCGACGTCGTGGCCCTCCCCGCTGGTCGACGGGTCCGCGCCGCTCTCGAGCGTTTCGGCGACCGCTTTCGTGTCGGTCGAAGTCGCGCCCGCCGCGCTCGCCTCGACCGCCGTCTGCGGAGGCGCCAGCCTGTTTCGCTCGATTTCGAAGCTTTCATATCCGAGTGATCGAAGGATCGATGCGAAAGTCTCGCCCGAGCAGCCTGTCAACGAGGTCATCTGGCCGCTGACGAGAAAGGCCGAGCCCGCCGGGCGAGAGGCGTCGGAGGACAAGCAGGCCACAAAAGCAGCTCGGATCATGTCCGAAAGGCGCTCAACGATGTCGACCCGCACGACGCGTTCGCCGCAGGGGCGGAACCCCGCAACGCGATATCCGTCCCTCGAGATCAACGGATTGACAGGCAGCGACGTTCGTCCGGACGCCGCCAGCGAAAGCAACGTCTTGGCGGATTCCTCGTCGCCGACGCCGGGCGCCCGGAGGCGCCACAATTGAAGCGCCAATGCTCTCGAGGCGGGTTTGAGCGATTGAGGAACGTAAACGTAATAGGCTCCGAACCTCACCCCGTGCCGTCTCAAAACGGCCCGTGAATTCTGATCAAGCGCCTTGATCTGGCTCCTCAACGGTTCGCGCTCCAAGACCCCGAGCGAATCGGCAATCTTTGCGCCGAGCTGACGAACCGGCTCGGACTCGTCCTGCAGGCTCCGCAGCGCCAGGAGCGGCCCGAGAAGTCGCCGGGTCGTCGCCGTCAGCCATAGCTCGAGCCGCGCTGCGACGGTGTCTCGAGCGCCCTCGGGCAAACTCGCGTCGGCGAGCACGAGCGCGCACGGCGTCAATAGATCGGGGCCGGCCGCCGGTCGCGCGATGGGATCGCCGAGCCAGCGGATGACTCCGTCATCGGAGAGAACGATCGAAGCGTCGACGGCATGGTGGAACCGTGTCGCTCGGGCCTCGAGCTCCAGTTTCAAGGCTTCACGCCAGGCTTCCGACGCGAGGTCTTCCGACGAGCCAGGGTGAGCGCCGACAATTTGCAGTCCCTGGAGACTGGAGAAGTCGTGGGCCTGCCGAGGCGGCATTTCCGACAGCGCTTCGTCGATGGACATCGCTTCTCCGTCAATAGCCACGGTTAACCTCGGCTCGTCCGCTTGGAATGCATAGGGCCTGAATTGCGAGATTGTGCCTCAAACCCTTTATCCGACGCCCGCGACGCTGCCAACGATCTCTTTTCATCCCGGCTTCGACCGCCGCCGTTATCGATGGGAAGAGGTTATTGCCGGCTTTCGAGCCTCAAAGACGGGTTATCAGGCTGGAAGTGTCCAAGCGTCCATCGCCTCTCGCCTGTATGTCGCTGTAAAACTGATCCACAAGCGCCGTCACCGGGAGCGGCGCGCCGTTCCGTCGCGCTTCGTCGAGGCAGATCGCAAGGTCCTTGCGCATCCAATTTACCGCAAAGCCAAAGTCAAAGCTTCTGGCCATCATGGTCTTGTGGCGGTTGTCCATCTGCCATGATTGAGCGGAGCCCTTCGAAATCACGTCGACCACCCGCTGTGGATCGAGCCCCGCCACCTCCGCAAATCTAAGCCCTTCGGAAAGGTCCTGCACAAGCCCCGCAATGCAGATCTGGTTGACCATTTTCGTCAGTTGTCCGGCCCCGACCGGCCCCATGAGACGGCACGAGCGGGCGTAGGCTGCAAGCACCGGCTCCGACTGCGTCTGTCGCCGCCGCCGCACATGACCGTCAGCTGACCGTTCTGCGCCCCCGCCTGTCCCCCGGAAACCGGCGCATCGATGAACGCCAGACCTTTGCGTTTCGCTTCGCTTCGCGGTCGAGCTCTCGCGCCACGTTCGCGGACGCCGTCGTATGGTCGATGAAGATCCCGCCCCGCTTCATGCCGGCAAATGCGCCGTCATCGCCGAGCGTGATCGAGCGCAGGTCATCATCGTTGCCGACGCAGGCCAAAACGAAGTCGCGCTCCGCCGAAGCAGTCCGGGGCGTAGGCGAGCTCGCGCCGCCGAACTCCTCCACCCACCTGGCCGCGACGGCTTCAGTCCGATTATAGACGACAACGTCATGGCCGGCGCGTTTCAAGTGGCCCGCCATCGGAAATCCCATGACGCCCAGTCCCAAAAATGCGACTCTGCTCACCGCCGCTTCCTGATCTCGATGTTTGAACGTCGCCACGACGATAGCCGGCGTCCGTCACTGGGCCAACGCGGAAGAGGCAGCAGAGGCTCCCGTCGATCCTCCGTTACAGGCGTCGAGATCCGCGTTCGCCGGTCGCCCGCGAACGCCTAGTCTAGCGCAGCCCGGTCGCTTTGACCCACCATTCCGGTTGTTGCGCGGCGACCATCATGCAAGCCGTCGCCGCGCGGAGCCGGCTGTCGAACAAGGCAAAGCAGGTCGCCCCCGAACCGGACATTCGCGCCGCCCTCGCTCCAGGAAGGCGCGACAACATTTCAAGCGCCGATCCGATCAGGGGAGCAACGCGAAGCGCCGCCGGCTCGAGATCGTTGCAGCCCAAAACAAGCGTGTCGAGGGTAATCTCCGCCTCGGCGCCTGGGGCGAACGTCGGCTGCCCCGTCGGTTGGAGACGTGAACCCGGGGCCAGACCGAGGGCTTCGAATACATCGCGCGTCGGCGCGGGCACGCGCGGGTTCGCGAGGATGGCGAAAACTCGGGGCAAGGCCGCCGGAGGGCCGAGTCGCTCACCGACCCCCGACACGATCCGGGCTTTCGGGAATAGGCACACCGGGACGTCAGCCCCGGATTCGGCAGCCGCCGCCCGGAGACGTTCGTCCTCCGCCGACAAGCCATTGGCCTCGGCCAGCGCAGCCAAGGCGGCCGCCGCATCCGAAGAGCCGCCGCCGATGCCGGCGGCGGCAGGCAGGCGCTTGACCAGACGGTATCGGCCGAGCGTCAAACCCGGAATATGCGCCGCCAAAGCGCGCGCCGCGCGCAGGACAAGATTTTTCTCGGGCGGCCCAGCCTCGAGCGCGGTTGGACCCTCGACGTCGAGCTCCAGGCGTGGTCCGGGCTCGTATCCAAGCCAGTCGCTCGTCTCCGCGAAAGCCACTAGGCTCTCGATTTCATGCAACCCGTCGGATCGACGAGCGACCACGCGCAGGCTCAGGTTTATCTTGGCCGGCGCGCGGAACCAACGCATGAGCCGCGGTGGTCAGCCGCCGCTTTTCTGTTTTTCGGCTTCGGCCGGCGCTGGCTGCGTGGTGGCCGCCTCAGGGAGGCCGAATTCGATTTTCTTCAGGATCGCCGGCAGATCCTCAGGCTCGGGACCCATGTCGCGCGCATGGTTCCACTGGAAATGCGCCTCCGTTCGCCGATTGACCCGCCAGTAGGCGTCGCCGAGGTGATCGTTCAGCACCGGGTCGGCGGGCTTCAGAGCGATCGCTCGCTCGAGCGTCTCCGCGGCTTCGACGTATTGTCCGAGCTTGAAGTGAGCCCACCCGAGACTGTCGACGATATAGCCGTCGTTGGGCTGCAACTCGACGGCCCGATGGAGCATCTTGAAGGCCTCTTCGAGATTGACGCCCTGATCCACCCATGAATATCCGAGATAGTTGAGCACCAACGGCTGGTCCGGGTACAGCTGCAGAGCCATCTTGAAATCTGCTTCGGCCTTCGGCCACTGCTTATCCCGTTCAAAACAGATGCCGCGGAAGTAGAAAAGCGTCCAATTCTCGCGCTGTGGAACGCCGACCGCGTCGATCGCCCGGCCATAGGTGGCCGCTGCTTCCGCGTATTTCTTGGTGGACCGTTGCAGCCCCGCCAGCGAGCTCAGAGCGTCGACATCATTGGGCCGGGCCGCCACAATATCGGTCAAGCGCCGCATCGCCTCGTCCGATTTCCCCATGCCGTCGAGCAGCAGCGCAATTTGGATGTCGGCGTCTTCGCCGAACGGCGACGTCGCCGGCACCTGCTGATAGGCCGCGATCGCTTGCTCGCTCTGCTTCATCCGCTCGAACAGATTCGCCAATGTTACGGCGGTCAGGTCGCTCGACGGCCGCAGGTAAAGCGACAGGCGGAGATAGATCAGCGCCGGGAGCTCGTCTCCCTGGCGGCTCCCCGCTGCGCCCAATCCGTACAGCACCTCCGCAGCGCCCTCCTTCGCGCCGTGCACGAGCGGCTCCGGAACGCGGCCGGCGTTGAGATCCGCAAGCGCGAGCTCGACGACGGGGTGATGGGGCGCCAGGGCGGAAAAGTCGCGATAAACGCCTTTTGCGCCGTTGACGTCGCCGTGAGCCGCCAGGAAACGGGCGTAGGCGTCCGCAAAGCGAAGCGTGTTCTTATCTGCCTCATACGCGGATTTTAGTCTGCGCCGGGCCTCCGGGGCATTTCCGAACTGCTCGGAGATGAGCCCCGCGTTATAGTCGCGAAAGGCGGCGAGCGAGGGATCCCGAATCCGATCAAGCGTATCGAGCGCATGGCGCAGGTCGTTTTGACCGGCATAGCACCAAGCGGCGAGGAGTCCCGTCGTCGCATCTCTCGAGCGAGGGTCGCCGGTCGAGAGCTGCGCTCTCGCGGCCGCATATTGTCCTTGTTGGACGGCGTGAACAGCGGCTGACAGACGCGCGAGATTGTTGGTCGGATCCCGGGTCAGCAGGCGTTCGGCGAGCGCGTCGGCGGTTTGCTCGTCGCCGTTGGACAGCGCCGCCGCGAACGTTCGCTCGAGGAGATCGGGATTCCTGGGATCGATTCGAAGCGCGTCGCGGTAATAGGCCTCGGCGGACGCCGTGTCGCGATCCGAGCTAGCGATGAGACCGGCCAGGTAATTGCCGGGTTGACTGCCCCCGGGTTGCTGCAGCGGGGGCCCTTGGGTGGGCGACGCGGCGGCCACGGCGGGGGGAACCGCAGAGAGCAAGCCAGCGGAAAACAGCGCGACCGCCAGCGTCTGGCGCTTGAGAGGGCTTTTCACTCTGGTCAACTCTTCCTGCTCGGGAGCACTTTTACCGACGCGGATGAGCGAGAATTTCGCCGCCCAAGCGCATCGGGTTCCGATGTCGTCTGAAATAAGGGCGAATTTGGGCCATCCGCGCCTCACATGTCGGAATAATTCGGCCCGCCGCCGCCCTCCGGCGGGACCCAGGTGATGTTTTGCGCGGGATCCTTGATATCGCAGGTCTTGCAATGGACGCAGTTCTGGGCGTTGATCACGAAACGCGGCTCCGTGCGGCGCGTCTCGTCAGCGTAAACAACCTCGTAGACGCCGGCAGGGCAATAAAGCCGGGCCGGCTCTCCGTAACGGGGAAGGTTCTCGCGGATCGGAATGGTCGGATCGGTCAACCGCAAATGGACCGTCTGATCCTCCTCATGATTGGTGTTGGACAAGAACACGGACGAGTTCTTGTCGAAGCTTATGACGCCATCAGGTTTGGGATAGACGATCGGAGTAACCTCCGAAATCGGCTTCAGAGTCTGGCTATCGTCTTTGGCGTGCTTGAGGGTGCCGAAGATCGACATCTTGAACAACTCGTTGGTCCACATGTCGAGACCGCCGAGGCCGACGCCGACGACCAGACCGAACCGCGTCCAAAGCGACTTGACATTGCGCACATTGTATAGGTCGGCGCCGATGTCGGAGGCGCGCCACTCCGCTTCATAGGCGGTGACCTCGTCGTTCGCCCGTCCCGCCGCAAGCGCCTCATGGACCTTGTCCGCCGCCAACATGCCGGACAGGATTGCATTATGGCTGCCCTTGATCCGGGCGAAATTCATGAAGCCGGCGGCGCAGCCGATCAAAGCCCCTCCCGGGAAAACGAGCTTGGGAACCGACTGCCAACCCCCCGATGTGAGGGCGCGCGCGCCGTAGCAGAGACGCTTGCCGCCGGTCAGCGTCTCGCGAACCAGCGGATGAGTCTTGAACCGCTGGAACTCGTCGAACGGCGATAGCGTCGGGTTCTCATAGCTGAGATGAACGACGAATCCGACCGACACCAGTCGGTCGTCGTAATGGTACAGAAACGACCCTCCGGTCGAGCCGCTGCTGAGCGGCCAGCCGAAAGTGTGTTGCACGAGTCCTTGCCTGAATCGATCCGGCGTGACCTGCCACAACTCCTTCAGGCCGATTCCGAACTTCTGAGGTGCGCTGGCGGAATCGAGCTTATAACGGGCGATCGCCTGCTTCGACAGCGACCCTCGGGCTCCTTCGGCGAGCAGGACGTATTTCCCTCTGAGCTCCATCCCGCGCGAGAAGTTCGCCTTCGGCTGGCCGTCGCGGCCGACGCCCATGTCCCCGGTCGCAATGCCGACGACCTCGCCCTTGTCGCCGAAGAGAAGCTCGGTCGCAGCGAACCCAGGGTAAATCTCGACTCCCAGGCCTTCGGCGCGCGAGCCGAGCCATCGCGCGACGGCGCCGAGGGAGCCGACGAAATTGCCGTGGTTGTGCATCAGCCGGGGCATCGGCCAGTTCGGCAACTTCACGCTGCTGGTCCCGGTCACGAAATAGAAGCGGTCTTCGCTGACCTGTGTCTTGAGCGGACAGTCCGAGTCGGTCCGCCAATCAGGCATCAGCCGGTCGAGACCGATGGGGTCGATGACGGCCCCCGAAAGAATGTGCGCGCCGACCGTCGAGCCCTTCTCGACAACCATCACCGAGATGTTCGGGTCGAGCGTTTTCAGGCGGATCGCGACCGCGAGGCCGGCCGGACCCGCGCCGACGACCACGACGTCGTAGTCCATCGCCTCTCGCGGCGGCAGTCCAGTTGCATCGGACATCGTTCGTTTCGCTCTCGGGTCTAAGCGGGCAGTCGACGATGGTTTACATATGAACTGCTTTCGGTCAACGCGCCGCGGCCCGATATGCTAGATTGCCGACCGGCAGCCGCGCAAGCGCACACGAGGTGGAGCAGGGCCAGCTTGAATTCGCGCCAAGACGGGAAACCGACAGCGTTGGACACGGATAGAGCAGCCGCCGCATTGAGGTGGTGGTCCACCGCCGGCGTAACGATCGCCGTCGACGAGACGCCGCGCAACCGGTTCGACCAGGGGATTGAACGGATCGGCCGCTCCGTGGCGGCTTCGCCGCCGACGGTCGCGCCGGAGGCTCGCGAGACGCAGTCGGAGCATCAGGCCGGTTCCCCCGTCTCTCCGCCCGCTGCCGAGGCTGCCGCCCGGGCTCTTGCCGCCTCGTCGCCCGACTTGGCGGCCTTGCGATCAAATCTGGAGCGGTTCGATGGTTGCGCGCTGAAAAAAACCGCAACGCAACTCGTGTTCGCGGACGGCGTGCCGGGGTCGAGGGTCATGTTTGTCGGCGAGGCGCCCGGCGGCGACGAGGACCGCATCGGCCGCCCCTTCGTCGGACGGGCGGGACAACTGCTCGATCGCATGCTTCACGCGATCGGACTGGATCGCCAGCGGGTGTACATCGCCAATGTCGTGCCCTGGCGGCCGCCCGGCAACCGCACTCCGACGCCGCAGGAGACGCAAGCCTGCCTGCCTTTCATCCGCCGGCAGATCGCGCTCGCCGCGCCCGAGATCCTGGTCTGTCTCGGCGGATCGGCGGCCCAAACCCTGCTGGGCGTTGGCGAAGGGATAACGCGGGCGCGGGGGAACTGGTTCGCCTACGATTGCGAAGACGGACGGACCATTCGCGCGATCGCGATGTTCCACCCCGCTTACCTGCTGCGGCAGCCCGCACTGAAGCGGCAAGCCTGGGCCGACATGCGCGCGCTGGCGCGTGCGCTCGAGAGCTGAAGACGGTTCGAATCGCGCCCCGGGGAAGTTTCGCGTGAGCGCGCGAGCGGATCGGTCTCTCCTCATCCAGGACGGCGATCGTCATAGTCTTCCGGAGACGTCTCGTCGGGCGCCTTCGGCCGAATGACCAGGGAGAGCAGCGCCGCCACCACGAGATTCGCGGCGACCGCGGTCAGGCCATTGTACGCAGCGAAGCCGAGCCCCGTGTCGATTTGCCCGACGAGCGGCACGTCCCATTTCAGGGCATGCACCGGCGTCCACGCCTTCTCCCCCCAGGCGAGCGACGTGCCGACGATCATGCCGACCGCCCAGCCGCCGAGCAACGCCGGACCGCTGAGCCAGCGCCGGTAGAGACCCAAGATCACCGCCGGAAAGATCTGGACCATCCACACGCCGCCCAACAATTGCAAATCGAGCGCGAATCGAGTCGGCATGAAGAAAATCACCATCAGGGCGCCGAGCTTCACGATCAGCGAGACGAGTTTGGCGAGGAACGATTCCTCGCGCGACGTCATCTGCGGATGGATGAAGGGCTTCCAGACGTTCCGGGTGAACGTGTTGGCGGCGCCGATCGACATGACTGCGGCGGGGACGAGCGCTCCGAGCGCGATCGCAGCGAAACAGAACCCGGCGAACCAATCCGGGAAGGCCCACAGCACAAGCTGCGGAACGGCGTCTTGCGGGCTCTTCACGCTGACGCCGGCGGCGAGCGCCATCGCGCCCAAGAGGGCAATGAACCCCAGGACGAGCGAATAGGCCGGCAACGTGATGGTATTGTGGCGGATCGCCCGGCCGCTCGATGCGGCCAACGCGCCGGTCAGCGCGTGCGGATACATGAAGAGCGCCATCGCCGAGCCGATCGCCAGCGTAACGTAAGGGCCGATCTGGCCGGGCGAAAGCGTGAGGCCCGCGGCGGGAACCGTGCGGCGACCTTCGCGGCGTAGGCGGCCTCAGCAGCGTGGAAGATCTTGCCGAAGCCGCCGAGTTCGTACGGGACCAAGACGACCGCGGCGATGATGAAGACGTAGATCATCGCATCCTTCACGAAGGCGATCATCGCCGGCGCTCGCAGGCCGCTCTTGTATGTGTAGAGCGCCAGAATGACGAACGCGATCGTGATCGGCGCGTGCCGCATCAGCCCTTCGCCCGAAAAGCCGAGCGCGCCGATCACCTTCTCCAGTCCGACGAGCTGCAACGCGATATACGGCATGGTGGCGAGGATGCCCGTCAGCGCGACCGCCAGCTCCAGCCGGCGATCGCCGTATCGGCCGTGGACGAAATCGGCGGCGGTCATGTACCCGTGCTTGTGCGAAACCGCCCACAGCCGCGGCAGCGTCAGATAGAGGAACGGATAGATGATGATCGTGTAAGGTACGGCGAAGAATCCGTACGCCCCAATCGCGTAGACGACCGCAGGGACGGCGATCACGGTATAGGCCGTGTAAAGGTCCCCTCCCAGCAGGAACCAGGCAATCCAGGGACCAAACCGCTGCCCGCCGAGCCCCCATTCGAGAATATGGCCGAGGTCCGCCGCTTTCCATCGCGCGGCGACGAAGCCGAGCGCCGTGACCAGCGCGAAGAAGAAAATGAAGACGCTCGCGGCGAAGACGTTGACATGTTCGAACACGCCTAGCGCCTCCCGATCCGATCCGCGGCGAAAATCGCCAACGCCGAAACCGGGATCAGCAACAGCTGAAACCAGTAGAAAAAGGGCATGCCGAACAGGGCGGGCGTCTCCGTGTTGTAGAGCGGAACCCACAGCGCAACGACACAGGGGACGAACAAGAGGAGCAGTTTCATCATTCCTCCCTTGGTCGGGCGCGTTTCGCCGGCCGCGCGCCAAATCATGGCGATCATTCGGTTAGCGAGATTCGCGGTCGCGGTCGAGGGGATAAGCTTTGAACCGCCACGAGTTGCCGGCAGTTTCCCAAATCGGCGCGGCGTGCTACGAGCCGCGCATGATTTCACGCCTTGACCGCCGCTTCGAACGGCTTGCCGCCGAGCGTCGATCCGCGCTCGTCACCTTCATCATGGCGGGAGATCCGGACCCCGACACGTCCCTCGAGATCCTGGGCGCTCTCCCTGGAGCCGGCGCGGACGTCATCGAGCTCGGCATGCCTTTCACCGATCCGATGGCGGACGGCCCGGCCATACAGGCCGCCGGTCTGCGCGCCCTGAAAGCCGGACAAACGTTGCGCGCGACGCTTGAGATGGTGGCAGCGTTTCGCGCCAAGGACGCGGACACGCCTCTCATCCTCATGGGCTATTTCAATCCGATCTACGTCTACGGCGTCGAGCCGTTTCTCCGCGACGCCGTGCTCGCGGGGGTCGACGGGCTCATCGTCGTCGACTGCCCGCCGGAAGAGGACGACGAGCTCTGTCAGCCCGCCCGCAGGGCCGGACTTGCGTTCATCCGCCTGGCCACTCCGACGACGGATGACGTTCGTCTTCCGGCCGTGCTCGCGAACGCCAGCGGGTTCGTCTATTACGTTTCGATCACAGGGGTGACAGGGTCCGCGACGCCCGACCCCGCTTCCGTCGGCCAAGCGGTCGCGCGGATCAAGAGACACACACCCTTGCCGGTCGCCGTCGGATTCGGGGTCAAGGACGCTTCGAGCGCCGCGGTCATCGCCGCGACGGCCGACGGCGTCGTCGTCGGTTCGGCTCTTGTCGAAGCGGTGCGCCGTTCGTTGGACCGCGGCATCGCAGGTCCGGCGACGGTTCCGGCGGTCATCGGTCTGGTCGAAGATCTTGCGCGGGCCTGCAGAACAGGCAAGACCGCTCTTCAGACGTCATAAAGAACGAACAATGAATTGGATCTCCAATGTCGTGCCGCCGAAAATCCGGTCGCTATTGCGCCGGGAGAGCCCGGACAACCTCTGGGTGAAATGCCCGGATAGCGGTCAGCTCGTCTTCCACAAGGACCTGGAAGCCAACCTCATGGTGGTTCCAGGCTCAGGCTATCACATGGCGATCGGCGCCAAGGCGCGCCTCGCCTCGCTTTTCGACGGCGGGGACTACGAGGAGCTGGCGACTCCGGAGGCGCTCGCCGACCCGCTGAGATTCCGCGACGTGAAGCGCTACTCGGATCGGCTGAAAGAGAACCGCACGAAGACAGGCGCCGCGGATGCGATCACCTTGGCCTTTGGAAGGCTCGAGGGACAAGACGTCACGGTGGCGGTGCAGGATTTCGCTTTCCAGGGCGGCACGTTGGGCATGGCTGCGGGCGAGGCGATCATCGCCGGTATGATGTCGGCGATCGAGCGCCGCACGCCATTCATCATCTTCACCGCGTCCGGGGGCGCGCGCATGCAAGAGGGCATGTTCGCACTGATGCAGATGCCGCGCACCACCGTCGCCGTCCAGCGGCTCCGCGCGGCGAGATTGCCCTATATCGTCGTTCTCACCAATCCGACGACAGGCGGCGTGACCGCCTCATACGCAATGCTCGGCGACGTGCATATCGCCGAGCCGGGGGCCGTCATCGGCTTCGCCGGAGCGCGGGTGATCGAGCAGACCATCCGGGAGCGGTTGCCTGAAGGTTTCCAGCGGGCCGAGTATTTGCGCGTCCATGGCATGATCGACATGGTCGTTCCGCGCCAGCAACAGCGTGAAGCCCTCGCTCGGCTTTGCCGGCTGTTGTCGCGGGCCCCGGCGGCCGCGTAAGTCTGCTGCGGGACCTGGAAAGCCTTCGGACGCGGCCGCGGCCGAAGTGCGGCCCGCGGCGGCGCCGGCGTCGCTTGAAGTCGGGAGAAATCTGACTAAAGTCAGAGAATGGGCGGCGATCAGGTTCGGCGGGTTCGCAGTTTCAACCGCGCGGTCACGCTGAGCGTCGGCGCGCTCAAGACGAGCTATCTCGAGCGCGGCCGGCCGCTCGGGGAGGCGCGCCTCATTTTCGAGGTCGGGCCCGAGGGGGCGGACGTCAAAACGCTGCGCGAAAAACTCGGCCTCGATTCCGGCTACATGAGCCGGATGCTGCAGTCCCTCTCGAGCCAGGGGCTCGTCGAGGCGCGCAGGGATCCCCGCGACGGCCGTCTGCGCCGGATCGCGCTCACGCGCAAGGGGCGCGGTGAGCTTCAGGCCTACGACCGTCTTTCGGATCGGCTCGCGGCGTCGACGCTGGAGCCGCTCGACCCGCGGCAGCGCGAGCGCCTGGTCGCGGCGATGGGCGAGGTGGAGAGGCTGCTCGGCGCGGCTCGCGTGACGGTCGATTTCGAACCTCCGACCAGCGACGCCGCGCGGCGCTGCCTCGACGCATATTTCCGCGAGCTCGCCGAGCGGTTCGAGGGCGGGTACGACGCGGCGAGGGATCGATCCGCCCCCGCGGCGGAGATGACGCCGCCCTCGGGCCGCTTCGTCGTGGCGCGGCTCGACGGCGATCCGGTCGGCTGCGGCGCGCTCAAGCGCGCCGACCAACGGGCGGGCGAAATCAAGCGGGTTTGGGTGGCGGAGTCCGCCCGCGGCCTCGGGGTCGCGCGCCGCATGCTGCGGAAACTGGAAGTCGCCGCGCACGAGATGGGTCTGACAATTTTGCGGCTCGACACCAACCGCGCGCTTAAGGAAGCGCACGCCCTCTACCACAAGGAAGGTTACCGGGAGGTCGAGCGGTTCAACGACAACCCTTACGCGCACCATTGGTTCGAGAAGCGGCTGTAACCGGTAATTCCCCACGGTCGCGAAGCGACCGGGAATCTAGAGGATAAATTCACTCGCTTGTCGCCCAATTCGTAGAGCCGCTTTGGGAGAAAGCCGCCGGTCGCCAAGAACGAGCAAGGGGTGCGCGCACTGACCATTCGGAAGCGCTGCGTCGCGTTCTTCCCTATCTTGCCAGCCATATCGGCCTTCCCCCCGAGAAGGCTACTAGAATCAGACGTCAATTCCCTTCCGGCCTGAGCGCAGAAAATCCAGGAAGGCCATGCCGCGATACCGCAGCGTCTGCTGGATGCTTAGCAGAGTGGCATACTCGCAGTGGCCCTTGGGCGTGCTCTTGCCAATCACGTTCCGCAGACGCGTAAAGGCCCGTACCGCATGCTCGGCAGTATTGTTGTTCCAAGGGACGCCGTCATAATCTAGAAATGCAAATAGCTTGTTCGTATTCTTTTCAATTCTCTTCTGAAGGGCCCGCGCAGCTTCCGACACGCATTTCAGGGCAACTACGTACTCGATGAAGCCTGCAGCTGATTTCTTGTGCTTGCCCAAGTGTCGCGCTCTCAGGCCATACAAATCTATCGTTTCGACGACCCCACGAAGCAGCGAGCCAAATCGTCTCGCGATGTCCTTCAAGTCTTCATCAAACTGGTTCCTATGCAAGTCCTCGTTGATGTCGCGCATCAGATGGATCAGGCACTTCTGCTGTATGCATGGTAGGCTCCTCGCTGAAAGGAGTGGGTAAGTCGGAATTTGGGGGCGGGTTAGCGATCGCTCAGGGGGGATCGCGTTTAGCCTGAGGGGATGCAGGACACCGATCTTTTCCAGTTGGCCCTTGGTCTTGCGTCGCCGTGGATGGTGACGCGCAGCGAGTTCGACGCGGTGGACGGTCGGCTCGATTTATGCGTGGATTTTCCGCGGGGGAGTCGGTTCGCCTGTGCGCAGTGTGGGCGCGAGGACTGCGCGGTTCATGACACGAAGGAGGAGACCTGGCGGCATCTGGATTTCTTCCAGCATCGCACGCTGTTGCATGCGCGCACGCCGAGGGTGACGTGTCCGCAGTGCGGCGTGCGCAAGGTGGCGACGCCGTGGGCTCGCGCGGGATCGGGTTTCACGTTGCTGTTCGAGGCCTATGTGCTGGCGCTGGCCAAGACGATGCCGATCGCCAATGCGGCCGAGCGGCTCGGCGAGCACGACACGCGCTTGTGGCGCATCGTCGAACACTACGTCTGGCGGGCGGTGGAGAAGCTGGATTTGTCGCTGGTGCGGCGCATCGCCGCCGACGAGACTTCGGCGCGGCGCGGCCACGACTACATCAGCCTGTTCGTTGACATGGCGCGGCGCAAGGTCGTCTACGTCGCCGACGGCAAGGACGCGGCGACCGTGAAGGAATTCGCGGATTTCCTCGAGGCGCATGGCGGCCGGCGCGAAGCGGTGACCGACGCCAGCATCGACATGGGGGCTGCATTCGAGGCGGGGATCAAAGAGAACTTCCCGAACGCTGAGATCACGTTCGACAAATTTCACGTCATCAAACTCGCCAACGAGGCCGTCGACCAGGTGCGGCGCGAGGAGGCGCGGAACAACTTCCAGATCAAGGGCCGGCGCTACATCTTCCTGAAGAACGTCGATCGTCTGACGCAGGAGGAAAAGGAGGCGCTCTCTCGGTTGGAAGCGCAGAACCTCGACACGATCCAAGCGATGCAGATCCGCATGAACCTGCAACAGCTGTTCACGATGAGCGTCAAATCGGCTCGGCGTTTCCTCGACCGCTGGAACGCCTGGGTTCAAGTCTGCGACCTCGCGCCGATGAAGAAGCTGGCCAAGACGATCACGGCGAAGTCGGAAGGCATCCTCAGATCGATCGCCACCGGCCTTTCCAATGGCGTTCTGGAGGCGATCAACGGCAATGTCCAGGCCGCCAAGCGCAAGGCCAAGGGCTACCGAACCAAACGAAACCTCAAAGCCATCGTCTACCTCATCGCCGGTGACGTGCTCGCTAATTCACCCATTTGAAATAGCGACGAGCCTGCATGGTATCGTATCATAGACACAGTAAAAATCGGAAATGAGCACGCCACGGAATCCATTCAGGACCTCATCAAGGATCGCGGAATCCCTCGTTTTCGAATACACGTATGCAACTGTCGTCAGGTTTGCAAAAACCCAGATATAGTGATTGCCTCCGTCAACAACGCACTTTGTTTCGTTAACGTGGATCAGGGCTCCTTTCGAAAGCAGAAAATACGGCGGATGTGATTTGGTTCTTTGGCTCCATGGAACCAGCTATACCGAAATCTCGCAGCGCGCTGTGGTACCGATCGTGCACCCGGATGCGCCATCTGTCGCTGGATTTATTCCCCGGTTGTCTCCGACCGAATGCCTCGAACGGGAACTGCGGTGGGTTGAAGAATTTCGCCGCGATCGACCCGGCCGCTTTGGGTCGATCCTGCCGTCTGCCGCGCACGCCGATCCCCAGCAATGTTGGATTGCGGGTCGGACATCCGGTCCGCCCGGAATGACGTCTGCGCTCAAACCCCGAAGAATTCTCGCCGCAGCGCGTCTTCATAAAGTCTCTTCCTGTAATCGACTTCCTTGTGCAGCTTGTGCTCGCGCAAATGCGCTTCTTCCCACTTGTCGAGCTCCGCGACCGAATGATCGGCGGCGGAGGCGTGTGCCTCTTCCTCCTGAATCGCCTTCACCCATTCGTCCACAGCCGCCTTGTAGGCCGCTTGCAGTTGGTCCAGTTCGTGCTGGAGATCCGCCGAAATATCCGTCATGCGCTCCCCCTGATCGGTGTCGATTCGTTAGCGCCGCACCATGAACAATAGACGACAGCGAGCGCGATCGTCGGGCACGGGCGCCGACCGGACGTGCGAACCATCGGGCCGGCGGGGCCAGGATCACTCCTCGAACCGCTCGCTCGTCCCCGCCGGCTTCCGCGGGGCGATGGAGAGGTCTGGCGCCTGCGCCGGCAGGCCCGGATCGCGGAAGCGGTTGACGATCGGGTAGCGGCGGTCGCGGCCGAAATTCTTGGGGCCGACCTTCACGCCCGGCGGCGACTGGCGGCGCTTGTATTCGGCGAGATAGAGGAGCTTTTCGACCCGGCGCACCGTGTCGGGATCGAACCCTTCGGCGATGAGGTCGGCGATCCGCATCTCCTTTTCCACGAGCCCGTGCAGGATGCCGTCGAGGATCGGGTAGGGCGGCAGCGAATCCTCGTCCTTCTGGTTCTCGCGCAGTTCCGCGCTCGGCGCCTTGACCAGGATGTTCCGAGGGATGACCTCGCCGTCCGGCCCGAGCGCGCCGACCGGCTTCCAGCGGTTGCGGAGCGCCGAGAGCCGGAACACCTCCATCTTGTAGAGGTCCTTGATCGGATTGAAGCCGCCGTTCATGTCGCCGTAGAGGGTGGCGTAGCCGACCGACATCTCCGACTTGTTGCCCGTCGTCACCAACATGGCGCCGGTCTTGTTGGAAATCGCCATCAGGATGAGGCCGCGCGCGCGGCTTTGGATGTTCTCCTCCGTGATGTCGCGGCCCCGGCCCTCGAACATTTTTGCGAGCGCATGCTCGGCGCCCTCGACCGGCCCGGCGATCGGCACGATGTCGTAGCGGATGCCGAGCGCCTGTACGCATTGGGCGGCGTCGCTCAGCGACTCGTTCGAGGTGAAGCGGTAGGGCAGCATCACCGCATGGACGCGCTCATGTCCCAGCGCGTCGACCGCCATCGCCGCGCAAAGCGCCGAATTGACGCCGCCGGAGAGGCCGAGCACGACGCCGGGAAAGCGGTTGTTGTCGACATAGTCGCGCAAGCCCAGCACGCAGGCCGAATAGTCGGCCTCGTCGCCCTCCTCGACGACCTCGCGCGGGCCCTCGACGCAGCGCCACCCCTCGCCCGTCCGCTCCCACACCATGCGCGCCACCGTGGGGCGGAAGGCCGGGAGCTGGACGGCGAGGCTGCGGTCGCCGTTCAGCGCGAACGACGCCCCCTCGAAGACGATCTCGTCCTCCCCGCCGATCAGGTTGAGGTAGATCAGCGGCAGGCCGCTCTCGACCACCCGCGACACCGCGATGTTCTGGCGGATGATGAGCTTGTCGCGCTCGTAGGGCGAGGCGTTGCCGACGAGCAAAATCTCGCCGCCGGTCTCGAGGATGCATTCGACCGGGTCGGGGCCCCAGATGTCCTCGCAGATCGGGACGCCGATCCTGACGCCGCGAAAGACGATCGGCCCCGGCGACGGACCTGGCGCGAACACCCGCTTTTCGTCGAACACGCCGTAGTTCGGCAGGTCGACCTTGAACCGCACCGCCTCGATCCGGCCCTTGTCGAGGAGCGCCATGGCGTTGTGCAGCTTGCCGGCCTCGACCCAGGGCAGGCCGACCAGGATCGCGGGTCCCCCGTCCGCCGTCTCGCGCGCGAGTTCTTCGCACGCTGCGCGGCAGGCCTCCTGGAAGGCCGGCTTGAGCACCAGGTCCTCGGGCGGATAGCCGGCGAGGAACAGCTCGGGCGTCATCACGAGGTCGGCCCCGAAACCCGCCGCCTCAGCCCGCGCCTTCCGCAGCCGGTCGCGGTTGCCGGCGATGTCGCCGACGATGAACGGGATTTGCGCGAGCGCGATGACGAGGCGGTTTGCGGGCGAGGACATGGGGCGAGATTTAATGGATGCTGTGACCAATGAAAACGTGGCCTCCTGGTTTCTGCCTCGGAAACCCTATCGTTTCGTCGTCAAGCTGTTCACCGTTCGCTAGCGCTGCGCGGCCCGGAGAAGCGGCTCCCTTTGCAAGGGATAGGCCTTGACGGGGCGCAGGCTGTCAGCAAAGCATTATCAGCCTTCCAATCATGGGCTTACGGATGTCGAGGATAAACATTCCGGAACGGCTCCGCTTCCTCCTCAAGGGGAGCGAATTTGAAGCGCCGATTCTGGCGTTTGCTGAAAGCGTCAGCACAATATTGTACGACAACGATTTGACATTCTTTCCGTACTATACAGATCACGGCGTCAATCACGTCTACCAAGTTCTAAAGACGCAAGTGGAGCTAGACTAATTCCCGATGTTGTGTGGGGCGGAAGCGTGGCCGATGCTTCGCCACGGTTACTTTACGATACAGATGCATCGGTAATTATTGGAGCAACCCTGCTTCACGATATTGCAATGCATCTGCGCCCGAAAGGATTTCTCGAAGTCGTCAGCAAGGATTCACGATTTCGCCCGCTACCGTGGTTCGACAACGATCAGACTGGGCATAGTGCGGACTTATCATGGGACGTGCTTTGGGACGCTTACGAAGTCGAAGCAAGACGATTTAGCGGCCAACAATTAACGAACATAATTGGAGAGAATGCTGCTAAAAGCTGGAAATTCGATGGGCTTCCGAAGCAGCAAGGAGAGTGGAGCCTAAATCACCGGCTGATCGTTGGTGAGTTCTTGAGACGCCATCACGCGAGGCTCGCGCACGAGATCGCCATATACGGATTCCCGGGACTTCCGCCAGGATCAGGCGAAGAGCGGTTTCCCGCCATGGGCACGGAAAGGGGAAATCCGCTCGCTCGCATTGCAGACCTCATTGGTTTGACGGCGAGATCGCATGGAATGTCACTTCGGGTCTGCAAATTGTACCTTGATGAAAATGCTCAGACTTTGGGAACTCCCCGCCCGATGGGATGCGCAGTCCTGTATTCAATGGCACTCCTTCGGGTTGCAGATTACTTGCAACTTGACTTCCAAAGGGCACCCGCAGTTCTTTTGCGACTAAAAGATCGCAGAGTCCAAAATCTCTGGAAGAATGGAATAAACACAAAGTTGTAACGCACATTGGACCATCTAGCGATCCGAGAGGAAAGATGATTACCGTATCTAATCAGTTGTCCTTGAGGCTTTACCTGCAAATGAGAGATTTGTTGGGCGGGTTACAATCCGAAATTGACCATTCGACGGCTGTATTAGATGAAGCGTACGGGTATCGTACAGACCTTGGACTTGACGAACTGAGCCTTGCGATCCGCAGGATTTATTCCAATCTTACCTCTCGCGCTTTCCTAGATCGACTACGTTACGTTCCAGAAAAAACCGGATTTAGTGCAGATCCAAGAATTATCACGTTGCTCGTTGAGCCCTTGTACGGGAACTACCCTGGCGTCGGCATTCGGGAATTGATTCAAAACTCTACAGATGCTGTGCGCGAACTCAGGTATTGGTGTCAGCGACGCCAGATGGATGAAGAAATTGTAGATTTAAGAAAACAAGATTCTGATGTTTTGATTCAGTACAGGAAACAAGACTCGGGTAAATGGAGAATTGAGGTCTCCGACCGAGGAATTGGAATGAAACGCGAAACTATACAAAATTACTTTCTTAGAGCAGGCGCCTCATTCCGTAACAGTGTAGAGTGGTCCAAAGAATTTGTTGATTCTAATAATAAGCCGGCAATTACGCTTTCAGGACGGTTTGGTATTGGTGCGTTTGCAATCTTTTTGCTCGGAGACAATTTCGAGGTGTGGACACGCCACGTAGGCGATGCGGTTGGATACCATTTCTCAGCATCGACAAATGGTGAACTTATTGAGGTAGAGCGACACGATGGTTTGCCAATTGGTACCCTCGTGGAAATTGAAGTTAGCGAACAAAAATTTGAACGATTAAATCTTTCTCTATCTCATGACGATGAATTTGACCTCAAACATCTATTTAACAAGGTAAATTGGTACTGTTGGGACTGGCCGGTCGTAGAGCAGCGCGTTGTCGGTCACGGTGAACCTAGAATAATTGATTCTGATCGTGTCCGCGTGCCGATAGGCCGTGAACAAAAGTTGCCGCCTGAATGGTCAGAAGTGGTATTGCCGGAATTCAAGAGAACGGTGTGGACATATGCCAAAGTTCCGCAATTGTCGGTCAATGGCATTGAAATAAGAGATCCATCGAGAATTGCTATTTCTACTTCGTGGTGGAGTGAGAATAGCGAGTTCAGGTGTCCAAATATCGCGATCCAAAACGACGAGAGTGTTTTTCCGCTAACGGTTCAAGTGCGTCCGGTGGCGATCGGGCTTTAGGGCGTAAGAACGTATACAGGGACTCGAGACGATTAATTAATGCACTAAAGCAACTGCATAATTCACCCTGGCTTAACATTCTCGATGAGTTCGGCGATAACACAGATTACGCTGGTTTGTTTGCGATAAATTCTTACAAGGAAAAATCGCCTTCAATGCTCGCAACGCTTTGGAAGGAAACCCTTGGCGAACGTGGCATTCCCTTTGAGCCGAAGGATCGCGAGAGAGTGGTCGCGGATGCCCGGCGGCATCCAGAATTGCGTACTCTCACTTAGAAAAATGGGAAGCGATAAGGTCGGAATTGCTTCGAGCGCGCCCGGACGCTCCGGCCGCGCCAGGGCAACGAAATCCAAGTTAACAAAAGCCGGCGGGCTTCCGTGCAATGACGTTGGCCAGCAACCGACGAAAAGAAATTGTATTACGAAAAACGTGCCTGCGCAAAGCCTTCCTGTTCTTGCGCGAAAGCTCCCTGTTCCTCCACTGTTATCGCCCTGTTATGCGCGAATTTTCTCCCTGTTATGGTCCTGTTCCGCGAAATAAAACTTCCTGTTCCTGTACCGGGAGCGGCGGTCGCTTGACCGCCTCGTGCGATCTCCGCGGCGGGCCGGCGCCATGGCGGTGCCCTATCGGCGATGCGCCTGTTACGCCCGCAGGCGGCTGTGAAAATTGTTGGCCAAAGTCATATTCTGTGCTATGTTCGTTCCTTGAGGCCGTCCGATGAGAAAGCGTCATGAGCAACAGACTTTAAACCCCGCTTCGCCCATAGTGGGGCGTTGATGCGAAAAAGAGCCAGCTCTTGCTCCAACCCTTTGAAAACGCTCAAAACGGCAATGGACAGGCCTTGTAACAAGTTGGCATGGATGCGACGTCGGCGCCCCGTCCGTTTGGCGTCGACGCCTCGGCTTCTTGGTTCGGGCCTCTATGACGGCGGCGGTTCAAGCCGATCGCTTCACGCTCTAGTACCCGCTATCACTGAAGGGCGAGTCCTGCCCTTTTTGGAAATGCGAGTGATCTTGCTAGAAGTTTTTTGACATCCATGCGCAGCGTCGACGGAACTAGGTGAATAACGGAAGAATGGCTTCCGCCCACTATCTGCCGCCGCGCTCTGGCGATTCTGGGTACTAGCTAGCTAGCGCGCCGGTCAAAGGCTGAGCCTGAATTGGCCGCAGGCCCGGTCAACGCACGACGGCGACAATCCTCGCGAGGCCGAGGTTGAACGCCCGAGACGTCGCGGCGGCGCCCTCGACGGAGCCGCGCTGGCGGGCGAGCCCGGCTTCGCTATCGACGCCATAGAGGCGCTTGGCGTCGCGCAGATTCATCACCATTTCGGTCAGGAGCCGGTTCTCCAAGAGGGGCGAACAGAAGGGCGTTGACGGGGGAACGCCATTTGTATTGCCGTTGCGGCATAAAGTATTACGGAGAGCGAATTGGCGACCAAAGTGACGGTCAAAGGGCAAGTCACGCTGCCGAAATCCGTGCGCGAAGCCGCCGGGATTCGGCCCGGAGACCGGGTGAACGTGCGCGTGCGTCCCGAGGGCGGCGTGATCATTGAACTGGACCCCATTCGTGGGACCACGAGGGGATGGATTTAAGGTGTAATCTCGCCTGCCCTTGTCCTTCAAGAATCAAGCCGCTTCTTGCTGCTTCTGCTTCTGCTTCTGCTGTGGGTATGTGGGCAACGCGTTTGCGTTGTCCAAGCGAAGCGGCATATCCACAGCCCTCGCCGCCGCCTCGATTTTGTCCATGCCGGCGCGCCACACCGCCATCGGCATCAGATTGTTCATCGCCTGGTGCGGGCGCCGAAAATTGTAAAAGGTCATCCAGGAACTGATGCCGGCCCGCGCCTCGCGGCCATCGGCGTAGGCTTTCAGATGCACTTCTTCATACTTGATCGAGCGCCACAGCCGTTCGATGAAAATGTTGTCCATGAAACGGCCGCGTCCGTCCATCGAAATCGCGACGCCGGCCGCCGCGAGCTTGCCGACGAAAGCCTCGGAGGTGAAAGTGGAGCCCTGATCGGTATTGAAAATCCGCGGCTTTCCGAACCGAAGCAGCGCCTCCTCCAGCGCCGCCGCGCAGAAGCTCGCATCGTTGGTGTTCGACAGCCGCCACGCCAGAACCGCCCGGCTCGCCCAGCGCGTGTCTTGTGCTGAACGATCGCTCGCGCCACACGGTCCACCGCTTCATGGGCTGTCCGTTGTGGACGCGAGCGAAACTCTTCCGTGAAGAACCGGATGCGGGAAATCCGCACGTCCGGGTCTGTCCATCGCCCGAACCGCTCGCCCCGCGCGCGAACAGGCTCGCCGCATTGTCGAGAACCTGCTTCTTCCAGGCATAAATCTGGTTCGGATGCACCCCGTGCCGCTTCGCCAGTTCCGGAACCGTCGCATCCTCGCGCAACGCCTCGAGCGCAATCTTCGCCTTGAACGCCGCATCAAACTTCTTGCGTGACTTCGTCATTTCTCGCTCCATCGGTTGCGACAGAGCAGGACATTTCACACCTTAGCCAATGGTCCTAAATCCGGGGTCCAGCTCACATCGAGGCCGAGGCCGCCATGAAAAGCGAGCAGACCTACAATAGCCAACTGGAGGACATGAGCCGCCGCCGACCGATACATGCCCTCTCGACCGAGGACATCATGCGGATGACCCGGGGCGAGGATTGATCTTCGTCGATACGAATATTCTGATCGACATCGCGACCGGCAATCCTGCATGGGCCGAATGGTCGCGCTATGCAATCGTCTCCGCCTACGCGCGGCCCCTTGCTGATCAACGCGATCGTCTATGCGGAGTTTGCGATCGGGTTTGAGGACCAGTCGGATTGTGATGCGGAGATCGAAAAATTCGACCTGACGCTGGTCGAGATACCCAAATCCGCCGCGTTCCGCGCGGCGCAAGCCTTCAGATCGTATCGTCGCGCTGGCGGAGTGCGGACCGCCGCGTTACCGGACTTCTTTATCGGAGCGCACGCCAGCGTGGCGGCGGCAACCCTGCTGACGCGCGACGCTCGTCGTTACCGGGCCTATTTTCCCGAGCTGCCGCTCGTCGCCCCGGAGGGACAATAGGGCGGCACACACGAAATTGTCGGATCCGAGCGTCGGCCGCCGCGCTCGACCGCCGCAGATCTCTTCGGCGATGGACGACATCGGCGCGACGTCGAGCGCGGGATAGAAAATGCAAAATTCTCTTGCATGAGATACGGTTTTGTTCTATATTTGTTCTGCTGCGGCTGGGGAACGCCGGGCGGGTCCGCGGGCGGTTGGCCTTCGGACGGGCCTGAGCGAGGAGATTTCACGCATGCTCATGGTGTTCATGAAGGAGGCGATGGATTCTGCCCCGAGGAAGGGTGTGGGACTTTTTTTGAGCTGAACGCTTTCGCAAGCCCTTGAAAAAGCTCGTTTCGTGGAAGGAAATGGAAGGAAGAGGAAGGGTTTGGAAGCGCCGCGGGAAGCACTCGGAAGCGATTGGAAAGAAAAAGGCCAGGATCAGAAGACTTTGGAAGAGAATGGAAGCATCGAACCCGCGGCTGTGGCCCGAGCCCCCTATTGGCCCTTCCGGCGGAGTTGCGCGGCGGGTCGGCCGGAAACGACATCGCAACCCCTTGAAAACCAACAATTCGCGCCCGGAAATGGCGCCCGCTACCGCCCCCGCCCCTTCTCCCCGTTAGGAACAGGGTCTACCTCCCTCACACATGTCACGCTCTACAACTTCACCCCGGATAATTGCGGCCAACTCGCTTCGCCTTCGGTCATGCGTCATTCTGACCACATCGTTCTCACCCTGACCAAATCGTACACCATAAGCCTCCCTTCCACAGACCCACCCTCTCCCACACATATGCAAATTCCGTGAGCCTCGGTTGTGTGGGGTTGCATCTGTCTGTGGCGTTCGATCTAGCTGTAGTTCGCATTCTGGGTGAGCATCCGCATTCTGGGTGAGGGCATGTTCCGTGGCGTTCGATCTGTAGAGTTTGGTCATTCTATTGCATATGGCGCTGTATAGTTTGGTCTGTACGTTAGAAAGCGGGTTTTGTAACTGGAATGTTTACAGTGCTGGCTGGTGTCTCGCTGACGTTCACGCTGACGACAGTGACTATGTCATCCGCACCTTGGTGAAGAGGACCCCGAAAACCTTCACCATCTACAAGGATTTTCCCATACTCGAAGGTGGTGAACAGCGCCTCGAAGTCAAGATGACCAACTTCCTCTCCAAGGAATGGTTACATGGTGCGATTATTGCCTACGTAGCTGCCAACAAGGGAAGCAACACCCATATTGTCAAATTGTACGATGAAGACGACGGTGAGGTAAAGGGTGAGATTGCGCCTGGAAAGGGAAGAAAATCCTGATTGTACATAATGTGCGCAAGATTTTGGACGTAGACCCTGAGGAAGAGATACCCCTCAGCTATCATCCCTCCGAGCCCGATCATTTCCACATCTACCTCAAAACCATGTCCTTCTTTGACCCCAGTATTCTAGAGGGTTATCTCAGCAAGATAGAGGAGTTTTCGGATGAGCCATACAGCCCTCCACCAGACGGAGAGGTCTCTCCCTCCCTTTCCGTTTGATGAGGAAGTGGCGGCAGAACTACTGGCTACCAAGAAGGAGCGGCAGCCCCGCACCGGCACCATGCCCGTCACGGCGAACACCTCTCCCGATATTGCGCTCGCGTTTCAGAAGGCGGCCGCTGAGCGGGGTGTTAGCCGGTCGTGGTTGGCGGAAATTCTCATTCGAGCGTTCCTCCGCGCCACGACACCGGACGAACCCAAAGGCGAGGGGTTTGACCCTGAAGATCACACGGCGGACGGGCTCGCCCTCGTCGAACGCCGCACATAAGGAAGTCCCATGGTCGCGCTCCGCACCCCAATCCCCTCGCCCGCCAGTGTAGGCATTTCCCAAGACAACATCATTTTCGGTATGATTTTCCTATCGTTCCTCATCTACATAACAATGAAGGGTGAGCTAAGAACGTACGGTGCCTATCCGGTTAACGCAGATACCCACTACATATAGGGATGCCGGAGCCATTCTTCCTGCCGCGCCAAGCGCCATGAGCGACCGTCCCTGAAACAAATTTCGAACGCATCAGCTCGACCCGATGAGTAACATTCGGCCCAAGCAATTGAACGGCGCGAATCGACGTATTGCGGACGTAACAGACTGCGTCCGTGGACGGGACAATTGGGCGGATAGCGGTCGTTCCAGACGAGCCCGGTTCGGGCGACTGCGTCGCCCTAACCTACAGGCCCGTCTTGTGAACGCCGGTGGAACCGTCGGCGCTTGATTTCGCGCCGACGCGGTGGCCAACATGCGGCCGAAGAACGGAAGCCGACGGTGGCGGACAAACCGAGCAAGGATGCAACGGCGGCAGTTGTTGGGGCGTTCGTATCCCTCGGCGCGCTGCTGACCGCGCTGTTCCCCGATCTGCCGGGACCTGCGCGCTGGTCGGTGTTCGCGGCGTTGGCGATTTTTTCTCTGGCGGCTATCTACTACTATTATTTCGTCCTCGTCGGCGGCGGCGAGCCGGCCTCTTCCTCTTGGCGCAGAGAGTTCGAGAGCCTGCGGGAAAGCCACGGGGGCTTCAATGCGCTCTACGCGCGTTATCTGACCCGTGCGTTGGACGGACTCGATCGGTTTCTCGGCGACCCCAAGACCGACGAAGTTGCGCGCCTGGCTCGCGCTTCGGCGACGCCGCCGAAGGTCAGCCAATTCTGGAGCGCGCTCGCCTATGACAAGTGCCTGTTGCTCGCGCTGATTTACCCCCTTCTAACGATGTTCGCGGTCTGGGTCGCATCCGGGCAGGCCGGAGATGCGGAAGAGGCGATCGGGCTGTCCGAGAGCGGTCCGGGCGACATCGGGTGGCGCTTGCTCATGGCAGCATCCGGACTTTTCCTTGCGTTTTCGATGTGGCGATATCAGCGAGCGGAGGGCTGGAAACAAATTCTCTGGTTGAGCATCTTTTACGTAGCTTTCGCTGTCGCTGTCGCTGTCGCTTTCGCTTTCGCTGGCGCTGTCGCTGTCAGTTTCGCTGTCGCTGTCACTGTCGCTGGCGCTGGCGTTGGCGCTTTCGCTGTCACTGCCGCTGTCACTGCCGCTGTCGCTTTCGCTGTCGCTTTCGCTGTCGCTGGCGCTTTCGCTTTCGCTTTCGCTGGCGCTGTCGCTGGCGCTTTCGCTGTCGCTTTCGCTGTCGCTGTCGTTGTCGCTTTGGAATTCCTACGAAGGAAGGGCTGGTTAGCCTTCGGCCTCGCAAGTCTTACGCTCTTGGGTCTCGCCGCGTGTCTGCTGGCCGCTGCGTGGTTATCTCAGATGGCCGCATGGCCGCGCGCGGGGGCGCGGCTGGTGTTTTTCGGCCTGCTGACCCTCATCAACGCTCCATTCGACTGGCTCGCGATTGGCCTGACCCGCTATTTGCTGCGTTGGGGGCTTGCGCTCGGCGGTTGGTGGCCGGTTCCGTTCGCGCTCCTGGATGCGGTCTCGGCGGCCTTCAGCGTGACGCTGCTCGCCTTCGTATGCGTCCTGGCCGTGCAGGTCTTCGGCGACATCGCGATCCATTTCGGCGGCGACGAACGCGCCCGCATCATTCACCTCGCGCAGGTCTTCAAGAGTCTGGACGACAAGCCGGCCGCTCCGGAGAACCTCTGGATCTGGTTCATGCTGTTCTCGACCGCGATCCCGAGCGTTCTGAACCTGCTCATCGCCTGCTTCGCGTTCCTGTGTTCATGGCCGAGCGTCAGTCGTTGGATCTCACGCCAAATGGCCCACGGCGAGGCGATGAGCGAGCCGGCCAAGATTCGCGTCGCGACGGCCCTTGCAGCTCAATGGGCGGTCGGCGCACTCGCGACGTTCTGGCTGCTCTACGCGCTGTTCGTGTTTCTCGGTCCCCTCGTCGCGCCGGCCTACGCCGGCTGGCTGCGCGCCGAGACTGAGTCCCTCGCCGCGTGCAATTGGCCGGCTCACGCCCTCATCTGGTTCGCCGGGCATGGTTGGCAGGCTTGCCAATGACGGGGCCTTCCGCTCAGAGCGTCAATCCAGAGGCCCAACTCGAACTTCCGCTCAGGGTCGATTTGACCCGTTCGCCCAGCCGTCGGCGAATGGCCGTTCCTTGCGCATTGCGGTCGCCCCGGGCGTCGGCTTCGACTGATCGGAATCCGCTCTTCCCGATGTTCTGCCGGTGCCTTGATCGTGCCTGCTTCGGGGTCATGAACGGCCGACCAGACGGTGTCGGCGCTGCGCGCCGGTCAGGTCTATATGTAGCGGGTGTCTGTCTTAACCGGATAGGCATCGATACTTGTTTGAGCCGGTAAGGTGTCGTAGCCATGAAGCAGAATTGTTCCCTGCCATGCGACCGGCAGCACAGCTTATTTGGCCGCAAAACTATGCAAAGCTCTACGACCACGCCGAAGGAATAGCTCAACTAGGACGAGACTTGATAGTTTAGTCAGGATAAAAAATGAGGAAAATCTGCGTATTTTATGCATGGCAAGACGATACTGATAGGCGATTTAATCGCCATCTAATTCGCATGGCGTTCGAGATGGCGGCGTCGCGCATTAACGCGGACGTGACGCTTGGGGTGAGCGTCCACATCGACTCGGACACTGAAGGCGTCCTTGGCTGGGCTCCTGTCACTCAAACTATCCTCGACAAGATCGAAAACTGCGACATTTTCGCGCCAGACGTTACGTTTGTTTGTACCATCGAGGCGGGGAAACTCATTCCCAATCCAAATGTAATGTTCGAATCCGGCTACGCGTTTCGAGCACGTACCTACAAAAGCATGATGCCGATTATGAACACGGCCTCTGGCCCGCCAGAAAAACTGCCATTTGACTTGGGCCATCTCCGGCACCCGATCACGTACGATATCAAGCCGACAGCCAAAAATGCGGAGCGTCGTTCGGTAAGGGCTAGGTTATCAGAGGAGATCGAGCAAAAGCTGAGGCTGCAAATAGCGGCGACCCAACCGCCAAAACCCACGCCGCAGCCATTCCCAAAAGCAGAGCCCAAGGATGGACCGGCAAGGTTCCGACCACTTGGCGAACCCATTGGACGTCGGTGGGATGCGATGGCATTCGGTGCCGACCTCGATCAGGATGTCTTTCTAGCGAAGGGCCCGGCCATATGGCTTCGAGTAATGCCCACTGTTGACCCCGGACGAAGATGGCCTGCTCATGAATTAAAGAGTCAAGCCATTACGTTTAACAATCTCAATCTTGAACCTTTTCTTTACCATAATATCTTCACTCTCCGCGCTCACGATGGCATAGCAATCTGCCCACTAGAAAGTACGAATGCGGTAGAAGCTACTTCTTTTGCCTTCGCCTTTGAGACAGGAGAGGTGTGGAGTGTCGACACTACTCTACTAGCTCGCACCGAACGCGACATTCCAGATCTCGAAACTATATATGTTGAACGCCTCACCCAATATGCCAAGTTCTTATCTGGCCTCGGTGTACCTCCTCCCTACCACTGGATCGGTGGTGTAACAGGCATAAAGGATCGCTACTTAATTGTACCTCAGCGGGCCGGCACGATGCTCATTGTTGGGTCCCGCCGCCCACAATGTCTCTCCGACACGATCATTGAGGAAGGTGACTACGACTCCCAACAAACGCCAGCCAGTGCTCTTTATCCGTTATTCAAATCGATCTTTGAGAAATGCGGGGTAGCGCGCCCAGATTATTTGCCACGATAGTCAAATGCCACTTGTGACCACATACCGGGGTGGCAGAACATAATTTATGTTGCACGAATAATCGAGAACTCGGAGCGGTGGGCGCGTTGAAATCGAAACCCTGATATGGACGTGCATAGAAATCGTCGGAGATGGACACGATTGCTGAATTCACGGGCTGAGTTCTGTCAATGTTCCAGATGTCGTACACTGAGAGCACTTTCGTGTAGTGACCCCACGTTACGCGGCCTCTTGCCACCCTCGCCCTCAACAAGGTCAGCCTGCCCAGCAACCGAAATACCGCTTCGACCTCCCGACCGAGCCAACGCCCCTCCAGGCCCGCGCCTGCGACCTGCTCGGCCTCAGACCGCCAATGTAGTCAGTGCGAGACCACCCACCGCCGGCCGTCATCGAGTCCGATCAATGGGTTGTTCGGCAGGGCAATGAAAACTTCGGGCTAAACATCCTAAGCAGCCAACCAGCGCCTGCGGCGCGCCATTATGGATGAAAATGGATGCAGGCCACCCACGGCTCAGGCCACGTGATGCAGTGCATGAGAGGCTATTTTCATGGCAGGGCAATGAAAACTTCGGGCTAAACGAAGTGCCGGGCAGGCGCGGACAGGAGGGTTTTTGTACCGGAGTTGGCGGGTTGCGCACTTTGGCGCGCCCCGACGTAATTTGCTTCACTGAACGCACAGCGCGTCAAATCGACCGGCCGTTTTTCCGGTCCCGCCTGAAGGGAGTGCACCGCATGAGCAGGCCCCTGTGCGATCCAATCGACATCCCCCGCGTCCTGAGCGAGCTGGCGCAAGGGCTCACCCCGCTTCAGGTATATAGGGAGTATGCGGCGGTGGCGGCGCGGCCCTATTCGAGACGATCATTCGAGGACATTTTAGCCTACGCCAAGAAGACGGGCTCACTGATCCCGGGCGCGTCGGTGAGGATCACGGCCAAACCCCATGTCCTCCGACCTGCTCAGGACGAAAGCCTAGCAGCCCAAGCCGCAGCGTCAGACACTCACTGGTTGCCGTATCTTCAGGTCAAGCCGTCCAATGTGGTGACATTGACAGATGACGGTCCGCATCTTTGGGTGCGCGGAGACGCGCTCCATATCAGAGATGATGACCAGGTTCTCATATACGAAAGACGATCCACCAAGCCGCTCGCCATCGTGCTCACAGGATGGGGCGGAACCATCTCCATCGGAGCCATGCGGTTTTGTACCGACCACGGCGTTGCCGTAGTGGTCTTGGATTGGGGTCGAGACCTGATGACCGTGGTGTCGACGCCAGCGCCGCGGTCGGAGAAGCTCATTAGAATGCAATGTACCGCCGACGTACTTAGCATCTCAAAAAGCATAGTACGTCGCAAGGTCGAAGCGCATGTGGACGTTGGCGCTATACCGCATCACATAGGATCGTATTGGATTGATCGCCTCAGTTTAGCATCAAACCTTACCATGGTGACGGCAGTAGAAGCATCAGCCGCAAAACTAGCGTGGTTGGAACGACCAATTATGATCCGCTGGCGTGAGCTTGGGAAAGTCCCAAGATCATGGAAACTGCCGTACTCCACACGCCGCAGCGGCCTCAATGCGAAATCTGCCTATAAAGCCCGAGACCCAATAAACTCGCTCCTTAATTTGGCGCTCGCCGTCACGGCAGGTAGATTGACGGTGGCGCTAGTTGCTCACGGTTTGTCACCATCTGTGGGGCTTATGCACAGAAGCCCACGCTGGCCGCTAACGTATGACGCAATAGAACCTTTGCGTCCGTATGTTGAAAAAGCAGTGTTCGATTTCATAGAGTGTACGCCACTTTCCCCATCGGATTTTATCGTGGAGAATGGCACCCACGCAGTTAAGACGCGAGGGCCATTCTCTAAGGTATACCTGGACGCGGTAGCGTTGAGACAATCAGCTATTGACGGCGCAGTGGCTTACATTATCGACTTGTTGAGACGACCTTAATTTGTCCCGTGCCTATCCGGTTAAGACAGACACATACTAGATGTAGGTTGCCTGCGGGGAGGTGTTGCTTTTTCGGAACCAAAGGCGATTTCGCTTGCTTATAAGCGTCGACTAATAGACGATCCTTTAAAATTATCTCCTCCTATCTGTTGTTTTCTGTTGTTTTTTCAGCTATTGCATTGGCTAAGATTTTTGCGCTAATGGAAGTATGTCTCTCTAATATCTCGCCTAACTCACTCAAATTGGTATTCCATTTATTACGACGAAAACCAACAATTGTCGCCCCGCTAGGGGCGTTTGAAGCAGCATCAAAGTCGAGTTCTATGCCGTTGCTTAGTCCCATTCCCTCAGAATACTCAGAATAACGAGTAACCACGCGCAATACATCGCATGTAGCATCATAGTCTACGACTAAGCGCTCTATCCGCTTCACGTTGTTTGTGGCGGCAACCATAACGCACCTGAGCGATTAACGTTTTTTAATAACTCTCTGCGGAAACCCAGCGAAGCGACTGCTGGCAGTGGATTCCCACTTGGATCCACTACTACACCAAACGGAGAACCGCTGTTCACGCTTCTCTCGTTTTCGTTAACGAACATTATATAATCACGGTGAACGGGGAGAATAATCGTAGGAGTCGACAGCGCGGCTATGGCATATTGCCGATTTTCCTGAGTTGCGCGTAGGTTACTACTGATATGACCCCTCCATGTGTCTTCCCAGCAAACGACCTGCGGGGCTCCGGCATATGGCGTCACCACCGTAAAATACGGTTGCCGAACCATGGTCACGCTTTTGGCTCGGCTCCGACGAAAGGACCGACCGTGACCTTAAAATTCGGGTCCCTCGGAATTGTTCCAAATCGTTCTTCATAGACTGCGATTGCGGATTTAAGTTGCTCACATAAACCAACTGCCGCAGTTGGGCTCACAGCCAAGGTCAAGAACCACTCTGTGAATGGTTGAGGAGTGACAACCCCAAACGCTGTTTGCGTCATCACAACCCTGGAATGACCCACAGTTATTAGTAAGTCATTCGCAGATATCGTTAAAGCGAATTGGCTTGCTCCCTGTGTCGCAGGAGTTGGCAGCGAGCCAACGGCAGGTTGCGGTTGAATTGCCGCTTGGGATGGTTCCTGGTCGCCAGCCATCGCTCCCTCCGCAGGTGAAAGACAATTCTAGCCCATAACTTTATGGTTTCCAAGGTAGCCTTCGCCCATGCGCGAGCCGCATGGCTCCTGGGCTACCTGCGTCTAGGGGATAATCCCCCATTTTCAAACTGGACCACTACCCTCTGCCCCCGCCTTCCTACATCTAGTAGGTGTCTGTCTTAACCGGATAGGCACGATTTGTCCCTCTCCCGTTGACGCCGCTTACGTTCAGCGGCCTGCACTTTAACCTTATTCTCTATCACCTTGTTCTCTGCAAAGTGCTCCATGATGGTTTGTTCGACGGCGTGTTGGGATATGTTGCGATCAGTGGCCATCACCATTTTCCAGAGCGCCGTCCATAAGGGTTTGTAACATATCAGGAGGGCGAGCCACAACAGCACCATCGCAGGTCGCGCCCACCAGCCCGGTCGAAGGTCCGTCGAAGAAACCGGCTCGAACAGTGGTCTATCGAGAGGACCTGCGGGGAATGGTCTCGCCAAGGCAAGTATCAAATTCTCAGCGTTCTTGTTCCTCTTGGCTAGTATCTTGGCTGTGCGCTTCTCATTATCGGGTCGCGCCTGCCGCCCATTCTCTGCCATGCTAACTTTGCGTTCAGCATCACGGTGCTCAGCTAGATCAGCGTATCTTTTCTCTCGCTCGGAAGCTCCCATCAGTATTCCGGCGGTTAGTTCAAGCTCGTCTAAGTCCACCTGGAGTTTAGTCCCCGCAATTGTTCCAGTTTTAACCAAATAGTAAATGGAATAGGTGGACAGCATATGTCCTCTACTCGGAGGCTCGATACCCGCAGCGGAGAAAATAGGAAATAGCACGTCGATAAAGTCAACATAAGCCCGAGCCTCAGCTCCCTGACCTCGTTTCCACCCCATTTCCTCATGATAGGCGCACTGCTTCTCGAACACGGCATGGAGCATATTAGCTAGGTTGCTGCCTCTAATTTCATATTCGACCCTACGTCTGAACAGGGTTGGGTCGATGGTCAGTTCGCCGGTACCTTCATCGTATCGGGTCACCTTGCGTATGAACGCCATCGCCACAGGAGTTCGACCTTCCCGCCGGCCGTTCATTATTTTGTTCAAGTCTCTCTTGTTTATCCCTATTTGATCGAAGAAATCCGGTAAGCTGTTTATTAGTTTCTTGACGCTCTGGTTAATCCCAATCCTGAGAAAAGGGATGGTAGCAATATCCTCGATCTGCGTCTCATCATCTTCGGCAAGGTCCTCCTCCAAAAGCGGGTTTGTTTCTTTTCCAACGTATTCACGGTCCAGTATCACCAGCTGGTGCCGATGTAATTTGCCGATATTCTCCAATGTCGCCCCACGCGACTTAGCCTCATTGTGACCGAAATAATCGCCGAGCCGATCCCGTACCTCCGTAAATCGAAAGTGTCCAGTGGCGAGTATATCGCGGACAGATGTCCCGTCTTTCTGCCACCACACCTGATCTTTTGACACCAGATCATGAACGTCAATATCGGACCCGCCGCTACAGTACATAGCTTCTCCAATGTATTTGTCTATGTCGTAATCCGTTTCCTGCTCGAACGATCCTTCGATAAGTACCAGTGCGGGAAGCACATTAAAAAAGCACTCTGGGCTACGGTCTGGGATATTCTGATATACCTCCCACATCTGAGCAGTATTGAGTGAGCGTTGCATGTGCTGAGGTGCATCCAAGCCCTTCCAGGTCTTTATTATCGACATGATACGGTCAGCTGTTGCGACCTCGCCTGGATATAACAGGAATTGCTCGAATGCTAACTTCCACATATCGAGGAAGAGACGAGGATTACCTTTCCCCTTGCATACCTCATTGTATAACGGGATAGGTTTTCTATCGTGATAAACTAGCGCGCCATTCTTGTATTTGTAGGGAACGGCTAAGTGAGGCTGCCGATCAACTATCGCATTTCCGTCCACGATCGCCATGTGGGGTAACTCCACAGAGAAGGCAGGCGAGTATTTCGGAGCTGTTATGTGGCCGAGCCCGTGACCGGATACCTTCCGAAGGATTATTTGCGGTGGTAAAGAACTTCGCATGGCAGCGTGTATTTCTTCGATAGTGTCATAATCGCTGCCATCTTCCTTGACGATATTCGCCATGGCATAGCGTTTGGCGCTGATAGACAGAATGTAGAGAGGCTTCAGCCGCGATTTGTCCTGCACATCGAAAGCTCCATTTGGGTTTTCAAATGGAAAGTTA
The DNA here is from genome assembly GCA_963758335.1 of uncultured Alphaproteobacteria bacterium. Lineage (GTDB taxonomy): Bacteria > Pseudomonadota > Alphaproteobacteria > Rhizobiales > Beijerinckiaceae > Roseiarcus. Next base: position 670,168 of record CAVWVF010000004.1, on the reverse strand, counting down.
ATGTCTTCAATGGCGAATACAGCGTCCACCTTTTCTTTGCCGTTGGCGAGCTTCGTCGGATTGTAGGGGTTGATCCGCTGTAACGGAGAGTTCTTGCCTGCAATACGCTGGAAGGCTGCTTGGAACTCATCACGCGGCATTCCCTTCGGCCGGATCAGAAAGGTGCTGTCCGTGTCGCACATGCCGAAGTGCAGGCCGCCATACTTTTTGCCTCCATCATCCTCTCGGGCGAGCACCTCGACTATGGCGAGTAATAAACGGCCTCCAGCTGTAATTAAAGGACCCCACGGCGCGAACCAGTCGCCGGGCTTCTCCGCCTTAATACCCGAGACCCGGCGCTGGTAACTGAGCGGATCAGTGGTCTTGTATCTCACGGGAACCGTATGCTTCGTGTCGCCATGCCATACGTCCATCATTCGCTCTTCGGCGCTCTCGTCTACGTCAAATTGCACCATGATACCGTATGAAGTGCTATTGGCAAGGAGTTTCAAGGCTAGTTGCATAGCTTCCAGGCGATTGTATTCTGGCGACCCGACTGGATGCTGATCGCGCTCCGCCTTGATCGTGGAGCGTAACTCGATCAGCGAGCGGAATAGGTCTTGCTCTGGCGCAGTAAGGTCGATAGGATAACGCTCATCTCCGAAGATCAAAATTCTCTTTAGGTTCTTCTGCATACCGTACTTTTCATCAGGCTCCAGTCGCTTGGTTTTGTAGATGGTAGGCATGTGACCATTGAGGAATTTAGACGCCAGGATATCGAGATAACTCACCCACAGTTTATTCCCGCTGTGAATATCGCACAGACCGACGTTTACGTTAGAGTTGGTCTCGGCGTACTGATCGTCGTCGGCATTATCGAAAACTGTGCGCTTGGGCAGGATGCAGCCTGTCTGGTCTATTAGCGCGTAGCCGCGGAGTTTGGGCCATATGGCAAGCATAAGGCCTCGATCTGAGTTGAGTAGGGCATACTCCCCCTTGTCGATTGTGATCCGAGCTAATAGTTTCGCATCATCGCCCCTAGCGTCACCCTCGACGACTTTCAGCCGGTTACAAATCAGTAGTTCTTGAAGGTGCAATAAAATGTTAATCGTGGGATATTGCGATTTGAAGTCCGCGCTCTGCCCCTCGATTACTTCATTCCGCCAACCACATTCTGTGCGCGCTCCTATCATTGCTTCCATTGCAATGCCACATAACTCGAACATCAGCCTGACGTGCTCGGGGTCTTTGCAACCATGAATGTTGTTGTCCAGGAATGTGCCGATGCCGACAAGTTCGTAATAGGCTTTCCCTAGTCCCGCCTCGGATAGGATTTTCCATAATGGTTTTAGTATGCCGTGCTTTAGGTACAGTTCTTCTAGTTTGTGATATATGAACCATGTACGCTCGACATCGTTCAGGGCATACTCGACATAGAGTTTGGTTAGGGGTTTAAAATGTTCGACCTTTTCTTTAGGAAGCTCGGAACCCCACATCTCACAGAGAGCGTCCATGCTCGCAGGGGTGCCCGCGCCCAACAGAGCCTTAGCCAGTTGTACGGTGTCGAGAATATAAAAGCAGTCGAGGAGTTTGTTGTTCCTGAATGAGAAACTGAACCTCCGTTTGCTCGGTCCTATCTTCTTAATCTGTACGCGGGGTAGGCCAGCTTTCCCATTAGGGTTGTTGCCTAGGACTTGGTTAAAAATCCTGCGCCGTTCAGAGAGAAGTCGGTTCCTGAGTTGACGCTGCTCTACGGTGTAGTCGCTTAGGTAACCATATCCGTCATCGAGCCTCTTTATAGGAACACCCGACGTCCAATACGTTTTTGCCGGCGGCCCGCCCACGGCTTGTAATTCAATGTCGATCTTTTCGATTTCCGCGGTGGCGGCGGCTCGGTCGGCATTTCTTTCCTCTCGGGTGCGGTTGCTGAATATCGGATGGTGCTTTTTGTTCGAGCCCATCACCAGCGAAAACCCGCCGAACATGCCCTTCTTCCTGGAAATCGAGGCTTTGTGAGACGGTAGCCTGGTTAGATCATAGGCGATGTTATGGCCGATCAGGAGCCGCGGAAACGGTATCTCCAGGACGTGGACCTTAGGCTTCTTCTTGGAAGGCGCACTGACGGGAGGCGCAGGGCGGGACACTGCTAGGTCAAGATCATCGGCATCCCATTCTGTATCGTCGTTATCTTCGGCAACAAGAGAAGGTGTTGCAGGCGGAGGGTCGTTGGTGAGGGTATATTCTTTCCTCAGAATAAACGTAGGCGCAAAGAGCACATACCGTACAAAAAAGTCCTTCTCCATTATGATGTGCGGAACGCCAGATATAGCCTCACGCTCAGCACGTATATTTTCTAGGAGATGTACGGACCTCTCGTAGGTCAGCTCGTCAATTTCAAAGTCTTTTTCATTCACGAAGATGTAGACAACTCGCAGCTTATTTAGATCATCATAGGTTAGGGTGCGAGCCTTCTCCCTCCCCACTTGTTGGGGAGGGCCGGGGAGGGGTGCGGATAAAGCGTCTGTGATTTCGTTGTAATCTAGGCCGCGTAATTGAGCCACGCCAAATCGTACCTTTTGGCCTCGATCTATGTCTGTTGTTTCTGTGTCAAAGATGATTTTCTGGCCGATGTATGCTCCAGCGGTTGCTTTGCCTACGGTTTGGGTTAAGCGAGTGAGAGTTCGTTGCTGAAACTCACGCTCAGCGACGCGGCGAAGATAATTGTCAGCCTTGTTCATACCAGCGCGTGGCGTCATGCGAGCGAACAGTTCTTCATCTGTAAGCTCGGCGGCAGGCTTATCGGCGTCGGAGGTGACGGCTGGGGGAGCGTCGCCTTTGTTGGTGTAGGTTTCTTGATGAGGCTGTGTGAATGCTCGCACCCGCTCTGTGAGAGGACGGAGGATTTTCTGAGCGGGGCGGATGGGCGAGGCAAGCCTCTCTTCGGCGGTGCGCCCACGTAATTCTCCCTCCCCACGGAGTTGGGGAGGGCCGGGGAGGGGTGCTTCACCCATCATAGCCTCCCGTGGAGTTTTTGAATGCGCGCTTGGTTCGTCAGAATGCGATGACGAACACGGTGGCAATTGATACATCGAGGTTCCTGCCGATCCGATACCTCCCTACCGTCTATGTGGTCACTCTCGCATGGTAGAAGTCTACCGCAGGTCGAACAGACACCAAGGGGATGCGAGCCTCGTTCGGCGGCTAGGCAGTTGCCACAGATGAAACGGTTGCTCTTAAATTGTAGAGCCGTCGGGCGTATTTCACCGCAGTCACGCGAACATTTCAGCATACAACTTGTCCAACTGAATGCGCTTGCGCTTAGACATGGTAGCCTTGGCTGTGGCAAGCACGTCAGGATCGTTAATGAACGTATTAGGGCGACCTTTTGTCTCGCCAATCACATCTGGGTTTTTGTACTGGTTCTCATACGCCGTGATCGGAGCGCGTTTTCCCTTCTTTCGAGCCCAGTACATGGCTTCTGCGCGAGCCCTAGCTTGTTCTAACAGCTCTCCAGTCAACTTTACGACAGTGAAAGAACCGTCAGGCTGAACGACTGGGACTAAGCGAGTTTGTTTGGGAGGAGCCTTCTTGACCCTCTCTGCAATCGGGGTAAGTTTTGTCTTGATGCTTTGAACTGAAGAAGAAAGGCGCGCCTTGATGCGGGCTCGTTTGGTGCCGCGGGCTTTCCCTAATTCTTCAATGAGACCGGCGGGTGCTGTGAGGGTTGATTTGCCAGGATGCTTGACGTGCTTGGGAACCATCAAGGGCACGTTCGACGTGTGCCCATACTTTTCAGCGAACCCAGCGGGTGCTTGTTTCCATAGCTTCGGGCTAGAGATGAGCCGTTTGCGGGTTATCCGCTTTCTCTTGTAGACCTTCTCAGCGGCCTTATTTGATTTCCGTGGGCGTTTGATCATAGTATGACCTCTTCGCGGTGGTGCGTAAAATGTACGCGATATATTCGAGGGGATTGGCGTCCACATTGATCAAAAGACCAGGGACGACCTGAGAAGGTGTAAGGATTTGTAGGGGACGGCCGGTGGCGATGGCTAGAAGATAGTCGTGGAGTAGACCTGATAGGTCGGCGGTATAGGCCATTAGCCTTCTCCGCCGGGGAGTACGAACAGCACAACCCCAGTATTGGAGGCGAGATACCAACGTGGGTGAGGTACAGACGGTGTAACAGGCTGATCGAAGAGACCTAGAGCAGCGTTAGTCTTTGCAAATTCGCCGTGGTATTGTAGGGCGGCTCTGTCGTAATCTGCGGCTGCCGCATCTAAGTCGTCAAAAAGACGCCGGTATGTGGGCTTGCCTTTTCTTATAAGCTGAACATACCATTTTCGGGCATGTTTATGCCAAGTCACACCTTTGCGACCAGACGTGTTATTGCGCTGCATCCGCTTGTTTTGATTAGGCTCAATTCGCGTTAGGTTGACATGGCCATTTGAGCTCCTCCGCCGATGGCGGCATTGAGGCATGTTCGGGGCGTGGGATTGTGCTTGAGGCCGGCGAGGTGGAACCACCTGAGGTAGCTGTCGAGGTATTTTGTGGCGATGCCGCGATGGGGGCGCAGGAAGGTTTTGAGGCTCTCGTGGCGACTGTTGACGGTCTGGATGTGTAATTCGCCGCGGACACGTTCGCCGTTCGACTGGTTGAGCGCTTCATGGCTGACGCCGAGGGCGGCGGCGCAAGGCGGGTAGACGTTATTGCCGTCGGTGACGAGCAAGGCGTCCTTACCCAGAACGGGCGCCAGCACCGGCTTGATGGTCTGGACGGTCACGGCCGAGAGGACGGCGCTGATGGTGGCGCCGCTCCGGTCGGCGGCCACTAGGATCGGCGTCTGTTCGTCCGAAAGGCCGCGCTTGGCTGCCTTTCCGCCCCGCCTGCGAGCCTTGCGCCCGAGGCGACGCTCGCCCTTACGGCTTGATAATATGTAGGTTTCATCGACTTCGACGATGCCGCTCAACAGGCGCGTGGGGTTCTTGGCGGCGCGCAGGAAGCGATGTCGCCAGCGGAACGCCGTGCTCACAGCCACCCCGCACCGCTCGGCCGAGGCGGCCACCGTCTCGCCCTCGCTCAACGACTGACCAAAATCAAGCCAGCGTTCCTTCTTGCGCAATTGGGCCAGCGGCGTTCCGGTCAGCGCGTTGAAGCTTCTGCGGCAATCCTTGCAGCGGAAACGGCGCAGGCCGTCGGCTTGGCCCCCGCCCACCGACGCCCCGCTGCAGTGCGGACAGCGACGCGCCTCGCCCAAGCGCTCCTCGATCGCCGCCGCCACCGCCGCTCTGGGCTGCCGGCCGGCCAGCACCGCCTCGAGCTCTTGGCGCTGCTTCGCCGTCAGACCGTCGATCTCCGCCAGCCACGCTCGAAACATCCCCTGATCCATCGCAAACCCCTGTCAATCCATAATAAATCGTAGCACAAACAGGCGTGTCAATCAAACGCTAATTGAGCCTTTGATTATTACTACCGTCGGGGGCAGACCGCAGGTTGTCTATCCGATTATTGGAGGGGTTGTTGTCGCGGTGATCAATTTCCTCCGTAAGCCACACGCCAGTGTGCACGGCCCAGATTATCCTATGTGTCTTATATTGAACGCCACGAACTTTTGTGCTCAGCACACCATTAGAACCTGGGCTTCCTGCAATAGAACCAATTGGTGCTCTCTCGCTAAGCGTTACCCTCCACTTCAAGACCCCTGTGTCTGGATCGTAGACAAATAGGCGATGCAGTTCCTCTGGCGATAATGCGGCCTCATTACGAAGTTGAGCTTCATATCTGTCAATCCAAGTAGAACGGGCTGCCCGACGTGCAGCTTTCTCAACAGCTTTGTTGGAGCTGGTGATAATTACGACACGGGAAGGATCATCTTGGAGAGCGGCGAGAATTTGCCTGGCGCAACGTAGGGGTTGATCGTCGGGCAGGCCGCTTTGATGTTGACTTACCTGAGAATTGAGCGTATCTCTGTACATAGACGTTAGCCGATCCTTTGGTTGACACTGGTTCAGATCTTTTGGTTGGGACTTGATAGTCCACGGTTGGTTGGGTCTACTGCGGTGTGGTGCCCGCAGTTCTTGGTGATGGTGTTTGGACGAACTACAATTGCCTCGGAGACCCTTAGCGGGCTCCGGGGTTCTTTTTTGGTCAGGCGACCTCGGATTGAGACTGGCGGGCGGCTCGGCGCTCCTCGACGTAGGCTTGGATCAGGATGCCGGTCAGCCGAGCGACCTTGATCCCAAGTCTTTCCGCCTCACCCTGAAAGTCGCGGGCGATGTCCGGGCGGGTATACCCACCGATAACCACACCATACCGGCGAGGCTTCTGTTTCACATTTTCTACAAGTTCTTTAGGGTTCTGTTCCATGTCGGGTTTCTCCTTCTGTTTCAATAGAGATAGCAACTTTTTAAAACATAGTCAATCGAGAACCCCAGTTCTCTAGTTACAAAACCCGGACTTTAAGGAAATGACTGAACTTTACAGAGGGGTGTGTAATAGAATGAGTGAACGTGATGGGATGAGTGAACTGTACAGACTGAACGCAATAGAATGAGTGAACATGATGGGATGAGTGAACGTGATGGGATGAGTGAACGTGATGGGACGGAAGCTCACGCTGAACAGGATGGTCAGAGCGAGAACGAAGCGGTCAGATTGACGCATGACCGAAGGCGAAGCGAGTTGGTCGCAATTATCCGGGGTGAAGTTGTAGAGCGTGACATGTGTGAGGGAGGTAGACCCTGTTCCTAACGGGCCCCGCCCCTTCTCCGCCGCCCGCCGCAGAGCGTCCGCCAGCGCGCCATCGCCGGACGGAGTCTGGCTCGCCTGAGTGTTGATCGCGCGGAGGGCCTTGGCGTCGTTCCGTCCGCCGCGCGGCACCGATCGGGGAGGTCAAAGACGGATCGGCGCCGCCCACAGGGCCGGAGGATCAGCGTACGACGGCGGCGATCTTGGCGAGGCCGAGGTTGAACGCCCGGGAGGTCGCGGCGGCGAAATCGTCCTTGTGCTCGAGCGCGCGCCTTTCGATGAGTTTCCACGACGCGATCGCGAGCGCGAGCGAGGCGAGCGCGGAGGAGGCCATCATCGCCGCGAGCGACATGCCGGGAAAAAGACAGGCGAGCGTCTGCTGGATCGGGAAAGCGTAGATATAGACCCCGTAGGAAAAATCGCCCCAGTCATTGAACCTCCGGATGCGCCCGCCGGGCACATAAGCGAGATGAAGGACGAGCGGCGCGAGGCAGACCGCATAGATGAGAAAGAAGACCGTCTTGTCGAACGAGGCGAGCACGAGCGCCGCGAGCAGCCCGATGAGCAAACCGCGGCTCATCGGGACCCGGTCGCGCCACAGATAAAGGCTCGATCCGTAGAGGAACATGAAGACGCGGATGTTTGCGCCGTTGACGGGGCCGCCCGTGAGTTGCGGGCTGACGACGATCGCGAGCAACGTCGCTGCGGCGAGCGGCAGGAAGAAGCGCATGGCCCTCACGCGCAACCCGGGCGCGACCGCGAGCACAAGCCAGGTCGCTGCGAGATAAAGGTACATCCGCACCTCGACCGGCATCGTCCACAGAGAGCCGTTGAACTGGCTCTTCAACGGAACCGTCTCGAACACACCGGGCAGTGTGTAGCGCACGCCGCCGATCAGCGTCGCGCACTTGTAAAAGTAGTCCCAGGTCTGCGACGACGCAAAATAGTCGGCGCGCGGCAGCGCGGTCAGCGCCGGGGCCAGACCGAAGACGGTCAGGACGAGCATGACCCAGAGCGCGGGATAGACGCGCAGCGCCCGCGCCCACAGATAGGCGATCACGTCCTGCCGCGCGATGAGGCTGGCCGTCACGAGAAAGCCGCTGGTCACGAACAGCATGTCGAGGCCCATCTCGCCGAGCGAGAATCCGAGGCGCTTGAAGAAAAACTCGCGCTCCGGGGGAAGCCCGAGAACGGCGACGCTGTGAGCGAACAGCACCGTCATCGCGGCGGAAAAGCGGAGCAGGGTGAAATTGTTGTCCCGGCCGACGGCGTAATCGGATAGTCGCATCCGAACCGTCATGGATGGACGGCCCCCGTTGCGCAAGCGCTTTTTGGCCGCTTCGGAAAAGTCGGGCGCGGCGGCTTTCATGACTCATCAGCCCTATTTCGCGAGAAACACCCGAGGCGCCGCAACAGTGGCGCATCGATAAGCGCGCTGGAGACGAGGAGAATTGTCACCGTCGCGTGGTCGGCGAAGGCGTCGGCCTGGACGATCAGCGCCGGACGCGGCTTGCCGAAATCGCCCGGGACCGAAACGGTGACGAAATCTCCCCGCCGCATGCCATACGGTTTCCGTCTGAAGACTCGACCCCGCCTCGGTTTCCTCGATCGCGTCCTTCGAGACGCGATGCTTCGCATCGCTCCTCATGACGAGGCCAAGTGTATGCGATTGCAGTAGAAATCCCCATCCTGAGGAGCGCCGCTCGAGCGGCGCGACTCGAAGGACGAGGATTTCGGTCCACGCGATATTGGCGAAGCGACTATCCGGTATCATTGTCCGGTCCAACCTTCGATGTCGCCGAGAGCGCCGTCGAGGAACGCCGCCAAATCGGCGTCGCCGAGGTCGGAATCCTGAGGAGCCGCCGAAGGCGGCGTCTCGAAGGATGAGGGTTTCGGCCCACGCGACACTGTCGAAGCATTCATCCGGAAATCGTATCACTCCGGCGCTCTCGATGTCGCCCGCCGCGGCACGATGAGGTTGGCGACCATGATCTGCACCGGTTCGCCATCCTGGTTGAGCGTCGTCGTGCGCACTTTGATCAGCCCTTGCTCGGGGCGCGATTTCGACGGGCGGACCTCGAGCACTTCGCTTTCGAGGCGCAGTTCGTCGCCGGGGCGTACCGGTCGGGGCCAACGGAACTCGTCGAAACCAGCGCCGACGATCCCGCCGGCGGGCTTCAGCTCGCCCTCGACGAGCAGCCGCATGGTCAATGCCGCCGTGTGCCAGCCGCTGGCCGCGAGCCCGCGGAAGATCGTCTTGCCCGCGGCCTCGTCATCGAGGTGGAAGGGCTGCGGATCGAATTGGGCGGCGAAGGACTTGATCTGATCGGCGTCGACGCGGAGCCGACCCGAGCCATAGGTCTGTCCCGCCGCGAAATCTTCGAGGTAGCGCTCGGTCATCGGCTTCTCCATGAATTGCTGCGCCGGAGAAACTTTGGGTTACAAGTTGGAGTGGAAGGTCCGGGGCGCAGGCTCCGGCGTCGTCCCCCGAAGCCCGAAGCGATCCCGCGCCGGCCCCTCCAGAAAAACCGCCGCCTGGCCGCAGCGCGTAGCGGAGCGGCGGCGATCGCAGATCGGGCGAGCCTCCTCAGACCAAACGAGCAGCCGCAACCATCGGGGGCCTTGACTTTGAGTGCATATGCGCCTAATTATACGCATATGCTTTTAATGTCAAGCGCGAGCAACTCGTAATGTCGCCCACCCTGCGACCCCGGATCGAAGAGTGCACCTGCCTGGCCGTCCGCCAGGCGGCGCGGCACATCACACAGTTCTACGACCAGCATCTCGCGCCGGTCGGCCTGCGCACCACGCAGTACTCGATTCTCGCCAAGCTCGAGCGGCTCGGGCCTATCACGATCAATGCGTTGGCCGACGAGCTCGTGATGGACCGCACCACGCTCGGTCGCAATGTCCTGCCGCTCGAACGCGAACGCCTCGTCAGCGTCGCGCCCGGGCGCACGGACCGCCGCAGTAAGGAGCTGCGATTGACGGAAGCCGGAATTGAGCGGCTCGAGGCCGCGCGCGAGGGTTGGAGGGAGGCGCAAACGCGGTTCGCGGCCGCCTTCGGCGACGAGCGCGCCGCCGGGCTGCGCGCCTTGCTGCGCGAGGTTTCGGCGACCGATCTCCCGGCTGCATCCGCCGCGAACGGCTGAACCGGGCAATCCGAAATGAACATCCCGACGCTACTCAGTTTGAATTCAGGCCAAATAAGCGTACATACGCTCTTTTCGGCCCCACGCCAGAGGGGAGGGGAGCACAGGCATGAGCGCTATCGCCCGCGAAGGCGCCGCCCGGACGGCGCCAGCCAGGACGCTCTCCAAGCAGCGACTGAAATGGATGCTCTACGCCGGCCTCGCCGGGTTCCTCGTGCTCGGCGCCGCACGCTACGGCTATGACTGGTGGAGCGTCGGGCGCTTCATCGAAAGCACGGACGACGCCTATGCCGGGGGCAATGTTACGCCTATATCGCCGCATGTCGCCGGCTTCGTCGCGCAGATCTTGGTGGCGGACAACGACTAAGTCCACGCGGGGCAGCCGCTCATCCCTCTCGACGATCGCGACTTTCGGGCCGCCGTCGATCGCGCGACCGCAATCGTCGCAGCCCGTCAGTCGACCCTCGGAAGTCTAGAGGCGAAAGCGTTGCTGCAACGGACGACCATCCGCCAGGCAAAGGCGGAGCTGGACGGCAAGACGGCTCAAGCGGTGTTCGCCAGGCAAGACGACCTGAGGTATCGAGAGCTCGCGCTTTCCAGCGCGGGATCGCGGCAAAACGCGGAAAGGGCGTCGGCGCTGGATGAGGCGGCTCGGTCCGCTGTCGAATCTTCGGCGGCCGGGCTCGACGCCGCGAAGCAGCAGCTCACGGTCTTGGACGCAGACACCGCCGAAGCTCGAGCCGAGGTCGCCCAGGCTGAGGCGGATCTTCGCGCCGCCGAGCTCAATCTCGGCTACACGGAAATCCGCTCACCCATCGACGGCTACGTCGGCAATCGCGCCGCCGAGGTCGGCGCCTACGTCTCCGGCGGCGCCTATCTCGCCACAATCATCCCCGCGCATGTTTTTTGGGCGGACGGCAACTTCAAGGAAGACCAGCTCGAGCGGATGGCGCGGGGACAATCCGCGACGGTCGTCGCCGACGCCCTGCCGGACCATGTCTTTCACGGCCGCGTCGCCAGCCTCGCTCCTGCCGCGGGCGCCGTCTTCAGCGTGATCCCGCCCGAAAACGCGACCGGAAACTTCACCAAGATCGTTCAGCGCGTTCCCGTCCGCATCGCGCTGGACGGCGACGACCCCATGCTCCGCGCGCTCCGGCCCGGCCTGTCGACAACTGTGAGCGTGGACACCCGATCGGGTTCGGCGAGGGCGCCATGACCGACATGCCTTCCGCCGGGAGCTGGGTGCGAAGCCTGGCGCCCTTCGTGGTCATGTGCGTGGGCATGTACATCGCCTTGCTCGACATCCAGATCGTCGCCTCCTCGCTCAAGGACATCGGCGGCGGCCTGTCTGCTGCGCGAGACCAAATCAGCTGGGTGCAGACGGCCTATCTGATCGCCGAGATTGGCATGATTCCGCTCTCGGGATGGCTCACTCGCGTGTTTTCGACGCGATGGCTCTTCACGGCGTCCGCCGCAGGCTTCACCGTCACGAGCATGCTGTGCGGGCTCGCCTGGAACATCGAAAGCATGATCCTGTTCCAGGCGCTTCAGGGACTGTTGGGCGCCTCCATGATCCCGACGGTCTTCACCTCGTCCTTTCATTATTTTCAAGGCCCCCGTCGGCTCTATTCCGCCGCGGTGATCGGCACGATCGCCTCGATCGCACCGACCCTCGGGCCGGTGATCGGCGGCTGGATCACCGACACGCTGAATTGGCACTGGCTCTTCTACATCAACCTCATGCCCGGCCTGGCCATCACCATCCTGATCCCGCTTCTCGTCAAGATCGACGAGCCCGATCTCTCGCTGCTCAAGGAAGCGGACTATCCCGGCATCGTCCTCTTGGCGATCGCGCTCGGCACGTTGGAGTATGTGCTCGAGGAAGGATCGCGGTGGAACTGGTTCGACGACGCGACCATCAGGGACTGTACGATGATCGCCGGCGTCGCCGGCATCCTCTTCCTGATCCGAAGCCTCACCTTTGCGCGCCCCGTGGTCGACCTGCGCGCGCTGGGAAACAGGAACTTCACGCTCGGCTGCGTGCTCTCGTTCATTACGGGCATCGGCATCTTCTCGACCATCTATCTGACGCCGCTGTTTTTGGGCTATGTGCCCGGGTTCAGCGCGTGGCAGACAGGCATAGCGATCTTCTCGACGGGCGCCGCGTCGCTCCTGGGCGTGCCTGTCTACATCTTGCTCGCGCGCAAATTCGACACGCGCTGGCTCATGATGTTCGGCCTAGCCTCCTTCGGTCTGGCGATGTGGAGCTTCAGTTTCATAACGCATGACTGGGGCGCCGCGCAGCTCCTCTTGCCGCAGGCGCTCCGCGGCTTTCCCCAGGTCTTTGCGGTGGCGCCCAGCGTCAATCTCGGGCTCGGCAGCTTGCCGCCGGAGCGGCTCAAATATGCGAGCGGATTGTTCAATATGATGCGCAACCTCGGCGGGGCCGTCGGCATCGCGGTCAGCGGCGCGATCCTCAACGACCGCACGAACTTCCATTTCCACGCGATCGCGTCGAATTTGACGCCGGCCAACGGCGCCATGACCCAATTCCTGACCGAGGCGGCCGAGCGCTACGCCGCGATCCCCGGCAGTCCGCAGCATGGGCATGCCGCCGCGCTCGAGCAACTCTGGCGCCTCGCCTATCGCGAGGCGTCGACCATGGCCTACGCCCACGCCTTTCGCGCCATCATGATCGCCTTCGTCATCGCCACCCTGCTGGTTCCCCTCATGCGCAACGTCGCCGCCCCGAAGGGGCCGGCGCACGCTTCGCACTGAGGAAGGAGCCTCGTGAACAACGGGCGTCGTGCGCGTGAACGAGAACGTTACGCCGAGCAGAATCATGGACTTCGTCCGCGAAGGCTTCCGCTTCCAGTTCGTCGGCGAGCTGGCCGAGCTTGTCGACACCGACGCCCGCGCGGAAGCCGAAGGAATGCGGAATCGTCTTCGGCGCCAAGCGGATGTGGCGCCGACCGCGGATCCATGCCAACTCCTTACAAGAGCCGCCCATTGCCGTTTTGTGCCTTTTCAATAACTTGGTCGCCGTAAGGAAGGAAAATCGCCGCGGGGCCAACGGCGATATACATACCGGATAGGTTGTATCAAACTCCGCTCGCAATTCGCGCTCTCGCTCGAGAAGTGAGTGTTCTTGATTTGTACCATAAGTTTCGATAATCCGCAAGAGAATGCCGCTAAAAATTTCGCTGGCGTAAGGTCCCTCCGGTCGCCGCAAGCGCGCGATCCGGCCGGCGGGCGCCGCCGCTCCCGCAAGAGAGCGCAACGGCGTCACCGTCCGGCCGCGCAGCGCACATTGCCGCAAGAGGAAACAGGGATTTGCAATAAGCGAACAGGGAAGGAACAGCGAGTTTATTCGATAGAACAAGGGAGTTTATTCGAAGGAACAGGGAGCTGGACGCGACGAGGCCAAAAACCATGGCGGCGACCTGTTTCGCCCCCCTCACACCGTCATCCGCCGCCTGACCTGGGCCTCGTTCATCTCTGCGCGGGTTCCGGAGAGCACGATCGCGTCGTGGTCCATCGCCGCATATTCGTCGGCGATGTCGCGCGCCCATTCGAAATATTGCTCGACCCCCAGGATCGCCATGCCGCCCTTCTGGCGCAGACGACGGCGGTGGTCGCGGGGAGCGCCATCATGCCCGCAGTGGCGCGTCGCGCAAGGCGGCTTTGGGCGATCGACACTTTTCACGTGGCGCGCCACGTGCCTATATCGAGCCGGCGAATCTATCCATCGAAACGGAGAATCGAATGAAGATCAAGGTCGTCGTGCATGAGGCGGAGGAAGGCGGATTCTGGGCCGAAGTCCCGGCGATTCCGGGGTGCGCTACGCAGGGCGAAAGCATGGAGGAGCTCTTGCGCAATCTGCACGAGGCGATCGAAGGCTGCCTGTCGGTTGATGTCGCCGAGCCCGAACCGGACGATAAGAGTCGCATTCTTGAAATCGCCGTATGAAGGCGCTGTCCGGCCGTGACTTCGCTCGGCTTGTCGAGCGGCGCGGCTGCGATTACTGCTGCCTCTCGCCGCCGCTAGCGCGATTCGGCCCAAAGCCGGTGCACGTGATCTTCTATCGCGCGCTTCAGTCGGGCGTCTTCGAAATCGTCCGCCTGCCGCACAACCGCATGGAGCCGCGACGGCATATTGGGGCCAAATGGGAAGAAAAAAGAGGGCGGGCGAATTGTTGATGCCGGTAGGGACGACGATGCGAGCGAGCAATGACTGATCTGTTCAGCTCGTTCATCTCGAAGGCTTTCCTTCGGTCAGTTTGGTCGCTCGAATTCGAGGCTTTCAAAGGATCGGAAGATGATTCTGCACTCGTTGATCGCTTGCGGCGCTGGTCGTCGCGAAAAGACCTTAGGGAAACGTCCGCCGAGGCCGCATTCATCCAAGAATTCTTTCACGACACATGGGGGTACGAGCAAACTGGCCAAGCGGGCGCCGAGACTGGTTCGTTTACGTTATGGCCGAAGTTTCCGATCGCTGGCGCGGGCGAGAAGGGCGGGGTGGGGACAGCCGACCTCGCGATCGGATTTTTTCAACGAGGCAACACGAACCCTATTCCACAGGTTCTTTGCGAGTTCAAGGACATTCGATCCGACCTAGACGCGCCGCAGAAGAGAAAAGGCAACAATCGACAGTGTCTCGACTATTTGAGCCATGCCCGGCGAGGGCTGTTCCCATCAGACCCGATCCTCCCGACTTGGGGGATCGTGACCGACATGAACGAATTTCGCCTCTATTGGTTCGACAAGGGCCACCATCAATCCGTTCGCTTTACGATCCAAGCTGAGAGCTTGTTCCAAGGTGTGAGTTTGAACTCAGCAGGCGAAGCTTCGCGTTTCGATCGCTTTCTTTTCCACAAAGTCTTCCATCGCGATACCTTGGTATCGCCGATCGGTCGATCGCCGCTAGTTGGCTTGATTGGACAGCAGCGGTTCAATGATCGGCAATTAGAAAACACGTTCTACGCCGAGTATCGGAAATTTCGCGAACGTCTCTATCTCACCTTGCTCGAACGAAACGGCGAGGGCTCACCTCGATTCCCAGGCACGCGCGGGCGTCTCGTTCGTCTTGCGCAGAAAATCCTCGACCGTTGCATCTTTATCTTCTTCTGCGAAGACATGGGACAGGCGCTCGCGTTCCCGCCGAAGCTGCTTCGGGAATTTCTCATCGATCGGAGTAAGGACCCCTATTTCGATCCAGACGGCACGGCGATCTGGCAGGACATGCTGCGCCTGTTCAAAGCAATGAATGACGGACGGACCTTTGGTGGAAAAGCGCTCAATCAATTCAATGGCGGGCTTTTTGCCCACGACGACGATCTCGAAAAGCTCCACGTCCCAAATTTGGTCTTCTGTCAGCACATGCAGGGAGCCAACGAAGCGAGCCTTTATTCGTTCAAAGAAACACTCCTCTACCTTTGCGCGTCTTACAACTATGCCTCTGACCTCGGCCGCGCGGATGGAGCGCGATCATTTGACCGCGATCCGTCCAAGAGCCTTGGACTCTACACGCTCGGACGCATCTTTGAGCAATCCATCACCGAGTTGGAGATCCTTGAAGCGGAAGCGGACAATCGCCCTTCACTCAACAAGGAGAGTAAACGCAAGCGCGACGGCGTCTATTATACGCCAGTGTGGGTGGTTGAACGGATTGTAGATGAGACGCTTGGGCCGCGGCTCGCGGAGATCAAGAAGGAATGCGGATGGCCGATCAAAGGTGATCCCTCGGTCGAGGTCATTGAAGCATATTCGACGCGTCTGAAGAGCCTCACTGTACTTGATCCGGCCTGCGGTTCAGGCGCGTTCCTCATCACCGTTCTGCGCTACCTCATCGAGGCTTGGCATGAAGTGCAAGGCTTGCGCCGGCAGATCACGAAGGGCCTCGCGAAAAAGGACAGCGACGATGAACTCATTGCGGATATCCTTAGATCAAACATCTATGGCGTCGATATCAATCCGGCCTCTGTTGAGATCGCGCGACTCGCGCTGTGGCTCCACACTGCGCGAGGCGATAAGCCGCTCTCGTCGCTCGATGAGAACATCCGTGAAGGCAATAGCCTAATTGGGAGTGAGTTCTACAAGGGACAGATCAACCTCGCCTTCTACGATGAAGTTCAAAAGGAGCGCGTCAACGCTTTTGATTGGGCCGTGGCCTTTCCGGCAGTCTTCGAGCGGGCGGCTTCGACGCCGTGGTTGGCAATCCGCCCTACGTAAAGCTACAGAACTTCCGCACGGTCCACGCTGACATGGCGTTATTTCTGCGCGAAGGTCGCGCCGAAGTCGCAATGAGGCCGTATGCCAGCACTCAGACCGGGAATTTCGACCTCTATCTTCCCTTCATCGAGAAAGGCATCAAACTTCTCAACAACAAGGGTCGTCTTGGCTACATCGCGCCGAGTCTATGGACCGCAAACGAGTACGGCGAAGGAGGCTTATTGCGTTGTCCCAGGTTCGTCCATATTTAGTGGCGGCCCGGTCGTCGCATGGTGATTTTAGCCCTCGGTTTGCGCACCGCCCGCGCCATCTCGACGCATGCCGACCGCTGTCTTTCTGTGGCGTGGCGCGCGCCTAGTCGTCGCCTCCCCCATTCGGGGATTGGCCCGGCCAACGATATCCCAATAGCTCGACGGCGCGTGGCGCGCCGTCAGGCCGAGCAGTTTTTCGAATGACGCATGCCGGTAAAAGCGGCGATTGTAGCGAAAGACGAATTCGTCGAGATATGTATCGACATGCTTGCGGCGCAAGCCGCGCTTCATCAGCGAGAAGACCCGGTGAATCCAGGGCAACTCTGCGTGTCCGGCCATTTTGCCGACCCCGCGCGGATCATGCCGATAATCGGTCAAGCCCGGATAGGATGAATGGCCGTCGGTCAACAGCGTGGCGCCGGGCTTTACGTTGGCCCGCACGAAAGCTTCGAGCGAGGCCGCGGAATTGTCCGCTATCATGGCGAGGCGGATGCGACCGGAACGCGTATCGAGATATTTCGCGTGCTTGCGTCGCGGCCTGGGCTGATTGGTGTCGCGATCGATCACCTCGACGGCCCCGACGACGAGGATTTTGCCAGCATTGCCGGGCTCGAAGAATGTGTCGCCCTCGCGGAAGGGGATTTCCGCTTGATCGACTTCAACGACCCCTTCGAGAGGCTCTCGGTCTGGGTCGACCATCGATCGCCGCAGCTTTTGCGCCAGCAGCCAAGCCGTCCGGTAAGTGAGGCCGAGTTGATCCTCAAGCTGCCGCGCCGACATGCCGTTTGAATGTGTCGACATCAAATGCGCGGCCCAGAACCACGCCGTCAACGGAAGCCTTGTGCGGTGCATCGCTGTGCCCGCCGTGATCGAAGTCTGGCGGCCGCAACCGTCGCATTCGTAAGTGTATGCCCGGCTCCTCAGCGCGGCCGCGCGGGCGTTGCCGCAAGCGGGACAAAGGAATCCATCCGGCCAGCGACGTTCGAACAAGAAGGCCGCGCAGCTCGCCTCGTCGGGAAACGCCGACTGAAATTCGGTGAGCGATCGCGCCCTCGCCATAGAGTCCTCCCTTGGAGTCCCATCGCGGGCCTCAACAAGGGCTGGATACCACATTTAGGCGAACCTGGGACAACGCAATAAGCCACCGGCGAAGGTCTGCGCAACCTGATTTCAAAAGGTCGCAAGGACCGCTGGATCGATTTCAAAGCGTTTCAAGTCTTCGATGAATTGATAACTTACACCGCTCTGCAGTTCTTCACGAAGACTGCTAATCGCACCATTCGCGTTGCCGATGCTCCGAGAGGAGAAATTCCGCTCGATCCTTGGGCCGACGCCGGGCGGGCATTCGCCAATCATTCGGAGATCGGTGGCTGCTTCTCACCGGCGAGGAGCGAGCGCTAATCGACCGATTATATAAGCGCTGCAAGCGACTGGACGACCCGACACATACTAAGCAAATCTTTCAAGGACTGATCACTAGCGCTGATTCGATCTACCATCTCACCCGAGTGGGCCAAGGGAGGTACCTCTGTAAACCAGAAGGAGACAACGCGCCGCCGCCGTACGAGGTCGAGATCGAAGATGCGCTGATGAAGCCGCCTGTCTCAGGCGCGGAGGCAAAACGTTATGTTGATCCGATCACAAACACCTATCTACTCTTCCCCCACGAAATAGGCTCCGATGGAGTTCGGTTGATCGCTCCCGCGGCGATGCAAGCAACCTATCCGAAGGCTTGGTCGTATCTCATGTCCTATCGCGACGAACTTCGACTTCGTGAAGTGAAGCACGATCATCAGGGGAATGTGACCGAAGCGCCTTTTGATGACGGTCAGTGGTATAGGTTCGGCCGTCACCAGAGCCTCGATAAGCAAGAGATCAAAAAGCTTATTGTAGCGCAGACTGTTCCGGAAATGCGGGTTGTCTTTGACGATTCCGCTACGATGTACCTTAACAACGTACGCGTGAATGGGATCATTGTAGCAGAGGAAGAGGACCCCTGGTTCCTTCTTGGGGTCCTAAACGCCAACGTCGCAGATTTCGTGTTCCGCCGCATTGCAAAAGTCAAAGCGGGCGGATTCTTTGAGGCGAACAAGCAGTTCATTGCGCCTCTGCCAATTCCTCCGGTATCTGACGACGAGCGTGCACTAGTTGCGACCACAGCGGAAGCGCTCCAATCCGCTCATACAGCACGCAGTGATACGCTCGAAAAAATTGCGCGCCGTCTGTCGGCCGCGCGGACTCGAAACAAGCCGGAAACGTGGCTGTTCCCCGAGCTCAAATCGAAACGTGATCTGATAGCCGACGCCCCCGCGCGGCTCGATTCCGGGGGGAAGTGGGCATGGGCGGAGCAACGTTACAATCTTGATCTTGCTGCTCGCTATGAAGCGATTACCTCGCGGCTCAGGCCTGGCGCCTCGCTTGCGGCGGCTTTCAAGGATGGCGAATTGTCGGTCGCGGTCGCAGGCGTACCGATAGTCGATCGCATTTTCGTCGATGATGCCGAAGGCGAATTCGTGCTCGCTCAATGGAAGCTTCTGGCTGCTACCTTTACAATCACCGAGAAAACGGACGGCAAGAAGCTTGCCAGCGCTCTCCGAAAGCTCGTCGTAACAGACAATCCTGCTCTCGTGCAGCAAATTGTTGCGCTCGAAGCTGAGCTGTCTGAACGGGAAACCAAGATTTCCTGTCACGAGGCGGAGATGAACGCTTGCATCAACCGTCTCTACGGCCTGACCGAAGCCGAGGCTCAGATGATTGCAAAGGGATAGACGGCCTCCTCGCCCTCACACCGTCATCCGACCCCGCACCTCGGCCTCGTCCATCTCGGCCCGCGTTCCCCAAAAGCACGATCGCGCCGCGGTCCATCACCGCATAGTCGTCGGCGATGTCGCGCGCCCACTCGAAATATTGCTCGACCACCAGGATCGCCATCTCGCCCTTGCGGCGCAGATGGACGAGCGCGCGGCCGATGTCCTTGATGATCGAGGGCTGAATGCCCTCGGTCGGCTCGTCGAGGATGACGAGAGCTTCGGCTTCGTCACCAAGGCGCGGGCGATGGCGAGTTGCTGCTGCTGGCCGCCGGAGAGATCGCCGCCGCGCCGGCCGAGCATGTCGCCGAGCACCGGAAAGACCGAGAAAATTTCGTCGTCGAGGACGCGCTCGTCGCGCGGGAGCGCAGCGAAGCCGGTCATCAGGCTCTCGCGCACGGTGAGCAGCGGGAAAATCTCGCCCCTGCGGCACGTAGCCGAAACCGGCCTTCGCGCGCAGATGGGCTCGTGAGCAGTTTTCCTCGGTGGTTCCTCTTAGTCGCTCACTTGTCGACCTATGCGGGCCGCTTCCGACTGTTGCGCTGGTCGACCGAGGTGTAATATTCCATCATGAAGGACCCAATTGTATCGCGAGACCCTGAGGTTATGGGCGGCGCCGCCGTGTTCCGCGGGACGAGAGTTCCCTTGCAGACCCTGCTTGACTGCCTCGAGGCCGGCGAATCAATCGACGACTTTCTCGAAGGATTCCCGTCGGTGACGCGAGAGCAGGTGATTGCTTTCCTCGAGGAGGGAAAGACGCGAGTGATCGAAGCGGCTTCGTGAAGGTTCTCCTCGACGAATGCGTCGACTGGCGCCTAGCGCGCGACATCGTCGGCCACGACGTCAAGACGGCTCGCCAAATGGGTTGGACGACGATCAAGAACGGAGAGCTGGCGCTTGCCGCAAACCATTTCGATGTGTTTGTCACAGTGGATCGAAACCTTTACTTTCAGCAGAATCTTGCATCCTTTTCGATTGCCGTAATCATTGTTCGGGCGAAATCGAACCTGCTTGCAGATCTCAGGCCGCTGACGCCGCAGCTCTTGGCGGCCATCGAGTTGGGGCGCGCCGGCGCCGCCCAATTCATTGAGGCCGACTGAACCGTGTCCTTCGTGTCAGTCACGACCTCCCAGTGGTGGCGCACGCCAGGGGTGGGCAAAGTTGGGAGGTTAGAAAGATCGGTACCGCGGCGCCAAACTGAACGCGAGGGGGCGCCTGCTCCTGCGGCTAGGCCTCATCGGCCGCCAGGCGTCGACGCGAAATTTCGCGGGGCGCTGCATCGGCGGGTTCTCGATCATCGACGCCCTGTTGCGCGCAACGCGCGCGGATCGATCGGGCGTCCCGGCTGAGTCAGCATAGGGCGCGGCCGATGTCCTGGAGGATCGAGGGTTCGGCGCCTTCCTTTGCCAGCGTCGAACCCTGCCGATTTGCGGCGGTTACGGCCGGGGTTTTGTGCTATTCTGCGTGGGCGCAAGGGCATGATGACCGAAACTCGAAAGCTCGCGGCGATCCTTGCCGCCGACGTCGTCGGATTCAGCCGCCTGACCGGCGCCGACGAGGACCGCACGCTGGCGCGGCTGCGCGCGCTGCGCAGCGACCTCATCGACCCCACCATCGCCGTTCACCACGGGCGTGTCGTCAAGCGCACCGGCGACGGGGCGCTCGTTGAGTTCCGCTCCGTGGTCGACGCGGTGCGTTGCGCGATCGAAATTCAGAACGCGATGGTCGAGCGCAACGCCGGCGTGCCGGAGGACCGGCGCATCGAATTCCGCATCGGCATCCATTTGGGCGACGTGGTCGAGGAAAGCGACGGCGATCTTATGGGCGACGGCGTCAACATCGCCGCGCGACTCGAAGGGATCGCCAAGCCCGGCGCGATCTGTCTGTCCGAGGACGCTTATCGGCAAGTGAAAGCGAGGCTCGATCTGGCGGTCAGCGATCTCGGCCCGACGCAACTCAAGAACATCGCCGAGCCGATTCGCGCCTACGCGCTGGAAGTCGGGGTTCGCGCCCAGGCCAAGCCGGCGATTCCTGTCGAGCCGGCAAAAGCGGAGAAGCCCCGCGCGCCCCTCGCTCTGCCCGACAAGCCCTCGATCGCCGTGCTGCCCTTCCAGAACATGAGCGGCGATCCCGAGCAGGAATATTTCGCCGACGGGATGGTCGAGGACATCATCACCGGGCTGTCGCGGATCAAGTGGCTGTTCGTGATCGCACGCAATTCGAGCTTCACTTACAAGGGCAAGCCTGTCGACATCCGGCAAGTCGGACGCGAACTCGGCGTGCGCTACGTGCTTGAAGGGGGCGTGCGCAAGGCGGGCGCCCGGGTGCGGATCACCGCGCAACTGATCGAGGCCGAGACGGGCGCGCATCTCTGGGCGGAAAAATTCGACGGCGCGCTGGAGGACGTGTTCGAACTGCAGGATCAGATTACCGACCGGGTGGTCGGCATTGTCGAGCCGAGCCTGCGGCAGTCGGAAATCGAACGCTCCCGGCGCAAGCACCCGGAAAATCTGGGCGCCTACGATCTTTATTTGAGGGCGCTTCCGCACATGGAGTCTCTCAGTCCCGCCGGCGCCAGGATCGCGGCGGGGTTGCTCGAGGACGCGCTGAAGCTCGACCCGAACGCCGCCGCCGTGCATGCCCTGCTCGCCTGGTGCCGCCAGATCATTTTCATTCAAGGCGGGTTGGACTCGGCCGACAAGATCTCCGCGCTCCGACATGCGCGTGCGGCCATCGCGGGCGGCGCCGACGACGCCACGGCGCTCGCCGTCGCCGGAATGGTGATGGCGCATTTGGGAAGGGAATATGAGACGGCGTTGAGCGCCATCGGGAGCGCATTGGCCGTCAATCCTTCCTGCGCGACGGCGCATTTTTTCGGCGCGCAGATCAACGCTTTCTGCGGAGATTCGGCGGCGGCGACCGCCCACGCCGACCGCGCGCTGCGGCTGAGCCCGCTCAACTCCCTGGCCTTTGTGGCGCATTGGGCGCTTGGACTTGTTGCGATTCATGAGGGGCGTTACGACGCGGCGGCCCCACACTTCGCGCGCGCGGCGCAGACCCGTCCGGCTTTCCAAGGTTCCCAGGCCGTGGCCTTGGCGCTTGCCGGCCGCATGGATGAAGCCGGGACAATCGCCGAGCGGGTGCTGGAGGAGCGGCCGGACGCGAGACTTCGCAACCTGCTCCAGATCGGGACCATAAGCGAGATCACAGACAAGATCGCGGCGGGTTGGCGCCTGCTCGGCCTGCCGGAATAGCGCGGCGCGACGCGGCTAAGGCGGCGAAAGCGCGCTTAAAGGGGGGCGGATCATGGCGTTGAAAATCATCGGGGCTGGATTTGGTCGAACCGGGACTCTCTCGATATTGCATGCGCTCAATCAGCTGGGTTTTCCTTGCTACCACATGTCGGAGGTGGTTCTGAACAAGGCCAACAAATCGCACCTGAATTTTTGGCGAAAGGTCGCGAATTCGCCGCCGGGCGCGCAGCAGCCCAGTATAGATAAAGTGCCGCTACGCATGGTTTTTGGGGCAGAAGTATATGTTAAGTGTTCAGAGTATTCGTTTGAGTACATCACACCATGTTCCCGCCACGGTTGTCACAATTACTTACATACACTCGTCTATGCAGTAAAATTCCATACAGCTACGGTCATAAATGAGTATTGCTGATAGTATTGTTATACCGCGCTGCACAATATAAATTACGGCACCGCACAACACAAAATGCTGCGTCGCACAAAATCGGCTGAACGGGGTCAGACCGCTGGCATGGAATTTCATGCCAGCATGTCAGCGCGACCGTGGGGCCGATTGCCGCGCCGCTCGCCAACGTAGCCTCTATACTGACATGTATGCTAGAGCCGGCTCTATACTGCGGTGACAGCTTGGGCTAGACTTGCGTTCTACGTCGGACATGAAAAAAACTAGGCTAGCATGTTGCCGGTGGCGGCGGTTTCCCTGGGGAAAGGGTTTGGCGGCGGCTTGGCGGCGGCCTTCGCTGGCGGCCTGCCCTGCGCATCCGCGAGGCCGGGCGCGAGGCCGGCGGCCGGCGCGACCGCCGATGCGTGAGCGTCCGCCGATCCTTCCCACCTCGACGGACCGGAGTTGATGTTTGAGCGGACTTTGCGGATCGCGACCGTGGACGGCTCAGTTGGGCGGATAGCGCGCCTACAGGAGTCTCCTCGGGAAGGACCGGAAGCCGCGCCATAGCCGACATTCGATTGCGAAAGCGAAATAGCCTTCACCGCCCTGAGCCGACGTGGCGTGTCGCACAAAATTTCAAGAATTCCCCGCTCGCGCGGATTTGACGCCGGCAAACTCGTCGAAGAGGCGCATTTCGATGGAATCTTCGTGTCGCGCACGATGCATCTGTTGGGGGCGTGATTGCGGAAGGGGTCCTGGTCCTCAACCCACGAGGCGCGAAGGCGCGCGCGTCGGTCGTCATTCCGGCAATCCGGCCAAGTGCATGCCTTTGATGATGCGCTCTCGCTGGTTGACGGAAGGGAGTTGCCAAACAGGCCCGATAATGCACGAACCAGATTGAGGGCGAGCCCGGACTCCGCTGCGGCTCGCGCCTTCCTCCGACCTGCCGGCAAGGCCCAGTCCTTGCGCTCTAAGGCCGCCGCAAAAAAAGAGAGAAGGCGTAAGCCTTCCCTCGTATGTTCCTGAACGGTCCGATCGCGGGATCAGAACTTGTAGCTGAGGCGCGCGCGGACCTCGTCGCCGTCAAAAGTCTGCTTCACGCCTACGAACGAGCCGGCCGGGATCTTCGAATTCAGAAGGCCGGTCCCCACAAATGTGGTGCTATGGCTGCCGAGGTTGTAATAGAGCCATTCGGCACCCAATATCCAATTGTTGGTGAAGGCGTATTCTACGCCCGCGCCGGCCGTCCAGCCGACGCGGCTCCGCTCAGTCGACCCGCCCCAGAAAAAACCGTTCTGGGCGTCGAAGATGCTGGCGTTAGCGCTGCCGCCGCCGTAGGCGACGCCGCCGGTGCCGTAGAACATTAGTCGGTTGTCCCAGGCGGTGAAGCCGACGCGCCCGCGAGTGGTGCCGAGCCAATCCAGCGAGGCATGCCCGTGGGCGGTGATAAAATCATGGGGGACGCCAGTAAACGGGTTGATGAAGTTGGCCCCGACTATGTCAACATTCTTGCTCATGCTGGTCCCGTCGAAGTCGGTCTCGACGCCGAGCACGAACGCGCCCGTCTGCCAGTTGTAGCCCGCCTGGCCGCCGCCGATGAACCCGCTCGCCCCGGTGTTCAGACGACCCGTTGGCAATAAGTTGTTGAAGACCACGCCGCCGGGGAAGAATGGGGTGGTGAACGCCGGGAAGAACCCGCTGAGGGTCGTGTTGCCGGTGTTCCAGACGCCGCCGGCGTTCACACCGATGTAGAACCCGGTCCAGGTGAAGGGCGGCGGCACGAACACCGGCGGCGGGGCTTCCTTCCTGGTCGGCAGGTCGGCGGCCTGAGTCGAGACCGCGCCCGCAACGGTCAGAGCCGCGGCGGCGGCCCCCATAAGCCAGCGATTCTTCATTTGTCTTCTCCGTTCAGATCGGCTCCGCCACACGCACCCAAAGCGCGCGCCGTTGTCCGTGAAACACACGATCAGTCTAGAGCGATTCGCTTCGGAGTCCACCGTTTCGACGCGATTCGGCCACGATGACAGAGAGATGTGATAAAATTGCCACAAAAGAGCAAGTTTGGGCGCTCACATCCCGTCCTGTATGGCGACGATACAAACTGGCCTATCGAAAAGGCATGGCGACGATAGCGTCATTTCGGCTATAGGGCCACGCGGTCCCGGCCTATTCCATGAGGTGCTCCATGGCCCCGCGTCGCAAACCGCCAGAACCAGGGCGAACCAATCGGGTGTACCTGCGGTTGCCGACCGACGTTTTCGAGCGGATCGAGGCGAAGGCCAAAGGCGAGGGCCGCCCGTTCCACCGCATCATCGTCAATGAGCTTACCCTGTTCCCCCATCTCGATCGGCAAGCCCGGTTGGGCGAGCTAGTCAGAGACATGGAGACCGTCTTGGCGCGGTATGGGTCGCGCATCACCGTGACCGAGCTCAACGAGGCTCTGCTACACGCTGTCGACGAGGCGCTGGCGGCCCAGACAGACGGCCAGCTGCAGCCGCAGCTCGATCTGTTGCGGGAGATTCGCCGCACTATGCTCGAAAGCGAACGGCGGGCCGCAACGCATGAGCGCGAACAGCTCGCCAGTCGAATCGGCCTCCTCGAGCGGCAAATCAGGGAGATCGAGGCGCTGCCGGAGGACGGACAGGACCCGGGGGCTCTCGCCGGGCTTAAGGCCGAGCTAGCCGGGTTGCAACAAGCCGTCGCCGCCGGCGTCGGCGAGAAATGAGGACGCCCTGTAAGGTGCTCGCCCAAATAGCGCCGCCCCCGCCTGAGCATCTAGGTTGGGTCACGATGGACGAGTTCATGAACGTTTACGAGGGCTGCGGCTACGATGCCGCCTGCAACCACATGCCCAAAGCAGGCTCTGCAGGTTGGGCTGACCCGGCGGGAGGAGGAGCAAGGGCAGGGTCTGAGTTCTTGAGAGGACAACGGATGCCCGCTGCCAGTAGTGCAATCGACGCCTTCAAGCCAAAGACCGCTTTCTCGCGCTTCCCGCCCGTTCATAGGGCCGCCCTCGAAGGGCAGCAAAGGGTCGAATTGAGCCATTCGCCATCAGCGTCAGTGAGCGCGCCGGTCTACGTCCGCTTCACGTCGATTTGAGACATCGCTCAAACGTCTCAAATGCGCAAACACCGGTCATTCGCCGACGGCTGTCGCGGCTCGCGCGCGGTCCTCAGGACCGCGTAGGAAGCCCGCCTGTGGCCCCGTCTCGACGCGCTCGGGCTCATGGGCGGCGTAGGGCTTCTATGTGGCGGCGCGGAGCCGTCGCGATATCCCCGGAAAGTTAAGGACCCGGGGATGACATGCACCGCCAAACCGGCTTTCTTCATGCCCTACGCCGGGGTGAAACATGGCGCGGCCACGGTGCGATCCGCGCCCGCGAGCAGGGTCGGCCAGTCGAGCGCGGCGGCGCGCTCCGGCGGCAGCACCGCGCCGATTTTCGAGAGCGCGTCGCGCGCCGCCCTGGCGAGGCCCTCGTCGGCGCGGCCTTCGACCCAATGCGCGCCGAGCGCCAGCGCCTCGACCTCGTCGAGCGTGAACATCAGCGGCGGCAGCGCGAAGCCGGGCCTGAGAACATAGCCGAAACCGGCCTCGCCCTCGATTGCTGCCCCCTGCGCCTGAAGCGAAGCGATGTCGCGGTAGAGCGTGCGCAGCGACACGCCGAGCTCCTCGGCGAGCGCCGCGCCCGTGACCGGCGCGCGCCGCCGGCGCAGCGCCTGCATCAGTTCGAGGAGCCGCTCGGCGCGCGACATCGCGCCTCAGAGCTGCTCGCGCCCGAGCGCGCAGGCCTGAACCGCGAATGTGCACTGCCGGCCGGAGGGGAGGGCGCGGCCGTCGGGCAGGCCATAGGTCACCTGGCTGACATGCGCATTGGTCATCATCAGCCTGACGTCGCAGGGAAGCGGCCCGGACGACGAGGCGGCGAAGTTGAGGCCTGCGCCCCACGGCGGCGTGCCCGTCGTCGTCACGCCGGCCGGATAGGCCCAGATCTCGGTCGCCTGGGCGACCGCCCGGCGCCCGATCGGCTCGCCCATGCAGGCGAGGATGTCTCTCTTGGCCAGCCCGATCATCGACATCTGGGCGATCTGGTCGATCTCAGGCCTGTCGGCGCAGGCCGCAAGCATGAGCCCGACCACTGGTATGAGTTTGATCGCACTCCTCACCCTCGCCCCACTACGGTTTGCAGCCCGTTGCTCCTAGGTTCGCCGAAAGCCCGGGCTTTGACAATGCGGCCGGCGGCTCGCTCGATCTTGAGTTGACAGCGGCGCGCCGCCTCCGGGATGATCGCCCGCCAATCGACGGAGCCGCTCCCCATGACCGCGACACGAGCGACGGCCCTTCTCCTGACCACGGTTTTGGCGGTCGGCGCGCGCGCCGACGCGGCCGGCGTGTTCACCCTCTCCTCCGCAACCTTCAAGGACGGCGAGATGCTCGCGAAAAAGGTCGGCGACGTCCCGGCGCACGGGCCAAACTGCAAGGGCGACAACGTCTCGCCGCAACTCGCCTGGTCGAACCCTCCCGACGGAACGAAAAGCTACGCCTTCACGGTGTTCGATCCCGACGGCGGCTACGGGGCGGGCCTCGTCCATTGGGTTGCCTACGGGATCAAGCCCGACGTGACCTCGTTCGCCGAGGGCGAGATCAGCCAGCCTTCCAACAAATATGTGGGCGGAACGAGCGGCAAGAAGCTCGCGTTCTTCGGTGGCCCCTGCCCGCCGCCGGGCTCGCCGCACCATTACCTCTTCCAGATCGTTGCGACCGATCTCGACCCGAAGGACCTGCCCCCCGGCCTGACTTTCGGCGAGCTGCGCGAGAAGCTGAAAGGCCACCGGAAGGGCGCGTCGAGCATCGTCGGAACTTACGTCAACCCCTATCCCTGAGTAAGAAGGGCGTCCCCGCCGCCGCGCCTGAGGATTGCGATGCGCGTATCGGCGTAGGTCCGCTCGTCGACGAGCGCGAGCCCCTCCGGCGCCGGGATCGCCGCCTTCGCCGCCTCCTCGACGACACAGAGCGCGTCCGGCTCGAGCCAGCCGCCTTCGACGAGCGAGGCGAGCGCCGCTCCTGCGAGATCCTGTCCGTAGGGCGGATCGAGAAAGGCCAGTCCGAACGGGCCGCCGGCCGGCGTCCTGCCCAGCCGGGTCGCGTCCGCCCGCCAGATCCGGCTCACCCCGCCGAGCCCCAAAGCTTCGACATTGGCGCGCAGAAGCGCCCGCGCCTCCGTCCCGTTGTCGACGAACAGGGCGAAGCGCGCCCCGCGCGACAGCCCTTCGATCCCGAGCGCCCCGGAGCCGGCGAAGAGGTCGACGGCGCGCCGGCCCTCGACGCTCCCCGGATAGCGATGCTCGAGAATGTCGAAGATCGACTCGCGTAAGCGTTCCGAGGTCGGACGGATGGCGCGCGAAGCCGGCGCGGCGAGAACGCGGCCCTTCAGGCGGCCACCGACGATCCGCATCGCTCAGGGCTTTTTGGGCGGCCGGCGCGATCCGCCGGGCCCTTTCAACCGGCCCTTGCCCGGCGGACGCCCGGGGCGGGGCTGCTCGCCGTCGGGCGCGCCGCCGCGCTTCTCCTGCGGCCGGTCGAACTTGCGCTCGCGCCCTTCGGCGTCGCGCGGAGGTCGCCGACCGGAGGGAGCGGGCCCGGCGCGATCCGCCCGCTGAGCGGCCGGGCCGCGGCGCTTTCCGCCCCCGGCGTCCGGCCGGTCGGCTCGGCCTTTTGCAGGCCGTCCGTCGCGCGTTTCCTTCCGGGGTCCCTGCCGCTTGAACCCGGCGCGCGGACCGCGGACCGCATGGTCTTCGCGTTCGGCGCGGGGCGGCCGCTCGCGTCCTGCGCCATCGCGCGCCCGCCTCACCTCGAACGAATCCGGCCGCCTCGGCCGCTCCGCCGTTTCGCGCTTCGCCTCGAAGCCGCGCGCCCGGCCCTTGCCGGGCGCCGGCCCTCCGGCCCTGCGGGGCCCGCGCGTAACGGCGGCGGCGCTCTTGCGCGCCTGTTCGCCTGCCGGCGAAATCCGCTCGACCGCGATCGTCCGCCCCTTGCGGTCGTGGGTGGCGCCTCGCTCGATGCGCTTACGCGGGCCCGCCGCATCGGCGGCGATCTCGGCCCTCAGCGCCGAGACGTGTTTGCGGCGGCGTTCGGGCCGAGACGGCGCCGGCGGCGTGCGCTGCGGCTGAGCGTCCCGCCCGCCGCGACGCGCCGGTTCCGCGCCGCGATCGCGCGGCGCGCCCGTTCGCTGGCGCTCCTGCGATTCCCGCCGCTCAAACTCACGGCCTAAAGACTTGCGCCTCGCCGGCGCGCGCCGGCTCCCCTCTTCGCCTGGGCCGGCCGCAGCGCGCTCGACGATCGGCGCGTCGAAATCGACGCCTGCTTCTCGCGCGAGTTTCGCTCCGAGCTGGTCGCGCAAGACGCGCGTGCGCACCTCCGCGACTTCCCCTTCCCCGAGGTCGCCGAGCTCGAAGGGGCCGAACGAAAGACGAATCAGGCGGTTGACCGAAAGCCCCAGATGCTCGAGCACCTTCTTGATCTCGCGGTTCTTGCCCTCGCGCAGGCCCATGGTGATCCAGGCGTTCGAGCCCTGCTCGCGATCGAGCCGCGCCTCGATGCCCGCGTAGTCGATCCCGTCGACGGTCACGCCGTCGCTCAATGAATTGAGCTTCGCCTGATCGACGCGCCCGTGCGCCCGAACCCGATAGCGGCGCAGCCAGCCGGTGGCGGGCAGCTCGAGGACCCGCGCGAGGCCGCCGTCGTTGGTCAGCAGGATGAGGCCCTCGGTGTTGATGTCGAGCCGGCCGACCGCGACGAGGCGCGGCAGGCCCGGCGGCAGCGCGTCGAAAATGGTCGGGCGCCCCTCCGGGTCGCGCGCGGTGGTGACGAGGCCGCGCGGCTTGTGGAAGAGGAAGAGGCGGGTCCGCTCGCGCTGAGCGAGCCGCTGCCCATCGACCCGCACGTCGTCCGCCTCGCTGACGTTATAGGCCGGACTGTCGAGCACCCTTCCGTTGACGGTCACCCGGCCCGCCGCGATCCAGGCTTCCGCGTCGCGTCGCGAGCAAAGGCCCGCGCGCGCCATAACTTTGGCGATGCGCTGGCCTTCGCGGACCTCCGGAACCGATGTCGTCTCGTCGCCCATGCTTTTAAGGTGGCTCCAATCTGACGCTTCAGATTGCCCGCAGCGAGCGCCTGTCCTAAGCCCGAAGGGCAGGACGCGCCAAACGAAAAACGCTCGAGCCCGAAACGAGGAAGGGACCCCTTGTCGAACGCAGAGGATGAGGCGGGAGATCCGATGAGCCTCGCCTTCGCGGAGGCGCGGGCCGCCGAGGCGCGCGGCGAGACCCCGATCGGCGCCGCGATCGTCCGCGACGGCACAGTCGTCGCGCGCGCCGGCAACCGCACGCGAGAACGCGCCGATCCGACGGCGCACGCCGAAATGATCGCGATCCGCGAGGCGGCCGCCGCGCTCGGCTCCGAGCGGCTCGTCGGCTGCGACCTCTATGTGACGCTCGAGCCCTGCGCAATGTGCGCCGGCGCGATCTCCCACGCGCGCATCCGCCGCCTCTACTACGCCGCGCCCGACCCCAAGGGCGGCGCGGTCGACCACGGGCCGCGCTTCTTCCGCCGACCGACCTGCCATCACGCGCCGGAAGTCTACGGCGGGATCCGGGAAGGCGAAGCCGCGGCGATGCTCAGGGCCTTCTTCGCCATGCGGCGCTGATGGCGCGCCCGGGTTGCCAAAGGCTCGCGCGGCGTGAGACGATTGCGGCCCTCGATTTCTCGCTCCAGGGAGGAGCCCATGCCCCGTCCGCCGTTCCGCGCCGACCATGTCGGAAGTTTCCTGCGACCCGAGCGACTGAGAGAGGCGCGGGACAAATTCGCCGCCGGCGGCCTTGCCGCAGAGGACCTGCACGCGATCGAGGACGAATGCATCCGCGAGGTGGTGCGGGCGCAAGAGAACGTCGGCCTGAAGGGGATTACCGACGGCGAGTTTCGCCGCACCTATTTCCATGTCGATTTCCTCGAGCGGCTCGAGGGCGTCGAAACCCATTACGGCGAGTTCGTCGCGACGTTCCGCAAGAGCGACGGCACGGAGGTCGGCTTCAGGCCGCCGACGATGCATGTCGGCAGCAAGGTCCGCTGGGTCGCGCCGATCCAGGGCCCGGACTACGATTTCCTCCAGTCGGCCACGACCCGGACGCCGAAGGTCTGCATCCCAGCGCCGTCGATGCTGCATTTCCGCGGCGGGCGCGAGGCGATCAGCGCGGCGGTCTATCCGGATCTCGAGGATTTCTACGCCGACCTGACCGCGGCCTACCGCGCCGAAGTCGCGGACCTCGCCGCGCGCGGCTGCCGGTACCTTCAGTTCGACGACACCAATCTCGCCTATCTCTGCGATCCCGAGATCCGCGCCCGCACCAAGGCGCGCGGCGACGATCCGGACGCGCTGACCCGCCTCTATTGCGGGCTGGTCAATGATTCGATCCGCGACCGGCCGGCCGAGATGACCATCTGCGTCCATCTCTGCCGCGGTAATTTCAAGAGCGCCTGGGTGGCGCAGGGCGGCTACGAGCCGGTCGCCGAGATCCTGCTCAACGAGATGAAGATCGACGGCTTCTTCCTCGAATACGACGATGAACGCTCGGGCGATTTCGCCCCCCTGCGCTTCGCGCCGAAGGGCGCTGCGATCGTGCTCGGCCTGATGAGCTCGAAGCGGGCCGCGGCCGAGCCGAAGGGCGAGATCAAGCGCCGCATCGAGGAGGCGACGAAATACGTGTCGCTCGACCAATGCTGCTTGAGTCATCAGTGCGGCTTCTCCTCGACCGCGCACGGCAACGACCTCTCCGAGGCCGACCAGTGGATCAAGCTCGCCCGCCTCGTCGAGGTCGCCGAGGAGGTGTGGGGCGGGGTGTGAGACTAAGCACTGACCCTCACCCCGGCCCTCGCCCGCGGGCGGGAGGGGGCGAATCCCTTCTCCCGTTCGCGGGAGAAGGTGGACGCGCGAAGCGCGGCCGGATGAGGGTGCGACAAGACATGACCTCCAACCTGGCTTGGTTCGAAACCGACAAGTGCTTCATCGACGGGCGCTGGGTGAGGGCGCAGTCGAACGCATTCCTGCCGCTCGAGGACCCCTCGCGCGGCGCCGAGATCGGCGTGATCGCGCGCGGGCGCGGCGCCGACGTCGACGCGGCGGTTGGCGCGGCCGAGCGGGCGCTCGCCGGGGACTGGGGACGGCTCGAGCGTGGCCGGCTCCTTACGCGGCTCGGCGAACTGGTCAGGTCCCGCGTCGAGGACCTTGCCCGGATCCTCGACGTCGGCAAGCCGATCCGGCAGGGGCGCGCCGACGCGCTGGCGATGGCGCGCTACATGGAGTTTTACGGCGGAGCCGCCGACAAGGTGATGGGCGAGACGATCCCCTATCTCGGCGGTTACACCGTCTACACCCTGCGCGAACCGCACGGCGTCACCGGCCACATCGCGCCGTGGAACTATCCGATGCAGATCGCCGGCCGCACCATCGGCGCGGCGCTGGCGATGGGCAACGCCTGCGTGCTGAAGCCGGCGGAGGAGGCCTGCCTCACCTCGCTCGCGCTCGCCGACCTCGCCCGCGAGGCGGGCTTTCCACCGGGCGCGCTCAACGTCGTTCCGGGCTTGGGCGAGGAGGCCGGCGCGGCGCTCGCTTCCCACCCGGGCGTCCGGCATCTTTCCTTCACCGGCTCGGTCGCGGTCGGCGCGCTCGTCCAGGCCGCCGCGGCCCGCCATGTCGCGCCGGTGACGCTCGAGCTCGGCGGCAAGTCGCCGCAGATCGTGTTCGCCGACGCCGACCTCGACCGGGCCCTGCCGTTCCTGGTCAATGCCGGCATCCAGAACGCCGGCCAGACCTGCTCGGCCGCCTCGCGCATCCTGTCGAGCGCTCGCGCTACGGCGAACTCGTCGAACGCATGGCCGAACGCTACCGAACTCTCCGCGTCGGCCCCGCCGACGCCGACCTCGACGTCGGCCCGCTCATCTCCGACCGGCAGAAGGCTTTGGTCAGCGGCTTCATCAACGAGGGCGCCGACCTGACCCGCGCCGCCAAAGGGACGATCGTCGCCGACGCCCCGGCCGGCGGCCATTACGTCAGACCGACCCTGTTCGCTGGCGCGAAGCCCGACCATCGTCTGGCGCAGGAGGAAATCCTCGGCCCGGTGCAAGTGGTCATTGCCTTCGACGACGAGGCGGAGGCGGTTTGCATCGCCAACGGGACCGGCTACGGCCTCGTCGCGGGGGTTTGGACCGCCGACGGAGGACGGCAGATGCGCCTCGCCAAGGCATTGCGCTCGGGGCAGGTGTTCATCAACAATTACGGGGCCGGCGGGGGGGTCGAACTGCCGTTCGGCGGCGTCGGCAAGTCGGGCCACGGGCGGGAAAAGGGCTTTGAGGCGCTCTACGGCTTCTCGGCGCTGAAGACGGTCGCAGCCTGGCACGGCTGAACGATCGGCGGATCCTTCGGGGGGCCCATGCGAACGCACGCTCTAGTCGTCTTTCTCGCCGCCCTCGCGCTCGCCGGTTGCGCGGCGCCGGAGTTCAAGACTTTCTATCTCTCCGCCCGCGACTGGCGCGGGGCGGAGCTCTCGCGACACGGCCAATTGAGGGTCGCCGACGCGGTCGCCGGCGCCGCGCCGCGCACCGTCACCATCCTCGAGATCGGCGGTCTTCTCGGCGCTCCTTTGGATCTGGAACGGCGGCTCAGGTTACAGGACGCGCGGGCGTTCGCCTTGACGGCGGCGCTCGAGCGGCATGGAGTGCCTCCCGAAAACATCGGCCTCGAAATCAAGCCCGCGACCGGCTCTGAGAGCGAGCCGCCGCTGGCGCTGCTCACGAAGCCGATGGTCGTCGTTGTCCATTATTGAGGGAAAACTCGGGTGAGCCCTATCGTCGCGGTCCTGAACGGCCCCAATCTCAACCTGCTCGGCAAGCGCCAGCCGGAGATTTATGGCCGCGAGACGCTGGCCGACGTCGAGGCGGACTGCCGCCGGGTCGGGGCCGAGCTTGGACTGGAGATCGAGTTCCGCCAGAGCAACCGCGAATACGAGATCATCGACTGGATCCACGAGGCGCGAGGACGCGCCGCAGCCATCGTCATCAACCCCGCCGCCTTCACCCACACCTCGGTCGCCATCCTCGACGCGCTCCACGCCTTCGAAGGGCCGATCATCGAAGTGCACATTTCCAACGTGCACAAGCGCGAGGACTTCCGCCGTCATTCTTTTGTGTCCGCCGTCGCCTCGGGAATCATCGTCGGCTGCGGCGCGCAGGGCTATGCGCTGGCGCTGCGGCGTATCGCGACGCTGATTGGGGCGGGTTCCGGCTGATCGGCGCCTCGTGGAGTGGAGCGCCTGACAATGCATTGATGGAATTTTTTGCTACAATGTGCGCCATTGCGCGGAGACCCCCCATGGCCGATATTCAGAAAGTCAGTGTCGCGCTGACCGGCGAGCAGGTCGCCGCCCTAAGGGCGGCCGTCGAGTCCGGCGAGTATGCCACCACAAGCGAGATCGTCCGCGAGGAGCTGCGCGAGTGGCAGTTCAAGCGTCAGCTTCGCCAGGAGGACATCAAGCGCCTCCGGCAGCTGTGGGATGCGGGCAAGGCCAGCGGGCCGGCCGAGTCGTTCGACCGCGAACGCACAATCGCCGCGGCGCAGGCGCGGCTCAAAGAAGCCGGGGCAAG
Organism: uncultured Alphaproteobacteria bacterium; assembly: GCA_963758335.1. Lineage (GTDB taxonomy): Bacteria > Pseudomonadota > Alphaproteobacteria > Rhizobiales > Beijerinckiaceae > Roseiarcus. Next base: position 635,675 of record CAVWVF010000004.1, on the reverse strand, counting down.
GTGATCGCGATCCTCAGTTCGCCCGCGGCTGAGCGCGACCTGGAGGATCTCTGGCCAGTCCGCTTGCGGCGACCCGGACATTGCAAGCCATCGCTGCCAAGATCGAGCGTTTGGCCGATCACCCCCGGATGGGGCCGCGGCGCCCGGACATACAACCGGCGGCGCGCATACTGGTTGAGGGGCCGTATCTCGTTCTCTACGAGACGCACCCCGATTCGGACGACGGTCAGGTCGATGCCGTTGAGATCGTGCGTGTCGTGGACGGTCGACGCGACCTCGCAATCCTATTTTGAATACACCAAACAGCTTCAGTTTGCTCGATTTGGATCCAGCGCCTTAAATTACTCGACGACTGCGAGGGCGAAACCGTCCCAGCCCTTGGCGCCGACCGTCTGGATCGCCGTCGCCGCGAGACGCGGCTCGCGCGCATCATCTCGAACATGCGCCGGACGCCTTCCGTGCCCGGATCCGACGCCCTGCGGTCGACGATCGCGCCCTCCCGGACCACGTTGTCGACAAGGATCACGGTGCCGGGCCGCGATAGGCGCAGCGTCCAGGCGAGATAATTCGCGTTGTTCGACTTGTCGGCGTCGATGAAGACGAAATCGAAAGGCCCCAGCCCCTCGGCCTCGATCTTCGGCAGATTGTCGAGCGCCGGGCCGACCCGGATCTCGACTTTCTCGCTCAGGCCCGCCCGAGCCAGGTTTTCCCGCGCGACCGACGCGTGTGTTTCGTCGGCCTCGAGGGTCACGAGCCGCCCGTCCGGCGGCAGGGCGCGGGCGATCCAGATGGCGGAATAGCCGCCGAGCGCCCCGATCTCCAGCGCCTTGGCCGCGCCGGCGATGCGCGCCAGCAGATGGAGCAGCTTGCCGTGCGGCGGCGAAACGTCGATCTGCGGCAGGCCTGCGACGGCGTTTGCGGCCAGCGCCTCTTCAAGCGGCCGGTCGGCGCCGATGATCGTCCGTACGAAGTAATCGTCGACCGCGCGCCACTGCTTTTCGCCCGTCATCGATCGCCTCCTTCACTTGCGCCCGCTCCGCGGCCGGTCCGGCCGTCGGTTCTCCCGACTGAACCTCGCCATTGCAGCGGCCTGAGGCCGAAGCCTTACCTCGACAATCCTCCACGCTCGGCGCCGTTCCGGCGCGCGGGTCGGTTCTCCTCTTTCCCGGCCACCCCCGCCTCCGCAAAAGTCGCCATGCCGTTATGGCAGGCGACGGCGGCCTTGACGATGGCGACCGCCAGCGCCGCGCCCGACCCCTCGCCGAGCCGCATGCCGAGATCGATGAGCGGCGCCTTGCCCAGCCGCTTCAAGGCTTCCCGGTGCGCCCGCTCGGCCGAGACATGGCCAGCGAGGCAATGGTCGAGCGCGCTTCCGTCGAGCGCATGCAGCACCGCCGCCGCGGATGCGACGACGAAGCCGTCGAGCAGCACCGGCGTGCGGCTGAGGCGCGCGGCGAGGATCGCGCCGGCCATGGCGGCGATCTCCCGCCCGCCGAGCCGGGCCAGAACCTCGAGCGGATCGGACAAATGCGCCTTGTGGCGCGCGACCGCGGCGCTGACCGCCTCGGCCTTGCGCTTGAGGCCCGCGTCGTCGACGCCGGCGCCGCGGCCGACCCAGTCCTCCGCCGCGCCGCCGTAGAGCGCGCAGCAGATGGCCGCCGCCGCGGTCGTGTTGCCGATGCCCATTTCGCCGAGGACGAGCAGGTCGGGCTCGGAGGCCAGCGCTTCCATGCCGAAGGCGATCGTTCCCGCGCAGGTCCGCTCGTCCATCGCGGGTTCCTTCGTGATGTCGCCGGTCGGCTTTTCGAGCGCCAGCTCGTAGACCTTGAGCGAGAGGTCGAAGGTCTTGCAGATCTGGTTGATCGCCGCGCCTCCAGAAGTGAAATTCGCCACCATCGCCTGCGTGACCGATGGCGGATAGGCCGACACGCCCTGCGCGACGACGCCGTGGTTGCCGGCGAAGACGGCGACCAGCGGGTGGTCGACATGCGGCCGGGCGGGGGCCTGCCACCCGGCCAGGAAGGCGGAAATCTCCTCGAGCCGCCCGAGCGACCCCGCCGGCTTGGTGAGCTGCCCCTCCCGCTCCCGCGCCGTGACGGCAGCCGCCTCGTCGGCCTTAGGCATTTTGAGCATGAGTGCGCGGATGTCGTCGAAGGGGCGGGGGGCGGTCATGAATGTCTCGCGAAGCTGAATGGGGAAAGCCTCTATAAGCGAAATGCAGCCCGGCGCCCAATGCGTTGCAAATTTACGGCTGGAGGGGCCGCGACCTGCAGCGGTTCCAGTTCAGCGCGAGGCTTCTTCCCTGGCCAGCAGGCGGATCACGATCTGATGGCGCGCCGCCTCGAACTCGGCGCCGAACTCGACCTCATCAAGCCACACACAGCGCAAGGAGCCGTGATCGACGCGCTCGAGGCAGCTATGGACTTCGGTTCGCGATTGCGCTACATGTAACAGGCGGACCCTGTAGGCGCGGTCGCTGACCGCGCGCCGCGCTCAGCGAGCGCGGCTACAACCGCCGGCTTCCACCAGGGGGTGCAGTCATGTCGTCTTCGACCGCGGAACGGGTCCGGAAGCGGCGCGCAGCGCTCCGCCGGGCTGGCTTGAGGCCAGTTCAAATCTGGGTTCCCGACACCCGCCGCCCGGGCTTCGCCGAAGAGTGCCAGCGCCAGTCCCGATTGGTCGCGGCAGCCGACCGGGCCGACGCGGACTTGGCGGCGTTCATGGACGCCGCGCTGGCCGAAATCGACCGCGAGGGCGACGATTGAAGTGCGCCGCGGCGACTTCGTCACTGTCGCAGTCCAGGGCCATTTTGGCAAGCTGCGGCCGGCGCTTGTCATCCAGGCCGACGCGTTCGCCGAGCATCCGAGCGTGACGGTCCTGCTCGTATCCGGGACACTCGTCGATGCGCCGCTCTTGCGCCTGACTGTCGCCCCGGACGCCGGCAACGGCTTGCGCCAACCTTCGCAAATCATGGTCGACAAGGCGATGACGGTGATGCGCGGGAAGATCGGTCGAATTCTTGGCCGGGTGAATCCGGACACGATGCTCGAGGTCGAGCGGCGGCTGGCGGTGTTTCTGGGGATCGCGAAGTAGGGTGGACGCAGGCCCGCCCAACGCAGAGCAAAGCTTCGTCTCTCAGACCATGCTGATCCTTCTCGACAGCGGCGTCCTGCGGCTGAATAGGCCGCGGCGGAGAGAGGCTAGAGCGGGATGATTTCGAGTAGACTTAGACACGTCATTGCGAGCGAAACGAAGCAATCCGGCCGAACGTCGGGCGCCCTACGGCTCTCGGGTCGCTTCGTCGCTGCGCTTCTCGCGATGACGGCGGCGGTTCGACTTGATCGCATCATGCTCTACTAAGGGAAGGGCCGCGCGCCATACATGTCACCTCTTCCGAAACCCATGGAGGATCAAGCCGATGATCGTCAGCCCCTATGGCTCCTGGGCCTCGCCGATCACCTCCGACCTCATCGCGGCCGAGGCGATCAGGCTCGACCAGATCGCGCTCGACGGCGACGCGATCTTTTGGACCGAGTTGCAGCCGCAGAAGCAGGGACGGACCTTCCTCTACCGGTCCGTCGGCGGCGGGGAGCCCGAGCCCGTCACGCCCGACGACGAGAATCGCTTCAACGTCCGCACGCGCGTCCACGAATATGGCGGCGGCGCCTTCGCGGTCGACGGGGGCGCCGTCATCTTCTCGAATTTTGCCGATCAGCGTCTTTATCGCCAGGACTCGGACCAGCCGCCGCGCGCGATCACGCTCGTTCCGGCGAGGGGATCGACGGACGCGTTTCGTTACGCGGACGGCGTGATCGACCGGCGCCGCGGCCGGATGATCTGCGTCCGGGAAGACCACACCGGCGAAGGCGAGGCGGTCAATGCGCTGGTCGGGCTCGATCTCTCGGGCGCGGAGGCGCCGAGAATCCTCGTCTCGGGGAACGATTTTTATTCGACGCCGCGCCTCAGCCCGGATTTCGGCCGCCTCGCCTGGCTCACCTGGAATCACCCCAACATGCCGTGGGTCTCGACCGAGCTCTGGGTCGGCGAGATTCTTCCTGACGGCGCGATCGGCGCCGCGCGCCGGGTCGCCGGCGGACCGGACGAGTTGATTGTCCAGCCGGAATGGTCGCCCGACGGCGATCTCGTCTTCGTCTCCGACCGAAGCGGCTGGTGGAACCTCTATCGCGAAAGGAGCGGCGCGATCGAGCCGTTGGCGCCGATGGATGCCGAATTCGCGCGGCCGCAGTGGCGGTTCGGCATGTCGAGCTACGCCTTCGAGTTGGCCGAGCGCCTGATCTGCTCCTTCGTCAAGGACGGCGCCTGGAAGTTCGCCCAGCTGGACCTGCAGAGCAAGCGCTTCGACCCGATCCCAACCGAATTCACCGACATTTCCCAGCTCCGCGCCAGCAGGGGACGCGTTTTCTTCCTCGGCGGAACGCCGTCGGAAGCGCTCGCGCTCGTCGAGATGAACCTGAACGACGGGAGCAGCCGGGTCATTCGCCGTTCATCCATCGTGCAAGACGGCGTCCGGTCCCATGTCTCGCTGCCCGAGCCGATCGCCTTTCCCGCCGACGGGGGAGAGATCGCGCGCGCGATCTACTACCCGCCGTTCTCCCCCGCCTTCGCCGCGCCGGCCGGCGAGAAGGCGCCGGCGCTCGTGCTCAGCCACGGCGGGCCGACTTCATCCGCCTCGAGCACGCTCTCGCTCGAAGTCCAGTTTTGGACCAGCCGCGGCGTCGGCGTGCTCGACGTGAACTACCGCGGCAGCACGGGATACGGCCGCGCCTACCGGTTGAAGCTCGAGCGGCAGTGGGGCGTGGTGGATGTCACGGACTGCGTCCATGGCGCCCGATACCTCGTCGAAAACCGGAACGCCGACCCTGACCGCCTGATGATCGCGGGCGGCAGCGCCGGCGGCTACACGACGCTTTGCGCCCTCACCGCCGGTGGCGGGAAGACCTTCAGCGCCGGGGCAAGCCACTACGGCGTGAGCGACCTTGCGGCGCTGGCGCGCGACACGCACAAATTCGAGTCCCGATACCTCGATTGGCTCATCGGACCCTATCCACAAGATGATCGGCTCTATGCCGATCGCTCCCCGATCAATCACGCGGACCGGCTCTCCGCGCCGGTCATCTTCTTCCAGGGCGCCGACGACAAGGTCGTTCCGCCGAATCAGACGGAGCTCATGGTCGCCGCGCTGAGGGACCGCGGGGTTCCGTTTGCCTATTTTCTGTTCGACGGCGAACAGCATGGGTTTCGCAAGGCGGAGACCATCAAGCGCGCCCTCGACGCGGAGCTCTATTTCTTCGCTTCGCTTGTCCTGAGATCCGGCCTGCGCTTCTGATCCTGTCGGGATCGGGATCGACATCGATCCGGCCGCCCCGGCTTGGCGCGCGGCAATCGATTCGCGCGAAAGCGCCGCGCTTCCCGAAACGAGACGGGCGGCCGGACCGCCGGGAGACGCCAGTTAACGTTGACGGCGCCGTTGGTTGCACCATAATACCGGAAAATCGTGCTCTTGCTGCAGAGGCGGCACAGGGGACTCGCCCCGGCATCTCGTTCCGAAGAAGATAGCCGGCGACCGATGCGGCGACGGCGGCCGACTCCTCCAATTGCTTCCCATTTTCCGGTGTTCGTGCTATGTTCTTACTTTCATCGGCGCCGCACATGCGCGGCACAGCGAGGCAGGCATGAAACTGGACACGACCACAACTCCGAAGAAGCGGCGGGACCCGAGCACAATCGGCAAGGCCGAGCGGCGGGATCGCATCCTCGCGCGCCTGCGCGCGGGCTGGACGAACGAGGCCATCGCGCGCGAGGAGGGGATCAGCCACGAGCGCGTCCGGCAGATCGTCGCAAAAATCGAGCCGGCGGAAGGTCGACGAGGGCGCCCAGCACGCGCTTCTGCAAATGGCCCGCCTGACCTTGGCGTTGGAGGCGGCGGCCGAGGCGGTCGGGCGGGGCGAGGTCAAGGCGATCGGGCCGCTGACAAAAGTCCTCGACCGGTTCGACCGCTATCAGGCGCTCGCCCGGGAATACCGGGACGACGACGAGGGCATCCGCCAGAAACTCATCGACAAGGTCAACCGGGCGGCCGCGAATCTCGCGGCGGCCGGGTCCGCCGACGAAGGTTTTGAGCCGCGCCCGCACGAGGGGCGCGCCGCGGCGAGCGATGAATCGCAAATTTCCGCCTGGTTCCCCGCAAGGCACTGAAAACATTGCTTTTACAGAAAGCTAATGTTTGGAAATCCTTCCGGGAAACTTGGAAATCCTTCCGGATAATTTGGGTTTCCTTCCAACCGGCTTGGAAATCCTTCCGGATAATTTGGGTTTCCTTCCGGCTGTCGGCCGGTCCAGCCTCGGCGCTCGAATGCCCATCTCGAGCGTCGCGATGAAGCGCTCGCCTCTCCCTATTCCGCCGCCTCGCGCATGGCGCTGTAGCGGGTGAGCTGCGCCCTCAAGGGCGCCGGTTTCAACGGCTTGTTGAGAATGACGACGTCCTCGCCGGCGGCGCGGTCGCGCACTTCGGGGCTCCGCTCGGCGGTCGCGAGGATCGCCGGAACGGAGCGGCCGAGGTCGTCGCGCAGGATTCTGATCGTCTCGATCCCGTCGCCCTCGTCGAGATGGAAGTCGGCGATGACGACGTCGGGCGCGCCGAAGCTCGCGAGCGCCTCGCGCGCCTCGGCGAGGCCGCGGGCGGTCGCGACCGAGCAGCCCCAGCGGCTCAACAGCGCCCGCATGCCCGCGAGCACGCGCAACTCGTTGTCGATCGCCAGGACCTTCAGACCGCTCAGCGGCTCGCCGCCGGAAACCGCCGCCGGCGCGCCGTCGTCGGATACGGCCGAAGGGACGGCCTCTCCTCGCGGCGCGGTGACGAAGAACACCGAGCCCTCTCCAGGCGTCGATTTGAGGCCGACCGGATGGGCGAGGACCCGTCCCAGGCGCTCGACGATCGAAAGGCCGAGACCCAGGCCCCTTGCGACCCGCGCGCCCTGATCGAGCCGCTGGAACTCCTCGAACGCCGCCCGCTGTCTGTCCGTCGGGATGCCGAGCCCGGTGTCCCAGACCTCGATCCGCACCGCCTTGCCCGCGCGCCGGCAGCCGACCACCACCCGGCCTTTCAGCGTGTATTTCAGCGCGTTGGAGACGAGGTTCTGCAACAGGCGACGCATGAGGCGGCGGTCGGTCCGGATCGCGAGCGAGGTCGGCGCGAAGCGCAGCTCGAGCCCCTTGGACCGGGCGATCGGAGCAAACTCGATCTCCAGCATGCGAATGAGGTCGGCGACCGGCACGTCGGCGACTTCGGGCCGCGTCGCGCCGGCGTCGAGCCGCGAAATGTCGAGCAGCGCGCCGAGAATCTCCTCGACCGCCTCGAGCGAGAGGTCGACGTTGCGGGCGAGGTCGGCGCGCTCGAGGCCTCCCGCCTTGGACGCGGCGTCGGTGAGCGAACTGGCGTAGAGCCGCGCGGCGTTGAGCGGCTGAAGGATGTCGTGGCTCGCCGCGGCGAGAAACCGCGTCTTGGAGAGATTGGCCTCTTCCGCCACGGTCTTGGCGCGGGCGAGCTCGGCGTTGAGACGTTGCAGCTCGGCGGTGCGCTCATCGACCCGCTGCTCCAGGAGCTCGTTGGCCGCCTCCAGCGCCTCCTCGGTCTGCACGGTCTGCGTCACGTCGGTATAAGTCGTGACGATGCCTCCGTCCGGCAGCCGCGCCGAGCGGATTTCGATCACCCGGTGGGCGGAGAACAGGCGCAGCCTCGTCGGCTGGTCGTCATAGAGGAGCGCGGCCACGCGTTCCGCGACGAAATCCTCGGAGTTCCCCGGGCCATAGGCGCCGCGCGCGGCGTTGAAGCGTACGATCTCGTCGAGCCCGACGCCGAGACGCAGCATCCCCGGCGGCAGGTCGAACAGTTCGACGAACTCACGGTTCCAGGCGGTCAGCGCGAGATTGGAATCGAAGACGGTGATCCCCTGGCGCGCGTGATCGAGCGCGTGCTGCAGCTGGTCGCGGCTCGACTGGATCGCCGCGGACGCCTCGTCGATCAGCTTGAGAGCCGACTGGCCGGACAGGGCCCGCGGCCGAAGCAGGAGGGACAGAACCTGGCGGGAGGTGGAGGCGCCGATGGCCGGCGACAGCAGAAATTCCGCATGGCGGATGAGTTGGGCGCTCGCCTCCTGCGCCGGATCGTATTCGAGCCCCCGCTCGCGCATGAAGGCCGAGAAGGCGCGTCGCGCCCGGGCCGCCCCGAGATAGCGAGCGACCGCCGCTTCGAGCTCGCTTGCCGTGGTCGACGAGCGCCACAGGCGGAAGGCCTGCGGCTTGCCGCCGACGCCGGCGAAGGCGCTCGCCTGCGTGCGCTCGAGCGCGCTCGGCTGGCGGGTCAGCGAGAAGGCGACCAAGGCGGCGATATTGACCGCGAGCGACAGGACGACTCCGCCGACGAGCGCATTCGGCGCGAACGCGACCAGAGCGGCCGGGCCGAGCCAGGCGACCGCAAGCGGTCCATGCGCGAGATAGGCGGTGAACGCGTGCTGCTGCTCGATCGAGGGCAGGAGCAGAAGATAGATCCAGGCGAGCGAGCCGGCCGTCATGCCCGCCACCGCGCCGCGGGCCGTGCCGCGACGCCAGCACAGGCCGCCGATAAAGGCCGGCGCGATCTGCGCGAGGGCGGCGAACGAAAGAAGCCCGATTGAAACGAGGGCCGCCTCGCCAGCCAATCGCTCGTAGACGAAGCCGAGACCCAGCACGCCGAGGATCGCCAGCCGGCGAACCCAAAGGACGAGCGCGCCGATGTCGCCTTCGGCGCCGGGCTCCTGCGGGACCGGCCGCCGCAGCAGGAGCGGCATCGCCAGGTCGTTGGAGATGGTGATCGCCAGCGCAAGACTGTCCATCACCACCATGCCGGTCGCAGCGGACAGGCCGCCAATCATGGTGAGGAGCGCGATCCCGCGTGCGCCGGCGGCGAGCGGCAGCGCCAGAACCGTCAGATCGCGGTTGATCGCCCCGTCGGGAAACATCTTCAGGCCGGCGACGGCGAGCGGCGCGACGAACAGGTTGATCAGCACGAGATAGGCCGGAAACAACCAGGACGCCGTGCGCAGGTCGCGCGGGTCTTGGTTCTCGACCACTGTGACGTGAAACTGGCGCGGCAAGAAAATGATCGCGAACGCCGAGAGCAGCGTGGTCACGCCCCATACCGCCGGGTCCGGCGCCGTTTGAATGACCGCGCCGATCCTCGGGTCCGACTGGGCGGCCTCGGTCAAATCGACGATGCCGCCGTTGAGCCCCCAGACGACGAACGCGCCGACCGCGAGAAACGCCGCGAGCTTGACCAGCGCCTCGACGGCGATGGCCAGGATGAGGCCGTCCTGATGCTCTTTCGGATTGATCCGCCGCGTCCCGAATGCGATGGCGAACGCGGCCAACAACAGAGCGATCACCAGCGAGAACGCGGCCGAGGGCTTGTCCGGGGCCAATCTGGACTTGTCGAGAGAATCGACGACCGTCAGCATGGTGGTGGAGACCGCCCTGAGCTGCAGCGCGACGTAGGGGGCCGAGCCGACGAGGGCGATGAGCGCGGCGACGGCGGCGACCGCCTGCGACTTCCCGTACCGCGCCGAGACGAAGTCTGCGACCGTGGTCAGGTTTTGGGTTCGCGCCAGATTGGCGATGCGGCCGACCAACGACGTGCCGAGGCCGATGACGAGGATCGGACCGATGTAAATCGGCAGAAACTCGAGTCCGTGCCTAGAGGCGAGCCCGACCGAGCCGTAATAGGTCCAGGACGTGCAGTAGACGGCAAGGCTCAGCGCGTAGACGATCGGCCGCGCGTTGCCGGAGACGAATCGGCGTCCTCCGCGATCGCCCCACCAGGCGATGAGGAACAACAGCAGGACGTATCCGATCGCGATGAGAAAGACCGTCGCGCCGTTCATCGGGCCAAGGGTTTTCCCTCCCTCCTCCCGACGAGATTACCGGACTGCGGTCGGCATTGACAATCGCGAGAGCCCGCGTTTCACGGGGGTTAGCGCCAGGGACGAATAGCCGCCGACTTGTTTTCGTGGGCGGCGATGGCGGGCTCCTCGACCATCGTGAGGCCGATGTCGTCTAGCCCCTCGATCAGGCGGCGCTTCCGAAACGAGTCGACCTCGAACCTGACCACCCCGCCGTCTGGGCCGCGAATTTCCTGCGCCGGCAGATCGATGGTCAGCGTCGCGTTGGCGCCGCGCTCGGCGTTGTCCATCAGCTTCGCCAGGTCCTCGCGGGAGACCTTGATCGGCAGGATGCCGTTCTTGAAGCAGTTGTTGTAGAAGATGTCGGCGAAGTCGGTCGAGATCACACAGCGAATTCCGAAATCGAGAAGCGCCCAGGGGGCGTGTTCGCGCGACGAGCCGCAGCCGAAATTGTCGCCCGCGACCAAGATCGCGGCCTTCCGGTACGACGGCTTGTTGAGAACGAAGTCGGGATTTTTCGAGCCGTCGTCGCGATAACGCAATTCGGCGAACAGGCCCGCACCGAGGCCGGTGCGCTTGATCGTCTTCAGATATTGCTTCGGAATGATCATGTCCGTGTCGATGTTGTCGATCGGCAACTGCGCGGCCACTCCGGTCAGGGTCGTGAATTTGTTCATGGGTCCAACGCCTCATGTCGAGCGCCGGGGCTGGCCGACGGGTTCTCGGAAGCGCTCTAGCAAACGCCGCCCGGGCGGGCAAACGGGACGCTCACAAGTAACGCTCCAGCTCCTTCGCTGTCTCATTCGGCGGCCGGTCGAGGTTGAGGGCCTCGACGAAACCCCCGGTCTTGTCCATCAGATAGACGATCGAGCTGTGATCCATCGAATAGCCGCCGTCGGACTCGACTTTCCCTTTGCGCGCGAACACGCGGAAGGCCTTTTCGACCGCCCCGATCGCCTGCGGACTGCCGGACAGCCCGATCACGTGGGCGCCGAAGCTGCTGGCGTAGTCCTGCATCACCTTCGGCGTGTCGCGCTCGGGGTCGACCGTGATGAACAGCGCGAGCACCGCCTTGTCGCCCATGGCGGCGAGAGCGTCGGAAATACGGGCGAGCTCGGTCGGGCAGACATCCGGGCAATGCGTGTAGCCGAAATAGACGAGGAACGGGCGCCCGCGTAGCGTCTGGTCGGTGACCGTCTTGCCGGAGCCGTCCTCAAGGGCGAACGGGCCTCCCACCAGCGATCGATTCGTATCCTTCGGCGCCCACGCCAGCCAGACCGCGACCAGCGCCAGCACGGCGATAGCGGCTGTCGTCGAGGCGATGAATATCGAGGAGGCGCGCGACCGCAGATTGGCCGCGTTGGGTTCATTGGGCGACATGGGTCTCAGGCCGGGTTAGGGTGTCATAGCCTCGTCGCGACGCCGCCTCCGGGCCGCAGGGAGACGCGGGAGCGATAGGTGTTCACTATTGACCCTGGCAGGCCGGGGCGCCACGAATATGGCAGCGAGGGACGCCATGGTGTTGCGGCAGCTCGAATATCTGGCCGCGCTGGCCCGCGAAAAGCACTTCGGCCGCGCGGCCCGGGCCTGTCACGTGACGCAGCCGACGCTTTCGGCGGCGATAAGGATGCTCGAGGACGATCTCGGGGCGCCGATCGTCGAGCGCGGTCACCGCTTTTCAGCCTGACCGCGCAGGGCCGGATCGTTCTCGACCACGCCCACCGCATCCTGGCGGAAGCGGAGAACCTGCGCCGCGGCCTCGATGAGCTCGACAAGGGCCTGAGCGGTCGGCTCCGGATTGGCGCGATCCCGACTGCGCTGCCGATCGTTTCGCAGATGACGGGACCTTTCTACGCGAAGTTTCCAGGCGTCTCGGTCGCTGTCATGTCGCTGAACAGCCAGGAAATCGAACGCGGAATCGAGGAGTTCGAACTCGACGTCGGCCTCACCTATCTCGATGCGGAACCGATCGAGCGTGTCAAGGCGAAGCCGATCTGCATCGAGGAATACATGTTCCTCACGCCGTCTCAGGGAAAATTCGCAGGCCGCACGCAGATCGAATGGAGCGAAGCCGCCACCGCGCCGCTTTGCCTCACATGGGGTGTTTCGGGTCAAGCTCATTCGTTTGCGCCGGCCGCTGGCGTGTCACCCGCGAAGCGGGGCGAAGCGCAGCGGAGCAGGGAGCGAAGCGACCTTGACGCGCCAGCGGCCGGATACACTGTCACGAGCGAGCGCGCCCTTGCGCGCTCTTGGCTGCCTCTGTGGTCTTTGCCGCGCTCATTCATTTTGGCATTGCGCATCTCCTTTGGCGCTTGGATCCGAAGCGTGAGCCCGTCTTTCGCATGCAGCCTTGACGGCCGCATCACCTCACATCCGGTCGAGCTTGTCGGGGCTCGGACCATAATCCCTCATGCTCGAGGGCGTCGGGCTCGGGTTGGCGGGGACCATCCTGTTAAACGGCGTGTTTCAGCCAGGCAAAGCCGCGGTCACCGCCCGCCCGGATCCGGCGAAGCCGTCGCGTTCGGCTTCGCTGGAATGGGGTTGAGTCATTAAGCCATCGTTGGAGCGTCGGCGTAGGATTGAGCCATCGGGTCAGGCCGCCTTGAACACCGCGCCCTCGGGAACGACGCCTTGGGTGACATAGCGCCACAAGGCGACGAGCAGTTTGCGGGCCAGCGCCACGATGGCGATCCGGCGGACCCGTCCCTTCGCGGCGCCGACCCGCGCCCGAAACCAGCGGCTCAACGCCGAGTCCGGCTGGTGACGCAGCCAGAACCAGGCCAGCTCGATCATGGTCTTGCGCAGGCGGCGGTTGCCCGACTTCGAGATGCCTTGATCCCGTTCGACGCCGCCGCTCTGCCAGGGGCTGGGCGCCAATCCGCCGTAAGCCGCCACCTGGCGGCGGTTGGCGAAGCTGCGGAACAACGATTCCAGCCAGAGGAGCGACGCGAACTCGGGGCCCAAGCCCTGGAGCTCGAGGAGCCGGGCGGCGGGGTTGGTGCGCTCCTCGGCTTCCGTGCGGATGAGCGCGTCGCGGGCCCGTTCGACCGCAGCCAGTTGCGTCGTCGCCAGCGCGATCCGATCGAGCTCCCGGCGTATTTCCGCCTTCAGCAGCGGCGGCAGCTCGCGGCCGTCGCCGGTTCGCAGCGCCTCGAGCCGCTCAAAACGATCGCGCCGAAGCGGGTTGTAACCCCGGATGCCTTGGCCGCTGAGCAGGCCCTTGACCCGATTGGTGTGCTGAATGCGTTCCTTGAGCAGCGTGCCGCGCTCGCGGGTCAGCCGCCGGCGATCCTCTTCTTCCGGGCTCGGCGCGCGAACCATGGAGCAGACCCGCCGCTCGCCGCGAGCCCACGCCATCAGCGTCCGCAACAGCGTCTCGCCGTCGATCGCATCGGTCTTGGCTCGCCGATGCCGCCGGTTGACCGCAATCGAAGCCGCATCGACCACGTGGCTCTCGATCCCCTCGGCGAGCAGCAGGCGATGGATCCAAAATCCGTCCAATCCCGCCTCCTGAATGACGATCGCTTTGATCGGCACGCCATAGCGCTGCTCGGCCTTCGCCCTCGACCGCGAAAGAAGGTCGAGCAGGCCGGCGCCGTCCCCACCCTCGACCACATGCCTGGAAAATTTCTCGCTGCCCGGACTGTTGATCGTCACAACCCATTTCGATTTGCTCAATTCGAGCGAGGCGAACAGCGTGATATCATTCGCGCGGGCGGTGGTCGCGACAACGGTCGCGGAGGTGATTAAATGCATCGGTTGCCTCCATGCTGGTGTGGAAGATCAGCCTACCAAGGGTCCGGCCGCCGTCCACCCGCATAGGATCTGCTGACGCCGGACATGCAGAATCGCCGCATCATCGAAGGCATATTCCGCTCGGTCGGAGCAAGGCCCAACCCGGCGGTGGAGACGAATTCGATCTTCAATCTCGTATCGCACGTGGCCGCTGGCCAATGGTCGGCGATCGTGCCGCGCCAGCTCCTGCGCTTCTTCGGCGTTCCGCAGGGAACGCGAGCGATCGACCTCGTCGAACCGACGGCGAGCCGCACGATCGGCCTCGTGATGAGCGAACGCGAGCCCCCCTCGCCCCTCGCCCGCAATCTCCTCGCGATGAAATGGCCGACCGACATCGCGGCCCTGATCGAGCCGCCAAACCGGGGGCCGGAATTGAGGCGATAGAGGGATCCTATCGGGGCTTCCGAACGTTCAATTTGCCGGAGCATTCCGGCAGGTGCATATACGGGGCGTTCTCGGGAGGATCCACGATGACCGCAAGACCGGCGTTCGACATTGAGTTTGCACGGGAGTTGATCGGCCGCAGGCGGTCGACGCCGGGAGCGGCGCTGCCGATCCTGCACGATCTCCAGCGTCAGTTCGGCTATATCGACGACGCCGCCGTCGCGCTGCTCGCGGACGCTCTCAACATCTCCAAGGCCGAGGCCCTCGGCGTGGTCAGCTTTTATCATGATTTCCGGCGCAGCCCGGTCGACGGTCGGGTGCTGAAGATGTGCCGGGCAAAGTTGTGTCAGGCGATGGGCTGCGAAGACCTCGTCGCCCATCTCGCCAGTCGCCACGGGATTGTCCCGGACGATGCCCAAGCGGGCGAGGGACTCCACGTCGAGACCGTATATTGCCTCGGCAATTGCGCCCTTTCACCCGCCGCGCTACTCGACACCGAGCCGGTCGGACGACTCGACCGCGACCGGCTCGACGCGATCGTGGCCAGCGCGAAGCGTCAAACCCAGTGAACCCGATGAGCGCGCGAGTTTTCGTTCCTTCCGACTCCTCCGCACTCTCCGTCGGGGCGGACGCGGTGGCCGCGGCTCTGGCGCGCGAGGCGCGCGTTCGCGGCCTCGAGCTCTTGTTCGTGCGCACCGGCTCCCGCGGCCTCTTCTGGCTGGAGCCGGTCGTCGAAGTCGAGACGCCGGAAGGCCGCGTCGGTTACGGACCTCTGACGACGGAGGACGCTGCCTCGCTGTTCGACGCCGGGTTTTTGGCTGGCCGCGACCATCCGAAGGCGCTCGGCCGGATGGAGGAGATTCCCTTTCTCGCCAGGCAGCAGCGCCTCGTTTTCGCGCGCTGCGGCGTGATCGACCCGCTTTCGCTCGACGACTACCGGCGCCACGGCGGGCTCAAGGGCCTCGAGCGCGCGCTCGGAATCGGCCCCCAACCGACCGTGGAGGAGGTCGTGGCCTCGGGGCTGCGCGGCCGGGGAGGGGCCGGCTTTCCGACAGGCGTCAAATGGCGCACGGTCGCCGCGACCGCGGCCGACCAGAAATACGTCGTCTGCAACGCCGACGAGGGCGACAGCGGCACATTCGCCGACCGCATGCTGATGGAAGGCGACCCCTTCCTGCTGATCGAAGGCATGGCGATCGCCGCCGTCGCGGTCGGCGCGACGATGGGCTATGTCTACATCCGCTCCGAATACCCGCACGCTTTCGACGTCTTTTCGCGCGCGATCGAACGGGCGCGGGCCGGCGGGCTGCTCGGCCTGTCCGTGCTCGGTTCGTCGCACGCCTTCGACATCGAGGCCCGGCTCGGCGCGGGCGCCTATATCTGCGGCGAGGAGACGTCGCTTCTCGAGAGCCTCGAGGGCAAGAGGGGGCAGGTGCGGGCCAAGCCTCCGCTGCCTGCGATCTCGGGCTTGTTCGGCAAGCCGACGGTCATCAACAACGTGCTGAGCTTCGCCTCGGTCCCGTGGATCCTCGAGCATGGGGCGAAGTCCTACGCGGACTACGGCGTCGGACGATCGCTCGGCTCGCAGCCCTTCCAGCTCGCGGGGAACGTCCGCTATGGCGGGCTGATCGAACTCGCCTTCGGCGCGACGATCCGCGAGCTTGTCGAGGGCTTCGGCGGCGGAACCCGCTCCGGGCGTCCGATCCGCGCGGTCCAGGTCGGCGGGCCGCTCGGCGCCTATTTCCCCGAGAGCCTGTTCGACACGCCGCTCGATTATGAATCGATGATCGCGGCCAAGGGCATGCTCGGCCACGGCGGGCTGGTCGTCTTCGACGACACCGTCGATATGGCGCGCCAGGTGCGTTTCGCCTTCCACTTCTGCGCCAAGGAGAGCTGCGGCAAGTGCACCCCCTGCCGCATCGGGTCGATCCGCGGCGCCGAAACGGTCGACCGGATCCTCGCCGGTCAGGACCGCCAAAAGAACGTCGAACTTTTGCGCGATCTTTGCGAGGTGTTGACCGACGGCTCGCTCTGCGCGCTCGGCGGGCTCACGCCCCTGCCCGTCCTCAGCGCCCTCGACCATTTCAGCGAAGACTTCGCCAAGGCGCCCGGGCGCGCCGCGGCGGAATAGGAGTTCCCATGACGCTCTTGCAAGAACTCGACGTCGGCACCCCCATTCGCGCCGGCGCTCCGACCGTGACCCTGACCATCGACGGCCGCAAGGTCAGCGTGCCGCCGGGAACCTCGGTGATGGCCGCCGCGGCGCTGATCGACAATCCAATCCCCAAGCTCTGCGCGACCGACAATCTCGAGCCGTTCGGCTCCTGCAGGCTGTGTCTCGTCGAAATCGAGGGCCGCAAAGGAACGCCGGCCTCCTGCACGACCCCGGCGGAAGAGGGTATGGTGGTCCATACCGAGACGCCTCGGCTCGAGCGGCTCAGGCGCGGGGTGATGGAGCTCTACATTTCCGACCACCCGCTCGACAACCTCCCCTCCGGCGCCAACGGCGGCAACGAGTTGCAGGCGCAAGCCGCGAGGCTGGGCCTCTCCGGCACGCGCTACGGGCAAGACGGCGCCAATCACTTGAACGCTCCGACCGACGCCTCCAATCCCTATTTCATTTTCGACCCGACGAAATGCATCGTCTGCTCACGCTGCGTGCGCGCCTGCGACGAGGTGCAGGGGACCTTCGCGCTGACGATTCTCGGCCGCGGCTTCGATTCGAAAGTCTCTCCGGGCGGAGTCGAATTCCTCCAGTCCGAGTGCGTGTCTTGCGGCGCTTGCGTTCAGGCGTGTCCGACGGGGTCGCTGATCGAGAGGTCGGTCATCGAAATGGGAATGCCCGAGCGCACGGTGGTCACGACCTGCGCCTATTGCGGCGTCGGCTGCTCCTTCAAGGCGGAGCTCAAGGGCGACGAGGTCGTTCGCATGGTTCCCTACAAGGCGGGCAAGGCCAACGAAGGCCATTCCTGCGTCAAGGGCCGCTTCGCCTACGGCTACGCGACTCACAGGGATCGCATGCTCAAGCCGATGACCCGCAAGCGGATCGAGGACCCGTGGCGGGAGGTGTCGTGGGACGAGGCGCTCGCTTACGCCGCGAGTGAGTTCAAGCGGATTCAGGCGCGGTACGGCCGCGACTCGATCGGAGCCATTTCGTCCTCGCGCTGCACCAACGAGGAAGTGTTCGTCGTCCAAAAACTCGTGCGCATGGGGTTCGGCAACAACAACGTCGACACCTGCGCGCGCGTCTGCCATTCGCCGACCGGCTTCGGGCTCGCCAATACCTACGGCACGTCGGCCGGCACGCAGGATTTCAAGTCGGTCGACAAGTCCGATGTCGTCATCGTCATCGGCGCCAATCCCACTGACGCCCATCCGGTGTTCGCCTCGCGCTTGAAGAAGCGGCTGCGGCAGGGCGCGCGGCTCATCGTCATCGACCCCCGGCGCATCGATTTGGTGAGAACGCCGCATGTCGAGGCCGGCTATCATCTGGCGCTGAGGCCCGGAACCAACGTCGCCGTCCTCAACGCGCTGGCGCATGTGGTCGTCACCGAGGGCCTCGTCGACGAGGCGTTCGTGCGCGAGCGCTGCGATCCGGCCAATTTCGAATCCTGGGCCCGCTTTGTCGCCGAGGACCGCCACTCGCCGGAGGCGACGGCCGCTGCAACCGGCGTCGACCCCGAGGCGTTGCGCGCGGCCGCCCGGCTCTACGCCACCGGCGGAAACGGCGCGATCTATTACGGCCTCGGCGTCACCGAGCACGCTCAAGGGTCGACCGCGGTGATGGCGATCGCCAACCTCGCCATGGCGACCGGCAATATCGGCCGCGAGGGCGTCGGCGTGAACCCGCTACGCGGCCAGAACAACGTGCAGGGCTCCTGCGATATGGGCTCGTTCCCGCACGAGTTCTCCGGCTATCGGCACGTCTCAGATGATGCGACACGCGAGGTGTTCGAGCGCCTGTGGGGGGTGAAGCTCGCCGACGAGCCGGGCCTGCGCATCCCCAACATGATGGACGAAGCGATCGACGGCGCGTTCAAGGGGCTCTACCTGCAGGGCGAGGACATCGCCCAGTCAGATCCCGACACGAGGCACATCACGGCCGGGCTGCGCGCCATGGAATGCGTGATCGTGCAGGACATTTTCCTCAACGAGTCCGCGCGCTACGCCCACGTCTTCCTGCCCGGCGCCTCCTTCCTGGAGAAGGACGGCACCTTCACCAACGCCGAGCGGCGCATCAGCCGCGTGCGCAAGGCGATCGAGTTGCTCGCCGGCAAGGCCGACTGGGAGACGACGGTCGCGCTCGCCAACGCCATGGGCGTGCCCATGCATTACGCGCACCCGAGCGAGATCATGGACGAGATCGCAGCGACGACGCCAACCTTCAAGGGCGTGTCCTATGCGAAGCTCGACGAGCTCGGCTCGATCCAATGGCCGTGCAACGATCAAGCGCCGACCGGCACGCCCGTCATGCATGTCGAGCGCTTCGTCCGGGGCAAGGGTCAGTTCATGCTGACCGAATATCTCGCGACGCAGGAGCGCGTCGGACCTCGCTTCCCGTTGCTCCTCACGACGGGCCGCATTCTGTCGCAATACAATGTGGGGGCCCAGACGCGCCGAACCAGCAACAACGTCTGGCATGAGGAGGACGAGCTCGAAATCCATCCGTTCGACGCGGAGAGCCGCGGCGTGCGCGACGGCGACCTCGTCGCCTTGCAAAGCCGGACGGGCGAGATCGCGCTCCGCGCCAGGATTAGCGAACGCATGCAGCCGGGCGTCGTCTATACGACCTTCCACCACGCGGTGACCGGCGCCAATGTGGTGACCACCGACAATTCCGACTGGGCGACCAACTGCCCGGAATACAAGGTGACCGCCGTGCAGGTCCGGCGCACCAACCACCTTTCGGACTGGCAGATCCGCGATCGGGAAGAGGCGATCAGCCTTCGTCGGATCGGGGAGACGCCGGCCCATGCCGCCGAATGACGGCGCGGCCTCGATCGAGGTCGAGGCGCGCGCGTTCTTCTATGACGCCGGCGCGGTCGGGCCCTCGAGCGCGCGGGCGATCGCGGTCGAGGCGCCGATCGAGCTCGTCATCGGCGGCGCGCCTTTCGTCGTGATGATGGCGACGCCGCGCGACCTCGAGGATTTCGCTTACGGGTTCCTGCTCACCGAAGGCGTCGTCGAGCGGCCCTACGACATTCGCGCTTTCGAGATCGAGGAGGCCGAACAAGGTTGGCGCGTTGCGATCACGCTGACCGGCGAGAAGCTAAAGGCCCATCTCGCGCGCAAACGAGCGATCGGCGGCCGCACCGGCTGCGGCCTGTGCGGCGTGGAGGATTTCTCGCAGATGCCGTCGCCGAGGCGTCCGCTCGACCGCGCGCCGCCGATCGAGCCGGCGGCGATCGGATCCGCGCTAGCGGAGCTCGAGAAGCGCCAACCGCTCAACGCGCTGACCCGCGCGGTCCATGCCGCTGCGTGGTCGGCGCGCGACGGGGGAATTGTCCTGGTGCGCGAGGATGTCGGCCGGCATAATGCCCTCGACAAGGCGATCGGAGCGCTGAGGCGCGCCGGCGTCGGCCCCGACAGCGGCTTCTTCGTCATCACCAGCCGCTGTTCGTTCGAGATGGTGGTGAAAGCCGCCATCTTCGGCGCGAGCACGCTGGTGTCGGTCTCCGCGCCGACTTCGCTCGCCCTCGCGCGCGCGCGCGACTACGGCGTCACCGTGATCGCCGTCGCCCGGGCCGACAAGGCGTTGAGCTTCGTGAGCGACCCGGACGAGCGAAGCGGAGGTTTGGCGGCGTGACGACGGCCAAGATCGACAAACTCGTGCGCATGGCCAATCAGATCGGTGATTTTTACGCCGCCATGCCCGAGAATGAAGCGACCAACGGCGCCGCGAGGCATCTCAAACGCTTCTGGACGCCGAAGATGATCCGCGAGATCGTCGACTTCGCGGAGAACGGACAGGCGGGCTTGAACCCCACGGCGGCTCGCGCGGTCGAGGCGCTCAAGAGCGCCGCGCAAGACTGACGTCGTCTTTTCATGCGCCGCTGGAGAAGGCCTGACCTCACGCGCCTGCTCCTGGGCCAGCACATCGTCAGCGGCGCCACCGTCGGCGTCGGGGTCATTGCGGTCGCCCTGGCGGCGTCGGCGATCCTGGGCTTCGTGGCCGGCCAGCCGGCGACGCTGGGCGCGATTTCCGCCAGCATCTCGGACCTTCCCGCACCCTGGCGTCAGAAGGCGCGCACGATGGGCTTCGGCTTCGCGCTCGCGCTGGTCGCGACAACCGCGATCCAGGTCGCCCTGCCCTGGGCGCCGCTCGCGCTCCTGACGATCGGGGCGATCGCTTTCGCCGGGGGGATGCTCACCGGGATGGGCCGCTGGGCGATCGCGGTCGGCATGCAGGCTGTGATCCCGATGGTGTTCGTGCTCGGATTCCCTCGCGAAACCTTTGCGACCGCGATGCGCATCGAAGCGGTGTTCGCCATGGGAGGGCTCGCCTACATCGCCTTCGCGCTCCTCGCCACCGTCATCACCGACGCGAGCGCCCGCCGGCCGGTCGCGAGCGAATCGATCCGCGAATTGGCCGTCTATCTGCGCGCGGTCGCCGCGATCTTCGACCCCGGCGCCAATCTGGAGACGGCCTACGGCGCGGCGATCCGTCAGCAGGCGGCGCTGGCGGAACAATTGCAATCGGCCCGGGCGCTGCTGCTCGACCGCGCGCGGCGCGGTTCGGAAACCCTTCGCCTAGCAGCCACGATCGGCATTCTGCTCGACGCTTTCGACGCGCTCGTCGCCGCGCAACGCGACGTCGCGCTTATCCGCGATGCGCCGGCTGCGGCTTCCCTGCTCAAGCATATCCGGGCGGCGTTGCGCGTGGGCGCGCTCGATCTCGATCATCTGAGCCTCGAAATCCTGACGACGGAACGGCCGACATTGCCGCCGGACCACCAGCTCGCCATCGACGCCCTGGAGCGCGAGGCGGAGAAGCTCGAGCACAGCCCTGTCGAGCGGCAGGCCATTGAGGCGCTCGGCGCCGTGACGCGGCGTCTTGTTGTGGCGCTCGGACATATCCGCAGGCTGGAGACAGCGCTCTCGGACGACCAGACGGCCGAAGCGGCGATCGGCGGCGTCGACCTAGCAGCCTTCATTCCGAAGCGCTCGTATTCGCTCGCCGTGCTCGGGCCGCACTTCACCTTCGCTTCCCCCGTCCTGCGCTATTCCGTGCGGTTCGCGCTGGCGATGATGGCGGGAGCGATTGTCGCTCAACTCCTTGGAGATTCCGGGCAGGGCAACTGGGTCCTGCTGACGATCTCGGTGATCATGCGCGCGAACTATGGCTGACGAAGCAGCGGCGCGACGACCGGGTGGTCGGGACGTTGATCGGCTGCGTCCTCGCCGCCGGCGCAGTCGCCTGGTTGCCGGCAGGCGCTCTGGTTACGGCGCAGCGGCTGTCGCTTGTTGTCACCCACAGCTTCGTCCGGCTGAATTATATGCTCACCTCGGTCGGCGCGTCGGTGACCGCGCTGGTGTCGCTGCACCTTGTCCAGCCGGGGCTGCCAGCCCCAATTCTGGCGCGCCTCGCCGACACTCTGATCGGCGCGGCGATCGCCCACCTCTTCAGCTATGTCTGGCCGCACTGGGAGTTCTTCGAGGCGCCGGGCATCGCGACGCGTCTTCAGGCGCGACTCGCGGCCTTCGCAGGCGTTGCGCTGAGACCCGAGGCCTCCCCTCAGGAATACCGGCTCGCGCGAAAGAACATGATCGAGGCGCTGGCCGCGCTCTCGGACTCGGCCGGGCGGATGAGCATCGAGCCGACCGCGACCAGGAAGGGGCTCGACGAAATGGCGGGGCTGCTGATCGCGGCGCACGGGCTCGTGGCGGAGCTTTCGGCGGCCAAGCTCGACGCGCGGAGCGGCGGTCCCGCGGCGGACGAGGCCACCCGCGCATGGCTGCAGGCGCGGCTTGCGCCCAAGCCCGGCGTGCACGACGCGCCGGCGCCGTCCGGTCCGATCGCTTCTGCCGCGCTCGCCGTCATCGACGCGGCCGAGCGCTATCGGCGCGCGGCCCAAATCGAGCCGGACCAGCCATAGAGCGTCTCATCCGCAGCTTTTCGTGCTGGCGACGACCGGCGTCGCATAAAAAAGCCAAGCTCGCATGGCACAAGAATTGACTATTGGACGGCCGGGGTCGAGGAACACGACCTGAGGCGAGGACGTTCAGACGTGGGCTGGGTTTTCAGGCGGAGGAGAAACCTATGGCTGCCGTCGAGTTACGATACGCGTCCGGGCCGTCGGCCCGCTATCTGGACGTCTCGCCGATGATTTCGGCGCTTCGCTTCCAGCCCGACGACTTCGAGTTCAAGCACGGCTGGCTGCATCACGTGCCGAGCCGTCACCAGTTCCAGTTCGACAAGATGGGACGGGTTCAGATCGACGCGCTGTGCGGCTGCGCGAGCCTCTCGGTCAAGCCGGAACAGACCGACGAACTGGTCTCGATGTTCAAGACGTGGCGCAGCGAATACTGGATTCCGCTGGAGACGAACCGCGAGTTCGCTTCGCACTTCAAGAAGCCCAACGCCTGGGTGCGGTTGTTCCGCGACGTGCGGATGGCGTTCCGGCGGTTCCTGCGCCGCGAGGCGCCGACCAGCATTCCCGTCGACGACCGGGCCACCGCTCACGCCACGCCGGCGGAATAGACAAAGACAGGGGCGTTTCGCTTCGGCCGTGCTGCTCGCCACCCCACCCAGGGCGGCGCGGCCTCTTGCGCGCTCTTAGCGTTCTTACCTCCTCCATAAGTTTCAACCAATGAGGTTTGCCGTCGTGTTTCATGCTGCCGGCGAGGATCAAGGTCGAGCTGAAGCCGAAGGCGGCGTAGCTTGCTGATCGAAATTCCCCGCGCGGTCGAAACGCGCTGTTACGGCGACTTGTTTCGCTGTTCCGTCTGCAGCCGCGGATGCGGACCAATGCTTTGATATTGAAGGTATTTCATCCATAAGTGTCGCGCCAATGGCGCCCCGTTTTGCGAAATTCGCTGTTTTTGCCGCTGTTACCAGCAAATTCGCGCCCGCGCTTTTCGGGCGTCGGGGGTTGCCGCCGCATCCGCTTGGGGCGGTCGCCGCTCGTGCTGATACGGCCGGCGTCGCGTCACGCAAGGCGTCCGGGGGGCGCACCTCCGATGATAAGCGCCGTCCGCTGTGGAGCGACCAGCGGTCGAAAACGCCTGTCGCGAAAACCGCGCCGGACTCGGATGCCGGCAGACGAATGGGCCGGAGATCGGGCCGGGCCTACACGATTCCCGACGACGAGCCCGGCGCCGCCGGCCGCTCCTTCGCCTTGTGCGCCCGATAGTTAGAGGCCCGATAGACGGCGACCGGATCGATCGCGCCGCCGCTGCGACGACGCGCCTCGGCCAGAATCGGCGACACGTCGGTCACGAAACCCGCCTTGAAGATGCGGAGCGCAGCCATGACGTCATTGGCGCTCTGCGCCGCTTCGAGAGCCGGCCTGTCGACCAGGAGCGCCTGCGCGTAGGCCCGCTGCACCTCCATCGCCGAGACCATCAGGCTCTCGATCGGATCGGTGACGTTGTGCGACTGGTCGAGCATGTAGGCGGGATTGAAGCCGGGAGCGCCGCGCTGGGCCGCGTCCACGAGTTCATTAAAAACTCGATAGAGACGGAAGGGGTCGATCGAGCCCGCGTCGAGGTCGTCGTCGCCGTATTTCGAATCGTTGAAATGAAAGCCGGCGAGCTTTCCGGCGCGGATGAGCCGCGCGACGATCTGCTCGATGTTGACGTTCGGCGCATGATGCCCGAGGTCGATGAGGCAGTAGGCCTTCGGACCCAACGCTTGCGCGGCCATCAAACTCGCGCCCCAGTCCGAAACGACCGTCGAGTAGAAGGCCGGCTCGTAGAGCTTGTGCTCGATGAACACCCGCCAGTCCGCCGGCAGACCCGAGGTGATCGCGCTCAGTGACTCGAGATACCAGTCGAAGACGCGGTTCAGGTTCGACTGACCGGGGAAGTTCGAGCCGTCGGCGATCCAGACCGTCAGCGCCTTCGAGCCGAGCTTCTGGCCGATCTCGACGCATTCGAGGTTGTGCGCCACCGCCTGGTCGCGCACGGCCTTATGGCTGTGGGTCAGCGAGCCGAACTTGTAGGACAGCTTCTGGCCGGGCTGGTCTTGGAACGTGTTTGAATTGACGGCGTCGAAGCCGACGCCGAGGGCCTTCGCCCGCTCGGCTAGCTCGCGATAGTCGCTGACCTTGTCCCACGGAAAGTGGGGCGAGCAGGTCGGCGTCGCTCTAGTGAGCTGATGAATCGTCGCGCAATCCTCGAGTTTGTCGAAGATGCCGCGCGGCTCGCCTGGGCCCGGAAAGCGGGCGAAGCGCGTGCCGCCCGTGCCGACGCCCCAGGTCGGAACGGCGACGACGAATGCGGCCGCCCGTTCGGTTATCGCGTCGATGCCGACGCCGGCGCGCCCGAGGCGCCGGCCGAGCCCAGCATAGTCCTCGTCCAGCGCCGTCGCGAGCTTGGCGTTCTCCTCGCCGATCAGCGCGTCGGGTATGCGATACGACATAGGCTCCCTCCCCTTGACCGTCGTTGTCAGTCCCTACCGCGTGAAGCTCACCGCATTGCCGCCGTCCACATTGAGAATGTTGCCGGTGCTCTTGGCCGACAGATCGGAGGCGAAATAATAGACCGCCTCGGCGACGTCCTCCGGGTAGACGGAGAGCTTCAGCAGCGACCGCTGCCGGTAGACTTCTTCCAGTTCCGTATCGGCGACCTTGTTCGATGCGGCCCGCTGCGCCCGCCATTCGCCCCGCCAGATCTTCGACCCGCGCAGCACCGCGTCTGGGTTGACAGTGTTGGCGCGAATTCCGTGCGGCGCGCCCTCGAGCGCAAGACAGCGCGCGAGATGCACTTCCGCCGCTTTCGCCGTGCAATAGGCGGAGGCGCCGGGCGAGGCCGCCAGCGCGTTCTTCGAGGCGACGAACACGATGCTGCCGCCGAGGGCCTGATCCTTCATGATGCGGTAGCCTTCTCGCGCGGCCAGGAAGTAGCCGGTCGCGAGAATGGTCATGTTGCGGTCCCAGAGCTCGAGGGAAGTGTCCTCGAAAGGCGCGGCGGAGGCGATGCCGGCATTGGCGACGACGATGTCGACCCCGCCGAAAGCGACGACCGCGTCGCGGAAGGCCGCCGCGACCGCCGTCTCGTCCGTCACGTCGGCGAGGGTGCCGGCGACCGCGTCCCTCCCGAACGCCTTGCGAAATTCGGCGACGGTCGTCTCCAAACTCGGCTTGTCGATGTCCGCGAGCACGACGCAGGCGCCTTCGCTCATGAAGCGCCGGGCGATCGCTTGTCCGATGCCGCCCGCCCCGCCGGTGATGAACGCAATTCGTCCGGCGAGCGATTTCGGCTTCGGCATGCGCTGGAGCTTGGCTTCCTCCAGAAGCCAGTATTCGATGTCGAACGCCTCCTGCTCGGCAAGCCCGACATAGCGGCTGACGCTGGACGCGCCGCGCATGACGTTGATCGCATTGACGTAGAATTCTGCGGCGATCCGTGCCGTCGCCTTGTCCTTGGCGAAGGACAGCATGCCGACGCCGGGAACGAGATAGATGACGGGGTTGGGATCGCGCATCGGAGGCGAGTTCGGCCGCTTGCAGCGCTCGTAATAGGCGGCGTAGTCGGCGCGATAGGCTTCGAGGCTCGCGTCGAGCGAGGCGACGACCGCTTCAAGGTTCTTTGCCGCCGGGTCGAAGGGCAGCACCAGCGGCCGGATCTTCGTGCGAAGAAAATGATCGGGGCAGGACGTGCCGAGCGCCGCGAGCGGTTTCAGGTCGCGCGAGTTGACGAACTCGAGCACTTCCGGCGCGTCGGTGAAGTGGCCGATCTTGCGCTCGCCGGCCGAGATGCGCCTGCGAATCGCCGGCATCAGCCGCGCGGCGACGTCGCGTCTCCGCTCGGGCGCCAGGGCCTCGACCGAGGCGCCGCCGAAGGCTGCTCCGCGCGCGTGAGCGGCCAGCCAGGCGGAGGCCTTGTTGATCGTGGCGATCGTCGTTTCGTAGCAGGCCTTCGAAGTCGGCCCCCAGGTGAAGAGGCCGTGGCCGCCGAGCACGACGCCCTTCAAATTCGGATGTTCCTCCGCCATCGCGCCGAGCTTGAGGCCGAGATCGAACCCCGGCCGCTGCCAGGGCAGGAAGCCGAGCTCTCCGCCGAAGACCTCTCGCATTAGCTCCTCGGCCTTTTCGCTCGCGGCGATCGCGATCACCGCGTCGGCGTGCACATGGTCGATATGCGCATGCGGTACGAAGCCGTGCAAAGGCGTGTCGATCGACGCCGCGCGCGGATTGAGATCGAAGGTGCAGTGGTTGAAGAGCGGCGCCATCTCGTCCTCGTGCGCGAGGCCTCGGTAGACCGGCTTCAGGCCGAGAAGCTTGTCGAGGTAGAGGGTGGAGAGGCCGTCGAGCTTCATCGAGCCGAGGTCGCCGCCCGAGCCCTTGACCCAGAGCACCTCGACCGGCGCGCCGGTCAGGGGGTCGGCGCCCGTGATCTTGGCCGAGGTGTTGCCGCCGCCGAAGTTGGTGACGCGCAGATCGCTGCCAAGCAGGTTCGAGCGGTAGAGAAGCAGCCCCGGTTCGTCGAGCTTGGCGGCGCGTGCCTCGTCCCACAAATCAGGCAGGACCGTATCAGGGCCGGAAGGCGGGCCGCTCATGGGTCGTTCCTCTCGAAAGTCGAGCGATTTTGAGCGAACATTACGCGAATGAACGGAACTCGTCAACGTCATTGCGCGATTGTGCGTTGCAATGAGCGGATTGTGATCGAACATGATTGACAGCGCGCGAGCTCGGCGCCACTGTAGCGAACAATCAGACAGCCCCGGAGGAACGTCAAGGAGCCATGCGCGAGCGTCAGCGCGCCAAAATCGTCCGCAATCTGCTCGCCGAGCGGGGCTACCTCTCGATCGCCGACATCATGGCGGCGACGGGCGTGTCCGCGGCTTCGGCCAGGCGCGACGCGGGGCGTCTGGCCGACGCCGGATTCGCCGAGCGGCTGCACGGCGGCATCCAGGCTTTGGGCGACGCGTTCTCCCGGCCGATGACGCCGAGCCCGCTCAAGACCCGCTCGTTCGACGCAAGCCGCACCATCAACATCGAGGCCAAGCGCGCCATCGCCCGCAAGGCGGTCGAGCTATGCGCAGCCGGCGACGTCGTGATCATCAACGGCGGCACGACGACGTTCCAGATGGCCGAATTCCTCCGCGACACGCGGCTCAAAATCCTGACCAACTCCTACCCCCTGGCCGAGTTTCTGCTGCACGAGACGCAGAACCGCGTCGCCCTGCCGGGGGGCGAGGTCTATCGCGAGCAGAAGTTGATCGTCGCGCCGTTCGACGACGACGCCATTCAGCACTATTCGGCTCGGCTCATGTTCATGAGCGCGATCTCGATCGGGCCGCTCGGCGTAATCGAGGGCGACGCGCTGATCGCCCGCGCGGAGACGAAGCTGCTCAAGCGCGCCGACAAGCTCATCGTGCTTGCGGACGCGTCCAAGTTCACGCCGCGCGGCAGCCTGGTCGTCTGCCCGCTCTCGCGCATTCACACCCTCATCACCGATGTGGGCGCGCCGACGGAGGCCCTCGCCATGCTCGAAGACGCCGGCGTGCCGACCATCGTCGTCGACCCCGAAGCGAACACGACGGAGGCGGCATGAGCGACGCGGGCCCGACCTTCCCCCTCCTCAGGGCGCGCGACATCGAGAAATCGTTTCCCGGCGTGCACGCGCTCTCCGGCGTGTCGTTCGAGGTCAAGGCCGGCGAAGTGCACGCCCTCCTCGGCGAGAACGGGGCGGGCAAGTCGACGCTGATCAAGATCCTGTCCGGCGTCTATCAGCCCGACGGCGGAGCGATCATGATCGACGGCCGCGAGACCCGCTTCGCCACGCCCGAAGACGCCAAGCGCGCGGGCGTTGCGACCATCTATCAGGAGCTTCTCCTTTTTCCCGAGCTCTCCGTCGCCGAGAACATCTTTCTCGGCCACGCGCCCCGCGCGGGAGGGGGCCGGATCGACTGGCGGGCGATGCGGGCCAAGGCCGAGGCGCTCCTCGCCTCGCTCGAGATCGACGACCTTTCCGCCGACCAGATCGTCGGCGCACTTTCGGTCGGCAACCGGCAGCGGGTGGAAATCCTGCGCGCGCTGTCGCACGACGCGCGCATCCTGATCATGGACGAGCCGACCGCGGCGCTGAGTGAGAGCGACGTCACGCGGCTCTTCGACATCGTGCGTCGGCTGAAGGCGCGCGGCGTCGGCGTGGTCTACATCAGCCATCGGCTCGACGAGGTCTTCCAGATCGCCGATCGGGTCACGGTGCTGCGCGACGGCGCCTATGTCGGCGCACGGCAGGTCGCCGACACGAGCTCCGCCGAGCTCGTGCAGATGATGGTCGGCCGGCGCATCGAAAACCTCTTCCCCAAAACCGCCGTCGCGATCGGAGAGCCAGTCTTGGAAGCGCGCGACATCGTCCGCCGGCCGATGACCAAGGGCGTGAGCCTCACCGTGAGCGCGGGCGAGATCGTCGGTCTCGCCGGCCTCGTCGGCTCCGGGCGCAGCGAATTCGCCCAGACGATCTTCGGCATCACGCCCGCCGAATCGGGCGAAATCCGGCTCATGGGCAAGACGGTCAGGATCGACTCGCCCGAGAGCGCGCGCGCCAAGGGTATCGCCTACGTGCCCGAGGATCGTGGCGTGCAGGGCCTGGTGCGCGCGATGAGCGTGCTGCACAATTTCTCGCTCGCCGCGCTTGGCTCTCTCTCGCGCGGGAGCTTCATCGACCGCGACGCCGAGCGGCGCATGGCGGAGGACGGCGTTCAGCGCCTCAGCGTCAAAACGAGCTCGGTCGACGAGATCGCCGGACGGCTCTCCGGCGGCAACCAGCAAAAGATCGTGCTGGGAAAATGGCTCGCCAACAATCCCAAGCTGCTCATCCTCGATGAGCCGACGCGCGGCATCGACGTCGGGGCCAAGGCCGAAGTCCACCGCCTCATGAGCGAGCTCGCCGGCGCCGGCGTCGCCATCCTGATGATCTCCAGCGAACTCCCGGAAGTGCTCGGCATGAGCGACCGGGTGCTGGTCATGCGCGAGGGGCGGCTCGTGGCGGAGTTCGACCGCGTCCATGCTACCTCGCAAGCGGTCGGCGCGGCGATGATGGGAGAAGAACCGAACGTGGAGAAGGCGGCGTGAGCGCGACCGCGGTTGCAGGCGCGGCGAGCGCGCGCGCAGGGAGCTTGAGGCGCTTCGCCTCGCAGGAGGCGCTGCTCGCCGTCGCCGTCATCGGCCTCGCCGTCGTCGTCGGCTTCATCAATCCGCGTTTCTTGGCCTACCGCAACCTCGCCGACGTCCTGCTCGGCAACGCCTATATCGCCATCGCCGCGATCGGCATGTCGATGGTGATCATTTCCGGCAACATCGACATTTCCGTCGGCGCGCTGATCGGCGTGCTGGCGACGGTCAGCGGTTCGCTGGCGGTCGAGGGCGCGCCGATATTCGTCTCCTGGCTCGTTCCGCTGGTCCTCGGCGTCGCGGTGATGGCGGCGCAGGGCGCCGTCGTCGCCTATCTGCGCATCCCCGCCATCGTCGTCACCCTCGGCATGATGTCGATCCTCAAGGGCGGCCTCATCAGCGTCACCGGCGGCAAATGGATCACCGACCTGCCGCAGGGCTTCCATCTCGCGGACCTCAACCTGCTCGGCGTGCCGATGCCGGTGGTCATCATGGTGCTGTCGACCACGCTCGCGGCGATCTGGATGCGCTATTCACCGAGCGGCCGGGCGATCTACGCGACCGGCGGCAACGCCGAGGCGGCGCGCCTTTGCGGCGTCAACCCGCAACGCACCGTCGTCATGGTCTTCGCCATCCACGGCTTCTTCGCCGGGCTCGCGACGCTCTTGTTCGCCACTCAGCTCAAGGTCATCCAGTCGACGACGCCGGCAGGCCTCGAGCTCACCGTCATCACCGCCTCGGTGGTCGGCGGGGTCAGCATCCTGGGCGGCGTGGGCACCGCCGTCGGCTCGACCCTGGCCGCCATCCTCATCGCCGAGATCACCAGCGCGCTCGTCTTCATCAACATCTCGCCCTACTGGACGGACGCCCTGCGCGGCGGGCTCATCCTCGCCACCGTCATCGCCGATATTGTGCGACGGCAGCGGCGCGCCGCGCGGGGATGGAAGAAATGAGCGCCGCGGCCGGGACTGCCGCCCGCAGGGCGCCGTGGTGGCTCAAGCGACACGAGACGCTGCTCGCGATCATCCTGCTCATCGCGCTCGTCGGCCTCGGCGCCTTCAACGAGCGCTTCCTCACCCTCGACAACCTCTTGAATCAGGGCCGGCTGATGACCGAGATCGGCCTCATCGCCCTGCCGATGACCTTCGTCATCATCACCGGCGGCATCGACCTCTCGGTCGGCGCGATCGTCGGCCTGTGCGCGATCATGCTCGGCTATTCCTGGAAGAATTTCGGCTTTCCCCTGCCCTTCGCGATCGTCTTCGCGCTTGGCGTGGGCGGCCTCGCCGGCTTCGTCAACGGCTTCGTCATCACCCGCGTCAAGGTGCCGCCCCTCATCATGACGATCGCCACGCTCGCGCTCTACCGCGGACTGGCCGAGGGGATCAGCCAGGCCCATTCGGTGCGCGGCTACCCCGAATGGTTCTATTTTCTCGGCCAGGGCAGCGTTTTCGGCGTGCCGACGCAGCTCCTGGTCCTCGTCGTCTTCATCGTCGTCGCCGGCGTCGCGCTCGACCGCACGACCTTCGGCCGCACGCTCTATGCGATCGGGTCGAACGAGACGGCGGCGCGCTTTTCCGCCCTCAATGTCGATCGCGCGAAGCTCATCATCTACACGCTTTCCGGCCTCGCATCGGGCCTGGCCGCCTTCGTGCTCGTCTCGCGCGTGACGACAACGCGCATGGACATGGGGCTCGGCTACGAGCTTGACGTCATCGCCGCGGTGGTGCTCGGCGGCGCCAGCATCTTCGGCGGCTCGGGCACGATCTGGGGCACGGCGATCGGCCTCGCGATGATTCAGCTCTTAAAGAACGGTCTGGCGTTGACGGGGGTCAAAGGCGACGCGACAATCGTCGTGATCGGCGTGGCGCTCATTCTCTCGGTGCTCGTCGCGAGCTCGCTGCAGCGCCGCCGGGATTGAGAAATCAAGAGATCGGCCGCGAATGGGGCGGCGAAGCAGGGAAGGAAGCGACAATGAAATCCAAGTACCTTTTGACGACGGCGGCGGTGTTCGCGCTTTCGACATGGGCGAGCGGCGCGAGCGCTGCGGGCAAGTGGGACGGCGCCGACGACCTGCCGACCAATCCGCTCGCCTGCGGGGCCGGCGCCGCCGCGGCCGAGGCGTCGAAGCCCTATGACGGCGGCCAGCCGACCAATCCGCCGAACTTGGCGGGCAAGGAGATCACGCTCGTCGACGTGCCGAAGCTGATCGGCATCGGCTATTTCAACGCGACCTCGAAAGGCATGCAGGACGCCGCCAAGGAACTCGGCAACGTCAAAGTGACGACCGATGGGCCGACCGAGGCCAAGATCGACGAGCAGATCAAGTTCATCGACAATTACATCACCCTGGGCGTCAACGGCGTCCTGTTCGCCGCCAATGATCCGGTCGCAATCGCGCCAGTCCTGAAGAAGGCGCTGTCGAAGGGCATCCACGTCGTCGGCTACGACGCCAACTCGACTCCCGACGCGCGCGAATGGTTCGTCAACCAGGCCGAGTTCAACGGCATCGCCAAGGCGATGATGGATTCGATGGCCAAGGAGATCGGCGAGGATGGAGCGTTCGGGATCGTCACCTCGACCTTCACCACGCCGAACCAGGCGCGCTGGATCGCCGAAATGGGCGCCTATGCGGCCAAGTGCCATCCGAAGATGCAGTGGCTGGAGACGGTCGAGGCCCAGGAAGACGCCGTGCTGTCGTTCAACCAGGCGACGACACTCATCAACAAACACGGCGACAAGCTCAAGGGCCTGTTCGGCATGACCTCGGTCGCGACCCCTCAGTCGGCCGAAGCCGTCACCAAGGCCGGCCTCTGCGGCAAGACCGCGGTCGTCGGCCTCGCCACGCCGAACGCGATGAAGCCCTACGTCCACGCCGACTGCGTGAAGTCGGTGGTGTTGTGGAACCCGATCGATCTCGGCTACGCGGCGACCTACGTCATGCGGGCGGACGTCGACGGCAAGCTGAAGCCCGGCGCGACCTCGATCGAGGCGGGCAAGCTCGGCAAGCTCAACGTGGTCAACGGCAGCGAAATCCTGCTCGGGCCGCCCTTCATCTACACCAAGGAGAACATCGACAAGTTCGACTTCTGAGATCGCCCTCACCCCAGCCCTCTCCCGCGCGCGGGAGAGGGGCGCGTTCCCTTCTCCCGCTTGCGGGAGAAGGTGGCGCGGCGAAGCCGCGACGGATGAGGGGTCGCCGGGAGCAAACCGTCCATGCCACGATACGCCTTCAAGATGTTCCTCAACCCCGGCCCGGCCCACGAATACCGCCGCCGCCATGACTCGATCTGGCCGGAGCTCAAGGCGCTGCTCGGCGAAAGAGGCGTCCGCAACTATTCCATCTTTCTCGACCCCGAGACCAACACGCTCTTCGCCTATCTCGAGCGCACCGAACGCCACGGCATGGACGAACTGCCGCTCAATCCGGTCATGCAGCGCTGGTGGGCGCACATGAGGGACATCACGGCCGCCAACCCCGACGGCAGCCCGGTCACCGCTCCGCTGCTCGAGATGTTTCATTTGGACTGATTGAGGACGAGAGCTTGTCGCGATTACGAACAACCGCTTGCCCTCATACGGCGCTTCGCGCCACCTTCTCCCGCCTGCAGGAGAAGGTGGCGCGAAGCGCCGCCGGATGAGGGGAGGCCGGAATGACCGCCTGCGTCGCGGTGTTCGATCTCGGCAAGACCAACATCAAGCTCGTCGTCTTCGACCGCGCGGGCCAGGTTGTCGCCGAGCGGTCCCACCCCAACGCGCCGCTCGCCCCCGACGCCGCCTGTCCATACCTCAGGCTCGATACGGAGCGCGCCTGGGCCTTCCTTCTCGCAGCGCTCAAGGAGGCCGGGGCGCGAGTTCCAATCGAGGCGATCTCGATCTCGACCCACGGCGCCTCGGGCGTGCTGGTGACCGACGAAGGCGCCGCGCTGCCACCGATGGACTACGAGTTTGACGGTTTTAGCGAGGTCGATGCGGACTATGACGCGGCGCGCCCCCCGTTCGACGAGTGCCTGTCGCCCTTGAGCGCGCGCGGGCTCAATCTGGGTCGCCAGATCTTCTATCTCGAGCGGAATTTTTCCAATGAATTCGCGGCCGCGCGAGCTTTTCTGACCTACCCTCAGTTCTGGTCGTGGCGTCTCAGCGGCGCGATGGCGACCGAAGTTACTTCGCTCGGCGCCCACACCGATCTCTGGCGGCCGAACGAGGGACGCCTTTCGAGCCTCGTCGAGCGCCGAGGCTGGACGCGGCTTTTTCCGCCGATCCGCCGCGCCTGGGAGACGCTCGGGCGGCTCGAGCCCGAGGTCGCCGCGGCGATGGGGCTTAAACCCGAGACGCGCGTCGTCTGCGGCGCGCATGATTCCAACGCGTCCCTCGTTCCCTATCTCGGTTCGCGAACCGATCCGTTCACGGTCCTCTCGACTGGCACCTGGGTGATCATCATGGCGGTCGGCGGCAAGGCGAAACTCGACCCCAAGGCCGACATGCTCGCCAATGTCGACGTGCGCGGGCGCCCGGTGCCGACCGCGCGGCTGATGCTCGGACGGGAATTTTCCGTGCTGGCGGGCGAGCCGCCGGCGGCGGCTCAGGAAGCCGACGTCGCTGCGCTCGTCGCCGCCGGCGCCATGGCCATGCCCGCCTTCACCGACCAGGGTGGACCTTTCGCCGGGCGGAAGGGCCGGATCGAGGGCGAAGCGCCGAAAACACCGGCCGGGCGGTCGGCGCTGGCGACCGTCTATTGCGCGCTGATGGCCGCCCACATGCTGAAGTTGCTCGAGGCGCCGGGCGACCTCATCGTCGAAGGCGGCTTCAACCGCTCGCCCGCCTTCGCCGGCGTGCTCGCCGCCCTCATGCCCGGCCGCGACGTGCTCGTCGCGCCCGCCTCCGGCGCCGCAAAAGGCGCAGCCATGCTCGCGCATTGGAACGGAAAGCACGCCCCACCGCGGCTCGCCCAGGCTGAGGCGTGGAACTTGCCGGGTCTCGGGGCGTATCGGGAGCGGTGGGAACGCGCGCTGTGACCGGCCCCGCGCCCGCTCCGCCGCGCTTCCTGCGCCGGGCTGAAACAGGAAGAATTCCAGCTCTTCTCTAACCCTTTCGAGGTGAAGCTGATCCCGCCGGCGCACGTGAAGCCCTATTTGGCCCGGCCAGTTGGAGAAAGCTCGCTCTCGCGGCCAGCGCGCAAAGAATCAAAAATTGTCTTTCCAACTGCCTATGTTCATGCTATGTTCGTAATTCGACGTCTCCCGAGCCGAGGGCGCGCGGGTCACGAGGCAGGCATGGAAAGAGCGACGGAGCATAAGGCCGGCGCCCGCGGCGAAAAAGCGGCTCGCAGCTTTTCAGGACGGGCGAGGCCGATGCTCGTTTTCTGAATTTTTGAAACGAGGCCGGCCTTCGTCCTGGAGGAACGGGGAAAGAAAATCGCTCTTATTGTGTTTCGTGTTGATACGGTCCGAGTCCGGCAGCGGCGGCGATCCAGGGAGCCGGGCCGCCATCGGCGGGCATGGCTTCGAGGGTTCGGCGCCAACTCAGGTACGTGGGAAGGTTTTCGGTGGCGACGCCGTGGAAGCGTCGCATCCACTCTTTGAGGCGTCCGTGGTAGGCGTTGACGTTGTTTATATGGAACTGCGATTCTTCGGGCTTGGGGTTGCCGGGCGCGGGTAGGACATGGACTTTGAGCTTGGCCCGCTTGGCGAAAGCGGTGATGGCCGAGCCGCCGTCGCAGCAGAAATCGGTTGAAGGCGGAATTCGTTCGCCGAACGCTTCTTTTAGGCTGGCGGCGTCGAGGCGGGACAGGACGGCGTCGAACGTGGCGCCGCTGCGGTCGCGAGCCACGACGACGGGAATCTGCTCGGCCGAGAGGCCGCGCTTGGCGGCTTTGCCGCCGCGGCGGCGCGCGGGCCTGGCGAGGCCGCCCCGCCGACCCTTTAAGGACTCGAGTATGAATGTTTCATCGGCCTCGACGATGCCCGAAAGGCTCTTGGGTTTGTCGAGGTTGAGAGCGGCGAGAAACCGATGCCGCCATCGGAAGGCGGTGCTCGGGTGGATCTGGCAGCGGTCGGCCGCCTTGGCGAGGCTCTCCCCTTCGATCAGGGCTCGCGCCTGATCGAACCAGCGATCCTTGTTGTGCAGGCCGGCCACCGGAGTGCCGGTGAACGGATTGAAAGTCCTGCGGCATTCCACGCAGCGATAGCGCGGCAAACCTCTCGCCTCACCCCAGGGCCGGACATCGAGCGCGCCGCAGCGCGGACATCCCGTCCGCGAATAACGCTCCTTTGCGATTTCCCGGAAAATATCGCGCTCGCCCGATGCGGAAAGCGTCGCCGCAACCGCATCGCTGCGCTCCTCGGCCCTCTTCGCGTCCCCCGCCGCAGACCTCGGTTCGCAGATCTCGACGCCCTCCTCACAGGGATCGTCAGCTTCCGCGAGCGCGAGCTCGCGAAACACGACACGGCGCTGCGCCGCACTCAACGACGACAGCGCGGCCAGCCATCCCGCGAAATCCGACGGCTTCATCTTCGCCCCCAAAATGCCCAGAGCCTTTATCGCTCATGTCAACACACATTGCAATAAGAGCGAAGAAAATAATTTCAGAGTTTCGCTCGCGTTGGCGTAGAGGACGCCGTCCGTGACTCGCCTGTCGAGAAGCGCACGGAGGTGATAATGTCCCCGCCGTCGTCCTCGCCAGTTCGGCTATCCGTTGTCGTTTCGTGGACAGGTTCGCGGAGCCCAAGGTCTCCTCCCGTGTTTCCCGGCAACGGCTCTCATCCCGGCCTCGCGCCTGCAAGGCGTTGATAAGTCTAAATTCGGCGCCAGAAACGGAAGGAAAGGGAAAGCTTTGGAAGACCCTTCCCGCGTCCATTGCGCGAAAACGCGCTTCGACTGCGCCTTAATGCCGCGCGAGGGCGCGGTTTTGAAGGACAGCGGCTTCGACTTTACCAAAGCCGTCGCGAGGAAGAGCCAGGCGTGGGAACTCGCCGCTGCTCGAGCCTCTCCGCGTTGCGTCGGGCGATGAAGCCCCACTCGGGCGGACCAGGTCGACCGGAGCGAAGGCTGCATGAAGAGGGGTGCATGGGACCGGAGCGATCGGCTGGACCACCAGGCAGCGATGCGGAAGGTCGGCCGGCGCGCCGCGCAGGTCGCGGCGGGTGAATGGAAAGGTCGGAATCTCGGCTAGAAATGCTGTAACCGGGGCGAATTTCCGGGCGGCGTTAGCTTGGGGCGGGCCTGACGAGAGTTGCGAGATCGGGGATTTCGGGGCCTGGAATGGCGAGGCGAGCGCCGAGATAGTCGAAGAAGGGGATTTTGAGCTTCCTGCAGGTCTTGGCGAGCCCGAGCATGACGTCGCGGGCGTCGCGGCCTCTGTCGCTGAGGGTCCCGCCGGAGATTTTGCGCTTGGTGACGAAGACGCGGATGTCGTTTTCCGAGGCGTTGGTGTGCAGCGGAATATGGGGATGGTCGAGGACGCGCAAGAGATCGTCCTTGAGGCGAAAGAGGCGCCTGAGCAGGCTGTCGAGGGTGGCGTAGCCGGTTCTGGAGCGGTTGAAGATGCGGTCGAACTGCGCCCGCAAACGCTCGGCTTTCTCGAGGCTCGGGGCGAGCTTGTATTCTTTTAAGGCGCGATAGAACCACCAGATCATGCGCCGTGCGACCTCGATCGCGTTGCGCTGCTTGTCGTTGGCGGGGATGAGCTTGTGGACCAGGCGTTCGGCGTGCACCCAGCACAAGGCGTGTTCGCCGACGCGGAACTGGCCGGCGCCGTCTGACACGACGATGGCTTGGCCGAGCAGGCCTTGCTCGCGAACGGCGCCCCACAGAGCACCCTCGCTGGCGACCCGCACCGGATCGGGGGTGATCCTGAGATCGGCGAATCCGAGCGCGTTCAGATGGCTCGTCCAGTCTTCGTGAGACGCAAAAAGCCGCGTCGGATGGCCCGCGAGCGTGTCGATGAGGCTGAGGCTCAGATTGCAAGCCCGCATGTAGACGAGCGCCGCCTCGTTGACCACGTAAGAGGCCGCGCCGCCCAGGAGATTGCGCAGGAACGCCAGGCGGGACTTGCTCGGGCCGGTTCGAAACGTGGTGAAGCTTGTCGGAACCGATCTGGGTCGTCACGCCGCTCTTGCCTCGATGGCGGGCGCCGGTGTCGTCGACCGTGACGAAGGAAGCGCTGCTCAATCCGGTCTTCAGCACCTCGGCGTCCTCAGCGCGGAACGTCTCGAGCTTGGCGGCCAGCAGGCGCAACCTGGCGTTTCGAAATCACCACGCCGACGCCGTTCAGCAGCGCCAGAATCCGCTCGCAGGTCATCTGTCCCTGAAAGTGCAGCATCAAGATCAGGCGCTGAAGATGCGGGCCATAGCCACCGACGATCCCGGGATCGAGCGGCGCGATCAGAGTCTTCCCATCCGGCGTTTGCCAGCGCTCGCGCCGATAGCGGGTCACCAAAGGATTCAGAACCAAGTCCTGAACGACGATCTCTTCGTAGCCCTTGTGGCGGGAACCCGCTGGCGCGTCGACCTTCACCTCGATGGTTTGCGTGACCGTCAGCTTGTCCAGGTTGCTGCCGCGCCGCTGCGTCGACCGCCCGCCCTTGGGCGCGTTCGCTTGCGAATCCGGTCGGTCCGTCGCCTTGTCCATCCCCGAGGGTTTCTGCGGCGGCCGCGGCGGCAGTTTCTTCAATCGCGCCAGTTCGTCCTTGACCGCCTGATGCTCGACCCTCAGCTTGGCCAACGCCCCGCTCACCTTCTCGTACTCCGCCTGAAAGCGGGTCACTTCGCCAATCAAAGTGCGAACCAGGCCGATGAGCTCGGCCGGCGTCATGCGCTCAAGCGGATCACCCGAATCAACGGACATCCCCAGCTTGAATCATACTTTCCGACGCTTGACTCCCCCCTTCCGCCCGGAAATTTGCCCCGATTACGAAATGCTGCTGCAACGCATTGAAAAGGTTCAATTGGGGGACGGAAATGCAATGAGGGGGATGAAACCAGGGAAACCGGATTCAGCGCCGACTGGCGATGCGTGTCAGGACAGGGGGGCCGCCAAACCCGGCATTGTCGGCGCCCCGGCCGCGCCTTTCCGTCGACGTTGGAGGTCCGGCGACTCGCCACGTGCGCCGCCCGCACGGTTTGGCCCGGGCACAGTGGCGCCCGCCTCGGCGGCGGTCTAAAGAAGCCAAAATGCATTTCAGGATGCAAAGCCGATGAGCGCCGAGCACGGTCACGTTTTCACCCGCCGCCCCCATCGCGCGCCGGTCGCGGCGAACGTCCGGGCGGCGATGCTCGAGGACCCCGGCTTCGGCAGAATCTTCACCGACCACATGGCGTCCATCCGCTGGACGCAGGGCCGCGGCTGGTGCGACGCGGAGTTGCGCCCCCGCGAGCCTTTCGTCCTCGATCCCGCGAGCGCCGTGCTGCACTACGCCCAAGAGATTTTCGAGGGCCTCAAGGCCTATCGCCTGCGCGACGGCGGCGTCGCCCTGTTCCGCCCCGAGCAAAACGCGCGCCGTTTCCAGGCTTCGGCCGAGCGCCTCGCGATGCCCGTCCTTCCCGAGGCGGCGTTTTTGCGCGCGATCGAGGAATTGGTGAAGGTCGACGTCGAATGGGTGCCAGGCGGCGACGGCAGTCTCTACCTGCGCCCCTTCATGTTCGCCAGCGAAGCCTTTCTCGGCGTCCGCCCGGCGGCGGAATATTGGTTCGTGGTGATCGCCTCGCCGGTCGGCGCGTATTTCAAGGGCGGCAAGAAGGCGGTCAGCGTCTGGCTGTCGGCCGACCACACCCGCGCCGCGCCCGGCGGAACGGGCGCGGCCAAATGCGGCGGCAACTACGCCGCGAGCCTCGTCGCCCAGGCCGAGGCGATCCGCCACGGCTGCGACCAAGTCGTCTTCCTTGACGCCGCCGAACGGAGGTGGGTCGAGGAACTCGGCGGCATGAACGTCTTTTTCGTCTTCGACGACGGCTCGATGCTGACGCCGCCCCTCGGCGGCACCATTTTGCCGGGCGTCACCCGCGATTCGATCATTGCCCTCGCCTGGGCGGAGGGCCGGACGGTGCGCGAGGACCGCTACGCCTATGACGCGTGGCGGGCGGACGCGGCGAGCGACAGGCTCCGCGAATGCTTCGCCTGCGGCACCGCGGCGGTCGTCACCCCGATCGGCGAGATCAAGTCGGCCGAAGGCGGCTTCGTCATCGGCAATGGCGGAGGCGGGCCGGTGGCCAACTCCTTAAAGGCGAAGCTCGTCGGCATCCAGCGCGGCGAGATCGCGGACGAATACGGCTGGGTCCGCAGGGTAATCTGAGCGGAGAGGAGCGCCTTATCCTCATAGGCGTCATGGCCGGGACAAGCCAGGACGAGCCCGGCCATGACAACAAAGGCTGTCTCCTCACCCATACACGTAGGAGCCGGGGGCCTCCGCGAGCGGCGGGTATCCGTCTTCGACGGCGCCGAGCGGCGGCGGATCGACCTCATCCTTCGAGCCGGAAGCCCTGACCCACTCCTCCCACGCCGGCCACCAGGAATCCTCTTGGCGAGGCGCGGTGGCGAGGCACGCGTCGGGGTCCATGTAGCGCTCCCCCTCTTGGCGCGTCATGAGCTGGAACGAGCCTCTCGCCTGCGACGGAGGATTGACGATGCCGACATTGTGGCCGCCGGACGCAAGCGCAAAGGTCACGTCGGTGTCCGAGAACAGGGTCACCTTGTAGACCGAGCGCCAGGGCGCGATGTGGTCGCGCGCCGTGCCGACGGCGAAGATCGGCGCGCGGATGTCGCGCAGCGCGATCACCTTTCCGTCGACCGCGTATCGCCCGGCCGTGAGCCGGTTCTCGAGATAGAGCCCGTGCAGGTACTCGCTGTGCATGCGCGCCGGCATGCGGGTCTGATCGGCGTTCCACGCCATCAGCGCCGTCAGTTCGTCGCGCTCGCCGAGCACGTATTCGCGGATGAACTTCGACCAGATGAGCTCGTCGGAGCGCAAGGCCTGAAAGGCGCCGGCCATCTGCCGGCTGTCCAGATAGCCCTGGTCCCACATGAGATCGTCGAGCAGCATCACCTGCCGCTCGTCAAGGAAGAGCATGATCTCGCCGGCCTCCGCGAAATCGGTCTGGGAGGCGAGCAGCGTGAGGCTCGCGATGCGCTCGTCATTGTCCCTCGCCATGGTCGCGGCCGCGATCGCCAGGATCGTGCCGCCGAGGCAATAGCCGCAGGCGTGGACTTTCCGGTTCGGGACGATCGCCGAGACGGCGTCGAGCGCGGCCATGTCCCCCCTGCCGGCGGTAGTCGTCGAGGCTCACGTTGCGGTCGCGCGCGTCGGGGTTCTTCCACGACACCATGAAGACGGTGTGGCCGCGCCCGATCAGCCAGCGCACAAGCGAGCTCTGCGCCTCCAGAACGAGGATGTAATATTTCATGATCCAGGCCGGAATGATCAGGATCGGCTCGGACAAGACTTTGTCGGTCGCCGGTTCATACTGGATCAGTTCCATCA
Organism: uncultured Alphaproteobacteria bacterium; assembly: GCA_963758335.1. Taxonomy (GTDB): domain Bacteria; phylum Pseudomonadota; class Alphaproteobacteria; order Rhizobiales; family Beijerinckiaceae; genus Roseiarcus. The sequence continues at coordinate 594,785 of CAVWVF010000004.1, read as the reverse complement.
GGTCGTTGCGATAGACGACCTTGCCGGGCGTGACCGCGACGTTACGCCCGACCTGGAACGCCTCCGCCCCTGCGGGCGGCTTAGCGGCGAGCGTACGGTCGAGATCCTCGAGCCAATAGGCGGCGCCGCAGACGAGGTTATAACCGCCCTCCTTCACGGTCTTGTCGAGGATCACCGGGTTCAGCCACGGGATGTTGCTGGGCGAAAAGACGTCGATGAGCGCGCGCGTCATGAAGCCGACCTCGGCCTCTCGGTCGTGCGCCAGACCGGGCACGTTCCTGGTCGCCTCCCCCCACCAGGCTTCGGTCGAGAGAAAGCCTTGCGCGAGTACGTTGAACGGCCATTGTAGGCCGGATCGGAAAATCTCCTGTCGCCCAGAGCTGGTTCGACGAACGCCTCGCGCTTCGTTCCGGCCGCGGCACCCGGCAGCCAAAGGCCGAACCGGGCGGTCGTCATCGCTGCGCGCTGGAAAAGCTCAAGACGCCTGCCCGGCGCGGACGCAAGGTGGAGCAGCCAATCGGCCCAGGTCTCGGCCAGCGCGGCCGGGGAGATTCCGTGGGTCGCGCGAGCGAGCAGCGCACGCGACAACCGGTCGACGGTGCGGAAGTTCGGCAGCCCGCCGACCGACGGCGGCGGCGGCGCGGTCGGCGCGAAATGCGGCGCCTTGGCGCGCTCGAGCGTGCGCGCCAACCGCGTGTCCGCTTCCCCCGCCGCTTTCCCCTTCGCGGCCGACGTCAGGTTCCCGTTCTTCCGGGCGCGAGGTTCATCCAGCATCGTCTTCCTCCGTTTGCGTGGGATCATGCGCGGGCCGGCGCGCCTTCTCCCACGTCTCGAAGGATAGGACGGGAACGGCCGTCGGCATTGATCCGCGTCAATCGACGGGGATTGCATGCCGACGACGCGTCGTCGGCTTTCGCAATCGTCTATTTTGCATGAACATTCAAGGCTCAGGGAATCCCGTTCGCCTCGAACGGAACACCCGCGATCTTTTGCCAGCAAATCGACGCCTCGCAGCCGAGCGCAGATGGCCGAAGGCGCCAGTCGGTTCCGGCGCCCTAAGTAAAATCCCGCATTGCGGTCGCCGTCGTGTTGTGAACATTGGTCTCCGAAAAATCATTTTTGAACACTCTCTCCCTTGATTTGGCGGAGATGCTCCTATGGCTTTGCTGATATTGTGCGGCCGCTGCAGGCTTCCCGTTGAGTTTTCGGCCGCGTCCGGCCGCGACACAACGGTCTGTTGCCCGACCTGCGGTCAGAGCGACACGCTTGAAGAGGCCCGGCGGGAAGCCGCCCAGCACACCGCGCACCGGCTCTTGTCGAGCATGCTGAGCGGCCTGAGGGCGAAGGACCAGCCGGAGCTCTATTTCCGCTTCGTCGAGGGCGGCGACAGCCAGCTGGGGCGCCGCGCCCTGGCTTAGCTCGAGGCGGCAAAACCGGGCCCCGCGGACGATTGCTTGTCGCCGCCCGCTGAGAAGCGCGCCTGATAATGTGAAGCCGCTCTCCCAATCGACGAAGTCGTTGGACTGCGCGAGCGGGGCGCTGAGTCCGGTGACGACCGCCTGAGCAGGCTTGCCGCCTGCATCAGGGCCTGAACGATTATTTTGGGCGATCAAGGCCGGCTCTCCCTGCCAACCAAAAGCGCGCTTAGCCCAGCGCTTTTAGCCGCGCCGGGGCTCGATGCGAGTTTGGCCGACGCCAACGCAAGGAAGCCACGCCGTAGTGGTTTTGGCCGGGTCGACATGGTTTTTGCTTTAGACACTGCGTTTCGCCATGCGAGCCTCCGTGGTATAAACGCGCGTTCAGCGGGGGACCCAATGCGCAGGCTGTTGGCGGTCGTTGCACTGGTCGCGTTGGCGCAGGCCGCGGACGCCTTAGCCGGCGCCGCCGCGCCGTTCGTTTGTCTGTCGTGCGACCTGCCAGCAGCCGAGGGCGGCAAGCGCGACGGCGTGATACTCGTCAGAGGCGGCGGAGGCGGCGGCATGCGCTTCGGCGGCGGCATGGGCGGTGGGGGCGGCGGCATGAGTGGCGGCGGGAGCGGCGGCATGAGTGGCGGCGGCGGCGGCATGGGCGGTGGGGGCGGCGGCATGAGTGGCGGCGGATTGGGCGGCTTTTTCGGCTTTCACCGGACCGACTGTCCGGATCATCCCGTGAAGGGCGGCTCTCGCCATGCCAAAAAAGGCGCCGGAAAAGCCGAGCTTTCGCCGTGCTCCAATTAGCGGTCGGGAAGGAACCATCATTCTGCCCCTTGAGAATCGCCGCGCGTCCAGACGGGCCGCCGGCGAGAGCTCCATCAACCAGGGTCGGAGGCGCCGGAGGTGGGCAGGATTTTCATCAGCTACCGGCGAGGGGATGCTGAAGGGCAGGCCAGAGCCTTGTCGATCGAACTCGCGAACTATGTCGGCGACGGTTCGGTGTTCATGGACGTCGACAGCATCGCACTTGGGCGCGACTTTCGCCAGAGTCTCCACGAAAGCCTCGAATCGTGCGATGCGTTGCTGGCGCTCATCGGCCCGGATTGGCTCGACGTCAAGGATGCCGCCGGAACGCGGCGGTTGGACGACCCTGCCGATTTCGTGCGTCAGGAAATCGCGGCGGCGCTCAAACGGAACATTCCGGTAACGCCGGTGCTGCTGCAGGGGGCGCTGATGCCGATGCAGGAGCGTCTGCCGGACGATCTGAAAGACCTGGCCTTCCGGAACGGCTTCGAACTGAGCCACACGCGATGGCATTCCGACGTCCGGGAACTCGTGCAGCGATTGGGTCTCGCGAACGATTCAGTCGACGCGCAAGGGAAGACGCAGCGAATCGAGGTCAAGCCGGCCTCGACACGCCGTTGGGCGACGGGGGAGGCGCGGACGGCGGAAGCGCCTGGCGCGCCACAAGCGCCTGCGCGGCTGACCCGGCGGCGGGTCTTGGGCGCGGGTGCAGTCGCTGTCGTCGCGGCGGGCTCGGCCGTGGCGGTTCCCTCGATCCGCCGGTTGCTGTCGAGGCCGGCGAAGCCGTCGTTGCGAACGATCGCCGTCGATTTTGCCATCGTCGACGGGAAGGGCGCGCGCCTGTCGACCGAGAAAGCCGCCGCCTCCGCATTCACCGAAGCGCTGGCGCCGGGCGTGGGCATCGACATGGCGGCAATCCCGGGGGGTGCGTTCGTCATGGGCTCCCCGAAATACGAGCCGGAGCGCCGCCCCAACGAAGGGCCTCAACACACCGTCACGCTCAACCCGTTCTTCATCAGCACCTGGCCGATAACCCAGGCTCAGTGGGCCGCAGTCGCGACCGCCCATCCGCAGAAAGCGTCCCGTGCACTCGATCCGTTCCCTTCGTTCTTCAAGGGCGACAATCTGCCGGTCGAAACCATCAGTTGGAACGAGGCGGATGAGTTCTGCCGCCGACTCGCTGAAATGACCGGCCGGGAATACCGTCTGCCGACCGAAGCCGAATGGGAATACGCCTGTCGCGCGGGGTCGACCGGCCCGTTCAACGTCGGGCCCACGATCACCACCGATCTGGCCAACTACTGCGGCCAGGGCGGCGCTGTTTGTGGCGAGAACGATGGCAAAAGCATTGCCTCCGACGTCTATGATGGGGTGACGTACGGTTCGGGCGCTTATGATCAGGGTCCCGTCGGTGCTTTCCGCGGGAGGACCACGGTCCCAGGGAGCTTTCCGCCGAACCGGTTCGGTCTCTACGACATGCACGGCAATGTCTGGGAATATTGCCTCGACACAGCGAGCCCCACCTATGCCGACGCCCCGGCGGACGGCGGCGCCAACATTTCGGGACCATCGGGTAACGACAGGATCCTCCGCGGCGGCTCGTGGTCGCATAACCCGGCGATCTGCCGTTCGGCGTATCGCGACGCAATCGCGCCGGACAATCCGGGTTGGCAGGGCCGCATCGGTCTTCGAGTGGTTTGCGTGGTCTGATCCGGTAGGCGCTCCGAAAACGATGACGGACCTACCGCGCCGGAATTGCGGACGCATTCGAATTCCAGCTTTGCCAGAAAGGCGAGATTGAATGGAGTGGAGCGGGTGAAGGGCACCAAACTATCGTCTTCGACCGTCCGTCGCTGTTCATATATCCCCATGTTTATCAATATATAAGGCACTCAACTGTCTTTCCTTATCCAACGATGTGTGCCACAATCCGCGTCGAATTGTGGGACCAAACGTGGGACGGAAGGAATGGGGCGGCTAACGGACAGATCGGTCAGGACAGTGGGTGAGGGGCGGCACGGCGACGGCGACGGCCTGCAACTCATCGTATCGGCGTCCGGCCGTCGCAAGTGGGTTCTTCGCTATCAGTTGAATGGCGTCCGCCGGGACATGGGTTTGGGCCCATACCCTGCAATCGGCTTATCGGACGCGCGCTTCGCCGCCGCCGATGCGCGCAAGCTGATCGCGAGAGGCGTCGACCCCCTCGACGACCGCAAGGCACTACGCAAGGCCGAGCGACCTGTCCCGACCTTCGGGGAAATCGCCCAAACCGTGATCGCTGATGCTCAGAGCAAATCGGGCAACGCCAAGGTCCGCTACCAATGGGAGCGTCATCTCGGCCCGGCCTATTCCGGCCCTCTGCTCGCGCGGCCAGTGCACGAGATCACCACGGTGGAGGTCGCGGCCCTGCTACGGCCGATCTGGCGCGCAAAGCCCGAAGTCGCCCGCAAGCTGTACCCGGCGATCCGACGCGTCTTCGAACATGCCCGCATTCTGCTCCGGGACGAACACGGCATTGTGATGCCAGACAATCCTGCGCGGTGGGCAGACCTGAAGGCGATGGGCTTTGAGGCGCCTGCGAAGTTAACCAGGGGAAGCCATCCCTCACTGCCATACGATCAGATGCCGGAATTTATAGCCGATCTGCGCGCGAGAGACGCCGTCGCCGCCCGTGCGCTTGAGTTCCTGATCCTGACCAACGTCCGCACCGACGCGGTCTTGAAGGCGGCCTGGGACGAGTTCGACCTAGACCAGGCATTGTGGACAGTACCTCTAGCGAACCTTAAGGATCGGAAGCATCGCAAGGAGGGTTTCCGCGTGCCGTTGGTCGCACGGGCTGTCGAGATCGTGGGGCAAATGCGCGAGGGGCAGGTTTCGCGTTTCGTCTTCCCGGGGCAAGCCCGAGGCAAGCCCTTGTCCAACATGGCCTTGCTTACGCTCCTGAAGCGAATGAACTCGGGAGCCGAAAAGATTTGGATCGATCCCGCAAGCGGCCGGCCGATTACCGCCCACGGCTTCCGCGCTACTTTTAGGACTTGGGCGGAGGAGGTCGCGACATTCCCCCACTCTGTGATTGAACAGGCCATGGGGCATCGGGTCGGCACTCAGGTTGAACGGGCCTACCGCAGGACAGACGTTCTCGACAAGCGGAGGCAGCTTATGCACACGTGGGCCCAGTATTGTGAGCCCAAATTACACGCGAATGTGCTTCAATTGACCCGAGCTATTTCCTGATTCGAGTTTGCGGACAGGACGGCCACCCGACAAGCCGAAACGTACCTTTCGCTTCCGGACGTCCCCTGGTACGGGGGGCGCGTGCGATCGCACCAAGGCCCCGCCGTTGCGCGAACCCCCGAGCCGCTTCGCGCCAGACCTCGGCTCTGCCTTTTGGGTGCGCTCAGGTTTCGACGATGGTTCCAACCCTATTTTCGACCGACGATGAAGCATGGCCCTTGATGGCCGTGCTGACCTGGATAGCAACGCGAAGCCTCAAATTCGTCGAGAGCTTCGTAGGCAGGGATTTTCTTGACGCGCAGGCTTTGTTGACGAGCGCGAGACTGGGTTACGGCACTCCTCCCAACATTGGATATGCCGAAGCATTTCGGGATCTCTCCAATAAGATCAACGCGAAGGAGATTCGCGGTCGTGCGACAAAGCTGAAATGGATTGTTCAGCCGGAACACGAATTTTTGTCACCGGAACAATGCTTCGCTCTGGCGCAATCGATTGAACGATTTGATTCCAGCGTTTTTCGGCCGCAAGAGTTGCGCAACGCTCACATATTTCGGGCGGACGAGTTGCGCAATGCGCGCGTGGGCGGCGAGGCAGAGCTTCAGCTGGCGGATTTTGTGTTTCACGACGCAGATTGTCTTACGCATGAGGGCAGCGGATACGGCTCGCCAAACCCCGACGGATCGCGCACGCGCTGGACATGGAAGGGCGTAGCCTTCGCGCGCAATGATGTTCTTGGCCTTTGGCGCGATTGGGATTGCGCGTGTCGTGCTCGCCAAGCCGTAATGCTCGACGATCCGCTGGCCAAGGCGATGCCGATCGCTTGTGGCCGCCAGCACGTAGGCCTCGAACAACAACGTGAACCCGGAACTCGCCCGAGCCCACGGCGTGGCGACCTTGCGCACCCCGCAGTTCGGACAGCTCACGCGCGGCACACGAGCGTGCAACAGCGTGCGATGCTGGAAGAAGTCCAGATGCCGCCACGTTTCATCCTTCGTGTCGTGAACCGCGCAACCCTCGCGTCCGCACTCGGCGCAGGCGAACCGGCTCCCGCGCGGAAAGTCCACATACAAATCGAGCCGACCATCCTCGACCGCAAACTCGCTACGCGTCACCGTCCACGGCGACTGCAACCCAAGGGCCAACTGGAAAAGATCGGTGTCTCGCACATCCCCTCACAATAAACTCGATCCCAACCGATCGCTCCCCAAGCGAACCCAAAAAACGGCCTTACCCACTCCATTCAGCGAGGAGCCAATTCATCTCGTTCTGACAGGTAAATCTAATCTTGTAAATTTCGACTTCCCTAGCCCATAGCTGATACGTTCAGGAGAATACAGTCATGAGCTTTGTCCAGACCGCAGACGGCGTCAGCCTTTTCTACAAGAACTGGGGACCGAAGAACGCACAGCCCTTCGTCTTTCATAATGGCTCTTCGACCGCACGCAAAGAGGGACAGCCAATTTCCTTTCGCGGCTATGGTGGAGGCGCGAATGAACACTTGAAACTGCACCCACGGAATTTGTCGAGGCGGGCAGGCGTCGGTCTGGCGAGCGCGAAACGGTTCGTCGCAGAAGGAGCGCATGTCATGTGCGAGAGGAGGGTGTCTGGATCAATCTGGTCGACACAAATCGTGAAGACTGGTCGTTCGAAAACGGCGAAACGCAGTATGCGCGGTGGCCGGCACAAATGCGCGCTCGGCCAGTAGACGACACGCAAAGCATTCGCCGCACGGTTATGATCGCCCGAGTGTCACACCATCTCGACCATGCCGCGTTTCCAGCCCCCGCCTCGTCGACGCAGCATGCGGATTTCCTCGCACTGCGCTCTCCTGCTTGCTTCGCCCCAAGGCTTATGGGACCTATCCTGCCGGAGCGACTTTCGGGGCTGACCGCACCGCTCGGTAGCCGTTGAACAGCCCGAGCGTTTCGTAGAGCCAGTCCCTATTCCACCGCGTCCAGCGGATTTCCGCTCTCCGCCTGGGCGTTTGCGCTGCGGATCTGGGCCGCCATGATGGCGGCGCTGTACGCAGCGTTCTGGCTGCAGTTGGAGAGCGCGTCGTCTGCTGCGGTCTTCTCGCCCTGCAGACGCGGGGGCAGGCCTATCAAAAGGCCGTCTACCGGGTCCTCGCCACCGCCATCGGGGTTGTCGCGTCGTTTGTAGTAGCCGGGCTGTTCCCGCAAACTCGCGAGCTGTTTCTGATCGGCTTCGCCGGCTGGCTCGGGCTCTGTGTCTACGTCGGTGGACTTTTGGACGGCAACAGGGCCTACGGCGCGGTCCTGGCCGGTTATACGGTTGCTGTGGTCGCTGTGCTGCAGATCAACTCGCCGCAAAGCGTTTTCACGACTGGCGTCAACCGCGGCGCGGCGATCGTGGTGGGAGTTGCCGCGCTCGCCCTGGTCGGCGACGCGTTTGCCGCCCCGAACGTACATCCGGGCCTGTCCGACAAGCTCGCCGCAGCGCAACAGCGGGTCCGCGCCTTCGCGCTCGCCATCCTCCGTGGCGAGAAGGCGCACCCGATCCAGTCGGCAAATCTGCTGCGCGAGATCACCGCTCTTCATCCTGATATTACGGCGCTCGCCGTTGAATCGAGCGACGGAGGGGCGCGAGCCACGGCGGCCCGGAGCGCCGCCGTGGCGTTGGTCGCCGAGGTCAGCGCTGCAGGCGCATTGTCGTCGCTCCCCGGTGCGACCTTGCCATCTCTTCGCAGGACGCTTGGCGGGGCTCTCGCCGATGCCCTCGGGGACGAGAGCCGTGCGTTGCAGCTTCGCTTGCAGCGTCAGGCGGATGTTGGCGACGCCGACCCACACGACGCGCTTTTTGCCCGACACGCCCTGGACTTGTTAATCGAGAACCGGCGGGCACGAGACGCCATTGAAGACCTCCAGGCGGGTCGCCGCGCTCCACGCCATATCCCCCATGCGCCGATCTACCGCTCGCGACGGGCGGCTGCGCGAAACGGCCTGCGTGCGTTTCTGGCGGTGCTGATCTCCGCCATCCTGTTTTCCCTCGGCGGCTGGCCGTTCGCGTCTCAGGCGGTCGCCCTGGTTGGGGTCACCATAGCCTTAAGCGCCAATACGCCGAACCCACCTGCCTTTGCGGCCGCCGCTGTCATCGCGATGCCGATCGCCGCGCTGCTTGCGGGGGTGACGGAGTTCCTGATCCTCGACGGCGTCGACCAGTTTCCCCTTCTGGCGATCGGCATGGCGCCAAGCGTCCTTGCCGCCGCCCTGCTGTTCACGATCCCCAACCCGAGACTGGCCCCGATCGGGTTCCTGGTGCTCGTTTTCTTCCCCGTCATCCTCTCCCCGACGAACCCGCAGAGCTACAACCCCGAAAGCTATCTCTTCTCCAGCTTGATGGCGATCACCTCTGTCATCCTGCTGTTCGCCCTTCTGCGGACTGTCCTCCCGACGTCCGATGCGCTTCGGCGGCGCTGGTGCCTGACGTCGGCGCGAGCGGAGATGCGCGGCCTCCTGGCCGGTGGCCGGTCCCGGCGCCCCGATGACGAGTCTTTGTTTCGGGATGCGGACCGCATCGGGCAACTGGCCGCGCTGCCGCCTGCTGACGACGATGAACGCCGTGACGACCTCCGCCAGGCTCTCGACATCTTCGGAGGCGCGGCCGCTGTGCGCCGGGTCCGGACAACGCTCGCCGAGCTGTCCGCTCGCACGGGCCGGCGCCTGGTTGGGGACGCAAATTCGGCCCTGGCCGCCGGTGACGCGCCCGGCCTGCGCCGAGCCGCCGCCGATCTCGCGAGCACGGCAACTCATCTCGATCATGATGCTCAGGCAGTCGCTCGCGCGGCCAGCCTGGAGCCGAGTAGATGGGGACGTTGCCGTCCCCATCCCTCACAGACCCGGACGTGCGGAATTCCCGCATCCGGTTCCTCACGAGAGAGATTCGCTCGCGGCGGCATATCCGTGGGCAATCTTGGCTGGCGGCAGAGGATGGCGTTTCAGGATTCGCTTGAGCGTGTCAACGGGCGCCGGGCGGCGCCCGCATGATCGTGATCGAGGTGTTCGCATCCGGCTGCCAGCCGAGGTGGCGGCCGACACCAAGCACAACCGACACGTCATGAGCCACACCTCCTCTGAGCGCCGCCGCTTTCCCGTTCCGTTGCGCTGGCTCCACGCTGGCGGTGGTCTCTCTCGACTCGATTCACGGCGATCAAGGCCCAACAGCTCCGCTTCGCGGTCGGCCAGCCATCGGCGTGAGGCCGCAGCCTGGCACTTCGGACAATGCCCGTCCCGTACTTTCACGTCGTTTACACGCTGCCGAGCAAGCTGCGTGACATCGCCTACCACAACAAGCGCGTGGTCTACGACCGAAGGCAGCGGCCGAGACAACGCTCGCCATCGCCGCCGATCCCAAGCGCCTCGGCGCGAGGATCGGCATCACCGCCGTGCTGCACACGTGGGGCTCGACGCTCACCCATCATCCGCACGTGCACATGATCGTGCCCGGTGGAGGGCTCTCGGCCGACGGCGCGCGATGGGTCGCCTCCCGCTTCAACTTCCTCGTGCACGTCAACGTGCTGGCGCGTCTATTCAGCGGCAAGATGCTGGCCATGCTCACGGATGCGCACGACGCCGGCCAGTTGAAGTTCTTCAACACGCATGCCGGGCTTGCCGACAAGAAGACGTTCAAGCACTTCATCGCCCCACTGCGGCACATCAAGTGGGTCGTCTATTGCAAGGCGTCGTTCGCGGGACCGAAGCAAGTGCTGCGCTATCTTTCCCGTTACACCCACCGTGTCGCCATCTCGAACCGCCGCCTCATTGCAGCCGACGACGCCGGCGTCGCGTTCCGCTGGAAAGACTATCGCATCGACGGTCCGGGCCGCTGGAAGACGATGCGGCTTCACCCGCACGAGTTCATACGCCGCTTTCTGCTGCACGTGCTGCCCACGGGCTTCCACCGCATCCGCCACTACGGGCTCTTCGCCAGCGCCAACCGCGCCAAGAACATCGCGACGGCCCGCGCATTCCTCGATGTCGCCCCGCCTGCCGCCGACCCACAACAGCAGTCGGATATCGCGCCGGATGCGCCACGCCTGCTGCCCTGCCCATGCCCGCGTTGCGCCTGTTACGGCACGAGTTGTAAGCGATGAGCGTATGACCGCACGCCGCGTTCTCGCAGCGTGCGACGTGGCCGCCGAGCGCCACCGTGCGGCAGCGCTCGATTGCACTCATCACTTTCAACTGGTCGAGGCTCACATGGCCGCGATTGGTTTCGCGCCAAGCGGGACCGTGCTCGCGGAGGATGTCCGCGACCTCCAGAGCTGGCCGAACCATGACCGACGGCGCTATCGCGCCGGCGGCTTCTCAGCGTCTCGGTTTGCTTGCCTGTGGCGCGGCGGGTTTAGGCCCTTGAGCGGGCTCTCGATCTTGGCGATCATTCCGGTCGCCACGCGGGTATAGCGAGCCGTCGTCTCGAGCTTGTCGTGTCCAAGCAACGCCTGAATCACGCGGATGTCCGTGCCGCGCTCGAGCAAATGGGTGGCGAAGGAATGGCGAAGCGAATGAAGGGAGAGCGTCTTGCGCAGCCCGGCGGCTTTCGCGGCTTGCTTGAACAGTCGGCCGAACTGGCGTGTGGTCATTGGCTGATGATCGCCGCGGCCGGGAAACAGCCAGCGTTGTTCCGGCGCAACGCCGGTGTCGTGCCTGGTCGGCTGCGCCTTCCACCATTGCCGCAACAGGTCGAGGATCTCGGCCGGCAGCATCACGTGTCGGTCCTTGCGGCCTTTCGACTGCACGATGCGGATGATCATCTGCTCACTGTCGATGTCGCCCGCCCGCAGTCGCGCCACCTCGCCGGCCCGCAGCCCGCAGCCATAGGAGAGGGTCAACATCGCGCGCGCCTTCAGGCTCGTCGCCATGGCGAGAACACGCTTGACCTCCTCAGGGCTCAGCACCGGCGGCAGCTTCTGCGGCTCCTTGATGTGCCACACCTCGGCCGCCAGATCGTGGCGACGCAACGTGACGCGGAACAGGAAGCGCACCCCGGTCATGATCCGATTGCGGTTACAGATGCTGGCGCCGCTCTCGATGAGGTGGAGCTGAAAACGGCGCACCTCGTCGGGCGCCGCCGTATCGGGCGAGCGTTTGAGCCAGGCGGCGAACCGCTTGCAGCTATAGATGTGGCTGCGCTGCGTGTGCGGGTTGAGCGTGCGCGCAGCCATGTCTTCGATCATACGCTGACGCAGCGGACTGACAGTGTCGGTCTTGCTCATGGAGAGCTCCATCCTGAGTGAGGTCACAACACCTCGATTCTCAGGACCGGGCTCTCCACCGGCTATGCTGTCATCTCGGCTTCACTGGCTTCTCGAATTGTCACCGGCCTCTCCGCTTGCGGCCCCGCGCAGCGGGCTGGAGCGCAGCGACTTCGTGCCATGCTCATTCTCCTCTCCTGAGCTTTCCCTGTCGCAAGGGTCGCTTTCGTCATGATCGAGGGCCTGCGCAAGGCGGGAATGCCGGACCCGCCGCCTTGCTCGGGCGAACGATGGCTTTTGCGGGACTCCGGTCTTCGGCCGGAATGCGCTAAACAGCGGACGTTCGCCGGGGCGAAACCGATGGGCCACAGATCGATTTTGTGGGGCTCGCACTTCCCGCAAACCCTGTATAGTCGTTCGGACCGGCCGGGCACGGTCGCTCGAAGCGACGTGCCGCCGCCAGGAATTGATCCGCCCATGCAGAACCTCACGCCCGAAGGGCTCCGCATCGTGACCGACGCCGCAAAGCGCCATGGGGTCAGCCTGGAGGGAGCGCTCGTCTTGCTTGATGCGCTCGCGCGAGTGAATGGGCGCCAGGCTCAATTCAATCACCCCGATCTCGGCGGGATGGGACAATGGTCGCAGGGCGGAATGATCATGATTGGCGACATGTTCAATCAGGGCCTCAAGTATCGCGTCGATGCGCTCTGCAACGAACTCGCCGGCATCCTGCACGTTCAACCTTTAACCAACTCCAAGGCCGAGAGTTCTCAGTCACAAACGCAGAGTAGCGGCGGCGAATTCAGTCTGTTCGTGGCGGGCGCCGGCTCGGCCAGGCAATGGTGGCCTGCCGAACTGGGCAGTCCCGCCTCCACTGGCGCTCAGAATGATCTCCGGTACGCCTGCTTTCCCGGCTCTCGCCGACTGGCGATCCAGCAAGGAGGGCAGGTCCGCGTCTATGACACCGGCGAGCACAGGATCTCGGGATTCTCCCAGCAGCAGGGCGGCGATCAGTCGCTGACGTTCACCAGCCAATATGGCCTCGTGCGCGTCGCGGACCTGGTCCTGGTTGTCCCCGAGGGCGATCAGCCTCGCAATCCCGCGCCGTCCGGTTCCGCGCCGCTGCCGGCGCAAGCGCCTCAATCCGAGACGCGCGCGGCGCCAACGGCTCCGCCCCCGGCGGCACAGCCCGCGATGGAGGACATCGTCAAGACGATCGAGCGCCTCGCGGAACTCCGCCAAAAGAACATTCTGACCGAAGAGGAGTTCGCGGCCAAGAAAGCGGAACTCTTAAGCCGCCTTTGAGCGACCGAACCCCGTCGCGGAGCGCCGGAGACCGCTGCCGACGCAGTCATGCCCTGCGCGAGCGCGGCCGCATCAAAGACCTTTGGCAAGGCGACGACCCAATCCGGCTTTAAGCCGTAACCCGAAGCCACCGCCTTTAGGCGGTGGTAGTTCACGGCGGCAGACTTATTTCGCCGTCCGTGGACCAGCAGATCGACTCACCGGCCTGGTCTCGGCAACCGTCGCGATTCGCAATGTCCGCTTGACGTGTGCGCCGTGACAAGGCGGCGCTTTCCAGTGGGTGCAAGCCCCACCCGGCAACCGCTCCAGCCGGAAGCAACCGGAGCAGTCATGGAGGTGACAAAATGGCTGAAGCCTTCGGTGTAGCAGGTCACGTATAGGTGACGGCGCGAGTGTGCGGGCCGCAACGCGAGTGAGTGCGCCGGGAGACCGGCAAGGAGTATGTGGTGAAAGTCCACTGCGATGAAGGAGTAGCGACCCACATCGGCCCCGAGCCTTGCGCAGGCGTCCGCGAGGACGTCGGCGAAGCGTCGGCAGGGGAGCATATAGGCCAGCCATCGAGCCGCGAAATCGTTGTGATCCCGGGTGCCGACGCCGTTCACTTATCGGAAGGCAAAATGGACGGGCGCGCTAACGCGAGCGCCCGGCCAACCCGGCGTGGTCTAAGACCCTGGCATGTATGGACGCTCCTTGCGCGGGAACCGGGAGATCTCTGGATCGGCCATAGGCCCTATTGGGTCGCGTGGTCCGCGGCGGGAAGGTGAGGAGCCGTAGCCGCCGATGCACGATCCAGAGAAGTCAGACCCCGGCAGAGTAGCCGCGAAGCCGACGAACAAAGCCGGGCGACCGGCTGCGGAGCCGGTGGAGCCAAGGCCGGGGACCAAGGGGAACGCGGATCAGCAAAGCACGCACCGGACACAGAGCCTGGTGCGCGTGACCCAGGCGCTGGACCGCGTACGGGAAGCCGCAAGGCAAAGGAAGAAGGGACAGTTCACCACGCTCCTCCACCACATCAATGCCGACACGCTCCGGACGGCGTTTTACGCGCTTAAGCGCAAAGCCGCCCCCGGCGTGGATGGCATGACGTGGCATGACTACGAGGCGGACCTCGAACCCAGGATCGAGGATCTGCATGGACGGGTCCACCGGGGAGCCTATCGACCGCAACCGTCGCGCCGGACGTACATACCGAAGGCCGATGGGAAGCAGCGGCCGCTCGCGATCGCCGCCCTGGAAGACAAGGTCGTAAAGGGCGCAACCGTCATGGCGCTCAACGCTATCTATGAAGGCGACTTCTGCGGTTTCTCGTACGGGTTCCGACCTGGGCGAGGGCCGCACGATGCGCTGGACGCGCTGTCGACGGCGATCAAAATACGGAAAGTGAACTGGATACTTGACGCCGACATCCAAAACTTCTTCGGGGCGGTCAGCCAAAATTGGCTGGTTCGCTTCCTGGAATATAGGATCGGCGACAAGCGCATCATCCGCCTGATCCGAAAGTGGCTCAAGGCGGGCATCCTCGAAGATGGGATCGTGACGGTCGATGATAGGGGAACGGGTCAAGGTTCAGTGATTTCGCCGCTCCTTGCCAACATCTACCTGCATTACTGCTTCGATCTTTGGGCTGAGCGCTGGAGACGGCGGGAAGCTCAAGGCGACATGATCGTCGTTCGTTACGCGGACGATCTGGCCGTCGGCTTCGAGCATGAGGGCGACGCGCGCCGTTTCCTTGATGCAATGCGCGAAAGGCTCGGGGAATTTGCGCTGTCGCTTCACCCGGACAAGACCCGCCTGATTGAGTTCGGCCGCTTTGCGGCGGTCGACCGCAAGCGACGCGGGCTCGGCAAACCGGAGACCTTTGCGTTCTTGGGCTTCACCTTCATGCTGACCGTGGCGCATTTCGTGATCTCTGCAAATCGGAATCCAGTTGGACTTCCGTTCTCGCTAAGTCAACGAAAATACATCAATCTTATCCGCTAGTTACACCAGCGCTGAATAGACGGCTCTGGGTGGCGACAGCGCAATTGCGGATACGAAAGACGGTGCGAATTTTTTCGTCGAATCCTCATGCGTGCGCTTCGCCGAGAACAGGGATGCGACCGTGCGCGCGCTCACGCGGCTTCGCACTGACGATGATATCGACGTCCTGGCCGAGCGCGGTCAGGAGCCGCATCAGGCGCTCGCTGGAAAAGTTCGAGAGCCGACCGTTGAGCAGCGCCGAGCAGCGTCGCGACGGCCGAGCAGCACGCGAGATTGCGGCGCTCGCCGCGGAGATCGAACGACCTGCACCGCGACGATGCGGGAGCGCAATAGCGGCTTCGCGCGGCGTCCGCACGCTTCTGGCGCCCGAGCCGCTCGCGCCTGGACCCGAGGCCGGGCGCAGCTCAGCCCGGCTCGCCGTGGACAACCGACCGGCGCTCCGCGGCCGCACCAGGACCGTAGCCTTTCAGTGAGGCCAGTTCGTCGCAGGTGTGGCTCGCGAGAGTGGCTCACGCGCGAATTCCCGATAGCAATGGAGGCCCCTTTTTGAGAGCCGAACCGAACACCGGCCGCGCGCCCAAACGCGATGCCGGCCCCATTCAGACGCGGGTCGAACTGACCTGGCTCGAAGGCAAGACCTCACGCCTTCGTCCACGACACGTCGTGCCCAAGCCGGCTCAGGCGTACGAGCCCGAAGTACCCGTAGAGGTGCGAGAGTGGATAGGTCCCGCCCCTTTGGCATCGAACACTGGATCCGCTTCGGCCACGAGACCGGCGAGACCATCCTCGATCGCCGCCGTTGCGTCCTGAGCCTCGCGCCGAACAGCGTCTTCGCCTTCCTGCGCTGGGCGTCCAATGATTTCAGCGCGATCATCTCCCGCGTCGACGTCGTGCGCGCGGTCGACCATGGCGCTCCATACCGGACGCCGCCATTCGTCCGGCCAGGCGGCGACATCCGGCTGCGCATCACCGGCTGGCCGAAGGTCGAGCGCCCCCGCCGGACGTTATCCGGCGCCGCATCCGTATGGAGCCCGGACTTTCCTCCGCCCCTTCGACAGGCTCAGGAGGCGGCGGCCGTCCGGCCGACTGGCGCGTCCGGCATATGGGTCGGGGAGGGTGGCGGTCAAGGAGAAAGGCGAGGCGGGCGGCCATGAACCGGCGGCGCGGGGAAGTCTCGTCTATTCGGCGATCCGCGGCGCGGGAATTGTCCGGGCGATGCATTCGATCGTCGTTTCGGAACCCTTGGCCGACAACGTCTCCCTTGGGAAGACGACGAGTCACCGGGCCGTAACGACAGTGAACGCAAAAGTGGGAACATGTGAACCTCACCGGCGACTATGTCTGGCGGCGATGCGCTGCCTGAGCGGCGCGGCATAGCCCTCGCAGGCATTCTGCGAGGAGAATGTCGGCTGGCCGCCGTAGCTCAGGCAGGAATGCGCGTGATGCCCCGCCGAAAGGATCGCCTGGCACCAGACGAGGGCGTAGATCGTGATCATTCGCGAGCCGCTTCCCGCATGAGCCCGGGCGTGAACTCTTAAACCCGGTATTCGCGCGAGTCGCAATGTGCATCGCGGTCCGAAGATCCGTGCGCGCAGAAGTTTCTTTCAACCCACGCCGCCGTCTACAACACCTTCAACGTACAACGCCATCTCATCTCAGCCCAAACCCACCGTGCACTTCGCGTTGCGGCGATGACCACGTGGCGGAACGCGGTCGCGGCAGCCTGACAATTCCCCTGCTCGTGCTCATCGCCAGCAATCTGCCGGTCGGCATCACCCGCGCCGACATCGTCTTCTCGCTCGCGTTGAGCCTTGGCCACAATCTGCTGTTGGGCGTCAACGATTTGCTTGGCCCGGGCGTGCTCTTCGCCTTCGTCGCCGGGCGCTATCACCACCCGCGCCGTGAGGAGCGCATTCTGCTGTTCATCGACATGCGCGCGTCCACCGCGATCGCCGAGCGTCTCGGCGAGGAGCGCTTTCTGGACTTCCTCAACCGTTTCATCACCGACCTGTCACTTGCCATCGCCGGGGCCGGGGGCGAAATCCACAAATATGTCGGCGACGAGATCATCGCCACCTGGACGTTAGCGGCAGGCCTGAATGAGGCCGCCTGCGTGCGCGCCTGTTTTGCGGCCCTCGACCGGCTCGCCGCGCGTGGCCCCGACTACGAGCGCGATTTTGGCTGCCGCGCCGATTTTCGCGCTGGGCTTCATTGCGGTTCGGTCGTCGTAGGGGAGCTTGGTTACCTTAAGAAGGAGATCGCGCTGATCGGCGACTCCATGAACACCGCCGCGCGGATACAGGAGGCGTGCGTAACACCGGTTGCCGCGTGTTGGCATCTGCGGCGCTGATTGAGCGCATCGGCGCGCTTCCCGTCGGCGTGATGGGTCGCTCGCTCGGCACCCTTCCAATGCGCGGAAAGAAACAGCCGATCGCGCTCTACGCTCTGGAGACCGTGGACGACGCTAACTAACCAGCTGCCCTCCGTCGGACCCGGGCAGGTGTTGGCGGACATCATCGGCTCGGGCGTCGTGCCGGTGGTGCGCCTCACCGAGGAGTTCCATCAGGCCGCCGCGAAAACGGCGTGTTGAATGATCGCGGCGGGAACTGGTGGCGGGCGAACGAGATCGTCACGCCCATGTTACCCGCCGAATTGCAGTGCGCGACCGTTCCCGTGACAACGCCGGCATGGTTGAGACGACCGGCTGCTTTCCGCCATAATAATGGCCTATTGCTTTACTGTGCTTTGCCTCGCAAGGTTCGTTTTGGGCGAGACGAGTCTGTCGAACCGTGAGTGGTATCGAGGACAACATTGAGACGCGCTGTTCCACCGTTCACCGTCGAAGTCCGGCGTCGGCCAAGGCTGCCGACCACTTCAAGCCCAAAGGTGCAATCGTCCGAGACCAAGCCTTCGCAAGCAGCCTTTGATCGAGAGTCGCGTCGTGCCGCGGCTGCGGCATTCGAGGCGAAGAATGTACATCAGCCCCTTGTCGACGTTGCGGCATCGTATCCAAAGGGCCGAATTCTTCCGAGCCTCGTCGCGGACGAGCCGCTAGGTCGTGTGCTCCGAGACGCCTCCTTATCAGCAGCAGAGTCGGAGCCAACTTCTGTGCCGCTAAAGCGGCCGTCAGTGCGGCCACTAAAGGGCAGGGCTCAAACATCCAAGCCGCCGCGGAATTCTGGGTCCTCGTCTGCCGAGAGCATGCCGTTAGCGGACAGATTGTCGGCCACGTCCCGTCAACTATCCGGTGCGCGATCAGAAGAAGGAATAGGCGTTTCGCCAAGCGTCCTGACGACGGCGCCAAGTCAAGTTGTTGGAAGCTCCGGCGGTCCGGCGCTGCGCGCAAAGGCAAAACGGCGAGACAAGATGCCGATCTCTCTCGATGACGGTAGAGCCACGCCTTTGCTTAACGACAAACGATGCACGATAGCGGACTCTCCGGCGATGCGCCCATCGAGCGCCGACGAACGTCCACGTAAAAGTCGAAAGCGAACTATCATGGGTCGCCATACCTTCGGCGATGAACTCAAACCCGGCGAGCGCTGGAAGCGGCGATTACTCTACGCGCTGAGGCGCAGCCACGCGGATTGAGGCGGGGGATGGACGGGCGAAGGCGCGATTTTATCTGCTCGACCGTTATGACGATGGACAGGGAATGGCAGTTGCTGTCGCCGCGCGAGTACGATTGCGAACTCGTAAAGATCGATGAAGAGTGGCTTTTCATCATCGGAACAGTGCTGCGCATGGATCGCATGTTTTCGATCCCGTAGGCATGGCCAGGTTGAAGCGGTACGGCCGTTGCGCCGTGCGCTCAGTCTGTCGCGCGAGAACCATTCCACGGCGTGACGAAATTCCAGGATGTCCGGCGTGAGGTCTGGTCGCAGGTTCGGAGATTTTTTTATTGGGGCGGCCTCAACGACGATGAGCACGGGCGTCGATCTGAACATTGTCAGGGCAATCGGCCGATGGTGATGGAACCCGTCGCCGAAATCGTCAGAACAGAGTTCACGAGCAGATCTTGCGGTCGATCGCCGCAAGCTCCATGAGCCGTTGGGCCTCTGATCGTGCGACAGACGGCAGAATGATCAAGTCGGGATGAAGTTCGACGCTCCCGGCGAGCTTGCGAAAATCCTCCGCGTTCTCAGTTACGACAATTCGATCTTCCGCAATCGCCCGCGCGAAGACGACGTGATCGGGGTCCCGCAACCGGCCTCGATATCGTTTGGCACTTAATAAGGGTCTTCCTCACTTTCCGTGGGTCTGCCTCACTTTCCGTGCTGGCGGCAACCACTAATTCGTGAAAGACCATTGATAACGCAGGGTAAATCTGGGTCCGGTTCCGTGATTTTCCCGCTACATTTCTTCCCGCGGGCCCTTCGTAAAATCCTTCTGTGTTTTCCGTGTGTTATGAGTTCAAAGTGCTCTCGGTCAGCACGGAAAGTGAGGCAGACCCCTTAAACGTGAGACGCCGGATTCAATGTTTTCAAGTGCTTCCTTTTGCAGCTAAATTGAGACTCTGTAGTTAAATCTGAGACTCGGCCTGCCGTACTGTACTTAAATTGAGAATGAGGGCCCGCAATGTTGGTGAAATTTGCGGGGGCCAAGTGGACGATCTGCAGGCGGCAACGACGAGCAAAGCGCTGGGAGGAAGCCAGCCGGCTTGAGGAGGCCACACGCGATCTGCTGAGCAGAGATCCGGAGGGTCTGAAGGGCAGGGACGTCGCGGACTTTGGCTTAGGAATTGGGGGCTCAGCCGCGACCCAACCGAAAAAACATCGCAGAACTCAAAGGCAGGACGATTGGGGCCTGCCACGCTCATTTCGAAACTATTGCCGTCGGCATTTTCGCGCCGACCCAGCCCAAATCTTGAGTCTCATTTATGCAGCTAAATTGAAACTCAGGGCGCCATGAATCTCGTCTTCAACTGCAGTGATCTTCGCAAGCGGGCGCAATCTCACGTTTAAGCGCAGCGCGACACGCCCCGCCCTGGTCTAGCGTAATGCCGACGCGCCGACCGAGCGCCGCATCGCGAGCGACACAAGGTCGGGATGCCGTTTGGCGAATCAGGCGCGCTCAAACCCTCTTGCTGCGCTGCACAAGAATTGTTCAGCGTCTGCTCTCAAACCCTCTCGCAATGGTCGCCTGATTCATTGATCGTAGAGACGAAAATCGCCAGGATGGCTGTCCGAACCCGAAAGAACGCGCGCCGGCAGGATCGCGAGCAACCTCAATCGGACGCAACCCCACGATTTTAGGGGCGATTTTCCCGCAAACCCGCCCGAAACGACGGCGCCAAATTCATGCGCAAGAAAGGGATTCGGGCGCCGGTTATTTCCGCGCGACGAAGAACGCGTTTCGTGTCAGCATTGGGTCGCTCGGATCGAGCGATCAGGCCCCTCATTGACTTGGTTGGAGGGCGTCTTGGAGCGAGCCGTGACCGTCATCGAACGTCCGGCGACCTATGTCGCCGAGGCCCAGCCTTTGCGCCGACATCGCGCCGCGCCAGAAGTCGCGATGATGGGAATCTACGAGATCTCGAAGATTCTCAACGGCACCGCGCGCCTCGATGAGACGCTCTCCAATGTCGTCAACGTCCTGAGCAGCTTCTTCGACATGCGGCTCGGCATGATCGTCGTCCTCGACGCGGCGGGAGAGCCGGAGATCATCGCAACCGCCGGTCTTGCAGGAGGGCGAGTTCGAGCGTGTCGGCGGCTCGCGCACGCTGAAAGTCGACGTGCGCCTCATTTGCGCGACCAACAAGAACCTTGAAGACGCGGTGGCCAAGGGCGAGTTCCGGGCGGACCTCTATTATCGCATCAACGTCATTCCGATCTTCTTGCCCCCGTTGCGCGATCGGCCCGGCGACATCGGTTTGCTCGCGCGCGCGTTCCTCGACCGCTTCAACAGCGAAAACGGCCGCAAGCTCTCGCTGTCCGGCGGCGCGATGGACATGTTGAAGCGCTGCTACTTCCCCGGCAATGTTCGCGAGCTCGAAAATTGCGTGCGACGTACGGCGACGCTCGCGAGCGGCGAAGTCGTGACTCGCGAAGATCTCTCCTGCGCCGCCGGGGAGTGCCTGTCGGCGACGCTATGGGCGGGAAGCGGCCGAGGCGCCTTCGAGGATCCGATCGGCGAGCTCGCCGAAGGCAAGACCATCGCCGCTCCGATTATCGAACGACCGGCCCGGCCGACCCCCGCCGCGCCGGCGCCCCCGAGCGAACCGTCAGATAACACCGCTGCCGCATCGAAGACCTGCGGGCGCGCGGACGGCGGCGACTGTCCGGGGATGAACGCTCGGCTGACGGAAAAGGAGCGCCTCATCGACGCGATGGAGCGCGCCGGCTGGGTCCAGGCGAAGGCGGCGCGGATCCTCGACATCACGCCGCGACAGATCGGCTACGCGCTGCGCAAATACCGCATCGAGATGAAGCGCTTTTAGAGCGCTGGCCGCGCGGCGTCGCTTTCCCGCCATGGCGGTCTCGCGGCCCGTGCGGCCCGGACGACGCGCGACGCCGCCCTGCCCTCTTTGGGTCCGGCCAAACAAGCCCCCGGATTGTCGGCAATGCGACATTGCGCTGTCCGACGGACCTCCGGTGTCTGACAACCCTCCGTTGCCTGACGCTTTAAGCTGTTGATATTTCAGCAGAAGAAAACTGGCACGCTGCTTGCGTGATCGTCGCTGGACAGACAGGACGCGCGACAATGAGCCAGCCCTTCACGATATCGCTCGACAGTCTCCTCAACCCGATCGATTTTGACGCGATGAAGCAAACCGCCGCCTCCGGCGGTTGCTCTTCGTCCTCCTGCGGCTCGTCAGCTCGGCCGGAGGATATGGACGAAAGCGTATGGGAGCGGATCAAGGATCATCCCTGCTACTCGGAACATCACTATTTCGCCCGCATGCATGTCGCCGTCGCGCCCGCGTGCAACATCCAGTGCAACTACTGCAATCGCAAGTACGATTGCGCCAACGAGAGCCGGCCCGGCGTGGTGTCGGAAAAACTGACGCCGAATGAGGCGCGGCGCAAAGTCATCGCGGTGGCGAACGAGGTGCCGCAGCTTTCGGTCCTCGGCATCGCCGGGCCAGGCGACGCCTGCTACGACTGGAAGAAGACGCAGGCGACCTTCACATCGATCGCGAGGGTCATTCCCGATATCAAGCTATGCGTGTCGACCAACGGGCTGGCGCTGCCCGACCACGTCGACGAACTCGCGGCGATGAACGTCGACCACGTGACGATCACGATCAACATGGTCGATCCCGAAATCGGCGCCAAGATCTATCCCTGGATCTTCTACCGCCACGAGCGCCGGCATGGCGTCGAGGCGTCGAAGATCCTGCACGAGCGGCAAATGCTCGGTCTCGAAATGCTGACCGCGCGCGGCATCCTGACCAAGATCAACTCGGTGATGATCCCCGGGGTCAACGACGAGCACCTGATCGAGGTCAACCAATGGGTCAAGGAGCGCGGCGCCTTCTTGCACAACGTGATGCCGCTGATCTCCGACCCCGCGCACGGAACCCATTACGGCCTGGCCGGCCAGCGTGGACCGACCCCGATGGAGCTCAAGACGCTGCAGGACCGGCTGGAAGGTGGCGCCAAATTGATGCGCCATTGCTGGCAATGCCGCGCCGACGCCGTGGGACTCCTGGGCGAGGATCGCAGCCAGCAGAATGGAGTACGAACTCTGCTAAGATGGACGACCGAAACTGACGGTGCGAAATATGAGGGTCACAAAACGAGCATCGCAACGCTAGCCCAGATGGGAACTGCACTCGCGAGACTGAGCAACGCAGCGCTGAAGATTCAGCAGAACCGCATCGCCGCCTATGCGTCTTGCGGCTTCGCCCTTCCCAATGCCTATGCCGACGAACTCGCCTACGGCGCTGAAACTAAGCGTCGCGAGCTTCAGAAGGTACGGGATCGAGCGTTCATTGCGCGTCAGATCGAGACCTCCGTCTTTTGGCCATTAGTCGCGTGGAGATAACGCGCCCAAGGAGCGACAACCCAATGGGCTTGGTTGGAATAGGATGAGCTCGCTGCAACGGCTATTATCGGATCATGCGCTCCGGATATCGCGAAGGGGGAAGAACGTCGCTCGACCCCGTCAGCTGGACGCGCGAATTTGCCTCGAGCTCCACGCTCGCTCCCGAGCCCTGGACGTTATCGATGGTTCCGGACGAGCCGTTGCCTCCGACCTTGAGCCCCGTCCCGCTTGCGGCGCTGACGGTAAATCCCGCGCCGTTGATCGTGTCGCCCGTCCCCGAGCTGCGCCGCCCCGCCAGCTGCCGATGCCAAGGCCCCGCAACGCTGGGTCGCGCCGCCCAGCTCCGTGTAGACGTCGCCGCCGCGAATTGTCCAGTTCCGGCCGCCGGGGCGGTTGTTGTATTCGAGGACCTGGACGTTGTAGCCGGCCCGGCCGAGTTCGAACGCCGCGGTCAGCCCCGCGAGGCCAGCCCCGAGGATGACGACCGACGCCCCTTTCGGATCGCCCTCGAGCTTGATCGGGCCGCGGTACGGCGATTCCGCCGCGAAGCCGAGGCTCCTCATCGCCTGCATGAGCGCGGCCCCGCCGGCGCCCGCGCCGATGCGCCGAAACAGGGCGCGCCGGGTCAGCGCAGGCGCCGCCGCGTCGCTCATTCCGCCGCTCCTTTTTGCGCCTCGCGCTCGACGCGCGAGGCGCGCGCCCCATGCCTTCCGGCGGGCAGGCTTGCCCGAAACCTGCGAGCGGGGCAAGCTGGCGGAGAAGCGGGGCATCCGGCGGCGCCGTCTTTGCGAGGAGCGCGGCGACGCCGCCGCTCAAGCTCAATTCGAGGTCCGAAATGCCGGTTTGTCGATTGCGATGGCTCGTGTTCGCGCTCTGCGTCGCGGCGTCCGGCGCGCGGGCCGAAACCCTGCCGCTGCCGGCGGGCCTCACGGATTTCAGCTCGCACGACGGCGAGACATTTCTGCTCGAGAGCAAGGCGCTCGAAGCCTATTTTCCGCTCTCGATCCACTTCGTCACCCAGAAGACCCAGGCCTATTGCGGCGTCGCCAGCATGGTGATGGTCCTCAACGCGCTGAACGTTCCGGCGCCGTCGACCCCGGACTTTCAACCCTACCGCTTCTTCACGCAGGACAACGTGCTCGACGACAGCACGGACGCGGTGCTGCCGCGCGATGTCCTGGCGCGGCAACTACCTGCGCAAGACGCTGGGGCAGCAGACGGGCGGCCATATCTCGCCGCTCGCGGCCTATGACGAGAAGACCCGACAGGTTCCTCATCCTCGATGTCGCGGGCTACAGATATCCGCCGGTCTGGGTCAGGGCGTCCGACCTGTTCGACGCCATGAATACGGCCGACGCATCGAACGGCGGCAAGACGCGCGGGTATGCCGTCGCAGCGAAGATCGCGCTGCCGCCGGCGAAATGATATTCCCCCTCGCCCCGCATAGGGCGTGAAAGACGCCCGTCTCTCGACTGGCTATGCGGGAGAGATCCTATGCGGCGACGGGCGCTTCGACGCCTATAGTCGAAGCGTCCAAACCCGAACATAGGATCGATCATGCTTATCGAGCAGATTGCGCCCGTCGCCGAGAATGAGTTTGCCCCAGTTTTCGTCGCATTGGAACTGAGCCGATCGAAGTGGCTGGTCGGGGTCGGCACACCGCAGCAATGGAGGGTTCGCCGCCATGAGGTGTGTGGCGGCGACCTTTATGGGTTGCTGGAGCTTTTGCGGCGCGTCAGCGCCGACGAGGAAAAGCGAAGCGGCCTTCCGGTCAAGGTTCATGTTTGCTTCGAGGCTGGACGGGACGGCCATTGGCTGCACCGCGCTCTGAAGCTGGCGGATTACGATGTCTACGAGATCGAGCCGGCAAGCGTCGCGGGTCGACCGCCGGGCGCGCCGGGTCAAGTCGGACGGCGTGGACGCCGACAAGCTCGTGCGGACCCTGGCGCGCCTTTTGCGGGGCGAGCTCGACGCCTGCCGGGTCGTCGAGGTCCCGAGCGAAGCGGAAGAAGACGCGAAGCGTCCACACCGCGAGTACGAGCGGCTCGTCAAGGAACAGACGTCCCACCGCAATCGGGTGAAGGCGTTGCTGTTCGCCCAAGGCGTTCGCGATTTCGACCCGATGGCGCCGGATCGGCTGGAGCGCCTGGCGGCGTTGCCGATCATGCCGAGGCTGAAGGCTGAGTTGAGCCGCGAATGCCGCCGCTTGGCCGGGATCTCGCCGAGGTCGAGGCGGAGATGAAGGCAGAGATCGTCCCATCCAAGAAGGCCAGCGCGCAAACCGCTTGACTTTTCTCTCGTCATATAAGGGCAGAGGTGAGAGCGGCGCGGCTGGCCCGTCCGGAACTCGCCCAGCCCCTCATCCTGACCTTCTCCCCGCGCGCGGCGAGCAGGGACCATGGGCGACCGATCCAACATGCGCTAGCGACCGAATACCAGCGCGGGACGCGACGAATTGTCGCCTACGAAAAGGCTTGGCGCCCGTGCTAAACAAATGGGGCCGACGGCGCGCCGTCTGGCTCGAGACGGCGCCCGTCTGTTCCGCCTGAGCCGCCGCGCCTCCCGGGCGCGCCGCAAAGGTTCATGATGGAGCCGGACATGACCGATCATCCCGTCGTCACGCTCGACGAATGGCTCGCGGCGCGACGGCGCCTCCTCGATGAGGAGAAGGAACTCACCCGTCTGCGCGACCAACTGAGCCGCAAGCGCCGCGCCATGCCCTGGCTCAGGATCGACAAGGACTACCGGTTCGACGGGCCGGAGGGGCAAAACTTCGCGCTCGGCGATCTGTTCGGCGGACGCCGCCAGCTCGTCGTCTATCACTTCATGTTCGCCCCCGACTGGGAGAAGCCATGCAAGAGCTGCTCCTTCTGGGCCGACGGCTACAACGGGGTGACGGCGCATCTCGAGGCCCGCGACACGCGGCTCGTCGCCGTGTCGCGCGCGCCGCGCGCCAAGCTCGAGGCGATCGCGAAGCGGATGGGCTGGAGCTTTCCCTGGTACTCGTCCGGCGACGGCGACTTCAACTACGACTTCGACGTCTCGTTCCTTCCCGAATATACGGCGGGCGAGGGCGCGGTCCGCTACAACTTCGCCTCGATCGAGACGCGAACGACCGACCTGCCCGGGATCAGCGCCTTCGTGAAAGAGCCCGACGGCGCGGTTTATCGGACCTACTCGGCCTATGCGCGCGGCCTCGACGCGCTGAACCCCGCCTATCAGCTGCTCGACGTCACCGCCTTCGGCCGGCAGGAGGAGGACTTGCCGTCCCCGATGGCCTGGGTGAAACTGCACGACGAATACGCCCGTTAGACCCGGGACGGAGCGCCGAGGGCCGCCGACACGATTGTCGCAATCCGCGTCTAGGGTTGGAATGGGCATCGCTTCTTCGGGCTGAAGGTGGTGAGGAACGGCGCTCCCAACAGAAAGAGGAGCGCCACGCCAGGACCGAACCCATTGCTCGATATTGGCATGACACCAACCCTCGCCGGGTTCGCGCCCGCAATGCCCGATGGTTCGCCGCCTCTCGCAACGAAGCAGTCCGATTTCGACATCTCCGAGCGAATTGGCTCGGCGACAGAGCTGCGAGGGCGGGCCCATGGCATTGTCAGACCAATTTTTCGGGTCGTCTTTGGCTGTGGTTGGTAGCTTGAGGCCATGATCAACCCGTTCCGCTATTTCAACAGCTCGCCCGAGATAATCCGTCTGGCGGTGCTGATGTACGTGAAGTACCCGCTGTCGCTGCGCAACGTCGAGGATCTCTTGGCCGAGCGCGGGATCGACATCAGCCATGAGACGGTCCGGTTTTGGTGGAACCGATTTGGCCCGATGTTTGCCGCTGAGATCCGAAAAAGGCGGGTGGCGCACATGCGCGGGTATCCTCAGTGGCGGTGGCATTTGGATGAGGCGTTCGTGAAGGTCAACGGCAAGCTCTGCTATCTCTGGCGCGCTGTCGACCATGAAGGCGAGGTCTTGGAAGCGGTCGTCACGGCGAAGCGGGACAAGGCCGCGGCGCTGAAGTTTCTCAAGCGCATCATGAAGAAATATGGCCGACCGCTGAGCGTCGTCACCGACGGGCTTTGCTCTTATCCCGCGGCGATGAAAGAGATCGGCAACGCCGATCGCCAGGAGGCCGGTCGTCGGCTCAACAATCGCGCCGAGAATTCGCATCAGCCGTTCCGACGACGAGAACGGGCCATGCAGCGGTTTCGAAGCATGAAGACGCTGCAAAAATTCAGCTCAGTTCATGCCCAGATCCACAACCATTTCAATAGGAACTCGCCGAACAGCTTGGTGAAGACGTCCATCGCTTCGCCCCCCGCAACGGTCGATCCAAACCAGATCGGGCAAAGCTATGCGCAACCGTCCTCGGCTTCGACTCGCCGACGAGATTCGCTCCATCCAGCGACGGGCCGCCGCTCATGACGGACGCGTCGTCACCGTCGACCAGCTTGTCCTGTTCTCGACCGAAACAGGCGATGCTTGGCTCCTCGACCCCTCCGATCACCTCGCCGCCCGCCTCGCCCGCGACGGCGACCCGGAATCCATCGCCTTCGAGGAAACCGACACCAGCTTCCAAATCGCTTGGCCCGGAAGCTATCGCCTCGACGGACCGGCCTTCGTCTACACCGATCGCCACAGCCGCCGCGTATCGACCATGCTTGGCTATCCGACGCACCTCCTCGCAAAGGACTGAAATTTCGAATATGTTTGGCTAGGTCTTGGCGTTGGAGAAGGCGCGGTTGGACCCAGGGCAGAACGACATGGGCGGCCATGGCGCCGACGACATGGGGCTCGTGCCTGACGTCGGGGGCGCGGGCGTAGGACGGCCAGCCGTCGGTTTTGATCGTCGCGCCTGGGGCGACGTTGGCGGCGACGAAGTCCTTGATCGCGGCCAGGCGAAGGCGTCCGAGCGCGTCGTTTTCGACTTCGACGGCGCCGGCGACCAACATTTTGCCCTGGGGCGAGCGGCCGCCGCCGCAAACCGGATCGGCCCTGGTCCGCAACGGGATCTCGGTCTCGTCGACCTCGATGAGGCCGGCGAGCGGCGCGCGGCCCGGCGCGACCATGGCGCGACGCAGCTTGGCGCACAGCAGCCACGCGGACTTGTGCGAGCCGAGCCCGAGCTGCTTTTTGCAATTGCAGCGCCGAAATCCCATTCGAATGGGTGGCCATGAGATAGACGGCCCAGAACCATACGAGCAAAGGCAGCTTCGAACCGTGCATGATCGTGCCGGCCGTCACCGAGGTCTGCTTGCCGCAGGCGGCGCATTCGAAGGTGAAGGGCTTTCCGCCATGCGGTCAACCCTTGGCGCCGGCGCATGCCGGACATCGAAACCCAGAGGGCCAGCGCATCGATAAGCCAGGCCGCGCAGGCGTCGTCGTCGGGAAATTGGCGCTGGAACTCGACCAGCCAGGCGGGAAAGTCGGGCATGGTAGGGCTCTCAAGCGAATTGAATGTTCACGTTATGTTCTTACCTGAAGCGCCCGCCCTTGTCACTACCCATCGTAGGCCCGGAGCCTGAGGGATAAGCCTTCAATATCATTTTGGAGTCTCGGTGCAGCTGGCTCCAAAGACGCCGAGCGAATAAGGTCTGCGCTGAAAGTACAACTTCCTGTCGAGTTGGCAATGCGCGGAAGCGTGACGTTTGAGGAGAAAAAAACATTTCCGGGATTGCAGACCTTAGAGTCGCGGCCGGTTGACAGCGTCCAGCACCCGCAATTATCATATTTCCGACCCCGCGCCGCCGCTGTGGCGGAACTGGTAACAAAGGAGGAGAAGGTGAGAGAACACTATAGAGTTCATGCTCTATAATCTGTTGAAGATGGGCGAAGCTGTCAGTATTATGATTCTTTGCAAGAAACCGAAAAGCGTTATGACGCTTCAGTTGAAGATGAGTGGTTTTCGTAATTTTGTTGGGAAAGGTGATCGAACACTCTGAGGTATTGAAGGAATGCCCGGAAGTAGAAGTAAAGAGAATATCGATACTAGAGATAAAGAAAACAGTTTGAACAATCAATGTGCAGGAGTGCTGCGTCCGCAGATTGCTGTCACGAGCCCGAAACGCACCTTGGCACGCTCGACTTCGAAGACGGCGCGCCAAGCAACGCGACCCCGGACAAGGTCTACGACAGCCTCGACTTCGCGCACGCGTTTCGCGCGTTCGCGGACGCCTGCCGAACGACCAGGGAGCCCGGTCCGCTTCGGCTATTTTTAGTAGAATCGGCCTCGCGGGAGGGCGTCGCATGAATCATATCCTCAAAGATCTGCGCATCATCGAAGGGTCCGCTTTCGTCGCGGCCCCGCTCGCCGGCATGACGCTCGCACAGCTCGGCGCCGACGTAATCCGCTTCGATCCGATTCGCGGCGGGCTCGATGCGAAACGCTGGCCGGTGGATCAGCACGGCAAGAGCCTGTATTGGGTCGGCCTGAACAAGGGAAAGCGGTCGATCGCGGTCGATACCCGGAAGCCCGAAGGGCAGGAACTCGTAGCCGCGCTCATTACGGCGCCCGGCCCCGGCAGCGGGATTCTTCTTACCAACTTTCCCGCCTCCGGTTGGCTCGGCTATGAGGCGCTGAAAAAGCGCCGGGACGATCTGATCATGCTCAACCTGTTCGGCAGCCCGGATCGGAGCTCAGCGGTCGATTACACGGTGAATTGCGCGGTCGGCATCCCCTTCTCGACCGGACCGGCGCACAGCGACGCGAGCCATCCCGTCAACCATCCCCTGCCGGCCTGGGACGCCATCACGGGAGTCACGTCCGCGCTCGGACTTGTCACGGCCGAACGTCATCGAAGGCTGACCGGCGAAGGCCAGCTGATCAAGATCGCGCTCTCTGATGTGGCGATGGCGATGGTCGGCAATCTCGGTTACATCGCCGAAGCCGAGCTGATGCACGAGGACCGGCCGGCCTTCGGCAATTACCTTTACGGTTCCTATGGGCGGGATTTCGAGACGAGGGACCGCCGGCTGATCTATATCGTGGCGATCACCGACCGAATGTGGACGGAACTCGGCCGGGTCACGGGGCTCGCCGACCGCTTCGCGATGATCGAGCCGTTGCTCGGGCTCGATCTGAAGGAAGAGGGCGACCGCTTCCGGGCGCGCGACGTCATCTCGGCGGTCGTGGACACCTGGGTATCGGCGCGAACCCTCGACGAGATCAAGGCGACGTTCGCCGGTACCGGCGTGTGCTGGGGTCCTTACCAGACCTTCCGCCAGATGCTGCGCGAAGACCCGCGCTGCTCGACCGCCAATCCGATCTTCCATGAGATCGATCAGCCCGGCATTGGGCGCTATCTGGTAGCCGGTTCGCCGCTCGATTTCGAGCGCGCGCCGCGCGAGGCACCTGCCCGTGCCCCGCGGCTCGGCGAGCACACCGACCAGGTGCTGGCCGACGTGCTGGATCTCGGCGACGCCCAGATCGGGAAGCTGCGCGACGCGAAGATCGTCGCGGGGCCGGTAGAATTGTGAGGAGGATGCACCATCGCTCGACCCTCGATCTCTTCGAGTAGGAAAATGCCTCGTCGACCGACAGGGGTCCCGTCATGAAAGACAAGGTCGTCACCGCTGACGAGGCCATCAGCCTGGTGTGTGATCGCGATACCCTGTCGAGCTGCGGCTTCGTTCAATCCTGCGTGCCGGAGGCGCTGCTCAAGGCGCTGGAGCGCCGCTATCTCAAGACCGGCTCGCCGCGCAATCTCAGCTTGTATTCGCCACCGCTGTCGTTTGGCACTTAATTATGAGAATGGGATTTTAACTATTTCAGATAGTTGGACCGGCACTTAAATTGAGAAATGGTGAATGAGGGCCCGCAATGTTGATTGCACGGGCCAAGTGGACGATCTGCAAGGCGACAACGATGAGCAAAAAGCGCTGGGAGGAAGCCTGCCGGCGAGACGAGGCCATACGTGATCCGCTGAGCAGAAACCCGGACGGTCTGAAGGGTAGGGACGTCACGAACTTGGCTTGGGAATTGGGGGCTCAGCCGCGACCCGACCGAAAAACCATCGCAGAACTCCAAGGTCGGACGATGGGGGCCTACTACGTTCGATTCGAAACCATTGCCGCCGACATTCTCGCAACGAATTTTGAGTCTCACCTTATGCAGCTAATTTGAGACTCAGACAGCAGAAATGAATCTCACCTTTAACTGCAGTGAAGTTCGTAAACGAGCGGAATCTCACATTTAAGCGCAGCGCGACAGACGACCGGGGCCGGCCCCGCTGACGGCGATCGCCGCTGCAGACAACTGCAATTGACTTCAGGAGGGCGGGGAGGACGAAGGTTAGAGGCGTCAAGACCACTGTCGAATGACGAGGGCGGAGCGGGGGCCGACGCAATGACACATAGTCACCGGAGTGCTCGACGCAAAGGTTTTGCCGCCATTGAGCCGCCCGGTCCTAGCGTCCGGGCGTTTCGCCCGATGCCGCCTCGACCCTCAGAGTTTTGGCGCATTGTTCGCGATCATCCGGAATATCCTGACATCGTTTTTGCTTGGCGAGGAATTGCAGAGACTCTACGTGACATGTGGCGTCTTGATGAAGCATTGGCCACTTACAAAGAGGCGCTCCAGAAATTTCCTGATGAGCCTTCGGTCGCATGGAAAGACTTGAGGATTGCGGACGATCGCCCGCCCCCTAGTTCTGAAAGACCATCGCGATGTCGCGGTCTTTCGGGGCGAGATTATTGACGACGCGCTTCCCGATCCTGATCTTTCCGTCCGCGATCGACTCCAGGCCCTCGATCATGCGCAGGAGCGTGGATTTCCGCAGCCGGACGGCCCGACCCAGGTCACAAATTCGCCGTCGGCGACGGAAATCGATATGCCGTGGATAATCTCGACGCCGCCGTAGGACTTGCGCACATTGACAAGGTCGACCGACGCCATTCTTCTCCTCCCCGTGTGCGCGGTCTTTCGCACAACCTCGCGGCTTTTTCCCAAACAGCGTAAGACATCGTTTTGCCAACGTCGAGGCGTCGTCGGAAGGGGGCGTCGGTTCGCCGACACGCCGGAGCTGAGGCCCGGCTGAGCAGGCAGACGGACCTGAACGAAGCCCGTCGTTCTACTTGGCTTTCGAAATCGACGATCGCGCGAGCAGGTCGAGCGCCTTGGCGAACGTCGCGGCCGCTCTATCGACCTCGACATCGCCTGATCGCAGGAAGCGCCTAAGATCGGATCAAGAGTATCGCCTCGATCTCGACCATTATTCCGTTGGGCAGCGATCCCATCCCCACGGCCGAGCGCGCGTGGCGTCCTGCCTCCCCCAGCGTTTCGAACAGGAGATCGGAACAGCCGTTGATCACTTTGGGGTGGTCGGCGAATTCGGGCTCCGCGTTCACCATTCCGAGAACCTTGACGACCGCATCGATGCGCGAGAGCTCGCCGATGGCGGATTTCGCCACCGACAGCAGCTGCAGCCCGGTGAGCCGCGCGGCTCGATAGCCGTCCTCGACGGTCGCGTCCTTGCCCAGTCGGCCGACTTCGAAGCTCCCGTCGGGCTTCCGGGGACCCTGGCCCGAAAGAAACAGCAGATTCCCGGCCCATCGGAAAGGAACGTAATTGGCGACCGGAGCCGGCGCCGTGGGAAGCGTCAGGCCGAGGCTGGCGATGCGTTGCTCAGGCGTCAAGGTCGTCAAGGGCTCTCTCCCAAATTCCGGAACGGTTGGCGCGTCAGCCCGTCCACCAGCGTCCGCAGATCTCCACGCCGCTTGCGATCAGGCGCTGGTCGCCGGTCAGGCGCTCGCCGGTCGAGTTCGACATAGTCGAACGTACCCCGCTTTAGCGCAAAAATCGACGCTTCGCCGACGAGGCCGGGCCTGAGGCTGCCGAGATCGTCGCGTCGAAGCGCCTTGGCGGGCGCTTCAGTCGCCGCCCGCAC
This sequence comes from uncultured Alphaproteobacteria bacterium, assembly GCA_963758335.1. GTDB lineage: Bacteria > Pseudomonadota > Alphaproteobacteria > Rhizobiales > Beijerinckiaceae > Roseiarcus. The sequence goes on along the minus strand of CAVWVF010000004.1, from coordinate 561,966 downwards.
CGCATCGCCGAGATCGACCCCGAGGCAGAGGAACTTCGACATGGTCGTGAGAAGATCGAACGCCGGCCCCTCGATGCAGAGCGCATGGACGTCGCTCGAAATGCAATCGGGCAGGAAGCCCTGCGCCAGCATGGCTTTTGCGTCTTGAACGCGAAGGAGCCCATGCCGTGGCCGATGTCGAAGATCACGCCCCGCGCCCGGGCTTCGATCACCGCCTCGCGCACGGCGCCGTCCGGGGTCGTGGGGTTGTTGGGAAAGGGACGGAAGGAGTGGGTGAGGATGTCGCCCTTGCGCATGCGCGCGAGCACGTCCTCGAGGGTCGGCGGCGGATGGTCGATATGAACCATTATCGGCAGCCCGAGCTCCTCCGCCGCCTGCCGCGCGATGTCGAGCGGGACAAGGCCGGAATTCTGCGAAGCATGCCAGCCGACGCGGACTTTGACGCCGACGATCGTATCCAAATTGCTTCGGGCGACCTCGATCGCGTCGATCGGCGCCATGAGCCTGAGGTCGCCGCCCTCGCCGACCATCACGCGCTTCGAAAAGCCGAATATGCCGGCGAACGAAACATTGAGATAAGCGAGGATTCGGACCGGGGAAGGACGGATCACATGGCTCAGGAACCCCGGAAAGTTGCCTGGTCCCGCGCTCCCGGTGTCGACCAGCGTCGTGCAGCCTCCCCGGGCGAGCCGGAGAGGATCGACGCCCAAGGACGTGCCGCCCCAATAGACATGGGTGTGAAGATCAATGAGGCCCGGCGTCACGATGTGCCCGGACACGTCGCGAATGTCGCTCCCGGCGAGTTCTTCGCCGATCTTGGCGACGCGGCCGCCCTCGAAGCCGACGTCCATGACGGCGTCGATCCCTTGCGACGGATCGAGGACCCGCCCCCGTGAAGCACCAGATCGAGGCCCATGTCCACGCCTCCAAGGATCGTCGCTCGTCTAGAGCGCCACGACCTGTCCTGTTTGGATCGATTTGTCCGCGGCGATGACGATCTTCAGGCTCTTGACCGCGTCGTTCATGTGATCGGTGAGATCGACGTCCTCCTCGATCGTTTTAAGAAGATAGCGCTGCTCCCGCTCGCAGAGCGCGTCGTGATCGGGTTCGTCGCTCATGTCGATGCGTTCGTCCGGCCTCGACATGTCGGCATGGTGCCACAGGATTTGGTTCGTCTTAGTGCCAAGCTGACCGACGAAGTGAAGCTCAACAACTACGGAATGCTTCAGGTCGCCTTCGATGACGGCTCGGTCGGTTGGTACGAAGCGGGCTGGGGGCCGATGATGAGCGAGACCGCCTTCTTCGTTAAAGACGTGGTCGGTCCCAAAGGCTCAGTCTCGATCGTCATGGCTGAGACCGCGGGCAAGGTGAAGTCGGACGACATCAACGCCCACGCTTGCGCTTCGTGCGAGCCGCGGTCGCGACGACCTTCTCGGCGTTCGCGACGTTGTCGGCGAGAGGCTTTTCGACGAAGACATGCGCCCCGGCTTCCATCGCCTTGATCGCGAAATCCTCGTGGGTGTCGGGAAGCGTGTTGATCGACACGACGTCCGGCTTCAATTCCGCCAGAGCCTTGTCGAAGTTGTCGAACTTCTTGGCGTGCGCGAGGGCCGGCGGCAGCGTGCGGCCCGCGATGCGCCGCTCGCATACACCGGCCACCTCGAAGCCGGGGATGCGCGTGTAAGCGAGCGAGTGGCTCATTCCCATGTTGCCGAGGCCGACGACGAAGACGCTCTTGGTCATCTGTTTGATCCTCCACTCAGCTGTCTAGTTGACGATCCGAACGACTTGGCCCGTACGGGCCGATTCTTCCGCGGCGAGCGCAGCGGCGGCGTCCTCCGGCCGGCCGGTCGCCGGCGCCTCCCCTTTCAGCGCGCACGACGCGAAGTAAGCAAGCTCCTCGCGCAACGCGCCGCCGCGCACCCTCTCGAATTCCGGCCAGTAGGTGGTGTCCGGACTGTGAAACTTGTCCCTCGATACGATGCCGAGATTTGGGAACGTGTCCTGGATGTGAATGATGCCGCGGTCGCCGATGATCGACATTCGTTCGTCGATGTCGAACGGCGTCTTATCCGGCATGCACCACACGGTTTCCAACGTCGCCGTCGCGCCGCGGCGAAGCGGTACATCGTTTGGCCAATGTCGGGATGCTTGAGGCCGCGCACGTCGACCATCTGCCCGTAGGCGCTGACAATGCGATCGCCCGATTCTCCCGATATGGCCCGCTGCGATCGCCTGCTTCGCCATCCGGTAGCGCGGGTTGAAGCGACAAATGTGCCCGACCTGCAGGATTCCCTTGGACCGCTTGGAGGCGGCGATGATCTTTCGAGAGTCCTCGACCGTCGAAGCGATCGGCTTCTCGAGAAACACGTGCTTCCCGGCCTCGAGCGCAGCGACCGACGGTTCGGTGTGCTGGTCCCACATCGTCACGATCGAGACCGCGTCGATGTCGGGATCGGCGAGCAGCTCGCGGTAGTCGCGCGTCGCCTTCGCCACGCCGAATTTCGTCGCGAGGCGCTCCGGCGTGCGCGTGCAGAGCGCGGCGAGCTCGAGATTGGCAACGCCGATGATCGCGTCGCAGTGAATTTCGCCGAACCACCCGAGGCCGATCACGCCGATGCGAAGCCTGTCCATGCCCGCTCCTAGAAGTCCTCGAGCGTCAGCTCGCGCGCCATGACGATGTTGCCCGCCGTCAGGCCGAAGTCGACCGGCAGCGCGACGCCGGTGATCCCAGCCGCATGGTTCCGAGGCGAGGAACGCGACCGCGCGGGCGACGTCGTCCGGTTCGACGATCCGCCGAAGCGGATACCAGCGCTCGAGCGTCGCCAGCACCGTCGGATCCTTCTTCGTTCGCTCGGTCCAAGTCGGGGTGCGGACGGTGCCCGGCAACACGATGTTCACCCGCACCCCATAGCGGCCGTATTCCAGCGCGAGCGACCGTGTGAGCGAAATCATCCCCGCCTTCGCGGCGCTGTAGGCGGGATCGCCGAGGGCCGCCAAGCCGTTGACCGAGCCGATGTTCACGATCGCGCCGGCGCGCCTGTCGCGCATGCCGGTCAGGACGGCGTAGGCGCAATTGTAGGCGCCGTTGAGGTTGCCGTTGACGTCGTCGCGCCAACCTGCGGGATCGGTGCGATCGAGCGTCGGATGGTTCGAGAAGCCGGCGTTGTTGACGAGAACGTCGACAGGGCCAAACGCTCCGCCCAGCCGCGCGAAAGCGCGCGCGATCGCATCAGCATCGCCGACGTCGGCGATCTCTGCGTCGGCAGCGATCCCGTCCTTCGCAAGAGCCGTTACGAGGTCGCGAACCGCGGGACTGCGGTCGATCGCGCCAATCTTTGCGCCCTCGCCGCCGAAATGTCGGCAGAGCGCCTGGCCGATGCCGCCTGCCGCACCCGTTATCGCGACGAGCTTTCCGTGGAACGTCATAAGGCGCGCTGCAACTCCGCGAGACCATCCGGGCTCCAGTCGAGATTCGCGTCGCGGATATGCCCCCAATTGTAGAAGGCGACCTCGCGTATGCCCGCGGCGCCGAGCGAGCGCATCGCCCCCAAGAATTCGCTCTTTGCTTCAAGATCGGGAAAGGCGGGACGCAGGATGCCGCGCAGTGTTCCGACCCCCCGCAGCCGTCGCTTGAGGTCATGGAGATCGGCCCTGATCCGCGCCGCGCCCGGCTCATAGAAGCAGGCCTCGATGATCCCCGCGACCTCCGCGAGCGCCCTGAGATCGCTCCCTTCGTACCAGGCGCCGCCAGTCGGTCGGGCGACGGACGGAATCACGGCGACCGTGGCGCTCTTGCGCACCGTGTCCCGGATTTCCCGGACCAACGAGGTCACCACCGCACAGCGCCAATCGAGAAACGCGCACAGTTCCCGGTCGGCGCGCGCGTCCGCCAGCCAGAACGCCTCCGCCATGTCGTCGGGAAAGTCGACGTCGCTCGCGAGATAGGCCTCGATGTCGGCGGCCACTTGCCGCCGCAGGGCCTCGATCCTGAGGCCGACCCGCTTAGCGCCGGCCGAGCAATGCTCGCAGAAGCACAGGCCGAGCTGGGAATCGAGCCAGCGGTTCGGGCGGTTGAGCGCGAACTCGTGATGGTAGCCGTGCGCGTAGGGTAGGAACCCCGGCGTCTCGAGGGAGATTCCGGCGACCGGATAGGATTCGGTGACGTCGAGCGCGAAACCGATCGCGTAGGCGCGCGCGTCCGGCGCCGAAGGGCAGAGGCTGTAGACGTAACGGTCGCCGAACGCATTGGCGACGCTCGACTCGGGATGCGCCCGCCTCGCCGGGTGTTGTGCAGAAGCACCAGCCAGACGTTCGTCGCCAATCGATCCTGGTCCGTGAGCTCGCGCACGACGTCGGCGCCGGCGGCGATCATCGAATGCGGAATCGGCGTAATTGCGCCGTACCGTCGGATTCGGCCTGAAATAGACGACGCCGTCCTCCGGGAAATACACCTTTCCCGTCTTTCCGTGCGGGCGCAGGAACTTGCCGGCGTGATAGCTGCCCGCCGCCGTCACCGTATCGAGGCCAAGCGAGCCGAAGCGATCGAGAGCGGATGACACGCCGATTTCGGCGAGGTCCCAGGCGCAGGCGTAGACGGCTCGGTAGGACATCTGGGCGTGCTCGCGAAACGATCAGGCGCCAAACCAACTGTCGTTCAGATACTGCATGTACTCGAAAACCATCCCATACTTGCGGACAAACACGACGCGCACGAAGTCGGCCACCACGAAGGGAGGGATGAGGATTTCCTGGCTTTCGATATGCGGCTCGAGCGACTCGACCCGGAAGGCGACATGCGGATTAGCTCGCACGGCCTCCGGCACTGTCGTTCCTTCCGCGTAGCGCAGGAATTCGATGTGCTCCGAGTGATTTCGCGGATTGGTGACCCAGCAGCGGCTTTGTTCGATCCAGTTTTCGTCGGGCTGAGCTTCGGTCGTTGTAAGGCCGACGTGATCAAAGACAAGCATTGGCCGCCCCCGCTCGCGACACGAATTGGGGCGGCGCGTGCGCGCCGCCCTCTTGAGGACTAGTTCATCGATTCTGTGAAACCAATCACGTGCCCAGGATTTATTTTTCTCGACATGGGTTGTAGCCTTTGCGCTTTGATTCGGAAGCGAGGTTTGAGGTCGTGGCGGGACGGCGGAAGGCGATCGAATTGGCGATGAGCGAGGAGGATTTGGCGGCTTTGCGCGCGATTGCCCGTTCGCGAAGCGAACCGGCGAGCCGGGTCGAGCGAGCGCGAATGCTGCTGGCCTACCGGGACGAGCCATCCTTTTTTCAGGTGGGACGGGCCGTGGGCGCGCACCATCAGACCGTTCCGCGCTGTGTCGAGCGGGCGCTGGTCTACGGTGCGCTGGCGGCGCTCGATGATCGGCCGCGGTCCGGCAAGGAGCCGACGATCACCGCCGAGGCCAAGGCATGGGTTGTCGACCTCGCCTGCCGCAAGGCCAAGGATCTCGGCTATCCGCCCGAATTGTGGACGACGCGACTGCTTGCCCGCCATGCGCGCGAGCATGGGCCCGCCCAAGGACACGCCTGCCTCGGCAAGCTGGCTCAGGGCACGTTGTGCAAAATCCTCAATGAGCAGGAGATAAAGCCGCACAAGGTCCGCTACTACCTGGAACGCCGCGATCCGGAGTTCAAGCAGAAGATGGCGGAGGTTCTGTGCGTCTATCGCGAAGTAAGGCTCATCAAGGAGACGGCGGCGGCCGCAAAACAAGAACCGAGCGATGCGGTGGCGATTGTCTCCTACGACGAGAAGCCCGGCATTCAGGCAATCGCCACGACCGCCCCGGACCTGCCGCCCGAGCCCGGCAGACATGCGACCTTCGCGCGCGACTACGAGTACAAGCGCCACGGCACGGTCAGCTTGCTGGCCGGCATCGATCTGCTCACCGGCCAAGTCCACGCTCTCGTCAAGGACCGCCACCGCAGCCGCGAATTCATTGAATTCCTCAAGCTCCTCGACGCCGCCTATCCGAGCCATACGGCGATCAAGCTGATCCTCGACAATCATTCGGCGCACATCCCCAAGGAGACCAAGGCTTGGCTCGCCGAGCAGCCTGCCGGCTGCTTCGAATTCATCTTCACGCCCAAGCACGGCTCCTGGCTTAATCTCGTCGAGGGTTTCTTCTCCAAGCTCGCCCGCTCGGTGCTGCGCCATATCCGCGTCGCATCCAAACAGGAGCTCAAGAACCGCATCATGGCCGCCATGGATGAGTTCAACCGACACCCCGTCGTCCATACTTGGTCCTATAGGATCGACTAGGCCGCCTGATATGATTCGAATCTCAAAATCGATGAACTAGAGCGCCGCCTGGATCGCCTTGACGTCGACGGACTGATAGTCCGGCGAGAGCGCGAAGCCTTGCGCGTCCGCATGGACCTTCGCCTTGTCGAAAGCGTTGGCCTCGTCGATCAGGTCGTTCTTACAGACGTCGTCGAACTTGATGGTCTTCGTAATTTGTCCGACCTTCTTCGCCGTCTCGAAGAAAAGCTCCCAGCTCGAGCGCAGGTGGTAGCCCCACTGCTTCCGTTCATCCATTCTGCCGGCGAAGACGTTGGCAAGCTGCATCATCGACTCGGTCGCCACGCTCGGATTCATCTGCGACGCGAGGCCGCACGGAGGTGATGATGTCCCCGCCTTCGTCCTCGCCAGTTCGGCTATCCGGCACAGGTAATATGAAGGCGCTACGACTTCCCGCCCGCGCAATCCCGCTCCCTTATGGCTTCGGTTGCGGGCCCCACGCGCTCCTGGGAATTGCATCATCACGATCTGGGTTGCGGCGCGCGGATTCTGCTTGCCGTACTCGAGACCCGCCGCCCAGCCCTGCAAATATCGGGCGTAGAGCTTCTGCTGCGCCGGATCTTCGAAGTCCGCCCTGCGGATCACGAAGCTGTTGGCCGGCAGCTTCGAATAGTCCTTTCCCAGAATTTAGTCGAAGTCGAGCCCCTGGCCTTTCCACTGCGCACGCAACCCTTCCCAGCAAAGTGCGGCGTCGCCTTTTCCGGCTTTGAGCGCCGTTCCCCATGTCGGCCAGCCGGCTTCGACGTACTTGATCGTCTTCACGTCGACGCCGGCTGCGTAAAGCATCGGATCGCAGATCGACTGCCAGCCGGCGCTGCCGAGCAGAATCGTCTTGCCTTCGAGGTCCTTGAGGCTCTTGGCCTTCTCGCCCTTCCGGAAGGCGATGTCGAACACGTCGCTGCCGCCCATGTGGAAGACGGAGACGAGCGGTATGCCCTGTTCGAGCCCGAGCGAGAACACGCCCGGCGAGGGATTGCCCATGTCCGCCTGCTTCTGGTCGACGAGCTTGACGGTCGCGGTCGCGTCCGACGGACCGGGCTCGAGGGTCGTCTGGATGTCGCCGAAATAGCCATGCTTCTTGGCGACCAGTACGGGTAGTCATCGAGCACCTCGATGGTGCCGCGCGGCGAAACCCACCGGACCGTATTGTCCGCGGCGAAGGCCGGCCTCGAGCCCGCGACGCCGAACAAGGCGGTTGCGGTGACGCCGCCGGCGGTCAGCGTCAGAAGTCGGCGGCGGTCGATGATCAGGCCCTGTCCATCCTGCTTAGGCATTGCTCTCTCCCTGTCGTTTCCCGTTGATTTGCGCGCTTCCATGCTCTCGCGGAGCGCTACGCCTCCCAACTGGCCCATTTCTTTCCGAGCCAATAGAAGAAGATGTAGATCGAGATGCCGATGATCGCAAGAATGAGAATGATCGCGAAAAACTGCGGCATGCGGATCAGGGCGGAATAGTAGGTCAGCCGGTTGCCGAGGCCCTCCGCGCCGCCGACCATTTCCGCGCCGATCGCGGTCAGGAGCCCGAAGATGGAGCCGACCATCAAGCCGACGATGATCATCGGCATCGCCATCGGAATGCGAATCTTGGTGAAGATTTGCAGAGTGTTGGCCCCGAAGGAGCGCGCGAGCGCGATCTTGGCGAGATCGACCCGCCGGAAACCGGTCGCGGAATTGATCATGACCATCGGGCCGCTCGCAAGCGCGACTGCGATAATGCGAGGCTCGCTGCCGAAGCCGAAGCGTAGAATAAGCAAGGGAACCAATGCGAGCATGGGCGTCGTCACGAGCAGCAGAATGTAAGGGGTGACGATTTTCTCGACAAACGGGAACTGAGTGATGACCGCGGCCATCACGAACCCGATCGCCCCGCCGATCGCGAAGCCGACGAACAATTCGTAAAGCGTCGTCAGGAGATGCGGCCAGAGAAATGGCCATTCCGTGAACAGCGCCATGACGATCTGGCTCGGCTTCGGCATGATGTATTGGGGCACGTTGAAGACGCCGCGCCGCCGATGATCACCACCGCGACCAGCGCGATGACCGCCGTCTCCAGGTGCGTGCGGGTTTCGCCCAGCCCAAACGAACTCAATCGCGCAATGCCTGGCTCGTCGGCCGCCGCCTTGCGGTTGAATTCGGGGATCTTGTCGCCTAACACCTTGTCCACGACTTTCTCCGAAATCTTGATCGTGAGGCGGCGCGAGCCTCAGGCAACCTCGAGGCCCGGCGCTTTCGTTCGGCCGCGGTCGATTCTCGCCTTGATCTCGAGCACGCGGGCAATGAAATAGGGCTTCGTCTGGATCTCGACCGACCGCGGCCGCGGAATGTCGATGTCCAGGATCGCAGAGATTCGTCCCGGCCTCGCCGACATCACGACGACCCGGTCGGCGAGAAAGATCGCCTCCGCGATCGAGTGGGTGACGAAGGCGATCGTCTTGCCGGTCTCCATCCAGATTTCCTGAATCAACATATTCATCTCGTCGCGGGTGAAAGCGTCCAGCGCCCCAAAGGGCTCGTCCATCAGCAGCACCGAGGGATTCACCGCCAGACTCCTGACGATCGAGGCTCGCTGCTGCATTCCGCCTGAGAGCTCACGGGGAAACTTGTGCTCGAAGCCGTTCAGATTGACCCGTTCGAGAAGATGGTGGATGCGCTGCATGTCCGGGCGGCGCCGCTTCAGCTCGAACGGAAGCGCGACGTTCTTGAGCAGGTTGCGCCACGGCAAGAGATTGGCGTCCTGGAAGATCACCGCGATCTCGGGATGCGGCTTGGTAATGACTTCCTTCCCGAGCCTGACGCGGCCCGCGGTCAGATCGTGCAGCCCCGCCATCGACCATAGCAGGGTGGTCTTCCCACAACCCGAAGGCCCCAGAATGCAGAGGAACTCACCCTCGCGGACCTCGAGCGACACGTTGTCGAGCGCGTGCACCGATCCGGATTGCGTCGCGTAGAATTTGGTCGCGCCCTCGACAACCATTTTCGGCTGCGAACTGGCTGCGCCATTCGCCATCGCGCTCCTCCTCCCGAGCCGGGCGCGCCCGAGTTACGTCAAGACAGCGGCATGAAACCGACCGCCGTCGGTATCCGTTCGACCTCAGCAAAAACACCGGCGGCTCCTCGGGCGGCAGCGCGGCGGCCGTCGCGGACGGGCTCGTTCCCTTCGCGGAGGGGACCGACGCCGGCGGTTCGATCCGCATTCCGGCCGCCTGGTGCAATGTCCTCGGTTTCAAGGCGTCGTTCGGTCGCGTGCCAGTCGTCATGCGTCCTAACGCCTTCGCCCGTCACGCCCTTCGTGTTCGAGGGCCCGATCAGCCGCACGGTCGAGGACGCCGCGCTGGCGCTCAACGCCCTCGCAGGCTACGACCCGCGCGACCCGTTCGCGATCTAGACGACAGAGGATTTCCTCGCCGCGGCCCGCCGGTCGATCAGGGGCTGGAAGATCGCACACAGTCCGGACCTTGACGTCTTTCCGGTCGACCCTGCGATCCGCAAGACGGTCGACGAAGCGGTCCGCTGCTTCGCCGACGCCGGCGCGATCGTGGGAGAGGTCCGGCTCGGCCTGAAACGCAGCCAACGCGAGCTCAGCGACGCTTGGACGAGACTTATGGTCCCGCTGAATATCGGCGCCTTGGAGGGCATGAAGGCGTTCGGAATCTATCTGATGGGCGATCATCGCGATGATTTCCCTCCGGACTACCTGCAAAGGATCGACGCCGGCAGGAACCTCTCGGCCATGGATCTGGCGGCCGATCAGGCGATCCGCAGCGAAGTCTACGACGCGATCCAGGATGTGCTCGCCACTCACGAGATATTGGTCTCCCCGACGTTGGCGGCCATGCCGGTCGACAACACGGCCGGACGGCGACACCAAGGGTCCCTCTGAGGTCGACGGCGAGGAGGTGGATCCTCTGATCGGCTGGTGCCTGGCTTATCTCACCAATTTCAGCGGCCACCCCTCCGCATCCGTCCCGGCCGGATTGAGCGGCGGCTTGCCGGTCGGGATGCAACTTATCGGGCGGCGTTACGCCGATGGCGACGTGCTTGCCGCTGCCGCGGCGGTGGAGCAGCTACGTCCCTGGAGCGATTCCTATCGCATCTGCTCTGAGCGGCCGCTTGCAGATCGACCGGCTTGAGGGCGCCCGCAAGAATCTTCTTAGCGGGCTTAACGCCGCCCGGCCCCTGGAACGGCCGGTCGCCAAACCGTCACCCTTTCAATGCGCCTTCCAGGAGGCCTTTGAAGAACAGTTTTTGCGCGAGCGTGAAGGCGAGGATTCCCCCGGGCCACGACGATCACGTAAACCGCGGTGAGATTCGGCCACGCCCATGTCCCTGGCCCGCCTGGGCGGCGGCGAGGACGACAGGCATCGTGCGCTTTGCTTCGTCGTCTACGAGGGTCACGCACAAGAGGTACTCGCCCCAGGCGGCGACGAAATTGACGATGAAGATCACGACGAGGCCATTGCGCACCATCGGCAAGCCCACTTCCCATAGCGCGCGCCAATGTCCAGCGCCGTCGATCCTGGCCGACTCGATGACTTCATGCGGTACGAGCTGGAACATGCTGCGCATGACGAGAATGCTGATCACGAGCTGCAAGGTGACATAGGGCAGGATGAGACCGCTCGTGTTGTTGATGAGGCCGAGCCAATGCTGGGTCTCGTAGATGCTGATGATCGAGACGACCCGCACGGGAAAGTAGAGGGAGATGAACAGTCCCGTCAGGACGAGCCCGGCTCCGCGCGGCCGGATATGCACAAGCGCATAACCTGCGAGGGTGGAGCAGAAGGTCGTGAGCAGCACGGTAGCGGTCGTGACATAGGCGCTGTTGAACAGATTCACCGGTAGCGTGGCTATCCGCTGGAAAACGTATGTGTAGTGCGTGAAGTCGTAATGTTTGGGCCAGAAGTCGCCGCGCATCGCGTCGGGAAGCGACTTCACCGACATCAGCAGCACCCAGGCCAAAGGCAGGAGGATGATGAGATTGAAGAGATTGATTACCGTGTGACGTAGGATTGCGGATCTGCTCCGGACGTACGGGCCGGGCGGCTCTTCGGCCAGTGCGCGATCGGCGACTTCGACTGTCATCGTTCCTCATCCCTTCGGACAAAATGCGCAACAGCACGACCATGACGGCCATCATCGCGATCGCGCCGACCATGCCGATGGCCGCGGCGTAGCCCTGACGCCACAGGCTGAGCTTGAACGCTTGGTCGTACATGAAGATCGTCCAGGTGTAGGTGGGCGAGGCGCGGTTGAAGCCGCCGAAGATGAGGTACCCATCGATCACCGCCATGGCCGTGCCGAAACGCAGGACCACGAGGATCATCATGATCGGGGCGAGCTGTGGACGTGTCACGTGCCAGAAAACCTGCCACTCGTTGGCGCCGTCTATCCGCGCCGCCTCGGGTAGATCTTTCGGAATCGCCGCGAGTCCGGCGAGAAAGAAGATCGTGTGGTAGCCGATCCCCCACCACACCTCCATCACCGCGATCGAGGGCAACGTGAGCCGCGTTCTCCCGAGCCATTGCGGCGCGCTCTGCAGGCTGAACAGGCCGAGGGTGTCGACGAAGAGATGGTTGATCGGCCCGCTCTGGTAATTGTACATCCACTTCCACAGGACGAAGATCAGCGTGCTCGGAATGACCGCCGGAATGAGGAGAATGACCCGGTAAACGGAGGCGAGCGTCCTGTTTGTCACCCGGTCGATTAGAATCGCCAGCAAAAGCGGCAGTATGATCGTTCCGGGCAGGAACATCACGGTGAACAGCGCAGCGCGTCCCAAGCCGGCCCACATCAGCGGATCGCGCAGCGCCTGGGCGTAGTTATCGAACCAGATCCAGCGGGCCGGCTTGTCCGAAAGGAACTGGAAGTCGGTGAAACTCAGCCACAGGACGCGGATGATTGGCCAGACCTGATAGGCGAGGAAGAACACGAGCGCCGGAGCGAGGAACAGCCACTCGCCCAGGCCCTTCCGCGCCTGAGCGAGCAGGCGGACCGTTTCTTCCGTCTCGACATCCGCATTTTGGACCGCGACCGTTTGCGCCATGGGCTAGTCCCTCAGCATCATCGTCGGCGAACGGTGGGCAGGGAACGTGAAACAGCACGGGTCGCAAGGAGCGCTATGAAAACGGAGCAATCGTCCCTTGCCGCGCAAGCCTTGCGCTCGCATCCGACCGAAAAGGACCAGGGCCGCCACCCGGCCCTGGACCAACGGATGGTGTTCAGCCCTTCCTCATCTCGGCGTGGACGGCGTCGACGACCTTCTGCATCGCAGCCTTCGGATCGGGCTCCTCACCCTTGAGGTAGGTCTCCCAGATCGGCTTGCCGATCACGAATTGCTGCAAGCCGAAGAGGTTTCGACGTCTTCCTGCATGGCCGCGAATTCATCGTCATCGAACAGTAAATCGCCGCCGCGAGGCCTGATCATCACATTGAGCCCGATGCCCTTGATCGCCCGCGCCCGACGGATCATGCCCAGGCTTGGCGTGATCCCTCCCTCGAGCAGATCCGCGCAGAGCTCGACGCGGTCTGCCCCTGCAGCCTTGGCGGCGCGAACACCGGCCGCGGAATCGACGCATATCTCGAAGATCATTGCGGCCTCTCGTTGAAGGTTTTCGGGCGCCATGTCAGGATTCGCATGCCCGACCCGCGAGGTTACATCGCGTCGGCTCAATCACCGATTAGTCTACGATGCAATTGGATCCTACGCGTGGGCAGTTGTAATGGGTCGCCCTTGAACGGCGCCATTTAGAGATTGGGAGGCCAGTCCATGCCGATGTCCGCGGCCCCAGTCCGCGTCCTGGTCGCTGGCGCAGGGGCTTTTGGCAGGAGCATATCGGCAGGCTCGCTGGCCGATCCGACGTGAGCTTGGTCGGCGTAGCCGACATGAATCCGGCCGCCCTCGAACTGAGCCGCTCGCGTGACAGCGTCGTCAATACTTGCACCCACCCTTTGCGACTGATCGACGACGTCAGCGCCGACGCCATCATCATCGCCACCCCGGCCGCAGCGCACGTTGAAATTTGCGTTCACACTCTCGCCCGCAATCTCTGTGTGCTGCTGGAAAAGCCCATTGCGCCATCAGCGGCGGCCGCCGCCCGGCTGTTCGCATCGGCAGAGGGCTCATCTGGTTTTGTCCTGCCTGGCCACGTGTTGCGCTTTTCGCAAGACCACGTCTGGCTGATCGAGATTGTCCGCTCCGGCCGGATCGGCGAGGTCGTCTACGTGACCTCGCGCCGTTACCGGGACGACAGCCATGCTATCCGCTATCCGGACGCCGACCCCGTTCTCATGACCTTGATCCACGACGTCGATCTCGCGCAATGGGTCGCGGACTCGAAGTTCCGCTCCGTTCTCGCGCGTCGGTCCCCGGACGACGGTTACCGGTCGATGACGGCAGTCAGCGCAACAACGACGACGGGGGTCATTTGCGACCTGCGGACGGCCTGGACCTTTGCCGATGGAGACTTGCCCCCTGACTGTCTCGAGGTGGTCGGCGATCGTGGCAGCGCGGAGCTGATCGTCGGACACGCCTTGCAAGTTTATGCCGAGGGTCGTCGCACCAACGCTCGACCGGCGCAGGAGGACGATCCCCTACGGAACGAGCACGATCATTTTCTTGCATGTGTCTGCGACCGGGCCAGGATCCCGGCGCTCAATCTGTTGCAGGCGCTCGCTGGATTGAAGCTCGCCGATGCGGCCATCGAGTCTCTTCGCCTCGAGCGAGAGGTTTTCCTGTGCGAGTGGGAGGCAATGGACGGGTCTTGTAACGAGCTGGCATGAAGGTGCGCTTGGCGCCCCATCCGCACGTCGGCGTCTCGGCTCGGTCGGAGCGCCGCGCGCATCACGGGCGCATCATCGCCATGGCGACGTCCCGATAGATGAGCGCGCGCAGATGAGATCGTCCTTGGGAACATATTCGTCGGGCTGATGAGCTTGAGCCAAGGAGCCCGGCCCGAGCACGACGCCGACGCTGCCGGTCTCCCGAAAATGGACGAGATCGCACCCGCCGGTAAGCCCGCTGGGCTGCGCCGCCGTGCCGCCGTGAGGGCTCGCGATGGCGACCGCCTCGCGCACGATCGGCGCGTCGAGCGCCGTTTCCGCCGGTCCGGCCATCGCGCGAATCATGGCCAGTTCCGCCTCGAGGCCATGGTCGCGCTTCGCCCGGGCCAACAGAGCCCGCAAATCGACCAATGCGGCCTCGAGGGTTTCGCCGGGAAGCAGGCGCTGGTCGATCACGATCTCGCAATGGTCCGGAACGATGTTGTCGGCGAGGCCGCCGGCGATGCGGACGACCGTCAGCGCGGCGGCGCCGACCAGCGGGTGGCGATGCGTCCTGAGCTCGCGGTCGCGCTCGTCGAGGAGAAACAACAGGCGGCCAGCCGCCAGAATTGCGTTGGCGCCGAGCTCGGGGCGACTCGAATGCGCAGCCCGGCCGGCGACGCGGATGAGCGGCCGCAGGCATCCTTTGTGGGCGGCGCAGACTGCATTGCTGGTCGGCTCGCCGACGACGACCAGATCGATCGGCGGCGGCTCTTTCACCAGCGCCTTGGCCTCGGTGCCGTCAATTTCCTCGTCGGCGACGAAGGTAAGGAGCAATTAGCCGCGCCAGCCGTCGCGCTGCGCAAGCAGCATGCACCCGGCTTCGACCATCGCGGCGATCGATCCCTTCGCGTCGCAGGCCCCGCGACCGAGAAGCCTGCCGCTCCGTTCCGTCAGGCGGAAGGGATCGCCGGGTCCATCCGCTTCCGGGCGGAACGGTATCGATATGCGAATTGAAAGCAAAACAGGGGCCGGCGCCGTTGTCGAACCGCGCGACGACGTTCGCTCGGCCTTCCGCGACGGGCCTGACCTCGGTGGCGAAGCCAATGTCTCCCAGCTCGCGGGCCAGCAGCGCCGCCGCTTCGGCTTCCCGCCCTGGCGGATTCTGGGTGTCGATCGCCACAAGCCGCTCGAGCAGACCAATGACGCTGCCGACATCTGGCCCCATCATTGCACTTTCCCCCGCGCCGATACTTCGTAGAAGGTCTCCACCCTTCCCTGTCGGGCGGCGTAGATCCGGTCGTGCAAGTTCGTGACGACGCAGGCATGGTTGGGAATGACGCTGACTGGTTCGCCAACCTTTGGCGCCGCGGAACCCGGCGCAAGGCGCACGTGCCCATGCTCCTCGCTCAGTGCGTAGATCTCCCAGTCAGGATGCTCGATGATGCGGCCATGGCCCTCGAGTCCAAGCAAGTCGGATGACAGGCTCTTCGATCCAGCATCGATGACGCACCGGTCGGGCGCAGCATGCGACACGACCCTGGCATGAACCCGCAGCGCGCAATCGGCCCAGTCGCCGAAAGCGTGGCGCTCGACATGATAGCGGTCGCTGTAGATGTAGGTTCCCGGCCTGTGCTCGGTGGCGACCGTCACTTCATGGGCGCTGTACAGATCGGGCGTTCCGCCGTTGCTGACGGTCTCGACCGGAAGTCCGGAGCGCCTGCACAGATCGACGGCCTCGGCCAGCCAGGCGCTGGTCTTCGCGACCGAGTTCTTGGGCGGATAGGTCATCAGGCCGCGGAACGCGAGCCCAGGAGCCCGATCAATCGCTTGCGCCATCGCGGCGGCTTCCGCAGGCGTGGTCACCCCGCAACGCAAGGCCCCCGTATCGCATTCGACCAGCACCGGCAGGGTGAGACCGGCGCGGGACATCGCGGATGAGAGTCCTTCCACCACTTCGGCCGAGTCCGCCACCACCTTGATGTCGGCGCGGTGGGCGAGCGCCACGAGGCGGTCGAGCTTGGTCTCACCGACGACGTTGTAGGTCAGCAGGACGTCGGCGATGCCGGCCTCGACCATGACCTCCGCCTCGCCGAGCTTCTGGCAATTGATGCCCTTGGCGCCGAGCCTGATCTGCAGATGGGCGAACTCGGGGATCTTGTGGGTCTTGATGTGCGGGCGCAGGCCTAGGCCGTGATGGTCGAGATAGGTCTGGCATCGCCGGAGATTGTTTTCCATGACGTCGAGATCGACCACCGCACAAGGGTGTCCAGGCCTTGGACAAGCATCGGGCTCCCTCCCTCCTTTGACACTGCAGTCGGAGCATGTCCGGCGCCAACCAAGGCGGGTCAGCGCGACTGATCGCGACCCGACAGTGGCAGCATGCCCAGAATCAGACAGCCGAGAATGACGCTGCGCCAGCCTTCCGAAGCGTTGACGACGGTGATCAGCGCGGTCATCGTCACCAGGAGGACCGAGCCGGCAATCGTGCCGAGATAGCTACCGCGCCCGCCGAGGATCGAGGTACCGCCGAGCACCACCGCTGCGATCGACGACAGCAGATACGGGTCGCCGATGCCGACATAGCCCTGCCCGTTCATCGACAAGAGTAGGAGACCGGCGAGGCCGGCGCAAATTGCCGAGACGACGTAAATCGCCAGAGTGACCAGCGGTATCGGTACGCCCGACAGTCGGCTCACGACCGGATTGGCGCCGATTGCGAAGACGAGCGAGCCACTGCGCGTTCCGTGCAGCCCGAAAAGACAGACGCCCGCCACGACCGCCCACAGGATGATGCTGACCGACACGGTCAGGACATGCGCCGAGCCGAGCCAATGCAGCGTAGCGTTGGTGACCGACACGGCGCTGCCTCCAGCAATCAGCACGAGTAGGCCTTGCAGTATCGTCGCCATAGCGAGCGTTATGATCAGCGGCGGCAGTCCGAGATAACCCGATAGCGAGCGCGTTCACGGCGCCGATGCCGGCCGCGACTGAGAGCGCGAGCGCAATCGCGCCCAGGCCAGAGGCGTCGGCGTCGAAAGAGAGGAGCGGGAGAATGATGGCGGTAACGGTGATCACTGTACTGACCGAGAGATCGATGCCGCCGCCGATCACCGCCACCGTCTGGCCGACGCCGACCAGACCGATCACCGCGGCGAGCTCGACGATGTAGCGCAGATGCGCGTAAGCGCCGAAGCCCGTGATCAGGAGCGAGGCCGCGATCCAGAGGGCGGCGACCACGCCGTAGGCGACCAGCGAGCGGGCGTATTCGACCAGAAATCGCTGCAAGCGCAGGGCCGCCGTCACAGCGCCCTCCGCCAGGACGTGCGGATCAGAGGCAGCGACACAGTGCAGACGATGATCAATCCCTGGACGACGTACTGCGCCACCAAAGGAAGGTCCATGAAAAACATGACGTTGATCAGGATGCTCATCAGCAGGCTGCCGGCGAGCGCGCCGCGCATGGCGCCTTGGCCGCCGAGGAATCCGACCCCGCCGAGGACGGCGGCCGCGATGGCGGCAAGCGTCATCGGCTCGCCGATGACCGGGTCGCCCGAGCCGGTTTGCGCGGCCACGTACAGACCGGTGCTGCTTACCAGAATGCCGCTGGCGATATAGGCGCACATGCGCACGCCGGTGACGCCGACGCCGGAGCGGTAGGAGCCCTCGGCGTTGTCGCCGACCGCGATCAGGCCGATTCCCAAAGGCGTCGCCTGATAGAGCTTCCACAGAATCACGAACAGGACGAGCAGAACCGCCGCGGTCGGATGGCTCCCGGCGAGAAACTCGGACAGCGAGGGCGGGACGAAACCGCCTGGCCGCGGCAGGATGAGCAGCGCCACTCCGCGCAGGACGAACGAAAGCGCAAGCGTCACGATGATCGCCGGATATCGGCCGACGGCCACGAACCAGCCGACGATTGCGCCGACGCACGCGCCGAGCGCCAGGACCGCGAGCACGCCGCCGAGAATACCTAACGGTCCCTGCATGGTGGACGCCGCCACCACGGACCCGAGGCTGACCGTCGGGCCGACGGAGAGATCGATGCCGCCGGTGAGCATGACGATGGTTTCCGCCGCCGCAGCGATCGCGGTGGGAAACCAGCCTTGCACGAACTTGGCGATCGCGCCGACGGCGAAGATGCCCGGAAATAGGATCGCGTAGATGACGGCGAATGAGGCAAGGACCAGGAATAGCGCACCGAGACCCTCGTTGCGTCGCCACTGAATAGACCAATAGAACCGACTTCCGTTGCCGGGCATCAGACCGTCGCTCCCTGCAGCGCTTGCGCATCATGCACACCCATGGCCGCCGCGACGATCGCCTTCGGACGCCTCGGCGTGTGCCAAAGTGGCCACTACGCCGCCCTTGTGGAACACCATCACCCGATCGCAAAGATGAACCAGCTCGGGTGTATCCGCGACCACGGCTTTGCCTTCGGCCGCCATCGTCCGCAGGGCGATGTAGATCTCGCGTTTGGTCTGGACGTCGACTCCTCGGGTCGGATCGTTCAGTAACAGCACCGACGGCTCCAACGGCAGCCATTTGGACACGGCGACCTTCTGCTGGTTGCCGCCGGACAACGCCTGGACCGGCCGGTCCCGATCACCGCGGATATTCAGGCGCGTCGCCAGATCCTGAGTGATCGCCGACTCCTGAACGCTTCGGCGACGCTCCGCTCCGTGGCGGGCGAAAAAGGGCAAGAGCAGATTGAAGTCGATCGAATGGGGCAGGAGCAGGCCTTCCTTGCGGCGATCCGCAGGAACATAGGCAACGCCAATGGCATTGGCTTCGGCGACATTGGCGAAAGGCGCGGTCCGCACGGCGGCACCGTCGGCGAACACGCGGAACCGATCCGCCTTGGCGGGCAAGGCTCCATAAAGGCCCACCATGAAGTCTTCCTGTCCATGACCGACAAGGCCGCCGTTCCCGAGTATTTCACCGCGATGGAGCTCGAAATCGACTCCGGCCGCGCCGGCCGCACGCAAATTCCTCGCCTCGAGAACAAGATCTCCGGTTGAGCGCGAGGCGTACGGGGGAAACAGATTTTGGGGATCGCGGCCGACCATCAGGCGGACCAAACCCGCGGGATCGAGGCCCGTCAGGGGGCGATCGGCGGTCACCGCCCCGTCCTTCAGGACGGTTACGTGATCGCAGAAGTTGATGATCTCGTTCAGCCGATGAGAGATATAGAGAATTGCCACGCCCTGATCGCGCAGACGCCGCACCAAGTCCATCAGCATGGCGACGTCCGGCGCAGCAAGCGAGGACGTCGGCTCGTCGAAGATGAGGACGCGCGGCTTGATGAACAGCGCCTTGGCAATCTCGACGATCTGCCGGCGGCCGAGGGGCAATCGCCCCACCGGCGTGTCCGCCGATTCGACTAAGCCGAGCTCCTTGCCGATTTCTTTGACGGCGGTCGCGAGTTGGCGGTAGTCGACCAGGCCGAACCGGCAAGGAAGCGAGCCAAGGCCGATGTTCTCCGCGATCGAAAGGTGGGGAGCGAGGCTCAGCTCCTGTTGCACCACTGCGATGCCGAGCCGGTGCGCGTCGCGCGGCGCCAGCGTCGCAACCTCCCGACCGTCGATCAGGATATGTCCGCTATCGGGCGCGAGCGCGCCCGACAGCAGGTTGATCAGCGTGCTCTTGCCCGCTCCATTCTCGCCGAGCAGGGCATGGATGCGGCCGGGAACGAGATCGATCGAGACGTCATGAAGCGCAGGATTGCCGAAGAAGGCCTTCGAGACTTTCCGCGCTCCGAGGACTGTCTGTTGCACGCCCATGTCGGCGTCGCGCCGATTTGCGCCACCTTTATTTTTTCAAGCTCTTGGCGATCAGCTCGTCGAACAGCTTGGTGTCGTAGGGCGAGTAGATGTAACCGTCGGCGGCGAAGTCCTTGGCTCGAGCGAGATAGCTGTCGAGATTACTGTCGTCGATGATCGGCAGCGGCACGTCGATATAGGCCGGAATGTCGGCGCCCTGCAGCGCCTTGACCGCCGCATAGACGGCGAAAGCGGCCAACAAGTTCGGCTGCTGCGTCGCCCAGGCGGTGAGCTTCTTCTGCTTCCACATCTCGAGGAACGGACGATAGTTTTCGCCGGTGATCGGAACGAGCTTGCGCCCCTGTTTTTCGAACGCGGTGACCGCTCCGGCGAAAGCGCTCCGCCCTGGCTCCAGATTCCGTCGATCTGGGGATTGCTGAAGAGCAGGTTGGTGACGGCCTCCTGCGCCGGCGCGGCATTGTAGGCGGGTTGGTTTCGGCGAGGATCTTGATGCCGGGATTGGCCTTGAACACCGGTTCGGCGCCCTTGCGGCGATCCTCGCTGACCGAAACCCCGGCCCGGCCGTTGAGCACAATATATTGCCCTTGCCATTGAGCCGCTTGACCAGCCACTCGGCGGCGAGCTTGCCCCATAGGATCTGGTCGGTATCGATCTTGGTGGTCAGATCCTTCGTGTCGACCAAACTATCGAAATTGGCGACGGCGATGCCCTTGGAGCAGGCGTCAGCGATGACAAGATCGAGCGCAGTCGCCGAGCCGGCATCGACGATGATCGCGTCGAGCTTGGCGTCGATCATCGACTGGATCTGCTGAATTTGGGTGTTCGCGTTGCCCTGGGCGTCGGTGATCGTCAGGCTGTCGACCAGGCCCTGCTTCTTCAGCTGGTTCGCCATGTCCTCGATGGTCCCGGTGGTTTCCTTCATCCGGGTCGGGATCGAATAGATGTTGGCCCAGCCGATCTTAAAGGGCGGCTTGTGCTCGCCCTTGAGGCAGTTGGCCGGGCGAGCGCGGAACCGGTGCCAGCCAGTTGCAAAAGCGCCAGACCGGCCGCGAAGGCAAGGCGCGGGAAATTCGTCTTCCTCATGTCAGCATCCTCCCACTGTGACATCTCAGCTGCGTCACGCGAATGAGCCGCGCCGCGGCCCCTCGAGGAAACCAAGCATCGTGGCGTCCTCGATCGATTTCGAGTGGCGTAAGTGGCGTATTGGTATAGAAGAAGACGTTAGCGACCCGCGCATCGCTATGTCAACGCGGTCGAACATCTGTCGCGTGAGTTCGGACATATGTTAGCGGCGTAGGCCAAAACGCGGTCGCGCCAAACTTGCGGCTTGCGTGGACCGGAGCGACAAACGCGGAACCGAAAGGGGAAGGGGAGGCGGAAGCAGCGATGATCAGCATCGGCGACGTGGAAGCCGCCGCGAAAAGGATCGCGGATCATATTCGGCGAACCCCTTTGCTGCGCGCGGACCAATGTGTCGAACCGCCCGGCGAGGCGGACGTGTGGCTGAAGCTGGAGTGCCTGCAGCCCACCGGCTCGTTCAAGGTGCGCGGCGCCACCAACAAGCTGTTGACGACGCCGCGCTCGGAGCTGGCCAAGGGAATCGTCACCGCTTCGGGCGGAAATCACGGGCTTGCGACGGCGCGCGCGGCTCGTCTCGCCGGCGTGCCGGCAATCGTCTTCGTGCCGGCGGGGGTCACGCCGGAGAAGGTCGACAAGCTGCGCAAATGGGGCGCCGAAGTGCGCACAGCCGGCGCGCTCTGGGACGAGTTGAACCGTCAGGCGATCGCGTTTGCGCAGTGCGCCGGCGCGGTCTATTTCCATCCCTTCGCCGATCCGGCGGTGGTGGCCGGCCAGGGCACGGTGGGAATCGAGATCCTCGATGAGCTTCCCGACGTCGAGACGCTGCTCGTCGCGATCGGCGGCGGCGGGCTCATCTCGGGCGTCGCCATGGCGGTTAAAGCGAAGAAGCCGGGCGTCCGCGTCATCGGCATCGAGCCGGCCGGCTCGCCGACCTTGCAGGCCTCGCTGGCGGCGGGACATGTCGTCCGCCTTCCCGAGGTCACGACCCGTGTCGCCACCATGGCCTGCGGTCGGACCGAGGAACCGATCTTCGAAATTGTGCAGCGAACTGTCGACGACGTCGTCCTTATCGCCGATGAGGATATGCTCGACGCGGCGCGCTGGCTGTGGTTCGAGTTCGGGATCGCCGCCGATCTCAGCGGCGCTGCCGCCGTCGCGGCGCTCCGCTCCGGCCGCGTGCGCCCGAAGCCGGGCGAGCGCGTGTGCGGATTGGTGTGCGGCGCCGGTTCGGAAGGGGTGATGAGAGGCGCTTGAGCCGAGGAGCTTCTCCATGGCTGGACTATATCGCGGACCGATCATCGATGCGCATCACCATCTCTGGGACCTCGGCATGGATCACCATCCCTGGCTCCGGCCAGCAGCGGACACGGTTCAGGCGCTCGGCGATCTCGCCCCGATCCGGCGGAGCTATCTCGTCGACGACTACCGGCGTGACGCGGCAAACCAGAACGTCGTCGCCACCGTGCATGTGGAAGCCGAGCTGGGACCGCCGCGACGACCCGCTCGCCGAGATCCGCTGGCTCGAGACGCTCGACAAGTCCTCAGGCGTAGCCGTGCGTTATGTCGGCTTCGCCGAGCTCGCGGCTCCAGACGTCGCAGCTGTGCTCGACCGTCTGGCCGATGTGGGTCGCTGTATCGGTGTTCGGCAGATGCTGAGCTGGCACCCGACCGAACCGGCCAAATGCTTCGCCCCTCGACCGGGGATCGCCGACGAGGCGGACTGGCGGCGCGGGGTTGCGCTTCTTGCCCGCCGCGGCCTGCTGCTCGAGCTGATGCTCTATCCCTACCAGGCCGACGAGCTCGCCGGGCTGGCGCGCGATTTTCCCGATCAGCGCTTTGTGATCAACCACTGCGGCAGCCCGGTCGATCGCGACCGCGACGGGATGGCCCGTTGGAAACAGGGCCTGAGGCTGCTCGGCCCGTTACCCAACATCAGCATCAAGGTTTCGGCGCTGACCGCCTACGACCGACTCCCGACGGCCGAAAGCCTGCGTGAAGTCGCCATGTATTGCATCGACTGCTTTGGCGTCGACCGCTCGATGTTCGGCAGCGACTTCCCCGTGGGTCGGCTGTGGACGACCTTCGACGCGATTCGGCGGTTTCAAAGCGATCGTCCGCGATTTCTCCGAAGCCGAGCAGCTCGCGCTTTTCTACGCGAATGCGCGGCGAGTTTATCGCATCGATCTGCCCTGACCGGCTCGAACGCTCCATTGCGACGACGAAGTCAAGACGCGAGGCGGCTGAAGTCGCTTGACATTTGCCGACAGGGTCCTCTTCGCTCACTCGCAGCGCGGCGACAAAACAACACGGCGACGCATGAGAGGACAAGGATGCATCGCTCGATGTGGACCTACGCCTGGGACATTCTCGATCTCGGGCTCGATGCGGCGCTCGGCGAATTGCGCGATCGCGCCGGCCTCAATTGCATAAGTCTTGCGAGCTCCTATCACGCTGGCCGCTTTCTCCAGCCGCGGAGCCCGAAACGCAAGGCCTACTTCCCCGAGGACGGGACAGTGTATTTTCATCCGATGCCGGCGCGCTGGGATGGGTTGGCGCTTCAACCAAAGATCGCTGAAGTCATTCTGCAAGGCGGTGACGTTCTCGAAGAACTCGTGCGCCGCCGGGACAAGAGCGGCGTGAAAGTGTCCTGCTGGACCGTTTGTCTTCACAACACGCGACTAGGAATGCTTCATTCCCACGCTGTCACACGCAACGCGTTCGGCGATCCCAATTACTATAATCTGTGCCCATCAAATCCCGATGCCCGCGCCTATGTGTGCGCTCTGGTTGAGGACATGACCCATGTCTATAGGCCGGACCTTGTCGAACTCGAGAGCCCGTCCTTCATGGGCTTCGCGCACGAATTTCACCACGAGAAGGATGGGGTCGGCCTGACGGCGGAGGACGATTTTGCGTTGTCGCTCTGCTTTTGCGACTCATGTCTTGCGCGCGCAGCCAAAGCCGGGATCGACGCGGAGGCCGCGCGCCGGCTCGTCGCGCAATGGATCATCGAGGCTTGCGAGCGAGAGACGCCGAGGCCACGTTTCCCCAATTTTCCGGCCGGCGGCCTTGATACCTTCCGGCCTTTCCCCGCGCTTCACGAATTTCTTCTTTGGCGCACCGAGCCCGTGACGAGCCTCATTGCCGAGATTCGGGGGCGCGCGCATCCCTGGAGCCGTGTCGTTCTGATCGATCTCGCCGACGGCTGGCTGGGCGGTTGCAATCTCGCGGACGTCGGCAAGGTCTGCGACGGCGCCATTCTCTGCGTCTACGGCCTCACGCCCGAGCAGGGCGGCGCGGTCGTCAGCAAGGGTCGCGTTGCGTTGGGACCGGATAAATTTCTCGGCGCGGGCTTTCGCCTATTCGATCGCGATGTCGAAGGCGCGGAAGGCTTGACCTCTCGGGTCGGCGCCTCTGTGGAGGCCGGCGCGAACGCGTTGAACTTCTACAATTACGGTCTCATTCCCGCTCGACGTCTCGACTGGGTTCGCGCGGCTGTCGACGCGCTCTGAACAGGCAGAGCCGGCAGGACTTCCTCTGTCGTCGATCGCAAGGGAGGCCAATCGTCCTTGTCCCGCGGCTTTCGAAAGGGCGGTCCTGTTCTCGGTCTCGACATCGGCACGTCGGTCACGAAGGCCGCTGTCTTCGACACGCATGGCCGTGAGATTGCAGTCGCGTCGAGCCGCACCGACGTCATGCGCCCGCGGCCGGCCTGGTCGGAAATGGATCCGGAGGCTCTCTGGCGCGCCGTCTGCGTCACCTGCAGGGCTGCGGTCGCCAACAGCGGCGTCAAGCCGACCGATATTGCCGCGGTCGGGGTTGCAGGCGTCATGGTGGGCGCTTGGCTGGTTGACGAGGCCGGCGTCCCGATTCGGCCCGCCGTGCTTTGGGACGACGGCCGGGGCCGACAATCTCGGAGGAGGTCGACGTACGCGCCTCAGACGCCCATGCTGCGATACGTGAAGCGACCCGCACACCCTGGCCGGCGCGAGCAATCGGATTTCGGCTCGTCGATCATGACGGGCGCGAAGTCCTTGGACGGCGAATTCGTGCGGTTCTTTGGCGATCAGGTCCCCAATCAGCGCGACCAACGCCTGGTCAGAGATTTTCTTCTTCGGCACTGCGCTCTTCCTTGTGCTGAGCGTCACGAAGCCCTATCGAGAACTCGACGCTCTTGCGGGAGTGTCAGTCGACCGAGACTGGCATCTCGTCCGATCTTCTCCTGGGGTCGTTTTCGAAGTGCTGCTTCCGGGGCAGACGGTTGCACTTCTGCCCCCCGAGAAGAAGTCGACAAACATTTGGCCTGGTCCATTGCACCGCAACTGCACGAACCGCCGGGAGACGGTGGGGGAGCCGACCAAAGAAACCCTAGGCATTTCAAAGGGGCCGAAAATCTCCTACCTTGACGAATTCGCCCGGAAATCTGCGATTGTGGCACAACTTTCCTGGGCGCCGTCTTTGAACCTCCCCGTTGGCGCCTAGCCAGCTTTGCTGAGTCGGCCGACTTCGCGTAGGGCGTCGCCCCGCGGGCGCGCGGTCGCGAGCTCGTCGAGGCCATTGGAGTTTTGTCCCCAAAGATCCGGGGCAAACGCGGCGTCCAAACCGACATTCGCCGCGCGCCCGCATGCTGGTTAGCCGGAGCGGCGGCGTTTCCGCTCCGGCTGACGCCGTTCCAAGCCGCGCGGGCGACGATACGTCAATCGGCTTTTTTCTTAGAACTGTCGGCGAACCGTTACGTCATGTTCGCTGCCTTGTCGTAAATTCTTCATTCTGGCGTTAGGGCCCTGGTCTACGAAGTCCCGGTTGATTGTCACAAACACCGGGAGAGTTTGATGAGAAATGGACTGTTTTTCGGCGCCTCGACGGCGGCGCTTGCATTCGCCCTAGCTGCCGGCTCCCCTGCGGCCTCCGCCGCCGGTCAGATCAATCACGTGCTGCTCATCAGCATCGACGGCATGCACGCGCTCGACTTCGCCAATTGCTCAGGGGGGAGCGGCGGCGCGATCACTTGCCCGACGCTGGCCGCGCTCGCCAAGACCGGCCTGGTCTATACGCAGGCGTCCACCTCCAAGCCCTCCGACTCGTTCCCGGGCCTGACCGCGCTCGCGACCGGCGGCAGTCCGAAGTCGACCGGCGCATTCTATGACGTGAGCTACGACCGCGCCCTGTCTCCCCCTGCGAAGACGACGCCTTACGGGATTCCCGGCGGTTCGAACCTCTGCCCCAAAGTCGTGGGCACGCAAGTCGGCTTCGACGGGGAAATCGACATCGACTACCACCGTCTCGACGCTGGCGGCGGAATCAATACCGCCTATCTGCCGCGCGATCCGAAGAACGGCTGCGTTCCCGTTTATCCGCACAATTTCATTCGCGTGAACACGATGTTCGAGGTCGTTCATGACGCCGGCGGCTACACCGCGTGGTCGGACAAGCACCAGTCCTACGAGCTGACAAAAGGCATGAGCGGCACGGGCGTCGACGATTTCTATGCGCCGGAGATCAATTCGATCCCGGTCCCGCTGCCGCAGGTCACCAGCATGTCGTGCAGCCCGCTGCCGGACCAAACTCAAGTCACCCCCAAGCAACGCCTGGACGGACAGCTTCCAGAACATCCAGTGCTACGACATCCTCAAGGTTCAGGCGATCATCCACGAGATCGATGGTTTCGACCATACCGGCACGGTGCGCACCCACGTTCGAACGTGTTCGGCATGAACTTCCAGGCGGTGAGCGTCGGCCAGAAGCTCGTCGAAGCATCGATCTCGACCACCGGCGGCTATATGGATCCGATCGGCACGCCGAGCAACGCGCTCGCCGGTGAAATCAAGTTCGTCGATTCCTCGATCGGGGCCATGGTCAGCGCGTTGAAGGCGCAACACCTCTTGGACTCGACGACGATCATCATCATCATCACCGCCAAGCACGGTCAGTCGCCGATCGATCCGAAGCGGGTTTTGCGCATCCCCGCCGACGACCCTTCCAAGGCGCCGCCCTCGTCGCTCGTCGCGACAACCCAGGCGCTCGAAGACGACGTCTCGTTGCTGTGGCTCACCGACCGCAGCGCGACGGGCGTCTCGAGCGCCCTCGCGACACTCGAGGCCCACGCCGGTAAGATTGGCGCCGATGGCGGCGAATTCTACGTGGGTCCGAGCCTCGGACTGATGTTCGACGTTTCGAGCACGGATTCGCGGACGCCGGACATCATCGTCGCCCCGAACGTCGGCGTCATCTACACCGGCGGCATGAAGAAAGTGGCCGAGCACGGCGGCTTCGCCCATGACGACACCAACGTCATGATGCTGGTCTCCAACCCGACCTATGCGCCTCGCTCGGTCAACTCAATCGTTCAGACAGCCCAGGTGGCCCCGACGATTCTGCAAATTCTCGGCTACAACAGGCGGAGCCTGATCGCGGTGCAGAACGAGGGATCCACGGTCCTGCCCGGCTTCTGATCGACCCGCGAAGAACGCGAAGCTCGCGGCCTTGCTTTAAGCTGAGGCCGCCGGCCGTTCTGAGACGCGGAACGGCCGGCAGCCATTTTTGCCGAAGACTGTGCGGGTATCGCGCCGCCGCTCGCAAACGCGATCGATCTGGTCGTGAGCGACACCAATGCCACACGGAGTTACCGGGTGGCCGGGAAGCGCGAAATCCGCGAGTTGAGGAGACGCCCACGGGTCAAAAAAGAAGCAAGCGCCGGATTCGCTTCCGAATCCGGCGCCCGAGGTCTTCGTCGTCGAGTCGCTGGCGACAAGCAGCTCAGCGGGCCGTTTTCACTCCCTAGGGGTTGAAGTTGAACATATCCATCAAGTCGCTGATCGCCGGCGAGTTGATGGGAACATAGGGGTTGGAGGCCGTCAGCGGGTTGGGCAGGGCATCGCGGCCCGTCGGGGTGATCGGGCCGAGTCCCCAGTTGGCTTCGATGAATTTCGTGACGGAAACGTGGTCGCCATAGCTGTGCGAGATGTGGCCGCCCGTGCTGTAAGGCGACACCACGATCAACGGGATGCGCGTTCCATCGCCGAAGAAATCGAGCGGTTGCACGTAACCCGTGTCGAAGTATCCGCCGCCTTCGTCCACGGTGATCATGATCGCGGTGTCAGCCCAAAGTTTCGGCTTAGCCTGGACTACATCGACGATCTTCTTGACGAAACCCTCCAGCAAAATAAGCTTGGAGGAAGCCGGGTGGCCGTCGACGAACCCGCTCGGCTTGACAAACGACACGGCCGGCAACGTGCTGCTCGCGATCGCGGCATAGAGGTCGGTCGTATCCTTCAGATGTTCGGTCCGCACCGCGGATTTAGTCATGATCGACGTCGAATACTGCGCCCAATTGCAGATGTTGCAGTATTTATCGATCGGGCTCGTCTCATACGGATCGTTGAGATAGCGATTGAACTGGTCGCCGTAATAAGCCCAGGAAATGTTGTTGTCCGTCAGCCCATTGTCGATGTTCCTTACGTTGGACGGCGGGATTGTGTACACATAGTTGGCGGGGTTCGTATCGGTGTAGGCATTGGAGCCGTCGCCGAAATATCCGGGATTGTAGTTGTTGACAAGATAGTAGTACCCGCCGGACTTGCATTTTGGAGCAATATTGAGGGCTTTCAGATAGGCCTGGACGACCCCGACGCCCGGCTGCGTCGAGTCGGCGCAGTTCACATAAGACCCGCCGCCATAGTTGGCATTGGGGCTCATCGCTGCGGGCGATCCGGACCCGCCGCCGTAACCATCCTGGGTATAATAGTTGTTGGTGCCCGGTTGCGGGTTGGGGTTTTCAATTTCGGTCAAGGCGCTGGTGTTGCCCATCAGCGGCGTTCCCGGATTCGTGGGGTCGACCCCAAAGTTCGGCGGCGTTTGCGGAGTTCCCTTGCCATCCGAGAACCAGATCGCGAAGCCGGCGCCCAGCATGATGTGATTGGCGCCCGTGCCGCCCATCACCGGCTGATGATAATTGTCGCTCATCGTATAAGCGTCGGCCAGCGATTTCAGATAGGGTGCGTCGCCGCTCTGGACATTATAGAAACCCATCGCGGTCGCGCCCTCGCCTGTCGACTTGTTGGTGAACGGCGACGGCGGCACCTTGCCGTTGGAGCCGGCACCGATCGAAACCTCGACCCAGGGGAAGAGATCGTGGAGACAACCCGACGGGTTGCTCGGCGAAGCGGTCTGGACGCCGCAATCGAGTTGCTGGTACATCTGGAAGTAACGATGCACCGGGCTCGCGTCGTAGGCGTCGTAGGGGTGGTTTGGCCCGGTGATCTGGAACGGGCCGGGCGGGAGATTGCTGGCGTCCTGCCCATCGTGGGAAATTCGCTTGTCCGTCGTCTTGGACGGCTGACCGGTGCCGCCGGTCAGCAGATATTGGACATAGTCGGGGGACAGACCGTTTTCGACGGCTCGCGCCTGGATAAGGTTTCCCCCGGAAACGCAGGACGTCCCTGTCAAACTTGGATCAATCAGCGTGCAAACGTAGGGCGTCGACGGACCGCCGGTCAGCGCAGGCGGCAAGGTCGCGTAAGGCTTCTTGGGCGGCGTCAACTGATAGGTCGTGGTGTCCGAACCCTGATATTGAAGGGCGTTGTTGTAGCTGGGGCCGGGCGAGCCGTCCGGTCTAACGATGCGCTCGGACACAAGGTTCCAAACTGTCTCGCCCTTGTTGACCGGCTGATAAGTGGCGAAGATGTGGTCGAACGTCCGGTTTTCGCCGATAATGACGATCACGTGCTTGATCGGCGTCGTGGTGCCGTTTGGGCCGAGTGGCTGGGCGAAGGCCGCTTGTGAACCGAAGAGCGAGAGTATCGCCGCGCTCACGACCGCGCCATATTGCAGCCGCTTTTCAAAAGTCCCGTTGCGCATGAAAATCCTCCTTGGAAAAGTGCGTCGCCATTGAGCAGGCCGCGCCTGCGTGGACTATTCTGACCTCGGGGAATGTCGTCCGTAGTTCAGAATTATGTCACTTGAGTTTTTCTCCGCCGATTACCTAAGGGTATGGAATCTCGCACGCTTGCGAGTCATCGATTTGTCGAATAGTCGTCATGAAAGAGCCGTATCGGATAACTGGCGTCGCGATGGCTCGGGCGGCGGCGACTCGATGCTCGACGTTGGGATTGGGCGAGGCGACCAGGAGAATCGGTTCATGAGCTTTGCCGAGCGAAAGGCGTCCGGTTGCGGTCGGAGAGGCGGGTGGATGCGCCGCATCCTTGCGGTGCTATTGTTGTCCGCCCTGGGTTGCGCGCCAGGCGCGAAGGCCGGTGCGCTCAGCGCCGGCGAACGCGCCTACGCCCGTCATGACTACGTCAGGGCCGCGCCGCTGCTGCTGATTGAAGCCGAGCGCGGCTCGTCGGTCGCCCAAACCTACATTGGCTACATGTATCAGAACGGTCTGGGGGTTCCGCGGAACTACGCGGTCGCCGCCGGCTGGCTCGATCGGGCGGCCGAGCAGGGCGAGCCGACCGCGCAATTCCTGCTCGGCCTGTTGTTCGATAAAGGATACGGCGTGCCGCAGGATTGGGTCCAGGCCGAAGTCTGGCTCAATCTCGCCGCCGCGCAGGCGAGCCCGACGCAGCGAGACTATTGGGCGCGTATTCGCGACGCCGTGGCGCAGAAGCTGACCCTCGATCAGTTCGCCGAAGCCCAACTGCGCGCGTATGCGTGGACGCCGGTCGTGATCTTAGGCGGCGCGCGCATCACCGCGCGGTACTGAGCGCCGCCGGGGCCTCGCATCGACGCGGCGCTTCGCGGCATCGCAGCCGCGAAGAGAGACGGGAGAGCCGGATCACAGCCAGACGGCGCAAAACGCTTCAGGCGACTGGCCCGACCGCTCCCGCTTCAGTGATCGCGGGGCGATCGGCGCGGCGACGGGACGAAGCGGCGCTCGGCCCCATCGCCGAGACCGAGCGCTCTCTGTCACTGCACCGCAGGAAGCTGCGAGACGGCTGTCGGCGAGGGATTGTTGAGGCACGTCGGGTGTCCGAATCCGCTGGCGCTGTTTCCGGTGCCGCCGTTCGGGTTCGGCGTGATGTCGAAGATGATGTTGTCCGGATGCGTAGGATCGCCCGCGAAAAGGGCGGCCGGGCCGGTCACGCCCTGGAATTGATCCAAGTTGAGAGCGTTGCGCATTCGCCAGCCGACCATGTGATCGGTGCATGACGTGTCGCCGCTGACCCCGAGACCGCCCACTCTCACGCCAGCTTTATAGATCCCGAAGCCTCCGCCGAACACACTGACGCCGCCGATGCGCTGGCCGACCATCGGATCCGACGTCGTGCCGAAGGTCGACGCTCCGGCCGGAGACGGGGGGCCCGGCGGGAATTGGTCGCCGTAGGCGACGCCGGGTCGACCGGATTGCTGTGCTGCAGGCCGTACAGGCTTCCGCCCGGCTGGACGGCCGAATAGAGATTTGCCGTGGAAAGCGCTAGCCCGTTCTTTCCTGGCATGCTGTTGTTGCCCAGGCTGAAGGCGTTCCCCGTGTTCGCCTTCTGTGCGGAAATCACCCGGCTTCCCAACCATTGCGTCGTGTAGTTGGCGCCCGAAAACGCCACCGCGCATACAATACCGCTGTCGTCGACGATCGTGCCCCACATGTTGTTGCCGAGGCCGCCGTTCGCGGCAACGATGGAGTTCGTCAACGCGGTCTTGAGCATCGCGTTGTTTGGCAGAACCGAGCTCCCATTTGCGAAGGCAGGCCCGGCGAACAAACTCACAATTGGGCTGAATGAAACCCGAAGCGATCAATTTTGACCTATCCATAGCGTCCCTCCTCAAACGCCGTGGACTGACACACGTCGCGCGATTGCACTTTCCTCCCGCGCGTTCCCGCCGCTACAGTCGCGCCCACGGCTCTAAATTCGCGACTTCACAATGAGGGCGGCGCAGTTCGACCCGCAGATTCACACGGTGGCCCCCGGCGTCTGTGTGCCACAACGGGACACTACCCGCACGGTTGCAGAAATCAAGTGGACATTTTTCCGGCCGAAGCGAGGCGCGGGACGTGTGCCGGTTGTGGCCCTCGCCGAACCCGATCGTCGCAGCCGAAATTTCGGGCGATGCTAAGCGGGATGGCAAGCTCCTGAAATCGGTGAGCGCCGACGCCAAATTGGCGCCAGAGCGGGATGAATTTGCGTATGTTCATTAGCCGGCATTGGCGAAGGAGTTGGCGCCTTCCTGGGCGGTGTAGGTTCCGAAGTTGGCCAGCAACTACCGAAAAGAGATTGTACTACGAATCAAAATGTGCCCGGAATCGCGCAAAAACTTCCCTGTTCTCGCGCGAAAGTTCCCTGCCAGTGTTGGGAAGCCGCGAGCAATTTCA
The DNA here is from genome assembly GCA_963758335.1 of uncultured Alphaproteobacteria bacterium. GTDB lineage: Bacteria > Pseudomonadota > Alphaproteobacteria > Rhizobiales > Beijerinckiaceae > Roseiarcus. The sequence goes on along the minus strand of CAVWVF010000004.1, from coordinate 529,728 downwards.
AAGGCCTAGGCACAATTTTCCATTTTCTGTCCGCGCATCCATCGCTTCTTTTATTATCAGGAATCAAAACATTCTTGACTCTGGAAATCCGAAACCAGTGCGAATCTAAGTCTAAGCCGTTGAAAAGATGCATGGTTCTCAAGCGGCGCAAGGGTCGCCGACGACGAGCGGCCCGCAGTCCGGCGCTTGAACACGTGGAAACACGCCAACAGATAGATTTCCTCTGGCGAAAACCAGGGTGTTCCCCGGCGAGTGCGGGAGTCGAGGGCGCGTTGACCGCGCCCGCCTGGGTTACCGCGTACGCATTAGCGCCGGAATCGTGCGTGGTCGGTCGGGACTGCGCATCTAGTTCATCGATTCCGTGAATCCAATCACGTACCCAGGATTCATTTTTCTCGACATGGGTTGTAGCCTTTGCGCTTTGATTCGGAAGCGAGGTTTGAGGTCGTGGCGGGACGGCGGAAGGCGATCGAATTGGCGATGAGCGAGGAGGATTTGGCGGCTTTGCGCGCGATTGCCCGTTCGCGAAGCGAACCGGCGAGCCGGGTCGAGCGAGCGCGAATGCTGCTGGCCTACCGGGACGAGCCATCCTTTTTTCAGGTGGGACGGGCCGTGGGCGCGCACCATCAGACCGTTCCGCGCTGTGTCGAGCGGGCGCTGGTCTACGGTGCGCGGGCGGCGCTCGATGATCGGCCGCGGTCCGGCAAGGAGCCGACGATCACCGCCGAGGCCAAGGCATGGGTTGTCGACCTCGCCTGCCGCAAGGCCAAGGATCTCGGCTATCCGCCCGAATTGTGGACGACGCGACTGCTTGCCCGCCATGCGCGCGAGCATGGACCCGCCCAAGGACACGCCTGCCTCGGCAAGCTGGCTCAGGGCACGTTGTGCAAAATCCTCAATGAGCAGGAGATAAAGCCGCACAAGGTCCGCTACTACCTGGAACGCCGCGATCCGGAGTTCAAGCAGAAGATGGCGGAGGTTCTGTGCGTCTATCGCGAAGTGAGGCTCATCAAGGAGACGGCGGCGGCCGCAAAACAAGAACCGAGCGATGCGGTGGCGATCGTCTCCTACGACGAGAAGCCCGGCATTCAGGCAATCGCCACGACCGCCCCGGACCTGCCGCCCGAGCCCGGCAGACATGCGACCTTCGCGCGCGACTACGAGTACAAGCGCCACGGCACGGTCAGCTTGCTGGCCGGCATCGATCTGCTCACCGGCCAAGTCCACGCTCTCGTCAAGGACCGCCACCGCAGCCGCGAATTCATTGAATTCCTCAAGCTCCTCGACGCCGCCTATCCGAGCCATACGGCGATCAAGCTGATCCTCGACAATCATTCGGCGCACATCTCCAAGGAGACCAAGGCTTGGCTCGCCGAGCAGCCTGCCGGCCGCTTCGAATTCATCTTCACGCCCAAGCACGGCTCCTGGCTCAATCTCGTCGAGGGCTTCTTCTCCAAGCTCGCCCGCTCGGTGCTGCGCCATATCCGCGTCGCATCCAAACAGGAGCTCAAGAACCGCATCATGGCCGCCATGGATGAGTTCAACCGACACCCCGTCGTCCATACTTGGTCCTATAGGATCGACCAGGCCGCCTGATATGATTCGAATCTCAAAATCGATGAACTAGGCAAAGACGCCGACGCGCACTAGACCAGCGGGCATGAGCGAGGCCCAGGCGGAAGCGCCGCTGCGGCGCGGGTGGACGACGGGCGCCTGCGCGAGCGGGGCGGCGCGGGCGGCCTTCGAGGCGCTGCTCACCGGCGTATTTCCCGATCCGGTGCCGGTCGCGCTGCCGAAGGGCCTCAAGCCCGAATTCGCGCTCGCGATGCAGGAGCTCGGCGACGATTGGGCCCGCGCCGGCATCGTCAAGGACGCGGGCGACGACCCCGACGTGACCCATGGCGCGCTGATCGTCGCGAGCGTCCGCTTCGCGCCGAAGGGGGCCGGGGTCGGATTCCGAGCGGGCGAGGGCGTCGGCACGGTGACTCGCCCCGGCCTGCCGCTGCCGCCGGGCGAGCCCGCCATCAATCCGGCCCCGCGCGCGATGATCCGCGCCAATCTCGCGGAGGTCGCCGACAGGGTCGGCGTCGGCTGCGACGCTGTCGTCGAAATTTCCGTGCCCGGCGGCGAGAAGATCGCCGAGCGCACCGCCAACGGCCGGCTCGGCATCGTCGGCGGCCTGTCGATCCTCGGCACGACCGGCGTCGTCACGCCCTATTCCTGCTCGGCCTGGATTTACTCGATCGTGAACGGCGTCGACGTCGCGCGGGCGAGCGGCTGCGGCCATATCGGCGCGGCGACCGGCGCCACGTCGGAAGCGGCCATCCGCGCGCTTCATCATCTGCCCGATCACGCATTGATCGACATGGGCGATTTCGCCGGCGGCCTGCTGAAATACCTATGTAAGCGTCCAATCCCGCGTGTCACGATCGCCGGCGGGCCGGCGAAGATGACGAAGCTCGCCGAGGGCAGGCTCGATCTCCATTCGAAACGCGGCGCCGTCGATCTTGCGACGCTCGCCGCGCGCGCCGCCGAGGCCGGCGGCTCGCCGCCGCTCGCGCATGCGATCGCAACCGCAAACAGCGCGCTGCACGCCTTCGAGCTCGCCGCGGCGAGCGGCTTCGACATGCCGGCGCTGATCGCCGAGGTGGCGTGGCGAACCGCCGCGCGCGTTCTGAAAGGCGCGCCGACCGAGCTCGAAATCGTCGTCGTCGGCCGCGATGGGAGGATTCTCGCGAGCAGCGGGTTCCGGGGGGTTTAGATCGCTTGGCGACAAGAGTTGGCGCGCTTCCCCTCATCCGGCGGACTTCGTCGGCCACCTTCTCCAGCGAGCGGGAGAAGGGTTTCGCGCCCCCTCGCCATCCTGCGACTGACTCTTCATTCCCCCTCGCCACGCCCACCGCCTCCCCTGAATCGGCGGACGTAATCGGCGTTGTAGAGCTCGCTCTCGCGAAAGTCCTCCGCGCCGAGCGCGGGGCCGACGAGGATGAGCGCGGTGCGCTCGACCGGCGTCGTGCGCATTGCCTCAACGACGTCGCCGAGGTTCGCGCGAACAATCTGCTCGTCCGGCCAGGAGGCGCGGGCGACCACGGCGGCCGGGCAGTCGCGTCCGTAGAAGGGCGTTAGCTCCTCGACGACGCGGTCGAGCGCGTGGAGCGAGAGATGGATCGCCAGCGTCGCCCCGGTCGCGGCGAAGTTTTTGAGCGTCTCGCGCGCGGGCATCGGGGAAGCGCGGCCCGCGGTGCGGGTCAGCACCAGCGACTGGGCGAGGCCGGGGAGGGTGAGTTCGCGCCTCAGGGCCGCCGCCGCCGCGGCGAAGGCCGGCACGCCGGGCGTCACGGTATAGGGCACGCCGGCCTCGTCGAGCCGCCGCAACTGCTCGCCCATCGCGCTCCAGATCGACAGGTCGCCTGAATGGAGCCGCGCGACGTCCGTGCCTGCGGCGGTGGCCTCAACGCAGAGCTTGACGATCCGCTCGAGATCGAGCGGCGCGGTGTCGACGATCATCGCGCCCGACGGGCAATGTTCGAGCAACGCCTTCGGCACGAGCGAGCCGGCGTAGAGGCAGACGGAGCAGCGCGCGATCAAGTCGCGCCCCCTGACGGTGATCAAGTCTGGCGCGCCGGGCCCCGCGCCGATGAAATGCACGGTCATGAAAACTCCGCGGAAAGCGCGACGGCGCAGGTCGCCCCGTCGGCCGCGAGCCGCGGCCCGAGCAGTTTTCCGCCCGCGCCCGCGCCGGCGAGCGCCGCCGCCTCGGCGATCGCGGGGACGCCGAAGCGCGCCCGAACGACCGGAGAAGGCGTCAGGACCCGCGCGGCCTCGACCTCGACCGCTGCGAGCGGCAACGCCGTCAGCTTCGCCCCGATGAGCCGCGCGGCTTCGACGAGGCCCGGCTCTTCGGCCTTGGCCGCGAGCGTGAACAGGCGCCGTTCGCCCTCAGGCGCGCTGAATTCGGCGAGGGCGCGGCGCAGAAGCCCGGCGATCGCCTCGCCCGGCACGCCCGCCCGACAGCCGACGCCGATCGCGATGAAGCCGCTCATGGCTTCACCCAGCGCCATTGAACGATCGGCATCGCCGCGCGCCAGCCGAAAAAACGCCCGACCGGCTCGGCGTGCGCCATCGCGATCTGCACGAGCTCTCCGCCCCAGCACGAGCGCCACTCGACCGACGCGGCCTGCGTCTCGAGCGTCACCGCGTTGGCGACGAGCCGGCCGCCGGCGCGAAGCGCGTCGACGACCCTGTCGATGACTCCAGGGGCGGTTCCGCCGCCGCCGACGAAGATCGCATCCGGCGCGGGCAGGTCGTCGAGGGCGTGCGGCGCCTTACCCGTCACGACGGAGAGCGCGGGCGCGCCAAGCGCCAGGGCGTTGCGCGCGATGCGGGCCGCCCGGTCGGCGCGCTCTTCGATCGCAATCGCGCGATTGGCCGGGTCCGCCAGCATCCATTCGATCCCGACCGATCCCGAGCCGGCCCCGACATCCCACAGCAATTCGCCGCGCCGCGGCGCGAGCGCGGAGAGCGTGATCGCCCTTATGTCGCGCTTGGTGATCTCCCCGTCGTGCTCGAACCAGTCGTCGTTGAGCCCGGGCGCGCGCGGCAGGACGCGCGCGTCGCGGTCGGCCGCCACCTCTAGCGCGATCGTATTCAGCGCGGCGACGTCGCGGAGGGCAAAGCCCTCCGCCTCGCTGGTCCGGATGCGCTCGCGCGGGCCGCCCATGGCCTCGCAGACGGTGAGCTTCGACCGCCCCATGCCGCGCGCCTTGAGAAGCGCCGCGAGCTTGCCCGCCGTCGTCCCGTCCCAGGAGAGCGCGAGAATCCGCGCGTTCGCCTGAAGATGCGGAACAATCGCCTCGAGCGGCCGGCCGTGCAGCGACAGCATCGCACAATCCTGCTCGCTCCAGCCGAGCCGCGCCGCGGCGAGGGCGAAGGCCGAGGGCGCCGGGACGCACACCATCTCGGAGGGCGAAAAGCGGCGCATCAGCATCGTCCCGACGCCAAAGAAGAACGGATCGCCGCTCGCCAACACGCAGACGGGCCTGCCGTGCCAGGCCTCGATCGCGTCGAGCGCGTCTTCGATCGGCGACGGCCAAACGTAGGTCTCGGCGCTGACGGGTCCGACGAGGGCAATATGGCGCTGCCCGCCGACGACGAGGGCCGCTTGCGCGACGAGCGTTCGCGCGGCAGGAGGGAGGCCGTCGATCCCGTCCTCGCCGATGCCGACGATCGCGAGCCAACGTTCCGCTATCATGGAGCCGTCCCCTGAATCGTATTCGCCTCATCATTCTCGGCGGAACGTCGGAAGCGAGCGCGCTCTCGCGCCGCCTCGCGGGCGAGGCGGACGTGGACGCCCGCCTGTCGCTCGCTGGCGCAACCGCCAATCCCGCTCCGGCGCCGATCCCGCAGCGCATCGGCGGCTTCGGCGGGCCCGAGGGCCTGGCGGCCTACCTTCGCGCCGAGAGGATCGACGCCTTGATCGATGCGACCCATCCGTTCGCCGCGCGCATGTCGGCCAACGCCGTCGCCGCCTGCCGCGCGACCGCGACGCCGCTCGTCGTCTTCACCCGCCCGCCCTGGGCGCCGCAGGAAGGCGACCGCTGGATCGAGGTCGCGACGATGGAGGAAGCAGTCGACGCGCTCGGGCCGGCGCGCAAGACCGTGCTCCTGACCCAGGGGCGGCTCCAGCTCGTCGCCTTCGCCCGCGCGCCGCAGCATCGCTACATCGTCCGCGCGATCGATGCGCCAGCCGAAGCGGAAGCGCTCGCCGACTGCACGCTGATCCTGGCGCGCGGGCCGTTCGCGCTCGAAGACGAGCTCGCGCTGATGCGCTCCGAGCAGGTCCAGACTCTGGTCACCAAGAACAGCGGCGGGCGCGCGACCTATCCCAAGATCGAGGCGGCCCGCGTGCTCGGCGTCGATGTGGTCATCGTGAGGCGGCCGAAGCTGCCGGAGGCCGAAACGCTGTATGACCTCGATAGCGTTATGACCTGGATTTCCGCTCGGGTCGCCTTGTAGCCGCGCTCCATAGCCCGTCGAAAGACGGGCGTCCTTCCGGACGCCCTTCGGAGCGCGGCTGACGCGGTCAGCGACCGCGTCTACAGAGGCGCTCATCGCGCCGCTCCGTAGGAGCGGGGAGTCAGCATCCACGGGGCGCGCGCGCCGTCGCGGAGAACGAGGCGCGTCTCGCTCGAGCCGACGATGACCAGGGTCGCCATATCGACGAGGCTCAAGTCCGCCGCGCCGAGCGTGGCGATGGTCAGCGCTTCGTCGGCGCGCCCGACCGCGCGGGCGAAGGCGACCGGCGTCACAGCGGCCTTCACGCTGCGCAGGAGATCGAACGCCTCGACGATCCGAGCAGGCCGCGCCTTCGAGGCGGGATTGTAGAGCGCGATGACGAAGTCGCCTTCGGCCGCCGCCTTCAGGCGCCGTTCGACGATCGACCATGGCTTCAGATTGTCAGAGAGTGAGATGGCGCAGAAATCGTGGCCGAGCGGCGCGCCGAGCCGCGCCGCCGCCGCCTGCATGGCCGAGACGCCGGGGAGGACGGAAATGTCCAGCACACGCCATTCCGGCGTCTCCTCGACCGCCTCGAACACCGCCGCGGCCATGGCGAACACCCCCGGATCGCCGCCAGAGACGACGGCGACGGCGCGCCCCTCCCGGGCGAGGGTCAGCGCGAGCCTGGCGCGGACGAGCTCTCTGCGATTGTCGCTTGCGTGCGCGCGCTGGTCGGACCTCAGTCCAAGCCTTTCGACGTAAGGCCCGTAGCCGACGACGTCGGTCGAGGCCGCGACCGCCGCGGCCGCCTCGGGCGTCATCCACTCGGCCGGGCCGGGGCCAAGCCCGACAATGGCCAGGCGCCCGCTCACGGCCGCCGCCCCCGCCCGGGCACGAGGATCAGCGAGAAATAGGGCGCGGCGTCGTCGCTCTTGGCGCAAAGCGGGAGGACGCGTTCGCCTTCCATCGTCGCGCGCTCGACGTAGATCGCGCGCTCCGCCATGCCGGCCTTGGCGAGCGCCTGTTTGGCGCGCGAAAAATTCCGGCCGATCTTCATGATGACAGCGGCGTCCGCCAGCGTCAGACGGCGCGTCAACTCCTCGAGCGGCAAGGTAGCCGGCAGGACGACGAGCGAATCGTCGCCCCAGGTCATCGCCGTCTCCGCCGCGCCCCAGGCGCCGCAGATCGACGAGACGCCCGGCACGATCGTCACCGCGAACCGCTCGCGCAGCCGGATAAAGAGATGCATGAACGAACCATAGAAGAGCGGGTCGCCTTCGCTGAGCAGCGCGACGTCGCGGCCCCGCTCGAGATGCGTCGCGACCGCCGACACGCTCTCGGCGTAGAACAGCTTGAGCGCCTCGCGGTAGGGTGGGTCGTCGAAATGCGACTCCGTCGTCATCGGGTAATAGAGCGGAAGCTCGACATGCGACGGCTTCAGCCAGCGGTCGACGATGCCGCGCGCGTTGCCGCGCCGTCCGGCCTTGGCAAAGAAGGCGACGACCGGCGCCTCCGCGATGACGCGCGTCGCCTTGACGGTGAGGAGCTCCGGATCGCCGGGCCCGACGCCGACGCCGTACAGGCGGCCGACCCTCATTCGGCCTCGCTCGCGAGCGCATTGACCGCCGCCGCCGCCATCGCGCTGCCCCCTTTCCGCCCGCGGATGACGATCGCCGGCAGGTCACTCCCGATCAGCGCCTCCTTCGACTCCGCCGCGCCGACGAAGCCGACCGGCATGCCGATGATCGCGGCCGGACGCGGCGCGCCGGCGCCGATCAGCTCGAGCAGCCGGAAAAGCGCAGTCGGCGCGTTGCCGATCGCCACGACCGCGCCTGCGAGCCGCGGCAGCCAGAGGTCGATCGCCGCCGCCGTGCGGGTCGTGCCGAGCGCTGCGGCGAGCGTCGGGGTCACCGGCCCGGCGAGCATGCAGACGACCTCGTTGCCCGCGGGCAAGCGGGGGCGGGTGACGCCCTCCGCGACCATGCGCGCGTCGCAGAAGATCGGCGCCGCGGCGCGGAGCGCCCGCTCGGCCGCCTCGGCCGCGCCGGCCGAAAAGACGAGGTCGCGCGCCACCTCGACCATGCCGCAGGCGTGAATGACCCGGACCGCGACCCGCTCCTCAATTCGAGTGAAGCGCGCGAGATCCGCCTCGCTGCGGATGATGGCGAAGGACCGGCGGTAAATCACCGCCCCGTCCTTTTCGTAGTCGTACTGAATCGTCACGCCGTCCGTCTCATGTCTGCGAAGAGTTCATTGGCTTCGGCGGCGAAGAGCGCCGCGGCCTCCGCGCTCGAAAGGCCGCGCCGCGCGGGCGCATCACCCGCTTTCCCATTCAGGACGAGGTCATAGCCGCATTCGGTCGCGGTCAGCGTCGCCGCGGTCGGATAAGGCCGGGCGCAACCCTTGGCGCAGCCGCTGACATGCAGCGCAATTCCTTCGCCTTCCGGCAGCCGCGTGGCGAAGCGCTCCGCCTCGTCGCGCAAGGGCCGCAACGCGTGCAAACAGGCGGGTGCGCCCGGGCAGACGGCGACGCGCAGGCGCGGATCGTGCGCGCTCGCGACGAAGCCGAGCCTGGCGCCGGCGGCGACGATCGAGGCCGCGCGGCCCGGGTCGAGCCCGATGACGAGGAAGGCGCGCCAGGGCGTGAGCCTGAGGCCGCGCGCGCCCAATTCCTGCGCCCGGTCGATCAGCGCCTTGAACCGCCCCGCGTCGATAGTCCCGAACGCGGCCGCGAAGCCGACCACGATCGCCGAGCCGAACACATGGCCGCCGAGGACCTGATGCAGCGAGGCGCAGCGCTGGCGCCGCAACCGGGGCTTGGCCTCAAGCCCCGCCGCGGCAAACACCCGTTCCGCCCCGCGCCGTTCGACGAGCGCGCGCATCCGCCGCGGTCGACTCTCGTTCGTCCCGGCGAGCGAGAGAAAGGCCCGCGCGATCCGCGCCGCCGCCTCGCCGACATCGCCCGGCGCGCACATCGAAGCAAGCGCATCGTCGCCCGCGAGACGGATGGCGAAGGACACGCCGTCGGAGCCGCGCTCCGCCTCGAAGCGGGCGTCCGCGTCGATGTCGGCGAGCGGCAGGCGGCCGCCCGCATCGAGGATGAAGCTGAACTTCGGCGGTACGGGCCCGAGAGAGAAGTCCTCGGCGAGGCGCTTTTCGAGCGCGGCGACGGTCTCGGCGAGATCGAGCGCGGCGGCCGGATCGACGTCGCTCAGGGGGCTCGCGACGATGTTGCGCAGCCGCTCGACCTCGGGGTCGGCGTCGGTCAGGCCGGCGGCGGCGAGGCGCGCCTGCAGATCCGGCAAGGTCCGGCCGCTGACACCCCTCACCTGCAGGTTGGCGCGTGACGACAGCCCGATGACGCCGTTGCCGCAGGCGAGCGCGGCGTCCGCGATCGCCGCCGCCTCGCCTAGAGCGAGGCGCCCGCCTGACGCGCGCACGCGCGCCAGCAGCCCGTCGCCGGTCTCCATCGGCCTCAAGGCCCCCGGGCACCAGCCCTTGCGACGCGGCGCTTCGGGACGCCCGCCGTCGCGGCTGAGCGCAATCGGACTCATGCGGCCTCCCTCAAAAGGGACGCCAGAATACTCCTGCACGAATTGCGGCGCGAGCGCCAAAAGCCGCGCTGCACCGCTTCCTCGAACACGCGCGCCATGTGACGCGCGGCCGGCCGGTTGGCCCCGACGAGAAACGCGCGAACCGCCTCGTCGCCGAGCGTCGCGTCGAACATTAGGTCGAACTGAGTGCTCCTCACCACGTCGGTCAGCGCGGCGAAAGCGTAAAGATTGTCGAGCGACTGGGCGATCTCCGCCGCCCCGCGCTGCCCATGGCGCATCTGGCCGGCAAGCCAGCGGGGGTTGGCGGCGCGGCCGCGCAAGGAGCGGGCGATCTCCTGCTCGAGCGTACGGACTCTCGGCGCGCCGGGCGCGGTCGAATTGAGATGATAGAGCGCGGGGAGCGCCCCGACGCGCTCGGCGGCGGCGGCGAAGCCGCCCTCGTGCTCGGAGAAGGCGTCGGCGTCGAGCGCGTCCTGTCCCGGCAGATCCTGGGCGTGGACGAACGCCTCCGCGCCGGCGATGCGCTCGCGGAACGCCGCCGACGCCTCGCGGCCCTCGCCCTCGCCGTCGTAGGCGTGGCTGGTCGCCGCCAGATAGGCCTCCGCCAGCTCCGCCCGCTCCGACCAGCCGCCCTCGGCGATGCGCCGCCCGAGGCCGACGCCATAGGCGCCGGGCGCCGCGCCGAACACCCGCACGGGCGCCGTCCCCTTCAGGGCCGCGAGCGGATTGTCCTCGGCGCTTTCCGCGCGTTCGGCGACCGCCCGCACGGCGGCGGAAAAGAGCGCGATCTGGCTCGGAAAGACGTCGCGGAAGAGGCCGGAAATGCGCAGGGTCACGTCGACCCGCGGCCGCCCCAGCGACGCCAGCGGTAGGATCTCGAAGCCGCCGACCCGGTTCGACGCCATGTCCCAGGTCGGCTTGCATCCGATCAGCGCGAAGGCCTGCGCGAGATCGTCGCCGCCGGTGCGCATCGTCGCCGAGCCCCACAGGTCGAGCACGATCCGCTTCGGCCATTCGCCGTGGTCCTGGGCGTAGCGAGCGAGCACCTCCTCGGCCGCACGCTGGCCGATCTCCCAGGCGTTGCGGGTCGGGACCGACCGCGGATCGATCGCGAAGAGGTTGCGCCCGGTGGGAAGGACGTCGAGACGGCCGCGCGCCGGCGCGCCGGCCGGCCCTGGGGGCAGAAAGCGCCCGCCGAGCGCGCGCAGGAGGCCGAGCGACTCGGCGGCTCCGCAGGCGGCGATGCGCTCGCCGAGCGTCTCGGCCGCGCTCGCATCGAGCATGAGCCCGGAGGCGAAATCTTTGGCGGACTCGGGGGAGCGGCCGAACACGTGCAGCCCATCGCCGATCCGCATGTCCTTGAGGTCGCAGAGCCAAGCGTCGAGCGCGATCAGCGCCTTCTCCGGCGGCTTGCCCTCGGCGGCGCATTCGCGGATGAGCCCGGTCTCGGCCCCGCGCTCGAGGATCAGCGCCGCGATCGCGCTGGCGCGGCGCGGATCGAGCCCCTGCGCCTCGGAATATTCGTCGAACAGGCCCTCGAGCTCGATCGCCGCCCCATGCGCGCCGGCGGCGACCAGCGGCGGCGTCAGATGGCCGACGGTCGCCGCACCGATCCGCCGCTTGGCTTGCGCCGCCTCGCCGGGATTGTTGACGATGAACGGATAGATCACCGGCGTCGCACCGACCAGGACCTCGGGCGCGCAAGAGCCCGACAGCGCGACGGCCTTGCCCGGCAGCCATTCGAGCGTGCCGTGCGCGCCGAGCTGGATGAGCGCGTCGATCCGCTCCCTGCGCGTGAGCCAGAAGTGGAAGGCGACGTAGGAATGGCGCGGCGCGAGCGTCAGGTCGTGATAGTCGCCCTTGCGGCGAACCGGGTCGCCGCGGTCCGGCTGGACCGCGACGATCAGCTTGCCGAGCCGGACGAAACGGAAGCGGAACGCGCCGTCGATCAGGCGCACATCGCCGGCGGGATCGCCCCACGCGTCGCGTACGGCGCTCTGAAATTCGACGGGCGACGCGGCGAGCTCGGCTTCATATTCGGCGAGGCTCAGCGTAGGCTCAAGCGGACCTTTGGAAAGCCTCGCGATCAGCGCCGCCGCATCACAATCGGCCGCCACGTCGTAACCCGCCGCGCGCAGAATTCCGGCGATGGTGGCCACGCTCGCCGGCGTGTCGAGGCCGACCGCGTAGCCCGTGCGGCCGCCGCGCGCCGGATAGTCCGGCAGCACGCAGGCGAGGCGCTTGGCGGCGGCCGGCCTGCGCCTCAGGCTCGCCCATGCCGAAGCGAGTTCGGCGACGAAGGCGACGCGGTCGGCCAGCGGCCAGTGGACGACAGCGCCGTATTGGGTGGCGGCGTCGCGCGCGCCTGCCGCCTTGAAGGAAATTGCACGAGTGAGAATCCGCCCGTCGATTTCCGGCAAGGCGACATGCATGGCGAGATCGGCCGGACCGAGGCCGCGCGGCGAGGCGCGCCAGGCGTCTTCCGAGACGCCGGCCAGCACGACCTGCAGCACCGGCGTGTCGACGGAATCGAGAACGCCTCCCTCGCCCTCGTGGAGGCGGGCGGAAAAGGCGGTCGCGTTGAGCACCATGTCGAAGGCTTCGGCCGCGATCATGGCCCGCAGCGGCGCGATCGCCGCGTCGTCCTTGAGGCTCGTCACATAGACCGCCGTCGTCGCGAAGCCTTTGCCGGCGAGCGCGCCCGCCAGGGCCTCGATCGGCGCGACGTCGCTCGCGAGATAGATCGAGCGGTAGAAGACGATCAGGGCCCGCGGCGTGCCGGGCGCGCCCTCGACGCAGGCCGCCTCGAAAATGCCGAAGGCGCTGACCGGCGTGGGGCTCGGCGCCGGCCGCAAAGCGCCGAGCTCGGCCGCGAGGCGGGCGAGACAGGCCGCCATGTTGCGCGGGCCGCCCTCGTCGAAATAGCGCCAGATCTCGGCGGCCGCCTCGGGCGCGATGGTCGAGGCCTCATCGAGGCGGGCGTCGGCGCGCCGGTCGCCGGGAATAAGGGCGAGCTTGATTCCCTTCTTCCGCGCGAGCGCCGCCAGTTCGCCGACGCCATAGCGCCAGTAATCGGCGCCGCCGAGCACGCGCGCGACGATGAGCTTCGCGTGCGCGCAGACGCGCTCGAGATAGAGGTCGATCGAATAGGGCCGCCTCAGCGCCGCGAGGTTCGCCAGCCGCAGCGACGGCTTCGGCTCCGGCTCGGAATCGTAAGCGCGCTTGAGCGCGTTGAGGTCGCTGTCGGAAAACGAAAGAAAGACCACATCCGCCGGGGTCTGGCCGAGATCGACCGCATCGAGCGTTTCGTCGAGCGTGCGCGTCTCGATGCGGAGGATGTGCATGGGCGGCGGCCTCAGACGCCCTCGCCCTTCGAGACGCGATGCTGCGCATCGCTCCTCAGGGTGAGGGCTGAGGTCCGGGCGTGTTTCCCCGGCCCTCTCATGCTGAGGAGCGCCGCATCGCGGCGCGTCTCGAAGCACGAGGGGATCGCAAGAGCCTTCACAGGCGCCTCACCCACCGAGCGCCGCGGCGACCGCCGCCCGGTCGACGCCCTTCTGGGCGATGACGACGAGGCGGCTCGCCCGCTGTTCGCCCGCGCTCCACGGCCGGTCGAAGTCGCGGCGGAAGCGTTGGCCGACGCCCTGCACCAGCATGCGCATCGGCTTGCCGGCGACTTCGACGAAGCCCTTGATGCGCAGGATGTCGTGCGCGCGGGTCGCTTCGCTCAGCCGGTCGATGAGCGCGTCCGGATCGCGCGCCGCAGGCAGCGTCACGACGAAGGTGTCGAAATCGTCGTGATCGTGCTCGATTGTCCCCTCGTGATGCGAGGGCCGCGCCTCGAGATCGTCCTCCGCCGCCGCCTTGACGCCGAGAAGCAGGTCGACGTCGACAGCGCCCTCGCGGGTGGCGGCGATCTTGACCGCGCGCGGCAGCCTCGCGCCGATCTCGGCCCTGAGCGCGTCGAGCCTCGCCGGCTCGACGAGGTCAGCCTTGTTGAGCAGCACGAGGTCGGCGCAGAGGAGCTGGTCCTCGTAGACTTCCTCGAGCGGATTGTCGTGATCGAGCGAGGGGTCGGCGGCGCGCTGCTCGGCGATGCGCGCCGGATCGTCGGCGAAGCGGCCCTCCGCGACCGCGGCCGCGTCGACGACCGCCACGACGCCGTCGACGGTGAGCCTGGCGCGCAGCTCCGGCCAGTCGAAGGCCTTCACCAGCGGCTTCGGCAGGGCGAGGCCCGACGTCTCGATCACGATGTGGTCGGGCTTCGGCTCGCGGGCGAGCAAAGCCTTGACCGCGGGCGCGAAATCGTCGGCGACGGTGCAGCAGATGCAGCCGTTGGCGAGCTCGATGATCGACTCGCGCGGGCAGGCGTCGTCGGCGCAGCTCTTGAGCAGCTCGCCGTCGACCCCGACGTCGCCGAACTCGTTGATGATGAGCGCGAGCCGCCGGCCGTCGGCATGGCCGAGGATATGGCGGATGAGGGTGGTCTTGCCGGCGCCGAGAAAGCCGGTGACGATCGTGACGGGGGTCTTGGCGAACATTTTTGAGGCCTATCGGGAGAGGGCGGGAAGCGGCGGCGTGCGCGACACGACGCCCTTGCGGAAGGGGAGCGGCCGCTCGCGCCAGGGGACGAGGCCGTCGGGCGCGGCCGCGTAGCGGCGCGCCGCGGTCACGATGTCTTCGATGTCCGCTTCGCAACGGAGGTCGCCGACGACGTAGGTCCATTTGCCCGGCGCGGCGAGCGCGACGGTGCAGGGCCGCTTGCAGACGGAAAGGCATTCGACCGGACGGAGGGCGATCGCCTCGCCGGCGAGGCGAGCGCCGAGGGCCTCGTAGAGCGCGGCCCCGACCGGCTCCTCGTCGGACTTGCAGGTCACGCAAACGAGGAGGGTCGCGGCGGGGAGCCTGCGGATGTCGACGCTCATGGGCTCGATCATCCGGCAGCGTGAGCGAAGGCCCCGTCAGGCGGCGTTCGGCCGCATTCCCTACGTCGGCCTTGTAGCCGCGCTCGATGAGCGCGGCCGACGCGGTCAGCGACGTCAGCGACCGCGTCTATAGGTGCGCCCGGCGGTTGGCCCTTGGCGCCCAAAAAGTGATCCGGCTGAGGGTTCATTCGCGCTCCCTGGCCGCCCCTCCGGCGGCCTCGCGGATTGATCGGCGCACGGCAGGTCTCCTGGCTGACGACGTATCGCCGGCGCCGCCTTCCCGGGGATGAAGCCCAGTGGCGAGAGGCGCCGGCACGCCGCTTACAGTCGCGGGGGCGGCCGCGGATCGGCGAAATGCCTACCGCATTCCCTTTTCACCCTCATGTCTCGCGAGGGACCGTGCGGGATTTATGTTTCAGCTTCGCCGGAGGTTGTCAAATGGGCGGCGCGAGGTGGGCGCGAGGTGGTGCGGGTCGTCACGCGGCTTGAGCCATGAGCGCCGTCACGCGCGCGGCGAGTTCGGGCTCGCGCAAGGCGCTCTGCGGCCTGATGAGATTGCCTCACCTCCATGACGATCCGGTGCGTCTCCGGGTCCTCGGCCGCGAGGCGCATGAGTGCGGCGCCGTACCGAAGCCTCTTCTCCAGGTCGGGCGGACGCGCGCCGCGGGTCTCAGCAAAGACGAAGTCGCCCTGCGCTGTGGCCCAAGGGGCCTCCAGGAGCGCCTGGATCTGGGACAGGTAATCGGCGGCCAAACCATCGAGTGGGTCTGCGCGGTCACGGCGCGAGTTGAGCAGCCGGCCGAGAACGACCGCTTCCTGCGCCGCCACGCTCATGCCCTGCCCGAACACCGGATTGAACTTGCAGACCGAATCGCCGAGCGGGATCAGCACGCACGGAAATCGCTCGAGCCTGTCGAAGTGGCGCCGGACGCTCGCCGGCAGATTGTGGCGCGCGATCTCGCCGACCGGTTTGGCCCTCTGATCGCGTCGAAGAACGTCGGCGTCCGGAAGGCCTTGGCGAAGGCCTTGAAACCCTCGATCTCCCCGGGGAGCGGGCCGCCGTGAACTCTGCCGAGCGAGACGATCCACCGTCCGTGCTCCATCGGGAAGATCAGGTTGCCGTAGTTCTCTTTCGGCGCCGCGCCCAGATGCCCGAGCCCCATCCAATGGCGGGAGGCGTCGGCGGGAATCTCGAACACGGCCGATGCATAAGCCTGATCGATGCCGATCTCGGTGACGTCGGGCGCGCGAGCGTCGATCCTTTCGAGGAGCGACAAGGTCGGCGCCGCGCGGCCGGAGGCGTCGACGACGAAGTCCGCCCGAAGAACTTCCGATTTCCCCTCTTCAACGTCGAAGCGAATCGCGGCGACGCCGCGTCGATCGGACGTCGGGATCAGTTCCGCCACGCGTGAACGGGGCCAAAGCTCGACGTTCGGCTCCTGCTCAAGCCGTCGCCGGCACAGGCTTTCGAGCAAAGGCCGCGAAAGGAAGAAAACGTCGAAGCCGAGGTCGCGCTGCGGAAAAGGATCGAAACCCTGCTGTTCCATCATCACGGCGAGGCCGGCGCGTCCCCTGGCGGCGCCGGCCTCCAAGAGGTCGTCTCCGATGCCGGGGAACAGCTCCTCGAGCGCTCGACTGCCTCCGGCGAGCAGCGCATGCGCGTGCCGCCCTTGCGGGATTCCTGCGCGATGGGACGGACCGTCGGTCAGCGCGTCGCGGTCCAGAACGGTGATTTTGTCGAATTAGGGCGCGATCGCCTTCGCCGCGGCGAGGCCTCCCTTTCCCGCGCCGATGACAATGGCGTGATCGGCGATCGGTCCCGGCATTGGCGTCTCTCCCCCGCGTTCGTCCGCGTATGACGCCGATAATATTACGGCGCCAGTCGATGATGGACTCGATTGAGCCGGCGCACCATTGCCGCCGACGCCTTTTCGAGTCAGCTTCCCCGCGTCGGACCACAAGCCGATCGGGGAGGCTGCGCAGTGACGGAGATCACACACCGGACGGTCGAGGCGAATGGCATCCGCATTCATCTGGCGGAGGCGGGGGCGGGGCCGCTCGTCCTCTTTTGCCACGGCTTTCCGGAATCCTGTTACTCCTGGCGCCATCAACTCGCGGCGCTGGCGGAGGCGGGCTACCATGCGGTCGCGCCGGACATGCGCGGCTACGGTGAGACCGAACGGCCGGAAGAGATCGAGCGATACACGCTCCTTCATCTCGTCGGCGACATGATCGGGATCGTCGACGCGCTCGGCGCGGCGAGAGCCGTCATCGTCGGCCACGACTGGGGCGCGCCGGTCGCCTGGCACGCGGCGCTCCTGCGGCCGGACCGGTTCCGCGGCGTCGCAGGGCTGAGCGTTCCTTTCCGGCCGCGGGGGCGCGCGCGGCCGACGAGCGCCATGCCGCAGACGGAGACGTCGCTCTTCTACCAACTCTATTTCCAGGAGCCCGGAGTCGCCGAGACGGAGCTCGAACGCAATCCTCGCGACACGGTCCGCCGCCTGCTCTTCTCCGCGTCCGGCGATGCACCGGGGCGGACGGACAACGCGCTTGGCCGCGAGGCCCCGGGAATGGTCCCGAGAGCCGGCGGCTTCCTTACCCGGATGCTCGACCCGGAGCGGCTGCCGCCCTGGCTCACCGAGGCCGACGTCAACTCCTGCGCCGCCGAGTTCGCCCGCGCCGGCTTTCGCGGCGGCCTCAACTGGTACCGCAACATCGACCGCAACTGGGAACTCATGGCGCCTTTCGCAGGCCTCAGCGTCACGGTTCCCGCGCTCTATGCCGCAGGCGACCGCGACCTCGTGGTCGGCTTTCCCGGCATGGACAAGCTCATCGCGAACCTCAGGACGTTCGTTCCCGACCTTCGCGGAACGATCATGCTGCCGGGCTGCGGCCACTGGACGCAGCAGGAACGCGCGGGAGAGGTCAACGCGGCGATCCTTCAGTTCCTGCGAGAGCTTGGGTAAGCGGAGGCAGCGAGCCAGCGTTGTCGAGGTGCTGGTTCGGGTCACGCTCCCTTCGCGTAAGCGTGGTACACGACGAGGATGGCCGCGGTGACGGAGATCACACATCGGACGGTCGATGCGAACGGAATCCGCATCTATCTGGCGGAGGCGGGCGCCGGACGGCTCGTCCTTCTCTGCCACGGATTTCCGGAATCCTAAGCGTTCGTGGCGGTCGCAGCTGAAGGCGCTCGCCGAGGCCGGCTACCATGCGGCCGCGCCCGACATGCGTCGGCTACGGAGCGACCGACCGCCCCGAGGAGATCGAGAAATACACGCTTTTTCATGTCGTCGGCGACATGGTCGGCGTCAGCGACGCGCTCGGGGAGGAGCGGGCCGTCATCGTCGGCCATGACTGGGGCGCGGAGGTCGCCTGGCGCGCAGCTCTCCTGCGGCCGGACCGGTTCCGCGGCGTCGTGAACTTGAGCGTGCCGTTTGGCCGCGCGGGTCGAGGCGGCCGACGAGCGCCATGCCGCAGAACGAGACGTCGGTCTTCTACCAGCCCTATTTCCAGGCGCCCCGCGTCGCCGAGGCCGAGCTCGAGCGCAACCCCCGTAGCGCCGTCCGCCGCATGCTCTTTTCCGCCTCCGGGGACGCGCCGCACGAGACCGACAATCTGTTCGGCAGGCGCCGGCGATGGTCCCGAGGGCTGGCGGCGTCCTTCAGCGGACGATCGATCCGGAACGGCTGCCGCCCTGGCTGACCGAAGCCGACGTCGACTTCTACGGCCGCGAGTTCGCGCGGGCCGGATTTCGCGGGGCCCTCAACTGGTACCGCAACATCGCCCGCAACTGGGAGCTCATGTCGCCTTTCACGGGCCTGCGCGTCGCGGTCCCCGCGCTCAATGTCGCGGGTGACCGCGACCTCGTCGTCCGGCCCGCCGGCGCGCAGAAAGTCATCGCCAATATGAAGACGTACGTCCCCGAGCTCCGCGCCGCGATCATGCTGCCGGGCTGCGACCACTGGACGCAGCAAGAGCGCCCTGCCGAGGTCAACGCGGCGATCGTACAGTTTCTGAGGGAGCCGTCACGGCTTGCCGACGCTGACCACGCGGAAGGTCAGGAGATCGCCGTCGGCCTCGCGGACCGACACGTATTCGCCGGTCTTGAACGCGTGGTCGCCGAAGCGGAAGCCCTCCTCCTCGTCGATCGCGCGGGGCGACTTCCATTCGAAGGCCCAGGTCGAGCCGCCGGGTCCGCCGGCGCGGTGAACGAGGAGGCCCTGCATCGTCGGCTCGCCGGCCCAGAACCGGTGGGCGAAACATTCGCCGCGGTGGGCCTTCCAGGCCTCGAGGTCGATATGGCCGTCCTCCGTCAGAGGCGCGATGAAGTCATAACCGTGCCGAATCGACCCTTCCGGGAACTCCTTCGACCGCGCGGCGTGAAGCGTGACTTTGCGCAGCGTCGCGTGGTTCGGCGTGGCCATCGATCGTCACTCCCTGGTTTCGTTCGGCCCTCGAGCCGGGGCCGTTCAACCGTCGTGTCACAATATCGTATCGCTCTCTCGAAACGCCAACGGCCGGCGGCGCGTCGTCCCTTCTCCCCGCGGTGCGGCTACGGCATTCACAAATTTGAGTCGTCCCGCTGGCATGTAAATTCGGATTCTGATTCAAGCGCCTTTCCAGGGTTTGGGGGGGCGACGATGGGGTTTGGTTTTTGCGGCGACATTCGGGTTTCGCGTCGGTTTGAGAAGATTCTTGAGGACATCACCAAGTCTGGCTCGCTGGTGATTCGCAAATTTGGCGCGGATCGCGCGCCGGAGATGGGCACCCATCGCTTCCTCGGTTCGGAGCGGGTGAGCCCGCAGGCGATCGTGGAAGAGGCCGCCGCGCGCACGGCGCGCGCCTGCGCCGGTCGGCGCATCGTGGTGGCGCAGGACACAACCGAGATCAACTTTTCCGGGCGCGACAAGAGTTGCCGCGAACTGGGGTTGGCGGGCGATGGGACAAGCCGGGGCTTCTTCGTTCATCCGCTGATCGCCATCGACGCCGCCGACGAAACGGTGCTGGGCGTGGTGGGGGCGAAGATTTGGACGCGCCCGCTCGCCAAGGCGAAGGCGCATCGCCAGAAACGGCATCTGGAAGACAAGGAATCCATGCGCTGGATCGATGCGGCGCCAAACCGCGGCTCAGAGGCTCGCGGCCGCCGCCGCCGTCATTATGGTCGGCGACCGCGAAAACGACATCTACCAGGCCTTCACCCGCAAGCCGGACAGCCTTGATCTCATCACGCGGGCGCGCGGCGACCGCAAGCTCGCCAACGGCGGCCTTCTGTTCGAAACGGCGGCCCGATTTCCCACGGCGGTCGAAATCGATGTCGCCGTCGCCCCAAGCCAGCCGCGCGCGCCGGGCGAACGCGGCCGCATCGCTCGCGTGGCCGTGTCGTTCGGCAAGGTGACGATCGTCAAACCCAAGACGGGACGGGCCTACGGCGACCCCAAGTCGTGCGAGATCAGCGTCGTCGTGGCGCGCGAAATCGGCGCTCCTCCCAACGCCAAGCCGCTGATGTGGCGGCTTCTGACCACGCTGCCGGTCGAGACGGCCGAGGACGCCTTGGAGATCATCCGCCTCTATCGCCTGCGCTGGCGCATCGAAGAGGTTTTCCGCGTGGTCAAACGCGACGGGCTCGCTTTGGAGGAGACGCAAGTCGAGACCGCGCCGCGCCTGTTCAACCTCGCGGCCCTCGCCATCGTCGCGACCGCGCGCATCATCCAACTCACCGACGCCCGCGACGCCAGCTCCCGCCCGGCCACCGACGTCATCGACGAAAGCCTGGTCGAAGCAACCGCCGCCATCGGTGCGACGCTGGAAGGAAAGACCGCAAAGCAGAAAAACCCCCACCCGCGCGGCTCCCTCTCCTGGCTCGCCTGGATCACCGCGCGGCTCGGCGGCTGGCACGGCTACTACAAACCGCCCGGCCCCAAAACCATGGCCAACGGTTGGCGCCGCTTGACCGCCATACTCCACGGCTATGCAATCGCCCATGGCAAATCACTTGTGTGAATCCCGTAGCCGCGGTGCGGGGAGAAGGTTAGGATGAGGGGCTGGGCGCGAATCCGCCGGCGGCCAGTCGCCTCGCCCCTCACCCCCCTCTCCCCGCGCGCGGGGAGAGGGGGCGTGCGCGCGCTCAGACCCGCTCGATCGCTAGGGCGACGCCTTGGCCGACGCCGACGTACATCGAGGCGAGGCCCAATCGGCCGCCGCGGCGCTCGAGCTCCAGAGCGGCGGCGCCGACGATGCGCGCCCCCGACATGCCTAGCGGGTGGCCGAGCGCGATTGCTCCGCCGTTCGGATTGACGTGCTCGGCGTCGTCCTCGAGGCCGAGGCCGCGCAGGCAGGCGAGCGCCTGCGCGGCGAAGGCTTCGTTGAGTTCGATCACGTCGAACCTGGACAGCGCAAGGTTCAGCCGCTCGCAGAGTTTTCGCACCGCCGGGATCGGCCGACACCCATCACCCGCGGCGCGACGCCCGCAGTGGCGTAGCCGAGAATCCGGGCGATGGGTCTTAGGCCTTGGGCCTCGGCCGCCCCGGCCGACGCCACGATCAGCGCCGCCGCGCCGTCGTTGACGCCGGAGGCGTTGCCGGCCGTCACGCTGCCGTCCGGACGCACAATGCCCTTGAGTTTGGCGAGCGCCTCGAGGGTCGTCTCGGCGCGGGGATGCTCGTCCCGGGCCACGCGGCTCACGGCGCCCTTGCGGTCCCGGATCTCGACCGGGAGGATTTCGGCGTCGAACGTTCCCTTGGCCTGGGCCGCCGCGGCGCGGGTCTGCGAGCGGAAGGCGAAGGCATCCTGATCCGCCCGCGAGATCTGATGGTCGTCGGCGACGTTCTGCGCCGTCTCCGGCATCGAATCGGCGCCGTAGAGCGCTTTCATCCGAGGGTTGACGAAGCGCCAGCCGATGGTGGTGTCGAACATCTCGGCCGAGCGCTGGAAGGCCGTCTCCGCCTTGCCCATGACGAGCGGCGCGCGGGTCATCGATTCCGAGCCGCCGGCGATGGCGAGATCGATCTCGCCCGCCTTGATCGCCCGCGCCGCCGCGGCGACCGCGTCCATGCCCGAGGCGCAGAGCCGGTTGATCGTCGCGCCGGGAATGCTTTCCGGGAGGGCCGCGAGCAGCAGAGCCATGCGGGCGAGATTGCGGTTGTCCTCGCCCGCCTGGTTGGCCGAGCCGAGGAACACGTCCTCGACGTTTTCCGCAAGGCCCGGATGGCGGCGCAAAAGTTCGCGGATCGGCAGCGCCGCGAGATCGTCGGCGCGGACGCCCGCAAGCGCGCCGCCGTAACGGCCGATTGGCGTGCGCACATGGTCGCAGATGAACGCGTCGGCGGACATCCGGGCGCTCACGCGCTCATCCGCCTGACCGGCGCGATGCGGAAGCGGTTGGCGACGAAGGCGGCGTCAGTCAGAGTCGCGTTTCCGGCCGGATTGCCGCCGGTGACGTGATAGTCGGAGAAAGCCGCCGACTGATTGACGAAAATGTTGCCGATCAGGTTGATCGACAGCGCCACATTGGCGCGCGCGAACGCCTCCTCGGCGGCGTCGGCGACCGCGTCGCTCGTCGTATAGAGCGCTGCCGTGATCGCGCCGCGCTCGCGGATCGAAGATTCCGCGCGCGAGCGAGTCGGCGGTCAATTCGGTCGCGACGATGAAGGAGATCGGCCCGAACCGCTCCTCGGTATAGGCCGCTTCGTCCTTGGCTTCGACCGCGAGAATGAGCGGCGTCGCGCTGCGCTCGACCCCATCGATCGGCCTCGATGCGCGCACCACCCGGCCGAGCGCGGCGGCGTCCTTCACCCGCTCGAGCGTCGCGTCGCCCTGGATCGCGCCGAGCACCGTCGCGGCGCGGGCCGGATCGCCGATGAGCCGGTCGACGGCTGCGGCGATTCCGCTCGCGACCTGGTCGAAGCTCTTGCGGCCTTCATCGGTGTCGACACCGGTCTTCGGCAGGAAGAGGTTTTGCGGCGCCGTGCACATCTGGCCGGAGTAGAGCGAGAGCGAGAAGGCGATGTTGTCGCACATGCCGCGGAAATTCGCCGTCGAATTGATGACGACCGCGTTGACGCCGGCCTCTTCCGTAAAGACGAGCTTGTCGTGCAGCGACTGGCGCAGCCACGAGCCGAACGCCGGGCCGCCGGTGAAATCGACGATTTTTACCGCCGGGTGCTGCACGAGGTCCTTGGCGATCGGCGCCGAGGGTTCGTCGGCTGCGAGCAGCGCGGCATTCGGATCGAAGCCCGCCTCGGCGAGGACCTCGCGCATGATTCTCACTGTGATCGCGGCCGGCAGGATCGCCGCCGGGTGCGGCTTGACGATGACGGAATTGCCGGTCGTCAGGCTCGCGAATAGACCGGGATAGAGGTTCCAGGTCGGGAAGGTCGCGCAGCCGATGGCGACTGCGACGCCGCGCGGCACGACGCGGAAGCGCTTCAACAGGCGAATGGGCTCGCCCTTGCCCTGCGGCTTCTCCCACTGCGCCTCGCGCGGCGCGCGGTTCATCTCGGCGACCGCATAGGCGACCGCCTCGAGACCGCGGTCTTGGGCGTGCGGGCCGCCCGCCTGGAAGGCCATGCTCCACGACTGGCCAGACGTGTGCTGCACCGCGTCGGCGATGAGGAAGCTCTGCCGGTTGAGCCGCGCGAGCGTTTCGAGCGCGACGCCGGCCCTCCTCTCAACCGTGGCGCGCCCCCAAGATCCGCCCGCCGCGACGCTGGCGACGACGAGCCTGTCCACCGAGGCGGCAGGATAGCGCAGATCGAGCGCCTTGCTGTAGGGCGACGCCTCGGCGCCGACCCGGCGCTCGGAGGGATGTTTGTCGTCGAGGACAAAAGTCTTGCCGAGAAGCGCCTCGAAGGCCGCGTCGCCCTCGCCTTTGGCCGTCTCACCATAGACCTTCGGGGAAGCAGATTCCGGATAGGCGCTGAAATAGGCGCGGGCGCCGATCGCTTCGTGACGCGGGTATAAAGTCCGTCATCGGCTCCTCCCTTGACCGCTTGTGGCACCTTAGCGCCGTCTCTATTGTTGACCATCTGGTCGGTCAATATAAGGCAGACGCCGCCTCAACGACGGCGCCGATCCGGGAGGAGGCTCGTGACTGCAGGGGCCGAAGCTGCAACCCAAGCGGTTCTGATCGAGTCGCTCGACGGCGGGGTGCTGACGCTCACCCTGAACCGGCCGGATCGTCTGAACGCCTTCAACGTCGCCCTGCATGAGGCGCTGGCGGATGCGCTGAAACGCGCCGCGGCGAACGACGAGTGCCGGGCGCTCATCCTGACCGGCGCCGGCAATGGTTTCTGCGCGGGGCAGGATCTTTCCGATCGCGCGGTCGCGCCGGGCGAAGGCCGCCCCGACCTCGGCGAGTTGCTCGAGAAGCGCTACAACCCCCTCATCCGCGCCTTGCGCACCCTGCCGAAGCCGATCGTCTGCGCGGTCAACGGCACGGCGGCCGGCGCCGGCGCCAACGTCGCCCTCGCCTGCGACATCGTGCTGGCGGCGAAATCGGCGAAGTTTTTGGAAGCCTTCGCGCGCATCGGCCTCGCGCCCGATTCCGGCGGAACCTGGTTCCTGCCGCGCCTCGTGGGCGAAGCGCGCGCGCGGGCTCTGATGATGCTCGCCGATCCGATCGGCGCGGAAGAGGCGGAAGCCTGGGGCATGATTTGGCGCGCCGTCGACGACGATCAACTGATGGGGGTTGCGCGCGAAGTCGCCGCACGGCTCGCCGCCGGGCCGACCCACGCTTACGGTCTGATGAAGCGCGCCTTCGCCGCCTCGGCCGCCAACAGCCTCGACGCGCAGCTCGATCTCGAGCGCGATCTTCAGCGCGACGCGGGCGCGGCGGACGAGTATGTCGAAGGCGTGCGGGCGTTCCTCGAAAAGCGGCCGCCGAACTTCAGAGTGTTGAAAGCCGGCGCATGACGCCCGAGGAGATCGCCCAAAAATGCGCGGAACGGCTGTGGGCGGAGGACACTGCGGCGCAGGAGCACGGCATGCATATCGATTCGCTGGGCCCCGGCGAGGCGTCGCTGTCGATGATCGTGACCAAGGCGATGACCAACGGCCACGGCATCGGCCCGACGGGTTCGTCTTCCTGCTCGCCGACACCGCGTTCGCCTACGCCTGCAACAGCTACAACCGGCGCTGCGTCGCCCAGCATTGCTCGATCACCTACCTCAAGCCGGCGAGCATAGGCTCGCGGCTGACGGCGAGGGCGCGCGAAGTGAGACGGGCGGAGCGCAGCGGCATTTACGATGTCAGCGTCAGCGACGAGACCGGCGCGCCCATCGCCGAGTTTCGCGGTCACAGCCGCACGGCGCCCGGGTCGTTCTTCTGACGCCAGGACAAAAGGAGCCGTCATGCTCGATCTTGCGCCGAAACGAAGCGATCTCGACCCGATCGAGATCGCCTCGCGCGACGAACTCGCCGCGCTCCAGCTCGGCCGCCTTCAAGAGACCCTCCGCCGCGCCTACGACAACGTTGCCCATTGTCGCGCCAAGTGGGACGCCGCCGGCGTCCACCCGGCCGACTGCCGCAGCTTGAGCGATCTCGCAAGATTTCCCTTCACCACCAAGGCCGACCTGCGCGAAACCTATCCGTTCGGCATGGTCGCCGTGCCGCACGAGCGGATCGCGCGCATCCATGCGTCGTCAGGCACGACCGGCAAGCCGACGGTGGTCGCCTATACGAAGGCCGACGTCGACATGTGGTCGGAGGTGATGGCGCGCTCCATTCGCGCCGCGGGCGGGCGGCCGGGCATGAAGGTCCATGTCGCCTACGGCTAGGGCCTCTTCACCGGCGGCCTCGGCGCCCATTACGGCGCGGAGCAGCTCGGCTGCGCGGTCATTCCGGTCTCGGGCGGCATGACCGAGCGGCAGGTGCAGCTCATCCACGACTTCAAACCAGAGATCGTGATGGTGACGCCGTCCTACATGCTCGCCATCCTCGATGCGTTCCGCAGGGAGGGCCTCGATCCGCGCAATTCAAGCCTCAAGGTCGGCATCTTCGGCGCCGAGCCGTGGACCAACGCGATGCGGGCCGAGATCGAGCAAAATTTCGACATGCACGCCGTCGACATCTACGGCCTCTCCGAAGTGATCGGACCCGGCGTCTCGTGCGAATGCGTCGAGACCAAGGACGGTCCGCACGTCTGGGAGGATCATTTCTATCCGGAAGTGGTCGACCCCGAGAGCGGCGCCGTGCTGCCGGACGGCGAGATGGGCGAATTGGTCTTCACCTCCCTGACGAAAGAGGCGATGCCGATCGTGCGCTACCGTCCGCGCGACCTGACCCGGCTCCTGCCCGGGACGTCGCGGACAATGCGACGGATGGAGAAGATCGCCGGCCGCACCGACGACATGATCATTCTGCGCGGCGTGAACCTGTTTCCGTCGCAGATCGAAGAGCAGATCCTGAAATGCGACTGGTTCGCGCCGCATTATCAGATCGAGCTTTCCCGCCACGAGCGCTTGGACGCAATGACCGTGGTGGTCGAAGCGCGGCCGCAGGCGGCGGACGAGGCCAAGCGGGAGCTCGGCGCGCATGAACTCAGGCGCCACATCAAGTCGGTGATCGGCGTCACGGTCGCGGTCCGCGTGGTCGATCCGGGCGCGGTCGAGCGCTCCCAGGGCAAGGCCAAACGGGTCCTCGACCTCAGGCCGAAATAGGCGGTGCGCGACATCCGAGTGGCGGAACGACTCGTGATCGAGTACGATCGCTCCAGGCGAAAAGGAGGTTGCGAGCCCCCCTCCAACACGCTTCGCGTGGTCCCCCTCCCCCGCGCTTTGCGCAGGGGAGGATAAAGCGGTGCCGCGGCTTTCCTCACCCGCGAAGCGGGGGAGGGGGACCGCCCGAAGGGCGGGGGAGGGGGCGAGACGCGGGCGTCTGGTCGGCCTCGTTAACTGAAGCGATCGCCCTGACTGGTGCCTTCCGCGCAGGGAAACGCTGGTTCTAGACCATGACCAAACTGCTTGAATAAGCTGTCGAGGCCGCGTGCAGGTTGCCGCCCGAATCGTAGGACGAAATTGCGCGCGTCATGCTGCAGCTCGCAGGGGACAATGAGCCCGTTGTCCCATTCACCGAAGACAAGCGCGCGGCGCTCGCGCGCTCGAAAGCGGCTGCACAGCGCGGGGAATTCGCAAACGACCGAGAGGTTCGCGCCGCCTGGGCCAAGCGCGGCTTGTGATGCGGTTTGCGGTTTGATCCGCTCGGCGCCGTGTTGGCTTCCTCGATCGCGTCCTTCGAGACGCAATGCTTTGCATCGCTCCTCAGGACGTAATCGGGGCAAATTTCCGGGCGGAAGGGGGGAGTCAAGCGTCGGAAAGTATGATTCAAGCTGGGGATGTCCGTTGATTTGGGTGATCCGCTTGAGCGCATGACGCCGGCCGAGCTCATCGGCCTGGTTCGCACTTTGATTGGCGAAGTGACCCGCTTTCAGGCGGAGTACGAGAAGGTGAGCGGGGCGTTGGCCAAGCTGAGGGTCGAGCATCAGGCGGTCAAGGACGAACTGGCGCGATTGAAGAAACTGCCGCCGCGGCCGCCGCAGAAACCCTCGGGGATGGACAAGGCGACGGACCGACCGGATTCGCAAGCGAACGCGCCCAAGGGCGGGCGGTCGACGCAGCGGCGCGGCAGCAACCTGGACAAGCTGACGGTCACGCAAACCATCGAGGTGAAGGTCGACGCGCCAGCGGGTTCCCGCCACAAGGGCTACGAAGAGATCGTCGTTCAGGACTTGGTTCTGAATCCTTTGGTGACCCGCTATCGGCGCGAGCGCTGGCAAACGCCGGATGGGAAGACTCTGATCGCGCCGCTCGATCCCGGGATCGTCGGTGGCTATGGCCCGCATCTTCAGCGCCTGATCTTGATGCTGCACTTTCAGGGACAGATGACCTGCGAGCGGATTCTGGCGCTGCTGAACGGCGTCGGCGTGGTGATTTCGAAACGCCAGGTGGTGCGCCTGCTGGCCGCCAAGCTCGAGACGTTCCGCGCTGAGGACGCCGAGGTGCTGAAGACCGGATTGAGCAGCGCTTCCTTCGTCACGGTCGACGACACCGGCGCCCGCCATCGAGGCAAGAGCGGCGTGACGACCCAGATCGGTTCCGACAGCTTCACCACGTTTCGAACCGGCCCGAGCAAGTCCCGCCTGGCGTTCCTGCGCAATCTCCTGGGCGGCGCGGCCTCTTACGTGGTCAACGAGGCGGCGCTCGCGGCGAAGGTGAGGCTGGATTTCGACGCGGTGTCGGCCCGCTCCGCCGCAGAAGCGCGACTGCCTCGATGTCCGCGACGTTCGCCGCCGGTGTCGAGCCCCGCGCCGCCGAACGGCTGGCTTTGCGGGGGCGATCATGAGCTTCGCCGACACGATTCGCCTCGCCGGGGGAGATCGCTTCCCTCGCGGTCGTTGGTCCGTCTCAGCCTCTGAATCCAAGCGGCGAACCTCAACATTCTTCGTCGACGCTCGATCGGTCACTCCGGCGGGCTGCACCCAATTTGAGGCCGAAGCCGCTCCGCCGACCGCCATTCGCTTCCGGCGGGCGGCTTCCGCGCAGAATGCGGCGCCGGCCGCGCAGAACGCGTCGGGCGGCCCCGCCACGCGCCGCGTCCGCAAGTCCTTGAAAGAATTGCTTTCACAGGCGAGAAATGTTTGGAAATCCTTCCGAGGAATTTGGTTTTCCTTCCGCCCGGCTTGGAAATCCTTCCGCTTTCCTTGGAAATCTTCCATGCGGCTCGGGGCGTCGAAGAGGTCCATCGAGAGGCGGGGGGTCGCCCGTAAACCCGGAAATATGGAAACCCGGACGCCCGCAAATGGTGCCGCAAACGATTGAAAACATTGAATTCGCGCCCGGAAATGGTATGGGCCTCGCCAGCCTCGAACCCCCAAGATCTGGCGCCGGGGCACCCGAAATCCCTTCGTCTCTCGCGGAACCTGGAGGAAACGAACTATTAGTCCCCAGAGCGGCGGACGCCTCGACACGGCCGCGGGAGACCAGCGATTTGCCCGCGACCGCGACGTGCGGGCCTCCGGGACGCGCCTGGCGGTAAGTAGGGCCGTCACGAGCTGTCGGCCTCTTCCGACAGTTCGAGCCACGCCTCCTCGGCCGAGGACAGCGCGCGCTCGAGCTCGCCGCGGCGCTGGGCGAGGTCGGCCATCTTGAGCTTGAGCGCGTCGCCGCCGACGGCGCTCGCCTCCATGAGCGCCTCGTCGACGCGTCGCAGGAGGTTCTCGAAGCGGCTCATCCGGTCCTCGAGCGCCGCGAGCTCGCGCTTGAGCGTCCCCTGGCCACGGCTGCGGACGGGCGCCGGCGCGGGCTTCGGAGCAGGCTCGCGCCTCGTCCGCGGCCCGGGCGCGCCCTGGCCGAGCACGTACCGGCCGTAGTCGGCAAGGTCGCCGTCGAACGGCTTCACCGTGCCGCGGGCCGCCAGCCACAGCCGGTCTACGCAGGCTTCGAGCAGCCGCCGGTCGTGCGAGACGATGATGCAGGCGCCCTCGTAGTCGTTGATCGCCTCGATCAGCTCGCCGCGGCTGTCGATGTCGAGGTGGTTGGTCGCCTCGTCGAGGATCAGGAGCTGCGGTCCGTCGAACGTGGCGAGCCCCATGAGGAGCCGCGCCTTCTCGCCGCCTGACAGCGCCTCGACCTTGGTGTCGGCGGGCGCGCCGGAGAAGCCGATCATCGCTGCGCGGCCGCGGATCTTCGACTCGGGCTCGCCCCGCATCCGCTCGGCGATATGCGTGTAGGGCGTGCCGCCGGGGGCGAGGTCGTCGACCTGGTGCTGGGCGAAGAAGCCGACCTCGAGTTTGTTCGCCCGCACCATCCTCCCGCTCATCGGCGCGAGCCGTCCGCCGATGAGCTTGGCGAAGGTCGACTTGCCGTTGCCGTTGGCCCCGAGGAGCCCGACGCGGTCGTCGTTGGAGAGGGTGAGGTCGATGCGCGACAGGACCGCCCGGCCGTCGTAGCCGGCGCTGACCCTCTCCATCGTCACGATCGGCGGGCTCAGCCTCCTGCCGATCGGCGGCCATTTGAATGGCATGACGGCCTCGTCGACGACCGCGGCGATCGGCTCCATCCTCGCCAGCATCTTGAGGCGCGACTGGGCCTGCGCCGCCTTCGTCGCACTGGCGCGGAAGCGGTCGACGAAGGCCTGCAAATGGGCGCGCCGCTCCTCCTGCTTCATGGCCGCCTTGCCCTGAAGGACCTGCTGTTCCCCTCGCTGGCGCTCGAAGCTGGTGTAGCCGCCGCTCCACAGCGTGAGCTTGGCCCGGTCGAGATGCAGGATGTGGTCGGCGACGTCGTCCAGGAGATCGCGGTCATGGCTGACGACGAGGATCGTCGACGCGCAGCTCTTCAGGTAGTCGGTGAGCCACAGCACGCCTTCGAGGTCGAGATAGTTGGTCGGCTCGTCGAGAAGCAGGATGTCCGGCTCGGAGAAGAGAACGGCGGCGAGCGCCACCCGCATGCGCCACCCGCCGGAGAACGCGCCGAGCGCGCGGTTCTGCGCCTCCTCGTCGAAGCCGAGCCCGCTGAGGATGCGCGCGGCGCGGGCCGGCGCGGCATGGGCGTCGAGGTCGACGAGCCGGGTCTGGATGTCGGCGATGCGCTCGGGGTCGCTTGCGCTTTCGGCCTCGACGATCAGCGCCGTCCGCTCCACGTCGGCCGAGAGCACGAAGTCGATTAGCGTCTCCGTCCCGCCCGGCGCCTCTTGCTCGACGCTGCCGAGCCGGGCGCCCTTGGGCGCGGTGATCGAGCCGCTCTCCGGCGAAAGGTCGCCGCGGATCAGGCGGAGGAGGGTCGTCTTGCCTGCCCCGTTGCGGCCGACGAGGCCGACCCTCGCTCCGCTCGGCAGAGCGGCGGTCGCGCTCTCGATCAGCAACCGCTCGCCGAGGCGATAGGTCAGGCCGTTGATATGCAGCATGGCAGGCTTTTGGCCCGCCGAGCCTCAGGTTGCAAGGACGGGCTACTTCGATTTCGCATCGAGAAGCGCGCCCTCTCGATAGAGAAAGTCCGCAAGCCCCGCGCCGGCCAACGGCGCGATGATGAAGAGCCAAAGCCGGGCGACTGCATGCGCGTTCGTCCCCATGCCGACGATCGCAGGGCCGATCGAGCGGGCCGGATTGACCGAAGTGCCGGTGATGTTGATGCCCACCAGATGGATGACGACCAGAGTGAGGCCGATCGCGAGCCCGGCGAAGCCGGCCGGCGCGAAGGGGTGAGTAACGCCGAGAACGCAGACGAGGAAGAGGAACGTCGCCACCACTTCGAAGAGGAAGGCCGACACCGCGTTATATTCGCCGAGATACCCTGTGCCCCAGCCGTTCTGGCCGAGCCCTCCGGTCCAGCCCGACGCCTTGCCGGACAGGATGAGATAGAGGACCGCCGCCGACCAGCGCGCCGAGCACCTGGGCGATCCAGTAGCCGACCATCTCGGCGGCGCTCATTCGCCCAGCGACAAAGACGCCGAAGCTGACCGCCGGATTGACGTGGCAACCGGAAATCGGGCCGATGCCGTAGGCGCCCGCGATGCCGAGCAGGTCGACCGCCGTCGGGCCGGTTCCCATGCCGCCAATCGCCGCGGCCCCGCAGCCGAAGAAGACGAGGGCGAAGGTTCCGATGAATTCCGCCAGTTGCTTGTTCATCACTTGCTCCCTCCCAATAGTGCAGGTGTTCACGACGCCCGTTATGTTCACTCCTGCGCACGGGGGTCCAGGCCCTCGCCTCAACCTCGGTCGCTTGCGCGGCGTTGCTTTCGCGCGGTCCGCGGCTATATATGCCACGCTTTTCGCATGACCCTTGATTGAAACGGCGCGGCTTTCGCGTCGCCCGGAGCCTCCGCCCAGTGCTGATCACCGAAGCCTTCGCCCAGACCGCCAATGCAGCGCCGGCGGCGACCGACACGATCATCCAGCTCGTGCCGATCGTGGCGATGATCGCGATCGTCTATTTCGTGTTGTGGCGTCCCCAACAGCGCCGCGCCAAGGAGCAGCGCGAGATGGTCCAGGCGGCTAGGCGGGGCGATGTCGTGGTCACGACCGGGGGGATCATCGGCAAGGTCTCGAAGTCGGTGGATGACTACGAGGTTGAGCTGGAGATCGCTCCCAACGTGAAAGTCCGTCTGGCCCGCACAGGAATCGCGGAAGTCCGCGCCCGGGGCGAACCGATCAAGGACGCGATGCCGCCGGCCAAGTCGCCGCCGGCCAAGAAGGACGCGTCGAGCGCCTGAGGAACGCCCTCGTGCGGCCTTCGCTTGTCGTTAGACAGAGAGCCTCATGCTCCGTTTCGCCCCTTGGAAATTGGTTTCCGTTCTTGCGCTCGTGGCGGCGGCGATCCTGCTCGTCGTCCCGAGCTTCATGCCGACCGGCGCCGTCGACTCGTTCGCTGCCCGGCTGCCCGGATTCATCCCGATGCGTCAGATCGTGCTCGGCCTCGATCTCCAGGGCGGCGCCTATATGCTGATGCAGGTCGACGAAGCCTCGGTGATGAAGTCCCAGGTCGAGGCCCTGCGCGACGATGTGCGCCAGAAGCTGCGTGACGGCAAGATCGGGCTGTCCGGCGGCATCGCCACCCAGGCCCGCGGCGTTCTCGTCCGCATTGCGGATCCGGCCGAGCGCGAGGCTTACGCGCTCCTCCAGTCGCTGAGCCAGCCGATCGGCGGTCCCTTGGCCGGCGGCAACGGCCGGACCCTCGATGTCAGCGAAACCGACAGCGGCGTGCAGCTGACGCTGTCCGACGCCGCCATCGCCGACAAGGTGCGACACGCGGTGGGGCAGTCGATCGAGGTCTTGAACCGGCGAATCAACGCC
Source organism: uncultured Alphaproteobacteria bacterium (assembly GCA_963758335.1). Classification (GTDB taxonomy): domain Bacteria; phylum Pseudomonadota; class Alphaproteobacteria; order Rhizobiales; family Beijerinckiaceae; genus Roseiarcus. The sequence continues at coordinate 497,467 of CAVWVF010000004.1, read as the reverse complement.
ATGGGGACGAAGGAAACCGTGGTCGAGCAGCAGGGTGCCAACCGCGTTCTGATCGAGGTGCCGGGCCTCCAGGACACGACGAAGCTCAAGCAGATCATCGGCCAGACCGCCAAGCTCGACTTCCAGCTCGTCGCCGACCCGGGCGATCCGCCGAACGAAGTCGAGACGCTGCCGATGCAAAAAGGCGGCGGAACGATCACGGTGCAGAAGCGCATCATGGTCGACGGCGCGGATCTGGTCGACGCCCAGCAGAGCTTCGACCAGCAGACCGGCGAGCCCGACGTGACCTTCCGCTTCAATCTGCGCGGCGCGCAGAAGTTCGGCCAGGTCACGTCGGAAAACGTCGGCCGGCCTTTCGCCATCGTGTTGGACGGGAAGGTCATTTCGGCCCCGGTCATCCGCTCGCCGATCACCGGGGGCACGGGCCAGATCACCGGCAATTTCACCCTGGACGAAGCGAGCAGCCTCGCCATCCTTTTGCGGGCGGGCGCGTTGCCCGCCAAGCTCACCGTGGTCGAGGAGCGCACGGTTGGACCAGGCCTCGGACAGGATTCGATCGACGCCGGCAAGCGCGCGGCCTATGTCGGCGCCATTCTGGTCGTCATCTACATGATCGCGACCTACGGCATTTTCGGCATGTTCGCCGATCTAGCGCTCGCCGTGCACATCCTCTTGATCTTCGCCTCGATGGTGCTGCTCGGAGCGACGCTGACCCTGCCCGGCATCGCCGGCATCGTGTTCACCATCGGCATGGCGGTCGATTCGAACGTGCTGATCTACGAGCGCATTCGCGAAGAGGCGCATCTCGGCCGCTCGGTAATCTCCGCCCTCGACGCCGGCTTCAAGCGCGCCTTCGCCACGATCGTCGACTCCAACGTGACGATGTTCGTGGCGGCGCTCATCCTCTATCTTTTCGGGTCGGGCGCGGTGCGTGGCTTCGCGGTCTCGCTCGGCCTCGGCATCGTGACCTCGATCGTAACTGCGGTGACGATGACGCGGATGATGATCGCGTTCTGGTATCACCGCGGGCGGCCGAGCAAGCTGCCGATATGAACGCGCCGGCGAGCCCCACGGATACCGCTCGATGAAACTCCTCCGCCTCGCGCCCGAGAACACAAAGTTCGGCTTCATGCGGTTCCGCCGCGTGAGCTATCCCCTGTCGGCGACGCTGTCGATCATCTCGGTGCTGATGTTCCTGTTCGTCGGCATGAATTACGGCATCGACTTTGCCGGCGGCACGCAGGTCGACCTGCGCGCAAAGAGCGGCGAAGCGCACTTGGCCGAGATCCGCTCGAAGGCCGAGAGTCTGGGCCTCGGCCTGGTCGAGGTGCAACGGCTCGGGGCCGAGTCGGACGTTCTGTTGCGGCTCAACGTGCAGCCCGGCGGCGACGCCGGTCAGCAGGCGGCGATCGCCAAACTGCGCGACGCTTTTTCCAAGGACTACGAATTCCGCAGCGTCGACTCGGTTGGACCGACCGTTTCCGCCGAGCTCGTGCAAAGCGGTACGCTTGGCGTCGTCGTCGCCATCATCGCAGTGCTGACCTATCTCTGGTTCCGCTTCGAGTGGCAGTTCGCGGTCGGGGCGATCATCGGCACCATGCACGACCTTCTCTTGACCGTCGGCTTCTTCTGTGTGACCCAGCTCGAGTTCAACCAGACCTCGATCGCGGCGATCTTGACCATCGTCGGCTATTCGCTCAACGAGACCGTGGTGGTGCTCGACCGCATTCGCGAGGTGATGCGGAAATACAAGCGCCTGTCGACGGCCGAAATCATCGACATGTCGGTCAACGCCGTTCTGCCGCGCACCATCATGACCGCGACAACCGTGTTCCTCGCGCTGCTCGCGCTGTTTTTCCTCGGAGGTCACGTCATCCGCTCGTTCTCGGCGGCGATGATCTGGGGAATATTCGTCGCCACCTATTCGTCGATCTTCATTTGCTCGCCGATGCTGATCTACATGGGCGTGCGCGCCGACGTTTTCGACAAGACAAAGGACCAGGACGTCGACTCGACTCCTTCTCAGCCGAGGGTCAAGGCGTGATGACCGACGCCGCGTCGGCGCCGTTCGCGCCGGGCAGCCACCCGATCGCGGCGCACGGGGGCGGCGCCTTCGCCTTCGCGGGCATGTCCCACCGCGGCTCGATCTTGGTGACGCCGAAGGGCGTCCGCGGCATCGAAGCGCCGAGCGTCGCCCAGCTCGACGAGCGCGCGCTCGCGCCGCTGTTCGCCGAACTGCTCGTGGCGCCTGGATCGATCGAATTTCTGGTGATCGGCTCGGGTGCGCAGATGGCGCCCGTCCCCAAAACGCTGCGGGCGGCGCTGCGCGAGGCGGGCCTGCGCTTCGAGGCGATGGCGACCGGCCCGGCGCTGCGTGTCTATAATGTCATGCAGTCGGAAGACCGCCGCGTCGCGGCGGCGCTGATCGCAACCCCGTGACATCGACGGGTCCAGTCGGCGCCGCGGCGCTGGCGGAAGCCCGGAAGCATTGCGCCGCCTTCGTCCGCGCGAACGCCCGCGACCAGTGGCTCGGCGCGCTCTACGCCCCGCCCGACGTCCGCGACGCTCTGCTCGCGCTCGCCGCGTTCGACCACGAGATCCGTCAGGCGCGTTTGCGCGCCCGCGATCCCAATCTGGCGGCGCTCCGGCTCGCCTGGTGGCGCGGTGTCGTCCGGGGCGAACGGGAAAGCGAGGCCGCCGGCAATCCGACGGCGCTCGCGCTCACGTCTGCCGTCGACGCTTTTTCGCTGCCGCGCGCCGAGCTCGAGGCGATGCTCGACGCGCGGCTCGAGGAGCTCGTTCCTTCGGAAGGCTTCGACCTTGCCGCCTTCGCGGCCTTCGCCGACGGGAGCGACGGCGCCCGGGTCAGGCTGGCCGCCCGGATATGCGGGGGGGGCAGGGACCTCGATGCGACCGACGCCTGCGCCCCCGCCGGCCTCGCGCTGGCGCTGATTCGGATGCTCGCCGCGCTGCCCGCGAAGGCGGGTTCCGCGCCGACCCTCTTTCCCGTCGACATCGCCCTGCGTCACGGCGCGTCGGCGCGGGATTTCTACGCGCGCCGCGTGAACGAAGGGGTCGTCGCCGCCTGCGCCGAGGCGCGCGCGCTTGCCCGAGAGACGGCCGAGGAGGCGGAGCGGCGGCTGGCGGCCTCGCCGCCGGCGATCCTGCCCGCCTTCATCCCGCTCGGGGCTGTCGGCCTCGATCTCGCGCGGCTCGAGCGCGATGCCGCGAGACCCTTCGACCCGCCCACCGAAACCTCGCCGCTCCGCCGGCAATGGGCGATCTGGCGCTGGGCGCGGCGGCGCTGACGGTCGAGCCGATTCTGCGTCCGAGCCGGGGACCGCCCGCCTTTCGCTCGGTTTAGCGCCGGTTTAGATTAGGGTCGGGCCTCAAGACAATCAGGGGCTTACGCCCCCGTTTAGTAATAGGGGCAAAAGTCCTGGCGATTAGGGTGGCCTGGGGGCGCGTGCGCTGACGATTTCGGCGAGGGCGGGGATTTCCTGGCAGCCTGGAACGGCGAGGCGTGCGCCGAGGTAGTCCCAGAAGGCGATGCCGAGCTTGGCGCAGGTCTTGTAGAGGCCGAGGAAGGCGTCGCGACAGTCGCGGCCGGCGTCGCTGCGGGTTCCGCCGCTGATCTTGCGCTTGGTGACCTGGCAACGAATGTCGTTCTCGGAGCCGTTGGTGTTGAGCGGGACATCGGGCCGTTCGAGCACCTTGAGCAATTCGCTCTTGTTGGCGCGCAGGCGCGCGAGCAAACGGTCGAGGGTGGCGAAGCCGGTCTTGCAGCCGAAGATGCGATCGAACCGCGCCGACAAGGTCGCCTTGCGCGCCGGCGAGGGATTGCGGCGCCAAGCCTTGAGACTGCGATAGTACGGCCAGATCAGAGCGCGGATGCGGCGCTGGGCGGCGCGTTGGGCGTCGGTGAACGTATCGAGTTTGTGAACCAGACGTTCGGCGTGGACCCAGCACAGGCCATGCTGGCCGACATTGAACTGGCCGGCGTCGTCGCTGACGATCACAGTGTCGGCGAGCAAGCCATGCGCCTTGACGCTGCCCCACAGAGCGCCTTCGGTGGCGATCAGCACGGGATCGGGATGGACCTTCAGGGCGGCGACGCCGGGCCGCTCCAGATGAGCGTTCCACGCTGCGCGATCGGCGAAGACGCGATTCTCATGCTCGCTCAGGCGGGCGATGACGGGTCCGCCGAGCGCGCGGGCGCGCATATAGGCCAGGGCTTCGTCATTGATGATGTAATCGCCATGCCCGGCGCGCAACAGTTCGAGGAAGTTGAGACGGCTCTTTGAACCCGTGGTCCCGAACCAGGCGAACTGCGCGTTGCCGATCTGGGTGCAGAAGCCGTTCTTGGCTTTGTGGCGCGCCCCGGTGTCGTCGACCGTGATCCACGCCGCGTTGGTCAAGCCGGCTCGCAGCACGGCGCGGGCTTCATCCAGGAAGCTCTGCTTGCCGTCGGTCAACAGGCGAACGACCTGCCGCTTGGAAATCACGACGCCGAACCCTCGCAACAGCGTGACCAGTCGCGCCGCCGTGACTTGTCCCTGATGATATTGGGCGAGCACGAAGCGGCGCAGTTCCGGTCCGAAATGACCATCGACACCCGCCGGCAAAGGGGCCATCACCGTCTTGCCGTCCGGGGTCTGCCAGCATTCCCGGCGAAAGTCGGTGACGTGCGGGCGGATCATCAGATCCTGAACCAGGTAGCCCGCATAGCCTTTGAAACGCGAGCCGGTCGGCGCATCGACCTCGAGCTTGCGCTCCTCATGAACGGTCACCTTCGCGCGCGTGCCGCCACGCCGCCGCCGCCGCTCGCCAGAAGGGTCCGACGGTTGCGCCTCGCTCGCCTTTTCCATGCCGCTCGGCTTGACATTCGCCTTGACGTCCGGCCGACCAGGCCCGCCCTTCAGCCGAGCGATCTCGTCACGCAGCGCCCCAATCGTCCGCCGAAATTCCGCTCCCTCCTCCAAAAGCTCCACCACCAAGCTCTTGAGCTCGGCCGGCGAAAGCGCGTCGATGTCCGGCGGCGGCGACATTCCCCCATCGAGTCAGAAAACCGCCGATTCGGGAATCCCTGCCAGCCTCCATGAGTCAATTCGCCGCACCCATCGCCCAACCCAAGCCCGCGCCTCGCCAGGACCTTTGCCCCTATTGCCCCGTTTAGGGTCGTGCCGCATTCGGCGCAGCGACCGGCCCATCTCTTCCTTATTCACATCATAATAATGATATAACAGGCCTCATCCGGCGCTTTCACGAGACGCGCTAAATGTCCTCGATCTCCCGCTGCGCCCGCTCCAAGACGTCGCGCAGCTTGCCGGCCTGCTCGGCGTTCAGCGCGCCTTTGCGGATTTTGGCGAACAGCGCGCTGCGGAAAGCCTGGATTGCCTCGCCGATCGCCTGCTCGCCGATCGGCGCGGCGGCCTCCTCGAGCTGGGCGTTGATCGCGTCGAGCTCGGCCCGCGTCCCGGCGAGCCAAGCCCTGGCCGCGTCCGTGATGGCGAAGCGCCGGCGCGGCCCGTGCGACGCGGAGGAGACGAGGCCCGCTTCGGCGAGCTGCTGGAGGATCGGATAGATCGAGCCGGGGCTCGGGCTGTAGGAGCCCTGGAAGCGCGCCCTGATGAGCCGGATGATGTCGTAGCCGTGCCGCGGCTCTTCGGCGATGAGGCCGAGGACGACGAGGCGCAACGCGCCGAATTGAACATGCGCGCTCCCCGCCAGCGGGTGAACGGGCCGCCCTGATGGCGGCCGAACAGGCCGCGAAAGGCGGCGCGCGGCCCGCATTCGGGGCCGCTTCTCTCGTCGCCGGGCGGGGTCGGAGGGAAGGGCGAGCGCATGCACGAAAAACCATTTGCGGCGAAAACCGGCTGACACCGTAGCGGCTGCCCCGCGCAGCTGCAAAATCCGCCCGCGCAGCGGGCCGCGGTTGGCGGGCGCGGCCGATGGCCGCGCCTGCCGTGCTCCATAGGGCGTCCGGAAGGATGCCCATCTCCCCACGGGCTATCGCGCGGCTTAAAATGGCGTCCGGACCAGGCTACTTCGGCTCGTCCGGGCTCTTCGGTGCATTGCGCTCGGCCATGAAGCGGTCGAACGCTTCCCGGTCGCGCGCCTCCCGCCGCCCGCGCTCGAACGCGTCGAAGGCTTTCGCCTCCCCGTCGAGCTCTTTCAGCGTCGCGCGCCGATGCTCTTCAAAGGCGCTATTGCCAGTCGCCGGCCCACGCCAGCGGCCGTCCGATGCGTCGCCTCTCCAGCCGTTGCGGCTGAAGCCGCAGCCGCCGCCCGCCCTTGCGGAGCGCCACAGGAGATAGGCGAGCGCGGCGATCCCGAGCGGCGGGAAGATCCAGAAGGCCGCGACGACCGGTTTACCGACATGGCGCCCTGCCGAGCGATCACGCGGCTGGAATCTCGAAATGCAGATGCGTGTCGCGGCGGCGCGAATCCGCCTCATCGAAATCCCGGTCGGTTGCCGCCATCGCCGGGGCGGCGTCTCGAAAGTCTCCGGAAATCTTGCCGCCGCCATTCCGGCCGCGGTCGTTCTATTAACCATGACCAGAAAGATATAGCTCCACGGCCATTCATCGGGATCGCCGGGGCGCTTGTTGTAGATGCCGAGCCAGAGATTGAGCGTGAACGCCATTGCGCCGAGACTCGCGAGGCGGACAAAGAGCCCCAGGATCAGAGCCACGGCGAAGCCGAGCTCTGCGAAGTAGACGATTGGATTGAGTATGGCGAAATGCGGAAGCAAAACCTGCTGGACGAAAGGCCGCCCGGCCGGCCATCTGCTGCGTCCAATAATAGAGGCCGTTCTTTTCGGCGAACGGCAGTTTCCATAGCGTTCCTTGAAACCACATGCAGCCGATCAGGAAGCGAGTGACGAACAACCAAAGGGTTCGTCCATTGCGCTGTTGCGGATCCTCACGCCAATTGACGACAGCGAGCGCGAGGCTTGCCACGACCAGGATGTAAAAGATTAGCAAAAGGAAATATTTCCAAAGCCCGAGCGAATTGAAGTCGCCGGTGTTAGTGGTAAGAAAGTCGAAAAGGTCGCTGATAGGGGTCGTCATTGGCTTTGGTCTTCTCGATCTGGGCCTGTCGGACAGCGCCGGATGAAAGATTAGTCGCGTCGACGATGAAAGAGGTGCCACGGCGCAGTCATGTGTCAGCGCGACCGGCAGACAACGCGCGGCGGCGGAATGGTGATCAAATCAGAACGAAGATGCCGGCCGCGAGTGGATCGATCTTCAGCTGCGCAAAACCGGTTCCCTCGTCGTTTGCGGCGCAGTCTCGGCCGACGGCCTCCTCGATCCGGTAAGACCGGTGATCAATCGCGTGCCGCGCTGGAAGGTCAGGTAATTCCAGCCCCAGTTGACCGCAACCGCGAGACGGTTCCGGAAGCCAATCAGATAGTAGATGTGAGCGACGGACCAGATCGCCCACGCGACAAAGCCGGTCACGCGGAAGGAGCCCATCTCGACAACGGCGCTCTTGCGCCCGATCGGGGGATGTCCCGAGGAATGTTGAAAAGGGAGGAGCGGCGTTGCTCGCCTTGAGCCTTTAGGCTCGGGGTGCTGATTCCACGAAAGGAAAGCAACGCCATGAAGAAGCATACCACGTCGACCGCGATTCCCACCTATGCGTTGAAGGCCGAGGCGCTGGCGAGCATGTCGGCGAGCTTTGAACGTTTTTGTCTTGCCGCCGGGCTCGAGACGCTGAGCGAGATGCTGGAGCAGGATGCGACAGCGGCCTGTGGCGAGCGCCACGAGCGGGGTGAGCGACGCCAGGCGCACCGCTGGGGGCGGACCAAGGGCAAGATCGGCTTTCACGGTGGCAAGGTCGAGATCGAGCGTCCACGGGTTCGCGGGCTCGACGGGGCCGAGCGCGTACTGCCGAGTTGGGAGAACGCCGTCAGCGAAGACTTGCTCGGCAAATGGGCGATGAACCAGATGCTGATCAATGTCTCGACGCGGCGTTTCAAGCGTTCGGTCCGACTGCCCGAGGGAGACGTTCCGGCGTCCGACGGAGCGGGGCTGTCGAAGTCGGCGACCTCCCGACGCTTCGTGACGTTGTCGGCGGCGCGCATGAAGGCGTGGATGGAAACCAGGCTTGACGATCTCGATCTGCTGGCGATCCAGATCGACGGCATTCACATGGATGAAGATATGCTCCTCGTCGCGGCGATTGGCGTCGACGCGAACGGCGACAAACATCCGCTCGGCCTCGTCGAGGGCGCGACCGAAAACGCCACGACGGTGCAGGCGCTCATCGACAATCTCGTCGAGCGCGGACTCGATCCAACCGTGCGACGCCTGTTCATCATCGATGGCGCGAAGGCGCTGTCCAAGGCGATCCGCCGCACCTTTGGACGCGATGCGGCGATCCAGCGTTGCCAGATTCACAAGGCGCGCAACATTCTGGAGCGGTTGCCCAAATCGATGCACGCTTCGGTGCGGCGCGTCTTGCGGCAAGCCTGGGAAATGGACGACGCCGAAAAGGCCGAAACGCTCATTCGCAATCTCGCCCGCCGTCTCGAACCGGACTGGAACGGCGTTTCCGCTTCGATCCTGGAAGGGATCGACGAGATGCTCACCGTCACAAGGCTCGGCCTCCCTCGCGAACTGCGCCGCTCGCTCGCCTGCACCAACATCATCGAGAATGTCATGGGCACGGTGCGCAGGGTCTGCCGCAACGTCAAATACTGGCGCTCGCCCTCGATGGCCCTGCGATGGGCCGCCGCCGCCATGCAGGAAGCAACCAAGGGCTTCCGTCGATTGAAGGCATACAAGCATCTGCCGGCTCTGCGCGCTGCTCTTGCAAAGCAAGGCCAACAGCCGCCTTCCGACCAGGCGCTTGTTCAAATCACCGAGGCAGCGTAAATTTCAATGCGCAACGACCGCTTCGACAATTTCAACAGACGGCGGGACATCCCCGCGGTTCGCGCCGCGGCGGGGCCGAGATCGAGTTTTGGCCAGACGAGCCCCAGCGCCAGCAGCAGAACGCTCTGCAATCCCGCCAGCTTATGCGCCGACAATCCGAGTTGCGGCGCGGCGAGGTTTTCAATCGCAAAGCCTTCCAGCGACGCCAAGAGGAGGAAAACGACGCCGACCTGGAGCAGGCTGCGGCCCTGGCGCGCCAACAACGTCGATGCATTCATGTCGTCACGTCTTTCTTAACCTCGAACAACTTGGCGGGCAGCAGCGTCATCGACAAGGGCCGGTGCCGTTCTCCGAATCATCAAGCGTTGTTTCGACGCCCTCGTCGATGTCGCCGCGAGCGCCGGATTGAGGGTGCGGCTGGACATCGCGGCTTGGGTGGCCCTTGCTCGAGCCTCGCGGGCCCGCCGACGCGTCGCTCGCGACGTCGTTTCCGGCCTGCCCCGGCAACGATCAACTGCGTCCAAACTTGCGTCGCAGCGCGAGCGCAAAAAGGCCGGCCTGGAGGGTGACCGCCAGGCGCTCGAGACCGGCGACGAATTTGGTTGCGATCGGCAGGGCGCTTTCGGCGGGTTCGGCGCTCGTCTTCGACGCTTCCATGAAGGTGGATGTCTTGAGGCTGTAAGTGATCGCGTCGAGGGGGTGACGGCTGTATCCTGTCGCGAAATAAAGCAGCGGAAATATCAGGAAGATCGCAGTCAAAAGCCAGAATAGGGCCAGTCCGGGGCGGACGCCGTAGGCGCTGAGACGCCGATACCAGGCAGTCAGCGAAACGAGCCTGAGAGGAATCGGCTGGGCGAGCTGGGCGAGACGTTTTGTCTCCATTTCGCCAAATTGGAAATCCGCAGCGTCATCGAACAAGGCCTCTTCTTCATCTCATGAATCCCCTCATTTGAAAAATGGCCTGATTTCGGCACTTTTTGGCCCTTCAACGTGGAGATCAGGGGAACGAAAACGCCGCTTTTGGAATGACGCGCCCTCATCAGCGATAATCGCGACGCAAAATCCGGTGCCGCAAAACTCGCAAGACGAGTATCTCGGGATCAAGATACGTATCTGAGGTTGCACAATTGCCTGCGACGAAAAATGAGGGGATGGCTGAGCGGCAGGGGAGGTTCGCGCACCAGTGAAAATCCTGCGTCCAATGCCAATGAACCACCGAATTCAGGCAGTTAAAGTTATTCCCAAGGCAGGTCAGCTAAAGTGGCGTCCAGGCAAAGACGAATCCGTAATCCATTAGAATGACAAACATGATCTAGACTTTTCTTTAATAGGTCTCTGACCGAGGTAGGAAAGAATGAATTGGCAAGCTCATTTCCAGCGGATTCAAAATCGCGAACTGTTACAGGCTGCGTCCAAGATAACAGTTCTCTAAATCGAGTAACAATTTTCGAATTCAGGCCGGCTACCTCAGGGTGCCACAGGGTGCCGCATAGCGCCCGCCTCATGAATCCCCTCAATTGAAAAATGGCCTGATTTCTGCACTTTTTGGCCCTTCAACGTGAGATCAGGGGAACGAAAACGCCGCTTTTGGAATGACGCGCCCTCATCAGCGATAATCGCGACGCAAAATCCGGTGCCGCAAGACTCGCAAGACGAGTATCTCGGGATCAAGATACGTATCTGAGGTTGCAAAATTGCCTGCGACGAAAAATGAGGGGATGGCTGAGCTTCTTCATGGCTGACGCGCAGGTCGTTGTAGAGCGTGCCCAACGCTCGAAGAGTCTCGAGGGAGAGTTTACTTTCCGGAGAGGCTGGTCTTTCGTCACATACGGAACGGCGGCGGGCGGCCAAAAGAAGAGTGGGCTGCCAGTCCCATTGCACGTTTTGAAACTTCGCCTGACCCGCATTGGAGTTCACGAACCGGCAGGTTCGAAGGCTGACGTTGCGGAACATGACCGCCCGCGGCACGGCGAACTTGGCCCCGCAGAACGATGCGCCGCTGGCAGAAAACATATTGGCTTGCAGCCGCGGCAAGACCGACATGACTTTGTCGACGCCGTCACTGTTAAAATTGACGCTCTTGAGCCCATCCTGCAAAGCCTGTTGGTCGTCGACTGAAGATATTTTCGCGCAATAGTCGTCTTCGTTGTCTTGAGAAAGCAGCCCGGCCCGCTCCAAGAAGTCGAATACTTCATAGTATGGGCGTAAAACTGCCAACTCGACGACGACTAAGCGAGTATCTCCCTCGAAGACGACGTCCGAATTGAATGTTGCTTCGAGCTTGGCGAATTGTTCAAAGTTCGTGCGCCAGAAAAAGACCGGCCCTTCGAACCGCGCCCACAAAAAATCGACGTCTTGCTCGAACCGGCTCCAACTGAAGTTGGCTTCGCCGTTGAAAACCGATCCTGGAGCGCCGGTTTCCAGTCGTTCGAAGACCGCGTATTTGAAATCGGCTTGCTTCTCAAAGACGCATCTCCAGAATTGGGCGCAGCCCCGAAAGCGCGCGCCGCTGAAATTGACCGATTCGTGGAAGATACAGCGGCGGAAACTCACTCCGGCCTCAAACGTAACTTTCGAAAGATCGATTGGCTCACGAAACTCGCAGCCGTTGAAAATCAACGCCTGAGTGGCTTTTCCGTCCTTGACGTGTTTTCCGCCCTTGGCGTACTCGTCCCGGTCGGGCCACTGATGGGGCGGCGGGTTCAGATAGGATGGAGTGGACGTCATGGCGGCTCGAATCCGCAGGGGCGCCCCTGCTTCAGCATTAGGTCGACGACCTTACTCGATCACCGTACAGAGGAGCCTGTGTGACGCCAAAGAGAGCCGGGCGCAGCGAAAGACTAGCCCTCACTGTCGTCCGACGATAGCAGGCTAAGGTCGGCCGCATTCGCCCGGACAGCGGGCGCTCCGCCCTTCTCCCTGAACGGGCGCCAAAGGCTGCCTGAGACCGTTTGAACGAGACCCGACGCGCTTGGAGCGTCGCATTTGTCTCCTGTTATGCGCGGATGATTTCCCTGTTCCCGCCCAAAAACCTCCCTGTTCCACGAAACCAATCTCCCTGTTTTCCGGACCGGGATCGGTGGTCGGCGACCGCCTCGGTCGATGACTGCGGCGGGCCGGCGCCATGGCGGCGCCCTGCCGGCGCTGCGTCGGTTACGCACGCAGGCGGCCGTGAAAATTCTTGGCGAAAGTCTGGTTCTGTGCTACCTTTGTTCTCACTCGCAAAGGCGCCCAATGACTCCACTCCGTGCGCTATCGCCCGCCGCTGCAAGCGCTTATGTCGCGCTCCTGTGCATGAGCCGCCGCCGGAATGCGCCAAGGGATCGCAAAAAGTCCCGTCCTTTCCGTAACCGGGGCGAATTTCCGGGCGGCGTTAGCTTGGGGCGGGCCTGACGAGAGTTGCGAGATCGGGGATTTCGGGGCCTGGAATGGCGAGGCGAGCGCCGAGATAGTCGAAGAAGGGGATTTTGAGCTTCCTGCAGGTCTTGGCGAGCCCGAGCATGACGTCGCGGGCGTCGCGGCCTCTGTCGCTGAGGGTCCCGCCGGAGATTTTGCGCTTGGTGACGAAGACGCGGATGTCGTTTTCCGAGGCGTTGGTGTGCAGCGGAATATGGGGATGGTCGAGGACGCGCAAGAGATCGTCCTTGAGGCGAAAGAGGCGCCTGAGCAGGCTGTCGAGGGTGGCGTAGCCGGTTCTGGAGCGGTTGAAGATGCGGTCGAACTGCGCCCGCAAACGCTCGGCTTTCTCGAGGCTCGGGGCGAGCTTGTATTCTTTTAAGGCGCGATAGAACCACCAGATCATGCGCCGTGCGACCTCGATCGCGTTGCGCTGCTTGTCGTTGGCGGGGATGAGCTTGTGGACCAGGCGTTCGGCGTGCACCCAGCACAAGGCGTGTTCGCCGACGCGGAACTGGCCGGCGCCGTCTGACACGACGATGGCTTGGCCGAGCAGGCCTTGCTCGCGAACGGCGCCCCACAGAGCACCCTCGCTGGCGACCCGCACCGGATCGGGGGTGATCCTGAGATCGGCGAATCCGAGCGCGTTCAGATGGCTCGTCCAGTCTTCGTGAGACGCAAAAAGCCGCGTCGGATGGCCCGCGAGCGTGTCGATGAGGCTGAGGCTCAGATTGCAAGCCCGCATGTAGACGAGCGCCGCCTCGTTGACCACGTAAGAGGCCGCGCCGCCCAGGAGATTGCGCAGGAACGCCAGGCGGGACTTGCTCGGGCCGGTTCGAAACGTGGTGAAGCTGTCGGAACCGATCTGGGTCGTCACGCCGCTCTTGCCTCGATGGCGGGCGCCGGTGTCGTCGACCGTGACGAAGGAAGCGCTGCTCAATCCGGTCTTCAGCACCTCGGCGTCCTCAGCGCGGAACGTCTCGAGCTTGGCGGCCAGCAGGCGCACCACCTGGCGTTTCGAAATCACCACGCCGACGCCGTTCAGCAGCGCCAGAATCCGCTCGCAGGTCATCTGTCCCTGAAAGTGCAGCATCAAGATCAGGCGCTGAAGATGCGGGCCATAGCCACCGACGATCCCGGGATCGAGCGGCGCGATCAGAGTCTTCCCATCCGGCGTTTGCCAGCGCTCGCGCCGATAGCGGGTCACCAAAGGATTCAGAACCAAGTCCTGAACGACGATCTCTTCGTAGCCCTTGTGGCGGGAACCCGCTGGCGCGTCGACCTTCACCTCGATGGTTTGCGTGACCGTCAGCTTGTCCAGGTTGCTGCCGCGCCGCTGCGTCGACCGCCCGCCCTTGGGCGCGTTCGCTTGCGAATCCGGTCGGTCCGTCGCCTTGTCCATCCCCGAGGGTTTCTGCGGCGGCCGCGGCGGCAGTTTCTTCAATCGCGCCAGTTCGTCCTTGACCGCCTGATGCTCGACCCTCAGCTTGGCCAACGCCCCGCTCACCTTCTCGTACTCCGCCTGAAAGCGGGTCACTTCGCCAATCAAAGTGCGAACCAGGCCGATGAGCTCGGCCGGCGTCATGCGCTCAAGCGGATCACCCGAATCAACGGACATCCCCAGCTTGAATCATACTTTCCGACGCTTGACTCCCCCCTTCCGCCCGGAAATTTGCCCCGATTACTCCTTTCCGCTCCAACCCCTTGAAAAAGCTCAAAACGGCAATGGGCAAGCGTTGTCAGGAGTTGGCATGACGGCGCTGTTGGCGCCGCATCGGCCTGGCGTCGGCGCCTCGGCTTTTTGGCGGCGTGGCGACACGGGAGAACTTTGGATGGAATCGCCGACCGGCGGCGTCAGCGCGAATAGAATTCGATGACGAGATTCGGCTCCATCCGGGTCGGATACGGCACTTCCGACAGCCCGGGGTAGCGGGTGAGCTTGGCCGTGCCCTTGGCCTGATCGACCTCGACGTAATCGGGGACGTCCCGCTCGGCGAGGGCGTTGGCCTCCAACACCAGAGCCAGCTGCTTCGAGGATTCCTTGATCTCGACGAGGTCGCCGACCTTCACCTGATAGGAGGGGATGTTGACCCGGCGGCCGTTGACCTTGACGTGGCCGTGGTTGACGAACTGGCGGGCGGCGAACACGGTCGGCACGAACTTGGCGCGATAGATGACGGCGTCCACTCGGCGCTCCAAAAGACCGATGAGATTGGCGCTCGAGTCGCCCTTCATGCGCAGCGCCTCGACGTAATATTTGTGGAACTGGCGCTCGGAAATGTTGCCGTAATAGCCCTTGACCTTTTGCTTCGCCTTGAGCTGAGTGCCGAAGTCGGTCGCCTTGCCCTTGCGGCGCTGCCCGTGCTGGCCGGGGCCATATTCACGCTTGTTGAAGGGGCTGCGCGGGCGGCCCCAGATGTTCTCGCCCATCCGGCGATCGATTTTGTACTTGGCTTCTGCGCGCTTCGTCATCGCGGTTCCTCTTTTGGGTGCGATCGGGTTCTTCGAGGAACGCGCCCTCCTCCGCGCCCCTTTCGAGGCGCCGACAGGCTTGAGCCGAGCAAGGCCCGCGCCGCGGGTGCGTCAAACGACAAGCGCGCCCTCTCCTTCAGAGAGCGCGCTCATGCGGCCGGTCTCTAGGGGATCGGCCGGCGACAGTCAACTCCGCGGGCTGGGCGCGCAGGGCAACGAATCCAAGTTGATAAAAACCATCGACTTTACGTGTAATGGTGATTGTTGGTTGGGTCTTGCGTTTTCGGGATTTGTCATGCGAGCGCTCAACAGTGCAATCGAGTGCGAGCGCTCGCGCGGCGACCAGCCTCAAAACCGAAACCCACGCCCGAGCGCTATTCGTTAATCGCCTTTAATATTTGTTAATCGCCTTTAACTTGAGTTATCTCCGATGGGAGGCAGACATGCGGCATGCGCATGACATAACGATCAGATGGCGAGAAATCGTTCAGAATGACGCGCGTATGAGCGAAATTATGGCTGTTTAGCGCTGCGCCGCGCGATCTCCACGCGCAAGTCATGCAAATTACAACAACTGTTACCGCACTGCACCATTGACTTTTGCAGCGCAGCAATCTAAGTCAGCGCTGTCTAGGAGAAGGAGCGGTGGCGGTCCCACGAGGATATCGGGGCCATCGAAGGAGGGCGGTCAGAAAAGGAGACCGCCATGAAGTTGTTCTCAGTCGCGCGCTTCCTGCGCGCCCGCCGGACTTACTGGAGCGTCATCCAGGAATTGTCCAACTATTCGGACCGCGAGCTGCACGACATCGGCATCGATCGCGCCGACATCCGCGAGATCGCCCGCCTCGCCTCGCGGGAACAGCGGTAACTTGATGAAGCAGGTCCTGGCGGCGGCGCCCGCGCGCGGGCGCCGCCAGACGTCAGGTCCGGTTGTACACATCCTCGATGCGGACGATGTCGTCCTCGCCGAGGTAGCTGCCGGTCTGCACCTCGATCAGTTCAAGGTCGATCTTGCCGGGATTGGCGAGACGGTGGTCGGAGCCGATCGGCAGATAGATCGATTCGTTCTCGTGCACGAGCTGAGCGGCGCCATTCAGCGTCACTTCCGCCGCTCCGCGCACCACGATCCAGTGTTCGGCGCGGTGATAATGCTTCTGCAATGACAGACGCCCGCCCGGCCGCACCACGATGCGTTTGACCTGATAGCGCGGGCCCTGGTCGATGCTCTGGTAATAGCCCCACGGCCGATACATCCGCCTGTGCTGGGTCGCCTCCGGGTGGCGTTCGGCCTTCAGCTGTTCGACGAGCTGCTTGACCTTGTCGCTCTGCGACTGGTCGGCGACCAGCACCGCGTCGCCGGTGGAGACCACGATGACATTGTCGAGGCCGATGACAGCGGCCAGATTGTCCTCAGAGCGCACCAGCACGTTGGAGGAGTTGATCGCCACCGCCCGGCCGCGCAGGCTGTTGCCTTGCTTGTCCTGCGGGCTGAGCCGCCAGACGGTCGACCACTGACCGACGTCCGACCAGCCGACGTCGGCGGCCAGCACCGCCGCCCGATGGGTCCGTTCCATCACGGCAAAGTCGATCGACATCTTCGGCGCCTTGATGAAGGAGTCCTTGTCGAGAATGACGAAGCCGAGATCGGTTTTCGCCCGGGCGACGGCCTCGCTCGTCGCCGCAGCGATCTCCGGCTCGAAGCGCGCGAGTTCGTCCAGCATCGCGTCGGCTCGGAAGACGAAATTGCCCGAGTTCCACAAATAACCCTCATCGATGAAGGTCCGGGCCCGCTTCTCGTCCGGCTTCTCGACGAAGCGCTCGACCCGTCGCACCTGCGAATCGACCGCCAGCGGCTCGGCGGGATGGATGTAGCCGTAGCCGGTCGCCGGATGGTCCGGGGTCACGCCGAAGGTGACGATCTCGCCGGCCTCGGCCGCGACGCCGGCCTGGGCGCAGAGTTTTGCGAATTTGCCGCTGTCTTTGACGATGTGGTCCGCGGCCAGCACCGCGACCACCGTCTTCGGTTCGCGCGCCGCGGCCCAGGCCGCCGCCGCCCCGACGGCCGCGGCGCTGTCGCGACGCTCCGGCTCGAGTAGGATCGTCGCCTCGGCGCCGATCTCTTTCAACTGTTCCGCGACGCGGAAGCGATAATCGAAATTGGTGATGACGACGGGGGGATCGAAAATCGCCCGGTCGACGACCAGGCCGACGACCGACTGAAAAGTCGACCGTTCGCCAATCAGAGGAATGAACTGTTTGGGTAGGCTCTCGCGCGATTCCGGCCAGACGCGGGTGCCGGAGCCGCCGCACATGATCACCGGCTGGATTTTGCTCATCGGATCTTCTTCGCTTCGCTTCCCGGCGCCGAGCGCGCCGCTCAATCCGCTCCCGTTCTGCGTGAATCCAGCGGCCGAAGCAACCCCCACACTTTACGCCTTGTTCGGCGTTCGCGCATCGGGTCCCGCGCCCCCGAAAGCGGCCAAGCCGGCGGCGGCCGCAGCCAGCGTGAGGGCGAAAGCGCCGAACACCGCGCGCCGGCCACGATCCGCGCCTTCGGCTCAATAGTCGGTGGGGGCGCCGCCCTCGGCTTTGCGCCGCGCGACAAAAGCCGTCAACGCGTCGCGCCGCTCCGGCTCGAGCGGCGGCGGCGTATAGTCGCGTAGCCTGTCGGCCACGATCCTCTCGGCCGCATCGGCGGCGGTCGGCGCTCCGGCCTCCCGCCAGCTTTCGAAATTGCGCCAGTCGGAGATCATCGGGGCAAAAAAGGCCGTGCGGTAGCGCGACTGCGTATGTTCGGCGCCAAAGAAGTGTCCGCCGGGCCCGACTTCGCGCATCGCCTCGAGCGCAAGCTCCTGCTCCTCTACGCGAACCGGCCGCAGGAACTCCGCGACCATCGACAAGAGATCGGCGTCGATGGACATCTTCTCGAACGAGGCCTGCAGTCCGCCCTCCATCCACCCCGCCCCGTGCATGAGAAGGTTGACCCCGCCCATGATCGCGCCCCACAGCGAAAACACGCTCTCGTAGGCGGCCTGCGCGTCGAGCGCGTTGGCGGCGTTCGCGTTCGAAGAGCGGTAGGGAACGGCGAGCCGGCGGGCGAGTTGACCGCCGATGATCGCGGTCTTCATGTATTCCGGCGTGCCGAACGCCGGCGCGCCGGACTTCATGTCGACATTCGAGGTGAAGCCGCCGTAGATGAACGGCGCGCCGGGACGGACGACCTGCGTCATGACGAGGCCCGCAAGTGCTTCGGCGTGCTGCTGGGCGAGCGCGCCGGCGAGCGTCACCGGCGCCATCGCTCCTGCGAGGGTGAAGGGCGTCAGCACGACGACCTGGTTGCGCTTGGCCATTTGGATCACGCCCTCGAGCATCGGTCCGTCCAGTCGCAACGGCGAAGAGGAGTTGATGACGGTGAACAGCGACGGCTCCTGCTCCAGGGCCGTGTCGTCGATTCCGCGAGCGATCTTGATCATCTCGATCGCGTCGAGGTTCCGCTCCCGCCCGAGGCTGTAGGCGTGGATCGGCTTGTCGGACAGCGTCAGCATGTCGAAAAGAGCGTCGAGATGCCGGATGGAGGGGTGGACATCGATCGGCTCGACAGGGTAGCCGCCCCAGAAGTGAATCGAGTCGAACGTCTGCCCGAGACGAATGAAGTTGCGATAGTCGGCGATGTTTCCGGGCCGGCGCCCGCCGGCTCGATCGGAGGAGTTGGGCGCGCTGGCGACCGAGCCGAAGGCGACATGACGACCGCCGATCGCGAGGTTGCGGACGGGGTTGCGGGCGTGGAGGACGAATTCGCTCGGCGCGACGCCAACGTGCGCCTCGACAAGGGCCGGCTCGAAGCGCACCCGCTTCGAGGCCGATTCGACGTCGGCGCCCGCCTCTTTCAGGATCGCCCGCGCCCCGTCGTGGAGGAAGTCGATTCCGATCTCCTTGAGGACCGTCACCGCCGCCTGATGAATGGAATTCGAGTTCGTCCGCCGAGACAAGCTCGAGCGGCGCAAAAGGCAATCGCGGCTGGGAGGCCGGCTGAGCGGGAGCCGACGCTCCGGCGCGCCCGCCGCCACGCCGACGCCGGCGCCCGGCGTCCTGAGGCTCGGTTTCAGCGGACATGAGTTCCCCGGGGAATCATCGATGGGGTCAGCCTAACCCCTATGGGGACACCGACCTCGCGCGAAATTTGCATCGAGACATGACAATTTCCACGCCTATTTGGCGGCGCGCAGCTTCGGCGGCTCTTGCAGGGCGGCTTCGGCCTCGGCCGCGCGGCTGGCGGAAAAGCGCGCGATCAGCCACGAGCGGAACAGGGCGACCGCCTCGTTGCTGAGATCCTCCGGGTGGGTCGTTAGGTAATAGCCGTAGCCCTCGTCGAGCCAGAGATCGAACGGGCGCGCCAGGCGGCCCGCCTTGATCTCCTCATGGAAAAGCAGGGGATCGAGCAGCGCGAGCCCATCGCCGCTCATCGCATATTGCGCGGCGAGCTGCTGGGTGTCGAAGACGAGGCCGCGATCGACGGCGAGGTCCGGCCGCCCGATCGAGCGGACGAACATTTCCCAGAAGAAGTGGCGCGGCCGCCCGTCGATCTTGAGATGGAGAAGGTCGCTCGCGGCGATAAGCTTGGCCGGATCGCTGGCGTCGATCGATTCGAGCAGCTTCGGACTGCACAGCACGGTCGAGCGCACCATCCAGAGAAGATCGTGGATGGCGTCGGTGACACGCGGCTCGGAGTAGACGATGGCGATGTCGATGTCGCCGTCCACGTCCGGCCCGGTCGTCGGCTTGGAGACGATCTCGAGTGTGATTCCGGCGTTCTCGGAGCGAAAGTCGCGCAAGATCGGGATTGCCAGCCGATGGGCGAACGAGGTCGGCAGCGCAACCTTCAGCACGCGCTTCGGCCGGCCCTTTTCCTTGATGACTTCCCCGAGCGCCTGATCGATGCGGTCGAACGACTTCGACACGACCGGCAGGATGTGCCGTCCGGCTTCCGTCAGGACGAGCTGCTGCGGACGGCGTTCGAATAGCGCCACGCCGAGAAAGTTCTCGAGCACGATGACGTGCCGACTGACCGCGCTCTGGGCAACCGTGAGGCTGTTGGCGGCGGCGGTGAAGCTGAGGTGCTGCCCAGCCGCCTCGAACGCTCTCAGCGCGTTCAGCGGCAACCATTTGCGATCCATCCGTCCTCCCCGCGCCGCGCGAGCGTGATATTCGGTGCTTGTTGCGGGCGCGATGAAAAAGCTCATAACCCATTCCGGGCCGGTCGGACAATATGATCATCCCCCGAGGCCACAGCCGCAGGCTCCGACCACCATCAACTCGGGGCGGTTGACGAAACGTGAGGATGGCGGTCGGGACATTCGAGGAGCGGGGCCTCGAGGCGAGAGGCGCCGCCCTTCTCACAGATCGAACTGAGCCGCGAACTCGTCGAGCTCCGCATTGGCCGCTGCGACTGCGCCGCGCGCGACTGCGTAGGAGCGCGCCAGCATTTCGTCGTCGACGCCGTAGAGCGCGGCGAGGCGGACGAGCGTATGGAGATCGACGTCGCCGAACAAGGCTCGCAAGTGCGACGGCTCGCCCAGGCCGGTCTCGAGCATCCTCCGCAGGTCGTCTCGGCCGACCGGAATCCGGCTGGCGTTCTCGATGGCTGAAAGAGCGGTGGCGGCCGGGTCGAAGTGACGGTCGGTTGCGGTCATGCGGACGGCCTGCGCTTTTCAGCGGTGGCCCCAATCAGCGTCAAGGCCGAATCGATCATCGTCGGCATGATCCTGGCGAATTCGCCGATTGGCGCAATATCCTGGGACAGCTGGTCTGGCGCCAGGCGGCCGAGCGCGCGCAACCGATTCGCCTGGGCCTCTCGACGCGGCGCCGAGGCCTCGACCGCTCTCTGGGCGGCGTCCGGAAACGTCAGCGATGCTGCGACGAGATCGAACGCGGCGCGCGGCTTGAGCAGCGCGGCGCGGAAGAACAGTTTTTTCGCAAGAATCTCCTCCGTCGTGTCGAGCACGATTTGCCGGTTGCGGAACTTTAATGATTCGCTCGGCTTCGCGCCGGTTACGCTTCCGGCGACTATGAAATCGATGTCGCCCTCGGACATGACGAGCTTCAGCGAATTGGCCTGCTCCGAATAGTCTCGCGCCAGAGCCGCCACCCGATCATTGAGACGCGGCGTCAGCCGCCCGAGCCATTGCGCGTCCTGGAGGAAGAGGTCGATGTCGCGGCTTAAACGATGATGCATCCGCATCATCAAAACCGTTCCTCCGCTCATCACAACGTCCGGCGCGCGGACTCCTTGCATGCTGACGTCGTCGAGAATCGCGAGCGCCGATGCGAGAAGTCCCTCCCAGGTTCGCTCATCCATGATTTGCGGCCTCCGCATGTCGGGCGAACGACGCGCCGGCGCCTAGCGATAATTCGTCCAGATCGTCTTGAAGTCCATGTATTTGTCGATCGCGTGAGGCGAGCGGTCGCGGCCGAAGCCGGACTGTTTGAAGCCGCCGAACGGGGTCGCCAGCGAGGAGCGGTCGTACGCGTTGACCCAGACGGTGCCGGCGCGAATTGCCCGGGACAGGCGATGCGCGGCGCCCATGTCGCGCGTCCAGACCGCCGCCGCGAGTCCGTAGATCGTGTCGTTGGCGAGCTTGACCGCCTCCGCTTCGGTTTCGAAGGGAATGATGACCACGACTGGGCCGAAGATCTCCTCCTGGGCGATGCGCATCGCGTTGCTCGCGCCGTCGAGAATGGTCGGCTCGATGTAGAAGCCGCCTGTCTCGGTCAACGCGCGCCGTCCGCCATGCGCGATGCGCGCGCCTTCCCTGACGCCGAGCTCGATGTAGCCGAGCACGCGCGCCATCTGCCGTTCCTCGACCATCGCGCCGAGCTGCGCGCCCGCGTCGAACGGATGACCCAGCGGGATCCGAGCCGTCTGCACCGCGGCGACCTTCTCGACCAGGGCCTCCCGGATCGAGGCGTGCGCCAGCACGCGCGAGCCCGCATGGCAGGTTTCGCCCTGGTTGTAATAGATGCCCCAGGCGATCGCCTCCGCCGTGGCGTCGAGATCGGCGTCGGGCATCACCACATGCGGCGACTTGCCGCCGCATTCGAGCGCGACTCGTTTCATATTGCTCTGGCCGGCGTAGACCATCATCAGCTTTCCGACCTCGGTCGATCCGGTGAAGGCGATCATGTCGACGTCCGGATGGAGAGCGAGCGGCTTCCCGGCCTTCTCGCCGAAGCCCGGCACGAGTTGAGCACGCCGTCCGGCAGCCCCGCTTCCCTGGCGAGGCGCCCGAGAAAGAGCGAGGCGAGCGGCGACTGCTCCGCCGGCTTCAGGATGACCGAATTGCCCGCCACCAGCGCCGGCCCGAGCTTCCAGGCGGCGATGATGAGCGGGTAGTTCCACGGCACGATCGCGCCGACGACGCCGAGCGGCTCTTTCCGCACCATGGCGATGTCATGCGCGCCGAGGGGCGCGACCTCGTCGTAGAGCTTGTCGGCGAGCTCGGCGTAATACTGTATGCAATCGGCGCAGAACGGGACGTCGACGCTAAGCGAATTGCCGATCACCTTTCCGACGTCGAGCGTCTCCAAAAGCGCGATCTCCTTGGCGTTCTCGCGGATGAGGTCGGCGAAGCGCAGCAGCACTTTCTTCTTGTGCTGCGGATCGGCGTCGCGCCAGACGCCGCTCTCGAGACGCTTTCACCGCCCGATCGACGTCGGCCGGGCCGCAGTCGGCGACATGAGCGAAAGTCTTTCCGTCGATGGGCGAGATCCTGGCGAAGGCGCCGCCGTCGAGCGCGGGGACATATGCGCCGTCGATGAAGGCGCGGCCTTCGATGGCGAGGGCGGCGGCGCGGGCGATCCCGCCTTCCCGGGTGTTCGGACGATCGAGCATGTCTTTTCGCCTTTTGGAAGCGTTTCAGAAAGAGACGACGAGCATTGCTTGTGGTTCGCTCAATCGAAACAGGATTTTCAAGATGATGCGATGCCTGCGGGGCATAGGACAGTGGGCGCTCGAGACGAACCTGTTGTCAGCGGATGATAACGATCTCGGCACCGATTCTGTTCGAGATCGTGCGCCACTGGCGATCGGCGGTCCAGGCCGGAAGCCGGTCTCTCGCTGCGAGAGCGAGGCAAAAGCGGTCTCCCAGAGACAGGCCCGCTTCGGCCGTCACCTTGCGCAGGCGGCCCGCAATCCGGGCAAGCGCGACGTCGGCATCCACCACGGTCAACGGCAGAGGCGCCAGCATGGCGTCCACCTCGCCTGGAGGCATACCCGCATGAATGAAGTGACTGACCACCTCCGCGAAATTGACCGCGCTCATACGCGCGGCGGCGATCGCGCTGGCGACCATCGCCCCGCCCGCTTCATCCCGCAGCATCGCCAGAAGGGCAGAGGCGTCGAGAACGATCGCCGTCATTCCCCGCTTTCGGCCGGCCGGGCGGCGAGGAAGGCGTCGACTGACGCCTGCGGCTTCTTTGCGGTGTATTTGCGCGCCAGCGCCTGAGCATGCGCGACGGATTGTGCGACGGTTCGCAGTATCAGCCCGTCAGATGTTTCTTCGATGAGGAGCGCGCCGCCGTCCGACAGTCCGAGCCGGTTGCGGATTTCCGCTGGCAGGCTCATGCGGCCATTGGGAGCGACATTGATTTGATAGGTCATAAAGCGCCTCGGATAGTCAGAGCCGCGCGGATTGCGGATTGATGCCAAAGAGCCGATGATGTGTCAGATAAGACGTGATATGACATCAATCAAGGCCCGAGCCCAAATGAGCGCTTCGGCCCGAAGCTGCAGGCCCTTCCCCTCACCCGCGCCGCGCATTAGCCCAACTTGCGCAGTTTGGGGGCGGATTTCGCGATTTTGCGCAGGGTGGCGTGGGTGAGATCAAGTAGTTGCAGCGCCGGTGGGGCGGAATTGGGCGTGTAGTGACGACCTTGCATCGCGCTTGTCGTGACGTTCGACGGCTTCCCGCTCGGCTATGAGGTGTTCGCCGGCAACACCCACAATTCGCGGACCCTGCAGACGATCTGGCCGCCATGGAGGCGCGACACGGCGTGCTGGGGCGCGTCCGGATCGCCGACCGCGGCATGGCCAGCGCCGAGAATCTGGCGTGGCTGCGCCAGACTGGCAGACGCTACATCATCGGCGCGCCGAAGTCGGAGCTGAAGAAGTTTGCCGCTGAACTCGCCCGTCGCGACGACTGGCGCTCGGTGCGCGAAGGCGTCGAGGTCAAGCTCGCGCGCCATCCCGAGACCGACGAGACGGTGATCCTGTGCCGCTCCGCCGACCGGCGCAGCAAAGAGCATGCGATGCACGACAAGTTCAGTCGCCGGATCGAGCAGGCGCTCGAACGCCTCTCGGCTCGCCTTGCGCGCGCCAAGAAACCGCTCGACGCGGCGAGAGTGAATCGACAGATCGGGCGCATCCTGCAGCAAAACCAGCGCGCCGCCGCCCGCTTCACGATCGTCTTGGAGCCTGACGGCTGCCCGGCTGGCTTTCGCCTCCGCGTCGATCACGACGCCTCGTTCGACGATTGGTGCGCGTTCCGGTGGATCGTGAACACGGATTCCGTTTGATTGTGAACATCCAATCCAGTTGATCCTGAACACCGGTTCCGGTCGATCGTGAACACCGATTCCGGTGATCATGAACGCGGCCTGGAGCGCCACGGTGGGTCTGTGCTGCTGACAGTCTTCAACCAGGGGTAGTCCCGATCCTTTGCCGAGCAGCGGAGGATGGGAATGCCGGGCGAGAGATTGTCGATGCGGAAGATACGCGAGGTGCTGCGCCTGCGATTTGCTCAGGGGCTGAGCCAGCGGGCGATCGGGATCAGTTTGCGGCTGAGCACGGGGGCGGTGAACACGTACCTCAATCGTGCGCGGCGGGCAGGACTGGGTTGGCCGTTACCGGACGGGTTGGACGACGCGCAACTGGAGACGCTGCTGTATCCGCCTCCGCCGGCGGTGGCGGCAGAGCAGCGGCCGGCGCCGGACTGGGCGGCGGTGCACCGCGAGTTGCGGCGGCCGAATATGACGCTATCGCTGCTCTGGGAAGAATACCGTGGCGGAACGGGAGCCCAGGACGGGTTTGGCTACTCCTGGTTCTGCGACCTGTATCGCGAATGGGTTGGCCGGCTGAAGCCGACACTGCGCCAGGTGCACACCGCGGGTGAGCGGATCTTCGTCGACTTCGCCGGTCACGCCATGGAGGTGATCGACGGGGCGACCGGAGAGGTGCGCCGGGCCGAGATATTCGTCGCGGTGCTGGGCGCCTCCAGCTACACCTTCGCCGAAGCGACCTGGACGCAGTCGCTGCCGGATTGGATTGCCGCGCACGTCGCCATGCTGGCGTTCATCGGTGGCGCGCCGCGGCAGATCGTCAGCGACAACCTGCGCGCCGGGATCACCCGGGCCTGCTTCTACGAGCCGCTGGTCAACCGCACTTATGCCGATATGGCGTCGCACTACGGCACCGCAGTGGTTCCGGCACGGCCGTACAAGCCGCGCGACAAGGCCAAGGTGGAAGTCGGCGTTCAGGTGGTGCAGCGCTGGATATTGGCGCGTCTGCGCAATCGGCAGTTCTTCTCCCTGGCCGAACTAAATCAAGCGATCCGCGAACTGGTCGATCAGCTCAACGATCGGCCAATGCGCGGCTGGGGCGCCACCCGACGCGCGCTCTATGAGCAGGTCGACCGGCCCGCCCTGCGGGAGCTGCCGCCGGCGGCCTACGAATATGCTGACTGGAAGCGCTGCCGGGTCAACCTCGACTACCACGTCGAGATCGACAAGCACTTCTACTCGGTGCCGTTCCGGCTGCTCCGCGAAGAGGTGGAAGCGCGCATCACTGCAAAGACGGTGGAGATCTTCCACCACGGCAAGCTGGTCGCCGCCCATCTGCGTAGCCTGCGGCCGTACCGCCCGACCACGCTCGCCGACCACATGCCGAGTTCGCACCGGCGCTACCGCGACTGGACGCACGAGCGGATCCTGCGAGAGGCGGCAGCGATCGGCGACGACGCCGCGGCGTTGGTCGAGATCATCCTGCGTTCGCGCCCGCATCCCGAGCAGGGGTTCCGCTCCTGCATCGGCATTCTCCGGCTGGCGACGCGCTACGACGCCGAGCGGCTGGATGCCGCCTGCGCACGGGCGCTCGCCCTGGGCACCCGCTCGTACAGCTCGGTCGCTGCGATCCTGAAGAATGCCCAGGACAGGAAGCCGCGCGAGCCGGACCACCCCAGCCTGTTCCACGAGAACATCCGCGGCCCCGGCTACTACCATTGAAAGGAGAGACGATGCTGACCCACCCTCTGGCCGAGCGCCTGCGCAGCCTCGGCATGGCCGCCATGGCCGATGCGTTCCTCGAGATGCAGACCACGTCGGCCGCCACCGATCTCACCCGCGAGGACTGGCTCGGCCTGCTGCTCGACCGCGAAGTGACCGCGCGCGACAACAAGCGTCTCGGCCGACGATTGCGCCAGGCCAGATTGCGCCAGAACGCTGTGGTCGAGGATACCGACTTCCGCACCCCGCGCGGTCTGGACCGTGCCCTGTTCCACAAACTCACTGGCTGTGACTGGATCCGTCACAGCCAGCACCTGGTGATCGGCGGTCCGACGGGTACCGGCAAATCGTGGCTGGCCTGCGCTCTGGGACACAAGGCCTGCCGGGAAGGCTTCTCGGTGCTCGATCGGCGTGCGCCGCGGCTGTTCGCCGAGCTCGCCACCGCCCGTGGTGAAGGAAGGCTGCCGCGGATGCTGGCGATGCTGGAGCGCACCAGGCTGCTGATCATCGACGACTGGGGTCCGGAACCGCTGACCGCCGAGCAGCGGCGAGATCTGCTGGAGATCGTCGATGACCGGTACGAGAAGGGCTCGCTGCTGGTGACCAGCCAGGTCCCCGTGACGCGCTGGCACGAACTGGTCGGCGATCCGACGATCGGCGATGCCATCCTCGACCGCGTCGTGCACCGCGCCCATCGCATCGAGCTGAAGGGGCCGAGTCTACGCAAGCGTCACGCTGTCAGTGCTCCGACGGAGGGCGACAGCTCTGCCGCTGTCCGATGAACACCGGTCCGCTCCGAGCCTGCCGATCACGCCGCCTGAGCCGCGGCTCACCCGGCTATCACCCATTGCATTGCGTTACGTAACGGGAATCCCGCCATGCCAAGAGGCCGACACCCCGAAGCTGAGCACCCGCTCAGCAACGCCGAACGCCAAGCCCGCTATCGCGCGCGCCGCGAAGCCCACAAGGCAGTGCCCGTCGTCCGATATCGGCGGCCTGCCGACCGGCGCACCCGCTCGCAGCGCTGGCTCGACACGGTCGCCGGGCTCCTCGCCCTGCAAGCCGAATACGCCGCCTGGTACGACGCCTTGCCGGATAGCCTCCGCGACACCCCTACTGCTGCGGCCTTGCAGGCCATCGTCGATCTGGATCTCGATGAACTCGCCGCCATCGTGCCGCCGCGGGGGTACGGACGCGATTGACCGGCCAGGAGCAAGCAATGTGCATCCGCAACTATCGGGGAAAATATGCCGAGCCGCGCTGGCGCCGCTTGACGAACACCAAGGAAAGATGAGACGGGACAACCGTCAGTGGCAACCACCCACCGTGACGGCGTGCCGCTCGCCAGCGCCCGCTCAGGCCAGCGCGAGCGGGTGTTCATGATCACCGGAATCGGTGTTCATGATCGAACGGATTAACCGTTCAAGATCACCGGAATGCGCAACGATTGGGCCGCGCTCTCGGAGGGCGCCTATCTCTTGCGCTCGAACATCGCCGATTGGAGCGACCAACAGCTCTGGAAGGCTTACATCCAGCTCACCCAGGCCGAAGCGGCGTTCCGCATTCAAAAGGATCAGCTGAACCTGCGCCCGGTCTGGCATCAGCGCGAGGACCGCGTCCAGGCTCACATCCTCGTTTGCTTCCTCGCTTTCGTGCTCTGGAAGAGCCTCGAGATGTGGCAGCAGCGCGCGGGGCCTCGGCAACGCGCCGCGCGCGATCCTCGAAGAGCTTGCCCGCATCCAATCCCACGACGTCGTCTTGCCGACCGCAACGCGCGGCGAGATCCGATTGCGTTGCGTGGCCCAGCCCGACGCCGCTGAGGCGGCGCTCCTTGATCGCCTCGGCATCGTGTTGCCCAAGCGCATGCGCCTATCGGAGAACGACCCGCCGCTCCTCGCCCTCAGCGCCTGAACCCGATCATGCACCAAAATGTAGTGCCGACTTTTAGACTTTTCGTCTAAGGCATTGATTTGCCTAGGCCACACCCCCGATTCTGCGCAAGTTGGGCTAGCACATAATCCGCTTCCTGAGAGGCAAATGTCGTGCCCGCGCCGGTCGCCGGCGTCGCCGCGCCGACGCCCCCGGACGCGGAACACGCCGCCCAGTTCCAAAACCGACCGCGATCGCCGGAACAACTCTTGGTGAACAGAGTTGCTGCTCTTGCTCGGCGGGCGCTGCGCGCGAGGGCGATGGCTCAAATTTTCCAGCCATATGCTGATACAGCGGTTCGCGGCGCGCTTATCGCCTTAGTGGCCTCTCCGGCGATTCTCGTCGGCGCGGGCTATGCGATCAACGCTCGCCCTTCGTCACCGGGCAATTCGTCGTACACACTCAGCCGATTCCTTTCAGCCACGAGCATCACGTCGGTTTCGACGGTCTCGACTGCCGCTACTGTCACAGAGGCGTCGAAACCTCCCGGTGGGCCGGAATTCCGCCGACCGAGATCTGCATGACCTGTCATTCGCAGATCTTCACCGAGGCCCCGGTGCTCAAGCCCGCGCGCCACAGCCTCATGAGCGGCACGCCGATCGCCTGGCTGAGAGTGCAGGCGCTGCCGGACTACGTCTACTTCGATCACTCGATCCACATCGCCAAGGGCGTCGGCTGCACGACCTGTCACGGGCAGGTCGATCAGATGCCGCTGACGCTTCAGGCGGAGCCCGTGACGATGGGTTGGTGCATCAATTGCCACCGCAACCCGGCGCCCTATCTGCGCGAGCCCGAGGATGTCTTCGCCGATTCCTGGTCGCGGTCGCCTGCGCCCGACCAGAACGAGGAGGGTCGCAAGCTCATGGTGCACTACCAGATCGACACGACGCACCTGATCGATTGTTCGGTGTGCCACCGGTGAGGGCGCCAAGTCCGACAGGCCGTGGCGCAATTTCCCGGCGGGCGGCGCTGCAATTCCTTTGCCGCCGGCGCCGCCTCGCTCGCGGCCGGGTGCTCGCGGCCGGACGAGGAGATCGTCGCCAACGACACGCTCGAGGAGCTTCCCTACGTCCGTATGCCGGAGGGCCTCGTTCCGGGCGTCACGCAGCGCTACGCCACCGCGCTTCCGCTGGCGGGCTACGGCCGCGGCGCGCTCGTCACCTCGTTCGAGGGCCGCCCGATCAAGGTCGAAGGCAATCCGCGCCACCCCGCCAGCCTCGGCTCGACCGACGTTTTCGCCAGGCGGAGACTCTGGCGCTATACGATCCGGACCGATCGCAGGCGTTTCGCGTCGGCGGCGAGATCAGCGACTGGCCGGCGTTCGAGCAGGCGCTCAGGGAACATCTCGCCGCCCAGGCGGCCGGGCGAGGCGCTGGCTTGCGTCTGCTCAGCGGCCGGATCTCGTCGCTGACCCTGCTCGACCAGATCGAGGGCCTGACCAAGACCCATCCGAGTATGCGCTGGCACACGTTCGAGCCCACCGAGGCTTCCGACGCCGAAGCGGCGGACGCGGTTTACGGAAAGTTGCTGACTCTCAGACCCCGCTTCGGCGATGCTGATGTCGTGATTGCGTTCGACGCCGATCCCCTCGGCCCCGGGCCCGATCAAGTCCGTTTCGGACGTGATCTCATCGAACGTCGCAAGCGAGACCGCGCCTCGGCGCGCTTCTATTCGGTCGAATCCGGCATGACCCTGACCGGCGCCTTCGCCGACCATCGACTGGCGGCCGGCCCGGACGCCATCGAGGCGATGATCGCGGCGCTCGCCGCAGCGCTGGGCGCGCCGATCGGCCGCCCAGAACTGCCTCAGGACCACGCGCGCTTCATCGACGCCGCCGCGAAGGATCTTCACGCGGGGGCAGGCCGAGGCCTCGCGCTTGTCGGTCCCGCCTTGTCGAACGCGCGCGCTCGGCGTGTGGATCAATGACCGGCTTGGGGCGCCGGTGGACGCTTTCGACGTCGATCCGCGGCAGGCTGCGGCGGGAACGCTTGCTGACCTCGCCGACGATATTGACGCCGGCAAGGTCGAAACGCCGCATGGTACGCGGGCAATCCCGCCGACCGCGATCTCGTGGCGTTCGAATTCACCGGCGCCTATTGGAAGGTCTACGCCGCAATGTTGTTCTGCAACGTGGTCGCGCCGCAGGTCCTGTGGCTCCCGCGGATGCGCGCGAGTTTGGCCGTTGTTATCGGCGTGTCGGCCGCCATCCTGGTCGGCATGTGTTTCTGCCGCCGATGGATCGCGTGTTCTTTCCGACCTGGTGGGACTGGCTGTTCCTGTTCGGTCCGATGTTCTTTTTCTCCTGGATGTTCCTGCTCTTCTGCCGCCTCGTACCGGTCGTGCCGATGTTCGAGGCGCGAGAGCTTCGTCACCGAGAGGCCGCAGGATGAGCGAACAATCCGAGCCGCTTCTGATCGCCGAGTTCGGCAACCCGGATGCTCTGAGCGCCGCCGCTCGCCGCGTGCAGCACGAAGGCTTCCGAACGCTCGACGCACTCGCGCCCTGTCCCGTCGACGGCCTCGATACGACCCTGGGCCTGCGAAAATCGCCCATCCGCTGGCCCATGCCGATCGCGGCGGTCGGCGTCGCCGCTTTCACCTTCGGCCTCGAGTACTGGAGCGCGGTCTACGGCTATCCCATCGACTCGGGCCGAAGGCCGCTCAACAGCTGGCCGGTCTTCCCGCTGGCGCCGGGGGCAAAGGCTCGGTCGGGGCAAGCGTCTCGAGCGGAAGCTCGCCAAGATTGCCCCGGACCTTCTCGACGGACTGCTCCGCAAAGTGCGCAAGCGCGGCCGCGCCATCCGGCCGGGCGCATTGCCGAGCGAGCTCCATCCGCTGCGCAAGTCGCTGAAGAAGCTGCGCTATGGGGTCGAATTCGTCGCGTCTCTGTATCCCAAGAAGGCGGTGAAACGCCTCGTTAAGCGTATAAAGGCCCTGCAGAAGAGCCTCGGCGTCATCAACGACGCGGCCACGGCGACGCAATTGGGAGAGCGGCTGGCGGGAGGCGGACATCTCGAGCTCGGCGTCCCGGTCGGCGCGCTCGCGCAAAGCCGCGAGCAGGCGAGCCGTGCGGCGATGCGCAAGCTCGGGCCGAATTCCGGGCGCAGGACTGCTTCTGGCGCTAGCGATTGGCCGCGCGCCGCGGCGTTAGAGCGTGATGCGATCGGGTTGAACCGCCGCCGTCATCGCGGGCCATGAACCAAGAAACCGAGGCGCCGACGCCAAACGGATGGGGCGCCGACCGCGCATTCATGCCAACTTGTTACAAGGCCTGCCCATTGCCGTTTTGAGCGTTTTCAAGGGTTAGAGCAAGAGCCTGCGTTTTTCGCACCCACGCCTCACACTCGAGGAGTCCGCGAAGCTGGCCTCTCGAAGGGTGCGCCCGGGGTGAGCCAAGCATCCTTCGAGGCCTATGCCGAGAGCGATGGCCTCGAAGGATGAAGTCTGTTGCTCATGACGCTCTGCATGGGACGGTCCAAGCATCCTTCGAGGCCTATGCCGAGAGCGATGGCCTCGAAGGATGAAGTCTGTTGCTCATGACGCTCTCCATGGGACGGTCCTGTGGGAACAAACATAGCACAAAATATGACTCTCGCCAAGAATTTTCACAGCCGCCTGCGGGCGTAACCGGCGCAGCGCCGACGGGGCGCCGCCGTGGGGCCGGCGCGCCGCAGAGATCGGCCGAGGCGGTCGAGCAACCGCCATTCCCGGTCCAGAAACAGGGAGTTTCGTTTCGCGGCGCAGGGAATTTTTGCACGAGAACAGGGGCTTCCTGCACGAGAACAGGGGAAGTCTTTTTGCTATTCCGAGCACGGTTTTTATTTGTAGTACAATCTCTTGTCGCCGGTTGCCGGCCAACTCCTCGGAACCTACACCGCCAGGAATGCGCCAACTCCTTCCCCAACGCCCGCAGCCGCGGCGTCGCCTTCACGCCGCCTTCTGGTCCTTCACGTCGCTAAAGGCGATTTTCGGCCAGCGCTCCTCTTCGTAGCGCAGGTTGAAGGCGCTCGTCGCCATGAATACCGGCGCGCCGTCGAGGTCGGAGGCGAGCGACGAGGGGTAGGCGGCGAGAAACTTCCCCATCTCTCTATTGTCCTTCGAGGACACCCAGCGACAGACCTCGAACCGGCTCTGCTCGAACGAAACCGGCAGGCCGTATTCCGCCTCGAGTTGCTCGACAAGCACGTCGAGCTGCAGCGCGCCGACGACGCCGACGATCGCCGGCGCCCCGTCGAAGGGCAGGAACACCTGCACGACCCCCTCCTCCGCCATCTGCTGCAGCGCCTCGCGAAGCTTCTTCGCCTTCATCGCGTCGGCGAGCTTGACGCGGCGCAGGATTTCCGGCGCGAAGCTCGGCACGCCGCGAAAGACGATGTCCTCGCCCTCGCTCAGGGTGTCGCCGATCCGGAGCAGCCCGTGATTGGGAATGCCGACCACGTCGCCGGCGAAGGCCTCTTCCGCGAGCGAGCGGTCCTGGGCAAAGAAGAACTGCGGCGCCGAAAGGGTCACCGGCCTGCCGGTGCGCACGAGCTTTGCCCGCATGCCGCGCTGGAGCTTGCCCGAGCAGACGCGCATGAAGGCGATGCGGTCGCGGTGGTTCGAGTCCATGTTCGCCTGGATCTTGAACACGAAGCCGGTCATCTTCGCTTCATCCGCCTCCACGGTGCGGCTCGCCGCGGCCTGAGCGCGGGGCGAGGGCGCAAATTCCGCCATCGTGTCGATCAGGTCCCTGACGCCGAAATCTTTCAGCGCGCTGCCGAACAGCACCGGCGTCAGGTGGCCTTCGAGAAAGGCCTGCTTATCGAAGCGCTTCAGGCCTTCGACCGCGAGATGCAGCTCGTCGATCGCCTCGGCGCGCTCATGCTCGGGCAGGAGTTTTGCGACCTGCGGATCGTCGGGGCCGGCGACGGGAATGGCCCCGGCGTCCTTGCCGAGCGGCGTCAGCATTTTGCGGCGGATGTCGTAGGCGCCGGCGAGCGAGCGGCCGCGGCCGATCGTCCAGATGAGCGGCGCCGCATCGAGCGCCAGCGTCTTCTCGATCTCGTCGAGGAGGTCGAACGGATCGCGCGTCTCCCTGTCCATCTTGTTAATGAAGGTGACGATCGGAATGTCGCGCAGCCTGCACACCTCGAAGAGTTTGCGGGTCCGAGCCTCGATGCCTTTT
The DNA here is from genome assembly GCA_963758335.1 of uncultured Alphaproteobacteria bacterium. GTDB lineage: Bacteria > Pseudomonadota > Alphaproteobacteria > Rhizobiales > Beijerinckiaceae > Roseiarcus. The sequence continues at coordinate 464,351 of CAVWVF010000004.1, read as the reverse complement.
GCGGCGTCGATCACCATCACCGCCGAGTTGACGGCAGTCAGCGTGCGGTAGGTGTCCTCGGAAAAGTCCTCGTGGCCGGGCGTGTCGAGCAGGTTGAAGACGCAGCCGGCGTATTCGAAGGTCATCACGGAGGTGACGACGGAAATGCCGCGCTCGCGCTCGATGCCCATCCAGTCCGAGCGGGTCTTGCGGCGGTTGGCCTTGGCGCGCACTTCGCCGGCGAGCTGGATCGCGCCGCCGAACAGCAGCATCTTTTCGGTGAGCGTCGTCTTGCCGGCGTCCGGGTGCGAAATGATCGCAAAAGTGCGCCGGCGCGCGACGGGGTTCTCTTCAGGCATGGAATCCAATCGGGGAGGAAGGCTGCCTCACATAATGCGGGCGGGACGCTTAGGGAAGGGCGACAGCCGGAGCGGCGCGACTTCGACCTTTGTGGCCCTTCGTGTCCTTTCTGGTGAAATTTCACCACAAAGCGTGCGAAGGGCCGCGAAGAGCCAGGAAAGCCTCGAAACGCTATTCGCGCCCTGCGCGCCAGCCCTCGATGCGATAGCGCTCGGGCAGCCCGAACTCCTTCCTCACGGCCGCCAGCATTTTCAGAAGCTCGGCCTCATCCTTCACCGTATGCGGTTTGCCCATCAGCCTCTCGTTGGCGGCGTGCTGAAAGGCGGCGACCGCCAGCGACTGGAATTCGTCGCCGCTGGTAAAATGACGCGGCGCCACTTCTCGAGCGTGCCGGGCGACCTGATCAAGCGACGTCTCTCCGCGGAAGTAGGCGTTCAGGAGCTCCATCATCGGTCGTCTGGCCCGGAGTTGGCGGTATCGGTTGACGGCGAAGAGAATTGCGGCCGCCAATGCCGCCACGACGATGACGATGATCCCTGTCTTGTCCATCAGCTCTTAATCGTAGGTTCAAACATTTTCGAAGGCTAGCGTGCAGCTCCGATGGCGCATTGACCCTTGTCAATTCGCATCGGTCGAGACCTTGGCGTGCGGCCGTCCGCGTTGCCAAAATGGATCTGGGAGCGCATTTCGCCGGTGAGCTGGATCGCCCCGCCGAACAGCAGGATCTTTTCGGTGAGCGTCGTCTTGCCGGCGTCGGGGTGCGAGATGATCGCAAAAGTACGCCGGCGCGCGACGGGGTTCTGTTCAGGCATGGGGTCGGAGACTGGAGGAGGATTGGCTCCACATAATGCAGGCGGCGCGGTTAGGGAAGGGCGACGCCCTTCCCGCCCCTTTGTGTCCCTTTGTGCTCTTGGTGGTATAAATTCACCACCAAGGACACGATGGGTCACGAAGAGCCAAGGAAAGCTATTCTTATCTGACACGTCATCGGCTCTTTGGCATCAATCTGAAAATGCGCGCAGCTCGACTATCCGAGGCGCTTTATGACCTATATCGCTCCCAATGGCCGCATGAGCCTGCCAGCGGAAATCTGCAACCGGCTCGGACTATCGGGCGGCGGCGCGCTGCTCGTTGAAGAGACCTCCGACGCTGATCTTGCGAACCGTGGCGCAATCGGTCGCGCATGCTCAGGCGCTCGCGCGGAAATACACGGCAGACAAGCCACAGGCGTCGGTCGACGCCTTCCTCGCCAGCCGTCATGACGGCGATCGTTCTCGACGCCTCTGCGCTTCTGGCGATGCTGCGGGATGAAGCGGGCGGCGCCATGGTCGCCGGCGCCATCGCCGGCGCGCGCATGAGCGCGGTCAATTTTGCCGAGGTGGTCAGTCACTTCATCCATGCGGGCATGCCGCGCGACGAGGTGGACGCCATGCTGGCGCCTCTGCCGCTGATCGTCGTGGAGGCTGACACCGCGCTTGCCAGGATGGCCGGCAGACTGCGCAGAGCGACGGCGGAGCAGGCCTGTGTCTAGCAGCCTGTCGGACTTAAACGGTAAGTCATTGATTGAATTGTAGTTTTAGATTCTGGCTCTTGCGGAAAACTGGCAATGATATCGATGCGTTAGCGATCAGAAGCGCCCCGAGTCCGACAGGGTGCTAGAAGGCGGCGATCAATGACTTCGCCGGTTTGGAATTGGCTGCGCAATCCATGAGGATCCGGGCTAGCTCGGCGATCGGGTCAACATCTGCGACGGCTCAGCGAGCTTGACTGCCATTCGCTTTTCAGGACGTCGGCGCAACCATCGGAACAAGTCACCCTCGCGTCGGCAATTTTCCCGTTGGAACGTCGCCATCGAATATGCAACCGCGCGGGACTTCTTACTCGGATCGCGGCCCCCGGAGGGGCGAAGAAATTGGTAAAGGGGTCGGCACTTTTAAGATGAGCAGGAGGACGATCATATTCATCCTCTCTTGCCGTACAGGCTAGTCGCCAACCAGAACAGATCATGGAGCGTTACCGCGATCAGATCGTAGAATTACAACAGGAAGCTCGGCGTACTCAAGTTAGCTTATCAGGGTACTCGACAATTTTTACTACATCAACCTTGCCATCCTTTAAATAGTTCAAGATGAATTTCACGCCTTTCTCATCCCGATGGGCGGAGATTAGCTTTCCTCGATTCGCTCCGTGCGGATAGATCACCGCCCAGACGAAGCCTCGTTTGAGCAAGTAAGCACGGTCCTCAGGTTTATTAAGATCATATATTGCCATCTTACGTCTCAATTCCATCATTTTTCTTTTGCCAAGATCGCGACATAGTTTATATTACTTCCATTCAAGTTCACTCCATCGCGTAGAGCTACGGCGGGCACGACATAGGAAGCGGGCAAGGTTACCCAGCGTGCATGAGCTAGAACCGTTAACTGGTCGTCTTCCACCGGCCATGTTAGGGCCAACTCGCGCGCTTCCAGGAAGAGGCAAGCAACCCTTGATCGAGGCTGTGTTGATAGACCTTACGAGCGCGCTTCCAGACCTCAAAGCCGTCAAAATGTTGCGGGTTGTCGTAGTATTGCAAACTATTCTCGAACGTCAACCTGCATTGTTCAATGGCCTCCTCATCGGACAAGTCCGTTGAAAGTTCCTTGACTGCGACGATATGGCCGCCTCTCAGCAAAAAGCACCGCATTTGCCCTCCTCCTAAACCGCGGCATTCCCGATCCGCGGCGAAGGGTAGGGGGTCGACATCCACATCCCGCGCTACATTATCATACTTTAGTCGGCATTATGACACATTGATTTGGGTCAATAAGACGAGCCTAATTATTGTCTTGGCGGGTCCACTGTGGGTCCGCTATCAATTGCTCGCCTGTTCGCAGAGCGTGTAGCCCCTAGGAGACCGCTTCTGCCTTGCTTCGGCGACGAGAGATCGCCTCCCACCATGGACCGCAAATCGGCAATGGCGCACGATCTCAAGAAAGATCGACGCTGAGGTTTTGGTTATCAGGCGAGACTCGGCGCTTCACTACGCCTGAATTACCCCACCCTGAACATGTAACCGCTCAGGACCCAGCTAGTGGTTCGACCATCTTTATCCAATATTGGGGCGGGACCGGAAGTCTATAATGGCGGCAAGCTGTGAGGATCATTGGCCAATAGCCCGTCGCAATTGCCGATAGTTTGCCGAAGTCCTTTGACTCGTTGCAGGCGTCGAGAAGTTCGTTGCCAGTTGTCGATAGTGGGAGATCACAAAGCGCCAAACCATGATCATGAGCGCCAATGTAGATGCCGTCCTCGCTCGACTGGTCCGGCATCCACAGCTGAAGCGTGCAGTGCTGCAACTCCTTGGTTAGAAGATTGGCCAGGTGCTCCAGAGCTTCATGATCACTGAGAGCCTACAGGAACGCAGCAAGAATCGGAATCAAGATCGACCCTGAGGTTGGCGCCAATAGCGATGAACTTTCCCGTCCTTCCTGCGAATCGTGTGGCGCAAGTACATGCGCCATTTGAACTAGGAGCGGCCCCCAAGAAAATACCAAGGTCGGCACTACACGCTCAAATCCGCCTCGTCCGCCCTCTAACTACTTGACCTGACTCACAGCACCCTGCGCAAAATCGCGAAATCCGCCCCCAAACTGCGCAAGTTGGGCTAGCTATCAGCGTTGGTCCGCCTTGAGGACGCACCCAGGGGCTGAAATGCGCGGCGACGGGCGCCGGGTCGATCGAAGGCCGCCGCGCACACGCTGCCGTCTCTCCGGCCCGCTCTGCGACGGGGCGCCCATTTCGGGCGATATTACACTTGACATACCAGCGAACATGATCTAGTGTTGAGGCCATAGGAGATTTTCCCCGTGGCCAATTCCGTTCTCAACGCCCCTCAGTTTCAAACCGAGGAAGCCGCTTTCGAATATGTCGAGAGCAAGCTTTGGCCAGATGGCCCCGTTTGCCCACATTGCGGCAATTGTGACCCGAAGCGCATTCGCAAGATGCAAGGCAAGTCTACCCGTCTTGGCCTTCGCAAATGCTATGAGTGCAAGGGCCAGTTCACCGCGCGGCAACGGACCATCTTTGAAAGTTCGCACCTTCCGCTGCACCTTTGGCTGCAAATCATCCATCTCATGTGCGCCAGCAAGAAAGGCATTTCGACTAACCAAATCCAGCGGATGCTGTCTTGCAGTATGAAAACCGCCTGGTTCCTCAGCCATCGCATTCGCGAGGCGATGCGGACTGGCGATCTCTCGTCCATGGGCGGCGACGGAACTCCGGTCGAAGCCGTTGAGACTTTCATCGGCCGCAAAGAAGGCGAGACCATCAATCGAGGATACGCCCATAAGAACGCCGTTCTCACCTCGTTGAGCGCGGCGGCGCCGCTCGCTCGTTCCACGTCGAGGGCGTCAAGAAAGATGATCTCTCGCCGATTGTCCGCGCCAACATCGCCCGCGAAGCACACCTCATGACTGATGAGGCCAATCAGTATACCCAGCTCGGCAAAGAATGTGCGAACCACAGCAAGGTCGACCATTCGCGCGAGGAATACGCCTACCGCGACCGCAAAACCAACATCATCATTGGCGTAAACTGCGCCGAGGGCTATTTCTCGATCTTTAAGCGCGGAATGATCGGCATATACCAGCATTGCAGCGAACGGCACCTTCACCGCTATCTTGCAGAATTCGATTTCCGATACAGCAATCGCGTCAAACTCGGTGTTGACGACAACGAGCGCGCCGACCGCGCGTTGATCGGCGTCAAGGGCAAGAGGCTCACTTACGAAACGACTGCGCAAGGCTAAGAGTCCAAATAAGAAACCATGGGAAAGAAACTGACTAGAGGCAACCCTAGAACAGTCACCCGGCCTGCCACGCCCAAAAACAGCCAAGCAGAACTCCCAAAAAAATCATCAACCCAAGCCATCCTTCGGTTCCTAACCCAGGTTCCTCTGGTAGACATTCTTTTCGGGCAGCGAAATGGCTCGAGCATCATCCTTGGAGCACCGCTCGTTTTCTATGGAGTGCAATTTTCCGGATCGCAACACTTTTAAGCGTTGGCTACTTGGTATACGACCGGTTTTACGAGGCTGACGCGACACTTTCCGCTCCTGCTTCTGATCCTAGTTTTGCTTTCGAATTTCCATTCACAGTAAAAAATAATAGCCATATCTTCGTGATCCGCGATGTGCAAAGGGCTTGCGATGGTATTAAAGTTAGATTTGGAAATAACAATGTGATGACTGACGTCGGAATAATTAGAGGCTCTACAAGCGAGATAGTAGCAGGCCATAGTCTAAACATCGATTGCTCTCTCGTTGGCCCAAATTCCCATCTCTTTCGCACCAACGACAGAAAGGTTGATGAAGCTGTGATAAAAATTGCCTTGTCATACAAAGCAGATTTCTTTGGATGGTTTGCGGTGCCACGAAGTCCCGCGCCAACGCTTTTCACATGGTTCGCAGACGCCACAAACCCACAATGGATAAAGGGTGACTTCGCCAAATAACATGCTATACTGGGTTTCATGCCTCATAGCCGTCGTCCTCCCTCGCCCAAGCTCACCGACGCCGAACGCCACAAGCGCTTTGTCGAGACGGCAAAGAAAGTGGAAGCTTCGGAAAAGATAGAGGACTTCGATAAAGCGTTCGCTAAACTCGTCATTCGTCAGCCCCATTTGAAAAAACCCAACAATAAATAGCCAAACTATCGACCGATACATTTCTTCAACACCTCCGAAAATTCTTTAGTATCTAGAGCCAGTTGCAAAATTATTTGGAACGCCTCTCATAACCCCTCACAAAACGAGGCAATGTATTTAGAGTCCATCCGACGGTTGTCAAGGCAATATTCTAAAATATTCCGCTTTACTGTGAGAAATATTTCAGTATAGTGTCGATTCTATCGTCCTGAACCATAGCAACAGCAATGACCGACGATCCTCTCGACGCTATGAAAGCGCGCTGGAACCACATCCAGGGCTATCTGTTTCCTTGGCTTCGCGAGGAAGTCGACCCGATGACCGAAGCGCTCGGGCGGCTCGTCACGACCCTCGACGTGATCGGCCTCGAGGCCTTCGTTCCCGAACCGCCCCGAGGCGCCGGCCGCCCGCCTGGCGATCGCCGCGCCCTCGCCAGGGCTTTCGTCGCCAAGGCGGTGCTGGGCGTTCCTACCACCACCGCTCTGATCGAGCGCCTCGAGGTCGACAAGTCGCTGCGTCGCATTCTCGGTTGGGAACGACGCTCGCAAGTGCCATCGGAAGCTACCTTTTCCCGCGCCTTCGCGGAGTTTGCGCAGGGCGATCTGCCCGACAAGATGCACGCGGCGCTGATCGAGCGCTCGCTCGGCGGGCGCATCGTCGGCGTGATCGCGCGCGACGCGACCGAGATCGAGGCGCGCGAGAAGCCGGTCAAGACGGAGCCGAACGACAATAAGGGGGATCCGCCGCCGCCCGATGGCGCTCGGCCGACGCGCAAGCGCGGACGCCCGCGCAAGGACGAGGAACGGCCAAAACCCGAGCCGACGCGCCTCGAACGGCAGACCACGCAGAACCTCGATCAGATGCTCGCCGATCTGCCCACCGCGTGCGATGTCGGCTCCAAGAAGAACAGCAAGGGCTACAAGGAAACCTGGATCGGCTACAAACTGCATCTGGATGTCGCCTGCGGCCAAATCCCGGTCTCCTGCGGACTGACCTCGGCTTCCGTCCACGACAGTCAGGTCGCCATTCCCTTGATGACCATGACCGGCGCCCGCGTCTCCTATCTCTACGATCTAATGGATGCGGCCTACGACGCCGCCGCCATCCATGACCACAGCAAGGCGCTCGGCCATGCGCCGATCATCGATCGCAACTTTCGCGCCCAGCACGAAGCCAAGGCCGAATGGGCCAAAGAAGTCGAGCGCATGAAACTCATCCATATGCCCGATCCGGACGACGTGATTTTTGATTTTCGCACCCTGGCCGAACGCGTCAACGCCCGACTGAAGGATGAATTCGGCGCACGGTCCGTGCGCGTGCGCGGCGCGATCAAGGTCAAATGCCACCTCATGTTCGGCGTGGTGGCGCTCGCGGTCGATCAAATACTCCGCGTCACGCAGCTCAGGCTCGCGCCGGCCTGAGCGCCGGCCCCTCCGCCCCGCGAACACAGGGAAAATTCGCCGCGTTCGATGAATTTTGCAAGAGGCTCTATTGACTCAGGGTTTTTCAACAAAATTCCAAAATCGGCACCCCAGTTGAGAAAGTCAGGCTAGAGCTCGCCCGGACTTTGCCCCTGTTACAATTGTGTCCCGGCCCGGTCCTCGGAATGAACTGCTTGAGATAGAACGCCGGCGCTTTTGACCCGCTCGACGTATTGGCTCGGCGAGCCGACGCCCTTCGGAAAGTCGGCTTTCGTCTGGCCGCCGCACGCCTCGCACCAATACCCGACTTGAACAGTAAACAGGCCTTCACGCTCGCAAAGCATTGATATTGTTGAGCGTGGTTGGGCTTTTCTCAAAATGTAGTGTCACGTAAGCGCGACATTGCAACTTGATATTTGGTGGCGAATCGGTTTGTGTGGTGCTGTCTTTTGAGGCCGCCATGTTCTTCCGGCTCAAGAAGTCCGGCGAACGCAGCTACGTGCAGATCGTCGAGAACAAGCGCGAAGGCGCCGCCGTGCGCCAGAGGGTCATCGCCAATCTCGGCCGCGCCGACGAACTGGCCGCCTCCGGCGCCTTGGCTTCGCTCATCGCTTCTGGGGCCAAGCTCACCGATCAGGTCTTGCTCATCAACGCGGTCGACGAGGACGCCGAGGGCGCGTTGTCGGTCGCGGCCAAGCGGATCGGCGGGCCATTACTGTTCGGCAGGATCTGGGAGCGGCTCGGGATCCCCGACGTGCTGGCCGGCCTGCTCAGGGAGCGCGGGTTCGAGTTTCCGGTCGAGCGGGCGGTGTTCGTCGCCGCGCTGCACCGGCTGTTCGTGTCGGGCTCGGACCGCGACTGCGCGTCGTGGATGACGCTACGACATCCCCGGCACCGACGGGCTTGACCTGCATCACTTCTATCGGGCGATGACCTGGCTCGGCGAGGAACTGGAGGAGAAGCCGGCCGGGGCGCTGGCGCCGCGGTGCGTCAAGGATCTGATCGAGGAAAGGCTGTTCGAGCGCCGCCGCGACCTGTTCACGGACCTTTCCGCCGTGTTCTTGGACACGACGAGCCTCTCGTTCTACGGCGAGGGCGGCGAGGCGCTGGGTGAGCACGGCTATTGCAAGGACTATCGACCCGACCTGAAGCAGATGATCCTCGGCCTCATCGTCGATGGCGACGGCCGGCCGATCTGCACCGAGATGTGGCCGGGCAACACCGCCGACGTGACGACGCTCTTGCCGGTCATCGACCGTTTGCGACAGCGCTTTTCGATTGGCCGGGTCTGCGTCGTCGCTGACCGCGGCATGATCTCGGCCGCCGCCATCGCCGGCCTCGAAGAGCGCAAGCTGGACTGCATCCTGGGTGCGCGCGAGCGCTCCGACGCCATCGTGCGCAGGATCGTGCTCGAAAACGACGATCCTTTCGTGCCCCTCCTGATCGAGCGCAAGAGGGGAGAGACGCAGCTCTTCGTCAAGCAAGTGAAGGTCGAGGGCGTTTGCTATGTCGTCTGCCGTAATGAAGAGGAGGCCGAGAACGACCGCAAGGACCGCGAAGCGATCGTTGCCGCGCTCGATGCGCAATTGAAGAAGGGCGACAAGGCGCTGATCGGAAACTCCGCCTATCGGCGGTATCTGCGCAAAGTCGACGCCAAGGACAAACGGTCATTCGAGATCGACGCCGGCAAGCTCGCCGAAGAGGCGCGGTTCGACGGGATCTTTGTGCTGCGCACCAACGCCAAGGTCACGCCATTGCAGGCGGTCCTGCGCTACCGCGGTCTGCTCCAAGTCGAGGACCTCTTCCGCCGAACCAAGGCGATCATGCGCACGCGGCCGATCTTCCATTTCTCCGACGCGGCGATCCGCGGCCATGTCTTCTGCTCCTTCCTGGCGCTTTCCATGCAGAAGCATCTCGACGATCTCGCGCGCGAAGCCGACCTCGCGCCGGAATGGAAGGACCTCTTGCGCGATCTCGACCGTCTCGCTCCGGTGCGCATTCGCCATCGCGGCGCCGATTGGTTGGTGCGCACCGACGCCGCGCCTTCAATCATGAGCCTGTTCCGCCGCGCTCATATCGCCTTGCCGCCGCGCGCCCGCCAAGCCCGGCCTCCGCCAATCGCCCAGCCCAAGCCCACACGAAAACGCCGCGGCCGGCCCCAGGCGTAGTGCCACGCCGACTTGAATTTCGCCGAAACGCCAGCACACTCAACCACTTGCAAAAAACAGGTGTTTAAGTCTGGCAATAGATCGAGGCCTCGTGTTCGGTGACCTCGATCAGCCTGTCAGGCAAATCGAACACCTGTTTCTTCTCATGCCCGTTTGCATTGCCGTAGTCAGCCCGGCGCGTGCAATGAGACAGACGCCCGCCGTATAGCGCTCGATCCGATCGGGGATGTCGACCTTTCAGAGCGTGTCGGCCTTGTGCCCGGTCTGCCCGCCGCTCCGCTCGCCGGAGCGTCCGCGAAGAGTGCCGGCGACGCGCGGCTTCTTCTTCAGTCCGTCGCTCGACGGCGGTTCAGAGCTGGTGGGGTGTCCAAATCCAGCTGCCGCCGAAGCTCGCCGACCTCCGCTTGAAGGACGGCGTTTTCGGTTCGCAACGCCTCGTTCTCGCATCGAAGCGACTTGATCAGCTCACGAATCTCGGCAGGGAAAATCATCCCACCTTGACTTGACTCACCAAAAGTCGTCGAGCCGGCCCAGCTTTCCCACTAAGTGTGGCAAATCAAACTCAACCACCTTGGGAGTTACGATGCGCCAGAGTTCTCGGCGATAAAGCGGCGTTTGAGCGCGATCGTCCGGATTTTATCTCGCAGATCCGCCTCTGCCCGCTTGTCGATTGTCAGGCGACATGAAGAATTGACCCCCTTGCTAGCTGCCGTTCTAGCGGGTGAAAGTCCTGCCCGCAGAAGGAGTTCAGGCCACTGCCACGAAGATCGGGTCAGACGACCTCCGCAATTGGCTGGAGCGTTATGTGATAACCAAGGCGTTCGATGCGGCGCTTCAGGTTGGCGACGGTGCGGGTCTGTCGGATTTGATCGAGATAGGCTTCTCCGAGTTCATGATAGGCGACGCCCTTGGCGAGCATGTGATAGGCGGCAACCAGGATTTTGTGAGCGATGGCCAGGGCCGCGCGCATGCGCCGCGGCGGGCCTTGAGACGGTGGAACTTGTCTTTGAGGTAGCTGCCCTTGGTCCTCGCGGCGGAGATCGCGGCGCCGACCAGCATCGTGCGGAGGTGGACATTGCCCTTCCGGGCGCGGCCGCTCTTCTGCCGGCCGGCGCTCTCATGGTTGCCGGGGCAGACGCCGGCCCAGGCGCTCAAGTGATAGACGCTCAGGAACACGCTCATGTCGACGCCGATCTCGGCGATGAGCACCGCGGCGACGAGCCAGTCGACGCCCGGGATCTGCATCAAGAGCGCGTGCGGCGTCCGATAAGGTTCGAGCCGCTCGACGATGCGCAGGTCGAGCGTTGCGATGTCCTGCTCGATCGCTTCGAGCCGGCGCAGCTGGGTGGCCAGGGGGAACCGATGATGCTCCTCCATTCGCCCCTCAAGCGCCAGGATGAGATCGGATCGCTTGCGGCGCAACTGCCCTTTGGCGAGATCGGCCATCTCTTCAACCGAGGCTCGGCCCTCGATCAGCGCCTTGAGCATGGCCCGGCCGGAGACGCCGAAAACGTCGCTCATCACGCTCGCCAGCTTGATGTTGGCCGTTTCCAGAAGCTTCAACAGGCGGTTGCGCTCCGCGGCCTGGCTCTCGACGAGCTTGCTCCGATAGCGCAGCAGTTCGCGCAGCTCGCGCAACGGCCGGGGCGGCACGAAGCTCTTGGCGATCAGCCCATGGCGCACCAGATCGGCGATCCACTCGGCATCCTTCACGTCGGTCTTGCGTCCAGGCACGTTGCGGATGTGCCGTGCGTTGCCGACGATCAGGTCGAAGTGTCCCTCCAGGACGGCATAGACCGGGCGCCAATAGACGCCCGTGCTCTCCATGCCGACATGCGTCACCCCCGCCGCCTTCAGCCAGTCCCGCAAGGCTTCGAGGTCGCGCGTCACCGTTCGAAACGTGCGCACCTCCTTGCTCGATCGAATGCCCGGCGCGCCGATCATAAGGCACGCTACGACCGTCTCCTGATGCACGTCCAACCCACAACACCGCTCGATGAGCGCTCGCATCCTCGCCTCCTTCTGTCGGAAGGCGACCGTGACGCCGCAGGTACGCTCGAGACACTGCCACGCGTGCTCCCCGTTTCCGAGGGCGACAAAGAATGGTACCTCTATGCGGCGCGGGCCGGGCTGTTATTCGGGGTCGCGAACCACCGCAGGGATTGTCAGCCTCGGCACGGTCGCCGCGCAAAGGCTCGGACAAAACGGCCCGGCCCGCCACCATTTTCACCCATAATGGCGCGCCCGCGGGCGCTGGTTGGCTGTTGTAGTCATATCCAGCGGCAGGGAGGGCGACCTGCTGGAAGCCTGGAAGTAAAAAGCCGGGAGACCTAGTCTGATCCGTCACAGGAGGGCGAGCAACCTGACAGGCCGTAGCGTAAGTGAATGGGGAAGCCCCGAAATACGTGCCCTGCGCGGAACGGATTGCAGGATCAACGGGAGTGCCGAGCTGTCCAGAACCTGGCGAAGGCTATGCTCGGCATCGGAGACTGAACCATGACGATGACGAGACTCCCCCGGGTCATAGAGAGCGGCATGTTCGAAAAGAATGGACAGCGAAAGCCCGGAACCACTCGTGGGTCGCCTAGCTATATAACTGCCGTTTTTAGGTTGACCGATTGTAGCGAATCCTGCTTGTTGCAGCGCAGTGACACCAATGCAGCGGCCGCTTCACAGCCGCATGTCCTCGAAGTCCTTATAGCCGGAAGTTTCGCCCTCTGAGTTTCACGTGAAACATTCCTTGTGCCGCATCCACGTGCGACCACTCAATCCGAGAGAGAATCGGGAGGGTTATGTGAGGTGCGCGGCGCGAGAATTGCTGGCGCACGGGAGCGCACCTCACATAAGCCGGATTGAACGAGGCCGCGGTTCGTTTGGCGCTATGGGGAAAGCGCGGTGGCGCGTCGGAGTGGGGCGCTCCGGTCGAGGATCGGACGCTGTCGGGGTGAGGTTGGCGGGTGCCGAAGCCGCGAAGAGGAGGCGGGCTGGGCGATCATGTCGGTCGGCGCGAGGGGCTGGTCGAGGGTCGAGATCGGCGTGCAAGAGCGTGGTCGCGCAGCGGCTCCCGGCGCCGCTTGCGGAATGGCGCGGCGGATAGTGGCGGCGGCGGAAGTGTGGAGGGAGCGCACGATTGTTCTCATGAACGGCGGCTTGGCGTAGACGACCCATTCGTCGCGCCGCAACAGGCGCAGGCGCTCGGCGGAGGCGTTTGGATCGGCGAGCGGTTGCAAGGCGCCGAGACTTGGGATTGGCGGCGAGCGTGTGAGCGTCTGGGCGGCCGTGCGCATGAGCAACCCGTAGAGGAGCGCCTTGTTTTGGAAGGCGATCTCGGCCGCGGCCGGCGGCAGCGTGAAGACGACGTGGAAGGAGCCGTTTTCGGACGCATGGACGGAGGGAACCGGCAGCAACTCGGCTTCGCGCGCGGCGAGCCATTCGGCCCTCGCCGCTCCCTGACACTTCGGGCAATGACGGTTGCGGCACGAGTTGTAGGCGATGCGAACGGCGCCGCAGTCGTCGCATCGCTCGATGTGACCGCCGAGCGCCGCCGTGCGGCAGGCCGCGACCGCGCCGATGACGAAGACGTCGGCCAGTTCGAACGCTGGCCGGCCACCCGGCAGGCCATGCAGCACCGTCGGGTCAATCGGCTTGTCGGGCGCGCGGCCCGGGAACAGGAACAGCGGCGGTCGCGCCAGCCGCCAGTAGCTGCGCAGGATGCCGAGCAGCGGTCGCGACAGCATCACGCAGCGTTCCTTGCCGCCCTTGCCGCGCTCGATCCGCATCACCTGCGCGCGCTGTCGACGTCAGAGACCTTCAGGGCGGCGACTTCCGAAACGCGCAGGCCCGCCGCATAGGCCGTCGTCAGCGCCACGCGGGCCTTCAGGCTCGAAACCGCCTCCAGAAACCGCACGACCTCGTCGGCGCTGAGCGTTCAAGATCGAGAAACGGCAAGTGTACGAAGCGTATAAAGCGGTCAAATCCAACAAAGGTGCGGCCGGCGTGGATGGGCAGACGATCGAGCAATTCGATGCCGATCTGGAGGGCAACCTCTACAAGGTACCACGGGAAGCTTGCGCGGCTCGCGGGCGTAGGCGATTCGCTCGGGGATCGTCTCCTCGCCCATCGTCACGCCGTAGAAGAACCGCAGGGCGCATACGACCTGGTTGAGCGACGCCCAGGCGACCCCCTTCGAGGCCAAGTGAACCTGGTAGGCGCGCACCTCCTCCAGGCCAAGCCGGTCGGGCGAGCGACGAAAATGCTGGCTGAACTTCGAGACCGCGTGGATGTAGGATCGTTGCGTCATGTCCTCGATCATGCGACGGCGCAGAGCGCTCATCTCGGCCATCTGAAAACTCCTGTCTGAGAGAGGGCTGAAACACCCCAATCCTCTCAGGCAGGAGGATCATCACGCCACAACGGCCTCCCGACCGCAGTTCCCGCTCCCGCCGCCGTAGCGGCTTCGTTCAATCTCTCCGAGAACGTCATCAACGCCGATTCGGCCAGTAACGGAATCTGGAGGCTGCCGCTGCACTGCGCAAGTCCTCTGCAATCAGTTCGATCTCCGCTCCCCTGGTTTAGAAGGGTGGATTCATGTACCGTATTCGCCCTGCGAATCTCCCAGCGATGCCTTTAACGGGGAGCAATGCCGGTTCACATCACGCAGACTGTGCGAAAAGTCCCCGGGGTTGGGCATGAAGCGGCGCGAGGAGCGAACTGCGGGGAATTTCGGCCGTTTCGGCCTCATTGGCCGTCTGACACGACCTGAGAGGCGCCCGGGTGACCCCGTGCGCGCGGATAGAGCCGCGTAACCCTGTCTCAGGCCACTACCGCGGCTGTCATGGCCTCGACGCCGAGGATGTTGAGCGCGCGGCGCAAATTGTAGGCGAGCGCGGTCAGGCTGAACTCGGCGCGCACGTTGGCGAGGCCGCGCATCAGGAACGCGCCCTGATACATCCACTGCTTGATGCTGCCGAACGGATGTTCGACGACCTCGCGGCGAATCGGCGTCAGCAACTTCCCGGCCGGGCAGACGTAGGCGTCGCGCTCGGCGTCGTATCGGAACTCGTCCTTGCGAAACAGGCCCTCGCGCGCCGAGGAGCCGCGCTGCGGCCTGGGAACGTGGGGAATGCAGCCGGCCCTCTCGCATGCCTCGATGTCTTCGATCTTGAAGTAGCCGCGATCGGCGACGACGTCGATCGTCTCGACCCCCAGGATTTCGCGGGCCGGCTCCGCAGTCTGCGTCAGCAGGCCCACGTTCCACCACTTGGTTGGTCACCGCCTGCTCGACGATCAGCTTATGCTTGGCGTCGACCGCGACTTGAATGTTGTAGCCCGACGCCGACCTTCGTGTGGGCGGCCATGGCGCGGCTGTCGGGATCGGTCAGCGAGATCTGGTCCTCGCCGGTTCGGTCGAGCTGAGCCAGCATCGCTTGGTAACGGCCGTGCTTCTCGCTGAGCGCCGCGATCTTCTCGGCCAGGTTCTTCGTGCGCGCGCCGCCCCCCTGTCGCGCCATCCTCGACGTCGCCGTCGTCGAGCCGCTTGAGGTAGTCGTCCAACCGCTCGGCGGCGGCGCGGATGAACTCTCGCAGCGAAGAGTGGGTGAAGTTGCGATCCTTGTTGTTGACCGCCTTGATGCGGGTTCCGTCGACCGCCAGCAACTCGCGGCCGTAAAGGTCGAGCCGCCGGCACAGCAACACGAACTGGCGGAACACGGCGCGAAACGCCGCGCGATTGTCGCGCCTGAAACAGCCCGATGACCTCGATGTTGCGATGACATTCCGCCTCCAGCCGACGGCTCGATCGGACCCGGTTCAGATAGCCGTAGATGTAGAGCTTCAGAAGGTCGCCCGGAGCATAGCCCGGACGCCCCGTCGCCTTTGCCACAACGCGCGCAAACCCCGCCGCCGCAAGGTCCAGTCCGTCGACGAAGGCGTCGATCAACCGCACCGGATTGTCGGACCCGACACAATCATCCACCGCCTCCGGCGACAACAGAAGCTGGTCGCGTTCGAATCCGGCGATGTGAGTCATGCGTGACTCCAACGCGGCTAACGCCGCGAAGGAATCCGCTCAGGCCGACTCTTCGCACGGTCTGCACAACATAGGCTCCGCGGCGCGGTCGGATACGGCCTCAAGAAGTTTCGTCAATCCCCGGATCGGTTTTCGCTGATATACCGCGACTTATTGAAGGGATTCCGTCTCGATCGCTCGACGCTGGCCGACTGGGTCGGACGCGCCACATGGCACTTTAGGCCCAATCGCCGCCTTCTCACGCGCGCTCCAACTTAGCCGTCGTCCCGCGCCAGTGAAAATCTCAACGCGTCGCACGGGAGCTTTTCCCTCCGACACGTGCTTACGCTCTAGTTCATCGATTCCGTGAATCCAATCACGTACCCAGGATTTATTTTTCTCGACATGGGTTGTGGCCTTTGCGCTTTGATTCGGAGGCGAGGTTTGAGGTCGTGGCGGGACAGCGGAAGGCGATCGAATTGGCGATGAGCGAGGAGGATTTGGCGGCTTTGCGCGCGATTGCCCGTTCGCGAAGCGAACCGGCGAGCCGGGTCGAGCGAGCGCGAATGCTGCTGGCCTACCGGGACGAGCCATCCTTTTTTCAGGTGGGACGGGCCGTGGGCGCGCACCATCAGACCGTTCCGCGCTGTGTCGAGCGGGCGCTGGTCTACGGTGCGCGGGCGGCGCTCGATGATCGGCCGCGGTCCGGCAAGGAGCCGACGATCACCGCCGAGGCCAAGGCATGGGTTGTCGACCTCGCCTGCCGCAAGGCCAAGGATCTCGGCTATCCGCCCGAATTGTGGACGACGCGACTGCTTGCCCGCCATGCGCGCGAGCATGGACCCGCCCAAGGACACGCCTGCCTCGGCAAGCTGGCTCAGGGCACGTTGTGCAAAATCCTCAATGAGCAGGAGATAAAGCCGCACAAGGTCCGCTACTACCTGGAACGCCGCGATCCGGAGTTCAAGCAGAAGATGGCGGAGGTTCTGTGCGTCTATCGCGAAGTGAGGCTCATCAAGGAGACGGCGGCGGCCGCAAAACAAGAACCGAGCGATGCGGTGGCGATCGTCTCCTACGACGAGAAGCCCGGCATTCAGGCAATCGCCACGACCGCCCCGGACCTGCCGCCCGAGCCCGGCAGACATGCGACCTTCGCGCGCGACTACGAGTACAAGCGCCACGGCACGGTCAGCTTGCTGGCCGGCATCGATCTGCTCACCGGCCAAGTCCACGCTCTCGTCAAGGACCGCCACCGCAGCCGCGAATTCATTGAATTCCTCAAGCTCCTCGACGCCGCCTATCCGAGCCATACGGCGATCAAGCTGATCCTCGACAATCATTCGGCGCACATCTCCAAGGAGACCAAGGCTTGGCTCGCCGAGCAGCCTGCCGGCCGCTTCGAATTCATCTTCACGCCCAAGCACGGCTCCTGGCTTAATCTCGTCGAAGGCTTCTTCCCCAAGCTCGCCCGCTCGGTGCTGCGCCATATCCGCGTCGCATCCAAACAGGAGCTCAAGAACCGCATCATGGCCGCCATGGATGAGTTCAACCGACACCCCGTCGTCCATACTTGGTCCTATAGGATCGACTAGGCCGCCTGATATGATTCGAATCTCAAAATCGATGAACTAGTGCTGCGATTCGATCATAGTGAGGGGTACAAGCTCTTGAGTTTGATGCGGGCGTCGTCGGTTGTGAAGCGCGCCATTCGGCGGCGGCGTGATTGTTGTTTCGGTCGCGGATCCAGGCGGCGACCTCGGCGCTGATTGTCGGCTTGTCGGGGATGCGCCGGTCGAGACATTGCGAGGCGAGGACGCCGAATTCGGATTCGGCCAGGTTCAGCCAGGAGCCATGTTTTGGCGTGTAATGCGATTCGAAGCGTTCGACCAGGTGCCTAGCCTCGGCGGCTGGAAAGGCTTCGTAGAGCGATGCGGCCTGGATGAGGACGATCGTCGCGGCTTGCGCGAAGTGAACGTCGGCCAAGTCTTTGTGGGCGTGATCGACGGCGGTGCGGCGGTCGGTGACCTTGGCGTGGCGCCAGCCCTCGAGCGGCCGAACATCATGAACAGGTTGGCCACGCCATTGCGCGTGTATTCGTAATCGACGCGGGCCGGGCGCCCCGGCCGCATCGCGACCGGCGAGCGGGTTTCGGCGACGAGCTGCTTGGAGGTCTCGTCCAGACAAACAACCGGGCGCTCGGGATCGTGGGGCCGGGTGTAGACCGACAGCACGTCCTCCATCGCCGCTACGAAAGCGCCGCTGGCCTTGGGCGGGATGACCCAGTATTTGCGACGGTGCGGCCGAAGAGCTTTTTTTGAGCGTGCGCTGGATCGTTGAGTCGCTGTTTGGAGCAGGCCAGAGCGATCAGTCGGGCCTCCTTCTCGCCGTCGAAAATCCGCGGCACGGCGGGCGCAGCCGGCGCCTTGCGGCTCAAGACGGCCTCGACGCCCTCTTCCACCAATTGCTTGCGCACCCGATAGACCATCGAAGCGTTGGTCTCCGGAGCCTCGATGATCCGGTTGTCGCTCCACCCTTCGCCGTCGTCCGAAACGTCGGCCTTCAACAGGATGCGCGCCTTCAGAAAGCCGTTGCGCCGGGCTCTTGCCCTTGCGGATCAACGCTTCAAGCTCAACGCCTCCGCCCTCAGCCGCGCGACATACCGCTTCACCGAGGGCACTCTGGCCGCCATGATTTCCTCCATCGCTCGAATCGCGATGGATAAGGAATCGTTAAATCCTTTTCGAGATGATTGAAACTGGCCACTAGCTTAGCTACTTTCCGGCGCAAAATTCGTGTTTTCGGGAGGATGGCGTACGGTGGCGACATAGGCAAAGCCCGCCGGGCCGGGCCTGGCGGGTGGGAGCGGTGAAGCTTGCAGGCTGACAGCTACAGGTTGGCTCTTTTTGCGAGGGCGTTTCCGATGCTGATGAGATTGTCGCCGATCACTCCGAGCCCGACCCAGCGCCGCATGCCGTTGTTCCCCTTGTATCGGCAGCGATCGAGCCCGTGACGCCGCTTGACTATGCTGATACGGCCCTCCGATCCAGTGCGCCACTTCTGCCCGTTGCGGAACCAGCGCTTCTTCTGCTCGCGTTTGCGGTCGGAGCTTTTGGTGGAGCGATTGGGAACGCACACGCGCTTGATGCCTTTGGCCTTCGCGGCAGCCTCGTTCTTGCCGGAATAAAAGGCCGCATCCGCCGCCACCAGGTACGGCAGGCGCCCAAGCCTTGCCTGATCGCCTCGATCGCAGGGATCAACAGGTCGGCATCGTTGGGATGCCGGTCATAGACCTCGTAGTCGATGACAATCTGGTTCTCGGCCTCCTGTAGCTTGACCATCTTGCCAAACTCGTTGGGCTTGGCCGCCTTGCCTTTGCGGATGATCTCCGTCGACGGCTCGAACAGGCTGAGAACCTTGCCTTCGGCACGAGTGTCGCCGCCAAAGATGCGCGCCCGGGCCTGCTTCATCACCTGCCGTACCCGCGGCGCCATGTCCTCGAGTTGCCGACGCAGGCCTTCCAGGGCAACTGCCCTACGACGCCGCACGCCTGCTTGACCCCGTCGGCGATCTCACGGGCGAACCGCTTCGCCTGACCGACCACCCGGCTGGTCGAGGCGAGCAGTCTGCCGTAGCCCTGCTTAAGCCGCTCCTGCTCTGTGGTCCCTTGGCGCGCGCCGCCCGCTCAATATCGAGCACGCGCAGTTTGACGCACCGGCTGCGGTCGCGGAGTCTCGCGCCGACCTCGCCGGCAATTGCGGTGATCTTCTTCATCACCCGCGTCAGCACCCGCACGCCGTCGCCGAGCAGGCTCAAATCGGTCGGATAATGGACGTTGGTCTCGACGACCGTGGCGTCGACACGCATCCGCCGCCCGGTCGCAATCCCTTCCGCTTGCGCCATTCGAGCCAGCCGTTCGTGAATCTGCTTGATCGCCTCCGGTCCCACCGTCATGCCCCAACGGCCGATCGTCTTGGCGTCCGGCATCTTGCCGCCGCCCGACGCGAGTGGTTGGCGCGCACCTCGCGCTCGAGAACCTCGTAGCTCCAGTTGCGCACGTGCTTGAGGATCAAAAGGCGCAGGACAATCTCGGCCGGCGAACCGCGCCGACCGCGACTGCGGCTTCGCGGATGGCGCCGGCCGAGCGCTTCCTAAACCGCCGCGACGACGCCTTCATCGTCGAGCAGCCGATCGGCATGGTTCATCCAGCCCTCGCGCAAGTCCTTCACTTCCTCGGCGATCAATCCGTCACCGAAGCTGCGCTGGGCCCGCCGCATCTCAATCACGGTGTTTCCTCCGCGATCCTGCCGCCGCCTCGTCCGGGCGCAGCAGTTGGTGATTGAGCTCGCAAATCGCCTCGATGGCTTCCTTCAGCTGCTGATAATTCGCCAGCCAGCGGCGGACCTGAGGCGCCATCTCGCCGCGCAGGCTGAACTGCCGCGTGCGCCCGCCGGGGTAGCTCACCGTCAAGACCGACAGCCGGTGTCCTTCGCCGCTAGCGCATTTGCTGCATCCTCGGGCGTGGTTGCGGATGGTTCTCTCCAGCAGCGATCCGCGCAGGATCTCACCGGTTACCGGCAATCGTTCCAGCAGCCTCTCGCGCGCCGCGACACATCGCTGTCGTTTCATTCTTATAAATGAGACTGATTCGCCGCCATCTGTCAACCACCATCCATCACAAAAAAAATCACGCAGGCCGATCGTTGACTCGGGCGCTCGGGCGGACGCGCCGTCCGGCACAAAACCGTCCGATCTTGCAGCTTCTATTCCGGCCAGCTACGAAACCGGTACGATCCCAGCCTTCCATTTTGCGCCGGAAAGTAACTATATAGCTAAGTTAAAATCGACATATGTCGGAGCCCCTATCGCCCCGACTATCGCCGCTGCGCCCGCGCCCGAAAAGCTGGGGTCAAAACAGCGCTTACACTTGGGTGGCGTCGGCGTATGGCGCGCTCCATAGCGCGCAATCGGCGCTCTGGGCGAACACGTAGAGATCAATCTGCGCCAAGATCCGGAAACCCTCAAGGCCGGATCTGGCCGTCGCCGCGCACCCTATACTTGAAGGTGCAGAGCTGCTCGACCCCAACCGGTCCTCGCGCATGCATCCGCCCCGTAGCAATGCCGATTTCGCCCCCGAAACCGAACTCGCCCCCGTCCGCGAACTGGGTGGAGGCGTTGTGGATGACGATCGCCGAGTCGACTTCCTTGAGGAACTTCTCCGCGGCCGCCTTGTCTTCGGTCACGATGCATTCGGTGTGGTGCGAGCCGTAGGTTTCGATGTGGTTGATCGCCGCCTCGAGGCTGTCGACGACCCTGATTGCGATGATCGCGTCGAGGTATTCCGTCCGCCAATCCTCCTCGATCGCAGCCTTCGCGCGCGCGTCCGCCTCCTGGACGACCGCATCGCCGCGCACCTCGCAGCCCGTCTGCACAAGCGCCTCGATCAGCGGCTTTAGCATACAGTCCGCAACACTCCGATGAACCAGCAGCGTCTCCGCGGCGCCGCAAATTCCGGTGCGTCGCATCTTGGCGTTGACGACGATGCGGATCGCCTTGTCGAGATCGGCTGCCCGGTCGACATAGACGTGCACGATGCCCTCGAGATGGGCGAAGACGGGCACCCTGGCCTCGCGCTGCACCCGGTCCACCAGACTCCTCCCGCCCCGTGGCACGATGACGTCCAGCGCTCCGCCGAGGCCCTCCAGCATCTCGCTGACCGCGGCGCGGGAAGCGAAAGGTGCACGCGCGACGGCGGATTTGGGGAGGCTGGCCTCTTTGAGGCCCTCGACGAGGCAGGCGTGGATTGCGGCCGACGAATGAAAACTGTCCGAGCCACCTCGCAGCACCACAGCGTTGCCGCTCTTCAGGCAAAGAGCGCCAGCGTCCGCGGTGACGTTTGGTCGGCTCTCGTAAATGACTTCGACGACGCCAAGCGGCGTCGCCACCCTCTCGATGACGAGGCCGTTCGGGCGGGTGAAAGTCGCCAGCACCTGCCCAACCGGGTCGTCGAGCGACGCGACCTCCTCGAGGCCCCGCGCGATCGACTCGATGCGCGTTTCGTTCAGCGCCAGTCGGTCCAGAAACGCGGGTGTCAGGCCTTTCGCTTGGCCGTCGGCGAGATCACGCGCATTCGCGACAAGAATGTCGGCGGAGCGTTCCCGAAGGACGCGAGCGCCCGCCGTCAGCGCACGGTTCTTCTGCTCGGCCGAGGCGTTGCCGAGAACGCGTGCGGCCGCACGAGCCTGCGCGCCGATGGAACGCATGGCGGCACGAACTTCCGTTTCTGGCTCTAGGGTCTGAACAGCGGCGGACATCGAGAATCCCGGTCTTCATCCCAATTACTGAAGCGCGCCCGCAAAAGCGAATGTTCTACCGCCTCGAGTTCTTCCAGAAGAGGCTAGGTGTCGCCTCATGATTTTGGGCGGAAGGCCTCGCAGAATTCCGGGTTTGTCTCCAGCCGGTCGCCGCCAATGAGATCAATGCAGTAGGGAACAGCGGCGAAGACGGCGTCGAGGCAGGTGCGAATTGCCGTCGGCTTGCCCGGAAGGTTGATGATGAGGCTCGAGCCGCGCGTGCCGGCGATCTGGCGCGACAGGATCGCTGTGGGAACCTCGGCCAGGCTCGTTGCGCGCATGAGTTCGCCAAAGCCAGGTAGCAGCCGGTCACAGACCGCTTCCGTCGCTTCGGGCGTAACGTCGCGGAGGCTCGGTCCGGTACCCCCAGTCGTGAGGATGAGAGGGCAGCGTTCTAGGTCGGCTAGCTCGCGAAGCACCGCCTCGATCGCGAGACGTTCGTCAGGCACCAGCCGACGGACCGGGCACCAGGGCGAGCTGAGGAGATCACGCAGCGCCGATTCGATGCCCGGCCCGCCCTTGTCCTCATAGACGCCTTGCGAGACCCTGTCAGAAACCGTGACTATACCGATGGGAGTGTCCGTCAAGTTTACTCGCAAGTTTCGAGCTGAGGACCGCGGCGACCGCGGCAACAAGAACTCACTCATAACGTGTCTCGATCCTTTATGCGTTCCGATCCTTTACCAAATCGAGGTATGAGAGTCTCCGCAAATCCGACCGGCATGTTCACTCTTTTATTTTGTCAGAAGAAAATAGTCGTCGCCAAGTGCCAGCCCGGCCCTGCCCGGCCCCCGACACTGTTTGCTGGAGTTCAGTTGCCACGGTGCAGTCGTTCTCGACCTTGGGGGCGAAGACCCGCTGAATACTGCATCCCGCGCGTGTCCCACGACGGCTCCGAAGACGACTTGCGCCACCGGCCTTCTCAGGGCGAACAAATATGTAGGTATAGGCGGTACCGACAACTATTATAATAGTTGCAATCACGTTCATCCCCGAGTTACCAGCTGATTGGCAGTCGCGAGAGCCACCGTCAGAGCATGAAATGCGCCAGCACAATCATACCGCCTTTTGTGAACATCAAGTACGACACTACGACGCATACGAAACAAGCAACGGTGAGGGTGTCATAAACAGTAATCATGATCTCGCCTGGTCCGCTTCGCTGTGAGCCAATGCCTCAACGACGGGGATAATCGGGTGACGAGGCGCCCGACGCCAATGAGCACGGCGTCGATGAATAAAAACAGCGCAAGCGCGAACACAAACAGCGCGATACCGGTCACGTCATGAAACAGCCCCTCAACTCGGTCCACACCAAGATAGTACGCCGCAAGAACCAGCGTCAGAACTCGGAGGAAATTGGCTAATATTGTTATTGGAATGATCGAAGCGATCAGAATCATCTTCCGTGGCCAACCTTTCCTGACCACGAACTCATGTACATAGAAGATTCCGATTGCGGAGAGGGCGAAGATGGAATTCATTCCCGAGCACGGATCCTTTACCATGAGTTCATAGGATCCGATCATGATCATGACCCCGTTCTGCTTGGCGACGGTCGCGTATTGGGCGAGCACACTATCTGACGGCGCTGTCGCGGCCCGAGCTGGTCGTCCACTTCTTCCGTGAGATCGTCGGGGTGGCGTTGTCATGCTTGCGGAAGCCGATCCCCGCCCGCTTCAGCTCCTGCTCGATGAAGCTGTGGCCCGACTTCGGCCTGCTTAAGGGGCTCGACCATCTCGATGCCGTGCGGACCACCTTCCAGCTGATCACGGATCGCCTGAGGGATCATAGACAAGACGAGTTGAACATTGTCATTGAGGCTGATGACGGAAAGCATATTTCTCGATTGTAGATGCGAAATAGCGGTCGTGAGCGGAGGCGTGGGGGCGCGGACCAACGACCGACATATCGCCCCGGACGACGTTAAACAGCTGGGGAAGTTCGTCGATGCTCAGCCGCCGAATCCAATATCCCACTCGAGTGATGCGCGAGTCACGCTTCTGGGCCTGACGAACGACGTCTCCATCTTCCATCACCGTCATTGAGCGAAACTTATCGATGCTAAACAGTCTCCCATTGAACCCCTGTCTGGTTTGGCAAAAAAGCACCGGTCCAGCGGAATCGAGCTTGATCGCGATCGCGACCGCCACCATCAAAGGCGACAAGAGCGCAAGCGCCGATACAGACAAGACAATGTCGACAGCGCGCTTGAAGACCTGCTCGGCGGGAGAGAGCGCGGCCCGTTGTAACTCGATCGCAACGGTATCGCCGATTTCGTTGTGGGCTCTCTGAAAAAGCTGGGAAAGAGCGCCGACTGGCACAAGGGTTACCGGCAACGGAACAACGGAAGAACTCGCAGCCGCCGTGCGATCGATCGCAAGTGGGACATCCGCTCCGGATTAACAAAAAGCACGACCTCCTCGATCTCCGAGGTCCGACACATCGAGATAATGTTGTCAACAACGTCGTCGGCAGATGGTTCGCCCGTAGGGATATGGAAATGGGCTACGATATGGTAGCCGTGACGTGTCAAGTTTTCGACGAAACGTTGAGGGATGGCGTTCTCGGAAGTGAGAGTGACGACTGTTCGCCCCCGCAGGGCACCGCTCTCAAGCGCGCGAGGGAGCGCGATCCGCCAGAACGCCCGGTGCGTTAGGAGAGCGATAGCCCCGAACGCCCAGAAAATCAGAATGTCGCCACGCGATAAGTCTTTGCTGGCCGTTGCCGGGAAACACGGGAGGAGACCTTGGGCTCCGCGAACCTGTCCACGAAACGACAACGGATAGCCGAACTGGCGAGGACGACGGCGGGGACATCATCACCTCCGTGCGCTTCTCGACAGGCGAGTCACGGCTGACGCCCCAAGTGAAAACGCCGGAGGCCAGAATTAGGAAGGCACCGCACCAAGCGCTGAGCACACTGCGCGCCTGGTCGTCCATGACGATCAATCGTGTGGGATCATAGAGTTTCTGGACTCGCATGGCGGCGATGAAGAGAACCGCGACGAACATCGCCGCAGCCATTGTGTGGGAGAACTCTCCTTCAAATTCGGAAGGAATATTATGGTACAGAGCCTCGACACTGAAGGCGCTCGCGGAGATCAGCGCAAGGTCACTGCACAGCGCTACAGAGGAAATCGCGCGATAGGCAATTGGCAAACGCCACCGCCGCACCGAGGACGCGTGAGATGCGCGTGTGAAGGAGGCCGCCGACTCAGGCGCAGCTTCACTGTCGCTCCTCATCTGTAGCGCTCGCAGTCCGTCGGGACTCCCAACATTGCCGACCTCGGCGTTACCTTCCGCCGCCAAGCACGAATTGCCTCTGAAGATTGGTTAATGCTTCCGCGCCCAACGACGGACCAGTCTAAGCGAAAAGCCGGTAGAAAAAAAGTCGATTGTCTCCTCAGTGCCGCCCAGCACACATAGAGTGGACCCCGAAGTTAGACACGGGTTAAATGGATAATGTCGCTTCCGAGGAGGGACCATGTCGGAAGCATCGCAGCGTTTCTTCTACCGAATTCAAAGTGCGTCTTCTCTCGCGGCTGGAGAGGCGCGAGGGGTGGCGCGGCTTGCGCTGGAGTGCGGGTTGCGCCACAGCTTGATTTATGAGTGGCGCAAGGCCTATCGGGCGCACGGCGTGGCCGGCTCAATCGCATGGTGACCAAGCCGTTCAAGAGCGTCCACATCGCCCTGCCGCCGCGCGCCCGCCAAGCTCCGCCGCCGCCGGCCCCGTCCAAATCCGCCCGAAACCGCCGCGACCGTCCAAGGCGTGTGCCACGCCAACTTGAGTTTCGCCGGAGGCCAACACAATCGTAAGCGTCGTTCTCAGCCCACGTCTCTGACGGGCTCTGTGGTCGCGTAGGACCGTAAGCGTGATGCGACGACGGAGCGGGCTGATAAGGCGGCCTTGGCCTGAGCTGGGATCGGAGACCAGTTCCAGGGCAGCAGCTGGTCGACGCGATTGATCGGATGATCGGCGATGCGGGCGATGACGTCCGCGAGCCAAGCCTCGGGATCGACGTCATTGAGGCGAGCGGTCTCGATGAGCGTGTACATAATCGCGGCGCGCCGGCCGCCCTCGTCGGAGTTTGGACGGTGTTGCGGGTCCGGCCGGTGATGGAAGCGGCTGTTGGCGAGGGGGCCGCACAGGCGCTTGTGGAAGAAGAGGAAGAGGAGGGCGACTTGGACGCCCTTGGGTGAGAGCCGGTAGGCGTAGCGCGAGCCGTCGCGCTCGATCAGGCCGTGTCCCTTGAGCTTGCGCAAGTCGTAGCGGAGCTGGTTCAGGCGGTAGGTCTTCTCAGAGAGGTCGAAGGTGTCGAGGACGGCTTGATGGATCTGCCGGGCCGTCCAGCCGCCGATCTGAGGACCGCCATGCAGGAGGACCTCGAACAGGCGGATGATGCGCGGCTCGTGGATCTTGAGGCCGGGATAACGCACCGCGCCGATCGTGATCGGATGGGCGAGGCGCTGCAGCAGCGGGAAATCGACATGCACGTTGAGCCACTCGGCCTGGAAGCCGGCGAAGCGATCCGTGATCAGCTGGAAGGTGGTCCGCACGGCATCGAGATGGTCGAGCCCCTTCTTGAGGCCGAAGTCGGTGAGATTGTTGGAGACCAATTCGTTGCGCAGAAAGGTCAGGAACTTCTCATACTGTTTGAGGAAGCCGCTCTTGAAGTAGGCGCGGAAGACATGATGGCCGTGCTCGATCTGGTCGATGACGGTGGCCAGCTTGCCATGCATCCGGCGACTGACCCGCTTGCCGAAGATCGTGGCGATCTTGTCAGCACTGAGCCGCCACAGGCCGAGTTCGCAGCTGCGCTCGAATAGCTTGTGGATGGGAAAGCGACGCCTGAAGATGAAGTTGCGGCAGTACTCGATCTGGGAGATGGCGTAGAAGCGTGACAGGTTGAGCTTGGCGCGCTCCTTCTTTGAGAATTTCGGTCCGATGATCAGGGTCCAGTAGTCGAGGCGGCGGCGGATGATCTCTGGGCTCAGCCGGTCGGCCGACGCCTGCAGCGCCGCGACGTCGTCGACGGCGAGGAAAGCGTTGTCCTCCTTGCGGAAGCCGATCCCCGCCCGCTTCAGCTCCTGCTCGATGAAGCTGTGGCCGTTGAGATAGTAGGTGGTCTGGAAGGGGAAGAAGGAAGCCACCCGCACAACCATCGGTCCGAGCCCCTCGTCGCGGACATAGAAGTAGTAATGCGTGAAGCGGCTGCGCTGGTGCGCGACGATGCGGTAGTGCGGGTCCTTGGCCGGGTACTTCGGCAGGCTGATGCGGAAGGTCGGCCCTTGCTCCATGCTCTTGAAGATGAAGTAGACACCGTAGGCATTGCGCTTCTCCATGCGGCGCAGCCACCGCAGCACGTGGTCCTCCTTGCGTACCCCCTTCTCGGCCCATTCGATCGGGATCGCGTGATTGCGCGCGTAGGCTTCCACCCAATTCTGGCAATCGGCCGTCCGCTGGCTCAGCGCCTCCTTGCTGACCTCCGCCACCCCGACGATCTCACGGAAGAAGTGGACGACCAGCTCGGGCCGCGACAGCGCCGTCAGATAGCCGCGAATGACAATCCGGTCGAAGCAGTGATAGACGAAGACCAAGAAGTCACCGAACAGCTTGGTGAACAAATCCATGGCAGCCCCCTCGGTACCCGGCAGGGTTCGAAAGGCGATCCGGCGTCGACCGGGCAAACAGATGGTGGAGGGGAAGAGCTTTCGCCTCGCCGACGAGGTCCGCTCCATCCAGCGCCGGGCTGCTGACCGCCATGGGCGCGTCGTCACTGTTGGTCAGCTGGTCCTGTTGTCTACCGAAACCGGCGACGCCTGGCTGCTCGACCCGTCCGATCAACTCGCCGCAAGGCTGGCCCGCGACGGCGACCCCGAACCCGTCCACATCGAAGAAAACGATACCTGCTTCGTCATCGATTGGAAGGGCAACTATCGCATCGAGGGACCCGCCTTCATCTATTCCGATCGCCAGACCCGGCGCGTCTCAACCATCCTCGGATACCCCACGCACCTGCTCGCGCCACCGTCCTGAAATTTCAAATATCTTTGGCTAGTTTTTCGAGCATTGTTCTGGCCGCCCGCAAGCCGCAGGAAAGATAACTTCCGTCCTCGCTCCGGCTAGGATTTTGCGCCACGAGCGGTTAGGTTGTTGCGCCGTGTCGGGGCAACGGAAACGGGCCGGGCGCGTTTGCGGAATTTCGGAGGGGCGCCGCCTCTGAATTCCGTTGGGGGATGTCCAATGGCAATCGATCTCGTCGGTTTGGTGTCTCAATTTCTCACGCCACAGCTGGTCGGCAGCTTGGCGCGCGCGACCGGCATCAACGAAGCGGTGGCGCAGAAGCTGGTCAGCGCCGCGATTCCCGTGGTCCTCGGCGCGCTCGCCACGACCGCGGCGGCGCCCGGCAGCGCTCGGAAATTGGTCGACATCGTGTCGAACTCGGACCCCGATCTTTTGACAAGGCTTTCCGGCGCGATCAGCGGGGGAAATCTCGGCGCGCTCAACGAGGGCGCAAATCTGCTTGGCGGCCTGCTCGGCGGCTCAGGCTTGTCGAGCATCGCCGGCGCGCTGAGCCAATACTCGGGCGCGCCGCTGGTCGCGGTGCAGTCCGCGATCGGCGCCGCCGCACAATCGGCGATCGGCGCGATCGGCCAGCAAGACCCGTCCAACTGGTCGGATCCGTCGTCGATCGCTGCGATGTTCGGCGCTCAGAAGAACGCGATAGCCGCGGCGCTTCCGGCCGACCTGTCGCGAGCCCTCGGCGCGACCGGCCTCCTGGCGGGTCTTGGCGGACGCGGCGCCGCCGCTCAGCCGGCTCGTTCGACGGCGTTCAGCGCAGCAAGCGCGTCGAGCGCCGCCGCGAGCCGAACCCCGGCGCCTGCCCCAAGTTCGAGCGGGTTCCCGATGTGGGCGATCATTCTGCTGATCGTCATCGTCCTCGCGGCGATCTGGTGGTACTGGAACGCGCACCGGAGCGCCGAACCCGCGAAGACCGGCAGGCTGCAAACGCCGATCGAATTCAGTTTAACGGCGCTGCCCGGATCTCGGGTTTGAACGAATTGTGGGGTGCGCGTGAGCGCGAGCGCGTTCGGGCCGGCCTGGAAGGGCGCAATCGGCGGTCAGGTGACGGCGCGACGGCCCCGCGCCGCCGCGATTTTCATGATTGGCCTGGCAACGCTTGCCGCCGGCTGCTCCACCCGCCCCTACGGCGACCTCGTTGTCGGGACGAGCGCGCCGGGCGCCAGTACGGTCGACCTCCTCGTCGCCACGACCCGCGCTCCCGTCGTCGATCCGCCTGGCGTCATGTTCGGCGGCGTCCGCGGACGGGGTCTCGATTTTGCGGATATTGTCGTCTCCGTTCCGCCGGAAGGCGCGCGCAAGCCGGGCGAAGTTCAGTGGCCTTCGAGGCCGCCGGGCGATCCCGAAAGTGACTTCGTCACCCTGCGCGCGGATCGCATGGATCTGGCGCAGGCCAAGGCCCACTTTAACGCGCGGGTCGCCCGCACGCCGGGACACAAGGTCCTCATCTTCGTGCACGGGTACAACACCCGTTTCGAGGAAGCCGCCTATCGCTTCGCCCAGATCGTGCACGACGCGCACGTGGACGTGGCGCCGGTGTTGTTCACCTAGCCCTCGGGCGGCAACGTCGTCGATTACGTCTACGATCGCGACAGCGCCATGTATTCGCGCGACGCGCTGGAGGCGGTGCTGCAGGCGCTTACGAACAACCGGAACGTCGGCTCGATCTCCATTCTCGCCCACTCGATGGGCAATTATCTCACGGTCGAGACGCTGAGGCAGATGGCCATCCGCGATCACGGATTGCCGTCCAAGATCCGGGACGTGATGCTCGCCTCGCCCGACATCGACGTCGACGTGTTCCGCCGCCAGATCGCCGAGATCGACGCGGCGCCGAGGACGACGCAGTTCACGCTATTCGTTTCGGGTGACGACAAAGCGCTCGGCCTGTCGAGCTTCCTCGCGCGCGATTCGACCCGGCTCGGCGCGCTCGATCCTACCAAAGAGCCCTATTCCTCGATGCTCGAAAGAGCTCGCGTGAACGTCATCGACCTGACCAGCGTGGCGTCCAACGACGCCGCCAACCACAGCAAGTTCGCCACCGGCGAAGTGGTCGCCGCCATCGGCGATCGTCTGGCGCAAGGGCAGACGCTGAGCGACGCGAAGCCGGATCTTGTGGAATCGCTCGGCACGTTCACCCATGGCGCCATCGGCGCCGCCGCCGACGTCGCCGCCGACGCGACTCGTCGACCCGACCTTGAGCGAGAAGTCGGTCGATACCGCAGCGGACTCGGTCACGCTGAAGTAACGGCGCGGCCGGCTGAGCTGTCTCAAATGGCGATCGACGGGAACATGGGGCCGCCTCGAAGCGTTCCCGACCTTCGAGGCCATTATCCAGGCGAGCAATGGAGTAGCGGACGGAACAAGGCGACAGCGCGGCTGTTGGTCGAGACAGGAGGTCGACGTGACGGCAACGCAAGGCGAGAAACCATCCGCTGCGCGAAGCGACGGCAAATCCAGAGCTCCAGCCATCCAGGGCGACGTCGCGGAGCGTCGGAGGGAGGCAGCGCCGCCGGACGCCGATCGGCCGGAGGCGATGAGGGACGCCACGAAGAACGGCGGCATCCTGTCCTGGATCGCCGCCCATAAGCTCGCGACTTCCGCGATCGTAATTCTCGTTCTTGCGGCGGTCGCAGCCGGCATCGCATGATGGCTGAACGCGCGCAACTACGCAGACACCGACGACGCCTTCATCGACGCTCGCCCGAGCGCGATCAGCGCGCAGGTCGCCGCGGCGATCACCGACGTTCCCGTGACCGACAATGAGATCGTAGAACCCGGCCAAGTCCTGGCGCGGCTCGACGATCGCGATTACGTCGCGTCCCAGGCCCAGGCGAAGGCGCAAATTGCCCAGGCCTAGGCGACGATTTCCTCCGCCGAAGCTCAGACGACGGCGCAGAATGCGATGATCAGCCAGGCGTCCCAGCAGGTGACGCAGGCGCAGGCCGCCCTGGCCTATTTCCGGGACGAGAATCAACGGGCCGAAACCCTGTTGAAACAAGGCTCTGGCACACTGCAGCAGGCCCAGCAGGCCAACTCCGACCTCATCCAGAAGCAGGCCGCGTGGGACGCGGCCCAGGCGGCGCTCAATCAGGCGAAGCGGCAACTCGCCGTGCTCGCGGCGCAGCGACAGTTCGGCGAGGCGCAGCGCCAGCAGGCGGAGGCGCAGCTCGCCCAGGCCGACGCCAATCTATCCAGAACTGTTCTTGCCGCGCCGTTCAAGGGCCGCGTGACCGAATTGACTGCAGCGAAGGGCGTCTACGCGACCCCTGGGCAAACGCTGATGCAGATCGTGCCCCTACACACTTGGGTCACCGCGAATTTCCGCGAAACACAGCTTGCCGACATGCATCCCGGTCAGCCCGCCACCCTCTGCATCGACGCCTACGGCAAGTGCTTCCCGGGCCATGTCGACAGCATTCAGGCCGGCAGCGGCACCGCCTTCAGCCTCCTTCCGGCGCAGAACGCCACCGGCAACTACGTCAATATCGTACAGCGTGTACCAGTGAAACTCGTGTTCAACAAACAGCCGGACCTCGAACTCGGTCCGGGCATGTCGGTGACGCCCTCGGTCAAGGTGCGATGACGGATCGTCCAGCCGAGCAGGGTTGGGATTCCAGCCGCTCGGCCGCGGGGACGCACAACCCGTGGATCATCACGCTTATCCTGTCGATGGCGACGTTCATGACGGTGCTCGACACCTCCATCGCCAATGTCGCACTGCTGAATATCGCCGGTGGGCTGGGGACGAGCGTCGACGAGAGCACCTGGATCCTGACCAGCTACCTGGTCGGCAACGCGGTCATCTTGCCGATCAGCCGGTGGTTGTCCGACGTCATCGGCCGCAAGAGGTTCTACATGCTGTCGGTCGGCCTCTTCACCGTTGCCTGGCTTCTGTGCGGTCTCGCGCCGAACCTCACGCTTCTGGTTGCGGCCCGCGTGTTCCAGGGGCTCGGCGGCGGCGGCATGGCCCCGAGCGAACAGGCGATGTTGGCGGATTCCTTCCCACCGTCGAAGCGCTCGCGTTGGCGTAGAGGACGCCGTCCGTGACTCGCCTGTCGAGAAGCGCACGGAGGTGATGATGTCCCCGCCGTCGTCCTCGCCAGTTCGGCTATCCGTTGTCGTTTCGTGGACAGGTTCGCGGAGCCCAAGGTCTCCTCCCGTGTTTCCCGGCAACGGCTCTCATCCCGTGGCGCCCCCCTTCCCTCGCGCGGGTCCCGGTGAGCCCAGTTCCCCGCGGTCAGCGGTACTATGAAGGCGCTACGACTTCCCGCCCACGCATCCCCGGTCGCTTATCTGTTTCGCTTCCGGGGTCCGCGCGATCCTCCGCTTTTCGTGCTCGCCTTGGCGGCGCTCCCGGATGGTTGGAGGGCCCATCCGGGCCAGGGCATTTGGTCAGCCGGCCGCCCATTTGCCGGCACACTCTCACCCGGACGCAGGCGGGATCTCACAGGTTCCCAGGCGATCCGTCCCATGCCTTTGCCCCGGTCCAAGACCCCGGCCGGACCGACGATCCTCACCCTGACGGTGTCGTCGATGCTGCCCCCGCTCAACCCACAGCGAAGGCTCCAGCGATAGAAATTTCGAGGCTACTCACGCGGCTTCGGCACCTGCTGCCTACGCTTCACGACGGGCGTCGCCGCCCGCCATGCAAGGCTCGCTTCCGGTTGGCTGACCTTTGCCGGGAGGGAGTTGAACCCTCTGGATCGCGATGAAAGGTTTCAGAACTTCATGTTAATTCTCCTCTCCTGAGCTTTCCCTGTCGCAAGGATTTTCTTCATCAACGTGCCGGTCGGCGCGCTTTCGCTCGCGCTTGTCGCGGGGTTCGTCGACGAGCCCCCGGCCTTGGTCAAGGAGCGTCTGGCGCTGTGGCGGGGGGGCCTCCGCGTCGACTGGGTGGGCTTCGCGTTGGTGGAGCTGGCGCTCGGCTTCCTCGAGATCGTGCTCGACAAGGGTCAGGAGGACGATTGGTTCAAATCGACGTTCATCGTCTCCTGCGTGATCATATCCGGGCTGTCGTTCCTCGCGGCTGTGCCCTGGGAGCTGTCGCGCGACGATCCGATCGTCGACATCAGCCTGATCGGACGAGGTCAGTTCGGGACGTCGTTCTTCGTCATGTTGGCGGTCGGCGCGGTCCTGTTCGGCACCACGCAGCTCATGCCCCAGTTGTTGCAACATAGTTTCGGCTATACCGCCACCTTGGCCGGCCTCTCGCTCATGCCGGGCGGCTTCGCGGCGATGCTGATGATGCTCGCCGCGGGACAGGCGAGCCGCTTCATTCAGCCACGATACATGATGGCGGGGACGCAGCTTGCGATTTCGCTGGCGCTCTATCACTTCACCGCTCTGACGCCGGACGCAGACTTCGGGTGGTTCGTCTGGGCGCGCGTCTTCCAGATGGCCGGGATTCCGCTGCTGTTCCTGACGATTACAAGCTATTCCTATGTCGGCCTGCCGTGGGGAAAATCGGGCAGGCGTCGGCGCTGATCAACGTCGCGCGCAATCTCGGCGGCAGCATATCGGCGGTGCAGACCTTGCTGGCGCGACGAGAGCAGTTCCATCAGTCGCGCCTTGACGCAAACCTCTTCCCCTCGTCGATCCCCTACGCGCACACGCTCAAACTGGCGGCGACGAATTTTATCCAGCACGGGTCGAGCGCGGCCGAGGCTCAGCGCCAGGCGCAAGCCTGGATCGGCCAGACCCTGATGAACCAGGCGACCTTTCTCGCCTATATCGACGTGTTCGCCGCCTTGGCGCTGTTCGCCCTGCTGCTCGTTCCGGCGTCCTTCCTCCTGCAGCGGGTCGATCTGAGATCGGCCCAGCGAACGGCGCCGTCTCATTAGGTGTGTTTGCGCGCCGAGGGCCACAGTCCGCCGACAACGCAATTGCTGCGGACATTTGGAAAATCCAAACATACTATTCCGAAAAATCGAAATCTGTGTTATCGTGGCAATTCGGGACGGCGGGCGGCGCCAGTGACCGGGGCTCACGGCGGCTTCGAAGGCGGTCATTACTCGCGAAAGGAGTTTTTCGCATGTGATTTCGTTATTTGATATAACATATTGAAAACTAATGGAAAAGCATTTTGATTTCCCTCCGCCTGGCTTGGTTTTCCTTCGGTGCGGTTTGGATTTCCTTCCGCGAGGCGTGCCTTTCTTAGAGTTTGGGGGCGGGCCGCGCCTCGGCCGCGTTTCGGTTCCGGCGAAGGGGATCGAAGAGGAAGGGACAGGTTTTGGGTAATCGGGGCAAATTTCCGGGCGGAAGGGGGGAGTCAAGCGTCGGAAAGTATGATTTAAGCTGGGGATGTCCGTTGATTTGGGTGATCCGCTTGAGCGCATGACGCCGGCCGAGCTCATCGGCCTGGTTCGCACTTTGATTGGCGAAGTGACCCGCTTTCAGGCGGAGTACGAGAGAGCGGGGCGTTGGCCAAGCTGAGGGTCGAGCATCAGGCGGTCAAGGACGAACTGGCGCGATTGAAGAAACTGCCGCCGCGGCCGCCGCAGAAACCCTCGGGGATGGACAAGGCGACGGACCGACCGGATTCGCAAGCGAACGCGCCCAAGGGCGGGCGGTCGACGCAGCGGCGCGGCAGCAACCTGGACAAGCTGACGGTCACGCAAACCATCGAGGTGAAGGTCGACGCGCCAGCGGGTTCCCGCCACAAGGGCTACGAAGAGATCGTCGTTCAGGACTTGGTTCTGAATCCTTTGGTGACCCGCTATCGGCGCGAGCGCTGGCAAACGCCGGATGGGAAGACTCTGATCGCGCCGCTCGATCCCGGGATCGTCGGTGGCTATGGCCCGCATCTTCAGCGCCTGATCTTGATGCTGCACTTTCAGGGACAGATGACCTGCGAGCGGATTCTGGCGCTGCTGAACGGCGTCGGCGTGGTGATTTCGAAACGCCAGGTGGTGCGCCTGCTGGCCGCCAAGCTCGAGACGTTCCGCGCTGAGGACGCCGAGGTGCTGAAGACCGGATTGAGCAGCGCTTCCTTCGTCACGGTCGACGACACCGGCGCCCGCCATCGAGGCAAGAGCGGCGTGACGACCCAGATCGGTTCCGACAGCTTCACCACGTTTCGAACCGGCCCGAGCAAGTCCCGCCTGGCGTTCCTGCGCAATCTCCTGGGCGGCGCGGCCTCTTACGTGGTCAACGAGGCGGCGCTCGTCTACATGCGGGCTTGCAATCTGAGCCTCAGCCTCATCGACACGCTCGCGGGCCATCCGACGCGGCTTTTTGCGTCTCACGAAGACTGGACGAGCCATCTGAACGCGCTCGGATTCGCCGATCTCAGGATCACCCCCGATCCGGTGCGGGTCGCCAGCGAGGGTGCTCTGTGGGGCGCCGTTCGCGAGCAAGGCCTGCTCGGCCAAGCCATCGTCGTGTCAGACGGCGCCGGCCAGTTCCGCGTCGGCGAACACGCCTTGTGCTGGGTGCACGCCGAACGCCTGGTCCACAAGCTCATCCCCGCCAACGACAAGCAGCGCAACGCGATCGAGGTCGCACGGCGCATGATCTGGTGGTTCTATCGCGCCTTAAAAGAATACAAGCTCGCCCCGAGCCTCGAGAAAGCCGAGCGTTTGCGGGCGCAGTTCGACCGCATCTTCAACCGCTCCAGAACCGGCTACGCCACCCTCGACAGCCTGCTCAGGCGCCTCTTTCGCCTCAAGGACGATCTCTTGCGCGTCCTCGACCATCCCCATATTCCGCTGCACACCAACGCCTCGGAAAACGACATCCGCGTCTTCGTCACCAAGCGCAAAATCTCCGGCGGGACCCTCAGCGACAGAGGCCGCGACGCCCGCGACGTCATGCTCGGGCTCGCCAAGACCTGCAGGAAGCTCAAAATCCCCTTCTTCGACTATCTCGGCGCTCGCCTCGCCATTCCAGGCCCCGAAATCCCCGATCTCGCAACTCTCGTCAGGCCCGCCCCAAGCTAACGCCGCCCGGAAATTCGCCCCGGTTACGGTTTTGGCGCCTAAAGGCTTGAAATGCCTCGATCAGTGTCGCGCGGTCCTCCTGCGCAGTCGGACAAGTTGCTTCGGTTCGAGAAGTGCACGACGCGCAGGAGTCACGTCGGCTCGACGCGGAACTTCAGGAAACCGCCCGGCGCTATGCCCATCGAGGTCAGCTTCAGGTGCGGCGGCGCGGGGAGCAGGGCGGCCTTGGGCGACGTCAGATAGGTCGCCAGCACGGAACTCGGCAGAGGCGCGAGGCGCCAGTTGCCGTCGGAACTCGGCGCCGCCTCTTCGGCCGCGGCGATATAGCTCAACAAGACGTCCCGATTGGCGTCGGGCGCCTCGATTGCGACGCGCGTTCCGTCGCAACCGGGAAATCCTCCTCCTCCGCTCGCGCGATAGCTGTTGGTCACGACGAGGAAAGTCTGCTTAGGGTCGAGCGGAGCGCCGCCAAACATCAGATCGCGGATGCGCCGCGCGGCCGGGGCGATCAAGGAGCCCGCATCGTCGTATCGCGAAGGTTGCGTGACGTCGACGGCATATGTTACGCCATCGATGACGTCGAAATTGTAACAGGCGAAGTTCGGGCTGAGCAGCGGCTGCTCGTCGCGCATGTCGGGATCGATGCGGCAGAACACCGAAACCGACCGTTCGAGCCATTCCCTGACCGTCGCGCCGTCGACTTTCAGCACTCGAAGGCTGTTCGGATAGGGATAGAGATCTGCGATGTCTTTGATTGCGATCGGCCCCCGCGCGATGTCGGTATAATAATCGGGACCGTTGCGCCCGCCGCAAGGGCGCCGACGCCGAGAGGATCGGCAGTCCGGCGAGATCGGCGCGGGCGGTGGCCAACGCCGCCGCGTAGGCGCGCTGTGCGTCGTTGACCAGTTGCACCGTCGGATCGTCGGCGATCATTGCGAGATAGGTGTTGAGCGGCTTCGCGAGGGCGCCGACCGGCGCGCGCACATAGTCCAGCGTACGCAGGTGCGCGTCTCTCGCCGCCTCGAGCACGGCGCGGTTGGACTGCACCAGCGCGACGGCGGCGCCGGTCTCGTCGCGTTTCGCGATCGGACGGGCCTCGGCGCAGGCGCCCGCGACGCGCCAGCCGCCTTCCGTCCGCTCCATTGTAAGATCAATGATTCCGAGGTGGCTGCCCCAGAATCCCGCCATAACCGCGGGCTTGTCAGAGATCGTTCCACGCTCGGCGTCAAGACCGGCGACGTCGGAGAAATCCTCGCCGGGGAACAGCAAATGCTGGTGGCCGAGAAACAGCGCGTCGATCCCCTCGACCGTTGCGAGGTCGCGGGCGGCGTTCTCTTCGCCGGGCGTCGAAGCGAGCCGGGAAATGCCCGAGTGGCATAATGCGACGACGAGGTCCACGCCGCGCTGTCGCAGAGCCGCGACTTCCGCCCGCGCGGCCTCGACGATCCCAGTTACTTCCAGCTTTCCGGCGACGTGCGCGTCGTCCCAGCGCGCGATTTGCGGCGGCGCGACGCCGAGAACGCCGATATTCAGCGGCCATGTTTTCCCGCCCTCGTCGGCGAACGATCGCTCAATGATGATTGAAGGAGGAAACCAACTCTTTCCGTCGACCCGCCGAACGTTGCAGCAGGCGACCGGAAAATCGGCGGCTGCGTAGGCTCTTTCAAGGACGTTCAAACCATAGTTGAACTCGTGATTGCCGAGCGTCGCCGCCGCATAATCCAGCGCGTTCATGGCGATGATCACGGGATGTCGAGCGGTCCCGTCGTTCGCCAAATCGGCTGCCGCCCAATCCCCGAGCGGCGTTCCCTGAAGAATGTCGCCGTTATCGAACAAAAGCGAATTCATCGATTCGCGACGCGCCTCGCCAATCAGGCTGGCTGTTTGAGCCAGTCCTACGGAATTGTCAGGTCGGTCTCGAAAATAATCATAGGGATAGAGGTTGGCGTGGAGATCCGTCACGCACATGAGGCGCAAAACAACACGAGGCGAGGCGATTGCTGAGCCAACGTTCATCTGATTCTCGCGCGACAACGCGAGACCGCTATGACGAGATGGCGTAAGCGACAAGCGCCACGTCGCGACTGCAGACCGGTTAGGCCGTCGACACGGGGGACAGGGCGCGGAAGAAAGCCGGCGGCGTCTGGCTGAGCGGAGACACACCCGGCTTGCCGTCCCATCCGCTGGGCGGCGACGCCACTTCGTTAGCGGCGGGATCGGGCTTGGCGACCTTGAATTTCGCGAGATCGTCCGCGGCTGCGGCGAGCGCATCCGGGTCCATTTTGGCCGCCACCTCGTCACGCTTCTTGGCTGCGTCTGCGTCGCCTTGAGCGGTGGCGAGCGAGAACCATAACCAGGACTGCCGCAGGTCCTGATCGACGCCGAGGCCGCGGGCATAAAGGATCGCGAGATTGAACTCGCTGTCGCGAACTCCCATTTCCGCTGCCTTGCGGAACCACTTCGCCGCCTCGGCGTAGTCGGGCGTTTCGCCGACCGGTTCGGCATACATGACGGCCAGGTTGTGCGCCGCGCGAGCATTGCCGGCTTCTGCGGCTTTCGCATACCACCGTTTGGCGGCGCCGGCGTCGCGCTGGACCCCGACGCCCTTGTTATACAGCGTTCCGAGTCTGAACTGAGCGGGCGCCAAGCCCGACGAGGCTGCACGTTCGAACCAGAGCGCGGCGGCCTGCTGGTCCTGGGGAACTCCACGCCCTTCGAAAAGCCGCTGCGCCAGCTCGTACTGCGCGGCCGGCGAACCCGCCATCACGGCATCGCGCAGGGACGTCGGCAACGCGGTCGCGAGTGTCACCGAAAGCTGCGGCCCGGCAGTTCCGGTCGGGGAACTGGCTATGGCGGCCTCAGGTGCGATCGACGCGGTCGGCGTCGTATCGACTCGCCGTACGGTCGGCGGGGTCACGAGAGCGGGGTCGCTCCGCTTCCCGAGCGAGGCGCCGCCCAGCGCGGTCTTAGCAGGCGGCCCGCTCAGTTCAGATTTCTGCAAGAAAGGAACGTGCGCGCCGATCAGCCGGATAGCTGCCGTGGCCACAATCGCGAAGGCGGCGGCGAGCAGAACGGAGCGTTTGTGGTTTGCGTAAAGCGACTTCGCCCGCTCAATCCCGGGGGCTGCGGCCGGGCCGTTTTGGCCGCTCCCTTCGGAAAACGCCGAATGCGCCGCGCGGCGCGCCGCGGCAATGTGGGCCGAAATCGAGGGGTTCGTTTTAGATTTAATCTCCCGCGTCGGCTCTCGGGCCTCCCGGACACGCTGCGGCCCGCCGGAGCCAGGCTCGAGCAGAACATCATTCGCAACGGGTTGCGAGGGCGCAGAATCGTCCTCGTTCGCCGGCGTCACTGGCTTGAAAGGACGTCGCAATGCTCCGGAGGTGGACGAATCCGTAGCCTCCAGAGCCTCGATCCCGCGGACGACGGACGTCGACGGTCCGGTTGGGCCCGTCCGAACCGCAAGGGACCCCGTCTCATCTTGATCGTTGCTCGAAGGTTCGCCCGAAAAGTGGGCCAATTGTACGGAAAGCTTGCGCATCAGGCCCTGCATCGCGTCCAGACCGGAAAGCGCTTCGAGACGGTCGTGGATATGAGCGATCTGCTCCGCCAATCCGTGCGCATCTATGCGGACGGCGAAGTTGTTTTCCAGACGCCGCGCGACCTCCTCTGCAATCTGCCCGACGATTTCGCGATCAAAGCGAAGCCCGACGGCGAAGTCGAGTTTCGCATCCAGCGATTGAAGCAGGCGCTCGATTGAACTCAGGGCGGCCATCGAGTCCGATTGCGGAAGGTGGTCGAGCTTGCCGAGAATCTCCGCCAAGATCGGCTCGATTGCATCAGAACCTGCTTCCACGTCCTTATGGCCAGCGGCATCGAGCTTGTCGCTGATGTCGCGCATGAGGGCGACGAGCGGCTCGGAACTCGGACTCGCGAGTTTAGCGCTGAGCTCCTTCAACGATGCTTCCAACGCGCTCGCGTCAATTTGCGGCTCCGGACGGGCCTCCAGCGACTGACGAACGCCGTCAATGCGACGCGCCAGGTCTTCCAAGGCGTGCGGGTCCACCCCGTTTTGCGCAGGCTGGCCAATTTCCTGGTCGAGCCGCCCCGCGATGTGTTCAAGGCGACGTTCGATCAACATCAGAAGAGAAAGGGGCGTGGAGCGCTCAATCTCACCGCGCAGGTCGGCGAGCGATGCGGCCATCTGCTCGGATTCGACTTGTGGAGCGGGGCTGGAGCCGAGCTGTTCGATGCGGTCGGCGAGTTCACCGACCTGGCGCTCCAAGTGTTCGAGAGGCGCGCTGCGCGTGGCCGCCGCGGCAAGGAGGTTGCGCACCTCTTCGGTTTGTCGTCGGATGCGGTCGAAACTCTCCGAACTGATCGTGGCTCCGACCAAGGCGTCGATCTTGCCGGCCAATGCGGTTATTTCACGCTCCAGCCCAGCGACCACCTGCTGCAGATCGCGCGACTTCAGGCTCGCGCGCAACTCAGCCGCCATAGCGTCAAGCGGAGCCAGCAGCGATTCCCGCTCGCCCTCCTGACGGAGCAAGGCTACTCGCTCCGTCAAATCTCGAACTGCGCCTTCGAGCGCGACGACCGCGTTGCGCGGCGCGAGCTCGGCAAGACTGCGATTCATCGCAACGATCCCTTCCCGCATCGCCGTTAGGTCGAGCGCGCAGAGGCGTTGATCCCGCTCTCGCCAAGAAGGGTCGAACTTTCGTGAACCTCCTTTAGTGTCTTCGTGTGGCGCTTGCGGCGCCGTCGAGGGGGAGGTCGCGAGCTCGCCCCTCGCTTCGTTCATTGAGTTGGCCGGGTCGTGCGCCTCCCCATCAGCTGCAAGGGCGGTTTGGCTGACCAGGCTTTGCTCGGCCGATGATTGGGAGGTTTCGTCGTCTGAATGCGAGCCGGCCGCCGGCGCTGCTTGGGGCGCAGCGGAGGCTCGGCGCGCTTCCCGCGCATCCAGCGCCTGTCGGCGAAGCGCAATCTGTGATATTGCAGCCTTCAGATCAAGGTGCCGCTTTTCCGAGTTGGTATCCAGCGAAGCGTTCGGCGCGTGCGCGATCTGACGCGCCGCCTCAATCCGCCGCGCAATCTCCTCCAACCACTCGTCCAGGCGCCAGTGCAAACCCGGTCGCGCAACGGAGGCCAAGACGATCTTGTCGTCGCGGGGCGCGGCCTGCGGCCCAGCGGGCCGCCGTTCGTCATCGGCGGTCAATTGTCGATAAGCCGGGGACGACGCTCCTCGATCGACGCTCTCACGCGTTTGTTCGAGCACGCTCGTGATCATTTCAAAGACGCGCGCCAGGCGCTCCTCTCCGCGCCTCATCCGCCGATCGATCCGTGTAATTGCTGACTCGAAAAAATCCTCGGCTTCGTCAAGCCAAGCACGGCCCAGCTGCTCTGAAGCGTGAGAGCGGATCTCGTCGTCGCGTTCGTCCGAATCATCCCTGGCAACCTGTTCGACGATCGCTTCGTCGAGCCATTCCTCGAGACTCACGCCTGCTCGATGGGCTTCCTCCTCCGCCAGGCGCCAAGTTTGGGGACGCACGCTCGAATGTTTCCACGCTGTGCTCTTGTTCATGCCTTCAACCGTCATTGGCGCCTGCAATTCACCGCGCCAGCCACGGCGCCGCGGCTCGAGTTTTCGATCGGCATGGTGAAAAAACGGTTAAGGCCGCCATGCGGCGGCCCGGCGTGCTTCGCAAAATCCCTAAGGTTGTAAATGGACTAGATACAACTTTTAGTTGCAATCTCATTCCGATAGGGCATATTGGTCTCGGATCGCGCAACGGCGCGCGAATCGGCAAGGCGCGAACACTACGGCGCCGACGAAAGGAGATGTCATGAGCCGGATGTCGTCCCTCAATCATGCAAACAGCGTGGCTTCGGGCGAGGCGGAAGACGACGCTAAGGCGCCGCCCGTGTCGGAGCAGGCAGAATTGACGATCAGCCAGATGTCGCGACTGTATGGAGTGAGCCTGCGCACTCTGCGTTTCTATGAGGATCGCGGGCTTATCAAGCCGCGGCGTGAAGGAAACGCGCGCTACTACCGTGGCGTCGATCGCGTTCGGATGGAGATGATCCTCCGGGGCAAGAAGCTCGGATTCACGCTCACCGAGATCAATGACCTTATCGGCGGCAAGGGCGCCAGCGAAACGCCCGACCTCGAGGAGCAACTGCAGCCGCAGCAGATTGTTAACCAAATCGGCCATCTGGAGCGGCAACGCAGCGAAATCGACAGCGCCATTGAGCGGCTGCGCGCAACGCATAGCCGTCTGCTGCAGGGCGCCGCCGCCTGAGCCCGGCCTGGCGGACGGCCGGGATCGGAGATCTTACGTCCCGATCCGCGCCGCTTCGACGATGCGCAAGGCTTCGGCCACCGCGGCTTCGATTCCGAGATGGGTGGTGTCGAGCCGGAGGGCGTCGCTCGCCGGGCGCATCGGCGCGGCCGCCCGTTCGGTGTCGCGGGCGTCACGTTTCAGAATATCGGCGAGAATGGCGCCGTAATCGGCCTCCTCGCCGCGCTGGCCCAGTTCGAGGGCGCGCCGTTGGGCGCGCGCCGCAGCGCTGGCGGTTACGAAAATCTTCACCGTCGCCTGCGGGCAGACCACCGTGCCGATGTCGCGGCCATCGAGAACCGCCCCTTCCGGCCGCGCCGCGAAAGCGCGCTGAGCATCAAGCAGCGCCTCGCGCACGCCGGGCATCGCGGCGACCACCGAGGCCGCCTCGCCCATCTGCCGGCTGCGCAGGACCGTTTCGTCGAAATCCATCAGGGCAAGGCCGCGGGCGGCGGCGACCGCCGCCTGCTCGTCGCAGAGGTCGCGATCCGCGGCGATGAGCGCGGCGGCGGTCGCGCGATAGAGAAGGCCGGTGTCGAGATGCGGCAGCCCGTAGCGGGCGGCGAGGCGCCGGGCGATCGTGCCCTTGCCAGACGCTGCTGGGCCGTCGATGGCGATGATCATCCGAGCGCTCAATCCGTTCGGCCCGATTGCCCGAGGAGGCGCTCTTAGAATCCCGCTACGCCGCTGTCGAGACGCCTTGGCGGCTCCCAGACGTCTCGGCTAGGATGACGAGAACGTGACGGCGCGTCGGGCGAATCGCCAGCGATCTGGGAGGCGGCGGACGAACCTGACGGGGCAGCCGCCTAGACCGCGCATATCACGTTTGCATCTCGGTGGTTGAGACGCACAACGGGTCCGGCAGTTGCATCGTCGTCGACCTTGGCCTGCTCCTATCATTATTGTCCCGGTCATATTTTCGCGGCATTTTGCGGTGCGATGCTCGTGGAGCCGGCCCTTGTCTCCTCGAAGCGAATGGGTGTTCGTTTTTCCGTGCGCGCTGTTCTGACCATCCTCGCGGTGGCGCTCGTGGCCCTGCTCACTGCCGCGCTGATCGCTCCGCTGTTCGTCGACTGGTCGGCCCATCGCGCGGAGATCGAGGCGCGACTCGGCGCCATCAGCGGCAGCCGAGTCGTGCTCAACGGCCCGGTCACCCTCAGGCTGCTGCCGATCCCCTACCTCAAAGTGGGGAAAGGCTCCGCAGGCGGATCGGGTCCGGATGCGCCGCGACTGTCGTTCGAATCGGCGCGGCTCGAACTCGCGCTCGTCAAGCTCGCGAGCGGCGCGATCCGATTCACTGAGATCCGGCTCGAGAAACCGGTTTTGATGCTGACGCGCAGGGCCGACGGGTCGCTCAACCTGCCCTCCGGGCAGACGAGAGAAGCGGACGTTGTCGGCTTCGACCGGCTCGTCGCGCGGAACGGCGCGGTCCGAATCACGGCGGCCGCCGGCGGACAGGCGCGTGCAATCGGCGGCATCGACCTCGATGCGGACGCGCCCTCGCTCGCTGGCCCCTATCGCGTGTCGGGTAAGTTCGATGGACCGGGCGGGGCGCCGGTCGCCTTCCGGCTCGCGTCAGAGAAGGGGGACGCGGCAGGAACGCCGATTCACCTCTCGGTCGAAGCTGGGCCGGGCTTGCCGTCGCTCGTGTTCGACGGCGCCGTCGCTCTCGCTGGCGACGGCGCGAAAGTTCCGAGCGTTTCCGGATCGGCCTCTCTGACCGGAGGGGCCGTCGGCCCCGACGGACAGCTTCCCTGGCGCGTTGCCGGACCGATGAGCGCGGACATCGAC
This sequence comes from uncultured Alphaproteobacteria bacterium, assembly GCA_963758335.1. GTDB lineage: Bacteria > Pseudomonadota > Alphaproteobacteria > Rhizobiales > Beijerinckiaceae > Roseiarcus. The sequence goes on along the minus strand of CAVWVF010000004.1, from coordinate 420,231 downwards.
GCGGTGAAGCTCACGAACGCCGAGTTCCGGTTCGGACCCGAGGAGCGGGCGCTGAGGGCGGTTGGCGATGTGACGCTCGCGTACGATTCGCCCGCGCGGCTTACGGTCAAGGTGAAGGCGAAGCAAGCCAATGTCGATGCGCTTTTGCGCCGGAAGGGCGAGGACGGCGTCCCCCCCGCGCGCGCCGTTTCTCTGCTCACAAACTCGTTCGGCCCAGCGCTCGCAAGGACGGGTGGTATGATCGTCAAGACCGACATCGCCGCGGGGGACGTCATCCTGGGCTCGGAGACGATATCGGATCTGTCGGCAAGCCTCAGCGCGGCGCCGGGGGCGCCGCTCAAGACGCGATTCGACATCGGTCTGCCGGGGCGAAGCCGCCTGAGGGCGGACGGAGAGCTCGAAACAGGCTCGGCCTCGAAGTTCGCCGGCGCGGTCGATTTTTCCACCGACGACTTCCCCTTGTTGCGCGTCTGGGCGAGCCAGGGCGCGCCCGACTTCGCTGCGAAAGCCGCCGCCCTTGGCGATGCTTTCGCCATTCGCGACGCCTCGCTTTCGGGCGACGTTGAGGTTTCGGCTGTCGGGCTTTCGGGACGGAGCGTCAGGCTCGCGCTCGAGCGCTCGATACTGACCGGTGCGGTCGCCTTCACAAGCCCGGTCGGCCCGGATCGGGGCCGGCTCTACATGGATCTTTCGAGCGACTCGCTCGACGTTGGAACGCTGCCGCCGTTGAACGCAGGCGCGGCGCTTCTCGGCGACCTCGATCTTTCCATCTCCCTGCAGGCGAAGTCCCTGCACGTGGCCCATGTCGGGGAAGGCGAGATCGACAGCGGTTCGCTTGCGTTGAAAGTCGAGAAAAGCGGGCCGAAGACGACGCTCAAGCGATTGAGCGTCGCCGACCTCGGCGGGGCCTCGGTCGACGCCACGGGGTCTTTCGGCCCTGACGGCATGATCGCGACGGGCCATCTCAATGCGGGCAGGCTGCATGACTTCGCTCTCCTCGTGTCGCGCCTCGCGCCCGGCGCCTGGAGCAAGGCGCTGGCCGAGCGCGCCCCGTTGCTTTCGCCGACTTCGCTTGGTTTCGAGGTGCGAGGCGGCACCGCGTCCGGCGGCGAACCGTCGCTCATTTCTTTGCGGGCGAACGGAACGATCGGTCAAACTGAGGCGACTCTTGCCGTTGACCCCGGGCCGAAGGGGCAGGATCAGATCGTCGTACTCGATCTCGACGCGCCCGAGGCCGGCGCGCTTCTGCGCCAGCTCGGCCTGGTCGGGTCAGTAGTTTCGAGAGGAAAGGCTCACATTGGGCTGAGTGCCGCCGGCGTCTGGGGCGCGGAATACGACGTTGCGGCGGCCGGCGCCCTCGCCGGCGCCGACGTTTCGGCGAGCGGACGATTCGCGCCGACGGCCGAGGGCGACGAGGCCCGCCTCTTCGGCTCCGCGAGGCTCAAAGGCGCGAACGTGGCTCCGCTCGCCTGGGCGCTCGGTCTTGCTCCGCCCGGCGGCACGATCGGGCCGATCGACGCCCGCGCGGATGTGACCCTGCGCGGCAAACGTTGGACCATTTCGCGCCTTTCGGTGATGATCTCGGGCGTCAAGGCGAACGGCGATCTCGCCTATGAGCCGCCGGCGACGGCCGCCGCGCCGCTCGCCAACCCCGATCTCTCACTCGCCGAAGAGGCGGTCAACGGGCCGGCCGCAGCCGCGACCGAGGCCCCTCCCCCAGCCGTCACCGGCGAATTATCCATCGATCGTTTGCCGCTCTCGGGCCTCCTTGCGCTTGCGCTGGGGTCGCCGCAACCGGCGAGGCCCGGGGCGCTCTGGTCGGAGGCCAGTTTCGCCGCCGCTCCGCTGAGCGCTCCTCCCGTCGCCGTGCGCGTCAACGTCGGGACATTCGATCTGAACGATGGTCTTGCGGCGCGGGACTTTTCGGCGACCTTGCGCCTCGACAAGGAACGAGTCGATCTCGACGACATGGCGATGAAAATCGCCAGCGGCGCGGCGTCAGGCCGTGCGTCCCTGCGGCGCGACCGCGACAGCGCGACGCTGAGCGGGACGATTAACGCGGAAGCGCTTGCGGTCAGCAGGCCGGGATTCTCCGGCCGGATTGGCGGCGCCGTCGAGTTTGCCTCGACTGGAAAAAGCCCGGCTGCCCTGATTGCGGGCCTGGCTGGCGGCGGGTCGGCGCAATTGGCCGGCGCGGAACTTGCGCGGAGCGACGCGGCCGCGCTCGACCGGGTCGTCGCCAGGTCGCAAGGGCCCGACGCGCAACTCGACGAAACCAACATCGCATACGAATTCGGACAGGAGCTCAACAAGGCGCCCTTGAAGCTGCCCGACGACGCGACGCCGCTCTCGCTTAGCGCGGGAACGATGAAGCTCGGACCGCTAACGATCGCCCTGCCGCACGGCGACGCGACGGTCAGCGCCAGCTTCGATCTGACGAGGCTTTCGCTGGAGACGCGGTTCACGCTGACGTCGCTCTCGGCTGGTCTCAAATTCTGGTCCGGACCGCCGCCGAGCGCGACGGTCACGGTTCAGGACGGGCTTTCGGCGCCGCAGCGCCAGCTCGACGTCGCCGCGCTGTCGGCGGCGCTCGCGACCCAGGCGCTCGCGCGCGAGACCGACCGCATCGCGAACCTCGAGGCCGACATTCGCGAGCGCGCCTTCTTCATTCGCCGGCTGAAGGGCGAGCGGTTCATGGATCGGCGCAATGCGGAAATCGAGGACTGGCGCGCCGAGCAGGCGCGGCTCAAGGGCCTCGCCGAGCATCTCGAGGTCGAGCGCGCGGAGGCTGAGAAGATCGCCGCGGCGGAGAAGGCGGCCGCCGAACGGGCCGCGGCCGAGAAGGCAGCGGAGGAGAGGGCGGTTGCCGATCGCGCGGCCGCCGTGAAGGCCGCCGAAGAAAAAGCGGCGGCTGCGCAGAAGGGCGCAGCCGAAAGGGCCGCCGCCAGGGCCGCGACTGATCAGGCGGCGGAGGAGAAGGCGGGAGCTGGCAGAGCGTTCCCGCAGCCTGAGCTTCCGCCGGACCTCTCGGGCGAGCCGGCGCTCGCGCCGAAACCGCCGGCGGCCGAGCTCGGCGCCAACGCCGCCACGCCGCATGCGGCCGTCCCGCTGCCGCCCTCGCGGCCGAAGCTGCGCCCCGCCCCGGCGCGGTCGCCGCCCGAGCCAACAGCGGGCGGCCTCTACTGAGCCGTCGGTCGGGCGAGGGCGGCGAGCACGAAGACCCTCAGCGCCGACGACAGGTTGGCCTCGCCGCGAGCGGCGTCGACGATGGCGGCGAGCGCGTTGACCGACAGTCCGCGTTCGACGGCGATCGCCTTGAGACCGCGCCAGAATGCGTCCTCGAGCGAAACGCTGGTGCGATGGCCCGCGATGACAAGCGAGCGCTTGACGGCCCGTGCGCTCTCCTCACGCATCATCGGGGCGGTCGAGCCTGTGGGCCGCGAGGCTGCGCTCGGCTTTCTCGCGCTCGCTGTCGAGCCGGCGCCGCTCGGCCTTCGTCATTCCGAATGCGAAGCGATCCTCGGCTGCTTCCGCCTCTTTGCGGTGGCGCTCCCGGCCCTTGCGCGCGGCGCAGATTGACGATGTCGCCCATGCTACTTCTTGCGGAAGGCGTCGATCGAGACGACTTTGGCCGCACCCGCAGGCTCGGGCGCTTTTTCGGCCGGAGCTGCGGGCTTGGCGGCGGCGGCGTCGGCTGGTCTGGCCAACGGCTTTTCGCTCACGGGCTCCGGCGGCTGTTCGCTCACGCGCGGCTCGAGCTTGAAGCCGAACGGCACCGACGGATCGGTGAAGCCGGTGATCGCGTCGAATGGCACGGTCAGCCGCTCGGGTTTGCGGGAGAAATTGAGGCTGACCTCGAACGCTTCCTGGCTGACGACGAGATCCCAGAACTCATGCTGCAGTATGATCGACATCTCTTCGGGAAAGCGGCTCTTGATCGCAGGCGGCACCACGACACCGGGGGCGTGGGTCTTGAATGCGATGTTGAAATGATGATCGCCGAGAAGGCCGGCGCGCGCGGTGTCGGACAGGACCTTCCGGACGACCGAGCGCAACGCGTCCTGGACGAGAAGGTCGTAGCGGATGAGATCGGTCGCCATAAGGAAGGCTCGCGCCGCGAAGATCCAAAGATTAGTCGGGAGCCCACCGCGTTGTAAACATCGCCTGCCGCCTCTTCCTCGAACCCACTTCGCTCTCCCAGGCGACATCCGGGCTCAAAAACAAAGTGGAGGCTTCTGTTGCCAGGCGCCTCCGGACCCCGCCTAAAGGTGCAAACCCTTAGGACTTGATTCCCAGTACCATCGCTGAGTTACGCAGCGAGGGCCACCGGAGCATAGTTGTCATTCGCAACTATAGGTTTGACCCGATAACGGCGGTATCATGCCGAGCGAAAGATCACCCTTTGGGTCCCCCGTCGAACCTATTTCGCCCCCGCCGAAACCCGCCTTTGTTCCTGCAGGCTTGGGTGGAGGCGCCGGGTACTGCCCCCGGGTCCGAAAGACTTATTCCGATGCCCATTTATCGCCATAGCCGCCCTCGCGGACGGCGAGAGAAATATAGGGCACGGCAGGCGGAGAGGGAAGAGGGGGCGTGGGCCCGAGTTGGGCCCGAGAACGTGGGGACCCGAAAGGAGACGGAGTGGTCATCGCCTAGATCGATTTTTCTGACCGCGCAAGCCTTCGTCCCGCACATGCGAGAACACGGGGGCGGCGTCATCGTTAACGTCGGTTCGACCGCCGCTTTTGCGCCCGCGCCCTGGGCTCACGGTCTACAACGCGTCGAAAGTGCATGTGATGACGAAATCGATGGCGGTCGAGCTTGCGCCGGACAGGATCCGCGTCTGCGCCATCGCGCCGGTCGCCGGAGAGACCTCGCTCTTGGCGATGTTCGTAGAACACGCCGGAGAAGCGGGCCGCCTTCCGCGCCTCTGTGCCGCATGCGCGCTTCCCGACCCCGCGCGACATCGGGGCCGCTGCGCTCTATCTCGCCAGCGATGAGGCTTCGTTCCTGACCGGGGTCGTACTGGAGGTCGACGGCGGCCGGTGCATCCGAGGGAATGGGCCATTCTGGTCAAAGGATAGTCGCGCTTGACGTCCGAGGGATGGCGATCGGCCTGTTTCAGCCTGATAACAGGGCGAAAACAGGCGGAAGCGCGCCTCCTGCGGTTTGGGTCGACCCATGAAAGGCGTGTATTTCCAGTTGCTTGTGCGAAATCGCCGCCGCAATCGGCGCCGGACCATAACAGGACGATAACAGATCCTATGCGGGTGGACGGCGGCCGGACCCTTGGTAGGCTGATCTTCCACACCAGCATGGAGGCAACCGATGCATTTAATCACCTCCGCGACCGTTGTCGCGACCACCGCCCGCGCGAATGATATCACGCTGTTCGCCTCGCTCGAATTGAGCAAATCGAAATGGGTTGTGACGATCAACAGTCCGGGCAGCGAGAAATTTTCCAGGCATGTGGTCGAGGGTGGGGACGGCGCCGGCCTGCTCGACCTTCTTTCGCGGTCGAGGGCGAAGGCCGAGCAGCGCTATGGCGTGCCGATCAAAGCGATCGTCATTCAGGAGGCGGGATTGGACGGATTTTGGATCCATCGCCTGCTGCTCGCCGAGGGGATCGAGAGCCACGTGGTCGATGCGGCTTCGATTGCGGTCAACCGGCGGCATCGGCGAGCCAAGACCGATGCGATCGACGGCGAGACGCTGTTGCGGACGCTGATGGCGTGGGCTCGCGGCGAGCGGCGGGTCTGCTCCATGGTTCGCGCGCCGAGCCCGGAAGAAGAGGATCGCCGGCGGCTGACCCGCGAGCGCGGCACGCTGCTCAAGGAACGCATTCAGCACACCAATCGGGTCAGGGGCCTGCTCAGCGGCCAAGGCATCCGGGATTACAACCCGCTTCGGCGCGATCGTTTTGAGCGGCTCGAGGCGCTGCGAACCGGCGACGGCCGCGAGCTGCCGCCGCTGCTGAAGGCGGAAATACGCCGGGAGCTCGATCGGATCGCGCTGGCGACGACGCAACTGGCTGCGGTCGAACGGGCCCGCGACGCGCTCATCCGCACGGAAGCCGAGGAGCGCACCAACCCCGCCGCCCGGCTCCTCGAGCTCAAGGGCTTGGGCCCCGAGTTCGCCTCGCTCCTCTGGCTGGAATCGTTGTTCCGCAGCTTCGCCAACCGCCGCCAGGTGGCGGCTTACGGCGGATTGGCGCCCAGCCCCTGGCAGAGCGGCGGCGTCGAACGGGATCAAGGCATCTCGAAGTCGGGCAACCGCCGCCTGCGCAAGACCATGATCGAGCTGGCCTGGTTCTGGCTGCGTCACCAGCCGGACTCGGCGTTGAGCCGCTGGTTTCGGGCGCGGGTCGGCGCCGCGAAGGGACGGGTCCGCCGGATCGCCATCGTGGCGCTGGCCCGCAAACTGCTCGTCGCCTTGTGGCGCTATGTCACCCAAGGCGTCGTTCCCGAGGGCGCGGTGTTCAAGGCGGCCTGACCCGATGGCTCAATCCTACGCCGACGCTCCAACGATGGCTTAACGACTCAACCCCATTCCAGCGAAGCCGAACGCGACGGCTTCGCCGGATCCGGGCGGGCGGTGACCGCGGCTTTGCCTGGCTGAAACACGCCGTTTAACAGGATGGTCCCCGCCAACCCGAGCCCGACGCCCTCGAGCATGAGGGATTATGGTGCGAGCCCCGACAAGCTCGACCGGATGTGAGGTGATGCGGCCGTCAAGGCTGCATGCGAAAGACGGGCTCACGCTTCGGATCCAAACGCCAAAGGAGATGCGCAATGCCAAAATGAATGAGCGCGGCAAAGACCACAGAGGCAGCCAAGAGCGCGCAAGGGCGCGCTCGCTCGTGACAGTGTATCCGGCCGCTGGCGCGTCAAGGTCGCTTCGCTCCCTGCTCCGCTGCGCTTCGCCCCGCTTCGCGGGTGACACGCCAGCGGCCGGTGCAAACGAATGAGCTTGACCCGAAACACCCCATGTGAGGGGCCATAGTAGAGTCGAGGAAGGGCGCGGCGGCTTGCGCCCCGTTTCCCTTCGCCGAGTAGGCCCGGGGAATTTCACCCCGAGCCTCTCCCAGATCCGGACGTGAGAACTCTCGCCTCATCCGGCTCGTGCCCTCAAAGAAGGCTGGCGCCTTCCGGCAAGACAGTCGGGTTCCTCCGGTCTCCCGTTGACCCACCGAGTGCCGCGAGTGACCCGCCCCCTTCGCTCCCCGGGCGTTGCCCCGCTTCATCACTATTATGGGGCGGTCCGCGCCTGCCTGACCCATCGGTACTTTCAGCCTCGCGGGTCCGCCGCTTGTGCCTTTTCCCTTAGCATGGCCACGCAGGGTCTCAAGTTCCGTACGAAAGCCTAGCCAAAGATATTTGAAATTTCAGGACGGTGGCGCGAGCAGGTGCGTGGGGTATCCGAGGATGGTTGAGACGCGCCGGGTCTGGCGATCGGAATAGATGAAGGCGGGTCCCTCGATGCGATAGTTGCCCTTCCAATCGATGACGAAGGAGGTATCGTTTTCTTCGATGTGGACGGGTTCGGGGTCGCCGTCGCGGGCCAGCCTTGCGGCGAGTTGATCGGACGGGTCGAGCAGCCAGGCGTCGCCGGTTTCGGTAGACAACAGGACAAGCTGACCAACAGTGACGACGCGCCCATGGCGGTCAGCAGCCCGGCGCTGGATGTAGCGGACCTCGTCGGCGAGGCGAAAGCTCTTCCCCTCCACCATCTGTTTGCCCGGTCGACGCCGGATCGCCTTTCGAACCCTGCCGGGTACCGAGGGGGCTGCCATGGATTTGTTCACCAAGCTGTTCGGCGACTTCTTGGTCTTCGTCTATCACTGCTTCGACCGGATTGTCATTCGCGGCTATCTGACGGCGCTGTCGCGGCCCGAGCTGGTCGTCCACTTCTTCCGTGAGATCGTCGGGGTGGCGGAGGTCAGCAAGGAGGCGCTGAGCCAGCGGACGGCCGATTACCAGAATTGGGTGGAAGCCTACGCGCGCAATCACGCGATCCCGATCGAATGGGCCGAGAAGGGGGTACGCAAGGAGGACCACGTGCTGCGGTGGCTGCGCCGCATGGAGAAGCGCAATGCCTACGGTGTCTACTTCATCTTCAAGAGCATGGAGCAAGGGCCGACCTTCCGCATCAGCCTGCCGAAGTACCCGGCCAAGGACCCGCACTACCGCATCGTCGCGCACCAGCGCAGCCGCTTCACGCATTACTACTTCTATGTCCGCGACGAGGCGCTCGGACCGATGGTTGTGCGGGTGGCTTCCTTCTTCCCCTTCCAGACCACCTACTATCTCAACGGCCACAGCTTCATCGAGTAGGAGCTGAAGCGGGCGGGGATCGGCTTCCGCAAGGAGGACAACGCTTTCCTCGCCGTCGACGACGTCGCGGCGCTGCAGGCGTCGGCCGACCGGCTGAGCCCAGAGATCATCCGCCGCCGCCTCGACTACTGGACCCTGATCATCGGACCGAAATTCTCAAAGAAGGAGCGCGCCAAGCTCAACCTGTCACGCTTCTACGCCATCTCCCAGATCGAGTACTGCCGCAACTTCATCTTCAGGCGTCGCTTTCCCATCCACAAGCTATTCGAGCGCAGCTGCGAACTCGGCCTGTGGCGGCTCAGTGCTGACAAGATCGCCACGATCTTCGGCAAGCGGGTCAGTCGCCGGATGCATGGCAAGCTGGCCACCGTCATCGACCAGATCGAGCACGGCCATCATGTCTTCCGCGCCTACTTCAAGAGCGGCTTCCTCAAACAGTATGAGAAGTTCCTGACCTTTCTGCGCAACGAATTGGTCTCCAACAATCTCACCGACTTCGGCCTGCTTAAGGGGCTCGACCATCTCGATGCCGTGCGGACCACCTTCCAGCTGATCACGGATCGCTTCGCCGGCTTCCAGGCCGAGTGGCTCAACGTGCATGTCGATTTCCCGCTGCTGCAGCGCCTCGCCCATCCGATCACGATCGGCGCGGTGCGTTATCCCGGCCTCAAGATCCACGAGCCGCGCATCATCCGCCTGTTCGAGGTCCTCCTGCATGGCGGTCCTCAGATCGGCGGCTGGACGGCCCGGCAGATCCATCAGGCCGTCCTCGACACCTTCGACCTCTCTGAGAAGACCTACCGCCTGAACCAGCTCCGCTACGACTTGCGCAAGCTCAAGGGACACGGCCTGATCGAGCGCGACGGCTCGCGCTACGCCTACCGGCTCTCACCCAAGGGCGTCCAAGTCGCCCTCCTCTTCCTCTTCTTCCACAAGCGCCTGTGCGGCCCCCTCGCCAACAGCCGCTTCCATCACCGGCCGGACCCGCAACACCGTCCAGACAGCCGGCTCGAAGCCGCCTATCACCGCGCCGACACCGCCATCCAACGCGTCGTCGATCTCTTGGCTGCAGCTTGATCGCGCCGCGCCCCAATGACAATGTTCGAACTCGTCTTGTCTATGATCCCTCAGGTAAGAATCTAAGAACTTCCTCGCCCCGCTGATTGAAGCCTCGAAAGCTGTTGCCGACAAGCCCCCATTTCGGCTTCGAGGTCTCACGCTTGGAAATGGTCTTCATCGAAAACGAGACGACGTCGCCCTCGCGAACCGGATGCGGCCAGCGCATTTCGCGAAACCCGGGCGATACGCCGAGTTCGGGCAAGGATTCTCCGCGCGCAGCCAGGGCCTTGCGCAAAGCCGAGCGCGTCTCCACGAGGCGTCGCATCAGCGCGCTCGCCACATGCAGCCCCGAGGCGACGAGAAGCCCGTCATCGCGCGCGACGGCAGCGGCGAGGACGCGGGGATCGAACCGCCAAGCGTAGGCGATGATCAATTCGCGCGTGAACGTGGCCGAGCCGAGCGCGGTCATGGCGCCTATCGACATGTCCTCGTAGAACATATCTAGTTCGAGCGCTCGCCGCGCCGCGACAAGACCAACCGACTGCGTTGCGTCATCGCAACCACATTCTCCTGATTGACGACCTCGTAGAGAAACTCGACCTCGCCGGTGTGAGCCCCGTCCTCCCACGGGCGCGCTACAAGAGTATGTCGACGCACCCGCAGACGATCCCCGGGGCGCACCGGATGCGTCCACCTGGTCTCTTCCACGCCCGGCTCCTCCAACACCATCGCGCGCGCCAGAAACGCGTCGCAATTCATCCGCAGGAGCAGCGCGCTGGTGTGCCAGCCCGAGGCGATCAGGCCGCCGGTCGCCGATTTCGCCGCTTCGTCGTCGATATGGAAGGGCTGCGGATCGAACTCGCGCGCAAAGTCGACGATCTCCTGTGCGGAGACTTCAACGCCGCCGTATTCGACGACTTCGCCGGCCGAAAAGTCCTCGAAAGCGAGGGTCCGACATGGGCGATCAATTGGCAAAGCGGAAATGGAGCACGTCGCCATCGGCGACGACGTAGTCCTTGCCCTCGAGGCGGAACTTGCCGGCTTCGCGCGCCCCTGCCTCGCCGTGATTGACGACGTAGTCCTCGTAGGCGATGGTCTCGGCGCGGATGAACCCTCTCTCGAAATCGGTGTGGATGACGCCGGCCGCCTGCGGTGCCTTGGTCCCCTTCTCCACCGTCCAGGCCCGCGCTTCCTTCGGGCCGACGCTGAAGAAGGTGACGAGATGAAGGAGGTCGTAGCCCGCGCGGATGACCCGATTGAGGCCGGGCTCGTGGAGACCCACCGCCTCGAGATAGTCCTTCTGCTCGGCTTGCGGCAGCACGGCGATTTCGCTTTCGATCTTGGCGGATACGACGACGGCGACCGCGCCTTCGTTTGCGGCCTGCTCCCTCACTTTCTCCGAATAGGCGTTGCCCTTGTCGGCCGAGGCCTCTTCGACGTTGCAGACATAAAGCACGGGCTTCGACGACAGAAGGCCGAGCGACTGGAAGAGATCGTGCTCCTCGCGGCTCACACCGGCGGCGCGCACGGGCCGCCCCTCGCGCAGTTCGGCGAGGCTGCGCTCGGCGAGCGCCAGGATCTCCTTGGCGCCCTTGTCGCCCCCCTTGGCCTTCTTTTCCATGGCGACGATGCGCCGTTCCAGACTTTCGAGGTCGGCGAGCATCAGTTCGGTCTCGATCGTCGCGATGTTCGACGGCGGATCGATGCGGCCTTCGAGATGGGTCACATCGCTGTCTTCGAAGCAGCGCACGACATGGGCGATGGCGTCGCATTCGCGAATGTTGGCGAGGAACTGATTGCCCAGCCCTTCGCCCTTCGACGCGCCGCGCACGAGCCCGGCGATGTCGACGAAGGTGAGACGCGTCGGAATGATTTCCTTCGATCCGGCGATCTCGGCAAGAGCGGCCAGCCGAGGATCCGGCACGGCCACCTCTCCGACATTGGGCTCGATCGTGCAGAACGGATAGTTGGCCGCCTGGGCGGCGGCGGTCTGCGTCAGGGCGTTGAAGAGCGTCGACTTGCCGACATTCGGCAGGCCGACGATGCCGCATTTGAAACCCATCGAAGCAAAGCCTATTCTTATCGGGAGACGGTCGGCCCTATGCAAGGGCGGCGGACAAAAGGCAAGCGCCGGACGCAGGAAAGTCGCCTCAGCACGCTCGACCTTAGCCGCCCCCATTTGGGTCAGGTTTCGCCCGACAACCGCCTTGATAGGCCGACAATAAAGGCGCTCTCACAGCGACGTTGCTTGTTCTCGAGCTCAGCAGGCGCGGGGTTATTGGCGTTGGGGTCGACGATGAACGATCGGCGGAAAGGCGAGGGCGCGGTTCAAGCGGCAGGCGCGCGCGCGGCTGAAGAGGCGGCGTCCGAATTGCACGAGTTGTTTGCGATAACAGCGGCCGCGTCGCTTCAGGACGTGCGGAGACTCATTCTGAAGCACGGCGACTCCTTCGGCGTGTTCGACAGCTACGGCGATGCCGTTTCCGGGCCCGGGAGCGCCGAGGGCCTCTATCACCGGGACACGCGCCATCTTTCGAATTTCGCGGTGACGGTCGAGGGCGCGCGGCCCATGCTCTTGAGCTCGACGTTGCGCGACGACAACACCACGCTCACGTGCGACTTGACCAATCCGGACCTGTTCGAAGATCACGACCACCTGAAGATCGAACACGATCTCATCCATTTGCGACGGTCTCGCTTTCTTTGGCGGGCGGGCTGTTTCGAAAGGCTCAACATTCGCAACTTTGACGACCGCCGACGCCGCCTTCGGGTCGGAATTGCCTTCGCCGCCGACTTCGCCGATCTCTTCGAGGTTCGCGGCGCGCACCGGAAGCGGCGAGGCGAGGCCAAAGAGCCCGAAATCAACGACGTTGGCGTGACGCTGAGCTACGTCGGGCTCGATAAGCGACGGCGGTCGACCACGCTGCGCTTCGATCCCAAGCCGACGACGCTGTCCGCTCATCAAGCGATCTACGCGCTCGATCTGGATCCCCGGGAATCGCAGTCGATCTTCATCGAAATCGATTGCCGACAGGAGGAATCGCCGCTTCCGCCGATGCGCGCGTTCTTCATCGGCCTGCGCGACGCGCGGCGGGAGCTGCGCGCCGCCTCGTCGCGCGCGGCCTCGGTCGAGACCTCGAATGAAATCTTCAACGAGGCCGCTCGCCGCAACATCGCCGATCTCTATATGCTGATGACGCGGCTGCGCGAAGGGCCCTATCCTTATGCCGGCATTCCGTGGTTCAGCGCGGTCTTCGGACGCGACGCCATCATCACCGCGCTTGAAATGCTCTGGCTGGATCCGAGCATCGCGCGGGGCGTGCTCGGGCATCTCGCCGCGAGTCAGGCGGTTCAGGCCGATCCCGAAGCCGACGCGGAGCCGGGAAAGATTCTGCACGAAGCGCGCCACGGGGAAATGGCCGATCTGGCCGAGGTCCCCTTCGCTCGCTATTACGGCAGCGTCGATTCGACCCCGCTCTTCGTCATGCTCGCCGGCGAATATCTCGAGCGGACCGGCGACATCGAAACCACACGGCGGCTCTGGCCGCATATCGAGGCGGCGCTTAACTGGATCGAACGCTACGGCGACCGGGACGCCGACGGCTTCGTCGAATACGAGAGACGAGCCGGCCAGGGGCTGGCGAATCAGGGATGGAAGGACAGCCACGATGCGATCTTCCATGCCGACGGTCGGCTGGCCGAGGGACCGATCGCGCTGGTCGAGGTGCAGGCTTACGTCTACGCGGCCTGGCGGGCCGCCGAGCGGATCGCAACGCGGTTGGCGGATCCGAAGCGCGCTGTCGGGTCCGGGGAGAAAGCGGAAGCGATGCGCTCCCGCTTCGACGATCGGTTTTTCGACCCGGCCTTGGGGACTTACATCCTGGCGCTCGACGGCGACAAGAAGCCGTGCCGCGTCCGAGCCTCCAACGCGGGTCACGCCCTCTTCTCCGGGATCGCCTATCCGGCGCGCGCGGAATCCGTCGTTCGGACTCTGATGGGCAGCTCGTGCTTCTGCGGGTGGGGCATCCGCACCGTCGCTGCGACGGAGGCGCGCTACAACCCCATGAGCTATCACAACGGCTCCGTCTGGCCGCACGACAACGCCTTGATCGCCGCGGGATTCGCCCGCTACGGCTTCCGTCGTGAGGCCGCCAAAGTTTTCGAGAGCCTGTTCAGCGCGTCGACCTACGTCGACCTGCGGCGTCTGCCGGAGCTCTTCTGCGGATTCCCGCGACAAAAGACCCGTGGACCGACGTTCTACCCGGTGGCGTGCATGCCCCAGGCCTGGGCGGCGGCGGCCCCGCTTTATCTCATCCAGTCCTGCGCCGGCTTGGCCTTCGATACCGCCGCACAGCGCGTCACCTTTCGCGAGCCGATCCTCCCCCGCTTTCTGGACGAGATCGTTCTTAGGGGACTGCGAATGGAAGGCGGCAGCGCCGACGTCGCCCTTCGCCGCTCGGACGGGCACGTCATCGTCGACGTCCTCGAGCGCCGGGGATCGGTCGGCGTCCTTACGATCAACTGAGAGCGCGAGGGGTCAGTCCTTCGGCTAGCGTTCGGGCGGGCCGGGAGGCGCGCCAACGCCGGCGCGGAGACCACGGCGGGCGGGGCGTCGCCGAAGACGCTGACCCTCGGAGCGAGCGGCGCTGCCCAGCCTGTCGCCAGGCGGACGCGCGGGACCGCGAACCGCACGCCCGGCAGGGCGTGGAAGATATTCACGCAGTCGCGGGCGACGCGATCGATCGTGAAGCGGCGCTCGAAACACGCCCGCGCCTTTGCCCGATCGAACCTTCCGACGCTGTGGACGGCGGATATGGCGCCGGCGACGTCGTCGACCAAATAGCCCGAGACGCCCTCGTCGATCACTTCTGGGGCGGATCCGCCGGAAACGCGTCGATTCGCCCGCGTCGATTCGCCTCATCGCGTCGGATCCGGAAAAACCTTAGATTTCAACAATTCCCGTTTGCCGCATCGGCGTGTCGAAAACGCGCGCGGGATCATAGGCGCTCATAGACAGGGCCGCGCGCTGGTTAACCATAGGTTAAAGGGCGAGTTGACGCACCTTAATCGAATCTTCACAAAAGGGCGTTGACGGGCGCGGCCCATATGCATACATTCAAATTTAAGAATATGATAACATTCTAATGTAAGGACCGCCGGCGGAACGGCGCGCAACAAACGAGGAAACCGGCCGGACCGCCGACTGAGGAGGAGGAGGAAGAGAATGCCAGCGCTATTTTCTGATGATTGGATGGTCGATTTCGGCAACGCCTGGAACGACGACAAGGACCTGGGGGACGCCCTAGCCAAGATCGGCTTCAATTCCGTGATCGGCTACGGCTTCGACGGCGAGCCCAAGCCGCGCGGCGTGCTCAAGGTCGAGAACGGTTACGTGACATCGGCCGGCGCCTATGCCGGCGAGGCGTTGAACTGGGACCTGCGTGCGAGCCCGGCCGATTGGGAAAAGTGGTGCAAGTCCGGGATCGGGATGATGGGCCTCGGCATGGCTTACACCACCGGCAAGCTCAAGTTCGTGGTCGGCGACTACGGCGCGATGATCAAGAATCCCGCCATGGCCGGTCCGTTCATCAAGAGCTTCACCGCCATGGGAGCCGTTCCGAGAACCTGACCGCATGCGCCCGCCCCGGCGGGCGAACGGCGAGTTGCGTCGAGTTGAGGCGTCGAGATGTTGTCTTCTGTCGGAAGATTTCTCTCTCTGCTGATCGCAGCCGTCCTCGGAGGAATCATCGCTTCGTGGTTCCTCCGCGCGCCCGCCCCACAGCAACCGTCGCCCCTCGCTGCGCAGGCCTACGACGCGCCCGAGCCGGCGAGCGTCGAAGTCTCGCAGATGCCCGCCGCGGCGCGGGTCGAGCTCGGCGGATACGTCGAGCCGCGCAACACTGTTCGTCTTTTGGCGCAAGCGCCGGGCCGGATCGTCTACCTCGCCGGCGAGGAAGGCGATCGCGTCGCCGCCGGACAGCTGGTCGTGGCGCTCGACACCAGCGAGCTGGACGCCGATTACCGCACCGCTTGGGCCAATCTCGCGGCCGAAGAGTCCGCGTCGGTGAACGCTCAGACGCAGCTCTATCACCGACTGTACGGCCAGCCGACGACGTCGGTGACGGGCGGGCCGGCCTACGACGTCTACGGGCGCCGGAATTCGCCGTTCACCAACATGGCTCACAGCATGCAGGTCTTCAACACGGCTCAGGACTTCATGGGCCCGATGATGGGCATGATGGGCGGCGGCCCCAATTACGGCGGCCAGAATTCGCCGTACGGGTACGGCAACATGGCTCAGGACTTCATGGGCCCGATTTTGGGCATGATGGGCGGCAGGCCCAATTATGGCGGCCCCAATTCGCCGTACGGGTACGGCGGCTTCAATTCGCCCTACGGGTACGGCGGCTTCAATTCGCCCTACGGGTACGGCCCCGCCTACGAGTCGCAAATGCAGCCCAGCATCCCCGCCTTTTACAACTCGCGCTCGGAATACGAGCGCCAGCAGGCGGGCTTGGTCGGCGCGCAGGCGAACGTCGACAAGATCGAGGCGATGTTGCGCGACCGCCGCTCCATATCGCCGCGCGCGGGCGTCATCCTGAAGCGCTTCGTGCGGGTCGGCGACATCGTGCAGCCTGGCCAGCCGCTCGCCGACGTCGGCGACGCCGACCAGCTCGACGTGGTCGTCGAAGTGCCGATCGCCCAGGTCGCACAGGTCAAGCTCGGCGATGCGGTTCCGGTGACCGTGAACGGCGTAAACCTCTGGGCTACGGTGAGGCAAATCTTCCCGGCCGCCAACGCCGACCAGCACACGGTGACGGTGAAGTTCGCGCTGCCGCAGGGCGCCCTCGTCGCGGCGGGCATGTACGCGCGCGTCTGGATCGCCCAGGCCGGCGGCGTGAGCCCGTCGACGCTCACGCCCGCCATACCCGCCAATGCGATCGCCTATCGCGGCAGCCTGCCGGTCGCCTTCGTCATCACCGCGCACGGCCCCGAGATGCGCGTGCTGAGGCTCGGCGACACGATGGGCGGCCGCACCGCCGTGCTGGCCGGCCTCAGCGCGGGCGAAAGGGTGATCGCCAATCCCTCTCCCGATCTCAAGTCGGGCGAATCGCCTTCCGGCCGGACGATGTGAGGTCATGATCATGAGGCGCGCGTCGTGACCGAAGTGACACACCCGGACGTCGCAGCGCCTGCTGCGCCCGATGTGACACACCCGGGCGTCGCAGCGCCTGCTCCGGCCGGCGCGCCGGCGGCGCCGGAGCGACGATGGGGCCTCGCCGGACGGGTCGCTTCGGCCTTCGTCGAGTCGCCGCTGACGCCGCTTCTCTTGATCGCCTTCTTCCTCGTGGGGACGCTCGGCATGATCGTGACCCCGCGCGAGGAGGACCCGCAGATATCGGTGCCGATGGTCGACATTCTGGTCGCCTATCCCGGCGCGTCGGCGGAAGAGGTCAACCACCTGGTTTCCGAGCCGCTCGAGCGGCTGATGTCGGAAATCTCGGGCGTCAAGCACGTCTACTCGGTCTCGCACGAAGGCCTGTCGATGGTCACCGTGCGTTTCGAGGTCGGCGAGCAGATGGAGCCCTCGCTTGTCAAACTGTTCTCCAAGCTCCAGTCGCACATGGATTTCATGCCGAAGGGGGTGCTGCAGCCGCTGGTCAAGCCCAAGAGCATCGACGACGTGCCGGTGGTCACCGTCACCCTTTCGTCCAATTCGCTCGACCCCGTTGAGTTGCGCAAGCTCGGGCTCGACGTCGAGCTGCGCCTGAAGTCGCTGCCGAACACCGGCCAGAGTTTCGTCGTCGGCGGCAGCCTCCAACAGGCGCGGATCGAAATCGACCCCTCGAAGATCGCCGCCTACGGCCTGACGCTGGGTCAGGTCGCCCAAGCGATCAGCGCCGCCAATCAGCATCTGCCGGCCGGCGACGTGATCGACGGCAATCGCTGGTTCAACGTCTACACCGGCGAGTTCCTGAAGAACACGACGGATATCGGCAACCTGGTCATCGGGGTCCAGGGAAACCGCCCGGTGTACCTGCGCGACGTCGCCGCGCTCCGCGAGGGCGAATCCGAAACCAAGTCGATCGTCGATAATTCGCTGCGCCGCGACGCCGGCGCCTTCTCCACCGCGCCGGCGGTGACGGTGGCGGTCGCCAAGCAAAAGGGCACCAATGGAGTCGATGTCGCCGATTCGATCCTAGGGGAAGTCAAGGCCATGCAGGGGACGCTGATCCCCTCGGACGTGACCGTGACGATTTCGCGCGACTACGGCGCGACCGCGCGCGACAAGGTCTCGCATCTCATCTTCAAGCTGTTCCTCGTCTCGGCGCTGGTCACGGTGCTCGCCTTTGTCGCCATGGGCCTCAGGCCGGCGATCATCGTGCTCATCACGATTCCCTCCGTGCTCTTGATGTCGCTGGCGGTCGCCTATGTGCTCAAGTTCACGATCAACCGCGTCTCGATGTTCGCGCTGGTGTTCGCGATCGGCATTCTCGTCGACGACGCGATCGTGGTCGTCGAAAACATCTATCGCCGCTGGCTGGAAGCCGGCCGCACCGACGACGACTTGACCGCCGACGCGGTCGACGAGGTCGGCAATCCGACGATCATCGCGACCTTCACCGTCGTCGCGGCGCTTTTGCCGATGGGCTTCGTCACCGACATGATGGGCCCCTACATGCTGCCGATTCCGGTCCTCTCTTCGGCGGCGATGATGTTCTCGCTGTTCGCCGCATTCGTCTTCGTGCCGTGGCTGGCGGCGCGGGTGAAGCCCAACATGGCTGGGTTGAGGCGCGCGGCCGAGCGCGAGCACCGGCAGGCGGCGGCGATCGGCAAGGGCTACGGCGGCGTGATCACACCGATCATGAGGTCGCGGCGCCTCGGCTTGATCACGCTGCTCGCGATCATCGCCGCGATGCTCGGCGCGGTGGCGATGTTTCCGCTCGAGATGGTCGCCTTCAAGATGCTGCCCTACGACAACAAGTCGGAGATGCAGGTCGTCATCGACATGCCGGAGGGCACGGACCTGTTCGCCACCGCCAATCTCGCCCATCGGCTCGACGACGCGCTCAAGACGGTGCCCGAAGTGACCGCCTTCCAGACTTATGTCGGCACGTCTTCGCCGTTCAATTTCAACGGTCTCGTGCGCCATTACTACATGCGCCAGCAGCCTTGGCAGGCCGACATCGCCGTGCAGCTCGTCGACAAGGACCTGCGCGAGCGCTCGAGCCACGACATCGCGCAGGCGGTGCGGTCGCTGTTGAGCCCGATCGGGCAGGCCGCGCATGCGCGGTTGACCGTCGCCGAGGCCCCGCCGGGCCCGCCGGTGCTCGCGCCCGTGGTTGTCGAGCTCTATGGCCCGACGGCCGAGATCAGGCGCGACGTCGCGAGTCACATCCTGCAGGTCATGGAGCGGACGCCGCACGTCGCCGACGTGAATACCTACATGGAGGCGCCCTACGAGCAGATCGAGTTCCGCGTCGACCGGCAGCGCGCCAAGCTGTTCGGCGTCTCGATCGAGGACATCAATCGCGAGCTGGCGATGGCGACCGGCGGCTTCGAAGTCGGCGCCCTGCAACAAACCCATAATCTCGAGCAGGCGGTCATCGTCCTCCAGGTTCCGCTCGCCACCCGCGTCAATCTCGGCAATCTCTTGGTGTTGCCGGTGCGCAACCAGAGCGGATCGACGACGCCGCTGAGCGAACTTGGACGATTCGAGCCCCAGCGCGTCGATCCGCCGATCTATCACAAGGATCTTCGCGCGGTGGAATACGTCACCGGCGACGTGATCGGCCGGCTCGGCGCGCCGCTTTACGGGATGCTCGCGGTCGACTCGGCGCTGAAGAGCTACGTCACGCCTGACGGGAAGACGATCAGCGGCAATTATTTCTGGCCTCCCGAGGACGCCAACGTCAGCGGTTTCAAATGGGACGGCGAATGGCAGGTCACCTACGTGACCTTCCGCGACATGGGCATCGCCTTCATGGCGGCGCTGGTCCTCATCTACATTCTCGTGGTGGCGGAGTTTCGCAGTTTCGTTCTGCCGCTGGTCGTTATGGCGCCGATCCCGCTGACGATGATCGGCATCGTGCCGGGCCATTGGCTGCTCGGCGCCGATTTCACCGCGACCTCGATGATCGGCTTCATCGCGCTCGCCGGCATCATCGTGCGCAATTCGATCCTGCTCGTCGAATTCGCGCGCGAAAAAGTCTCCGAAGGCATGTCGGTCCCCGAGGCGATCACCCTCGCCGGGCGCGTGCGCCTGCGGCCGATCATGATCACCGCGCTCGCGCTGGTGATCGGCTCGATGGTGCTGCTGACCGACCCGATCTTCCAGGGCATGGCGGTTTCGCTTCTTTTCGGCTCGCTGGTGGCGACGTTCCTCACGCTGGTCGTCATCCCGATGGGCTGCGTCTCGGTGCGCAAATATTTCACCGGCCGTCCGCCGCACGGCGGCGCCCCTCATGGAGGCGCGCCGAGCCCGGGCGCTCCCGGCGGACCCGGGGCGCCGCCCCCTGGCGGCGGCCCCGGCGGCCCCCCTTCGCCGAGCGCGCCCATTCCGTCTGCGGCGCCGGGACGGCCGCCGCGCCTCGTGCGCAAGAGCGAAGAGAGCGCGGTCGGCGGCGCGCCGGAGCCCGCGGCAGCCGCGCCGGGCCGGCCCGCGCGTCTCATGCGCAAGAGCGAGACGGAAGCGGTCGCGCCTTCGCCTCCCGAGCCAGAACCGGCTCCGGCGAGTCCAGGGCGACCGCCTCGACTTGTCCGCAAGAGCGAGGCGGAGGCCGCACCCGACTCGACTTCGACGCCAGAGCCGCCGCCCGGCCGGCCGCTACGCCTGTTACGCAAGACCGAGCGGGAGGCCGCGGTCCTAGGTCCGACGCCAGAGACCGCACCTGCTGTCGAAGAGCCGAAACGTCCGCCGCGGCCAGTCCGCAAGCGCGGGGCGAGAAAGGTTGCAACAGCGGCGAAGACCAACGGCGACGCGGAATCCGAGCCGAAGACTCCCGCGAACGGCGCCGTCGAAAAGCCGCCGGCGACTGATAGTGACGCGGAAATCAACGACTTGGGAGGAGACTCGGCGTGACCGCAATCCGCACATTCGAACTCATTCTCACCGCCGCGGTCACTGGCGCGTCGGCCGCGCAATCGGCGACGTTCGCCGAACTGAGCGACAGCGCACAAGACTCGCAATCCTCGCAGTCTATGGGAACCGGGTCTTACCCAGCGGGCCCTTACGCCGCCAGCCCCTACGGCGCCCCTTCCTCCGGATTCGGCTCCGGATACGGCGCCGGCCCCTACGCGCCGACGCCGGCTTTCGGCGGCCTGAAGGCGCCGTCGGGGGGACCGGAAGGCGCGCTGCCGGAGAACTTCGCCGCGCCGGCACGCGCCCCCACGGCGCCGACGCCGGCTTTCAGCGGCGGCGGATGGGGCTCGCAAGACCAGGGGCGCGGGCCCTATTCCGCCGGCCCTTTCACGGCGGGCCCTTACGCCGTCAGCCCCTACGGCGCCCATTCCTACGGATTCGGCTCCGGATACGGCGCCGGCCCCTACGCGCCGAACCCGGCCTTCGGCGGCGGCGGATCGGGCTCGCAAGACCAGGGGCGCGGGCCCTATTCCGCCGGCCCTTCCACGGCGGGGCCTTACGCCGTCGGCCCTAACGGCGCCGCTTCGCAGTATGGATTCGGCGGCGCCGGATATGGCGCCGGCCCCTACGCGCCGAACCCGGCCTTCGGCGGCGGCGCGCCACAGATTTCGGGGGGACCGGAAGGCGTCCTGCCGCCTGACCTCGGCGGGCCGGCCGCTGCGCCGCCGATGCCGCTGATTCGGCCCGCGACGAACCATTTTCTAGATTTCGGTCCGAACCCCTACCGCCCGGACGCTCCGTTGCGGTTTGACACGTTCGGCCAAGTCAATTCGATGACGGACCCCTTCAATCCCTGGGGTCTGAGCACGCCATTCATGTACGTGCCTTGGAGCACGCCGCTCTCGGGGTGGACCAATGCACAAACATGGAACTGGTGGCGGGAGCGATCCGGCGCCCTGCCGCCAAACTGGTAGGCCCGCATGATGCGGTCCCGTGTCCCGGAGAAAGGAGAGAGCGATGACCAGACTAAGCATGATCGCGCTGGCCGCCGGATTGAGCGGCCTGGCGACGGCGGCGATCGCCCAGCAAACCAACCAGCCCCCGCCGCCTTCGGGCCCGTATCAGGCCAACCCGTGGAGCGGTCAGCCGCAGGCGCAGGCCCCGACCGAAGCGCCGAGACCGACTGCGCCGCCTGAGAGCAACGCGGCCAGAGAGCCGATGGGGCCCGGTTTTGGCGCGCCGCCGCCGGCCTACGGCTACGGCAATCCGTACGGCGGCGGCTACGGCGGCTATCCGTACGGCGGCGGCTACGGCGGCTATCCGTACGGCGGCTGGGGCGGTGGTCCCTATGGCTGGGGCGGCCCCTATGGCTGGGGCGGCCCCTGGGGCGGCTACCCCGGCTACGGCTGGGGCGGTTACCCCGGCTACGGCTATGGCTATGGCCCGTGGGGCGGCGACTACGGCTACGGCTACGGCGGCTACGGGCGCGACCGCGGCGGCCTCAGCGGCATGGCGCGGAGCTTCTTCGGCGGCTACTGACGGCAACCGAAGAACGGCGAGGGCCCGCGGCCCTCGCCGCATCGCAGAGCCGGCGGGGCCCGACGCGGCTGCGCCGGCGATGCGGTCGAACGTCGCATCGTAACGATGCGACTTAACGATGGAGGATGTGATGTCGAAACTTAAGGCGTTGTTGTTGGCGACGGCCGTCGCGGCGGCCGTGGCGCTGCCCGGCGCGGCTCAGGCGCAATGGTGGGGCGGCGGCCCCGGCTACGGCGGCTGGGGCGGCGGCCCGTGGGGCGGCTACCCCGGCTACGGCTATGGCGGCGGCCCGTGGGGCGGCTACCCCGGCTACGGCTGGGGCGGCGGCCCGTGGGGCGGCGGCGGCTACGGCTATGGCGATGGCGGCTACGGCGGCTACGGGGGGCGCGGCGGCGGCCTCAGCGGCATGGCGCATAGCTTCTTCGGCGGCGGCGGCGGCGGCTGGTAGCGGCCAACCGAAGAACGGCGAGGGCCCGCAAGGCCCTCGCCATCGCCGCATAAGAAGGGCTGGCGGGGCCCGACGGGGCTCCGCCGGCCGTGCGATCGAACAAAGCGATTTAACAATGCAACTTAACGATGGAGAATGTGATGTCGAAACTTAAGGCGTTGTTGTTGGCGACGGCCGTCGCGGCCGCCGTGGCGCTGCCCGGCGCGGCTCAGGCGCAATATTGGGGCGGCGGCCCGTGGGGCGGCTACCCCGGCTACGGCGGCTGGGGAGGCGGCCCGTGGGGCGGCTACCCCGGCTACGGCGGCTGGGGCGGCGGCCCGTGGGGCGGCTACGGCGGCGGCCCGTGGGGCGGCGGCTACGGCGACTACGGCGGCTACGGCGGCTACGGGCGCGGCGGCGGCATGAGCGGCATGGCGAATAGCATGTTCGGCGGCGGCGGCTACGGCGGCTACGGGGGCGGCGGCGGCATGCCCGGCATGGCGCGGAGCATGTTCGGCGGCGGCGGCGGCGGCGGCTGGTGACGGCCAACCGAAGAACGGCGAGGGCCCGCAAGGCCCTCGCCATCGCCGCATAAGAAGGGCCGGCGGCGCCCGACGGGGCTTCGCCGGCCGTGCGGTCGAACAAAGCGATTCAACAATGCGACTTAACGATGGCGGGTATGATGTCGAAACTTAAGGCGTTGCTGTTGGCCACGGCGGTCGCGGCCGCCGTGGCGCTGCCCGGCGCGGCTCAGGCGCAGTCTTGGGGGGGGCTACCCCGGCTACGGCTCGGGCGGCGGCCCGTGGGGCGGCTACGGCGACTACGGCTACGGCGGCTACGGGCGCGCGACAGCGGCCTCAGCGGCATGGCGCGGAGCTTCTTCGGCGACGGCGGCGGGCGCGACAGCGGCGGCCTCAGCGGCATGGCGCGGAGCTTCTTCGGCGGCGGCGGCTGGTGACGGCCAACCGAAGAACGGCGAGGGCCCGCAAGGCCCTCGCCATCGCCGCATAAGAAGGGCCGGCGGCGCCCGACGGGGCTTCGCCGGCCGTGCGGTCGAACAAAGCGATTTAACGATGCGACTTAACGATGGAGGATGCGATGTCGAAACTTAAGGCGTTGTTGTTGGCGACGGCCGTCGCGGGCGCCTTGGCGGCGCCCGGCGCGGCTCAGGCGCAATGGTGGGGCGGCGGCCCCGGCTACGGCGGGGGCGGGGGCGGCGCCCCCGGCTACGGCGGGGGCGGCCCCGGGGGCGGCTACCGCGGGGGCGGCGGCTACGGCGGGGGCGGCGGGTGAAGGCCAACCGAAGAACGGCGAGGGCCCGCAAGGCCCTCGCCATCGCCGCATAGGAGGGCCGGCGGCGGCTGAACGCGGCGGGCCGGCGGCGTAATGCGTTCGCAGATGTCCCTGGGGCGCGGACGGCGCAGGCTCGGAAAAGGGAACCGGCATGTTGGCGCGGCTTACGACGTGGGTGTTTTATGCCGTCGTGTTCTTCCTGTTGGGCGCCTGGGTCGGCGGCTTCTCGCCGGGCTTGCGCGCGCTGATGCGCGAAGGCGCGCAGGAGGCGCGCGCCGGCGCCGAATTCGCTTGGCGATGGGCCGGCACCACGATTTCCGAATCTCGCGCGCCGGCGCCCGTCGCCCCCGAAGAGGCGGCAAAGGATCTGTTGCAATCGGCGCGCGCGGCCTTCGCGCGCGGCGACGTCAACCAGTCGATCTCCCTCTACCAGGAGCTTCTCAAGCAAGAGCCGGGCGACGTCGAGGCCCGCGGCGAGCTCGGCAACGTGCTCCTCAACGCCGGGCGTGTGCAGGAGGCGTCGCAGACGTATTACGAAACGGCCCTTCGCCTTGCGCGGAGCGGCGACACGGCGGGCGCGCGCGCCCTAGTGCCGATCATCCGGCGCAACGCCCCCGAGTTGGCGGACCGCCTCGAGAACGATTTGAAGGCTCTTGCCGTTTCGGGCAAGCGAAGCGCGCTTGTGTTCTCGCGCGACGGAGCCTAGGGGAGGTCGCAGGAGCCCGCCGCGACGCGATGGCGGGAATCAGGGGCGGGATTGGCGGCGCGGCGCGCCTCGGCGGCTGCGCCAGCCGGAGAAATAGGCCATGACAGAGACGCACACGACGCACCCGATTCCCCCCGAGGAACTGAAACACGACTATCCCGCGCATGTGTTTCCGGCGCACGAATACCACCCCCAGTACCTCGAGTACCTCGAGCGCGCGGCGGCGCACCTCAAGACGCTGCGACTCATCGTGTACGCGGGGATGACCGGGTTCCTGCTGCTGGCGGCGTACGGCTTTTTTCTCATCTACGAATTGACCGTCGACGCGCACCGCATGGTCGACCAGGCGGCGCTCATGACCGAGCAGATGCAGTCGATGACCCGCGTCATGGGCAACTTGTACGCTTCGACGACCGATATGCGCGATTCGATGACCGACATGCGCGGATCGATGAACAACATGCGCGACTCGATGACCAGCATGCGCGACGACACGCGCATGATGCGCGGCTCGCTCGGCGACATGGACCGGGTCATGGGCACGGTCGCCTTCAACGTCAACAATATGGCCGGCACCACCTCGCTGATGTCGCATTCGATGCGCAACATGGACATTGGCAGTGCGCCCCTCGGCGGCTTCATGAACTCGATGTCCTCGTTCATGCCCTTTGGCCATTAGAGCGAGTCCCGATCCGGCGGAATCGACCGCGTCATTGCGGCTTCGAGCGACGAGAGGCTGCGATCTATCCCCGCGCCGGCGCAAGCCGACGGGTTGCGCCGGCGCTGTCGCTTCGATTCGGATCCTCGCAATGACAATTCCAAACGACGGGGCGCCTTTAGCAGGGCGAGCGGCTTTTCCCGATCGTTCGGCTTTCTCAAGTTTTGCATGCCGCGCCGAAGCGCCTTGTGGGGCCGAGAAACCGCGCGCTTGCGTCGCAGCGGCGCGGCGGCGAAATTGTTGTTGGAATGTCGCAACGAATGTGGAAAGAAGGCGTCCGAGCGAGCGCCGCGCCTCGGCGCGTCTCGCTTTATCGCCGCCCGCAACCTCATGGATGGCGGACGAGGGCGCAGCAGGGAGGATGAAGCGCCGCCCAGCCACCCTTTTGCTCCCCGGTTGAAAGGAAAATCGATGAACATTCTCGTCACGCGCACGGGCGCCGCGGCGCTCGCAATGTGCCTCGCTATGGGCGTCGGCGCCGCCGTCGCGCAGAACTACCCGCCCGGGCCCGCCCCCGGCTCTCCCGCGCAAGGCGGGCAAGGCCAAATGCCCTCGAAAATGGACCTCGTGTCGCCCGAGCCGCAATGGGCCAAGCTCTGCTCGAAGGAGCCCAACACCGGCCTCGAGGTTTGCTCCACGACGCGCGACTTTGGCGCGTCGGCCGATCAGCCGCCGATGGTCAGCGTCAACGTCGCCGAGCTGCAGGGGGAAGAAAAGCGCAAGCTGCGCCTCATGATGCCGACGATCGGCTTGATGATGCAGCCGGGGTTCCGCGTCATCATCGACAACGGCCAGCCGATAGAGGGCAAGTACGGCATGTGCTTCCAGGGCTCCTGCACGGGCGAAGTCGACATCGGGTCGAATACGCTCGACGCCCTCAAGAAGGGGCAGACCATGAGCATCGTCTTGCGCGTGGCGGGCGGCGGCCCATCAGGCCGGGACCTGACCCTGAACATCCCGTTGAAGGATCTCGGTCCGGCGTTCGACGGCAGGCCAACCGACCCCCAGGTGGTGGAACAGCAGCGCCAACAGATGCAACAGCGGTTCCAGAGGAGGGCGGAAGAGCAGCGCAGGTACATGCAGCAACAGGGCGGGTACATGCAGCAGCAAGGCGGACAGCCTGGGCCGCCCCCGGGTGCGCCGGCCAGGTAGAGCTGCGCGACGCCGCTCGACCGGGCGGGAGACTGAGGCAGAACTTGGATGAGCGGCGCGCCGAGGAAGCCTGCCGCGCCGCGGGTGCCGCGATAACGGCCACGGGCTGGACAATCGAAGCGCTGGACGATCTTGGCCTACAAGGTGCTCAAGGCGGCCGACGCCGAAGAGGCTCTGCCGGAAGGGCCGGATCGATCTCCTCCTGACGGACGTCGTCATGCCGGGAGCAAACGGTCGGCAGCGGGAAGGCGACGGAGCGCGCGCGCCCTGGCGGAGATTATTCGGCGCAACAGGCCATCAGACTGCGTCGACCCCCTAGAATGAAACGCATGCTAGGCCGCATGACCGGCCTCGAGTTTCTCTCTAGCAGCCAACCGGCGCCCGGGGGCGCGCCATTATGGATGAAAATGGTGGCGGCGCGTCACCCTCCAACCCATGCGAGGGCCGCATAACGCCAATACCTCATATGCGATTTTCGCGGCAGCCGGACTCGCGGCGCTGAAGTGGATCGCGAGCGCGTGAGAGGGCGTCGCTTTTCGAACGACGCGCTATAGGCCGACGACCGCGGCGCCGGGCCGTCCCGGCGCTTCGCCGCCGCTCCGGGACACGAAGAGAAGCGCCCTGCGGTGAACGCGGTGTCTTAGCCTATCTGATTGAACTTTATGATCTTTTCCGACAGACGGCGTCCCGACGGAAACAAAAGCTTCGTGAGAAGCGGGTTCCGTGATATCGTTGTAAACGAGGCGGCTAGCCCATCCAAGACTCGTGATTATGGAATTCGGCACCCGCGCCACCGCCTCCAGAAAGGCCGGTCGCGTCTCTGCGGCGGGCGCCGGGATGACGCCGAGCACGCTTCGCTGAAGTGACAGTTTTTGGCGCCCAAGCCTTTGAAATGGCCCGCGCGCGACCAGTTTTGTGCGGGCGGCCGCCGCCCTGCGTCAAAGCCGGGGAAGAAGGGCGCCAGGACTTCGGCTCAGCGCTTCCGCTCCACCTCTCTCCGCTGGCGCGCCTTCGCCGTCGCCGCTGCGTCGAGCGTCGCCGCCGTGTCGACGACGGCGGCTCCGTCACGGCGCAGGCGGCCGGCCGCCGGGTCGGCGGGACTCGACGCTGGCCAGCATGCGTCGAGCGGAATGAAGACGTGATAGCCGAGATTCCCGGCGTCGCGCGCCGTCGGTTCGACGGCGTTCAGCGCGCCGCACAGGACGAGCGTGGTCGCGCCGGCCTCGTCGAGCAGACTTTCGAGTCCCGTCTCGGAGAAAGCGCCCGCCGCGCCGACGTCGACCACGGTCTCGTCTGCGAGCGGCGTCGCGCACGCCTTGAACGGGCTCCCGGCGCGCTGTCGAGACGTACGTGGACGACCGGCAAACCCTCCCTCCGCCACGCGCCGATGAGCGAGGCGAGGTTCGCCTCGACGCTCGGGCGTGGCTGGTCGATCGCTTCCCGCGCGCCGACGATGATCAGAGTCGCGTCCGCCGGGAGCCGCAACGTCACGCCCGGCGCGGCGCGAGCGCCAAGTAATCGAGGTCGAGGACGACGTTCGGCTCGTACCCGTCGCCCTCGCGCAGCGGGAAGTCGGCGCACGGGCGGTTCTTGGCGGCGATCGTTCGGACGCGCAGCGCGCCGACATCGCTCCGGCCGGGCAGCGCCGCCGTCTCGACGACCTCGCTCCAGGCGAAGACGGTGTCGCCGGCGAACAGCGGCGCGACATGCCGCCCGCCGTTGATCGCCGCGATATGGAAGGCGTTGGCGAGGCCGTTGAAGCTCAGCGCCCGGGCGAGCGAAATGACATGGCCGCCATAGATGAGCCGCCGTCCGAACCGGCCCTGCCCCTCGCTGTGCTGGTTGAAATGCACCTTGGCGGTGTTCTGGTAGAGCCGGGTCGCGATCATGTGCTCGGCCTCTTCGACCGTGATTCCGTCGACGTGATCGATCCGCTCGCCCGCGGCATAGTCCTCGAACCGGTGCGGCGATCCGCTGAGCGCGTCGTCGAACGCGTCGCAGTCGATCGGCGGACAGGCCGAGCCGAGCTCGGCGACGCCGACCGCCTCGGGCAGTTTCGGAACGGCCGCTTCGGGCGCCGGCGCGCCGGCGTCGCGCTTTCGCACCATCACCCAGCGCACGTAATCGAGGACGGTTTCTCCGCGCTGGTTGGCGCCGCGCGAGCGCACGTAGACGACGCCGCTCTGCCTGTTGGAGGTCTCCTTGAGGCCGATCACCTCGGAACCGACGACAGCGTGTCGCCCGGATAGACGGCATTCAGGAACCGGCAGTCGGCGTAGCCGAGGTTGGCGACGGCGTTGAGGGAAACGTCCGGCACCGTCTTGGCGAACACGACATGGAAGGCGAGGAGGTCGTCGATCGGACTCGCCGGATAGCCGATCGCCCGGGCGAAGGTCTCGGCGCTCTGGGGCGCGAAGCGCGTTCCATACAGCGCGGAATAGAGCGAGGCGTCGCCCGCGGTGAGCGTGCGCGGCGTCGCATGCCGGATCGCCTCGCCGATGCGGAAATCTTCGAAGAAGCGCCCGGCGGCGGTCTTGGAGGGCGAGGCTTCGCTCATGTCGTCCAGGCCGTCAAAATGCATAAGGATAAATGTAGTAAATGATGATCCGCTGAACGAACATGACCGCGAGCAGCAGGATGATCGGGGAAATGTCGATGCCGCCCATGTTCGGCAGGAAGTTGCGGATCGGCTTCAGGAACGGCTCGGTCAAGGCGAAAAACAGGTTCCAGGGCGCGCGGACGAGGTCGTTGCGGATATTGACCACGCCGAAGGCGATGAGCCAGGATAGGATGGCGCCGCCGATGACGACCCACGTGTAGAGATTGAGCACGATCATGATGATGTCGAGGAGCGCCCGCGCGACCCCCGCGCGCCACATAATCACCGCCGCAACGACGGCACCCGCGACCGTTGCGATGATGCCCAAGTTCCTCGCCGTTTTTGGCGACGCAAACGCCATGCTCGGCGCTGGCTCGGGAGTCGCCTTTCTCGACTGACCGACGGTATCGCCCGTCTTAGTCTCCGCCTCGCGCTTAAGCGCTTCCTCTCCGGATCCTTGGTCCCGATCCACTTTCTCTGCCGCTTCGGCAGCCTCCCGCCTCTCGCGTTGTTCGCGAGCCCGTTGCGCTTCGGCAGCTTCCTTTGCGCGACGTTCCTCTTCCGCCCACCGCGCCGCTTCAGCTTCGGCTAGTCGCCGAGCCTGTTCCGCCTTTTCAGCTGCCTCGGCCGCTTCGCGCCTTCCGCGTTCCTCGCGGGCCGCGCGTTCGGCCGCCTCGCGCTGACGAAGCTCCTCCTCGAGTAATGAAAGAGCGCGGGTCAACCTCTCGACGTCGGAATCGAAGCGCGTGTGCGAAATTTCGATTCCATGCCGGCGTGCGAGCTTCTTAAGGCTATCCGGCAGGTCCTCCGGCCTCGGCATCGCCGCGCCGTCGACGAGCACCGGAATGACGCGAGTGTTGCGGTCAAGCGCAGCCTCGATCTCAATGCGGACGAAGTCGTTGGGGTCGTCAAGACGACGACGGCTATGAATGTCAGCGCTCGAAACCCAAGTCTTTCCGATCACCGCGATCAGCGCGTCGCATTTGCCGACGCGCTCGGAAAGAATGTCCACAAAATCGACACCTACGGGAGTGTTGTCGACGTCGAAGAAGACGTTGTCGCGTCCGAGCTTGGTTGTCAGGCGGTCGTAGATAAGGCGCGCGAAGCCGGCCGAGTCTTCCCTTCGATAGCAGATGAAGACGCCGCCCGACATGCCGAGGTCCTTGCGCGTTTTCGGAAGATTAGCGCGGAAGCGGTATTTTGCTCAAGCTATTGCGGATTTTGGCTTGCCTCTGTGACGGCCGTCACAACCCGGGCCCGTGAAGTGTCTTGGCAGGTCGGCTACCCGGTTTTCGTCCACAGTCCCTTTTGAGCCGTGCGACCGTCGCAGTCCTTGAATGTGCCCTGGTACTGAACGCAAAGCCTTGAGCCGTGATCTCCGAGTTGTGGGCCTCAAACATGTGCTCGTTGGGCGTTCCAAGAAATCTCACTGCAGCCCCGACGGCCACAGCGCCCAATGAATGTGGATTCTCACGACGCCCCCCTTCGAACCCGTCCGAAAACAGGTCCGGGTAATAAAAGCCGTTGGCACCCTGTTTCCGAATTTCGGCGTTGAACTCGTCGCGGGTGAGCCATTCGGGCGGCACGGAAGATTTCGGCTGAGCGGGCGCGGCGGCCGCAGCGGCCGCAGGAGCCTTGGCCGGCGCGGCGGCTGGGTTCAAATCGGCGACGTTAGGGACCGTCGGCGCGACCCGGAGGCCCCCGCCGGCTGCGGTCGAATCGGTAAACTTTTCCGCCGAATCCCCTGTCACAGTGAGTAAGGGGAAACGCCTAACAGTGGCGCGATATCATCTCGGATGAGCCACTCAACAAACCAGATCGCGAGCAGGAGTATGATCGGTGAGATGTCGATGCCGCCTGTGCTCGGCAAGAGGTTGCGCATGGGCTTGAGAAGCGGCTCAGTAAGGGCGACAAACAGATTCCACACCGATCGGACAAACTCGTTACGAATATTGACCACGTTGAAAGCGATCAACCACGACAGCACCGCCCCGGCGATGATGACGAACGTGTATAGCTGAAGGACGTAGAGCAGGAGTTTAAGTACGGGAGCCATAGAATATCCTCGGACCGGGAGCCTCGGGTCTTCAGCAACAAGCGAGCGGACGAACCGTCGTCGCCGTTGACAGGGAACGGGCTCGGGCTTTAAGACGCGCGCTGCCAGGGGCTGTAGCTCAGATGGGAGAGCGCTGCAATCGCACTGCAGAGGTCAGGGGTTCGAATCCCCTCAGCTCCACCAGGTAGTCCGCGCCAGCGGCGGCTCTTCCCCCCTTCTAAAATCGCCCGATGTTCGGCGGAACCGTTTACGGAGCCTCAACAGCAGTTGAACCTTCGTGCAGTCTCGGCGTTGCCCCAGGCGACGAACGCTCCGTTGCGGAGATGGCCGGCCGTCTTCCGATAGGCGAGCGGCATCCCCGAAAGATCGAGAACAACGCCGCCGGCCGCGCGTAGCACCGCATCGCCCGCTGCCGTGTCCCATTCCATGGTCGGACCAAATCGCGGATAGACGTCGGCTAAACCTTCGGCGATTACGCAGAATTTCATAGAGGACCCCCTCGTCTGCCGCTCGGCAATCGGCAGGCGCCTCAAGAATGCTTCGGTCTGAGAATCGCCGTGCGAGCGGCTCGCCAGAACAACCAAGGCTTCTGGAGCCGGGCGCACCGTGATCGGTCGCCACGCACGTCGACTCGGCAAGCCCCCGCCGACAGGTGCCTTGCAAACAAAAGCGTGCTGTCCGCCGAACCAGAGCCGACCGAGGGCGGGCGCGTATACGGCGCCGGCGACTGGCGCGCCTTTCTCTATCAGGGCGACGTTGATAGTGAATTCTCCATTCCGTGCGACAAATTCCTTCGTTCCGTCGAGCGGATCGACCAGCAGAAACCGGTCGGCGACCGCGGCTGGCTTCCCCAAAGACGTCGACTCCTCGGCGATGATCGGAGTGGGCGGAAAAGCGTAAGCCAGCTTGGCGCAGACGATTGCTTCCGCTTGGTGGTCGGCGAGAGTAACCGGGCTGCCGTCGCCTTTTGACCAAACCTCTCCGCCCTGTCCATAAACGTCCATCACCGCGGGTCCGGCCGCGACGGCAGCGTCGGCAAGAAAGACCGCGATCTCATCTGCGCTAGCCGAATTGAAATTAAACTGCTGCTCGTCCGGATGAAGTTGGCGCAATGAATATTCCTTTCCTTAAAGAGCGGTCGCGAAGAGGACTGACCGATATGGCGCAACGTCCCAAAAGGGTCGCCCTTGACCGACGAATCGGATACACAACCGAAAGATCT
The DNA here is from genome assembly GCA_963758335.1 of uncultured Alphaproteobacteria bacterium. Classification (GTDB taxonomy): domain Bacteria; phylum Pseudomonadota; class Alphaproteobacteria; order Rhizobiales; family Beijerinckiaceae; genus Roseiarcus. Next base: position 388,047 of record CAVWVF010000004.1, on the reverse strand, counting down.
TAGGAGCAGAACGCCACAGTCCCGCCGCTGCAGATCGGGCATTGAGCACAGGATCGGCCGTTTGACAATCGTTGCTGTCGCCCCCCTCGACCTCGCCGCGCTCTTATGCTCGCGCGTTTGTCACGACGTGATCAGCCCGGTCGGGGCGATCATGAACGGGCTTGAGATGCTGGACAGCGAGAAGGACGAGGACATGCGCGCCGTCGCCATGGACCTCATCAAGAAGAGCGCAACCTCGGCCTCGGCCCGACTCCAATTTTGCCGCCTTGCCTTCGGAGCGACAGGATCTCTCACCGCCGCAATTGACACAGGCGATGCGGAGAACGTGGCGCGCGGCCTGATCGCGAACGATCGTACGGCGTTGCGGTGGAACGGTCAGCGCAGACTGGTTCCGAAGAACGCGGTAAAGCTATTGCTCAATCTGTGCCTCATCGCGGCCAGCGCGATTCCGCGCGGCGGCGTCATTAACGTCGAGTTTGAAGGCGAAGGCGAGGTGCTTACGATGAAAATCGAAGCGACGGGGACCAATGCTCGTCTTCCGCATGCCGCGGCGGCGTTCTTATTGGGTGGCACAATCGAGACCGTCGATGGTCACTCCATTCAACCATATTACACCACTTTACTCGCCAGGGAATGCGGCGCGATCATCAGGGCGTCCACCATGCCGGAAGCAGTCACTCTAACGGCGCTGCCCGCAGCGCTAGTGGATAATCTCTGACTTTTGAGTCCGGTCTTGGATTTCGGGCGAACAATACGCGCCGAGCCGCGTAAACCTGTCGTCAGACCTTCACTGACGATTGAACAACTGTGACATCGACCCACCCGCGCTGGAGCTGAAACCGCCGGGGAGACATCACGAAGCTGACTCGTCCGGCTCGCTGAGGCGGCGCCCAAAATCGGGTGCCGCCGTCTCCTGCCCCTGAGCCACGATGCCCAGCCGGATCGATCGAGTGCGCGTGAACAACGCGAACAAGCCGTCGCCGTCCTCACGGCGGATCATACGTTGCAGCGCAGTCAAGTCTTCGGTGAAACGTCCCAGCATCTCCAGCACGGCGTCCTTGTTGTGAAGGAACACATCTCGCCACATCGTCGGATCGGACGCCGCGATCCGGGTGAAGTCGCGGAAGCCGCCTGCCGAATACTTGATCACTTCGGAACGGGTCACCTCCTCGAGGTCGGCCGCCGTTCCCACGATGTTGTAGGCGATCAAATGCGGCACATGGCTCGTGATGGCGAGCACGAGGTCATGATGCGCCGCGCTCATGATCTCGACGTTCGAACCAAGCGCCTCCCAAAGCGCCCGCACGTCCCCCACCGCCTCGGGATCGGACCCGTCCGGCGGCGTCAGAATGCACCACCGGTTGATGAAAAGAGAGGCGAAGCCCGCGTCCGGCCCCGACTGTTCGGTCCCCGCCACCGGATGGGCGGGAACGAACCGGGCGTGGGGCGGCAAAATCGGTTCGAGCGCAGAGATGACCGCGCCCTTGACCGAACCGACATCGGAGACGATCGCGGCATGCTTGAGCGCCGAACCGATCGCGCAGCCGATCTCTTCATTGGCCCCGACCGGCGCACAGAGAATCACGCAGTCCGCGTTTTCGACCGCGCGCGCCAAATCGCTGGTCGCTTCGTCGCCCAGCGCCAGGGCTTTCGCCCGCGCCAACGTCTCTTGGGAGCGATCAGCGAGCACGATGCGGCTGGCCGCTTTTCGTCGCCGGACAGCTCGCGCCACCGACGAGCCGATCAGCCCGACGCCGATGATGGCCAGCTCGTCGAAAATCGGCTCGTCAAGCGGCGGCCCGAGCCGCTCAACCACGATCGCCCCGCATGAATTCCGCCAGAGCCGCGACGACGCCTTGGTTCGCCTCTTCAAGGCCGACCGTCAGGCGCAAGGAATTGAGCAGTCCATAAGCCCCCATCGCGCGCAGGATGAATCCACGACGGCTCAGAAAGGCGTCGGCGTCCGCGGCCGTCCGGCCGACCCCGTCCTTGAAGCTCAGGAGCAGAAAATTCGAGACGCTTGGCGTCACCTCGATCCCGAGGGCGGAGATCGAGTTGGCTAGCCAAGGCAGCCAGTGCGAATTGTGCTCGCGCGCCGCTTCGATGTGCACGGCGTCAGCGAGGCTGGCGACGCCGGCGGCGATCGCCGGACCGTTCATATTGAACGGTCCGCGGATGCGATTGAGCGCGTCGAGCACAAACGGAGGGCCAAACGCCCAGCCGATGCGCAGATTCGCGAGCCCATGGATTTTTGAGAACGTGCGGGTCATGACGACGTTTTCGCAGGTCGCCGCAAGTTCGAGGCCGGAGCTGTAGTCGTTGCGGGTAACGTATTCGGCGTACGCCGCGTCGATCACAAGGAGGCAGTCCGCCAGCAGACCGGCCTGCAGCCGCTTGACTTCCGAATGTGGAATGTAGGTCCCGGTCGGATTGTTCGGATTTGCGAGATAGACGATCTTCGTGCGCGCGTTCGCCTTCGCCAGCAATACGTCGACGCTGGCCGTCTTGTTGCTCTCCTCGGCGGTGACCGGAACCCCGCCGGCCGCCCGAATGCAAATCGGATATTCGAGAAACCCATACTCGCTGTAGAGTCCCTCATCGCCCGACCGCAAAAAAGCGTGCGCCAGCAGCCCCAACAGTTCGTCTGACCCATTGCCGCAGATGATTCGCGACGGCTCGAGCCCAAAGCTGCGCCCGATCGCCTCGCGCAGCGCGGCGGCCGAGCCGTCGGGATAAAGCGCCAAATCGCTCGCGCTCGCCCGAAACGCCTCGATCGCCTTGGGCGAGGCGCCGAGCGGCGACTCGTTCGAGGACAGCTTATGGACCTTCGCGACGCCGGCGACCCGGCTCTTGCCAGGCACGTAGGCGTCGATCGCCAGGATCTCGGGGCGAGGCTGCGGACGGATCGGCGGCGTTGCGGTCATGGGACCCCGATTGCCCTAAAGAGGGTGCCCGCGCAATGTTGAGGCGTCGAATCGATCGGCGTGAGCGCCGACCTCGACGCTCCGCACGTCGGCGCCCCCGGTCGAACTCAACGCAGCGCTGACGGCGTCTTTAGCGATCGCGCCAGGCCGGGCGACCAACAGCGCGAGCCCGACCGCGCTGGCGGCGGAGCCGATGATCTCGGCGTCAATGGATCGCAAGGCATGAGGAAAGTCCGGACGCCACCGGTCGAGCGTGACCGACTCGAGCACCACGTCTCGGGCGGCGCCGTCGGCCAGCGGTTTCGAAATCACAAAAACCGGCATGCCAGCAGGATGGTCAGGCCGCTCCACGAAAGGCAGACGGGCGATCACTTTGGGCGAATCAGCCGGCGCGAGCTGCGTCCACCAAGCGCCCGCTCCAGGACCGTTGTCGAGGGGGAACATCCCCAGATCGCCGCTCGAACCGGCGACCGCCGCAATCACTTCGCCGGCGCTCAGATGCGGCAAGCAGGGAACCGTGAAGCCGAAATGAAAGCGCGCCGCATCGCGCATCGCCGCGTCGCTCCGCGACACATCGACATGGACGCAGTAGGGCGCCTGCACATACGTGAAAGTCGAAATGATGATGCGCCAGATGGACTCGACCGCATCGAACGGCAGCCGGCCGCGGTGGCGTTCGGCTATCGCCCGCATCATCGAAGCCTCGCGCGCGGGCCGGAAAGCCGAACCTCCTCCCTGGCGCGACTTGATTTCAATCAGGCGCTCGATGACGCTTCCGCGTTCGATCAACAAATCATGCATGGCTTTGTCGATCTGGTCGATCTGGACTCGCAAATCAGCCAGGGTCGATTTCGGCGACTCGGACACGTCAAGACCCCGCCTCTTCCTTGCTTTCCAGCGCCAAAAACCCGGCTCAGGTATTCATGGACTCGAAGAAATTGGCGTTGGTCTTTGTTTCGCGCAACTTGCCGAGAAGAAACTCGATCGCGTCGACCGTTCCCATCGGATTGAGAATTCGGCGCAAAACATACATCTTCTTGAGGATGTCCGGGGGCACGAGCAGTTCCTCTTTCCGCGTGCCCGAACGCGTGATGTCCATTGCCGGGAAGGTCCGCTTGTCTGCGACCTTCCGGTCGAGAATGATTTCCGAATTGCCGGTTCCTTTGAACTCTTCGAAAATGACTTCGTCCATACGTGATCCGGTGTCAATCAACGCTGTAGCGATGATCGTAAGCGAACCGCCCTCTTCGATATTGCGGGCGGCGCCGAAGAATCGCTTCGGCCGTTGCAGGGCGTTGGCGTCGACGCCGCCGGTCAGCACCTTGCCCGACGACGGAACGACCGTGTTGTAAGCGCGCCCCAATCGGGTGATCGAGTCCAAGAGAATGAGCACGTCGCGTCCATGTTCGACAAGTCGCTTGGCCTTTTCGATGACCATCTCCGCGACTTGAACATGCCGAACGGCGGGTTCGTCAAAAGTCGATGAAACGACTTCGCCTTTCACCGAACGTTGCATGTCGGTCACTTCTTCCGGCCGTTCATCGATCAAGAGGACGATCAGGTAGCATTCCGGATGGTTGGCCGTAACTGACTGGGCGATGTTCTGTAGAAGCACCGTTTTTCCAGTACGCGGAGGCGCCACGATCAACGCGCGCTGACCCTTGCCAATAGGCGCAACGATGTCGATGACGCGGGACGACAGGTCCTTGCGCGTTGGATCCTCGACCTCGAGCCGAAGGCGCTGATTTGGGTAGAGCGGCGTCAGGTTGTCGAAATGCACCTTGTGACGCGTCTTCTCCGGATCCTCGAAATTGATTGCATTACATTTCAATAGTGCGAAATACCGTTCGCCTTCCTTGGGGCTGCGTATCACGCCCTCGACAGTGTCGCCGGTACGAAGTCCAAGACGTCGAATTTGGGATGGCGAAACATAGATGTCATCAGGACCTGGAAGGTAATTCGCATCGGAAGACCGAAGAAAAGCGAATCCGTCCTGCAGAATTTCGACCACCCCTTCCCCAATGATTTGAACGTCTACACTCGCTAATTGCTTAAGAATTGCAAACATTAGTTCTTGCTTGCGCATAGTCGAGGCATTTTCAACATCATTCTCCTCGGCGAACGCCAAAAGCTCGGTTGGAGATTTCTGCTTCAAGACTTTGAGTTTCATTTCCCGCATTGGGGGACCTTTAGCTCCGACTTTCGGCTCGAAGAGCCTCAGGTCATCAACCTATTGGAAAAGGCCTTGCGCTCAGAAGGCAGCACCGGGCCACTTCAAGCCGCTGCGGTCAGCCGGATCAGGCGATCCGATGCCAGAAGACACGCGCGTTGACGGGTGAAGGCCTCTCATAGTCGCGTTCGCTGCAATTTTCAACGGGCTTTTGCGGAAGCATAACCCCCGACTCGAGTTAAAGACGTAAGCCTTTACCTGCTCGGCTCTCGCGGGCAGAGTCGCAGGAGTTCTCCCCAACCATGCGCGACCCAAGCGTTTTGCGCGATGTTGGTCGGCTCGATCGTGTCGATCCGGACAGCGCCAATTCCTTGACCAGGCGATCCTGCGAGGTCTGGAAGGAATACTCTCCGCAGAGGACCTCACGACGGCGCCGAATGGATCCACCGCTAGCGACACCGCGACCCGTCGTCTATCGGGCCTAAAAACTGTAAGATATTGTTGTTTTTATTCGTTTTATGGACCGCGAATTGAGCCTATCCAAGGTTATTCCAAGAAACCGATGCTTTCAAAGCGTCAAATGTAATTAAACAATATATATATGATAAAGAAGGAATTATCATTTCATTAACACTTTTATGCCTTTGGGCGAGCAAGGGCGCGGCTGGGCCGGCGCTGTCCCCACAATTCACTCCCGCGTCGACAGCCGGCGTCGACTTTTCCTTCCGATGTTTGCTGTGGGTGATCGACCAGCGATACTTTCCGAGCACCGACGGCCAATCTCTAAGGGGAACGGTTGTCCAAGCCTGTCCACAGGCTTCGGCTCTGGATATAAGCGCTTTGTTTCATGGTTGAGGGCGCCGCATTGGGCCGCAGCTATTTCCACCTGCACCTCGTTTCCGATTCGACGGGCGAGACGCTCATCGCGGCTTCGCGCGCCGCTTCGGCGCAATACCAAGGGGTGGCTTCGATCGAACACGTCTACCCGTTGGTGCGAACGACGGCTCAGCTTGATCGCGTAATTACGGAAATCGAAAACGCGCCGGGCATCGTTCTCTTCACCCTGGTAGACTCGGAACTGTCCAGGCGTTTGGAGCAAAGCTGCGAGGCTTCAGGGTCGCCATGCCTCTCTGTATTGGGACCGATCTTGACCTTATTCAAGTCCTACCTCGGCCAGAACTCAACGCCGCGGGCAGGCGCGCAGCATATGCTTAACGCCGACTACTTCAAGCGGATCGACGCGCTCAATTTTAGCATGATGAGCGACGACGGCCAGCTGCCCGAGAGCCTCGAACATGCCGACATCGTGCTGGTGGGCGTGAGCCGGACGTCGAAAACTCCGACCAGCATTTACCTCGCCAATCGGGGCTACAAGACCGCCAACATTCCGCTCGTGCCGAACGTGCCGCTGCCCCACGCGCTCGCCTATCTTCGCCATCCGCTCGTCGTCGGGCTCGTCGCATCGGCCGACCGCATCGTGCAGATTCGGCAGAATCGGCTGCTCTCGCTCAACACCGACGCTCAAACCGACTACGTCGATCGGGCCGCGGTCGCGGAGGAGATTGCCGCCTCGCGTCGACTCTTTGCCAAGTACGGGTGGCCGACCATCGATGTTTCGCGCCGCTCGATTGAGGAAACCGCGGCGGCGGTGCTCGACCTCTACCGAGCCCATCGGCTAAAGTTCATTGCAGACGGCTGACCGAATGCCTCATATCCTTTCGCCGGCGTCGGTCTGGGCGGGAGAAGACCCGCTTATCCTGGCTTCCAAGAGTTCGAGCCGACGCGCTTTATTGAGCGCAGCCGGCATCGCTGCCGAGGTCGTTTCTCCGGACATCGACGAGCGGCTGATTGAAGAGCGCTATCTAGCCGAAGGCGGGTCGATTGACGCCGTGGCGTTGCACTTGGCGCAGGCCAAAGCGGTCAGCGCTAGTCTACTGCGCAGCCAGGCCTTTTGCCTCGGGGCGGACCAAACGCTCACGATAGGGGGGTGTTTTCTGCAAAAGCCGCGTGACCTCGCCGAAGCTGCGAATTCGCTCGCCGCGCTGGCTGGCCGGACGCATCGGCTGACCTCCGCCTTCTGTGTTGCCCGCGGTGGAAAACCGCTCTTTGCAGAAAGCGATACGGCCGATCTTCACATGCGCGCTCTCGACGCGCGCGAAATCGCGCGATATCTTGCTCTCGCCGGTCCCGCTGTTCTTTCCAGTGTTGGCGTCTACCAAGTTGAAGGCCTTGGCGTGCATTTGTTCGATCGCATCGAGGGCGACCACGCGACCATACTGGGACTGCCGATACTCAAGCTTTTAGCCTGGCTGCGCGGTCAGCGCCTGATCGCGATATGCTGACAACTCCGCGAGCCGGTGTCGCGGGATGGCCTGTCGCGCATTCGCGTTCGCCGATAATCCATGGCTATTGGCTGAAAACGCTCGGCATCGCCGGCGCGTATGAACGGTTTGAGGTCCGGCCCGGCGAATTTGGCAAGTTTGCCGACCGGATCGGCCGGGATCGACTGATTGGCGTCAATGTCACCGTGCCTCACAAAGAAATCGCCTTCGCCGCCTGCGATCGACACACGGCCGTGGCCGCGGCGCTCAAGGCGGTCAATACGCTTTGGCGCGAAGACGGCCTGCTTTGGGGCGACAATACGGATGTCGAAGGCTTTCTCGCAAACATGGACGTGAGCGTGCCCGGTTGGGGGTCAGGCCGGGAATCGGCGATCGTGATCGGCGCCGGCGGCGCCGCCAGGGCGATCGTTTACGGGTTGGCGTCGCGCGGATTCCGACGCATCGCAATTGTCAACCGGACGTATGCGAGAGCCGTCGCGCTGGCGACCGAATTCAGTGACGTGGCCGTCGCTGCGCCGTGGGAATCTCTCTCCGCTGAACTTTCCAGCGGTGATCTGCTCGTCAACGCAAGCTCACTCGGCATGATCGGCCAGCCTCCGCTCGAAATCGATCTCAGCGCACTACCGCGAACCGCGGTGGTGTCCGACATCGTCTACGTTCCCCTCCGCACATCGCTGGTGAAATCTGCGCACGCTCGCGGCTTACAGGCGGCTGAAGGGCTCGGAATGCTGCTCCGCCAAGCGATACCGGCGTTCGAGCGGTGGTTTGGCCGTCGCCCTGAGGTCACGCTGGCTCTGCGCGCTCTGATCGAGGCGGACCTTCTGGCGGCGCACGAGGCGAGGCGATGATCGTCGTCGGCCTGACGGGCTCGATAGCAATGGGGAAATCGACCGTCGCGTCCATGTTCGCCCAATTCGGCGCGCCAGTCTTTGACGCCGACGCGGCGGTGCGCGACTTCTACTCCGGCGATGGGGCGAGAGCCGTCGGGGACATATTCCCAGGCGCGATCGTCGAAGGGCGAGTGGATCGCGAGCGGCTTTCGCATCTCGTGCTTCACGACATCGGCGCGCTAAATCGCCTCGAAAGCCTTGTGCATCCCGTTGTCGCAGCGGCTCGTTCTCGATTTGTGAAGCAGGCTGCGTCCCAGGGGCGACGCCTCGTCGTTGTCGATGTACCCTTGCTGCTCGAGATAGGAGGCCAAACCGCCGTCGACATCATCGTCGTCGTCAGCGCGGCGGAGCCGGTCCAACGCGCACGGGCCTTGGCCCGCAGCGGAATGTCCGAAGAGAGACTCGATTCCATCCTGTCGCGCCAGATGAGCAATCTCGAGAAACGACGGCGTAGCCATTTCATCATTGACACGAACGGAAGCCACGACGAGACACGCGCTCAAGTGGGCCAATTTCTGCGCTCTGCGGCCGGTCTCGAAGGACGCAAGGACCATCATGCGTGAAATCGTGCTGGACACTGAAACCACTGGCGTCAACCCCTCCGAGGGGCATCGCGTGCTCGAAATCGGCGCGGTGGAGATCGTGCATCAGGTCCTGACCGGAAAGGTTTTCCATCAACTCATCAATCCAGAACGTGACGTTCCCGACGACGCCGTGCGGGTGCACGGCCACACCGCGACTGCGCTCAAGGACAAACCGACATTTGCCGATGTCGTCGATGACTTTCTCTCCTTCGTGGGCGAGGCGCCGTTAGTCATCCATAACGCGGAATTCGACATTCGCTTTGTCAACGCGGAGCTTGCGCGGCTTGGACGAAAGCCGATCGAGATGGACCGTGTCGTCGACACTCTGGCGCTCGCTCGCAAGAAGCATCCCGGCCTGGCGAACAATCTCGATGCGCTCTGCGATCGCTATCGTATCGACCGGTCACGCCGAGTGAAGCACGGCGCGCTCATGGATGCGGAAATCCTGGTCGAGATCTATTGTGAATTAACGGGCGGGCGCCAGCGTTCGCTCTCGTTTAACGAAACGCGCGAGGGCTCTCCGACGATCATGATCGTCTGTCCGCGATCGGCCGAACCGCGCGCGCCACCTCGCCGCCTCATCGACCCGGACGAGGCGTTCGCGCACACGGCTCATGTCAAAACGCTCGGCGAAGGAGCGGTCTGGCTTCGCTACGGGCAGCCGCTTACTTGAGGATTTTCGAATCGGCTGTCACGCGGTTCGCTGCTGCTGTTGTCCCCCGGCGGCGGCCAGCCGCTGCAGGTAAAGCGCGTGGAAGTCGATCGGATCGAGGTAGAGGGGCGGATATGAGCCTCCGCGCACGGCGTCGGCGATGATCTGCCGGGCGAAAGGAAACAACAGACGCGGCCCTTCGATCATGACCATGGGCTGCACCTGCTCCGATGGAAAGTTCTCGATGCGGAACACACCCGCGTAGTTGAGCTCGAACTTGAACATCGTTTCGGAGCCTTGGCTGGCGCCTCCCTCGAGCATCAGGCTCACTTCGAAATCGTTCGCCGCAAGTTGGCGCGCGTTGACGTTAATCTGCACCGACAAATTCGGCGCATTTTGCTGTGGTCCCAGTGTCCGTGGCGCGTTGGGATTCTCGAACGAAAGGTCCTTGGTATACTGAGCCAAAACGGAAAATTTCGGGTTCGCGTCCCCCGCAACGGCTCCGTTGCCGCTCTGATCAGCCGTCATCGAGTGCTCCCATCGTTCACCTCGCCCGAGCGTCCTTCGCCCGTCGCTCCCGAAATCGAGGCTCTGCCGCGCGTCGCGTAGCACGCCGGTGCAGGTCGAACAAGCATTCGAGGGCGCGGCCTCACGGCGAACCGCGGACAAAATCCCGAATCCTGAGAGCCAGGAGGGGCGTGCGGCGCGGGGACGCGCGCATTTTGTCGGCTTTGAGGATTATGGCGGTCCCGCGTCGGTCTCGGCCTGCGCGCGCAAAGTCGCGGGCAGTCCGGATCGGCGAAGAACAGCGCCGCGTCCTCATGCTGGGTCGCCCGATTGCCAAGGGTTTGCGAAAATCCCAGGTCCGGAGGGCCTGGGAGTGGCGGCAAGTCCTTCGGGGGATTTGCAGGACCTGCCGCCACCTGTCGGGGTCGCGCGGGCTGGGAATGAGCGACCACCGACTGAACGGCAGGACGCGCTTTCGCGCTGGGCCGGGGACAAGCCCAAAATCCCGCCGTCCATCTCAGTCCGTCGCACGTTCCCCAAGGGCGCCGACGAGCCCGGCGATGGCCCGTAGGTCGAGCGAAGATGCGCCTTTCCTCGCCCGACTGCAACAGGCGCGCCGAAGCTTCCCTGCAAGGGTCCACAGGCCCTCTCGACCGGAACCGTCTTCGAGGCCGCCAATCCTCAACATATTCCTAGCGGAATTGGTCGCCCGCCAAAATCGGGAAAATTTCGTAGCCGGCTCGACTCAAGCACCGGACGCCGCAGTTGGTTCGTCGGCGGGCGCTTTCGCACGCGCGCCGGGCTCGAGCGCCGCCGACACCGCTTCGTCAACCCGTTCGAGCCAGACGAACGTCAATTGCTGGCGCACCTCTTCGGGGATGTCTTCGAAGTCCTTCCGGTTGCGCGCCGGCAGCATGACGCGCCTGATTCCGGCTCTGTGCGCCGCGACGACCTTCTCCTTGATGCCGCCGACCGGAAGCACCAGTCCGCGCAGGCTTATCTCGCCGGTCATCGCCGTGTCGCTCCGCACCGTGCGATCGGTCATGAGCGAAACCAGCGCCATGAACATCGCAACCCCCGCGCTCGGACCGTCCTTCGGCGTAGCCCCCGCCGGCACGTGAATGTGGATGTCGGTCTTCTCGAAGCGGGCGGGATCGATCCCGAACGACGCCGCTCGATTCTTGACGATGCTGAGGGCCGCCTGAGCGCTTTCCCGCATCACCTCGCCGAGTTGACCCGTGAGAATCAGCCGGCCGCTTCCCGGGGTGGCGGTCGCCTCGATGAACAGAATGTCGCCGCCGACCGGCGTCCAGGCGAGGCCGGTCGCGACGCCCGGCACGCTGGTGCGCATCGCCACCTCGTCCTCGAACGGCGGCGCGCCGAGAAGGGCCTGAAGATCGCCGGCCGAGATGGCGATCGGCCCGCTCTCGCCCTCCGCGATGCGCATGGCGGCCTGACGCAGCATTCTTCCGATCTCGCGCTCGAGGCTTCGAACCCCAGCCTCGCGCGTATAATGCGGAATGACGGCTCTGAGCGCGTCGTCGGCGATCTCGACCTGGCCCGGCTTGAGTCCATTGGCCTCCATTTGACGCCGCACCAGATAGCGGCGCGCGATCTGCAGCTTCTCGCTGGAGGTGTACCCGGCGAGCGTGATGATCTCCATCCGGTCGCGCAGCGGCCCGGGGATCGTGTCGAGCATGTTCGCCGTGGTGATGAAGACGACGCGCGAGAGGTCGAACGGCACGCCGAGGTAATTGTCGCGAAAAGTGTTGTTCTGCTCGGGATCCAGCACCTCCAAGAGGGCCGCGCTCGGATCGCCCTGGATGCCGGCGCCGAGCTTGTCGACCTCGTCCAGCATCATGACGCAGTCGCGGGCCCTGGCCTTGCGGATCGCCTGGATGATGTTGCCGGGAAGAGCGCCGATATAGGTGCGCCGATGTCCGCGAATCTCCGCCTCGTCGTGCACGCCGCCGAGGCTGACCCGAGTGAATTTGCGGTTCATCGCCCGGGCGATCGATTGGCCGAGCGAGGTCTTGCCGACGCCGGGCGGTCCGACGAAGCAGAGGATCGGCGCCTTGCCGCCCGGCGCCAGCTTGCGGACGGCGAGATATTCGACGATCCCGCGCTTGATTTTCTCGAGGCCGAAGTGATCCTCGTCGAGGATGCGGCGCGCCGCCGCGATGTCGATCGGCGGCTCCCCGGGAAGGCCCCAGGGCAATTCGACCAGCCAGTCGAGATAGGTGCGCACCATCCCGTATTCGCCGGCGGCCTCCGGCATGCGCTGCAGACGCCGCAGCTCCTTGCGGGCTTGGTCCTCGACCTCCTTGGGCATCTTGGCGTTGCTGATCGCCTTTTCGAGTTCGGCGATTTCGGCGGCCTTTCCCTCGTCCGCCTCGCCGAGCTGACGCTGAATGGCCGCCATCTGCTCGCGCAGCAGGGCCTCGCGGTTGCGGGCGTCGAGAGACGCCTTGGTTTCGCGGCCGATCTCCTGCGACAGCCGCAGAACCTCGATCCGGTGGGCGAGGAGTTGCGAGACCCGCTCCAATCGGGCGCCGACGTCGACCGTCTCCAGGATCTCCTGCTTCTCGTCCGGCGTCGCGTCCATGAAGGTCGCCACCAGATCGGCGAGCGCGCCGGGCGCATCGATCGCCTGGATCGTCATGAGCAGTTCGTTCGGCGCCTGCGGCAGCAGCTGCACGGCCTCGACCGCTTGGCGCTTGAGATGGATGAAGCGGGCCTCGATCTCGTCGGACGACGAAGCAGGCTCCGGCATTCTCACCGTCTCGGCGACGAAGAACGGCCAGCCAGTCAGATACTCGACGACCCGGAAGCGTTGCTCTCCCTGGCACACGAGATGATGCGTTCCGTCCGGCGCCGTGAGGTAGCGTACGATATTGGCGACCGTGCCCATGCGGTGCAGATCGACGGGAAGGGGATCTTCGACCTCGGCGTTGCGCTGCATCACGATGCCGACCGGCTTCTGTTCCCTTACCGCTCTCTGCGCCGCCGTCACCGAGCGGGGGCGACCGAGCGCGATCGGCAACGCGGTCCCGGGAAACAGCACAATGCCGCGCACCGGCACGATGATCAGCGAATCCGGCGGCAGCGGCGGCGACGGGGCTCCGGGGAGGTTCTCATTCGATGCGTTTCCGGCCGCGGCGTCAGCCATGTGCGGCCTCCGACTTCTGCAAAGTGATCAGCAGACAACCGTTGGACGCCGATCGATGAATGGCGCTGTAGCGTCCCGGAGGAAGATCGATCCGCCGTTCGAAGCGCCCTTGCGGAAGCTCCAGGCGGTGAATGACCGCAGTCTGCATTTCCGCCGGATAGGTTCGAATCCCCGAAATGATCAGCTGCCCGGCGTCGATGAGCGCTTTGACCTCGCCGATGTCGACTCCGGGCAACGCGACGAGCACGAGCACCGAGCGGTCCGTCTCGAGAACGTCCACCGGCGGCTCCCATGCGACGGCGGAGCTTGCCGGCCGGAAAAACTGCCGGTGCATTCGCTCGGCCCGCGCCAGCATCTCGAACGCTTCCGACCACATCCAATAGCGCGGAAAATTCGTCTCCATCGCCTCGCCTTCCGGTCAGCGCCGGTTCCGACGCCAGAATCTCGCCCGACAATAGCGCATTTCCCAATCCAGTCATCCGGACTCCGGAGTCTCGGCCGGAGCGTCGGTTCGATCGAAAGAAAGCCGACCTCGTCCTTGAGTCGCCTCTGGACGTGGTCGATTGGTGTGAATGCGTGGCTAGAGCGGGATGCCTTCAAGTCGACTCGGCTCTGGCGCCGCTCCGTTCGGAGGACCGGCGGTTGAGCGATGACGGCGCCATTTCTTGACCCTCGCGAGGAGCCTGCGACCGTCGCCGGCCCCCGCCTTTGGCGATCAGAACGGCGGCCCGGGTCGCCTGCCGAACAGGGCGATTCCCTTGTTTATCAGGGAAAGAACAGGGGGAAGCGCGCCCTTTCGACCGCGCTTCTCGGCAGAAAAAACGTCTGATTGCAATGGTTTATGCGAAAAGACGGCGCGCCGGGATCAGGCGCACTAACAGGAGCGTAACAGGGAGCGATTTTGCCCTTAACAGGGCGATAACAGGCGGCGTTCTGGCGATAACAGATCCTATGCGGGTGGACGGCGGCCGGACCCTTGGTAGGCTGATCTTCCACACCAGCATGGAGGCAACCGATGCATTTAATCACCTCCGCGACCGTTGTCGCGACCACCGCCCGCGCGAATGATATCACGCTGTTCGCCTCGCTCGAATTGAGCAAATCGAAATGGGTTGTGACGATCAACAGTCCGGGCGGCGAGAAATTTTCCAGGCATGTGGTCGAGGGTGGGGACGGCGCCGGCCTGCTCGACCTTCTTTCGCGGTCGAGGGCGAAGGCCGAGCAGCGCTATGGCGTGCCGATCAAAGCGATCGTCATTCAGGAGGCGGGATTGGACGGATTTTGGATCCATCGCCTGCTGCTCGCCGAGGGGATCGAGAGCCACGTGGTCGATGCGGCTTCGATTGCGGTCAACCGGCGGCATCGGCGAGCCAAGACCGATGCGATCGACGGCGAGACGCTGTTGCGGACGCTGATGGCGTGGGCTCGCGGCGAGCGGCGGGTCTGCTCCATGGTTCGCGCGCCGAGCCCGGAAGAAGAGGATCGCCGGCGGCTGACCCGCGAGCGCGGCACGCTGCTCAAGGAACGCATTCAGCACACCAATCGGGTCAGGGGCCTGCTCAGCGGCCAAGGCATCCGGGATTACAACCCTTGCGACAGGGAAAGCTCAGGAGAGGAGAATGAACATGAAGTTCTGAAACCTTTCATCGCGATCCAGAGGGTTCAACTCCCTCCCGGCAAAGGTCAGTCTGCATATCGAAGCGAATCGAGCCCCGATCGTTGAGGTCCTGGAAGCCCTGAAGAATCAATTCGGGATCGTCTATCAATATCGTGCCCGCCCCGACTGGACTGTCGATGGCACATTCACAGGGTCCCTTTCCTCAGTTTTGCCTCGTATTTTTCGAGACATGGATTATGTCTTGCGGATCGATGCCGACAATTCGGTGATCGTCTACGTCGTGTCGCCGCAAGGGCCGCCATTGGATTTGGCGGTCCCGCCGCCGCCGGTCAAAGCCCACATACTCGGGGAGAATCCGTCGAACCCGCCGGTCTCTTTGGCGAAACCGGCGCCGCCGCAGAATTGACGTGAGCAGGGTCGAGCCGACGGCCGCTCCTGGCGAGGACGACGGCGGGGACATCATCACCTCCGTGCGCTTCTCGACAGGCAAGTCACGGACGGCGTCCTCTACGCCAACGCGAGCGAAACTCTTCTCGGCTTTGGATCCTATCGAGCCGGCTCTTTGCCCAAGAATACGCGCACGCGCGGCTCGAACCACAGGGCCCACCAAAACGTTGGGCGGCGCCGCTCAATCTGAGCGACCCTGACCGCCCAGATTGCGGAATACCGGCTATCAGCGCGTAGGAACCGAGAATGCAAACAGATAGTTGTTCGCCGTTCCCAGTCCACCAAGGTGTGCATAACCAGAGCCCCAGTACACCCAGTTTCCGGTGATCGCAGGACCGGCATTGACCGTGCTTCCGGGATTGTACGTCCAGAGGACCTTCCCGGTCTTGCCGTCCAGCGCGAACATCGTGGGATTGGCTGGGTTCGTGTCCATCGAGCCGCCGAACACGACGCCGCCGGCGACGCTGACGGGCCCAAGCGCCATGCAGCCGGGGGCGTAGCCGGCAGGAACGTTCGCGCTGCTGCATGCGCCGGGCGTCGCGGTCTGCCACTTGAATATGCCGTTCACCGTACCGATCGCGGCCCAGGAGCCGCTATTGACCTTGGCGCCCGAGGGTTGAAGCTTATAGGCGGTGCCAGAATAATTTGAGATTGGCACGTAGACATTCACCGAATCGGACGCGGTTCCCCACTCGATCCCGCCAAGCGCCGATCCCGGTCCGACGTTCGTGCTCCACACAACGGCGCCGGTGGCCGGATCAAGCGCATAATACATTCCGCTTTTTTCACCCGCGCCCACAAGCTGCTTGCCGCCCGAGGTCGCAAACAGGTTGGGCCCGGACCCGCCGAAGTCGTAGTCCGGCCCCGCGGGATTCGGACAATTGCCCGCCCCCGGGGCCCTCCACCGCTCGCTAGCTAGGTTTCCGTTCCGGGTTGCCCAGGGCGAGCCGCGTTTTGAACTCGGGGAGGTTGGGTTCTACAGTAACAGCCCCATAACACGGGCTCGGTCTCGTAATTGTCAACCGAGCAAGAAACGGTTTTCAATGTTTTCCACTGGTAAGTGTGGGTCTGTCGGCCCGCCTTGAAGGCGGGCGTTCGCGCGCAGCGCAGGAGCTTCAGCGTAACCGCGACGAGCGGGCACAAGGCAAAGGCGAAACACAAGAAGGCCGAGGCTCGGGAGCAGCCTTTTTGTCGGCGCAGCGCTCACGCCGCGCGCCTGACCTCGATCGTCAGATGCGACAGCGCGCGGAAGCGGGCGAGCTTCGCGCGATAGTCGGCCTCGCAGCGCGCGCTCGGCGTCACCACCGACACGATCGCGCCGAGATGCCCGGGCCCGAGCCGCCAGAGATGCAGATCGGCGATCTTATCGCCTTCGCCTTCGATGGCGCGGCGCAGATTGTCGGCCATGCGGCGGTCGGGGTTCATGTCGAGCAGGACGGCGCTGGTGTCGCGGATGAGCGCGGCCGACCAGCTCGCAATGACGAGGGCGCCGACGATTCCGGCGAGCGGATCCATCCACAGCCAGCCGAACAGCCGCGCCAGGATCAGTCCGACGATGACCATCACCGAGACGGTGGCGTCCGCCAGGACATGGATGATGGCGGCGCGCAGATTGTTGTCGCGCTCCGCCGCGCCATGAGCGTGCTCGTGCTCCTCGAAGGCGACCGGGCGCCTCTCGCCGTCGATCGTGACGTTGGCGCTGAACGCGTGCGGCTCCGGAATCGCGTCCATCGACTCCACGAAACCGCCGCGGTCGGCGAAGGCGAAGATTTGCCGCGCGCCGTCCGGGCGCACCGTCTCGACGCAGACGGCGGAGGCGGACAGGGCAGGGCCGGTTTCGCGCGTGATGCGGAACCGCGGCGGAACGCCGTCCTCGAACACGGTCAGCACCGCCTCGCCGTCGCGGGTCGCGATCCGCTTCGACTCGTCATGTCCGTCGTGGGCGGGCCCATGGCTATGTCCATGGCCGTGGCTGTGGCCCGGATGCTCGCCGCCGCTCAGGAGCCAGGCGCTCGCGATGTTGACGGCGAGGCCGAGGAAGGCGATCGGAATCGCCTCGGCGAAGCGGATCGGCACCGGCGCGAACAGGCGGCTCACCGCCTCGTAGCCGATCAGAAGCGCGATCATCGCCAAAATGATCGCGCTGGTGAAGCCGGCGAGGTCGCCGAGCTTGCCGGTGCCGAAGGTGAACCGTGGGTCGTCCGCGTACCGGCGGGCGAAACTGTAGGCGAGCGCCGCCAGCATGAGGGCGCCGGCGTGGGTGCTCATGTGGAGGCCGTCGGCGATCAGGGCGATCGAACCGAACAGCCAGCCGCCGACGATCTCCGCCAGCATCATGGCGGCGCAGAGCCAAATGACGGCCCAGGTCCGGCGCTCGCTCCTTTCGTGGCCCTCGCCGAGGAAGATGTGGCTGTGGAACGCCGTATAGGCGGAGCTTTCGGATTCGCTCATGGGTCGTGCCTTATCTGAGATAGGCGCGCACGATCTCGATCAAGGCGTCGGCCGCGTCCCCGTTCAACGCGTCCGGATGCCGGGCGGTGTCGACGAGGTGGGTCCGGACGTGGTCCTCGACCACCTCGGCCATCAGCCCGCTCGTCGCCCCCCGGACGGCCGAAATCAGATGCATGACCTTCTCGCAGCCGGCCTCCTCGTCGAGCGCCCTCTCGATCGCCTCGACCTGGCCGCGGATGCGGCGCACCCGCGCGAGCAGCTTCTGCTTGTCCCGGATCGTGTGGGTCATGCCCTCTTGTACAATACCCCGGTAGCCTATGCTAGGCGAATATTGAAAGGGCTGACGGCGCTTGCGTCGCCGCACGGCTCGGCCGAATATTGGTCATGGGGCCGGGCGGCGAAGGCCGCACGCTGCGGCTCATTCGGGAGGACGCGACATGAGAGTCTTTGCGGCCTTCAGCATTCTGACCGTCGCCGGCCTGGCGGGCGCGAGCGCCATGAGCCTGACGAGCCCGGACGTGAAGCCGGGCGGCAAAATCGCCGACGAGCAGGTGTTCAATAGCTGGGACTGCACGGGCAAGAACGTGTCGCCGGCGCTCTCCTGGTCCGCCGCGCCCAAGGGGACCAAGAGTTTCGCGGTCAGCATGTACGATCCCGACACGCCGACCGGCAGCGGCTTCTGGCACTGGTGGGTCGCCGACCTGCCGGCCGACACGACAGGGCTGCCGAAGGGCGCAGGGAGCGGAACCGGGCTGCCGGCCGGAGCGCTCCAGGTTCGCAACGATTTCAGCCAGATGGGCTATGGCGGCCCCTGCCCACCCAAGGGAATGCCGCACCATTATCAGATCACCGTCTATGCGCTCGGCGTGGACAAGCTCGACGTCGACGCCAATGCCTCGCCGGCCGTCGTCGGCTTCAACGTGCACGCCCACACTTTGGCGAAGGCGACCCTGACCGGCCTCTACGGGCGGTGATCCGACCCCGCTTTGGCGGGGAGGGAAAGGCGAGGCTTCGGCGTCCAGTGGGCCGTCAACAGCGGCGCGGGTTCCTAAGCGGGGTCGACCCCCGAAGGGAGGGGGGCCCGCGCCGTCGGCTTCTGCGCCCCAGGCACGCGAGCCATATATAATATGTAGTTAGCTGCGCGGCCGCGCCAAAGCGGATGTCGATTGCGGGAAGAGCTCCAAAAAGCGACGCGACCCTAAACGGGGTTGCAACCCTTTGAAAAGCAAGGGGCTCGACGCTAAACGGGCGCTAAACGGCCCGAACGGGCTCAGGCCCCGCCGCGTGCGCCGAACATGAGCAAGACCCCGAAGGCGAAGACCGCGAGCGCCGCGGCGAATTCGAGGCCGCGGGCGACGAGCGCGGCCCGCGAATCCTCGCCCGCGGCAAAGCGCATCGCCGCCGATTTGGCGAACACCGCCATCCAGGCGAGCGCGCCGGTCGTCACCGCCGTGCCGAGCGCCATGGCGAAGGTCGCGGCGACTCCGGCGGCGAACAGCCCCTGGGCCAGCGCAAACACCAGCACCAGGATCGCGCCCGAGCAGGGCCGCGCGCCGGCCGCGATCACCGTTCCGGCGGCGCTGCGCCAGGAAGAGGGGCCCGCGAGCGTCGCGGCGTCGGGAAGAACGCAGCAATCGTCTGCCGGCGTGTCCGCCGCGGGCGACGCGGCGCGGAACGCCGCCGCCGAGAGACTCCTGGCCGGCGCGCGCCAGGCGACTCCGGCGTAATCGGGCGCCGAGGCGAGCGCCTGGGCGCGATCAAAACGCCGTCTCATCGCCTGGACCAGCGCGCCGCCCTTGCGCCAGGTGAGCCAGAGGCCGATGGCGGCGACGCCCGTCGCGCTCGCGACCTGCAACAAGTCGGCGGCCCGGTTCATTTGCGACGCGGTGGCGTTGAGGACGAGCCCGGCCGCGCCGACCAGCGCGATGGCGACCAGCGCCTGCAGGAGCGCCGCCATCAGCGCCATCACCGCGCCGCGCCTGAGCGAACGTTCGTTGGCGAGCATGTAGGAGGCGATCAGCGCCTTGCCGTGCCCGGGCCCTGCGGCGTGGAAGACGCCGTAGGCGAGGCCGAGGGCGACGAGCCCCCAGGCAGCGCCGTGGTCGCCATGCAGCGCATGGAGCTTCGCCGCCATCAGATGGGTGAGCTGCGACTGCTCGGCCAGGAGCCAGCCGGTGATTCCGCCTTCGGCCCCGCCGCCGCCCTCGCCGCCGCCGACCCCGAAGGGCCGCGCCGCTTGCGCAGGCGCCGTCGCGGCGCAGGCGAGAAGGGCGGCGGAAGCCAAACACAATTGTCTTGCAAATGCCTTGGTCATGGGCACGCGACGATGGCGGCGCCCGCCATTTTGAAGCCGAAATTGGCGCCGGGCGAGAGATTGGTGAAGAACGACTCGGTGAGTTTCGTCTTGTCGGCCGCATCGAGAGGTTTTGGTCTGGTGACAGAGGTCGAGCAGCCGTGCGGCGGAGAGACGAGCGTCACCGGATCCGTGTCGTCAAATTCGAAGTCGATGAAGTATTCCGGATCGGCGACGCGCAAGGTCAGGAACTTGGCCACCGCCGTTGGGTTCTTGAGGGGGATTTTCACGTGGAACTCGACCAGATGGTCGGGACGCTCCTCCATCCAGTAGTCCGTCACCGAGCCGAAGTCCACGGACTTGCCGCCGATCTTCAGCGTGGTGAAATAGCCGATCTCGGCGAGGCTCCCCGCATTCTCCTGGGCGAGCGGGGCGAACTGCTCCCGCTTGACGAGTTCGCCCGGCTTGGCGAGCCCCTGCGTCGCGAAGGACGAATACATCTCGTCGAACACCCAGTCGTGCACGACCGCCGAGACCTTGCCGTCGGGCGTGAACGCGATCTGGCTCTTCACCGTCACCCAGACGTGCGGATGCGCGATTGCCGGCGCCGCCGCGGCGAGGCCGAGCGCAAGCCCAGCCGCCTTCGCCCGCCAATTGCTCGCCCGATAACCCAACGAACCGATTCTCCCGCGGCGGCCCAACCCTATCCCGACGCCTCTTGAGGGCAAAGTGCGGCGGCTCGATGGCGGCCTCTTGCCCCCTTGGTTCAGCGATTCTTAAAACAATCGTCGCAGGTTGCCGCGATGGCGCGTCGCGTTCGGCCATTCGTCCTGGCGTTGCTCGCCGCTTTGTCTCTCGCGGGCTGCGGCTTCTTCGGCCGTCCGGAGCGGCCTGTCTGGCGCACCCAGGCGGAAAACGCCTGCTTCGCCCGCAAACTCGTCGCTCTGTCCAACGATATCGCGTCCGCCCCCGAGATCGACGGTCCGGGCATCTGCGGCATGACGCGCCCGTTGAAAGTCTCGGCCCTCGCCGATGGCGCGGTCGAGGTCGATAAGGTGCTGACCATCGATTGTCCGATGATTCCGGCGCTGGAGGCCTGGCTCAAAGACGTCGTCCAGGCGGACGCTGAGGCCCGCTTCGGCCAGAAGGTCGCGATGCTCAAGGTGTTCGGCGCCTACAGCTGCCGCTCGGTCGACAACATCGCCGGCGCGCGGCTCTCCGAGCACGCCTTCGGCAACGCTGTCGACGTTGCAGGATTCACACTGACGGACGGGCGCTCGCTCGAATTCATGCGCGACTGGAAGAGCGTCGGTACGCAGGAGGCGGCGTTCCTGCATGACGTCCATGCCGGAGCCTGCCAGTATTTCACCACGGTGCTCGGACCGGGCGCGGACGTCTTCCACTACAATCATATCCATCTCGATCTCGCCAACCACGGGACGACGAACACAGGCCCCCGCCGCGTCTGCAAGCCGACCCCCGCGCCGAGCCTCTTGCCGCCGCCCGCCGCGCCCGACGGCCTGCCGCCGGCTCCGGAGATCGAGGAGCCGCTCGATGTCGCCCATCTCGGCGCTTCGCACGCGAGCCGCGCGGTCGCCCTTGCGCCGATGTCGTTGACCGGAGCGAGCGAAGGCCCGAATGGCGCGCTGCCGCCGCCGGTCGCCGACTCGGACCCGGCTCCTCCAATTCTTCTGCCGGGCGCCGGACCCAGCGTCGATCCGCAACCGACGTCGTCGATCGGGGAACACGACGATTGACCGGCTCACCCGGCGTCTTTGGCCCCGGTTGCGGCCTTCGCCGGCTGGCCGAAAGCCCGCGGATCGCTTGTGGCGAGCATCCGCCTGATCGCTTCGACGTTGCTGCGCGCGGCCTCGGACGGGAGGTCCGTCTGGCTCACTCTTTCGGCCTCGGCGAACTTTCCCTCGAGCGCGAGCACGAGCGCGAGGTCGCCCCGCATCCGCGCGTCGGCCTTCGGACTCGCGACGGCTTCCCGCAACGCGTGTTCGGCTTCGGGCAATTGCCTGGCGAGAGCGAGAGAGAGGCCAATGTTGGTCAGAACGCCCGGCTCCCCCGGCGCGATCTTCAGCGCGCCGCGATAGAACTGCATCGCGGCCGCGTGATCGCCCATCTGGTCGGCGACCGCGCCCTGCACCGACATGACGTCCCATTTCGGGTTGTCTGGCGTATAGGCGCGCGTCAGCACGTCCTTGGCTTGCGAGAGCTCGCCGGCGTCGGCGAGCGCCTTGCCATATTCTCCGAGAACCGCTTCGTCCTTCGGCGATTTGACCGCCGCGGTCTGCATGACCGCCACGGCTTCGCGGTAACGCGTCAGCGCGCGCAGCGCCCGGGCGTAATCGATCGAGGCCGATTTCTCGCCGGGATTCGCCTCGTAACGGCGCTGGCAGGTCTCGGCGTAGGCGCGAAGCTCAGCGTCGCCGGCGACCGCCGCAGGCGCGGCCGGGATCGAGCTCGTCACGTCGCCGAAGTTTTGGCAACCGCATAACGCCGCGGTCGCGGCCGCCAGAGCCGCGACCGCAATTATGCGCATGGTCGTCATCCGCAGGATGCGTACTCGGGTCATTCGGGAAAACCTCGCGTCGATCCTGCAAAGCCGGATGTCGAAGACCTTACCCGGTCGACCTTGCCTCAGGCTAAAGCAAAGGAATCTGCTCAGGGACTAGCGGCGGGCCGAGGGGATCGAGGGGCAGCGCCGTTTCGGCGCCGACTTCCTTCAAAGTCACGCTATCGATGCGCAAACGCGCGCAGCACAGAGGCAATCGCCGCAAAAAAGCCCTTCCCTTTGCTTCCTTTTCCTTCCATTTCCTTCCGCGAATCGGGACTTTTCAAGGGGTTACGAAGGAGAGAGGGTAATCGGGGCAAATTTCCGGGCGGAAGGGGGGAGTCAAGCGTCGGAAAGTATGATTCAAGCTGGGGATGTCCGTTGATTCGGGTGATCCGCTTGAGCGCATGACGCCGGCCGAGCTCATCGGCCTGGTTCGCACTTTGATTGGCGAAATGCTATGGCCCCGAAACTTTCGAGCCACAACATGTGGGGGACCCACGCGCCCAGCGCCTTGCCCGTCGAGCCATCCCGCCCGCCGCCGATCCTCGAGCAGCGGGCGGAATATGGCGAAAAGGAGAATGCGAAAAAAAGAATTTCCGCCCTCTCTCCGTAACCGGGGCGAATTTCCGGGCGGCGTTAGCTTGGGGCGGGCCTGACGAGAGTTGCGAGATCGGGGATTTCGGGGCCTGGAATGGCGAGGCGAGCGCCGAGATAGTCGAAGAAGGGGATTTTGAGCTTCCTGCAGGTCTTGGCGAGCCCGAGCATGACGTCGCGGGCGTCGCGGCCTCTGTCGCTGAGGGTCCCGCCGGAGATTTTGCGCTTGGTGACGAAGACGCGGATGTCGTTTTCCGAGGCGTTGGTGTGCAGCGGAATATGGGGATGCACCTGTTGCCCGTGCTGCCGAATCAACTCCTTCAGGGGACGCAGCAGCACCGGCACCCCAGCCAACCAGGTCGCTTTCAGGTTGCCTATGGTCATCGGCGAGTACGTGCTCTTGCAGAGCTCGAACGCCCGGAACGAGCGGTCGTCCGCGAGCTGACCGATGACGAACTCGTCGTGGCACAGGGTCAGGAAAACAATGCCCGCAAGGATCTGTCCTTCATCGAGCGTGCCTCATTTGCTGCGACCTTGGAGGATCGCAGCTTCGGTCGCGAGACGATCATGGCGGCACTGAACGTCGACAAAACCGAATTATCGCGACTGATCTCTGTCAGCCGAGCTATTCCGCGAGAGATCGTCGAAGCCATTGGACCAGCACCCAAGGCCGGCCGACGGCGATGGATGGAACTAGCGGATCGACTCGGCGCTCGTGGCGCAGACAAAGCTGCTGACCCAATTCTCGACGATGACAACTTTCGCTCCCGCAACTCCGACGAGCGTTTCGGATTCCTGTTCGCCGCATTGGCACCACGCCGGCCGAAGACCGCGCGCCCAACTGTATGGACTGGCGACGACGGGAAGAAAGTGGTTCGCATCGAGCGCAGCCTGGACCGAACTACTCTGGTCGTCGATGACAAGACGGCGCCTGCATTTGGTGAATTCGTGATCGACCGCTTGCCGGAACTCTATCGCGCCTTCCGAGAGGAACACCGAGATGGCTGATCCGAGACGCCCTTGCGGGCCTTTCAAAACGGGGTCCGCCCGGCTCTCTCCACCTGTTGCCCGCCGATTTTCGGTGCGGCGATGCGTACCCGCGTAAACGAAACCCCCAACCAGGAGAACGTACGGCAAAAGAAAAAGGCCCCCGAAACGATGTCCCGGAAGCCCTTCTCATAGTTCGCATCTAGAGAATCTCACTTCCGCGAATCACTGTCAAGCGTCGGCGTAGTTTCGGCGAGCAGATTTTCTTTGCCCGAGCGAGGCAAGGAATATGGATCAACATCTTTCAACGACGCCCTTCGGGCGGCGATCGGTGACGCTTGCCCATGTGGCGAGCCAGGCGACGGCGAAAGCGCGGCCGCCCGAGAAGGCCGTGCACAAGTGGCAGGTGTTCCGCGCCATCTGCACGGCCAAGGCCAGGATCGGCGTGTCCGAGCGCGCGCTGGCCGTTCTCGACGCGCTGCTGAGCTTTCATCCCGAGACCACGCTGAGCGGCGAGGGCTTGATCGTCTTCCCATCGAACCAGCAGCTTGCCCTGCGCGCCCACGGCATGCCGCCAGCGACGTTGCGGCGGCGCCTGGCGGCCTTGGTCGATTGTGGCCTCGTCATTCGCCGCGACAGCCCGAATGGCAAGCGGTTCGCCCGCAAAGGGCGGGGCGGGACGATCGAAATGGCGTTCGGTTTCGATCTCAGCCCTCTGGTGGCGCGCGCCGAGGAGTTCGAGGCCTGGGCCGAAGACGTTCGAGCCGACGAACGCGCGTTTCGGCTTGTGCGCGAACGCATTACGCTCTGCCGGCGCGACATCGCCAAGATGATCGCCACGGGCATCGAGGAGGACGTCCCGACGCGCAGGGCAGGGCAGGGGCCATCAGATTGGTCTGAGATCCATGGGCTCTATCGCGGCATCCTCGATCGGATTCCCCGTACGGCGTCGCGCGCTGAACTGGAGCCACTCGCGAATGAGCTGACGCTGCTGGCCGACGAAATCCTCAACCTGTTGGAAAGTCACGTAAAATCATCAAATTCGAGCGCCAATGAGTCTCAAACTGAGCGCCACATACAAAATTCAAACCCAAACTCCCTTCCTGAACTTGAACCTGGCTTTCAAGAAAGCCGGGGGCCGAAGTCCGAGCCTCAACCGGAACCCTCCAGACCTCCGCAACAGGGATTCGCTCTCGGGATGGTTCTCGACGCCTGCCCCGACATCGTGGACTACGCCAAGGGCGGGATTGCGAACTGGCGCGACTTCCTTAGCGTCGCCGCGGTGGTGCGCTCGATGCTGGGGATCAGTCCCAGCGCCTGGGAGGCGGCGCAATCGGTCATGGGCGAACTCCCCGCCGCGGTCGTCGTCGCCGCCATCCTGCAGCGCGGCGCGGCGATCACCAGCGCCGGCGGCTATCTCAGGGAACTGACGCGAAAAGCCGAGGCAGGAGAATTCACCCTCGGGCCGATGCTGGTGGCGCTGATCGGCGCACGAAAACGCGAAAAGAAGCGGGCGTAGACGATGATCGCCATTCAAAGCGGTCTGATTATTCGATCGATCGGCCGCCTGCGGCGCGGTGGATTCCATTTGCCCTTGCGAAACCCAACAGATCGGTTATTTTGGCTATGGTTGTCGTCCATCGGGCTCGCGGCTTCCGGTTCGTGATTTATACGCTCGATCACGAGCCGGCGCATGTCCACATCATCGGGGCCGAGGGCCATGCGAAAGTGAACCTTCTGGGGGCGGGAGGCCAGCCTGAGCTGGTGTCGAGCATCGGCATGAAGCGGTCGGACATCCGAAAACTATTCGCCGAAGTGGTCGAGCGCCGGGACGCGTTCTTGATGGAATGGGAGCGGATCCATGGCTGATCTGAACGAGGAGCAGCTGAAACGGGCTGAAGCGCGCGGCCGCAAGATGCTCGAGACGGAGCGGCGGGCCGCCGCCGCCCATTACGACGCCGCCACCGGCCGCGTGGTCGTCGATTTGGCCAATGGCTGCGCCTACGCCTTTCCGGCGCGGTACGTCCAGGATCTTCAGGGCGCGAGCGGCGAGGATCTGGCCGTTGTCGAGGTCGATGGCGCCGGATTCAACCTGCGCTGGCCGTCGCTGGACGTCGACCTCTATGTCCCCGCGCTGGTTAACGGCATTTTCGGCAACCGCGCCTGGATGGCGCGCGAGCTGGCTCGTCTAGCCGGCCGGACCAAATCGTCAAAGAAGGCGGCTGCCGCCCGCTCCAACGGCGCCAAGGGCGGCCGGCCGCGCAAGGCGGCGAAGGGCTGACCGCCGCTTGCTGCGCGACTATCGATGCTGACCCGGTAGGGCAGGGCAGGGGCGCCGGGCCCGCTTTCCTCGCTCACAGCCCCGCCGCCTTGGTCAGATTGACCCGGAACCGGTCGCGGCGGCGCTGATAACGCCGGGTCATTTCGGCCGAAGAATGGCCGAGATGCTTCTGCACGTAGCGCTCGTCGACCTCGGCCGAGGAGGCGAGGCCGGCGCGCAACGAATGGCCCGAGAACCTTTTCTCCCGCTCGCCGTCCGTCAGTTCGCCCCGGACGCCGGCGGCTAGCGCGGCGTGTTTGACCAGCCGGGCGACGTGCCGGTCGGTCAGCCGCCCGGCGCCGACCTTGGCGCCGACGACCCGCCGGAACACCGGCCCGATCGAAATCCGCGCAAATTTCAGCCAGGTCTCGAGCGCGGCGACCGGGCAGGTGGCCTCCGAGGAGCCGCGGCCGATTTCGACCTCCCGCCAGCCGGTCTTTCCCCGCAGGGTCAGCAGCAGTCCCTCGTCGAAAAACTCGATCCAGCCGCCGCTGAGGCCGTCCTCGGAGCGGCAATCGAGGCCGACGATTTCCGAGCGCCTGAGGCCGCCGGCGAAACCGATGAGCAGAATGGCCCTGTCGCGCAAGCCCCTCAGATCCCCGAGATCGAGCGTGGCGATCATGGCGAGGAGATCCTCGGGCAGGATGGCCTCCTTCTGCTCCGGCGGGCGACCTTGGGTGCGCCGGACGCCGGCCAGCACTGTGGCGACATGCCGGTCGGCGCGGTCGAATTTTTCCCCCCGTTGGGCGAAATTCCACATGAGCGCCGACAGCCGCCGCTCGATGGTTCTGACCGAGCAGGATTTCGGGCCCGCCGCGCCGGAGGCGCAGGCGGCGATGCAGAGAGGGAGGTTTTGCCGCCGCGCCCAGGCCGAATAGTGTCGCCAGTCGGCGGCGTAGGCGCGGTTGGTGTTTTGCGACGTGGCGGCGCGGGTGTAGTCGCGGGCGGTCTCGGCGAGCGGGGCAAGGCGCGAGGGCAGGGGAGGCCCCGGATCGACGGCCGGCGCCGGCGCCAATGACGAGTCCTCAGGCCGCTCGGCGGCGTTCTGGGGGGTGTTTTCGCGCGTTTGCGGGCTCGAATTGGGCATGATTCACTATAAAGAGCATGACGTCCGATAAGCCAAGCTTATCGGACGTCACTATGAGTTGACAAGCCCGGCGGTTTTGGCCGGCGGACGTTTCGGTCGCCGGCGGATGGATGTTTCGCACGAAACTGGGCTTCGGCGGCGCGATCCGGGCGGCGCTCGGCGGGCCGCAAAAGGCGGAATTGTCGAAGTCGAACGCGCTCGTCCTGATGGCGATCGGGTATTTTCAGCCGATCACCCGGGGGGAGCTGTCGCAATTCCTGGGCAGGGAGGTTTCGCGTGATGCGATCTCCAGCTTGCGCGGCGAAGGATTGATTGCCGCCGGGCCGCGCAGCCCGACGCCCGGGGCGCCCTATGCCTATGTGACCACGCCGGGGTTCCTGGCGCAGTTCGGGTTCGAATCCTTACGCGACCTGCCGGACATCGAGAGGCTCGAGGACGCTGGACTCATCGGCCGGACCAGCGAAGCGCTTCTCGACGGCGACGCGCTGGCGTCCGAGCTGAGAGGGGTGCTGGGGCTATCGGGCGACCAGGACGAGCCCGAGGTAGATGCGGCGTAACGACAGCTGGTCAACGCATTCGATCAACGGCCTCGGCCGCGCGCCATCCGAGGTCCGCAGTATAGAGGTGGCATCCTTGCCAGGTTAGGATCGAGCGCCCGCTCCAAGGTTATGCAACACATTCAATTGGTGACTGCAGTCCCACGGGGCAGGGACTAGTCGCCAGCGTCATTGAATTTGTGGTGTTTTTCTGAATCTCTGTCGCGGCGATGCGGCGATGGAGGTGATTCGTGGCGGGCAGGGAGATTTCGGTCAAGAAATATGTGGTGAAGTTGAGCGCCGAGGAGCGCGAACGGCTGGAGGCGATGATCTGCGCGGGCAAGCATCCGGCGCAGTCGCTGACGAAGGCGCGCATCCTGTTGAAGGCGGACGTGTCGGAGGCGGGCGAAGGTTGGAGCGACAGCGCGATCTCGGCGGCGTTGGACACCAGCATTAACAATATCGGCCGCACCCGGCGTCGACTGGTCGAAGAAGGGATCGCGGCGGCGCTGACCCGCAAACACAATCCGAACTCCGCCCGGCCGCGGATTTTCGACGGGGCGGCGGAGGCGAAATTGATCGCTCTGACCTGCTCGCCGGCGCCCGAGGGGTTCGCGCGTTGGAGTTTGCGCCTGCTCGAGGAGAAGGTCGTCGAATTGAACATCGTCGAGAAGGCCAGCGACAACACGATCGGAAGGACTCTAAAAAAAACGTCCTCAAGCCCCACCGCAATCGGCAATGGGTGATTCCGCCAGACGCCAACGCCGGCTTCGTCGCCGCCATGGAAGACGTGCTGGAAACTTACCAGAAGCCGCGCGATTCCGATCGCCCCCTCGTCTGTCTGGATGAATCCTCCAAGCAGTTGATCGTCGAGACGCGCGCTCCGATTCCGGCCACACCCGGACGAGCCGTCCGGCACGATTACGAATACGAGTGAAACGGCGTAGCCAATATATTCATGATTTTCGCGCCGCTGGAGGGCTGGCGCCGCGTCAAGGTCACCGACCGCCACGCCGCCGCCGATTACGCGCAGGTGCTCAAGGAACTGTCCGACGTGCATTTTCCCGACGCCGAACAGATCAGGCTGGTCCAAGACAATCTGAGCACGCACACGCCCGCCTCGCTCTACGCGGCCTTTCCCGCGCCAGAAGCGCGCCGCCTCGCCAAACGGTTCGAATGGCACTACACCCCCAAACACGGAAGCTGGCTCGACATGGCCGAATCCGAACTCGGCGTCCCGTCGAGCCAATGTCTGAGCCGCCGCATTCCAGACAAGCCGACCCTCGAAAAACAAGTCGCCGCCTGGGAGGACCATCGCAACAAGCATCACGCAAAGGCCAACTGGCAATTCACCACAGACGATGCCCGCGTGAAGCTCAAGAGGCTCTACCCCTCATTTTGAATGACTCGGGCGACTAGCTCGGTCGCGCTTCGAGGACGACCAGCGCGGTGATCATGGTGCGCGAGCGGCCCGCCGTGACGGCGGCCGCGCTCGAGCCGAAGGAAAACCGCCGCGGCGATCGTCGCGATCCTCGTCATCCATGAGCGGCGCATCAGATCCGCTCCGCCGATGACCGGAAAGAAAACGATTTGGTCATTGTGACTTTATAGGCTATTGTGGCCGGGTTGAGCAAGGTGTCGCATGGCGAAGGTCAATCTCGAACGGCGGGCGGAGATCGGTCAAGAAAAGCGGGCGCGGACCCGGGCGCAGCTCATTGCAGCAGCCTCAGCTCTGTTCGCCAAGCGCTCCTGGGCGTCGGTCACCATCGACGATCTCGTTCGCGAGGCGGGAGTCGCGAAAGGGACGTTCTATGTGCATTTCGAGGACATGCACGCCCTCACCGTCGCCGTCGCCGGCGAGCTGATCCATTCGTTCGACGAAATGATCCAGGGCAGACGCGCCTCGACCTCCGACCCCTTGCTGCGC
Organism: uncultured Alphaproteobacteria bacterium; assembly: GCA_963758335.1. Classification (GTDB taxonomy): domain Bacteria; phylum Pseudomonadota; class Alphaproteobacteria; order Rhizobiales; family Beijerinckiaceae; genus Roseiarcus. Next base: position 357,986 of record CAVWVF010000004.1, on the reverse strand, counting down.
GTCGCCGTTGGCTGCGACGCCTTCATCGAAAGGGCGCTCGAGGATCCCGCGTGGGGCGCGCTGGTCGCGCGCATGGCGCGATCCAATCCAAGCGTCGGCGAAACGGCGCGTGGCCGTCTGAAGGAGGATCTGGCGCGCGTTCTCGACGCTCTTCCCGGCGGCGGCCTTTCGGTGGATTTTGCCCTGGAGGCGGCGATCGGCGTCGTGCTGCAGGTGCTCGCCGCGATCGGCGAGGGCCGCCTCAAGGGCCCCGACGCACGACCTGCTGTCGGCGCGGTGCTCGGGGCGATTGGGATCGGAAAGCAGCAGGCGGCGACGACGCTTGCGAAGCTCAAGCGCGCCAAGGCAGCGCCCATCGAGAGGGCGCCGGCCGCGTAATCCGCCCGCGAGCCGGATCAGGCCGCGGCGAGGACCGCGGTCGTCTGTTCGCCGAGGTCGAGCGCACCGTCGGCGCTGATAATGCGGGCCGCGACCGAGTCGCCGGGCCGAAGATATTCAGCCCTGCGCCGCTGCGCATTCAGGAACAGCTTCCAGAACTGGCGTTCGGGCAGGAGCTGGACGATCCGGCGGATCGGGGCGGGAGGAAGGCGCAGGGCGCAGCCGCTGGGCGTTCCCGTCAGCAATACGTCGCCGGGCGCGATGTTGGCGAAGGTGGACAATTCGGAAATCGTTTCGGCCGGCTTGAACACGAGATTCTTCGTCGAATCCCGCTGCCGGACCATGTCGTTGACCGTGAGAAGCAGCTCGAGGTCGTCCAGGCCGGCGAATTCGTCCGCGTCGGACACGGTCAGCCACGGGCCGATCGGGCAGAAGCCGCGATAGCTCTTGCCCTTGAAGAATTGCATTTGCGGCAGCTGCACGTCGCGGGCGCTGAAGTCATTGGCGATGGCGACCGCGAAGACATAGTCCTTGAGCTTCTCGCGCGTTACGGTCACGGCCGAGACGATCGGCCGCCGGAAGATCAGGGCGAGCTCGACTTCGTAATCGAGCAGCGAAACGTGCTTCGGCGGTGTGACGGTTCCCTTCGCCGAGGCGATCGAGGCGTACGACTTCGTGAAGAACATGTTGAACGCCTTGGCGTCCGGGTCCATGCCGGACTCGATCATGTGCTGGCGATAATTGGCGCCTTGGCAATAGATGCGACAGGGCGTTGTCACCGGCGAAAGGATGAGCGCCGAATTGAAGGACACGCTCGGCGCTCTCGCCGAGGCCCGGCGCCAATCCGCTTCCCCATGCTCGATCAGCGCCGCGGTCGTCGGATAGGCGCCGCCGCGGTCGACTTTTCCGGAGGAACCTCACGTGCCGATCCGAAACCAGGCCGACATCGCCACCATCGAAGCCATTCCGCTTTCGGAGCGGGCGCTGCCCGAGAGTTCCTATGCGGCTCTCGTCGACGCCTCGAAGCGGAGTCCAGACGCCCGGGCTCTTTCCTTCTTCCTGTCGGCCGACCGGCTCGACGAGGCGCATGTCTGGACCTACGCCGAGCTCGTCGCGGACGTGACGCGCGCAACGAACCTTTTCGCCGCGCTCGGCGTGGCGCGCCCGACCGTCCCGTGGCCTATGTCCTGCCCAACCTTCCCGAGATCCACTTCGCGATCTGGGGCGGCGAGGCCGCCGGCGCAGCGCTCGCCATCAATCCGATGCTCGAACCGAGACAGGTTGCGGACATCCTGCGCTTCGCTCGCGCTTCGATCCTCGTCACGCTCGCTCCGGCGTTGAGCCCCAAGGGGTGGTCAGGTCTCGCTGAGCAGCTTGCCTCGCTTCCTGACCTCAGCGCGATCGCCTTCGTCGACATGGCCAACTACCTCGACGGCGAGAAGCGGGGGGCCGCGCGCGCGTCGATCGAGGATGCCGCGGCCGGCTCGCCCATAGAGGTCGTCAACTTGCGCGAAGCGATGCGCGAGCAGCCTTCAGACCGGCTGGTCCCGACGCGAACGATACGAGCCGACGACATATCCTCCTACTTCTGCACCGGCGGAACGACAGGGGCGCCGAAGATTGCTGTGCGGACGCATCGAAACGAGGTGTTCGACTGCTGGGCCGTTTCGAAGGCGACCGAGACCGACGGCTCGGCCGGAACCGTCCTCTGCGGCTTGCCCTTATTCCACGTAAACGGGCAAGCTCGTCACCGGACTTCAGCCGTGGATGCGCGGCGACCATGTCGTCATCGCCACGCCCGAAGGCTATCGGGGAAAGAACGTCATCGCCCGATTTTGGCAGATCGTATCGCGCTACCGCGTTACAACGTTCTCGGGCGTTCCGACCTTTTACGCAGCGCTGATGCAGACGCCCGTAGGCGACAGCGATATATCCAGTCTCCGGTTCGCGATCTGCGGCGCCGCGCCGATGCCGGCGGCCCTCATCCGCGCTTTCGAAGCAAAGACGCGAGTGAGATTCTCGAAGGCTACGGCCTGACGGAAGGCGCCTGCGTTTCGTCGGTCCATCCGGCGGCCGGCGAGCGGCGCGCGACGGGCGCTTTCAACGAATGGCCGACGGCGACGAGGTCGGCGTCATCGCGATCAGCGGGCCCAATGTCTTCAAGGGCTATCTCGACCCCCGCCATGACGCCGGCGTCTGGATCGACATCGACGGCGAGCGCTGGCTCAATACCGGGGATCTCGGCCGACGTGATGCCAACGGTTATTTCTGGCTGACCGGGCGCAAGAAAGAGCTCATCATCCGGGGAGGACACAATATCGACCCCCGGACGATCGAAGACGCCCTGGCGAGCCATCCGGGCGTCGCCATGGCCGCGGCGATCGGAAGTCCTGACACGTACGCCGGCGAGGTGCCCGTCGCCTACGTTCAGCTGAAGCCGGGCGCAACGGTCACCGAGCAGGAGCTGCTGGAGCACGCCGCCCTGACCATTCCCGAACGGGCGGCGATCCCGAAGCGGATCAAGATCTCCCCATCGCTGCCGACGACGGCCGTCGGGAAACTGTTCAAGCCGGCGCTGGTCGAGCTTGAGATCGAGGAGACCGTTCGCGCCGAGGCGGACCGGGTCGGGGCGGCGGTCACTTCCGTCACGGTCGATCGCGATCCCAACGTTGGCCTGAGGGCGATCGTCAGGGCTGCCGCCGGCGCCGAGAAGATGAAAGAGGCTCTCGACCGGTACCCTTTCCGGTCGGACGTAAGTCAGGGATGAAGCTGGAAATGGCAATCGCCCCGACCCGACTGCTTGCGATGTGCCTCGGGCCTGAGGCAGGAGGCGGCTTCGATATTCGCGAAGTCCCGCGCCGGAGCCCTGGTCCGGATGAAATCGAGATTGCGGTCGAAGCGGCTTCGGTCAACCCGATCGACGTTCGTCGCGCCGCCGGCTATGGCCGAAAGCTGCTGTCTCTCATGGGAGCATCACGGTTTCCGATGACGCTCGGCAATGATTTCGCGGGCGTAGTCGCCGCCGTGGGCTCGGGTCGCGCGTCGGGCTTCGCAATCGGAGAGCGCGTCTACGGAGTGAAGCCTCCCTCGAGAGACGGAACGCACGCCTCCCATGTGCTCGTAAGGGCCGCCCACTCGTCGAAGGCGCCTGCGAACCGAGAGCTTCAGGAGCTCGCGGCGCTGCCTTACTGCTTCGTGACGATGTGGCTGGCTGCGGCGCGGGCCGGGGTCACCCGTCAGAACGCCGGGAGAAAGGAAATTCTTGTCCATGGCGCTGCCGGCGGCTTGGGAAGATTGGCCTTGCAGACGCTCTCAGCTTGGGGAGCTCAGGTGACCGCTGTCGCCAAGGCGACGGACTTTTCCGACTGTCTCCAGGCCGGCGCCGTGGAAGCGGTCGACCGCGATGACAATCCGTTCGCGAATTTGAGCGGCCGGTTCGACGCGACGCTCAACTTCGCCACGTGGGATGATGAGTCGAAGTTGCTCTCATGCCTGCGCGAGGGCGCGCTGGGCCACGCGACCACCGTGCATCCGTTGATGCAAAGCTTCGACGAGAGGGTTGTGTCAAGAAGACGCGCAAGCGTCATGCTGTACGAGAGATGAAGGAGGACCCTTCGAAGTCGCTTTGTAGGAGGAGGCTTCAAACCGCCATGAGCTGCTTCGGTCAAAAGCCGCGGTGGTGAACGTCATGGTCAAAAGGCGTGGCAGTGATCACGTCAGGTATGGATGAGAGAGACGAGCGCAAGCGAACCTCTGATGACGCATCGAAACGAACTTGGACGGCATCGAAACCGGGGTCTCCCTCTTGCTCCGGGATCAGCGTGGAAGATACCTACCTACTGACCATGCGGTGTCCGGTGTTCAGGAGGCGTGACTCTCGCCCAGGCTTTCGTATGGAACTTGAGACCCTGACTGGCCATGCCAAGGGAAAAGGCTCAAGCGGCTCACCCGCAAGGCCGAAAGTACCGATGGGCCAGTCAGGCGCGGACCGCCCCATAGTAGCGACGAAGCGGGGTAATGCCCGTGGAGCGAAGGGGGTGGGTCACTCGCGGCATTTGTTGGGTCAACGGTTCCCGCCGCCGCGTCGGCTGATGCGAATTCTCAGCTCTATTGTTCTTCCAGTGCCCCCGCTCATGCCGGGGCTCGATTCCAAGCTCTCGAGCCGCGGCGCTGTATGATCGCAAATCGTCGGTGACCAACCGCTCAGGAGCGAAGGCATACTTCTTCAGAAGCTTGCGCATCAGTTTCAGTGCGGCGTGCTTGTTTCGCATGGACTGGACCAGCACATCGAGGACTTCGCCTTCGGCGTCAACGGCCCGCCAAAGGTAGACCATTCGCCCGTCGATTTTCAGATAGACCTCATCGAGATGCCAAGTCGTGTGAGGCTTCAGGCGACGCTTTCGTAGGTCGGCGGCGATCATCGGTCCGAAATGGTTCACCCAACGACGAACCGTCTCGTAAGACACCGCAACTCCGCGCTCCGCTAACAAATCCTCGACATCACGCAGGCTGAGCGTGAACCGGAGGTAAAGCCAGATCGCTTGCTGAATGATCTCGGGCGGGAAGCGATACCCGCTGTAGTTTGTCTTCTTCATCCGCGTGGGCTACCCGGCCATCGAGAACCCGGCAAGCCTTGAGCGCCGTGACAATGCCGTTTGGGACGACGCTTGCGCAATTCCGCTGCAATGATTCCGAAATGATTCACCCAGCGTCGGACTGTTTCGTACGAAATTGCAATTCCGCGCTCCGCGAGCAAATCTTCGACGTCACGAAAGCTGAGCGTGAACCGGAGATAGAGCCAGATCGCCTGGTGAATGATCTCCGGAGGGAACCGATATCCGGAGTAGCTGATTTTCGTCATGCCCTTCGGCTACGCCGCATTCAATGCGCTAGCAAGCTGCCAACGCCGTGCCAACGCCGTCACGATACATATCGACGACAAGGAGCTGTCACTCGCCGAATTCGGCCGGATGCTTAAGGTTCATGCGGGTTGGGGAATGAGAATCGCGTTCGTGCCTGAGGAATTCATATCCGAGAATCCAGAGGTCGAAATCCGAAAGCCCAAGCGGCGGAAGCGCTAAGGAATGATAGTGGCGCCAACGTGCTGTCGAAAATCCGAGAGGCGGACCATTGGGCCGCCCGACGGGGCCGTACTGGCGCCTGCGGTCGGGCCCTGAGCTGGTATCCGCGGCGCCTCTTGCGATCGAGCCATTTCTTGAGCTCGATCTGTGCGATCCGCCGGGACGGGTGCAGGTCGATCCGCTCTCGCCCCCCGCTCCCGATGCGACCCCACCGGCGCACAAGCGCCAAGTCCTCGAAGAGCGTCGGTTCGATCGACAGGACGTAAAATCGGGCCATGTTCCTGGCGCGGTCGACCCGTTCCAGCACGAGAACTTGGAGAAGGGTCGGATCGTCCACGTCCGGGGCCATGGACCATAGCTAAGACGCAAGAACTCGCTCGCGTCCAACGAATGATCGGAATCGATTTCATCGCTTCGATTCAGGATTCGAATCGATTGCAGTCGGCGTGGGCTCGAAACACGGATTGGCGTTTCACTCCCTGATCGCTTGATCCGGGGCGTCGATCTATCCGGCCGATTAACTCGCCTGTCCGCGACGAAAAGCCGCCTGGAATTTCGCGCCGCCGACAGCTTCTTTGGCTTTTCGCGGAGCCGAGGCCAAAAGACGATGTCCGGCCGAAAGGTTCTTGTGCTCCCGTCGCCTGCGCTGCGGCGGGACGTCGCCTGTCCAACGCTCTTCCGGCAGGCGAAACGCGTCAACAAGCATCGGGTGTCCCAGAAGACCGTCGAGCGGCTCATCAGCGAAGGTCTCCTCCGCTGGGGCAACGCCAGTCGAACATTCGTCGTTTTGACCGAACGGGGACGAGCCCTGAACGGGGATTAGATCTTCGCGCCGTCGCCGCGTTCACTCGGCTCATCGCAGAGAGCGAAGAGCCAGAGGAAATGAACGAGAGGCCAAGGCGCGCCTACCGCTATCGCCGCCGTCGCCGCAAGGATCCGTCGCAGGCTCCCGCGCGTTCCGCGCGCCCTTGCGTCGGGGGCGCCTCGCGGTGCGGCCGGTCGGTGAACGCAGGAAGACATGGAACGGCCTGAGAGCGCCGCCCTGCGCCAATCAGGAGACAAGCTGATGAAGGACCCTCAGCGAGAGGTTGAAGAGCTGCGCGCCGGCGTCAACTGCGCGACCGTGCTCGAGAAGGCGACGCCGCGATGGCTGCTCGATCGCAAGGAAAGCTCTGAGCGCTGCCTCAAATACCGCCGCGCGGCTGGCGAGATCGTCATCGTCACGCATTGCGGGGCAGGGTGGTGGGACCCGAACAGCGACGCCAAGGGCGACGTCTTCCGACTCGTCCAGCACCTCGAGCCGGGTCTCAACTTCGGCGAGGTGCGGAAGATGCTGCGGCTCCTGGCCGGGGTTCGACCCGATTTCGCGCCGGCCGAACGCAGCCGAGACAAGCGCGGCCCTCCAATCCCAGTCGCCCAGAGATGGGCCCGGCGCCCGCGGCTGAGACGCTGCTCAGATGCCTGGCGCTATCTCGAGAGCCGCGGACTGCCTCATTCCGTGCTGACCGCGGCCGCGCAATGCGATGTCGTGCGCGAAGGTCCTCGCGCCTCGGCCTGGTTCGCCCACCGCGATCCTGCAGGCCTCGTCATCCACGTCGACGTCCGCGGCCCGACCTACAAGGGCTCTCTGACCGGCGGCTGCAAGAGCCTCTTCTGCTTTTCTCACGGCAGTGAGGCGCGCCACGGGCGGCTCGTGCTCGCCGAGGCGGCGATCGACGCCTTGAGCCGGGCGGCGATCGAGCGCTTCCGCGAGGACACGATCTACGCGGCGACCGGCGGCGGCATGGGACCGAGCACGATCGCCGCGCTCGAGGCGCTCCTGCTCGCGCTGAAAGCTTCACAGGACGCGCTCCTCGAGAGCGCTGCCGACGCCAATCCCGCCGGCGATCGCTACGCCGCTCGGCACCAGGAGATCGCCGAACAGATCGGCGTTCCGTTCAAGCGCCTGCGCCCACCGATAGAGGGCGGGGACTGGAGGCCTCAGCCCAAGGAGATCGCCGTCATGAAGCATGACCAATCATGAGCACGGGGCCGGCGCGCGCCTTCGTGCTTTTCCGTTCGGGCGGCCGGCTCGATCTCCTCAATCCTCGTTTCGATTGCCGGACCGACGAGGACCTCGCGCACAACCTGGCGCGCATCAGCCGATGGGGCGGCGCTTCGCGGTGGCACGAGCCCCTCTCTGTCGCTCAGCACAGTCTGCTCGTCCTGCAGCTTCGGGAGATGGAAGAGGTTCTGACGCCCCGCGAGGGGCTGAGGGAATTGCTGCACGACGCTTCCGAGGGCCTGCTCGGCTGGGACCCGATCGGTCCGCTGAAAGACCACCTCGGCGAGCCTTTTCGCAAGCTCGAGCAACGGCTGCAGGCCCTTGTTGGCGAGCGCTACGCCCTGCCGGCGTGGGACGCCGCCGCCTACCGCCGGCACAAGGCGGCCGATCGTCTCGCCGCGGCCTCAGAAGCCTGCCACGTCGTCGGCTGGAGCCGCGAGGACATGCGCGATGCGCTCGGAATCCTCTGTGAGCCCCTCGAGGACGATCCTCTTCCCATGCCCGGGCTCGAACCATGGGAGCCGTGGCCGCCTCGCCTCGCCGAGTCGATGTTTCTGCAACGGCTGCTCGACCTTCGAGCCACAGCCGTCCTGCACGAAAGCGCGGAGCCGTGATTATGTCCGACCCCTTCGAATATTTGCCCGATGTGACCGATGGTTCGGACGACTGGTCGACTGGTCGGAGTGGGAGGCCATGATGGCCAACTCGTCGACTGAGATCGTCCGGGACGCCTGGGAAGCTCTCGCCGGCCGTCTGACGCCGGCGCAGCGAGAGGCGGCAATGCGTCCGGGCTCAGCCTTGGTTCTCGCGGGCGCCGGGACAGGCAAGACGTCGACGCTTACGGCCTCGGTGGTCCACAAGATCGAGGTCGAGAAGCTTGCGGCCTCGCGCCTCCTCGTCGTCACCTTCACCAACAAGGCCGCGCGCGATATGGCCGACCGCATCCGCGCCGCCCTCGGCGATGAGGCGGCGCCGCACTGGCTCGGGACGTTTCACGGGCTCGGCGCGCGACAGCTTCGCGCCGCCTCCGAAGTCGCAGGTCTTCGTCCCGGCTTCGATATCCTCGACGCCGATGACAGCCGCCGGATGATCAAGCACGTCATGAAAGCGCTGAACCTCGCGAGCGACGAGGACGTCGGCGGCAGCCGCGACCCCGTCAAGGCGATCAGCAACAGGATCTCGTCCTTCAAGGACCGGCTCATGACGCCGGAAGCCGCTACCGCGCAGATCGAGACCGCGTTTGGGGCGGCCTCGCGCCGCGACGACCCGATCGAAGGGCAGGTCTTTCGCAACGCCGCCAGGGTCTATGCTCTCTATCAGCAGCGTCTGATCGAGGCGAACGCCGCCGATTTCGGCGACCTTCTGCTCTGGCCGACCGTCGCGATGCTGAAAGACGACGGCAACCGCCGCCAATGGGCGGGACGGTTCGACGCGGTCCTTGCCGACGAGTACCAGGACGTCAACCCCGCGCAATACAATTGGCTCAAAGCTATGGCGAGCCTCTGCCGGCGCATCTTTGTCGTCGGCGACGACGATCAGTCGATCGGCTGGCGCGGGGCCGACGTATCGCCGATCCGAAGATTCACTCGGGACTTCCCGGACGCGGCGGAGGTGCGGCTCGAAGAGAACATCCGCTCGACCGGGCACATCCTCGCCGCCGCAACGCCGTGATCGCCGGCGACAGGAACCGCCTCGGCAAGACCCTCTTCACGAGCCTCGGCGTCGGCCATCCGATCGCGATTGCAGCCTTTCGGGACGCCGAGGGCGAGGCCTCGGGCCTCGCGGGTGCGCTTCACGCTCGCCGCGCCGAAGGCGCCGCCTGGTCCGACATGGCGGTCCTCTATCGCACGAACGCCCTCTCGCGGGCCTTCGAAGAGGCGCTGATGCGCGCCAGGATCCCTTACGAGATCGTCGGCGACGTCGGCTTCTACGCCCGCGCCGAGATCAAGATCGCGCTCGCCTACCTTCGTCTCTCGGCCTTCCCCGACGATCGGCAGTCGGACGAGACCTTCCGGCGCGTGATCAACGAGCCGCGGCGCGGCTTCGGCCCGAAGGCGCTCGCGATCGTCGAGGAGGAGGCGTCGTTCCGCAACGTCTCGCTTCTCGCCGCTCTCGAAACCGCACCCCTTCCTCCGAACGCCCGAGACGAGGGACTGACGTTGGCCGACCAGGTCCGTTGCATCGGCTGGGATCCCGCCCACTCGCTTGCGGATCAGCTCTCCCTGCTCCTGGACGCCTGCGGCTATCGCCGGTGGCTCCGCGAGAGCAAGGCCGACGGCGCCGCGGGCCGGCTTGATAATCTCGAGGAGCTGATCTCGCTCGCTTCGAGCTTCCATTCCGCCCGCGAGCTCCTCGATCACGCGGTGCTGGCGACGAGCCGTGACGGCGAAGGCAAGTCCTCGGCCGTGCGGCTCATGTCCATGCACCGCGCCAAGGGGCTGGAATTCGAGCATGTGTTCCTGCCGGCGTTCGAGGACGGCGTCATCCCCTCCGCCTACGGCGACCCGGACGAAGAGCGAAGGCTCGCGTATGTTGCGCTGACGCGCGGCAAGCGGCGCGTCACGATCTCGTGGGCCCAATATCGGCGAGGCCCCGGGGAGCCTTCGCCGTTCATCGCCGACATCCCGGATGAGGCGAAGGCGCACGTCAAGAGCTCCGGCAATCGCGCTCTGCGCCCGCATCTCTCGCACGAAAAGGCCGCGGCCCTACGCGCGCTCGGCGCTGGCCTGCGCAGCTTCTGAGCCGATGCGGCCAATACGGATCACGAAGGAGACGACAATGGAAGCGATCGAACAGCCTCGCGAGACGGACGCCGTTCTCGCCGACGAACCTGCCGTCGTGCGCTTCGCGCGTCTCGTCGTGCGCGAATCTCTTCCCGCTCGACGAAAGGGGTACACCCAGAAGGCTCGCGTCGGCGGCCACAAGATCTATCTCAGGACCGGCGAGTATGCGGATGGCCGGCTCGGCGAGATTTTCATCGACATGCACAAGGAGGGCGCTGCCTTCCGGAGTCTGATGAACAATTTCGCAATCGCGATCTCGGTCGGCCTGCGATATGGCGTGCCGCTCGAGGAATACGTCGACGCGTTCACCTTCACGCGCTTCGAGCCGGCGGGCCTCGTTCAAGGCAACGACGCGATCAGGAATGCCACCTCGATCCTCGACTATGTCTTCCGCGAGCTCGCGGTCTCCTACCTTGGCCGTGATGACCTCGCGCACGTTCCGCCGGCCGGCGCCGCTGAGCAGCAGCTTCGTCCCACGGACCCCGCTTCGCCTCACGCGGCCTCGAGCTCCCGAGGATTTGCCCGATCTCGCGGCGCCATCATGGGTTTAGTCCCAGCTTCCCGGGAGCCCACGACGTTCGAGTCTCAACCGGCTTCCGCCGAATTCGCAATCGCCGACAGGCGCGCCGAGGCGCGCCAGAAGGGCTCGCCGGCTACTCGTGCCCTGACTGCGGGAACTTCACGTTTGTTCGCAACGGCGCGTGCCTCAGGTGCGACGCCTGCGGAAGCACGAACGGCTCTTCCTGAGAAGAGACGAAGGAGAAGAGAAAAGAAGAGACCGCTATCGCATCGCCGTCGCCCCCCGCAAGGGTGCGGACGACTGAGCCGCTTCGCTGGTCTCGTCGTCCTCGCTTCGCGCCCTTGCAGCGGCCTCCGGGATGCGACGCGCGAGGGGCTGTTCAAGGTCCAGATATGGAGAAAGGACAGCCCAATGAAGAAACAGAGGTACGACGTCGCTCGGCGCGACCACTACGAAGAACTCACCAACGCTATCATCGCGAAGCTCGAGGACGGGGTGCTTCCCTGGAGGAGGCCCTGGGACCCGAGGAAATGCTCCGCCAACACGAGCCCGATGAACCCCGTTACCGGGCGAACCTATCGCGGCGTCAACGCGCTTGCGCTCGCGATGTCGCCGCGGGCATTCGGCGGCGATCCGCGCTGGATGAGCTACAGGCAGGCGGCCGCGCGCGGCTGGCAGGTCCGCAAAGGCGAGAAGGGCGCGATCGTCTTCTTCTACAAGAAGCTCGAAATCCGGAGCGACGACGAGGACAGGCGAACCATCCCGCTGCTGCGCGCCTATGTCGTCTTCCACGCTTCGCAGCTCGACGGAATCCCTGAGCTTGGCGAGCCCCGGGCCCCGAAGCCGGTCGCTGAGCGCATCGCCGACGCCGATCTGATCGTGAAAGCCAGCGGCGTCCGCGTCGCAATCGGCGGCGACCGGGCCTACTACGCCCCGTCGACCGATCACGTGCAAATGCCGCCGGACCAAGCCTTCGCAAGCCCGCCCGATTGGGCCGCGACCATTCTGCACGAGCTCGCCCACGCGAGCGGCGCGCCGCACCGCCTCAACCGCGATCTTGCCGGACGTTTCGGCGACACGGCTTACGCGCGGGAAGAACTCCGAGCCGAACTCGCGAGCCTGTTCGTTGGCAGCGCGCTGGGGCTCCCCTCAGACGTTCCCAATCACACGAGCTACATTCAGTCCTGGGTCAAGGTCCTCAGGGACGACAAGCGCGAGATCTTTCGCGCCGCGGCCGACGCCAATCGGATCGCCGAGTGGATCCTCTCCCACCATCCGGCGCATGCCGCCGGCGACGACAATCCCGACACGGCGGACGATGAGCAGCCGTCGGAGGCTCCGACTGAAGCCTTAGCCGCCTGACGCTCCGGCGCGCCCCGGCGCGGCCGCCCCTCCCCTCAATTCCCATGAGCCCGATCCCGGCGGCGCCCACACGCCGACCGGCCGATCGCGCGCGCCTGAAAGGTTCCCAACATAATGAAGACGACTCACGACCAGCTGAGCCTGCCGCTCTTCGACACGACCGCCCTGACCGGCTCAATCTCTATTCCGGCCTCTCTGTCGGCCAATCGATCGACAACTCTATCATCGAGGCTGAGGACGACACCCCCGCTCCGGTTGTTGTTCCGGCGCGCAACTTCCGTTTGGCGAGCGCTCGCCGCCTCGCCCCCGACTGGAAGACGCGCGCGGCGGACAACATCGCCGCCATCCGATTGATGCTTGAGATCGAGGAGGAGGCGCGGAACGCTGCTCCGGAAGAACAGGAACGCCTCGCCCTCTTCACGTCCTTCGGCGCGGGCGACCTCGCCAACAACCTCTTCCGCCGATCGCCGGACGAGGCGTTCCCGAAGGGCTGGGAAACCCTCGGGGAAGACCTCGAGCAGCTGGTCTCGCCGGCCGAGCTCGCGAGCCTCGCCCGCGTCACCCAATATGCGCATTTCACTCCGGAATTCGTGGTCCGCGCCATCTGGCGCGCCCTGCGGCGTATGGGCTTCTCCGGCGGTCGCGTCCTCGAGCCCGGGTGCGGGACCGGCCTCTTTTTCGCCCTCATGCCGGAAGCGCTCGAGACCAAGACGACGCTGACCGGCGTCGAAATGGACCCGGTCACGGCTCGGATCGCGAAGCTCCTCCATCCGAACGCGCGCATCCGTCCCGAGGACTTCACCAAGGCGCGCATCGCCGAGACTTACGACCTCGTTGTCGGCAACCCGCCGTTCAGCACCCGCACCGTCCGCGCCGACGATCCAGCCGGCCGGCTCAGCCTGTCGCTCCACGATTATTTCATTTCGCGGTCGATCGAGCGGCTGCGGCCGGGCGGGCTCGCCGCCTTCGTCACGAGCCGCTGGACCCTGGACAAGGCTGATCCGACGGCCCGCATGTTTCTCGCGTCCATCGCCGATCTCGTCGGCGCGGTCCGCCTGCCCGAAGGCGCCATGCGCGCGGCGGCCGGAACCGACGTCGTCGTGGACATCCTGTTCTTCCAGAAGCGCGGACCGGATGAGCCCTCGAAGCCCGCCGACTGGATCGACCTCGCCGAAGTCATGGCCGCGCAAGACGGGGAGGAAGCGATCTCGATCAATCGTTATTTCGTCGACCGCCCGGACATGGTCCTCGGGTCGCTCGGGCTTCGCCGGGGCTGGAGCCGCATAGACGTCGGCGGGAAGTTTATGAAGCGCGGCGAGCAGGTCCTGAAACAGGGAGTCGTGTTCGGAGCGGACAGGCAGACAGGTGTAGGTCGGGCCATAAGCGCTCGAGGTCCGCGCGTGCGCGAGACGCTCATCGACGAGACCATCCGCGTCGGCACCGCGGCCGAAGGCGCGACCATCAAGGAGGGCAGCTACCTCGTCGTCAAGGACAGGCTGGCCCAGATTATCGACGGCTTGCCCGTCGCCGTTCCGATCCGCAACGGCAAGGGCTCGGACGGCATACCGGCGAGGCATGCGCGCATCATCCGCGGCCTCGTTCAGATTCGCGACGCCGTTCGCGAGGTTCTGCGCGCTCGAGAAGCCGATCTTCCCTGGGGCGGGGCGCAGGTCCGGCTGCGCGCGGCTTATGCGCATTTCAAGCGGGAGTTCGGGCCGATCAACCTTACGACGATCAGCGAGACCGCCGGACCAGACGGGGCGGTCCGCGAGACCGTCCGCCGCCCGAACCTTCAGCCCTTCCTTGACGATCCTGACGTCTGGCTCGTCGCCTCGATCGAGGACTACGACGCCGAGACCGGCGTCGCGAAGCAGGGCCCGATCTTTACCGAGCGGGTGCTCCATCCGCCCATCACGCCGGAGGTCACGAGCGCCGCCGATGCGCTCGCGGTCGCGCTGCACGAGACCGGGGTCGTCGATCTCGACCGCGTCGCCGAGCTTCTCGGCGTCCCACGCGAGGCGGCGATCGCGGAGCTCAGGAACCGCATGTTTCTCGACCCGCGGGCGTGGCGCGCCGGCCTCGAGGTCTGGAGGACCGCCGACGCCTATCTCTCCGGCCCGGTCCGCAAGAAGCTCGAGATCGCCATCGACGCCGCGTTCGAGGATCTGCGATTTGAGCGCAACGTCGAGGCGCTCAAGGAAGCTTCGCCTGAGGACCTGAAACCCTCGGAGATCACGGCCCGGCTCGGCGCGCCCTGGATTCCGGCCGACGTCGTCGCCGGATTCTGCGAAGAGATCCTCGGCGTTGCGACGCGCGTCTATCACACGGTCGAGATCGCCTCATGGACCGTCGAGGTCAACGCTTTCCTCAGAACCCCCGCCTCGACCACGGACTGGGGCACGCTCCGCCGGCATGCCGGAGAGCTCGTCTCGGACGCGCTCAATTCTACGTTGCCGCAGATCTATGACACCTTCATTGAGGACGGCGTCGAGAAGCGCGTCCTCAACGCGGCCGACACCGAGGCGGCGAAGGACAAGCTCGCGAAGATCAAGCAGGCCTTCGAGACCTGGATCTGGACCGACGCCGGGAGAGCCGATCGCCTAGCGAAGATCTACAACGAGCGGTTCAACAACCTTGTGCCGCGGCGCTTCGACGGATCGCACCTGACGATCCCCGGCGCCTCGAGCGTCATCAGATTCTACGAGCACCAGAAGCGCGCCATCTGGCGCATCCTCTCCGCCGGCTCGACCTATGTCGCTCACGCCGTTGGGGCCGGGAAAACCTTCACCCTCGCCGCCTCGGTCATGGAGCAGAAAAGGCTCGGCCTCATCACGAAGCCGATGATGACCGTGCCTGGGCACTGCCTCGCGCAGGCGGCGCGGGAGTTCCTGCAGCTCTACCCGACCGTCAATATCCTCGTCGCCGACGAGACCAATTTCGTGAAGGACAAGCGTCAGCGCTTCCTTGCCCGAGCCGCGACGGCGAATTGGGACTGCATCATCATCACCCATTCGGCGTTCAAGTTCATCCCCGCGCCCGCCGACTTCGAAAGGGCCCTCATCTCGGACGTGATCGGCTCCTACGTCGACCTTCTCAATCGGGTCGACGCAGAGGATCGCGTTTCACGAAAGCGCATCGAGCGGATGAAGGAAGGCATGGAGGCGAGGCTCGAGGCGCTGAAAGCCCGTAAAGACGATCTGCTGACGATCGCCGAGATCGGCGTCGACCAGGTCATCGTCGACGAGATGCAGGAGTTCCGCAAGCTCACCTTCACCACCAATCAGAGCACGCTCAAAGGCGTCGATCCGGACGGGTCGCAACGCGCCTGGGACCTCTATGTGAAAGCGCGATTCCTCGGCTCGAAGCGTGCTCCCGCGCGGGCGCTGATCGCCGCCTCCGGCACGCCGATTACCAACACGCTCGGCGAGATGTTCACGATCCAGCGGTTCTTCCAGCCCGAAATGCTCGCCGAGCGCGGCATTCAGGAATTCGACGCCTGGGCCGCCGCCTTCGGCGAGACGACCACGGACCTCGAATTGCAGCCCTCGGGCCTCTACAAACCGGTCACCCGGTTCGCCCAGTTCGTCAACATCCCTGAGCTCATTGCGATGTTCCGGGACTTCGCCGACGTCGTTCTGCAGTCGGAGCTTCGACAGAATCTGAGGCTCCCGAGGATCGCCGGCGGACAGCGCCAGGTCATCGCGGTTCCCGCGAGCCCCGCCTTCAAGGCCTACCAGAGGGTTCTGGCTCAACGCATCAAGGCGATCGAACAGCGCCAGCGCAAACCCCAGAAGGGGGACGATATCCTGCTTTCGGTCATCACCGACGGGCGCCACGCCGCGATCGACCTACGCCTCGTCAACCCCGACCATCCGGACGAGTCCGAGAACAAACTGAATACGATGATCGCCAAGGTCTTCGAAATCTGGCGAGAGACGTCCGATCGCCGCTACCTCCGCCCGGACGGCACGCCGGACCCGATCCCCGGCGCGACGCAAATGGTTTTCTCCGACTTCGGAACGCCTTCCGTCGCGGAGGCTCGCGGCTTTTCCGCCTACCTTTGGGCCAGGGAGAGGCTGATCGCTCTCGGCGTGCCCGCGTCCGAGATCGCCTTCATGCAGGACTTCAAGCGCTCCGCCGCCAAGCAGCGCCTCTTCAACGACATGAACGCCGGCAAGAAGCGCATCCTGATCGGCTCGTCCGAGACCATGGGAACCGGCGTCAACGCCCACCGACGGCTCGTCGCGCTCCACCATCTCGACGTGCCCTGGCTCCCGTCCCAGGTCGCCCAGCGCGAAGGCCGGATCGAGCGCCAGGGCAACCAGAATGACGAGATCGAGCTCTTCGCCTATGCGACCAAGGGAAGCGTCGACGCCACCGGCTGGCAGACGCTCGAGCGCAAGGCGCGCTTCATCGACATGGCCATGTCGGGCGATCCGTCGATCCGGCGGATCGAAGACGTCGGAGTGCAAGCCAATCAGTTCGGTCTCGCCAAGGCGATCGCGTCCGGCGACCAGCGCCTCATCCAGAAGGCGGGCCTCGAGGCCGAGATCGCCCGCCTCGAGCGCCAGCGGGACAATCATTTCGACGAGCAGATCGCGATCCGCCGCAAGATCGACCGCCTTGGCCGCGACGCGGACGAGGCGCGCATCCGCATCTCTCAGATCGAGTCCGACATCGCGAAGCGCAAGCCGACCCGCGGCGACGCGTTCGAGATGACGGTCGACGGCAAGGCTTTCCGGGAAAGGAAGGACGCCGGCGCGTTGCTCCTCATGCACGTCCGCAAGGCCGAGACCGAGAAGCCGTTCAGGCCGCGAAGGATCGGCGCCGTCGGCGGGTTCGATCTCCGCCTCGGCCGGGACATGTTCGGCTGGCCGGCGCTTCTGATCGCGCGCACGGGACGCGACGAAGCCGTCAAGTGCGAGACCGACCTGACTCCGCTCGGGCTCGTCTCCCGGCTCGAGTATGCGCTGACCCGCTTTGAAGCGAACCTCAGCGAGAACAAAGGGATCATCGCACAGGCCGAGACCTGGCTGCCCTCGCTCCAGTCGCGCCTCGGCGTTCCCTTCGCCTGTCAGAACGAGCTCGACGAGAAGCTCGCCGAGCTCGCCGCGATCAACGCGTCGCTCGCGGCCACGACCGCGGAGGCCGACTCCGATCCGGCCGCCGAAGCGGCCTGATTCCTTCCTCCATCAATCCCAAAGGAAATCGCCATGCTCTCCGCAGCGCTCACGCGCGCCCTGACCACGCCTGCCTTCGTCGCCGCCGATTTCGTCCCGACCCAGTGGGATACGGCCGAACAGAAGGCCAAATTCGCGAACGCGCTCTTGACGTTCTTAGCCCAGGACTTTCCGCGATCGAAGTTTCACAAGGGTTTGTATACCCGGTTGTCAAACACGTTCGGGCACATAGCCCTTGCGACAGGGAAAGCTCAGGAGAGGAGAATGAACATGAAGTTCTGAAACCTTTCATCGCGATCCAGAGGGTTCAACTCCCTCCCGGCAAAGGTCAGCCAACCAGCCGGAAGCGAGCCTTGCATGGCGTGAGGCGACGCCCGTCGTGAAGCGTAGGCAGCAGGTGCTGAAGCCGCGTGAGTAGCCTCGAAATTTTGATCGCTGGAGCCTTCGCTGTGGGTTGAGCGGGGGCAGCATCGACGACACCGTCAGGGTGAGGATCGTCGGTCCGGCCGGGGTCTTGGACCGGGGCAAAGGCATGGGACGGATCGCCTGGGAACCTGTGAGATCCCGCCTGCGTCCGAGTGAGAGTGTGCCGGCAAATGGGCGGCCGGCTGACCAAATGCCCTGGCCCGGCTGGGTCCTCCAACCATCCGGGAGCGCCGCCAAGGCGAGCACGAAAAGCGGAGGATCGCGCGGACCCCGGAAGCGAAACAGATAAGCGACCGGGGACGCGCAGGCGGGAAGTCGTAGCGCCTTCATAGTACCGCTGACCGCGGGGAACTGGGCTCACCGGGACCCGCGCGAGGGAAGGGGGGCGCCACGGGATGAGAGCCGTTGCCGGGAAACACGGGAGGAGACCTTGGGCTCCGCGAACCTGTCCACGAAACGACAACGGATAGCCGAACTGGCGAGGACGACGGCGGGGACATCATCACCTCCGTGCGCTTCTCGACAGGCGAGTCACGGACGGCGTCCTCTACGCCAACGCGAGCGAAACTCTTCCGTGAAGAACCGGATGCGGGAAAGCTGCACGTCCGGGTGTGTGTCCAGCGAAGGCTGGCATGTTCAGCAGGAGACAGACCTGCCGGGGCAAAAGTCAGGAGCCCCGTAGTTTGGATAGCAGGGTGGCGGGAAACCAAAACTCTGAAGCCTATCGACAACGTCTCCCTCGGGAAGACGACGAGCCGCCGGGCCGTAATGAAAGTAAACGCGAATGTGGCCTCGAAAGTGCGTAGCCCCGAAGGCCGAGCCCACATCTGGAGGGCGAAGGCAGCATGGGGAGCCGAAATCTGACTGAAGCGGCTCCTTCACTTCGGCGGGGTGGAAGCGACAGCACGGTGGCAAGAACATGCCGAGCAACTGGAGAAGCCTTCCTCGCCCCGGCGCGAAATCGCCGGAGCAGGGTAGATCGTATAACCGGCGCAACCGGGAAGTCGATCGAAGGCGAGAGGGTGGCGGTCGGGTCCGTAGTAGCGGCGAAGCGGAGTAATGTCCGTGGAGCAAAGGGGCCCTGCTGCTTGTAGCGTCTCCGGCCATAAGGAAGGCAAGGACGAGATGACAAAGGCGTCCATGGATTTGCACAAGACCTGAGGCGGAGAATATACGTCAAGGCGAAGGCTGAGACGTCCTGGCGGTTCTGGGGACTATATGTCCACGTCTGCAAGCTGGACACACTGCGCGAGGCGTACGCGCTGGCCAAGAAGAACGATGGCGCTCCGGGAAGTGACGGAATGACCTTCGCGGCCATCGAGGCGCAAGGCGTAGAGGTTTTCCTCGAGCAGATCGCGGACGAACTGGTCGGGCGCACCTATGCGCCGCTCCCGGCAAGGAAGCAGGAAATCCCGAAGGATGGCGGCAAGGTCCGCGTCCTTTCGATTCCGGCGATCCGCGATCGGGTGGTGCAAGGCGCGCTCAAGCTCATACTGGAACCGATCTTCGAGGCGGACTTCCAACCGGGGTCGTTTGGATACCGTCCACAACGGACAGCCCATGAAGCGGTGGACCGTGTGGCGCGAGCGATCGTTCAGCACAAGACACGCGTCATCGACATCGACCTGAGCAGCTATTTCGACAATGTCCGGCATGATCGGCTGTTGGCGAAGGTGGCCGAGCGGGTGGACGATGGCGACGTGATGCGCCTGCTGAAGGTGATGCTCAAAGCCAACGGCAAACAGGGCGTTCCGCAAGGCGGGGTGATCTCGCCGCTGCTCAGCAACCTCTACCTCACCGAGGTTGACAGGATGCTGGAGCGGGCGAAGGAGGCCACACGCTACGGCAAGTACACCGGCGTCGAATATGCGAGGTTCGCTGACGACCTGGTGATCTTGATCGACGCCCACCCGCGGCACGACCGGCTGATGGCGGCGGTGGAAAAGCGGCTACGCGAGGAACTCGCCGAACTGCAGGTCGAAATCAACGAGGAGAAGAGTCGGATCGTGGACCTATGCCGCGGCGAGAGCTTCGGCTTCCTGGGGTTCGACTTTCGCCGGGTGCGCAGCCTGCGGGGCAGATGGCGTGCCCATTACACGCCCAAGCTCAAGAAGCGGACGGCGCTGCTGGCGAAACTCAAGGACGTGTTCCGGCGTCACCAGTCCCAGCCGGTCGATCGAGTCATCAAGCTGATCAACCCGGTGCTTCGCGGATGGGTGAATTACTTCAGGGCGGGACATTCCAGCGAGTGCTTCGGCTTCGTGAAGGACTGGGTGGAAAAGAAGATCCGGCGCCATATGCTGCGAGCCCGTAAACGACAGGGCTTCGGCTGGACGCGGTGGAGTAGGGACTGGCTGTACGAAACGCTCGGGCTGTTCAACGGCTACCGAGCGGTGCGGTCAGCCCCGAAAGTCGCTCCGGCAGGATAGGTCCCATAAGCCTTGGGGCGAAGCAAGCAGGAGAGCGCAGTGCGAGGAAATCCGCATGCTGCGTTCGACGAGGCGGGGGCTGGAAACGCGGCATGGTCGAGATGGTGTGACACTCGCAGACGAAAGAGCGAGCCAACAGGGAACACGAACTTCGACCTAAACCGGCGCGCCAGTCCCCGACCCTACCTGTGAGGGGTGGGGATGGCGACATCCCCACCTACTCGGCACTTCGACAGGGCTGGGTTTTACGACCACTTCTTCCTGACCGCGAAGGACAAGCTCGTCTTTCTCGATCAATGCGTCACGTGGCCCTGCTACGGCGATCCGACCTACACCTATTCAGACGTCGAACGCGCCGTAGCCGCCCGTCTCCGGAATTCCGGTGTCGTGACCCTGATGCGCTCTGAGGTCTCGGCCGCGGGGCGGCAGGCTGACCTCGCGCTCTTGGCGAAGCTCAAAGCCCGCTACGAGGCGATCCCGCAGGCGCCTCCGGCCGCACAGCCAGGATCGTCGCTCCCGCTCTTCGAAAAGGCCTCATGAGACGCCTTGCGCCGAGGGCGACGGCCGGACTCGGGACCTGAGGCCATAGGAGACCGATCGAATCTCCGACGCTCTCAACGGCCAAAAAGTCTGGAAAAAAGGGAGAACGAAAAGACCATCGAGCACGGCCGCGCGCCCGCCGCAAAGGGTGGGTTCGGCCGGCCGCTTCGCTGGTCCGGACCGAATCCCGGCGCGTTGCGCCGCCTTTGCCCCGGCCCCGCGCCCGCGCTCCCGGGGTTCGCGGTTTCGGGGAAACCTGCCGAACCAGAATGAACAGGAGCAAGGACAATGGAACAGACAATCGAACTGCGCATCGTCGATCCCAAGACCCTGAATTACGCCGACAAGCGAGACCCGCGGCAGGTCCCCGCCGATCGCCTGTCCGACGCAGCCCTCAAAGCCAACAGCAATGCGATCGGATTCGTTCAGCCTCCGCTCTTCTCCGAAGAGGAGGACGGGACACTCACCATCATCGCAGGCCGCCGCCGCATCAAGAGCGCCATAGCCAACAAGCTCGAGGAGATGGCGATTCTCGTCAAACCGGCCGATCCGCTCGACGATATGCGCGCCGTCGCGGAAAATGTCGTGCGCGCGCCGATGTCGCCCGTCGATCTCTGGCGGTCCATCGAAGATCTCGCCTCGAAGAGCTGGACGGAAGAGGCGATCGCGACAGCTTTCGCCGTGCCGCTCCGACAGGTCCGCAAGCTCCGGCTCCTTGGAAACATCCATCCCGCGATGCTCGAGCACATGGGCCGCGGCGACATGCCCGAGGAGCGATACCTCCGCACGATTGCCTCCGCGCCTCTCTCCGAACAGGCCGCCGTCTGGACGAAGCAGAAGCCGAAGAAGGGCCAGACGGCTGCATGGTACGCGATCGCCAATTCCCTCGCCAAGCGTCAGATGTTCGCCCGCGACGCGAAGTTCGGCGAGAAGGAAGAGGCCGCCTTCGGCATCGTCTGGACCGAAGACCTCTTCGCCCCGGCGACGCCTTTCTCGGCGCGCAGCTCGCCTGGCTCGAAGCCAACTTGCCCAAGAACGGGGAAATCGTTCAAGTCGACGAATACGGCGCTGCCCGGCTCCCGAAGGGCGCGACCCGGGTCTGGGGCGGCAAGCCCGGCAAGAGGGATCGCGTCGCGCTCTACATCGACCCGCGAAACGGGGCGGTCAGCGAGGTCTTTTTCACGCCGCCTGCCCCCGCTGCGAAGGCGTCGAAGACCGGCGCCGGCGACGCCGAAAACGCTCCGGCCGGTGAGCCCAGGACGCGTCCCGACATCACCCAGAAGGGCCGCGAGATGCTCGGGGAGATGCGCACCGAGGCGCTCGTCAAAGCGCTCGGACGAGAGGGGTTGACCAGCGAGACGCTCGTCGGGCTTCTCGTCCTCGCTTTGGCGGCGGACAACGTCTCCATCCGCACCCGCCAACATGTCCCGATCCAGTCAATCGTCAGCGTGATCGCCCAGGGCGGCAAACTGACCTCTGACACGGCGCTCATCCGCACGACGGCGATCAAGGTTCTTCAGACCGTGCTGAACTGCCGCCTTGTCTATGGCGAGGGCGGGGGCCTTGCCGCCCGCATCGCCGGCGACGCGATCGGCGCCGACGCCGACCTCCCGCACATGGGGACCGAAGAGTTCCTTGCGTGCCTCTCACGAGCCGCGCTCGAGGCCGAGGCCAGCCCACACCGCGTCCTGCCGCGCGGCCGCGTCAAGGATACCCGGGCAGCGCTGATCGAGCAGGTTCGCGAAACCGGACTCGTCCTGCCGGCCGCCCAATTCGCGCTCACCGAACAGGAAAACTCAGACTTCGCCAAGAAGGGCTCCTACTACGCCTACGACGACGAGGCCGAGGGCGACGAGGAGGGCGACAAGACCGTCGACCCCTCCACCACTCCCGAGGACGCGGACCTCGACCACGACGATGGCGACGTCGACCAGATCGCGGCGCCTGAAATCGAAGCCGCCGATCACGCCGACACCGGTTACGAGGCACGCGACTAGGGCCAGACCGGGCGCGGCCCCCTGGGGCCTAAAGGCCCTCAGCGGCGCGCCCGCGATCCCGGGAAATCCGCTGATGACCCATGTCATCATCCCTTGCGGCATCCCTTGCGGCGCGAAGAAGGCGTAGAGCGGCGCCCTGCCAGCCTCCTTTACGAAGGCACGTACTTTCGCGCCTGCCGAGACTGAGCCCGGTCCGTCGCCGGAGACGACGACATCCGCATCCTCTTCGCAAAGCACAGCTTGGTCTCTTTTTCCGCCTCGCTAGAATCCAACGATACCTGCTTTGGCCAGGAGGGGCGCATCTCACGCGACGAGCCCGCTCGCCCGCCAGGCCAAAGCGCTTGGTTGGCGGCCGAGCGCCGTCATCGTCCTCGGCGACGTCCATTACGTCCTCGCCGCGCGCCACGCCTTCCCGGAGGCTCGCGCCCTCTTCGACACGATTCGCCGAGGCCGGCGGCGCCGACCTCGGCCGTCAAATCGGCCGGCTACCGATGAACCGCAGCCGCCTGCCCCTCTGACCCTCACGCGCGGCGACTCCGCCGCGCCCTTCCCGTGGAGCGAACCATGAGACACGTCGCATTTGCAGACCGCGCCGGCGTCATCCGCATGGGCAAGCGCTGCCCCCAGGGCGCGCTCCCGATCGGCCGGCGTCGCCACTACTTCACCTTGCATGGCGCCGTCTCCGCCGTCGCGAAGCTCGCCTACGACAACGAGACCTTGCTCATGCCCGGCGTTCCCGAGGCCAAGACGGACGACGAAGACCCCAACGTCGTCGTTGCGTTCGCCAAGGCCGTCGAGACGCGGCTCGAGGAGCACGTGTCATGACGCCTCAGCGCCTCACGCGCCGGCTCGCCGCGCGCAAGCTTGCGGCCGACCGGCTTGCGACCGATCTCATCGTTGATTGCGAGCGCGCCGCGTCCGGCCGGAACGGAAAGCGCGCCGATCCCGCCCGCTGGACGGAAACCGACTGGCGTCAATATCTCCACGCCGCGGCCCGATCGCCCGCGGCTTCGCGGCTCGCGCCGCTCTATCATGCGATCGGCGACATCGAGGCCGTTCTTTGCGGACGTTGACGCCCAACCACCGGCCGCGCCAAGCCCTCTCTGTCGCGCCCATCGCCAATTCGTGATAAACAGAGGGTTCCATGAACCTTGCCCTTCGCAAACCCATGACGCTCGCCGAATTCCTCGAGTGGGAGGAACGGCAGCCCCTGCGCTACGAATTCGATGGCGTCGGCCCCGTGGCGATGGCTGGCGGCAGCGTCAGGCACGCACAAATCCAACGCAATCTCGCTTTCGCCCTTACTGCCCGCCTCCGCGGTAAGCCGTGTCAATTCCTCGGCAGCGATCTCAAGATCCAGACCGAAGAGGACCACGCCCGCTACCCCGATGGCATCGTCATCTGCTCGCCGCTGACCGGCAGCGAGACCATCGTTGATGCTCCCGTCGTCATCTTCGAGGTCCTTAGCCCAAGCACGACACACACCGACCGGTTCGTGAAGGCCCGCGAGTATCAGGGCATGCCCTCCGTGCAGCGCTACGTCATGCTCGAACAGGACAGCATCAACGCTGTCGTCTACGCCCGCGCGGGCGATGCATGGACGCACGAAATCCTGGTCGCCGACTCCATTCTCGCCCTGCCTGAGATCGAGGTTGAGCTCCCCCTTGCGGAACTCTATGAAGGGATCGTCTTCGAGGCGCAGAACCAGTCCGATCAGCCTCCCGAATCCGAGCCCACTTAACCTTCTCCTCGCAGCGAGTTCTTGCGCCTTCGCCGGCGCGCCCTGAAGCAAGCGCCGGCAACGTCCGACCTCCCCTCGCCGATATTTTGGCCCGCTGAACGCTTTCCACGCACAGCGGGCCTTTTTCATGGGCTGTTTCGAAGGCTTGTAATGCACTCCCTCCGAGGGCGTCACCCGGGGGTGTGCTCTTGATCGGGGCAGTCGGAGGCTGGGACGGGCGCCGAACGCGCCTCCCCTTCGCTCTGTGTACGCAAGCCCATACCGGGTCGCGGTCGAGAATATCCGATGCTGAACCCTGTCGCCCGGCGAAAGCCCAATCGCCTGCGCCGTCCCAGCGTTCAGTTCGATCACCGCCTCAACCGCGACGCCAGGCGTGATGAAATCATCCGACATCGGCTGCTCGTCGCTCATGATCGCGACCACGACGCCGTCTTTCGGCGCAAAGATCATGTCCAATGGAATCCGAGTATTGTGCATCCACATCGTCACTGTGGAAGTCGAAGATCATCCCCCTGCTCGGAGCCAGCGCGGTCCGCTCCATAAGCCCCCGCTCCTGCTCCGCTCTCGTATCCGCCAACTCCAACTCAAACCCATGCGATCCAGTCCGCGTCACAATCTCAACGTGATTTACGCCAGCCGCCTGCGCGAGCGACCCGAACGCCGCGACGATTACCGGCAGCGCAAGCCCCGCGCACCAAGCACTCTCTTGCTGACCAAAGCCCTCTCCCTAAGTTGACCACACCCAGGGAACCGCCAACCGGCGCGAACTCGCAGGAAGAATTTGCACAGACAAACATTCAAAGCCCGGAACCGCGCGAGGTCCGATCGCGCGCCGCGCGTCGACAGGTTTGTTCCGGAATGTGGGCCTAAGGATACCCGCCACTACAAATGACCCGGTTTCTGGATGAGGCGTGTGGCGATGTGACTCGGGCGGCGGGATTCCTGGCGCTGCGATGTCGCGATATGCGGATCGGCATGATCGATTGCCAAGCGATTCGCAAACGTTGGGAGGCCGTCGGCTCGAAGCTCGATGAACGCGGTCGGCGGGTGTTCGCGGCCGGGGAGGTGCGGGCGGCGGGATGGGGCGGACTGGAGGCGGTCTCAAAAGATCACGGGTCTGGCGCGCTCGACCATCGGCCGCGGCCTGAAGGATCTCGACGCTGCGCCCCTGCCGAAAGGCCGGGTTCGCCGCAAGGGTGGCGGCCGGCGAGCCTTGTCGAGCCGGACCCGACGCTGATCGACGATCTGCGGCGCATTGTCGAGCCGGCTACGCTTGGGTGTCCCGTGCGGCCGTTGCTATGGGTCTCGAAGAGCCACGACAAGCTGGCTGTCGCCTTGCAGGGGATGGGTCACAGGATCAGCGCCAACAGCGTGCGCAGACTGTTGCCGGCGCTCGGCTACAGCCGGCAATCGAACCGCAAGGCGGACGAGGGCTCGAAGCATCCCGACCGCGACGCGCAGTTCGAACACATCAACGCCAAGGTGATTGCGGCGCAGGCTGCGGACCAGCCCGTCATCTCGGTGGACACGAAGAAGAAAGAGCTGATCGGCAACTATCGCAACGGCGGTACTGACTATCGGCCCAAGGGCGATCCGCGACGCGTGAAGGTGCACGACTTCGAGGACAAGGAACTCGGCAAGGTGGTTCCCTATGGCGTGTACGATGTAGGCGCCAATGCCGGCTGGGTCAGCGTCGGGATCACGAGCGATACGGCAGAGTTCGCCGTCGCCTCGATCCGGCAATGGCTGAACCGCATGGGGCGCAGGCGCTATCCGGATGCGCGCGAGCTGACGATCACAGCCGACTGCGGCGGCTCGAATGGCGCACGCGTCAGGCTGTGGAAGATCGAGCTGCAGAGGTTCGCCGACGAGACCGGGCTCGTGCTCAACGTCCACCATTATCCGCCGGGCACATCGAAGTGGAACCGGATCGAGCACCGTCTGTTCTGCCACATCACGCAGACCTGGCGCGGCCGGCCGCTCACGGATCGCATGGCTGTCGTCGAGCTGATCGCAGCGACGACAACCAAGGCTGGCCTGAAAATCGAGAGCACGCTGGACACGCGCACTTACGAAAAGGGCATCAAGATCAGCGATGCCCAGATGAAGACGCTCGACATTCAAGGTGACCCGTTCCATCCTGAATGGAACTACACCATCCGCCCGCGAGCAGGCGCCAATCGCAGCGGTTAATGTGGCGGATGTCCTAAGTGCGCTCTGTCACATGCGTCGAAGTGGCAGGCTCTCAAATCTCTTCGATCGATCCGTCAGGGCGACAAGCGCCCCAATAGCCGTCGAGAAGTTGCAGCCGCACAATTGGACCGCGCTTCGCAAGGTCATCCCAGGCAGCGCGGGCCTTCCGACAGTTCGCCGGCGGCCTCGATTCGTACCGGCGCGTTCCCGTTCTGAACAGGCCGCGGAGATGGTCTATCGTCATCTTTCCGCTCGCATTCACTCAGCGTTTCCCGCGCACGCGCGGGCCGCGCTCTCGTGAACGGAGCCGCTACGCGTCTCCGCCTTCAGGCTTCGATCGCTAACGCAGACCTGGCGCGCACTCGCCCCGACCTTCCCAGGCGGCTGCGTTCGCGTTATGTTCTAATCATGCCCGCCGACGTCCTATCCTCCTACCCCTACGTCGTCGTCCGCGTCGCCTGTCGACGTTGCACGCGAAAGGGCTCCTATCGCCTCGCCCGGCTCGCCGCCAAATACGGCGCCGAAATCCCCATGGCCGAGCTCCTCGCCCACCTCGCCGGCGACTGCGCTATCTGGGAAACCCGACACCCCGCAACCCCGCGCTGCGGCACCTACTTCATCGACCTCGACTTTCCCGCCCCGCCGCCGGACAGGCCCACAGAGGGCATGCGGCGCCTCCGCCTCGTCAAAGGCGGCGACGCCTAATGGCGCGCCGCCCCGACGAATAAGGCCTCCGCCTCTTCCCGAGCATCGAACGGCCGCCACGCCTCCCCGCGAATCGCGAACCCGACCGCCCGCTCTGCGCCCAGAACCTCCTCAGCCGCCGCATACGCCTCGATGAGACGCCGCGCCGATTCCCACGCCCAATAGTCCGACGCATCCTCGAGCGGCTTCAGCCAGTACCCGCCCTCGAGTTGCGCGCCCACAAACCTCTCGGCCGCCTCGTCCGATCGGAACCCAGCCTCGCGCGCCTCCCGGCACATCCTGACCGCGCACTCAATTAGCGGCTTCAGCATCGCCTCCAGCGCCGCCCGCCGCGCGATTGTGTCCTCCGGCCAGCTCGTCGTTGCGGCGATCCGCTCCGCCATCGCTCGGTCCGCCCCGTCCCGGATCTCCATCGGAGGCTCCTCGAGCCCAAACGCCTCCGCCACGAGGCTGACTTCCCGCACATCGGGCGCAACGCTTCGCAACAGATCGCTCGTCGGCTTCGCCACCAGCTCCACCGGAAACCGGACCACGTTGCTCGTTCCCGGCATCAATTCCCAACGCATCCCGCCCGCCTCCTGAACAAATATCGAACTTCTACCACCGTCCGCTCCACGTGGCAAGACGTAACACATTGATTTGTCATCCGATTCATCGACAACCAGAGCGAGGGGCAGGCTCCTGTGCGGCGAAGTCACGAAGATCGGCGCCCGCGGTCCCTGCATGCGACCTCTGCCTCGCGCGCACCCGAGCAGCTCCGGCTGGCGCATCCTCGGTCCGTCGTCGTCGGTAGGGCCCGTTGCCGCCGGACCCTTGACGCCTCGGGCGCGCCCATGGGCGGCGGCTCTCGGAAAGCTCCCGGCCGACCATGCATCGACGATTCCGCGATCCGGAGCGACGACGGCACGCCCCTCTGCCGCAGGGCGCTCTTCGCCGCCGTCGACGGCCAACCGCGGCAGACATGCGCCCCCTACCCTCCGCGAGCCCAACATCCACCGCCGCCGCGAGCCCACGACCGGCGATACGCCGGCAAGCATTGCTGTCACGCGTCGGCGAAGGATTGGCGAAGCCGTCCACAATGGTCAGGTGAACATGGGGCGGACGCAGCAGGCCGGAGCAGAGTGGATCGGCCGACACTCGTCGACGCAAGCCGCCAGCCCTCTGCGCTCGACCGGCCGGCCATTTCCGTCCAGCGGTCCCCGATTTGCGGTCCCCCGGACAAGACGGACGCTTGAAGCCTACCCCTCGCGATCGAGGGCCATGGCGTCGATCCTTACGCGGCGAGCGCACCCGTCCGAAGCGTCATGTCAGCGCAATCCCCTCGGTTTCGTGACGCTTAGCCCGACCGGCCGGCCCAGCAACCGCTACAGCCAACGATTTTCCCCTTCGCCCTTCGGGCGAATTCCTCGCGAAACAAAATCGCCGGCCTCCGCGGTCCTCCGCTCCGCTCCGGCCCACGCAAGCGCGGGTGCAGCGCCGGCTTTCGGACGGGCTTTTTTCGCGTCACCGAGGGGAACACGCTGACATGAGCGTCAACGGCCCCCGGCACTCTGAAAGGATCGACACCCATGGCTTCGAACCGCAAGGCTTCCGCTCAGTCCGGCAAGTCCTCCAAGCCCGCCGCCAACCGGCCCGTCTCTTTCGAAATGGCCACCCTCCTCTGCCCGACCGCAGCGCAGGCCGAGCGCGTCGCCGAAAAGTTCGGCCTCACCGCCCCCGACTACGAGGCCATCCGCGAGCTTCACGCCCGCGCCCTCCACGACATGGCGGACGGTTTCGCCGGCGCCCTCAACGAGAAAGCGACCCAGATGCACTTCCAGCGCATCGTCGGCTCCCTGGTCTCCTCAGCCGTCGGCGCCGGCCGCTTCTACTCCGAGAAGGTCTCCGAGGCCCGCGCTGCCGCAGCCCGGGCCGCCGACGGCGGCCAAGAGCCCGAGGCGCCCGCTGGGTTCGAGTCCAAAGCGCTCCGGATCGCGGAATTCGCAGCCGACATGGCCATGCAGGCGCACGCCCTCCTCGCCGCCGCCCACGGCGCGGTCGAGGCCCACAAGCAGATCACCGGCGACAACTGGGCGGCTTACCAGGCCCACGACGACGCCCAGGGCTCGCTCCAGCAGCGCTCGCTCAAGACCCAGCTCTCGGCCTTCGACGCCGCGTGAGCAACTCAAGGGAAGGCGGGGCCGTTCGGGTCCCCGCCTTTCCTATCAACCCTTGACGCAGGAGCCAATCTGGTCAACCGCGCTCTTGACGCCTGCGCAACGCATGTCGACTGAGCGCGTCAGACCGACCCTTCTCAGGTCCCTGTCCGCCTTCCGGGCGAAAAGTCCATTCCTCGCGCCGATCCTCTGCTTGGCGCCTCAAACTATCAATGCCGAAAACTATCAATGCCGACAAAATCGCCGCCAAACCGGCGCATGCTCCCGCACTCCGCCGGCCCTTTCCCATCGCGCAACGACTCGCCGACAATCCCGCGCACATCCTCGAATTCCAGCTCCGGCAACGCCCATTCGACCGCAAGCCTCAGGTCCCGCCAATGCCGGCAAACGCTGGCGCAACTCACTCCCCGCGCCAGCGTCGGCTGCGAACCTTCCGGAACCTCAAGCAACGCGCTTCGCCCGTCACGCCGCCGCGGCGCCACGATCCCCACCATCACGTCCTTCCACCAGACAACGCTCGCAACCACCCGTCGATCGCTATCGTTCTGAAACGGGTTGTGCTTCTCTTCTGGCGTCCGCTGGCCCATCGTCCGCTGGCCCGTCGTCGCCTCGGTCCTCTCAACCCTTTCGCATCGTCCTCGGCCATGAGGGCGCGAACGCCAAACCCGCTTTTCGTCAGCGGCCCGCCATCCACGCCGGCGTTGCGCCTGGCCGTTCGGACGACCGACGGCCGCAGAGGCTGTTTGGCGCCGCACCGTATCGCCGTTCTTCTCCCGTTCTCACAGCCTCGCCCAGACGCTGATCGCAGCAGACGAGGCCGCCGTCCCCTGCCCCGCCAGACTCCACCCAGGGCGCGCAACTTCGACGCCGATCGCCTCCCCCTGCAGAGGTTCGCGCCGACGCCGCGGTCGTCCTTGTTGGGGGGCTCCCGCCCCAGCTCAAACGGCGACGTGGAGCGTCGCGCCGACTTGATCCCAAGCCTTCATGCGCCCTGAGCCCGCCTTCCCGCGACGCTCAAGGCCCCTCCTGCCCCCCTCTGACAACGACCCCCGTCTCACCCGTAGATCCCCTCGGTTTACTGACGCCTAGCCCGGCCGGCCGGCCCAGCAACCGCTACAGCCGACGATTTTCCCCTTCGCCTTTGGCGAATTCCTCGCGAGACAAAATCGCCGCCCTCCGCGGTCCTCCGCTCCGCTCCGGCCCACGCAAGTCGTGGGTGCGGCGCCGGCTCTCGGCCGGGCTTCTTCGGCGTCACCGAGGGGACCCCCGGATGAGCCGGACGCCCTCGAGAACGAGACAGGAGAGAACCATGAGCCACTGCGCGGAATTCCAGATCATCGGCCGCATCGGGCAGATCAAGAAAATCGGCACGACACTCCGCGTCACCATCGCCTCCGGCTACCCCTACAAGGACGACCGCGGCGACTGGCAGGAGCGCACCCGCTGGAACGAGATCACCGTGTTCAACGACGCCCGGCAGTCCTACGTCCAGCGGAACCTCAAGTCCGGCGACCTCATCCGCGCCACCGGCGTCCTCGAGCAGACGAGTTGGGAGAAGAACGGCGAAACCCACTACGGCGTCACCCTCGCCTGCGAGCAGATCGGCCGCCTCACCAAAGGCCCCAACCACGCCGCCGGCGCCGACGACAGCCCCTTCTGACGAACGCCCGGGGAGGCGAGAGCCTCCCCGCCCGACCTCTCGCCGGCGGGACGCCTCGCGCCCCGCCCCTCCCGAACCCCTCGCCCTTTGGAGGCTTACATGGTCGATTTCCGCAAACTGAAGGGCCTCACGCCGGCGGAACGCGCGGCTCAGGAAGACGGCCGCAGAGCCCAAGGCCGCCTATCGACTGTCTCCAATTCGTTGGTTGTATTGAAGCGACATTCAGCCCAGATTTGCGAGCTGGCGAGGCGTCCCCATCAGCCTCGATTTCCGAAGAAACATATCGCTTGCGATATATAACTAACTGATTGATCGAGGACATATTAGCTGTTTCCCAGCAAGTCTGTCGCGCGAGCTTTGCCGTCGGACCCGACTGCGACGTCGAAGCGCCGGGTATCTTCGTCGCGCGCCTCGGCGATGTAAAAGATCATCGGGCTCGGCCACTCGCACTGCGTTGGGCGCTGCATCAGCGTAAAAATGCCGGCCCGCGTCATATACAACTGCGCCCTGTCCGGCGTGTTCGTAAGGTCTTCGATCCCGTCGACGTATCCAAGCGCCTTACTGAGAGTTTCGTGGTGGCGGATGATTAGCGATTTCGCTCTGTTATTTCGCTGGCCGACCACGGGATGGGCTGGCCTACTGGCTGAACCTGCCGGACCTGGCGTTGCGGTCCCGGGTGAACTCGTGGACCCTACGGACGCTGCATCCCTATGGGCGGCTATGGCGTTGCCGCGCCGCGCGTGTATGGGGCCTACGGTGCCTACGGCTATCATCCATACGCCCATCCCTACGCGCGTCCCTATGGCTATCACCCATACGCCCGTCGCTACGGCTATCATCCCTACTATCGCCGCTATTAGTGCCGCGCCGCATAGTCACCCAAACCACAGGCTAGTGGCGCAACCAAGAACCAATGCTGCGCCACTAAGGTCTAACGGTCAATGCGTAGACTTAAGAGCTAGACTTATCTGCCTCACTTTCCGTGCTGACCGAGAGCACCTTGAACGGCATTGTCACGTCGAGCAAGTATAGCGGATTCTGAAGATGTCCGGCGCTACTCCCGAACTCTCCAACCCTTTGATTTCCCTGTATACGGCCCATAAGCGCATCGCGCGATTGACAAGTAAAACTTGCCAACGTGACAATGCCCTCAGGTTTGAGAGCGAATCCATGCGCTACCAAAGCCCCGCGATATCGCTCGCCTCGGCTGCGCAACCCCGACCGCCAGGCGAATCAGGTCAAAAGGACCAGACGGAGGCGGCCATGCGCAGGGTAGATTGCCAAGCGCTCCCAGGCTCTGGTGACCGCCGTGCGTTACGAGACGATGGTAATACCTGCGCGCCGCCCGAAACCACGCAACTCGAGCAAGAGGTTGGCGTCGGCGCTCACCTCAATACAGTCGAGCACATCGAATGCTGACTCATCGACGCGATCCTCGAACAGGATCACGCATCGCTCGGGATCACATTGGCGCGACGTCCAGATCAAGCCGGCTACGTCGGATCGTGCGTGATGGATCGCCTCCGCCCACAGAACAGTCTGGGGATAGGTCGATTTCGGCGTATCAATGAGGTCGGTGCGAGCGATTCCCCATGCTTTCAAATCGGGTGCGAAAAGGCTCGCGACGAGAATGTCGCGTTTTGGCGTGATCTTGCTGACGCTCCGTGATTCGACGACGTCGAGCCGCACCGTCTTGAACCGGGCATTTGGCTCGATGTCGTGAAAAATCAATTCAAAGGCCGCCGCTTCTTTGTTCGTAGCCGCATAAAGCGTCGGAACGCAGGTGCCATTGTCATCCAGAAAGGGCGCAAAGCGTGTGGCTTGTCCCTTGCAGGGGTTGAACTGTGCCGGCCGGAAATCCGAAGCATGCGTGCGATGAAGAATCTCGTCTGGCCTGATTATCTGCGTATTGATGCTGGGAAAGTGAGAGGGCGGTCGCGGCAAGCTCGGTGTGGTCACCCAACCACCTCTTGACTCTCATGCTTTGCAGCCGCAACCATCGCGTTGACGTCATCCAGTGCAGCTGCCGGTGACTTGTCATCCAACCATCCGTTGGTCGAGACGAACCAAAATGCCCGCTGCCAAGCTGATAGGTGATTGGGAAGCGCCGCAAGTACCTTCTTGACTGTCGGGTGCGGACGTCCGTCTCGAAACTGGAACGCTGGGAAATATTCAGTGCCGCGGTGATGCACAGAGAAGATGTCACCCGACTTCTTCCATCGCGCGGCCGATGCGTACGGATTCTTGGTCTGGTGACCCGCTCTGACCCCGACTTCGGCGCTCGTCAGCTGCGGTGTCTCCGAGATAAATCGATCGCGCAGCTCCAGATTATCGGAAGCAAGTGCGCCCCGCGCGTCCGCGAGTTCATCCGGCAGGATCACCTCTGCGAGCTTGCCAATCGCGGTCTCCAGCCGAGTTCCCTCCAGTGTCTCGCTAACGCGAACAAGTATTTCGAGAAACGTCCGAACCGCACCCCGCTGACCTTCAGCAAGATCGGGCTTTAGGCGCAAAACCACCGAGCCGCCGACGGCGATATCGGCGAACGCAGCCGCCAGCTCCGCCAGCTCGGCTGCCGACCTTTCGGCGAGCTCCGCCTTAGCCGGCACCGTCAGCTCCACCGCCTGCAGGAATGCCTTAGAGAAAGCCTCGCGTAGGTTCTCTTCAGTTGGGCTGCGCTCAGTTCCACCAAGACGACCCGCTGAGGAACGCGACGGGGTGCGGCCGCTCGGTCGCGCGACGACCCGGTCGACCATCAGAAATTCGGAGAAAAGCGTGTCGGTCATATCCCACCGTGAGATTGCTTAGAGGATGCTCTCCATAATGTATCTCACTTCCCGTCGACTGCAAGGGTGGTCACAGCCGAAAGAGCACGTACGGCAGAAATCCAGCACCGACACGCGTCTGACGTCGGCAGCCATGGCTTTGTCACGTTGTCGCGCTGCGTTTAAACGTGAGATTGCGCCCGTTGGCGAACATCACTGCAGTTAAAGGTGAGATTCCAGGGCAGCCTGAGTCTCAAATTAGCTGCATAAATGAGACTCAAGATTTCGGGCTGATTCGGTGCGAGAATGCCGGCGGCAATGGCTTCGAAATGAGCGTGGAAGGCCCCTATCGTCCGACCTTGGACTTCTGCAATGTTTTTTCGGTCGGGTCGCGGCTGAGCCCCCAATTCCCAAGCCAAGTCCATGACGTCCCTACCCTTCAGACCCTCCGGATTTCTGCTCAGCAGATCGCGTATGGCCTCCTCTCGCCCGCAGGTTTCCTGCCAGCGCCTTTGCTCGTCATTGTCGCCTTGCAGATTGTCCACTTGGACCACGCAAATTTCACCAACATTGCGGGCCCTCATTCTCAAATTAAGTACGGTACGGAAGGCCGAGTCCCATATTTAACTACAAAGTCTCAATTTAACTGCAAAACGAAGCACTTGAAAACATTGAATCCGGCGTCTCACGTTTAAGTGCAGCGCGACAGCGCACTCCCAATTGTTGAATGGATCAAACCTGGCGATGACCCGCGTCCAGCGGGATTTCCGCAATGCGCAGATCCGCGATGAACACACCGTCGGGTCTTTGAACTGCGCCGCTCTTGACGGCGGCCAGGCCGTCGTCACGGGCGCCGCCCAGAGCTGGAAGGTCGCCCAGTCGATCTCGGCCGTGACCGACAATCGCGGCGAGGCCGGGCAAAACCAGCCGGCCTATTACGGCTCCGCGCAGGCAACTCAGGCCAATAACGAACTCCACTTTGCACGCTATTGCTCGTCGGTCGAGGCGGCGGCCGGCCTCTGCAGCGTCTCGCAGAATCCTAACGGAGACCAGCGCGCCTCGACCCTTTTCGGCTCCGGAACGCTCAACGGTCAGGATGGCGTGAACGCTGCGAACGACTACGCCACGATGCTCCTGCAGCCTGTGGTTCCGGCCGCGCTTCGCGGAGACCAACTCTCTTCGGCGATCGGCGCCGACGCCGCCGCCAAGCGCCGCGCCTATAACGCCCGCATGTCCCTCGCGCACGCTGTTACGAACTACGCGATCGGCGTCCAATCGCCCTCGGTCACGCTCACGAGCACCCAACAGCAGGAGATGCAGAACGAGGGCCTGACCCCACCGCGACCGCCTCCTGGCTGCAGGCCCTGATGCTGGACGCCAATCGCCGCTACGCGAGCACCAATTACGCGGCGCAGCTCGCCTCCATGCCGCCCAACTCGGTCAACCGCGAGATCGCGACCGAGATCGCTGAGACCAACCATCTCCTCGTTCAGCGGCGTTGTCACGTCGTCGGCGGCTTGGTAGCCAAAGAGCATGACGAAAATCAGCTACTCCGGATATCGGTTCCCTCCGGAGATCATTCATCAGGCGATCTGGCTCTATCTCCTCCGGTTCACGCTTAGCTTTCGTGACGTCGAGGATTTGTTGGCGGAGCGTGGAAT
This sequence comes from uncultured Alphaproteobacteria bacterium, assembly GCA_963758335.1. GTDB lineage: Bacteria > Pseudomonadota > Alphaproteobacteria > Rhizobiales > Beijerinckiaceae > Roseiarcus. Next base: position 322,368 of record CAVWVF010000004.1, on the reverse strand, counting down.
TGTAATTTCTTACGAAACAGTCCGACGCTGGGTGAATCATTTCGGACCGATCATTGCAGCGGAATCGCGAAAGCGCCGTCCCAAACCGCATTCGATCTGGCATCTGGACGAGGTCTATCTGAAAATCGATGGGCGCATGGTTTACCTGTGGCGCGCCGTCGACGCCGAGGGCGAGGTTCTGGATGTGCTGGTCCAGTCCAAGCGCAACAAGCACGCCGCGTTGAAACTGATGCGCAAACTTCTAAGGAAATACGCCGTCGCTCCTGAGCAGTTGGTCACGGATGATTTGCGGTCCTACCGCGCAGCGACCCACGATCTCGGCATCGACCACCTGCATGACCGCGGGCGATGGAAGAACAATCGGGCCGAGAATTCGCACCAGCCGACCCGACGGCGGGAGCGCAAGATGCAGCGGTTCAAGAGCCCGGGTTCAGCCCAGAAATTTCTTTCCACGCACGCCGCCGTCTACAACACTTTCAACGTCCAACGCCATCTCATCTCCGCCCACACGCACCGCACGCTTCGCGGTGTTGCGATGACGGCCGGGGTCTTGGACCGGGGCAAAGGCATGGGACGGATCGCCTGGGAACCTGTGAGATCCCGCCTGCGTCCGAGTGAGAGTGTGCCGGCAAATGGGCGGCCGGCTGACCAAATGCCCTGGCCCGGCTGGGTCCTCCAACCATCCGGGAGCGCCGCCAAGGCGAGCACGAAAAGCGGAGGATCGCGCGGACCCCGGAAGCGAAACAGATAAGCGACCGGGGACGCGCAGGCGGGAAGTCGTAGCGCCTTCATAGTACCGCTGACCGCGGGGAACTGGGCTCACCGGGACCCGCGCGAGGGAAGGGGGGCGCCACGGGATGAGAGCCGTTGCCGGGAAACACGGGAGGAGACCTTGGGCTCCGCGAACCTGTCCACGAAACGACAACGGATAGCCGAACTGGCGAGGACGACGGCGGGGACATCATCACCTCCGTGCGCTTCTCGACAGGCGAGTCACGGACGGCGTCCTCTACGCCAACGCGAGCGAAACTCTTCCGTGAAGAACCGGATGCGGGAAAGCTGCACGTCCGGGTGTGTGTCCAGCGAAGGCTGGCATGTTCAGCAGGAGACAGACCTGCCGGGGCAAAAGTCAGGAGCCCCGTAGTTTGGATAGCAGGGTGGCGGGAAACCAAGACTCTGAAGCCTATCGACAACGTCTCCCTCGGGAAGACGACGAGCCGCCGGGCCGTAATGAAAGTAAACGCGAATGTGGCCTCGAAAGTGCGTAGCCCCGAAGGCCGAGCCCACATCTGGAGGGCGAAGGCAGCATGGGGAGCCGAAATCTGACTGAAGCGGCTCCTTCACTTCGGCGGGGTGGAAGCGACAGCACGGTGGCAAGAACATGCCGAGCAACTGGAGAAGCCTTCCTCGCCCCGGCGCGAAATCGCCGGAGCAGGGTAGATCGTATAACCGGCGCAACCGGGAAGTCGATCGAAGGCGAGAGGGTGGCGGTCGGGTCCGTAGTAGCGGCGAAGCGGAGTAATGTCCGTGGAGCAAAGGGGCCCTGCTGCTTGTAGCGTCTCCGGCCATAAGGAAGGCAAGGACGAGATGACAAAGGCGTCCATGGATTTGCACAAGACCTGAGGCGGAGAATATACGTCAAGGCGAAGGCTGAGACGTCCTGGCGGTTCTGGGGACTATATGTCCACGTCTGCAAGCTGGACACACTGCGCGAGGCGTACGCGCTGGCCAAGAAGAACGATGGCGCTCCGGGAAGTGACGGAATGACCTTCGCGGCCATCGAGGCGCAAGGCGTAGAGGTTTTCCTCGAGCAGATCGCGGACGAACTGGTCGGGCGCACCTATGCGCCGCTCCCGGCAAGGAAGCAGGAAATCCCGAAGGATGGCGGCAAGGTCCGCGTCCTTTCGATTCCGGCGATCCGCGATCGGGTGGTGCAAGGCGCGCTCAAGCTCATACTGGAACCGATCTTCGAGGCGGACTTCCAACCGGGGTCGTTTGGATACCGTCCACAACGGACAGCCCATGAAGCGGTGGACCGTGTGGCGCGAGCGATCGTTCAGCACAAGACACGCGTCATCGACATCGACCTGAGCAGCTATTTCGACAATGTCCGGCATGATCGGCTGTTGGCGAAGGTGGCCGAGCGGGTGGACGATGGCGACGTGATGCGCCTGCTGAAGGTGATGCTCAAAGCCAACGGCAAACAGGGCGTTCCGCAAGGCGGGGTGATCTCGCCGCTGCTCAGCAACCTCTACCTCACCGAGGTGGACAGGATGCTGGAGCGGGCGAAGGAGGCCACAGGCATTGTCACGGCGTTGGGCAGCTTGCTAGCGCTTTGCATGCGGCGTAGCCGAAGGGCATGACGAAAATCAGCTACTCCGGATATCGGTTCCCTCCGGAGATCATTCACCAGGCGATCTGGCTCTATCTCCGGTTCACGCTCAGCTTTCGTGACGTCGAAGATTTGCTCGCGGAGCGCGGAATTGCAATTTCGTACGAAACAGTCCGACGCTGGGTGAATCATTTCGGACCGATCATTGCAGCGGAACTGCGCAAGCGTCGTCCCAAACCGCATTCGATCTGGCATCTTGACGAGGTCTATCTGAAAATCGATGGGCGCATGGTTTATCTGTGGCGCGCCGTCGACGCCGAGGGCGAGGTTCTGGATGTGCTGGTCCAGTCCAAGCGCAACAAGCACGCCGCGTTGAAACTGATGCGCAAGCTTCTGAGGAAATACGCCGTCGTTCCCGAACGATTGGTCACGGATGATTTGCGGTCCTACGGCGCAGCAACCCTCGATCTCGGCATCGACCACCTGCATGACCGCGGGCGATGGAAGAACAATCGGGCCGAGAATTCGCATCAGCCGACCCGACGGCGGGAGCGCAAAATGCAACGTTTCAAGAGCGCGGGCTCAGCCCAGAAGTTCCTCTCAACCCACGCCGCCGCCTACAACACTTTCAACGTTCAACGCCATCTCACGTCAGCTCAATCTCACCGCATGCTACGCGCCGCGGCGATGACCACGTGGCGCGAGGCCGTCGCGGCGGCCTGAAAATCCGTAAGGCGTAGACCGCTCGCGCTCTTCGCATAGCAACGTGACAGCGCCTGACGCTGGGTTGCGCGACCTGCGACGCCGGCATGCTTCTCAGCGAAGCGGTGAGCCTGATGACTGGACGACGCATGCATAGGTTGGTGGTCACCGAGAACGATCAACCCGTCGGAGTGCTCTCCATGACCGACGTAGTCCGCAGGCTTCTTGCCGACTGAGGCGACTGGGGTTGGAAGCGCGCCGTCGCCGCCCGGTTTCCGGCGGCGACCTTCCGCAGCCGTTCGCGAAGTTGATCTCAGATCAACATGGCGTCGTTCATCAACGGAGATTACGGCGCTCGAGCGCCCGCGGGCAATCAGGCAAATCCCGCGACGTCATGACATGGGGTGGACCGGCCAAGTACGATGGACGCGCGCGGGTGAGGACGGCAGTGCGCATATCGTCGAACGGCTTCCCACGCCCCGGCGCGCCAGGGTGCGCAAGGGGCTGTGTCAGGCCTGTTCGAGTGACGCCGGGTGAATATGCTCGACCAGGCCCGCCTCCAGCGCCCCAAGCGCGATCCGCTGGGTGACGCCGCTGGTGCACATTTGGGTTTAGAGAGAGCTCGCGCCGCACGAGCCGATGTTGATTTCGGTTGTCGCAGCGCGGTGCCTGACAGCCAGCGCCGCGTCCGCATCGCGCAGTGGTTTCGGGGGCTTGCAAGGGCCTCGGCAGCTACCCTCGGCAGGATGCGGTCGCGCTCAGCGCTGTTCCGATCGATCCGGTCATGCTGTTCCGCTTCTCGGCGGTCACGGTATTTCACCGGCGCTTCGGCCGTACGCAAAACGCGAAGTCATGCCAGGACCGCTAAGAGGCGCCGAACTTGAGAACTTCATTCGGGACGGAATTCAAACGACCTGGCATTTGACTTGTACAGCGAAGATGGGGCATGATCGAACGGTATGCGACACGGCTGGGTGCTGGGAGCCGGATGAACTGAGAGGTTCACGTCCGGTTCTGGGCGGTGGTTGATCACGAGCTGAAAGTCCACGGCATCGAGAGCCTGCGGATCGCCAAGGGGTCAATCTTACCCCGCATTACGACTGGAAACACGATGGCGCCGTGCGTGGTCATCGGCGAACGCGCAGCGGAGATCGTCAAAGCCGCTCTGACCCCCATCGGCCGCCAACGCCTATTGCCATAACCAACCTGCGTTGACGATCACGCATGGGCCCGGGCGCGGCGACCGACGGTCATGGCGCGCCAAGGTTGGGCGCGCAGGCGGTTCGAACCGAGTCCGACAAGACTGTAAGATACGGAGATTTTTCGTGAGCAACATTGCTTCCGCGGGCGCGTTCCGCCTTGGCGACCGCACCGTCAACCGCATGGGATACGGCGCCATGCAGCTCGCGGGTCCCAACGTCTTCGGCCCGCCGAAAAATTGGGACGAGGCGCTCGCGGTTCTTCGGGAGGCGGTGGCAAGCGGCATCAACCATATCGACACCAGCGACGTCTACGGTCCTCATCTGACCAATCAACTCCTCGCCGCGGCGCTGCACCCCTATCCCCGCGAACTGGTGATCGTCACCAAGCTTGGGGCTTTTCGCGGCGAGGACGGCTCGTGGCGTCAGGCTCTTGGCCGCGACGATCTTACCGACAGGTTCACGATAACCTCAAGAATCTTCGCCTCGATGTACTCGACGTGGTTAACTTGCGCATTCCTGGCGCGATCCACGAGCCGAGCGAGGGGTCGATCGAAGAGCCGTTTACTGAACTTGCCGATTTGCAGCGGCAAGGGCTCATCAGGCACATCGGCTTAAGCAACGTCACGTCCGCTCAACTGAAGGAGGCCCGCGGAATTGCCGAGGTCGTGTGCGTGCAGAACCAGTACAACCTGGCCTATCGTGCCGATGACGCCTTCATTGAAGAACTCGCGGCCGCAAACATCGCTTACGTGCCATTCTGGCCGCTCGGCGGCTTCTCGCCCCTCCAGTCGGAGACGCTTACGGCAGGCGGCTCAATTGGCGCCACGCCGATGCAGACCGCGCTTTCTTGGCTGCTACAGCGCTCGGCGAACATTCTGCAGGCACCTCGTCTCTGGCGCACCTGCGTGAGAACCTCGCGGCGGCCGAGCTCGTATTGCCAGGCGAGGCGATAGCTCGATTGAACGCCATCGGAGCCGCAACGGGCGAATGAGCCGATCGGTGAGACGGCGGCCTCGCGCGAAGGGGGAGGATATAGAGGATTGAGCGGACCCGCGTAGCGGGACCGCATGATCTCGGTTCCTAGTGTACCGACTCTAACGAAACGCGCCCACACACGCCTTTCCACTGCTCTGGAATTCCACGGCGCGCAGGGGTCCGCTAGTTGGAAGCCTGGCCCCTCGACGTTCCTTTCTATCGCGCAGCGGCGGCCGCTTCTCCTTCTGCGGCTGTGGCATGTGAGCGGTGTCGATCATTTCCACAGCCTTTGGTCCGGCCGCAGCGTCGCGCCGGACAGCCTTCCGCGTACGGTCCGCAAGCGCCCGGCGCCGACGCAACTCGTTGTAGTCGGCGATCCACTCGCGGCGCGCCTCGTGGCCGTCGGCATGCCCCTTGAGATAGACGTCCTCGTGGTTGAGCGATCGCAGCGATCGCCACAGCCGTTCGGTGAACGTGTTGTCCATCCAGCGGCCGCGGCTCGGCACGCCCATCCGGAGCGGCCCGAGCGGACGATCTGGGAGGTCTTCGAAGAGGAACGGCCGAAGCTGATCCCGTATCGCGGCCGCTTCGACGGCTTCCATGCGTGAGGCCGACGACCCTTCACGTTCGCGACACGGCAACGTGACAACGCCCGCTGCACATATGAGACGGTCATGCCCAAATCTATCCCGAAACGGGGAGGCACTACCATTCTCGTGACAAGACCCTCGATGGAGCGGAATCGACATCAGCCTCGAGGGCGCTGTCACGTTGCCATGCGAAAAGCACGAGCGGTCTACGCCTTACACATTTTCAAGCCGCCGCGACGGCCTCGCGCCACGTGGTCATCGCCGCGGCGCGTAGCACGCGGTGAGATTGAGCTGACGTGAGATGGCGTTGGGCGTTGAAAGTGTTGTAGACGGCGGCGTGCGTTGAGAGGAACTTCTGGGCTGAGCCCGCGCTCTTGAAGCGTTGCATCTTGCGCTCCCGCCGTCGGGTCGGCTGATGCGAATTCTCGGCCCGATTGTTCTTCCATCGCCCGACGCCGCAACATTTGGTTTAGCGCTGACCTATATCCGGAAAGCGCCCATTGAGGTGCAGACGCCGGTGCGCGATGCAGTCAAAAAGCGCTGGCCATGATGAGCCGCTCAAGCCGAGCGCGAGTCAGCCGGATTGACCGCATGAGCTTCGCCAACGATGCGGACAAGCTCCGCAATCGGGTCAGGGTAAGACGGAGGTTCGCCCTGGTCGCTCGATTTCGCAACGATGGATTTCCGTCGCCGAAGGTATCCCCATCGTGACCTTCGCCCCGGCCACTGAGGCGGACCTGAAGCCTGGCGCGGCCGTCTTCGTTCCGGCTGAGCGCGTCTCGGATGGCACTCTCGCCTCCGGGTTCGTGGTGGTCGGCACGAACGGCGTCGCGCCGCCGATGTAGTCGGGCGGGTCCGGGCGCCGCCCCTAAAGCGGCGTTAAACGCCGCTACGCGACTTTTGCGAGCGCCATTGCCCTCGGGCCGCGCTGGACTCGCGGCAGCGCGACTACGGCCACCGCGCCCTCCCCCTCCCGCGACCCCAGGCGGAGCGTTCCCCCATGCAGTTCGAGCAGCGAATTGGCGATGGCGAGGCCGAGGCCCGAGCCTTTCATGCCGTCGGCCATGGCGACGTCGCCCTGCTCGAAGGGCCGCCCTAAACGCGCGATGTCCTCCGCTGCGATGCCGGGCCCGTTGTCCTGGACGTAGAAATAGATCCGGTCGGCGATCGCCTCGGCGCCGACCTCGACGGCGCCGCCGTCGGGCGCGAATTTCACCGCGTTGCGCATGAGCGTCGTGAGGATTCGTTCCACGGCCCTCCGGTCCGCCTCGATGACGAGGTTCGCGCCGACGTCGGCGGTCACGGAAATGCGCTTTTCCCGCGCCGTGGCCGCGACGTCGTGGACCGCCCGGCCGACAGCCTCGTCGGCGCGGAACCGGCAATAGGTCAGGCGTTCCCGCCCGGCCTCGAGACGGGACATGTCGAGGACGTCGCTGACCACATGCAGGAGATATTCGCCGCTCGCGGAAATGTGCTCGCAGTAGTCGCGATATTTCTCCGACCCCAGCGGGCCGAACGTCTGACTTCCCATCAGCTGCGAAAAGCCGATGATCGCGTTGAGCGGCGTGCGTAGCTCGTGGCTCATGTTGGCCAGGAACTCCGCCTTGGCGCGATTGGCCGCCTCCGCCTGCGCCTTCTGCTCGTGGTAGCGCTCGGCCAGTTCCGCGAGCTGCTCAGCCTGCCGTTCGAGCAAGCGGCGCGACTGGCGCAGCTGCACGACGGTCGCGAGCAACAGCCGTTCCGAATTCATCAGCTGCTCTTCATGCTCCTTTAGCGCCGTGATGTCGGTCCCGACTGAGACGAATCCGCCGTCGCGCGTGCGGCGCTCATTGACCTGCAGCCACCGTCCGTCGGGCAGCCGCGACTCGAAGGTTCGGCAACGGCGGACGCGGCCGACCGGCTTGCCGATCTCCGGCTGCGCTTCCGGGCCGAGCGACGAGAGATCGGCGTAATGCGCGCCGGACCGGACCGCTTCGTCCGGGAGATCGTGCAGACGCTGGTATTTCGAATTGCACAGAACCAGCCGATCGCTCGAGTCCCAGAGTACGAAGGCTTCGGAAATGGCTTCGATCGCATCGCGCAGGCGCTGATCGGCGGTCGCAGAGGCCTCCGCTTCGCGCTTGCGGTCGGTGACGTCGAAAGCGATGCCCACTAGGCTAGCCTGGCCGGTCTCCTCGTCCTCGACCAGTTCCGCGCGCTTGTGCAGCCAGATCCACCGCCCGTCGGCCGCACGGATGCGAAACTCGACCTCGATGAAATCGCCGCTCCGCTCGAGGGCGCGCTGCGCGATGCCTTCCAGGCTGTGGTCCTCGGGATGCATCAGGCCCTGCAGTTCCGACACCGTCCAGTGGCCCGGCCGTTCGACAAGATCGAGAACGTTGAACATCGACGCCGACCAGACAATTCGTCCGCGATGCAAGTCCCACGTCCATAGGCCGCAGCGTCCGCGGTTCAGCGCGAGATCGAGGCGCGCACGGAGAGCGCATTGCTCGCGGAGACGCCTGCGCCTCCCCCGGACCTCGGCCGCGTAGAGGCCGCCGGCAGCGACGACGAGTGCGATTGTCGAGCCGAGCAAGAGGATCGTCACCGTCGCTGTGCGCCGCCACGCCGCCAGGTGATCTTCGACAGGAGAGGCGAACGCGACGCGCCCAGCCGTCGCCGGCAAGGTCCTGACCGCCGCGAACTGGTCGCCCCCGGCGTCATCCGAGACCCGAAGGATGCTCGCCCCGTCGCCTCGGGTCGGGAGCGCGTAGGGGTCGAGCCACGCGCCGCCGGCTGTCTCCGGAGGGCCGTCGGCGACGCGCCGCCCCGCGCGGTCGACCAGAACCGCCCTGGCGAGCCGCTCCTCCGGATGAGCTTCGAGAACACGTCTGAAGATCTCCGCTGGCGATGCTTCCGGAGCGGCGGCCAGCGCGGCGTTGAGGCGCTCCGCGACCAGGGTCGCGCGCATGTCGACCTCGCGAGCGGCCTCGGTCAGCGCAAGATCGCGCTCGGCTAATAGATGCCGCGCCGTCACCAAGGTCACCACGAGGACCGCAATGACGACGCCGATCGAGGCGCACGACGGAGCCCGGCACGGGCGCGACGGCGCTCCATGGCGGACGGCTGCGCCGCTCCGGCGCCGGACCGCTTCGCCCGGGCAAGCCCCTGCGTTTGCCGCGCTTGCACGCGTCATCGTAGTTCCCAAACCTTGCCAAATGAAGTCGGGCGAACCCGCCGTTCGACCCGAATCACTACGATAAGAATCCTTGTGCGAATCTTTGTCCAGCCCCTTGACAGGGGTGGAATGAAATTTGGGGACAAGGGGAGAACGCCGGCTGCACGCGACTCGCGGCCCGAGACGAGCGCCAGTAGCGTCAGGTCTCGCGGCGGCAGGCGGCCTACCTGACCGTCAGCCTCGGGACGCTACGCCAGACTGCGCGTGACGATGTCGCGAACGACTTTCCCGCGCATTAGCGTGAGGCTGCCGCGCAGGCTATCGGGGAGATGGTTTTCCTAGCAGGGCATTGGCCCGTGATTACGCTGCTCATCAGCCACCCCGCGTGCTTGGCGCATGACATGGGCGAGGGACATCCCGAACAGCCCGACCGTTTGCGGGCGATCGACCGGGCGATGGAGAGCGAGGTCTTCCAGATGCTAGCGCGCGACATCGCGCCGCGTGTCGAGATTTCGGCGATCGCGCGCGTCCATCCGCTCGACTATATCGAAGCGATCCGCGCGGCAACGCCGACGAAGGGATACACGGCTGTCGACGACGAGACCTCGATGTCGCCTGGTTCGTTCGAGGCCGCGCTCCGTTCGGCCGGCGGCGCAACCTTCGCGGTCGACGAGGTGATGACCCGCAAGGTCAGAAACGCCTTCGTCGCCATGCGCCCGCCGGGCCATCATGCGGAAGTCGCAACGCCGATGGGCTTCTGCTTCTTCAATAACGCAGCCATTGCCGCCCGTCACGCCCAGGCGATTTATGGCGCAGAGCGCGTCGCGATCGTCGATTTCGATGTCCATCACGGCAACGGCACGCAGCACATCTTTTGGGACGACCGAACCGTCATGTACGCCTCGACGCACGAAATGCCGCTCTTTCCGGGCACGGGGGAGATAGGGGACCGCGGCGAGCACGATCAGATCGTCAACGCCCCCTTGCGCGCCGGCGACGGAGGCGAAGCCTTTCGCGAGTCGATGGAAGTCGCGATCCTGCCGTGCATCTCCGACTTCGCGCCTGATCTTATCGTCATCTCGGCGGGCTTCGATGCCCATCGCCTCGATCCCCTCGGCGACCTCAATCTCGTCGAGGCGGACTTTGTCTGGGCGACGCGGAGCATAATGGAAATCGCCGAGAGGCGCTGCGGCGGCCGCACCGTCTCGGTGCTGGAAGGCGGCTACAACCTCAGCGCCCTGGCGCGCTCGGTGGCCGCGCATGTACTCGCGCTGATGGAGGGGTGAGGCGCGGGTCGAGGTTGCGCCGTTAGCCAGGATCAACGTCTCGGCCGAAGGACGGGTTAACGAGCGGTCCACCCAGCAAGGTTAAGTGATCCGCCGAGTCTGGCAGCGGCGCATTCAGCTTAAGCCGGCGCGCTTCAAAGATACTTGTCGGCGTGGTCGACACAATGCGCGCCGCACCGAACCCGGCGGCGGTGAGGATGGCCCGGAACTCCGCCTCAGGCGAACGCCTCGACCGCCGCGTGAAAACTCGTCATTGTAAACCATTCATGACAAGCGCGCCGCACCTCGCATCAGGCGTTCTGGCCGCGGTTCTCGGCGCAGCGGTTCTCCATTCGCTGTGGAATTCGCTCGTCAAGAGCGCCAACGACAAATTCCTGTCTTCCGCTCTCATCGCGCTATGGTGTGGCGTGGCGGCTTTGGCGGCGACGCTCGTCCTTCCGTGGCCTTCGCGCGCGGCGGCGCCGTTCATCGCAGCCTCGGCGCTCATCCATATCGTCTATTTTCTGCTGGTCGGGCGGCTCTATCGCAATGCAGACCTGTCGGTCGCCTATCCAATCATGCGCGGCCTTGCGCCGCTGATCGCCGCCGTGATCGCTTTCGTGACCCTCGGTGAGGCGCCCGGGCCGGTCGCTGCGCTCGGCATCGCCGTCCTGGTCGGCGGCGTCTTGCTGATGGGCGCGAGCGGCCTCGCGCACGGGCGGGTCGACGCGGCGACAATTGCGGTCGCGCTCGCCAATTCGCTCGTCATCGCGGTCTATTCGGTGATCGACGGGCAAGGCGGCAGGATTTCAGGCCCAAGCGCGTTCTTGGCCTTCGCCTATAACGCCTGGGCCGACGCGCTGACGGCAATCACGCAGGTCTGCGACGCTGAGCTCAGCCAAGACCTCCAGGCGATCCGGCACCTGGCTCGTGCTGTCCGGCGCGCTCGCCGTAGCCCTAGCCTCGATTTCGGGATCGTTCGTCGCCCCGCAGTCGTTCTGGTCGAGGCTGCCGGCGGCGGTCCGTCCATGCGGCTCGGCGGCCGAATTGTCCTTCGGCCGCCGCGCCAAGCTCTTCGGGCTCAATCGCATTGGGATCACGCGCTGGCCGCGAGAGTCGCGACGGCGCGGTAGACCGAGGCGCGGCCGGTTTCGCCACGCTCCAGGCGGACGTCGTAGCCGCGATGGCGGAGGCCGGTCAGCGCGGCTCGTGCGGTATGGGGCAACCACCCCGTGGCGGCGATCAGCTCATCCAACCTGGCGCCCTGATCGCGTTGGAGCAATTCGATCACGCGCGCAATCTTCGTGCCTTGGCGGGGCGCCGTCGCTGTTGGCGCCGCCGTTGCGCTCCGGGCCGCCGCCATATTTGCTGCGGTCTTCGCTTTCGACGAATCCCCGTTCGTGTTCTGCGGAACGGCCGTGCTGGGTATGGATTGCGAGCCGCGCTCATCGGCCGCGATGGCCTTCAGTCCCGCGTCCGTCAATTTCAACGAATACGCTTGGCTCGTTTCCTCGTCCCGTCGCCGGCTTCCATTCCCGTCTTCGCTTTGATCTCGCGCACGAGGCCAGCCTTCAGAAGCTTGGTCGCGACCTTCTGCGCCGCGGCGGCTTTCAGGGTCTTCGGCGGGATGAGGCAGCGATCCTTGCGTTGTGACGCCTCGGACAGAATCGCAAATTGCGTGTCAGTAAGTTTGGCAGGGGAATTCATCGGGATCATCCTCTCGGTTTTGGCGGCGCTGTCGCCGTCACCACCGCGAGCCCCGAACCGGCGACGAGCCCGGCGGGGCCGAAGAATTCGCCGATCATCTCATCGGCGGGTCACTCCTGCAGGCGCCTGAGCGCCCTTGAGCACGTCACGACCATTGCTCTTGAGCGGGACGAAAGCGAGTGAAATCTGAGGCTTACGGGCAGGACGGCAATTTGTAGTTAGCGCCGCCAGTTTTACTTTGACATTCGCTGCGTCAGATCGTTTCTCGCACGAAATCCGCGACGCGCCGCCTCGTTTTGAAGGGATGGCAAGCTGCGATGGCCATCAGTTCGATCCCTGCATCCCCCAGTCCTGGCAAACCGACACGGTTTCCCGGTCTACAGTAACCCCCGGAATTCCGCCGGGTTAGTGAGGCGAAGCGGGGTCTGCGATCCGAATTCCGACTGTTCTCCCGCATTCTGCGCCTGAATTCGCCCGCCAGTCTCAGCCCGCAAAATTCCATTTCCCGGACCACGAGATGAAGGCGCCGGAGCCGAGGCTTCGCGGTCGCCAATTGAGCGCGGAGGAAGGATTGCAGTGGATAGCCGTAGCGTCGATCAGCTGGGTTCGTCCGAGTTGACAACCAACGCACGAGTCCGCCCGGCTTGCGTGGCTTCAACCTGCGCCTGGACCTTGTCAACTGCGCCAATGGTCGTAGGGTCCGCGATGGCGACGCTGGCGCTGAAGATGCTGACGGCCAAAGGCGCCGACAACCGGTCGCGTTCCTCCTCTTGCCCCAGTTCGCAAGACGCGCTCGCGTCCCGTGCGGGAATTACCGTAACACTTGCAAATTTCACTTATGCGCATGGCGGCGGATGATCTTGGCGAAACCGGGAGCGATTGGAAGGGTTTGGCTTACGGCGCCTTACGGCGCCTTTCGCACTCCGACGCTAGAGCCCGAACTCGATCACAGAATTTCGGCGCGCCCTCACCCGCCCAGCGGTTCGAACCGCGCGGTGAAGTGGCGCAGCGCCCGGCGGCTCCCAGACGATGCGATAGCCGCGAAGGCTTTTTGCGGCGGCGGCGATCTCGGCGAAGGTCTCGACGATATAGTCGGCGTGCGACTGGGTATAGACCCGCCGCGGCATCGCGAGGCGCACGAGGTCCATCGCCGCCGGCTTCTCCGAGCCGTCCCGCTGGCGGCCGAACATCACCGTGCCGATCTCGCACGAGCGAATGCCGCCGACCTCGTACAGGGCGCAGGTCAGCGCCTGTCCTGGATATTTGAGCGGCGGGATATGCTCGAGCCAGCCGCGCGCGTCGACGAATACGGCGTGCCCGCCGGTCGGCTGCACGATCGGCACGCCAAGCGCCACGAGCCTCTCGCCGATATAGGCGTTGGTGCGGACACGATAGGCGAGATAGTGCTCGTCGACGATTTCGCTCAGGCCCTGGGCGATGGCTTCGAGATCGCGCCCGGCGAGGCCGCCGTAGGTCGGAAAGCCCTCCGTCTGGATGAGGCGGGCGCGGGCGCGCTCGGCGAGGGCGTCGTCGTTGAGCGCGAGCCAGCCGCCGATGTTGGCGAAGGCGTCCTTCTTCACGCTCATGGTCATGCCGTCGGCGTCAGCGAACATGTCGCGCACGATGTCGACGACCGGGCGGCCGCTCTGCCCCTTCTCGCGTTCCCGGATGAACCAGGCGTTTTCCGCAAAGCGGCATCCGTCGATGATGAAGGGCTTGCCGAAGCGGTGCGCCAGCGCCGCCGCGGCCCGGATGTTCTCGAGGCTGGCCGGCTGGCCGCCGCCGGCGTTGTTGGTGACCGTGATCATCACGCAGGGAATCGCGTCGTCATGTTCCTCCAGGAAAGCCTCGAGGCGGGCGAGGTCGATATTGCCCTTGAACGGACGCAGCGCCGCCGGGTCGAGACCCTCGGGCGCCGGAAGGTCGATCGCCTCGGCGCCGGTCGCCTCGATATTGCCGCGAGTTGTGTCGAAATGGGTGTTCGAGGGAATCTTCAGCCCGGGTCCGCCGATCAGATGAAAGAGGATCGCCTCCGCGGCGCGGCCCTGATGGGTCGGGATGACATGGCGGAACGGCATTAGGTTCTTGACCGCCGCCTCGAAGCGATTGAACGAGGGCGAGCCGGCGTAGCTTTCATCGCCGACATCGCCGCCCATTGGCGCGCGCTCATGGCTGAGGTGCCCGAGTTGGTGAGGAGGTCGATCAGCACGGCGTCTGAATCGAGCGCGAACAGATTGTAATGCGCCGCGGCCAGATGGGCCTTGCGCTCCTCTTGCGAGGTTAGCCGCAGCGGCTCGACCGATTTGATGCGGAAGGGTTCGATGATCGTCTTCACGGGGCTTCCTTTCCGCCCCGTTTCGACAGGGACCGGGGCTGATGCGCCGCGGTTGCCGCCCATTGATGAGCCGCGCTCAGCGCCCTGATTGCGGCCCTGATACGTTAAGGCCGGCGCGGGCGCGAACGCAATTTGGGCCCGGCAATTTGCCGGTCCTGTTGGGCGAGATCAAGCCTGCCGGCCCCGGATCGGAGCGTTTACTCGGCCGCAAACTTCGCCTTCAGCGCCTTCGCCACGATCGGCGGAACAAAAGGCTTGATCGTCGTCGCACTCGCCGACCTTCCAGCCGTTGTGCGCCATTGCGCTGGAACTGTTAGGCGATGACGCTGGCGCCGGTAGTGCGACAGCCGAGGCGGCACGCTATGCGGGCGTGCTCAACAAGGGCCGTGCAGGAGCGGGTTGAATGGTGCGGATGGTGTCCTTGCGCATGGCGGACCGAACGGCGCGCGGTAAGGATCGATGGCACCGCGCCTAAAGGCACCAACCTGCGCCGCAGCCGAAGGCGGCAAACTCGAGCTGCGGTCACAAAGGGCGTTATGAAAGCAAAAAGCACGGCATTGTCACATCCAGCGAATAAAGGCAGGCTCACCGCCCGCGCCGATTCGCTAAGCCGTTGGAATCGTTACACCCGGCTGTTGCCTACAGGCAAGCCTGTAGCGGCCCCCGTCCGATTATACGTTTCATTCCAGAGAATCTGAGCGCCGATTTGCTGGCTGAAAGCGGATTTGCTGGCTGTTGGATCTGCGTCCGATATGCACCCAGACAGAAGTGATGGCGTATCAGCTCCTGAGCGCCAGGGCTGCTGCGCCCTGGTCGTGGGTGAGCGAGCGGGGCCTCTGTGGCTTACCTGGCAGCGTTCAGCTAATGCCCTTCAACCGCAGCCTTTTCCTGACGGGCGACCAGAGCCGTTCAAAAGAGAAACGTCTTACGCCGAGATCATCAGCAGCGGCCCTCTTCAAAGAATCAAATCCTGTAGAAAGCGCTCCGGACCACTTTTCCATATAGCTATCCCAATCTGTCTCCATCCGAGCGCGATTAAGACCGCGTTCCATTTCTCGCAATGCACTCTCCGCTTCAGCGGAAATAAGAAAACTGCCAAGTCTCCTGGATTTTTCAATTTCAGTCAAAGCTTTGCTGGAATTAGCCCAAAGTTCTGTTCGTTTCTCCTCAGGTATTTCAGCATCGCGATATGCAGCATCCCAATATTCACTATTCTCATCCAAGAGAGGATGAAACCCATCGACGATAGATAAATATGCTTCGGCCTTCTTGTCCCACCATCTTTGCGAACGAAATTGCCACTGTCCCAACTGAAACGCTATCCAAGAACCAATTCCAGCAGCGATAATCGTCGCAAGGAAACTCATTAGGCAAGGAAACAACGTCAACTCCATCATGAATACTTACAGAATTTATATCACAGAGTGGCGCAACATTCGCTTAGGTTCTCTACCTGCCAACGGGTTTGGAGTACATCACCGCGGCAGATTCAGCTTTCGTCGGCTATGGTCTATGCGCGGCAGGTGGGCAGCGGTAGGGCCATCGCTATGGCCTATGCGCCGCGAAAGGGCAGGGCCATCGCTATGCGTCTCTCCAGCTTCCGACAGGATGCGCACAAGCTCGTCAATCTGGGAAGGCTCTGAGCGAGGCTCTAAGGGGTTTTGGGCCTTTGCCAAGGGATGGCTCTGGTCGAGGGCCTGTGAGGCGCTGTGCGCGGCGATCCTGATTCTGAGACGGCGCAGCCACTCGAACATGCTTTGGACCATACCTTTGACGTTGGCTATGGCAACAGAGGCGCAACCAGATGGTTGGTCCGTGGATCTCGAGCCTTGAGCCGCTCTAAGACTTCCGGCCCAGCATGTTCCCGGATAAGCTGGCCGGCGTCGGATTTATCTCAATCGCTGCTGCTGCCGGCTCAATCTCACCGCGTGCTACGCGCCGCGGCGATGACCACGTGGCGTGAGGTCGTCGCGGCGGCTTGAAAATGCGTAAGGCGTAGACCGCTCGCGCTTTTCGCATGGCAAACGTGACAGCGCCGGCCCGACGCCTCCGACGATTCGAGCGAGGACGCCATCGACCGCACTTTCGAACCGGCTGACGCCTCGGGCGTCGATCTGGAGGAAGACCGGCTGCGCGAGCAACGCGGCGTCTTCGGCATCTTCGGCCATCCGGACGCCGCGGCGATCGTCGCGCTCGGCCTGCACGCCTTGCAGCATCGGGGACAGGAGGCGGCGGGCATCGTCGCCTTCGACGGAAGTCGGTTCCATTCGGAACGCCGCCAGGGCCTGGTCGGCGACCATTTTTCCAGCGCCGCGACGATCGACCGCCTGCCCGGACAGGCGGCCATCGGCCACGGTCGCCGACATCGGTCGGTCACGCAGATCGGGCGGTCGAAGGTCAGCGGATAGTCGGTCACGCCGTCGAGGCTCACCGGGTTCTCGTGGAACCTCAAAAGCGCGCAGGCGATTTGCAAAATATTGCCCTTTGGGATCGCGCTGACGTCCCAGACGCGCGCGGTGTTGTCGGCCGAAGCCGTGACGACGCGCGACCCGTCGGGGCTGAAGGCGGCGGACCTGACCATGTCCCCGTGGCCGCGCGGCGTCCCAGACGCGCGCGGTCTTGTCGCCAGACGCGGTGACGATGCGCGACCCGTCCGGGCTGAAGGCGGCGGACCTGACCCTGTCCCCGTGGCCGCTGAGGACGGCGATCGCCTTGCCGGTCGCGGCGTCCCAGACCCGCGCGGTCTGGTCCGATGACGCCGTGACGATGCGCGACCCGTCCGGGCTGAAGGCGGCGTGAGGTAACCGGGCCCTGGTGGCCGTTTAAGGTCGTGATCGCCTTGCCGGTCGCGGCGTCCCAGACCCGCGCGGTGTTGTCATAAGACGCCGTGACGATGCGCGACCCGTCCGCGCTGAACGCGGCGGAATCGACCGGAGCCAAGTGGGTGAGGACGGCGATCGCCTCGCCGGTCGCGGCGTCCCAGACGCGCGCGGTGTAGTCCAAAGACGCGGTGACGATGCGCGACCCGTCGGGGCTGAAGGCGGCGGACCACAAGACGTTTCCGTGGCCGCTGAGGACGGCGGTCGGCTTGCCGGTCGCGGTGTCCCAGACGCGCGCGGTCTTGTCATCAGACGCCGTGACGATGCGCGACCCGTCGGGGCTGAAGGCCGCGGAATTGACCGAGCTCTCGTGGCCGCTGAGGACGGTGATCGCCCTGCCGGTTGCGGCGTCCCAGACGCGCGCGGTCTTGTCCTCGGACGCGGTGACGATGCGCGACCCGTCGGGGCTGAAGGCGGCGGATGATACGACGCCCTCGTGGCCGCTTAAGGTCGCGATCGGCTTGCCAGTCGCGGCGTCCCAGACGCGAGCAGTCCTCTCCGATGACGCCGTCACGATGCGCGACCCGTCGCGGCTGAAGGCGGCGGAGGTCACCGAATTCTCTTGGCCGCTGAGGACGGCGATCGCCTTGCCGGTCGCGGCGTCCCAGACGCGCGCGGTCTTGTCGCCAGACGCGGTGACGATGCGCGACCCGTCCGGGCTGAAGGCGGCGGAGGTAACCGGGGGCCTAACCCGTCTTCGCGGATTCGCCTGTGGATAAGCCGGAAATGATGATTTTCGAGGCCGGCAAGTCGTTGAGAACAATGATGTGAGCTGCACGGAAGCGGCTGAAAACGGCTGTAGTGAAGACCTAGTCTATTTTCGCTGAGGGCTTTCTGTGCATGATGGGAAGCCGTCATGTTTCTACGCTCGAACTCAGCGGAAGAAGAACGGCAAGACGCACGTCTACTGGAACATCGTCGAGAATAAGCGGCTCGACGATGGGCGAGTGGTCCAGCGCCAGGTTCTTTATCTGGGGGAGATCAATTCCCCGCAGATCGATGCCTGGCGGCGGGCCATCGAGGTGGTCGACGAGTCGACCGGGGAAGCGCGAACCCTGGCGCTGTTTCCCGAGGACGGGAAGGTGGCGGCGAGGGACGCGGACACGATTAAGGTCCGACTCTCGGAGATGCGGCTCTACCGGCCTCGCCAATGGGGTGCCTGCTGGCTCGCCGGACAGTTGTGGCGCGCCCTTGAACTCGATCGTTTCTGGGCGGAACGATTGCCGCGCAGCCGCAAAGGGACGCGGTGGGACCATGTGCTGCAGGTGCTGGCGACCTACCGGCTGATCGCGCCGGGGAGCGAGTGGAAGCTGCACCGGGACTGGTTCGAAAAGAGCGCCATGGCCGATCTGTTGGGCGCGGACTTCTCCCTGGCCGAAGCCCACAAGCTCTATGCCTGTCATGACCGTCTGCTGGCCTACAAGGAGGAGCTGTTCAGCCATCTGGTCGCCCGCTGGCGCGACCTGTTCAACGCCAGCTTCGACGTGCTGCTCTACGACCTGACCAGCACCTACTTCGAAATCGACGCCGCGGCGAAGCCCGAGGGCGACAAGCGTCGCCACGGCTACAGCCGGGACAAGCGGCCGGACTGCCCGCAGGTGGTGATCGCACTCGTCGTGACGCCGGACGGCCTGCCGCTCGCCTACGAGGTCATGGCCGGCAACACCAGCGACAACAAGACGCTCCGGAGCTTCCTCGCCAAGATCGAGACGCAATACGGCAAGGCGCGGCGCATTTGGGTGATGGACGCGGCATCCCAACCGAAGAGGTCCTCGCCGAGATGCGTCAGAGCGATCCCCCGGTGCAATACCTGGTCGGCACGCCCAAAGGACGGCTGACCCGGCTTGAGAAACATCTGATCGACAAGCCCTGGCAGGAGGTGCGCGAGGGCGTTCAGGTGAAGCTCTTGGCCGAGGACGGCGAGCTCTACGTCTTCGCCCAGAGCGACGACCGCCTCGCCAAGGAGCGCGCGATGCGCAAGCGCCAGATGAAATGGCTGTGGAAGCGGCTTCGCCAGCTCGCCGCCATGGAGGTCTCGCGCGAAGAGATGTTGATGAAAATCGGCGCCGCGCGCTCAAAGGCGCCGACCGCATGGCGCCTGGTCAGCGACGCCGGCCGCGACTGCCGCGACGCCTTCCTCGGCCTCTACAAGACCTGCGCCAAGCTCGGCATCGCCTTCTGGGACTACCTCGGCGCACGCCTCGCCGTTCCAGGCTGCCAGGAAATCCCCGCCCTCGCCGAAATCGTCAGCGCACGCGCCCCCAGGCCACCCTAATCGCCAGGACTTTTGCCCCTGTTACGGCCTATTGAGGGGGGAACAAGCGTCGTAGTGTAAGATGGAGCCGAACGGGAGACGGTATGACGCGCAGCGATGTTCTGATCGTCGGGGCCGGCCCTACCGGGCTGGTCCTTGCTCTCTGGCTGAGCAAGCTCGGCCTCAAGCCGCGCATCATCGACAAAACGGCTGGGCCGGGAACGACATCGCGCGCGTTGGCGGTCCATGCGCGCACTCTGGAACTGTATCGGCAGCTCGATCTCACTGACGCCGTGATCGAGCGCGGCCATAAGGTCCCGGCAGTTAACCTATGGGTGAGAGGCAATCGAGAGGCGCGGGTTTCGTTTGAGGACGTCGGTGCTGACATCACGCCGTATCCGTTTCTCCATATCTTTCCCCAAGACGAGCATGAGCGGCTGCTGATCGCTCGCCTGGAGGCGATGGGCGTCTCGGTTGAGCGTCGGACGGAACTTACAAGCTACAGCGACGAGGGCGACTGCATTGTCGCCCGGCTCAGGAGACCAACGGGCGAAGAGGAACGATGCGAGGCGGACTATGTAGCTGGCTGTGACGGCGCTCGCTCTGTGGTGCGTGAGACAATGGGCGCAGGATTTCCAGGCGGCACTTACCGTCAGGTCTTCTATGTCGCCGATATAGAGGCTTCCGGTGCGCCAGTTGATGGCGAGCTGCACGTTGACCTGGACGAAGCCGATTTCTTGGCCATCTTTCCGCTCGCCGGTAAAGGTCGCGCGCGGCTGATCGGGACCGTCCAAGATCCACTCACGAAGAGCTGGGAGGCGCTTAGGTTTGAAGATGTCAGCCGAAGTGCGATCGATCACCTGAAGGTTCAGATCGCCAAGGTGAATTGGTTCTCGATCTATCATGTGCACCACCGGGTGACCCAGCAATTTCGAAAGGGCCGCGCCTTCCTGCTCGGCGACGCCGCGCATATCCACAGTCCCGCCGGAGGCCAGGGCATGAACACCGGCATCGGTGACGCGATTAATCTAGCTTGGAAGCTTGCTGCGGTTCTCGGGGGCCGCGCCCCGGAAGCACTACTGGACAGCTACGAGCCAGAGCGGATCGCCTTTGCGCGGCGTCTGGTCAGCACCACACACCGCGTATTCACGCTCGCAACAGCGGAGGGCAGGATTGCTGACCTAGTCCGAACCCGTCTCGCGCCGGTGCTCATCCCCGCCGCCGCGAAATTCGAGGCGCTGCGAGAGTGGATGTTCCGGACGATGTCCCAGGTCACGATCAACTACCGCCAATCCCCTTTGAGCGCCGGCTCGGTGGGCGAGCTCCATGGCGGCGACCCTCTTCCTTGGGTCCGGGTGGAGGACAATGACAATTACCGGCCGCTGGCGGCCGCAACCTGGCAAGCTCATGTCTATGGCGTCGCCAGTCCAGAATTGACGGCATGGTGCCAAGCGCATGCTCTGCCGCTGCACATCTTTGCTTGGCGGCCGAACTATCAAGCAGCTGGCTTCTCGCAGAACGCGCTCTACCTGCTCCGACCCGATACTTACATCGCGCTTGCCGACAAATCGGCCTCGTCCGAGGCCCTATCTCGCTATTTTGCTGATCGTGGGCTTCGGCTTTGAGGGCCCCTTCACCGCCTGTCTCGACCCGCCGCACTCCGCGAGCAAGTGCGTTGCTTGGGCCTGCCGGGGCACGCGCTAGTGCGGGGTGTCGAGAGCGCGCGCCTTGTTAGATGTTTGAGGGTAAGGCCATGATTGCGTGGTCGGGTCCGCCAGGCGCGCAATTGCGCCAGGAGTTGGCTCTTGTCTTATTGATAGGCAGCCTCGGGCCGGAGATTGTGTTACGTTGCCCTCCAGCCGGAGGGTCAAATGACCGAGACTCGGAAGCTCGCCGCGATCCTGGTCGCCGACGTTGTCGGGTACAGCCGGCTGGCCGGGGCGGACGAGGAGCGCACCCTTCGCGCCGGGCCTCGGAGTTCCGCCAGAGTTTGCACTCCACCGCGATCAGGTTACCGAGCGGGGTGACCAGCAGGTTGTCGAGGAACCCGGACGTTAATGGCAGCTCCGTGCAGATCGAAATCGCCGGCGTAAATGCAGGCTCGATCTCGGCGATCGGCAGGACCGTCGGATTTGATGCCACCAGATTTTGGAGCCATCGTTCAACGAAGCCGTCAGCGGCCTTCTGCTTCAGGTCGACGCGGTGAAGGAGTTCGGCCGAGGCTCCCTCTCCGGCGTTCACGAGTATTGGGTTTACCAATCGCATGAAGTTTCCCAAACCAGTTGTGTTAGGTCGAGCCTAGGGGCGACGGATTACCAAATCGCTTTCATGTCCCAATTTTGAGCTGGGCCTGGCGGCGCGGGTCAAAAGGTTGCACACCTTGGTAGCTGGTCATCATGATCCGATTGAACTCCTCGGTCGCGACCGTTGCTCGCCCTGCCTCTTTCGGCGTGCGCGCCCCCACCGCCGCCCCGGCCGTGTACGTGGCTCCGGCACCGCTGCGTCCGTGGGTCTATCGACGGCCAGGTTGGCCGCCATGCCCGGCCGGCTATCATCTTGGGCCTAACGGCGCTCGTTGCTTCTGAATTAACGAGCGGACTATTGTTCTGATGCGCGGATCGGGTGTCGCGGGGCGCTCTGCGATGGCCAGTGCAAGACACCCCCACTTTTGCGTCGGCTGCGCGCTCTCCGGCCTGGCGCTCTCGTTTCGTCTCCGACCCGCATCTCCAACAGGTCGTCGGACAGGAGTGGGGGCGTGTGCACGGGCCATAGCGCCGGAAGAACTCGCGAGGCGTCCGCTTATGCCTGCAACAAACTCTCGAGGCGGGCTTCCGCGGTCGGCACGACCCTCTTTGAAAGCGCAGGGCGCTCACCCGCAGCGAACGCGTCCCCAACGATCGCTTCATGTGCCAGATGACGGTAGTAGGCCAGCATGCACAGGAAGACGTGGGCGCGCACGCGATGGGCCCGGCGATGGTGGACCGGGCGGACGTCGAGGTCGCCCGATTTGAGGTCGCGGAAGCCGCGTTCGGCGTGGCTGAGGCCCTTGTAGGCGAGGACGATGGGCCGAGCGGACTGTTCGGGGCCAATGCGGCGTGGTGGGCGATCATGGTCCTCGCCCACAATCTCAACGCGCTGATGAAGCATCGGGTGCTCGGCGGCGATTGGGCGGCGCGGCGCATGAAGGCGATGCGGTTTCATCTGATCGCCCTGCCGGGCCGGGTCGTGCGCCACGCGCGCCGGCTGATCGTGCGGCTTTCGGCCGGCGCTCTCGATCTGATCCGCGACGTGCGCGCCGCCATCCTTGCCCTGCACCCGGCGCCGAGCGGATGATCGCCCACCCCTTCCGCCAGATCTGCCGACAACGCCGGGCGCGGCCGGTCACGGCGGCGTCGTGACCGCACGGCCCGGGCAGGACTCGTCAACGATGCAGGAGGCTAGCTAGCCGCCCACAACTATAGCGCGAACCCGCTCATCTCATCTGCAGCCCGAGCCCCGCCGCTCCCGAAAATCCGCCCGCCCCGCGGCTCGCTTCACCCGTGCTCACCAAATAGTTGCGGGATCCTGGGATTCAGTGCTCATTGACAACGAGCCGCAGGATGACGTCAGAGTAGTCCTCGCCGGGTCTGCGCATGGCCCTCATGCGGTCGACGACGGCCGCTTCGACCTGAATGATTGCGCGACCGCGCCGAGCACCTGCCGAACCAGAACGGCGGTCGGGGTGTCCTCGACAAAGAACGTCGGGGCTGACGCCGCGACGAGGGTGACGCCCTTCGCCTTCAGCATGTCGTGGCCGGTGAGCTGCACCATGAGGTCGCGGGCGAAGCGGTCGGGGCTCTCGACGATGATAGTCCGGGCGCGCATCGTCGCGATCCTTCATAAGATCGACGACGCGATACGCCTCGGCAAGAGAGAACAGGCCGCTGTCAATTAACGTTTTGATAGCAGCAGATTCATTGCACGGCTCACTGAACGCCAGCAGCACTCGCGCGGCAGCCAAGAGAAAGCGGTCGTCAACCGCGTCGTCGAGGCGCTGTTTGAAACTGTCAGGGTTAAAGCGTTGTAGCATGATTGTTACTCCGGGGGGTCTTGACGAACATGAACTGAAACTCGGACGGCATCCTGCCCATGAGAACCCCTAGTGCGATGTTGTCTTGTGGACGCGCGCGACTTGGCTCGCGTTACGCGCGAGACTCGCGGTGAGCGAGTATGAATCGGAGCCCACTCAATACAGGCTGCTCCGATCCTCGTATGGATCGCGCAGCACTCGCCCGGGTCGCAAAGTCTGAAGTCCGTTCGAAGTTGCGGACGATTTCGGCGACGAAGCGTCCCGGAGGCTTGCCTTGGTGCGCAGCTTCGCGGTGGATTCGCGTCGCCAAATCGTCGTCGAGTGATTGCAGCGCCCAACTTGCGACGTGCTCGTTGGAACAGGCCCCGATAACTAGACGCAATTCCATAGGTGAGACCTCCACTCCAATCGCACAGTCAGGCTTTTCGACTACCCGATGCGGCTATCCTGCCGGCGCGAGGGCGTGGGCGTTTAGGCCGCCAAGTGTGCCGCTGACCTCGGATAACGAGCGGTTAAGACCTGCGCCCCGCCCCGATCTCGACGAGCCGCAGAATGACGTCGGAGTAGCCCTCGCCGGGTCGGCGCATGGCTCTCATGCGGTCGACAACGGCTGCTTCGACCTGGATGAAGCATTTGCCGCACTCGCGCTGCATGGGCCAACGGGCCGAGCCCTTCGGCAGCGTCGAGGCGATGGCGTCATAGGCGCCCTCGGTGAGGACGAGGCGAATCATCTCCGGGGGACTTGATATCCCGGCCAAGCGGTAATTTCAGGGCTGAAGCCAAGCGTTTCTGTGCCGAGACGACGAAGACGCTCATGAGGAGGAATATGATCTCGCCGAGCCCTTCGACGACGCGCAATTCGGCCTGCTTGAAGCGCAAATACACATCAAGGAACGTCGCGCCGAACCAGTTTCGCACCGCCGGGCTTTCGGCGAGGTTCTGCAATGCCAGACCGAGCGTGCGCGGCAGCCGCAGGAAGCCCTTGGCGAGCCGCTGCTCTTCGCTGATCGCCCAAAAATCCTTGTCGGGCGGGCGCAGCGAGAGCTTGCAACGGATCCCTTCCACCCCGGCCCAGACGATCGCGCCGAGCGCCAGGCAAGGGGCTCGCCGCGGCGTCCGCGACGCGATATTCGACATTGAACTGGTGGGCCGGATCCTCGGCGGCCGGCGCGAACATCGGGCACACCCGCAGGCTCGCGCCGCGGTCCTGCACGCCGAGATTGGCCCAGGTCGGCGCCCACCGGTTGGGCCGCAGCCGGTAATAAGAGGCGCCCGAGGGCGCCGTGATCGCGGTCAGGACCGGCAGAAACTGCACGATCCCGGCGACAAAGCGCTCACCCGTTTCGGACAGCCGATAGGGGCGCGAGGGATCGTACATGACCGGCTGATCGGCGGGGTCGCGCAGGCTGAAATGGATTCTGACGCTGATTCGGCGACCGCTTGGATTGGTGCTTGGCTTTGGCGGGCTGCCTATGTCTAGGGCAAGATGGCGTTGATCGGGTGTTGCGATTGCCAGCAAGATCGAACCGTGAGGCGCCACGACCGCCGCGAATGAAATGCAATCATGTCGACCGCCGCCTTTGAACCAGCCTATGTTCGCCTCCTCCGCTCAGGCGAGTTGGCCGATCGCGCTCGCCGATCTCGTCGCCAGATGGAAAACTGTGATCTCTGCGCCCGCTATTGCCGCGTCAATCGACTACGGTCGATTCGCGGCGCGGTCTGCCGCACCGGTGAACGAGCGGTCGTCTATTCGGCCGGACCACACCATGGCGAAGAGGAGTGTCTGCGCGGCTGGCGTGGTTCGGGCACGATCTTCTTTTCGTGGTGCAACCTGCGCTGCGTCTACTGCCAGAACTGGGAGATTTCCTGGCAAGGCGAGGGCCAAGAGGCGAGCGATGAGGAACTCGCTCAGATGATGCTAAGACTGCAGGCCCTCGGCTGCCATAACGTCAATCTGGTCACCGCGAGCCATGTAGTGGCGCAGATTCTCGCGGCCGTAGAAATTGCGGCGGAGCGTGGGCTGCGGCTTCCGCTTGTATACAACACTGGCGGATACGACAGCCTCGAAGCGCTCGCTTTGCTCGATGGCGTCATCAACATCTACATGCCTGACATGAAATACGGCGACGACACGGCCGCGCACAAATATTCACATGTTCGAGATTATGTGCGCGTCAATCAGGCTGCGGTGCGTGAGATGCATCGGCAGGTCGGCGATCTTGCGATCAACGCAGCGGGGCTCGCCGAACGCGGGCTCCTCGTCCGCCATCTGGCGTTGCCCAACGGCCTCGCCGGCACGGAAGCGGCGCTCAGGTTCTTGGCTGAGGGAATTTCCAGCGACACCTACCTCAATGTGATGGGCCAATATCGGCCGTGCTATCGGGCTGACGAGCACCCCGGCCTCGAACGCCCGATCAGCGGTAGGGAGTTCTCCGAGACGCTTGCAATTGCCCGGCGTTGCGGACTTCATCGCCTCGATCATGGTTCGGGGCGGCTGTGAAGGCACTGCGCGGGCTTTTCGCTTCGCAATGCTTTCGCCAAGTTACGATCCGGGCAGACCCCCTCGCGGCGCATCGTCTTGGAGACCGTGGCGCTCGCCCAGCCGCACGGCCGCGGACGCGCGCTGCGTAGAAGGCGCTATTCCTTGTCGCGTCGACAGACGAACGTATGAAATGGCCCCCCTCGGCTCCAAAAGCCGATAGCGCCGATTCCATCCCTCGACGCCAGCCAGGCGATCACGCAACACGAACAAACTCGCGGTTTGCGAAGGGACCCGCCGACGGCGTGGGACCCGTCGCGCAAATTGAACCGCAGCGCGAAGGGAAGCGCCTACTCGTCAACGAGCTTGGCGTTTCGAGGTCTTCGTGCATGACTGAACGGCTTGAAGCTACACCGGCACGCCCGTCGTCGCGACCAGCCCCGCTCGGCGGCAACGAACCGCCCGTCTGGCCGCCGAAGGCGCCTTCCCATGTCTGCGAGCATCTGCAGCTCAAGGACAGATTTAAGAAATTTTACTCATGTCTGGTTGGGTTGGCTCGCTGGCGGGTGTCTGAGTAGTTTCGCATGAGCGATCCCGACAGGCTGACGTCCCACGACGACAAGGCCCGTGGTCCCGACACGCGAGGTCTTATCCTTCGGATCCTTATGGTTGCTTTCCTTGGGGTGCTTCTCTGGCAGGCGATCATCGCTGCGAATGGGCCGTGCAGACATGTAAATTCGATTGACCTATTAGAGACTAGAGCGCGGTTAATCATTGCTCCCACGACCAGTTCATCCTCTGAGGATGATCAACGATGCGGCAGATCTGGATTTCGAAAACCGCCCGCCTGAGGTTCTTGTTGTCAAAGAAGCCCCCGACCCTCAACCGGCTACAGGCGAGATGCGTATTCGCGTCGAGGCAAGCGGCGTCAATTTCAGCGACGTTCTCGGTCGCCTCGGCTTGTACCCGGATCTGCCACGTATTCCAGTCGTACCGGGATACGAAGTTGCGGGACGCGTCGACCTAGTTGGCGCGGGAGTAGACCCCAGCTGGGTCGGGTCGACCGGCTGACGCGGTCGCCTGCCGACTTCGCCAAGCTGGTCGAGCTTTTCGACGCGCACGGCGTCTCTTTCATCTCGGTGACCCCGGGTTTTGCGTCAAGCGCCTGACCGACCTGCCGATGCTGTGGTCCGAGCATTGGCGCGCCCTGGTGGGACTGCAGGCGCCAATTCAGCTGCAGGCCGAACCCAGCTGATCGACGCTACGGCTATCCACTGCAATCCTTCCTCCGCGCTCAATTTGGCGACCGCGAAGCCTCGGCTCCGGCGTCTCATCTCCCCCGTCCTGGCGGAAGCCGCGATCCGGCCTCTCCATCTCGTGGTCCGGGAAACGGAATTTTGCGGGCTGAGACTGGCGGGCAATTTTGGGCGCAGAACAGCGAAAACGGTCGGAATTCGGTTCGCAGACCGCCACACACACCTCTAACCGACTGGAATTGCGAGAGTTTCTGTCGACCCGGAGATACAACCCTAACGTCTGGGTAATCCTTGGCGTTGGCCGGCGCGCCGGTGACGGAAGCGAACACGCCGCCTCGCTGGTCTGCGTCTCGCGTCGAAGTAGGGCGCGAGCGGAGCCTATCGATCCGCGGATCGCGCCGCGTTAAGGAATGGTCAGATGATCGTGCGGGCGCCGTCTTCGGCTCAGCGGACCCATGAGCTCTTTGGAGCGCGTGCGTCCTTTGGCGCATGAGGGCCGTTTTGCGAGGCCGGTCCGGGGGAAACGCGAGTGGGACGAGAACGAGAACGAGGCCGAGAGCTGGCAAGTCGAACGCACGGCTCTGCGACGACCACCCCAAGCGTTCGAGAAGCGATCCAGGCGAGCGAGGAGAAAAACACCGTTCTCGCCAAGCGGTATGGCGTCGATCGCAAGACGATCGCCAAATGGAAGGCGTGTAAGTTTTCGTCCGACGTGCGGATGGGTCCGAAAAATCCCCGTTCAAAATTTCTCACTCTCGACGACGAACGTAGCCGCCCGGCGGCGCTCGAACCACGATCAAGCGAGGGCGCTCGCCTCGTCGCGCATCTGGGGTGAATAGACCGTCGCCAATAAATCTCGTCGCGAACCCAAATGGTCTGCAGGCTATACCATTTGGCGTCACCTGACTTCTTCGGCGTTGAAAAACCGCGCCGAATGCACGAATAAAGACGCTTCAGCAGAGGACGCGGACGCACCCAACGTCCGCGACCGTGTGACGCGGGGGGCGTCCCCTCGCGCGTCTCTTGCGGTCGTTCTCACTAGTCCGGACGAGGGGTAGCACGAACGGCGCCGCATTGCGACGCCGTGAGCGCTCCTGCGCGCCTTGGGGCTGGCTGAGCTCGACAGGTCCGAACGACCCCTGGCGCGGGTGTCGGGCTTAAAGCCAAGTCGCCGCAGGAGAGTAGCTATGTCGAATTCGAGTGACAAGGACAAAGCGGATCGGGGAAACGACACTTGGCCGCGGTCAGTTGGAACAGACGCTCGCGCATAACAACGAGCTGGTCTCGCACTTCCAAAATCTCGGCGATCGCAGCGGCTTTCTTATTACTCACGAGGTCCGTCCTATCAACTCGGGCCAGGCCCGATACCAGGCTCCTCTGGCGGGCAAAATCAAAAAGACATCATCCTGTTAAAAATCGTTATTGCTTGTGGTTATTTTGATTGTCCTATTGGAATCGCCCAAGTTTGCAGGCGATTCCGCTGGTTGTCATTATCTCAGCCGTGTCCTGCGGGGCGCCAAACAGCACGATTTATACGAAGCTGCGGCGTACACCCATGTCACTGTGGGATTCTGGCGGGGCGTCCCTCCCGCAGGCGCTCTCCCTGCAACGCCCCTGCGGCCCCGTATTGCGCCCCTGATACGCCCCTGATTTTGCTCGGCCTTATTGGCTCAGGATCGGCTAACGTATTGTAAAGACAAGTGTTTGAGAGCTACGAAAGCGCCGGAAAGGCTTTTGCTGCTTTTGGCTCAGCTTGGCTCAGCTTGGCTGAGCTTTTGCTCAGCCTCATTTGGCTCAGGATCCGCTAACACATTGTAAGGACGAGTGTTTAAGCGCTCGGAAAAGCGCAGCCCCCGCCGTTTTGGACCCCAAAAAAGGCAATAGCAGCCATCAACGGTATGCTTTTCCCGATTCCCTAAGCGAGCGCGATCGCGGAGACCGGTTTCGCCGGACTGCGTCCGCCACCATCCAGTCCCGGCAATCCGACGCGATTTCCGGGTGCGTAAAAACGCCCGCAATTCTGGTCTTCTAGCGAGGTGGGTCGCGGTCTGCGAACCGAATTCCGACTGTTCTCCCGCGTTCTGCGCCTGAAATAACCCGCCAGTCTCAGCCCGCAAAATTCCGTTTCCCGGACCACGAGATGAAGACGCCGGAGCCGAGGCTTCGCGGTCGCCAATTTAGCGCGGGGGAAGGATTGCAGTGGATAGCCGTAGCGTCGATCAGCTGGGTTCGGCCCTGCAGCTGAATTGGCGCCCGCAGCCCAAGGGCCACCGCGACGGGCCGCCGCTCGTGACGGACGCGTCACCGCCATCGTCGGACCTCCTGGACGGCTTGAGCTTCTCGCGGGAACTCCCTGGGGTCGGAACGCGGCTCCTTGCGCGAGCCGATCTGACGGACCGTTGGCCCGCCCTCGCCGCTGGTTCGCCAAGCCGATTCGTTCGGAGATGCCGAATTGGACTCCTTGGTTGCGAGAGGCGGCGAACGATCGGGCATTGCGGGGGCGAACCCGGCGAGGGTTGGCGGCAGGCCAATATCGAGCAATGAGTCCGGTCTTGGGGTGACGTTTCTTTTTGGCTCAATTCGCGTTAGGTTGACATGGCCATTTGAGCTCCTCCGCCGATGGCGGCATTGAGGCATGTTCGGGGCGTGGGATTGTGCTTGAGGCCGGCGAGGTGGAACCACCTGAGGTAGCTGTCGAGGTATTTTGTGGCGATGCCGCGATGGGGGCGCAGGAAGGTTTTGAGGCTCTCGTGGCGACTGTTGACGGTCTGGATGTGTAATTCGCCGCGGACACGTTCGCCGTTCGACTGGTTGAGCGCTTCATGGCTGACGCCGAGGGCGGCGGCGCAAGGCGGGTAGACGTTATTGCCGTCGGTGACGAGCAAGGCGTCCTTACCCAGAACGGGCGCCAGCACCGGCTTGATGGTCTGGACGGTCACGGCCGAGAGGACGGCGCTGATGGTGGCGCCGCTCCGGTCGGCGGCCACTAGGATCGGCGTCTGTTCGTCCGAAAGGCCGCGCTTGGCTGCCTTTCCGCCCCGCCTGCGAGCCTTGCGCCCGAGGCGACGCTCGCCCTTACGGCTTGATAATATGTAGGTTTCATCGACTTCGACGATGCCGCTCAACAGGCGCGTGGGGTTCTTGGCGGCGCGCAGGAAGCGATGTCGCCAGCGGAACGCCGTGCTCACAGCCACCCCGCACCGCTCGGCCGAGGCGGCCACCGTCTCGCCCTCGCTCAACGACTGACCAAAATCAAGCCAGCGTTCCTTCTTGCGCAATTGGGCCAGCGGCGTTCCGGTCAGCGCGTTGAAGCTTCTGCGGCAATCCTTGCAGCGGAAACGGCGCAGGCCGTCGGCTTGGCCCCCGCCCACCGACGCCCCGCTGCAGTGCGGACAGCGACGCGCCTCGCCCAAGCGCTCCTCGATCGCCGCCGCCACCGCCGCTCTGGGCTGCCGGCCGGCCAGCACCGCCTCGAGCTCTTGGCGCTGCTTCGCCGTCAGACCGTCGATCTCCGCCAGCCACGCTCGAAACATCCCCTGATCCATCGCAAACCCCTGTCAATCCATAATAAATCGTAGCACAAACAGGCGTGTCAATCAAACGCTAATTGAGCCTTCTTTTTCTGCCGGAGGCGCCGGTCCTGACCGCCTTCAACCCGAAGAAGCGGTGTCCGTTCCAATTCGTGCCGGTGATCGCCTTGGCGACCTGCGAAAGGCTGCGGTAAACGCAGCCGTTCCAGGCGCACCCGTCGTCGAGGATCATGACCCGCTCGAGACTGCCGTTCCTTTCGCGGACCAGCAGAGCTCCGGATTTGAGCCCGACGCCCTCGGGTGTCGTCGGTCCGCGGGTTGCAAAGGGACGAGCGTCCCTCGAACTCGAGGCTTCGTCCCTGTGCTCATGCAGACGTCGCAACATCGCCCTGTCGAGATCCCCGAATGCCGCGGCTTGGATTATTGGATTAGGAGCATTCGCTGCGCGCGGAAAGGAGCGGGATGGATCAGCGGAGTTCGGCTCGAACCTGAGCCGGCGCCTGCAGTCCGATGGTGCCCCATTGCTCGGACCAGAGCATCGGCAGGTCGGTCAGGCGCTTCATGCAGAACCCGCGCGGAAGCCGACCCGGCGTTCGCACGGACCTTGGAAACCCATCGCATCCCTGCGGCGCTGGCGCTGGAAGCTGTCGCCGAGGTCGTCGCCGAGTGCGCGCGGCAGGGCTATACCGAGACCGCGGTCCTGGTCGATGTCGACGGCGTCCGACAGGCCGTCTTGCGCGGCGATCGCGCCGGCGCCCATACGGCCGTGTAAGCTTTCTCGAATGCGCTGTCGAGCGCCAGCGCCCTGGTCGAAAGGGCGAAGACCGTCCCGATTGCGCCGCTGCTTGCGAAGCTGCCGAATACGCTTCTTTTTGGTGGCGGCCTGCTGATCAAATTCGGCGACGAAGTTATCGGCGCCTCCGGCGCGCCTGGCGCGGATCTCGACGACGGTTGCGCCCGCGCGGGTCTCGAGAAAATCCGAGACCGCCTGAAATAGCTGTATCCTGTTCAGGCCATCGGGAGGTCCTATTTTCTCGCAAGTCGGAAAGGACGCCGTGCGCGACTTCCAACAGGCTGGACGCAGCGCCGTCTACGCCACAAACGGCATGGCGGCGACATCCATGCCTGTCGCCACTCTCACCGCCCTTGACGTGCTCCGCTCCGGCGGCAATGCGGTCGACGCCGAGGTGGCCGCCTGCGCCTTGCTTGGGGTTGTCGAACCGCAGTCGACGGGCATCGGAGGCGATTGTTTCTGTCTCTATGCTCCCGCCGGCGCCGAAAATGTCACCGCGCTAAACGGCTCTGGCCGCTCCGCCCAGGCGGCGTCGATTGACTACTTCGAAGGCGCGGGCCTCTCCGCTCTCGACAATGTCTCTCCTCATGCGGTCACCATCCCCGGCGCCGTTTCCGCCTGGCAGCTGTTGCTGGACACTTATGGAACCAAGGGCTTCGACGAGTTGCTGCAGCCCGCTATCCGTTATGCGGAGCAGGGATTTCCCCTGCACCCGCGCGTCGCGGCGGATTGGTCGGAGGAGCAGGAAAAGCTGCGCCGCGCTGGAAACAGGCTATTCCTTCCCGGCGGCCGCGCGCCTCAGGAGGCGACGCTGTTCGTCCAGACGGCGCTAGCCGGCACGCTGCGCAAGATCGCCGCTCATGGAGCCGACGCCTTTTACGCCGGGCCGGTCGCTGCCGACATCGTTGCGACGGCAGGGGGACTGCAAACTGAGGAGGATTTCGCGAAAGGACGCACCGTCGCCGAATTCGTCGAGCCAATCCGATCTCGCTGGAAGGGGCTGGACGTTTGGCAGTGCCCTCCTAATGGATCGGGCGTGACCGTACTCATCATGCTCGGCATGCTTGAAGCGCTCGGTCCCGCTGCCGAGGGGCCGGGAAGCGCCATCCGGTTTCACCGGCATATCGAAGCCGCGCGACTCGCTTACCGAGACAGGGACGCCTTTGTCGCTGATCCTCGCGTGCGCCAGATGCCGATCTCCCGCCTCATCGCGCCGGACTATTGCGCCGCGCTGGCCCGCCTCGTCGACGACGACTGCGCCATGCCGCTTTTGCCGGCGCCGGGAGAGAGTTCGCTGCCTGTGCACCGCGACACTGTCTATCTCTGCGTGGTCGATCGCGACGGAAACGCTTGCAGTCTCATCAACTCGTTGTTTCACAGCTTCGGCAGCGGCATTGCGCCCCGTCAGCGCCGCACGCGACACATAGTATCGCCAGCGCCGCCCGCCCTTGGACGCATGGCTTGAGCTCATCCTGTTTCCGCGATCATCGTAGAGCTTGCCCGCGAGGAAGGAATGGTCGTCCGGCTGGGAAATCCGCCTTGCCCGCGTCTGGCTCTCGAGCTTTTCCGGTCCCAGGTCTCCGGGTCGATGATCGCCGGATGAAGGCCGTCGTGGATCTGCCCTTTGTGGCGCAGCCGTCCGACATAGATCGGGTTCGACAGGATCCAGTAGAGGTGACCCCGCGAGATCGGGACCCCGCCGGTCCTTTTGTCAGTCCCGCTCATGCGGACTGGCGAGCGAATGTTCTCGGCGTCGAGTGCGGTCTTCAGCCTCACCACGCTGCCGACTTCGAGATACCGACGAAAGAGACTGCGGACGAACTCGGCCTCCTGTTCGACGACATGGAGGGCGCGGTCTTCGATCCGGTAGCCGAGGGGAACCGCTCCGCCCAGAGTCGAACGACCCGATGGACGCGCGCAACGCGATCCACAGGCAAGTTGGTCCCCCGCCGGGTCTGAAAGGGGCGAAGATCATGAGCGCATTCCTTCAGGACAACCCCGACATGGCGGAAAGGCAGTACGTGACTCCATGGAGGCGACCCTCAGCCGAGCGTTTCCCGTATGCCCGGTGGTGTGGGAGGGGCAGTGCCGCGAGGCGCCCCTATCCCGATCTTGCGCAAATAGCGGCCGTCCACAACGGCGTGGCGAACGGACGACCCGAACCATGGCAGTTATTTCCGCCATCCTCATCAGAAAAGAGATCGTCATTTTTCCGGGTCGAGCGACACGGCTCGATGGCCGCCGACAACGGTTCATTTGGTTCCTGTCTCGGGTCTCACCTAGCGGCACAGATGTGTTATTCTGGGATTCGACAAGAACGAGCGCCCCGGCCCGCGGTGTGGAGCCGCTGCCGATGGCCGCAGGGATTCGGAACGCGCCCTCGTGAGGGAGGGTATTATGGATTGGCTCAGAGAGATTGCAGCCGCTGGGCTATTGGGGTTGGGCGCAATCTCGCTCATGGACATTGGGGCTCGCGCTGAGCAGGGAGTCTTCGACGACCGGATCGTGTTCGGACAATCGGCGGCCTTCGACGGGCCCGCGGCGGCGCTGGGTCTCGGGATGCGGGAAGGCATTCTCGCCTCCTTCAACGAGGCCAATGCCGCCGGCGGAGTGAACGGCCACAGACTGGAGCTGGTCTCCTACGACGACGGGTACGAGCCGGAACGAGCGATCGCCAACACCAAGCGCCTGATCAACGAAGACGGGATCTTCGCGCTCGTCGGTGAGGTGGGTACGCCCACTTCCAGCGCGGCGCAGCCGATCGCCACTGAAGCGGGGGCGCCGTTTATTGGGCCGTTCACGGGCGCCGCCTTCCTGCGCAACCCCTCCCTGGGCAATGTGATCAACGTTCGTGGTTCGTATGACCAGGAGACGGAAGCCTGGATCGAGCGCCTCACCAGTGACCTCGGAGTGTCGCGGATCGCCATACTGTACCAAGACGACACCTTCGGTCGCGCCGGGCTCTCGGGGGTCTCGAAGGCGTTGGAAAAGCGGGGCATGAAGCTCGTCGCCGAAGGCACCTACGAGCGCAACACGACCGCGGTGAAGATGGCGCTGCTGGAGATTCGTAGGGCGGATCCCGAGGCTATCGTCATGGTCGGCGCCTATAAACCGTGCGCTGAGTTCATCAAACTGGCGCGCCGGCTCAAGCTGAACCCGGTGTTCGTCAACATCTCATTCGTCGGCGCCAACGCCCTCGCAAAGGAGCTCGGCAAGGACGGGAAAGGGGTGGTGGTGACGCAAGTCGTGCCATTCCCCTGGGACACGAGCATACCGGTCGTGGCCCGGTACCAAAAAGCGCTCAAGGCAGCCAATCCGGACGCGCAGATCGGCTTCGTGTCGCTCGAGGGGTACTTGGTCGGCCGATTGGTTATCGAAGCCTTGGGGAAGATGAAAGGGTCCGTGACGCGCGTGGGCCTGCTTTCGACGATCAAAGAGGTTGGCACGTTCGATCTGGGCGGTATCACATTGACCTATGGCGCGGACGACCATCAGGGCATGGACAAGGTCTTTCTTACCGTGATCCAGGCGGATGGCAGCTTCAAGCCGATTGACCGCCTGGAGCGTTGAGATGAGCGGCGGGCCCGGTAGGCGTCGTCTCTTCGCCGGGGAGCGCCGACCCCCTCCCGCTGACGACGCGTCGTCATGAACGCAGCGGATCAAGAGCCTGCCGGGGCCGCGCCAGTCGATGAGCAGACTTCGAAGTTGGCGGCCACGGGCCGCAAGCGCGACGGCGAGGCGCCGTTTGGCATCAAGGCTAAACTGTTTCTAGCGTTCGGCAGTATGGCCATGTTGACCTGCGGCGCCAGCGCGGTCGCGTGGTATGCTTTCACCGACATTGACCGGTCGGTAGCGCGGATCACCGCCGAGAGCATCGTCGGCATGACGGCTTCGCTCCGCCTCGCCGAGAAGAGCGCCGAGATCACGGCGACGGCCCCCGCCCTCATCGCGAGCCGCAACGAAAAGGAGCGGGTTCAGGAACAAGGCAGGCTCGTTCAGAGGCTGAAGGAACTCGCCGCCGTGACCGAGGGACTGAAGTCCACGGGGGTGGGCGAGGCGAGACTCGGCAATCTGATCGAGATCGAAGGCAAGATCCCAGCCGAGCTCAAGGCGCTGAACGGCGCAGTCGAGCAGCGCCTGCGAATAGGCGCTCTAAGAGAGGCCGCCGTCGCCGGTCTTGCCGCGGTTCACGCCAAGTTCCAGGAGGCCCTGGAGCCTTTGGTGGATGACGCCGGCTTCGACCTTGTGACCACCAGCGAGGACATGACCGCCAAAAGCAAGGAAGCGGTCACAGGCCTTGTCGAGGGCGGGGTGAACGCCTTGCAGGCGCTGCTGACCCTGCGGGCGGACGGCAATCTGGCGGCGGGCTTGCTGACCGAGGCGGCGCATGTCGACGATGCGGCGTTGATCCAGCCTATCCGCGAGCGGTTCTCGGCGGCAGCCGCGGCGATCGAGCGGAATCTCGAGAAATTGCACCCATCGCCGGAGAACGAACGGCTGCGCGAGTCGAGCGAGGCGCTGATTACGCTGGGCGGCGGCGCGGACAACGTTTTCGAGGTCCGGTCCCAGGAGCTCCGGGCGGCAGCGGACACGCGGCGCTCGCTCCAGGCCAGGCGGGAGGGAAGGACGGCGGCGGTCGAGGCGGCGCACCGCGCCCTGCTCGAGACGCTCACGCCCATGGTGGACGACGCCGGCTTCAACCTCGTGACGACCAGCGAGGACCTGACAGCCAAGAGCAAGGAGGCAATCACCAGCCTGGTCGAAGGCGGGGTGGGAAACCTTCGAGTGCTACTGACACTGCGCGCCGACGGCAACCTGGCGGCGGGTCTGCGAACGAGGCCGCGGGCGTGCCCGACCCGAGCTCGCTGCAGCCCCTCAAGGAGCGCTTCGTCGCAGCTTCGAACCACGTGGAGAAACTGCTCGCGCGGCTTCCCTCCGCAGCCAATGGTTCGCTCAAGGGCCTCTCGGAAACGCTGATTGGCTTCGTCGCCTCCGCGGGCAACATCTTCGATCTGCGACGCGAGGAGCTACGCCAGATCGCGGCTGCTCAGGCTTCCTTGCAGGCCAACAACTCGCTCGTCCTTGAACTTGGCAAGGAAGTAGCGGAAATCGTCGTGAACGCCCAAAACGGCAGCGACGCCGCGGCGCTCCGCACCGCCCAGGCCATCGGCAATGGCCGGCTTCTGCTTCTTCTCATCACTGCTCTAAGTGTACTAGGGGCGAGCCTGATCGCGCTACGGTATGTGGCGCCCCGGGTTGTGAGACCCATCGAGAGGATAACTGCGGCGATGAGCGGCCTGGCCGGGGGCGACACGTCGATCGACGTGCCGGGTCGCGACCGCAGCGACGAGATCGGCCGAATGGCCGAGGCGCTCGGCGTCTTTCGGGACACGGCCATTGAGCTGCACAAGGCGAACCAGAGGGAGATTCGCGAAGGTCGTCGGCGATTGGCGGTCGCGATCGAGAGCATTTCCGAAGCGTTTTCGCTCTACGACAGCGACGATCGCCTGGTCGTGTGCAACAACAAATATCGGACGCTTCTCTATCCCGGCGCCGGCCCAGAGATAGCGCCCGGAATGACGTTCGAAAGTATCGTTCGAAGCGCCGCCGAACGCGGCTACGTCAAGGATGCCGAAGGCAGGGTCGAGGACTGGGTCCGAGAACGAATGGCCCGTCACCGAGAACCGGGCGGCCCGCATGTTCAGCAGCGCGGCGACGGCCGCTGGATTCTGGTGAGCGAGCGCAAGACCGACGACGGAAGCACGGTCGCGGTCTACTCCGACATCACAGAATTGAAGCAGCGTGAGAAACAGCTGGCGGACAAGTCCAGGGCCTTGGAGCAGCTTTCGAGCCAGCTCGCGAAATACCTCTCGCCTCAGGTTTACGAGTCCATTTTCACTGGAAAGCAGGAAGTCAAAATTACGAGTCGCCGGAAGAAGCTGACTGTCTTCTTCTCGGATATCGCGGGCTTTACGGAAACGGCCGACAGGCTCGAGTCAGAAGACCTGACGCGGCTGCTAAACCACTATCTGACCGAAATGTCGGCGATCGCCCTAACTTATGGAGCAACAATCGACAAATATGTCGGCGACGCCATCGTCATCTTCTTCGGCGATCCGGAGACACGCGGCGTCAATGAGGACGCCCTCGCCTGCGTCGAGATGGCCATCGCCATGCGGAAAAGAATGCGCGAGCTGCAGGACGTGTGGCGGGCGTCGGGCATCGAAAGGCCCCTTCAATGCCGGATCGGAATCAATACGGGATACTGCACGGTCGGGAACTTTGGCAGCGAGGATCGGATGGACTACACCATCATCGGCAGCGGCGTGAACCTTGCGTCGCGGCTCGAAGCGGCGGCCACGCCGGGGGAGATCCTCTTGTCGTATGAAACTTACGCGGCCGTTCGCCAACGGGTCCGCTGCGAGGAGCGTGGGCACATATCGGTCAAAGGCATCGCCTACCCGGTCGCCACCTATCAGGTCGTCGACACCTATGAGAACCTCGGCGCGCGGGGCGGTTTCATTCACGAGGAACACCCCAGCCTCAAACTCGACCTCGACCTCGACGCCATGTCCGCTGATGATCGGAGTCTCGCGGCCGCGGTGCTACGAGAAGCGCTCAATCGGCTGTCCGCGTTCGACCGAGCCGCCGCGCCGGGGCCATAGTATGCGAGGTGAATGACCATGGGCGAGTCGGATTGCCGGTACGTGATCACTCGCGACAAGTACGATGCCGTCCTGCTCGATCTTGATGGCGTCGTGACCGACACTGCTAATCTGCACGCGGCGTGTTGGAAACAAATGTTCGACGAGTACCTCCTGAAGCGAGCCACCATGCCAGGCGAAGCATTGCAACTCTTCGATCTCGACACCGATTATCGGGTCTACATTGACGGGAAGCCACGCTTCGACGGCGTTCGCGACTTGAAGCTCGGAGGACTCGCCACAAACGGAATCTGTGTGCGGCCTCGGAAACCGCAAGAACGAGTTGGTCAAGAAGATGATTCAAGAAGGGGGGGTCGAGGCTTACGACGGAAGCATTAAACTCATCCATCAGCTACATCGGGATCAGTTCAAAATTGCTGTCGTCACCTCGAGTCAAAACTGCGCGGCCGTGTTGAGGTCGGCCAAGT
This sequence comes from uncultured Alphaproteobacteria bacterium, assembly GCA_963758335.1. Lineage (GTDB taxonomy): Bacteria > Pseudomonadota > Alphaproteobacteria > Rhizobiales > Beijerinckiaceae > Roseiarcus. The sequence goes on along the minus strand of CAVWVF010000004.1, from coordinate 283,711 downwards.
TGGATACGTTCTTTGACGTGCGGGTCGACGGCAACACGATCCAAGCTGAAGGTCTGCCTGGAAAGCCGGCACCGGATACATTCTTGGCCGCGGCAAAGTTGCTTGGGGTCGAGCCCAAACGGGCTGTCGTGATCGAGGACGCGATCTCGGGAGTTGAGGCCGGCTGCAGGGGAATTTTGCGCTCGTGTTCGGCGTCGCACGCAAAAGGAATAGCGAAGAGCTAAAGCGTCACGGCGCGCATCTGGTAGTAGAGGATCTCGGCGGCTTGGTTAGGTAACTCACCATCGTTCAATTTATTATGGTGCTGAGTGTTGAATCCAAGACCATAGCTCGGAATGTTCGCTGGCCAAATAGATCGTTCCCACAATGCAGGAAGATCAAGTAGCGAGGCGGGTCGTTTTGCAGGCCCAACCGATAGTTTGCCCGCGTTGGCTAATCCAGGTTGACCGCGCGATACATACTGGACGTTACTCGGAGAGCAAACGGATATGCTTGAGGCGCTGCAACCAACGCAGGATCCTGCATGGGTTCTGACCCACGAGGGCTACAACGTACTGACAGAGAGCGCCGTTGAGTCCCGCTTTGCGCTCGGCAACGGATTTCTTGGCATGCGCGCCGCTCGATCGATTAGCCGAGGCCCAACCTGGGTGTCCTGGCTAGGATACGGCATATGGGCGTCTTGGCCGCGCTGCTATGTCGCCAGATTGTTTGACATACCGAACGTCGAGCCTCCGGTTCCCGCTCTCGTGCCGGTCGCCGACTGGTCACGAGTGCGCGTCGTTCTCGACGGGGAGCCGCTGCTAGCGCGAGAGGGCGAAATACGTGTGGGCGTCAGAAAACTCGATCTGCGTCGCGGGGTGCTTATTTCAACTTGGACTCATCGCACTCTCGCCGGTGTTACCTTCGAGGGACTCGCGTTACGTCTGCTATCGCTCGCAGACCGAGCCGGAGGTCTGCAACTCCTGCGATTTTCGCTGGATCGCGATGACGTGGACATCGTATTTGAGGCCGCATTTTCGTTGGCTGGCCTCGGTATGGAACCGATAAAGTTGGAGCAGGATGTCGGTGCCTGGCGCCTTGAGGGCACCGGCAAGGCTGTTGCTATGGCCGGCGCCGCAAACTTGCGGCTCGGTGGCAATCCGCTCGTCCCGCGACGTCCTTTCCCGCTCCGTTGGCTTTGGCAATGGCGGTCAGAAGCCGGCCAGGTAGCCGAATTCGATCAATTCGTCGCAGCAGCAAGAGCTGACTCCCCCAAAGACAATCCGGCCCCGCTCGCCGAAGCCGCACTGGAGCGCAGTCGTACCCTAGGTTGGCGCGCGGTTCTCTCCGCACACGACGCCGCTTGGAACACGAGATGGACCGCGAGCGACGTCGTCATTGAGGGCGACGATGAATTGCAGAAGGCGGTACGTTTCGCCATCTACCACCTAACCAGCGCCGCCAATCCCGAGGATGATCGCGTATCGATTGGCGCTCGCGCCCTGACCGGTGATGCATATCTCGGCCACGTCTTCTGGGACACCGAGATTTACCTATTGCCGTTCTACACGGCAGTCTGGCCGGAGGCGGCGAGAGCACTGCTGATGTACCGTTTTCACACGCTGTCCGGCGCGCGGGCGAAGGCGGCGAGGTTCGGGTTTAAAGGCGCGCTCTACGCCTGGGAGTTGGCGGACACTGGCGCTGAGACCACTCCCGATCGGATAATCGGCCCTGGCGGAGCGTCAATCGACATATTGACCGGGAAGCTGGAGCAGCACATCAGCGCTGACGTCTCCTATGCGGTTTGGAACTACTGGCGCTCCACAGGCGATGATGATTTCCTTTTGAACGCGGGCGCAGAGATTTTGCTGGAAACGGCCAGATTCTGGGCTTCACGAGTCGCTGCCGAGCCAGACGGGAAACGGCACATTCGCCACGTTATCGGGCCCGACGAGTATCACGAAGACGTGGACGACAACGCGTTCACAAACGTGATGGCGCGCTGGAACATTGAGCGCGGGCTGGAGACCATCGACGTTATGCGAGGCCACTGGGCGGCCCGCGCGGACGCGCTCCTGAAAAAGTTGATGATTGACGAGGAGGAGGTTGGCGATTGGCGCGACGCCGTAGCGCGCATCGTAACGGGCCTCGATCCGACGACCGGCATCTACGAACAGTTCGCCGGCTTCCACGCGCTGGCCCCGATCGATCTCGTCGCAAATGCTGACCGCACGGTGCCTATTGACGTGGTGATCGGTCGCGAAATGACGCAACGGTCACAGGTGGTGAAGCAGGACGATGTGGTGGCGCTCATTGCGCTCCTGCCCGAAGAATTTCCGGGCGGGATGGCGGATGCAAACTTTCGCCACTACGAGCATCGTTGCAGCCATGGAAGTTCTCTCAGCGCGGGGATGCACGCATTGGTTGCTGCGCGCCTGGGCGACGCGCCGTTGGCGCTGCGTTATCTGCGCGAAACTGCAGCCAGGGACTTAGACCTTGATCCGAACACCGCCGGTGGCGTGCGCATCGCCGGCCTTGGCGCACTGTGGCAAGGGATAATTCTCGGGTTTGGCGGTCTCGACCTAAAGGGCGAGACGCTTGGGATCAACCCGCGACTGCCGACTCACTGGCGCAGTCTGTCGTTCCGGGTGTGCTGGAGGGGTCGGACTGTGGCGATCCGCATCGCTGGCAAAACTGTCAAAGCGACGCTGTTGGCGGGCGAGCCGATGCAAATGCGCATATCAACCACCATAGGCACGCTCAGTGCAGCCACCCCCCTGCAGATAACGGGTATAGCGATGAGTGCTAAAACGGCATTGTCAGACTAAATTCTAGCCAAAGATATTTGAAATTTCAGGACGGTGGCGCGAGCAGGTGCGTGGGGTATCCGAGGATGGTTGAGACGCGCCGGGTCTGGCGATCGGAATAGATGAAGGCGGGTCCCTCGATGCGATAGTTGCCCTTCCAATCGATGACGAAGGAGGTATCGTTTTCTTCGATGTGGACGGGTTCCGGGTCGCCGTCGCGGGCCAGCCTTGCGGCGAGTTGATCGGACGGGTCGAGCAGCCAAGCGTCGCCGGTTTCGGTAGAGAACAGGACCAGCTGACCAACAGTGACGACGCGCCCATGGCGGTCAGCCGCCCGACGCTGGATGGAGCGGACCTCCTCGGCGAGGCGAAAGCTCTTCCCCTCCACCATCTGTTTGCCCGGTCGACGCCGGATCGCCTTTCGATCCCTGCCGGGTACCGAGGGGGCTGCCATGGATTTGTTCACCAAGCTGTTCGGCGACTTCTTGGTCTTCGTCTATCACTGCTTCGACCGGATTGTCATTCGCGGCTATCTGACGGCGCTGTCGCGGCCCGAGCTGGTCGTCCACTTCTTCCGTGAGATCGTCGGGGTGGCGGAGGTCAGCAAGGAGGCGCTGAGCCAGCGGACGGCCGATTACCAGAATTGGGTGGAAGCCTACGCGCGCAATCACGCGATCCCGATCGAATGGGCCGAGAAGGGGGTACGCAAGGAGGACCACGTGCTGCGGGCGCCGCATGGAGAAGCGCAATGCCTACGGTGTCTACTTCATCTTCAAGAGCATGGAGCAAGGGCCGACCTTCCGCATCAGCCTGCCGAAGTACCCGGCCAAGGACCCGCACTACCGCATCGTCGCGCACCAGCGCAGCCGCTTCACGCATTACTACTTCTATGTCCGCGACGAGGCGCTCGGACCGATGGTTGTGCGGGTGGCTTCCTTCTTCCCTTTCCAGACCGCCTACTATCTCAACGGCCACAGCTTCATCGAGCAGGAGCTGAAGCGGGCGGGGATCGGCTTCCGCAAGCATGACAACGCTTTCCTCGCCGTCGACGATGCAGCGGCGCTGCAGGCGTCGGCCGACCGGCTGAGCCCAGAGATCATTCGCCGGCGCCTCGACTACTGGACCCTGATCCTCGGACCGAAGTTCTCAAAGAAGGAGCGCGCCAAGCTCAACCTGTCACGCTTCTACGCCATCTCCCAGATCGAGTACTGCCGCAACTTCATCTTCAGGCGTCACTTTCCCATCCACAAGCTATTCGAGCGCAGCTGCGAACTCGGCCTGTGGCGGCTCAGCGCCGACAAGATCGCCACGATCTTCGGCAAGCGGGTCAGTCGCCGGATGCATGGCAAGCTGGCCACGGTCATCGACCAGATCGAGCACGGCCATCATGTCTTCCGCGCCTACTTCAAGAGCGGCTTCCTCAAACAGTATGAGAAGTTCCTGACCTTTCTGCGCAACGAATTGGTCTCCAACAATCTCACCGACTTCGGCCTGCTTAAGGGGCTCGACCATCTCGATGCCGTGCGGACCACCTTCCAGCTGATCACGGATCGCTTCGCCGGCTTCCAGGCCGAGTGGCTCAACGTGCATGTCGATTTCCCGCTGCTGCAGCGCCTCGCCCATCCGATCACGATCGGCGCGGTGCGTTATCCCGGCCTCAAGATCCACGAGCCGCGCATCATCCGCCTGTTCGAGGTCCTCCTGCATGGCGGTCCTCAGATCGGCGGCTGGACGGCCCGGCAGATCTATCAGGCCGTCCTCGACACCTTCGACCTCTCTGAGAAGACCTACCGCCTGAACCAGCTCCGCTACGACTTGCGCAAGCTCAAGGGACACGGCCTGATCGAGCGCGACGGCTCGCGCTACGCCTACCGGCTCTCACCCAAGGGCGTCCAAGTCGCCCTCCTCTTCCTCTTCTTCCACAAGCGCCTGTGCGGCCCCCTCGCCAACAGCCGCTTCCATCACCGGCCGGACCCGCAACACCGTCCAGACAGCCGGCTCGAAGCCGCCTATCACCGCGCCGACACCGCCATCCAACGCGTCGTCGATCTCTTGGCTGCAGCTTGATCGCGCCGCGCCTCAATGACAATGTTCGACTCGTCTTGTCTATGATCCCTCAGGTAAGAATCTATACAGCCTGCTCGCGCACCAGGGTGGGCTGGAGCTCCGCTGTTTTTGCTCACGAATTGCCGCCGCGCTCGGCCGGATTCAACTCCGAAAATGGCCTATACTTATTTGCCTTGACAGTGCCCTCGGCCGGGGTCTTGGAGCTGGGCAAAGGCATGGGACGGATCGCCAGGAAACCTGAGAGATGCCGTTCGCGTCCACGGGCGCAAAGGCCGGATTGAGGAACACCGGCTGATCAACTGTTCCAGGCCTGGCGAACGTCCTCCACGTCCGTCAGGAGCGCCTCGGCGAGCACGAACAATGGAGGAGCGCGTGGGGCCCGCAACCGAAGCCATAAGGGAGCGCACGGCGTCGCGCGAGACGGACCGGCTCGCCGCCGATCTCATCGCGCGTCATCCCGAACTCAAGCTGACCAGGGCGATGGTGTCGGAAGCGGGCGCGTCGGTCTATTCGGCCTCGGCCTATGCGGCGCAGGAAGTGCCCGGGCTCGACGTGACCCTGCGCGGGGCGGCCTCGATCGCTCGGCGCCTGCAGGACCCGCTCGCCGCACTCGTCAAGATCGACCCGAAGTCGATCGGCGTCGGCCAGTACCAGCATGACCTGTCCGAGCAGAAGCTTGGGCGCTCGCTTGACGCGGTGGTCGAGGATTGCGTCAACGCGGTCGGCGTCGACGTCAACACCGCCTCGGCCAAGCTGCTGGCGCGCGTCTCGGGCGTCGGCGAGGCGCTGGCGCAGGCGATCGTCGTCCATCGCGAGACGCACGGGGCCTTCCGCAACCGGGCGGCGCTGAAAGAGGTGCCGCGTCTCGGCGCAAAAGCCTTCGAGCTCAGCGCCGGCTTCCTGCGCGTCAACCACGGCAACCAGCCGCTCGACCGCTCGGGCGTCCACCCGGAGGCCTATTCGGTGGTGCGCCGCATCCTCGACCGGCTCGGGGCCGACATCCACGCCGTGATCGGCAATGCGCGGGCGCTTCAGGGCCTGAAGGGCGCCGATTTCGCCGACGATCGGTTCGGCGTCCCGACGGTCGCCGACATCCTGAAGGAGCTCGAGAAGCCCGGCCGCGACCCCCGCCCGGTTTTCCGGACGGCGGCGTTCAAGGAGGAGGTCGAGTCGATCGCGGACCTCAAGCCCGGCATGGTCCTCGAGGGCGTCGTGACCAATGTCGCCGCCTTCGGCGCCTTCGTCGACGTCGGGGTGCACCAGGACGGGCTCGTCCATGTCTCGGCGATGTCGAACAGTTTTGTGAAGGACCCGCGGTGGCGAAGCCCGGAGACGTGGTGAAGGTGAAGGTGCTCAGCGTCGACGCCCCGCGCAGGCGCATCGCGCTCACCATGCGCCTCGCAGACGCGCAAGGCGAACCCGAGCCCGCCCGCGGCGGCGACGCGAAGGCCGTCCGTACAGTCAATGCCGAGGCGAACCGCCCGGCTCCCGGCGGCGGGGCGTTGGCGGAGGCTTTGCGGCGGGCGGCCGAGAAGGGCGCGAAGCCGTAGGCGCAGGTGCGCCGCCGGGTGAGGGAAGCCGGGCGGCGGCAATTGTCGCTCCAACTGTCGCTTCGGTGCGTCCGAACCAGGGCGCGCTCGGCGCATGGACATTCACGGCGAGGCGTGCGCCGAGGTAGTCCCAGAAGGCGATGCCGAGCTTGGCGCAGGTCTTGTAGAGGCCGAGGAAGGCGTCGCGGCAGTCGCGGCCGGCGTCGCTGCGGCTCGACAGGCTGAACCTGCGCTATACCCTGCCGAAGCCCGTTCCCGGGACCCGCATCCGCCAGTGTTTCGTGAAGGACCCCAATGGCGTGACCGTCGAATTGCAGGGGCCTTAGGGCGCCGCCGGCGCAAGACCCATTTGGCCGCGCGCGGTCTCCCCGGCCGCGGCGGCGAGGCTGCGGGAAGCCTAGACTCCTTCCCGCAGCGGTAGAGAGAAGCTCACCCCGACGCCGGATTGTCGTTCATCAGGTTTCGAACACGCCTGGCCTTGACCTCGCTTTCGGTCATCCATGGCCGCTGCGACGCCGCCGCCGACATCCTGACGGCGGTGACGCGCCTGACGGTCAGGCTCCATTTCTCAGCCAGATGCAGATGCGCGACCCGCGCCTTCAGCGAAACGTCGGGCCGCCCATGCAAGTTCGCGTGGGTGCTCATCACGCACCTCCAAAGGCCCCCCATCGCTTGTGATTGTCGCGCTCCTTCCGCGCCGCTCCGCTTCAACGCTTTAACGCTTTAACGCTTTAACGCTTTAACGCTTTAACGCGACAATCGCCCTATACGCCAGGAGTTTGGCGGTAATTTGACCGACGCCGGGAGTTTGGCCGTAATTTGATCGGAATTTTAACCATTTGTGCTCTGCGAACAATGGCGCGACGGAGGCGGTTCGCCTGCCAGGTCGTGGTGCTGTGGAAGAAATGGCTGGCGCGACGGCATCGTGGAGGAGGCGCGTTCCACTGGACCCGCCTCAACGCGATCCTCAAGCGCCTTCCGCTTCCACCGGCGCGGATCGTCCACCGCCTTTACGCCAACGCGAGCGAAACTCACGTGAAGAACCGGATGGGGGAAACCTGCCACTGGAGGCGAAGCTGATCCGTGTTGAGGCCGGAATGTCTCGCGACCGAAGCGTCGAGGGTTTCGCGCGCTGACGCCGATGGCGCTTGCGGGACGGATGCCTCGCCGGCGCCGTTTGCGTTTCGTCGCGTCGCCATCACGCCGCCCGACGGGTTCGCAGACTCACGGCGCGCCCGGGCCGATCTGGTGGCGCTTCGCAAGTCTGTGACGCTTCAGCGTGCGGCGCGGCGCTATCTTCCTCCATTTCCGTCGGCTCGATCCGATAGACCGATCCTCGCACCTTGTCGGCCCGATCAATTCCGACGGCGTAGCCGCGCTTGCGCAGGCCGGTGAGCGCGGCCCGCGTCGTGTGCGCCAGCCAGCCGGTGGCGGCGACAAGCTCGGCGAGAGTCGCGCCATCGCCACGCTGCAGCAGTTCGATGACCTGCGCGATCTTGGTTCCGCCGCGCGGAGACGTTGGTGTCGAGGCGACGTTGCTGTTTGGCCTGTCTATGCCTGCTGGGTCTGAAACGGGCTCGGGCTTCGGATTGACGGAGATTGGATGGTTCGCCCCCATGCTTTCAGAGGCCGTCGCCTCGTCAACCGCGATCGCTTTCGCGCCGGCGGCGGTCAGTTTGAGCGCATAGGTCTGCCCGGACTTGTCGTCGCGCCGCCAGATCGGCGCTCCTGCCTTTGCCCTTATCTCCTTCAAGAGCCCGGCTTCGAGAAGCTTGGCTACGGCCCTCTGCGCCTGGGCGCGCTTTGGACCCGCTGGCCGAACCAGGCAATGATCATCGCGCTGCGACGCAGCGCTCAGCAGCACAAGCTGCGTGTCGTTGAGTTTGATGGACATGTTTGGACCCCGCGTTTCGGGAGCCGGACGATCCGGGCCCCTCACTGACGCGAGCCCCGGACCGGAGCGATTGTCGGGGCGAAGGGTTCGCACGCGACGCCCCAGCTTTCGCGGACGGCCACGCACACGCACACACGCTCTCTTTCGAACGGAAAGCCAGTCTTTTCTTGGAGCGGGAGCGATTGAAAAGACCCAGCGGCTCGCATTTTTAGGCGAAGCGGGCATTCCAGAACGGAAGATTCCCGATGAAGGGCGAGGTGGCTATCGCGCCGCTCGTCGGGATCGAGGAGCCCGCGCGGATGGAGGTATGAGGGCCAGCTCCTGAGAATCGGCGGACAGATCATTCAGGTCGGCCGCTGGCAGGCGATGCATGGGAGAGGCGACGCGATCGCGCGACTGCATGGCCGACGTCGAGACGTAATAGCTTACGGCAACCCGTATTCGTGGCCGGTCACCAACCTCGGTTCCAACCCTGAAATCGGCTAGCTCGCGCATCGCAGCTCGGTCTCGAGCGAACCGGCTTCGGCGACTGTCCCAAGGAACTATCGCGCAGAGGTCTGGAGGAGCGCCTTCCAATCATCGAGGCGTTTGAGGACGGCCGTCTCAAGACAATTGGACGCCGTCTGCTCTATTCAGAAAGGCCAGACCTCTTGGCGGCTGCCGAACGTGCTCGGTACGAGTTGCACATTGCCAAACGACTCCTCGGACACAGTGGAGAAGTGCCATGGCTTACCCTGCCGCAGGCGCTCTCAGAAATTGATGACTTAATGGCCGCCGCCGACGTGGCCGAGCTTGACCTCTTGCGCGATCACAGAGCCCACCTCGTCCAGCGGCACGAATACGCCGTAGAGGCGCTGAGATCGCGCTCTGGACCTCGATCGGTGAGCGCACGGCGTCGACCACGCTGCGGAATTCGACGATCGTCCCGTCGCCGGTGCGCTTGACGATGCGGCCGTGATGGAGGTCGATAGTCGGGTCGATGAGGTCGCTGCGCAAGGCGCGCAGCCGCGCGAGCGTGCGCTCCTCGTCGGCGCCGGCGAGCTTGGAAAAACCCACCACGTCGGCCGCGAGAATGGTCGTCAGCTTGCGCTCAATCTGGCCCGACGCCACCCGCGCCTCCCGCGCTGGTCTCGTCGCAACGACATCCGGCTGAAGCCCGAGCCGACTGATCACGTCTTCCCCGAAAGGGGGCAAGGAGCGGGCGGCTTTCAGGACAGGATTTCCGAACCCAACGTGTCAGAGGAGGCGACTTCGGCTAGTCGCCAGCGTCATTGAATCTGTGGTGTTTTTCTGAATCTCTGTCGCGGCGATGCGGCGATGGAGGTGATTCGTGGCGGGCAGGGAGATTTCGGTCAAGAAATATGTGGTGAAGTTGAGCGCCGAGGAGCGCGAACGGCTGGAGGCGATGATTTGCGCGGGCAAGCATCCGGCACAGTCGCTGACGAAGGCGCGCATCCTGTTGAAGGCGGACGTGTCGGAGGCGGGCGAAGGTTGGAGCGACAGCGCGATCTCCGCGGCGTTGGACACCAGCATCAACAATATCGGCCGCACCCGGCGTCGACTGGTCGAAGAAGGGATCGCGGCGGCGCTGACCCGCAAACACAATCCGAACTCCGCCCGGCCGCGGATTTTCGACGGGGCGGCGGAGGCGAAATTGATCGCCCTGACCTGCTCGCCGGCGCCCGAGGGGTTCGCGCGTTGGAGTTTGCGCCTGCTCGAGGAGAAGGTCGTCGAATTGAACATCGTCGAGAAGGCCAGCGACAACACGATCGGAAGGACTCTAAAAAAAACGTCCTCAAGCCCCACCGCAATCGGCAATGGGTGATTCCGCCGGACGCCAACGCCGGCTTCGTCGCCGCGATGGAAGACGTGCTGGATACTTACCAGAAGCCGCGCGATCCCGATCGCCCCCTCGTCTGTCTGGATGAATCCTCCAAGCAGTTGATCGTCGAGACGCGCGCTCCGATTCCGGCCAGACCCGGACGAGCCGTCCGGCACGATTACGAATACGAGCGAAACGGCGTGGCCAATATATTCATGATTTTCGCGCCGCTGGAGGGCTGGCGCCGCGTCAAGGTCACCGACCGCCACGCCGCCGCCGATTACGCGCAGGGGGGATGTCCCGAGGAATGTTGAAAAGGGAGGAGCGGCGTTGCTCGCCTTGAGCCTTTAGGCTCGGGGTGCTGATTCCACGAAAGGAAAGCAACGCCATGAAGAAGCATACCACGTCGACCGCGATTCCCACCTATGCGTTGAAGGCCGAGGCGCTGGCGAGCATGTCGGCGAGCTTTGAACGTTTTTGTCTTGCCGCCGGGCTCGAGACGCTGAGCGAGATGCTGGAGCAGGATGCGACAGCGGCCTGTGGCGAGCGCCACGAGCGGGGTGAGCGACGCCAGGCGCACCGCTGGGGGCGGACCAAGGGCAAGATCGGCTTTCACGGTGGCAAGGTCGAGATCGAGCGTCCACGGGTTCGCGGGCTCGACGGGGCCGAGCGCGTACTGCCGAGTTGGGAGAACGCCGTCAGCGAAGACTTGCTCGGCAAATGGGCGATGAACCAGATGCTGATCAATGTCTCGACGCGACGTTTCAAGCGTTCGGTCCGACTGCCCGAGGGAGACGTTCCGGCGTCCGACGGAGCGGGGCTGTCGAAGTCGGCGACCTCCCGACGCTTCGTGACGTTGTCGGCGGCGCGCATGAAGGCGTGGATGGAAACCAGGCTTGACGATCTCGATCTGCTGGCGATCCAGATCGACGGCATTCACATGGATGAAGATATGCTCCTCGTCGCGGCGATTGGCGTCGACGCGAACGGCGACAAACATCCGCTCGGCCTCGTCGAGGGCGCGACCGAAAACGCCACGACGGTGCAGGCGCTCATCGACAATCTCGTCGAGCGCGGACTCGATCCAACCGTGCGACGCCTGTTCATCATCGATGGCGCGAAGGCGCTGTCCAAGGCGATCCGCCGCACCTTTGGACGCGATGCGGCGATCCAGCGTTGCCAGATTCACAAGGCGCGCAACATTCTGGAGCGGTTGCCCAAATCGATGCACGCTTCGGTGCGGCGCGTCTTGCGGCAAGCTTGGGAAATGGACGACGCCGAAAAGGCCGAAACGCTCATTCGCAATCTCGCCCGCCGTCTCGAACCGGACTGGAACGGCGTTTCCGCTTCGATCCTGGAAGGGATCGACGAGATGCTCACCGTCACAAGGCTCGGCCTCCCTCGCGAACTGCGCCGCTCGCTCGCCTGCACCAACATCATCGAGAATGTCATGGGCACGGTGCGCAGGGTCTGCCGCAACGTCAAATACTGGCGCTCGCCCGCGATGGCCCTGCGATGGGCCGCCGCCGCCATGCAAGAAGCAACCAAGGGCTTCCGTCGATTGAAGGCATACAAGCATCTGCCGGCTCTGCGCGCTGCTCTTGCAAAGCAAGGCCAACAGCCGCCTTCCGACCAGGCGCTTGTTCAAATCACCGAGGCAGCGTAAATTTCAATGCGCAACGACCGCTTCGACAATTTCAACAGACGGCGGGACATCCCCCGCGCAGGTGCTCAAGGAACTGTCCGACGTGCATTTTCCCGACGCCGACCAAATCAGGCTGGTCCAAGACAATCTGAGCACGCACACGCCCGCCTCGCTCTACGCGGCCTTTCCCGCGCCAGAAGCGCGCCGCCTCGCCAAACGGTTCGAATGGCACTACACCCCCAAACACGGAAGCTGGCTCGACATGGCCGAATCCGAACTCGGCGTCCCGTCGAGCCAATGTCTGAGCCGCCGCATTCCAGACAAGCCGACCCTCGAAAAACAAGTCGCCGCCTGGGAGGACCATCGCAACAAGCATCACGCAAAGGCCAACTGGCAATTCACCACAGACGACGCCCGCGTGAAGCTCAAGAGGCTCTACCCCTCATTTTGAATGACTCGGGCGACTAGGATGGTGCGGCTGGAACTGAAGCCGATGTCCGCGAACGGACCGCGGTTGTCCACTTCGTAGCGCCTCCTACAGATCACTGTTTCTCTTTTGCGATCCGCTCCGCCTCCCGCGGGAATTTGATCCGAGAATGAAATTGAACACGGGTTGAGGCTGTCCAGGCGCCGTCTCCTGTAAATCAGCGGGAATCCTTGTGGCTGCTTCGGCGTATTCAGCGAGCGTCGCGGGTGACATGCCGAGCGCACGCTCGAAGGCGCGATCCGGCACTTTTATTAGCCGACGAAGCAGAGCCGCGGCGCGCCTGGCATGACGCGCAGCCGCCACATGTTTGCGCTCTCGGATTTTGACCCCCGCTGCCGACAACAGGATCAATCCCTTGAAGAGCATACGCAGTGGACCGTCTCGATCCGCAACCTGCCAAAGACCTTCCCAGGCCTCATGAGCTTCCCAATAATAACCGTGATTGAAGAGGTCGAGACCCCAGAGGAATGCGTCTGAGCCAAGCGACGCCTCCGCGGCAACCGGAATTGGTTCGACATGGTAGCTATGTCCCGTGGGATCGCGCACAGGATGCGGTTGCCTACCTGGCAGATACGCGTAGGGTGGAAAGCTCTTCTGCGGCAGCCAGCGCGGACGTAACATCGAACCAATAGCCATCAAGAAGCATATCATGCCAATGACCATGGGCTGATGTGAAGCTCCTGTGCGTAGCTGTCTGTCCGCTCATGGCGCCGGGAGCATCACGATATCGGCCATCGCCGGGATCGGCGCGTTCTCTTCGCCCTGCAGGGCCGGCAAGGACCTCCAGGCTTCCGACGCCGCCAAGGGTCGATGGCGCTCACGCCAGTTGAATTTCTCCACGTTCCAAGACCAAAACGCGTCGCTCCAAGGCGCGCGCGCGGAAACGCGCTCCTTCCGTCGTTGCGAAAAGTTCGATGCGAATGGTGTCGCCGGGATAGGCCGGCGCCGCGAACCGAACCGACATCGATATGAGTTTTTCCGGATGGCCCGGCGCGAAATGCTTGAGCGCAGCGCGGCACGCGAGGCCGAACGGGCGTGAATCGGCATGTAGTCGCGGCTCGCTTGCCTGTAGAGCAGTGCCGCTTGAGGCGAAGTTCGATAGTCGACCACCGCCGTCGGTTCGTCGACCGATCCCATTGGTCGCGTCAGGGTCGGCGGTGCGCCGAAGCCGCCAGAGCCGCCCTCGTCTCGCAGGAACTCCGCCGACTGCAGGCTGGCCAGAGGTTCGCCGTTTTCTGCCTCTACGAGATCCTGCGCGGTGTAAAGAACCGCTCCCCGCCTCGAACCCTTGTCGTCGACGGCCACGACAGAGTGATGGCCGCGCACTGTCGCCTGTGCCGGTAGCGGCCGGCTCAGCGTAAAGCTCCGCTCGCCGTGCAAGATGCGTCGCCAGGGCATTGGCTTGGAACCGCGCGCGGTCCACGGCCCTCATAGACGAAGGGCAATTCATCCTCGTCGAGCGGATCCTCACCCATTCCAAGGCTCAGGGCGTAAAGCGCAGAGTTGCGTTCGTCGTAACGCTGGACGATGGGCTCGAAGCGCAGCTGGCGCACGAAGTCTAGGTTCATTTTCCGCGCTCCGACGGGACGACTGGCGCAAGAAGGCACTCTTGCGCGGCGCTAGCTACCAGCCCGCCCGCAGGGTCGTAGATGCGGCCCGCCCCAGAGCGCCGCTTGGGCTCACGCAGTCGAACAGCAGCCAGTCGTCGGCGCGTATAGCGCGGTGATACCAGATCGCATGATTGAGGCTCGCGACGTAGAGCCTCGTGTCGGCGTCCGCCATCGTCCGCACGTGTCCGATGCAGGCGGCGAAATTGATCCAGTAGTCGGACAGATAGGCGAAGGCGGCCGCATGCAGCGCGGGATCGTCCACCAAGTGCGATCTGATCTTGATCCAGAACCGCATTCGCGGCTGATCGACGTTGGGACGCAGCAAATCTTCGACGTAGGGCGCCCGAAAATCGATCGCGACATGAGGGCGGTAGGAATAGTCGAGCGTGCGCTCGACCTCGCGCGCCTCTGGCGCGTTGATGTCCGCGAGGCCGGGCAGGCGCTCGGGGTCGCTGTCGAGGCCACAGTCGGCCGGCGGCGGCGCCTGATGGGCCGGCGCCTCGATCGGTTTGGCGAAACTCACGCTGGCGTCGCATACGATCCGCCCGCCCGGTTGCGAGCCGCGAACGTTGCGCGAGGCGAAGCGTTTGCGTCCTGCAGCGGCGCGACTTCGTAATCGATCGCGAGCTCGGGAAGGCCTCCGGCGACGAACAGAAATTGCATATACGACGGCCTCGATGTGGCGACGGTCGCTCCCGGTCGGTTTCGCAGCCCTTGTCGCCGGAATCGAGATGCGTGATTTTATCATCGGAGGCACAGAGCACCTCTTCTACGGTTTCATTGCTCAGAGTACGACCTCGGCCAATCAGTTTGTGGCTGCGTTCCGCGGCACGGTCGGTGGCGTGGAATGGTGGGACGACTTCAATTCCATCGTGCTGACTCCGTTCCGGGTTCCGGGCTGCGGCTCGGTCGGCGCCGGGTTCGCCCGGATCTACAACACGATCGCACTTGTCGCTTACCCTTCCGCCGCCGCCCCGAAAACATCGCTCGTCGAACGGTCGGTGTCTTCGCGCGGCTCGCTGTCGCAGCAGGTGGCGGCCCTCGTTTCCCGCCATGCCCCGACGGCGCCCGAAGGGAAAGCCGCCGCGCCGCCTGTGGCCATTTCCGTTACTGGCCACAGTCTCGGCTCGGCGTTGGCCTGCCTCTACGTTCTCGAAAACGCCAAGACGAACAAGTTGCCGACCCCGATTGTCTGCACCTTCGCCTCGCCCCGCGTTGGCGACAGGGCCTTTGTCACGGCCTTCAACGGACTCGGCCTGACCTCGTGGCGCTTCGCCATCGACCAGGACCTGGTCCCACAACTCCCCCCGGAACCCTTTGGCTTCCGCACGTAAATACACTTTATCCTCTGAACGCGACCGGGAAGGTGCAGCCAAACTTCTCGTGTTGGCACGCGCTGACGAGTTATCTGAGCCTCGTCAACCCAAGCCCGACACGGGCGGCGGTTTCGAGAAGCAACCCGTTCGGCTTGCGCGAGACGCTAAAATAGCGCAGCCTTCCTCATGAGAGTCACGTGTTTTGATAATTGCCGATATATAGACCATGGCGCGCCTTTTCATCAGTCATTCCGACACGAACATCGATAAGGCGATTGAGGTCCGCGACTGGCTCTCGAGGAACGGCTGGAACGACGTTTTCCTCGATCTCAACTCTGACCGCGGGGTCGCGCCCGGCCAGCACTGGATGGAGGCCCTGCAGAAAGCCGCCTATCGCTGCGAAGTCGTCCTCGCCCTCGTCTCGAAGGAATGGTTGGCATCGAGCTGGTGCAGGTCGGAGGTCCCATGATCGGCTTGAGCGCCCGCGCATGAGCCCCCCACGATCCCAGCGCCGCCTGACGGCCCGCGACATCCGCGCGCGAAAAGGCGGCGAGAAGATCGTGCCTGACCGCCCATTCCGCGCCGATCGCCGCGCGCCTCGACGCTCATGTCGACATCCTGCTGGTCGGCGATTCGCTGGCGAACACCGTCTATGGATTCGCCACGACTCTGCCGGTGACGTTGGAGACGATGATCGCGCACGCTGCCGCGGTCGTGCGCGCTTCGTCGCGCGCGCTGGTCGTGTTCGACATGCCGTTCGGCAGCTATCAGGAGTTGCCGGAAGCGGCGTTTCGCGCGGCGGCGCGCGCATTGGCCGAGACCGGCTGCGGCGCGGTCAAGCTCGAGGGCGGCGAAGCGATGGCCGCGACCATCGCCTTCCTCGTTCGCCGCGGCGTGCCAGTCATGGGTCACGTCGGCCTGACGCCACAATCGGTGAACGCGCTCGGCGGTTATCGTTCGCAAGGTCATGACGCCGAGTTGGCCGAGCGCATCGCGACCGACGCGCACGCCGTCGCTGAGGCGGGCGCGTTCAGCCTGGTCATTGAAGCGACGGCGGAGCCGGTCGCGCGGCGGATCTGCGCAGAGTCGCCGATACCGACCATCGGCATCGGCGCGTCGCCCGCCTGCGACGGCCAGGTTCTGGTGACTGAAGACATGCTCGGCCTGACGCCGTCGCCGGCGCGCTTTGTCAAACGCTATGCGCAATTAGGCGAGGCGATCGAAGCCGCCGCGGCGGAATTTGCCGCGGAGGTTCGCTCCGGGCGATTTCCCGCCGGCGAACACCTCTATTCGCCGAGCGCGGCGAGAAAACCGTGAGCGGACGGCTGGGCGTCGAGCGCACGATCGCCGGCCTGCGCCGGCGCATCGCCGAACTGCGCGCAAAAGGACTTTCCATTGGCCTCGCGCCGACAATGGGGGCGCTGCACGCCGGCCATGTCAGCCTCGTCGACGCGGGAAGAGCGCGTGGCGACGCCGTCGTCGCGACCATCTTCGTCAACCCAACCCAGTTCGGGCCGAACGAGGATTTCGCCGCCTATCCGCGCGACGAAGCCGCCGACTTCGCCCTGCTCGAAAAGTCCGACGCGGCGCTGGTCTTCGCGCCGGACGTCAGGGAGATGTATCCGGAACCCGGCCTGACGACCGTCCATGTTGCGGAGCTGACTAGCGGGCTTTGCGGCCCGTTCCGCCCCGGCCATTTCGACGGCGTGGCGACGGTGGTCACCAAGCTCTTCCTAGAGCGGTATCCGAACGGATTGAATTGGTTGGGGGATTCCCGAATTGGTTAATTTCTGCTTCGTCATTCACGCTGCGAGAATGGGGGCGGCGGGGATGGGTCTTTCCAACGATCTTCGCGAGCGCGTGGTTGAGGCGGTGGTCTTGGGCGGGTTGTCGCGCAATCAGGCGGCCGCGCATTCGGCGGCGCCTACACACCGGTCACGCTGCTCAGCTTCAACGGCGCCAACGGGGCGAGTCCGCTTTCCGGTCTGATCGCCGACGCCGCCGGGGACCTCTTCGGCACGACATGGAGCGGTGGCACGGTATTCGAGCTCGTCAACCATGGCGGCGGCGCCTACACGCCGACCACGCTGCTCAGCTTCAACAGCGCCAACGGGGCGAATCCGCGTTCCGGTCTGATCGCCGACGCCGCCGGGGACCTCTTCGGCACGACAGAATATGGCGGGGCGTCCGGCGATGGCACGGTGTTCGAGATTACCGATAGCGGATTTGTCCTGCCTCCGATTGTCATGCCGGACCTGACGCACGCGACCTTCGGAACGACGATCAACGTTGCTGCAGCGGGCGTGCTCGCGAATGATACCCCCAGCGTGACTGGCGATACATTGACCGTCAGCGCGGTCGACGGACTATTCCAGAACGTCGGAACAACCGTCGCAGGAGCCTACGGAACTCTGACGCTCGACGCTGACGGCAGCTACGCTTACAACGCTTCAGGTCACAGCGCGCTGCCATCTAGTGGCGTGTCAGAGGACTTCTTCGGTTACACCGCCCTCGAAGGGGGTCCAAGCGGAGGTGGTTCGGCCAGCTCGACGCTGACCGTGGTTGTGACGGCTCCAGGCCTGACATATGTCGCCGCACCAGCAGGCGGCTCGGCCTCTCAACCGAACGGCGGCCACTATGCAGTCCTTGACGGCACCGCAGGCAACGCCACCCTCAATGCGGCGAACGGAGTCGGCGCTGCGCTGGTGGGAGGCAACGGTGACACCCTGAACGGCACCAACAGTGGCAAGGACACGTTCGTGTTTATGGGCGACTTCGGCCAGGACACAGTCAACCACTACCTTGGCAACTTCGACGTCATTCAGCTTTCTAAGTCTGACTTTACGAGCCTTACCACAGTCCAAAGCGCCGCCACGCAAGCCCCCGGCCGCGCCACCACCGTTATCACTGACCCTGTTAATCACGACACGATAACGTTGACCGGCGTTAGCCTTTCGTCACTGCATTTTGACGCGGGTCATTTTCTGTTGGTGTGAAAGGCGGCGCGGTCGGTCGGCGGATTTAGAAGTTGAGGACACTTTTGGGCTCGATCGACAAGGGGTCGCCAATGTTGTCTTGGCTGGGCAAGAGCTTCATAGTCGAATTTTTCCATCGAGAGGTTTCATGCGCCGCGGTTCCGCCGGCGCAGCTTTCGCAGGGCCGACGCGATCGCCGACAGCTCGCGCAAGCCCGCCCGCCGTTGAGCGGGCGCCAACGTCGTGTCCCCAGCCCTCTCGATCAAGCGCGACCGAAGTTCGGCGAGCGACCTCTCGATCGCCCTACGCTCCCGATCGTCGATTTCCAGTTGCAAATGTCCCCGGCCCTCGGCGTGATGCTTGGCCTACGGGAATTCAGGTAAGCGATATCGCGCGCCGTGGCCTGTCCGCACGCGCCAACCTTCTGCATTCTCCGGCCACTTGCATCCGACACCCGTCGGGGTGGTCTGACCCGCATTTAGATTCTTACCTGAGGGATCATAGACAAGACGAGTTGAACATTGTCATTGAGGCGCGGGGCGATCAAGCTGCAGCCAAGAGATCGACGACGCGTTGGATGGCGGTGTCGGCGCGGTGATAGGCGGCTTCGAGCCGGCTGTCTGGACGGTGTTGCGGGTCCGGCCGGTGATGGAAGCGGCTGTTGGCGAGGGGGCCGCACAGGCGCTTGTGGAAGAAGAGGAAGAGGAGGGCGACTTGGACGCCCTTGGGTGAGAGCCGGTAGGCGTAGCGCGAGCCGTCGCGCTCGATCAGGCCGTGTCCCTTGAGCTTGCGCAAGTCGTAGCGGAGCTGGTTCAGGCGGTAGGTCTTCTCAGAGAGGTCGAAGGTGTCGAGGACGGCCTGATGGATCTGCCGGGCCGTCCAGCCGCCGATCTGAGGACCGCCATGGCCGGAACTAACGAAATGGCCGTTTACTACCCATAAGCGGACATATCAGGAACGCTACGCGGCCTTCTGGAAGGCGTCGGCCTGGGTGCGCAGCGGCCTCAATCCGTCAATGTTTTCCGACAGGCTTTGCTCGACGCCCCAGACATAGTCGCCGGTGAGGTTCACATGTTCCCAGCCGAGCGGAGACAGATGGGCCAGCTGGAAGCGGGTACGTCTTCGAACTTGCGCAGAACATCGACGGCGCGTTCCAGATATCGGGTGTTCCAAAGGATGATGGCCGAGACGACGAGATTGAGGCCGGAGGCGCGGTGCTGTTGATTTTCGTACGTGCGGTCGCGGATTTCGCCGAGCCGATGGATGAAGACCGCCCGCGCGAGACTGTTTGCGGGATTTGCCTTTGTTGAGCTCCTGGCCGGTCCCGCGTCGCAGATCGGGGTCTTCGATCCAATCGAGAGTGAAGAGCGTGCGTTCCAGGCGTCCCAGTTCGCGAAGCGCCGCAGCGACGCCGTTCTGTCGCGGATGGGATGCGAGTTGGCGCATGATCAGCGACGCCGTCACGATTCCGCTGCGAATGGACGCCCCGATTCTCAGGATATCGGGCCAATGAGCGCGGATCAGAGGGATATTGATGCGCCCGGCGATCAGGGGTTCGAGAGTTGGATAGGCGGACGGTTTCTCGAAGCTGTAGAGGCGACGGTGCTTCAGGTCGGGGATGCGCGGCGAGAATTTGAAGCCCAGCAAGGCGCATAGCGCAAAGACATGGTCGGAGTCGCCGCCACCATCTGTGTGGTGGCGGAGCACGGAAACATCGCTCTGGTGATAGAGGAGAGCATCCAGCACATGCAGCGCCTCGCTTGCGGTTGCCGCAATCAGCTTGGTGTAGAAGGGCGCGTAGCGATCCGAGATGTGCGTGTAGACCTTGAACCCCGGCTTCTTGCCATAATGCGCGTTGAAACGACCGGCGTCGCCGCCAGGGCCGCCAGCCTGGAAAAACTGACCGTCTGACGACGAGGCGAGGCCGCCGCCAAACATAGCCGCGAACGGTTCACTCTGTTGTCGGTTGACCAGACGTTGCAACGCGAGCGCGTATGTCTCCTCGCGGATATGCCAGTCGGATGTCCAGGCGAGCTGACCGAGCGTGGCCACGCTGCACGCCTCGGCCATGCGCGTGAGCCCGAGATTGAGCCCATCGGCGAGCACCGCCGCCATCAGGGCGCGGTTGTCGATGGCCGCCGCGCCGGTGCGCAGATGGGTGAAACACTCGGGAAAGAGCGTCCATCTGGACACTTCGGCCAACAGGTCGGTGATGCGAACCCGCGGCAGCATGGCGTAAAGTCGCTCGGCCAGAGCTTCGGCTTCGGGCGGCGTCGATTTTTCGAGCGGCGATATCTTCAGCACGCCTTTGTCGATTGTGACATCCGGCAAGAGACCATCCTTGGCGCGAACGTCGATGGCCGCCAGTCGAGCGTCGAGCACCTCGCGGCGGCTCGCGATGAATTGTTCGAAATCCGCTTCGACCGCAATCGGCAGGGCGCCAACTTTCGCAAATCTTGAAATGCCTCCTTCGAAATCAATCGTTCCTCGAAAGAGCGGTATTGTCGGCTGCCGCTGACCCATACGTCGCCAGCGCGCAGCCGATCCCGGAGCTCGGATAGCGCGCAGAGCTCATAATAACGCCGGTCGATGACGCCGCCCGGCAGAACGTGCGGGGTCCAGCGCGGCCGGACGAACCCGGTCGGGGCTGATTTCGGCAGGGTCGATTCGCCGGCGCGATTCATCTCGCGCAACGCCTCGATGGCTCGCATGAGCGAAGCGGACGCCGGGACGCTTTCGAATTCAAAAGCTTCGAGGAAGGCGGGCGACCAACGCCGAACGCCGGCATGGCGCTCGCCCAGAACCTGGTAGGCGTCGAACTCCTCGGGCCGCGCCAACGTCTCGGCTTCCGCGACGCTCGACCGAAAGCGCTCCCAAGGGATCACGGATGCAATTGCGCCGAACGCGTCCTGTTTGGTCTCATGGGCGGCGATCAAGGCCGCGCCGATGCGCGCGTAGAGACGAACCTTTTCATTGATGGCTCTGGCGTCACCCTGAAAGGCTCGGGCGTGTCGCCCCTCGGCCTTGCGGAACATCGCGCCGATCAGACGATCAAACATATCGACGGCTTGGTCGATCAGACCCGCGCAAATGTCCAAAACAACGGCGACCAGCGTTGGCGTGCCGCCTGGGGCGTTCGTAATCGGCGACATGCTGGACGGTCGTGCGCCCGGCTTCGCGCGCGAGTTGGGCGAGACGCGCCTGATGGATCAAGTGGCCGCGACCTGGTTCGATCCCAATCCTCCGGATATGTTCCAGACGTTCGATCAAACCGAGCATGGCGGCTGGTGTGGCGGCTTCAGGCATTTGCCGCAACCATGCGAGCCAGCTCAGGCTGGTCTCTTTCCGACGTTGCGTGAGCGCATCGAGCCCGCGCCGCTGTTCAGCCGACAGGCCCTCGGTCAACCGCCGATGCGCTTCTCGTCGGGCCACGCGGCGAAGTTCCGCGCAGAGGCGTTCGATAGCGGCGGGCGAGGGAACCATAATTCTACGTTGCCGACACGCTTCAATTGCCAGCGGAGCCAAATAGGCGAGCCGATCATTTTCGATGGCCTGTGGCGATAAATGCTCCGCCAACTCGGCCGCGGTCTTTTTGCCGAAGGGACGAAGCCCGAGCCGCTGCTGACATTCGAGGGAGTGACGCCAGCAATTCCGCTTTGCGGCCAGATACTCGTCGATAGACTCCGGAAGCACCCCGATTTGTTCGGCGACGAAACCGATCAACGCCGCGGGAGGCCGCTCGCCGGCGCGCAAGGCGCGGCCGGGATAGTTGAGATAGCAGAGCATGAGCCCATAGCCGAGACGATTGGAATCGCCCCGGCAGCGCAAAATCGCCGCGAGGTCGGTCGCCGTCAGCGTGAAGTGACGGATCAACTCACGCTGTTGGACGGGTGGATCGAACAACTCCGTGATCTGCGCTTCGCTCAATCGTTGCCATCGCGCCACTCATGTCTCCCGACTCTGGCTTCCCGCAGACCATCCGATCCTGGCCAAGGCGTCGATGAGCGTGCTGCGCTTGATTCCGAACGTTCGGCAGACGGCGGCCTTGGAGGCCCCACTGTCGAGCGCCGAGGTCACGGCGGCCAGCTTCTCGGCGTCGATTGCCGTGGGACGACCGCCGCGCCGCCCGCGACGACGCGCAGCGGCCAGCCCAGCCTGAACCCGTTCCTGGATGAGCGACCGTTCAAATTGCGCCAACATGGCTGGGTGAGATGAGCGAAGACGACGCCCAGTCGCTGCACCGGGGTACTGGCGGCAGCACGTACACAAGGAAAGCGCGCGCAACACGGGAAGCCGCCGAACACATGAAAGAGGAATTCGCCTTGCGGCGTCGCGGTGTCCATTTGCTCTGTGAGCGAACGAAAGCCGATGCCGCGCGCCCTGAGATCGCTCACCGTCGTAAGCAGGTGAGGCAGTGAGCGCCCCAACCGATCCAGCTTCCATACGACCAGGCAGTCGCCGGACTTGATGAAGGCCAGCGCCTTGGCCAGGCCTGCGCGCTCGCCGCGGCTGCCGCTCACCCGATCCTCGAACAAATGACGTTCATCGACTCCGGCGGTAAGGAGCGCGTCGCGCTGCAAATCAAAAGTCTGGCGGTCGCCGTCGGTGGAAACGCGCATATAGCCGACAAGCATGCGCGAAAAACCTCATCCGACAGGTTTCCGCACAATGCGCCATTCCGACAGGGTTTCGGAAAACACTTGTTTCCCGTCAGAACTCTGTAACCCGACCGAAAAACCCGAGACGCCGTAATTGTCTGTTCTGTTTGCATAATCAGACGGAACCGTTCTCACTCTGTCCGCTTATGTGTAATTGGAGGCCGTTCCGTTAGTTCAGGCCGCCATGCAGGAGGACCTCGAACAGGCGGATGATGCGCGGCTCGTGGATCTTGAGGCCGGGATAACGCACCGCGCCGATAGTGATCGGATGGGCGAGGCGCTGCAGCAGCGGGAAATCGACATGCACGTTGAGCCACTCGGCCTGGAAGCCGGCGAAGCGATCCGTGATCAGCTGGAAGGTGGTCCGCACGGCATCGAGATGGTCGAGCCCCTTAAGCAGGCCGAAGTCGGTGAGATTGTTGGAGACCAATTCGTTGCGCAGAAAGGTCAGGAACTTCTCGAACGCCTCCTTTTCCACGGCGTCGAGGCGATTTGAGAGCGCCTTGAAGAGTTGCGCATATTGTGTGGCAAGGCCGTCGGTAAATTGCGCAATCTTCATCTGGCCCTGCAATAGCTGCTCGATAGCGGTGGCGTGTTCGTTGGCGCTCGACGTCGTCGTTCCGCACCTTCGCAACGAGGTCCGCGAGCGCTGCCATTGCTGCCGCCTGCTTACCAAAGAGGGACATGATTTCGCATTGCTGTTTCTGCGCCCGCCCCATCAGTTGGGCCATCTGTTTGAATGCGTCCTCGAGCTCTTTGGAGAGCCTGTCTGACAATGTCTCAAACGCCCGCGCGATTGCCTGGGCGATCTGCTGTTCGTCGTCCGTCATGGGATCAATCCCTTCGGAAAATGGCTTTGCCGAAACTGTCGGCAACGGCTGATTCACCTGTCTAATCGTTTGCATAGGCGGTCGTCTGAAGTGGGCGCGGTGAATGCGGCAACAGCCTATCCCTCGAAAGCGCAATTGATTGGTCGCGTACGACTTTGAGGCCCACTGGCGATCATTGAGCCTCTCCACGTGACGGGACAGAATGAATATTCTGTGACGCCGACCTCTCGACGAATTGCGTATATAGGCATAATCGGGGGCAACAAGGCTGTTCGGAGAGGACCCGGCCACATGCCCCAACCAGTAACCCTCGAAATGGCCGCCGAACTGGTGGCCGCGTTCGTCTCCAATAACCCTCTCCCAAGAGGCGAACTGCCTGCACTGATCCAAGCAATTCATGACACTTTGGCTAGGCTCTCCGCCGGCGTGGAGAATTCGACCCCGAAAGAAGAGCTGAAGGAGCCGGCCGTCTCAATCCGGAAGTCGGTGACGCCGGACTATTTGATCTGCTTGGAGGACGGCAAACATTTCAAGTCGCTGAAACGGCATTTGGCGGCGCACGGCCTGACGCCGGAGCAGTATCGCGAGAAATGGAAGCTTCCCTCCGATTATCCCATGGTTGCCGCCAACTACGCGGCGACGCGGTCGGCGATGGCGAAAGCGATTGGTCTTGGGCAGTTTGGCGGAAACGCCGGAGCGCGCAAACGCGGACGCCCACCGAAGGCCATTCAAGACTAGCCCGCATCCCCCCGATCCGCGATAGGACAGAACGCACCAACGCTCTGCGCCGACGTCAGTCGCCGTTCTCGGACCCTGGGGTTCGCCAGGACAATTTATCGGCATTTCAATCTCGCGGGTTAACCCCTCGGTTACTTTCGCTACATACGTGTGTGCCTCTTGAAGAAGGAGCAGGCATGACAAACACGGCAGGAATCCCGGGTGATCGCATTTGCTCCTTCATCGAGCGAGTTGAACGCATCGACGAAGAGATCAAGGCGTTGAATGAGGGCAAGAAGGAAGTCTTCACAGAGGCCAAAGGAGAGGGCTTCGATGTGAAAGTCGTCAGGGAAATCTTGCGCCTGCGCAAGCAGGACAAGGACGAGCGCGACGAACAGGAGTCCCTGCTCGACCTGTATCTCAGAGCCATGGAGAGCGCCGGCTCATCGCAAGCAAAGGCGGCGTAGCGCCAAGCCTGCGACGAACTTCCGGTTGTTGGAGGAAGTTTGTTCTCCCCGCGCTTCAATCAACCTTCGATGAATTGGTGGTGTCAGACGAAAACCCTGCGGTGCTTCCCGGCGTGGTAACTTCACGCCATGAGCAACCCGTTCCGATATTTTAACAGCTCGTCAGAGGTCATCCGCCTAGTCGTGATGATGTACGTGAGATATCCGCTGTCGCTGCGCAACGTCGAGGATCTGCTGGCGGAGCGCGGGATCGACATCAGCCATGAGACCGTCCGGTTCTGGTGGAACCGGTTTGGCCCAATGTTCGCCGCCGAGATCCGCAAGAGGCGAGTGGCGCATATGCGCGGCTTGTCGATTCTATCGCCCTAAACCATAGCAACAGCAATGACCGACGATCCTCTCGACGCTATGAAAGCGCGCTGGAACCACATCCAGGGCTATCTGTTTCCTTGGCTTCGCGAGGAAGTCGACCCGATGACCGAAGCGCTCGGGCGGCTCGTCACGACCCTCGACGTGATCGGCCTCGAGGCCTTCGTTCCCGAACCGCCCCGAGGCGCCGGCCGCCCGCCTGGCGATCGCCGCGCCCTCGCCAGGGCTTTCGTCGCCAAGGCGGTGCTGGGCGTTCCTACCACCACCGCTCTGATCGAGCGCCTCGATGTCGACAAGTCGCTGCGTCGCATTCTCGGTTGGGAACGACGCTCGCAAGTGCCATCGGAAGCTACCTTTTCCCGCGCCTTCGCGGAGTTTGCGCAGGGCGATCTGCCCGACAAGATGCACGCGGCGCTGATCGAGCGCTCGCTCGGCGGGCGCATCGTCGGCGTGATCGCGCGCGACGCCACCGAGATCGAGGCGCGCGAGAAGCCGGTCAAGACGGAGCCGAACGACAATAAGGGGGATCCGCCGCCGCCCGATGGCGCTCAGCCGACGCGCAAGCGCGGACGCCCGCGCAAGGACGAGGAACGGCCAAAACCCGAGCCGACGCGCCTCGAACGGCAGACCACGCAGAACCTCGATCAGATGCTCGCCGATCTGCCCACCGCGTGCGATGTCGGCTCCAAGAAGAACAGCAAGGGCTACAAGGAAACCTGGATCGGCTACAAACTGCATCTGGATGTCGCCTGCGGCCAAATCCCGGTCTCCTGCGGACTGACCTCGGCTTCCGTCCACGACAGTCAGGTCGCCATTCCCTTGATGACCATGACCGGCGCCCGCGTCTCCTATCTCTACGATCTAATGGATGCGGCCTACGACGCCGCCGCCATCCATGACCACAGCAAGGCGCTCGGCCATGCGCCGATCATCGATCGCAACTTTCGCGCCCAGCACGAAGCCAAGGCCGAATGGGCCAAAGAAGTCGAGCGCATGAAACTCATCCATATGCCCGATCCGGACGACGTGATTTTTGATTTTCGCACCCTGGCCGAACGCGTCAACGCCCGACTGAAGGATGAATTCGGCGCACGGTCCGTGCGCGTGCGCGGCGCGATCAAGGTCAAATGCCACCTCATGTTCGGCGTGGTGGCACTCGCGGTCGATCAAATACTCCGCGTCACGCAGCTCAGGCCCGCGCCGGCCTGAGCGCCGGCCCCTCCGCCCCGCGAACACAGGGAAAATTCGCCGCGTTCGATGAATTTTGCAAGAGGCTCTATCATCTGGCCGATTCCGAGGCCGGCGCGGCGGAGGAAGCCAAGCTGACGGGCAAGCTCCCGAACGAAGGGCCGTGGGGCGGCGACATCCGCCACGGCTTCGTCTACGAGCGGGCGCCGCACGTCACGCTCAAGTCCATCGCCACGCCGAAATCGACGTCATCTGGGAACGTTACCAGCCCAAGCTCGAACTTTTGCGCGATAGATTGAACAAAGCCCTCAAGACTCATTGGGAGGAATGGCAAGTCCCTCGCGCGGCAGAAACCGAGTGGCCCCACGCGGCGCAGACCGATCACGCGGCGTGGTGGGAGCTTCGCCGCGAGCGACAGAAGGAGATCGACGATTCCATCGCCCGCAACGCCGACGTCGAGTTGGTGTACGACCGCCCGTTGAAAGCCAAAGGCGTCGTGCGCGTCGCGGGGCCGTTCACGGTCGAGAGTTTTTCGCCCCATCGCTGAGGAGGACCCGTTTCTCGCTGAATTTCTCGCGGGCGAAGAGGATTTCCCCTCTCCCCTTGCGGGAGAGAGCCTGCCCGGAGCGCAGCGAGGGGGGGCAGGGGTGAGGGGTTCTGCGGCGCAAGCCGCGGCTGATGCTGCGAACCCCTCATTCGGGCCACCTTCTCCCGCAAGGGGAGAAGGGAGCGCCAGTGACCGACTTTGCGCAAAGTCGTCTACGACAACCTTCTAGCGTCCGGCGTGCAGAACACCAAGAAGGGCGAGGCGATCAAGTTCGAATGGCTAAAGCCGCGCGTCTCCCGCTCCGGTCTCGTGCCGTTCGAGGGCCGCTACACGGAAGGCGGCGAAGTGAAGCGCGCGGCGATCTGCATCGGGCCGGAATACGACACGGTCGGCTATGACCTCGTCCGGAAGGCGGCGCGGGAGGCCGCCGACCTGTTCGACACGCTGATTGTTTGCGGCTTCGCCTTCGCCCCGGAAGTCGACGAAAGCCGGCTCAATTTCGGCTCGCTGACCGTCCTGAAAGCGCGGATGAATCAGGACCTGCGCATGGGCGACAAGCTCAAGGCGACCGGCGCGGGCAATCTCTTCGTCATCTTCGGCGAGCCGGACCTCAATATTATCGAGGCTGGCGGCGGGATGATCAGGGTCGAGATCAGGGGCATGGACATTTTCGATCCGACGACCGGCGAAGTGCGGTCCTCGGGCGGCAGCGACCTCAAGAACGATGTCGCGGCATGGTTCATCGACGACGACTACAACGAGGAGAGTTTCTTTGTCCGCCAGGCCTATTTCGTCGGCCAGGACCCATACGAGTCGCTCAAGCGCGCGCTCAAGGCGGAGATCGACGAGACCGCCTGGGAGGAGATGAGTTCGACTATCTCGCGTCCCTTCCCCAAACCTGCCTCCGTCCGCATCTGCGTGAAGGTCATCAACCATTTCGGCGACGAGGTGCAGAAGGTCTTTCGGGTTTGAATGGGCACATGTTTATAATGTTCTAATCCTTTCCCTCCATCCCGGACGGCCTGGTGACGCCGTCGCTGATGGCGTCCGCCGCGCCTGGGCCAAGCGCGGCGACAGGCCCCGCGAAAGGGACAGATTTTGGGTAATCGGGGCAAATTTCCGGGCGGAAGGGGGGAGTCAAGCGTCGGAAAGTATGATTCAAGCTGGGGATGTCCGTTGATTCGGGTGATCCGCTTGAGCGCATGACGCCGGCCGAGCTCATCGGCCTGGTTCGCACTTTGATTGGCGAAGTGACCCGCTTTCAGGCGGAGTACGAGAAGGTGAGCGGGGCGTTGGCCAAGCTGAGGGTCGAGCATCAGGCCGTCAAGGACGAACTGGCGCGATTGAAGAAACTGCCGCCGCGGCCGCCGCAGAAACCCTCGGGGATGGACAAGGCGACGGACCGACCGGATTCGCAAGCGAACGCGCCCAAGGGCGGGCGGTCGACGCAGCGGCGCGGCAGCAACCTGGACAAGCTGACGGTCACGCAAACCATCGAGGTGAAGGTCGACGCGCCAGCGGGTTCCCGCCACAAGGGCTACGAAGAGATCGTCGTTCAGGACTTGGTTCTGAATCCTTTGGTGACCCGCTATCGGCGCGAGCGCTGGCAAACGCCGATCGGTTGCCATTGAAAAAAGCGAAACGCCAGATGTCGTAAATGCGATTGCAGAGATGGCGCTCGTTCCAACCCAGCGCGAACGCCCTTAGCTCCCGGCACGCTTTGACAAGAAGCCGCTCGACGTTCTCCACTCCCACGACGCGCGCCCCGCCCTCTCTACAGCGCTAGGCGCTTCGCGCCTGCAGCGGTACGACGGAGCCGCCGCTCCGTAGCTCATCGCATTTGTCAGCCCACCACGCCATCATCTTCACCCGCTCGTCCCAATAGTCGGCGCGAGCGTAGGCACGGCGAACGGCGTTGCCGTCGACATGTGCGAGTTGAGCTTCGATCGCGTCCGCGTTCCATAGGCCGCTTTCATTCATGATCGTGGAAGCCGTGCGAGGTCATTTCGTCATGCTTGAAACCTAGCCGGCGCAGGGCGGCGTTGAGGGTATTTTCGCTCATGCACCGGGCCGCGGAGCGGACGGAGGGGAACAGAAAACGGCCCTTACCCGTGATCGAATGCAGATCGCGAAGAACCTCGACGGCGCGCGGCGCGAGCGGGACACGGTGGTCCCGGCGCATCTTCATCTTCTCCGCAGGGATAACCCAAAGCGCGCGCTCCAGATCGAATTCGCGCCATTCGGCCGAGCGCAATTCGCCCGGCCGGACGAAGGTGAGGGCGAGCAGTTCGAGGGCGGCGCGCGTTTCGGGCGCGCCCTCGTAGTCGGCGATGGAGCGGAGCAGGGCGCCGAACGGCTTCTCCTTGACGATCGCGGCGCGATGCCTGGCGCCGGGCGAAGCGATGGCGCCCTTGAGGTCTCGTGTCGGGTCCGAACCGACGCGGCCGGTCGCCACCGCATAGCGGAAGACCTGCCCGATGGTCGCGCGCAGCTTTTTCGCTGTTTCGAAGTTGCCGCGCGTCTCGACCGGCCGCAGGAGGGCGAGAATGTCGGCCGCCTCGATCTCCTTGATCGGCCGCGCGCCGAGGGCGGACTTGGCCATCCCGAGCAGCCATTCCATTTTTTCGATCGTCCTTTCCGCCTTGTTCTCGCTTCGCTTCTTGTTCAATAGCTCGGCGGCGATGGCCTCGAACGTGTTCGCGGCGGACTTCGCCTGTTCGATCTTGGCCTTTTTCTTCGCCTCGCCCGGATCAGTCGGCGCCCTGGCTGGATCAGCCGGCTTTAACATGCGTTTGGCGGCGTGGCGCGCTTCCCGCGCCTCCTTGAGGCTGACTGCGGGGTAGACGCCGATCGCGAGAACCTTCTGCTTGCCCCCGAAGCGATAGGCGAGCCGCCAGCGCCTTCCCCCATCCGGCGTCAGCCATAACTGAAGCCCGCCCCCGTCCGAAACCTTCCTGACCTTGTCGCTCTGCTTGACCTTGGGCTCAGCCTCGGCCACCGCCCTGCGGAATTCGAGGTCAGTGAGCGGCATGTTGGTATGTCCTCTGTTGGTACGGGACTGATACCAGCAAAAATACCAACATTTTGGCCGGATGCAAGCGGACAGTAACGGATTGGGCCGGATGAGAAGCTCTCGGAATGCGGGGACTTTTCGAGGGACTGTGGACGCTCGCGGATGGAGAAGGAGGGTGTTTTGGCTCCCCGAGCAGGACTCGAACCTGCGGCCGTTCGATTAACAGTCGACTTCTATTCGATTTCCCGCTTTTCACTGACTTTCCCACAATTTCCTATGCGTCTGTGTTTTCATGGGCTTACCTTTCCGCTACTGTCATAGCCGTTCCCGGCGTTTCCATTTCGGTGACGACACGGTGACGACACGGTGACGACACGGGCGGGAAGTCGAATGCCTAGAATCTCCAAGCGAACAGTAGATGCGCTGATAGCGTCGGGCACCCCTGGCGAGGTGATCCGGGACGATGCCCTGCGACGCTTCGGCGCCAGGCTGAACGCCGATCGCTCGGTTTCGTATTTCGTCGAATACAGGGCAGGGCGCGGCCGAGGCTTTCCCGTCCGCCGCCCCGTTCTCGGGCGCCATGGCGCTCTGACGCCGGATCAGGCGCGAGCGCTTGCGCAGAAGGCGCTGGCAAGCGTCGCCGGCGGCGGAGACCCGGCGGAAGAGCGCGCCGGGCGCAAGAAGGAAATGACCGTCGCTCAGTTTCTCCGCCACGCGATCGAAAGCCATTGGAAGGCGAAGCGGAAGGCGGGGACCGCCAAGAACTTCGAGGGGATGATCGAACGCACGCTCATTCCCGAATTCGGCTCCAAGAGGCTTTCCGAGCTCACGCGAGCGCAAGTCCGGAGCTGGCACGCCAAGCAGACCCATAGGCCTCGGCAGGCCAACCTCGACGTGGCGATCCTGCGCAAAGCGCTCGAACTCGCCGTAGGCGACGGGCTGATCAAGGAAAACGTCGCGACAGTAATTCAGCCGCATCCCGAGCGCCGCCGCGACCGCGTTCCGAACAATGACGAGCTGGCGGCGGTGCTCGACGCGCTCGACGCCGCCACCATCCGGCCGCAGGCCGCCCTGCTGATCAAGCTTCTCTTGTTCACGGGCTGTCGAACAGGCGAGTGGCGCACCGCCGAATGGTCGTGGATTGACGCCGAGGGCAGGGCGCTCCGATTGCCGGACGCCGCGGCGAAAACCGGAGCCCGGACGGTCGCGCTGTCGAGCATTGTCCTCGCGCTTTTGGCGGCGGCGCCGCGGACAAGCCGCTTCATCATCCCCAACGATTCGGGCGACGAGCCGTTGCCCTCTTGGAGCGCGATCGATGCATGGCAGGCCGTCTGCGAGGCCGCCAAGGTCGAGGACTTGCATCTTCACGATCTAAGACACGGTTACGCGACACGCGGTGCCGGGCTGGGGGCGAGTGCAGTCGTGCTGCGCGACGCGCTGGGCCACAAGAGCCTGCAAATGACGTCGCGCTATATCGCGCGCCAAAACGACCCGGTCCGGGAACTGGCGGAAAGGATCGGCGCTGAAATTCAAAGCATCCGATCCGAGGGAGGCGCGGACGTCGTACCGCTCCGAGGCGGAAAGAGCGGCGCGCGGTAATGGCTGCGAAGCCCAACTCAGCGCCAATGTCGCTTGACGAGTTTGACCTGCTCTACGGGAAGACCTCCCTGCTGTAATGTTGCGCGTGATACAGGACATTATCATGCGCAAGATTCCCCAAAAGGGGCACCTTGGATCGTTCAGTAAAAACAACATTTGGATAAAGGTTATTATCATACATTCACAGACAAGGGAATCCCCGGCCGGGTGCCGCCTCGGTCGAGGATCAATCCTCAGGGCTAAAAGGGGTCGCTGTGAAGTTGCTCGGAACCGGGACCCCACGGCGAACGCGCTAATAGTCCCCCTGACCAGTTAGAGGTTAGCCTTTCTAATCAGTTGGTTAACTGACAAGTTGACAAGTTCCGAGGGGTCCCCGTTCCGTGCAAAATGACGGATCAGCCAAACCCGCCTCTCATTTGGACACCGCGTTGCCAATCGGCTCCAACAATGCACGATTGAGGGATGGCGCAACTCGATGACCTCGACGACTGGATCGACGGATACCTTCGGTTCTTGAAGGATGTCTATTACGAATCGGACCCGAACAAGGGGGAGGACGGCGAAATTGCCAAGCATGAATTCGCGCAGTTGGCCATTGAGAAGTTCTGGTATCTGCATGGGAAATTGCTGAGTTGGGCTCAAGCACATATGACCGGATACTGCATTTTAAGTGAAAATCCCAAACTCGTCGCCTTCCTGGAAGAAAAGCTTGGCTACGAAATAAACGAAGATAGTCACTTACTTGAGCACATTGGACTTCAGTACAATTTCAATCCTCCAGACCGAGAGGATAACGCCTTAGAGCAAACTCTCGCGCTCTTAGAGGAGTTCAACGCCCAAAACCCCGGCGATGAAGAGCTGATTCTCACGCCAAGCGCCATACGCGCGACGATACGTGAATTGCTCATGTCGCGATGCGCCGACAATTCGTATTGGCGCCACGACCTTCAACATAGCTTAGCGGCCCTAAACGAAGGTGAGGTCGATGAGTTGGCCCAACCCTCTCCCGGAAGACATCAGGGTCTACCGTATTCACTCAACCGCTGGAAACTTGAGGCGCTGAGACAAGTTCGCTTTCGTGTTGGGAAAGGCTACAAGAAATACCGAGCGCTTGAAGAAGTTGGAAAAGCAATTGGGCAGAGCCCAGAAGCGCTTCGAACTTGGGAGAAGGAATTAGAACGGTCGCGCGATCGATCTGTTGATTTATATTGCAGTGAATTGGCGGGGAGATACGATAAGCATTTTCAAGGGGCGGAAACCATGGAGATTCCGGAAGCGGAAATGCATACATTGCACCGTGGTCTTAACAACTGTGACCACGCCAGATATCTTCACAAGAATATTACTGACCGTCAATTGTCCGAGATTGGCGACCGTATCAGGCGTTACCGCAACGCCAAGTCTGGCGGCTGAAAGCCAGCGTAGAGGCCAGAGCCAAAAATATGGTGTGGGAAGTCGGCATTCCCTCACCGGAAAAGCGGTGACAAACATTTAGGAAGAAACACCGCGCAATTTCGTATAGAAAACGGCAACTTCAGAGCGTTCCCCGCAACTTCACCAACTCTGAAGAAACAATGAGCACACCTAAATACGATCGCACGCTGACAGTCCGCGGCGCCGCGAATTATCTTGGCCTTTCCGCCTCTACCCTTAACAAGCTTCGCTGCACCGGCACCGGTCCCATCTATTTCAAACTCGGCCGCGCTGTACGCTATGATCCTCAAGACCTCGACGATTGGCTCACCGCCCGCCGAGTCAGCAGCACCTCGCAGAATGTCCTCGGCAAGACGGGCGTCTAGCCGATGGCCAATCGCCGAATTAGCTCGCGCCGCATTCGCGGGCATTTGACCTATACGGTCGCGGAAGCAGCCCAGGCCACCGGTTCGCACAAAAATACGGTCCGCCACTGGCTGAAAAGCGGTCTTTCCGCCTTGGATGGCCGTCAGCCGACGCTCATCAAAGGAACGACCTTAAAGGAGTTCATCGACGGCCGAAACGCGCATCGCCGCCAGCCCTGCGGTCCCGGACGGATGTACTGCCTTAAATGCAGGGCGCCAAAAATCCCCGCATTCGGCGAAGTCGAATATGAGCCAAAATCTGAAAAATCTGGTCGCCTGATCGGCCTTTGTCCTGATTGCTCGACGCTCATTCAGCGGCGGACCTCGGCCCGCAAAATTCGTGAAGCCGCAGGAAATTTGCTCGTCCAATTAAGACGTGAGGCGGAACGCCTAGACGAGATGTCGCTGTCTAACCCCAATTGTGACTCTCAGAAGGGTTGATCTCGCCATGTCAAAATACAATGCAGAAAACGAACGTGTGAAGCGAGATTACGTCACCCATTTGCGCCTTGCCAAGGGCAAGCAGGAGGCCACCATCGACGGCGCGCTGAAGGCTATCGACCGCTTCGAACGCTCGACCGGATTCCGCTCGTTCAAGGCGTTCCATATCGAGCAGGCGAAGGCCTTTCGCGAAAAGCTTCTCGACCAGCCCAACGCGCGCGGCAAGGACCATTTGAGCGCGGCGACCATGACCTCGACTCTGCGGAATTTGAGAGCGTTTTTCATCTGGCTCGCCGAACGGCCCGGCTACAAATCTCGCATCAGCTTTGCCGACGCCGAATATTTTACGCCCACCGCCGCCCATGCGCGGATTGCCGGCGCGCGCCGCGAAAGCCGAGTGCCCACCATTGAGCAATTTGAGGCGGTCATCGCCAAGATGCCGTCCGAAACCCTGGTGCATTGCCGCGATCGCGCCATTGTCGCCTTCCTGCTCTTGTCCGGAGCGCGAGACGGCAGCATTCCAACTTTCAAACTGAAGCACGTCGACCTGGCTGCTGGAACGGTGTTTCACGACGCTCGTGACGTGAAAACCAAGGGCGCGAAGACCTTTCCCTCAGTCCTTTTCCCCGTTGGCGAAGTCTTCCTTGAAATCTTCACTGGATACGTCGAGCGCCTGCAGGCCGAACTTCTGTTCGGTCCTGACGATCCGCTGTTTCCTGCGCCGCAGATGGGCCATGACGCCGATCGCGGTTTCGCGGTTCTCGGATTATCACGCAAGCATTGGCACAACGCTTCACCGCTTCGGCGCATCGTCCGCAGTGCATTCGAAGCCGCCGGCTTTGAATATCCGAATCCGCACAAAGTGCGGAAAACCCTCGCGCGTTTCGGCGAACAGAAAGTCCGCACACCGGAGGAATGGAAAGCCTGGTCGCAAAACCTCGGACATGAGAACGAAATGACGACATTTCGCGGTTACGGCGAGGTACCGTTCCGTCGTCAGGCCGAAATCATGAAAGGGATCGGCCGCGCGACTGAAACAACAGGTCTCCAGGAACAAATTGCCATGCTGGAACAGATCACTTCCGCATTGCGTGGAACGGCGCGGCAACCGAAAGAGGTTTAAGACGGCTGAACACTTTGGAGTCCCCGAGGCGTTCACTATGGGTTGACACGGAGATTTAGTCTAAGGACGGCGCGGCCAAAAACCTCTGTGAACCTGGCTTCTGTAACCCCTGCTTTTCCGCCGTTTTCACGGCTCATCGCGGGGGTGGCCGAAATCTTTAGTTTCTGGCCGGTCGATTTTGCCGGGTTCGGCAACTATCGGAATTATCGCTGTTATTTGCTTTAGCGTACGATTTGGAACGGATTCTCTCATGACCCCCTCCTAACCATTGCGAATTTTTGCGCCGTCCTGATTACGCGCGAGCGGACCTCGCCTCCGGCGAGGCGCACCTTGACCTTGTCCATTATCCGGCATGTCCGGCGCTCCGGAATATCAACACGCGGGCGGCCTACGCCCGGTCGGTCGCCTGGTGCGAGCGGATGAGGCTTTGCCGGCTGGATGCGGTTGAGCCGGTGCACGTCGCAGGCTATGTCGAGGAGCTCGGGAAGAGCCGGGCCGTTCCCAGCGTCAAACAGCACCTGGCGGCAATCCGGATGCTCTTCGACTGGCTTGTGGTCGGCCAAGTGGTGCCCAGCAATCCAGCCTCGGTCGTCCGCGGGCTCTCATGCGCTGCCATTGCTGCGCCCAAATCCCCGCCGTTGGTCAGGTAGATTGTGATCCCGGTTGCCCGGAAGGTGTGACAGCCGATCTTCGTCGCAATCCCGGCTTTCCGTGCCCTCCGGCGCACCATGTGGAAGGCATCTTCCCGGTCCAGGCCGGCGAGGCGTCAGCGACAGAAGCGGACGCCCGCGCGCCAGTAGCAATGGGTTGCTGCGCCCCAGGCTCGGTCGGCGGCCGGAGCCCCAGGATCGCTACGGGGATCGTAGCGGGGGTTTTCGCCCGCGTACGGGTAGTAGGGGTAGTTGCTGGGATCAAGTGTCTGACCGGTTGGCCAAACGGTAGGCAGACCGGTTGGCCCATAATAGCGATACTCGGGCATTGGCTCACCGGGCATTGGCTGACCGGTTGGGCGCACAATTGGCCAAGCGCTGCCGGACTGCGCGGCGGCAGTCGTTGGGAGGGCTACAGCGGCGGCCGTGATAGTGGCGAGCCCCGCGACGACCCCCTTGGAAATCGCGTTAAACATGATCCACCTCCCATTTCAGGCACTCGCTGCGCCTTTGTAGACCTTTGTAGACCTTTGTAGACGCGGTCGTTGACCGCGTCCTTTGTCCGGTCCGGCCACGCTCAACGTGCGCAGTTTATCCGCGGGTGTTCCGGGCCGCATTGATCTACAAGTTAATCGCTGCGCGAGGCTTCCCATCTTGTAATTTCTTCTATCCATGAGATAATCTTTCTCCTGCCTCAAAAACATGGAACTGATGGCTCGTCGCTATTTCAAGTGGGTGAATTGGCCAGAACGTCTCCGGCGATGAGGTAGACGACGGCTTTGAGATTTCGCTTGGTTCGGTAGCCTTTGGCCTTGCGCTTGGCGGCCTGCACGTTGCCGTTGATGGCTTCGAGGACGCCGTTGGAAAGGCCGGTGGCGATCGATCTGAGAATGCCCTCGGCCTTGGCCATGATCGTCTTTGCCAGTCGCTTCATCGGGCCGAGATCGCAGACCTGAACCCAGGCGTTCCAGCGATCGAGGAAGCGTCGGGCGGTCTTGGCGTCCATCGAGAACAGCTGTTGCAGGTTCATGCGGATTTGCATCGCCTGGATCGTGTCCAGGTTCTGTGCTTCCAATCTCGACAACGCTTCCTTCTCCTCCTGCGTCAGATGATCGACGTTCTTGAGGAAGATGTAGCGCCGGCCCTTGATCTGGAAGTTGTTCCGCGCTTCCTCGCGTCGCACCTGGTCGACGGCCTCGTTGGCGAGTTTGATGACGTGGAATTTGTCGAACGTGATCTCGGCGTTCTCGAAGTTCGCCTTGATCCCCGCTTCGAACGCCGCCCCCATGTCGATGCTGGCGTCGGTGACCGCCTCGCGCTTGCCGCCGTGCGCCTCGAGGAAATCCGCGAATTCCTTCACCGTCGCGGCGTCCTTGCCGTCGGCCACGTAGATGACTTTGCGCCGCGCCATGTCGACGAACAGGCTGACATAGTCGTGGCCGCGCCGCGCCGAGGTTTCGTCGGCGGCTTGTGTCAAGAAGACGCGCAAGCGTCATGCTGTACGGAAGATGAAGGTAGACCCTTCGAAGTCGCCTTGTAGGAGGAGGCTTCAAACCGGCTCGTCGCTATTTCAAGTGGGTGAATTGGCCAGAACGTCTCCGGCGATGAGGTAGACGACGGCTTTGAGATTTCGCTTGGTTCGGTAGCCTTTGGCCTTGCGCTTGGCGGCCTGCACGTTGCCGTTGATGGCTTCGAGGACGCCGTTGGAAAGGCCGGTGGCGATCGATGTTTTGAGAGGCGATTTAGTGACCTTGATCGCGATCCGCGCGCAGCACGCCTTGCTGCGACGCGCGGCGGCGGAGGCGGTTCGCGGCGCGCTCGCCGCCTCGGCCGTCTAGCCGAGCCGCCCGGCGCGCGACGGGCCCGGCGGCGGAGCGGCTCGGGGCGGGCGGTCAGCCGCCGCTGTCGATGCAGCCGTAGGTCGCACAATCTTCGGGATTGCGGCTTAGTCCGTCGGTTTCGTTGTCGCCGAACGCCGGCGACCGCGCGGGGGCGAAAATCGTCGCCGCCGCGGCCTCGGCGCGCATGGCGAGTCTGCGATGATGAATCGCGCGATAGGCGTGGTGAGGCCCGTAGGCGCTCGACGCGGCATCGGCCGATATGGGAGCCGCGAGCGCGAACCCGAGCGCAAGCGGCAACGCGATCAGTGGTTTCATGGTTTCCTCCTCGGCGCTTGACAGCGACTGCTCCCTTCTGCTGAGGGCCGGGGAACTATATGACAGTTTTATGACTAAACCTTGTTCGCAATGGAAATTACGATTCAGTCTGGCGCGGGGCGTTGACCGGCTCATCCTGTCGTGACGTGCGGGGGGATTCTCGACGAGGGTCGGGATTGCCGCTGACGGTTCCCCGCGTTGAGAAGCGTCTCGGCAACGAGCACGCTAAGGACTGTTGCGTGATCCTGTTGCCAGCCACTCGGGTTTGCGCGTTGCCGTCGTCCGTTGCGTCGACGCCCGTCTCTCAAAAGTCCCCGATTTTTTGGCGTTTTCACGTGTTGCGGAATTCTTGAAAAATGCACCAAGGAGCGGAGGCTGCGTCCTACAACAACGGCTCCGTTCGTGATAGCCTCAAGGGCATA
Organism: uncultured Alphaproteobacteria bacterium; assembly: GCA_963758335.1. Classification (GTDB taxonomy): domain Bacteria; phylum Pseudomonadota; class Alphaproteobacteria; order Rhizobiales; family Beijerinckiaceae; genus Roseiarcus. The sequence continues at coordinate 245,541 of CAVWVF010000004.1, read as the reverse complement.
GCTTCATGGAGGGAGAGATGACTGGCTCAATCGATGACCATGATGCCATCGCGCGTGTGGCGGGTCTTTACATGGAAGGTGTTTCCGCCGGTGATGCGGCAAAGTTGCGCGAGGCCTTCCACCCCGACGCACTCATGTTTGGCTCCGCCGGCGGGAATCGCGTGGACATGGCGATGGAGCCATTTTTTGATTTCTCCGCTGCGCACCCCCTAAACAGTGCCGGCAACTATCGTGGCCGTCTGATATCGGTTCAGCAGATCGGTGACGCTGCGGTTGCGATTGTGTCGGAAGACGGTTGCTGGGGCAGTGTCTCATTCGTTGATATTCTGTCACTGTCGCGCATCGGGGGCGACTGGAAGATCGTCAACAAGACCTTTGCCCATACCGGCGGGACAATGCCGAGCCTCTGACAGCGGAACCGTGGCAAAAACGGATGGCACTGTTGCATTGGCGAAAAACCGGCCAAACCGAAGTCGCCGAGGATTGCCCCTATCCCTCAAAACCCCCCGACTTTCGGCCTCAAAACCGAGGTGCGGAATTCTTGACTTGTGAGCTGGACCCCGGATTTAGGACCATTGGCTAAGGTGTGAAATGTCCTGCTCTGTCGCAACCGATGGAGCGAGAAATGACGAAGTCACGCAAGAAGTTTGATGCGGCGTTCAAGGCGAAGATTGCGCTCGAGGCGTTGCGCGAGGATGCGACGGTTCCGGAACTGGCGAAGCGGCACGGGGTGCATCCGAACCAGATTTATGCCTGGAAGAAGCAGGTTCTCGACAATGCGGCGAGCCTGTTCGCGCGCGGGGCGAGCGGTTCGGGCGATGGCGAGGAGGAGCGCGAACGTGAGACGGCCAAGCTTTACGCCAAGATCGGCCAACTGACGGTCGAACGGGATTTCTTGGCCAGGAGGCCAGGTCGATGAGCGCGCCCGATCGAAGAGCGATGGTCGAACGGCCTGGCAAGGACCTGTCGGTGCGCCGCCAATGCGCGCTTGTGGGCGTGGCGCGCTCGGCGGTCTACCGCCCCAAGCCCGTCGCCCGGGCGGACGATCTGGCGGTGATGCGCCGCATCGACGAACTGCATCTCGAACTTCCGTTCTACGGCTCGCGGCGAATGACCTTCGAACTCAACAAGGAAGGCCGTGGGGTCAACCGCAAGCGAGTGCGGCGGCTGATGCGGGTGATGGGGATCGAAGCGCTGGTTCCACGCCCCGGCACGAGCAAAGCCGCGCCCGGGCGCAAGATATACCCCTACCTGCTGCGCGGCCTGAAGATTGTCGAGCCGAACCACGTGTGGGCGGCCGACGTGACCTACATCCCGATGGCGTGCGGCTTCATCTATCTGGTGGCAATCATCGACTGGGCGAGCCGGGCGGTTCTGGCGTGGCGGCTGTCGAACACCAACGATGCGAGCTTCTGCGCGGCGGCGCTGGAGGAGGCGCTGCTTCGGTTCGGAAAGCCGCGGATTTTCAATACCGATCAGGGCTCCACTTTCACCTCCGAGGCTTTCGTCGGCAAGCTCGCGGCGGCCGGCGTCGCGATTTCGATGGACGGACGCGGCCGTTTCATGGACAACATTTTCATCGAACGGCTGTGGCGCTCGATCAAGTATGAAGAAGTGCATCTGAAAGCCTACGCCGATGGCCGCGAGGCGCGGGCCGGCATCAGTTCCTGGATGACCTTTTACAATTTTCGGCGCCCGCACCAGGCGATGAACAATCTGATGCCGATGGCGGTGTGGCGCGCCGGCATGGACAAAATCGAGGCGGCGGCGAGGGCTGTGGATATGCCGCTTCGCTTGGACAACGCAAACGCGTTGCCCACATACCCACAGCAGAAGCAGAAGCAGAAGCAGCAAGAAGCGGCTTGATTCTTGAAGGACAAGGGCAGGCGAGATTACACCTTAAATCCATCCCCTCGTGGTCCCACGAATGGGGTCCAGTTCATTCTGCACAAAACCACCGGCGCATCACCGCGCGGGACTTCTTTCACTTTCGCCGCGAAGAGGCACTCAGATGGCTTAAGGCCTTTAACGCTGCATCGCGGTAACTCGTCAACCCCACCTCTCCATATAACTCCGCAGCTGCGCCATAGGCCGCCCGCGCGGCGTCGTTGCGCCCGAGCTTGCTCTCCAACTCGCTGAGACCTCGCTGGACATTGGCCTGCCCGAGCCGGTGATCTACCTGCTTGTAGAGCGTCAGCGCCTCGCCATAGGCCGCCCGCGCGGCGTCGTTGCGCCCGAGCGTGCTCTCCAAGTGGCCGAGACCGAGCTGGACATTGGCCTGCCCGAGCCGGTTGTCCTCCTGCTTGTAGAGCGTCAGCGCCTCGCCATAGGCCGCCCGCGCGGCGTCGTTGCGCCCGAGCTTGCTCTCCAACTCGCCGAGACCTCCCTGGACACGGCCTGCCCGAGCCGGTGATCTACCTGCTTGTAGAGCGTCAGCGCCTCGCCATAGGCTGCCCGCGCGGCGTCGTTGCGCCCGAGCTTGCTCTCCAACTCGCCGAGACCTCGCTGGACATTGGCCTGCCCGAGCCGGTGATCTACCTGCTTGTAGAGCGTCAGCGCCGATGACCGTGCAAGGTGATGATCGGGCCGGCCCGGATGTCCTTTCGCGGGTCGGTCCTTTTCCGTTCGGGCTTTGGCCTGGTGCCCGGCAGGGTTAGACTTCCTCGTGGCGCAGCTCGAAGATTTGCGGGAGTGGCCGCAACAAAATCGTGGCGTCGGATTTCGCACCATAGCGTGACGAATTCAACCGCACGGCAAAGCTCGCGAAGCTCGTCAATGCCGCCCTCGCGCATCGCCTTGTTGAGCGCTGGCGGGGGCAAGTCGTAGGCCAAGGCGGCCCCTGCTCTCCGCTGTCAAAACGGAATATCGTCGTCGGGAATACCCCGGGAAGGCGGCTTGGGCGTAAGCCTGTCCTCGAGTAACTCGCGCTCGATCGCGGCGATGTCACGATTGATCAGCGCCTCTTCAAAGGGGGAAAGAACACAAGCGTTTTTCCAGAGCGTGAGGACACGCGCTTTGGTGGTTTCAGGATGGGAACGCGCGCCACAGAAGTCGCATATGATTTCAAAGCCAGAAACACGTGCACAAAGGCGTGGGCAGCTAAACGCGTCTAACCTCTCATAACGGCCACCGCGCAGACCACAATCCGGACAGGGCGGAAGGTTTGCTTTGCGGGACACGGGCGCTCCTGCCTACGTTTGCGGACGCGGCAATGCGAAAGCCAGCCTTCATGCAATCACTTTTTCATGCTCGCATGAAAGCATGCAAGCATGAAGTCGCTGATGGTTTGATCCGCGTCGAGCGCGGCGCGTTTGATCGCTTTCGCGTCAGCGGCAGGTATTCGGATTTGCAAGGGCACCTGCGGAACCTTTGGGGGCTTAACGGCCTTGGGCACGGGTGACGCAACCCTGGCGGTCTGCACGGCGGCGCGCGGCTGCTCGACCGGCGCTGCTAGGATGTCTTCGGAAAGGACAAGGGCTTTAGCCATAAGTCTCCAGCTCCTCAGGCTGCTGCATGCCGTCATGCAAGCATGATTTTATGTTTTCCCACAAGGACGCAATTTCCTGAGCCGCCGGCCCTCTCGGTTCGGCCTCCGTAATCGTCTGTCCTTTGGCGTAAGGCGATTTATAGGCCGTGCGATCAGCAACGAACGTCTCGGCGACTTGTCCGTGCTTCGACAGGATCGCGGCGGCCTGGGCGGTGATGAGCGTGTGCGACTTGACGCGGGTCAGCACGAATACAAACGGAGCGCCGACGCCTTTAAGGCTTCGAACCGTCACCGGCACGGCGGCCAAATCGTCCTCGCTCGGCTGAACCGGAAAAAGCACAAGATCGGCAAGCTTGAAAAGTTCAGCGGCGATGTCGAGCCGCCCCGATCCGGTGTCGATGATGCAATAGGCCGCACCATGAGCGCGTATCAGCGCAAGACCTTTTTCCAATCCGTATAAAATGCTCCTTTACGGATCACGTAATTGAGGCTACGCTTACGACGCGTGAACTGACATTGTACATAGATAACAATCGCATCGACGAGTCGAAAGTGTATCTCCTTCCATCTCCGAATACGCCGTTGCTGAGAGGCAAGATCAAATCAAGTAACAAGGTGCATCTCATAAATGTTTATGGTAAGAGCGGACTATTTAGAGCATCTCTCAAGATCTGCATCGATGGAGAATGGGCGGCCGGTGACCGATTTTAGCTAGCGGCCCACGAAAAATAACGTAGTCGGGTTCGCAGGCACCGGGGCATTACCCATTACGACTTTGCCGGCGCCGATTGGAATATCGACCGGCGTTGTCTGGATTACCGAATTCGGCCCCATGGCCTCAGCGGCAAATGGTCCAGTAGACAGGCAGTTTCCGATTGACCATCATTGCTTTGTCTTGTTTGGGGAAGCGGCTATGGAGATCGGCGATTGGCTCCGGGGGCTCGGCCTCAGTCAGTACGGGGCCGTCTTTCGCGAGAACGAAATCGACGGCGACGTCCTGCCGGAACTGACGGATCAGCACCTCAAGGACCTCGGCCTTTCGCTCGGGCATCGGCTGAAAATTCTCCGCGCGATTCGCGAACTCCGGGAGGAGGCGCGGACCCCGCCTCAACCGTCCGCCACCCCCCAGGAGGCGCCTCCCGACGCCGCCGAACGCCGTCATCTCACCGTGATGATCGTCGATCTCGTCGGCTCGACGGCTCTTGCCGCGCGGTTCGATCCCGAGGACATGCGAGAAGTCTTCGCAGCCTATCACAAATGTTGCGCCGGCCTCATCGCCTCCAACGGCGGCTTCGTGGCGAAATACATGGGCGACGGCGTGCTCGCCTACTTCGGCTATCCGCAGGCTCACGAGCACGACGCCGAAAACGCGCTGCGCGCGGCGCTCGCGATCGTCGCCGCCGCGCCCGAGCTGGACACGGCGGCAGGCCCCCTGCATGTGCGTATCGGTGTCGCGACGGGGATCGTGGTGGTCGGCGATCTTCTGGGATCCGGAGAGGCGCAGGAGCGCGGCGTCGTCGGCGAGACGCCAAACCTCGCGGCGCGGCTGCAGGGCATCGCCGAGCCCAACATGGTCGTCATCGCCGAGGGCACGAGAGAGCTTCTCGGCAATCTCTTCGAGCTTCAGGACCTCGGAACCAGGGACCTCAAGGGGATCGCGAGACCCGCGCGGGTCTGGGCGGCGCTCCGGGCGAGTTCGGTCGCAAACCACTTCGCTGCGCTGCACCGAGCTGGCCTCACGCCGCTCGTCGGGCGGGAAGAAGAGTGCGAATTGCTGCTGCGGCGGTGGACGAGGGCGAAGAGCGGGGAAGGTCAGGTGGTCCTGCTTTCCGGCGAGGCCGGGATCGGCAAATCGCGCCTTGCCGCCGCGCTGCTCGAACGCCTCGCCGACGAACCGCACACGCGCCTGCGCTATTTCTGCTCTGCGCAGCACACCGACGACGCCCTCTTTCCGATCATCGGCGAGATGGAGCGCGCCGCGAGACTGGTGCGCGACGACACCCCGCAAGCGAAACTCGACAAGCTCGACGCGCTTCTGGCGTACACGTCAACCCCACCCGAGGACGCTTCGCTCTTCGCCGAGATGCTGTCGCTGAAGAACGACGGACGCTACCCGGCGATCGAACTCGCGCCGCCGCAGCGCCGGCAAAGAACGCTGCAGGCGCTCGTGGCGCAGATCGAGGCTCTGACGCGCTTCAGTCCGGTGCTGATGATCTTCGAGGACGCGCACTGGTCAGACCCCACGAGCCTCGAAGCGCTCAGCCGAATCGTGGATCGCATTCGGACCCTTCGGACGCTCATGATCGTGACCTTCCGGCCAGAGTTCGACGCGCCCTGGATCGGGCAGTCTCACGTCGCCACGTTCGTCATCAATCGGCTGGCTGAGCGCGACATCGGCGTCATGATCGGCAATGTCGCGGGCGACAGGTTGCTGCCGGCGAACATCAGGCAGGACATCGTCGAGCGCAGCGACGGCGTCCCGCTGTTCGTGGAGGAGATGACCAGAGCGGTGCTGGAGGCGGATGGCGACCGAGCAACGGCCGTGGCCGCTCCGGCGATCCCATCGCTCGCGGTCCCCGCGACCCTGCAGGCGTCGCTGATGGCGCGGCTCGACCGGCTCGGCTCGGCAAAAGAGGTCGCGCAGATCGGGGCGGCGATCGGGCGGGAGTTCTCCCATGCCCTGCTGGCTGCGGTGGCGCGAAAGCTGGAGGAGGCGTTGCGATCGTCGCTCGACCGTCTCGTTCAGTCGGGTTTGCTGTTCCGGTGGGGCGCGCCGCCGAACGTGACCTACCGCTTCAAGCACGCCCTGGTGCAGGACGCGGCCTACGGCGCGCTGCTGCGCGAGCCGAGGCGCGCGCTTCATGCCCGCATCGTGGAGACCCTCGAAAGCCAATTCGCCGAGGAGGCGGAGCGTCAGCCGGCCCTGCTGGCTCGCCACTGCTCCGAGGCTGGCCTGATCGAGAAAGCAGCAAGCCTGTGGGGCAAGGCGGGAGCGCGCTCCATGGAGCGCTCCGCGTCCGTCGAAGCGACGGAGCAGCTCACCCGCGCCCTCGACCAGATTGCATCCTTGCCCTCCACTCCTGCGCTGCGTCGCGAGCAGATCATCCTTCAGGCCGAGCTCGCAGACGCGCTGATGTGGGCCAAGGGGTGGGCTGCGCCTGAGACCAAGGCGGCCGAGGAGCGGGCGCACCTGCTCATCGAACAGGTCGAAGCGCTCGGAGAGGAGCCTCCGCTGGGGTTGTTGCCGATCCTCGTCGGTTTCTTCTGGGCGAACTTTTATCAGTTCAATGGCGACGCCTGTCGCGATCTCGCGGCGCAGGTCCTTGCGCTCGCCGAGAAGCAAAGGAAGTCCTTGCCGCTGACGATCGGGCATTGCTTTACGGGCATGTCCTTGCTGCTTAGCGGAGACATTGCGGAGGCGCGGGAGCACTTTGATCGAGCAATCGAGCTCTACGATCCGGCCGAGCGCGGTCCGGCGGGGACAATGTTTCGGTTGGATTATCGGGTCGAAAGCGTGGCCTTTCGGTCGCACGTTTTATGGTACCTCGGCTTTCCCGAGGCGGCGCTCGCGGACGCTGAACGCGCGCTCAGGGATGCGCGCGAAATCGACTACGCTATCACCCTGATGAGCGCGCTGAATATCGCAGTCTGGACGCATATCCTCCGCCGGGACTATGCGACGGCGAAGGCTTTCCTCGCTGAACTCGCCTCGCTGGCGGACGAGAAAGGCGCAGCCTGGTTTAAGGCGATTGGAATGCTGGCTCGAAGTTTAGTGTCCGCCATGACCAAAGAGGGCGCGGATAATGTCGGGATGATCGCCTCTGCGTGGGACGCCTGCCTGTCGACAGGGGCGACAGTGTTTGCGCCGATGCAACGATCGTGTCTGGCGATAGCCTACGCGGAGATCGGCCAATTCGATGACGCCAGAAGGTGCATGGGCGAAGCGATTGCGGCGACAGAAAAGACCAAGGAGAGGTGGTTCGAACCGGAGGTCCATCGCATCACCGGCGAAATCGAGTTGTTATCGCCTGAACGAGACATGGCGAGGGCGGAGGGGCATTTCCAACGCACCCTCGAAATCGCCCGGGCGCAACAGGCAAAATCCTGGGAGCTTCGCGCGGCGACAAGCCTCGCGCGGCTCTGGCGCGATCAGGGCAAGCGGCGGGAGGCCCACGACCTCCTCGCGCCCGTCTACGGCTGGTTCACCGAGGGCTTCGACACCCTCGACCTGAAAGAGGCGAAAGCGCTCCTCGACGAACTGGCTTCCTAATTAGGAGCCAAGTTTCGGGCCTTCGCCGTCGCCAGCCGCCATCGGCGGGACGGGAGTGCGCACGCCTCCGGCCAAGCACCGATTTACCCCTCCGCGTTGCCTGTCGGGCCAATTGTTATCGTCCGGTATGCGTCGAGGGCCGTCGAGCGCCGCTGAAACGGGAACGCCCGCTTCGGGCGGACTCCGGACCTACAGGCGTCGCCAGGGAAAGCTCGCTTTCCGCCCCAAGCAGGCGTTCCGGAAAGGCCTCTCGGAGAGTAGCGGCGCGGCGGACGCATCGCTGGCGAACTCCCAGAAAGCGCCTCTCAAAACTCATTCTGTGGAGTTGTCCCTAAGCTGCTCCGGCATGGTGTCCAGCCACAACGCGTATTCGTCTTTGAGCGTCACGAGCTCGGCCAGCGTCCCTCCAGCGCTGGGGTCTTGAGCGCCTGTCGGCAGGCCGGCCGGAACTAACGAAATGGCCGTTTACGACCCATAAGCGGACATATCAGGAACGCTACGCGGCCTTCTGGAAGGCGTCGGCCTGGGTGCGCAGCGGCCTCAATCCGTCAATGTTTTCCGACAGGCTTTGCTCGACGCCCCAGACATAGTCGCCGGTGAGGTTCACATGTTCCCAGCCGAGCGGAGACAGATGGGCCAGCATGGAAGCGGGTACGTCTTCGAACTTGCGCAGAACATCGACGGCGCGTTCCAGATATCGGGTGTTCCAAAGGATGATGGCCGAGACGACGAGATTGAGGCCGGAGGCGCGGTGCTGTTGATTTTCGTACGTGCGGTCGCGGATTTCGCCGAGCCGATGGATGAAGACCGCCCGCGCGAGACTGTTGCGGGATTCGCCTTTGTTGAGCTCCTGGCCGGTCCCGCGTCGCAGATCGGGGTCTTCGATCCAATCGAGAGTGAAGAGCGTGCGTTCCAGGCGTCCCAGTTCGCGAAGCGCCGCAGCGACGCCGTTCTGTCGCGGATGGGATGCGAGTTGGCGCATGATCAGCGACGCCGTCACGATTCCGCTGCGAATGGACGCCCCGATTCTCAGGATATCGGGCCAATGAGCGCGGATCAGAGGGATATTGATGCGCCCGGCGATCAGGGGTTCGAGAGTTGGATAGGCGGACGGTTTCTCGAAGCTGTAGAGGCGACGGTGCTTCAGGTCGGGGATGCGCGGCGAGAATTTGAAGCCCAGCAAGGCGCATAGCGCAAAGACATGGTCGGAGTCGCCGCCACCATCTGTGTGGTGGCGGAGCACGGAAACATCGCTCTGGTGATAGAGGAGAGCATCCAGCACATGCAGCGCCTCGCTTGCGGTTGCCGCAATCAGCTTGGTGTAGAAGGGCGCGTAGCGATCCGAGATGTGCGTGTAGACCTTGAACCGACGGCCATGTCGTTCCTCGGCCTCTATCGCGATCCGGTGGTTGCAGGCGGCTCGACTTCTTCGAGACGGCGCTCGCCTTCATGGCCGGCTACGGCATTCGGGCCTACCTCATCGCGCAGAGCCTGGGTTTTGGCGGCGGTGACGGCGCGGTTGAGCTGACGGGGGGTCATCGGGTTAATCGGGTTCTGGCCCGGAAAGAGCCAAACCTGCGGCCGCGCCGCATGCCACCAGTCGCGCAACAGTTCGAGCAGTTGCGGGGAGAGCATCACATAGCGATCCCGCTGTCCTTTGCCCTCACATGGAGCCACGACCTCGGCTTGCGACTGGCGCATCACCGACCTGGTCGACACCGACCGCCCCGTGTCACTTTATCTCGTCATCCCGCCATCGGACATCAGCCGCACCAAGCCGTTGGTGCGCCTCGTGCTGAATCGGATCGGCCGCCGGCTGACCGAGCGCCTCGAGGGCGACCCCGCCAAATCCCGCAAGCATCACCTGCTCATGATGCTCGACGAATTCCCGGCGCTCGACAGCACGCCCGAACGCTCGTTCTCGGACTTGTTCAGAACCTCTCGCGCCGCCGAGGCCACGACGGGGTGCACGACCGGCTTCTCGCTCGTGCCGATATGGTTCGTCGCCATCATGGCGCGGAGCGTGTGCTCGAAGGAGCGACGCGGATCCGACAGGAAGGTTGCGACCCGCGCGAGAGTCTTCTCCTCCTCGGCGTAGAGGACGTGAAGGATGGCACCGACGAGCAGCGAGTGGCCGGTCTTTTCCCAGTGGTTCCGGCGTTCGAGCGCGCCTTCGGGGTCGACCAGAATGTCGGCGATGTTCTGAACGTCACGAACCTCGTCCGGCCCCTTGCGAACTTCGAGCAGCGGGTTGTACCGCGCGCTTCTCGCGTCGGTCGGGTTGCGGAGCGCCTTTGTTTGTAAACCTGGCGGGTGACGAGATGGCGCTCCTGATTGAAATGGTTGTGGACCTGGGCATGAACTGAGCTGAATTTTTGCAGCGTCTTCATGCTGCGAAACCGCTGCATGGCCCGTTCTCGTCGTCGAAACGGCTGATGCGAATTCTCGGCGCGATTGTTGAGCCGACGACCGGCCTCCTAGCGATCGGCGTTGCCGATCTCTTTCATCGCCGCGGGATAAGAGCAAAGCCCGTCGGTGACGACGCTCAGCGGTCGGCCATATTTCTTCATGCCGGATGCTGAAAATCATCCGTGAGACGCGCAAGTCGAACGAGCGCCTGAGCGTCCCGCAATTCTGGGAGATGCTGAACGAACAGCTCCAGCTTGTCCTTCTCGATGAAGAGCGGGCCATCGCGGCGCTGCCCATTCTGCTCCGGACCGAGGAGGCGGAGAAAGCCGCGGCGCTCGACATGTTCCGTCAGCTCGTCGGCGCCGCGGGGGCGCTCACGCCCGAGGGCGAGAAGCGGCTTGCGCGGGTCGAGGGCCTTTCGGCGCGCCTCCGCCGAAGGCCAGGACGCGGGGAATGCGCTGAGCCAAAAGGACCTTCCAGGTGACGTCTCGATCGTCTCCGATAGCGCGATCAGGAGGAAAGCAAGGATGGCCGACGCGGTTTCCTGGTACACAAAAACCCTCGCAATTTCGGTCCAATAGAGCCGCGTGTCGCGGTCTGCGAACCGAATTCCGACCGTTCTCCCGCGTTCTGCGCCTGAAATCGCCCGCCAGTCTCAGCCCGCAAAATTCCGTTTCCCGGGACCACGAGATGGAGAGGTCGGAGCCAAGGCTTCGTGTTTGTCAAATTGAGCGCGGCGGCAGGATCGGTCGGCGCGGTAGTCCTTCCAGCGGAACGCGACGCCGGCGCCGTCGGCTGCAATGATGCGGCGATTGGAGATGGCGACACGATGGGTGTAACGGGAGAGATAGCGCAGCACCTGTTTGGGTCCCGCAAACGGCGCCTTGCAATAGACGACCCTTGCGACAGGAGAAGTCCTGGAAAGGAGGACGGAGATGTAACCTGAAACCTTTCGAAGCGACCCAGAGGGTTCGACCCCCTCCCGGCAAAGGCACAGCCCGCCAGCCGGAAGCGAGTCTTGCATGGGCGGCGGCGACGCCACTCGTGAAGCGTAGACAGCGGATGCTGAAGCCCCGGTCGCGAGCGAGCCGAAACCGACGGAGCCGCCTGGCGGGCGCCGGCGCGGCGGCACGCGCGCGAAGCTGGTTATCCATGAGGAGCGCAAGCTCGAGGTCGACGCGCCGGCCGGCTCGCGCTTGGCGGGCGGTGGTCGCAAGCAGGTTGGGAGGTCTGACGGAAATTGTCCAGGACGAGAAGACGGGCTTTCTCGTGCAGCCTAAGGATCACCTGGATCTGGCTCAATGGATCATGACACTGCTTTCGGATAACGAGTTACGCAATCGCATGGGCGAGGCCGGGTACAGGAGGGTGTCCGCCGAAGGGTATACGTGGCCGATTATCGCCGAGCACGTCGAGAGGCTATACCACGAAGTCAGAGAGGGCTTCGAAATCAGAGACAAGCCGGAAGAGGCGGATCTGTACATCAACCAGATCCTGGAACAAGCCTCAGAAAAGGACAAGGACGACTGGAAGACTCTGTTGGATAATTTGTTCAATAAGGTTCCGCTATGAAGGCTCAACTATTTTGTTTGAGAAGTCAGATAACCATTGGCTCGTCGCTATTTCAAATGGGTGAATTAGCGAGCACGTCACCGGCGATGAGGTAGACGATGGCTTTGAGGTTTCGTTTGGTTCGGTAGCCCTTGGCCTTGCGCTTGGCGGCCTGGACATTGCCGTTGATCGCCTCCAGAACGCCATTGGAAAGGCCGGTGGCGATCGATCTTAGGATGCCTTCCGACTTCGCCGTGATCGTCTTGGCCAGCTTCTTCATCGGCGCGAGGTCGCAGACTTGAACCCAGGCGTTCCAGCGGTCGAGGAAACGCCGAGCCGATTTGACGCTCATCGTGAACAGCTGTTGCAGGTTCATGCGGATCTGCATCGCTTGGATCGTGTCGAGGTTCTGCGCTTCCAACCGAGAGAGCGCCTCCTTTTCCTCCTGCGTCAGACGATCGACGTTCTTCAGGAAGATGTAGCGCCGGCCCTTGATCTGGAAGTTGTTCCGCGCCTCCTCGCGCCGCACCTGGTCGACGGCCTCGTTGGCGAGTTTGATGACGTGAAATTTGTCGAACGTGATCTCAGCGTTCGGGAAGTTCTCTTTGATCCCCGCCTCGAATGCAGCCCCCGTGTCGATGCTGGCGTCGGTCACCGCTTCGCGCCGGCCGCCATGCGCCTCGAGGAAATCCGCGAATTCCTTCACGGTCGCCGCGTCCTTGCCGTCGGCGACGTAGACGACCTTGCGCCGCGCCATGTCAACGAACAGGCTGATGTAGTCGTGGCCGCGCCGCGCCGAAGTCTCGTCGGCGGCGATGCGCCGCACCAGCGACAAATCCAGCTTCTCCACCGCCCGCCAGACGTAGTGTTCGACGATGCGCCACAAGCGCGTGTCGTGCTCGCCGAGCCGCTCGGCCGCATTGGCGATCGGCATCGTCTTGGCCAGCGCCAGCACATAGGCCTCGAACAGCAACGTGAAACCCGATCCCGCGCGAGCCCACGGCGTCGCCACCTTGCGCACGCCGCACTGCGGACACGTCACCCTCGGCGTGCGCGCATGCAACAGCGTGCGATGCTGGAAGAAATCCAGATGCCGCCAGGTCTCCTCCTTCGTGTCATGAACCGCGCAGTCCTCGCGCCCACACTGCGCACAGGCGAACCGACTCCCCCGCGGAAAATCCACGCATAAATCGAACCGCGACGCGCGCCGAAAGGCGGCGATCGAGACGGAAATGATGGAGGATCCGTTTCCGGTCGTCGAACGCAGCATGCGGATTTCCTCGCACTGCGCTCTCCTGCTTGCTTCGCCCCAAGGCTTATGGGACCTATCCTGCCGGAGCGACTTTCGGGGCTGCCGACCGTCCACCGCGTCGAACTCGCTGCGCGTCACCATCCACGGCGACGCAAGACCAAGGGCCAACTGGAAAAGATCGGTGTCCTGCATCCCCTCAGGCTAAACGCGATCCCCCCTGAGCGATCGCTAACCCGCCCCCAAATTCCGACTTACCCACTCCTTTCAGCGAGGAGCCAAAAATGCTGGCGTTCGGTAACGATCCCGCTTATCGTTTGATTTTTGCCACTAGCGCCGAAGACAACGCAGAGAAGGGAGAATCGTCATGTTCGAAAAGTCAATCGTGCTTGGTCTGGTTGGTCTGGCTGCAGTGTCTTTGTCGGTAACTCCAGCTTCTGCACAAGACCCTGCATGAGCTTGTGAAGTTTTGCAACCTTTACAACCGGTCCGTATTTGGTAAGCGTGTATCCGGTGAAGTCCCTCTAACTGAAGGGGTTTTCCGATGGCTCTTTACGACACGACTGCTTACGACTACGAGTTCGTGTACAAGGACGGCAGCTATTATTGGGGCTTTGTGGTCGACAACGGCAGCAAGGGCTACTACACGGGCGAGAAGATCAACACTTCGTACGGCTACTACTACATCGACGTCTTCCGCGGATTGAGCTCCGATGCGTCCGGCACGGTCTACACCGAGGGTTATTACGACAAGACCACCGGCAAATCCTATACCCCCTACTATTCCGGGCTGGGCAAGTCCGACGGCAGCTCGGGCCTCGGATCGGAGTACGACTACACCTACGGAGCCAAAGGCTACCAGTTGTTCGGCTACAATGGATTATACGAGGCCAAGCAGGGCGGCGGATCGTCGAACCTTTACGACTACGAGTTCGTGTACAAGGACGGCAGCTATTATTGGGGCACTGTGGCCGATGACGGCAGCAGGGGCTACATTTACTCGGGCGATAACCTCTACACTGGGTACGGCTGGTACTACATCTACGCCAACGCCGGATCTACCTCCGAAAAGTCCGGCACGGTCTACACCACGGGTTATTACGACAACACCACCGGCAAATTTTATACGCCGTACTACACCAGCAATGGCAAGTCTGACGGCAGCTCGAGCCTCGGATCGGAGGAGGACTACACATACGGAACCAAGGGCTACCAGTCCTTCGGCCACAGTGGACTATACGAGGCCAAGCAGGGCGGGTCGTCGATTCTTTACGACTATAAGTTCGTGTACAAGGACGGCAGCTATTATTACGGCACGGTGGCCGACGACCGCAGCAAGGGCTACTACACGGGCGATAAGATCAACACGTCGTATGGCTACTACTACATCTACTACACCAACGCTGGATCGACCTCCGAAAAGTCCGGCACGGTCTACACCACGGGTTATTACGACAAGACCACCGGCAAAACTTATACGCCGTACGACACCAGTATGGGCAAGTCCGACGGCAGCTCGGGCCTCGGATCGGAGTACGACTACACCTACGGAGCCAAAGGCTTCCTGTTGTTCGGCGGCAATGGATTATACGAGGCCAGGCAGGGCGGCGGAACGTCCCTTTACGACTACAAGTTCGTGTACAAGGACGGCAGCTATTATTGGGGCACGGTGGCCGACAACGGCAGCAAGGGCTACTACGCGGGCGATAAGATCAACACGTCGAATGGCTACTACTACATCTACGGCTTCGCCGGATCGACCTCCGAAAAGTCCGGCACGGTCTACACCACGGGTTATTACGACAAGACCACCGGCAAATCTTATACACCCTACTACACCAGCGAGGGCAAGCCCGACGGCAGCTCGGGCCTCGGATCGGAGGTGGACTCCATCCAAGGAACCAAGCCCAGCTTCGCCGGGATCTTCGGCTTAGGCTTAGAGGCCAAGCTGGGCTGATATAAGCGCCCAATCTGACAGCGTCGGGGGTGTGCAGCCTTCTTATGCAAGCTGCGCACCTTCATTGCAGGTCCGGCTGCCGCGCAAGAAACGCCCGTCGTCGGAAGCGCGGTCAACGAGTTAGGCCTAGCAAAAATGAAGCTGACCAAACTGAGGCAGTCTCGTCGAAGCTCCCACAGGGGCAGCTTGAGGGATGTGACTTCGCGTAAGGTCTCGGCGGAAACGGCGCTGCTCTGCTGCTTCAGGGTCGCTGTAGAGCATGGCTCCTTCTTCAACATCGATGCCGTGCGGGAACGGAATATGGCGGGGCTCACCGAAACGTCGGTGGGAGACCTGGTTCGGCTTGGGAGCACGCCGAACGGACCGTCGCGGGCCTCATGCGCGCCCTCGAAACCTGCGCCGAAATCTTCAAGCCCTCGCAATGTACAAATTACTTCAAATCCTGTGGTTATGAGCACGATACAGGATGATCGGATTCCGCTAATTCACCACGAGGCATTCCTAAAGGAGCGGGCGCCAGAATTTCGTATCGCCCGGCGTTGACCTCGCGCTAGCAGAGTTTGTTGTTCCGGCTTCGCGTCAATGATGAAACACCGCGTCGAAACGTCACCGGAGAAAAGGGCTGGGCTACTTGAAGACTACATTTCAGATCCGGCAAGTAACGCCGGCATCGGGCCCGGGCAGTCAACCTCACCCGGTAGCCACCGATTCGATCTTGGTGTTGACACGTGTAGACGATCTCGATCGGCTTGAGCCCTGGTCACTCCGCCGCCGACCCGTCGACAAGGATTTCAACGTGGAGGTTAGAAGCCGCCTTCTCGATCAGACTTCGACATCAAGCGCTCCGACGAACTCGGCGAGGACTTGATGATCGTACAACTCAACGCGATAGGTCCGATGAGCGGCCCGAAGGCCGTCTTAGAAGCGGAATCCGATCATCCTGTATCGTGCTCATAACCACAGGATTTGAAGTAATTTGTACATTGCGAGGGCTTGAAGATTTCGGCGCAGGTTTCGAGGGCGCGCATGAGGCCCGCGACGGTCCGTTCGGCGATTTTGCGCAGGAAGGCTTTGAGCTTGGAGAAGGCTTTTTCGATGGGGTTCATATCAGGACTGTAGGCTGGGAGATATCGCAACTCCGCGCCCGCCGCCTTGATGAGTTGCTCGACCCGCGGCCCCTTGTGAGCCGGGAGATTGTCCATGACGACGATCTCGCCGGGCGAGAGCGTGGGGACGAGGCATGTCTCCAGCCAATCCTCGAACAGGGCGGCGTTGATCGGTCCATCGAAAGTCTTTGCCGCCGTCAGGCCGCGAAGGCGAAGGCCGGCGACCAAAGTCACCGTTTTGTAGTGACTGTGCGGGATGGCCGCCCGCAAGCGGCGCCCGCGCCGGCAACGTCCGCCTTTGCGCGCGAGATTGGTGGAGGCTCCGGTCTCGTCAACGAAAACGAGTTTCGTCGGATCGAGATCGAGCTGCCCCGCGAACCATTCCCGGCGTCGACTTTGCACGTCCGCGCGTTGTTGTTCCTCGGCATGCGCTGTTTTTTTTAAAGGTGATCTCGTGACGGTCGAAGAAACGCCACAGCACAGAGACCGCAAAGCGCTCGCCGCAATTGGCGATCAGCCGCTCCTGGATCTCGAGCAGCGTCATGTCCGGGCTGCGCCGGATCAGGCCCAACAGATAGTCGCGATGCGCCTCGATCCGGCCGGAGCGTCGGTCGCCGCCAGAAGGCGCCGGCGAAATCTCGCCCGTGGTTTGGAACCGCTTCACCCAGCGCACTGCGCTCGCTATGCTCACTTTGAAATGCGCGGCCGCCTGATTGCGCGACAACCCGCCCAAGACCACCGCCTCAACCACGCGCTCGCGAAGATCGTTGGAAAGACCCATCCCCGCCGCCCCCATTCTCGCAGCGTGAATGACGAAGCAGAAATTAACCGATTCGGGAATCCCCCAACCGATTCAATCCGTTCGGATACCGCTCTAGATGCATACTGCGCAAATCGTGTGACTGTGCCCCAATTGCCTGCGGGCGGCCTTCGCATCAAATCCATCGCGTTCCAAAGCAGGCTGCACCAGAGTGCCCCGGCCGGTTTCGCGCCGCCGGGAATTTGATGTCACGATCCGTCTTCAACCTAGCGCGGGAGACACCAATGACAACTGCAGATAGAGCCGCTGAATTCTCCGAACGTCTTAAGGGTAAGTTGGAGCCGACCAAAGGCGGCTCGGTTTATATCGACCCGGCGGGAATGGAGTGGCAAAAATCGCAATTCGATAAAGTATGGATGAAGGTTCTTTATCGTAATGACGCCGAAGGGGAGATGACCGTCCTCCTCAAGTGGTAGACGAGATGTCGCTGTCTAACCCCAATTGTGACTCTCAGAAGGGTTGATCGCCGCGGCATAGGTCCACGATCCAACTCTTCTCCTCGTTGATTTCGACCTGCAGTTCGGCGAGTTCCTCGCGTAGCCGCTTTTCCACCGCCGCCATCAGCCAGTCGTGCCGCGGGTGGGCGTCGATCAAGATCACCAGGTCGTCAGCGAACCTCGCATATTCGACGCCGGTGTACTTGCCGTAGCGTGTGGCCTCCTTCGCCCGCTCCAGCATCCTGTCAACCTCGGTGAGGTAGAGGTTGCTGAGCAGCGGCGAGATCACCCCGCCTTGCGGAACGCCCTGTTTGCCGTTGGCTTTGAGCATCACCTTCAGCAGGCGCATCACGTCGCCATCGTCCACCCGCTCGGCCACCTTCGCCAACAGCCGATCATGCCGGACATTGTCGAAATAGCTGCTCAGGTCGATGTCGATGACGCGTGTCTTGTGCTGAACGATCGCTCGCGCCACACGGTCCACCGCTTCATGGGCTGTCCGTTGTGGACGGTATCCAAACGACCCCGGTTGGAAGTCCGCCTCGAAGATCGGTTCCAGTATGAGCTTGAGCGCGCCTTGCACCACCCGATCGCGGATCGCCGGAATTGAAAGGACGCGGACCTTGCCGCCATCCTTCGGGATTTCCTGCTTCCTTGCCGGGAGCGGCGCATAGGTGCGCCCGACCAGTTCGTCCGCGATCTGCTCGAGGAAAACCTCTACGCCTTGCGCCTCGATGGCCGCGAAGGTCATTCCGTCACTTCCCGGAGCGCCATCGTTCTTCTTGGCCAGCGCGTACGCCTCGCGCAGTGTGTCCAGCTTGCAGACGTGGACATATAGCCCCAGAACCGCCAGGACGTCTCAGCCTTCGCCTTGACGTATATTCTCCGCCTCAGGTCTTGCAAATCCATGGACGCCTTTGTCATCTCGTCCTTGCCTTCCTTATGGCCGGAGACGCTACAAGCAGCAGGGCCCCTTTGCTCCACGGACATTACTCCGCTTCGCCGCTACTACGGACCCGACCGCCACCCTCTCGCCTTCGATCGACTTCCCGGTTGCGCCGGTTATACGATCTACCCTGCTCCGGCGATTTCGCGCCGGGGCGAGGAAGGCTTCTCCAGTTGCTCGGCATGTTCTTGCCACCGTGCTGTCGCTTCCACCCCGCCGAAGTGAAGGAGCCGCTTCAGTCAGATTTCGGCTCCCCATGCTGCCTTCGCCCTCCAGATGTGGGCTCGGCCTTCGGGGCTACGCACTTTCGAGGCCACATTCGCGTTTACTTTCATTACGGCCCGGCGGCTCGTCGTCTTCCCGAGGGAGACGTTGTCGATAGGCTTCAGAGTTTTGGTTTCCCGCCACCCTGCTATCCAAACTACGGGGCTCCTGACTTTTGCCCCGGCAGGTCTGTCTCCTGCTGAACATGCCAGCCTTCGCTGGACACACACCCGGACGTGCAGCTTTCCCGCATCCGGTTCTTCACGGAAGAGTTTCGCTCGCGTTGGCGTAGAGGACGCCGTCCGTGACTCGCCTGTCGAGAAGCGCACGGAGGTGATGATGTCCCCGCCGTCGTCCTCGCCAGTTCGGCTATCCGTTGTCGTTTCGTGGACAGGTTCGCGGAGCCCAAGGTCTCCTCCCGTGTTTCCCGGCAACGGCTCTCATCGCCGGAACGGCACCGAGTAGAAGTGCTTGTCGATCTCGACGTGGTAGTCGAGGTTGACCCGGCAGCGCTTCCAGTCAGCATATTCGTAGGCCGCCGGCGGCAGCTCCCGCAGGGCGGGCCGGTCGACCTGCTCATAGAGCGCGCGTCGGGTGGCGCCCCAGCCGCGCATTGGCCGATCGTTGAGCTGATCGACCAGTTCGCGGATCGCTTGATTTAGTTCGGCCAGGGAGAAGAACTGCCGATTGCGCAGACGCGCCAATATACAACCATCCTCGGATACCCCACGCACCTGCTCGCGCCACCGTCCTGAAATTTCAAATATCTTTGGCCATTTCGCCATTGAAAGTTTCATCGTGTTGAACCACTCTCTGAGTTCTCCTGCCAAAAGCGAAGTGTGAAGAGATACGCCGTGCCGGCTCGCGAGATACCCGAGAAAAACACTGGCCTTGCGGGAGACCTATTCGCTTCGCCCTCGCCGCAAAGAGACGAACCAAAGATCGAAGCAGAACCAGAAGGAGAACAACCAGACGGGACTTTTGGCCTGGACAGTCTGACGTCGCTTAAGTCGTACCTGAGCGTGTCGGGACGCGAAGATGCGCTCGACACTTTCTCGGACTGGCTTCGCGATCGGGCCCACGCGATCGTGAGCAACGAGGCCGGATCGCCACAGGACCTCTTCAATTTTGGGAAGAAGTGGCTCAACGAGAAGCTGCTGTTCGGCCCCGCGGCGAGCATTTTCGCGCTCGCGCTGAAGAAGTACGGTGCCCAACGCGATCCGTTCTCCAACCGCATTCGGCAGCAGCGGGCGCTTGCAACCTACAAGGATGAGGAGGTGCCGCCGCGGCGCCGGTTTCAGGCCGCGCTTCGGATCCTCGAAGACGTAAAGGCGCTTCCGGAAGAAGGAGTTGGTCAAGGCACGGTCCTAGCGGATCAGGCGGAGACGTCCGCCCTGCGTGGCGCCGTATATCGCCGCATGTTCGACCTGGATGGCGATCTTCGCAGGCTGCATCAGGCGCTGGAGTGCTACCGGCAAGCCCACGAATGCGATCGCCGTCGCAACTCAATGAAATTCGAGGGTTACGGCGCGCTGAATGCAGCTTTCCTTCTCGACTCTCTGGCGTTTCGGCTGGAACTTATTGGCAAGGGGGCGTTTCTGTCCGCCGCGGCGAGCCAGGCCAGAGGAGAGAGCGCGGAACTGCGCTCCGAGATCATTGTCCGGCTCACCGAACGCCTCGAAAATAGCGAAGAGACGGCCGCCGAGTGGCTATGCGAGACGATGGCGGGTGCCTGCCTCGGATTGGGGTTGTCGCGGTGGAGCCCGGAGCCGGCCGAGCTGGAGCGAACCAAGGCGTTGCTCGAAAAAGCGCGCGTCTGGACCGAAAAGACATTCACGGAGAAGCGGGCGGACTGGAAGCTCGAGACAACCTACGCCCAATGGGCGCGGGTCGCCTATCTGAACGAACCGGCCTTGGCGCCGTTGTTGAAGGCCTATTGGGATGCGGCCGCGAAGGTCATCAATGCCTTCCGAAAGAGATCCGGCGGCGTTGAGCTGACCGGCGAGCAGATGGCGCTCAGCGCACGACTGGGAAAGGTAGGCCTTGCGCTTTCAGGCGGCGGCTTCCGCGCCTCCTTCTATCATATCGGCGTCCTCGCGCGGATCGCCGAGGCGGACATCTTGCGCCACGTCGACGTGCTTTCGACCGTGTCCGGAGGCAGCATTGTCGGCGCCCATTACTATGTATTACTATGTATTGCTACGCGATCTTCTGCAGAGCAAGGCCGATCCCGGCCGGGACGACTATATTGAGCTCGTGCAGAAGCTGGAGCGCCAATTCTCGACCGCCGTAAGCGAAAACCTGCGCATGCGTGGTCTCAGCAATTTCAAGGCCACGCTCAAGCTTCTCTTCAAGCCGAACTACACGCGTAGCGACCGGATGGCGGAACTCTACGACGAGTATTTCTACGGCCCCGCGATTCCCGAGACGACGGGACCGGTTCGGTTGGACTCGCTTCGCATTCAGCCGCAAGGCGAGAAAGGCAAATTCAATCCCCGTTTCAGCAACTGGCGGCGGTCCGCCCGTGTGCCCGCGCTCCTGATCAACGCCACCTGCCTCAACACCGGCCATTCGTGGCACTTCACTGGTAACTGGATGGGCGAGCCTCCGGAGCTGATCGGCGAAATGGTGGATAAGAACGAGCGCCTTCGGCGCATGCCTTACGGGAAGGCCGGCCCTTATGGGGATCTTACGCTCGGATTTGCCGTTGCGGCGTCGGCCTGCGTGCCGGGCATTTTCGAGCCGGTGCGGCTGTCAAAGCTTTATCCTGGCCGTCTCGTCCGACTGGTCGACGGCGGCGTGCATGACAATCAGGGCGTCGACGCGCTGGTCGGCCAAGGGTGCGACTTCATTTTCTGCAGCGACGCTTCGGGCCAGATGGGCGACGAGAGCACTCCGCCTAATGGACCTGTGAGCACGCCGAGCCGCTCGATGAATATCCTGATGAAGCGCGTGCGTGAGGCGGAGCACGGCGACCTCGAAGATCGGGTCGCCGTCGGCGCCGGCCGCAATCTCTTTTTCGTGCATCTCAAAGCCGAACTTCCCGCGGACGATGTCGACTGGGTCAATTGCGACGATCCGACTCCTCCCTTACCTCGCGCGCCCGCAAGTTATGGAATTGATCATGAGATCCAGCGTTATCTCTCGGAGATTCGCACGGACCTCGATTCTTTTTCCGAGGTCGAAGCGTCGTCGCTGATGGTCTCCGGCTATCTGATGGCGTCCAAAGAGCTTGAGCGATGCGTTGAGCGCGTTGCGCCGAATAACGGAGACGACTTCCGCTTGTTCGATATGAGCACCGACAGGAGTTGGTGGGCGTTTCTCAGACTGGAGAACAAAATGAAGCTGCCGCCGGACGCGAAGGACATCGTCCGTGAAGACCTCTGCCGACAGCTGACGGCCGGACACAACCTCTTCTTCAAGAACCTTCTTCTGGCGCCGCGTTGGAAGCTCGCCGCGGCGGTTTTCTTCGTGGTGGTCCTTGCGCTCGCGTGTCTCGCCACAGCGATCGCCTTTTTCGGCGCGGCCGCGGTCTGGGCCGCGTTTTGCACCCTCGCAGACTGTGGCGGTGGTTGCGCTTATTGTCGTCGGCACCTTTCCCGCGTCGCGGATCTGGTGTTTCGAGAGCTT
The DNA here is from genome assembly GCA_963758335.1 of uncultured Alphaproteobacteria bacterium. GTDB lineage: Bacteria > Pseudomonadota > Alphaproteobacteria > Rhizobiales > Beijerinckiaceae > Roseiarcus. The sequence goes on along the minus strand of CAVWVF010000004.1, from coordinate 223,415 downwards.
TTTTGCGCTGTTCGGCTTCTTCGGCTCCAATGCATATTTCGCGTTGGAGGCGAACCAGCGGTTCCTGAACCGCGGGGGGCTCGACCGCCTGCTCAACCTGAAATGAATGTGCACGCGTGATCCGCTTGCTCTTCGCGGGCGGAACCAAGGAATGAGGGTCTAACAGGGGTCACCACACGATTTGTTCAAAATCGTACGCCAACAGCCCTTCGAATGACGATTGCCTTTCGTCGGCATTATGGAAGAGGTTTCTGCAACGGAAATTTTCGAAAAAATCGGTGGTCACGAAAATCCTGCGCAAACGACCGTTTGTGAAAGCCTATGAAATACCTGCCATTTTCGCCTAGCGTACGATTTTGAACAAATCGTGTGGCGACCCCTTAATGGCCTCGCCAACGGTCGAGGGCGCGCAACGGGCGCGATCGGCGATCGTGGCATAGGACGGGAAGCATAGACCAGCGCTGCTCGACGCCTACGACAGGCTCGCCGACGGCGTGTCGACGAGCGCCGGGCTCGATGGCGCGCCAGTTCGAAAAATCGAAGTCGACAGAGTCCGCGACGAGATCAAGTCGCGCGGCTTTCTTGAAGCGAAAGACAGCGGAGGCCTCACTGCGGCGGCGCGCAAGCAATTTCAGCGCGCCAAGACCACACTACTAGCCGGCCCGAAGCCGCGTCTCTTCGAAAGCGATGGACTTGTATGGAGGTGAACCGATGAAACAAGCAAAACGACGCCGAAGCCGCATTGGCCGGCTCCGCGACATGAAAGACCCGCGGCTGAAGGCACTGGCCCAGCGCTACGCCGACGCTGCCAACTGGCTGCGAGATCCACCGGAATTCGGCAATTCTCCCGTGCGACGGGCAGCTCGAAGGGCCCCGCGTTGTGAGTTCCCCTGAAAGCTTGGACGAAGAGATCAGTTTTGGCAACGTCGTCCAGACGCTCAGGGGGGGCCCGCAAAACGTCCTCCAATATCCCTGACAGCTCACAAGCCCTTTTGAGATGTCCGAATTGGATATCATCCGCAGGGGCTCCCGAGGGCACTACCGCGCCGCCAAGGATCTGCATGTCCTGAAACACGCAGGCACCCAAATCGGCAATATAGCTCGTGATGTAGTTGCAATTGTTTATCTGATATAGTCTGCTCTCGGCAAGAATATTCGATTGCTTAATTGGAAGCAACGGCATGATGTACGGCACAATGAATGCTCTCTTACCGAGGCGGTCCGGAATCGCGCTCCACTCCGATTCCAGCGCCCGATCAGACAGCTTGTTTTTCAAAGCATCAGCGAATAGTCTGGGGACGTCCTCGCTTCGAATGCGTTTCTAAAATATTCCGCGAGATCATCGCCTGTATTCCGAGCACGCGGTCTCCACCCAACCGGTTGAGCTAAACGCGATCGATAAACACTGCCTTGCGCCGAGCCAACTGGGTATTGGTCGAGCTTCTCTTCGATCAAATCCTCAAGGCGTCTACCTGTGCCCACCAGCTCAAAGCGCGCACCTACCGCAAATACGGGCGCATGACGCGCTACGGGTCGGCCATCGATTGCGCCTGAGCGGCTGTTGCGGGCGTTGCTGGTGCAGGCATTTTATACGATCCGATCGGAGCGGCAGGCGGGTGCAGAAGGCCCTGTCCAACAGCGCATCCGAGCCCCGCTTCCGTTCTCCCAAGATCGCAGAGGCACGAAATCATATTGGCCACCGCCTGTCAGGATGCCTTTTTCAGCAGCGCGCGCGGTCGAAACCCCCGCCCGCCGCAGACGCACCCTTCTTATAGGATCATATACGTCACTCTTTTCTTGTCTAACAGCTCTCTAATCACATCCGCGTCGAGAAAATAAATGGCAATCGCCGCTTCGAACGCATTTATGATAAGGTACCTGTTTTCCGGCGACCTGCTAAACCCAAACGCTTTTAACACCATCTCTGCACTATCTACATTTTTCATCGCTACCGCTGGTATAATGTTCTCATAAAACATTTTCGTATACCTCTCCGCACTTATCCAGTTCGCTTCATTACTATATATGCCACCCGTCGATTCCCACACGCGTTTTGCCTTTATGGCAATAACCTTTCGCGCCGTTTCATTTACATCGGGCCTGATTCCGTCATTCGTTAAATAACGCCCCTCTATATAACGACGAGTCTCTTGAAATTCATCCGCCGATCCCTTTGCACACGACAACAACCTATCCCGGATCTGTTCACACGCTATATCATAATTGTCCTCTGCCGCTCCCTTTGTGCGCCTCCAAATAAAATATGCTTTCACTTCTTTTACGTCCTTCAACCACACCGATTCCAGTCGATAGTATGTATCCACGCTAAGTTGTCGTATTAAATCTACCCTTCCGTCAATCACTTCACAGGCAAAGTACACCGTTGCTCTATGCCAGTCTTCCGCAATCTGTGCCTCGCTATCAGTACCGGTTTCCTCCGCTCTTTGCAGTATATCACCGAGGTCACGATGTAGATTCTGTGCCCGCCGAATTATACCGTGATAATGGGCGTTCTCGCGAATCCAGGTGTCGACTTCCCTATCATCCGCGAGCGGCTTTTGTGCAGGCAGCTTTACTGGCTGCGGCGAAGGCGCAAGGTTGACATTCCGCGGCATCCCTAGTACCGATGAGAATACCGACTGCCATTGCACGGCTGCGCCACTTAACCACGTGTACTCCTCGGACGTTGTTACCTGCGCGGAACACGACTCTATATTACTTATTAGGTTTTCCGCCTCTACAATTAATGCGCCCCTTTTCTCCTTGTTTGTTGGAAGATTGGAAACCACTTCCCTCCAAAGTTTCTCATGCGCTGTCTTAAGAGACTCGATGTTACAGGGAATATCCATCACTCATCTCTCCGAGATCACGATAGCCATATCTCTCAGTATGTTGTCCGCATGCGTCGATAAGAATTTTGTTTTCGCTGAAAGCTCTGTTACGGTTGCCACTAGGGACGCCACGGGCGTACTTGGCAGCATTTCGAGCCGTTGCCGATACGTGTCGTATTGTTGAAGGAGTGGCTTAAGCTGCGCGAAGGACTGAGACGAGCGGCAAAGACTGGTATACTTCTCATCGTGCAGCACGTCCAGTTGTTGTTTGAGAGAGAGTATGGCGGATTCCACGTCCGCTTCCCCCTGTAATAAACGCGGTAGGCTCTGATTAATGGTCGAGCTAAACCAATAAAGATGAAAGTCAGTCAGTGCGTTGGTAAAGGGCTTTATCGTTTTTGGCGCGTCCTCGCGAACTTGCTGCGATTGCAACTGTAATGCGTCAAGGCAAATATGCTGGAGAGTCTGCATTTCATGGTGAATAGTTTTGGCGAAAGATACGATAGTTTGTACTTTGAGCCAAAAGTCTGGAAAACCATAACGGCTTGGAATGACGCAAATATCCGTGTAACTGGGATCGGTTAGTGGATTCTTTTCCTTATCCATTGCGTCCAGAAGCATATGCATCGCTTCCTTAAGGGTGATCACCAGTCTTTCGCTACTATCGCTCTGGCGGTCAAGCTGGTCTGGCGTGTACTCCACCAGGCGCATAAATCTTCCTATATCGAACGGTAGGGTTTGGTGTGGTGTTGTTACAAGCAGTATGGATTTGCCTAGTGCGCGAGCGAATCCTAGCTCGTACATTACGTTTACATTCGGTTGGTTATTGGCGACAGCGCTGCATACAGCGATAACGATCTTCGCTGATCTTATATTATCTTGCATCTGCTTTAAGATGTCGGGACCTTGTACTACTTTGTCAGTACGTATTGGCCGAATATTTAAGCGATTTGCGGCATCTTCGATTAGTCCAGAGAGGGACCCAAACTCTTTGGCAAAAGGACTAATGATGAAGCAGATGCTCTCCGGCTTTGGTACTTGAATAGCTATGGCTCTCGGTTCTGTCATCTTCTATCAGACCCAGATGTGTCAGCCGCAAGTGCGGCGCTACAGATTCGCGACGCGGCCCTAGGCCTGAGGGGTGAGCGCGGTGTCAACTCGATGCGCAATCGCTCGACGACGCGGCCGAATTCGGTCGTCGATGAACACGATCAGCGCACAGCGCCGACCGCGCCCCTCGAACCAATCGTGCGGGCTGGCGTCGAACTGGATCAATTCGCCAAAGCGTGCGCATATCCTCGTGTAATGCTACTACAAAACAGTCTCTATCGCTATCCCTAAATTCAGGTTGTTAGCGCAACATGAGAATGTCCCCTTTTAGCCCGGATTATGCGCGGCGGGTTGGCGGATGTAGCTTAAATGGCTGATATCACGTAGAATCTGGTTATCGAAGCCGATTCGCGCGATTTCAGTGAGGCCACACCCGCCATGAACGATCCTATGTTGCCATTGCCTGGTCTGTCACCGGCGAGCGGGAAGCCGGTCGTGGTCAAATTTGATGGCGGTTTGCTTTCGTCGGATGGCGGCGTTCTGGCGTTGCGCGAGGTGCAGCAACGGCTTCGCCTCGCCGACCGGCTCGCCGCCTGCATCGTAGACCCCCGCGATCCCGATCAAGTCACGCACAGCTTGGCCGATATCCTTCGTTTTCGGCTCCTGATGATCGGCGCCGGCTACGAGGACGGCAACGACGCCAATTGTCTGCGAAGCGATCCGATGTTCAAGATGGCGCTCGATCTGTCGCCGTCCGATCGGGAACTGTGCTCGCAATCGACGATCTCGCGGCTCGAGAATCTGCCGAACGTTCGCGCCTTGCTGCGCAGGGCCGATGGTCGATCTTTATTGCGAGTCCTTCGGAAAAGTTCCCAAGCGAATCACGCTCGACATCGACGACACGTTCGACGCGGTGCATGGCGGCCAGCAGTTGCGGTTGTTCAACGCACATTATGACGAGTATGGCTTTCAGCCGATCGTCGTGTTCGACGGCGAGGGCCGCTTCATCACCGCCGTCCTTCGGCCCGCCAAACGGCCCGGCGGCAAGGAAATCAAGGCCTTCCTGCGCCGTCTCGTGCGCGCCATCCGCGCCAACTGGCCCAACACTGAGATCCTGCTGCGGGCCGACAGCCATTACTGCAGCCCCGAGGTCCTCGACTGGTGTCGGGGGAACGGCCTCGATTACATCATCGGCGTGTGAATAAGTGTCGAACTTGGACCCCACCCAAATCGAGTAATCGGGGACCCGCCCGCCCGCCGGCAGCACTTCCCCTGTCTGAGAGACTTTATACTGGACTCGGCCGTCGCGCGGCGTTTTGAGGCTGCTGTCGTCAATGTCGGCGACGATGCGCTCGATCGTCGCCTTCGCCGCCACGACCGCCGCCTTGGCGTCGACGACCTGCGCCTTCGCCGCGCTGATCCCAGCCTCGGCCGCGGCCAAATCCGCCCGCGGCAGTGGCTGCGTTTTTCGCGGCGCGGGCGTCGTCGAGCGCTTGCTTGGTCTCAAAGTCCCTGGCTGCCATGGGCTCGACACGGGCCAGCCGGGCTAACTAACGCCGCGTCCAGCAAAGCTACGCGCGCGTCGATCTGGGCCGATGCGGCGGTCCGCTGGGCTTCCCGCTGTTTCACGACGGCTCCCGCCGTGTCGACTCCGATGGTCGCGCGCTCGAGTTGCGCCTCTGCCTCGCGTCGCTAAGCTTCGAGCGTCTTGGTGTCCATGTGGACGAGCACCTGTCCGGCGCTGACGAAGTCACCCTCGTCAACCAGAATGTCCGCGATCCGCCCCGCGATTTTGGCGTCGACGTCGATCTCGGTCGCCTCGATGCGGCCGTTGCCGCTCGCAAAGCCCTCGGGCAAGCCTGGGGGCCTGGCGAGCGTCCGTCGCTCGGCGTGGCATCGACGGTAACGCCGAGCGGATTACGCATCGCGTCGATCCGCGTCTTCGACCCCGCCTGCCTCTCGATGCTGATCGCCGAGTTCCAGTGCAACGTTTCCGCAGACCTCGTGGATCTTAGTTTTCCTACCCAAGCATTAATTAGGTCAATCTTCTGCTCATCGGACTGATCTCGACTTCCCTTATATGGAGGGTTACCACACAAACGGACAATGTGCGGAAACTCAGGAACTTACGCCGCCGCTATTCGTTGCGAAATCACTTGCTTTCGAGAACCATCCCGCACCTTCAGGATGTTCGGAACACTCGTGTAGTGCATGCCGAGCGAACCGCGCTCGTCGTCGGCTGCGACGGCTTGGATCATCGAGCCGAAGATGTCGGGGTTGATCTCTTTCCAGTCGAGGTCGCCGGCGCGCAAGAGGTATGCGCGCGCCGTGCGCGAGAAGCGCGGACAGCCCGCCTTCCCGGCGAATAGGCTTCCGTTCACGTAGGGGAGTTGCTCGGCCCACGGGCGGAAGTTCCGGGCTTTGCGGTCTTCCAGTTTCGTATCCATGACGCGAAAAAGTTCGGAAATGACCTCGTGCGTGTTGGCGCCCGACGGATCGGTCATCTGCCGGATCGTCTCGGTGAAGAGATGCGGGCGGAAGATACCGGTGCTCTGGGCGAAGAAGCAGAAGATCAGCCGTGCCATAAACTGATTGAGTTCGGGCCGGCGCGCGTCGGTTCCCCAATCCTCGTTGTCCTTCAACAACTCGACATAGAGTTTGTTGAGCCGGCCGGTCGCCTTGATGTCGATGGGGTTGTGGGCGATCTGGCGGATGGACGAAATGCCGGCCAGCGGCAGAAAGAAGCCGAAGTGATTTGCGAAGTCGCGATAGGCGCTTGCGATCGTATCTCCAGAGCCTAGGTCCTCGGCCTGAACTCGACGCCGTCCGTCGCCAGCACAAATTTTGCCTTGGCGGCGGTCGTCTTGGGGCTCTCCCGCAACGCCCTTAGCGTCGCCTCGACCTCGCCGGGCGTGCATGTCGCAATATGAATGTTGTTGCGCTGAAGCACCCCGCCAGGAACGTCGGAGGCGTTCGACGACCCCGCTCGCAGCCGTTTGATCGTCGTCTCCTTGTTTCCGAACGCGGCTAGGAACCCGTAGGGAAACTCGGCCCTGTCGAATGGCGCAGCCGCCAGCGCCGAGACGGCTTCTTCAATTTCAACGGCATTCATGCGCAATCGCTCACGTTATGCGTGCTCCCCGTCGGTCGGCGAGCCTCTCTATCACCCTACCTTGGCAAGCCGAAGCCGCTGGGCGGGATTCTGAGGACCTTGAATGAGTCTGGGCGCGGTCGTGGCCTCAGTCGGCGATGCTCGGCTTCCGGCCCGGCTTCGGTGACGACATGGTGACGACACAGGCCCGCCATCCACTACGCTTAGTCGACGCAAACCGCCATAACTCTTTGAAATATTTGGCTCCCCGAGCAGGACTTCGAACCTGCGACCATTCGATTAACAGTCGAATGCTCTACCAGCTGAGCTATCGGGGATCAGCCGCGGCGCGATATAGCAGAATTGGCGGCGATGCAAAGACGTTTTTATCGCTTGCCACCACCGATGCGCTGTCCCACCTTGCCTCATGCTCAATCCGCTGGACCTTCCGCATCTCCTGACCCCGGCCGAGATGGGCGAGGCCGACCGCATGACGATTGCGGCCGGAACCGCGGGGATCCAGCTCATGGAGCCCGCCGGGCGCGCGGTCGCCGACGAGGCGGCGCGCCTCGCGCGGTCGCGCGGCCGGATCGTCGTACTGTGTGGCCCCGGCAATAACGGCGGCGACGGTTTCGTCGCCGCGCGTCTCCTGGCGGAGCGTTGCTATGCCGTCGAGCTCGGCCTCATCGGGCGGCGCGAGGCGCTCGGCGGCGACGCCGCGCTCGCGGCCGCCCGTTTCGCGGGCGAGGTTTTGCCCGCGGCGCACGTCGATCTTTCCGGCGCCGACTGCGTCGTCGACGCCATCTTCGGCGCGGGGCTGGCCCGCGACGTTATGGGCGAGGCGCGGGCGATCGTCGAGCGGATCAATGGTTTCGGCCGCGGCGGCGGGCGCGTCGTCGCCGTCGACGTGCCCTCGGGCCTCGACGGCGCGACCGGCAAGGTCCGCGGCGCCGCGGTCGAGGCGACCTCGAGCGTCACCTTCTTCCGGCTGAAGCCCGGCCACCTCCTCGAGCCGGGCCGGTGGCTCTCAGGAACGATCCGTCTCGCCGACATCGGCATTCCGGCCGGCGTGCTCGCCCGCATCGCGCCGAAAACCTTCGTCAATTCGCCGGTCCTCTGGCGGCGAGCGCTGCCGCGCCTCGGCCCAGAATCGCACAAATATGCGCGCGGCGCGGCGCTCGTCCTCTCCGGTGCGGCGCATCAGACTGGCGCGGCCCGGCTCGCCGCGCGGGCGGCGCTCAGGGCCGGCGCGGGAATCGTCTCGATCGCGAGCCCGATCGATTCGGTCGCCGTCAACGCCGCGCATTCGACCGCGGTGATGGTCGCCCCCTTCGCCGGCCTGCCGGGCTTCGAGGCGCTGCTCGCCGACGCGCGCCGCCGCGCGATCGCGCTCGGGCCCGGCGCGGGCGTCGGCCCCGAACTGCGCAAACTCGTCACGGCGGCGCTGACCCGGCCCGCGACCGGGCGGACCGTCGTGATCGACGCCGACGCTTTGACGAGCTTCGCCGGCGAAGCGGACACGCTCGGCGCGCTGATCGCGCGCGGCGGCCATTCCGCGATCATGACGCCGCACGAGGGTGAATTCGCAAAACTGTTCGCCGGGGCGGCGGGCGTCGACGCGGAGGACGACAAGCTCGCGCGCGCGAGGGGCGCGGCGCGGCTGGCGGGGGCGGTCGTCGTGCTCAAGGGCCCCGACACCGTGGTCGCCGCCCCCGACGGCCGCGCCACGATCGGCTGGGACCTGCCGCCGACGCTGGCCACCGCCGGGTCCGGCGACGTCTTGACCGGCTTCGTCGCCGGCCTCGCCGCCCAAGGCGTTCCCGCCTTCGAGGCCGCCTCGGCCGCGGTCTGGCTGCACGGCGCCGCCGCCCGCGCCTTCGGCCCCGGCCTCATTTCCGAGGACCTGCCCGAGACTTTGCCGAGGGTTTTGCGGGCGCTCGGGGGTTTTGGTCGCGACGAAGGCGCTTCAAGGGTTTAGGCGCTCGGCTTTCTCGAGGCTCGGGGCGAGCTTGTATTCTTTTAAGGCGCGATAGAACCACCAGATCATGCGCCGTGCGACCTCGATCGCGTTGCGCTGCTTGTCGTTGGCGGGGATGAGCTTGTGGACCAGGCGTTCGGCGTGCACCCAGCACAAGGCGTGTTCGCCGACGCGGAACTGGCCGGCGCCGTCTGACACGACGATGGCTTGGCCGAGCAGGCCTTGCTCGCGAACGGCGCCCCACAGAGCACCCTCGCTGGCGACCCGCACCGGATCGGGGGTGATCCTGAGATCGGCGAATCCGAGCGCGTTCAGATGGCTCGTCCAGTCTTCGTGAGACGCAAAAAGCCGCGTCGGATGGCCCGCGAGCGTGTCGATGAGGCTGAGGCTCAGATTGCAAGCCCGCATGTAGACGAGCGCCGCCTCGTTGACCACGTAAGAGGCCGCGCCGCCCAGGAGATTGCGCAGGAACGCCAGGCGGGACTTGCTCGGGCCGGTTCGAAACGTGGTGAAGCTGTCGGAACCGATCTGGGTCGTCACGCCGCTCTTGCCTCGATGGCGGGCGCCGGTGTCGTCGACCGTGACGAAGGAAGCGCTGCTCAATCCGGTCTTCAGCACCTCGGCGTCCTCAGCGCGGAACGTCTCGAGCTTGGCGGCCAGCAGGCGCACCACCTGGCGTTTCGAAATCACCACGCCGACGCCGTTCAGCAGCGCCAGAATCCGCTCGCAGGTCATCTGTCCCTGAAAGTGCAGCATCAAGATCAGGCGCTGAAGATGCGGGCCATAGCCACCGACGATCCCGGGATCGAGCGGCGCGATCAGAGTCTTCCCATGATCCCTCTAGCTCGGCGACGGCGCATCGCCCGGCTCGCCGCCGACCTTCGCGGGGTGTCCGGCAGTCTGGACGGCGAATTCTTGGAAGTTTTGCGCGATCTCGCGGAAGCAGGACGATGGTGTGCCCGTGAGCTTCGCAAAGAACTCGACGAGCTCGGCGGCTTGGACGGCAGGTTCTGCGATACTCTACGCGCCCTTGCCAGGTACGATCCCACATGGCGAGGTGCCCTGAAAATGGGCGGCGATCGACGCTCGGGCGATCGCAGCTTGAAAGGCAGCGTGTTGGGCATGGCCGTTCGGCTCTACTACGAGGCGCACGCGAACCCGGGCTTTTCAGTCGGCGGCCAATTGGTGTGCTTCGCCAACGCGATCGGCGAAATCGCGCTAGGCGATGGAGAGCCGTTCACGGCAGACGCCGTGAGATCGGAATACAATCGGCTCAAAAGGAAGATCAAGAAGGGAGAGCTGAACCTGAGACGGGTTCCGAGCCCGCAACTCCTCTACAAACGCAAGTGAAGGCGGCCGAAGAAGGCTGCGCCGATTTGAGCGGCTCGTCGCGCAGTGCCCCATCCATGGACGGGGATGGACCCAGTTCACTTTTGAAATGACCACCAAGACGTGCCACTTGCCCGCCCCGTATGCTCGCGTCCGCCCGCATCCATGTGGGCGCTACTTTGAGGCGCGAACGTGGATATCGAACCCTTCCTCCTGAGGCACAGCGACGCGAGGCGTATGCTTGGCTACGGGAACTCCAAGTATTGGGAGCTTGTGAAGGCCGGCGAGATCGAGGTCGTCGGCAAAGGCGCGATGTCGCGCGCGATCTACGACTCGATCAAGCGCTATGTCGCCAAGCTTATCGAGGAAGCCCGCCGCGAGAAGGCGGCATGATAGGATCCGAAACGGCGAGGGCCGCGCCCATATGTGCGGAGCGCGACCCCCGAATTGAGCGGCTTCCCCACGCCCCTCGTTCTCGAGCGAAGCATCGAGGCCGCAATCCTCGCTGGCGCCGTGCGCGTGCGCTGCGCAGGTGCGCTGATCGACAAGCCGCCATTGCACGTGCCGCCGACGAGCGCTCGGGCGAAGGCGTGATCGCGCGTCGCCTCCCGACAATTCTCAGCGGCCTTGCTGATGATCTTGAGGCGGAGCCTGCGCCATGAGCTCGTTCAAAATCAGCAATGCGCGAGTAATTCGTAAAAATTCGCTGATCGGCTCCTTCGATTTGGAAATGCCGTCGGGCCTCATCGTGCGTGGCGTCATGCTGCACGAGAAGAACGGCAAGCGCTGGGTCAACTTCCCAAGCATGGAATGGGTCAAGCCGGACGGGGCAAAACAATATTTTCCTCTTCTTGAATTCGCCTCCAACGACGTTCGCGACAGGTTTCAGCGGCAGGTCCTGCCGCTCGCCGAGGAGGCGCTCCTCGGGCGCGATGCGGCATGAGTCTCTCGGACTTCCAACCCCAGGCGTCCGATGCGCCGATCGATTGGGCGCTCGCCTACGCCAGCGCCGGCATGGCGATCTTCCCCGTCGGCGCGAACAAGAAGCCGCTCACCGCGCATGGGCTGAAAGATGCGTCGGCGAACGATACCGCGATTCGCTCCTGGTGGCGCAGATGGCGTCATGCCGACATCGGCTGGGCGGTTCCCTCCGACATCGCGTTCGCCGATCTCGACTGCAGCAAGGGTGGCGGCGACGGATTGCGCGATTTCCAGACCGAACAGGGCGTGAGCGCCGACGATGTCGAGACGCCGCAGGCCTCGACGCCAAGCGGCGGTCGGCATCTGATTTTCAGCGCAAACGGCACGGCCTACCGCAATGGCGTGCGGATCAACGGCCATGCGGTCGATTTGCGGACCGAAGGCGGCCACATCGTCCTGCCGGGCCCGAAAGATGGCCGGCGTTGGTTGAAGCCGCTCACCACGCCGCTCAAGCCGGTACCCGCATGGATCGCGCCGAAGCCGCACAGGACTCCCCCGCGGGTCGCGCCGCACGCATTCGCCGCGACGCCCTATGGGCGCAAAGCGCTTGACCGCGCCTGCGAGGAGATCCGCTGCGCGCCAAATGGGGCGCAAGAGCCGACGCTCAATCGCGAGTGCTTCTCAATTGGCGGTCTTATCGCGGGCGGCCAGCTTGATCATGACCCCGCAGTAGCCCGCCTGATCGAGGCGGCGCACGCCATGCCCGCCCATGCCGAGCCCTGGGGCGACCTATCGGAGAAGGTGCGGCGCTCGGTCGCCGACGGTATGCGCCATCCCCGCCGGCCGCCGGAAGGGCGCGAGGGGCCGACTGTCAAGGAATTCCGCGGGCGGCCCACGATCATCCTGCGCGTCGGCGAGACCGAGCGGATCGTCGATGAAATCGAATCCGCCCTCATTGCCGCGGATCGCGGGCTCTACCAGCGCGGGGGCTTCATTGTCGCCGCCGGATTCGACCGCATGCCCACATGGGATGGAAGAACCGTCGAACTCCAAGTCATCGAGGAACAAGGCGACTACGCCCTTTTGGAAGACATCCAGGCCGTCGCCAAATTTGTGAAGCCGGCGCGGACGGCGAAAGTCGGCGGCGAAAAATTCAAACTGTGCGCCCCGCCGATCGCGCTCGTCCGCACCCTCAAGCAACGCCGCCATCGACTGCGCCTGCCGACCCTCGTCGGCGTCGTGAACTGCCCATTCATCAAGGCCAACGGCGAACTCGTTACTAAGCCGGGCTTCGATCCGAAATCCGGGATATTGTTCGCCGCAGGCGACGCGGCGTTTCCCTCGATCCCCGATCGTCCGACCAAAGGAGACGCCGAGCGCGCCTTTGCGCGGCTGAGACGGCTCATCGCGACATTCGACTTCGTCACTCCCGACGACCAGGCCGTGGCGCTCTCCCTCATCTTGACCGCGATCTCGCGGCCAGCAATGCCTTTCGCCCCTTTGCACGGCTTCACCGCCCCGGTCGCCGGCGCCGGCAAGTCGATGCTGGTCGATATCGCCAGCATCCTTGCCACCGGCCATGAAGCCGGCGTCTCGGCGCTGAACGGAAACCTCGAGGAGGCGCACAAGCATCTGTCAGCCCTTCTCATGCGGGGCGACCAGATCATCGCCCTCGACAATTGCGAACACCCTCTCGAAGGCGTCCTGCTCAATCAAACGCTGACCCAGACCCGGCTTGAACTGCGCATCCTCGGCGAGTCGAAGCTCGTCACCGCCCGTTGCGCTTCAGTCGTCGCCGCGACAGGCAACAACTTAGTCGTCAAGGGTGACATGACGCGCCGCGCGCTCGTCGGCAAACTCGACCCCAAAGTAGCGCGGCCGGAATTGCGCGAGTTCGACTACGATCCGATCGACGACGCCAAGACGAATTGGTGCGAACTCGTCACCGCCGCCCTGACGGTGTTGCGCGCCTACCATGTCGCCGGCCGGCCGAACCGCGTCCCGCCGCTGGACAGCTTCAAGGAATGGTCGAAGACGGTGCGCGAGCCCCTTCTTTGGCTCGGCGCGGGCGATCCCGTCAAAACCATGGAACGGACGCGCAAGACCGACCCGGTGCTCAAAAGCCTGCGGGCGGTAATGCGCGCCTGGTTCGAAGCGTTCACCGTCTCGCCGGCCACCGCTCGCATGGCCACCGCAGAGGCCGACAGCCGGCCCGCCCTTCACGACGCGCTCATAGCGGTCGTCGGACGCGCAGGAAAGATCGACGGACGGATGTTCGGCAATTGGCTGGCGAAGCACTCCGATCGCGTTGTCGACATCGCCGATGAGGGAGGAGAGCCCGCGTTCTTCGCCTTCGAACAGGCCGGCGACCGGAGCGGCGTCGCCCTCTGGCGGCTCGCGGAACGCCAAAAGTAAGGGGTTTACATGGGTTTCGAGGGTCTCCGCCACTTACCCCTAATCATTACCATTGTGCACTGCACAAACAACCTTCCGCGTGGAGATGGAAAACACCCACGAAACCCACGCAAACCCCGGAGGGGGCGCCTACGCGAAATGGATGGAGATGACCGACAAATGACTGACGACCCTGCAAAAAAGGCCGAGATCAGGGCGGTCGCCTCCCGGCAACGCTTCGGCCGCCGCCGCCATCACAATCCGCACCCCAGCGGCGCGACGCAGCACATCTATCGGAGAAGCTTCCAGAGACTGCAATGGGTGGCTTCGGTTCAGGTCAGGGAGAGCATCGTGCCACGCAAAGAGCATCTGAGTCACCACGTCACCGGCTCATCACCTTAAAGGAGCAGCGTCATGACCCCGATTGAAGCCCGCGCCGCCCGCACCGCGGCGAAAAAAGCGCAACGTTCACGGCGCGAAGCCGAGCTCGGCGCAAGACAGCGCGCTTTGCCGGACAAGCGGTATGGCGTCATTCTCGCCGACCCGCCTTGGCGGTTCGAGCCGTGGTCGCGCGAGACCGGCATGGACCGGTCCGCTGACAATCACTATCCGACGAGTCCGTTGGGAGCCATCATCGCGCTCGGCGTCGCCTCCATCGCCGCGCCGGACAGTGTGCTGTTCCTGTGGGCGACCGTTCCCATGCTGCCGCAAGCGCTCCGAGTCCTGGTCGCGTGGGGCTTCTCCTACAAGAGCAGCTTCGTCTGGGTGAAGGACCGCGCCGGCACCGGCTATTGGAGCCGCAACCGGCATGAAATTCTCTTGATCGGCGCGAGGGGCGATGTCCCTGCGCCGGCAATGGGGACTCAATGGCCGAGTGTGATCGAGGCGCCCGTCGCCCGCCACTCGGAAAAGCCCGCTGCGGTTTATGAACTGATCGAGAGCTATTTCCCGACCCTGCCGAAGATCGAGCTTCATGCGCGCGGCCGATTCCGGGTTGGATGGGATGTTTGGGGCAATGAAGCACCCGACCCGCCATCAAACGCGGAGGCAACGCGAGCTCGAGCCAATCTGGCAGAGCGAGGCGTCACGAAGTCTGCGCTTCGAGCCCTGCTGTAAGGATCGAGATGAGCCACACGACGCCCCCGTCACCGCCGCCGCTATCACCCTGCGCACCCCGACCGGCGTGACGCAGCGCGTCTAACGCATGTGTCGCCCGTCGAGCGCACAGGTTTTATTAGCAGGGGAACAGCAAACGTGAGCAAGCGTCCGCGAGGTAGGCCCTTCCAAAGAGGGCAGTCGGGGAATCCCGGGGGGCGTCCAAAACGGACGAAGACGATCGAGGCGAGAAAGATCGTTGCCGACGTGAAGGCTGCCGCGCGCGAGGCGCTTGATGCCTTTCCGCATTGTCCGCGCATCGCGATGCTGCGTGTTCGCACATCGAAGTATACCTTTGACGAGCATGTTCGAGACGACGACGAAAGAATCGGCAACGCGCTCGGGGGTAATGGTGCGGCAAGACCTTCACGCCGCGGGAAACTGGGGGCAAGGCGCAAGTCTTTTGCAGACCCGGCCTGCCGCCGCCGCTGGGATCATGCGGCCGCCGATTCGTCACCCAGGCGCTCGCCGACGGCCGCCTGACCATCACCGATCTTCGGAATGGCGTTCCTGTAACGCGCGCGTTGGTAGGGCGCGGTGCGGTGGTAGAGGACGCTGTGCAGATCGAACTGCTTCCCGGCAGGCGCGCTTGAGCAACGAGAGCAAATAATGTACGTGAGCACACGTGTCCTTGACGGGTGAAATCATCAATCCGCCTCGCGATGAGTGCGGCAAGTGGCTTCCAGGCCATTCCGCGAACCCGGGTGGCTTCAATCGTGAGCGGTCCGACCTGCTTAAGCTGTTTCGCGACCGTTCGCCTACGGCTGCGAATACGCTGTACGATCTGATGGTCGACGAGAGGGTAAACCCGGCAGCGCCTGGGGAAAGCCCAAACAACAAGTCGAGGTGGAGCAGCAGGGGAGGACATTGGAAGAGATTTTGCGGGCGATCCATGCGGCGCGCGAGGGGGAGGCACAGGAGAGAGCGGAGGGCGACCAAGCGGGCTGACACGGGCGTCGGCGAGCTTCTGGCAGCCGCCGCCTGACTGGCGTTCTCCGCGTTCCGCCATCTCCCTCAGCAGCTCGCTGCGCGACGTTCCGGCTCTCAGTCTGATTCCCGTCTCAGGGTCAATCAGCTTCGTGTTCCTCGCCTGCTGCGCGTAATGCTGCTTTGCGAGCGCCTTGTCGCGCACGTACAAGGTATACCTATACGTGCTAAAACCACTCCCTTTGCGTGGTCTGCGGCCAATCGGCGGCGGCGTCGACGCGCCGGCTCGACCCGGAAAAAGCACGCTTTTCCCCAACGCCTCGGACCCCCCTGCATCGCCAGCGCCTTTGTCGCGCGGGATAGCCGCCTCTTGTCACACTTCTAAACGTCACTATATAATGGTGACAGACCGATGAGAGGCGTCGGAAATGCCGAAAATCGTCACCTACCTGCGGGTCTCGACGGATGGTCAGGGCCGATCTGGCCTCGGGCTCGAGGCGCAGCGCGAGGCGCTGGCGCGGTTCGCGGCCGCCGAGGGGCTTGATCTCGCCAGCGAGTTCGTCGAGGTCGAGACGGGAAAGGGGGCCGATGCGCTTGAGCGTCGGCCTCTGCTGCGCCAGGCGCTTGACGAAGCGCGGCGGCTTAAGTGCGCCATAGCCGTGGCCAAGCTCGACCGCCTATCGCGTGACGTTCATTTCATCTCCGGCCTCATGGCGCAGCGTGTCCCGTTCGTCGTTGCCGAGCTCGGCCCCGACGTCGATCCGTTCGTGCTGCACCTGTATGCGGCGCTCGCCGAGAAGGAGCGCGCAATGATCTCCCGGCGCACAAAAGACGCGCTGAGAGCCGCAAAGGCCCGGGGAGTGGTCTTGGGCAATCCAAGGCTGTCTGCGCCAAAGCGTCGCAGCGGGCTGCTAAAGCTGGGCATGAGGCCAACGTGCGGCCGATCATTGACGAGATCAAGCGTCCTGGGCCGATAGAAGGCAAGCCGCTCTGGAGCGGTGACCTTGCGGGCCATCGCCGACGCCCTCAACGCCCGAGGCGTTCAGACGGCGCGTGGCGGGCGGTGGCATGCCGAATCGGTCGCGCGCGTTATTTCCGCCCGCCCTGGCCAGAATCGAGTTGGGGGCGCCCGGCACGAAGCCTCAACGCGGCGTATCACAGAACGAGACGACGTTGGTCGCCAAATTGGCGGCTGCGACGCGCGACCGGCGTCAAGGTCGACGGTCGCAAGAGCCACGCCGAGGCGCGCCCGGAGGTCGTCAAGAGGGCGCAGGATCTCGCCCAGCCCAAGGGGCAGCGGGGACTGAGCTTGCGGGCGATCTCAAAGGCGCTGGCCGCTGAGGGGCACCTCAACGAGCGCGGAAAGCCCTTCGCGGCCAAGAGCGTCGCCTCGATGCTGGCGTCGCAACGTAAGGCGAGCGCCCGACGACGAGCGCCAGGACGCGGTACGGCGCGGCGGCCGTCGCCCGCATGATCGCGTGAGAGGGGCTGCTGGCAGTGTCGTGCGTCTCAGCAATTGGAGAAGTGGCTCGGCCTGCCTCCCTTGCTACTGCCCCGCCGCCGCAGCAGGCGACAGGGTCTCGAGCCGTAGCAATCCGACAGCGGCGCGCGCAGGCGAAAAGCATGCTTATTCCCCGGGCGACGCCCTCGACCTCGGTTTGGGGGGCCGGCCCGCTGAGCCTCGTCGCGGCGCATCACGATCGGTCACAGAGGGGCGGCCCCGGATTTTTCGCGCCCGAGGACGAGATCAAGGCCGAGATCGGCTCAAATTCGCCACCCGCCTTCATTTTTATACGATTTTTAAGCGCATCTAAGTGTTGCACGAACTCCCCGCGCTGTGTACCGCTTAGATGCGCTTACCCTTTGCGCACCGCACACCCCATTCTGATATTTAGATGACAGAAAATCCGAGCAAACTAAAGACACTAGCGCGAAAATGCCGCGCACATAAAGGGTATACATCACACGAGATTTGCACAGGCCCGCTTGCCGTCGGCTCGCCCGGCCATGTTCGATCGCAGAAACCTCTCAGCTAACCAACCACTTTTTTTGCGGAATGGTACCGCAGCAATAGTGATGCACAAAGCGTTGTACGGAACGGCAGCAAAGCGAAAGGCGTTCTGTACAAAGAGGACACCAGCGGCCTTGTGTGCAGGAACCGGCCCATGAGCTTCTAGCGGCGGCGCGATTCCTCCGCCGCGGCGAAGGCGATCCATCCATTGTCTGACAACTCGCGAGCCTCGCGGACGCCCTATTAAAGCGGCCGGCCTATCCATGCGCTTCTCTTGACGACTACAGCCGCGTCCCGTCGCCGCAAGTCGCAACCGAGGGTTTCCGGACGGGCGAAGATCACCAGAAAGCGGCCGTAGGCGCTACGGGCAGGAAGCGCCAGGACCGACCGTCCCCAAAAACAAGCTGCGAGCTTGGCGAGCTTTGCTTTCGTCGACTGCCGCTTCTGGCTCAACCAGATCGAGATCTGGTTCTCCATCCTCGCGCGCAAACTCCTGCGCCGCGTCAGCTTCACTTCCAAAGAACACCTGAAGGCTCGCATCGAGGCCTTCATCGCATACTTCAATCGCACCCTCGCCAAGCCGTTCAAGTGGACCATGACCGGCAAACCGCTCGCCGCATGACTCCACAAATGGGGTTCGTTCTTCCGGCGAGGCGTATTAGCTAGCGTCGCAGGCCTTCATCGCCCAAAACGTCGCGACCGCTGCTGAAACGATCGCACGGCGCGAAGAAAGTCGACTCTGCGGAACTCCGGCCACTCCACATCGGAGAAATAGAACTCACTGTGAACGCTCTGCCACAGCAGGAAGCCGGACAAACGGATCTCGCCGCTCGTGCGGATTATGAGGTCGAGATTCGGCAGCCCCACTGTGTAGAGGTGTTCAGCGATCGCCGAAGGCGTGATCTCGTCGACGATTGCGTCCAAGTCAATTCCGCGCCGCACCTTTTGGCGCACCAGGTCGCGGACCGCGTCGGCGATCTCCTCATGACCGCCATAGGCAATCGCGATCGTGAGCTTTAGAGAATCATAGCCGGCTGTAGCCTGTTCAGCCTCCCGAAGCACAGTCCGAGTGACGGCGGCAGGAGATCAAGGCGGCCCACCGCCTTGAGCCGAACGCGGCGATGGTGAATTGCGGGGTCCTTGGCCAGGGCTGCAATCTTGGCCTTGACCGCCGCGAGGATGGCGGAAACCTCGGCCTCCTGTCTTTTCAAATTATCGATTGAGCAGACCCATAACGTGACCGCTGGGATTCCGAGATCGAAACACCAGGCAAGCACGTCGTCGAGCTTCTCAGCGCCCAGATCATAGGCCACGCTCGGATCGGCGAGGCCATGTTTGCGGGCGTAGCGTCGATCGCCATCAAGAATGATGCCGACATGACGCGGTGGCGGATGCGCACCGATTTGACGACGCAATCGGGATTCATACAGCCAGTAAAGGAGCCGCAACATGCCAGAAATGTCGTATGTGCCACGGGGCGCCGTTGCTGAGGACAATGTGTTGGCGAAGGAGCCAGAGAATCGGCCCGCGACGCGCTCGGGTCGACAACATCGCCGCCCATCTCAACGCCGCCCGTCGGGTACGGCGGCGCGGGTGCCGCGGCAGTCGATCCTCAGCGACACGGAAACCGGCCTTTGCACCAGGAGCGGCCGCCGGTCATTCCGCCGGCGCCTCAGCTAGCGCGCCCGGGTGGACGCCCGGCCGTTGCGGAATGAGCAGGATCAGCGCGACGATCGAGGCGGCGAGAATCGCAGTCGCGATCGTTCGGCTGAAGGCAAATCCGCCGTAGCCGATGGGTTTGTCGAGCAGGTCGCCGAGCGTCGCGCCGAGCGGGCGCGTCAGGATGAAGGCGGCCCAGAACAGCAACACCCGCGACACGCCGGTGAGGTAATATGCCGCCGCGAGGACGAGCAGAGCGGCCCCGAACACGAGGGCCGCGTTTTCGAAGCCGAATCCGTTCGTGTCGGCCATCCAATCCCCGAGCGCGGTGCCGAGCGTCTGGGAAAAGAGGATGGTGGTCCAGTAGAAGGCTTCGACCCTGGGCGTCGCGACCGTATTCACCGAGACCGTCCCTTCCCGCCAGCGCCAGACGAGCAGCGACGTCAGAAGCAGAGCAAGCAGGAGCGATGATCCGCCCAGGTAACCGATTCCGAGCGAGCGATCAGCGAAATCGGCCATTGTCGTTCCAACCGTCGTTGTCGCTACGATCGTCACCCAGTAAATCACGGGATGAAACTTTTTCATTACGATTTGGGCGATCACGGCCGCAACGAACACGCCCATGAATATGCCCGTGCCGATCAGATATCCGCCGTTGTGTGCATCTTTGTCCGCGTGCAGCATCGACATCGTCACGGCGTCGCCGCCGGTTTCGCCGATCGTCGTCGCAATGATCTTGATGATCCAGAAGCCAAGCGTAACTTCCGGAACCTTGCTCAATGTAACTTTCGCCGCTTCGTTCATGATCGCTCCGTCTCGTCGAGAGCGGCCGCCCGCGCCGGAAGCGCGAGCGGCCCGTCGAATGGAATCAATCGGGGTGGGGACCTTCGGTTTTGTTCTCGAGCACCCGCCCGGTTCTTGCATCGACGCCGACCTCGTGCGTGACCGCTCCGTTCCTGATGTCGAAGGAATAGCGCAGCCCGCTGCCGCCGCCCTCACGTTCGAGCTCTTCGTCGGTGATTTGGCCGGGATGGGCCTTCAGCGCGATTGCGCGCGCCTGTTCGATGGTGATCTTCGCCTTGCCGGCGAGCTTTTGTCCGGTGTAAGCCGCAGCCGGACCTGCAACCGCCAGGACGATGACCGTCAAGCCGAGCAGGCCGACGCCGCGGGACGTCGTCGCTTTCAATGTTTCTCTCCGATGTCTAGTGATCCGCGACTCGCCAGCCGCGGAAGTGTTTGTCCCCTGCCGGAACTTATGCGACGTGAGAATTAGCTGAGAATTAGCGCCGCCCGCCCGCGCCGCGGCCAGCCTCGCCTGCGGCGGGGATGGATAGGCGGGCGACGACGCCTGCTATGCCGTCCGCGCGATTTTCTACCGTGAGGCCGAAACCATGCCGTTCGGCGACCCGGCGGGCGATCGACAGTCCCAGACCCGTCCCTTCCGTCTCCTGCGGAGCGGCGCGAAAGAAGCGATCGAAGAGTCGCGCCTCGGCGCCCCTCGGAAGGAGCGCTCCGATGTTCAAGACTTCGACGACGAAGCGGCCGTCGCCTCGCCCGATGGACACATCGATTCGTCCGCAGGACGGCGTGTATAGCACCGCATTCTCGATGAGGCTCGAAAGCAGGGCGCGCACTTCGTCCGGGGCGCCCTGGCAAACAGCCTGACAGGCGAAATTCACTTCGAGATCAATCTGCTTGTGGTCGGCGAGCGCCGCGTGATCCGCGACGGCCTCGAGGACGACCGCATTGACGTCGACGGTCTCGTCCTGGACGGCGCCGCTCTCTTCGAGCCTCGCCAGATGGAGCAACTGATTGACGAGCGCGCTCGCGCGCCGAACGCCGCGCGCAAGAGCCGCGGTCGCTCCTTCATGGGCGCCTCGCGCCTCCCGCGAAAGGTTTTCGACCTGGATCTGCATCCCGGCGAGCGGCGTCCTGAGTTCGTGAGCGGCGTCGGAAACGAATTGTCTCTGCGCCTCGACGGCGTCGTGCAGGCGGACGATGAGGCTGTTCATGCTGCGCGCGAGTGGGGCGACCTCTGCGGGAATCCCGTCGAGCGCGATCGGCGCCGTCGCGCCGACGCTGCGGTCGGCAAGTTCGATGGAAAGCGTGTTCAGTCGGGCCAGCACGCGATTCATCGCCCATCCGACGACGAGCCACGCCAGAGGAATGGCGACCAGGACCGGCGCGGCCGCCCAGAGCGCCGCGGTCTGTGCGATTTCATGGCGCACCACTTCCTGCTGCGCGACCTGAACCGTTCGCCGGGAGTCGCCCGTCGTGTAGACGCGCCATTCCTCGCCTGCGGTTTCGGCGTTTGCATAGCCCGGCCAGGTCTGAAGCGGGATATGGACGGACGGAAGGGATGCGTGGAGTAGCCTGCCGTGCGCATCCCAGATGCTGACCGCGAATTGATCTTCGGGATCCTGATCCTCCTGCGCGGGCGCATCTTCGGGGGAAACGCCGACTCCGGCGTTGAGCGCGATCTGGCGGAGCTGACCGTCGAGAAACTCCGTCGCCGCGTCATGCGCATAAAGGTATGCAAGGGCGCTCGCCGCCAGGCCGATGACAGAAAGAAGGACGGTCACATAGACGAGCGCCGTGCGCCGGAGAGACGCGGTCGTCAGGATTTCGGGAGCATCCATCCTGCACCCCTGACGTTGAGAATGACCGTCTTGCCGAACTTGCGCCGGACGGAATGGATCAGAACGTCGACGGCGTTGCTCTCCACTTCCTCGCCCCAGCCGTAAATGCGCTCCTCGAGTTGCTGACGAGAGAGAATTCGGCCCGGACGCTCCATCAGCGCGTGCATCAGCGCATATTCGCGCGCCGACAGGACGGCTTTGACGTCGCCGTGGCGCAACTCGTGGGTCTCGGCGTCGAGCTCGACGCCGCCGGCGGCCAGCGTCGACGTCGCCCGCCCCGCGCGACGGCGAATGAGAGCCCTCATGCGGGCGGTGAGTTCGCGCACCTCGAAAGGCTTGAGCAGGTAATCGTCGGCGCCGAGGTCGAGGCCCGACACCCGGTCATCGACGGCGCCGCGAGCCGTGATGATCAGGATCGGGGTTTCGACGCCCCGTCGGCGGGCCGACTTCAGGAGATCCAACCCCTCCGCCCCGGGGAGGGCGAGATCGAGAAGGACGATGGCGAACCCGGCGTCATGCAAAGCCGCTTCGGCGGCCGCGCCGTCGCGAACCCAGTCGACCGACATTCCCTCGGCCCCCAGGGCTGCGATCAGCCCTTCGCCAATCATAACGTCGTCTTCCACAAGCAAAATGCGCATTGGCCCGCTCTCCAGCAATACGATCGGCGGCGAGAATGGCTCCTGGCGATAGCCTCTCATTTGGGATTTGGGCTATTTTTATGGTGGGCCGCGCCGGCCTACGCTGGCGAATCGTTTCGCCTTCGGCTGCTTCGGTCCCGGCAAACCTCCTTTCTGCGTCGGTGGCTGCGGGTCCGTTAGCGCGTTGGAATTTCCGCTTCGGGTGGACACCAAGCCTCCCCGGGCGGCCCTTGAAGCCCGCTATTCCCCCGTTCCCGCCGTTCGGCCAACGCCCGCTGTCCGCCCAACCGCGACGTCCACGGGCCGCGGTCTGCAACGGCAGCTCTACGTCGACTCCGGCCGTCCGCTGCGCGTAGAGTAGGAGTGTGGCGCGGTGGCGTTAGGCTGAGCATGTCTGTTGCCGCCCCTTTCGTCTGGCGGTGCCTTAGTGGCTCAGCCGTAGCTCCGTTTCCACACCCCCCTCATCGGTAGGGTCGGGGACTGGCGCGCCGGTTTAGGCCGAAGTTTGTGTTCCCTGTTGGCTCGCCCTTTCGTCTGCGAGTGTCACACCATCTCGGCCGTGCCACGTTTCCAGCCCCCGCCTCGTCGAACGCAGCATGCGGATTTCCCGCACTGCGCTCTCCTGTTTGCTTCGCCTCAAGGATTATGGGGCCTATCCTGCTGGAGCGGCTTTCGGCGCTGGTCGAACCACTCGGTAGCCATTGAACAGCTTCAGAGTTTGGTACAGCCATCCCCTACTCCACCGCGCCCAGCCGAAGCCCTGTCGGTTCCGGGCTCACACATGGACGTACAATCCCCGGAACTTCCAGGACGTCTCAGCCTTCGCCTTGACGTATATTCTCCGCCTCAGGTCCTGCAAATCGATGGACGCCTTTGTCATCTCGTCCTTGCCTTCCTTGTGGCCGGAGACTTTACAAACAGCAGGGCTCCTTCGCTCCACGGGCGTTACCCCGCCTCAACGCTACTACGAGCCCATCCGTTACCCTCTCGCCTTCGATCGACTTCCCGGTTGAGCCGGTTATACGATCGACCCTGCTCCGGCGATTTCGCGCCGGGACGAGGAGGGCTTCTCCAGTTGCTCGGCATGTCCTTGCCACCGTGCTGTCGCTTCCACCCCGCCGAAGTGAAGGAGCCGCATCGGTCAGATTTCGGCTCCCCATGCTGCCTTCGCCCTCCAGTTGAGGACTCGGCCTTCGGGGCTACGCACTTTCGAGGCCACTTTTGCGTTCACTGTCGTTACGGCCCGGTGACTCGTCGTCTTCCCAAGGGAGACGTTGTCGATAGGCTTCAGAGTCTTGGTTTCCCGCCACCCTGCTATCCAAACTACGGGGCTTCTGACTCTTGCCCCGGCAGGCCTTTCTCCTGCTGAACATGCCAGCCTTCGCTGGACACACAACCGGACGTGCGGATCACCCGCATCCGGCTCTCGGACAAGACCTCACGCCTTCGTCCACGGCACGTCGTGCCCAAGCCGGCTCAGACGTACGAGCCCGAAGTGCCCGTAGAGGTGCGAGAGTGGATAGCTCCCGCCCCTTCGTCGCCTGACTTTGTGCTTGAAGCGCAACCACCGGCGCAACCGCATCGCCGCGTAAGCATCGAGCGCCCGATACGCCTTGCTGACGGTTCCTACTTGGAAGTAGTTCGCCCATCCGCGCAGCGTACGGTTCACTTTGCTCACCAGCGTTGTGGTCTCTTGCCATGTTCCCGATCGGTCGGTCAGCGCGTGGACTTTCTCGACCACCCGCTGAATGCTTTTCTTTGACGGCCGGTAGCCGATACGGGCTTGGCCGGTCCTCGCCGAAAACATTCGCCCGAACGTGTATCCCAGGAAGTCGAACTCTCCTTCCGGCACTTTGCAGATCCGTGTCTTCTCCTCGTTCACCGTCAGCTTCAGCTTGCCCATGATCTCGCGCAGGCTTTGCAAGGCCGCTTCGGCCTTGCCCCTTCTGCACAGGATCACGAGGTCGTCCGCGTAGGTTATGAGGCGAGTGCCGAGGCTTCGCTCAAGCCCGAACATCTTCCATCCCAGCACGAACCGGCGCATGTAAATGTTGGCCAGCAGTGGTGAGAGGGGTGAGCCCTGCGGGATGCCGCGCCGCTTGTCTCGCGCCTCGGTCGTGCGTGTCTTCCGACCGCGATCGTCGGTTTCTTCCACGGGGCAGTCCAACCACATCCTGATCAGATGCAGCACGCGCCGATCGACGATCCGGCGCGATACCGACTTCAAAAGCTCGGCATGGGGAATGCTCCCGAAGTAGTCCGCGAGGTCGGCGTCCACGACTTCCGGATGGCCGCGAAACAGCAGCTCTTCCACCTCGACCACCGCCTGTTGGGCGTTTCGCCCGGGACGGTAGGCGTAGAGTTCCGATGGAAGGTCGGCTTCGAAGATCGGCTCCAGCACCAGCATCGCTGCTGTCATGCAGACCCGATCCCGCAAGGTTGAGATGCCCAGCGGCCTGAGTTTGCCGTTGGCCTTCGGTATGAAAACGCGTCTGATAGGGTCCGGTCGGTAAGTCTCCTGCCTGAGCGCAAGCGCCAGTTCGCCCAGCCATCGCCCCACCCCGTACGCCTCGATGTCCTCGAAGTCCTGACGGTCCACGCCCGGCGCGCCCTTGTTGGAGCGGCACTGGGCATAGACGTGCGCCAGAATGTCCTCGCGGCTGATCTTGTCGTAGAGGGCGTAGAAGCGGTAGCCGGGTTCTGCCTTCGCTTTCGCGTGCAACGCCGTCTGCAGTTTCTGAACGCTGTTCGGAGTTGATAGGTTGCCCAATCCCCAGGTCCCTCACTACGTCTTGCGTCTGTCTTGAACTGAGGCCCCTTCCCTCCCCCGGCGTTACCCGGCTTCAGCGGTACTACAGGCCTCTCCGCCACCCCACAGCGCCCAGCCTCTCCCTCGCGGGCGTCTGGTTGGTCATCCCTGACCGCGCTTTGGGGCTTCCCGTGTTGCGCGCGCTTTCCTTGTGTACGTGCTGCCGCCAGTACCCCGGTGCAGCGACTGGGCGTCGTCTTCGCTCATCTCACCCAGCCATATCAGCCTTCCCCGAAATTGCAGTCGGGTCGGCCTGCACATCGACCTTTTCGAGGCTTGCTCGGCGTTCACTCGCGTTGCGGCCCGCACACTCGCGCCGTCACCTATATGTGACCTGCTACACCGAAGGCTTCAGCCATTTCGTCACCTCCATGACTGCTCCGGTTGCTTCCGGCTGGAGCGTTCGCCGGGTGGGGCTTGCACCCACTGGAAAGCGCCGCCTTCTCACGGCGCACGCAAGTAGCGGTCATTCCTCGGTCACGTGGCCGACGGGTCAAATCGGACCCAAAGCGAACGGTCGCAGTTCAGAACCGCCAGTGAAATTTTTCGTCTCGCTAACGCCGTCCGGACAGGGAGCCCGCACTGCGATCACCTCCTCAAGGCTTCGGGTTCGGCGCGGCGCGATAGCGCTGCAAGTCTGCACTGTCGATGCGGTGTGGACGATGTCCGCTCGGTCAGCTATCCATCGACCGATTGTCGCAAAAGGAGAAGAGGCATGAAAGCTACTAGATGGCTCGAATCCAGTCTGAACGTGATCGCGATATCAGCTGTCTTATTAGATTCTTACCTGAGGGATCATAGACAAGACGAGTTGAACATTGTCATTGAGGCGCGGGGCGATCAAGCTGCAGCCAAGAGATCGACGACGCGTTGGATGGCGGTGTCGGCGCGGTGATAGGCGGCTTCGAGCCGGCTGTCTGGACGGTGTTGCGGGTCCGGCCGGTGATGGAAGCGGCTGTTGGCGAGGGGGCCGCACAGGCGCTTGTGGAAGAAGAGGAAGAGGAGGGCGACTTGGACGCCCTTGGGTGAGAGCCGGTAGGCGTAGCGCGAGCCGTCGCGCTCGATCAGGCCGTGTCCCTTGAGCTTGCGCAAGTCGTAGCGGAGCTGGTTCAGGCGGTAGGTCTTCTCAGAGAGGTCGAAGGTGTCGAGGACGGCTTGATGGATCTGCCGGGCCGTCCAGCCGCCGATCTGAGGACCGCCATGCAGGAGGACCTCGAACAGGCGGATGATGCGCGGCTCGTGGATCTTGAGGCCGGGATAACGCACCGCGCCGATGGTGATCGGATGGGCGAGGCGCTGCAGCAGCGGGAAATCGACATGCACGTTGAGCCACTCGGCCTGGAAGCCGGCGAAGCGATCCGTGATCAGCTGGAAGGTGGTCCGCACGGCATCGAGATGGTCGAGCCCCTTAAGCAGGCCGAAGTCGGTGAGATTGTTGGAGACCAATTCGTTGCGCAGAAAGGTCAGGAACTTCTCATACTGTTTGAGGAAGCCGCTCTTGAAGTAGGCGCGGAAGACATGATGGCCGTGCTCGATCTGGTCGATGACCGTGGCCAGCTTGCCATGCATCCGGCGACTGACCCGCTTGCCGAAGATCGTGGCGATCTTGTCGGCGCTGAGCCGCCACAGGCCGAGTTCGCAGCTGCGCTCGAATAGCTTGTGGATGGGAAAGTGACGCCTGAAGATGAAGTTGCGGCAGTACTCGATCTGGGAGATGGCGTAGAAGCGTGACAGGTTGAGCTTGGCGCGCTCCTTCTTTGAGAACTTCGGTCCGAGGATCAGGGTCCAGTAGTCGAGGCGCCGGCGAATGATCTCTGGGCTCAGCCGGTCGGCCGACGCCTGCAGCGCCGCTGCATCGTCGACGGCGAGGAAAGCGTTGTCATGCTTGCGGAAGCCGATCCCCGCCCGCTTCAGCTCCTGCTCGATGAAGCTGTGGCCGTTGAGATAGTAGGCGGTCTGGAAAGGGAAGAAGGAAGCCACCCGCACAACCATCGGTCCGAGCGCCTCGTCGCGGACATAGAAGTAGTAATGCGTGAAGCGGCTGCGCTGGTGCGCGACGATGCGGTAGTGCGGGTCCTTGGCCGGGTACTTCGGCAGGCTGATGCGGAAGGTCGGCCCTTGCTCCATGCTCTTGAAGATGAAGTAGACACCGTAGGCATTGCGCTTCTCCATGCGGCGCCCGCAGCACGTGGTCCTCCTTGCGTACCCCCTTCTCGGCCCATTCGATCGGGATCGCGTGATTGCGCGCGTAGGCTTCCACCCAATTCTGGTAATCGGCCGTCCGCTGGCTCAGCGCCTCCTTGCTGACCTCCGCCACCCCGACGATCTCACGGAAGAAGTGGACGACCAGCTCGGGCCGCGACAGCGCCGTCAGATAGCCGCGAATGACAATCCGGTCGAAGCAGTGATAGACGAAGACCAAGAAGTCGCCGAACAGCTTGGTGAACAAATCCATGGCAGCCCCCTCGGTACCCGGCAGGGATCGAAAGGCGATCCGGCGTCGACCGGGCAAACAGATGGTGGAGGGGAAGAGCTTTCGCCTCGCCGAGGAGGTCCGCTCCATCCAGCGTCGGGCGGCTGACCGCCATGGGCGCGTCGTCACTGTTGGTCAGCTGGTCCTGTTCTCTACCGAAACCGGCGACGCTTGGCTGCTCGACCCGTCCGATCAACTCGCCGCAAGGCTGGCCCGCGACGGCGACCCGGAACCCGTCCACATCGAAGAAAATGATACCTCCTTCGTCATCGATTGGAAGGGCAACTATCGCATCGAGGGACCCGCCTTCATCTATTCCGATCGCCAGACCCGGCGCGTCTCAACCATCCTCGGATACCCCACGCACCTGCTCGCGCCACCATCCTGAAATTTCAAATATCTTTGGCTAGTACTTATCGCCTGCGTTCAGGCGACAGCGGCGAGTTTGATGGCAACGTCCTGACCGCTGGCCAGCCGGTTGCGGGAGCGACTGTTACGCTTTACGCCGCCGGCACAGGCGCTCCGGCGCAATTGGCGCAAGGCAACGCCGACGACAACGGCGCGTTCACGCTGAGCTACAGCGATCCCCCGGCGCAGAGCGTCCTTTACGTCATCGCCAAAGGCGGCACGCCAAAGGCCGCTGCGGGACGTTCCCGGCGGCAATGCGCAGTCCGAGCGGATTGCCCGAGATGGCTTCACCTTCGATGAATCGCGCATTGGTGAACGACGAAGCCACGGTGGTGAGTTCGTTCACTGTGACGGAGTTCGGGAACGACGCGCCCAGCACCGCCAACAACGCGAGACCATTGTTCGCGCTCTTGTCCGGCGGGTCCTACTCCAACGGCAACATGGTTTTCGATGCCGAGGGCAACATGTGGTGCGGCGTGAATTGGCTGCCAGGCTCGCAGTCCGGCGTCCGCAAGAGCATCGGCGGCGGCCTGATCAAGTTCAGCCCCAACGGGACTCCGCTGTCGCCGCCGATCACCGGCTTTACCGGCATGGGCGTTGACGGCATCGGATGGGGCACGGCCGTGGCGCTCGACAAGGTCTGGGTCGCGAGCTTCAACGGCGCAATCGGCGTACACGATTTCCAGGGCCGCACGATCGGCAAGGAATCCGATATTCCCTTCGCCGGCAAAACCGGTGGGCTGATGGGCATCGCCGTCGCGCCCAATGGAGATGTCTGGATCGCCGATGGCACGAAAAACCAGCTGCTGCTTTTCCCCGGCGGCCAGCTGAAGGACGGACGCATCGTTGAGGTCGCAGGGCTCGTGTCGCCCTTCGGCATAGCCATTGATCCCCAGAACCGCGTTTACGTCAGCAACTCCCAATCGGATACGGTCCTGCGGTTTCCGGCCGACGATCCATCCAAGGTGGAGACCTTCAAGGTCGGGATCTGCGCGCGTGGCGTCGCGGCTAGCGTGATGTCCCCGGATTTTCCGATGCCGAAGATTCCCGCTGGCGTGTCAATCATGGAGCAGTTTGCGCTGATCTTGGACGCTTTGGGGAAGTACGAACGTGAGGGCAAGAAGACCGGCATCGTGAGCATGATCCGTCCCGACGGCACCCAACCAGCGCCAGAGGGCTTCACCGGTGGGGGGACAACGGGAGTGGAGTGCGGGAGCGCGGCCGAATGCGTCGCCTCGTCGGCGCGCTCGAGCGAGGATTCAAGGGCTGATCTTGCGGACGAGTTCGGGCGTAACGATCGACGGCAATGATGATGTCTGGGCTGACGCCGGCCTGGCTCGTGGAATTGTGCTGCTGGCCGGGGCCGAGTTGAAGGGCCATCCTGCGGGCACCAAGCCTGGTGATCTCATCCACTTATTCCAGGGCGGCACCATCCAGATACCGACAATCGGGTCGATTGATCCGGCCGGCGACGTCTGGGTGGCGAACAACTGGAATAGCGTCGAGGCGGCTACTTCAGCGGACCCGTCCCCTCCGACCTCGACTTGGGGCGGAGGGTCGGGCTTTACCATCATCTACGGAGTTGCCGCCCCGGTCAAAACCCCGCTCATTGGTACGGTGCGTGAACCGTAAATCGGGCCGCTGATGAAACGCGCGGGCCGTCTTGCTATAGGGCGGCTCGCGAGTTCGTCGGGACGGCTGGAATCCCCCCAGCTGCAACGTCCACCGTCTCGACGCCCAACGACCGCTTAACGTCGATTCCAGCCGTCCGTGACAGAGACGACGCCGCGCCAAGGCATGAGCGAATCCGTTCTTCCTCTGTTCTCGCCGACTGTCTATGCTGCTCCGATGCCTGACGATCGCGACGCCCTATCTCCCGCCACAGCCGAAGACGTCGCCGATGCGATCGCTTTCGCTCTGCGCTTCCATGGCCGCAAGCGAGTCCACAACGCTGATGAGATCATGTCGGAGATCGTGGCGAAACGACTTGTGGAGCATTTGGAAAGATCGGGATTCGTTGTCATGAAACGACAGGCGATCGGCGGCGGGGCGGCGTTATGAGGCGATGCCCGGGTCGGTTCGCAAAAGCTTCATCGTTCTGCAATCAAAGCGACGAGGGCCGGTAACAGACCGCGAATAGCCTTCTCCTGTTCAGACCCGCGACAAAATCCGTCCGGCTGAAAGGTCAAATCAGATCAGGAGAGCCC
Organism: uncultured Alphaproteobacteria bacterium; assembly: GCA_963758335.1. Taxonomy (GTDB): domain Bacteria; phylum Pseudomonadota; class Alphaproteobacteria; order Rhizobiales; family Beijerinckiaceae; genus Roseiarcus. The sequence continues at coordinate 192,895 of CAVWVF010000004.1, read as the reverse complement.
TCAAATGCGCAACCTACTGCTTGGCGCGGTGAGCACCGCGGCGGCCCTACTCGTCTTTCAACCGGCTATGGCTCAAACCACCCCGCGCTGCAATCTCGGCAATGGCGTCAAGCACGTCGTCTACCTTCAATTCGACAACGTCCACCTTCGTCGCGACAGCCCGAACGTCCCATCAGACCTCGAACAGATTCCGAGTCTCCTGAATTTCCTGCAGGGCAACGGCGCCCTGCTCGCCAACCATCACACGCCGCTGATCTCGCATACGTCGGTTGACATCGTCACCTCGTTGACCGGCGTCTACGGCGAGAAATTCGGATTCTCGGTCGGCAACAGCTTCGGTTTTTTCGACACAACTCTCACGCCAAAATTCCAGTTACTGGACCGACCTCGTGAACGAAGGGACTGCGACGACCCCGGTCTACGTGCCGGAAATGGTCGACCAGCGGGGCAAGGTGCACCCAGCGCCGTGGGTTCCGTTCACGCGCGCGGGCTGCGACGTCGGCGCGTTTTCGATCGCCAACATCGAATTCGAGAACACCACCAGCGACGTCGACAACGTGTTTGGACCGAACTCGCCTGAGCACAATGAGAACTTGACCAATCATGATTTGGCGGTGGCCGACTTCGAAGGCATCGTGATCCACTGCGCGTCGAACAGCGTCGTATGCGGCCGTTCGCCGAAGGCGGGGCCTGACGTGCTCACGGACGAGCCGGGCGGCTACAATGGCTTCCTCGCCCTTTATGGCAACAAATATGTCGCGCCGGCGATCAACAAGGGGCTTCCCTACGTGCTCGATCTCGACGGCAATCACGTCGCCAACTCTTCGAACCCGCCCAACGACGGTTTCCCGGGCTTCGACCCCACGCCTTCACAGAGCCTGGGGTACGCGGCGCAGATGCTCGAAGCCGGCGTGCCGGTTGTCTACCTCTACATCGAGGACGCGCATGACAATCACAATTATCCCGGCGCCCGGCGAATCCCGACGGTTCGTTCGGCCCCGGCGAAGCCGGCTACGTCTATCAGTTGAAGGCCTATGAGCCCGTCCAGGAACATAACGAATTGTTAGAATCGTTTGTGAATCAAGGAAGGCGGCCTGATTCGTTGGGGGTCGCCGATGTGGACGAACGAAAATCGCGGACGGTATGACCGGAGCCGGTTGCGCTATCCGAGCGACCTGACGGACGAGGAATGGGCGCTGGTTGAGCCGTTCATTCCGCCGGCCAAGCGCGGCGGCAACAAGCGCACGGTGAACGTGCGCGCGGTCGTCAACGGCCTGATGTATGTCCTGAGCACCGGCTGCCAGTGGCGGGCGCTTCCCAAGGACCTGCCGCCGCGCTCGACGGTCTACGATTATTTCGATCTGTGGAGCTGGGACGGCACGCTCGATCGCATCCACGACGCGCTTTACCTCACATGGGGTGTTTCGGGTCAAGCTCATTCGTTTGCACCGGCCGCTGGCGTGTCACCCGCGAAGCGGGGCGAAGCGCAGCGGAGCAGGGAGCGAAGCGACCTTGACGCGCCAGCGGCCGGATACACTGTCACGAGCGAGCGCGCCCTTGCGCGCTCTTGGCTGCCTCTGTGGTCTTTGCCGCGCTCATTCATTTTGGCATTGCGCATCTCCTTTGGCGTTTGGATCCGAAGCGTGAGCCCGTCTTTCGCATGCAGCCTTGACGGCCGCATCACCTCACATCCGGTCGAGCTTGTCGGGGCTCGCACCATAATCCCTCATGCTCGAGGGCGTCGGGCTCGGGTTGGCGGGGACCATCCTGTTAAACGGCGTGTTTCAGCCAGGCAAAGCCGCGGTCACCGCCCGCCCGGATCCGGCGAAGCCGTCGCGTTCGGCTTCGCTGGAATGGGGTTGAGTCGTTAAGCCATCGTTGGAGCGTCGGCGTAGGATTGAGCCATCGGGTCAGGCCGCCTTGAACACCGCGCCCTCGGGAACGACGCCTTGGGTGACATAGCGCCACAAGGCGACGAGCAGTTTGCGGGCCAGCGCCACGATGGCGATCCGGCGGACCCGTCCCTTCGCGGCGCCGACCCGCGCCCGAAACCAGCGGCTCAACGCCGAGTCCGGCTGGTGACGCAGCCAGAACCAGGCCAGCTCGATCATGGTCTTGCGCAGGCGGCGGTTGCCCGACTTCGAGATGCCTTGATCCCGTTCGACGCCGCCGCTCTGCCAGGGGCTGGGCGCCAATCCGCCGTAAGCCGCCACCTGGCGGCGGTTGGCGAAGCTGCGGAACAACGATTCCAGCCAGAGGAGCGAGGCGAACTCGGGGCCCAAGCCCTTGAGCTCGAGGAGCCGGGCGGCGGGGTTGGTGCGCTCCTCGGCTTCCGTGCGGATGAGCGCGTCGCGGGCCCGTTCGACCGCAGCCAGTTGCGTCGTCGCCAGCGCGATCCGATCGAGCTCCCGGCGTATTTCCGCCTTCAGCAGCGGCGGCAGCTCGCGGCCGTCGCCGGTTCGCAGCGCCTCGAGCCGCTCAAAACGATCGCGCCGAAGCGGGTTGTAATCCCGGATGCCTTGGCCGCTGAGCAGGCCCCTGACCCGATTGGTGTGCTGAATGCGTTCCTTGAGCAGCGTGCCGCGCTCGCGGGTCAGCCGCCGGCGATCCTCTTCTTCCGGGCTCGGCGCGCGAACCATGGAGCAGACCCGCCGCTCGCCGCGAGCCCACGCCATCAGCGTCCGCAACAGCGTCTCGCCGTCGATCGCATCGGTCTTGGCTCGCCGATGCCGCCGGCTGACCACAATCGAAGCCGCATCGACCACGTGGCTCTCGATCCCCTCGGCGAGCAGCAGGCGATGGATCCAAAATCCGTCCAATCCCGCCTCCTGAATGACGATCGCTTTGATCGGCACGCCATAGCGCTGCTCGGCCTTCGCCCTCGACCGCGAAAGAAGGTCGAGCAGGCCGGCGCCGTCCCCACCCTCGACCACATGCCTGGAAAATTTCTCGCTGCCCGGACTGTTGATCGTCACAACCCATTTCGATTCGCTCAATTCGAGCGAGGCGAACAGCGTGATATCATTCGCGCGGGCGGTGGTCGCGACAACGGTCGCGGAGGTGATTAGGCCTGATTCCGATCGTCCTGCATCTCGGCGACCACGATCCAAACGGCCTCGACATGACCCGCGACAATCGCGACCGCCTCGCCATAGATCGCGCTCATGAAGGCGCTCGGCACGACGGACGACGACTTTCTGCAAGGGCTCGTCAAGCAGCTCGTTAACGCCGGATCCCAAGGTTCGGCCCCGGACGAAAGCGGGAGCAATTTCATGCTCGCCATCGTCAAGGGGATCGAGCCGCGCGATCCGCTCGACGCCTGGCGCATGTCGACAACATCCCGCAACAGGCCAGCGCCCAAAACGCCTTCAACAAGCTCGCCAGGACGTTCGCGGCTCAGGTCTCTGCACTGAAGGACTACCGATCACGTGGTGAGCAGAAGCTACACGCCGGTCACGCTGCTCAGCTTCAACGGCGCAAACGGGGCGCTTCCGTTTGCCGGTCTGATCGCCGACGCCGCCGGGGATCTCTTCGGCACGACATTTACCGACGGCCCGGCGGACGGCAATGGCACGGTGTTCGAAATTACCGATAGCGGCTTCATCGTGGCGCTGCCGACTGTGCAGCCGGACAGCGCACATGTGTCTGTCGCCGGGACGGTCACTGCGACTGCAGCGAATGGTGTTCTGGCGAATGACACCGACCCCATTACATGCTGGAAGGTTTGGTGATCGGCCCAGGCGCGCCGCACCGTTCCGATCATTCGGTCTGCATAGTCGTCGATCAGGTCCGGGTATTGGGCGATCTCGCCCAGCGATCTTCGAGCGGAGCCAGATATTCGACGCCGTCGTTTTGTACCGCCTCGAACAATCTCTCGAGCCACTTGCCTCTGGTCGCGTGGTCCGCCGACCGACAGTCAGGATCGGGATTAGTTCATTCACGGTGCGAGAGGCCGCAGCGCCAAGGGCGCCGGACGAGGTGTCAATTCCCTGGAACGCCGGCCAGATGCGCTCCATCAACGACACGACGCCGTCTCCCGCCGCGTCCGGATCGGATTTCGCCACGGACCTTATCTCGGCGGCAGCTTCCTTGAGACGGCGATGGCAAAACTCGAGCCGCGCCAGCCGTAGGCATTGGTGCGAAACTTCCTCTTGAACTGCCACTCGCGAACTGACGCCATCGGCGCTGCACTTCAGTTGTGCGCCTGCTGCGCGCCGGCGGTCTCGAGGTTTTCGAGGGCGGTCCTTTTCGGGCCGTCCTTGACTTGCCTTCCGATCATCCTCGCGTCCAGCGGATTTCGTCGGCGGCACGTCTTCATCCCGCGAGCGATGGAACCTACGATGGGCTTCTTCCGGGTTTGCCTCGCTGTTACGACCGTCGTCCTGGCGCTCGCGGTCCGCCGGTTGTTGGGCGGGCGCAGCGGATGCGCCGATCGAGGTCGACGCTGCGGTTGTTCTGGCGGCAGACGTCTCGCGCAGCATCGACGAGGACGAATTCGTCCTGGTGCGGCTCGCTACGTCTTCGGCGATGAACTCAAACCCGGTGAGAGTTGGAAGCCGGCCGTTCGCGGCGCAAAATCGCCGTGATGGTGTAAATTGCCACAAACTCACCAACGGGTGCGATGGGGGGAGTTCGAATGCGCTGCAGTGGACGGCCGGAGTGCGCAAATAGGGGTCATGTCTGGACGGCGCCCCTTCGTCAAGGATCGCTTTGAAGCTGTTGCGAACGTCTCGGGAGCGGTTATGTCTTCGGCCTTTCGGTGCGGATGAGATGACTCCGCTGGCCCTGATGATTCGTCCGCGTGGCTCTTCGCCCCATCATTCCCGCGCGCTCGTACTGGCGCTGACCGCTATTCGGGCTTCCAAGCCTTTGCCGTTGGTTCACATCACTTCGTCGGCGCCCTCGATTTCCAGCCTCGCCTTGCGAATCCCTCTTGCTAAGCCCTTCGCGGTCGTCAGGCCGCGACCGGCCGGTCGTCATATTGGCCGCCCCTCGTCATCAGCACGAAGACGATGCGCGCGACCTTGTTGGCGAGCGCCACCGCGGTCAGCTTGAACTTATATTTGACTGTCTTGCGCTCGAGCATCGCGCTCGCCCACAGACGCAAGGCGTCGTTATGCCCCTTGCGATGGCGGAGCGTCGCGCAGGCGCCCACGACGAGAAGCTTGCGCAAGTAACGGTCGCCCATCTTGGTGATGCGCCCGAGCCGCGGCTTGCCGCCGGTTGAGTTCTGGCGAGGCGTCAGGCCGAGGAAAGCGGCGAACTCGCGCCCGCTGGCGAAGACGCCGGCGTCCTGGATCGTGGCCACGATCGCCGAGGCGGTGACCGGGCCGACGCCCGGAATGGTCATCAACCGCTTGGCGGTCTCGTCGGCCTTGACTGACGCCGCAAGCTCCTTGTCGATCGCTGCGATTGCCTCGTCGAGCGCGTCGATATGGCCGACGAGCGGCCGAAGCGCGACGCGCACGCAATCGGGAACCAGGGCCTCGCCGTATTCGTCGAAGCCGTCGGCGGCAAGGCGCTTCAGGTCATAGGCGTGGTGCGCGCCCTGCGGCGCGACGACGCCGATCTCGGCCAGATGCCCGCGCAAGGCGTTGAGCGCTGCTGTGCGCTGGCCGGCGAGCAACTCGCGCGCCCGATGGCGCATCAACTCGGCCTGGTTCTCGATCGACCGCACCGGCACGAACCGTTGGCCCGGCCGGCCCGCCGCCTCGCAAATCGCCGCCGCATCGGCCGCGTCGTTCTTGTTGCGTCGGACATAAGGCTTCACATGCGCGGGCGGGATCAGCCTCACCTCGAAGCCGAGCGCCAGCAATTGCCGCCCCCAGTGATGCGCCGAGGGGCAGGCCTCCATCGCCACCACACACTGCGGGAGCTCGGAGAAAAAGGCGACGAGCCGGCTGCGCGTCAGCTTGCGCGCCACCACAATCTCGCCCCTCGCGTCGACGGCGTGAACCTGAAAGACCCTCTTCGCCAGGTCGATCCCGACCCGCGTGACAGCGGCGAATTTCCGGATAGACTTGCCCATGGACGGCTTCCCTAGCAGTTGCCTTACGACAAGGTGGTCGAGATCGGACGCGAGATCGACATTTGAGCGGTGTTCGACGCAGGTTGTTCGCCCCAAGGAATGTAGCAAGGGCAAATTCTTTATTCTCAAAGTCGGAGCGCCTCCAGACGCCGCCGCCTGCCATGCGCTAGCCTCAGGCCGGCGAGGTCATGAGCGCGTGAGGCCCTGCTGCTTCATGCGAAACTTGATCGCCTCGATCGGGTCGGGTGGATCGATCGGGGAATGCTCCCCCGTATGCGTCGACGAGCGTGGCGAGGATGTCGAGGCGGTCGGCCTCCGGGTTCCAGCCTTCGCCCCCCAGAGGCGTTCGATCTCGGCTAAGACCGACTCGTAGTCCGCCTCCGAACGGACAGGTTTCAACTCAACCGGCATGCTTTACCTTTTTCACGTCGATTCGGTCGTAATCCTCGTGCGACCCGAGCCACTTGATCCAGACGATGCCTCGGTGATGGCATAGGCGAACTCGAGCGCCGTGCGGGAATTCCGTCCGCGCGTAGACAAGTGGTGGACGGCCGGATTGCGTAGAGTAGGAGTGTGGCGCGGTGGCTTTAGGTTGAGCATGTCTGTTGCCGCCCCTTTCGTCTGGCGGTGCCTTAGTGGCTCAGCCGTGGCTCCGTTTCCACACGCCGAGTAGGCCCGGGGAATTTCACCCCGAGCCTCTCACAGAACCGGACGTGAGAACTCTCGCCTCATCCGGCTCGTGCCACTCGACGAAGGCTGGCGCCTTCCGGCGAAAGAGCTGGGTTCCTCCGGTCTCCCGTTGACCCAACAAATGCCGCGAGTGACCCACCCCCTTCGCTCCACGGGCATTACCCCGCTTCGTCGCTACTATGGGGCGGTCCGCGCCTGACTGGCCCATCGGTACTTTCGGCCTTGCGGGTGAGCCGCTTGAGCCTTTTCCCTTGGCATGGCCAGTCAGGGTCTCAAGTTCCATACGAAAGCCTGGGCGAGAGTCACGCCTCCTGAACACCGGACACCGCATGGTCAGTAGGTAGGTATCTTCCACGCTGATCCCGGAGCAAGAGGGAGACCCCGGTTTCGATGCCGTCCAAGTTCGTTTCGATGCGTCATCAGAGGTTCGCTTGCGCTCGTCTCTCTCATCCATACCTGACGTGATCACCGCCACGCCTTTTGACCATGACGTTCACCACCGCGGCTTTTGACCGAAGCAGCTCATGGCGGTTTGAAGCCTCCTCCTACAAAGCGACTTCGAAGGGTCCACCTTCATCTCTCGTACAGCATGACGCTTGCGCGTCTTCTTGACACAACCCCCTCATCGAACCGGACGTGCAGATTTCCCGCATCCGGCTCTCGGACAAGACCTCACGCCTTCGTCCACGGCACGTCGTGCCCAAGCCGGCTCAGACGTACGAGCCCGAAGTGCCCGTAGAGGTGCGAGAGTGGATAGCTCCCGCCCCTTCGCCGCCTGACTTTGTGCTTGAAGCGCAACCACCGGCGCAACCGCATCGCCGCGTAAGCATCGAGCGCCCGATACGCCTTGCTGACGGCGCCTACCGCGAAGTAGTTCGCCCATCCGCGCAGCGTGCGGGTTCACTTTGCTCACCAGCGTTGTGGTCTCTTGCCATGTACCCGATCGGCCGGTCAGCGCGTGGACCTTCTCGACCGCGCGCTGAATGCTTTTCTTTGACGGCCGGTAGCCGATACGGGCCTGGCCGGTCCTCGCCGAAAACATTCGCCCGAACGTGTATCCCAGAAAGTCGAACTCTCCTTCCGGCACTTTGCAGATGCGCGTCTTCTCCTCGTTCACCGTCAGCTTCAGCTTGCCCATGATCTCGCGCAGTCTCTGCAAGGCCGCTTCGGCCTTGCCCCTTCTGCATAGGATCACGAGGTCGTCGGCGTAGGTCACGAGCCGCGTGCCGAGGGTTCGCTCGAGCCCGAACATCTTCCATCCCAGCACGAACCGGCGCATGTAAATATTGGCCAGCAGCGGTGAGAGGGGTGAGCCCTGCGGAATGCCGCGCCGCTTGTCCCGCGCCTCGGTCGTTCGTGTCTTCCGTCCCCGATCGTCGGTTTCTTCCACGGGGCAATCCAGCCACATCCTGATCAGATGCAGCACGCGCCGATCAACGATCCGGCGCGATACCGACTTCAAAAGCTCGGCATGGGGAATGCTCCCGAAGTAGTCCGCGAGGTCGGCGTCCACAACTTCCGGATGGTCGCGAAACAGCAGTTCTTCCACCTCGACCACCGCCTGTTGGGCGTTTCGCCCGGGACGGTAGGCGTAGAGTTCCGGTGGAAGGTCGGCTTCGAAGATCGGCTCCAGCACCAGCATCGCTGCTGTCATGCAGACCCGATCCCGCAAGGTTGAGATGCCCAGCGGCCTGAGTTTGCCGTTGGCCTTCGGTATGAAAACGCGTCTGATAGGGTCCGGTCGGTAAGTCTCCTGCCTGAGCGCAAGCGCCAGTTCGCCAAGCCATCGCTCGACCCCGTACGCCTCGACGGCCTCGAAGTCCTGACGGTCCACGCCCGGCGCGCCCTTGTTGGAGCGGCACTGAGCATAGGCGTGCGCCAGAATGTCCTCGCGGCTGATCTTGTCGTAGAGGGCGTAGAAGCGGTAGCCGGGTTCTGCCTTCGCTTTCGCGTGCAACGCCGTCTGCAGTTTCTGAACGCTGTTCGGAGTTGATAGGTGGCCCAATCTCCAGGTCGTTCACTACGTCTTGCGTCTGTCTTGAACTGAGGCCCCTTCCCTCCCCCGGCGTTACCCGGCTTCAGCGGTACTACGAACCTCTCCGCCACCCATGAGCGCCCGGCCTGTCCCTCGCGGGCGTCTGGTTGGTCATCCCTGACCGCGCTCAGGAGCTTCCCGTGTTGCGCGCGCTTTCCTTGTGTACGTGCTGCCGCCAGTACCCCGGTGCAGCGACTGGGCGTCGTCTTCGCTCATCTCACCCAGCCGTATCAGCCTTCCCCGAAATTGCAGTCGGGTCGGCCTGCACATCGACCTTTTCGAGGCTTGCTCAGCGTTCACTCGCGTTGCGGCCCGCACACTCGCGCCGTCACCTATATGTGACCTGCTACACCGAAGGCTTCAGCCATTTCGTCACCTCCATGACTGCTCCGGTTGCTTCCGGCTGGAGCGGTTGCCGGGTGGGGCTCGCACCCACTGGAAAGCGCCGCCTTGTCACGGCGCACACGTAAAGCGGTCATTCCAGATCGCGATAGGGCATGCCTCACTTGGGAGGAACTCGCGACACTAGCCGCCTCGCCTGGGAAGAGAGGTGTACGGGACGGAAAATTGCGGACCTGTGGGGATGTGGGAAGGGTGGGGAATCGTCCTTTGCGAAGGGATGGCAACGGCAAGACTGCGCGCAAGGTGTGAGGCTCTGAACCGGACCCCATTCGTGGGACCACGAGGGGATGGATTTAAGGTGTAATCTCGCCTGCCCTTGTCCTTCAAGAATCAAGCCGCTTCTTGCTGCTTCTGCTTCTGCTTCTGCTGTGGGTATGTGGGCAACGCGTTTGCGTTGTCCAAGCGAAGCGGCATATCCACAGCCCTCGCCGCCGCCTCGATTTTGTCCATGCCGGCGCGCCACACCGCCATCGGCATCAGATTGTTCATCGCCTGGTGCGGGCGCCGAAAATTGTAAAAGGTCATCCAGGAACCGATGCCGGCCCGCGCCTCGCGGCCATCGGCGTAGGCTTTCAGATGCACTTCTTCATACTTGATCGAGCGCCACAGCCGTTCGATGAAAATGTTGTCCATGAAACGGCCGCGTCCGTCCATCGAAATCGCGACGCCGGCCGCCGCGAGCTTGCCGACGAAAGCCTCGGAGGTGAAAGTGGAGCCCTGATCGGTATTGAAAATCCGCGGCTTTCCGAACCGAAGCAGCGCCTCCTCCAGCGCCGCCGCGCAGAAGCTCGCATCGTTGGTGTTCGACAGCCGCCACGCCAGAACCGCCCGGCTCGCCCAGTCGATGATCGCCACCAGATAGATGAAGCCGCACGCCATCGGGATGTAGGTCACGTCGGCCGCCCACACGTGGTTCGGCTCGACAATCTTCAGGCCGCGCAGCAGGTAGGGGTATATCTTGCGCCCGGGCGCGGCTTTGCTCGTGCCGGGGCGTGGAACCAGCGCCGGCGTCGACCCCTTGTCGCGGGGTCAGTTCTGACGGGATCCGCGCCGATCGGCCCGGCATGAGCGTCATGGTGTCCACCGCCTACATGGACGAGGCCGAGCGGTTCGATTGGCTCGTTGCAATGTTTGCAGGCCGCGTGCTCGCGACCGGCACGCCAAAAGAGCTGATGGCGCGCACCGGCACGGATTTGCTTGACGCCGCGTTCATCGCGCTCATGCCCGAAGAGCAACGCCAGGGCCACGTCGACGTGGTCATCCCGCCGCGCACCGGCGCCGCATCGCACGAGGTCGTCATCGAAGCCAAAGGATTGACCCAGCGGTTCGGCGCCTTCACCGCCGTCGACCACGTCAGCTTCCGCATCACCAAAGGGGAAATTTTCGGGTTCCTCGGCTCGAACGGCTGCGGCAAGAGCACCACCATGAAGATGCTGACGGGGCTCCTCCCTCCGACCGAGGGCACCGCGACCCTGTTCGGCCAAAAGATGGACGCCAACGACATGGAGCTTCGCCTGCGCGTCGGCTACATGTCCCAGGCCTTCTCCCTCTATTCGGAGCTCAGCGTCCGGCAGAATCTCGAGCTGCACGCCCGTCTGTACCGCCTGCCGCCGGACAGGATTGAGAGCCGCGTCGCCGAGGCGGCGGAACGCTTCGACCTCACCGGGGTCATGGACGCGTTGCCCGACGCGCTGCCCCTGGGCATGCGTCAGCGTCTCCAGCTTGCGGTGGCGATGATCCACAACCCCCCGACGCTGCTCCTGGACGAGCCTACGTCGGGAGTCGACCCGATCGAACGCGACAAGTTCTGGCAAATCCTCGTCGACCTCTCCCGCAAGGACGACGTCACGATCTTCGTTTCGACCCACTTCATGAATGAGGCCATGCGGTGCGATCGCATTTCGCTCATGAATGCGGGCAAGGTCCTGGTCACGGACACGCCGCAGAACATCATCGCGATGCGGCACGCGAAGACTCTGGAAGAGGCGTTCATCGAATTCCTGGAGGACGCCACCGGCCAAAGACTCGGGCAGAAGCACGCCCATTTGGCGGCCGCGAAAGCTGGGGAGAGACAGCAGGCGCCAGCCACAGGCGGATGGTTCAGCCCGCGGCGCATGGGCGCATACATGATGCGCGAAACGCTCGAGCTTCGCCGTGACCCCCTACGCCTGACGATGGCCTTGTTCGGCAGCCTCATCCTGTTGTTCGTCATGGGCTACGGGATCAATCTCGACGTCGACAACCTGTCCTTCGCCGTGCTCGACCGCGACCAGACGACGGTCAGCCAGAACTATATCCTCAATATCGCCGGCTCGCGTTATTTCATCGAGCATCCGCCGATCACGAGCAACGCCGAGCTCGACCACCGGGTGGAAACGGGCGAGGTCAGCCTCGCCATCGAAATTCCGCCGAACTTCGCCCGGGACATCGCGCACGGGCGCGACGTCAAGATCGGCATGTATGTCGATGGCGCGATGCCGATCCGGGCCGAGACCATTCGCGGTTACGCCGCATTGTTGCACGGGCAGTGGCTGACGCAACAGGTGAGCAAGCTGTTCGGCAATCAAACGTTGTTGGGCCAGACCCAGATCGAGGTACGATACCGCTACAATCCCGGCTTTGAGAGTCTGATCGCCATGGTGCCGGCGGTCATCCCGCTCTTGCTGCTCGTCATTCCCGCCAACCTAGTTAGGACGAGCGTCGACGTCGCGGCCTCAAAACAAAAAATACCGCTGCGCCATCGCGAGCTTCTCCGCCGGCTCGCAGACCAGCAGCTCGCCGTCCGCCGTCACGGCGTAGGTCTCGGGATCGATTGTGATCTTCGGCGTCGCGCCGTTGTGGACCATGTTCTTCTTGCGCAGACCCCCGCGGGTGTTCTCGACCGCGACGAGGCGCTTTTGCACTTTCAACTTCCGCGCCAGGCCGCCCGACACGGCGGCCTCCGACACGAAGGTCAGCGACGTTCCCGTCCGTGCGCTTCCGTATGTCCCGAACATGTTTCGGTAGGGACGGGCTGCGGGGTCGGAATGGAAGCGTTGGGGCCGCCCATCGCGGCGGCGGCGATGGCGCCGCCCTTGATCACGAGGTCCGGCCTCACGCCGAAGAAGGCGGGCGTCCACAAGACGAGATCGGCGAGCTTGCCCTTCTCGATCGAGCCGATGTGCTTCGACACGCCATGCGCGATGGCGGGGTTGATGGTGTATTTCGCCACATAGCGTTTTACGCGGAAATTGTCGTTGCGCGGGCCATCGCCGGCGAGCGCGCCGCGCTGGCGCTTCATCTTGTCGGCCGTCTGCCAGGTGCGGATGATGACCTCGCCGACGCGTCCCATGGCTTGCGAGTTGCTCGACATCATCGAGAGCGCGCCGAGATCATGCAGAATGTCCGCTCGGCGAGCGAGCGAAAGATGCGTCTCCAGGCGCGCGGCCGGCCCGTCGCTGGGTGGTCGCCGCGACCTCCGCGCCTTCCTTCAGCGCGAGCTCGACGCGAAAGGCGTCGTCGCCTGCGACGCCGCCGCCGGTGTTGACGATCACCGCCTCGCACAGATTTTTCGCGCGGGGAAAGCGCCAGCGCAGGCCGCCCGTCTCGAACAGGCGCTCGGGCTCGGTGCGCGCGCCCGTCCTTTGAAAGGATCCGCGGGCTTCGGCCCGCGCGCGCTGGCGGGCGTGGGAATCGAACGCGGATTCCCTCATGACGCGCAATTTCGCTGAAGGTCGACCTCGCCGCGCGGGCAGGGGGGATCGAGCACCGGCGCGTAAGGATCGGCGACGCGGTAGAGCTCGTAAGTCTGGATCGGCTCTCCGGCGCGGCGTCGCTCGAGCGCGCCGAGGGGCTCGACGGCGCGGAAGCGCATCTTGAGGACAAGATCGTAGCGCCGGCCCGCTTCGGCGAGCGCAAGGCCGGATTTGTCAAACAGGCTTTCGGGCGGCGACGGCTCGAAAATCCAGCGGATCCGCTGCTCGGGCTGGACGACCGCGATCGACGGATCGCCGTAGAATTGCATCAGCGAGGTCAGCGCGTAGCCCTGCGTCAGCACATAAGGCGAGCCCTCGGCTTTGGCGCGGGCGTCGAGTTCGGCGGCGAGACCGCGAAAACCCCCGAGCCGGGCGGTGGGGTCGGCGGCGCCCAAAGGCAGAAAGCCGGTCTCAGCCTCAGCGAAGACAAGGATCATCGCGACGAGGCCGAACAGCGCCGCCCACGGCGCCGCGTGGGCGATCGCGCCTTTCACGCCCGCCGCGCCGGCGCGGCGCGCTCTTGCGACCCAGTCGCCCGCGAGAACGGCCGAGGCGGGAAAGAGCGGCGCGAGCCAATTGCCCTGCACGCGGTCGTGCAGCGCATGCGTGAGAAAATAGATCGCCGCCGGAGCGATCGTGCTGATGAGAATGCGCCGCGCTTCGTCGGCCGATCCGGGCGGGACCGACCGGCGCCACGGGACGGCCATGATCGCTGCGGCGAAGGCGGCGAACACGAGCGGGTTCACGAGCCCGATCTGCGCCGCGACGAACTCGACAACGAAGAACGGCTCGAAGCCGTGCGGCGGGGCGCGCCCGAGCTGCTTGATGAAGGTCGCCCAGCCGTGTTCGGCGTTCCAGACGACGAACGGCGCAAAGATGGCGGCGGCGATCGCGAGCGCCGCAGCGGAAGCCGGCGAGACGAGCCATCGCCTCAGCGAGGGCGCCGTCAGGAAGGCGAGGCCGACGCCCGCGGCGAAAAAGGCGGCGGTGAATTTCGACTGCAGCATGAGCCCGAGCGCGACGCCGATCGCCAGAAGCCATCGCGCCTTACCGCTCCGCCACAATTCGACGAGGGCCGCCAGGCCCAGGGTCCAGAAGACGACGAGCGGCGCATCGGGAGTGACGAACACGGCGCCCGCCATGACCAGCGGCATCGCGATCCACATCAGGACGGCGAGCGCCGCCGTCTCGGCCGCGCGGAAGAGGCGCCACGCGATCAGGGCGACGAGCGCCGGCAAGGAGCCGACGAGGAGGAGGGACACCGCCCGGACGCCGAGCTCCGAGCCGCCGAAAAGGGCGGTCGAGGCGCGGATGACGAGGGCGACCATCGGCGGGTGGTCGAGATAGCCGAAGGCGAGCGAACGCGACCAGAGGGCGTAATAGGCTTCGTCGAAGGTGAGCTCGAGACGCCGGGCGGCCACGGCCTGCAGGGCCACGATCGCTAACGATCCTGCGATGGCGAGAATTGTGGGAATTGCGGCGCGCGAGCCCGAGGCAGGCCGCTCTTCGGCGACGATCGAAGCGTCCCTCACGTCGTCGCCTTCGCCTCTCTCCGATCCATCGCCGGCGCCCCCCTCGCACGAGGGCGAGCGGGGGTCAACGATTGCCGGCGTGCGAGGGAACCTTATGGCGATTATGCAATTCGTGTAAGGTGTGGCGCCGTTCACACACCCGCCGGGTCGACGGCGTCGTATAACGTTCTTGAGGGTCGCCCAGACAGGGCGAGCGCCGGTTGGCGGACATGACAATCGAGGCGGACAAATTTCGGTCGAGAAGCGTCGCCCGCGACGACGCAGTGGACGCATCGCGCTTTTTCTCGCGCATGGGCTATGCCGTCCTCGCCGTCGGCGCTCCGGTCGGCGTCGTCGTCCATCCGCTCGCGCTCTTCGTATTCTTCCCGATCGGCGTCGCGATGATCCTGATGGCTGCCGCGCTCGAAGCCAAACCGGGCGTTCTCGACCGACTCCTGAAGTCCATCCGGGCACCGGCCTTTCTCGCCCTGATCGCCGGCCTTGCCTGGGCGACGCTGTCCGCGCTGTGGGCGCCCTATCCGGTGTCGGCGCTGCAGCAAATGCTGAAGCTCGCATTGCTCATCGCGGCGACTCTGCTGACAGTCGCCGCGCCGCGCGACAACGCGCGCGCCACCGACCTCTATCTCTTCCCGATCGGCGTCGTTCTCCTCATGGTCGCGATGGCGGCCAAGGGCCTTTCCAACATCCTGGTTGGCGCGACCGACGACGAAGGCCTTCGGGCGGGCGGGGTCGCCCTCGCCGTTCTGCTCTTCCCGGCGCTCGGCGGCCTGACGGCGCGCGGACGCAACGGCTACGCGCGGCTCCTTTTGATCCTTTCGCTGGCGTTCGCCTATATCGACAGTTACAGACCGCTGACCATCGCCCTGTTTGCCGGCTATCTGGCGCTGTCGTTCTCGATCTCGGACATGACCCGCACCGCACGCGAGCTCGCCTGGTGCGCGGCGACGCTCATCCTCTTGTCTCCACTTATCCCAGCCTTCGCCCCGACGGTCGCCGCCTGGGTTTTTCGCACGAAGCTCGCCGTCCTGCCTCCGCCTTACGCGTCCCTGTCGGTCGCGGCGGACATTTTCACCCACGACAAGCTGAGGCTCATCACCGGTCACGGGTTCGAAACCGTGAGCCGGGGGGTTCGCGCGGCAATCCTGCCGGCGCAAACGCCGAAGGCCCTGGCGTTCACGGTCTGGTACGAGCTCGGGATCGTCGGCGCGGTTCTGGCCGCGGTCGGCGTGTGGTTCGCATTCCGCGATCTCGATCATGCGCCGCCGCGGCTTGCGCCGTTCATCGCCGCAGGCTTCAGCGCGATCGTCGCGCTTTGTTTCCTCAACGTCGATTTCGTCGATATGACGACGGTGACCCTGATAGCGGTCGCCATCATTTCGACCGACGTCGCGGCGCGCAGCCAGTATCGCACAACGCGTCCGTCGGCCGCCACGCTCGCCAACCTGTGAGCCGCGCAAACGGCTCGGCTAGAAGAGCGGGACCGATCTTCCGCGTCAGCGCTTGCTGGAAAAGCCGATCGCCGGGCGGATGCTGCGCGGACGCTTGTACTCGACCACGACGGCGCGGGTGCGGCCCGTCACCAGACTCGCCCGTCCGCGGGTCTTCGCCGCTTGTTTCTGCGCGAGCGCCTGCACTTCCTCGACCGGCAGGCCCATCAGGGACGCCGCGATCTGGGCGCGCTGAGCCAGATCGTCGGCGAGGCTCTCGGCCGCGATCAGCGCTTCTTCGATGGTCGGGTCCTCGCGGCGCACACGACGAACCCCCCACTTTGTCTTCCAGGTGGCAACCACCGCGAATCTCCAACTCTGTTCCTAACGTAAACAATAACACATATGTTGCAGTGCAGCAAATTAATTGCTGTTAAGGCGGCCTATACATTTTCGGCCTGTCTTCGGTGTAAACCCCTCGTCGCCAAGCGCGAGCCGCGCCGCCTCCCCGCCCGACCGAACCGCATTTTCCATGGAATTGGGAAGCGAACGGCCGACATGGCCGCCGGCCAGGAAGAGATTCGGCCAAAAGGTCCGGCAGAGCGGGCGGCGTGCGGTCTCCTCCGGCGTCGCCAGCGCGCTCGCGCGTCGCGACGGCACGATGCGCCATGCCGGCAGCGCGTCGGAAAGCGCGGTCAGAGCCGCGACGCCGCGCCAGCATTCGGCTGCGACTTGATCGCGCGGGGCGTCGAGCCGGGTCGCGGCGTCCTTGATGGTGACCGAAAGTCGATCGTGATAGGCGAAAAGCCAGTCGAACGGGCCGTTGAGGGCGGCGACGATCGCGGGGGCGCGCGGCGGCGGAGGTGCGGCGAAGTGCACGGTCATCGCCGCGGAGGCGCCGGTCGGCGCCGGGACGCCCGGGACGAGAGCGGCCGTCTCGGACCAGGGCGTCGCGAGGATCAGCGCGTCGCGCGGGCCGAGATCGATCCGGTCATGTTCGAACTCAAGGGACGTCAGACGCTCCGGCCCGAATTCGAGCGCCACGAGGCGCCGCTCGAACCGGAGCGCCGCTCCGAGGCGCTGAAGATTGCGCTGAAGCGGCTCCACGAAGGCGCGCCCGAAGCCGTTCGCAGGGGCGAGAATGCGCAGTCCGGCGCCGCCGGCGAGAAAGATCCTGCGCAATAGCGCGCCCGCGAGCTCGGCCGAGGCGATCTCTGGTGGAGCATTGAAAGCGGCCAGGCTCAGCGGGCGCCATAGTCTCGTTTTCGCGGGTTCTCCCGGGGCAACGCTGGCGACGGTCGCGCCGGGAGAAGCGGAGATCAGCCGTCGGGCCGCCCAGAAATCCGAAAGCCTCAAACGCGGTCCTCGCCGTTTGCCGCCAAGCAGCCACCACGGGGCCCGCCCCGCGTTGGGTCGCAGCCGCCACCGCTCGCCGGTCGCAAAATCGGCGAAGGCGACGCCGGGTTCCGCCTCTTCCCGCCATTCGCCGCGCGCGCCGATCGCGTCGATCAGCGAAAGCGACGCCGTCCAGAAGGAAATCAGCGGGAAATTGCCGGTGTCGAAGTCGAGGCCGAGCGCCCCGTCATGAAAAGTTCGCCGCCGGCCGCCGGCGTGCGGGGCGCTCTCGTGCAGGATCACGTGGCGTCGACCGTCGGCCGCCAACGCCCGCGCCGCGGCGAGACCGGCCGCGCCCGCGCCGACGATGTGGACAATCGCACGTTTCATAATCGAGTGGCTTGGCTCCTTGGCCGCGCCGGCGCGGCGCCGAATCAGGCAGGAAAGCTAGGACGCCGCGCGGCCGAGCGAAAGGCGTCAACTTTGCTGCCGGCTGACATGCCCACAGTCAATCAGACTCGCCAGCGCGCCGAAAATGTCGGATTTTGACCCGGGACGAGGCGCCGAACGAAGGAAGAATGCCAGTCATGAGAGCCGATGCGCCGCATTGGTACGTCGGCGTCGACGGCGGGGCGACCCGCAGTCGCGCCCGGCTCCGTAACGCCGTCGGCGCGGTTCTCGCGGAGGCGGAGGGCGACGCCGCCAACATTCACGTCGACTTCGCCTCGGCCGTGTCGGTCATGCGGTCGGTCGTCGGGACAGCCTTGTCCAAGGCTGGCGTCGGGGCTGGCGACAGCGCCCGCGTCGCGGTTGGGCTCGGACTTGCAGGGCTCAACGACGCGGCCGACGCCGCCCATGTCGCCGAGGCGTTTGCGGGCTATGCCTTCGCCCGCGCCGCCAACGACGCGACGACCGCCTGCATCGGCGCGCATGCCAGCGCCGACGGCGGCCTCGTCATCGCCGGCACCGGCTCGGCGGCGATCGCGCGCGTCGCCGGCGCGGAGACCATCGTCGGCGGGCGCGGCTTCGCGCTCGGCGACGCCGGCTCGGGCGGACATATCGGATTGCAGGCGCTGCGCGCCGCGATGCTGGCCTTCGACGGTCTCGGGCCCCGGACAGGACTGACCGACGAAATCTTAAGCCGTTTCGATCGCGACGTCATCCGGATGGTCCGTTGGGCGCGCTTGGCGAGGCCGGGGGACTACGGCTCCTTCGCGCCGCCGGTCTTCTGTTGCGCCGCAAAGGCCGATCCCGTCGCGCTCGCCATAGCCGCATCGGCCGCGCGCGCAGTCGGCGCCCTGACCCGCAGGGTCGTCGCGCTCGGCGCCGACAGGGTCGCGCTGGTCGGCGGCGTCGGGGAGGCTCTGCGCCCGTACCTCGATCGCGACATCGCTCAGTTGTTGAAACGTCCGCTATACGATGCGACGGACGGCGCGATTCTGATGGCGGGCGGCGCCGTCGCAACCGGAAGGGAAGCCGTTCAATGAAGGTGTTCACCGGCGCACGCCTGTTCGACGGCGAGCGGTTTCTCGACGACCATGCGCTTGTCGTCGAAGACGGATCGATCCGCGCGCTCGTCGACCTCGCGGACCGCCCGCGCGGCGGCGTAGAGATCGACCTTGGCGGCGGCGTCCTCGCCCCCGGCTTCATCGACTGGCAGATCAACGGCGGCGGCGGCGTTCTGTTCAACGCCGAGCCGACGGTCGACGCGATCGCCAGGATCGCCCATGCGCACCGGCGCGAGGGCGTGACCGGCTTTCTGCCGACCGTCGTCACCGACGCGCCGGACGTGCTGGCGGCGGCGCTGACCGCGGCGCGCAAGGCGCATGTGCGCGTGCCCGGCGCGCTCGGCGTGCATGTCGAGGGGCCGTTCATCGATCCGCGCCGGAAGGGCGTGCATCCAGCCGAGTTCATCCGCCCCATGCGCGAAGAGGACGCCGAGGCGCTGATCGCCATGCGCGCCGGCGCCATGGTTGTGACGCTCGCGCAGGCCTCGGTTCCGCTCGAACTCGTCGCGCGGCTCGCGCAATCGGGAATTGTCGTCAGTCTCGGCCATTCGGACGCGACCGCCGAGGAGGCCAAGGCGGTGTTCGACGCGGGGGCGCGGGCGGCGACGCATCTCTTCAACGCGATGAGCCAGCTCAATTCGCGCGCGCCGGGCGTCGTCGGCGCCGTTCTCGCCGATCCGCGGGTCATCTGCGGCCTGATCGCGGACGGCGAGCATGCCCATTCTGCGGCCTATCGCGCCGCCATCGCCGCCAAGGGCGCGCGAGGCGTCGCCCTCGTTTCCGACGCCATGCCGCCCGCCGCCGGTGGACCGGACGCGTTCGAGGTGCAGGGACGGCGGATAAGGCGGATCGGACGCAAGCTCGTCGACGAGAGCGGCACGCTCGCCGGCGCCGCGATCACCATGCGCGACGCGGTGGCCTATGTCGCAACGGCGCTCGGCCTCCCGCTCGCCGACGCCCTGACCATGGCGACCTTGACGCCGGCCCGCCTCCTCGGCCTCGACGACCGGATCGGCCGCCTCGCGCCGGGCCTGCGCGCCGACCTGGTCCATCTGACCGACGCGCTCGACGTGGCGGGGGTCTGGACGGGCGGGCGGGGGATTGACGAAGTCGCCGCGCCAGACTGACGCTTCTCATCTCAGCGCGCGCGCTCCTTCATCGCGATCCGCGCAGCTTCCGCGCCCGACCTCATCGCGCCGGAGAAACCCCCGCTCTCCGCGAAGGACGAAGCGAGGTAGACGCCGGGAAGCGGCGTCCTGGGCGAGCGGGGAACGCCCGCCCAGATCCTGCGCTCGAAGGGCAAGGGCGCAAATCCATAGACTGCGCCGCCGGGCGTGTTCATGAAATTGTGCATCGAGCGGGCGTTGAGGAACATGCGCTCGACGACCGCTGCGCTGAATCCGGGGTAGTCGCGATCAAGCGCAGCCTGGAAGGCGTCGAGCCAGCGCTCGCGCCGGTCCTTTTCATCCTGCGGCGAAAGCGCCGCCCAGTTGTCGAAGCGATCGACGCCGACGACTGTGACCAACGTCGGTCCGTCTGCGGCGAGCGTGGGGTCGATCGCGCCGTAGTTGGCGACGGCGTAGAATGGCAGCTTGTTGGTCGGGTCGGCCGAGAAGAGCCGCGCCCCTTCGCTGATCTCATTGAGCGAAGCTGCCCATTCGGGCAGGACGCTGACGCCGAAACGGTCGAGGCCGAGTTTCGCGGGCGGGACGCTGAGGCCGAAATGCGCCGAGAACAGCGATGTCGAAAGCGGCTGTCCCAGGTAGGCGCGGCCGATCGCCGACTGCTCCGCGGGCGGCAGCATGTGCGCGAGCACGTGCGGCGCGCAATTGGCGAGGACCTGCTTCGTGCCGAGGCGCTGCTCGTCGGCCCTGGTTCGCGCGTCGACGTGGCGCACGAACGCGGGACGGCCCGAGCTGTCGAAGTCGATCCCATTCGCCTCGCGGCCGAGCAGCGACGATCCGCCGGCCTTGGCCACGACCCTGGCGAGCTTCATCGACAACACGCGCGAGCCGCCCCTGATGAACACGCCGCCCGACTTGAGATACCCGCCCTGCGCCACGGCGAAGTACGGCCAGGCTAGGCGACGCGGATCGTCAGCGTAGAAGCCGATCGTCGCCCCGACTGCGCATTTCGCCCTTTCGTCGTCGCCCAGGAAGCGATCGAGAATGTCGGCGGTCGAGGCGCGCCAGTCGCGCACGAGCGGTCGCAGCTCGATGCCCGCCCGCAAGAGCTTGCGCAGGGACCGCTCCTCCCCCGCCTTCCTGAGGTGAGCCACGCTGGTATGAATCTGCTCCATTTCCCCCAGAAGCCGGGCGAAGCCGTCGCGGCTCTCGGGGAAACGCCGGCTCAAGGCGTGATGGGCGGCGTCGAAACCGACCGGCATGTCGAACATCTCGCCGATGAGGCCGCCCCTCACCGAATAGAACGGCGAGACGGGGATCCACTCGACCTCGTCGATGAGGCCGAGCTCCCTCAGGATCGGGTGCTTGGGATCGCTCGGATCGTGCGGGTCCGCCGTCTGATGGAGCGCCGGCTCGATCGTCAGCGCGCCTTTCTTGAAGGCGGAGGCCGCCCCGCCGACGCTGTGATTGCGTTCGAGAACGCAGACTCTTCGGCCCGCCTTGGCGAGCAGCGCGCCTGCGGTCAGGCCGCCGAGACCCGAGCCGATGACGACGGCGTCATAGGCGTTTTCGCTCATTGTGCACCCTCGCGCAGTGGAGCCCGATAGCTCCGATCCGTTGCGTTTTAAACAGTCTATCAGGAGCCGGGTGACGCTTTTTTGATCGCCGTCAAACGGCGCCCGCCAGAGGGACGCCGCCGGCGGCTTCAGAAAGCCTTCTACCCCCTCGGCGCCATCCTGATCGAGGCTCAGTCGAGCGTCTCGCGATAGAGGAACGTCGAAAGGGCGATGATCGCGACGGTGAAGACGGCCATCGGCCAGAGCTCGGGCGCGATCTCGGTCCAGCCGTTGCCCTTGAGCAGCATGCCGCGCACGATCCGCATGGCGTGCGTCGTCGGGAAGATGTCGCCGAGGACCTGCGCCCAGACCGGCATGCCGCGGAAGGGGAACATGAAGCCCGACAGCAAGAACGAGGGCATCAGCGTGAACTGGGCGAGCTGCACCGCCTGCATCTGGTTGGCCGACACGGTCGAGTAGGTGACGCCGAGCGCCAGGTTGCTGGCGATGAAGATGCCGAGCGCTCCGAGCAGGAGCGGCACCGAGCCGCGGATCGGCAGGGCGAAGAAGATCGACGCCGCAACCAGGATCAGCACCACCTGAATGTAGCCGATCACCACATAGGGCGCGATCTTGGCGATCATCACCTCGATCGGCCTCACCGGCATCGCGAGCAGGTTCTCCATCGTGCCGCGCTCGCGCTCCTTGGTGATCGCCATCGTGGTGACGAACAGGGTCGAGAACATCAGCACGATGCAGACGAGGCCGGGCACGACGTTGAGCACGGTCAGCTGCTCGGGATTGTAGCGGGCGTGGACGACGAACTGGAACGGCGGCGTCTGCGGCTGGATCTTTCGGATCGGCGGCAGGTCGCGGTTGAGGTCGTTCGCCACCTGGCCGAGCGCCGCCACCGCGTTGCCGATCGCCGTCGGATCGGTCGCGTCTGCGTCGATCAGCACGCCAGGCTGCTCGCCGCGGTCGACCGCGCGGTCGAAATCCGCCGGAATCTCGACGACGAACACCAAGTCGCCGCGCGCAAGCCCCGCGTCGGCTTCCGCCTCCGACCGGATAACCCGGAGATTATAATAGCCGGAATTGTTGAGCGCGGCGGCGATGGTGCGGGTGTATTTTGAATCCTCGATCGACAGGAGGCCGGCCGGCAGGTGCTTCGGGTCGGAATTGATCGCATAGCCGAACAGGAAGAGCTGCATGATCGGGATCATGATGATGATCCGCAGCGTCATCGTGTCGCGCAGGATCTGGATCGATTCCTTGCGCAGGAGCGCAATGAGGCGTGCGAAGGAAAAGGCGTTCATGCACCGCCCTCCTGCACGCTCAGCATATGGATGAAGACATCGTCGAGCCGCGGTTCGACTTCGGTCCAGACGAGGCCGGCTCCCTTCGTCTCGATCGCCCGCTTCAGCGCCTCGCGGTCGAGGCTCGCGACCCTGAGCGATCGGCCGAACACCGCTGCAGCTTCGACGCCGGGCGTATGGCGCAACGTGACCGCGGCCCGATCGACGCCCTCGCCAGTCCCCTCGAACGCGGCGAGTCCCGATTGCTGGACGACCGCCTCCGCGCCGCCCTGCACGACGATGCGCCCTTGCGCCAGATAGACGATGCGCTTGCAGCGCTCGGCCTCGTCCATGTAGTGGGTCGAGACGAGCGTCGTCAGCCCCTCGACCGCCATATCGTGGATGAGGTCCCAGAATTCGCGACGCGCCTTGGCGTCGACGCCCGCCGTCGGCTCGTCGAGCAGCAGGAGCCTCGGCTGGTGCAAGACGCAGGCGGCGAGCGCCAGTCGCTGCTTCCATCCGCCGGATAGTTGTCCCGCGAGCTGGTTGCGGCGGTTTTCGAGCCCCATGCGTTCCATGATCTCCTGGACCGCAGTCCGGCGGTTCGGCATCTCGTAGACGCGAGCGACGAAGTCGAGGTTCTCGAACACCGTCAGGTCCTCGTAGAGGCTGAAGCGCTGCGTCATGTAGCCGACCTGGCGGCGGATTTCGTGCGGCTGGGCGATGATATCGTAACCAAGGCACTTGCCCGAGCCGCCGTCGGGCTTGAGCAGGCCGCAGAGCATGCGGATGGTCGTGGTCTTGCCGCTGCCGTTCGCCCCGAGAAAGCCGCAGATCTCGCCCTCGGCGACCTTAAGGTTCAGACCCTCGACCACCTTGAGGTCGCCGAAGCTCTTGCGCAATCCGCTGACGTCGATGACGTAGCCGCTCATGGCGCGTTGGTCGTCGGCTTCACCGTCACCGGCTCGCCGGGATCGAGGCGCGCTGCCTCGGACGGCGGCGGCCGGGCCTCGGCGAGGAAAACAAACTTGCTGCGCGTCCGCTCCGAATAGATGAAAGGCGGGGTGTATTCCGCCTGGGGAGAAATGAACGAAACGTTTCCGCCGAGATCGGCCGGGCAGTTGTCGCACGAAAAGGCGACCTCATCGCCGACATGCACATGCGCGAGCTCGGGCTCCGGGACGAAGAAGCGGACGAAGATGTTCTGCGGCGGCAGGAGGGAGACGACCGGCGCCCCGGCGGCGAGCGTCTCGCCGGGGAACGCCATCACATCGGCGACGAGACCCGCTTCGGGCGCGGCGACCGACCGCTGGTCGAGTTGCCACTGAGCTTTCTTCAGCGCCGCCTCGAGCGAATCGACAAGCGACTCCTGCGCGTCGATTTCGCCGGGCCGGCCCATCGGCGCCTGCGCGGTGGATAGGGCAGCGGTGGCCGCGGCGACCTTGGCCTCCGCCGAGCGCAGGTCGGCCGTCTGCTGATCGACGGTCTTCTGGGTCGCCGAGCCCGATTGCAGCAGGGCCGAGCTCCGCCCCAGATCCTCCTGCGCCCGGTCGCGCGCCGCCTCGGCGTCGCGCAGGTTGGCCCTGGCCTGCTCGATTTCGCTCGGCTTGGCGGGGGAGAGGAGATTGGCGAGCTGGTCACGCGCCTGCTGCAGGAGCCGGTGGGCCTGCTCGACCGCCGCCCGGTCGTCCGCCGCGTCCTGCTCGAACAGCGGCTGGCCTTTGACGACGCGGTCGCCGCGCGCGACATGGACCGCCGTCAGGAGGCCCGGCTGGGTCGGCCCGACCTTGACGAAATCGGCTTCCGCATATCCCTGCCAGGCGATCGGCGGCGGAGGGCGGGGGCGAAACAGCGTCCAGGCCGCCGCAAGCACGACCGCCGCGAGCGCCGCCAGGACCAGGATTCGACGAAACAAGGGCGATGCTCGCTTGTGGGCGACGCCCGCGTTTTTTTCGCGCAGGCCTCAGGCTGACATCACACCCTCAGCGGCATCAGAACGTAGAGCGCGCTCGCCCCGTCGCGGTCCTGGATCAGGGTCGGGGAGCCGGGATCGGCGAGCTTGATGAGGGCCGTGTCCCCCGAGAGCTGGCCGAGAATGTCGAGCAGGTAGCGGGCGTTGAAGCCGATGTCGATCGGCGCGGAGTCGTAATCGACCTCGATCTCCTCGCTCGCCGAGCCCGAATTGGGATTGTTGACCGAGAGCGTCATCTTGCCGTCGGCGATCGACAGCTTGATCGCCCGGCCGCGCTCGGAGGACAGCGTCGAGACGCGATCCACCGCTTTCTCGAACGGCTCCTTTTCGACGACGAGGCGCTTGTCGTTGCCGGTCGGGATGACGCGCTGGTAGTCGGGAAAGGTGCCGTCGATCAGCTTGGTGGTCAGGACCACGTCGCCGAACTGGAAGCGCGCCTTGGCGGTCGAGATCTCGATCCGCACCTCCCGGGTCGTGTCTTCGAGCAGCTTCAGGAATTCGCTGACCGCCTTGCGCGGAGCGATGACGCCCGGCATGCCGACCGACCCCTGCGGCGCCGGCGTCTCGACCCGGGCGAGGCGGTGGCCGTCGGTCGCGACCGCGCGCAGCATCGCCGTCCCGCCGACATCGACCGTATGCAGAAAGATGCCGTTCAGATAGTAGCGCGTCTCCTCGGTCGAGATGGCGAACTGGCTGTTGTCGATCAGCTTCTTGAGCTCGGCGCCCGGCAGCGTGAAGCCATGCGAGAACTCGCCGAGCGTGAGGTCGGGGAAGTCGGAGGCGGGCAGGGCCTGCAGATAGAAGCGCGACCGGCCGGAGCGCACGAGGAGCTGCCCGGTGTCGCCGGCGATTTCCAGGCTGACCTGCGCGCCTTCGGCGAGCTTGCGCACGATGTCGTAGATGACGTGCGCGGCGACCGTCGTCGCGCCGGCCTGGACGACGTCGGCGGGCGCCTGCTCGGTCGCCTCGAGGTCGAGATCGGTGCTCTTCAGCGCCACCGAGCCGTCGGCCGCCTCGATCAGCACGTTGGAGAGAATGGGGATCGTGTTGCGCTTCTCGACAATGCGATGCACGTGTCCAAGAGCCTTGAGCAGGACTGAACGCTCCATGGTGACTTTCATCGCAGAAATTCCGAATCTCGATCTCGCACGACGCCGTAGCGCCCGTGGCAGGGCCGCGGACTTTGCCAAGGCGTTCACGCGAGCGCAAGGCCGGGCGGTGGAATTGATCGCGGTTTCCCCTGGCGGCGATCCTGTCGATTTTGGCGAAAATTTTACCGGCCCTTAAATCGCCGGGATTAGGCTCTCCCGCAGCGTGAGGCGCGTTCGGCCCCTGATCCCGGCCCTCACGTGCGAGCGGGATTGGCATGTTCGGCCGAGGCGGTGGGAAAAACCGGACGCGGATCGAGCCGCGCTTCGACGGGCGCGGCGTCGATAATGATCTGCGCGCCGATCCGGCCGATCGCCCGCCCTCGCGCCGCAAGCCGAAGCCGGCGCGCGGCGCGAAGAATGGGCGGCGTAGGGCCCGCCGCTCGACCCTCCGCACGCTCCTCTACTGGCCGAGCGTGCTCGGCATCTGGGGCCTCGTCGCCCTCGCCGCTATCGTCGCCTATAATGCGAGCCAGCTTCTGCCGATCGATCAACTGGCGGTGCCGAAGCGCCCGCCGAACATCGCCGTCCTCGCCGACAACGGCTCGCTGATCGCCAACCGCGGCGACACCGGCGGGCCGGCGGTGAGGCTGATCGACCTGCCGCCCTATCTGCCCAAAGCCTTCGTCGCGATCGAGGACAAGCGCTTCTATTCGCATTTCGGCCTCGATCCGGTCGGCATTTCGCGCGCGGTCCTGCGCGACGTCACGGGCAAGGGGGCGGTCGAGGGCGGCTCGACTTTGACCCAGCAGCTCGCCAAGAACCTCTTCCTCACCCAGGAGCGGACGATTTCGCGCAAGATCCAGGAGGCGATCCTCGCCCTGTGGCTCGAGCGCAGATATTCGAAGGACCAGATTCTCGAGCTCTATCTCAACCGCGTCTATTTCGGCTCGGGCGCCTACGGGGTCGAGGCCGCGGCGCAGAAATATTTCGGCAAGAGCGCCCGCTTCGTCACGTTGTCGGAGGCGGCGTTGCTCGCCGGGCTGACGAAGTCGCCGACAAAACTCGCGCCCAACCGCAATCTCGCCGGCGCCAACGAGCGCGCCGCGGAGGTCATCACCGCCATGGCCGAGCAGGGCCACATCACCGAGGCGATGGCCAAAACGGCGCTCGCCAATCCGGCGCAGGTGAGGCGCGACAAGTCGGCCGGCTCGATCAACTACGCCGCCGACTACGTGATGGACGCGCTCGACGACACGGTCGGAGCGATCGACGAGGACATCGTGGTGACGACCACGATCGACCCGAAGATGCAGGCCGAAGCGGAGCGGGCGCTGACCGATGAGCTCAACGTCAAGGGGGCCAAGTTCGGGGTCGGCGAAGGGGCGCTGGTGGCGATCGACCCGATGGGCGCGGTCAAGGCGATGATCGGGGGCAAGAGCTATGCCGAGAGCCAGTTCAACCGGGCGGTCGCCGCCCGGCGCCAACCGGGCTCGTCGTTCAAGCCGTTCGTCTATCTGGCGGCGCTCGAGAAGGGCCTGACCCCCGACACGGTGCGCGAGGACGCGCCGATCTCGGTCAAGGGCTGGAACCCGGAGAACTACAGCCGCGAATATTTCGGCCCCGTGACCCTGACCAAGGCGCTGTCGCTGTCGCTCAACACGGTCGCGGTCAGGCTCGGCCTCGAGGTCGGGCCGAAGACGGTCGCGGCGGTCGCGAACCGGCTCGGCGTCACGTCGAAACTGGAGCCGAACGCCACCATCTCGCTCGGCACCTCGGCGGTGACGCCGCTCGAAATGGCCTCCGCCTACGCCGCCTTCGCCAACGGCGGGATCGGCGTGCAGCCGCATGTGATCGCTAGAGTGCGCACGGCCAACGGCAAGCTCCTCTATGCCCGCCGAAACGCGAGCTTCGGCCGCGTCATCGAGCCGCAATACGTCGAGATGATGAACGCCATGATGCAGGAGACGCTCTTGACCGGCACCGCGCGCAAGGCCGAGCTGCCCGGCTGGCAGGCGGCCGGCAAGACCGGCACGAGCCAGGATTTCCGCGACGCCTGGTTCATCGGCTACACGAGCTATCTGGTCGCCGCGGTGTGGCTCGGCAACGACGATGACTCTCCGACCAAGAAGGTCTCGGGCGGCAATCTTCCGGTCGAGGTCTGGAGCCGCTTCATGAAGAGCGCCCACGAGGGCGTGCAAGTCGCGGCCCTGCCCGGCGCCGGCTGGCGGAGCCCCGCGGCGCCGAACCCGTTCGGGAGCCTCCTGCCGCCGCTCGGTCTCGCCGGCGCGCAGGCGCCGACGCCTCCCTCCGGCGGCCGCGGCGGCGGGCGATCGGCGGTCGCGGCCGGCGCGCCGCTCAGCCCCGCGCCCGGGGGCCGAGCCGCGTCGACGCCTGTCGTGCACGACGCGCCCGTGCCGCCCGCCCCGATCCCCAACGCCGGTAGCCAGCCGGGGCAGCGCACCAACAGCTTCCTCGACAAGATTTTCGGCCGGCTGTAGCGGGGAGCACTGCCAGTAGGCGCCAATGTGGCCGGGTAGGGCAATCGCTTCAGGTTAAGGACGGTTTGCCTGCCCCCCACACGCTGCGCGTGGTCCCCTTTGTGTCCGGAAACCTATTCCTAACCTGAAGTGATCGCCGCCCTCCCATCTGCCCCGTCGGCGCGGCCATGCGGGTCCGCGCCTTGCGCAAAGCCTTGATCAGTCGACGCAAGAGGCGTTCCTACGAGCCGCTTTCTCGAGGTGCCCCTTGCGCGTCTCGCCTCCGCCGGTCCGATCGGGCATAGTCGGACGATGGCCGAGCCGGACATTCGCGCGACCAACGCGCCTGAGATCACCGTCAGCGAGCTGTCCAACGCGATCAAGCGCGCGGTCGAGGACCGCTTCGGCTATGTCCGCGTGCGCGGCGAAATCTCCGGCTATCGCGGGCCGCATTCCTCCGGGCACGCCTATTTCTGCCTCAAGGACGCGAACGCAAGGCTCGACGCGGTCATCTGGCGCACGACCTTCGCCCGGATGCGCGTCAAACCGGAGGAAGGGCTCGAGGTCGTCGCGACCGGGAAGCTCACCACGTTTCCGGGCAAGTCGAGCTACCAGATCGTCATCGAGCAGCTCGAGCTCGCCGGCCTCGGCGCCCTGATGGCGCTCCTCGAGGCGCGGCGCAAAGCGTTCGCCGGGGAGGGCCTGTTCGATACCGCGCGCAAGCGGAAGACGCCGTTCCTGCCCAGGGTCGTGGGCGTCGTGACCTCGCCGACGGGCGCCGTCATCCGCGACATTCTGCATCGGCTTTCCGATCGCTTTCCGGTCAGGGTGGTGGTGTGGCCGGTGCGTGTGCAAGGCGACACGTCCGCCGCGGAGGTCGCCGCGGCGATCGACGGCTTCAACGCACTGCCCGAAGGCGGCCGGATCCCGCGGCCCGACGTGCTGATCGTGGCGCGCGGCGGCGGGTCGCTCGAGGATCTGTGGAGCTTCAACGAGGAGATTTCGGTTCGCGCGGTCGCCCGCAGCGCAATCCCGCTCATCGCCGCCGTCGGCCACGAAACCGACTGGACGCTGATCGACCTCGCGGCCGACCTGCGCGCGCCGACGCCGACCGCCGCGGCCGAATTCGCCGTGCCGGTGCGGGCCGAGCTCGTCGCGACGCTGGCCGAACTCGAGGGGCGGCGGCAGGGGGCGATGCTGCGCTTTTCCGAACGCCGCCGGGGCGATCTCCGCGCGCTTATCCGCGCGTTGCCGAGCGGAGAGGCGCTGCTCGAGGGGCCGCGGCAGCGCCTCGACCGGGCGGGGGAGTCGCTCGTCGCCCGCGTTCGCTCGGGCATCGATTCGCGCGCCCTGCGCATTGCCGGGCTGGCGCGCGGCCTCGCGCGCCATTCCCCGCGCGCCCATCTCGCGGGCCTGATCGAGCGCATGCGGGGTCTGACCGGGCGTTTCGACCGCATCGCTCCGGTCCTCACTGATCGGCCGCGGCGCTCCGTCGAAGCGGCGGGGCGGATGTTGTCGCGCGAGCGGGCGCTGCTCGCCCGCCGCCGCGCCGAGACGGCCGAGGCGCTCGCCGGGCTCGGGGCGCGGCTCGACCGGCTGTTCCTCGAGGGCGTGCGAAACCGGCGCGCTCAGCTCTCCGGCGCCACGCAATTGCTAGAGGCGGTCAGCTATCGCGGTGTGCTCGCCCGCGGGTTCGCGCTGGTGCGGGACGAAGCCGGCCTGCCGCTCAGGCGCGCCGCCGAGATCCGGGAGGGGCAGGCGTTGCGGATCGAATTCGCCGATGGCGAGCTTTCGGCGGCCGCGGGCGCAGGGCGACCGTCTCCCGAAGCGCGGGCCTCGGCGGACGCGACGAGGCTGAAACGCGCGCGTCGGAGGAGGAATGGGGAGGCGCAGGGCTCGCTGTTCTGATAAAACAGCGTCAGCGGGCGTTGCAGACGAGTGCGGGCGCGAAGACGCGGCCTGCTTGCGGCGCGGGCGCGACGGTCGCGGCGGCGGAATGTGCGGCGAGCGGCCGCGGCGGCGACGGATGTGCGCCGGCCGGCCCCGCGGCGGCGCGCTGAGCCGGCGCCCCGAGCGTCTTCTCCAGCCATGCGGGCAAAAAAGCCTCGAGCCAGGCCGCGACGCGGCCGTCGTGCTGGAACCAGCCGCCGAGATGGCCAAGCCGCTGCTGCGCGCCCGGCCTGGTCAGGCGCTCCGCCCCCCGCAACGTCCACCGGCATATCATGTGGTAGGTGACCTCGGGGTGGAACTGCAGCCCGACCGCGGCCTTGCCGTATCGATAGGCCTGGTTGGGGAAATCCTGGCCGCCGGTGGCGAGCAATTCGGCGCCCTCCGGCAGGTCGAAGCCGTCGGAATGCCATTGATAGACGCAGCGCGGAAAGCGCTCGGCGCACAGCTTTTCGCCGGCGGCGTTGGGCGTAATCGGGAAATAGCCGATCTCGCTGCGCCGATCCTCGTAGGTGAAAACGCGCGCGCCCAGCGCGCGGGCGAGCATCTGCGCGCCGAGGCAGATGCCGAGAAAAGGCTTCTCCTCGGCGAGCGGCACGTCGAGCCAGTCGATCTCGCGCTTGATCCAGTCGCAGGCGTCGTTGGCGCACATCGGTCCGCCGAACACGACGACCCCGTCATGCTCGGCGAGCGACTTCGGCAGCGGCTCGCCGACGCTCGGACGACGGATGTCGAGGCGCACGTCCATTGCCTTGAGCGCGTAGCCGACCCGTCCCGGAGTCGAGTGCTCCTGATGCAGGACGATCAGAACGGTCGGCCGAAGTGCGACGCTCGCCATCGCGTTTTCACCTCTTTCACATTTGAAGGCGGCCCTCCCATGCCGCCCGAGTCGTGAATATAATAAAGCAATTTCCGCGCCGAAAGGTTAACCGGAGCTGAACCGGCTCAAGGACGCGGCGGCCGCGCCCCGCGCCGCACCTTTGAGCGCGCTTGCCTTCTCTGAGGCGCGCCGATATAGACTGCGGCCTTAGGCCCGCGGCTCCCATCGTCTAGCGGCCCAGGACGTCGCCCTCTCACGGCGAAAACAGGGGTTCGAGTCCCCTTGGGAGCGCCAATGAAATCAGATACATAATGACTATCATCAAATCTTTTCCGTGGTCTGTACCTAACTTTCACCTAATAAGCGTCGCCGAACGCTAGCGAACTTTCGCGGTCATTCGAAGGCCGAATTGCGGGTCGGCATGCGCCTATCGAGCCCGCCCGGCCTACAGGCGGGCGAGCGCGACAACGCCGACGAACAATGCCCGCCGACGGCGAACGCGCGCCTGGAGCGGGCGAACAAAGAATTCTTCGGCCCCGACGGCCCCCGGGGAGGGGGAAATGAAAGTCGTGGGGGGTGCGTTCTTTGTCGCACACAAAATTCCTGAGTTTTTTCGAGTTAAACATAAATAGAATTTCAAGTAAGAGGGTAGCCTGTCTTTATACACGTGGCACAAATGGCGGTAGGCGATTCAGATCGATGACGTTAATTGAGTGCGGTAAAGCCTCTTGCTTGCTAGGGCGTGTCCTCAGTTGAGCTGGATAACGGCGGCGACCAGGCGGATTGCGCCGAGGAAGTTTCTGGCGAGCTTATCGTATCGTGTCGCTATTGCCAGGAATTGCTTGAGTTTTCCGAAGAAGCGCTCGATCAAGTTGCGCTCTTTGTAGAGAGTTTCTTTGCGATTGCTCTTTGGCGGAATGACAATCGCGATTCCCGCGTCCCGCAGCCGTCCGATCAGGGCGTCTGCATCGTAAGCCTTGTCGCCGAGCAGCGCGCCGCAAGCGACGCCTTCGAGCAGTTGCGGCGCAGTGCGAACGTCGTGGACGTGCCCCGCCGTCAGAATAAGTTTGATCGGATTGCCCAAGGCGTCGGCGAGAGCATGGATTTTGGTTGTCAGGCCGCCCCGGGAACGTCCGATGGCCTAGTCCTCGCCCCTTTTTTCGCGCCCCGGCGCTGTGTTGATGCGCGCGCACGATCGTGGCGTCGATCATCACGTATTCGGCGTCGGCGTCGCCGGCCAAGTGCTTCAGAACACGATCGAAAACGCCGCTCTTGCACCATCGGCTGAAGCGTTGGTGCGTGCTTTTCCAGGAACCAAAATGCGCCGGCAAATCGCGCCAGGGAATGCCCGTCCGATAGCGGTAGAGAACCGCGCCGACGAATCGCCGATTGTCTGGCGCCGTGCCGCCGACATGGCCCTCACGCCCAGGAAGAAAATCCATTATTCATCCGAATCGGGCCCGGCCTTTCGCTCGGCTACCGGCGCAATCAGGTGGCCGGCACCTGGGTGCTGCGTATTGCCGATGGCAAGGGCGGCGCGATTACGCGAGCAATCGGTACAGCGGACGACTTCACGGAAGCCGACGGAGCGACGGTGCTGAACTATTGGCAGGCCAGGACAAAGCGCAATCAGTGGCGCGCAATTCGAACGGTTCGGGCGTTGCGAAACCCTTGACCGTAAGGCGCGCAGCTGAGGTCTATCTGGAAAGGCTGGAGGCGAAGAACCCGAGAACAGCGCGCGACACGCGCGGTAGGCTGAACTTGCATTTCCTCAACAAATTCGGTGACGAGCTAGTGACAAACCTAACCAAGTCGAAGCTCGAAGGTTGGTTAAATTCGATGGTCCTGAAGAGCGCGGATCGCGATGCTGTTCGGAGGAGCAAAGACACGGCGAACCGCGTTCTCTCGATGGTCAAGGCGCTCCTGAACCATGCGCTTCGCGATCCCGCAAATGGCATCACGGACGATCACGCTTGGCGGTTGGTCAAGCCGTATCACGGAGTTGCGACGCCAAGAGCAACCCATTTTTCGGAAGCACAAGCACGCGCGCTTATCGAAGCGAGCCCCGACAGAGAATTCGCTGATCTTCTCACTGCAGGCTTTTTGACCGGCGCGCGCTATGGCGAATTGATCGCTTGCTCGGTTCGCGACTTTGATGAAATCGCGAAGACTCTTAGCGTCGATGGGAAAACCGGCCCGCGCACGGTCATTTTGCAACCAGAAGCGGTCAGATTCTTCAAATCCGTTTGCGGTGAGCAATCCGCGGACGAACCCTCAGGCGTGGCGATGGAGCCCGTTGGAACCGGTCGCATCACCAACGCCGCATGGCGACGGCTCTTCAACGCGCTGGTTTAGGTCAAGAAGGGACGTTCTACGCCCTTCGACACTCATACATTTCCCGCGCCATCGAAGGGGAGGTCCCTTTGAATATAATCGCGGACAATTGCGGGACGAGCGTTAGAATCATCGAGACGACCTATGCAAAGGTCCTCGCCAGCAAGCGCCGAGACTTCATCGAACGGGGCGCTCCGCAATTGCTGCGTTAGCCGCGGGGAGATACAAGCAGAGCTTGCAATATCCGATAGCGGGGCCGGGCCTCAGTTTCCGATGCGGCCAGAGCCAACCCGGTTCGTCCCCTGGACTTCTGCCGAGTTCCCGATGATTGAAGAACTGCCAGCGATTCATTTAGTCGTCTGCACAATCACCGTCGCAGTATAGGTCGCAATTGGGGTCGCGTGAGAAGATCTCGGAAAAGACAACAAAGAGAGCAGTTGCAAAATTATTTGGAACGCCTCTCATAACCCTTCACAAAACGAGGCAGTGTATTTAGAATCCATCCGACGGTTGTCAAGGCGATATTCTGAAATATTCCGCTTTACTGTGAGAAATATTTTCAGTATAGTGTCAATTCTATCGTCCTGATCCATAGCAACAGGAATGACCGACGATCCTCTCGACGCTATGAAAGCGCGCTCGAACCACATCCAGGGCTATCTGTTTCCTTGGCTTCGCGAGGAAGTCGACCCGATGACCGAAGCGCTCGGGCGGCTCGTCACGACCCTCGACGTGATCGGCCTCGAGGCCTTCGTTCCCGAACCGCCCCGAGGCGCCGGCCGCCCGCCTGGCGATCGCCGCGCCCTCGCCAGGGCTTTCGTCGCCAAGGCGGTGCTGGGCGTTCCTACCACCACCGCTCTGATCGAGCGCCTCGAGGTCGACAGGTCGCTGCGTCGCATTCTCGGTTGGGAACGACGCTCGCAAGTGCCGTCGGAAGCTACCTTTTCCCGCGCCTTCGCGGAGTTTGCGCAGGGCGATCTGCCCGACAAGATGCACGCGGCGCTGATCGAGCGCTCGCTCGGCGGGCGCATCGTCGGCGTGATCGCGCGCGACGCCACCGAGATCGAGGCGCGCGAGAAGCCGGTCAAGACGGAGCCGAACGACAAAAAGGAGGATCCGCCGCCGCCCGATGGCGCTCGGCCGACGCGCAAGCGCGGACGCCCGCGCAAGGACGAGCAACGGCCAAAACCCGAGCCGACGCGCCTCGAACGGCAGACCACGCAGAACCTCGATCAGATGCTCGCCGATCTGCCCACCGCGTGCGATGTCGGCTCCAAGAAGAACAGCAAGGGCTACAAGGAAACCTGGATCGGCTACAAACTGCATCTGGATGTCGCCTGCGGCCAAATCCCGGTCTCCTGCGTACTGACCTCGGCTTCCGTCCACGACAGTCAGGTCGCCATTCCCTTGATGACCATGACCGGCGCCCGCGTCTCCTATCTCTACGACCTGATGGATGCGGCCTACGACGCCGCCGCCATCCATGACCACAGCAAGGCGCTCGGCCATGCGCCGATCATCGATCGCAACTTTCGCGCCCAGCACGAAGCCAAGGCCGAATGGGGCCAAAGAAGTCGCGCGCATGAAACTCATCCACATGCCCGACCCCGACGACCGGCTCTTTGATTTTCGAACCATGGCCGAACGCGTCAACGCCCGACTGAAGGATGAATTCGGCGCACGGTCCGTGCGCGTGCGCGGCGCGATCAAGGTCAAATGCCACCTCATGTTCGGCGTGGTGGCGCTCGCGGTCGATCAAATACTCCGCGTCACGCAGCTCAGGCCCGCGCCGGCCTGAGCGCCGGCCGCTCCGCCCCGCGAACACAGGGAAAATTCGCCGCGTTCGATGAATTTTGCAAGAGGCTCAAGAGAGACGCCAAGTGAAAAGAAATGCTGGAGGACCGCGGGCAATTAAACTTGGAGAG
The DNA here is from genome assembly GCA_963758335.1 of uncultured Alphaproteobacteria bacterium. Taxonomy (GTDB): domain Bacteria; phylum Pseudomonadota; class Alphaproteobacteria; order Rhizobiales; family Beijerinckiaceae; genus Roseiarcus. The sequence goes on along the minus strand of CAVWVF010000004.1, from coordinate 157,663 downwards.
GTCATGAATGGGCGGCTAACGCCAGAGAAGGCCGAGAAATGGGCGAAGGATCAGGGGCTCGAGCCCTCATGAATCCCCTCATTTTAAAAATGGCCTGATTTCGGCACTTTTTGGCCCTTCAACGTGAGATCAAGGGAACGAAAACGCGGCTTTTGGAATGACGCGCCCTCATCAGCGATGATCGCGACGCAAAATCCGGTGCCGCAAGACTCGCAAGACGAGTATCTCGCGATCAAGATACGTATCTGAGGTTGCAAATTGCCTGCGACGAAAAATGAGGGGATGGCTGAGGCTCGAGCCTTTTGCGCGCAAGCCTGTCGTGCCGGCGGACGAAATTATGGCGTTGGAAAAGTGGACGGCCCCAATGGCGGCGGCTTGGTTCATCTGGCGGTCGCCGGACGCAGTTCGCGATCAGTGGGACAAAGCTCGCCAGGGATGGACGATATGGGAAAGACTACCGGGTCGGCGAATGCCGAACAGTAGAGGCCGATGGCGTCTCAAGCATGTGGGACCGGCAACGCTACCCGAAGTATTTTCCCAAGCAGGGTTCGCGAAAGAGATCGCCCAAAGCTCGCCAATCGGCCGCGACGTCGCGTTGGGCGCGCGATCTATGTCGGAGGGGGACAATCCGTACGACCGCATGAGACTCGTGTTGGAACGAGGATGGTTGCAGGCAACCCGCGGCGCGACAGGCGACGAGGACGAAGGAGAGGAGGCTATTCCCCCTGGTCAGTGGAAGGCTTTGTTCCGGCGACTGACAAATATCCCCGGAAGCTCGGCTTCTTCCGGAGGGCCCGGATCGAAGAGGGTGCTGCGAGGGGTTCTCGAAGAGGAGGGCGAATTCCTTCTTCCGCGAGAGCAGGTCATCGCCGCCGAAACGAGAATCTGTAGGGAAGAATTCGAATGGCGGCGTCGGACGATAACTCAAATTGCCGGATGGTTTGCCTACCGTAACGAAATCAAGTTTCGTTCTCTAGGGGTGGAAGACTTCGTCGGTCGAGCCTGTCACGGTTTAACCTACACTCAAGATTTCGAAAGCGACAATCTAAAGTCACGGTTGCAAGACTTGATTTTGCGCAGCGACATTGCGGGGTATCAAGATCGTAAAGAGGTTGGGCGTCCTGACTTCATAGGAATAAAGACGGTATGGGAACTTTCAGACACCATGTTCGTTCGCGACGATATTCTGTCCGGTAAATTTGCAAACCAACTTCGAAATCAGAAACTCGCTTTCTTCGGCAATACTGACGTGCTTTCGCCAATTCCCGCTGAGCCTAGCGGCCTTTCGCCAAACGACAAAAAGGTCGAACGCCCTAAAAGAGACAAGAAACCGACCGGTCCCAAAACTGAAAAAACGTCGCTCTTATTGTGTTTCGTGTTGATACGGTCCGAGTCCGGCAGCGGCGGCGATCCAGGGAGCCGGGCCGCCATCGGCGGGCATGGCTTCGAGGGTTCGGCGCCAACTCAGGTACGTGGGAAGGTTTTCGGTGGCGACGCCGTGGAAGCGTCGCATCCACTCTTTGAGGCGTCCGTGGTAGGCGTTGACGTTGTTTATATGGAACTGCGATTCTTCGGGCTTGGGGTTGCCGGGCGCGGGTAGGACATGGACTTTGAGCTTGGCCCGCTTGGCGAAAGCGGTGATGGCCGAGCCGCCGTCGCAGCAGAAATCGGTTGAAGGCGGAATTCGTTCGCCGAACGCTTCTTTTAGGCTGGCGGCGTCGAGGCGGGACAGGACGGCGTCGAACGTGGCGCCGCTGCGGTCGCGAGCCACGACGACGGGAATCTGCTCGGCCGAGAGGCCGCGCTTGGCGGCTTTGCCGCCGCGGCGGCGCGCGGGCCTGGCGAGGCCGCCCCGCCGACCCTTTAAGGACTCGAGTATGAATGTTTCATCGGCCTCGACGATGCCCGAAAGGCTCTTGGGTTTGTCGAGGTTGAGAGCGGCGAGAAACCGATGCCGCCATCGGAAGGCGGTGCTCGGGTGGATCTGGCAGCGGTCGGCCGCCTTGGCGAGGCTCTCCCCTTCGATCAGGGCTCGCGCCTGATCGAACCAGCGATCCTTGTTGTGCAGGCCGGCCACCGGAGTGCCGGTGAACGGATTGAAAGTCCTGCGGCATTCCACGCAGCGATAGCGCGGCAAACCTCTCGCCTCACCCCAGGGCCGGACATCGAGCGCGCCGCAGCGCGGACATCCCGTCCGCGAATAACGCTCCTTTGCGATTTCCCGGAAAATATCGCGCTCGCCCGATGCGGAAAGCGTCGCCGCAACCGCATCGCTGCGCTCCTCGGCCCTCTTCGCGTCCCCCGCCGCAGACCTCGGTTCGCAGATCTCGACGCCCTCCTCACAGGGATCGTCAGCTTCCGCGAGCGCGAGCTCGCGAAACACGACACGGCGCTGCGCCGCACTCAACGACGACAGCGCGGCCAGCCATCCCGCGAAATCCGACGGCTTCATCTTCGCCCCCAAAATGCCCAGAGCCTTTATCGCTCATGTCAACACACATTGCAATAAGAGCGAAAAACGTTTCTCGCAACCGAAGCGATGCGAGCCGACATTGCCGCGGGGGACCAATCACTCGAGAGCCTTTGTAAAATGCCCCAAAAAGAATTAGCTCACAAATACGGAGTGAAATCCCGAAGCACTGCTGTCAAGGCGCTGGGCATGCTGCTGGATGAAGCCGGCACTTTCGGCACTTTGTCAGCGACAAATAGGGGCCAATAGCGACAAACGACAAATAGCGGCAGGCAAAAGGACGGCCTAACGCTGCTCCACGAAACAGCCCAGCGCGACGCGCTCGGCGACCGGATGGAGCAATTGGTGTATCGGCCTCGACAATCCCCCGAAGAAAGTCAGCGCTTCCCTCGTGAGGAGGCGCCTCGGCTCGCCAGCTCGAATAATGCGCTGGGCGTGGCGCTCAACTCGCGTTCCACATTGGAGGATGTAAATCAGCCTCTTCAACCGCTGAAGCCGCTCGCGGTTTCGGTGCGGACGGCGGCGACGCTGCTTGGCGTCGGAACGACGACGATTTGGTCCTTGATCGCAACGAGGCGCATCGAGGTGATCCGAATTGGCCGACGCACGTTGGCGACAATGTCGTCGCTGGAAGCGTTGGTCGCATCGCCCTCGGCTCCTTCACGACAACCGCACGAAGACGCGTCATGAGGCGCACGACGATGTTTGCGGGGCGGCCGCAGCTCGAGACCTTGGCGGAAGCCCAGGGCCGGAACCAGAAGCGTGTCGACGCCCTGGTTGATCGCGAACCCGAAATCGCCGCCACCCTCGAAGCATGCGATCCCGACGACCGATGCTCTTTGGTGATCTGCGCGGTCTGTTCGCGCCTCTACCGGTTTCGACTGATTCGCGAGTTGCTCGCCATCGCGAAGAAATATGGAGGAGAGCACAAATTCGCGACGATCTATCTGGATTTATTTCCGGCCGGAAAGCTTGTCGAGGCGGATATCAAGCGCGCGCACGAACGGCTCCGGAAGCGCCTGCAGCGAACCGGTTTCGCGGGGTCGCTCCTGATTGGTGCGACCGAGGTCAGTTGGGATAGTGCGGATAGATCTTGGATTGTGCATGTTCACTTGCTCGCCATCCGCGTCCCTCCCGACGCGTGGAAGAGGCTCCGGCAGGCGCTACGCGGCTCTGGGCCCAAAATCCCCTTGAAAGTGCAGCCTCTCCGGAACCCGCAGCGGCAGGTCTCCTACATGATCAAGTTTCACACCTATTTCCGACCCCGATCGCGCAATGGCGAGGTCCTATCACCGGTCCCGCTGCCTCCGGATCGCCTCGCTGAGCTTGCGAACTGGTGGTCCGGCTACACCTTCGAAGATTTCACGTTTCTTTTCGGGGCCAGAAGGCGGGGAGGTCGAATTTTCCCGGAGGTCTGATGCGATGCGTCCCGAATTGAACTTGAGGCGCTTTGAACGACGCTCTGCTCGGAGCGTCCTTTGACCGGCGCTATCGCCGCGGCAGCCGGGAGGCGGGTAATCGGGGCAAATTTCCGGGCGGAAGGGGGGAGTCAAGCGTCGGAAAGTATGATTCAAGCTGGGGATGTCCGTTGATTTGGGTGATCCGCTTGAGCGCATGACGCCGGCCGAGCTCATCGGCCTGGTTCGCACTTTGATTGGCGAAGTGACCCGCTTTCAGGCGGAGTACGAGAAGGTGAGCGGGGCGTTGGCCAAGCTGAGGGTCGAGCATCAGGCGGTCAAGGACGAACTGGCGCGATTGAAGAAACTGCCGCCGCGGCCGCCGCAGAAACCCTCGGGGATGGACAAGGCGACGGACCGACCGGATTCGCAAGCGAACGCGCCCAAGGGCGGGCGGTCGACGCAGCGGCGCGGCAGCAACCTGGACAAGCTGACGGTCACGCAAACCATCGAGGTGAAGGTCGACGCGCCAGCGGGTTCCCGCCACAAGGGCTACGAAGAGATCGTCGTTCAGGACTTGGTTCTGAATCCTTTGGTGACCCGCTATCGGCGCGAGCGCTGGCAAACGCCGGATGGGAAGACTCTGATCGCGCCGCTCGATCCCGGGATCGTCGGTGGCTATGGCCCGCATCTTCAGCGCCTGATCTTGATGCTGCACTTTCAGGGACAGATGACCTGCGAGCGGATTCTGGCGCTGCTGAACGGCGTCGGCGTGGTGATTTCGAAACGCCAGGTGGTGCGCCTGCTGGCCGCCAAGCTCGAGACGTTCCGCGCTGAGGACGCCGAGGTGCTGAAGACCGGATTGAGCAGCGCTTCCTTCGTCACGGTCGACGACACCGGCGCCCGCCATCGAGGCAAGAGCGGCGTGACGACCCAGATCGGTTCCGACAGCTTCACCACGTTTCGAACCGGCCCGAGCAAGTCCCGCCTGGCGTTCCTGCGCAATCTCCTGGGGCGAGGGTGCTCTGTGGGGCGCCGTTCTTCGCGAGCAAGGCCTGCTCGGCCAAGCCATCGTCGTGTCAGACGGCGCCGGCCAGTTCCGCGTCGGCGAACACGCCTTGTGCTGGGTGCACGCCGAACGCCTGGTCCACAAGCTCATCCCCGCCAACGACAAGCAGCGCAACGCGATCGAGGTCGCACGGCGCATGATCTGGTGGTTCTATCGCGCCTTAAAAGAATACAAGCTCGCCCCGAGCCTCGAGAAAGCCGAGCGTTTGCGGGCGCAGTTCGACCGCATCTTCAACCGCTCCAGAACCGGCTACGCCACCCTCGACAGCCTGCTCAGGCGCCTCTTTCGCCTCAAGGACGATCTCTTGCGCGTCCTCGACCATCCCCATATTCCGCTGCACACCAACGCCTCGGAAAACGACATCCGCGTCTTCGTCACCAAGCGCAAAATCTCCGGCGGGACCCTCAGCGACAGAGGCCGCGACGCCCGCGACGTCATGCTCGGGCTCGCCAAGACCTGCAGGAAGCTCAAAATCCCCTTCTTCGACTATCTCGGCGCTCGCCTCGCCATTCCAGGCCCCGAAATCCCCGATCTCGCAACTCTCGTCAGGCCCGCCCCAAGCTAACGCCGCCCGGAAATTCGCCCCGGTTACAGAGGCGGCCTGCAACTCCTTTAATTCCTTCAAAAGCTCAATCCTGCGTAACGCAGGATTCAAAAAGGCAGAACAACGAAATGGCATCGACTACCACGCAGCCTGACCCACGCAAATCGTTTGCGGCGAGCGAGCCACGCGACCCGTTGGTATTGGCGCGGACGCTCGCCGACAGATTCTCGGCACTATCAGGCGATCTCGAGGGAACAGGGGGAATCCTGGATCGCTTGTACGGATTCCTACAGGGCAATTATCTGCTCGGGTCATTTTTCAAGGAGTGCCCCGAGGAATACCAGCGGTTCAAGGACGACGAGTATTGGCTCGATGTCCGACAAAAGCCGAACGACATGCGCTCAAAGGATCGAGAAGCGCTTCAGAATTGCGCTTACAAATACGCGCGTGTACTGGAGCACTTTCATCAGAAAGACTTTGTTTCGGATGAGGTCCCGCAGCGCCTAAAGGACGGCGGCGGGATCGACGCGATCTACGCGACGCTCTGCCGTGCCCCCGGACCGCCCTGAGGGACCGGGTGACGGTCTGGAAGAGCTCATAGCCGAGCTCCCGCTCGCGCGGACGTCGATTAGCTAGCACGACCGACGACAGAACGTCCGATCCGCCGGGCGTTGCAGCTCAAGCCCGGCTGGCTAGAAGCGAAATCCTGGCTAAGCGGTATCCGAACGGATTGAATTGGTTGGGGGATTCCCGAATTGGTTAATTTCTGCTTCGTCATTCACGCTGCGAGAATGGGGGCGGCGGGGATGGGTCTTTCCAACGATCTTCGCGAGCGCGTGGTTGAGGCGGTGGTCTTGGGCGGGTTGTCGCGCAATCAGGCGGCCGCGCATTTCAAAGTGAGCATAGCGAGCGCAGTGCGCTGGGTGAAGCGGTTCCAAACCACGGGCGAGATTTCGCCGGCGCCTTCTGGCGGCGACCGACGCTCCGGCCGGATCGAGGCGCATCGCGACTATCTGTTGGGCCTGATCCGGCGCAGCCCGGACATGACGCTGCTCGAGATCCAGGAGCGGCTGATCGCCAATTGCGGCGAGCGCTTTGCGGTCTCTGTGCTGTGGCGTTTCTTCGACCGTCACGAGATCACCTTTAAAAAAAACAGCGCATGCCGAGGAACAACAACGCGCTGACGTGCAAAGTCGACGCCGGGAATGGTTCGCGGGGCAGCTCGATCTCGATCCGACGAAACTCGTTTTCGTTGACGAGACCGGAGCCTCCACCAATCTCGCGCGCAAAGGCGGACGTTGCCGGCGCGGGCGCCGCTTGCGGGCGGCCATCCCGCACAGTCACTACAAAACGGTGACTTTGGTCGCCGGCCTTCGCCTTCGCGGCCTGACGGCGGCAAAGACTTTCGATGGACCGATCAACGCCGCCCTGTTCGAGGATTGGCTGGAGACATGCCTCGTCCCCACGCTCTCGCCCGGCGAGATCGTCGTCATGGACAATCTCCCGGCTCACAAGGGGCCGCGGGTCGAGCAACTCATCAAGGCGGCGGGCGCGGAGTTGCGATATCTCCCAGCCTACAGTCCTGATATGAACCCCATCGAAAAAGCCTTCTCCAAGCTCAAAGCCTTCCTGCGCAAAATCGCCGAACGGACCGTCGCGGGCCTCATGCGCGCCCTCGAAACCTGCGCCGAAATCTTCAAGCCCTCGCAATGTACAAATTACTTCAAATCCTGTGGTTATGAGCACGATACAGGATGATCGGATTCCGCTCTAAATGCATCGGTTGCCTCCATGCTGGTGTGGAAGATCAGCCTACCAAGGGTCCGGCCGCCGTCCACCCGCATAGGATCTGCGCTGTCGCCAAGCCGCCTCGCGCGAAGCGAGCCCGACTGCCGCCATCATCGACAGCCAGAGCGTCAAGAGCGCGGAAAAAGGGGGGCCTGCATCGATCCGCCCGGCTACGATGCGGGCAAGAAGATCAAGGGCAAGAAGCGGCATGTCCTGGTCGACACCCAAGGTCTGCTGATGCATGCCATTGTCCACGCCGCCGACGTCCAGGACCGCGACGGCGGCGCGCTGCTGATGGCGAGCCTGTTCAGCGCCTTTCCGTTCCTGGTCAAGCTGTATGCCGACGCCGGCTATCAAGGGCCAGTATTCCAGAACGCGATGAAACGCATTCTGGCGCGCGTCAACGTCGAGATCGTCAAACGATCGGATCAGGCTAAAGGCTTCGTGACCCTGCCCAAGCGCTGGATCGTCGAACGCACCCTCGCCTAGCTCGGTCGCTGCCGCAGACTGGCCAAGGATTGGGAATGCCTCAACCGCAAGGCCCTCGCCTTCTTGCGCCTCGCCTCCATTCGCCTCATGCTGCGAAAGCTATGCAATCCCGCATGATGTTCCCGGACAGACTCTATGAGGCTGCGTTCAGCAAGTTTTTCGCTCGGCTGAATTCTGACGCGATGACCGCCGAAAATACGCTGTTCGTTATAACCGCGGACGAAAACGATCATTTCGCCGGGTCGCTCGCCCGGGCCACGCCAAACGGATGCGACGGCGTCAATGTCCCCTGCGCCTACCCGGCAGGGGCGAAAGGCGAAGTCGACGCCGACCTCAGCCTTGTTTTCGCGACGGAATTCGGCAACACGACGCCGTTCAGAGTTCACAGCGACGACGCGCCGAGCGTTCACATCAACGGCAACCCCGATCACCAATCGGCGAAATGAGATCGCCGGACAGATGAACGCGATGCTTGAGAACGCTGAGTTCGGCGGGCAGAAGATCGATGAGGGCGCGGCTAAGCGCCTGATCGCCGAGGCTCAGGATCTGCTTACTCACGCGCAGTGACATTGCGCGCACCGGAGCGTCCGTCTGCGTCGACAGGCGCAGACGGAGCTTCCGTGACTCTCGCGCCCGCGTTCAATCAGGCTGTGCCCGAGCAATCATTCGGTGCCGCGGTTGCGGAGAGGTGGGCAGGGCACGGCAGTCGCCAACGTCTTCTGCGCACAGATGAGACGCTTCGCCTAGTTCGCGAATCCGAACTCGAACCTCGCTTTTCGACCAATTTCGGCCGCTAAGCCGGCAACGAACGACGCCCCGCCTTCTTGGAGTAATCTCAGCAAACTGTGCGAGGCGGACGCCAAAGCGGCTGCCGACCGCGGAGCGGAGAACGAAAGCGATCCGTAGCCCTATCGGCGATCGGCCTTCTGCCGCCCAAAGGGCATTGTCACGTTGGCCAGTTTTACTTGTCAATGGCGCGACGCGCTTATGGGCCGCACACAGCGAAATCAATGGCTTGCAGAGTTCGAGAGTGGCGCTGGAAACCTCGAGAACCCGCTATTCTTGGCCGACGTGGACAATACGCTTCTTGACGGCCGTATAGCGGCTTCACCGTCGTATCCATGTCGAGAATCCACGGCTCGGCCAGAAGCGGCGCCGTGCAATCATCGAGATGATGCCGCAGCCACGCGGCGCCCGCCTCTTCCTCAATCGCCGCGAAGGCGCGCCGCACCGGGTCCTCGCTGACGATTTTCTTCATGCCCAAGAGCTCAGGCACAACGCCGTCGCCGCGCAGCGCCGCGATATGGGCGTAGCGCGTGTGTCCCGACAGCATCGCCGTGCCCAGAACGTCGCGCGCCTTGGGCGCGTTCGGGCTCGTGTAACGCAACGGACAGTCCGCAACGAACGCTTCGAACAGCCCCGCCGTCTTCAGAAAGTCGATGAAGAACGACAGTTGTCCAAGCGCCGTCAAAGCCGCCTCGCGGTCCCATTCCACCCGAACCGGACCGGCGAAACTGTCGATGCCGACGCCCGCCGGCATCTCCGCCTGCTCAACCGCAGATTGTCCACCCACAGGGTGAGCGGCGGAGAGGCTGAGATCGTGCGTCATGTCCGTGAAAATGCACGATTCTCTCAACCTCGAAAACGCCAACTGCCGTTTCTAGGGTAACCGGTTTCCTCTGAAGCCGGTTCCATGCACATCAAATGACGAGGCGGGATGAACCAACAAACGACAGGAAGCGCATCATTCCTGTTGGGAGCGATCCTGGTGTGAAAACCCCACGTGCGTCGAGCCGAATTGGGTCTCGCCATCTCGGATTGCGGGAAAGTCACCACCAAAGGCCGGGCGTCGCCAGTTCCACGAGGGCGCCTTCAGCGACTGTTGCGGTCGCACTTAGTCCGGGAGTAGCGTCCAATCCAAGATCGTGCACGATCTGCCTAGTTGAATTATACTGAATGGAAACGCAAACGGAAAGGTAATTAACATGAAAAACCTAGCGTCGATTGCTTTTGGAGCAGCGGGTCTATTTCTCGTGGTAGTTCCAACTACGAGCTATGCACAAGATTGCAGGGGCCTGCGCTGGGCATGTGAGCACAAGGAAGAGCTCGGCGTGCAAGGAGCTGGAACTTGCAGGCGCTATCGAGAGCAGTGTGGTGGCGGTGGCGGTGGCGGCGGCGGTGATAAGTGTGCGAAACTGCGTTGGGCTTGTGAACACAAGGGCGAGCTCGGTTTGCAAGGGGCTGGGACCTGTGCACGCTATAGAGAAACGTGCCAATAAGGGGGGCCTCATCCTGGCACGGGTCGCCCCCCCGTAGCTCTGCACTAGGAGCCTGTCCGCCCGTCCGAGTAATACGGAAATTTGGATTTAGGAACTATATGTAGCCGCTACGTCCCCCAAAACTCGATACTACTGAGTTGTTCGTGGTGTCGACCGCAACCCGCTCGAGATCCTTGGTCGCCAAGGCGCTGGTCTCGTGCGCCAGGCGCAAGCTCTCTGAAGCAGGGCCGCGAGGCGCTCCTCGCCGACCTGCTGGTGCGAGCGCGTCAGCGACGAGCGGTCGAAAGCCAGCTCGTGGCGGAACACATGCTCGAGGGCCGGGGGTCGTAGTTCCTCTAAGGGTATTCCCGCGGTGTGATAACACCGTGTGGACGGCAGGAATGCGCAAGAAGCGGCCGTCCGCGGACGAATTGCAACCGCTCAATGCAACGTCAGGGAGGCCATTGTTTTCGCAGGCTTTGTCGGTACCGGGGTTGCGGTGGAAGGACGAGCCGCCGGCGAGGCGGGCCTCTGAGGCTGGCCGGCCGCACGATCCTATGGACATCCACAGGGACCGGTCAGACGGCAAAGTTGGCCTTGCCGGCCGCCGAGGCGCGCCCGGCGAGCGGGCTCGCGGTCGCAGCTCGAACTCGGCAAGCCCTCCTAAGACAGTGAGCATAAGCCGGCCATGCGCCGTCGTGGTGTCGGCCCATGTGTCGGCAAGGGATTTGTCACGCGTGCGACCGCGAGCCCGCTCGCCCGGGGAAAATGCAGTTCACACGCGAACGACTGTCAACAATATTTTGCCCTCGATTGGGCCTCTTATGCCAATCAAATCGTCTGTTCACCCTATGATCTCGCCATATCTGGCTATACGGAAACTCTTGCATTTATGTTTACGTTACACGCGCTGGAACACCGGGCTGAGCTCTTGTCGGGGGAATGGTGTTCGGGGGGTAATAATGGTTAGTCTAATTGAAATCAAACTGACCAGAGCCCGTAGAATGGCCAAGCTTGCCAATTAGGAGTTTCTCGTGTATCTGATTGACATGGCAATTATAGAGGCGAGCGCGCAAGCTTGTTCTAGCAACAGCTCCAAGTACTCATCCCGCGCGCAGTGGAGCATGACGGACGTAGTTTTGCGCCGAAGCTGACGTCTGGGCTTAAGGTTATCGGGTGAGCCCAAGAGTCTTTATTACAATCATCGACGATCCAGTCACACACTTGACGGTTTTAGTAGTCAATAATTCGGCGGACTTATGCTGAAATCTTACCTGAGCATGAGTTATTTGATGTTCGATCAAAGGGAGGATGCGTTATGTTGGATCTTCGCGCCGAGGTCGCAAACGCACTTTATTGGGACCTCGCGATACCGCGTTACCGAGTGACCGCGGAAGTGGACCACGGCTTGGTCACCCTGCAGGGGGTGGTCGAACGGACCTACCAAAGGTCCTGCGCGGAGGCGACCGTGCGTCGGGTACCCGGCGTGATTGGCGTCAGGAATGAAATTGCTGTCCGCGCCGCGCAAGAGTTCAGGCAGCCCGCCGTGCCTGCCTAGTCTCGAATGATGCCCAATATGCCCGACGCAGCTGCGGCGGGCCGCTTCCATCTTCGACCGGTAGGGTCTTGTAATATGAATATGCCTGACTGGAAAATTCTCTACCGAGACCAGCTCGATCAAGACAGGACTTCTCAGAGCATTCCAAGCAAAATGCGCTTAAGCAGGCGAGTTACCTCTATCACCAGCAACGTGCTGAATTATACAGAATTGAAGGGCCCAACGGCCGGGCCTTGCCCAAAGTAGAAATTATGCGTTGGATGTCTGCCAACAAGTGGTAGCTCATGAAAATGAGGCAAAGCACGGGAACGTTCGCTCAACGTCGATTGCGGGCGTTCCATAGGCGACGTCCGTAGGGTCGGTGTCCGCCCATCTGGGACCTACCCACGCCGTATATCACGCCATGCCCGGCAGGCGCTAGAGACTCTGGTACAATTCCGACATGGATGTCGCCGCCGGTCTGGAACACCTGCGTTCGCTTGACGCTATATCGCGCGCATACCGTGCATCCAAATCCACCGCTCAACCATTGGTTGAAATCCTTGCAAGCATTGTGTGCGACTTGCTGAACGCCCGCTACCATGATTTAGCGCGCCATCTCCCAAGATCCTATTTTCCTATCTGATCCGAGGAAGCAGAATTTGATGGATCCACAGAGCCTCAACAGTTACTCTTACGCTGAAGACAACCCCATCACCCGCAAGGATCCCACAGGATTGCTCACGCAGGCGCAGAATACGCAGCTGAACGGTATTAAGACTCAGCTTCAGTCAATTCTAGCCGTCTTAAATTCTGGGAATGTATCTGCTGGTCAGCTAAGCTCATTCCAGCAGACTGTCGGTGCAGCAGGGGCGGCCGTCTCCAGAATATCCGCCGGCGGTAACGCAACATTCTCACCGTCGTTCCAATGGTCACCGCCTACCACTCCGGGTTATGTGGCACCCTATACACCAAATATCTCAAATGGGGTATTACCTGTGTCGGGTGGTAATACTCCACAATCAGCCAACTTACTTCTGATGGGGTTGAGCGCGACGCCTTTCGGCGAATTTGGTCCGGATGAAATTGCAGCTGGTGACATAATTGGGCTGGACGCGGTGGAGTAGGGACTGGCTGTACGAAACGCTCGGGCTGTTCAACGGCTACCGAGCGGTGCGGTCAGCCCCGAAAGTCGCTCCGGCAGGATAGGTCCCATAAGCCTTGGGGCGAAGCAAGCAGGAGAGCGCAGTGCCACCTCGGTGAGGTAGAGGTTGCTGAGCAGCGGCGAGATCACCCCGCCTTGCGGAACGCCCTGTTTGCCGTTGGCTTTGAGCATCACCTTCAGCAGGCGCATCACGTCGCCATCGTCCACCCGCTCGGCCACCTTCGCCAACAGCCGCCGTCGCCGCAGTCAGGGAAACCATCGCCGGCGCTCCAGCTTCACCAACGGCACGAGCACCGCTTTCAGGCCTTCCCCAGAATTTCAATCACCTTGTTCGCATCGTCCAGCGAGTCCACCGCCGCGTACGCGAGAAACTGTGTGCCAATCACGGAGGCAGAGAAGCCGCGCAGGTTAATTCGCCCGTCGGCAAGCTTCTGAGTCAACTCCGCGGCGATGCCCGGCCGGTCATGGCCCATGACTCGAACGGAATGGAGGGTATGCGCAACGTTAAAACCCACCTGCGCGGCTGCAGCGATTTCCCTGTCACCCCGAAGTGGCGTGACGAACACTACTCCCTTGCCGGGTTCTGTGCGCCGGGCGATGATGAATTCCAGGTCTGCGCCCGCTTCCCGCAGCTCAGCCAGCACGTGCGCAAGGTCGCCGGGTCTGTCTTCGATGGCCGCCGCCCACACATCGACATGTTCCACATATTCCACGAGAGGATCCATAACAGTTCTCCTTCCTCTCAACTGTTGTGCGCCAAGTGCAATCTAGACGATCGATTCCATGAAACCGCTCAATTGCTTAATTGGCCTTCGATCCACGGAATGCGGCCGTTTCGAGCATCCCATGGGATTCGAACTTTGGAAGCGCCCGACTAGGTCATAACATTGATTCCACAGCCCCGCCAAGAGTTGAATCGGGGGTGGGGATAACTGGACTTGATGTGGGTTACGCCGATTTCCGCAGCTCGGCCGCGCTCTGCTCCCGGAGCATCGCCATGGACTGCTGGTACATGAGCACGTCGCGGTTTCGCATTCGCTCCACATACCGCTCGGCTTTTGTAATCTCGCTTTCGATGCAGAACGGCAGCTTGTTCGTCTCGGCGTCCTCCCCGTGGCCGGACTTGATCGGCACCGACCCGTGTAGCACCACCTTGTCTTTCAGATGCACGACCTTTTCAACGTAGTCGAGGAGGAATTGCCGCTTGCTCGTGAAGTCGCCGCACTTGGCAAACCGCACCCGCGCGGCCTCGCAGTATTGCGCGATCCCGGCCTCGATCGCGCCGGACTTGCGCAGCAGCGCCGCGCCGTCTTCAAGCTCGCGGCTCCTCGCCGTCAGGGTTTCGAGCAGGCCGATCTTTTGAAGGCGTGAGCTTTACGCGCTCCAAAGCAAACGCCACCGCGGCAGCAAGGAGCGGCAAGTCACTCTTTTTTTCGCTTTCAACAATGACCGTCCCCGGATTATCTTTCGGCTCTGTGGCTTGGAAATGTCTTTCCAAATCCAACCACCAAAACCTTTCTTTGGGTTTTTCCCAGTATGACGGCGGAACGAATGCACGCCTCTGCTTTATCATTCCATCGACCTGCTCGGCCGCAAGGCACATGACCAGGAGATTGACCAGCCTCTCGGCACGCTCACCTGGGGGAAGCTTGACTGGTATTGCATCTGCTTCCGACGTACGATTTTCGATCGGAATGTCCCATCGAAATCGCCGGGGAAATGCAGGTATCCGCTTGTTCAATAAAGTCTCCCAGAAGCACACAAGCGCATAACCCCCGAGGTTCGCGGCCTCTTTGGCGACTTGCGAAACTCTGGCTATCGTCATCGTTGTCATCGTCCGGTGACGCCGCCAAATGCATGCTCGCTTACGCCGACTTTCGCAACTCGCCCGCGCTCTGCTCGCGCAGCATCGCCATTGACTGCTGGTAGAGCAGGACGTCCCGCGTTCGCATTCGTTCCAAATACCGCTCGGCTTTTGTGATCTCGCTTTCGATGCAGAACGGGAGCTTGTTCGTCTCGGCGTCCCCTCCGTGCCCGGACTTGATCGGCACCGACCCGTGCAGCGCCACCCTGTCTTTCACATGCACGACCTTTTCAACGTAGTCGAGCAGGAATTGCCGCTTGCTCGCAAAGTCGCTGCACTTGGCAAACCGCACCCGTGCCGCTTCGCAGAACTGCGCGATCCCGGCGTCGATTGCCGGACTTGCGCAGGAGCGCCGCGCCGTCTTCAAGCTCGCGGTTCCTCGCCGTCAGGGTTTCGACCAGGCCGTCCAGTTCCCTATTCTTCTGCACGTATCCATCGCGGGAGAGGTCGCCTGACGCGTAGATGTCGATGACGCGCCGCTTCTGCTCATGGACGGCCTGTAGCCGTCCCTCGACCGCCTTGAGATCTTTTTCGAGCCGGAGTTCCGCGGCATGCGTGTCCTCGCGAAAATGCTCCATGCACTCCCGGAGCTTCGCCGGATGGAGCATAACGTCCCGCACCATGGCGAGCACCCGCCCCTCTATGAGCTCGGCTTTGATCTCAGGATTGAGGCAGCGCTCGATTTCGGCACCCTTCGAGTGCAGACGCCCACGGTAGCCCCAGTTGCACTTGTACGCCACCTTGTGGACCACGCAGAGCGGCCCCGTGCGCTGGCTGCGCTCCCACCGCCTCATGGCGAACACGCTGCCTCCGCAGCCCCCGCACCGCACCAGGGTCGAAAGGAGCTGAACCTGCTTCGGGTTCCTGTAGCGTTTCCGATTCGTCTCTCTGCGCGCTTGCACGCGGTCAAAGAGCTCTCGGGAGATGATCGCGGGCACCTCGATCCCTATCCACTCTTCGCGGCTTCGGGGGAACCGCTTCTGGGTTGAGTGCTTGATGTCGTAAATCGGGTTGGCGTACTCGCGGACGCATCGCATGGTGTTGAAGTACTTCACGCCGAGATACGTCTCATTGCCCAGCACCGTCTTGAGGAACGACCGCCGCCAGAGCGTGTTGCCTTTCTTGGTCAGCGCTCCCCTCTCCTCCAGCTGCTGCGCGATCCGATCCATACCGATCTGGCTTTCCGCATACGTCTCGAACACGTAGCGGATGATCTCGGCCTCCCGCTCGTTCACGATCATGCGCGGCGCGGATGTCGGCGTCTTGCGAACATAGTCGTAGCCGAACGTGTGGACGCCGCAGCCGAGCAGCTGCCCTTGAGAGAGCCGGAGCTGTTTGCCCCGCGTGACGCGCTCGACGATCTTCGCGCGTTCAAGCTCCGCGACCGCGCCGAGGACAGTGAGCGTGAACTTGTTTTCCGGGTTCTTTATGTAGTCCTTGCCGTTGATGACGAGCTGCTTTCGATGCTTCAAAATCTCTTCGATGATGATCGTTTGGATCGTCACGTCACGCGCGATCCGATCCGCATCGAGGAAATAGATCGCGTCGAAGAGAGGCGTCTTCACGTCCCTGCGCATCTCATCGAGCGCGGGGCGATCGAGACGAGCGCCCGGAAAACCGTCGTCGATGTATTCGCGCACGAGCTCAAGCCCCGCGGCAGCGATCTGCTTTCTGAGCGCGAGAACCTGGCTTTCGATTGTCCCCTCTTTTGCTTGTAGGTCGCCGCTGACACGCGCGTACAGAACCGCTCGTTTCATACATCTTGAATCGATTCCATGAGATCGAGCAAGAGTTGAAGTCGCGATTCGCGACCGAAAACGAAAGTGCTGAAGAGTCAAATGCCGCGCCGTGCACGCGCTGTCCTCAAAATTGAAGAGGACAGGACAGCTACAACACGAAACGGTGGCCGTAAAAGGTTCGTATGTTCACGCGCGCGACTGTATCAGCACTAATGCGGCGCGGTGTTCCATGAACATATTTTTGTTAATTCTTCGGTGCAACCATTTTTGCGCGGCGACGGCATCGAAACTCATACATCGACGCATATATCGGATCGTATATCCCGTATATATCACTCGCCCGGCAATTTCCTTCAATTCATCAACGGCATGGTCTTCCCTATTGAGCCCGACCCAATGGCCTTTCCGTCCTACCATTCGACGCGAGCTCGGCTCGCGCGGGATGAGACCGGGCCTGAGAGCCTGACCCAAAAGTCTAGTCTAGTCTAGCGGTTCATCTGACATTTGGTACCCGAACGCGCGTTGCTAACGGACGTCCGGAATCGACCCGGAGCGGTCATTCGCACCGGACTTCTGCCCGAACTAGGCCGTCGACGCATTAGGGCCCCGTTTCCCGTGCGGATTTCTTGTTATCTGCGACAGGACGGCGGGACAGGAGGCCTCGTCCTTGACGAAGCTCCCTTCGCCACGCTCAGTGGCGCTGTGTGTGGCTGTGGACGAGTGAGGATTCGCATTCCGGACCCACGCAATGCCGCTGGCGCCGTCATCGCTCCGGCGGCCGCGGTGGCCGCCATCGCTCAGAAAATGCGTCGGGCATAAGGCAGGCGCAGGATCACAAAGTTGGTGAACGCGAAAGAGCCGACGATCGCGCCGATCACCGTCACGATGAGGCGCAGCCATTTCGGTCCCGGCGCCCCGATCAGGGCCCATTGCAGTAGCATGACGATCGGCATGTGGAAGACATACACCGCAAGCACGTTGGCGGCGAGAACGCGCCACACCCGGCCACTTCCGATCGCCAGCTCGCGGAACGCGACAGGCAGACCGACGCAAAACCCGACGCAGAGGAAGGCCTCCCACGCGCACATCAACCAGTTCCCGGAGTCAGGGCCGCGGACCGTGGCGAAGGCGGCCCAAAGGTAGGCTAAGGCCGCGAGCCCGACGCCGACCGCGAGCCACGCCAGTCCGCGCCGCGTCGGCATGGTTTCGATCCACCGCCGCGGACCGGCGAGGACGCCGATCACGAACAGGCTCGCGTATTGCGGGATATGCGCCGGCTCCATCTGGATGAAGCCCAGAAATCCGATCCAGCGATCCTGCGGATACCAGATGCGGACGACGAACGTCGCCGCAGCGAGCAGGACTGCATAGGCGGCAATCGCGCCATTCGTCGGCGGGTTACGGGCAGCCGATCCGCGGTCCGCGGGCATGAACGCGCGCACCGCCGCGTAAAGCAGGGCGTAGACCAGCAGATGCTCGAGAAACCAAAGATGGCCGAAGTTGAACGGAGGCCAAAGCTCCCGCTCGGGCCAGAAGCCCGGCTTCGGCACGTCGCCGAAGAAATACCGGTGCAAGGGCCCCTGCGGCAGGAAATACCTCGTCAAATAGGTCCAGTAGCTGACCGGCGGTACAGCCGGATCGAGGGCGAGATGGGCCCAGCCCATGATAGGCACGATCGCGAACGTGCCGAACAGCAGCGGCAGCCCCAGCCGGCGGCCGCGATCGCGGAGGAATGCGGCCGCGCCCTTGCGATCGAAAGCGCCCGGCGTGAAGTAGCCGGCAAGAAAGAAGAAGAGGCCCATGAAGAAGGCCGCATTGACGCCAAGGAATACCGACGCTCGCACGAGCGGCGGATCCGGCAGCGGGATTTCCGGGGGATGCGCCTTGACATGGGCCTCGACCGAATGGTGGGCGACCACCAGCATGATCAGCACGACGCGGAGTGCGTCGACATAGGCGAGGTGGCTTAGCGAGCGGGCGGGGGCGGTTGCCGAAGCCGGCGCCGCTTGAGCTGATTTGTCCAGGATGGTCGCACTCATGATCGTTTCCACCTCGAAGCGCCGGACGACATTTGCCCTCACTTCATATGCGCGGCGAGGAAGGCTTCGGTACGCGCTTGCGCGTCCTGGGTCGCCTTTTCGTCGTAGACTGTGTGATGACCCAAGTGGTCGCTCACTCCGGGAAGGGCGAAGCTGTTCGTTGCGCCGGGTAGGACCACTACTTCGAGATTGGGTTTGTCTTTTATGGCCTTGCAAACGCTAGGCGAGGCCCAATCGTCCTTTTCACCGATCAGCACAAGGGTCGGAACGGGAAAATCGGTTCCGAACCCACACCAGGGCCAATAACTGACAACGCCGGCGAATGTCAGTGGATGATTGGCGGCAGCGCGCGAGTCGGTCGCCAGGATCGCCGAGTTCCCCGCATGGCCATAGCCGAGCAGGAAGACCCGCTTCGGGTCGATATCCGGCAACTTCGCGAGGGCGTTCAATGCTGCATAGGCGTCTTTTGTGGCGCTACGTGAAAGATGGCGTCATTCCCGACGGAGCAAAAATGAAAGCGACGTAAGACCAGCTTTCACCTTTTGCCCCAAGTGAGGTCGACGGTTGGCGGTCGCCGCAGAAACCCGAGGGCCCATCAGGGCGCCGAACTGAAGATTGGACCCGCCGCAAAGAACTCCTCTTCGCGTGCTGGGATCGTGGTTAGGGATCACAAGATCCCACCGGATACGAGGTTGGCAAGGAGTTCACCTTGTCTGACAAATCGGAGTTCACCGAGACCAACAATTGGCGGTTGACTTCCGGGCCCTCATACGAGGGTTTCGGACTCCGGGCCTACAGGCGTCGCCAGGGAAGGCCCGCTTTTCGCCTTCGCGACGGTCCAATGGGCTTCGATGAATGCCTGCTCCGGGCGGGTACTGCGCTTCCCCGCTCTCACCGCAGCGGCGGGTTCACGCCGTAGACCGATAGGACGATCCGCCCTTCTGAGAACCAAGCATCGCTCGGCCTCGCCACGGACCCGGGAACCGATATGCCGAGACCAGTGATCCGGCTATTATTTACAAATGCGAATCATCTCCTATCGTGATCTCGCGCCGGGACGGTTCGCCAAGTCGGTCGAGAAAATCGGCGCCGCGCTGGCCCGGGGAGATTTCGCCGCGGCCGGCCTCAAGAAATTGTCGCCGACGCCGTACTGGCGCGCCAAGCTCAACGACGAGGCGCGACTCTTGATGCAATTCGCGCCGCATCGGGGCGAAACGGTCTGCCTGTTTCTCGAAGTGATCCCGAATCACGTCTACGAAAAATCCCGCTTTCTGCGCGGTGCCGCGATCGACTGGTCGAAGATCGAAAGCGGTCCTGATGATGCGGCGCCGCAACCGGAGCCAACCCCGCGCGGCGGGCTGGAGCTGCGATGGTTGCCCGCGCAAGCTGCCGAATTTGAACTCCTCGACAGACCGATCGTCTTCGACGAAGCGCAGGAGGCGGTGCGCCGTCACAAAGTTCCCCTCGTGGTCGTCGGATCGGCGGGGTCGGGTAAGACCGCTGTGACGCTCGCCAAGATGCGGGAGGCGACCGGCAGGGCGCTTTACGTGACCCACTCTGCCTATCTCGCGCAAACGGCGCGCAAGCTCTACAGCGCACACGGCTACGAGAACCCGGCGCAGGACGTCGAATTCATGAGTTTCCGCGAATTCGTCGAATTCGATCGCGGTTCCCGAGGGCGTCGAAGTCAGCTTCGCGGCGTTCCGCGCCTGGCTCGAACGCCGGCGCGGCGGCCTGCGGTATCCGAACGGATTGAATCGGTTGGGGGATTCCCGAATCGGTTAATTTCTGCTTCGTCATTCACGCTGCGAGAATGGGGGCGGCGGGGATGGGTCTTTCCAACGATCTTCGCGAGCGCGTGGTTGAGGCGGTGGTCTTGGGCGGGTTGTCGCGCAATCAGGCGGCCGCGCATTTCAAAGTGAGCATAGCGAGCGCAGTGCGCTGGGTGAAGCGGTTCCAAACCACGGGCGAGATTTCGCCGGCGCCTTCTGGCGGCGACCGACGCTCCGGCCGGATCGAGGCGCATCGCGACTATCTGTTGGGCCTGATCCGGCGCAGCCCGGACATGACGCTGCTCGAGATCCAGGAGCGGCTGATCGCCAATTGCGGCGAGCGCTTTGCGGTCTCTGTGCTGTGGCGTTTCTTCGACCGTCACGAGATCACCTTTAAAAAAAACAGCGCATGCCGAGGAACAACAACGCGCTGACGTGCAAAGTCGACGCCGGGAATGGTTCGCGGGGCAGCTCGATCTCGATCCGACGAAACTCGTTTTCGTTGACGAGACCGGAGCCTCCACCAATCTCGCGCGCAAAGGCGGACGTTGCCGGCGCGGGCGCCGCTTGCGGGCGGCCATCCCGCACAGTCACTACAAAACGGTGACTTTGGTCGCCGGCCTTCGCCTTCGCGGCCTGACGGCGGCAAAGACTTTCGATGGACCGATCAACGCCGCCCTGTTCGAGGATTGGCTGGAGACATGCCTCGTCCCCACGCTCTCGCCCGGCGAGATCGTCGTCATGGACAATCTCCCGGCTCACAAGGGGCCGCGGGTCGAGCAACTCATCAAGGCGGCGGGCGCGGAGTTGCGATATCTCCCAGCCTACAGTCCTGATATGAACCCCATCGAAAAAGCCTTCTCCAAGCTCAAAGCCTTCCTGCGCAAAATCGCCGAACGGACCGTCGCGGGCCTGATGGGCGCCCTCGAAACCTGCGCCGAAATCTTCAAGCCCTCGCAATGTACAAATTACTTCAAATCCTGTGGTTATGAGCACGATACAGGATGATCGGATTCCGCTCTAAGAGGCGAATTGCGCCAGGCGGACGCGCATGCCTTGTTCGAAGAATTCCGCGGCGTCCTCGGCGCCCCAGCGGCCGCGCCACTGTCCGGCGCCAACTATCAGGCGCTGGGCGTGCGGCAATCCCTGTTCGCGGCCGGCGAAATGCGGGCGGCGGCGCACGAGTTGTTCCAAAAGTATGTGGCTTGGCTGAAGGACGCCAAGCTGTTCGATTTGAATATCGTCTCTCACGGCTGGCGCGCGAAGACCGAACCGCTCTACGATTTCGTCGTCGTGGACGAAGTGCAGGACTTCACAAGCGCCCAGCTTGCGCTGATTTTTGACTCGCTCAAGACGAAGGATCGCTTCCTTCTCTGCGGCGACGCGCATCAGATCGTGCATCCGAACTTTTTCTCTTGGGCGTCGGTGCGCTCCCTGTTCCGAGAGGCTCAGCAGGACGAGTCCGTCGAGGCGGCCGCGGCCCGCGACGTCACGGTGTTGCAGGCGAATTTCCGCAACACGCGCGCCGTCACCGCGTTGGCCAACCGCCTGTTGAAGATCAAGCAGGCGCGTTTCGGCTCAGTCGATCGCGAGAGCAGTTTCCTGGTCAAATGCGCATCTCCCGCGGCGGGCCAGGTCCGCTTGCTCAAGGCCGAGGAAAAGGCGTTGAAGGCTCTGGACGCATCGTCACGCGCGTCAGTCCACAGCGCGGTGATCGTTCTGCGCGACGAGGACAAGGCCGCCGCCCGCGCGCATTTCAGGACGCCGCTCGTCTTTTCCGTTCATGAGGCGAAAGGCCTCGAATATCCGAACGTCATCCTTTTCAATCTGGTCTCCGGCAACCGCGCGGTCTACGCCGATCTGTGCCGGGACGTGGTTGCGGCCGACCTCGAGGGAGATGAACTCGATTACCGCCGGGCGAAAGACAAGGCGGACAAGTCGCTTGAATTGAACAAATTCTATGTCAACGCGCTCTACGTTGCGATGACTCGCGCGATGGAGGGACTGGCGCTTGTCGAGTCCGACGTCCGGCATCCTCTGCTGGAGCTTCTCGGACTCGAGGAAGTCGCCGAAATCGCGACAGGCCCGGTTCAGGCGTCGACCAGGGACGAATGGGCGCAGGAAGCGCGGAAGCTCGAACTGCAAGGCAAACAGGAGCAAGCACGGTCCATTCGGGAAACTTTTCTGGCGAGCCGTCCCACGCCGTGGACCCCGTGGTCTTTGACGGCGCTACGAGAATGGGCTCCCAAGGCGTTCGATCCCAGAAACCCTTCTGCGAAGATCAAGCAAAACATGTTCGATTACGCGCTGTGGCATGGACAAGGCGCCTATATCGAGAAGCTCGCCCGCGACGCCAAGTTCGGTGCCGCGCTTCCGCTCACTCATGAAGGCGAATTGCTGGGTCGTTCCGAACGGACGCTCTACGGATGGCGATTCGTCAACCCCTCCAAGGATGAAGGCTTCGCCGACGATCCCAAAAACCCGATGCGGCGCGCCACGCGTGCGGTCGCGGCGATGCGAGAGCGGCTGTTGCGGCCCTATCTCGAGCGCTCGCCGAAGACCATATTGCAAGATTGCGGTCTCTACGGGGTCGACCATAGAACCTATTGCGGCGCGACGCCTCTGATGCTCGCGGCGCGAGCCGGCAACCTCGCGCTCGTCGAACAACTCCTCGAACGCGGCGCCGACGCCGACTTGGTCGACGATTACGGGCACACCGCCTGGATGGGGGCGCTCAACCGCGCGATCGACGATCACGCCTTCGGCAAGGCGCATCTTGGCGCGCTCTTCGAGCGCCTGGGCCCGGATACACTCGACGTTCACGCGGACGGGCGACTCGTGCGGCTGGAGCGCGGTCAGGGCGAGTTTTGGCTGCTGGGTCTGATGCTCGCCGGCTTGAAGACCCATGCCGGCGGGTTGTTTGCGCGGCTGTTGGGACCGCAACGCCACATGCGGGGCTTCTTCTCGGATTCCTTGCTCCGGACGCTCGAATTGCTTCCAGAGCATCTATGGCCGAAGCCGCGCCGCAAACGGGACTACGTCAGCGGCGTCATGGCGCGAGCGGAAGTCGGATCGGCCTACCGGCCGGCGCGCAAGCTTTGGAAACGGCGCGAGACCGGCTATTACGCGCCTGCGCCGGACCTGAAGTTGCGCCGCAAGACGGCGGACGGCGAAACGTGGACGTCGATTGCCGACGCGATGAACCTAGCTGCGGTGGCGGACGGCGCCGGCGGGTGGTTTTTCGACGTCTATAGCCTCGAGGCGGTTGCGGCGACGGGATCCCAAGCGGAGGCGAACGGGTCGGCATGGTTTTGACAACCGCGGAGGTCCGGCCGAGACCACGGCCTGTATCTGCGATAACCCCCGACACGCCATTGCACGAAGTGGCGTGCGTCGAACGAATGGTCACGCCCCGTCAGAGACGTTGGCGGATAGGGAGGGCTTTTTGCCAACGGGCAAGCCCCTCGCCGTTTAGTTTAGAAGATCCGGCGGACACCGCTGATTCCTACGCCTGCTGGACGGGCGAAAACGCGGACGAAGCCGCCGTAGGCTGGACGGAGCGAGTGCGCCAGGAGCCGCCGTTCTGGAAGCCAGCTGTGAACGCGTCAGGATCGACCCGGACGGACTGCCCATCGAAAAGGGATTTGAGCGCGAGTCATGGTAATCCGGGGAGCGCTAATCGAAGACCCGGCGAAGTTCTGCGAAGAGCGAATACACGGTGTTCGAAGCCTGCGGCCGCTCCGCGGCTTCACAGGACGCCGCAGCGCAATGGCTCGCAGAGCGCGTTACAGGGGCTTTGCGCTGCAAAACTTCGGCCAGGGCGCCGACGGGGATGCTCTCGGCCGCCTCCATATCCGCCAGGCCGCTCACGGGGATGCTCTCGGCCCTCTCCACCCCGCTTGAACCGACTTCTGTAAGGGCGGCGACGACGGGCGCCAGATCGTCCGTGCTCTCAGCGAGTTGGACAAGCCGCAATCGGAAATTCTCGCATCCCAACGCATCGCCCGACGGCGGTGCCGCTCGGTCGCCGACCGAGTCGGTTCGCAGATGCTCCACGCGATCGGCGCCGTAACTGCAGATCGCATAGGACGAGGTCTCGTTGGACGCAGGCGCCGTCGGCCGCGAAGGCCCAGCGCTGGCCTCCAAGGTTTCCGCGGAAATGCGCTCGATCCTCACGTGGGCCAGCCCGGCGTCCCGGAAGCCGAGCGTCACGGCGGCCGCAGTCGAAACGTCGATGACCCTTCCGTGGATGAACGGCCCCCGATCGACGATCCTGACGATCACGGACCGGCCGTTGTCGAGATTGAGGACCCTGACCCGCGATCCCATCGGCAGGCTGCGATGCGCCGCGGTCAGTCCTTGAGCGCCATAGAACGACGCCAGGCCCAGCTCCGTCGCCGAGGCGTCGCAGCCCATACCGAGAGCGACCGCGCAGAAAACAAAAAGTGTTCGCATCCGCGGCTTGCCTCGTGCGCCTCGCGCCCGCTCGGAGTCCGCCGCAATGGAAACACAAAATTAACCAACTTGCCAGCCGCCCGAGTGTCGGAGCTCAGCGCGCCTGAAAAGCCCGCACGAAGCGCTTGAGCGCAGCCAGACCGAAAGCGCAAGGGATTTGAGCGCGTATCACCCTGATCCGTAATCCTTAGAGACCCGCAGGGATTGCCTCCGTGTTGCCCTTCGGCGGTCAGCTTCGAATAGGCGGTGAGCGCCGGACACCGGCCATAGGCCCGACGCGCAGGAAGCGCCACGAGCCGCCGCAGGCGGAACGCGACGGTTGCGCCACGAGCCGCTGTAGACCTCGCCGTGAAGATCGATCAGACCCGGGACGATCCGCCGGCTTCGAAACCTTCAGAGTACCGCGCGAGATCCAACCGAACCGGCGTCTGGATCGCGAATCTTCGGATCTCGTCATCGCTGAAGCCGCGGTCCAAGCGGGTCGCGGCCGCCGAAAAGAGATCCGCTATGTCAAGCGCAATCTGGTCTATGGTGCCTGATGATGTTCCTATGAGAACGCGCTGTCCGTCGGGACTGAAACATACCGGGCCGCTCGCCTCGGTTCCGATGCTTATCCTCCGGCGACGTTCCTCAAAATCCCAAAGTCGCAAGACCCCATCGGTGAATAGTGCTAAAATACGGTCGCCGTCAGGCGAAATGGCGACATGAGCAGCGTAAACCCCGCGGGCTGCAGCCAAAACACCGATCAATTCTCCTGAAAAATCAAATATTCTAAGTTCAGCCGAGCGCGTCAGGAAGTAGCGACCGCGAGCGTCAAAGTGGACCCGTGACATGCTTGATACGTCAGGCGCGTCAAGCTGGCAAATACATTCACCCCCACGATCCCACAGTTCGGTATAGTATCCGCCCCCACGAGGATTATCGGATATTGTGAGCAAACGCGCCCCGTCAGGGCTCACGACAACCCGCTGAACCTTATAGCCGAGCGTGGCGAGCGATTGCACTTCCTCGCCGCTCCAGTTCCAAAGCGACGCTCTGTGACGGATTTCAACCACTATGAACTCGCCGAGCGGGTCGACGGTCAAGTCGAACAGCCTATCCGGCGATGCGTCGTCAGCAACGAAGCTCCGAAGCGGCTTGCCGTCGCGGGACCAAAGCCACCGTTCCGTTCTCGCCTCCTGTTACGATCGCATCTGTTTTGGCCTGAAAGCCGAAACCCCGAATGTGGGTCCTTTCTGTGTCGGTGCCCCGGCCGCTCGCGCCCACCAAAGTCTGACGGCCGTCCCGCCGTCCGCCATCCAAAGTTCGGCGCCGCCCGCGCCGAGTGGATCGTATTCGAGCAGGAAGCGGCTGCCGTCCGGCGAGATTGCGGCGGAGCGAACCTCACGACCCGCAAGCGAATTGCGCGAGAGCGTCCGGAGGCAGACAACCGAAGGGCCCGGAGTTCGGCGCACTTGCCATAAACGAACGTCGAGTCGGTGGTCCTGCGTCAGCAACATATCCTTGGACGATGGACCTTGCGCTGTCTCGATCAGCTTCCCTTCCAATACGATCGCCTCTTCGTCGGCTCTCCGCAGGAGCGTTACGCCGTCCTTCACGCCACAGCTTATCAACAGGTCGCCGGAACTTTCGATGTCGCGAATAGGTCCGACATGGCCTCGCAACGGCCGAATGATCGGGCTGGCGAGCGACCACAGCCGAATCGACTTGTCATGGCTGGTGGTGAGCAGCGAAGCGCCGTCGACCGAATGAAACGCCACGGAGTTGACGGTGCGGCTATGACCGTGGAGCTCGAGCACAAGGCGGTTCGGTTCCCACTCCCAAATGCGAACGACTCCGTCCTCACAGCCGCCACAGACCAGCCGGCCATCCGGCGAGAAAGCTGCGCTCCAGTAGTGTTTCCTGTCAGCGCTCAACGCCGCCTGCCGTACGCCGGCGGCAGTCCAAACCTCGAGCGCATGGTCATCGCCATTCAACGCCGTGACGAACCGCTGACGAAGGCTATCAACGTCCTTGATGAATAGGTCCGTGCCGGCCTTCTCTCTGAACACCATCTGCATGTGGCCATCGCTGGTCCAGAGATGTCCCTCGCCTCCCATTGTGCCGGTCGCGACGCGCCCGTCCGCCAGGAATTCGGCGTCCTGGAACTCGCTGCCGGAGGCGAGTTCCATAGCGCCGACGAGTTTGCCTTCGATCGTCCAACAACACACCCTGCCGTCAGTCCCGTTCGACAGAAACCGTTGGCCGTCGGAGTCAAGAGAGATCCCCACGATCCTGGTGTGTCATTCGGCATGGAATAAGGACCCCGTTTTCGGGGTGATCGGCATCCAATCGGGACCCCGGGGATAAGGGTCCACACAGGCCTCCTGATTTCTTAGGAGGCCGAGTTCGAGATGCTGATTGTGGAGACGATAGCCAAAATTCGTCTAGCGTATTTTTCGCGAAAGATGACGATCAAGGCGATCTGCCGCGATTTGCGTGTTTCGCGCAAAGTGGTTCGGAAGGTCATCCGATCGCAGGCGACAGAGTTCCATTATGAGCGGGACGTCCAACCCCAGCCGAAGATCGGGCCTTGGCGCGATCGGCTTGATTTATTGCTTTTGGAGAATGACGGAAAGCCGGCGCGCGAGCGGTTGACGCTCATTCGGGTCTTCGAGGAGTTGCGGGGGCTTGGCTATGAGGGCGGTTACGACGCGGTTCGCCGTTACGCCCGGACCTGGAGCAAGCAACACGCGGGCGAGACGGCGAACGCCTATGTGCCGCTGACGTTCGCGCCGGGCGAGGCATATCAGTTCGACTGGAGCCACGAGATCGTTGTGATGGACGGGGTGACGACGATCGTGAAGGTCGCGCACGTCCGCCTTTGCCACAGCCGCATGATGCTCGCGCGCGCCTATCCGCGCGAGACGCAGGAGATGGTGTTCGACGCCCACGAGCGGGCGTTCGCGTTCTTCAGGGGCGCCTGCACGCGCGGCATCTACGACAACATGAAGACGGCGGTGGAGACGATCTTCGTCGGCAAGGACCGGCAATACAATCGCCGCTTCCTCCAGATGTGCTCGCACCATCTTGTCGAGCCCGTCGCCTGCACGCCAGCGTCGGGCTGGGAGAAAGGTCAGGTCGAGAACCAGGTGGGTCTCGTTCGCGAGCGCTTCTTCACGCCGCGCTTGCGAGTCAAGAGCTATGACGAGCTGAACGCCTGGCTGATGGACAAAAGCATCGCCTGGGCCAAGGCGCATCCCCATCCTGAACGGCCTGACAGGACGATCTGGGAGGTCTTCGAGGAAGAGCGTCCCAAGCTCATTCCCTATCGCGGCCGCTTCGACGGATTCCATGAGTTGCCGGCCTCGGTGTCCAAGACCTGCCTGGTGCGGTTCGACAACAATAAATACTCGGTGAGCGCCAGCGCGGTTGGCCGCCCGGTCGAAATCCACGCCTACGCCGATCGCGTCGTGATCCGCCAGGACGGGCGCATCGTCGCGGAACATCCGCGGTGTTACGGGCGTGGCGAGACGATCTACGATCCCTGGCATTACGTGCCGGTTCTGGCGCGCAAGCCGGGCGCTCTGCGCAACGGCGCCCCGTTCAAGGACTGGGTGCTGCCGACGGCGCTGGACCGCGTGCGGCGCAAGCTTGCCGGGTCCGACGACGGCGACCGGCAGATGGTCAAAATCCTCGCCGCCGTGCTCACCGATGGATTGCTTGCGGTGGAGGCCGCCTGCCTTCAGGCGCTGTCCGAGGGCGTCCATTCGGCCGACGTCGTCATCAACATCCTCGCGCGTCAGCGCGATCCCGGACCGGCGGCGACGATCATGACGCCCGACGCTTTGCGGCTCTGCCACACGCCCGTCGCCGACTGCGCCCGATACGATCAACTCAGGAGCGCCTAACCCATGGAAAGAACCGAAGTCCTCGACATGATGAGCAGCCTCAAGCTCTACGGGATGAGGAGCGCCTACGACGAGACGCTGACCACGGCGCTCAAGCGCAAGCATGAGCCGCAGCGCTTCGTCGGCGATCTCCTGAAAGCCGAGATCTCAGAGAAGCAGGCGCGCTCGATCAAGTACCAGCTCACCGTCGCCAAGCTGCCGCTGGCCAAGGACGTCGACGACTTCGCGTTCAAGAACACGCCGATCAACGAGGCTCTCGTGCGCGACCTCGCCGCCGGCGGCTTCATCGCCCAGCAGCGCAATGTCGTCCTGGTCGGGGGAACCGGCACCGGCAAGACGCATCTGGCCATCGCCATCGCGCGAAGCTGCATCCGAGCCGGATCGCGCGGGCGCTTCTTCACCACCATCGATCTCGTCAATCAGCTCGAGGCTCAAGCGCGCGCTGGCCGCCAGGGACGGCTCGCCGATTATCTCACGCGCCTCGACTTCGTCATCCTCGACGAACTCGGCTATCTCCCCTTCGCCCAGGCCGGCGGGCAGTTGCTGTTCCATCTCATCAGCCGTCTCTATGAGCGCACCTCGATCATCGTCACGACCAACCTCGCCTTCGGCGAATGGCCGAGCGTCTTCGGCGATCCGAAAATGACGACCGCGCTGCTCGACCGCCTCACCCATCACTGCGACATCGTCGAGACCGGCAACGAAAGCTGGCGCTTCAAAAACCGCGCCTGAGCTGCCCCGCACCAACCGGGTTTCGTGACGTAACGATTGGGAGTGGCCCCATGCCGCGCAAGCCGATCGGCGAGAAAGCCATGACCGACGCCGAGCGCCAGGCCCGTTACCGCGTCGCGCGCGCGGCCGATGCGCCGGTGATCCGCACCCGTCGCCCGGCCGACCATCGCAGTCGCGCCCGGCGTTGGCAGGACGCCGTCGCCCAGCTCAGCGAGCTGCAAGCGCAGTATGCCGATTGGCTCGAAGCGCTGCCGGCCAACCAACACGACAGCGCGCTGGCCGAGGCCCTCCAGGCTATCTGCGAACTCGATCTCTCCGAACTCGAGAGCGTGGCGCCCCCACGCGGCTTCGGACGCGACTGACCTTCCAGCGACGAACGCTCAAGACAAGCCAACGTGTCGCTCCGAGCGGTTCCCAGACGCCTGGCCTCACCACCGGCGCTACCCCGCCCGCGGTTCACCCCCGGGGGCCCACAGGTACCCCCCGCGCTACGCTCCGCCAGCCGCGCGGAGGGCGCGTCGCTACGCGCGGGTCCCCCCTATGGACTCCGGGGATGAACCGCTCCCGATGATCAAGAGGGGTCCTTTTTCCATGCCGATGGGGGGTCCCTTTTCGACGCCGATTGACAATGGATGGCATCCGCGAGCTTACAATGGCCCGCTGGGGCATGCCTTCGCCTTGCCCTCAAGGGCCGCAACTCCGATACGGGCGTCACGAACGTCCGCAACGTCTCCTCGCCTCACTGGCGCAGATGGCTCGGCGTCGAGAGCCGATGCGTCGTCCCCTTCACGAGCTTCGCCGAGAACGAGATGCTGCCGGACGGGTCGCGGCCTCCGGTATGGTTCGCCCTTGATGAGAGCCGCCCGCTCTCTTTCTTCGCCGGCATTTGGACCCGTTGGACTTCGGTTCGGAAGGTCAAGGAGGGCGAGACGACAAACGACCTCTTCGCCTTCCTGACAACGGAGCCAAACGCGATCGTCGCGCCCATTCACGCCAAGGCCATGCCCGTCATTCTGACGACGCAAGAGGAGATCGACGCTTGGATGACAGCGTCCGCGCCGAAGGCCCTGACGCTGCAGCGTCCGTTGGCCGATAGCGCGCTGCAGATCGCGGCGCGGGGCGGGAAAGCGGACAACGGATTGTCCACGCTACACTGAATTGACCAATGTCTGCCTTTTGTCCTTTACGCGG
Source organism: uncultured Alphaproteobacteria bacterium (assembly GCA_963758335.1). Taxonomy (GTDB): domain Bacteria; phylum Pseudomonadota; class Alphaproteobacteria; order Rhizobiales; family Beijerinckiaceae; genus Roseiarcus. The sequence continues at coordinate 127,264 of CAVWVF010000004.1, read as the reverse complement.
CACTTTCCGCCGAACCTGCGTTTCGGGCTTGTCGGATCGGAGTGCGACCTAAACCCGCACGCTCCGCGCTAGGCGTCGTCGGATTCATTTTCTTCCGCTGCCAATTGCTGAAGGTCGGCCGGGCTAACCTGCTCGCCATTTTCGTTGAAAATCCGAATGTTTGGCACCCTCTGAATCACAATGGACACTGCCTCGAGAGCCAGCGCGGCGCTATCGTAGCGCTCTACAACCTCTTGAATGCCCTCTCCTGAGTGGACGAAGAAACGCTTATGCCGCGTATATTGCGCCAACCCGTCATTTTGAGGACCGGCCGAGTTTTCCTCCCGTTAGGCGAGCGGAGTGTGAAGGCGACGGCGGCCGCAGGGTTCAGGTAAGGCGAGCGGCGGCCGGATGCCGTGAATGGGACAGGAACATGCGAACCGCAGTAGTCTTTCTCGCGATGCTGCTGACGCCCTCCGCGTGGGCGGATTCCCCGAACATTTCGGCACGGAGGCTGCTTTCAAATTGGAAGAGTCAAGACCCCCGCGCAAGGAAGATGCATCTGTAAGACCGTGATTCACAACACATATTTCGACCATAAATTCGCTGTGCAGGAACTGTGTAGACGCAATACGCGATCTTTCTCGGAATTCATCCATGAATATATCGTGATTAGGCCCCGTATCCAAGCGGGTCATGTAGACCGCTCAATCGCGTTGCTTGATACGGCGCTTCGGCTTCGTAGAGTTGATGCCTGATGCTTCGGTCCTTGGCGCGGCATCGGTCGGTGGCGTGCCGCTCGGGCTCTGTGGCTCGCCGCGCTGAACGAGCGGCTACGAGCGCATCTCGGCAGGGATGCGCGGAACCTTCAGGTCGACCCAGAATTATTGGTTGTGGGAGCAGAATTTGAACCTGCGACCTTCAGGTTATGAGACGGACAGCCAATTTGCTACTTTATTGATTGTGTTGACGAAATAAATATTTTTCGGATGAGTGCGTCTATAAATGTGTCAAAAGTGGCCCTTTATCGTCGCGAATTTGCGGAAAGTGTGTCAGCCCCGCCCTCCGCAATCGTTGCCTTAGGGCCGTCCGCGTGAGCGGATTCACAAGCTCCATCCTTAACATCCCGTTAACGCTGGCTAGCGGCGCGTTTGAGCGCCGACTGCGCCTTATGCTGCACACACGAAAGCCTTGGCCGAGGGGCCAAGGCGCAGATGTCACGAATGCCATTTCTCCTCGCGCGCATAGGCGTCGCGAGCCACCGGCCGAGGCGAGTGAAGATGAGCAAGGCCCGATCAAAGGAGCGATTAGGAACGAGCGAAGGCGAGTAGCGGTTCGAAATCGTGATTGTCCGCCGCCTTCAGCGCCTCGATATAAGCATGGCGCGCCTCGTCAGGTGCGTGCAATGCACTCCGGCCCCAGGTGAAAGGCTTGTCGCCGAGCCGCACGATGAGGATGTCCGCCATTAAGCGCGACCAACGAGCTGCGTGTGACGGGGTAGCCTGGCCCGACACAGCGCGGGAAAGCCAAAATACTTGCTTTACTTGCAGTATTTCGTACGCTACCGCGCTCTCTGGCTCAAAGCCGGGATCGCGCTATACGAGCCCCGGTCGGCCGCGGAGCGCAAAAAAGCTGACAGGCCTGTTTGAGGAAGCCGTATGAATCTCATGGATCAAAAAGAGCAGCTCAAGGCAATTATGGACATGTCCACACTGGGGAACCTGGGATGCTGACGGGAGAAATTCGCTCACAGATCGATAGCATCTGGAATGATTTCTGGTCGGGCGGCGTTTCAAATCCGCTCTCGGTCATCGAACAAATCACCTATCTGCTGTTCATCAAACGCCTCGACGAGTTGCACACAGTCGAGGAACTCAAAGCGACGCAGCTACGTGTGAAGATGGAGCGCCGCATTTTCCCGGAAGGGAAGGACGAACGCGGTAGAGCCTACGACGATCTGCGCTGGTCGCGGTTCAAGGACTTCGAGCCGCGAGAGATGTTCAAGGTCGTCGACGAGCACGTCTTTCCGTTCCTGCGCACAATGGGCGGGGAAGGCTCGGCCTTCAGCCATCACATGAAGGATGCGCGCCTTGGCATTCCGACGCCGGCGCTCCTCGCCAAAGCCGTCGAGAAACTCGACGCGGTGAAGATGGACGATCGCGATACGAAAGGGGACGTCTACGAGTACATGCTCGGCAAGATTGCCAGCGCCGGACAGAACGGCCAATTCCGCACGCCGCGTCACATCATCGCGCTGATGGTCGAGCTGACGGAGCCGAAGCCCGACGACGTGATCTGCGATCCGGCTTCCGGCACTTGCGGCTTCCTCGTTGCGGCCGGTGAATATCTGCGCCGCAAACATCCCGAAGTGCTGCGCGACCCGAAACTGCGCAAACATTTCCATTCCAAGCTGTTCAACGGCTTCGACTTCGACGGCACGATGCTGCGCATCGGGGCCATGAACATGATGCTTCACGGCGTCGAAGAGGCGAACGTCGCCTACCGCGACTCCCTTGCCGAAGAGAACAACGCCGACGCGGGCCGCTACAGCCTGGTGCTCGCCAATCCGCCTTTTGCCGGATCGCTCGATTACGAAGCGACGGCCAAAGACCTTCAGCAAATCGTAAAAACGAAGAAAACTGAGCTTCTCTTCCTGGCCCTGTTTCTGCGCCTCCTCAAGGTCGGTGGCCGCGCCGCCGTTATCGTGCCTGACGGCGTGCTGTTCGGCTCTTCGAAGGCGCACAAGGATCTGCGGCGGATGCTGGTCGAAGAGCACAAGCTCGACGCGGTGATCAAACTGCCCTCGGGCGTATTCCGCCCCTACGCCGGCGTCTCGACCGCCATCCTCGTCTTTACCAAGACGGGCGTCGGGGGCACCGACCATGTCTGGTTCTACGACATTCAGGCGGACGGGTATTCGCTCGACGACAAACGTACTCCGCTGCTGCCTCCCGAGAAGCTCGGTGTCACGCCCAGCCAATCGCTCGCCGATGACGAGCACGAAAAGAACAATCTCCCCGACGTGCTGATGCGCTGGGAAGAACGCGATGACAACGAACGCAAACAGCATCGTACCGCGCAAAGCTTTTGCGTACCGAAGGCAGAGATCGCGGCCTCAGGCAGCTACGACCTGTCCCTCAATCGTTACAGCGAGATCGGGCACGCCGACCAGAAATACGCCTCCCCTCGGGCGATCCTGAAGGAACTGCGCCAGCTTGAGGAGGAGATCTCTGAAGGCCTAAGCAAACTCGAGGAGATACTCGGATGAACGCTGCCGCGATTGCAACCGCACAGATTGGGCAACTCGTCACCCAGGTTAGTACCTGGAACCCTGCACGAGATACCTCGGACAAAGAATTCCTGTATGTCGACCTTAGTTCGGTCGACAATCAATCCAAACGCATCGTAGGCTGTCAGCGTCTCATTGGACGTCGTGCACCCAGTCGTGCCCGCCAATTGGTTCGTTCTAGGGACATCCTCGTTTCAACCGTTCGCCCCAATCTAAATGGGGTTGCGCGCGTCCCACATGAATTCGACGGGGCCACAGCGTCAACCGGATTTTGCGTGCTCCGACCTAACAAAAGCGCACTTGACGGTGACTACCTTTTTCATTGGCTCATAAGCGAAGGTTTCGTCGGCGATATGGTTCGGAAGGCGACCGGAGCTAGTTATCCGGCCGTCTCAGATCGCATCATATTTGAATCACAAATTCCCCTTCCACCACTCGCCGAGCAAAAGCGCATTGCCGCGATTCTTAATCAGGCTGACGAGCTAAGGCGGAAGCGGACGATCGCTACTTTGAGGCTAAATGAACTTGGACAAGCCATTTTCTATGACATGTTTGGCGATCCAGCGACCAATCCGAAAGACTGGCCCCTTGGAACCGTAGACGATTTAACAGCGTCTACGCGGTATGGCACGAGCTCAAAGGGTGGCGAAGTTGGCGCATTACCAATTCTTCGCATGGGTAACATTCTGCCATCCGGCGATTGGGATTTTAGCGATTTAAAATTCATTGATTTGACCAACAACGATTTAGATAAATTTACGATTGAAGATGGAGATATACTTTTTAACCGTACCAACAGCCCCGATTTGGTTGGGAAAGCAGCAGTATATCGAGGCGGTAAGAGGTTCGCGTATGCGGGATATCTTATTAGGTTGCGAGTGAATGAATTTGCATCGCCTGAATATATTGGTACATTATTGAATAGTCCTTATGGTAAAAAGACCTTACGAGGTATGTGCAAGGCCATAATTGGAATGGCCAACATCAACGCTCAGGAGTTGCGTACAATTCCGATACCGATTGCTCCAATAAATCTACAGAAACTTTTTCGGGATAAAATTCTGGCTATTCGGTCTCTGGTCCCGGCGCATTTAAGTAGACGAGAAAAGCTAGACGCGCTCTTCCTCTCCCTCCAACACCGCGCCTTTCGTGGCGAGTTGACCTCCAAAGCTGCCGAACGCGAACTTGCGGAGGCAAGCTAGCTCATGTCGCAATTTGCGTTTCTCTCCGCTGAATTTCCCGACGTCTACGCGCACGCCGCTCGAGCGGAGTGTCTGACGCTGTCTGACGCGAGGGGGGCGTGTTTCTACGCTCGCCTCGCCCTCGAACTCGCCGTCGACTGGCTCTACGCTCACGACGGCGCGCTTCGTAGGCCTTACGAAAATACGCTGTCTGCCTGCATCTATGAACCAAACTTCCGCAATGTAGCCGGCAACGCAATCGTTGCGAAGGCGCGGATAATCAAGGACTACGGCAACTCCGCCGCGCACGAACGCGCGCAGTAGCGGCGGACAAGGGCATCGCGTCGGTCCGCGAATTGTTCCATGTCTGCTATTGGCTCGGCCGTACCTATGCGCGTGGGGCCAAGCCGAGCCCCGGTCTTTGGCTTTCTTGACCGCGGCGATCTCCGCCTGCAAGGCCGCAATCTGCGTCTCTAGCGCCGCGCGCTGCATGACGACCAAGACGCAAAACAGTTCGACCTTATGGTGCTTCGGGCGCAGCTCGCGCTTCTCCGCGCGGATAAGGAGTTCGCCGGACTCAAGAAAAAGATCATCGACATCGCCAGCCAACTCGAATTGCTGCGCAACATTCCGATGGTCGCCGCGGAGCTTCCTCTGAACTTCAGACCGATGAGTATTGGCAGGACGTGACAGTTACGATGCTGGAGTTGATGCGCCGGCGGCTCCGCAGCCTGTTAAAACTCATCGAATTCAAGAAGCAAAACGTCGTCTTCACCGATTTCGAGGACGAGATCGGGGCGGGTACGCAAATCGAGATCAGCGGCGTCTCTGTAGGCACCGATATGGACCGGTTCCGCGCTAAGGCTCGCCAATTCCTTCAAACCCATGCCAGTCACATCACCATCTTGAAGCTGCGGCGGAACGATCCTCTCACGGCGACTGACCTGTCTGAATTGGAGCGGATATTCGCCGAGGCAGGCATCGGCGGACCGGAAGAGATCACCCGCCTCCGTGAGGAGGGTGGTCTCGGACTATTTGTGCGTTCTTTGGTGGGTCTTGACCGCGCCGCGGCCAAGCGCGCCTTCGATGGGTTCCTCCAAGGGCGGAACCTGACGGCACACCAACACGAATTCATCGACATGATGATCGAGCACCTGACCGAGCGGGGCGTCATGGACCCTCGGTTGCTCTACGAGTTGCCCTTTACCGACATCGATCCCCTCGGGGTCGCCGGCGTCTTCGGTCAAGGCGAGGTCGTGCAGCTAATCCAGATTCTCGACGAAGTGCGGGGGAGGGCCGCCGCATGAGCGATCCGTTGCCGCCGTCGAAACCACAACCTTCCAAGATACCAGTAACACGCACTGCTCTTGCAGCACCGGCCGAGGTCCCCAAGGCTGTGGGCTCGAGTACGACATCTAGTAGCGGCGTCAGACTGATCGCGATCCGCGTTGCCGACTTTCGGTCGCTTACGAACATCGAGGTGACGTTGGAGGACCTGACGGTGCTCGTTGGCGCTAATAATACGGGAAAGACCAGCCTATTAGACGCCGTGCAATTCGCCATTGGCGCGGACCGCCGCCTCCTCGGTAAAGAGGATATTCGGCTTGCCAAGGACGAGGTTGATGTGCCGAAGGAACGCCGTGCAGTCGTCGATATCCTGCTTCGCCCCGTGGGCGGCGATGGCAAGATCGTTGAGACCTTCGCGGAAGGGAGCTTCTGGACCGGTTTATGGGGAACTGGCATCGCTCAAGACGATGACCAAGATGACATGGTCGGAATGCGGTCGGTCCTAGAGTGGAGCGATGTATACGGCGAATACCGCACGACGCGGAAATTTCTCAAGGAGTGGAAGCCATTCGCTGAATGGCCGGACGCGGAAGTGGGCGACACTGTAAGCGCCACCCAGATCGAACCAATTGCACTGCATTACATCGACGCCAAGCGCGATCTGGAGGATGACCTGCGCACGCGAGGATCGTTCTGGAGACGCCTCACAGATGATCTTGGACTAAGTGAAGGCGACATTCAGAAGCTTGAGGAGGCACTTTCCGACATAAACAAGACGCTCGTCGAAAAGAGCGAGGTTCTAGTCTAAAGCATCTGCGCGACACTTTGATGGAGCTAAAGAAGGTTATCGCCTTTGAAAAAGCGGGCATCGATATCGCCCCTGTCCCCAGGCATCTTCGGGACTTGTCGCGTGGTGTGGACGTATCGCTCAATTCAGGTGGCGCGTCGGCGTTCCCGCTTACTCGTCATGGCATGGGCACGCGCAGCCTCGCATCCCTGCTGGTCTTCCGAGCGTATGCTTTGTGGCGTCGCGCGCGTGCTGAGGAAGGCGGCGACGAGGTACATACGTTGCTCGCGCTGGAGGAGCCGGAAGCCCATCTCCATCCACACGCTCAGAGAGCATTGTTTGCTCAGATCCGCGATATGCCAGGCCAACGGATCGTCAGCACGCACTCACCCTATTTCGTCGCGCACGCTTAGAAGTCCTGCGTCTTCTGGTGAAGACGAAATCGGACACACGCGTATCGCAACTCGACGTGTCGAAGGTAACCCCAGATGAGCGGCGCAAGCTCGAACGGGAGGTGCTTGCGAGCCATGGCGATTTGCTCTTCTCTCGCGCCTTGATACTGTTCGAGGGTGAGACGGAGGAACAAGCGTTGCCACTCTTCGCGGAGAGCTATTGGGGCGCGACTGCGCATGAAAAGGGATACAGCTTCGTCGGGTGCGGCGGCGCAAACTACTTTCCGTTTGTCTGGCTCGCCAACAGTTTCGGAATTAGCTGGTACATCCTGTGCGACGGCGAAGACAAGACGATCGCGCGCACAAACGCGCAGCTCAAGAGAATTGGGCTTCCCCCGGTTGATAAACTCGACAACGTGTCAGTCATCGACGGGAAAGCCGACTACGAAGGCCATCTGATCGCCACAGGCTATATGGACGCCATTGAGACCGCTTTCACAGCGGTCCTCGGAGCGGGGTACTTCGAGATTACGAGAGCAGTGGCGGACGCGAACGAGCGGCCAAAGACCTACTGGAAGAGCGGAAGACCCGGCTATCCACGGCTGTCGCGACCGCCATTGTGGAACTTGCGGATGAAGCACGGCGGGTACCTCCTGCAAGGATCAGCACGGCAAGCCAGGAAAGAAGATTGACGGTAAGGAGACGACACGCAAGCTCTTCGATAAGATATCGGCAGACCTGAAAGAAGATTGAGATGGCAACGAACGCTTCCCAGATACGTCTTTCAGCGACGCAGCGTCAGGTCGTCGAGTTCGGCGATGGCCCTCTGCTCGTAGTCGCCGGACCCGGCACGGGAAAAACTCGCGTCCTTACTGAGCGTGTTCGCCGTCTCCTTTCGATAAGCCGCGAACACTTTCGTGTGCTCGCCCTAACATTTACAAACAAAGCCGCCCGCGAGATGGAAGAATGACTCGATGATTTGGGCGAGCTTGGACACCGGACGTTCATCGGTACGCTGCACGGCTTCTGTCTCGATATCCTTTCAGATCGCAGCAAGCCAGTCGGTATTACTTCCACGCCGCAAATCTTCGAGCAGTTTTCCGACCGGCGGCAGGTATTGGCCGAGGCAGTAGCCGCCGATCCTTTATTGAATCATGAACTAATGATGGCCGGGAACTCGAGAAATCGCACCCGCAAGCTGGATCAATGGTTACGCGCAATCTCCAATGTTAAGAATCATCCGATAACGCTGTCGGTGATCGACGACCCCTTGGAACAGCGAATTTTTGACGCGTACAACCTGGGTTTAGAGGCGAGCGGCGCACACGATTTCGACGACCTGCTCCTCCTAGCGTATCGCCTGCTTACTGAGAACGAGAAGATCGCTGCATTCTACAGGCGGCTCTATCGGTATATCTGCATCGATGAGGCGCAGGATCTAAACGAGGCTCAGTACGCAGTGGTGAAAGCTCTGTGTGGCGCTGAGTTGACTAACGTCATGATGGTCGGCGATCCGAACCAGTCAATTTATGGATTTACCACCTTTAGTCCAAGGTTTATGCAGGACTTCGCACGCGACTTTCGCGCCACCGAGATTCAATTGGACGAGAATTTTAGATCGTCGAAGGTCGTGGTCCAGATCGCGCAAGCGTTGGAGGCAACATATTCGGTGAAGGCCAGCTTCCCCTCAAAGGCCACGCCGAACTACTGGTCGGGGGTGATGAGGAAGGTGAAGCAAAACTCGTAGCCGACGAGATCGAGCGCCTGTGTAAAGAAGGCCATCCGGACGTCGAAGGCCCACTCACTCCCGCAAGCTGCGCAGTGCTTGGGCGCACCAGATACACCCTTCTGGCCGTCGAAAAAGAACTCGAGTTGCGGGAGATTCCGTATTTCAAACGCGTTACCTCACTCCACGAGAACGAGTCGGAGGTCGCTGACGATTTCCAACTGGCGTTGCGGGTTCTAGCCAACCCGCGAGATCAACTTCACATGTCAGCGCTACTGAAGCGTTGGAACCGCAATCTCGACGATGAAGTGATACATGATGCTGGGCAGGTTGTGACCCTGTTGGCGGAGTGTGCGAAGTTCACAGGGGAGCCTCGATGCCAAGCGACAGCGGATGCGATCAAAATAGTGAGTAACTCCAGCACCAGACTGAACATCAGGCCCGCCCTTGACGTGCTGCGGAAACACGCTGATTTACTGTCTCCGGACGACAAGAGCGCGATATACGACGATACCGAAGTCATGCTTAGAGAGTGGTATCAATATCTACGTAACGGTTCGTCCCAGACGCGTACGCTTCCTGGTTTCCTCAGCAGCATGGCACTAGGGACCTCGCAGCAGAGCAAGTCGGATGGCGCTACGGCGCTCCTCACGGTCCATTCTTCGAAAGGCTTGGAATTCGAGGTGGTCTTCGTCGTCGGAATGGCGGAGGGCATTTTTCCCGACTATCGATCCCAGGGCAACACCGCCCAAATGGCGGAAGAAAAACGCAACGCGTTTGTTGCTGTCACGCGATCAAGGCGACTACTGTATTTCTCTTATCCGAGGCAACGCGTAATGCCTTGGGGCGATATTCGCGCGAGTAAGCCGTCAATCTTTTTGAATCGAGTTGCCGCATTCCTATGAGTCAACAGCGAGCGGTCATATTCGATCTTGAGACAGTTCCAGATCTTACGGCCGGGCGTGAGCTTTTGAAAGCCGATGCCGAGGTTTCAGACGAACAGGTTCGTCGATTGCTTGGACAGCGGTATGCAAGGCCCGGTGAAGACTCCGATAACGCGTTCGTCAAGATTCCGCTTCAGAGGATTGTTTGTATCGGTGCGATCTATGCGGAACGAACTGACCAGGGGCCATGGGTTGTTGTTCGCTCGGGTGTCGGCCATATTGGCGTTAAGCCGGAGCGCGAACTGGTCGAACGGTTCGTGGATAGTCTTAACGAGTTACCTTCGCCGCAGTTGGTCGGGTTCAACAGCTCGAGCTTCGACCTGCCAGTTCTGCGGTATCGTGCATTCGCATTGTCGATCCCGGCACAGACCATCCATGGAAGCAATGGAAAAGACTATTGGTATCGCTACGGTCGGGATCACATCGACATTTGCGATGCCATTAGTGGTTTTGGCGCAAGCGCGCGACCGTCGTTGGCTGAGCTTGCAGCACTTTCCGGAATTCCCGCAAAGATTAAGGGCCTCGAAGGTTCGCAGGTCGAGTTGATGGTCGCGGCTGGGCAACTAGAGGAAGTGGCTGCTTATTGCGAGACCGACATATTCTCCACCTACCTTCTATTCCTCCGGTTCTCGCTCGTCACTGGTGGGATTAATCTAGACTACTACGTCAGTTCTCTTGAACACCTACATCAGCACATCGTAGATCGCGTTCAGAAGCGACCTCACTTGCAGGAATATCTTCGCGTTCTGGAACCGATGATTGGCGCAGCAGCCCAGCTGAAACCAACGCCGCGCGTTTCGGACAGCGGAATTGGCGCACGGGTTCCCGGACGGTCTTAGCGCGAAATCTAGTCACATCAAGAGAGAGTGCAACATAAAGGACGTTATGTTACACTAGATCGCGTGAGCCAGAGGACGGAACACCACATGCTAACAACACCCAAACAACAATCTCAGGCGCTATAAGAAAAGCCTCTCCGAACTGAGCGAGGAAGAGCTAATCGACGCACGGGCATCACGGTCGGATATTTTTACAAGACGAACCTGGGCGTGGCGTTTGACAACCAGTTTGGCTTCTACGAGAAAAACGGCGTCTTCACCGAGGTCAACAACCCACACACGCCTACGCCTAGCCAAGTCGACAAAGGCGTCTCCCCCCAGATTGAAAACCAGCTGTTGGGCGTCAACGACTCCAATATCGCAGTCGGATTCTTCAACGATGAGGCCGGCCATAGCCACGGCTACACTTACAACATCAACACGGGGAAGTTTTCCGCCGACATCAACGATCCCCACGCGGTCAGCACAGTTACGGCGGCAATCAACAATTCGGGCGAGATCGCTGGCTTCTACACGGACAAATCGGGTGCCATTCACGGTTTCCTGGACAACAACGGCCAGTTCACGACCGTCAACGCGCCCGGCGCAAGCGAAACCGAGCTCCTCGGACTGAACGATCACGGCATTGCGGTGGGATTCGACGTCGTCAAGGGCGTCAATCACGGTATTATCTACAACAGTTTCACCCACAGTTTCACTACCCTCGATGATCCGCACGCGACCGCGCCCGGCGGGACGACGCTCAACGGGATCAACGACCTCGGCCAAATCGTCGGATTCTATGTCGACTCGCACGGCAACACCGATGGCCTTCTGGCCACCCCAACTCTTCTAGGAATTCCGGGAGCGGCCATGTCCGAGCATATGATGCAACTCTGAGGAATCCGAGGCGGGCTGCGCAAGATGGGATCTTGAGTTGCTCGGCTCCTTACAGCCGCGCGTAACACGAATGCCCTGGACATGCCCGCCTAGCGCTGAGGCGATCAAGGCGTGGAGATCGCGGCCCTCATCTGCATCCCCAAAAGGAGGCCTTGATGGCCTATTGGTTCCACCTCGATCTTCGTCAGGCGGCGCTGGCGGCGCCGCCTCATGTGCGAAAAATCGCTCCGGGTGATTGTCTGGCGGCGCTTGCGGAAGGGTTCGACGATTTCGTGTCGATGCCGACCTACCCGGCTTTCGTCGGCCTGTTCTATGCCCTCTCAGGCGTTGCGATCGTCTCACTGTCTTCAGTAAACGACGCGCTGCACCTCGTTTTCCCGCTTGTCGCCGGATTTGCCCTTGCCGGGCCCTTCTTTGCGGTCGGTCTTTACGAGATGAGCCGCAGGCGGGAGCGGGGCATCGACGCCAGCTGGCGCGACGCCCTTTCGGTCTTGCGCTCTCCCGCGCTTCCCTCGATCGCCGCGCTCGGGCTCATTCTCTTCGCAATCTTTATTGCCTGGATCCATTCGGCCGAGGCGATCTACGTCCGGCTGTACGGACCCGATCCGCCGACGGAGGCGATCGCATTCCTGCGCGACGTTCTGACAACCAGCCGAGGTTGGCTGCTCATTGGTCTCGGCGGCTTTGTCGGCTGCTGCTTCGCAGCGCTGTCGCTCTCAATCAGCGTCGTGTCGTTCCCGTTGATGCTCGATCGCAACGTCGGCCTCGTTCCCGCTCTCGCGACTTCGCTGCGCGTGACCTCCGAAAATCCGAGTGCGGTTGCTTTCTGGGGTCTGATCGTCGCTATCGCCCTTGTCCTCGGCTCGCTGCCGGTCCTGTTTGGCCTCGCCGTCGTAATGCCCATCCTCGGGCATGCCACCTAGCGCCTTTACCGGCGCGCCATTGCGCGCGATCCGGCGCGCGAAGCTCCAATCTGAGCCATGAAGGCGCGCTCGCCTCTTTCGCAACTGCGAGACGTCGCCGCACTGACCGCGGCGATCCGGCGCGGCCTGGCCGCGTTGGGGAAGGCCAAGGCAGGCCTGCGTCTCACGGCCCAAGATCCTCGCAAAACTGGAGGTCGAGAGAGAAATCCTGCACAGCCACCGTTCCCGCAATCACGCGAAAGAACCGCTCCGTCGTCGGCTGATTGTGAACGAAAGCCTTCAGAAGACACGAAGACCCGCCTTTAAGGGCTGGCCGGTGTCCCGGCGAACCCGGGGGCGCTTCGCTCGAGTTTGTCCGGAGGAAACAAACAACGCGGATCGGCGGTCACATCTCTCTGGCGACCCAGAATGCAAACGCCTGCGAGAGCTGATGGACACGATCGTAATTCGACTTTTCGATCATCGCGTTGTCGACTAGCTGAGGCGGAGCAAGCGCTGGCGAAGCGCGCTCCTTGTGGCCCTGTACCAGCGAGCGGCTTGCGGCGGCCACCGGAGCTACGAGTGCCCCGAATCTACGTGGCTGCCGTCGTGCTGGCCAACTGCCGCGTGGGTGCCCGCAGTCTCGCGAATAGAATGCCATGCGCATGTGTTGAAGGCCCGGACGCCCTGACGGGAAACATCCGGGCGTCGAAGTCTTGGCCCCAGCGATTCTGGAGGGCACAGTGACGAGTTTTCGATTGAGGTGGGCCGCCTCGAGCGCGGGCGCGATTGCCGCATTCTTGGGAATTGCCGAGGTCCATCCGGCCCAAGTGGAAGACGCCCGGCTGCGCGGTAAGGTCGTGAGCCTCAACGGGTCGACCCTGTGGGTGAACACCCGCGAGGGAACGGACGCGGCGGTGGCGCTGAAGCCCGGATGGAAGGTGACCGGCGTCACCTCGGCTTCCCTCGCCAACTCAAGCCGGGGGATTTTGTCGGCATTTGCCTCGCTGCCCTGCCCAAGCCGTCCGGAGGAGACGACGGCCGGCTGGGTTGCGCAGACGCTTCCGGCCGCGATAGTCGAAGCGCTCGCCGCCGGAGGCCGGAGCGGGACGGGAGTGTCCTTGCGCATCAACTACGTCATTCTGGGACCGAATCGGGCGGCGAGTGTGGCCCTTCTCAGGACCAGATGGTCGGCGTTGTGACGACCGGCGGCGCGGAGTGGCCGCTGCGGGCGAGCACGTCCTACTCGTATCGATGACAGGGGGCTTCCGAGCGCGCCCGCTGGGCGCGCGGTCCTGCCGGGAGATTTGGCCGATGTCCGCATGCGAACTGTCCCGACGGGCCGCGCTCGCCGCAATCGGCGCTCTGATGGCTTCCCAGGGGGCCGCCATTCGATCCGCGCTCGCGCGGCCGGGCTCTTTCAGCGGCGTTCGAGTCGACGTCTCTCCCCTGCTCGAACCGGCGGCGAGCCAGTCCTCCCTGGTTAAAGAATATCTTGCCACCGCCCCAGCCTGCGCCACGAATGTCCGTTCATTGCGCACAGCGCTTTACATCGGCGGTGCGACGCCGTTCGCGCCGACCACCACGAAGCCGGAGACGAGGGCGCCATCCAAGTCGCGCTCAGCCGCAACGAAGACCGGCTGCGCGTTCCGGTGGATCGTGAACACGGATTCCGTTTGATTGTGAACATCCAATCCAGTTGATCCTGAACACCGGTTCCGGTCGATCGTGAACACCGATTCCGGTGATCATGAACGCGGCCTGGAGCGCCACGGTGGGTCTGTGCTGCTGACAGTCTTCAACCAGGGGTAGTCCCGATCCTTTGCCGAGCAGCGGAGGATGGGAATGCCGGGCGAGAGATTGTCGATGCGGAAGATACGCGAGGTGCTGCGCCTGCGATTTGCTCAGGGGCTGAGCCAGCGGGCGATCGGGATCAGTTTGCGGCTGAGCACGGGGGCGGTGAACACGTACCTCAATCGTGCGCGGCGGGCAGGACTGGGTTGGCCGTTACCGGACGGGTTGGACGACGCGCAACTGGAGACGCTGCTGTATCCGCCTCCGCCGGCGGTGGCGGCAGAGCAGCGGCCGGCGCCGGACTGGGCGGCGGTGCACCGCGAGTTGCGGCGGCCGAATATGACGCTATCGCTGCTCTGGGAAGAATACCGTGGCGGAACGGGAGCCCAGGACGGGTTTGGCTACTCCTGGTTCTGCGACCTGTATCGCGAATGGGTTGGCCGGCTGAAGCCGACACTGCGCCAGGTGCACACCGCGGGTGAGCGGATCTTCGTCGACTTCGCCGGTCACGCCATGGAGGTGATCGACGGGGCGACCGGAGAGGTGCGCCGGGCCGAGATATTCGTCGCGGTGCTGGGCGCCTCCAGCTACACCTTCGCCGAAGCGACCTGGACGCAGTCGCTGCCGGATTGGATTGCCGCGCACGTCGCCATGCTGGCGTTCATCGGTGGCGCGCCGCGGCAGATCGTCAGCGACAACCTGCGCGCCGGGATCACCCGGGCCTGCTTCTACGAGCCGCTGGTCAACCGCACTTATGCCGATATGGCGTCGCACTACGGCACCGCAGTGGTTCCGGCACGGCCGTACAAGCCGCGCGACAAGGCCAAGGTGGAAGTCGGCGTTCAGGTGGTGCAGCGCTGGATATTGGCGCGTCTGCGCAATCGGCAGTTCTTCTCCCTGGCCGAACTAAATCAAGCGATCCGCGAACTGGTCGATCAGCTCAACGATCGGCCAATGCGCGGCTGGGGCGCCACCCGACGCGCGCTCTATGAGCAGGTCGACCGGCCCGCCCTGCGGGAGCTGCCGCCGGCGGCCTACGAATATGCTGACTGGAAGCGCTGCCGGGTCAACCTCGACTACCACGTCGAGATCGACAAGCACTTCTACTCGGTGCCGTTCCGGCTGCTCCGCGAAGAGGTGGAAGCGCGCATCACTGCAAAGACGGTGGAGATCTTCCACCACGGCAAGCTGGTCGCCGCCCATCTGCGTAGCCTGCGGCCGTACCGCCCGACCACGCTCGCCGACCACATGCCGAGTTCGCACCGGCGCTACCGCGACTGGACGCACGAGCGGATCCTGCGAGAGGCGGCAGCGATCGGCGACGACGCCGCGGCGTTGGTCGAGATCATCCTGCGTTCGCGCCCGCATCCCGAGCAGGGGTTCCGCTCCTGCATCGGCATTCTCCGGCTGGCGACGCGCTACGACGCCGAGCGGCTGGATGCCGCCTGCGCACGGGCGCTCGCCCTGGGCACCCGCTCGTACAGCTCGGTCGCTGCGATCCTGAAGAATGCCCAGGACAGGAAGCCGCGCGAGCCGGACCACCCCAGCCTGTTCCACGAGAACATCCGCGGCCCCGGCTACTACCATTGAAAGGAGAGACGATGCTGACCCACCCTCTGGCCGAGCGCCTGCGCAGCCTCGGCATGGCCGCCATGGCCGATGCGTTCCTCGAGATGCAGACCACGTCGGCCGCCACCGATCTCACCCGCGAGGACTGGCTCGGCCTGCTGCTCGACCGCGAAGTGACCGCGCGCGACAACAAGCGTCTCGGCCGACGATTGCGCCAGGCCAGATTGCGCCAGAACGCTGTGGTCGAGGATACCGACTTCCGCACCCCGCGCGGTCTGGACCGTGCCCTGTTCCACAAACTCACTGGCTGTGACTGGATCCGTCACAGCCAGCACCTGGTGATCGGCGGTCCGACGGGTACCGGCAAATCGTGGCTGGCCTGCGCTCTGGGACACAAGGCCTGCCGGGAAGGCTTCTCGGTGCTCGATCGGCGTGCGCCGCGGCTGTTCGCCGAGCTCGCCACCGCCCGTGGTGAAGGAAGGCTGCCGCGGATGCTGGCGATGCTGGAGCGCACCAGGCTGCTGATCATCGACGACTGGGGTCCGGAACCGCTGACCGCCGAGCAGCGGCGAGATCTGCTGGAGATCGTCGATGACCGGTACGAGAAGGGCTCGCTGCTGGTGACCAGCCAGGTCCCCGTGACGCGCTGGCACGAACTGGTCGGCGATCCGACGATCGGCGATGCCATCCTCGACCGCGTCGTGCACCGCGCCCATCGCATCGAGCTGAAGGGGCCGAGTCTACGCAAGCGTCACGCTGTCAGTGCTCCGACGGAGGGCGACAGCTCTGCCGCTGTCCGATGAACACCGGTCCGCTCCGAGCCTGCCGATCACGCCGCCTGAGCCGCGGCTCACCCGGCTATCACCCATTGCATTGCGTTACGTAACGGGAATCCCGCCATGCCAAGAGGCCGACACCCCGAAGCTGAGCACCCGCTCAGCAACGCCGAACGCCAAGCCCGCTATCGCGCGCGCCGCGAAGCCCACAAGGCAGTGCCCGTCGTCCGATATCGGCGGCCTGCCGACCGGCGCACCCGCCCGCAGCGCTGGCTCGACACGGTCGCCGGGCTCCTCGCCCTGCAAGCCGAATACGCCGCCTGGTACGACGCCTTGCCGGATAGCCTCCGCGACACCCCTACTGCTGCGGCCTTGCAGGCCATCGTCGATCTGGATCTAGCCCGACTTCGCGGATTCGACCGGTCACAAGGCATTTTTTGACCTTTTGCGCTGGCCAAGTATTTGACTTTGCTTGCATCGATTGCACAGAACCAGCCGAAAACCCGCTGTAGTGAAGACCAACTAAACTCAACTCAGATTCCAAAGCACCACGAATCGTGTCACTGTCGATATTTATATTCCGCTCGGACGCTTGAGCTTTGCTTTACCAGCCTTGCTGTCGTCGAAACTGCACCTTTGCGGCCCCCCTCTGAAGCTGTCTTGTAGTGAAGACCTTTTAGGTCAAGTTATTGATTTTATTGACCCAGGAATTCGAAAAACAGCCCAATCCGCGAAGACGGGCTAGATGAACTCGCCGCCATCGTGCCGCCGCGGGGGTACGGACGCGATTGACCGGCCAGGAGCAAGCAATGTGCATCCGCAACTATCGGGGAAAATATGCCGAGCCGCGCTGGCGCCGCTTGACGAACACCAAGGAAAGATGAGACGGGACAACCGTCAGTGGCAACCACCCACCGTGACGGCGTGCCGCTCGCCAGCGCCCGCTCAGGCCAGCGCGAGCGGGTGTTCATGATCACCGGAATCGGTGTTCATGATCGAACGGATTAACCGTTCAAGATCACCGGAATGCGCAGACCGGCCGCGCCCGGCTTCAGATCCGCCTCAGTGGCCGGGGCGAAGGTCACGATAGGGATGCCCTCGGCGACGGAAATCGTCTTCTCTCCGCCCTTGTAGGCGAGGGTCAGTGTGCGCCCGTCGATGTCCTTGACCGCGTTGGCGACGGTCGCGTTGGTCATCGTGCTTCCGGGTTTCAAATCCCACGGATAGCTGCCTTCGCCGGTTCCTTTGAGGGCGGCAGGCAGAACCAGGATTTCGATCGCGCCGGACGGCAGGTCCCGACGTATTGCGGACGTAGCAGACCGCGGCCTTGGACGCCTCAATTGGGCGGAAAGCGGGCCTAGGCCGGACGGCAGGAACGGGCGGGATTGCGGACGTACAATCCCGCCGCGGAGCGCCTCGTGTCCGCCGAAGCAGACGTTGCCTTTCCGCAAATCTCCTTGTGATGTCTCGTTAGGCATAATGAATTCAGCACTGGGTCCTGTGGATGACGCTCGCGGCGCCGCCTCTCCTGTTTCTGTCCCATGCGGGGATCGATAGCGACCGGGCCCTCTCGCTCGCGACTGCGATCGAGGCCAGTCCGGATGCGCGACGGCTCGGCCTGACGGTGTGGCTCGACAAGCGGAATTTACTGCCTGGAACGTCGTGGCAACAACAACTCGAGGACGCAATCGAGAACAAATCAACGGCGTTTGGCATTCTGTTAACCTCTCGGGGGGTCCGCAATTGGGTGCAATTGGAGGTGCGAGCCGGCCTCGACCGGGTTGTTGAGGCGCAACGCGCCGGTCTGCAATATAAGTTCATCCCGATCCTCGCCGACGACATCGTCAATATCGATCTGCTGCCGGCATTCGCTCGCCAATATCAGGGCGTTCGGGTCGGCCCCGACAATTCCGGACTGTCCGAGCTTGTGCAAGTCCTGACCGCCTTCGAGGCAAAGGACGCCGCGATATTTTTCGGGCGGACAAAGGAAGTCGGCGATCTCGTGGGCCAACTGAAGCGCACAACCTTCGCGATGGTGGTCGGCGACAGCGGCTCAGGGAAGTCCTCGCTGGTCAAGGCAGGGCTCGCGCCGGCTTTCCGTGAAGGCGCCTTCGCCGACCCGCTGGGCCGGCGCCCCGACCCGTCGCAGTGGTATGTGGTCGAGATGCGCCCAGGACCGGACCCTTTCGAGGGCCTTGTCGCGGGCGTCGCCAGCGCGGCGAAGACAGCCGGCGTTGCTCCGGAGATCAGATTGGGTCTCGGCCGCCTCGTCCGCACACGAGAGGCCGGCTCAGTACGGGACGCGCTGCGCGAGTCCGGTCCCGACAAGGCGAACCTTCTCCTCGTCGTCGATCAGTTCGAAGAGCTGTGGACACAAACCGCCGACGATACGCGCCGCAAGGATTTTCTCGCGGCCTTGCTCGCGATCGCGCGCGAGGGCGACTGGTCTCGGCGGGTCGTAGGCACGATGCGAAGAGACTATTTCAATCTGTGCAGCGACTATCCCGCGCTGTCGGCGACCTCTCCGACAACGTCAGGATCAAGCGTGGCGGCCCGTTCATGCACCTCAAGGCTCATGAGATTGACGGCGCTCTTCAGCGCACCGGCGCGGCGAACTTCAGCACCAGCGGTGAAAACGCACAGGACAACGACCTGATCGTGATCCGAGACCAGGGAGCCGTGGCAAAGTTCGAGGCGCACTTCGAGCGCATGTGGGACGCCGCAGAGCCGATGATTGAATTCGGGCCAGCGATTCGGGCGTTGGAGCCCCAGTAGGCATCCATCCTATCATCCCGCGAACTATGCAGCGAGGCGCCCGCCAACCGGAGGAGAAAATGTTGGCATGGTTGCGACTTTTCGCCAATCGAATTGCCGGCCGCGCCGTCGGGAGTGCGGAGGGCGAGACTACGCCCAAGCGGAAAGCCGCGCTCCGAAACCCGGAGCCGCCCCTTGACCAGATCGACGAGCTGATGCGAACCGCGGAGCAGGCGACCGATAAAGAAATTCCGGATACAGCGTCTCGGCAACCCAGCCGATCACAGCACGACGGTTTTCGGCGCAAAGGACGTTCTCGCCGCTGACGTCGACGCGCCGAGATCGGCAGTCACGATAAATAAGCTGGCGCTACCTATCAGCCTGCGCGCACGAAATGGCCTCGTGGCGCGAGGATCACCGCACATATTTCCAACGGCGATCAAACCCTCCGCATCGCCGGGCTCGCCATGCACAAGCGAACATCGCCGGATTTTACAGGATATTGGCAGAGGCATCTGATCTAATAGTTGTGGACTACCGCCGCGATCGACCCAATGGATTGAGCAAAGCGGCCCATTCAGGTACGCTTGGAAAAGCGAATCACCCCGCTTCCTCTCGGGAAAGCGGGGTGATCGTCATGACTGTGCAACCAGTCATGCTAAGCGTGATGCCGGGATAGCTCAGTCAGCAGAGCGGCACCCTAGTGAAGTGAAGACGCCCGTGCAATTCGTGGCTCCCGGTACCACCCTAGAGGCCCCGTTTGGGGCCTCCTTTGTTTTTAGCGCAGGCTTGCGCCATGCGCGAATCACTAATTGACGGTGCCTCATAAACGAGTAATTTTCAACTCATTTTTGAGTTGCGTGCATGGCGAGAGGTCAGGTTGAAACGGATCGTTTGCAGGTCATGCTTGCATTGACGACGCTCGCCTTTCTGGATTTGCTCGCGCGAAAGGGGACACATGGCGTTAGCAGCCCGGATGTCGCGAAAGGTTTGATCGAAAAGGGAATTAGGGAAGCGATCAATGATGGTGACTTGACCCCGGATGAAGTCAAGATGGTACGGGAGGCAAAATAATCCCCGCTATCCTCAGGTGCGGCCAGCCGCCACGTCGCCGTCTCTCGCTCGCCTTCCTTGACGACCGAGCCGCGAACCTTCCACAGATAAAGCAAACTCGAGCGCACTGGTTTTTCATGCCCTTCGCCGTGTCTTCGCCAAAATCGAGGCCGACACGACGGCCGCGACAATCTCTAGCATCGTCATAGGCCGATCGCCCTTGCGCAAGAGGTTGACGCGCTTATACGGACGCTTGACGCAGATTGCCTGCGGATTGGCGTCAGGGTCAAAGGAGCGAAAGCGTCGCTCCATGTTGTGGCTGCGACGAATGAGCGAGAGAACCGAGCGCGCTACCCGCTGCTACCCGGATTGCTACCCAACTCCCTGGGACGCGCTGGGACTGAGAACGATAAGGGAACGCGGTTTCCCTGAATTTTCAGGACAGTCCGGGAGGCGACAGTACCAACCGGGACGTCGCAGACCGAATTTCAAGACCGCTGCCTCCTTTTGCCTACTCGAAGAGCCGGCCGCACTACGCACTATTTGAATGACCGGCGCCACCTTCGGGACATCTGACATTAACGAGACAGAACCGTTTGTTGGTATATTAGTTGGTATGTTCCCCACCGTCGATTGGAAAAAAGCATTAACAATAGACGCTTGAGACGCTTATGCGTCTCCTGCTCGGGGAGCCACGTCTTTCCTACGCCATGGCGCGATCGCATGCCGACCCGAAAAGCCGGGTGCGCACGGGCCCGCGCCTCCGGCGAACGACCGCAGGCGCAAACCTACTGCGCGGCCTCCGCCATCGCGGTCAGCGCCGCGGCGCCGGTCTCGAACTGAAGCCGCGCCAGGCGCGCATAAAGGCCGCCCGCGGCGAGGAGCGAAGCGTGGGTTCCCTGTTCGACGACCGAGCCGGCCTCGATGACCAGGATGCGGTGCGCGTTGACGATGGTGGCGAGCCGGTGGGCGATGATGAGCGTCGTCCGACCCCTCATCAGCGTCTCGAGGGCGCCCTGGACCAAGGTTTCGCTCTCGGAGTTGAGCGCCGAAGTCGCCTCGTCGAGCAGCAGAACCGGAGCGTCCTTGAGGATCGCCCGGGCGATGGCGATGCGCTGGCGCTCGCCGCCCGACAGCGTCACGCCGCGCTCGCCGAGCGGCGTTTCGTAGCCCTCCGGCAACGCCGCGATGAACCCGTGCGCGGCCGCCTGCTGGGCGGCGGCGACGATGGCCTCGCGGGTCGCGTCCGGCGCGCCATAGGCGATGTTGTCCGCAACGCTCGCCCCGAAAATGAACGGCTCCTGCGGCACGAGCGCGATTTCGGCCCGCAGCGCGGCCGGATCGAGTTTTGAAATGTCGACGCCGTCGAGGGTGACGGCGCCGCGGGTGGGATCGTAGAAACGCAGCGCCAGCTGGAACAGGGTCGACTTGCCGGCTCCGGACGGACCGACGATGGCGACCACTTCGCCGGGCGCGACGCGGAAGCTGACGTCCCGCAACGCCGCCCCCTCGTCGCGGCCCGGATAGACGAAATCGACCGACCGGAAGGCGAGCTCGCCGCGAACCGGCCTCGCGAGCGAGGCTGGCGCGGCGGGCGCGGCGATGCGCGACTCGATGGCGAGCAGATCACCGATGCGCGCCGCCGCGCCCGCCGCCTGCGACACCTCGTTCCAGACCTCCGACAATTGCCCGAGCGCGCCGGCGCCGAAGACGGCGTAGAGAACGAACTGCAGCAGCGTTCCGCCCGACATGCGACCCGCCACAACGTCCTGCGCGCCGAGCCAAAGCACCACGACGACGCTGCCGAAGGCGAGGAAGAGGGCCGCCGCGGTGACGATCCCGCGCGCCTGGGCCATGTGACGCGCCGCCTCATAGGCGCCGTAGGCCGCCTGACGATAGCGCCCCGCGGTGAAGGCCTCGGCGACGAACGACTGCATGACGCGAACTGCCGACAGGCTTTCGGTGGCGAAGGCGGTCGCCTCGGCGAGCGTATCCTGGGCGCGGCGCGAACGCACGCGAACCGCCCGCCCGGCTGCGAACAGGGGCAGCACGATGACCGGAATCGCGGCGAGCACGAAGGCCGACAGCTTCACGCTGGTGACCACCATCATCGCGACCGCGCCGACGAACATGAAGACGTTGCGCAACGCGATCGAGGCGGAGGAGCCGAAGGTCGCCTTGAGCTGCGTCGTGTCGGCGGACAGGCGCGAGACGATCTCCCCGGTCTTTTCCGCGTCGAAGAAGCCCGGATCGAGCCGCGTCAAATGGGCGAACAGGTTCGAGCGCAGGTCCGCGACCACGCGCTCGCCGAGCGTCGTGACGAGGTAGGAGCGCGCCCCGGAGGCGAGCGCGAGCACGGCGACGACGCCGAGCATGCCGAGGAAATAGACGCGGATGAAGCCGGCGTTGGAATCCGAAAAGCCGAAGTCGATCATCCTCCGGACCGCAAGCGGAACGACCAGCGTCGCAGCCGAAGCGATCAAAAGGGCGACAAGGGCCGCAACGATCCGGCCGCGGTAGGCGAGCGCATAGGGCAGAACCGGCTTAAGGGCGCCGAGCGGGGCTCGGGACGCCTTCCAACCGGGGGCGGCGTCAGCGGACATGTCTCACGGGGCTCCAACTTCGGAGCCGCTTTACGGACCATGTTTCAGCCGAAATCAAGGCCGCCGCCTGCGACCTATTGCGCCATTCGGCCCGGCGGCGTATAGCACCGCCAGCCAAAGAGCCGCCGGCCCCCAGTAGGCGCGTCCGTTGAATGACGTCAGCCGCGGTCATCGACCGCGGCTGCAACCGACCCCAGAGATCTGACGATGAAGTCCGATATCCATCCCAACTACCATATGATCAAGGTCGTCATGACCAACGGCGCCGAGTTCATGACCCGCTCGACCTATGGCGAGGAGGGCGCGACGCTGCACCTCGACATCGACCCGAACACCCACCCGGCCTGGACCGGCGGCTCGCAGCAGCTGATCGACCGCGGCGGCCGTCTGTCGCGCTTCAACAGCCGCTTCGCGGGCCTCGGCATCGGCGGCAAGAAGTAGGCGGGTTGTAGCCGCGGTCGTTGACCGCGGCTGACGCGCACAGCGAGCGCGTCTACAGCGCAAGTCTTCTCACACTTGTCACCTCCCCGCCCCCGGTCGCGGCGATGCGGGCTCGCGCCTCAGCGAGCGGCTCGCTGACCACTTTCATGTGGCAGCCATTGGCGTGAATGAGCGTCCGCCCCTCGCGCATGATCCCGACGTGGCCTTTCCAGAAGACGAGATCGCCGCGCACGGGCGGCCTCGGGCCATCGATCGCAATGGACTCGCCAAGAGCGGTCTCCATCATGTCGCTGTCGCGCGGCGCGGCGATTCCGGCGGCGGTCAGCGCGGTTTGCGCAAGGCCCGAACAGTCGATCCCCTCGGATGTCCGGCCGCCCCAGAGATAAGGCGTCTCCAGAAAAAGCTCGGCGACCGCGACGAAGTCCGGTTCGCGCGAGCCGAGGTCCGCGAGATGGCTGCCCCACAGCCACAGGCCGTCGGCGCTCACCGCGAAATCCCCTTCCTGTCGCACGATCCTCAGCCGGGCGCCGAGCGAGAGCGCCATACGCGGCGGCAGTTTGATGCTCGGCCCCGGATAGGCATGCGCGCGCAGCGCCGACACCCGATGGGTCGGCTCGGTCTTCGCGCCGAGCGCGGCGAGCGGCAAATAGCCGACGTAATGATCGCGATCGAGCTGAGCCCAGGCAAAACCCTCGCTCTCGTCGTAGACCGTGACGGTTTCGCCGAAGAGCGCCTCGGTCTCCAGCGGCGCGTCCGGCGCGGCCGAACGCCTCAGCGGCGCGTTCGCTTCGACGACTTGCATCGTCCGCCCGTCCGCGTAGCGTGGCGCCGCGACAAGGCCCCGCAGGTTGGAGGCCGCGAGGTCGGGGCGGATGGGTGTCAGACGAGGGTCGTACGCGCTGGCCATTATCGCCTGCCGCGGCCGTGGAGGCCGCACAATCGACGCTCGAACTCGACGAGGCTGTTCAGCCTTCGCCGAATTGGGCTTCCCGCCGCCGAACGTCGCATCTTCTTGCGGCGCGCGTCTACTCGAACAAACCCTCGATCAGCGCGTCCTTTGCCTCGCAGGCGTGGCCAAGGCATTCGACGCCATAGGCTGCCTCGAGCGTCGCGAGCAGATTATAGTGATTGTAAGGCGTGTCGATCTTGCGCGGCGGCGCGTTCTTGTTTGTCACGACGATCAGCGGCGCGCGGCCGCCGCCGAGCATGACCCCGTCGCGGCCGACCGGGCTGCCCCTGACGCCTGCCGAGCTGGCGTAATCATCCTCGTCCCAGACGATGACGATCGCCGTGTCGTCGCTCCAGGCCGGCGCTGCGCGGATCGCCCCGACGATCTCGCGCAGATAATCGTCGCCAAGGCGGATCACCGCATGGTCGAGGCCGGATTTGGGATAACCGCATTCCGGCTTGCCGATCCTCGCCGCCGAATCTGCTGAGATCCCGTGCATGTCGCGGCACTGGTCGGGCGAGATCCAGGTGAAGCCGGCGAGGCCGCCCTGCAAATCGGCGGCGAAGCCGTCGTCCGGGAGGAGCCTCGCCATGCGCGCCGGATCGTCGACGAAGCGCGAGAAATAGACGAACGGGTTGTGCTTCTGCGCGTAGAGTTTTGCGACGGCCTTGCCCGAGGCGTCGAGGGGCCAGTACTCCGTCAGCTTGTTGTCCGCAGGCAGGCCCTGCATGTAGACCTTCCAGCTGACGTTGGCCTCGTCGAGCTGATCAATCAGCGTCTTTCCGGGGAAGAGATGCGGCGTGTCCGAGGCTCGACTTACCTGTTCGTCGGTCAGCATATGGCCGGCCATCGGCCCCTCCTCGGCGTCAGGGACGAACTCCTCCGGCGGGCACTTGACGTCGGCCCCGGCCTTGCAATCGTCGTGAAGCCCCATGTCGTCGCCCGAGATGAGCGCCAGATAGTTGGGCATGCTCGGGTGCGTGACCCCGTAATATTGCGTCGCGTAACGCACCCCTTTTTCCGTCATCAGCTCATTGAGGAACGGCGCGTCCTGCGTGTTGCCGAGAACAGTGCTCGTGCCGTGATTCTCCATCATGATGAGAATGACGTGCTTGGGCGCGGCTGCAGCTGCCGGCGCGACGGGCGCCAGAGAAAGCGCAGCCGCGAAGGTTAAAGTTGCGGCCCGGATGAACACTCCGAAATCCCCTTGTTGCTGCGTCGCCGTTTGGGTAGCGGCGCTGGGCGACAGCTTGATGAAGTGCGCCCAGGCGGCGAAAGGAGCGACGAATGGAGTTGAGAAGCGACCGCGCAGGGAATTACCATGCCGCGAACTCGAGCGCCATGCGAGGAAGGCCATGACGTCGATCGCCGGACAAAAGAGCGCGCCGGGGGCAGCCGGGTTGGATCCCTATGGCGCCGCCACCCACGAGGTCTTCAACCAGCCGACCGAACTCGTCGACTACAACCTCTATGATTCCGATTCGGCGCTGAAGGAATTGGTGCGGCGAGAGGGCGCGGCCTGGGCCGAGAACGCGCTCGGGGCGTTCGGCGCCCGCGCGGGGTCGGCCGACTATCTCGAGCTCGGCGCGCTCGCCAACAAGAATCCGCCTGAACTCGATACTCACGACCGCTTCGGACGGCGCGTCGATCTCGTTCGCTTCCACCCCGCGTACCACGCGCTGATGAAAACGGCGATCGAGGAGGGGATCCACGCGTCGCCGTGGACCGAGCCGCGCGACGGCGCGCATGTCGCGCGCGCGGCGCGCTCCTACATGCAGACACAAGTCGAGGCGGGGCACGGCTGCCCGATCACCATGACCTTCGCCTCCGTGCCGTGCCTCGAGGCGCAGCCCGATCTCGCCGCGGCTTGGCTGCCGAAGATCACCGCAAGAGTCTATGATCCGCGCAACGTCCCGGTCGATCAAAAACAGGGCGTGACGATCGGCATGGCGATGACCGAGAAGCAGGGCGGCTCGGACGTGCGCGCCAATACGACCCGCGCCATTCCGGTCGGTCCCCAAGGAGCGGGACAAGCTTACGAGCTCGTCGGCCACAAATTCTTCGTCTCCGCGCCGATGTGCGACGCTTTTCTGGTGCTTGCCCAGGCGCCGGGCGGCCTCTCCTGCTTCCTCGTGGCGCGCTGGCGGCCGGACGGAACGAAGAACCCGCTGCAGATCGTGCGGCTCAAGCGCAAGATGGGCAACATGTCGAACGCGTCGAGCGAGACGGAGCTGCGCGGCGCGCTCGGCTGGATGGTCGGCCCCGAAGGCAGAGGCGTCGCAACCATCATCGAAATGGTGGCGATGACCCGGTTCGACTGCATGATCGGCTCGTCCGCCGGCATGCGCATGGCGGTTTCCCAGGCGATCGACCATTGCCGCCAGCGCAAGGCGTTCGGCGCGCTCCTCGTCGATCAGCCGATCATGACCGCCGTGCTCGCCGATCTCGCCATCGAGGCCGAGGCGGCGCTGACCTTGACCATGCGCGTCGCGCGCGCGCTCGACCACCGCGACGATTCTCACGAGGACGCGCTCGTCCGCCTCGGAACGGCGATCGGAAAATACTGGATCTGCAAGCGCGCCCCCGCCCATGCCTATGAGGCGTTGGAATGCATCGGCGGGTCTGGAGTGATGGAGGATTCGCCGATGCCGCGCCTCTACCGCGAGGCGCCGGTCAACGCGATCTGGGAGGGCAGCGGCAACGTCCAGTGCCTCGACATCGCCCGCGTCGTACGCCGCTCGCCGCAGACGCTTGAGGCCTTTTTCGCCGAGGTCGGTTCGACGCGGGGCGAGAGCGCCGCGCTTGACGCGCATGTGGCTGCGCTGAAAGACGACGCGCGCGATCTTACGGACTTCGAGAGCCGAGCCCGCGACCTCTGCGACCGGTTGTCTGTCGGGCTTCAGGCGGCCGCGCTCGTCCGCGCCGGCTCACCGGTTGCGGGCGCCTTTTGCCGCTCGCGCCTCGAGTTGCGCGGGGCGCATAGTTACGGCGCGCTGACCGGCGTCGACTGCAGGGCGATCGTCAGCCGCGCCGCGGCGCGCTGAGGCCCGCCCGCCTTTGAGCCGACGGCGAGTGCGGAGGCTCGGACTCGCGGACGGGGCAAATCTCCGGTTTTCGTCGGCGTTTTCGCCAGCGGCCTATCGGATCGGGTTAGAGTTCTGGTAAACGTCTTGCCGTGCGGCGAAGTCCTCGACGCGCTTTGTTGCGCTGAAGCTCGCGGGTGGTCAGAGAGGAAGACGGTTTCGTCTTTGACCGGATGCGAATTCGGTCGTCGGCCAAGCCGCTACGCGCCCGTCGAAGCGATCGACCCGCCGCCGGCGGACCGAGGAACTCGTGATGTCGGAACGAGGAATGGACGGCATCGATATCGACAGGTCCGCCATAAGGCTGACCGACGCGATCCTCGGCTACGGCGAGCAGGACCTCAGGGGGACGTTGAAGGCGATCGCATCGGAGATCGGGCTCAGACATATCGCCCATCTGCGGTTCGCTTCCGACGAAGGCCGCCAAGCGAGCCTATCGACCGCGATCGTCACCTATTCGAGAGGATGGCGGACGCGTTACTTTCTCCATGACTATGTCCACGTCGATCCTGTCGTCGCGCGGGGACGAAACGCCTTGCTGCCCTTCGACTGGGAAACTTTGACGAGCGACGATCCGGCCGTGCTCGCATTTCTCGCCGACGCGGCAAGACACAGCATCGGGCGCTACGGCTTTTCGATCCCGGTCCGAAACGGAAACGGCGTCCGTTCGCTGGTGTCCTTCACCAGCGACCACTCCAGGACGGAGTGGGACCGCTACAAACGGACCAACGTGGTCAAACTGCAAAGGCTGTCGTCGCTTATCGATTCGGCTGCGGACGTCGCGAAGCTTCCTTCGCCCTCGGTCACCCTATCCAAGGGGGAAGAAGAATGTCTGGTTTGGGCCGCTAAAGGAAAGACACACCGGGAAATCGCCGAAGTCATGAATTTGGGTTTCGGCAGCGTGAATGCGCGCCTGGACACGGCCCGCAATAAGTTGCACTGCATGAACCTGGGCCATGCAATCGCCGTCGCCATCGCGACCGGCGTGATTCCCGCAAAGGCGCTGCTTTAGGGCGGCTCGGCGCGGCGATCGGGGCCTAGTGAACCGTTCGTGGCCGACTTTTCCACAGTCGGAGCGAGCAAGTCTTACAGGGATCAAAGTTTCGGCTTTGAGGCCGAATTGCTGGTTCCCGTGTCAAGCTTCCTCCTGTTCGACGAAGCCATCCGAATAACGGCAGAATCGTGTCCGAAGAACGGCATAACCGTAGACAAATTGTCGCATGTTAACTTCCGGGTGAGGCCTTTATTTTACATGTTTACTTGAATTAACTCCAATAGAGTTGCCGTCGCCAGTGGCTTAAGGGTTCGGTTCCGATGGATCTGCCTCTTAGAACAAATATATGACGGTAATTATCGTTTTCAAATGACTTGCCGAGGAACATGAGCGGCGCCGCCCCTAGGCCAGCTCGACGACTACGGCCGCATGCGCGGAAGCGTCGAGCCTGATTGGAGGAGCACCACTATGCTGAAGCTTATTGAACGTTCCAAAGCGTCGCTTTTTCCGCGGGAGATGGAAGCGATGTTCCGCAATCGGGCCGAAATCTTCGGCGAGCGGCTGGGCTGGGAGGTCGTCGTGAAGGACGGCTACGAGCGCGACCGGTTCGACGATCTCGATCCTCTCTATCTGGTTTCGGTCGACCCCGTGACGGAAACATACTGGGGCTCGCTGCGGCTCCTGCCGACGACCGGGCCGAACATGCTGCGCGACGTCTTTCCGCAATTGCTCGAGGAAGGAGAGGCGGTGGAGAGCGCGACCATCTGGGAGAGCTCGCGCATCTGCGCGTTGGCTGCGCCCGGGCAGCCGGAGCGGATGAAGAACGGCGTCGGCTACGTTCTGAGCGAGTTGATCGCGGGGATCGGCGAGGTCGCGCTTCTCGCCGGGTTGACCCAGATCGTCTCGGTGTTCGACGCGCGCATCCTGCGGGTCCTGAAAGCGGTCGGATGCGAGCCCGAGGTCATCGGAAGACCGCAGCGCATCGGCGACGTGATGGCCTACGCCGCCCTGTTTGAGCCGGATCCGGACCGGCTGGAAGCCTTCCGCGCGGAGATGAGAATGGGCGATTCCGTCCTGGCGCCGGGCCACAACGAACGCGCCTTCGGCAAGGAGCCCGCCTTCGCATAGGCCCTCCAACCCGACAGGAACCATGATCGCCGGCTTCGAGACTGGCCGTCATGCGAATTCACGCACCGAGCAGCTGCCCGTCTTTCGCGGGCAGCAGCGCGTCGCCCGGCGAGCCGGCCGGCGGAGCGCGAGCTTCCGAAGGGCGTATGGCGCCATCTGTTTTGCGGCTTTATCCTCATCCGATGACGGCGAGCAGTCTGCAAACCTTCGTCGAACGGCATCGGCGTCTCTTCATCCTGACCGGCACCGGCTGCAGCACGAGTTCAGGGATCCCCGACTATCGCAACGCCGACGGCAAATGGAAGCGCATGCCGCCGGTGACCTATCAGGCCTTCATGGGCGATGAGACGACGCGCCGGCGCTACTGGGCGCGCAGCCTCATCGGATGGCGGCGCTTTCGTTGGGCAAAGCCAAACGACGCCCATCGCGCCTTGGCCCGGCTCGAGGCGATGGGAAAAAGCGAGCTCCTTCTCACCCAGAACGTGGACCGGCTGCATCAGGCGGCGGGCGCCACCCGGGTGATCGACCTGCACGGGCGGCTCGATCGGGTCCGCTGCATGGGTTGCGAGCGGCGAATGCCCCGCCACGAGATGCAGGACGAACTCTGCCGGCTGAACGCCGACTGGCTCGATCTCGACGCGGCGGAAGCGCCGGACGGCGACGCCGACCTCGACAGCGCCGACTTTTCGTCCTTCCAAATTCCGTCCTGTCGGCGCTGCAGCGGCATGCTCAAGCCCGACGTCGTGTTTTTCGGCGAGAGCGTACCGCGCGACCGGGTCGATACGGCCCTCAGACATCTCATTGAAGCCGACGCCATGCTGATCGTCGGCTCCTCGCTGATGGTCTATTCCGGCTTCCGCTTCGTCGAACAGGCGGCCCGCGCCGGAAAACCCGCGGCCGCGGTCAACCTCGGCCAGACCCGCGCCGACGGGCTGCTCGCGCTGAAAGTGGAAGAACCGTGCGAGGCCGCATTGGCCTTTCTGTTGTGTGACGTCGGATGAGGGGTTCGCCGTGAGCAAGCGCGCCTTGCGACGAGGACCCTCACCCCGACCCTCTCTCGCAAGAGCAGAGGAAGCGTGCGTCAGGCGAATCCCCGCTTGCGCATGAGCGCGCCGGGCTCGGGCGGGCGTCCGCGGAACCGCGCGTAAGCCGTCTCCGGATCCCGCGCATTGCCGGCGGCGTAGACGTACGCGCGCAGCCGCGCGGCGAGTTGGGGATCGAATATGTCTCCCGTCTCCTCGAAGGCCTCGAAGCCGTCGGCGTCGAGAGCCTCCGACCAGAGGTAACTATAGTAGCCGGAAGCGTATCCGCCGCCGCTGAAGATGTGCTGGAAATGCGGCGTGCGATGGCGCATGCCGATCGCCTTCGGCATCCCGACCCTGTCGAGCTCCTGCTTCTCGAAAGCGACGACGTCGGTATCGGCGCGGTTCGGCTGCTCGTGCAGTCCGAGGTCCACCAGCGCCGAGGCGGCGTACTCGACCGTCGCAAAGCCCTGATTGAACTTTTGCGCCGCAATCAGCTTGCCGAGCATCGCTTCGAGCATGGGCGCGCCTGTGTCGCGATGGACCGCGAAGCGCCGCAGAATCTCGGGCTGCTCGAGCCAGTGCTCGTACATCTGGGAGGGAAACTCGACGAAGTCGGTCGCGACATTCGTGCCCGAGATCAGCGGATAAGTCACATCGGATAGCATTGCGTGCAGCGCATGGCCGAATTCGTGAAACAGCGTCCTCGCCTCGTCGAACCCCAGCAGCGGCGCCTCGCCGTCCGCGCCCTTCGCCAGATTGAGGACATTGACGACGATCGGCAGGACCGCGCCGTCGAGCTTCTCCTGCTTCCTGAAGCCGCTCGACCACGCGCCGCTACGTTTCGAGGGCCTTGCAAAGTAGTCGCTGATGAAGAGCGCAACGGGCGCGCCGTCCCGCGCCAAGACCGTCCACGAGCGAGCGTCACGGTGATAAAGCGGAATGTCGAAGCGCTCGACGAAGCTGAGGCCGAACAGATGATTCGCGGCGAAGAACGCGGCCTCGATCAGATTGTCGAGCTGGAGATAGGGCTTGATCGCGTCCTCGTCGATGTCGAACAGAAGCTTGCGGCGCTTCTCGGCGTAGTAGCGCCAGTCCCAGGGCGCGATCCGGAAATTGCCGCCCTCCTCCGCGACGATCGCCTGCAGCGCCTCCTCCTCCTCGGCGGCGCGCGCGAGCGCCGGCGTCCACACCGATTCGAGCAGGGACCGCGCGGCGGCAGGGGTCTTCGCCATCGTATCGGCGAGGCGGAATCTTGCGAAGCTCTCGAACCCCAGGAGGGTCGCATAATCTCCGCGAAGCTTTACGATTTCGTCGGCGATGGCGCGATTGTCGGTCGGGCCGGCATGCTCGCCCCGCGCCGCCCAGGCGGCGAAGGCCTTTTCCCGCAGGTCGCGCCGGGCCGAGAATTGCAGGAACGGTTCGACGCTCGAGCGCGCCAGCGTGATGACATGCTTGCCCGGAAGCCCCCGCTCGGCTGCCGTGGCGGCCGCTGACGCGACGAGCCAGTCTGGCAAGCCGGCGAGATCGTCGGGCGTCTCCAGGACGAGGCGCCAGGACCTCTCGTCGGCGAGGACGTTCTGTCCGAACTGCGCGCCGAGCGCAGCCAGACGCTCGCCGATCGCGGCGAGCCGCCCCTTGACGTCGTCGGCGAGGCCGGCGCCGGCGCGCGAGAAAGCGACATGATAGCGCTCGAGCACTCGCGCCTGCTCGGCGTCGAGGCCGAGGGTCTCGCGCTTCGCCTGCAGGGCGTCGACCCGGTCGTAAAGCGCCCGGTTGAGAAAAATGGCGTTGCGATGCCGCGCCAGCAGAGGCGCGATCTCACGCTCGATCGCCTGGAGCTCGTCGTTGCTGTCGGCCGAGGCGAGATTGAAGAATACGGACGACATCCGGCTGAGCATCCGGCCGCTGCGCTCGAGCGCCTCGACAGTGTTCTCGAAGGTCGCCGGGTCCGGATTCGCAGCGATCGCCGCGATCTCGGCGCGCGCCCGTTCGAGCGCCACGTCGAAGGCCGGGCGGAAATGCGCCGCCTCGAGGGCGGCGAAAGGAGGCGCCTCGAACGGCCCCGTCCAGGGCTCAAGGAGCGGATTGCCTCGATCAGCTTCTGCCATCTTGCCTCCGTCGTGGCCGCTGGATGAGCCCATGAGCAAGACCCCTCGGCCTAGCCGGGGGGTCTGCGGAGCGTGCGATTGGCGCGGACCTACTTCCCGAGCGCCTTGTCGGTCACCACCGTCGTATAGGCGCCGGTCGGCTCCTTGGTGATGACCGGGTCCGAGCCGCCGGTCAGCAGCGTCTTCACCGTCCGCTCGTAGTCCGCTTTGTCGAGCCGGCCGTCCGAGCCCTCAGTGAGCTTGTTGATTTCGCCCATCATCTGCGTCTGATGATGCTCGGTCTGGGCGCCGGTCGAGTCGTTGTCGAGCACGATCTTGACCGCCTCGTCGCCGTGCGCCCGCGCGTAGTCCCAGCCCTTCATCGAGGCCTTGACGAAGCGCACCATCCTGTCGACGAAGGCCGGGTCCTTGAGCTTGTCCTCCATAACGTAGAGGCCGTCCTCGAGGGTGGACACGCCCTGGTCGTCATACTTGAACACGACGAGCTGCTCGGGCTTGTAGCCGGCGTCGATCACCTGCCAATATTCGTTATAGGTCATGGTCGAGATGCAGTCGGCCTGCTTCTGGATCAGCGGATCGACGTTGAAGCCTTGCTTCAGCACTTTGACACCGCCCGGCGAGCCGTCGGTCTTGAGACCGAGCTTGCCCATCCAGTTAAGGAACGGATATTCGTTGCCGGAAAACCAGACGCCGAGCGTTCGACCCTTGAGGTCGGCCGGGCTCTTGACGCCGGTGTCGGCGCGGCAGGTGAGCTCCATGCCGGAATGCTTGAACGGCTGGGCGATGTTGACCAGCGGCGCGCCCTTCTCGCGCGCGGCGAGCGCGTTGGGCATCCAGTCGACGATGACGTCGGCGCCGCCGCCCACGATCACTTGCTCGGGCGCGACGTCCGGCCCGCCCGGCTTGATTGTCACGTCAAGGCCTTCCTCCTTGTAGAACCCCTTGTCCTTGGCGACGTAATAGCCGGCGAACTGGGCCTGGGTGACCCACTTCAATTGCAGCGTCACCTTGTCGGCCGCGTGCGCCGTGCCCGCGGCGAGGATCGCCGCCAGGCTGACGAGAGCAGTGAAAGATTTTTCCATTGTTTTCCATTCCTCCGATTGAACCGCGACAACCCCTTCAATCCTCCGCCGCGCGACCCCCGGTCCCCGGGCTCAGACCCGGGGATGATCCGGGGGCGAGCGGCGAAAAGCTCAAGCCTCCCTCGCCCGATAGGAGGCGTGCCAGAACGTCACCCGGCGTTCGACGCCGGCGACGAGCGCATAGAACAGCGACCCCGTCACCGCCGCGACCACGATCGCCGCCCACACCATGTCGATGCCGAGATGGCCGACCTCGGTCGAGATGCGGAACCCGAGACCCACGATCGGCGTGCCGAAGAACTCGGCGACGATCGCGCCGATCATGGCGAGCGTAGTGTTGATCTTCAGCGCATTGAAGACGAAGGGCAGGGCCGCCGGCAGGCGCAGGGAAAAGAGCGTCTGCCAATAGTCGGCGGCGTAGGTCTTCATCAGGTCGCGCTCCATCGCGCTCGCGCTCTCCAGCCCCGCGACCGTGTTCACCAGCATCGGAAAGAAGGTCATCACGACGACGACTGCGGCCTTCGACTGCCAGTCGAAACCGAACCACATCACCATGATCGGAGCGATCCCGACAATCGGCAGGGCGGAGACGAGATTGCCGAGCGGCAGGAGGCCGCGCTGCAGGAATTGCGAGCGATCCACCAGGATCGCGACGATAAGCCCAGAGACGCAGCCGACGGCGTAGCCCGCGAGCACGCCCTTGATCGTCTGCCAGAAGTCGGCGGCGAGCGTCGGGATCGAAGTCGCGAACCGCATCGCGATCGCGGAGGGCGTCGGCAGGATGATCGCCGGCACGTGCAGGACCCGGACGCCCGCCTCCCATAAACCGAGCACCGCGAGGCCGAAGGCGAGCGGGGGCATGAGGTCGACGAGGCGGCGGGCGTTCACGGGATGAACCCCATGCGATGCTCGGCGACGCGGCCAACGAGGCCGATGATCCCGACCAAGGCCGCCGACAGCGCCGCGGCGGCGAACAGGGCCGCCCAGATCTGCGCCGTCTGCCCATAATAAGAGCCCGCGAGCAGGCGCGCGCCGAGGCCCCCGTCCTCGCTCTTGGTCACTTCGGCGACCACCGCGCCGACGAGGGCCGCCGCTGCTCCGATCTTCATGCTGGCGAAGAAAAAGGGCGCGCTCGCCGGCGCGCGCAACTTGAGGAACGTCTGCAAGCGCGTCGCGGAATAGGTGCGCATCAGATCGAGCTGCAGCGGATCGGGCGAGCGGAAGCCTTTGACCATGCCGACGGTGACGGGAAAGAACGAGAGATAGGCCGCAATCGCCGCTTTCGGCGCGATTCCAGTGATGTTGAACTGGTTAAGGATGACGACGATCATCGGCGCCAGCGCGATGATCGGAACCGTCTGCGACGCGACGATCCACGGCATCATCGAGCGCTCGAGCCAGCGCATCGAGACGATCAGGACCGCGAGCCCGATGCCGAGCGCGGCGCCGATGAGAAACCCGATCAGCGTTTCCTCGAGCGTGATCAGGCCGTGATAGACGAGGCTCCGCTTCGAGCTTGGCGAGGTGGCGAAGACGAGGCGCCAGAGTTCACCGGCGACCTGGTGGGGTCCGGGCAGCTTCGGCCGCTCCATGTTGAGCGAACCGACAATGAGGTCCTGGGTCGAATAGTCGGTCCGCCCGGCGTTGGCGTAGGCGTCGCGCTGCAACGAAGCGTTCATCAGCGCCGCGGCGACGTACCAGGCCGCGAGTATGGCGAGGATGACGGTCGCGATCGGAAGGGCGGATTTCATCGGTCGCGCCACGGATTTGATTTATGGCGAGTGCTTGTCGAAAGCACGTCACAGGCGCCATCAACTGTAAGGTCTACGGAGGAAAGCAGATCCGGAGCTCCAAATACCTCGACCTCGACGCGGAGAACATTCGGCTCAACGGCAAATGGCTGGCCATAAACGAATGTTTGCCCGAGCGGATTGGTTTTGGCGATTGCTTGCAAGGCAGCTGCATTAACAACAGTGGCGCAATCAACGTTTTCCTTGGCAAAGCTTGGAGAGCCAAACGTCGCGATGCCCAAAACGGTTGAAATGAGGGTCAGGGATGAGGGTCGCGCCGACCTCCTCGGCTTTCGCGCGTCATGCGCAAGGCGGATCAGGCGGTGTGACCTCCCGCCTCTTCTCCCCTTGCGGGAGAAGGTGACGCGAAGCGCCGGATGAGGGGTTCGCGCCGTAAGGCGCGTAATAAAAGTGTGCGTGATGAAGAGGCGCCTCACGGCGCCGCACCCCTCACCCCCAACCCCTCTCCCGCAAGGGGAGAGGGGGGAGACGCGATTAAGCGCCTCAGCCGTCATACGAATGCCCCAGCCGCAGGCCGTGCCGGACGCGGTTGGCGATCGCCATGAATTCCGGCGTCTCGCGAATCTCCAGCTGCCGGTCGCGGGGGAAATCGCATTCGATGACGTCGAAGACCCGCCCCGGACGCGGCGACATGACGACGATGCGGGTCGAGAGAAACACCGCCTCGGGGAGCGAGTGGGTGACGAACAGCACCGTCTTGCCCATCACCTCCCAGAGCCGCAGGAGCTGCTGGTTCAGCATGTCGCGCACGATTTCGTCGAGCGCGCCGAACGGCTCGTCCATCAAGAGGAGATCGGGATCGAAGGAGAGCGCACGCGCGATTGAGGCACGCTGCTGCATGCCGCCCGACAATTGCCAGGGAAACTTGTTGCCGAAGCCCGCGAGGTTGACGAGCTCGAGGCCCTTCTTGACCCGCGCCTCGCGTTCGACCTTGGCGAAGCCCATGATCTCGAGCGGCAGCGCGATGTTGCGCGCCACGCTCCGCCACGGGTAGAGCACTGGGGCCTGGAACACGTAGCCGTAGGCGCGCTTGGTGCGCGCCTCGTGCGGGCTCATGCCGTTAACGCGGATCGCGCCGCTGGTCGGCCTCTCGAGGTCGGCGACCGCGCGCAGGAGGGTGGTCTTGCCGCAGCCGGAAGGGCCGATCAGGGAGACGAACTCGCCCCGGGCGACCTTCAGATTGATGTTGCTGAGCGCCTGCACCGGCCCGTCGCGCGTATCGAAGCGCGGCGACACGCCGCTGATGTCGATCGCCACGTCGTCGGCGGGCGTCCTGACGGCGCCGTCTCGGACGGGCGATGGCGCCGATGTCACGGCCATCTCCGCCTACTCTCCTTAACGCGCGACGCCCACGGGGGCGGTGAACTCCCTGTATTTCTTCAAGGCCCGCGCGTCGGCCGCGAACGGCTCGCGGCGAATGAACTTGCCGCGCCCGAGCTCCGCCTGAACCGTGCCGTCACGGAACACGACGTCGCCGCGCGACAGCGTGTAGCGCGGAAGCCCGGTGACTTTCGTGCCCTCGAACACGTTGTAGTCGATGACCGACACCTGTGTCCGGGCCGAGATCGTCTTGTTGGCCTTGGGGTCCCAGACCGTGATGTCGGCGTCGGCGCCGGGGATGATCGCCCCCTTGCGCGGATACATGTTGAGGATTCTTGCGCTGTTGGTCGAGGTCACCGCGACGAATTCGTTCGGAGTGAGCCGCCCCGTCTCGACGCCATAGTTCCACAAGACCGGCATGCGGTCCTCGAGGCCGCCGGTGCCGTTCGGGATCTTGGTGAAATCGCCGAGGCCGAGCTCCTTCTGCTTGGTGGTGAACGAGCAGTGGTCGGTCGCCACGACCTGGAGGGAGCCGGCACGGAGGCCGTTCCACAGATCGTCCTGATGGATCTTGTCGCGGAAGGGCGGCGACATGACGCGCCGGGCGGCGTGCTGCCAGTCCTTGTCGTAATACTCGCTTTCGTCGAGCACAAGATGCTGGATGAGCGGCTCGCCATAGACCCGTTTGCCGATCGCCCGGGCCCGGCGAATCGCCTCGTGTGCGGGGATGCAGGAGGTGTGAACGATGTAGAGCGGCACGCCGGCCTGATCGGCGAGCATGATCGCGCGGTTCGCCGCCTCGCCCTCGACGTCCGGCGGACGCGACAGGGCGTGGCCCTCCGGCCCGATGATGCCCTTCTTCAGGTAATGCTGCTGCAACGCGGCGACGAGGTCGCCGTTTTCGGCATGAACGAGCGGCATCGCGCCAAGTTCGGCGCAGCGGACGAAAGATGCGAACATCTCCTCGTCGTTGACCATCAATGCTCCCTTGTAGGCCATAAAGTGTTTGAAAGTCGTCACGCCCGCCCGGACGACCTTGGCCATGTCTTCGCGCACCGAATCGTTCCAGTAGGTGATACACATGTGGTAGGAATAGTCGGAGACGGCGTCCTTCGAGCGCTTCTCCCAGTCGGCGAAAGCCTCCATCAGCGGCTGGTTGCGGTTCGGGATGCAGAAGTCGACGACCATCGTCGTGCCGCCTGACAGCGCCGCCTTGGTGCCGCTTTCGTAATTGTCGGCGGAATTTGTGCCCATGAAGGGCATGTCGAGATGGGTGTGCGGGTCGACGCCGCCCGGCATGACGAAGCAGTCGGAGGCGTCGAGGGAGCTGTCGCCCCTCAGGTCCTCGCCGATCGCCTCGATGGTTTCGCCTTCGACGAGCACGTCGGCCTTGTAGGTCCGGTCCGCGGTGACGATCGTTCCGCCTTTGATGACGAGCGACATGGCTGTTCTTCCTCTTTGGGCTTCGAGGGCGGCGTCTTACGGCGCCGCACATGATTGTCACGATACGATTTCGGCTTTTTCCAGCACAGCGTGCATCAGGACGTTGGCGCCGGCGGTCGACCATTCCTGCTTGATGTCTTCGGTCTCGTTGTGGCTGACGCCGCCGACGCAGGGGGTGAAGATCATCGAGGTCGGCGCGACGCGCGCGACGTAGCAGGCGTCGTGCCCGGCGCCGGAAACGATGTTCCGGTACGAATAGCCGAAATGCTTTGCGGCGCGCCGCACGGCGTCGACGCAGCCGAGGTCGAAAGCGACCGGCGGATAGTAGAAGACCTGCTCGAGCTCGTAGGCGAGGCCGATCTTCGCCGTGATCTTCTCGACCCCTTCGCGCAGCTTGGCGTCCATCCCGGTCAAGGTTTCATCGACCGGATGGCGGAACTCGCAGGTCATGAAGACCTCGCCGGGAATCACGTTGCGCGAATTGGGATAGGGGTTGAGCATCCCGACGGTCGACACGCCGAGCGGCGCGTTGCTGAGGCCGATGGCGTTGACAAGCTCGACGATCCGCGCGGCGCCGAGGAGGGCGTCCCTACGGCGCGGCATAGGCGTCGAGCCGGCGTGGCTCTCGAAGCCGGTCAAGCGAATTTCGTACCAGCGCTGGCCCTGCCCGTGGGTGACGATTCCGAGGTCGAAATTCTCGTCCTCGAGGATCGGCCCCTGCTCGATATGCAGCTCGAAGAAGGCGTGCACCGGCCGGCCGCCGACCGGCTCCTCGCCCTTGAAGCCGATGCGCTCGAGTTCGTCGCCGAGCCCCTTGCCCTCTCCGTCGAGCCGGGAGTAGGCGAACTCCTTGTCATAAACGCCGGCGAAGACGCCCGACGAGATCATCGCCGGCGCGTAGCGCGAGCCTTCTTCGTTGGTCCAGTTGGCGACCTCGATCGGGCGGCGGGTCCTGATCTTGAGGTCGTTGAGCGAGCGCACGACTTCGAGCGCGCCGAGCACGCCGAGCACGCCGTCGAACTTGCCGCCGGTCGGCTGGGTGTCGAGATGGCTGCCCATCATGACCGGGGCGAGCCCGTCGTTCTCGCCGGACCGCCTTGCGAACATGTTGCCCATCTCGTCGACCTTGACCGTGCAGCCGGCCGCCTCGCACCAACCGCGGAGGAGCTCGCGTCCCTGCTTGTCGAGATCGGTCAGAGTGAGCCGCTTGCACCCGCCCTTCGACGTCGCGCCGATCTTGGCCATCTCCATGAGCGAATCCCAGAGCCTCGCCCCGTCGACGCGCACATTGGACAGATCCGCCATAGACCGCCTCCCGAAGATTTGCCGACGCTATTATAGGTTTGACCAAATGGTCAAATGACGTAACCTTGGGCGGAAACGCCTATCGTTTCGGCGCCGATCGGCGCATGATTTGACCACGGCGGAGGGGTCGATCGACGACATTCAAGGGGAGCGGATGGCGCGCCGGAAACCGAGGCCGACCGTCCGCGCGGAAAACGAACGGGCGCTGCTCGAAGCGGCCGAGGCGATCTTCGCCGAGGCGGGATTTTCCGCCGCGACGACGGCCGCGATCGCGAGGCGCGCCGGCGTACCGAAGGCGAACCTGCACTATTACTTTCCCACCAAGGAGGCGCTCTATCGCGCCGTGGTCGAGCGCGTGTTGACCGCTTGGCTCGCCGCCGCCGCCTCGTTCGATTCGAGCGAGGACCCGCGCGCGGCGCTCTCGGCCTATATCGGCGCCAAGATGGACCTTTCGCGGGAAATGCCGCTCGCCTCGAGAATCTGGTCGGCCGAGATCATGCGCGGCGCGCCGATCATCCAGGATTTCCTCGACACCACGCTGAGCGATTGGGTCGCCTTGCGCGAGCGGGCGGTGAAACGCTGGATCGCCGCGGGGAAGCTCAAGCCGATCGAGCCAAAGGTGCTTTTCTACATGATCTGGGCGACGACCCAGCAATACGCCAACGCGGCGCACGAGATGGCGTCGCTGAACGGCGGCCGGCCGCTCGACGCGGCCGCCTTCGACCGGGCGAAGGCCCAGGTGATCGAGACGATCCTCGGCGGGGTGACGGCATAGCGAAGGGGGCGTCATTGCGCGGCAGCGATTGGCCCCGCCGCCCGCGGCTCAGCGGTCGATCATGCGCAAGGGGTCAGGCGCCGGCGCGTCGCCCGTGCAGATCGGGTCTTTGACGTCGATGCCGTAACGGGTGAAAAGGCCCGCCGTGTCGAGGTTGCTCCCGAGCATCTTGCATGCGGTCGCGATGATGTTGGGCGCCATCGGCGGAGCGATCCACACCCGCGCGGTCTTGTCCAAGGATGCGGTGACCAACCGCGAGCCGTCGGGGCTGAACGCCGCGCTGGTGACGATATCATCGTGCTGCAGCGGTTGGCCGATCGGCGCGGCGGTCGCCGCATCCCACACCCGCGCGGTCCCGTCGTCGGACAAGGTCACTACCCTGGCGCCGTCGCGGCTGAAGGACGCGCTGTTGACGTCACCGTCGTGCTGCAGCGGTTGGCCGACCGGCGCCCCTGTCGCCGCATCCCACAGCCGCGCGGTTTTGTCGTCGGACACGGTCACCACCCGCGCGCCATCGGGGCTAAACTGCCAGTCGTGATCCTTGAGCTGCAAGGGTTGGCCGACCAGCGCCCCGGTCGCCACGTCCCACAAACGCGCGGTCCCGAAATAGGACACGGTCACCACCCGCGCGCCATCGGAGCTAAACTTCATGGTCCTGACGTCATCCTCGTGCTGCAGCGGTTGGCCGACCGGCACCCCGGTCGCCATGTCCCACAGACGCGCGGTTTTGTCGTGGGACGCGGTCACGACCCGCGCGCCATCGGGACTAAACTGCCAGTCGTGATCCTTGAGCTGCAAGGGTTGGCCGACCAGCGCCCCGGTCGCCGCGTCCCACAAACGCGCGGTCCCGTCGTCGGACAAGGTCAACACCCGTGCGCCGTCGGGGCTGAACGACGCGCTGAAAACGAAATTCTCGTGCTGCAGGGGTTTGCCGATCGGCACCCCGGTCGCCGCATCCCACACCCGCGCAGTCCTATCGGCGGACACGGTCAACACCCGCGCGCCGTCGGGGCTGAACGCCGCGCTGTTGACGTCATCCTCGTGCTGCAAGAGTTTATAGTTGTGCTGCAAGAGTTTGGCGATCTGCGCCCCGGTCGCCGCATCCCACAGCCGCGCGGTGCTGGCGGTGGACACGGTCAACACCCGCGCGCCGTCGGGGCTGAACGCCGCGCTGTTGACGTCATCCTCGCGCTGCAAGGGTTGACCGACCGGCACCCCGGTCGCCGCGTCCCACAGACGTGCGGTTTTGTCGTCGGACACGGTCAACACCCGCGCGCCGTCGGGGCTGAACGCCGCGCTGTTGACATCATCCTCGCGCTGCAAGGGTTGACCGACCGGTGCCCCGGTCGCCGCGTCCCACAAAAGCGCGGTCCCGTCGTCGGACAAGGTCAACACCCGTGCGCCGTAGCGGCTGAACTTCATGCTCGTGAGGACATCATCGTGCTCCACGGGTTGACCGATTGGCGCTGCTGTCACCGCATTCCACAAACGCACGGTTGTGTAGTCGGACACAGTCAACACCCGCGCGCCGTCGGGGCTGAACGCCGCGTCATTGACCTCGTCCTTGTGCTGCAAGAGTTTGGCGATCTGCGCCCCGGTCGCCGCA
Organism: uncultured Alphaproteobacteria bacterium; assembly: GCA_963758335.1. Classification (GTDB taxonomy): domain Bacteria; phylum Pseudomonadota; class Alphaproteobacteria; order Rhizobiales; family Beijerinckiaceae; genus Roseiarcus. The sequence goes on along the minus strand of CAVWVF010000004.1, from coordinate 85,440 downwards.
TCCCACAGCCGCGCGGTCCTGTCGGCGGACGCGGTTACGACCCGCGCGCCGTCGGGGCTGAACGACGCGTCATTGACCTCGCCCTTGTGCTGCAAGAGTTTGGCGATCTGCGCCCCGGTCGCCGCATCCCACAGCCGCGCGGTCCTGTCGGCGGACGCGGTTACGACCCGCGCGCCGTCGGGGCTGAACGACGCGCTGTTGACATGACCCTTGTGTTGCAAGGATTTGCCGATGGGCGCCCCGGTCGCCGCATCCCAAACTCGCGCGGTCTTGTCTAACGACGCGGTCACGACCCGCGCGCCGTCGGGGCTGAACGTGGCGCTATTGACGGTTTCCTCGTGTCGCAGGGGATTTCTGATCGGCGCCCCCGTCGCCGCGTCCCACACCCATGCAGTGTTGTCCTTGGACGTGGTCATGACCCGAGCGCCGTCGGGGCTGAACGACGCGCTAAAAGCGAAACTCTCGTGCTGCAGGGGTTTGCCGATCGGCGCCCCGGTCGCCGCATCCCACACCCGCGCGGTCTTGTCGTCGGACGCGGTCACCACAAGCGCGCCGTCGGGGCGGAACGACGCGTCGTTGACCTCGTCCTTGTGCTGCAACGGTTTGCCAATCGGCGCCCCAGTCGCCGCATCCCAAACCCGCGCGGTCTTGTCGTCGGACGCGGTCACCACAAGCGCGCCGTCGGGGCTGAACGACGCGCTGAACACGCGATCCTTGTGGTGCAAGGGTTTGCCGATCGGCGCCTCGGTCGCCGCATCCCACAGACGCGCGGTCTTGTCGTCGGACGCGGTCACCACAAGCGCACCGTCGGGACTGAACATTGCTCTGAAAACGAAACTCTCGTGCTGCAAGGGTCGGCCGATCGGCGCCCCAGTCGCCGCATCCCAAACCCGCGCGGTCTTGTCGTCGGACGCGGTCACCACAAGCGCGCCGTCGGGGCTGAACGACGCGCTGAAAACGAAACTCTCGTGCTGCAGGGGTTTGCCGATCGCCGCCCCGGTCGCCGCATCCCACACCCGCGCAGTCCTATCGGCGGACGCGGTCACGACCCGCGCGCCGTCGGGGCTGAACGCCGCGCTATAGATCGGACCCTCGTGCTGCAAAGGTTTGGCTATCGGCGCCCCAGTCGCCGCATCCCAAACCCGCGCGGTCTTGTCGTCGGACGCGGTCACGACCCGCGCGCCGTCGGGGCTGAACGCCGCGCTGTTGACGTCATTCTCGTGCTGCAAGAGTTGGCCGACCGGCGCTCCGGTCGCCGCATCCCACACCCATGCAGTGTTGTCCAAGGACGTGGTCGCGACCCGAGCGCCGTCGGGGCTGAACAACGCGCTGAAGACGCAATCCTCATGCTGCAAGGGTTGGCCAATGGGCGCCCCGGTCGCCGCATCCCACACCCGCGCAGTTTCGTCGTTGGAGGCGGTCACAACCCACGCGCTGTCGGGGCTGAACGCCGCGTCGTTGACCTCGTCCTTGTGCTGCAACGGTTTGCCAATCGGCGCCCCGGTCGCCGCATCCCACACCCGAGCGGTCCTGTCGGCGGACGCGGTCACCACAAGCGCGCCGTCGGGGCTAAACGACGCTCTGAAAACGAAACTCTCGTGCTGCAGGGGTTTGCCGATCGGCGCCCCTGTCGCCGCGTCCCACACCCGAGCGGTCCTGTCCGAGGACGCTGTCACCACCCGATTGCTGTCAGGGCTGAACGTGGCGCTGACAACTCGATCTTCGTGCTTCAAGGGCGGCGAGACCTCCAGGGGTCCCGACAGGGCCTTTCCAAGCGCATCGATCGTCCGTGAGAGCTGGGGGCGTTCGTCCGCCGCTGAACGCGGCCACGCGGCGAGCGCCAGCTTGGCGGCGTCGGTGTACCGGCCTTGAAGACTTGCCGCCAGCGACAGCGCCGAAAGCGCACGGCACTCGTTCGCGATTGTGGTCCGCCGCGTCTCTTCCTTTCGGCGCTCTTCCGCCTCGGCGTGCTCTATGCTGGCCTGTATAAACGCGCGCTCCTGCACCGTCAGTTGCGTTGGATACTCACCGAGCCATCCGCGCGCGCGGATGAGCTTCAGGCCCGTCAGCAATGCGCCAGTCTTGTCCGCCTTCGCCGCCTGCTCCCAGTCGCGCAGATCCTGCTCGAGCTGCTGCTTGCCGATCAGGAACTCGCGCTCTGCGTCCAGCCAGGATCTCAGTTCCGGCCATTTGCGCAGCAGCGCCTCGTGCGCCGCTTCGACGACGCGGTCGTCGCCGTCCCGGCGCACGACCAAAAGGCGCGCTTTGGCCAACCGCTCCAGCAAGGGATGGGAATTGGCGGGCAATTCGTCCCACCGCGCCGGACGGCGGACATATTGGCCTTTGTCGTTGACCCGCACCATCGCCGGCACGAACGCCTCTCGCAGCGCCGCCAGATCGTCGTCGGCCGGCTTCGCTCCGACCAGCACTGCATCGGCGGCTTGGCGCACCGCGTTTTCGAGCGGGGTGAGCCCCGCCTTCTCGTCTCCGAGCGCCTTATAGCCCTCCAGCGTGAGCGACTTGTTTGGCGACCGGTCCCAAAGCTCGCGCAGCGCGAAGGCCAGCAGCGGCAGCGCGTCCTCCGTCTCCGCATCGCGGGCGGCTTGTTGCACGAACACGTTATCGACGCTGAGCCCCGCCACCCGCGCCGGCCCCTCGATGATCTGCGGGATACGGGCGAGCGGTATGGGGCCGAGCGAAAATTCCTCGAACCGCGCCGTCAGCGCCGCCGCCGACTGAAGCTGCCCGAGGAAGTCCGACCTCAGCGCCATAACCGCCAGGAACGGCAGGCTTTCCGACAGCGCCTGGCTGAGAAGTTCCAGAAAGCGCCGGGCCTCGTCCGGCTCGGCGACTCCGAACAGCTCCTCCCCCTGATCGATCGGGATCAGGATCTGTGCTTCGCCGACGCCGGCCTTGACGCGCAGGTCGTTGGCCAGATCATCGAGCGCGCGTTTGGGATCGGGGCCGGTGAGGTTGTCCCGAAGCTTGCGCCATTCGGCGCCTGGGCCGCGGACCGCAGCCAACGCCACCGCGAGCGCGTCGACAGGGCGCTCGGCGGGCCGCATCGGCGGCGCGACGATCCAGTTGCGGCCGGCGCGTTTGAGCCGCGGAACGACGCCGGCCCGCAGCAGCGAGGACTTGCCGGACCCCGACGACCCTAAGAGCGCGATGAGCTTGGCGCCGCCCTGGGCGCGCCGCGCCTCGAGCCGCTCGATAAGTCGGCGGATATCGTCGTCACGGCCGAAATAGACCGCGGCGTCCTCTTCCTGGAAGGCGAGCAGGCCCGGAAACGGCGAGCGGCTCGCGTCCCATTTGAAACCCCCTTGGGCGTCGAGCGCGATCCGCACCAGTTCATGCGAGAGCCGCTCGAGCCCGTCCTCGCGATCGCCGGTCAGATCGAGCGTCTGAAGGTCGGGCGCAATCCTTGTGCTGTCGGTCTTCGTCTCGATCACCGGGAAGATCGCCTTGCCGAGGGCGCGGGCCTGGGTGAACTCGGCGAAGCACCATTTCGAAGCGAGCCAATCCGGCGTCTGCATAATGATGACCGCCTGGGATTGTTCGACCTCTCGGTAGAGCGTCTTCTCCCAGTCGGCGCCGGGCGGGATGCCGGTCGTCTTGTCCTTGTCGAGAAACGCGTTCTCGAACCCTTGGGCGGCGAGCCAGGCCTTCATCCGCGTAGCCGCCTCGTCGTCGCGGCTCGAATGGGAGATGAAGATCCGCGTAATGCGGCGTTTCCGTTTGCGGCCCCGGCGCGCTGCTTCGCGGTTCTTCGCCGGATGGGTGGGAAAACCTATCAAATTCCGTACGTTTCACAAGTCTGCAAGGCCTAAGCGTCTGTAGCGCGCCAAGTGAGCGCTTCGCCGCAACCTCTCGCTCGGAAACGCCATCTCCGGCGAAACCCGCCAATTGCGCATTTTAGACTCGTTTGTTGCCGATGGTCAGGCGAACGCTACGTCACGCCGGAATTCCGCTCGCTCATTCCCTCGAACCCGCTCGCGCAGCCGCACGGCGTTCCGCGCTGTCGGCTGATCCGCGTCCATGCCCTGTTACGGGCGGATCCGCTCCCTGTTACGCGGAAAATAATTCCCTGCTCCCGTTCAATCGCTTCCCTGTTTGCCGGTCCAGGATGCGGCTTCGATTTCCGTCGGCGCGCGTGCTCGATCCGCGCCGTGTGACGCCCGTTGCGCCTTGGCGCCGCGTCGGCTCCCCTGCCTGAGGCATTTCTCATGGTCGACCGCCGGACGGAATTTTCTTGCCAAAATCAGAAATTGTCGTTATAGTTTTTTTGTGTTCGTCATAGACAAGGTAACGTGCGTCAGTCGACCGTTTCGACGCCCAAGACATCTAACGCATTGAAAAGGCTCAAAACGGCAATGGCTGGGTCTTGTCAAAAGTTGGCGCCGGTTGCGCGGCGGTGCCGCGTCCGCTTTGCGCCGCAGCCGTAGTGGCGCTCAGTTGAGTTGCGGCGGCGGCGTGACATTAGGCGCTCGGGTGATAGACTGTCGTCGCCCTTTGACGCCGGTCAATGACAGCGCCGGCCGATGCGCGGATATGGACGTCATGCGCCCGTGGGCTTCGTCAGCGCGATCGCCGCCGGAGCGCCGCGGCTTGAAGAGGAATCACGATTATGGCCAATGACAAAATGACGGCTCAGATGGCGAGCAAGGACGGCTTCATCGCCGCGCTCGACCAGAGCGGAGGATCGACCCCGGGCGCCTTGCGCCTCTACGGCATCCCGGACAGCGAATACAGCGGCGAGGCGGAGATGTTCCGGCTGATGCACGAAATGCGCGTGCGCATCATCTCAGCGCGTGCCTTCACCGGGGAAAAGGTCCTCGGCGCGATTCTGTTCGAGCGCACGATGGACGGCGAGGCGAAGGGAAAGCCCGTCCCTTCTTTCCTGTGGGAGGATCGTGGCGTCGTTCCGTTCCTCAAGGTCGACCAGGGGCTCGCTGAGGAGAAAGACGGGGTCAGGCTGATGAAGCCGATGCCAAGTCTCGAGCCGCTCCTCGCCCGGGCGACGAAGCTCGGGATCTTCGGCACCAAGATGCGCTCGGTGATCAACCTGGCCTCGAAGGAGGGCGTCGCGGCCATCGCGAAGCAGCAGTTCGAGTTCGGCGACCAGATCGCCAGGCACGGCCTCATGCCAATCCTCGAGCCCGAAATCTCGATCAAGAGCCCGAGCAAGGCCGAGGCGGAAAAGATTCTTCTTTCGGAGCTGACCAAAGGGCTCGACGCCTTGCCGGCGGGCCGCCAGGTGATGTTCAAGCTGACGCTCCCGGAGGTTCCGGACTTCTACGCGCCGCTGATCAGGGACAAGCGCGTGCTGCGCGTCGTCGCGCTTTCGGGCGGCTACACCCGGGCCGAAGCCTGCAGGCGGCTTGCCCAAAATCACGGCATGATCGCGAGCTTCTCGCGGGCGCTGACCGAGGGCCTCAGGCGCTCGATGAGCGACGCAGAGTTCGATAAGGCGCTGGCCGAGGCTATCGACGAGATCTACCAGGCGTCGAGAACAAAAGTCCCCGCCTGAGGCAGCGACGGCCGCGGAGCTTCTCTGGCGGCCGTTCCATCCTTTCAGTTCGCTGGATAGACGAGCGCTCCGCCCGGCCCCGGGCGCGCCGCGGGCGTCATGCGGGCGGGCTCGATGTCGTTCGGACCGAGAATGTGAAAGACGGTCTCGCCGGCGGCGATGAGGTAGTCGGCGATGATGCGGCGGTGGCATCGCCACCACAGCGCCTCGGCGCACATGATCGCGGTTCGCGTCGCCGCCCCGAGGCGACGGAGTTCGAGGAGGCCGGAAGCAAAAGCCTCGCCTAGCGCGTAGTCCGCATAATTGTGGAAGCTTTCGTTTTCCCAGAACGCGTTCGTCTCGGGTGAAACGCCGCGTTGCCGGCCCCTGAGGCCGCCGAGCGCGGGGATCGGCTGATAGGCGACGTCGAAGGCGGCTAGAGCCGGCGGGAGCGCGTTCCCATTGTATTGCGGGTTGGTGCGGGAGCGGCGAACGGTTCGCACGTCGATGACGAGGCGGACCTCGGCCATTTGGATGAGTTCGACGAAAGTCTCAATCGGGCGCGTCGAATGCCCGATGGTGAAGAACGGATTCATGCGGCGCCAAGTCCTTGCGAAACGACCTCGTTTTCGCCCAATAGGCGGAATATTGGGTTTGGGCCGGCAGCCGGAGTGAGACAATGCGCCGCGGCTGCGCTCCAATTGCGGCTCTGGACAAGACGGCCAGGGCCGATTAGCGAATGGAAAGGCGCAAAAGGCGGCAAGGTCGGGCGAACAAGGGCGGACCATGGATTACGAGCGGCGCTTCGAGGAGGCGATCAACCGCCTGAAGGCGGAAGAGCGCTACCGCATCTTCGCCAACCTCGAGCGCGACGCCAGCCGGTTCCCGATGGCGCTGTGGCGCCCAGCCGGCGAGGAAGATCGGCCCCGCGAGGTCACCGTCTGGTGCTCGAACGACTATCTCGGCATGGGCGGTCATCCGGACGTGATCGAGGCCTCGGTACGCGCCGCGCGCGCCCACGGCGCCGGCGCCGGCGGCACCCGCAACATCTCCGGCACCCATCATCCGATCGTTGAGCTCGAGGCGGAGCTCGCCGACCTGCACGGCAAGGCCGCGTCCCTCGTCTTCACCTCGGGCTGGATCTCCAATCTCGCCGGCATCTCGACCATCGCCAGCCTCCTGCCGGACTGCCTCATCCTCTCCGACGCGCTGAACCACAATTCGATGATCGAGGGCGTCAAGCGCTCGGGCTGCTCAAAGAAGGTGTGGCGCCATAACGATGTGGCCCATCTCGAGGAGCTGCTCGCCGCCGAGCCGATCGAGCGCGCCAAGCTCATCGTGTTCGAGAGCCTCTATTCGATGGACGGCGACATCGCGCCGATCGCCGAGATCGTCGAGCTCGCCGAGAAATACCACGCCTTGACCTATATCGACGAGGTCCATGCGGTCGGCCTCTATGGGCCGCGCGGCGGAGGGGTGAGCGAGCGCGAGGGGCTCGCCCACCGCATCGACGTGATCGAGGGCACGCTCGCCAAGGGTTTTGGCTCGCTCGGGGGCTATATCGTCGCGAGCGCGGCGGTGGTCGACGCGGTGCGCAGCTACGCGCCGCAGTTCATCTTCACCTCGACGTTGCCGCCGAGCGTCGCCGCCAGCGCGGCGGCGGCGGTCAGACACCTGAAGCGCTCCAACGCCGAACGCACGCGTCATCAAAAGATGGCGCGGCTCGTCAAGCATGCGCTGCGGGCGGCCGGCCTGCCGGTGATGGACAATCCGTCGCATATCGTACCGCTGTTCGTCGGCGACGCCGAGAGGTGCCGCGCGGCGAGCAAGCTCCTGCTCGAGCGGCACGCGATCTACATCCAGCCGATCAACTATCCGACCGTCGCCAAGGGGACCGAGCGCCTGCGCATCACCCCGACGCCGGCGCACAGCGAAGCGCAGGTCGCCGACCTGGTCGAGGCGCTGGTCGACGTGTGGAAGACGCTCAGTCTCCGCTTCGAGGAGGGGAAGGTCATTCCGCTCCGCCCCGCGGCGAAGGAAGCGGCGGCTTGCGTCTATCCCGAGATGAAGCGCGCGGCGGAATAGGCCGCGGCTTGCTTCGACGCCGGCGTTCGCGCTAGGCGTCTTTCATGCGACTTCCCTTCACCCCGGCCCTCTCCCGCAATCCCCGGGTCAAGCCCGGGGATGAGAGGGGGCGCAATCCCCCCGGGGTTGACCCGGGGATGGCCCGAAGCGCCGGATGAGGGCTCGGGGCAATGCCTTTGACCTCCCCCTCGCCCCGACCCTCTCCCCCAATCCTCGGGTCAAGCCCGGGGAGGAAAGAGAGAAAGCCCTTCCTCGCCGCGCTCGCGGGCCAGCGCCAGCCGAGGCCGCCGATCTGGCTCATGCGCCAGGCGGGACGCTATTTGCCCGAATATCGGGCGATCCGCGCCCGCGCCGCGAGTTTCCTCGATTTCTGCTACACGCCCGCTCTCGCGGTCGAAGCGACGCTGCAGCCGATCCGCCGCTTCGGCTTCGACGCGGCGATCCTTTTCTCCGACATTCTCGTCGTCCCGGACGCGCTCGGACAGAGCGTCGCCTTCGACACCGGCGAAGGCCCGCGCCTTAATCCGGTCGGGGACGCGGCCGGCCTGGCGCGGCTTCGCGACGAGCCCGACTGGACCAAGCTCGCACGGGTGTTCGAGACGCTCGACCGGCTGAGGACCCTCCTTCCGGCCGAAGTCGCGCTCATCGGCTTCTGCGGCGCGCCCTGGACAGTCGCGAGCTATATGGTCGCCGGCCAAGGAACTCCGGACCAGGCGCCGGCGCGGCTCTTCGCCTATCGGCAGCCAAAACTCTTCTCCGCAGTGATCGACCGCCTCGTCGACGCTTCGGCCGAATATCTGCTGCGTCAGCTGGCGGCCGGGGCGGAAGCGGTGCAGATCTTCGATTCCTGGGCGGGCGTCCTGCCGCCGGCGGAGTTCGAGCGCTGGTGCGTCGGCCCGGTCGCCTCGCTGATCGCGACAGTGCGCGCCAAGGCGCCGCATGCGCAGATCATCGCCTTTCCGCGCGGCGCGGCGACGCAGCTGGACAAATTCGCCGACGTGGAAGGCGTCGCCGCCATCGGCCTCGACACCGCGGTCGAGCCGGCCGCCGCCCTCGCCGCCCTGCCCGAAAAGATCGCCGTGCAGGGCAATCTCGATCCGCTGGCGCTGCTCGCGGGCGGCGACGGGCTCGACGAGGGAGTTGACCGTGTGCTGAAGGGCTTTGCGGAACGGCCCCATATTTTCAACCTCGGCCACGGCGTCCTGCCCGAAACCCCGATCGAACATGTCGAGCGCCTCGTTAAGCGGGTGCGCGGGCGATGAGTGCGATCGACGACCCGACGCGCGACGATCCGCGCCTGGCCCTGGTCGCGGGCTGGTTCGAGTCGCTGCAGGCGCGGATCGTGGCGGCGATGGAGGCGCTCGAGGACGCGTTCGCCGGCGCTCCGGAGACGCGCGCGCCTGGCCGTTTCGCGATCGAGCCGTGGACGCGCACGGATGCGAGCGGCGCGCCGGGCGGCGGCGGGCGCATTGCGATCCTGCGCGGACGGCTGTTCGAGAAGATGGGCGCGCATCGCTCGACCGTCTACGGCGCCTTCCCGCAGGAGTTCGCCGGGCAAATCCCGGGCGCGGCCGACCCGCGCTTCTGGGCGGCCGGCGTCTCGGTCATCGCCCATCCCTGGAGCCCGCACGTGCCGACGGGGCATATGAATGTCAGGCTCGTGCGCACGACGAAAACCTGGTTCGGCGGCGGCGGCGATCTGACGCCGATGCTGAACGCGCGGCGCACGCAAAGCGATCCGGACGCGGTCGCCTTCCACGCGGCGATGCAGGCCGCCTGCGAGCGCCATGCGAAAGTCGCCGACGGGGAGCGCTTCCGGGCGTGGTGCGACGAGTACTTCTTCCTCAAGCACCGCGACGAGCCGCGCGGGATCGGCGGCATTTTTTTCGACTGGCTCAACAGCGCCGGCGACGACGGCAATTCGGCCTTCGACGCCGACTTCGCCTTCGTGCGCGACGTCGGCGACAGCTTTATCGCGATCTATTCGGAGATCGTGCGGCGGAACGCGTCGAAAGCCTGGAGCGACGCCGAGCGGGAGGAACAATTGATCCGACGCGGACGTTACGTCGAGTTCAATTTGCTCTATGACCGCGGCACGATCTTCGGCCTGAAGACGGGCGGCAAAGTCGCATCCGTTCTCTCCTCAATGCCGCCCGTGGCGCGCTGGCCATGAGCGGCTGAACAGTCGCGAGGATTTTCATGATCAACGCTTCTCAATCGGGACGATTCCGAATTGGCGGCGCGTTCGAGGTCAACCGTCTCGGCTTCGGCGCCATGCGCATCGTCGGGCGCGGGATCTGGGGACCGCCCGAAGACCGGGCCGAGGCGCTGAGAACCTTGCGCCGCCTCCCCGATAAAGGCTCTGGGCATTTTGGGGGCGAAGATGAAGCCGTCGGATTTCGCGGGATGGCTGGCCGCGCTGTCGTCGTTGAGTGCGGCGCAGCGCCGTGTCGTGTTTCGCGAGCTCGCGCTCGCGGAAGCTGACGATCCCTGTGAGGAGGGCGTCGAGATCTGCGAACCGAGGTCTGCGGCGGGGGACGCGAAGAGGGCCGAGGAGCGCAGCGATGCGGTTGCGGCGACGCTTTCCGCATCGGGCGAGCGCGATATTTTCCGGGAAATCGCAAAGGAGCGTTATTCGCGGACGGGATGTCCGCGCTGCGGCGCGCTCGATGTCCGGCCCTGGGGTGAGGCGAGAGGTTTGCCGCGCTATCGCTGCGTGGAATGCCGCAGGACTTTCAATCCGTTCACCGGCACTCCGGTGGCCGGCCTGCACAACAAGGATCGCTGGTTCGATCAGGCGCGAGCCCTGATCGAAGGGGAGAGCCTCGCCAAGGCGGCCGACCGCTGCCAGATCCACCCGAGCACCGCCTTCCGATGGCGGCATCGGTTTCTCGCCGCTCTCAACCTCGACAAACCCAAGAGCCTTTCGGGCATCGTCGAGGCCGATGAAACATTCATACTCGAGTCCTTAAAGGGTCGGCGGGGCGGCCTCGCCAGGCCCGCGCGCCGCCGCGGCGGCAAAGCCGCCAAGCGCGGCCTCTCGGCCGAGCAGATTCCCGTCGTCGTGGCTCGCGACCGCAGCGGCGCCACGTTCGACGCCGTCCTGTCCCGCCTCGACGCCGCCAGCCTAAAAGAAGCGTTCGGCGAACGAATTCCGCCTTCAACCGATTTCTGCTGCGACGGCGGCTCGGCCATCACCGCTTTCGCCAAGCGGGCCAAGCTCAAAGTCCATGTCCTACCCGCGCCCGGCAACCCCAAGCCCGAAGAATCGCAGTTCCATATAAACAACGTCAACGCCTACCACGGACGCCTCAAAGAGTGGATGCGACGCTTCCACGGCGTCGCCACCGAAAACCTTCCCACGTACCTGAGTTGGCGCCGAACCCTCGAAGCCATGCCCGCCGATGGCGGCCCGGCTCCCTGGATCGCCGCCGCTGCCGGACTCGGACCGTATCAACACGAAACACAATAGGAGCGAAATTCTTTCCCGTCGCCACGGTGCAAAACGAATACAACCTCGCCGACCGGAAGAGCGAGGCGACGCTCGACCATTGCGCGAAGAACAGGATCGGCTTCATCCCGTGGTTCCCGCTCAACGCCGGCGCACTCGCGCGCGAAGGCTCGGCGCTCGATTCGATCGCCCGGGCGCACAAGGCGAGCCCCAGCCAGATCGCGCTCGCCTGGCTGCTCAAGCGCAGCCCGGTCATGTTGCCGATCCCCGGCACCGACAAGGTCGCGCATCTCGAGGAGAACGTCGGCGCGGCGGCGATCACGCTCACGGACGAGGAGTTTGCGACGCTGGACAGGGTGGGACGCGCGGCGAGCTGACGAGCGGCGCCTCGACCGCTTGCAAATGGCCCGCCCAGTTCGCGCGCACGGTCGACCGCCGAAGACGGGATGTCCGAAGACGGAAGGTCCACAAGCAGCCGCGGTACGCCGGTAAAGAGACCCCATTGTCCTGAAGCCGCGTTACGGGTATATACCCGCGAATGGCCTCCGTGTGCTACTGCTCATCCCTTCGCGCCGCCGCCCGCAAGACGACGACGCTCTATGACGCAGCGCTCGCGCCGGTCGGCATCAACGTCTCTCAGTTCGCCCCGTTGCGACGGATCGAGCGCGCGGAAACGGCGTCGCTGACCGAACTCGGCCGTCTGGCGGATCTCGATCGCTCGACCGTCGGACGCAACGTGAAGGTGCTCGAGCGGCTTGGGCTCGTCCGACTGGCCGCGGCCGAAGATCAGCGCGAGGCGGCCGTGACGCTTGCGCCCGCCGGCGACGAAGCGCTCCAATGCGCTGCGCCGCGATGGGAAGAAGCACAGCGCCGGGTCGAGACCGCTCTGGGGGCCGACGGCGCCCGCGCCCTGCGGGCGCTCGCCCAGGGTCTTTGATGTTTTTGCCATATGCAGATGTTTACCATAAAGATGATGTCCTATGACAATGTCGACGCCTCGTGTTTCGCCGACATCCATCGGGCGCCAGCAGCCGGCGGCGCTGTCGCTTTCCAACCGACTCGCCGTCCGGCTCGCCGCAAACGACGTTCACTATGGTTGGGTCGTGGCGGGAGCGACGTTTCTCGTCATGCTCGCGACCGCGGGAGCGATGGGTGCTCCCGGCGTCATCATCGAGCCGCTGGAAAAGGAATTCGGATGGAGCGCGGCGGATATCTCTGTCGCGCTCGCGCTGCGACTGGCGCTGTTCGGGCTCATCGCGCCGTTCGCCGCCGCCTTCCTGAATCGCTACGGGCTCCGCCGGGTTGTCAGCGCGGCGATCCTCATGATCGCCGGCGGCATCCTCGCCTCGCTGGCGATGACGAAGGTTTGGCAGCTTGTCGCGCTCTGGGGCGTGATCGTCGGCTTCGGCACGGGGATGGTTGCGCTGGTCCTCGGCGCCACCGTCGCGACGCGCTGGTTCGCCGAACGGCGCGGCCTCGTCGTGGGCATGCTGACGGCGAGCAATGCGACGGGCCAGCTCGTCTTCCTGCCGCTTCTAGCGAAACTGACGCAGGATTTCGGATGGCGGTCGGCCCTGGCGTTCGTCGCCGTCATGCTGCTCGTGGCGGGAGCGATCGCGGTGCTGGCGCTGCGGGACAGACCATACGATGTCGGGCTTGCGCCTTTCGGCAGGCGCGCGATCGAGCCGCCGCCGAAGCAGAATCCCGCCTTCGGCGCCATGCTGTCGTCTCCACTGCGCGCGCTTTCGGACGCGCGAGCGAGCCGGACGTTCTGGGTCTTGTTCGCGACGTTCTATGTCTGCGGTCTTTCGACCAACGGCCTCATTCAGACCCATTGGATCGCGTTGTGCGGCGACTATGGGGTCGCGCCGGTGAGCGCGGCTGCGGCGCTGGCCGTCATCGGCGCGTTCGACTTCGCCGGCACTTTGGGCTCGGGTTGGCTCTCCGACCGGTATGACAATCGCTGGCTCCTGTTCGTCTATTATGGGCTGCGCGGACTGTCGTTGATCGCCCTGCCGTTCACGGACTTCTCGGTCGTGGGCCTGTCCGCTTTCGCTGTTTTCTACGGACTCGACTGGGTCGCGACCGTTCCGCCCACCGTGCGGCTGACCGCCGAACGGTTCGGGGCCGAACGCTCGAACCTGACGTTCGGCTGGATCTTCGCAGCCCACCAGCTCGGAGCGGCGACCGCGGCGTTCGGGGCGGGCGCGTCGCGCACCGATCTCTCGACATACCTTCCCGCGCTCTACGTCGCGGGCGTCGCCTGCGTGATTGCCGCCGCGTTTGTCCTGACGCTCGCGCCCTCCGCGCCGCGCCTTGCTGCGGCGGAATAATATAAGGACGCTGTTTCTGCTCGGCGAGGACTCTCGCTGGGCTTCACGCTGGCGGAGAGGATGGCGATCAGTCGCGCATCATCTGCGGGCTTGGCCGGTAGTATGGTGCATCCACCACAAGAATTAAACGGGCCGCAGCGCCATGCAAGGAGGCGAAAAGCGTTAGAGTCACAGCACTAGTTCAGCGTTTCTGAAGTTCGAACCATATCTGTCGCCTCATCGAGCCCGAGCGCCTCGCCTTCGCGGATCAGCGCTTCGAGCCGCTCGGGACGGCCGCGCCGCGAGGCCAAAAGGATGCGGCGACCGCTGTTCTGTCGCGCCAGACTGCCTGTTCTCTCGAATCAATTCCCTGTTCACTCGAAAAAACTTCCTGTTCCCGATTGCCGTCTCCCTGATTCTTCTTGCCGCAATGCGCGCCGTGCGGCCGGATGATGAGGCCGTTGCGCTTGCTTGCGGCAGCGGCGGCGCCCACCGGAGGAATCGCGCTCTTGCTGGGACGGAGGAGCGGGCGTCGGCGAAATTTTCTGCGGCGTCTTCTTGCGGGTTATCAAATATTCTGGTACAAATAGAGAACAGAACGGCGGATCGCCCGAATTTCGAGCCGAGGAGATATAACCCATGTACAGTGTCTATCGCGCGTCGGGGCAGGCGCGAATTTTCTCCGCTTGCGACGGCCGGGCCCTTGAAAAGGCTCAAAACGGCAATGGGCGGCTCTTGTAAGAGTTCGGGCTCGGCGCCGCATCCTCTTGGGGTCGGCGCCGCATGATCTTGGGGTCGGCGCCGCAACCCTCCGGGAATTGGCGCCGCTTTTGCTTTGGGTCCAGACCGCGCCTGGCGCAGGCTTCCGAGAAGCGTCTGCCCGTCTCTCGGGAATCCAATGCAATATGCGCAGAATCAAGGAATCGCTGTACTAGTCCGCCGCCGGACCGCTCGCAATGACGCCGTGGCTCGTCACGACGAACCAATCGCCGCCCCGTCTCTCTATTCGTAATACGCGCCCCGCTCCAGGAATAAAATCTCCGGGCGCTACCGTTTGCGGGCCATAGCGACTGTCAACCACCGCAATGCCGTCCCGTGCATCCTCGACGCTATAACCTCGGAGCAAAGGCTTCGGGTTGTCGGGTCTGGCTATCTCATTCGAGGCGGAAGGCTCCGCTCTTTGCATAAGCGTCGATCGTTTCGGCGTGGCAGGCGGGAGGGGCTTGGCCGAACTTGTGGCCGGGACGGCGGCTCTCTTCTCCAACTTATCGAGCCTCGTCGTGACGTCAGCAAATTCGGAGGCAGGCGCAGCCGCGACGGCGACCCTTTTCTCCATTTTATCGAGCCTCGCCACGACATCGGCAAATTCGGAGGCGGGCGCAGACTGCACGGCGGCTTTTTTCTCCAGCTTATCGAGCCTCGGCGCAATATCGGCAAATCTGGACGAGGAATCTTGGTCGATGCGCTCGCTGAGCTTATCCAAACGCGCTCCGTACTCGTGCTCGATCTGGTCGAGCCGGATCGTCATTTGTGTGACCGCGGCGCTGAGGTCGCGCATCGCGGAGCGCTCCTCCTCGCGTGCGCTTGAGCCCGTGATCGCCGCCAGACGCGCCTTGAGGACATCAACAGCTGAGGTAAGACCTACGATCGCCTGGCTTTTCGTGGTGGCGAACGTCCAGTTTAGTGGCGAACCATAAATGGCAGAGGCGCCAAAGATCGCAATTAACACCAAGCCGGTTCCGAATAAAAGCGGCTTTAGACGGCGCGATTTTGCCTTTTCTGCCTGAGGTATAGGCCCGCGATACTTTGCATCCGCAGCCGGAATAACTTCGAGCAGCGATGCTACGGATTTCTGTTGGGCTTTATCCAGGGCGTCGGACGCGATTGGACCCCCTCCCGATGGCGCGGGCTTGGAGAGAGGCGCTGGAGTTGCCGGCGCCGATCCCTTCACCTTACCGGCAGCGGCGCCCTTCAGGCTGAGCGCGTCAAAAAGCCCCTGAGCCGTCGTATAATCCTTGCGGTCGAGGGCCGCCAATGCGTCCTTGATAGCCTCAGCGGCGTCTTTCCGGCCGAGCGCCTCAAAAAGCCGCTGAGCCGTCGCATAATCCCGGCGATCGAGGGCTGCCAATGCGTCCCCGAGAGGATTCGCCGCCGCGTCGGACGACGCGATCGTGACCGACGAGGCGCCAACTTGACTGTCTCTGCCGGTCTCCCCGGCCGAGGAAAGTTTGTCCGAAGGCACAACGAGCTCCGCAATTACCGCCTTCGCTTGGCCTTCATCCCGGGCGCTGGCAGCGAGGGAACCCTCTCCCGACGCCGTGGCCGCCGGAGTCGCCGTCTCCGATCCCAGCGGTCTTGCGACCGATGATTCGCGAACTTGGCTTTGTTCGCCGGTTTCCCCGGCCGCGAAAGAGTTCTCTGAGTTCAACTCGGCGTCCATCTTCGTTGAGTGCGTCTGATGATGTTTCGTCAATTCCAAGTTGCGTGCTTAACGGCGCCCTGAGGATTTTTTTAAGGCGGAACTCTTGCTTGGCCTCTGATCCGGGCGCCAAAGTTAGCGTCGGCTTAACGCGACACGTCGCCAGGGCTGCCCTTCGTTCTCTATTCATCTCTACCCCTCCGATCTCACGGGATCGCCTCGATGGAAAGCGGCTGCTGCCGGCGTTGCGCCAAGTCGAGCGCTTCAGCGGGCTTGCCGTTAACCATGCTTCAGCGGACTTGCGGTTAACCATCATGAGAGGCGACCGATCGGTCGGCGGCGACAAATGCTCCGCGAAAATGGGCGCCTCACGTTAATCTCTGAATATGACAGTCGAACCCGTCGCTGGCGCGTCTTGGAAACGAAAGGGATTCGAACGCCCGACCCGATCGGCGTCGCGAGAATCAGGGGCGTTGCAAGGTTGCGTAACTCCCAAGCTGCCCAAGAAAAAAATTCTCTTGCCAAGCTTGCGAAATTGTTCTATCTTTGTTCCCACGCTGTTTCTGAAGGAGACCGCCGAGTTGTCCGGTTCTGCCGAAGCCCTTCCGCCTGCCGCCCTCGCAACCGATCGATCGCGTCGCAGCGTCGGCGCGCGCCGAGAACAAGGGGAAGAGCCGACCCGTCGATCTCTTGAACCGCCCGCGCTCGCGTCGCCTCGACCGCTGCGCGGGAGGGTGGCGGCAAAGCGCAGTCGGCCGGAAATGCTGCCGCAAGGGCCTGAAAAGACTGAATTCGCGCCCGGAAATGGTATGGCCTCGCAAGCCTGGAACCCCCAAGAATCTAGTACAGTGGCGCGCCGCGGCGGTCGTCCCGGAGAAAACGACAGCCTGAGTAGGACGGCCCAAAGTTGCAGCTTTTGGCTTTTGGCGCCTAACGCCCTGAAAGCATTGAGTCGCGTTCGGATTCTGGGCCGCCCTGCGGTCAGCTCCGCAGAATCGCGCAGGCCCCGCCGGCGGCTTTCAGACGATCGCACAGTTTTTGCGCTTCGGCGCGGGTCTGCGCCGGCAGGCGCACGCGGTAGAACGGACGCCAGCCTCGGCTCCGCAAAACGGAGCCGAGCACGAACGGGGTGATCCCTCCGATAACGCTATAATAATCGTGTTGCGCGCGGGCGAAGGCGCGGAGCGCGGAGCCCTTGTCGAAGCTGGCGGAGATCTGCACGCCCCACGGCGCGAACAGGCCGGAAACGAGGGGCGAGGCCTCGGGACCGCGCGCCACGCTCAGCTTCGCGATCGAAGCGAGACACGGCTCGGCCGGGTCGGGGGAAGCGGAGGCGGGGGGCTTGTCGCCTCGCCACTCCTCGACGTCATGGCCAGTGATTGCGAGCACATAATCCTGGGTCTCGATCGGCAGGAAGCCGCGTCCGGCGAGCCAGCCGGCGAGCGCATTCGACCCGGCGTTGTAGGCGGCCGCCGCCAGGCCTAGATTGCCGAAGCGCTGCGCGAGCTCGGCAAGGAGCTTCGCCGACGCCGGGATCGCCGACGCCGGATCGAACGGGTCGGCGAGCCTGCGCTCGGAGGCGGTGCCCGGCATGAATTGCGCAACCCCTTGGGCGCCCGCCGGACTCACCGCCCCGGGCCGGAAGGCGCTCTCGCGCCAGATGAGCCGGGTGAAGAAATTGACCGGCAGTCCCTCTTCCTTGGCGGCGGTTTCGACGATCCCGCAGAGCGTCGCGAGCGCGTTGTCGGTCGCAGGCGCGGCCTCGGCCGCGAACGCCGGCATCGTCGACCAGGCCGCGAACGAGGCAACGACAAAGGCGGCGATGCGCCAGTCGCGTCTCGCGCGAATTCTGCCGGCCCCCGTTCCGGTCAAGGCGAGAACCCGTCCGCGCGCCCGCCCCGCGCGGCGACTGCCGCTCGGCGGGCCACAGCCGCATCCGGCTTTCGTTTCTTTGAGCCGAGTCGCGACAAAACTCGACCACCTCCGTCGCCGAGCTCGGCGATAGCAAGACAAACCGAATTTCGAACGCCTGAGACCCCCGACGCGAGAATCACGGGACTCATGTGCCCGTCCGTTGTCGAGCGCCGCCTCGCCTAAAGCAGAACTAGGACGCTCTCAGGGCAGATGCTATAGGGGCGGCTCCCCCGCGCGTGCTTCCTGAGGAAATTAATACCCGATGTCCAAGATCAAGCTCGAGAATCCGGTCGTCGAGCTCGACGGCGACGAGATGACCCGCATTATCTGGCAGCTCATACGCGACAAGCTGATTCGCCCTTATCTTGACGTCGAACTCAAGTATTTCGACCTGTCGATTGAGCATCGCGACGCCACCAACGACCAGGTGACGATCGACGCGGCGATGGCGATCAAGGCATGCGGCGTCGGGGTCAAGTGCGCCACGATCACGCCGGACGAAGCGCGGGTCAAAGAATTCCATCTGAAGGAAATGTGGAAGAGCCCGAACGGCACGATCCGCAACATCCTTGGCGGCGTCATCTTCCGCGAGCCGATCATCTGCAAGAACGTTCCGCGTCTCGTTCCCGGTTGGACCCAGCCGATCGTCGTCGGCCGCCACGCCTACGGCGACCAGTACCGCGCGACCGACTTCAAGGTGCCGGGCAAAGGACGTGTGACCATCCGCTTCGAGGGCGACGACGGCAAGGTGATCGAGAAGGAGGTATTCAAGTTCCCCAGCCCCGGGGTCGCGATGGCGATGTACAATCTCGACGAGTCGATCCGGGACTTCGCCCGCGCCTCGCTGAATTACGGGATCATGCGAAAATATCCGGTCTATTTGTCGACCAAGAACACGATTCTCAAGGCCTATGACGGCCGGTTCAAGGACATCTTCCAGGAAGTGTACGAGAGCGAGTTCAAGACGAAATTCGAGAGCCTCGGGATCACTTACGAGCACCGGCTCATCGACGACATGGTCGCGGCGGCGCTCAAATGGTCGGGTGGCTACGTCTGGGCGTGCAAGAACTACGACGGCGACGTCCAGTCCGACACGATCGCTCAGGGCTATGGCTCGCTCGGCCTCATGACCAGCGTGCTGATGACCCCCGACGGACAGACGGTCGAGGCCGAGGCCGCGCATGGCACCGTCACCCGCCATTACCGAGAGCACCGGAAGGGCCGAGAGACGTCGACCAATTCGATCGCCTCGATCTTCGCCTGGACGCGCGGCCTTGCCCACCGGGCGAAGCTCGACGGCAACGAGGCGCTCGCCAAATTCGCGGCGACGCTCGAGAGGGTCTGCGTCGAGACGGTCGAGGCCGGCTATATGACAAAGGATCTCGCGCTCCTGGTCGGGCCGGAGCAGAAGTGGCTGTCGACCACCGGTTTCCTTGACAAGGTCGACGAGAATCTGAAGAAGGCGATGGCGGCCGCCTGACCTGGATAGCGGCGCCGCCCGCGGGCTTCAGGCTCTCGCCCGGATCGCCTCCTCGACCGCCGTCAGCGCTTCCTTGGCCCTGGCACCGTTCGGGCCGCCGGCCTGAGCCATGTCGGGGCGGCCCCCGCCGCCTTTGCCGCCGAGGACCGCCGAGCCGAGACGAACGAGATCGACCGCGTTGAAGCGGTCCGTCAAGTCCCGCGTGACCGCAACGACGAGGCTCGCCTTGCCGTCTTCGCCGGTGGCGGCGATCGCCGCCACGCCCGAGCCGACGCTCTGCTTGGCTTGGTCGGCGAGCGACTTCAAATCCTTCATGTCGACGCCGGTCACGGCGCGGGCATAGAACTTCACGCCTGCGACCTCGCGCACTGCCTCGGCCCCGCTCGAACCGCCTCCGCCCATCGCCAGCCGGCGCCTGGCGTCGGCGAGCTCGCGGTCGAGCTTCCGCTTTTCGTCGATGAGGGTCTCGAGCCGCTGGCCCGCCTCCTCTGGCGGAGCGCGCAGAAGGGCGGCGAGCTCAGCGAAGGCGCGGGAATCGGCGTTGAGCCGCTTGCGCGCCTCGTCGCGGGTTTTGGCCTCGATGCGCCGCACGCCGGCCGCGACCGCGCTTTCGCCGACGATCGAGATGAGCCCGATGTCGCCGGTGCGGCTCACGTGGGTGCCACCGCACAGTTCGATTGAATAGGGTCGCTCATGCGTCGCGTCGTCCTCGATCACGCCCATGCTGACGACGCGGACCTCATCGCCGTATTTCTCGCCGAACAGGGCGCGCGCGCCCGAAGCGCGGGCATCGTCGAGGCTCATTAGGCGGGTCGTCACCTCGGCGTTCTCGAGCACGACGCGGTTGGCGATGTCCTCGACGGCGTCGATCTCCTCGGGGGTGATCGGCTTCGGATGGGCGATGTCGAAACGCAGCCGGTCGGGCGAGACGAGCGAGCCCTTCTGCGCCACGTGATCGCCGAGCACCAGCCGCAGCGCCTCGTGTAGGATGTGGGTCGCCGAGTGGTTGGCGCGGGTGGCCGATCGGGCGACATGGTCGACAGCAAGCTCGACCTCCATTCCGGGCCGCGCCGTCCCCTCGACGATCGAGACGTCGTGGACGATGAGATCGCCGAGCTTCTTGCGCGTGTCGGTCACCACGGCGCGGAATCCGGGTCCCGTGATTTCGCCGACGTCTCCGACCTGGCCGCCCGCCTCGCCGTAGAACGGCGTCTGATTGAGGACGAGCGAGCCCTTTTCGCCCGTCTCCAGGAGCCCGGCTTCGATCCCGTCCTTGACGATCGCGCGGATCACCCCCTCGGCGGTCTCGGTCTCGTAGCCGAGGAAGTCGGTCGCGCCGATCCGCTCGCGCAAGGCGTACCAGATGGTCTCGGTCGCCGCCTCCCCCGATCCCGCCCAGGCGCGGCGCGCCTCGGCGCGCTGACGCTGCATGGCCGCATTGAAGCCTTCGACGTCGACGGAAAGCCCGCGCGCGCGAAGCGCGTCCTGGGTCAGGTCGAGCGGAAAGCCGTAAGTGTCGTAGAGCCGGAAGGCGGTCTCGCCGGACAAGACCCCGCCGGCGCCGAGCGGCCGCGTCTCCTCCTCGAGGATCGCCAGACCGCGCGCGAGCGTGGTGCGGAAGCGCGTCTCCTCGAGCTTCAGGGTCTCGGCGATCAGCGCCTCGGCGCGCAGGAGCTCGGGATAGGCTTGGCCCATTTCGCGGCTGAGCGCCGGAACGAGCCGCCACATCAGCGGTTCGCGCGCGCCGATGAGTTGTGCGTGTCGCATCGCGCGGCGCATGATACGCCTCAGCACATAGCCACGGCCTTCGTTCGACGGCAAAACGCCGTCGGCGACGAGGAAGGCCGATGCGCGCAGGTGGTCGGCGATGACCCTGTGGGAGGCGCGATGCGGCCCGTCCGGGTCGACGCCGGTCAGGTCGGCGCTGGCGCGGATGAGGGCGCGGAAGAGGTCGATGTCGTAGTTGTCGTGCACGCCCTGCAGAACGGCGGCGATGCGCTCGAGGCCCATGCCGGTGTCGATCGAGGGGCGCGGCAGATTGATCCGCTCGCGCCCCGGCAGGGTCTCGAACTGCATGAACACGAGGTTCCAGATCTCGATGAAGCGGTCACCGTCGGCGTCCGGCGAGCCGGGCGGGCCGCCAGGGATGTGCGCGCCGTGATCGTAGAAGATCTCGGAGCACGGGCCGCAGGGGCCCGTGTCGCCCATCGCCCAGAAATTATCGCTGGTGGCGATGCGGACGATCCGCTCGTCGGGCAGGCCGGATATCTTCTTCCACAGATCGAAGGCCTCGTCGTCGTCGTAATAGACGGTGATGGTCAGGCGCTGCTTCGGCAGGCCGAAGTCGCGCGTCAGAAGCGACCAGGCGTATTCGATCGCGTTGTCCTTGAAATAGTCGCCGAACGAGAAATTGCCGAGCATTTCAAAGAACGTGTGATGACGCGCGGTATAGCCGACATTGTCCAGGTCGTTGTGCTTTCCTCCAGCGCGGACGCATTTTTGCGCGGTCGCGGCGCGGACATAGTCGCGTTTCTCGACGCCGGTGAAGACGTTCTTGAACTGAACCATGCCGGCGTTGGTGAACATGAGCGTCGGGTCGTTGCGCGGGATGAGCGAGCTCGAGGGCACGATCTCGTGTCCACGCCCGGCGAAGAACCGGAGGAAGTTCGATCGGATCTCGTTTACGCCGCTCATGAACACGCTGCCCTCGACGGTTTTTCCCCGCGCCTTCTAGAGCACGGCCGCATCAAGCGCCAACGGGATTGACGCGCCCGACGCGCCGGCCTGACAAGCTCAACCAATTTGTCGAGGAATCGTTGCGCCACCCATCCAGGCGATCTCGTGCCACCCTTTCGCTTTTGAGGCGGCGCCGAAGGCGGGGCGCGAGGCCGGTTTTGGGCTCCCTCGCGCACCCGAACGCGCGAGGACAGATGAGCTCCGTGGCGGGATGGGCGCGCCTCCTACAGGCGAGGGACGCGAGGGGTGCCCGACGGAGCCAACCTAAGCAGAGATTGAATGACCAACGGATTGACGGTTCGCTCCTGGTTCAGCGCGGCCACAGCTGCGTGGATTGCGCGGTCGAGGGCGTCGCCGTCAGCAAAGGTCTGATGGGCCAGATGATGCGCCTTGAGATCGTGCCAGACAACCTCGATATCGTTGAGTTCGGGTGCGTATTTCGGCAGCCACTCGACGGTGAGCCAGTGTTTGCGCGCCTCGAGGGCCTCGAGAGTGAGCTTGCTGACATGGATCGGCCCGTTGTCCCCGACCAGCACGACCGGTTTGATTGCCCGTCCCGGTTGGGGACCGTACAGGAGGTCGAGCTGCTCGAGGTGAGCGATGAAGTCGCTGCTGCGCTTGGTCGGGCTCGTATGCACAATCAACTGGCGCGTGACATGATCGAGCGAGCCGATCATCGCCACTTTCTTGGCCTTTCCTGGCGCCGGCACCCGCAGGTCCGCCCCGCGCAAGGCCCAGGCCCGCGCCAGATAAGGGTGCGTCAGGGCCTCGCTCTCGTCGCCGTAGAGGAGGATGATGTCACCGGCTTCGGCCTGAGCCTTGCGCAGTTGAAGGCGCAGTCCCACGCGCTCGATCTCCTCGGCAATCTGGCGGCCTTTCAGCGTGTGCCGGGGCCGCCGCCAACGGAAGTTTTTTTTCGCAACGCCTTGGACAACTGCGACTTGCCGATCTTGACGCCCTCACGCGCCTCGATCTCGGCCATGAGGCGCGGGATCGTCCAGTTGGGCCGGTCGGCGACGGGGGCGCGACGACACGCAGCGCGGCTTCGCTCTCTACCGGTGGCGGGCCGGGCGCCACGGTCGCCTCCAACGCCTCGACACCGCCGTGCGCGAACTCGCTGCGCCACAGACGCACCGTGTCTTCGCGCACGCCGAAGGCTTCCGCAATGCGCGGGCTGGTCCATCCCGACAACGTCAGCAATATCGCCCGCGCCCGATCAGCCTCGCCGCGGTCACGTGAATGGGCCAATGTCAGCAGCGCGTTGCGCTGCTCCTCACCCGCCGCCACCCGAGATTTGCCCGCCATGCCCGACGGAGTTCTGCTTAGATTCTTACCTGAGGGATCATAGACAAGACGAGTTGAACATTGTCATTGGGGCGCGGCGCGATCAAGCTCGACGACGCGTTGGATGGCGGTGTCGGCGCGGTGATAGGCGGCTTCGAGCCGGCTGTCTGGACGGTGTTGCGGGTCCGGCCGGTGATGGAAGCGGCTGTTGGCGAGGGGGCCGCACAGGCGCTTGTGGAAGAAGAGGAAGAGGAGGGCGACTTGGACGCCCTTGGGTGAGAGCCGGTAGGCGTAGCGCGAGCCGTCGCGCGATCAGGCCGTGTCCCTTGAGCTTGCGCAAGTCGTAGCGGAGCTGGTTCAGGCGGTAGGTCTTCTCAGAGAGGTCGAAGGTGTCGAGGACGGCCTCATGGATCTGCCGGGCCGTCCAGCCGCCGATCTGAGGACCGCCATGCAGGAGGACCTCGAACAGGCGGATGATGCGCGGCTCGTGGATCTTGAGGCCGGGATAGCGGACGGCGCCGACAGTGATCGGGTGGGCAAGGCGCTGGAGGAGGGGAAAGTCGACATGGCTGTTGAGCCATTCTGCCTGGAAGCCGGCGAAGCGGTCGGTGATCGCCTGGAAGGTGGTCCGCACGGCATCGAGATGGTCGAGCCCCTTGCGCAGGCGGAAGTCGGCGAGATTGTTGGAGACCAATTCGTTGCGCAGAAAGGTCAGGAACTTCTGATACTGTTTGAGGAAGCCGCTCTTGAAGTTGGCGCGGAAGACATGATGGCCGTGCTCGATCTGGTCGATGACGGTGGCCAGCTTGCCGTGCATCCGGCGACTGACCCGCTTGCCGAAGATCGTGGCGATCTTGTCGGCGCTGAGCCGCCACAGGCCGAGTTCGCAGCTGCGCTCGAATAGCTTGTGGATGGGAAAGTGACGCCTGAAGATGAAGTTGCGGCAGTACTCGATCTGGGAGATGGCGTAGAAGCGTGACAGGTTGAGCTTGGCGCGCTCCTTCTTTGAGAACTTCGGTCCGAGGATCAGGGTCCAGTAGTCGAGGCGGCGGCGGATGATCTCTGGGCTCAGCCGGTCGGCCGATGCCTGCAGCGCCGCGACGTCGTCGACGGCGAGGAAAGCGTTGTCCTCCTTGCGGAAGCCGGTCCCCGCCCGCTTCAGCTCCTGCTCGATGAAGCTGTGGCCGTTGAGATAGTAGGTGGTCTGGAAGGGAAAGAAGGAAGCCACCCGCACAACCATCGGTCCGAGCACCTCGTCGCGGACATAGAAGTAGTAATGCGTGAAGCGGCTGCGCTGGTGCGCGACGATGCGGTAGTGCGGGTCCTTGGCCGGGTACTTCGGCAGGCTGATGCGGAAGGTCGGCCCTTGCTCCATGCTCTTGAAGATGAAGTAGACACCGTAGGCATTGCGCTTCTCCATGCGGCGCAGCCACGGCAGCACGTGGTCCTCCTTGCGTACCCCCTTCTCGGCCCATTCGATCGGGATCGCGTGATTGCGCGCGTAGGCTTCCACCCAATTCTGGTAATCGGCCGTCCGCTGGCTCAGCGCCTCCTTGCTGACCTCCGCCACCCCGACGATCTCACGGAAGAAGTGGACGACCAGCTCGGGCCGCGCCGTCAGATAGCCGCGAATGACAATCCGGTCGAAGCAGTGATAGACGAAGACCAAGAAGTCGCCGAACAGCTTGGTGAACAAATCCATGACAGCCCCCTCGATACCCGGCAGGGATCGAAAGGCGATCCGGCGTCGACCGGGCAAACAGATGGTGGAGGGGAAGAGCTTTCGCCTCGCCGACGAGGTCCGCTACATCCAGCGCCGGGCTGCTGACCGCCATGGGCGCGTCGTCACTGTTGGTCAGCTTGTCCTGTTGTCTACCGAAACCGGCGACGCCTGGCTGCTCGACCCGTCCGATCAACTCGCCGCAAGGCTGGCCCGCGACGGCGACCCGGAACCCGTCCACATCGAAGAAAACGATACCTCCTTCGTCATCGATTGGAAGGGCAACTATCGCATCGAGGGACCCGCCTTCATCTATTCCGATCGCCACACCCGGCGCGTCTCAACCATCCTCGGATACCCCACGCACCTGCTCGCGCCACCGTCCTGAAATTTCAAATATCTTTGGCTAGCCTTCGGCGTCGTCCTCATCCGACGGACCGGCGTTTTCGAGAATGCGGTCGGCGATGAGGCCGGCGTTCTCGCGGATGGCGCGCTCGATCCGGTCGGCCGTCTCCGAATTGGCCTTGAGGTAAGCCTTGGCGTTCTCCCGGCCCTGGCCGAGACGGACGCTGTCGAAGGAGAACCAAGCCCCCGATTTCTCCACGATGCCCGCCCTCACTCCGAGATCGATCAATTCGCCCGTCTTCGAGATGCCTTCGCCGTACATGATGTCGAATTCGACCTGCTTGAACGGCGGCGCGACCTTGTTCTTGACCACCTTGACGCGCGTCTGGTTGCCGACGATCTGGTCGCGATCCTTGATTGAGCCGACGCGGCGGATGTCGAGGCGGACGGAAGCGTAGAACTTGAGCGCGTTGCCGCCCGAGGTGGTTTCGGGCGAACCGTACATGACGCCGATCTTCATGCGGATCTGGTTGATGAAGATCACCATGGTGTTGGAGCGCGAAATGGACGAGGTGAGCTTGCGCAGGGCCTGGCTCATCAGCCGCGCCTGCAGGCCGGGCTGGGACTCGCCCATCTCGCCCTCGATCTCGGCCTTCGGGGTCAGCGCCGCGACCGAATCGATGACGAGAACGTCGACCGCGCCGGAGCGCACCAGGGTGTCCGTGATCTCGAGCGCCTGCTCGCCGGTGTCGGGCTGGGAGATCAAGAGATCGTTGAGATTGACGCCCAGCTTCCTCGCATAGATGGGGTCCAGCGCATGCTCGGCATCGACAAAGGCGCAGACGCCGCCCCTCTTCTGCGCTTCCGCGATCACATGCAGCGTCAGGGTGGTCTTGCCCGACGATTCGGGTCCGTAGATCTCGATCACCCGCCCGCGCGGCAGGCCGCCGACGCCGAGCGCGATGTCGAGCCCGAGCGATCCGCTCGACACCGTCTCGATTTCCGCCGCCGGCTGGTTCTTGCCGAGCCGCATGATCGAGCCCTTGCCGAAGGCGCGTTCGATCTGCGACAGGGCCGCGTCGAGGGCTTTGGTCTTGTCCACGCTTGCGCCTTCCACCACGCGAAGAATTGGCTGGCTCATCGTCTCGACGTCCTTCTCTCACGGGCGGGCTTCGCTCCGCAACTGCGCTTTCTCCGCCCCGCCTTTGCGCATCTAGTACATGATTTGTTCTCAGGCGCAAGTTCTTTTTTTGTTCTGTGCGGGATATAGCGATCGTGCGCCTGAGCCACGTTCTAGGCACCACTTTCGCGGATGCGCCAAGCGCAGCCGGACCGCAGCACATAGAAAATGGCGCTCGTGATCTCGCAACAGCCATTCGCGCGGCCGGCCCGTCTTGCCAGGCGGCGGCATGAACAGGGCGACGATCTCCCATTCCGCGTCCGTCAGGTCGCTTCCGTAGCGTAGCAACATCCCGGCTATACTGCCGCCGGGTGGCCGGGGTCCACATGAAGGCTCTTCAAACTGGCTTCGACAACCGTTCGGAATCACATCTGAACCCGGCCATCCGCCTCACGGCGCTGTTTCAAACTGACTCTAAGGCTCATGGATACCAGCTGCACACGTCCCTGATTGCGCGAAAAAGCTCGATAGTTGCAGTTTGACCGCCACGCTCCAACGTTGAGCGTGCAAGAGTTGTCGCAACAACTAGCGCTTGCTTCCTGGATATAGGGCTAACGGCGTCAATAGCTTGCGTAATCGCCTCGTCGCGTTTCTCCGGCGCGAGATGGGGGGCCAGGGCGGCCAGAGCCCATGCGCGGTAAAATTCATCGCCGATCGCCCTGGCGGCGGCGAGCGCCTCGCCCGCCTGCTCTGGCGCGAGACGGGGAGCGAGGGCGGCCAGAACCTGTGCGCGGCAATAGTCATCGCTGATCGCCTTGGCGGCGGCGAGCGCCTCGCCCACCTGCTCCGGCGCGAGATGGGGGGCCAGGGAGGCCAGAGCCCGTGCGCGGGGAAACTTACCGCCGATCGCCTTCGCGGCGGCGAGCGCCTTGCGCAGCGCCTCGTCGCGCTGCTTCGGCGCGAGATGAGGGGCCAGGGCGGCCAGAGCCTGTGCGCGAGCATATTCACTATCTAACGCCTTGGCGGCGGCGAGCGCCTCGCCCACCTGCTCCGGCGCGAGACGGGGGGCCAGGGCGGCTAGAGCCTCTGCGCGGAAAATCTCATGGCCGATCCCTTTGACGGCGGCGAGCGCCTCGCGCAGCGCCTCATCGCGCTGCTCCGGCGCGAGATCGGGGGCCAGGGAGGCCAGAGCCACTGCGCGGGGAAACTCATCGCCGATCGCATTCGCGGCGGCGAGCGCCTCGCGCAGCGCCTCGTCGCGCTGCTCCGGCGCGAGATGGGGGGCCAGGGAGGCCAGAGCCCGTGCGCGGTCAATCTTATGGCCGATCGACTTCGCCGCGGCGAGCGCCTCGCGCAGCGCCTCGTCGCGCTGCTCCGGCGCGAGACGGGGGGCCAGGGCGGCTAGAGCCTCTGCGCGGAAAATCTCATGGCCTATCGCCTTGACGGCGGCGAGCGCCTCGCCCACCTGCTCCGCCGCGAGATGGGGGGCCAGGGCGGCTAGAGCCTCTGCGCGGAAAATCTCATGGCCTATCGCCTTGACGGCGGCGAGCGCCTCGCCCACCTGCTCCGGCGCGAGACGGGGGGCCAGGGCGGCCAGAGCCCGCGAGCGGGAATCGTCACGACCGATCGCCTTGGCGGCGGCGAGCGCCTCGTCGTGCTGCTCCGGCGCGAGATAGGGGACCAGGGTGGCCAGAGCCTGTGCGCGGTCATCTTCATCGCCGATCGACTTGGCTGCGGCGAGCGCCTCGCCCACCTGCTCCGCCGCGAGATGGGGGGCCAGGTCGGCCAGAGCCCGTGAGCGGGAATTGTCACTGCCGATCGCCTTGGCGGCGGCGAGCACCTCGCTCAGCTGCTCCGGCGCGAGATGGGGGGCGAGGGCGGCCAGAGCCCCTGCGCGAACGCCCTCATCGCCGATCGCCTTGGCGGCGGCGACCGCCTCGCCCGCCTGCTCCGGCGCGAGACGGGGGGCCAGGGCGGCCAGAGCCTGTGCGCGGTCATTGTCATCGCGGATCCACTTGGCGGCGGCGAGCGCCTCGCGCAGCGCCTCATCGCGCTGCTCCGGCGCGAGATGCGGGGCCAGGGCGGCCAGGGCCTGAGCCCGTGCAAAGCGGTTATCGCCGAACGCCCTGGCGGCGGCAAGCGCCTCGCCCACCTGCTCCGGCGCGAGACGGGGGGCCAGGGCGGCCAGAGCCTGAAAGCGGTGACCTTTATGGCGGATCGCCTTGGCGGCGGCGAGCGCCTCGCCCACCTGCTCCGGCGCGACATGGCGGGCCAGGGCGACCAAAGCCTGTGTGCGGTCATCGTCATCGCCGATCGCCTTGGCGGCGGCGAGCGCTTCGCCCACCTGCTCCGGCGCGAGATGGGGGGCCAGGGCGGCCAGAGCCAGTGCGCGGTCATTTTCCCAGCCGATCGCCTTGGCGGTGGCGAGCGCCTCGCGCAACGCCTCATCGCACCGCTCCGGCGCGAGACGGGAGGCCAGGGCGGCCAGAGCCTCTGCGCGGAAAATCTCACGACCGATCGCCTTGGCGGCGGCGAGCGCCTCGTTCACCTGCTCCGGCCCGAGACGGGGCGCCAGGGCGGCCAGAGCCTCTGCGCGGCGACCCTCACGGCCAATCGCCTTGGCCGCGGCGAGCGCCTCGCCTACCTGCTCCGGCGCGAGACGGGGGGCCAGGGCGGCCAGAGCTTGTGCGCGGCGATCTTCATCGCGGATCGCCTTGGCGGCGGCGAGCGCCACGCCCGCCTGCTCCGCCGCGAGATGGGGGGCCAGCGCGGCCAGAGCCTTTACGCGGTCGCCCTCGTCGCCTATCACCTTGGCGGCGGCGAGCGCCTCGCTCACCTGCTCCGGCGCGAGACGGGGGGCCAGGGCGGCCAGCGCCCGTGCGCGGGCAACCTCATCGCCGATCGCCTTGGCGGCGGCGAGCGCCTCGCGCAGAACTTCACCACGTTGTTCCGGCGCGAGCTGGGGGGCCAGGGCGGCCAGAGCCCGCGAGCGGTCATCGTCATCGCCGATCGCCTTGGCGGCGGCGAGCGCCGAAGCAAGTAGCTCCGATTGGACAGCAGGGTTATCGTGGGCGGCAAGCGCGAGCCCCGACAACAACTCGACGCTCTCTTCGGACGGTCCCTTCAAGTCCGCAAAATGAGCTGCCTGCCGAATTGTAAGCACCCTCTTTTCCACGGCTGCCAGCACAAGCTTTGCGGGCACGTTCTTGCCGAGACTCTTGATCGACGACAGCGTGAGCGCACAACGCCATCGGGCCCCCAATCTCAGGTTCGCCTCGTCCCCCTTCTGTGCCGTCAAAGCCGTTTGCACAGCATTAGCGAAGCCTCGCTGCCCACCTTCGAACTCTTCCCAAGCGCGACGCCAGCCGTTCTCCACCATGATCATGAAATCTTCCGGCGGAGTGTTAGCCAACGTCAGGTGCTCCGGCAGAAACTGCAGACAGTAAGGAGAGGCGCTTTCCGCCTTCAATCGACGCGCGTTGAGGTCGGCCGCATGCGCCTTGCCCCATTCGGCAAACTTCTGGCGCAGCATTTTGGCGAACTCGGAGAAGCGGCTCGTCTGAAGATAGTCGCCTAACTTCGGGTGGCTGAGGACGTAGCCCGCCTCTGCTTCACCGCCTCCGAACACAAATCGACGCCAGGGGTCGAGGAGGCGACTGATTGGCACGATTCCGGTCGGGCCATTGATACGCTCCATGAGCACCAGGATGTCCGAACCTTGCAGCGGTCCCAAGGCAAACGCCAGCACAGCGAGCGTTCCGTAGAAGCGGTCAGCTTCGGACTTGGTGACTCCCTCTTCGCGCCATAAGTCGTCTTGATCTTTGAACCACTTTTCGAAGTAGCCCTCGAAGCCAGGCTTCAGGTGGTCGAGGTCGGCCCGGGTCACCCGCGGCCCTTTGAGGCTTCGGCTCCAGAGATCCTCGGCGTAGAATTGAACGAGCAGCGGCTCGCCTAACGTCAACTCCGCGAGGCGTTTGACCAGCGTGCGATCAGTCGCAAGCTCGTCCGCAGGCGCGCCAAGTTTGACGAGTACGTCTGCAATTCGCGCAGCGTCGAGTGGGTCAAGTTCGAAGCTGTCGACCTTCGGATGTTCCTTCCAGTCAAGGCGCTTAAGCCAGCCATCGGAATTGCGGTCGCCGACTTGCCAACGCGCGGACAGGAGAATACGGACATTCCCGGGGGGAGACTTTGGGAAGATCCCAGCGTCGAATTTGTTCTCCGGAGCTTCATCGATTCCATCGACGACAATGAGGACCCGCTTGGTGCTGTTCTTACCTATTTCGACAAGAAGATCGGGCACGACAAAACGAAATCCGTCGATATCCAGGAAAGCCTGGCTCTGCAGAGGTTTGCCAGTAATTTCGGCAAGCCGACGCGCAAGCCCTTCGTAGAACACGCCTGGCAGATTTGTTGCGACCCTTATGCTGATCGGCAAAAAGGCGAGCTGCCACCCGTCCTCGCTGCACAACTCGCGATCCTGAAGGCTCTTCATCCATTGGACGAGAAGGGCGCTCTTGCCTCTTCCTGCGGGAGCTGTCACCAGCATCAACGGCTTGCTTTGGGAGTTCAGTAGCCAAGAGTTGAGCCGTTGGAGTTCTG
This sequence comes from uncultured Alphaproteobacteria bacterium, assembly GCA_963758335.1. Lineage (GTDB taxonomy): Bacteria > Pseudomonadota > Alphaproteobacteria > Rhizobiales > Beijerinckiaceae > Roseiarcus. Next base: position 54,466 of record CAVWVF010000004.1, on the reverse strand, counting down.
CGTCTCGACCGCCAAAGGGAACCCGCTGCGTCCCTGATGAGGAGATCAGGTATTCATCGGTAAACCTGCGGATTTTCTCACGGAAAGTGCGGGTCAGGATGGCTTCCGTGAAGGTCTCGGGCGGCTGGAACGGAACGAGGGTCGGGGCAGTTCTTAGCGCCGCAGCGAGATGTTGGCGAAAGTCCTCGTCTTCAAAAGCTTCCGATAATGTTGCAACCTCGAGCAGCTTGTCGAAGTTGGCCGGAACCTCCTGCACGACCCCGAATAGATAAGGTCTGTCCTTGAACCCACGCCGCCACACGACTGAGCCGGACATACCCTTCCAACCTCGAGGTCGATCAGGGGTGTCCGACGGGCTCACGCTCCAGGTGTACGAGCCTCTAGTGGAGACTCTCAGACGACCGGGAACGGTGTAGTCACGCGTTGGTTCACCGTCAGTGGCCCGCGCTTCCGGGAACCCTGTGGCGTAGGTTTCACCTATTTCCTCAATATCTTCGTGAGAGGCGAATTGCGGCTTGATCTTCGGCTCGAGCCGCCCCGCTTCGGTTAGGTGGAGAAGCGCAATATCAAGAGCACCTTTTCCTCGCCAGACCACCTCCGCGTCATGCGCTGGGGCCCTCCAGCGGCCGTCCTTGTCGCGCTCGCCGATTAGCGCGATCTTCCATCCGGCCTGCGCGGGAGCCTCACGCGTTGGATAGTCGACGACATGTCCGGCGGTCAAAATGAGGTCGGGCGCGATCAACCGGCCTGAACCAAAAGACCCACTGTCACCGTCACGAAGATAGACGGCCGCCACGTCAGCCACAAAATCGTCGTGCGTGAGCAAGATCATTCAGACCCAATTCAGGGCAGGACTCTCTGCGATCCTAACCGCCTCGCCTATTCGGGCAAGCGTTTCCAGACCGCGTCCGAACGCACCTTAATCGGCTTCCTTGTCCTGTCCGCAACCGACAGCGGCATCTTGACCTTGTGCTGGTTCTCGCGGCCTGCTGAAGCCTCGCCGGAAAGGTCGAGGAACGCCAGCAGCTTTCCGCTTGCCTTCGCCTCTGCCTTGAAATGCCGCTCGACTCCATTGTGCATCCGACGCCAAGTATTGTGTAACTTCTGTACCAAAGATGGTCCACGATTTATTTAACCGCAGGCTTTATTCGATATAGAATATCTTGGATCGAAGAAAACGCGAGACCCGTTACTCCACCCACCGCCAACGCCATCGCCGGCGTTTTCGTAGAAAATTCGTTAAGCAAGAGCCCCCCTAGACCCACTTGTATCGCATTGTACGCTAGTAAAAAGGAAAAAATAAAAGCTATTCCAATAGTGATCAGCAGCCTCTGACCCGGCTGCCATCGGCTTGGATCCAATCTCAAAAGCTGATCGTAAGTTAAACCGCTCTGCATCCTCAGAGCGAATTCACCCCACACACAAACCGCTGCGCCTGCAGGAATCCAGAATACCGCCACAGCCCAGGCAAATAGAGGATCGTACACTTGGCCGTTCAGTGGGCGATTAAACCAACCGAAAGCCCCTGTTAGAAGTACCACGGCACCAATCAATAGAGGAAGCACTCCGAAAACAAGCATCAGCAAAGCGTACTTCTTGAGAATCTCATCACGTATTTTGTGCGAATAATCGAGTACGGTCTTTTGAATTTCGCTCAAATTTGCCTTTCCATCCTCTAAATTCCAATTTGGACCCCCGCGCAAAATATATACCGTCTCGTGCAGTAGCAAAAACAACTCTTTCCTCTTGTCGAGCTTATTGTCAAATAAGACTGCAATTACCCGGGCTGTATTTTCATATTCTTGTCTCAGAAGCAACAATTCTTCTGGGACTTTAGGCGCGTTGGCGGCCGCAATAAAGACTAACCGCCTCGGGTCCTCCGTTGAAGGACCGAGTTCAATTTCTTTGTAATATAACGGTGCTTCATTCATAAGAGGCGCACTTTTGCACACTCAGGCACAGATCGAATTTTCATTTCCTAGGAGGTTTATAGCCTTCCGGACGAACATAAGAATGCCCTCCACCGCGGGATTCGGGCAAACCATTCCGCACCTCGTCCGATCTCACCTTAATCGGCTTCCCTGTCCTGTCCACCACCGACAATGAGAGCTTGATCTTGTGCTGGCTCTCGCGGCCCGCGGACCCCTCAGCTGACAAATCCAGGAATGCCAGCAGCTTGAACCCGCCGCTTGTCTTCGCCTCAGCCTTGAAGGTCACTCCTAGCTCGATGTCGATCGAGTTTGGCGTGAAGACAATGTCCTGGTCCTTGCCCTCAAGGATCGCCTCACGAAGTTGGTCACGGAGCTGCTGGATTGCGTCTGAAAGTGGGATTTGGATCATCTCGGCACCCGATGATTAACCGGCTGATATTAACTGGTTTTGTGGAGTGAGACCGCGTCAGCGAGACGCTGCTCCGCAACTGCAAGACAGGCCAATTGCGCCACCTGGCGCGCCAATTCTGGATTGAGCCGGACGACCCCATCGCTTCGGATCACGAAATCCGCGGGATGCAATTTCTCCGCTTTGAGAAATTCAATAATTGCGCGGTCGATCTTCGGCCGCTCGGGCTCCATTAAGTCGAAGATAAATGCCGGCGAGCCCGGATTGCGGAGGTGCATTATTCCCAGGGTCGGATCATAACCATCTGAAATCGCTTGTATTTGCAATTGCGACTGCAATATCGCGTAGGCGTAATTCAATATCGCATTGACCGGGTGGGAAGCGTTACGATTTCCCGCCAAATTAAAACGCGACGTTCGCGAGCCGATGAATTTCCAATCGTTGGGAATTGGGTGGCGGGCGGAATTTTGCCATTTCAGGGGAATTTCCCGCCACGCTCGAAAATAGGCCGCCGCGCTATTGGCTTCGACGGTGCGCAGGTCGTCGACGCTTGTCGGCGGGTCCAATTCAATTCGCGATAAATCCGCATAGGCGCGTTGCATCGCCTTTTCCCAGGCGTCCGAGCGGCGGATGGATTTCTCGAGGGTCAAAATGCACCCCTCGATTTTCCGCGTAATCAATTGATTGCAGAATTCCATCCGCCGACCATTGTCGGCGCTGGTTTCGATCTGCCACGCGACTCGATGCGGATTGGCTGCGAAGCCGGTTCCGGAAATGGTGGAAACGACATCGCCAGCCCAATCAATGCGAATAAGTGGGATATTCTGCTCGGCCAGCCACGACAGAACGTCGAATGTAATGCTGCCGCTGCCGTCGAGCATGATGATCCGCGAGGGCAGTGCGGCGTCGCCTTTGAAGTAGCGATATGTCTCCTGTTTCTGCGGGTAGCGCGTGAAGCCGTTGCGGATAAGGAGCGTGCCCGCGTCGACCTTAAGCAAAACGCCGTGGCCGGCGAGCGTCAATGGCTGGCGCGACTTCTCGCGTTTTGCAAGACGGCGATCATTGGCGCGCAATTGCGTCGCCCAATGCAAGCCGCGTTCGCTCCATTCCAGGTCATCGTCTTCCAATCGAAGTCCGCGCGGAAGCGGCTCGGCGCAGCGTAGCGGAGGGGTCGCCATGGCCCGGCTAGGCGATTCTTTGGCTTTCATTCCCCAACCCAATTCATTGGGTTTCAACTTGTCTCAAGCTAGCTGTTTTCACCTCTTCCTGCCAGCGTTTCAATGCAATCGGATCTGCGAAAGCCTGCCTAATTCGCTTGGGACTCAAGAGGTTGGAGAAGCTAGGATCGTGCTTCCAAAGCCATTCGAGCTTCTTTGAGTCTCTCCAAACCTGCTCAGCCTCCTTTGCCATTTCGGCAATTCTGTCGGAGGGCAGGATTGCGCCGCGGACCTCCCGGAGACGAAACACTAGGAGGATCATTGCATCGATCAGCGTGTCAGGGGCCTTTCGCGCTATCCAGGCCGCCAAGCGAAGCCCAAATGCTCCGTCGCCGTAGATCCATCGATTGGATCCATAGAGATAGAGGCCGACGGCCAAGGAGTTCCTCGCATCGCGGCACGCCAAGGCGAGGCCGTCGGCGGGTCCACTCGCTACCGCCTCGAAGCCACCTGCACCCATAGCTTCGGAGAGATTGCGAAGCCCTGATGGCAGGAGTTCGATGAGATTTAGCTTTACCCCGAGTATCGCGTGCTTCTCAGCATTCTTGAGGTCGAGGCCTTTGATCGTCTCCGCTTTATCGCTGGTTTCTTCCTCACCTGCGACAACGTGCTCAAACCCGTCAAAGTCGCCTAAGCCGACATCGCCGATCACTCGAAGGAACGCCGGGAGCCGGTCTGTGCTCACCCGTCCCTTGACTCGAGAAAGCACGATGTTGTCTCCCGCCTCGAGTTCGGCCGGCCGCATATTCGTAGAAGGTCGGGCTTTCCGCTGTTCGATCGAAGCGATCGATGATCCAAGGCATGAGCTTCAGGACCCGATCGAGCATCCAACCGGTCTTTTTCAAACTCGGTCGCCAGTATTTCTCATCGACTGGGAAACCGAAGCGCCACAGCCACCTGCCTACGTAATCGGCGCGGTTCTTTTGTTTGAACAGCGCGTTCGCGGCGCGGATCTGGGCGCACGTCCCTTTGGGATAGCGGACGATGCTGCCGCGATAGTCTTGAGGGAGCTGGTCGACGCCGCGAGGTAGGAGGCCCTCGCGTCGCCAACGATTGACCTGGTCGTCAGTCACTCCCGTCTCAACGAGGACCGCGTCGACCTCAGCCTGGCTTTCCCACTCCTGATCAACCTCGTCTCCGCTCACCATAAAGAGCCCTACGCGAAACGCCGATTTCCAGGATTCGCGCGCCTCATTTTCGCGCTCCCTCAAACTTGGGAGCGCCATCATGGCTGCGAAATCAAAGAGAACTCGGAAGAGAACACGGAACTATGTGCGAGAATATCAGATTCGCATTGCGCAAGGACTCGCCAGCGGCAAGAGCCGCGCCCAGGCCCGTGGGCACGCGAGGGCGACCGATCTAGGAGAGAGCGCGAGGCGGCAGCCGTTCGACCGTTCGAACGCGCTCGAAAACGCCCTGAAGCTGATGAAGCAGGGCGTCTCGCAGCGGGAGGCGGCGAAACAGGTCGGCGTGTCGCCGGAGACGCTGCGCCGGTTCCAAAAGCTGAACACGACCTCCCGTCAGGAAGGCCGACGCTGGATCATCACCGATGCACGGCCGGTGACGGTCTTGATGGCGACGCGCGGCAAAATGCGCGACGTCACCGTGCCGCACGACGCGAGCAGCGCCATCAGCCGCCACTGGATTGCGATCAACCTGTTCCTGGAGACCAACGATCCGTCGCATCTTGCGGCGTTCGTCGGCAAGGGACTGCGGGACGGCAGTGGCGCGTTTCATCCGTTTGAGACCCGTCCTAACGTCTTGCGTAAGCTTGACAGCGTCGGCGAGTTGTCGTTCGTCGATATCTATCGCCAGACGGTGCAGTGAGGCGCGCCGTCATGGACGAATTTGATCGGTTCATGAGCCGCCAGCGTGCGCTCTGGCGCGCCAAACGCAAAGGTCAGAACCTGACGTCCCAATGGGATTTTGAGCATTGGGGTGACGGGGCCACGGAGGAACATCATATCGGCCGCCACAAGTTCAGCGACGATACGATCGTCATACCGAAAGCCATGCATCCCGAGCTGACCCGCCGACAGACGGAGGAACACCCGTCCGAAGGTCCGGACCCCGGCAATCCGGTCGAGCAGGAAGGGCGGGTCCACCTCGGCCTGTCCGACCTTTATGCGGCCCTCTCCGATGGTCGCCGTTTGATCGGCGAGATGATGCTTGAGGCCGCAAGGCGCGGCGAGCGCGATCCAAACGTGGTGCATATCCCTGAGGGGGTACTCGGCTGCCAAACTCGAATCGCGCATGATCTCGCCAGGGCGGCGAGTTGGGCCACCCGGGAGCCAGACAAGGGGTAAGCGGATGAACCTGGTCGATCGAGACCCTGACGACGACGGTCGGGATTCGGTCGACCAACTGGTCGTCTCTTTGCGCGCCTACGTCACCCGGGCACCGACGAAGGTGAAGAAGGGCACGAAGGACGCAAAGCGCAGCCAGCGTCCCGCTGATCGGGAAAAATACCTTCGGAGGATTCCGCCAAGCGACTGGGTTCTTGTGTTCGACTGCGAAACCCGAACGACGCCCGACCAGCGCCTTCGGTTCGGGGCCTATCAGCTCCGCAACAAGGGGAGGCTTTTCGAGCGCGGAGCCTTTTACGAGCCCGAGGTCCTCTCCGCCGACGACCTGACGGTCCTACGCAAAGTCGTGGCGGAAGAGTCCGAGACATCGGAAGGCGAGCGGGTCCGCCTGCTGACGCGAGAACAATTTGTCGAGGAGGTTCTCTACGGCTCTGGCCGCGACGTCGGAGCGCAAATCGTCGGCTTCAACCTACCCTTCGATCTGTCGCGGCTCGCCATAGCCCACGCCAGCGCACGCCGGAGCATGCGAGGCGGTTTCAGCCTCAAACTGTCTGAGAAAGAGGGGCGACCTCGCGTCGCCGTCAAGCACCTCTCACGAAAGGCTGCGCTGATCAGGTTCACCGGCGAAAAGCCTGAGAAGGGCAAGGGCGAAGACGAAGATATTGACCCGTCTGTCCCCCACGAGAGCGAAGTCCCCGCGGACCATGATCGCGGCTATTTTGTTGACGTGAAGACGCTCGCGGCCGCTCTCTTGAGCAGCTCGTACTCCCTTGAAAGCCTGTCCGAGCTTTTGGACGTTTCGACAAAGAAGGGAGAGGCCGATGAACACGGCGGACCATTGACGCCAGAATATGTCCGCTACGGCCTCAACGACGTGCAGACGACCTGGGAATGTTTCGACGCCTTGGCGCAGCGGTTTGCAAGCTTGGGTTTGGACGAAACCGGACCCTACGACCTCTACAGCGAAGCAAGCCTCGGGAAGGCCTATCTGAAGACCATGAAAATCGCCCGCTGGCGCGACCTTCAGCCGCGCTTCCCTCCGCACATTATCGGCCAAATCCTCAGCGCCTACTACGGCGGACGCGCGGAGGTGCATATTCGCCGCCAAATCGTCCCCGTGATCCATTGCGACTTTCTGTCCATGTATCCGACCGTCTGCACGCTCATGGGGCTGTGGAATTTTGTCCGCGCCAAGGGGGTAGCCTATCGCGAGGACACAGACCGCGTGCGCGAGCTGCTTGCGATGCCCCGCGAGGAGCTTGTGGAGCGCCTCCGTCATAAGACCGTCTGGTCGGAGCTTGCCGCTTTGGTTCAAGTCGCGCCGAGGCGCGACCTCTTCCCCGTTCGCGCGAAATATCCTAACGCTGAGACGGCCAACATCGGCCTCAATGAACTGAGCGGCGACGATCCATTCTGGTTCACGCTCGCCGATGTCCTGGCCGCCAAGGTTCTCGGGGGTCGCACTCCAAGGATCCTCAAGACAATCCGCTTCGAGCCGAGGGGGAAGCAGGCCGGGCTCAAACCTATCGCGGTCGCTGGCGAGACAATTGACCCGGCGACCCACGACTTTTATCGACAGCTCATCATCCACCGAAACAAGTTGAAGGGGGAGGCCAAATCGGCGACGGGCGCGAACGAGGCGGCGCTTGAAAGCGATCAGCAAGCGATCAAGATTCTCGCCAACGCGACCAGCTATGGAATTTTCGTCGAATTGAATGTCGAGGATTACAAGACTGCCAAGACCATGATCGCCAATGGCGCAGAGACGCAGGCGTTCAAGTTTAGGTCGAAGAGTCTCGAGAAGCCGGGGCAATATTTTCACCCGCTGCTGGGCACGCTGATCACTGGCGCGGCCCGTCTCATGCTGGCGCTCGCCGAGCGACAGGTCCAGGAACAGAGTCTCGATTGGGCCTTCTGCGACACCGACAGCATCGCCATCGCCAACGTCGGCAATCTTCCGCTTGAAGAGTTCAAGGCGCGGGCGCTCCGCGTCCATAGTTGGTTCGAGGACCTCAACCCCTACGGCGAGCGCCGCTCGATCCTGCAATTGGAGAAGGTGAACTTTCCGCCGGGCCTGGATGGCAAACTCGCGGCCCTCGACCCGCCCTATTGCCTCGCGGTGTCAGCAAAGAGATACGTGTTGTTCAACCGCAAGGACGGACAGCCGACCATCCGAAAGGCGTCCGGTCATGGCCTTGGGCACCTGCTCGCGCCTTATGACGAACAGCCTAAGGACCGGCGCAAGCGGATCGACCGGATCGGCGTCCCGCTCTGGCAAGAAGACTTATGGAAGGAGATCATTCGCGCCGCCGAAAGCGAAACGCCGGATCAAACCCGATTCATGGACATGAAGGGATTCCACAATCCCGCGGCGAGTCCTTATGCGGCGACGACACCCGAGTTGTTGAGATGGTTCGAGAGTTACAACAAGAAACAGAGGCAGGGCGAGCGAGTTTTCCCCTTCGGGTTTCTTCTCTCGCTTCAAGCCAAGTCCCGCATCGAAATGGCCAAGGACGAGCCCGAAGGCCTTTCGGATGAGCTTTGGCTGCGACGCGACCCGCGCCCTGCTGCGCCCTACTTCAAGCGAGCGACCGACGCACAAGACCACGCCTTCGACCGCGAGCGAGGGTCGCCAATCCCGGCGTCTTGGCTAAAGTCGCATGGCCGCGGCCTCGTCCGTTACCACCTTCACCCGGAATCGAAATTCCGGGGCGGCGAATACGATAAGCTGGGCACTCTGCGTCGTCGCCACGTCCTAGCCTTGGCGGTGCAGACGATCGGCAAGGAATCCGACAACATCGAAGAGAACGAATTTATCGGGGAGGACGCGGGACCGACCGAGCATCCGATGGCCTCCACCAGCAGCGCGAAGGTTGCGGCCTTTGTGGCTGAAACACAGCGCAGCTTGGGGACAAGCGACCGCGAGCTGCTTGGTCGCGCGAAGGTGTCGCCTCGCTCGCTCAAGCGTCTTCGCGTTGGTAAGCGGGTCGGCGATGATATTCTTCACCGATTGGCGAGCGCCGCTGAACAACTGCGCCTGGAACGTGGCCCTGCGCGTGCGGAAAAGGAAGAATGGTTGCGGATCGCGAGGACGCTTATGATCGACAAAGGCGGCCGCAACAAGCTTGCCAACTTGCTCGAGGTCAGCGGGCCGTATCTCGGTCGTGTGCTGAGCGGGCAGAAACCTATGACGGAGGAGTTAGTTAGGAAGCTCCGTGAGGTCCGCGATAAAACTGCGGTTCCAGAGGGTGTAATGGAGCCGGAGAGGCCGAAAAATCGACCGCACAACTATTGAATTTCTTAAGGTGGAGAAATTGCATCCCGCGGATTTCGTGATCCGAAGCGACGGCGTGGTACGACTCAATCCGGAGCTGGCGCGCCGAGTGGCGCAATTGGCCTGTCTTTGCGGTTGCGCAGCAGCGTCTCGCGGACGCGGTCTCACTTCACAAAACCAGTTAAGATCAGCCGGTTAAACATCGGGTGCCGAGATGACCCAAATCCCGCTTTCAGATGCAATTCAGCAGCTCCGCGACCAGCTTCGTGACGCGGTCCTCGAGGGCAAAGACCAGGACATCATTTTCACACCAAACTCGATTGATATCGAGCTTGCGGTAACCTTCAAGGCTGAGGCGAAGGCTAGCGGTGGGTTCAAGCTCCTGGCGTTCCTGGATCTCTCAGGCGAGGCCGCGGCCGGTCGTGAGAGCCAACACAAGATCAAGCTCTCATTGTCGGTGGCGGACAAGGAAGGGCGACCGATCAAGGTGCGGTCCGAGGCAGCGCGAAAAGGCTTGCCTGAATGAATTAAGCGCGGAAGGTTAGCGGTTCGATTGAGATAGGTGGACGCAATTGCGAACCCATGACGAATTCCTAGCCGACGTCGCGGCGGTCTACATCCGCGACCAAGGCAAGATGTGCTTTGGCTCGGGTCGGTTGATAGCCCCCGACCTGGTTCTGACCGCCGGACATGTCGTGGATTATCCAACGCGTGAGGCTCCCGCGCGTGCCGGATGGAAGATCGCGCTGATCGGCGAGCGCGACAAGGACGGCCGCTGGAGGGCCCCGGCGCATGACGCTGAGGTCGTTTGGCGGGGGAAAGGCGATCTCGACCTTGCGCTCCTTCGACTGATCGACGGGAAGCGGTTGGAGCCGAAGCTTACGCCGGAATTTGCTTTATATGGGCTCGTAGGGCCGCTCGGCGAAACTGACGCCGCGGGTTTCCCAGATGCTTGGGTCAGTGAAGCGGATGCTGTTCGCGACTATTTCGTTCGAGGCAATCTCAGAGTAGCCAGCCAACGCGGGCCGTACGGGTGGAGTGTACAGCCGGCCGACAAGCCTGACGATCCCCACGGTTGGAAGGGCATGTCCGGCTCCGCTGTGTGCCGGTTTGGGTCGGACGGCAAGCTCTATCTGTTCGGCATCGTGCAGGAGATCCCCGCCAACTTCTCCGAAGGACTGCTCGACGTTGCGCGCATCTCCTACGCGTTTGAAGACGGCGAATTCCGCTCCCAACTCCAAACCGCTCTTAGATCCGCCCCAGTCCTTTCGGCATTCGAACCTGCTCGAAGTTGGGCGGATCTCGGCATAGCGCGGATCTTTCAGACTCGAACGCGGGCCTTTACGGATGAATATCTTGTCTCCGAGACAGGTCCCGTTCCCTTTGGCGGGCGCGACGCGGAACTGCGTCGCCTGGACGCCTGGCTATTCGATCCACAAAGCCCGCCACGCATGTTGGTGACCGCGCCTGCTGGGCGTGGCAAAAGTGCGCTGCTCGTACGTTGGATGAAGAACCTGCAGGATGGAGGCGTCTGCGGCGCTGACGGTTGGCAACTCGCGTTCATGCCAATCAGCATTCGAACTGGGACAAACCGTCCGGGGATCTTTTACGAAGGCCTTGCGCGTAGGCTTGCTGAAATTACCAGAGTAGCTCTGCCAAAGAAAGCGTTCCGCGACAGTGACGGTTTCCGTTACGCCGTGCGCGATCAGCTTGATCGACTTGGGTCCGACGGGAAGCAAAGGGCGCTCGTTACTATCGACGGTGTCGACGAGGCGCTCGAAGGCAGTTTCGACCCCGACATCCTCCCAACCCCTTTACCTACCAATATTCGCATTTTGTTGTCAGCGAGATGGCAGTTCGGCGATCAAAATTCCGATGGCTGGTTGGAGCGCCTCGGATGGGATCGGGGAGTTAAAGTCGAAACTTTCGAGGTTGACCGGCTGGGCGCGACGCAAATCGCCGATGTCCTGGTCAAGCTGCCGGCTGACGTGCTTGTGAGAGAGCCTGGTTTGGTTGAGCGCCTCGCGCAACTGACAGAGGGCGAACCCCTCCTCGTACGCTACTACGCTGAAGATTTATGGACCGCGAGCGGCAAGGGAGCTCGCATCACACGAGCTGATCTAGAGCATCTAAAGCCAGGCTTCGACAGCTATTTCAAACGTTGGTTTGATCTACAGGAGAAGCTTTGGAAGGAAGAAGGCGGCCACGTTGATTGGAATAAGGTGGACGCGGTTCTCTCTGTAATGGCTTTCGCTTTGGGACCCCTTTCCGACGCGGATCTGGTGACGCTCGTGGAGCGTATCCACAACCTCAAAGGAGTGATCGCGGTTGACCGGGTGCTTAACCCGTTGCGTCGGTGGGTATTCGGCGGCGGGCAGAGCGACGCAGGTTATGTCTTGAGCCACCCGAAGATCGGCGACTACCTTCAGCGCAACCGCTTCGTCGCAACTGCTACACAGCTCCGGCAAGGGTTTGCCGATTGGGGCAAGGCGCATTGCATTGCGCTGAATCAAGGGCGGATTGCGCTGGAGTGCGCGTCGCCTTACTGCCTTCAATTCCTGCCTGAGCACCTGAAGCAGGCTCGCGCGTCGCCGGAAGATTTCATGATCATGGTGGAGAACGGCTGGCGTCTCGCCTGGGAGGCCTTTGACGGGGGGCAGCGTGGGTTTGCGAGCGCGGTGAAAACCGCTTTTGCGGCGCAGAAAGAGGACAGGTCGAGCCGGAGATTGGGGGCGCGATGGCGTTGCGCGCTGACGCTGTCGTCAATCAATAGCCTGGGCCAGAACGTGCCCGCAAAGCTACTGCTCGCGGCGGTGGACAAGGGCGTGCTCACCAATCGGCAGGCGGCTCACTTTGCGGAATTGAAGGGGCCGTCCGAAGTGAGCGTCGAGTTGTTGTCCGGGCTTGCGCTTGCTGCACGCGACAACCCTGCTCTCCGATCAGAGCTGCTGGTTTCGGCGGTCGCCGCCGCCAAGGCGATCGGCGATGAGCGCGCCCGCGCAGAGGCTTTGATCGCCCTGGCCCCCCATCTCGCGCCGAAGCTGCGTGATGAGGCGCTGCGCGAGGCGCTCGCCGCCGCCGGGGCGATCGACGATGAATACTCCCGCGCACTGGCTCTGACCGCCCTGGCCCCCCATCTCGCGCCAGAGCAGGTGGGCGAGGCGCTCGCCGCCGCCAAGGCGACCAAGGCGATCTACGGTGAACATCACCGCGCACAGGCTCTCGCCGCCCTGGCCCCCCATCTCGCGCCGGAGCAGGTGGGTGAGGCGCTCGCCGCCGCCGGGGCGATCGGCGATGACGATACCCGCGCAGGGGCGCTGGCCGCTGTGGCCCCTTATCTTAGGCCGGAGAAGCGCGATGAGGGGCTGCGCGAGGCGCTCGCCGCCGCCAGGGCGATCGGCGATGACTGGCACCGCGCACAGGTTCTGGCCGCCCTGGCCCCCCATCTCGGCCCGGAGCAGCGCGATCAGGCGCTGCTCGAGGCGCTCGCCGCCGCCAGGGCGATCGACTTTGAATATTCCCGCGCACTGGCTCTGGAGGACCTGGCCCCCCGTCTCGCGCCGGAGCAGGTGGGCGAGGCGCTCGCCGCCGCCGAGGCGATCCGTTGTGAGCGTGACCGCGCACGGGCTCTGGCCGCCTTGGCCCCCCGTCTCGCGCCGGAGCAGCGCGATGAGGCGCTGCGCGAGGCGCTCGCCGCCGCCAAGGCGATCGACGATGAACATGACCGCGCAGAGGCTCTGGACGCCCTGGCCTCCCATCTCGCGCCGGAGCTGCTGGGCGAGGCGCTCGCCGCCGCCAAGGCGATCGGCCATGACTATGATCGCGAAACGGCTCTCACCGCCCTGGCCCCCCATCTCGCGCCAGAGCAGGTGGGCGAGGCGCTCGCCGCCGCCAAGGCGATCGGCGACGAAGGTTGGCGCGCACTGGCTCTGGAGGCCCTGGCCCCCCGTCTCGCGCCGGAGCAGGTGGGCGAGGAGCTCGCCGCCGCCAAGGCGATGGGCGATGCCGATGCCCGCGCATGGGCTCTGGTCGCCCTGGCCCCCCATCTCGCGCCGGAACAGCTGGGCGAGGCGCTCGCCGCCGCCAAGGCGATCGGCGATGAGTATGCCTGCGCAGAGGCTTTGGCCGCCCTGGCCCCGCATCTCGCGCCGGAGCAGCGCGATGAGGCGCTGCGCGAGGCGCTCGCCGCCGCCAAGTGGATCCGCGATGACAATGACCGCGCATGGGCTCTGGTCGCCCTGGCCCCCCATCTCGCGCCGAAGCAGGCGGGCGAGGCGGTCGCCGCCGCCAAGGCGATCGGCGATGAGCGCGCCCGCGCACAGGCTCTGGCCGCCCTGGCCCCCCATCTCGCGCCGGAGCAGCGCGATGAGGGGCTGCGCGAGGCGCTCGCCGCCGCCAACGCGATCAGCTACGAGCCCGCCCGCGCATGGGCTCTGGTCGCCCTGGCCCCCAATCTCGAACCGGAACAGCTGGATGAGGCGCTGCGCGAAGCGCTCGCCGCGGCCGAGGCGATCGGCGATGCCGATGCCCGCGCAGGGACTCTGGCCGCCCTGGCCCCCCATCTCGCGCCGGAACAGCTGCGCGAGGCGCTCGCCGCCGCCAAGGTGATCGGCGAACACTGGCACCGCGCCCAGGCTCTGGCCGACCTAGCCCCCCATCTCGCGCCGGAACAGCGCGATGAGGCGCTGCGCGAGGCGCTCGCCGCCGCCGGGGCGATCGACTTTGAAACCGCCCGCGCAGTGGCTCTGGCCGCCCTGGCCCCCCATCTCGCGCCGGAACAGCTGGGCGAGGCGCTCGCCGCCGCCAAGGCGATCGGCGATGAGGGTGCCCGCACACATGCTCTGGCCGCCCTGGCCCCCCATCTCGCGCCGGAGCAGGTGGGTGAGGCGCTTGCCGCCGCCAAGGCGATCGGCGATGAGTATGACCCCGCAGGGGCTCTGGCCGCCGCCCTGGCCCCCGAACTCGCCGCCACCCATGCGATCTACCGTGACGATCACCGGGCAGAGGCTTTGGCCGCCCTGGCCCCCCGTCTCGCGCCGGCGCAGGCGGACGAGGCGCTCGCCGCCGCCGAGGCGATCGGCTATGAGGGTGCCCGCGCACAGGCTCTGGCCGCCCTGGCCCCCCATCTCGCGCCGGAGCAGCGCGATCAGGTCATTGCGCAAGCTATTGACGCCGTTAGTGTTGTTTCCAGAAGCTCAACGCTCAATGTGGCGAAGGCTCTCGCGAGCCCAACCTGTGAGAGTGCGGGTCAAGGTGCAATCATTGAGCTGTTCCACGCAATCAAGGATGTTTGCAGTTGGTATCCGTGAGGTTTATGCTGGGCTTGCTGCGTAAAGCCGCCGCAACTATTCGCGCAAATGGCTGATGGAGCCGGTAGACTGACTTACGTTTTTCGTTGGTAGACGGCAAGAGTTGGGTCCGGATTGGGACCAAACACCGGGCGGCAGACAAGCCAATCACCCACTGAAGGGGGGGGTGCCCAGAGTGTTGCTGGATACGTTTATCACTATATCCCTTTTTGTTCTGTGCGGGGTATAGGGAATGGAGATTTTGAGCACGGCTCCGACCAAGGTTTAACAAACTAATTTGCGTGAATTAGATCGCCCGTTTGGATTGCGGGTGAACAAGCGGGAGAAGCGGCACTGTTACTCCACGCCTCGGTCACACTCTCGCAGGGAACCCCAAATTTGGAGCACTCTTGACCAGAGCTTTGACCACAGAGTGCTTGTCCGGATTTTCATCGAACTGAACGTTGAGGATGCCGAGGTCGATGATCCGCCACTCCCGATCTTCACCTCGCAAGGGAAGCGGCTTGTCGAACCTTCAAAGCGCGAACAGCCCGGGCGCTTCTACCACCCCTTGCTCGCCACGCTGATCACCGGCGCGGCACGCTTGATGCTGGCGCTGAGCGAGCGGCTCGCAATCGAGCAAGGCTTGAACTGGGCCTTCTGCGACACGGACAGCATGGCCTTCGCCAACATCGACAAGCTTCCCTTCGACGAGTTCGTCCGGAGGGTCCAGAGCATTTGCGAATGGTTTGTTCCGCTCAACCCTTATGAGCCGGATCCGAAGAAGGGCGCGGTATCGATCCTCGAAATGGAGGACCAGAACTTTTCGAAGGACAAGCGGTTCGAGCCGCTGTTTTGCTTCGCGATCTCCGCGAAGAGGTACGCCCTCTTCAACTTGGATAGGCAGGGCAAGCCGGTGATCCGGAAGGCTTCGGCGCACGGCCTCGGGCATTACGCCTCGCCCTACGGAGACGAAGAAGAGGCCCGCGCTGATCGAGACAGCGGCGTCAGACGCTGGGAAGAGGACGTTTGGAAGCAGATCGTCTCCGCGGCACTCAGCGACAAGCCTCACGAGGTCGATTACGCGTTCCGCCCCGAAATGATGAAACCAGCGCGCAGCCGGTACGGCGCGACGCGACCCGCGGTGCTCAATTGGTTCAAACGGTACAACGAAGGCCGTCGCTACGCCGAGCAGGTGAAGCCGTTCAATTTCCTGCTCACCTTTTTCGTCCGCCGTCAGGAGGACCTAACGACAGAGGACCCGACGCACGAATGGGACCCAAAGCTTGAAGACATGCGCCCGGTCGCGCCCTATGAGAAGGACATTGACAAGGCCCTGGGCCGCGTCTTTGACCGCAGTTCGGATAGCCTGGAGGCCGTGCCAGGGAAATGGCTCCGCACCGTTGCTGACGTGCTGCGGGACTACCATCGCCAGCCCGAATACAAGTTCCTGGGCGGCGGCTGGAACGAGGAAGGCGTTTTGCGACGCCGTCACATTTTCGCAGAGACCATCGAGGACATCGGCAAGGAGAGCGACGGGTGGGAGGAGGATGAAGCCCGGACGGAGGACCGTGACGTTGTCTTGACCTATCCACCGTCATCCTTTGACCGCGAGCTCATGACTGAGCGCATCAAGTTGGTCGGGAAGCGCGAGCTGATGCGGGAGGCTCGGATCGCGATGAGGACGATTGACGATGTTTGGGGTGGTCAGCATATTGCCGACGAAGGCCTTAAACGCATGGCGGATGCCGCGGAGCGGATCGACAAGCGACGGAAGGTGCGTAACGATGAAGTCGCGGCGGCGCTCGCTTGGCTGAAGGCGAAACGGGAGGAGATCGGGTTGGCCACGCTGGCGAAGATGCTGGGGGTGGATGCGGCCAACCTAGGGAAGGTGATTGAGGGGAGGAGGGAGGTCCCCACTCGCATGTCAGTACTCATTAGACGTATTAGAGGTGTGCATTCGACCTAATTTCTTTGGCAACATGCTAGTTTTGCTTCCTTCCTGCGCAGGGTTCGAATTGGCAAGCGTTGTCACGGGGAAAGCCGAAACCGAGTACGTCATCGACGATCTTCGAAGGTGTTCAAGAGTTGGTTCATCCTTCCGCGAACGAAATAGTGCCTGGAAGATGCCGCTCGCTTCCTACGTCGCAAGCAGGCGATCCATTCGGGTGCCACCGCCCGTGCTTAACACACCTTCGTGCTTGTCCGCCCTCGCCGAGGGGCATTAAGATGATCTGAGTTGCAGTGGATGGCCTAGGCTGGATATCGCACTCGTTTATCATTGGTGATCGGCGCATGCACTCAATAGCGTTTTTCAACAATAAGGGAGGCGTTGGCAAGACGACGCTGCTGTGTAACGTAGCTGCATTCCTAGCCGGAGAAATGAACAAAAAAATACTAGTTGTCGATGCCGATCCTCAATGTAATGCAACTCAGTTAATGTTAGATGACGACACAGTATATGATGTTTATAACAGTATGGACGCGTTTACAATCCATAGCATCATTCACCCCCTGTCGATAGGAAAAGGTTACTCGTCGCATATTACGCCAATGAGGATCGATAATTATTCTATAGATCTACTCGTTGGCGATCCTAGATTAGCTTTGAAAGAGGACCTGCTGTCCAAGGATTGGCAGGATGCCACCGCTGGTGACGTTCGAGGTTTAAGAACTTCATTTTTATTTCACGAGTTCTTGACTAGGTGCGGGCAATACGATTTTGTTTTATTTGACATCGGACCGTCTCTGGGGTCTATAAACAGGTCGGTATTGCTCGCAAGTGACTTCTTTGTGAGCCCCATGTCAATCGACATTTTTAGCCTAAGGGCAATCGAAAATATATCGACCGCTCTTCTGGAATGGCGCCGTCGTCTCACTCACGGCATCACTTTACTAGACAAATCACTTGCAGGTGACATTCCGACTGGGAGGCCATTTGGAATAAAATTTGCCGGTTACGTTGCTCAACAGTATATCCAGAAGACAACCTCGACGGGTGACAAGCGCGCTGTAAATGCGTACGAAACCATAATGAGAAGGATACCGAAGACGATTAAGAGCCATTTTGTTGATAAACTGCAGCCAGATCAAGCACGTCTGACCTACGAGATTGGGACAATACCCAATTTGTACAGTTTAATACCTATGTCCCAAACCGCACATAAACCGGTATTTTCTTTGAAGGCCCGAGATGGGGTGCGGGGAGCGCACTTCAATATGGTCGGAAACGCGCGAGAGATCTTTGGAAATGTGTCTGTTAGGCTTCTGGAGAACATTCAGGAATTGTTGTGATGAGCATTGCCTGGCCTCAGGCGGTGGTAGACGCTGTTGCTCGGCGTCGGGCTGTCATCTTGATTGGCTCGGGCGTCTCTGCAAACTCAATGAACTCAGCGGGACGCCGACCGCCGACCTGGGGAGACTTCCTCAGAACCGCCTACCACTCGTTAGGCAAACGTATACCACACATCCAGCAAGCCCTCAATCAATATAATTACCTTGCTGCTTGCGATTATCTTAAGAGCGAAAAGGGCACCGAGTGGAATGACTTAATAAGGGACAATTTTGTAACTCCTTACTACAAGCCTGATGGTATTCACGGAGCGATTTTTAATCTTGATTGCCGAATTGTTGCATCGCTCAATTTCGATAAAATATACGAAATTTACCCTCGACGACTACGCCGAGGCAAGGACAAAATATGCGGCGTTCTACGAAGTGATGACCGCACTGCTACACACCCATACATTCGTATGCTTTGGCTGTGGTCTCTCCGATCCAGATATGAAATTGATTTTTGAAGACTATCTGTCAATCGGCGTCGAAAAGGGACCCCCCATCGGCATGGAAAAAGGACCCCTCTTGATCATCGGGAGCGGTTCATCCCCGGAGTCCATAGGGGGGACCCGCGCGTAGCGACGCGCCCTCCGCGCGGCTGGCGGAGCGTAGCGCGGGGGGTACCTGTGGGCCCCCGGGGGTGAACCGCGGGCGGGGTAGCGCCGGTGGTGAGGCCAGGCGTCTGGGAACCGCTCGGAGCGACACGTTGGCTTGTCTTGAGCGTTCGTCGCTGGAAGGTCAGTCGCGTCCGAAGCCGCGTGGGGGCGCCACGCTCTCGAGTTCGGAGAGATCGAGTTCGCAGATAGCCTGGAGGGCCTCGGCCAGCGCGCTGTCGTGTTGGTTGGCCGGCAGCGCTTCGAGCCAATCGGCATACTGCGCTTGCAGCTCGCTGAGCTGGGCGACGGCGTCCTGCCAACGCCGGGCGCGACTGCGATGGTCGGCCGGGCGACGGGTGCGGATCACCGGCGCATCGGCCGCGCGCGCGACGCGGTAACGGGCCTGGCGCTCGGCGTCGGTCATGGCTTTCTCGCCGATCGGCTTGCGCGGCATGGGGCCACTCCCAATCGTTACGTCACGAAACCCGGTTGGTGCGGGGCAGCTCAGGCGCGGTTTTTGAAGCGCCAGCTTTCGTTGCCGGTCTCGACGATGTCGCAGTGATGGGTGAGGCGGTCGAGCAGCGCGGTCGTCATTTTCGGATCGCCGAAGACGCTCGGCCATTCGCCGAAGGCGAGGTTGGTCGTGACGATGATCGAGGTGCGCTCATAGAGACGGCTGATGAGATGGAACAGCAACTGCCCGCCGGCCTGGGCGAAGGGGAGATAGCCGAGTTCGTCGAGGATGACGAAGTCGAGGCGCGTGAGATAATCGGCGAGCCGTCCCTGGCGGCCAGCGCGCGCTTGAGCCTCGAGCTGATTGACGAGATCGATGGTGGTGAAGAAGCGCCCGCGCGATCCGGCTCGGATGCAGCTTCGCGCGATGGCGATGGCCAGATGCGTCTTGCCGGTGCCGGTTCCCCCGACCAGGACGACATTGCGCTGCTGGGCGATGAAGCCGCCGGCGGCGAGGTCGCGCACGAGAGCCTCGTTGATCGGCGTGTTCTTGAACGCGAAGTCGTCGACGTCCTTGGCCAGCGGCAGCTTGGCGACGGTGAGCTGGTACTTGATCGAGCGCGCCTGCTTCTCTGAGATCTCGGCTTTCAGGAGATCGCCGACGAAGCGCTGCGGCTCATGCTTGCGCTTGAGCGCCGTGGTCAGCGTCTCGTCGTAGGCGCTCCTCATCCCGTAGAGCTTGAGGCTGCTCATCATGTCGAGGACTTCGGTTCTTTCCATGGGTTAGGCGCTCCTGAGTTGATCGTATCGGGCGCAGTCGGCGACGGGCGTGTGGCAGAGCCGCAAAGCGTCGGGCGTCATGATCGTCGCCGCCGGTCCGGGATCGCGCTGACGCGCGAGGATGTTGATGACGACGTCGGCCGAATGGACGCCCTCGGACAGCGCCTGAAGGCAGGCGGCCTCCACCGCAAGCAATCCATCGGTGAGCACGGCGGCGAGGATTTTGACCATCTGCCGGTCGCCGTCGTCGGACCCGGCAAGCTTGCGCCGCACGCGGTCCAGCGCCGTCGGCAGCACCCAGTCCTTGAACGGGGCGCCGTTGCGCAGAGCGCCCGGCTTGCGCGCCAGAACCGGCACGTAATGCCAGGGATCGTAGATCGTCTCGCCACGCCCGTAACACCGCGGATGTTCCGCGACGATGCGCCCGTCCTGGCGGATCACGACGCGATCGGCGTAGGCGTGGATTTCGACCGGGCGGCCAACCGCGCTGGCGCTCACCGAGTATTTATTGTTGTCGAACCGCACCAGGCAGGTCTTGGACACCGAGGCCGGCAACTCATGGAATCCGTCGAAGCGGCCGCGATAGGGAATGAGCTTGGGACGCTCTTCCTCGAAGACCTCCCAGATCGTCCTGTCAGGCCGTTCAGGATGGGGATGCGCCTTGGCCCAGGCGATGCTTTTGTCCATCAGCCAGGCGTTCAGCTCGTCATAGCTCTTGACTCGCAAGCGCGGCGTGAAGAAGCGCTCGCGAACGAGACCCACCTGGTTCTCGACCTGACCTTTCTCCCAGCCCGACGCTGGCGTGCAGGCGACGGGCTCGACAAGATGGTGCGAGCACATCTGGAGGAAGCGGCGATTGTATTGCCGGTCCTTGCCGACGAAGATCGTCTCCACCGCCGTCTTCATGTTGTCGTAGATGCCGCGCGTGCAGGCGCCCCTGAAGAACGCGAACGCCCGCTCGTGGGCGTCGAACACCATCTCCTGCGTCTCGCGCGGATAGGCGCGCGCGAGCATCATGCGGCTGTGGCAAAGGCGGACGTGCGCGACCTTCACGATCGTCGTCACCCCGTCCATCACAACGATCTCGTGGCTCCAGTCGAACTGATATGCCTCGCCCGGCGCGAACGTCAGCGGCACATAGGCGTTCGCCGTCTCGCCCGCGTGTTGCTTGCTCCAGGTCCGGGCGTAACGGCGAACCGCGTCGTAACCGCCCTCATAGCCAAGCCCCCGCAACTCCTCGAAGACCCGAATGAGCGTCAACCGCTCGCGCGCCGGCTTTCCGTCATTCTCCAAAAGCAATAAATCAAGCCGATCGCGCCAAGGCCCGATCTTCGGCTGGGGTTGGACGTCCCGCTCATAATGGAACTCTGTCGCCTGCGATCGGATGACCTTCCGAACCACTTTGCGCGAAACACGCAAATCGCGGCAGATCGCCTTGATCGTCATCTTTCGCGAAAAATACGCTAGACGAATTTTGGCTATCGTCTCCACAATCAGCATCTCGAACTCGGCCTCCTAAGAAATCAGGAGGCCTGTGTGGACCCTTATCCCCGGGGTCCCGATTGGATGCCGATCACCCCGAAAACGGGGTCCTTATTCCATGCCGAATGACACCTTCTGCGCCCCGAAGGCGGCTTGCACTGCATTGGCGAAGCCCCGCTGCCCGCCTTCGAGCTCTTCCCAGGCGAGACGCCAGCCGTTCTGCACCATGATCATGAAATCTTCGGGCGACGCGCGAGCCTGCTTCAGGTGCTCAGGCAGAAATTGAAGGCAATAGGTCGACACATCCACCGGCTTTCCCTCATTGAGGTCGGCGGCGTGCGCCATACCCCAGTCAGCGAACCCTCGGCGAATCTTGTTCGCCGCTGCGGCGAAGCGGTTGCGCTGAAGGTAATCGCCGATCTTCGGGTGGCTCAGAACATATCCTGCGTCACTCCGCCCGCCGCCGAACACCCACCGACACAGCGGGTTGAGCAGCCGGTCAACCGCGATCGCTCCTTTGAGGTTGTGGATGCGCTCCACGAGCGTCAACAGATCCGCGTCGGAAAGCGGTCCGAGGGCAAAAGCGAGTACAGAGAGGACGGCGTCGATCTGCCGCGTGTCGACGTTCGTGCCCTCCTCTTTCCAGAGCTTCTCCTGCAGCTCGAACCAGCGCTTGAAATAGCTGTCGAAGCCAGGTTTCAAGTTCTCGAGATCCGCAGGAGTGATCCGAGCCCCTTTGGTGCTTTCGCCCCATAGGTCGTTCGCATAGTAGCGAACCAGCAGCGGCTCCCCCCTCACTCAGTTTCGCGAGACGCTGGACCAAGCCAGGCTGCCGCGCCAAGTCGTCGACCGGCGCGCCAAGCTTGATGAGAACGTCAGCGATTTGGGTCGCTCCGAGCCTGTCGAGTTCAAAAGCTTCAACCCTGGCGTTCCCTTCCGGCCAGAGACGATGCACCCAGCCGTCGGAATTGTGATCGCCAACCTGCCATCTCGCTGACAACAAGACGTGGATATTCGTCGGTAAACGAGTTGGCAGGACGGCGGGGTCAAAACTGCCTTCCAGCGCCTCATCAACGCCGTCGACGACAACGAGCGCCCGTGGCTTCCCGTCCGACCCAAGTCGGTCTAGCTGCTCGCGAACCGCATAACGAAACCCGCTGCTGTCGCGGAACGCATCAGTTGGCAACGCATGGCCGGTGATCTCCGAAAGTCGGCGCGCAAGGCCTTCGTAGAAGACCGCTGGGCGGTTGGTCCCCGTGCGGATGACGGGCCAAGGCAAAGACATGGCGACGTCTGAGCGGTCCGCGCTGGTCGAACTCTCCTCCCTGGAATTTCGTTTCCTGATGAAGGTGATATCGGACCAGGCTGCGGCCATGGGATTTCAGCCAGGACGCTGGAATGCTCCCGCTTCGCTCGCGATCAAACGCGTGATCCTTGGCCTCGCTGGGCCGCTTGAAGTACGGCGCTGCGGGGCGCGGTTCCCGACGTCGCCAGAGTTCATGGGAAAGCGCCTCGGCTCATCCTTGGCCATTTCGATCCGCGACTTCGCCTGAAGCGATAAGAGGAACCCAAAAGGAAAGACCTTGCGCCCGCTTGGTTGTCGTTCGTTGTACCCGTCGAACCATCTGAGAAGCTCAGGCGTCGTCGCCGTCGTGCTCGCCCGCAAGACCGGGGCCGGGGCGCTGCGCCGCCCGGTGCTGGTGGCTTTGGGGCCTGCGGCAGGACGGCAAGAAGGAGGTGATCGACTATCGTCTGGCGCGCGGCGAAAGCGCTGCCGAATGGGAGCGCTTTCTCGCCGGCCTCTACAAGCGCGGCCTCACCGGCGAAGGCCTCGACATGATCTGCGTCGACGGCGGCTCAGGGCTGCTCGCCGCCCTGCCCATGGTCTACGACAAAATCCCCGTCCAGCGCTGCTGGGCGCACAAGATCCGCAACGTCCTCAACAAGGTCAGAAAAGCCGACGAGAAGTCCGTCAAGGCCGACTTGCACGCCGTCATGAACGCCGACACGGCGATGAAGGCGCGCTCGGCCGCCCGCCGCTTCGCCGAGCGCTGGGGCCAAGCCTATCCCGCCGCCGTCGCCTGTCTGCGCGACGATCTCGATGAGCTTCTGACCTGCTTTCGCTACAAGACCCTCGCCGAACGCAAGGCGGTGCGAACCACCAACGCCATCGAACGCCGCTTCCGCGAGGTCCGCCGCAGAACCCGCCCCATGGGCGTCTTCCAAGATCGAACCTCTATGGACCGCATCCTCTTCGCCGTCTTCACCCACGAAAACAAAATGCAGGGAATCCCGACCCTTCTCGCCCTGACACAAAGTGTTTGACGTCACCGCGGCGCGGCCGGGATTGAGCGCCGTACGGAGATCGTTGCTCGTGCCGACATGGTGCCGACAGGCGGCCCGGTCATCTCGCTATCATTGGTAACCGGGGCGAATTTCCGGGCGGCGTTAGCTTGGGGCGGGCCTGACGAGAGTTGCGAGATCGGGGATTTCGGGGCCTGGAATGGCGAGGCGAGCGGCGAGATAGTCGAAGAAGGGGATTTTGAGCTTCCTGCAGGTCTTGGCGAGCCCGAGCATGACGTCGCGGGCGTCGCGGCCTCTGTCGCTGAGGGTCCCGCCGGAGATTTTGCGCTTGGTGACGAAGACGCGGATGTCGTTTTCCGAGGCGTTGGTGTGCAGCGGAATATGGGGATGGTCGAGGATGAACTGGACCCCATTCGTGGGACCACGAGGGGATGGATTTAAGGTGTAATCTCGCCTGCCCTTGTCCTTCAAGAATCAAGCCGCTTCTTGCTGCTTCTGCTTCTGCTTCTGCTGTGGGTATGTGGGCAACGCGTTTGCGTTGTCCAAGCGAAGCGGCATATCCACAGCCCTCGCCGCCGCCTCGATTTTGTCCATGCCGGCGCGCCACACCGCCATCGGCATCAGATTGTTCATCGCCTGGTGCGGGCGCCGAAAATTGTAAAAGGTCATCCAGGAACTGATGCCGGCCCGCGCCTCGCGGCCATCGGCGTAGGCTTTCAGATGCACTTCTTCATACTTGATCGAGCGCCACAGCCGTTCGATGAAAATGTTGTCCATGAAACGGCCGCGTCCGTCCATCGAAATCGCGACGCCGGCCGCCGCGAGCTTGCCGACGAAAGCCTCGGAGGTGAAAGTGGAGCCCTGATCGGTATTGAAAATCCGCGGCTTTCCGAACCGAAGCAGCGCCTCCTCCAGCGCCGCCGCGCAGAAGCTCGCATCGTTGGTGTTCGACAGCCGCCACGCCAGAACCGCCCGGCTCGCCCAGTCGATGATCGCCACCAGATAGATGAAGCCGCACGCCATCGGGATGTAGGTCACGTCGGCCGCCCACACGTGGTTCGGCTCGACAATCTTCAGGCCGCGCAGCAGGTAGGGGTATATCTTGCGCCCGGGCGCGGCTTTGCTCGTGCCGGGGCGTGGAACCAGCGCTTCGATCCCCATCACCCGCATCAGCCGCCGCACTCGCTTGCGGTTGACCCCACGGCCTTCCTTGTTGAGTTCGAAGGTCATTCGCCGCGAGCCGTAGAACGGAAGTTCGAGATGCAGTTCGTCGATGCGGCGCATCACCGCCAGATCGTCCGCCCGGGCGACGGGCTTGGGGCGGTAGACCGCCGAGCGCGCCACGCCCACAAGCGCGCATTGGCGGCGCACCGACAGGTCCTTGCCAGGCCGTTCGACCATCGCTCTTCGATCGGGCGCGCTCATCGACCTGGCCTCCTGGCCAAGAAATCCCGTTCGACCGTCAGTTGGCCGATCTTGGCGTAAAGCTTGGCCGTCTCACGTTCGCGCTCCTCCTCGCCATCGCCCGAACCGCTCGCCCCGCGCGCGAACAGGCTCGCCGCATTGTCGAGAACCTGCTTCTTCCAGGCATAAATCTGGTTCGGATGCACCCCGTGCCGCTTCGCCAGTTCCGGAACCGTCGCATCCTCGCGCAACGCCTCGAGCGCAATCTTCGCCTTGAACGCCGCATCAAACTTCTTGCATGACTTCGTCATTTCTCGCTCCATCGGTTGCGACAGAGCAGGACATTTCACACCTTAGCCAATGGTCCTAAATCCGGGGTCCAGCTCAGGACGCGCAAGAGATCGTCCTTGAGGCGAAAGAGGCGCCTGAGCAGGCTGTCGAGGGTGGCGTAGCCGGTTCTGGAGCGGTTGAAGATGCGGTCGAACTGCGCCCGCAAACGCTCGGCTTTCTCGAGGCTCGGGGCGAGCTTGTATTCTTTTAAGGCGCGATAGAACCACCAGATCATGCGCCGTGCGACCTCGATCGCGTTGCGCTGCTTGTCGTTGGCGGGGATGAGCTTGTGGACCAGGCGTTCGGCGTGCACGCAGCACAAGGCGTGTTCGCCGACGCGGAACTGGCCGGCGCCGTCTGACACGACGATGGCTTGGCCGAGCAGGCCTTGCTCGCGAACGGCGCCCCACAGAGCACCCTCGCTGGCGACCCGCACCGGATCGGGGGTGATCCTGAGATCGGCGAATCCGAGCGCGTTCAGATGGCTCGTCCAGTCTTCGTGAGACGCAAAAAGCCGCGTCGGATGGCCCGCGAGCGTGTCGATGAGGCTGAGGCTCAGATTGCAAGCCCGCATGTAGACGAGCGCCGCCTCGTTGACCACGTAAGAGGCCGCGCCGCCCAGGAGATTGCGCAGGAACGCCAGGCGGGACTTGCTCGGGCCGGTTCGAAACGTGGTGAAGCTGTCGGAACCGATCTGGGTCGTCACGCCGCTCTTGCCTCGATGGCGGGCGCCGGTGTCGTCGACCGTGACGAAGGAAGCGCTGCTCAATCCGGTCTTCAGCACCTCGGCGTCCTCAGCGCGGAACGTCTCGAGCTTGGCGGCCAGCAGGCGCACCACCTGGCGTTTCGAAATCACCACGCCGACGCCGTTCAGCAGCGCCAGAATCCGCTCGCAGGTCATCTGTCCCTGAAAGTGCAGCATCAAGATCAGGCGCTGAAGATGCGGGCCATAGCCACCGACGATCCCGGGATCGAGCGGCGCGATCAGAGTCTTCCCATCCGGCGTTTGCCAGCGCTCGCGCCGATAGCGGGTCACCAAAGGATTCAGAACCAAGTCCTGAACGACGATCTCTTCGTAGCCCTTGTGGCGGGAACCCGCTGGCGCGTCGACCTTCACCTCGATGGTTTGCGTGACCGTCAGCTTGTCCAGGTTGCTGCCGCGCCGCTGCGTCGACCGCCCGCCCTTGGGCGCGTTCGCTTGCGAATCCGGTCGGTCCGTCGCCTTGTCCATCCCCGAGGGTTTCTGCGGCGGCCGCGGCGGCAGTTTCTTCAATCGCGCCAGTTCGTCCTTGACCGCCTGATGCTCGACCCTCAGCTTGGCCAACGCCCCGCTCACCTTCTCGTACTCCGCCTGAAAGCGGGTCACTTCGCCAATCAAAGTGCGAACCAGGCCGATGAGCTCGGCCGGCGTCATGCGCTCAAGCGGATCACCCGAATCAACGGACATCCCCAGCTTGAATCATACTTTCCGACGCTTGACTCCCCCCTTCCGCCCGGAAATTTGCCCCGATTACTATCATTGCACTCAAGTGACTGAATTGTATGGCTGGGGCGGGAGGATTCGAACCTCCGCATGGCGGAATCAAAATCCTACAATCTCTACCGACATGAGCCGCCGTAGGCACCATGTCGGCACCAAATTCCTTAAGATCCCTTGCTTTTTTCTCGCCAGAATCCGACATTCGCCGTCGAGGCTACGATTTTCGGTGCCGACATGGTGCCGACACGAAGAGGATGGGGGATGCTCGATGCGGGCAAAGATCACCAAGCGGGTTGTCGATCAGGTTGAGTCAAGGGACGCGACCTATCTTGTCCGCGACACCGAAGTGAAGGGCTTCGTGCTTGTCGTGACGCCAGCGGGCGCCCGGTCCTATGCGGTCGATTATCGGGCAGGTTCGGGCCGCGGCTCGCCGAAGCGGCGTCTGACCATCGGCAAGCATGGTTCGCCCTGGACGCCGGAGACGGCGCGCACCGAGGCAAAGCGCTTGCTCGCCGAGGTTGCCGCCGGTCGCGATCCCGCAACAGCGCGCCAGGAAGATCGCAAGGCGCTGACCTTCCGCGAGCTGATCGATCTCTATCTGAGCGAGGGCGCGAGTCACAAGAAGGCCTCGACCCTCAAGGCAGACAGCGGACGCATCGAACACCACCTGCGGCCCCTGCTTGGCAAACTCCGGCCTGATCGCATCGTTCGCGCCGATGTCGAGCGGATGCGCAACTCCGTTACGGCCGGCAAAACCGCCGAGAAGGTTGGGAACGGGGAAAAGCGCCGGCCGGGCAGCATCGCGACCGGCGGCAAAGGCGCCGCCGCCCAATGCGTCGCGCTCGTCAGCACAATTTTCGCGTTCGCGGTCGAGCGCGGCTTGTGCGCCGACAACCCAGCGCGAGGCGTCAAGAAGGCGCCGGTGCGCAAGGTCGAGCGCTTCCTGTCCGAGGCGGAAATCGCCCAGCTGGCCGAGGCTCTCGACGCCGAAACACAGCGATCGGGCAACCCCTACCCATCGGCGGCGATCAGGCTCTTGCTGCTGACCGGATGCCGTCGGGGCGAGATCGTCAATCTGTGCTGGGATCACGTCGATTTCGAGCGCGAATGCCTGCGGCTACCCGACAGTAAGACCGGCGCCAAGATTGTGTATCTCAATGCGCCGGCCCGCGCATTGCTTCAGCAACTTCCACACATGTTGGACAATCCGCGGGTGATCCCTGGTATGCGGGCCGACAGCGCGAGCGCCGCCATCGACAAAGCATGGGCGAATGCGCGCGTCGCCGCCGGGCTCGCTGACGTGCGTCTACACGATCTGCGGCACAGTTTCGCCAGCGTCGGAGCGGCCGGCGGGTTGAGCCTTCCGATCATCGGCGCCTTGCTCGGCCACAAGCACACGACGACGACGGCGCGCTACGCTCATCTGTCGGCCGATCCGCTCCGCGCCGCCAACGACGCGGTCGGCGCGAGGATTGCCGCCGCAATGAGCCGCAATGTGGACGCCGATACCGCAGCGAAGGTGCTTGGCTGGCCTATACGGAAAGGCGAGGGCAGAGAATAGCGACGGGCCGTCCGCTGCCGGCGGAGACGCAAGCCTACGTCGCCGCGCTCACGCCGTCGCTGCGCGATGGAGGGTCGGCGCCGGGCAATATCATCGCCGCGATCATCCGCTCCCCGACCGACGCCCCGTTGTTTCTGGTACGATCAGCCACAGTTCGACGGTCGCGCCACCGTCATCCGATGGCGTGGCAAAACAGCGAACGATTGCTGCGTCGGCTGTCTATTGGACAGGCCTTTGGGCACGGTCCGAGGGACTATTCGCGCGCCTGTCGGCGCCTGGGCCCAGGCTATGAGCTGTCTTCGGTCTCGTCGGGGTGTGGCGGGCAAGCGGACACGTTTGGATGTGGGGGCTGGGGAGCGGAGACGACCAACCCACGGACGGCAAGGGAAAAGGCCGTCCTTCGGCGCGGCATATGTGGTTGGGAAGATTGGAGAAATCACTGACCTGGTCAACACCCGCCGCTGGCGCTTTCGGCACATTGCGCAAGCATTTCAAGGCTTCGAGCGCTGTCGCTCCGAATTTCCTTCGGGGCGCTGTGTCGTGACGCCGCGCGAGGACGACCTGCAGCTCCGGCCTGGGCGCATCCAGGATGGCAACCGCAGCGGCAAGCGTCCACAAACCTTCGTCGGGTTAGTGATGCGGGCCGCCAAGAAAGCCGGCCATGCCCGGCGACAGCTTCCGCTCGAGCCAGTGCCGCAGCTGGTCGCGGTTCGGAAGGGGCCGGCGCGCGGCGGTCTCGGTCCGACTGCGATCGAACGCCCGCCGCCGGGTGATGAAGGCGCGCGTCTGCGCCATCAGTGCGCGCGCTTCCGCTCAGCGCCGCTTCCCAAACATATCTCCTACCTGAAGCGGTTCTCGCGCAATCTGTTGGCGCCTTGCGGCGGAGGGAGCTGGAGGAGGCCGAAGCGAAGCTCTCGGCCGAGACAGGGCTTGCCGGTCAGCCCTGCGCGGAGGGCAACCGGATCTCGGGCGTCTACCGTCAGAGGGTGACGCTCGCCTCCGGACGGTTCGCGACGATCGATGACGGTCTTGCCTTCCAGCTCGTGCCGTGGCGACCCGCGCTTGAGCAGAAGCTCGGCGAGCATGTGGACGGCACGATGACCCCGGGGTGGCGTGGTCGATTGGAGTTTCGGGCACAAGCCAGGGCTGGGCATCTGAATGAGCCTGAATGGCAGCAAAGGGGGATTGCAGCCGCGCAAAGACGACGCCATGGACGACCGCAATGCGCAAATAGCGGCCGTTCCCGGGCGGCTTGGCCGATCGGTCAAATCGACCCGAAGCCGCCCCCAGGTTGGCTCGGGCTGGCTTCCTTCAGTCCCGATAGCTTTCGATAAGTAGACGCGCGGCTCAAGCCTTTTCTTGTGCTATTCTGCGTGACGCGTGAGGGCGCGCCATGTCCGAAACCCGGAAGATTGCTGCGATCCTGGTCGCGGACGTGGTCGGCTACTCCCGGCTCGCCGGCACCGACGAGGATCGCACTTTGTCGCGGCTTCGGGGGCTGCGCAGCGATCTGATCGACCCCGCCATCGCCGCCCATCACGGGCGCGTTTTCAAGCGAACGGGCGACGGCAGCCTCGTCGAGTTCCGTAGCGTGGTCGACGCCGTGCGCTGCGCGATCGAGGTTCAGAACGCCATGATCGAGCGTAACGCAGGCGTTCCGGCCGACCGCCGCATCGAGTTCCGCATCGGCGTTCATCTGGGCGACGTGGTCGAGGAGAGCGACGGCGATCTGATGGGCGACGGCGTCAATATCGCCGCGCGGCTGGAGGGCATAGCCGAGCCCGGTGCCATCTGCCTTTCCGAGGACGCCTACCGGCAGGTGCGCGCAAGACTCGATCTCGCGGTTAGCGATCTTGGTCCGACCCAACTCAAAAACATTGTCGAGCCGATTCGCGTCTATTCCCTGCAGGTCGGCTTGGCCGCTCAGGCGAGGCCGATGGCGCCCGCCGCCCCGGCGACGGAAAAATCCCCGCCGCGCCTCGCCCTGCCAGACAAGCCCTCCATCGCGGTATTGCCGTTCCAGAACATGAGCGGCGATCCCGAACAGGAATATTTCGCCGACGGCATGGTCGAGGACATCATCACCGGACTTTCGCGCATCAAATGGCTGTTCGTGATCGCGCGCAATTCGAGCTTCACCTACAAAGGCAAGGCCGTCGATATCCGGCAAGTCGGACGCGAACTGGGCGTGCGCTACGTGCTGGAAGGCGGCGTGCGCAAGGCGGGCGCCCGGGTGCGGATCACCGCGCAACTGATCGAGGCCGAGACTGGCACGCATCTCTGGGCCGACAAATTCGACGGCGCTCTGGAGGACGTGTTCGACCTGCAGGATCAGATAACCGACCGGGTGGTCGGCATTGTCGAGCCGAGCCTGCGGCAGTCGGAAATCGAACGCTCCCGACGCAAGCACCCGGAAAACCTGGGCGCCTATGATCTTTATTTGAGAGCGCTGCCGCACATGGAGTCCCTGAGTCCGGCCAGCGTCAAGATCGCGGCGGAGCTGCTCGAGGACGCGCTGAAGCTCGACCCGAACACCGCCGCCGCGCACGCCCTGCTGGCCTGGTGCCGCCAGATCATTTTCATTCAAGGCGGCCTCGACGAGGCCGACAAGACCTCCGCGCTCCGGCATGCGCGTGCGGCCATCGCGGGCGGCGCCGACGACGCCACGGCGCTCGCCGTCGCCGGATTTGTGATGGGGCATTTGGGAAGGGATTATGTGATGGCGTTGAGCGCCATCCGGAGCGCATTGGCCGTCAATCCTTCCTGTGCGGCGGCGCATTATTTCGGCGCGCAGATCAACGCTTACTGCGGCGATTCGGCGGCGGCGACCGCCCACGCCGACCGCGCGCTGCGGCTGAGCCCGCTCGACTCCCTGGCCTTTGGGGCGCATTGGGCGCTTGGACTTGTTGCGGTGCATGAGGGGCGTTACGCCGCGGCGGCGTCAAGCTTCGCGCGCGCGGCGCAGGCCCGTCCGGCTTTCCATTATTCCCAGGCCGTGGCTTTGGCGCTTGCCGGCCGCATGGAGGAAGCCCGGACAATCGCCAAGCGGGCGCTGGAGGAACGGCCGGACATTCGACTTCGCATGTTCGACGAGATTGGAATTATAAATGAGGTCGCGGACAAGATCGCGGCGGGTTGGCGGCTGCTCGGCCTGCCGGAATAGCAGCGGTCGCGCCCCGGATGTCGGTTGATGCGTCTTCTTCATGATAGGCAGCGTTTCCTTCCAAGGGTAATTCAGCTCGAAGCGCCTATTCCCAGCAACACGATGGACTGAACACATGCCTTTGAGAATTATCGGATCGGGCTTCGGCCGGACTGGAACGATGTCGACGAAAATGGCGCTCGAAGAGCTGGGCTTGGGCCCCTGCCACCACATGATCGAAGTCGCGCTAAATCCAACGCAGCTCGCGCATTGGAAGGCCATCGCCGCTGGAGAAAAAGTCGCTTGGGCCGAGGTCTTCGACGGCTACGTCTCGCAAGTTGACTGGCCGGGCGCCGCGGTCTGGCGAGAAACCTCGATCGCCTTCCCGGACGCGAAGGTTGTGCATACGGAGCGCCCCGAAGACGAATGGTGGAACAGCTTCAGCGTGACGATCGGCAAGCTCATGACGCTCTTGCCGAACATACCCTTGCCGCCGCATATCGCGGAAATCATGCAGACGATGTCGGGTTGGCTCATCAAAAACACATTCGGAGATCATACCGACGACCGCGCTGCCGCGATCGCGGCCTATCGCCGGAACAACGAGATGGTCCGCGATACGATCGCGGCCGACCGGCTGCTTGTCTTTAACGTCGCCGACGGCTGGGGGCCGCTGTGCCGCTTTCTTGAGGTGCCGGAGCCAGACGCGCCGTTCCCGCGCAGCAATACACGGGACGAGTTCTGGGCGCATTTCGGCGGGGAGCCGGCGTAACCCGAAGCACCGCCGCAGCATTGCACCTTAGATTGCATGAAGGCCCAGACCGAACTTTCGGCGCCGCTCGGCGGCATCGTTTGGGGGTGCCCTTTCCCAACGTGAACGATCGGGCCGCCTTCAAGAAAACGGTCGGCGGCGTCATCAAGGGCATGTACGTGACGGTGGCGGCCTACGCCGCCGGCGTGGCAACGCTGCTCTATGGCGCTTACAGGTTCCTGCTGTAGGGCGGGTCGGCCGCGCGACGACTGACGCCGGGCGGGCGAATCTGGAATTCATCTCACACCGTCATCCGGCCGCGAACCTGCGCCTCGTCCATCTCGGCGCGGGTTCCTGAGAGCACGATCGCACCGCGGTCCATGACCGCGTAGTCGTCGGCGATGTCGCGCGCCCATTCGAAATATTGTTCGACCACCAAAATCGCCATGTCGCCCTTGCTGCGCAGATGGACGAGCGCGCGGCCGATGTCCTTGATGATCGAGGGCTCGGCGCCGTCCCTCGCCAAAATCGAACCCTATTGACCCGAGCGATTACGGCCAGGACTTTGTGCTATCCTGCGCAGGCGACAGGGACAAGATGGCCGAAACTCGAAAGCTTGCAGCGATCCTCGCCGCCGACGTCGTCGGCTACTCGCGGCGGCCAGTGGCGCGAAAGGCTGGAGCTACAACGAGGTGGGCGTTCATTCGCCTGCTGGTGGTGATGGAAGACAATTTTCCGCGCCTGCCGGGCAATGCCTATACGCAGAACGTGGTCGGCATGGCGATCGTGGGCCTGATGATGGTCGGGCTCACCCGCACGTTCGGCCATTCCTACATCGACGGCGTCGGATACGGGGTGATCCAAGCGGTCCTCGACGACAAGATGACCGGGGCGGGATTGCTCGCGCTGCTCTTCGGCCTCAAGCTTCTCGCCACGACGATCAGCCTCGGCTGCGGGGCCTCGGGCGGGATCTTCTCGCCGTCGCTCTATCTCGGCGCGACGCTCGGCGCAGCCTTCGCCGCGGTCGCCGGCCTCGCCCTTCCGCATGCGGGGCTGACCCTTCCATCGGCGGCGATCGTCGGGATGGCGGCGATGGTCGGCGCCGGAACGGGCGGCGTCATGACCGCGATCATCATGGTGTTCGAGATGACGCGCGACTACGCGATCATCGTCCCCGTCATCGTCGCGGTGGCAGTGGCGGCGGGGGTCCGCCGCGCCCTGATCGGCGAGACGATCTACACAATCAAGCTACGCCACCGTGGCCACCGCATTCCCAAGGAGCGCCACATGAACCTCTATCTGGTGAGGCAGGGGCAGGACGTCATGGAGCGCCGGTTCATCCTGGCGAAGGCAGGCACGACGCTGAACGAAACGCTGGCCGCCGAGGAGGAGGACGATCTGCGCGCCATCGTGGTCGAGCGGGAGGGGCGCATTGTCGGCCTCGTTCCGCCGCGCTCCGGCCTCTGGCGCGAAGCCCGGATCAACCCGGCCGCGCTGGTCGACCGGTTCGTTGAACGCCGCCCCGCCCTTTGCCGCGACACCGACATTTTGAGCTTCGCGCTGGCGCGGCTGAAGCGTCACGGGTCGGGTGCCGCGATCGTCTTTCACAGCGACGGCCGGCCGCGAGCGCGCGACGTGGTCGGGGTGATCACCAAGCGGGCGATCGCTGACGCGGTCATCGAAAACCTGGCGGATTGAGGGAGCGCCGCCGATGCCCGGGGATCACATCTGGCCGATCACCGTCTCAAGCCGAATTCGTTGTGGTAGCCGGATCCGGCAAGAGAAGCGCTTGACCTCCGCGCGGCGGGACCGAGAGCGGCACGACTCTCCGCGACTACTCCTTGGCGGGCGGCGGTCTCCGAAACTACGACCCCATATGCTGATGCGCCTTGATACGATGTCGGTGCGCTGCCTGTTTTGCTCGGTTGCCGCAAATCGCCATGTTGCACCAGCGCCGCGCATAACCCCGCGTATGGTCGGCGAAAACGAGCGTGCAGGCCAGCCCCTCACAAGACTTCGCGTGCGAAAAGTCCTCGGTGCAGACCAGCTGAGCCAACGCCTCTGCGACGGGGAGCAAAAGCGCGTCAAGGTTGCGCCAGCGACGCAGGACCTCAAGTCGGAAGCGCCGTTGACCCGCCGGAGAAAGGGTGATGCGGCTGAAGGTTTCGTCGCGCTCGAGCAGGCGGCTAAGCGGCGCCAACTCAGCGAGAGCCTCGGCTGTCAGGGGGCGGCCCTTATGCCGACCCACGAAGACCCTGAACCATTCCCGCAGGCTCCGCGCCTGATCCGCAACCTCGTCAAGCTCCGCTGGGGAGCGCACGCGCGCACATGTCCCGAAGAACGTCGCCTGGGACCAGGTGGGCTTGCTCGAGCCAGTTCAGATAGCCTTCGCCATCATCAAGCCAATCGAGGGGGGTATCGACTTCCGCGGGGACCTGTGTCGACCTTACGCTGGAGATCGCCATGGAAATGCATCAGGTTCGTTATTTCCTCGCGGTGGCCGAGGAGCTCAATTTCACCCGCGCAAGCGAGCGGTGCAATGTGACGCAACCCTCGTTGTCGCGCGCCATCAAGCTTCTCGAGGAGGAGCTGGGCGGCCTGCTCTTTCACCGCGAGCGCGACTCGATCCGCCTCACGGATCTGGGCCACATGGTCCGTCCACATCTTCAGTCGGTTTACGACCACTCGAGGTTGGTGAAGCGCCTGTCCCGGGAGTTCGTGAGAAAGTGGCCGCTCAAACTGGGGATGATGAGCACGATCTCGCCGGACGAGATAGTCGATCTCATCGCCAATATTCGAACCCGCCATCCTGAGGTGGAGCTGAGGCTTTGCGATGCCAATGCAAAGGAGCTGCGCGCGCGTCTCTTAGATGGCGATCTCGAGGTGGCCATCTACGCTCTACCCGGCGGGGAACCCGACGAGCATATTCATTCGATTCCACTATTTCGCGAGCAGATGGTTCTCGCCGTTCGCCGCGACCATCGTCTCGCCAACGCGGGGGAATTTCCCGTTCAAGAGATGAATGGCGAATGCTACATCCATCGTGTGAACTGCGAGTTCGCAGGTTATGCCGACCAGATTCTCCAGCAGAAGGGAGTCGCCTGCAATCCCGTCTATTGGAGCGAGCGCGACGACTGGACTTTGGCGATGGTCGCCGCTGGATTGGGATTTGCATTCATGCCGGCAAACTCGGTCAAACACCCCGGCGTGATCGGTCTGCCGATCGTCCAGCCCGAATTTTGGCGACAAGTTGGCCTGGTGAGCGTGAGAGGGCGTCGCTATTCGCCGGCGGTCGGCTCGCTGGTGCGCGAAGCGATGCGGAAGACATGGTTCGGAAAACGACCCGAGCGGGTGACGGATTCCGCGGGCGCGCTTGCGCCGGTGGGCGCCGGCGAGGCGGCTGCATAGGCCGCCCGGATCAGATCGATTGAGCGATGATCGGCGTCGCAAAAGGCGCTGTGTCGCTCACGTCGACGCCAATCTGAAAAATGATGTTCCTGGCGCCTCATGGGTCCGCGACGCCGCGCGCGCCGCGGCTCATGCCCTCGCGGGCCGGTCAGATGCGGAACAATCGCCCTCAACGCGCCGGCGCGCCGGGTCGGCTCTATAGACGGCGGCTATTGCATCGATTGCCGATAGGCATTTCACCTCGAAAGCCGTCCCCTGCATCTAATGGTCCGCGCTAATCTCGCGAAGCCGCTGGCCGATCATGCCTGATCGTAGCCCGGCAGGAGTTCCAGACGGAAAGGCGCTGACGCATGGATGAGCCCCCGATTTCCCGCGGCTTTAGGTCGAGACGACGAGAGCAGGGTCTGATCGACCGCATACCACCCGGACAGTACGTGACGACGGATTTCCCGGTTCTTTCGGCGGGACCCACTCCGCAAATCGACCTCGAAGAGTGGACTTTTGCGCTTCAGCTCAACGGATGGGTGCTCGGCGAGTGGAAATGGGCTGAATTCCAGGCGCTCCCCCAAACCACAATCAAGACGGACATTCATTGCGTCACCAAATGGTCGAAGCTCGACACGATCTGGCAAGGGGTAAGTTTCGACGATTTGCTAAAGGCAGTGAATCTCAGGGAAGCGCCTTTTCCTTACATCATGGCGCACTGCGACGGAGGCTACACAACAAATGTCCTTGTTGCCCACCTTGTTGGCGGCAAGGGCATGATCGTGACTCGCTACGACGGGGCACCGATTTTACCCGCGCACGGCGGTCCAGCCAGGCTGCTTGTGCCACATCTCTACTTCTGGAAGAGCGCCAAATGGGTGCGGAGATTGCGGTTCATGGAAGAGGATGAACACGGCTTCTGGGAGTTGTTCGGCTATCACAACCACGGCGACCCCTGGAAAGAACAGAGATATGACGGCGATTGAGCTCCGGGCGCGCCCAGTGCGGAGGCTTGAGTGGCGGCGAGCTCAGGCGCGTGAAGTCATCGTCGAAACGTCGCGCGTCAAAAGTCTTCGGCTGCAGGTAGACGGATGGCAGGGACACCTCCCGGGCCAACATGTCGATATCCGGCTCACGGCCGAGGACGGCTACCAGGCGCAGCGCAGCTACTCGATTGCCTCGCCCCCCGAGGACGAATTTGTCACTTTGACCGTGGAGCGAGTGGAGAACGGCGAGGTTTCTCCATATCTCGTTGAGGAGCTTCGTAGCGGCGACCAATTCGAGTTGCGGGGGCCGATCGGCGGCTACTTCGTATGGACCATCGCCATCGGCGGCCCTCTCTGTGTCGTAGCAGGCGGATCCGGTATTGCGCCTCTGATGGCGATGCTCCGTCACCGCGATAGGCGGAACAGTCGCATCCCCGCAGTGCTGTTGTATTCATCCAGAAACCTCGAAGACGTGATTTACCGAAAAGAACTTGATGCAATGGCCCGCCGCGATCCTGATTTGCAAGTTCCCCTCACCAGAAAACAGCCGGAGGAATGGACGGGCTATCGGCGAAGGATTGACACGTCGATGCTGGCCGACGTGTGCTTTCCACCCGGCCGAAATCCAAAGATATATGTCTGTGGCCCCACGCCTTTCGTGGAGGACGTCTCGAGCTTCCTGATGGAGCTCGGACATGACGCTATCGCGATCAAGACGGAGCGATTCGGACCCACGGGAGGACCGGCGCAATGACTGAGAACGATTTGGACTTCGTCCTCGATGGCAACGCCGCCGCAGGCGCTCTTCGCGAGGTCTTCGTCGCTGACATGACGACCGCGCATATTCAATGCGACGCATGCGGCTCCGTCGGAGCCTTGGGTTCTCTGCGCTTCTATGCGGCTCCGATGGGAGTGGTGCTAAGGTGTGACAATTGCGCGGCCATCCTCCTGAGGACAGTCCGCACGCCGCATGGTTGCTGGCTCGAAATGAGGGGCGCGCACTCCCTCAGATTCGCTCTCGCTTGAGGGGCTGAGCCCCAATCGCAGCATCGGAGTCAGTTGGTCAGCTCGGTGGGTCGCTGATCGTAGTTCCGACAGGCTTGCGCGTGGGTCCATTCTCGAAGCGCGCCGAATCGGCTCTATAGACGGCGGCTATCACATCGATTGCGAATAGGCATTTCACCTTCAAACCTGTTCGTGCGCTTAATCGGGCCACGCTCATTCGCCCGAAGGCCGGCGAGTCATCTCGTTCGGTGCGAATGATCGAGCGTCACGATGCGCCCTCACAGGCGCCTTTTGCAAAGTCTGGAGAGAAAGCCAATGTCGACAAAGACTGTTATCGGCTCCCTCATCCTCGCCGGCGCGATGTCGAGCGCCCTGGCGAGCCTCGCGAGCGCAGCTCCTCTCACCAAGGAGGAAGAGCAGGCCGCCGTGGCCGCCCATAAAGAGAAGTGTTTCGGTGTCGCCCTGAAGGGCCAGAATGATTGCGCCGCCGGTCCGGGCACGACCTGTCAGGGCACCTCGACCGTCGATTTCCAGGGGAATTCGTGGAAGTTCGTTCGCGGCGGCACCTGCACGTCCATCGTCCTGCCAAACGGCAAGCATGGCTCGCTGACGCCGACATAGTCGGATCAATGTGACGAACGCCACCGGAAATGCGGACCAGCGATGAGACAAGACTTTGCCGCGCACGTCGAGTTGGAAGCGCCTGCTCTCCGTTTTCCGGCGTATCCGGTGGCGGGGCTTGCGGGCGCAAGCTTCAAGCCCGAGCATCTCCCTTCCATCCTCGCCGACCGCGAGCGTCGCCGCTTCTTCGAGGTCCATGCAGAGAACTACATGGGCGCGGGCGGACCGCCGCATCGCTCGCTCGAGATCATTCGCCGCGAATATCCGGTGTCGTTGCACGGCGTCTGCATGTCGATCGGCGGTCCGGGCGCCTTGGATAAAGCTCATCTCGAGCGATTTCGTCGGCTTGTTGAACGCTATGAGCCGGCGCTTGTCTCGGAACATCTCGCTTGGTCGACGCACGAAACGGTCTGTTTCAACGATCTCCTGCCCCTTCCCTACAACGCAGCGACCCTTGGGAGAGTATGCGCGCATATCGACGAAGTGCAGGAGGCGATCCGCCGACCGATCTTGCTCGAGAATCCTTCGACCTATCTTGTCTTCCGGGACTCGACCGTCAGCGAAACGGATTTCATCCGGGCGATCGCGAAGCGCACCGGATGCGGCCTGCTGCTTGACGTCAATAATGTCTTCGTCTCTGCGACGAACCATGGCTTCTCCGCGATGGACTACCTCTCGGACTTCCCGCTGTCGCATGTGGGGGAGATCCATCTCGCCGGACATGCGGAGCAAAGCGACGACGAAGGCGAGCCGCTGCTCATCGACAGCCACGACGCACCGGTGGCCGATGGCGTGTGGGAACACTATGAGTTTGTTCTCTCACGAGTGGGCGCGATCCCAACGCTGATCGAATGGGACAGCAACCTGCCCGAATGGCCGATCCTTAAGGCCGAAGCGGCCGCGGCGCAGGCCATCCTGGATCGGCGTGCCCGTGGACAGTCTGATGCCGCTTGAATCAAGCCAACGGGAGGTTGGGCCACTGCGCTATGCGGTTGCTTTTTCCTGGGCGCTGACCAGGCCGGACCTGGAAACGCCGTCGCTTGTGATCGGTCCGAACGGGAAGAGCGGCACGAAGCGCTACAACATATATCGCAACAACGTCACCGTGAGCCTCATTGACGCTCTGGCGGCTGTGTTTCCGGCGGTGCAGCGCATCACTGGCGTGGAGTTCTTTCGGGCGATGGCGCGCTTGCGCTGGCCGTTCCCTTCTGGAAGTCTGGGATGCTCAAGTGGGCCGGCTTTCTTCAGCTCAACGACACGGCGGTGACCCTGTTCACAGACGAGTTCAAACTGCATCTTCCGGGCGGCCCTTATCCCTTTCCGGCCCCTACGGTGATGGCGTTCCTTTCGGGCTCGGCGGAGATCATCTTCCCAATCCTGCTCGTTCTCGGCTTCGGGACCCGGTTCGCCGCGACCGGCCTCCTCTTCATGACCCTCATCGTCGAACTGACCGTGCCGGACGGCTGGCCCATTCACATCACCTGGGCCGCGATGGCGCTCGGCATCATGGCCTGGGGACCGGGAGCCCTATCCGCCGACTACCTCATCCGCCATTTTCTTAACCTGCCCACAGCGCGGAGGTAGGGCGTCACATACCGTTTGGACTCTGCGATCAGTGGCTGAGCGTCCGGCTGCAGGACTGGCGGCGGGTCGCTCGTCCATAGCCGGAAAAGCCCGTTCTGAAGGAGCTTTGTATGAAGCGCGCGGGCTTCGAAAGCCAACTGGGTTATCGGGCCGGGATTGCGGTCGTTCGCTCGGCAATGTCGTCGATGCAGGCGCTCGGCGACGCCGGAGGCGCGTGGCTCGACCTTGCGATCCGATTTTGGCTGACCAAGGGCTTCCTGATCGCAGCCACCCTCAGCATGGCGATGCATGAGCCGCTGACCATGGCGTTCGCCAGTCCGGTCAGTCCGACTGTCGACTGGTTGATCGCTTCGCCACTGGGAGCGACGATCGCGACGGTTTGCCCGATCCTGTTGCTCGTTGGCTGCTGCTCGCGTGTAGCGTCTCTGCCGCTGCTATTTCAGGCTCTTGCATTGCAAGGCCCACAAGGCCCGTCGCCGCTGCACCTGTTCTGGGGCGTCTTGCTCGGCTGGATCATTGTCCAC
Organism: uncultured Alphaproteobacteria bacterium; assembly: GCA_963758335.1. Lineage (GTDB taxonomy): Bacteria > Pseudomonadota > Alphaproteobacteria > Rhizobiales > Beijerinckiaceae > Roseiarcus. Next base: position 14,309 of record CAVWVF010000004.1, on the reverse strand, counting down.
GGGCCGGGTCCGCTTTCCATCGACGCCCTGCTGTCACGAGGTCTGGTCTCGACTGCAATCCCCGGTTCGAGCGGTCTCGGTCAAGCCGTCGCCATAGCGACGCGGATCGTCGAACCGTGGTATCGGCTGGCTCTGAGACTGTGGATTGCGACCGCGCCGCTGGCTGTCGGTGCAGCAGTCTTTGCTCGGGCGGGCGGCGCGGTCAGGATGTCGTTGGCGCCGTGGCTTGCGAGCTATCCGGATGCGGCGGCCGCTCAGCCGGCCGTCTCGCTCGGTGTCGCAAGCCTGCTCATTTGCGGCCTTGGGACGCGCGCCGTCTCGATTCTTCTCGTCCTTGCCGTCCCTATCTCGCAAGCCGCGATGCAGCTCGACGAACGTCTCTACTGGCTGCTCGCGCTGGGGATCCTGATCCTTTACGGCCCAGGCCCTTTCGCTCTCGATCGCCTCGTGGACCAAGCTTTACGGCGGGTCGACCGTGACGCGGCGCTCCACGACGCTTGCTTGCCGCATGTCGTGATCGTGGGCGGCGGCTTCGGCGGCATTGCGGCCGCGCGGGGACTGGCCGGCGCGGCCTGCCGGATAACGCTCGTGGATCGTCGCAACTATCACCTGTTCCAGCCCTTGCTGTACCAGGTCGCCACGGCAGGACTCTCGCCGGCGGACATCGCGACGCCAATCCGAAGCTTGTTTCGTTTGCAGCCAAATGTCCGCGTCCTGTTAGGCGAGGTCGTCGGCGTGCGTCCTGCAAGCCGCGAAATTGTGATCGGCCGTAACAGCCTGCGCTACGACTATCTTGTTCTCGCAACCGGCGCGCAGCACAGCTATTTCGGTATGGACGACTGGGCCGCGAATGCTCCGGGCCTCAAGACGATTGAAGACGCAATCGAGGTCCGACGCCGGCTGCTCACGGCGTTCGAACGGGCCGAAAGCGCAGATGATCCAGCGGAGCGCGCAGCATGGATGACGTTCGTGATCGTTGGCGGCGGCCCGACCGGCGTTGAGCTGGCGGGCGCAATCGTCGAGCTGGCGCGCCACGGTCTGGAACGAGAGTTCCGGGCGATCGACCCCGCCAACGCCACGGTCGTCCTCGTGCAAGCCGCGCCCCGTTTACTGCCGGCCTTTCCTCCAGCCCTGTCGATCGACGCGGCGACCGCTCTCCGGAGGCTGGGCGTGACGGTTCGCCTCGATGCGAAGGTCGAGCAAGTCAGCGCCGAAGGCGTAGTGTTGGCGGGCGAAGTCGTTCCCGCGCGGACCGTGTTTTGGGCGGCCGGCGTGCAGGCTTCCCCCGCGGGCGCGTGGCTGGATGCCGAACGGGACAGAGCGGGCCGGGTCGTTGTCGGACAGGATCTCTCGGTCAAGGGACACGACAGGGTCTTCGCGATTGGCGACGTAGCCGCCTGCCTTGCGTGGCGCGGACAGCCCGTTCCCGGCCTCGCGCCCGCGGCGAAACAAGGCGGCGGCTACGTCGCCAAAGTGATCCGCCGACGACTCGAGGGACGTCCCGCGCCGCCGCCGTTCGGATATCGCCACGCAGGAAGCCTGGCCACCATCGGACGCCAGGCCGCGGTTGCTGACTTCCATGGCCTCATGGTTCATGGGGCGCTCGCCTGGTGGTTATGGGGCGGAGCTCATGTGCTGTTTTTGGTTGGGGGCCGAAACCGTACCACGGTGCTTATCAACTGGATCTGGGCGTACTTAACCTATCGGCGAGCATCGCGGTTGATCACCGATCGAGGCGCCACGCTTTAACATGATCCTTGGCGTCACCGAGGCGGCGGCTTGTCACGTCTGAAAGGTTTCCTCTGGAAGGATGTCATCACTGTACTGTGGTCGCCCGAGCCTTTTCGACGGCGCCGTTTCGGGAGAGAAGCGATGTCCTTGAATGATGTGAGCGTTATGCTCGTCCAGGTGCCTGGGCCGACGGATCGAGCTGGTCCAAGATCATCAGGCCGCTGGCGGCCCAGGGCCTTGAAGTGTCAGCGCCGCCGCTGCCGCTGACCTCGTTTCAAGACGACGTGGCGGCGCTCGATCGAACGCTCGAGCGCGCAACCGGACCGGTCGTCCTGGTCGGCACGCTACGCCGGCGCCGTCGTCGCGGCGACGCGGAGCGAGAAGGTGAAGGCGCTCGTCTACGTGGCCGCGCTCGCTCCCGACGAGGGCGAGACGGTCGCGGATGTGTTCTACCGGGTCAAGCCGCATCCGCAGCGGCCCTTGTACGCCTGCTATTCCGCCCGTTCCCGCCGTTCGGCCAGCGGTCGTGGCGCCTATCGTCTCAGGCACTGGCAGGCCGCTGGTCCCCATCGGAAGCCGATAGCCAGCTCGTCAATGGAAATACCGAAGCCCGCGAAGGCCGCCGTTCGCAGTGTGGTGAACGCGAGCCTCTCGGCCTCTTCCTCCTGTTCAAGCGCTTCCTTGAACATGTAGATCGCCACGCCGAGCAGAACGAATTCCGCCGACAACGACTGCGGGCGTCTCGAACCGCGCCCCGACGAGGCGACCGATCAACAGACCGACGAGCGGCATTACGGCTTCGAAGAAGGTGAAGGTCGCCGCCGGGCGAAGCGGGCGCATGCGGCGGAGCCTGAGCACACACCGCGACGGCGAACGTGTCGAACCCCAGCGGGAGGACAAAAGCGGCGATCTTGAGAAACACGGCCTCGCCTTCGGAAGGGCCTCTAAGAGCGGGCGAACCCTCACGCTGTCAAGGTATCGCCGCCGGAGTCGCAGCGGTGGGGCAGCAGGTGCGGCAATGGCACGATTTTACAAATCGAGCTTAGGCGGCTTTCCTTCCGCCGCTCCGCTCCATCAAGATTGATGCGTCACCTCGACGGTCAGATGCGACAGCGACGTGAAGCGGGCGAGACGGCTCCGATAATAGTTGGCCTCCCGTGGTTTCGCCGTGACGACCGAAACAATCGCGCCGAGGTGGCCCGGCCCAAAGCGCCAGAGGTGGAGATCGGCGAGCTGGTCGCCGTCGCCCTCAACGGCTTGTCTCAGTTTGCTCGCGATGCTCCGGTCGGGGTTCATGTCGAGCAAGATCGCCCCGGTGTCGCGGATCAGGCCATAGGACCAACTGGCGATGAGCAGGCCCCGATGATGCCGGCGAGCGGGTCCATCCAGAGTCAGCCAAAGGCGCGCGCGAGCAGCAGGCCGAGGATGACAAGCACCGACACCGCAGCGTCGGCAATGACGTATCACGGCTGCGCGCATGTTGTTGTCGCGCGCGGCCGATCCTTGCGCATGTTCGTGCTCTTCAAAGACGACCGGATAGGTGTCTTGTCCGATCCGCACATTTGCGGCGAAGGCGTTGGGCTCCGGAATCTCGGCGAGCGACTCCGGATCGCCGCCTTGATCCGCCATCGTGAAAACCTGCCGCGCACTGTGGGGCGGACGGTTTCAATTGTTACCGCTTGCGCGATCAGAGCGGGGCCGGTCCCAGCGCGGAGCCGGAAGCGCGGCAGCACGCCGTCCTCGCACACTTCAAGGCGCACGACGCCGGAAGCGGTTACGATTTCACGGGACTCATCGTGATCCTCGTGATCGTGGCCTCCATGCGCATGGCCGTGGCTATGGCCGTGATCGGGCCCGCCGCCGCTTAGGAGCCACGCGCTCGCGATGTTGACGGCCAAGCCGAGGCAGGCAATCGGAATCGCCTCTGCGAAGTGGATAGGCACGGGAGTGAATATGCGGCTGACAAACTCGTAGCCGATCAAGAGCGCGATCATCGCGAGGATGATGGCGCTTGTAATCCCGCGAGATCGCCGAGCTTGCCAGTGCCGAACGTGAAGTCGGGATCATTGGCGTGCTTGCGAGCGTCGTCAGCCGCCGGATATCGCCCGTCTCGATGTCGGGAACCAAGGGATTCGCGTAACGGTGAAGATCAAACGACGCGACTTCGAGACCGGCGCGGCGCAGCTCAAACGACAGATGACGGCGGCCGGCTCCAACACCCGGCGCTCGATCGGAACCGACCGCATGCAGCGCCGGCACAACCCAGGGCGCGTCGATCGTCAGATAGCCATCGTGTTCGATCCGCTCAAAGCGCGTGGGCGCAATGTCGGCATCGCCTCGGGGCGGAGTCCAGATGTGAATGTCGGTCATCATGACACCCCGCCGCCGAAATGGCGTTTCCTCCCGCCGCGCGCCTCGGCGCCCGCGATCTCGTTGGCGAAGGAGGAGCGGCGCAGGGGCTGACGCGTGCTGGGCGTGTTGACGCAGCCGCAGCTTTGGCTCTCGCCGCTTTCCAATGCCGCGAGGGCGACCAAACGGGTGTTGTTGCACCGACAAAGCACCCAAGCGGCGCGTCCCTCGGTCCTCAGAACGGTCCAGGCGCCGAAGGTCGTCCCGGATTATGTCCGTCATGTTCACTCCAGTCAGACCGGGCGAAGAAAACGGCTTCGGGGTCGCGCGAGATTTATGCGGTGCGCTTGCTCGGATAGCTTTTGCGCTATCGCCGCCACCTTGAAGTCGATGGCGCTGGCTGGCTGCATCGTATCCTCCTCGAGGAGGTATGCGATCACGTCCACGAGCACATCGATAGCCTCGGGACGATCAATTTCCGAACCGTCGTCAGGTGTGAGAACGCCGACAAAAATCCTCTCGAACATGTCGTGGTCTTTACCCAGGTGACATGAGTTGGCCATGAAGAGCGCGACGCTTGCTTCGCCCAACTCCGCACGTGTGGCGGTCTCCGTGTTGACGGACTTCGTGACGCCGTCGTCGCCTTGCCAATGCACAATCATGGTCCTCATCTCCTCCTTGCATTTGCGGCTTGAACCCGAAGCCGCTCGGGATCTTCGGTCTCAGGGGCGAACCTGCAGGTTAACGCGGGAATCTTGACGCCTGCTCTGCCGCAGAAACGCTGGTGCCCCTTTTCAATGTGCCCAGCACCTTGATCATGCGAGCGAGCGTCATTTCTCGGCCCAGCTCGCGCCGATGTGCGGCTCGACCAGCCCGTTGATCGGCGCGTCCGGGAAAGTCTCGACGAAGCCGTCGATCATCGCCTGCTTGAGAATCTCGGCCGCGCGCTCGGCCTGGTCCTCGCGGACTTCGAGCACGATCTCGTCATGCAGCCACGCGACCGGCCCGCCCTCTATCCCGGCGTCGAACAGACGATCGTCGACATAGGCGAGCGCCAGCATCGAAGCGTCGGCGCAGGCGCCCTGAACCGGCAGATTGCAGCAGCGGGTGTAGAACGACCCGCCTTCGGGAACGCGGCTCTGGGGGTAGATCCGGCCAATCCCGCGGCCCATGTCCCGGCCGATCACGATGTAGCGCCGACGCTCACAGCGCCGATAATGATCGCGCCGCCAGCGCACGAAGCCGTAATAAGTGTCGTCGAACGCCTTGCAGCCATGCCTTGGCTTCGTCGAAGTCCAGGACGATGTCGAATTGATCCCATGCGGTCTGCACGAGGCCGCCGGCGCCTTGGCCGTAAATCGCTGCCGAAATTCACGCATTTCGCGCCCTTCCGCTCCTCGTCGGTCACGTCGGCGGGATCTTTTCCGGTCATTTGCGACGCAGTCAGCCGGTGCAGGTCCAGCCCCTGCTCGAACGCCTCCGTCATGGCGTGATCGCCCGAAATGTACGCGGCGGCGCGCAACTCCATCGAGCTGTAGTCGGCGATGACGAAAATGTTGCCGGGCTCGGGGATGAACAGCGCGCGGAAGCGCGGGTCGCGCGGAACTTGCTGCAGGTTCGGACCGGCGCAGCTGGCCCGCCCCGATGCGGTGCTGGCGATCCGATAGTGCGCATGGATCCGGCCGGTGACCGGCGAGACCAGCGCCGCCAGCGTCTGCCCGAACGAGGACAGCATCTTGTCGATGCGGCTGAGCTTCACCAGCGCCAGGATCGGCGGGTAATGGCCAGCGCGCAGCAGTTCGCTGCGCTTGGTCGACAGCGCCCCTGACTTCTCTGTCCTGCGCCAGCGCTTGAGTTCGTCGCTCGACAGCAGGACTTCGAGGAGGTCCTGCCTTCTGCGCCGGCGTCGACGGCGCCTTGTCGGCGAGCGCCGTATGGCCACCCTCCAGGCAAGCCTCGCAATATTCCTGCTCGGCCGCGATGCGCTCCTCGCTCAGATCAGCGATCAGCCGCGCATGCGCCTCGACGTCGAGCTTGAAGCCGCGCTGCTCCATCCGCATGGCCGCGGGGACGGCCCCGATCTGGATCTCATATGCGGACTTCTGCACGTCGAAGCGGGGCAGGATCTTCTCGGCGATCCGCCAGGCGACGACGGCGTCAATCGCCGCGTAGTCGATCTGCTTTTGGCGTGAGGTGGGGCGCGTTCCAGTCGCTGATCTGCTGCGTCTTGTCGAGATCGACGTTCAAGTACGCGCGCGGCCGCAGCGAGGCTGGTGGCGTGTTCGCCGAGCGTCAGGCGCACCGCCTGCAGCGTGCATTGCATCCCGCCCAGGGCGACGCCGGCCGCCTCGAGGAAGGCCAGCTCGAAGGCGACGTTGTGGGCGATGACGCTCACGCCGTCGAGCAGCTCGAGGACGCCGGCGCCGGTGCGGTCCAGATCAATGACGAGGACGCGATCGCCGCCGTCGTAGACCTGCAGCAGCCGGATGCGGGCGCGGTGCGGGTCGAGGCCCGCCGTCTTGGCGTACTTGATCTCGGCGGTGAGGCGCTTTCTCAGCGGCGGCGAGGGCTGCGATCTCGGCCGCCGGGGCCTTGAGCTTGCGAGCGGCTTTTAGCCGCCCGGCCGCCTCCGCCTGGGTCTGCATGAGCTCGGCGAGGCGATCCAATTCCGTTTTGTTCGGCGCCGTTTCGATGTCGATCGCGACCCAGTCCGTCGCTGCGAGCATCTCCGCGAGAAGGCGACGCGCCTGCACTTCCTCGGCGCAGTAAATGACTTCTACGCCGGCCAGGACGGCGGCCGCGCCCGTGCTCGCCGCTTGGTCCTGCCGGGGGGACTTTCCCTTCGGCGAGGCCCTGGACTTCTCGATGTCCGGAAGTCCTCGGGCGCGGGCGTCCGCGCCTGGGGCAGCCAGGGGGCGTGAAGCGGCTCGGAGGCGGAAGGCTCCGCGGTCTCGCTCGCTCTCCCCAGGAGCGGCTCAAAGATGTACCGCGCCAGGTGCCGGATTACCGGCGGAGAAACGCCGTCGCCAATTAAATTGTAGGCCGCGCCGAGGGCTGAGGGCAGCTCGTAAGATTTGGGCAGGCCCATCGCCCGGGCATATTCGAGGGGCGTTATCTTTTGAGTGCATACCGAGGAGCCGTCCACGAACATAAGACGCTGGACGTTTGAGCCGCCGCTTCCTGTCCGCAGGCAATTGGCGATCAGGTCGTTGCGGGACTCCCACTGCGGGACTCCATGGCGGGTGCGGTAGTTGAGGCCGCGAACCACCAGCTCGCCGGCGCGCTTGTCTTCCTCGAGCCGGTCAAGGTGGGGCTGCTCCATCTTGCCGATGATCTCGGCGACCTTGTCCGAGGCGTCCCATTCCTGGGCTTGACCGTCGATGATGTCGCGGAGGATCAGGCCGTGCGGAGGCGGGACCGGCAGACGCCACCAGATCGGCGATCCTCTGACGCGAGCGCCTTGACCAGATCGGCGGATGGAAGGGCGGTTCGGCCCCGGACGACGATCTCAGCGGGAATTTGCAGCGCGCGTCGACGCCAATGATAAACACGCGCTCGCGCGATTGCGGCACGAATAGCGCGGCGTCGATCACCATGGCGCCGACGCGATAGCCGCCTCCCGTGAGGGCGTCGACGAGCGCGTCGAAATCCTTGCCGCCGTGCCCCGTGATCAAGCCGAGACATTCTCGATCACGATCAGCTTCGGCGGGCGCCCTTCGGCGCGGAGGGCCATCATGAGGTCCCAGAAGTCCCAGAATGTCGCCGAGCGCGACCCTCAAGACCAGCACGGCCGCCGGCCTGGGATATGTCCTTGCAGGGAAAGCTCGACCAAGCGAGATCGGGCGTGGCCGGGAGGTCCGCGGCCGTTAGGCAGGCAACGTCGTCAATCTTGAGGTCGTGTACGCTGAAGTTTCGGGCGTAGGACGTGGCCTTGTCGACATTGTTGTCGTTCGCCAGAAGGCATGTCCAATTGGGGCCAAGCCCGAGGCGCACCATGCCGGCGCCGGCGAAGAATTCGTAGTAGGTCGGCCAGCCGAGGGGCGCGCGGCCCGGCGCCGATCGTCGACGGCGGGGGACAAGGCGGCAGAAAAGCCCGCTCTGGCGTTACCGCGCTATCGGTCAAGGCGGCGGCCACCTCCGACCTCTCGCTGCCCATTCTCGCTGGCTTGCTCGCCCATGCGCTTCGCCCGGGTCCACGGTTGTATTCTGGCTGTCGGTTGTATCCATGGATCGCCCTTCCGGGCCTTTCGGCCGGCCGGACCACGTGGAAATTGAGTGGTCTTTTCTTTTTCTTTTTTTATCCCCCCTGAAACATCCAGCCCATCCAGCCCATCTAGCCCTATAGCTAATTTTGCAGATAATTCAAATATTTGACTTGGGCTGGATGGTGGGCTGGATAGGGCGCCACCATCCGGCCCAGGACCGGCCGATCCTCCGGTCGGGGTGGTGGGCTGGATGATGTGCATACCCAGCCCACGCATCCAGCCCAGAGGATGCCATTGAAATATCAGGGAATCCGCCCTAGGGCTGGATGGTCTGGATGGTCTGGATATTTTAGGGGGTGTAGGAGAGGAAGGTTTGGGGACGCATCCGTTTCATCTTCGGGGGCTCCTCTGAGGGCAATCCCTTCCCCGATAGCGCGAGAAGGCGTCTACAAAATGCAACTCGTGGTAGCCCCACTTCTTTGTCTTTGAACCGGGTGGACGCCACCGGCGGAGCGGTGCCTTAGCCCCTGCCCCCTTGTCTTACGGTGGGACGTAACCCTTCAGCTCCTTGCGCAAGTAATACTCGTCGATGGACTCCCCGCGGTTTGCCACACGCCAGCGCCCCTCGTCCTCATTAAGGAGTTTGGCGATGAGGTCCGTAGTGAGCATGCGGCGCGGGTTGGAGTTGTCCGCTGCGAACACCCTCCAAAGGGCCGCGAGCAAGGCATAGTCGACGCTATCGTCCTTCTCCCCCATCACACGAGCCATATCCGCCTCAGCCGCCGCCTGTGCGCGAGCAGGCCACGTTCCGCCCAGCGAGATGGGCGATTTGGAGCAGCGGGCGCCAGTTCAACCAGATGCGATTAATCAGGCCGGGGACCTTGCCGACCCTGGGCAGGATGTTGATGTCGGCCGCCCAGCGCACGAATTTCCTACCGCATTCGGTGAGGGTCTCCTCGTGTCCCTCGTTGAACTCCTCCAGCCGCGCCGCCTCGTCCTTCGAGGCGCGCTGCATAACCAGAACGATGCATCTGCTCTGCATGGATCGGGAGGGGAAGGCCTTTATTGCCGTCAGCGCGATAGCGGTGAACGTATCGAAGGTGCGCGTTTCATACCCCCCTTCCGGGAGCGGCACCTGACGATGGACAAGGGCAAACTTCCGATCGTGCCCGGCGTTGAAAACGCCGACCAATTCCGGGTTAGTGTTCTTTGGAAAGGCGTGTCCGCTTCATCCCACAGTACGGTCCAATGGTTTGCATCGGTCTCACGGAACAAAGACGCACCGGTCAGCGAACTCGTGGCCGTGGCCCGCGCGGCAACATAGAGCAGGGCCGTCATGGCGGTTGTTTTGCCGCTATCCTCGAGCTTGCTCTGGATCCCCAATCGCGGTGAATGCCTGATGCCCAGCTCCCTGCGCAGCGGCGGGTGGGTATGGGCCGCCCACAGCGTTTCTGCATCGAGGTGAGTGTTAGGCGCCGCCAGGATTTTCTGGAGCGCGCCAGCCACGGTATCGAGAACTGAGCCAATGTCTGTGACGGGGTCCGGCCAGGGGAGCAGCTTCGCTTCGTCCGTCCCGCCCTCGGGCATCGTAACGCGCTCCCGGATAATTTCGCCGAGCTTGTCGTCCAGGCCCCCGAGCGCCGTCCTGAGCAGGCCGGCGATACTTTTGCGCGCGCGCCCCAGCTGAACTAGCGTCGAGCCTTGAGGCCGCATCGAGGATGGCGCCGTCGACCGGTCCCCCAGTCGGCCGTGTTCGAGATTCGCGCCGTCGAGCAGGATTGCACAAGCTCGGGGTCGTAACCTGTCAGACGTCGTCGAGATCCTTGAGGGGGGGCGCGTCTTTCGGCGCGATATCCTCGGCCGTGGAGTGACCGCGACCTTAAGGCCCTGTCCAAGGCGGCGCACCACGCCGCGCCACAAGCGCGCAGATCGGCGGGTGAACCGGCGGGATCGGCATCGCGCGCAATGACGACGGAGCTCACACGATCAGGCGGCAATGGGGCTTTGCCAAGATTGGCGGCGCCGCCAGGAGCCTACGACGTACTCGGCCCCGGCCGCGCGCGCCGCCAGGCCCTTCTCCAGCCCCTCCGTCTCGACTACGCCTTCGGCCCGGGCGAGCCGAATCGGACAAGACCGAGCCCCTTCGCGCCGCGGATCGTGACGCGGGCCGGCTGGTGCTCCGACTTGCGGCCATTGGGGGTGACGTGGGTCACCAGCAGCCGGACGAGCTTGCCGTCGTCATCGGCGGCCTGCACGATAAGCCCGACCCTCGTCGCCGCGGATATCGCCGATCCAGCGCAGCTGCGCCGCGCTCCTCGGGGCTCAGGGGCAGGCCTCGCGTTTGGGTGAGGCAAAGGTAGCCGGGCGTGCCTCTCGGGGCTCTAGGCCGCGCCATCGTAGAGGACTCTCGACATAGGTCGCCGCCCTCGACATCGGCGAAGTCGTCTACGGGGTCGCTTTCGCCCGGAACGAAGGCGCCGGCGCCGGGATGGCAGGCGAGCCACGCGCGCGCCCACGCGGTCGCATCCTCGTTCGGATAGAGATCTCGAACCAGCTCAAATGCGTGTGGCCGTGCTCGCGCGCCGCCGGAAATGTCGTGAAATTCCATCTCGCGAATATCAAGCGATCCTTTGCCGCCCGAAACGATGATTGCCGGAACTGTCGGTCGACCGGCCCCTGGGCCGCGACGGCGATGTCGACCATGGAGCTATTGAGCCTGGCGTGTTCGGCCGCCGATAAGGAGGGTTCGGCCACGACACCAATCCCCACAGGGGTGCGCGCTAATGCTTCTTGGCTGGCCGGTTATTGTTCTCTAATGGCGTCCTTTGACGGCTTCTTCAGCCTCGAACCGGACGTAGGCGCTCAGATCGCTCCGAGGCACGTCATTGTCGCCTTGCCGACTTCGAACTCGAGATCGTCGGTCGCACGATCGAGGTCATCCTGAATTCGCGGATCGCGCGAGCGCGGCGTTGATCTCGGCCCCCGCCATTGGTATTATTGCGATCGTCCATAGGCCCTTCCCTTTTCGCCTTGGGAATTTCTCTGGGACTGCGGGCCCGCGAAATCGTCCCTGGCGAGGCCCGCCGGCTCTTCAAGGCCGGACTAGCCTTGCTCTAAAGCCGGAAACTCAGGGCTTGCGGGGTGCGCGAGAACGCCCTAGCAGCCCGTGTGCTGCCCTCTTAGAGCGGGGTGTCGCTCCTCGTCCGGCCCATCGGTCACACGGTCGTGCATCGGCGCGCCGTCCCCTGAGCCGTTGGACGCCTCGATCTCGACCGAAGGCGACCCACTGGCCGCCAAACCTGGTCTCGCCGCCGGTAAAATGATGATCTCCGCGCCGGGCCATTTGCGTAGTCGAGTACCCAAGGGCGCCGATCAGCACCTGACCACATCCCTTATTGAGGCGCGATAGGTTTGGTCGCGTTGGTGAAGACGGCCAGCTCGCTCTTTACCGTCGTCGAACTTGTGAGGTTTCGACCTTGGTGATCTTGGCGCGATACGAGCGCCAACCGGGATTGCCTCGGCGTTTAAATACTGCCCTGGCAAGTAGTCGTTTGCATTTGGCATGGGGAAGCTCCTGTTCATGCACTTGGAGATATGACCAGCGCCCTACTCGCGAAGGACGCGGCCATGACGTGGCCGCCTTACTGTGGCGGCAATCTTAGACGCGCGCGGCTTTTGTCCCGACGCCGTCGAGCTGCTTCGGCGCGCTGCCGGTTGCCTTCGGCGAGGCCGTTCAATTCTGCTTGGTGCTGGGGCGCGGCCCGCCCGGTAGCGTGCTCGGGCTGACGGGCCTTTAATTCGGGGCCGTCGACCGGATGGGAAGGACCGCCAACGCAATCAACCTGCGGCAGACGGTCGCGGTGCTGATGCGGCGGTCGCCGCCATCCAGATAGCTTTCAAGTTCGCCGACCTGCTCGATCAAAATCTGACGGGTCTGGCCGTGGCCGAAGACCGACACGCATTCCTGGCGCGAGACGCTGAGGATGTTGAGGCGCTGCTTCTCGCGATACCAAGAGAGGGCGTAATCGATCAGCGGCTCGGCGCGCGTGCTGACCGGAGCAGCGCCGAGGCCGCTATGCATAAAAATGATGGCGGCGGTCGCATAGGCAGCGACAGTAAGCGCTTTGACCAGTGTCGCGGACACGGGTGAACCTCATCGTGAGTTATCTCGCGACGATGGTTATCCAGCGCGTTAGGAGCGCTTGTCTCGGCTCCGAGACTTATTGAGACTTTTCTTGAGACTAATTGAGACGGCTAGCCTGTTCTCGCGCCATTCCCCAGGCATTTGCGAGAGCACGCGCCCTAAGGCGGGGCGCGACACGTTGACTTTCGCCTCCTCCGCGAGCCGGACCCGCATCATATCCCACAAGTCCAATCCTGGACCTCCCTGATAGAGATGCAGCAGCCACTTCATGATCCTGCGCTGCTTCGGCGTCAGAGGCTTCCCGGCCACCTCGGGTTGCGGCGCGACCGGCCCCTCCGGGGCGTTGGCCGTCGCCGGGCTTTGACTTGCCCCGCCTTTCGGCTTCGCCGGCTCCTCCACTTCCGGCGCGGGGAAGGCCGCCAGGGGGCCGGCGGCATCGAAGCGCACGTCATAAAAAGACGGGCTCGGCTCTGCCGTCCATGATTGCAAGCGGGTCCGCGCTGCTGTCATAGAGTTGCGGGCCGTCAGTCACCCCGGCGATATCGACCAGCATAGAGGTCGAGCCATCGGAGCCGAGGCAATCTCGCGGCGCGGCGCGAGGCGCCCTCTCTGCCGGTACCGTGAAGAGCGCCGTTTTCGCACTCTCGCCGAAGGGCTTGCGCCGCCCCGTCCAGCTCGTCGACCGGACTGCGCCAATCCCATATCAGCGGAGGCTTGCTGCGCCAGTCGGATAGTTGCGGGTATTCGTAGTAGCGGTCACGCCACTCTCTGTATGCCGTTGTTGACTCGATCAATATTCCGATCGGCGATCCAGGCGAGCGTCTGCTTGAGCGTCCAGTGCGCCCCCTCGCCACTCACGGCGCGATTCTGGTAGTTTGGGGCTTAGGCATCGAAGGCGCTCCCACACCGCTTTCGGGTTGTCTCAGAGACGCCGTCCTCTTCCCCGGGGGGAGAGGCGTCTCGCTGTTCTATCTTAAAGGGACTTACGCACGTACTGGAAAGGCGATGACGTCGGCGCTGGCGACGCCGGCGAGCCAGCGAGCTATAGGTCTCCATCACCGGGGCCCGCGCCTCGACTGCCGGGTCCCGGCGATAGGCGCCCTCGACCGTCCCCAGCGAATGCGCCAGCGCCTCCTCAGCCAGGTCACGGCTGATGCGACCGACACTGTGGCACCAATCTCTGAAAACGCTTCTCCACGAATGCGGCGCCGCGAGATCGAGGCCTAGCTTTGAGGGCGCTTTGGCGAAATTGCTGTAGCCGACCGGACTGCCCGACCAACCCGAAAACACCGCGTCGCCGGTCTTCAACAGCGCCCGCCGTTCGAGCACCTCAAGCGCCAGCTTGCTGAGCGGCACGATATGCTCGCGCTCGGATTTCATTCGCGCTTTGGGGACCGTCCACAGCCTCTTTGCGCGATCGATCTCGGTCCATCGGGCGTGAAGCGCCTCGGAAGGCCGCGCGGCGCATGCGATCATGAACAGCCACGCATCGAGCGACGTCGCCATGTATCCCTGAGCGCCCTTACGGGCCTCGCAAAGGGCGCGGAACGCCTCCGGCGCGTCGTCGATTTTCTCGATGCGGCGGAAGTGCGGACGCTCGCCCTTGCGTTTAGACGGGGAACCGCTGCGATCAGTTCGGCATCGGCCGGATTGCCGCGCGCCCGGTCGCGTTCGCCGGTGACGATCGCGGCGCTGAGGATCTTCCTGATCCGCCGCTGAACCCGCTGCCCGGCCTCCGGCGCAGGGCCCTTGCTCCCCCGCCTCTTTTGCCCTGGCTCCGGGACGGTTGCCTTTGTTCGCCGCGCTCCGAATGGCGATGATGTGCCGGGGCTCAATGTCGTTGAGCGGAAAGTCGCCGATGATCGGATAGGCGTACTTCT